>NZ_CP108403.1:5529838-11059676 GCF_035975215.1 Amycolatopsis sp. NBC_01307 | reverse complement strand
CCCCGAAACGGCCTCGCACAGGGGGGTCCCCTTTTTGCACACCAGGCCGCTGACCTGCGGTGATCTACTCCCGCGGCTGCCCGTGGGCGAAGACGACCGTGACGGCGACGAGCGCGGCCGTGAGCACCGCGGTGACGTGGATCGGCACCGGCGTGAACGACGCCGCGACGACGAGCACCGCGGTCACCGGGAAGCCGACCGCGATCGGCCGGCACTCGTTGGCCGGGCCGATGTGCAGCAGCCAGACGCTCAGCAGGAATATCGCGACCGGCACGGTCGTCGCCATCGCCGCGGCGATCGGGCCGACGTCGTGCAGCGTGTGGGTGTCGTAGCCGACCGCCACCTCGAGCCCGGCCCCGACCGCCGCCGCGGACGCGAAGATCAGGTAGTGGCCGTAACCCCAGCTCATCGTCGTGAACAGGGTCGGCCGGCGGACCAGCCGCGCGTGCCCCGGCTGGTCGAAGTACAGCCACCACATGGCGAACACCAGCACCAGGCCGGCCGCGGCGAGCGAGATGAGCCCGCCGACGTGCTCCGCCTCGGCGGCGCCCTCCTTGATCGCGGTGGTCGCGCCGAGGATCACCTCGCCGAGCACGATCAGCGTGAACAGGCCGTACCGCTCGGCGATGTGGTGCGGGTGCCACGTCGTGCCGAAGCGGCGCTCCGCCCACAGCGGGACGGCGAGCTCGAGCACGACGAGCACGAAGAACGCGATGACGGCCGGCGTTCCCGACAACCACAGCCGGGCGATCCACAGCACCTGGACGGCGGTGATCCCGACGGCGTAGCGCAGGGCGGCGGGCCGGCAGGGCGGGTCCGACCGCGCGGCGCGCAGCCACTGCGTCACCATCGACAGCCGCATCAGCACGTAGCCGGCGACCATCAGCCGGAAGTCGCCCTCGAAGGCGGTCTCCACCCCGGCCGCGACGGTCAGGCCGCCGGCGATCTGCACCAGCGTCGCCAGGCGGTACGGGACGTCGTCGGTGTCGAAGGCCGACGCGAACCAGCTGAAGTTCAGCCAGCCCCACCAGATCGCGAAGAAGACCAGGGCGAAGGAGAACACGCCGTGGCCGATGTGGCCCTCGGCGAAGGCGTGGTGCAACTGCGCGGCCGCCTGGCCGACGGCGACCACGAAACACAGGTCGAACAGCAGTTCCAACGGCGTCGCGACGCGGTGGCGCTCACTTCGGTCGCGCGCCAGCATCGGCCGGTGCCACAGGCGGATCCGGCTTCCGGGCCGCGGCGGCTGCTCGGTCATGGACCCTCCCGGGCTCGTGCCTGTCGGATCCGGTCATCCCAACATGATCACGAGCAGCGGGAAAGCGCGACACGGGCGAAAAGGACGGGCGGGCCCGGTTCCCCCTCACCCGGGCCCGCCCGCCGCCGTCACGCGCGCTGCGGCCGGCCGATGGGCAGCCCTTCCGCGAGTGCCGGACGGTCCCCCGCGGACGCCGACACTCACTGGACGGAAGGTGACCGAGTGTGTCCACTCCCTCGAACTCCGGACGCTTCGGTCGCTCGGACCGGTCACCCCATCCCCGGGTGGCCGATCGATTGCCACTGTCGGTAGCCGAAGCCGCGCAGTGAAGGCTCCATAAGATCTACCCGGTCGCTCTGCGTAGCACCAGTGCCTTTCCGTGCTCGTCACTCGTTTGGAGCATCGCAAATCTGCGGAAAGTAGTGTCCTAGCCCCGGTGGACGTCCGCGGCGGACGTCTCGGCCCCGCCGGCCGCCCGATCGTCCCCGGAAAGCTGCGCACGGTGTCTCCGCGCCCGCAGTTCGGCCACGGCGAGGCCCAGTGCGCCGCACGTCAGGACGGCCGCGCAGCAGAGGGCGACGGTGAGCGCCACCTGGTAGTCCCCCGCCGCGACGACGACCGCGCCGAAGACCGACGCCAGCACGGCCGTGCCGATCGCCGTGCCGATCCGCTGCCCGGTCTGCAGCGCGCCGCCGGCGACGCCGGCCAGCCGGACCGGGACGCACTCCAGCGTCAACGTCGTGTTCGGCGAGATCACCATGCCGCCGCCGACCCCGGCCAGCACCAGCGGCAACGCGAACGCCCAGCCCGCGGCCGCGGGCGGCACCAGCTGGGCCAGCAGCGCGACGATCAGCAGGCCGAGGGCGACCAGCGCCAGCCCGGTGACGGTGAGCCGGCGGCCGAAGCGCGGCACCAGCCGGCCGGCGACGGCCGCGGCCACCGCCGAGCCGAGCGCGAACGGCGTCACCGACAGCCCGGACTGCAGGGGTGTGTAGCCGAGGCCCTGCTGGAAGAACATCGCGAAGACCAGCCAGATCCCGGCGAACCCGCAGAAGTAGAGCGCGCCCACCGCGGCGCCGCTGGCGTACCCCGGGGTGCCGGTGAACAGCCGGGTGTCCAGCAGCGGCGAGCGGCCGCGCCGGACCAGCGAGTGCTCCCAGCGCACGAAGCCGGCGCCGAAGACGAGCGCGATGACGAACATCCACCACAGCCGCGCCGGACCTCCGTCGTCGGACTCCACCACTGGGAGCAGCACGCCGAGGACCGCGACGGCGAGCAGCAGGATCCCGACGAAGTCGATCTCCGACCGCAGCTTGAGCCCGCTCTTCTCGCTGCGGGGCAGCAGCCGCAGGGCCAGGGCGAACGCGAGCACGCCGATCGGGACGTTGACGTAGAACACCCAGCGCCAGCCGTCCGGGTCGCCGAAGACGGCGAGGATCACGCCGCCGAGGATCGGGCCGACCGCCGTCGAGATGCCGACGACCGCGCCGAACATGCCGAACGCGCGGCCGCGCTCGGGCCCGCGGAAGAGGTCCTGGATCAGGCCGGTGTTCTGTGGCGTGAGCATGCCCGCCGCCATGCCCTGGGCGAGCCGCGCGAGCACCAGCGTCGTCTCGTTCGGGGCCGCGCCGGCCAGCGCGCTGGTGGCGACGAACGCCGCGAGCGCGCCGAGGAACATCTTCCGGCGGCCGAACGCGTCGCCGAGGCGGCCGCCGGTGACCAGGACCAGGCCGAACGCCAGCGCGTACCCCGAGACGACCCAGCGGATCCCGCCGCTGCTCGCGCCCAGGTCGCGCTGGATCGACGGCAGCGCGACGTTGACGATGCTGACGTCGAGCAGGCCCATGAACCCGGCCGTCAGCGAGACGGCCAGCGCCTTCCAGCGCTTCGGGTCGGGTTCGTAGTCGTCCATCGAGGGGCTGTCCTCACCGGTGCTCACGGGGCGGGGATACCCACTCAGCAAACACGAAGGGCCGGATCCGCGCGCGGTGTGCGCGGATCCGGCCCGTTCGAAGCCGTGCTCAGGTCGACGCGGTGATCCCGCGGATGCCCTTCAGCTCGCCGATCAGCATCGAGCTGACCTTCACCGGGTAGTCGTGGAGCGCGAACACCGTCTGGTTCCGCCCGACCAGCTTGAGGTGGACCATCGTCTCGCCCTTGTGCGCGAGCAGCGTGGAGCGCAGCTCGCTCACCACCGACTGGTCGATCTTCTCCGCCGCGGCCAGCAGGACCAGCGGCGGCTCGTCGTCACCGTTGCCGGTGCCGACCTCGGACAGGTCCAGCGTCGCCAGGCCGCCGCCGAAGATCGACATCTTGTCTTCGCGCCAGTTGATCCGGCCCTTCACCAGCACCGCGTTGTCCTCGATCAGCTCGGAGGAGAACAAGGCGTACGACTTGGGGAAGAACAGCACCTCGAGCGAGGCGTCCATGTCCTCGACCGTGCAGATCGCCCAGGGCTCGCCCTTCTTGTTGACCCGCCGTTCGAGCGACGTGATCAGCCCGGAGATGACGAGCTCGCCCTCCCGGGGCGGGTCGGCCAGGATCCCGGCGATCGGCTTCGGGGCGTGCTTGCGCAGGATCCGCTCGGCGCCGTCGAGCGGGTGGGCCGAGACGTACAGGCCGAGCATCTCGCGCTCGTAGGCGAGCAGCTGCTTGCGCGGGTACTCCTCGTCGCCGAACTTCAGGTGCGCGAGCGGTGACGAAGAAACCGCTGCGGCGCTGTCATCCCCGTCTTCCCCGCCGAAGCCGAACAGGTCGAACTGGCCCATCGCCTCCTGGCGCTTGAGCGGGACGACGGCTTCGACCGCGTCTTCGTGGACCTGGATCATCGACAGCCGCGTGTGGCCGAGCGAATCGAATCCGCCCGCCTTGATCAGCGACTCGATGACCCGCTTGTTGCAGACCACGAGCTCGGACTTGTCGAGGAAGTCGGTGAAGGTGGAGTACTTCCCCTTCTCCGCGCGGGTCTTGATGATCGACTCGACGACGTTCGCGCCGACGTTGCGGACCGCGCCGAGGCCGAAGCGGATGTCCTCGCCGACGGCCGCGAACCGCAGGGCCGACTCGTTGACGTCCGGCGGCAGCACCTTGATGCCGAGGCGGCGGCACTCGGACAGGTAGACCGCCGACTTGTCCTTGTTGTCGCCGACCGACGTCAGCAGGGCCGCCATGTACTCGGCCCGGAAGTTCGCCTTGAGGTAGGCGGTCCAGTACGAGATCAGGCCGTACGCGGCCGCGTGGCTCTTGTTGAACGCGTACCCGGCGAACGGGAGGATCGTGTCCCAGAGCGCCTTGACGGCCTCGGCGGAGAACCCGCCGTCGAGCAGCGGGCTGGCCTTCATACCGGCCTCGAAGCCGTCGTACTCGAGGTCGAGGACTTCCTTCTTCTTCTTGCCCATCGCGCGGCGGAGCACGTCCGCGCGCCCCATCGTGTACCCGGCCACCTTCTGGCCGATGTGCATGATCTGCTCTTGGTACACGATCAGGCCGTAGGTGTCGGCCAGGATCTCCCGCAGCGGCTCGTCGAGCTCCGGGTGGATCGGCTTGACCTTCTGCCGGTTGTTCTTGCGGTCGGCGTAGTCGTTGTGCGCGTTCATGCCCATCGGGCCGGGGCGGTAGAGCGCGCCGACCGCGACGATGTCGTCGAACACCGTGGGCTCCATGCGGCGCAGCAGGTCGCGCATGGGCCCGCCGTCCAGCTGGAACACGCCGAGCGTGTCGCCGCGGGCGAGCAGCTTGTAGGTTTCCTTGTCCTCGACGCCCAGGGTGTCGAGGTCGATGTCGATCCCGCGGTTGGTCTTGATGTTGTCGATCGCGTCACCGATGACCGTCAGGTTCCGCAGGCCCAGGAAGTCCATCTTCAGCAGGCCGATGGCCTCGCACGACGGGTAGTCCCAGCCGGTGATGATCGAGCCGTCGTCACGCTGCCAGAGCGGGATCGCGTCGGTCAGCGGGTCGCACGACATGATGACCGCGCAGGCGTGCACGCCCGCGTTGCGGATCAGGCCTTCGAGGCCGCGGGCGGTGTCGAAGATCGTCTTGCACTCTTCGTCCGTCTCGACCAGCGCGCGGACCTCGGCGGCCTCGCCGAAGCGCTCGTGCTTGTTGTCGACGATGCCCGAGAGCGGGATGTCCTTCGCCATGATCGGCGGCGGCAGCGCCTTGGAGATCTTGTCCGCGATCGCGTAACCCGGCTGGCCGAAGTGGACCCGCGCCGAGTCCTTGATCGCGGCCTTGGTCTTAATGGTGCCGAAGGTGATGACCTGGGCGACCTTGTCGACGCCGTACTTGTCGGTCGCGTACCGGATCATCTCGCCGCGCCGGCGGTCGTCGAAGTCGATGTCGATGTCGGGCATCGAGACGCGCTCGGGGTTCAGGAACCGCTCGAACAGCAGCTTCTGCGGGATCGGGTCCAGGTTGGTGATACCGAGCACGTACGCGACCAGCGAACCGGCGGCCGAACCACGGCCGGGGCCGACGCGGATGCCGACGCGGCGGGCGTAGCTGATGAGGTCGGCGACGATCAGGAAGTAGGCCGGGAAGCCCTTCCCGATGATGACGTCGAGCTCCTTCTCGATCCGCTCGTCGTAACCCTCGGGCGGACCGGCCGGGAACCGCCAGGCCAGGCCCTTCGCGACCTCTTCGCGCAGCCAGCCGCCCTGGTCGTAGCCCTCCGGGACCTCGAAGAACGGCAGCCGGTCCTTGTGCGAGTAGACGTCTTCGTAGGACTCGACGCGCTCGGCGATCAGCAGCGTGTTGTCCGACGCGCCGGGGACTTCCTTGTCCCAGTACTCGCGCATCTCGGCGGCGGCCTTGAGGTAGTAGCCGTCACCGTCGAACTTGAACCGGGTCGGGTCGTTGAGGGTCTTGCCGGCCTGGACGCACAGCAGCGCCGAGTGCGTGTCGGCCTGGTCCTTGGTGACGTAGTGCGAGTCGTTCGTCGCGATCGGCTTGAGGTCGAGCAGCCGGCCGACCTCGAGCAGGCCCTCGCGGACCGACCGCTCGATCGGCAGGCCGTGGTCCATCAGCTCGAGGAAGAAGTTGCCGGCGCCGAAGATGTCCTTGTAGTCGGACGCGGCCTGGATCGCCGCTTCCTTCTGGCCCAGCCGCAGCCGGGTCTGCACCTCGCCCGACGGGCAGCCGGTGGTCGCGATGATCCCCGAGTGGTTCTCCGAGATCAGCTCGCGGTCCATCCGGGGCTTGCGGTAGTAGCCCTGCATGCTGGCCAGCGAGGACAGCTTGAACAGGTTCCGCAGGCCGGTGGCGTTCTGCGCGAGCATCGTCATGTGGGTGTACGCGCCGGCGCCCGAGACGTCGCCGCCCTCGCCCAGCTCGTCGGACCCGCGCTGGTTCTGCTGCCCCCAGAAGACCGGCTTCTTGTGGAAGCGGCTCTCAGGCGCGACGTAGGCCTCGATGCCGATGATCGGCTTGATGCCGTGCTTCTTGGACTGTTGGTAGAACTCGTCGCCGCCGTACATGTTGCCGTGGTCGGTCATGCCGACCGCGGGCATGCCGAGGCGCGCCGCCTCCGCGAAGAGGGGAGCGATCTTCGCCGCACCGTCGAGCATCGAGTACTCGGTGTGGACGTGCAGGTGGACGAAGGAATCGTTCGACACCAGCGAAAACCTCCCCTAGGTGAATGGGACCGGCGCGCCCGGATCCCTCACCCTAACCCGTGGCACCGACAGTCCTCGCACGCGCTCTTCGCGCTCGATTCTGCTCCTCGCCGGGACGGTTCCGGCGGTGCGACGCGCCACCGCTTCGAGCGGTGATGATCACTGCGCCGGACCGTGACCGGGTGGTCGCCGGGCGGGGTCAGCCGGCGGGGGTGACGAGGCTCCGCGTGGCCTTCGGCGTCACGGCCGGGGCCGCCACGTTCGGGTGAAATGCCGGGAGCGCGGCCTGCGGCGGGGCGTCCGCGGCCGCCGTGCCCCACGTCGGGTTCGGCGTCGTGGACAGGTCGTAGGTGATCGTGCCGCCGTTCGCGACGAACGACTCCGCCACCCACGGCTTCGACGACGGCGAACCGTTCACGCGCACGCCCTGGACGTAGTACGTGTCCGCCGAGGCGCGCGGCGCTTCGACCGTGATCGTCGCGCCGTTGCCGCGGTGGACGACCGCGCGCGGGAACAGCGGCGACGCGAGCACGAGGTCGGCGCGGTTCGGGACCTGCGGGAACATGCCGAGCGTGGCGAAGACGTACCACGCGGACATGGTGCCGAGGTCGTCGTTGCCCGGCAGGCCGCCGGTGCCCGGGCCGTAGACCGTGTTCACGATCTGGCGGACCGTCTGCTGCGTCTGCCACGGCCGGCCGAGGTAGTCGTAGAGCCAGGGCGCGTTGATGTCCGGCTCGTTGCCCGGGTTGTAGTGGACGTCGTCGACGCCCGACAGCGCCCAGTTGCCCGCCGCGTCGTGGAAGAAGCCGTCGAGGCGCTTCACCGTCGCGGGCGCGCCGCCCAGGCCGCCGACCATGCCGGCGACGTCGTGGGACGCCATCCACGTGTACTGCGCGCTGCTGCCCTCGACGAAGCCCGTGTCCGTCGACGGCTGGAACGGCGTCACCCATGAGCCGTCGGCCTTGCGCGCCTGGACGTAGGGGCCGTCGGCGCTCGCCCGCGGGTTGACCAGGTTGCGCCAGTAGCCGGAGCGCGCGAGGAACGCGGCCGGGTCCTGGCCGAGGCGCGACGCCCAGTCCGACAGCGCGAAGTCGGCGACGGAGTCTTCGAGCGTCTCGGCGGCCGAGCCCCAGCAGTGGCAGGCGTCGTCCGGCGCGTAGTGCAGCTTCAGGTAGTCGGCCAGGCCCGGCCGCTGGCCGACGCACTGGATCGGGCAGCCGGCGTCGCGGGTGTCGTTCGCGGTCGGCACGGTGGCCGCGCGGGCCAGCGAGCCGAAGGCGCCCTGGACGTCGAAGCCGCGGGCGCCGAAGGCGTACATCCCGGCCAGCGCGGGCGCCGACGGGTCACCGGACATCACGTGCGTGCCGCCGTTGTCGTGCAGCCAGCGGTCCCACTCACCGCCGTTCTGCCCGGCGAAGTTGTAGAGCGACTGCGCGTAGTCGCCCGCCCGGGCCGGGTCGAGGAACGCGAGCAGCTGGACCTGCCCGCGGTAGACGTCCCAGCCGGAGAACGTGCCGTACTGCGCGTGCTGGCCCTTCGCGAGCCGGTGGACCTTCCGGTCGCTGCCGAGGTACTCGCCGGTGACGTCGCTGGCCAGGCTCGGCTGCTGCAGCGCGTGGTAGAGCGCGGTGTAGAACGTCGTGAGCTGCGCGTGCGTGCCGCCGCCGAGCTCGATCTTCGTCAGCTGGTCCTGCCAGGCCTTCCGGGCCGACGCGCGGACGCCGTCGAACGTCCGGCCGGCGGGGATCTCGGCGTCGGCGTTGCGCTGGGCGTTGGCGGCGCTGACGTAGGAGATGCCGATCCGCGCGGTGACCGGCCCCTTGCTCGCGTCGAAGCCGACGTAGCCGCCCGAGCCCTTGCCGACGCGTGCGGCGTCCGTGAAGCCCTCGCCGCCGGTCGCGCTGCTCGTGCCGGGCCGCAGGGTGCCGTCGACCCAGGTGCCCTGGCCGGTGATCGGCTGGTCGAAGGTGACGCTGAAGTGCAGCGTGTAGTAGGAGCGCTGGTTCTCCTCGCCGCCGGTGGTGCGGCCGCAGAAGCCGCCCGAGTCGACCGAGCCGGTCACCCGCCGGTGCGCCGCGTCGATGCTGATCGAGGCGTTCGAGCTGCCCGGCAGCGAGTTCGACGTCCGGAAGAGCAGGTTCGCGGGCTTGTCCGCGGGGAAGGTGAACCGGCCGAGCCCGGCCCGGTCGGTGGTGGTGAGGTCCACGCCGACGCCGTTGGCCAGGCCGACGCCGTAGTGGCCCGGCTCGGCGGTCTCGTCGGCGTGCGAGAAGTCGCTGGCGAAGACCTGGTCGGTGCGGTCGGCCGACGGCGAGGACAGGACGGCGCCGGGGAACGGCATGATCGGCACGTCGCCGGACGCGCCCGGCGTGCAGCCGGTGCCGTTGAGGTGGGTGAGGCTGAAGCCGCGCACCCGTGTGACGTCGTACTGGTAACCGCCGGCAGCGCCGGTCCCGTTCTGCAGGCCCTTCGTCGTGGTCGGGCTCCAGGCGATCATTCCGAACGGCGTCGTCGCGCCCGGGTAGGTGTTGCCCGCGTTGGTGCTGCCGATCAGCGGGTCGACGTAGGACGCCGGGTCGGCGACCAGCTCGACGCCGGCCGCGGCGGGCGTCGCGAACGCCGTCGCCGCGAGGGCCACCGCTCCGAGCAAGGTCAGGATCTTCCGCGCGGCCATGGCCCGCCCTTCGCCGGTGACGTGCGACAACGTTGTCAGACTGACGCTGCGCAACGCTACGGTCACCCGTTTGCACCCGTCAACGACCCGGTGAACTTCTGTCCGGTTGTCAGGGTGGCCGGTGAAGTGAGCCACAAGCGCGTGGTCCCGCGTTGACACCGCCGCGGCCGGGACCGAGCATCCGATCCATGAACCTGTCCGACAGCCGGACAGCCGGTCCTCGGCGGGTGAGCGCCATGGAGGCCGTGCTGGCCCACCTGCGCCGCCAGATCGAACGCGGCGAGTACGCCGTCGGCGACAAGCTGCCGTCCGAGGCCGCGCTGGGCAAGGAGTTCGAGGTCAGCCGCTCGGTGGTTCGGGAGGCGCTGCGCGGGCTGCAGGCGCTCGGGCTCACCGAGTCGAAGTCCGGCAAGGGCACCTTCGTCACCGCGACCGGGCCCGCCGAGCACCCGGTGTTCGGGCCGTACTCGGCCCGCGACCTGATCGAGGTGCGCCGGCACGTCGAGATCCCGGTCGCCGGGTACGCGGCGCTGCGGCGTTCCGCCGACGACCTCGACCTGCTCGGCCACCTCGTCGAGCGGATGGACGCCGAGACCGACAACACCGCGTGGGTCGCGCTGGATTCGCTCTTCCACATCACCATCGCCCAGGCTTCGGGCAACCCCGTGTTCGGGAAGGTGATCGAGGAGATCCGGGACGCGCTGGCCCGCCAGTCCGCCTTCCTCAACCAGCTCGGCGACCGCCGGCACCGCTCGAACGTCGAGCACCGGGCGATCGTCACGGCGATCGCCGACGGCTCGGAAGCCGCCGCGGTCGAGGCCATGACGGCCCACCTGCGGCACGTCGAAGCCACTTTGACCAGCATCGTGAACGGGGACGAGTAGCACCTTGACCGAACAGACCCTGGCCCCGGAAGCCACCGCCGACGCGGGCGACGCCGGTTACCGCAAGGCCCTGAAACCGCGGCACGTGAACATGATCGCGATCGGCGGGGCCATCGGCACCGGCCTGTTCCTCGGCGCGGGCGGCCGGCTCGCCCAGGCCGGACCGGCGCTGGCGATCGTCTACGCCGTCTGCGGGCTCTTCGCGTTCTTCGTGGTCCGCGCGCTCGGCGAGCTCATCCTGTACCGGCCTTCGAGCGGCGCGTTCGTCTCCTACGCGCGGGAGTTCATGGGCGAGAAGGGCGCGTACGTCGCCGGCTGGATGCACTTCCTGAACTGGTCGACCACCGGCATCGCCGACATCACGGCCATCGCGCTCTACGCGCACTTCTGGTCGTTCTTCACGCCGATCCCGCAGTGGGTGCTCGCGCTGATCGCGCTCGCCGTCGTGCTGACGCTGAACCTGGTCTCGGTGAAGCTGTTCGGCGAGATGGAGTTCTGGTTCGCCATCGTCAAGGTCGCCGCGCTGGTGCTGTTCATGGTGATCGGGATCGTGCTGCTGGCGACGCGGACGCCGATCGACGGCGTCGCGGGCGGGCCGCAGCTGATCACCGGGCACGGCGGGATCTTCCCGGCCGGGCTGCTGCCGATGGTCATGATCGTGCAGGGCGTGGTGTTCGCCTACGCGTCCATCGAGCTGGTCGGCGTCGCCGCGGGCGAGACCGCGCACCCGGAGAAGATCATGCCGAAGGCGATCAACTCCATCATGTGGCGCATCGCCGTGTTCTACGTCGGCTCGGTCGTGCTGCTGGCGATGCTGCTGCCGTGGAGCTCCTACACGAAGGAGCAGAGCCCGTTCGTCACCGTGCTGTCGCACCTGGGGGTGCCGGCCGCGGACAGCGTGATGAACCTCGTCGTGCTCACCGCAGCGCTGTCGAGCCTGAACTCGGGGCTGTACTCGACCGGCCGGATCCTGCGGTCGATGGCCGCGGCCGGGTCCGCGCCGAAGTTCACCGGCGTGCTGAACCGCAACCAGGTGCCCTACGGCGGGATCCTGCTGACGGCGTCGGTCTGCGTGCTCGGCGTCGGCCTGAACTACCTGGTGCCGAAGGAGGCCTTCGACATCGTGCTGAACTTCGCCGCGATCGGCATCCTCGCGACCTGGGCCATCATCGTGCTCTGCCACCTCCTGTTCGTCCGCAAGACCGAGCGGGACGGCCTGGAGCGGCCGTCGTTCCGGCTGCCGTTCTCGCCCTACACCGAGATCGTGACGCTGGTGTTCCTCGCCGCCGTCGTGGTGCTGATGGGCTTCGACGAGACCGGCCGGATCACGCTCATGGCGTTGCCGGTGATCGCTCTCGCGCTGGTCGCCGGCTGGTTCGCCGTGCGGAAGCGGATCGATATGAAGGCGTTCGACAAGGCGGGCCTGTGAACCACGAACTCCTGGTCGAGCTGGTGCGCGACGGCATGGTCGAGGGCGGGCACCACGGCTCGGTGATCGTGCTCGCCCCGGACGGCACGACACTGTTCGACGCCGGCGCGCCGGACGCCCCGATGTACCCGCGGTCGACGGCGAAACCGGTGCAGGCCACGGCGATGGCGCGGCTCGGGCTGCGGCTGCCGCCCGCCGGGTTCGCCATCGCGGCGGCCAGCCACTCCGGCGAGCGGATGCACCTCGACGCCGCGGCCGCGGTGCTCGGCGGGCGCTCCCCCGGCGAGCTGGGCAACCCGGCCGACTTCCCGTACGACCCGGTCGAACGCGACGCTTGGGTCGCGGCCGGGCGGGCCCCGAGCAAGCTCGCGCACAACTGCTCCGGCAAGCATGCGGCGATGCTGGCGACCTGCGAGCTCAACGGCTGGGCGTCCGAGGGCTACCTCGACCCGGCCCACCCGCTGCAGCGCGCGATCGCCGCCACCTTCGAGGACCTCACCGGCCGCGCGATCGACCGGGTCGCGGTCGACGGCTGCGGCGCGCCGCTGTTCGCGACCACGCTGCGCGGGCTCGCCACGGCCGTCTCGAAGATCGCCACGGCCGCGCCGGGAACGCCGGAGCACCTGGTCGCCGACGGGATCCGCCGGCACCCCGAGCTGGTCGGCGGCAGCCGCCGCGACGTCACCGCCGTGCTGCGCGCGGTGCCCGGGCTCATCGCGAAGGACGGCTTCGAAGCCGTCCAGGTCGCGGCCCTGCCCGACGGCACGGCGATCGCGATCAAGATCGCCGACGGCGGCGACCGGGCCCGGCACCCCGTGCTGGCCGCGGCGCTGGCCCTGTGCGGGGTGCGCGTGCCGCCCGGGCCGGAAAACCTGCGCGTCACCGGAAAACTGGCCGAAGCACTCGCCGTGGGGAGGCCCTGAGCCACGTCGCTCCGGTTGCCAGGCGCGCGACCTCGGGTACCGTCGGATCCGGAAGGTGTTACTCCGCTTCGGAAGGCGTGTGCCCGTGCTGGACCGACTTGTCGACAGAGCTCTCGGACTCCCCCGCGCCGAAGGACCGAAACCGGTCATCACGCGCGACCTGCCGGTGCCGATGCCCGACGGCGTCACGCTGCTCGCGGACCGGTACGCCCCGGCGGGTGACACGCCCGCGCCGGTGGTGCTGATCCGCACGCCGTACGGGCGCGCCGGGCTCCTGTCGAAGCTGTTCGGGAACACGTTCTCGCGGCACGGGCTGCAGACGGTCATCCAGAGCACCCGCGGCTCGTTCGGCTCCGGCGGCGAGTTCCGGCCGTTCCACCTCGAGCGGGAGGACGGCGTCGCCACCGCCGAATGGCTGCGCGCGCAGCCGTGGTGCGACGGCAACCTCGCGATGGCGGGCGCCAGCTACCTCGGGCACACGCAGTGGGCGCTCGGGCCCTACCTCGACCCGCCGCTGGCCGCCATGTGCCTCGGCATCACGGCGTCGGAGTTCGTCTCGACGTTCTACCCGGGCGGCGTGCTCGCGGCGGACAACATGGTGTCGTGGTCGGCGATGATCGGCCGTCAGGAAGAGCGCTTCGGCGCGTTCCCGAACCCGCTGCAGGCGCGCAAGACGCGCCGCGCGATGGCGCACCTGCCGCTCAGCGGCGCCGACGTCGCCGCGATCGGGAAGCCGGTGCGGTTCCTGCAGGACATCACCGAGCACTTCGTGCCGGACGACACCTACTGGGCCATGTCCGACCACAGCGCCGACGTCGAGAAGCTCGACGTCCCGGTGTCGATGGTCACCGGCTGGTACGACCTGTTCATCCGCGGGCAGCTGCAGGACTTCCGGCGGCTCGCCGAGGCCGGCAAAGCCCCGCGCATCACGATCGGCCCGTGGTCCCACGGCGAGCCGGCGAGCATGCGCCCGATGATCCAGGACCAGCTCGGGTTCCTGCGCGCCCACCTGCTGGGCGACCGCACGTTCCTGCAGCGCGCGCCGGTCCGGATCTTCCTGCAGGGCGCGGACACCTGGCTGGACTTCGAGGCGTGGCCGCCGCCGTCGACCGCGACGGCGTCGCACCTGCGCCCGATCGGCGGTCTCGGCGAGGTGGGCGGCGGCGAAGCGCGGCCGACGACGTTCACCTACGACCCGGCGGACCCGACCCCGGCGGTCGGCGGGCCGCTGCTGACGGGCGTGACGAAGCAGCGTGACAACCAGGAGATCGAGGCCCGGCCGGACGTGCTGGTCTTCACCGGCGAGCCGCTGGCGGCGGACCTGGACGTCATCGGCGAGGTGGCCGCGACCGTGCACGTGCGCACCGAGCTCGGGCACGCCGACGTCTACGTCCGGCTCTGCGACGTCGACGCGGGCGGCGTCTCCCGCAACGTCACCGACGGGATCCTCCGGCTGCGCCCGGGCTTCCCGGAGGCGGACGCGGACGGCGTGGTGACGGCGGAGGTCACGCTCGACCCGACGGCCTACCGCTTCCGCCTCGGCCACCGCCTGCGCGTCCAGGTGGCGGGCGGCGCGTTCCCGCGGTTCGCCCGCAACCACGGCACGGACGAACCGGTCACCGCGGCGGTGGACGGCAAGCCGAACCGCTTCGAGATCTTCCACGACGCGGCCCGGCCGTCCCGGATCACGCTGCCGATCTTCACTCCCTAAAAGACGTACGGGACCACGCGGTGGTGCGTGGTCACCCGGCCGTCGTCGTGCAGTGCGTGCAACAGCAGCGACGGCGGCCGGTCGTACTCGAGCGGGCCGCCCTCGTCCCAGCCGCGGTCGCCGCCCGGCTCGACCGGTAGCAGCGACCCCGAGACGACGCCGGGGGCGATCCGCAGCGGCACGCCGGCGAACGTCGTCGACGCGCCGGTGTGGACGTGGCCGGCCAGCAGCGCCACCACGCGCGGGTGGCGGGCCAGTACCGCGGCCAGCCGCTCCTCCCCCGTCTGGCGGATGCCGTCCACCAGCGGGAGGCCGACCTCGACCGGCGGGTGGTGGAAGGCGACGAACGCCGGGCCGTCGCCGCCGGACAGCACGCCGTCGAGCCAGGCGAGGGTCTCGTCGGCGAGGTAACCCGCGCCGCGGCCGGGGATCGTCGAGTCGCACATGGCGAACAGCACGCCGTCGACCTCCCGCGCGAGATCGATCGGACCGTCGGACACCGGCTGATCGAGCAACCCGGTCCGGAAAGCCGCGCGGACGTCGTGGTTGCCCGGGCAGACCAGCACCGGCGCCGGGTGCTTCAGCAGCGCGGCGGCGCGTGCGTACTCCGCGGCCGCGCCGTGGTCGGCGATGTCGCCGGTGACGACGACGGCAGCGACGGCCAGCCCGTCCAGGTACGCCATCACGGCGGCGACGCGTTCCTCCGCGCGCGGCCCGTCGTCGAGGTGCAGGTCGCTCAGGTGCGCGACGATCATCTTTGGTCCTTCCCCAGGTAGGCCAAGGCTTTCACCCAGTTGCGGACGAGCACCGCGGACGCCGTCGGCAGGTCGCCGTCCCGCAGCGCCGCGGCGATCCGGCGGTGCTCGCCGATGCTCTCCCCGGCGCGGGCGGCCCCGCCGAAGTAGCACGATTCGTACCGCTTGAGCAGGGGCTTGGTCTGCTCGATCAACCGCAGCAGGTGCGGGTTCGGGCAGCGGGACAGCAGCAGCGCGTGCCACTGTTCGTCCACTTCGGACAGATCCTCGCCGCGCTCCAGCGCCGCGGCCATCCCGTCGGCGACGACGTCGAGCGCGTCGGGCAGCCCGGCGAGCTCCAGTGGCGACGTCCAGCGCAGGGCGAGGGCCTCCAGCTCGGCGACCAGCGGGTAGAGCCGGCGGGCCTCGTCCGGGTCGAACGGCGGCACGAGGAAGCCGCGGCCCGGCTCGGAAACGAGCAGGCCGCGACCGGCGAGCCCGATCAGCGCCTCCCGCAGCGGCGTCCGGCTGACGCCCAGCTCGCGGGCCAGGTGCACCTCGTTGACGCGGGCGCCGGCGGCGAGCCGCCCGTCGAGCACGCGGGTGGTGATCTCCTCGATGAGATCGCTGCGCAAAGGGGTGCGGGCCATCCGGGCAGTATTGCATGCAATCGGGTCGTACTGTATTCAGTTTGCATGACCTTTGACGGCTTCGATGTCGACCGCGCCCGCCGTGAGACCCCCGGCTGCGCGGAAGTGGTCCACTTCAACAACGCCGGATCCGCCCTGCCCCCGGCCGTCGTGACGGACACGGTGGTCGACTACCTGCGCCACGAAGCGCTGATGGGCGGGTACGAAGCGGCCGCCGAAGCCAAGGACCGGCTGGCGGCGGTGTACACGTCGGCGGCGAGGCTGGTCGGTGGCGAACCCGACGACATCGCCATCACCGACAACGCGACGCGGTCCTGGCAGGCCGTCTTCTACGCGCTGCCGTTCGCCGCGGGCGACCGGATCCTCACCTCCACCGCCGAGTACGCCAGCAACGCGATCGCGTACCTGCAGATCGCCCGGCGCACCGGCGCGGTCGTCGAGGTGGTCGGCGACGACGAGTCCGGCCAGCTCGACGTCGAGGACCTGAAGCGCCGGATCGACGGCAGCGTCAAGCTGATCGCCGTCAGCCACGTGCCCACCCAGGGCGGGCTGGTCAACCCGGCCGAGGAGATCGGCGAGGTCGCCGAAGCCGCCGGGATCCCGTTCCTGCTCGACGCGTGCCAGTCCGCGGGCCAGCTCGACCTCGACGTCTCGCGCCTGAAGTGCGACGCGTTGTCGGTGACCGGCCGCAAGTACCTGCGCGGGCCGCGTGGCACCGGTTTCCTGTACGTCCACCCGCGGCTGCGGGAGCGGCTGGAGCCGGCGATGCTCGACCTGCACTCGGCGGTCTGGACGGCGCCCACGGAGTACGTCGTCGACCCGACCGCCAAGCGCTTCGAGGTGTGGGAACGCGACTTCGCCGCGGTCTTCGGCCTCGGCGCGGCGATCGACTACGCGCTCGAGTGGGGCCTGCCGGCCATCGAAGCCCGCGTCGCTTCCCTGGCCGGGACGCTGCGCGGCCGGCTGGCCGACGTCGGCGCCCACGTGCGCGACGTCGGCGTGAAGAAGTGCGGGATCGTCACCTTCAGCGTCGAGAGCACCCCCGCCGCGGACATCAAGGCGCGGCTGGCGGAGGCGGGGATCAACACGTCGGTGTCGTCGCGCACGTCGGCGCAGTTCGACTTCACCGCGCGCGAGCTGCCGGACCTCGTCCGGGCGTCGGTGCACTACTACAACACCGGGGACGAGATCGAGCTGCTCGTGAAGGCGGTCGAGAAGCTCTAGAAGGCGTTGACGCCGGTCAGTTCGGCCGACACCGTCCACAGGCGCTCGGCGAGCGCCGGGTCGATCGCGTAGTCACGCACGCCGACGCGGGTGCCATCCGCGGGCGTGGGCTCGGCGACCTCGCAGTCTTCGAGGTAGACCCCGCCGAGGCCGTCGAGCTGCGGGGACGTCGCCGCCCAGACCTGGGTGGCGGCGCCCTGCTCGGGCGTCTTGGCCCCGGCTCCGGTGACCTGCCCGGTCTCGTCGACCATGCCCGCGTCGACCAGCTCCTGACGGCTCAGGTGGCGCACCAAGTCGGTCAGGATCCGGCCCGGGTGCAGGGCGAACGCGCGGACGCCGTGGCCCTGCGCGAGCTTGTCGAGCTGGACCGCGAACAGGACGTTCGCCGTCTTCGCCTGGCCGTAGGCGAGCCACTTGTCGTAACCCTGCTCGAAGTTCAGGTCGTCGAAGCGGACCGGGCCGAAGTGGTGGCCGCGCGAGGACACCGAGACGACGCGCGCGCCCGGGTTGAACGCGGGCCAGAGCCGGTTCACCAGCGCGAAGTGGCCGAGGTGGTTGGTCGCGAACTGCGCCTCCCAGCCCGGGCCGACGCGCGTCTCCGGCGCCGCCATGATCCCGGCGCTGCCGATGAAGACGTCGATGCCGCGCCCGGACGCGACGAACCGCTCGGCGAACGCGCGGACGCTGTCGAGGTCACCGAGGTCCAGCTCGTCGATCTCGACGTTCTTCAAGCCCAGCAACGCTTCCTCCGCCGTCGCGCGGCGCCGCGCCGGGACGACGACGTGCGCGCCCGCCTCCGTCAGCGCGCGCGTCGTCTCGAGGCCGATGCCGGAGTAGCCGCCGGTGACGATCGCGAGCTTGCCGGTCAGGTCGATGCCGGCCAGGACGTCGGACGCCGTGCTGGTGGCGTCGAAGCCCGAGCCGATCTTGTGCTGTGCAGTGGTCATACCCCGACGTTAAGAGCTGGAGTGCACTCCAGCGCAAATCAGCCCTTGAGCAGCTGCCGCGCGATCACGAGCTTCTGGATCTCGCTGGTGCCCTCGTAGATCCGGAACAGGCGCGCGTCGCGGTAGATCCGCTCGACCGTGACGCCCCGGACGTACCCCATCCCGCCGTGCACCTGCACCGCGCGGTCGGCGACCCGGCCGAGCATCTCGGTGCAGAACAGCTTCGCCGACGACGGCCCGAGCTTGCGGTCCTCGCCCGAGTCGTACCGCGCGGCGGCTTCGTGGACCATCGCGCGGCCGGCCGCCAGCTCGGCGTGCGACTCCGCCAGCAGCGCCTGCACCAGCTGGAACTCCCCGATCGGGTGACCGCCTTGGCGGGCCGTGCGCGCGTACTCGACGGCTTCGGCCAGCGCGCGTTCCGCCATGCCGACGCACAGCGCCGCGATGTGCAGCCGGCCGCGGGCGAGCGAGGCCATCGCGATGCCGAAGCCCTTGCCCGCCTCGCCGATCAGCGCGTCCGCCGACACCTCGACGTCGTCGAAGACCACTTCCGACGTCCACGCGCCGGCCTGGCCCATCTTGGCGTCGTGCGGGCCGACGGTGACGCCGGGCGCGCCCGCGGGCACCAGCAGCGCCGAGATGCCGCGGCTGCCCGCGCTGTCCGGTTCGGTGCGCGCGAACACGACGAAGACCTCGGCGAGCGGCGCGTTGGTGATGAACCGCTTGGTGCCCGAGAGCCGGTAGCGGTCGCCGTCGCGGACCGCGCGGCTGGTGAGCCCGCTGGGGTCGGAGCCGGCTTCGGCCTCGGTGAGCGCGAACGACGCGATCGCCTGGCCGGCGGCGAGCCGGGGCAGCCAGCGGGTGCGCTGATCCGGCGTCCCGTAGTGCACGATCGCCTGGCCCGCGATGCCGTTGTTGGTGCCGAACAGGGACCGGAACGCGGGCGTCGTCCAGCCGAGCTCGACGGCCAGCCGGACGTCCTCGGCCATGCCGAGCCCGAGGCCGCCGTACTCCTCCGGCAGCGCCCAGCCGAACAGGCCCAGTTCGGCCGCTTTCTCCCGGATCTCGGCGGGGATTTCGTCGGTTTCGTCGATTTCCGCTTCGCGCGGGACGACCTCCTTGCGCACGAACTCCCGCACCGCGCCGAGCACCTGCCCGAAAACGTCCACGTCCATGCGTCGCACGGTACCCGGTAGCGTGCGGTGCGTGAGCACCTTCTACGACGTCGCCGCACAGCACCCGGACCGGCTCGCGGTGCTCGCCCCGGACGGGCGGTCCGCGACCTTCGGCGAGCTGGCCGCGCGGGCGAACCGGCTGACGCACGCCCTGCACCGGCTCGGGCTCGGCGCGGGCGACGGCGTCGTCGCGATCGTCCACAACGGACTCCCGTACTTCGAGCTGCTGTTCGCCACGCTGCAGGCGGGGATGTACTTCACGCCGGTCAACTACCGCTCCTCCGCCGAGGAAATCGCCTACGTGGTGGGCAACAGCGGCGCACGCGTCGTCGTCGCGGACGCGGACATCGCGCGCGACTGCCCGCCTTTGGCTGCCGTGGAACGCTTTTCGGTCGGTGCGGCGGCGGACGGCTGGGCGGACTACGCGTCCTGGGGCGAGGACGAGCCGTCGACCGCGCCGGAACCGCGGACGGCCGGGCAGACGATGCTCTACACGTCGGGCACCACGGGCCGGCCGAAGGGCGTCCGCCGCGCGCTCAGCGGGAAACCGCCGTCCCTGCACGAAATCCACCACGACCTGCTCGCGATGATGGACGTCCACGAGGGGCCGGGCGTGCACCTCGTCGCCTGCCCGCTCTACCACGCCGCGCCGGGCTCGTTCAGCGTCAACGCGATGCACCTCGGGCATTCCGCCGTGCTGATGGACAAGTTCGACGCCGAGGAGACGCTGCGGCTGGTCGAGCGCCACCGGGTGACGAGCACCCACCTCGTGCCGACCATGTTCCACCGGCTGCTGCGGCTGCCCGAAGACGTCCGCGCGCGGTACGACCTGGCGAGCCTGGTGAGCGTGATCCACGGTGCGGCGCCGTGCCCGCCCGAGGTCAAGGAGCGGATGATCGCGTGGCTCGGCCCGGTCGTGCACGAGTACTACGGCGCGTCGGAGGGCCTGATCTGCGGCGTCACCGCAGCGGAGTGGCTGGCGGCACCGGGCACGGTCGGCCGGCCGCTGACCGGCGTGCGGCTGAAGATCGTCGACGACGACGGCGCCGAGGTGCCGGCCGGCGAGCCCGGCACGATCTACTTCAGCTCGGCGCACACCGCGCTCGACTACCTCGGCGACCCGGCGAAGACCGCGGCCGCCCGATCGGGCGAATTCCTGACGGTGGGCGACTTCGGCCACCGCGACGCCGAGGGCCGCGTGTTCCTGCTCGACCGCCGCACCGACCTGATCCTGTCGGGCGGCGTCAACATCTACCCGGCCGAGATCGAGGCGCGGCTGCTCTCCCACCCGGACGTCGCCGACGCGGCGGTGATCGGCGAGCCGGACGACGAGTGGGGCCAGCGGGTGATCGCCGTAGTCCAGCCGATCCCCGGCGTGCCGGGTGACGACGCCCTGGCCGCGCGGCTGGCCGAGCACTGCCGCGCCGCCCTGGCCGGCTTCAAGACCCCCAAACGGTTCGACTTCACCGAGCAGCTGCCGCGCACGGAGTCGGGCAAGATGCTGCGGCGCACCCTCCGGAAGGACTGACCGCCCGATGCGCAAGCCGATCGCCGTCACCACCGCCGCTCCGCTCTCGGAGGACGCGCCGAACCCGGGCTGCGGCTTCTAGCTCGAGAACCAGCCCGCCGCGTCGAGGCGGTAGGCCGCGGGGCCGACGACGGCGCGCAGGTCGGTCTCCAGCGCCGCCATCCGCTCGGTGCCCACCGTGCGCGCCCAGTCGGCGCGCAGCTCGTCGAAGATCTCCGCCGACTTCGTGAGGGCGTCGACGCCGTGCGCGGTGAGCCGCACGATCTTGCGGCGCGCGTCGGCCGGGTCGTCGGCGCGCTCGGCGTACCCCAGCGCCTCGAGCCGCTCGACGGTCTTGCCCGCCGCCTGCTTGGAGACGCCGAGGCGCCGGCCGATCTCGGACGCCGTCGCGCCCTGGACGCCGATGGCCTGCATCGCGAAGCCGTACGACGGCCGGACGCCCGCGTGCCCGCGGCGCGCGAGCTCGGCGTGCAGGCGGTCGATGAGCGTGCGGAAGCCGCCGAAGAGCAGGAACGGCAGCTCGTAGCCGGGTACGTCGGTCATAGCCCCTTGCCAACTTCGACAACCAGGTTTACGGTTTCGACAACCACGTTGTCGATCCTACGTCTGGAGACGTCTTGTTCCCCGATCACACCCCGGAGTCTGCTCCCCCGGCCGCCCGCCCCGCGATGGCGGCCACGGCGAAGAAGTTCGGCGGCCACGTCCCGGCCGCCGTCGCCCGCCTGGCGACGTCACCCGAGCTGCTGAACGGCTTCCTCAAGCTGAACGCGATCTTCGAGTCCACCACCCTGCCGGCGCTGGACCGCGAGGTCCTGATCATGACGGTCGCCGCCCGCAACGGCTGCCACCTCTGCGTCGCCATGCACACGGCGTCCCTGCACGGCCTCGCCGCCGCACCGGAACTGGTCACGGCGCTGCGGGCGGAGTCGGCGTTGCCCTCGCCGCGCCTGGAGGCGTTGCGCGGGTTCGTGCACGCGGTCATGGACACGACGGGCGAGGTCCCGCCGTCCGCGCTGGACGCGTTCACCGGCGCGGGTTACACGCCGCGGAACGCGCTGGAAGTGGTGCTGGGCATCGGAACCTACACACTGTCGACGTTCGCGAACCGCCTGACGGGAGCACCGCTGGACGACGTCTTCGCCGCCCACGCCTGGCACGCTACCGCGGCCTGACGGTCGTTCCGTTCGCGTCGCCGTCGACGAGGTCCCGGTAGGCCTCGGCGACGACGGCCACCGGTGTCCCGCGGTGGCCGTCCTCGCCCATGGCTTCAAGGGTTTCGCTGATCCAGCCCGGACTGACGGCGTTGACGCGCAGCCCGCGCGTCAGCTCGGCGGCCGCGGAGCGGACGAAGCCCTCGAGCCCGGCGTTGACAAGCGCGCCGAGGCCGCTGCCGGGGATCGGTTCGGTGAACGTCCCGCCGGTGAGGGTGATCGAGCCGCCGTCCGGCAGCCGCCCGGCGGCGAGCCGCACGAGCGCGACCTGACCGAGCAGCTTGCCGCGCAGGTCGTCGAGTACCTGGCCGTCGGTGAGGTCGCCGAGCGGCCGCAGCGGGACGTTGGCGGCACAGCACACCACGGCGTCGGGCCCCGTCTCGAACAGCGCGTCGAGAGAGGAGGGGTCGGTCAGGTCGGCGCGAACCGGCGACGTCCGTGAGACGGGCACGATCTCGTGGCGCGGCCCGAGAGCGGCGACGACCGCCCGGCCGACGAGCCCGGTAGCACCCAGCACGACGATCTTCACCCCGTCGACGTTAGTGGCGAGGGCAACCCGTTTCCGGGGTCAGAACGGGCGCCAGAAGTGGCCCACGACGTCACACTCCCGCGGGCTGCTGTCCTTGAGGCGGTAGAGGCACCGGGTGATGCGAATCCGGTCGAACCCGCCGACCCGGTCGGGGTCGCCGAGGGTGAAGTGGATGCTCCTCACGCCGTTCGGGTAATCGTTGAAGGTGACGGTCCGGCTCTCCGAGGCGATCCGCGTGGAGCCCTTCATCGCCTCGAAGACGATCTGGGTCGTCTCGATCGGGTTGTCCTCCCCGGTCATGACCGGGTTCTGGGTGCTGATCGCCCCCTGCACCTCGGTCGTCCGGTTCCACCACGTGAACGAGCCGTCGGCACCGTAGCCGTACCCCACGTCGAACGTCGTCGAGTCGCCGACCTGTCCGGCGCTCGCCGTGCCGGTGGCGGTCATGAGGCCACCGCCAGCGCCAAGCCCAGGAACAGCGCGCGCAGCTTCCGATTCATCGATGGCCCCTTCGCGTCGGTTTCGTCGCCGACTACTCGTCGGAGGAGGCCGGCCGGTTTATGTGACCCAGCTCTCACCGAGCCGTGTCCGGTCCCCCGTCGCGGCTTCGACCCCTTGGTGTTCACACCACCGAGAAGGAGTCGAAATGGACAAGCCGGCCGGCCGGCGCGAGTGGCTGGGGTTGCTCGTACTCGTGCTTCCCACCCTGCTCGTCGCGATGGACATGACCTCGCTGTTCCTCGCCTTGCCGAAACTGAGCGCCGACCTGGGCGCGAGCGGTACCGAGCAGCTCTGGATCACCGACAGCTACGGCTTCCTCGTCGCCGGGTTCGTGATCACCATGGGCACCCTCGGCGACCGGATCGGCCGGCGGCGGCTGCTGCTCGTCGGCGGGGCGGCTTTCGCGGCCGTCTCCGTCGTCGCCGCGTTCGCCACCACCCCGGCGCTGCTCATCGCCGCCCGCGGGGCGCTGGGGATCGCCGGGGCGACGCTCATGCCCTCGACGCTCGCCCTGATCACGAACATGTTCCGCGACGAGCGGCAGCGCGGGAAGGCCATCTCGATCTGGGCCACCTGCCAGTTCGCCGGCGGCTCGCTCGGCCCGGTCCTCGCCGGGTTCCTGCTCCAGCACTTCGCGTGGGGCTCGATCTTCCTGATCGCCGTGCCCGCCATGGCCGTGCTGCTGATCGCCGGGCCGATCCTGCTGCCCGAGTTCCGCACGCCCGCGCCGGGACGGCTCGACTTCGGCGGCGTCGCGCTCTCGCTCGCCGCGGTCCTGCTGGTCGTGTTCGGCCTCAAGCAGCTGACCACCGGCGCCGGCCTGCTCGTGCCGCTGGGCGCGATCGTCGCCGGGACCGTGCTGGGTGCCGTGTTCGTCCGCCGCCAGCTGAGGCGCCCCGTGCCGCTGCTGGACCTGCGGCTGTTCCGGAACCGGCCGTTCACCGCCGTGCTGGTCGCGCTGGTGTTCGCGGGCGTCGCGATGGCGGGCGTCGGCCTGCTGGTCACCCAGTACCTGCAGGGCGTGCTCGGGTACTCGCCGCTCGCGTCGGCCCTGCTGTTCGCGCCGATGGGCATCGGCGTCGCGGCGGGCACGACGGTGGCGCCCGCGCTGGCCCGGCGGCTGGCCCCGGTGACGGCGATCACCGGCGGGCTGATGGTCTCGGCGGCCGGCGGCCTGCTGCTGGCCTGCACCGACGGGCTCCCGCTGGTCGTCGCGGGGATCGCGGTGCTGACGCTGGGCACCGGCCCGCTGTTCGCGCTGGGCATCGGCCTGGTCGTCGGCTCGGTGCCGCCGGAGCGCGCCGGGTCGGCCGCGTCGATGGCCGACACCGGCAACTACCTCGGCGGCTCGCTGGGGCTGGCCTTCATCGGCCTGGTCGCCACGGCGGTCTACCACCACACGTTCCCGGCCGGCACCACCCTCGCCGTCGACGTCGCCCGCGCGGACGTCGCCAACCAGGCGAAGGCGGCGTTCACGACCGGCCTGAACGTCACGGGCGTGATCGCGGCGGTGCTCTTCGCGGGTCTGGCCCTGCTGGTGACGCGGATGCGGGCCTCAGCCGAGCGCGCCGAGGAACTGCAGGACGCCCAGCAGGCCCGCTAGGGCGCCGAAGAACTGGTAGATCCCGAAGCTGCCGCCCACCCGGCGGACGGACGCCTCGGCGCGCGGGTCGAGCAGCACGGCGACGGTCTTCCCGACCCGCGGCGACACGAAGGTGTACCGCCCGGCCCACGCCGAGCGCGTCCGTCCGTAGACGGTGTACCGGATCTTGGGCTCGCTCGGCGAGCGGTTCAGCCACCGCCGCTCGTCGACGACGTCACCTTCGATCTCGCGGGCTCGCCGTCCGAAGCGCAGGCGGCCCGCCGCGATCCCCGCGGACAACGCCCCGAACAGGGTGAACACCCAGGCCACGAGCAGGTAGGACGCGGTGACGTCGCCGGCCAGGCCCAGCTGCCCGGCGGCCAGGCCGAACGCCACCAGCAGCACCCCGTGCACGACGAAGGCGACGGGCAGCGCGGTCCGGGGCGTCGGCAGCAACCGCACCCGGCCGCTTCCGGCCGGTCCGCACCGCACGACGTCGTCCACCAGCACGGGCACGGTGGTGCGCAGCAGTTCGCGTTCCCCGCCGCTCAGCTCGTCGACGACGGTGCCGGCCACGAGGGAAACCCGCAGGACCGACGGCAGCGGACGCACCGCCGTCACGCGGTACCGGCGCAGCCCACGCGCGAACCACCACCGGAACGACGACCAGGCCACGCCCGCGATCGCCTCGATCGAGCCGGCCACCAGGAAGACCTGCACCGCTGCACCGTGCACGCGTTCAGCCGGGTCCCTTCGAGGATTCAGGTGGGCGCAGCAGGGTTCGAACCTGCGACCGCTCGGGTGTAAACCGAGTGCTCTTCCGCTGAGCTATGCGCCCGGACGGCGGCGGCCCACCCGCAAGGGGGACCGCCGCCGTGGAGCCTCACGCCAGTTCGGCGACGGCCTTCTTCCAGCCTTGCTGGTCGCGTGCCTCGCCCGGGGCGTTCACCTCGGCGAAGCGGACCACGCCTTCCTTGTCGACCAGGAAGGTGCCGCGGACCGCGAGACCCGCCTGCTCGTTGAAGACGCCGTACGCGCGCGCCACGTCACCGTGCGGCCAGAAGTCGGACAGCAGCGGGAACTGGTAGCCCTCCTTCTCGGCCCACGCCTTGAGCGAGAACGGCGTGTCGACCGAGACGCCCAGTACCTGGACGCCCTTGTTGTCGTAGTCGGCGAACTCGTCGCGGAGCTGGCAGAGCTCGCCCGTGCAGATGCCGCTGAACGCGAACGGGTAGAAGACCACCAGCACCGGCTTGTCGCCCCGGAAGGACGACAGCTGCACCGGCTGCTTGTTGTAGTCGTTCAGTGTGAAGTCAGGGGCCTCAGAACCGACCTCGACGGTCATACCGCGTTTCCTCTCCCGTACGGACACGTGCCTGCGACGACAACCCTATCGTGTCAGCCGGGCGGGGCCGGTTCAGCGCTGTTTCGACTTCGACTTCGGGGACACCAGCCTCGTGCCGATCCAGTTCGCGCCGACACTGATGTTGGCGGTCTGGGCCAGCCCGACGACGGGCACCGCTTCCGCGATCTCACTCGGCTCGACGTGCCCGGGCTGTCCCGTCTTCGGGGTCAGCACCCAGATCACGCCGGTCTCTTCCAGGGGGCCCCTGGCGTCGATGAGCGCGTCGCCGAGGTCGCCGTCGTCCTGGCGCCACCACAGCAGCACCACGTCGATGACCTCGTCGGCTTCCTCGTCGAGGATGTCCCCGCCGATCTGCTCCTCGATCGCCGCGCGGACGTCGTCGTCGACGTCCTCGTCCCAGCCGATCTCCTGGACCACCATCTCGGGCTTGATGCCGAGCCTCTCGGCGACGCCGGTCTGATCAGCGTCTCCCGCGGCGACCACTGCTTTCACTCCTCCAACTACGACGGAGCGTGGCGCTCGAGCACCCTCGTGGAGGGTACGGCTGCGCCACACTCGGCTACCCGGTTGCCGATAGCGAACACTGGTGTGGCTCTGCGCGCAACCGTCCACACCGGATCCGTGACAACTCGTGTCGCAGGATACGGGCCGCGGGGCCCCCGCCGCGACGGCGTATCGGGTACCTCGGGGACCGGTCTGCCACCCCGCCGGAGCCCGTCCCCTAGGGTGATGAGGAAGAAAACGCGCGCGCGGGTACACCGCGCGCGGGGAGCGACTCGATCGGGTCGGCTGATGTTACCGCCTAGTAGCAGTGCGGAAGCCGGGAGGGAAGACGACGATGGAGAGTCGTACACCCCCGAGTACGAGCACCACCGGCTACAACTTTTCGCAAGGAGACCCCTTGGCCTCGCAGAACGACGGCGCCTCCGGCAAGGAGACCCCGGCACGCGTACGCGTAATCCGTGACGGATTGGCTGCGCACCTGCCCGACATCGACCCGGAGGAGACCGCCGAGTGGCTGGACTCCTTCGACGAGGCGCTGGCCAGGGGAGGCCAGCAGCGGGCCCGGTACCTGATGCTGCGCATCCTGGAGCGCGCTCGTGAACGCAACGTCGGTGTGCCCGCGCTGACCTCGACGGACTACGTCAACACCATCCCCACCGAGAACGAACCGTGGTTCCCCGGTGACGAGGAGATCGAGCGCCGCTACCGGGCCTACATCCGGTGGAACGCCGCGATCATGGTGCACCGGGCGCAGCGCCCCGGCGTCGGCGTCGGCGGCCACATCTCGACCTACGCCTCGTCCGCCGCGCTCTACGAAGTCGGGTTCAACCACTTCTTCCGCGGCAAGGACCACTCCGGCGGCGGCGACCAGATCTACATCCAGGGGCACGCCTCCCCCGGCATCTACGCCCGCGCGTTCCTCGAGGGCCGGCTGTCCGAGCAGCAGCTCGACGGCTTCCGCCAGGAGTACTCGCACGCCGGTGAGGGCGGCGGCCTGCCGTCGTACCCGCACCCGCGGCTGATGCCGGAGTTCTGGGAGAACCCGACGGTGTCGATGGGCCTCGGCCCGATGAACGCCATCTACCAGGCGCGGTTCAACCGCTACCTGCGCGACCGCGGCATCAAGGACACCAACGACCAGCACGTCTGGGCGTTCCTCGGCGACGGCGAGATGGACGAGGCGGAGTCGCGCGGCCTGATCCACATCGCGGCCGGCGAAGGCCTCGACAACCTGACCTTCGTGATCAACTGCAACCTGCAGCGGCTCGACGGCCCGGTGCGCGGCAACGGCAAGATCATCCAGGAGCTGGAGTCGTACTTCCGCGGCGCCGGCTGGAACGTCATCAAGGTCATCTGGGGCCGCGAGTGGGACTCGCTGCTGCACGCCGACCGCGACGGCGCACTGGTCAACCTGATGAACGTCACGCCGGACGGCGACTACCAGACGTACAAGGCCAACGACGGCGCCTTCGTCCGGGAGCACTTCTTCGGCCGCGACCCGCGGACGAAGGACCTGGTCAAGGACCTCTCCGACGCCGACATCTGGAACCTCAAGCGCGGTGGCCACGACTACCGCAAGGTGTACGCGGCCTACAAGTCGGCGCTGGAGCACCACGGCCAGCCGACGGTGATCCTGGCCCACACCATCAAGGGCTACGGCCTGGGCCCGGCGTTCGAGGGCCGCAACGCCACGCACCAGATGAAGAAGCTCACCCTCGACGACCTCAAGCTGTTCCGCGACTCGCAGCGGATCCCGATCAGCGACGAGGAGCTCGAGCGCGACCCGAAGCTGCCGCCGTACTACCACCCGGGCAAGGACTCGGCGGAGATCGAGTACCTGATCGGCCGCCGCAAGGCGCTCGGCGGCTTCCTGCCGGAACGCCGCCCGAAGTCGGCGAAGGCGCTCGTGCTGCCCGGCGACAAGGTCTACGAAGGCGTCCGGAAGGGCTCGGGCAAGCAGGAGGTCGCCACGACGATGGCGTTCGTCCGGCTGGTCCGCGAGCTGGCGAAGGACTCCGAGATCGGCAAGCGCGTCGTCCCGATCATCCCGGACGAGGCCCGCACGTTCGGCCTCGACTCGATGTTCCCGACGGCCAAGATCTACAACCCGCACGGCCAGACGTACACGTCGGTCGACGCGAGCCTGATGCTGGCCTACAAGGAGTCCGAGAAGGGCCAGCTGCTGCACGAGGGCATCAACGAGGCGGGCTCGACCGCGTCGTTCACCGCCGTCGGCACGTCGTACGCGACGCACGGCGAGCCGATGATCCCGATCTACATCTTCTACTCGATGTTCGGGTTCCAGCGCACCGGTGACGGCCTGTACGCCGCCGCCGACCAGATGGCCCGCGGGTTCGTCATCGGCGCCACCGCCGGGCGCACCACGCTGACCGGTGAGGGCCTGCAGCACGCCGACGGGCACTCGCTGCTGCTGGCGTCGACCAACCCGGCGGCCGTGGCGTACGACCCGTCGTGGTCGTTCGAGATCGCGCACATCGTGAAGGACGGCCTCCGCCGGATGTACGGCGAGACCGGCCCGGACGGCAACGGCGAGAACGTCTTCTACTACATGACGATCTACAACGAGCCGTACCAGCAGCCCGCCGAGCCGGAGAACCTCGACGTCAACGGCCTGCTGAAGGGCCTGTACAAGTACGCGGACGCCCCCGAGGGCGACGGTCCCGAGGTGCAGATCCTGGTCTCGGGCGTCACGATGCCGGACGCGCTGAAGGCGCAGAAGCTCCTCGCCGAGGAGTGGGGCGTGCGGGCGGCCGTGTGGTCGGCGACGTCGTGGACCGAGCTGCGGCGCGAGGCCGTCGAGATCGACCACGACAACCTGCTCTACCCGGGCAGCGAGCCGCGCGTGCCGTACGTGACCGAGGCGCTTTCGGGCACCAACGGACCGGTCGTGGCGGTGTCGGACTGGATGCGCTCGGTGCCGGACCTGATCCGCCCGTACGTGCCGACCGACATGCTGACGCTCGGCACCGACGGGTTCGGGTTCTCCGACACCCGGCCCGCGGCGCGGCGGAAGTTCCTGGTCGACGCCGAGTCGATCACCGTCGGCGCGCTGTCGATCCTGGCCAAGCGCGGCGAGGTCGACCAGGCGAAGGTCCTCGAAGCGGCCACGAAGTACCGGCTCGACGACGTCGCGGCCGCCGGGCCGCAGACGTCGGATTCCGGCAGCGCGTGACCTGGTGCTAGAAAGGGACCCGGCAGACATCCGATGTCTGCCGGGTCCCGTTCGCCGTGCAGGCTGTTGAGGGAGTTGATGAAGGTGACGAAGCGCCGACTGCCGAAGCCGGACGAGCTGAAGCAGCTCCTGCGGCCCAAGCCGATCGTGCTGAACCCGACCGACCGGCGGCTCGGCAACGCGCACACCATCGCCGACCTGCGAATGGCCGCACGCAAGCGGACCCCGCGGGCGGCCTTCGACTACACCGACGGCGCGGCCGAGCTCGAAGACAGCCTGCTGCGCGCCCGCCAGGCCTACCGGCGGGTCGAGTTCCACCCGAACGTCCTGCGCGGGGTGTCCGATGTGGACACCACGCGCGAGATCCTCGGCAAGACCTCGGCGCTGCCCTTCGCCTTCGCCCCCACCGGTTTCACCCGGATGATGCAGCACGAGGGCGAGAGCGCGGTGGCCCGCGTCGCCGAGCGCAACGGCATCCCGATGGGGCTCTCGACCATGGCGACGACGTCGATCGAGGACCTCGCCGCCGCCGCGCCCGGGGCCCGCAAGTGGTTCCAGCTCTACGTCTGGCGCGACCACGGCGCCGGCGAAGATCTGATGAATCGCGCGTGGGAACACGGCTTCGACACGCTCATGCTGACCGTCGACACCCCGGTCGGCGGCGCCCGGCTGCGTGACGTCCGCAACGGCCTGACCATCCCGCCGGCGCTCACGCTCAAGACGTTCCTCGACGGCGCGACGCACCCGGCGTGGTGGTTCAACCTGCTCACCACCGAGCCGCTGAACTTCGCCTCGCTCAGCCACTTCGACGGCACCGTCGCCGAGCTGCTGAACAAGCTGTTCGACCCGACGCTGAACTACGACGACCTCGACTGGGTGCGCCGCACCTGGCCCGGGAAGCTCGTGGTCAAGGGCGTGCAGAACGTCGACGACGCGCGTGACGTCGTCAAGCACGGCGCCGACGCGGTGCTCATCTCGAACCACGGCGGCCGCCAGCTGGACCGCGCTCCGACGCCCCTGGAGCTGCTCCCGGCGGTGCTCGACGAGATCCAGGGTGGCGCCGAGGTCTGGATCGACACCGGCATCCTGTCCGGCGGCGACATCGTCGCGGCCATCGCCCGCGGCGCCGACGCCGTCCTGGTCGGCCGCGCGTTCCTCTACGGCCTGATGGCCGGCGGCGAGCGCGGCGTCCAGCGCTGCGTGGACATCCTCCGCACGGAGATGGTCCGCACGATGCAGCTGCTGGGGGTCCGCACCCTCGCCGACCTCAAGCCGTCACACGCCACCCTGCGCTGAGCCCGGTCAGACCTGCGCCTGGCCGCCGTCGACGAAGAACTCGACGCCGTTGACGAAGCTGGCGTCGGCCGACGCCAGGAACAGCGCCGCACCGGCGATCTCCGAGGGGGCGCCGACGCGGCCGAGCGGCACGGCGGCCGCCATCCCGTCCAGCAGCTCCTGCTCCGCGCCGGGGTCGGCCAGGCCCAGCAGGCCCGGCGTGTGCGTCGGTCCCGGGCTCAGCACGTTCACCCGGACGCTCTTGCCGGCCAGGTCGAGGGCCCAGGTGCGGGCGAAGTTGCGGACGGCGGCCTTCGTCGCGGCGTAGATGCTCATGCCCGGCGCCACGCGCGTGGACGTCGTCGAGCCGGTGAGGATGATCGACGCGTTGTCGTTGAGCAGCGGCAGGGCCTTCTGCACCGTGAAGACGACACCCTTGACGTTCGTGGCGAACGTGGCGTCGAGCTGCTCCTCGGTGATCTCGCCGAGCAGCTGGCTCACACCACCGCCGGAGTTGGCGACGACGACGTCGAGGCCCTTCCCGCGCTCTTCGACGGCCCGGTAGAGCGCGTCGAGGTCGGCGGGCTTCGAGGAGTCGGCGCGGATCGCCTGCACGCTGCCGCCGATCTCGGCGACGGCGTCGTCGAGGACCTCCTTGCGCCGCCCGGTGATGAACACGTGCGCGCCCTCGGCGGCGAACCGCTTCGCGATGGCGAGCCCGATGCCGGTGCCGGCGCCGGTCACGACGGCCGTCTTGTCCTTCAATGTGCTGGTCACGATGCTCCCCTGGTCGAGTTCTTGACTGTCTCGTCCAGAATCTACGCCGTTATGGACGAGGCAGTCAAGAATGGGTACGCTGAGGCCATGGCACGACCCCGGAGCTTCGACCAGGACGCGGTGCTGCGCGCCGCCAGGGACCAGTTCTGGGCGACCGGTTACGCCGGCACGAAGATCGACGACATCGCCGCCGCGACCGGCCTCGGCAAGGGCAGCCTCTACGGCGCCTTCGGCGACAAGCACGCGTTGTTCCTGCGCGTCTTCGACGACTACTGCACCGAGTCCGCCGAAGCGACGCGCCGCGCGCTCGAAGGTCCCGACAGCGGCGCCCACCAGCGGATCCGCGACTACGTCGCAGGGATCGCCGAGTCCACGGCGGCGGACCGGGACCGGCGCGGCTGCATGCTCGCGAAGGGCACGGCGGAGTGCGCGGAGCACGACGAAGCCGTCGCGGCCCGCGCCCAGCGCGTCTTCCGCGAGCTGCGGGAGCAGCTGACGGCGGCCATCGCGGCGGCCCAGCGCGCGGGCGACATCGCCGGCGACCAGGACCCGGCCCACCTCGCGAGCCTGCTGCTGGCCGTCACCCGCGGCATCGAAGCCCTCGGCAAGGGCGGTTCGAGCCCCGCCGAACTCCGCGCGATCGCGGACACGGCCCTCGGCGTCCTCCCCCAGCCGTAACCCGCGTGATCAGAACGCCAACTCGCGTGATTGGCACGCCAACTCGCGTGATTGGGAGGTCGACACGACTCCCGAGCCCGCCTGCGCCGTGTCGACTTCCCAATCACGCGTGTCGACCCTCCAGACACGCGTGTCGACCCTTGGATCACGTGAGGCTCTGACTCGTTGGGCCGTGTGGCGTCAAGTTCTTGACGTAACGCCCGGTTTGTGAGGAGGATCACGGACACTCCGCCGAAAGGCCGTTTTCGCATCGTGGAAAACGGAGGTCGCCCGTGTTCGTGCAGGCCCTGTTCATACAAGACGTGACTCCCCTCGGCTCGCTGGGACTGTCCGCGCTCGTCGCCGTGCTGCCCCTGGCCACCGTGCTCGTCCTCCTCGGCGTCGTCCGGATGAAGGCGCACCACGCCGCCCTGATCGGGCTGCTCGTCGCGCTCGTCGTCGGGATCGCCGCGTTCGGGATGCCGATCGTCCAGGCCGTCTCCGGCGCGCTGTCCGGCGCCGCGTTCGGGCTGTGGCCGATCATGTGGATCGTCGTCAACGCGCTGTGGATCTACCGGCTCACCGTGCGGACCGGGCACTTCGACGTGCTGCGCCGCTCGTTCGGCCGGATCTCCGACGACCCGCGCATCCAGGCCCTGATCATCGCGTTCTGCTTCGGCGCGCTGATGGAGGCCCTCGCGGGCTTCGGCGCGCCCGTCGCGATCAGCGCCGTGATGCTGGTGGCCGTCGGCTTCCACCCGGTGAAGGCCGCCGTCGTCGCGCTGGTCGCGAACACCGCGCCGGTCGCGTTCGGCGCCATGGGCACGCCGGTCGTCACGCTCGCCCAGGTCACCGGGCTGCCGCTGGAGCAGGTGTCGTCGATCGTCGGGCGCCAGACGCCGTTGCTCGCCCTGGTCGTGCCGCTGCTGCTGGTGATCATCGTCGACGGCAAGCGCGGCCTGCGCGACACGTGGCTGCCCGCGCTGGTCTGCGGGGTCGCGTTCGGGCTCGTGCAGTTCCTCGCGTCCAACTTCGTCTCGCCGCAGCTGGCCGACATCGGCGCCGCGCTCGCCGGCGCGGCCGCGCTGGTGGCGCTGCCCCAGACCCGCCGTCCGGTGCCCGAAGCCGTCCGCGTCGGGATGGGCGGGACGACGACCACCGAAGCGCCGCCGGATGATGCGCGCGGCGACGTCGTGAAGGCGTACCTGCCGTACGGGCTGATCATCGTGATCTTCTCGCTCGGCCAGCTGCCGCCGATCAAGGCGCTGCTGGACAAGGCGACCTGGAAGTTCCACTGGTTCGGGCTGAACGTCGCCGCGCCGAACGGGAAACCGGTGTCCGGCAACACGTTCTCACTGCCGTTCCTCAACACCGGCGGCACGCTCGTGCTGATCGCCGGGATCGTCACGGCGGCGGTGCTGGCCGTGTCCGCGAGCGGCGCGCTGAGCGAATGGCTGGCCACGGTGAAGGAACTGCGCTTCGCGATCCTCACCGTCACCGGCGTGCTCGCGCTGGCCTACGTGATGAACCTGTCCGGTCAGACCAGCACGATCGGCACGTTCATCGCGGCCGCCGGCGCCGCACTCGCGTTCCTGTCCCCGGTGCTCGGCTGGTTCGGCGTCGCCGTCTCGGGGTCCGACACGTCGGCGAACGCGCTGTTCGGCGCGCTGCAGGTGACCGCGGCCCACCAGACCGGCCTGCCCGCGGACCTGCTCGCCGCGGCCAACAGCTCCGGCGGCGTGCTCGGCAAGATGGTCTCGCCGCAGAACCTCACCATCGCCTGCGTCGCGGCGAACCTGCCCGGCGAAGAGGGCAAGCTCCTGCGGAAGGTCCTGCCGTGGAGCCTCGGGCTGCTGCTGGTGATGTGCCTGATCGTGCTCGGGCAGAGCACGCCGGTGCTCAGCTGGATGCTGCCATGACCCCGTGGTCGCGGGCCGCGACGCGCTGCTTGGCCGAGCGGTTCCAGGTCCACCAGCCGTGCACGACCAGCCCGGCGAACACGATGTAGATCGCGGCCGAGAAGTAGAGCCCGGACGAGATCTGCAGCGGCACGCCGATCGCGTCGACGACCAGCCAGACCAGCCAGAACTCGACCAGCCCCGCGCCTTGCGCGCCGAAGGCGACGAGGGTGCCGACGAAGATCGCGGCGTCCGGCCACGGCGCCCACGACGCGTGCAGCGCGTCGAGGACCAGGGCCATCACGGTGGTGCCGGCGACGAACGTGCCGAGCATGACGAGCCGTTCGGTGAGCCGGCCCTGGCGCACGACGACGCCGAACACCGGGTCCTTGCGGCGCGTCCAGGCCCACCAGCCGTAGACGGAGATGGCGAGGATGGCGACCTGCCGGGCGGCGAGCCCGCCGAGGTGCGCGGAGGCGTAGACGGCGAACAGCAGCACCGTGGCGCCGACCTGCACCGGCCACGTCCACAAGGTGCGACGTTGCGCGAGGAACACCACGGCCAGCGCGAACACCTGCCCGGCGAACTCGGCGATGGAGATCCACTGCCCAAGCACCCGGAAGCCGTGTTCCAGCAGGTAGTTCACGTGACGCCCCTTTCGTCCTACCGGTCACCAACATGCTCCGGGAGGGGCGCATTCCCTAGGGACTGTGAGGCGTGGAACATCCCACGTCGTGGACGTCGCCGACGCGGACGGTGCCACCGCGGACGACGCGCGCGTGCACCCCGAGCATCAGGTCGTTGGTGTCGGCGATCGTCTTCAGCAGGCCGGGCGCGGCCGCGAGGCCGTCCCACGGCAGGCCGACCATCACGCAGCGCACGGCCCGGCGCAGGATCTCCAGCTCGACCCCGCCGATCCGGACCCGCTCCCCCAGCCAGGCCTCCTCGGCCAGCTCCGGCGCCGGACCGGTGTCGAGCAGCAGGTTCGGCCGCAGCCGCCGCGCGTCGACCTCGACGCCGGGTGCGCGCTCGGCCAGCCAGGCCAGCGACGACGTCGTCACGAGGTGGACGGCGGCCTCGTCGTGGTGCGGGATTTCGGCTTCCCGGACCAGCCGGACGTCCGGGCGGCCCAGCGCGGCGGCGATCGCCCCGTGGGCGGCGTCGCCGCGGACCACGCGCCCGTCCGGGAGCGTCACCACCGGCACGTCACCGTCGTACCGCGCGGCGAACTCGTGCAGGCCCGCCATCCGGCGAAAGCGGCGGGTGTTCTTGCCGCTGCCGAACTTCCCGTCCGGATCGCGGACGGCGTACAGCCGGTCGCCGTCGAGACCGCGCTCGCCGAACTCGCCCTCGGCCAGCCGTTCCCCACGCATCGACTTCACCGGATAGCGCCACAGCGCCGTCACGACCCCCATGCGCATCAGCGTAACGAAACGGGCCCGGCAGCTTCCTCGTCTGCCGGGCCCGTCTCGTCACTCAGCTGCTCAGATCTGCGGGCGCGGGGTCCCGACCGGCGGGGTCGGCGTGTTGTCGGCGCCGACCATCGCGTGCGGGGCCTCGCTGCGGCCCATCTCGCCGGTGCGCTGCTGCGGCGTCTCCGCCAGCTGCTGCTGCATGTTCGCCATCCAGCCGCGCCAGCGGTCCTGCGCCGGCTTGATCAGGCCGCCGCCGAAGCCGACGACGATGACGCCGCCGATGGTGGCCAGCACGGCGATCAGCACCGGGCCGGTGATCGCGGTCGCGATGTTGACCTGGCCGAGCGCGGCGATGATGCCGAACGCCATGATCAGCCAGTAGGCGCCGGTGGCCAGGTACCGGCCGGCCGGGCGGCCCGACATCGCCGATGTCACGACGTCACGCACGACCTTCGCGATGGCCGCGGCGACCACGATCAGCACCAGCGCGACCACGATCCGCGGCAGGAACGCGATGATGTCGTTGAGCAGCTGGCTGACCGGGTTGGTCGGCCCGAACACGCCGAACGCGAGCTGCAGCGCGATCAGCAGGATGAAGTAGTAGACCAGTTTCACGAGGATCCCGGCCGCGTCGATCTTCTGCTGGCCGATGCTGGCGGAAAGGCCGGTCTTCTCGATCAGCTTGCCGAACCCGACCTTTCCGAGAACGAGGCTCAGGCCCTTGGAGACGGCCTTCGCGATCAGCCAGCCGATCAGCAGGATGATCAGGAAACCGACGAGTTTCGGGACGAACGTGGCCACGAGGTTCCACGCTTGTCCCAGTCCGTCCTTGAGTTGCTGGCCCATGCCGACTCCCTCTTGATGTTTCGCACCGAATCGCGCCGCGATTCGGGTGGTGCCGCTGTTGTGCACCGGATCGTCGATCAGGTACCCAGCGGCGGCAACTCGTGCGCCCCACGATCGAGTGAGACGACTGGCGCGCAAAGATCGTTGGCAGCCATACTGGTTCTACCGGTGGGGACCGGGGAGACGAGGCCGTCCGGCGCAGCGTAAACCGCAAGCGCCGGGCGGCCTCGAGCATGTGGGGGAATCCCGGTGTCACGGGCCGAGAACAAACCGGCCCCCGGACGCCGAAGCGGTCCGAGGGCCGGATGAACAACCGGGAAACGTCAGGCGGCGCGCAGCGCGTCCCGCAGTTTCACCTTCGCGCCACTGCGCATGACGGCGTTGCGGTAGATCCGCGCGGCGAGCCAGATCAGCACCGGGATCATCAGCACCACCAGCCCCACCGACAACACGGCTTCCCACACCGGCACCCCGCCCATCGCCAGCCGCATCGGCATCAGGGTCGGCGCGAACACCGGGATCACGGAAAGCACTTCGGCGAACGTGTTGCCCGGATCCGACGGCAGCACGGAAATCCCCACCACGTACCCGGCGATCACGAACATCAGCGCCGGCATCACCGCGCCGCCGACGTCCTCCTGCCGGGACACCAGCGCACCCAGCGCGGCGAACACGATCGAGTACATGAAGAACCCGAGCAGGTACCAGACGATCAGCCAGACGACCGTGCCGACGGCCGCCGAAACGGACACCGTGAGCACGCCCGTGGCCAAGCCGGCGATCACCCCGCCGGCCCCGATGACAACCATCTGGATCAGCCCGACCACCCCGATGCCGAGCACCTTCCCGGCCATCAGCTGCCACGGCTTGATCGTCGAGAGCAGCAGCTCGACCACCCGCGACGTCTTCTCTTCGACGACGCCCTGGGCGACGCTCTGGCCGTTGATCATCAGCGACAGGTAGATCAGGATGCCGGCGACGATGCCGAGCACCAGCTGCTGGCCGTTGTAGTCGTACGGCTCCTCCAGCGGCGGGTCCTCGACGAACTTCGCGGCCGAGACGGTGGCCTCGAACTGGGCCGGGTTGCCGCCGAGCGTGGTGATCTGCTGGTCGAGCGCGACCTGGCGGGACAGCAGCTGCAGCACGTTCGCGAGCTTGCCGTCGAGGTCCTTCTTCACCTGGACGTGCACGCTCTTGCCGTCGCCGGTCAGCAGCGCGTCGATCGAGCCGTCGGCCAGCTTCGCGCGCCCGGCGGCCTCGTCGGCGACCTGGGTGACGTCGATGCTCTGGTCGACGGCCTTGCCGGTCGCCTGCAGCGGCGCGCTGAACCCGGCGGTGGCCGGGGTGTAACCGATCGTCGCGTCGGCACCCCCGCCGCCCGAGATCAGCTTGATCACGACGATGCCGACGACGATCAGCAGCAGCATGACGACGGTGGTGACGCGGTAGGCCTTGGAGCGGACGCGGGTGCCGATCTCACGCGAGGCGACCAGCCCGACGGCGCCCGCCGCGCTCATCCGGACGTCCGGAACCGGGGTACTCATGCGGGGACCTCCTCGGTCGTCACGACGGAACGGAACAGGTCGGCCAGCGTCGGCTGCTCGCGGGCGAACTCGCGCACCGGCCCGGTGGCCAGCGCAGCCTGGAGCACGGCCTGGTCGTCGGCGCCGTCGGCCAGCTCCAGCTCGGTCGCGGTGCCCTTCCGGCCGAGCACCTTGACGCCGGCGAGGCCGTCGGCCCAGTCGTCACCGGCTCCGGGCACGTCGACGCGCAGCCGCACCGCACCGCCGGAACGCAGCTCTTCGACCGTGCCGACCTCCACCATCTGTCCACTCCGGACGATGCCGACGCGGTCGCAGAGCCGCTCCACCAGGTCGAGCTGGTGGCTGGAGAACACGACCGGCACGCCGTCGTCGGCCTTCTCCTTGAGCACCTGGCTCATCACGTCGACCGCGACCGGGTCGAGGCCGGAGAACGGCTCGTCGAGCACCAGGATCCGCGGCTCGTGCACCAGCGCGGCGGCCAGCTGCACGCGCTGCTGGTTGCCGAGGCTGAGCTTCTGCACCTCGTCGTCGCGGCGCGCGGCCACGCCCAGCCGTTCCGTCCACTTCTCCGCCGACGTCTTGGCGTCGGACGCGGACATCCCGTGCAGCCGGGCCAGGTACGTGAGCTGCTCCCCCACCTTCATCTTCGGGTACAGCCCGCGTTCCTCGGGCATGTAACCGATGTGGCGGCGCGTTTCGTGCGTCACGGGCTCGCCCGCGTAGCGCACTTCGCCGGCGTCGGCGGAAAGGACGCCCAGCGCGATGCGCATGGTCGTCGTCTTCCCGGCGCCGTTGCTGCCGACGAAGCCGAACAACTCGCCCGGCCGGACGTCGAACGTCATTTCGCGCAAAGCGACCACGTCGCCGTAGCGTTTGGAGATCGCGTCGATCTCTAGACCGGTCATCCCGGTGCCCCCATTTCCTCCGCTTGGCTGCGATCGTAGGCAGCCGGTACACGCACCGCATAGCGACCCGCGTTGCCATCGCGGGCTACGAAAGTTGCGGGCCACGTAGGATCGCGTCGAAATGGCCGAACCCACCACACGGCGTGTGCCGAAGCACCACGGACTGTCCGCGAAGACGCTCCGTCGGCTGGAGCACGCGTCCGGCAGCCTGGCGAGCGCCAGCATCGCCGTCATGGAACAGCGGCTGCCGTGGTTCGCCCGGCTGCCCGCCGACCAGCGCGCGAGCGTCCTGCTGATCACCCAGGCCGGCGCGGCGGGATTCGTCGGCTGGCTGCGGGACTCCAAAGAGGCCTTGAAGCTCACGACCGAGGCGTTCCGCGACGCGCCGGCCGAGCTGTCGCGGTGGGTCAGCCTGCGCCAGGCCGTCGGCATGGTCCGGCTCGCCATCGAGGTTTTCGAGGAGCAGCTGCCGGCCTTCGCGGCGAACGAGGCCGAGCGGGCCGCGCTGATCGAGGGAATCCTGCGCTACGGCCGGGAAATCGCCTTCGCCGCGGCCAACTCCTACGCCGCCGCGGCCGAGGCGCGCGGCGCGTGGGACGCCCGGCTGGAGGCCCTGGTCGTCGACGGCATCGTCCGCGGCGACGCTGAAGAGTCCGTTCTCTCTCGCGCGACGGCGCTGGGCTGGGACCCGACCGCCGCGGCGACGGTCCTGGTGGGCAACCCGCCGTCGGAGGACCCGCCGACGGTCGTGTTCGAGGTCCGCAGCCGCGCCGCCCGCGTCGGCCGGCCGGTGCTGCTGTCCGTGCAGGGCTCGCGACTGGTGGTCGTCATCGGCGGCGCGACCGAAGGCGGGGTGAAGGAACGCGAGATCCTCGGCCGGATGTCGGTGGCCTTCGCCGACGGCCCGGTGGTGGCCGGCCCGACGGTCCCGACGCTCGCGGAGGCGCACCACAGCGCGACGGAGGCGTTGTCCGGCCTGCGGGCGGTGGTCGGCTGGCCGGGCGCGCCCCGCCCGGTGCGCTCGGCGGACCTCCTGCCGGAACGCGCGCTCTCGGGCGATGCCGAAGCCGAGCGGCTACTGGTCGACACCATCGCCCGCCCGCTGGAGGAGGCCGGCCCGACGCTGCAGCGCACGGTGGAGGCCTACCTCGAGAGCGGCGGCGTGCTGGAGACGTGCGCGAAGACGCTGTTCGTCCACCCGAACACCGTCCGCTACCGCCTGCGCAAGGCGGCGGACCTGACGGGCTGCCAGCCGACGGACCCCCGGGACGCGCTGGTGCTGCGGATCGCGCTGGCGGTGGGCCGGCTGGCCCGCGCCCGCGGCCTCTGGTGACCGGCTCCCCACGCCGTCCGCGACCCTCTCACGAGAGCCCCGTCACGTGATGGACTTAACAGCGAAAGGTGATTGAACCCGACAAGGCTTCCGGGTTACGCGCGAGGTGGTGCGGCGCGTCTTTGGAGGTTTCCGACAAAGACGCCGGGCAGACACTGTGAGCGTCGGCATCCCGCGAAAGTGCCCGTTCCGTGTTGTCTTAGAGGGTGACGTCAGCAGTGCTCGCTCCCGGCCAGGGATCCCAGGCCCCCGGTATGTTCACGCCCTGGCTCGACCTCGACGGCGCGCGCGAGCGCGTCGCCCAGTGGTCCGAGCGCGCGGGGCTCGATCTGCTGCGCCTCGGCACGGAAGCCGGCGCCGAGGAGATCCAGGACACCGCGATCGCGCAGCCGCTGATCGTCGCGCTGTCGCTGCTCACCTTCGAGCACCTCCAGGCCACCGCGCCGGTCCCCGCTGACGCGCCGGTCGCCGGGCACTCGGTGGGTGAGCTGGCCGCCGCCGCGATCGCCGGGGTGCTGAAGCCCGGAGAGGCCATCGCGCTCGCCGCCGTCCGCGGGGCCGAGATGGCGAAGGCCTGCGCGATCGAACCGACGTCGATGGCCGCGGTGATGCTCGGGGACCCCGAGCAGGTCGTCGCGTGGCTGGGCGAGCGGGGCCTGACCGCGGCGAACCGCAACGGAGCGGGGCAGATCGTCGCCTCCGGCGCGGCCGACGCGATCGCCAAGATCGTCGCCGAGCCCCTCGAAGGCACGAAGATCCGCGCCCTCAAGGTCGCCGGCGCGTTCCACACGCGCTACATGGCGCCCGCCGAAGAGGCGCTGCGCGCCCACGCCGCCGAGCTGACGCCGGCCGATCCGACCCGCCCGCTACTGTCCAACGCGGACGGCGCCGTCGTCACCAGCGGGGCCGAGTACCTGGAGCGGCTCGTCGCGCAGGTCACCCGGTCGGTCCGGTGGGACCTGACGATGGACGGCCTGGTCTCGCTCGGCGTCACCCGCACCGTCGAACTCGCGCCCGCGGGCACGCTGACCGGCCTGGTCAAGCGGCAGCTCAAGGGCGTCGTCACCACTACCACCGCGCTGAAGACGCCGGCCGAACTGGCGGCGCTGCGCCAGGAGGACGCCTCGTGACCGACCGACCGGCCCTGAGCCTCAACCCGGGCTCCCGCGGCAGCCGCGTGCTGGGCGTCGGCAGCTACCAGCCCGAGCGGATCGTCAGCAACGACGACCTCTCGAAGACCATGGACACCAACGACGAGTGGATCCAGACGCGCGTCGGCATCATCGAGCGCCGCTTCGCCGAGAAGGACGAGCTGCTCACCGACATGGCCGTCGCCGCCGGCACCGCCGCGCTGGCCGACGCCGGGGTCGACCCGTCCGAAGTGGACACGGTGATCCTGCCGAACTGCACGATGCCGACGCAGATCCCGAACGCCGCCGCGCAGGTCGCCGCCCGGATCGGCATCCCGAGCCCCGGCGCGTTCGACCTCAACGCCGCGTGCGCCGGGTTCTGCTACGGCCTGGGCGTCGCGTCGGACCTGGTCCGCGCGGGCTCCGCCAAGAAGGTCCTCGTGATCGGCGCCGAGAAGCTCACCGACTCGGTGAACCCGACCGACCGCGCCAACGCGATCATCTTCGCCGACGGCGCGGGTGCCGCGGTCGTCGGCGCGTCCGACGAGCCGCTGATCGGCCCGGTCTCCTGGGGCAGCGCCGGCGACCTCGTCGACCTGATCGGGATGACCGAGGACAAGTTCATCTACCAGGAGGGCCAGTCGGTCTTCCGGTGGGCGACCACCCAGATCGCACCGATCGCGCTGCGCGCGCTCGAGGTCGCCGGGCTGAAGGCGTCCGATGTGGACGTGCTGATCCCGCACCAGGCCAACCTGCGCATCGTCGAGGCGATCGCGAAGAAGCTGCGGGCCAACGGCGCCCGTGACGACATGGTCGTCGCCGACGACATCAGGTACTCCGGCAACACCTCGTCGGCGTCCATCCCCCTCGCGCTGGACCACATGCGCAAGGCCGGGACGGCGAAGTCCGGCGACGTGGTGCTGGCCGTCGGGTTCGGCGCGGGCTTGTCCTACGCCGGGCAGGCGTTCATCTGCCCCTGACCGTTACGCTCCCGGCGGGCACTCGCCCGCCGGACAAGAACCCCCAAGTAAGACCGAGAAGGGAACTACCCCATGGCTGACAACGCTGAGATCCTCGCCGGCCTCGCCGAGATCGTCGAAGAGGTGGCCGGTGTGGCTCAGGACGACGTCACCGCCGAGAAGTCGTTCGTGGACGACCTGGACATCGACTCGCTGTCGATGGTCGAGATCGCCGTGCAGGCCGAGGACAAGTTCGGCGTCAAGATCCCGGACGACGAGCTCGCCAACCTGAAGACCGTGGGCGACGCCGTCAACTACGTGTCGGCCAACTCGAAGTAAGTCCTCTTCCCTCCTTGAGGAGACACCCATGAGCAACATCGACGTCGTGATCACCGGTCTCGGCGCCACCACACCGCTCGGCGGGGACGTGACGTCCACCTGGGACGGTCTGCTGGCCGGGCGGAGCGGGGTCCGGACGATCGAAGCCGACTGGGTCGAGGAGCTGCAGCTGCCGGTCAAGATCGGCGGCATGCTGGCCGTCGATCCCTCGGAAGTCCTGCCGCGGGTCCAGGCCCGCCGGATGGACCGCTGCGAGCAGGTCGCGATGATCGCCGCCCGTCAGGCGTGGGCCGACGCCGGCTTCACCGAACCGACGGACGAGCACACCGACGTCGACCCCGACCGCCTCGGCGTGTCGATCGGTACCGGCGTCGGCGGCCCGGTCACCCTGCTCACCCAGAACGATCTGTTGCACCAGCAGGGTCTCCGCAAGGTGTCGCCGCTGACCGTGCCGATGCTGATGCCGAACGGCCCGGCCGCGCACGTCGGCATCGACCTGAAGGCACGGGCCGGGGTGCACTCCCCGGCCTCGGCCTGTGCCTCCGGCGCCGAGGGCATCGCGAGCGGGGTCGAGATGATCCGCTCCGGGCGTGCCGACGTCGTGGTCGCCGGGGGTGCCGAAGCGTGCATCCACCCGATCACGCTCGCCGGGTTCGCCCAGGCCCGCACGGTGTCCACGCGCAACGACGACCCGGGGGCCGCGTCGCGGCCGTTCGACGCGAACCGGGACGGCTTCGTCCTCGGTGAGGGCTCGGGCGTGGTCATCCTGGAGCGCGCGGACCTGGCGAAGGCCCGCGGGGCGCGCGTCTACGCGACGATCGCCGGGCACGGCATCACCTCGGACGCCTACCACATCACGGGCAACCACCCCGAGGGCATCGGCCAGATCGCCGCGATGCGCGCGGCGATGAAGATGGCCGGCGTCAGCCCGGCGGAGGTCGGGCACGTGAACGCGCACGCGACGTCCACTGTGGTCGGTGACATCGGCGAGGCGGCGGCGATCCGCAAGGCGGTCGGCGACCACGCGATCGTCACGGCACCGAAGGGTTCGATGGGTCACCTGGTCGGCGGGGCCGGCGCGGTCGAGGGGATCATCACGATCCTCTCGCTGTACCACGGCATCGTGCCGGCCACGATGAACCTGACCGACCTGGACCCGCGGGTGCAGCTGGACGTCGTGTCGGGCGAGCCGCGCAAGGTCGAGCTGACCGCGGCGATCAGCAACTCGTTCGGGTTCGGCGGGCACAACACCGCTCTGCTGTTCACCCCGGCGGCCTGAGCACGCTGACGAACGAGAAGGGGCCCGGCTTCGGCCGGGCCCCTTCTCGTTTCAGCACTTCTGGTGTTCGGGGGGCGGGCCGTTGTCGACGGCGGCGATCTTCAGCGCGGACTTCTCGATGACCATCGGCAGCACGAGCCGCCACTGGATGCACGGCTCCGGGAACCAGGCCGGGGCGTCTTCGACCGCCTGGCGGCTCCGGAAGCCGACCAGGACCCGCAGCGACGTGCCGGAGCCGCGCTCGATCCGGTAGACGACGGCGTCGCTGTCCTTTGTGGTCTTGATGCCGTCCTTCCACGTGCCGAGCGGCTGCTGCGCCACCCGCTCCGTGGTGACCACGGTCATCCACCTCGAGTACTGCTGGGTGTTGATGGCCGAGAAGTACGTCTCCAGCACCTTGCGCACCTCGTCGGCCCGCGGGTGCGACTGCGCGTCCGGCGTCATCCCGACGATGTCGGCACCGGTCGGCTGGCTGCCGGTCGCCGACTGGGGCACCGTCACCGGCGCCGAGGTGTCGCCGGCGGGCTGGTCGGGACGGCGGTAGAGCTCGCGCGCGAGCAGGCCGCCGCCCACGGTCACGGACAGCACCACGACCACGACGGGCACCAGCCAGCGCTGGCGGGGGCTGGAGGCGGGGGTCGTCACGCGGAAGAGCGTACCGGCCCCGCCACCGGTCCCGTGCTGCCGGAGTCCGGTGTCAGCCGACCTGGTGCAGCCAGGTCACCGGAGCACCGTCACCGGCGTGACGGTACGGCTCGAGCGCTTCGTCCCAGCTCGCGGCCAGGAGTTCGTCGAGCTTGTGCGCCAGCGACTCGCCGCCGCGGGTCATGCTCACGAGTGCGCGCAGCTGGTCCTCGCCCACCACGATGTCGCCGTTGGCGCTGGTCCGTCCGTGCCACAGGCCGAGCCCGGGCGCGAAGCAGAACCGTTCGCCGTCGACGCCCGCGCTGGGCTCTTCGGTGACTTCGAACCGAATCATCGGCCACGCCTTGAGGGCCGCCGCCAATCTGGCGCCGGTGCCCGCGGGCGCGCGCCAGCCGCATTCGGCGCGAAGCTGACCCGGACTGGCCGGCTGCGCCGTCCACTTCAGGTCGACTCGGGCGTTGAGGGTGCCCGAAATAGCCCACTCGACGTGCGGACACACCGCAGACGGCGACGAGTGGACGTACACCACACCTCGGGTGCTGCCACGGGTGCTCACTGCTACCTCCGCTTGCTCGACGAGGGACGTCTTCCCCTACGCCCTGAAATCGAGCTGCGTGGCCTCAGTGCGGCTCCCGAATACCGCCTCCGATGCGTTGTAGCACATTCTGCACCCCAACCGTGCTGTTTGGCCACATGAACACCACAAGTCACCCACAGCACCACTTTCGGTGGGACGCGGCCGCGTCGTCCCCGTGTCGCGCCTCGGATACGACCGGGCGCGCTAGCGTGATGCTCCGGAACGACGAGCAGGGGAGATTTCGGTGCGACTGGTGCGCCTCGAGCGGCAGCAGTCCCGGGTGGCGGACGACATCCGGGCGGCACTGGCGTCCCTGGGCCGCGGCAGCACCGTCGTCGGCGGGATCGCGCTGATCGGCGTCGGGACGGTGACGGATCGCCCGGTCGAGGCGGTGGTTCTGCTGCCCCACGGCGTGATCATCGTCATCGGCGTCGACCTGCCGGACCCGGCGCTGCGGCTGGAAGCCCCGCTGGGCGCGGAATGGAAGGCCGACGGCTGGCCCCTGGTGGCCGACGACGACGCGATCAACCCGGCCACGGAGGCCCTGGACCTGTCCCAGGTGTGCGAAAGCCGCATCGCGGAACTGGTCCCCGGCACGGCACCGGTGGGCACGATCGTGGCGGTCGGCCCGTACGTCGAGACGGTCGACCAGCCCGCGAGCGACCTGGCGGGCCCGGTACGGGTCCTGCACCCCACCCCGACGACGATGCTGGCAGCGGCGGTCTCCCTGGCGACGGCCCACCGCCCCCGTTCGGTCGACCAGGTGCGCGCTCTGATCCGCGGCCTGGCCCCCGACGCGCCCGACTTCTCGGACGAAATCCTGCTGGGTGAGGGATTCAGCCGGTTCAGTGACGACACGCCGCCGGAGTCCCTTTGGGACACTGCGCCGCGGTCGCCCGGAACCCTGACCACCGCCAGGCCGCCAGCGGGCTGGCGAACTGAGACCCCGGTAACGCCGACTGCAAGTGGCCGAACGCAACTGGCCGACCCACCGGCAGCGGTCGTCGAAGCCGATCACGTCCTGGATCACGCGAGTTCCGGCGTGGATCACGCAAGTTCCGCCCCCGATCACGCAAGTTCCGGTTTAGAGACCGCGGTTGTCCCGCCGGAGGCCACGGTTGCCGAGCCGGAGCCCGAGAGTTCCGGACCAGACCTCGCGGATGTCGAACCGGAGCAAGCGAGTGCCGGACCAGACTTCGCAGTTACCGAGCCGGAGCCCGCGAGTTCCGCCATGGATCACGCGAGTGTCGAGTCGGAGCCTGCGAGTTCCGCCCTGGATCACGCGAGAGTCGAGCCTGATCACGCGAGTTCCGCCCTGGGTCACGCGCCGAGCCCGGGTCTCGCGGCCGAGACCGACACGGCCTCCGACCCCGCCGCAGGCGAAGGCCTTGGCGTGCTTGGCATCCCAAAGTCCGCCGAGCCCAGCGTGCCCGCGGATTCCGGCCCGGCGAAGGCTTCCGCGACAGCTTCGGAATCGGCGATCCTTCCCGGCACCACGGAATCCGCGGCCGAGACCGACACTTCGGCTAGTTCTCCCCCGGCACGGACCCTTGCCGGGGCCCAGAACAAAGCGGCGGCGACCAGCACAGCCACTGATCCCGCTCCGACGCAGGTCTCAGCGATGGTTTCGGACACCGACGCCGAGCCCATCACTTCCGCCTCGGCGCAGGCTCCCGCCGCGGCTCAGTACACCGTCGCGGCTGTCGGCGCCACAAAATCTGCCGCCGAGCCCAGCGCCGCCAACGGTTCCGTCTTGGCGCAGTCCTCTGTCGCCGCTCAAAACACGACCGTGGCCCCTGGCGCTGCGCAGGCCACCGGAGCGAGCACCGCACCGGACGCCGCTCAAAAGGTGGCCGCGACTTTTGCCGACGCCACGGACTCCACGGTTTCCATCCCGGCGCCCACCGCGGCGACGATTTCGAGTGGCGCAACCCGCACCGGCGCCACGAAATCCGCCGAACCCGAGACCTCTTCGGATTTCACCGACTTCGAACGCACCGAGACTCTCGCCAAACCTCCCACGGCGCTGCCCGTCTTCCCCGGGGCCGACCAGATCCCGCCCTACCGTCCGGCTGCGGACACCGAGCGGACCGAATCTCTCGAGCTACCCAGCAGCACCAGCACCGAGACCCTCCCGCGCCCGACGGCTGCCCCGGCGGAGTCCTACCCGCACTCCCGGCCGAACCCCGCCCCGCGGCAGAAACCCCCGGCACCCACCTCGCGGACCGTCCGGTGGCTGCCGTTGGGGGCGATCGGGTTGCTGGTCGTGCTGGTCGTCGCCGCGGTGGTCGTTGCCACCCGCGGGGATGACACCGCCGCCGCGCCCGTCACCTCGCCGCCCGCTCCCGCCAGCCGGCCGGTCTCGCAGCAGCCGGCCAGTGTCGCTCCCGCGCAAAGCCTGCAGTTCTCGCTGCGCGCCGCCGACGGGGACCAGCGGTGCGCGTCGCACGCCTTCGGGGACGCGCAGGCCAGCCTGCAGCAGACCAGTTGCTCCGGCGTGCGGCGGGCGAGCTACGCCACGACCGTCGACGGGCGGGCCGGTGCGGTGACCGTCGGCATCGTCGCCTTCCCCGACGCCGCGCAGGCCGCCGCCTTCAAGGCCGTCGCCGACACTCCGGGCGGTGGCGGGATCCTCGACCTCGCCGCCGAGACCGGCAAGTGGGGCACGCCGGCGCCGCGGTTCGAGAACGCCGCCTACACCAGCCGGCTCGAAGGCACGTCCGTCCGGGTGGTGCAGGCGGTGTGGGTGCCGGGACCGTCCACTGCGGACGATCCCGGCCTGGTCCGGGCGGCGAAGGCCGCCCTGGATCTGCCCGCGCGGTAGCTCAGAGCCCGTAGGCCTCGAGCAGCCGCAGCCACACCTCGCTGATCGTCGGGAACGCCGGCACCGCGTGCCACAACCGGTCGAGCGGCACCTCGCCGACGATCGCGATCGTCGCCGAGTGCAGCAGCTCCGAGACGTCCTGGCCGACGAACGTCACGCCGAGCAGCACGTTCCGCTCGGTGTCGACGACGATCCGGGCCTTGCCCTGGTACCCGTCGGCGTGCAGCGACGAGCCCGCCACCGCGATGTCGATGTCGACGACGCGGTCGTTCGAGCCCTCACGGGCGTCCGACAGGCCGACGGAGGCGACCTCCGGGTCGGTGAACACCACCTGCGGCACGGCGTGGTGGTCGGCGGTCGCGGTGAACGGGCTCCACGGCGAGGTGTCGACCTTCTCGCCCTTCGCCAGCGCCGCCACGGTGTCGCCCGCCGCGCGGGCGCCGTACTTGCCCTGGTGGGTCAGCGGGGCGCGACCGGTGACGTCGCCGGCCGCGAACAGCCAGTCACCGTCCACTGCGGACACCTTGCCGGTGTCGTCGACGGTCAGCGGGCCGCCGGCCTCGACGCCGAAGCTCTCCAAGCCGAGCCCGGCCGTGCCGGGACGCCGTCCGGTCGCCACCAGGAACTCGTCGACGACGAGTACCTCGCCGTCCTTCAGCGTCAGCTCGGTGCCGCTCTCGCCCGCGGCGACGCGCTCGACACCCGACATCGTGTGGACGAACACGCCTGCCTCCCGCAGGCCCGCCAGCACGAGGTCGCCGACGAACTCCGCGTTGCGCGGCAGCGGGCGCTCGCCGGTGATCACCAGGTGCACCTCCGCGCCGAGGGTCGCCCAGGCCTGCGCCATCTCGACGCCGACCACGCCGCCGCCGAGGACGCCGAGCCGGGCCGGCACGGCCGAGGCCGACGTCGCCTCGCGCGAACCCCACGGCCGGATCGTGTCGATCCCCGGGATCTTCGGGGTGTTCGGGACGCTGCCGGTGCACACGATCACCGCGTGCCGCGCGGTCAGGACGCGGTCGCCGTCCACGGTGACCTCGCGCTCACCGGTGAGGACGCCGTGCCCGCGGACCGGCTCGATGCCCGCGCCGCGGGCCCACTCGACCTGGCCCGCGTCGTCGCCCTTGCCGGTGAACCAGTCCCGGCGGGCGAACACCTGCGCCGGGTCGACCGCGTCGCCGACGGGCACCCCCGGGATCCGTTTGGCCGCGGCGAGGAGATTTCCCGGCCGCAGCAAGGCCTTGCTCGGGATGCAGGCCCAGTAGGAGCACTCGCCCCCGAAGCGTTCGTGCTCGACGAGCGCGACCTTCAGGCCCCCGCGAGCCGCTCGCTCGGCGGCCACTTCGCCCACCGGGCCCGCGCCGATCACCACTACGTCAAAAGTCTGTCCGGACATGGCATCAGCGCACACCACCACGCGGGATCACGCAAGCCAACGGCTATCCTCGTCAGGAAGCCGCAAGCTGTCGGCGGCCCCGGAGTGTCGCCGGATCCCGGGTGCCGCGCATCACACGTTCGAGTAACGGGAGGTTTGTCGTGGCCAGGAACACGGCTGTGCGGGTGCTGGATGACCTGACCGGCGAGGCCGCTGGGGAGACCGTCGGGTTCGCCCTGGACGGCATCGACTACGACATCGACCTCTCCTTCGCCAACGCCGAGGCATTGCGCGTGCTCTTGCAGCGTTACGCCGACGCCGGCCGCCGCAGTGGCGGCCGCAAGCGCCGGCCGCGGCTCGTGCCGGGCGCGAAGAAGCCGCGCGCCAAGGCCGTCCCGAAGACCGCGAAGCCGGTCGCCGGACGTCGCACCGCCGTCGTCACGAAGGCCGCTCCGGCACGCGCCACCAAGGCGACGCCTAAGGCCGCCCCGGTGAAGGCGGCCACCCGCGCGAAGACCACGGCCGCCGAGCCCGCGAAGACCACTCGCACGCGGAAGGCGGCGGAGCCGAAGAAGACGACCCGCGCGTCCGCCCGCAAGGTGCCGACCGTGACGTTCTCGGCGGCCGAGAAGTAAGTCCACAGTAGACGGAAGGTCCGTGAAGGCCTCCTTACCGGCTCTTAAGGCCGGGAAGGAGGCCTTTACGGCTTTCAGGCCGCGCGCTGGGCGCCGTCCGCGTGCCAGGACGGGTAGCGGTAGCGGGTGTGCAGCAGCGCCCGCTGCCGGGTCAGCTCGGCCGCGGACGGCGGGCGCGGCACGAACGTCCCGAGCAGCTGCGACGCCGCCGCGCGCACCGCGGCTTCGACCGCCGGGAAGCCGGGCCGGAGGCCGTGGTCGGCCAGCGACGCGACCGGGCTGCGGTGGGAGTCGAGCGGACGCGGGTCCGGCGGCGCGCTCGTCAGGTACCGGCCGACGAGGGCGGCGGACGTCTCGACCAGCAACGTCGAGTGGGCCAGCAGCCCGCCTTTGGTGCGGAACACGGCGAAGCCGCACAGCTTCGCGTCCTCGACGAACAGGCCGCGGTCGCCGATCCGCGGCACCAGCCCGAGCTGGTCGACGGCGGCGCTCATCACCTGACCGAGCGCTTCGAGGGGCCGCTCGGGCGGGCCGGGCAGTGACATTCGGGGCTCCGCCCCGGCCGGGGGCTCCGCCACCCGGACCCCCGAAAACGGCAGCACCAGCGTGACGTTGAGGTTGCCCGGGTCGTGGAACACGGTGCCGCCGCCGCTCGCGCGCCGCAGCACCGGGACGCCGTCACGTTCGCACGCCTCGACGTGCACTTCACGCGCGATCCGCTGGCCGCGCCCGACCACGACGCACACCGGGTTGCGCCAGAGCCACACGACCGGTGACTCCGGCGCGACCCGGAGGAGCGCTTCGTCGAACGCGAGGTTCTCGGCCGGGTCGGTGAACGCCGCACGCACATCCGACCCGCTCGTCATAACGCCTTGAGTTCCTCCACGATCTCGCCCACCGACGTCTTGGCGTCGCCGAAGAGCATGCTGGTCTTCGGATCGTAGAACAGGTCGTTGTCGATCCCGGCGAAGCCCGAGCTCATGCCGCGTTTCAACACGATCACGGACCGGCTCTCGTTGACCTTGAGGATCGGCATCCCGTAGATCGGCGAGGTCGGGTCGGTCTGCGCGGCCGGGTTGGTGACGTCGTTCGCGCCGATCACCAGCGCGACGTCGGTCTGGGCGAACTCGGAGTTGATCTCGTCCATCTCCTTGAGCTGCTCGTACGGCACGTCGGCCTCGGCGAGCAGCACGTTCATGTGCCCGGGCATCCGGCCGGCGACCGGGTGGATCGCGTACTCGACCGTGATGCCCTTCTTCTCCAGCAGCTTCGCCATCTCCCGGACGGTGTGCTGCGCCTGCGCCACGGCCATGCCGTAGCCCGGCACCACGACGACCTTGCTGGCGTACGCCATCTGGATCGCCGTGTCGGCCGCGCTGGTCGAGCGCACCGGGCGCTCTTCCTTCGCGCCACCGCCGGACGCCACTGCCGGGCCGCCGCCGAAGCCGCCCGCGATGATCGCCGGGATGGACCGGTTCATCGCCTTGGCCATCAGGTTGGTCAGGATCGAGCCGGACGCGCCGACGATCATCCCGGCCACGATCAGCGCGGTGTTGTCCAGCGCCAGGCCCATCGCCGCGGCCGACAGCCCGGTGAACGCGTTGAGCAGCGAGATCACCACCGGCATGTCCGCACCGCCGATCGGCAGCACCACGGTGAGGCCGAGGATGCCCGCCGCGACGAGCAGCCCGACGATCAGCAGCCAGGAGTCGCCGCCGGCGACGATGACCACCGCGCAGCCCAGCGCGATCAGCAGGAGCAGCGCGTTGATCGGCTGCTGCAGCTTGCCCATGCTGATCGGGCGGCCGCTGATCAGCTCCTGCAGCTTGCCGAACGCGATGTTCGAGCCCCAGAAGGAGATCGACCCGATGATCGCGGCGAACAGCGACGCGATCGCGATGTACCTGGGTTCGTGCGCGTAGCCGTCCGTGGAGTTGAACTCGACCCACGCGATGAGCGCGACCGCGCCGCCGCCGACGCCGTTGAACAGCGCCACCATCTGCGGCATCGCGGTCATCTTGACCTTGCGCGCGGACGGCACGCCGACCAGCGCGCCGATCGCGACGCCGAGGACGATCAGCAGCCAGTTGCCCATGCCCGGGGTGAGCAGGGTGGCGAGCACCGCGACGCCCATGCCGACCGCGGCGATCCAGTTGCCGCGGACCGCCGTGCGCGGGCCGGTGAGGCCCATCAGGCCGTAGATGAAGAGGGCGAACGCGACGATGTAGAGGATCGCGACGAAGTCGGTCACTTCTCGTCCTCCTCGTCTGCGGGTGCGGGCTTCTTGGCCTTGAACATCGAGAGCATCCGGTCGGTGACCAGGAAGCCGCCGACGACGTTGATCGTGCCGAAGGCGATCGCGATCACCAGCAGGATCTTGTTGAACACGCCGTCGACGCCGAGGCCGAGCACGACCAGCCCGCCCAGCAGCACGATCCCGTGGATCGCGTTGGTGCCGGACATCAGCGGCGTGTGCAGCGTGTTGGGCACCTTCGAGATGACGGCGAAGCCGACGAACCCGGCGAGCACGAGCACCGCCAGGTTCTGCACGAGTGGGCTCACGCGACGCTCCCTTCGCGCCCGGCCACGCAGGCACCGGCGACGATCTCGTCCTCGAAGTCCAGCTTCAGCTCGCCTTCCTTCGTCACGAGCAGTTCCAGCAGCTCGGTGACGTTGCGGGCGTAGAGCTCGCTGGCGTGCGAAGGCATTTCGGCGGGCAGGTTCAGCGGGGACGAAATGGTGACGTCGTGCTCCACGACGTCCTCCCCTGGCTTGGTCAGCTCGCAGTTGCCGCCGCTCTCCCCGGCCAGGTCGATCACGACAGACCCGGCGGGCATGCCCTTGACGGCGTCCGCGGTGACCAGGGTGGGCGCCTTGCGCCCGGGCACCAGCGCCGTGGTGATCACGACGTCGAACCGGGTGATCGCCTCGGTGAGGCGGCGTTGCTGCTCCTCGCGCTCCTCCGCCGTCAGCTCGCGGGCGTAGCCGCCTTCGCCGACCGCTTCGATGCCGAGGTCGAGGAACTGCGCGCCGAGCGACTTGACCTGCTCGCCGACCTCGGGCCGGACGTCGTAACCGGTGGTCTGCGCGCCGAGGCGCTTCGCCGTGGCCAGTGCCTGCAGCCCGGCGACGCCGGCGCCGAGCACCAGCACCTTCGCCGGGGGCACGGTGCCGGCCGCGGTGGTGAGCATCGGGAAGAACCGCGGGAGTTTCCGGGCCGCGAGCAGCACCGCGCGGTAGCCGCCGATACTGGCCTGGGACGACAGCGCGTCCATCGCCTGGGCGCGGGAGATCCGCGGGACCGCCTCCATCGCGAACGCGCGGAGACCGGCCTCCTCGAGTTTCGCGAGCCCCTCCGGGTTGCCGCGCGGGTCGAGGAAGCCGATGAGCACGGTGCCCCGGCCCAGCTTCGCGACCTCCCCCGGCGCGGGTGGGTTCACCTTGACGACGACGGGTGCGCTCCAGGCGTCGCCGAGTTCGGCGCCGGCCTGGATGAACGCGTCGTCGCTGAGGTACGCCCCGGCCCCGGCACCCGGCTCGACGAGGACGCGCAGCCCGCGTTGCGCGAGCCTCCCGACGAGTTTCGGCACCATGGCCACCCGGCGCTCCCCGGGGCGTGACTCGGTGACCACACCCACGGTGAGCTGCTGATGCTGTTCGCTGTCCGCCACACGACCTCCTCATCGGCGAGGAACGATCCGTGGGTTGTACCACGCCGGACCGACAGTCCCCACTGACCTGAGTCGGAAGTCTCGCAGTTGTCCGGTAATCCGGGCGTTGTGCGGAAAATGTTCAGCGAGTCTTCCAGTGTGGAACGCCCAGCAAGATCAAACGCAGCCGTTTTTCCGCCATTCCGGTGATTTTCGGATCTTCACCGGGCCGTGCTTCCAGCAGTTCGACAATCGTCGCCAGCATCACGGAAACGATCAAGTCGGCCAGCATGTGCAGGTCGTCGGTCGTCCAGGACCGCAGTGTCGCGAACCGGGCGAGGTCGATCGCGAGGTCGCCGGAGAACATCCGCAGCTCGACGCCGATGGCCCGGGCGAGCGGGCCGCCGCCGTACCGCTCGCGCGTCAGGAACCGGAAATGGTCCTCGTGCGCGCGCACGAATTGGTGCAACGTGGCGACCGAGGCGCTGATCATCCCGTGGTAGGTGTCCGGGTCGGTGCGCGCGGACCGGATCATGCCGCGCAGCGTGCGGGTGGCCTCTTCGACGAGCGCGACGCCGAGTTCCTCCATCGACGCGAAGTGGCGGTAGAACGCCGTCGGCACCAGGCCCGCGCCTTTCGCGACCTCGCGCAGCGAAAGGCTGGCGAACGGGCGGTCGGCGAGCAGTTCGAGGGCCGCGTCCAGCAACGCCTGGCGCGTGCGCTGCTTGCGCTCCTGACGGCTTACTGGCTCCTCTGGCACGTCGTCCAGCGTACGGATGTCCACCGCGTTGCTCACGTCACATCCTCCGCCTCTCGCGTTGACAGGTCGTCCACTCATGCCGTGCACTGTTGAGTGTACAGTCGTTCACTGTAATCGAGGAGGTCCGATGACGGCGCTCTTGCCCAAGCGGGTCCGCCGGCTCGCCTCGCTCGCCGAGGCGCTGCTCACGCCCCACGGAATGGACCGGTATCTCGAGCTCGTCGACCCGATGCTGGTCCGCCGCGAGGTCCGCGGGCTGGTCACGGCCGTGCGGAAGCAGACACCTGACAGCGTCACCCTCACCGTGCAGCCGAGCCGCGCGTGGCCCGGCTTCACCGCCGGCCAGTACGTCCGCCTGCAGGTGGCGATCGACGGCGTCCGCCGGACGCGCTGCTATTCGCCCTGTGGGTCGCAGTACACCGGCGAACTCGAGTTCACGGTCAAGGAGCAGGGCCTGGTCTCCGGGCACCTGAACCGCGAGATCGGCGTCGGGTCCGTGGTCGGACTGTCCACACCGGACGGGACGTTCACCCTGCCCGCCACCCGGCCGGAGCGGGTGCTGCTGATCGGCGGCGGCAGCGGGATCACCCCGGTGCTCGCCATGGCGCGCACCCTCGTCGACGAGGGCCACCCCGGCGAGATCGTGTTCCTGCTCTACTCGAACGGCCCGTCCGACGTGCTCTACCGCACGGAGCTGGCCGAGCTCGCCGCCCGGCACCCCGGGCTGCGGGTCGTGCACGCCTACACCCACGCGAAGACCGGCGGCGACCTGCGCGGGTTCTTCTCGCCGGCGCACCTCGAGGCGGCCGCGCCGTGGTACCGCGACGCGGAAACGTTCGTCTGCGGCCCGAAGCCGCTCATGGACGCCGTCCGCGAGCAGCTCGGTGAACGCGTGCACACCGAAGAGTTCACGCCGCCCGCGTTGACCTTCGACACGGGGAACGCCGAGGGCCAGGTGCGCTTCAAGCGCAGCGGCCGCGAGTGCGCGAACTCCGGGAAGCCGTTGCTGGAGCAGGCCGAGGAAGCCGGGCTCTCGCCGGAGCACGGCTGCCGGATGGGCATCTGCTTCTCCTGCACCCAGCTCAAGACCGCCGGCCGCGTCCGCAACGCCAAGACGGGCGAGGTTTCCGGCGAAGAAGACGAAGAGATCCAGCTCTGCATCTCCGTCCCCGTCGGGGACGTCGAGATCGACGCTTAAGGAGTACCGCCATGACCGGTCTGCAGGACCGACTCACCCCGGCCCAGGTCGAGGAGTTCGGCCGCGAGCTCGACGCGCTGCGCCAGCGGGTCGTCGAGGACCTCGGCCAGGAGGACGTCGACTACATCCACAACGTCATCAAGACCCAGCGCGGCCTCGAGGTCGCCGGCCGGGCGCTGCTGTTCGCCGGGTTCTTCCCGCCCGCGTGGCTCGCCGGTGTCGGCGCGCTGTCGCTGGCGAAGGTCCTCGACAACATGGAGATCGGCCACAACGTCATGCACGGCCAGTACGACTGGACGCGCGACCCGGCGCTGAGCTCGCAGCGCTTCGAGTGGGACAACGTGGCGCCCGCCGAGAACTGGCGGCACTCGCACAACTACATCCACCACACGTACACGAACATCCTCGACAAGGACCGCGACATCGGTTACGGCGTCCTGCGGATGGACCCCGCCCAGAAGTGGCACCCGTACTACCTGGGCAACCCGGTGTACGCGGTGGCGCTGGCGGTGTTCTTCCAGTGGGGCGTGATGCTGCACGACCTGGAGTTCGACCGGATCGTCAAGGGCGAGCGCACGTGGTCGGACACCACCGGGGTCGTCCGGAAGATGGTCAAGAAGGCGTCCCGGCAGGTCGGCAAGGACTATGTGCTGTTCCCGCTGCTGACCGGCCCGCTCGCGCCGCTGACCTTCGCCGGCAACGCGACCGCGAACCTGGTCCGCAACCTCTGGTCGTTCTCGATCATCTTCTGCGGGCACTTCCCCGCCGACGTCGAGAGCTTCACCGAGGAGGAGACCGAGAACGAGTCGCGCGGGCAGTGGTACCTGCGCCAGATCCTCGGCTCGGCCAACATCACCGGCGGCCCGCTGTTCCACATCATGAGCGGGAACCTGTCGCACCAGATCGAGCACCACCTGTTCCCGGACATCCCGGCCCGCCGGTACCCGGAGATCGCCGGCGAGGTGCGCGCGCTCTGCGAGAAGTACGGCCTGCCGTACCACACGGGCCCGCTGCACAAGCAGCTCTGGTCGGTGGCGAAGAAGCTCACGAAGCTCGCGTTGCCGTGGAACGGCGCCCCGCGCGCACGCGCTACGGTAGAGCGCGACCAGGAACTCCGCGCGGCATAGAAGGACGATGCTCATGGTCGGGCAGTTCGAGAGCGGCAAGGACACGGTCCAGGTGATCACCGAGTCGGCCGCGACCCACATCGGCAACATCGCGACCATCATCACCGGCGCGGTGCGCGACATCGCCCGCGAAACCGGTGACTGGCTCACCGACGTCATCGAGATGCGCGAAGCGGCGCAGAAGGCACGCGAAGACCGCGAAGAGCCGGAACTCGACGTCTAAGAGTTTCCGCGAAAGCCGCTTTGAGGGCTGCAGGGTCCTCGAAGCGGTTTCGCGCGCTTCACCAAAGCCGTGAGGGGCACCTTCAGGGACGCTAGGTCCCTGAAGGTGCCCCTCACGGCTTTCCGGCAACCGGAACCGTCGGTGCCGCCGGGTAGCGTGGAATTCGGGGGCGCCCCCGCCGGGCATGGGGGAAATCCGGATGGGCAGCGCGGTGCGGACCGGTGAGACTGGAGCCGTGACCAGCCTTGATCTGCCTCGTCCCCACCTGCTGCGGCGGGTGTTCGGGCCGCTGGCCGCGCGGGACTTCTGGGCCGAGTACGCGTGGCTGTGGCTCTCCGGTCCGCTGACGCTGTTCTCCCTGGTCAGCGTGCTCGTCGTGCTCGTGCTCGGCCTGTGGCTGACGCCCGTGCTCATCGGGTTCCTCGTGCTCGCCGGCGCCCTGCTCTACGCCCGCGGCCTCGGCGCCGCCCACCGCGGGCTGGCGCGGGTGCTGCTCGGTGTGAGCGTGCCCGCCCCGCGCCGTCCCGAGCTGAAACCCGGCCTGTGGAGCTGGGTGAAGGCGCGCGTCGGCGACCCGGCGGGCTGGCGGACGGCCGGTTACCTGCTGCTGCGGCTCCCGCTGAGCTTCGCCGGGCTGCTCACGGTGTTCTCCGCGACGCTCTTCGGCCTGACCGCGACCAGCTACGCCTTCCTCTGGTTCCCGCTCGGCGAGCGGGACCTGCCGGCCTTCGGCATCCGCGCCGAGGGCTGGGCCGGCGCGCTCGCCTGGTCGGCGTCCGGGCTCTTGGTGCTGGTGGCACTGCCGTGGGTGGTGCACGCCTTCGTCGCGCTCGACCGGCTGCTCGTGGTCGGGCTGCTCGGTGAGCGCGTGCTGTCCGAACGCGTCCGCGACCTGGAGGCGAGCCGGGCGACGGCGGTCGAGGACTCGGCGTTGCGGCTGCGGCGGATCGAGCGCGACCTGCACGACGGCGCCCAGGCCCAGCTGGTGGCGCTGGCGATGAAACTGGGGCTGGCCAAGGACGAGCTGAAGGCCGACGACCTCGACGTCGCCCAGGTCCGGCAGCTGGTCACCGCGGCGCACGCCAACGCGAAGCAGGCCCTCACCGAGCTGCGGGACCTCGCCCGCGGCATCCACCCGGCCGCTTTGGACGCGGGCCTCGACGTGGCGCTGGCGACGCTCGTCGCGACGTCCGGGATGGACGCGCGGGTCACCGTCACGCTGCCCCGGCGGCCACCGCCGTCGCTGGAGACGATCGTCTACTTCAGCGCCGCCGAGCTGCTGACGAACGCGGCGAAGCACGGCGGCGCGACGCTGGTCGAGATCCGCGAGGACCGGGACGTGCTGTGGCTGCTCGTGCGCGACGCCGGCGCGGGCGGGGCCCGGGTCGTGCCCGGCGGCGGCCTGGCCGGGGTCGCCGAGCGGCTGCGGACGGTCGACGGCGAGCTGGCCGTGACCAGCCCGCCGGGCGGTCCGACCGAAGTGACCGCGCGGGTCCCGCTGCCCCGCTAGGGTCGGCGGCATGCGGATCGTCATCGCGGAGGACTCCACCATCCTGCGTCAGGGCCTCGTGGAGCTGCTGACCTTCCGCGGCCACGAGGTCGTCGCCGCGGTCAAGGACGCCGAGACCCTGCGCGCGGCGGTGACCGAGCACGCGCCCGACGTGTCCATTGTGGACATCCGGATGCCGCCGTCGCACACCGACGAGGGCCTGCGGGCGGCGATCGCGTTGCGCGGCGAGCTGCCCGGCTGCGCGATCCTGCTGTTCTCCCAGTACGTCGAGACGAAGTACGCGTCGCAGCTGCTGGCCGACCGCGCGGGCGGCGTCGGCTACCTGCTGAAGGACCGCGTCGCCGAGGTGTCGGACTTCCTGGACGCGCTGCGCCGGGTCGCGGACGGCGAAACGGTCCTCGACCCCGAAGTCGTCCGCCAGCTGTTCGCGGCAACGCGCCAGACGGACGCGCTGAGCGGGCTCACCCCACGCGAACGCGAGGTGCTGGGCCTGATGGCCGAGGGCCGGTCGAACTCCGCGATCGCGGCGGAGCTGTTCCTCTCGGCCGGTTCGGTGGAGAAGTACGTGACGTCGATCTTCGGCAAGCTGGGGCTGTCACCGTCCGAAGGGGACAATCGCCGGGTACTGGCCGTGTTGCGCTACTTGGACTCCTGAGCGAGCATCCCGTCGACGAACGCGCGTAGACCGCGCGCGAAGGTGTCGCGTTCGGCCAGCTCCGGCCAGCGCTCCCCGATCGCCGAGAGGCTGGGGAACCGGGTCGCGTCCAGCTTCTCGAAAACCGTGTCGCGGTAACGCGGCCGGCCCGCCGCGGCGCGGCGCGCGGCGCGCACGCGGACCAGGATCTCCCCCGCCGTGTAGTACCAGATGTTCCGGTACAGCTCCACGGCCTCCTCCGGGGTCCGGCCGCAGCCGATCGCCCCGCCGACGATGGCGTCGACCATCCACAGGGCCGACTCGCCGAGCAGGTCGTCGGCCGTCAGGACCTCCACCGCCTCCGGCCAGGCGGCCAGCGCGGTGTGCATCACGGTCGCCGCGACGACGATCCGCTCGCGCGGGTCCGCCGGCATCTCGGGTCGCTTCAGCCGGGAGGCGTAGTAGTCGAGCAGCTGGATCAGCAGGTCGTCCTTGTCGCGGACGTGGTGGTAGAGCGTCGTCGTGCCGACGCCCAGCTCGGTGGCCAGCCGCCGGACCGTCAGCTTGTGCCAGCCCTCGCCGTCGAGGATCACCCGCGCCGCTTCGAGGATCTGCGAGCGCGAGGTCGTCGGCGGGCGGCCGATGGGTCGTGGCATGCCGTCCATCATGCCGGTCGACACCCGTCCGGCGCGCGTGCTACTTTCGGAACATGTTCGAAAACTACGACCTGTTCAAGACCATGATCCACCTACGACCCGGCGGCGTCGTCGAGGCGTCCGGCCCGGGCGACCGCCGCGAGGCACTGGCGGGTGACGCGGCGAGCCTGTGGAGCCTCGGCGCGTTCCACGCCGAGAGCGACACCGCCGTGCACGCCGACTTCTGGGAGCGGCACCCGAACGGGCACGAAGTGCTCTTCGTCTTCGCCGGCGCGCTGCGCGTCTACCTGCGAGACGAGGGGCCCGAGCCCGTGACCACGCTGAGGGCCGGGCAGTCGTTCATCGTCCCGCCCGGCCGGTGGCACCGGCTGGCCGTCGAAGAGCCCGCCGACCTGCTGTCCATCACGCCGCGGTCGGGCACCGAGCACGAACGGGCCGCGGCGTGAGCGCGAACCGGCGAGGCATCCTGGTGGTGTGCCTGGCCGTGTTCGGGCTGATGGCGGGGCAGCAGATGCTGAACCCGATCCTGCCGCCGCTGGCCCGCGAGTTCGGGTTCAGCGAGCTGGCACTGGGCGCCGTGTGGGCCGTCGGCGGGGCGGGCGTCGTGCTGGCGAGCCCGTTCTGGGGGCGCCGCGGCGCGTCGTGGGGCCACCGGCCGGTGCTGCTGATCTCCCTGGCCGGCGCGATGATCGCGCTCCTGGCGTTCGCGCTCGTCGCCCGGCTCGGGCTCGGCGGCACCCTGGCGGTGCCGGTGCTGTTCACGCTGGTGCTGCTCACCCGCGGGGTCGTGTTCGGGCTCGCGTGGGCCGCGACACCGGTGACAGCGCAGTCCTACATCGCCGACCTGACGTCGGGTCCCGCCGAGCGGGTGCGGGGGATGTCGATGTTCGGTGCCGCGCAAGGGCTCGCGCTCGCGGTCGGGCCGGCGCTCGGCGGCGTGCTGAGCCTCGCCGGGCTGACCGTGCCGATCTACGTCGCGCCGGTCATCCTGGCCGTGATCGCCGTGCTGGTCGCGATCGGCCTGCCGAAGCCGCCGGCGCGGGAAGTGCGGGCGCCCCAGGTGAAGGTCAGCCCGGCCGACCGGCGGATGTGGCCGTTCCTGCTCATCGGGTTCGGCCTGTACCTCGCGCTCGCGATCGTGCTCATGACCGTCGGCTTCCTGGTGCAGGACCGGCTGGGCCTGGCCGCGCAGGACACGAGCCGGGTGACCAGCCTGGTCATGCTGGCCGGCGCCGGGCTGATCATCCTCGTCCAGGTGCTGGCCGTGCCGCGGCTGAAGTGGACACCGGTGCGGCTCATCCGGGTGGGCGCGGTCGTCATGACCGGCGGGATGCTGCTGGTGACCGTCGCTTCCGGCGGGCTCCTGCTCGGCGCGGGCGTCGCCGTGCTCGGGGCGGGGATGGGGTTCGCCACCCCGGGGTTCATGTCCGCACCGACGCTGCTCGCGACGCGCGAGGAGCAGGGCGCCGTCGCCGGGCTGGTCGGGTCCGCCAGCGCGCTGGCGTTCATGGGCGGGCCGTTGCTGGGCACCGGGCTGTACGAGATCTCGCCGACGGTCCCGTACGCCGCCGGCGCGGTGCTGCTGGCGGGGCTGGCCGTCTTCGCCTTCACCCGCCTCGGCACCTTGACCCGGCAACCCGCGGAACTGGTGGCCGCTCCTTAGGCTGGAGTCCATGTACTCCACCGAGATCGAGGTCCGCACCGGCGCCGAGGCCGTCGTCCACGACCTCACGCACGAGGCCGAGTCGTTCCTGCGCGACGCGGACGCGCACGACGGGCTGCTGCACGTCTGGGTCCCGCACGCCACCGCGGGCCTGGCGATCCTCGAGACGGGCGCGGGCAGCGACGAAGACCTGCTGACCGCGCTCGACGGGATCCTCCCCCGTGACGGCCGCTGGCGGCACCGGCACGGGAGCCCGGGTCACGGCCGTGACCACGTGCTTCCCGCTCTGGTGCCGCCCTACGCGACGGTCCCGGTGCTCGGCGGCGTGCTCGCGCTGGGCACCTGGCAGTCGATCTGCCTAGTGGACACCAACCTCGACAACCCGGTCCGCCGCGTGCGGTTCAGCTTCCTCGCGGGCTGACCGGCCGGGCCAGAGGGCAACCGCGAGCCCGGCGGCCAGCAGGGCGCCGAGCACCCAGACGCCGGTGGTGACGTCGGGCGCGTCCGGCACGCCCTGCAGCAGGCTGCGCAGGCCTTCGGCCGAGAAGCGGAACGGCGTCCACGACCAGAGCAGCGTGCGATAGGCCGGGTTCAGCAGCTCCGGCACCTGCCCGGCGACCGCGGGCGCGACCAGGTAGAGCGGGCCGAGCACGGCCATCGCGCGCAGGCCGAGCAGGCGCAGCAGGCCGGCTTGCACGGCCGCGAACGCCGTCGCGGCGAGGAACACGAAGCCGAGGACGCCGGCGGTCAGCGGCAGCGTGGCGTCCCACAGCGCGAAGAACCCGGCCACCACGGCCGCGATCAGCACGCCGGCCCCGGTGATCTGCAGCAGGCGGGCGCCCGCGCCGAGAGTGCGTCCGGTGTGCTTCGCCAGCTGCGTCACCGCGAGCCCGGCGACGAGCGCGCCGATCCAGGCGAGGGCGCTCGCGGCCAGCGGCGCGGTCCGCCCGGCGAGGCTCACCGGGTGCAGCACCTCCTGCTTCGGCGCTCCGGCCAGCGCGCTCGCGGCGCCGGTCAGCGCCTGCTGCGCGACCTGCGTGCCCGCCGGGTTGACCGCGCCCGAGGTGACGACCGTCGCGGACGGCCCGGGCCCGAGTTCGAGCACGCCGTAGACCTGCTTGTCCTCCAACAGCTTCCGCGCGTCGGCCGGGGTCGCGACGGTCCACTCGAGCTGGCCGCCGCCGTGCGCGGCGATGCGTTGCGCGACCTCCGGCGGGGCGGCGACCGCGACCGGGACGCCGTCCGGCGCGACGGTGGCCTGCGCGCCGAAGGTGAGGAACCCGAGCACCACCGCCACCAGCGCGCCGGCCACGGCGGCGACCAGGGCGAGAGCCCCGGCGGGGCGCCGGACAGGACTGGTCATGACAACCTCCACTTATTCTTCAGGCGTTGAATTAATCTCACGGTAAGAGCCGTCGCCGAAGAAGTCAACACGTGTTGAATAGTGACGCCGGTAACCTCGGACCCGTGACGAAGACGCGGCTGGTGCTCTGGGACATCGACCACACGCTGGTGGACTACACCGGCCTCGGCGCCGCTTGGTACACCGCGGCCCTGGCCGCGACGACCGGCGCCGAGCTGAAGACCTACCCCGACTTCGGGGGCCGCACCGAGCGGGCGATCAGCAGCGACCTGCTCACCGCGCACGGCATCGAGCCGACCGAAGAGCTGCTCCAGGCGCTCTGGAAGGCGCTGATCGCGGAATCCGAACGTGCCGTCGTCCACCTCCCGACCAGCGGCCGGGCCCTGCCGGGCGCCGCGGCGGCGCTGACCGCGTTCGCCGGGCACGACGAAGTCGTCCAGTCCCTGGTCACCGGCAACCTGCCGGAGATCTCGCGGCACAAGCTCGCCGCGTTCGGCCTGGACGAGCACCTCGACCTGGAGATCGGCGGCTACGGCACGCTCTCGGCGCACCGCCCGGACCTGGTCCCGCACGCCGTCGCGCAGGCGGTGGCCAAGCACGGCGCGCCGTTCGCCGCCGACGCCGTGGTCGTCATCGGCGACACCCCGAGCGACGTCGAAGCCGCGCTGGCCCACGGCGCGATCGCGGTCGCCGTCGCGACCGGGCACTACCCCGCGGACGCGCTGCGGGCGGCCGGCGCGCACACCGTGCTGCCGGATCTGGCCGACATCGACGCCGTGCGGAGTGCCGTCCTCGGCTGACGACCCCGAAGGTCATCGTCCTCGGGACCGGGATGACCCTCACTCCGGAGGAGGACTCCCCTAAGGGAAATCTCGCTCTGGCGTCGGATGTCCGGAGCGGCCGCGCTCGCCAGACTTCCGAGCATGACTGAAACAGCGTCGGTGGGCCTGCCCGCCGGAGGGGGACGCATCCGCGGCACGGTCGCGGTACTGAGGCGACGACTGCCGTTCACCAGCAGCGTCGTCCTCGCCATGCTCTTGCTGGCCGTCGCGACCGGGGCGCTCTGGAGCGCCGCCGAGGACCGCGCGGCCTACCCGTTCGTCGCCTACGGGCTGCCGTCGCTGGAGGTGGGCCGCTGGTGGACGATGCTCACCGGGCCCTTCTTCGCCGTCATCCCCTGGTACTACCTCCCGATGGTCGGCAGCTTCGCGCTCTTCGCGGGCTTCGCCGAGTGGCAGCTGGGGACGCGGCGCGCGATGGCCGTGACGATCGGCGGCCAGTTCGTCTCGGTGCTCGTCGCCACCCAGTTCCTCGCGCTGAGCCGCAACTCCGGCTGGCTGTGGGCCGAGCGGATGGCGGGCAGTCTCGACGTCGGGTTCTCCGGCGGCGCGCTCGCCGCCGTCGCGGTCGCCAGCGCGACGCTGCGGCCCCCGTGGCGCCTGCGGCTGCGGGCCGGGCTCTGCGTGTACGCCGGCGTCGCGATCATCTACGTCGGCACGCTCGCCGACCTCGTCCACTTCTTCGCGCTGGCGCTGGCCATCCCGCTCGGGAAGCGGCTCGTCGGCCCGCGCGGCACGACCGACACCGCGGGGCCGAACGTGCGGGAGTGGCGGCTGCTGACCGTCGCCGGCCTGCTGCTGCTCACCGTCGCCGAAGTCGTGATGTTCCTGGTGCCCGGCGACGGCCCCTTCGGTTCCGCGGAAGGCGTTTCGCTGACGGCGCCGGAGCTGGCGATCCTCGTCCTGCTGGTGGTGCCGATGCTCAACGGCCTGCGCAAGGGCGGCCGGGTCGCGTGGCGCTGGGCCGTCGCGCTCTCGGTGTTCGTGACGCTGCAAGGGCTCGCGACCGCCACCCTGATCGGCCTGGCCGACGTCTTCGGCGGCGACTACGACACCGCCGGGCTGCCGCTGTTCTTCGTGGACAATCTCTTGTGGACGGTCGAGCTGATCGTCCTGATCGCCGGACGTCACGCTTTCCGCGTGCCTTCGCGACGCAGGCTGCGGCGCCACGCCCAGGGCCCGGGGGTCGCGCTGGCCCGCACGCTGCTCGGGCGGCACGGTGGCAGCACGCTGTCGTGGATGACGACGTGGCCGCGCAACACGTACTTCGTCCGCGAGGACGGCCGCTCCTACCTCGCCTACCGCAAGCACGCGGGCGTCGCCGTCGCGCTCGGCGACCCGATCGCGCCGGACGGCACCGCGGCCGCGACGGTCACCGAGTTCGCCGCCATGTGCGAGAACTCCGGCCTGGTGCCGTGCGTGTTCTCGGCGACCGAGGCCACCGTCGCGGCGACCGGCGAACTGGGCTGGCAGCACGTCCAAGTGGCCGAGGACAACGTGCTCGACCTCGACGGCCTCGAGTTCCGCGGCAAGGCGTGGCAGGACGTCCGGTCCGCGCTGAACAAGGCCGCCAAGCAGCACATCGACTTCCGGCTGGTCCGCTTGGCCGACCAGCCGGAACCCATCCTCGCCCAGGTCCGGGCGTTGTCGGAGGAGTGGATGTCGGACAAGGCCATGCCGGAGATGGGTTTCACCCTCGGCGGCCTCGACGAGGCGATGGACCCTGCGACCCGCGTCGGCCTCGCCGTGGACGCCGAGGGCGTCGTCCACGGCGTGACGTCCTGGCTCCCGGTCTACACGGGTGCGGGCAAGGTCGGCGGCTGGACGCTGGACGTCATGCGCCGCAGCGCCCACGGCTTTCGCCCGGTGATGGAGTTCCTCATCGCGTCGGCCTGCGTGGCCTTCCGCTCCGAAGGTGCCCGGTTCGTCTCGCTGTCGGGTGCTCCGCTGGCCCGCAGCGCCGACGGGGCGCCCACGCGCACGATCGACCGGACGCTGGAGTCGCTGGGCCGCGTGATGGAGCCGTACTACGGGTTCCGTTCGCTGCACGCGTTCAAGGCGAAGTTCCAGCCGCGGCACGTCCCGCTGTACCTGGCGTTCCGCGACGAAGCCGACCTGCCGCGCATCGGCCTGGCGCTGAGCCGCGCGTACCTGCCGGACGTCCGGCTGCGCGAACTGGCGAAGCTGGTCAGTAGCTCTCGGGGACGCTGATCCGTTGCGGGAAAAGGATCCTCCGGCGGCTGACGACGTTCTGGTCCTTCTCGATCAGGGCGCCGTCGGTCAGCCGGAGCCAGTGCCCGTTGTGCGAGTCGCTGAACGCGACCATCACCCCGGGCGTCAGTTCCGTGCCGAGCCGCGCTTCGGGGACCGCCATGCGCCACTTCCCCGGTGGCAGCACGGCGTAGAGGTATTCGTCGTCTTCGATCTCCGGCCCGCGGTGCAGGGTGGAGCCGGTCATCGGCAGGCTCCGCACGAGGTCGAACGACACGACGACGTGGTTGATCGCCTCGGCATTGGCGTTGGCCACGACCATGCAGGTCCGGTGCTCGACCCGTTCGATCCACGCGGTGACCTTCGCGGCCTGTTCCTGCCGCTCGCGCGCGTCCCGCTGCCGCCGGTCCTTCCGGGCCACCCGCCCGTCCCGGATGGCGATCCACAGCGCGACGGCCACGGCCGCGACGGTGCCGACGGCCCCCGCCCACTGCCCGGCCGCACCCCACCACTCAGGGCTGCGGCTGCGCGTCGTCCAGCCCCAGGCCTTGGCCAGCAGCGGTCCGAAGAGGAGCAGGAACCCGGCGACGCCCAGGACGCCGAACGCACCCGCGCGAAGCCGTGCGAGCCGCTTGTCCATGGGCCCAGCCTGCCGGACCCCGGCGGTCAGCGGTAGGTGGTCGGCGGCGGCGTCATCGTGCCGCGGTCCGCCGCCGGGACGAACCGGTAGCTCTTGAGGATCCCCACCAGGTCTTGGCGGATCGTGGGCCCGGAGCGATCGGCGTCCGCGTACGCCACCACGACACCCGACGTCACGGCGTCGGCGCCGGTGAAGGCCATGGCCGCGACCACCGCGTGCTTCGCCGCGCATTCCCCGGTGTCCGACGGGATCACGTCGGCGACGACGATCCGGGCCGGCGCCTTGGTGCCGTCGGCCTTCGTGACCTGGGCGTCCGTGCCCGCGTCCGGCGTCACCGTGGCCAGCGGCCCGTTGTCCGGGCTGTACGCGCTCACGCCGAGGTCGGTGACGGCCTTGCGCGCCGCGGCGCCGGGGTCGCCCAGGGGTTCGGTCTTGACGCCCGCGCCGCCGAGGTCGCTCTTCTGGCAGAAGTTCCGGCCCAGGAACGCGCTCGTGACGAGCGTGATGCCCGGGGCCGCGCCGGTCTTCTCCCAGCCGTGCACGGTGGTGGGCGCGGGTTCCCAGTTCGGCGGCACGTCGTAGGCGTACGAGCCGTCCTTGCCCGCGACGGACTGCCAGCCGCTCACCGCGGCGGGCACGGTCACCCGCGGCGACGGCGTCACGACCAGTGGCGGCAGCGGCGCCGGCGTCGACGACGGCCGGTGCGGCTTGCCGACGCCGAAAGCGTTCAGCACCCCGGCGATCAGCGCGATCAGGACCAGTCCGACCCACGGCGCCCGCGACGAGCGTCGCCACTTCGGCGGCTTCGCGGCGGGACGGATCCGCTTCGGCTCAGCACGCGGAGTCTCAACGTGCGGAGTGTCGATGTGGGGAGTCTCGACGTGGGGCGCTTCGGCCGGTGGAGTCCCGAAGCCGCCGGATGGGAAGCGCGGCGCGTCCGCGGGCTCGTAACCACCGAACCCGCGGAGCGCCGCGTTGTCCTCGTACCCCGGCGTTGTCTCGTCCCGCCGCCGGAACAGGCCCATTACGACCGGACGAGCTTGACCAGGTGCTCGACGACGGCGTCGACCGCGATCTCTTCGCGCTCGCCGGTGCGCCGGTCCTTGACCTCGACGACGCCGTTGGCCAGGCCGCGCCCGACCACCAGGATGGTCGGCACGCCGACCAGCTCGGCGTCGGCGAACTTGACGCCCGGGGTCGCCTTGCGGTCGTCGAGGATGATCTCGAGACCGGCCGTGTCGAGCTCGGCGGCGAGCTTCTCGGCGCCGGCGCGCACCGCGTCGTCCTTGCCCGCGATGACGATGTGCACGTCGAACGGCGACACCTCGCGCGGCCAGATCAGGCCGAGCTCGTCGTGGTTCTGCTCGGCGAGCACGCCGACCAGCCGTGAGACGCCCACGCCGTAGGAGCCCATCGTGATGCGGATCGGCTTGGAGTCGGGGCCGAGCGCGTCCAGCTCGAAGGCGTCGGCGTACTTGCGGCCGAGCTGGAAGATGTGCCCGATCTCGATGCCGCGCGCGGCGACCAGGGTGCCGTGGCCGTCCGGCGACGCGTCGCCCTCGCGGACCTCGGCGGCCTCGACGGTGCCGTCCGGGGTGAAGTCACGGCCGGCGAGCAGGTCGATGACGTGGTGGTCGACCTTGTCGGCCCCGGTGACCCAGGCGGTGCCGGGCGCGATCCGCGGGTCGGCGAGGTAGCGCACGCCGTTGTCCTGCAGCGCCTTCGGGCCGATGTACCCCTTGACCAGGAACGGGTTCGCCTTGAAGTCGGCCTCTTCGAGCAGCTCGACCTCGGCGGGCTCGAGCGACGCTTCGAGGCGCTTCATGTCCACTTCGCGGTCACCGGGAAGCGCGACGCAGACCAGCTCCCACTCCTTCGCACCCGGCTGACGCGCCTTGAGCATGACGTTCTTCAGCGTGTCGGCGGCGGTGAACTCGCGGCCGAGCCCGGCCGCGTTGAGGAAGTTCACCAGCGACTCGATGGTCGGCGTGCCCGGCGTGTGGTGCTCCTGCGCCTCGGGCCGGCCTTCGGTCGGCTGCGCGGCCGGCGCGGGCGTCACGACGGCTTCGACGTTCGCCGCGTAGCCCGACTCGGTGCTGCGGACGTAGGTGTCCTCACCCGTCTCGGCGACCGCGAGGAACTCCTCCGACGCCGAGCCGCCCATCGCCCCCGACGTCGCCTTGACCACGACGTACTCGAGGCCGAGGCGGTCGAACAGCTTGGTGTAGGCGGCGCGGTGCGCCTGGTAGGAGCGCTCGAGGCCCTCGTCGTCGAGGTCGAAGGAGTACGAGTCCTTCATGACGAACTCGCGGCCGCGCAGGATCCCGGCGCGGGGGCGCGCTTCGTCGCGGTACTTCGTCTGGATCTGGTACAGCGTGACGGGGTAGTCGCGGTACGAGCTGAACTCGCCCTTGACCGTCAGGGTGAAGAGCTCTTCGTGGGTCGGGCCGAGCAGGTAGTCGGCGCCCTTGCGGTCCTTCAGGCGGAAGAGGCTGTCGCCGTACTCGGTCCAGCGGCCGGTCGCCTCGTAGGGCTCCTTCGGCAGCAGCGCGGGGAACTGGATCTCCTGCGCGCCGATGGCGTTCATCTCGTCGCGCACGACGGCCTCGACGCGGCGCAGCACGCGCAGGCCCAGGGGCAGCCACGAGTACCCGCCCGGGGCGACCCGGCGGACGTAGCCGGCGCGTACCAGGAGCCGGTGGCTCGGTACCTCGGCGTCCGCCGGATCCTCGCGCAACGTGCGAAGGAACAACGACGAAGTCCTGGTGATCACTGCGGGGCTCCCTGCGCCAAGCGGGTGTGAAAGTCCCGCTCAGGGTAGTCACTCCCCCCACCGTGACTCCAACGGGTTAGCCGAGCGCCCGTTTTTGTCGGTGGTGATCGCTAGCGTTCCGGTCATGAAACTTCGCATGGCCATGATCACGATCGACTGCGCGGATCCGCGCGGGCTGGCGGAGTTCTGGACGGCGGCGCTCGGCACGACCGTCGCCCAGGACTTCGAGGGCGAGTTCCTGTTCCTCGCCCCACCGGAGGGCGGGCTGTCGCTGGGGCTCCAGCGGGTGCCCGAACCACGCGCGGGCAAGAACAGGGTCCACATCGATCTCGGTGCCGAAGACCGGGAACAGGAGGTGAAACGGCTGGTGGCGCTCGGCGCGACCGAGCAGGCGCAGCACGAGGTGCCGGGCTTCGCGTGGACGGTGCTCTCGGATCCCGAGGGCAACGAGTTCTGCGTGTCCGGTTCGCACGACGGGTAGTTCCCGGCTGCCGGTCCACCCCGCGTCGCCGCGGCGGCGCGGGTAGAACTGGCGGCATGAGCGCTCGCGTACTGCTGCCGTGGACCGACATCGAAGTGCCGGAGGGGATCGAGGCCGCGTATTACGACGGCCTTGGCGCGCCTCCGCCGGCCCTCGACGGTGTCGAGTTCTACGTGCTGCCGTACGACCGCGGACCGGAGCCACCCCGCCTGATCAAGGACCTGCCCTCGTTGCGCGTGGTGCAGGCCCTGTCGGCCGGGGTGGAGGCCTTGGTCCCGCTGCTGCCCGCCGGCGTCCGCCTGGCCAATGGACGCGGCCTGCACGACCTGAGCGTCGCCGAGCACACCCTGGCGCTGATCCACGCGAGCCAGCGGGACCTGCCCCGCTGGTTCGCCCAGCAGGAGCGCCGGGAGTGGGTTCGCGAGCACACGCGGTCGCTCGCGGACAGCCGGGTGCTCCTGGTCGGCTACGGCTCGATCGGGCAGGCGATCGAGCGCCAGCTGCTGGCGGCCGAAGCGCTGGTGACCAGGGTGGCGAGCCGCGCGCGTCCGGACGCGGGCGTGCACGGCGTCGCCGAGCTGCCCTCGCTGCTGCCCGAGGCCGACATCGTGGTGCTCGTGCTGCCCGACACCCCGGCGACGCGCGGCCTGCTCGGAGCCCCCGAGCTGGCCGCGCTCCCCGGCGGCGCCCTGGTGGTCAACGTCGGCCGCGGCACGGCGATCGACACGGAAGCCCTGCTGGCGCAGACGCGAGCCGGGCGGCTCCGTGCCGCCCTCGACGTCGTGGACCCGGAGCCGCTGCCGGCCGACCATCCACTGTGGACGGTGCCGGGCGTCGTCCTGACGCCGCACATCGCGGGTGGCTCGGCGTCGTTCTACCCGCGCGCCAAGAAGCTGGCCGCGGACCAGCTGCGGCGGTACGCGCGGGGCGAGGAGCTGCTCAACCTCGTGCCACCGGCCTGACGTACACGTGCCATTCGTCTTCGACGCGGAACCCGCACCGCTCGTAGACGCCGAGCGCCCGGTGCGCGTTGTCGACGTCGACGTTCAGCGCCGACCGCTCGAACCCGGCCGCCTTCGCCGCCTGGACGGTGTGGCCGAGCAGCCCGGAGGCGACCCCGCGGCCGCGTAGCGCGTCCCGGGTGCCCACCCAGGTCGCGTAGTGCTCGCGGATGCCGGTCGCCTCGGCTTCGGACGCGTAGAAGTGGCTGAGCACGAAGGCCAGGACCTTCTCGCCGTCGAGGACGAGGAACGACAGGTCCGGCCGGAAGTCCTTGGAGCCGGTGACGAGGTGGCGCCAGGCGCCGGGCTCGTAGGCGGTGCTGCCCCAGTGGTCGCCGAAAGTGTCGTTGCGGGCGTCGAGCGTCGCGAGGTCGTACCCGAAGTCGAACGGCACGGGCTCGACGCCGTCCGGCAGCGGCGGCTGCGGCGGCAGGTCGGCGAGGCCGACGCGCATGTCCACCATCGTCCGCTGGTGCTCGTAGCCGGCCGCGGCGAGCACCCCGGCGATCCAGCGCTCGTTCTGATGGCTGCCGTGGTGCAGTTCGAGCGGCGCGCCCGGGAAGACGCGTTCGTGGACCTCGCGACTCGTCCGGGTGAACCACTCGGCCAGGTGCGCGCCGACGGCGTCGTCGCGGTGGTCCGGGTGCACGACCGACTGGAGCCGGATCATGTGCACCGGGTTCGCGGCGTCCCGGCGGCGGACGAGGCCGTAACCGACGAGCCGATCACCCGCCCAGGCGCCGGTGCTGGCCGTGGCCAGGTCGATGTTGGGGCCTTCGAGCTCCTCGCGGAGGTCTTCGGTGCCGAAGTGCTCACCCGTGCGGTCGACCTCCTCGGCGGCGGCGTAGAGCCGGGCGAGGGCCGCGTCGTCGTCGAGCGTGAGGGGACGCCAGGTCAGGTCCATGCGCCGAGGCTAGGCCGGGCGGCACCGGCCACGCATCCCGATTTACGCTCAGTGCGTGCTGGTGCTCCTCCCCCCTTCCGAGACCAAGGCCGACGGCGGCCGCGGCGCCCCGCTGGACCACGCCGCCCTGTCGTTCCCCGAGCTGAACCCGACGCGCGCGAAGCTCGCCGACGCGCTCGTCGAGCTGGCGGGCGACGTCCCGGCCAGCATCGCGGCCCTGGGCATCACCGAGCGCCAGGCCGGCGAGGTCATCCGCAACGCGCAGCTGTGGACGTCCCCGACGATGCCGGCCCTGCGCCGCTACACCGGCGTCCTCTACGACGCGCTCGACGTCAAGAGCTTCACGAGGGCCGGGCTGGCGAAGGCCCACCGCCGGCTGGCGGTGACGTCCTCGCTGTTCGGCGTGGTCTCGGCGACCGACCCGATCCCGGCGTACCGCCTCTCGGGCGGCAACTCCCTGCCCGCGCTCGGCACCATCCGCGCCATGTGGAAGCCGGTGCTAGAGCCGGTGTTGCAGAACATCGACGACCTGGTGGTCGACCTCAGGTCGGGCACGTACTCGGCGTTCGCCAACCTCCGCCCGGACGCCGTGACGGTCCGCGTGGTCACCGAGAACGCCAACGGCGAGCGCGGAACGGTCAGCCACTTCAACAAGGCGTACAAGGGCCGCCTGGCCAACGTGCTGGCGGTCACCCGTGCCGAACCGTCCACTGTGGACCAGCTGGCCAAGGTGATCCGCAAGGCGGGCCTGGTGGTGGAACGCACCGGCGACCACGCACTGGACCTGATCACCGAAGGCTGACACTCCCCGCCGACACCTGGCCGCGCTCGTCGCCGATCACGGCACAACACGGTCGTGTCTCTGCCACGACGCCCGCTGGCTCATTCCAGACCTGCCCTCGACCCGGCGCCGCCCATCCGACCCACACCGGAACCGGCCGCGACTCGGCGCCGCCGACCCGATCCGCACCAGAACCCGGGCACGACTCAGCGCGGCCGTCCCGACCCACACCAGAACGGGCGCGACTCAGCGCGGCCGTCCCGACCCGCACAGAACCCGCGACTCGGCGCGGCCGATCGCGAGCCGGAACGGATCCGTCGAGAGCCGCCCGGTCGGGCACCGCTGGCCCACGGGCGAAGCGTTCAGGACCGCAAGCGGTCCGCGATCTGGCCGTGCATGGGCTGGGCTGGGGCCAGTCCGCAGACTGAACCAGCCCTTAAGAGAAAGCAGTCCGCAGGCGGACGCAGTCCAGGGCTAGAAGCGGTCCAAGGCGAACGTGCTCAGGTCGAAGCCCGGATCCTCGCCCAGCGCCACCGCCGCCACCAGCTTTCCGGCGTACGGGGCGTTCGTCAGGCCGCCTGCGCCGAAGCCCGTCGCGATCGTCAGGCCCGGGCGGATGCTGCCCAGCACCGGGAGACCGTCCGGGGTGCCCGGGCGGAAGCCCACCCGGGTCTCGGCCAGGGTGGCGTCTGCCAGGCCGGGTGCGATCGTCAGGGCGTGGTCCAGCACCTCACGCTGGCCGGCGGCGGTCACCCGGTAGTCGAAGCCGGACTCCGTCTCGCGTGTCGCGCCCGCGACCACCCGGCCGCCGCCGAAGGCCAGCAGGTAGTGGCTGGTGCGTGGCAGGACCACCGGCCACGCCGACGTGTCGGTACCGGGCAGGTCGAAGTGGCTGATCTGGCCGCGGTGGGGCGTCACCGGCACGTCGACGCCCAGTGGCGCCAGCAGCTCGCGGCTCCACGCGCCGGCCGCCACCACGACGCTGTCCGCTTCGAGCGGGCCCGCCTCACCCGCCACTGTGCCGTCGGCGCGGAAGGCGACCTCACCCTCGACGAACTTCGCGCCCTTCCGCTCGGCGGCGGCCAGCAGGGCCCGGCGCAGCTGGTGCCCGTCGACACGGCCGGCGCCGGACAGGTGCACCGCGCTCAGCCCGGGCGCCAGCGCCGGGAACAGCTCCCGGGCCTGGGCCGGGTCGAGCGAGCGGACCTCGCCGATCTCCGGCGCGTCCGCCGCCCGCGCGGCCAGCCGCTCCCGCGCCTCGGCGAGCTCGGACTCCTCGGCCGAGACGATCATCCCGCCGACGACCTCGAACGACGACTCCTCGCCCAGCTCGGCCAGTTCCGCCGTGAACTCGCGGTAGTACCGGCCCGCGGCCGCCGCGAGCGGGTACACCGCGTCCTCCCAGCGTGACGTCCAGGGACTGACGATCCCGGCGCCGGCCTCGGTGGCCGTGCCGGGACGGGCCGCGTCCGCCACGATCACTTCCGCACCCCGGCCCGCCAGGTGGTAGGCCGTGGCGGCACCGCCGATTCCGCTTCCGATCACGAGCACTCGCATGCTCCCCACCCTGCCCGACCATGCCGCGCCGGGGCGACCCGGATTCCCCCGCGCGGGCACCCGGACCGCCGTATGCTGCGCGCCATGCCGAGCCGTGCCGAGCGGTATGTCGCCCATCTCGACACCCTGACCGGGAGCACCGACCCCCGGCTGCAGCCGATCCCGTCCACCCATGCCGGGCTCGACGACGTCATCTCGCTCGTCTACGTCGGCGAACCCGAGCCGCGCTACCTGACGGGCGCGACCTACGGCCTCTCCCTCGCCGACCACGCCGAGTGGCACGGGGTGAAGCCGGAGCTGTGGATCAGCGTCCGCTCCGACGACCCGGTCTGGGCCCTGGCCATCGGCTACCTGGCCGAACACCTGCGCGGCACCTGCCCGTTCGTCTACGGCGACACCATCGACTTCGGCGAGCCGATCGCGCCGGAGTCCGACATGACCGCGTTCGCCGTCTCGGCGCCCGCAGGCCTCGACGCGGACCAGTACACCCTGCTCGACTGCGGTGGCGCGCCCATCAGCATCGCCGGTTGCTTCCCGGTGCACGACATCGAGCGGGAGTACATCCGCGAGCACGGCATCGACGCGTTCTGGCAGCTGGACTGGGACCTCTACGACGTGCGCCGCCCGCCGGTGGTCTAGCGCGAACCAACCGTCGGTGCGGGTCGCGGGTCAGGAACCCTTTCCCAGCACGGCCATCGCCGCATTGTGGCCGGGGATGCCGCTGACACCACCTCCTCGCACCGCTCCCGCGCCGCACAAGAGCACGCGCTCGTGCGGCGTCTCGACGCCCCAGCGGCCGGCCTGCGCCGAGTCCGCCGCGAACGGCCACGCCAGGTCCCGGTGGAAGATGTGCCCGGCCGGCAGCCCGAGCTCGGCCTCCAGGTCCAGCGGCGTTTTCGCCTCCACGCACGGTTTCCCGTCCGGCCCGGTCAGCAGGCAGTCCTCGATCGGCTCGGCGAGCACGGTGTTCAGCGACGCCATCGTCGCGCGCAACGCCTCTTCGCGCGCTTCGTCGTTGCGTCCCTCGAACAGCCGCGCGGGCATGTGCAGGCCGAACAACGTCAACGTCTGGACGCCGGCCGCCCGCTCGGCCGGACCCAGGATCGACGGGTCGGTCAGCGAGTGGCAGTAGATCTCGCACGGCGGCAGCGTGGGGATCTTCCCCGCCGCCGCCTCGCGATACGCCGTTTCCAGCTGGGTGAAGGTCTCGTTGACGTGGAACGTGCCGCCGAACGCCTCGGCCGGGTCGACGCCCGGGTCCCGCAGCTCCGGCAGCCGGGACAGCACCATGTTCACCTTCAGCTGCGCCCCCTCCGGCCGGTCGGCGCTCTCCTCCCCCAGCAACCGCGCCAGGGTGGGCGGCGCGACGTTCGCCAGGACGTGCCCGCCGCGCACGACGTGCTCGGCGTCGGCGTGCCGGTAGCGCACCTCGCCGCCGGGGTCGATCGCCAGCACCTCGGCACCGGTGACGAGCTTCGCGCCCGCCGCGGAAGCCACCGCGGCCAGCGAGCCGGTGACCGCGCCCATGCCGCCGACCGGCACGTCCCAGTCGCCCGTCCCGTTGCCGATCACGTGGTAGAGCAGGCAGCGGTTCTGCCGGAGGTCCTCGGCATCGGCGGCAGCGAACGTGCCGATCAGCGCGTCGGTCAGCACCACGCCGCGCACCGTGTCGTCACCGAACCACGAGGTGAGCGCCTCGCCGATCGGCCGCTCGAACAGCATCGACCACGCTTCGGCGTCACCGACCCGGGCCCGGAAGTCCACTTCGGACAGAAGTGGCTCGGTCAGCGTGCCGAAGGTGCGTTCGGCAACTTGCCCGGTCAGCTCGTAGAACCGGCGCCACGCCGCGAAGTCCGCGGCGGAGCCGGTGAGCGCCCGGAACGACTCGGCGGTCCGGCCGTCGTCGCCCGTGTCGACAAGGAGACCCGAGTCGCCGGAGGGCGTGTACGACGACATCCGGCGCCGCCGCAGCGCGACGTCCAGGCCGAGGTCCGAGATGATCTTCCTGGGCAGCAGGCTGACCAGGTACGAGTAGCGCGACAACCGGACGTCGACGCCGTCGAACGCGCGGAACGACACCGCGGCGCCACCGGTCTCGCCGCGCCGCTCCAGCACGAGGACCGACCGGCCGGCCCGCGCCAGGTAGGCCGCCGCGACCAGCCCGTTGTGCCCGCCACCGACGACCACGACGTCGTACGCATCCATCCCGCTCCTCCTCGTTCGGCCTGCCTGATCATCGTGACCACCGCGGCGGCCGGAATTCAAGGAAAGGGCACGAACGGACCGTTCGCGCAATTCGGTTGCGCGGCGCCGGGGCGGCCGGGCAAGCTGGGAGACGTCCGGCAGGGAGCCGGGGTGTGAGCGAGCGGGGAGGTGCCTGTGGTGATGACTGTGCGGGCCCGTCTGCGCCCAAGCCCACCCGCCCCCCGAGGCTGATCACGCGCCCGGTGGGGCATCCCTGAACCAGGAGAACCCACCAGTGCGCTTGCACGACTTCGAAGATCACGACCGATTCGACGAACGACCTCCGCGCCGCCGCGAGCGGTTCGGCGACGACGACCACCACCACACCCCGCTCCTCTCGCGGTTCGCCGACGAAGACGACCAACTGCCCTCGCGGCTCGACGAGGAGCCCGACTGGCAATCCTCGGACCGCCACACGCGGTTCGACGACGAAGACGACCGGCGCCGCTCGCTTCGCGGCGAGCACTTCGGCGACGACGAAGACGACCAACGATTGTCTCGCCGCCACGGACAGGTCAGCGACGATGACGACCCACAGCCCTCGGACGGCTACACGCCGTTCGAGGACGAAGACGACCTACGGCCCTCGCACCGTCACACGCCGTTCAGCGACGAGCCCGAGCAGCAGCCCTCGCACCGCCGCAGGCAACTCGACGACGAAGACGACCCACAACCCTCACGCCGCCGAGCGCGGGTCGGGGACGAAACGGACCAGCGGGTCTCCCGGCGTGCTCGGTTCGACGACGAGCCCGAGCCCACCCGGCGCGGGCGGCTGACCGAAGGCGAACGCGTCCGGCTCGCGAAACTGCGGGACGACGCCTACACCGAAAACCAGCTGCCCGACGGCGCCGATCGCTGGTCGACTTGGGACGACGCCGAGCACGGCCCGCTGCCCCGGCCGGACTGGGTCGTCACCGAGCTCGCCGCGGTCGACACCGACCTCGGCGTCCTCAAGACCGGCAAGGAGGCCGACGTCCACCTGCTGCGGCGCGGGCTGCCCGGCACTCCCGGCGGGCTGCTCGCCGCGAAGCGGTACCGCAGTGACGAGCACAAGCTGTTCCACCGTGACGCGGGCTACCTCGAAGGGCGGCGGATGCGCCGCTCCCGCGAGACCCGGGCCATGGCCCAGCGCACCGCGTTCGGCCGCAACCTGATCGCCGAACAGTGGGCCGTCGCGGAGTTCGCCGCGCTGGGTCGCTTGTGGACGATCGGGGCGCCGGTGCCGTATCCCGTCCAGCGCAACGGCACCGAACTGCTGCTCGAGTTCCTGGGCGAGGACGACGGGACCGCGGCTCCCCGACTGGCCCAGGTCCGTCCGGAACCGGACGAACTGAAGGACCTGTGGTTCCAGGCCACCGCGGCACTGGAGCTGCTCGCGTCCGAAGGGCTCGCGCACGGTGACCTCTCGGCGTACAACCTGCTCGTGCACCGGGGGCGGCTGGTGGTGATCGACCTGCCCCAGGTCGTCGACGTCGTCGCCAACCCGGGCGGGGTCGACTTCCTGGCGCGTGACGTGCGCAACCTGGCCGGCTGGTTCCACTCACGGGGCCTCGGCGAGCACGTCACCAGGCCCGATGAGCTGCTGGCGGAACTCGTGTCCGACGCCGGGATCGGGTGATCGCGGGGCGGCGTCGCGGATGTGGTGTGGAACACGTCTGCGACGCCGCCCACAACAGGTGACCTCAACGAGTAGTCCCGACCCCACCTCGGGTACAGTAAGCACAGACCGCAACCGGCGGCGTGGATGAGTTGGTGTCCGTCGCCTCCAGAGCCACCGAATGGCTCGCGGTGATCCGTAATCCCAAAGCGGCTCGCAGTGTCGTAAAGCGACAAGACACAGTGCGCCGGGGTCCGTCCCTGTGAACGCCCACCGCACACCATCTTGCCCTGCCTGCGCGCGGGGAGCCCGGGCCTCCTTGTGACGAACCATGTCCGAGAGGCATTTGTGACAGTCACGTTCAACTCTGGTACCACCTCGACGTCCGCGCACGCGGACCGTCCCGACCGCCGGCCGCGTCAGCGCCCCGCCGGTGGGGACACGCTGCGTGATGACGCAGTCGAGACCGTGGAGACCAGGACTTTCGCCGAGCTGGGCCTGCCGGAGCCGCTGCTCCGCGCGCTGGCCGAGGCCGGCATCAACAGCCCGTTCCCGATCCAGTCCGCGACCATCCCGGACGCCCTGGCCGGCCGCGACGTGCTGGGCCGCGCCCAGACCGGTTCCGGCAAGACCCTCGCCTTCGGCCTGGCCATGCTGGCCCGGCTCGCCGACGGCAAGGCCCGCCCGAAGCGCCCCCGCGCGCTGATCCTGGTGCCGACCCGCGAGCTGGCCATGCAGGTGGCCGACTCGCTGACCCCGCTGGCCAAGTCCCTCGGCCTGTGGTGCCGCACCGCCGTCGGCGGCATGGCCTTCGCCCGTCAGGCCGACGCGCTCGCCCGTGGCGTCGACCTGCTGATCGCCACCCCGGGGCGGCTGTCGGACCACGTCCGGCAGGGCACCGCGCACCTGGGCGACTGCAACTTCATCGCCCTCGACGAGGCCGACCAGATGGCCGACATGGGCTTCATGCCGCAGGTCCGCGAGATCATGGACCTCACCCCGCCGGGTGGGCAGCGGCTGCTGTTCTCGGCGACGCTCGACGGTGACGTCAACCGCCTCGTGCGGCAGTACCTGAGCGACCCGGTCACGCACTCGGTCGCGCCGTCGACCGCGAGCGTCACCACCATGGACCACCACGTGCTGCAGGTCTCGCACCAGGACAAGCAGGACGTCATCACCCACATCGGTGCCCGTGAGGGCCGCACGATCATGTTCGTGCGCACCAAGCACCACGTGGACCGCCTCGCCGAGCGCCTGCGTGAGCAGGGTGTCAACGCGGCGGCGCTGCACGGTGGCAAGACCCAGGGTCAGCGCAACCGGGTGCTCGCGGACTTCAAGGAAGGCCACACCCCGGTGCTGGTCGCCACGGACGTCGCCGCGCGCGGCATCCACGTCGACGACATCTCGCTGGTGCTGCACGTCGACCCGGCGGCCGACCACAAGGACTACCTCCACCGCGCGGGCCGCACGGCGCGCGCCGGGGCGTCCGGGGTCGTCGTCACGGTGGTCACCAACGACCAGCGCCGCATGGTCAAGCGGATGACCGACCGGGCCGGCGTCCGCGCCGAGTCCACGATGGTCCGTCCGGGTGACGACGCGCTGACCCGCATCACCGGTGCCCGCGAGCCCAGCGGCGAGCCGGTCATCGAGCGTCGGCGTGAGAGCCCGCGTCGCGGTGGCGGCGGCGGTGGCTTCCGCGGCGACCGCGGCAGCTTCGGCGGTTCGAGCCGTGGCGGTTACCGCGGCGGCAGTGGCGGCGGCAGCAGCAGCAGCCACGCGGGCAGCGGTGGCGGCTACGCCGGCGACCGTGACCGCGGTGGCGACCGTGGCGGCTACAGCCAGGGCTCGCACGAAGGCCGTTCCGGCGGCTTCAGCGGCCGCGGCCGTCAGCCGCGCTCGGGCGGCGGTGGCGGCTACGGCCGGCCGAGCCGTGGCCCGCGTCGCGGCTACGACAGCTGATTTCTCCCGGAAGCCCCGGGCCGGCACTCGCCGGTCCGGGGCTTCCGGCGTTTCCAGGCCCGCTTCACGGCCGCGCGAGGCCCGGGTGGGAGACTGCGGGATGTGACTACGCCGCCGACACTTCCGCCCGACCAGGTTTTCGACTGGCTCGACGTCGAGGCGGAAAAGCGTGCGGGCGCGGGTCTGGTGCGGCAGTTGCGGCCACGCCCCGCCAAGACCGACGAGCTGGATCTCGCCGGCAACGACTACCTCGGGCTGGCGCACGACAAGCGCGTCGCCGGGGCCGCCGCGGCCGCCGCGCTGCGGTGGGGCGCAGGCTCGACCGGCTCACGGCTGGTGACCGGCTCGACCGAGCTGCACACCGAGCTGGAGATGGAGCTCGCCCGGTTCTGCGGCGTGCAGGCCGCGCTCGTGTTCTCGTCGGGCTTCACGGCCAACCTCGGCGCGGTGACGGCGTTGTCCGGCAGCGAAGCCGCGATCGTCACCGACAAGTACATCCACGCGTCGCTCATCGAGGGCTGCCGGCTGTCGCGGGCGGACATCGCCGCCGTCGCGCACGCGTCGCCGTCCGCGATCAAGAACGCGCTGGCGACCCGGCGCAAGCCGCGGGCGCTGGTGGTGACCGACTCGGTGTTCTCGGTGGACGGTGACCTCGCCCCGCTCGACGAGCTGGCCGGGATCTGCCGCGAACACAGCGCCGGCCTGCTGGTCGACGACGCACACGGCTTCGGCGTCCTGGGTGAAGGCGGGCGCGGCGCGGTCCACGCCGCCGGGCTCGCGGGCGCCCCCGACGTCGTCACGACGTTGACGCTCTCGAAGGCCCTCGGCGCGCAAGGCGGGGCCGTGCTCGGGCCGCGTCGCGTGATCAAGCACCTCATCGACACCGCGCGCAGTTTCATCTTCGACACCGCGCTCGCGCCGGCCAGCGCCGCCGCCGCGCTCGCCGCGTTGCACGCGCTGAAAGAAGAGCCCGGGCTGGCGGAGAAGGTCCAGGAGAACGCCGGTAACCTCGCCATGCAGCTGAAGGCGGCGGGGCTGAAGGCGAGCGTGCCGGACGCCGCCGTGATCTCGGTGCAGGCGCCGTCCGCGGAGACGGCCGTCGCGTGGGCCGCGGCGTGCGCCGAGCAGGGCATCCGCGTCGGGTGCTTCCGGCCGCCTTCGGTACCGGACGGCATCTCACGGCTGCGGCTGACGGTGCGCGCCGACCTCACGGAGTCCGATGTGGACCGTGCCGTGAAGGTGATCACGGCGACCGCGCCGCGCGGTGCGACCGACTGAGCCGTACCGCAGCGGTCGGTTCGCGTACCCAGAGGGTCGGCTCGCGTACCTGGAGGGTCGGTTCGCGTGCTCCGGCGGGCATCACGCGTGATTGGAGAGGCATCACGCGTGATTGAAGGGTCGACTCGCGTGATTGAAGGGTCGACTCGCGTGATTGCGAAGACGGAACTCGCGTGATTCGGGACGTGAGTCGCGTGTCTGGGGACGTGACTCGCGTGATTGGGGGCGGGACTCGCCGTTAGGCGGGGCGGCGCATGCGGATGTGGGGGATTCCGTCGTCGTCTGTGTACTCGGGGCCTTCTGCGGCGAAGCCGTAGCGCGCGTAGAAACCCTGGACGTACGTCTGGGCGTCCAGGACGTACTCGGCGGGGATTGTGAGGGCCGCGTCCATCAGGCTGGCTGCCAGGCCTTGCCCCCGGGACTGGGCCGCGGTGACCACCCGGCCGATGCGGCGGATGCCGCCTGGGTCCAGCAGGACTCGCAGGTAGGACGTAACCCCGTTGTCGTCCGAGAACCAGAGGTGGCGGGTGTCCGGCAGCAGGTCGCGGCCGTCGAGTTCCGGGTACGCGGCCTTCTGCTCCACCACGAAGACGTCCACCCGCAGGCGCAGGATGTCGTGCAGCTGGGCGGCGGTCAGCTCCGGGCCGGTCGCGTCGTGCAGGGTCGGCATACCCCTGCTTACCACGCTCAGCCGAGCAGGCGCGGGTTGGCCTGTTGCTGGATGTCGTTGACGTACGCCGAAACCCGCGTGTAGACGCCCGGCTTGCCGGCCTTGCCGCAGCCGTCGCCGAAGGACACCAGGCCGATCAGGGTGTCGCCGACGACCAGCGGGCCGCCGGAGTCGCCCTGGCACGCGTCGACGCCGCCGTCGGCGTAACCCGCGCACACCATGGTCTTCGGGTCGTAGACGTCGTAGTCGGAGTTGCAGTCCTTGTCGCCGATCACCGGGACCTGGGCGCTGCGCAGGTAATCGGACCGGTCGCCGCCGTCGGCGACGCGGCCCCAGCCGAGCACCGTCGCCTGCGTGCCTTCGCGGTAGGACGCCGAATCGCCGCTGTCGGGCAGCTTGGCGGGCCGGTAGCCGAGCTGGCCGCGCACGGTCAGCACCGCGACGTCGTTGCCCGCGGTCGGGTCGCTGTACCCCTTGCTGATCCAGATCTTCGACACGCTCAGCACCTGGCCGTCACCGGTGCGCTTGTCCTCGCGCCCGGCCACCACGCGGACGTCCTGCTTCGCCACGGCTTTCGCGCAGTGCGCCGCCGTCGCGACCGCTGTGGAGCTGACGATCACCGCGCCGCAGTACTGGTTCCCGCCCGGGTCGGCGAGGTACACCGCGTACGGGTGGTCGTCGAGCGAAGCCTTGTTGCCGCCGACGATCCGGGGCTGGTTTGCGGACGCCGGGTCCGCGGAAGCCGTGTTCACCACGACCGGGACGGCGACCGCCGCGACCGCGAGGAGCGCGCCGCTCACGAGCAGCAGGGATCGGCGGGACTTCACGGACATGGGTCGTTCCCCTCTTCGAACACCAGGCAAAGGTACTGCGCACGGCACTCACGCGACTCCACAGCGTGAACAGGTGGCCCTGAATACCCTAATCGGAGTGAGCCCGAAGCGGTGTCACTGAAACGGGTGGACTCCGCGCTCACCGACCGTTTATGTCAAGCTTGCGGAATGCGACGGACAGCGACGGCGGCGCTCGGGACGGTCATGGCCGTCACGCTGGCCGCCTGCACGTCGGAGGTCCCCTCGGCGCCCCAGCCGGTCGCCGCGACGCCGGTCACGACGACCGTGTCCAAACCCCCCTCCCCGGTGAAACCGGCGCCGCCGAAGACGTCGAGCGCGCCCGTTGTCACCTGGCAGGTGGGTGCCCACCCGCTCCCCCTGCGTTCCGACGGCTTCGGCGAGATCGAACCGACGCCACCCGAACTGGTGAATCGGGCACTTCCGACAAAAGACGTTCTTCCCCCGCCGGCCGGGAGCGTCTACGCCTCGACGATCAGCGTGGTGCCCGCCGCCGTCCTCGCGCGCAGTACCTGGCAGGCCGCCTGCCCGGTCAAGGCCACCGACCTGCGCTACCTCACGATGGCGTTCTGGGGGTTCGACGGCCGCGCGCACACCGGCGAGATGCTCGTGAACGCCTCGGGCGCCGCCGGGATCACGACGGCGTTCGGGAAGCTCTTCGCCGCGCACTTCCCCCTGGAGGAAATGCGCGTGACCAGCCCGGCCGAGCTGACCTTGGCGCCCACCGGCGACGGCAACTCGACCAGCGCGTTCGTCTGCCGCCCGGCGCGCGGCCAGACGACCTGGTCAGCGCACGCCTACGGGCTGGCGGTGGACGTCAACCCGTTCTGCAACCCCTACACCCAGGGCGACCTGGTGCTGCCCGAGCTGGCCTCGGCCTACGTCGACCGCTCGCGGAAACGCCCCGGAATGGTCCTGGCCGGCGACGCCACCGTCCGCGCGTTCGCGGCGATCGGCTGGAGCTGGGGCGGGGCGTGGACCAGCCCGAAGGACCGGATGCACTTCACGGCCAATGGGCACTGAGTACGTAATACGACGTTAAGCACACGCGGGAACACCTGCTCCACGCGGCAGGTTGGCTAGGGTGAACCGACCGGAACGAGCCCGCGGAGGATGAAGTGCCCCACTACGACCTGGTGATCGTCGGGACGGGATCGGGGAACTCGATCCTCGGCCCCGGTTTTGCCGGCAAGAAGACGGCCATCGTGGAGAAGGGCACCTTCGGCGGGACCTGCCTGAACGTCGGTTGCATCCCGACGAAGATGTTCGTCTACGCCGCCGACGTCGCCTACACGCCGGCCGAGAGCGCGAAGTACGGCGTCGACGAAGAGCTGAAGGGCGTGCGCTGGCGCGACATCCGCGACCGCGTCTTCGGCCGCATCGACCCGATCGCCGCCGGCGGCGCGGAGTACCGCCGCAGCCACGAGGACAACAAGAACGTCGACGTCTACGAGGGCACCGGGCGCTTCACCGGGACCAAGGAACTGCGCGTCACGTTCCCCGACGGGCGCCAGGACGAGGTGCTGACCGCCGACCGGTTCGTGCTTGCGGCGGGTGGCCGTCCGGTGATCCCGGACATCCCCGGCATCGAGGACACCGGCTACTACACCTCCGACACGGTGATGCGGCTCGACGAGCTGCCCGAGCGCATCGTCATCCTCGGCGGCGGGTACATCGCGGCCGAGTTCGCGCACGTCTTCGCGTCGTTCGGCGTGCGGGTCACGCTGGTCAACCGGTCCGCACGGCTGCTGCGCTCGGAGGACGAGGACGTCAGCGCCCGCTTCACCGAGCTGGCGTCGGAACGCTTCGACGTCCGGCTGGAGCGCAAGACCGTGCGGGCGCGCAAGACGGCCGACGGCGTCGCGCTGGACCTCGAAGGGCCGCAGGGCGCCGAGACCGTCGAGGCCGACCTGCTGCTCGTCGCGACCGGCCGCAAGCCGAACTCCGACCTGCTCGACGTCGCCGCCACCGGCGTGACCACAATGGACAGTGGGCACGTCGTGGTCGACGACTACCAGGAGACCGCCGTCGAGGGCATCTACGCGCTCGGCGACCTCTCCTCGCCGCACGAGCTGAAGCACGTGGCGAACCACGAAGCCCGGGTGGTGCAGCACAACCTGCTGCACCCGGACGAGCGGATCGAGGCCGACCACCGGTTCGTGCCGCACGCCGTGTTCACCCACCCGCAGATCGCGTCCGTCGGGCTCACCGAGCAGAAGGCGCGCGAGCAGGGCGTGTCCTACGTGGTCTCGAAGCAGGACTACGCGGGGATCGCTTACGGCTGGGCCATGGAGGACACCACCGGCTTCGCGAAGCTGCTCGCCGACCCCGCCACCGGGCAGCTGCTCGGCGCGCACATCATCGGGCCGCAGGCGTCGAGCGTCATCCAGCCGCTGATCCAGGCGATGAGCTTCGGCCTGGACGCGCACGCGATGGCGCGCGGGCAGTACTGGATCCACCCGGCCATGCCGGAGCTGATCGAGAACGCCCTGCTCAACCTGCCCCTGGACTGAGTCACCACGGGCCGGGCGGGGTGACCGCCCGGCCCGCGGGAGCCCCTAGAGCGTGATCGACCAGGCGTCGAGGGTCCCGGTGTCGCCGGGGCCGTAGTCGGTCACGCGTAGCTGCCACTTGCCGGCCGCCGGGGACGACGCCGTCGCCGGGACGGTGAACGTCCGGGCGCCGCTCCACGGCGTGCAGGTGCTGCCGCCGCTGTACTTGAGCGCGTACGCCTTGCCCTTCGGGTCCAGCAGTGTGATGCCGAGGTCTTCGGCGCACGTGTGGCGGATGGTCAGCGAGACGCCGATCGAGGCGGCCGCGCTGCCGGTCAGCGTCGAGCTGATCGGGCTGAGCACCTGCTGGTAGTCACGGATCGCGTAGTCGGTGTCGTTGGTCAGCGTGCGGGAGCCGCCGCCACCCGCTTGGGTCCGCGCGCTGACGGCCGCGCTGGCCGCGGACGCGTTCCCGGCGGCGTCCTTCGCCTTGACCGTGAAGGAGTACGCCGTGTCCGGGTTGAGCCCGGAGACCGTGGCGCTGGTGCCGGCGACGCTCGTGGCGAGCGCGGAACCGTTGTAGACGTCGTAGCCGGTGACGCCGGTGTTGTCCGTCGACGCGTCCCAGGCGAGCGAGACGCTGCTCGACGTCGTGCCGGTGGACCGCGGGTTGCCCGGCGCGCTCGGCGCCGTCGTGTCGCCGGTGCCGCCGCTGGTGACCAGCGAGAGCTGCCACTTGTTCAGCGCCTCGATCACCGGCTGGAACAGCGACATGTCGCCGTCACTCGGGTTCTGGACGCACTGCGACGGGCCGCCGTCGTGCAGGCCGGTGGCCTTGCTGCCGAGCAGCCAGCCGCCGCCGGAGTCGCCGCCGAGCGAACACGCCGTCGTCCAGGTCAGGTCGCCGATGATGAGGCCGTTGCCGTAGTCGGCGGACTTGTGCGTGTACTTCACTTCGCCGCACTGCCAGTGCGAAGTGTTGCCGGAGTGGCAGACGCTGTCGCCGACCATGGCCTCGGCCGCGCCGGAGAGCGTCACCGCCGGCTGGCCCCAGGTGTTGACCGACGCCGAGAGGTTCCAGCCCGCCTCCGTCACCGCGACGAGGCCCATGTCGCCTTCCTGGCCGTTGACGCTGTGCGTGCCGCCGACGTTCGACGTGCCGACCTTGTTCTGCTGGCCCGAAGCGCCGTACGCGGCCTGGTTGCTGTCGTTCGTGCAGTGCCCGGCGGTCAGGAAGTGCTTGGCACCGCTGGAATCCGTGACCGGGAAGCCGACCGAGCAGTTCGATTCGCTGCCCGGCCACCACGGGTTGCCGGTCTGGATCGTGCCCGACTGCTGCTTCGGCGACGTCGTCGTCTCGGTGATCCGGACGCCGATTTCCTTGACGCTGGACAGGAAACTCTCCGTCACGGCCGTCTTCTTCGTGCGGTCGACGGAGACGCCGACCTCGTTGTTCCGGACGTCGACGCCCCAGCCGTAGACGCCGGGCACGCCCTTGCCGACCAGCGCGCGGACGGCCGCGTCGGTGCGGTCCAGTTCGGCCTGGCTGCGGGCCACGACCTGCGCCGCGGCCCCGGTGGCGCGGACCTGGTCCGCGGCGGCCGGCGTCGTGACGGCGACGGTCAGCTTCCCGGCCGCCGCGTCGAACCACTCCCCCGCCGACTGCTGCCGGACGGCGGCCGGCAGCGCGGCGGCCAGGCGGTGGGCGTCGTCCTGGGCGGCGAGGCGGGTCCGGGCCTGGTCCGCGGACAGCCCGAACGCGGCCGCGACGCCGTCGACCTCGGCCTGCGGATGGGCCGGCGGTGCCGGTGGCGCGGCTTGAGCGGGCTGGAAGCCCAGTCCCAATGCGGCGAGCGCGGCGACACCCGCGACGGAAATCAGTCTGCGCATGAGGTTCTCCTCGGATCGGGATTCGGTTCGCCGACGGTAGTTCCCGGAGAACACCGAATTGAAGATCCGCAGGGCCTTAACAGTTAACTGGCGTCCCATTCCCAATCGAAACCGTAACGGCCGGGGCCGAAGTTCAGCGCGACCCCGTGCACCGCACCGGATTCCGGGACGACGTCGGTGTATTCGGCCGGCTGGCCGTCGTGTTCCACGAACCGGCGGCACACCGCGGGTACCGCCGCCGGGTCGAAGCGGATTTCGAGCACGTATTCGCGGACCGGCAGCCGGAACTTGCGTTCGTAGTTCGTCGCCAGTGGATGCGGCGCGCGATTCACGAGCGTGTGCTCGGTGATCACCGTTTCGCCGCGGACGAGCGGCCGGCCGAAGAGCAGTTCGACGACGAGCAGGCCGTCCTCCGGCTTGTGCACGCTGCGCCCGGCCTGGCAGCCGCGCAGGGACCGCACTTCCGGCAGCGGCCGGTCGTGCTCGTCGAGGTGCAGGATGACCACCCAGCGGTCCGGGCCGTCCGCCTCGGCCCGCAGCACCTGCCGCGAATGGAACTCCAGCTCCTCGCGATCCGGGCCGACCGTCACGACGTCGTGCTGGCTGATCCGGGTCAGCCGCTCGTCCCAGCGGGTGTCCACATCGGACACCGCGGCGTCGATGCGCCCGCCGTCCGGCCAGAACCGGCCCATCTCCGCGGCCGTGGACCGGCGTGACCGCGGCGAGCCGAGCAGCGCGACGAGCGACCCCGGCGGCACGTCGAGGACGACTTCGAGCTGCCGCACCCCGCGCACCGAGTCCCGCCGCTGCGGGCGGCTGCGCCCGGACTGCCAGTAGCTCAACGTCGCCGTCGTGACCGAGACGCCGCGGGCGTGCAGGTGTTCACGCAGGCGGTCGAGGCTCAGGCCGCGGGCGCGGATCGCCGCGCGCAGGGCCGCGTCGAACGGGCCGGTGCGCAGCAACGTCCCGAGGGCCGGCGACGGAACCGCCATCGAACGATCTTAAGCCGCCGAACGGCCGAGAACGGTATTAACTGTTAAGAATCAGACGAACCGGTGGCGTCCCGCGAGAGCGCCGAACCCCATCTGCACCACGAGCAGGCCCAGCAGCATCGCCAGCGGCGCGGTCCAGCCGCCCGCGAGGTCGTGCAGCAGGCCGAACAGGAACGGCCCGAGCGCGGCGAACAGGTAGCCGAAGCCCTGGGCCATCCCGGACAGCCGGGCGGTGTCGCCGCCGGTCTTCGCGCGCAACGCGATCACGGTCAGGGCCAGCGAGAAGACGCTCATCCCGAGGCCGATCAGCACGCTCCACAGCAGCGGCGACCACGCCGGGGCGAGCATCAGCCCGGCCGTCCCGGCCAGGCCGAACACGCCGAACGTCACGATCCACGCGCCCTGGCCGCGCTGCCGGGCCGCCATCGGCGCCACGACCAGGCTGATCGGCACGGCGATCAGCGAAACCAGGCCGAACAACAGGCCCGCGTGGTCGCGCGAGACACCGGCGTCCATCAGCACCTGCGGGAACCAGCCCATCGCCGCGTAGGCGTAGAAGGCCTGCAGGCCGAAGAAGGCCGTGACGATCCAGGCCAGCCGGTTGCGCAGCAGCGAGCGGCCGCCCTCGGCGGCGTCGGCGTGACGCGGTGCCCGGCCGGTGCCGCGGGCTGCGAGAATCCACGCGGCGAGCGCGACGACGGCCACCACCGCCCAGCTGCCCAGCGCCGGGCGCCAGCCGCCGAAGGCGTCGCCCAGCTGCGGGGTCACGGCCGACCCGAGCGCGCCGCCGCCCTGCAGAGCGGCGGTGTAGACGCCGGTCATCAGGCCGATCCGAGCCGGGAAGGAGCCCTTGATGACCACCGGGATGAGCACGTTGATCAGGGCGATCCCGGCGGTCGCGACGAGCGTCCCGCCGAGCACGACGTACGGGCCGTCGAGCACGCGCAGCACGAGCCCGGCGGCGATCGCGGTCAGCGCGACCGCGATGGCGGCGCCGATCCCGGCGCGACGGGCCAGCAGCGGCGCGGCGAGCCCGGCGCCGGCGAAGCAGAGGGTCGGCAACGTCGTCAGCACGCCCGCCCAGAGCACGGACGCGCCCAGGCCGGCGCGCATTTCGGCGAGCATCGGGCCGACCCCGGTGATGGCCGGACGCAGGTTGAGCGCCGTGAGCACCACGGCGACCGCGAGCAGCGCGCCGCCGGCGACCACGCCGGGCGTGCGCGTCTCGATCGCGCCGTCCAGCTCGGGTTCGAGTGCTGATTCACGGGATTCGACGGGCATACGAGCTACTATCGCATACGTAGGATGATTGGATGAAGGGATAATTCCTGTGCCTCTGGCCACCACCCGGCGGACAGGCTTGGTCGACCAGGTCATCGAGCAGCTGCGGACCGCTGTCACGCAGGGCGAATGGCCGATCGGCGAGCGCATCCCCACCGAGGTCGAGCTGGGCGACCAGCTCGGCGTCGGCCGCAACACCATCCGCGAGGCCGTGCGCGCCCTCGCGCACACCGGCATCTTCGAGGTCCGCCAAGGCGACGGCACCTACGTGCGCGCGACCAGCGAGGTCTCCGGCGCGATCCGCCGGCTGTGCGGCGACGAGCTGCGCGAGGTGCTGCAGGTCCGGCGCACCCTCGAGGTCGAGGGCGCCCGGCTCGCCGCGGCCGAGCGGACCGACGAGGACGTCGCGGAGCTGCGCGCGCTGCTGGCCCGCCGCGAGGTCGAGCTGAGCGAAGGTCGCTGGCCGGACTTCGTGCGCACCGACGCCGAGTTCCACTGCGCGGTCGTCCGCAGCGGCCACAACCGGCTGCTCACCGAGCTGTACCGCGGGCTGACCGAGGTCATCACGGCGAGCGTCGCGGCGACGGCCGGCATCACGCCGGGCGCCGGACACATGCCCGAGATCGGCCACGAGGGCCTCGCGGACGCCATCGCCGAGCGCGACGCGGACCGTGCTGCCGCCGAAGCCTGCGGCTTCCTGGACGAGCTGCTGGAGCGCATCGAACCGGCCTGAGCTGGACTTTTACACCTTTGGCACCACTTCTGACCCCTAAGGGTGCCAATTCAGGGTTGTCGTGGTGCCACGATGGCGCCATAGTTGTGCCATGGACCTGACGCCCTTCGTAGACGAACTCCGGCGGGAGCTCGCGGTCGCCGCCGAGTCGGCGGGCGAGGAAGCCGTCGCCCTCGCCGAGCGGCTCACCGCGCCGCTCGAGTCGGCGATCCGGCTGACCCTGCTCGACGCCCTGTCGGCCGCGGCCGACGAGATCACCCGCGACCTCGCACCCGGCTCGGTCGAAGTCCGCCTTCGCCGCCGGGACGCCGAATTCGCCGTCTCGCTGCCCACCGCACCCGAGCCGGCGCCCCAGCAGACCCCGCCGCCGCCGTCCGAGCCGGACGACGGCACCGTCTCCCGGATCAACCTGCGCCTGCCCGAGCAGCTCAAGCAGCGCGTCGAGGAGGCGGCGAACCGGGACCGGCTCTCCACCAACGCCTGGCTGGTCCGGGCCGCGAACGCCGCGCTCGGTTCCGGGAGCGCCCAGCCCCGGCAGCGGTCGGTCTACGGCGACAAGTACACCGGCTGGGTTCAGTAACCCTTCTTCTTCCTTCACGGCTCCGACCTGCGGAGACGCCACCCGAACCGCCTAGGAGGGCACAGCCATGCCTGTTTTCGCCACCCCCGAACCGATCACCGCCACGATCGACGTCAGCGTCGCCGACGTCCGGATCGTCGCCGGCGAGCGCACCGAGACCACCGTCGAGGTCGAGCCGGCCGACCCGTCCGACAACGACGACATCAAGGCCGCCGGCCGCACCCGCGTCGAGTTCACCGACGGCGTGCTGCTGGTCAAGGGCCCGAAGTACACCACCAAGCTGTTCGGCAAGGGCGGCGCGCTGCACGTCACGGTCGAGCTGCCGGCCGGCTCCCGGGTCCGGGCGGTCTCCGCCATGGGCGACTACCACGTGTCCGGCCGCGTCGGCGACAGCCGCGTCAAGACGTCCGTGGGCAACATCCACGTCGACGAGGCCTCCCGGATCGAGGCGAACACGGCGACCGGCGACATCTTCGTCGGCCGCGCCACCGGGCACGCCGAGCTCGGCACCGGCACCGGCGAGCTGCGGATCCGCGAGATCGACGGCACCGCCGAGCTGAAGAACTCCAACGGCGAGACCCGCGTCGGCGAGGTCACCGGCGGCCTGCGGGTCTCCACCGCCAACGGCGACATCCTCGTCGACCTCGCCCACGCCGGGGTGCACGCGAAGACCGCGGCCGGCGACGTCCGGATCGGCGAGGTCATCCGCGACGCCGTCGTGCTCGACACCGCGGTCGGCGAGATCGAGGTCGGCATCCGCGAGGGCAGCGCCGCGTGGCTCGAGCTCAGCTCCCTGACCGGGGCCGTGCGCAACTCGCTCGCCGCGTCCGACGGGCCCAGCGGGACCGCCGAGACGGTCCAGATCAAGGCCCGCAGCTACACCGGCGACATCGTCATCCGGCGCGCCTGAACTTTCGCTGACACAGAAGGGGAATCCGATGCCAGACGCCATCGTGGCCGAAGGACTCGTCAAGAAGTACGGCGGCGTGACCGCGCTCGACGGCATGTCGCTGCGGGTGCCGGAAGGCACCGTGCTCGGGGTGCTGGGGCCGAACGGCGCCGGGAAGACCACCACCGTCCAGATCCTCACGACGCTGCAGAAGCCGGACGCCGGCCACGCCACGGTCGCCGGGTTCGACGTCGTGCGGGACGCGCACGCGCTGCGGTCGCACATCGGCGCGTCCGGGCAGTACGCCGCCGTCGACCTGGAGCTGACCGGGGCCGAGAACCTCGAGATGGTCGGGCGGCTCTACCACCTCGGCACCAAGCGCGCGAAGGCCCGCGGCCGGGAGCTGCTGGCCCGGTTCGACCTCGAAGCCGCCGCCGACCGCCCGGTGAAGGGCTACTCGGGCGGCATGCGGCGCCGGCTCGACCTGGCCGGCGCGCTCGTGGCCAACCCGCCGGTGCTGTTCCTCGACGAGCCCACGACCGGGCTCGACCCGCGGGCCCGCACGGACCTGTGGGACGTCATCACCGAGCTGGTCTCTGGCGGCACGACGCTGCTGCTCACCACGCAGTACCTCGAGGAGGCCGACCGGCTCGCCGACAGCATCGCCGTCGTCGACCACGGCCGCGTGATCGCCCGCGGCACCTCCGACGAGCTCAAGGACCTCGTCGGCGGCGAGCGGATCGAGCTGACCGTCGGCACCCACGACGAAGTCGCCCGCGCACGGGCGACGCTGGCCGGGCTGGGCGGCGGCGAGCCGCAGGCCGACGGGTTCCGGCTCACCGTGCCCGTGACCCACGGCGCGAAAGCGCTTACCGAAGCGCTGGCCCTGCTCTCCGCCGACGGCGTCGACGTCCGCGACGTCGGCCTCCGGCGTCCCACCCTCGACGACGTTTTCCTCACCCTCACCGGTCACGACGTGGCCGAGACCGCCGAACCCGCGAAGGAGGCCGTGTGATGAACGCGGTGCAACTGGCCGTGACCGACGGCGTCACCGTCGCCAAGCGGAACTCGATCAAGATCGTCCGGTCGCTGGACCTGCTCGGGTCCATCGTGTTCCTGCCGGTGATGTTCGTGCTGCTCTTCGGTTACGTGTTCGGCAGCGTGATCGACATCCCCGGCCTGTCCTACCGCGAGTTCATGCTGCCGGGGATCTTCACCCTCGCGGTGGCCATGGGCAGCATCGTCACCGGCTACGGCCTGACCGACGACCTGCAGAAGGGCATCATCGACCGGTTCCGCTCGCTGCCGATGTCCCCCGCCGCGGTGCTGATCGGGCGGACCACCGCCGACCTGATCCTCAACGTGACGAGCCTGCTGATCATGGGCCTGGTCGGGCTGCTGGTCGGCTGGCGCATCCACACCGGCGTCTTCGAGGCGCTGGGTGGCGTGCTCCTGCTGCTCGCCTTCGCCTACGCGCTGTCGTGGGTGATGGGGACGATCGGGCTGGCCGTGCGCAAACCCGAGGTGTTCAACAACGTCTCGAGCATCGCGATCTTCCCGCTGACGTTCCTGGCCAACACGTTCGTCGACAGCGGCCGGCTGCCCACCCCGCTGCGGGTGATCGCCGACTGGAACCCGATCTCGGCGATCACGCAGGCGTCGCGGGACCTGTTCGGCAACACGAGCCCGGCCCTGCCCCCGCACGACGTCTGGCCGATGCAGCACGCGGTGCTGGCGTCGGTGCTGTGGATCGTGGTGCTGCTGGCGGTCTTCGTGCCGCTTTCGGTGCGCTGCTACCAGAAGGCCACGAGCCACTGACCCCACGGCTCGTGAGTGGTTAGGGCGGTTCTAACCGCCCTAACCACTCACGAGGGGCTACGGCAGGGTCAGGATCTCGGCGCCGTCGGCCGTCACCACGAGGGTGTGCTCGAACTGGGCCGTCCACTTCCGGTCCTTCGTGGTGACGGTCCAGTCGTCGGCCCAGATGTCGTAGTCGATGGTGCCGAGGGTGATCATCGGCTCGATCGTGAAGGTCATGCCCTCCTCGATCACCGTCTCCACCGTGGGCTCCTCGTAGTGCAGCACGGTCGGCGCGGTGTGGAACGACGGGCCGACGCCGTGACCGGTGAAGTCGCGGACCACGCCGTAGCCGAAGCGCTTGGCGTACGCCTCGATGACCCGGCCGATCACGTTGAGGCGGCGGCCCGGGCGGACGGCCTTGATCGAGCGCAGCGTCGCCTCGCGGGTGCGCTCCACCAGCAGGCGGACCTCCTCGGAGACGTCACCCGCCAGGAACGTCGCGTTCGTGTCGCCGTGCACGCCGCCGATGAAGGCGGTGACGTCGATGTTGCAGATGTCGCCGTCCTCGAGCACCGTCGAGTCCGGGATGCCGTGGCAGATGACCTCGTTGAGCGAGGTGCAGCACGACTTCGGGAAGCCGCGGTAGCCCAGCGTCGAGGGGTAGGCGTGGTGGTCGAGCAGGTACTCGTGCACCACCTTGTCGATGTCGTCGGTGGTCGCGCCCGGCTTGACGGCCTTGCCGCCCTCCTCCAGCGCCTGCGCCGCGATCCGGCTCGCGATCCGCATCGCCTCGATCACCTCGGGCGTGCGCACGCCGTTGCCGGTGTCCCGCTTCGGTGCCGGCTTGTCCACGTATTCGGGACGGGCGATGGAGGCGGGGACGTCACGGCGCGGCGTCTGGACGCCGGGAACCAGGGGGGCACGAACGGACATGCCTCCACCTTACGACGGCCGCGTCAGCCGATCGCCGCCAGGAACCGGTGTGCCGCCTGAACCGCCGGTTTGGAGGACCCCGCCTCGGTCAGCAGCACCGCGAACGCCAGGTCGCCGCGGTAGCCGACGAACCAGCCGTGGGAGCGGGAGCCGTCGCCGAACTGGGCGGTGCCGGTCTTGCCCGCGACGTCGGGGATGTCCCGCAGGCCGGTCGCCGTCCCCGACGTGACGACCTCGCGCATCATCCCGCGCAGCGCGTCGAGGACGTCGTCCGACGGCGCGTCGCCGACGTTCTGGGTGGTCGCCGGGCGCCCCTTCACCAGCGACGGCGTCGGCACCTTCCCGGCCTGCACGGTCGCCGCGACCAGGGCCATGCCGAACGGGCTGGTCACCACGGTCCCCTGGCCGAAGCCGTTCTCCGCGCGCTGGACGGCGGAGTCGGTGGCCGGGACCGCGCCGGTGACCGTGGTCAGGCCCGGGACGACGAAGTCGGCGCCGATGCCGAACGACTTCGCCGTGTCGGTCAGCGCCGACCCCGGGAGCCCGGCCGCGAGCCGGGCGAAGGTGGTGTTGCAGGACTTCGCGAACGCCGTCTTCAACGAGACCCGGCCCAGGTCGAAGCGGCCTTCGTTCGGCACGACGCGGTTCTCGACCGTCGTGGTGCCGGGGCAGTCGACCGGACTGCCGGCCTCGACGTCGCCGTCCGCCAGCGCGGCCGCGGCGGTGATGATCTTGAACGTCGAGCCCGGCGGGTAACGCCCGGACAGCGCCAGCGAGCCTTCGGCGTCGGCCGCCTCGTTCTGCGCCACGGCCAGGATGTCCCCGCTCGACGGCTGGATCGCGACCAGCGCGGCCGGGTACTCGGCCGGCGCGAGGGCCTTCTCGGCGGCGTCCTGGATCCGCGCGCTGAGCGTGCTGGTGATCGCGGGCCCGGGCTTCGGCGGCTCGGCCCGCAGCTCGGACACCTCGCCGCCGGTGACGTCCTGGGTGACGATCCGCCAGCCCGCCGCCCCGGCCAGGTCCTGCTCGACCAGCGCGCGGATGGCCGGCAGCACCTGCGCCCCGGACCCGCGCGTCACCGGCAGCAGCCGTTCCTGGCTGGCGAACCGGACGCCGGGCAGGTCGTAGATCACCGGCTTGACGCGCTGGTAGTCGCCGGCGCGCAGGGTGATCACCGGGAACGTGGCGCCGGGCTTGGTCTTGCCCATCCCGTCCAGCAGCGAGCGACCGGTCACCGACGGCTCGTACCGGTGCAGCGCGGCGGCGAGCGACTTGGCCACCGCACCCGCGTCGCCGGTCTTCGCCGGGTCGACGACCACGCCGATCACGGTCTGCGGGCGCATCAGCGGCACGCCGTCGCGGTCGAGCACCGGCGCCGTCTCCGGCAGCTGCGGCAGCACGCCGAGGGTCTGGCCGACCGCGAGCTGCGGGTGCACGACCGTCGGCTGCCAGTGCACCTGCCAGCCGTTCTCGGCCGCGCGCAGCTGGGCGTCGGCGCGGTAGGTCCAGGTGCGGCCGTGCGGGAGGTGCCAGGTGAGCTGGTAGCCGGCCGTGACGGTGTCGCCGTCCGCCGGCTCCTTCACCTCTTCGTCCTCGACGTCCAGGGACTCCGGGGCGAGGGCCCCGCGGACCTGCGTCAGCACGGTCTTCGCCGCGTCCGGCGAGTCGGTGCCCGCCGCCGCGGCGGCGATGTCCCCGGAAGCGACGGCGTCGAGGAACGCGGAGAGGGCGTCCTCGGGGCCGTCGCCCGAACAGCCGGCCGCGGTCGAGGCGGCGAGCAGCAGCACCGCGAGCACGGCACCGCTTCGACGTGCACTCATGGCCGGATGATGCCCTGGTCAGGGCGGTGCGGCGGGGCTGAAACGCCGCCACGGAAGAGTGCTAGAACAGCACCGTCGCGTACTGGCCGACCTGCTGGAAGCCGACCTTGCGGTAGGCCGCGAGGGCGGGTTTGTTGTAGCCGTTGACGTAGAGGCTCGCGGTGCGGCCGAGACCGCGGACGAGCCGGTTCACCACGGCGGCCGTGCCCGCGGTGCCCAGGCCGTCACCCCGGCGTTCCGGGTGCACCCAGACGCCCTGGATCTGGCCGACGGACGCCGACATCGCGCCGATCTCGGCCTTGAACACGACCTCGCCGTGCTCGAACCGGGCGAACGCGCGCCCGGCGCCGATCAGCTCGGTGACGCGGGCGCGATAGCTGGCGCCGCCGTCGCCGCTGCGCGGGTCGACGCCGACCTCTTCGATGAACATCGCGACGGCCGCGGGCAGGTAACGCTCGATCTCGTCCGGGCGGACCGCGCGGACCCCCGGGTCGGCTTTGATGAGCGGCAGTGTGTCGAGCGCCATCAGCGGCTGGTCGTCACGGACTTCGCGGGCCGGGCCCCACTCGTCGGCCAGCTCGTCCCACAGGCCGAGGACCTGCTCGGCCGGGCCGACCAGCGACGAGCACGTGCGCTGCCGGCGCAGCGCGCGGTCGGCGAAGGAGCGCAACGCGGGCGCGTTGCCGCGCAGGGGGATCAGGTTGGGACCGGAGAAGCACAGCCCTTGGAGCCGCCCGGCGCGCACCGGGCGGTTGTCGGCGGCCCAGAGCTCACCACCGAGCCGCCAGGGATCGAGGCCCGCGGCCTCCACCCTGGCACTGACCATGCAGCTGCCCACCGGGTCGGCGGCGAGCGCCCCACGGACCGCCGGATAGTCCCGATCATCGAGCAGCCGTGCACCTGCAAGCCGCAACACGGAGTCCAGGGTGCCAGATGAACAGCCGAAACGGAACGCGAGCCTCTCGACACGCTCAGATGAACAGCCGGTGTCCGGCGAACCGGGCAGAATCGAAGACATGCAGCGCTACGCGTACAAGGTCGTCGAGGTCCGCGAGAAGCTCCTGGGCGGCAAGATGTCCGGGGACAAGCTCGAGAAGCTGCTCAACGACCACGCCGGCGACGGCTGGCAGCTCAAGGCCATCACGTCGGCCGAGGTCAAGGGCCGCGTCGGCCCGGGCGGGGTTGAAGGCCTACTGGTCACCTTCGAACGCCCGGTCCAGTAGGGCAGCGGGGGTGCGGGCGCGGCCTAGGCGGCCGCGCCCGATCGCCGCGCTGCGGACTCGGGCCCGGTAGGCCGGGTGCGATCGGCCGCCGCGGGCGCGGCCAAAGCGACCCAATCGCCCCGCCGCGGATCGGGCCCGGTGGGCCGGGTTCGATCCGCCGCCGTGGACGCGGCCGGGTTCAGCCAGGCCGCCATAAGCGCGGCCAGGGGATTCAGCCGGCCGTCACGAGCGCGGCCGGGTTCAGCCGGCCGTCACGAATGCGGCCGGGTTCAGCCGACCGCCGCGGGCGCACGGCGGATTGCCGGCGCCGACACTCGGCGGCGAGGGTGGCGAGCCACCGGGCAGGCTGTCGCTTCCGGCAGCGGCCACTTTTGCCGGTGCGAGCCGAGGATTCGACCCGGCCATGGCCTGCCGCGAGCGCGGAACCGGCCGAAGCGAGGCGCCCGGGTCGGCCATCCGCCGTCGACCCGGGCGGCCGCGCCGCCACCGGGCCGGTCACGGCGCGCCCGATCGCCGCCGCCGGGTCGGTCAGGATGCGCCGCGGTAGGTGCCGAACGTCCAGGCGTTGCCCTCCGGGTCGCGCAGGCTGAACGTGTGCGAGCCGTAGTCCGTGTCCGTCAGCTCGGCGGTGATCTCGGCGCCGGCGGCCTGCGCCTTCGCGTGGATGTCGTCCACGTGGTCCGACACGACGTAGACCGCGCCGGTGCCGGGCTTCATGGCGTCGTGGACGCCGTCGGGTTGCCGGACGCTGCCCAGCATCACGGCGCCGCCCTCGGGCCAGCGCAGCTCGGCGTGGGCGACAAGGTCGCCGTCGGGTACCACCAGTGTCTCGGTGAAGCCCAGGACGTCGACGAGGAAACGGACCGCGGCCGGGGCGTCGTCGTAACGCAGGGCCGGCCAGACGTTCGGTGCGGGAGTCATGCCGGTCAGTCTTGCCCGGCGGCGACCTCCCCGTCTTGGAGGAACGGGAGCTCCTCGGCGATCCACCTGCCCGGGGTGCACCCGGCCAGCGCCCGCCACTCGTTGCTCAGGTGCGCCTGGTCGTAGAAGCCGCATTCGACGGCGAGCGCGGCCAGGTCGGAGTGGCCGCCACGCAGCAGCCGCCCGGCCCGCTCGAACCGCAGCACGCGCGCCGCCTGCTTCGGTGCCAGCCCCAGCTCCGCCCGGAAGCGCTCGCCCAGGTGCCGCCGGCTCCAGCCGACCTCCCCGGCGAGGTCCGCGACGCGCACCCGGCCGTCGGCGCCGCGCATCCGGCGCCACGCCGCCCCCAGCTCGGGCGGCGGCCGGCGCGGGTCCACCGCCCGCGCCGCCAGGACGTCGTCGAGCAGCGCGAACCGCTCGGGCCACGTCGGCCGCTCCCGCAGCCGCTCCGGGAGGTCGCCGAGGCCGAACTCGGCCAGGTCCACGACGGCACCGCTCAGCTCCGCCGCTGTCACGCCGAGCAGGGTGCGCACACCCAGCGGGTCGAGCTCGAGCTGGAGGCCCTCCTGCGTGCGGTCCTGCTCGATCAGCACCGCGCTCGTGTGCAGCCCGCCGACCAGGGCCTGCAGCCGGTGCCCGGCCATCCGGACGGGCGCGGCCAGGCTGATGACGAGCGTCACGTACCGGGACGGCAGGCCGCGGTGCACGGCCAGCGTCACGTCGTCCTGCGCGTACCCGATGTAGCGCGTGACCAGGGGCCGCACCACCGGGTGCGGCTCGCCGACGGCCCAGCCCACGCTCACGAACGCCAGCGTAAACGTCACCACCGACAGTTCCGGTTTCTGCTAACACGGAGGTGCGTCCCCCACCGCGGAAGGAACCACCGATGACGATCCAAGAGCAGGCACAGCAGCTGGAACTGCTCGCCGACCAGGTGCCCACCGGCATCGCGCTCGCGACGAAGAGCGACCTCGAAGACCTGCAGGCCCAGGTCATGGGCCTGCTCGGGGAGACGTCGACCGCGACCGCGATCCAGGGCTCGATCCAGCTGGCGTCCCAGCAGATCGACGAGGTCGCGGCGGCGCTGGAGAACGTCCGCCTGCAGATCCGCGACGCCGCCCAGCACCACCTGCAGGGGTGAGCGACCTCAGCCGGCGGTGACGACCGGGGCACCCTCGCCGAGGCCTTCGCCCGCCTCTTCGGCGATGCGCATGGCCTCCTCGATCAGCGTCTCGACGATCGCGTGCTCCGGCACGGTCTTGATGACCTCGCCCTTGACGAAGATCTGGCCCTTGCCGTTGCCCGACGCGACGCCCAGGTCGGCTTCGCGGGCCTCGCCCGGGCCGTTGACGACGCAGCCCATGACGGCCACGCGCAGCGGGATCTCCATGCCCTCGAGCCCGGCCGTGACCTGCTCGGCGAGCGTGTAGACGTCGACCTGCGCGCGCCCGCACGACGGGCACGACACGATCTCCAGCTTGCGCTGCTTGAGGTTCAGCGACTGCAGGATCTGGATGCCGACCTTGACCTCTTCGACCGGCGGCGCGGACAGCGAGACGCGGATCGTGTCGCCGATCCCCTGCCGCAGCAGCGCGCCGAACGCGACGGCCGACTTGATGGTGCCCTGGAACGCCGGGCCGGCCTCGGTGACGCCGAGGTGCAGCGGGTAGTCGCACTGCTCGGCGAGCAGCTCGTAGGCGCGGACCATGACGACCGGGTCGTTGTGCTTGACCGAGATCTTGATGTCGTGGAAGTCGTGCTCGGCGAACAGCGACGCCTCCCACAGCGCCGACTCGGCCAGCGCTTCCGGCGTCGCCTTGCCGTACTTGTCCATGATCCGCTTGTCGAGCGAGCCGGCGTTGACGCCGATCCGGATCGGCGTGCCGTGGTCCTTCGCGGCCTGCGCGATCTCCTTGACCTGGTCGTCGAACTTCCGGATGTTGCCCGGGTTCACGCGCACCGCGGCGCAGCCGGCCTCGATCGCGGCGAAGACGTACTTCGGCTGGAAGTGGATGTCGGCGATGACGGGGATCTGCGACTTGCGCGCGATCGCGGGCAGCGCCTCGGCGTCGTCGGCCGACGGGCAGGCGACGCGGACGATGTCGCAGCCCGCGGCGGTCAGCTCGGCGATCTGCTGCAGGGTCGCGTTGACGTCGGAGGTGAGTGTCGTCGTCATCGACTGGACGGAGATCGGGAAGTCGCTCCCCACACCGACCGAGCCCACCTGGAGCTGGCGGGTCTTGCGGCGCTCGGAGAGGACGGGCGGGGGCAGGGCGGGCATACCGAGTGCGACGGTCACGGTCTTCAGCGTACCTACCCCGAGTGGGCCACCCGCACCATGTCAACCGTCACGGTGAGCAGCATTACGGCGTGTGTGCCACGCCACGGAGGGGCCGCGACCCCTCCGTGGCGTGGCGTTACTGCAAGCGAATCGGATTGACGATGTCGGCCGTCACCGTGAGTAGCGTCACCGCGCCGCCGATGAGGACCAGGACCATCGTGAGCCCGGACAGCTTCGTGTAGTCCACCGGACCGCCCGCGGCCTTGCCCCGCAGGCCGCGGATCCAGTCGCGGATCCGCTCGTACCAGACCACCGCGATGTGCCCGCCGTCCAGCGGGAGCAGCGGCAGCAGGTTGAACACGCCGATGAAGAAGTTGAGGCTGGCCAGCAGGAAGAAGAACAGCACCCAGATGCCCTGCTCGACGGCCTCGCCGCCGATCCGGCTCGCGCCGACGACGCTGACCGGGGTGTTCGGGTCGCGTTCGCCGCCGAAGATCGCGGAGACCACGGCGGGGATGCGCTCGGGGAACTGGACGAGCCGCTGCGCCGTCTCGGCGAACATCGTGCCGGTGAAGCCGAACGTGGCGCCCACCGCGGCGACCGGGCCGTACTGCGTGGTGATCGCGGGCGTCACCGGCGACGCGCCGATCATGCCGACCTCGCGGACGCCCGCGCTGCTCCACCGCTGCACCTTCGGCACGTCGACCACGAGCGCCAGGTTCTGCCCGTTGCGGACGACGTCGAACTCGGTCGGGCCGCTGGTGGCCTGCACGGCCGCGAGCATCTCCGTCCAGCTCGCGACCGGCTTGCCGCCGACCGAGAGGATCTTGTCGCCGGCCAGCAGCCCGGCCGCCTGCGCCGGGCGCAGCGCCCCCGGCGGGCAGGTGGTGTCCTTGGCCTGCTCTTCGGTCGTCGCCGACCGCGCGCAGGACGTCGAGGCCAGCACCGGCGACGGGTCGGCAGCGGTCAGGTTCGGCAGCCCCATCGTGACGGCCATCAGGTAGAGCACCACGAAGCCGAGGATGAAGTGCGTGATCGACCCGGCGCACATCACGACGGTGCGCTTCCAGGTCTTGAACCGCCACATCGCGCGCGGCGCCTCGTCCGGCGTGACCTCGTCGAGCGCCGTCATGCCCGCGATGTCGCAGAACCCGCCGAGCGGGATCCACTTCAGGCCGTATTCGGTCTCCCCGCGGCGCCAGGAGAACACCGTGGGCCCGAAGCCCACGAAGTACCGGCGGACCTTCATGCCGAAGGCCTTCGCGGTGACCATGTGACCGGCTTCGTGCAGTGCGACGGAGATGCAGATCCCCAGCGCGAAGAGCACCACACCGATGATGTAGGCGAGCACCCGCTACTTCCCCTCGATGATCGAACCGGCCCGGGCGCGAGCCCAGCGCTCGGCCGCGAGAACGTCCTCGACGTCGCGAGGTTCGCGACGCCATTCGTCGGCGGCTCCCACCACCTCGGAAACAGTGTCCACTATCGACGTGAAGCGGGTGTTCTGCGCCAGGAAGGCGGCGACGAGCTCCTCGTTCGCGGCGTTGTAGACGGCGGGCAGGCAGCCGCCGACGGTGCCGCAGTGGCGGGCCAGCTCGACGGCCGGGAAGGCCTCGTCGTCCAGCGGCTCGAACGTCCAGGTCGCGGCCGTGTCCCAGGCGCACGCGGCGGCGGCGTCGGGCACCCGGTCGGGCCAGTGCAGCGCGAGCGCGATCGGCAGCCGCATGTCGGGCGGGCTGGCCTGGGCGATCGTCGAGCCGTCGGTGAAGGTCACCATCGAGTGCACGATCGACTGCGGGTGCACGGTGACGTCGATCTTCTCCGGCGGGACGTCGAACAGCAGCGCGGCTTCGATCAGTTCGAGGCCCTTGTTGACCAGGGTGGCCGAGTTGATGGTGATCAGCGGGCCCATCGACCAGGTCGGGTGGGCCATCGCCTGCTCGACGGTGACGTCGGCGAGATCGGCCCGCTTGCGGCCGCGGAACGGCCCCCCGGACGCGGTGAGCACGAGCCGCGCGACCTCGTTCTTGTGTCCCGCGCGCAGCGCCTGCGCGATGGCCGAGTGCTCGGAGTCGACCGGCACGAGCTGCCCGGGCTTGGCCGCCGCGAGCACGAGCGGCCCGCCGGCGATGAGCGACTCCTTGTTGGCCAGCGCGAGGGTGGCGCCGGTGGCGAGCGCTCTGAGGGTCGGTTCGAGGCCGCGGGAGCCGGGGAGCGCGTTGAGGACGGTGTCGACCTTCACGGCGTCGATCAGCTCGGTGACGGCGTCGGAACCGGCGAAGAGCCGCGGGAGCTTGAAGTCGCCCCGGGAGTAGCCGCGCTTCTGCGCTTCGGCGTACAGCGCGAGCTGCAGGTCTTCGGCGGCCGTGGCCTTGGTCACGGCGACGGCCTCGACGCCGTGCGCGAGCGCCTGCGCGGCGAGGGCCGCGGGATCGGCACCGCCCGCGGCGATCCCGGCCACCCGGAACAGGTGCGGGTTGCGCGCCGCGACGTCGAGGGCCTGCACACCGATGGACCCGGTCGAGCCGAGCACGAGGACGCTTCGCGAGGTAGTCATCGCGGGCCATTGTCGCGCGGGGCGTGTCCGCGGCGCACGCGGAGGTTCCCTGGCCGTGCGGACCGCGGGGGACCACGCGGGACTCCGACAATCGCGCGGGGCGTGTCCCCGGCGCACGCGGAGGTGTGGGATCATCGCGGGGTACGTGGTTCATGGGTCTTGAGGGAGTTCATCGTGGCAGGCAAGGCGGTCGAGAAGCGGCCCGAGGTCGACCCCCGCGACGAGCCGTCCGCGGCCTGGGGCTGGCACGGCTCCTTCCCGAAGGGCACCCGGATCGCCGGCTGGGTCAGCGCGGTCATCCTGCTCGTGATGATCAAGGGCAACCACGAGAACAACACCGAGAACGTCTGGCTGGTCGGCCTGGCGGCGTTCCTCGTCCTGCTGCTGGTCCTCGACATCCGCAAGCGCCGCACGGCCTGGCGCAAGTAGTTGGTGACCCGCTAACCTCCCGGCCCATGAAGCTGCGCTGGGGTTTGGCTCTCGTCGGTGTCCTGGGTGCCCTGCTGGTGGCGCCGGCCGTCCCGGCTTCGGCGTCTTCGATCGTGGTCCCGTGCCAGTTCACGCCGACGCCTGCGAACCCGGCGGCCCGTCCGGTGGTCCGGCCGCTGCCGTTCGCGTTGACGCGCGGAACGGTCGACGTCACGTTCCGCTTCAACTACGGCCCGGTGACGGTCCGCCTGGACCGCGCGGGTGCAGCCCCGTGCGCGGTCCACAACATGGCATCCCTGGTCTTGCAGCGGTTCTACGACCACTCCCAGTGCTGGCGCCTGTCGAACTCGGCCCGGCTGGGCGTCCTGCAGTGCGGCGACATCTACGAAGTGGAAAAGGGCGGCCCGGGGTACAAGTTCCCGGACGAGGTGACCGGCGCGGAGACGTACCCGCGCGGCACGATCGCCATGGGGAACCAGGGACCCGGGACGAACGGGTCGGAGTTCTTCATCGTGCATTCGTTCGCGAACATCCCGGCGAATTACTCGGTGCTGGGTCACGTGGTGAGCGGAATGTCGGCGATCGACCACATGGTGGCGGACGGCATCATCCCGACGGATCCGAACGGGCCGCTGGACGGCGCACCGGCGAAACCGGTGAAGATCCAGCGGGCTTCGCTGGGCCGGTAGGTCATCGAGACTGCCCGCGCGACCCAGACATATGCCCGTGTCGGAATCCGTCAAGATCCACGACGGGCACGGAACCATGCAACCTCGAATTCAGCGGCGGTGATGATGTCCGCACGGAACTCATCCTGCCTGTTGATCTCTTCCAGCGCTGGGAACGGAACCTCTCCCAGGCCAATCGTATCGGTCTCCCTGCTCGCATCCACCCAGTCGAACCGTCCGTCCTTATAGACCTCAACCTTGCGTAATTCATAGCCATCGTCGTCAAGTTCACTGAAGGTCTCAATCGGCTCAACATCGAACTCGTGGTCCCAACACACCTTCACAAAACTATTCATTGATTTGTCCCCCATCTGACGATGCGGCCGGTTACGTCGAGAGCATACGCATTGGGTACCACAAACACGTTGGGTCGGCCCTCTTTCACTTCCAGACCAGTCACATCGATCTCCAGGTAGTGGCTGAACCGACCGCCTAGGTAGCCCATACGAACGAAACGGTACGCGAGCTGGCCGTTGCGAAGCGTACCCGGCACGATGTCCGACAGATATTGACCGTCACCGTATCGGGCGTCGCGCGGGTTGTTAGCCAGTAGCGATGGGCGTAACTCGCCGCTGTCAAGAATACCTCTCTGGCCTGCTTCGTTCGTGTAGTGGTAAAGCGTCCGACGCGAGGACTCGGAGTCTGGCCCACCATCGCAGAACGCCCTCGTTGTCGTGGTTCCACCATTGAAGTCATCCCGGACCACGCCGCCGCCGCAGTTATCCCAAGCCGAAGCCTGCGCGGGCAGCAACGGGGACGGGATCGGCGGATCCACGTCGTGGACCACCGGGTTCTTCGGGTCCAGGATCTGGTTGAGGAAGCCCTGGTAGATGTTGACCAGGTCCTGCAGGCCGCCGAGGAGGCCTGCCACCATGCTCGCCGGCAGGTTGGGGTCCGACGAGACTCCGCCCCCGCCGAAGTACGGGTTCTTCGCGCCGTCCGGGATGGGGTCGGCGACGTTGCGGGCCTTCTCGTTCTGGTCGATCCGTGCCTGGATGCCCGGCGGTGGGGGCGGAGGCGGAGGCGGGCACCAGCAGCCCCCGGGAGGTGGTGGCGCACACACCTGGCAAGCGCCGGGCCCGGGCGGGTTGCCGGGTTGCGTTGCAGGACCCGGGCGCCAAGACGGGTTCCAGCCGCGGTCACTCGAGAAATCGGTGTAGTAACCGATCCGGCCCGGCTGGGGCGATCCGCCCCTGGACTGAACCTGGAACAGCCATCCCCACGGGACGTAACCGGCGATCGTGTTGTACGTGTCCCAGCCCACAGATCCGGTGGAGCGCGCCCCACCGAAAACGAGGCCCAGTAGCCCACCGATGCCCTTGCTCACTCCCCGTCCGGAAGTGGTGGTCCCCACGCCAGGAGGTGTCAGAGTGTCCGTCGAATGACCGTCCCGGTCGATCCCGTTGACCGGGCTCGCGTTGCCGTAGGTGAAGCGGTTCGCAGCCGCCGACGGAACGTCTGGGAGCGATACGCCGTCTCGGGCGCCGAACGTCCCCGTACCCGGTGAGTACCAGCGGGCGCCCATGTCTACCGCGCCCGTGGCCGGGTCCGTGTAGTCCGACTGGAAGCCCAACGGTGACGTCGCGCCCGACTGGGTGATCTTCGCGCCGAACGGGTCGAAGCTCGCCGAGCCGGTCAGTGCGCCCGAGGGAGCGAGGCCGCCGACGACGTCGGAGTGCTGGTCGGTGATCGCGACCTGCGACGCCCCGCCGGTGCTCTGGGCCTGCAGGTCACCCTGCGTACCCCGGGCGAAGTTCGACGTGCCGTCCGAGGTCAGGTCCAGGCTGGGACCGTCGTAGGTCAACGTCTGGTCGTTGCGCGACGACGCCCGGTCCAGACCGTCATACGCGTACGTGACCGAGCCCTGCTTCACCGCCCGGTCGAAGGCGTCGAAGCCGGACGTCACCGTTCCCGCCGGGCCGGTGCGCGCGTCCAACGTTCCCCGCGCGCTCCACGTCAACGTGTCGGTGCCGTCGGTCAGCTGGCGGTTGCGCTCGTCGAACGTGGCCGTGCGGCCGCCCGCACTGACTCGGTTGCCCGACGCGTCCCACCCGTACCCGGTCGTCTGGGTGCCGGCGGTCCACGACGTCAGGCGGCCCGCTTGGTCGTAGCCGTAGGCGTTGTCTCCGGCGCCGACGACTCCCGATGTCTTCTTGCCGGTGAGCCGGTCGTCCAGGTCGTAGCTGTAGGCCATGGCGGCGAGCGACACGCCGCCGGCGCCCTTGAGCTCGTCTCCGGTCTGGCGGCCGAAGTCGTCGTAGCCGTAGGTGCGGACGCGGCCGGCGCCGTAGTCGATCGAGCCGACGTTGCCCGCGTCGTCGTAGCCGAGCGTCTGCTTGACCCCGGTCAGGCCGTCCTGCTGGGTCGAGAGCCTGCCCTTGACGTAGCCGAACGTCGCCGTGCCCGCGCCGTCGACGCGCTGGGTGAGCCGGCCCGCACCGTCGTAGGCGTACGTCGAAGTGCCCGACAACGGCCCGCTGCTGGTCAGCAGGTCACCACGGTCGTCGTAGGTGAACGTCTTCTCGCCGTTGGGCGCGTTCACCGCCAGCAAGCGGCCGGCCGAGTCGAACCGCTGGACGCGATCCGGCGTCGGCTGCGCGGCTCCGGTCCCCGTCTCCAGTGTGAGCCGGCCGAGCGCGTCGAAGGTCCGCTGGCGGACCACGCCGCCGGGAGCCTGGACGCGTACCGGCCGGCCGGTGGGGTCGTACGACGTCGTCCAGGTGCGGTCGGCCGCGGCCGGGTGGGCCGCGGTGGCCGGTTCGATCGCCGACTCGGGCAGGCCCAGCACGTTATACGTCTGGATAGTGGCGTTGCCGCGGCCGTCGGTCGACCGGGTCCGGTTCCCGACCGGGTCGTAGCCGAACGAAGTCGTGATCGACGACGTGTCGGTGACCGGCTCCTGCTGCCGGACCAGGAGACCGCGGGAGTCGTAGTCGAAGCGGGTGGTGCGGTTGAGCGCGTCGGTCGCGGACACCTTGTTGCCGTCGGCGTCGTACCCGAGCGCACTCTTGCGCAGGACGTGCTCGTCCGGGGCCAGGCTGTAGAAACCGGTCGCCCGGCCCGCCGGGTCGTAGCTCACGTAGCCGGTCCGGCCGTGGCCGTCGGACTGCCGCACCTGGTGCCCGGCGAAGTCGTAGCCGAAGCGCGAGACCACACCCGCCGGATCCGTGGTGGTGGTCAGCTGCCCGAGCACGTCGTACTCGTTCTTGGTCAGGTCACCGGTCGGCGACGTCGACGAGAGGAGGTTCCCGGCGTCGTCGTACCGAAGCTTCGTGGTGTACGCCGCCGGGGCCGGACGCCGTTCCAGCCGGGTCGCGGTCGCCTGACGACCGAGGTCGTCGTAGGTGGCTTCCACCCGGGAACCGGTCGGGTCCGTGGTCGAAAGCAGCTCGCCTTCGGTCGTGTAGCCGTACTGCCACACCCCGCCGGCCTGGCCGCCCGCCGCCGGATCGGGATCGACGCGCTCCACGGGCCGGTTGAGCTGGTCGTACCGGTAGCGGGTGACGACGCCGTCCGGGCCGGTCACGCTCAGGACGTTGCCGAGCGGGTCGTACTGGTTGACCGTCGCGACCTTCGCCGCGGTGGTCTCGCCCGGCTTCCGGTAGTCCGGTGACGCCGTCTTGACGACCCGGCCGGCCCGGTCGTAGGTCACGGTCCCGACGTTGCCGTTCGGGTCGCGGGTCTCGGTCTGCTCACCGAAGCTGTCGTAGCCGCTGAGGACCTGGGGGCGCACCGCGGCCGCGGCCGCTCCCCCGGACTCGGTGGCGACGAGTGGCTGGGTGGTCCGGGTCAGCTGTCCCAGCTTGTCGTACGTCAGATCCGTCGTGAACGCGACCGGATCGGCGTCGCGGGCGTTGCCGCGCGGTGACGTGACCGAGGTGGCGAGTCCGCGCTCGTCGTACCGGTAGGTCGTGGTCAGCTTCTCGGTCGCGCTCTTGACGACGGACTGGCTGGTCTGGCGGCCGGCGACGTCGTAGCCGTACTCGATCGTCTCGCGGTTGCCCAGATCGAGCCGGGTGCTGTTCGAACTCTGTCCGGTGTGGACGGTCTTGAGGACGTCGCCGCCCGGGCTGTAGGTCCACTCCGTCCGGTTCGCCAGGCCCGCGGGATCGACGGTCTGCGCCGTGCCGCGCCCCGAAGCGTCGTATTCGAACGTCGTGACGCGACCGCCGGGCTCGGTCAGTTTGGTCTTCTGCCCCGCGGCGTCGTAGGCGTACTCCTGGAGCGTGACATCCCGCTTGGGCGCCGCCGGGTTGAAGGGATCGCGCAGGTCGTGGGCGATCACCTTCCAGACCTTCCCGTCACCGAAGTACTGGTAGCGGGTGGTGCGGCCCATCGAGTCGGTCTCGCGGACCCGCCGGCCGGCGAGGTCGTACGCGTAGGAGGCGAGCACCAAGGTCGGGGCCGACGTCGTGTCACCGCCGCCGTCCGTGTCACCGCCGCCGGTCGAGGGATCGGTGGCCTGGCCGTTCCACGCCCGCAGCCGTACTTCGGCCAGTGCGTTGCGCGCCGTGTAGCCGTATTCGTACTTGTTGCCGCCGGCGTCGACCATCCACGTGCGGTTGCCGAAGCCGTCGTAGCCGGACGAGGTCACCCCGCCTTCGGCGTCGACGACCCGGTTCGGCCTGCCGAAGTCGTCGTATTCGGTGGTCGTGACCCGTGCGGTGTCGCCGCCGGTCAGGTCGCGGTTTTCGGTCCGCACGACATCGCCGTCGGCGTCGTAGCCGGTGAGCGTCTGCGCGGTGTGCGTGACGCCGGTGACGGAGTTGACCGCACCGGGACTCGTGGCCACGGTCTGGTGCGACCGGGCGTCGTAGGCGTAGGTCGTCGTCGCGCCGGCCGGATCGGAGGCGCTGCTGCGCGTCTCCGTCTTCTTGCGACCGAAGACGTCGTAGGTGTACGAGGTCGTCAAGCCCGCTGGGTCGACGACCTTCGCCAGATCGCCGTTGCGGTAGTAGGAGTAGCTCGTGACGCCGTTGCGCGGGTCGGTCGTCTGCAGGAGCAAGCCGGCCGGGACGTTGCCGCCGCCCACCGCCGCTTCGGTTCCGTCCGCGTGCTGGTGGCGGGTGACCGCGCCGTCGGGGGTGGTCTCCGTCAGCAGCAGACCGCGGACGCCCACGTCCGTGTAGGTGTACGTCGTCGCGTACGCCGGATCGGCCGCGTTCGCCGAGCGCGCGTCCGAAGAGGACAGCAGCTTGTCGTTGCGGGCGTCGGTGACGTCGGCCGCGTTGAGGTAGTAGCTGTAGTACGCCGTCTGGCAGTCGCCCGGCGCGACGCGGCACGTCTTGCGCGCGACGACGTTGCCCCGCTCGTCGTTGGTCAGGACCACGACGTTGCCGAGCTCGTCGCCGATGGTGGTCTGGAAGCCCTTGTCGTCGTAGTCGTAGGTCCGCACGCCCTGGCCGTTGACCGGCCCGCCGACCCACGTGCCGTCGCCGCCGACCGGCCCGCCGCAGTACGACGGGTCGCCGGGGTTCTGCGGGACCGAGGGGTCACAGGTCGGGTTGTCCGGGGGAAGCGGGTTCCCGTCGCCGTCCCGCCGGTCCTCCGGGCGGATGCCCTGACCCAACGGCGCGACGTAGCGCAGGATCCGGCCGCGCACGGGGTCGTAGTCGTAGAAGTGCGGCCGGTTCCCGGGATCGCTGACCTGAGTCGTGCGGATGAGGTTGGTTTCGGTGCCTGTGACGACCGGACGGCCGAGGCGCCAGTGCCCGCCATTGCGGTCGACGACCTCGGTGAGCCGGTCGGCTGCGGTGTCGTAGCTCAGTTGAGCGGCGATCCGGCCGCTGGGCAGGGTGATCTTCGCGAGCGAACCGGCCGCCGCCCGCGCCTGGAAGTGCGCCGCAGCGGTCGTCGGCCCGACGGCGTACTCGTAGAACGCCGCCTCGGCGATCTGGCCGGAGAAGAAGCGGCGCGGGTCCGTGCCCCAGCCGGGCCAGGCCGACGGCGGGACGGTGTACGCGGCACCGATCTGGTCGTAAACGACGTCGTCGTGCGCGATCTCGCCCTGGGCGCTGCCCACGGCCTGCCCGTCGAGGTACAGCGTCTGGGTGGCGAGCGCGCCGGAGAGCACGACGTGGTGCCAGGCGTTGTCGTTCACCGTGGTGGCCGACGTGATCGGTGCCGCGGTGCCGTTCCAGAACTGCCCGCGCAGCTTGCCGTCCGTGCCGACGTAGAGCACGGGCACGGCGCTCGTGGGCGTGCCGCTGATCGGCGCCTTCTGGTAGCCGAACAGCGGACCGCCCGACGCGGTCTTGAACCACATCTCGACCGCGAGGTCGCGGTTCTTGCGCACCAGGCCGTCAGGCAGGGTCACCACGGACGACGTGCCGTTGAACGTCGCCGCGGTCCCGGTGCCGGCCAGCGGCCCCGGCTGCCCGAGGACGACGTCCTTGTAGGTTCCGGCGTCCTTGCCGAGCTTGAGCCCGTTCTCGCTGCCGGCCGTGGTGCCGGACGTCTCCGCGAACCGCCAGTAGGACGACGGGCGGGCGTCGACGACGGAGCTGCGGTAGTGCGAGGCCGGGGTGTAGTCGTAACCCGTGCACCCGTTGTCGGGGTCGCAGACCTTCGTCAGCCGGTCACCGTCGTAGGAGTAGGTCCAGGTGAGCTGCTTGCCGTCGATCGGGTCGGTGCTGACGGACGTGACGTGGTTCCCGGTCCACTTGAAGTACAGGATCCGGTCGCTCGTCCGGCTGATCGCCCGCCGGAGGTGCTCCGGGGTGCCGTAGTCGAGTTCGACGTGGTGGCCGGCCTGGTCGTAGATGTCGATGAGCCGGCCGTCGGGACGGAACCGGTAGAGGGTGGAGGCCTTGTCGGTCAGCACCCAGCCGCCGCCCGCGGCCTCGACCTCGATCCGGAAGTTCGCCTGACGGCCCGGAGGCGGTGCGAAGGTGCCGTCGCTGTTGCGGCCGAACCGCACCTGCTGGCCGTCCGGGTAGGTCACCACGACGTTGCCCGAGCCGTCGTTGTCGGGCACGACCCGCATGTCGTACCGCGTCGACCAGCCCGCGCCGAACGTCAGGTCGGTGCGCGGGTCGAGACTGTTGTACGTGCGGGCGACGGTCAGCTCCGGCCCGGTCACCTGCAGCGCCGCGTCGACCGCGCTGGAGAAGTAGTTCCCGGTCTGCGGGTCGAAGTCCTGCTGCGCCCCGCTGTAGGGCGCGTTCGCGAGGTGGGACGTGATCTCCGGCTGCGGGACCGCCGTCAGGAGGTGGCTGGGGGTCAGCTTCTCGCTCTCGGCGTTCCCGTCGAAGGCGAAGACCCGCCACTGGTAGTCCTTGCTCCAGCGCAACGCGCCGACCGGGACGGTCCACGTCCGTTTGGTCACGTACCCCGAGTCCACACAGGACACTCCGGACAGGGTGCCGTCCGGCTTGATGACGTAGTTCTCGCAGACCTCGAAGCGGTACTTCAGGTTCGACGAGACCGGCGCGTCGACGTCCACCGCGTCGGCCCAGAGCTGCGGGGTGAGGGTGGGCGCCGAGTAACCGTTCGGCGGGTACTGCGCCTTGACGATCGGGGGAACGTCGAACACCGTCATCGACAGCCGCGTCGGCGGGATCTGCTCGTCGGTGAACCACGCGCCGCCACGGCGCAGCATGCTGAAGTCGAAGAGGTAGTTACCCGGCTCGATGGCCTTGATGGTCGCGTCGAGCGTCACCGAGTCGCCACGCGGGACGTCCCGCGGCAGCGAAGCCGCTTCGAGCGCACCCACCGGCGCACCGGCGGCGGTGAACGCGCGGTAGCCGAGCGCGTAGTCCGCCGCCGTCCAGGTGTCCGCGCCCCGGTTGGTGACGGTGATCTTGACCTTGCCGGCCTGGGTCCGGGTCACGGGCGGCGTGGGAACCCCGTTGTCGACGCGGTATTCGGCGTCGTAGGGCGTGTGCGTGACGAACAGCCGGGGCGGGTTCGCGGTCCGGTTCCCGGTGAACTTCTTCCAGTCGTAGGGATCCGTCTCCGAAGCACGGACGGCGAGGCCGTAGTTGGGCTGCGCGCCGGTCACCCAGCGCTGCACGAGGTCGCGGCCGCCCGTGCCCAGCGGGATCAGCTCGGTCGCCGACGGACAGCTCGAAGCGTGCTGGGAGAGCGCGATGTACCCGTGCGCGAAGGATTCCTGAGCCAGCGCGGGACCGTAGGCGGGGCCGGGGAAACCGGACGCGCTCGTCCACGGGGCGGTGACGCCGTGCACGGTCACCGGCCGCGGCTGGCAGGACCAGGACCAGGTGCTCTTCAGCGTGAGCTGGGCGCCGAGGATCTTGTGGTTGCGGAGCCGGTTCTCCACACCGCCGAAGGACAGGTAGCCGGCGGCTTTCAGCGCGCCGGTCGTCCCGATCTTGAGCTCGGTCGATCCGTCGAGACGGGAGCCGTTCTGGAACACCGCGCCGCCGTCCGACGCGGTCGTCTCCACGCTGGGGTCGACCTCGACCGGGTAGGCCCGGGCCGGATCGGCCAGCCAGTTCGCGTCCAGTTCGACGCGCAGCACGAACCCGCCGTCCCGTTCCAGGAGCCGGTAGACCACCCCCTCGGAACGAGCGGGCTCACCGGTCGCGGGATCACGGCGGGCATCGGTCATGAACCCGGCGGGGATCCGGGCGCGCTCGTGCCCTTCGGCGTCCGAGAGCGCGATCCGCCCGTCCACGAGCGACGGCCGGAGTCCCCTCAACCGCAACGGGAACTCCCACGCGGCCGGCGCCTGGGGCGAGTTCAGGACCAGCGTTTCCTTGACGCCGCCGGGCACCACGTCGAGGCGCAGGTCGGCCCCGGCGCGCACCCCCGGGTAGACGATCCGGCTGCCGGACGCCACACCGGCCGCGGGCGTGGCGCCGGCGACACCGAACCCGAACTGGTGTCCGTCGTCGAGGCCGACTCCGACGACCTGGTCCGAAGCGGCGTCCGGCGCGAAGACGAGCCGCTCGGCGTCGGCCGCGTTGCGCCACCCGGCTCCCCCGTCGTTCGGCACGACGGTCGGATCGATCGGCTGGTAGGCGCCGTCGGCCGCGCGGTAGTTGATCGGCTCCTGGCCGAACTCGGTGGTGAGGGTCCCGTCGGTGTTGGCGAAGGTCCGGTCGGTCGCCGTGCGCCGGTCCGGGAGCTCCTTGCTGGTCTTTTCGTCGAACCCCGTCCCGTGGACGGGTGCGTTCCCGACCCGGACCGCGTTCGCGCGGACGTTCTCCGCGCCGGCGGCGACGGCCGGGTACTTCGACTGCAGCGACTTCGGCGCGGCAGCGTTGGCCTTGCCGCCCGCTTCGTCGCCCTGCTCCCCCGCGGTGCCCGCCGGCTGCTGCGGGGCGAGCGCCATCGCCTGCCGCAGCAGGTCCGCGTCCGCGCCGGTGCCCGGGCCGTCCGGGATCGACGGTCCGACCACTCCCGCCGTCAACGCGACGACGAGGACCAGCAACGCGGCCCGGCTCGCGTGCCCGGACTTGCGTCGGGGAGAAAACATGGGAAACCCGCCCTCGTCGGTCGAACCACAGCACGGCAAAGGAGCAGCACCCGGCCGGGGCGGGTGCCGCGAACCGCGTCACACCCGCCCCGTACGGGGATCCGTCAGAAGGACGGCTTGGGCAGCGGACCGCCGCTGAACGTCGTCGAATCCGGCGCCGTGCGCGCACTGCGCGCGGCCGCTGCCGGGGCACCCGAGCCGTAGGCGTAGGTAACGCCGTCGCTGTCGCGGTAGGTCACCACCACACCGCCGCCGGAGAGAGCGACGAAGGACGGATCCGTCGCGGACTGGTAGGCCGCTCCGGTCCGGGAGTCCACCAGCCGCTGCCAATCCTTGTACCCGGTGCTGCCCGGTGCCTTCTGCTCCGTCACGTAGACGAAGCCGTCCGTCGCCCGGACGGCCACGTGCACGACACCGCCCGTGTCGACCGCGGCGGCGGGTGACCCCTGCGCGGTGACTCCCGCGAGCGGCTTCCAGGTCCCGGTGAAGCCCGCGGCCTGCTCGCGCTGGTTGACGACGACGCCGTCCGGCTGGATGGCGAAGGCCTCGAGGTTCTGATCGGGGTTCGCGGTCGCGGCGAGCTTCCCGGTCCAGCCGGTGCCCGGCACCGGGATCCAGGAGCTCAAGGTCCCGTCGACGTAGGTGGCCTTGGTGTAGGACCCTCCCGTGGTCCTGGCGACGAGGTCGATCCCGTCCGGCTGGACGACCGCGGTCAGGTCCGCGGTCAGCCCGGACGACGGCAGGACGCGCCACGGCAGGTACTGCTTGCTCGCCGGGTCCTGGGGGCGGACCAGCAGCCATCCCGCCCCGTCGACTGCGAACGCGCTGGCGACGCCGGAACGCAGCACCAGCACGGCCGGTCCGGGGGTCCAGCCACCGAACCCGCTCGCGGTCGCCCAGGTGGTGGTGGCCGGGGCCTGGGTGCTGTTCCGCGTCTCGCTGTCCTGCCCGAGCGCCGTCACGGTCAGGCTGTCGTCGGCGAGCCGCAGGGCACTCGGGGTACCGGTGTACTGCTGGTAACCCGGCACAACGGCGAAGTCGACGACGGTGATGTCACCGGACCGCTGCCGGCCGTGGACGAGCCGGCCGAAACCGTCGACGTAGAAGTGCTGCAGCTTTCCGCCGGCCCCTTCGATCACCGCGCTGGGCGCGTCGGCGCCGTTCGGCACGGCCGGGCGGACCGGAAGGCCGGGATCGACCAGCTTGCAGTCGTCGGTCGTGACGCTCAGCTGGTAGTCCGTGCCGATCGTGCCGACCACCTTCGGGCCCGTCCAGCTGCCGGCACCGAGGTAGCGGTACCACTTGATCTGGCCGTTGTTCTTGTCGAGTGCGTAGAGCACGTCGCCGCCCGCGGAGGCGATCTGGGCGAAGTTCTGCCAGCCACCGCTGCCCACCAGCCGCGCGTACTCGAGCCACCGCTGGCTGGCCGGGTCGTACTGGAACCGGTAGAGGTCGCCGGCGGGCGTGCGGGCGTAGAACACCCCGGCGCCCGCGCCGACGATCAGGTCGTACTTGGCGGCCGTCCAGCCGGTGTCGATCAGGCGGTCGGTCCAGGTCTTGGCCGTCTCGTCGTAGCGCATCCAGGCGAGGATGTTGTCGTGCGTCCAGTAGAAGTCGCCCGTCGAGTCGACGGTGATCCGGTTGCGCTGGGAAGCCAGCGAGACGCCGAACCAGCCGGTGGCGATCTTCTGGCTGACCCCGCCGTTCTCCCAGCCGGTGGCCAGCCGGCGCTGCCTGTTGACGTCACCGTTGTCGAGGATGGAGTAGATCCGGCCGTCGGTGCCGGTGAGGGTCTTGCCCGTCCACGTGTTGCCGATCGTCGTCCGACCTGTCCAGGAGGTGGCGCCGGTCTCGGGCTCGTTGTGCCGGTCGAGGTCCAGGTGGGTGTCGGGGAGCGTGTAGAAGACCGCGGCGTTGGCGCGGCAGGTGATCGTGTCGGCGGCGGTGGCCACGTTCGTCCCGGCCACGGCCACCGTCGCACCGAACGCGATGGTGAACGCGGAACACAGGACCACGGGTCTCGGGACGGACCGTCTCTGGCGCATGGACTTCCCTCGTCTGAAGATCGTGAAAGCGTTTGGGCAGCATCGATCGCCCCGCCACCCGAGGGCAGCCGGTGATCGTGAAAGCATGAGCGGCGCCGGTCGGCCGGGACCGGCAGCGTTCCTCCCCTGGGCGCGATTCAACGCGCCGCGCGATGACGAGCTCGCCCTCCCGCGAGCCGTTCGATCTTCACATCGATCTTCTGACGAACCCGTTACTCGTTCTTTTGCAGTTGCGCCGTTCGGCCTACTTCTCACGTCGGGCGCAGCAAAGGGCCGGGTGTCACCGATCGGTGACACCCGGCCCTTCGTGTGTGGCTCAGCGCTCGACGGCCGGTGCCACCAGTTCGCTCGGGCCGGTGCCCGACTCGCCGGCCACCGCGGCCAGTTCCTCGCCCACCGACTGGCCCTTCGGCTTCTTCGTGTCCTTCGTCAGCAACGACGCCACCGCGCCGATCAGGCAGACCACGATGGCGAAACCGAACGCCACCGCCAAACCCGACTGGAACGGGCCCGAGATCAGGTTCGGGAAGAAGCTGCGGCCCGTGAGGAACTGGGCCTGGTCCGGCGGCAAGGACGACAGCTGGCCGCCCAGGAGCTGCTGGATCGGGTTGTAGCCCAGGAATGCCGCGAACAGCACCGCCACCGCCGGGAGGTGCGCCACCTGGGTGGCCGCCGCCTCGGGGACGCCGTGGGCGATCAGGCCGTCGTGCATCGTCGACGGGAGGCTGCTCGACAGGCCCGAGATGATCAGGCTGAAGAAGAAGCCGATCGACAGGACCATCGCCGCGTTCTGGAACGTCGTCATCATCCCGGCGCCCGAACCGCGGGAGTCGGCCGGGAGGCTGTTCATCACCTCGGCGCGGTTGGGCGAGGAGAACATGCCCATGCCGATGCCGTTGATCAGCAGGATCGCGGCGAACGCCCAGTAGTCGAAGTTCACCGGCAGGATGATCAGCAGCAGGAACGTCAGCGCCGTGATCGCCAGGCCGGTGGAGGCCAGCATGCGGCTGCCGATCCGGTCGGCGAGGATGCCCGACGTCGGCGCGGCCAGCAGGAACCCGACCGTCATCGGCAGCATGTAGATGCCCGCCCACAACGGCGTCTGCTCGAACGTGTAGCCGTGCTGCGGGAGCCAGATGCCCTGCAGCCAGATGATCAGGATGAACTGGAGCCCACCGCGGCCGAGCGACGCCGTCAGGTTCGCGATGTTGCCCCAGGTGAACGACCGGATCTTGAACAGCGAGAGCCGGAACAGCGGGTTGTCGACCTTGGTCTCGATGACCACGAAGCCGATCAGCACCGCGACGCCGCCGATCAGGCACGAGAGCACCATCGGGCTGCCCCAGCCGGTCGCGGAGGTGCCGTAGGGCTGGATGCCGTAGGTGATGCCGACCAGCACCGAGATCAGGCCGACGGCGAAGGTGATGTTGCCCCACCAGTCCATCCGCGCGTGCTTGCGGACGCCGGTGTCGTGCAGCTTGAGGTACGCCCAGATCGTGCCGATCACGCCGAAGGGCACCGACACCAGGAAGATCAGGTTCCAGTCGATCGGGGCGAGCACGCCGCCGACGACCAGGCCGAGGAACGAGCCCGCGATGGCCGCGACGCCGTTCATGCCGAGCGCGAGGCCGCGCTGGTTGGCCGGGAAGGCGTCGGTGAGGATCGCCGAGGAGTTCGCCATCAGGAAGGCGCCGCCGACGCCCTGCACGATCCGCCAGCCGATCAGCCACAGCGCGGCCGCGTCACCGTCGAACCAGGTGATGGCCAGCATGACGGAAGAAACCGTGAAGACGGCGAAGCCCAGGTTGTACATCCGGGCGCGGCCGTACATGTCGCCGAGCCGCCCGAAGCTCACCACCAGCACGGCGGTGACCACGAGGAAGCCCATGATCATCCACAGCAGGTAGCTGGTGTTGGCGGGTTCCAGGGGGTTGATCCCGATGCCCTTGAAGATGTCGGGCAGCGCGATGAGCACGATCGACGAGTTGATCGTGGCGATCAGCATGCCCAGCGTCGTGTTGGACAGCGCGATCCACTTGTACCGAGGCCCCAGTTCCTCGATCGAATACGTCCGGCTTTTCGCCACTGTGTGCAAACCTTCCACTCGCAAGTCCCTTAGCTAGGCTAAGCAACTTGCTTGCGTATGGCAACCATCACGGGGGATCGCCTGCGAGAGCATGATCACATCGCCATGAATATCCTTTGTGGACTCTTTAAGGTGGCGCCGCGAAGTGACGTCGCCGTAACCCCGCGCTAACGGAGAAGCCGCCCCAGCACGCCCACGCCGTCGGCGATCTCCCCCGCCGTCCGGGCCGCGTAGCCCATGACCAGGCCCGGCCGCCCCGGCCGCTGCCGGTGCCACGACAACGGCTGGACCTTGACCCCGTCCGCCAGCGCGGCCGCCGCCAGCGCGACGTCGTCGAAGCCCGGCTCGAACGTGATCGTCAGGTGCAGGCCCGCCGCCGCGCCGTGGACCCGCGCGGCCGGGAGCGACGCCGTCGCCGCGCGGATCATCGCGTCGCGGCGACGGCGGTGGCGGGCCCGCACCGAGCGCAGCTGGCGCTCCAGCTCGCCCGTCTCCATCAGCCGGGCCAGCACCAGTTGCGCCAGCACGGCGTTGCCCAGGTCGGCGAACCGCTTGGCCGCGACGAGGTCCTCGCGCAACGCCGGCGGCGGGAGCAGCCAGCCGACGCGCAGGGCCGGTGCCAGCAGCTTCGAGACGCTGCCCGTGTAGCAGACCTCCGGCAGCATCGACCGGACCGCGGGCACCGGCGCGCGGTCGTAGCGGTGCTCGGCGTCGTAGTCGTCCTCGACGACCAGGCCGCCCTCGCCCGCCCAGCGCATCAGCTCGCGGCGGCGCTCGCCGCCCAGGACCACGCCCGTCGGGAACTGGTGGGCCGGGGTCAGCAGCACCGCCCGCGCGCCGCTCGCCCGCAGCTCGTCGACGCGCAGGCCGTCGTCGTCGACCGGGATCGGCGGGGTCGCGAGGCCGTTGTGGTGCAGGTGCTGCCGCGCGCCGAGCGAGCCGGGGTCCTCGACGGCGATCTCGTCGACGCCCCGCTGCCGCAGCACCTCGCCGAGCAGCGTCAGGCCCTGCGCCACCCCCGACACCACGATGATCTCGCCCGGGTCGGCGCGGATCCCGCGACTGCGCGCCAGCCAGCGCGACACCGCCAGCCGCATCGCCGGCGCTCCGCGCGGGTCGCCGTAGCCGAAGTGGGCCGGCTCCAGCTCGTCCAGCACCGCGCGCTCCGCCCGCAGCCACGCCGCGCGCGGGAACGCCGTCAGGTCCGGCACGCCCGGCGTGAGGTCGATCCGGGCCGGGGTGGCGCGGACTTCGTCGAAGACGTCGGCACCCGGCAGCGCCGTGATCACCTTTGCGGGCACCGGCCGCCGCACCGGCGCGGGCGCGACCACCGGCGCCGCCACCACGACCGTGCCGGCCCGGCCGCGGCCCGCCGCGTGGCCGTCGTCGATGAGCCGCTGGTAGGCCTCGGTGACCACGCCGCGCGACACGCGCAGCTCGGCCGCCAGCACCCGGGACGCGGGGAGGCGGCCGCCGACCGGCAGCCGGCCGTCGGCGACCGCGGCACGCAGCTGCCCGGCGAGCCAGTCCGCAAGGCCGCCCGGCGGCGCGGCCCGGACGTCGAGCTGCAGGAAGTCGGAGCCGGCTATTATGGTCCCTTCCGCCGGGTCTGGTTTGGCCCTGTCCATCGGGCCATTGTCGCAGCACGCTGGGTTCATGGACACCAGTTACGTGCACGGATACGCCGAACCCGAGGCCCGCCGCCTCGGCGACCAGGCCGACACCCTGGCCGAGCTGCTGCACGCCGGGACGGCCTACCCCGCGGGCAGCCGCGTCCTGGAGGTCGGCTGCGGCGTCGGCGCCCAGACCGGCCACCTCGTCGCGCGCAGCCCGGGCGCACACCTGACCGCGATCGACGTCTCGGCGGCGTCCCTGGCGCAAGCGAAAGCGAAAGTCGGCGACGACGTCGACTGGCGGCGGGCCGACCTGTTCGACCTCGACGAGACCTTCGACCACATCTTCGTCTGCTTCGTGCTCGAACACCTTCCCGAACCCGGGAAAGCGTTGGCGCACCTGAAAACCCTCCTCCGCCCGGGCGGCACCATCACGGTGATCGAAGGCGACCACGGCTCGGCGTTCTTCCACCCGCACAGTGAGCACGCCCAAGCCGCCATCGACTGCCTCGTCCGGCTGCAGGCCGACGCCGGCGGTGACGCGCTCCTCGGCCGCCGCCTCTACCCGCTGCTCGCCGGCGCCGGGTTCGACGACGTCGCCGTCGAACCCCGGACCGTCTACGTCGACGCGTCCCGGCCCGGCCTGGTCGCCGGGTTCACCCGGGACACGTTCATCGCGATGGTCGAAGGCGTCGAGGAGGACGCCATCGCGCGGGGGCTCACTACGGCATCCGAGTGGAACCGCGGCGTAGCCGATCTTTACCGCACCACAAGGGAATACGGGACGTTCCATTACGCGTTCTACAAGGCAACAGCACATCGAACTCCGGGAGGAGCGTCATGATCATCGCCGTTCTCGTCGCCGCCGGACTCCTCGTCTGGGCACTGGATCACGCTTACCGCCGCCGTCCGTACCCGCGGAACCGGCTGGCCGGCAGCATGGACGTCTACGACCGCGACGCCCAGCGTCTCGAGGGCGACCTGGTCGCCGAAGAGCGTCACTTCTACTCGACGGCGCGCAGCCGCTCCTGAACGACGTCCGCGCCGGGCACGCGTTCCGCTGAGTAACAAACCGAAGCGCGGGCCCAGTGTTCGCGCGCGGCGTCCGGATCACTCAGTCCACAGTGGACGTCGCCGAGCCCGCGGTGGGCCCGGCCCTGCTCCGGCAGGCAGCCCGTTTCCTTCGCCGCCGCAAGGGCTTCGCGGTGATACGTCAGCGCCTGGTCGTCGCGGCCACGCGCGATGGCGACGAAGCCGAGACTGTTCAGCACGCGGGACTGCACGCCGAGATCCCCGCATTCACGAGCGATGCCCAGTGCCTCTTCGAGGTGCTGGGCCGCTTCGTCGTGCCGGTCTTGCCCGAGCCGGACGTCGCCCAGGTGCTTGAGCGCGACACTGCGGTTGGTCGGGCTGCCGGTCTCCTGCGCGAGTTCCAGCGCCCGCTCCAGGTGCGCCTCGGCCTCGGCGTACCGGCCGCGCGCGTGCTCGATGTCGCCGAGGATGCCCAGCGCGTACCCCTCGCTGACGCGCACGCCCATCGCGCGGAAGTGCTCCAGCCCCGCCGAAATCGAGGCGACGGCCTCGTCGTAACGCCCCAGCGCCGACAGCGCGTCGCCGATGTTCACCAGCGCGTAGCCCTCGCTCGTGCGGTCGGCGATCTCCCGCGCGAGGTCCAGGGCTTCGCTCAGGTAGCCGATCGCTTCGCCGTAGCGGCCGATGCCGCGGCAGGTGCAGCCGAGCACCACCAGGACCAGGCCTTCGCTCGTCTGATCGCCGGATTTTCGCGCCAGGGCCAAGGCTTCCGTCGAGTAGCCGATGCCCTCGGCGAACCGGCCCAGCGCACGGCAGGCCAGGCCGAGGGTGTTGAGCACGTGGATCTCCGTCACCCGGTTGCCGGACTCGCGGACGATGACGAGCGCTTCTTCCAGGTACCGCACGGCTTCCCGGGACCGGCCGACGCGCCAGTGGCCCAGCGCGATGAGCGTCAGCGGGTCCGCTTCGGCGGCCCGGTCGCCGGAGTCCTGGGCCAGCACGGACGCGTGCGTGTGCAGCACCAGCGATTCCTCGTGGTACCCGCCGACGTCGAGGTAGTGCCACAGGATTCCGGACAGCAGCCGCAGGTGCTCCGGCCGGCCGTGCCGGGTCGCGTGCGCCGCGACGGCCAGCAGGTTGCGGCGTTCGGCCTCCAGCCACGCCGGCGCGTCGAGCACCTTGACGTCGGGATCCGGCACCTGCGGGCGCAGGTGGCGTTCCAGCGGCAGGACGACGTCCATGGCCTGCGCGGCCGACCGGACGTAGAAGTCGAACAGCCGCTCCTCGGCGTCGTGGCTCTCGCCCGGCTCCTCGGCCGCCAGCTCGGCGGCGTAGACGCGCAGCAGGTCGTGCAGCTGGACGCGGTCGTGGCCGGTCTCCTGCGCGAGGTGGGCCCGCACGAGCGAGCCGGTCAGCCGCTCGGCCTCCGGCAGCGGGAGCCGCGCGAGCGCGGCGATCGCGGCGGGCGTCAGGTCGCGGCCCGGGTGCAGGCCGCAGAGCCGGAACACGCGCGCGGCGTCGGCCGCCAGGTGCCGGTAGGACCACGAGAACACCGCGCGGACGGCCGTCAGCGGGTCACCGCCGCCGTCGAGCAGGTCCAGGCGCCGCCGTTCGTCGGCCAGCTCGGCTTCCAGCGCGGCCAGCCGCTCCCCCGGTCGGCTCAACGCCAGCTCCGCGACCAGCCGCAACGCCAGCGGCAGCCGGGCCGAGTAGCCGATCAGCGCCGAGGTGGCCGCCTGTTCGTCGTCGACGCGCCGGCCGACCAGGGTCCGCAGCAGGTCCCGGGCCTCGGTGTCGGTCAGCAGGTCGACGAGGACGCGGCGGGCGCCGTCGCGGGCGACCAGCCCGGGCAGCGCGTCCCGGCTGGTCACGAGGACCAGGCAGGACGGCGAGCCGGGCAGCAGCGGGCGGACCTGGCCGACCGAGCCGGCGTTGTCCAGCAGCAGCACCATCCGCCGGCCGTCGAGCACCGTGCGGAACTTGGCGGCCCGTTCGTCGGGCTCGGCGGGGATGTCCGCGCCGTCGACGCCGAGCGCGCGCAGGAAGCCGGACAGCGCGTCGCCCGGCTCGACGGGCCGGACCGTGCCGTACCCCCGCAGGTCGACGTACAGCTGGCCGTCGGGGAACTCCGCCCGCGCCCGCTGCGCCCAGCGCACGGCCAGCGCCGTCTTGCCGACGCCCGCCGTCCCGGACAGCACGGCGATGCGCGCGCCGGTGTCGGCCTCGCCGCGGCGCAGGAGCGCGTCCAGCTCGCCGAGCTGGGCCGTGCGCCCGCGGAACCCGTGGACGTCGGCGGGCAGCTGCGCGGGCACCGAGGCCGGCTGCTCCGGGGCGCCGAAGTCCTGCCGCAGCACCTGACGCTGCGCCTCGCGCAGCTCCGGGCCGGGTTCGATGCCCAGCTCGTCGGCGAGGCGCCGCCGGACCTCGTCGAAGACGCCCAGCGCGGCGGCCTGCCGCCCGGACGCGGCCAGCGCCAGCATCAGCCGGGCGTGCGCCGACTCGTTCAGCGGCTCCTCCGCGGTCAGCGCCCGCAGCTGCACGGCCGCGTCCTCGGGGTGGGCCGCCGCGGCTCCGGCGTAGGCCAGCACGGCCTGCGCCCGCCGCATCGCGAGCGCCAGCCGGACCGGGTGCTGGCGGAGCCGTTCGACGTCGGCGAGCGCCGGGCCGCGCCACAGCGCCAGCGCGTCGCGGTAGGCCTCTTCGGCCGCCTCGGGCTCCCGTTCGGCCCGCTCCACCAGCGCGTCGAAGCGCAGGAGGTCGAGCTCGTCCGCGCCGACGGACAGCCGGTAGCCGCCCTTGTCGGTGGTGATCAGGCCGGCCGGGCGCAACGCCCGCCGCAGCCGCGCGACGTAGGTGTGGACCAGCTCCAGGCACGACGGCGGCGGCTCGTCCCAGATGACGTCGACGAGGTCCTCGCGCCGCACGGTCCGGTTCGGCTGCAGGGCCAGCAGCGCGAGCAGCAGGCGCTGCTTCTCCGCGCCGATCTCGACGGGCCGGTCACCGAAGCGGACGGCCAGCGGCCCGAGCACGTCGATCCGCACCGGCTCCGGCGGCGCCTCGGCCAGCGCTTCCCGCAGCCGCCGCTCGGTCTCCGGCCGGGGCCGCCGGACCCTGCCGCGCTCGGCGTTGCGGATCGCGCGCAGGCTCAGCCCGGCGCGTCCGGCGAGCTCCGCCTGGGTCAGCCCGGCGCGCACCCGCTCGTCGCGCAGCCATCCGGCGAACGGCAGGCCATCGTCCACAAGCGTCCTTCCCCGCGTGCCCCTCGCGCCGAACGTACCCCTCCAGCATCGCCAACGTGCCGGTTGCGCTGTACCACCGAACGGCGAAGATCCCTGTTTCCGCAGGTGACAGGGGGTGACCGCGCATCCGGGTCGAGTACAGCCGTTCGTCCACCGAGCCTTTCTAGGCTGTGCGGGTCCGGTGGTGGCGAGGGGTTCGCGGTTCAGCCGTCGCGTGGGGTACGACGGCTGCACCCGGGCCTCAGACGCCGAGGCGCTCCAGCAGGGCGCGCACGGCGGCCGGGTCCTCGACGTGGGCGTTGTGCCCCAGGCCGGCGAGGGTGACCGAGTCCGGGTCCAGGGCGCGCAGCTGCTCCGGGCGGCTCATCGGGTCGTGCTCGCCCGCCGCCAGCACGACCGGGCACCGCGCCGCGGCGAGCAGGGCAGGCATGTCCGGAGCGCCCACGCCGAACGCGGCCGGGTCCATCGCGAGACGCCAACCTCCCTCCGTCTCGCGGAGCCCGGCCGGGTCGGCGGGCGCGATCCCGAGCAGCCCGGAGACCTTCAGGTACGCCTGGTCGGCGTCGGCCTGGGTCTCGAACACCCGCGGCGGCCGCACGGCGAACGACGCCGCCCGCCCCAGGTCGTCCTGGCTCCACTCGACCTTCACGCCCAGCGCCAGCACCCCGGTGACCTCGACGTCGTACTTCCCGGAGGCGAGCTCGAGCGCGAGCACCCCGCCGAGCGAGTGCCCGGCGACGACCAGCGGCAACTTGTCGGGCAACGCCCGCGCGACGGCGGCCGTGAGCGTCTCGAAGCTGTAGTGCGGCAGGGGCGCCGAGAGGCCGTGGCCGGGCAGGTCGGGCACCAGCACGCGCCGCGGGACCGCTTCGGTCAGGTGGGCCCACACGGCGCCGGTCGCGCCGAGCCCGTGCAGGAAGAGGATGGCCGGTTCGCCCTCGCCGCCGGTGCGCATGTTCAGCGTGTCCATCGCAGCAGCCTCCCCTACGTCGTGGCGCCGGGCTAGGGTCGGGCGCGTGGGGATCACCGATCCGGACGGCTACGTGCGGGGCGTCCCGTACGACGAGCTGGCGCGGCTGCGGCGCGAGACGCCGGTGGTGCGCGTCGACGACTTCTGGGCCGTGCTGGGCCACGCCGACGTCCGCACGGTGCTGCGCGACCCGGCGCTGTTCTCCTCGCAGCTCGGCGGGACGCAGATCCGGGACCCGGCGACCGAGGCCGACCTCGCGTACGTGCGCCGGATGATGCTCAACATGGACCCGCCGGAGCACGGCCGGCTGCGCGGGCTGCTGACCAGGGCGTTCACCCCGCGTGCGATCGCGAAGCTGACCGAGCAGATCGAGACGTCGGCGCGCGAGCTCGTCGCCGACGTCGCCGATCAGGGCGAGTGCGACTTCGCGAAGGTCGCGGCGGACCTGCCGCTGCGCACGCTGGCCGCGGTGTTCGGCGTGCCGGAGCGCGACCGGCGGCTGATGTACGACTGGAGCAACCGCGTGATCGGCTACCAGGACGCCGAGTACGCGGCCAGCGCGACGGTCGACCCGGCGGCGGTGACCGACCTGGCGCGGGCCGCGCTGGCCGTCCGGCCGACACCGGGCCCGGACGGCGTGATGCCGGACCCGCGCACGCGCGCCGGGATGCCGGACCTCTACGCGTACGCGAACGCCCTCGGCGAGTACAAGCGCGAGCACCCGGGCGACGACGTCATGAGCACCCTGATGCGGCACGTCGGCGACGACGGCGGCCGCGTCTCGCTGCCCGAGTTCGAGAACCTGTTCTGGCTGTTTTCCGTGGCGGGCAACGAAACCCTGCGCAACGGCCTGCCGGGCGGGATGTCCGCGCTGCTGTCGCACCCGGTGCAGTACCGGCGGCTGCTGGCCGACCGGTCGCTGCTGCCGTCCGCGGTGGAGGAGATGCTGCGGTGGTGGACGCCGGTGATGAACTTCAGGCGCACGGCCACTTCCGACGTCCGTCTGTCCGGTGTGGACATCCGGGCCGGGGACAAGGTCGTGGTGTGGTTCTCCTCGGCCAACCGTGATCCTTCGGTGTTCGACGATCCGGACGCGTTCGACATCGCGCGGACGCCCAACGACCACCTGACCTTCGGCCACGGCCCGCACTTCTGCCTCGGAGCGCAGCTGGCCCGGGTGCAGCTGCGGGCGATGTTCACGGCGGTCCTGGATCTGCTGGGCGAAGTCTCCTTGGCCGGCGAGCCGGTGCGGCTGCGCTCCAACTTCCAGAACGGGCTGAAGTCACTGCCGATCGCCTGGACGCGCTGATGGAGCTGCGCGAGATGCGGGCGTTCGTCGCCGTCGCCGAGGCGGGCACGCTGTCGAAGGCGGCACGCGAGCTGCACGTCAGCCAGCCCGCGCTGTCCCAGACGATCACCGCGCTCGAGCGGCGGCTCGGGGTGCAGCTGCTGGTGCGGGCCAGCACCGGCGTGCGGGCCACCGAAGCCGGGACGACGTTGCTGACCGAGGCCCGCGCGGTGCTGGCGCGGCACGACCAGGCCCTGGCCGCGCTCGCCCGCCACACCACGGCCGGCGGCGGCGTGCTGCGGGTGGGCGTCCCGCTGGAGCTGCCGTCGGAGCTACTGCCGACGGCGCTCGCGGCGTTGGCGGACGCCTGCCCGGACACGCGGGTGCGGGCCCGGCACCTGTCGACCGCGGCGCAGGTGGCCGCGCTGCGGGCGGGCGAGCTGGACGTCGGGCTGGTGCGCGAGCGCCCGCCCGGCCCGGACCTCGACGCGGTGCCGGTCGTCTCGGAGAACCTGGGCGTGCTGCTGGCCGCGGACCTGGCGGAGAAGCTGGGTGAGCCGGTCCGGCTGGAGGCACTGGCCGGGCTGGACTGGTTCGGCTTCGCGCGGTCGGGCAGCCCGGCGTGGTTCGACGAGCTGACCGCGATCCTGCGCAGCCACGGCCTCGACCTCGGGCCGGACGTCCCGGCGGAGCGGACCCTGATCGTCGAGCTGAAGCTGCCGGCGGTCGCGGCCGGCGGCGCGTTCGCGCTGGCGCCGCCGGAGTGGCCGTACCCGCTGCCGGAGACGGTGACGTGGGTGCCGCTGGCTGGGCACCCGATCGTCCGGCGCACCTGGGCGGTCTGGCCCGCCGCGTCGCACCGGCGCGACCTCGGGAAGTTCGTGGCGGCCCTGGAAGACGCCGGGCATCGAACCGGCCGATAGCCGCCATAAGCAGTGCCGAACGCCGATCCGGAAGGCCGCGCGGCCGCTCCCGCTTGAACCCGGGGAATCACCCGAACGAGAGCAGGAGACGAGACCATGACTGCACAACTGTCCGGCACCACGGCGCTGGTGACCGGCGGAACCAGCGGGATCGGCCGGGCGACGGCGGTCGCGCTGGCCGGGCTCGGCGCCCACGTCGTGCTGTCGGGCCGGGACGCCACGCGCGGCGCCGAGGTCGTCGAGCGCATCCGCGCGGCGGGCGGCAAGGCCGACTTCGTCGCGGCCGATCTGACGGACGCCGCGTCGGCGCGGGCCTTGGCGGCGCGGGCGCGGGAGGTGGGCGGGCAGGTGGACGTGCTGGTGAACAACGCCGGCGTCTTTCCCTTCGGCCCCACCGGATCCGCGACGGAGGAGGAGTTCGACGGCGTCTTCGCGACCAACGTGAAGGCGGCGTTCTTCCTGGTGGCCGAGCTGGCCCCGGAGATGGCCGAGCGCGGGCACGGCTCGATCGTCAACGTGACCACGATGGTCGCGAAGATCGGCCTGGCGGGCATGGCGCTCTACGGCGCGTCGAAGGCTTCGCTGGAGCTGCTGACGAAGGCGTGGGCGGCGGAGTTCGGCCCGTCCGGGGTCCGCGTGAACGCGGTCAGCCCCGGCCCGACCCGCACCGAGGGCACGGCCGCGATGGGCGACGCCCTGGACCAGCTGGCGTCGGCGGCGCCGGCGGGCCGGGCGGCGTCCCCGGAGGAGATCGCGTCGGCGATCGCCTTCCTGGCGGCGGAGGGCTCGAGCTTCGTCCACGGCGCGGTGCTCCCGGTGGACGGCGGCCGGGTGGCGGTGTGAGCCCGGCGGGACGGCGTCACCGCAGGAAGGTGACGCCGTCCCGCGGCCGCTCGTCCACCGACAGCGCGAAGACGTCCGGCCGCGCGTAGTGGCCCGAGACGTCGAGGCTGTGGCGGGCCGTCACGACGTCCTCGAGGTCGATCTCCGCCGTGATCAGGCCTTCTCCGGTCCTCAGTGGACCGGCCAGGACGTCGCCCGTCGGGCCGACGATCACGCTGCCGCCGCGGAACGGGTCGTCGCCCGAATCCTCGTACAGGCACGCCGAAATCACGAAACAGCGGCCCTCATCGGCGATGTGGCGCATCGAGGCCTGCCAGACGTCGCGGTCGTCGGGGCGCACCACAGCTCGACGCCCTTCGCGTACATCGCCGCGCGCAGCAGCGGCATGTGGTTCTCCCAGCAGATCGCCGCGCCCGCGAGACCCGCCGCCGTCGGGATCGCCGGCAGGGTCGAGCCGTCGCCGCGGCCCCAGACCAGGCGCTCGCGCGCGGTCGGGACCAGCTTGCGGTGCTTGCCCACCAGCCCGAGCGACGGGTCGAGGAACACGACCGTGCTGTACAGCGTCGAGCCGTCCCGCTCGATCACGCCGACGGCCAGGCTCGCGCCGGTCCGCGCCGACAGTCCCGCCAGCGCCCTGGTCTCCGGCCCGGGCACGGTCACCGACGCGCGGAAGTAGTCCGCGAACGGCTCCCCGCGCGGGTAGCCGCCGAGGACGGCTTCCGGCAGCACCACCAGCGCCGCGCCCGACGCGCGGATCTCGTCCTCCCGGCTCAGCAGCCCCTCGAGGCCCACGGCTCCGGTCTGGAGCGCGGCGACGACCGACGTCGTCACCCGCGGACCCGCTCGCGCCGGGGCGGCCACGGCACCACCGCGGACGTGCGGCGCTGGTAGTCCGCGTACTCCGGGTAGCGCCCCAGCGTGATGCTCTCGGTGAACTTCGTCGACCCCACGAACAGCAGCGTCAGCAGGATCGCGCCCAGCACCGTCCACGTGAGACCCGCCGCGACCACGCCGAACGCCGCGATCACCCACCACTGGGCCTGCTCGAAGAAGAAGTTCGGGTGCCGCGAGTAGCGGAACAGGCCGTCCTGGCGGAAGCGCGTCGACGCCCGGCCCGCGTGCTTCTCGCGGTGGAACGTCCACTGCTGCTGGTCGGCGACCGTCTCCCCGACCAGGAACGCCGCGAAGATCACCGCGACGACGACGTCCCACACCCCGAACGAGCCCTGGTGGTCCAGCGCCGTCATCGCCGGCAGCGTGATCAGCAGCAGGATCGCGTTCTGGTAGAGCGAGATGAAGAAGAAGTTGAACACCTGGAACTGCCAGGGCGCGAGCTTCTCGCGCAGCACCGCCCACCGGTAGTCCTCGCCGCCGCGGGCGTAACCACCCTTCCGGGCGAAGTTGAACGTCAGCCGGACGCCCCACGCCAGGACCAGCGCGAACATCACGTCCAGGCGGGCGTCGGCGAACCCGGCGGTGCCGGCGAAGATCCCCAGGTAGGCCACCGGCACGATCGACCAGATCCGGTCGACCCAGGAGTACTCCCTGGTCAGCACCGACAGCAGCCACGTGCCGAGCGTCACTCCGGCGAAGACGTACAGGCAGACCCGCAGCGCGTCCATGTCCTCACCATAAGACCTAGGATCGATCACATGAACCTGCCGCTGCGGGACCGGAAGATCGACATCTTCTTCGCGGTGCTGTTCTCGGCCTTCACGATCACCTCGCTGATCAGTGATCTGCTGCCGACCGTGGGCGTCGACTTCTCACAGCCGTCGGACAACTTCTTCGTCAACTCGAACTGGTGGTACGCCCACGACGCGGACCCGCTGTTCATGCACCCGCCGGACTGGATGCGGATCGTCACCGGGCTCTCGGCGTTCGTCTACATGCCGTTCTACGTCGTGCTCGTGTTCGCGCTGCTCGGCGGCAAGAACTGGATCCAGCTGCCCGCGGTGGTCTACGCGACGATGATCGTCACGCTCACCGGGGTCGTCGTGTTCGGCGTCGAGTTCTTCGGTGACCCGGCCACGCGCACCGGCAACCCGGTGAAGTTCCTCGCGTTCAACCTGCCCTACGTCCTGGTGCCGCTCCTGCTGCTGATCCGGATGCGCGCGCCGAAGCCGTTCACCCGCCGCTTCTGACGCTTCAGACGCTTCTGACCGGAGGCACCGTGCCGTACTCGTTCCTCAGCCACCTCGAATGCTCCCGGACCGGCGAGCGCCTCGACGCCGACGCCGTCCAGGGCGTGTCCCCGGCCGGCGCGCCGCTGCTCGCGCGCTACGACCTCGACGGCGTCCGCGAAGCCGTGACGCCGAAGGAGATCTCCGGGCGCGAGCCGACGCTGTGGCGCTACCACGAGGTGCTGCCGGTGCGCTCGGCCGAGCACGTCGTGAGCCTCGGTGAGGGCATGACGCCGCTGCTGCGCCTGCCGCGTTACGGCCGCGAGCTGGGCCTGTCCCGGCTGTGGATGAAGGACGAAGGCCTGGTGCCGACCGGCTCGTTCAAGGCGCGGGGCGCCGCGGTCGGCGTCTCGCGGGCGGCCGAGCTGGGGGTGCGCGGGATCGCGATGCCGACGAACGGCAACGCGGGCGCGGCGTGGGCGTTGTACGCGGCCCGCGCCGGGCTGACGAGCTTGATCGCGATGCCGGACGACGCGCCGTCGATCACCATGCGCGAGTGCGTCGCGGCCGGCGCCGAGCTGTACCGGGTGGACGGGCTCATCGGCGACGCGGGGAAGCTCGTCGCCGCGGCGGTCCGGCGGCGTCCGGGCGTGCAGGAGGTCTCGACGCTGAAGGAGCCGTACCGCATCGAGGGCAAGAAGACGATGGGCTACGAGATCGCGGAGCAGTTCGGCTGGCGGCTGCCCGACGTGATCCTGTACCCGACCGGCGGCGGCGTCGGGATCATCGGGATCTACAAGGCGCTGCTGGAAATGCGGGAAATGGGCTGGGTCACCGGCCCGCTGCCGCGCCTCGTCGCCGTCCAGGCCACCGGCTGCGCCCCGATCGTCGAAGCGTTCTCACGCGGTGACCGGGAGAGCGTGCCGTTCCCGGACGCGCGGACCGTCGCGTTCGGCATCACCGTACCCAAGGCCCTCGGTGACTTCCTCGTGCTCGACGCCGTCTACGCGACCGGCGGCACCGCGGTGGCCGTCACCGACGAGGAACTGCTTGCGGCGCAACGGGAACTCTCCGAGTGCGAAGGCACCTTCGTCTGCCCTGAGGGCGGAGCGTGCTTCGCCGCGTTGCGGCACCTTCGCGAGTCCGGCTGGCTCGAAGGCGACGAAGACGTCGTCGTGCTCAACACCGGCGCCGGGATCAAGTACCCGGAGACGGTGCCGCTCGACGTGCCGCTGCTGGCGAAGACCGACTCGATCCCCTAGAGGACCGACTGCACCGCTTCGGGCGTGCGGGCGACGACAGTCGTGCCGTCGTCCGCGGTGATGATCGGGCGCTGGATCAGCTTCGGGTGCGCGGCCAGGGCGTCGATCCAGCGCCTGCGGTCGGCCGGGGTTCGGCCCCACGTCTTGAGGCCGAGTTCCTTCGCGATCGGCTCGGCGGTGCGCGTGATGTCCCACGGCTCCAGGCCGAGCCGCTTCAGGACGGCCTTCAGCTCCTTCGCGGTCGGCGGGTCGTCGAGGTAGCGGCGCACGGTGTACTCCGCGCCGGCTTCGTCGAGCATCGACACCGCTGACCGGCACTTCGCGCACGCCGGATTGACCCAGATCTCCACTGCCGCAGCCTACCGCGATGGTTTTGGAGCACGTGTTCTGTTACCGTCGCGGCATGCCCCGCCCCCGCGTCCACGACCTCGACGCGCTGCTCGACGTCGCCGAGCGGCTCGTCGCTTCGTCGGGATACCAGAACGTGACGGTGCGCGGCCTCGCCGCGGCCGCGGGCGTGCCGAACGGGACGATCTACCACGCGTTCGGCTCGCTCAGCGCGTTGCTGGCCCGGGTCTGGCTGCGCGCCGCGACCGCGTTCCTCGACCTCCAGACCGCGCGCGTGGACCAGGCTTCCTCTCCGGTGGAAGCGGTCGTCGCGGCGGCCGACACGCCCGCGGTGTTCGTTTCCGTGCGGCCCGACGGGGCCCGGATGCTGCTGCGGGTCAAGGCGGACCGGCTGTTCGGTCCCGAGCTGCCCGACGAGCTGGCGGACGCCCTGCACGCGCTGGACAAGCGGCTGATCGCGCTGCTGGTCCGGCTCGCGCGGCTGGTGTGGAACCGCGGTGACGGCCTGGCCGTCGAGGTGATCACCACCTGCGTCGTCGACCTGCCGACCGCGTTCTTCCGCCGTGACATCACCGATCCCCTGGTGCGGGAGCGGCTCGCCGCCGCCGTGCGGGCCGTGCTGACCGTACCCCCTCGAGAAAAGGCTCAACCGTGACCGATCCCGTTTCCGTGCTGGACCTCGGCGACGACGAAAACCGCTTCTCGCCGGACTGGCTGCAGCGCGTGCACTCCTTTGTGGACGGTGTCGAGGGTCCGCTGGTGACCACCGGCAGCGGCAAGTTCTACTCGAACGGCCTCGACCTCGACTGGCTGATGGCGAACGGCGACCAGGCCGCGAAGTACGTCGCCGAAGTGCAGGAGCTGCTCGCCCGGATCCTGACGCTGCCGGTGCCGACGGTCGCCGCGGTCAACGGCCACGCGTTCGGCGCCGGCGCGATGTTCGCCATGGCGCACGACTTCCGCGTGATGCGCGCCGACCGGGGCTACTTCTGCTTCCCGGAGGCCGACATCAACATCCCGTTCACGCCGGGGATGGCGGCGTTGATCCAGGGCAAGCTGACCCCGGCCGCGGCGATCGCGTCGATGACCACGGGCCGCCGATTCGGCGGCCCGGACGCGCTTGCTGTGGGCTTGGTGGACGAAACCGCACCGGAGGCCGACTTGGTGACGGTGGCTTCTTCGCGCGTCGCCGCCTTGGCGGGCAAGGACCGCGGCACGCTGGGCGCGATCAAGGCGACGATGTTCGCGCCGGCCGTCACCGCGCTGCGCACCCCGGCTTAGGGCGCCGCCCCCCGGTATCCAGCTTACCGGGGACCACCGACAGTTCGGCCGGCTTGAATGCCGTGAAGGCCTCCTTCCCGGCTCTTATGGCCGGTAAGGGGGCCTTCACGGCTTTGCGACCCCGGCGAGACGGCGGCGCAGGTCAGCGCGCGTCCCGGCCGTCGTCGCCCTGCGCGCCCCGGCTGATGTCCTGAAGGGCACCCTCAGGGACTTAAGAGCCCTGAGGGTGCCCTTCACGGCTTGGCGACCTCGGCGAGACGGCGGCGCAGGTGGGCGCGTTCCGGTTCCGTGCCCGCCAGGGCGAGCGCGTCGCGGTAGGCCGACGCCGCCTCCGGCAGGCGGCCCAGGCGGCTGAGCAGCTCGGCCCGCGCCGCAGGGAACGGGGCGTAGGACTGCAGGCGGGGTTCCCCGGCGAGGGCGTCGAGGAGGGCCAGGCCCGCGGCCGGGCCGTCGCGCATCGCCACCGCCACCGCGCGGTTCAGCTCGACCACCGGGGACGGCGCCAGGCCGCGCAGGACGTCGTAGAGCGCGACGATCTGCGGCCAGTCCGTGCCCGCCACGTCCGGCGCCTCGTCGTGCAGGGCCGCGATCGCCGCCTGGACGCCGTAGAGCCCGGGCGGGCCGCCGGTCAACGCCACCTCCACCAGCGAGGTGCCTTCCGAGATCAGTGCGTGGTCCCAGCGGCCGCGGTCCTGGTCGTCGAGCAGGACGACGTCGCCGTCGCCGCCGGTCCGGGCGTCGCGTCGTGCGTGGACCAGCAGCATCAGCGCGAGCAGGCCGGCGACCTCGCGCTCCGCCGGCAGCAGCCGGCGCAGGATCCGGCCCAGCCGGATCGCCTCCTCGGCCAGGTCGAGCCGCTGCAGGTCCGGGCCCGAGCTGGCCGCGTACCCCTCGGTGAAGATCGAGTAGACGACCTGGAGCACACCCGGCAGCCGGCCGGGCAGCTCGGCGGTGTCCGGGACCCGGAACGGGATCCGGGCCGTGCGGATCTTGTTCTTGGCCCGCACGATCCGCTTGCCCATCGTCGCGCTGGGCACCAGGAACGCGCGCGCCACCTCCGGCGTCGTCAGCCCGGCGAGGCAGCGCAGCGTCAGCGCCGTGCGGTCCTCCGCCGGCAACGCCGGGTGGGCGCAGGTGAAGAACAGCTGGAGCCGCTCGTCCGGCAGCTCGCCGTCGGACGACGGGGCGGGCGCGGCGCGGTCGGCCTCGACCTGCAGCACCGCGAGCCGGGCCGCGTAGGCCTGGTCGCGGCGCAGCCGGTCGACGGCCTTGCGCCGCGCCGTCGTCATCAGCCACGCGCCCGGCTTCGGCGGCACGCCGTCGACGGGCCAGCGCACCAGCGCCGCCTCGATCGCCTCCGACGTCACCTCCTCGGCCAGGTCGAGGTCGCCGAACCGGCGGACGAGCGCGGCCAGCAGCAGCCCGCGCTCCTCCCGGAACACCGCTTCGACCGACGCGTCCGCCTGCTCCGGCACCTTCGTCAGTCCCCGTACGAGGCGAGCGGCCGGACGACGATGTTTCCGCCGCCGAGGGCGCCCGGGCAGCGCGCCGCCCAGTCGAGCGCGACGTCGAGGTCCGGCACGTCGACGACGAAGTAGCCGCCCAGCACCTCGCGGGACTCGGCGAACGGCCCGTCGGTGACGATCCGCTCGCCGCGGTCGTCGACGCGGATCGCGGTGGCCGTGGTGAAATCGGCGAGCGAGTTCCCGTGGACGTAGACCCCGGCCTCCTTCAGGGACTTGTCGTAGAGCATCCAGTCCTCGGGCGTGCAGTCACCCTTGGCCTGGCCGTCGGCGTCGAGCGAGGCGTTGATCAGCATCAGGTACTTCATGGTGTTCCTCCGTCGTGTCGTGGCCCGGTTGCCGTACGCCACCACTACGAACGGCCCGCGGCGCCTTGGACACCCTCGCCGGAGATTCTGCCTCTCGTGCTCAAAATCCGCCGCGGTGCTCCTTCAGCCGCTTGATCCGGTCGATGTGGGCCGGGTGCCCGGCCAGCAGCCGGGCCCACAGCCGCCGCTCGTCGCCGCGGTGCAGGACGATCCACTCCTTGAGCAGCCCGATCAGCTCCGGGCCGTAGCCCAGCCGCGCCGCCACCCGGTCGGCCCGGTACTCGCCGAGCCGTTTCGACCAGGCGAGCACCGGGCCGAGCAGCGGCGCCAGCAGCAGCCACGGGTCGAGGAACGCGAGCGCGGTGAGGATCCCCAGGCTCAGCAGCACGGTGACGAGCACGGCGACCGCCCGCCCGAAGGCCGCGAACGCGCGCCCGACGTACGGCACGACCAGGGCGAGCAGCCGGACCAGCCGGGTCAGGATCCGGGCCGGGAGCTCCAGCCACCAGATCAGCAGCGAGATCCGCGTGTGCCCGGCGAGGTGGTGGCCGAGTTCGTGCGCGAGGATCGCTTCGAGGCCGGCCGGGGGCAGGTCGAGGGCGGTCCGCGTCACCGCGACGGTCCGGCCGCCGGCGGCGAAGGCGTTCAGTTCGCGGGAGCGTTCGACCCACAACCGGTACCGGCCGCCGTCGACGCCCGCGGCCGCGCAGACCGCCTGCCAGCAGGGCGTCAGCCGGGCCAGTTCGCGGGCAGTGGGCGAGCGCATCCCGAACATCAGCGGCAGCAGGAAGTGCTCGAACGCGGGCACGAACGTGATCCCGCCGGCGACCACCCACCCGGCGGGTACGACCCAGAAGTACGCGGGCCAGACGAGCTTCCCGAGCAGGACCAGCACGAGCCCGCTGCTGGCGACGACGGGCACGGAAAGCACAACGCTCACGACGGCGGACAGGTCCGGCCGTGTCCTGGGTCGCGCACCTTCGCCCACGTCCGCTCCCCCGTCCCGGCTGACCGCGCACCCACCTTGGCGTGCTGCCGGGCGAAGCACAACGGCCGTCCGGCGGCGGGTGGAGCGGGCCCGCCGCCGGGCACAGGCGTCAGCCGGGGATCTCGTCGAACTCGACGACCTGGCGCACCTCGACCTCGATCTCGGCTTCGAACAGCTCGGCGTACGACTTCGCGAACTCGACGGCGTCCGCCCGGTCCTCGGCGTTGATCAGCGCGAACCCGCCGATGACCTCCTTGGCCTCGGCGAACGGGCCGTCGGTGACGCGGACCGCGGCGCCGCGCGGCTTGCGGACGAGCGCGCCCGTGTCCGACCGGTGGACGCCCTCCGCCGTGATCAGGCGGCCGTTGCCCATCGACTCCTGGATGAACGCACCCATCTTCTCCATGAACTCCGGGCTGGGGTTCCACGCCTCGGGGGCGCTCTCGTCGAGACGGTGCATCATGAGGAAACGCATGGCTGACTCCCTGGTTCTCTCGGCCGGGGTCCGGTTCTCTCGGACGCGATGACCGGCCTTCACCCCCGCGTCGATCGGGCGCTCGCGGCGTTCGACATTTCCCCGGGAAGATCTTCCGCAGACTACTGTGTGACCTGCGTCACTCCGGCCCGTGCGCGCTTCACGTCCGTGCTGACCAGGGCCAACACGACGAGACCGGCCCCGAGCCCGGCCTCCACCCAGCCCACGCCGGGCACCGCGCCGGCGATCGCGACGCCCAGCGTGGTGCCGGTCTGCCACCCGGTCGAGGCCAGGCCGGCCGCCACCCCGGCCATCGAGCCCGGCATCCCGGCCATCGCCGTGGTCGTGATCGGCGGGTTGACCGTGCCGAGGAAGACGCCGAAGAGCAGCGAGACCGCGAGCACGGCGACCAGCGGCGTGGCCGGCCCGAGCCAGGCCGACGCGACACCGCCCAGCGTGAGCGCGCTCCCGGCCACGACCAGCGGCAACCGCGGCCCGCGCGTGCCGACCAGCCGGCCGGTGACCGGCGACAGCACCAGGACCAGCGCCCCGACCGGGAGCAGGCACAACCCGGCGTCGAGAGCCGACAGCCCGCGGACGTCCTGCAGGTACTGCGTCGTCACGAACAGGAACGCACCGAAGCCGCACAGCGCGAAGACCGCCATCACGATCGCCGCGCTGAACGGGACGCTGCGGAACAGCCGCAGTTCGAGCAGCGGATCCGCGCGTCGCGGCTCGTAGACGACGATCCCCGCGACGCCGAGCGCGGCCACGACGAGCAGGCCGAGGACCACCGGCGACGACCAGCCGAGCCCCCGGGACCCGATGATCGCGGCGACGACGCTGCCGAGCACGAGGACCACCAGGACCTGCCCGACCGGGTCGAACCGGCGGGCACGGGCGGCGCGGGACTCGGGCACGAACCGCGCGGTGGCCACGATCGCGGCGACGACGATCGGGACGTTGACCCAGAAGACCGCGCGCCAGCCGAAGCCGTCGACGAGGAGGCCGCCGAGGATTGGCCCGAGCACCAGTGCCAGGCCGGACATGGCGCCGAAGACGCCGATGGCGCGGGCCCGCTCGGCCGGGACGGGGTAGGCGGTGGCGACGATGGCCATCGCGACCGGGTTGAGCATGGTGCCGCCGGCGGCCTGCAACGCGCGTGCGGCGATCAGCCACCCGATGCCCGGCGCGAGCCCGCACAGCAGCGACCCGGCACCGAAGACGGCGAGCCCGGTCAGGAAGACCCGCTTGCGGCCGACGCGGTCGGCGGTGGACCCGGCGAGCACGAGGAACCCGGCCAGCACGAGCGTGTAGGCGTCGATCGTCCACTGCTGCCCGGCCAGGGAGGCGTGCAGGTCGCGGCGGATCGACGGGAGGGCGACGTTGACGACGGAGATGTCCATCACCACGACGACGATGCTGACGCAGCAGATCGCCAGCACGAGTCCCCGGTTGACTGTCGGAGCGTTCATGGGTTCCGACGCTAGGATTTAGAGCGTGCTCGAAGTCAAATCACCGCCCATCCCGGCGGCGGGGCTGACGATCGCCGACGCCGCCCGCCGCACCGGGGTCAGCGCGCACACGCTGCGCTACTACGAACGCGCCGGCCTGGTGGTCACCCGCGTCGACCGCACCGCCGGCGGCCGGCGCCGCTACCGGAAGCTGGACCTGGACTGGATCACGGTCTGCACCCGCCTGCGCGCCACCGGCATGCCCATCAAGACGATCCGGGAGTACGCCGAACTGGTGGCGGCCGGGCGCGGCAACGAGCAGGACCGGCTGGCGCTGATGGAAGCCCACCGCGCCGAGGTGCTGGCGAAGCTGGCCGAGCTGCAGGAGAACCTGCAGCTGATCGACCACAAGATCGACGTCTACCGGGGCCGCTTGGAAGCCGGGGACGCGGACCGGTTGTGGGCGCCTAGGGGGTGAGCGTCCGGTCCACCAGCTCGAGCCCGAGGTCCGGCGTCACGCCGTCCGGGTTCGTCAGGCGCAGGTCGCGGTACCAGGACTCCGGCGCCTCCGGGTGCGGGCCGACCACGCCGACGCGGCCTTTTCCGTACGGCGTAACCAAAGCGGCGATCTTGTCGTTCGTGTACCGCGCGAGCACGGTCGCCTGCGCACCGGACCGCAGGACGAAGTCCGGGCCGTCCTGGAAGTACATCCGACGGCGCTTTCCCTGCCAGTCCACCGGGATCACCGTGTCCCGGGTCGAGCGCACCTCGGCCCCCGACGTGCCGATGTACTGCTCGGTGTCGCCGGGCAGCAGGGTGAACCCCGGCGTCGCGCCCGCCAGGTAACCGCCCAGGCAGAACCCGAGGTAACGCCCGCCGCCGCGGACGTAGCCGGTGATCACGTCGGCGTAGCGGCGCATCGCGCGCCAGCCGTCGTCGAGGGAACCACCGCCCGGCTGGGCGTACACCGCCGCCGTCGCGAGCGCCGCGGCCGTCAGCGGGGTCTTCTCGTCCGGTCCGCAGAACTCGACGCGCATGCGGGTGCGCAGCAGGTCCGCGACGGCGTCCGAGCAGGCGCCGGTCGACGCCTTCCCGCGGTAGACCAGCGCCAGCGGCCGGGTGTCCGGCGCGGGCGCGCCGCACGCCGCGAGCAGCCCGGCCGCGACGGCGCCCGTCAGGACCAGCCGGCGGGAGACCGTCACGTCGCGACCCGCAGCCGGGGCGCGGCCGCCACCCGCCGTTTCGCGCGTGTGGCCAGCGCCGTGACCAGGGCTTCGAGCGGGCCCTTCCCGGCCGTCGCCCGCCAGGCCAGGCCCACCACGAGGACGCCGGCGACCTGCAGCGCGTAGCCGACGCCGGAGGTGTAGACGTCGTAGTCGGAGTTCAGGAACATGATGTGTGCCGTGTAGAAGGTGAGCGTCATGCTCCCGGCCGCGGCGAGCGGCGCGAAGACGACCTTCGCCACCCGCAGGCGGCCGAGCAGGAGCAGCAGCCCGAGCAGGCCCATCGCCGCGCCCGTGGTGCCGATCAGGTCGGGCGCGGTGCCGGTGTGCGGCCCGTCGACCGCGAGCCACCAGGCAGTCGACGTCGGCGTGGTGCCGTCGCCGCCCAGGTTGAGCAGCTCGGTGGTCTCCGGCGCGGTCAGGACGCTGCCCGGCTGCGCGGCCCAGATCGCCGCCAGCCCACCGAAGCGGTTCAGCAGCACCCACGACACCGCGGCGGCGCCGACGGCCATCGTGACCCCGGTGACCAGCAGCGTGACCGCTACTTTGACGCGGCTGAGCGTCAGCCGGCCGATCACGATCCCCGCGCACAGGTAGGCCGTCCACGAAAGCGCCGGGTACTCCCCCGTCAGCGACAGCTCGGTCAGCAGCCGCACGGGATGCTCCGCGGCGTAAGCGAAACCGTTGTTCAGCAGGGTCGGCTCGGCCAGGTGCGGCTGCAGCAGGTGGGTCAGCGGCGGGACGCCGGCCACCACCGCCACGCCCACCCCGGCGACCGCCCAGCTCGGCAGGAGCACCAGCGGGATCGCGAGCAGGAACAGGATCGCGTAGTACGGCAGGATGACGACGGCGAGCTCGGCGTCGGTGTACCCGAGCGCGAGGCCGATCGCGCCGATCGTCAGCCCGCGCACGGCCAGCATCGCCGCGGTGGGCCCGAAATCCGCCCGCGACACCCGGCGGCGGCCGGTCATGAACGCGATCCCGAGCCCGGCCAGCACGGCGAACGTCGCCGCCGCGCGGCCGCCGAAGATCGCGAACGCCGTCGACGGGTGGCCAGGCGAGCTCTCCTCGACCAGCGAGTGCACGGCCATCATGCCGAGCAGCGCGATCCCGCGGGTGGCGTCGACCGCCGTCAACCGGACCTTGGGCGCCGGGGCGGTCATCGGGCCATCACCGAGTCGACGAGGTCGAGCCCGAGGTCGTGGCCGTACCGCAGCAGCGGCGGCCGGAGACCGCCGTCGGCGTACCAGTCGCGGGTGGCCTCCGGGTGCGGTCCGACGACGCCGACCCGCCCGGCGCCGAACGGCGCGACGAGCGCGGCGACCGTGCCGTTCGGGTAGGTGGCCAGCACGTCGGCGGCGTCCGGCTTCTCGAGCAGGAACACCGGGCCGTCCTGGAAGTAGAGCTTCCGCGTGCGGCCGCGCCAGCGGACCTTCACGACGGCGTCCTCGTCGTGGTCGACGGTCGCGTCCTCGGTGTCGATGTACCGGTCGGTGTCGCCGGGCAGCAGGCCGAACCCCGGCGTCGCGCCGGCGAGGTAACCGCCCAGGCAGAACCCGAGGTACCGCCCGCCGCCCTCGACGAACGCGCGGACGTCGTCGCGGTGGCGGCGCAGTTTCCGGTACGCGCTCCCGAGGGTGCCGCCGCCGGGCTGGGCGTACAGCGCCGCTCCGGCCAGGGCCGCTTCGCCGAGCTTGAACTTCTCGTCGGGACCGGTGAACCGGACGTCGAAGCCGTGCTTGCTCGACTTCAGCAGGTCGGCGACGGCTTCCGGGCAGCCCGGCAGCGAAGCGGGACCGCGGTAGACGAGGGCGAGCGGCCTCACGCCGTCCGCTCCGGGTTGTCGAGCGTCAACGCGGTGCACCGCACGCCGCCCCCGCCCTTGCGCAGCTGCGTCGTCTCGAGTTCGACGACGGTCAGCCCGCGCTCGCGCAGGGTCGCGGCCAGCTCCGGGACGCCGCTGGTCATCGTGACGGTGGTGCCGTCGCTGACGAGGTTCAGCGCGAACCGCTCGGCCTCGGCCTCGGTGACCTCGATGAGCGTGCCGCCCAGCTCGCGCAGCCGGGCCTGGCTCGGCTCGTCGAGCGCGGCCGGGCAGTACGCGAGCACGTCCGGCGTGACGACGGCGACCGCGAGGTCCAGGTCGTACCAGCGCGGCCCGGTCGTGCGCAGCGGCACGATGTCGTAGCCGAGCGCGTCGGCGACGACGTCGTGCGCGCGGCGGTCGGTGCGCTGCCCGTGGCCGGCCAGCAGCAGGTCGCCGTACGCCAGCGCGTCACCCTGCCCGCTGAACGCGTACGGGCTCTCGACGACCTCGAAACCCTTGGCGCGGAACCACTCCCGGTGGTACGGCGTCTCGTCGCGACGCTCCGGCGGCAGGTTCGCCAGCACGACGCGGCCGCCGCGCACGACGGCGGCGTTGGCCGTGTAGACCATGTCCGGGCACTCCGGCGCCGGGTCGAGGAACTCGACCTTGCGCCCGGCGGCCAGGTGCGCGGCCACGAGCGCGTCGTGCTCGGCGACGGCGGCCGCGACGTCCGGCTGGACCGCCGTGTCCATGTACGGGTTGATCTCGTAGTCGACGCGGAAGTGGTGGGCGCCCGACATCAGCAATGCGGTGTTCATGCCGGTAGTCCTTTCAGCGTAAGGAGTTGCGCGGGAATGCCGCGCCAGGAGGTGCGCGAGCCGAGGTGCTCGCCCTTCATCAGCAGCGACAGCGACCCGAGGGAGACGCCGTCGCCGACGACCGCGTCGTAGAGCACGATCGCGCGGGTGCCCACGGTCGCGCCGTCGCCGACGGTCACGACGGACATCTTCATCACCCGGTCCTCGAACAGGTGAGTCTGCAACGAAACCTCGGTGCCGATCGTGGCGTCGTCGCCGACGCGGACCAGGTCGAACTCGGTCAGGTAGGTCGTGCCGAGCCACGTCCGCCGCCCGATCCGGGCGCCGAACCAGCGCAGCAGCGGCGGCAGCATCGGCGTCCCGACCAGCATGCCGAGCCCGGCCGGGACGGCGGCCGACTCGTACAGGCCGGTGACGAACTCGCTGCGCCGCACGAACGGGCTCCACAGCGGCTCGACGCGTGCGGTGTACTCGCCGATGACGTTGCGCTTCGTCGCCGCGCAGAACCCGATCACGCCGAGCCCCGACGCCATCGCGACCAGCGGCGACACCAGGGCCGGCACCGGCAGGTCCCGGCCGAACGCAAGCCCCGACAGCGTCAGCAGGAACAGGTAGAAGCTCAAGGCCAGCAGCGACGCGGGCAGCGTGGCGCGCGCGAACTCGATGGCGAGCCGCTGCCGGACCACGCGACGCGGCGGGCGGAACGTCTGCTCCTCCGGGAAGTCGCCGCTGTCCTGCCGCCGCGGCAGGTGCATCGCGGGCGAGCCGAGCCACGACGAGTCACCCGGCACGTGCTGCCCCGGCGGCACCGTGCCGACGCCGACCAGGGAGCCGTCGCCCAGCTCCGTCCCGGCCGGGACGACCGACGCGTTGCCGACGAACGCGCGCCGGCCGACGTCGGTGGTGAGGAACGCGACCCGGCCGCGGGCGAAGGTCGCCGCGCCGACGGTCGCCATGTCCGCGACGAAGCTTTCGCTGCCCAGCGTGAGCAGGTCCGGGTCGAGGTGCCCGGCGGTCGACACTTCGGCGCCGCGGCCGACCCGGGCGCCCAGCAGCCGCAGCCACGGGACGGTGTAGAGCGTGGCGTACAGCGAGTTCGTGAAGGTCAGGCTGAACTCGAGGAGCTTGTCCGCGACCCACTTGCGCACGCCGAGCCCGGACCGGACCAGGTGGACCCCGACCGGCGTCGACGGCAGCACGAGCCGGCGTCCGACGGCGACGACCACGCAGACCGTCAGCACGAAGACCGGGCCGGCCAGCAGCGTGGCCACCACGCCGGCGAGCACGCCCCAGCCGAGCAGCGCCCACCACACCAGCGCCACGCTCGGCAGGATCAGGCAGATCGCGCCGACCTCGAGCGCGCCGAGCCCCAGCAGCGTCAGCAGGATCTGGTGGACGCGCCAGCCGCGCGCCACCGGCGTCTCGCCCAGCATGTCCTCGACGGCGGGGGAAAGCGCGTCGACGCGTTCCGGCGGCGAACCCGACCAGCGCTGGCCGTCGGGCACGGACTCGCCGCGCCCGAGCATCGACTGCTCGGCCAGCGCGGCGTCCGCCCCGACCGAGGAACCGGGCTCCAGCACGGCGTTCGCCCCGACGAACGCGCGGGCGCCGACGGTGATCTCGCCGACGGTGACCCAGCCGTCCTCGACCCGCCACGGCCGCAGCACGGCGCCGTAGCCGATCGCCGCGTCGTCGCCGATGTGCACGAGGGAAGGCAGCGAGACCGAGCTGGTGGCGATCACCGCGCGCTTGCCGACGCGCGCGCCGAGCAGCCGCAGGTACAGCGGCATCAGCCCGGACCCGCTCACCACCGGCAGCGGCCCGACGCTCAGCAGCAGGTCGAGCGTCCACAGCCGCAGGTACGTCGGGCCCCACAGCCGGTAACGGCCGGGCCGGATGCCCGCGGCCAGCGGCCGGACCACCAGCAGCGGCACCAGCCAGCGGACGCCGAGGTAGCTGACCAGGATCGCGACCAGCAGCTGGGCGAGGACCGGGACCGAGACGTCACCGTTGTTCCAGGTGTAGACGTAGGCGACCGGCAGCGTGATCACCAGCAGCAGCAGGTAGATCACCGCGGTCTGCGCCGCACCGGCGGCCGCGATCCGGCGCGCGCCGTGCCGCAGCGGCTCGTAGCGCGGCTCGCCGGCCGGCGCCGCCGCGGGTTTTCCGATGTGCGCGGCCAGATCCCGGACCCGCGGGTGGGCGTACAGGTCACGGACGGCGATACCGGCGCCCGCGTCGTGCTCGCGCAGCCGGGACACGACCGTCGCGGCGAGCAGCGAGTGGCCGCCCAGGTCGGTGAAGAAGTCCGCGGTGACCGAAAGGTCCTCCGGCGCCATGGCGAACGCTTCGGCCCACACCCGCGCGAGCAGCTCCTCGGCGTCACCCTCCGGCGCGACGACCGGGCCGTCCGTCGTCCGCTTGCGCCCCTCGGGCACGGGCAGCTCGCGGCGGTCGACCTTGCCGCTCGGCATCATCGGCAGCTGCGGCAGCGTCACGAAGAAACCCGGCACCATGTAGGCGGGCACCTGCTCGCGCAGGGTTTCCCGCAGCCGCCGGAACAGCTCGGTCTCGTCTCCGGCCGAAGCTTCGTCCGAAGCTTCGTCCGAAGTGGACACGACGTAGCCGACCAGCTCGGGCGCGCCGGGCGTCACCTCGACCATCGCCGCGGCGGCCGCGGACACGTCCGCGTCGGCGAGCAGCACGCTCTCGATCTCGCCGAGGTCGACGCGGTGGCCGCGGATCTTGACCTCGGCGTCGGCGCGGCCCAGGTACTCGATTTCCCCGTTGTCCCAGCGCTTTCCGAGGTCACCCGTGCGGTAGACGCGTTCGCCGTCGTGCTGGAAGAACTTGTCCGCGGTGAGTTCCGGGCGCCCGACGTACCCCTTCGCGACGCCGGGGCCGCCGATGCAGATCTCGCCGACCTCGCCGTCCGGGACCGGGCGGCGGTCGTCGTCGAGCAGGACCACGGTGTAGGTCGGCACGGGCACGCCGATGGTGACCGGCCGGCCCGGGAGCAGCTCGCACCAGGTGGCGGTGACGGTGGCTTCGGTGGGGCCGTAGGTGTTGAGGATGCGACGGCCGGGTCTCGCCCAGCGGTCGACCAGCTGCCGGGGGCAGGCTTCCCCGCCGACGAGCAGGTTGCGCAGCAGGGGAAGCTCGTGCGGGATGGTCGCCAGCAGCGTCGGCACGCAGTAGAGGACGGTGATCCGCCGCTCGGTGAGGAACTCGGCCAGCTCGGCGCCGAGCCGCCGGGAGTCCTCGGGCCCGGCCACGAGCGTCGCCCCGACCGCCCAGGTCGGCCAGATCTCCTCGATCGAGAAGTCGAAGGAGATCGTCATGCCCTGGTAGACGCGGTCGTCCGGGCGCACGTCGTAGAGCTCCGGCACGACGTCGAGGAAGTTGCGGATGCTGCGCTGCGCGACCTCGACGCCCTTCGGCCGGCCGCTGGAGCCGGAGGTGTAGATGATGTACGCGCTCGGGTCCGGGTCGAGCAGGTCGTCTTCACGCAGGTCCGGCCGGTCGTCGCGGCCGCCGCCGGGCACGTCGGCGAGGTCGAGCACCGGGCAGGCGGCGTCCCCGGTGCGCCCGGCGAGCGTGGCCGTCGTCAGGAGCAGGTCGGCCCGGGAGTCCTCGGTGATGTAGGCGATCCGGTCCGCGGGCGAGGCCGGGTCGATCGGCACGAAGACCCCGCCGGCCTTGCCGATGCCGAGCAGGCAGACGTAGGTGTGCGCGCTGCGTTCCACGAGGATCGCGACCCGGGACCCGCGCCGGACGCCGGAAGCACGCAGGTGGTGCGCGAGCCGGTTGGCCCGCCGGTCCAATTCCGCGTAACTCAGCGACTGGTCGCCGGCTTCGACGGCGATCGCGTCCGGAACGACGTCGGCGGTCCGTTCGAAAACGTGGTGCATCCGCCGGATCGGTTTCCGCACCCGCGTGGGCGTCTTGGTCCCGACCGCGAAATCGGACGTGAAGTCCGTGAACACCACCGAAGATCCTCCAAGTCCTGGTCTCACCCGAAAGGTGCCGACCACCTGCGACATTGGCGACGGACTGCGACATACGGCGCAGCTCGTTCACCCATTGGCATGGCACCTATGTTTCACAGAGATCAACGGAGTTGGCAACTCACCAACAGTGACATATCCCACAGCGCTTCGACCAATCCGCGGCGAAGGGTGTTCATTTCGGCCGGAGTGCGCTATTCGTCCTCGCGGAATTCGCCGCCGACCACCGGCCGTTCGCCCGCCATTCACCTGACGCCTCCCGTTGGCGAAATAGCCGGGGACGTCCCGAAAACCCTTTTCACCCGCGCGGGGAATAGCCGAAGATGGGCCCATGGACGTGTCGACGATCATCCGGAAGACGCTGCGTGTGCCGCGGAGCGCCGCACCGGCCGGGGACGGTGCCGTCGTGGCCCGGCAGATGGACGCCGTCCTGGCCACCGCCGGGTACAAGGCCACGCGCGAGCTCCTGGAGCACGTCGCCGGCCTGGAGCCGGGGGCGGCGACGGACCTGGCCGTCGACGTCGTCGGCGCCGCCCGCGCGCTGGTCGGCGACCACGTGCGGCACAACGCGTACTTCATCGACTTCCCGCGCGGTGTGCCGGACACCGTCGAGTTCTGGGTGAGCTGCCTGCGCTCGGCCTTCGTCCCGGACAAGAGGCGCAAGGCCACCGACAAGGAGCTGCTCGCGCTCCTCGGCGACGGCCTGGTCGGGCTGCTCGACCTGCCGCGCTACGGCCGCTACCAGCACACCTACGCCGAACTGCTGGCCGCCCACGACGAGCTGATCGCGTCGGTCAAGGACCGCGTCACCCTCCTGCGGCTCGGCGGCAGCCTCGAAGAGGAGACCCACGCGCTGTACCGGACGCTCGCCGAGTCGGCCACGCCCCTGGGCGAGGCGGACCTGCAGCTGCTCGCCGAACTGGCCGACGGCTGCGCCGACGTCGAACTCACGGCCGTGCCGGTGCGGGAGAACCGGGCCGTGCTCAACGCCGCCCGGCTGACCGCGGGCCGGCCGCTGGTCGCCGTCGACACCGTGCTCGACGTGCTGCGCACCGCGTGCCAGGCCAGCGGCGGCGACGTCACGCTGGCCGAACCGACGCGGTTCCGCAGCTTCTCCCGCCGTGAACGCCGGGTCCTGCTCGCCGCGCTGGACCACGTCGTCGCCGGCAACGAGGGCAAGCTCGGTGACGTCAACCGCTTCTCGCGCCGGTTCAAGCGCCTCGGCGAGTACCTGCACCCGCACGAGTACCCGCGGTTCCCGAACGCGCGTGACGTGTTCGCGGTCGCCCGCGGCGAGAAGACGGCGCAGTCGACGGCGGGCCGCGCGGAGGCGGCCTTCGCGGCCGACGACGTCGCCGGGGCGGCGGCGATCCTCACGGCCGCGCCGGGCATGCTGCTGCGCTCGCTGGATCGGTTGCTGCGCAACGCTTCCGAGGCCGAGCAGGACGACGTCCTCGACGCGGCGGCGAAGGTCCTCGGCTCGGTGTCCGGGCGTGTGCTGTGCTCGGTGCGCGAGCACCTCGGCAACCGCGCCGAGCCGGACGCCGCCCGGGTGTTCACCACCCGCGGCCGCCGCGCGTGGGTCACCGAGGACACGCGGCCGCCGCTGCCCGGCGACGTCGTCACCCGCGCCTGCGCGCTGATCGACGCCGAGCTGACCAGCCGGCTCCCCCGCTACGAGCACTTGGTCGTCGACCCGGCCGTGCTGGACGTCGCGCTGCCGCTGTCGGGAAAGGCGAGCGAAGACGGCTTCGCCGTGCTGCCGCGCGGGTCCCGCAGTCACGTCGACGGGGAGGTGCTGCGGTTCTTCACGCACTGGCGCCAGACCAGCCGCAGCACGGACTTCGACCTGTCCGCGCTGCTGCTGGACGCCGACTTCCACTACGCCGGGCACGTTTCGTGGACGAACCTCCGCGACGGCAGCGCGGTGTACTCGGGCGACGTGACCGACGCGCGGGACGGGGCGAGCGAGTTCATCGACATCCCGCGGGACTCGGTCGCCGCCGCGTACGTCGTACCGCAGGTCAACGTCTACTCCGGCGAAGGCTTCGACGAAGTCGCGGAGTCGATGTTCGGCTGGATGACGCGCGACCGAGAGCAGGCCGGGGCGCCGTTCGAGGCCCGCACCGTGCGGACCCGCTCGGACATGCGCGGCGGCGGCCGCGTCGCGCTCCCGATCGTCTTCGCCCGCTGCCACGACGGATCGTGGACCGCGACGTGGCTGCACCTGTACCTGACCGGCTCGCCGAACTTCAACCGCGTCGAGGCCAACCAGGCCGGCACCGCCGGGCTGGTGCGCGGCATGCTGCGGCGCCGGTACCTGACCGTCGCGCACTTGGTCGGCCTGATGCGCGCGGCGGGCACGAAGGTCACCGAGTGGGAGCCCGGCGTCGAACTCGACAGCCCGGTCACGTTCCTCGGCGTGCACCAGCCCGACGGCCTGCCGGACGCGGCCGAGGTGATCACCCTCGACCGGCTAAACCGGTTGGTCCCGAACTGAACTGACCGCTAGCCTGGTCGTGCGAGGCCATGAGAGGACTTCCTTCTACTCCTTGTAATGGTTCTTAGTCCCCTCCCTCTCCTCGTAAAGGCAGTTCGATGGCCGAGATCCGTTCCACGACCGACGAAGATCTCGACGTCTTCCTCGAGACGCTGCACGCCGCGTTCGCGCGTTTCCGCGAGACCCCGGCCGAAGGCACCGGGTTCTGGTGGTCGGCGCTCGAAATGGACCGCGGCCTGCTCGCCGTCACGGCGGACGGGCGGCCGGTCGGCACCGCCGCCGCGCACTCCTTCGAACTCACGCTGCCCGGCGGCACCCTCACCCCGGTCGCGGGCGTGACCGCCGTCGGCGTCGTCCCCACGCACCGGCGTCAGGGCGTGCTCACCGCGATGATGCGGCACCAGCTCGCCGAGGTGCGGGCCCGCGGGGAGTTCCTCTCGGTGCTGCTGTCCTCCGAAGCCGTGATCTACCGCCGGTTCGGTTACGGCCCGGCGACCTACACGGGCCGGCTGACGGTGCCGCGCCACCGGGCCGTCTTCGCCGTCCCCCGGGCGGGCGAACCGGCCGCGACCGGCTCGATCGAGCTGCGGCAGCGTGCCGAGTGCGGCGATCTCCTGGAGGAGATCTACGACCGCTACCGCCGCACCCAGCCGGGCGCGCTGTCCCGGCCGCACCACTGGTGGACGTCCGGCGCAGGGCAACCCCCGGTTTCCCTGGCACAGCGCCACATCGCCGTCCACCGCGACGCGGACGGCGTCCCGGACGGGTACGCCGCCTACTCACTCAGCGAACCCACGACGTTGACGGCGGACGAGATCATCACATCCGACGACGCAGTGTTCACAACCCTGGCCCGGTTCCTGCTCAGCCACGACCTGGTCACCAAGGTGGTGCTGAAGCAGGTCCCGCCAGGACACCCGCTGCGCTGGCAGCTGACGGACTTCCGCGCCGCCGAGGCAAGCGACGAGGGCGACTGGCTCTGGGTGCGGCTACTGGACATCCCGCGCGCGCTGACCGCCCGAGGCTGGTCCACGGACGGCGAACTGGTCCTCGACGTCACCGACCCGTTCCTCACCGAGCAGGGCCGCTACCTGCTGAGCGTCAGGGCGGGAAAGGCAACGTGCACCCGGACGGACCGGGAGCCGGACCTGTCCCTGGACGTGAGCGACCTGGGCTCGATCTACCTGGGCGGCACGGCCCCGAGCACGCTGGTACGAGCCGGCCACATCCGAGCACACAACCCAGCCGCGGTCGCCACCGCCGACAACCTCTTCCGAGCCGAACGCGACCCGCACTGCCTGCAGTGGTTCTGACCGTCCACTCTGGACAAATCTGGCTGGTCGCGAACCGGGCTTCGGCACGAAACGCGCGCACTTCGTCCATGGTGGTCCGCCACTCCGAAAGCCCTATCGAGTAGCTGGGCCAGCAAACCGGAAGCTGACTGCTTCCGGTTTCGTCACCGACGACACCAGGCACGTTCAACGCGCCCAGCCGCCTCGACGAGTGAGCTGAAGTCCATCGGGAACGTCTCGGAGAAGTCGCCCACCACGATGCGGCCGATGCCTTCCCGGCCATCGGACAGAATGCTCAGCACCCCAGCCGCGCCGGGATCAGCGTGCGGGCAGCCAAGGCGCCAGCAACGCCTCGAGGTCCGCGTCCGACAGGGCGCGCGGGCCGCCGTGGAACTCGTGCCAGCGCGACGCGTCCCGTGCCGCGTGGAACTCGACCTCGAACGCGCGCATCAGCACGTACATGAAGCTCATCGAACTGAACTGCTCGCCCAGCAGGGTCCGGGCCGTGCGGGCGACCTCGGTCGCGCTGCGACCGGTGACGTCGGTGAGCATGAGCTCCTCGGCGGCCGGGTCGAACAGGCTCGGGGCAGACATCACAACAAACTCTCCATCACAGAAACAGAACCGGAACTCAGCCTTCGGCCGCGAGCTGCCCGCAAGCAGCCGCGATCTCCTGACCGCGCGTGTCACGCACCGTGCAGGCTACGCCGCCGGCATTCACCAGCCGCACGAACTCACGCTCCACCGGCTTCGGCGACGCGTCCCACTTGGACCCCGGGGTCGGGTTCAGCGGGATCACGTTGACGTGGACCAGCTGGCCCAGGTGCTTGCGCAGCCGCTTGGCCAGCAGCTCCGCCCGCCACGGCTGGTCGTTGATGTCCCGGATCAACGCGTACTCGATCGACACCCGACGACCCGACGTGTCCGCGTAGTACCGAGCCGCGGTGAGAACCTCGTCCACCGACCACCGCTCGTTCACCGGCACCAGCGTGTCCCGCAACTCGTCGTCCGGCGTGTGCAGCGAAACGGCCAGCCGCACCTGCATCTTCTCGTCCGCCAGCTTCCGGATCGCCGGCGCCAGACCCACCGTCGACACCGTCACCGAACGCTGACCGATCCCGAAGCCACCCGGCGCGGGGTCCGTGATCCGCCGGACCGCGGCCACCACTCGCTTGTAGTTGGCGAGGGGCTCGCCCATCCCCATGAAGACGATGTTCGACAGCCGGCCGGGCCCACCGGGCATCGCCCCGTCGCGCATGACTGCTGCCGCCGAGCGGACCTGGTCCACGATCTCCGCCGTCGACAGGTTCCGGTCGAGGCCGCCCTGGCCGGTCGCGCAGAAGGGGCACGCCATGCCGCAGCCGGCCTGGCTCGAGATGCACAGCGTCGCGCGGTCCGGGTAGCGCATCAGGACGCTCTCCAGCAACGTGCCGTCGTGCGCGCGCCACAGCGTCTTGCGCGTCGCGCCGTCGTCGGCCGACAGCGCGCGGACCTCCGTCAGCAGCGTCGGCATCAGCTCCTCGACCAAACGAGAGCGCGACGCCGCCGGAATGTCCGTCATCTCCGCCGGGTCGACCGTCAGGCGCGAGAAGTAGTGGTTCGACAGCTGCTTCGCGCGGAACGGCTTCTCCCCCAGCTCGGCCACCGCGGCGGCGCGGTCGGCCACCGAAAGGTCGGCGAGGTGGCGCGGCGGCAGGCCGCGCTTGGGGGCGTCGAAGACGAGCGGAAGGGCAGTCATAACTCCCCCAGTGTCCCACGCGGCATCCAGCACCACCCAAGCCACCCGGACGGCTGTTCCCCAGGTCACGGCGGAGCGGAAACCGGCTGCGGTGACCGGCGGGTTCTGCCAGGCTCGCCGGGTGAAGATCCTGTTCGCGACCGCCCCAGGCTACGGGCTGACGCTGCCGCTCATCCCCCTGGTCTGGGCCGCGCGGGCCGCCGGGCACGAGGTCCTGCTCGCGACGTCCGCCGAGATGGTCGACGCCGGTGCGCGGGCCGGGCTGCCCGCCTTCGACGTCTTCCCGCAGCGGGACGTCTGGGACGACTTGATGGGCACGGTCGCGGGAAAGTCCGAGGACGAATTCCCCGAGGAGTACCGGCTGGCGAGGCGGGCGGGCAACCCCTTCGGGCTGTTCACCGTGACCATGACCGAAGGCACGATCGAGGCCGGCCGGCTGTTCGGCGCCGACCTCGTCGTCCACACCTCCGACCACGCCGCCGGGATGCTCGCGGCCGTGGCCCTCGGCGTGCCCGCGCTCGAGGTCGGCAACCGGATCTCTTGGTCGGTGCGTGACGCGGACTGGCGGGCGGAGCACCACGTCTTCGGCGAGGACGAGGTCAGCGACCTGATGCGGGCCAAGCTCGGGATCGGCGACGCGAAACCGGCCGTGCTCGCCAGGGTCGACCCGCGCGCGCCCAGCATGGGCGGGCTGGCCGCCGGCGCGGAGCACCCCGACGGGCGCGACGGCGTCCCGTGGTGGGCGATGCGGTTCGTGCCCTTCAACGGCGGCGCCGTCGTCCCGGACTGGGCGTTGCGCCGCCCGGACCGCCCGCGGATCGCCGTCACGCTCGGCACGGTGGTGCCGGTGATGTCCGGCGTCAGCAGCCTGGCCGTCGTCCTGGAGGGTCTCAGCACCTTGGACGTCGAGGTCGTGCTCGCCGCCGGGACCGCGGACCTGACGGAGCTGGGCGAGCTGCCGCCGAACGTCCGCTCGGTCGGCTACCTCGCGCTGTCGGCGTTCCTGCCGTCCTGCTCGGCGATCGTGCACCACGGCGGGTCGGGCACCACGGCCGCGCCGTTGTCCTACGGCGTCCCGCAGCTCGTGCTGCCGTCCTTCGCGGACAACCCGCTCTCGGCGCAGCGCGTCGCCGACCGCGGCGTCGGCCTCAGCCACGACCCGGCCACCGTGGACGCCGCCACCGTGCGGGCGCTGGTCGAGCGGTTGCTCACCGAAAACGGGTTCCGGACGGCGGCCCGGGAGGTCGCCGCGGAGATGGCGACGCAGCCCAGCCCGGCCGACGTCCTCGCCAGGGCGGTCGCCGCACTGGACTGACCCGGGTGGGTGAACACACCTGAACGCACCGCCCTAATCTGACCGGGATTCACAGCGAACCGGACGGGCCGTTCGTGAGTCCAAGGGCGGACGAAAGAGGTGAGCCCGTGCGGAGCCGTTCCTTCCGGCGCAGCGTCCTGGCCGTTTCGGTGGTGCTGAGCGCCGCCGCCTGCACGACGTCGACGGACGGCCGGCCCCAGCCGGTGCCGACCGTGACCGCGGCCCCCACAGGTGACCGAATCGACGTCGGGACCATGCACGTCACGCTGCCGGCGGGCGCGAAGTACACCGCGCACAGCCAGGACGGCCTGCTCGACGGCTGCATCACCGAAGGCACCGTCGTCTGCGAAGCGCGGCTCCTGGACCTGCGCGAAGCCACGTCGGACCCCAACGCGCCCATCAACCTGCCGAGCGCGAAGCGGCCCTTCGGCTGGTACACCGGCACCGACGTGCCGACGTGCATCACCGCCGCGTCGCCGCCCGGGGAGGCCGCGACGGCCACCGGCAGCACCCTCGTCGAGTCCGGGTTCAAGCCGGTCGGGACCAAGAACGCCGAGTACGGCCGCTGGCAGGTCAGCTGCGAGGACGCCACGCAGAACAACGAGGTCCGCATGTGGTGGCTGCCGACGAGCAAGATCCTCGTCGTCGAGTACGGCGCCTTCGCCGGCTGGGACGCCAAGATGGACACCCTGCTGACGGGCGCCACTTTCTCTTAGCCCACGACGTCCAGCGCCGCGCGGATGATCGCGTCGGTGTCGATGCCGTGGTAGCGGTAGACCTCCTCCAGCGACCCGGACTGGCCGAAGCCGGTGACGCCCAGCGTCGCCGCCGGCACGCGGTTGATCCCGGCGAGGAACGCCAGCGTGTGCGGGTGCCCGTCGAGGACCGTGACCAGCGGGCACGCCCGGGACGCCGGGAAGACCTGGTCGAGGATCCAGCTCTCGCCGCTCCCCTGCCCGGCCCGCGCGCGTGTCGCCTCGAACAGCAGGCCCGGGCTCGTCACGCAGACGACGTCCGCCTCGACGCCGACCTGCGCGAGCCGCTCGGCCGCCGCCAGGGTGTCGGGCACCAGCGCGCCCATCGCCGCGAGCGTGACCACCGGCGCTTCGGCACGGCGCAGCAGGTACGCGCCCGCCACGACCTGGCGGCGACGGCGTTCGCGCGCGGCCGGGTCGGCCGGGACGCCGGCCAGGGTCTGGTCGACCGGCCGGGTCGAGAGCCGGAAGTAGGACGACGTGCCGCCCGGCTTGCCCAGCCGGCCCAGCGCGGCCAGCAGCGTCCACTCGGTGTCGATCGCGAACGCCGGTTCGTAGCTGACGCAGCCGGGCTGCTCGATGCCGATCGACGGCGTGGTGATCGACTGGTGCGCGCCGCCTTCGGGAGCGAGCGTGACGCCCGACGGTGTGCCGATGAGGATCGACTGGCCGCCCGCGTAGATGCCGAACGACCACGGCTCCAGCGCGCGTTCGACGAACGGGTCGTACATCACGCCGATCGGCAGCAGCGGCTCGCCCCAACGGCTCCAGGTGGCGCCCAGCTCGCCGAGCAGGCCGACCAGGTTCGTCTCGGCGATGCCCAGCTCGACGTGCTGGCCGGTGGGCTTCTCGCGCCAGTGCATGATCGTCTCGGGGTCGTCGTCGAACCAGTCGCGGCGCTCGATCGCCGACCAGACGCCGACCTTGTTGACCCAGCCGCCGAGGTTGGTCGTCGAGCTGACGTCCGGGCTGACCGTCACCACGCGCTTCGCCGCTTCGGGCGCTTCGCGCGTCAGGTCGAGCAGGACGCGGCCCAGCGCCGCCTGCGTCGTCGCGGTCCCGGACGGCGTGCGCCCGATGTCGACCGGCAGGTCCACCGAAGGCACGGCAGGGACGTCCGGCCGGCGAAGGCGCGAAGCGACGTCGGCGCACAACGCGGCTTCGGACGTCCCGTCCGCGAAGCCCTGCCACGGCGTTGAAAGATCCGTGCCCAGCGAAGCGGCGAGCTCTTCCATCTGCCCGACGGTCAGCAGCGACGAGTGGTTCTGCGGGTGCCCCTGCGTCGGCAGGCCGCGGCCCTTGACGGTGTAGGCGAAGATCACCGTCGGCCGGCTGTCCGAAATGGACGTGAAGACCTCGTCGAGCGAGCCGAGGTCGTGCCCGCCCAGGTTGCGGATCGCGGCCAGCAGCGTCTCGTCGTCGAGCGAGGCCACCAGCGCGGCCAGCGCGTCGTTGCCCGCGGGCAGCCGGTCGCGCAGCTGAGCGGCGTCGCAACGCAGCAGCCGCTGGTACTCCGGGTTCGGCATCGCGTCGATCCGCGCGCGCAGCTCGGCACCGCCGGGCCGGGTGAACAGCTCTTCCAGCAGCCGGCCGTACTTGAGCGTCAGGACCTGCCAGCCGGCCGCGTCGAACATGCCCTGCAGCCGCCCGGCCGCGATGTTCGGCACCACGCGGTCCAGCGACTGGCGGTTGAGGTCGACGATCCAGACGATCTCGCCCAGCTCGGCCACCGCCGGGTCGAGGATCGCCTCCCAGATCGCGCCCTCGTCCAGCTCGGCGTCGCCGACCAGCGAGTACTGCCGGCCGGTGCCCGCGTCACGCCCGCGCGTCGTCAGGTAGCGGCGGGCCAGCGCGCCCCAGATCGGCGCGGTGGCGCCGATGCCGACCGAGCCGGTCGAGTAGTCCACCGGGTCGGGGTCCTTGGCGCGGCTCGGGTAGCTCTGCAGCCCGCCGAACTCGCGCAACGTCGGCAGCCAGGCCTCGTCCAGCTCGCCGAGCAGGTAGTTGATCGCGTGGAGCACGGGTGACGCGTGCGGCTTCACCGAGACGCGGTCTTCGGGACGCAGGTGCCGGAACCACAGCGACGTCATGATCGAGACCAGCGACGCGCAGGACGCCTGGTGCCCGCCGACCTTCAGCCCGGACGGGTTGGGCCGCACCCGGTTGGCCTGGTGCACGATCGCGGTGGCGAGCCACAGCACCCGCCGTTCGATCGCGGCGAGCTCGTCGGAGCCGGTCGCCGGAGCGGTCGGGGAGGTCTGGGTCATCGTCGACACCTTTCGTGCAGGAAGCGTCACCAGGACAGCACTGGTGGACGCATCGCACAACCGATGCCGCGCGAGCTGCGCAGAATGCACTCCCCCGAGGGGGACTCACGCCTCCGGCTGGGCAGAATGCACGCGCTCCAGCAGTGGCTTCAGCCGGTACGGGACGAGCTCCCGCATGACGAGTGAGATGTTCGTCCGCTCGACACCCGGCGAGGCCAGGATGTGCCCGGCGATGCGGTAGAGGTCGTCCGCGTCGACGGCGACGACCTGCACCATCAGGTCGCTCGCCCCGGTCAGCCCGCAGACCTCGGTCACCTCGGGGATGCCGGAGAGGGCGTCGGCGATCTCCGCGAGGCGCCGCTGGTCGACCTGCGCGTTGACGAACGCGCGCAGCGGGTAGCCCAGCCGCGCCGGGTCGATGCGGCGCTCGAACGACTCGAGCACGCCGCGCTGCTCCAGCCGGGCGAGCCGGGCCTGCACCGTGTTGCGGGACAAGCCGAGGCGCTCGGCCAGCGCGACCGCCGTCGAGCGCGGGTCCGCGCCCAGGGCCAGCAGAAGCCGCGCGTCGATGTCGTCGATGGTGTCGGGCACGCCGCCGATCTTCGCAGGCCGTCGTGAGCGGTGTCACGACGAGGCGGTTGCCATCCGACTGTTTCCGATATATCGTGAACGTGTCGCAACAGTTCGAGAAAGGAACACGACATGCGTAGGCAACGACACCCCTTCACCCAGGAACACCCCTTCGCCCGTGAACGCGGGCGCACTCCCTTCGGCGGTCTTGGTGGCTTCGGCGACTTCCCCCCGGGCTTCGGTCCCGGTGGCGGACGCGGCCGGGGTCACGGTCCGGGCCGGCGAGGCCACGGCGGCCGTCGCAGCCGGCGCGGTGACGTCCGCGCCGCGATCCTGGCGCTGCTCGCCGAGCAGCCCCGGCACGGCTACGAGATCATCCGCGAAATCGGCGAACGCTCCGGCGGCTTCTGGCGGCCGAGCCCCGGCTCGGTCTACCCGACGCTGCAGCTGCTGGCCGACGAAGGCCTGGTCGTCAGCAAGGACGAGCACGGCAAGAAGCTGTTCGAGCTGACCGACGACGGCCGGACCGCCGCGGAGCAGCAGGACAGCACCCCGCCGTGGGAGCAGATCGCGCAGGACGTCGACCCGTCCGAGATCGGGCTGGCCAAGGCGGGCAAGAACCTGGCCGCCGCCGTCGTGCAGATCATGCGCGCGGGTTCCGAGAGCCAGCAGGCCCGCGCGGCCGAGGTGCTCAACGACGCCCGGCGCTCGCTCTACGGCATCCTCGGCGAGGACGAGGACGAGTCCTCGGCTCCCTCCGAAGAGACCGCGGAGTGACCAGGCAGGACGAGGCCGGTGGGCTTGACCCGCGTGTGAACGCGGTAGCCCACCGGCAGCGTCAGGTCGGTCTCGCGATTCCCGTTACGCTGCAAGGACTTCGCGATCGCCTGTTCGGCGATCGGTTTGCTGAACTCGATCTTCAGCACGGCTTCGAGGTCCGCGGCGGTCGCGAAACGCCACTCGGTGGCGACCCGGCGGCACGCGAACCCGGCGCGGGCGAAGAACCGTTCGACCGCGACCGGGTCGTAACGCGGTAGGTCGGCACGCATCCAGCCGCCGTAGGGCTCGCTGGTCGCGTCGAGGTCGACGATCAGCAGCACCCCACCCGGCCGCAGCACCCGCTCGGCCTCCGCCAGCCCGGGCTCGCACCCCGGCCCGAAGAAGTACGCGGTGCGCGCGTGCACGACGTCGACGCTCGCGCTGCGGACCGGCAGCCGCTGGGCCCGGCCCAGCCGGACATCCACGTTCGCCAGCTCCCGCACGCGCCCCAGCGCGTCCCGCACCAGCGGCTCGTGCGGCTCGATCCCCAGCACCGACCGCGCGTCGCGCGCGAACCGCGGCAGGTGATAGCCGTCACCGCAGCCGACGTCCAGCACGTCCCGGCCGGCCCAGTCGTACTCCTCCCGCAGCACGCGCCAGATCTCGCCGCCGCTGTCCTGCGCCCGGTTCTCCAGCTCGTAATCGGCCTGGTAGTACCAGATGTTCGGACTCGGCACGACCTCCGCGCGCCGGGACGACCACCGCACCGCTGCTCCTTCCGGGGCCCGCTCCGCCGGCAGTGATTCTTCCGGCGCGGATTCTTGCCGGAAACCTTACGGATCACGCTTAGAATTCGGTGGTCTCGGGAGGAGCACTCATGACGATCGGCCCGCCCAGTACCCCGTCCCCGGTTCCGGCCGGAATTCCGTGCTGGATCGAGCTCGCCTGCCGGGAGCAGGCCGTCGTGGAGAGATTCTACGGCGACCTCTTCGGCTGGATGTACGCCACTCAACGCGATCCCGCGACGTCCGACGGACGTTATGCGATCGCGACGCTGAACGAGCTCCCGGTCGGCGGGCTCTACCGCGCCGCCCAGGGCGCGCCGCTGGGCTGGATGCCGCACATCTCCGTGCCGCACACGGCGAGTGCGGCCGAATGGGTGGAGCACCTCGGCGGGCGGCTGACGCTCGGCCCGATGCCGATCCCGCAGCGGGGAACGATCCTGCACGCCTACGACGCTTGTGGCGCGCCGGTGGTGTTCTGGGAGGTCCCGCCGGACTGGGAGTTCGTCACCGGGATCCCCAACACCTTCAGCGGCGCCGACCTCAACACCCACGACGGCGTCGCGGCGGATCACTTCTACACCAAGCTGTTCAACTACTCGAGCCACCAGATCGGCGACGGCGAATCGCTCGACTACGCCGAATGGCTCATCGAGCACCAGCCGGTGCTGTACCGCTACGTGATGGGCTCGGAGTACAGCCTCGACACCCCGCCGCACTGGCTCGTGTACTTCGACATCGACCCGGCGCGCGGCGTGGACGCCGTCGCGGGCGAGTCGCTCATGCACGGCGGCACCGTCGTGATCCAGCCGTACGACACCCCGTTCGGCCGGATGGCGATCCTCGCCGACCCGGAGGGCGCGGTGTTCGCCGTGATCGACCACTCGCGCATCGCCGAAGGCTGGGGCCGCGCCGAGGTCGACGACCCCTACGACGACTGACGCCCGAGCAGCGCCAGCACCACCACCAGCGCGTAGCCGCCCGCCACCAGCCACATCCCGGTGGCGGGCAGCAACGCGCCGACGAGCGCGACCCCGATCGCGCCCCCGGTCTGACGGGACGCGTTGAGCACCCCGGCGGCCAGCCCGGCCTTGTCCGGCAAGGAGTTCATCGCCAGCGACGTCATCGCGGGCATCGCCAGCGAGCAGCAGCCGAAGACCACCGAGATCAGCACGAACGCCACGAGCGACCGGTCCGCGGGCAGCAGCGCGAAGCCGGCCGAACCGGCGAACCCGGCCACCGCGCCCGCGATCATCGGGACGCGCGCGCCGAAGCGTCCGGTGAGGCGGCCGCTGAAGAACGCGTTGAGTCCCACCGCCATCGTCAGCGGCACCAGTGCGAGACCGGCGGCGAGCGCACCCAGTGACCAGGCGCGTTGCAGGTACAGCGCGAGCGAGAACAGGGTGCCGTAGAGGCAGAAGTTGAACAGCCCGCCGATGCCGGTCGCCACCGCGAAGTTCCGGATCCGCAGGACACCCAGCGGCAGCACGGGATCCGGCACCCGCCGTTCGACGGTCACGAACACCACACCGGCCACCACGCCCCCGGCCAGCAACGTGAGCGTCAGCGGCGCGAGCCAGCCCGCGTGACCCGACTCGATGAAGCCCGCGACGAGGCAGGCGAGTGACGCCGTGCCGGTCAGCTGCCCGGCCAGGTCCAGGCGCGTCGACGCGTGCCGCGGCGGTTCGGCGACCGCGCGGCGCGTCAGGACGATCGCGACGATCCCGACCGGCACGTTCACCGCGAACACCAGCCGCCAGTCGGCCAGGCCCACGGCCAGCCCGCCGAGCACCGGCCCGGCGGCGAGGCCGGCCCCGCTCATCCCGCCCCACACGCCGAGCGCGCGGGCCCGCTCCCGCGGGTCCGGGAACTGGTGCACGATCAGCGCCAGCGACGACGGCAGCAGCGCGGCGGCGCCCGCGCCCTGCACCGCCCGCGCGGCGATGAGCCAGGCGGCCGAGCCCGCGAGCGCGCAGGCGATGCTCGCGAGCACGAACACCGCGACGCCGACCTCGAAGACGCGTCGCGAACCCCACCGGTCACCGGCGGCGCCCCAGGTGAGCAGGAACGCGGCGAGCGTGACGGTGTAGGCGTCGACCACCCACTGCAGCGCAGCGGTCGACGGCTCGCCGAAGTCGGCGCCGATCGCCGGGAGCGCGAGGTTCACGATGGTCGCGTCGAGGGTGATCATCAGGAAGCCCAGGCAGACGGCGGTGAGCGCGAGCTTGGCCGGGGCGCGGGTTTCGGCGGGCATGCCCCGAGTCAAACCCCTGGACGCTTCGGTGGTCCACGAACCATCGCCTACGTCTGGTAGGCGGAACCTCCCACCGCAGGTCTACCGTGCCGTCATGGAACTACGGCAGCTCCGGTACTTCCTGGCGGTCGCGGAAGAACTGCACTTCGGACGGGCGGCCGAGCGGCTGCACATCGCGAGCCCGTCGCTGTCACAGCAGATCAAGAAGCTCGAACGGGACCTGGGCGCGGCGCTGTTCGTCCGCGACCGGCGGCACGTCGAGCTGACCCGGGCCGGGGCCGCGCTGGTCGGCGACGCGCGGCAGATCCTGGAGCTGGCCGACGCGGCCGCGCGCCGGGTCCGCGGCACCGCGCGGACGAAGCTGCGCCTCGGGCACGTGAGCTGGCTGCCGGCCGAGCTGACGCGGCTGCTCGGCGACGTCGTCCGGCTCGACGAGTGGGTGCTGCCGTCGCACACCCAGGTCGTCCGGGTCGCCGAAGGCACCTTGGATCTCGCGCTGGCCTGGGTGGACACCGGGCGTCTTTCTTCCCTCGGCCTCGTGGCGCACCTGGTGCGGATCGAGACGCTGCCGGCGATCGTGCCCGGTGATCAGCCTGCGGCCCGGTTGGCCACGGTGCCCGCGCCGTCGGTGTCGGTGCTGGTCGACTCGGACCAGTCGTCGTGGCCGGCGTGGAACGAGTTCGCGCTGGACTACGCGGCGGCGAGCGGCGCCCGGGTCGTCCACATCGACGACGGCGGCGTCACCGGGCAGGCGTTCTTCGACCACGTGACGCGGCTGCGGGTACCGGTGCTGCAGTCACCGAAGCGGCACACGGCGCCGTTCCCGCCGAGCCTGGTGCGGCGCCCGATAGGCGCTCCGGGCCCGGGCTGGACGTGGTCATTGGTGCACCGGCAAGACGACGACCGGCCGGAAGTCGCGCAGGTCGTCGAGCGGGTACTGGGTCTGCGGGCGACGATGCGCTGGGACGAGCCGGGCGCCTGGTTACCGGCGACCGACCCGCACCGCGCGTCAGCCCAGCGGCACGAACGCCGAGAGCAGCAGCCAGGACACCACGGCTGAGGGCAGCAGCGAGTCGAGGCGGTCCATGATCCCGCCGTGCCCGGGCAGCAGCGTGCCCATGTCCTTGACGCCCAGGTCGCGCTTGATCAGCGACTCGACGAGGTCGCCGAGGGTAGCGGTGAGCACGATCGCGACGCCGAAGATCACGCCCTGCCAGACGTGGCCGTCGAGCAGCAGGCTGAGCGTCAGCGCTCCGGCCACGACGCCACCGACCACCGAACCCGCGAAGCCTTCCCAGGTCTTCTTCGGGCTGATGCTGGGCGCCATCGGGTGCTTCCCGCCGAGAACGCCGGCGATGTACCCACCGGTGTCCGAGGCGACAACGCCGATCAGGAAGGTGAGAACGCGCCCGACGCCGTCCGAAGGTGGCACGAGCATCGCCGCGAACGCGCCGAACAACGGCAGGTAGGCCGCGGCGAACGCCGACGCGCTGATGTCGCGCAGGTAGCCCTTCGCGCCGCCGGGCAGCCGCCAGAGCAGGCAGGCGAGCACGGTGAGGACGAACGCCGTCAGCGCGCCTTCCCGGCCGAGCGGCCAGGCCAGCCAGATCATCGCCTGCCCGCCGACCAGCACCGGAATAACGGCGATCCGGGTGTCGGCCACGCGGCGCAGCACGCCGGCGAACTCGAAGGTGCCGACCGCGATGGCGACCGCGATGATCCCGATGAAGATGAAGCGCACGGTGAGCAGGGAAACGATGATCGCGGCCCCGAGCAGCAACCCGACGCCAATGGCCGCGGGCAGGTTACGCCCGGCCTTGGAGCCCTTCTTGGCTTCAGGCGCCACCACCGGCGGAGTCTCGGCTGCCCCAGCCTCGGCAGCACCGCCCGGCTGCGCCACTGTCGACGCAGTCGCTTCAGCCGATGCGGCGGTCTCGACAGCGCCAACCTCGGCAGCGCCGCCCGGCTGCGTCGAAGCCGGCGCAGCAGCGCCGTTCGTCCGAGCGGAACCCGGCGCGCCGGCCTCTGTCGGCTGAGCCGAAGCCTCCCCAGCAGCGCCGTTCGGCCGGGCCGAGGCCGGCTCGCCGGATGTGGCCGGTTCCGGTGTCCCGGGACCGGCCGCCGGTTCTTCACCGGTGGCGTCCACCCGGTCTTCGCGTTCCTCGCTCACCTGTGCCATCAGACCTCGAGCAGCTCGGCTTCCTTGTGCTTGACCAGCTCGTCGACCTTGTGCGAGTACGTGTCGGTGAGGTTCTGCAGTTCCTTCTCCGCGCGCACGACCTCGTCTTCGCCCGCTTCGCCGTCCTTGCCGATGCGGTCGAGCTCTTCTTTGGCCTTGCGGCGGATGCTGCGGATGGTCACCCGCGCGTCCTCGCCCTTGCCCTTGGCGACCTTCACCATCTCCTTGCGCCGCTCTTCGGTGAGCTGCGGGATGACGATGCGGATGACCTGGCCGTCGTTGCTCGGGTTGACCCCGAGGTCGGACTCGCGGATGGCCTTCTCGATGGCGTTGAGCTGGGTCTGGTCGTAGGGCTTGATCAGCGCCATCCGGGCTTCCGGCACGTTCACGCTGGCCAGCTGGTTCAGCGGGGTCGGCGCACCGTAGTACTCGACCACGATGCGCGAGAACATCGACGAGGTGGCCCGGCCGGTGCGCACCGACGTCAGGTCGTCCTTCGCGACGGACACCGCTTTTTCCATCTTCTCCTCGGCATCGAGGAGGGTCTCGTCGATCACGGCTACTCCCGTTGTTGTGATGGTGTGGCGCCTGGCTGATCCCAGCAGGTCTAGGCAGGTACCCCGTCGGCGGGGGTACAGACCAGGGTCCCGATTCTTTCACCACTCACCGCGCGGGCGATGTTCCCCTCGGTGAGCAGGTTGAACACGATGATCGGCATGTTGTTGTCCATGCAGAGGCTGAACGCCGTCGCGTCGGCGACCTTGAGGTCCCGCTCCAGCACCTCACGGTGGGTGATCTCGCGGAACATCTCGGCGGTCGGGTCGCTCTTCGGGTCCGCGGTGTAGACGCCGTCGACGGCCTTCGCCATCAGCACGGCCTCGCAGCCCAGCTCGAGCGCCCGCTGCGCGGCCGCGGTGTCCGTGGAGAAGTACGGCATGCCGACCCCGGCGCCGAAGATCACGACGCGGCCCTTCTCCAGGTGCCGCTCGGCGCGACGCGGGATGTACGGCTCGGCGACCTGACCCATCGTGATCGCGGTCTGCACCCGCGTGGGCAGGCCCTCCTTCTCCAGGAAGTCCTGCAGCGCCAGGCAGTTCATCACGGTGCCCAGCATCGCCATGTAGTCGGCGCGGTCGCGGTCCATGCCACGCTGCGACAGCTCGGCGCCGCGGAAGTAGTTGCCACCGCCGATCACGACGGCGACCTGGACGCCGGTGCGGGCGACGTCGGCGATCTGCTGCGCGACCGAGTGGACGACATCCGGATCGACGCCGATCGAACCACCGCCGAACATCTCGCCGCCCAGTTTCAGCAGCACCCGCCGGTAGCCACCCTCGACCCGGTCACCCATCTATGTCGCCTCCTAGGCGCTTCGACCCTCGAAAAATCTTCTTCTGGACCCGGCAGTGCCCCGTCCCCGATGGACGGAGACGGGGCACTGGGGGTGAAACCTACGCCCGGACCTGGCCTCAGGCCTGGCCGACCTCGAAACGGGCGAACTTCGTGATCGTCACGCCCGCCGCGTCGAGCAGGGCCTTGACGGTCTTCTTGTTGTCCTTGACCGACGGCTGCTCGAGCAGCACGTTGTCCTTGTAGTACGCGTTGACCTTGCCTTCGACGATCTTCGTCATCGCCTGCTCCGGCTTGCCCTCTTCACGGGCGGTCTTCTCCGCGATGGAGCGCTCGTTCTCGACGATCTCGGCGGGCACCTCGTCGCGGGTCAGGTACTTCGCGCGCAGCGCGGCGACCTGCATGGCGGCGGCGCGGGCGGCCTCGGTGTCGTCACCGGTGAACTCGACGAGCACGCCGACGGCCGGCGGCAGGTCCGAGCCGCGGCGGTGCAGGTAGCTCGTGGTCTGGCCCTCGAAGGACACGACGCGGCGCAGCTCGAGCTTCTCGCCGATGCGGGCGGACAGCTCCTGCACGACCTCGTTGACCGTCTTGCCGTCCAGCTCGGCGCCCTTGAGGGCGTCCACGTCGCTGGTCTTGACGGTCTTCGCGACCTCGACGATCTTCGCGGCGAGCGCCTGGAACTCGGCGTTCTTCGCGACGAAGTCGGTCTCGGAGTCGAGCTCGATCAGGACGCCGCCGGCACCGGCGACGAGGCCTTCGGCGGTGGCGCGCTCGGCGCGCTTGCCGACGTCCTTGGCGCCCTTGATGCGGAGGAACTCGACGGCCTTGTCGAAGTCGCCGTCGTTCTCCTCCATCGCCTTCTTGCAGTCCATGAAGCCGGCGCCGGTCATCTCGCGCAGGCGCTTCACGTCAGCGGCGGTGTAGTTCGCCATTCTGCTAAATCCGTCCTTTTCAGGTACGTGAAATCCTTGGGGGGAGCGACATCCGTGCGGCCGGGCCGGGATCCGGCCCGGCCGCACGGACAGCGGTGGATCAGGAGGAGGCGGTCGCCTGCTCGGCCTCGGCGGGGGCCTCGGCCGGCGTCTCGACCGGAGCGTCGACGGCCGCGGCCGCCTCGGTCGCGTCGGCGGCGGCGGTCTCGGAGCCGGCGAGCAGCTCCTTCTCCCACTCGGCCAGCGGCTCGTCGGTGGCGACACCCGGCTCCGGCTTGGAGTCGGCCGAGGCACCGTTGCGGCTGGAGCGCTGCATGAGACCGGCGGCCGCGGCCTCGGCGACGACCTTGGTCAGCAGCGCGGCCGACCGGATGGCGTCGTCGTTGCCCGGGATCGGGTAGTCGACCTCGTCCGGGTCGCAGTTGGTGTCCAGGATCGCGACGACCGGGATGTTCAGCTTGCGAGCCTCGCCGACGGCGATGTGCTCCTTCTTGGTGTCGACGATCCACACGATGCTCGGCACCTTGGCCATGTCGCGGATACCGCCGAGGGTCTTCTCGAGCTTGTCCTTCTCGCGGGTCAGCGTCAGGATCTCGCGCTTGGTGAGACCCTCGAAGCCGCCGGTCTGCTCCCGCGACTCGAGCTCCTTCAGGCGGAGGAGACGCTTGTGCACGGTCTGGAAGTTGGTCAGCATGCCGCCGAGCCAGCGCTGGTTCACGTAGGGCATGCCCACGCGCGAGGCTTCGGCCGCGATGGCTTCCTGAGCCTGCTTCTTCGTGCCGACGAACATGATCGTGCCGCCGTGCGCGACGGTTTCCTTGATGAACTCGTACGCACGGTCGATGTAGGTCAGCGTCTGCTGCAGGTCGATGATGTAGATGCCGTTGCGCTCGGTGAAGATGTAGCGCTTCATCTTCGGGTTCCACCGACGGGTCTGGTGCCCGAAGTGGACGCCGCTGTCGAGCAGCTGCTTCATGGTGACGACGGCCATTGCCGGAATCGACCTCTTCTGTGTCGTGCGCGCCGGAGCCCTTGAGGACCCTGCCGCGCTACTCGGTTTTGTCGCTCGCGGCCGGGAGGCCGCTCGCCCTGGTGCCCGTGCCGGTGTCCGGACCCTGAGGCGAAGGACCACAGGGACCGCCGAACACCGTGCGACTCGCCCCGGCAGGTGATCCAATGCCGGGGGAACGCGCACGTGCACGCGAAGTCAGTCCGCTCACACGGACCGCGGAAAAGATTCTACCCCCTGCCACCAGCCCCTCCCCCACCGGCGGCCACCGCCGGGCCGGGTTGTCCACAACGGGGTGAGTTGTCCACAGATCCGGGCATCGGACCCCAAGTGGTTCGAAGGTGCCGCAGGCTGGACGGGTGGAGTCGATCAAGGGGTTCAGAGGTGGGGTACCGGGTCGTGGCACGGGGCTGATTGCCCTGGTCACGGCCGCTTTCGTGGGCGCTGCGGTGCTGGCGGCTTGGGCGTCGGGCCCGCCGCTCGCCGGGCCAGTGGCGGCCAGGGCACCTTCGGCAAACGCCGCGGAGTTCACCAGGGTGACCAGCGCCAGCTCAGCGAACGTTGCAGAGCTTGCGGAGCTGACCGGCCCTGGCTCAGCCGACGCAGGGGAACTTGCGGAGGCGGCCAGACCCGATCTCACAGACTCTGCGACAACGGCGCAGAGGTCGACCAGCCTGGACCTCGCGGATGCTGCAGCCAACGCACCGAAAACGACTTACTCAGCCCTCGCGAATGCAGTAGTGCTCGCGGTGGGCGCGCCGAGCCCCAGCCTCCCGGTCGCTGTGGCAACCCCGCCGAGAACGATCAGCCCGCCTGCGACCGAACCTTGGACAGCAGAGTGGGAATCACCCGACCCGGTCAACTCGCCGTGGCCCATGTCCGGCCCGGCTCTTCCCGCGGCAGCCGATCCGTGGGCTGTGCCTCAGCCGCGGCTTTCCTGGCCTCTCTCACCCGATCCGGTGGTTGCCAAGTACTTCGATGCGCCGGAAACGCCCTACGGGCCCGGGCACCGTGGGGTCGATCTGGCCGCCGTGCCCGGGCAGGACGTTCTGGCGGCCGATGCGGGCGTGGTTGTTTTCGCCGGGCTTGTGGCCGGGCGGCCGGTGATCTCCGTGGACCACGATGGCGGGCTGCGCACCACCTATGAGCCCGTCGCGCCGAAGGTGGCTGCCGGTGAGCAGGTGTTTCGCGGTCAGGTGCTCGGCACCGTCCTCGCCGGGCACCCCCGCTGCGCGGTCGCCGCTTGTCTGCACTGGGGTGTACGCCGGGGTGAGGAGTACGTCGATCCGCTGTCCCTGACCGGTGAGGTCGGCGCGTACCGGCTCAAGCCGTGGGGCGGTGGTCCGTGATCAGCTGCCGGTCTGCTCGACCAGCTTGGCGCGCAGCCGCATGACGGCGCGGGTGTGCAGCTGGCTGACCCGCGACTCGGTGACGCCGAGGACCTTGCCGATCTCGGCGAGGGTCAGGCTCTCGAAGTAGTAGAGGCTGACCACGATCTTGTCGCGCTCGGACAGCTGCCCGATCGCCTGCGCGAGCTGGCGGCGGTTGTCCTGGTCGACCAGGACCGCGACCGGGTCCACCGCGTCGTCGTCGGGGATCGTGTCGACCAGGGAGCCGCTGTCCTTGCCCGCGGCCACCAGGTCCTCCAGCGCGACGACGCTGGTGAGCTGCAGCTGGCCGTAGAAGTCGCGCAGGTCGTCGAGGCCGATGCCGAGCTCGACGGCCAGCTCCGCGTCGGTCGGGGTGCGGTGCAGGCGGGCGCCCAGGCGCTCCATCGCGCGCTCGGCTTCCTTCGCCTTGCTCCGGACCGCGCGCGGGACCCAGTCCTGCGAGCGGAGGTCGTCGAGGATCGCGCCGCGGATGCGCTGCATCGCGTACGTCTCGAAGCGCAGGCCACGTTCGGGGTCGAACTTCTCGATCGCGTCGACGAGCCCGAAGATGCCGGACTGCACGAGGTCACCGACGTCGACGTGGGTGGGCAAACCGGTGCCGACCCGGCCGGCGACGTACTTGACCAGCGGGGCGTAGTGCAGCACGAGCCGATCGCGCGACGCCTGGTCCGGGCTGTCGGCGAACTGCTGCCACAGCGCCGCGATACCGGCGTCGACGTCGTAGGCGGCCCGAGATTCCGCGGGCACGGCGGCGGCACCGCGAGTGTTCACTCCGGTGGCGTCGGTGACGTGCGGTCCTGCGGTCATTGCACCGTCGTTCTCGGCATGCGGCTCAGTGTCGTCTCCGTGCTCGTGCGGATGCGCGTGCGCCGCCAGGCCCGCTGGTGACGACCCCGGCGAGGCTCCCCGGGGCACTTCACGCCCTGGGATGCGCTCGGTCATGGATCGCTTTCAACCGGTCGACGGTCACATGAGTGTAGAGCTGCGTCGTGGCAAGCGTAGCGTGACCAAGCAGTTCCTGAACGCTCCTGAGATCGGCGCCCCCTTCCAGCAGATGTGTCGCCGCCGAATGGCGCAGGCCGTGCGGGCCCATGTCCTGTGCTCCGGGCACCGCCGTGACGGCGTCGTGGACCACGCGGCGCACCGCCCGCGGGTCGAGGCGTTTCCCCCGGACACCGAGGAAGAGCGCGGGCTCGACGCTCCCACCGGCACTTTCGCCGACGATCTTCGGACGGCCCTCCTCGATCCAGTCGCCCAGCGCCCCGGCCGCGGGGACGCCGAACGGGACCACCCGCTCCTTGCTGCCCTTGCCGAGCACGGTCACGACACGCCGGGAGAAGTCCGCGCCGCCGAGGTCCAAGCCGCACAACTCGGACACCCGGATGCCCGTGGCGTAGAGCAGCTCGACGATCGCGCGATCACGCAGGGCGATCGGATCACGTTCCGCCGCGCCGGCCGCCGAGGCCCGCATGACCTCCCCCGCCTGAGCGGCCCGCAGCACCCCCGGCAGGGTGCGGTGCGCCCGCGGGGCGGCCAGCCGGCCCCCGGGGTCGGTGGCGAGCACCTCGGTGCGGTGCGCCCAGGCGGTGAACGTCCGGGCCGAGGCCGCCCGCCGGGCGAGCGTCGTGCGGCTGGCTCCGCCGGTCTGCTGCGCCGCGAGCCACGCCCGCAGCCGGGCGAGGTCCACGTCCGCGAGCCCGCCCCCGGCCTCGGCGACGAAGCCCAGGAGCGACACCGCGTCACCGACGTACGCGCGGACGGTATGCGCGGAAAGGCCCCGTTCGAGCCCGAGGTGCCGCTCGTAACCGGTGATCACGGCCCGGACCGGCTCGGGCAGGGTGTCCCGGAGCCCGCGCAGGTCCGGCCGGCGGGATCGAGGTGGCGGCGGCATGGATGTCACGCTGCGCGAACATCCGCCGCCGGTCAAGGATCGCCACGCGGGCCCACCGGTCCGGCCGAACATATTCGACGATTTCGCCGGGAATCCGTGGTGTTCACGCGCTTTCCTTCCGCCGTCGCCAGCCCGCCTCGCCGCGGACGGCGAATCCGTCGATCTCCAGCTCCGGCAGCAGGGCCCGCACGGTCCGCAGCGGAACGCCGGACTCGGCCGCGATCTCGGCGTCGGACCGGTCCGCGCGCACGGCCAGCGCCTCGTACGCCCGCAGCGCGTCGGGGCCCAGCCGGTCGGTGCGCCGTTTCGGCCGGGCCGCGGTGCCGGCTTCCACGACGCCGAAGAGCCCCACGGTCTCGAGGACCTCGTCAACCGTCGAGACCAGCGTGGCCCGGGCGTCCCGGATCAGCTCGTGGCAGCCGACCGACATGGCCGACGTGATCGGCCCGGGCACGGCCATCACCACCTTGCCCAGCGCGCCGGCGGTGCTCGCGGTGTTGCGCGCGCCGCTGCGCCTCCCGGCCTCGACCACCAGGGTGCCCTCGGTGAGGGCGGCGATGAGCCGGTTGCGGACCAGGAACCGGTGCCGCGCCGGCGGGGTGCCGGGCGGGTACTCGCTGACCACCGCGCCACCGCTGCGGGCGATGCGAGTGAGCAGCGCGACGTGCCCCGCCGGATAGCCCGCGTCGATGGCGCAGCCCAGCACCGCGACGGTGACCCCCGCCGCGGCGAGCGCGGCGCGGTGGGCCACGCCGTCGATGCCGTACGCCGCCCCGGAAAAGACCGGCACGCCTCGGGTGGCGAGCCCGTGGGCAATATCGGTGGCGTGCTGGTTGCCGTAGTCGGTCGAAGCCCGGGCGCCGACCACCGCCACGGCGCGATCGGCCGCGGTGCCGAGCGGGATGTCGCCGGCGACCCAGAGCGCCAGTGGCGGCACGGCTTCCGTGACCCCGCGCTGGGCGGCGAGGTCGAGGGAGAGGAGTGGCCAGGCCGGCCATTCGTCGTCCTCGGGCACGACCAGCCGGGCCCCGACCGCCGCGGCCCGTTCGAAGTCCTGGCCGACGAGGTTGTACGCCCGCCGGGCCTCGGTCGCCTTCAGCACATCGGGCGGGCAGTCACCACGCCACACCCGAGCGGCGGCCTCCACGGGCCCGTGCCGGGCCACGAAGGCGACGAGTGCGGGGGCCGGTGGCTCGGCGACCCGAAGCAGGTAGGCGCGGGCCCGGTGCAGTTCGTCGGCGCGCTCCTCGACGGTGGGTGCGGAGCCGGCCGGTTCGGAGCCGGGCTCGGACTCACCGGGCAGGCATCCGGCGGGCGGACATTCGGGAGTGCTCATGCCGCGACCCGCTCTCGGAAGGCCAGCGCCGAGCCGACCTGTTCGGGACCGGGGCGGGGCTCGGCGTCCAGATCGGCCAGGGTCCAGGCGATGCGGAGGCAGCGGTCCGCTCCCCGGCCGCTCAGGATTCCCCGGTCCATGGCCCGGTCCAGGAGGACCGTCGACGACGGCGGGAGGGCGAACTCGCGCCGCAGGGCCGGGCCGGGGACCTCCGAGTTCGCGCGCCAGCCGTGGTCCTGCCAGCGGTGGGCCGCGCGGGCGCGGGCTTCCAGCACCCGGGCGCGGACCGTCTCCGAGGACTCCGCCGTGTCCGTGTCGTGGACGCTGATCGCGCTCAGCGGACGCAGGCGGACCCGGAGGTCCACCCGATCCAGCAACGGGCCCGACAAGCGGCCGAGGTAACGGCGGCGGGCCATCGGGGAACAGACGCAGTCCACGTCCTTCGGCGGGGCGCACGCGCACGGGTTCGACGCCAGCACGAGCTGGAACCGCGCCGGGTAGGTGATCGAGCCCTTGACGCGGGCGATGCGGACTTCGCCCTCCTCCAGGATCGTCCGCAGGGATTCCAGGCGCTGGCTGCCGAACTCGCAGACCTCGTCGAGGAACAGGACTCCGCGGTGGGCGCGGCTGATCGCGCCGGGGGACGCGAGGCCGCTGCCGCCGCCGATCAGGGCCGGCACCGAGATCGAGTGGTGCGGGGCGACGAACGGCGGGACCGTGACCAGTGGCGACGACTTCGACAGCGAACCGTCGACCGAGTGCACCGCCGTGACCTCCAGGGACTCCTCGGACGACAACGGCGGGAGCAGGCCGGGCAGCCGCTTCGCGAGCATCGTCTTGCCCACGCCCGGCGGCCCGGTGAGCAGCAGGTGGTGCCCACCCGCCGCGGCCACCTCCAGGGCCCAGCGCGCCTCCGGCTGGCCGACGACGTCGGCGAGGTCCGGGACCTGCGGTGGCACGACCGGGGCGGGCGGTTCCGGGGCGACCAGGCCGGCTTCGCCCTTCAGCCAGCCCACCAGGTCACGCAGGTGGGTCGCGCCCGCTACCTCGATGCCGTCGACCAGCGCCGCCTCGACGAGGGAATCGGCCGGGACGACGGCTCGTTCGTAGCCGGCCGCGCGCGCCGCGAGCAGGCCCGGGAGGACGCCGCGGACCGCGCGGACCCGGCCGTCCAAGGCGAGTTCGCCGAGCAGGACCGTGCCGAGCAAGCGCGTCGCCGGGACGGCGCCCGTCGCCGCGAGCACGGCCACCGCGATGCCGAGGTCGTAGGCCGAGCCGACCTTCGGCAGGTTCGCCGGGGACAGGCCGAGCGTCACCTTGCCGTCGGGCCAGGGCTGCCCGGAGTTGCGCACGGCGGAGCGGACGCGGTCCTTCGCCTCACGCAGACCGGCGTCCGGCAGCCCGACGAGGGTGACGCGGCTCAGGCCGCCGCCGAGGTCGGCTTCGATCTCGATGACGCGGCCGTCGATGCCCAGCAGGGCGACCGACCAGGACTTGGCGATCGGCATCAGAACGCCGCCTCGATGTGCTGCAGCCGCGGGCGGGCGCCGGCTTCGGCGAGGATCGTGACGACGTCGTAGCGGATGGGGCACCAGCCGATGCGGAACTCGCGCAGCCAGCGTTGCGCCGCGCGGCGGACCCGGCCGGCCTTCTCCTCGGTGACGGTCTCCGACGGCAGACCGAACTCGGTTCCGGACCGGGTTTTGACCTCGCAGAAGACGACCCGGGTGCGGTCGGTGAGGACGAGGTCGAGCTCGCCCTCGCGGCAGCGCCAGTTGCGGGCGAGCAGGACCAGGCCGCGGTCCTGCAGGTGCCGCGCGGCCACGTCCTCGCCCCAGGTGCCGAAGTCGCGGCGGTGTCTCGCGAGCTGATCGGTGCCCGTCATCGTGTTTCGTCCCCTCGCCGCGCCGCGGCGGTCACCGGGGCGGTCCCGGTGATCACGGTGCGTGCGTGAACGACGTTGCCAGGGCGCGTGGCGGGGAGACCAGACCCGGATCGCCGGGTTGTGGACAACCGGGGGGATGTGGACAACTGCCCCGCCCGGAGCCGGCGTGGGACCGGAAATGTCGGTGCGGCGTGCTAAGGGCACGGACCCCGGCAAGAGACCCGGAGACGACAAAACCGGCGAAACCGCGCCTGATAGCGCGGTTTCGCCGGTGTGACGGGGAAGCTCAGCCCGAGAACGGGCCGTCTTCGGGAAGCCGGAGGTCCGGCTTGTCCAGCTCCTCGACGTTGACGTCCTTGAAGGTGATCACCCGCACGTGCTTGACGAACCGGGCGGGGCGGTACATGTCCCAGACCCACGCGTCGGACATGCGGACCTCGAAGTACACCTCGCCACCGCCGTCGCGGACCTGGACGTCCACCGCGTTGGCCAGGTAGAACCGCCGCTCGGTCTCCACCACGTACGAGAACTGGCCGACGATGTCGCGGTACTCGCGGTACAGCGAGAGCTCCATCTCGGTCTCGTACTTCTCGAGATCCTCTGCGCTCATGAAATCCGCGCCCCTCCTCGGGATCGTGCTCCTGCTCCGCCGGCGGAGCGTTCATTGTGACCTACGCCGGCGCTCGGGGCATGCAACGGCAGGCTGAGTTGTGGGTCCAAAGCTTCGTCGAGGACGGCGGCCAGGCTCGCACCGGCGTCCTTCTCCATGGCTTTCTCCAGTGCCGCGTAGGTCAGGACGACCGGACGCTCGGGGCGCATGCCGTGCGCGATCGCCGCCGTGGCGACGTTCGTGTACGACCAGCGGTGGACGTCGCTGGGCCCGTGTTCGCGCAGCGCCGACAGGTGGTCCGCCGTGCTGTATCCCTTGTGCACATCGAAACCGTAGTGCGGCAGGTCGTCGTGGTGACCGGCCATGATGCGGTCCCGGGTCACCTTCGCCAGCACCGACGCGGCCGCGATGGCGGCCACCGTCCGGTCGCCCTTGATCACCGCGGCGTTCGGGGCGGTGAGGCCCGGGACGCGGAACCCGTCGGTGAGGATGTAGCCCGGGGCCACGCGCAATGCCGCAGCGGCGCGGCGCATGCCTTCGAGGTTCATCACCCGGATGCCGTAGAGATCGACCTCGGCGGTCGGGACGACGATCACCGAGTAGTCGACGGCCCGGGCGAGGACCAGGTCGTAGACCCGGTCACGCGCCTTGGCCGTCATCAGCTTGGAGTCCGTCAGCTCGGTGAGCCTCGCCGCATCGCCTTGTTTGAGCACGCAGGCCGCGATCACGAGCGGGCCCGCGCACGCGCCGGCGCCGGCTTCGTCCACACCGGCGACCGGGCCGAGGCCGCGGCGGTCGAGTGCGCCCTGCAGACCCCAGAAGAGGTCGCCGCGCACCACGGCTCGCGGCGGCCGGATCGGCTCGGCCGCGGTGAGGGGAACGGGAAGTGTCAAGGCTGCATCACCCGTCTGCCGGCACGGTCCGGGTGGCTAGCTTTTCCGCCCGGCCGTCCGGCGCAGTCCGGACTTGAGCTTGCGCCCGAGGAACAGCGCCGGCCAGGCCGCCGCGATCCCGGCTCCGAGCGGGAGCCCGCTCTGCCACTCCGGCGCGCCGAGCGCCACCGGCTGAGCCGATTCCTGCGGGTTGTGGTCGGTGATCCCGCCCCACCGGCCCGGCGGCAGGACGATGATCCGCGCCTTGCCGATGATGTTGTCCACCGGGACCGCACCGTTCACGCCGCCGCCGCCCTGGAACCGCGAGTCGTCGGAGTTGTTGCGGTTGTCGCCCATCACCCAGACCATCCCCGCGGGAACCTTGACCGGTTCGAAGGGCTTCTCGTTCGGGTTGGACGGGTCTTCCCAGTAGACGTACGGCTCGTCGAGCGCCTTGCCGTCCACGATCACGCGGCCCTGCGGGTCGCAGCACTGGACGGTCTGGCCGCCGACCGCGATCACCCGCTTGACGAAGTCGCGCTCGTCCGGCGGGGCGAACCCGACCAGCGAGCCGAGGCCGCGAAGCCCGCGGACCACGATGTTGCTCGACTCCTGCGGCGGGATCTCGTTGTTGATCCACGCTTGCGGGCCCTTGAACACGACCACGTCGCCCGGACCGGGCTCGGTGAAGTCGTAAGTGACCCGGTCGACGAGGATCCGGTCACCGGTGCATCCGGGGCACCCGTGGAGGGTGGCCTCCATCGATCCCGAGGGGATCATGAAGACCTTCGCCAGGAATGTCTGGATCAGGATCGTGAGCACCAGGGCGATCACGAGCAGGATCGGCAGTTCCTTCCAGAACGACCGTTTCTTGGCGGGCTTGGCTCGCCTGCGGCGGGCGCCCCCGCGCTCTTCGGAGCGAGACAGCCGGGGCTGGTTCTCCTCGGAGCGATCGGGGTCATCCTCAGGAGCGTTCTGGGACACGGGTTCGGCCACGTCGTCAGGCTACCGGTAACCGGGTTGTGACTCAGTTAGCCGTCTCGCGGTTCTCGCGACGCTCCTTGATCTTGGCCTTCTTGCCGCGGAGGTCGCGCAGGTAGTACAGCTTCGCGCGCCGCACGTCGCCGCGCTTGTGGACCTCGACCTCGGCCACGTTCGGCGAGTGCACCGGGAAGGTGCGCTCCACGCCGACACCGAAGGAGACCTTGCGAACGGTGAAGGTCTCCCGGATGCCGCCGCCCTGACGGCGGATCACGACGCCCTGGAAGACCTGGTTGCGCTCGCGGTTGCCCTCGATGACGCGGACGTGCACCTTGAGCGTGTCGCCCGGGCGGAAGGCCGGGATGTCGGAACGCAGTGACTGCTTGTCCAGCGCGTCCAGGGTGTTCATCGGTGGTCCGTCCTCGTCTTCGTATGGCTTGCGTACACATCCCGAAAGGCGCACCGCGCGCAACGATGCTGCTGCGGGTGACCCAAGGGGGCTGATGGCGGGCTCGTGAACGAGGAAGTCCACTCACGCCAACCTGTCAAGTATTACAGACCGGGGTTCCGGCGGGAGAACCGCCCCTAAGCCCGCTCGGGGTCGGCGGCGCTCAAGCCCTCCAGGACCCTGCGATCGTGCTTGTCCAGACTGCCTTCCGGCAGCGCGGCCAGTAGGTCGGGGCGACGGCGGGCGGTGCGGTCCAGGGCCTGGTCACGGCGCCAGCGGTCGATCAGTGCGTGGTTCCCGGACCGCAGCACCTCGGGCACGGGCAGCTCCCGCCACACCTCGGGCCGCGTGTAGCTGGGCCCTTCGAGCAGGCCGTCGGAGAAGGAGTCCTCGGCGGCCGAGCGGGCGTTGCCGAGCACGCCGGGCAGCAGCCGGACGACGGCCTCGACCATGACGAGCACCGCCGCCTCGCCGCCGACCAGGACGTAGTCGCCGATCGACACCTCGTCGACCGGCATCCGGCGGGCGGCGTCGTCGACGACGCGCTGGTCGATGCCCTCGTAGCGGCCGCACGCGAAGACCAGGTGCTTCTCCTCGGCGTACGCGTGCGCGAGCTCCTGCGTGAAGGGGCGCCCGGCCGGCGTCGGCACGACCAGCCGGGTCTCCGGACGGCAGACGTCGTCCAGCGCCGGGCCCCAGATCTGCGGCTTCATGACCATGCCGGGGCCGCCGCCGTACGGCGCGTCGTCGACCGCGCGGTGGACGTCGTGGGTCCATTCGCGCAGGTCGTGCACGCCGACTTCGATGAGCCCGCGGTCGATGGCCCGGCCCAGCAGCGCGGCGCGCAGCGGGTCGAGGTATTCGGGGAAGATGGTGACGACGTCGATCCGCATCTCAGGCGTCCAGCAGCCCTTCCGGCGGGTCGAGCACGACCCGGCCGCCGGCGACGTCCACGGTGGGGACGATCGCCCGCACGAAGGGCACCAGCACCTCGCGGCCCTCGACGTCGAGCTCCAGCAGCTCGCCCGCGGGCGAGTGGACGACCTCGACGACCTTGCCGAGGACGGTGCCGTCGAGCAGCTCGGCCCGCAGGCCGGCCAGCTCGTGGTCGTAGAACTCGTCGGGGTCGGTGGTCGGCGGCAGCGCGTCGGTGTCGACGAGCAGCAGCGCGCCCCGCAGCGTCTCGGCGACGTCGCGGGTCAGGACCTCCTCGAAACGCACCAGCAGCCGCCCGCTGTGTTCGCGGGCGGCTGCGATGGTGAGTTCCCTTTTGCTGCCGTCACGCAGCTTCGTCGTGACGGCCGCACCGACCTTGAACCGCTCTTCCGGCGAATCCGTGCGCACGTCGACCGCGAGTTCCCCGCGGATTCCGTGCGCCTTGGCGATGCGGCCTGCTACGACGTCCATCTGACCGTTCTCTGTGCCTGGATCAGCGGTCGGTGTCGACGACGTCCACGCGGACGCCGCGGCCACCGATGCCGCCCATGACGGTGCGCAAGGCGGTCGCGGTGCGTCCGCCCCGGCCGATCACCTTGCCGAGGTCGTCGGGGTGCACGTGCACCTCGAGCGTGCGGCCACGTCGCGTGGTCAGCAGCTCGACCCGGACCTCGTCCGGGTTGTCGACGATCCCGCGCACCAGGTGCTCGAGGGAATCAGCCAGAAAGCTCACTCGGCCTTCTCACCCTCGGTGGCTTCGGCCTTCTCGGCCTCGGCCTTCTTGGGGGCCGACTTCTTCTTCGGCGTGGTGGCCTCGGTGGTGGGCTCCTCGCCCGCCGCGGCCAGGGCCGCGTTGAACAGGTCCTGCTTGGACGGCTTCGGCTCGGCCACCTTCAGGGTGCCCTCGGCGCCCGGCAGGCCCTTGAACTTCTGCCAGTCACCGGTGATCTCGAGGAGACGCTGGACCGGCTCGGTCGGCAGCGCGCCGACACCCAGCCAGTACTGGGCGCGCTCGGAGACGACCTCGATGAGGCTCGGCTCCTCCTTCGGGTGGTACTTGCCGATCGTCTCGATGGCCTTGCCATCCCGGCGGGTGCGCGCGTCGGCGACGATGATGCGGTAGTACGGCGCACGGATCTTGCCGAGGCGCTGCAGCTTGATCTTGACGGCCACGGGTGTGGGTACTCCTCAAATCTCTCTGGTGCTGGGGTGGGCGCACGCGGTCCGAGTGGGGACACGGACGCGGGCACCCGAAGGTCACAGCTTTCGCGCGGTGAGAGGGTCCGGCGGAAGCAGGCAGTGCACCATTCTGCCAGATGGGGTCGGAGGCCCCTGAAAGCGGCCTGGGAAAACGGCCTCAGAAAGAGGCCACGCCGAGCGCGCCGAGCAGGATGGTGAGCGCCGGGAGGAAGTTGTTCACCTGGTGCGCGACGATGCTCGCGGGCAGCCGTCCGGTGACGAGCCGCGCCAGTCCGATCGGCACCGCGATGACCAGCAGCAACGTGGTCCGCAACGGCTCCAGGTGACTGGCCGCGAACACCGCCGTGCACAGCAGGAACGCGGCGAAGCGGCCCCAGCGTTCACTGCGCCACTGCAGCCGCTCGGCGGCGCCCCAGAGCAGGCCGCGGTAGATGATCTCCTCGCAGATCGGGCCGAGCAGCCAGAGGTAGACGAACATCACGACGGCCGCCGACACGGACATCCGCCGGTCCTCGACCAGCGAGCTGATCGCGGACGTCGCGTTGGCGTCGCCGACCAGCTGCGTCCAGAGGTACGCGGCGACGGTCGTGAAGACGAGGCCGATGCAGCCGTACTTGAACCCGACCCGCACGTCGGACCAGCGCCACTGCAACCGCAGGTCGGTGAAGGGCCCGTTGCCGCGCACGTAGGTGACCAGCACCGCGACGCCGGCCGCGATCATCGTCGGCAGCATGGTGCCCAGCAGCACGACGCGGATCGGCAGCGGACCGGGCCCGGTGTCGCCGACCAGCACGGACACGAACGCGGCCGAGGCGAGCAGGACGACCTCGACGAGCAGGAACGCCCCGAACCCCCAGCGGTGCGCGGGCGCGGGCTCCAGGAACGCCGAGGCGGCGGGCTCCGGGGGTACCGGCGGGTCTTCGGGGGGCGGCAGCGCGTCCGGAAGGGGTTCCCGAGGCTGGGAAGTGGTCACGCCTGCCCTCCGCGGTCGCTCGGCTCCTCCCCCGAGCCTAGCGGCCGGAAAGTGATCGCACAGTATCCGTCCAGCTACTGTCCACGATCTTCGCAAGCGCTCAGTGCGCGACGAACAGCAGCACGGCGGGCGGCAGGTTGTTGGCGGCGTGCGCGATCACGCCGGCGCTCACCCGGCCGGACAGGTGCCGGGCCAGCCCGATCGCGATGCCCTGCCCGAAGAGCGCGATCGTGCGGGTGGGCTCCCCGTGCAGCTGAGCGAACACGAGCGCGGTGAGCACGAGCACCGCCCACGCCGGGATCCGGTGGAACGACAGCGCCTTCCAGAGCGTGCCGCGGACCAGCAGCTCCTCCGTGAGCGGGGCGCCGATGATGACGATCACCGCGGCCAGCACGAGCCAGACCGTGTCGCCGTCGAAGGTGTCGGCGAGGTCGGTGAGCGGGCTGTCGGAGACGTCGTCGGCACCGTAGACCGCGATCAGCACCAGGTTGAGCAGGTAGCCGACGACCAGCGCGAGCGCGCCGCAGGCGAGGCCGATCCGGACGTCGCGCCAGGTCGGCGTGAGCCCGAAGTCGGCACGCAGCCCCTGGCCCCAGAGCCAGGAGCCGACGGCCGGGCCGAGGCCGAGCAGCAGGTTGGGCACGAACGCCAGCAGCAGGAGCGGGCCGATGTCACGCAGCTCGAGCGGGTCGAACCCGCCGACGTTGCGGTTGACCCCGGCGGCGATGGCGAGGTTGATCAGGTAGTAGCCGGCGATCCCGGCGAAGAACGCCACGAAACACCAGTGCGCCCCCAGTACGCGCCGTGCGCCGTCGTCGTCCGTCACGCGCCCAACGCTAAAGTGCCGGTCCCGCAAGGAAAACAGCGGGGGTCTACCTGTAGACGACGCCGCCGAGCACGATCTGCGCCGGATGCCGCAGGACGCCGAGGTCGTCACGCGGGTCGCTCGCGTAGACGAGCAGGTCGGCGGGCGCGCCGTCGGTGATGCCGGGGTGGCCGAGCCAGTCGCGGGCGGCCCAGGACGCGCTCGCGAGGGCCTGCTCGCGGGTCATGCCCGCGCGGTGGAGGGCCTCGATCTCGTCGACGAGCCTGCCGTGCTCGACCAGGCCGCCGGCGTCGCTCCCGGCGAAGACGCGTACGCCCGCTTCGATCGCCGTGGCGACCATCTCGCCGACACCCGCGTGCAGCGCCCGCATGTGAGCCGCGTACGCCGGGTACCGGCCCGCCTTGTCCGCGATGCCCGGGAAGTTCTCGATGTTGATCAGGGTCGGCACCAGCGCGACGTCATTGCGAGCCAGCTCGACCAGCTGGTCGGCGCTCAGGCCGGTGCCGTGTTCGAGGCAGTCGATGCCGGCCGCGATCAGGCCGGGCAACGCGGCTTCGCCGAACACGTGCGCGGTGACGCGGGCGCCGTGGTCGTGCGCGACCCGCACGGCGTCGGCCAGGACGTCGTCCGGCCACAGCGGCGCGAGGTCGCCGACGCCGCGGTCGATCCAGTCCCCCACCAGCTTGACCCAGCCGTCGCCGTCCTTCGCCTGCTCGGCGACGGCGGCGGGCAGCTGGGCCGGGTCGTCCAGCTCGATGCCGAGACCCGGGATGTAGCGCTTGGTCAGGGCGAGGTGCTGCCCGGCGCGGATGATCGTCGGCAGGTCGGCCCGGCGCTGCAGCGGCCGGACGTCGATCGGTAGGCCGCAGTCGCGGATCAGCAGCGTGCCCGCGTCGCGGTCGGTGCGGGCCTGCTCGGCCGCTTCGTCGAGCGAGACGGGCCCGCCGATGCCGATGCCGGGGTGGCAGTGCGCGTCGACCAGCCCGGGCACCAGGAAGACGTCACGGCCCAGGGTCTCGGCGCCGGGGACCGGCTCGAGCGAGATCCGGCCGCCGGTGATCCAGAGCTCCCCGGACTCGCCGCCGGGCAGGATCACCCCGGCGGCGTGGAGCGCGGTGCTCACTTGTCCTTGGGGTTCTTCGGCAGCTTGAACTTCGTCGGGTCGAAGCCGGGGGCGTCGTTCAGGCCGCCGAGCTTGGACAGGTCGGGCATGCCACCCGGCATGCCGCCACCGCCACCCGGAGGCAGCATCGGCATGCCGCCACCGGGGAAGCCGCCGCGGACCTTGGGCTGCGTCGGGCCGCGGCCCTTCTTGCCCTTCTTGCCCTTGCGCGTCTTGGAGCCGCCGCCCCCGCCGCCGAAGCCGAACCGGCCGGCCATCTGGGCCATCATCTTGCGGGCCTCGAAGAACCGGTTGACCAGGTCGTTGACCTCGCGCACGGTGACGCCGGAGCCGTTGGCGATGCGCAGCCGGCGCGAGCCGTTGATCATCTTCGGGTCGTCGCGCTCGGCCGGGGTCATGCCGCGGATGATCGCCTGCAGCTTGTCCAGGTGCTTGTCGTCGACCTGGGCCAGCTGGTCCTTCATCTGACCGGCACCGGGCAGCATGCCCAGCAGGTTGCCGATCGGGCCCATCTTGCGGACGGCGAGCATCTGCTCGAGGAAGTCCTCCAGCGTCAGCTGACCACTGGACAGCTTCGCGGCGGCCTTCTCGGCCTGGTCCTGGTCGAAGGCCTGCTCGGCGTGCTCGATCAGGGTCAGCACGTCGCCCATGCCGAGGATCCGCGACGCCATCCGGTCCGGGTGGAAGGTGTCGAAGTCCTCGAGCTTCTCGCCGTTGGAGGCGAAGAGGATCGGCTGACCGGTGACCTCGCGGACCGACAGCGCGGCACCACCGCGGGCGTCACCGTCGAGCTTGGTGAGCACGACACCGGAGAAGCCGACGCCGTCGCGGAACGCCTCGGCCGTGGTCACGGCGTCCTGGCCGATCATCGCGTCGACGACGAACAGGGTCTCGTCCGGCTTGACGGCGTCGCGGATGTCCGCGGCCTGCTTCATCAGCTCTTCGTCGACACCGAGGCGGCCCGCGGTGTCGACGACGACGACGTCGTACTGCGCGTGCTTCGCCTCGGCGATGGCGCGGCGGGCGACGTCGACCGGGTCGCCGACGCCGTTGCCGGGCTCGGGCGCGAAGGTCGTGACGCCGGCGCGCTCGCCGACCACCTGCAGCTGCGTGACGGCGTTGGGGCGCTGGAGGTCGCAGGCGACCAGCAGCGGCGCGTGGCCCTGCTTCTTCAGCCACAGCGCGAGCTTGCCGGCCAGCGTCGTCTTGCCGGCGCCTTGGAGGCCGGCGAGCATGATCACCGTCGGCGGGGTCTTCGCCAGGTTGAGCCGGCGGGTCTCGCCGCCGAGGATCCCGACGAGCTCCTCGTTGACGATCTTGACGACCTGCTGCGCGGGGTTGAGCGCCTGGGAGACCTCGGCGCCCTTCGCCCGTTCCTTGATCCGCGCGATGAAGGTCTTGACCACGCCGAGGGCGACGTCGGCCTCCAGCAGCGCGATGCGGATCTCGCGCGCGGTGGCGTCGATGTCGGCGTCGGACAGCCGGCCCTTGCGCGTGAGCGTCTGAAGGGCGGCGGTGAGCCGATCGGACAGGGTGTCGAACACGGGTGTGCACGCTCCAGCTGGGTCGAGAGTGGCGCGCCGGACCAGGCCGGCCACTCCAGAGTAGTCGCTGCGGCTTCCCGGCCTCACGGGTACGCGAAAGTCGCCCACGTGATTAGTACACCTAGGTGTACTACTGTGCGCGCGAGCTCTACCCTGATTTGGCTTTAAATTGCGAAATTCACTGGTGAGCCGAGCAGAATTCGGTAAACATGTGCGTATGACTTCTGCGACCAGAGCCCGGCCGTCGCTCGCCGAACCGACGTCCGACACCGACGAACCGGTCCCGCTCCGGCGGATCGCCGGCCTGTTCCGCCTGCACCGCGGGCCCCTCGCCGCGCTGTTCGCGCTGATCGTCCTGCAGGCCGGGCTCGGCGTCGTCTCGCCGTTCCTGCTGCGCGAGATCCTCGACGACGCGCTCCCCCACCGCGACACGCTGCTGATCAGCGTCCTGGCGGCCGGGATGATCGCCTGCGCGGTCGGCAGCGCGTCGCTCGGCGTCGCGACCACCGGGCTGTCCAACACCATCGGCCAGCACGTGATGAACGAGCTGCGCGTGTCGGTCTACGGCCACCTGCAGCGGATGTCGCTCGGCTTCTTCACCCGGACGAAGAGCGGCGAAGTACTCTCGCGGGTCTTCAACGACATCGGCGGCGTCGACAACGTCATCACCACGACCGCCGGGTCGATGGTGCAGAACGCCACCACGACGATCGCCATCACGGTGGCGCTGATCCTGCTCGACTGGCAGCTCGCGCTGCTGTCGCTGATCGTCGTCCCGCTGTTCCTCCTGTTCACGCTGCGGCTGGGCAAGAAGCGGCGGACGCTGGCCCGCGGCCGGACCCGGCGGATGGCGCGGCTGACGACGATGGTCGAGGAGTCCCTGTCGGTCACCGGCGTGCTGCTCGCCAAGACGATGGGCAACGAGCGGGCGATGCGGGAGCGCTTCGGCGCGGAGTCACGGGAGATCGCGTCGCTGGAGCGCGCCGCCGCGCTGGCCGGGCGCTGGCAGATCGCGTCGCGGGCGATGAGCCTGACGGTGATCCCGGCCCTGGTCTACTGGATCGCCGGGCTGGCGCTCGCGAACGGCGCGTCGCCGATCTCGCTCGGCACCGTCGTGGCGTTCACCAGCATGCTCAACCGGCTGGTCGCGCCGGCCAGCGCGATGCAGACGATCGGGCAGAACGTGGCGACGTCGAAGGCGCTGTTCGGCCGGATCTTCGAGGTGCTCGACCTGCGCGTGGAGATCAGCGACAAGCCCGGCGCCGGCACCTTGGACGTACGGCGCGGCGACGTCTCGATGCGCGGTGTCGCGTTCCGGTACGACGAAGATGGCCCGCTCACGCTGGCGGACATCGACCTCGACGTCCCGGCGGGGACGACCACGGCGCTCGTCGGGTCGACCGGCTCGGGCAAGACGACGCTCGCCTACCTGGTCGCGCGGCTGTACGAGGTGAGCGCCGGGTCCGTGGAGATCGACGGCACCGACGTCCGCGACGTCACCCTGGCCTCGCTCGCCGCGGGCGTCGGGATGGTGTCGCAGGAGACCTACCTCTTCCACGACACCGTGCGGGAGAACCTGCGCTTCGCCAAGCCGGGCGCGACCGACGAGGAGATCGAGGCGGCCGCGAAGGCCGCGCACATCCACGACACGCTCGCCGGGCTGCCCGAGGGCTACGACACGGTCGTCGGCCAGCGCGGCTACCGCTTCTCCGGCGGCGAGAAGCAGCGGATGGCGATCGCGCGGATCCTGCTGCGCAACCCGCCGGTGCTCGTCCTCGACGAGGCGACCAGCGCCCTCGACACCCGCACCGAACGCTCGGTGCAGGCCGAGCTGGACCGCCTGGCCGCGGGCCGCACGACGCTGACGATCGCGCACCGGCTGTCCACTGTGGAGCACGCGGACCAGATCGTGGTGCTCCACGAAGGGCGGATCGTGGAACGCGGGACGCACGAAGAGCTGCTGGCGCTCGACGGGCGTTATGCCCGGCTGGTGCGCGGAACCGCCTAATGTGAGGCCCATGCACCCCGATTCCGACGTCACCTCGCGGGTCAGCGCGGATCCCGAGCTGGCCGACCTGGCGGGGCGGGTGCGCGAGGGCGTCGGGCGGCTGAACTGGCGGATGCGCTCCGAGCGCGACCCGAACGGCCCGGGCCCGGCGGTGCTGGCGGTGCTGAGCCGGCTCTACCGGGCGGGCACGCACACGGCGTCGGAGCTGGCCGCGGCGGAACGGCTGCAGCCGCAGTCGCTGACCCGCATCCTGGCCGGGCTGACCGAGCGCGAGCTGGTGACGCGCACGCCGGACCCCGACGACGGCCGCCGGTCGCTGATCCGCATCACCCCGGACGGGCTGGCGGTGCTGCGGGAGTACAGCGTCCAGCGGGAACGCTGGCTGGCCACGGCTTTGGAGTCGACGTTGTCGCCGACCGAGCGGCAGCTTCTGAAGCTCGCGTCGGAGCTGCTGATGCGGGTGGCGGACGCCTGAAGGCTGCCGCGGAGACCCTCGCTCCTCCGCGGCAGCCTTCAGAACTCCCCCTCGTGCGCACCGCCTCCCCGCGATGCGCCGCGGGTTCCGGGAACGGACCGCTCCTCCGTCGGCCCGCCCCGGAACCCTGGTGTCTGGACGGCACACCTCCCCAGGGGCCGTCCCGACCCCCTCACCAGCGGTTCCGGCATCCGCTGGCAGGACGAAGTCTGCCGCGCCCCGGCGGCCACCAGCAGTGGGAGAACCCTCAATTACCCGTGGGTAGTACTACTCAGGACGTCTTCGCGCGTCCCGGGCTGCGCGACGCGGCCCGCTTCGCCGTCGTACGCGCCTTCGCCGCTCTCGCCGCGGCGGCCTTGGCCTTCGTGACGGCCGCGTTGCGCGCGTCCTCGGCTTCGGCCGCGCTCTCCTGCAGCGCCGCCAGCAGCCGCGTGACGCCCTCGGACTGCTCGGCCGCCGTCGGCTGGACGACTTCGGCGCCTTCGATCTTCGCCCGGATCAACGCTTCGAGGGCCTCGCGGTAACGGTCGGGATAGCGGCCGGGGTCGAACTCGCCGGTCAGCTCCTCGACGAGGGTCACCGCGCGGCGCAGCTCGCCGGGCCGGATGTCGACGTCGGCGTGCCGGAACGGGAAGTCCGGGGCCCTGAGCTCATTGGGCCACAGCATCGTCTCCAGGAGGAGCACCTGGTCGCGCACCCGCAGTGCGCCGAGCACTTCGCGCCGGCGCAGCGCGACGGTGACCAGCGCGATCCGGCCGGACTGCTGCAGCGCCTCGCTGAACAGCACGTACGGCTTCGTCCCGGCCGGCTCGGGCTCGAGGAAATAGGTCTTCGCGAACCAGATCGGGTCGACGTCGGCCAGCGGCGCGAAGCCGCGGATGTCGATCGTGCGGCCGGGCATCGGGAGCGACGCGAGCTCGTGGTCCGACAACAGGACGACGTCGCCGCCGGGGACCGGGTAGCCGCGGACCATCTCCTCGGGCGGCACCTCTTCGCCATCGACCTCGCAGACCCGCTTCACCCGGACACGGCCGCCGTCGGCGCCGTGCACCTGGTGCAGCGGGATCTCGTGCTCCTCGGTCGCGCTGTACGCCTTCACCGGAATGGCGTAACTGCCGAACCCGATCGTGCCCGTCCACACAGCGCGCATACGAGTCACCTCCGCAGCTCCAGGCTAGGCGGGCGGGCTTGCGCGACGACAGCTACAAACGGGTGTCGGGCGCGACGGATTCGCTCACGCATTCGAACGACGGCGTGACCTCGTCGAGCGCCTCGGCCGCGCAGCGGGCCGCGATGGCCGCCTCGCGCAGCACCTCGGTGACCACCTCGACGTCCAGCGGCGGAGCGGCAGCGAGGGCGTCCGTGCCGGCCTCGACGCGGCGAGCGAGCCCGGCGAGTGCGTGGGAGATGGCCTCCTGGCCGGCGACCAGCTGGGCGACGACGTCGATGAGCTCGGTCGTGGTGGCGCCCGGGCCGCCGCCGCGCAGGCCCGCGGCGAGCTCCTCGGCGCACGAGCGCAGGTGGGTGGCGACGACCGTCGGCGGCAGCGTCAGCCGCGGCGAGTCCTGCATCACGCACCCCCTCAGGCCGGTCAGAGCAGCCATAGTGCCACCGCACCCGGCGTCACCGGACACGACACACCGCCGCTCGCATATTTGACCGATCGTTCTCGATGCGGCTAGAGTTTTGATCATGTCCCGGGTCAAGGAGTTCGACGTCGACGAGGCGTGTGACGCCGCGCTCGCGCTCTTCCGGCGTCAAGGCTACGAAGCGACGTCGGTCAGCGACCTCGTCGCACACCTCGGCGTCGCGAAGGCGAGCTTGTATGCGACCTTCGGCACGAAGCACGACCTGTACGTCGCCACGCTGAAGCGCTACGCGGAGCGGACGGACGCCCAGGTCGTGGCGAGCTTGTCTCGGCCCGGCTCCGGAGTGGCCGCGGTGCGCGGACTGCTGGAGAGCTACGTCGCCGACATCGCCGGTGACGCCGGGCCCATCGGCTGTTTCGTGGTCAACGCGGCCATCGAGCTGCTCCCCCGCGATCCGGCGGTCGCGCGGCTGGTGGAACGCAGCTGGGACACCCTCGAAGTCGCGCTCACCATGACGCTGGAACGCGCGAAGGCGCAGGACGAGCTGCCCGAGGGCAGCGACCCGGCGACTCTCGCCCGGTTCCTGCTCACCGTCCTCCAGGGCCTGCGGGTCCTGGGCAAGGGCGCGGACGCGGCGGGCCGGCTGGACGCGGCCGTCTCGCAGGCGATGCGCGTCCTCATTCGAGACTGATCAGACCAGAAAGAAGGCAAGCATGGGGGCACGGTTCGCGGGCAAGATCGTCCTGGTGACGGGCGGCAGCTCGGGCATCGGCCGGGCGACGGCGAAGGCGTTCGCCGCGGAAGGCGCGACGGTGGTCGTCGCCGGACGCGACGAGCGGCGGCTCGCCTCGGCGGTGCAGGAGATCGGCGGCTCGGCGAGCGCCGTCGTCGCGGACGTCACCGACTCCGCGGACGTCGCGCGCATGGTCGAGACGGTCGTGGAGCGGCACGGCGGCCTGGACGTCGCGTTCAACAACGCGGGCATCCTCGGCGAGCCGGCGCCCGCCGGGGACCTGCGCGAGGACGTCTTCGACGCCGTGATCGGCACCAACCTCACCGGCACCTGGCTGTGCATGAAGCACGAGATCGCGCACATGCGGGCGCACGGCGGCGGCGCCATCGTCAACATGGCGTCGAACATCGGCGCGCACGGCCGGATCCCGGGCATGGCCGCCTACGCGGCGTCGAAGGCCGCGGTGAGCGTGCTGACCCGCACAGCGGCGCGCGATCACGTCCGCGACGGCGTGCGCATCAACGCCGTCAGCCCGGGTCCGACCGACACCGAGATGTCGTTGCGGCCCGGCGAGACGGACGCCGACCGCGCCGCGCGGCTCGAGACCGCGATTCCGCTGGGCCGGGTGGGTGCCACCGCCGAAGTGGCCGCAGCGGTGCTGTGGCTGGCTTCGGCCGAGGCGGGGTTCACGGTCGGCCACGACCTGGTGGTCGACGGCGGCGCGACCGCCTGAGCGGCCCCACCCGGGCCCGCGTCGCTTCAGGATTCACGGTTGCGCATGGTGACGATCCCCTTTCGTGCCAAGACGGACGGTGGACGGACGGGTTCAGGACTCGCGGTTGCGCACAGCGGCTCTCCTCTCGCGCGGGGCGGACGACTGGCTCGGCTTCAGGACTCGCGGTTACGCACAGCAGCTCTCCCTTCGAGCGCGGTGACGGACGAAAGCGGGGGTTCAGGACTCGCGGTTACGCACGACGGCTCTCCTCTCGCGCGGGGCGGACGGCGGACCCGGCATCAGGACTCGCGGTTACGCACAGCGGCACTCCTTCCTGCGCGATGACGGACGGGAGCGGGGTTCAGGACTCGCGATTGCGCACGACGGCTCTCCTCTCGCGCGGCACGGACTGCGGGCGGAGGGTCAGGATTCGCGGTTGCGCATGACGGCGGCCTCCCTTCACTGGTCCGATCGTGTGGCACCCATCGATCGCGGCCGCCCGGTGTGATGGGGTGGACGCTGATCGTCGGATCACCCACGGGAGTTGCACCGCCTTGAGTATGGACGGCGCCCATCCGGCCCAGCCCCGCGCGGGCCGTGATCGTGGCGTGCTCCATCCGGGTCAATGGACCCTCTGGCGGCAACGCGGGTCGCTGATCCGCTACGTCTTCCTGGTCGAGTCGGTGGCCCTCGTCGCCACCGTCTGGACCGCCGTGAGCGTGCCCGTGCGGCTCTGGGACCTGATCGTCTTCGCGGTCCTGGGCGTCCTCGGCGTGCTGCAGGCGGAGCTGGGCCGGCAGATCGAGCGCGTCCGGCGGCTGGTGTCGGACACCCCGCACATCAACCTGACGTCGGTCTGGACGTTCGCCGGGGTCCTGCTCCTGCCGCCCGCGCTCGTCGCCGCCCTGGTCGTCGTCCTCTACGTGCACCTGGCGACGCGCAGCCTCACGCGGATGAAGCGCGTCCCGCCGTTCCGGACCGCGCTGAACGCGACGCTGGTCGTCATCACCTGCTACTCGGCCGAGTTCGCGCTGAACCGGCTCGGTGTCCCCGACATGTACGCGGCGCTGACGTCGGGCTGGCGCGGCGTCACGGCGATCACGCTGGCCGCCGTGACGTACTTCCTGTTCGCGGCGATCACGATCGTCCCGGCGCTGACGATCACCAAGCGCTCGGTGAAGGCGTTCTTCGGCGGCCTCGGCGACAACCTCCTCGAGGTCGCGACGCTCTGCCTCGGCCTGCTCACGGCGTTGACGCTGGCGACATTGCCCGCGCTGGCCATCGCGATCGTGCCGCCGCTGCTGGTGCTGCACCGCGCGGTGCTGATCAAGCAGCTCGAGATCGCGGCGACCACCGACGAGAAGACGGGCCTGTTCAACACGACCGGCTGGCACCTGCTCGCGTCGCGCGAGCTGGCCCGGGCGCAGCGGAGCACGCAGAGCAGCTTCGGCGTGCTGATGATCGACCTGGACCACTTCAAGCTGATCAACGACGCGCACGGGCACCTCGCGGGCGACGCGGTGCTGCGGTCGATCGCGACGACGATCAAGAACGCCGTCCGCGACTACGACTCGGTCGGCCGTTTCGGCGGCGAGGAGTTCGTCGTCCTGCTCCCGGACATCGGCCCGGCGGCGGTGCTCGCGGTGGCCGAGCGCATCCGCGCGGCGATCGCGGCCCTCGAGGTCGAGTACGAGGACGGCACCCACGTCCGCGTCATCGACGCCCTGTCGGCGTCGATCGGCGTGGCGACCTACCCCGACGGCGGCACGGCCGTCGAGCGCCTGCTGCAGGCCGCGGACAAGGCCCTCTACCGAGCCAAGGACGCGGGCCGCAACAAAGTCGTCGACGGCACCGCGACCGCCTGACCCACTCCCCTCTTTCCCGGCCCTGACCAGGTGACTTGTCAAATTTGCTCGGCTGAGCTAAATTTTGCTCATGCGAGCAAGAACGTTCACCGAATCCGGCCGGCGGGCCCAGATCGTGCAAGCGGCGATCGAAGTGATCGCCGCGGAAGGCTTCGCCAAGGCGTCGTTCAGCCGGATCGCGAAGCACGCGGGTCTGTCGAGCACCGGCATGATCAGCTACCACTTCGCGGGCAAGGACGACCTGCTCACGGTGTGCGTCGCCGAGATCGAACGGGTCACCGGGGCGTTCATGCAGCCGCGCATCGACGCCGCCGTCGGGCACGTCGCGCAGCTGCGCGCCTTCGTCGAAGCCAACGTCGCGCTCGTCGGGGAGCACCCCGACGCGATCCGGGCGCTGATCGACCTGGTGAAGAACGCCGGCTCGCAGAGTGACGCCGTCAACGGGCGGCTCGCGTTGTTCGAAGAGCACTTCCGCACCGGACAGGCGGCCGGCGCCTTCGGCCGCTTCGACCCGCGCACCGCGGCACTGGCGCTCACCAGCGGCCTCGACGCCGTCGTCGCCACCGCCGCCGCCGCAGTGCCCGAACCATCCGAGCTCGCGCGCATCGGCCGCGATCTCGCCGACCTCTACGTGCGGGCGACCGCACCCGAGTCCACTGGGGAATCCGCATGATGATCGAGGAAAAGACCGCCAGGCCCGAGCCCGACGCCGGCCTGCGGCGGGTGATCCGCGCCAACGTGCTGACCGTCGTGTTCGAGGTGATCGTGCCGATGGCGCTGTTCTACGGCCTGCGCGCAGCGGGCGTCAGCCAGTGGTGGGCGCTGATGGCCGGCGTCCTGGTGGCCGCGCCGTACGTGCTGTGGACCATCGTGCGCAACCGCAAGATCGACCTCGTCGCCCTGGTGACGCTGAGCGTCCTGGTGCTCTCGGTCGTGCTCGGCCTGCTGTCCGACGACCCGCGCACCCTCGCCATCCGGGAAGGCTGGACCGCCGCGCTGGGTGGCGTGTTCGGCGCGTGGATGCTGGTCACGGTGTTCATCGGCCGGCCGGCGCAGCTGACGCTGGGCCGCACGATCGCCGAGGTCAAGCGCGGTGCCGAGGGCGCGAACGCGTGGGCGGCCCGCTGGGACACCGACGCCCGGTTCCGGCGCGGCATGCGGATCAACACGGCCGCCTGGGGCGGCGTGCTGCTGATCAGCGCGATCGCGCACGTCGTGCTCGTCTACACGCTGCCGATCGACCTGATCTCGCTGGTCACCAACGTGCAGTGGTTCGCCATGCTGGCCGCGCTGCTCGTCTGGCACGTCTGGTACCTCAAGAAGGAGAACCTCGATGCCTGACGTCCTCGTGGCGGGGGCCGGTCCGACCGGCCTGCTGGCCGCGTTCGAGCTGGAACGCGCCGGGCTCGACGTGCTGGTCCTGGACCGCGACACCCGGCCCACCACGCAGTCGAAGGCGCTCGGCCTGCAGCCCCGGTCCGTCGAGGTGCTGGCGGACCGCGGCCTGCTCGCCGCGATCGAGCCGTACACCGAGGCCCGGCTGCCCGGCGGGCACTTCTCGGGCATCCACATCGACTACACCGACCTGCCGACGCCCTTCCCGTACCAGCTCGGCGTCGAGCAGGTGCACGTCGCGGCGGCGATCGAGGCGCGGCTGCGCACGCCGGTGCTGCGCGACGCGGCCGTCACCGCCGTGGCGCAGGACGACGACGGCGTCACGGTCACCGCGGGCGGGCGGGAGCACCGGGCCGGCTGGCTGGTGGCGGCCGACGGAGGCCACAGCACGGTCCGGACGCTGCTGGGGGCGGCGTTTCCCGGTCGTTCGGCGCGGATCTCGCTGGTCGTCGCCGACCTCACGCTCACCCGCAAGCCGGCCGGGTTCGCCGACGAATGGCGGCTGCCGACGAAGTCCGCGGGGTTCCTGCTGCCGCTGTCCGGCGGCCGCCACCGCTTGGTCGTCGTCGGCGAGGAGCAGCAGCGGCTCGGCCGCGACGAGCCCGTCACGGCCGGCGAGCTGCAGCGAGCCCTGACCGCCCTGCACGGGCCGGGGTTCGAGGTGGGCGAAGTGCTCTGGGCGTCCCGGTTCGGCGACGCGTCCCGGCAGCTGGAGCGCTACCGCCACGGCCGCGTGCTGTTCGCGGGCGACGCCGCGCACATCCACCTGCCGGTGGGCGGCCAGGGACTCAACCTGGGCCTGCAGGACGCGGTGAACCTCGGCTGGAAACTGGCCGCGCACGTCCGCGGCCACGCTCCGGCCGGCCTGCTCGACAGCTACCACGACGAGCGTCACCCGGTCGCCGCCCGTGTGCTGGTCAGCACCCGCGCGCAGGCGGTGCTCGGGGTGCCCGATCCCGACGCGGTGGCCGTCCGGGAGATCGTCACGGGGCTGATCGCCGTCCCCGAGGCCCGTCGCGCGGTCGCGGCGGAGATCTCGGGCATCGGCGTGACGTACCCGGGGATTTCCGGTCGTACGACGGGGATCCCGGTCGCCGAGGACGGTCGCGCCGTGCTGATCGGCGCGGAACTGCCGCCGGAGTGGGCGGACCGCGTCGAGACTCGTCCCGGCGCCGAGCCACGGCTCGTCCGGCCCGATGGTTACGTGGTCTGGGACGGCGGACCGGGCTTGGAAGACGCGCTGAGCACGTGGTTCGGCGAGCCCGCGATCACGCTGGTGTGACTTGCCTGAGCCGAGTGACGGCTCGGCTCAGGCAAGACCACTCAGGACGCCGCGGCCAGCACCGCCTGCTCGACCTCGCGGCGCCAGCCCGGCTCGATGCGGCCGCTGCGGGGCGTCACCGCGAACGAGTCGACCACCGCGCCGCCCAGCGTCGCCACCTTGGCCCAGCGGACCTCCGCGTCGCAGCGGCGCAACGCCCCCGCCACGCGGAACAGCAGGCCGATCCGATCGGCCGCCCGGAGTTCGAGGACCACCGTGTCCGGGCCGCTCGTCTCGTCGTCGAACCACAGCACCTTCGGCGCGACCGACGCCGCGTCGGGTGAGCCGTAGTCGCGTTCCTTCGCCGCCAGCCGCTGCGTCAGCGGCAGGGTGCCGGCGACCGCGCGGGCGAACTGCTCGCGCAGCAGCGTCACTTCCGGCAAGGAGCCGAACTTCGGTGACGCCGTGAACAACCCGGCGCGCCCGCCGTCGTGGCCGCGCAGGATCGCCGAGTGCACCTCCATCGAGTTCAGCGCCAGCACGCCCGCCGCCGGGGCCAGCAGCTCCGCGCGGGCCGGCACGGCCAGCAGCACCGTGACGACCTTGCCGTGCGTGCTGATCCGGACCTCGCCGTTGCCCGAGGCGACGGCCTGGGCGACGAGCTCGCGCTGTTCGGAGTCCATCGGCTCGGGTGCGGTGAACCCCTTGCCGCGCAGCACTTCCTCGCACCCGGTGACCAGCTCGGCGTGCAGCCGGGCCTTCCAGTCCGTCCAGACGCCGGGGCCGGTGGCCAGCGAGTCGGCCTGGGTGAGCGCGTGCAGCAGTTCGACCAGGACGATGTCGCTGTCCAGGGTCTTCACCACCCGCGCCACCGTCGCCGGCTCGCTGATGTCGCGCCGCGTCGCGGTGTGCGGCAGCAGCAGGTGGTGACGGACCATCGCCGACACCGTCGCCGCGTCCGCCGCGTCCAGCCCGAGCCGGGCCGCGACCTGGGCGGAGATCTTGGCGCCCAGCTCCGAGTGGTCGGCGTCGCGGCCCTTGCCGATGTCGTGCAGCAGCGCGCCGATCAGCAGCAGGTCCGGCCGCGGCACCGTGGTGGTCAGCTTGGCCGCCTCGACGCAGGTGCGCACGAGGTGCCGGTCGACCGTCCACTGGTGCACCGGCGAGCGCGGCGGCAGGTCACGGACCGCGCCCCACTCGGGGAACAGCCGTGACCACAGCCCGGTGCGGTCGAGCGACTCGACCGCGTCGACCAGGCCCTCCCCCGCGCCCAGCAGCTCCACCAGGGCGTTCAACGCCTCGGCGGGCCACGGCGCGCGCAGCTCGGGGGCCGACTCGGCCAGGGCTTTCAGGGTGCCGAGCGCGATCGGCTTGCCGGTGCGCGCCGACGCCGCGGCGACCCGCAGCAGCAGCGCCGGATCCTTCGCCGGGACGGCGTCGCGGGCGAGCGCGACCTCGTTCCCGTGCAGCACCACGCCTTCGGCGAGCGGCGTGCGGGACGGTCGCCGCCCGAACCGCGCCTTCGGCGGGTCCACAGTGGACCGCAGGGCGACGTCGAGCGCGTACGCGATCGTGCGGCCGGCGCCGGACAGCTTGCGCGCCAAGGTGAAGCGGTCGCCGAAGCCGAGCTCGGAGGCGACCAGGTCGGCCTCCGGCGCGGACAGGACGTCCCGCTCGCGCCGGATCTCGCGCCGCAGCTCGGTCCGGACGTCGAGCAGGAGTCCCTTGGCTTCCAGGAGCTCCTCGCCCGGACGGGCGGTGAGCTGCGCCGCGGCCAGCGCTTCCAGCACGGCGAAGTCCCGCAGCCCGCCCCGCCCGTGCTTGAGATCGGGCTCGGCGGACTGCGCGATCTCGCCGCTGCGGGTCCAGCGCTGCCGCACCGACGCCGTCAGATCGGGGATCTGCTTGCGCGCGGTGCGGCGCCACTGGTCCCGCGCCGCCGTGACCAGGCGGCCGGACAGCTCGGCGTCCCCGGCGAGGTGCCGGGCGTCGAGCAGGCCCATCGCCGTCCGAAGGTCCTCCGAAGCGACCTTCAGTGCTTCGCCGGGCGTGCGGACCGAGTGGTCCAGCCCGACTTTCGCGTCCCACAAGGGATACCAGAGCGCGTCCGCGATCTCGCCGACCTTGCTGTTGCCGTTGTGCACCAGCAGCAGGTCGAGATCGGAGAACGGCACCAGCTCCCGGCGGCCGAGCCCGCCCACGGCGACCAGCGCGACCCGCGGTTCCGCGGTGTCGACGCCGGCCGCCGAGGCACCCCTGCTCAGCCAGAACTCATAGAGGTCGACCAGGGCCGCCCGCAAAGCGGACGCCCCCAGCCTCCCGTGCCTGCCCTCGAGCAACCGCTCGGTGGCCTGGACCAGTTCGCCCCCGTCGGCCATCCCGGACGCCTATAGCGCGTCCGTGCCGCGCTCGCCGGTCCGTACCCGGATGACGGTCTCGACCGGCGTCACCCACACCTTGCCGTCACCGATCTTGCCGGTGTGCGCGGCCGTGGTGATGGCGTCGAGCACCTTCTCCACGTTGGTGTCGTCGGTGACGACCTCGATCTTCAGCTTGGCCACGAAGTCCACCGAGTACTCGGCGCCGCGGTAGACCTCGGTGTGGCCCTTCTGGCGGCCGTACCCCTGGACCTCGCTGACCGTCATGCCCAGCACGCCCAGCTGCTCCAGCGCGGAGCGGACATCGTCCAGCGTGAACGGCTTCACAATCGCCGTGATGAGCTTCATGCCTTGCTCTCCTCGAGTTTCGCGGCCGACGTGGTCTTGACCGGAATGGTGGACGGAGCGCCACCGCCGGACAACCCGGTGAAGTCGTACGCGCTCTCCGCGTGCTGGGCCTCGTCGATGCCGCCGACCTCGTCCTCCACGCTGACGCGGAAGCCGCCCGCCTTCTTGATCGCGAACCCGATGATGAAGGTCAGTACGAAGGAGTACACCAGCACCGCACCCGCGGCCGCCGCCTGGCGCCCCAGCTGGGTGAAGCCACCGCCGTAGAACAGGCCGTCGGCGCCGAGCGAGTTCACGCTGGTGGTACCGAAGAAGCCGATCAGCAGGGTGCCGACGATGCCGCCGACCAGGTGGACGCCCACGACGTCGAGCGAGTCGTCGAAGCCGAACCGGTACTTGAGCGAGACGGCCAGCGCGCAGACCGCACCGGCGATGAGGCCGATCGCGATGGCCCCGATCGGGCTCACGAAACCACACGCCGGGGTGACGGCGACCAGACCGGCGACCGCGCCGGACGCGGCGCCGAGGGTGGTCGGCTTGCCGAACTTGAGCTGCTCGACCACCAGCCAGCCGAGGACGGCGGCGGCGGTGGCGACGGTGGTGTTGGTGAAGGCGACCGCGGCGAGGTCGTTGGCGGCCAGCGCCGAACCCGCGTTGAAGCCGTACCAGCCGAACCACAGCAAGCTCGCGCCCAGCAGGACGAACGGCACGTTGTGCGGCCGGCCGGTGTCCTTCGGCCAGCCCTTGCGCTTGCCGAGCACGATCGCCAGTGCCAGACCCGCGGCACCGGCGTTGATGTGGACCGCGGTACCACCGGCGAAGTCGAGTGCCTTGAGGTTGTTGGCGATCCAGCCGCCGACGGCGTCCGCGCCGATGAAGCCGTTGAACGAGAACACCCAGTGCGCGACCGGGAAGTACACGACCGTCACCCAGATGACGACGAACAGCGTCCAGCCCCAGAACTTCGCGCGATCCGCGATGGCGCCGGAGATCAGCGCCGGCGTGATGATCGCGAACATCAGCTGGAACATCACGAATGCGAGCACCGGCAGCGCGTCGGAGCCCGGCCACGCGACCTCCGGCGAGGTGCTCGTGGCGGCCGTCACGAAGCCGGCGAGCTTGCCGACGGTGTCGCCGAGCCCGGCGAGGTCGAAGTTACCGACGAAGCCGCCGAAGGCGTCGTTGGAGAACGACATCGAGAAGCCGTACAGGGCCCACAACACCCCCACCACGGCCAGCGCGATGAAGTTCATCATCAGCATGTTCAAGACGCTCTTCGCGCGGACCATGCCGCCGTAGAAGAAGGCCAATCCCGGTGTCATGAGCATGACCAGCGCGGCGCTGGCCAATACCCATGCGGTGTCTCCTGCGTTCAGCACATCGTCCTCCCGTGCCCTGGGTTATGCGAAGGGAGTTTTGGCGCGCGGTGTTTCACGGGGCGGCGCGTCAGGTTTCACCCGCGTGAACTGTCCACGCCACGTTGTTACGTCCAGGTTTCCCGGGACCCGTGCTGAAGTGTCCGGTTGTGAAACCTCGTGGTCGAATATCCCCATGACCCCAGCCGACGGCGGGAATGACCCACTGCCACCCCAGGTCGTGGAAGCGTTGCGATGTTCGGTGTGCGGCGACCCGATCGGGCTAGCCGAACGCACGCTGCGTTGCGGCAACCGCCACTCTTTCGATCTAGCGCGACAGGGTTACGTGAACTTGTTGCACGCGCGAATCCCGGCCGGAACGGCGGACACCGCGCCGATGGTCACGGCCCGCGCGGACTTCCTCGCGTCGGGCGCGTACCGCGCGCTGGCCGACGAGCTGGCGAGGGTGTGCGCGGAGGCCGACGGCCTGGTGATCGACGCGGGCGCGGGCACGGGCTACTACCTGGCCCACGTCCTCTCCGCGGCCCCGGCGGCGACCGGGCTGGCCCTGGACGTCTCGGCGGCAGCCCTCCGCCGCGCGGCGCGAGCCCACCCCCGCCTGGGCGCGGCGGTCTGGAACCTGTGGGAGCCGTGGCCGGTGGGCGACGAGGTGGCGACGGTCCTGCTGAACGTCTTCGCCCCACGCAACGGCCCGGAGTTCCACCGGGTCCTGCGCCCGGGCGGCCTGCTGACGGTCGCCTCCCCGACCCCGGACCACCTCCGCGAGCTGGGCGACCTGGTCCTGACGGTCGACGACCGCAAGGAGGAGCGCCTGGACGGCACCCTGGGCGAGTACTTCACCCGCACGGCCCGCACGGCGGTACGCAGCAAGGTGGAGCTGACACCGGAACGCATCCGCCAGGCGGTGGAGATGGGCCCAGCAGGCCACCACCTGGACCGCGACGGCCGTAGGGAGCGTCTGGCGGCGGTGAGCGAGCCGCAGGAGGTCACGGTGTCGTTCTCGGTCTCCAAGTACCGCCGCCTGTGAGATGACCGGCGCGGCGCTCTCGGCGGACCGGCCGCGCGCCATCGCCACAGCCACCCGCGGCGGCCGGTGCCGTCGTCGTGGCCGCCCGCCCCTCCGCACCTGCAACGTCGCCGACGCGCCCGACCCGGTCCTTTCCACCGCGCCCTCGCCGATGCGCCCTCGTCGGCGGCCCGACCTCCGCGCACCGCGGTCTCACCAGCACGCCTCATCAGAGGTCCGACCTCCTCACATCCCACGACCACGGCGTGGCGCGATCTGACCTCGGCGCACCGCGAGCCGCAGCCTGCCCTCCGTCGGCGATCCGAACTTCGCGCACCGCGACTCACTCGCGCGTCCGTCGGTTACCCGACCTCCCTCGCACGCCAAGCCCGACGGCGCGTCCGATCAACGGCCGGACCTCCGCGCACTTGCCGGCGCGCTCAGCCCGGCCCAGGCCAGGCCGCCCCGATCGAGGCGGCCCATCTCCGCTCGGCGATGCCCTGGTTGCCCCGCCGAGGTGAACTCGTCTTCCGCCCGCCCCGCACCGCGTCTCCCGCCCGCCTGCACTGCGTCTCCCGCCCGCCTGCACTGCGTCTCCCGCCCGCCTACCCGCACCGTGTCTCACACCCGCCCTACATCGCGCGTACTCCGCGCGCGCTTGGCGCGTCTGGAAGGGTGGAGGCGTGAAGCCCGACTGGACCGCCCCCGCGACCCTGCTCGCGGACCCGGAGTGGGTACGGGCCCGCATCGGCGGTGCGGCGAAGCTCTACGGCTGCGCGCGGCCGGAGGTCCTCGGCACGATCTGGTGGTACTCCCTCTCCTCGATCCTCGTGGCGCCCGCGCTCGAAGGCCTGGTCGCGGGCACCCTCGTCGATCCGGCGCTGGCGGCCACGGAGCTGGACCTCGTCGCCGACGGCCGGTTCCTCAGCGCCCGGTCCACCCGCCCGCTCTCCGGCGGACTGCCCGAACTCGGCGCGGCGTTCGCCAAGACGCTCGGCACCGCGATCGCGACGATCGCCGCCGTCACCGGGGCCCGCGAACGCGCGCTGGGCGCGATCGCCACCGACTCGATCGGCAACCGGCTGCTGTGGACGCCGGAGCCGGAGCGCGCGATGGCCCTGGCCGAGCCGCTGGTAGCGGCGATCGACCTCGACCTGCCGAAGCCGCGCTTCGTCCGCGTCGGCCGCACACCCGCCGTCCGCCGCGCGTCGTGCTGCCTGATCTATGAAGTCGGCAACCCCAAGTGCGTGAGCTGCCCGCGTCAGACGCCCTCGGAGCGCGAAGCACGCCTTCGCGCCGCCCTGGGCTGACCGGTTCAGTCGAGGACGGCGACCTCCAGCCCGAGCAGCCGCTCCGGGTCCGCGATGACGTCGATGCCGGTGATCCGGTCGCCGTCGATCGTGAAGGACAGGACGACCGACAGCCGCCCGTCGCGCACCATGAGCAGACCGGGAACACCGTCGACGAGGGCCAACTCACTGGCGCGGGCCCGCGCGGAGGCCAGCAGCGCGCCGTCGCGGACGCTGGCGACCCCGCGCAGCACGACCGGCGCCGGGCTCGGCCCGACAAAACGGTCGGCGTGCAGGACGACGTCCGGGTCGAGCAGCGACAGCAAAGCTTCGAAGTCGCCGCCACGCGCGGCGGCCAAGAACGCCTCGACGACCTTGCGACGGCGAGGCACGTCCACGTCCGCCGCGGCACCGCCCTTGACCCGTCGACGGGCGCGGCTCGCGAGCTGCCGCGTCGCGGCCGGGGTCTTGTCGATCATCGGGGCGATGTCGTCGAACGGCACGGCGAACATGTCGTGCAATACGAAAGCGACCCGCTCGGCCGGCCCGAGCGAGTCGAGCACCACCAGCAACGCCAGCCCGACCGAGTCGGCCAGTTCGGCTTCCTGCTGGGGATCGCGGACGTCCGCGGCCCGCTCAGGCTGCAGTTCCAGGGGCTCCTCGCGGTGGTTGCGCCGGGCGCGAAGCATGGAGAGACACACCCGCGCGACGACGGTGGTCAGCCACGCGCCGAGGTTCTCGACGTCGCCGGTGTCGGTGCGGTCGAACCGCAGCCAAGCTTCCTGGACGGCGTCGTCGGCCTCGCTCGCCGAGCCGAGCATCCGGTAGGCGACCGCCCGCAGCCGGGGCCGCTCGTGTTCGAACCGCTCGGTCAGTGCATCCACCGTGTCCCGTTCCTTCCGCGCCGGAGTCGTAGCAGTAGACCCCGCGGCAACGACCGATGTGACACGAACGCCGCGGCGCCCGGCGTGATCTCGGTCATCGGCATCTCAGACGTCGGCACCTCGGTCATCGGCACCTCAGATATCGGCACCTCAGTCATCGGCGCGGTCCGGCACCCCGGTGGCCACCCGGCGCAGGGCCTCGGCCAGCAGCGCGGCCGGTTCGGAGAGCGGCCCCGGCAGCCGGGCCAGCACCACGCGCCGCCGTTCCGACGGCCCGCCCCGCACCGTCACCACCCGCACCCCCGGCGGCACGGCCTCGACGAGCGAAGCCGGCAACGTCGTCAGGCCGCAGCCGGCGGCGACCAGGTTGAGCTTGGCGAGCCAGTCACGCGCGGTGTGCGCGATCTCGGGACGCTCGTCGAGCCCGGGCCACACGCCCATCAGTGTGTCCTCCCCCGACGGGCCAGCGATCCACCGCTGCCCACGGAGGGCGGCGACGTCGACCGCGTCCGCGCCGGCCAGCGGGTGCCCCGCGGGCACGGCGAGGCAAAGTGTGCGCTCGGCGAGGGTTTTGAGCCTCAGCGCCGGAGTTTCGGAGTCCGGCGGCCGGAACGGCGGCACCGAGCCCAGCACAGCCAGGTCCACCGTGCCCGCACGCAACGCCCGCACCAGGACCGGCGTCGTGCCCTCCCGGGTGGTGACGCGCACCGCGGGGTGGGTGCGCCGCAGTTCCGCGACGGCCCGCGGGACCAGGACGGCACCCGCGCTGGGGAACCAGCCGAGCCGCACGCTCCCGCCGTCGGCGGGCAGCCCGGCCAGCTCACGCCCGGCGGCGTCGATCTGGTCCAGCACCGCGATCGCCCGGCGCAGCACGACGTTCCCAGCTGCGGTCAGGCGGACCCCGCCGGGACGTCGGTCCAGCACCGGTGTCCCGGCCACGCGCTCGAGCGAGGCGATCTGCCGTGACACCGCGGACTGCGTGTAGCCCAGGGCCGCCGCAGCGGCGGTGAGCGTGCCGCGTTCGGCGACCTCGCGGAACACGCGGAGGGCCACCAGGGAGACGTCGCCGAAGTCCATGACGTTCACGCATACCAGGCTTGCCGATCTCTCGCTGGGCGCATGGCCCGGACGGACCTAGCGTGATGGCATGACACGTACCGCTGTGGTGACCGGAGCCAACCAAGGCCTCGGCTTCGCCCTGACCCAGGGACTCGCCACCCGCCTCGGCCCAGACGACCTCGTCCTGCTCACCGGTCGCGACACCGAGCGCGTGGCAGCCGCCACCGAGCGCGTCGCCGCGAACCCCGCGACGCGCGCCCGGGTGGAAGGCCGCGTCCTCGACGTCTCGGACGCCGACGCCGTCACCCGCTTCGCCGCGGACCTCGGCGCGGTGGACATCGTGCTGTCCAACGCCGTCGGCCCGCTCGATCCCGGACGACCCCAGGCCGAGCAGGCCGACGTCTTCCTCGACGTCGCGAACGCCGGCACCCATGCGGTGCTGCGCTCGTTCGGCCCGATCCTGCGCCCGGGTGGCCGGCTGCTCGTCGTCGCCAGCTCGCTGGGCACGCTCGGCCACCTGCCCGAAGCCTTGCGGCCCCGGTTCGACGGAGTGTCGCTCGACGACGTCGAGCAAGCCGTCGAGGACTGGCGCGCCGCGATCCACGACGGCCGGGCGAACGAGCTGGGCTGGCCGGAGTGGATCAACGTGCCCTCGAAGGTCGCCCAGGTCGCCGCCGTACGCGCGGTGGCCGCGGAGCGCCGGGAGCGAGACCTCGCGGACGGCACCCTGGTCGCGGCGGTCTGCCCCGGCCTGGTCGACACGCGGGCGTCGCGCCCGTGGTTCGCCGACTTCAGCCAGGCCCAAACGCCCGACCAGGCCGCACGTGCGGTGCTCGATCTGACGCTCGACGACCTCGACCCGTCGACGTACGGCGAGCTGGTCCGGTTCGGCGCCGTGCTGCCGTGGCACAGCGGCAACCCGACGCGACACGAGGAACTGACCCGCTAGCCGCGCCTGGGCAGGCCCACGCGCGACCGCCGGCCCGGGTCCCGTGCGACCACCGGTGACGACGACCACCGGTCACGCCCGGTTCGGCGGCGCCGGCTCAGAGCACGCAGAACTCGTTGCCTTCGGGATCCGCCATCACGACGTGGTCCGGGCGGCCGCCCGCCTCGTGCTCCTGCTGCACCGTCGCGCCCGCCGCGATGAGCCGGGCGATCGCCTCGGCGACCCGCTTCCACCGCGTCTCCCAAGGCACCTCGCGACCGCCTCCCGCCTGGATGTCCAGGTGCAGCCGGTTCTTCACGACCTTGTCTTCGGGAACCTTGAGGAAGCTCAGGCTCGGCAGGACACCTTCCGGGTCGGCCAGGTACGCGCCGTCGTCCCATTCGTCCTCGGGTACTCCGAACTCCGTGAACCAGGCTTCCCAGCTCGCGAACCCGGCCGGTGGTGGCCGCTCGATGTAGCCGAGGGCCACCGCCCAGAACCTCGCCAGCGCGCGGGGCGCCGCGCAATCGATCGTCAGACTCCAGCGCACCGTCACCGGCGCAGCGTAGCCGCCAACAGCGCCACCGCCCCCCTTGCGACCGCGATTCCTCGTGCCGCGACGTGGTTTTCGTCCAGAGGCGCCACCGGGTCCGACACCATGACGCTCGTGACCAGTGACCGGCCGTCGGCCGTCCGGGCCAGGTAGTTCAAGGTCAGCACGCCGGGTTCGCTGCCGCCCTTGAACCAGACCTCGGGGAACTTCGCCTTGTCGAGGCCGAGCCCGCCGTCGTTGAGCGACAGCGCGTGCCCGATCTCCGGTTGGTTCTCCTTCTGCAGCCCGGAAAACACCCGGCAGATGTCGTCCGGGGAGCCGAACCACTCGAGCTGGTCGATCTTCTCGGGACTGGGCCAGGAGGTGAGTCCGGTGAGCGGGAGCCGTTCGAGTCCCGCGACCGCGGCGGGACGTGCCCAGCGTGGCAACGCCAGGTAGGCGTCGGCGCGGGCCGGGTACTGCGTCGCCTTGAGCTCGAACAGCGCCTTGGTCGTCAGGAACGGGATGTTCGCCGACGGCCGCTGGTTGCCGAACGCGGTGACCTGCCGCTGCACGGCGTCGCGACCGAGCCGGTGGATCAGGTGGTCGGCAGCGGTGTTGTCGCTGATCGAGATCATCTTGTCGGCGTATTCCGACAGCGGGAGCCGGGTGCCGGCCGGCTGGTTCTGCAGCACGCCCGACGGCAGGCTCTTCCAGTCGTCGCGGATGGCGAGCTGTTCGGTCCAGGACGCCTTGTGCTCCGCGACCGCGGTGCCGAGCGCACCCAGGACGTAGAGCTTGAACGCCGAGCCCAGAGGCCGTTGCACGTTGTCCTGCACGCCGTGTACGTCACGGCAGCGCCCGTCCGGCAGGATCTCCGACGCGCCGAACGAGACGCGCCCGCCGAGCGCTGCGAGCTGGGCGTCCACCTCCGGCCACGACGACGGCACCGGGTCGTCCGCGGTCGCCCGCAGCCCGTCGATCAGCCCGGCCTGGTCGACGTGGAGATCCAGCAGGTAGTCGTCCGCCGGGCCGTGGACCACCGCCTCGACGTGGTCGGGCGCCTCGGTGACGACCCGCTCCACCTCGAGCCGGCCGAGCCCGGTCAGTGCGGCGTTGATGCCCGCCGTGCCACCCGCCGCGGTCACCAGGACCTGCGCGATGTGCTGCTGTAACTCGGCATCGGACACCGGGACGCGCCCGGTGGCGTCGACGACCCATTCAAGCTGGTCCCCCGCCGTGGGTACCTCGGCGGCGTGGGCGGCCGGGGCCACCAGCGGCGCGAGAACCGCGATCACGCCCGCGATTGCTGTCTTCATCGTTCCCCCTGTTCACAACTGCGCTCACAACTGTTCGGCCGACCGGATCCACAGCCCGGCCACCTGACCGTCCTCGCGGTAGGTCACCTGCACAGTCCGCTCACCGGCCTCGAAGGCCACCGGCAGGTGGACGATCGTGTAGTCCCCCGCCGACCGTGCGTACGCCTCTCCCATCCGTTCGTAGCGTCCGACCGATCCGGCCAGCTGCGTCCAGGCGAGCTGCAGCTCCTCTTCGCCGACCGACGCGAGCATGCGGTCGTCGAAGTCCCGGCGTACCTCGTGCCACCGGCACCCGACGAGTTCGAACACGAGCTCCTCGGCGAGGTGAATCGCGTCGGGCCGCTTCAGTTCCGTCATCGACGCGCCCGTCGCCGGATCGACCGGCCGGCCGAACCGCTGGAACGCGGCCTGCCGGCTGGTGCCCAGCAGGTCACCGATCTCCTGCCAGGTGTGCCCGGTCGCTCTGGCCGCGTCCACGGTGTCCCGCAATGCGGCTTCCGCGTCGCGGACCTTCCGCAATGCCGCACCGACCGCGGCCAAAGGTTCGTCCGGCACGGTGTCAAGAGTGGATTGACGACCGGAAGTTGTCAAGTCGTTCTTTACGTGCGTTCGCTGCCTGCGGGCAGCGCTCCGGCACGTGGCGTCGCAGTACTGGCGATTTCGCCCAGCTCCGCGACGAGGTGGCAGCGGCTTGCCACACACGGCGCATTTCATACGTTCGAGTGTACCGCACGTAATGCCAAATCGTGCTAACGTCGGCAGCACGAAATGACCGCGCCCACCACCTGGGAGGCGTGGCCGACCGAAGGGGAGGACGGTTACGGTGAGGACCGATGAGTGAACGCACCTGGGGCTTCCGGACCCGCGCATTGCACGCGGGCGGGACGCCCGACCCGGCGACCGGTGCGCGTGCCGTGCCGATCTACCAGACCACGAGCTTCGTCTTCGAGGACGCGGCCGACGCGGCGAACCTGTTCGCGCTGCAGAAGTACGGCAACATCTACAGCCGGATCGGGAACCCGACCGTGGCGGCGTTCGAGGAGCGGATCGCCAGCCTCGAGGGCGCGATCGGCGGTGTCGCCACCGGCAGCGGGCAGGCCGCGGAGTTCCTCACTTTCAGTGCGCTCGCCGAGGCCGGCGACCACATCGTGTCGGCGAGCGGCCTCTACGGCGGCACGGTCACCCAGCTCACCGGCACGCTCCGGCGATTCGGCGTGGAGACGACGTTCGTCAGCGGCGGCATCGACGACTACGCCGCGGCGATCACTGATCGGACCCGGCTGCTCTACACCGAGGTGATCGGCAACCCGGGTGGCGGCATCGCGGACCTCCCCGCGCTGGCGGACCTGGCGCACGCCCACGACATCCCGCTGGTGGTCGACGCGACGCTGGCGACGCCGTACCTCTGCCGGCCGATGGAGCACGGCGCGGACATCGTGCTGCACTCGGCGACGAAGTTCCTCGGCGGCCACGGGACGACACTCGGCGGGATCGTCGTCGAGTCGGGGAAGTTCGACTGGGGCAACGGGAAGTTCCCCCGGATGACCGAGGCCGTCGAGAGCTACGGCGGCCTCAAGTACTGGGAGAACTTCGGCGAGTACGCGTTCTGTACGCGGCTTCGCGCGGAGCAGTTGCGGGACATCGGCGCGGTCCTCTCGCCACACTCGGCTTTCCTGCTGCTGCAAGGTGTCGAGACCCTGCCCCAGCGGATGGACGCACACGTCGCCAACGCCCGCGCCGTCGCCGAACACCTCGACGCGGACCCACGCGTGGCCTGGGTGTCCTACGCGGGGCTGCCGGGGCACCCGCACCACGACCTGGCGAAGAAGTACCTGCCCGCCGGGCCCGGGGCGGTGTTCTCCTTCGGCATCAACGGCGGACGGGCGGCGGGCGAAAGGTTCGTCGAGTCGGTGGAGCTGTTGTCACACCTGGCGAACGTCGGGGACGCCCGCACGCTCGTGATCCACCCGGCGTCGACGACCCACGCGCAGCTGTCCGAGGAGCAGCTCACGGCCGCGGGCGTGGGCCCTGACCTGATCCGGCTGTCGGTCGGGCTGGAAGACGTCGAGGACATCCTCTGGGACCTCGACCAGGCCCTGGGCAAGGCGGTGGCCGGATGACGTATGCAGTGGGCGCTGTCGAGCGGCGCGCGATCCTGAACCGGGCGAAGTCGGTGACGCTGGTGGGAGCGTCCGCGAACCCGTCGCGGCCGAGCTACTTCGTCGCGACCTACCTGCTCTCGTCGACGCGGTACGAGGTCAACTTCGTCAACCCCCGCCTGGACACCCTGTTCGGGAAGCCGGTGTACGCCTCACTGAAGGACGTGCCGGGCGAACCGGACCTCGTCAGTGTGTTCCGGAAACACGATGACCTGCCTCAGGTGGCCGAGGACGTGATCGACGCCGGCGCGCGGACGTTGTGGCTGCAACTCGGGTTGTGGCACGAACCGGTGGCCGACCGAGCTCGGGAGGCGGGGCTGGACGTCGTGATGAACCGGTGCGTGAAGATCGAGCACGCGCGGTTCGCCGGGGGCCTGCACCTGGCCGGGTTCAACACCGGCGTGATCAGCTCGCGGAGGCAGTCGGCACCCTAGGGAAGAGCGCACCCGTTCCCGTCGTTGGCCCCGGTATGACCGAGAAACTCGGGATCACCCTGTCCGGTGGTCCGACCGCGCTCCTGGAACTGGGCGGCGTCCGGCTGCTCACCGACCCGACGTTCGATCCGCCGGGTGATCACTCGATCGGCCAGCGCGTGCTGGTCAAGATCGAGGACTCGGTGCTGACCGAGGACGCCGTCGGCGTGGTGGACGCCGTGCTGCTGTCCCACGACCAGCACCCGGACAACCTGGACGATCGCGGGCGCGACTACCTCAAGACGGTGCCGCTGACCCTGACCACCCCGAGCGGCGCCGAGCGGCTGGGCGGGACTGCGCGGGGCCTGGAGCCGTGGGAGGAGTCGCAGGTCGGGCGGCTCACGATCACCGCGGTCCCGGCGTTGCACGGGCCTGACGGAGCGGAGCAGCTCGCCGGTGACGTCACCGGGTTCGTGCTCAGCGGCGAAGGCCTGCCGACGGTGTACGTCAGCGGGGACAACGCGTCGGTGGACCTGGTGCGGGAGATCGCGTCGCGGTTCAGCGTCGACATCGCGGTGCTGTTCGCCGGTGCCGCGAGGACGACGTTGTTCGACGGGGCTCCCCTGACGTTGACCAGCGAAAACGCCGCCGCGGCGGCGAAGGTGCTCGGCTCGGCGAAGGTCGTCCCGTTGCACTTCCGGGGCTGGCAGCACTTCAGCGAGGGTCCTGACGTACTGAGGAAGGAGTTCGAGACGGCCGGCCTGACCGGCCGGCTGGTGCTGCTCGAACCCGGGGAGCGCGCAGAGGTCTGATGTGGACCCGTGAGAGGCTGGCGGCATGGCTAAACCGACGCCGCTGCAGTTCCGGAACATCCTCGTCGCCCTCCTGGCGGCGGCGGGCTTCGTGTGGAGCATCGTGGCGGGCCTGCCGTGGTGGGTCAGCGCGATCATCGGCTGCGCGTGTGTCTTGTCGCTGGCCTCGGCCTACTTGAACCGTCCCGACGCGGGCTGACCACGGATCGTCGACGAGGTGTACGGCACTCGTCGACGACCCGCGAGTTCGGGCAGGGAGACCGCGCCGGGGCTCGGACGCTTGGCCGACGTGCTCCGCTGAAGTGTGACGCGACAGCCACACGGCTCGGCAGAGAACACGCGACTCGTCAACCCGACGTGGGTGACCCAACCGACTTGCGCGACTTGTCGCACACGACGCCGACTCCCAAATGCGGGCCGTGCGAGCCTCAGCGGGTTTTGGCGAACCGGGCTTTCACGTTCGCGCGGCCCGTCCCGGTCAGGCGGCCGAACAGGCGCAGCCTGGCCAGGCCGCCGTCCGGGTAGATGTCCAGGCGGGCCTCCGTCACCTCGGGGCCGTCCGGTACCGCGAAGCGGTGGCGGGTGTCCGGCTGCAGGCGCGTCTTCGGCAGCAGTTCCACCCACTCGCCGTACGTGTCGCGGCCGCTGATCGATGCCCAGCCTGGGGCGTTGCCCTTGAGGTTGCTCGTGTCCAGCTCGACAAACCGGACGGTCCCGGCGCCGGCCAGTCTGAAGGTCGCCCAGTCGTTGCCGTCGTCGCGGCGGCGGGCCGTCTCCCAGCCCTCCGCCTGGTGGGCCGCGAGACCCGGCGAGAGCATGTTGTTCGGCGACGAATAGAACATGTTGCTGCACCCCGTCACCAGGGCGCCGTTCTCCAGGGCCGCCAGATCCAGCGCGTCCAGGTCGAGCAGGTCCGGGTCCGGGATCGGGGCGCCGTGGACGCGCAGGCGGGCGACGCCGCCGTCGGGGTGCTGGGTCAGGCGAACGTGGGTGTACCTGCGGGAACCGTTGACCGTGTGGAAGTTCTCCGTGTGGCCCGCCGCGGGCGCGCGGTCGACCAGGATGTCCCAGTCCGCCGTCGCCAGCTCGGCCGCGCTCGGGTAACCCGGCACCGAAGCCGCTTCGACCGAGACGAACGGCGGGTAGTTGCCCTTGAAAAACGCCGTGTCGACGACCACCCCCGTGACCGTGCCCGCCAGGCCGAGCCGGAGGATCGCCTGGTCGTCGCCCGGTTCGCGGTGGCGGCGGGTCTCCCAGCCGTCGTAGACCTGGCCCTTCGGGCCGAACGTCTCGGCGCGGTGCGCCGGCGTCCACGGGTTGACCAGGTTCTCCTTCTCGGCGAACAGTTCGTCGGTCGCCCACATCACGGTCCCGCCGAAGCGACGTGAAGCGAGGTCGGGCAGCTCTGTCCACTCAGGACGGTCAGACAACACAGCCTCCATCTCAGCAGTTCCCCCGGGTCAGCAACGCCCCGAAGGGCGCGTCGCCGGTGATTTCGGTGCCGCGCAACCAGGTCGAGCGGACCACGCCGGCGAGCGGGCGGCGGTCGTAGGCGCTCACCGGGTTGCGGTGCTTGAGTTTTGCGACGTCGACGACGAACGCCTCGTCCGGCGCGAACACGCAGAAGTCGGCGTCGTAGCCGACCGCCAGGTGGCCCTTGCGACGCATCCCTGCCTGCGCGGCGGGGTGCTCGGCCATCCAGCGGACGACGTCGGTGAGCGCGAACCCGCGTTGCCGCGCCTGCGTCCAGATCGCCGGGAGCCCCAGCTGCAGGCTCGAAATCCCGCCCCAGGCCTGCCCGAAATCGCCGCTGTCGAAGCGTTTCAGCTCCGGCGTGCACGGCGAGTGGTCGCTGACGACGCAGTCGATCACACCGTCGGCGAGCCCCTGCCACAGCTGTTCGCGGTTGGCCGCCTCGCGGATCGGCGGGCAGCACTTGAACTGCGTGGCGCCGTCGCGGATCTCCTCGGCGACGAAGCTCAGGTAGTGCGGGCAGGTCTCGGCGGTCAGCGCAACGCCGTCGCGGCGGGCCTCCGCCACGAGCGGCAGGGCTTCCGCGGACGACAGGTGCAGGATGTGCGCCCGCGCCGAGTTGCGGCGGGCCGCCTCGATCACGTGCGTGACGGCCAGATTCTCCGCCGCCCGCGGGCGCGAATGCAGAAAGTCGACATAGCGACCGCCATGCGGCTCGGGCGCCTCGTCGATCTCGTGCGCGTCCTCGGCGTGGACGATCATCAGCGCGTCGAGGGAACTCAGCTCCCGCAACGCTTCGTCGAGCCCGGCCGGGCCGAGCGGCGGGAACTCGTCGACGCCGGAGTGCAGCAGGAAGCACTTGAACCCGAAGACGCCGGCCTCGTGCAGCCCACGCAGGTCCGAGACGTTGCCGGGGATCGCGCCGCCCCAGAAACCGACGTCGACGTGCACCCGGCCGGTCGCCGCCTTGCGCTTGACCTCCAGGGCCGCGACGTCGACCGTCGGCGGCAGGCTGTTGAGCGGCATGTCCACGATCGTGGTCACTCCGCCCGCCGCCGCCGCGCGGGTGGCCGTCTCGAAGCCCTCCCACTCGGCGCGGCCGGGATCGTTGACGTGGACGTGCGTGTCGACCAACCCGGGCAGCAGAACGACGTCGTCGCCGAGTTCGACGACGCGGTCGCCGGTCAGCGAAGCGCCCCCGGGTTCGACGGCGACGATCCGGCCGCCGTCGACGCCGAGCGTCACCGGGACCTCGCCCTCGGCCGTGACCGCCCGGGCTGCGCGCACCACAAGATCCATCCGAGAACCCTTCGCCGGGAGAAGTGACCACCGCCGATTTCACAGTACGGAAAGACGGTTTCGCACAACGACACTAACCACGGCTCGCGCCGCTCGTCAACGACGGACGCGGCGCGTTACGGTCACCTCGTGCGGCTTGAAGCGGAGTTCACCAGCGAACCGTTCCACGGCGAGGGTTCGCCGCCCGAGCACGCGCTCGCCGCGCGCGACGCGGCCGTGGAAGCGGGGCTGGACACCGACTTCGGGCCGCTCGGCACGCTCGTCCGCGGTGACGCGAAGGCCCTTCTCGAGGCCTTGCCCAGGATCACGCAGGCGGCGCTCGACGGGGGCGCCACCCAGGTCACGCTGCAGGTGCGCCAGGTCGCCGCGGCGGACGCCGGCGCCGCGGCCGAGGAGGGAGATCGACCCGGCGGACCGACCGAGCCGGAAGTCGTTTCCGCCGCCGACCAGCGCGATCCGACGACTACCCGAGCTGCCGAACCGCACACGACGGACGGTCCTGTGGTCGCTCCACACGCGACGGGCGATCCGGCAGGCAAGCTGCACGCGGCGGGCGGTCCAGCAGGCAAACCACACGCGACCGGCGGCCAGGCAGGCAAACTGCACGCGACCGGCGGCCAAGCAGGCAAGCCACACGCGACGGGCGATTCAGCAGACAAGTCGCACACGGCGAGCGGCCTGGCAGGGAAACCGCGCTCGACGGGCGATCCAGCAGGTAAACCGCACACGGCCGGCAGCCGAGCAGGCGGAACGAACACGACGGGCGGCCAGGCGGGTGGCCCGAACACGGCGGGCAGTCAGGCGGGCGAATCGCACGGCGTCGACAGCGCCCCATCCGTCGAGCTGAACGATGCGCTCGCCCGGCTGATCGCCGATGTAGAGCGCGAACTCGGCGCCGAACTAGGCGATCTCGACCGCGCGGGGAAGCAGCGCGCGGTGCGGCTGCTGCGCGAACGCGGCGCCTTCGGCCTACGGAAATCTGTCTCCTCGGTGGCCGACGCGCTGGGCGTCACACGGTTCACCGTCTACAACTATCTCAACCGGGAAGCCGACTGACCAGCGCTTTCAACAAAATGTTGACGGAACTCCGGCGCCGACGTACGGTCAGCGGGACGCCACTCACGAGGAGTTCCCCGTGCCGCTCACCCTCACCGATTTCAACACCGCCGACGCCGGCGACGTACGTCCGGCGTTGACGGCGTGCCTCGCCGTCCCCCGCTGGGCGGACGCGGTTCTCGACCGCAGGCCCTACGACAACCTCGACGCGCTGCAAGCCGCCGCGGACCTGCCGTTGAGCAGTGACGAGATCCGCCAGGCCATGGCCGCGCACCCCCGGATCGGCGAAAAGCCGAAGCAGCAAGGGACCGAGGCCGACTGGTCCCGCAGCGAACAGTCCGGTGTGGACAACGCCGACGAGTTCGCCGCCGCGAACGCCGAGTACGAAGCCAAGTTCGGGCACGTCTATCTCGTCTGCGCCAGCGGACGCAGCGGCGACGAACTGCTGAAGATCCTCCGCGAGCGCATCGGCAACGACCCGGCGACCGAGCTCGGCGTCGCCGGGCAGGAGCTGCTCAAGATCGCCGGCCTGCGGCTGGCCAAGGCGGTGACGGCGTGAGTCTGGTGACGACGCACGTGCTCGACACGGCGCAAGGCCGGCCCGCAAAGGGAATTACCGTCCGTTTCGAAACCGCCGAGGGCAAGCCGATCGCCGACGGGCGCACCGACGACGACGGCCGCGTCCGCGACCTCGGCCCCGAGACGCTGGAACCCGGCGTCTACCGGCTGGTCTTCGACACCGGCGCCTACCTCGGCCCGGACGCGTTCTTCCCGGAGGTGGCCCTCACCTTCCGGATCTCCGACGGCACCGCGCACCACCACGTGCCGCTCCTGCTCAGCCCGTTCGCCTATTCGACTTACCGAGGGAGCTGAACCGTGGCCATCACCCTGGGCCCCAACCAGTACGGCAAGGCGGAGGTCCGCCTGGTCACGGTGCGCCGCGACGGCCCCGTCCACCACCTGAAGGACCTCACCGTGTCGACGTCGCTGCGTGGCGAGCTGGCCGCGACGCACCTGACCGGCGACAACGCCGCGGTGCTCGCGACCGACACGCAGAAGAACACCGTGTACGCATTCGCGAAGGAAGCGCCGGTCGGCGAGATCGAGGACTTCGGCCTGCGCCTGGCCCGGCACTTCACCGGCACGCAGGAGAGCATCTCCGGCGCCCGGATCAAGATCGACGAGCACAGCTGGGACCGGATCACCGTCGACGGCGCGCCGCACGACCACGCGTTCAGCGGCGGCGGCAACGAACGGCGCACCACGGCCGTCACGATCCAGGGCAACCGCGCGTGGGTCGTGTCCGGGATCGACGGCCTGGTCGTGCTCAAGTCGACCGGCTCGGAGTTCCACGGCTTCCCGCGCGACGAGTACACGACGCTCGCCGAGACCGACGACCGGATCCTCGCGACCGCCGTCACCGCGCGCTGGCGCTACCAGGGCGACGGCATCGACTGGGCGGAGAGCCACCGAGAGGTCCGGCGCGCGATGCTGGAGACCTTCGCGACGAAGCACAGCCTTTCGCTGCAGCAGACGCTGTACGCGATGGGCCAGTCGGTGCTCGAACGGCGGCCCGAGGTCGCGGAGGTGCGGCTGTCGCTGCCGAACAAGCACCACTTCCTCGTGGACCTGAGCCCGTTCGGGCTGAAGAACGACAACGAGGTGTTCTACGCCGCCGACCGCCCGTACGGGCTGATCGAGGGCACGATCCTGCGCGACGACGCCGAGGACCCTGGCCCTGCTTGGGACATCCACTAGCGAGCGCTCACGCTTCCGCTCGCATCGCGAAAAGCAGCCCCCGCCCTCTCCGGGGGACCGGCCCCGCTTCCAGCGTATCGGGACCCTCCGACGGAGAGCCGTAAAAGCCGATGTCGGGGCCGGGTTGTCCACATCACGGGTGGGGTGTGGACAAACTGGGCCGGAGTAGCAAGTCCCAGGTCGGGGCGCGGACGGGTAGGCCGAGTGTGGAGCGGCTTGGCCGAGGGCACGGACACGATTGGTGGGATCTACAGGATCGGCCGGACCGGCGGAATTTGGCGCCATTGGCGGGATCGGCGGGATCGGCGGGATCGGCGGGAGTCGGCGGGATCGGCGGGATCGGCGGGATCGGCGGGATCGGCGGGATTGGCCAGATCGGCGGGAGTCGGCGGGATCGGCAGGAACGGCAGATCCGCAGGAACGGCCAGATCGGCGCGATCGGCAGCAACGGCGCGATCGGCGGCGAACGCGAATCCGGCGAGCGCAGGCCCGAGGTGAAGCGCCTCGAACGGCCGGGCGGTGCGGGGCAAGCCAGGTGGGTTGCGGACAGCTGCCGTGGGTAGGCAAGGCCTTTGGCCTGAAGCACACCTCGCCGGGCGTGGGCGAGCCCCGGTCGAGGCGTGGACATGCCGATCGGGCGTGAACCCGCCGCCGAAACGTGGGCGACAGACCGCGCATGGCGAGCCGATCAAGCGGGGAACAGACTGCCGAGGCGCGAGCGGCCGATCGAGCGTGGAGCGGACTGCTGAGGCATGGGCGAGTCGGCCGAGCGGGGAACAGACCGCTGACGCGTGGGCGAGCCGATCACATGCAGAGCGGACCGCCAAGGCATAGGCGAGCCGACCGAGCCGGGAACAGACCGCTGAAGCGTGAGCGAGCCGACCGAGCGGGGAACAGACTGCCAAGGTGCAGGCGAGTCGGCCAAGCGCGGAGCGGACTGCTGAAGCATGGGCGAGTCGACGAAGCGCGGAACTGACTACGTGGCGCGGGCGAGCAGACCGAGCGTCGATCCCGCCTGCGAGACGTGGGCGAGCCGACCGAGCGTGGATCTCGCCCGTCGAGCCGCGGAGCCGGCCGCCCGGAGTTGATAGAACGCTCTAACGACCGCGTATCCTCTAACCGTGGCAGGGACCAAGGAACGCATCATGGCCGCCGGGGCTGAGCTTTTTCGGCGCAATGGGTACAGCGGTACCGGGCTCAAGCAGATCGTCAGTGAGGCGAATGCTCCCTTCGGCTCGCTCTACCACTTCTTTCCCGGCGGGAAGGAGCAGCTCGGTGCCGAGGTCGTCCGGAGTTCCGGGCTTGCCTACATCCAGCTGTTCGACCTCTTCATCGACCCGGCACCCGACCTGATCAGCGGGATCGAGGCCTTCTTCGCCGCCGGGATCGCGACGCTCGAAGCCACCGACTACGTCGAAGGCTGCCCGATCGCTACCGTTGCTCTCGAGGTCGCGAGTACCAACGAACCGCTGCGGGAAGCCACCGCTGACGTCTTCACCGCGTGGGTCGACGCCGGGACCGAGAAGTTCGCCCGGTTCGGGCTCAGCCAAGATGCCGCACGGACGCTCACCATCTCCGTGGTCAACAGCCTCGAAGGCGCCTTCGTCCTCTGCCGGGCGCTGCGGGACACCGAAGCCATGGCCGTCGCGGGCGCGACCAGCGTGGACGTCGCCAAGCGGCTTCAGGGCGAGCAACTTTAGTCGGGAATCCAACAAGAATACTCAAAATGGCGCTTGACCGATCAGCATCGGACATCAAGGCTGCAGAGTGGTCTAGTCCTCCTGCCTCAACACCGTCGTTCGGTTGGAGCCGCCATGCGCCGTGTCCTCGCCGTCCTCGCCACCGCCGTCGCCGTCATCGGGATCACCGGTCAGCCCGCCGATGCCCTGGAAAACGGGCTCGCGAGAACACCCCCGATGGGGTGGAACACCTGGAACACCTTCGAGTGCAACATCAACGAGACGCTCGTCAAGCAGACCACCGACCTGATGGTCAGTTCCGGGATGCGCGACCGCGGCTACACCTACGTCAACCTCGACGACTGCTGGATGACCAAGAACCGGGACGGCGCGGGCAACCTCGTCGCCGACCCGGCTAAGTTCCCCAGCGGCCTCAAGGCGCTCGGTGACTACATCCACGCGCGCGGGATGAAGTTCGGGATCTACGAGAGCGCCGGCAGCGAGACCTGCCAGCACTACCCCGGCAGCCTCGGCCACGAGCAGACCGACGCCAACAGCTACGCGAGCTGGGGCGTCGACTACCTCAAGTACGACAACTGCGGCAGCCCCGGCGGCGAAACCCAGCAGGACTACGTCCGCCGCTACTCCGCGATGCGCGACGCGCTCAAGGCCACCGGCCGCCCGATCGCCTACAGCATCTGCGAGTGGGGCAACTTCTCCCCCTCGACCTGGGCACCCGACGTCGGCAACCTGTGGCGCACCACCGGCGACATCACCAACAACTGGGGCAGCATCGACTCGATCTACCGCCAGAACGTCGGCCTCGCGTCCGCCGCGAAGCCCGGCGCCTGGAACGACCCCGACATGCTCGAGGTCGGCGACGGCATGGACTTCCAGGAGGACCGCGCGCACTTCACGCTCTGGGCGGCGATGGCCGCGCCGCTGATCGCCGGCGCCGACCTGCGCTCCGCCAGCGTCGCGACCTTCTCGACCTATCTCAACTCGGACGTCATCGCCGTCGACCAGGACTCCCTCGGCAAGCAGGCGACGCGCATCTCGTCGAGCGGCGGGCTGGACGTCCTGAGGAAGCCCCTTCAGGACGGGGACGTCGCCGTCGTCCTGTTCAACGAGAACACCACCACGAAGACCGTCTCGACGACGGCCGCCGCGGCCGGGCTGCCCAGCGCGTCGAACTACCGGCTGACCAACCTGTGGTCGAAGGAGCTGACCACCAGCACCGGCACGATCAGCGCCGCCGTCCCGTCGCACAGCACCGTGATCTACCGCGTGAAGGCCAACGCGAGCGGCTCCAGCATCGGCACGGCCAAGGCGCTGCAGGGCGCGTCGTCGTCGCGGTGCGTCGACATCAACGGCAACCTCACGACACCCGGCACCAAGGTCGACATCTGGGACTGCGACGGCGGCTCCAACCAGTCCTGGACGTTCACCAGCGCCGGTGAGCTGAAGGCCAACGGCCTCTGCCTCGACGCCGACGGCGGTGCGACCGCGGCCGGGACCAAGCTGATCGTCTGGACGTGTCACGGCGGCACGAACCAGCAGTTCAAGCTGAACGTCGACGGCTCCATCAGGGGCACGCAGTCCGGCCTGTGCGTCGACGTCACCGGCGGCGACAAGCCCGCCGGCAACGTCAACGGCACTCAGCTCGAACTGTGGGGCTGCAACGACGACGCCAACCAGAACTGGACCCTCAAGTAACTCAGGTCCCCGTCAGGTGTTCGGGCCGCACCGGGACGCGCGTGAGCGCGAGCCCGGTCGCGGCCCGGATCGCCGCCACGATCGCCGGGGTCGACGAGATCGTCGGCGGCTCCCCCACCCCGCGCAGGCCGTACGGCGCGTGCGGGTCCGGGCGTTCCAGGACGTCGATGCTCATCGGCGGCATGTCCAGGACCGTCGGGATCAGGTAGTCGGTGAAGGAGGGGTTCCGGATCTTCCCGCCGGAGGTCTGGATCTCCTCCATCACCGCGAGCCCGAGCCCCTGCGCCGAACCACCCTGGATCTGGCCCAGCACGGCCTGCGGGTTCAGCGCCTTGCCGACGTCCTGCGCGCAGTCCAGCGCGACCACCTTGACCAGGCCCAGCTCGACGTCGACGTCGACGACGGCCCGGTGCGCGGCGAACGCGTACTGCACGTGCGCCATGCCCTGCCCGGTTTCCGGATCCAACGAAGAAGTCGGCCGGTGCCGCCACTCCACCGTCTCGTCGTAGACGTCGTCGGCGAGGACGTCCACCAGGTCGGCGAGCACCTGGCCGTCCACCGCGACGAGCTTGCCGCCGACGACGCGTGTCTTCCGGTCGAACCGGGACAGCAGCCGCGCCCGCACCGCCACGCAGGCGGCCTGCACCGCGCCGCCGGTCACGTAGCTCTGCCGTGACGCCGACGTCGAGCCGCCGTTGCCGATCGAGGTGTCCATCGGCAGCACCGTCACCTGCTCGACGCCCAGCTCGGTCCGGACGATCTGCTGCATGATCGTCACGAGGCCCTGGCCGACTTCGCAGGCCGCGGTGTGCACCGTCGCCGCCGGCTCGCCGCCGACCAGCTGCAGGCGCACCCGCGCGGTCGAGTAGTCGTCGAAGCCTTCGGAGAAGCAGACGTTCTTGATCCCGACCGCGTAGCCGACGCCGCGGACGACGCCTTCGCCGTGCGTCGTGTTGGAGACGCCGCCGGGCATGTGCCGCAGGTCGAACGGCCGGTCCGGGGGCATCGGCTTGGCGCGCACCAGGTCCAGCAGCTCGGCGACCGGGGCGGCGGAGTCGACGGCCTGGCCGGTCGGCATCAGCGCGCCTTCGCTCATCGCGTTGCGGACGCGGATCTCCACCGGGTCGAGGCCGCAGGCAGCCGCGAGCTTGTCCATCTGCGACTCGTAGCCGAACGCCGCCTGCACCGCGCCGAAGCCGCGCATCGCGCCGCACGGCGGGTTGTTCGTGTAGGTGCCCCAGCAGTCGACCGCCACACTGTCCACTGTGTACGGTCCGACGCCGAGCGTGGCGGCGTTCGCGACCACCGCACCGGTCGAGGACGCGTACGCGCCGCCGTCGAGGAACAACCGCGTCCGCACGTAGACGAGCCGGCCGTCGCGGGTGGCGCCGTGTTCGTAGTACATCTTCGCCGGGTGGCGGTGCACGTGCCCGTAGAAGGACTCTTCGCGGTTGTAGACCATCTTCACCGGCTTGCCGGTGTGCAACGCCAGCAGGCACGCGTGGACCTGCATCGACAGGTCCTCACGCCCGCCGAACGCGCCCCCGACGCCGCCCAGCGTGAGCCGCACCTTCTCCACCGGCAGCCCCAGCGCGGCGACGATCTGCTGCTGGTCGACGTGCAGCCACTGCGTCGCGACGTACAGGTCGACGCCGCCTTCGGTGTCCGGCACGGCGAGCCCGGACTCCGGGCCGAGGAACGCCTGGTCCTGCATGCCGACCTCGTAGACGCCGGAGACGACGACGTCGGCGGTCAAGTCTTGCGGCCCGCGGCGGATCTTCACGTGCCGGACGACGTTGCCGCCGTCGTGCAGCGAAGCGCCTTCGCCCGCGACGGCCGCTTCGGAGTCCGTTACGGGAGAGAGTTCTTCGTAGGAAACGACGATCCGCTTCATCGCGCGCCGAGCGGTTTCTGGGTGGTCGGCGGCGACCAGCGCGACCGGCTCACCCTGGTACCGCACAACGGAAGAAGCGAGCACGGGCTGGTCGGTGTGCTCCAGCCCGTAGCGGTTGACGCCGGGGACGTCCTCGTGGGTCAGCACGGCGTAGACCCCGGGCACCTTCAGCGCGTCGGTGATGTCGATCCCGGTGATCCGCGCGTACGGGTGCGGGCTGCGCAGGGTCACACCCCACACCATGTCCTCGTGCCACAGGTCCGAGGAGTACGCGAACTCCCCGCGCACCTTGACCGTCCCGTCGGGACGCCGCGGCGAGGTGCCGACGCCGTTGCCCGTCTGCGTGCCGACGGTGGCGGTCATCGGTCCTCCCGCAGTCTGGCGCTCGCCGACTTCAGCTCCGACGCGATCTCGGACTCGTCCGCCTCCCGCAGCGTGCCGTCCTCGACGACGGCCTTGCCGCCGACGAACAGCCGCCGGACCGGCGGTGTCGTGCCCAGGACCAGGCCTGCGACCGGATCGGTGATGCCCGCGTAGTTCAGGCCGGTCAGGTCCCAGATCGCCAGGTCGGCGAGCTTGCCGGGCTCGATCGAGCCGAGGTCGTCCGCCCGGCCGAGGCAGCGGGCGCCGCCCATCGTGCCCATCCACAGCGCTTCCCGCGTGGTCAGCCCGCGCGGGCCGCCGCGTTGCCGCGCCTGCAGCAACGCCTGGTGCAGCTCTTCACCGAGCCCGCCGGACTCGTTGGACGCGGCCCCGTCGGCGCCGAGGCCGACCGCGACGCCCGCGTCGAGCAGGTCGCGGACCGGGGCGATGCCGGCGCCGATGCGGCCGTTGGACGTCGGGCAGTGCGCCGAGCCGGTGCCGGTCGCGCCGAAGCGGCGGATCGCGTCCGGCGCGAGGTGGATGGTGTGCGCGAGCCAGACGTCGTCGGCGAGCCAGCCCAGCTTGTCGGCGTATTCGGCGGGCGTGCAGCCGACTTCGGCGAGGCACTGCTGCTCTTCGTCGATCGTCTCGGCGAGGTGCGTGTGGAGCCGGACGCCCTTGCTGCGGGCCAGTTCGGCCGCGCCGGACATCAGCCGTTCGGTGACCGAGAACGGCGAGCACGGGCCGACGGCGATCTGCAGGTGCGCTCCCGCCGAGTCGTCGTGGAACCGGCCGATCGCCGCTTCGGTGCCGGCCAGCGCGTCGTCGGTCGTCTCGACGAGGTTGTCCGGCGGCAGCCCGCCGTCGGACTCGCCGCGGTCCATCGAACCGCGCACGACGTGCAGCCGGACGCCGATCCGCTGCCGGGCCGACGCCAGCGCGGCCACCTGGTCGCCGCCGTCGCGGGGGAAGACGTAGTGGTGGTCGGCGACGGTGGTGCAGCCGGTCAGGGCCAGCCGCGCCATCCCGGCCGTGGCGGCGGCGTGCGTGATCTCCGCGTCGAGCCGGCCCCAGACCGGGTAGAGCGCGACCAGCCACTGGAAGAGCGTGTGGTCGGCGGCCATCCCGCGGGTCGCCCACTGGTAGAGGTGGTGGTGGGTGTTGATCAGGCCGGGGGTGACCAGGCAGCCCGACGCGTCGACGCGCTCGTCGAACTCGCCGGTGTAAACGCCTTCGCCGACCTCGGCGATCCTGTCGTTCTCGACGACGACGTATCCGCTGGCGTACTCCTCGCCGCTGACCGTGGCGATCGCCCCGCCGGTGATGAGTGTCCTCACGCGACCCCGCCCTTCGCCACGGCGCGCACGGCGTCGAGGATCTTTTCGTAGCCGGTGCAGCGGCAGAGGTTGCCGGCCAGCGCTTCGCGGATCTCTTCGTCGCTGGGATCGGCGACGCGGTTCAGCAGGTCGTGCGCGGCGACGACCAGCCCCGGCGTGCAGAACCCGCACTGGACCGCGCCCTGGTCCACAAAGGACTGCTGGATCGGGTCGAGGACGTCGCCGTCGGCCAGGCCCTCGACCGTGCGCACCACGCGCCCCTCGGCCTGTCCGGCCGCGACCAGGCAGGCGCACACCGGGACGGCGTCGAGGTAGACCGTGCAGGAACCGCATTCGCCCTGCTCACAGGCGTTCTTCGAGCCCGGCAGGCCGAGCCGCTCGCGCAGCACGTAGAGCAGGCTTTCACCCTCCCAGACGTCGTCGGCCTGCCGTTTCTCGCCGTTGATCGTGACATTCAGGCGCAAACCCGCTCCCCCGTCCGGTGCTCGTCCCAGGCCCACGTCAACGTACGCCGCGCGAGCACCGACAGCGCGTGTTTGCGGTACGCGGCGCTGCCGCGGACGTCGTCGATCGGCGACGTCGCTTCGGCAACCAGGTCGCCGAAGCGACGCTTCAGGGAGTCCGGCAACGGCTCCGGCGAGCCCCACGGCAGCTCCGCGGCGAGGAACTCCTCGGCGGCGCGGGCCCGGCGCGGCGTGGGTGCGGCGGACCCGATGGCCGCGCCGACGTCGCCGTCGCGCAAGGCCAACGCGAAGGAGCAGACCGCGATGACCATCGCGTTGCGCGTCCCGACCTTGGCGAACTGCTGCGGCCCGGCGTGCGCGGGCAGGTGGACGGCGGTGATCAGCTCGTCCGGCGCCAGCGAGTGGCGCTTCACCCCGACGTAGAACTCCTCCGCGGGGAGGATCCGGCTCCCTCGTACGGAGGCGACTTCGACCCGCGCGTCCAGGGCCAGCAGCACCGGGTGGGTGTCGCCGGCGGGTGAGGCGGCGCCGAGGTTGCCGCCGACCGTGCCGCGGTTGCGGATCTGGGGCGAGCCGACCGTGCGCGAGGCCATGGCCAGCGCCGGGACGAGTTCACCCACTTCGGCGATGACGCGGCTGTACGGGACGCCGGCGCCGAGGCGGACCGTGCCGTCCGCTGTGGACCACGTCGTCAGCTCGCCGATCCGGGTCAGGTCGAGCAGGGCGTCCGGGCGGCGGTGGTCGAAGTTCAGCTCGACCATGACGTCCGTGCCGCCGGCGATGGGGACGGCGTCCGGGCGCTCGGCTTTGTGGGCCAGGGCCTCGGCGAGCGTCGTGGGACGCAGGAACTCCACTCGTGCTCCTTTTCGAAGAGGGCGATAGACCAGTAGACGCCCAACCGGGCGGGGCGGCAACGGCGCGGGCCATGAAACGCACCCGAGCGGAACCCCGCGCGTTTGTGCTTTCCTACAAGCCTGATGACGACCGTGAAAACTCTGCTGGACCTGCCGGGGCTGCGGCTGCGCCCGCGGGCCGGGGCCGACCTGCTCGACCGGCCGGTGACGCGCATCTACGTCACCGAACTGCCCGACCCCGGACGGTACCTGTCGGCCGGTGAGCTGGTGCTTTCCGGCTTGCTCTGGTGGCGCGGGCCGGGGGACGCCGAGCCGTTCGTGGCCGCGCTGGCCCGCTCCGGCGCGGCGGCGCTGGCCGCGTCCGGCGCCGACTCCGACGGCATCCCGGACGACGTCGTCGACGCCTGCGAGCGGCACCGGATCCCGCTGCTCGAAGTGCCGATCGACCTGTCGTTCTCGGTGGTCACCGAGCAGGTGGTGCTGGCGCTCGCGGCCGCGTCCGACAGCTCCCGCAAACGTTTGCTGGCCGCCGCGGACGCCCCGGTCGGGACGCTGCTGGAGAGCGCGTCGGCCGAGCTGGGCCTGCCCTGCTGGGTGCTGTCGACGCTGGGCCGGGTGGTCGCCGGGACGGCGCCGCTGCCGATGCCGGTCGAGGACGTCGTCCAGCGGTACGCCGCGAAACAGGACACGGCGGGGCCGTTGACGCTGACGCCGGTGGAGGGTCGGCACGCCGTGCCGTGGCTGATCGCCGTCGGCGGGCCGCTGAGCACCGCGCAGACCGAGCTCACCGAGGAGCTGGCGGGGCTCGTCGGCGTCACCCGGGCGCGCGCGAAGCCGTCCGAAGCCGACCTGACCGGCGACGTGCGCGTGGTCGCGTTGCGGACCGAAGGCAGCGACGAGAGCCGGGACGTCCTGCGGGAGCTGCTGCCGGACGCGACGCTGGTCGAACCCGGCGGCGAGACGACGTACGCCGTGACCGCGCGGTGGCCGTCGGACGCTTTCACGGCTCTGTCCACAGTGGAGCCACTGCTCGCGGCCCGCCGGATCGTCTGCGGGGTCGGTGATGCCGCGCCTCGCGATGAGGCACGCGAGGTCGCGGCCTACGCGCTGGCGGTGGCGTCGCGGCGCCCCGGGCGGGTCGTCGTGGTGCCGGGTGAGGAGATCGGCGTGCACCAGCTGCTGCTCGCCGGGGCGCCGGACGGGCTGCGGGCCGCGCTGCGCCGGCGTGTCCTCGGGCCGCTGCTGGACTACGACGCCGAGCAGCACACGGACCTGGTGCACACGGTGCGGGTGTTCCTGGAGTGCTCGGGCTCGCCGACCCGCGCGGCGAAGGCGCTGCACGTCCACGTCAACACCCTGCGCTACCGCATCGGCCGGGCCGGCGAGCTGCTCGGCGCGGACCTGACGGAGTTCACCGACCAGCTCGACGTCTACCTGGCGCTGCGCGCCGGGGACCAAGCAGGATGATGGGGAGCGTGGAACCCGAAATCACGTCGGCGCGGCAGGCGGGGCACGACCCCCGCGTGCTGGCCTTCGGGCGGCTCCAGGGCGCGGCGAACCGGCTCGAATACCTGCTCGGGCGCGCGCTGGAGAAGGAGTGCGGGATCACCCACCTGATGTACGAGGTGCTGCTGATCGTCGGGCGCGCGGGCGACGACGGGCTGACGATGCGCTCGATCGCCCAGGAGCAGGTGCTGACGACCGGCGGCGCGACCCGGCTGGTCGACCGGATGGAGGCCCTCGGCCTGGTGACCCGCACGGCCCACCCGCGCGACCGGCGCGTCCAGCTGGTGCGCCTGACCGAGCTCGGCGAGCGGACGACGGTGCGCGCGAGCCGGCTGCACGTGGCGAACATCGAGCAGTACTTCTTCTCGCCGTTGCCGGAGGAGCACCGGGAGCGGTTCGCCGACGACCTGCGGCGGCTGAGCCACGCGGCCCGCGACGCCCTCCCGCGGCTGCGCTGAGCGGGCTTTCCGATCGAGGGGTTGAGAAGTGGGTAAGCAGAAACGCCGGGCGGCCGTCGAGGACGTCCCGGCGCCCCGGACGGCCGGGGAGTTCGGCGACGCCCTGCTCGCCGCGGCCTACGACGTCGCGCGCGGCGTTCCCGGCGCGGCCAAGGCGTCCGCGAAGAGGCTCGCGAAGGGCTTCGAGCCGGCACCGGAACTCGCGGAAGGCGCGGACCTGGCCGCCCGGCGGGCGATCACCCGGCCCTGCCGCAACGGCTGGCTGCCCGAGGACGTCGACCAGGCGGCCCGGCGGCGGGTCGACGAGTTCGCCGTCTCGTACGTGCTCGACACGCTCGCCGGCTACGCCGGGCAGTTCGCGACCCTGCACCCGGGCTGGCGGGAGCAGCTGGACGACGTCGGCGCCGTCGCCTGGTGGTCGACGTCCGAGCCGCACTTCACGCAGTGGGCGGCGAAGCACATCCTGACCCCCGCCGAAGCGGTGACGACCGTCGTCGAAGCCCTCGGGCTCCTGGTGTCGATGCCGGCGCTGAATCCGGTCCTTCCGGTGCCGGGGACGCCTTACCGGCCACCGGTCCCCCACGCCGTGGACGAGAAGAAGCTGGGCCGGGTCCGCGCGCTGCTGGCCAAGGCCGAGTCGAGCTCGTTCCCGGAGGAGGCCGAGGCGCTGTCCGCGAAGGCGCAGGAGCTGATGACCCGGTACGCGCTCGACCGCGTGCTGGTGGAGACGTCGGTCCCGGACGTGCCGGCGTCGCGGCGGCTCTGGCTCGACACGCCGTACCTCGACGCCAAGTCGCTCCTGGTCCACGTGGTCGCGACGGCGAACCGCTGCCAGGCCGTCTTCGACCCGCGCTGGGGGTTCGTCACCGTAGTCGGCGACGAGAACGACCTGGACGCCATCGCGCTGCTGACGACGTCACTGCTGGTCCAGGCGACGCGCGCGATGATCGCCGACCCGGCCGGCCGTTCACGCGCGTTCCGGCAGTCGTTCCTCGTCTCGTACGCGACGCGGATCGGCGAGCGGCTGGAGAAGGCTGCGAAGGCGACCCTGTCGTCCTCGCCCGACTCGGACCGGCTGCTGCCGGTGCTGGCGTCCCACGAGCTGAAGGTGAAGGCGGCGTTCACGGAGCTCTTCCCGGAGGTGGTGGGCAAGTCGGTGACGGTCCGCGACCTCGACGGCTGGGACGCCGGACGGTCGGCCGCCGACCGTGCCCGGCTTCAGGGCTCGTGAGTGGTAATGCGGGTTAGAACCCTCATTACCACTCACGACCCTCACACTTCGCGACGCGCGTACTTCTCCAGCACCGGCCGTCCGAACGGCAGCTCACCTTCGTCGAGCGCCCCGCAGTCCAGGCCGCGCAACAGGTACACCGCCAAGGCCTGCGCCGTCGCGGGTTCGTCCAGCACTCCCCCGGACGTCTTGTCCGCGTACGCGCGCAACCGGTCCACCGCCGACGGGAAGTTCTCGCGGTAGAACGTGTACGTCGCGGCGAAGCGGGTCGGCAGCTGGTGGGCGTGCAGGTCCCAGCCCTGGTAGAAGCCGCGTTCCAGGGACCGGCGGACCAGGCGCAGGTGCTCGGCCCACGCCGACGGGAGAGCGTCGCCGAGGGGGAGGCGGTTGGTCGAGCCGTCCGAGAGGCGGACGCCCGTGCCCGCCGCCGAGACCTGCATCAGCTGCTTGGCCAGGTCGGCCGCCGGGTGCTCCATGCTCTGGTACGCCGCCGCGATGCCGAGGCCGGCGCTGTAGTCGTACGTGCCGTAGTGCAGGCCCGAACAGCGGCCGTCCGCGGCGTGCACGATGCGGGCCACCGCCAGCGTGCCGTCGGCGTCCACAATGGACTGCGTCGTCTCGATCTGGACCTCGAAGCGCAACGTCCGCTCGGGCAGGTCGTACGCGGATTCCAGGCGGGCCAGCACTTCCGCGGCCACCGAGACCTGGTCGACCGCCGTCACCTTCGGCAGCGTGACGACGAACCCGGACGGCAGCGGCCCGTGCTCCAGCAGGCTGCCCAGGAACAGGTCCAGGGTGCGGATCCCACGGTGGCGCGTCAAAGCTTCGAAGCTTTTGAAGCGGATGCCGACGAACGGCGTGCCGCCCGTGGTCGCGAGGGTCTGCCCGGCCGCGCGCGCCGCCGCGTCCTCGACGTCGTCCGGGACGCGGCCGAAGCCGTCCTCGAAGTCGATCCGCAGGTCCTCGATCGGCTCGGTGAGCAGCTTGGCGCGGACGCGCTCGTAGACGTCGGCGTCCAGGCCCAGCAGGTCCTCGTGCTCGACGAAGACCCGCATGGCCTGTTTGCCCCAGTCCGCGACCAGCCGCGTCCGGTACTGCGACGCCGGGACGTACACCGTGTGCACCGGCTGCCGCCCCGGCCGCTCCCCCGGGTACAACGCCGCGACGCGCGCGTCGGCCTCGGCCAGGCGCGCGTCGGCGGCGTGGTAGACGTCCTGGGACAGCCGCACTACTTGATCCGCTCGTACGCGGGCAGCGTCAGGAAGTCCGGGAAGCCGTCGGCCAGCGCGACCTGCTCGAACAGCTCGACGGCCGGCTCCAGCTGCTCCGGCTTGATCTCCGCGGCCAGCTCGCCGCGGACCTCGGCCAGCACGCCGCGCACCAGCTCGGACGTCACGACGTCGCCGGTGTCCAAAGTGGTCCCGTTCTTGACCCACTGCCAGACCTGCGAACGCGAGATCTCCGCCGTCGCCGCGTCTTCCATCAGGTTGTGGATCGCCGCCGCGCCGTTGCCGGACAGCCAGGACGCGATGTAGCGGATGCCGACGTCCACCGCCGCGCGCAGGCCGGCCGCCGTCGCGCCACCCGGTGTCGAGGCGACGTCGAGCAGCTGGTCGGCGGTGACGCTCACCTCGTCGCGGGTGCGGTCGAGCTGGTTCGGCTGGTCGCCGAGGACCTTGTCGAACTCCTCGCGGCAGATGTCGACCATGCCCGGGTGCGCGACCCAGGAGCCGTCGAAGCCGTCGCCGGCCTCGCGGCTCTTGTCGGCGCGGACCTTGTCGAGCGCGGCCTTGGTGACGTCGGGATCGTTGCGGTTCGGGATGAACGCGGCCATGCCGCCGATCGCGAACGCGCCGCGCTTGTGGCAGGTGCGCACGAGCAGCTCGGTGTAGGCACGCATGAACGGCGCGGTCATGGTGACGGAGTTGCGGTCCGGCAGCACGAACTTCTCGCCGGCGTCGCGGAAGTACTTGATCATGCTGAACAGGTAGTCCCAGCGGCCCGCGTTGAGGCCCGAGGCGTGCTCGCGCAGCTCGTAGAGGATCTCCTCCATCTCGAACGCGGCCGGGATGGTCTCGATCAGCACGGTCGCGCGGACGGTGCCGTGCTCGATGCCGAGCGTCTTCTCGGCGTGGGTGAAGACGTCGTTCCAGAGCCGCGCTTCGAGGTGGCTCTCCATCTTCGGGAGGTAGTAGTACGGGCCCTTGCCGCGGCTGAGCGACTCCTTCGCGTTGTGGAAGAAGTGCAGGCCGAAGTCGATCAGCGCGCCGACGGCCTGGCGCCCGCCGAAGGACAGGCCGCGCTCGTCGAGGTGCCAGCCGCGCGGGCGGACCACGATGGTGGCGTGCTCGACGTCGTCCTTCAGCGCGTAGCTCTTGCCGCCGCTCTCCAGCGTGATGTCCTCGCGGACGGCGTCGTACAGGTTGACCTGCCCGGACACCACGTTGGCCCAGTGCGGGGTGTTGGCGTCTTCGAGGTCGGCGAGCCAGACCTTCGCGCCGGAGTTGAGCGCGTTGATGGTCATCTTGCGGTCGGTCGGCCCGGTGATCTCGACGCGGCGGTCGCGCAGCGCGGCCGGCGCCTCGGCGACCTGCCAGTCGCCCTCGCGGATCTCCTTCGTCTCCAGCAGGAAATCCAGCTTGCCGGTGGTGCGGGCCTCCTCGCGGCGCTTGCCGCGCGCCTGCAGCAGCTCGTCGCGGCGGCCGGCGAAGGCGTCGTGCAGGCCGGCGAGGAAGGCGAGCGCCTCCGGCGTCAGGATCTCGTCGCCGCGCTCGACCGGGTCGCCCAGCACCTGGACTTCAGAAGACATGTGGAACACCTCGAGGGTTCGGATCTTTGGATAACGGCCCTACGGTTTTCTACCAGCCGGACTATAGTTTCTGCATAGCGGAAGCTCAACGCAGACGTAAGGAGGACCACCGGTGGCAGCGGAGAAGAACGGGCGCGATGGCGGCGTCCAGTCCCTGCAGCGTGCCTTCGAGCTGCTGGAACACCTCGCGGACACCGGCGGTGAAGCCAGCTTGTCCGAGCTCGCGACGCTGTCCGGGCTGCCGATGCCGACGATCCACCGGCTCATCCGCACCCTGGTCGACCTGGGGTACGTCCGGCAGAACACCAACCGCCGGTACGCGCTGGGCGCGCGGCTGATCCGGCTCGGCGAGAACGCGAGCATGCAGTTCGGCGCCTGGGCGCGGCCGCTGCTGGCGGAGCTGGTCGAGGAGGTCGGCGAGACGGCGAACCTGGCGGTCCTGGAGCGCGACGAGGTCGTCTACGTGGCCCAGGTGCCCTCGAAGCACTCGATGCGCATGTTCACCGAGGTCGGCCGGCGGCTGCTGCCGCACGGCACCGGCGTCGGCAAGGCGATGCTGGCGCACCTGCCCGCGGACGACGTGCGGTCGCTGCTCTCGCGGACCGGCATGCCGGCGTACACCGAGCACACGTTCACCGACGCGGACGCGCTGGCCGTGGAGCTGGCCCGGATCGCCTCGCAGGGGTACGCGCTGGACGAGGCGGAGCAGGAGCTGGGCGTCCGGTGTGTCGCGGTGGCCGTGCCGGGCGCGCCGGTGCCGGCCGCGGTGTCGGTGTCCGGGCCGTCGGGCCGGCTGACCGCCGAGGCGGTGGCGCACATCGCCCCGGCGGTGCAGCGGGTGGCGGACGCTCTGGGCGCGAGCCTCTCCCAGGCCACGGTCACGGTCTAGGTCAGCTCACCGGCCAGCATGTCCATGAGCAGGCCGTCGCGCCAGGTGCCGTCCGGGGCGCGCTCGTAGCGGCGCAGTACGCCGACCGGGCGGAAGCCCAGCTTCGCGTAGACCCGGATCGCCGTCTCGTTGGACGCCGCCGGGTCGATCGTCAGGCGGTGGTGGCCGTTGTCCAGCAGGTGGCGGGCCAGCGTGCGGAGGGCGTCCGTGCCGAGGCCGCGGCCGTGGAAGTCCGGATGCAGCGAGATGTCGATGCCCGCGTGGTGGTACTGCGGCTCCAGCTCCTCGCAGCTCTGGATGATCCCGACGACCAGGCCGTCGAGTTCGATCACGTAGCTGGTGTAGCCGGCCTCGACCTCGTACAGGCCGTCGACCTCGTGGGCCGCGTCGCCCCACCAGCGGGCGACCTCCGGGGTGGCGAGGATTTCGCGGACGCGGGCGCGATCTTTTGCCGAAATGGTACGCAAAAGTACCCGCGCACCGTGGATGATGGGCATGATTGGTCCTCTCTCGCGGCGAATGACGGCTTTGGGACGTCTGGGGCGAGGAGGGGCACGAGCGGACCTGCGTCAACCGGGCATGCCCGGATTCTCCTTCGACGCGCACCCGCCCGTCATCCGAATTTCGCGGAAGGACGGCATGGACTCCCATACCGGCGGCGCGCTCGCCTGGCTCGCTCAGGGCGCCGCCTCGAACCTGCTCGACCGGCTCGTCGACCGCGCGCTCGACGGGCCGCCGCTACCGCCCTCCTGGCCGCCGCGCCCGGGTGGGTCGGTGCCGGGGACGGTCGAGATCTCCGTGCGGCACCAGCTGACGATCCGGACCCGGACGCCGGTGATCCTCACGCTGCAGGAAGACGGCAGCCGCACGGGCACGGTCTTCTCGATCGTCCTCGGCCACACGACCCGCGTGAACCTGCCGGGCGGCGACTACTTCGGCGCCGCGATGATCGTCGACCCGTTGGCGCGCAAGCGCTCCGGCCAGACGCTGCAGGGCATCGGCTGGTCCCGGCTGACGGTCACCGCCCGCCGGACGTCACCGCTGATCATCCCGGCCCACCACCCGTCGGCGCCGGTGCTGCTGCAGCTGGGGTTGCGGAAGGCGGACGGCACGCCGTTGTTCCGTTTACCGCCTTCCCGGCTCTAGCCGGTATCCGGCCGCCGTCTCGCGACTCTGAAGGAGAGCGAGAGGGGGCTCGACTTGGAACCGTTCACCGGATCACTCGTCTGGCTGGGTCAGGCCGCGGCTGCGGCGGTCGTCGGCAGGCTCGCCGAACGGGCCGTGGACCGGGCCTTCGACGGTTCACGGCGGGCTGTCACGCTGCCGGATCCCCGGCGCCACCGGATCGGCGACGTGACCAGCGACGTCGACATCGTCGTGCGGCACGTGCCCGCCGGACGGCGTCCCGTGCTGCTGGCCTTCCAGACGGCCCCGGCCGGGACCGCCGGGGAACCGCACGGGGTGACGGTGCCGATGCTGCTCGGCGAGACCGCGCACCTGACCCTGGCACGCGACGACTACCTGATCAGCGCGCTGGTCCTCGACGCGCCCGCGCAGCTCGGCGGCAACCCGGTGCTGCACGGCGTCGGCTGGGTCCGCCACTGGGTGGCCAGCAACCGGACCGATCAGCTCAGCATCACCACCGAGGCGCCGACCAAGGAGCTGCTCGAACAGCTCGGCCTGCGCAAGCCGGACGGGACAAGCCCGTTCGAGCTGCCGCCGCGCCCCGACCGGCCGCAGCTGCCGGCCTCAGGGGTTCGCGCGCGCCAAGCCGCGCTGCTCGCGCAGCAGCCGGCTGCCTTCACCGCCACGGCGAACGCGCGATGCCGCGCGAGCGTGGTGCACCGCGGCTCGCGCTGCACCATGGCGGTTTCCACCTTCAGCGCGAACGGACTGTGCATGCACCACGACAGCCACGTCAAGGCGGGTGGCACCGTCCACGACTGGGCCACCCGGAAACGGATCCGCTAGCCCAGCAACGCGTCCACGAACGCACCCGGCTCGAACGGCGCCAGGTCGTCCGGCCCCTCGCCGAGGCCGACGAGCTTCACCGGCACGCCCAGCTCGCGCTGGACCTGGAACACGATGCCGCCCTTGGCGGTGCCGTCCAGCTTGGTCAGCACGATGCCCGTGACGTCGATGACCTCGGCGAACACCCGGGCCTGCATCAGGCCGTTCTGGCCCGTGGTCGCGTCCAGGACCAGCAGGACCTCGTCGACCTTCGCCTGCTTCTCGACGACTCGCTTGACCTTGCCCAGCTCGTCCATCAGGCCCGTCTTCGTGTGGAGGCGGCCCGCCGTGTCGATCAGGACCGCGTCGACGCCCGTGTCCACGCCGCGCTTGACCGCGTCGAACGCGACCGCCGCCGGGTCCGCGCCTTCCTTGCCGCGCACGACCTCCGCGCCGACGCGCTCGGCCCACGTCTGCAGCTGGTCGGCCGCCGCCGCGCGGAACGTGTCCGCCGCGCCCAGGACCACCGTGGCGCCCTGGGCGACCAGCACCCGCGCCAGCTTGCCCGTGGTCGTCGTCTTGCCCGTGCCGTTGACGCCCGCGACCAGCACCACCGCGGGCTGCTTCTGCCCGTCGACGGTGTGCGGCAGCGCGCGTACCGCGCGGTGGCCGTCGGTGGACAGCTCGGCCGTCAGCACCTCGTGCAGCACCTCCCGGGCCTCGGCCGAGTTCCGCACCGCGCGGCGGGACAGCTCGTCGCGCAGCCGCTCGACGATGTGGTTCGTGGTCGCCGCGCCGAGGTCGGCCATCAGCAGCGTGTCTTCGACGTCCTGCCAGGAGTCCTCGTCGAGGTCGCCGGCGCCGAGCAGGCCCAGCAGGCTCTGGCCGAACATCGAGCGGGACTTCGTCAGCCGCCCGCGCAGCCGCTCCAGCCGGCCGGCCGCGGGGTCGATCTCCTCGGCGACGGGCGCCGGCTCGACGACCTCGGTGTCCGGCGATGTGGCGTCGGGCAGCTTGACGTCCCGGACCGTGCGCTGGGCCGAGTCGCGCGGGACCGCGGCGTCGTCGCCGACGGCGGGCTGGCCGTCGGTCTCCGGGCGGTCGTCGACCGGGTGCTCGGCCGGCTCTTCGACCTCGGGCGCCGCGCCGCCGGGCGCGAGCGCGATGCCCCCGCTGGCCGCGTAGCTGCCGCCCTTCGGTTTCGCTTCGACCTCGCGCTGGGCGTCCAGGCTGATGCGGCGCTTGCGCGCGATCAGCAGGCCGGTCACCAGTAGGGCGACCAGCACGACGACCGCGATGACTACGAAGATGAACCAGGAGCTCGACACCGCACCATCCTTTCATTGGCCCGCCGCCACCGCGGACCCGCCGTCCACGCAGGCAATTCATAACGACGTACATCCCGATTGGGCCAAGACTTCACGGCGTGGGTTGCGTCACAGGCAACGCTGCACTAAACCCCTCCGGATGGGGAAACGCGCCAGCCACGGCTTCCGGGTGATCGGGTTGATTTCGGGCACGTCGGTCGACGGCATCGACGTCGCCGCGGCCGACCTGCTCGCCGAAGACGGCACCGTGGTGCTGACGCCGCTCGGCGAGCTCGACGTCCCCTACCCCGAACCGCTGCGCGAAGGCCTGCTCGCCGCGCTGCCGCCGAACCCGTGCACCGCCGGGGAGCTGACGCGGCTCGACACCGGCGTCGGCCAGGCGTTCGCCGACGCCGCCCTGCGCGGGGCCGTCGAACTGGCGGGCGGCACCGCGGACCTCGTCGCCTCGCTGGGCCAGACGGTGTTCCACTGGGTCGAGGACGGCAGCGTCCGCGGCACCCTGCAGCTCGGCCAGCCCGCGTGGATCGCCGAACGCACCGGGCTGCCGGTGCTCGCCGACCTGCGCGCCCGAGACGTCGCCGCGGGCGGCCACGGCGCGCCGCTGGCCAGCACCTTCGACCAGCTCTGGCTGCGCGGCCTGGCCGAGGACAGCGGCCGTCCGGTCGCCGCGCTCAACCTCGGCGGGATCGCGAACATCACCGTCGTCGCCGCGGACGCGCCCGCGATCGCCTACGACACCGGGCCCGCCAACGCGCTGCTCGACCTCGCCGCCCACCGCGTCACCGGGCACCGCAGCGACCTCGACGGGCGGCTCGCGCTGAGCGGTTCGGTGCGCGCCGACCTGCTGGTGGCGCTGCTCGCCGACCCGTACTTCGCCGCCCCGGCGCCGAAGTCCACCGGCAAGGAGTACTTCAACGCGGCCTACCTCGACGCCGCCCTGGCCGGCCTGCCGCCGGTCACCGCGGCCGATCTGCTCGCGACGCTGACCGAGCTCACCGCCGTCACGGTCGCCGAGCAGTGCCACCACCACGGCGTGACGACGGTGATCGCGTCCGGCGGTGGCGTCGCCAACCCGGCGCTGATGACGGCGCTCGCGCGGAACCTGCCCTCGGCGGTGCTCAAGACCAGCGACGACCTCGGCCTGCCCGGCGCCGGCAAAGAGGCGTACCTGACGGCGCTGCTGGGCTGGCTCACCTGGTGCGGCGTGCCCGGTACGGTGCCGTCGGCGACCGGTGCGCGGGGACCGCGCCTGCTCGGCGCCCTCGTCCCGGGTGCCGGGCCCTTGACCCTTCCTGCCCCGCTGGGGGGCGCCGTGACGCGGTTGCGCGTCGCGGAGAAGGCCGGATGAGGAGTAGGAGAAGTCCATGCGGGGTGTTGATCTGGCCATCATCGTGGTCTATCTGGCGGCGATGCCGCTGATAGGCGTGCTGGTCGGGCGGAAACAACGGTCGGCCGCCGACTACTTCGTCGGGGAGCGCAGCCTGCCGTGGGGTGCGGTGATGCTGTCCGTGGTGGCCACCGAGACGTCGACGCTGACCGTGATCAGCACGCCGGGCCTGGTGTTCGGCAACGCGTTCCTGTTCCTGCAGCTGGCCTTCGGCTACATCATCGGCCGGGTCATCGCCGCGTTCGTGCTGCTGCCGCGGTACTTCCGCGGCAACCTCGTGAGCGCGTACGCCTTCCTGGGCAAGCGGTTCGGCTCGGGGCTGCAGGGCACCGCGTCGGTGACGTTCGTGGTGACGCGGCTGCTCGCCGAGGGCGTCCGGCTGTTCGCCGGCGCGATCCCGATCAAGGTGATCCTGGGGCACTACAACATCCACCTCGACTACTGGGTGATCGTGGTGATCCTGACCGCGCTCACGCTGATCTACGCCTACATCGGCGGGATCAAGGCGGTCGTCTGGGTCGACGTCATCCAGCTGACGCTGTACCTCGGCGGCGCCGCGGTGGCGGCGATCGTGCTGCTGAACAAGCTGCCGGGCGACTGGGTGAGCCAAGCGTCCGCGGACGGGAAGTTCGCGCTCGTCGACTTCACGAAGAACCTGCTGACCAGCCCGTACGCCTTCGTGACGGCGGTGCTCGGCGGCGCGGCGCTGTCGATGGCCTCGCACGGCGCCGACCAGCTGATCGCGCAGCGGCTGATGGCCACGCGCAGCCTGCGCGACGGCCAGAAGGCGCTCATCGGCAGCGGGCTCATCGTCACCGTGCAGTTCGCGCTGTTCCTGCTGGTCGGGGCGATGCTGTGGGTGTTCAACGGCCGGAAGTCCGTGGCGGAGCTCGGCCTGCAGAGCCCGGACGACGTGTTCTCGAAGTTCATCATCGACGACCTGCCGGTCGGGGTGTCGGGCCTGCTCATCGCCGGTGTGCTCGCCTCGACCATGGGCGCGCTCGCGTCGGCGCTCAACGCGCTCTCGACGTCGACGGTGGCCGACCTCTACCAGCGCTTCACCAAGAAGGCGCCCGAGGACTCGAAGCTGCTCAAGCACGGTCGCATGTGGACGCTGATCTGGGCCGTGGTGTTCGCGGTGTTCGCGTCGCTGTTCTCCACCACGAAGAACTCGGTGATCGAGCTCGGCCTGGCGATCACCGGCTACACCTACGGCGCGCTGCTCGGGGCGTTCCTGCTCGGCCTGCTGATCAAGAAGGCGCGGCAGGTGGACGCGATCGTCGCGTTCGTCGCGACGGTCGTGGTGATGGCGTTCGTGATCCTCGGCCTGAAGTTCAGCGCGAAGAGCGGTTCGCTGATCGGCGTCGACTTCAGCAAGGCGGCCGGCGACCGCGTCGCGCTCGCCTACCCCTGGTACACGCTGCTGGGCGTGGTGATCACGCTGGTCGTCGGCGGGTTGCTCTCGCTGCGTCACCGCACGCCCGACCCGAAGGCGGCCGAAGCGAACGCCGTGGGCGAAGAAGTCACTTCCGCCTGATTCTTCTGAACCGGTTCCGGCGGGCGCCCGTGTTGGTCAACGGGAGCCCGCCGGGAAGCGGCGGGAGGATACGAAGGTGGGAACATGAAACGGATTTTGGTTGCGCTCGCGGTCGGCTCGCTGGCCCTCGGCGGCGCGGCGACGGCTTCGGCCGCCACGGCGACCCCGAAGGTCCCGGTGGCGATCCAGGTCCCGGACGGCAACCGGCCCCTCGCCACGTACTCCGGTGACGGCGTCCAGATCTACGGCTGCACGAACGGCGCCTGGGCGCTGATCCAGCCCGCGGCCGTGCTGTCGAAACACGGTCAGCCGGTGGCGATCCACAGCAAGGGTCCAGTGTGGACGTCCACTGTGGACGGAAGCACGGTCGGCGCGGCCGCGGCGGCGACCTCGCCGCGTGACGGCGCGATCCCGGAACTGCTCCTCAAGGCGAACCTCAACAGCGGCACCGGGGTGTTCGGCAAGGTCACCTACGTCCAGCGCCTGAACACCCGCGGCGGCGTCGCACCGGCCGGGGCGTGCGCGGAAGGCGCGCAGACCGCGGTCCACTACACGGCCGACTACGCCTTCTGGGTGGCCCAGTAAGACAACGCGGCCCCCTGTTCCCGCTCCACCGTAAACTCGGTGCGGGGACAGGGGGTTTCGCATGGGCATTTTCATCGGCCTCGGCGTGGTCATCGCGGTGCTGCTCGTCATCGGCCTGGTCGTGGACCGGCTCGACCGCAAGCGCGGAGTCAAACACGGCATGCTCCGGCCCAGCGGCCGCCGGCCGCAGCTGGGCGACGGCAGCTACGTCGGCAACGACCTGAGCACCTACGAGCCGCGCATCAGCGGCGAAGACCGACGCGCGCCGCGCGAAGACGACACGCGCTGAGCGCTAGCCGACCGCGACCGGTTCGTCGTCGGCGGTGCGCAGGCGCTGCGAGATCACCTTCGTGATGCCGTCGCCCTGCATGCTCACGCCGTAGAGCGCGTCGGCGATCTCCATCGTCGGCTTCTGGTGGGTGATGATGATCAGCTGGGACGAGTCGCGCAGCTGCTCCAGCAGGCCGATCAGCCGGCGCATGTTGGTGTCGTCCAGCGCCGCCTCGACCTCGTCCATCACGTAGAAGGGTGAGGGGCGGGCGCGGAAGATCGCGACCAGCATGCCCACCGCGACCAGCGACTTCTCGCCACCCGACAGCAGCGACAGCCGCTTGACCTTCTTGCCCGGCGGGCGCGCCTCGACGTCGACGCCGGTGGCGAGCAGGTCGTCCGGCTGGGTGAGGACCATCCGGCCCTCGCCGCCGGGGAAGAGCACGCTGAACACCGTCTCGAACTCGCGCGCCACGTCCGCGTAGGCGCCGGCGAAGACCTCGAGGATCTTCTCGTCGACCTGCTTGATCACGGCCTCGAGGTCCTTGCGGGTGTCCCGGAGGTCCTCGAGCTGCGTGGAGAGGAACTTGTACCGCTCCTCCAGCGCCGCGAACTCCTCCAGTGCGAGCGGGTTCACCTTGCCCAGCAGGGAAAGGTCCTTCTCGGCGCGCTTGGCGCGGCGGGTCTGGGTGTCGCGGTCGAAGGGCATCGGCGGCGGCGGGGTGACGTCTTCGCCGCGCTCCTTGGCCGCCTCGTACTCGGCCATCTCTCCCGCGCTCGGCGGCACCGGGACGTCCGGGCCGTACTCCTGGACCAGGTCGGCGAGGCCGATGCCGAAGTCCTCGGCGATCTTGGCTTCCAGGGTCTCCAGCCGCAGCCGCTGCTCGGCGCGCTGGACCTCGTCGCGGTGGACGGCGTCGGTCAGCTTCTCCAGCTCGCCGGTCAGCTCGCGGACCTTGGCGCGGACGCCGGTCAGCGCGGACTCACGGCTCTGACGGCGGGACTGGACCTGGTCACGTTCGGTGGCCGCGCGCTGGACCGAACGCTCGATGCGCTCGAGCGCGATCTCACCGCCGTCGACGACGGCGTCGGCGATCCGCGCGCCGTGCTTGCGGGCCGCGGCGGCACGCTCGGCGCGTTCACGGGCCTGCTGCTCGGCGTGGGCGGCGCGGCGGAGGCCTTCGGCCCGGCCCGCGATGCTGCGCGCCCGCTCCTCGGCGGTGCGCTGCGCGAGCCGCGCCTCCATCTCCTCCTGCCGGACGACGGCCAGCTCTTCGACGGCCTGGTCGCGCTCGGCGGTGTCCGGGTCGTCCTCGACGGGCTGCTCGGCGACGGCGGCGAGGCGTTCCTCCAGCTCGGCGAGCTGGGCCAGCGCCTGGATGCGGCTGTGCTCGACCTTCGCGCGCTGCCCGGTGAGGCGTTCGACCTCGGCCTGCGCGGAGCGGGCGGCCTGCTGCAGCCGGTTGAGCCGCTCCGACGAGCGGGCCTTGCGCACCTTGGCGTCGCCGAGGGCGTCCTTGGCCTGGGAGACCTCTTCGCGGCGGGCCTGCTGCTCGGCGCGGGCGCCTTCCAGCTCGGCCGTGTACTGCTCCACCTGGCGTTCGGCCGTGCGCAGCCGCACGCCGGCCTCGTCGACGGCGGCCTGGACCTCGATCACGCTCTCGCGGGCGCCGGAGCCGCCGATCGCCCAGCGGGCGCCGAAGACGTCACCCTCGGCGGTGACCGCGCGGACGTCCGGGTGCGCGGCGACCAGGTGCCGGGCCGACTCGAGGTCGCGGACCAGGGCGAGCTTGTCGAGCGCCTGCTCGACGGCGGGCCGCAGCTGGGCCGGCGCGGAGACGACCTCGCGGGCCCAGCGCGCGCCTTCCGGCAGCGCGGGCCAGGAGTAGGTGTCCACAGTGGACTCGGACGCGCCGAGCACGATGCCCGCGCGGCCGGAGTCCGTTTCCTTCAAGTACTTCAGGGCGCGCAGGGCGTCTTCGCCGCCGCTGACGGCGACCGCGTCGGCCACCGGGCCGAGCGCCGCGGCCAGTGCGACCTCGTGGCCGGGCTCGACGGTCAGCAGCGCGGCGACCGAGCCGAGCAGGCCCGGCAGCTCGTGGGACGCGCCGAGCAGCGCGCCCGCGCCGTCCTTGCGCTTGAGCCCCATGGACAGCGCCTCGACGCGGGCCTTCTCCGACGCGATCTCGCGCTCGGCGGTGCGTTCGGCCTTGACCAGCTCTTCGACGCGCGCCTTGGCCGCGTTGTTGGCCTCGACCGCGCGGTCGTGGCGGGCCATCAGGCCGGAGTCGTCGGACTCCTCGACGCCGCCCTCGGCCTTGGCCTCTTCGAGCTCTTCGTTGGCGAGTTCGGCGCGCTCGGCGGACTCCTCGATGGAGACGCTGAGCCGGTCGATCTCGTCGGTCGTGGCGCCGTTCTTGCTGCGCAGGGCCTCGACCTGACCGGTCAGCTTGGCCATGCCCTCGCGGCGGTCGGCGATGGCGCGGACGGCGGCCCAGTGCGCGCGCTCGGCGGCCTGGACGCGCTGTTCGAGGTCTTCGCGCCGCAGCACGGTCTGGGCCAGCAGCTCCCGGGCCTCCATGACGGCCTCGTTGAGCTCTTCCTCCTGCTCGGCGACGCGCTCGGCTTCTTCGAGCAGCTCTTCGGGGTCACGCCCGCCGGTGTGCGCGGCGACGTCGGCCGAGAGGTGCCGCTGCCGCTCGATGGCGAGGCGGACGGTGCCGCGCAGGCGCTCGGCCAGCGCGGACAGCTTGTACCAGGTCTCCTGGGCGCTCTGCAGCAGCGGCGCGTCCTCGGCCAGCGACGACTCCAGCTCGGTCTCCTCGGCGGAGACGATCTCGAGGGTCTGCTCGACCTCGGCGCGGCGCTGGCGGGCGACCTTCTCGTCGGCCTCTTCCCGCGCGATCGAGCCGCGCTGGCTGACCAGGTCGTCGGCGAACAGGCGCAGCCGGGAGTCGCGCAGCTCGGACTGGACGTACTGGGCCTTGCGGGCGATCTCGGCCTGCTTGCCCAGCGGCTTGAGCTGGCGGCGCAGCTCGGTGGTGAGGTCGCCGAGGCGGTCGAGGTTGCCCTGCATGTTGGCCAGCTTGCGCAGGGTCTGTTCCTTGCGCTTGCGGTGCTTGAGGACGCCGGCGGCCTCTTCGATGAAGGCGCGGCGCTCCTCGGGCTTGGACTCGAGGATCGCCGAGAGCTGGCCCTGCCCGACGATCACGTGCATCTCGCGGCCGATACCGGAGTCCGAGAGCAGCTCCTGGACGTCCATCAGGCGGCAGCGGTCGCCGTTGATCTCGTACTCGCTGGCGCCGTCGCGGAACATCCGGCGGGTGATCGACACCTCGCCGTACTCGATCGGCAGCGCGCCGTCGGCGTTGTCGATGGTGAGGGTGACCTCGGCGCGGCCGAGCGGGGCGCGGCCCGCGGTGCCGGCGAAGATGACGTCCTCCATCTTGCCGCCGCGCAGGTCCTTGGCGCCCTGGGTGCCCATGACCCAGCGCAGGGCGTCCAGCACGTTCGACTTGCCGGAGCCGTTCGGGCCGACCACGCAGGTGATGCCCGGTTCGAAGCGCAGCGTGGTGGCCGAGGCGAAGGACTTGAAGCCCTTGAGCGTCAGGCTTTTCAGGTGCACTGGGTGCTGACCCCTCTGGCTGCCGGTTCGGGCGTTTCAATCGTCCCAGGCTACCTGGGGGTGTCCCGGGACCGCGGGACGCGCCCCCTCTGCGGCGCGCCTTAGCACAGCGTGATCGGCGTCGGCAACCTCCTGCGCCACACCCGCCCCGGAAGTACCAAGGCCCGGGCTACCGCTCGGCGAAGCCGCTGAGCCCCCCTTTCGGGTCGGACCAGCGCTCGACGACCGTCTCCACACTTCCGGGTGATTCTCCGGAACGGAGAGCGGCCAACAGCCGCTCACAGTGGTCGCGATCACCCTCCGCTATGACCTCGACACGACCGTCGGGCATGTTGCGGGCACTGCCGACGAGCCCGAGCTCGAGCGCCCGGCTGCGCGTCCACCAGCGGAAACCGACGCCCTGCACCCGCCCGCGGACCCACGCCGTCATCCTGGTGTTCGTTTGTCCCTCACTCACACGTTCATCCTTTCCGGACAGTTTGACTGCGCTCAGTGATCACGCAGGCTCCCTACCTGGGCGAATGCGGCACTGACGGTGATAATCTCCCCGCCGAGGTCGCCCTCCCGGGTTCCCCCGCTCGGGCAAGCAGTGATCGTTCGACGACCTCGAGCCGCAGGTTTTGGAGTCACCCCGATCTTCTAGGAGCCTCTATGCCCCGCCCCGACGGGTCGGATTCGAGCTCACGCATCACCAGGATCGACACCACGGCACCGCCGAAGAGCAGCAAACCGAACCGCGCCGGGTACGTCGTGCTCGGGGTGGCCGGGCTGGTCGTCGCGACGGCGTTCGCGGCCGTCGCCGAGCTCGCCGGACCGGCCCCCGCGACCACCGCGGGCGGCACCGGCGCCCCGGGCGGCCAGGGCACCTCGCCCGCCGGCGTCCAGACGGTGTCGGGCACCCCGACCCCGGGCGGCCCGTCCACCCTCGGCGGCCCGCCGCCGCCGACGGAGACGCAGTCGTCGAGCGCGCCGACCACGGTGGTCTCGGTCAGCCCGGACGGCAAGACGACCACCACGGTCGTCACCCAGGCCCCGCCGCCCCCGTACACACCCCCGCCGGGCGGCCCGGGCAGCACACCGCCACCGGTGACCAAGACGACGACGAAGACCCCGCCGCCGGTGACGACCACTCCGACGACGCCGCCGCCGACCACGACGTCGCCGCGGACGGACCCGCCGACCGACACGACCACGCCGGCCGGCGGTGGCGGCAGCTCGTCGGGCGCCCCGTCGGTGAGCACGACCGGCACGTCACCGACGACCAAGTAAGCGCGAAGTCCCCGAAGGCCACCGCCACGGCGGTGGCCTTCGGCGTTTCCGGCCTCCGCACGCACAGCTCACCTAGCTGCACCGGCCGGGGGTCGTGAGCGGCAATGAGGGTTAGAACCCTCATTGCCACTCACGACCTGCGCGTCAGGCCTCGAAGCGGTAGCCCATGCCCGGCTCCGTCAGCAGGTGGCGGGGCCGCGACGGTTCCGGCTCCAGCTTGCGCCGCAGTTGGGCCAGGTAGACCCGCAGGTAGTGGGACTCCGTCTCGTACGACGGGCCCCACACCTCGTGCAGCAGCTGCTTCTGCGCGACCAGCCGGCCGCGGTTGCGGACCAGCAGCTCCAGCACGCCCCACTCCGTCTTGGTCAGGTGGACTTCGTGGCCGTCGCGGCGGACCTTCTTGGCCGCCAAGTCGATGCTGAACGACGCCGTGTCCACCACCGCGTCCACGTCGTCGGCGCCCGCCACCGCCGAGCGGCGGACCGCCGCGCGCAACCGCGCCAGCAGCTCGTCCATGCCGAACGGCTTGGTGACGTAGTCGTCGGCGCCCGCGTCGAGCGCCTGGACCTTGTCGGCCGAGTCGCCGCGGGCGGACAGGACGATGATCGGGACCGTCGTCCAGCCGCGCAGGCCGGCGATCACCTCGGTGCCGTCGAGGTCGGGCAGGCCCAGGTCGAGCACGACGACGTCCGGCTTCGTCTCGGCGACGGCCTTGAGCGCGGCCGTGCCGTCGTGGGCGGTGATCACCTTGTAGCCGCGCGCGGTGAGGTTGATCCGCAGTGCCCGCACGATCTGCGGCTCGTCGTCCACCACCAGCACGGTGGCCCCGATGTCGGTCATCGCACCCCCTCTTCGACTTTGTACGTGACGCTCTCGGCGGGCAGCGAGACGACGACCGTGAGCCCGCCGCCCGGGGTGTCCTCGGCGCGGATCGTGCCGCCCATCGCCTCGGTGAACCCCTTCGCCACCGACAGCCCGAGCCCGACCCCCGGCGTCGCGTCCCGGTCGCCGCCGAGCCGCTGGAACGGCGCGAACGCCGAGTCCGCCGTCCCCTTCCGCAGGCCCTTGCCGTGGTCGACGATCCGCAGCTCGACGTGGCCGGAGTGGGCGCTGGCCCGGGCCGACACCCGGCCCCCGCCGTGCCGCAACGCGTTGTCCAGCACGTTCGCCACCACCCGTTCCAGCAGGCCCGGGTCGGCGAGCACCGACGGCAGCTGGTCGTCGACCGCGACGACCACCGCGTCCGAGGCGTCCACATTGGACAACGCGTGCGCGACGACCTCGTCGTAGCCGACCGGACGCAGGAGCGGCACCACCGCGCCGGTGGCCAGCCGCGACGAATCCAGCAGGTTGTCGATCAGCCCGGCCAGCCGGTCGGCGGACAGTTCGATGGCCTCCATCAGCTCCGCCGTGTCCTCTTCGGACAGTTGCAGGTCGGGTGCGCGCAGGCTGCCGATGGACGCCTTGATCGACGTCAACGGCGTCCGCAGATCGTGCCCGACGGCCGACAGCAACGTCGTGCGCAGCTCGGTGGCCTCGGCCTTGCGCTCGGCCTTCGCCGCGGCGTCGGCACTGCGCTGCTGCCGCAGCGAAAGCAGCGCTTGCCCGGCCACGGCTTCCAGCACTCGCCGGTCGGCCGCGGGCAGCGCGCGCCCGCGCAACGTGAGGTGGACGTCGGCGGTGACGGCGATGTCGACGTCGGCCTCGTCCGGGTCGGCGCACGGGTGCTCCCCCGCTGTCGCCACGCCCCGCCACTCGCCTTCGCGCTTTTCCAGCAGTGTCACCGAAGTCAGGGCGAAGTTCTCGCGGACCTTCTCCAGCAGCCGCTCGATGGGGTTCGCGTGGGTCAGCACGGTCCGGGCGTAGGAGGCGAGCAGCGCCGCCTCGGTCCGGGCCCGCGCCGCCTGCGTCGCCCGGCGCGCGGCCGCGTCGACGACCAGTGCGACGAGCACCGCGACCACGACCATCGCGATCAGCGTCACGAGATTCTGCGGGGTGTGCACGGTGAGCGTGTACAGCGGTGGCGTGAAGAAGAAGTTGAGCAGCCCGGCGCCGAGCACGGCCGCGACCAGCGCCGGGCCGAGGCCGCCGACCAGCGCGACGACGACCGTGGCCAGCACGTAGGAGATGACGTCGGTGGCGAAGTCGAACCCGGTGCGCACGAACAGGCCGATGACCGTCACCAGCACCGGCAGCACGACGCTCAGCACCCAGCCCGCGACCAGCCGCGAGAACCCCAGCGGGCTCGCGCCGAGCCGGGCGCGCAGCCGGCCGCCGGCTTCGGCGTGGGTGACCATGTGGACGTCGATCGGACCGGACTGGCGGACCACCGTCGCGCCGATGCCCTCGTCGAACAGCCGCGCCACCCGCGAACGGCGTGACGTGCCGATCACCAGCTGCGTCGCGTTGACGCCGCGGGCGAAGTCCAGCAGCGCGGTCGGGACGTCGTCGCCGACGACGGTGTGGAACGTCGCGCCGACCTCCTCGGCCAGGGTGCGGCAGCGGGCGATCGCGGTGGGGCCGAGCCCGGACAGGCCGTCGCCGCGCAGGATGTGGAGGACCTGCAGCTCGGCGCCGGCGCGGGTGGCGATCCGGCTGGCGCGGCGCATCAGCGTCTCGCTCTCCGGCCCGCCGGTGATGGAGACGACGACGCGTTCGCGTGTCTCCCAGGTGTCGGTGATCTGCTGCTCGGCGCGGTAGCGCTGCAATGCGACGTCGACCTGGTCGGCCACCCACAGCAGGGCCAGCTCGCGCAACGCTGTGAGATTGCCGGGGCGGAAGTAGTTGCCGAGCGCGGCGTCGATCCGCTCGGCCGGGTAGACGTTGCCGTGCGCGAGCCGCCGCCGCAGCGCCTCGGGCGTGATGTCGACCAGCTCGAGCTGCTCGGCGCGGCGGACGACCTCGTCGGGCACGGTCTCCTGCTGCGTGACGCCGGTGATGCGCTCGACGACGTCGTTGAGGCTCTGCAGGTGCTGCACGTTGACCGTGGACAGCACGTCGATGCCGGCCTCCAGCAGTTCCTCGACGTCCTGCCAGCGCTTGGCGTTGCGCGAGCCCGGCACGTTGGTGTGCGCCAGCTCGTCGACGACGGCGACCTCGGGCGCGCGGGCGAGGATGGCGTCGACGTCCATCTCCTCGAAGGCGCGGCCGCGGTGCTCGGCGTGCCGGCGCGGCACGATCTCGAGGTCTTCGAGCAGCACCGCGGTCTTCTCGCGGCCGTGCGTCTCCACCAGCCCGGCGACGACGTCGGTGCCGCGGTCGAGCCGGCGCCGCGCTTCGCCGAGCATGGCGAAGGTCTTGCCGACGCCCGGAGCCGCGCCGAGGTAGATCCTCAGCTCCCCCCGGCGCGGCTTCTTCGTACTGGTCACGCTGTCAGTGTGCCCCTCCGGCCGCACCTTGCACGGCCAAGTTGAGCCGGAGCACATTCACCCCGGGGACACCGATCCCGGCACCCGACGTGTTCGCTTCGACGAGCTGCTTCACGCGGTCGGCCGGCAACCCCGTCACCCGGGCGACCCGGGCGATCTGGAGGTCGGCGTAGGCCACGCTGATCGCCGGGTCGAGCCCGGAACCCGACGCCGTCACCGCGTCCGGCGGTACCTGATCGGGTGACACGCCTTCCCGCTTCGCGATGGCGTCCTTGCGCTCGCCGATGGTCTTCACGAGGTCCTCGTTGTACGGACCCTTGTTGGACGCGCCGGACGTCGACGGGTCACCGGGGCCGAGCGCGTCCTTCGAGAGCGCCGAGGGCCGGTTGTGGAACCACGGGTCCTTCGCCGGGTCGGCGGGCACCGGGTCGACGCCGATGAGCGACGACCCGACGGCCTGGCCGTTCTGCGTGACGACCGAGCCTTCGGCGTTGCCCTCCAGCCCCGGGATGCGGGCGATCGCCCACACGGCCAGGGGGTAGATCACCCCGAGCAGGACCGTCATCACGATCAGCACGCGCAGGCCGGCCCAGGTCTGCTTGACGAGAGTGTTCACGAGTTCACCCGATTCCAGGGATGAGGCGCACGAGCAGGTCGATCAGCCAGATCCCGAGGAAGGGGCTGACGATGCCGCCGAGGCCGTAGACGAGCAGGTTGCGGCGCAGCAGGGCCGAGGCCGACGACGGCTTGTACCGCACGCCGCGCAGGGCCAGCGGGATGAGCACGACGATGATCAGCGCGTTGAAGATGACGGCGGAGAGGATCGCCGACTTCGGCGTGGCCAGGTGCATGATGTTCAACGCGCCGAGCTGGGCGAAGATGCCGGTGAACATCGCCGGCAGGATCGCGAAGTACTTCGCGAGGTCGTTCGCCACGCTGAACGTCGTCAGCGCGCCGCGGGTGATCAGCAGCTGCTTGCCGATCTCGACGATCTCGATCAGCTTCGTCGGGTCGCTGTCGAGGTCGACCATGTTGCCGGCCTCCTTCGCGGCCGACGTGCCGGTGTTCATCGCGACGCCGACGTCGGACTGCGCGAGCGCGGGCGCGTCGTTGGTGCCGTCGCCGGTCATCGCGACCAGCCGGCCGCCTTCCTGCTCCTTCTTGATGAGCGCCATCTTGTCTTCGGGCTTGGCCTCGGCGAGGTAGTCGTCGACACCGGCGTCCGCCGCGATGGCCTTGGCGGTGAGCGGGTTGTCGCCGGTGATCATCACCGTCTTGATGCCCATCGCCCGCAGTTCCTTGAAGCGCTCCTTCATGCCCGGCTTGACGACGTCGGACAGCCGGATCACGCCGTGCACCACGGTGTCTTCGGCGACCACCAGCGGCGTGCCGCCCTGGGCGCTGATCTCGTCGACCACACGCTCGGTCTCGTCGGGGAACTGCCCGCCGTTGTCACGCACCCACGCGCGCACGGCACTCGCCGCACCCTTGCGGATCCGCCGGTCACCGACGTCGAGCCCGCTCATCCGGGTCTGCGCGGTGAAGGGCACGAACTCGCCGTGCACGTCGTCACCCGCGTGGGCCGCGGTCAGCTCGACGACGCTGCGTCCTTCGGGCGTTTCGTCGGCGAGGCTCGCCAGCCGGGCCGCGCGGGCGAGGTCGTCCGGAGTGGACGATCCCACCGGGATCAGCTCGGTGGCCCGGCGGTTGCCGAAGGTGATGGTGCCGGTCTTGTCGAGCAGCAGCGTCGAGACGTCGCCCGCGGCCTCGACCGCGCGGCCGGACGTCGCGAGGACGTTGCGCTGCACGAGCCGGTCCATCCCGGCGATGCCGATGGCGCTCAGCAGGGCGCCGATCGTCGTCGGGATGAGGCAGACCAGCAACGCCGTCAGCACGATCACCGACTGCTCGGACCCGGAGAAGCCGGCCATCGGCTGCAGCGCCACGACGGCGAGCAGGAAGATGATGGTCAGCGTGGCCAGCAGGATGGTCAGCGCGATCTCGTTCGGCGTCTTCTGCCGCGAAGCGCCTTCCACCAACGCGATCATGCGGTCCACAAAGGACTCGCCCGGCTTGGTCGTGATCTTCACGACGACCCGGTCGCTCAGCACGGTCGTCCCGCCGGTGACGGCGCTGCGGTCGCCGCCGGACTCGCGGATGACCGGCGCGGACTCGCCGGTGATGGCCGACTCGTCGACGGTCGCGATGCCCTCGACGACGTCGCCGTCACCCGGGATCACCTGGCCGGCCTCGACGACCACGAGGTCGCCGACGCGCAGTTCGGCGCCGGGCACCTGCTCCTCGTCGCCGTTCGCGGTGAGGCGCCGGGCGACGGTCTCCTTCTTCGACCGCCGCAGGCTTTCCGCCTGCGCCTTGCCGCGTCCTTCGGCGACGGCCTCGGCGAGGTTGGCGAAGATGACCGTGAACCACAGCCAGATCGCGATGAGGATGGTGAAGACGCTCGGGTCGGTGACGGCGAAGACGGTGGTCAGCGCCGAGCCGACCCACACCACGAACATCACCGGGTTGGCGAGCTGGTGCTTCGGGTTGAGCTTCTTGAAGGCATCCGGCAGCGACGTCCAGAGCTGGCGGGGGCTGAAGACCCCGGCGCCGACGCGACCGGTGTGCTCTTCGTGGGTCACCTGAGGTCGTTCTTCGGTGACGGTCATGCGAGTGCCTCCGCGATGGGCCCGAGCGCGAGCGCCGGGATGAACGTGAGGGCCGCGACGAGCACCACCGTGCCGGTGAGCATGGTGGCGAACAGCGGCCCGGTGGTGGGCAGCGTCCCCGCCGTTTCGGGGACCTTCCGCTGCGCGGCCAGGGAACCGGCCAGGCAGAGCACGGCGACGATCGGGATGAACCGGCCGAGCGCCATGGCGACGCCGAACGACGACTGGAACCAGTCGCTCGTCGCGGTCAGGCCGCCGAACGCACTGCCGTTGTTGTTGCCGGTCGAGGCGTAGCCGTAGAGGATTTCGGACAGCCCGTGCGCGCCGCTGTTGCCGAGCGCGCCCGCCGTGCCCGGCAGCATCAGGGCGATCCCGCTGCCCAGGAGCACGACCAGCGGCATGGCCAGCATCGAGATCGCCGCGCAGGTGACCTCGCGCTTGCCGAGCTTCTTGCCCAGGTACTCCGGCGTCCGCCCGACCATCAGGCCGGCCAGGAACATCGCGATGATCGCCATCACGAGGATGCCGTAGAGGCCGGTGCCGACGCCGCCCGGCGAGATCTCGCCGTAGAGCATGTTGAGCAACGGACCGCCGCCGCCGAGCCCGGACAGGCTGTCGTGGGCGCCGTTGACCGCGCCCGTGGACGTGCCGGTGGTGGTGTCGGCGAAGATCGACGTGCTCGAGATGCCGAACCGCTGTTCCTTGCCCTCCATGCTCGCCCCGGCGGCCAGCGCGGCCGGGTTGCTCGCCTTGGCCTCGGAGAACCAGATGATCGCCAGCGACGCGGCCCAGAGCAGGCTCATCACGCCGAGCAGGACGTACCCCTGCTTGGGCTTGCGGACGAGCTTGCCGAACGTGCGGGTCAGGCTGACCGGGATCACCAGGATCAGGAACAGCTCGATCAGGTTCGTCCAGACGTTGGGGTTCTCGAACGGGTGCGCCGAGTTGGCGTTGAGGATGCCGCCGCCGTTGGTGCCGAGCTCCTTGATCGCCTCCTGGCTCGCCGCCGGGGCCAGCGCGATGGTGCTCTGGCTGCCGTCGGGGTTCGTGACGGCGACACCCGCCTTGAGGCTCTGCACCACGCCGAGGGCGATCAGCACGAGCGCGAACACGAAGGCCATCGGCAGCAGGACGCGGACGGTGCCGCGCGTGAGGTCCACCCAGAAGTTGCCGAGCCGGTCGGTCCGCGAGCGGATGAACCCGCGGGTCAGTGCGATGGCGACGGCCAGCCCGACCCCCGCGGAGAGGAAGTTCTGCACGGTCAGCCCGGCCATCTGCACGAAGTGGCCCATCGTCGTCTCGGGGACGTAGGACTGCCAGTTCGTGTTGGTGACGAAGGAGATCGCCGTGTTGAACGCGACGCCGGGGCTCACCGAGCCGCGGCCCAGGCTCCACGGCAGGATCGGCTGCAGCCGTTGCAGCAGGTAGAGCAGGACGACCGAGACGAACGAGAAGCCGAGCACGCCGGCGGCGTAGGTCGGCCACCGCTGCTCGGAGTCCGGGTTGACGCGGAAGAGCTTATAGAGGCCCTTCTCGAGCTTCAGGTGCTTCTCGGTGGAGAAGACGCGCGCCATGTAGTCGCCGAGTGGTTTGTAAACCACGGCGAGCGCGACGAGGAGGAGACCGAGCTGGACCAGCCCGGCCGCGGTGTCGGACATCAGAATTTCTCCGGCCTGATCAAGGCGACGAACAGGTAGACGAGAAGGCCCAGCGCCAGCAGTCCGCCGACGACGTTGGCCATGGTGCCCGCGCCGCTCACAGCTTCTCCAAGCCACGCAGCGCCAGCGCGATAACCACGAAAATGCCGATCAGGAGAACGGCGTACAGCAAGTCGGCCACTAGGCACCTCTCAGGACAGGTCACCGCTTTCGGTGACCAGGGACGAGGCCAACTGTGCGGCCGTTCCGGCCCGCCGCGGAGGGTGGCTGACGGCGCGTTAACGCCGTCCTGATGCGCATTTACGCCGTCTTTATGGCGGGTGGCGCCGGTCACGCAAGCGTTTGCCTTCACCTCGGCGCGGCCGTGGTTGGTGAGTGACTCACGGCACACTGCGTGATCGAATGAGCGCGGAACGTGCAATTCGGGCAGACAAGATGTTCTCCCCGTGTTACACCTGTGTTACCGATAGTTGTACTAGCTAAGTAAAAGCTTGGAGGGGTCCGTATGTGCGGTATCGCCGGCTGGGTTTCCTACGACGCCGACCTCACGCGCCGGCAGGACGTCGTGGACGCCATGACGGAGACCATGGCCTGCCGTGGTCCGGACGGCGTCGGTACCTGGGTGCGCACGCACGTCGCGCTCGGCCACCGGCGCCTCGCCATCATCGACCTGCCCGGCGGCCGGCAGCCGATGTCCGTGCACACGCCGAACGGCGACGTCGCGATGGTCTACAGCGGTGAGGCCTACAACTTCACCGAGCTGAAGGACGAGCTCACGAAGCTCGGCCACAAGTGGGAGACCGACAGCGACACCGAAGTGGTGCTGCACGGCTATCTGCAGTGGGGCGACGCCGTCGTCGACCACCTCAACGGCATGTACGCCTTCGCGATCTGGGACGAGCGCGACGACCGGCTCGTGATGATCCGCGACCGGATGGGCATCAAGCCGTTCTACTACTACCCGACGGCCGACGGCGTGCTGTTCGGCTCCGAACCGAAGGCGATCCTCGCGAACCCGCTCGCCCGCAAGGTGGTCGACACCGACGGCCTGCGCGAGCTGATGGCGTTCACCAAGCGCCCCGGCTGGTCGCTGTGGAAGGACATGGAGGAGGTCCAGCCCGGCACGATCGTCACCGTGTCGCGCGAGGGCATCCGCACCCGCACGTACTGGAAGCTCGACGCCAAGCAGCACACGGACGACCAGGAGACCACGGTCGAACGCGTCCGCGAGCTGATGACCGACATCGTGCACCGCCAGCTCGTCGCCGACGTCCCGCGTTGCGTGCTGCTGTCCGGCGGCCTGGACTCCAGCGCCGTCACCGGCCTCGCCGCGCCCCACCTCGCCGAGCAGGGCGAGCAGCTGCGGACGTTCTCCGTCGACTTCTTCGGCCAGGAGGAGAACTTCAAGCCGGACGAGATGCGCGACACCGCGGACTCGCCCTACATCCGCGACGTCGCCGACCTCGTCGGGTCCGCGCACCAGAACGTGATGCTGAACCCGGCGGAGCTGAGCGACCCCGCGGTGCGGCGCGCGGTGCTGAAGGCCCGCGACATCCCGGCCGGCCTCGGTGACATGGACACGTCGCTGTACCTCCTGTTCAAGGCCATCCGCGGCGAGTCGACGGTGGCCCTGTCGGGCGAGTCGGCCGACGAGGTGTTCGGCGGCTACCGCTGGTTCCACGACGAGAAGGCCGTCAACGCCGACACGTTCCCGTGGCTGGCGTTCCGGAACTCGATGATGGAGGACCGGGCGTCGCTCTACACGCCCGAGCTGGTGCGCAAGCTCAACCTCGAGACCTACATCGCGGACCAGTACGCGACGGCGGTCTCGTCGGTGGACCACCTCGACGGCGAGTCCGCGCAGGAAGCGCGGATGCGGACGATCTGCAACCTGCACCTGACGCGGTTCGTGCGGATGCTGCTCGACCGCAAGGACCGCGCGTCGATGGCGGTGGGCCTGGAGGTCCGCGTGCCGTTCTGCGACCACCGGCTGGTCGAGTACGTCTACAACACGCCGTGGTCGCTCAAGACGTTCGACGGCCGCGAGAAGAGCCTCCTGCGGCACGCGACCAAGCACGTCCTCCCGGAGTCGGTGGCCCAGCGGGTGAAGAGCCCGTACCCCTCGACGCAGGACCCGGGCTACGCGGCGGCGCTGCAGCAGCAGGTCAAGGAGGTCCTCGCCGAGCCGAACCACGCGGTGTTCGGCCTGGTCGACAAGGCCTGGGCGCACCGGGTGTCCGAAGTGGACTCGGCCACCATGGACCCGGGCGCCCGCATCGGCCTGGACCGGCTGCTCGACCTGTACCACTGGATCGAGATGTACTCCCCGGAGCTGCAGCTCGACTGAGGTCTTGACCTCAAGCGCCCTTGAGGTTGGACGCTGGGCGGCATGAACGTGCTGCTCTTCGGCCGCAACCCGGCCACGGTCTCGAGGGTGACGGCGGCGCTGTCCGCGGCGGGTTTCGCCGCGGACGGCGTCGCTTCGGAGGAAGCGGCGCTGTCCCGCCTGGGCGTCGTGGACGCGCTGGTGCTGGGCGCCGGGGTGGTGGGCCCGCTGCGGGAGCGCCTCACGGCCGCGGCGGCCCGGCACGGGGTGCGGTGGGTGCAGGGGCCGCACATCCTCCCGGAGCGGGACGCCCTGGAGTACGTCCGCACGGAGATCCTGCCGCGGCTGAAGTCAGGCCAGCGGTAGTTCCGCCGTCACATCGTCGCCTTCCGTGGCCAAGCTCGCGCCGATTCCGCTCAGCAGGGTCCGGGCTCCGCGGTTGCCCGCGGTGGTCGAGGCGACGAACCTCGTCGCGTCGCTGTCCTTCGCCAAGTCCAGCAGCGACGCCGTCACCTGCTTGCCGATCCCCCGGCCGCGGACGTCGCGGCTCAGCCAGATGCCCGCCTCCACCGCGTCGCCGTGACGTTCCAGGCGGGCCGCGCCGACCGCCGCCCTCGCGACGTCGACCACCCAGGTGCGCTCCACCGCCGTCTCCGGGCGCAGCGACCTGGCCCGGTGGAACTCCAGGAACGCCGCGCGGCGCTCGGGCGTCCAGCCGGATGGGCCGTCGACCGGGGGCATCACCTCCAGCGGGTCCGCGCCGGCGACGGCGGCCTCCAGCAGCCGCGCCAGTGCGGGCTCGTCCAGTGGGGTCAGGATCACGCCCGGAGTGTGGCGGACGGTCGTGGCGACCGCGACCGGTTTCGGGCCAGTGCGCGCAGGAACCGGACATAGCGCGACCACTTCACCGGCCGGGACACCCGGCCGGTCACGGCCAGTTCGGCGCAGTCCAGCAGTTGCTCCAGGAGCGCGTCGTGCAGCGGGCGGAACACCAGTGGCCAGCTCAGGCGGGTCCAGCCGTGCAGAGTTCCTTCCAGGACGTGCGTCAGCGCGTCACCCGAAATCGTGAACTCGTGGTAGCCGTGCAGGCCCGTCGGCGCCGTGAAGCGGAACCGCAGGCGATCGGGCGCGACCTCTTCGAGGACGTACCGGACCGGGCCGTGCCCGGCGGTCGTGCCCGGGACGAGCGGGCCGTCGAGGCGGGTGGGCGGCCAGTCGGCGACCGGCCAGAGGCGGTCGTCCTCGGTGCCGAGCGTGGCCAGCAGCTCCGGCGGCACCGGCCGCGGGAACCTCCGGGTGTGGACGTTGCGGATCATGGCACAACCCTCCGTTCTGGAGACTGTCCTCCAGAACGTATCAGAGGATAGTCTCCAGAACCATGGGCCGGCCGGCGACGCACACCACAGCGCAGTTCCTCGACGCCGCGACGACGTTGTTCGCCGAGGGCGGCGCCCGCGCGGTCACGATGGCCGCGACGGCCAAGGCCGCGGGCGCGCCTAACGGCTCGATCTACCACCGCTTCCCGGACCGCCCGGCGCTGCTGGCCGCGCTCTGGCTCCGCACCCTGCGCGACTTCCAGGACCTGTTCGTCGAGACCCTCGGCGACGCGGCCTCCGTGGACGCGGCGGTCGAGGCCGCGACGAGCGTCGTCCGCTGGTGCCGCAAGCATCCCGACGGCGCCCGGGTCCTCGACGCGGGCAAGCAGGCCTTCGGCCCCGCCGACTGGTCCCCCGAAGCCGCCACGGCCCTGACCGCCGCGGAGGAGGAACTCCGCACGGCCCTGAAACAGGCGACGCTCTCGCTGCCCCCGCTCACCGGCTGCACCGACGAGGACGTCGTGCTGGCCTTGGTCGAGATCCCGCGCGCGATCGTCCATCGCTACCTCTCGACCGGCCGCACTCCCCCGCCGAAGGCCGCCGACCTGGTGGAACGCACAGTCCGCAAGCTCCTCCGCCCGTGATCAGAAGGCCGGCACGCGTGATTGAGAGGTCAACTCGCGTGATTGAAGCGACGACACGACCAGCTCGCGGCGTGTCGTCCCCCCAATCACGCGTGTCGGCTTTGCAATCACGCGTGTCGGCTCCTCCATCACAACGTCAGCGGCGGACCTCCGTCAGCTTCACCGGGCGGCGCTCGCGGCGCGAGACTTCGCACGCTTCGGCGATGTAGAACGCTTCGAGCGCGTCGGCCGCGACGCACGGCGATGGCGCACGGCCGGCGACGACGTCGAGGAACGCGCGCAGTTCGGTTGTGTACGCGGGGCGGAAGCGTTCCATGAAGCCCGGGTACGCCGGGCCCGGCAGCGGCGGGACCCCCGGCTCGACCGAGCGCAGCGGCGCCCGGTCGTCCAGGCCGACGACCACGCCGGAGACCGAACCGAGCGCCTCCAGGCGGACGTCGTAGCCCGCGCCGTTGTAGCGGGTCAGGGACACCGTCGCCAGGGACCCATCGTCCAGGGTCAGGGTGGCCGCCGCCGTGTCGACGTCGCCCGCGTCGGCGAAGAACCGCTCGCCGCGGTTGGCGCCGATCGCGTAGACCTCCTCGATCTCGCGGCCGCTCACCCAGCGGATGATGTCGAAGTCGTGGACGCCGCAGTCGCGGAACAGCCCGCCCGAGTGCGCCACGTACTCCGCCGGCGGGGGCGCCGGGTCGAACGTCGTCGCGCGCAACGTGTGCAGCCAGCCCAGCTCACCCGACGCGACCGCCGCCCGGGCCGCCGCGTAGCCCGCGTCGAACCGGCGCTGGAAGCCGATCTGGACCGGGACGTCGGACGCGCCGATCCGGTCGATCACCGCCAGGGTGCCCGGGATGTCGGCCGCGACCGGCTTCTCGCAGAACACCGGCAGGCCCGCGTCGACGGCCGCGATGATCAGCCCCGGGTGGGCGTCGGTGGCCGCGGTGACGACCAGCCCGTCGAGGCCCGCGGCGAACAGCCCCTCGATGCTCGCCGCGACCTCCACTCCCAGCTTCGCCCCCGCGGCCTGGGCGCGCGCGGTGTCGACGTCGGCCACCAGGACCGACTCGACCTCGTCGAACCCCTTGAGCGTCTCCGCGTGCGCGGTGCCGATCCGCCCGGTGCCCGCCAGTCCCAGCCTCATCGTCGTGAACCCTCCTGTGTGCGAAAGTCGGAAAACTCAGCGGTGCGTCGGAAAGCCCAGGTCGACGCCCTGCGCTTGACGCGGCCAGCGCGACGTCACGGCCTTCGCCCGCGTGTAGAACCGGACGCCCTCGGCGCCGTGGACGTGCGTGTCGCCGAACAGCGAGTCCTTCCAGCCACCGAAGGAGTAGTAGGCCATCGGGACCGGGATCGGGACGTTGATGCCGACCATGCCCACCTGCACCCGCCGCTCGAACTCGCGCGCGGCCAGGCCGTCGGTGGTGAAGATCGCCGTGCCGTTGCCGTACGGGTTGGCGTTCACCAGCGCGAGCGCCTCCTCGAAGGTGCCCGCGCGCACGACCACCAGCACCGGGCCGAAGATCTCGTCGGTGTAGACCGACATGTCGGTGGTGACGTGGTCGAACAGCGTCGGCCCGACCCAGAACCCGGCGCCGGGCCCCGCGAAGGTCCGGCCGTCGACGACCAGGGACGCGCCCGCCGTCTCCCCCGCATCCACATAGGACACGATCCGGTCGCGCGCGGCGCCGGTGACGACCGGGCCCATCTGCGAGGTCTCGTCGGTACCCGGTCCGGTCTTCAGCTCACGGGTCCGGGACGCGATCGCGGCGACCAGGTCGTCACCGCGGTCGCCGACCGCCACCACGACCGAGATCGCCATGCACCGCTCCCCCGCGCTGCCGTAGCCCGCGGACACAGCGGCGTCGGCCGCGCCGTCGAGATCCGCGTCCGGCAGCACGATCATGTGGTTCTTCGCGCCGCCGAGCGCCTGGACTCGCTTGCCCGCGGCCGTCCCGGTCTCGTAGACGTGCCGCGCGATCGGCGTCGAGCCGACGAACGACACCCCGGCGATGTCGGGGTGCACGAGCAGCGCGTCGACGGCCTCGGCGTCGCCCTGGACGACGTTGAGCACGCCCGGCGGCAATCCCGCCTCGGCGAACAGCTCGGCGAGGCGGACCGACGCCGACGGGTCGCGGTCGGACGGCTTGAGCACGAACGTGTTGCCGCAGGCGATGGCGATCGGGAACATCCACATCGGCACCATCACCGGGAAGTTGAACGGCGTGATGCCGGCGACGACGCCGAGCGGCTGGCGCAGCGAGTACGCGTCGATGCCGCGGGAGACCTGGTCGGAGTGCTCGCCCTTGAGCACCTGGGCGATGCCGCAGGCGAACTCGACGACCTCCAGGCCGCGCTGCACCTCGCCCGCGGCGTCCGACAGAACCTTGCCGTGCTCGGCGGTGATCAGCGCGGCCAGCTCGTCGCGGTGCGCGTCGACCAGCTCGCGGAACTTGAACAGGATGCGGGTGCGGGCGGACAGCGAGCTGTCCGACCAGTCGAGCGACGCCTTGACCGCCGATGCCACCGCCGTGTCCACATCGGACTGTCCCGCCAGGACGACCTGCCGGGCCACCTCCCCGGTCGCGGGCTGGTAGACGTCGCCGCGGCGGGACGACACCCCGGCCGTGCGGGCGCCGTCGATCCAGTGCTGGACGAGTTCGGACACGGAGTCTCCTATGCGTGTGCGGTGGTCGACCGGACCACCAGGGACGGGTGCAGCAGGTGCCGGACCGGCTCGGTGCGCTCCCCGCGCACGCGTTCGAGCAGGGCTTCGAAGGCCAGCCGCGCCATGTCCTTGCGCGGCTGGTCCACCGTGGTCAGGGAGAGGTGGCGCAACGCGGCGAGCGACGTGTTGTCGTAGCCGACGACCGACACGTCCTCCGGCACGCGCAGCCCGGCTTCCTCGAGGGCCGAAATCGCCCCCACGGCGTTGAAGTCGTTGCCGGCGACCAGCCCCGTCGGCAGTTCCGGGCGCGCGTACGCGGCGAGCAGCTCCCGCACGGCGTTCTCGCCGCCGATGTCGGTGTGTTCGCTGCGCACGACGATCGGCTCGAGCCCGTGCCCCCGCATGGCGGCCTCGAACCCGCGCCGCCGCTGCGCCGCCCCGGCCGCGCCACCGCCGTCGAGGTGGGCGATGCGCCGGTGCCCCAGGCCGACCAGGTGGCCGACGGCCAGCGCGGAGCCCGCCTCGCCGTCGTCGTTCACCGTGTCCACTGTGGATGCGCGGGCGGTGCGCGAGACCAGCACGACCGGGCACTGCTTGGCCGCGACCTGGATCGCCGAGGCCGGCACGACCGGCGACAGCAGGACGATGCCCGCCGGCCGGAAGGAAAGCAGGTTGTGCAGGGCGTTCCACTCGCGCGTGGGACTGCGGCCGCCCGTGTTGAGGATGAGGTCGAAGCCCGCCGCCTGCGCGGCGCTGTCCAGCTCTTCGACGATGTCGGCGAAGAACGCGTTGCGCAGGTCGTTCACCATCACGCCGAGCACCGTCGAGGTCCGGCTGGCCAGCGACCGCGCCATGATGTGCGGCTGGTACCCGAGTTCCTCGGCCGCGCGCAGGACGGCGGTGCGCCGCGCGTCGGAGACCTTCGGTGAATTCCTCATCACCAGGGAGACCAGTGCGCGGGAAACCCCCGCTCGCGCGGCCACGTCCTCCATGGTCGGACGCACCATCGCCGCACCTCCCCGCCTGTGGGTTACGGGCCGGAAACAAGCCCTTGACTTTGCTGTGACGGACGCTACAAGATTAGAGCGCTCTAATCAATAGAGCGCTCCAACGGACCAACGGAGGCCCTCTGTGTCAGCGACGATCCGCGTCGCCGCCGCCCCGATCTCCTGGGGCGTCTGCGAAGTCCCGGGCTGGGGCCGCGTGCTGGACGCGCCGACCGTGCTGCGCGAGATGGCGGAACTCGGCGTCCAGGCGACGGAGCTGGGCCCGCCCGGGTACCTCCCCCGCGACCCGGCCGAGCTGCGCGCGCTGCTCGGGGAGCACGACCTGACGCTCGTGGGCGGGTTCCTCGCCGTCGTGCTGCACGCCGACCGGGAAAAGGCGCTCGCCGAGGCCGAGGAGTCCGCCGCGCTGTTCGCCGCGTGCGGGGGCGACGTCCTCGTGCTCGCCGCCGCGACCGGGCTCGACGGCTACGACGAACGTCCGCGGCTCACCGACACCGAATGGGCGACACTCGTCGAGACCGCGGGCAAGATCCGGGACATCGCCGGTGGTCACGGCCTGCGCACCGTGCTGCACCCGCACATCGGGACGCACGTGGAGCAGCAGGCCGAGGTCGAGCGGTTCCTGCGCGACTCCGATCTGGGGTTGTGCCTCGACACCGGACACCTGATGATCGGCGGGACCGATCCGGTCGAGCTGGCGAAGCGGTTTCCCGAGCGGGTGGCGCACGTGCATCTGAAGGACGTCAAGGGGGACCTGGCCGCCGAGGTGCGCGCGGGGCGGCTCGGCTACACCGAAGCGGTCGGGCGGGGCCTCTACGTCCCGCTCGGCGAGGGGGACGTGGACGTGGCGTCGATGGTGCGCTCCGTCCAGGCGGCGGGTTACGACGGCTGGTACGTCCTCGAACAGGACACCGCCCTCGGCGAGGCGAGCCCCGACGACGTGCCTCGCCGCGACACCGAGCGCAGCCTCACGGAACTCGCGAAGATCGTGCAAGCCCTCTAACTGGTCCCAAAGGAGTGACTGTGTTTTCGTTCAAGAGAAGCTTCGCCGTGGTGGCGGCCGTCGCCGCCACCGGCCTGGTGCTCGCCGCCTGCAGCGGCCCCAGCGCCGACAACTCGACCAGCAGCTCCGGCGCCAATTCGTCCGCCGCGGCGCCGCCGAGTTCGAGCGGCCCGCTCAAGGTCGCCGTGGTCACCCACGGCAGCGCCGGTGACGCGTTCTGGAACGTCGTCAAGAACGGCGCCGAGCAGGCCGGCAAGGACCTCAACGTCGGCGTCGACTACTACTCCGACGGCGACCCCGGCAACCAGGCCAAGCTGATCGACAACGCCGTCGCGCAGAAGGTCGGCGGCCTGGTCGTGTCGATGGCGAACCCGCAGGCGCTGCAGACGTCGATCCAGAACGCCGTCAAGGCCGGCATCCCGGTCGTCACGATCAACTCGGGCGAGGACCAGAGCGCCGCGTTCGGCGCGATCGCGCACGTCGGGCAGAGCGAAGGCCTCGCCGGCCAGGGCGCCGGGCAGCGGCTCAAGGCGGCCGGCAAGACGAAGCTGCTCTGCGTGATCCACGAGGCCGGCAACATCGGCCAGAACCAGCGCTGTGACGGCGCGAAGCAGACCTTCGGCACCGTCTCGACGCTGCAGGTCGACATCTCCAACCCGACCGACGCGCAGGCGCGGATCCGCGGCGCGCTGCAGGCCGACCCGTCGATCGACGCGGTCCTGGCGCTGAACTCGCAGGTCGCGGCCCGCGCCGTGGACGCGGCGAAGGAAGCGAGCTCGAAGGCGCAGGTGGCGACGTTCGACCTGAACGCCGACGTCGTGGCCGCCATCAAGGCGGGCACCATCCTCTTCGCCGTCGACCAGCAGCAGTACGAGCAGGGCTACCTGCCCATCGTGTTCCTCAAGCTCTACAAGGAGAACGGCAACACCATCGGTGGTGGCCACCCGGTGCAGACCGGTCCGGGCTTCGTCGACAAGACCAACATCGACACCGTGGCCCCGTACGCGCAGCGCGGCACCCGCTAAGGGGAGTGAAATGACCGCAGCGATCCAGGCAGAACCGGACGAACGAATAGCCAAGAAGAGCTTGACCGACCGGCTGGTCGTCCGGCCGGAGATCGGGGCGCTGCTGGGCGCCGTCCTGGTGTTCGTCTTCTTCTCGGTCGTCACCGGCCAGTTCCTCAGCCCGCTCGGCGTGGCGACCTGGCTCGACGACTCGTCGACGCTGGGCATCATGGCCGTGGTGGTCGCGCTGCTCATGGTCGGCGGCGAGTTCGACCTGTCGGCGGGCGTGATGACGGCGTCGACGTCGCTGGTCACCGCGATCCTGGCGACGCAGGCGGGCTGGAACGTCTGGCTCGCGCTGCTGGTCTCGCTGGTGTTCGCGCTCGGCGTCGGCGCGTTCAACGGGTGGCTGGTCATGAAGACCGGCCTGCCCAGCTTCATCGTCACGCTGGGGTCGTTCCTGGCCCTGCAGGGGCTGAACCTCGGCGTGACGCGGCTGGTCACCGACACCGTCCAGGTGTCGGGGATGCGCTCGGCCAGCGGGTACGAGTCGGCCGGCGGGTTGTTCGCGTCGACGTTCGACATCGGCGGCACGGAGTTCCAGTCGTCGATCGTGTGGTGGATCGTGGTGACGGCGATCGCCGCGTGGCTGCTGCTGCGGACCCGGTTCGGCAACTGGATCTTCGCGGTCGGCGGGTCGCAGGTGTCGGCCCGCTCGGTCGGCGTGCCGGTGGTGCGCACGAAGATCCTGCTGTTCATGGGCACCGCCGCCGGCGCGTGGCTGGTCGGCTCGATCAACATCCTGCGCTTCGCCAGCGTGCAGGCCAACCAGGGCATCGGGCTGGAGTTCCAGTTCATCATCGCCGCGGTGATCGGCGGCTGCCTGCTCACCGGCGGCTTCGGCTCGGCCGTGGGCGCGGCGATCGGCGCGCTGATCTTCGGCATGGCCCGCCAGGGCATCGTGTTCGCCCAGTGGAACAGCGACTGGTTCATGCTGTTCCTCGGGATCATGCTGCTGGCCGCGGTCCTGGTCAACAACGCCTTCCGGCGGCGCGCGGAAAGGGTGCGGCGATGAGTCCTCTTCTCGAGGTACGCGACATCGGCAAGACCTACGGCAGCGTCATCGCCTTGCGCGATGTGTCCACTGTGGTCAACGCGGGCGAGGTCACCTGTGTGCTCGGCGACAACGGCGCCGGGAAGTCCACGCTGATCAAGATCCTGGCCGGGGTGCACCAGCACGACCGCGGCGAGTTCCTGGTCGAGGACACGCCGGTGAAGTTCGCTTCGCCGCGCGAGGCGCTGGACCACGGCATCGCGACCGTGTACCAGGACCTCGCGGTGGTGCCGCTGATGAGCGTCTGGCGGAACTTCTTCCTCGGCTCGGAGCCGACGGTCGGGTTCGGCCCGTTCAAGGCACTGGACCGCAAGAAGGGCCGCGAGACGACCAAGCAGGCGCTGTCCGACATGGGCATCGACCTGCGGGACGTCGAGCAGCCGGTCGGCACGCTCTCCGGCGGTGAGCGCCAGTGCGTCGCGATCGCGCGAGCGGTCTACTTCGGCGCGAAGGTGCTGATCCTCGACGAGCCGACGGCGGCCCTGGGTGTCAAGCAGGCCGGCGTGGTGCTCAAGTATGTCGCCCAGGCGCGCGACCGCGGGCTCGGCGTCGTGCTGATCACGCACAACCCGCACCACGCGTTCCCGGTCGCGGACCGGTTCCTGCTGCTCAAGCGGGGTGCGCCGCTCGGTTCGTACGAGAAGAAGGACATCGACATCAACGAGCTGACCCGGCAGATGGCGGGCGGTGCGGAACTGGAAGCGCTCGAACACGAACTGCGGCAGGTGGAGAAGGCGTGAGTCTCGAAGCGTTGACGATCGGCCGGGTGGGCGTCGACCTCTACCCCGAGCAGAGCGGCGTCCCCCTGGCCGGCGTCAGCACCTTCGCCAAGTCGCTCGGCGGGACCGCGACCAACGTCGCGGTCGCCGCCGCGCGGCTGGGCCGGTCGGCCGCGGTGCTGACCAAGGTCGGCCCGGACGGCTTCGGCGACTACGTCCGGCAGGCCCTGAGCGGCTTCGGCGTCTCACCGTCCTATGTGGGCACTTCGCCGGACCTGCTGACGCCGGTGGTGTTCTGCGAGCTGAACCCGCCCGCGGACCCGCCGCTGCTGTTCTACCGCTCCCCCGTCGCGCCCGACCTCACGCTCACCGAGGCGGACGTGCCGTGGGACGTCGTGGAGTCGGTGCCGCTGCTGTGGGTGACCGGCACGGGCGTCTCGGTCGAACCGGCGCGAGCGACCCAGCGGAAGATCCTCGAAACCCGGGGCCGCCGCGAGCACACCGTGCTGGACCTGGACTACCGGCCGATGTTCTGGACGTCGGTGGAGCAGGCCCGCGAGGAAATCGGCTCGATGCTGGACCACGTCACGGTCGCGGTCGGCAACCGGACCGAGGTGGAGGTCGCCGTCGGCACCGCGGACCCGGACGAAGCGGCGGACCGGATGCTGGAACGCGGGCTGCGGCTCGCGGTGATCAAGAAGGGCGCGGACGGCGTGCTGGTGGCCACCCCGGACGGCCGCTGGACCGTCCCGCCGCAGCGCATCGACGTCGTCTGCGGCCTCGGCGCGGGTGACGGCTTCGGCGGCGCCCTGATCCACGGGCTGCTGTCCGGCTGGGACCCGGTGCGGATCGCCGAGTACGCGAACGCGGCGGGCGCGCTGGTCGCGTCCCGGCTGGCGTGCGCCGACGCGATGCCGACCGCCGCCGAGATCGAGGAGCTGCTGTGACGACCTTGCTGACGGACGACCGCTGGCGCGAGTTGCTGCACACCCGGGCCACGAACCCGGGCGCGGTCCGCCAGGCGTACGCGACGCGCAAACGGCGTTCGAAGCTGCTGTCCGACTCCGGGACGCTGTTCCTGGTCGCGGCCGACCACCCGGCCCGTGGCGCGCTCGGCGTCGGCGAGGACCCCCTCGCCATGGCCGACCGGCGGACGCTGCTGGACCGGCTGCTCGTCGCGCTGGCGAACCCGGCGGTCGACGGGCTGCTCGGCACCCCGGACGTCGTCGAGGAGCTGCTGCTGCTCGGCGCGCTGCACGACAAGGTCGTGATCGGCTCGATGAACCGCGGCGGCCTGGCCGGCGCGGACTGGGAGATCGACGACCGGTTCACCGGTTACGACGCCGCGAGCCTGATCGACTGCGGCCTCGACGGCGGCAAGATGCTGCTGCGGCTGGTCGACTCCGACCCGGGCACGATCCCGACGCTGCAGGCGTGCGCGACCGCCGTCACCGAGCTGGCCGCGTACGGGCTGATGGCGATGGTCGAGCCGCTGCCCTACACCCGTGAAGGCGGGAAACTGATGCTGCAGAAGGATCCCGCGTCGCTGGCCCGAGCGGTGACGGTCGCGTCCGGCATCGGGACGACGTCGGCGCACACCTGGCTGAAGCTGCCGTCCACCGACTCGCCCGAGGTCCTCGGCGCGACGACGCTCCCGGTCGTCATCCTCGGCGGCGTGCCGTCGGGCGATCCGGCCGGCGACCTGGCGTCGTGGGGCCGGACGCTGCGCCACGACGTCGTCCGCGGCCTGGTCGTCGGCCGTACCCTGCTCTACCCGCCCGGCGGCGACGTCGGCTCGGCCGTCGATGCCGCCGCGAAGGTTCTGGAGGCCGCGAAGTGAGCGCGTTGCACCGTCCACACGGGACACTGTCCGAGGACTCCGACCCGATCGTGCTGACGCCGGAAGCGGCGGGCTGGGCGTACACCGGGTTGCAGGTGCTCAAGATCGGCCGTCGGCTTCCCCGCACGATCGAGACCGGCGAGTTCGAGGCGTTCGTGCTGCCGCTGTCCGGCTCGCTCACGGTCCGCGTCGACGACGAGGAGTTCGAGCTGGAAGGCCGTGACTCGGTGTTCAGCCGCGTCACGGACTTCGCCTACGTCCCCCGCGACGCCGAGGTCGAGCTGACGTCGGCCACGGGCGCGGTGGTGGCCCTGCCGATGGCCCGCTGCACCCGCCGGCTCTCCCCTCGCTACGGCCCCGCTGAAGACGTCCCGGTCGAGGTCCGCGGCAGCGGCCAGGCGACGCGGCAGGTGACCAACTTCGGCGTGCCCGGGGTGTGGGACCACGCGGACAAGCTCAACGCGTGCGAGCTGATCACGCCGGGCGGCAACTGGTCGTCGTACCCGCCGCACAAGCACGACGAGGCGTCCGAGTGCGAGGTCGTCAACGAAGAGATCTACTACTTCCGGGTCGCGGGCCGGGACGGCGTGACACCGTCACGCGAGGGCTTCGGCCTGCACCGGACGTACACCGCGGACGGTGAGCTGGACGAAGACGTCGCGGTCCGCGACGGCGACGTCTTCCTGATCCCGCGCGGTTACCACGGCCCGTGCGTCGCGGCACCCGGCTACCCGATGTACTACCTGAACGTCCTCGCCGGGCCGGCGGACGAGCGCTCGATGGCGTTCTGCGACGATCCGGCGCACAGCTGGATCCGTGACACGTGGAAGCCCGAGGACCTCGACCCGCGCTGTCCGGTGACCGACCACGAAGGGCGGGTCCGGTGAAGCTGACGACGGCTCAGGCGCTGGTCAAGTGGATCCTCGCGCAGCGTTCGGAAACCCTCGACGGCCGTGAGGTGCCGCTGTTCCCGGGGGTGTTCGCGATCTTCGGGCACGGCAACGTCCTCGGGCTCGGCACCGCGCTGGAGGAGCACCGCGGCGAGATCCCGGTCTGGCGAGGGCACACCGAGCAGGGCATGGCGCTCGCCGCGGTCGGCTACGCGAAGGCGACGCACCGGCGGCAGGTCGGCGTCGTGACGTCGTCGATCGGGCCGGGCGCGCTGAACATGGTCACCGCCGCCGGGGTCGCGCACGCGAACCGGCTGCCGGTCCTGCTGCTGCCGGGCGACACGTTCACCAGCCGCGCGCCGGACCCGGTGCTGCAGCAGATCGAGCCCTTCGGCGACGGCACGGCGACGGTCAACGACGCCTTCCGCGCGGTCAGCCGCTACTTCGACCGCATCACCCGGCCCGAGCAGCTGCTCTCGGCGTTGCCGCAGGTCGCGCGGGTGCTCACGGATCCGGCCGACGCCGGCCCGGTCGTCCTGGCGCTGCCGCAGGACGTCCAGGCGGAGATGTACGACTTCCCGGAGGCGCTGTTCGAGCCGGTCACCCACCGGCCGCTGCGCCCGCGCCCGGACCGCCGGGCCGTCACCGAGGCCGCGGGGGTGCTGCGCGCGTCCAAGCGGCCGCTGCTGGTGCTCGGCGGCGGCGTCCGGTACTCCGGCGCCGGGCGGCGCGCGCTGGACTTCGCCGAGCGGCACGGCATTCCCGTCACCGAGACCACCGCGGGCCGCACGCTGGTGCCGCACACGCACGCCCTCAACGCGGGACCGCTCGGGATCACCGGCTCGACGTCGGCGAACGTCGTCGCGGCCGAGGCGGACGTCGTCCTGGCCGTCGGCACCCGGCTGCAGGACTTCACGACGGCGTCCTGGACGGTCTTCTCCCCCGACGTCCGGCTGGTCACGCTGAACGCGGCGAGGTTCGACGCGGTCAAGCACGGCGCGCTGTCGGTGGTCGGCGACGCGGACGCGGGCCTGGCCGACCTCGGCGCGCAGCTGGAGAGCTGGCGGGTCGACCCGTCGTGGACGTCGCGAGCGGCGACCGAGCGCGCGAAGTGGGACGCGCACATCGACTCGCTGCGGTCGGCGGCGTCGGAGGTCCCGTCGTACGCCCAGGTCGTCGGGGTGGTGAACGACCTGTCCGCGGCGGACGACTACGTCATGACGGCGTCGGGCGGGATGCCGGGCGAGCTGATCGGCGGCTGGCGCGGGTCCGGCTCGGTGTCGATGGACGTCGAGTACGGCTTCTCGTGCATGGGCTACGAGCTGTCCGGCGCCTGGGGCGCGGCGATCGCCCACGACGGCCTGGTCACGACGTTGCTGGGCGACGGCTCGTACCTGATGCTGAACTCGGAGCTGTTCTCGGCCGCGTTCGCCGGGCACCCGTTCGTCGCCGTGGTGTGCGACAACGACGGTTACGCGGTGATCGCGCGGCTCCAGCAGGGTCAGGGCGGGAAGCCGTTCAACAACTTCTACGCCGACTGCACGACTTCACACGCCTCACCCCCGCGCGTCGACTTCGCGCGCCACGCGGAGTCGTTGGGCTGCTCGGTGTTCACGGCGTCCACAGTGGACGACGTCCGCTCGGCGTACGCCCAGGCCCGCGAGGCCGCGGTGGCCGAGAAGCGCCCGGCGGTCGTGGTCGTCAAGACCCAGCCGTCGACGTGGACCGAAGCCGGGGCCTGGTGGGAGGTCGGCGTGCCCGAGCACCTCGCCGGACGGGACGAGTTCGAGCGGTCCAAGGGCACGCAGGTGCGCTACCTGCGGTCCTGAGCCGGGACGAAGCTCACGCCGTCGCGGTCGCTCGATCCCGCACCCGGGGCCGCAGGGTGAACCCGCTCGGCTTGAGCGTCAAGGATTCCACGATCTTGAGCTCGTACGCCGGGTCGGCCTCGAAGTCGTAGCGCTGCAGCACCATGCCGAGGGCCAGGACGGCTTCGTGCAGCGCGAACTGGCGGCCGATGCAGGCGCGCTCGCCCGTCCCGAACGGCTTGTACGCCTGCGCCGGCCGCTTCTTCACGGCCGCGGGTTCGAAGCGGTCCGGGTCGAACGCCTCGGGATCCGGGCCCCAGGCCGCCGGGTCGCGGTGCACCAGCGGCAGCGGCACGATCACCCAGTCACCCTTGCGCAACCGGTACTTCCCGCCGAGGACGACGTCTTCGCGGGCTTCGCGCGAGTAGCCCGGCGCGGTCGGCCAGAGCCGCATCGCCTCGTCGAGCGCGCGTCGCACGTAACGCAGCTTCGCGACGTCTCCGAAGGCGGGCTCGCGGTCACCCCAGACGGCGTCGACCTCGGCGCGGGCCTTCTCCAGCAGCTCGGGATGACGCGTCAGGTAGTACAACGCGAACGAGAGCGCGCCCGACGTCGTTTCGTGGCCGGCGACGACGAACGTGATCGCTTGGTTGCGGATGTTGATCGGGTCCAGGCGTTCGCCGGTCATCGGGTGCCCTTCGGCCAGCATCAACCCGAGCAGATCCCGGCTCTCTTCACCGCTGGTCCGACGCCCTTCGATGACCTCGTCGACGAGATCGGTCATCACGGCGATGTCGGCCTGGTTCTGCTCGGCCGTCCCGGCGAACGCGCGCCGGACGAACGGCAGCTTGACGTTCTGCAGCTGCGCGAACCGCAGCGAACGCAGCATCGCCGTGACGAACGGGTGCGGTTCGGCGCGCTCGAACGAGCCGAAGCGGTAGCCGAACCCGGCGAGGCCGATCGTCTCCAGCGTCAGCCGGGTCATGTCGGCGGCGACGTCGACCGGCCCGGTCGCGGCGTCCCAGCGCGCGACGAGCTCACGGGCGACGTCCAGCATGACGGGGTGGTAGCGGCGCATCGCCTCGGCGGAGAAGGCCGGCTGCAGGATGTCGTGCGCCAGCCGCCAGTTCGGCTCGTGGGTGTGGGCGGTGAACAGGCCGTCGCCGGCGACCGCGCGCAGGTTCTCGATGCCCATGCCGACGTGCTTGCCGAACTTCGTCTCGTCGTTCAGCTCGGTGACCAGGTCGACGCCGCCGACGAAGACGATCTCGAAGCCGAAGACCTTGCGCGTGAAGACCGGCCCGATCTTCCGGCCGATCCGCAGGGTGTCCTGCAGCGGCGTGCGCGGGTTGGCCCCGATCAGGTCGCCGATCACCGGCAGGCGGCCCGGCCGGTGCGGAATGCCGGTGGTGTCCACGACGTCCCCCTATTGAATCCGAATCCAATAACGTCACGATCCCCCGCTACTGAACCCGTGTCAAGTAAGCTCGGGGGATGCGGACGAGGCTGAGCACCGAACAGCGGCGCGAGCAGCTCCTGACGATCGGGGCCGGGTTGTTCGCGAAGCGGCCGTACGACGAGGTCTGGATCGAGGAGGTCGCCGAGATCGCGCAGGTCTCCCGCGGCCTCCTGTACCACTACTTCCCGACCAAGAAGGACTTCTTCGCCGAGATCGTCCGCGGCCAGCGCGACCAGCTGCTGGAGATGAGCGAGCCCGACCCGGCGCTGCCGGTGACCGAGCAGCTGCGGGCCGGGCTCGACGTCTACCTCGAGTTCGCGCGCACGCACCCGGACGGCTACCGGATCGTGCACCGCGCCACCGGCGGCGCCGACGGCGAGATCCGGGAGATCCGCGAAGCCGGGATGGCCGCGAACGCGTCGCGCATCCTGGACGCGCTCAGCCTGCTGACGCCGATCACCGAGACCACCCGCCTGGCCGTCCGCGGCTGGCTGACGTTCGTCGCGACGGTCATCCTCGACTGGCTCGACCAGCCGAAGGTCACTCAGGAGGAGCTGCGCGACCTCTGCGTGCGGACGCTGTTCGCGGCGGTCGGCGTCACCCCGTGACAGCGGGCGAAGCGGCGTCCCCGGCCAGCTTTTCCGGCTGGCCCGAGCCGTCCGCCGGGACCGCCCAGACGGCGTCGTCCAGCCCGTAGAGGACCCGGTCACCCAGCCAGAGCGCCTGGTCGTCGACGCTGCGCGGCTCGGCGAGTTCAGTCTCCTTCAGCGTCTTGAGGTCGAGCACGGACAACCGCCAGCCGCCGTCGCCGACCTTCTTCTTGAACGCGACCCGGGTGCCGTCCGGGGACAGCGACGGGCATTCGACGTTCTCGCGCAGGGTCTTGCCGCGGAAGCGCGCGTAGTCGGCTTCGACGAGGTAGGTCTTCCCCTTGCTGCCGAGCGTCGCGTAGAAGCGGTTGCCGTCCTGGGCGAAGGTGACGCCCCAGTAGTTGACGTCGGCGGCGAAGTAGCGCTGCCCGTCAGCGAAGACGGGCAGTTCCTCGATCGTCTTGACCAGCCGTCCGGTGTCGACTTCGTAGACGCCGGCCCGGGTCGAGAAGCCGGTGGCCGCGTAGGAGTCGCCGGTGACGAAGACCGTCCAGTCGACGCGCTTGCCGTCCGGCGACACCCGCGCGCGGCTCGGTGTACCGGCCACGGCTTCGGAGTGCCGGACGGCGAGGTGGTCGTCGAGGACCAGGACGTCGGTCACCGGCGGGAGCGTCCCGGGCCGCACGGCCAGGCACACGGCGGCGGGGCCGGCCACCGCGAACCGGTCACACTTCAGGCCACTGACCTGCGGTTTCGCTCCCGGATCGGCCAGTGGGACGGCGGCGACGCGGCCGGTCGACACCTGCCGGAACAGCAGCTGACCGGGGCCGAGCGTGAGCTGCGCGGCCGGTCTCGCCTCGGCGGCGCCGGGGCGGGCGTTGACGGTGTAGGTGACGGCCGCGGTGATCAGTAGCGCGGTGCCGACCAGTGCGATGAGGAGTTTCTTCACGGCCGCACCGGCTTCGCGACCGCGGCGGCGAGGACGACAGCCACCAGGCAGCCCGCGGCGACGAGCACCGCCGGGCGCAGATCCCAGAACGTCCAGGCGAGTCCGAAGAGGACGGACGAGAGCATCCGCGCCCCGGCCTGCCCGGTCTGCACGACGGCCAGCCCGGTCGCCCGCAGGTCCCGCGGGATGAGCGGGCCGGCCGCGGCCATCAGGACGCCGTCGGTGGCCGCGTAGAACACACCGTGCAGGCCGAGCGCGACCACGGCGAAGAGCAGCGCGGCCGGCCCGCAGAGCAGGACCAGTGCCAGGCCCAGCGCGACGTGCCCGCCGAGGAACACCGGCCATCGCCCGATCCGGTCGGCCAGCTTGCCGAGCGGGACGGCCAGGAGCAGGTAGACGCCGGCGGTGCCCAGCGGCAGGAGCGGGAAGTACGTCGCCGCGATGTCCCAGCGCCGTTGCAGCACGAGGTAGACGAACGAGTCGCCGATGGTCACCAGGCCCAGCAGCGCGGCCCAGAGCGTGACGCGCCGGAAGTCCGCGTCGCGCAGCAGACCCGCCGCGGCCCGCATCGACACGGCGGCGCGATCCACTGTGCCGGGCCGGTCACGGACGAACAAGGCCAGCAACAGCACGGCGATCGCGGCGATGCAGAAGCTGGTGAAGAACACCGACGTGTAGCTGCCGAGGCTCAGCGCGAGCACGGCCATCGCGACCAGCGGGCCGAGGAACGCGCCGACGGTGTCGAGCGCGCGGTGCACCCCGAACGACCGGCCGAGCGTGCCGGGTTCGCTGCTCAGCGAGATGAGCGCGTCGCGTGGGGCGGTGCGCACGCCCTTGCCGGTGCGGTCCGCGGCGAGGACGACGCCGATCGCGGGGACCGAAGAACCGGCCGCCACCAGGCCGAGCTTGCACACCGCGGACAAGCCGTACCCGAACCCGGCGACCGCCTTGAGCCGCCGCCACCGGTCCGCGAGGTGCCCGCCGAGGACCCGCACGAGGGCCGTGGCGCCGGCGTAGAGGCCGTCGAGCAGCCCGAACTGCAGCGGGTTCAGGCCGAGGCCGAGCACCAGGTAGAGCGGGAGGACGGCGGTGACCATCTCCGACGAGACGTCGGTGACCAGGCTGACCATGCCGAGAGCCACGACGTTGGCGGACACTCGTTTCAGCGCCGGCTTCGGGTCGGTTCCGGCCGCGAGATCCGAGGTACGGCTTGCCGCGATGTACATGCCCGGTTCCCTTCTAGTGGCAGGTGTAGGTCGGGCTGCTGTCCAGGACCTTGCCGTCGACGCCGATCAGCTGCGTCTGGAACGACGTGTCCGTCATGGACAGCTTCAGGACGCCGAAGGTCTTCAGCAGCTTCGCGGTCGTCGCGTGCGCCGGGCTCAGGTCGTAGAGGTTCGCGCCGCCCGAACCGCCGACGATCTCGACGGGACCGTTCGCGTCGGCCTTGCCGTCGGCGTTCTGCGGCACGAACCGTTCGTAGTCGTGGTCGTGACCGTTGAGGACGAGGTCGACCTTGTTCGCCGTCATGGTGTTCCACAGCTCGACGCTGTCCTTGTTGTCACCGTGGTCACCGGAGCTCCACCGCGGGTGGTGGTAGTACGCGGCGACGCAGCCCTTCTTGTTCTTGGCGAGGTCCTGCTTCAGCCAGGTGATCTGCGGCGGCTCGGCGAAGTCGTCGTGGGTGACGAAGTCGTTGGAGTCCAAGGCGATGAAGTGCCAGTTGCCCATCTCCCAGCTGTAGTAGCGCTGACCCTGGGGCTTCGCGATGGCGCCGAAGTAGTCCTCGTAACCCTTGAACCTCGGCTCGTCGTACGACTCGTGGTTGCCCGGGATCGGGTGGGTGATGTTCTTGAACTTGCCCCAGGTCTTGTCGTAGTAGGCCTTGAAGTCGGCGAGGTGGGCGTCGTCGTACTGGTTGTCCCCCATGGTGATCACCGCGGCCGGGCCCATCTGCTCGACGAGTTTCGCGGTCTTGACGTGCGCACAACCGGAGTCGCTCGCGGTGCAGCGTTCGGCGATGTCCCCGGCGGCGGCGAGGACGAAGCCGTTGGCACTGCCCGCTTTGGTCTTGACGGTGACGGGTGCGCTCGCCGGCGAGACGTTGCCCGCGGCGTCCCGGGCGCGGACGGTGTAGGTGTAGCCGGTGTCGGGCGAGAGCCCGGTGTCGGTGTAGGACGGCGTCGCGCTGGTGGCGACGGCCTGGCCGTCACGCAGGACGTCGTACCCGGCGACCCCGACGTTGTCGGTCGCGGCATTCCAGGTCAGGCCCACGCTGGTGGCCGTCGTGGTCGTGGACGCGAGCCCGGCCGGGGTGCTCGGTGCTTGGGTGTCACCGGCGGAGTCGGGCGTGCCGTAGGCTTGGAGTTCCCAGAGCGAGTAGCCGTACTTGGTGGCGCGCGTGACGCCGACGAAGCGCAGGAAACGGCCGTGGGCCTGGAGTCCGGTGAGGTCGTCGGTCTTGCCGTCGCCGTTGTCGACGCTCGCGACGGTGGTGAACTGCGTACCGTCGTCGGAGACCTCGAGCCGGTACTTCTTGGCGTAGGCGGCTTCCCAGGTGAGCTTGACCTGGTGGACGGTGGAAGGTTGCCCGAGATCGACCCGCAGCCACTGCGGATCGGCACTGACAGCGCTGGCCCACCGGGTCTGCGTGTTCCCGTCGACGGCCTTGTCGCCGGTGAGCGACGAGCTTTCCGTCGTGGACGTCACGACGGGCTTCCCTTGGGAGAGAAGGACATCGGCTTGAGTGGTGGTGGCGGCGATCGCGGAAGGCAGCAGGACGACGACGGCGATCGGCGGCGCCAGCCGTGCGAGTGGACGAAGACGGAAGGGGGACACGTCGCGCTCCTAGGGGCCGGACAGTGGCGGGTCTGCTCTGGGCTGGGCTGCGGCGTAGGTGTGCTTTATTCGAACAGTTAAGAAACTTTCCTAACTAAGAAGACTGTAGCGAGCCTCGGTTTCGGCTGACAAGACTTGTCCCGTCCTTGAATCGGTCAAGAGGGTGAGATTGGTGTGGTTCCCGCAGGTCAGATGATGCTTCACTGAGCGGCACACTGCCCCGACGCCTGGGACTGCCCGAGTTTCGCCCGCACTCCGCCCGGACTCGAGCGCCGTTTCCCCACCACCAAGCCGTGCCCCGACCGGGGCGCCGCGGGGCACCAACCCCTCCGGCGACCAGCAGCGCGGTGCCACCGATCCCCACTCAACTCGTTCAGCTCACACACTGGCGCCGATTCCCTTGCGTTCAGCGAATTCGCTCGCCATCACGGCACCAGATTCGACCACCGCCACCCGACCGACACCGGCCGGACTTCGCCGCCGATCCGCCTCATCCCGCAAGGGACACGACCTCACGCGCGCCGCGGCTTCCTCGCACACCACCACACCGCGGAAGCACTCCCCCAGCCACTCCCGTACCGATTTTGTCGGTCCCCACCGATAGCCTGGAATTCGGGGGCTTCTCGCGCCCGCCGACAGCGATTTCTCTTACACAGCAACAGAAATAGCACGCCGGTCCCGCACCCGAGTTTCACTCGATTCAGCGATGATCTTCGCACGCGTGTTCGGTAACGTAAGGGCCATGACCTCGACCGACGAGTTTCCCGTTACCCCGCACCGAAGACCCATGGCCTCAAGAATCCGCGCGCAGCTGCTTCCGGATCTCCGCCACGGCGGCCCGCCCGGCGCGGTTCGCCCCGACCGTGCTGGCCGAGGGCCCGTACCCCACCAGCTGCAACCGCGGCTCGAGCACGACCCGCGTCCCGTCCACCCGGATCCCGCCACCCGCCTCGCGGATGTGCAGCGGCGCGAGGTGGTCGATCGCCGCGCGGAAGCCTGTCGCCCAGAGGATGACGTCCGCGTCGAAGCGCGAGCCGTCCACCCACTCGACTCCCGAAGGCACGATCCGGGCGAACATCGGCCGACGCTCGAGGATGCCCGCCGCCCGCGCGGCCCGCACCTCCGGCGTCACGGCCAGGTCCGTCACGCTGACCACGCTCTCCGGCGGCAACCCGGCGCGCACACGTTCGTCGACCTTCGCGACGACGGTGCGTCCCCAGTCCTCGCTGAAGGGCTCATCCCGCCACACGGGCGGCCGCCGCGTCACCCAGGCCGTCGCGCGCGCGAGCGGGGCGAACTCCATCAGCAGCTGCACCGCCGACGCCCCACCGCCGACGACCACGACCCGCTTGCCCCGGAACGCTTCCGGCCCGGTGTAGTCCGCCGTGTGTACCTGCTCGCCCGCGAAAGTCTCCTGGCCCGGGTAGTGCGGCCAGAACGGCCGGTCCCAGGTGCCGGTGGCGCTGATCACCGCGCGCGCCGCCCACGACTCGGCCGGACTCGACACCACGAGCCGGTCCCCGTCGCGCGTCACGGACTGGACGTCGACGGGGCGCATGACAGGCAGGTCGTACACACGCTCGAAGCGCGCGAAGTAGTCAGAGACGACTTCGGAGGCCGGCCGCGTGACGTCCGGGGTGCCGAAGGCCATGCCGGGCAGGTCGTGGATGCCGTGCACCTTCCCGAGCACCAGCGACGGCCACCGGTACTGCCAGGCGCCCCCGGCCCGCTTGCCGTGGTCGAGCACCACGAACCCGGAACCGTTCGCGAACCCGGCTCGGCGCAGGTGGTAGGCCGCCGACAGTCCCGCTTGGCCGGCCCCGACCACCACCACGTCCGTTTTGTGGTCCGCGCTGCTCATGTCGTGTTCAACGGCTGGCCGCGCCGGGTATTTCGCGCCCTGCATCACATGGCGACCCGGTGGCGGCGCGCATCGTCGGCCCGGTACAACGCCGTCGTAGCCGTCCGTCACACGGCGACGCGGTTGCGCCCCGCGTCCTTGGCCCGGTACAACGCCGCGTCCGCCGAGCGCAGCACGTCATCCAGCGCCGGCCCCGTGTCCGGGAACCGCGCGACCCCGATCGACACCGAAAGGCCACTCACCCGGACCGTCCCGCCTCCCGTCGAGATCACGACGTTCAGCTCCCCCACCGCCACCCGCACCCGCTCGGCGATGCCCAGCACGTCGGCGCGGCCGAGGCCGGGCAGCAGCACGACGAACTCCTCGCCACCGAACCGGCCGACCGTGTCGCCCTGACGCACCGCGCCGGAGATCGCCACCGCGACCGCGGCCAGCACGTCGTCGCCGGTGAGGTGGCCGTAGGTGTCGTTGATCCGCTTGAAGTGGTCGAGGTCGATCATCAGCACCGCGAACTCGCCGACGGCCCCGCGCCGCAACGCGCGGGCGTGCTCGCGGACGGCCGACTCGTGCCAGCCCGCGGTGTTGAGCAGCCCGGTCTTCTCGTCGGTGACGGCGGCGACCTGCAGCTGCTGCTTGAGCAGCAGGTAGCGGTGCAGCAACAACAGCGGCGCGATGACGAACAGGACCAGCACCGGCTGCTCGACCAGGGCCAGCGCAGCGAGCCCGCCGAGGCAGAGCGTCGCCACCTCGAACGCGTTGTCCTCCCAGGTGCCGACGAGGTCCGCGGCCGACCGCTGGCTCGTGTAGAGGTAGATCCCGGCGGCGACCAGCCCGACGTTCACCAGCTCGAACACGACGGCGGCCAAGCAGAGCGCGACCAGCCCGCGCGGCGTCTGCACCGGCGTCCCGTGCAACCCCGACCACGTGAGCACGGACGACGCGGCGAAGCAGGAGAGCATCGCCCACGCGGTACTCGCGACGAACCGGTGCGCGGGCCGCGTGCGCACGTGGCGCCAGACCCGCACCCACAAGTGCGCGTAGAGCACGACAGCCAGCAGCGCCACCCAGGCAGGAGGGAGCAGAACGACGCCGGCGAGGTACCAGACGGAGGTCACGTTGATGTGCGTCTGCCCGCTCATCCACCGGCGCAGCCGTTCGATCCGGCGGGACATCTCGGCCTGCGCGACGCCGAGCGCGACCAGCACGGCAAACCAGACCGGCCGCACCGGTCCCCCGAAGCCGGTGGCCAGCGCGGCCCCGGTGGTCGCGACGGCGGCCAGCTCACAGCAGAGGGCGTAGGTGATCCAGCGGCGCTTCGCCCCGGTCCACATGACCCACCGCGAGGGCCACCCCGTCCAGGTGGAAAGAGCTTCCCGTCGCACGGCGGCCTCGGCTCTCAAGCGCCGCGACCACGGAGGTGACGGACCGGCATCGTGACGTACCCCTTGCGCGAGTTCGGCCGACCAGGTAGCCCAGCGTAGCCGTTCCGGCGAGCCGCGTCGCCGGTCCGGGCGAATTACGGCGAAGCTACCGGCCCGCGGACCCGCTCAGAGTGGGTCTGACCTGCTCACAGCTTTCCCCGGTGATCACCGATGCAGGAATCCGCGGCGAGAACAGCAGGCCGGACTCCGACCCGCGCCTCCCAAGGTCGGAAACGGCCGGGATACCACCAGCGCGGAAACCCGCCCCGGCGCCCTCAGCGCGCAGGCGCTCTCAGCGCAGGCTGTTCGGCGCTGAGCAGAGCAGGCTTCTTCGCGCGGAGACATGACTCAGTCGACCCTGGGCGCAGTCGGCTCAGGTAGTCGGCTCAGGCGGTAGTCAGCTCAGGGCGCAGCCAGGCCGGGATGAGCGACGGGTTTCGAACCCGCGACTCCACCGGGCGCTCTAACGGCTGGGCGAGGTCACTTGCGCCGCGCGCGGATGACCGCCACCAAGCCGACGACCGCCGCGATGCCGAGCACCACCGGCGCCAGCCGCTTCAGCACGGAGGCTCCCGCGTAGTCGAGGAGGTCGATCGCCTCGGTCTCCGGGACGGCCGGGACGCTGTGCAACGCGGGCCGTTCGGCGGCCGGCTTGGGTTCGGTGTTGATCTCCGCCGTGGTCGGCGCCGGCTTGACCGCCGGCTCCGGCTTCGCAACCGGCGCAGCCTTTGCCGCCGATCCGGACTGCGCTGCCGATACCGACTGGGCGGCAGAGCCCGACTGGGCCGCCAGTCCCGACTGCGCCGCCGGTCCCGGCTGGGCTGCCGACCCGGACTGGGCCGCCAATCCCGATTGGGCGGCCGGTCCTGACTGCGCCGCCTGTCCCGACTGAGCTGCCGATCCGGACTGAGCGGCCGGTCCTGCCTGGGCAGCTGACCCGGGCTGGGCAGCCTCTCCTGGTGCCTTCTCCCCCGCCGGTGCGGGCTTCGCGGCTGCGGCCGGAGCGGACTTCGCGACCGGCTCCGCCGGCTTCCCGGCCGTCGGCGCGGCGGCCTTCTCCGCTACCGGCTCGGCCGTCTTCTCCGGGGCCAGCTTGCCCGACAGGCAGCCCGCGAAGGTGTCGAGGATCTTGCCGCCCACCTCGGTGATCAAGCCGCGGCCGAACTGGGCGGGCTTGCCCGTGATGGACAGGTCTGTCGCGACGGTTCCGTGCGTTCCGCCGTCGGTCTCGGTCAAGGTCAGGGTCACCGTCGCGGCGGCCGTGCCCGCTCCGCGAGAGTCCTTGCCCGAAGCCTTGATGGTGACCTTGTGCGCGGCGTCGTCCTTCTCCAGGAACTCGCCGTTTCCCTTGTACAGCAACGAGATCGGGCCCAGCTTGACCTTCACCGTCCCACTGAACTTGTCGCCTTCGACCTTGGTCAGCGCGGCACCGGGCATGCACGGGGCGACGCGCTCGGGGTCGACGACCGCCTGCCAGACCTCGCCGATCGGAGCCGGGACGGTGAATTCGTGGTCGAGCCGCACGGGCCGACCTCCTTTCTGCCAGACCTGGGTGCCTGGTGACCCACCCTAGTCGCACCCGGGAGCCGTGACCCGGCGCGAAAACGCCGGGTCACGGACAGCCACGGATTCAGGCGCCGGCCGCGGCCGTGATCGCGCGACCCGTCAGGACCGTCGCCAGGTGACGGCGGTATTCGACGTCGGCGTTGCCGTCGACCGGTGGGTTCGTGCCCTCCGCCGCGTGCGAAGCCGCCTCGCGGATCGCGTCCGCCGAGGCTCGCGCCCCGACCAAGGCCGCTTCGACGCCCGTCGCGCGGACCGGTGTCGAGCCCATGTTCGTCAGCGCGACCCTGGCCTCCTCGATGACGCCGGCCTCAGTACGAACCGTGACCGCGACGGCGACCATCGACCACGCCTGAGCGACCCGGTTGAACTTCTCGTAGTGCCCCCGCCAGCCCGTGTGCTTGGGCACGCGGACCTCGACCAGCAGCTCGTCCGGGGCCAGCGCGGTGGTGAACAGGTCCTGGAAGAAGTCCGCGGCCGGCACCGTCCGACGCCCCGAAGGGCCGGCCAGCACCAGCTCGGCCTCCAGCGCCACCACCGGCGCGAGCAGGTCGCCCGCCGGGTCGGCGTGCGCGATCGCGCCGCCCAGCGTGCCGCGGTGGCGGATCTGCGGGTCGGCGACCGTGTCCGTCGCCGCTTTCAGCAACGCCGCGTGCTCGGCGACCAGCGCGTCGCGCTGGACGTCGTAGTGCGTGGTCATCGCGCCGATCGCCAGGACGTCGCCGTCTTCGCGCACGCCGCGCAGCTCCGGGACGCGCCCGAGGTCGATCAGCGTGGTCGGCGTGGCCAGGCGCATCCGCAGCACCGGCAGCAGGCTCTGCCCGCCGGCCAGTACCTTGGCGTCCTCACCGGCCGACGCCAGTGCCTGCACCGCTTCGTCCACTGTGGACGGGCGGACGTAGTCGAACGAGGACGGGATCACTGGGCACCTCCGGTGGCGTCGATCGAGCCGAGGCCGCCGCCGGCTTCGTTGCCGGGCCCGCCGGCGTCGGTGGTGCCGTACCGGATGGCGTGCCACACCCGCATCGGCGTCAACGGCATCTCGATGTCGTTCACGCCGAAGTGGCGCACGGCGTCGATCACCGCGTTGACCACGGCCGGGGTGGACGCGATCGTGCCCGCTTCGCCGACGCCCTTGGCGCCCAGCGGGTTGGTCGTCGACGGCGTCTCCGTGCGGTCCGTGGTGAACGACGGCAGGTCGGCCGCCGACGGCAGCAGGTAGTCGGCGAACGTGCCCGTGGTCAGCGTGCCGCTCTCGTCGTGCACGGTGCCCTCGAACAGGGCCTGCGCGATGCCCTGCGCGAGCCCGCCGTGCACCTGGCCCTCGACGATCAGCGGGTTCACCGCGACGCCGACGTCGTCGACGCAGACGTAGGAGCGCAGCGTGACCCGGCCCGTCTCGGTGTCCACTTCGGCCGCGCAGAGGTGCGTGCCGTGCGGGTACGAGAAGTTCTCCGGGTCGAACGTCGCGTCCGAGTCGAGCGAAGGCTCGACGCCGTCGGGCAGGTTGTGCGCCGCGAACACCGCGAGCGCGATGTCGCCGATCGACGTCGACGTGTCGGTGCCCTTCACGGTGAACTTGCCGCCCGCGAACTCCAGGTCGTCCTCGGCGCATTCGAGCAGGTGCGCCGCGATCGGCTTGGCCTTCGCGACCACCTTCTCCGCGGCCTTGACGACGGCGATGCCGCCGACCACCAGCGACCGCGAGCCGTAGGTGTCCATGCCCTTGTGCGACGACTGGGTGTCGCCGTGGATGATCTCGATGTCCTCGAACGCGACGCCGAGCTGGTCGGCGACGATCTGGCTCCACGCCGTCTCGTGGCCCTGACCGTGCGCGGACGCGCCGGTGATGACCTCGACCTTGCCGGTGGGCAGCATCCGGATCGCCGCGTGCTCCCAGCCGCCGGCGCCGTAGTCCAGCGAACCGAGCACCCGCGACGGCGCGAGCCCGCACATCTCGGTGAACGTCGAGATGCCGATGCCGAGCTGCACCTTGTCCTTCGACGCCCGGCGCTTCTCCTGCTCGGCGCGCAGGCCGTCGTAGTCGAAGAGCTGCTTGGCCTTCTCCGTCGCGGCCTCGTAGTTGCCGGAGTCGTACGTCAGCCCGCACACCGTGGTGAACGGGAACTCCTCGTGCTTGATCCAGTTCTTTTCGCGCAGCTCCAGCGGATCCATGCCGAGCTCGTCGGCGAGCTCGTCCATGATCCGCTCGATCGCGAACGTCGCTTCCGGCCGCCCGGCGCCGCGGTAGGCGTCGGTCAGCGTCGTCGTGGTGTACACGTTGGTGCACGCGAAGTGGTACGCCGGGAACTTGTAGATCGCGTTGAACATGAACGCGCCGAGGATCGGCACGCCGGTGCCGACCAGGCCGTTGTACGCCCCGAGGTTGGCGAGCAGCTCGACCTTGAGCCCGGTGACCGTGCCGTCGGCGTTCGCCGAGATGGTGATGTCCTGGATCTGGTCACGGCCGTGGTGCGCGGCGAGCATGGTCTCGGACCGGGATTCGTTCCACTTCACCGGTTTGCCGAGTTTCCGCGCCACCAGCAGCGACATCATCTCTTCCGGCAGCACGCCGATCTTGCCGCCGAAGCCGCCGCCGACGTCCGGGGCGATCACGCGCAGCTTGTGCTCCGGGATGCCGAGTGTCAGCGCCGACATCACCCGCAGGATGTGCGGGACCTGGGTGGCCGACCACATGGTGATCTGGGCACCGGTCGGGTCGACGACGCAGGCGCGCGGCTCCATGAACGCCGGGATCAGGCGTTGCTGGCGGAAGCGCCGCTTGACGACGATCTCCGACGACTTGAGCGCGTCCTCGACGTCGCTGCCGGTGCCGGCCTCGGCGGAGTCGAACTTCCAGACCGCGCTGGTGTTGCTGCCCTGGTCCTCGTGGACCAGCGGCGCGCCGTCGGCGATGGCGGCTTCCATGTCGAGGATGACCGGGAGCTCGTCGTACTCGACGTCGATCTCCTCGAGCGCGTCGTGCGCTTCGGCCGAGGACCGCGCGACGACGACCGCCACGCCTTCACCGGCGAAGTTGACCTGGTCGGCGGCGAGCACCGGCCGGCGCGGCGTCTTCATGTCCGGGGTGATCGGCCACGCGCAGGGCATGCCGATCGAGCTGTCCGGGTCGAGGTCCGTCGCGGTGTAGACGGCGACGACGCCGGACGCGCTCTTGGCCGCCGACGTGTCGATCGAGACGATCTTGGCGTGCGCGAACGGGCTGCGCAGGATCGCCATGTGCAGCATCCCGGGCAGCGTGATGTTGTCGGTCCAGCGGGTGCGGCCGGTGATCAGCCGCTCGTCTTCCTTGCGGCGCCGTGACTTTCCGACTTCCGGTTCGATCGTCGCGGTCATCAGTCACCACCCACGCCGACGTGCTTGGTCTCGGTGATCCGCTCGGCGTCGGGTCCGGCGCCGGGGCTCATGTGCTGAGCGGCGTCGCGGACCGCGCGGACGATGTTCTGGTAGCCGGTGCAGCGGCAGAGGTTGCCTTCGAGGCCTTCGCGGACGGCTTGTTCGTCCGGGTCCGGGTTGTCGGCCAGCAGGTCGATCGACTGCATGATCATGCCGGGGGTGCAGAACCCGCACTGCAACGCGTGGTTCTCGTGGAAGGCTTTCTGCACCGGGTGCAGCTGCCCGTCGCGGCTGAGGCCCTCGACGGTGGTGACCTCGCTGCCGTCGGCCTGCACGGCCAGCACGGAACAGGACTTCACGCTGTGCCCGTCCAGGTGGACGGTGCACGCACCGCAGTTGCTGGTGTCGCAGCCGACGACCGTGCCGACCTTGCCGATCCGCTCTCGCAGGTAGTGCACGAGCAGGGTGCGCGGTTCGACCTCGTCGGTGTACTTCGTCCCGTCGACAGTGACGGTAATGCGCATCAGGCCTCCAAAGCCGGTTCGGGAGCGGCCAGACCCGACCGTGATCGGGCTCACAAGACCCGAGCGTGCTACGCCTTCCTGGCGCGGACAAGTCCTGATGTCACACGTTCGGCGGCCGTTCCCGCAGCTGCGGGAGAATCCACAGTGGAATCACCGCATCCGCGGAAACGCCGCCCGGGTGAACTTTTCAGCCGTGGATGCGGCCGGACAGTTCGGCGAGCCGCCGTCCGCCGCCACCCCAGCGCAACGCGATGATCTCCGCGGCGATCGACACCGCCGTCTCCTCCGGGGTGCGGGCGCCGAGGTCGAGACCGATCGGCGAGGACAGCCGTTCCAGCTCGGGCTCGGTGATGCCGGCCTCGCGCAGCCGCGAAAACCGGTCGTCGTGGGTCTTGCGGGACCCCATCGCGCCGACGTACCCGACGTCGAGGCGCAGCGCGACCTCCAGCAGCGGGACGTCGAACTTCGGGTCGTGGGTCAGCACCGCGATCGCGGTGCGCCGGTCGATGCGGCCCGCGTCCGCCTCCGCCGTGAGGTACCGGTGCGGCCAGTCGACGACGACCTCGTGCGCGTCCGGGAACCGGCTGCTGGTGGCGAACACCGGCCGCGCGTCGCACACCGTGACCTGGTAACCGAGGTAGGCGCCCATGCGCGCCATCGCGGCGGCGAAGTCGATCGCGCCGAACACCAGGAGCCGGGGCGGCGGCTCGAAGGAGTTGACGAACACCGCCATCCCCTCGCCGCGGCGCTGCCCGTCCGGGCCGTAGTGCAGGGTGCCGGTGCGGCCGCTGGCCAGCAGGCCGCGGGCGTCGTCGGCCACCGCGTCGTCCATCCGCGACGAGCCCAGCGACCCCTCGGTGCGGTCCGGCCAGACGATCATGTGCTCGCCGACCAGGCCTTCGCGCTCGTGCTCGATGACCGTCACGACCGCGACCGGCTCGCCGCCGCGGACCGACGCGACGACGTCGCCCAGCTCGGGCATCGATTCGCGGTCGACGTGCTCGACGTAGATGTCGATGATCCCGCCGCAGGTCAGGCCCACCGCGAAGGCGTCGTCATCGGTGACGCCGTAGCGCTGCAGCACCGGCTTGCGCTCGGTGACGACCTCCTGCGCCAGCTCGTAGACGGCGCCTTCGACGCAGCCGCCGGACACGCTGCCGGCGACGGTGCCGTCCGGGGCCACGACCATCGCCGCGCCGGGGGCGCGGGGGGCCGACGAGAAGGTGGCGACGACGGTGCCCAGCCCGACCGTCTCCCCCGCCGACCAGCGGCGGAACACGTCATCCAGTACGTCACGCATCGGAAATCTCCCCGAGCAGTCGTTCCAAGGTGGCCAGGGTGTGCCCGGCCAGCAGCCGGTCGATGTGGGGCAGTGCGGCCACGATGCCCGACTGGACCGGAGCGTACCCCGCACGGCCGACGTGCGGATTCACCCAGAGTACGGCGTGCGCGAGGCGGTGCAGCCGCGCGAGCTGCTCGCCGAGCATCGTGGTGTCGCCGCGCTCCCAGCCGTCGGAGAAGATCGTGACGACCGCGCGCCGGGCCACGCCGCGCTGTCCCCACCGGTCGAGGAAGGCCCGCAGCGTCTCGCCGAGGCGGGTGCCGCCGGCGAAGTCCGGCACCGCGGAACCCGCCGAGAGCATCGCGCGCTCCGGGTCGCGCTGACGCAGCTGGCGCGACACCCGGGTCAGCCGCGTGCCGAGCGTGAACACCTCGACGGACTGGGGCGCGGACCGGGTGAGGACGTGCGCGAACCGCAGCAGCGCGTCGGCGTACGGGCTCATCGAGCCGGAGACGTCGATCAGCAGCACGACCCGGCGCGGGCGCGAGCCGCGGCGGGTGTGCGCGAGCCGGACGGGTTCGCCGCCGCTGGCGAGCATCGCGCGCAGCGTGCGGGCCGGATCGAGCCGTCCCCGGCGGGCCGGCGTCCGCCGGGCGGCGCGGCGCCGGGGCGGCACGGGACGCAGGGTGGCCAGCAGCTCACGCAGGTGCTCGCGTTCGGCGGTGGTCAGCTCGGCGAGGTCGCGGTGACGCAGCACCTCTTGGCCGCTCGCGGCGACCTTCAGCTGGTCGGGACCGTCGCCGCCGTCGGCGTCCCCGCCCTCGGAGTCGACGAGCGGCGCGATCCGCGCCTGCTTCGGCGCGGCGGCCTTCGCGCGGCGCGGACCCGGTGTTTCGATCGAAAACCACTGGCTGAAGGCCTCTTCGTAACAGGCGAGGTCGTCGGGGCTCGAGCACAGGGTGAGCCGCCCCGCCCAGTACAGCTGGGTGGGCTCGGCGACGTCGACCTCGCCGACGGCGGCCAGGTAGGCCTGCACGCGGTGCGCGTCGCAGGCCACGCCCGCCTCCCGCAGCGCGGCGGCGAACCCGGCGTACCCGGCGACCGGATCGGAGACCGTGGTCATGTCCCCATTGTGCGCTCATCGGTGTCCCGGCGAGGAGTCGAACCTCGGACCTCGGCGTTCGTAGCGCCGCGCTCTGTCCTGCTGAGCTACCGGGACGGGGCGGCCTGCACACGCCCCTCCCCGGACGGGCGCAGACCGCGCTCTTCGCGGCGGCCGGCCCCGGTAGCGGCGGGGCGGGCGCGAAGAGCCTTCAGAAAGAATTCAGCGGACGGCACGGGAGATCGCGCCGCATCGGAACATCCGGGCTTCGGTCACGATCTCCTCCTCTCGGGTTTCTCGGTGCTGGAGGAAGAATGCCGGACTCTTGGTGGCGCGGCAACGCATTTACGCGGCGTGCGACCATGCACCGGTGAGCTACGACCTGGTTGTGTGGGACGGACCGGCACCGGCGGACGACGCCGGGGCCGCGGCGGAGTACGGCCGCCTCTACATGAAGTACATCGAGCTGTCGGCCGTGCGGCCACCGTGGCCGACGATCACCGAGTACGTCCAGGCCCTGCTCCTCCGGTGGCCCGATCTCGGCGCGCACGATCTCGGCGAGACTTCCCCGTGGGCGTCGAGCGGGTTGATGTCGAACGCGAGCGGCCCGCTGCTCTACTTCGGCATGGGCCGGGACGTGGCCGGCACGGTCGTTTCCGGCGCCGTCGCCGAAGCCCGGCTCCGGAACCTCGTGGTCTACGACCCGCAGGAACGGCGCGTCCGGTCTTAGGAGCCGGCGCGCGGTTCCCCCGGAATGACGACGCGCCCGCTCCGATCGTCCTTTGTGGACTTTCGAAGCGGGCGCGCCGGCCGGGTCAGGAGACCTTGATGCCGGGTTTGATCGGTGCGCAGGCGCGGAGGCCGGCGGTCTTGTTGAGCTCCAGGATCGGCGGGAGCGTCTTCTGCGCGTACGCCTGCAGTTCCGCGAGCTTCGCGGGGTCGACCAGGTCGCGGCGGACGTGGTAGCTGACCCAGTTGCGCGAGTCGACGGTGTCGTCGCCGATCGGGCGGTTCACGAAGATCGTCGCGTAGTCGCGGTCGAACCGCGGGTCCTTGTCGAACTGCAGTGTCGTGATCCACGAGCCGATGAAGGTGATCATCTCCGGCTTCGCGACGTTGAACGTGTAGTCGCGCAGGCCGGCCATGTCGGCCTCGTGCAGGTAGTCGGCGATCGGCTTGTCGCCGAGGCCGGCCAGGTCGAGCACCCGGATGCGGCTGCCCAGCGACGTCCCGCCGAGGTCGATCAGGCCGACCTGGGCCGTGTCGGGCAGCTTCAGGATGTCCGCGAAACCGTTGATGGCCTGGGCGTCGCGCTCGGCGACGATGCAGAACGCCGTCTTCGCGTGGGCGCGGTACGTCGTGCCCTGCGTGTAGAGCCCGCTGACCGAGCTGACCAGCGCGACGACCAGCAGGCAGGCCAGCGCGATCCGGCCGCGCAGCCGGGCCGCGGCCAGCGCCTCGACCACCACGATCGCGCCGCCGAACGCGCCGAGCGTCCACACCGGCGTCGCGAACCGCAGCTGGCCCATCCAGTCGTACTCGAGCACGATGAACGCGACCACCGTCAGCCCGAACGGCGCCAGCAGCGCGACCAGGCCGGTGCGCAGCTTCGACGGCCGGACCAGCAGCATCACCAGGCACGCGACGGCGACCGCGACGACCAGCCAGCCGATGTAGTCCACGATCTGGGCGGGCCGGTCGAGGTCGTCGAGGGTGGGCGGGTCCTGCCCCTTCGCGACCGCGGTGTTGGGCACCAGCCGGCCGAACTCGAACCAGCGGAAGACCACGTAGGCGCCGTAGGGCACGGCGAACGCGGCCACCGAGACGACGACCGCGCGGATGCTGCGGGCGAGCAGCTCGCGCTTGAGGAACAGCGCGACGACGATCGGGTACGCGCCGGCGTAGATGATCCCGTCCGGCCGGGTCAGCGCGGCGGCCATGGCGATCAGGCCGGTACCGATGGCGACCTGGTGGTTGAGCAGCTTGCCGCTCTGGACGGCGCGCAGGCAGAGCACCGCGATCGCGGTGACGGTCAGCGCGTAGAACGAGTTCTCCAGGCCGGAGAAGCACCAGATCACGAACGACGGGATCGCGGCGAGCGCCGCCCCGGCGACGAAGGTGATCAGGGCGGGCCGGCGGCTGAGCGTCTTCGCGCCGAAGTAGAACAGGACCAGGATGCCGAGGCAGCAGGCCAGGGCGAGGGCCTTCGGGAACAGGATCTGGTCGTTGACGCCGAAGATCGTGCCGTGGTCGAACAGCCCGACGAGCTTGCCGAGCGCGAGCAGGATCATCCAGGTCGGGTTGGAGTAGCCCTCGACCGGCAGGGCGCCGGGCTGCAGCACCGGGCCGAACCCGTCGGCGACGTCACGCGAATAGGCGAACGTGATCGCCGCGTCGTCGATCAGCCAGTTGCCGTAGAGCGAGGCGTGCGCGGCGATCAGCGCGGTGCCCCCGAGGATCGCCGCGACGGCGGCCAGCTTGGGCCGCCACCCCCGGCGGGTGTCCGCCGGACCGGCCGGCTGGGGCCGATCCGGCTCCGGCTCGGCCAGTGGTCGCGCCTCGGTCGTCTCCGCCACACTCATGCCTCAGGTCCTCCCACGCCTTCGGTCATCCCCCGGACCGGCCGTCAGGCGAACAGGGCGTCGAGCTTGGCCCTGACCCGGTCGAGGTCTTCGCTGTATTTCAGGACCGCACCGAGCGTTCTCGCCGCTGATGCCGCGTCCAGTTCGTCACGGTGGAGAGTCATCAGGGCTTTCGCCCAATCGAGTGACTCCGCTACTCCAGGTGGTTTCAGCAGGTCCATTTGCCGGAGCCGTTGCACCGCTTCAGCGACCTGCCGAGCCAGAACTTCACCTATTAGCGGGATCCTACGGCGCAGGATCGTGACCTCTCGAACCAGGTCCGGGTGTTCCAGCCAGTGGTAGAGGCACCGCCGCTTGAGCGCGTCGTGCACCTCACGGGTCCGGTTGGAGGTCAGCACCACCAGCGGCGGCTGATCCGCGCGGACCTCGCCGTACTCGGGGATGGTCACGGCGTACTCGTCGAGCAGCTGCAGGAGGAAGGCCTCGAACTCGTCGTCGGCGCGGTCGATCTCGTCGATCAGCAGCACGCACGGGGCGCTGATGAGGGCCTGCAGCAGCGGCCGGGCCAGCAGGAACCGCTCGGTGTAGAGGGAGCGCTCGGCGGTCTCGACGTCGATGCCCCCGCTCGCTTCAAGGGCCCGCAGGTGCAGGAGCTGCCGCGGAAAGTCCCACTCGTAGAGAGCCTGGGCGGCGTCGATGCCCTCGTGGCACTGAAGGCGCACGAGCGGCCGATCGAGCGCGGTGGCCAGCGCGAGGGCGAGGGCGGTCTTGCCGGTGCCGGGCTCACCTTCGCAGAAGAGCGGACGCCCCATCCGCAGGGCGAGGAACCCGGCGGTGGCGAGCCCGTCATCGGCGAGATAACCGGTCCGATCCAGCGCGGCGGCGAGTTCTTCGGGTGAGGCGAGCGAGTCGGTCACGAACTCGATCGTAGGGGTCGACAAGCTTCGGCGCGGTTTACGGCCGAGGGGGCTCGGCAGGTCCGGGGGGGTTAGGAGGGTCGCGGCGGGGTGGGCCGATGTCGGGCGGAGTGAGTCCGGGGCGACCCAGGCCGGGCTCGTCGGGCCAGGTCAGCCGAGCTTGCTGAGCTTGCTGAGCTTGCTGAGCAGCTTGTGCGCGGGATTGCCGCCTGCCGTACGAATGGCTGGGGTTCGGCAGGTCCGCGCGGTGGTCTACGTCGCGACCGCTGCCCGCTCGGGCGGGTCAGCCGGGCTGCTAGTGCTTGCCGAGTTCGGCAGTTCCGCGGTGGTCTAGGTCGCGGCCGCTGGCCTGGTTGGGTGGGTCAGGCGGGGTTGGTGGGGCTTGCTTCGTTCGGCAGGTCCGCTCGGTGGTCTACGTCGCGGCCGTTGCCTAGGTCTGCGCACTCGATCAGTGTCAGGTCCTTGCGGGTTGCCAGCCAGTCTCGGGCTCCTCGGTCGCCCTCTGCTGTTTTGGCTATTTCTGGCCACCAGGTGCGGCCCAGTAGGACCGGGTGGCCCGGGGTGCCCTCGTAGGCTGCTCGGACGACGGTGTTCGCTGTTGCGTTGGTTGCTACCCGGGTGAGGATTTCGGGGCATACCCAAGGGAGGTCGACCAGGTGGACCAGTGCCGCTACCGGTTCCTTCAGGCGGTTCAGCTCCGCCAGGCCGGTGCGTAGGGAGGCGCCCATTCCGGTTGCCCAGTCTTCCGCTACTACCGCCATGTCGGGGTTTGGTAGCAGGGCTCGGACTTCGTCGGCTGCTGCGCCTATTACCACTCGGATCGGGGTGCAGCCTGCTTCCTTCATGATCCGTAGGGCGCGTTGGACCAGGGGCTCGCCGTTCAAGGTGGCCAGGGCCTTCGGGCCTCCGAATCTGCGGCCGGCGCCTGCGGCCAGTAGGAGGCCGGCTACCTGCTCAGCCATGGGCTCGGCCCGGGGCTCCTGCCGACAGGTCCGACTCGATCGCGCGGGCTGTGGCCAGCAGGGGTGGGACCAGGTCTCGCTCCACCGACTCGGCTGTGGTGCGGCTCGCGTGGGTCGAGAGGTTCACCGCCGCTACCACCGTGCCTCGGCGGTCGTGGATTGGGGCCGCCACCGAGCGGAGGCCCTCCTCCAGTTCCTGGTCGACCATGGCCCAGCCCTGCTCGCCGACCCTGGCCAGCTCGGTGCGCAGGCGGTCGGGTGAGGTGACCGTGCGGTCGGTGAGGCGGTCCAGCCTCGCGACCACCAGGTACGCCTCCAGCTCCGCGGCGCTGAGACCGGTCAGGAGGACGTGCCCCATCGACGTCGCGTGTGCCGGGAAGCGGGTGCCCACGTTGATGCTCACCGTCATGATGCGCGAGACCGCCACCCGCGCCACGTAGACGATGTCCGTCCCCTCCAGCACCGAGACCGAGCTCGACTCGTGCACGTCGGCCGACAGGTGCTCGAGGTGGGGCTGCGCCACCTCGGGCAGCGTCATGCTCGACAGGTACGAGTACCCCAGCTCCAGGACGCGGGCGGTGAGCGAGAAGTACTTGCCGTCCGTGCGGACGTAACCGAGGTCGGTCAGCGTCAGCAGGAAACGGCGGGCAGCTGCGCGGGTCAGGCCCGTCGCGCGGGCGACGTCGCTCAAGGTGAGTTCGGCCGCGCCCGCGTGGAACGCCTTGATGACGGCCAAGCCGCGCTCCAGCGACTGCACGTGGTGGGCACCGCGGTGGGCGGGCTCGCCGTCCAGTTCGACGTCGAAGGGGGGCAGACTCGCGTCCATTCCGAAACCCTATCCGGCGTCGGCGGGCAGGGCGCTTGGCTCGCCGAGCTCGGCCAGGGCGCGCTGGGCGATGGCGAACGCCGCGTTCGCCGCCGGGGCGCCGGCGTAGACGGCCGTGTGGAGCAGGACCTCGCCGATCTCGGCCGCGGTCAAGCCGTTGCGGACCGCGGCCCGGACGTGCATCGGCAGCTCGTTGTGCGCGTGCAACGCCGTCAAGGCCGCCAGCGTGACGCAGCTGCGGGTGCGCCGGTCCAGGCCGTCGCGGGACCAGACCGTGCCCCACGCGCCCTCGGTGATGTAGTCCTGGAACGGGCGGCTGAACTCGGTCGTGCCTGCGACCGCGCGGTCGACGTGCTCGTCGCCCAGCACCTCCCGGCGCACCTTCATGCCCTGCTCGTGGCGGTTCTCTGTCACGCGGTTGTCTGTCACAGTGCCTCCAGGTGCTCGAGGATCAGCCTGGTGAACTCCTCGGGCTGCTCGTAGCTGCCCAGGTGCGCAGCGTCCGCCACGACCTCCAACCGCGCGCCCGGGATGCCGTCGGCGATCGGGCGGGAGTGCTCCTCCGGCGGGGTGGCCGGGTCGTCGGCGCCGGCGATGACCAGCGTGGGCGCGGCGATCTTCGGCAGCACGTCGAGCAGGTCCATCCGCTCGATCGCGCCGCAGCAGGAGGCGTAGCCCTCGGCCGGGACCTCGGAGATCATCGAGCGCAGGAACGCGGCGCGGTCGGGGTGCCGTTCGCGGTACGCGGGCGTCAGCCAGCGGCCGACACCCGCGCCGGCCACGGTCGCCGTGCCCTCCGCGCGGACCGTGCGGGCGCGGTCCGCCCACATCTCCGGCGGGCCGAGCTTGGCGGACGTGCAGCAGAGCACCAGGCTCGCGATCCGGTCGGGCGCGTGGACGCCGAGCCACATGCCGGTCATCCCGCCGAGCGAGAGCCCCACCAGGTGCGCCTTCGCGACGCCGAGGTCGTCCAGCAGCGCGAGGAAGTCGGCGCCCAGGTCGTCGAGGTCGTACGGGCCGGGCGGCACCGGCGACGCGCCGTGGCCGCGGGTGTCGTAGCGCACCACCCGGAAATCGCGCTCCAGCAACGGAACCACCTGGGGCTCCCACATCCGGAGGTCGCTGCCCAGCGAACCGGCGAACACCACCACCGGCCCGTCTTCAGGGCCTTCGACGACCCGGTGCACCGGTACGGCGTTCACGTTCCCATCTCCGTTCATAGGGCGAAGAACACCGTCTCACCGTCGCCCTGCAACCGCACGTCGAAGCGGTAGCCGTCCGCGGTCTTCGCGGCGATCAGCGTGTCGCGCCGCTCCGCCGGCACCGTCGCCAGCGTCGGGTCCGCCGAGTTGTCCTGGTCCGCGAAGTAGATCCGCGTGACGACCCGGTTGAGCAGGCCGCGTGCGAAGACCGACACGTCGATGTGGCGCGCCTGGGTGGTGCCGCCCCCGCCGGGCAGCGGGCCCGGCAGCAGGGTCAGGATTCCGTACGTGCCATCGGTTTCCGTCGGGCAGCGGCCGAAGGCGCGGAACTCGCCGGACGCCTCGCCGCGGGGGTCGTCGGGGTGGTGGAAGCCGCCTTCGGGGTCGGCCTGCCAGGTCTCGATCATGGCGTCCGGGACCGGATCGCCGGCGCCGTCGCGCACCGTGCCGCGGATCCAGAGCGCGCCGGGGGTGCCTTCCGGGACGACGTACGGGCCGTCGGGCCAGGGCAGGCCGATCGACAGGTACGGGCCGACGGTCTGCGAAGGGGTGGGGAGCAGCCTGGGCATCAGTCCTCGTCCTCTTCTTCCTCTTCGAACACCGATGCCTCGCGCCCGCGCAGCACGATGTCGAACTGGTAGCCGAGCGCCCACTCCGACTGCGTGATCTCGTGGTCGTACCGGGAAACCATGCGCTGCCGGGCCTTCTCGTCCGGGATCGAGTTGAAGATCGGGTCCTGGGAGAACAGCGGGTCGTCCGGGAAGTACATCTGGGTGACCAGCCGCTGGGTGAACGCCGAGCCGAACACCGAGAAGTGGATGTGCGCGGGGCGCCAGGCGTTGTCGTGGTTCTTCCACGGGTACGCGCCGGGCTTGATGGTGGTGAAGGTGTAGCGCCCGTCGCTGTCGGTGAGTGCGCGCCCGACGCCGTCGAAGTTCGGGTCGAGCGGGGACGGCCAGCGGTCGCCGGTGTGCCGGTAGCGTCCGCCCGCGTTCGCCTGCCAGATCTCGATCAGCGAGTCCCGCACCGGACGGCCGTCGCCGTCGAGCAGCCGGCCGGTGACGATGATCCGCTGGCCCTGCGGCTCCTCCGCGTGCCGGCGGGTGAGGTCGTTGTCGTGCTCGCCGAGCCGGCCGGGGCCGAGCAGCGGGCCGGTGACCTCGGTCAGCATCTGCGGGAGCAGCACCAGCGGTTGCCGCGGGTACCGCAACGCCGTGGACCGGTAGCCGGTGAAGCCCAGCGGCGGGTGCGTGCCTTCGGGGTCCGGCCCGTAGTGCGGCAGCTTGAGTTCGGTCGGAGCAGCCATGGTGCCTCCTTTACCGGCCTTCGAGGACGACGGCCAGGCCCTGGCCGACGCCGATGCAGATGGCGGCGAGTCCCCAGCCCCCGCCGCGGCGGTGCAGGTCGTGCGCCAGGGTGCCGAGGATGCGGCCGCCGGACGCGCCGAGCGGGTGGCCGATGGCGATCGCGCCGCCGTGGGTGTTGACGATCTCCGGGTCGAGCTTCGGCCAGTCGCGCAGGCACGCCAGCGACTGCGCGGCGAAGGCCTCGTTCAGCTCGACCGCGGCCAGGTCGTCCCAGCCGATGCCGGCACGCTCCAGCGCGATCTCGGCCGCGCGCACCGGGCCGATGCCGAAGACGTCCGGGTCGACCCCCGCCGCGCCGCGGCCGGCGATCCGGGCGAGCGGCGCCCGGCCGAGCCGGTTCGCCGCCGCTTCGTCACCCAGCAGCAGCGCCGAGGCGCCGTCGTTGAGCGGTGACGCGTTGCCCGCCGTGACGGTGCCGTTTTCCTTGCGGAACGCGGGCTTGAGCTTCGCCAGCTTCTCCGGGCTGGAGTCCGGGCGGATGCTCTCGTCGCGGGCCAGGTCCACGCCGTCGACCGGGACGACCAGGTCGTCGTAGAAGCCCTCGTCCCACGCCTTGGCGGCGTTGACGTGGCTGCGCGCCGCGAAGGCGTCCTGCTCGTCACGGCCGATGCCGTACTGCTCGGCGAGCTTCTCGGTGGACTCGCCGAGCGAGATCGTCCAGTGCCCCGGCATCGCCGGGTTGACCATGCGCCAGCCGAGCGCTGTGTTGTAGAGGGTCTGGTTGCCCGCCGGGAACGCCTTCTCCGGCTTGGGCATGACCAGCGGCGAGCGGGTCATCGACTCGACGCCGCCGGCGACCACCAGGGACGCGTCGCCGACCTGGATCGACCGGCTGGCCTGCATCACCGCGTCGAGCCCCGAGCCGCACAGCCGGTTGACGGTGTTGCCGGGGATGCTCGTCGGCCAGCCCGCGAGCAGGGTGGCCATGCGGGCGACGTTGCGGTTGTCCTCACCCGCGCCGTTCGCGTCGCCGAGGGTCACCTCGTCCACTGTGGACGGATCCAGGTCGTTGCGGGACTGGATGGCCCGGAGCGCGGTCGCGGCGAGGTCGTCCGGCCGGACGCCGGCCAGCGCGCCGCCGTAGCGGCCGAACGGGGTGCGGAGCGCGTCGAGGACGTAGACGTCGGTCATGCGGTGGCCTTCCGGGTCACTTGCTTGCCTTTTCGAGGTCTCGCAGCACGGCCAGCTCCTCTTCGGTGGGGGCGGGGGTGACCGTGAGGTCGTCCGCGACCTTCAGTGTCCACCCGGTCGCCGCCACCGCGCGCTCCAGCTCGACGCCCGGGTGGAGCTCGGTGAGGGTCAGCTCCGCGGTCTCCGGGTCGGGGCGCAGCAGGCCCAGGTCGGTGACCACCAGGGTCGGGCCCCGGCCCGGCAGGCCGAGGCGTTCGCGGTCGCCCTTGCCGGTGCCGTGGCCGAAGGACGTCACGAAGTCGACCTTCTCGACGAACGCGCGGGGGTTCTGCCGGAGCACGACGAACACCTCGCGGCAGGACGCGGCGATCTCCGGGGCGCCGCCCGCGCCGGGCAGGCGGACCTTCGGATCGTGGTAGTCCGAGCCGATCACGGTGGTGTTGATGTTGCCGAACTTGTCCAGCTGGGCGGCGCCGAGGAAGCCGACGTCGATGCGGCCGGGCTGGAGCCAGTAGTTGAAGATCTCCGGGACGCTGACCACGGCGTCGGAGGTGTCGGCCAGCTCGCCGTCGCCGATGGAGAGCGGGAGGCGGGACGGCTTCGCGCCGAGGCAGCCGGACTCGTAGATCAGGGTCAGGTCCGGGGCGTGGGTGCGGCGGGCCAGGTTGGCCGCCTTGCTCGGCAGGCCGATGCCGACGAAGCAGGACATGCCGTCGCCGAGGGCGCGGGCGGCCGCGACGCTCATCATCTCGTCGGCGGTGTAGTCGGTGGTCATGCCGTTGCCTCCGCGGTGGAGCCGGTGTCGGGGGTGGTCGCGGTGGGGACCGGGGCCGTGGGCGCCGCCTCGGGGAAGGAGGCGGCGACCGCCCGGCCGGACGGGGTCGCGCGAGCCGGGTCCACGCCGGCTCGGCTGAAGACCGCCGCGCCGGAGAAAGGGGCCGTGACCTCGCCGCCGAGCGCCCGGGAAGACGTGCTGCCGGTGGGCTGCGCCGGGGAGAACCCGTGCTCCACGGCCGGGGCGGGAGTCATGCCGTTACCCCGGTCAGGTCGTCGAGCCACTTCGTGAACGCCTCACGATCGCGGCCCACTTCGTCCCAAGCCTGGTAGGCCGAGTTGTCGCGTTCGTAGTAGCCCGCCGCGTAGGACGGCTTGGCGCCGCCGGGGACTTCCGACACCGCCGTGACCACCCAGCCCGGGAGGATGACCGCGCCGGGGCGGGGTTCCAGGTCGTCGACGATCTCCTCCACCGTCACCAGCGAGCGTTTCGCCGCCAGGACCGCTTCCTTCTGGACGCCGGTGATGCCCCACATCTGGACGTTGCCCGCGCGGTCCGCGCGTTGGGCGTGGACGATCGTGACGTCCGGGTTCAGGGCCGGCACCGCCGTCAGCTGCTCGCCCGTGAAGGGGCAGGTGATCGGCTTGATGGTGTCGGTCTGTGCCGGGAGGTCCGTGCCCGTGTAGCCGCGCAGGACCGCGAACGGGAGGCCCGACGCGCCTGCGACGTAGCGGTTCGCCATGCCCGCGTGGCTGTGCTCCTCGATCGCCAATGGCACCGGCCAGTCGTGCTGGACCGCGTCGCGGAACCGGTGCAGCGAGCCGACGCCGGGGTTGCCGCCCCACGAGAAGATCAGCTTGCTCGCGCAGCCGGCGCCGATGAGCTGGTCGTACACGATGTCCGGGGTCATCCGCACCAGCGTGAGGTCACGCCGCCGCTGGCGGATGATCTCCTGCCCGGCCGCGACCGGGATGAGGTGCGTGAAGCCCTCCAGCGCGACGGTGTCGCCGTCGTGCACCAGCCGGGCCACGGCCTCTTCCAGCGACAGCAGCTCCGCCATCCCGCACTCCCACCTGTTCGCATCACGCACACTCGTTCTGTCATCGAACATAACACGATGGCCGGGGCGGCGACCAGACGTCTTCCACCCAATGGATGACGCAGGCACGACGAAGGGGACTTTTCCCGCCGTTCGCGCGAGACGGTCGCGCTAGAAGAGCCCCTTCGAGAACAACGATCAGCCGATCCGGACCAGCCGCGAGCCGTGAGCCGGAACAGCCGAAGCGGTCCACGACCCTCGGAAGCGCCCAAGGTCCGTCCGGGCGACCAGGTCACGCACCGGGCTCGACCCGTGACCACCGAGGTCCACCCGGATGTCCGCCGGTGCCGGACCCAGGTTGTAGACGGCCGCGTACGTCCGGCCGTCCGGGGCGCGCTTCCGCCACACCTGCAGGTCGCCGCCGGTCACCTGGGTCGGGTAGGACCCGGCCTGGTCGACGCGGATGACCTCGGGATTCGTCAGGATCGACACCGCGGCGGAGTCCAGGAAGCAGATGTCTCCCCCGACGTACAGCGGCGAGGACGCCATCGACCAGAACGTCATCACGCTCTGCCGTTCGACGTCGGAGATGCCGTCCTGGATGCCGCTGCCGGTGTTGTTGCTGATCGGCATCGAGTCCAGGTCCGGCCGGTACTGCGGCCCGAACACGCCCTGCCACGAAGGCAGGTCCGCCCAGCGCGCCTTCACCGAGCTGTCCCAGGAGGACACCGTGTCGCAGTAGCACTCGACGTCGGTGTCGATGCGCACGCCGTTGGCATAGGGAGCGATTGAGGGGCCGATGGATCGCGGCACCGGCCACGCGCTCGCCGTCAGCCACATCGGCCGCCGCGCGTGATCGATGGCCGCGGACCACGCCCTGATGTCGGCGACGTTGTCCGCGGTCGTCCCGTCGACCTTGACGAAGTCGACGCCCCAGGACGCGAACCGGGACACGATCGAGTCGTAGTACTTCTGCGCGCACGGGTTCCCGAAGTCGACCTTCCAGTTGCCGCCCCAGCCGTTGGACGGCGTCAGCGGCCGGTACGCGATGTCCTGCGCGTGGCACGACGTCCCGAGGATGGGCGCGTTCTTGTCGTAAACCTCCTTCTCCAGCCCGGTCACCGCGTACAGGCCGAGCTTCAGCCCGCGCGAATGGACGTAGGAGGCCAACGCGGGAATCCCGGACGGGAACCGGCCCGGATCCGGCGCCGGGATCCCGTTGACGTCGGTGTGGAACACCCACGCGAGGTCCGCGTTCCAGCCGGAGTCGATGTTGACGTTGGTGTAACCGGCGGACTTGAGCTTGCCCGCGAGGGCGTCGGCCGCGTCGCGGATGTGCCCTTCGTTCAGCCACGAAGTGCCGTAACCCGCGCGGGTCGACGACTCCAGGCTCCAGCTGCTCCAGCCCATGAACGGCTTGACGAACGGCGTCCGCGCGTCGGCCGTGGGCACCAGGAAAGCCAGAAACCCCAGTACAGCGACAAAAACGGAAAGGAGACGCTTCAAGAGAGACACTCCTCGGGTGGGGAAGGGGGACTACTCCTTCAGGCCGCTCGCCGCGATCCCGCTGACGATGAACCGCTGTGCGACCAGGAACATCGCGACCAGCGGCGCGATGGTGACGAGCGCGCCGGCGAACAGGGCCGGCAGGTTGACCGACTGCGCGGTCAGGAACGTCGAAAGCGCGATCTGCGCGGTCCACGACGACGGGTCCTGCCCGATCACCAGCGGCCACAGGAACGCGTTCCAGCTTTCGATGAACATCAGCGCGCCGAGCGACGCGATCATGCTCCCCGAGTTCGGCAGCACGAGCCGCCGGTAGACGCCGAGGTAACCGAGGCCGTCGAGCCGGCCGGCCTCCTCGATCTCGGCCGGGAACCGCAGGTAGAAGTTGCGGAAGAGGATCACCGTGAACGCGCTGAACAGGTTCGGCGCGATGATCCCCCACTCCGTGTTGACCCCGCCCAGCGAGCCGACGACGACGAACGTCGGCACGAACGTGACCGACTGCGGGATCATCAGCGTGACCAGCACGTACGTGAACACCGCACGCCGTCCCGGCACGTTGATCCGGGCCAGCGCGTAGCCGGCCATCGAGCCGAAGAGCGTGCCGACCGGAGCGGTGACGATCGCGACCAGGAACGAGTTCCACAACGAGTGCGCCATCGGGACCGACGCGTCGGCGAACAAGTCGCCGAAGTTGACCCACGACAGCGGGTCCGGCAGCCACGACCAGTCCGGCGAGGTGACCTGCTGGCGCGTCATCAGCGCGTTGCGCAGCATGATGTAGAACGGCAGCAGGAAGATCAGCGCGAGCACCGAGGCCAGGACGTACTTCGGAGCTTTCCGGGGAACTGTGAGGACGGCCATCAGTCCTTCTTCCCGAAGCCGACGAACCGGCCCTGCAGCAGGGTGATCACGACGATGAGCACGGTCAGCAGGAACGCGCCCGCCGAGCCGACGCCGTAGTTCTGATCGCCGAGCGCGGAGTCGTAGAGGTAGACCAGCGGCGGCTTCACCGGGGCCGTCGCGGTGCCGGACAGCCCGGTGCCGAACAGGTTGTAGAACTCGTCGAACGCCTGGAACGCCGCGATCAGGATCAGCAGGAGCACCGCGACTGAGGTGTTCCGCAGCTGCGGCAGCGTGATGTAGCGGAAGGCCTGCCACTTGGTCGTGCCGTCCAGCTCCCCCGCCTCGTACAGCGACGGCGAGATCGCCTTCAGCCCCGCGAGGAACAGGATCATGTACAGCCCGACCTGCAGCCACAGCCGCAGCGTCACCACCGCGACCCAGTACACCGGCGGGCTGGTCTCCGACAGCCACGGCACCGGCTCGGCGCCGAACAGCCCGCCGAGCACGTTCGCGACGCCCGAGGGCAGGCCGTTGAACAGCGCCATCTTCCACACCAGCGCGGCGACGACGTACGACACCGCGGCCGGGATGAGGAACACCGTGCGGAAGAACGCCTTGCCGCGGCGGATGCTGTTGATCAGCACGGCGAGGCCGAGCGACGCCACGAAGGTGATCGGCACGATGAACACCGTGAACAGCGCGATCGTCGACAGCGACGTCAGGAAGGCGTCGTCGCCGAGCAGGAACGCGTAGTTGTCGAAGCCGATCCAGTGGCCGATGGTGATGGTGCCGCGCGCTTCGTTGAAGCTGAGCAGGAAGCTCCACGCGATCGCGACGTACTTGAACAGCCCCAGCCCGAGCACCACCGGGCCGGTCAACACGGCGAACGCGCCGATCGCGCGCCAGTCCCGGCGGCGACGGCGTGGTTTCTTCGCCGCCGCCGGGACGGCCGGGGCCTCCATCACGGCCGTCATCAGGCCAGCTGCTTGTCGACTTCGGCCTGGGCCTTCTTCGCCGCGTCCCCCAGCTCGGCCGCCGGGTCCGCCCCGTTCGCGATCTTGGTCGCGGCCTGCAGGAACAGCGTCGCCGACGCCTTGTTCCACAGGCCCGAGTAGGACTTGCCGTCCTGCTGCGAGATCGTGACGGCGTCCTTCGCGGGACCGCTCGAGAACTCGGTCGTCTGCGCGGCGACCGGCTTGCGGGCCGGGATGTGGAAGCCGTACTTGACGCACCAGTCCTTCTGCAGGTCGGCGTTCTTGATCCACAGCCAGTCGATGAACTTCTTGACGGCGTCGAGGTTCTGAGATTTCGCATTGGCCAGCTGGTACCAGCCGCCGACACGCGCGACCTGCTTGCCGGCGTCGCCGAACTTCGGCCACGCGACGACGCCGAAGTCGTCACCGAGGGCCTTCTTGACGTCCGGCAGCGACCACAGGCCGCCCCACTGCATCGCGGTGGCGCCGTTGGCGAACGCGCCCGGGTCGGACCAGTCGGTCGGGTAGCCCTGGAGCAGGCCGCCGGTGTCGTGCAGCTGCTTGAGCCCGGCGATCGCGGCGACGGCTTCGGGAGCAGCGAACGCGACCTTCTTGCCACTGCTGTCGAAGAAGTCCGCGCCGGACGACCAGAGCAGCAGGGTCGCGGCCTCGCCGACGCCGTCGGTGCCGACGTACAGGCCCTTCTGCTTGCCGGTGTTCAGTTTCCGGGTCGCGTCGAGCAGCTCGGCGAACGTCTGCGGCGGCTGGACGCCCGCGGCCTGCAGCGCGCTCTTGCGGTAGTACAGCATCATGACGTCGTCGATCATCTTGACGCCGTAGATCTTGTTGTCCACCGTCACCGTGTCGAGCGCGGCCGGGCTGAAGTCGGCCTTGGCCGGCGCGATGACGTCGTCGAGCGGCGCGAGCAGGCCGTTCTTGACGTTCTGGTACCGGAAGTCGCCCAGCTCGAACAGGTCCGGCGCCTGCGCGGTGAGCATCGCCGAGTTGAGCTTGGTCTCGTAGTCGCCGGCGATCCAGCTGACGTTGAGCGCGATGTCCGGGTTGGCCTTGGTGAACTCCTGCGCGTACCGCTGGACCGCTTGCTGCGTCCCGGATTCGCCGTAGGCGTGGTACCACTGCTGCAACGTGACCTTCGCGCCCGAAGCGGCGCCCGCGTTCTTGTTCAGCGGGTCCGTGGTGCAGCCCGCGAGGGCCGCTCCCCCGGCGAACAAGACGGAACCGACCAGGAAGCTTCGACGATTCAGCGTAAATTTCTGGGGGCTCACAAGGGACTCCTTAGACGCTCTCGGCGACGAAAAGACTCTGGATGGCGACGGCGGCCGCGCCCCGCGCCCACTCCTCGAACGGCAGCGGCCGGATGACCAGGCCGCAGCGGGCGGCGCTGCCGAACGCCTGGACCGCGAAGGTCCGGCGGATCTGGTCCTCGAACAGGTCGTAGGTGGCGACGCCTTCCCCGGAGACGACGACCCGTTCCGGGCCGAACAGGTTGACCAGCGCGGCCAGGCCGAGCCCGATCGCGTGGCCGGCCGCGGCGAACACCTCGCGCAGCGGCTCGTCACCGCCGCGGGCGCGCGTCACGGCGTCGTCCATGGTCAGCGTGGGTTCGCCGGAGACATCGCGGGCGCGCAGCAGGATCGCCTCGGTGGACGCGATCGCCTCGACGCAGCCGCGGCCGCCGCAGTGGCAGAGCGGGCCGCCGTCGGCGACCGGGACGTGCCCGATCTCGCCGGCGACACCGTGCGCGCCGCGGACCAGCGCGCCGTCGACCACCAGCGCGCTGCCGATCCCGGTCCCCACGGTGACCAGGGCGAACGATGACGCCCCGACGCCCTCGCCGAACCACTGCTCGGCCACGGTCAGCGCCTTGACGTCGTTCTCCAGCGTCGTCGTCAGGCCGGTCGCCTCGTCGAGCAGCTCGGCGAGCGGGACGTCGCGCCAGCCGAGGAACGGCGAGTAGCGGACGATCCCGGACGCGCGGTCGACGTCGCCGGACACCGCAACGCCGAGGCAGTAGGCGCGCTCGCGGAGGTTGCTGGTGCCGTCCGGCGTCGGCCCGGCCAGCAGCTCCCCGACGAGGTCGGCGAGCGCCCGCACGACGTGCTCGACGTCGTGGCTCGTCAGCGCGTGATGGGCGGTGGCGCGGACGTCGGCGCGCAGGTCGGTGACGACGCCGATCAGGTCGTCGCCGGTGATCTTGACGCCGACGAAGTACTCGCGGTCGGGCCGGATGGCGAGCGGGTTCGCGGGCCGCCCGGCGCCCGGCGTCGTCCGGCCTGCGGAGGCGAGTTCTTCGAGGTAACCGGCGTCGATGAAGGGCCTGGCCGCCTTGGTGACCGCGGCGGAGGAGAGCCCGGTGCGCCGGGCGACGTCGACGCGGGAGACCGGCCCCTCGGTCAGGACCGTGGTGAACACGGTCGCGGCCGCGGGACTGGTGATCGGCGCCCTTGCCGGTGCACTGCGAGGCATGGCCGGAAGGGTAGGCAGGATTAATTAACTTCGTCAAGAATTTATTTTTCGGCTGGTCGTGCCTACGCTCAGGACCATGTCGCTCGTGGAACACGACCCCGCGCACCGGCTGTGGCTGCTGCGCACCCCGGAGAGCTCGTACGCCTTCCGGCTCGACGCCGACGACCGGCCGCGGCACGTCCACTGGGGGCCGCCGCTCACGCTGGCGCAGGCCACGCAGGTCGCCGAGCGCCGCAACCCGGCCGAGAGCAGCTTCGACGAGCCGGGCGACGAGCGGCTCGAACTGCCGGCCGAGGGCGGCGCGTTCTTCGGCGTCGCGGCGCTGGCCGTGCGGTTCGAGGACGGGACGTCGGCGCTGGAGTGGCGTTACGCGGGGCATTCACTCGAGAACGGCGCCCTGGTGATGCGGCTCGCCGACCGCCACTACCCGCTGGAGCTCTCGCTGCACTACCGCGTCCGCGGCGACGTCATCGAGCGCTGGACGACCTTGCGCACCACCGGAGACGCGGAGATTTCCTTGCTGCGCACGGATTCCGCGTCCTGGACGCTTCCCCGGCGCGACGGCGCGCGGCTGAGCAGGACGTCCGGTGCCTGGAGTGCCGAGTACGGCGTGCTGCGCGAACCGCTGCCCGTCGGCGAAACCACGCTGACCAGCCGTCGCGGCGTGTCCAGTCACCAGGTCAACCCCTGGGTGATGCTCGACGCGGGCGACGCGACGGAGACGTCCGGCGAGGTCTGGTCGACCGCGCTGGCGTGGAGCGGCAGCTGGCGGATCACGGTCGACCACACGCACACCGGCCGCGTCACCTGGACCGGCGGGTTCGGGCACGAGAACGTCTCTTGGCGGCTGAAGCCCGGAGAAACCTGGGAGACGCCGGTGTTCGCCGGGCTCTACGCGGCCGACGGCTTCGGTGGCACGAGCCGGCGCTGGCACGCCTACGTCCGCGAGTTCGTCCAGCCGCACTCCGGCGGGCTGCGGCCGATCGTCTACAACTCCTGGGAAGCGACCGGCTGGGACGTCGACGAGCAGACCGAAACACGACTCGCCGAGGCCGCCGCGAAGCTCGGCGCCGAGCTGTTCGTGATGGACGACGGCTGGTTCGGCGCCCGCACCGGCGACACCGCCGGCCTCGGCGACTGGACCGCCAACGAGCAGCGCTTCCCCGCCGGGCTCGGGCCGCTCGCCGACGCGGTGCACGCGCACGGGATGAAGTTCGGGCTGTGGGTCGAGCCGGAGATGGTCAACCCGGACAGCGACCTCTACCGCGCGCACCCGGACTGGGTGCTGCACATGGCGAACCGCACGCGCACGACGTTGCGCAACCAGCTCGTGCTCAACTTCGCCCGCCCGGACGTCGCGGACTGGGCGCACAAGTGGCTCGACCGGCTCGTCGGCGAGCACGGGATCGACTACCTCAAGTGGGACATGAACCGCGCGTTCACCGAGGCCGGGTGGCCCTCGAGCGCGGATCCGGGACGGCTCTGGGTCGAGCACGTCCGCGCCGTGTACACGATCTTCGACCGGCTGCGGGCCGATCACCCCGACCTGCGGATCCAGGGGTGCGCGGGTGGCGGCGGCCGCACCGACCTGGGGATCCTCGCGCGCACCGATGAGATCTGGGCGTCGGACAACACGGACGCGGCCGACCGGATCACCATCCAGCACGGCTACGGCCAGCTCTACCCCGCCGGCACGATGTCGGCCTGGGTCACCGACAGCCCGAACCCGACCACCGGCCGGGAGGCGCCGCTGAGCTTCCGCTTCCACGTCGCGATGGCGGGCGTGCTCGGCCTCGGCGGGGACCTGCCCAAGTGGTCCTCCGAAGAACTCGCTGAGGCGACAGCGCTCGTGGCGCTGTACAAGGAGATCCGGCCCGTGGTGCAGCACGGCGAGCTGTACCGGCTGGCCGATCCGGCGCGCTCGGCGCTGACCGCGGTGCAGTACGTGCTGGGCGGTGACGTCGTGGTGATCTTCTGGCGGCGGCCCGCGGAGTTCGCGCGGCCGGTCACGCCGCCGCGCCTGGCCGGGCTCGATCCGGCGGCGCGGTACCGGGACCAGGACGGCGTCGTGCACCACGGCGCGGTGCTGCTGAGCCACGGGATCGACGTAGCGCTGCCGGGGAGCGGCTACGCGAGCGCGGTGGTGCGGCTGACCAGGGTCTGAATACCCACGCCGACCGGAGTCACCAGGACGGGTGAGCAGGATTGACTTTCACCGGCTGCGCGTCGAATGTGAAAGGTCTTCACTTCGCCGCTCGCCAACGGAGGCAGCATGCGCAGGCGCCTGTTCACCCTTCTCGCCGTGCCCGCGATCGCCGCGCTCGCCTTCGCCGCCCCGGCGTCGGCGAGCACCAGCTACCACGAGTACGTGGCGCTGGGTGATTCGTGGACCGCCGACGTCTTCGTCACTCTCCCGCCCACGACGCAGTTCACCCCGCTCGACTGCGCTCAGTCCACTTCGGACTACCCGCACGAGGTGGCCGGCGCGCTCGGCGTCGAAACCTTCCGCGACGCGAGCTGCGGCGGCGCCGCGACGCCCGACTTCACGCAGCCGCAGAAGCTGCCGCTCGGCGGGACGAACCCGCCGCAGTTCGACCGGCTCACGCCGACCACCGACCTGGTGACCGTCGGCATCGGCGGCAACGACATCGGGCTCGCCTCCGCCGTGACCAAGTGCCTCAACCTCCTGCCGGTGAGCACGTGCAAGGCGAAGTTCACCGCGGGCGGCGTCGACCAGCTGGAGAACGCCGTCGCGGCGACCGAGCCCAAGATCGCCAACGCGCTGCAGGCGATCCACGCGCGCTCGCCGCAGGCGCGGGTCCTGCTGGTGAACTACCTCGCCGGGCTGCCCGCGAGCGGGAAGGGGTGCTGGCCGGTGATCCCGATCGCCGACGGCGACGTCGCCTACCTGCAGGCGAAGTTCCTCCAGATGAACGCCATGCTCGCGCGGGTCGCCGGGGCCAACGGCGCCGAGCTCGTCGACACCTACACCCCGACCGTCGGGCACGACGCGTGCCAGGCGCCCACCGTGCGCTACGCCGAGGGCCTGATCCCGGTCTCGGTGAGCAACCCGCTGCTGCTCGCCTTCCCCTTCCACCCCAACGGCGCGGGCGCGGCGGCGCAGTCGGAGATCGTTCTCGGGGCGGTCCAGCGCGGCTAGGCGGTGTCCTGCAAGTCTGCTCGATGGGCCGCCTGGGCGCGAAGACCGCGAGCTTGACTTGCAGGACACCGCCTAAGCTGTCCGGGTGCCCAAGATCGTGGTGACCCGGTGGATTCCCGACGACGCGGTGGCGGTGCTCGCGGAAGCGGGCGAGGTCGTGGTGTCCCCGGTGGACCGGCCGCTTTCGCCCGCCGAGCTGCACGAGTTCGCGGCCGGCGCGGCGGCGGTGGTCGGCATGCTCCACGACCGGCTCGACGGCGCGCTCGCCGACGCCGCCGGGCCGGATCTCAAGGTCGTCGCGAACGTCGCGGTCGGCTACGACAACGTCGACGTCCCGGCGCTGGCCGGACGCGGCGTCGTCGTCACCAACACCCCCGGTGTGCTCACCGACGCCACCGCCGACCTCGCCTTCGGCCTGCTGCTCGCCGTCACGCGACGCCTCGGCGAGGGCGAACGGCTGCTGCGCTCGCGCACGCCGTGGTCGTTCCACCTCGGTTTCCTGCTCGGCTCGGGCCTGCAGGGCAAGACGCTCGGGATCGTCGGGTTCGGCCAGATCGGCCGGGCGATGGCGAAGCGGGCCGAAGCGTTCGGCATGTCGATCGTCTACACCGGACGCTCGACGCAGGGTTCCGTTTCCTTCGAGGAACTCCTGGAGCGCTCGGACGTCGTCTCACTGCACTGCCCGCTGACGCCGGAGACGCGGCACCTGATCGACGCCGCCGCGTTGCGCGCCATGAAACCCGGCGCTTACCTGGTGAACACGACCCGCGGCCCGGTCGTCGACGAGGCGGCCCTCGCCGACGCGCTCGAGGCCGGCGAGATCGCCGGCGCCGCGCTGGACGTCTTCGAGCACGAACCCGACGTCGAGCCGCGGCTGCTCGGCCGCGACGACGTCGTGCTCAGCCCGCACCTCGGGTCGGCCACCGTCGAGACCCGCACCGCGATGGCCGTGCTGGCCGCCCGCAACGTCGTCGAAGTGCTCAGCGGGCGTGCCCCGCTGACGGAGGTGAAGCCGTGACCCGCGTCGTGATCGCGCCGGACAAGTTCAAGGGCAGTCTCACCGCGGTCGAGGCCGCGGAAGCCATCGCGCTCGGCGTGCGGGACGCGCTGCCGGACGCCGAGATCGTCACCTGCCCGGTCGCCGACGGCGGCGAAGGCACCCTCGACGTGCTGGAAGCCGCGGGCGCCCGGATCGTCCGGCTGACCGTCCGCGGCCCGCTCGACGAACCGGTCAAGGCGCGCTACGCCGTGCTCGACGGCACCGCCTACGTCGAGTCGGCGCGCGCGTGCGGCATCGAGTTCGTCGAACCCAGCCCGGAAACGGCACTGGCCGCGCACACCTGGGGCGTCGGCGAACTGCTCGGCGACGCGCTCATGCACGGCGCGACGCGGCTGGTCCTGACGGTCGGCGGCACGGCCAGCACCGACGGCGGCGCCGGCATGCTGAGCGCGCTCGGCGCCGGCGTGCTCGACGCGTTCGGCGCCCCGGTCGGCCTCGGCGGCGGCACGCTGTCGCGGGTCGCGTCGACCGAGCTGACGCCGGTGCGGGAGCGGCTCGACGGCGTGCGTGTCGCGGTCGCGACGGACGTGACGAACCCGCTGCTCGGCCCGGACGGCGCGGCGGCGGTGTTCGGGCCGCAGAAGGGCGCGGGCCCCGAAGAGGTGGCGGCGCTCGACGCGGCGCTCGGCCGCTGGGCGCACGCGCTGCAGGTGGGCGGCGCCCCGGACGTGTCACGGGTGCCGGGCGCAGGAGCGGGTGGCGGCGTCGCGGCGGGCGCGATCGCGGGCCTCGGCGCGACGGTGGAGTCCGGGTTCGACCTGATCGCCGGGCTGACCGGGGTGGACGCCGCCCTCGACGGCGCGGACCTCGTCATCACAGGCGAGGGATCACTCGACGAGCAGAGTCTCAACGGCAAGGCCCCGGCGGGAATCGCGGCGCGCGCCCGGCCGCGCGGGGTGCCGCTGATGGCGCTGGCGGGACGGATCCAGCTCGACGAGGCCGGGCTGGCGAGCCTGGGCGTCATCGCGAGCAGCGCGTTGATCGACCACGCGGAATCACTGGACCACGCACGGGCGAACGCGGCCGAGCTGCTGCGCGTCCGGGCCGCGATCCTGGTCAGCGCCTGGCGGGCTCGTTAGCCGGGCTGCCGCGGCTGGTCGTGAGTGGTAATACGGGTTAGAACCCGCATTACCACTCACGACCGCGGTCAGCTCGTGTGCTGCGGCAGCACGGCGAAGGCCACTCCGCCGGCGTCGTCCTCTTGGACGTCGAGCACCTTGTCGTCCAGGAGCGCCGCTGCCTGGGGTTCGAGGAACACCTTCGGTCCCTCGTCGGCGCCGAGCACGCTGTCACCCTCCGCGGGTTCCGGCGCCACGGACAACGCCAGCTGGGCGCTTTCGCCCTCGGCGTTCTGGACCGCCAGGCGGAGCCCGGCGTCCCCGTCGCCCTGGCTGGTCAGTGCGGTGATCGCCTCGGCGGCGGCTTCGGTCACGGTCAGCATCTTCGGCCTTCCCTTCGTCGCGGTCCGGTGCACTGGGGTCCCACGCTAAATGCGCCCGAACGGACGCGCAGCGTGAGCGGATCAGCCCTGTCTCGCCTCGCGGATGGCGTCCGCCACGGAGCCGCCCGCGTAGTCCGCCCGCTCGCCCGGATCCGGGTTCGCGTGGCGGTGGGGCACCTCGTCGTCGGGGACGACCTGCTCGTAGTCCGCCGGCGCGTCCTCGACGGTTTCGTCGAGCTCAGCCGCCGGGGTGGCCGCGAGCGGGCGGTCCGGGATCGGGTCCGGCTCGGTGTCCGGCTCCTCTTCCGCGAGCCGCAGGTCGATCGGCTCGCCCTCGCGGACCTCTTCGGGCGTGGTGCCGTACCGGTCGGCGGCGCTCCAGTGCTCGGGCGGTTCGAGCCCCTCTTCGAGCGGGTCGACGCGCAGCTCGTCCTCGTCCAGGGCCTCACTGGGGCTCAGGCTGTCCGATTCGGCCGAGTCGCGGTCACTCACTGGTTTCTCCCGGCGTAGAGGAAGTAGTCATCGGAAATAGTCATCGCCGGGGACCTACCCGAGGTGCCGGGGCCCGAAACGCCCGCGGTGTCACCGGGATCACATTTCTTCAACGGGTTTAACATATTCACAAGTTTGTGAAGGCGGAGTAGCTTCGGATCATGGCCACCACCAGGTGCGCACCGGAACACCGGCTCATCGCCACCGACCCGGACCGCCACCACGAACTCGGCATGCACGCGGCGTGGTACGTCGTGGCCGGCGTCGTGACGACCGGCATCCAGGCGGCCCTGTTCCTCCTGCTGCGCGACCGGCTCGGCTCCCAGGTGGCGAACCTGGTCGCGATCGCGCTGACGACGGTCGGGAACACCGAGTTCCACCGCCGCGTCACCTTCGCCGGGCGGCAGAGCAACGCCGGGAAGCGGCATCTGCAGGACCTCCTCACCTTCGCCTTCTACGCCGGGTACGGCTCGGCGGTGCTGGCGATCCTCGACGCGGTCGTCGACCGGCCGACGTCGTGGGAGGAGACGGGCACGCTGCTGCTGTCCAGCCTGGTCGGCGGGTTCGTGCGGTTCGCGGTGCTGCGCTGGTGGGTCTTCGCGCACCGCAGCGAAGAGGCCGAGGCCGCGCACACCGGCTAGCGTGCCGACGTGGCCCCGCGAGAAGACATCAAGCCCCACGAGGGCGGCACCGAACCGGACTACCGCTTCACGCTGGCCAACGAGCGCACGTTCCTCGCCTGGCTGCGCACCGCGCTCGGCCTGCTCGCCGGCGGGGTCGCCGTGCACCAGCTCGTGCCCGCCCCGGCCGGGGCCAGCGCCGTGCTCGCCGGGCTGTGCGTGGCCTTGGCGGCCGTGCTCGCCGCGGCGGCGTACCCGCGCTGGCGGCGTGTGCAGATCGCGATGCGGGCCGGTGAGCCGCTGCCGCGCAGCCTGATGATCGTGGTGCTGACGGCGGGCCTGTTCCTTCTCATCCTCACGGCGGCCGTCCTGCTGGCGCTGTCGTGACGGCCGCCACACCGTTCGGTCACCGTCCGTGGTGCCCCGAAACCGGCGTCCCGGGCCGGCCCGGCGCCCTCGGACCCGTCCCGGCCGCCGGCTTATTGGCAGTCGGATTATCGGCCGTTCGCGACTACTCCGGTCTCACCGCACCGGTGGCACCGTGACCGCCCCCGCCGGTGCGCAGGCCGAGCGGACCGGGCTGGCCTGGCGGCGAACCGCCCTGGCCTCCGCCGCCTGCACCCTTCTGCTGCTCCACTCGGCCGCACTGCGCCACTGGGGCCTCGCCCTCCTGCCCGTTCTGCTCTCCGCGGCGACGTCCGCCCTGCTCGCGGGGGTCGGCGCGGCCCGCGAACGGGCGTTGCGTGCCGCCGAACCGGTGGCCATGCCCCGGCTACTGCCCGCCGTGACGTCGCTCGCCGTGACCTTGACTGCCACGTCCGTGATCGCGCTCCACTGACGAGTGAAGTCGGCACATCCTGAAAGCGATTAATCGCAATGTGAGGCGTCTGGTCGCGGTTGCATCACGGTCGCTCCTGCGAACGGGGTATTGGTGGTTGAAATCTGGACTGATGGGCCAGGAGGTGCTTACGATTACCCAGCGTCGCACGGAGCGCAGGTGGGACCGGATCTCCGGGAGTACCTGCGATCACACCGTTACGGAGAGTTGAACCCCCGGCAGCGACGGTCGAGGGTCGGCCGGGGAGACGACCATGACTGCACCGTCCAGGACCACCGGGGAATCCGCCACGGAGGTTCGCGATTATCGCACTCCGGAATCATTGCCCCGACCTGGTGGGCGACTGACCAAGGAGGACCTCGACCCGCTCGTCAAAGACGCGGGCGAGGGCAATCCCGCCGCCATCCACACCCTGCTCAAGATGATCGAGCCGGTGGTCGTGCGGTACTGCCGCGCCCGGATGGGCGGCCGTGACCTCTCGTACCTCTCGGCGGACGACGTCGCCCAGGAAGTGTGCCTCGCGGTGCTGAAGGCGCTGCCGGACTACCAGGACCGCGGCGGTTCCTTCCTCTACCTCGTGCACGCCATCGCGGCGAACAAGGTCGCCGACGCCTACCGCGCCGTGGCCCGCGACCGCTCCGAGCCCGTTCCCGAGCTCCCGGAGCGGCCGCTGATCGGCAACGAGCCGGAGAACCGCGCGCTGTCGCTCGACCTCGGCGCCCGGCTCGGCCGGCTGCTCGCCACGCTGCCCCGGGTGCAGCAGGAGATCCTCGCGCTGCGCATCGCCGTCGGCCTCTCGGCGCAGGAGACCGCCGAAGCGCTCGGCATCTCGGCGGGCAACGTGCGCGTGACGCAGCACCGCGCGCTCGCCCGGCTGCGCGGCATGATCAGCGACGACGAGTTCTAGGACCAGACCTTCACGCCGCGGGCGTGGGACCTCCTGTACCCCCTGGGGGAGGTCCCGCGCCCGCATCCATGTGTTCAGAGGCCGTAGACCTCGCGCGCGTTGTGCTCGAAGACGCCCAGGCGTTCCGCGTCCGACAGGGAGCCGGTCAGCGAGACCGCCGCGTCCAGGACGACTTCGTAGGACGCCGCCAGTTCGCAGACCGGCCAGTCCGAGCCGAACAGCAGCCGTTCCGGACCGAACGCGTCCAGCACGTGGTCGACGTAGCGGCGCAGGTGCGCCACCTCCCAGCCCGACCAGTCCGCCGCCGTGACCAGGCCGGACAGCTTGCACACGACGTTCTCGCGCTCGGCGAGCGCGGCGATCGCGCCGGCCCACGGCTCCCACTCCCCCGCCGCGATCGGCGGCTTCGCCGCGTGGTCCAGGACCAGCCGCAGCCCCGGCAGCCGCAGCGCCACCTCGCTCGCCGCCGCGAGCTGCGCGGGCCGCACCAGCAGGTCGTAGACCAGACCGGCGTCCCCGACCGCGCTCAGCCCCGCCACGATCTCCGGGCGCAGCAGCCAGTCGTCGTCCGGCTCGTCCTCGACCTGGTGCCGGATCCCCACCAGCGGCCCCCGCGACCGCAGCGCGGCCAGCCGGTCCGTGACGTCCGGGGCGCGCAGGTCGACCCAGCCGACGACGCCCGCGACCACCGGTTCCGCCACGGCCGTCGCGAGGAACTCCTCGGTCTCCTCTTCCGACGACACCGTCTGGACCAGCACGGTCGCGTGCACCCCGGCCGCCTTGGTCACCGCGCGCAGGTCGTCGGCCGTGTAGGGCCGGCGGATCGGGTCCATCGCGCCCCCCGCCAGCCACGGGTACGCCCGCCGCGACGGGTCCCAGAGGTGGTGGTGCGCGTCGATCATGAGACTCCTTCGGCAATGACGGCGTCGGCGCGCAGCAGTCCCGCGTCGACCAGTTCGGCCCACAGCTCCGGCGGCACGACGGCCCGGGCGCGCCGCGCGTTCACGCTCACCTGTTCCGGATCATGCGCGCCGACGACGACCGACGCCACCGCGGGATGGGCGATCGGCAGGGCCAATGCGGCCTCCGGCAGCTCGACGCCGTGCCGCGCGCAGATCTTCGCGATCAGCTGCGCCCGCTCGACGAGCTCGGGCGGCGCCTCGGCGTAGTCGTAGACCCGGCCGGGTTCCGCGGTGGCCAGGATGCCGGCGTTGAAGACCCCGCCGGCCACCACCGTGACGCCGCGCTCGGCGCACAACGGCAGCAGCTCGTCCAGCGCGGCCTGGTCGAGCAGCGTGTAGCGCCCGGCCACCAGCACGACGTCCAGGTCGGTGCGGCGGACGAACTCGCCGAGCATCGGCGCCTGGTTCATCCCGGCGCCGAACGCGCCGATCACGCCCTGGTCCCGCAGCTCGCGCAACGCCGGGAAGGCACCGCGCAGGGCCTCCTCGAAGTGGTCGTCCGGGTCGTGGACGTAGACGACGTCGACGCGGTCGAGGCCCAGCCGGGTCAGACTGTCCTCGAAGGAGCGCAGGACGCCGTCGCGGCTGAAGTCCCAGCGGCGCTTGTAGGCGGCCGGGACGGCGAAGCCCTCGTCGTCCTTCTCCCCCGCCCCGCCCGGGTTCGGCTCCAGCACGCGGCCGACCTTCGTGGACAGCACGTACTCCTCGCGCGGGAACTCGCGAAGGGCCGCGCCGAGGCGGGCTTCGGACAGCCCGAGGCCGTAGTGGGGCGCGGTGTCGAAGTAGCGGACGCCCTCGTCCCACGCGCGCCGCACGGTCTCGGCCGCCGTCTCGTCGGTGATCGCGTGGTACAGGTTGCCCAGCTGCGCGCAGCCGAGCCCGAGCGGGGACAGGGAGAGGTTCACGCGGTCACTCCTTCACCGGCAGTTCCCAGACCAGCCCGATGCCGGTGTCGTCGCCGGAGTAGTCGTCCTCCACGGCCAGCAGCTCGGCCATCCTGGCCTGCCACGGGACGTTCGCTGGGTGCTCCCGCAACGCCGCGCGCATCGCCGCGTAGTCGTCGACTTCGAGGACGTGGAAAAGGTCGAGGCCGTTACGCCAGATCCGCCAGGTGCGGACGCCGGCCGCGCGCAGCGCGACGTCCAGCTCGGGCGGGATCACGGCGTGGACGGACTCGTACTCGGCTTCCTTGCCGGGTTTCAGCTTCGTGTGCAGGGCCACTCTTTGTGGTGCGGGATCGTGGGTCATGACCACTCCTTCGCCGGGACATGGCACGCTGGGGAGTAACACCCAAACATCCGAGGTCTGTTGCAGGGAAGGGCGGACACGATGCCCGTCACCGATGTCGCGATCGACAAGATCAAGGACATGATCATCTCCGGCGAGCTGGCGCCCGGCGACCGGCTGCCGAAGGAGGCCGAGCTGGCCCAGCGGCTCGGGCTTTCGCGCAGCTCCCTGCGGGAGGCCGTGAAGGCGTTGTGCCTGATCCGGGTGCTCGACGTGCGCCAGGGCGACGGCACGTACGTCACCAGCCTCGAGCCGAACCTGCTGCTCGACGCGATGACGTTCGTGGTCGACTTCCACCGCGACGACACCGTGCTCGACTTCCTCGCCGTGCGGCGGATCCTCGAGCCGGCCGCGACCGCGCTGGCCGCGCTGCACATGAGTGACGACGACATCGCGGAGCTGGGCACCCTGCTCGGGGAGCTGGCCGACTCGCCGACCGTCGAGGCGCTCGTCGCCAACGACCTCCAGTTCCACCGCAAGATCGCCGACGGCTCCGGCAACCCCGTGCTCTGCTCGCTGCTCGACAGCCTCTCCGGGCCGACCGCGCGGGCCCGGATCTGGCGCGGCCTCACCCAGGAGGGCGCGGTCGCGAAGACCCGGGAACAGCACTCGGCGATCTACGAGGCCATCGCGGCCCGCGAGCCGGAACTGGCGCGCTCGTGGGCGACCGTGCACGTCGCGGGCGTGGAGCAGTGGCTGCGCAACGCACTGGGCACGGCCGACGACCCGACGTCGGACGCCGCCGCCGACCTGCCCGCCGCGGAAGCTTCCTAGCCGCACCCGCAGCACCTCCTCCTCCCACCGGTCGTGAGTGGTAATGAGGGTTAGAACCCTCATTACCACTCACGAGAGCCGCGGCAGACCCTGGAACGTCGGATGATCACGCTTTTGGACTCAGGTCTGCGGCTTTCCACCCGCATACCGGGCGATGATCAGCGCGACCAAGATGATGGCGCCGTAGATGGCGCCCTGCCACTCCGCCGTGACGTGCGCGTAGTTGAGCAGGCTGGACACCGACGACAGCAGCAGGACGCCGGTCAGCGCGCCGACCAGCGTGCCCTTGCCGCCGTCGAGGGAGACGCCGCCGATCACCGCGGCCGCGAAAACCTGCAGGATCAGCCCGGAGCCCTGGTTCGCGCCCAGCGCGCCGACGTACCCCGTGTACGCGAGCCCGCCGATCGCGGCGAGGATGCCGGCGACGACGAACACCGCCCACGCGATCCGGTCGACGCGCACACCGGCCGCCCGCGCGGCCTCGCGGTTGCCGCCGATCGCGTACAGCGCGCGGCCGACGCGGTGGTAGCGCAGCACCCAGCCGGCGACCGCGAACAGCACCGCCGCCAGCCACACCGACATCGGCAGCCCGGCGAACGTCGTGGTCGCCAGGTTCGTGAACGAGTCCGGCAGGTTGAACAGCGTCTTGCCCTTGGTCGAGCCGACCTGCACCCCGCGCAGCACGGTGAGCATGGCGAGCGTGACGATGAAGGCGTTCAGCTTCAGCTTCACGATCAGGAAGCCGTTGACGAACCCGACGAGCGCGCCGCACAGCGGGATCACCAGCAGGCCGATCGCGGTGGGCAGTTCGACGCCGAAGCCGGCCGACGCCGCCGGGATGACCACCATCGCGCCGAGCGCGGGCGCCAGGCCCATGGTGGATTCCAGCGACAGGTCGAACTTGCCGGTGATCAGCACCAGCGACTCGCCCAGCACGACCAGCGACAGCGCGGCCGACGCGGTCAGGATGCTGACGATGTTGCTCCAGCCGACGAACGTGTCGTCGACCAGGCCGCCGATGACGAACACCACGACGAGCGCGGGCAGCAGCGCGAGTTCCCGCAGCCAGAGGGCCTTGCGACGCCGGGGTGGCGCGGGCAGCTCCGTTTGGGGATCGGTCATCACGTCGGTCACGACAGCTCGACTCCTTCGATGTCGGCCACGAGGTCGCCGTCGGACCACCCGGCCTGGTGCTCGGCGACCACGGCCCCGGCGCGCAGCACCAGGACCCGGTCGCTCAGGCGCAGGTCGTCGAGCTCGTCGCTGACGATCAGCACACCCTTGCCCTCGGCGCGCACCCGGTCGACGACCGCGAGCAGCGCCTCCTTCGACTTCACGTCCACCCCGGCCGTCGGGTTGATCAGCACGACGACCCGCGGGTCACTGGCCAGCGCCCGGGCGAGGACGACTTTCTGCTGGTTGCCGCCGGACAGGTCCGACACCGGCTGCTCGGCGCTCGCGGCGACGATGCCGTAGTCCGCCAGCGCCTGGGACGCCTTCGTGAACCGCGTCTTCGGCGACGCGAGCCCGCCGCGGCCCATCTTGTCCAAAATGGACAGTGTGGCGTTGTCCATGATCGGGTGCTCCAGCACCAGGCCTTCGTGGTGCCGGTCGCGCGGCACGCAGCCGATCCCGGCCTTGAGCGCCGCCGGGATGTCGCCCGGCCGCAACGGTTTGCCGTCGACGCGGACCGTGCCCGCCGACGGGCGCCGCAGGCCGTAGACCGTCTCGGCGACCTGGTGCTTCCCGCTGGCGTTGCTGCCCGCGAGCCCGACGACTTCGCCCTGGTGGAGCCGGAAGGAGACGTCCGAGAAGCCGTCGCCGGACAGGCCGTCGACCGCGAGGATCTCCGGTGCGTCCGCCTCCAGGGCGTCCCGCGTGGCGGCGTCGCGGACGGACAGGCCGCCCGGTTCACCGGTCATCGCGTCGACCAGCTCGGCCCGGCCGACTTCGGCGACCGGCGCGGTCAGCACGTGCTTCGCGTCGCGCAGCACCGTGACCGCCTGGCAGACCTCGTACACCTCATGGAGGTGGTGCGAGATGAACAGGAACGTCACGCCGTTCGCCTGCATCTGGCGCATCCGCTCGAAGAGCCGCTCGATGGCCTGCTTGTCCAGCTGCGCGGTCGGTTCGTCGAGCACGATGAACCGGGCGCCGTAGGACAGCGCGCGGGCGATCTCGACGAACTGCCGGTCCTCGACCGACAGCTCGCCGGCCGGGGTGTCGACGTCGACGTGCACGTCCCACGACCCGAGCAGCTCGGTGGCCTGCCGCCGCAGCTTCTTCCAGCCGATCGAGAACCCGCCGCCCGCCTGCCGGTTCAGGAACAGGTTCTCGGCCACCGTGAGCTGCGGGACGACCATCGCGTGCTGGTAGACGCACGCCACGCGCGCCTTCCAGTCGTCCTGCTTGGTCAGGGGCGGGGCCGGCTCGCCGCCGAACTCGACGTGCCCGGTGTCCGTGGCGGACAGGCCGGTGAGGATCGAGACGAGCGTCGACTTGCCGGCCCCGTTGCGCCCGACGAGCGCGTGCGACTCGCCCGGGTGCACGTCGAGGCTGACGTCGTGCAGCGCCACGGTCGGGCCGTAGCGCTTCCCGACGCCGCGGGCGCTGACCACCGCGGTGGCGGGCGGCGCGATCACAGGTTGTTCCCCCACAGGGCCTTGTCGTCCACGTTGGCCTTGGTGATGACGGGCGCGGGCAGCTGGTCCTCGAGGATGCCGGGGCTGATCTCGACGATGGTGCTGTCGTGGTCGGTCGGGCCCGGCTTGAACGTCTCGCCGGCCATGGCCTTCTTCAGCCAGTACAGGCCGTACTTCGCGTACGCGTCGGCGGGCTGGGACACGGTGGCGTCCAGCTCGCCGGCCCGGATCGCGGCCAGCTCCTGCGGGATGCCGTCGTTGGACACGAGCACGATGTGCTTCGGGTCACCGACCGGGAAGAACAGGTTCTTGCGCTTGAGCGCCTGCTCGGTCGGGGCGAGGTAGACGCCGCCGGCCTGCATGTAGACGCCCTTGATGTCCGGGTTCGCCGTCAGCATGCTGTCGAGGCCGGAGGACGCCTTGTCGGCCTTCCACTCGGCCGGGATGTCCAGCACCTGGATGCCCGGGTACTTCTGCGCCATGCAGGCCTTGAAGGCCTCCGAGCGGTCGCGGCCGTTGACCGAGGCGAGGTCACCCTGGATCTGCACGACCTTGCCGGACTTGACCTTCTCGCCGATCGCGTCGCACGCCTTGGTGCCGTAGGCCTTGTTGTCGGCCCGCACCACCATCGCGACCTTGCCGCTCTCGGGGGCGACGTCGACCGCGACCACCGGCACGCCCTTGTTCTCCGCCTGCTTGAGCCCGGCGACGATCGCCGCGGAGTCCAGCGGCGTCACGACCAAGCCCTTGACGCCCTGGTTGAGGAACGTGCCGATGTCGGTGATCAGCTTCGCCGGGTCGCTGTCGGCATTGACCGTCGGGAGGACGTCGACACCCTCGGTCTTCGCCATCTGCGGCACGTAGTTGTTGTAGGCCTGCCAGAACGGCGAGGTCAGCAGCGGCAGGGTCGCGCCGACCTTGCCGCCGGTGTCGCCCCCGCCCGCACTCGGTGCGGCCGCATTGTCCTTAGTGGACCCGCAGGCGGCCAGCACCAGGCCGCAGACGGCGGCCGTGGCGGCCACCTGGATCACCCTGTTGTGCACCGCATCCTCCTTGATGACAGCGAAAAAGTCTTATTGGGGTTGCACCGGCCCGCGCGGGCGCAGGCCGTACATGCCACCGTCGACCGCGAGCGCGGTGCCGGTGGTCGAAGCGGACAGCGGGCTGGCGAGGTAGACGATCGCGCCCGCGACCTCGTCGGCGGTGACCAGCCGGCCCATCGGCTGGCGCGCGGCGAGGGCCGCGCGTTCGGCCGCCGGGTCGTCGGCGGAGTCGAGCAGCCGGCCCACCCAGGGGGTGTCCGCCGTGCCCGGGCACACGCAGTTGACGCGGATCCGGTCGGGCAGGTGGTCGGTCGCCATGGCCAGGGTCAGCGAGAGCACCGCGCCCTTGCTGGCCGAGTAGAGCGCGCGGCTGGGCAGGCCGGCCCAGGCCGCGATGGAGCAGGTGTTGACGATCGCCGCGGACGGCGAGTTCCTGAGGTGCGGCAAGGCGGCCCGGGCGAGCCGGACCATGCCGACGACGTTGACGTCGAACACGCGGTGCCACTCGTCGTCGCCGTTGGCGGTGACGTCGCCCTGCGCGCCGATGCCGGCGTTGTTGACGAGGATGTCGAGCCGTCCGAAGCGCTCCACGACGGCGTCGACGGCCGAGCGCACTTCGTCGTCCGAGGAGACGTCACAGCGGAAGCCCTCGTCACCCGGTTTCAGATCCAGGACCGCCACCTGCGCGCCGCGCTCGGCCAGCAGGGTGGCCGTCGCCAGGCCGATCCCCGAGGCGCCTCCGGTGACGGCGGCCACCAGGCCCTCGAATTCACTCACTTGCGGTCTCCGTCCACTCGGGACCGTCCGGGAAGCGGAACCGGCGCAGCGTGGCGTCGTGCATGCGCGCGGAGAACCCGGGGGCGGTCGGGGCGAGGTACCGGCCGCGCTGCACGACGGCCGGGTCGGTGAAGTGCTCGTGCAGGTGGTCGACCCACTCGATGGTGCGGTCGGTGTCGGACGCCGACACCGCGACGAAGTCGAACAGCGACAGGTGCCGCACGAGCTCGCAGAGCCCGACACCACCGGCGTGCGGGCACACCGGCACGCCGAACTTGGCGGCCAGCAGCAGGATCGCCAGGTTCTCGTTGAACCCGCCGACGCGGGCGGCGTCGAGCTGCAGCACGGAGATCGCGTTGGCCTGCAGGAGCTGCTTGAACATCACCCGGTTCTGGACGTGCTCACCGGTGGCGACGCGGATCGGCGCAAGCGCTTTCGCGATGGCGGCGTGACCGAGGATGTCGTCCGGGGACGTCGGTTCTTCGATCCAGTACGGGTCGTACGGCGCGAGCGCGGTCATCCAGGTGATCGCGGCGGAGACGTCCCAGCGCTGGTTGGCGTCGACGGCGATGCGGATGTCGTCGCCGACGGTCTCGCGGGCGAGTTTCATCCGCCGGACGTCGTCGTCGAGGTTGCCGCCGACTTTGAGCTTGATCATGTCGAAGCCGTCCGCGACGGCCTGTTCGGACAGCCGCACCAGCTTCGCGTCGGCGTACCCGAGCCAGCCGGGTGACGTGCTGTAGGCGCGGTAGCCGTGCGCTTCCAGCTGCGCGACCCGCTCGGCCCGACCCGGCTCGGCGGCACGCAGGATGTCGAGGGCTTCGGCCTCGGTGAGCGCGTCGGACAGGTACCGGAAGTCGACCAGGCTGACCAGCTCTTCGGGCGTCATCCGGGCCGCGAACTTCCAGACCGGGAGGCCGGCGCGGCGCGCGGCGAGGTCCCACGCGGCGTTGACGACCGCGCCGACCGCCATGTGCGCGACGCCCTTTTCCGGACCCAGCCAGCGGAACTGCGAGTCGCCGACGAGCGTGCGCGAGAGGTCGCCGAGTGCGGCCGCGTCCGCCGGGACGTCCCGGCCGACGACGTGCGGCGCGAGCGCGCGGATCGCGGCGGCCTGGACGTCGTTGCCGCGGCCGATGGTGAACGCGAGGCCGTAGCCGTCCGGGCCGCCGTCGGTGTGCAGCACGACGTAGGCCGCGGAGTAGTCCGGGTCCGGGTTCATCGCGTCCGAGCCGTCGAGCTCCCGCGACGTCGGGAACCGGACGTCGAGGACCTCCATGCCGATGATCTTCGCCATGGTCAGGCCTGCCTCGCGGTCTGGCGCTGCCGGCCGAGGCCGTCGATCTCCAGCTCGATCACGTCGCCGTCGCGCAGGTACGGCTTCGGGTCGGGCTGGCCGAGCGCGACGCCTTCGGGCGTGCCGGTGTTGATCAGGTCGCCGGGGCGCAGCACCATCACCTGGCTCAGGTGGTGGATGATCTCGGCCACGGAGAAGATCATGTCCTTGGTCGACGAGTCCTGCTTCTTCTCGCCGTTGACCCACAGCCGCAGGCCGAGGTCCTGCGGGTCGGGCACCTGCGCCGCGGGCACCAGCGCCGGGCCGAGCGGGTTGAAGTTCTCGCAGGACTTGCCCTTGTCCCACTGGCCGGCGCTGAACTGGAACGCGCGCTCGGAGACGTCGTTCGAGACGACGTACCCCGCGACGTGGTCCAGGGCCTCCTCGACGCTGTCGAGGTAGCGGGCGGTCGTGCCGATGACGACGCCGAGCTCGACCTCCCAGTCGGTGCTGACCGACTTGCGCGGGATGAGGACGTCGTCGCCGGGGCCGACCACGACGTCCGGCGCCTTCATGAACACGACGGGCTCGGTGGGCGGCGTCGCGCCGGTCTCCTCGGCGTGGCGGCGGTAGTTCATCCCGATGCAGACGACCTTGCCCGGCTGGGCGATCGGCGAGCCGACGCGCAGGCCCGTGACGTCCTCCGCCGGCAGCTCCCCGGCGGCGAGCGCGGCGGCCACCCGGGCGAGGCCGCCGGTGGCGAGGAACCCGCCGTCGACGTCGGCGGTCAGCCCGCTCAGCCCGTAGGTCGTACCGTCGTCGGCGCGGACGTACGGACGCTCGCTTCCCGGCTCTCCGAGGCGTACCAGCTGCACGGATGTTTCCCTTCACCAGCCCGACCAGACATCCGATGTATATCGCAGACGGGGCCTCCGATCCAGAGCCGTCGCACAATCGGCGGGAAAATGATCGGATCAGTGTCGGTGGGAGCCCGGTCGAGCACGGGGTGTCACCAGTCACAGGCGGAATAGGCCCGGTGACCGCGTCGCTGCTCCTCGGTGTAACTGGAGGAGGCGCATGACCGACACGGCGGAACCTGCCGCGCCCACCCGGCGCGCGCAGCTGAAGTTCGTCCTGATCCTGGGCGGGCTCTCGGCGTTCGGGCCCCTGTCCATCGACATGTACCTGCCGGCGCTGCCGCAGATGGCGGGCGACCTGCACGCCGCGGACACGACGGTGCAGCTGACGCTCAGCGCGTTCATCGTCGGCCTCGCGGTGGGCCAGCTGGTGCTCGGGCCGCTGTCGGACGCGCTCGGCCGTCGCGGGCCGCTCCTCGTGGGGCTGGTCCTGTACGTCGTGGGCTCGGTGCTGTGCGCGGTCAGCCCGGACGCGTGGCTGCTCGTCGCCGCCCGGGGTGTGCAGTCCCTCGGCGCCGCCGCGGGCATCGTGATCGCCCGCGCCGCCGTGCGCGACCTGTACTCCGGCACCGCGATGACGAAGTTCTTCTCGACGCTGATGCTGGTCAGCGGCCTGGCCCCGATCCTCGCCCCGCTGATCGGCGGCCAGCTGCTGAACTGGACGTCGTGGCGCGGGGTGTTCGTCGTGCTGACGGTGTTCGGCGCGCTGCTGCTCGCGGTGGTGGCTTTCGCGCTCCCCGAGCCGCTGCCGGTGTCCCGCCGCTCACCCGCGCGTCTGGGCCGGGTGATGAAGACGTACGGACGGCTGGCGGTGGACCGGACGTTCGCGGGTTACGCGCTGGCGTCCGGCCTGCTGTTCGCGTCGATGTTCGCCTACATCTCGGGATCGTCGTTCGCGCTGCAGGGCGTGTACGGGTTGAGCCCGCAGTCCTACAGCGTGGTCTTCGGCGCCAACGGCGTCGGCATCGTGCTGGCGGGTCAGCTCAACGGCCGGCTGGTGGGCCGGGTTCCCGAGCGCACGCTGCTGCTCGCCGGTCTCCTCCTCGGCGCGCTCGGCGGCGTCCTGGTGCTGGTGTCGGCGTTGGCGCACCTGCCGCTGGCCGCGCTGCTGGTGTCGTTGTTCCTGCTGGTGTCGAGCATCGGCCTGGTGATGCCGAACGCGAGTTCCCTGGCGCTGGCCGAACACGCCCGCTCGGCGGGCGCGGCGTCGGCGCTGCTGGGCGTGCTGCAGTTCGTGGTCGGCGGAGTGGCCACACCACTGGTGGGCTTGGGCGGCCCGGGAACGGCCGTCCCGATGGCGGCGACCATCGCCGGGTTCGCGTTGCTGGCGCTGGTGGCGTTCTTGACGCTGACCCGGCCGGTGGTCACGGCTCCGGATCCGCTGCCGTAAGCCGGCTGTTCTCCCTCGAGCCGTCGTCGATCGAACCCAGGTCGACGCGCATGGCGTTCGTGAGCAGCTCGAACGCGTCCACGGCAGGGTCCCACACGTCGTCGAAGTTCCGTCCCCGCAGCTTCATGTCCGGCCGGGCGAGCCAGTCCCGGGTCGCCCGGAGCCGGCCACCGAAGCCGCGAGCCGCCGACGTGACGTCTTCGGAAGCGACGATGGCGCACGAGGTGACCAGGTCCTGCAACCTGCGCAGCGCCCCGGCCAGCTCGAGAACGGTCTCCGCGTTGCCATCGGACTGATCGGAACGAGAGACGGAAAGCGCGGTCACAGCGTCCGCGAACACCTGGGTGATCTTCAGGTAGATCTCCGATCTCAACCCGAACAGGAGCTTCCGGCGTTCCAGCTCGCGCTGGTGCTCGAGCTCCTGGGCGAACCGCGCTCGTTGCTGCTCCAGCTCGGTCGCGGATCTCTTGTTCGCGCTTTTCGTCGTCAACCACGTGGTGATCGACGCCGTCAGGAGGGCGACCACCGCTGTCATGCCGGCGACAGCGATGGTCAGCCAAGCGGGAGTGTTGTTCATCTGGGCAGGCTTGACCCTCAGCCGAGGTCCGCGAGATCGCCCGTCTCGAGCTGCTCCGCCGTCACCTTCGTGCGGCCGTCGACCAGCGCGCTCAGTGCGTCGCCGTCGTCCCACATGTTCACGTTCATCGCCGCCGCCACTTCGCCGTCGCGGAGCCAGAACGCCGTGAACTCCCTCGACGCGAGGTCGCCCCGCACCACCAGCTCGTCCGCGGCCGGGTCGGCCAGGCCGCGGTACTCGCAGCCCAGGTCGTACTGGTCGGTGAAGAAGTACGGCGACGCCAGGTAGGGCTCGTTCTCCCCCAACAGGTTCTGCGCCACGTGCGTGCCCTGGTCCTTCGCGTTCTGCCAGTGCTCCACGCGGATGCGGCGGCCGTAGCGCGGGTGGAAGTGGGCCGCGATGTCGCCGACCGCGTAGACGTCCGGGGCCGCTGTGCGCAGGCCCGCGTCCACCGCGACGCCGCCGTCGTCGGACAGCTCCAGGCCCGCCGCGTGGGCCAGCTCGACCCGTGGGGCCGCGCCGACCGCCACCAGGACCACGTCCGCCGGCAGCTCGTCGCCGTTGCCCAGCTTGACGCCGCGGACGCCGTCCGGGCCGCCCGTGATCTCCGCGACCTGCTCGCCCAGGCGCCAGTGGACGCCGTTTTCCGTGTGCAGGTCCCGGAACACCCCGCCGATCGTCTCGCCGATGACCGTCGAGAGCGGGACCGCGACCGGGTCCACCACCGTGACGTCCGCGTCGTGCGACCGGGCGGCCGCGGCAGCTTCCGAGCCGATCCAGCCGGCGCCGATCACGACCACGCGCTCCGCCTCGGCGAACGCGGACCGCAGCTTGAGCGCGTCGTCGAGGCTGCGCAGCGTGTAGAGGCCCGGCAGGTCGCCGCCGGGGACCGGGAGGACCTTCGGGCGCGAGCCGGTGGCCAGCACGAGGCGGTCGTAGCGGTGCTCGCCGCCCGCGTCGTCCAGGACCAGCCGCGCGCCCAGCTCGACGCGGGTCGCGGTGACGCCCGGGGTGAACCGGATGTCCTTCTCCGCGTAGTACTTCTCTTCGTGCACCCAATCGGGTTCGTCGGTCGTGCCGAGCAGGACGCCCTTCGACAACGGCGGCAGCTCGTACGGCCGGTGCGGATCGGACCCCATGAGCAGGACTTCGCCGGTGTAACCGCGTTCGCGCAACGCGGCCGCGGCGGACGCACCGCCCAGGCCCGCTCCGACGACGACGATCTTCCGCGGCTCCGACATCCTGACCTCCACCGGCGACAGCAAATCCTGGCGCGAACCTACTCCGGAACCCGCCGCACCACATCCCGGTACGCCGGAACCCCTCGTTCCGCAAGGGAAAACTCGCGAGTAGGCAAATCGGGTGAACCGGCGTCATGGCCCCGTGGCGCAGGTCTCCCACCCCCGCACGAAGCAGAACGTCGAGGGAATCGGAGGCGACGACCATGAGTCGGGGCGAGTGGTCGGTCACCTGCCGGGATCTGGCCGGCAGGCGCAGGGACGTGACGGTGTTCGTCAGCAACGACAAGGTGGTGCTCGTCGCGCCACCGGGCGAGGCGGCGGTGCTCGGGCCGCTGGACGTCGGACGGCTGCGGGCCGCCCTGCGTGACGCCATCGTGGCTACGGCGGACGACAAGGTGGAAACCTGACAACTACCGTTCCTACTTTCCAGTAGGTTAGAGTCGGCCCGACGACGTCGAGTGCGAGGGGCCGGCCATGACCACCTACTTCGTGACGGGCGCGACGGGTTTCCTCGGGAAACGCCTGGTCGCCCGGCTGCTGCGGCGACCGGAGACGTCCGCGGTGTACGCGCTCGTGCGTGAGACCTCGCGGGAGCGGCTGTCGGTGCTCGCGGAGGGCTGGGCGAACGCCGGCAAGCTGCACCCGGTGGTCGGCGACCTGACCGAGCCCCGGCTGGGCGTCGACGCCGCCGGGCTGCCGCACCTGGACCACGTCGTCCACCTCGCGGCGGTCTACGACTTCACCGCGGACGAGGAGACCAACCGGCGCGCCAACGTCGAGGGCACCCGCCACCTGCTCGCCTTCGCCGCGACGGCCGGGGCGGGGCTCGTGCACCACGTGTCCTCGATCGCCGTCGCCGGCGACCACGCCGGGCGCTTCACCGAGGCCGACTTCGACCTCGGCCAGCACTTCGGCTCGCCGTACCACGCGACGAAGTTCCAGGCCGAGAAGCTCGTCCGCGAGCAGCCGCTGCCCTACCGCGTCTACCGGCCCTCGGCCGTCGTCGGCGACTCGCGCACCGGCGAGATGGACAAGATCGACGGCCCGTACTACTTCCTGCCCGCGATCTCGCGGCTGGCGGCACTGCCCCGGCGTCTCCCGCTCGCCGCGCCCGACCTCGGCGCGACCAACCTGGTGCCGGTCGACTACGTCGTCGAGGCGATGGAACACCTGATGCACCGGGACGCGCCGGCCGGGGCGACCTACCACCTCGCCGCCGCGCGCCCGCAGTCGCTGAACTCCGTCTACAACGCCTTCGCGCGCGTCGCGGGCGGGCCGGCGATCCGGGCCGTGCTGCCCGCGAGGCCGTCGAACGTGCTGCGGCGGGCGGGCACCCGGCTCGCGCACGCGGCCGCCGCCGGGGTCGACCGCGTGCCCGGCGGGCGCGCGACGCGGGCCGCCGTCCTCGACGAGCTGGGCGTCCCCCTCGAAGTCCTGCCGCACCTGAGCACCGAGGTCGTCTTCGACACCGCGCGCACGACGACGGCGCTGTTCGGCAGCGGCGTCCAGCTCCCCGAGCTGCGCGACTACGCCGCCCCGCTCTACCGCTTCTGGCGGGAGCACCTCGACCCCGACCGCGCCCGCCGCACCCACGGCCTGGCCGGGCGGACGGTATTGGTCACCGGCTCGTCGTCCGGCATCGGCCGCGCGTCGGCGCTCGCCATCGCGCGCAAGGGCGCGAAGGTGATCCTCGTGGCCCGGCGCGCCGACGAGCTCGACGACGTCCGTGGCGAGATCACGGCCGCCGGCGGCGTCGCGGCGGCGTACCCGTGCGACCTCACCGACGGCGACGCGGTCGACGCGCTGGTCAAGGACGTGCTGAGCGACCACGGCGCCGTCGACATGCTGGTCAACAACGCCGGCCGGTCGATCCGGCGCTCGGTTTCGCTGTCCACGGAACGGTTCCACGACTACGAGCGCACGATGGCGATCAACTACTTCGGCCCGGTGCGGCTCATCCTCGGGCTCCTGCCGTCGATGGCGCAGCGGCGCTTCGGGCACGTCGTCAACGTCACCACTATGGGCCTGCAGACCGACACCCCGCGCTTCTCCGCCTACTTGGCTTCGAAGGCGGCGCTGGAGGAGTTCGGGCTGGCCGCCGGGCGCGAAACGCTCTCGGACGGCGTCACCTTCACCTCGGTCCGGATGCCGCTGGTGCGGACGCCGATGATCGCGCCGACCGGCTACCGCGGGATCCCGTCGAGCAGCCCGGAACGCGCGGCCGCGCTCGTCGTCAAGGCCCTCGAAGAACGTCCCGCGATCCTCAGCCTCCCCGAAGGACGGGCCGCGGAGATCGCGACGTTCGTCGCGCCGCGGCTCTCCCGCTTCGCCGCACACCTCGCCCACCGGGCGACGCGGGAGTCGGCGCCGGAGGCCCGCGGGCTGCCGGGCCGGCCCGCGCCGGCGGCCGTCGCGGCGGCGATCACCCGCGTGATCTGGCGCCGTCGTGCGTGATCGGTGCGAATTCCGGCAAAACCCTGGCACCGCGGCGACGGTACTTCTACCCTCGCGCGAGTCTCGTTCATCAGGACGAGCGTGAACTGGGGAGTTCGAAATGCCGGAACGCAGTACTGGGGAACGCACCGCCTTCGCGGATCAGACCGCCGCGATCGGCACCGCCCGCACCACGACCGGGTGACGTCTTGTGAGTGTTTAGGGCGGTTAGAACCGCCCTAAACACTCACGAGCAGGTGGGGGCGGGTGGTCCGGCCGGTATCCGCGGGCGGCCCGGCCGCTACCATCGCTTCCCGGGTGTGATCGGGAGCGGAAGGCGGGCGGCGTGGACGTGGCGAGTCCGGTGCGCGCCACTGCTTCTCCGGAGCCCGCTCCCGTGGAGCCCTCCCGGCCGCTGCTGCGCTGGAGCGTGCACGCCGCCTGGGTCGTGCTGCTCGCGCTGGCCACCGAACTGCGCGTCGGCCGCTTCGGCTTCCACCCGTCCGACCAGGGCTTCATCCTCGCCCAGGCGTGGCGGGTGCTGCACGGCGAAGTGCCGCACGCCGAGATCATCTCCGCGCGCCCGCTCGGTTCGGCGGTGCTGCACGTCGCCGACTTCGCGCTGCCGATGCCGCTGTTCTTCGGCTCGAGCTTCCTGTCCATGATCGAGATCATCGTGGCGACCATCGGGTTCGCCGCGCTGGTCACCCGCCGCCGGGTGCTGGCCTGGGGGCCGGGCATGACGGCGATGGTCGCGGCGGCCTCGCTCATCAACCTCAACGCGTTCCCGCTGATGGCCTGGCACACGGTCGACGGCATCGCGCTCACCGCGTGCGGCGCCTGGGCCCTGGACGCGGGCCTGCGCGGCGGCCACGCGTTCGCCCGCCGCGGCGGGCTGGCCCTGCTGGGCTGCGCGGTGTTCGTCAAGCAGAGCTTCGCGCTGGCCGCGGTGATCGGCGTCTGCTGGCTGCTGCTGCACCCGGCGACGCGGGCCGGCGCGCTGCGGACGGCGCGCTGGTGGCGTCGCCTGGTCCTCGACCTGCTGTCCCTCGGCGCGCCCGGGCTGGCGTACGTGGCCTGGGTGAGCCTGGGCGGCGGGTTCGCGGAGATGGTCGAGCAGCTCACCGGCGGCGTGCCCGCGTACGGCCAGCGGCTGCTCGGGCTGTGGCTGGAGGACCCGGAGGTGCTGACCCGGGCGCCGGTGCGGGAGCTGAGCTTCTTCGCCGCGATCGCCGTGGTGCTGCTCGCGGTCCGGCTGCCGGGCGACCGGCTCGGCGCGGCCGGCCGGGTGGCGTCCTGGGTGCTGGTGCTGGCCGGCGCGACGGCCGTGGTCCTGACCGTGGTCGACGGCCGGTTCACCGGCTCGTCGCGCTGGGCGGACGTGCTGTGGTGGATCGTCGCGGTGAGCGTGCTGGTCAACGCGGCCGTGACGCGCAAGGTGCCGTGGGCCGGGCTGCTGGTGCTCGCGACCGGGTTCATGACCAGCCTGTCCTGGGGCAACGACACACCGACGCTGCTCACCGGGACGCTCGCGCTGACGGCGTTGCTGCTGCTGAGCGCCGTGGTCCCGCCGCGGCCGCGGCTGGCGCGGCGCTGGGTGACGGCGACGGCGGGCCTGACGGCGGTGGCGGTGTGCGGCTGGGTCGTCGTCGCGCGCCACGACCAGGCGGCCTACCTCGACCTGAGCCACGACAAGCTGACCGAGGACCTCGGCGCGGTGACCCCGGCGATGAGCGGGATCCGCACCAACCCCTCGACGTTCACCTACGTCCGGCAGATCCGCGACTGCCTGGCGGAGTTCCCGGCGGCCCGCACGGCGATCCTGCCGGACAGCTCGTTCGCCTACCCGGCGTTCGGCCTGCGCAACCCGTTCCCGCTGGAGTGGCCGCTGCCGCTGGAGATCGTCGGCGACGCCCCGCAGCGCATGCTCGCGGAGGCCGACGACCTCAACCGCGAGGGCGACTACCTGGTGCTGTTCCAGACGGACTCGATCCGGCAGCTCGCCACCGGCGGCCCGGTGCCGGCCCAGATCCCGCTCGACACCCCGGTGTTCGACTACCTCGGGCTGGAGAAGGCGATCCAGGCGAAGCTCACCGGGCGCGCGGTGACCTGCGGCAGCTTCGTCGGGAAGTACGCGCGCTGAGTCACCCGCCGTCGATCTGCTCCTGGATCCAGCCGGCGACGACGTCGACCCGCGCGATGACCTCGAGCCCGGGCTGGGGGCACGCCGGGCCGTCGTTGACGATGGCCACGAGGGTGCCGGTGCGGTCGTCGTCGGAGGTGAAGAACGGGCCGCCCGAGTCGTCCTTGCACGGGCTGTTCTCGACGGTCCGCGTCACGACCGGCGCGGCTTCGAGGGTGGTCTGCCGGATCTTCGCGACGGTGAACTGACCGCGCTTGAGGTGGTCCGAGGGCGCGACGACGGTGGCCGACACCGAACCCCAGCCGATGAACCGCAGTGGCTGCCCCTTCGACGGCGGCTCGGTCGCCAGCTTCAGCGGGGTGATGCCGGTGATGGGCGCGCTGAGCTTCACCACGGCGAGGTCGTTGACCGCGGACTGCCGGACGTCGACGACCTGCGCCGACTCGCCGCCGGTGTCGCTGTCCTTGAGCTTCCCGAGCGTCACGGTCATGTCGTAGCGCGGCTTGCCCCCGACCCGGACGTCGTTGACGTCGTGGAAGCAGTGCCCGGCGGTCACGACCCATCGGGCGTCGATGAGCGAGCCGCTGCAGGCACCGCTGCGGACACCGCCGCCGGGGACCGGAATGTCCGTGGAAGTCAGCTTCGCGTTGAACGGCAGGATGGGATCCGGTACCGGACGACTGAGCACCGGAGTCGTCGGACTACTCCCGGTAGTGCTGCTTTCGGTCACCGCGGTGTGACGCGGAGCGTCGGCGCTCGCGATCAGCGACGCGCCGAAAGTGGTGTAAGCGCAGGCCAGCCCGGCTCCCACGACAGCCGCGACAGCGGCAGCCCCCAGCCTCGGCCCGCGGCGGCCGCGCGATTTCTTCCTCACTCTTATGAGTACGTACGCCAGGCCGAGATGGTTGCGTGATCTAGTCCACGAGCAAGTCGTCGGGCGTGCCGGACGCCAGCTCGGCGAGGACTTTCAGGGCCGCGTCGAGCGTTTCGGGAGGCGGCGCCGACACCGCGATCCGCACCGCGTTCGGCGCGTGACCCGGCAGCACCGCGAACGCCGACGCCGGGGACAACGCGATCCCGCGCCGCGCCGCCGCCGCGACGAACGTCTCCGCGCGCCACTGCTCGGGCAGCACCCACCAGCGGTGGTATGACGCCGGGTCGCCGTGGACGTCGAACCCGGCCAGCCGCTCCGCCAGCACCGCGGCCCGCGAAGCGGCGTCCGCACGCTTCGCCGTCTCCACCTCCGCCAAGGTGCCCGTCGTGATCCACTGCGTCGCCGCCTCGACCGCGAACCGCGGCGCCGCCCAGCCGCCCGAGCGGACCGCCGATGCCAGCCGGGCCGTCCACGCCGGCGGCGGCACCAGGAACCCCGCTGTCAGCCCCGGCGCGACGCGCTTGGACAGGCTGTCCACGAACACCGTCCGCTCCGGCGCGAACGCGGCGAACGGGCGGACGTCGGCGCGCAGGAACGTGTAGATGCCGTCCTCGATCACCGGCAGGTCCAGCCGCGTCACGACCTCGGCGAGAGCCGCGCGGCGGGCCGCGGGCATCGTCGTGCCGAGCGGGTTGTGCAGCGTCGGCTGGACGTACAGCGCCCGCACCGGCCCGGCCGCCAGCAGCGCCGCGGGCACCAGGCCGTCGTCGTCCGTCTCGATCGGCACCAGCTCCACGCCGAGCCGCGCGGCGACGCCCTTCACCACCGGATACGTCAGCGACTCGACCGCGAGCCGCTCCCCCACCGGCACGAACGCGGCGATCGCCGCCGCGATGGCCTGGCGGCCGTTGCCGGTGAACAGCAGCGTCGCCGGGTCCGGGCGCCAGTCGCCGCGGGTGAGCAGCGCGGCCGCGGCGTCGCGCGCGACCGGGGTGCCCGCGGCGCCGATCGGGTGCAGGGCCGCGGTCAGGACGTCCTGGCGCAGCAACGGTTCCAGCGCGCGGGCGAGGCTCGCGGACTGGCCCGGCAGCACGGCGAAGTTGAGCTCGAGGTCGACGCGGGCGTCGCCGGGCTCGGCGAGCGCGGGTTCCGCCGGTGGCTTCGCGGCCCGGATGAACGTGCCGCGGCCGACCTCGCCGACGGCCAGGCCGCGCCGGACCAGCTCGCCGTAGACGCGGGCGGCCGTGGAGTTCGCGATGCCGCGCTCCCGCGCGAAGCGGCGCTGCGGCGGGAGCCGGTCGCCGGGGCGCAGGCGGCCGGCTTCGACGTCGGCGGCGAGGGTGTCCGCGACGACGCGGTAGTCGTCCATGTCCACCTTCCTCCCCGGCCGTCCCAGCCATGATCCCACCGGCGCGGATCCCGCTAGGTTGGGTCCCATGAGCGACAACACCTGGGCCGCGGTCGACGACTACTTCGCCGCCGCCGTGCTGAGCCCCGATCCGGTGCTCGACGCCGCGCTGGCCGATTCCGCGGCCGCCGGCCTGCCGTCGATCGCCGTCGCCCCGAACCAGGGCAAGCTGCTGAACCTGCTGGCCCGCCTCGCCGGCGCGCGGTCGATCCTGGAGATCGGCACGCTCGGCGGGTACAGCACGATCTGGCTGGCCCGCGCGCTCCCGGCCGGCGGCCGGCTGGTGACCTGCGAGTACGAGCCCAAGCACGCCGACGTCGCGCGGGCGAACCTGGCGCGCGCGGGCTTCGGCGAAGAGGTCGTCGACATCCGGGTGGGCGCCGCGCTGGACACGCTGCCGACGCTCACCGGGCCGTTCGACTTCGTGTTCATCGACGCCGACAAGGCCAACCTCGACAACTACGTCCGCGAGGCCCTGGCGCTGTCGCGGCCGGGCACGACGATCGTCGTCGACAACGTCGTGCGCGGCGGCGCGGTGGTCGACGCCGGGAGCACCGACCCGAACGTCCAGGGCGTGCGGCGGATGGCCGAGCTGATCGCCGCCGAACCCCGGCTGGACGCGACCGCCGTCCAGACGGTCGGCGGCAAGAGCTACGACGGGTTCCTGCTGGCCCTGGTCAGCTGAGCCGTCACCGCCGCGGGCGGATCTCCGGCGGCGGCGCGAGCGCCACGCCCCGCTTCGCGTCGCCGAGCGGCCGGATCGGCTGCCCTTCGTGCGCCGCGGCCATGAACGCGCGCCAGATGTCGGCCGGGACGACGTCGCCGGTGAGCTTGGCGCCGGTCGCGTCCTTGAGCAGCCGGTCGTCGTCGGAGCCGATCCAGACCGCGGTCGCCAGCTGCGGCGTGTAGCCGACGGCCCAGGCGTCCTGGTTGTCCGGCGAGTTGCCGTGCTCGGCCGCGCCGAACCGCAGCGCCGCCGGGCGCCCGTCCGGCAGTGACGTGCCCAGCGTCGCGGTGACGTCCTCGGCGATGCGGCGGCTCGCGTCGCCGTCGTCGTCGAACGCGGGCCGCTCGGTGTCGGTGTGCTCCCAGACGACCGCGCCGCTCTCGTCGCGCACCTTCGCCACGAAGTGCGGGGTGGCGCGCTGCCCGTCGGCGGCGAAAGTCGCGTACGCGCCCGCCATGTCCAGCGGCCGCAACGGGTACCGGCCGATCGCGATGCCCGCGCCGATCAGGAAGCCGTCCTTCTCCCGCATGGTCGGCACGCCGTCGACGGCCTCCGGGATGCCCGCCTGCCGCGCGGCCTCGCTCAGCGCGTCCGGGCCGAGTTTCCTGGCCACGGCGATGAACGGGCCGTCGGCCTGGGACTGCATCGCGGCGACCGGCGTGCACTTCGGGCAGACGACCGGGTACTGGAAGCTCTCGCCGAGGAACTCCTGCTTCTCCGGCGACGGGAGCGGCTGGTCGAGGCCGTACCCGCCGCGCAGGGCCGCGGCGAGCGTGAACGGGTAGAACGCCGAGCCGGCCGCGTGCGGGGTGCTCGCGTAGTCGCGGACGCCCTGGTCACCGCCCTGGTAGGCGCGCACGGCGCCGGTCTTCGGGTCGACGGCGACGACGGCGCCGCGGAACTCCTTCGGCTCGCCCTTCAGCCTGTCCTGCAACGCTTTCGTCGCGGCGGCCTGCGCGGTCCGGTCCAGTGTCGTCTCGACCGTCATGTTGCCCTGCTGGAGCCGGCCGAGCGGGAAGCCGTCCTGTTCGAGCTCGGCCAGCACCTGCTGCTTGACGTGGAATCCGTCGTAGGTGACGCGGCCGGCGCGGGTTTCCGACGGTGGCTGGATCTCGGTGCCGGGGTAGGCCATGCTTTCGTCGCTCTTCACGTAACCGCGCTCGACGAGCTTGTCGTGCACGTACTGCCAGCGCCGCGCGGCGTGCGCGTCGCCGGAGGCCGCCGGGTCGTGCACCGACGGCGACTGGATCATCCCGGCCAGGAACGCGGCCTCGCTCCAGGTCATCGAGTCGTCGAGCTTCTTGCCGAAGTAGGCGTTCATCGCCGCGGCGGGCCCGAACGTGCCACGGCCGAAGGAGATGATGTTGACGTAGCTCTCGAAGATCTGTTCCTTGCTCTGTTCCTGGGTGATCTTGGTGGCCAGCACGAGCTCGGCGAACTTGCGCCCGACCGTGGCGTCGTCGTCGCCGGTGGACTTCTTGATGTACTGCTGGGTGATCCCGGACCCGCCGCCGACGCCGGTCAGGAACGCGCGGCCGATGCCGGTCGGGTCGAACCCCTGGTTGTCCCAGAAGGTCGGGTCCTCGGTGGCGATGATCGCATCGCGCAGCTTCGAGGGCACCTGCGCGTAGGGCACGAACATCCGGTCGCCGTCGGCCGGAATCACCTTGAGCAGCGGCGATCCGTCGGAGTAGTTCAGCACGACGGTCTTGTCGAGCCCGGCGAGCACCTCCTGCGGGCTGCGCACGTCGAGCACGAGGTAGGCGATCCAGAACGCGATCAGCGGCACGCCGACGAGGAGCCCGAAGCTCCAGTAACCGATCCGCCGCATCCGCCGCCATCGCCGGCGCCGCGGGGTGTCGGGCTTCGCTTCGGCGTCATCGGCACCGTCGGGTTCCGTCGTCGTCGAGGTCACGAATGGATGACGTCCGGTCGAGTGAAAAGGTTCTGTGGAGAATTAACGGAGTTGTTCGAATCCTGTCAAGACGCCTCGGCCGGGTGCTTCAGGCCAGGAAAGCGCGCAGCAGCGAGGCTGCGCGTTCGATGTGCTCCGCCATCGCCTGGCCGGCCGCGGGCGCGTGACCAGCCGAGATTGACGTGCGCTGCGCCGGTTCCGACCGGATCGGAGCATCGCGGGCGCGAGCTGGCGGCTCGCGTCAAATCCGCCGGGATCACGTCGCGCCACATCGGTTCCGGCCTGCGCCGGAACCCCATTTCGCGGGCTGACCGCGGCGCGCGTCAGGCCAGGAAAAGGCGCGCAACAGCGAAGCCGTTCCCTCGATCAGCTCTGCCATCACCTCGCGGCCGCAGGCGTGTCACCAGCCAGGATCCCCTCACGCTGCGCCGGTTCCGGCCGAAACCGAAGCAGGCGTCAGCGGGAGGTCAGCGGGAGGTCAGCGTTGCACCAGCCGAGATTGCGCCGCGTCGTTTCCGGCCTGCGGCGGAGCCCCTTGTGCCGGGCTGACCGCCGCGCTCGTCAGGCCAGGAAGGCGCGCAACAGCGAAGCCGTTCCCTCGATGTGCTCCGCCATCGCGTGGCGGGCCGCGACCGCGTCGCCGGCCAGGATTGCGTCCACTATTGCCTCGTGCTGGGCGTTCGAGTGCTCCAGGTTCGGCTGCAGCAGCGGGATCCGGTCCAGCAGCTGGTTCACCCGGGTGCGCGCGTCGGCCATCGCCGTGGTCAGTGAGCCGGATGCCGTGACCTCGGCGATCGCCAGGTGGAGGCGGGAGTCCTTGCGGCGGTAGTCGTCGAGGTCGGCGCCCGCCGCCTCGGCCAGGGTGCCCGTGAGGTGCTGGCGGTCGGCCGGGCTCAGCGAGCGGGCCGCGGCCATCTCCGCCGCGCCCGTCTCCAGCACGTAGCGCAGGCTCAGCGCGTCCTCCAGCACCACGGAGTCGACGGCGACCGCGTCGGGTGCGTGTTCCGGCGGGCCGGGGAGGGTCTCGTTCACGAACGTGCCGCCGTAGCGACCTCGACGTGACTCGACGTAACCGGCGTCGGAGAGTGCGCGGATGGCCTCGCGCAGCGTGACGCGGCTGACCCCGAGCCGCTCGGCGAGCTCACGCTCCGACGGGAGCCGCTCCCCCGCGCCGACCACGCCCAGCCGGATCGCCTGCAGCAGCCGCTCGACGGTCTCCTCGAAAGCGTTGCCCGCGCGGACCGGCCGGAACAGCGCTTCGCCGGCATTCACCACCGAGGTCGACTCCATCCCGCGAGTTTAGGCCGCGGGCCACGGTGGCCGGGTGGTTCACCCGCCGCGCGCGACCCGGGCACGCTGGGTGTCCGTCACGGTACGCCTCGCACCTTCGAAGTGGACCGAGGCTCGCGCGGCGATCACACTGTGTTCGCGGTGTGAAAAACCTGTGGAACCGAACGGGCACAGTCGGCGACGATGGGCCGCACGACACCGATGAGCGACGCAGGGGGCGAGCCGGTGCACTTTCTGATGGCCGAGGATCTGGTACACGAGCGCGAGAACGAGTTGCGCCACGGCGTGCGCAACCGTCCGCCGGGCCGGGCGACACCACGCCGCCACACCGGGACCCGGCGCCAGCAGTTCGGCTGGACCCTCGTGGAGGTCGGCCTGCGGCTGGCCACCGAGTCCGACGACGAGGCCCGCCGCAACTGACCCGTCAGCACTCGATGACGTTCACCGCCAGGCCGCCGCGGGCGGTTTCCTTGTACTTCACGCTCATGTCGGCGCCCGTCTCGCGCATCGTCTTGATCGCCTTGTCCAGCGTCACCACGTGACTGCCGTCGCCGCGCATCGCCATCCGGGCCGCGTGGATGGCCTTCGACGCGCCGACCGCGTTGCGCTCGATGCACGGGATCTGCACCAGGCCGCCGACCGGGTCGCACGTCAGGCCCAGGTGGTGCTCGACGCCGATCTCCGCCGCGTTCTCGACCTGCGCCGGGGAGCCGCCGAGCACTTCGGTGAGCCCGGCCGCCGCCATCGCGGACGCCGAGCCGACCTCGCCCTGGCAGCCGACTTCGGCGCCGGAGATCGAGCCGGTCTGCTTGAGGATCGAGCCGATCGCGGCCGCGGTGAGCATGAACGTGACGATGCCGTCGTCCGACGAGTGCCGGATGAACCGCTGGTAGTAGTGCAGGACCGCGGGGATGATCCCGGCGGCGCCGTTGGTCGGCGCGGTGACGACGCGCCCGCCCGCGGCGTTCTCCTCGTTGACCGCCAGCGCGTAGAGACTGACCCAGTCCATCGCGTACAGCGGGTCGTCCAGGCCGTCCTCGGCCAGCAGCTTCTCGTGCAGCGCACGAGCCCGGCGCGGCACCTTCAGCCCGCCCGGCAGCACGCCTTCGTGGACGCAGCCGTTGCGGACGCACTCGGCCATGACCGCCCAGATCCGCAGCAGGCCGTCCCGCACCTCTTCGCGCGAACGCCACGACAGCTCGTTCGCCATCATGATCTCGCTGATCGGCAGCCCGGTCGACGCGCAGTGCCCGAGCAGGTCCGCGCCGGTGCGGAACGGGTACGGCACCGGCGTCGCGTCCTCGACGAACACCGCGTCCGTCTCGTACGACTCATCGCGGACGAAGCCGCCGCCCACCGAGTAGTACGTCCGCTCACGCAACAGCGAGCCGGACGCGTCGAAGGCCCGGAAGATCATGCCGTTCGGGTGCGCCGGCAGGGACTTGCGGCGATGCATGGTGAGATCGGTGTCCTCGTCGAACGCGATCTCGTGCGTGCCGCCCACCTTCAGCCGGCCGGACTCGCGGATCTCCGCGACGCGCACCGGCACGGTGTCGGTGTCGATGGCCTCGGGACGCTCACCCGAAAGCCCGAGCAGGACGGCTTTGTCGCTGCCGTGGCCGAAGCCGGTCGCGCCGAGCGAGCCGAACAGCTCGGCCTGCACGCGCGCGGTCCGGCCGAGGTCGTCGCCGAGACCGTCCACAAAGGTCAGTGCCGCGCGCATCGGGCCGACGGTGTGGGAGCTCGACGGCCCGATACCGATGGAAAACAGGTCGAAGACGCTGATCGCCATTGATCCGCCTCTCCTATCTCGCCAGCAGGGAGCTGGCTTCTTGCGCGGCCGGCCCCTGGTCGGTGAGGTGCCGCAGGTTCTCCGGCAGCTCCTCACCACGGTGGGCCTTGGTCTGGGCGTAGAGCCGTCCCGCGCGGTACGACGACCGCACCAGCGGACCCGCCATGACGCCCGCGAAGCCCATCGCCTCGGCGGCGTTCGAGTGCTCCACGAACTCCTCCGGCTTCACCCACCGGTCCACCGGGTGGTGCCGCGGGGAGGGGCGCAGGTACTGCGTGATCGTCAGGATCTCGCACCCGGCGTCGACCAGGTCCTGCATCGCCGGCGCGACCTCGTCCGGGGTCTCCCCCATGCCGAGGATCAGGTTCGACTTCGTGACGAGCCCGAACTCACGCGCCTTGGTGATGACCTCCAGCGAGCGCGCGTACCGGAAGCCGGGACGGATCCGCTTGAAGATCCGCGGAACCGTCTCCACGTTGTGCGCCAACACTTCCGGCCGCGAGCCGAACACCTCGGCCAGCTGCTCCGGGTCCGCGTTGAAGTCCGGGATCAGCAGTTCGACACCGGTACCCGGGTTCAGCGAGTGGATCTGACGGACGGTCTCGGCGTACAGCCACGCCCCACCATCGGCGAGGTCGTCACGAGCCACGCCGGTGATCGTCGAGTACCGCAGCCCCATGGCCTGGACGGACTCCGCGACCTTCCGCGGCTCGGTGCGGTCCAGCTCCGCGGGCTTACCCGTGTCGATCTGGCAGAAATCGCACCGGCGGGTGCATTGGTCGCCGCCGATGAGGAACGTGGCTTCGCGGTCTTCCCAGCACTCGTAGATGTTGGGACAGCCCGCTTCTTCGCAGACGGTGTGCAGACCTTCGCGGCGCACGAGGCCCTTGAGTTCGGTGAACTCCGGGCCCATCCGCACTCGCGTCTTGATCCACGGCGGCTTCTTCTCGATCGGCGTTTCGCTGTTGCGGACTTCGAGACGCAGCAGCTTCCGGCCCTCGGGCAGAGCGCTCACCGGGACAGGTCCGCGTACAGCGGGTGCTTCTTGGCCAGGGTCTCGACGCGGTCGCGCAGCTTCGCGCGGAGGGCGTCGTCGAAGTCGGGCTTGAGGGCCTCGGCGATGACGTCGGCGACCTCGGTGAAATCGTCGGCCTGGAAGCCGCGGGTGGCCAGCGCCGGGGTGCCGATCCGCAGGCCGGAGGTGATCATCGGCGGGCGCGGGTCGAACGGCACGGCGTTGCGGTTGACCGTGATGCCGACCTCGTGCAGCCGGTCCTCGGCCTGCTGACCGTCCAGAGTGGACTGGACGAGGTCGACGAGCACCAGGTGGACGTCGGTGCCGCCGGTCAGCACACGCACGCCGGCCGAAGCGCAGTCCTCCTGCGACAGCCGCGACGCCAGGATGCGGGAGCCGTCGAGGGTGCGCTGCTGGCGCTCCTTGAACTCCTCGCTCGCGGCGATCTTCAGCGCGACGGCTTTGGCCGCGATGACGTGCTCGAGCGGCCCGCCCTGCTGGCCGGGGAACACCGCCGAGTTGATCTTCTTCGCCAGCTCCTGGCGGCACAGGATCAAGCCGCCGCGCGGGCCGCCGAGGGTCTTGTGCGTGGTCGTGGTGACGATGTCGGCGTGCGGCACCGGCGACGGGTGCAGGCCGGTCGCGACCAGCCCGGCGAAGTGCGCCATGTCCACCATCAGCTTCGCCTCCACCAGGTCCGCGATGCGGCGGAACTCGGCGAAGTCGAGCTGACGCGGGTACGCCGACCAGCCGGCGATGATCAGCTTCGGCTTGTGCTCGACGGCGAGGCGCTCGATCTCGGCCAGGTCGACGATGCCGGTCTCTTTGTCGACGTGGTAGGCGACGACGTTGTAGAGCTTGCCCGAGAAGTTGATCTTCATCCCGTGCGTCAGGTGGCCGCCGTGCGCCAGGTCGAGGCCGAGGATGGTGTCGCCGGGCTTGAGCACGGCGAACATCGCGGCGGCGTTGGCCTGCGCGCCCGAGTGCGGCTGCACGTTGGCGTGCTCCGCGCCGAACAGCGCCTTCGCGCGGTCGATCGCGAGCTGCTCGACGACGTCGACGTGCTCGCAGCCGCCGTAGTAGCGGCGGCCGGGGTAGCCCTCGGCGTACTTGTTGGTCAGCACCGAACCCTGCGCCTCGAGCACGCCCACCGGGGCGAAGTTCTCGGAGGCGATCATCTCCAGGGTCGACTGCTGGCGGGTCAGCTCGTCGGCGACGGCCGCCGCGACCTCGGGGTCGACGTCGGCGAGGTGGGCGTCGAAGGTCGTCATCAGCTCTCCTGGGTGAGTGCGGCGTAGGCGGCGGCGTCGAGCAGCTCGGGGACGTCACCGGAGAGACGCACCTTGAGCAGCCACCCTTCGGCGTACGGGTCCGAGTTGATCACCTCGGGGGTGTCCGACGTGGTGCCGTTGACCTCGACGACCTCGCCGGAGACCGGCGCGTACAGCTCGCTGACGGACTTGGTCGACTCGACCTCGCCGAACACCTCGCCGGAGGTGATGGTGGCGCCGACGTCGGGCAGCTGGACGAACACGATGTCGCCGAGCGACTCGGCGGCGAAGGCGGTGATGCCCACGGTGGCGACGTCACCTTCGACGTTCAGCCACTCGTGTTCCTTGGTGTACTTCAGGTTCTCGGGGATGCTCACGGTGGAAGAGTCCTTTACGCGCGGGAGTAGAAGGGCAGGGCGACGACCTCGACGGGCTCGATCCTGCCCCGGATGTCGACGGAAAGTTCGGTGCCGGGCTCGGTGTACGCCCGATCGACGTACGCCATGGCGATCGGGTGACCCAGCGTGGGCGACAGCGCCCCGCTGGTGACCTCGCCGATCACAGTGCTGTCCACGCCATCGGCCAGCAGCTTGTAGCCGTGCCGCGGAGCGCGCCGCCCCTGGCCCTTGAGCCCGACGCGCACGCGCGGGACGTCGGCCTTGGACCGCTCTTCCAGCGCCGCGCGGCCGACGAAGTCACCCGGCTTCTCGAACTTGACCACGCGCCCGAGCCCGGCTTCGAACGGGCTCTGGCCGAGGGTGAGTTCGTTGCCGTACAACGGCATCCCGGCTTCGAGCCGCAGCGTGTCGCGGCAGGCCAGCCCGGCCGGGACGAGCCCGTGACCCTCGCCGGCCTCGGACAGGATGCGCCAGACGGCCGGGGCCTCGTCGGCCGGGACGAACAGCTCGAAGCCGTCTTCACCGGTGTAGCCGGTGCGGGCGAGCAGGACCTCGTGGCCCTTCACGACCGCCGGCACGCTGGCGTAGTACTTGAGCGCGTCGAGGTCGGCGTCGGTGACCGTGCCGAGGATCTTGACGGCGTTCGGGCCCTGGACGGCGATCAGCGCGGTCGTCTCGGACCGGTCGTCGACGACGGCGTCGAAGCCCGCGACCCGCTCGGCGAGCGCGTCGGCGACGACCTTCGCGTTGCCGGCGTTGGCGACGACCAGGTAGTGCTCGTCGGCCAGCCGGTAGACGACCAGGTCGTCGAGCACGCCGCCGCCGGCGTCGCAGATCATCGTGTAGCGCGCCCGGCCCGGCTTGACGCCGGTGAGGTTGCCGACCAGCGCGAAGTCCAGGACGTCGGCGGCCTGCGGGCCGGTGACGTGGATTTCGGCCATGTGCGAGAGGTCGAACAGCCCGGCCGCCTCGCGGACGGCCTTGTGCTCGGCCAGCTCGCTGGCGTAGCGGACCGGCATGGACCAGCCGGCGAAGTCGGTGAACAGCGCACCGAGTCCCTTGTGGACTCCGTGCAGGGACGTTTCGCGAGACATGTTCGCCTTCCGTGGGTGGGGTCGTGAGTGCGTAACAGTGTTAGAACACTGTTACGCACTCACGACCCGTACTCGCTGAGGGGCGGGCAGGAGCAGACCAGGTTGCGGTCACCGCGGGCGCCGTCGATGCGGCGGACCGGCGGCCAGTACTTGTTCTTGCGCGACACGCCCGCCGGGAACACGGCCAGCTCGCGGTCGTAGGCCTTGTCCCACTCGCCGACCAGCGTCTCGGCGGTGTGCGGCGCACCGCGCAGCGGCGACGACTCCGCCGTCCAGGTGCCCTTGGCGACCTCGTCGATCTCGCCGCGGATGGCGATCATCGCGGCGATGAACCGGTCGATCTCGCCCAGGTCCTCGGACTCGGTCGGCTCGACCATCAGCGTGCCGGCGACCGGGAACGACATGGTCGGCGCGTGGAAGCCGTAGTCGATGAGCCGCTTCGCGACGTCGTCGACCGTCACGCCGGTCTCCTTGGTGATCTGGCGCAGGTCGAGGATGCACTCGTGCGCGACCAGGCCGTCCTGGCCCGTGTAGAGCACCGGGTAGTGCGGGGCGAGGCGCGAGGCGACGTAGTTCGCGGCCAGCACGGCGACCTTCGTCGCGGCGGTCAGGCCGGGCGCGCCCATCATCCGGACGTAGGCCCAGGAGATCGGCAGGATCGACGCCGAGCCGTAGGGCGCGCCGCTGATCGGGCCGACGCCGGTCGCCGGGCCGGCCGCCTCCAGCAGCGGGTGGTTGGGCAGGAACGGCGCGAGGTGCGCGCGCACCGCGACCGGGCCGACGCCGGGGCCGCCGCCGCCGTGCGGGATGCAGAAGGTCTTGTGCAGGTTCAGGTGCGAGACGTCGCCGCCGAACTCGCCCGGCTTGGCCAGGCCCAGCAGGGCGTTGAGGTTCGCGCCGTCGACGTACACCTGGCCGCCGCCGTCGTGCACGATCTTGGCCAGCTCGTCGATCGAGTGCTCGTACACGCCGTGCGTCGACGGGTAGGTGACCATGATCGCGGCGAGCGTGTCCCGGTGCGTGTCCACTTTGGACCGCAGGTCGGCCAGGTCGACGTTGCCCTCGTCGGTGCACTTGACGACGACCACGCGCATCCCGGCGAGCACCGCGGACGCGGCGTTGGTGCCGTGCGCGGACGACGGGATCAGGCAGACGTCGCGGGCGTCGTCGCCGTTGGCGCGGTGGTAGGCGCGGATCGCGAGGAGCCCGGCCAGCTCGCCCTGGCTGCCCGCGTTCGGCTGCAGCGACACCTGGTCGTAGCCGGTGACCTCGGCCAGCCACTCGGCCAGCTGCGCGACGAGGACGTGGTAGCCCTCGGCGTCCTCGGCCGGCGCGAACGGGTGGATGCCGGCGAACTCGCGCCAGCTGATCGGCTCCATCTCGGTGGTGGCGTTGAGCTTCATCGTGCAGGAGCCGAGCGGGATCATGCCGCGGTCGAGCGCGTAGTCCTGGTCGGACAGCCGGCGCAGGTAGCGCAGCATCGCCGTCTCGGAGCGGTGGCTGCCGAAGACCTCGTGGCCCATGAAGCCGCTCTCGCGGGCGAGGCCGTTCGGCAGCGCGACGCCGTCCCGCGCGTCCTCTTCGACGCCGAAGGCCTTGAGGACCTTGGCGGTGATCGCGGGGGTGCTGACCTCGTCGAAGGCGACGCGGACGTGGTCGGCGTCGACGTGGCCGAGGTTGACGCCGGCCGCGCGGGCGGCGACGTGGACGTCGGCCGCCTGACCCGGGACGTGCGCGACGACGGTGTCGAAGAAGGACTCGTGCACGACCTCGACGCCGGTCTTGCGCAGCGCGTCGGCGAAGCCCGCGGCCAGGCCGTGGACGCGCTGGGCGATCCGCTTGAGGCCGTCCGGGCCGTGGTAGACCGCGTACATCGCGGCCAGCACGGCCGGGAGGACCTGCGCGGTGCAGATGTTGGACGTCGCCTTCTCGCGGCGGATGTGCTGCTCACGCGTCTGCAGCGCGAGGCGGTAGGCCGGGTTGCCGTCGGCGTCGACCGAGACGCCGACCAGGCGCCCGGGCAGCGAGCGCTCGAGCCCGGCGCGGACCGACATGAACCCGGCGTGCGGGCCGCCGTAGCCGAGCGGGACGCCGAAGCGCTGCGTCGACCCGGCGGCGACGTCGGCGCCGAACTCGCCGGGCGAGGTGATGAGCGTCAGCGAGAGGAGGTCGGCGGCGACGGTGAACAGCGCGCCCGCGGCCTTCGCCGACTCGGAGATCGCGTGGTAGAAACCGCGGCCGCGCAGCACGCCGGACGCGCCGGGGTACTGGACGACGACGCCGAAGAAGTCCTCGGGCAGCCCGGTGAGCAGGTCGCGGACCTCGACCTCGATGCCCAGCGCCTCGACGCGGGTCCGCACGACGGCGATGGTCTGCGGCAGGCACTCGGCGTCGAGGACGACCTTGTTCGACTTCGACTTGGACGCGCGGCGCATCAGCGTGACGGCCTCGGCGACGGCGGTCGACTCGTCGAGCAGGGACGCGTTCGCGGTGGCCAGCCCGGTCAGGTCGGCGACCATCGTCTGGAAGTTGAGCAGCGCTTCGAGGCGGCCCTGCGAGATTTCCGGCTGGTACGGCGTGTAGGCCGTGTACCAGGCGGGGTTCTCGAGGACGTTGCGCCGGATCACGCCGGGGGTGACGGTGTCGGAGTAGCCGAGCCCGATCATCTGCGTCATCGGCCGGTTACGCGCGGCGAGCGCGCGCAGCTCCGCGGTGGCGTCCTCTTCGGACGCGGCGGGCGGCAGGACCAGGTCGCGAGTGACGCGGATCGCACTCGGCACGGCCGTTTCGAGCAGCGCGTCGAGGGATCCGTAGCCGCACTCGGCGAGCATCTTGGCGCGTTCGGCCTCGGAGGGGCCGATGTGGCGGGCGTCGAACTGCGTAGAGGTGATCGGGAGCTCCTCGGGCCGGGCACCGGACACAACGGTGCGCTGGGAACTCCCCCTCTGTCATGGCACCTGAGAGTTTCACCGTGTCAGACACGGCTTTCACCTTGGGTGAGGCGCGGGTGCGCCTGCTTTCCAGAGTGGCCTCGCACGAAGCGGTAGCAGGTACCTGAGAGATTCCGGGGAGTTTGCTCCTTCGGTGCCCCACTGACTTCGTGAGGGCTCTCCCGCCTCGGCTCGACGGCCCGATCTGCAGTTATGGCGGCTACCGTACCTGCCGGGTTCAACCCCCGTCTACTTCACCCGGCCAACACCACACCGGCCCTCGAGCCCGCCTCGACCGCCCCTGGCCCGAACGGGATCAGCGGCCGGCGACCCGGCGGGTGACCGCGCTAGCCAGCGCCGGTGGGCGGCGGACCCGGCCCGAGGGCAGCACCAGCCGTTTCAACGGCCCGCCCAGCGGGACCGGTGGTAGGCCCGCGCCCAGCAGGACGTGCTCCACCACCTGCTCCGCGAGCCACGCCACCGAGTCGTTGAGCCGGTCCAGGGACGGCCGGTCGCCGTCGAAGACGTCCGTGTCGTCCAGGACCACCTCGAAGTACTCCCCCGGCAGCCGGGCGACCACCGCGTCGACGGCCGTCTCGATCGCGCGGGCGCCTTCCGCCGGGTCGGCGAACCCCGCCTCGAGCAGCGGCTCGCGGTAGATCCGGGCGGCGCGGGCGCGCATCCGCGGGCCGTAGCGGACCACGACCGGGAGCCGTCCGGTCAGGTCCGGCACCTCGAGGCCGTGCAGCAGCATGATCGGCGGCACCGCGTGCACCAGCCGCGGCGCCGGCTCGGCCAGCTCGCGCGCGGTGATCCGGAGCCGGCCGGCCATCGCGTCCGGGAGGCCGAAGTAGCGGAAGTCGACGTTGCCGAACCCGAGGCCGTCCGCGACCAGCGACGCGAGCAGCTCGCCGTAACCCCAGATCGGCGACAGCACCACGACCGGCGGCGCCGTCACGAACGGCGGCGACGGTGACGGCGGGCGGGACGCCTCCTGCTCGGGCACCTGGATCACCAGCCGCGGCGGGTCGTCCCAGTCGTGCGGCTCGGCGACCCGCCAGTACAGCCCGAGCGGCTGCCAGAGCCCGCCGAGGATCTCGCGTTCGATGATCCGGCGCGCTTCGGCGTCGGAATGCGGGAAGTCGCGGGGCGGCACGATCCCGACGTAGTGGTGGTAGGTGACGCGGATCTCGTCGCCGCGGGTGGCCGAGCGAATCCGCATCTCCCAGTCGATCGGCGACGCGGCGATCGCGTTCGCCACCTGCGTGCCGGGCGAGGAGTAGACGAGCGCGGTGGCCTGCCGCAGGAAGTCCCCGGCCCGCTCGATGCCTTCCCGCAGCGACTTCGCGGCCTGCGCGACGTGCACCGGCGTGGCCAGCGACTCGGGCAGCACACCGGCGACGCGGAGCAGCTCGGCCTCGCCGAGCCCGGTGACCTCGGCGAGCTGCGCCCAGTGGTCGAAGACGGTCACCTTCGGCGCGTGCCGGTGCTCGACCCAGCTGCGCAGGGTGGACGTCGGCACGCCGATCCGCCGCGCGGCCTCGTCGAAGGAGAGCCCCCGCGCCCGGATCCCGGCCCGGACCGCTTCCGCCCACTCGTCGGCGCGCCAGTGCGTCACCTCACAAAGCTAACGAAACCCGCTAGCTTTGCGCAGGGACAAACCGCCCGCACCACGTCGACGCTGGTGAGCATGACCACCACCGTCCTCGCCCTGACCCTGATCGTCGGCGTGCTCACCTTCGCCGCCGGGGCGTTCCTCGCCGCCGAAACCGCGGTCCGCGTGCTTCGCCGCCGGGAAGCGCGAGTCGCCGCCGAGCGGAAGTCGCTCAACGCCGCGTGGAAGTACCTGCGGGAGGTGTACGGCCTCAAGAAGGCGTGGTTCCCCGGCGAGAAACCCGCCGGGAACCGCAAGCGCCGTTAGATCGGGGTGACGTACGCGCCGGAGATGCCGCCGTCCACCAGGAACTGCGACGCCGTGATGAAGCTGGCGTCGTCGCTGGCCAGGAACGCGACGGCCGCCGCGATCTCGTCGGGCTCGGCGAACCGGCCGACCGGGACGTGGACCAGGCGCCGCGCCGCGCGTTCCGGGTCCTTCGCGAACAGCTCCTTGAGCAGCGGCGTGTTCACCGGCCCCGGGCACAGCGCGTTGACGCGGATGTTCTCCCGCGCGAACTGCACGCCGAGCTCGCGGCTCATGGCGAGCACGCCGCCCTTCGACGCGGTGTAGGAGATCTGCGACGTCGCCGCGCCCATCACCGCCACGAACGACGCCGTGTTGACGATCGAGCCCTTGCCCTGGCGCTGCATGTAGGGCAGGACCGCCTTGCAGCACAGGTAGACCGACGTCAGGTTGACGCGCTGGACCCGCTCCCAGGCCTCGATCCCGGTGGTCAGGATCGAGTCGTCCTCGGGCGGCGAGATACCGGCGTTGTTGAACGCGACGTCGATCGAGCCGAACTGCTCGGCCGTGGTCCGGTAGAGGGCTTCCACCTGCTCGGCGTCGGTGACGTCGGCCTGCACGAACAGGCCGTCGACCTCGTCGGCGGCGGCTTTGCCGGATTCCGGCGTCAGGTCGGCGATGACGACCTTCGCGCCTTCGCTCGCCAGACGGCGGGCCGAGGCGAGGCCGATGCCGCTCGCGCCGCCCGTGATCACCGCGACGCGGCCTTCGAAACGCTGGACCATTACTCCTCCGTGCTGATGAAAACGTTCTTGGTCTCGGCGAACGCCGTCGGGGCGTCGGGGCCCAGCTCGCGGCCGAGGCCGGACTGCTTGAAGCCGCCGAAGGGCGTCCAGTAGCGCACCGACGAGTGCGAGTTGACCGACAGGTTGCCGGCCTCGACGGCGCGCGCCACGCGGAACGCGCGGCCGGTGTCGCGGGTCCAGATCGAGCCGGACAGGCCGTACTCGGTGGTGTTGGCCTGCCGCACCGCGTCCGCTTCGTCGGTGAACGGCACGACGGCCACGACCGGGCCGAAGACCTCGTCGGCCGCGGCCGGGTGCCGCAGGTCCGGCGGGGTCAGGACGGTCGGCGGGAACCAGAAGCCGGGCCCGGCCGGCGCGGTGCCGCGGAACGCGACGGGCGCGTCGTCCGGCACGTACGAGGCGACCTTCTCCCGGTGCGCGGCGGAGATCAGCGGCCCCATCTCGGTGTTCTCTTCGGCGGGATCGCCGACGACGACGCCGTGGACGGCGGGTTCCAGCAGCTCCATGAACCGGTCGTAGACGCTGGCCTGCACCAGGATCAGGGACCGGGCGCAGCAGTCCTGGCCGGCGTTGTCGAAGACGCCGTAGGGCGCGGTCGCCGCGGCTTTCTCCAGGTCGGCGTCGGCGAAGACGACGTTCGCGTTCTTGCCGCCCAGCTCCAGCGTCACGCGCTTCACCCGCGCCGCGCAGCCGGCCATGATCTGCTTGCCGACCTCGGTGGAGCCGGTGAAGACCACCTTGCGCACCGCCGGGTGGTCGACGAACCGTTGTCCGACAACGGACCCCTTGCCGGGCAGCACCTGGAAGACGTCTTCCGGGATGCCGGCCTCGCGCGCCAGCTCGCCGAGCCGGATCGCGGTGAGCGGGGTCAGTTCGGCGGGCTTGAGCACGACGGTGTTGCCGGCGGCGAGCGCGGGCGCGAACCCCCAGCCGGCGATCGGCATCGGGAAGTTCCACGGCACGATCACGCCGACGACGCCGAGCGGCTCGTGGAAGGTGACGTTGACCCCGCCCGGCACCGGGATCTGCTGCCCGATCAGGCGTTCCGGCGCGGCGGAGTAGTAGTTGAGCACGTCGCGGACGTTGCCCGCCTCCCAGCGCGCGTTGCCGATGGTGTGCCCGGAGTTCTCGACCTCCAGCCGCGCGAGGTGCTCGATGTCCGCCTCGACGGCGTCGGCGAAGCGGCGCAGCAGCCGCGCGCGGTCGCCGGGGGCGACGTCGCGCCAGACCGGGAACGCCGCCTGGGCGCGGACGATCGCCGCGTCGGTCTCGTCGGCGCTGGTCAGCGCGACCGACCGCACCACCTGCTCGGTGGCGGGGTTGATCACCTCGAAGCTGGTCATGCCCTCTCCTTGCTCGCCGCGACCAGGGCCTGGAACAGCCGGACGTCGTCGGTGTGCTGCTCGGGGTGCCACTGGACGCCGAGCAGGAAGTCCTCACCCGGCGCTTCGGCGGCTTCGATGGTGCCGTCGGCGGACCAGCCGACCGGGTCGAGGCCGTCACCGAGCCGGTCGATCGCCTGGTGGTGGTAGCACAGGGTCTTGGTCTCCGGCCCCAGGATCCGCGCGGCGCGGCTGCCGTCGGCCAGCGTGACGACGCCCTGGCCGAACGTCGCCGGCGCGGGCTGGTGCTCGGTGGACTCCCGCGCCTCGGGCAGGTGCTGGACCAGGGTGCCGCCGAGGGCGACGCTGATCACCTGCAGGCCACGGCACACGCCGAGCACAGGCTTCCGCGCCTTCCTGGCCGCGTCGAACAGGCCGAACTCGAACGCGTCGCGCTGCGGGCGGACGTAGGTCTTGGGGTGCTGCTCCTGGCCGTAGCGCTGCGGCTCGACGTCGGCGCCGCCGGTCAGCACCAGGCCGTCCACTGTGGACATCAGCCGATCGTACGCGTCACTCATCGGTGGCAGCAGCACCGGGATGCCGCCCGCCGCGACGACGCACTCGACGTAGACGCGGTGCAGCAGCGCGACTTCCGTGTCCCACACGAGGAACTTCGCGGGCTCGAGGTAAGTGGTCAGCCCGATGATGGGCTTAGAGGCGCTCGAAGCCACGAACCCGCTCCCAGTCGGTGACGGCGGCGTTGTACGCGTCCACCTCGATCTTCGCCGCGTTCAGGTAGTGCTCGACGACGTCCTCGCCGAAGGCCGCGCGGGCCAGCTCGCTGCCCGCGAGCGCGGCGGCGGCTTCGGGCAGGGTGGTCGGCACCGTGTCGCGGCCGGAGTTGTAGGCGTTGCCGGTGAAGGGTTCTTCCAGCTCCAGCTCGTTCTCGATGCCGTGCAGACCCGCGGCGATCAGCGCGGCGACGGCGAGGTACGGGTTGACGTCCCCGCCCGGCACGCGGTTCTCGACGCGCAGCGACTCGCCGTGCCCGACGACGCGCAGCGCGCAGGTGCGGTTGTCGGTGCCCCAGGCGATGGCCGTCGGCGCGAAGCTGCCGGGCACGAACCGCTTGTAGGAGTTGATGTTCGGCGCGAGGAAGTAGGTCAGCTCGTGCAGCGCGGCCAGCTGGCCGGCGAGGAAGTGCTCCATCAGCTTCGAGAAGCCGTGCTCACGGTCCCCGGCGAGCACCGCGCCGCCTTCGGTGGCGCGCAGGCTGATGTGGATGTGGCAGGAGTTGCCCTCACGCTCGTTGTACTTCGCCATGAAGGTGAGGCTCTTGCCCTCCTGCGCGGCGATCTCCTTGGCGCCGTTCTTGTAGACGCTGTGGTTGTCGCAGGTGGCGAGCGCGTCGGTGAAGCGGAAGGCGATCTCCTGCTGGCCGGGGTTGCACTCGCCCTTGGCGGACTCGGGGTAGAGCCCGGCGCCGGCCATGTCGTTGCGGATGCGGCGCAGCAGCGGCTCGAGGCGCGCGGTGCCGAGCATCGAGTAGTCGACGTTGTACTGGTTGGCCGGCTTGAGGCCGTGGTAACGCTTGTCCCAGGCGGCTTCGTAGGTGTCGTCGAAGACGATGAACTCGAGCTCAGTCCCGACGAAGGCGCCGAGCCCGCGCTCGGCGAGCCGCTCGAGCTGGCGGCGCAGGATCTGGCGCGGCGACACCGACACGGGCCCGCCCTGCACGCGCTCGACGTCGGCCAGCACCAGCGCGGTGCCCTCCTGCCACGGCACCAGCCGCAGGGTTTCGAAGTCGGGCCGCAGCACGAAGTCGCCGTACCCGCTGTCCCACGACGAGAGCGCGTAGCCGTCGACGGTGTTCATGTCGACGTCCACGGCGAGCAGGTAGTTGCAGGCCTCGGTGGCGTGCCCGACGACCTCGTCGAGGAAGTACTCCGCCGCGCAGCGCTTGCCCTGGAGCCTGCCCTGCATGTCCGTGATCGCGACGAGCACGGTGTCGATCGTGCCCGCCTCGACGAGCTCCCGGAGTTCGTCGAGGGTGAGCATGCCTCGCCTGCGTGCCATCAGCTACCCCAAAGGTTTGATGCGAATCCTTTGCCGGTCCTTCCTACCCTGGTGGCGCGCGACGGGTCAACCCTCGAAAAGGTATTTTCTTGACCCATTACAGTGACGTTCTCGCGGCGTGGTGGAATGTCCGGGATGCCCGGCTGAGAAGAGTCTGTGAATCCCGTCCGACCGGGAGGAATCCGGGGTACTCCCACGTTGTACGGGGCAAGAGAGGTGAGATCGATGACCACAGCATTCACGCAGAGCACGATCGGGCAACAGCAGCAGGCCCGGCCTCAGCTGCCGACCCTGCCCACGGGCTGGCCGATCGGTTCGTACGAGTCCTACGAGCAGGCACAGCGCGCGGTCGACCACCTCGCGGGCACGGACTTCCCGGTCACCGACGTCACGATCGTGGGTGTCGAACCGCTGCTCGTCGAGCGCATCGCGGGCAAGATGTCGTGGAGCAAGGTCCTGGGCAGCGCGGCGATGTCGGGCGCGATGTTCGGCCTGTTCCTCGGCCTGGTGCTGAGCCTGCTCAACCCGGGCGCCGGCCTGGTCCCGATCGCGATCGGCCTGATCGCCGGTCTGGGGTTCAACCTGCTGTTCGGCGCTCTGGGTTACGCGACGAACCGCAACAAGCGGGGGTTCATCTCGCAGAGCCAGCTGGTCGCCCGCAGGTACGACGTCCTGTCCCAGCCACGCAACGCGGAGAAGGGACGTGCGCTGCTGGCCGACCTGGCCGCCCGAAGCGCATTCGGCCACTGACGGGTTTCCTCTCGAAGGCCACTTCCCCGTCCGGGAGGTGGCCTTCGGCGTGTCCCCGCTCGGGTTGGCCTTCGGCGTTCCCTCGGCAGGTGACTTTCGGCGCGTCCCCGGGGTCGCTTCCGCGCGGAACTGTCGGTGCCCACCGGTAACGTGGGAATTCAGGGGGTGCTCGATCAGCTCACCCGGCCCCCACCTGCGCGCCGTCGTCGGCTGGTGCCGCGTTCGACCGTTCGCACCCCGTTGAACGGCCGCTGAGCGCGTCGGCGGGCTCGCGCCAACGGTGGATTCCGGCCCCCAGCGGCGCGCCCATCAGCTCCGCGGCCGCGGGTCATGCGCGCTCGCCCAGCGACTCCGGCCCCAGGCGGCGGACTCGCGCCAGACTTCCGGACCCCAGCGGCGGCACGCGCGCCAGCGGTGCGCCCATCAGCTCCATGCCCCGCGGGTCGTGCGCACTCGCCCAGCGACTTCCAGTCTCAGGCGGCGGTCTCGCACCAACGGTCACTTCCGGACCCCAGCGGCGGCACGCGCGCCAGCGGTGCGCCCATCAGCTCCGCGGTCCGCGGGTCGTGCACGCTCGCCCAGCGACTTCCAGCCCCAAACCGCGGGCACGCGCCAATGGCGACTTCCGGACGCAAACGTCACCGAACCGCCGGGGCCCGACCGCGGCCACCCGGGACTGTCGGTGCCCGCCGGTAGCGTGGAAACGGGGGCTGCTCAGGTGCCCGACGAGACCGTCGGGGTGCCGGGGGCGTCCTCCGGGTCCGGCAGGTCCGCCGGGCGGCCCGAGCGCAGCAGGTCACCCCAGCGGGAACGGTCGTGGTGCGCCGCCGGGGTCGTCGTCAGGAACTCGCGCAGGATCTCCAGGAACCGCTTCGGGTCGGAGCGGTGCGGGAAGTGCCCGGCGCCCTCGAACAGCACCAGCTTGCTGCCCGGCATCGCCTGGTGGGCGCGCAGCGCGTGGCCGCTCGGCACGACGACGTCGTCCGTGCCCCACACCAGCAGCGTCGGGATTCCCTCGGTCAGGTAGCACCGGTCGAGCATGTTGACGACCTGGCCGCGCCAGTCGACGACCGAGCGGAGCGTCCGCAGGAACGCCGTGCGGCTGCTCGGCTGGAGCAGGCGGACGTAGCGCGTCAGCACGTAGTCGAGGTCCGGGCCGAGCCCGAGGCCTTCGGAGATCCGCAGCAGCTCGGCGAACCCGCGCATCGCGGCCAGCGCCGGCTTGGTGCCCAGCAACGGCATCACCAGCCCCGCGCCGGGCGCCGCCGCCAGGCGCAGCAGCGGGTGGACGCTCGCGCCGACCCCACCCGAGCCCACCAGCATCAGCCGTTCGCAGCGCTCCGGGAACTGGTACGCGAACTGCATCGCGACACCGCCGCCGAGCGAGTGCCCGACCACCGTCACGCGGTCGATGTCCAAAGTCGTCAGCAGGTCCCGCATGCCGCACGCGTAGGCGGCGACCGAGTAGTCCGCGCGCGGCTTGGCCGACGCGCCGTGGCCGAGCAGGTCCGGCGCGATCACCGTGTAGTCGCCGGACAGCGAGGCCAGCAGGTCCAGCCAGGTCGACGAGTCGTCGCCGATGCCGTGCAGGAACAGCAGGGCCGGCCCGCGCCCGGCCATCCGGTACGCGCGCTCGTACCCGTGGACCACCCGTATCCGTGGGGCGAAGGTGTCCGCCCCGATCCCCGTGAGTGCCGGCACCCACCCAGATCACCACGCCGGCGTTCGCGGCACGTTTCGGGCAGGTTCGGATCGGGTGAACGCCAGGAGCGGCCCCGACCTCCGCTCCTGGCGTTCGTCCCCCCTACCTCGTCGGCGTCGTCGTGGATGGCGCCGTGGGCGCCGACGTCGACGAGGGAGCACTGGGTGAAGGTGGCGTCGTAGGCGACGCCGTGGGTGGCGTCGTCACCTTCGGGATCGCCGCGCTGAACGGCACGTTCGGGTCTTCGCGGCAGGCTGAGCGGTAACCGTTGTAACCGTCGAAGTTGCCCTGGTCGTCGGTGACGCCCTGCTGGATCCGCGGCCGCGGGAACCGGTTGTCCGACCCGATCTTCTCCTTGGTGCCGGACGAGCGTTCACAGGCGTAGCGGGTCAGCGTGATCGGCCGGCCCTCCTCGTCGTAGAGGTAGACCTCGGTCAGCGGCTTGCCCTCGGCGTCGAAGGCGTAGACGTTGCCGATCGACTGACCGCCGTAGGACAGCTGGTCGTTGCCGTACGGGTCGGACGACGACGGGTAGTACGACGACGCGCTCTGGTAGACGTTGCGGTTCGAGATGAGGTCGACCGCGGCACCGAACCCGCCCAGTGACCCGCCGATGACGAACGCCGACACCGGCACGGCCACCCACAGCAGCCGCCGGTCGGCCCGCACCCGCGGCCCGGCCCACACGATCGCGACGCCCGCGAGGAGCAGGAACGGCAGGAGCAGCACCGCGTCCCGGTCGCGCAGCATGAGCAGCACCCCGAAGGCGAGCAGCGCGAGGGCGCACAGCACCCACCACGCCGGCTTGAGCGAACCGAGGTAGCCCAGGAACTTCCCGCCGTCCTCCTGCTCGCGCACCTTCGTCAGCGAGCCGCGCAGCCAGGCGAGCTCCGGCAGTGCCAGCACCGGTTCGACGCCGCCACGCAGCAGCAGTACCAGGCTGATCAGGAACACCGGGGCCACCACCAGCAGGCCGGCGAGGACGTCGGGATTGACGCTGACGGCGGCGCCGAAGGCCAGCAGGGCGAGCGCCACCGCGCAGAGGATGAGCCCCCACAACGCGATCCGCGGCTTCACCCGGCTCGGTGACGCCGGCGCCGCGGTCAGCACGGTCGTCGCCCCCTCCGCGGCCGGCGGATAACCGCCGGACGCCCGCAGTTCGGCCGCGTAGCTCTCGGGCGTGCCGAGCCGTTCGATGAGGGCCTCGACGCGCGCGCCCTCCCCCAGCTCGGCTTCCAGTTCCGTCAGGTGCGGGCGGACGTCTTCGAGGATTTCTTCGATCTCGCTCGCGGGCAGGTCGGCGAGCGCGGTCCGGACCCGCGCCAGATACACCCGCACGGCGGTCGGCTTGTCGCTCATGCTGCCTCTCCCAAAAGCACGTTCATCGTCGAAGCGAAGCTGTGCCAGGTCTTGCCCGACTCCGCCAGGCGGAGCCGGCCCGGCTCGTTCAGGCTGTAGTACTTGCGGTGCGGCCCCTCTTCACTGGGCACCACGTACGAGGTGAGCAGGCCGGCCTTGTAGAGCCTGCGCAACGTCCCGTACACCGACGCGTCCCCCACCTCTTCGAGGCCCGACGCCCTGAGTCTTCGCAGGACGTCGTACCCGTAACCGTCTTCCTCGCGGAGCACCGCGAGGACAGCGAGGTCGAGCACACCCTTGAGCAGCTGACTGATCTCCACTGCACCCTCCAGTCGTACGCTTAGGAAGGTACCACGCATTGCGCAGTAGTGTGCACGGCGGAGGGGCGCCGCGAGGTCAACCGGGGTCGACCGGCCGCTCGAAGAAGGACTCCAGCACGACGATCGTCTGCGTCCCGGTGACGCCGTCGATCGTGAACAGCCGTTGCAGCGCCGCCTGCAGTTCCTCGGTCGACGCCGTCCGCACCTTCACCAGCAGCGACGCCGGACCCGCGACGACGTGTGCCTCGATGACCTCGGGCAGCGCCTCGAGGGCGGCCTTCACCGAGCTGTCCCCCATCCAGGCGTTGGCTTCGACGAGGACGAACGCCGCGACCCCGCGGCCGACCGTGGCCGGGTCGACCTCCACGGTGGTCCGCCGGATCACGCCCTGTTCGCGCAGCTTGCGCACGCGCTCGTGGGCCGCGCCGGCCGAGAGCCCGACCGCGCGCCCGAGCGCGGTGTACACCTGAGCCGCGTCCCGCTGGAGTTCCGCCAGCAATTTCCGATCCACGTCATCCACCTCTTGACCATACCAGGTTCGGTGTACGATGATCGAAGCAGGATGACATTCGGACTCGGGAGGTGAGAGATGGATCTGGTCAAGGCGGATTTCCAGGTGCTCGACGAGCGGTTCACACCCGTCAACGGCGACGAGTGGATGCAGCGCCTGCACACCGGCTGCCGCTGGACCGAGGGACCGGCGTACTTCCCGGCCGGGCGTTACCTGGTGTTCAGCGACATCCCGAACGACCGCACGCTGCGCTGGGACGAGACGACGGGCCAGGTCGGCGTCTTCCGGCAGCCGTCGGGCTACGCGAACGGGCACACGGTCGACCGGCAAGGCAGGCTGATCAGCTGCGAGCAAGGTCCCCGGCGGGTGACGCGCACCGAACACGACGGGTCGGTCGCCGTGCTCGCGTCACACTTTCAGGGGAAGAAACTGAACAGCCCCAACGACGTCGTCGAGCACTCCGACGGCTCGATCTGGTTCACCGACCCGAGTTACGGCATCGACAGCGACTACGAGGGCTACCGCGCGGAGAGCGAGATCGGCGCGTGCCACGTGTACCGCGTCGACCCGGCGGACGGCGAGGTGCGCATCGTCGCCGACGACTTCTCCCGGCCGAACGGGCTCGCGTTCTCGGCCGACGAGTCGCTGCTGTACATCGCCGACACGCGCCAGGAACCCAGCCACATCAGGGTGTTCGACGTCCGCGCCGACGGCACGCTGACCGGCGGCGAGATCTTCGGAACCTGCGACAGCGGCGGCTTCGACGGCGTACGGGTCGACAGCGAGGGCAACGTCTGGACGGCGGCGCACGACGGCCTGCACTGCTTCGCCCCGGACGGCACCCGCATCGGCAAGCTCCGGATGCCGGAAGTCTGCTCGAACTTCACGTTCGGCGGCGAGAGGAGGAACGAACTGTTCATCACCGCGTCGAGCTCGCTGTATACGCTGCGGGTGACGGTGAACGGCGCCCGCTACCCGTAAATCCCGGCGGCTGTCCTGGCTCGGTGGCGGCAGGCGCGGCCGGAGCAGCACGTGAACGCTGCGGTTCGGAGTTGGGTTCGGCAGCACCCCATAACCAGGGCCGAAGCCGACACCCGCGGGCGGGCGGCTGAGCGCGCACCAGCCCGAACCTCGTTCGGCGGCACCCGTAGCTGAGACCGAGTCGACACCGCGCGTGGTGGGGTCAGTTGAGCGCGGCTGACCGAACCTGGTTCAGCGGAGGCCGACGTGGCTGGAGCCGACAGGAGGCGGGCCGGCTGAGCGGCGCGAGCCGGACCGGGTTCGGCGGGAGCTGGCGTGGCTGGAGCCGACGAGCGGCAGGTCAGCTGAGTGCTGCGGCTCGGACCGGGTTCGGCCGGAACCGGCGCACGGAGCTGGCTGGCGAGGGCCAGCGAAGCACCGCGGCCCGAACCTCGTTCGGTTGGAACCGGCAACTCGAGCCAGTAGGCGACACGAGGCGAAGTCAGCCGAGTACCGCAGCCCGAACCGGGTCCGGTTGGAGCCAGCGGCTGGAACCGGCGAGTGACACACGGCGGGGTCAGTTGAGCACTGCGACCCGAACGTGGTCCGGTCGGAAGCAGCTACCGAAACCGGCGAGCGACAGGCAGCGGGACAGCTGAGTGCCGCTGTCCGAACCGAGTTCGGCTGGAACCGGCGACTCGGGCCACTGGGCGACACGAGGCGGAGTCAGCTGAGTGCCGCGACCCGAAGCGGGTTCGGTTGGAACCCGCGACCGGAGCCAACGGGCGACAGGTAGCGGGTCAGCTGAGTGCTGCTGTCCGGACCTCGTTCAGCAGGGCGTTGCGGCGCCAGGCTCGGCTCACCCGGACGAGCCAGGCCGCTTCAGCTTGGACGTCTGCGTCCACGTCGGCGATGTGCTTTGGCTCCTCGTCGGCCGGGGCGAACTTGTGGCCTTTGCGCTCTGCCTCGATCGCCGCTGCCAGGGTGACTGCTTCCACCGTTGCCGCGATGTCGGCTTCGGGGACTCCTGCGCGGCGGGCTTCCTCCTCCGCTCGGGCCGGGAGCTGTGGGTCGAAGTGGGCGCGTAGGGCCAGGTGGCCGTCGCGGATTTCGATGACCCTGCGGTACAGCGCGAACTCGGGGCCGCTCGTCAGCTCGTGGCCCGGGTTGAGCGCGATGCCCGGGACGGCCGCGTGCAAGGCCGTCCACAGTGGCTCGATGCGGCGGTACGCCCGGTACGCGCGCACCCGGCCCAGCACCGATGACACCGCCGGTGACCACGCGCTCAGCGTCGCTCCGGCGGTGAGGAAGCTGACCGTCGTCGCCGCGAGGACCGAGGACAGTACGTCCTCGCGGGCGCCGATCCTCGCGGTCCGGAGCAGCTGGCGGACGTCGTCGACGTCCCAGAACGTCCAGGCGAACGCGGCGCCCACCCCGCCCACCAGCAGCCAGAGCCCGGCGCGCAGCGGGCCTGGCTCCGCGTGCCACGCGCTGCGGACGAACACCGTGATCAGCAGGCCGAGGCTGATCAGGCCGTAGGCCAGGAACACGCCCTGGTTGGCGAGCGCGAACGGCAGACCGGCTTGGGAAACGACCATGTCGTCGCCGTCGCGTTCCGGCCCCGACAGCGCGTAACACACCGCGAGCAGCACCATCGCCGCGCCGGTGAACAGCGCGTGCGGGGCGAGCCGGGCGCCTTCGCCGCGCCACACCGACTGGCTGAAGGCGACCGCGAAGCCGATCGCGGCGAACTTCAGCTCGTCACCCACCAGTGGCGCGACCCAGTCGAACACCGGGCCCTGGCCGACTAGCGCCTCCATCGCCGGGGTCAGCACGACGATCCCGGCGGCGATGCAGATGCCGAACCCGGCGAGGAACCACATGGTGCGCACCGGCTGGCTGCGACGCGCCTCGACAAGCTTGTACCCGAACCCGGCGAATCCCACCAGGCACAGGTGATAGGCCAGCGTCTCGATCACGGCGTACGGCGGGGGCCGAACAGCGAATCGAAACGTCGGACGCCGTCCGGGACGTCGGCCGCCGGTTCGCGCGGTTCTTCGGGCCGCACGACGCGCTGGGCGAGCAACGTCGCGACCAGTTCCGCCTCGCGCTCCTCGACCTCGGTGTAGGTGGTGCGGCCCAGGACCCGCCGGACCAGCTCGGGCGAGAGGTTCGGCATCAGCTGCCGGCCCGCGGCGGCGTCGATGGCCGCGCCGTCGGCGCCGGCGCCGGAACCCGTGTGCCCGCACAGCAGGTGCCCGACCTCGTGCAGCAGGATGTGCCGCCGGTGCAGGGCGGTCGTGTTGGTCGGGTAGAGGATGTAGTCGGCGCGTTCGGTGCTCATCAGCAGCCCGCACGGCGCGCCTTCGGGGGCGCTGACCGGCATCAGCTCGATCGGGCGCCCACGCACGGCGGCCAGGCCGGCGACGAACGCCTCGGCATCGAACGGTTCCGGAAGGCTGACGGCGTCGGCGACCTCACGGGCCCGCCGCCACAACGCGCGGCCCGGTCGCCGCGCGGAGAGCCGCGATGGTCGTTCCGCCACGTCAGCCCTCCTCGCATCACGCCGCCACGGCCGGATTCGTCGCGGCAGGCGATGGCGAGAGCCCGCTCCGGGATCCGGTTTTCGTCCGCACCGCCATGCCGACCCCGCGAACCTACCGCGACAACGGGCGCCTCGGGGCCACCACGTCAGTTCTCACCTCACCGCGAGGCCCGAAGTGTGTCCGCGCGGCTCCGAGCGATGACGCGTTGGCTCTCCCTCGCGACGCCTCAAGCGGTCCGAGGCCGAGTCGACGCCACGTCAGATCACTGACACAACGCCCGAAGTGTGCGTGCGGCCCCGAGCCATGACGCAGTGGCACTCCCGCGCAACGCCTCGCCCGACGCATCCACACAGCCCGAACAACGACGCATCGGCACTCCCTCACGACGCCTTAAGTGATCCGCCGCCGAGCTGACACCGCGCCAGCTCCCCGACACAACACCCCGACGCAGCCTCGAGCGATGACGTGTCGGCTCTCCCTCACGACGCCTCAAGTGGTCCGCGGCCGAGCTGATCCCGCATCCGCCCCCCGACGCAACCCGCCGACGGGTGCCTGCGCAGCCTTGAACGAAGACGCAGTGGCTTCTCGCGTCGCCTCGAGTGGTCCGCGGCCGAGTTGGCGCTGCGTCAGATCTCCTACACAACGCCCGATCTATACCCACGCGGCCCCGAGGGGTGACGTAGTGGTTCTCCTGCTCCGCCCGGGTAGCGACGCCTGGAGTTCGCTGCTTAAGGCAGCGACGCATCACCACACCCGAAGTGCGCCCGGCGGCTTGTTCCCAAGGCGAAGCTTGGGGTGCTTCCGTCGCGACGTCGAAGTGTGGGTCGCGCGGTGGGTCAGTTCTCCTTCTTCGGGGCGCGACTTGCTTCTCGGCGGGCTATTGCGTCGATCATGTCGCTGATCGTGTCCAGGCCGTCCGCTGACAGTGTCACCGCTCGCAGGGCCAGGTCGCGGACGCCCGCGTCGCGTAGGGCGCCCAGTAGGGCCAGCTCGTCGGCTATCTTGCGGCTCTGCTCGTCGTCGAAGAAGTAGGCCGGGGGGACTCCGAAGAACTGGGCCAGGGCTTCCAGGTGACGTTTGGTCGGGTTGGTGCGCCGACCGGTGCGCAGCTGCCACAGGTAGGTCGTCGAGAAGCTTTCGCCCGTGGCCTCGCGGCAGGCCGTCGCGACCTCCTCGTTGCTGTACGGCTCGCGATCAGACCTGCGGACCACGTGGAACAGCTGGTCGACCTTGTCGGCCAGCGTCGACTTGCCGGGCTCCTTGACCACGTTGCACTCCCTCAGCTACCAGGCGTATTCATCCTAGCTGAAAGGCGAACACCTTTTATCAACGCGAGTTCGCCCTCGGCCGGGGCTGGCACCGCGGGCACGAGAACGACGACCGGTTCATGAACGGCTCCCGCCGGATCGGCGAGCCGCAGCGGTGGCACGGCAGGCCCTCCTGGCCGTACGCGTCGAGCGAACGGTCGAAGTAACCCGACTGCCCGTTGACGTTGACGTACAGCGCGTCGAACGAGGTGCCGCCCTGGCCCAGGGCCGCGTTCATCACGTCCGACGCCGCGGACAGCAGCTCGCGGCACTTCGCGACGGTGAGCTTCTCCGTCGGCCGCGCCCAGTGCAGCTTCGCGCGCCACAGGGCTTCGTCGGCGTAGATGTTGCCGATGCCCGAAACCAGGGTCTGGTCCAGCAAAGCGCGCTTGATCTCGGTGCGGCGGGACCGCAGGGCCTTGACGGCCGTGTCGAGGTCGAACGCCGGGTCCATCGGGTCGCGCGCGATGTGCGCGATCGTGCCGGGCAGCAGCACGCGCTCGCCGATGTCGGTCAGGTCGTCGAGCACCAGGCCGCCGAACGTTCGCTGGTCGACGAAACGCAGTTCCGGACCGTCGTCGTCGAAGCGCAGCCGGACGCGCAGGTGCTTCTCGTCCGGCGCGTCTTCGGGCTGGACGAGCATCTGCCCGCTCATCCCGAGGTGGGCGACAACGGCTTCCTTGTCGGACAGTTCCAGCCACAGGTACTTGCCCCGCCGCCGCGCGGCTTCGACGCGGACGCCTTTGAGCCGCCGGGTGAAGTCGTCCGCACCCGGCACGTGCCGGCGGATCGCCCGCGGGTGCAGGACCTCGGCCTCGCGCACCGTCCGGCCGGCGACGTGCGCTTGCAGGCCCACGCGGACGACTTCGACCTCGGGAAGTTCGGGCATGACGTCATTGTGCCCGGGGGGTACGACACTTTTCGCAGGGGCGGTGCCGAGGCAAAAGAAATCCGCCTGTCTCCCGGAGGATTCGTGGCGGCCGGCCACGAACGCCTCTGGGCTACAGGCGGATCAGGGGAACGCGAGCTTCAGGCGTCCCCGGTGTCCTTCTTCTCGGCCTCGAGCTCGGCCGACAGCGAACGCCAAGCCGTCTCGGCGGCCTTCTGCTCGGCTTCCTTCTTCGTCGAACCCGAACCCGTGCCGAGGGGACGGCCGCCGATGAGGACGGTGGCCGTGAACTCCTTGCGGTGGTCCGGGCCCGTGTCCTCGACGCGGTACTCGGGCACACCGAGACCGGCCGACGCCGTCAGCTCCTGCAGGCTGGTCTTCCAGTCGAGACCGGCACCGCGCAGCGGAGCTTCGGCGAGCAGCCCGTCGAAGAGGTGGTGCACGAGCTTGCGGGCGATCTCGATGCCGTGCGCGAGGTAGACGGCACCGATCACCGCCTCCAAGCCGTCGGCGAGGATGCTCGCCTTGTCCCGGCCGCCGGTGAGCTCTTCGCCCTTGCCCAGCAACAGGTGCGCCCCGAGCCCGCCCTCGCCCAGCCCGCGCGCGACCCGGGCCAGCGCGTGCATGTTGACGACGCTGGCACGGAGCTTCGCGAGCTGACCTTCGGGCAGGTCGGGGTGTGTGTTGTACAGGTGATCGGTGACGACCAGGCCGAGCACGGCGTCACCGAGGAACTCCAGCCGCTCGTTCGGCGGCAGGCCCCCGTTTTCGTACGCGTACGAACGGTGGGTCAGCGACAGAACGAGTAGCTCGGGGCCGAGTGTGACTCCGAGCGCTTCGAGCAACGCCGCCGAATCGGCTGGTGGTCCCCCGGGCGTCTTGCCCCCCATATCGGCTACCCGATCAGGCGGGCTCGACGACCTGGCGGCCGTTGTGCTGGCCGCACGACGGGCACGCGATGTGCTGGAGCTTCGGCTGCTTGCAGGCGCGGTTGGAGCAGGGCACCAGCTGAACCGGAGCCGCCTTCCACTGGCTGCGGCGGGCGCGCGTGTTGGATCGCGACATCTTCCGCTTCGGGACGGCCACGAGTAGATCTCCTTAAGACGGTCTGCTCGCGGTGCGAGCGAACTTTCCTCACCGACGAGCTGGACGCTCGTCAGGCTTGCTCTTGCTCAGCGGGGTCCTGCGCAGGCTTTTCGCCCGCATTCTCGTCGAAGCGCTCGACCAGTGCGGCCCACCGAGGGTCTATCTTCTCATGCCCGTGTCCGGGCTCGAGATCGGCCCACTTGACGCCGCAGCCGATGCAGAGCCCGGCGCAGTCTTCGGTGCACAGCGGCGCCAAGGGCAGCGCCAAGACGACGGCGTCGCGGACGGTCGGCTCGAGGTCGATGCGGTCGTCGACCAGCCGCGGGATCTCGTCCTCGTCGGTGGTCTCCTCGGTGACCGACCCCGGGTAGGCGAACAGCTCCTGGACCTCGACCTCGACCTCCTCGACGACCGGGTCGAGGCAACGCGCGCAGTTGCCCTTCGCGGTCGCCGTCGCGGTGCCGCTGACGAGCACACCTTCGACGACGGACTCGAGCAGCAGGTCGAGCCGGAGCTCGGAGCCGGCGTCGATGGTGATGACATCGGGGACGCCCAGGGGCGTCTCCACCGGCACGCTGCGCTGCAGAGCGCGGCTGAGACCGGCGTGACGGCCGAGCTCACGGGTGTCGATCACCCACGGGCTGCGGCCATCGAGCTGGGGGGTCTTGTTCTCGGACATCCAGTCCAGAGTACGCACGGGGTGCCGGCCCGTTCGAGCTGGCACCCACGCACGTCGGAAAGCGGCCGAGAGGCTCGTCACACCTGATAGTCGTAGAGCGTCGGGCGGCCGCCGCTGTTGGGCAGGTTCGCCGGGGAACGCAGGTGGTTGCGGCCCGAGTCGACGGTGCGCAGCGTCGTCGCCAGCAGCTCCGAGAACTCCGCGAGCTTGCCGTCGACGTACGCGTCGCAGTCGCCGCGCTGGCGGTCCGCTTCCGCGTGCGCCTCGTCGACGATGCGGGCCGACTCGGCGTGCGCCGCCTGGACGACCTCCGTCTGCGCGACCAGCCGGGACTGCTCGAGGCGGCCGTCTTCGATGGCGCGGTCGTAGGCGTCGCGGCCGGCCTGGATCATCCGCTCCGACTCGCCGCGGGAGCGGTCGGTGAGGTTCTGGTACTCGGCCTGGCCCGCCGCGACCGTGCGGTCGGCCTGGTCGTGCGCGTCGGCGAGCATCTGCTCCGCGCGGGCCCGGGCGTCGGCCAGGATGCGCTCGGCCTCGTCGGTGGCCTCGGCGATCGCGCGCTCGGCCTCGGAGTTCGCCCCCGCGACCGTCTCGCCTGCCTCCTTGCGGGCGGCGTGGATCAGGTCGTCACGCTTGTCCAGCACGTCCTGGGCGTCGTCGACCTCCGCCGGCAGTGCGTCGCGGACGTCGTCCAGGAGTTCGAGGACGTCGCCGCGGGGCACCACGCAGCTGGACGTCATCGGGACGCCGCGCGCCTCCTCGACGATGGTGACGAGCTCGTCGAGCGCCTCGAAAACCCGGTACACGGCAACTCCAATCCCCTGTCGCTGGGACCAGTCTGCCCTCATCCGGCGCCGAAGCGGTGAAGGCGCACGGCGCCGGGCGTGTCCGCGTTCCACGACCGGGTGAACGCCGGATCGGTGATCACCTTCACGAGCTGGTCGCGGGTCGCGCCGGGTCTCCCCCGTCCGTGTCCCGAATGGCCACGGACGAGGGAGTCACCGCGTTCAGGAGTTCAGGTCGACGGCCTTGAAGGTGACGTAGCGGTCGGGGGTGTAGGCCAGCTCGCCGGCCTTGCCGGAGATCACGCGGTCGTTCGTGCCGACGGCGAACAGCTTGTAGTAGCCCGCCGCGCAGGCCGGGAGCACGCCTTCGCGGTTCTCGTAGGTCGTGCCGGTGGACGCGCCGCCGCGGACGTTGTCCACCACGGTCTTCGCGGCCGCCGAGAGCTGCGAGTAGCCGATCTTCGCCAGGCCGGAGAGGTTGCCGCACTGCGACGGCGTGCCGCCACCGCCGATGTCGACGACCTGGAAGGTGGCGTAGTGGTCGCCGGTGTAGAAGTACTCGCCGCCGCTGCCGGTCACGATGCGGCGCGTGCCGCGGTTGCTCGCGCCCGGGGTCGGCACCGTGTACTCGTGGTAGTAGCTCGTCGCGCAGGACGGCAGGATGCCCTCCCGGTTGTCGAACACGACGCCGTCGTTCTGCGGGTAGGGGAACGGCCCGCCCTTCTTGATGAGGTTGTAGGTCGTCGTGGCCTCGGCGGGCAGCGACGAGAGCGCCTTGTGCGTGAACCCGGCGAGGTTGCCGCACTGGTTCTGCGCCGCGACGGCGGGTGCGCTGGTGACCGCTTCGGCGGCGGTGACCCCGGTGAACAGCGTGGCCAGGAGCGCGAAGACAACCGCGACCAGGCGAGATCGGGAGTTGGTCATTTTCGGACCGTAACCCGATCGAGTGATCGTCAGAAGACGGGAATGTGAACTCCGCCGCTGTCGGCCCGAAGTCCCGACGTTCGTAGGGGGCCGATCGACGGGAACCGGACGCGCGGGGCTCTCTTGTGGAGCGTCAGCGGCCGAGCGCGGGGAACTTCGCCGACAGCCGCTCGTAGACGATGTCGGGCACCAGGTGCTCGATGTCACCGCCGAGGGCCGCGACCTCCTTGACCAGCGAGCTGGACACGAACCCGTACGCCGGGTTGTTCGCCATCAGCAGCGTCTCGACGCCGGTGAGCTCGCGGTTCATCTGCGCCATCTGCAGCTCGTAGTCGAAGTCGCTGACCGAGCGCAGGCCCTTGGCGATCGCCGCGATGTCGTTGTCGCGGCAGTAGTCGACCAGCAGGCCTTCCCACGAGTCGATCCGCACGTTCGGCAGCTTCGAGGTGATCTCGCGCAGCATCTCCAGGCGCTCTCCGAGTTCGAAGAGGCCCTTCTTGCTCTTGTTCACCCCCACCGCGACGACGACCTCGTCGAACAGCCTGCTCGCCCGCTCGATGATGTCGAGGTGCCCGTTGGTGGCCGGATCGTAGGAACCGGGACAGACCGCACGCCGCATGGCGCGGACGCTACCGTGCCCGCGCGCTCCACGCGGGGTGGTTCACACCACAGCCGCGAATTCCGCCCAGTACACCGCGGTGTCGCCGTACTTCTTCGCGCGCGAAGGCTCGAAACCGGCCGGCCAGTCCGGTTCGCCGTCACGCGCGGCGCGTTCGACGACGACCAGCGCGCTCTCGCCGAGCCAGCCGCCCTCGGCCAGCGCCGCGAGGACCTTGCCGAGGGCCGCGGCGTCCACGGCGTAGGGCGGGTCGGCGAGCACCAGGTCGTAGGCCCGCGGCGCCGGCGCGGCGACCACCGCCTCGACCTGGCCCGCGCGGACCGTGCCGCCCAGGCCCACCGTCGCGACGTTGCCGCGCAGGACGTCGACGGCGCGCCGGTCGGACTCGACGAACAGCGCGCCCGCGGCGCCGCGGGAAAGCGCCTCCAGGCCGAGCGCGCCGGAGCCCGCGTAGAGGTCGAGCACGTGCGCGCCGTCCAGCTCGCCGGCCGTCCCGAGGGCGTTGAACAGGGCCTCCCGCACGCGTTCCGACGTCGGCCGGGTGCCCTTCGGGGGCACCTTCAGCCGCCGTCCGCCCGCCGTTCCGGCCACGATCCTGGTCACCCCCTGATTGTGCGGGGATGACACGGAGCACGGATGGCCGGGACATTGGTGAACCCGCCGGACGCAACGCGTAGAGTCGTTCTTCGCCCTCGGAGGCGATCCAGAGCTGTCAAGGAGCCATGCGTGTCGGAACCTCGGGTCAGACGGGCCGAGATCGCCATCGAACAAGCCCACGTCGATCACGTCTACACCCGTCTGGACGAACTGCGGACCCAGGCCGAGGCGATGCGCACCAAGGGCTACGAGCTCGGCCAGGGCGCGCAGCGCGAGGCGATCTTCGAGCAGGCGTCGATGCTGTTCGAGCGCGACATGATGGTGTACCACGCCAACCAGACGCTGCAGTCGCTCGACGCCGAGTACGAGGGCCTGGTCTTCGGCCGGCTCGACCTGCGCGAGGACAACGAACGCGTCTACGTCGGCCGGCTCGGCATCCGCGACGCCGAGTTCGACAACCTCGTCACGGACTGGCGCGCCCCGGCCGCGGCGGCGTTCTACCAGGCCACCGCCGAAGAGCCGATGGACGTCGTGCGCCGGCGGGTGATCCGCTGCTCCGGGCAGAACGTGCTGGACGTCGACGACGACGTGCTGATGGCCGACGCCGTGCCCGAGGACATGCAGATCGTCGGCGAGGGCGCGCTGATGGCCGCGCTGGGGCGCTCGCGCGGCGAGAAGATGCGCGACATCGTCGCGACCATCCAGAAGGAGCAGGACGAGGTCATCCGGGCGCCGTGGCGCGGCGTCACGGAGATCACCGGCGGGCCGGGCACCGGCAAGACCGCCGTCGCCCTGCACCGCGCCGCCTACCTGCTCTACCGCCACCGCCGTCAGCTCGGCGGGGCCGGCGTGCTCGTGATCGGGCCGTCCGGGGTGTTCACCAGCTACATCTCGCGCGTCCTCCCCTCGATGGGTGAGACGAACGTCGAGCTCCGCGCGCTCGGCGAGGTCCTCGACGGCCTGGAGGCGACGCGGCAGGACGCGGCGCCGCTGGCCGCGATCAAGGGCTCGCTGCGGATGCGGCGGGTGCTGCTGCGCGCGCTGCGCGACACGCCGCCGGACGCGCCGGAGGAGATGCGGATCGTCTACCGCGGCGAGGTCCTCAAGCTGGACGCGCGCGAGCTGGAGAAGGTGCGTCGCAAGGCCCACACACAGGGCGCGCCGCCGAACCGGTCGCGGATCCGGGCGGCGGAGATGCTGCTGGACGCGCTGGCGACGAAGGCCGAGGGGTACGCGAAGGCCGACGGCAAGCCGTTCGAGCGGGCCGACCTGGTCTCCGACCTCGGCGAGCGGATCGAGTTCCACCGCTTCCTGGTCGTGTGGTGGCCGGTGCTGTACCCGGCGCAGATCCTGAAGTGGCTGGGCGAGGAGAAGCGGCTGGCGGCGGCGTCGAAGGGCGTGCTGAACCGGCCGGAGATCTCGCTGCTGGCCGCGGACCTCGCGGACCGCTCGCGGGGCTGGTCGATCGCGGACGTCGCGCTGCTCGACGAGCTGCGGGTGCTGCTCGGGCCGCCGCCGAAGCGCAAGCGCCGTCAGGTGGTCGAGGGCGAGGTCGAGCGCGGCGGGGGCGGCACCACCCGGCCCGAGCACTACGACGAGTACTCGCACGTCGTCGTCGACGAGTCGCAGGACCTGTCGCCGATGCAGTGGCGGATGGTCGGGCGGCGCGGGAAGTACGCGAGCTGGACGGTCGTCGGCGACCCGGTGCAGAGCTCCTGGCCGGACCCGGCGGAGGCGGCGCAGGCCCGCGACCAGGCGTTCGGGGTCAAGACGACCCGGCGGCGGTTCACGCTGCGCACGAACTACCGGAACTCGGCCGAGATCTTCGACCTGGCGGCCAAGGTGGTGACCGGCCACGCGGAAGCGGGCGAGCTGCCGGTGGCGGTCCGCAAGACGGGCGTCGAGCCGGACGTCCGCCCGGTCGAGCCGGCCGGCCTCGCGTCGGCGACCCAGGCGGCGGTGAAGGAGCTGCTGGGCGCGGTCGAGGGCACGGTCGGCGTGATCACGGCGATGGACCGCGTCCCGGAGGTCGCGGGCTGGCTGTCGGACCAGGCGGACGAGCGGCTGAAGGTCGTGGGCAGCCTGGATTCGAAGGGCCTGGAGTACGACGCGGTGGTCCTGGTCGAGCCGATCGACCTGGTCACGGAGTCGACGACCGGACGCCGGGTGCTGTACGTGGCGCTGACCCGCGCGACGCAGCAGCTGACGGTGCTGGCCTCGAACCCCGACTGGATCCCGGCGGGCTGAGCCGCTCGGTCTGGCGCTCCCGGGGAGCGGCGACGTCGTGCCCGAGCGGACACGGCGAGGGCGGGAATGGCTCGCGTGGCCTGAAGCGGGACTCACGTGATCCGGGCCGGAACTCGCGTGATCCGAGGCGTGACTCGCGTGATCACGGGCGGAACTCGCGTGATCCGGGGCGTGACTCGCTTTCACGTGGGATCCTGGCGGGCTGAACCTGCTTTGCGCGAGAAACGCTGAAGGGCTCCTTCGAGGGGCGGGAGGCAATTTCCCGTGCCCTTGAAGGAGCCCTTCAGACCCCCGGTGAGCGAAACGTTCGTGGGACGCGGCCGTCCGAGGGCATGTCTAGTCGATCCGGGTTGTTCGGTGTCCGCGAGCGGCTACCGAACAACAACGCCGAACAATGTCGTTACGCCGTTCAGGTGCACGGCGGGGCGTAGTCCAGGCCCGGCAGGCTCGCCGTCCACTCGTCCTGTGTGATGCGCGGGGCCGCGATCGCGCAGATCCGCTCGGCCGCGCGATCGGGATCCGTTTCCTGCACCCGGACCGTGCCGTCCGCGATGGCTGCGGCGAGCGTGTGACCGTCCGGGGCGTACCGCACGGCGTAGACGCGGTCGCGTTCCTCCGGCAGGACCGCGCGCGGCGCCGCCGTGTCGACGTCCCACAACCGGATCGTGCGGTCGTAGCCGCCGGAGGCGAGGGTGTGGCCGTCGCCGCTGAACGACACCCCCATCACGATGTCGGTGTGCCCGGTCAGCACCGCTGCCGGGCGAGCGGGTGCGACGTCCCACAACCGGACCGTGCGGTCGGCGCTCGCCGTGGCGACGCGCTTGCCGTCGGGGCTGAAGGCGATCGAGAAGATCGTGTCCGTGTGCCCTTCGAGCTTGGTCAGCGGCTTCGGCGCATGTGGCGCCGAGATGTCCCACAGCCGCGCCGTGTGGTCCCAGCCCGCGGTGGCCAGGGTCCGGCCGTCGGGGCTGAAGGCGAGGGTGTGAACGTCGTCGGCGTGGCCCTCGAGCCGGGCGATCTCGACCGGGTGCGCGCGGTCGGCGAGGTCCCAAAGCCGGGCCGTGTGCCCTTCGCCCGCGGTGGCCAGCAGCCGGCCGTCCGGGCTGAACGCGACCGCGTCGATGTCGTCACCCGGCCGCGAAAACACCACCGGCGGCCCGGGTTTCGCCGGGTCGGTGATGTCCCGCAGCGTCATCGTGTGGTCCCAGCTGCCGGTGGCCAGCGTCCGGCCGTCGGGGCTGACCGCGACGCCGCAGACCGCGTCGCCGAAGCCGCCGATCGTGGCCAGCGGGCGCAACGTGCCCAGGTCGCGCAGCCGCACCGTCTTGTCGTAGCCGCCGGTGACGAGCAGGCCGCCGGGGCCGAAGTCCACGTCGCACGCCTTGTCCGAGTGCGCGGGGACGGCGGGGCCCGGCAGGTCCCAGAGCCGGGCGGTCTGGTCGTCGCTGGCCGTGGCGAGGGTGCGGCCGTCCCGGCTGAACACCGCCGAGCCGACGGCGCCGGTGTGCCCCGGCAGCGGCGCCAGCTCGCGCGGCCGCCGCGGGTCGGCGACATCCCACAGCCGCGCCGTGCGGTCGAACCCGGTGGTCGCGAGGGTGCGCCCGTCGGGGGTGAACGCGACCGACCGCACGATCGCCTTGTGCGCGAGGAGCGCCGAAAGCTGCGCCGGCCGGGCCGGGTCCGTGACATCCCACAGCCGCGCGCTCTGGTCGGCGCTCGCCGTCGCGAGCGTGTTGCCGTCAGGGCTGAAGGCCACCGAGTGCACGACGTCGGTGTGCCCGGTCGCGACGCCGAGCGGGCGGCGGCCGGCGACGTCCCAGAGCCGCGCCGTCTTGTCCGCCGACGCCGAGGCGAGCAGCTTGCCGTCGGCGCTGAAGGCCAGGTTGTTGACGTACGACGTGTGCCCCGTCAGCTCCCCCACCTGCTTGAGGCTCGCGGTGTCGTACAGCCGGAGCGTGCCGTCGACGTCGCCGGTGGCCAGCAGCGGACCGGCGGGGCTGAACGCGACCGCGTACGCCTTGCCATCGTGGCGTTCCACGACGACGCCGGGCCCGGGCCGGTGCGGATCGGTGACGTCCCAGACCCGGACGGTGCCGTCGAAGCCCGCGGTGGCGACGGTCCGGCCGTCGGCGGCGAAGGCGACGTTGTTGACGTTGCCGGTGTGCCCGCTCAGCGTGGCGAGCGGCGCCGGGTGGTGCGGGTCGTGGACGTCCCACAGCCGGGCCGTGCCGTCCCAGCTCGCGGTGGCCAGCACCTGCCCGTCCGGGCGCAGGGCGACGGTGTTGATCCGGCCGGTGTGCCCGGTGAGCCGCGTCGAATACGGCGTCGCGAACACGCCGAGGACGGCACCGCGCGCGTCGGCGGCCGGGTCGAGGCGGTACGCGGCGAGCGCGAGCTGCGCGGCGAGCGCGGGGTTGGTGGCGCGCATGGCCAGCGCCTGGCCGGCGACCTTCTGGGCGAGCGCGCTGTTGCGCTGGCCGGTGGCGGTGGACTCGGCGCGCACCGCGTAGGCCGTCGCGCCGACGGCGAAGACCAGCAGCACGGCCAGGAGCGCGACCAGCTGGCGCAGCCGCCGTGTGCGTCGGCGTTCCCGCTGCTGCTCGGCGTGCTCGACGGCGAGGCTGGCGTCGAGGAACCGCCGTTCCCGCTGGGACAGCACGGAGTCCTGGCGCGCGGCCCATTCCCGCGCGATCGCGAGCCGGGTGCCGCGGTAGAGCCAGCCGGGGTCGCGCTCGACGGACTCCCAGGCGTCGGTCGCCTCGGTGAGCTGGCGGTGCACACGCAGGCCTTCGCGGTCTTCGGTGAGCCATTCGCGCAGCCGCGGCCAGCCCCGGATGAGGGCCTCGTGCGCGATGTCGATGCCGGTGTCGTCGAGGGTGACCAGCCGGGCCGCGGCCAGTTCGGCGAGGACGACGGCGGTGTCGTCGTCCTCGGTGTCGAGCTCGTCGCGGCTGAGCCGGCGCTTGGTGTCCTCGGTGCCCTCGCCGAGCGCGGTCATCCGGAGGAAGATCTGCCGCGCCAAGCGTTGCTGGCGCGCGGAGAGCGTGGCGAACGTGCCTTCGGACGTCTGCGCGACGGCCCGTTCGATGCCGCCGGTGGACTCGTAACCGGCCAGGGTGAGGGTGGTGCCGCGACGGCGTCGCCACGTCTCGAGCAGCGCGTGCGAGAGCAGCGGCAGCACGCCGGGCTGGCCGGTGGCGTCCGCGACGAGCCGCGAGACGAGCGCGTTCTCGACGCGGTAGCCGGCGTCGACGGCGGGGCGCGAGATCGCCTGCCGCAGCTCTTCGGTCGTCATCGGGCCGAGGAGGACCTGCGCGTCCTGCATGGCTTCGGCGAGGTCCGCGTGACGCGCGCAGTGGGTGTAGAAGTCGGTGCGGATGCCGAGCACGACCCGGGTCCGGCTGCCGGGTTCGGTGGTCGCGGTGACCAGCGCGGCGAGGAACGCGGCGCGCTCGCCGGCGTCCTGGCAGAGCGTGAAGACCTCTTCGAACTGGTCGACGACCAGGACGACGTCTTCGTCACCGCCGTCGGCCAGCTGCCGTGCGGCGAGGCCGAGGTTGCGCGGGTGGGCGGTGAAGTCGTCGAGCAGCGCGCCGGGGGCGACACCGAGCGCGGCGGCGAACTTGACGGCGCACTCCTGCAGCGGCCGGGCGCCCGGGGTGAGCAGCACGACGTGGCCGCGGACGGCGGGGACGAGACCGGCGCGCAGCAGCGAGGACTTGCCCGAGCCGGACGCGCCGAGGACGGCGAGAAAACGCTGTCTCGAAAGGCGTGTCGTGAGCTTTTCGACCAGTCGTTCCCGGCCGAAGAACCGGCTCGCGTCGGCGGCTCCGAATGCGGCCAGGCCGACGTACGGCGGCGATTCCCCGGCTTCCGGCTCGGCCGGTGAATCGGCGCCGCTCCGGTCGTCCGCGACCTCGTGCCAGCGCTTTTCCCAGTCGCCGGGGGTGCCGCCGCAGGCGCGGACGTAGGCCAGAGTCACGGCCAGGCTGGGGAGTTTCCGCCCGCCGGCGGCCTCGGAGAGCGTGCCGGCCGAGTAGTGCGCGCGCCGGCCGAGCTCGCGGTAGGTGGGATTCCCGGCACTTTCGCGCAATCGCCGGAGATCGGCGGCGAAGTCGGTGAGCAGGTCGTCCCCGGGATCCAGCGGTCGCTCCGGACGCGGCACCCGTCCTCCTTTGCGGTTCCGGTGCGCCACACGGTATCCGGTCGGACATGCCTCAGAGGGAAAAGGCGGATTTCACAATCGGCGCCGGACTTCCTGCTGGTCGACGCCGAGCGCGGCGAACAGGTCCGCGGCCGGATCCGGCGGGGTCACCGACAACAGCGCCCGCAGCAGCTCCACCGGATCCCGGCGCCGCGGCACGCCGCGGATCGCCTCGTTGACCACCGCCCGGGCGTTCGACGTCAGCGCTCCCGGCGTCAGCTTCGCGCGCCGCCGGGGTGCGGGTGCCGGGCGGAGGCTTTCGACGTCGATGCCCAGGGCCGTCAGGGCTTCGCGGTCCAGGCGGTCGAGGGCGGCGTGGGCCGCGGCCAGGTCGACGCCGAGGGCCCGCGCGCAGTCGGCGTTGTGGAGCAGGCCGAGCAGCAGGTGTTCGGTGCCGAGCCGGCGGTCGCCGCGGCGGCGGGACTCTTCGAGGGCCTCCGCGACGACCGACGCGAACGGGCTCTTGGCGATCATCCGGCCCTCACTTCCCGTGCTTCGTGTGCACCGACTGCCGGGCCACGCCCAGGGCGTCGCCGATCTGCTCCCACGACCAGCCGCGGTCCCGGGCGTGCGCGACCGCCGCCGTCTCGACCTGCTCGGCGAGCCGGTGCAGCGCGCCGACGGCCCGCAGCGCGACCGCGGGGTCGGTTTCGGAAACCCGGCCCGAAAGCTCTTCCGCCTCCATGGCATGTCAGTCTAGCCTGACACCAGACGTCAGTTCAAACTGACAAGAGGAGAGACGTCATGGATGTAGCGGTGATCGGAGCGGGCCCGGTGGGCCTGATGCTGGCGGCGGAGCTACGCCTCGGCGGGGTCACGGCCGTGGTCCTCGACCGGCGGGCGACGCCGGACGAGCGGCCGCGGGCGAACGGGCTCGGCGGCCGGATCGTCGAGCAGCTGGACCACCGGGGGCTGTTCGAGAGATTCGCGGCCGAAGCGGCGTTCGCCGGGCCGTTCCCCGGGTTCCCGTTCGGGCCGGTGCCGCTGGACTTCACGAAGCTCGCCAGTCCGCCGCTGCGTGGGCTGATGCTGCAACAGCCGCGAATGGAGGCGCTGCTCGCCGAACGCGCCGTCGAACTCGGCGTCGAGATCCGGCGCGGGCACGAACTCGTGGACGTCGATACGGTTCGCGGCCCGGACGGCGAGTACCGGCCGGCCGCGCAGTACGTCGTCGGCTGCGACGGCGCGCACAGCCGCGTCCGCACGCTGGCCGGCATCGGGTTCCCCGGCACGACCGACGACGAGCTGCTGCGGTTCGGGCACTTCCGGACGGACCAGCCGTTCGACCTCTTCACCACGGCTCACGGCCTGCGCCGGGGCTGGAACCGCCGTCCGGCCGGGCGGGTGCTGGTGACGTCGCTGACGCCGGGTGTGGTGATCGTCGGCGTCCGGGAGGTGACGCCGGAGCCGTCCGGCGAGCCGACCCTCGACGAATTCCGGGAGAGCGTCCGGCGCGTGCTCGGCGCCGACCTGCCGCTGGGTGAGCCGCTGTGGCTGTCGCGGACGGTCAGCCAGGCTCGGCTCGCCGAGCGCTACCGGGCCGGGCGGTTCCTGCTGGCCGGCGACGCCGCGCACCTCTTCCCGGCCGGCGGCTCGTCGCTGAACGTCGGGCTGCTGGACGCGGTCAACCTCGGCTGGAAGCTCGCCGCCGTCGTCCGCGGCGAAGCCGGTGACGATCTGCTCGACAGCTACGGTTCCGAACGCCGTCCGGTGGCCGCGCGGACGTTGACCCAGACGCGCGTCCAGGCCCTGCTCGAACGGCTGATCGGCGAGGACGGCGACGCGCTGCGGACGCTCTTCGGCGAGCTGGCCGCGTTCGAGGAGCCGACGCGGCACCTCGCCGGGCTGCTGCGGGACGCCGACGACCTGCCGTACGTCGCCGATCTGGCGCTGACCGTCGGCGGCGAGACGACTCGGGTGGCCGAGATCATGCGGGCCGCCCGGACCGTGCTGTTCGACTTCGCGGACCGCGCCGACCTGCGGGAAGCCGCCGGATCGCGCGTGAAGATCGTCACAGCCACCTGCCCGGAGGCGACGGAGGACGCGCTTCTCGTGCGTCCGGACGGCGTCGTGGCGTGGAGCGGCGGCGATCCGGCGGCGTTGCGGGAAGTTATCGGGACACCGGGGCGTTGACCCCGGTTGTGAGCTCACTGCCTGATGTGCCGCTGTCCGTGCTCGATCTGTCCCCGGTGTCCGAGGGGATCAGCATCGGGGAGACGTTGCGCAACACCCTCGACCTCGCCCGCGCCACCGAGCGACTGGGCTTCAACCGCTACTGGCTGGCCGAGCACCACAACATGCCCGGCATCGCCAGCTCGGCGACGGCGGTGCTGATCGGGCACGTCGCCGACGCGACCGAGCGCATCCGCGTCGGCTCCGGCGGGGTCATGCTGCCCAACCACGCGCCGCTGGTCGTCGCCGAGCAGTTCGGCACGCTGGAGGCGTTCCACCCGGGCCGCATCGACCTGGGCATCGGCCGCGCGCCGGGCACCGACCAGCGGACGGCGCTCGCGCTGCGCGGGCCGGGCGGGCTGTCGGCGGAGAACTTCCCGGAGCACCTGCAGGAGCTGATCGGCTACTTCACCCACTCGGAGGCCCGCGGGGTCAACGCCGCCGTCGCCGAGGGCAACCAGCCGCCGGTCTGGCTGCTGGGTTCGAGCGGCTTCAGCGCGCAGCTCGCCGGCCGGCTCGGGCTGCCGTTCTCCTTCGCGCACCACTTCGCCGCGGAGAACACGATCCCGGCGGTGCAGCTCTACCGCGACAACTTCCGGCCCGGCGCGCTCGACGAGCCGTACGTGATGCTCGGGACGTCCGTGATCGCCGCCGAGACCGACGAGCGTGCCCAGTTCCTGGCCGGGCCGTCGGGCCTGACGTTCCTCAGCCTGCGCCGCGGCCGGCCGATCGCCATGCCGACGCCCGAGGAGGCGGCGGAGTACCCGTACACCGAGATGGACCGCGCGTTCCTCGCCGACCGCTTCGGCTCGAGCATCATCGGCTCGCCGGAGACGGTCCACAAGGGACTCCAGCAGCTCCTCGACGACACGGACGCCGACGAGCTGATGATCACGACGATGGTCCACGGCCACGCGGACCGCGTCCGGTCCTACGAGCTGATCGCCGGCCTCAAGTCCTGACGGGCTTCCGGCGGACGCGTGATCCGAGGGTCGACACGCGTGATTGAGGAGCCGACTCACGTGATTGAAGGGTCGACACGGCGCGGCATCGCCCGCACCACCGTGTCGACCCCAGGATCACGCGTGTCGACCTCCTGATCACGCGTGTCGGCTTTGCGATCACGCGGGCCGGCGTTCCGGACATCTCCGGCGAACACGCGTACCGGAAGGGTCGGGTCGCGTGGCTGGACGGGCGGCTCTCTTGCACCTACCCTGCCGGGCAATCTTCCGGCAGGGTTGATGTGTCGTCCATTCGGGTAGACGTGCGTGCCGGGAATGGGCCGGACTGTGCAGGGGTGAACAGTGCGTGCGCCCGGAGCCGTAATTTCCTTTCCTCGGTTGACAACAAGATCCGGGCCGTTTGTCAGTAATCGACAAGAAATGCGCGGTTACCAGGCCGTGACCGCGTGATCATGCTCAAGTTCTTGTCTCCCAGCAGGGCCGTGGTTAGCGTACCGACCAGTAGGAAACGGCACGGTGACCCCCGAGACCGTGAATGGCCGACATGAGATAGCCCGTTCGGACCAGTTCATTTGCTCACCTCGGGTGTATTCGTCGTGCCCGCGAAACACTGGGGAGGCACTCGAATGGCCGAACGGACGACGACGACGTCGTTCCCCGGGGCCGCCGCACTGCGGCAGACCGGGCGGCTTTACGCGCTCGGCCTCGACGTCGTCCGGCTGACGTTCCGGCGTCCCTTCCAGACGCGCGAGCTGATCCAGCAGTTCTGGTTCATCGCGAGCGTCTCGATCCTGCCGACGGCCCTGGTGTCGATCCCGTTCGGCGCGGTCATCGCGCTGCACATCGGGTCCCTCACCACGCAGATCGGCGCACAGTCGTTCACCGGCGCGGCGAGCGTGCTGGCCATCATCCAGCAGGCCGCCCCGATCGTGACGGCGCTGCTCATCGCCGGCGCCGGCGGCAGCGCGATGTGCGCCGACCTGGGCTCGCGGACCATCCGCGAAGAGATCGACGCGATGGAGGTGCTCGGCGTCTCGCCGGTCCAGCGCCTGATCGTGCCGCGGGTGCTCGCCGCGATGGGCGTCGCGATCTTCCTCAACGGCATGGTGAGCGTCGTCGGCGTGCTCGGCGGCTACTTCTTCAACGTCGTCATGCAGCACGGCACCCCGGGCGCGTACCTGGCGAGCTTCTCCGCCCTCGCCCAGCTCCCCGACCTGTGGATCAGCGAGATCAAGGCGCTCATCTTCGGCTTCGTCGCCGGGGTCGTCGCCTCCTACCGCGGGCTCAACCCCAAGGGCGGGCCGAAGGGCGTCGGCGACGCGGTCAACCAGTCCGTGGTCATCACGTTCCTGCTGCTGTTCGTGCTGAACCTGGTGCTCACCACCGTCTACCTGCAACTCGTGCCGCCCAAGGGGAGCTGAACGTGACCACCACGGAAGTCCCCAAGTCCGCGCGGGTGCGCGAAGCCGTCGACCGCCGGTTCGGGTTCCTCGACACCCTCGGCGACCAGATCCTGTTCTTCCTGCGCGCGATCGCCTGGATCCCGCGCGCGCTGCGCCGCTACCTGCGCGAAGTCGTCCGGCTGCTGGCCGAGGTCAGCTTCGGCAGCGGCGCGCTCGCCGTCATCGGCGGCACGATCGGCGTGATGATCGGGATGACCGTCGCCACCGGCACGGTCGTCGGGCTGCAGGGCTACTCCGCCCTCAACCAGGTCGGCACGTCGGCGTTCGCCGGGTTCGTCTCGGCCTACTTCAACACCCGCGAGATCGCGCCGCTCGTCTCCGGCCTCGCGCTGAGCGCCACCGTCGGCTGCGGTTTCACCGCGCAGCTCGGCGCGATGCGCATCTCCGAGGAGATCGACGCGCTCGAGGTCATGGGCATCCCGAGCGTCCCGTACCTGGTGACGACGCGGGTGATCGCCGGTTTCCTCGCCGTCATCCCGCTCTACGCGATCGGCCTGCTCTCGAGCTACCTCGCCTCGCGGCAGATCACCGTGTGGTTCTTCGGCCAGTCCGCGGGCACCTACGACCACTACTTCCTGCTGTTCCTGCCGCCCGGCGACGTGCTCTGGTCGTTCGGGAAGGTCCTGGTGTTCAGCGTCGTCGTGGTCTTGGCGCACTGTTACTACGGCTTCCGCGCGAGCGGCGGCCCGGCCGGCGTCGGCGTGGCCGTGGGCCGCGCGGTGCGCACCGCGATCGTCGCGATCAGCGTGCTCGACTTCTTCCTGTCCCTGGCCATCTGGGGCGCGACGACCACCGTGCAGGTGGCCGGATGAGACGCGATACCCGCCGGAAGGCCGGGGTCCGCACCGCCGGGGTGCTGTTCCTGGTCGTGATGGGCGTGCTGGTCACGCTGTCCATCAAGGTCTACGACAAGGACTTCGTCGCCACGGTGCCGGTGACGCTCAAGGCGAGCCGCATCGGCAACCAGCTCTCCCCCGGCGGCCAGGTCAAGGCCCGCGGCGTGCTGGTCGGCGAGATCCGCGACGTCAAGGCGACGCCCGAGGGCGCCGAAGTCGCGCTGGCGCTGGAGCCGGACAAGGTCTCTCTGCTGCCCAAGGACGTCTCCGCGTTGCTGGTGCCGAAGACGCTGTTCGGCGAGCGGTACGTCCAGCTGTCCATCCCGGACGGCGACCGGGGCCCGCACCTGAGCGCGGGGGACGTCATCGCGCAGGACCGCTCGGCCAACGCGATCGAGCTGGAGCGGGTGTTCGACAACCTGCTGCCGCTGCTCAAGGCCGTCCAGCCGCAGAAGCTCGCGACGACGCTGACCGCGGTGTCGACGGCGCTGCAGGGCCGCGGCGAGCAGCTCGGACAGACGATCGACACCGCCGCGAGCTACCTCAAGGAGTTCAACCCCAACCTGCCGCAGCTGACCTCGGACATCCGGGACCTGGCCACGGTTTCCCAGGTGTACGGCGACATCGCGCCCGACCTGCTCGACGCGCTCACCGCCTCCGCCGTCACGCTCAACACGGTCAAGGAGAAGCAGGCCGATCTCGCCGGGGTCTACCAGCAGGTGACGTCGTCGTCGCAGGAGATCACGACGTTCCTGCAGAACAACCACGACAACCTCATCTCCCTGGCCGCCGACAGCCGCGCGCCGCTGGAGATCGCCGCGAAGTACTCCCCCAGCTTCGCCTGCACCCTCGCTTCGCTGAACGCCCTGAGGGGATCCATGGACAAGGTGCTCGGCGCGAGCACGAACGAACCGGGCCTGCACGCCGAGGTCGCGGTGACCGCCGACAGCGGCAAGTACCTGCCCGGCAAGGACGACCCGCGCTTCACCGACGGCGGCGAGCCCCGCTGTTACCCCTCCGGCGTCGCCCCGACCGCCGGCACCGCCGCGGCCACCCCCGGTGCCACCGGTCATCCGCTGCTGCCCGGCGGCCAGGGTGACCTCGGCGTCGCGAACTCGCCGCAGGAACAGCAGCTGCTCGCCACGCTCGTCGCGCCGTCGATCGGCGTCCCGGACGCGCAGGTGCCCGGCTGGAGCAGCGTGCTCGTCGGCCCGCTCTACCGCGGCACGGAGGTGAAGCTCAAGTGAGGAACATCGCCTCCCCGCTGATCAAGAGCCTCATCTTCATCGTCGTCACCGCGCTCGCCACGACGTTGCTGGCCATCTCCATCACGAACTCCGGCCTCGGCGACTCGAAGCCGTACTCGGCGAAGTTCCTCGACGCCACCTCGCTCAACGTCGGCGACGACGTGCGCATCTCCGGCGTCCGCGTCGGCCAGGTCGAGTCGCTCGACATCAGCGACCACAACCGGGCGCGGATCGGGTTCTCCCTCGACAGCGGCCGCCGGCTCCCCGCCGACGTCCACGCGGTCATCAAGTACCGCAACATGGTCGGGCAGCGCTACATCGCGCTCGAACGCGGCACCACCGGGACGCGGGACCAGCTGCCCGAAGGCGGCGAGATCCCGCTGGACCGCACGACGCCCGCGCTGGACCTGACCGACCTGTTCAACGGCTTCAAGCCGCTGTTCCAGGCGCTCTCGCCCAACGACGTCAACGAGCTCTCCGGCGAGATCGTCCAGGTGCTGCAGGGCGAAGGCGGCACCGTCGAGAGCCTGCTCGCCCACACCGGCTCGCTGACCACCACCCTCGCCGGGCGCGACCAGGTGATCGGCGAGGTGATCGGGAACCTCAACACGGTCCTGAAGACGGTCAACGGCAAGGGTGACGCGCTCGCGAACCTCGTCTCCACGCTGCGGCAGCTGGTGTCCGGGCTGGCCGGCGACCGCGCCGCGATCGGCGACGCCATCAGCGGCATCGGCGACCTCACCCAGTCCACCGCCGGGCTGTTCGAGCAGGCCCGGCCGCCGCTCAAGGCCAGCATCGCCGGGCTGCAGGGCGTCGCCGGGAACCTGGCCCAGAACCAGTCCGATGTGGACAGTTTCCTCACCAACCTGCCGGTCAAGTTCACCGAGATCGGCCGGGTCGCCTCCTACGGCAGTTGGATGAACTTCTTCCTCTGCCGCGCCACCCTGGAAACCACGCCCCAGCGCGGTGTCTACGTCCCGACGCCGAGGTGTGAGTCGTGAAGTCCTTCAAGGAGCGCAACCCGCTCGTCCTCGGCGTGCTCGGCAGCGTCGCGCTGGCCGCGCTGCTCACCGTCACGTTCAACTACGACAACCTGCCGATCGTCGGCGGCGGCACGACGTACGAGGCCGAGTTCTCCGAGGCGGCCGGCCTGCAGGCCGACGACGAGGTCCGGATCGCCGGCATCAAGGTCGGCGAGGTGCGCGACGTCGCGCTGGCCGACGACCACGTGCTCGTGTCGTTCCGGGTCAAGGACGCCTGGGTCGGCGACCGCACGTCCGTCCAGATCAAGATCAAGACGTTGCTGGGCCGCAAGTTCCTCTCCCTCGACCCGAGCGGCGACGCTGTGCAGAACCCGGACCAGGCGATCCCGCGCACCCGGACCGTCACGCCCTACGACGTCACCGACGCCTTCAACGGGCTCGCGAACACCGTCGGCTCGATCGACACCAAGCAGCTCGCGGACAGCTTCACGACGTTGTCGGACACCTTCCGCAACTCCCCCGAGCACGTCCGCAGCGCGCTCGACGGGCTGTCCCAGCTGTCGAAGACGGTGTCGAGCCGCGACAGCCAGATCTCCGAGCTGCTGGCCAACGCCCGGACGCTGACGACGACCCTGGCGAACTCGAACGACGACTTCGAGAAGCTGATCGACGACGGCAACCTGCTGCTCACCGAGCTGAACCGGCGCCGCGACGCGATCCACGACCTGCTCACCGGCTCGGCCCGGCTCGCCGACCAGCTCAGCGGGCTGGTGCAGGACAACACCGCGCAGCTCAAGCCGGCGCTGCAGGCGCTCAACCAGGTGACGGACCTGCTCAAGCGGCAGAACGACAACCTGACCAAGGGCCTGCAGCTGGCCGGGCCGTACTTCCGCGTCGTCACCAACACGACCGGCAACGGCCACTGGATCGACGCCTACCTCTGCGGCCTGCTGCCCGAGAACCACGACCCGTGCGTCCCGCCGAAGAACCCGGGAGGGACCAAGTGAGCGCGCTGACCACCACCAGGGCCGGGGTCCTGACCAGCCGGTTCATCGCCGCCGCCCTGCTGCTCGCGCTGGTCGTCACGGCCGCGTTGTGGTGGGTGTTCGCCGGCAGCGGCCAGCACCACGTCACGGCCTTCTTCTCCCGCGCGGTCGGCGTCTACCCCGGCTCCGACGTCCGCGTGCTCGGCGTCCGGATCGGCGAGGTCGACGCCGTCACCCCGCGCGGCGAGCAGGTGCAGGTCGACATGAGCGTCGACGGCTCGGTCGGCGTCGCCCAGGACACGACGGTCCTGGTGATCGCGCCCAGCGTCGTCGCCGACCGCTACGTCCAGTTCGCCAAGCCGGCCCGCGGCGGGCCGCGGCTGCCGGACGGCGCGTCGATCCCGGTGCAGCGCACGGCGACGCCGGTGGAGCTCGACCAGCTCTACGCCAGCCTCGACTCGCTGACCAAGGCCCTCGGCCCGAACGGCGCCAACTCCCAGGGCGCGCTGTCGGACCTGCTGAAGACCGGCGCGGCGAACCTGCAGGGCAACGGCCAGGCGTTCAACGACAGCGTCAAGAACTTCGCCCAGCTGGCCCGCACGCTGGCCGGCAACTCGGGCGACCTGTTCGGCACCGTCGACGAGCTGCAGCAGTTCACGACCATGCTCTCGACCAACGACCAGCAGGTCAGCAGCGTCAACCAGCAGCTCTCACAGGTGTCGGGCACGCTGGCCGCCAACAGCGGCGAGCTGGCCCACGCCCTCGACGGCCTGGGCCGCGCGCTCGGCGACATCCAGGGGTTCATCCGCGACAACCGCGGCGCGCTCAAGGCCAACGTGGACAACCTGGTGACGACGACGCAGACGCTCGTCGACCAGCGCGCGTCGCTGGCCGGCACGCTCGACGCTGTCCCGCTGGCCGTGACGAACGTGCTCAACGCCGTCGACCCGGACACCGGACGGCTGCTCGGGCGCGCGAACCTCGACTACTACCAGGAGCTTCCGCTGCCGGTCACCGGCGACGTCTACACCAACGGGGGTGGGCGATGAAGCGGGCCCTCGCCGCCGCGGCCGTCGGCTGCCTCCTGCTCACCGGCTGCTCGTCGGGTGAGTTCAAGGGCGTCTACGACCTGCCGCTGCCCGGTGGCGCCGACGTCGGCGCCCACCCGTACGACGTGACCGTGCAGTTCGCCGACGTCCTCGACCTCGTGCCGCAGGCCGCGGTGAAGGTGGGCGACGTCCCGGTCGGGCGCGTCCGGGAGATCCGGCTCGGCACCGACGGCTGGACGGCCGAGACCGTGCTCGAGGTCAACGGCGACGTCGTGCTGCCCGCCAACGCCGTCGCGCGGCTGCGCCAGTCCAGCCTGCTGGGCGAGAAGTTCGTCGAGCTGGCGCCACCGGACGACACGACGACGGCGTCGACCGCGGGCCCGCGGCTCGCGAACGGCGCCACGATCACCCTCGACCGCACCAACCGCAACCCCGAGTTCGAAGAGATCTTCGGCGCGTTGTCCCTGCTGCTCAACGGCGGCGGGATCGGGCAGCTGCAGACGATCAACCGCGAGCTGTCCAAGGTGATGGACGGCAACGAGGAGCAGATCCGCTCGTTCCTGGGCGGGGTCGACAGCCTGATGACCGACCTGGACGCGCACCGCTCCGACATCACCGAGGCGCTCGACGGCCTCAACCGCCTGTCGGCGACGCTGGCCAACCGCCACGAACAGGTGTCCGGCGCGCTGACCGACCTGACGCCGGGCCTGCAGTCCCTGACCGAGCAGCGCACGCAGCTCGTCTCGATGCTGCAGTCGCTCGACCGGCTCTCGACGGTGGCCACCGACGTCGTCGACCGCAGCCGCGACGACCTGGTCGCCGACCTGCGCTCGCTCGCGCCGATCCTGCAGCAGCTGGCCAAGGCCGGGGACGACCTGCCGCAGTCGCTGCAGATGCTGCCGACGTTCCCGTTCCCCGACTCGGTGCTCCCCGCGGTGAAGGGCGACTACATCAACGTCTACACGTCGATGATCCCGGCGGCCGGCGTGCCGCTGCCGCCGCCCGGCCAGGGCGTCCCGCCCGGCCTGCCGACGCTCCCGCTGCCGAGCGGCGAAGCCCGCGTCTCCGGAGGCCGCTGATGCTGACGCGCAGAGTGCGGATCCAGGTGGTGCTGTTCGTCATCATCGCCCTGGCCACCACGGCGTTCGTGGGCGCGAACTACGCCGGCCTCGGCCGGTTGTTCGGCTCCGGCAGCTACACGGTCAAGCTGGAACTCGCCGAAGGCGGCGGCCTGTTCACCAACGGCGAGGTGACCTACCGCGGCGTCGCCGTCGGCCGGGTCGGCGAGCTGCGGCTCACCACCACCGGTACCGAGGCCGACCTGCTCATCGACGACGGCGCCCCGCCGATCCCGGAGAACTCCCAGGCCGTGGTGGCGAACCGGTCCGCGGTCGGCGAGCAGTACGTCGACCTGCAGCCGCGCACGTCCGACCGGCCGTACCTGGCCCAGGGTTCGGTGATCCGGCGCGAGTCTACGACGCTGCCGCTGCCGGTGAACAACCTGCTCACGGACCTGGACTCCTTCACCGCGTCCGTGCCGACGCAGGACCTGCGCACGGTGGTGAACGAGCTCGACGACGCCCTGCGCGGCGCCGGCCCGGACCTGCAGACGCTGATGGACTCGGCGACGACGTTCACCCAGGAAGCGAGCACGCACCTGCCGCAGACGTCGAAGCTGATCGGCGACGGCGCGACCGTGCTGCGCACCCAGGTCGACTCCGCGGCCGAGTGGCGCTCGTTCAGCAGCAACGCCAAGGTGTTCGCCCAGCAGCTGGCCAGCTCCGACGGCGACCTGCGGCGGCTGATCGCGACCGCGCCGCCCGCGGCGTCCGAGCTTTCGAGCCTGCTGAAGGAGAACGACCCGGGCCTGCCGATCCTGCTGGCCAACCTGCTGACGACGTCCCGGGTGTTCGCCACCCGCACCGACGCCGAGCAGCAGTTCCTGGTCAACACGCCCAAGGCCGTCGCGGCCGTCGGCTCGGCGCTGAACGACCAGGGCAACGCGCTGCGGATGGGCCTGGTGCTGAACTTCGACAACCCGCCGCCGTGCCGGCAGGGCTACGAGGACACCCCGCACCGGGCGAGCACCGACGTCTCACCGCTGCCGTTCCGGACCGACGCGGCGTGCACGCTGCCGTACGGGAACGAGAGTTCGGTGCGCGGCACGCAGAACGCGCCGCACCCGGCCGTGCCGGCCCCGGCCGTGCCGGGCGGGCTGACCGGCCCGCTCGGGTTCGGCACCCAGGCGACGTCGACGAGCCTCGAGGAGATGCTGTGGCTGCGGTGAAGTACCTGCCCTTGGTGCTGGTGGCGGCCGCCTTGGGGGCCACGGTGTTCGCGGGCGGGTCGGGCTACGCGTGGTACTCGGCGTCGAACGACCCGGCCCTGACCTACGGCACCGCCCGCGACGACGCCCTCTCCAGCGGCCGGACGCTGGTGACGGAGCTGAGCAGCCTGGACTACCACGACGTCGACGGCGGTCTCGGCCGCTGGCTGGCGGCGTCGACGGGCCCGCTGCACGACCAGCTGGCCCACACCGACGACACGACGAAGAAGACCCTCGCGGCGAACGCCACGGTGGCGACGGGCCGCGTCCTGGACGCGGCGTTGAGCGAGCTGGACGAGCACGCGGGCACAGCGAAGCTCCTGGCCTCGGTGGAGATCACGATGGCGAAGCAGGGAACGGCCCCGGCGGTCAAGCGCAACCGGTTCGCGGCGGCGCTGACGCGCACGCCGGACGGCTGGAAGCTGAGCGCGCTCGACCAGCTGCCGGTGGGTGCGTGATGAGCCGCACGGAAGAGATCACGGCGATCGACGAAGCCGACGAGCGCGACCTCGTCACCGAGCCCGACACCGAGACCGACGCCGACGCTGACGCCATCGAGACCGAGACCGACGACTCCGACGTGGTCCCCGAGGCAGCTGATGCGGACGAAGCAGACGAAGCAGACGAAGCGGATTCCGCCGAAGCGGCACTTTCACGTGAAAGTGCCGCTTCGACCCGGCGACCGGCCTGGCTGCGGCTGCCCGCGCTCCTGCTGGCCGCCGCCCTCCTGCTGACCGGGGCCGGCGTCTGGTTCACCCTCGAAGCGCGGTCCGCCTCGGGGAACCCGGCCGCCGACAACCTCGCCCTCACCGACGTCGGCGCCACCGCCGACGTCACCTCGGCCGTCACGCTCGCCATGAACCGGATCTTCTCCTATTCCTACGACAAGACCGACGTCACCGAGAAGGCCGCCGCGGCCGTGCTGCGCGGTTCAGCGAAGGATTCCTACGACAAGCTCTTCGCCCAGGTACGCGAGAAAGCGCCGCAGCAGAAACTCGTGCTCACTTCACGCGTTTCGGCGATCGCCGTGCAGGATCTCCGGAATGGTCACGCGCGGTTACTCGTCTTTCTCGATCAATCAGCCGTCCGGGCCGACAACAATGCGACCGACAGTGCCGCGGCCCAGCTTTCCGTGACCGCGGAACACACCGGCGACGGCTGGGTCGTCACCGAACTCGAACCGCGCTGAGGCCGTTCCACCGAATAGCGCACTTCACCGGTTCCGGAAGCATCCGGAACCGGCCGGGAAAATCGCAAGGGAGAACAACTATGTCCGTGGCAACGCAGCTGAAGAGACTGGCTGTGCTCACGTCGGCGGCCGCCGTCGTGCTGACCGGGGTCGCCGTGACGCCCGCGTCGGCCGACATCATTCCCATCGCGGTGTCCTACAAGGTCACCGGCTCCACCACGGTCAAGAAGACCGGCAGCGCCATGAAGCTCGGCCCGGGCAGCCTCAAGGGCAACCTGCTGATCGACGACCAGACCGGGTCGGTCGGCCTCAGCGCCGACCTGGCCCTGCCGCCGGCGCAGGCCGACATCTCCCTGCTCTCGGGCATCTTCCGCATCAAGGCGAAGGTGAAGGTCACGCCGCTCGGCCCGGCCACCGGCACGATCGCCGACGGCAACATCGTCACCAAGGCCAAGGCCAACATGGAGATCTACGACATCTGGGCCGGCCCGATCGTGCCGATCATCCCGCTGCCGACCGTGCCGGGCAGCTGCAAGACGAAGACCCCGCTCGACCTGACGCTGTCCGCGCAGGACGTCGACATCACCGCGCCCTCGTTCACCGTCAAGGGCACCTACACGATCCCCGAGTTCACCAACTGTTTCATCGCCGACATCGCACTCGGCGCGCTGATTTCGGGGCCGGGCAACACGATTTCGCTCGACCTCGCCAACGACGCCACCTGATCCGGCCGCGGGTGGCGGGCTTCCGGGCCCGCCACCCGCAGCTTCAGCAGGCCGCGGCCGGGTCCTCCTTGAGCGCGAAGCTGTCGTTGTCCCCGGCGGACACCCCGAAAACCGGGCCGCACCAAATGAACGTCGACTCGCCGACGACGTTGGAGCCCCAGCTCACCACCGTTCCGTCGGCCTTGTAGGCGACGTTGTGGTTGAACCCGGCGTCGACGCCCACGACGCCCGACTGGGCCTCCGGCGGCACCTCGGTCTGGTGCAGGCTGTCGCGGCCCCACGCGTAGACGCGGCCGCCCTTGAGCGCCAGGCTGTGGTTGAACCCGGCGGACACCGTCGTGACACCGGATGTGAGCCCGGCCGGCACCGTCGCCTGGCCGTAGGTGTTGCTCCCCCAGGCCAGCACCCCGCCGTTCTTGATGGCCAGGTTGTGGTCGCCCCCGGCGGAAATCGCGGTGACGCCCGTCTGCGCGGCGGCCGGCACGTCGGTCCGCGTCCCCCAGCTCACCACCAGCCCGCCCTGCTTGAGGGCCAGGCTGTGCATGTTGGACGTCGAGATCGCGATGACGCCGCTGCTCACCGACGCGGGCAGGGTGGTCTGGCCGTACCAGTTGTTCCCCCAGGCCAGGACCTTGCCGCTCTTGAGGGCCAGTTCGTGCCCCCAGCCGGACGCGATCTGGCTGACCCCGGACGTCGCCGCCGCGGGGATCTGGTTGGCGCCCCAGTTGTTCGCGCCCCACGCGAGGACCGCGCCGCCCTTCAGCGCCAGCGCGGTCGTGCTGCCCGCCGACACCGCGGTGACCCCGGTCAGCGCGTCCGGCGGCGGGATCGTGACGTCGTAGTCCGGCTTGCCCCAGGCGAGCACGCCGCCCACGGTGGCCGCGTTCGCGGGCAGCGCGCACAGCGACGCCGCCATAACCGCGGACACCGTGAATACGGCTCCGCCGAGCGATAGCCGTCCACAACGGGAAGTACCGGGCACGGTAGCCTCATTTCTCCGGTTTCGTTATCCGGGATTGCCTCGGCAAGATCACAAATGGTAGACCGTTCGGCACAGCGGTTCGCCGCCGTGACCGCACTTTGTCACAATCCGCCAAATCCGCGACCGAGCCTACGCGGCGGGACACAAGAAATCGATGCACCCGCACGGGCCCTCACCCACGCAAGGACGAAGTCTTGTTCCGTACTGAACTGGCGAGTAGCCTCGATTTCGGCAGATGGACCTCCACCTCGCACGCCGGTGAATCGCGTCCCGCCACCCGGGGCAATGGGGTCGGGTGAACGCGATGGGGGCACGGCGGCGAGAAATCGATCAGCCAAAGCCGAGACTGAACTGAATCAAAGGAGATGAAGCCATGTCCCGACTCAGCAGGCTGTCCGCCGGTATCGCCACCACCGCGACCGCCATCGGCGCCATCGCGGTGCTGACGGCCGGCGTCGCGTCGGCCGCGACGATCACCTACACCGCCGGCGGCTCGACGCCCGTCACGTACAACTGCACCTTCCCGGGCATCTCGCCGCAGCCGGTCACGGTCGTCGCGCACCTGGACGCCCCGAGCTCGGTCGTGCACAGCACCTCCGTCACCCCGACCAACGTGAACGGCACGGCGACAATCAGCGCGACCGTCCACTCGCTGCTCACCGCGGTCGGCTACGACGGCATCCGGGGCACGGCGTCCGTGCCGGTCTCCGTGTCGTCGGGCACGCTGTCGCAGCCGGCGGCGACCGGGCTGAACATCCCGCAGGTGATCTACCCGACCGGCGGGGCGATCACGGTGAACATCGCGCAGGTCGCGACCTCCAGTATCCCGACCTACACCGCCCCGGCCGCCGCGGGCACCTCGACGCTGTCGCTGACGAGCTCGCTGTCGGCGGCGCTGGAGTTCCACAAGAAGTCCACCGGCGCCTGGACGCCGTGGGCGATGAGCTGCACCCTGAAGGTGACGAGCCCGGCGCAGAACACCGCGTTCAGCCCGAGCATCACCGTCTCCTGACGCGACGTCCCGGTGCGGGCCCCCTCGACGGGCCCGCACCGGGACTTCCCGTCCCCGCTCGCGAACCACCCGAGGAACCCGATGCCCCGTCGAGTCCGGCCCCGCACCCTCACCGTTTCCGCGCTGGCGGCCGTCGGCCTGCTGTCGGCGGTGAACGGCGCGCTGACGGGAGTCGGCTCGGCCGCGCCCGCACCCGCGGTCCCGCCGGACACGAACGCGAAGACGTCGGTGACGGTGACCTGTCCCTTCGCCGATCCGCTCGGCGCGCGCAAGCTCACCACCGAGACGGCGGCCACGCTGCCGGCGCAAGCGAAGACCGGGACGTCGGCGACGATCCGCGAGTTCGCCACGAAGCTCACCCTCCCCCGCGACGTCGCGCTGTCCCTCCTCCCGGCCGGGGCCACCGCCGGGTCGCTGCAGGGGAGCCTGGACGTCGACCTCGCCGTGCACCAGGGCGACCGCGCGGACAAGGTCCCGGTCCCCCTCACCGTGGCGGCCACCCCGCTGCCGGACACCGGGGACGTCACCCTGACCGCCACCGGCGCCGTGCCGGAGATCGCGCTGAACACCGTCGGCGCCGTCACCTTCGACGTCACCGCGCCGACGCTCTCGCTGACGGCGGTGCCGCCGGCCGGCACCGTGGCCACGCAGCCGGCGCCGTTGATCGCGTGCACCCTCGATCCCGACCAGCAGACGACGCTGGGCAAGGTGCTGGTCCTCCCGCCGGTGAAGCCGGGGACAGCGGCGAAGAAGCCGGCCGCGGCCGGCGCCGACGCCCCCGCTCCGGGCGATCCGCCGACCGAGGACGAGTTCGCGGTGCCGCTGAGCCTGGTCACGATCATGACGAGGTCGACGGTCAAGAAGCTCGGCGCGACCGTCACCGCCGACCCGTCGTTCCTGATCAACGGGCTGTTCATCCTCAACCTGAACGACGGCAGCTCGCGGGTGACCGGGTCGACCACCTTCAACCAGGCGACCACGTCGTTCCTCGGCTTCGGTTTCGTGCCGACGACCGCGACCGTGGAGTTCCTGCCGGTCGACTACCGCAACAGCAAGATCATCGAGGTCGCCGGGAACATCACGACCGACCCGGACACCGGGGCCACCTTCCTGAACACCACGCTGCAGGTGATGGCCCGGCTGAGCAACGCGAAGGTCAACGGCGTCCCGCTCGACCTCGGCCCCGACTGCGTGACGGCGGAGACGGTGACGCTCACCCTGAACGGCCCGTACGAGGCGTTCGGGGTCGGGCACATCCAGACGGACCCGGAGAAGGGTTTCCGCCTCCCGGCGTTCACCGGCTGCGGCACCGGCGGGCAGGACCTGTCACCGCTGCTCACCGGCATGAGCTCCGGCGACGGCAACCAGGCCTACGTGGACACCTACAACCTGGTGGTGTGCACGGATCCGGACAGCACCCAGTGCCCGCCCGGCTCCAACGGACCGCCGCCGGACGCGCTGAAGGCGGCCGCGAAGCACGCGGAGAAGGCCGTCAAGAAACCACACTGAGGGGGAAGCTCATGAGGGGGCTCGGAACGGCCGTCGTCGCGGCACTGCTCGTCACCGGCGTGACGGCGGGAACCGCGAGCGCGACCACGCTGACCAAAACCGGTTCGCTGACCTACAACTGCCCGTTCCCGGGCATCACGCCCCAGCCGACGACGGTGGCCGCGGAGCTGTCGGTCACCGATCCCCACCCAGGCCTGCCCTTCACGGTTTCGCCGTCCCTCCAGCAGACCTTCCCCACCAGTGTGCGGACGCTGCTGAACGCGATCGGCTACGACGCGGTGCGCGGGTCGCTCAGCGCGGCGTTCTCCGTCACCGACGCGACACCGGCGGCCGGAGTGATCGCGGGCGGTTTCCCCGCTCAGCCGTTCACCACCGTCACCGTGACCGGCGCGCCGCAGACGTTCACCGCCGGCACGGCCGGCGCGGTCGGCTTCTCGCTGGGCGCGAGCGTGAGCGGGATCCTCGAGTTCCACAAGGCGTCCACCGGGGCGTGGACCCCCTGGACGTCGAACTGCACGCTCAAGGTCACCAGCCCGGCGCAGAACACGGCGTTCACGCCGAGCGTCCCGATCACCTGACCCGGGAGGAAACCGTGAAGATCCGCCGCTCGCTCGTCCTGGCCGCCGCGACGGCCGCCGTGCTCGCCGGAACGGCCGCGCCAGCCTGGGCGGTCACGACGACGTTCCACTCCGCCTCCGGCGTGGCCCACAACTGCACGTTCCCCGGGATCGCCGCGCAAACGCTGTCCGCGGTGGAGCAGTTCGACGGTCCCGGCTCGATCCCGCACGGCACCGCTCCCGGGATCACGAACATCTCCGGCAGCCTCGGCATCACGACGACCCTGAAGAACCTGCTGCACGCCGCTGGGTACGACGGCGTCCGCGGCAGCGGCATGATCCCGGTGAAGCTGACGGGCGCCACCGTGACCTCGAGCACGCCCGGCGTGATCGCCCCGACCATCTGGAGCGGCACCACGGCGGCGATCACCTTCACCGGCGGCGCGGAGACGTTCTCGGCCCTCTCGGGGACCGTTTCGGCCACGTTCGCGATGAACCCGCCGTTCAGCCTGGCCCTGGAGATGCACAAGTACACCACCGGCACCTGGACGCCGTGGACGATGAACTGCTCGCTGAAGGTGACCAGCCCCGCGCAGAACACGGCGTTCAGCCCGAGCCTGATCATCACCTGAGCGCGGCCACCGTCCACAGGGGAGCAACCACGACGATGCGCCGTGCCCGGACCACGGTTCTCGCGACCGTGGCGGTCTTCGCCGCGGCCGCGGGGCCGGCCCGGGCGAGCACGATGCAGCTGTCGCCGCACCGGGTGCCCGGCACCACGGGACCGACGGGGTTACGCGCCGACCTGCACGCAGCAGCCCGGCCAGGACGGCGCGTTCACGCCGGCCCTGCCGATCCGGCAGCACTCGACCGCCCGCTGCGGCCGGAGCAACCACTACCGCTAGCTCGGCGTCCACTGTGGACGGATCGCGCCCGTGCGCGGGACCGGCAGCAGGTCGCTCACCGGGTAGCGCAACGGCAGCGGGGCCGCGCCCGCGCGTAGCGCCAGCTCCATCTCGAAGCGGGCGCCCGGGTCGCGCAGGCTGTCGCCGAAGGTCGCCTGGAGCTGGCGCATGCGGTAGCGGACCGTCTGGGGGTGGACGCCGAGGCGTTCCGCGATCTCCACGACGTTGCCCTGGCTGTCCAGCCACGCCCGCAGCGTCTCCAGCAGCCGCTCCTGCTGCTTGCCCGTCATGTCCGCCAGCGGCGCGAACAGGCGGTGCCGCAGCGTGCCGACCAGGCCCGTGTCGGAGTTGACCAGCAGCGTCGCCAGGTGCTCCTCGGCCCGCAGCACCGGGCGGGGCACCAGGACGCCGCGTTCGGTGAGCTGCAGCGCGTTCCGGGCCCAGCGCAGGGAGTCCGCGACCGAGGCCAGCGGCACGCACGGGCCGATCGAGAGGCGGCAGTCCGGCAGCGCCACCTGCAGCGTCGCCAGGCGGGCGCTGCCCAGCTGGCCGGGCACGACCAGCTTCGGGTCGGGGGTGTCGAGCTCGGCGAGGACGTCGGCGTCCAGGCCCGCGTGCCGCCGGGCCGGGGCGACGCCGTCGGCCGGGCAGACGGCCACCGGGGTCGCGTCGGTCGGGACCGTCCAGCCGATCAGCTGGGCCAGCTCGGCGATCGCCTTCGGTGACGCGGGCGGCGTCTCGAGGATCAGGTGCAGCAGCTTGCGGCGCCAGGTGTCGAGCGCGCCCGCCGTGCGCGCCTTCGCTTCCAGGTAGCCGTCGAGCGCGACGGAGGCGAGCTCGTCCATGAACGCCAGCATCGCGTCGGCCAGCTGGGACATCACCGCCGACGAGAGCCCGCTCCGCCGTCCGACGCGCATGATCCGCCGCCACGACACCCGCGCGCCGACCCGGTAGGCCGACTGCAGCGTGTCGAGGCTGCGGCCCTCGCGCATCTCGTTCTGCCCGAGGCGGTGGTGCACGTCGTGGGACTGTTCCTTGGACACCGTCGGGTCGGCGATCTGCGCGACGAACAGCGTGATCGCGTATTCGACGCCGGCGCGGATCGACTTGCCGTAGGGCCCGTCGAGCGGGCGGGCGTAGGCCGGGATGGTCGCGCGGATCTCGTCGACGATCTCGGCGGCGAGGCTGGCCAGCTCGGGCCGGAGGATGTCGGCGAGCTTGCGGGGCAGTGCCGCGGGTGGTGCCGGATGGTCGAATCCGCGCTCGACCGACATCGCAGCTCCTTTGCTCCGCCCCAGAGGCCCCGCTCCACGCGCGGCCGAGCACCCCGCGTCCGATGCGGGGTGACACCGGACACATCGAAAAACTAGCCCGGAACGTGTCACACCTTCGAAGGGAAACCGATTTCTTGTCATCTTCGTGACAAGTTCACGAGGACTCCATGCGCAACGCTGACAACTACCCCGCCGACTGCACCCGGATGTACGTACGAACGGACGAACTCCGCGCCCGCCGCGCACCCGGACACGGCCGCTTGTATCGTGTGGTTGATACAAGCGGGAGGTACGACATGGCGTGGGACAACATGCTCGCGGTCGGGCTCTTCATGGGCCTGGTCGGCCTGGTGATCCTGATCATCCTGTGGCCGAACGACAAGCGCGGGGCCCGCCTGCTCGTGCGCTGGGGGGTGCCGGACCCGGACGCCGCCGAGGTGGCGCTGGCCGTCCGGTACCTCAAGCGGCGCCGGTTCTGGTACCCGTGGCTCTACCTGGGGCTCCCGCTGCTGTTCGGCGGCAACAACGACGGCGCCTCGATCGCCGGCACCCTGCTGCTCGGCGGCCTGATCGCCGAACTGCTGGCCCAGCGGCCCACGCGTGGCCCGCGGCGGGAGGCGGTCCTCGTCCGGCGGCGGCTGCTGGACGTCGTCCCGGCCTGGGCCCTGGTGCTCAGCGGGCTGGCGTCGGTGTCCGCGATCGCGCACCTGGCCCTGATCACGCAGTGGAAGCTGCTGGCGGTGGCCGCGGGCACGACGGCCGTCTGCTGGGCGATCACCCTGCTGGCCGTGCGGCGCCCGCCGGCCGGGGAGCCGCGCGCCGACCTGGCGCTGCGCTGCCGCAGCGCCCGCGTCGCGATCGGGCTGGGCATCGGCACCTGCACGGCGATCGGCTGGACGCAGGGCAACCTCGGCTCGCTCCTGATCGTCGTGGTGGGCATCGCCGCATTCCTGGCCGTCACCGCCCCGCTGAAGAGGCTCCCGGCTCTCGCGTGAAGATCGTCGTCGACACCGAGAACGGCCTGGCGCCCTGGCGGCAGGTGCACGACCAGATCATCCGCGCGGCCACGGCGGGCGCGCTCCCCGAGGGGACGCGCCTGCCGCCGATCCGCCAGCTGGCCCGCGACCTGGGCCTGGCGTCGGGCACGGTGGCCCGCGCGTACCGCGAGCTGGAGGCGGCGGGCTGGGTGGAGACGGCGCGGGCCCGCGGCACGGTGATCACGATCCCCACGGACCGTCCGGACCCGGCGGCCCTGCTCCTGGCCGCGGCGGCCGAGTACGCGACCCGGGCCCAGGACCTGGGCGCGAACCTCGACATCGCCCTCGACGCGGTCCGCAAGGCCTACCCGTCGTGAGTGGTAATGCGGGTTAGAACCCTAATCACCACTCACGAGAAGCCGGCCCAACGCAGCCAGAACCGGCTGAAGGACCTCGACCTCGCGCGAGTTGCCCACGCACTCGGTGACGCCCGCACCCACGACGTCGTAGGCCGCCAGGGCGTCCAGCGACGACACCAGCCGCGCGATCGTCCACCCGTCCGGCTCGGGGTAGTTGAGGCCGCCGAACTCCGACGGATCCAGCACGTCGAGATCCACGTGGACGTACAGCTTCTCCGCGCCCGCCAACGCATCGACCGACGTGACCGCCAGCCCCCGCGCAACCGCCGCACGCTCCTCCGGGTCGAACACCCGCGTCCCCAGCAGCACCGCGCGTCCCGGCTCCAGAGCCGGCGCCGCCGCGAACTCCGGGTCGCCCTCACCGAGCAGTGACCGCAGCACCATCCCGTGGAACGCCCCCGACGGCGACGTCGCCGCCGTGTTCAGGTCCGCGTGCGCGTCGAACCACGCGACGCCGAGGCCCGGGCCGTACCGGTACCGGGCGACGCCGATCGGGACCAGCTCGACGCCGCAGTCGCCGCCGATCGTCAGTACCGGTCCACCGGGCGCCTCCAGCGCGGCCAGCTGGGCCGCGCGGTTGGGCCCGGTCAGCACGGCCCGTGACGCGATCCCACCGTCCACTGAGGACAGTTCCGGGGACTGCGGGACGTGGTGCACGGGCCGGCCGAGCACGTGCCCGGCCAGCTCCGCGAGGGCCGCGCAGCCCCCGGGCAGGTCGCCCGCCCGAGGGCCCACCGCGCCTTGCCGCTGCGGTACGGCGTTGATCAGCAGGGTCACTCCAGGACGAGCAGGAGGTCGCCGCCCTCGACCTGCTGGACGGCGTTGATCGCGCGCCGCGCCACCTTGCCGCCCGCGGACGCCGTGATCGACGCCTCCATCTTCATCGCCTCGATCGTCGCGACCGTGGCGCCGGCCTCCACCGTGTCGCCCTCGTTGACCTGCAGCGTGACCACGCCGGCGAACGGCGCCGCGACCTGCTTCGGGTTGCCCTTGTCCGCCTTCTCGGTCGCCGGGATGTCCGACGCGATCGAGGTGTCGCGGACCTGGATCGGGCGCAGCTGGCCGTTGAGCGTCGACATCACCGTGCGCAGGCCGCGCTCGTCGGCCTCGCCGATCGCCTCCAGCTCGATGAGCAGCCGCACGCCCGGCTCGAGGTCGACGGCGTACTCCTCACCCGGGCGCAGGCCGTAGAAGAAGTCCTTGGTGGGCAGCACCGAGGTGTCGCCGTAGGCCTCGCGGTGCGCCTCGAACTCCTTGGTGGGGCCGGGGAACAGCAGCCGGTTGAGCGTCCGGCGGGGGTTCTCCTCCAGGGCCTTGCGGTCCTCTTCGGACAGTTCCTGCACGGGCTTCGGGTCCGCGCGGCCTTCGAGGGCCTTCGTGCGGAACGGCTCCGGCCAGCCGCCCGGCGGGTCGCCGAGCTCGCCGCGCAGGAAGCCGATCACCGAGTCGGGGATGTCGAACTTGTTCGGCTCCGCCTCGAAGTCGGCCGGGGAGACGCCCGCGCCGACCAGGTGCAGCGCGAGGTCGCCGACGACCTTCGACGACGGCGTCACCTTCACCAGGTGGCCGAGGATCTTGTCGGCCGCCGCGTACATCGCCTCGATGTCCTCGAAGCGGTCGCCCAGGCCCAGCGCGATGGCCTGGGTGCGCAGGTTCGACAGCTGCCCGCCGGGGATCTCGTGGTGGTAGACGCGCCCGGTCGGCGAGGCCAGCCCGGCCTCGAACGGCGCGTAGATCTTGCGCACGCTCTCCCAGTACGGCTCCAGCTCGCCGATCGCGTCCAGGCTCAGCCCGGTGGTGCGGTCGGAGTGGTCGGTGGCCGCCACGATCGAGGACAGCGACGGCTGCGACGTCGTGCCCGCCATCGACGACACCGCGCCGTCGACGGCGTCCGCGCCCGCGTTGATCGCCGCGAGGTAGGTGGCCAGCTGGCCACCCGCGGTGTCGTGGGTGTGGATGTGCACCGGCAGGTCGAACTCCTTGCGCAGCGCGGTGACCAGCCGGGTCGCCGCGGGCGCGCGCAGCAGCCCGGCCATGTCCTTGATCGCCAGGACGTGCGCCCCGGCGCCGACGATCTGCTCGGCCAGCTTGAGGTAGTAGTCGAGCGTGTAGAGCTTCTCGCCCGGGTCCGACAGGTCCGAGGTGTAGCAGAGCGCCACCTCGGCGACGGCGGAGCCGGTCTCGCGCACGGCTTCGATGGCCGGGCGCATCTGCTCGACGTCGTTGAGCGCGTCGAAGATCCGGAAGATGTCGATGCCGGTCTTCGTGGCCTCCTGGACGAAGGCGTTGGTCACCTCGGTCGGGTACGGCGTGTAGCCGACGGTGTTGCGCCCGCGCAGCAGCATCTGCAGGCAGATGTTGGGCACGGCCTCGCGCAGCGCGGCGAGCCGCTCCCACGGGTCCTCGGCGAGGAACCGCAGCGCGACGTCGTAGGTCGCGCCGCCCCAGCACTCCAGGGAAAGCAGCTGCGGCACGGTGTTCGCGACGACCGGCGCCACCGCCAGCAGGTCCTTGGTGCGGACGCGGGTGGCGAGCAGCGACTGGTGCGCGTCGCGGAACGTCGTGTCGGTGACGCCGATGTGCGGCGACTCCCGCAGCCAGCGCGCGAAGCCCTCCGGACCGACCTCGACGAGCTTCTGCTTCGAGCCGGCGGGCGGCTGCGCGTCCTTCGCGAGCTTCGGCAGCTTGAGCGTCGCGTCGGGCGTCTTCGGGCGCTCGCCGTGCGGCTTGTTGACCGTCTGGTCGGCGAGGTAGGTCAGCAGCCGCGTGCCGCGGTCGGCGGAGTGCCGCGCGGTGAGCAGGTGCGGCCGCTCCTCGATGAACGACGTCGTGACGCGCCCGGCGCGGAAGTCCGGGTCGTCGAGCACGGCCTGCAGGAACGGGATGTTCGTGGCCACGCCGCGGATCCGGAACTCGGCGACGGCGCGGCGCGCGCGGCCGACGGCGGTCTCGAAGTCGCGCCCGCGGCAGGTGAGCTTCACCAGCAGCGAGTCGAAGTGGGCGCTGATCTCGGTGCCGGAGAAGGCGGTGCCGCCGTCGAGCCGGATGCCGGAGCCGCCCGGCGAGCGGTAGGCGGAGATCATCCCGGTGTCCGGGCGGAAGCCGTTGGCCGGGTCTTCGGTGGTGATGCGGCACTGCAGCGCGGCGCCGCGCAGGTAGATCTTGTCCTGGCTCAGGCCGAGGTCGTCGAGGGTCTGGCCGGAGGCGATCCGCAGCTGCGACTGCACGAGGTCGACGTCGGTGACCTCTTCGGTGACCGTGTGCTCGACCTGGATGCGCGGGTTCATCTCGATGAACACGTGGTTGCCCTGCTTGTCGAGCAGGAACTCGACGGTGCCGGCGTTGCGGTAGCCGATCTGCTTCGCGAACTTGACCGCGTCGGCGCAGATCCGGTCGCGCAGCTCGGGGTCGAGGTTCGGCGCCGGGGCCAGCTCGACGACCTTCTGGTGGCGCCGCTGCACCGAGCAGTCGCGCTCGTAGAGGTGGATGATGTTGCCCACGGCGTCGGCGAGGATCTGCACCTCGATGTGCCGCGGCTCCACGACGGCCTTCTCGAGGAACACCGTCGGGTCGCCGAAGGCGGACTCCGCCTCGCGCGCCGCGGCCTCGATGGACTCGCGCAGCTGGGCGGGCTCCAGGACGCGGCGCATACCGCGCCCGCCACCACCGGCGACGGCCTTGACGAACACCGGGAAGCCCAGCTCGTCGGCCGCCGCGACCAGCGCGTCGATGTCGCTCGATGGCTCGGACGAGCCGAGCACCGGGACGCCGGCCTCGCGCGCGGCCTTGACCGCGCGGGCCTTGTTGCCGGTGAGCTCGAGGATGTCGGCACTCGGGCCGACGAAGGTGATCCCCGCTTCCTCGCACGCGCGCGCGAGATCGGGGTTCTCCGACAGGAAGCCGTAACCCGGGTAGACGGCGTCGGCCCCGGCCTTCTTGGCCGCGGCGACGATCTCGTCGACCGAGAGGTAGGCGCGCACGGGGTGACCCGGCTCGCCGATCTCGTACGCCTCGTCGGCCTTCAGGCGGTGCAGCGAGTTGCGGTCTTCGTGGGGGAACACGGCAACCGTGCCGGCCCCCAGTTCGAAGCCGGCGCGGAACGCGCGGATCGCGATCTCACCGCGGTTGGCCACCAGCACCTTGCGGAACATGCCCGGTCCTTCCCGTTTGGATCGGTAGTCAGCGCACGTTACCCGGTTTTTCCCGCTGGGCGGGAGCTGCATACCAGGTGATGGACATCATGCGCGTGGAAAGATTGGCCGATCAGCGCTGGTGGCACCTCCCTGCCGGAGTCTCAGGACGCCTGCGGCACGTAGAGGAGCCGGTTGGCCGTGCCTGCCGGGACGCCCTTCAGCGCGTCCGGCGTCGCGGCCTGAACGAGGGCCTGGTCCACCTGCGCGGGCGTCGAGCCGGGGTGCTGGGCCAGGTAGATCGCCGCCGCGCCGGCCGCGAACGCCGCGGCCACCGACGTGCCCGACTCCGGGCCCGCGGTCGTACCGCCCGCGATCGGGCTCGGAACGGCGACACCCGGCGCGTACAGGTCGACGTCCTGGCCGAAGTTGGACGCCTTGTCCGGGTGGTCCTGGTCGTCGATCGCCCCGACGGTCAGGGCCTCGGTCACCCGGCCCGGCGAGAAGCCGCTCGCGTCCGCCGTCTCGCTGCCGGCCGGGACGGCGATCGGCAGCACCGTGGCCAGCCGCTTCACGGCCGCGTCGAGCTGGTCGTTCGGGACGCCGCCGATGCCGAGGACGGCGACCGCGGGCTGCCGGGCGTTCTGCGCGACCCAGTCGAGCCCGGCGATGATCTGCTCGGTCGCGCCGCCGCCGTCCTTGTCGAGCACCCGCACCGGGACGATCTGCGCGCCCTTCGCGACGCCGTAGGCCTGGCCCGCGGCGATGCCGGCGAGCCGGGTGCCGTGGCCGTTGGTGTCGGTCGTGTCGGTGCCGCCGCCGAGGAAGTCCCGCCCCGGCGCGACGCGGCCCTGGAAGTCGGGGTGCTGCGCGTCGACGCCGCTGTCGATCACGTAGATCGTGACGCCGGCCGCGTCGTCGCCGTACCGGTAGGCGTGGTCGAGCCCGGTGCGCTGGTCGATCCGGTCCAGCCCCCAGCTGGGCGGATCCTGCTGCACTCCCCCGGCGGCGGCCGCCGGCGCCTGCCCGGCGAGCACGATGGCCACGGCCGCGAGAACACCCCGTCGTTTCCTCATGATCAGCGTGGTACCCGCGAGCCGGAGCCGCGACAACTCAGGGCTGTCGCCCGATCGGCTGATCTACACTGGGAGCACTAACGCAACGGGAGTGGCACTTGGAGACCATCGGCACGCAGCGCCCGGGCGGCCGCACCGAGCGGACGCGTCGCGCCGCCCTCGACGCGACCCTGGAGCTGCTCGGCGAGCGCGGGTACGCGGAGCTGACGGTCGAGGCCGTGGCCGAACGCTCCGGCGTCCACAAGACGACGCTGTACCGCCGCTGGGAGTCCGCCGAAGGCCTGGTCGCGGCGGCGCTGCTGATGGGCACCGAGCAGGAGTGGGCCGCGCCGGACACCGGCTCCCTCGAAGGCGACCTGCGCGAGGTCAACCGGGAGCTGGTGCACTTCTTCACCGAGCCGGGCCTGCGCGAGCTGCCGATCGCGTCGATCTCGGCGGCGTTCCTCTCGACCCGCGCGGCGGCCGCCCTCGAGGAGTTCTACGTCGACCGCCACGCGCGGTCGGCGCCGATCGTCGAACGAGCCGTGGCCCGCGGCGAGGTTCCGGCCGGGACGGACGCGGTCGAGGTCGTGCGCGTCGCCTGCGGGCCGGTCTTCTACCGCCTGTTCGTCTCCCGCGAAGGCGTCACGCCGCGAGACGCCGACGTCGCCGCGGCGGCCGGCGCGGCCGCCGCGAAAGCCGGGGTCTTCGTCACGGCAACGGACGGCTGAACCGCAGCTCCTCCAGCGAAACCGCGCCGCCGTCGATCGTCTCGGTGCGCGTGCCGCCGTCGAGCGACCAGCCCGCACGCTCGTAGAACGCCTTCGCACGCTCGTTCGTCGCCAGCACCCACAGCACCGCGGCCGGCTAGCTCTCGGCCAGCGACGTCAGCACCTGTTCGTGCAGCAACCGGCCCAGGCCGCGGCTCCACGCCTCGGGGTGCAGGTAGATCGCGTACAGCTCACCCTCGTCCGGCCCGTCGCGGCGCGGGCCGAACGCGGCGAACCCGACCACTTGCGGGGCTTCCACCACGAGCACGCGGCCGCCGTCGCGCAGAGTGCGGGCCCAGCCCGCGGTCCGGTTCCCGACCGAGATGCGGGCGAGGAACTCCGCCGGCATCAGGCCGTCGTAGGCCGCCTGCCAGGACCGCACGTGGATCTCGCCGATCGCGCCCGCGTCCGCCTCGGTGGCGGGCCGGACCACGGCGGTCACGACTTCTCCAGGTACTCCGCGCGCTCGACGTCGACGACGTCCGCGACCATCTGGGCCAGGCCGGGGAACTTCGAGATCGCCGGGTCCTTCTCGACGATCTCCTGCGCCCTCGCCCGCGACTCGGCGATGACGTCTTCGTCCCGCAGCAGGGAAAGCAGCTTCAGCGTGGACCGCTTCCCGGACTGCGCGGCGCCGAGGATGTCACCCTCGCGGCGCAGCTCCAGGTCGAGGCGGGACAGCTCGAACCCGTCCGTGGTCGACTCGACCGCCGCCAGCCGCTCGCGGGTCGTCGTGCCGTCGAGAGCCTCCGTGACCAGCAGGCACAGCCCCGGCACGCTGCCCCGGCCGACGCGGCCGCGCAGCTGGTGCAGCTGGCTGATCCCGAACCGGTCGGCGTCCATGATCACCATCGCCGTCGAGTTCGGCACGTTGACGCCGACCTCGATCACGGTGGTGGCCACCAGCACGTCCAGCTCCCCCGCGGCGAAGGCGCGCATCACGGCGTCCTTGTCGTCCGCGGGCATCCGGCCGTGCAGCACGGCGATGCGCAAGCCCTTGAGCGGGCCCTCCACCAGCTGCGGCGCGATGTCGAGGACGGCGACCGGCGGCCGCTTGTCGCTCTTGTCCGACGGCGGCTCGTCGCCGATCCGCGGGCACACGATGTAGGCCTGGTGCCCCTTGGACACCTCTTCGGTGACGCGCTGCCAGACGCGGTCCATCCACGCCGGCTTCTCCGCCACCGGGACGACGGTCGTGCTGATCGGCGACCGGCCGACCGGCATCTCGCGCAGCGCGGAGATCTCCAGGTCGCCGTAGACGGTCATGGCGACCGTGCGCGGGATCGGCGTCGCGGTCATCACCAGCACGTGCGGGCTGGTGCCCTCACTGCCGCGGGTGCGCAGGGCGTCGCGCTGCTCGACGCCGAAGCGGTGCTGCTCGTCGACGACGGCCAGGCCGAGGTCGGCGAACTGCACGGTCTCCTGGATCAGCGCGTGCGTGCCGACGATGATGCCCGCCTCGCCGCTCATGGCCTCCAGCAACGCTTTCTTGCGTTCCTTCGCGCCCATCGACCCGGTGAGCAGCGTGACGCGGGTGGCCTTCTCGGCCGCGCCCAGCTCGCCGGCCTGCGCCAGGTCGCCGAGCATCTCGCGCAGCGACCGCGCGTGCTGCGCGGCGAGCACCTCGGTCGGCGCCAGCAACGCGGACTGCCGCCCGTTGTCGACCACCTGCAGCATCGCCCGCAGCGCGACGATCGTCTTGCCCGAGCCGACCTCGCCCTGCAGCAGCCGGTTCATCGGGTGCTCGGTCGCCAGGTCACCGGCGATCTCGTCGCCGATGCCGCGCTGGCCCGCGGTGAGGTCGAACGGGAGCCGCTTGTCGAAGGCGTCCATGATCCCGCCGTCGACGTGCGGGTTCGCCTTGGCCGGGCGGGAGATCGCGGAATGCCGGCGCTGCGCGAAGATCAGCTGCACGGCCATCGCTTCGTCCCACTTGAGGCGCTTCTTCGACGCCTCCAGGTGCGCCCAGTTCTCCGGGCGGTGGATGCCGCGCAGCGCGTTTTCGAGGTCCCCCAGGTGCTGGAGCCGCAGCAGCTCCGGCGGCATCGGGTCCTCGTCGACCTCGAGGACGTCGAGCACCTGGCGGACGCACTTGGCGATCGACCACGTCGGCATGCCTTGCGCCGCCGGGTAAACCGGGATGATGGCGGCCAGGAAGTCGTCCATCGCCTCGGCTTCGCGATCGGCCTCGAACAGCTCGTACTCGGGGTTGGTCAGCTGCAGGGTGTCGCGGAACGCCGAGACCTTGCCGGCGAACAGGCCGGACTTGCCGGGCACCAGGTCCTTCTCCCGCCAGGCCTGGTTGAAGAAGGCGCACGTGAGCCGGCGCTTCCCGTCGGTGATCACCATGTCGATGATGGTCCCGTTGCGGGCCTTCATCCGGCGCTTGCTCACCTTTTCGATGCGCGCCAGCACGGTCGCGTGCTCGCCCAGCTCGAGGCCGGCGATGTCGGTGAGCTCACCCCGCTCGGCGTAGCGGCGCGGGTAGTGGCGCAGCAGGTCGCTGACCGTCTCGATGTCCAACGCCGTGGCGAGCGCCTTCGCCGTCTTGGCACCCAGCAGCAACGGCAGCTTGTCGCGCAGTCCGGCCATCGCTATTCGACTCCCATCAGCAGCACGGCGTCCGCCTGCCCACCCGCGTACCCGGCCAGCTCCACCTCGGGGTGCTCCAGCCGAAGCTGCTCCGCGAGCTCTTCGGCGACCCCCGGCGGCGCGGCCGCCCCGCTCAGCACCGTCACCAGTTCCCCGCCCAGCGCCAGCATCCGGTTCAGCACCTTCATCGCCGCCGCGACGAGGTTGGTCTCCGACGCCGGGGCGGCCTCGATGAGCACCACCTCGTCGTCGACCAGGCCGACCACGTCGCCGGACTGGGCCCGGCCCACCCAGGTTAGCGACTCCTCCTGCGCGATCCGCAGTTCGCCACGCCTGGTCGCGGCGGCCGCCTCGGCCATCGCGACGACGTCGTCGTTGGTGCGGCGCCCGGCGTCGTGCACGGCCAGCGCCGCGAGCACCTGCACCGGCGACGTGCACGGGATGACCACGACGTCGCGGTCGGCGGCCATCGCGTGCCCCGCCGCGGTGTCGGCCGCCGCGGTCAGCGCGACCCCGCCCGGCAGCACCGTGACGTGCCGGCCGGCGGCCTCGTTGAGCAGCCCGATCATGTCCTCGACGCTCGGTGTGGTGCCTTCGGGCACTTCCAGGACCGGGATGCTCTCGGCGCGCAGCACTTCGGCCAGCCCGCCGCCGTGCACGACGGCGACGACCGTGCGGTCGATCCCGCCACCCGGCTCGATCGGCGTCGGCGTGAGCAGCGGTTCGACGCGGATCCGGCGGGGCCGCCCCAGCGTCAGCCCGGCTTCGATGGCGGCGCCGATGTCGGCGCAGTGGACGTGCACGGCGTGGCTGCCCGAGCCGTCACCGGCCACCGTGACGCTGTCGCCGAGGCCGCCCAGCTCCTTGCGCAGGGTCGGCAGGCTCGCCTCGTCGACGCCGTCCAGCAGGTACATGACCTCCCAGGCGTAGACCTCGTCCGCCACCACCGGCACCTCGAGCGCGTGGTCCTGCTCGACCGCGGTGCCGGTGAGCACCCCGACCAGCGCGTCGAGGACGGCGACGAGCCCGCGGGCCCCGGCGTCGACGACCCCGGCCTTGGCCAGCGCGGGCAGCTGGAGCGGCGTCTTCTCCAGCGCGTGCGCGGCTTCCTTCGCGGCGGTTCGCGCCACTTCGCCGAGCTGACGCGTATCGCCGCGGACGGCGAGGGCGACGGCGTGCAGCACGGTCAGGATGGTCCCGGCGACCGGCCGGCTCACGGCCCCGGTGGCGACCTCGTCGGCGTGCCCCAGCGCGGCGGCCAGCCACGCGCCGTCCAGCTCGCCCTCGGCCCGGTCGGCCAGCCCGCGCACGACCTGGGAGAGGATCACGCCGGAGTTGCCCTTGGCCGAGGCGACGGCCCCGCGCGCGAGGACCCTCAGCGCGTCGGCGGCGGTCGCCGGCGCCGCGACGTCGAGCTCGGCGGCCGCGCCGGTCATCGTGAAGAGCATGTTGGAGCCGGTGTCGGAGTCCGCCACGGGGTAGACGTTGATCCCGTCGATGGCCGGCCGCAGGCTCGCCAGGCTGCGCACACAACCCGCAGCCCAGGCCGACACCGCCGCCGCGTCCAGCACCCGCACCCCGTGACCTCCTCGCCGTTCCCGGGGCGAGCGTATCGACCCCGTGCGGAACCCGGCGGAGCCACTGGTTACTATGGTCGAGTTGCCCAGTCCGTCTGGGCTCATTTCTATGACCCAGATCCAAAGGAGTTCGACGTGGCTGCCGTGTGCGACGTCTGTGGCAAGGGACCCGGCTTCGGCAAGTCGGTCTCGCACTCCCACCGGCGTACCAACCGCCGGTGGAACCCGAACATCCAGACCGTCCACGCCAAGGTGGGTATTTCCCAGCGCAAGCGCCTGAACGTGTGCACCTCGTGCATCAAGGCGGGCAAGGTCGTCCGGGGCTAAGGCGAAACTTAAAGGTGGCGAGTGCTCGTGGAGAGCACTCGCCATTTTTTTTGTGCCCGGCCCAGGTCAAAGCCGTGAAGGCCTCCTTCCCGGCTCTTATGGCCGGTAGGGAGGCCTTCACGGCTTTTCGGGGTTCCGGAGGTCGGCCGCTACTTCAGGAAGTCGACCAGCATGTCGCGCAGGGACTCCGGGTGCTGCAGCACTCCGTGGTCCTGGCCCGGGAGGGTCTCGTGGCGGGCGCCGGGGACCACCGACGCCGCGACGCGGGCTCCTGACTGCAGCTTCTCCGGGCTGGCGCCGCCGCCGATGACCAACGTCGGGGCCGTGATCCGGGCCAGGTGGTCCTTGCGGGGGTGGGCGCCCGGGCCGCAGATCTCCAGGTCGTACGGGAGCGTGTGCGCCAGCGACGTGAACCAGCCCCACACCGGGGCCCGCTTCATCCCTTCGATGACCTCGGGCGGGGTGCCCGCGACCTCGAGGAACGTCGCCGCCGCGCCGTCGCGGTCGCCCGCGGCGATCTGCGCGGCCACCTTCTCCGTGACGTCGGGGCGTGACTCCGCGTCGGTCGCGTACGGCGGTTCGTACGCCACCAGCTTCTCGATCGCCAGGCCCGCTCCGGCCGCCTCCAGGGCCAGCACCGCGCCCGACGAGTGGCCGAACACCGACGCCGAGCCGCCGACCTCGGCGATCAGCGCCGCGATGTCCTCGATCTCCCGCTCGACCGCGTACGGACCGGTGTCACCGCTGTCGCCGCGGCCACGCCGGTCGTACGCGATCGTCGTGAAGTCCGCAGCCAAGACGTCGGCCAGGCCGGCGACCGTGGTCCGGTCGTTGAACGCGCCGCCGACCAGGATCACGGGCGCGCCCGTGCCGCGCTGGTCGTAGGCGATGGTCGTGCCGTCGGCCGATGTGACGTTCATGTGCCCTCCAAAGGTTTCCCCCTGGTCGGAGCCGTCACTCCGATCCGGACACCGAACCTACGGGAGCTTCCAGTCGACCGGCGCGGCACCCTGCTGCTCCAGCAGCTCGTTGGCGCGGCTGAACGGGCGCGACCCGAAGAAGCCGTTGTGCGCCGACAGCGGGCTCGGGTGCGCCGACTCGATGCACGGCACCTCGCCCAGCATCGGGCGCAGGTTGCGGGCGTTGCGGCCCCACAGGATCGCCACCATCGGCTCGGACCGGGCCGCGAGGGCCTTGATCGCCTGCTCGGTGACGTCTTCCCAGCCCTTGCCCTGGTGCGAGTTCGACTTGCCCGGCTGCACCGTCAGCGCCCGGTTGAGCAGCAGGACGCCCTGGTCGGCCCACGGCGTCAGGTCGCCGTTGGCCGGCAGCGGGTGGCCGAGGTCCTCGGCGTACTCCTTGTAGATGTTGACCAGGCTCTTCGGGATCGGCCGGACGTCCGGCGCCACCGAGAAGCTCAGGCCGACGGCGTGCCCGGGCGTCGGGTACGGGTCCTGGCCGACGATCAGCACCCGGACGTCGTGGAACGGCTGCTTGAACGCCCGCAGCACGTGTTCACCCGCCGGGAGGTACGTGCGGCCCGCGGTGATCTCCGCGCGGAGGAACTCCCCCATCGCGGCGACCTGCGGCGCCACCGGTTCCAGGGCCTCGGCCCAGCCTGCCTCGACGATGTCCTGCAGCGGTCGTGCGGTCACGGGCGGCGAGCTTACCGGCCGTGGCCGCCGTCACTCGCGCGGGTCGAGCCGCCGCAGTTCGACGCGGAACCGTTTCGCCCGCTCGACGTACGAATCGACCACGAGAGCGATGCTCTCCGGCCCGAAGGACTTGTTCTCCCGCGTCTTCGCGGGCACGCCGAGCGCGATCTCGCCGGTCTTGACGTACGAGCCGTACGACAGCACCGCGCCCGCGCCGACCATGCCGCCGTCCTCGACCACCGTGCCGTTGAGCACCACCGAGCCGGACGCGATCAGGCAGCCGGTGCCGATCTTCGCGCCCTCGATGTGCACCGCGTGCCCCACCGCGGACGACGGACCGAGGATCGTCGGGTGCTGCTCGGTGCAGTGCAGGACGCAGCCGTCCTGGACGTTGGAGCGCTCGCCGATCTCGATGTAGCCGTGGTCGCCGCGCAGCACGGTCTGCGGCCACACCGACGCGTGGGCGGCGATCCGGACGTCGCCGATGACCGTCGCGTCCGGGTGGACGTAGGCGTCGGGGTGGATCGTCGGTTCGAGCGAACCGAGCGCGTAGATCGGCATGCCGCCTCCGGGGTGACTGCGGTTTCACGTGCTCTGCGATTGGATCACGTCATCGACCCGAGGCAGCACACCCGTCCGAGAAGCACGCTCCTCGTGCTCCTGCTCGTCGTGCTGACCTGGCTGTTGAGCGCGCCCGTCGTGTCGCCGGCGATGGCGAACGGCCTGGCCACGACGCCGCCGATGGGCTGGAACAGCTGGAACCAGGTCCGCTGTTACGACCTCACCGAGGACGTCGTCAAGCAGGTCGCCGACGCGCTCGCGGACGACGGCCTGCGCGACGCCGGGTACCGCTACGTCGTCGTCGACGACTGCTGGCAGGCCCCCGCGCGCGCCGCCGACGGCTCGCTGCAGGCCGATCCCACGCGGTTCCCGCACGGCATCGCCGACCTCGCCGACTACGTCCACTCGCGCGGCCTGCTGTTCGGCATCTACGCCGTGCCGGGCAGCCGGACCTGCGCGATGGCCAACGACGCCTACCCCGCGGCCGGCATCGGCTCGCTCGGCCACGAGCGGCAGGACGCCGAGACGTTCGACCGCTGGGGCGTCGACTACCTCAAGTACGACTGGTGCAATGCCGACACGGTCGACGGCCTGGACCGGCGGGCGGCGTTCGAGAAGATGCGCGACGAGCTGGCCGCGCTCCCCCGCCCGATCGTCTACGCGATCTCCGAATACGGCGTCTCCAGCCCGTGGACCTGGGCGCGGCCGGTGGCGAACCTGTGGCGGACCACCTACGACCTGACCCCGACCTGGGACTCCGTGCTCGCGACGATCGACCAGCAGGCCGCCGTCGCCGTCCACAGCGGCTCGCCCGGCGGCTGGAACGACCCGGACATGCTGCAGGTCGGCAACGGCACGCTGACCGCCGACGAGGCCCGCGCGCACTTCAGCGTCTGGAGCGTGCTGAACGCGCCGCTGTTCGCCGGGACCGATCCGGCGAAGCTGGGCGACGACGACCTCGCGACGCTGGGCAACCCCGAGGCGATCGCCGTCGACCAGGACTTCGCGGGCGGCCAGGGCCGGCAGCTCGCGGCCGGGCCGGGCTACCAGGTGTGGGGCAAACCCCTGTCCGGCGGCGGGTTCGCGGTGGTGCTGCTCAACACCGGCACCACCACCGCGACCGTGTCCGCGACGGTCCCGGGCGCCTGGAACGTCCGGGATCTCTGGACCCACCAGGACGTGGGCACCGCGGTCTCCGCGTCCCTGCGCCCGCACGCCGCGGCCCTGCTGAAGCTCACGCCCCGCTGAGGTCCTTGGCGTAACACCGGCTGTCCGGCTCGTTCTTGTAGATGCCGAAGCCGGGGATCTCGACGTAGCCCGACGACGCGTAGAGCGCGATCGCCTCCGGCTGCTTGGTGCCGGTTTCCAGCACCGCGCGCTTGCGGCCGGACAGCGCCGCCGTGCGCTCCAGCTCGAACAGGATCATCCGCGCGAACCCGCGGCCCCGCGCGGAGTCGGCGACGTACATCCGCTTGAACTCGGCGTCGCCGTCCTGGAAGTCGGGGGCGGGGCCGTCGTGCGCGCGCCACGCTCCACAAGCGACGGCTTCGTCGCCCTGGTAGCCGATGAGGAACAGGCCCTGCGGCGGGTCGAACTGCGCGGGGTCCATCGGGGTGGCGTCTTCGTCGCCGTAGCGCTCGACGTAAACCTGTTGCACCGCGGCCATGAGCTTGGCCGCGTCGGGGTGGTCGTAGGGGACCGGAACGATTCTCACGTCCGTGGAGCCTACTTCAGCGCCAGTGTGTCCAGCCGCCTTCGCGTGTAGAAGGCTTGCCGTCCACGGTGATCCCCGAGTCCGGCATGGTCGCGACGCCGATGGTGCGCCAGCCCTCCGGCAGTTCGGCGAACGACGGGAACGTGGCCACCAGGGCGTGGTCCTCGCCGCCGGTGAGGACCCAGTCGAGCGGGTCCGCGCCCAGCGCGGCGCCGACTTCGGTGAGCCGGGCGGGGACGTCGAGGTCGGCGGTGCGGACGTCGATGCCGACGCCGGACGCCTCGGCGATGTGCCCGAGGTCGGCCAGGAGCCCGTCGGAGACGTCGATCATGGCCGTGGCTCCGGCGAGCGCGGCGCGAGGACCGGCCTCGTACGGCGGCTCCGGGGCGCGCTGGGCGTTGACGACGCCGACCGGGGACCGGAAGCCGCGGCCGAGCACGGCCAGGCCCGCGGCCGCCCAGCCGAGCTTCCCGCAGACCGCGACGACGTCGCCGGGGCGGGCCCCCGAGCGCGTCACCGGTTCGCGGTCGCCGAGGTCGCCGAGCGCGGTGACGCTGATCACGAGCTGGTCGGCGCGGACCATGTCACCGCCGGAGACGCCGACGCCGGCGCGTTCGGCCTCGGCCCACATGCCGTCGGCCAGCGCGGTGATCACCTCGCGCGGGGTGTCGGGCGGGCAGGCGATGCCGACGAGGACGGACGTCGGCGCGGCGCCCATGGCGGCGATGTCGGCCAGGTTGACCGCGACGGCCTTGCGCCCGACCTGCTCCGGGGCGGACCAGTCGAGCCGGAAGTGCACCCCCTGCACCAGGACGTCCGTGCTGGCGACCACGCGCCCGTCGGGGGCGGCGATCACGGCGGCGTCGTCACCGGGGCCGAGCAGCGTGCCCGGGGGCTGGCGGCGTCCTTCCGTGACGGCTCGGATGAGCGCGAACTCCCCGGTCTCGGCGACCGTTGCGTCGTTCGGTGACACCGGTCACCTCTGCTTTCTCTACCGGGACAAAGATCGATCACCGATAGTCGGATGCCCTATGTTTTTGCGTGAGCTGGCGATACGTTGCTGGCTGAGAACGTTCCTGCTCCCAAGTTCCTACCCTGAGCCGATCGATCCCGACGAAAGGGCGCGCCGTGGTCCACGCATACATCCTCATCCAGACCGAGGTCGGCAAGGCGGCCGCGGTGGCGGCCGAGATCTCGAGCATCCCTGGTGTGACCAGCTCGGAGGATGTCACCGGCCCGTACGACGTCATCGTGCGCGCGGCCGCCGACAGCGTGGACCAGCTGGGCCAGCTCGTGGTCGCGAAGGTGCAGAACGTGGAAGGCATCACGCGGACGCTGACCTGCCCGGTCGTGCATCTCTGAGCAGTGGTGTAGTGGTCCGGTGCCTGACTCCGACACCGGCGCCCCACCCAGGGTGGTGCTCGTCACCGCGGCCGCGCTCGCCGTGGCCCTGGCGGTCGCCGTGGCCGTCTTCGCCCTGACTCACCGTTCTCCGGATCCCGCAGCCGGCCCGCTGCCGTTGGTCTCCGTGCCCGCCCCGGCGGCGGCGTCCCCGGCCTGCAAGACGCTGCTGGGCGCGGTGCCGACCGAACTGACGTCGAACGGGTCATCGCTGCCTCTGCGCACCCTGGCCGACCCGGCCCCGCCGGCGACGGTGGCGTGGGGCACGACCGACCCGCTGGTGCTCCGGTGCGGGCTGGACCGGCCGCCGGAGCTGACCCCGACGTCACAGCTGAGGCTGGTGAACGGCGTCCAGTGGCTGCAGGTCCCGGGCGACGGCGCGTCGACGTGGTACGTGGTGGACCGCGAGGTCTACTCGGCCCTCACGGTGCCGGACAGCGCCGGAACGGGCCCGTTGCAGCAGATCTCGGACACGGTGGCCGCGAAGCTGCCCGCGCGCCCGCTGCGGTTCGGCTGAAAGCCGTGAAGGCCTCCTTCCCGGCTCTTATGGCCGGTAAGGAGGCCTTCACGGCTTTGGGCTAGCGCAGGCCGGTGCCGCGAGCGATCGCCGTCTCGATGAGGGTGGTCAGCAGGGTCGGGTAGTCGACGCCGGTGACCTCCCACATCTTCGGGTAGGCGGACTTCGTCGTGAAGCCGGGCATCGTGTTGACCTCGTTGATGCTCGGTTCGCCGTCGGGGCCCACGAAGAAGTCGACGCGGGCGAGGCCCTGGCAGTCCAGCGCGCGGAAGGCCTCGACGGCCATCGCGCGGAGCTTCTCGGTGACGGCGTCGTCGAGCTTGGCCGGGATGTCCAGCTCGGCGTCGTCACCCAGGTACTTGGTTTCGAAGTCGTACCAAGCGTTTTCGTCCTCGGACAGGACGCGGATCTCGGCCGGGAGCGACGCCTCGACGCGGCCGTCCGGGAACTCCAGGACGCCGCACTCGACCTCACGGCCGACGACGGCCGCCTCGACGAGGACCTTCGGGTCGGTGGCGCGGGCCAGCTCGATGGCGGCGTCGAGGTCGTCCCAGGACGTCACGCGGCTGATGCCGACCGAAGAACCGGCGCGCGACGGCTTCACGAACACCGGCAGGCCGAGCTGGGTTTTGGCCTCGTCGTCCAAAGTGGACTGACCCCGGCGGAGCGCGGCGAAGGTACCGACCGGAAGTCCTTCGGCGGCCAAGAGCTTCTTCGCGGTCTCCTTGTCCATGGCGGCCGCGCTGGCGAGCACGCCAGGGCCGACGTACGGGATGCCGGCGAGCTCGAGCAGGCCCTGGATGGTGCCGTCCTCACCGAAGGCGCCGTGCAGCACCGGGAAGACGACGTCCACCTGGGACAGCAGCTCGCTTTCCCGCCCCGGCTCGACAGCGACGAGCCCCTGGCTGGAGGGATCCCCGGCGAGCACGAGGTTCTTGCCGTCTTCGACGGAAGGCAGCTCACGGCCGCGGATGGCGAGCTGCGCGGAGTCGCCGGTCCCGAGCACCCAGCGCCCTTCACGAGTGATGCCGACCGGGACGGCTTCGAACCGCTCCGGGTCGAGGTTCCCCAGGACACTGCCCGCGGACAGGCAGGAGATGGTGTGCTCGCTACTGCGCCCGCCGAACACGACCGCCACCCGGATCTTCTCGCTCATGGTGAGCCACCGTACCCGGTGACCTCGACGAACACCCCAGCCCCGTGCGACGGGCGAGACGCTCAGAGCGCCGAACGCAACCCTCGCGGCCCAGGGACGTCGTTACCTACGAGGGGCATTGTCAGCGCAGCAGCGACACCGATGTCGGCACCAACACCGGCACCAACGCGGCAGCGCCGCGCCGAGCGCCTCCCCGCGCAGCCGACTCGCCCTTTGCGGGCCGTACGCGGGTGTTGGCCGTCCATGAGTGTCAGCCTTACGCGAGTGCCGGCCATCCGTGAACGGCCCGACTGACCCGCCCGTCCCCTTGGCCGGCGTGTGCATCCGCTCGGCTGGCCCGCCCGCCCGAACACAGCGCCCGCCCTCCCAGGGGGTCCATCCCCGCTCCAGCGTATCCAGGCCGACCGACGAAAATTCGGAAAAGCCCTCGCCAGGGCCCGGTTATCCACATCACGGCCAGGCTGTGGACAGCGACTGGACCGCCGCCCGGCACCCGGCCGCCATCACGCGGGCTCAGAAGGTCGGCACGCGTGATCAAAGCCGGTACTCAGCTGCTTGAGAGCGGAGCAGCGTGACGGGCGGCGAGACTCGCGTGAGTGGGAACGGAACTCGCGTGACCGGAGCCGGAACTCGAGTGCCTGAGAGCCGAGCCGCGTGATGGGAGGCGAGACTCGCGTGATTGAGGACGGAACTCGCGTGATCGGAGGCGGAACTCGCGCTGCTGGAGACGGAACTCGCGAAGGTGGGTCGGCGGCGGACTGCTGGCAAACCGTCAGCGCAGCAGCGAGACCAGCGTCGGCAGCGCCGACACCAACGCCTCCCGCGTGCACCCCGCGTACCCGATCGCCACTCCGTGCGCCGTCGGGACTCCGGCGAAGTGCCGCGCCAGCCCGTCCAGCCGGATCCCCCGCCGCTCCGCCGTCGCGATCACCGACGCCTCCACCGCCGCCGACGGGAACGGGACCACCAGGTGCGCCCCGGCGTCGTCGCCGCGGAGGGGGATGCCCGCTGTTGCCAAGGCGCCCGCCAAGAGCGTTCGGCGTTCCGCCATCTCGCGGCGGATCTTGCGCAGGTGCCTTCCCAGGTCTCCGTTGCGCGCGAACTCGTACAGCACCCGCTGCCCCGCCGGCGACGGCCGCGTGCCCGTCAGGTCGCGGTACGCCAGCACCGCCGACGTGATCGCCTCCGGCGCCACCATCCAGCCCGCGCCCAGCGTCGGCGTCAGGATCTTCGACGTCGTCCCGAGGTGCGCGACCACGTCCGGGGCCAGCGACGCCAGCATCGGCAGCGGCGCGACGTCGAAGCGCAGTTCGCCGTCGTAGTCGTCCTCGATCACCAGCATCGACGACGCCCGCGCCCGCTCGACCAGCGAAACCCGCCGCGCCGCGCTCAGCCGGCTGCCCATCGGGTACTGGTGCGCCGGCGAGCAGTACACCGCCCGCGCGCCCGCCGGGATCGCCTCCGGCCGCAGCCCCTCCTCGTCCACCGGGACGCCGACCACCCGCATGCCCGCCCGGAGGAACGCCTGCACCGCGCGCTGGTAGCCGGGCTCTTCGACGGCGACGACGTCGCCGCGTTCCAGCACCGCCGAGGCCAGCTCGACCACCGCGGCGGTCGTCCCGCCGGTGGCCAGCACCGAACCCGCCGCCAGGCCGCGGTGACGCAGCAGGTGCTCCGACACCGCCGCGCGGTACTCCGGCAGGCCCGCGCGGTGGGCGCGGATCAGCGGGTCCGGGTCGGCCGCGGCGCGCCAGGCCCGGCGCCAGGCCGCGCGGTCCAGCCCGGCCGCCCACGGCGTGCCCGGCCCGAGGTCCAGCAGCGACGGCGGCTCGACCTCGGCCGAAGGCGCGACGCCCGGCGCCGGGACCTCCGAAGCCGAAAACGACGGCGGCGTCGTCACGTACGTCCCCGAGCCGTGCCTCCCGGCGATCCAGCCCTCCGCGTGGAGCTGCTCGTACGCAGCCGACGTCACCGTCCGGCTGACGCCGAGCCGGCCGGCCAGCGCGCGGGTCGACGGCAGCCGGTCGCCGCCGCGCAGGTGCCCGGACGCCGCCGCCTCGCGCAGCGCGTCCGCGAGCTGGACGGCGAGCGGCGTGACGGACGCGCGGTCGAGGCTGACCGGGAGCGCGGTGTCGGCGTGGGTCACGGGGACCTCCTCAAGTGGACTTCCCAAGTGTACGAGAAGTGGACGTTTTCCGATGCCACTGCCGGGAGAGACGCTGGTCGCATGCTTTCCACCACGCCCCGCACCACGCTCGGCCGCAAGAAGAACCGGGCCGTCACCGACCGCGCCGTGCTGCACGCCGTGCTGGACGACGGCCTGATCTGCCACCTCGGCGTCGTCCGCGACGGCGTCCCGCTGGTCCTGCCCACCGGCTACGGCCGCGACGGCGACACGCTCTACCTGCACGGTTCCACCGGCGCGTCGAGCCTCCGGAAAGCCACCCAGGACCTCGACGTCTGCGTCACGGTGACCCTGCTCGACGGCATCGTCTACGCGCGGTCGGTGAACAACCACTCGATGAACTACCGCAGCGCCGTCATCCTCGGGAAGGCGAAGCTCGTCACCGACGCCGAGGCGAAGATGCACGGCCTCGAGGTGCTCACCGACCACCTCGCGCCGGGCTCGTGGGCGCACGCGCGGGAGGTCAACGCCAAGGAGTTTGCCGCGGTGTCGGTGCTCTCCCTCGACCTGGCCGAGGCGTCGGTGAAGATGCGCGCGGAAGGCCCCGACGACGAGCCGGACGACGTCGGCGCGGACACCGCGTGGGCCGGGGTGCTGCCGGTGCGGACGGTCTTCGGCGCGCCCGAGCCGTCGGCCGACCTCTCCCCCGGCTGGGTGATTCCGCCGCACGTCACCGATCGGGAGTAGCACGCTGTCGATCCGCGCGGTGGCCGTTCGTATAGGCGGCGACAGACCGAAGCGGAAGGAAACCCCATGCGCGAACTCAGCGTCACCATGAACGTCACCCTCGACGGCGTCGTCCAGGGCCTCGGCCGGCCCGACGAGGACACCCGCGGCGGCTTCACCCACGGCGGCTGGGGCGGCCGCTACCAGGACGAGGTCCTGGGCCAGGAGATGAGCCAGGGCATGGGCAAGCCCGGCGACATGCTGTTCGGCCGCCGCACCTGGGAGGACTTCATCGGCGCGTGGGCCGGGCAGACCGACGGCAACCCGTTCACCACGCACCTGAACGCCGCCACCAAGTACGTCGCTTCGACCACTTTGGACGACGCCGGCGCGTGGCAGAACTCCGTGCTGCTGCGCGGAGACGCGGCGAACACGGTGGCCGAGCTGAAGGCCACGCCCGGCAACGACCTGTCGGTCATCGGCAGCGCCGCGCTCGTGCGCGCCCTGCACGCGGCCGGGCTCGTCGACCGCTACACGCTGCTGATCCACCCGCTGACGCTCGGCCGCGGCGCGCGCCTGTTCGACGCCGACGCGCCCTTCACCGAGTTCACGCTCACCCGCAGCGTCGCGACCACCAAGGGCGTGATCATCGCCTACTACGACCGGCGCAAGTCCTCGTGAGTGGTAATTCGGGTTAGAACCCTAATTACCACTCACGACCGGGCGAGCGGGAGCCGGACGGTGAACGTCGTGCGGCCCGGGGCGGATTCCACCGAGACCGTGCCGCCGTGCGCCGTGACCAGGGACTGCACCACCGACAGGCCGAGGCCGGTGCCGCCGCCCGAGCGGGTGCGGGAGTCGTCGACGCGGAAGAAGCGGTCGAAGATCCGCTCCTGGTCGGCCGGCGCGATGCCGGGCCCGGCGTCGGTGACGCGCGCGACGGCCCCGGCGCCCTCGACCGCCACCGCGACGTGCACCGCGGTCCCCGGCGGCGTGTGCACGGCCGCGTTGGCCAGCAGGTTGTCGAGCACCTGCCGCAGCCGCACCGGGTCGGCGTCCACCAGCGCCGGATCCAGGGAAGTCGTCACCGGGTGGTCGGGCCGGCCGGCGGCGAACGCGTCCGCCGCGTCGCCGGCCAGCTCGGCCAGGTCCGTCCGCTCGGGACGCAACGGCGTCTCGGCCGCCCGCGCGTCGAGGCGGGCCAGCAGCAGGAGGTCGTCGACGAGCACGGTCATCCGCGCCGTCTCCTCGCGGATCTTGCTCAGGTGCGCCTCGCGTTCCGCCGGCTCGTTCGCGGCCGCGTAGCGGAACAGGTCGGCGTAGCCCCGGATCGACGTCAGCGGGGTGCGCAGCTCGTGGGACGCGTCGGCGACGAACCGGCGCAGCCGCTCGTTCGCCTCGGTCCTGGCCGCCAGTGACGTGTCGATGTGCGCCAGCATCACGTTGAACGCCGTCCGCAGCTCCTCCACCTCGACGCCGCCGCCGCTGCCCGACGCGCGCACCGGCAGGTCGGGGTTCGCGGTGAGGTCGTGGGCCGCGATGTCGTGCGCGGTGCCGGCCATGTCGGCCAGCGGGCGCAGGCCGCGGCGCAGCACCAGCCGGCCGACGACCACGAGCACCGCCAGCGCGAGCGCGAACGCGCCCACCTCGACCCAGACCAGCTGCCGGACGGTCCCGTTCAGATCCCCCTGCGGCGCGGCGCTCAACAGCACCGAATCGGTGTCGACCGGGCAGGCCCGCACCCGGTAGGGGCCGTCGTCGTAGAGGTAGATGTCGCGGGTGACGTCGCCGCCGACGGCGTCGGCGGCGATCTTCGCCAGCTGCTTGCCATCGCCCGGCAGCATCCCGCCCGGCTCGGGCGTCGCGACGCCGTCGCGCACCGAGTACAGCGCCGAGTACCAGGAGTAGACCGACTGCGGCGAGCCGTGCGTCTCGCGCAGCGTCGGCACCTGGGTGTTCTGGCTCTTGGACAGCTGCTCGTCGAGGCGCCGGTCGAGGTAGCCGTGCATGATCCCGACGGTCGTGACGCCGACGGCGGCGAACACCACCAGGGCGAGCGCGCCGAGGCCGAGCGTGATGCGGGTGCCGAGCCGGGTGCGCCGCCAGGCCCCGTACCACCGGCGGAAGAAGCCCCTCACCGGTTGACCTGGCGCACGACGTACCCGACGCCGCGCACGGTGTGGATCAGCGGTTCGCCCGCGCCCGCGTCGATCTTGCGGCGCAGGTGCGAGATGACGAGTTCGACCACATTGGACCGGCCGCCGAAGTCGTACTCCCAGACGTGGTCGAGGATCTGCGCCTTCGTCAGCACCGACGGCGAGCGGCGCATCAGGTAGCGCAGCAGCTCGTACTCGGTCGGCGTCAGCTCGGCCGGCGCCCCCTCGCCGCGGCGGACCTCGCGGGTGTCCTCGTCCAGCGTCAGGTCCCCGACGCGCAGCACGGCCCCGCGCGCGGCGGCCGGGAGCGCGGCGCCGGTGCTGCGGCGCAGGACCGCCCGCAGCCGCGCCATCAGCTCCTCGACGGAAAACGGTTTCACCAGGTAGTCGTCACCCCCGCGGGTGAGCCCGGCGATCCGGTCCGCCGTCGCGTCCTTGGCCGTGAGGAACACCACGGGCACCGCGCTGCCGTTCGCGCGCAGCCGGTCGAGCACCGTGAAGCCGTCGAAGTCGGGCAGCATCAGGTCCAGCACCACGATGTCCGGCGCGAACGCCGCCGCCTCGCTCAGCGCGGCCTTGCCGGAGCCGGCCGTGACCGCCTGCCAGCCCTCGTACCGGGCGACGGTGGCGACGAGGTCGGCGATGTGCGGCTCGTCGTCGACGACGAGCAGGCGCACGGGTTCGGAGGGCTGCACCACCCCATCTTCTCCCGGCGCGCGAGCGGGCGGCGAGGCGGTGACGCGGGCCGACAGGAACCCGACAGCCGGCACCCAGACTCGCCACAGGCTCGGTGGCGAGGCTGGCCTTCGTGAACCGAACCGACGAGGGATCCGTGTGACCAGCATGACGCAGACCGCCGAGGCCACGCGCCCGGCGATCCGCCCCCGGATCGCCGCGAAATCCGGCCTCTTCCTCCTCCTGGGCGCCAACGTGGCCGCCGTGACCACCCTGTTCGCGCAGGCCGGGCTCTCCGACGACGTGCTGATCAGCATCGGCAGGCTCGCCGGGCTGTACGGCGCGCTCGCGATGGCGTTCCAGCTGCTGCTGGTGGCCCGGCTGCCCTGGCTGGACCGGCGCATCGGCATGGACCGGCTCACGACGTGGCACCGCTGGACCGGCTTCACGATCCTGTGGACGCTGCTCGCGCACCTGGTGTTCATCGTGTTCGGGTACGCCGAGGTCGAGCACCACGGCGTCGTCGACGAGCTGGTGGACATGGCGAACCAGCTGGAGGGCATCCTGCGCGCGCTGGTCGCGTTCGCGGTGATCCTGATCGTCGGGGCGGCGTCGGCGAAGTTCGCGCGCCGGCGGCTGGCCTACGAGACGTGGCACTTCATCCACCTCTACACCTACGCGGCGGTGTTCCTCGCGTTCACGCACCAGATCGCGCTCGGGACGTCGTTCGCCGGCTCGCCGATGGCGAAGAGCTACTGGTGGACGCTCTGGCTCAGCGCCGGCGCCGCCGTGCTCGCCGGGCGCGTGCTGCTCCCGCTGTGGCGGAACCTGCGTCACCGGCTGCGCGTCACCGCCGTCGTTTCCGAGGCCCCGGACGTGGTTTCGGTCTACATGAGCGGCAAGCACCTCGACCGGATGCCGGTCCGCGCCGGCCAGTTCTTCCTGTGGCGGTTCCTCACCAAGGACCGCTGGTACCAGGCCAACCCCTTCTCGCTGTCCGCCGCGCCCGACGGCCGCACGCTGCGCCTGACCGCGAAGGCCCTCGGCGACGCCAGCGCGTCGCTGCGCAACCTCCGCATCGGGACGCGGGTGTTCGCCGAAGGCCCGTACGGCGCGTTCACGACGATCCACCAGCAGCGGCCCGACGCGCTGCTCGTGGCGGGCGGCGTCGGCATCACGCCGATCCGCGCGCTGCTGGAGGACATCCAAGGCCACGTCGTCGTGCTCTACCGGGTGCGCACGCAGGCCGACGCGGTCCTGCTGCCCGAACTGAACCAGCTGGCCAAGACCCGCGGCGCGATGGTGAGCGTCCTCACCGGACCCGACCAGGCCGTCGGGCCGCGCGGCACGATGCTCGGCCCGGCGAACCTGCACATGATGGTGCCGGACGTGCACGAGCGCGACGTCTTCGTCTGCGGCCCGCCCGGGATGACGTCGGCCGTGCTGCGCAGCCTGCGGGAGCTGCGCGTGCCCAAGGCCCAGGTCCACGCCGAACGCTTCAGCCTCGCGGCCTAGGGGGACTCGTCATGAAGAGAACCATCTTCGTCGTCGCGCTGTCGATCGCGGGCTTCATCGCGGTCTGGCGGTTCGAACCCGGGCCGCCGGTGCAGAACACCGCCGTCGCCCAGGCGCCGCCGGCCGTCGTCGCACCGTCCGCTCCGGCTCCTACAACGGCGCCTTCACCGTCCACTTCGGCCGGTGGCCCGACCGGTGGCACCTCGAACTCCCCTGCGACGTCCGCGCCGCCGCCGTCCACTTCGGACAGTGCGAAAGCGACGGTGACCACGCAGGGCACGGCCGAGTGGAGCACCTACGGGACCGTGCAGGTCCAGGTGACCTTCGCCGGCTCCCGGCTGGCCGCGATCACCCTGCTGCAGGCGCCGGACGGCGGGCGCGCGCTGACCGCGTTGCCGAAGCTGCAGGAAGAGGCGATCAAGGCGCAGAGCGCGAAGATCGACACGGTGACCGGCGCGACCGAGACGAGCGAGTCGTACAAGACGTCACTGCAGGCCGCTATCGACGCTCGGGGCAACTGATGACGAACCGCGTGGAACAGGTGATGGGCCTGCCGATCTCCCTCGACCTGCGGGACAGGGACGACACCGGCGACTTCGCCGACGTCATCGACGACGTCTTCGCGTGGTTCCGCGACGTCGACGCCCGGTTCAGCCCGTTCAAGCCGGACAGCGAGGTCAGCCGCTACGACCGCGGCGAGCTGCCGGCCGAGGACCTGAGCGACGACCTGATCGAGGTGCTGGAGCTCTGCGCGTACTACGAGCAGCTCTCCGGCGGCGCGTTCCGGGCGCGGCTGCCCGGGCGCGGCCTCGACCCGTGCGCGGTGGTGAAGGGCTGGGCGGTGCAGCGCGCCGCCGACATGCTCAAGGCCGAAGGCGCGACGACGTTCTGCCTCAACGCGGGCGGCGACGTCGTCACCGCCGGCGAGCCCGAACCCGGACGGCCGTGGCGGGTCGGCGTCCGCCACCCCGAGCAGCCCCTGGCCGTGTGCGCGGTGCTGGAGTCGCGCAACGGCGCCATCGCGACGTCGGCGGCCTACGAGCGCGGCTCGCACATCCTCGACGGCCGCGACGGCACCCCGGCGACCGGCCTGATGAGCGTCACGGTGGTGGCCGGCGACCTGGTCACGGCGGACGCGCTGGCCACGGCGGCGTTCGCGATGGGCGCCGAGGGCATCACGTGGGCGGCGGACCGGCCGGGCTGCGAGATCCTCATCGTCGACGACAGCCGCCGCATGCACCGGACCGCGGGGCTCGCGGTCGCTTCGTAAATCGAGTCGCTCCGGCGTGGACACTCGGCCAGACTCGGGGCATGCCTTCCGCCGTGCTGAACGTGTCCGTCGACTGCGCCGACCCGTACACCCTCTGCCAGTTCTGGAGCCAGGTCACCGGGAAACCGATCCCCGACGGCGACCACCCGGGTGACGACGAGGTCGGCATCGAGCTGTCCGACGGCACCGCCTTGCTGTTCCTGAAGGTCCCGGAACCGAAGACGGTCAAGAACCGCCTGCACCTGTGCCTGCAACCGGACGTCCCGCGTGACGAAGAGGTCGCGCGCCTGATCGGGCTGGGCGCCACGCTCGTCCACGACCGGCGCAACGAGGACGGCACCGGCTGGGCCGTGCTCGCCGACCCCGAGGGCAACGAGTTCTGCGTGCTGCGCAGCAAGGCCGAGCGCGCGGCGACGTCGTGACGGACTCGTTCGCGGCCTCTTTCGGGGTGAACAAGGCCAACTGGGACGACCGCGCGCCGCTGCACGCGTCCTCACCGGACTACAACTTCGCGGACTTCGCCGCCGATCCGGCGTACTTGAGCGCCGTCGTGCGGTTCGACCGGCCCCGGCTGGGTGACATCGCCGGGCTGCGCGCGGTGCACCTGCAGTGCCACCTCGGCACGGACACGGTGTCGCTGTCCCGGCTGGGCGCGCGGGTGTCCGGGCTCGACTTCTCGGGCGCGGCGCTGACCGAGGCGCGGCGGCTGGCCGAGGCGGCGGGCGCGGACGTCGACTACCACGAGGCCAACGTCTACGACGCCGTCTCCGTGCTGGGCGCGGAGAGCTTCGACCTGGTCTACACCGGAATCGGCGCCCTGTGCTGGCTGCCGTCGGTGGCGCGCTGGGCCGAGGTCGTCGCGGGCCTGCTGCGGCCGGGCGGGCGGCTGTTCATCCGCGAGGCGCACCCGATGCTGCAGACGCTCGACGAGACCGTCGACCCCGCGCTGCCGCGGTACCCGTACTTCGAGCAGGCCGAGCCGCTGGTGTTCGACGAGCCGGGCACCTACGTCGAGGTCGACGGCGAGCTGACCCACACGGTGACCCACGAGTGGAACCACTCACTGGGCGAGATCGTCACGGCGCTGCTGGCCGCCGGGCTGACGCTGACCGGGCTCACCGAGCACGACAGCGTGCCGTGGAACGCCATCCCGGGCCAGATGGTGCACGACGAGGCCGTCGACGAGTGGCGGCTGAAGGACACGCCACAACGGCTCGCGGCGAGCTACACGCTCCAGGCCGTCAAGTGACCGTGATCGCGGTCGCCACCCTGGGCGGCACCATCTCGATGGCCCCTGCCGGCGGTTCCGGGGGCGCGGTGCCGCGGTTCGGCGCCGCGGAGCTGCTCGCCGGTCTCGGCGAGCTGCGGTTCGAGGTGCGCGCGGAGACCTTGGCGGGCATCGGCAGCGCGTCGCTGGACTTCGCGACGCTGCTGCGCTGCCGCGACTGGGGGCTGGCCCAGGACGCCGACGGTTTCGTGGTCGTCCAGGGCACCGACACCCTCGAGGAGACGGCGTACTTCCTGGACCTGTGCTGGCCGTCGGAGACCCCGGTGGTCGTCACCGGCGCGATGCGCAACGCGGGCCTGCTCAGCCCGGACGGCCCGGCGAACCTGCGGAACGCGCTGACCGTCGCGGCCGATCCCCGCAGCCGGGGGCGCGGCGCGATGGTGACGCTGAACGACGACGTCCACGCGGCGCGGTGGGTGCGGAAAGCGCATTCGAGCCACCTGGAAGCGTTTTCGTCGGCGCCGGCGGGCCCGCTCGGCATGGTCGTCGAGCAGGCGGTGCACTGGTTCCACCCGTCGCCGCCGCGGCCGCCTGTTCTTTCCGGCGCCGACTTCACGGGGCTGGTGCCGGTGGTCGAGTCCGGTCTGGACGACCCGGGCGCGGTGCTGGAGCTGGTCGCGTCGGATCCGCGGGTACGCGGCGTGGTGCTGGCCGCGGCGGGCGCCGGACACGTCTCGGCGGGCGCGGCCGACGTCGTCGAGCGGCTGGTTCCGCGGCTGCCGGTGGTGGTCGCGTCCCGGACGGGCGCCGGGCCGACGCTGCGCTCGACGTACGGCTTCCGCGGTTCGGAGTCGAGCCTGATCGCGATGGGCGCGACGATGGCGGGCTGGCTGGACGCCCGCAAGTCCCGGATCCTGCTGGCCACGCTGCTGGCGGCGGGCGCCGACCGCACGCGCATCGAGCAGGAGTTCCGCCTCCGCGGCGACCTCGACTGACCCTGGCAGGTCAGTCGCGGATCGGACCGCTCAGCGGGTCCAGGTGGTACGGGCGCATCGCGCGGCCCGCGTCGCGGTAGACGTGGACCGAGACCGCCGGGTCCGGGCCTTCGTTGCGGACCTCGTGCACGTAGCCCGGGCCGAACACCCGCGACTGCCCCGCGGCGAGCGCGTGCAGCTCGGTGATCGCGCGGCCGTCGGGCGCGCGGCGGGCGACCGCCTCCGTCAGGTGGCCGCTGACCACCGTGAACGCGCCGCTGGCGATCGCGTGGTCGTGCAGGTCGGTGCGCTGGCCGGGCAGCCAGCTCATCAGCCACACCTCCTGCTGCTCGTCCTGGGAGACGAGCGTCGCGTAGCGCTCTTCCGGGTCGTAGCGCAGCAGGTGCTTCCAGCGGTCGCGATCGGCGGCGACCTCCAGCGCGACGCGCACGGGGTGGCGCAACGCGGGGTTCTCGGGACGCAGCAGGGTGTTGTCCGGGACGGCGAACATGAGGGTCCTCACGGGAGAAAAGGGGTGTCGAGCTGGGCCGGGGCGGGGTTCACCGACAACAGCGACACGCACACATGACGGCGCGGAGGTCGTGACGACCCCGCGACTCGATCATGGTTGGCGCGAACATGGCGCCTACGGTTCCAGCCGCCCGGAGACCGGTCAAGCGGCTCCCAGCATCCGGGCGGTACGTGCCCCGCCCGCCCGGTGCCGGAAAGCCGTGAAGGCCTCCTTCCCGGCCTTTAGCGCCGGTAAGGAGGCCTTCACGGCTTTTCGCTTTACGACCACTCGTGCTTCTGGGAACGGCCCAGCAGTTCCGCGCCGGCCTGGCGCGGGTCGACGCCCTCGTGGCAGACGCGGTGCATCGCGTCCGTGATCGGCATGTCGACACCGAGGCTCCGCGCGAGTGCCCGGATCGACGAGCACGACATGACGCCCTCGGCGACCTGCCCACCGCCGGCGGCCTGGGCCTGCTCCAGCGTGTCGCCACGGCCGAGGCGCTCGCCGAACGTCCGGTTGCGCGACAGCGGTGACGAGCACGTCGCGACCAGGTCGCCGACCCCGGCGAGCCCGGCGAACGTCAGCGGGTCGGCGCCGAGCTTCGCGCCGAGCCGGGCCATCTCGGCCAGGCCGCGGGTGATGAGCGTCGCCATCGTGTTCGTGCCGAGGCCGAGGCCCGCGGCCATCCCGGTGCTGAGCGCGATGACGTTCTTGCACGCCCCGCCCAGCTCGCAGCCGACGACGTCCGTGTTGGTGTAGGGCCGGAAGTAGGAGTTGGCGCTGGCGCGCTGGATCGCGACCGCGCGCTCGTGGTCGGCGCAGGCGAGCACCGACGCGGACGGCTGCCCCGCGGCGATCTCCTTGGCCAGGTTCGGCCCGGTGACGACGACGACCTCGCCGGCTGGGATTTCGACGATCTCGGCGATCACCTCGCTCATCCGCTTGAGCGTGCCGAGTTCGACGCCCTTGGCCAGGCTGACGAGGATCGTGTCGGCCGGCAACAGGGGGCGCCAGTCCGAGAGGTTGGCCCGCAGGCTCTGGCTGGGCACGGCCAGCACCACGGCCTCGGCGCCGTCGAGGGCCTCGGCCGGGTCGGCGGTCGCGGTGATGTTCGCCGGCAGCGCGACATCCGGCAGGTACGCGGAGTTGGCGTGGCGCTCGCGGATGTCCGCGGCGACCTGCTCGCGGCGCGCCCACATGGTGACGTCGCGCCCGGCGTCGCCGAGGACCTTCGCGAACGCCGTGCCCCACGAACCGGCGCCGAGCACGGTGACCCGCTGGACGTCGGCGCGCATCAGGCGGTATCCCCCGGCTTCGCCGGCGGCGGTTCTTCGTGCCGGATCTCGCCGAGCAGCCGGGTCACGTCGTCCATCATCACCTTCGTGACCTCGCGCAGTTTCGCCGCGCTGCGCGTGTTGCCGCCGCGGTAGGCGGACAGGTCGAGCGGGTCGCCGACCGAGTGGGTGATGGTCTTGCGCGGGAACGGCGTGAACTTCTTGGTGTAGCCGTTGAAGATCTGGCTGGTGCCCCAGCGCGCGATCGGGATCACGGGGACGTCGTTCTGCAGCGCGAGCCGGGCGGCGCCGGTGAAGGACTCCTTCGGCCAGCCGGCCGGGTCCTTGGTGATGGTGCCCTCGGGGTAGATCACGACGAGCTTCCCCGCGGCGAGCGCGTCGTGGGCGGCCTTGAGACTGTCACCGGCGGCGGCCGAGCCCCGCGAGACGGGGATCTGCCCCGCGCCGACGAAGATCTTCCCGAAGATCGGCGTCCGGGTCAGCGACTCCTTGCCGAGGAAGCGGGGAACGCGCTTCTGACGGTGCACGAACACGGCGTCGACGACGGGGTCGAGGTGCGAGATGTGGTTCATCACCAGCAGCGCGGGCCCCTGCCGGGGAATCTTCTCGGTCCCGGCGTACACCCGCCGCCCGATCCCGGTCACCGGGTAGAACAGTACGGCGGCGAGCCCCACCCAGAAGCCGCCCTTTTCACGCCGGGCCACAGTCTTCCTCCTCCACAGCTCAAGTCCACCCGTGATCCTGCCGCGCCGGCCTCAGAGCGGTCCAGGGAGGGTGGCCGACGGCCCCCGAGCCCAGGTGAAACACCCCGACCAGCACAAGCCGGCCAGGCCCGGCTGGGCTCGGCCAGGCTGGACAGGGTCGCCCGGGGTGGGCGGTGGGGTGCCTCCCAGAGCGGGCCCCGGCCCCCGGAGCAGGCGGCGGTCTCGGCGCTGGTCCACACCTGGCGAGGCTGCGCGGGCTCGGGGTCGTGAGTGTTTAGGAGGGTTAGAACCCTCCTAAACACTCACGACCAGCCGCGGCAGACCAGGAACAGCAGACCTAAAGCGCGCCCCCGCGGCGGCCGAACGAACCGCAGATCCCCAGCAACAGGCCCAAATCCGCCGCCATTCCCGCCCCCAGACAGAGCCCACCCTCCCTGGGGGCCACCCCGTCTCAAGCGTATCGACCGGCCCGGACGAAACCCGCCTCGCACGCACCCCCGGCCTGGAGTTGTCCACATCACGGTGGACCTGTGGACAACCGCCCCGCCCGTGCCCCGGCCGCCCTGGTTTCGGGTAAAGATGGACGGGTGGACGTGGACCTGGTCGTGCCGATGAAACACCCTCGCGATGGCAAGTCGCGGCTGCGTGGTGCCGTGGACACCGAGCGCCATCCCGGGCTGGTGCTGGCGCTCGCCGCCGACACGCTCGCCGCCGTGGTCGCCACCGCGAACGTGCGGCGGGTGCTGCTCGTCGCCGCCGATCCCGATGCCGTCGCCGAGCTGCGGGACCTCGGGATCGAGATCATCGGGGAAGGAGGCGGAAGAGGCCTCAACCAAGCCTTCCGGCACGGGGCCGACCTGCTCCGGCGGGACGACCCGGGCGGCGTGGTCGGCGCGCTGCAAGCCGACCTCCCCGCGCTGCGGGCCGGCGATCTCTCCGCCGCGCTCGTCGAGGCCGCGGGGCGGCGGGCCTTCGTCGCCGATCGGCAGGGCACCGGCACCACGCTGCTGCTGGCCGCCCCCGGCGCGCCGCTCGACCCGCGGTTCGGGCCCGGCTCCGCGCGGGCGCACGAGGCTTCCGGAGCCGTCCCGCTCCGGGGCGGGCTGCCGTCGCTGCGCAGTGACGTCGACACGCCCGAAGACCTCGCCCACGTACGGACCCTCGGTGTCGGAAAACACACCACCGCCCGGCTAGGGGAACCATGCGCCGCACCCGGCTGAGCTGTTCATCTGACCTTCACCACGCTCGGAGCAAATCCGCGTGGCTTAGTGAAGAATGGGTCCCGTGAGCACAGACGACGGCAGCACGCCCGCACCGCGGAGGCGACGGAACACGACGACCGGGTCCTCGGAAACGCCGAAGGAAGCGCCGAAGAAGACCCCCGCGGCCAAGAAGGTCCCGTCGAAGTCCACCGCCCGCGACACCGCGGCCCGTGCCACCGCCGGCAAGGCCAGGGTGCGCAAGAGCACGCCCGCGGCGTCCACCCCGCGCCGCCGCAGCGCCGCGCACGGCAACGCGCGCGGGGCCGAGGAGTTCCGGGCCGTCCCGTCGGCGCCGCCCGCCGTCACCACCACCTCGCCGACCGCGGCCGAGACGCTGCCGGACGACCGGTACTTCAACCGCGAGCTGTCGTGGCAGGACTTCAACGCCCGGGTGCTCGCACTGGCCGAGGACGAGTCGCAGCCGCTGCTCGAACGGACGAAGTTCCTCGCCATCTTCGCGTCCAACCTGGACGAGTTCTACATGGTCCGCGTCGCCGGCCTGAAGCGCCGCGACGAGACCGGCCTGCTGGTGCGCAGCGCGGACGGGCTCACCCCGCGCGAGCAGCTCGACTACATCTCCAAGCGCAACCAGGACCTGGTCGAACGGCAGACCGGCGCGTTCGAGAAGCACCTGCGCCCGCGGCTGGCCGAGCACGACATCCGGATCGTCGGCTGGACCGACCTCACCGGCGCCGACCAGCTGCGGCTGTCCAGCTACTTCTCCGAGCAGATCTTCCCGGTGCTGACGCCGCTGGCCGTCGACCCGGCGCACCCGTTCCCCTACATCTCCGGCCTGTCGCTCAACCTCGCCGTCACGGTCCGGGACCCGGAGGGCGGCACCGAGCGGTTCGCCCGGGTGAAGGTGCCGAGCAACGTGCCACGGCTGATGCGCGTCGAAAACGAGCGCACCAGCCGCACCGCGACCTTCCTGCCCCTCGAAGAGCTGATCGCGGCGCACCTCGGCGAGCTGTTCACCGGCATGGACGTCACCGAGCACCACGTCTTCCGCGTCACCCGCAACGCCGACTTCGAGGTCGACGAGGACCGCGACGAAGACCTGCTCCAGGCCCTCGAACGCGAGCTGGCGCAACGCCGGTTCGGCCCGCCGGTGCGCCTCGAGGTCGCGCTGGACATGAGCGAGCACATGCTCGAGCTGCTGCTGCGCGAGCTGGACGTCGACCCGGCGGACGTCGTCGAGGTCCCCGGCCTGCTGGACCTGACCTGCCTGCACCAGCTGTCCGGGGTGGACCGCAAGGAGCTCAAGGACCGGCCGTTCGTGCCGGCGACGCACCCGGCGTTCGGCGAGCGCGAGACGCCGAAGAGCGTCTTCGCGACGCTGCGCGAGGGTGACGTCCTGGTGCACCACCCGTACGACTCGTTCTCCACGAGCGTGCAGCGGTTCATCGAGCAGGCCGCGGCCGACTCGAAGGTCCTCGCGATCAAGCAGACGCTGTACCGGACCTCGGGCGACTCCCCGATCGTCGACGCCCTGATCGACGCCGCGGAGGCGGGCAAGCAGGTCGTCGCGCTGGTCGAGATCAAGGCCCGGTTCGACGAGCAGGCCAACATCACCTGGGCGCGGACGCTGGAGCGCGCGGGCGTGCACGTCGTGTACGGCCTGGTCGGGCTGAAGACGCACTGCAAGGTGTCGATGATCGTGCGCCAGGAGGGCTCGACCATCCGCCGCTACTGCCACATCGGCACCGGCAACTACAACCCGAAGACCGCGCGGCTCTACGAGGACATCGGCCTGTTCACCGCCGACCCGAGCATCGGCGCCGACGTCACCGACCTGTTCAACGTGCTCACCGGCTACTCCCGGCAGGACACCTACCGGACGATCCTGACGTCGCCGCACGGCATCCGCCGCGGCATCGTGCGCGCGATCGGCGAGGAGATCGAGCTGGCCAGGGCCGGGCAGCAGGCCGGCATCCGGATCAAGTGCAACTCGCTGGTCGACGAACAGGTCATCGACGCGCTCTACCACGCGTCGCAGGCCGGGGTGCCGGTCGAGATCGTGGTGCGCGGGATCTGCACGCTCAAGCCCGGTGTCGAAGGGCTGTCCGAGAACATCCACGTCCGGTCGATCCTCGGCCGGTTCCTGGAGCACTCGCGGATCTTCAACTTCCGCGCCGGCGGCACGCACTGGATCGGCAGCGCGGACATGATGCACCGCAACCTGGACCGGCGGATCGAGGCGCTGGTGCGGGTCAAGGACCCGAAGCTGACGCGCCAGCTCGACGACATCTTCGACTCGGCGCTGGACCCGGCGACGCGCTGCTGGGTGCTCACCGCGAGCGGCGAGTGGTCGCCGTTCCCGGCGGACGGTTCGCGGGTGCGTGACCACCAGCTCGAGCTCGCCAAACTGCACGGGGCCGCCGGATGACCGAAGAGGTACGGGCGGCCGGCGCGGTGCTGTGGCGCCTCGCCGGGAGGGTGACCGAGGTCGCCCTGGTCCACCGCCCGCGGTACGACGACTGGTCGCTGCCGAAGGGAAAGCTCGACCCGGGCGAGACGACGGCCGAGGCCGCCGTGCGGGAGGTCCGGGAGGAAACCGGGTTCCGCGCGGTCCTGGGCCGGTACCTGGCCCGGACGTCCTACCCGGTGCCCGCGAAGCACGGGTCCGGCACGGTGCCGAAGACCGTCGACTACTTCAGCGCGGAAGCCGTCTCCGGCGCGTTCGAGGACAACGACGAGGTCGACGAGCTGCGCTGGCTGGCACCGACCGCCGCGGAGAAACTGCTGACGCGGCCCGAGGACGTCCGCGTGCTGCGCGCGTTCTGCGAGCTACCGGTCGGATTGACGACGCTGCTGCTGGTGCGGCACGCGAAAGCCGGCAAGCGCGACGGCTGGAACGGCGACGACGACCTCCGCCCGTTGTCCGAAGCGGGACTGCGGCAGGCGGCGGGACTGCGCCGGGTGCTGGCGTTGTCCGGCCCGGACCGGGTGCTCTCGGCGCCGCGGCTGCGCTGCGTCCAGACGGTGCACGGGATCGCCGAGGACATCGGCGCCGAGGTGCGGCACGAACCGCTGCTGTCCGAAGAGGGTTACTGGCCGGACCCGGTCCTGGGTGTCGCGCGGCTGCTGGCGATCGCCGGTGACGGCGGCACGCCCGTGGTGGCCAGCCAGGGCGGCGTGATCCCGGACCTGGTGAGCGCGCTGGCCGACCGCGACGGCGTCGAGCTGAGCGCGGCGCGCGGCGGTGTGGTGCCGAGCAAGAAGGGCTCGTTCTGGGTCCTGTCGTTCCGCCCGCCGACGGCCGAAACCGGCCCGGTGCTGGTGGCGGCGGACTACCACCCGAGCGCGCTGCCCGCCCCGGCTCCCAGCCGGCACTGAGCCGATCGACGCCGATCGACGCCGGACGACGCCGATCGACGCCGTCGAAGACAGCGCCGTGACAGTGGATGTTGGTGTACTGGTTCCGGTCCCCCGCTGGGCCGCGCCGGGCTAGGGGTACGGCGCGTCCTTCGCCGGGGGCTCTTCTGGTGGCACCGTGGCCAGCAGTGCCTGGATCTCCGGAACGCGGGGATCTCCGAGGCGCTGGCTGGCGGCCAGCGCCTCGGCCCAGTGGCCGCCGGCCTCGCGCGGCCGGCCCGTGTAGAGCTTGAGCCGGCCCAAGGTGATCTGGACGTCGATGGTGCCGTAGTCGGCGTTGAGCTCCTTCAGTTCGGCGAGCGCGTCGAGCCCCGCTTTCTCCGCTTCGTCGTGTCTGCCGGCACCTTCGAGCGCTTCGGCGACGTTCCCGAGGGCCAGCGCCGCGTGGTAGCGGTCGCCGAGATCCGCGAAGGCTTCGTGCGCGGCCTGGGCGGCTTCGGCCGCGTGGTCGTAGTCGTGCAGGCCGATGCGGCTCGCGCTGACGTTGAGCAGCGCGTGCGGGACGAAGGCGCGCTGGCCGCGGTCGCGCGCGAGGTTGACGGCCTTGAGGGCGTAGCGCTCGGCTTCCGCGTACTCCGCGCGGACGTAGTAGGCCCCGGACAGGTTGGACAGGATCGCGACGGTCAGCGCCGTCCCGTTGCCGGTCTCGGACGCCGTCCGCGCTTCTTCCAGCGCTTCGAGGGCCTTGTCGGGCTGGAGGGTGCGCAGGTAGGCCGAGCCGAGGTTGTTGGCGCTGTACTGGAGTCCGGTGTTGTCGCCGGCGTCGCGGGTGGCCGCGACGGCGATGCCGGCCGTCGCGATCCAGTCCTCGCGGTCGTGGCGTTCGGCGAAGAACCCGCGCAGCAGCCAGGCGAGCTTCCACGCGTGGGCGACCCAGCCGTGCTGCGCGGCGACGCCGACGAGCGCGGTCAGCGCCGGGCGTTCGGCGGTGTACCAGGCGATCGTGTCCTCGTGCTGCGCGAACCGGACGGCCGGCAGCGGCACGGGTTCGAGCGTGATGTCGTCGGTGAGCAGGTCGGGCCGGACGAGCTTGTTCGCCTCCGCGACGCCGGCGAGGTACCAGTCGACCAGCCGCCGCAGCGCCGCCTCCCGTTCCGGCGCGGTCGTTTCCGTCTCGACGAGCTCGCCGGCGTAGACGCGCAGCAGGTCGTGGAACTGGTAGCGATCGGTGCTGGGCTGGTTGAGCAGGTGCGCGGCGGCGAGCTGATCGGCGAGCTCACGCGCTTCGCGCAGGCCGGCGCCGGCGAGCGCGGCGGCCGAGGAGAGGCTGAAGGCCAGGCCCGGGTGCAGGCCCAGCAGCCGGAAGAACCGGGCGGCGGCCGGGCGCAACGCCTTGTAGGACCAGGAGAACGCCGCGCGCAGGTCGGTGCCGGCGTCCTGCGGGTCGCGCAGGGTGTCCAGCCGCAGCTTCTGGTCGCGCAGCTCCTCGACGATCCCGGCCAGCGAAACGCCGGAGAAGCGCGACGCGCGTTCGCCCGCCAGTGCCAGCGCCAGCGGGAGCCGGCCGCAGAGCTGCACGAGCTCCGCGACGGCGTCGGGTTCGGCCGCGATGCGCTGCGGCCCGACGCTCCCGGCGAGCAGCGCCTCGGCGTCGCGGTCGTCGAAGGAGCGCAGGGCGATGCGGCGGGCGCCGTCGCGGGCGACCAGGCCGCGCAGCTGGTTGCGGCTGGTCACGACGACGAGGTTGCCGGTGCCGGGCAGCAGCGGGCGGACCTGGTCGGCGTCACGGGCGTTGTCGAGCAGCATCAGCGTGCGGCTGCCCGCCAGCCGGCTGCGCAGCAGGCCGGAGCGTTCCTCCACTGTGGAAGGCCACGTCTCGGGCGGGACGCCGAGCGCGCGCAGGAAGCCGGCCAGCGCCGTCTCCGGCGTGACGGGGGTGCCCGCGGAGTGCCCGCGCAGGTCGAGGAACAGCTGGCCGCCGGGGAAGCGGTCCCGGACGCGGTGGGACCAGTGCACGGCCAGCGACGTCTTGCCGACGCCGGCGGTGCCTTCGATGACGACGATGCCGGACGCGCCGCCGGGCGGGAGGCGGTCCAGCTCGGCGAGTTCGGGGCCGCGGCCGGTGAAGCCGGCGACGTCGAAGGGCAGCTGACGCGGGACTTCGGTGCGGGCGGCGGGTTCGGCGTCGGCGGCGAGCAGCTCGGCGTGCAGGCGGCGCAGGTCTTCGCCCGGTTCGACGCCGAGCTCGTCGGCCAGCAGCGCGCGGAGCCCGGCGTAGCGCGACAGCGCCTCGGCGCGGCGCCCGGACCGGGCGAGCACGCGCACCAGCCGTTCCCACAACGATTCCCGCAGCGGGTGCTGCGAGACGAGGTCGGTGAGCTCGGCGATCAGCCGCGCGTCCGGGACGAGCCCGCCGTCGAGGTCGATCCGCTGCTCGACGGCGAACAGGTACCGCTCGGTCAGCAACGGCCCCCATTCGGCCGTCAGCGCGGGTGATCCGACGCCTTCGAGCGGGGAGCCGCCCCAGGTGCCGAGGGCGGTGGTGAGCAGGGTGCGCCGGTGCGCGGGCTCGGTGGTGGCCGCGGCCTGGTCCAGGGTGCGCAGGAAGCGCAGGGCGTCCACCCGGGACGGGTCCACGACCAGCCGGTACCCCTCCGGTTCGGTGACGACGGTGTCCTCGCCGCACAGGCGGCGCAGGCGCATCACGTACGTCTGCAGGCTCCCCCGGATGTGCGCGGGCGGTGCTTCGCCCCAGACGCCGCGCGCGAGGGTGTCGATCGAGACCAGCCGGCCCGCGGCCAGCGCGAGCGTCGCGAGCAGCGCGCGCTGGCGGGAACTGGTGAGCAGGACCGCTGAACCGTCGACGAGCACCTGGAAGGAACCGAGTAGCCGGATGTCGATGGTGGTCGCCCCCAGGTTCGCCTTGCTCGGCTGCCGGCCCCGCCGGACGCGGGTTCCGAGAAACGCAGCGTGGCATCACTCGGCCGGGCGCTCAAGCGACTTGGCGGAATTGATCGGAACCGGTCCCGGCGACGCGAGAGTAGCCCGAGTGGCGGTGTGCGTGTTCCTTTCGGGAAAGGCGTCCTCGCCGTGAGTAACTCTTACGGCACACGCGAATACGGCTCATGTTTCCGCAGAGTGGGCTCACGTACCGGAAGGGTCGGTTCGCGTACCTGGGCAATCGGTTCGAGTCGGTTCGCGAGCCGACCCTCTGGGTACGTGAGCCGACTCCCTGGGTACGCGAGCCGACCCTCTGGGCGGGATTGCTTCTGGCGCACCGGGGTGCGAACCAGGCAGGGCCCCGCGCTCGGTTGCGCGGGGCCCTGCCTGGGAAACTCGGTTGCCGCGGGTCAGCTCTTCTTGGCCGCGGTCGACGTCCGCCTGGCCGGTGCCTTCGCCGCGGTCGTCTTCGCCGCCGTGGTGGTCTTCGCCGCGGTGGTCGTCTTGGCCGCCGTGGTGCGGGTGGCGGCCGGCTTGCGGGCGGTGGTGGTCTTCGCCGCCGTCGCCTTCGGGGCCGCCTTCGCCCTCGTGGTGGTCGTCTTCGCCGGTGCGGCCTTGGTGGCCGTCGCCTTGGCCGCGGCGGGCTTCGCCGCCGTGCGGGTCGTGGCCGGCTTCGCCGCGGTGGCGCGGGTCCGCGTGGCCGTCGCCCGTGCCGTGGCGGGCTTCGCCGCGGCCGCGCGAGGTGTGGTGGCCCGCGTGCTGGTGGCCTTGGCCGGGGCGGACGCCTTGGCCACGGACGCGCGCGTCGTCGTGGACGCCGCCGTGGCGCGCCGGACCGGCGCGGCCTTGGCCAGCTTCTTCGCGCCGGAGATGACGTCCTTGAAGGTCGTCCCCGCGCGGAAGGCGGGCACGTTGGTCTTCTTGACCTTCACGGCCTGACCGGTGCGCGGGTTGCGCGCGGTGCGAGCGGCGCGGGCGCGCTTCTCGAACACGCCGAAGCCGGTGATGTTCACCTTCTCGCCCTTGTTGACCGTCCGGATGATGATGTCGACCAGACCGTCAACGGCCTGCGAAGCCACCTTCTTGTCGCCCAGACGCTCCGACAGCGCCTCGATCAGCTGGGCTTTGTTGGCCATCCAGTCCTCCAAGAAGGAAGTACCCGTCCACGGCCACCTCGGCCGACTAGCGACACGGTATTACCAACGCAGCACAAATTCCAACGGCTCGCGGAAACCTTCCCTTGCCCCGGGACGGGTTCCGCCTCGCGGACGAGCCCCTTGACGGGGTGCCGGAGGGCCGTTGGAAGCAGTGCGGCAGCCAGTCGCGGAGGGCGGGATTCCCGTTGCGGGGCAAGGGATCCCGCCCCCGCGGCCGGCCGGGGCCGGGCTAGCCGGCGGCGATCGGCGTGGTCGTCGGCTTCCAGGACGGACGGGTCGTCTCGAAGCCGTCGATCTCACCGGCATGGCGCAACGTGAGAGCGATGTCGTCGAGTCCTTCGAGCAGCCGCCAGCGGACGTATTCGTCGATCTGGAACGGCGCGGTGAAGTCCTTGGCCCGCACGGTCTTGGTCTCGAGGTCCACCGTGACCTCGGTGCCGGGCTCGTTCTCGAGCAGCTTCCAGAGCAGTTCGACGTCGTGCTGCTCGCACTGGGCGGCCACCAGGCCGCCCTTGCCGGAGTTGCCGCGGAAGATGTCGGCGAACCGGGCGGAGATGACGGCCCGGAAGCCGTAGTCCATCAGCGCCCAGACGGCGTGCTCGCGGGAGGAACCGGTGCCGAAGTCCGGTCCGGCGACGAGCACGCTGCCGGCGTTGAACGGCTCCTGGTTGAGGATGAACTGCTCGTCGCCGCGCCAGGCGGCGAACAGGCCGTCCTCGAAGCCGGTCCGGGTGACCCGCTTGAGGTAGACCGCCGGGATGATCTGGTCGGTGTCCACGTTGGACCGGCGCAGCGGGACGCCGACGCCGGTGTGCTGGGTGAACGGTTCCATGGTGGGAGCTCCTCTCGGGAGATCGGCAGTGGTCAGCGGGTGGCGGTGACGAGGTCTTCCGGCGACGACAGCGTGCCGCGCACGGCCGTCGCGGCGGCGACCAGCGGCGAGACCAGGTGCGTCCGGCCGCCCTTGCCCTGCCGGCCCTCGAAGTTGCGGTTCGACGTCGACGCGCTGCGCTCGCCCGGCTTCAGCTGGTCCGGGTTCATGCCGAGGCACATCGAGCAGCCGGCCTGCCGCCACTCGGCGCCCGCCTCGGTGAAGACCGTGTCGAGGCCCTCCTCCTCGGCGGCCTTGCGCACCCGCATCGAGCCGGGGACGACCAGCATCCGGACCGAGTCCGCCACCTTGCGCCCGCGCAGCACCTCGGCCGCGGCCCGCAGGTCCTCGATCCGGCCGTTGGTGCAGGAGCCGAGGAAGACGGTGTCGACCGAGATCTCGCGCAGCGGCGTCCCGGGCTTCAAGTCCATGTAGGACAGCGCTTTTTCAGCGGCGATGCGGTCGTTCTCGTCCGGGATCTGCTCCGGGTCGGGCACCTCGGCGCCCAGCGGGAGGCCCTGGCCGGGGTTGGTGCCCCAGGTCACGAACGGCGTCAGCGCGCTCGCGTCGAGGTGCACCTCTTCGTCGAACTCCGCGCCGTCGTCGGTGCGCAGCTGCCGCCAGTTTTCGACCGCGGCGTCCCAATCGGCGCCCTTCGGCGAGTGCGGGCGGCCCTTGAGGTACTCGAACGTCGTCTCGTCCGGGCCGATCATCCCGGCGCGGGCGCCGGCCTCGATCGACATGTTGCACACGGTCATCCGGGCTTCCATCGACAGGGCTTCGATGGCCTTGCCGCGGTATTCGAGGATGTAACCCTGGCCGCCGCCGGTGCCGATCTTCGCGATCACCGCGAGGATGACGTCCTTGGCCGTGACGCCGGGGCGCAGCTCGCCGTCGACCGTGATCGCCATCGTCTTGAACGGCCGCAGCGGCAACGTCTGGGTGGCCATGACGTGCTCGACCTCGGACGTGCCGATGCCGAAGGCGATGGAGCCGAACGCGCCGTGCGTGGACGTGTGGCTGTCGCCGCAGACCACGGTCATGCCGGGCTGGGTCAGGCCGAGCTGCGGGCCGATGACGTGCACGATGCCCTGCTCGGCGTCACCCATCGGGTGCAGCCGGACACCGAACTCCTTGCAGTTGCGGCGAAGGGTGTCGACCTGCGTGCGCGAGACCGGATCGGCGATGGGGAGCTCGATGTCCACGGTGGGGACGTTGTGGTCCTCGGTCGCGATGGTGAGGTCGGGGCGGCGCAGCGGCCGCCCGGCCAGCCGGAGGCCGTCGAAGGCCTGCGGGCTGGTCACTTCGTGCAGCAGGTGGAGGTCGATGTAGAGCAGGTCCGGTTCGGCGCCTTCGCCTCGGCGCACGAGGTGGCTTTCCCACACCTTCTCCGCGAGTGTGCGGGCCTTGCCGGTCGGGCTGGTCATCTCCGGCTCCTTCCACGGTTCATTGTGGTGGTGGAACTCGGGCGCACACCTGCGGAACTGGTGCGAGCCGCGAAGGGAGGGCGCAGCTCGAGTTCGGGTTTCCCAGATGCTGGACTTCCCAAAGTGCGGGACGCTAGTATCGGGTCGTGGGACAGCATAGCGGTATCGGAGTACTGGACAAAGCAGTGGCCGTTCTGCAGGCGGTCGCCGACGACCCCTGCGGCCTGGCGGAACTGTGCACGCGGACCGGGTTGCCGCGGGCGACCGCGCACCGGCTCGCGGTCGGTCTCGAGGTGCACCGCCTGCTGCGTCGCGGACCGGACGGACGCTGGCGCCCGGGCACGGCACTGGCCGAACTCGCGGGCGGCTCGACCGACCCGCTGCTCGACGCCGCGGGCGTGGTCCTGCCCAAACTGCGGGACGTCACCGGCGAAAGCGTGCAGCTGTACCGGCGTGACGGCGTCCAGCGCGTGTGCGTCGCGACGGCCGAACCGCCGTCGGGTCTGCGCGACACGGTCCCGATCGGCTCCCGGCTGCCGATGACGGCGGGCTCGGGCGCGAAGGTGCTGGCGGCGTGGGCGGATCCGCACACGCAGCGCACGATCCTGGCGGACGCGGTCTTCGGCGAGCGCACGCTGCTGGAAGTCCGCCGCCGCGGCTGGGCCCAGAGCGTGGCCGAGCGCGAGCCCGGAGTGGCGAGCATCTCGGCGCCGGTCCGCGACTCGGCCGGCACGGTGGTCGCGGCGGTCTCGGTGTCCGGCCCGATCGAGCGCATCGGCCGCAAGCCGGGCGCCCGCTGGGCCGCGGACCTCCTCGCGGCGGCCGACGCGCTCCAGGAACGTCTCTGACGTCACTTCCGCCTCAGGAGTCACACAAACGCCGTGAGGGGCACCTTCAGGGACTCAGCGTCCCTGAAGGTGCCCTTCACGGCGTTCGGGGTTAAGCCTGGCCGGTTTCGAAGCGGGCGACCTTGCCGTCGCGGACCGTGAAGCTCCAGCGGGTGCGCATCGCGCCCCACGTCGCGTTCGAGTAGCTCGCGACGAACGAGCGGCCGTCGTCCTGCGCCTTCTCGACCGTCAGGTGGCCCTCGCTGGAGAAGATCTCCCGCTCGGTCCAGTCGCCCAGGTCGCGCTCGGTGCCGTCGTCGGACATCGTCGCGTCCGGGGTCAAGGCGGCCTGGAACGCCGTGCGGTCGCCCGCGTTCAGCGCGTCCACGAAGGCGCGCACCGCCGGGTCGCCGATCTGGTCCGTCATGGCTTCATCCCACCAGGCGGCGGCCCGGCGTGCACCTTTTCGGGGGAACCTGGCCGCGGTGGCGTATTCGGTGACCGCGGTCACGTCTCCTTCCCGACGGAACCATGGAGGGGGCACACCATGTCCACCACGCTGTCCACCACGCTGAACCGCCGGGCGCTCGCGATGCTGCGGGCCGTCGGGGCCGGGCGGGCCGAGCTGACCTGCAGCTGCGAACCCGACCTGCGCGTCGACGGCCTGCCGTGCTGCGACCAGGCGACCGCGCACGACCTGGCCCGCGCCGGGCTGATCCGGCCGGCGCTCGGCCCGGCCGTCGCCGTCGGGCAGTGGGCGCGCGCGGAGCTGACCGACGACGGCCTGCTCGCGCTCGGCGCGGCAGTTGCCGCCTGAGAGGCAACCGTTCGGCCGCCTCGCGCGTGTACGCGGCAACGGAGCACCGCGAGGGGGAAACATGAGGATCGCCGTGGGCCTGCTGGGCGTGGGCCTGGCCCTGACCGCCTGTACCGGACCCGGGGCGGAACCGGCCGCCCCGACCGTGACGGTGACCTCGCCGTTCCCGGTGGCGCCGACCGCGGATCCGGCCGTCCTGAGCTGGGTGGACGGCTTCTGCTCCGCGATCAACGGCTACCGCGTGCGCAACAACGCCGAGACCGGGCCACCCGGAGCCCCTCCGACGACGGTCGCCGAGGCGCAGAAGGCGCTCTCCGCCCAGCTGGGCGGGATCGCGAACCGGACCGGCGAGGTGGTGGACAAGCTGGCGGCGCTGCCGCCGGCCCCGGAGCCGCTGGCGGAGCAGGTCCGGACGGCGTTCGTCACGAAGTTCACGACGTCCCGGGACCGCGCCGCCTCGGCGAAGACCGAGCTCGACCGGGCGAAGCCGGGCGACCAGGCGTCCCAGGACCCGGCGGGCGACGCCCTCGACCTGGCCCAGAAGGACATCGACGGCGTCTACGACCCGGTGGCCCCGCTGGCGGAGTCACCGCAGCTGATGGCCGCCGCCGCGGCCGCACCCGGCTGCAAGGCCTAGCCCGCGCGGGTCGGGCCGAAGTCCGTGAATGCCACATTCACGGACACCAGGTCCCTCGATGTGGCATTCACGGACTTGCGTGGGTCAGCGGTGCAGGGACGCCTGCAGCGGCAGGGAGCGGGACGAGTCGCCCACCTGGATCGTGAAGCCGCCGTGGACCGGGCGCCACGCCTTGTCCCAGATCGAGAAGTCGCGGGCGTCCAGCTTGATCGTCACGCGCCGGGCCTGTCCCGGCGCCAGCTGCACCCGCTCGAAGCCCTTGAGCTGCCGAGGCGGTTCGCCCGCGGCGGCCGGGAAGCCCAGGTACAGCTGCGCGACCTCGGCACCCGCGCGGTGGCCGGTGTTGCGGACTGTGAACGTCGCCGTCGCGCCGTCGCCCGTGTTCCGCACCGACAGGCCCGAGAAGGCGAACGTCGTGTACGACAGGCCGTAGCCGAACGGGAACAGCGGCGCCTTGCCCTGCGCGTCGAACCAGCGGTAGCCGACCTGCAACCCCTCCGAGTACGACGCCACGCCGTCGACGCCGGGGAACTGCTCGGGTGTGTTCGCCGGGGTGTCGGCGTCCGCCGCCGGGAACGTGATCGGGAGCTTCGCCGACGGGTTGCTGTCACCGAAGAGCACACCCGCCACCGCCGCGCCGTCCTGCTGGCCCGGGTACCAGGCCTGCAGGATCGCGGGTACCGACGACGCCCACGGCATGAGCACCGGGCCGCCGCTCTTCACCACGACCACCGTGTGCGGGTTGGCCGCGGCGACCGCCGCGACGAGCGCGTCCTGGTTGCCTTCGAGGGCCAGGCTCGGGCGGTCCTTGCCCTCCAGTTCGTTGTCGCCGACCATCACGACCGCGACGTCGGACGCCCCGGCCAGCGCCGCCGCCCGCGCGGGGTCGCCGCCGTCGTCGAGCGTCACCGCGGCGCCGGGAACCCGCTGCCGGAGGCCCGCCACCGGGTCCACTGTGGACGTCGGGATGACGGCGGAGCTGCCGCCACCGCCGGTCTTCGCCTGGGTCGCGAACGGCCCGATCAGCGCGATCGACCGCACCGAAGCGGAGTCGAGCGGCAACTGCGCGTGCTCGTTGCGCAGCAGCACCATGCCGCGCTCGGCGAACTGCTTCGCGGCCGCGTCGTGCTCGGCGGTCGGCAACGGCGTGAGCACCGGCGGGTGGTCGAACTGGCCGAAGGCGAACATCGTCCGGAACCGCGGCAGCAGCAGCTGGTCGACGCGCTGCTCGGTGACCTGCCCGGCGAGCACGGCCTGCTTCAGCTTGTCGCCGTACCAGGTGCCGTCGATCATCTCGAGGTTCATGCCCGCGTTCGCCGAGCCGACGGTGCTGTGCGCGGCGCCCCAGTCGGACTGCACGAACCCCTTGAAGCCCCAGTCGTCGCGCAGCTTTCCCTGCAGCAGCGCGGGGTTCTCGCACGTGAAGACGCCGTTGATCTTCGGGTAGGCGCACATCACCGACCCGGCCCGGCCTTCGGTCACCGCCTGTTCGAAGTGCGGCAGGTAGATCTCGTTGAGCGTGCGTTCGTCGATGTGCTCGTCGATGCTCTGCCGCTGCGTCTCCTGGTTGTTCGCCGCGTAGTGCTTGACCTCGGCGATGGTGCCGTTCTCCTGGATGCCGCGGATGTCGGCGGCGGCCAGCGCCCCGGCGAGCACCGGGTCCTCCCCCATCCCCTCGAACGTCCGGCCGTTGCGCGGGACGCGCGCGATGTTGATGTCGGGCGCCTCGGACACGTTGTGCGCGAGCGCGCGGGTCTCACTGCCGATCAGCCGGCCGTAGCGGCGCGCGGCGTCGGTGTCGAACGTCGAGGCCAGCGCCATCGTGGCGGGCAGCGCGGTCGCCGGTTTCTGCGGCTTGTCGTCGGCCGGGCCCATGCCGGCCGGGCCGTTGGCGATCCGGAACCCGGGCACGCCGAGGCGCGGGATCGGCGGCACGAACCGCTGGTGCTCGGCGTCGGGCTGCAGGTGCAGCTGGGAGATCTTCTCGTCCAGGGTCATCGCCGCGATCAGTTCCGCGGCGCGGCGATCGGGCGACTGCCGGGCGTCGCGCCACGGCTGAGCGGCGGCCATCCCGGTGAGCGGGACCGTCAGCGAAAGCCCCAGTAACGAGGCAAGAACCATTCGGCCGTAACGCATCGAGTCTCCCTCGCCACTGAACGGGACCAAGCCGGGGAGAAGGTAACGCATACGTGGCACCAAAACATAGACTCGATGGTCGTTCACGTACATGAACATTCCTGGGACTCAACCGTTTTCGCGGCTCACGCGTGGAGGAGGCGAGGAACGAGGGAGGACGCAGGATGCTCGAGAAAACACTGATCGGCGTAATGGTGGCGGGCGCGGCGACGCTGACCGTGGCGGCCCCGGCGAGCGCGGCGGATGAGGTCAGCTGGGGAATCACCCAGCAGGTCGAGCCCGGCGGGCGGATCGACGCGGAGACCCACGCGGCGATCGGCAACGGCTGCAGCCCGCGCACGGCGGTCACGTCGAAGGGGTTCGCCGCACCGCTGCAGTTCACCGAAGGTGGCAACTTCGGCCGCGCCGGCGGCCACACCACGGCGATCAGGACCCCGGGGAAGTACACCGCGACGTTCACGTGCTCGGACGGCCGCGTGGCGACGGGCACGTTCACCATCCTGGGCACCCCGCCGCCGGCCACCACGACCAAGCCGAAGCCGACCACCACGAAGCCCAAGCCGCCAACGTCGACGTCGGCCAAGCCCGCCAAGCCGGTGAAACCGCAGGTCGCGGTCAAGCCGGCCGGTGCACCGCAGACCGGGGACGGGTCGCTGAGCTGACCCTCCACATAGGACCCCCGGGCCGGCCGCATCCCCAGTCGGCCGTCCCGGGGCCCGGCTCAGCGTGAAGCGGCCAGCCGCAGCGCGCGGTAGACGAACTGCTGGTCGCCGAGCCGGTGCCGCAGGTCGCGCTCCAGCCCGGCGATCGGGTACAGGTTCTGCGGCGCCCGCGAGTCCTTATACGGCACCGACGCGAACCGCCCCAGCACCGACTGCGTGACGTTCGCCAGGTCCGTCACCTCTTCGCGCGCGAGGTGCGAGGCCGCCTCGACCCGCACCACCCCCGACCACGGCGGGCCGCCGTCCGAGGGCAGGCGCAGGTACCACGAGTGCCGGACCCACGTCGTACCCATCAGGAACACCGGCGTGCGCTGGTGCGGGGTGAGCTCGCCGACCATCGCGTTGAGCTCGCCCGGCAGGTACGTCGTCTGGTGGCTCTTGATGAACCCGACGGCCCGGGGCAGGTGCGTGCGGCCGCTCAGCGGGCCGTCGACGACGAGCAGGTCGTGGCTCACGTGCCCGGCGATCGCCCGGCGCGCCTGTTCGGCCGTCTCCAGCTCGACGTCGGCCAGCTCGCTCTGCAGCGCCGACGACAGCACCACGGCGAGGGGCTTGTCGTCCTTGGCCGTCGCGCGGAAGGCCTCGTACCGCCCGGCCGTCGTCTCGATGCCGGCGGCCTCCGGGGCCACGGTGAACAGCCCGCGCCGGACGTTGGCGCCGATGACGTGGGCCCGGCCCGCGCAGCAGCACACGACGCCGGCCGCGTAGGACGCGCAGATCCCGATGGACGCGGAGTTCGCGCCGTCCGGGTCGTCGATCCAGACGCGGGCGTCGATGCGGCGGACGCCGTCCACGAACAGCACCGCGTCCGGCGGCGACGGCACCGGCGACGGGTCGATCGGCGCCCACTCGGCCGCCGGGACCTCGACGTCGAGCTCGACCTCGGCCTGCGACCGGGCGAGCTCCTCGGCCTCCATCGAGCTGCCGTAACCCGGGTCCCAGGCGTCGATGTTGAAGCTCATCCCCGCCACCGCGGTCATGCGCCCTCCCTGGTGATGTGCGAGCCGCTGCCGTCGCGGGTGACCAGGAACCGGACCGGCACGCGCTCGGCCAGCGCCGGCACGTGCGTGATCACGCCGACCATCCGCGTGCCGGAGGCCGACAGGTTCTCCAATGTGGACGCTACGACGTCGAGGGTCGCCTCGTCGAGCGTTCCGAAGCCCTCGTCGAGGAAGATCGACTCCAGCTTGGTCGCGCCGGCCACGGCCATGGCGCCCAGCTGGGACGACAGCGCGAGGGCCAGCGCCAGCGACGCCTGGAAGGTCTCCCCGCCCGACAGCGTCTTCACCGGGCGGCGGGCGTCGGCCTCGTTGTGGTCCACCACCAGGAAGTCGCCCTTGTCGTGGGTCAGCTCGAACTGGCCGCCGGACAGCTCCAGCAGCGACGCGGACGCCTCGGCGACCAGCGTGTCGAGCGCCCCGGCGATCAGCCAGCGCGGGAACTTGTCCGAGCGCAGGAGATCCGCGAGCAGCTTCGCGACCTGCGACTCCGACTCCGCGCCCGCGATGTCGCCGCGCAGGCCTTCGACGTGGGCCACCCGCCGCCGTAGCTCGGTGTGGTCGGCCTCGGCGCGGGCGCGCGCGGTGGCCAGCGCCACCGGCACCCGGTCGCGCACCGGCCCCGCCGGCAGGGTGATCCCGAGCGCGGTGACGTCGTCGGCGACCTGCTGTTCGGCCCCGCGCAACGCTTCCGCGGCGGATCCCTCGGCGGCCTCGGCGGCGGCCAGCCGCGCACGGCGTTCGGTAGCCTGCCCGGCCGCCCAGTCCGTCAGCGACGTCCAGGCGTCCAGCAGGCTTTCGCCGTCGATCGGCGGCGCGCCGAAGCCGACGAGGGGATCGCGCGCCCGGGACAGCTTCTGCCGCTCGGCCTCGACTTCTTTGCTCACGCGCGCCTGGCCGTCGATGGCCTGCTTCGCCGCGGCACGCGCTGTGCGCAGCTCCGCGTCGGCGGCACGCGCGGCTTGTTCGAGCGACGCGACCTGCGCCAGCCGCGCGGTGACGACGTCGGCGGACGGCGCTTCGGCGAGCGTCACGACCAGTTCGTCACGGCGGCGCGTGGTGGTGTCCAGCCGGGTGCGTGCCGACTGCTCGGCCAGGCCCGCGTCGTTCGCCTGCGTGCGGCGGGTTTCGGCGGTCCGCTCGGCCGACGCGAGGTCGTCCGCCGCGACGACGGCTTCCTTGCCCGCGGCTTCGGCGGCCGCTTCGAGCGCCCCCAACGCGGTGCGCCGCGCCTCGAGCGCCGCCGCCGCCCACGCCGTGAGCCGCTGCCAGCCCGCCGCGACGTCGTCGGCGTCGATCCCCGGCGCACCCAGCTCCACCAGCGGATCCCGGGTCGCCCGCAGGGCTTCCCGGGCCGCCACGGCCGACTTCTCGACGACTTCGGCGTCGTGCTGGGCCGCCGTGCGCTCGGCGCGGGCCGCCGCCAGTTCGGCGTCGGCGGCGCGGGCGGCCTCGATGACGCGGGCGCGGGCGTCGAGCGTCGCGGACAGCCACTCCCCCCGCTCGCGCACGGCGGCGATGAGATCGGCGAAGTCCTGCTCGGAAGAACCGGCTTCGACCGGGCGCAGCAGCAGCGCCGACTCCGGCGGGCCTTCGACGTCCACGAGGGCCACCCGCAGCTCTTCCGCCTGCGCGGCCGCCGAAGCGGACTGGTCGGCGTCGCGGTCCACGGCCCGTTCCAGCTTGCGGACGGCGGTTTCGGCCGCCGCGCGCCGCTGCTCCGCCTGGTCCTGGCGCTCGCGGGCCTCGGCGAGGTGGGCGTGGCCGTCGTGCGCCGGCACGGCCGAGACTTCCTGCTCGCACACCGGGCACGGGTGCCCGACGGTGAGCCCGGCCCGCAGGACCAGCGCCTGCCCGGCGCGTTCGGCGTCGGTCACCGCGGTCCGGGCCGCAGCGAGTTCGGCGTCGGACGCGGTGAAAGCCGTCCGTGCCGCGTCGAGTTCCGTGCGGCGGGCCGCGTGCTCCGGCAGGGCTTTGCGCTGGGTCTCGGCGACTGTGTAGAGGGTGCGGGCGTCGGTCCGGGCCGCGGTGAGCGCGGCGCCGTCCGGCTGGGCGGCCAGCGCGGCGCGCGCTTCGGCGTCGGCGGTCTCGGCCGCGGTCAGCCGGGATGCCGCGGCCGTCACGCGCTTCGCGACGCGCGCGGACTCCGCCGACAGGTCACCGAGATCCGCCGGCGGCCGCAGCCCGGCCAGCCGGTCCCGCTCGCCGCGGACGCGCGCGGCGTCGGCGGCGGCGTTCTCGGCGGCCCGCGCGGTGGTGTCGTGGGTCTTGCGGGCCGTGTCGACGATCGCCACCGCGTCGGCCACCGCCGTCGCGGCGGTGTCTTTGGCCTGCGACGCCGTCTTCGCGCCTTCGGCCAGGCCGGGGAGGGCCTCCTCGGCCGCGACGAGTTCCGTGCGGGCGGCGCGGATCCGCTCCAGCTCGCCCCGGTCGGGCGCGGCGGCCAGCGCGGCGCGGGCCGCTTCGTCCGCCGTCTCGGCCGAGTCGAGGGTGCTCCGCGCGGCCGTGGCCGCCTCCGCCGCGGTCCGGCGCCGGGCTTCGAGATCTTCGACGTCGTCGGGGCGTTCCAGCGCGTCGAGGACCGCGAGGTCCCGGGTGAGCGTGGTGACGAGCTGCCGGGCTTCGTCGTGCGCGCGGGTCGCGTCGGTCAACCCCGGCAACGCCGTTTCGACCCGCGCGTCCAGTTCGGCCAGCGCGGTCATGCGCGCGGCCAGGGCTTCGACGGCTTCCTCGGTGGCGTCGGCGTAACTGCCGAGCTGCTCTTCCAGGACCTTCGCGCGCTGCGCCTGCTGCTCGGCGGTCACGTTGGCGCGGCGGCCGATCCGCTCGTAGACCTCCAAGCCCAGCAGTTTGATGAGGATCTTCTGCCGGTCGGCGGCCTTGGCGTGCAGGAACTCCGCGAAATCGCCCTGCGGCAGCGCGACGCAGGTGCAGAAGTGCTTGAACGTCAACCCGAGCAGACGTTCGATCGCCGGCGTCACCTCGGAGTCCGCGGCGACGGCGTCGGCCTCGTCGTCCGGGCCGCCGAGCGCGGCGTTGTCGGCGAGCCGTTCCAGGCGGACGTTCTTCACGCTGACCGTGGGTTTCTTGCCGCCGCTGCGGCGGACTTCGCGCACCACGTGGTAGCGCGTGCCGCCCGCGTCGAAGACCAGCCGCACGGTCGCGCGGTTCGCCGTCGGGGCCAGCGCGGGCGCCACCAGGCCTTCGTGGTCCCAGCGCGCGACCGAACCGTAGAGGGCGAAGGTGAGCGCGTCGATGACCGTGCTCTTGCCGGCGCCGGTCGGCCCCACGAGCGCGAAGTAGTCCGTGTCCTCGAAGCTGACTTCGGTCTTCTCGCGGAACGACGCGAAGCCGGTCATCTCCAGCAGTACCGGTCGCATGTCACACCCCGCTCGTCTCGTCGTCGTGCAGCCGCGCGAAGAGCGCCTGCACCCTCTTGTCCGCCACCGTCCGCTCGTCGCAGTACGCCGCGAACAGCTCGCCCGGTGACCGGTCCGCCACCGCGCGTTCGCCGCCCGACGCCGTGATCGGCGCCGCGAACTCCGGGTCGATGCGGATCTCCAGGGCGTTGGGCAGGGCTTCCTGGATCTCCTCGCGCAGCCCGGCCCGGGTCGCTTCCCGGACGTAGACGCGGAGGTAGTCCTCGCCGAACTCCGCGGCGCGGCCGACGAGTTCGGCCACCGTGCCGTGGACGGTGCGCAGCTTCCGCCCCGACGTCAGCGGGATTTCGGTGATCTTCGCGGGCGTGCTCGGCGTCACCTCCACCGACAGCACGACGCTCGTGTTGTCCTGTTCGCCGAAATCGACGGGCATCGGCGCGCCGCTGTAGTGCACCGGGCAGGCCGCGGGCAGCGACTGGCGCCGGTGCAGGTGCCCGAGCGCGACGTAGTGCGGGTCGGCGCCGAACGCCGTCGCCGGCACGTGGTACTCGAAGATGGACTGCGCCGCGCGTTCCCCGCCGCCCATCGCGCCGCCGGTCACGGTCAGGTGCGCCATGACGAGGTTGACGGCGCCGTCGGTGAAGCCGGACTTGAGGTGCTCCAGGATGTCGCGCACGCGCTGGTCGTACTGGCCGACGTTGTCCGCCGGGGTGCCGGCGAGCAGCTCGGCGGCGCGCACCGCGTAGCGCTGGGAAAGGAAGGGCAGCACGGCGACGTTGACGCGCTCGCCCGTCGAACGCGCGTCGAACGACACGACGCCGCCGTCGGCGACCGGGCGCGGGTCGCCGGAGAGCTGGATGCCCGCCGCTCGCAGCAGCGGCCGGTACGCCTCGAACGTCGCGGCGTGGTCGTGGTTCCCGGCGATCGCCAGTACCTCGGCACCGGTTTCGCGCAGCGCCATCAGGGCCTGCACCACGAGTTCCTGCGCGGCGGCCGACGGCGCCGACGTCTCGTAGAGGTCACCCGCGATCAGGATCGCGTCGAAGGCCTCCTTCCGCGCGATCCGGACGATCTCGCCGAGCACGGCGCGCTGCTCGTCCAGGCGGTTGCGGCCCTTGAGCGTCTTGCCGACGTGCCAGTCGGAGGTGTGCAGGAACTTCACGCGGCGTCCTTCCGTTCTTCGCCTGTGGCCGGGGGGCTCAGAAAGGTGGTGGGTCGTCGCCGAACGGGTCGCTGCTGCCGCGTGTGGGCAGGCCCGCGAACGGATCGGCGGACTTCGACGCGGCGGTCGTCGTCGGTACCTGTCCCGCCTCGGAGAGCCGCGTGGCCCAGGCCGGGAACGGGAAGCCGACCGCGATCGGCACCGGGATCTCCGGCTGGCTCACGAACATCGTGCCGGGCGTCGCGAGCGTCGCGCGGACCCGCTGGCTGGCCGGGAGGAAGCCGTACTCGGGGCGCGAGGCCTCCGCGGCGTCGAGGCGGCCGACGATCCGGATCGAGCTGTTGCTGACGATCCGGCGTTCGACCTCGGACGCGGTCTGCTGCGCGCCGATCAGGATCACGCCGAGGGAGCGGCCGCGCTCGGCGATGTCCAGCAGGACTTCCTTGATCGGGCTGCTGCCTTCACGCGGCGCGTACTTGTTGAGCTCGTCCAGCATCGTGAACAGCAGCCCGCCCGCGCCGGCCGCTTCCTTGCGCGCGGTCTCCGCGGCGAGCGTCACGCCGACGACGAACCGCTGCGCCCGCTCGACGAGGTTGTGGATGTCCACCACGGTCACCTGCTGGTTCTCCGTGGAGAGCTTGCGCGCGGCGTGGTCGGTGAGGTCGCCGCGGATGAGGCCGTTGAGCGCGCGCTGGCTCGAGCGCAGGCGGCGGATGAAGGCGTTGACCGTGCCCGCGCCGGTGACCGCACCCGCCCAGCTCGCGCGGGTTTCCTCGTCGGTGACGCGGTCGCAGATGACGTCGATCAGCTCGGCGTAGGTGCGGCACAGCACGCCGTCGACGTTGGCGGCGCCGTCCTTCCCGGCCGGCGTGGTGTCCAGCCGCAACCGGTTCGCGACCTGGTGGATGACCATCGTGTACTGGTTGCGCTCGTCCTCGGCGTCGGCGAAGACGTAGGGCAGCAGGTCGGTCGCGCAGAACTCCGCGATGGTCCACCAGAAGGCGCCGACGCCGGTGGTCCGCCCGGTGACGTAAGGCTTCCCCGTGGTGTCCGACGGCGTCGGCGGCGCGTAGAACCCGACCGAGGCGAAGGGCTCCGCGGGCAGCCCGAGCTTGGCGTACTCCTCCTGCAGCTTCGCGTCGAGGTGGATGTTCGGGGTGTCGAGGAACAGCAGGTCCTCGCCCTTGACCGAGAACACCAGGGCCTTGGCGTTGTGGGCGTTGGACAGGGCGCCGCCGCGGAAGATCGAGTGCAGCAGGAACAACGCGAACGACGTCTTCGTGGCGACGCCGGACACCCCGCTGATGCTGACGTGCGCACCGCGCGTGCCGTCGAGGAAGTCCAGGTTGAGGAACACCGGTTCGCCGTCGCGGCCCAGGCCGACCGCCACCTGGCGGCTCATGTTGTCGAAGTACAGCGCCTGCGCGCGATCCTCCCCCACCGCACGGGAGACCACGGCGCCCGGCCGCGGCGGCACGTAGCACTCGGGCTCGACGCGGGTGGTCGCGATCTCGGCGATCTCCTGCACCTGCGCGGGCAGGACTCCGTCCGAGATCAGGAAGACGTCGCTGCCGAAGCTGGCGCCTTCGTGCCGCGCGCTCACCTGCGTCACGACGCCGTAGGAGACGACTTCGCCGCGCCCCGGCAGCTCCCGCCGTGTCACGACCACGTCGTCGAGCTGCAGATAGGCTTCCGGATCGATGGCCACGTGGAACTGCAGCGGCGTCGAATCCTCGGTGCCCGCCACCCGTCCGACCACGGTGGTGAGAGTCTCCTGGTCCACGGTTCTCCCTGTCCGCCCGGCGCTTCCTCCGGCCGCAGACTAGCCCGCCGGAAGTCCGCGGCCCCGGCCAACACGGCGTTGCGCCTTCCGCGGTACCGAGGACGTCACCGCCCGCCACGGCTGGGCCGAACGAGTGAGTTCACCCTTCGGGGAAGATCTTTTAGTCACCACAGGCATTTCGGGCGGCACCCGGCCGGGGTCCCGCACGCCGGAAAGGTCGTCCCGGCGGGGCGCGGCGTTACCGCCCGGCGCCGGGCTTCCCCCGGGCCGCCGTCCGGACTTCCGCTGGCTCCAGGGTGAAGCGGCGCCGGCGGCCCTCGCCGCGGGGTCCGGCGGGGCCTCGCGGGGGCCGCCGGCGGGCCCGCGATCCCCGATCGCAGCGCGGGATCGGAGCCGGAGTGGCCTCAGCCACACGCCGGACGCGCCCGGCACGGCGTGTCGGCGAAAAAGTCTTCCGGGACCCCACCGGTCCTATATGGACGACCACTGTGGACGGCACCGGAACCAGGTTTTGCCTGCTCAGGGCCATGGTCGGCTTCCCGGGACCGTTGCGGGCGGGATCGGGCAAGCCCCTCTCAGGGGGCGGAACCCGCCCCCGTACAAGGAAATATTTCGACCCCCAGTTGGATTTTGTGCGGTATTGGTAATACCGTGTGCAGTGTCGGCCGAGATGGGCCGTGTACAAGTTCCACTATGGAGGACTGGAATGACGAACAAGGCCCAGCTGATCGAGGCGCTGTCTGAGCGTTTGGGCGACAAGAAGGTGGCTTCGCAGGCCGTTGACGGTCTGGTCGACATCATCATCCGGACGGTCAACAAGGGCGAGAAGGTGAACATCACCGGCTTCGGCGTGTTCGAGAAGCGCGCCCGCGCGGCCCGCACCGCGCGCAACCCGCGCACCGGTGAAGCCGTTCGCGTGAAGAAGACGAACGTCCCCGCCTTCCGCGCCGGCACCACCTTCAAGGACGTCATCTCCGGCACGAAGAAGCTGCCGAAGGCGACCCCGGTCAAGCGTGCGACCGCCGCCACCACGACCACGCGTGCGGCTGTCGCCAAGGCGTCGGCCCCGGCGAAGGCCACCAGCACGCGGGCCACCACGCCCCGCGCGGCCGCGGCCAAGCCGGCCACCGCCCGCGCGACGGCCACCCGCACGCGCGCCACCACGGCGAAGCCGGCCGCCAAGGCCACCGCGACCAAGGCGGCGACCGCCACCAAGGCCGCCCCGAAGACCGCGGCCGCCAAGGCCGCCCCGGCCAAGGCCACCGCCGCCAAGGCCACCACCACCCGGGCCAAGGCAGCGGCCAAGCCGGCCGCCACCAAGACCGCGGCGGCGAAGAAGCCCGCCGCAGCCAAGGCCCCGGCCAAGCGCACGTCGGCCGCCAAGAAGAAGTGAAGTAGCTTCTGACGCCGGAAGGGCCCCGCACCACTGGTGCGGGGCCCTTCCGCATGTCCGGGGGGTTGTTCGGGTCCGGGCGTCCGCGGCAGGGTCTGGCATCGCGGACGGCTGGGCCTGGGAATCCGGCCAGGCCCCGGCATCGTGGCCGAGTCTGGCATCGCGGCCGGGTCCGGGCATCCGGTTGGGCCTGGCGTCCGGCAGGGTCCCGGCATTGTGGCTGGGCCTGGGTATCGAGGCGGGGGCTGGGCCTACGGCCGGGGCTGGGCATCGGCTGTGTCCGGGCCTCCAGCCGAGTCCCGGCATCGTTGGCCGGGCTTTGGGCATCGCGGCCGACCGGGCATGGGCATCGCAGACAGGCCCGAGCACCGCAGGCGGCTGGTTGAAAACGGGCCGCTGTCCGCATCTCGGCCGGGCTGCCGTGTGGCACTGGTCAGGGCTCGCGGGCGCTTGCTCGGTCCTGGTCAAGTACTTGCGGTTCCCCTGGCACAGCGGCAGCTCGGCTTCGGGGTCGACGCGCGGTTCCCTTGGCTCAGCGGCGGCTGGAGCCTGGTCAACACGTGCGGCTCACCGGTGCGAGGGCTGCCCGGTCCCGGTCAGCGCTACGGCTCCGCCGCTGCGGCACAGCTCGGTGCCGGTCAGCCCCTTGCGATTCTGCTGCGACGGCGGCCGCCGGTCCCTGCGGCTCCGCTGCCCAGACGACTGCCCAGACCCGGTCAGCTTCGTGCGGGTTTCACTACTGCGCCGACTACTCGGGCCCGTCCAACTGGTCCCGGTCAGCACGCGCGGTTCCACCGATGCAGCGGCCGCTCGGCGCCGTCGGTACCTGCGATTCCGCTGATGCACCGGCCAAACGGTCCCGCTCAGCACGCGCGGTTCCACCGATGCGGCGGCCACGCGACGCCGTCGGTACCTGCGATTCCGCTGGTACAACAGCAGCCCAGGCCTGGTCAGCGCGCAGCGCCGCCGGGGGCACCGGCCACTCGGTCCCGGTCAGGACCTGCAGCACAGCGGCGCAACAGCGGCCCAAGCTCGGCGGGCACGCACGATTCCACCGCTGCTACAGCAGCAGCCCCAGCTCCGGTCAGCGTGGACGACAGGCGGGACAGCTCCGTCGCCCGCACGCCGTCCTTCTCCAGGAGGGCCAGTACCGAGCCGTGGCGGGGGTGCAGCTTTGCGAAGAGCTGCACCGCGAACAGCAGCCGCCCGGCCAGGACACCTGGATTCGGGTCGCGTGACCTCACCGCTGACAGGGAGTGTGGTCAATTATTCCGCGGGCAGTGTGATGAGCGTATGGCCCGATCCGAATCCGGGTTCCCGGCCCGATTGGAACGAGTCCGTTATTCGGCCGGTGCGAATGTCTCGCGAATGCCCGATGTCCGGGATGAAGCATCCCCCGAATTCTCGAAAGGTGACCGACCCCGCGTACGTCCGGACCGCGTCGCTCCGGTGCGCACCGGAGCGACGCGGCTCCGATCAGGAGAAGGTGACCGGGATGAACACGTCCGCCGTGCGGTCGTTGGCCGACACGTGGTCACGGCGGGAGACGATCGCGCACGTCACCGACGGGTCGCCGCAGTCCAAGCCGGTGCCGGCCCGGGCTACGCGGATCCGCGTGGTGAACGTGCCGTTGGCCGCGATCGTCGACGTGCCGCCCGGTGAGTTCGTCACCCACGCGGACGGGCCGACGCCGGTGCCGCCCTGGCCGTCGCCGCCCGCGCAGGGGCTGGGCTTCACGCCGTAGCTGTAGTCCTCGGGCACCGCGCACAGCGCGACGTAGTAGCCGTTCAGCGCGCTGAAGCCGCTGCCCGTCACCGTGACCGTCTCGCCCGCGGCGGCGAGGCCGGTGGCGTTGGACGCGGTGAGCGTGAAGCCGTTGTGGGTGGCCGAGCCGCCGGCGGCGGACGCGGGTGCGGCGAGCGCGGTGGCGGCCGCCGCGACGGTGGCGGTGACCAGAGCGGCGCGGAGCGCGGTGGATCTCTTCGACATGCGGGGATCGTCCCTTCGATCACGACGACGTAACAGGATTAGGTAAGCCTTACCTATCCATCGAGTAATATGGTTAGGCTTACCTAATGTTGTCAAGGGGGCTGCTCCTCGCTGCCGTCACGCTCGCCGTGGTGACCGGATGTTCCGTGCCACCAACGACTTCCGCCCCGGCAGGCGGGCCCGTCGCACCACTCGCCGCGCTGACGCCGTTGCCCGATCCGAAGGCCCGGACCGGCCCCAGCACCGCCGTCCTCGCCCAGCCGGACATCGGCGCCGAGCCGCCCGCGCAGCACCTGCCGGTCACCGTCACCGACCACCAGGGCACGAAGGTGACCGTCTCGGACACCCGCCGCATCCTGGCTTTCGACATGGCCGGCACGCTCGCCGCGACGGTGTTCGGCCTCGGCCTGGGCAGTCACGTCGTCGGCCGCGACGTCTCGACCGGCTTCCCCGCCGCGCGGAAACTTCCGCTGGTCACCCGCAACGGCCACCAGCTCAACGCCGAAGCGATCCTCGCGCTGCGCCCGTCCGTGGTGCTGACCGACACCACGCTCGGCCCGTGGGACGCGGTCCTGCAGCTGCGCGACTCCGGGATTCCCGTGGTCGTCCTGGATTCCCGGCGCTCGCTCGACAACGTCGGCGCGCTCGTCCACGACGCCGCCGCCGCGCTCGGCGTCCCCGAAGCGGGACAACGCCTCGCGGACCGGCTGACCGGCGACATCACCGCCAAGCGCACCGAAATCACCCGGCTGGCCCCCGCCGACCCGGCGCGGAAGCTACGCACAGTCTTCCTTTACCTGCGCGGCCAGGCCGGCGTGTATTACCTGTTCGGCCGCGGGTCCGGCGCCGACTCGCTGATCACGGCGCTCGGCGCGGTCGACGTCGCGAGCGAGGCCGGCGTCGAGGGAATGCGCCCGGTGAACCCGGAAGCGCTGATCAAGGCCCGGCCGGACGTGATCCTCGTCATGACGAAGGGCCTCGAGTCGGTCGGCGGACCCGATGGCCTGCTGCGGGTTCCGGGCGTCGCACAGACGCCGGCCGGGCTGCACCGCCGGTTCGTCGACATGGCCGACAGCCAGATCCTCGGCTTCGGGCCGCAGACGCCGGGCGTGCTCGACGCGCTGGCCCGCGCCCTCTACGCGCCGGGGTCGGCCGGATGAGCCGTCCGGTCCGCGTCACCGCTTTGTTCGCCGGGCTCGGCGTCGCGACCGTGGTCGTGGCGTGCGTGTCCGCGGGCACCGGCCAGTTCGCCATCCCGCTGTCCGACGTCGTCGCGTCGCTGCTGCATCGGTTCGGGGTCGGGCCGGGCCTGGCCGATCCGTTCGCCGAAGGGACGCTCTGGCAGGTCCGCTTTCCCCGCGTGGTGCTGGCGTTGCTGGTCGGTGGCGTGCTCGGCGTGTCAGGGGCCCTGATGCAGGGCCTGTTCGGGAACCCGCTGGCCGAGCCCGCCGTCGTCGGTGTTTCCGCCGGGGCCGCGGTCGGCGCCAGTCTGTCCATTGTGGCCGGCTGGGTGTTCCTCGGCGCCTTCACCACGCCCGCGCTGGGGTTCGCCGGCGGCTTGCTGACAACGCTGGCCGTCTACGGCCTTTCGCGCTCGCGCGGCCGGTCGGAGGTGGTGACGCTCATCCTCACCGGCGTCGCGGTCAACGCCGTGGCGAGCGCGGTGATCGCGTTCCTGATGTTCTCCGGCGACCAGGCCGCGCGCGAGCAGATCGTGTTCTGGCAGCTGGGTTCGCTGGCCTCGGCGCGCTGGCCGTACGTCTGGTCGGTGCTGCCGCTGATGGCCGTCGGCGTCGTCGTGTCCCTGATGCTCGCGCGCCGGCTCGACCTGCTCGCGCTCGGCGAGCGCCCGGCCCGGCACCTCGGCGTGAACGTCGAAGTGCTGCGCACGACCGGGATCGTCGTGGTGGCGCTGATGGTCTCGGCGGCCGTGTCCTACTCCGGGATCATCGGCTTCGTCGGGCTGATCGTGCCGCACGGCGTGCGGATGGTCACCGGGCCCGGGCACCGTGTGCTGGTCCCGGCGTCGCTGCTGGCCGGCGCGTTCCTGCTCGGCGTCGCCGATCTCGCTGCGCGCACCCTGTTCGACTACGCCGACCTGCCGATCGGCATCCTCACCGCGCTGGTCGGCGGGCCGTTCTTCTTCTGGCTGCTGCTGCGGACCCGGCGCCGGGCGGGAGGCTGGGCGTGAGAGCCGCGGCCGAACTCGTCGGCGTCACCTACACGATCGACGGCAAACCCCTGGTGCGGGACGTCTCCCTCGACGTCCGGCCCGGCGAAGTCCTGGCACTGGCCGGGCCGAACGGCGCGGGCAAGTCGACGGCGCTGGCCCTGCTGGCCGGCGACCTGACGCCGGACGCGGGCACCGTCCGGATCGCCGGCGCCGACCTGACGTCCTGGTCGCTGCCGGAACTCGCGCGGCGCCGGGCGGTCCTGCCGCAGCAGCACACCGTGAGCTTCCCCTTCACCGTGGCCGAGGTCGTGCGGATGGGCCGGGCGCCGTGGCGGCGCACCCCGGCCGAGGCCGACGACGACACCGCTGTCGACGCCGCGCTCGCGGCGACCGATCTCGCCGGCTTCGCCGACCGCCGGTTCACGACGTTGTCCGGCGGCGAACAGGCACGCGCGGCGCTTTCCCGCGTCCTCGCGCAGCACGCCGGCCTGCTGCTGCTCGACGAGCCGACCGCGGCCCTCGACCTGCGCCACACCGAACAGGTGCTGACGCTGGCCGCGCGGCGCGCGAGCGAGGGGGACGCCGTGCTCGTCGTGCTGCACGACCTCGGGCTCGCAGCGGCGCACGCCGACCGCGTCGCGCTGCTGCGTGGCGGCTCGCTCGTCGCGCTCGGGCCGCCGGCCGACGTGCTCACCGAGGCCGTGCTGAGCGACGTCTACGGCCATCGCGTCGAGGTGTTCCCGCACCCCAGGACCGGAAAGCCCGTTGTCCTGCCTTACCGATCGGCGAAGGAGAGTTGATGCGCAGATCCGCTGCGAGTGTGCTGGTGACCGGGCTGCTCCTGACGACGGCGTTCCCGGCGCAGGCCGCCGGGGCGCGCGTCCAGGTGTCGCCGGCCGCCGCCGACCCGGACTACGCGACCACGCTGACCGTCCGCGGCAGCGGGTTCCAGTCCGTGCCGAAGGGGTACGGCGGGATCTACGTGCTGTTCGGCTGGGTCGCCGGCGGCGCGTGGCAGCCCAGCAAGGGCGGCGCCGCGGGCGCGACCTACCGGTACGTGCCCGACAAGGAGAGCAAGGACAACCGCGGTTTCCAGCGGTTCGTCGCGTTCCCCGGCAGCGACACGGCGTCGTCGGCCAACGGCGGACAGCTGTCGGCCGACGGCTCGTGGAGCACGCAGCTCGTCGTGCCCGGCGCCCGGTTCCGCGCGACCGACCGCGACGGCCGGGTCGTCGACGTCGACTGCCTCACTGTCCGCTGTGGACTGATCACGGTCGGCGCGCACGGCGTGGTCAACGCGAACAACGAGACGTTCACACCGGTCAGCTTCGCCGTCCCGACGAAGGCCGCGGCACCGCCCGCTCCGGCGCCGGCCACGACGGTCACGCCGTCCACAAGCGACAGTCCAACACCGACAGTCGCGTCGCCTTCGACGGCCCCGGCGCCGTCGCCGAGCCCGGATCCGACCCCGACTCCGCAGCCCGCGGCCGCCGAAGCCCCGGCGTCACGCGGCGCGCTGTGGTGGGTGGTGTCCGCCGTCGCCCTGCTGGTGACGGCGGCCGCGCTCACCGTCCCGCCCCTCCTGCGGCGTCGCCGCGGGAGCTCCCCCGATCAGGAAGGAACCGATTCGTGAACCTGCGAAGATGGGCTGCCGTCGCGGTGGCCGCGGCGGTGCTCGGCGCCGTCGGCGCGCCCCCGGCCTCGGCCGCGACGACCCCCGCCGTCACCGTCACCCCGGCCACCGGGCTGGACCCCGCGGGCACGTCGATCACCGTCAAGGGCACCGGGTTCGCCCCGGACGCCAACGACGGCAAGGGGTTCGGCGTCCGCGTCGGCCCCGCGAAGGACGACGTCCGCGCCCGCACCGCGACCGGGTTCCAGGTCAGCAAGCTGGTCAAGAAGGACGCGGTCGGCGTCCAGATCCCGCTGAACGCCGACGGCAGCTGGGAGCTGACCGTCCCGGTCAAGGCCGAGTACACCTCGGCCGGCACCACCTACAACGCCGCGTCGCAGCCGTTCAGCGTCTACGTGTTCGGCTGGGACACCCCGGACCTGACCTGGGACAGCACGACCGCGCTGAAGTTCACCGGCGCCGGCGACCCGCCGCCCGCGGCCACGACCGGCCTGGACTGGGGCCTCAAGCAGACCTGGCGCTCCTACATCGAGCGGTTCGGCGGCACGGCGACAGCCGACCGGGGCGCCACGGCCACGCCGTCGCCCTACCGCTGGCCGGCGGGCCCGTCGACGTTCGACGGGAAGACCGGCAAGGGCTCGGTCGCCTTCGGCGGGCGCGTCACCTTCGTACTGGAACCGCACCTGATCTGGAACTTCGAGCTGTCCAACCCGAAGGTCACCTTCGCCGGTGACGGCACCGGCAAGCTGAGCGCGACCGTCGGCTACTCCTTCTACGGCACCAAGGCCGCGCCCGAGCAGGTGCGGGCGCCGTCCGAAGTGGACTTCGCGGACCTGAAGTTCACGGCGGCGCCGCGGCAGGAGGGTGACAACGTCGTCGCCGACATCGCCTCGGCCACGCTCACCGAAGCGGGCGCGGGCGCGTTCGCCGGGTTCTACCCGGCCGCGGCGGACCTCGACGCGGGCAAGCTCGTCTTCCCCGGCAAGATCGGCGGCACCGAGCCCCCGGCCACGACGCCGCCGACGACCACCCCGCCGCCTTCCTCGACGACGCCGCCGCCGTCGACCTGCGCGCTCTCCCCCGGCGCGCTCACGCGGGGAAACCTGTTGTGGGGCTTCAAGAAGAGCTTCCGGAGCTACGTCGGCGGCGGCACCGGCACCACGATCACCGCGACCGAGGGCGCGGAGGTCACGAACGTGGACGAGGTGGCCGGGAAGGCGATCCCGACCGGCGCGTACCGCTTCCCGCTCGGCAGCGGCCAGTACACCGCGGCGGGCGAGTTCACCGCCCGGTTCGGCGGCCAGGTCGCGTTCAGCTACCCCGCGCACTTCTTCACGCTGGTCCTGGCCAACCCGAAGGTCACGGTCGCCCAGGGCAAGGGCACGCTCTCCGCGGACGTCGAACTGCGGACGACCGCCGGAGCGCCGTCGCCGCCGGTGAGCAAGCCGGGCGTGGCGCTGGCGAACCTCGACCTGGCCACGGCCACGACGACGCCAGGCGCGGGCACGCTGACGGTGTCGGCGATCAAGGCGGCCCTGACCAGCTCGGACGCCTTCGCGGGCTTCTACCAGGCCGGCGACGCGCTCGACGAGCCGACGGTCACGCTGGCCGCGAGCTGCGCGACACTCCCGCCGGCCGGCAACCCGGGCGGGCCGGGCGCTCCCGGCGGCGCGGGGACCGACCTGGTCCCGGACGTCGCGTTCCGGCCGGACAACCTCGCCTCGACCGGCGTCAGCCTGACGGGCGTCTACTGGGGCCTCGCGCTCCTGGCCGCGGGCGGTTCCCTGCTGCTGTGGACCCGCCGGCGCGCCATCCGCTCCGCGAAGTGAACTGACGAGGGCCGGGCGCTGACAGGCGCCCGGCCCTTCTCGCAGTTCGCGTAGTCCAGCACGTTCTAGTACAGTACGTACTATGGCACCACGCGGACACCTCTCCCCGATCGCTGTCGCGGTCTTGGCCCTGCTGGCCGAGGAACCGATGCACGCGTACCGGATGCAGCAGCTGGTCAAGGAACGCGGCGTCGACCTGGTCGTCAACGTCCGCAACCGCTCCGGCCTCCACGCCGCCCTCGATCGCTTGGTGCGCGACGCCCTGGTCGAGGTCCACGCGGTCGAGCGCGACACGCGTCATCCGGAGCGCACGGTCTACGCCCTGACCGCAGCCGGCCGCGAGACGTTGCTGGCGGGCCTGCGGGAGACCGTCGCCACGCCGGCCGCGGAGTTCCCGCTGTTCCCGGCCGTCGTGTCGTTCCTCCACCTGCTCGACTCCGGCGACGTGCGGACGCAGCTGGACCTGCGGGCCGCGGAACTCGAGCGTCGCCTGACCGCGACGCAGGCGGTGCTGACCGCGTCCATCGAGCACCACGTCCCCCGGGTGCACCTGCTCGAACACGAGTACACCCGCGCGGTCACCGAGGCCGAGCTGGCGTGGGTGCGCGGGGTGTCCGCCGACCTCGCCGCCGGGACGCTCGCCTGGGACGCCTACTTCGTCCCGCGATAAGGAGCGATCATGACACCCAAGCCCGGCCTGCTGACCACCCTGCTCGAGATTGCGCTTTCATTCGGCCTCTACTACCTCTTGCGCGCTTTCGGCCTCGACGTCTTCCGGTCGCTCGTGATCCCGGCCATCGCGGTCGGCGCCGTCGCGGTGGCGGTCACGATCCGCCGGCGGCGCATCGACCTGATGGGGCTCCTGGTGCTCACCGAGCTGGCGGTGACGATCACGGTGTCCCTGGCGACGCAGAGCCCACGCGTCGCGGCCCTGCGCGAAGTGGCTTACATCCTGGTCGGGGGCGTGTTCTGCCTCGTCACGCTCGTCCGGCGCCGGCCGCTCGCGCACACGACGGCGGCGTCGATGGCGAGCTTCGGCGACCCGAAACGGGAGAAGGCGTTCGAACTCGCGTGGACGGAAGAGCCGCGTTACCGCCGGTGGCAGCGGCTGCTCACGGCCACGCTCGGCGCGCTTATGGTGGGCGCCGGCGTGATCCGGGCGTACATCCTTTACGCCGCACCGGACAGCGGGATCGCGCACGCGGTCGACGTCTCCAACGCCGTGGGCACGGTGATGTGGGTGGCGGTGTTCGTCGTCCCCGCCGTCCTCATCCAGCCCGCGCGCCGGATCGTGCAGGACGTGCTCGAACGGCTGCAGGCCACGCCCTAGCGCCTGGCGGTCACTGGAACAGACCAATTTCGGCCCGGCTGAACCGAGCAAGATCTCCCGGCCCTACCGGCGGGTGCCAGCGGCGCGCGAGCATGGGAACTTCCGTGCTGACCCCGGGATGTGGCCATGAAACGGATCGCCGTCCTCTTGCTCCTGGCCGTCGCCTGCCTGGTTCCGACGTCGAGTGCCGACGCCGGGCAGACCGGGCTGCGGGCCGCCGATCCGAGCGTGCTGCGCGTCGGCTCCACCTACTTCGCCGCGCAGTCCACCGGTGGCGGGATCGCCGTCCGGGCCGGCTCCTCCCCCGACGCCGCGGCGAGCGCGCCCGCCCGGCAGGTCTGGTCCGACACCCGGGGCCGCGGCGAGGTGTGGGCGCCCGAGATCGTCATCGACGGCGGCCGGTTCTACATCTACTTCTCGGCCGGGACCGGCAACGCGCACCGGATGTACGTCATCAGCTCCGCCGTCGCCGACAGCGGGTACACCGCCGAGACGCAGCTCGCGCTGCCCGACGGCAAGTGGGCCATCGACGGCACGCTGTTCACCTTCGGCGGGCAACGCTGGTTCGTCTGGTCGGGCTGGGCGGGCGACACGAACGTCGAGCAGAACCTCTACCTGGCCCGGATGAGCGGCCCGACGACGCCGACCGGCGCGCGGTACGTCATCTCGCAGCCGCGCGAGAGCTGGGAACGCGTGGTGGGCAACCCCTTCATCAACGAAGCGCCCACGGCGATCAAGGACCCGAACGGGCAGCTGCACATCGTCTACTCCACCAACGGCAGCTGGAGCGACCAGTACTGCCTCGGCGAGGTCCGGCTGCGCGCCGGCGGCGACCCGGCCTACGTCTGGGACTGGTACAAGTCGAACGGCTGCCTGTTCGGCTCCCACCGCGAGACGATGATGGCCGGCTGGGACCCGACCCTGCACGTCGACGGGCCGGGCAGCCACAGCTTCGTCCTGCTGAACGGCGACATCGCGACGAGCCCGCCCGCCGGGCCGAAGTTCCCGCTGATGTACCACGCCGTGGCCAAGGGCACGCCGTACTCGTGGGCGAACCGCTACTGGTACTCGGGCACGTTCTGCTGGTGGGGCTCGACGACCTACCGCCGGGCCAACGTCCCGGGCGCGACCACCGACACCGGCTGGAGCCTCAAGTTCTTCGAGTGATCTGCCGGAGGTAGTTCACGTTGCCGGGCTGCGCGGTCTTGCCGGCAGTGGTGGTCCGCCGCGCGTAGCCGGCCGGCGCGGCCGCGGTGACGACGCCGGGCGACAATGGTCTTCGACGGCGGGGAAAGGGCGGTGCGGACGTGGGAAAGCGCGTGCTCGGCGTCGACCTGCACCTCGACGTCGGGACCGGGCGCCGGGCCCTCGAAGCCGCGCTGCGGGATGCCGTTTCCTCCGGGCGGCTGCCCGCCGGGACCAAGCTGCCCGGCTCGCGCAGTCTCGCCCAGGACCTCGGGGTCGCGCGGGGCACCGTCGTCGAGGCGTACGCGCAGCTCGTGGCCGAAGGGCGGCTCGTCAGCGCGACCGGCTCCGGCACCCGCGTCGCCGACACCCGGCCGCCCGGGAAACCCGCGCCGGAGACACCGTCGCGGGCCGGTTTCGACCTGCGTCCCGGCCGGCCGGATCTCGGCCTGTTCCCGCGCGCCCTCTGGGCCGCCAGCGTCCGGCGGACGCTCGCCGCGGCGAGCCGCGAGAGCATGGACTACAGCGATCTCGCCGGGCTGAAGGGCCTGCGCGAAGCCGTCGCGACCTACCTCGCCCGCGCCCGGGGCGTGCGCGTCGACGCCGGGGCCGTCGTGATCACCAGTGGCTTCACGCACGGGCTGGCGGTGCTGGCCCGCGCCCTGCGCGACACCGGCGTCCGCACGATCGGCACCGAGGACCCCGGGCTCGCCCACCACCGGTCCGTGATCCACGCGGCCGGGCTGGCGACCACTCCCCTGGCCGTCGACGCGGAAGGCGCCGCCCTCCCCGGAGACGCGGGCGCCGCCTTGCTGACGCCCGCCCACCAGCACCCGCGCGGCGTGGTGCTGAGCCCGGACCGGCGGGCCGCGTTCCTCGCGTGGGCGCGCGAGCACGACGGGATCGTCGTCGAGGACGACTACGACGGCGAGTTCCGGTACGACCAGAACCCCGTCGGCGCCCTGCAGGCCCAGGCGCCGGACCACGTCGTCTTCGCCGGCAGCACCAGCAAAACGCTCGCGCCCGGGCTGCGGATCGGCTGGCTGGTCGTGCCCGGACGGCTCCGCATCCCGGTGCTCGACGCCGTCGCCGCCACCGGCGCCACGGTCGGCACACCCGCCCAGCTCGCGATCGCCGACCTGCTCGACCGCGGCGACTACGACCGGCACGTCCGCCGCGCCCGCCAGGTCTACCGGAAACGGCGGACCGAGCTGGCCGCCCGCCTCGCCCCGTTGGACGGCATCCCCGCCGGGCTCCACGCGCTCCTGCCGCTCGCGTCCCGGCAGGAGGAGAAGCGCGTGATCGACGCCGGTCTCGCGGCGGGCCTGCGGCTGCAGGGGATCAACGCCGCCGGCTACTGGCATTCCGCCGGCCGTCCCGAGGCCGGGCTGATCATCGGGTACGCGACGCCGCCGCAGCACGCGTGGCGGCCGGCCTTGGACGCCCTGACCGAGCTGCTCGCCGACGCCGCGATCAAGCCCTGGTGAACCCGGCCCGCCAGGACGTTCCAGCTTCCCAGCCCAGCTTCCGCGCGCGGCCGTTGGCGGCCCCGCGGGCCCACCCGGCGCGTTCGCCGTCCACGCGCCGGGGTTCCGGCGCGCCGACGCCGGCACAGAAGACGGGCACCCAGTCGTGGCCCGCCGCGGGCTCGTCGTCGCAGACGTTGACCGCGCCCGACGGCCAGTCCAGCGCCGCGACGGCGGCCGTGGCGGCGTCGTCGACGTGGACGAAACTGGAGACATCCCCGGTGGCGGGCAGGTTTCCGGCCTGGGCGAGCTGTGCCATCAGCGCACCGGGTTCGTACCAGGTGCCCGGGCCGTGCAGCGTGCCGTAGCGCAGCACGACCCACTCGGGCAGCTCGGCGACGGCGGCCTCCAGCGACGCGACGCCGTCGACCGTGCCACGCCGTTCGGGCGCGGCGCCGAGGTCGAGCGGCGTGTCCTCGGTCGCGGGCCCGGTGCCCGGTTCGCAGGCCCACGAGATGCTCTGGGCGACGATCCGCCGGACGCCCGCCGCGAGCGCCGCGTCGACGAGGTTGCGCGTGCCGGCCGTGCGCACCTTCGCGTTGGCCGCGCGATCCCCCGCGCCGAGGTCGGTGAGCTGGTGCATCACGACGTCGGGCCGGGCGGCGCGGACCAGGGAGGCGAGCCCGGCGGCGTCGTACACATCACCGACGACGGCGGTCGCGCCCAGCGCTTCGACCTGGGCGGCGGACTGCCGCGTCAGGCCGACGACGTCGTGCCCCCGGGCGACCAGCGCGGGAACCACCCGGCGGCCGACGGCGCCGGACGCCCCGGCGAGGAAGATCCGCATCACCGCCCCCTTCCGGCCAGCTCTTCGGCGCTGACGAACGTCAGCATCTCCTGGCCGGGCGCGCAGAGCATCACCACGACGAACCGGCTCCACCGGTCGGCGAGGTGGTTCGCCGCCTGGTAGTGGATCACGTCGCCGCCGGGTTCCCAGAACGCTTCACCCGCCTTGATGACGCGTTCGGGCTCGCCTTCGAGTTCGAAGACCATCTCGCCTTCGAGCATGTACCCGAAAACGGGCCCGGAGTGCCGGTGCGGCGGCGTCCCCGCGTCCCCCGGCGGCAGCTCGATCGTGGCGGTCATCACGTGCGCACCGTCCGGAATGGACGGAGCCTGCGAGGCGAGCATCGTGAGCACGGAGTTCGTCCGCGGTGGTGCACCAGTCATGGTGCCCACGCTAAGCCCGGCGATCACGCGACGACTGGTCCACTTCCGGGTGCTCGGGTTGGACCGCTTTCACCTCGCCTGCCCGAACGCGTGAAGTTTCGCCACACCAGGTCGGGTGAACGCCCCGGCAAGGGCAGCAGGTTGACGATCAGAACCGGAACGTAGGCGAAGAGGTACGCCGCTCCCACTCTCCAGTCCTCTGCCGCGGCTGGTCGTGAGTGTTTAGGGCGGTTAGAACCGCCCTAAACACTCACGACCGCGAAGTCGAACAACAGCAGTGCTTCGCGATACCGAACGCACCAGCCGGTACCCAGCCACTGACCGCTTTCAGCCCGCCTGACCGAACGCGAACAACCGCCGGTGCTCCCGTGGTGACACGTTCGTCGCGCGGCGGAACTGTGCTCGCAGGTTGGCCGCCGTGCCCAAGCCGACGGCCCGGGCGATCTCCTCGATCGGCCGGTCCGAGTTCTCCAGCAGCTCCTTCGCCCGCGCGATCCGCTGCTCGCGCAGCCACGACAGCGGCGGCAGGCCCGTCCGCTCGCGGAACCGGCGGTGGAACGTGCGCTCCGACATGCGCGCCCGCTCGGCCATGTCCCGCACGGACAGGTTCTCCCCCAACGCCGTGAGCAGCCACTGCTGGGCCCGCGCGATGACGTCGTCGCCGGGTGGCACCACCTTCTTCTCGACGAACTGCTGCTGGCCGGCCGCCGATCGCGGGGCCATCACGATGCGGCGCGAGACGTGCCGCGCCGCCGTGGCGCCGAGGTCGCGGTGCAGGACGTGCAGGCACAGGTCGACGCCGGCCGTCACGCCGCCGGACGTGAGCACCGTCCCGGTCTCGGCGACGAGCAGCGACCCGTCCACCGTCACAGCCGGGAACCGGGCCGCCAGCTCGTCGCAGAGCGACCAGTGCGTCGTCACGGTCAGGCCGTCCAGGACACCGGCCGCCGCCAGCGCGAACGCGCCCGAGCAGATCGAGATCATCCGGGCGCCCCGCCGGTGCGCGGCGGCGACGGCCCGCACCACCGCCCCGGGCAGCTCCCGCTCGGCGGCGCCCGCGTAGCCGGGCACGATCACCGTGGCCGCCTTGCGCAGCAGGTCGAGGCCGCCGTCGGGGACCACGGACGTCCCGCCCGCGACCGGCACCGGGCGGCCGACGACCGACGCGGTCACGACGTCGTAGGCCTCCGGCGCCTCCCGCGCGAAGACGTGCAACGGGATCGCGTAGTCCAGCGGGAGCACTTCGTCGAGCAGGACGACGACCATCCGGTGACGGGTCATGGCAGGATCGTAGCGCTTGTAGGCAGTGCTGCCACTTCTCGGCGGGGACTCAACAGCCCAGACTTTCGCCATGACCACCAAGACCATCGTTCTCGTCCACGGCGCCCTGACCGACGCCTCGGTGTGGCGCCACGTCTCCGCGACCCTGCAGGCCGACGGCCACCAGGTCATCGCGCCGGCCCTGCCCCTGCGTTCCCTGGACGGCGACATCGCCTACCTGCGCCGGTTCCTCGACACGCTGCCCGGCCCGCTGGTCGTCGCCGGCCACTCCTACGCCGGCTCCGTCATCTCCGCGCCGGACGCGCTCACCCCGGCGGTGCGGGCACTCGTGTTCGTCGCCGCGTTCCAGCAGGACGCCGGCGAGACGGCCGGCGAGCTGAACGGCAAGTTCCCCGGCAGCCTCCTCGGCCCCGACAACCTGCTCTTCCGCGACTACCCGGGCGGTCAGGAGGCCTACCTGCGGCCGGCGATGTTCGCCCCGGCCTACGCCGCCGACGTCGAGCCGGCCGAGGCGCGGGTGCTGGCCGCCGCCCAGCGCCCATTCGACCCGACGGCGCTCTCGCAGACCTTCGACCAGACCGCGACGTGGCGGACGCTGCCGTCCTGGGCCGTGATCGCGACGGCGGACCGATCGATCCCGACGGAGGCCCAGCGGTGGATGGCCGAACGCGCGGGCTCGACGATCACCGAGGTCGACGCGTCCCACGCGGTTCCGCTCTCACAGCCCGACGTGGTCGCCCGGGCGATCGTCGAGTCCACAAAGGACATTTAAAGCTCCGTACTCCGGCTGACGTCTTCCCACTGCGCGAAGTCTCGCCGCAGCGCCTCGATCTTGCCGCGCGCCACCTTCAGGGCGGCCGTGCCGAGGAGCAGCCGCAACGGCGGCTCGTCGGCCGCCAGCGCGGCGACGATCGCCTCCGCGGCACGGGCCGGGTCGCCGGGCTGGCTGCCGTATGTCGCCAACGTCGCTTCACGGCGTTTGCCGGCCGTCTCGGCGTAGTCGTCGATGCGGATCGCGGACTGCTTCATCGACGGCCCGGACCAGTTCGTGCGGAACGCGCCGGGCTCGACGATGGTCACGCCGATGCCCAGCGGCGCCACCTCGGCGGCCAGGGACTCCGACAAGCCTTCCACGGCGAACTTCGTCGCGTGGTAGTAGCCCGTGGCCCCGAAACCGGCCAGGCCGCCGAGGGACGAGACGTTGACGACGTGGCCGGAGCGCCGGGCGCGCATGCCCGGGAGCACCGCCTTGGTCACGTCGGCGAGCCCGAAGACGTTGGTGTCGAACAGCGCGCGCACCTCGGCGTCGTCGCCTTCCTCGACGGCGGCGAGGTAGCCGTAACCGGCGTTGTTGACCAGGACGTCGATCCGGCCGAACGTCTCCTCGGCCCGCGTGACCGCGGCGGTGACTTGCGAGGGATCGGTGACGTCGAGGGTGAGGGCGATCGCGCGATCGCCGTGGCGGCCGACGAGGTCCGCGACGGTCCGCGGGTCGCGGGCGGTGACCGCCGCTCGCCACCCACGTTCGAGGACGTGGGTGGCGAGCGCGCGGCCGAGGCCGGTGGAGCAGCCGGTGATGAACCAGACCGGGGATTCGGTGAGTGTCATGGGATCCACGCTCGCCCCGGCCGGCCCCGGCCACCAGTCGTCGGGTCTTCCTGGGACCGCTGGTACCAGGCACATCCGACGCCGGCGGCGCACACTGGACCTCATGGCGAACGCGGAATTCGGGCAGGCGGTGCGGCGCTGGCGTGACCGGGTCGCGCCGGACACCGCCGGGCTGCCCGCCGGCGGCCACCGGCGCGCGGCCGGCCTGCGGCGGGAGGAGCTGGCCCTGCTGGCCGGGATCTCCGCCGACTACGTCACGCGGCTCGAGCAGGGCCGCGCGTCGCACCCGTCCGCCCAGGTCGTCGAGACCCTGGCCCGGGCGCTGCGGCTGTCGCGGCCCGAGCGCGAGCACCTGTTCCACCTGGCCGGGCTCACGCCGCCCGGCCCCGACACCGTGCCCGCGTACCTCACCCCGAGCGTCCAGCGCCTGCTGGACCGGCTCACCGGGACACCCGTCGCCGTCTACGACGCGGCCTGGACGCTCCTGGTCGCGAACCCGCCGTACGCGGCGCTGCTGGGTGACCCGTCCGGGTGGCGTGGACACGAGCGCAACGCCGTGTGGCGCAACCTGATCGGCCCCGGCACCCGGGTCCGGCACACGCCGGAGTCGCAGCGGGCGATGGAAGCCATGCTGGTCGCCGACCTGCGGGCCGCCGCCGGCCGCTACCCCGCCGACCGCGGCCTGCGGCGACTGGTCGCCGAGCTGCGCGCGCACAGCGACCGGTTCGGCGAGCTGTGGGACTCCGGCGCGGTCGGTCACCACGAGGCCGCGCGGAAGATCGTCGACCACCCGCACGCGGGACCGGTGACGCTGGACTGCGACACGCTCACCGTGGCCGGCAGCGACCAGCGCGTCATGCTCTACACGGCCGAACCCGGCACCGAAGACGCCGAACGCCTCGCGCTGGTCACCGTGCTCGGCACGCAGGCCCTCACGGGCTAGCTTTCCCGAATATGGCACACACCGCGCCGGTGACCAGCGCTTCGCCGGGTCGACCGGGATCATCGTCGTCATCTCCCGCAGCCGGTCCGCCGGCAAGAGCAACGCCGTGCGGAACCGGTCCCAGTCCCGCGCGGTCGACACGACCCCGCCCGCGGCGCCCGCCCAGTCCGGATCGATCCCCGTGACGTCGGTGTGCCCGTCGTGTTCCGGGCCGGCGGTCCGGGGCGCCGTAGTACGTGTCCTTCAGGCCGAGCGGCTCGATGATCCGCTGCCGGAACAGCGTGGGCAGCGTCTTGCCGGTGGCCTTCTCCAGCACGAGCCCCAGCGCGACGTAGTTCGTGTTGCTGTAGGACCACGTCTCGCCCGGCGGGAACAGCGCGGGGTGCCGGGTGCCCGCGGCCAGCAGCTGCTCCGCCGTCCACGGCCGCGGCCGGAGATCGGCCAGGCCGAGCCGCTTCTCGCCGACGAGCTGCAGCACCATGGTCTTGGTGTTCGACCCGACCCGCAGCTCGTCACCGGCCCTCAGCCGGTGGTCGGCCGTGGTCCACGGCGCTTGCCGGGCCAGCTCGACCGGTGGCCCGTGACCGGCGTCGACGCGAACCACGACTCCCGGCGCACCCGCGTCCACCGTCCGCTGGACCAGCGCGGCCGGCCCTACCGGTGCGCGGCGACCTCGTCGCTGGTCGTCACCCACACGCCGGGGTGGTTGACGATGTACGCCAGCGCCTGCTCGACGTACTTCACCCGGAACGCCTGCCCCGAGACGTACGGGTGCAGCGACAACGCCATCACCCGCCCGCCGGCCGCCGAGTCCGCGTAGAGCTGGTCGAACTGGTCCCGCACGATCTGGACGTAGTCGGGCCCCGTCATGCTCTTGACGTGGAACAGCTGGGTGTCGGCGAGCTCGAGGGTGTACGGCACGGACCGCAGGCCGGGGACGTTCAGCGCGTACGGCTGGTCGTCGTTGGTCCAGTCGAGCACGTAGTCGACGCCGAGTTCGGCGAGCAGCCGCGGGGTGTCGAACGTCTCGGTCAGCCCCGGGGAGAGCCACCCGCGCGGCCGCCGGCCGGTCGTCTTCTCGATGCTGTCGAGGATTCCGGTGAGGAACGCGCGTTCTTCGTCTTCGGCCATTCCGGTCTGCGGGAGCGAGTTCGACTTCCCGTGGGCGAGCCAGGCCCAGTCGCGGTCCCGGCCCGCTTCGACGATCCGCGGGTACCGCTCGCCCGCGTCGGAGTTCAGCAGCGCGCTGGCCCGGATCCCCTGCCGGTCCAGGACGTCGATCAGCCGCCAGATCCCGACGCGGGCGCCGTAGTCGCGCCACCCGTAGTTCATCGGGTCCGGCACCAGCTTCGACGTCGCTTCGTTGAAGCTGACCGACGGGCGGTCCACGTAGAAGTGCTCGATGTTGAGGCCCACGTAGAACGCCACGCGGGCGTCGCCGGGCCAGCGCACCGGGGCGCGGTCGACGATGGGGTCGTAGCCGAAGAGTTCGATGTCCACGGCGCTCACCGCTCCAGCGGGACGGCGATGCCGCCGCCGTAGCGCCGCTGTTCGGCCTCGTCGAGCATCGCGGCCGCCACCGTGGCGCGGCTGACGCGCGCGGGGAAGAACCGCCGCGGCGCGGACTCCAGCGGCACCGTGCGCCGGGCCGGGCTGAGGTCGCCGTCGGACAGCGGCCCCGCGTGGAACACCGTGCCGCCGCCCCGGAGCACGATCGCGTCCGCCGTGGTGCGGTCGTCCAGCTCCTTACGCATGAACGTCTTCAGCAGCCCGCGGGTGAACGCGCCCGCGTGCGGAGCCGAGTCGCCGGTGCCGAACGCGGCGAGCCAGACGACGAAGTCGGGTCCGGCGTCGACGGCCGCGCGGGCGCCCGCCGTCAGCACGCCGGGTGCGCCGGTGATCCCCAGTCCGGACAGGACGGTCCGGGCGCCCTTGAGCGCGCGGCCGATGGAGTCCGGGTCGAGGACGTCGCCCGCGACGCGTTTCAGCCGGCCGGACGGCGGCAGCGTGATCCGGTCCGGGTCGCGGGCGACGGCGGTGACGGTGTGCCCGCGCTCCAAGCCTTGCCGCACGAGTTCGGTTCCGGTGGCGCCGGTGGCGCCGAGAATCGTGAGTTCCATGGTGGTTCCCTTCAGTTCACTGTGGACAGAGTGGCCAGCGCCGCGGCGTGGAGCGCGGGCGCGCTGGCGAGGATGTCGGCGCTGCCGGGCCGCCACGGCTGTCCGGCGAGGTCGGTCACGGTCCCGCCCGCTTCGGTGATGAACAACGCGCCGGCGGCGACGCCCGGCAGCGTCGGCCGGTACTGCCAGAAGAGGTCGGCGTGCCCGGCGGCGACGAGCAGCATCGGGAACGTCGAGGGCACGGTCGCGCGGACCAGCAGCGCGGCGCCGAGCATCGTCGTGATCGACTCGCCGATGCGCCGGTAGGTGTCGCTCTGGCCGGCTTCGGCCTGGCCGGTGGTGGCGATGGCGGCCCCGAGCTCGGCCTTGGCGGACACGCTCAGACGCCGGCCGTTCGCGAACGCGCCGCCGCCGCGGACCGCGCTGTGCACGACGTCGGGGACGGGCTGGTAGACGGCGGCGAGCACCGGGACGCCGTCGCGGAGCAGGGTCGCGCTGACGCACCACTCCGGCAGCCCGTGCACGTGGTTGACGTTGCCCTCGACCGCGTCCACGGCCCACCACTCACCCGGCGGCAGCTCGGTGGTCTCCAGCTCGTCGGTCAGCCACTTCGCTTGCGGCCGGGCCGCGGCGAGCGCGCGCCGCAGCTCGTCGTTCGAGGTCCGCTCGTTCTCCCCGGCCGCGGCGAGCAGCCCGGCGCGATCCGCGGGACGAGCGTCCTCGGAGTAGCGCGCCAGCAGGCGGCGACCGGCGTCCCGCACGGCGGCGACGGCGGCTTCGAGCACTGCGGCGTCCTCGATCGTGTTCTCTTCGGTGGTCATGACGTTCCTGTTCTGCCAAGGGGAAGAAGCTGTTGTCTCCGACCGTAGGCAGAAATGCCGATGACTTCAAATGAATGCTTTGCACTCGTTGATTTACCCAGACGCAATCCACATCGCCGGTCCCGCTGCTGGAGGGGCTCGCCATCGTGCTGATCGGCACCACCGGCGGGATCGGCCGGTTCGCGGCGCTGCGCTGGTGGGTCCTCCCGGTCCGCCGCCCCGTCTGAGCGGCCACAGTACGATCCGCGGCATGTACCTGGACCTGAACCTCCTGACGGCGCTGGACGCGCTGCTCGAGGAGGGCAGCGTCGCCGCGGCCGCCGATCGCCTGCACCTGTCGTCGCCCGCGATGAGCCGGACGCTCGGCCGGATCCGCAAGACGACCGGCGACCAGATCCTCGTCCGCACGGGCCGGACGATGACGCCGACGCCGTACGCGCTGGAGATCCGGGCGCAGGTCCGCGATCTGGTGCAGCAGGCCGAAAGCGTGCTCGCCCCCGATCGTGCGCTCGACCTCGCCGAGCTCGACCGGCTCTTCACGCTGATCTGCCACGACGCGATCACCACCGCCCTGGGCCCCCGGCTCATCGCCGCGGTCCACCGCGACGCGCCGAACGCCCGGCTGCGGCTGCTGGCGGAAGGCCGGGCGGACACCCAGGAACTGCGCCGGGGCCAGGTCGATCTGGAGCTCGGCAGCGCGGCGCCGGACTCCCCCGAGATCCGGTCGGAGCTGTTCTTCGAGGACCGCCTGGTGCTGGCCGTCGCACCGGATCACCCCTTCGCCACGCGAAAACCGACCCTGCGCCGCTACGCCGAGGCGTTGCACCTGCGGATCACCCGCCGGGGCCGGCTCCACGACCCGATGGACGACGCGCTGGCCGAGCACGGTCTCGAACGCCGGGTCGTCGCGACGACCCCGACCACCACGTCGGCGCTGAGCGTCGTGCGGCTCGGCGAGTGCGTGGTGGCCGTGCCCGAACGCATGTGCGCGGGGATGATCGACGCGCTGGGCCTGGTGACCGTGCCGCTCCCGATGCCCGTACCCCCGGCGCCGCTGGTGGGTTCCTGGCACCAGCGCTACGAGAACGACAAGGCGCACCGGTGGCTCCGGGACCGGGTCCGCGAAGCGTTGCGGGACCTCGGGTAGCCGGCACCGCGGCCGCCGAAAGTACGATTCCACCGCACACATCTGATACCCCGGGTTGATCCCCGCCCGGCGAAACCGTGCCACGGTCGCGTCCTCCACACCTTTCGGGAGGACTTCAGATGCCAGGTTTCCGAGCCGGACTGGTCGTGACGATCGCGGCCCTCGTGGCGGCCGCGACGCCCGCCGCGGCCGCCGACGACCCGCTCGCGCCCTACACCGGACAGCAGCTCACCTGGGGCGCGTGCGCGTTCACGCCCGCCGCCGACGCCAGACCGGCGGAGTGCGCGATGGTCACCGTCCCGCGCGACTGGGCGAACCCCGCCGCGGGCGTCGACCTGCAGGTGTCGATCAGCCGCGTCGCGGCCACCGGGCAGCGGCTCGGCGCGCTCCTCGTCAACCCCGGCGGGCCGGGCGGGCAGGGCACCTCGCTCGCCGGCGCGCTGGCCGGCCTCGAACCGTCGGTGAACCAGCTCTACGACCTGATCGGCATGGACCCGCGCGGGACCGGCCGGGAAGGCAGCGACGACCACGGCTTCCAGTGCCAGGTCCCCACCGGGCGGCTGCCGGCCGGGCTCGACGCGCGTGACCGGTCGGCGCAGAGCATCGCGCTGCACCAGCAGTCGCCGCGCGCCATCGCCGAGGCGTGCCAGAGCAACGCGCTCACGCCGTACGTCACGACGTGGCAGACCGCGCACGACATGGACCTGATCCGCGCGCTGCTGGGCGACGAGAAGCTGAACTACCTCGGCTACTCCTACGGGACCTGGCTCGGCGCGAAGTACGCGTCGCTGTTCCCGGAGCACACCGGCAAGACCGTGCTCGACTCCAGCGTGAACTTCGAAGGCCGGCTGCAGGCCGACTTCGAGGCGTTCCCGGTGATCGACCAGCGGCAGTTCGACGACGTCTACCTGCCGTGGGTCGTGCGCCGCTACGGCGACCAGCTCGGCACGAGCGTCGCCGAGGTGAAGGCGAAGATCGAGCAGATCCGCGCCTTCTACAAGACCCAGGGCGTGGACGGCGACTCGTTCGACCGGATCTTCGTCGGCAACGGCAGCCAGTTCCAGTGGTACCTCGGCGTGCTGGTCCTGGTCCTCGGCGCGAACTCCCTGGAGCCCGGCGGCGCGGCTCCGGGCGGCGAGCTGGATGCGGTGTCCCGCAGCGCTTTCGGCGTCCCGGCGGCGCAGCTGACGGTCGCGAAGGTCGCGGCCGCCGTGCCCGACTACACCGCGGTCCCCGGCACCCGGTACGCCGTGGCGTGCGGTGACCAGCCGACGCAGTCCGCCGCCTGGTACAAGCGGCTCAGCGACCGGCAGGGCCCGCAGTACCCGTTGTACGGCTGGCTCTACGGCCTCAGCGAGCCGTGCGGGTTCTGGTCCGACGCGCCGCAGCACCCGCTGCCGAACCTGCCGGCGCAAGTCGCGAAGAACGTGCTCGTCGTCCAGGGCGAGTTCGACCCGCAAACGGGTTACGAGCAGGCGAAAGCGGCCACGCGCGCGGCCGGCGTCCCGCTGGTGTCGGTGGACGACTCGCCGTTCCACGGCCAGTACGCCCTGTCCGGCAACCCGTGCGTCGACGGGATGGTGAACACGTTCCTCACCAGGAACTCCCGGCCGGGCAGCGCCACCTGCCCCGGCGTGCCGCTGCCGGACGAAGACGCCGTCCACCCGGTCACGGGTCCGCTGGGCGCCGCGCACAGCAGCCTCACCACGCGGCTCGGTGACGCGCATTCCGTGCTGCGCAACGAGGTTCAGCGCCAGGTCAGCGCGCTGAACTGACACCTCCCGGGACGGCCGCTTCGGGCGGGGCGGCCGTCCCCGGGCTCAGCCCTGGACCGTCGGGCGGAGGACGATCTCGCCGATTTCGACGTCGTGCGGCTGCTCGATGGCGAACGCGACCGCGCGGGCGACGGCCTCCGGCGCGATGGCGAACTCGTCGATGCCGCGCTGGATCTCCGCCCGCACCTCGAGGTTGTCGATCGAGCCCGCGAGATCGGTCCGGACGAACCCGGGCGAGACCGCCGTGGTCCGCAGCACGCCGTCGGTCGACTCCTGCCGGAGGCCTTCCAGCAGCGTGCGGACGGCGTTCTTGGTGCCGGCGTAGACCGCCATCGTGGGCGTGATCTTCAGGCCGGACGTCGACACCGTCGTCACCAGGTGCCCGCGGCCCTGGCGCCGGAACACCGGCAGCGCCGCGGCGATCCCGTGCAGCACGCCGCGCAGGTTGACGTCGATCATCGCGGACCAGCCGTCGACGTCGAGGTCCGCCATCGGGCCGATCTTGCTGATGCCGGCGTTGCTCACGAGCACGTCGAGCCGGCCGAACTCCTCGACCGCCCGGGCGACGAGCCGGTCGAGGTCTTCCCGGACGGTGACGTCGGTGATGCAGACGATCGCGCGGCCACCCCGGGCGCGGATGTCCTCCGCGACCTTCTCGAGGCGTTCCGTCCGGCGCGCACCCAGGACGACGGCCGCTCCGCGGTCGGCGAGGGTGCGCGCGATGGCCTCGCCGATGCCGCCGCTCGCTCCGGTAATCGCGACGACCTTGCCGTCGATCTCCGACATGAAGAGCCTCCTAGCGATTGATGTGGACAAGTGTCCGCTTGTTTCGACGCTAGCGGACACTTGTCCACTTGTCCACCGGGCTCAGCTGTCCACCGGGCTCAGCGGACAGCGAACCCGCCGTCGACGGTGAGAATGCTGCCGGTGACCCAGGTGCTGGCCGGCGAGACGAGGTAGAGCGCCGCGGCGGCGACGTCGGCCGGAAGCCCGATCCGGCCCGCCGGGTACGAGCGCCGGACGTAGTCGTCGTAGTCCGCGCGCTGGTCGTCGCTCATCGGGCCGAGGAAGCGCCGTTCGAACGCCGGGGTGCGGACCGACCCCGGCACGATGGCGTTGACCCGCACCCCGGCCGGCCCCAGCTCGCTGGCCAGCGCCTGGGTGAACGAGTTGAGCGCGCCGCGCGTCGCGGAGTACACCGACGCCGGGCGGCCGTCGACCATTTTCGTGCCCCAGTAGCTGGAGATGTTGACGACGCTCCCCCGCGCCGCGACGAGCCCGGGCAGCAGCCGCCGGACCAGCCGGAACGGCACACCGAGGTTGACCCGCACCATCGCGTCGAAGTCGGCGTCGGTGGTGTCCTCGAGGGACTTCAGGTGGGTGACCCCCGCGTTGTTGACGACGATGTCGACGGCGAGATCGGCGGGGAGCGCGGCCAAGGCGTCCGGCTCGGCGAGATCGACGGCGACGGTCCTGACGGACGCGCCGTGCAGCCGGGCCGCGACGGCGTCGAGCTTGCCGGGGTCGCGCGCCAAGAGGACGAGATCCGCGCCTTCCCGCGCGAAGGCGTCGGCGATCCCGAGGCCGATCCCCTCGCTGCCGCCGGTGATCAGCGCGGTCTTGCCGGTCAAGGTGCCCATGAATGCCCTGCTTCCCAGACGGAGAGTCGTTCTCCGTTTCACGGTAGCACTAGACGGAGAGCGGTTCTCCGTCTAGTGCTAGGCTCGGGAAATGGCCAGGGAGATGCGATCCGACGCGCGCCGCAGCGCCGAGCTGGTGATCGCGGCCGCGCGGACGGCCATCGCCGACCACGGGCTGGCGGTGTCGACCAACGAGATCGTCAAGCGCGCCGGGGTCGGGCCCGCGACGTTCTACCGGCGCTTCCCGTCACGCCACGCGCTGCTGGAAGCGGTGCTGCTGGAAGTCGTCGGCGAGCTGGTGGAGCAGGCCCGCGAAGCCGCGGAAGCCCCCGATCCGTGGACCGGCTTCGCCGAGCTGGTGCGCGCGCTCGCGTCGGCGCAGTCGGAGAACAAGGGCTTGTCGGACGCCTTGGCGGCCGAGCCCGGGGAGAGCGGCTCCGCGGTGGCCGAGGCGTTCGCCGTCCTGCGCGACCACGTCCGCGCGGTCACCGAGCGAGCCCGGGAAGCCGGCGCGCTCCGCCCCGACGTCGCCTGGCAGGACGTCCCGTTCCTGGCCGGCGCCGCCGCTGGGATGTCCCCGCACTGCCTGGGCCTCGACGCGGCGAAGAGCGGCCGCGACCGCGTCATCGCCATCACCCTCGACGGCTTGCGCGCCCCGGGCCGCGACCCCCTACCGGGCGCCCCACCGACCTAGGCTTGGGTGCTCTGCCGCGGCTTGTCGTGAGTGTTCAGGGCGGTTAGAACCGCCCTGAACACTCACGACCGGAGCCGGTGCGCCTGCTCCCGGGTCTCGTCGTTCATCGGGAAGAAGCACTCGATGCGCAGCTCCTGCAACGTCACGTCCTGCGGCGTACCGAGCGTCGTCACCGTCGAGAAGTAGTCGAACCGCCGGTCCCCCAGCGCGTACCGGATCGGCACGATCGGCAGCACCGGCGTCGCCGCGTCCAGCGACCGCAGCGACTTCGGCACCCCGGGGTAGTCCAGCACCTCGTCGAGGATGCGCTGGGCCCGCTCGTCGGTGACGCCGCCGATCGCCTCCCGGCGCGCCCGCCGGACCAGGGCCTCGGCGACCTCCGGCCAGTTCGTCACGCGCTGCCGGACGCCGTCCGGGTGGAACATCCGGCGCAGCACGTTCGCCGGCCCGGGCGCGGCTTTCGGCTGCCCGTCCTGGAGGAGGGCGAAGAACCGGCGCGCGGCCGCGTTGGTGTGCCGGATGTCCCAGCTGCGGTCCATCACCAGCGCCGGGAACGGCTCCTGCTGCGCCAGGATCGTGTCGAGCGCGTCCCGGACGGCGGCGAGCGACGGCGCGTCCAGTCCGGACTCCGGGTACTCGGGCGCGAACCCGGCCTTGAGCAGCAGGGTGTTGCGTTCGCGCAGGGGCACGTCGAGCACCTCGGCGAGCTTGAGGACCATGGCGCGGCTGGGGTTCGCGCGGCCGGTCTCCAGGAAGCACAGGTGGCGGATCGACACGGCGGCCTCGGCGGCGAGGGCCAGCTGGCTCAGCCGCCGGGCGCCGCGCCAGTGTTTCAGCAGTGGACCGACGTCAGACACGGCTCGAGTATCCCGCGGTCCACGCGTGCGGACGCACCGCCGCCTCCAGCGCGGGCCGGGCGAGGTTCGCGGTGTAGTTCGTCATCGCCGAGATCGCCACGCCGGTGATCACCTCGAACACCTGCTCCCCGGTGAAGCCGGCCGCGGTGAACGCCGCGACGTCGGCGTCGTCGAGGTGCCCGCGCTGCTCGATGAACGCGCGGGTGAGCGCCGACAGCGCCGCCATCCGCGGGTCGGCGGGCCGCTCCCCGCGGCGCAGGGCCTCGACGACGGCCGGTTCGACGCCGTCCGCGAGCGACTCCAGCGTGTGGAACGCGACGGCCCACTCGCTGCCGTTCGCGACGGCGTTGGTCAGCAGCAGGACCTGCCGCTCGTCCGGGCCGAACGTGCCGCCGCCGCGGAAGTGCCCGAACGCCGAGAAGAAGGTGTTCAGCAACGCCGGCGAGTTCGCCATCAGCCCGGCCGCGGCCGGGACGAACCCGAACGCTCCCTGCAGGACGGTCAACGGCTCCTTCGCGGCTTCGGGTGCGGTGTCGGCGGTGTGGATCGGGTAACTGGTCATGAACCGAGTCTGGGCCGGTCGCGGCGTCGATCCAATTCCCTGGGAGGTAAACGTGCTCGTGCGACAATCGCCGGATGGGCTTCACCTCAGCAGGGCAGGTCGACACGCCGACCTTGAGCGTCGCGTACGAACACTCCGGACCCACTGACGCGGTGCCCGTGATCCTGCTCCACGGCTTCCCTTATGACGTAAGGGCTTTCGACGAGGTCGCACCGCTGCTGGCCCGCCGCAACGCCTGGGTCGTCGCCCCCTACCTGCGCGGCTTCGGCGCGACGTCGTTCCGCGACGACGCCACCCCGCGGTCGGGCCAGCAGGCGGCGCTCGGCACCGACCTGGTCGAGTTCATGGACGCGCTGGGCATCGAATCCGCGGTCCTCGCCGGCTATGACTGGGGCGGGCGCGCGGCGTGCATCACGGCCGCGGTGCACCCGGAGCGCGTCCGCGGCCTGGTCACCGTCGACGGCTACAACGTCCAGGACATCGCCGCCGCGCACGAGCCCGGCAAGCCGGAATGGGAAGCCACGTACTGGTACCAGTACTACTTCCACTCCGAGCGTGGCCGCCGCGGGCTGGAGCGCAACCGCGAAGAGCTGTGCGAGTTCCTGTGGCGCACCTGGTCGCCGGCGTGGTCCGGTGCCGCCGCGGCGTTCCCCGCGAGCGCGTCCAGCCTGCACAACCCGGACTTCGCCGACGTCGTGATCCACTCCTACCGGCACCGCTACGGCCTCGTCGACGGCGATCCCCGTTACCAGGACCTGGAAGACGTCCTCGCGGGGCAGCCGCCGATCACCGTGCCCACCGTGCTGCTGGAGACCGGCGCCGACGGCCTGCTCGGCCCGAGCGCGGCCGGTGACCGGGAGTGCTTCACCGGCCCGTACGAGCACCGGCTGCTGGCCGGGATCGGGCACAACGCGCCGCAGGAAGCGCCGGAAGCCTTCGCGGACGCCGTCGCGAGCCTGCTTTAGTCCTCAGTGGACAGAAGCCGCGGGAACAACGCGCGGACGCCGTTCCGGAGGTCGTCGAGCGCGCCTTCGGTGCTCATCAGGTAGCGCAGCAGGGCTTGCTGGAACAGGCCGTCGAACAGCGCGTAGGCCTCCGACGGCGAGCAGTTCGGCGGCGTGCCGGCGAGGTCGGCGTACGCGCTGACGTTGCGCCAGATCATGTCCTGCAGGCTGTCGTCGATCTCGGCGACGTCGTCGCGGAAGGCTTCCTCGAACATCGACTGCGAGCGCAGGTCGTACCAGAGCCGGTGCATCAGCGGCGCGTCGGCGAGCGCGGCGGCCAGCCCGTCCGCGCAGGCCGCGGCGAGCTCGGCGGGCGTGGCCACCTCGCCGACGCCGCCCTCGTAGCGCTGCACGCAAGCGGCTTTGTAGCGCCGCACGCAGTAGGTGATCAGCTCGACCTTGTCGGCGAAGTAGTAGTGCAGCAGCCCGTGGGAGAACTTCGTGTGCTCGGCGATCGTGCGCAGGCTGGTGCGGGCGTACCCCAGGTCGGCGAGCGCCAGCAGCGCCGCGTCGGCGAGTTCCCGGCGGCGCTCTTCGAACTTGTCGACACGGGTCCGGCGCCTCACGGCGGCTGCGCTGGTCACGGGCCGAAGATACCATCGAGCGGTTCTCTGACCAATCGTCCAAGAAAATCTTGACATTCGTCCAAATGGCGGTCAAGGTCGTGACCAGCCGCCGGTGCCGCCGGCGGAGGTTTCGAAGGGACGACGATGTCTCTGTTCTTCTACCTGGAAAAGGGCGCTTCGCTCGACCCCGAGGCGCCTTGCCTGACCCTCGACGAAGTCTCGCTCTCCTACGGTGCGGTGATCGCACTCGCCGAGCGGGTCGCCCGGGCCCTGCGGCGCTCGGGCGTCGCGCCCGGGGACAAGGTCGGCATCCTCTCGGCCAACGACCCGACCGCGTTCGCCTGCGTCTTCGGCATCTCCCGGGCCGGCGCGGTCTGGTGCCCGATCAACCCGCGCAACGCCGCCGGCGAGAACGCGGAACTACTGGATCTGTTCGACTGCACCACGTTGATCTTCCAACCCGGCTTCGAGGAGCTCGTCGGCCAGATCGCCCCCAAGCTGCCGAAGCTGACCACCCTCGTCCGGCTCGGCGACGGCGACGACGTCGCCCCGGGCTTCGACGCCTGGCTCGACGCCGCCCGCGACGACCCGGCCGCCGCGGCCGCGCCGCCCGACGACGTCGTCGCACTGGTCGGCACCGGCGGCACGACGGGCCGCCCCAAGGGCGTCATGCTCACCGACCGCAACCTCGAGGTCATGTCGGCGATCACGCTGATGAGCTACCCCTTCGACGGCCGCCCGGTGTACCTCGCCCTGGCCCCGCTGACGCACGCGGCCGGCGTCCTGTGCTTCCCGATCCTCGCCCGCGGCGGCGAGGTCGTGATCATGGCGAAGCCCGACGTCGGCCGGTTCCTGGAGCTGATCGAGCGCCACCACGTAACCCACACGTTCCTGCCGCCGACGCTGATCTACATGGTGCTCGGCCACGAAGCGCTCGCCACCACGGATCTCTCGTCACTGCAGTGCTTCTGGTACGGCGCCGCGCCGATGTCGACGTCCCGGCTGACCGAAGCGCTCGACCGCATCGGGCCGATGGCGCAGCTGTTCGGCCAGTCCGAGGCCCCGATGATGATCTCGACGATGGCGCCCGCCGAGCACCGCCATCCGGACGGCACCGTCCACACGGGACGGCTGGCGTCGGCGGGCCGGCCGTCTCCCCTGGTCACGGTGGCGATCCTCGACGACGACGGCAATCCGGTCCCGCGGGGCGAACGCGGCGAGATCTGCGTGCGCGGCTCGCTCGTGATGGCCGGCTACTACCGCAACCCGGAGGCCACGGCGGAGGCGTCCGCCCACGGCTGGCACCACACCGGCGACATCGGCTTCCTCGACGACGAGGGCTACCTCCACATCGTCGACCGCGCCAAGGACATGGTCATCACCGGCGGGTTCAACGTCTACTCCGCCGAGGTCGAGCAGGCCGTGATGGCCCACGACGCCGTCCGCGACTGCGCGGTGATCGGCCTGCCGGACGACAAGTGGGGCGAGCGCGTCACCGCCGTCGTCCAGCTCCAGCCCGGCGCCGACCTGGACGCCGGCGAGCTGATCGCGTTCGTCAAGGCCCGCATCGGCAGCGTCAAGGCGCCCAAGCAGATCGAGATCTGGCCGGAGCTGCCGCGCTCGACCGTCGGCAAGGTCCTCAAAGCCGACATCCGCTCCACCTTCACCGAACGCAGCAAGGAGGCTGTCCGACCATGAAACTCGCGCTCTACCTGCCGAACTTCCGGGACAAAGTGACCGTGCGGGAACTCGAGGACCTCACCGCCCTCGCCGAGGACCTCGACTTCGACTCCGTCTGGACGCTCGACCGGATCATCGTGCCGGAGTCGTCGGACCGCGGGGAAATGCAGTACCCCTTCGGGATGCTGGACGAAATGGGCAAGCAGCTCCCGGTGAGCTCGCGGGGCGAGTTCCTCCAGGGCATGCCGCTGCTCCCCTGGCTCGCCGCGAAGACGTCGAAGGTCCGGATCGGCATGAGCATCATCGACACGCCGTACCGGTCCCCCGGCGTCCTCGCCGCGGAACTGGCCACCATCGACCACCTCTCGGGCGGCAGGCTCAACGTCGCCGTCGGCTCCGGCTGGATGCCGGAGGAGTTCGCCGCCGCCAGCGCCGCGCACATCTTTCCCAAGCGGCACAAGCACGTCCGCGAAACCCTGGAGATCATGCAGGGCATCTGGACCAACGAGGTCTTCGAATACCACGGCGAGTTCGCCGACTTCGAGCCGGCCGGGTTCGGGGCGAAGCCGGTGCAGAAGCCGCACCCGCCGATCTTCTTCAGCGGCCTCAAGGACCCGAAGCGCTCGGCGAGCCGCATCGCCAAGTACAACCTGTCGGGCTGGATCGGGATCCAGGACTCGCCCGAGGACATCCAGCGGTGGCGCACGGAGATCCAGCGTGAGCTCGACGAGCTCGACACCAAGCGGTCGGTCGACGACCTCGAGATCTCCAGCATGATCTGGTTCGTCATCACCGACGAGGACGTGGACCAGAGCCCGCTGGGCAAGGGCACCAACCTGCTCGTCGGGTCGGCGGCGCAGATCACCGACCGGCTCAAGCGCTACAACGAAGCCGGGCTGACGATGCCGTTCCTGTGGCCGCCGTTCCAGGACGTGCCGGTGGCGAAGACGCTCGACGACATGAAGCGGCTCAAAGAAGAAATCCTGCCCAAGATCGACGCGATGTGAAAGGGAACGAGAATGTCCGAGCTTGAGGGAAAGCGCGTCTTCGTCACCGGGTCCGGCGCCGGGATCGGCAAGGCCATCGCGACGCTGTTCATCGAACGCGGCGCCAAGGTCGTGGTCAGCGACCTCAACGCCGACTCGGCCAAGCAGGCGGCCGAGGAGATCGGCGCGGCCGGCGTCGCCAACTGCGACGTCACCGACGAAGCCCAGGTCCAGGCGGCGATCCAGCAGGCGGTCGACCTCCTCGGCGGCCTGGACGTCCTGGTCAACAACGCCGGGATCGAGGTGTCGTCGCCGCTGCTGCAGCAGTCCACGGAGAGCTTCGACAAGATCTTCGCGGTCAACGTGCGCGGCACGTTCGTGGCGATGAAGGCGGCGACCCCGCACCTGGTGGAGTCCAAGGGCAACATCGTCAACATCTCGTCGATCGCCGGCATCGGCGGCAGCCCCCTGCTGGGCTCGTACTGCGCGACGAAGGCCGCGGTCATCCAGCTGACGCGCGTGGCGGCGGTCGAGATGCGCCCGGCGGGCATCCGCGTCAACGCGGTCTGCCCGGGCTTCGCCGACACGGCCATGGTGGAGCGCCTGGTCCCCGACTTCGAGGCGGCGACCCAGGTCCCCTTCGGCGACCTGGTGGCGGCGAAGCAGGGCCGCCTGGGCACCCCGCAGGACATCGCGGAGGTGGCCGCGTTCCTGGCCTCCGACCGGGCCACCTGGATCACCGGAAGCCACTACGTCCTGGACGGCGGCCTGTCGGCGTCCCTGGTCTGAGGCCCGGGGCGGGCCCGGCCATCACTCGTTCGATTGACTCCAGAAAATCTGTGCCAGCCGGGGTAGACATTCCCGAGCGGGCGTGTGTAGTGTTCTGCTCATACCGAGAAAGACAACGTCAAGCAGGCGCGGGAGAGAACGTAACTACCCGCGAGGTGAGACAAGACGGTCAGGCAGGACGGAGCCGATCAAGGAACAGGTTCCGGCTGGTGCCCGTGCGGGTGACGTGTTCCCGCGAAGATCAGCAGTAGTGGTTAGTGCAGTTGCAGGACCGGTCAGGTGGCCGGAGCCGATCGGTGACGGGGCTCCGGGCAGTGACCAGCGACGTCAAGCGTGCTGGGACCGATCAGTGGAAGGGTTCCCGTCGTTGACGTTCGCAGCAGGTGCAGTGACAGTAGGGAAAATTCAGGAGAGAAGGGAACGGAACCATCATTGGATCGCCCGCAGCGGCCGGGTAGTGCCGCGCGGGTGCCGCAGTCCCATCGAGTTCGGAGGTGGTGCTCGGTCACGAGTAAGCGATCCCCGCACAACCCGGCTTCACGCCGGACGCGGGTGCAGGAAGCTGACGTTCGCGTCGGTTGACAATGGTGAAACCCAACCCTTGAGGACCCCGGGTGCCGCAGTGGCACCCGGGGTCCTTTGTGACGTGGAGGCAGAGTGATTCCTGACCAAGAAGGACCGGCCACGCCCAGCGGGGCCGACAAGTTCGACGACGAGCACTACCCCGCCTACACCATGGGCCGAGCCGCCGACATCCTGGGCGCCACCCAAGGCTTCCTGCGCAGCCTGGGCGAAGCGGGCTTGATCACCCCCCAACGCTCCACCGGCGGCCACCGCCGCTACTCCCGCCACCAGCTGAGACTGGCCGCCCGAGTCCGGGAACTGGTCGACCAGGGCACCGCAGTGGACGCCGCGTGCCGCATCGTCAACCTCGAAGACCAGCTGCACGAAGCCCAGCGCCGCAACACCGAACTCCGCACCACCGACTGACCCGGCCGTGTAACGCCCCAGCCTCGACTCGGCCGGGGCCTTCGGATTCGCGGGGCAACGACGCCCCGGAAGCCGGCGCGGTCAGCAGCTGGTCGGCGCGGCTCCTCGCCGCGGAGGGGACCCAGCGTCTGGCTGATACGCACTCACATGCCGAAGAGCGGACGCCTTCGGAGCCTGGTGGCCGCGCGTGAGCTGAGCCGGCGGTCAGCCGCAGCTCCGCCGCATCGGTCTCACTCACGGGCGCACTCAAGGAGTAGCCGTAAGGAAGGCCGTCGTCGGGCAACGACGTCGGCACAAGCGTTTCCGGGCCACCGGGCAACCGCGGTGCCCCTCCCGGCGTGCTGGAGGCATGACGTCGTCGAAGTCCTGGCTGCCCGAAGCGGCCCTGTTGTGGCTTCCCCTGGTCGTGCTGATCGGCGGGCTCGCGGTGGTGTGGACCGGCGTTTCCATGGCCGCGGACGTGAACCGGTCGGCGGGGCTCTTCCCGGGGCGGGTCGTCTCGGTCGGGGTCCGGGAGCCCCCGACCGCGGACGTCGAGTACACCGGAACCGACGGGGTGACGAGGTGGCAGACCGTCGAGAACCACCGAGGGCGGCATGCTGTCGTTCTGGGCCGACAGGTGCAGATCCGGGTGTGGCCGGACGAACAGCGCGCGGAATTGGACGCCGGGGACAAGCACACCGGGCCGATCGTGGCCGGCAGCTTGCTGACTCTGCTCGGTGCGGGCGCCACCGTCCTGCTGTTCCTGTGGCATCACGGCGTGAAGATGGAGAGAACCCGGGCACGACTCGAAGAGTGGTGGTCGTTGTCGTTGTGGTGGCTGTCTCGCTGGCTGTGACGTCTCTTCCCTCTGCGCGCCGTCCCGGCGCAGCAGTGTCGCGGCCATGGACATCAGGTTCCGGTGGCCGGAGAAGTTCGAAGGTTTCGGTCGGGTCCCACCGCCGGACCCGGTCCACGCAAGCCAGTTCGCTGCGCTGCGGAACGAGGACTACGACCTCGTCCTGCGGGGCGAAGCCTGACTGTCTGGCCCCAGGGCAAAGCCGGCGAACAGCTGGCCGAGCTCGGCTGGCACTGAAGACGGCCGGCAGGCGAGACGTCCGGGCAAGGACCAGTTCCGCAGTGTGAAGGCCCGCTCGCCGAGTACTCTCGGCGCAGTGGGGAGCACGAAGATGAGCAGGATCCTGGCCTGGTCGGTGGCCGGGATCGGTGTGTCCACAGTGGTCTGGTTCACCGGAGACACCAGGCTCGCCGGTTACGGCTGGGCCATGAGCGGAGCCGGGCTTGCCTTCGCGCTGTGGGCGATGCGGCGGAAAAGCTCACAACCCGAGCCCCAACCGGTACCCGACGATCCGGGAACACCGGCTGTTCCGCCGGACCAGGACGCTGTCCTCGTGAAGGCCGCGAGTGCCCGGGTCCGGACCGCCCGGTGGGTCGTCGGCGTCGCCGCGGTTGTCGCTGGCGCGCTGGCGGTCGTCGCACTGCTGCCGCAAGATCCGTGGCGCACCTCGCTCCTCACCTGGGCGGTCATCGCCGGGCTCGGTGCCGTGACCGCGCTGGTCGACGCGATGCGCTCCCGGCTCCCGGCAGCGTGGACGGAACTGCAGGTCCTCGGCCCTGCGGCGGCCAAGCCGTGGCAGCTGGCCCGGACACCCGACGGCAGTGAGCTGGCGTTCAAGCTGACCTCGGCCGACGACGTCCTGACCCGCCACATCGAACAGACGGGCCGTCTCCGGGTGATGGGCGAACCCCGCATCGGCGGTCCGGTCCGGATCGCCGTCCCGGGCCACCCGCTGCTGGGACTCGCATCGTTCAGCCTGCCCTGACCACCACCGCGGCGACCGGCAACCGGAGTCGAGCACGCCGACGCCGATTTCGACCACACCGCAACCAAAACCGGATCAACGCCGGATGGAGGCGCAGAGCCGGTCCCAGTTGCCCGAGGCGATCTTCAGCCGGTCCGCGTCGCTCAGCGAAGCCTCTGCAAAGAAAGCACGCGCCCCGCCCGGCGGCGGGGTGACGAAGGGGTAGTCCGTCGAGAACAGGATCCGGTCGACGCCGGCCACCTCGGTCGCCCACCTCAGGTAACGCCGGCTGAGGATGCCGCTCGGTGCCAGGAAGATGTTGGTACGGAAGTAATCGGAGACCGGCCGTCGCAGGCCGGCCAGCTCGTTCAGGGAATCGATGCGGTCCAGGTAGAACAACACCATCTCGCCCCAGTGGCCGACGATCACCCGCAGGTCGGGGAAGCGGTCGAACACCCCGCTCAGGATGAGGCGGAGGACCTGCACGCCGCTGTCGTAGTGCCACCCGATGCCGTGCGTGGCGAGGGCGGCGTCGACACGCGGGCCGTAGCCGCTGTAGTAGGCACCGCGCACGGCGGCGGGCGGTGACTGCGGGTGCAGGTGCAGCGGCGCCTTGAGCGCGGCCGCCGCCTCGTAGATCGGCCAGAACGCGGGCTCGTCCATGTTGCGGTCCCTGGTGCGCCCGAAGAGCATCGCGCCGTTGAGGCCCAGCTCGGTCACCGCGCGTTCCAGCTCGGCGGCCGCCGCGGCCGGACGCGGCGTGGCCAACGTCGCCAAGCCCTGGAAGCTGCCGGGACGGGCGCGGATCGCCTCGGCGAGGGTGTCGTTGGCGGCGGTCTGCAAGGCGACGGCGTCGGCCGAGGCCAGGTTCTGCACGCCCGGGGTGCTCAACGACAACACCTGGACGTCGAGTCCCGCCTTCGCCATCCCGGCGAGCCGTTCGTCACCGAAGTCGGCCAGCCGGCGGGCGGAATCGCCCCGCGTGGACGGCGTCAGCGACAGATCCTGCCACTCGGGTTCCAGCGCGCACCACGCGTCGACGACGTCGCGGGTCACGAAATGTTCTTCCAGGCCGATGATTTTCACGAGCTTTCCTTCACGTGTCGAGGAGTTCGGGGGCGAAGATGTCCTCGGCCGTGAGCCGCCGCCGGGACAGCCCCTGCTCGTGGTGGTAACGCAGGAAGGTGTCGACGGCCTTGCGGTTGGCGTCGAGGCCGTACGGCCACCAGTCCTCGCCCAGCAGCGCCCGGTTCTCCGCGAACAACTCGCTGAACCACGGGGTGATCACGGCCATGTGCTGCTTCGCGGCGTTGGCCCGGTACTGCTCCTGCACGATCTCCTTGGCCTGGCCGAACGCCCGGTAGATCGACGCGGCCAGGCCGGGCACCTCGGCCAGTTCCCGGCGGATCGCGACGACGTGCATCATCGGGAAGATGCCGGTACGGCGGTAGTAGTCCCGTTCGACCGCTTCGTAGTCGACGAACAGCCGCCGGATCTTCTTCGTGGAGCCTTCGAGGAGACTCTGCGGGACGTCGACCGAGAGCAGCGCGTCGATCTCGCCCGCTTCGAGCAGCGCGGCCAAAGTCTCCTCGTCGCCGGCGTGGCGGACGTCGACGCCGTCCGGGACGGGCTGCGGGATCCAGCCGAACGACGGGATCGGGTGGTCGGTGCCGCCGATCACCCAGTTCATCTTCTCGGGCGTCACGCCGTATTCGTCGGCGAGGATGCCCTTTATCCAGACACCCGGGTCGGAACCGTACAGCGCGAACTCGCCGATCGTCTTGCCCGCGAGGTCCTCCGGCCGCTCGATCCCGCTGTCGGCGTTCACGAACAGGGCCGAGTGCCGGAAGTTGCGGTTCGGGAAGATCGGCAGAGCCAGGAAGGGCGAGCCGGCCAGGTCGAACGAGCGCAGGAAGTAGGTCAGCCCGTACTCGGCGACGTCCAGGTCACCCTCGGCCATGCGCTGGAAGACGTCGGAGATCAGCGGCGACGTCTCCAGGGTGGCGTCGATCGCGACGCGCCCGTCGAACAGCGGCTCGGTGTGCTCGTACCGGTAGACGCCCATGGTGAGCTTCGGGTCGGTCATGACAAGTCCTCCTTCGCCTCGCGGGCCGCTTCCGTGAACGACCTTTCATTTTGATGATGCCGCGCGCCCCCTGCTATCGTCAAGGCGAATGGTCATTCACGGAAGGAGGTGAGCCGTGCCCCGCATCACCGCCGAGCGCCGGGCGGCGAACCGGTCGCAGATCGTGGCTGCGGCCCGTCGCTGCTTCTCGCGCGACGGCTTCCACCAGACGTCGATGCCGGACATCGCCGCCGAGGCGGGCGTGTCGGTCGGCGCCCCGTACCGCTACTTCGCCGGCAAGGAGGAGATCATCCTCGAGATCGCCGGCGACGCCTTCCGGGTGATGTTCGATCCCGTCGAGCAGTTCGTCGACGCGGCCGGCGACGTGACGCTCGCCGACCTGGTCGCGGCGGCGATCGACCCGGTGAGCGGCGAGATCGCCGTCGACGAGACCGGCCAAGCCGTCCCGGTCGACGAGCTCCTGCGCTGCGCCGTCCAGGCCTGGGGCGAGCTGCTACGCCACGAAGGGTTGCAACAGCAGGCCGAAGCGGGCTTCGAGGGCGTGCGCGGACGCATCGCGGACGCCCTCCGCACCGGCCAGCGGGCGGGCAGCGTCCCGGCCGAACTGGACCCCGACCGCGGAGCGCGCGTGGTCATGGCCGTGCTGCACGGATTTGTCCTGCAGTACACGGCATTCGGGCTCGACGACACCACCGGCTTCGTCCGCGACGTCCGCATCGCCCTCGGCGACACCGGACTGCTCCGCGAACGTCGCTGACCCACCGCTCCGGCGTGGTCAGAGCTTCGCGCTGAGGGAACGGAGTTCGGCGACCACGTCCTCGCCGGAGGGTGCGCGCTCGGGATCCACCAGCCACTGCAGCATGAGGCCGGTCATCAGCGCGAGCGGCACCGAGCCGCCGAGTGCACCCCGGCCCCTTTGCTGCCCGCGGGCGAGGTGCTCGCGGACTTCGGGGGATCGTTCGGCTTGCACGAGGGCCTCGACCTGGGCGACCCACAGCGCCCGATGGGTGGCGAAGGTGTCGATCAGGACCTGCCAGCCCTGCTCCGGGGTGTCGGCCGTGGCGCGGTCGGCGAGTTCGACGCCGAGTTCGTCCACCGCTTCCACCAGCGCCTGAGTGAGCAGCGCGTCCCGGGACCCGAAGTGGTAGCCGATGGCCGCGTGGTTGACCCCGGCGGCCGCGGCGATGTCCCGCACGGTGGTCCGCGCCCAGCCGCGTTCGACCAGGCACTGCTTGGCCCCGGCCAGCAAGTCCTCTCGGTTACCCATGGCCGGAGTGTACCCACCCGCTTAACCAAATGAATTATCCGTATGGATTGACCATGTGGATAAATCTCGGCTATGGTCAGGACCACGACCAAGCCGACCGGCTGATCCAGGGTGCGGGCCCAGCGTTCGCCTTCCGGTCCGGACGTCATCGCCGGCGAAGTCACGGGATCGCTTCTCCCGCATACGAAACAGTGCTGCAACCAGCCCAAGGCCGACGAGCCGCAATGACGCTCGGCGGCGCCTTCTGCTGCCGCCGACCCTCGCCGGCAGCTCCACATCCCCTGATGGCACCGCCATCGAGAAACCGAAATGAGGAACTCTGGTGAAGAATTCTGTTCGCAGGGCACGAAGATACGCGTGGTCCCGGCAAGTGGTGCTCGTGACCGCGGTCGCCGCGGCACTCACCGGTGGCGGCGTGGCCACCGCGTCGACCGGCCCCGATCCGGTCGCGCCGAACACGGAAGGACAGGGGACGCTCGCCGCATCACCGAAGGTCGCGGCCGCCGTCGGTGCGGATCTCTGCGCGCAGGTCGCGGTGAACGCCGGCTTCTCCGGGCACAACCTGCTCGTCGCGGTGTCCGTGGCCCTCGCCGAATCCGGCTGCAACCCCAGCGCCCAGGCCCACAACTCGAACGGTTCGACGGACTACGGGCTGTGGCAGATCAACAGCGTCCACGGCATCGCCGTGTCCTGCCTGCTCGACGCCCAGTGCAACGCCGGCGCCGCCTGGTCCATCTCCAACGGCGGGACGAACTGGGCGCCCTGGACCACCTACAACTCCGGCGCCTACCTGAGTCACGAAAGTGTGGCGCAGGCGGCGATCGACCGGCTCGGGTCGACGCCGCCCGCGCACCGCACCGGCAAGGTGTTCGACAACGTCCTCGACGGCAACGGCGCCTGGAGCGGCGCGGGCGTCTCCGACGGCGGCGGCAGCGTCTCGCAGATCGCGGTCGCCGCACTGCCCAACGGTTCCATGCACCTGGAAACCCTCAGCGGTGGCCTGGTCTTCGACAACGTCCGCAATCCCGACGACAGCTGGAGCGGCGCGGCCATCTCCGACGGCGGCGGCACCGTCCAGCAGATCGCCGTCGCCGGCCTGCCCAACGGGTCCATGCACCTGGAGACGTTGACCGGCGGCAAGGTCTTCGACCACGTCCGCCGCGCCGACGGCAGCTGGGACGCCGTAACCCTCGCCGACGGCGGCGGCTCGGTCTCCCAGATCGCGATCGCCGCGTTGCCCGACGGCTCGATGCACCTGGAGACCCTCAACGGCGGCCGGGTCTTCGACAACGTCCTGCGGCCCGACGGCAGCTGGAGCGGCCCGGCCGTCTCCGACGGCGGCGGCACCGTGCAGCAGATCGCCATGGCCGGCCTGCCCGACGGCTCGATGCACCTCGAGACGCTGACCGGCGGCCGCGTGTTCGACAACGTCCGCCTGCCCAACGGGAACTGGACCGGCCCGGCCGTGTCCGACAACGGCGGCACGGTGCAGCAGATCGCGATCACCGGCATGGTCGACGGCTCCCTGCACCTGGAAACCCTGACCGGGGGCAAGGTTTTCGACCACATCCGCAACCCCGACGGCAGCTGGGCCGCGCCGAGCATTTCCGACGGCGGCGGCAAGGTCTTCTTCATCGCCGTCACCGGAATGCCCGATCGGTCCATGCACCTCGAAACGCTCGTCTGACCGAACCGCGTCACGAACACGAGGAGAATACATTGTTCACCAACACAAAGGGCCGGGCGAGACGGTCGGCGCTGGTCGTGATCGCCTGTGTCGCGGTCGCGATGTCCGCCGCAGGACTGCCCGCAAACGCTTCCACCACAACAGCACCCGCGGTAGCCGCACCGCGGACCACGGCCGCGGTCACCCGCCAGGCGATCGCCGATCTCGCCCACTCCAAGGTGGGCCAGGGCTGCGGCGGATTCGCCGACGCCGGCGGCAAGTCGGCCTGCGCCGATTTCTGGTGCGCGGTTTTCGCCGGCTGGATCTGGCGAGGCGCCGGCGTCAACCCGAGCCCGAACCTGTGGGTGGCCACGAGCGTCGGCGGCTGGGGCATGCAGAACGGCGTGTGGAAGCCGCGGGCGAACGGCACCATGGGCAACCCGGCCCCCGGTGACCTGGTCGTGTTCGGCGCGCCCAACGCGGGCGTCGGCGGGCACGTCGGCATCGTCTACTCGGTCAACTCCAACGGCACGATCACCACCGTCAACGGCGACTACGGCGGCAGCAGCGCGGCGCAGAACCACGTCGTCCAGGAGACGATCAACCCGGTCACCGCGGTCTCCGGGGGCAACAGCTGGCCCATCTCGGGTTACGTCAGCCCGCCGGGCGTGTCCGGCGGCGGACCGACCACCGGCAAGGTGTTCGACAACGTCCTCGACAGCACCAGCAACTGGAGCGGTCCGGGTGTCGCCGACGGCAGCGGCCACGTCTCCCAGATGGCGGTCACCACGCTGCCCAACGGGTCGATGCACCTGGAGACGCTCAGCGGCGGTGTCGTCTGGGACAACGAACGCAAGCCCGACGGCAGCTGGAGCGGCGCGGCCATCTCCGACGGCGGCGGCACCGTCCAGCAGATCGCCGTGGTCGGCATGCCCAACGGGTCGATGCACGTGGAGACGCTGACGGGCGGGAAGGTCTTCGACCACGTCCGCCTGGCCGACGGCAGCTGGACCGCACTGACGGCGTCCGACACCGGCGGCACCGTTTCGCAGATCGCGGTCGCCGCGTTGCCCGACGGCTCGATGCACCTGGAGACGCTCAGCGGTGGCGTCGTCTGGGACAACGTGCTCGGGCCGGACGGCAACTGGAGCGGCGCGGCCATCTCCGACGGCGGCGGCAGGGTCCAGCAGATCGCCGTGGCCGGCTTGCCCGACGGGTCCATGCACCTGGAGACCCTGACCGGCGGCCGGGTCTTCGACAACGTCCGCCTGCCCAACGGAAACTGGACCGGCGCGGCCGTCTCCGACAACGGCGGCACGGTGCAGCAGATCGCGATCACCGGCATGATCGACGGCTCCATGCACCTGGAAACCCTGACCGGCGGCAAGGCCTTCGACCACATCCGCAACGCCGACGGCAGCTGGGCCGCCCCGACCATCTCCGACGGCGGCGGCAAGGTGCTGTCCATCGCGGTCACCGGAATGCCCGATCGGTCCATGCACCTGGAAACGCTCGCCTGACCCACCGAAAGGATCGGCTTGGGGCTCCTGACACCAGTGGTGTCAGGAGCCCCAAGCCGCGTCACCAGGCGTGAGCGACCCACAAAGCGGGCACGCCACGAGAAGACCCGCGCGACCCACCCAGCTGAGTGTTCGAGTGCACGGATTCGGGAACGAGGTGCCGATCACAGTCAAACTGCCTGTCGATCGGCTTCCAGAAACGGCACAAGCCGCGGAAGAGATCTCCGACGCTTCCGCTCGAACGTCAAAGAACTTGATCAAGGAGGTCGAAGCGCAGTGCTTCCTGGGGAACGGCTCTACCGTCCGTCAGCAAGCTGAAAGCGCGTTCGCGTGCTTCGGCCGGAAGCCACGCCGTCAGTGTGCCCGCCCGTCCGGCCACAACCGTCGCTCCTGGTCGCGACGGCTGTTCTGCCAGCAAGGTCCAGAGCGCCGCCGCGGGTCCTGCTGGGATCCCGAGCCGACGCACGATCGCGCAGGCGGTCGCCGCTATCTCCAGCCCGGGGGCGTCGAGGTCGCCGAGGTAGTCCAGCCGCGTCACCTGGAACGGCAAGCCCGGGAGGGACTCCAGAGGTGCGGTATTGCGGCCCTGGATCCAGGCTACCGCGACCCACAGCGGCGCAGTACGAGCGCGGAGAACCCGGAGCAGACTCCGGAAAGTGGCATGGTTTTCGACGCAGACCATCGCTCCCGGCGACCCCACCGAAGCCATCGCGGGTTCCCAGGTGAGAGGGGTCGGTATGCGGACGCAACGCAGCAAGTCAAAGGTCAGTCGTCCCGGCCGCCACAGCGTTTCCCCGCCCAGCGGCGGAGTCGAATCGAACGCCTTTTCGTTGCGCAGCAGGTCGTAGGCGCGTTCGGCGACGGCGACGACCGGTGCCTGCCCGCCGTTGGTACGCCGGAGCCACTCGTTCGCGGCGAGCAACACGGTCCGCTGGGTACCGGACAACTCGAGTGCCGTCGCCCAACCGGCGAGTTCGTGACGCAATGGCACGCCGACTGGGCGCCGGCGGTCCCCGGACCGGGTCACGCTGCTCAGCGCGATCGATTTCGGCAGCACGCCGCGCCCACGCCGGACCGTGGTCTTCGCGCACGTCCAGAGGCCCGCCACCTGGCCGCGCTCGATCGTCTCGAGGATCAGCTCTGCGACGTCCGCTGGGCCCGCGTCCGGTACCAGCTTCGTCAACGCGGTGGCGAAGGTATCGATGTCGCGACGCCCACCGACGGCGTCCGGGTCGAGTGCGAGGACGAGCGCGTCGAGATCGACAGTGCTCATTCGCCGAGCACCTGCAGAACGTCGTGCTGGATCAGCATAAGGTCCGCGAGCTCGCGATCACCGTCGTCCACGACGACGACCTTCTCCCCGGACGACGGCCGGGAGCGACGGCCGAGGGTGATGATCCGGTCGAACATCGACAGCGCACCCTTGTCCTTGGGCGCGGCGGTGAAGACGAGCTGGAGGCCGAGCTTGTCGGCGGCGAGCCGCATCGTCCGGACGAACTGGTCTGCCGAAGCCTGGCCGAACGGGTTGTCCAGCCACAGCCAGCCGATCGAAGTGTCGTTGCCTGCCGCCTTCACCCGCGCCATCGTCGCGTACAGCAGCACCCCGGCGGTCACCCGTTGCCCGCCCGAGAAGTTCTTCAGCTCCGCCACGTCGACCCGGTCGAGGACGAGGTCGGTGTGCGGCTTCAGCAGGCGGACGCGAAACGGCGCGTCCACCAGCGCCCGGGCGGCGGCGAACAGCATCACCTGGGCGTCCGATCGGCCGGCACCGGGAGTCAGCAGCGCGTGGACGACGCGGGCCACCCGGTCGACCGCCACGGACTCGTCGGCGGGGACCGGCTCGTGTTCGATGACGGCGAACCGCTGTCCCGACCACTCGCCGAGGCCGTCGGGCAGGCGCGACTGGTTCTGGTAGTGACGAAGCTTTTCGATCGCGGTCGACGCCTGGATGTGCAGCATCCGGGCGCAAGTGCGAATGCGTTCGTCGTGCTGATCGAGATCGTCGCGCAGGGTCGCCACACGTTGTTCGAGCTGACCTGCGACGCGCTCCGCGTCGACAGCGAGGTTCCGATCCGCTCGTAAACGCACGATCAAGTCCGCCAGCCGGGGGTCTTTGCCGTCCTCGACCGCCCGGGCGTCCTTGCCGTTGGCGAGGGCGCGCACCTTGCCGACAAGATCACTGGCCACTGCCGCCTTGTCGCTCACAGCTCCTTCCGCCTGCCTCAGCTCTTCGGCGGCTTTGGCCAGCTGCGTGGTCAGCTCATTGGTGTCGCCGAAAACGCGGCCGGTCGTATCCTCGGCCGCGAGATGGCGCAGAGGCTGTACCGAGACGTCGATCAACCGGCTCGCCACCTCGGACTTTTCCACCTCGTCTTTGGCTTCGGCCACCGAGCGCTCTTCCGCGGCGCGTTTTTCGAGGTATTCGACGGCCAGGTCGTCGAGCAGGCGGGCCTGGCGATCAGCCTCCTGCGGTGAAGTGACCAGGACCGCCGCGGGAAAGCCGTCGAAGTCCGCCGAAGTCCGGTCCGCCCGATCTTCGACGTGCGCACGGTGGACATCGCGGGCGGACTCGGCTGCCGCCTCTGCCTTCGCGAGAGCCTGCCCCGCGTCGGCGCTCCGGACTTCCGCGGACCGGATCGACTCGGCGAGCGCCACCGGATGACGGGCACCGTCACTCAGCGCGTACTGCTCGGCGAGCGTGCGCCGATCGCGGTCCGCGCCGATACGAGCGCCGGCTTCGGCACGTTCGGCACGGACTTGGTCGATCTCGTCTTGCAGCGCGGGATCGATGGTGGCTTCCGACATGGCTTTCCGCACACTGCCGAGACGCGCCCGTAGGCTGGTGTCTTCTTCGGCCGTGACCGGTCCGTCGGCAGTGGGCGCGAGACCGGCGTCCCGCAACGCTTCCGCGGCGTCGTCGCGTGTACGCACGTACTCGGCCAGCTGCGCTTTGCCTCCCTCGATCCGTTCAGCGAGTTCCTCCTTGACGCCGGCCAGCTCTTCAAGGCGCTCGTCCAACGCGACGACCGACTCGCGCAGAGCCGGGAGCTCTGCGCGAGCCACCGCGATCGTCGAGACCGCGGCGATCACCGGGACGAGCAGGCGACGCAGCTCAGCCGCCACGTCAACCGTCTCCCTCGCCCGCTTTGCTCTGGCCCGCTGGCCTTTCTGCTGTTCCGCCAAGTTGCCCAGTTCGATCTGAGCTGCCTGGGCGTCCCGATCCGCGTCGGCCTCGCGCTGCTGCGCGGCCGCGCGGCTGCGGTTCAGTTCGGCCCGCGGGTCTGCTACGAAGTCGTCCCAGAACCGGCGGCAGGACGCCAGCGTGGTACGAGTCGCGTGGGCACGCGTCGTGGCATCCTTCAGATCTTCTTCGGTTTGAGCAAGTTCGTCCAGGGCCGCAGCGACGAGCCCCGCCGCGGCGTCCCGATCGAACGCGCCGGCGGGCGGAAGCAGGATCCGCGCTTCCGTGCCATCAACGCCTTCCCCGGTTGCCGCGACGTCCGGGTCGGTCACAGCTCCCACCCACAGCGCTGTGTCGAGCTCCAGATCCCCCAGTACGTCGAGGACGTCCACGACCAGCCGGGGTTCGGCGACGACGACGCCGGACGCGATGTCGGGCCGTGCGCGCGCGAAGGACGCGGCGACCTCCGCGTTCATGGTGTCGGCGATCCATCGCCAACCGGACCAGGCCGGGATTTCGCGGTCCTCGCACCGGCGGATCGCGTTTTCGACCGTCTGCGCGGGCGGCAGCAAGCCGTCTGCTCCGATCGAGTCGATGGTGCGCCGAGCACGATCGACGAGTGCGCGAGCCGCGTCGGCATCCCGGTCCGCACGACCGGATCGCTCGTTCAGCGCGTCGGTGAGGAACGACCGGCCGCCCCACAGATCGACCTCCGAACTCCCCACGGCGTCAAGGAGTTGATCGTCTTCGTGCAGTTGCGTCACACGGCGTTCGACGGCCGCGATGGTCTCGCCGAACCGCCGGCCTTCGTCGCGAGCTTCCCGGCCACGGCGCTGCGCGGCTACGAGCGCGTCTTGCACCGCGCCGGCTTTCGTCCGGATCCGGTCGGCCTCGACGTCCGCGGCCTCACCGTCGGTCCGGGCAGTCGTGATCTGCTCGGCAAGCGCCGTGTCCCGTCGCGCCGGGTCGTCCCCCTCCCCCAGCAGTTCCGCCTCGATCGCGTCGGCGAGCGTCACCTCAGCGGTGACCCGGTTCTGCTCGTGTTGACGTACCTGCTCGGTGGCCGCGCCCCTCTTGCGGTGGCAATCCTGTTCTTCCCGGCCGGCGTTCTCGAACTCTCCGACCGCGGTCTTGAGCGTTTGTCCAGCAGTCCGGCGCGCGCTCTCCGCGTCGTCACGCCGCTGCGTGAGCAGGCGGGCGAGATCGTGCCGAAGCCTCCGTTCCTGCCGTTGAAGTTCGTCGGTGGCCTTCTCAGCGGCCTGCAGGAGCTCCTCGAGACCGGCAAGACGACTGCCGAGACTCTTGGCCAGAAGCACATCGGCGACGATCCGCCAAGCATCGAACTCCGCGACAGCGTTTCGGCGTTCCCCGCGTCGCCGGTCAGCGACGCCCTCGGCTTCCCGCACCCGCAGTTCCGCGGCACGAAGCTCCATCCTGAGCCGGTGCCCCTGGGCGCGCCGGGCCGCGGACCCAGCCTCTTTGCGAGCTTGGTCGTGATGGTCGTACCGCAGCTTCGCGGTCCGTCCCTTGTCGCGCACAGCATCAGCCGTGGCATCCGCATCGGCCACGGCGGAAGTCGCCTCGATCCGGGCGGTCGCGGCCGTCCGCTTCGCCTGGCCGACCTGCTCATGGGCGACGGCGAGGTCGAGCAGCGGGTCGACGAGCTTCTGCCACAAGTTCAGCTCTTCTTCCCAGAGTGGGCGGCTGGCCGCGTTCTGCCGGAGCGTGTCGATGCTGTTGGTGATCTGCTCGACGGTCGACGTCGGCATGGTCGCCCCGATCAGCCACTGGACGAACGCATCGGAGTCGGTGAACCGCATGACCCGGTCGACGCCGCCCTCGGCGGCGTTCATCACCGCCTGGAACCGGATCTGGTCGAGGTCGACACCGACGACGTCGAGCCATCTCCGCCAGTTCCTCTGATGATCGGACGGCGGGTACGGTGGCGCGGCCCCACCAGGCGGAAGCACCGCGCGCACGCCGTCCACGAACTGCGCGTGGGTGGCCCACCTGCCGATATCGGTGCGGAAGGGCAGATCGTCGATCGTGGGCCCGTGTTCGCCCGTGAACCAGCCGTAGAACATCCGGTGCAGGCGCGACGGGTTCTCGAGGTCCTGGGTACCCCCGCCCGGCCAGCCTGCGACCATGCCGACGACGACACGCTGCAGTTCACCGTCCACGACTCGGCTGGCCTGCTCGACGACGTGGCAGACATCGCGTGATCGGACCAGCTTCGCCAGCGACCGGTCCGAGTCACCGCGGATGAAGTCTCGGCTGTCCGGCAGGTACAGCGCGTACCGCAACGCGGTGATCATCGTCTTGCCGGTGCCGTTGTCCGCCCAAAGAGCCGCGTGCGCGGTGGGGTCGAGCGGTTCCGACCACACGAGGTCCAGCCCTTCCAGCCGGGACTCGGCCAACCCCGCGCCCGCCAAGTAGGTCCGCTCGAGACGCCACCCGAGGTGCATCAGCTCTCCTCCTCGCCGAGCACCGACGAGCCCGTGTTCACGATCGTCTGCCATGCCAGCGGTCCGCCGCCGGCGGCGACGTGCGCCCGGAAGCGGTCAGTCGACCGCCACACCTGCAGGTCGGGACGGGGGCGTGGGATCGTCTTGTCCGGCACCACCAGTCCGAACGACGAGAGCATCACGAGTACCTCTTCGCACATCTTCACCGTGCAGCCGCGCTTGAGCTGACCTGTGTTCTTCGTGACGGCGATCTGCTTGCGATGGACGCTGTACTCCTCCCACGCCGGCCCGAGTCCCCCCGGCAGCTCGGCATCCCCCGCCTCGACCGCGGCGGCGTGCTCCCGGATCAACCGATCGACATCGACGGCGGTGACGCGCCGGGTGCCTGGCTCTCGGACTGCACGCGCGGTCGGGTAGCACCAGGCCGCGACTCCGCCCAGCGCGACGCCGTAGACCATGCGGTCACCGGAGCCGGTGATCCGGAGCCACTGGGTCGTGTCGGCGACCGCCAGCGGCGAGTCGGTCTCGGCGGCGAGGACGAGACCCGTCGTACGGTCCGCACTGAGCGTGCGCACACCGAGACCAGCGGCTGTCTCTTCGAACGCCGTTCGCAGCTCAGGATCGGTGGTGTACCGATCCAGCAGCCGGTTGTACGTGTCGTGCCGAGCCGGGGTCAGCGTGTGGTCGAGTGCGTACCGCAGCAGCAGGCCGACGTCACGAGCGACTTCTCGATCAGTCATCCGGTCCTCTCCGGTGCATGAGCAGGTCAGGGAACTCGAGGTCGGGGGCGGACGCCCGGCTCTCGTCGTCCACTGCCCACCACTCGTCGCTCCGGTCGGGCACGCCGTCGGGGCGCCACAGCATCATGGCGTCCAGGGCGAGCAGCAGCCGCAACCGAAGCCGTGCGGTGTGCACGCCACCGGCGAGAGCGACGAGCTCGGCCACCGTCCGCATGTCCGGCTGGTCGAACAGCAGGTCCGCATCGGCAAGCAGATCCGACAATCGCGCTTTCATCCCCGGAGCGATCCGGCGGCCGCGCAGGGCGGCCGCGACGTTGTGGAACTGCTCGGGGAACTGCTCGTAAACGCCCTCGTTGTCCTCGAGCGGCTCGGCCGGCACCTTGCGGCCTGGGACATCGAGAACCTGCCGCGGTGGTGCCACCAGCCGATTCGCCAGTGCGGCGAAGTTCAGCAGCCGCGCCGGCGCTGTCGGAGTGGTGTCGGCACCGGATGGCAGCCGGCCTCCGGTGAGCAGAGCCGACAAGACGTCCGCGGTCGGATCGATTTCGGTCGCCGGCACGGCTGTGAAGGACTGCGCCGCTTGGGCGTCCCGCCAGCGCGGCGTGGCGCCGATGACGTCCGTGTGGAGTTCGGCGAGCGTCTCGACGGCCTCGCCGAGCCGGGAAGCTGCGACAGTCAGCTGTCGGACGGCTTCGGGATCCTGCTCCTCGGACGCGTCGGAACGAAGTCCTTCCAGGTGGCGCAGGAAAGTACCGTCGACCTGGATCCGCCGTTCCAGGTGCCGAGAAGCCTTGCTCAGCTCCGGCCGTAGCGTGGTCAGGTAGTCGATCCGGCTGACGTCCCGCTCCGCCTCGATGATCATGCGACGGACGTTCGCCGAGTACGTCCGGGACAGTGTCAAGGCGTCCTCGGCCGACTCGATCGCCGCGCCGAGCCGGCCACTGTCGGCCTGCGCTTGCATCACCGCGATGACCGCTTCGTGCTCATCCTCGAGCGAGCGGTTCGTCGCGATCAGCAGCAGCGAGACCGCCGTGTGATCGACGTTGACCTGAAGCGACGCCCCGTCGCCGGCGAGCGTCTCGTAGAGCACGCGGACCTGGTGGCTCACTCGCGCCCACCCGGAGTCGGCGTCGGCGTAGTCGACCGTGAAATAAGGAGACGGTTCGTCGTGGCGCAGCAGGTGGTCGAGTACGAATCGAGCGACACGCTCGTGCTCACCAACCGGCCGCCGGGGCGCCATCATCGCCGCACCCCGGGTCATCTCGTCCAGCACCGCGTCCCGGGGAGCACCCAAGTTGCCATCGAGACCGGACGACAACGCGATGGTGTCCACGCTCAGCTGGATCAGGGCGACGAAGTCATAGGCGGCCCAATCGACGTCCGACGGGTTCCGCGCCCGGTTGAGGTGCACTTCGAAGATCGGCGACAGGTGCGCCAAGGTACGACGACGGCGAGCCGCGCTACCGGTCAGCGACGGGCCGGCCATCACTGCCGTGCCCGGGGAGAATCATCCCCCTGTCCCGCCCACGGGGCCGGCCACACCTCCGTCATAGTGCACGATCCTCCCGCCGATCCAGCCGAATGTAACCGACCGTGACCAGCGGCGACACGGCCAACCGGGTGGCGACTTACGGCTGCCAGCAACCCGCGTCGTACCTGTGGAGCGGCGTCAGCTGCAACGCGGTGGTCTCGGCGGGAACGAGCGGGGAGATCGATTTGCCGCCCCTGATGGTCCGACTCATGTGTTCCGGCGTCGTCCCTTCAGCCAGACCGAACTCACGCGGCAGCGCGGGGGACCGAGGACTTCGTCGCAGCCGGCGACCGGACGATGTGTGGACAGGGCTCGACGCGGCGCCCCTTCGATCTGGCCAATCCCGCACATCGGCCCCGGACGACCGGTTTCCCAGTAGCATGAAACGACAAGGTGCTCGTACAGCAGAGGGAGCCACTGTGCCTGAACCGATCCTTGTGTCCATCGCCGCGGCAGCCGCCGGACGGGCCGTCGCCGGGCTGTACAAGCTGATCAGGAAGCAGTTCGCCGACGATCCGGTGGCGACCGCCGTGCTCGAGGCCGCGGAAGGCACGGCAGAGGATTCGACCGAGGTGCGGGACCTCAGCATCGCTCTGGAGGGCGCGGAAGCGACGGACCCGGACTTCGGCGAACGCCTGCGCACCCTCTGGCAAGCAGAAGTCACCCAGAACGCCGAGGACAACGGCGTCGCGAACCAGATTTCCGGCACCGTGCACGGGAATGTGGTGCAGGCGCGCAGCGTCGGCGACATCACGTTCTGACCAGCCATACCACCCGAACGCCGCTGGTGAGCGGCGAGAACCTGCCCGGCCGATCGGGTGATCAGCCGGGCGACCCCGGTCTAGACGCGGAACTCGGGCACCCAGTAGTCGGTTCGCTCAGGCACCCAGTACTGGGGATTCGCCTGCACCGGCAGTGCGATGTGCACGTCGTGGGATCCGGCCGGTATCGCATTCGCCGAACCCGGGAAGAGAATCCCGAATGCGATCGCTCCCGCAACGGGAAGCACGATCGCGAGGCCGCCTATACGTCGTTCTCGATTGAGCAAGTGACGTCCTTCATGGGATATGAACGCGGGCTCTCACCCGCGTCGGGCCGGTTAGTACACGCTCGCCGCGCGAAGATCGTCGAGCGGCGGCGAGCCTATACAAGCCGCCATAGGCGCACGCACCGAGGGTGGCTGGTTCGGCCGTGTCGTACCCAGAACGGACGACCCGATCGGAGTCGACTAGCCCGTTAGATGGAAAGATTCCGTGACGTCCAGCTTCTGACGTCACCGAAGAGGCTAACGAGCCTTAGTAATCGACAATGATGTCGGAAAAATGTTCACTTGCGGCGGACGGGCTACCGCCGACGACATGGAACGTGGCCAGGTTCGCCAGATCCTCATCGAGATGCACGATCCGATGACCGTCACCCAGGTCTACGGCGATCGCGGCAGCTTGCCGCCACCCCTCCTCGGCGGCGGGACCGTGACCGAGGTCGCACAGCGCGTGACCGAGTACGTGGAGCGCGTCGGACTCGACGACGGAGTTATGGTTGTTCGACGCGATGCGAACCGCCTGGCGGGCGTACCCGATCGCGGGCGCGTAGTCCACCTGCCGGTAGCTGTTGGTGGCCATGACGCACAATGCACGCGGGCCCAGCTCGGTGTCGTTGATCTGCTCGATGACCGCCAACGCCCGGGTGCCGTGACGCTGCGCGTCGTCGCATTCGCCCTGATCGCTCAACGCGGCGGCCATCTCGATCAGCGTCTCGGCCTGCCCGTGCAAGTTGCCTATTTGCTCGCGCAAAGCCAACGCTTTCCGGTAGAGAGTGAGGGCCTCGCCGAAGTTCCGGCGAGCACGAAAGGTCTTCGCGAGCCGGTGCAGTGTCGCCGACTCGGCACTGGCACTCCCCTTGACGGCGACCTGGTCCAACGCCTGCCGGTAAAGTGCCGCGGCGGCATCCAGATTGCCGATCTTCGCCTCGTACGCGCCCAGGTGCGAAAGCGAAATGGCGATCCCCATCGCACTCTTCGATTTCTGCGCGAGCGCAGCGGCGAGATGAAATTCTCGCAGGGCGGATTCCCGGTCACCCTGGGCAAGGTGAATCAGCCCGAGGTCACTCCGGCCGGCCCCTTCCGACTCTTCGTCCTTGACTATCTGCGCAGAGGTCACGGAAATCTGCAATGAATCTCGGACATCACCATAAAAGCCGCGGGTACGGTAAAGGCCATAGAAATTATGCGGAATTCGCCAGGCAAATTCGTGGTGGCCACGAACCGCGGCCCAGAGAACTATCTTCCCGTAATTGATTCTCTCGTTCAGGAGCCACGCCGCGGCGGCCTCGTGGTCGGCCCCGAACTCAAGCGGAACCACGCCGACCTCCACCGGGAGCATCGGTACGGATTCCCGGAACGGGAACAGCAAGCGGTCGGCGTGGTAGCTGGTGTGCAGGTAATAGGAAAGAAGCCGTCGCTCGGCGGCCTCACGGTCCACGGATGACAACCCCACCTCGGCGAGCTCGGCGGCGAACGCGCGGAGCAGGTCGTGGGCGCAATGCCGGTCGTAAGTGCCCGTGCGGATCAGGAAATGCGTGCTGACCAGCACATCGAACGGACGTTGGAGCTCCTTGGCCGGACGACCGGCGAGCGCGGCCGCGGCCGGAAGCGTCAGTTCTGGTGCTGGTGAAACGCCGATCAGCCGGAACAGGTCCTGCGCGTCCGTGGGAAGGGCGCGGTAGGTGACCGAGAAAGTGGCGCGCAGGTTCGTGGGCGGGTCGTCCCCGTCGTCACCGATGTCGAGCAACCGGCTCTGGTCGCGGAGTTCGTCCGCGAGCCTGGTCAACGCGGGGTCGCGGAGGCGCCCGATGCGGTGGGCGACCAGCCGCAGCGCGAGCGGGAAACCACCGCACAGCGCGGTGAGCCGGGCGAGCGCCGCGGCGTCGGAGTCCGGCCGGTCCCGGACCTGGCTGCCCAGCACCTGAGCGGCGTGGGTTTCGTTCAGCGGCGTGACCGAGCAGTGCCGCGCCCCGAGCCGGCTCGCCAGCGTGGTCAGGCCCTGCCGGCTGGTCACGACGACGAGGCAGCGCGAGAGGGTGGGCCAGAGCGGCAGCACGTGCGCCGAGTTCGCGGCGTTGTCGAGCACGACCAGCGTGGGAGCCGCCCCGAGGAGCTCACGGAGCTTCGCCTCGCGCCTGCCGCGGGTGCCGAAGCGGGCGATGGGCACGTCCAGCGCGTCGAGGAGCTCGTCGACCACCTCGCCGGCTTCGATGCGCGGGCCACCGTCGAAGCCGTGCAAATCGAGGTACAGCGCCGTGTCGACCAGCGTTCCGCACTGCCGGTGCGCCCAGTGCAGTGCCAGCGCCGTCTTGCCGATGCCGGCCAGCCCGTCCAGGACGACGACGCCGGGGCGGAACCAGCCGTCTGGCGTGCGGGCCAGTCCGTCGAGGGCCGCCTGCAGATCGTCGTGGCCCACGAAATCGAGTACACCCGGCGGCAGCAGGCACCGGGCCCGGCGTGGGAACGCGGGAATCAGGCTGGACGGCCGGTCCGGCGACGGCTGGTCGGCGGGAAGCCGCGGGCGGGGCAGCGCGGACAGGCGCTCCGCCGCCGCTCGGGCCCCGGGCGCCGCCGCCCTGGCGAGCCGGTCGGGCGGATTGAGCGAGTTGTAGAACCCCAGCAGGTCATGGGCCGCCGTCGTGTCCCCTTCGGCCAGGAGCAGCTTGCGGACGGCGAGGTGGTAGGCGCCCATGTCCTCGACCAGTTCGAGGGCGCGGAGGACGGACAGCCGGCGGCGGGCCAGCCCGACGTCGGCCGGGTACCCGGCTTGGAGCTCGTCCAGCTTCTGCAACGCGGCATCGTAGCGGCCCAACGCCATCAGCTCCCCCAGCAGCAGCTGGTTCGCGGGCAGCCAAGTATTGTGAATCGCCCCGTAGCGCCAGTCTTGCGCCCGCTGCGACGTCAGGTCCGCGAGCGGGTTGTCGCGCCACAGGTCCAGCGCCGCGGTGATCGACGCGGCGGCCGCTTCGTGGTCCTGCTCCCTGATGTGGGCGCGGGCTCCTTTGACGAGATCCACGAACGCGAAGTAGTCGATGGCGTCTTTCTGGACGTCCAAGCAGAGCGCGCCGTCGACCGTCCGGAGCTTCGCGGCGACGCCGGCGTCCCGCATCGCCCGGCCGATGCGCCCGGCGTAGGTCCGGAACGTGGCGGCGGGGTCGTTCGGCTCGTGCTCGTCGACCGACCACACCCATTCCACCAGAGTGGATACCGGCACCCGTGTCCCGGGCTGCACGAGCAACGCCGCCAAGATCTTCTGCAGTTTCAGTGAACCCCAGCCGACGCTCAGTCGCCCGTGCATTTGCATGGTCGTCCGACCGAGAATTCCGAACGCGATTTTCATCCCCCGACGCACGCCCCTCCCCCGGATTGCCGAGTACCTTCCCGCGCATTCCGATTCTGGCATTCACCCGTCGCGTGACGCTACCGCTCCGACCTGCGATGACATTGATCTGTCACTTCTGCGGCACTTTTGTTGCGGCCTTGACCGCGCCGCCGACACGCCGCTGTCCGCGGGTTCACGGCATGCTCCGGAGATCCGAAACCGATCGAGGAGAGCGCCATGGAGATCGGCAGCAGAAACGTCCGCACGGCCGGCCGACGGGTGGAACCCGGCAGATCCGGCGGCGGGTGCCTGATCTTCACGCCCATTCTTCTCCGCACGGAACCGAGGAAGGAGGAGGGACACCGTGATCGAATTCAGTGAAGTCCGGCGCGAGCCGGCGTTCTGCAACCCCACTCAGGAAAGTTAGGAGTCCCCCGTGCCGCGTCCCATGATCAAACCCGAGCACCTGCCCGTCCGCCACGGGCACGACCGAATCCGGATCGGCGGCACCGTCGGTGGCATCGCCGCCGACATCGTGGATCCGGACGGGTGGATCTGGGCGCTGCTGGAGGCCCTGGACGGATCGAGGACGACGGACCAGGTCGTCGCGGACCTGGTCCGTCTCCACCCCGCCCGATCCGGCGAGGAGATCCGGGAGGCCGTCGACGACCTCGTCCGCGCCGGCTACGTCGAAGACGCGAGTGCTCCGGCCACTTGCGAGCTGACGGCCGCGGAGCGGGAGCGCTACGGGCGGAGCAGGGCCCTGTTCCGGTGGATGGACCGCACGCCCCGCCGCGGCGGTTGGGACACCCAGCTGCTGCTCCGGCAGTCCCGGGTCGCCGTGATCGGGGTAGGCGGCGTCGGCTGTACCGCGGCTCTCGCCCTCGTCGTGTCGGGAGTCGGTCAGGTGCACTGCGTCGAGCCCGACGTCGTCGAGCTGTCCAACCTCAACCGCCAGATCTTGTTCACCGAACACGACGTCGGCCGGCCCAAGGTGGACGCGGCCCTCGACCGGTTGCGCGCACACAACTCCGACGTCGACGTCACCGGGGAACGGCTGATCGTCGACGGCCCGGCCGCGCTGCGCGACCTGGCGCTCCGGTTCGACCTGCTGGTGCTGGCCGCGGACCGCCCCGGCGAGATCCGCTCCTGGGCGAACCAGGCCTGCCAGGAGACCGGCACCTGCTGGGTGCACGCCGGCTACCACGGGCCCCAGGTGGTCACCGGGCTGTACCGGCCCGGCGCGGGTCCCTGCCACGACTGCGCCCGCACGGCCGAACGCGAACGGTGGGCCAAGGCGGCGCCGCGGACCCTCGCGCGGTCCGCCGGACGCACCGCGCGGCCGCACGCCGCGAACGCCGTCTCCGCGGGCATCGCCGGGCACCTCGCGGCGCACGCCGCCCTCAGCCTGCTCACCGGGGTTCCCGCGCTGCGGACCAACTGCGAATTCGGCTTCAACCTCGTCACCTTGGAGGACAGTTACGCGCTCGGCCCGCACGCCCCCAGATCCGATTGCCCCACCTGTGGCCCGCGGGCCGGATAACGGCTCAGGATTCGTCGGCCGCGGCCAGTTCCCGCGCCCGCGTCCGCAGGGATCCGGCACGTGGGTCGGCCAGGTCTTCCAAGAGGGCGGACGCTTCGGCCAGGTATTCCGCGGCGGCGGGGAGCTCTCCCCGCCGCTCGAGCGACGAGGCCGCGGTCTCGAGAGCGAGCGCGAGGAAGGCACCCGTGCCGTCGAGCTCCCGGTACAGCGCGATGGACCGGCGCGCGGACTCGAGGGCACTGTCGTGGTCGTCGAGTGCCTGTTGCGCCGACGCGACGTCGCACAACGCGTACGCCTCGCCGACACGATCACCACTACCGCGGCGCAGTACGAGTTCCCGCTCGGCGTGTGCCAGCGCCGGCTCATACCGGCCCAGCCGCAGGTTGATCCGGCTGAGGTTGCACTCCACGACGGCTTCCGGACGGCCGCCGCCGGTCTCCCGAGCCAGGAGCAACGCTCTGCCGTAGTAGTGCAGGGCTTCGGGGTGCCGATGTTGTAGCAGCCGTACCTGTCCCAGGCCGACCACGGCCACCCGCTGCCGCACCGCGTCGCCGAGCTCACCGGCCAAGTCGAGCAGCCGCTCGAAGTCGGCTTCCGCCTCGTCCAAGCGCCCCAGGTCAGCGAAAGTGTCGCCGCGGAACCCCAGGAGAACCGCCTCCGCCGGCCGGTTCCGGCTCGCTCGCGCAGCTTGCACACCCAGTGTCTCGGCACCCAGCCGCGCGGACCACCGGGCACGTTCCCGCAGGCTCAAGAACCGCGCGCACCCGGCCAGGGCGAGCACGATGTCGTGGGCCCGCTGTCGGTGCGCAACGCGCTGCACCTCCTGCAGGTTCATTTGCTCGGTGTTCAGCCACGCGAGCGCGGACGGGCGATCAGGCAGCCCGACCTCGTACCCGACCGGTTCCAGCGTGACGTCGAAGGTGGGCAGGCCGGGAAAGACCAGCCGGTCCGCGGCCTGCGCGGTCCACGCGTACCAGGTGAACAAGCGGGTCGCGGCTTCGCCGCGGTCTTCCGGTGTGCAGTCCCGCTCTGCGCGATGGGTCGCGTAGGCGTGGAGCAGGTCGTGGCACCGGTAGCGCCGGCCGCCGATCGCTTCGACCAGGTGAGCGTCGGCGAGCGCTTCCAGCTGCCGGTACGCGGCGGTCTCGTCGATGCCCGCCACCACGGCCGCGGCAGTCACTCCGAATTCGGCACCGGGATGCAGCCCGAGCCTGCGGAACAAGTGAGCCCGCTCTTCGGGAAGCTGGGTGTACGACCAGTCGAACACGGACTTCACCGCACTGCGCTCGTCTCCGTCGCTGCTGAGGACATCCAGCCGGCTCCGGTCGTCGACGATGTCCGCGACGACGTCGGCGATGCCGATCAGCGGCCGGGTAGCGATCCGCGTCGCCGCGATCCTCAAGGCCAGGGGCAACCGCGCACACACTCCGATGAGGTCGGCCACCGCCTCGGGCTCGGCGTCGACCCGTTGCGGCCCGAGGATGCTGCGCAGCAGGGTTTCCGCCTCGTCCGCGGTGAAGAGGTCGAGCGTGACCTGGCTGGCGGCCTCGGCAACGACGAGCCCCGTCAACCTGGCACGGCTGGTCACGAGCACCAGGCACCCGGCTGCTCCGGGCAGCAGTGGGCGGACCTGCTCGGAGGTGCTCGCGTTGTCCAGCAGGATCAGCACCCGCCGACCGGCCAGCAGGGAGCGATACAGGCCCACCTGGGCGTCCGGCTCGGCCGGGATGCGGTCCTCGCGGACCCCGAACACGTGGATGAACGACGTGAGCACCAGGTTCGGATCCAGCGGTGCGCTGGGGCCGTAACCGCGCAGGTTGGCGTACAGGGTGCCGTCACCGAACCGGTGTTCCACCCGGTGCGCCCACTGGACCGCCAACGCCGTCTTCCCGACGCCGGCCGTGCCGTCCAGCGCCGAGATCACCGTCGCGGGTGACCTGGTCTCCGAGTCGGTGGCAAGCAGCTCGTCCAACTCCGCCAGCTGACGGTCGCGACCCGCGAAGTCACGAACGGCCGGAGGCAGCTGACGCGGTACCGGCAGCTCGTCGCGTGGCGGTGGTGGCAGGACAACCTGGTGAATCGTCCCCGCCTGTACCACCGGCCCCGTCACGCGACCCGACAGCTCGTTCCGAGTCCCCTCCGTGCCGTGTCCCCGCTCCACCTCGCCGACCATCGTCGCACCCCAGCCCGCACCGACTCGCACGCCTTTCCGGTGTACCGCACGTCGCGTGGAAATGAACCGAGGTGTGCGCGGAGCCATCCCAGACTTCACCCGTATGCTCGTACTGTTCCCGTCCTGATCGATCAAGCCTTGAAGCTGGCCGCACGTCAGGGTGCGCGACAAGTCCCGAGCCCTCAGCGACCGCAACGCACCGACTTCGGCCACGAGGGGCGATCGGAGCCCCACGTCATTCCCCGCTCGCCAGAGCTTTCGACTTGAGCCACAGAGATCAACCCCCGTTCAGGTGAGGCAGATCAAGACGCAGGCGACCCGGTCGCCGCTGTTCGGGGCATTCACCACGGCTCCGTGCGCTGGGCCAGCACCAAGAGAAACCTCACCAGTGATGGCGTTCGGGCCCGCAGGAAGCGACCGAGCAGTTCAAAGGGCGTCTTTGTGCTGAACCCCACTCGTTCTTCACGCTCGTTTCGAGGTGAGCTGGTCGACGCCCGCGGCCAGTGTCAGATTGAGCTTGTGGGTGGTCTCGTCGGCTCGATCGCTTTCGGCTCCGAGGCTGATGGTGCCCTCCTCAGTGACCGCGAACACCAGTTCCCTCGGCCGCTTCCTTCACCTTGATCGCAACCTCGTGCGCCTGACGAACCCTCGTCAGGTTCTCTTCGGCGGTCATGGTCACCTCTCACAGGATCTCCCGGCAAGTCGCCGAACGCTTTGCTGATCATCGGGAGTTTCACCTTCTCCGTCACCGCAAACAGCACGTCCGCGAGCGCCTAGCCGGTCTTGACCTCGAACGCGGCGGCGAACAGGCCGACGCCACCGAGATTCTTCGCGAGAATTACCTGGAGCCGGTGGGTCCGTCCTCGGTCGAACCGGAGCTGGTCTCGGGGTGCCACCGCCGACTGTCGGCTAGAGGCCTCGCGGACAGGACGTACGGGCGGGTGTACAGGCACCACCCGTTGCGCACGATCATCGTGGCGAGGTCGGCGCGGGTGATCCCGTGGTGAAGCAGTAAGGCGCGCAACGACGGCCAGTCGAGCGGGCCGGCCTCCAGCCGGGCGCGTACCAGCGACGCCTGCGTGAGATCGACGTCTCGCTCGATCAGGTCCGCAGCCGTGTGAAAGTAGCTGTCGACGGCCGTGAAGCCCCAGCCCCGCCGATGGCAGAACCCGGTCGCCGCCACGATCTTGCGGATGTTGCGATACTCCGCGAGTTCGGTGTTCCTGGACTTGACCTCGATCACCAGCCGCCGGCCGTCGGCCAGTTCCACCATCAGGTCCGGGTAGTAGCGGCAGGCGCGTCCGTCCAGCTCGTAGGGGATGACCAGCGGCTGCTCGCAGTAAGTCGTGACGAGGTCCGCTTCCTCGGCCAAGGTGATCATGGCGAGTTCGGCGTCCGAGTCGTAGCCGACCCGCCTGCCCAGCCGCGCCGAGTCCACGTACCCGGAGTTGCTGCGGTCGTCCGGCTCACGTGGCAGACGCTGGGGCCCGTCGACCGGGAATGCCGCCGCGGGCGTGCCGGCGGGCCACGACGCGCCGGCAACCACCTTCGCGAGGTTGTCGTTCAGCTTGCCTTGCACGCGTTCGGCACGCTGCCGCTCAGCACGTTCTCGCTCGTGTTCTGCTTCAACGGCCTGAATCTGCAGTCCGATATCGGCCACGTGGTCCGGCGAGAAACCGCAAAGCCCGGCAACCAGCCGCAGAGCCGGCTGCCTCGGCGCGGCCGGAACGACCGATTCGATGAACTGGAGCACCAACCGCGCGTCAAGCAGGCCATCTCCGCCGCACAGCGCTTTCCGGAGAACTCCGTGAACATGGTCCCATGATCGGAAGACATCGCCCGGCGACGACGTGATCGCGACTTTTCGCAGTCCGCGCACTTGACGCTGCCGGATTCGTTCCCCGGTGACCCCGAAGACCTCGCCGATCGACGTCAGGGTCACGGTCTCGCCGTCGAGACCGAGCCGTCTCAAGAGGATCTCCCGGTCATCGGTGGGCACTTTCACCAAAGCCGCACGAACCAGTTCGGCGCCGATCCACGGCACTTCGTCCGACTCGCCGTCAATCTGCTCCGCGGTGAGGTTCAGCCGCTCGACGTCGAGCCAGTCGCAGTCGAGCACCCAGTCCGAAAGCTCAAGTTTCCCGTGGTGGCGGAACAACCGGGTGCCCACAGTCTCGAGCAAAGTCGCGTCGTGCCGGGCCAGTACCGGCAGCTCCGGTCCTGAAGTCAGGCGATCCGGGGCCAACCCGGTGATCGAAGACCACAACGAGACGACTTCCGGCTGACCTGCCGAAGGCGCCTGCCGTTGTCGCTGCCGCGACGGGCCTCCCGGCTGAGAGCGCGGTGGAGGTGGTGTCCAGCCGGCGGCTGCCGACGTGATCCGTTCGAGCAGCGAGGCCAGACTGCCGGCCCGTCCTTTGCGCAGTTCGTCTCTGGCCCAGTCGAAAACGGCCTGATTGTCCGGGAGGTCAGCAGGCCCGCCGACGAGTTCCTCGGCCCGCAGCAGGATCGAAACCACCGAGCGCTGGTGCGCCGCCGCGATCACCTCCGGCGCTTCCTGGTCGAACAGCATGCGCAGCAGGTTGTCTTCTTCAGCCTGGGTCCACCGGTCGCCACGACGTGCAGCGTCCATCATTACTCTCCCCTGATCATGCGCCTCGACCGCTCGACCACGTAGGTTCGATGAGTGGATCCCATTGCCCTTCCCCAAGTCCCCCTGCGGATCGCGGCCGCGCAGGCGTGCCCCGCCGCCGGTGACGTCGTCGCGAACGTCCGCACGGCCGCCGAGTTCGTCCGGGCGGCCGGGGCGCGTGTCGTCGTGCTGCCCGAGAAGTTCCTCAGTGGCTACGAACCCGACCTTATCGGCAGCGATCCCGGCCGCTACGCCGTGCACGCCCAGGATTCCCGGCTGGATCCGATCGCCGAGGCCTGCCGCGACACCGGCACTGTCGCCGTCGTCGGCGCCGCCACCCGTGCGGACGGCGAGCTCTTCATCTCGTCGCTCGTGTTCGGTGGTGACGGCGACGTGCTCACGCGCTACGACAAGCAGTTCCTCTTCGGCAGCGAGCGCAAGCTGTTCTCCCCCGGGGCCGCCGGCTGCACGCTCGAGGTCGACGGCTGGCAGCTGGGGCTCGGGATCTGCTACGACTCCGGCTTCCCCGAGCACGCCCGGGCCGCCGCGACGGACGGGGCGCACGCCTACCTCGTGAGCGCCCTGTTCAGCGTGGGCAACGGCTTCCACGAGTCCCGGACCTGGCTGCCCGCCCGCGCGCTGGACAACACCGTCTACGTGCTGCTGGCGAACCACACCGGCACCACCGGCGGCTGGACCACCTGCGGCGGCAGCGCGGTGTGGGGCCCGGACGGCCGGCTCCTGACCCAGGCCGGCCCCGACGACACCACACTGGTGATCGCGGACCTCGATCCGGACCGGCTTTCGGCGGCGAGGACGGCGGAACCGCTGCTCGCCGACCTCACCACACCGGCTCCCGACGCCCTGCGCCGGCGCGGCACCGTCCGGGCCTGATCAGGGGAGCCGCCGGGCCGCCCACGCCACGAGCGGGCCGGCCACCAGCGTCGCGGCGAGGAAGACCGCGGCCAGCACGGCCCACCCGGTGAGGCCGTGGTCGATCACGCCGACGGTCACCGCCGCGGGTCCCAGCACGAACTGCGCGCTCATCCCGAGATTGAACGTCGCGAGGTACTCCGAACGGTTGCGGTCCGGGGCGAGCGCGTAGGACAACCCCCACCCGCCCGCGGACTGGAACAGCTCTCCCCCGGTCAGCGCGACCACACCCAGCACCAGCAGCACGACCGCGAAGACGGGTGAGGTCACCAGCCCGGCGCAGGCGAACACCGCGGCGCACGCCACGAGCGCGAACCCGCCGCGCCGCAGCGCCTTGAGGCCGCCTTCGGTGGTCTCCGCGCCCTTCGACGCCCGCACCTGCAGCAGCACCGCCAGCACGGTGTTCACCACGAGCAGGCCGCCGACCAGCGCCTCGGGGGCGTGGGTGTGCAGCGCGACCCACAGCGGCACGCCCACGCCGAGCAGCGACACGTGCAGGCTCAGCACCCCGTTCACCGCGGCGACGGCGAGGTAACGCAAGTCGCCCAGCGACCGCAGGCGCAGGCCCGGCTTCCGCGCGGAACCGCCCTTCGCGACCAGCGCGACCCGCACCAGCAGCAGGGCCGCGGTGAGGCAGCACAGGGCGTTCGCCAGCACGATGACGTCGAACGCGAGCCGGTTGCCGGCGACGATCGCGAGCACCGCCAGCAGGCCACCGAGGGAGAAGCCGAGGTTGTACACGGCACGACTGCGCGCCATGACCGGCACGCGCAGGTCCTCGCCGACGACCTGCTCCACCAGCGCCTGGTACACCGGCGACAGCGCCTGCTGGCCGATGCCGATCATCGCCGCGACCACGACGAACCCGGCGTAGTCGCCGACGACCACGAACAACGCGAAGCTCAGGGCGCGCCACAGGTGCAGCGCGATGAGAACCTGCTTCGCGCCCCAGTGGTCGGCCCACCAACCCAGGATCGGCTGCGCGACCAGGCCCAGCAGGCCCGCGGCCGACAGGCCCAGCCCGACCTGGGCCGCGGTGAGGCCGAGGGCGATCGTGAAGAACACGGCCGAGCCGGCCAGGTACAGCCCTGTTCCGGTGGAGTCGACGAGCCCGATGGCGAGCATCACGACGGCCCCGCGAGACCCGGCGACGGGCCCGAGGAAGCGGGCCAGCGGACCGCGCGGGGCGGCGCTGGTGGTGTTCACGAAGTGGTCCTTCCGGTGACTGGTGCGCTCGTCACGTGGGTGGTGTGTGCCCCGTGACCGGCCGGGCGGCGGAGCCGCCAAGTCGTCACGGTGACTCCGCCGGCATTCCGGTCAAGACGATCTCGGCGCCGCGTAGGCACCGAAACCCCGGTGCGACGGCCACCTCGCTTGCCGGTCACGGCGTGAGCTTCCCCGCGACGAGCGCCGCGATGTCGGCCGGCCGGGTGCGGGTGAAGTAGTGGCCGCCGTTCGCGAGGACGTGCAGCTCGGGTTCGGCGACCAGGCGGCCCCACTCGGCGTGGGTGTCGGCGAAACCTTCGGTCACCGGGTCGTCGGCGGCGATGACCAGCGTGGCGGGGACGTCGAGCGGCGGCTCGGCCGCCTCCAGCAGGAAACCGTTGGCGGTCAGCGAATCGTGCCGGAACGCGCGGGTCAGCAGCTGCTCGAACTCCGCGCCGAGGTCGCCGAACGAGTCGGATCCCGTCCACTCCGCGAGCCAGCCGCGGATGTCGTCGAAGGTGAGCACCTCGGCGTTCGCCAGCGTCTCACGGATCTCGGAGGGCTGTGGCAGCAGCTTCGCGGCGAGGAACAGGTGCCCGACCTCGCGGCCGCGGTCCCGCAACTGGCGGCTGACCTCGATCGCGAGCGCCGAACCCACGCAGTGACCCCAGACGACGACCGGGCCGGCGAGCGAGGCGGTGATCTCGTCGGCGACCCGCGCGGCGATCTCCGCGAACGGGAGCAGATCGTCCACAGTGGACCCAGGCGCGTGGCCGGGCAGCTCGACCGCGTGCACGGCGACGCCCGGGTGGGCGGTGCGCATCGCGTCGGCGACGGGCTTGAAGTGCACCGCGTTGCCGCCCGCGTAGGGCACGCACACCAGGTGCGCGACGGGCGTGGCCACGTCGGACAGCGGGACCAGCAGCCCGGTCTCCGCGGCGGACGCCCGGTCGACGGCTTCGGCGAGTTCGCCGAGGCGGGAGCAGCGCATCACCTCCCGCAGCGTCACCAAGCCGTCGAGCAGCAGCACCACGCGCATCGCGGCGAGGGAGCTGCCTCCGATCTCGAAGAAGTCGTCCTCGACCTCGATGGTCTCGGCGTCGGCTTCCAAGACCTCGGCCCACACGTCTCGCACCTGGCGCAAGGCCGCGTCAGATGCCAGTGGCTCCATGACGTCCGGAGCCGCGGTCTCGACGGGCCCAGCCGGCGTCGCCACCGCCAGCGAACCGTCGGACAGCCGGCGTCCGCGACGGCCGTCCGGCAGCGTCCCCGGCGTGCCCACCGGCACCGGCAGCCCGCGGGTGTCGCGCACGGACACCCCGTCCACGGCCGAGAACGCCTCGATGAGCGCGAGTTCCTCAGCGCCCAGCAGCACGGTGGTCTCGTGGTCGGCGTCCGGCGTCGCGGTCATCGCCTCGAGGACGCGCACGAAGTACCCGCCGATGCGCCGGATGTGGTCGGCGTCGAAGACGGCCGTGTGGTAATGCAGGCTGAGCTGCACCTCGTCGGTGTAGAAGTGCCGCGAGTACTCGGTCCGCAGCGGGAACTCGGTGATCGCTGCGGCGCGGACGTCGAGCAGCGCGAACTCCGGCAGCTTCTTCAGCTCCTTGAGCGAGTAGAAGTGCGTGAAGTTGAAGACCGTTTCGAACAGGGGCTCCGTGGTCCGGAAGTCCTGCTTCACCTTCGCCATCGGGTACCGGCGGTAGGGCAGCGTGCGGGCCTCGGTCTCGTAGGCCTGCCGGACGAGGTCCGCCCAGCTGCCCGGGGCCACGCGCATCCGGAACGGCATGCTGTTGAGGAAGACGCCGAGCGCGCGGTCGGCGTCCGGCAGCTCGGGACGGCCGGCGTGTTCGTACCCGGTGAGGACGTCGACGTCGCCGCACAGCAGCGTGTGCACCCGCATGTGGGAGGCGAGCAGCACACTCTTCACCGGCACGCCGAGCCGGTCCGCCAGCGCCACCACGCGGCCCGAAAGCCCGTCCGGCAGCGGGATGTCTTCGAACACCACGTCCAGGTCACGCGCGGGGTCGGGCTCGCGCAGGCGCGGCACGACCGTGTCCGGGCGCTCGGCGAGTTCCTGCTGCCAGAAGCCGTGGTGGGCCGCCGAGCCGAGGGAGTACTGCTCCAGGCCGATGAAGTTGCGCAGGTGGTTGGCGACCGGCGTGCCGGTGTAAGCGCCGGTGTCGCGCAGCGCGTAGTAGATCTCGAACAGGCGGGTGTGGAGCTGGTTGATGCTCCAGCCGTCGAGTGCGGAGTTGTGCTGGCTGTAGCTGTAGCGGTAGAGCCCGTCGGACAGCACGTGGACGTGCAGCCGCACCAGGCCTGGCTCTTCCCAGGCGAACGGCCGGTTCTGCTCCTCGGCGAACCACCGCTCGTACCAGGCGTCCTGGTCCGCGACGTCCCGCAGGTCCTCGACGACCAGTGGCAGCTCGCCGGCCTCGCGGTGCACGAGTTGCAGGTAGTCCGAGTAGCCCGACAGGTGGTAGCTGGTGCGCAGGATGGGGTTCTGCGCCACCAGGATCCGGACGGCTTCGCGAAACACGTCGGTGTCGACGCTGCTGCGGATGAGGTAGCTGATGATGTCGTGGTAGCTGGTGTTGCCTCGCATGATCTCCGACTGGTAGATCAGGCCGGACTGCAGCATCGACATCGGGTACGCGTCCTCGACGTCGGCGGGCAGCTTCGCCTGGTCCTCGGCCGTGATGAGGGAGAACGGCGCGAATTCCGCGGGCGCGACGTCCCCGTCGGCGACCTCGTGGGCGTGCGCCACGAGTGCCTCGACGGTCGGGTGGCGGAACAGCTGCTGGAACGTGAAGTCGAGCCCGTGACGGCGGGCGCGGGCGAGCACCGACACGAAGTGGATCGAGGTGCCGCCGAGCGCGAAGAAGCCGTCGGTGACGCCGACCTCGTCGACGCCCAGCACCTCGGCCCAGATCCCGGCGAGCACCCGCTCTTCTTCGGTGCGCGGGGCGACGCGGGCGCCGGTCGCGGCGAGCGGCTCCGGCAGCGCGTCGCGGTCGAGCTTTCCGTTGGGCGAGAACGGGAAGCCGTCCAGTACCACGATCCGCTCGGGCACCATGTACCCGGGCAGATCGCCGGCGAGCGCGGCCCGCAGGTCGTCCTCGCCGGCCGACGCCGCCACGACGTAGCTGTACAGGTGCGGCTGGCCGTCGGCGTTCGTGCGGACGACGACCGCGGAGTCGGTCACGCCCGGGTACTCGCGCAGGCGCTGCTCGATCTCGCCCAGCTCGATCCGGTAGCCGCGGATCTTGACCTGGAAGTCGTTGCGTCCCAGGTACTCCAGCTCGCCGTCCGGGAGCCGGCGCACCAGGTCGCCGGTGCGGTACGCGCGCTGCCCCCGCACGACCGGGAAGCGCTCGGCGGTCAGCTCGGCGCGGTGCAGGTAGCCGCGGGCGAGACCGGCGCCGGTGATGTACAGCTCGCCGGGCACCCCGACGGGACGTTCGCGCAGGTGCTCGTCGAGCACGTGCAGCGAGGTGTTGTCGATCGGCAGCCCGATCGGCACGACGTCCTCGCCGGGCACCGTGACGTGGTGGCTGACGTCGACGGTCGCCTCCGTGGGCCCGTACAGGTTCACCAGCTCGGCACCGAGCAGCTCGTGGAAACGACGGACGTGGTGCGCGCCCAGTGCCTCACCACTGGCGAACACCCGGCGCAGCGACGCCAGCCGGGAACCGTCGGTGAGGTAACCGAGGAACGCCCCGAGCATCGTGGGCACGAAGTGCAGCACGGTGACACCGTGTTCCTCGACCGCGGACACGATCGCTTCGGGCTCTCGCTCGCCGCCGGGCTCCAGCAGGCACACCGACGCGCCCTCGATCAGCCACCAGAACAGTTCCCACACCGAGACGTCGAACGAGACCGGCGTCTTCTGCAGGATCACGTCGCCCGGCCCGATCGGGTAAGCGCGTTGCATCCAGTGCAGCCGGTTCACCACGCTGCGGTGCTCGACGACGACGCCCTTGGGCCGCCCCGTCGAGCCGGAGGTGTAGATGACGTAGGCGGCGTCACCCGGGGCGCCGGGCGCCGGGGGCGCCACCGCGGGCCCGAGTTCGGCGGCGCCGGTGAGGTCGAGCCGCGTGACGCCGTCCGGCAGCTCGACGCCGGCCGTGGCCAGCACCAGGGTGGCCTTGCTGTCGTCGAGCACGTACGCGATCCGGGCGGCCGGCAGCGCCGGGTCGAGCGGCAGGTACGCCGCGCCCGCCTTGAGCACGGCGAGGATGGCGACCAGCATCTCCGGCGACCGTTCGGCGGCCACCGCGACGATGCTCTCGCGACCGGTCCCGTGCTCCCGCAGCCGGTGCGCGAGCCGGTTCGCGGCGCCGTCCAGCTCGGCGAACGTGAGTCCGCCGGCTATCGCGACGGCGTCGGGCCGCGTCGCGGCGGTCCGCGCGAACAGCTCCGGCAGCGTGACGTCGGCGGGGAACTCGCGGGTGGTGTCGTTGGTGGCGGCGATCAGCGCGCGGTCGTCGTCGCCGAGCAGGTCGAGCGCGATAAGCGGCGCGTCCGGGTCGGCCAGCGCGGCGGTGAGCAGCCGCAGGAAGTGCTCGCCGAGGCGGCGAGCAGAAGCCGCGGTGTAGCGAGCCGGGTCGACGTGGATGCCCAGCACCGGTTCGGCGCCGGGCCGGTAGTGCACCACGACGTCGGCGGTGAACACGACCGGCTCGCCGCCGAGGGCCACGGCCACGTCGGCCTCGCCGGTCAGCTCGATCGGGAAGTCCTGGTGCGCCAGCGATTCCGGCACGCACGTGCGCAGGGCGCCCAGCAGGGACCGGAAGGTCTCGCCGTCGGTGAACCGGTGCCGGACCGGCACCAGCCGCGCCAGCGCCTCGCCCGCGGGCGGCCGGGACACGAGCAGGTCGGCGGAGCCGGTGTACTCGCGCAGCAATGCCAGCGTCGCGGCCAGCAGGACGACGTGCAGCGCTTCACCGTCGCCGCGGCTCACCGCGGCCAGGCGCGCAGCCAAGGCGGACTCGACCGGCAGCGTCGCCGCCGGTTCGGCCGCGGCAGACCGCTCGGCCGAGGCCCGGTCGAAGGGGAACGTGCTCACCGGTGCGTCGGCCAGCAGGGTGCGCCAGAACCCGGCGGCGGCGGTGCGGGAGGCGGCGGCGATCTTCCGCTCGCCCGTGGTCAGGTCGGCAGTCACGGTGTTCCTCGGTTCTTCAGAGGTCGAAGTCGGGTACGGGCGGGGCGGGGACCGGTGCCGGCGCGGCGGGCAGCACCTCGGCGCCGGGCGCGGCGAGGAGCCGGTCGACGGTCGCCAGCAGCAGGGTCCGGAATGCGGCGGCGGTGCCCGGGTCGAAGCGCTCGGTGGCGTACTCCCACTCCGCGCGCAGGTCGCCGTCCTCCTCGTACACCTGCAGGTTCAGGTCGAACATCGTCTGCCCCGGGAACAACGGCCGCAGCGCGACGCGCTCGCCGAGGAACTCGACGTCGAGCAGCCCGGCGTTCTGCAGCGCGAACATCGTGGCGGGCACCGGGCCGTCCGGCGCCGGACCGCGGGCGGTCGCTTCCCGCGTGGTGCGGGTGACCTCCGCGGTGAAGGCGTCGAACGAACCGGCGGGGCGGGTGCGCAAGCCGAGCGTCTGCGCGAACATGCCGACCGTGCCCGCGCCGCCCTGCCCGGCGGAGGGCACCGCGACGACATGGTCCGGTACCCCGGTGACCGTAGCCAGGAACACGCTGTACGCGGCGAAGAGCGGTGCGAACAACGTGGTCGAGCACCGCGTGGCGCAGGCGCGCAACGCGGCCGTCCGTTCCGGTCCGAAGTGGACGTCCATCGTGGCGCCCGCGTACGTGCGAACCTCGGGGTCGCGGTCCACCGGCAGCGTGAGGGGCGGCAACGGCTCCGCATGGACCTCACGCCAGTACTCGACGTCCGGCACCGGGGCGGCGAAGTCCGCGTACTGGTGCGCGGGCGTGGGCAGCGATTCGCCGCGGTACAGCGAGTCCAGCTCGCGGACGATCTGGGCGAGGGACGTGCCGTCGACCACCAGGTGGTGGAAGTCCAAGAACAGGACGCGGTCGTCGTGCAGCGACGCGTGCAGCAGCGGCGCCGTGGTCAGGTCCAACGGCCGGATCAGCTCGGCGGCCACCGGGGCCCCGGTCCGGCGTTCGAGCACGACCTCGGCGTGGTCCGTGACCACCTGCTCCGGTTCGTCCACCAGGACGAAGGTGGTGCGCAGCGCGTCGTGGCGAGCGACCAGCTCCCGCAGGGCGTCCTGCATCCGCGTGTGGTCGGCACCCGCGGTCTCCAGCACGATGGGCACGTTGTAGCGGACGGTACCCGGGTCCCGTTGCTGCGCCGCGTACAACGGCCGCTGCTGCGGGGTCAGCGGGTGCCGTGAGCCGGTGGCGTGGGTGACGGCTTCCGGCGCGGGGCCGCCGACCAGCTGGGCGAGCGCCTCGATGGTCGGGTGCTCGAGCACGTCCCCTGTGGACAGTGCGCAGCCGAACGCGCCGCGCGTGCGGGCGGCCAGGGTGGCCGCGGTGAGCGAGTCCACCCCGAGGTCGAACAGCGAATCCAGCACGCCCACCGCGGGCCGGCCGAGCACGTCCTGCCAGATTTCGGCGAGCCGCTGCTCGGCTGTGTCGCGCGGCGGCACGAACTCCGCGGGCAGGCCGGCGAACTCCGCTGGATCCGGCAGCGCGGCGCGATCCACCTTGCCGTGCGCGGTCAGGGGGAAGGCGTCCAGTTCCAGCACGTGCCCGGGGACGAGGTGAGCGGGCAGCCGCGCGGCGAGCGCTGTGCGCAGCTCCACCGGATCGAGGAAGCCGTCGCCGGTCACGTACGCGACGAGGTACTTCTCCCCCGGCGTCTCGCGTTCCCGGGCGATGACGACGGCGCCGGTCACGCCGTCTTCGGCACGCAGTGCGGCTTCGACCTCGCCGGGTTCGATGCGGAACCCGCGGACTTTCACCTGGCCGTCGCGGCGGCCGAGGAACTCCAGGGCACCGTCGGCCCGGTGGCGGGCGAGATCGCCCGTGCGGTACATCCGGCCGCCAGGCCGGAACGGGTCGTCGAGGAACGCCGCCGCGGTCAGGTCCGGGCGGCCGAGGTAGCCCAGCGCCACGCCGTCGCCGCCGACGTACAGCTCGCCCGGCTCGCCGTCGGCCACCGGACGCAGCTCGTCGTCCAGCACGTACGCGCTGGAGTTGGCGAGCGGGCGGCCGATCGGGAGCGGGCCCGCGGTGTCGGCCGGGTTGATCAGGTGCGTCGTGGAGAAGGTGGTGTTCTCCGTCGGGCCGTACCCGTTGGTCACGCGCAGGGCCGGGCACGCGCGCTGCACGGCGGCCACGTGCTCGCCGGCCACGACGTCGCCCCCGACCAGCAGGTCACGCAGCGGCGCGAACACCGCGGGGTCGGCGGTGGCGAGCCGGCTGAACAGCGCGGACGTGAGCCACATCGTGGTGATCGCGTGCGTGCGGAGCTGGGCGCCGAGGTGCACGGCGTCGAGGACGTCGCCGTCGGGCAGCACGACGGTGCCGCCGTTGAGCAGCGCGCCCCACAGCTCGAACGTGGTGGCGTCGAAGGACACCGCGCCGGTCTGCAGGATGCGGGGCGCGGTGAGGTCGGCAAAGTCGGTGCCGCACACCAGCCGCGTGATGTTGCGGTGGCTGACCAGTACGCCCTTGGGCCGCCCGGTGCTGCCCGAGGTGTACATGACGTAGGCCGGCCCGGTGGCCGGGATCCGGGCCGGCAACGGCGCCGCCCCCGTCAGCGGGCTTCCGTCGAGGACGAGCACGGCCCCGCTGTCCGCGAGCAGCTGAGCGACGCGCGGAGCGGGCTCCGCCGGGTCGATCGGCAGGTACGCACCGCCCGCGCGGAGCACGGCGAGGTTGGCGACGACCCAGTCGACGCCACGGCCCAGCCGCACGGCGACGAGGTTGCCGGCGCCGACGCCGTGCGCGGCGAGCGCGCCCGCCAGCCGCTCGGAACGCTGCGCGAGCTCGCCGTAGGTCAGCGTGGCCGCCCCGCTCGTGACGGCGGGCGCGTCGGGCACCGCGGCGGCCTGGCGCAGGAACAGCGTCGCGACGTCTTCGCCGGACGGATACGGCCCGACCGGGCCGAACGCCGCCGCCGGCGGTGCCAGGGCTTCGGTGCTCATCGGGAACTCCCCTCGAAGATCGGCCGGAACACCTCGGTCATGCGCCGGGCGGTCCGGGCCAGGGTGTCGTGGTCCGGCGCGATGCCGTGCACCACGCCGAGCAGGGCTTGGGTGCCGGCGCGCCGATCGACGTGGTCGCCGGCCCGGGCCCGCAGATCGACCCGCTGCACCCCGGGCAACGAGGCCAGCTCGTCCGCCCCGTCGACGCGGGCCAGCACGCCGTCATCGCCGGGGGTGAGGAAGAGCTGGTAGGTCACGCAGGCCCAGCGCGGCTCGGGCAGTCGTGGTTCCAGCCCGAGCGCCACCTGCAGCGCGACGCGCACGAGGTCGATGCCGGTGGCCTGCTTGAGAATGCCGGGGACGTAGCCGCCGAGCCGGCCGTTGACCTCGATGATCCGCGGCCCGTCCGGGGTCAGCTTGATCTCGGTGTGGGTGAGGCCGTGCCGCAGGCCCAGCGCAGCCGTCGCGGTCGCGTCGAGCGCCAGCACCGCCTCGGTGTCCACTTCGGACAGTGTCGAAGGCAGCAGCATGCCGGTCTCGCGGAAGCCGTCGAGGGGGAACTTCCCGGTCACGCACACCTGCCGCGAACCGGCCGGAGTATGGACGGATTCCACCGAGACGTAGTCGCCCCAGCCCGGGCCGGCCGTCGCCGGGTCGCCGGTCAGCAGCTGTTCCAGCAGGTAGTCGTCCACCGGCAACTCCGAGAGCGCACCGCGCAGCTCCTCGGCGGTGTCGACGCGCACCGTCCCCGCGCTGCCCGCGCCCCGGCGCGGCTTCAGGACCGCGGGCAGCCCCGTCGCCGCCAGTGCCGCGTCGACGTCACCGGCTCCGGCGAACCTGACCGGCGAGACCGCCGCGAGTGTCCGGCGCTGCGCGAGCTTGTCCGTGAGCAGCGCGACCGCTTCCGCCGAATGCCCCGGCAGGCCGAGGGCGGCCGCGTACTCCGCGGTCTCCCCCAGCCGGTATTCGCTGAAGGTGACCACACCGTCGGGAGCGAGCGCCTCGACGGCCTTCAGCCGCCCTTCCGCGTCCAGCCCGGCCAGGTCGGTGAACCCGGCGAAGCGCCGGATCCCGTCGGCCGCGGCCGCGACGTGGGGCCGGGTGCTGTCGCCGACGAACTCGACCTCGCACGCGCGTCCCGCGGCGGTCCGGATCTCCAGCGGGGTCGCCGAGCCCAGGTCGTAGACGACGGCGACCCGCCGCCCGCCCACTCAGCCCTCCGTCCGGGTCGCGAGCAGCGCGGTCAGCTCGGCCGGCGTCGGGTTGACGTACAGCTCGCGCAGGGCGACCGGCGGCAGACCGGCTCGCTTCAGCGCACCCGACAGCTTGACGGCGAGCAGCGAGTTGCCACCCGTCTCGAAGAAGTCGTCGTCGGCCATCGCGGAACCGCCCAGCACCTCACGCCACACGGCGAGCACGTCACCCAGCAGCCCGCCTTCACGCGGCGCCTCGGCCGGCACCGGCTCGGGCGCGGCCGGCACCAGCCGCGAGACGTCGGCTTTGCCGTTCACCGTCAACGGAATCTCGTCGAGGACGGTGAACGTCGAGGGCACCATGTGCTCCGGCAGGAAGCGCGTGGCGCGGCGGCGGACGTCGTCCGGTGCGGCCGTCCCGGTGAAGTAGGCGTCGAGCCGAGCGGCTGCCGCGTCGCCGTCGCCGTCGTGCAGGACCACCACCGCCGCCGCGACGCCGGGGTCGCCGAGCAGCACGGACTGGATCTCACCCAGCTCGATCCGGAACCCGCGCAGCTTGACCTGGCTGTCGATCCGGCCGAGGTGGTCCAGCCGGCCGTCGGGCCGCAGCACGCCGAGGTCGCCGCTGCGGTACACGCGCGCGCCGTCGACCGGGTCGAGCACGAACCGGTCCGCGGTCAGGTCCGGCAGGTTCAGGTAGTGGCTCGCCACGCCCGCGCCCCCGACGTGGATCTCCCCCGGCACGCCCAGCGGCTTCGGCCGGCCGTGCTCGTCGCGCACGGACACCGACCATCCCGGCAGCGCGCGGCCGACCGAGCGTGACCGCGTCTCGATCTCCGCCGGCGTCACGGTCTGCGTGGTCACGTGGACCGTGGTTTCGGTGATGCCGAACATGTTCACAACGCGGCAGCGCGTGTGGGAGTACCGGCGGAACCACGGTTCCAGCAGCCGCACGTCCAGCGGCTCCCCACCGAAGACCACCAGCCGCACCGCGAGGTCGTCGGCATGGGCGAGCGCGACGTCGCGCAGCGCGGCGAACGCCGACGGGGTCTGGTTCAGCACGGTCACACGGCGCTCGGCCAGCAGCGCGCGGAATTCCTCCGGCGAGCGGGACACCCAGTACGGCACCACGACCAGGTGGGCGCCGGTGAGCAGGCTGCCCCAGATCTCCCACACGGAGAAGTCGAACGCGCCGGAGTGGAACAGCGTCCAGACGTCCGACGGGTGCAGCCGGAGATCGGCCGTGGTGGCGGCGAGCAGCGCGACGATGTTGCGGTGCGGCACCGCGACACCCTTCGGCCGGCCGGTGGAGCCGGACGTGTAGATGACGTAGGCGACGGCGTCCGGGCTGACGGCGACGTCCTCGCCCGGCTCGCCGGCGAGGTCACCGGGCCCGACCAGGCGCACGCCTTCGCCGGCCGGGAACTCGGCGGCCGTCGTGACGACCACGCGGATCCCGGCGTCCTCGACTGTGTAGGACAGCCGCTCGGCCGGGTACGCCGGATCCATCGGCACGTACGCCGCTCCCGCTCGCAGCACCCCGAGCAGCGTCACGACCAGCTCGGCCGTGCGGTCCAGGCAGACCCCGACGCGGTCGCCGGGTTCGACGCCGATCTCCCGCAGCCCGGCGGCGACGACCGCGGACCGGGCGTCCAGCTCACCGTAGGTCAGCTCGGTCCCGTCGTCCGACAGCGCCGGCGCACCGGGATCGCGGCGGGCCACCTCCGCGAACACGTCGTGGATGGTGCGGGGCACGGACTCGCCGGGGGTGCGGCCGAGCGCGACCAGTGCGGTCGCTTCGGCGTCGTCCACGAGCGCGGCGTCCGGGTCCGCGACGCGACGGGCGAGGTGCCTGGCCAGCTGGGCCGCGACCGCCGGATCGGCGTACTCCTCGTCGTAGCGGATTTCGCCAGTGCCGCCGGACCACGTCACGGTGATCGGGAACGGCGGCGCGACCTGCGGGAGGTAACCCGCGCCGAACTCCGGGAGGACCAGGCCGATCGCCGCGCCGGACGGCGGGTCGAGGACGTCGGCGGCGCCGGGCCCGGTGGTCAGCCGCGCGAACGGCGTGGTGTCGCCGTACTCGTCCAGGACGGAACGCAGGGCGTCGGCCACGGCGTCCCCGCCGGCGGCCTGAGCGGTGAACCCGACCGCGCCGTGTCGGCCGGCACGGCGGGCGTTGCCCAGGCCCCACGCGGGCGGCGGAAACTTCGGCTCGACGGCGGACTCCGTGTCGAGAACGCGGACGTCCGGCGCGTGGCCGTCGTTCGTCAGTGCGTCGGCGAACGTGGCGAGCGCCTGTCCGTCGAACACCGCGCGATGCGCGACGACGACGAGGTCGGCGCCACCGTCGAGGTACCGCAGCACGAGCACGCGAGCCGGTGTGCGGACGCCGTCCACCGGACGGCGGGCCTCCCGCGCCCGGCGGTTCGCGGCCAGCGGATCGGCGGCGGCCGCGGGGATGTCTTCCTGCCACAACCGGATGCCCGGCGGCAGCGCGAGCGCCGCGAGCCGCGCGGCGGGATCGGCGCCGGTGGGCAGGGGCCGGACGAGACTGTGCGAGGCCGCAGCCGGCGCGACGTCCGCGAAGAACCTGGTGTCGATGGTGGCGGTCATGCCGAGTCTCCCTCTACTTCGCCGCGAAGCCGCTGTCGACGGTGATCACCGTGCCGGTGACCCGCCGCGAGTCGTCACCCGCGAGCCACACGGCCGCGCCGGCGACGTCGGCCGGGTCGACGAGCACGTTGGTGGGTACCGATTCGAGGTACACGGCCTCCTGCTCGGCGTAGGTGATGCCGAGCGCGTCCGCGACCACGGCCGTCATCTGGCCTTCCATCTCCGGGTCGTCACGCACCGGCCCGGGACACAGCGCGTTGACGCGGACCCCGGACGGCGCGTAGTCCAGCGCGGCCGCCTTGGTCAGGCCGACGACACCGTGCTTCGAAGCGACGTAACCCGCGAAGTGCCGGTAGCCGACGAGCCCGGCGGTCGAGGCGACGTTGACGATGCTGCCGCTGCCCCGGCGGACCATATCCGGCGCGAACGCCTTGATCGCGCGCCACGGCCCGGACAGGTTGACGTCGAGCAGCACCTGCCATTCGACCTCGGTGAACCCGTCCGCGGCCTTGCCCGCGGGGGCGCCGATGCCGGCGTTGCTGATCAGCGCGTCGACCTGGCCGAACCGGTCGAGTGTGTCGGCGGCGACCTCTTGCAGCCGCCCGAGATCCCTGACGTCGGCGAGCCGCGTGAGCACCGAGGCGCCGTTCTTGCGGCACAGCTCGGCGGTGGTCTCCAGCTGGGCGGAGTTGCCGAGGCGGTAGGGCACGTCGGCGGCTTCGCCGTCGACGTCCACGAGGACCAGGTCGGCGCCCTCTTCGGCGGCGCGCACGGCGCAGGCGCGCCCGATCCCGCGGGCGGCACCGGTGATGACGACGGTCTTACCGGGCAAGCGCATCGGGCACGTCCTCGAGCGTCGTGGTGATCAGGTCGAGCACGAAGCGGGCGGCGTCGGCGATGTACATGTGGTCACCGGTGACGTCGAGGATCTCGAAGCGGCCGGTGGTCGCGTCGGCCCAGCGGGCGGCCTCGTCGTGGGAGACGACCAGGTCGTGGTCGGCGCACACGGCCGTGATCGGCACGTCGAGGGGCTGCCGGCTGCGGGGTGCGTAGTCCTCGTACATCCGGAAGTCGGCGCGGATGGCGGGCAGCAGCAGCTCACGCATCTCGGGGATGTCGAAGGCCGGGTGCCAGTAGCCGGTGAGGTCGCGGACCAGCTTGAGGAACTCGTCGTCACTCAGCGCGGCACTGCCCTGCCACGGCGGCGAGCCCGTCCACGGTCCACGCGAGGCGCTGGTGAACAGGTGGAGCACGGTGGCGCCGGCCGCAGTCATCCGCTGGGTGAGCTCGAAGGCGATGACCGCGCCGAGGCAGTGGCCGAACACCGCGACCGGCCCATCGGCCGCGATCTCCATCGCCTTGGGCAGCAGACCGTCGGCCGCGGCGTGCAGATCCGTGTAAGGCGCTTCGTCCACGAGCCGTTCGCGGCCCGGCAACTGCAGCGGCTTCACCGCCACGCCTTCGGTGGGCAGCTTGCGCCACGGCTGGTAGAAGCTCGCGCCCGCCCCGGCGAAGGGCAGGCAGATCAACGGGACCATGTGTGCTCCGGCGGTATCTCGTGATCGACGATGAATCGCGGGCACACTCATTACCGCACCGCCCTTATGGACGGCACGGAACAAAAGGGTGGTTCCCCCGTGCCCGCGCGCGGCTCACACCCCATTACGGAGGCGCGCGGCCCTGACAACACCAAAGGTACATTTTCAAACCCGCCAAGTACTGTGATTCAGGTCACCGTTCAACAACATCCCCCGCGCGGGGGAATTGCACCACGCCGCAACGCCAGTTGTTTCGTGGCTCATTTCAGATTAATCGCGAACAGGTCCTGTTGACACGTTGGCAACCAACGGACGAATCACGCGGCCGGATAACCGTTCACTCGCTACTCCATCCGGTTCACCCCCCTTCCCAAACGACCGCCTGCCATGTAAGGAAATCATCGAGAGCGCCAGGAGTCTCCCCGCGCCGAGCGAGGACCGGCACGTCGGTCCGACGCCGGGGATGTACCGAGAACACGGTCTCCATTCGTGATCCGGAAAGCATATTTCGCGTGCATTGTTCGAGACTTCGCGGACGATATCGAGTCCCACCACCCGAATGCGACGCCCGGGCGTGCGAGTATCGGTTCACAACACGGAGGCCATACGGCAATAGCCACCCCAGGCCGACTGAACGGGATGCCGTCGCCGGCATTCGAGACGGCCCGGCGATCCGCAAACCCGGCCCCGATGAGGCACCCCGCCGGAGTGCGCGCGCCGCGACGGTCGACTCGGGACACGACGCCGGCCGCGGAGTTGTCATCATGATCGGCACCAGCAGAGCACTGGTGGGTGCACGTGGCCGGCACCCCTGGAACTACGCCGATCGCCGGCCGCCGCACGGCGAATTCATGGCGTCGGCGGTTGCGTGCGGAACACACGCCAAGCACCGCAGACAGGGCATTCCCACGATGCAGTCGAGCAAGTCCGTCACGTCCCGGGCCAGCGGGTCACCGCAGAGGGCATGCAGCACGAGCGGCGTCGGCATGTCGGCGGGCAGCGCGACGAAATGCACCTGCCGGTCACGTTCCCCGACGCGGCGCCCGTCGGCACGGGGGACACCGAGCCGGATTCGAGCGGCGACGACACGGCGGCTTCGGACGCGGTGTTCGGCAGACATGGCATGTCCTGTTCGTCGATGTGGGCCACCCATCAGGGCAGTGTTGTTCCCAGGTAGCGGCGAAGATGCGATACTCAGTGGCGCGGGACCGGCCGGGTAACGATCGGATTCCGGCCCCGCGCCACGGTTCTTCGGGAGAGGAGCCGGACTAGCCGATCAGGAAGTGCGCCTGATCAGCGAGGGTGGCCAGCAGGAACAACAGTGGCGTGGCGATGAACACGATCACCACACACCCAGCCCTGCTGGCCTCCCTTTTCCGATGCTTTCCGGCCACATGGCCTCCTTGTGTTTTTCGGGCTGCTTACACAGCCGGCGGCTCCTGCCCACGGCAGGAGCCCCAGCGCATCCGAGCGCCGAGGTCTTCGGGAAATGCCTGCACAGAGGCGTCTTACGCCGAGAAGCTCAGCACCGCCGGGGCCCAGGCAACCGACGGCCACACCTCCTCGCCTCGCACGTCGCACAACCATTGCCCGGGAATCAGCAAGCATGAAGCACCTCCAGGTTTTACGTGGTTCTTGTCGACGAAGTGTCACGGTTGACGTTATCCGGTGGCCATTCACCCCGGAACCGCTCCACGACCAACGGACCACATGGTGCGACGACCGGCTTTCGGGTCGACCAGTAGAACGTAAGTAGCCGATCAGTTGCCCGGAAACCCCCGGCCCGCCAGCAATCCGAAACTATTGTTCACCTAATTCGGAACTGAACAGCAACCGCACTGTTCCACCAGTTGCGCATTAGTGTCTTTTCACTTCCCCTGCAGGTCGGCGCAGGTATCCACCGGCGGCGATCAGCCGCGCAACGGCCGGGGACTCGGCAGGTCCGACACGACGGCCGGGCGAAGCTGCTCGTTGATCAACTGCCGGATCGTGTCGATGGATGCCCTCGGACACTTCTCCCGCAGCGACTGCTCGAGCAAGCTCCGGAGCCGCTGATTCTCGGACCGCCCTCGCCAGTTCGCGACCTGCTCCGATCTCAGGTCGGCGTTGAGCACCTCGACCCGATCGGCAAGTTCACTGGCCGTCTTCGCGGTCGCCAGCAATACTTTCCGCAGCGCGACCGGGTCGTCTATAGGATGTCGCCGCGCGTCGGCCGGCCGGACCTCGACGGGCCTCTCTCGCCGCTGGTCGTCGAATCCTTCCGCCGCGTCGCTCGGGCCACCGGATCCCCGCGGCACACCTTCACGGAAACCCGGAGCACCGTCTTCACCATCGGCCAAGATCATCTCGATCGTGACAACAGGCTCTTCCAGCCAAGCCGGCGCCGACAACGGCCCCTCGTAGCCGCACACCGGGCGATCTCGTCCCACGGTCCGCGCGAACAGAGCCGCCGCCCGGCCCAGCACGGCGCCCCGGCGAGCGAGTGGCACCGCGACGTCGACGATCTCGACGATCCGCTCCCACGGCGGCGGGCTCGTCGCACCTTGACCGATGGACTTGGCCAACAGGTGCAGCAGCGAATCCTCGGTCTTCCCGGCGCACCAATGCCCTTCACGGCTCCCGTAGGCCTCGATCAGGCGGCGGCGCGTTTCCGCGAGGCTGCCCCGATCGTCGGCGAAGCTCACCAGCAAGAACAGCACGAGCTTCCGCTCGTCGAGCGTGAGCGGGGAGTCCTTCTTGTCCGTGTCGAAGGCCGCGGTCGACGAAAGTCTTCCCAACGCGGTCCGCCCCCTTACGCGCGGACCGCGCCGCCGTTCACGGGCGCACACAGCTTGCCCCCTCGCCGGGCATCGAGCCGACGCCGAGCGTCGTCAAACGCATAGTGGTTCACCTTTGCTTCCGCGGTACATCACGCAGTTCCGCAGCAGCACCACTCGCCCCGACCGCGAGTTCTGCGACTTCCGGACCCGGTCAGCCCCCACCGTCTCCCGTGCACTCCGTGAAATAGGAAGAGCGAGGCGAATGGCCTCAACGGAGTCCCAACCTAGCCGCATGAACATCGCGGTCCACATATGCACGAGCACCGGCCGACTGCTCCGGTGCGCGAATACCCCTCACTCTAATGCGCCAAAGTGTCACACGTCGGAGACGCAGAGCCTCGTCATTACCCGCCTGACACCCACTTTCCGTGCCAGCGGACAGACGCTGGACTCACCACAACGGCCTAGTGATGGCAACCCTTGACGCAGAAGGCGGGGCACCGCCGAAATATTCAGGATCCCAAGAGGAATACATCACCACCCCGGCATAAGCCGGCGAGCCGGCCACCTCCTCGGCGGCCAGTCGCACCGGCACCCACGGCGACAATCGGCGGACCACGACATACCGGACACATATCGCCAGGCAAATTCACAGACCCATGAAATGCGCGCCAGTTCGACTTACCCGCGCATTGGCACTCGCTTCCGCATGTGCACCTTCACAAGCAAGAGACCATTCGAGTGAATACTTCACCCCTCTCAGCGGTGCTGCATGCCATCGCCTTGCAACTGGAATATTCGAGATCTAATGCTGAATAAGGCCAGATATTCCAAATCCGGACTTGCCCTTGACATGAGGGGGACACATGGACATCCCAACCTACGACCCGATGGCCGCCGCGGCGGCGTTCGACCCCGCCGGCTGGCAGCGGAGCCCGCGGTGCGGGCCCGATCAGGGCGATTGCGTCGAAATCAACTTCACGCGGCCCGGACTGGTGGCGATCAGGGACACCAAGCTGGCGAACAGCCCGGCCCTCGTGTTCACGGTCTCCGAATGGAACTCCTTCACCAGCGGCCTGCACCAGGACGACTTCCAGCGGGGGTGAGCGAAGAACCCGCCGTTGAGCGGGCTCGCCTCACAGGGTGAAGCGTTGCTGAAACCGGACAGGTGAGAGACCGGCACATAGCCACTCAGCGTGGGTGACCGGCGGCCGCGCCACTATCATCGGGAGGACAACTTCTCCCGATTGGACGACCTGAAGTGACGCGGCCGCCCTCCTCTCCGGACGACATCCAGCAGCGCAAGCAGCTCGGCCTCACGGTGCGCACCCTGCGCAAGCGAGCCGGGTTGACCCAGACCGAGCTGGCCACCCTGGCCAGCTACCACCAAACGGTGATCAGCCGCTTGGAGAAGGGGTACAAGCTCAGCACCGGCGTCCTCGAGAAAGTCCTGCCGGGTCTCGACGTCTCTCCGGCGGAAGAAACCGAGCTTCGGGAGCTGAACCAGGCCAACGAGCAGGGACGTGAGCAGCGGGAGGACAATCTGATCAAGGACGGTGCGCCGTGGTTCCGCAGGGTTTGCAATGTGAACCGTCCGCGACCGCGGTCCAGAGCTGGACCGGCGAGCGCTTGAAAGGACTGCTGCAGGCCGAGAGTTACATGATCGCCCAGTGCATCGAGGACGGTACCGAGGACATCGCCGACGCAGTGAGCGCACGAACCGGACGCACGATCAGGGCGTTCACCGAGAACCCGGATTGCCGGTACGAGTTCTTGATCAGTGAAAGCGCGGTCGATCGGCTCGCCCGGTGCGAGACGGTGAACAAGTACGTCGCGATCGACCAGCTCAAGCACCTGCTCAACCTGATGGAGCGGTACTCGAACATCGATGTCCGCGTGGTCCCGTACGCCCAGCGGCTGCATGTCGGCCCCGACTTCACGATCATGGAGTTCGCGGCCCCGGAACCCGCGCTCGGTTACAGCGACCTGCTGCGCACCCTGGTGACGACCGACCCCGGCGGCCTCGACCTTGGCTACCTCCACGGCTGCTGGGATCAACTGCAACGATCCACCTTCACCGCCGAAGAGACACGCAAGGTTCTCGAAAAGGCACTCCATCGATGCCAGGGGTCACCCTGATGCCTCCTGTCGAAGGCAAACGCACCGAATAGAATTAGCTGATCACAGACGCTACGGGGAGCGGAAAAGTGCCGAATTCAGCTGGAGAGAAGTTCCCGCCGGCCGGTGTGGATCTCAGCCAACCCAGCATCGCCCGGATCTACGATTACTATCTCGGCGGTGACACCAACTGGGAAATCGATCGCCAGTTCGCCGATAAACTGCTGAAAAAGTTCTCGATCCTGCGGCCGATCGCCCGGTCGAACCGGCTGTTCCTCCACCGCCTGGTCCGGCACCTCACAAAACAGGGAATCCGGCAGTTCGTCGACCTGGGATCCGGAGTGCCGACCATGGGCCACGCCCACGAAGTCGCCGACCAGGTCGCCCCCGGCGAGGTACGCGTCGTCTACGTCGACCACGAACCGGTCGCCGTCGCTCATTCCCGCAGCCTGCTGCGTCAGTACGGCGACGAGGACCGGCACACCGCCATCCAGGCGGACCTCCGCGATCCCGAAGGTCTGTGGGAAAAGATCGGGCAAACGGGCGTCGTCGACCTCAACGAGCCCGTGGCGCTCCTGATGATCGCCGTCCTCCACATCCAGCAGCTGCCTGCTCCCGGCAGCCCCGTCTCCGACGACCTCGGACCACAACTCGTCGCCACCTATCGGAACATGCTGACGAGTGGTTCCTATCTGGCGATTTCCCACGTCACCAACGACGGCGTGTCCAGCAAATCCGCCGACATGCTCACCCGCATCAAAACGATGTACGACAGCTCGGGAAGCCCGGTCATCTGGCGGTCGAGAAGCCAGATCGAGGACCTCTTCGGTGATTTCCGGCTCATCGATCCCGGCCTGACATGGACGTCGCTATGGCATCCCGAAGAAGCGACGATCACCGACGAAACGCCCAGCCTCGAGGCCGACCAGTCCATTGTGCTCGCTGGGGCAGCGAAGAAGGCTTGAGCGCAGCAATCCGGGCAATCACCAGACGAAACGAGGTGCGCGTAACGCCGCGGCCGGCTCGCGACTTCCGCGTACCAGGACAGGCCGGCTGGGAAGAGGCCGATGGAGCTGCAGTTTAGTCACCGGCGGGACGGGCTCGTTGTACCGGTGGCGGTTCGCCGACGCGGCCGCCCTCTCGAACTGGAACGCGCCGACGTCCCGCTCTTCGCCTCCGAACAGTCCTGGGGTGGGCTGTGCACGCACATCCGCGACGGCTGGAACATCGGCTAGCCGCCTTACGGGTATAAGGCGAAGGTCAGATCGCCCACTGGCGCTACCACGAGAAGCTCGGCTGTTCGACCATCGCCGACCTGCTCAACGCCGACCTCGAGAAGTACCCGCCACCTGAGGCGCCATGCAAGGCGCGTACCCGCGGCGCCTGGACCCGCAGCTCCGTTTACAACATCCTGTGCAACCCGAAATACACCGGCCACCAGGTCTTCAACCGCCGCGCGACGACATCCAAACGCGGCAAGGTCAACGAGCCTTACAAGTGGGTCTGGTCTCCTCAGCCGGTCCACGAACCGCTGATCGAACGGTGGATGTTCGACGAGATCAACGTCAATCGCGCCAGGAAGCGCGGCTCACGTGACGATGACACGCTCAACAACCATCCCCAGACCAAACGCAAGTACGTCCTTCGCGGACGAGTCGTCCACAGCTGCGGTCGTCGCATGACCGGCGACACGAAGGCCTCGGGTGTGGCCTACTACCTCTGCTGGCCCCGCAAGAACAACCGGGCCACACCACACCTGCATCCCGGCTTGCCCGCGTCGATCCGCTTGCGTGAAGACGAACTCCTGGAAGCCATCTGCCGGTTCTACGCCGACCGGCTCTTCGGCCCCGAACGGCGAGCGATCCTCGAAGTTGAGCAAGGCAGCATCGATGATCATGCGGTCTTTGAACGAGAAGCCGAGCGAACCCGTCGGCAGAAGCTGCTTGCCACGATCACCCGCCAGCAGGACTCGATCATGCGGCAAGCCCGCGAAGGCGACCCGGGCGACCCCTTCACCCGAGGGCTCCGCGAAAGCTACAACGACCTCGAGAGCCAGAAGAAGGTTGCACTGTCCGCCATCGCAGAACTGGACACAGCCGACCAGAAAGCGGCGCCGATCGTGGCCGACCTCAGCCGGCTCGATGCGCTTCCCTACCTCGCCGTGCACCTGGCGAAGGCACCGCGGGAGCTCCTGTACGAGCTGTTCGACGTCACTCAGCTCAGCGTTCACGTCCACGGACTCGGGAGCGAGGTGACGATCACAGTTAAACTACCGGTTGATCAGCTTCCCAAGACGGCGGAAGCCGCGGAAAGGATCTCCGACGCCATGACATCCACAGAACCAAAAAACGCAGCTGACCTGGGTCAACTGCGTTCGGGTGGATGCTGTTGTACCCCCGATGGGATTCGAACCCACGCTACCGGCGTGAGAGGCCGGCGTCCTAGGCCGCTAGACGACGGGGGCTTAGGAACTTCCCTGGTCTCCCAGGGGCTTTTCTGTTTTTCTTGCTGGAGAGAACTTACCAGAGGCGATTTCTCGCTCTGCAGGGGGGTCACTCTCCGCAGCTGGGGTACCAGGACTCGAACCTAGACTAACTGGACCAGAACCAGTCGTGCTGCCAATTACACCATACCCCAGTGAGGTACTCTGCCGACCTGAACTACCGGTCTGGCTCAGCACCGCACGAGAGGAAATACTAGAGCACGCCGTTCCGGACGGTGAACGCGGGGGTGTCACTGCGGCGCTGAGCGGGGACGCCGATCGTCGCGTACTCCGAAACCAGCAGCTCAGGCAGCTCGGCGAGGCCGGCTACCGTGTGGACGCCCTCGGGGGCGCGCTCGCCGATGCCGTCGCGGTCCAGCCAGACCGCGCCGAGGCCGGCGTCGCGGGCGCCGATCGCGTCCGTGTCGAGTTTGTCCCCGACGTGCACGGCCTGGGCGGGTGCGCAGCCCAGGCCGAGGCAGACCGTGTGGAACATCACCGGATCGGGTTTCGCCACCCCCAGCTCGCCGGCGATGGCGACGTGATCGAAGAACGGCGCGAGGCCGAGATCGGCGATTTTCTTGCGCTGGTGAACACCTGACGCGTTCGTCACGGCGGCCAGGACGAGACCGGCGGCGCGCAGCCACTCCAGGCACTCGAGGACGTCGTCGAACAGCTGCCACGACGTGTCGAGCAGCTCGCGGCGGCGGCGTTCGAACGACCGCACCTGCTCGTCGTCGGCGAGGATGCCGAGCTCCGCCAGGAAACAGTCCGTGCGGCGCTGGTGCATGGTCGCGTAGTCGATCTCCCCCGCGACGACGAGCGCGACGTGCTCTTCGGTGATCAGGTCCCACAACGGCCAGAGATCACCCCGGCCGGTGAGGATGTGGAGGCTGCGGCGGATCGCGGCGGTGCAGTCGATGAGGGTGTCGTCGATGTCCAGGCACACCAGCCGGAGCGCCGGCGGCGCCCAGGGCTCGGGCGCCGCCTCGGCGGGGGCGGTTCGCGACGGGGTCCGGGGTGCCAAAGCGAAATCCACCCAGTGAGGCTAGGGCAACGGCAGCGTTCGCGACGCTGCCAAAGAGGTGATTGCCGCTCGCCTGTTCCGGCGTGGTCGCTCTACTCCCAGTTGGCGAACCGTCTTCTTTCGGTTATCCGACCATTGCGCGGCGCAGGCGTCCCAATGAGACGTCGCGGCCGAGCAGCTCCATCGATTCGTACAGCGGCGGGGAAACGGTGCGGCCGGTGATGGCGACCCGGACGGGCGCGAAAGCCTTGCGGGGCTTGAGACCCAGACCGTCCACAAGCGCGTCCTTCAGCGCCTGCTCGATGGCCGCGGTCTCCCACGACGGCAGCGCTTCGAGCGCCGACAGCGCGGCTTCGAGCACCGGCCGCGCGGGCTCGCCGAGGTTCTTCGCCGCGGCGTCCTCCTCCGGCGCGAAGGTCTCCTCGTCCGCGAACAGGAAGCGCACCATCGGAGACGCGTCCGCGAGAAGCGTCACGCGCTCCTGGACGAGCGGCGCGATCGCGTTCAGCCGCGCGACCTGCTCGTCGCTGGGCGAGTCCGGCAGGACGCCCGCCGTGACGAGATAAGGCGTCACCCGGCTCACGAACTCGGCCGCCGGCAAGGCCCGGACGTGCTGGCCGTTGATGGCTTCGGCCTTCTTGACGTCGAAGCGCGCCGGGTTGGCGCTGACCTTCGTGACGTCGAAGGCGGCGATCAGCTCCTCGGGGGAGAACACGTCGCGGTCGTCCGCGATGGACCAGCCGAGCAGGGCCAGGTAGTTCAGCAGCCCCTCGCGGATGAAACCGCGGTCGCGGAGGTTGAAGAGATTCGACGAAGGGTCGCGTTTGGACAGTTTCTTGTTGCCCTCGCCCATCACGTACGGCAAATGGCCGAACCGCGGCGTGAATTCCGCCACGCCGACGCGCTCCAGCGCCGAGTACAGCGCGATCTGCCGCGGGGTCGAGGGCAGCAGGTCCTCACCGCGCAGCACGTGCGTGATCTTCATCAGCGCGTCGTCGACCGGGTTGGTCAGCGTGTAGAGCGGGTCGCCGTTCGCGCGCACCAGCACCGGGTCCGGGATCGTGTTCGCCGGGAAGGTGATGTCGCCGCGGACCAGGTCGGTCCAGCCGAGGTCGGTGTCCGGCATGCGCAGCCGCAGCACCGGCGCGCGGCCCTCGGCGCGGTAGGCGGCGCACTGCTCGTCGGTGAGGTCGCGGTCGAAGTTGTCGTAACCCAGCTTCGGGTCGAGGCCGGCCGCCTTGCGCCGCTCCTCGACCTCTTCGTTGGTCGAGAACGCCTCGTAGAGCTCCCCCGCCTCGAGGAGCTTCGCGGCGACGTCGGCGTAGGTCGCGCGCCGCTCGCTCTGGCGGTACGGCCCGTACTCGCCGCCGACCTCGGGGCCCTCGTCCCAGTCGAGGCCCATCCAGCGCAGCGCTTCGAGCAGCTGCTCGTAGGACTCCTGCGAGTCGCGCGCCGCGTCGGTGTCTTCGATCCGGAACACCAGGCTGCCCTGGTGGTGCCGGGCGAAGGCCCAGTTGAACAGCGCCGTGCGGATCATCCCGACGTGCGGGGCGCCGGTCGGCGAAGGACAGAAACGCGCGCGAACCACCGATGTCTCACTCATAGCCCGATCAGCGTATCCGTCGCCACATCGCTTGACGCACGGACCGGGGCGGGTGCATCCTCGCCTTATTCAACAGACGATGAAATAGACGGGGAGATGGTGGAGATGACCGAGCGCGCGGGGTGCGTCGTCGTGGGCGGCGGGCCGGCCGGGATGGTCACGGGACTGCTGCTGGCCCGGGCCGGCGTCGAGGTGACGGTGCTGGAGAAGCACGCCGACTTCCTGCGGGACTTCCGCGGCGACACGGTCCACCCGTCGACCCTGACCCTGCTCGACGAGCTGGGGCTGGGCGAGAAGTTCGACGCGCTGCCGCACAGCGAGATGCGCTCGGCGGGCTTCCCGCAGGAGAACGGCGAGCTGATGCAGCTGGCCGACTTCACCCGGCTGAAGGTGGCGCACCCCTACGTCGCGATGGTGCCGCAGTGGGACTTCCTGGATCTGCTGGCCGAGAGCGCGCGCAAGGAGCCGACGTTCGTCCAGCGGATGGAGACCGAGTGCACCGGGCTGGTCCGCGAGCAGGGCCGCGTCGCCGGCGTCACCTACCGCACGGCCGCCGGCGAGACCGGGGAAATCCGCGCCGACCTGGTGATCGCCGCCGACGGCCGGTGGTCGCTGGCCCGCCGTGAGGCCGGGCTCGTGCCGCGCGAGTACGACTGCCCGTTCGACGTCTGGTGGTTCCGGCTCTCCCGCGGCACCGACGACGTCGACGGCATGCTCCTGCCGCAGATGCGGGACCGCCGCTTCGCCATCCCGCTCCCCCGGCCGGACTACTTCCAGATCGCCTACCTCGGCCCGAAGGGCGACGACCTGCGTAAGCAGGGCATCGAGGCGTTCCGGGAGAACGTCACGCAGATCCTGCCCGGGTTCGCCGACCGGGTGCCCGAGCTGACGACGATGGACGACGTCAAGTTCCTCGACGTGCGGATGAACCTGCTCAAGAAGTGGCACGTCGACGGGCTGCTCTGCATCGGCGACGCGGCCCACGCGATGTCGCCGGTCGGCGGCGTCGGCATCAACCTGGCGGTGCAGGACGCGGTCGCGGCGGCGACGCTGCTGGCCGAGCCGCTGCGGCGCGGCCGGCCGCGCGAGGCCGACCTGGCGAAGGTGCGTGGCCGGCGGCTGCTGCCGACGCTGCTGGTGCAGGGGCTGCAGCGGCTGCTGCACGGGACCGTGGTCCGGCAGGTCATGGCGGGCAAGCGCAACGGCCCGCCGGCCGGGATGATCAAGCTGTTCGCCCGGTTCCCGCGGCTGTCGTACGTCCCGGCCCGGCTGCTGGGCCTGGGCCTGCGGCCGGAGCACGCCCCGGCCTACGCCCGCCGTCCGATGGAGCCGGTGCAGCGGTAGCGCGCCGGAAAGCCGTGAAGGCCTCCTTCCCGGCTCTTAGCGCCGGTAAGGAGGCCATCACGGACTTCGGTCAGATGCTCTCGACCGGGTTGGTCAGGGTGCCGATGCCGTCGATGGTGATCGAGACGATCTGGCCGCCCTCGATCGGGCCGACGCCCTCCGGGGTGCCGGTGAGGATGACGTCACCGGGCAGCAGCGTCATCACGCCGGAGATGAACTCGACCAGCTCGGGGATCTTGTGTACCAGGTCGGAGGTGCGGCCGTCCTGCTTCAGCTCGCCGTCGACCTCCGAGCGCAGCGCCAGGTCGGACGCGTCGAGGGACGTCTCGATCCACGGCCCGAGCGGGCAGAACGAGTCGTAGCCCTTGGCGCGGCCCCACTGGCCGTCGGACTTCTGCAGGTCGCGGGCGCTGACGTCGTTGGCCACGGTGTAGCCGAGGATGGCGCTCGCGGCGCGCGCGGCCGGCACGTTCTTCACCGGCTGGCCGATCACGATGGCCAGCTCGCCCTCGAAGTCGACGCGGCCGACGCCGGACGGGCGGCGGATGGCCGCGTTCGGGCCGATGACCGAGGTCGACGGCTTGATGAACAGCATCGGCGAGGTGGGTACCTCGTTGCCGAGCTCGGCCGCGTGCTTGGCGTAGTTGCGGCCGACGGCGATCACCTTGGACGGCAGGATCGGCGCGAGCAGCCGGACGTCGGCCAGCGGCCACCGCTTGCCGGTGAAGTTGGGCTGGCCGAACGGGTGCTCGGCGATCTCCAGGACCTGGGCGTCGTCACCGTCCCCTTCGACCGAAGCGAACGCGACACCACCGGGATGAGCAATACGGGCTAGGCGCACGCGGTCAGTCTACGTGCGCTCCCCCCGCCACTCAGGCCACGGTCGTGCTCTTGTGCACCAGCGCGTCGCACAGGGCCAGCCAGCTGGCCTCGACGATGTTCCCGTGCACCCCGACCGTGGTCCACTCGCGCTCGCCGTCGGTGCTCTCGACCAGCACGCGCGTCACGGCGTCGGTGCCGGGGTGGCCCTGCAGGATCCGGACCTTGTAGTCGGCCAGGTCCACACTGTCCAACCAGGACAGGTGCGGGCTCAGGGCCTTGCGCAGCGCGGCGTCGAGGGCGTGGACCGGGCCGATGCCCTCGGCGGTGGCGATGACGCGCTGGCCGCCGACGTGCACCTTGACCGTCGCCTCGGAGACGACCTCGGCGTCGGCGCGGTGGTCGAGCACCACGCGGTAGGACTCGAGCTCGAACGGCGCCTCGACCGGGACGTCGGCCTCCTCGCGCAGCAGGAGTCCGAGGGAGGCGTCGGCGGCTTCGAAGGACCAGCCCTCGGCTTCGAGGCGCTTGACCTTCCGGAGCGCGCTCGTCAGCGCTTCGGGCCGGCCGGCAAGGTCGACCCCGAGCTCACGTCCCTTGAGCTCGAGGCTGGCCCTGCCGGCCATCTCGGTGACCAGTACCCGCATGTCATTGCCGACGGAAGACGGATCGATGTGGTTGTACAACAACGGATCCACCTTGATCGCGCTCGCGTGCAGTCCCGCCTTGTGAGCGAAAGCCGACGCCCCTACGTATGCCTGGTGGGAGTAGGGGGCGAGGTTGGCGATTTCGGCAAGGGCATGGGAGACCCGGGTGAGTTCGGCGGCGCCTCCGGTCGGGAGGACGTCCATACCGAGCTTGGTCACCAGGTTTCCCGTCACGGCGAAGAGGTCGGCGTTGCCGGCCCGCTCCCCGTAACCGTTGGCGGTGCACTGGACGTGCGTCACGCCGGCCTGCACCGCGGCGACGGAGTTCGCCACGGCGCAGGAAGTGTCGTCCTGACAATGGATCCCGAGCCGGAACCCGGTCTTGTCCTTGACCTCCCGGACGGTTTCCGCGAGCCCCAGCGGCAGTTGCCCGCCGTTGGTGTCGCAGAGCACGAGGACGTCGGCGCCCGCGTTTCCCGCGGCGTCGAGGATCCTCAGCGAGGTTTCGGGGGAATGCGCGTAGCCGTCGAAGAAGTGTTCGGCGTCGAGGAAGACCCGCCGGCCTTCTTTCGTGAGGAACCCGACGGTGTCGCGCACCATGGCGCAGGCCTCGTCGACGTCGACCCGCAGGGCGCGTTCGATGTGCCGCAGATCGGATTTCGCGACGAGCGTGATGACCGGGGCCTCACTGTCGAGAAGGGCCTGGACCTGCGGATCGGCGTCGGCGGTGGTGCCGGCCTTGCGGGTCGAGCCGAACGCGACGAGCGCGGCGTGCTTGAGCTGCAGCTCGCCTTTCGCGGCCCGGGCGAAGAATTCCGTGTCCTTGGGCAGCGCGCCCGGCCAGCCGCCTTCGATGAACCCGACGCCCAGTTCGTCCAGCAGCCGCGCGACGGCCAGCTTGTCCTGGACGGAGTAGGAGATGCCCTCACGCTGCGCACCGTCGCGCAGCGTCGTGTCGTAGAGGTGGAAGGCATCGCCGAGGGGGGTATCGGCGGGCTCCTTGCGGGTCACGGTCTGTCTCCTCGATGCGATGGCGGCGGTTTCGGGCGGTTCTCGGGCGGTTCCGAGCGGTTTCAGGCAACAAAAAAACCTCCCGCAGGGGTGCGAGAGGTTGCGCGCCGGGAGCTCTTGTGGAGCTATCGTCCGGCGCGCTCGATGATAATGATCGCGAAGCTGGTCACAGCCGCATCATGCCACAGGCTTTCGACGGAAGTCCACAACCTGGGCCAAGCTCCCACCATCCGGGAACGCCGCGCGCAGACATCCCCCGCCGCGCCCTAGGGGGCCGGCCCCGCATCCAGTTTATCGGCGCCCACGGACAGAACCGCCTGGAAAACCGTTCCACGGCCGGGTTGTCCACATCACGGCGGTGCTGTGGACAACCAGCGACCGCCCGGCGCCGCGGTCGGCGCGAGCACAGCACGAGCGGCCCGCTCGCGACCAAAGCCGCACCAACGGGCCACTCGCGCTACCCGCCGAGCATGAGCGGCCCGTTCGTCACCGGACCCGCACCGGCGGCCCACACGCGGCATCAGCGCGCGAAAGGGCCCGTTCGCACCACCTGCGCGCGAACGGTCCGTTCGCGACCGAAGCCGCAACAGCGGTCCACTCGCGACGCCGACGCGCGAAAGGGCCGTTCGTGACACCAACCCTGCACGCGAGCGGCCCGTTCGTGACGCCACCTACGCACGAGTGGCCCGTTCGCGACCAAACCGGCACCAGCGGCCCACTCGCGACGCAAGCGCGAAAGGACCAACCGCCACACACAGACACACGAAAGAGCCCCGCACCGAATCGCGGTGCGGGGCTCTCCGTCAAGCAGCAGGCAAGTCTCAGCCGGTGCGGACGTTCGACGACACGAGGGCCGCCAGTCGGTCACCGACAGCCGTCGTCGCACCCGGCGACGCCTGGTCCCGGGTCGCCAGATCAAATGCCACCGAAGCCTCGATGCGGCGCGCGGCTTCCTTCTGGCCCAGGTGGTCCAGCAGCAGCGCCACCGACAGCACCGCGGCCGTCGGGTCGGCCAGGCCCTGGCCCGCGATGTCCGGCGCCGAACCGTGGACCGGCTCGAACATGCTCGGGTTGCGGCGGGTCATGTCCAGGTTGCCGCTCGCCGCGAGGCCGATTCCGCCCGTCACCGCGGCCGCGAGGTCCGTGATGATGTCGCCGAACAGGTTGTCCGTCACGATGACGTCGAACCGGGACGGGTCGGTCACCAGGTGGATCGTCGCCGCGTCCACGTGCGAGTAGGCGACCGTCACCTCCGGGTGCTCCAGCGAGACCTCTTCGACGATCCGCGACCACAGCGACCCGGCGAACGAGAGCACGTTGGTCTTGTGCACGAGCGTCAGGTGCTTGCGCGGCCGGGCCTCGGCGCGGTTGAACGCGTCCGCGACCACCCGCCGGACGCCGAACGCCGTGTTGATGCTGACCTCGGTCGCGATCTCGTGCTCGGTGTCCTTGCGGATCAGGCCACCGGTGCCCGCGTACGGGCCTTCGGTGCCTTCGCGCACGACGACCATGTCGACGTCGCCGGCGTCGGCCAGCGGTCCCCGGACACCCGGGTACAGCCGCGCCGGGCGCAGGTTGACGTGGTGGTCCATTTCGAACCGCAGGCGCAGCAGCAGGCCGCGCTCCAGGATCCCGCTCGGCACCGTCGGATCGCCGACCGCGCCCAGCAGCATGGCATCGTGCTGGCGAAGCTCACCCAGCACCGACTCCGGGAGCAGCTCACCGGTCGCGTGCCATCGCGCGGCGCCGAGGTCGTAGTTCGTGATCTCCGCCGTAGGTGCCACTTCACCGAGCACCTTCAACGCCTCGGCGACCACCTCGGGCCCGATCCCGTCTCCTGGGATCACCGCGAGCCGCATCCACACACCTCCGTCGACCAGGCCACCGGACGCACCGATGGCCCACCGCAACAAAACGCCAGCAGCCGGAAGGTTACCGGCCGTAGACAAATGGCCGTAGCCGCACCACCCTTATGCCGCATCCTCCCGCAGGGTGAGACACCCGATTGGGTGAATAACAGTGGGGCGCCCCGGCGGATACCCGCCGGAGACGCCCCTGAACCTGCACAGATCGATCTTCCGGCCCCCTAGTGGCGGCCCGCCCCGATCGGCTGACGGTCATTCCCCGGCCGGGCACCCTGGGCCGCGTCCACCTTGACCACGTTCGCCCGGTTCCCCGCGGCGTTGTGGTGCTCGATGGCGAGCAGCCCGAGCGCGTTGTCGGCCGCGGCCGACGCCGCGTTCCGGGTGACGACCAGCGCCGTGCCCGGCTTGGCGACGTAGCCCAGCGCGGCGTCGCCGCCACCCTGGACCGCGTAGCCCGGCGCGAGCGCGTCGAACGACAGCGGCGTGCCGACGTAGTCGATCAGCCCGTTCGTCGTGCCCGGAGCGACGTAGAAGCCGCTGACGCCCACCGTGTAGGAGATGCGGTGGGTGTCGGCGGTCGCGTCGATGCCCAGCGCGGCCAGCGAAACCGGCAACGTGATCACGTTGGTGTCGAACACGTTGGTGTCGACGTCGCCGAGCTGCCCGTTGACGGCCTGGATGTCGACGGTCGGGAAGCCCGGGGTCAGCGCGACCGTGACCGCGATCAGGACGTCGGTCGCCGTCGCCTTGGTCACGTAGGTCTCGAAGTCCGGCGCGCCGTCCCCGGTGGTGTCGATGTCGACGAACGGCGACGTGTTGCTGCCGATGTTCGCCCAGTCGCTCCAGGTGGACAGGCCGAACGCGAGGATCGCGTTCTCCGGCTCACCCTGCGCCTTCGCCAGCGGAGCGGTGGAAGCCGCGCCGATGTAGCGGAGGTCGCCGCCCTTGGCGGTCCGGTTCACCGTGCAGTCGGTGATCACGTCCGCGTCGCACTCGGCCAGCTGCGGGGACTCCGCCTGCAGCTCGAGCACGCTGATCAGCGAGCGGTAGCGCTGCGCGCCGGTGCCCTGGTCGACGCCCTTGCCGCTCAGGTTCAGCACGGCCTGGGTGGCGTCGGGCGCGAATTTGACCGACGCCGGGGTCGAGATCGCCGACACCGGCTTCGGCGCCGCGTAGACCGAGACCCGCAGCGGCACCTTGGCCCCGCTCTTCGGGGTGAAGGCGACGCGGCCGGAGGCGTCCGCGACGAACTGGCGGGCGAGCCCGGCCTGGACGGCCTGCATGGTCGGGTCCATGACCTTGCGCAGGGCCTTCGGGTCGGTGATCTTCAGCGTCACCTTGACCTTGGCCGTGCCGCGCGGCGAGAGCTTCACCGTCGGCGTGTCCACTGTGTACTCGACGCCCGGCAGTGCATTGACCGCCTGGTAGGCCACCGAGTACTCGGCCGCCGTGACGCCCTTGTTGACCAGCTTGATCGTCTTCGACAGCGTCACCGGGCCACCGGCTTCGACCGTCCCGAAGCTGACGCTGACCGCGCCCGGGTCGTCCTGGACGTAGGCGAGCACCTGGTTGTCCAGCGCCGCCTTGGCGTCGATCCGGCCGCTGCCGACGCGCTGCGGCGCGAAGGTGTGGCCCGCGCCGTCGGTGACGTCGTGGCCGGCGGTGTCGATGACCGAGGCCTTGACCTCCTCGACCGACCAGTCCGGGTGGGACTGGCGGACCAGCGCCGTGATGCCCGTGGTGTGCGGGGCCGCCATCGACGTGCCGGACAGCACGGTCCGGCCGTTGCCGCTGCCGCGGAACGCCGAGGTGATCGTGTCACCGGGGGCGGCCACGTCCGGCTTGAGCGCCGGGCCGCGGGTGCCGCGCGAGGTGAACGAGCTCGGGGTGTCGACGATCTTCTTGTCGTACGTCTGGATCGACGCGCGACCGGTGCCGTAGAGGCGCACCTGCAGCGTGCCCGCGGTCAGCGACGCGCGCAGCGGCGCGGTCGCGGAACCGGTGAACTGGAACATCGGGATCGCCGCGTTGCCCGCGATGCCCGCGCTGAAGTGCTCCAAAGTGGACGACAGGAGCGCGCCCTTGGCCCCCGCGGCCTGGGCGTTGTTCGCCCGGACGGCCGAACCGCACGCGCGGGTCGAGTCGTTGTCGTCCCACTCCAGCCAGACGAACTTGCCTGCCGCCTTCGCCTTGTCCGCCGCGGAGTACGCCGCGCAGCCCGCGTTGTTCGCCGCGGACAGCGCGACGACCGGGGCGGTCAGGTTCAGCGTGTCGTAGCCGGCGTAGCTCTGGCTGTACTGGCCGGTCTTCTGGCCCTTGGCCGTGGCGGGCGCGGTGACCTCGGCGGCGTCGCGCAGGACACCCGCGTCCCGCGTGCTGGCCACGGTCAGCGCCTCGGGCGTGTTGCCCGGCGAGCCGGCGATGTCGTTGATGTCGCCGCCGTTGCCCGCGGAGATCACCGGGAGCACGTTGTTCGCGGCGAGCTTGCGCACGAACAGCGAATCCGGGTCGTCCGGCGCGCCGAAGTCGGAGCCCAGCGACAGGTTGACGATGTCGAGGTGGTCGGTGAAGTCGCCGTCGCCGTCCGGGTCGAGCGCCCAGTCGAGCGCCTGCGAGGTGACGTTCGTCGAGCCCGCGCAGCCGAACACCTTGATGGCGTAGAGGAGCGACTTCGGCGCCGTGCCCGGGCCGATCTGCATCGCGTCGACCTTCTTGGCGTCGAGCTTCTTGTAGTCGCCCTTGAAGGTCTTGCCGTCGGCGGTGACGCCGAAGCCGCCGATGGTGCCGGCGACGTGCGTGCCGTGCTCACCGCAGGCCAGCGGGTTCGGGTCCGGCGCCGGGGTGGTCTTGCCGGGCGTCGCGGCGTCGTAGTCGTTGCCGACGAGGTCGGTGCCGCCGACGACCTTGGCGCTCGGGAACAGCGGGGTCGGCTTGGTGCTGTCGACGCTCTTGTAGGCCGCCGGCGTGCCGGGGCCGCCGAAGTCGGCGTGGGTGTAGTCGATGCCGTCGTCGATGACGCCGACGCGGACGCCGTCGCCGAACTTGCCGGTCTGCTGCCACGCGGCGAGCGTGTTGGTCAGCTGCTCGGCGCTGGCGTTGGTCCGGGTCTTCGGCACGACGGTCCGCACCGAGACGACGTCGGCGCGCTTCGCGACGTCACGCAGCTTCGCGGCGTCGGCGGTGACGACGACGCCGGGGACGGCGTTGGCCGTCTGGGTGACGGTCTGGGGCTGGGCGCCGGCGGTGCGCAGCTGGCCGAGCACGGAGCTCACGGCGGCGGCGGTGTCGTCCTTGGCCGCGCGGGCCGCCCGCTTGGCGGACTCCTTGCCCTGGGGCTGCGCGGCGGTGAACGCGTCGACGGCGGGCTTCTTGGCCAGCTCGACGAACGCGGTGACGCGGCCCTGCGCGGCGGCCAGACGCGGCTCGACCTTGCCCTGCAGCTTGGCGTCGTCGATCTTCGCCGGCGAGACGCCGTCGGCGAGCGGAGCGTCTGCCGCGCTCGCGACGGGCGCCCCGAGCGCGGCGGCCAGCACGACGGCGAAGGCCGCCGTCGTGGCGCGCGCGGGTAAGCGGGATCTGCTCATGAGTGGGCCCCTTACTCGAGGTCTGGACCCGAACCTGCCTGCCGCTCCTGGCACCCCCGACGGTGAAGCACGGCAACCGCGCCGTGCCCTCGACGACGCGTGGTTCAACCTCGCGGGGAGAACCTAATGCCCCAAAACACCTACTTAGGTAGGCAAAGAAGTCCGTTATGTGAATGTGATTGCCGATACTCTCGTCAGCCATGCACCGCTACGAGCCCCGGAACGACCTCGCGTTCAGTCTGCTGCGCAACGGTCCGGTGACACTGTTCTGGCGGCCGCGGCTGCTGACCGAGACGACGGATTGGCTGGCGGAGCACGGCTACCAGGTCACCCGGCTGAGTGCGCACGAGTGGACGGCCGATCACGACATGCACACCGCCGTCGCCGCGGCGCTCGACTTCCCGGATTACTACGGGCAGAACCTCGACGCGCTCAACGACTGCCTGCGTGACGTCATCGCCCGCGACTACGGGTGGTCGCCGGACTCGGCCGGGCTCGCGATCGTGTTCACCGGCTACGACGCGTACGCCGCGCGCAGTCCGCGGTCGGCCCAGATCGTGCTGGACCTCCTGGCGAGCCACTCACGGGTCGCGATGCTGTTCGGCCGTCCGCTCGTCGTCCTGGTGCAGAGCAACGATCCGGACATCCTCTTCGCACCGGTCGGCGCTTCGTCCGTGAGCTGGAACCGCGCCGAGTGGCTGAACGCGAACCGAGGGCCCGGAAACGCCTGAAGGCCCCCTCGCCGAATGCGGCGAAGGGGCCTTCAGGGCCGGAGACCTCAGCTGAAGTCGACGGCGCGGATCGTGTGCGCGCCCACCGCGGCGCCGATCGGCTCCAGCAGGTGGGCATCGATGTGGCGGTCGACGCGCAGCAGCATCACGGCGTCGGAGCCGTCGGTGGTCTGGCTGATCTGCGCGGCCTCGATGTTGATGCCGGCTTCGCCGAGCAGCGTGCCGACGCGGCCCATCACGCCCGGGCGGTCCGGGTACTCGACCAGCAGTACGGTGCCCTCGGCGCGCAGGTCGAACCCGCGGCCGTTGACCTCGACGAGCTTCTCGGCCTCGTCCTTGCCGGTGACCGAGCCGGACACCGTCAGCGTCGCGCCGTCGGCGTGCACCGCGCGCAGGGTGACCAGGTTGCGGAACTTGGGGCTCTCCGACTCCGTGGTCAGCTGCACCTGGACGCCGAGCTTCTCGGCCAGCTGCGGCGCGTTGACGAACGTGACCTGGTCCTCGACCACGCCGGTGAACACCCCGCGCAGCGCGGCCAGCTGCAGCACGCCGGTGTCTTCGTTGGACAGCTCGCCCTTGACGACGACCTCGACCGACGTCGGCGCCTTCGGGTTGAGCGCGGTGAGCAGCGTGCCCAGCTTCTGCACCAGCGATAGGTACGGGCGCACGTGCTCGCCGACCGTGCCGCCGCCGGAGACGTTCACCGCGTCCGGCACGAAGTCGCCGCGCAGGGCCAGCAGCGTCGACTTCGCGACGTCGGTGCCCGCGCGGTCCTGCGCCTCGGCCGTGGACGCGCCCAGGTGCGGGGTGACGACGACGTTCTCCAGCTCGAACAGCGGGCTGGACGTGGTCGGCTCGGTGACGAAGACGTCGACGCCGGCACCGCCGACGTGGCCCGAGCGCAGCGCGTCGGCCAGGTCCTGCTCGACGATCAGCCCGCCGCGGGCGGCGTTCACGATGATGACGCCCGGCTTGGTCTTCTTCAGCGCGGCGGCGTCGATGAGGCCCTTGGTCTCCGGGGTCTTCGGCAGGTGGATGGAGATCGCGTCGGCGCGGGTCAGCAGCTCGTCGAGGGTGACGAGCTCGATGCCCAGCTGCGCGGCGCGCGCGGCCGAGACGTAGGGGTCGTACGCGATGAGCTTGGCGTCGAACGCGGCGAGGCGCTGCGCGAACAGCTGGCCGATCTTGCCGAGGCCGACCACGCCGACGATCTTGCCCTGCAGCTCGACACCGGAGAACGAGCTGCGCTTCCACTCGCCGCCGCGCAGGCTCTGGTCGGCGGCCGGGATGCGGCGCGCGACGGCCAGCAGCAGCGCTACGGCGTGCTCGGCGGCGGAGACGATGTTGGACGTCGGGGCGTTCACGACGAGGACACCGCGCTCGGTGGCGGCGGGCACCTCGACGTTGTCCAGGCCGACCCCGGCCCGGGCGACGACCTTGAGCTGGGACGTGGCGGCGAAGACCTCGGCGTCGACCTTGGTCGCGGACCGGACCAGGAGCGCGTCGGCGCTCTTCACCGCCTCCAGCAGCGCGGATCGGTCCGTGCCGTCGACGTGCCGGACCTCCACCTCGTCACCGAACACACTCAGCACGGAGGGGGCGAGCTTCTCCGCGATGAGGACGACGGGTTTGCTGGGCTTGCTCACGATGCGGCTCCCACTATCTGGTCATTTCCAGGACGCTCTGTGTCTACAGACGGTCTCAGCACGTCGTTGTGCGCCAGTCGAGCGGGAGTTTAACGCGCAGGAGCACGTCCTGGCTTCCCACGGTGTTAACGCGCTCGTAATCCCTCGAAAACAAGAGCCAGCAGGCGCTGCATGCCCGCCTCGCCGGGCAGGTGCGGCCCCGCCCAGGATGCCGCGTGCAGCAACAGAAGCAGTTCGTGCGTGGTGACGTCCGCGCGCAGCTCCCCCGCCGCCTTCGCACGTTCCACCAGCTGGGACGCCGCGTCCCGCATGGCGTGACACGAAGCGTACAAGCGGGACGTCTCGTCGTTGAGCGCGTCGGCGGTCAGCTCGGCCAAGCCTCGGAAGGTGCCGGTGGTGTCGCCGAGCCCGAGCAGCCACGCCTGCAGCGCGTCAAGGGGCGCCGGGTCGGTGAGCAGCTCGCGGGCCCGCTCGGCCTGGCCGTCGAACCGGGCCCGCAGGAGGGTCTCGAGCAGGGCGTCCCGGGTCGGGAAGTGCCGGTAGAGCGTGCCGATGCCGACGCCGGCCCGGCGGGCGATGTCCTCCAGCGACGCCTCGACGCCGTGTTCGGCGAAGGCGCGCTGCGCCTCCTCCAGGAGGCGTTCGTAGTTGCGGCGGGCGTCCGCGCGCATCGGCTTGACTTCGGTCATCGCCCTTCCGAGCTTACCGGGTAGCCAATCGGAGGCTGCCTCCGTATATTAACCGGAGGCAGCCTCATATTACTGGAGGGACGAGGATGACCCTGATCGAAGAAACCCGGGCCCGGCTCGGCGCCATCGGCGCCTGGCTGCCGAGTGCCCCGCTGGCCCCGCCGCCGGACGTCGAGCGCGCGGCCACCCGCCGGCTCGCCGAGCTCGGCTACCGCTCGGTCTGGAGCGGCGAAGGCCCCGGCTCGCGCGAGGTGTTCGCCCACTTCGGCGACCTGCTCGCGTCGGTGCCGGACGTCGTGCTCGGCACCGGCATCGCCAACCTCTGGGCCCGGCCGGGGGTGACCGCCGAGAAGGGCGGCGCCACGCTCGCCCAAGCGCATCCCGGCCGGTTCGTGCTCGGCGTCGGCGTCGGGCACGCGTTCCAGGCGGCGAAGGCCGGCGAGGCGTACCGGCCGCTGGACCGGATGCGCGCCTACCTGTTCGAAATGGACACCATCGCCGCGGAAAACCCGTCCCCGGTGGCGTTTCCGCGTGTGCTGGCCGCCGTCGGGCCGAAGATGCTGGCGTTGTCGCGCGACCACGCCGACGGCGCGCACCCGTTCGCCCAGCCCGTCAGCCACACGCCGTACGCCCGCGAGATCCTCGGGCCGGACAAGCTGCTGATCCCGCAGCAGACGGTGCTGCTCGGCACCCGCGAGGACGCCCGCGAAAGCGTCCGGAAGCGGGTGGCGCTCTCGCGCGAGCACCACATCGAGGCCTACCTCGCGGGCTGGAAACGGCTCGGCTACACCGAAGCCGACATCGACGGCCCGAGCGACCGGTTCGTCGACGACCTCGTCCTGTGGGGTGACGCGGGAACCATCGCGAAACGCCTCGACGAGCTGCTCGACGCGGGCGCGGACCACGTGCTGCTGACGCCGTCCGCGGCCACGTTCGACTCCACTGTGGACATCCTGGCCGAGCTGGCGCCGGCGGTGGTCCGGTGAACGTCGGGATCTGGCAGTTCTTCGAGGACGCCCCGATCGGCGAGCTGCGGGAGACCGCCGCCGAAGTCGAGGAACTGGGCTTCGACACGCTCTGGTTCGGCGAGTACGCCGGGCGCGAGGCGTTCACCCAGGCCGCGCTGATCCTGGCGGCGACCTCGCGCCTCACCGTGGCCACCGGGATCGCCCGCTTCGACCGGCGGGCGCCGATCACGGCGGAGGCGGCGACGCGCGCGCTGGGCGAGGCCTACCCGGGCCGGTTCACCGTCGGGCTCGGCGGCCACTTCCCCGGGGCGCGCCCGATTTCGGCGATGCGCGAGTACCTGGCCGGGATGGACGCGGCCGAGCTGCCGGGGCTGCCACCGCCGGCACCCCGCCCGCGCCGGCTGCTCGCGGCGCTCGGCCCACGCGCCCTCGACCTGGCGGCCGAGCGGGCGGACGGCGCCCACCCGTACTTCGTCCCGCCGGAGCACACGGCGGTGGCGCGGGAACGGCTCGGCCCGGGCAAGTACCTGGCCGTCGAGCAGGCGGTGGTGCTGGACGCGTCTCCCGAGGCGGCCCGCGAAGCGGCCCGGGAGCACGTCGGCACGTACGTGAAGCTCGCCCCGCACCACCAGGCCAACCTCCGCCGGCTCGGCTTCACCGACGAGGACCTGGCCGACGGCGGCAGCGACCGCCTCGTCGAAGCCCTGGTCGCCTTCGGCGGCGAGCAGCGGGTAACCGACCGGATCCGGGCCCACCTCGACGCCGGCGCCGACCACGTCTGCGTCCAGGTCCTGGCCCGCACCAAGGACTCCTACCGCCAGCTGTCCACACTCGTCCCCTGACCGGGGTACGCTGGCGGGACGCGGTGAGGGCCGCGTCCCGTCCGCGGAAAGGGCCGAGCCCACCCCCGCAGCACCGCACCACCAGCTCCGCACCTTCTTTCCTGCCCGGTGCCGGCGGACCACGGGCGCCCGAGGAAAGGAGGCACCATGGGCACGTTGCCCGCCAAACCCAGCCTGGACCAGCTGCGCAAACGCGCGAAAGACCTCGCGCGCGCCGAAACCGTGAAACTGTCCGAAGCGCAGTTCCGGATCGCGCGCGAGCACGGTTTCCCGAGCTGGCCGAAGCTGCAGGCGTACGTCCGGCGCGTCACCGAGCACGGCGAAACCCTGCAGCACCCGTACCACCAGGACGTCCACTACTACGCCGGGCGCGCGCTCGGCCTGCTCGCGTCCGCGGAAGACGAGACGCCCGGCGCGCGCGAGCCGTTCGACCGCTGGAGCCAGCCGGTCACCCGCGACGGCGCCCGCGTGGTCGTCGCCCGCGAACACGGTTTCGTTTCCTGGAAAGCACTTCGTGAGCACATCAAGTCGCTTGTGGACAGTGGTGAGCCGTTCGCCCGGGCGTACCGCGCGGTCGAAGCGCGGGATCCCGACGCGCTGGCGACCCTTCTCGGCGAGTTCCCCGGGCTCGTCACCGCCCGCGGCACCAACGGCAACGACCTGCTCGGCATGGCCGGCGCGACCGGCGACGAGCGGCTCAGCCGGGTCCTGCTCGACCACGGCGCGGACCCGGCGCGCGGCAACGTCCACGGCTGGACACCCCTGCACCAGGCCACCTACAGCAACCAGGCGCGGCTCGTCGACCTCCTGCTCGACGCGGGCGCGCCGGTCGCCGTCTCCGCGCGCGGAGACGGCGGCACTCCCCTGGTCGTCGCCCTGTTCTGGGGACACCGCAAGGCGGCGGCGAAGCTGGCGGCCCGGGATCTCGCCCCCGGCAACCTGCGCGTCGCGGCCGGGCTCGGTCACGCGGCGCTCTTGGACGAACTGCTGAAACCTGACGGGACCCTGGCCCCGGCCGCGGGTGAACACCGTGGCTTCTACCGCCCGCACAGCGGTTTCCCGGCCTGGCGCCCGGGCGACGACCCGGCGGAGGTCCGCGACGAGGCCCTGGCCTGGGCGGCCCGCAACGACCGCGCCTGCGCCCTGCGCACGCTCGTCGCGCGCGGCGCCCGCCTCGACGCCGACGTCTACCGCGGCACGGCCCTGACCTGGGCGGCCGCGTCCGGCAAGCTCACGGCGGTCCGGACGTTGCTGGACCTCGGCGCCGACGTGAACCACGCGGGCACGTTCGGCGGCCCGAACCACGGCGAAGGCGCCACCGCCCTGCACCTGGCGGCGCAGTCCGGGCACCTCGACGTGATCCGGGTGCTCGTCGAGGGCGGCGCCGATCTCACCGCGCGGGACACGCTGTTCGACAGCACGCCGGAGTCCTAAGCCGAGCACTGCGACCAGCCGGCCGCGAAGGAGCTGCTGGCTGCTCTGTAGACAACCGGAGTCTGCAGTCCGTATCGTCTAGACGGACTACAGACTCCGTTTTATCTTCTGGGAGGACCTTGTGAACTCACCCCGCGACGTGTTCGCCGCGCTGTCCGACGGCATCGGCGAAGGACGGTTCGGCGAGCTTTCCGCGCTCTACGCCGAGGACACCGTCGTCGAGCACCCCCAGGCCGTGCCGCGGCCGACGCGCATCACCGGCCGCGCGGCCGTCCACGAGCGGTTCGCCGGCCCGCTCGCCGGGATGGTCCGGCTCAAGCCCAAGAACGTCGTCGTCCACGAGACCACGGACCCCGAGGTGATCGTCGCCGAGTACGACTACGACGCCGAGTCCGTCGAGACCGGCAAGACCGACGTCACGGCCAACATCCAGGTCCTGCGGATCCGCGACGGCCTGATCGCCGGATCCCGCGACTACCACGACTACCTGCGGCTCGCCGCGATCCGCGACGGCGTCGACCAGCTGCCGAAGGCGTACGAACAGGCGCCGCCGCGAGAGCTTTCCCCGGTCACGCCGGAGAGCGCGGGCAGTGTGTTCGAACGGCTCGTCCACGGCGTCGCGGGCGCGCGCTGGGACGAGCTGCCGGAGCTGTACGCCGAGGAAACCCACGTGACGCACCCGTTCCTGCCGGGCTCGGGCGTGGTGCGGACGCGCGACGAGCTGCGCGCGCACTTCGAAGCCGGGAAGGCGCTCAACCCCGGCTTTTCGGTCGCGGACCTGGTCACCCACCAGACCACCGACCCGGAGGTGCTGATCGGCGAGTTCGCCTACCAGGGCGAGTACGGCGGCCGCCCGGTGCGGATCGCGAACATCTTCGTCCTGCGGATCCGCGACGGCCTGATCGTCGAGTCCCGTGACTACGGCGACCACCTCGCCGTCGCGGGCGACACCGGGACGATCCCCGCATTGGCCGCCCGCCTGGGTTCCTAGGCGCCGGGGAAGTCGAACTCGCCGTCGCGGACGCCCTTCACGAAGGCGTCCCACTCCGCGGGGGTGAAGACGAGGACCGTGCCGCCGGGGTCCGTCGACTTCCGCATCGCGACGTAGGTGACGCCGTCGGTGTGCGGGATGAACGCGTACTCGGCGACCTCGTCGAGCGCGGCGCCCTCGGGCTCGGCCCGGATCCACTCGGCCTCGGTGAAGTCCAGGTGGTGCCGGATGTGCGCCTTGTCGTCGGCCGGCTGCTCGCTCATACCATCAGCGTAACCACCCGGGCACCGAACGAAACCGCTCCCCTGCCCCGGAAAGCCGTGAAGGCCCCCTTACCGGCATCTTGCGCCGGCAAGGGGGCCTTCACGGACCTTGGCGAAACTCAGGCGGTCTCGGTGATCGGCCGGTCCACCCACGACATCAGGTCGCGCAGCTTCTTGCCGGTCGCCTCGATCGGGTGCTGGTTGCCCTGCTCCTCGAGCTTGGTGAAGTTCGGCCGGCCGGCCTCGTCCTCGGCGACCCATTCGCGGGCGAACGTGCCGTCCTGGATCTCGCCGAGGATCTTCTTCATCTCTTCCTTGACCGCCGGCGAGATGACGCGCGGGCCGCGGGTCAGGTCGCCGTACTCGGCGGTGTCGGAGATCGAGTAGCGCTGGCGCGCGATGCCGCCCTCGTACATCAGGTCGACGATCAGCTTCAGCTCGTGCAGCACCTCGAAGTAGGCGATCTCCGGGGCGTAACCGGCCTCGGTGAGCACCTCGAAACCGGTCTGCACCAGCGCGGACGCGCCACCGCAGAGCACGGCCTGCTCGCCGAAGAGGTCGGTCTCGGTCTCCTCGGTGAAGGTCGTCTTGATGACACCGGCGCGGGCACCGCCGATGGCCGCGGCGTAGGACAGCGCGAGCGCTTGGGCGTTGCCGGTGGCGTCCTGCTCGACCGCGATGAGCGCCGGGACGCCCTTGCCGTCGACGAACTGGCGGCGCACGAGGTGGCCCGGGCCCTTCGGGGCGACCATGGCGACGTCCACGTTGGACGGCGGCTTGATCAGGTCGTAGCGGATGTTGAAGCCGTGCCCGAAGAAGATCGCGTCGCCGTCCTTGAGGTTCGGCGCGATGTCCTGCTCGTAGATGTGGCGCTGCTTCGTGTCCGGCGCCAGGATCATGATCAGGTCGGCTTCGGCCGACGCCTCGGCCGGGGTGAGCACGCGCAGGCCCTGCTCCTCGGCCTTCGCCCGCGACTTGGACCCCTCGGGCAGGCCGATGCGGACGTCGACGCCGGAGTCGCGCAGGCTCAGCGAGTGGGCGTGGCCCTGGCTGCCGTAGCCGATGACAGCGACCTTGCGCCCCTGGATGATCGAGAGGTCGGCGTCGTCGTCGTAGAAGATTTCCACTGCCATGGGGGTTACTGCTTCCTTTCGAGACTTACTTCTTTAACGCGGTGATGTGGCGGTGATGGAACGGGCGCCCCGCCCCACCGCGACCATGCCTGACTGCACCAGCTCGCGGATGCCATACGGCTCCAGCATCCGCAGCAGGGCACCGATCTTGTCGGACGTCCCCGTGGCTTCGACGGTGAGCGCCTCCGGGGAGACGTCCACCACCTTCGCCCGGAAGAGCTGGACGGTTTCGAGGACCTGGCTGCGCACGGTGTTGTCGGCGCGAACCTTCACGAGCAGCAGTTCGCGCTGCACGGCGGTCGACTGCTCCAGCTCGACGATCTTGATCACGTTGACCAGCTTGTTGAGCTGTTTGGTCACCTGTTCGAGCGGTAGCTCTTCGACGGCGACCACGATCGTCATGCGGGACACCTCGGGGTTCTCCGTGGGCCCGACGGCGAGGGACTCGATGTTGAAACCGCGGCGGGAGAACAGGCCCGAGACGCGCGCGAGCACACCCGGCTTGTTCTCGACCAGGACACTCAGCGTGTGGACGCTCATCTCAGCGCTCACCTTCCCCAGCGGCTTCCGCGGCGGCTTCGGTCGTCTCCACCGAAACCTCGTCGTCGTCGAACAGCGGCCGGATGCCCCGGACCGCCATGATCTCGTCGTTTCCGGTGCCGGCCGCGACCATCGGCCACACCTGGGCATCCTTCCCCACGACGAAGTCGATCACGACGGGGCGGTCGTTGATCTCCATCGCGCGGCGGATGGTGGCGTCGACGTCTTCCTTCGTCTCGCAGCGCAGCCCGGCGCAGCCCAGCGCCTCGGCGAGCAGCACGAAGTCCGGGATGCGGTGCTTGTGCGTGCCGAGGTCGGTGTTGGAGTACCGCCCCGAGTAGAAGAGGTTCTGCCACTGCCGGACCATGCCCAGGTTGCCGTTGTTGATGACGGCGACCTTGATCGGCGCGCCCTCGATGGCACAGGTGGCCAGCTCCTGGTTGGTCATCTGGAAGCAGCCGTCGCCGTCGATCGCCCACACCTGGGTGCCGGGGACGCCGAACTGCGCGCCCATCGCCGCGGGCACCGCGTAGCCCATGGTGCCGAGGCCGCCGGAGTTGATCCAGGTGCGCGGGTTCTCGTACTTGACGAACTGCGCGGCCCACATCTGGTGCTGGCCGACGCCGGCGGCGTACACCGCGTCCGGGCCGACGATCTGGCCGATCCGCTCGATGACGTACTGCGGCGACAGCGAACCGTCGTCCGGCCACTCGTAACCGGCCGGGTAGTTCTTGCGCCAGCCGTCAGCCTGGGTCCACCAGTCGGTGAGGTCGGGCTTGCCGCCGTGGTCGAACTCGGTCTGCACGGCGGTGATCAGCTCGCCGATGATCTCCTTGCAGTCGCCCACGATCGGAACGTCCGCCTTGCGGTTCTTGGAGATCTCGGCCGGGTCGATGTCGGCGTGCACGATGGCGGCGTCCGGCGCGAACGACGAGAGCTGGCCGGTGACGCGGTCGTCGAACCGGGCGCCGAGCGCGATCAGCAGGTCGGCGCGCTGCATCGCGGCGACGGCGGCGACCGTGCCGTGCATGCCCGGCATGCCGAGGTGCTGCGGGTGCGAGTCGGGGAACGCGCCGCGCGCCATCAGCGTGGTGACGACGGGGATGCCGGTCAGCTCGGCGAGCTGCTTCAGCTGCTCGTGCGCCTCCGCCTTGATCACGCCGCCGCCGACGTAGAGCACCGGGCGGCGCGACTTCGCGACGAGCTTCGCGGCTTCGCGGACCTGCTTGCCGTGCGGGCGCAGCGTCGGGCGGTAACCCGGGAGGCGCAGCTCGGTCGGCCAGGAGAACGAGGTCATCTCCTGCAGCACGTCCTTGGGGATGTCCACCAGGACCGGGCCGGGTCGGCCCGTGGACGCCAGGTGGAACGCCTCGGCGATGGTCCGCGGGATGTCCGCGGGGTCCGTGACGAGGAAGTTGTGCTTGGTGATCGGCATGGTGATGCCGCAGATGTCGGCTTCCTGGAACGCGTCGGTGCCGATCAGCGCCCGGCTCTGCTGGCCGGTGATGGCCACGACCGGGACGGAGTCCATGTTCGCGTCGGCCAGCGGGGTGACCAGGTTCGTCGCGCCGGGGCCGGAGGTGGCCATGCAGACGCCGACCTTGCCGGTGGCCTGCGCGTAGCCGGTGGCCGCGTGGCCCGCGCCCTGCTCGTGGCGGACCAGGATGTGGCGGACCTTCGTGGAGTCCAGCAGCGGGTCGTAGGCGGGCAGGATGGTGCCGCCCGGAATCCCGAAGACCACCTCGGCGCCGACGGCCTCGAGCGAGCGCACGAGCGACTGCGCACCGGTGACGCGCACCGGGGTTCCCGCCGGTGGCGCCGGCTTCGGACGTGCTCCTGGCGCGCCGGGCGCCGGGCCCGGCTTCGTCGGGTTTGTGGCACTGGTCATCGGTTCTGCCTCGTGGGTCTCGGTGTCACTCGTTCGGGTCGGTTTTTGTGCGGTGGGGCCAGGAATTGCTTCCCTCGGGCAACAAAAAACCCTCGCCGACCGTAAGGTCGCACGAGGGTCGCGCGTCGACGCAGCGGAAAGACTTCCCTAAGCGTCGACGCGCTTGGGAAGTACGAGGCCGGTCAGCGGTGTCACGACGCTGACGCTAGTCCGAAGGTCTCTCAAGTGTCAACTCTGCGGGACGGAGAGTCCGCATCGTGGACACCGGCGCGGCGCGTGTCACGTCCGCACCGACCCGGTTTCCCGTGCTCGCGCCGGGCGGTGCACCATTTCGGCGTGGCCGAAAAAGAGCAGGACACGGGCCGGAAGGCCGTCTTCCGCATCCCCCGCACGTCGTTCATGGCGATCGCGCTCCTGACGATCTGTGTGACGCCGATCGCCCTCGGGGAGATCCCGTACCTGCAGTGGCTGTACGTCTTCCCGATCGCGCTGGCGGTGTTCGTGATCCGCACCCGCACCGTCGCGACGCGCGACGGCCTGGCGACGCGCACGATGTTCGGCCACCGCGACGTGCCGTGGTCGGCGTTGAAGGGGCTGGCGATCACCAAGCGGTCCCGCGTCCAGGCCGTGCTGACGGACGACACGAAGGTGCCGCTGCCGACCGTGCGGACCCGGCACCTGCCGGTGTTGTCGCTGGTGAGCGAGGGCCTCGTCGCCGACCCGAGCGGACTGCTCGACAACGAGGACGTCAGGCCGTCCAAGCCCGAGACGTCGCCCAGCGAGTAACCCCCACGGCGGCGCGGCCCCGTGAAGGTCTAAATTGGTAGGACCAGTTTCTGCGGAGCGTCCCGAACCTCCGCCTGGCCCCCATCCGACCTGGGAGTTCGCCGTGCCGCCTCTCCGTTCCCGGACCACCACCCACGGCCGCAACGCGGCGGGCGCGCGCTCGCTCTGGCGCGCCACCGGCATGACCGACAGCGACTTCGGCAAGCCGATCGTGGCGATCGCCAACTCCTACACGCAGTTCGTGCCCGGCCACGTGCACCTCAAGGACCTCGGCGAGATCGTCGCCGGCGCGGTCAAGGAAGCCGGCGGCGTCGCGCGCGAGTTCCACACGATCGCCGTCGACGACGGCATCGCGATGGGCCACTCCGGCATGCTCTACTCGCTGCCCTCGCGCGAGATCATCGCCGACTCGGTCGAGTACATGGTCAACGCGCACCAGGCCGACGCCCTCGTCTGCATCTCCAACTGCGACAAGATCACCCCGGGCATGCTCAACGCCGCGATGCGGCTGAACATCCCGGTCGTGTTCGTCTCCGGCGGCCCGATGGAGGCCGGCAAGGCCGTGGTCGTCGGCGGCGTCGCGCAGGCCCCGACCGACCTGATCACCGCGATCGCCGCGTCGGCCAGCCCCGACGTCGACGAGGACGGGCTCGACATCGTCGAGCGCTCGGCCTGCCCGACCTGCGGTTCGTGCTCCGGCATGTTCACCGCGAACTCGATGAACTGCCTGACCGAGGCGCTGGGCCTGTCGCTGCCGGGCAACGGCTCGACGCTGGCCACGCACGCCGCGCGGCGCGCGCTGTTCGAGGAGGCCGGCCGGACGGTCGTCGAGCTCTGCAAGCGCTGGTACGAGCAGGACGACGACTCGGCCCTGCCGCGGACGATCGCGTCGAAGGCGGCGTTCGAGAACGCGATGGCCCTCGACATGGCGATGGGCGGCTCGACGAACACGGTGCTGCACATCCTCGCCGCCGCCCGCGAGGGCGAGGTCGACTTCACGATCGACGACATCGACGCGATCGGCCGTCGCGTCCCCTGCCTGTCCAAGGTGGCGCCGAACTCCGACTACCACATGGAAGACGTCCACCGGGCCGGCGGAATCCCGGCGATCCTGGGCGAGCTGTACCGCGGCGGGCTGCTCAACACGGACGTCCGCTCGGTGCACTCGCCCGACATCGAATCCTGGCTCTCCGCCTGGGACATCCGCGCTTCGTCGCCTTCTGACGTTGCCCTGGAGTTGTTCCACGCGGCGCCGGGCGGAGTCCGCACGACCCAGGCGTTCTCGACTTCGAACCGCTGGTCGTCCCTGGACACGGACGCGGCGGGCGGCTGCATCCGCGACGTCGAGCACGCGTACACGAAGGACGGCGGCCTGGCCATCCTGCGCGGCAACCTCGCCGAGAACGGCGCGGTGATCAAGTCCGCGGGCATCGACGAAGAGCTGTGGCACTTCGAAGGCCCGGCGAGGGTGCTGGAGAGCCAGGAGGAAGCCGTGTCGGCGATCCTCAAGAAGGAGATCCAGCCGGGCGAGGTCCTGGTCATCCGCTACGAAGGCCCCGCGGGCGGCCCGGGCATGCAGGAAATGCTGCACCCGACGGCATTCCTCAAGGGTTCGGGCCTGGGCAAGAAGTGCGCCCTGATCACGGACGGCCGCTTTTCGGGCGGTTCATCGGGCATCTCGGTCGGCCACATCTCCCCGGAAGCGGCCGCGGGCGGCTTGATCGCGTTGGTCGAAAACGGCGACAGGATCGTCCTGGATGTCCACGAGCGCCGCTTGGAACTCCTGGTGGACGCGGAGATCCTGGCGGAGCGCCGGTCGAAGATGGAGACGGCGGAGAGGCCGTGGCAGCCAAAGGACCGCGAGCGCCCCATCACGGCGGCCCTGCGCGCGTACGCCCGCATGGCAACATCGGCCGACACGGGCGCGGTCCGCGACCCGAACAAGTAAGCCCCTGCTTCAGCCACCGAAGGCCGTCCCCGGTTACCTGGGGGCGGCCTTCGGGCTTTCTCGACCGCGGTTTCCCTGGCGGACGGCCTTCGCGCGTTTCCCGACCATAGTTCCCCCTGGCGGATCCACAGCCGGCCGTCCGAGTCGGAAGTTGTCCACAACCCCTATCGGGTCAGCACGATGACTACGACCGAGGCCGCCGCGGCCAGTAGCAGCGAGACCAGCCCCAGCGGCAACGGCCGTCGCCGCCAAGGCGTGTTCCGCTCCAGCGAAATCGGCCCGGCGCCGGTGAACAGCAGGCTCAACGCGCCGAGACCGAGCACCAGCTCGAACTCGAAGCCCTGGCCCTGCCCCTCGAAGAACCCGCCGTGGAATTTCGCGTAGACCGCGTTCGCGGCCACCCCCAGCAGCCCCGCCGCGGCCAGCGGCGTGAACAACCCGACGACCACGAGCGCTCCGCCCGCGAGTTCCGTGATGCCGGTGATCCACGACAGCAGCGTCGTCTGCTTGTGGTAGCCGAACGTCTCCAGCATCCGCGCGAACCCGCCGATGCCCGGCCCGCCGAACAGGCCGAACAGGTGTTGCAGGCCGTGCGCCCCCATGGTCACGCCGATCGCCAGCCGCAGGATCAGCAGGCCGAGCCCGAGCCCGCCCTGGCGGGGACCGTCGTCGACCGGCCCGTCGTCCTCGACACCCGACAGGACGCTGGTGGGCTGCTGCGAGAAGTCGTCTGCACTGGTCACGCGCGAAGGGTAGGGGATCCGCGCGGGCCTGGCGAGGCAGCGCGCCGCGCTCAGTACTCCCCGTGCACCAGGTTGTCCGGCAGCTCGCCCCCGGCGTAGCGCGCGATCTCGGCCGCGGCGACGGCGTACGACCGCCCCCGCACGCCGCGCACGGCGCCGCCGATGTGCGGAGTCAGCAGCAGCCCCGGAACGGTCCACAGCGGGTGCCCGGCCGGCGGTGGCTCCGGATCGGTGACGTCGAGCGCGGCCCGCAACCGGCCCGTGGTCAGCTCGGCGACCAGGGCACCGGTGTCCACGACGCTGCCGCGCGCGACGTTGACCAGCACCGCGCCGTCCCGCATCTCGGCGAGGAAGTCCGCGTCGACCATCCCGCGGGTGCGCGAGGTCAGCGGCACCATCAGCACGACGGCGTCGTGCAGGCCGAGCAGCCCGGGCAGCTCCTGCACGCCGTGCACGCCGTCCCGGGCGGTCAGCCCGACCATGGTGCAGCGCGCGTCGAACGGCTCGAGCCGCCGCCGCAGGTGCTGCCCGAGGTCGCCGGCCCCGATCACGAGAACGCGCTTGCCCTGCAGCGTGTCGGCGGTCTGCCGCGCCCAGCGGCCCTCGCGGCGTGCGTCGGCGAAGACGTCGAGTTTGCGATAAATCGACAACAGCGCGGCGACGACCCACTCGGCGGTGCTGCCGCCGTGCGCGCCGCGGCAGGTGGACAGCAGGACGCCGTCCGGCACGTTGCCGATCCAGTCCTCGGCGCCGGCGGACAGCAGCTGGATCAGCTTCAGGTTCGGCAGCGCGCGCCACAGCTCGTCACCGGCGCGGTGCTTGCCGGGAATGAGCACCTCCGCCTTCGCGGCCTCGGGTGGCACCGGCTCGCCCCACTGGTAGCGCACCGGGAGCACCCGCGGCACCTCGGCCAGCACGGACAGCCCTTCGTCGTCGGGCACCAGCACGGTCAGCGTCATGATCGCCACGGTAATCGAGGAGTACTCACCCATGGTTCACGCACCGGCCCCTAGGCTGGGCGATCATGCGAACCCGGTACCGGTCGGCCCTGCTGGCGATCCTCGCCTGCGGCGCCCTGCTGCCCGCCGGTTGTGCGCGGTTCGACGACACCGCGGCGGGCCAGACGTTCAGCCCAGCGCCGGTCGCGAGCCCCGAATCACCCCCCGAGGTGCAGGGTCCGGGCTCGGACTCCGGTGGCGACGGCAAGCAGGCCCGCCCTGGTCAGCCCGCCACGACGATCCCGCCGCCGCAGGGCTGCAAGGATTTCGACCAGACGGTGATCGCGACCTGCCTGGACACGGTGGCCGCGGTCGCCGGCCTGCCGGGCGACGGCTCCACGCCGAGCGCGCTCGCGGGCGAGCGCAAGAGCGGCCGCGTCCTGCTGGCCACGGCCGGCAAGGACGCCACGGAGTTCGCGAAGCTCGACGTCCAAGCGGCCGGCGACGGCGGCCTGACCGGCCTCGCGCTGTCGCCGTCGTACGTCGAGGACCAGCTCGTGTTCGCTTACGTGACGACGGCGACGGACAACCGCGTCGTCCGCTTCGCGAAGGGCCAGACGCCGAAGCCGGTGCTCACGGGCATCCCCAAGGGCGCGACCGGCAACCGCGGCTCGCTCGGCACGGACAACCGCGGCGCGCTCCTGGTCGCGACGGGCGACGCGGGCAACCCGAACGCGGCGGCCGACCCGTCGTCGCTGGCGGGCAAGGTGCTGCGGATCGACACGTCCGGCAAGGCCGCGGCGGGCAACCCGAAGGGCGCCATCGCGGTGGCGGCGGGCCTCCACGCCCCGGGCGGCCTCTGCGCCTCGGCCGACGGTGGTCGCGTCTGGGTCACCGACCGGCTGGCCGACAAGGACGCGCTGTACCGGGTGCAGACCGGCCAGCCGCTCACGGCCCCGGCGTGGACGTGGCCGGACAAGCCGGGCGTGGCGGGTTGCGCGGATTTCGTCGACGCCAACGGCTCGGTCTCGGTGGGCACGTCCCTGGCCGGAAACCTGCAGAACCTCCCGGTGACGGCAGAGGGCGCGGTCAGCGGCAAGCCGACGATCAGCCTCGACGGCAAGACGGGCAAACCCCCGATCACGTACGGCCGCCTCGCGGGGATCAGCATGATCAACCCCCAGCTGGCGGTGGCGGGCACGGTCAACAAGGACGGCGGCACCCCAGTCTCAAGCGACGACCGAGTGGTCCTGATCACACCAGCCACCTCCGGCGGCGGCAACGGCAAGGACTGACGGTCCCCCTCCGCTCAACGCTGGTGCCGCGGTCGTAGGCGCGCCCGAGACAACATCACCTGACCAGCCGCCCGGCGATCCGCCAGCTCCGGTCCAGCGGCGTCGTCGCCTGACCAACCACACCGCCGGCACCCGCATCCGCCCGCCTCAGCCGACCGTCATCCGATCCGGTTCAGCCCTGCCGTCGCCCAACGGACGACAGCACCAACATCCGCGCCTGCTTGCCCCAGCTGGGCGTCGTCAGGTCCGTTCAGCCCTGTCGTCGCTGATCGACCACACCACCGGCACCCACGGCATCGTCAGGTCCAGTTCAACCCTGTCGTCGCCGGACCGACCACGCCACCACCCGCGCCCGCTCGCGTCAGCCGACTGCCGTCAAGTCCAGCTCACCCACCTCGTCGCCCAACGGACCACCACCAGTAGCCGAGCAGCTGTCGCCAGCTCGCCGACCACACAAGCCAGCGGCTCCCGGTCAGGTGAGCGGCTTCAGCTCGACCCGTCGTCCCTCCGCGGACGACGTCAGCCCCGCCTCTGCGAGCTGCAGGCCCCTGGCGGCCGAGAAGAAGTCATAGCGGTGTTGCCGTCCGGCGACCACGTCGCGGACGAACTCCTCCCACTGCGCCTTGAACCCGTTGTCGAACTCGGCGTTGTCCGGCACCTCGGCCCACTGGTCCCGGAACGCCTCGGTCGCCGGCAGGTCCGGGTTCCACACCGGCTTCGGCGTCGCCGACCGGTGCTGCACGCGGCACCGCCGCAGCCCGGCCACCGCGCTGCCCTCGGTGCCGTCGACCTGGAACTCGACCAGCTCGTCGCGGAAGACGCGCACCGACCACGACGAGTTGATCTGCGCGATCGTCCCCGATTCCAGCTCGAAGATGCCGTACGCGGCGTCGTCCGCCGTCGCCGCGTACGCCTCGCCCTGCTCGTCCCAGCGACGCGGGATGTGCGTTGTCGCTTTCGCGGTCACGGCCGAAACCCGGCCGAACAGGTTCTCCAGCACGTAGTTCCAGTGGCAGAACATGTCGAGCACGATCCCGCCGCCGTCCTCGGCGCGGTAGTTCCAGCTCGGCCTCTGCGCATCCTGCCAGTCGCCCTCGAACACCCAGTAGCCGAATTCGCCGCGAACGGACAGGATCCGCCCGAAAAAGCCGCCATCCACCAGTCGCCGCAGCTTTCGCAGCCCGGGCAGGAACAGTTTGTCGTGCACGACGCCGTGACAGATCCCGGCGTCCCGAGCCAGGCCCGCCAGTTCCAGCGCCCCGGCCAGGGTCTCGGCCAACGGCTTCTCGGCGTAGACGTGCTTGCCCGCGGCGATCGCCGCCTGCACCGCCGGCTCGCGCGCCGACGTCAGCTGCGCGTCGAAGTAGATCTGCACGTCCTCCAGCGCGGTGTCGACGTCGGTGGTCCACGACGTCAGGCCGTGCCGGTCGGCAAGCTCCTTGACCTTGCCGGCGTTGCGCCCGGCGAGGATCGGCTCGAGCTGCGCGCGGGTGCCGTCCGGCAGCACCACTCCGCCCTGTTCGCGGATCGCCAGCACCGACCGCAGCAGGTGCTGCCGGTACCCCATCCGGCCGGTGACCCCGTTGAGCAGCACTCCGATGGTCTGGTTCATCAACTACCGGCCTTCCACGTCGAAGATTCGTCCCCGCCGTACGGCGCGGTCACACCGGGGATGTCGTATTCGGCGCGCCGGCCGCACATGCCGTAGCCGTCGGGGTTCGACGGCGTCGCGACCCGCACCCCCGATTGCTCGAGGTGACTTCCGTCGCCGTCGGCGAGCGCCTTGAGGTGCGCGCCGGTCAGCTCGGCGGCCTTGAGCGCCCCGGCTTGCCACCGCGGCACCCACTCCCCGACCTTCGGCGCGACGAGCGCGACGGCTGCCCGGTGGAACGCCCGCAGCGGCTCCGGGTCGCCCTCGAGCAGCGCCTCACGTAGCGGCAGATAGCCACGAATCGCCAGGTCACGGCGTCGTCGAGCGGCGTCGTCGGTCTTCGGCAACGCCGCGGCCTCGGCGTAGGCGGCGGGGTCGGCGAGCATCGTGGGCGGGAAAGTGAACACGGCGTCGCCGGCCTCGGGCAGACCGCTGTTCTGCATGAGCACGGTGACGCGCAGGTCGCCGCCCTGCACCATCCGGTGCACGGTGCCCGGCGCGAACCACGCGATGACCCCGGCCGTCAACGGCGTCTCGACGTAGCCGCCGACGCTCAGCGTCTGCACGGCGCCGCGCCCACCCGTGACGACGTACGCCTCGGTGCAGGCGAGGTGCAGGTGCGGGCTGCCACCGCAGACGCCGTCTTCGGCCGCCCAGTCGTAAGCCCGCAGGTGGGAGACGCCGATGCCACCCGGAAGGGGGAATTCGTCCATGGCTGCCTCTCAGAACCCGTGCGTGCCGAGGTAGCCGTTGACGCGGTCGCGATCCCACGCACCATCGGCGACGACGACCCGGTAGCGGTAGGCGAAGCTCTCGCCCGGAGGCAGCAGGAATTCTTCGAAGAACGCCCACGAGATCGCCACGGTCGGCGTGTCCCGCGAACGGACGAACCAGTGCGACTCGTGGATCGCGCTGTCGTTCTCCGGGGCGTGCGCGAACACGAGCGTCGAATGCGCGTCGACGTCGTCGTGTTCGCCGACGAAGGCCAGCCAGGGCGCCTGCCGGCCCATCATCTCCTCGCCGCCCAGCTCACCGGGCCCGAGGATGCGGCCCCCGCTGAATTCGCGCGGACCACGCCAGTGCAGCCCGGTGTACCCGGCCATCTCGCGGCCGGCGGTGGTCGGGCTGCCGAACGCGAGCGGCGTGTCGCGGATGTTGGTCAGCTCGATCGCCCAGTCGATGGCCCAGGCGCCTTCGTCCGGCTCGACCGAGTGGACGACGATGTCGCGCCGCTCCCGCGCCCACTCCTCACCGCTGTTGGCGACCCAGGTGAGCTGCTCGGTGAAGGTCAGCCGGTCATCGTCGACGGTGAACCCGGCGAACTCGTCGTGCCGCATCGAACCGACGCGATCGGGCAGGTCCTGGTACCAATCTCCGGGGACGTAGGTGTGGCCGCCCCAGAAGTTCTGGCCGGACAGATGACTCGACGTCATCTGCAGGCCCTTGTGCCAGCGGTGGTCGGCCGGGCGGTAACCGCTGACGCGCCGCCCGCCGAGGGTGCGCAGCGGATGGGTGTAGGGCTTGCGGGACTCGTAGGCCACCGGGTCGGGTTTGTACACATAGGACATCAACTGGACCCCGCCGGCTTCGACGGCGACGTGGTCGCCGTGCCGGTGGGTGACGGTGATCGCCGCACTCACACCCGCGCTCCTTCCTGCTCCACGCCCTGACCGGCGCCGGCCATCGACCGGTAGAAGTCGTCACCCGGCCCGATCTCGCCCCGGCGCACCCCGGCCCCGGTGAAGGCCGACTTGTAGAGCGCCGCGACGAGTTCCAGCACCCGCCGCCCATCCACCCCGCTGCACGGCGGCCGCCGCCCGGCCCGGTACGCGGCCAGGACCGGCGCGAACGCGGCGGTGTGCGAGCTGGCGACGTCGTCAGGCGGGCCGGCCCAGCGCGTCGTCCGATCGGCGACCACGTGCGGCGCCGGGGTGTAGTGCCAGTCCTTGCCGCTGTAGCTGTAGAGGTGGGTGAGCTCGACGGTCGCGTTTTCGCAGTCGATCCGGATCCGGCTCACTTCGTCCGGCGACAGCACGCTGTTGACCACGGTCGCCAGCGCGCCCGACTCGAACCGGACGAGCGCCGTGGAGACGTCCTCGGTCTCGACGTCGTGCACGAGCCGCGCGGTCATCGCCCGCACCTCGGCCCAGTCGCCGAGCAGGTGGAGCAGCAGATCCATCTGGTGGATCCCGTGGCCCATGGCCGGACCGCCGCCCTCGCTCGCCCACCTCCCCCGCCACGGCACGGCGTAGTAGCCGGCGTCGCGGTACCAGGTCGTCTGGCAATGCGCGACGAGCGGACGGCCGAGTTCCCCGTCCGCGAGCAGCGTCCGGAAGTGCCCGGCGGCCGAGCCGAACCGGTGCTGGAAGACGAAAGCGGCGTAGGGCCCACCGTCCTGTTCGACGGCGGCGATTTCGTCGTACTCGGCGAGCGACCGGCAGGGCGGCTTCTCACACCAGGCCCAGGCGCCGCTCTCGAGAACCTTCTTGACCTGCTCGACGTGCAGTCCGGGCGGAGTACAGATCGAGACGAGGTCGGGTTCCTGCTCGGCCAACAGGGTGTCGAGGTCCAGGTACGGCTTGACGCCCGCGGCCTCGGCACAGAACGCGGCGGCACGCGCTTCGTCGACGTCCGCGACGGCCACCACCTCGACGTCATCACGATGGGCTTCGTACGCGGCCCAGTGACTTTTCGCGATCCCGCCGGCCCCGACGACGGCGACCCGTAAGCGCTTTCCGGTACGCAAGCTCGAACCTCCTCCCCTCCGCGGCGATGCCCGGCAACCGGCCTCCACGTCCCGACGTCCCTGGAGCGCGGCCTTCTCGACCGTCGCAGAAAGCGCTTTCTCACGCAACAGGCCGTACCACTGTCAACGTTGTCAGCGCCTGGTGCACAACCAGAACGGACGAGAACGCACCGGCTCAGACTGGTCGGCCACCGCACTTGTGGGGCCTGGCAACAGCGTCACGAATCAGAGTTAGCGGGCAGACTTTGCCGCCACACACGGGTCCAGTAGGTCACCGAAACTGGCCACGACAGCCGACCTAAGGTCGATCAGCGAATGTTGTCGCCAGAGATCGACGGCGGGAGCGATCCGCGGACCTCGTCACTGCAAACCGACGTCAAGCGGATCCCAGCCCTTGCCACCGCAGGCCGCCATCAGAAAGATTCGCGGGCTTCGCCACCGCACACCGAGAGGGTCAGACGGTCCACGGACCGTGCGCCCTCTTGCGGGTCAGCGGCTCTTGCCCCGCAGGCTGCGTTTCCGCGGCTGCCGGCTTTCGGCGCGCATCGCCCGCACGTCCAGGAAAGCGACCACCCCGGACGCCAGCGCGGCGAACATCCCCAGGAACCGGCCGAAACCCGGCCCGATGGCGATGCCGGCCGCCTCGAAGATGCCCCGTTGGTCGGCGTCGAACTCCCAGTCGAGCGTGAGCCAGCCGATCGCCATCAGCAGCACCGACGCTGCGGCGACGACCAGCCACAGGTGCGGCAGGCCGCTGACCCGCACGTTCCGGACTCGTCCGAACACGACCACGACCAGCCCGGCCAGCAGCAACGGCAGCGGCGGGCACCAGGCGAAGAAGCTCGAATCCCACGCGTCGCGCACGACCTGGTCGTGCGGCAGCTGCGAGAGGATGTCCTCGATGTCCGGCTTGTTGGTGCTGAGCGTGGTCCACGGGAGGAACGTCGACCCCAGCGCGAGCAGCCCGGCCGCCAGGCCGAGCCACTCGCGCCAGGTGACGCTCTTTACGGAAAACGGCTGTGTCATGAAAGCGGTCAGGAACCGACGCGCTCGATGATCAGCTCGCGGACCCGCTTGGCGTCGGCCTGTCCCTTGGTCGCCTTCATGACCGCGCCGACGATCGCGCCCGCCGCGGCCACCTTGCCGCCGCGGATCTTCTCCGCGACGTCCGGCTGCGACGCCAGGGCCTCGTCGATCGCCGCGAGCAGCGCCGAGTCGTCCGAGACGACCTTCAGCCCGCGCTTCTCGACGACCTCGCGCGGCGAACCCTCGCCGGCGAGCACGCCCTGGACGACTTCCTTGGCCAGCTTGTTCGTCAGCTCGCCGGACGTCACCAGCCCGATCACCTCGGCCACCTGGGCCGGGCTGATGGCCAGGTCGGCCAGCTCGACCTCGCGGGCGTTGGCCTCCTGGGCGAGGGTGTTGACCCACCAGCCGCGCGCCTCGTCCGGCTTCGCGCCGGCTTCGACCGTGGCCGCCACGAGGTCCACCGCGCCGACGTTCAGCAGGTCACGCAGGGCTTCGTCGGAAAGCGACCACTCCTGCTGGATCCGCTTCCGACGCTCGGCCGGCATCTCCGGCAGCGTGCCGCGCAGCTCTTCGACCCATTCGCGCGACGGCGCGATCGGGACCAGGTCGGGCTCCGGGAAGTACCGGTAGTCCTCGGCGGTCTCCTTGGTGCGGCCTGGCGACGTCGAGCCGTCGGCCTCCTGGAAGTGCCGCGTCTCCTGCTTGATCGTGCCGCCGTCGGCGAGGATCGCCGCCTGCCGCGTCATCTCGTAGCGCACCGCGCGCTCGACGCTGCGCAGCGAGTTGACGTTCTTCGTCTCGGTGCGGGTACCGAACTCGGTCGCGTCCTTCGCCATGAGCGAGATGTTCGCGTCGCAGCGCAGCGAGCCCTGGTCCATCCGGACGTCGGACACGTCGAGCGCGCGCAGCAGGTCACGCAGCGCGGACACGTACGCCCGAGCGACCTCGGGAGCCCGCTCGCCGGTGCCCTCGATCGTCTTGGTGACGATCTCGATCAGCGGCACGCCGGCGCGGTTGTAGTCGAGCAGCGAGTGCTCGGCGCCGTGGATCCGGCCGGTGGCGCCACCGACGTGCAGCGACTTGCCGGTGTCCTCTTCCATGTGTGCGCGCTCGATCTCGACGCGCACGACCTCGCCGTCGTCGAGCGTGACGTCGAGGTAGCCGTTGAAGGCGATCGGCTCGTCGTACTGCGACGTCTGGAAGTTCTTCGGCATGTCCGGGTAGAAGTAGTTCTTCCGGGCGAACCGGCACCACTCGGCGATCTCGCAGTTCAACGCGAGACCGATCCGGATCGCGCCCTCGACGGCCTTGCCGTTCACCACCGGCAGCGCGCCCGGCATGCCGAGACAGGTCGGGCACACCTTCGTGTTCGGCTCGCCGCCGAACTCGTTGGCGCAGCCGCAGAACATCTTGGTGTTCGTGTTCAGCTCGACGTGCACTTCGAGCCCGAGCACCGGGTTGAAGCGTTCGATGACGTCGGCGTAGTCCATCAACTCGGCCACGGCAGTCACTTCGTTCCTCCCAGCTCCGGGACCTTGTGGACCAGCGAACCGCCGGCGGCGGCGTCGCGGGCGGCCTCGTAGGCGGCGCCGACCCGGTAGAGCCGGTCGTCGGCGAGCGCCGGGGCCATGATCTGCAGGCCGACGGGCAGCCCGTCCTCGTCGGACAGCCCGCTCGGCACGCTCATCGCGGCGTTGCCGGCCAGGTTCGACGGGATCGTGCACAGGTCGGCGAGGTACATCGCCATCGGGTCGTCGACGCGCTCACCGATCTTGAACGCCGTGGTCGGCGTGGTCGGCGAAACGAGGACGTCGACCTTCTCGAAGGCCGAGGCGAAGTCACGCGTGATCAGCGTGCGCACCTTCTGCGCCGAGCCGTAGTACGCGTCGTAGTAGCCCGACGACAACGCGTACGTGCCCAGCATGATCCGCCGCTTGACCTCGGCACCGAAGCCCTTTTCACGGGTCAGCGACATGACCTCTTCGGCGCTGTGCGTGCCGTCGTCGGCGACGCGCAGGCCGTAGCGCATGGCGTCGAACCGGGCGAGGTTCGACGAGCACTCGCTCGGCGCGATCAGGTAGTACGCCGGCAGCGCGTAGGTGAAGTTCGGGCAGGACACCTCGACGACCTCGGCGCCGAGCGCGCGCAACTGCTCGACCGCGGCCTCGAAGGACCGCAGCACGCCCGGCTGGTAGCCGTCGCCGCCGAACTCCTTCACCACGCCGACGCGGACGCCGGACAGGTCGCCGTTCGCGCCCTGGCGGGCCGCGGCGACGACCGGCGGGACCGGCGCGTCGATGGACGTCGAGTCCATCGGGTCGTAGCCGGCGATGACCTCGTGCAGCAGCGCGGCGTCGAGCACCGTGCGGGCGCACGGCCCGGCCTGGTCGAGCGACGACGAAAACGCGACGAGGCCGTAGCGCGACACGCCACCATAGGTCGGCTTGACGCCGACGGTGCCGGTGACCGAGCCGGGCTGCCGGATCGAGCCACCAGTGTCGGTACCGATCGCCAGCGCGGCTTCGAAGGCCGCGATCGACGCCGACGAACCACCGCCGGAACCGCCCGGGATGCGGGCGTGGTCCCACGGGTTGTGCGTCGGGCCATAGGCCGAGTTCTCGGTCGACGACCCCATGGCGAACTCGTCCATGTTGGTCTTGCCGAGGATGACGACGCCGGCTTCGCGCAGCTTGCGAGTCACCGTTGCGTCGTACGGCGGGATCCAGCCCTCGAGGGTCTTCGACCCGCACGTCGTCGGGATGCCTTCGGTGGTGAGGACGTCCTTCAGCGCGAGCGGCACGCCGGCCAGCGGCGACACGGGCGCCTGGCCACCGGCGATGCCCTCGTCGACGGCCTTGGCCGCGGCCAGCGCGCCCTCGGTGTCGACGTGCAGGAACGCGTGGACGTGGTCGTCCACCTCGGCGATCCGGTCCAGGTGGGCCTGCGTGACCTCGACCGCGGACACCTCGCGCGTGTGGATCTTCTCCGCCAGTTCCGCGGCGGTCAGCTTGATCAGCTCGGTCACTGCTCTTCCCCCAGAATCCGCGGCACCCGGAACCGGCCCTCTTCGGCGGCCGGCGCACCGGCCAGGGCCTGCTGCTGGGTGAGCCCGGGACGGACGACGTCCTGCCGGAAGACGTTCGTCAGCGGCACGGCGTGCGAAGTAGGCGGCACGTCTTCGGCGGCGACCTCGCTCACCTTGGCCACCGAGTCCAGGATCTGGTCGAGCTGGCCGGCGAAGACGTCGATCTCGTCGTCGGTCACGGCCAGCCTGGCCAGCTTCGCGAGGTGCGCGACCTCGTCTCGGGAAATGTTGGGCACGCGGGTGACTCCCGGGTTGTGCTGTGCGGGTTGTCTCGGAAGCTGCAAGTCTATGGTGGCGGCGTGGGCGGACTCGACTGGGTTACGCCCGGCGCAAGCCGAGTGCCGTCCGGCGACACCGAAGTCCCGCCCGGCGGACAGTGGGTCCCGCGAGCCGGGTGGGTCTGTCACAATCGGCGACCGGCATCGAGCGTCCCACGGCAAGGCTGGGACGCCAGAGGTGAGAGGGGCGCGTGGTGTCGTTCCTGATCCGGGTCATCCTTCCGGACAGCCCGGGGACCCTCGGCGCGGTCGCCACGGCCCTCGGCACGGTAGGCGCGGACATACTCAGCGTGGACGTCGTCGAACGCGGCACGGGCGTAGCCGTCGACGACCTGGTCGTCGAGCTCCCGTCGGGCCGCTTGCCCGACGCGCTGATCACGGCGGCGGAGAGTGTCGAAGGCGTCGAAGTGGATGCGGTCCGCCCGTACGCGGGCGTGCTCGACACCCACCGCGAGCTCGAACTCGTCGAAGAGATAGCCGCGCGGCCGAAGACCGGTCTCGACATCCTGGCCGAGGGCGTGCCCCGCATCGTGCGCGCGGGCTGGGCGATGATCGTCGAGTACTCCGAGACCGGCGCCGTCCGGCTGGCGTCGTCGAGTGCCGCGCCGGAAACTCCCATCACGGACCTGCCCTGGCTGCCGCTCGAGCGCGCGACGGTGCTCGACAGCGAGGAGGCCTGGATCCCGGAGACGTGGAAGGAACTGGGCACCGAGCTGGCCGCGACCCCACTGGGCAAGCCGGGCAAGGCGCTGCTGGTGGCCCGCCCGGGTGGACCGAACTTCCGCGCCGCCGAAGTCGCCCGGCTCGCTCACCTGGCGGGGATCGTCGCGGTCGTCCTCGACGGCTGACGCGAGGTAGACCGCGTCGCCCGAATCCGGCAACGCCATCCCGGCCACCCGGCCGGGTGGTTATGCGCGGCCGTGACAGCTGGTCTTACATTCGCCGGTTTCGACGACGCCCCGAGATCGTCGCGACGATCGAATGCCGGAGCGGGCCACTCAATTGCCGAAGGGGCGACGTCTTACTCAAGACGTCGCCCCTTCGAAAACAAACCCTCGTCGCCCTCGATCCCGCGCGGTCAGACGTCGATGCGGTACGCGACCAGCGAGATGTGCGGGAACGGCCGCCAGTCGCGTTCGGGCAGCCGGGTGAACCCGAGGCGTTCGTAGAGCCGGTGCGCGCTGCGCATCCCGTCAAGGCTGCTCAACACCACCCTGCGAAGTCCCAGCGTCCGCGCGCGATCGAGCACGGCCCTCGTGAGCGCCTCCCCGACACCACGGCCACGCGCCGACGGCGCCACCGCGAGCATCCGGAACTCCAGCTCACCCGGACGTGAAATCTCCGCGTAGGCCGAACCCGGCCGCACGATCGTCACGCAGCCAAGCACGTCCCCCGCCTCGCCGACGGCGACGAGCACCTCGGCCAGCTCGACCCGGCGCGCGATGTCACGCAGCTCCGCGTCGTACCCGACGTCTCCGGCCAGATGACCGTCGACGTCGTAGGCCTGGACCGTGACCTCGCCGGCCGCCGCGTACTCCTCCGGCCGCGGTGGCCGGATCTCGACATCACCCATCCGTCTCCCCGGACTCGTCTTCGGTGGTCTCGTCGCCGGCCGGCAGCGCCACCTCCCGCGCCGCCTCGGGCCCCCGCTCCAGCAGGACGCGGAAGCCGGCCTCGTCGAGCACCGGCACCTTCAGCTGGACCGCCTTGTCGTACTTCGAACCAGGCGAGTCCCCGACGACGACGAACGCCGTCTTCTTCGACACCGACCCGGCCGCCTTGCCGCCGCGGGCCATGAGGACCTCCTTGGCCTCGTCGCGGGAGAACCCGTCGAGCGAGCCCGTCACCACGATCGACAAGCCTTCGAGGTTGCGCGGGATCGACTCGTCGCGCTCCTCTTCCATCCGCACGCCGGAACGTCGCCACTTTTCGACGATCTCGCGGTGCCAGCCGACTTCGAACCACTCCTGGGTCGCGCGCGCGATGGTCGGGCCGACGCCGTCGACGTCCGCGAGCTCCTCCTCGGTGGCTTCCTCGATCCGCTCGACCGAGCCGAACTCGCGAGCCAGTGCCTGCGCGGCGGTCGGCCCGACGTGCCGGATCGACAACGCGACGAGCACCTTCCACAGCGGCCGATCCTTCGCCGCGTCGAGGTTGTTGAGCAGCTTTCGCGCGTTCGCGGACAACTCGCCGGCCTTGGTGCGGAACAGCTCGACCTCGGACAGGCTGTCCTCGTTCAGGTCGAAGATGTCACCCTCGTCGGCGACCACCCGCGCGTCCAGCAGCGCGACCGCCGCCTCGTAGCCGAGAACCTCGATGTCGAAACCACCGCGGCCGGCCAGATGGAAGAGCCGCTCCCGCAGCTGCGCGGGGCAGAACCGGGTGTTCGGGCAGCGGATGTCCTTGTCGCCCTCCTTCTGGTAGGCGAGCTCGGTGCCGCATTCCGGGCAATGGGTGGGCATGACGAACTCGCGCTCGTCGCCCGTGCGCGCGTCCACCACCGGCCCGAGGACCTCGGGGATGACGTCGCCGGCCTTGCGGATGACGATCCGGTCGCCGATCAGCACACCCTTGCGCTTGACCTCTTCCCCGTTGTGGAGGGTGGCGCGCGCGACGGTCGACCCCGCGACCGTGACCGGCTCGGTGACCGCGAACGGCGTCACCCGCCCGGTGCGGCCGACGCCGACCTGGATGTCCAGCAACGTGGTGATCGCCTCTTCGGGCGGGTACTTGTACGCGATCGCCCACCGCGGCGCGCGTGACGTCGTGCCCAGCCGCCGCTGCAGCGACACCTGGTCGACCTTGATGACGACGCCGTCGATCTCGTGCTCGGCGTCGTGGCGGTGCTCGCCCCAGTAGGCGATGTGCTCGGTGAGCTCCTCGGCCGTCGTCAGGACCTTGCTGTGCGGCGACACCGGCAGGCCCCACGCGGCCAGCGCGTCGTACGCCTCGGACTGGCGCTGCGGCTCGAACCCCTGGCGTTTGCCGAGCCCGTGGCAGATCAGCCGCAGCCGGCGTTCCTTCGTGATCTTGGGGTCCTTCTGCCGCAGCGACCCGGCCGCGGTGTTGCGCGGGTTCGCGTACGGCGGCTTTCCGGCTTCGACCATCTTCGCGTTCAGCTCGAGGAAGTCCTCGACGCGGAAGAAGACCTCCCCGCGGACCTCGACCAGAGCGGGCACCGGGAACTGTTCGGTGCCCGTGAGCGTCTCGGGCACCTGCTCGAGCGTGCGCATGTTCAGCGTCACGTCTTCGCCTGTGCGGCCGTCACCCCGGGTGAGCGCCCGGGTGAGGTGGCCGTTTTCGTACAACAGGTTGATCGCCAGGCCGTCGATCTTCAGCTCGGCGAGTAACTCGGTCCGGCCGACCTCCTTCTCGACGCGCTCGACCCAGGCCAGGAACTCGTCCCGGTCGAACACGTTGTCCAGGCTGAGCATGCGCTCGAGGTGGTCGTACGCGGTGAACTCGGTCGAGAACGTGCCCCCGACCCGCTGGGTCGGCGACTCGGGGGTGACCAGCGCGGGGTGCGCGTCTTCGATCGCCTGCAGCTCGCCGAGCAGCTCGTCGAACTGCCCGTCGGAGACGATCGGCGAGTCCAGGACGTAGTAGCGGAACTGGTGGTTGCGCAGTTCCTCCGCGAGCGCGCTGTGGCGCTCACGCACGTCGGCCGGGACGTCGGTGACGTCCTCGGCGGCCTCCGGGGCGGCCGCCGCCGCGATCTGGTCCTGGGGAAGGTCTGTGCTGCTCACGGGTGGTAACCCTAGTCGGCGGCACCGACATTTTCGGGTGTCCCGCCGCCGAGCCCGCGAACCAGTTCACGGAACTCCAAAAGGGTGATCGCGCCCACCGGTTCGGTCTCCGCGGTCTCGACACGCCGTAGTCGTTCGGCGGCCAGACGTTCACCCAATGTGGCGTCGAGGGGCAGGAAGGTCATGGTCAGCCGCGCGGCTTCGTCGAGGTCGCGGAACCCGGGGTGGAAGACGGCGACGTCGACGACGTCCTCGTCGACCTGCGCGACGACCCGGACATCGGCCAGCGAGATCCGGTGCTCGCCGAGGTTGACGGTGACCTCGGTCGGATCGGGCACCGGCGGGACCGAGTCGTGGTACTCCCAGATGGCGTCGTCCGGCGGCGCGGCGGCCCGCCACGCGTCGGTGAACGGCCGCACTTCGGGGTCCTCCTGGCCGGTCACGACCAGGGCGTAGATCGACCGACGACCACGTTCGAGCGAGAAGTGCAGCCGGGGGTGCAAGGCCTCGACCAGCTGGCAGAGCTCGTGTTCGACCCGGTGCGGCTCGCCCTCGCCGAGCGCCGCGCTGACCATCGGGAGCAGGTCGTACCAGCCTTGCCAGAACGTCTCCGCGGCGACGGCCGGGTCCGCCGGCACGTGCTGCTCCGGCCACGCGGTGCGCGGGTCGGGCGGATCGGCGGCGGAGCTCTTGCGGCGGAACAGGCGCATGGCTATCGGTGGTCCTCGTTCGTTCGGCTTCCCCGCCACGCTACTTGGCGTGCCGCGCCGACGTCAGCGAGTTGCCGGATTCCGTCACCAACGCTCCGGCGGCTCCACGAAGGCTTTGCCCAGCTCGCGGGACAGCTCGAGAGCCCGGCGCATCCAGTCCGGCGTCGCGCCGGCAAGACCGCAGGCGGGGGTCGGCACGGCGCGTTCGGCCAGGACGCTTTCGTTGAACCCGAGCCGGCTCGCCAGCCGGAACGGCGCTTCACCGACGTCCTTCAGGCTCAGCGGAGCGGCGGGTTCGGTGGTCGGGATCGCGCCCATGAACAGCGTCGCCCCGCCGTCCCACACCTCGCCGATCTCGTCGAGGAACGCGGCGGACACGCCGTCGAGAACCCGAAGGTCGAACGCCAGGCCGTCCGCGCCGGCCTCGCGCAGCAGACCGAGCGGCGGTTCCGCGGCGCAGCAGTGCACGATCACCGGCTGGCCGGTGATCGTGCGCGCGCCTTCGATGACGGTGGCGAGCAGGTCACGAGCCTCGGGTCCCGGCACCGCCGCGACGTTCCCGTAGCCGGACGGCGTCGACAGCCCGCCGGCCAGCACCGTGGGCAGCGACGGCTCGTCGAACTGGACGACCACGGGAGCGCCGATCCTGGAACGAACCTCCGCGACGTGCTCCGCGAGGCCGTCGAGCAGAGACGACGTGAAGTCCCGCAGGGCACCGCGGTCCGTGAGCACCCGGTGGCCGCGGGGCAGCTCGATCCCGGCGCCGAGCGTCCACGGCCCGGCGAGCTGGACCTTGAAGGCAGGTGGCGTGACCCCGGCCTTCTCCTTGGCCTCCTGCAGCGCGTCCAGATCCCAGCGAAGCAGGTCGACGGCCCGCCGGTGTTCGTGCCCCGGCCGGGCAGTGACGCGGTAGCCGCTCGGCACGACCTCGACGGCCAGGTCGACCAGCAGCGCCGCCGTCCGCCCGAGCATGTCCGCCCCGACGCCGCGCGCCGGCAACTCCGGCAGGTGCGGGAAGTCCGGCAGCTCGCCGAACACGACCGCCGCCGCTTCCGCGGGGTCCGTGCCGGGCATCGAGCCGATCGCCGTCGCGGCACCGCTGGGCCAAGCTTGTTTGCTCACAACCCCGGATTCTGGTCGACCACCGGCCACCGACACCGACCGGGCCACCACACCGCACTCCACGGAGGCGGACATACGCCGCATTTCCCGTTACGTGGTCCGTGGGCGCGTCCGCGCGGATAGGCTGCCCGGTCATGACGAGTTCGCCACCGCAACCGGGCTGGTATCCCGACGCGCGGGACCCGCGGCTGCACCGCTGGTGGGACGGTCAGGCCTGGACCGCCAACACGCGTCCGGCCCACCAGGTCCCGCCGAGCGACTCCGAGCCGATCGAGCTGGACATCGAACGCGCCCACGACCCGTCGCGGATCCAGAACCAGGTCAGCCGCGCCACCCGCGGCCGCGGCAGCGCGCGCAACGGCGGCGGGACGTTGTTCACCGAGCCGGTCCTGGTGGTGAACCAGCGCGCCAAGCTGATCGAGATGGCCAACGAGTTCGGCGTATTCGACCAGAACGGCACCCGGATCGGCGGAGTCGTCGAGGTCGGCCAGAGCCCGCTGAAGAAGGCGATCCGGCTCCTGACCAACTACGACCAGTTCCTGACCCACAAGTTCGAGGTCCGCGACGCCAACCACAGCACGGTGCTGAAGGTGACGCGGCCGGCCAAGGTGTTCAAGTCCCGATTCCTCGTCACCCGGGCCGACGAGTCGCCGATCGGCGAGATCGTCCAGGAGAACGTGTTCGGGAAGATCCGCTTCGGCTTCGTCGTCGACGGCCGCTCGGTCGGCGGGATCTTCGCCGAGAACTGGCGCGCCTGGAACTTCTCCATCCGGGACCACACCGGCAACGAGGTCGCCCGGGTGACCAAGACGTGGGGCGGCTTCATCAAGGCCGCCTTCACCACGGCCGACAACTACGTGGTCGAGATCCCTCACCCACTGCCGGATCCGCTGGCCAGCATGGTGGTCGCCGCGGCCCTCACGATCGACACCGCCCTGAAGCAGGACACGGACTGACCTAGTGACCGGCGTCTCATCTCCTCCAGGTGGACAGCGGGCCCGACACAGCACAGGGTGAAGAAAGGCCGGGACGCCGGAGTCTCGCCGGGACGGAGGTCACCGTGGAACCGTTGCCGGAAAGCAGCGACCGGAACTGGACCGAACCCGGGATCTACGAGGTATCGGCGGGCGTCTACCGAATCCCGTTGCCGCTGCCCAACGACGGCCTGCGCGCGGTGAACGTCTACGCGGTCACGGACGGCAAGAAGCTGGTCCTGGTCGACTCCGGCTGGGCACTGGACGTGGCCCGTCAACAGCTGACGGACGCCCTCGGCGGGATCGGCGCCGAGCTCGCCGACGTCAGCGAGTTCCTCGTGACCCATGTCCACCGCGACCACTACTCGCAGGCGGTCGTGCTCCGCCGTGAGTTCGGTTCGAAGATCGCGCTCGGCCAAGACGAAGAGCCGTCACTGAAGGTTTCGGGCAACCCTGAGCGGTTGCCGATGGAAGCCCAGGTCGACCTCCTGTTCAAGGCGGGCGCCGGCGAGGTAGTCGAAGCGCTGGGGCGCGAGTTCGGCACGAACCGGCGCCACCGGGAAGCCGATCTGTGGGAAGCGCCCGACGAGTGGCTGACACCAGGACGCCGATCGATCATGCCGGGACGCGACTTCGACATCGTCGCCACTCCGGGACACACGAGCGGACACGTCGTCTTCGTCGACGTCGCGGCCGACCTGTTGTTCTCCGGCGACCACGTGCTGCCGCACATCACCCCGTCCATCGGGTTCCAGCCGGTGCCGGCCGAATTGCCCTTGAACGACTTCATGGATTCGTTGCGCCTGGTGCGCTCCATGCCTGACCGTCGCATGCTTCCCGCTCATGGTCCGGTGTCGGAGAGCGTGCACACCCGTGTCGACGAACTACTGGAACACCACCGTGAACGCCTCGAGACCATGGGCGGGCAGATCGCTGCCGGCGCGAGCACCGCGTTCGAAGCCGCGAACCGGGTCGGCTGGACCCGCCGCAAGCGCAAGCTGTCCGAAATGGACTCGTTCAACCGGATGCTCGCAGTCCTGGAAACCGCGGCACATCTCGACCTACTGGTTTCGCAAGGCAAACTGACGGCGCAGGTCGTCGACGGAGTCCTGCACTACTCGGTGACCTGAGGACTTCCTGCATACTGGGTGCAATGGATGTCATCAGACGTGCCAGAGCAACGGACATCGAGGCGCTCGAGCGCCTGTTCGGCGCACCGGGCGGACCGCTGGCAACCGCACTCCGCGACCTCACGAGCACCCCGCACGTCACGCTGGTCGTAGCTGAGGACGGCAACGGCGTCGTCGGCACCGCGCAACTGACGGTGATGCGAGGCCTGGCCTGGGACGGGGCATCGCGGGGCTTACTGGAAGGTATCCGCGCTGCCCGACGAGGCGTGACCAGCGCGCTGCTGAGCTGGGGCGTCGACGAAGCTCGCCGACGTGGCTGCACCCGGCTCCACCTGGACTCCGGCCTCGCTCGCGCCGACCTGCGGGAGTTCTACGCGCGTTTCGGGTTCGAGCACAGTTATCAAGGGTTCACCCGCGCGCTGTGATACTGGCGCCGTGACCGACTACACCATCCGCAAAGCACGGCGTGACGACGTCGAAGCGATAGTGCACATGCTGGCGGACGACCAGCTCGGCGCGACCCGTGACGACCCCACCGATCCAGCCCCGTACCTGCAAGCGTTCGACGTTATCGACGCGGACCCGAATCAGCTCCTGGTCGTGGTCGTGGCCGACGACCAGACTGTCGGAACCCTGCAGTTGACCATCATTCCCGGCTTGGCGAGGCGCGGCGCACTTCGCGGTCAAATCGAGGCTGTTCGGGTCCGGGCCGATCATCGGCGTTCCGGCCTCGGCGCCGACCTCCTTCGATGGGCGATCGACGAGTCACGGCGGCGCGGGTGCGTCCTTGTGCAACTCACGTCGGACACCTCCAGAACGCAGGCGCACCGGTTCTACGAGCGCCTCGGTTTCGAGCCGAGCCACACCGGATTCAAGCTGAAGCTCTGAACGAGCGGCCGACTCGACCATCCACATAGGACCATTCACGGTCATCACTCCCCCTGGATCTGGCGCTGCATAGGTCCATACACACCGACCATTCCTGAACCAGTCTCGGCGAGTCAAGTCACGGAGGGCACGAACGGACCGTTCGTGCCCTCCACCGCAATTTCGCCGAAAACTGCCGTACGGTCGCGCTCATGTCTTCTTCGCGACCACTCCGCAAACTCGACCCCGCGACCAATTCCCGGAACGTTCACGACAAGCTTCCCTTCATGCTGCAGACTGTCCGCGCAAGCCCAGATACGTTGCAGCGCATGCAAGACGACCAGGTCGTCGAGTTGATACGCGAAACCGATGCCGAGATCTCCAAGCTCCAGGCACTTCAACTGAGAGCGATCGCTGACCTCAGCGTGCGGCGGAGACGGGCACCCAGCACAGCTTCGGAAGTGGCCTTGGCCCTGTCCATAACGGAACACCGCGCCGGTGCCATTGTTTCCGCGGCCAACGCGCTGATCGCCCGGCTTCCGCGCATGCTCAACCTCATGGACGACGGCAGGCTGGACCTCTATCGCGCCATGAAGGTCACGGACGCCACCGCCTGGGTTTCCGGTGAGTACGTGCGCATCGTCGACGAAGCGCTCGAAGACCGGGTTCCCGGACGGAACGCCACCCAGGTCCGGCGGGCGGCCGCGTATGCCGCCGCAAAGGCCGACCCGGAAGGTGCCGCGAGCCGGACCGAGCAGAAGCTCCTCGAACGACGGTTCAGCCTGCACCACCAAGACACCGCCGTGACCCACCTGTCGATCAACAATGCTCCGACCGAGAAGGCGACCGCTGTCTATACCCGCATCGACCAGGCTGCTCGCGTCCTGAAGACGCCCGAAGAAGCGCGAACACTGGACCAGCTCCGAGCCGACGTCGCGCTGGATCTGCTCCTGAGCGGCACGGGTGGGCCGAGCGCACGAACCGAGGTGTTCTTGCACGTCGACCTGGCCACCTACCTGAGCCTGAACGATCTCCCGGTGACCTTGGCCGGCCGTGGTCCGATCGCACCCGCGGTCGCCCGCAGCATCATCAGCGGGCCCGACACGACGTTGCGACGAGTGCTCACCGACCCGCGTACCGGCCAGGTGGTCGAGCTCTCGCCGAAGCGCTATCCGCTCGACTCGGCACACGACGAGTTCATCCGCGTCCGAGACCAGGAGTGCCGACAGCCTGGGTGCACGCGGCCCGCCCAGAGTTGCGGGATCGAGCCGACTCGAGCGTCAGGCGGGGCCGAGGCAGTCGTGCACCAGCCGGTCACATTCTGCTCCCGCCACCGCAAGCTGAAGAACCAGCCTGGGTGGGCTTACGAGGTCACTCCTGACGGGACCGTGAACGTTGCGACGCCGACCGGCGGAGTTCGCTCGACAACACCACCATCAATGCATCCGATCCGGCGACGAGCGAACCGGTCCTCGAAGAAACCTCGGAAATGACGAGGTCAGCGCGTGCTCGCGATCTTCGCGCTGCCCAGGACGATATCGCCGCCGTCAGAATCCGGTCGGTAAAGCACGACGACCTGCCCCGGAGCGACCCCACGTAACGGTTCGCGTAGCTGCACGGTCATGGTGTCCGAGTCCACCTCGGCGACCGCATCGACGATTCCGCCGTGAGCCCGAACCTGGACCACGCACTCAGTCGGCTCCGTCAGCGGACGGCCACTGGGCCAGATTGGCCGGTCGGCGTCGATCACGTTGATCCCGAGGCCGGCTACGGAGCCGACCTTGACGGAGCCGGACACCGGCTCCAGGGACAGAACGTAGCGAGGACGCCCGTCCGGTGCCGGTGCTTCGATACCGAGACCCTTGCGCTGCCCGACGGTGAATCCGTGCACACCGGTGTGCTGGCCGAGCACTGCACCGGTTTCCGCGTCGACGAGCTCGCCTGGACGCTGCCCCAGCCGGTTCTCCAGGAACTTCTTGGTGTCGCCGTCAGGGATGAAGCAGATGTCGTGGCTGTCCGGCTTGTTCGCGACGGACAACCCCCGCTGCTCGGCCTCTGCTCGCACCTCGGTCTTCCAGGAGTCGCCGAGCGGGAACATCGCGTGACTGAGCTGCTCCGAGGTAAGGGAGGCGAGCACGTAGGACTGGTCCTTGCCACTATCCGCACTACGGCGCAGCTCGGGCACACCGTCAACTACGGACAGGCGCGCGTAATGGCCGGTCGCGACCGCGTCGAAGCCGAGTGCCATCGCCTTCTCGAGGAGAGCCTCGAACTTGATCTTCTCGTTGCAAGTGACACAGGGATTCGGTGTACGACCGGCGGCATACTCGCCGACGAACGTCTCCACGACTTCTTCGGTGAACCGCTCGGCGAAATCCCAGATGTAGAAAGGGATACCGAGAATATCAGCAGCTCGCCGGGCATCGTGCGAGTCTTCGATCGTGCAGCACCCGCGCGAACCAGTGCGCAGAGTGCCAGGTTTCGCCGACAGCGCCAGGTGCACGCCGACGACATCGTGCCCGGCATCAACCGCGCGTGCCGCGGCGACTGCCGAATCCACTCCTCCGCTCATCGCGGCCAAAACCCGCATTGCCTTACACCTCTTGCTTCTGGGTCTGCTTGCGCATTCCGGCGAGTCCGGCCTGCCTCGCACGTGTGACGACACCGCCGATCTCGGCTGCAACCGCCTCGACGTCAGCGGCGGTGGACGTGTGGCCGAGAGAGAATCTGAGCGAGCCACGAGCGGCCGCCGGGTCCGCGCCCATTGCGAGGAGTACATGACTCGGCTGGGCTACGCCCGCGGTGCACGCCGATCCTGTCGAGCACTCGATGCCCTTGGCGTCGAGCAGCATCAGCAGGCTGTCGCCGGCGCATCCGGGGAATGTGAAATGGACGTGGCTGGGGAGCCGCTCGCACTCTCCACCGTTGAGAACGGCGTCGGGCACCTCGCGTCGAATCGCTCCGATGAGCTCGTCGCGCAGTTCCTCGACGCGCTTCGTGTATTCGGTCCGAGTGGAGATGCTGGACTGGACAGCAGCCGCGAACCCGACGATCGCCGGGACGTCCAGGGTGCCGGAGCGGACGCTGCGTTCCTGGCCGCCACCGTGCAACAGAGGTACGCAGGTCACGTCACGGCCGAGAAGGAGAGCTCCCACGCCGAACGGTCCGCCGAGCTTGTGGCCGGTCAACGTGAGCGCAGCTGCGCCACTGGCGGCGAAGTCGACTGGGATCGCGCCGACGGCCTGGACCGCGTCCGTGTGCAGCGGGATGTCGAACTCGGCACAGACGGCGGCCAACTCGGCGATCGGGTTGATCGTGCCGACCTCGTTGTTGGCCCACATCACCGTCACCAGCGCGACGCTTTCAGGATCCGAGGCGATAGCGGCACGCAGAACCTCGGGCGACACCCGGCCCTGGCTGTCCACGTTCAGCAATGTGATCTCTGCGTCGCAGCGGGCTTCAAGCCACTCGACGGTGTCGAGCACTGCGTGGTGTTCGGTGGCTCCGCACAAGATGCGGCGGCGCTGCTTCTGCTCGTCGTGACGAGCCCAGTAGATGCCCTTGAGCGCGAGGTTGTCGCTCTCGGTGCCACCGCCGGTGAAGATCACTTCGGAAGGGCGGGCACCCAAGGCGTCGGCGATGGTCTCTCTGGCTTCCTCGACCATCCGGCGGGCTCGGCGGCCCGAGGAATGCAGCGCTGAGGCGTTGCCCACGGTGGACAGCGCCTCGGTCATCGCCGCTATGGCTTCGGGCAACATCGGAGTGGTCGCCGCGTGGTCGAGATAGGTCATCGCCCCTTCAGGGTAGTCCGCTCCAGCGCGTGACGAAGCGCACCCTGACCCTCGAAGTGGCCTGTCACACCTTCGACGGCCAACGTCCGGTCAGCCGCACGCCCAAGAGGGCGAGCGCAATCAAGGCGACTGTGAGCAGGGCCATCGCCGGCGACGGGTCGAGAACAGAGCCCACAGCACCGAGCAAGACGCCGCCCATACCGATGAGCAGTGCCGAGCCGACCCAGTCTGCGAGCTGCATCGCCGAGGTGTTGAACCCGCGTTCACCCTCAGGCGAGTAGCGGAGCAGGAGGACCGAGATCGCAGGCATCGCTATCCCCATTCCCGCGCCGCCGACCGCGCAGGCCACGAACGCCGTCCAGCCGGGGCACCAGGGCTGCGAGACCAGGCCGAAGCAGACCAGGCCGGCCGCGACGAGCCAGAATCCGGTGCGTAGGGATGCTTCTCTCGACCAGCTGAGGTAGCGGCTCTGGGCGGCAGATGCCGCGGACCACCCCAACGCCGTGATCGTCAGGGGCAAGCCGGCTAGGGCCGGGCTGTAACCATGGACCGCGCTCATCGTCAGGGGTAGGTAGGCCTCCATTCCGGCGTATGCGCCTGCGATCAGTGCCCGGGAGGCGACGACGGTGGGGAGACCTCGGCGGGAGGTCAGTGTCCCCACCGGGAGCAATTTGCGGAGCGCGTAGCCGAGGGCCACCAGTCCGGCGGTGCCGTAGCCGAGTGCGAGGAGTGACTGGTGCTGTGCGGCCCAGGTCAGTGCGGCGATGCCCAGGGCGGCGATGATCGCCTGGACCACGCCTGCGCGGGGGCCGCCGGTGGTAGGGACGTGAGCAGGCAGGCGGCGGACGACCACCAGCAACATGGCCACGCCCACGATCACTAGCGGGACCAGGCCGAGGAAGACCCAGCGCCAGCCGACGCTGGCTGTCAGGACGCCGGCTACCGGCGGGCCGATGACCGCCGGTAGGACCCAGGCTGCGGCGTTCGCGGCGTAGATCACCGGGCGTTCGTGGTCGGTGAACGTCAACGCGATCAGGAGCGAGACCGAGACCAGGAGCAGTCCCGAGCCGAAGCCCTGCAAGGCGCGGCCGAGCAGGAGTGTCGGCATGCCTGTCGCCGTTCCCGCGACGAGCAGGCCGGCTGCGAACAGTGCCGGTCCGGCGAGCAGGGCCGGTGCTGGGCCGCGGCGGTCGCCGATGCGGCCCGACAGGACTGTGGCGACGACGCTGGAGATCAGGAAGATCGTGAACGGCCACGAGTACAGCGACAGCCCGTGCAGGTCGGCGACCAGGGTCGGCATCGCCGTCGCGACGCCCATGTTCTCGAAGGCGACCAAGGTGACCACGAGCAACAACGCGATCGTCGTCAGCCGGTGTTCGGCGCTCCAGAGCACGCTGCGGCGGACGGGCACGGGGTCGATGGTCGAGGTCATGATCAGCAGCGTGCAACCTCCAGCGCGCTGGAGGTCAAGCCGGTTTCAGGCGGTGTGGCGCGCCGTCGGCTCCAGGCGCAGGTCGCGCGCCAGGGCTGCGGCCTCGCCGCGGGAGCTCACGTCCAGCTTGTCCAGGATGTTGCGGACGTGGAACTTCACCGTGTGCTCGCTGAGCTGCAGCTGCTCGGCGATCTGCCGGTTGCGCAGGCCCTGGGAGATTCCCGACAAGACCTCGATCTCGCGGGGGTTGAGCCGGTCGAGCGGACGCAGCTCGGGCGGTTCGGCGACGCCGAGGGGCAGGACTGCGGTGACCGTCGTCCCCCAGCCCGGGACGGCGTCGACCTCCCAGTGGCCGCCCAGGGTGGTGAGCCGTTCCGTCAGGCCGCCCGCCGGGACAGCCGCGGCGACGTCGGGGCTGTCGTCGCGGACCGTGATGCGGACGACCGAGCCGTCCAGGCGCCAGGACGCCCGCAGGCGCGTGGTCGCCGGGCGGTCCAGGGCGGTGAGCACCAGGCCGCGGGTCAATGTCCGGGCCGTGTGGGCGATGTCCTGCGCGAGCGAGCCCTCGCCGACCGGGCTGACCAGGTCGACTTGGACGTCCGTGTGCCGCACCAGGTCGGCCAGCTGGTTCTTGAGCACGGCGAACGCCGCGCCCGCCGGTTCCGCGGACAGGGCCTGGTCGCGGTCGACGACACCCTTGAGCTCGAGCAGGGCGTCGGCGGCGAGGTCGACTGCCGTCCGGCGGGCGGCGGCGTCGGGGAGGCGGCTGGACCTGAGCACCGCCAGGAGGGTCGACAGGGCCGTCGCGTGGGTCTGGCCGAGGTCGGTGATCGCCTGGGCCCGTGCGGTGGCCGCGGCGAGGTTGCTGGCCAGGACCTCCGGGCCCGGGTCGGTCGCGCGCTGGCCGGCGTCCGTGCTGAGGATGTGCCACAGCCTGGCGGCCAGCTCCAGCTCGGCGGCCGGCGGCTCCGGCGACGAGGGCACCACGGCGAGCACCGCGCCCTTGCCGACCGGTGGCGACGACGCGAGCAGGACGAGACGGCGTTCGACGCCGCCCAGGACGCCGTCGACGACCAGGGCCGTGCCCGGCTCGCTGCGGTCGACCAGCCGCTGCAGCTCGACGCTCGTCAACGCCTGGGCGATCGCCGGATCGCCGACGACCTTGAGCGGGCTGCGCGGGCAGTCCCCCGTCTGCATCGCCGCGGCGCGGTGCGGGACCAGCTTCCCCAGCTCGATCGAGAACTGGGTGAGCAGCCGCGGGCGCGGCGCCGACAACAGCCGTTCGACGACGTCGAGCACGTGTCGCGGATCCGACCAGGAAGCGTCCATGGCTCCAACGTAGGCGTGCTCGCGCGTCGGCGGCCTGCTCGTCCGGCTAGTGAACACTGCTCGTCCGAGCGGTTCGGCGCGCCCGCCGGGCGAGTTGACTCGGTGGCGAGGACATTCGAGCATCGAAGGTCCCGAATCGAGGAGTGCAGACGACACCATGCGAGCTATCACCTTCGCCGAGTACGGCGGGCCGGACGTCCTGAAGCTGTCCGAAGTTCCGGTGCCGGAGCCCGGGCCCGGGCAGGTGCGGCTGGCCGTGCGGGCCGCCGGGATCAACCCGATCGACTGGAAGATCCGCGGCGGTGGAATGGCGCAGAACTTCCCGATCGCCTTCCCTCACACGCCCGGGCTCGAGGTCGCCGGGGTCGTCGACGCCGTCGGTGAGGGCGCCGGTCTCTCCGTGGGCGACGAGGTCTTCGGCTGGTCCGAGACCGGCGCCTACGCCGAATACGCCCTGGGGAAAACGCTTGCGCCGAAGCCCGCGGGACTCTCGTGGGCGGACGCCGCGGCGCTGCCCGTCGCCGGTGAGACGTCCCTTCGCGTCCTGAACCTGCTCGAGATCCGCGAAGGCGAGACGCTGCTCATCCACGGCGCCAGCGGCACGGTGGGCCGGTTCGCGGCGCAGGTCGCCGTCGCGAAGGGGCTGACCGTCATCGGCACTGGTAGCAGCCGGAGTCTCGACGACCTGAAGTCCCTCGGCGTCATCCCGGTCCTTTACGGCGACGGCTGGCTGGAGCGGGTCCGCGAGGCCGCGCCGGGCTCGGTCGACGCCGTTTTCGACACGTCCGGGCACGGTGTTCTGCCGGGCTCGGTCGAGCTGCGGGGCTCGCAGGACCGGATCATCACGATCGCCGACGCCGCGGCGTTCGAGCTGGGGCTGACGTTCTCCAGCGGCGGTGAGCAGTCGCGTGAGGTCCTGGAGGGGATCGCCGGCTGGGTGACCGACCGCGGGGTGACCATCGCGCACGGCAAGAGCTACCCGCTCGCCGACGCGGCCGCCGCCCAGACGGAGAGCGAAGGCGGGCACCCCGGCGGGAAGCTGACGCTCACCGTCGGCTGATCGCGGACGGGCCTGTCGCCGGAGGTCGGCAACACACGGAGCAGGCCCGCCGACGGCCTTCGGCAATGCGCGGAACGGGCCTGTTGCCGGCAATCGGCGACACGCGGAACGGGCCTGCCGTCAGCTTCGGCAACACTCGGAACGGGCCTGCCGCCGGCAATCGGCGACAGGCCCGTTCGCGAGCCGACCAGGGCCTGTCGCCGGATCGCGGCGACAGGCTCGGATCACTTCGCGGGAGGCGAAGCCAGGGAAAGCATGGCCTGGGCGGCCACGACCTGGGTCGGCGCGGTCTGGATGGCCCCGGCCCGGGGAGACATCACGTCAGACGGTGCGGTCACAACCCGGGGAGCCACCGACTCGGGCGGCGTCGCCACAACCCCGCGAGCCACCAGCTCGGACGGCGCGGCCACAGTCCGGCGAGCCACCTATTCGGACGGCATGACCACAGCCCGGTGATCCGCAGACTCGGGCGGCGCGACCACAACCCCGGAAGCCACCAGTTCGGACGGCGCGGCCACAACCCCGCGAGCCACCGACTCGGGCGGCGTGGTCGCGACCTGGAACATCGTCGCTTCGGACGCCGAGACCTCCACCGCGGCGGCCAGGGTCGGCACGACCTGCAGGCGCGGGGTCCGCCGGCGCTGCTGAGCCGGGATCTGCACCGTTCCCAGCGCGGAATGGACCGACGCCTCGGCCAGGGCGGCCAGCTCGTGGCGGGTCTCCGCTCGGCCCGGTGCGATCTCCGGGCAGATGTGGACCTCGAGCACCAGGCCCCGCAGTGCCGCGACCCGGCGCAGGGACGCGATCAGCGACTCCGGGCCGATGAACGCCGGGTGGCTGGTCTCGCGGCCGTCGGCCAAGCGGTAGCGCAGGGCGATCGGGCGGACCGGGACGCCGCCGTCGATGGCTGCCTGGAACGTCGCGGTCGTGAACCGACCGGACGCCAGGCCGCACCACGTCGTTCCTTCAGGGGTGACGCTCACGAGTGAGCCCGAGCGCAGCGCGTCGGCCAGTTCGGACATCGTGGCGGGCAGCGTCTTCAGCCGCTCGCGGTCGAGGAAGATGCTGCCGCCTCGGCGGACGAGTCCGCCGAGGACCGGCCAGCCCGCGATCTCCTTCTTGGCCAGCGCGCGCATCGGCCGCAGCGCGTTGATCGCGACGATGTCCAGCCAGGAGATGTGGTTGTTGACCACCAGCGCGCCACGGCCGGCCGGCGCGGTGCGGAAGTCGTCGCCGCCCCGGATGTCGAGGCGGACGCCGAAAGCGCGCAGCACGCCCCGGAAGATCAGGCGGACCAGGCGCTCGCGGCCGCGGGCGACCAGGAGCAGCGGCGACGCCAGCATCGCCGCGAAGACGACCACGATCGCCGAGGCGAACCGCAGCACCCGGCGCGGGAGGCCGACCACCGGGTCGCCCTCGGTGAGGCAACCGTCGCCGCACGGCGACGTCGGCATCCAGGCGTGGCTCATGCTTGGTTCCCGAGGAAGAACTTCAGGTAGCGCTCGTCGACGTTCTGCAGGTCGAGCAGGACGAAGAAGTCCGCGACGCCGAAGTCCACGTCGAGCGCCGGCGGACCGCAGACCTTGGCGCCGAGCCGGATGTAGCCCTTGATCAGCGGCAGGAGCGTGGACCGCGCCGGGCGTTCGATCGCGGACGTGTCCCACGGGATCAGCGGCGAGACGCGCGTCGCCTCGTCCGAGTAGTGCTTGGCGCGCAGGACGTCCCAGACGCCCGCGGCGAACGAGCCGCCGTCCACCAGCGGGACGGACGCGCAGCCGGCGAGGTAGCGATGGCCGGAGAGCAGCATGTAGCGGGCGATCCCGGCCCAGACCAGGCTGACGACGGCGCCGCTGCGGTGGTCGGGGTGCACGCACGAACGGCCGGTTTCGACCAGGGAGGGACGCAGGGCGTCGAGCGCGGTCAGGTCGAACTCGCTGTCGGCGTAGAGCTTCCCGGCCTGGACGGCGCGGTCCGGCGGCAGCATCCGGTAGCAGCCGACGATGTCGCCCGTGTTGTCGTCTCTGACGACGAGGTGGTCGCAGAACTCGTCGAACTCGTCGACGTCGAGGCCGGGACGCGGGGAATGCAGCCGCGCGCCCATCTCTTCGGCGAAAACCTGGTGACGCAGACGCTGCGCCGCGACGACTTCGTCGTTCGCGTGGGCGACGAGGAGGGAGTACCGAGGGGCGTCCGCCGGAAGCGCGGAACCCGCCTGATCAGTGCTGACGAGGAGCTGTGACGTCGTCATGGTCAAGGTGTACCCGGGCGTAGGAATCCGCGGAGAGTGCCATCCGATGACCGATTAGTGCACGTTCAGTTAATTGCGGGTTCTCAGGCTTCTCTCAGGTCCCGGAGACGCGCGAAGGGCCTTCCGGGAACACCCCGGAAGGCCCTTCAGGACAGCAGATCAGCCCTTGCGCTTCGCGACCGCTTCGGTCAGCTGCGGCGCGACGTTGAACAGGTCGCCGACGATGCCGAAGTCGGCGATCTCGAAGATCGGCGCCTCCGGGTCCTTGTTGACGGCGATGATCGTCTTCGACGTCTGCATGCCGGCGCGGTGCTGGATCGCGCCGGAGATGCCGAGCGCGATGTACAGCTGCGGCGACACCGTCTTGCCGGTCTGGCCCACCTGGAACTGCGCCGGGTAGTAGCCGGAGTCGACGGCGGCCCGGGAGGCGCCGACAGCCGCGCCGAGGGAGTCGGCCAGCTTCTCGACGACGTCGAACTTCTCCGCCGAGCCGACACCGCGGCCACCGGAGACCACGATCGAGGCCTCGGTCAGCTCCGGACGGTCACCGCCGGTCACCGGCTCGACGCCGGTGATCTTGGTGGCCTTCGCCGCGTCGGTTGCGGGGATCTCGACGGTCTCTTCGGCCGCCGCGCCCTCGGCGGGCTCGGCCTCGACGGCACCCGGGCGGATGGAGACGACCGGGACGCCCTTCGACGACTTGGACTTCACCGAGAACGCGCCACCGAAGATCGACTGGTCGATCACGCCGTCGCCGTTGACGCCGACGGCGTCGTAGATCAGGCCGGAGCCGAGCCGGACGGCCAGGCGCGCGGCGACCTCCTTGCCCTCACCGCTGGCGGTGACGAGCACGGCGGCCGGGGAGGCCTGCTGCGCCAGCGCGGCGAGCACGTCCACCTTGGGCGTGACCAGGTAGTTCGCGGCGTCGTCGCCTTCGGCGACATAGACCTTGGCGGCGCCGTGCGCGGCCAGGGACTCCTTGGCCTTGGCCGCGGTGCCGGTCGCGCCGACGACGACGGCCGACGGCTCACCGAGCGCGCGGGCCGCGGTCAGCAGCTCCAGCGTGACCTTCTTGACCTCACCGTCGACGTGGTCGACGAGGACGAGTACTTCAGCCATTGTTCTACTTCCTCCTCGAACCGTTGTCAGATGAGCTTCTGGCCGACCAGGTACTCGGCGACCTTGGTGCCGCCGTCACCCTCGTCCTCGGTCTTCTCGCCGGCGGTGCGCGGCGGCTTCGGCGAGGCCTCGGTCACGGTGGACCAGGCGTTGGCCAGGCCGACCTCGCCCGCGTCGACACCCAGGTCGGCGATGGTGAAGGTCTCGACCGGCTTCTTCTTGGCGGCCATGATGCCCTTGAAGGACGGGTAGCGCGGCTCGTTGATCTTCTCGCCGACGCTGACCACCGCGGGCAGGGTCGCCTCGAGGCGGGTGAGGCCGTCCTCGGTCTCGCGGACGGCCTTGATGGTGGTGCCCTCGACGGTGACCTCGCGCGCGTAGGTGACCTGCGGCAGGCCGAGCAGCTCGGCGAGGATCGCCGGGACGGCGCCGCCGCGGCCGTCGGAGGACTCGTTGCCGGCGATGATCAGGTCGTAGTTCTCGACCTTGGCGATCGCGGCGGCGATGACCTTCGCGGTGGCGATGGCGTCGGAGCCGTGCAGGGCCTCGTCGGAGACGTGGATGGCCTTGTCGGCGCCCATGGACAGCGCCTTGCGGATCGCGTCGGTCGCGCGGTCGGGGCCCACCGAGAGCACGGTGACCTCGCCCTCGCCGGCTTCCTTGATCTTCAGGGCTTCTTCGACGGCCTTCTCGTTGATCTCGTCGAGAACGGCGTCGGCGGATTCGCGGTCAAGGGTGTGGTCGGCCCCGCTGAGCTTTCGCTCCGAGTAGGTGTCCGGTACCTGCTTGACCAGGACGACGATGTTGGTCATGGGTCTTCTTCGACCTCCCGGTTGTGGCCCGCGGGCGCGCCACGGGTCAGTGCTCTACTGGCCGGTAGATTAGGGCCATTCCGCCGCCAGGACCCGCCGAGGTGACGCCATTCACCTGGATGCGCAAACTAGTGGGACCATCGTCCCGGTAGTCGACCGGTTACCCCACCTGAACCGCCGTTCGTCCGATCGGACCAACTACGGCCTACTCCCAGTAGGCCATTAGGGGTTAACCTCCGGCACCATGCCAGCGCGCATCGCCGTCATCACCGACTCCAGTTCGTGCCTTCCCGACCTCGTCGCCGCCCGCTGGGCCATCGGCGTCGTGCAGATCCAGCTCAACATGGGAAGCCACTTCGACGACGAAAACCGCTTCGACCGCGGCAAGGTCATCGACACCATGAGAGCCGGCCAGATGATCACCACCTCGCCCCCGGACCCAGGGGCGTTCTTCTGGACCTACCAGGAAGCCGCCGCCTCCGGCGCCACCGCGATCGTCAGCGTCCACCTCTCCGGCCGGATGTCCGACACCGTCCGCGCGGCCCGGGAGGCCGCCCAGCAGGTCCGCATCCCGGTGCACGTCCTCGACAGCCGCACCACCGGGATGAGCCTCGGCTTCGCCGCGATCGCCGCGGCCCGGGCGGCCGCCGTCGGTGGGGACGCCGCCCGCGTCATCGAAGCCGCCGAACGCCGGTGCTTCACGAGCACCGAGTTCATCTACGTCGACACGCTCGAATACCTCCGCCGCGGCGGGCGGATCGGCGCCGCGCAGGCGACGCTCGGCACCGCGTTCTCCATCAAGCCGCTGCTCACGGTCAAGGACGGCGAGGTCGCGCCGCTCGCCCGCGTCCCCGGCACGCGGCGGGCGCTGGCCAAGATGGTCGAGCTCGCCGTGCGGAAGTCCGGTGGCTTCCGCGTCGACATCGCCGTGACGCGGTTCGGCGCCAGCGACCACGAGCTCGAGATCGGCCGGCAGATCGAGCGCCGCGTGTCCGGGATGGCCGAGAGCATGGTCGTCGAGGCGAGCGCGGTCATCGGCGCGCACCTCGGCCCGGGCGCGCTCGGCATCACCGTGTCGCCGGTGGACTGACCCGGCGCCCGGGGATCAGCAGCAGCACGATCGGCACCACGACGCCGAGCCCGGTCGTCACGACGATGAGCACCTGGTCGAGTTGCTCGAAGTGCGACACGTGGCCGAGGTGGTAGATGAAGTGCGGCAGGCCGAACAGCACCGTCGCGACGGCCGCCAGCCGCGCCACGGCTGTGGTGCCGATCACGGCGGCGCCGATCAGGAGGGCCGCGAGGGCCAGGTTGAGCCCGCCGAAGTCGCGCAGGAGGTGCTCGTTGAAGGGCCCGTCCATCGAGACCCAGCCGGTGCGGAAGCCGGGAAAGTCCTGGTAGAAGCCACTCGGGGTGACCAGTGGCCAGATTCCGGTCACGGCTTCGACGACGCCGAAGAACACGAGGAGTACGCGGGTGATGGTCCGTTGCATGACCACGGAACGAGACGGCCGTGCCGGACGTGACACCGCTAGGGTCGCGGAGGTGACCACCCCAGCCACCCGGGCCGAGGCGCTGCACCTGACCGGCGAACGGACCGTGCCCGGCATCGCCGTCGAGAACTATTGGTTCAGACGCCACGAAGCCGCGTACCTCGCTCTGCTCCCCCACTGCGTGGACGCGACGGTGCTCGAAGCCGGCTGCGGCGAGGGCTACGGCGCCGGTCTTCTCGCGACCACGGCCCGCCGGGTGCTCGCGCTGGACTACGACGTGCCGACGACCGAGCACGTCGCCCGCCGCTACCCCGAGGTCGCCGTCGCGCGGGCGAACCTGGCGTACCTGCCGCTGCGGGACGCCTCGGTGGACGTCGTGGCCAACTTCCAGGTCATCGAACACCTCTGGGACCAGGGCGGCTTCCTCGCGGAGTGCCGGCGGGTGTTGTCGCCAGGAGGAAAACTGCTGGTCACGACGCCGAACCGGCTGACCTTCACCCCGGACAGCGACACGCCGCTGAATCCGTACCACACCCGTGAGCTGGCGCCGGGCGAGCTGGCCGGGCTGCTGACCGACGCCGGTTTCGACGTCGTGACACTGCACGGCCTGCACCACGGCGAGACCGTCCGCGCGCTCGACGAGCGGTACGGCGGTTCGATCATCGACGCGCAGCTCGACGTCGTCATGGGCGAGCTGCCCGGACAGGCCGTCTGGCCGGCGGCGCTGCTCGCCGACGTCGCCGCGATCGAGGCCGCGGGGTTCGACATCCACGGCGACGACCTCGACGCGAGCCTGGATCTGATCGCCGTGGCGGTGCGCCGATGACCGACGACTACGAGGGCACGTTCTGCCTCGTCCTGCACAGTCACCTGCCGTGGCTGCCGCACCACGGGACCTGGCCGGTCGGTGAGGAATGGCTGTACCAGGCGTGGGCGCACTCGTACCTGCCGATGGTCGACCTGCTCGAACGCTTCGCCGCCGAAGGCCGCCGTGACGTGCTGACGCTCGGCCTGACGCCGGTGCTCGCCGCGCAGCTCGACGACCCGTACAGCATCCGCGCCTGCCACGACTGGCTCGGCCACTGGCAGCTGCGCGCTCAGCACGCGTCGACGCTCTGGCGCGGCGACCCGATCCTGCGCGAGCTCGCGGCGGCCGAGCACCGGACCGCCGTCCGCGCGGCCGACGAACTCGGGACGCGCTGGCGGCACGGCTTCTCCCCGATCCTGCGGTCGCTGGTCGACAACTCGACCATCGAGGTGCTCGGCGGGCCGCTGGCCCACCCGTTCCAGCCGCTGCTGGAGCCGCGGGTGCGGGAGTTCGCGCTGAACGCGGGGCTCGCCGACACGGCGTTGCGGATCGGCTCGCGGCCCGCGGGGATCTGGGCGCCGGAGTGCGGCTACGCGCCTGGTCTGGAGAACGACTACGCCGCCGCGGGCGTGCGGCGGTTCATGGTCGACGGGCCGTCACTGCGCGGCGAGACCTGGGCGGCGCGGCCGGTCGGCGACAGCGACGTCCTCGCCTTCGGGCGCGACCTTGAGGTCACCTACCGCGTCTGGTCGCCGAAGGCCGGCTACCCCGGGCACGCCGCGTACCGCGACTTCCACACCTGGGCGCACGAGGTCGGGCTCAAGGCGTCGCGCGTCACCGGCAAGACCGTCGAGCCGGCCGACAAGGCGCCGTACGACCCGGCGCTCGCCGCGGACGTCCTGGGCCTGCACGTCAAGGACTTCGTCGACACCGTCGTGACGCGGCTGCGGTCGCTGAAAGCGCAACACGGGCGTGAGTCGCTCGTGGTCGCCGCGTACGACACCGAACTGTTCGGGCACTGGTGGCACGAAGGACCGGCCTGGCTGGAGGGCGTGCTGCGCGCGCTGCCCGAGGCCGGGGTGCGGGTCACGACGCTCAAGGGCGCGCTCGAAGCCGGGCACGTCGGCCCGCCGATCGACCTGCCCGCGTCGTCGTGGGGGTCGGGCAAGGACTGGCGCGTCTGGGACGGCGAGCAGGTCAAGGACATGGTCGAGGCCAACACGGCGTTGCAGGAACGGCTGCTGGACCTCGTGGCCGGTTTGGACACCACGGCCCGGGACACCGTCGCCGACCAGGCCGTCGCCGAGGCGATGCTGGCCCTGGAGAGCGACTGGGCGTTCATGGTCACCAAGGACTCCGCCGCCGACTACGCGCGGCGCCGGGCCGCCGTGCACACCGAACGCTTCGACGCGCTGGCCGGGGCGGTGCGCCGCGGCGACCGCGCGCGAGGCGAGGAACTGGCCGCGGCCTACCGCGCCGACGACGGACCGTTCGGGCACCTCGACGCCCGGGCTTTGAAGCACAAGTGAAAGGGACTCATCGGATGGGGATCCACGAAATTCCGGTCAAGACGCTCGACGGGCAGGACAGCTCGCTGGGTTCGCTGGCCGGCAAGGCGCTGCTGGTGGTCAACGTCGCGTCGAAGTGCGGCCTGACCCCGCAGTACTCCGGCCTGGAACGGCTGCAGGAGCGCTTCGGCGCCCAGGGCTTCTCCGTGGTCGGTTTTCCGTGCAACCAGTTCGCCGGGCAGGAACCGGGCAGCGCGGACGAGATCCAGACGTTCTGCTCGACGACCTACGGCGTCACCTTCCCACTGTTCGAGAAGATCGACGTCAACGGCGACGACCGGCACCCGCTGTACTCGGAACTGACGAAGACCGAGGACGCCGAGGGCGCGTCCGGCGACGTCCAGTGGAACTTCGAGAAGTTCCTCGTCGGCGCCGACGGCGAGGTCCTGGCGCGGTTCCGGCCGCGCACCGAGCCCGAGGACGAGGCGGTCGTCAAGGCCATCGAGGCGGCCCTGCCCGCGTGACGGCAGCCCGGGGCATGCTCCCCCGGCGTCACCGGAATTCACCGGATCGACGGGTTTCAGCGGCCGTTCGGGTATCACGGAAACACGCCGGAAAACGGTTTCCGTGAGCCGGACGGTCGAACCGCGGGTGATCAGCCTGCCGTTTTCCCCTTCCCGCATCGAATACTTTTGATGACGCCATTCCGGCGTCTTCGTGTGCGAGAAGGGATCACCCGATGAGCACCTCCAGACGCCGGGCAGCGCTGGCAGCATTCCCCGTGGCACTCGGGCTGCTGGTGGCCGGGCCCGCGGTGGGCGCCGCCTCGGCCGCGCCGGTCGCGGCACAGCCGGACGCGGCCGGCCAGGCTCGCGACTGCCTGCTGTGCGTCGGTCACCACCACCATCACCACCACGGGCACATCAACATCCTGGGTCTGCACCTGGGACTCTGGTTGCACCTGTAGATCCCGGCTCGCCGTGCCGGGGCGGTGGCCTCCCGCCCCGGCACGTTCACAGGCCGAGCTGAGCGCGTCCGACGTCGTCGAGGTCACCGGCGGTGGCGCGGCCGGTCCAGTTCACCTCGTAGTCTTCCGGCGCGAAATCGCCCGGGCTCGCGCCGGCCAGAAACGCGCGGCCGCACTTTTCGGCGTACGCGGCGTTCTTCGCGCAATGCGGGCTCGCCGGGATGTACATGACGTTTCCCCAGCGGTCCGGATTGGTGCCGTCAGCGACGGCGTGGATGACGTCGCCGTGCCACCAGACCGTGTCGCCCGGTTCGACGGCGGGGATCGAGGTCAGCGCCGGCAGCAGGTCGTCGTGGTACTTGTCGCCGACGGGCAGGGCCTGGCCGTTGGCCGCGCCGCAGAGGTCGTCGTCGGGGATGTCGTCCTGGAGCGCGCGGAGCAGGACGTACGCGATCGCCGACGGGATCGGCACGACCTGCAGGACGCCGTCGCCCGGGCGCATTTCCGACAATGCCGTCCAGCCCTGGAAGGTGCGGAAGGCCGAGCACATGACCGTGGATGGGAATTCGTCCACTTCGGTGCGGTAGGCGCCGTCCCACGGATCGTACTCCGGCCAGTTCCCGGCGAAGACGTGGCGGAACACCTGCTGGTAGGCGGGCAGCAGCCAGCGTTCGACCGAGCCGGAGTCGGTGTGGGCCGAGAGCCCGAGCGACGCCGAGCCGGGCGCGCGGCGGCGGATGCGGTCGGGGTAGGCGGTGTCGCGATCGGGGTCGAACCAGACGCGGCCTTCGGACTCGTGCCGCCAGAAGGAGTTGAGGAACCGCCGGACGGCGACCATGTGCTCGTGCTGGCGGGCCTGGATCTGCGGCTTCGACCAGTAGACGGGGTAGATCTGCGGCTGGCCGGACGCGAGCCCGGCGAAGACGTCGTCGGCCGGGCCTTGGTAGTTCCGGGCGAAGTCGTTGCCGGCGAGGTACGCGGCGAGCTCGGCGTCCCAGGCTTCGGCCGTTTCGCGCGCGAAAGTGCCCTTGACGACGGCGCAGCCTCGCCGCCGGACGGCGTCCACGGTCCGCTGCGGCACGGTCCCGTCGGCGATGTCGCGAAACCGGACGACGGGGAAAGCGTCCTGGTCGACGGCGACGGCGTCGACCTCCCGCCGCATCCACTCCCGGACTTCGGCGAACGCGCCGGCGACGTCGCCGACCCGGGCGCGCAGCTCCTGTTTGGTCCGCGAGATGGCCTCGGACATGTTCGCCGGCAGCTCGGTGGTGGTCATCGGTGTCCTCCGCGATCTTTTGGTTAGGACTCCTTACTAGAATGCTCTCGCTACGGTAACCCCGTCCGTTCCCGGCCACAAGAGGTGCGATGTCCGACCCCGACCGGCCGCTCCCGCGCCTGGCGATGCTGCGGGCCATGACCGACCGCGCGGTGCTCGACCACGTCTTCGTCCACAACCGGACCACGCGCGCCGAGCTGGCCGCGACCACCGGGATCTCGAAGCCGACGATCTCCGAGTCCGTCCGGCGGCTCGAGACGGCGGGCGCGCTGCGGGCCACCGGTACCGACGAGACCGGTCGCCGCGGGCGGATCGCGACGTTCTACGAGCTGGCCGCGGACGCCGGCCGGGTCGTCGCCGCGGAGGTCAACCAGCAGGGCATCCGGACGGTGACCACCGACCTGACCGGCACGGTCCTGGCGACCGGCCACCACGCCCCGGATGGTCGCCCGATGACCACGGCGGTCCGGGCCGCCCTTGCCGCCGCGAGCGCCAGCGGGCCGGGACCGGTCCGCGCGACGGCGGTCTCGGTGGCCAACCCGGTCGACCCGGTGACGCACGAGGTCGTCGCGCTGCCCGGGTCGCCGTTTCCCGAGGGCACGATCCGGGCCGGCGAGATCGGCCGGGACGTCCTGCTCGACAACGACGTCAATTTCTCGGCCCTTGCCGAACGCCGGGAGGGTGCAGCACGGGACGCGAAGAGCTTCGCCTACGTCTACGTCGGGGCCGGGCTCGGCGTGAGTCTCTACGTCGGCGACCAGCTGGTCCGCGGCGCGCACGGCCTGGCGGGCGAGATCGGCTACCTGGACAGCTCGGGCACGACGCTCGCCGAGGCACTGGCCGGTCAGGGTTTCGGCAGGTCGGACGCGCCTTCGCTGGACGTCGACGCGATTCTGACCACGCTCTCGCGCGCGGCTGCCGGCGACGGCGTGGCCGTTGAGCGGCTACGGCTGCTGGGCGCGACGCTCGGCCGGGCCGTGGCCGCGATCTGCACCATCGTCGACCCGGACGTCGTCCTGCTGGGCGGCCCGGCCGGCAGCCGCCCGGGCCTGGTCGCCGAAATCCGGCGAGCGGTCACGGCGGCCGCGCCGGGGCCGGTCCGGGTGGAGGCGGGCACGGTCACGGACTCGGCGGCCTTGCGGGGGGCGCTGTTGTCCGCACTCGACCACGGCCGAGACGCCCTGATCGCGGAGGTCGCCGAAAGCTAGCCACGGCTCTCGGCTCTCGGCTCTCGGCTCTCGGCTCTCGGCTCTCGGCTCTCGGCTCTCGGCTCTCGGCTCTCGGCTCTCGGCTCTCGGCTCTCGGCTCTCGGCTCTCGAAGAAGAGACAACAGCCTGGCGGCGACACCACCTCCGGGTGGGTGGCCGAAGTCAGACCACAACCCGGCGGCCGCACAGCCTCCGGGCGTCGGTCGGAGTCAGACCAGACCAACGCCCGGCCGCGACACAGCGCCTGAGCGTTGCCGAAGTCAGACGACCGCCGAGCGAGGCCGCGCCACCCGGGCGTTCGAAACGCCGACGACAGCTCCGGCGGCGTCGCGTCCGGGTGTTGCCAGAATCAGTCGGAGCCTGCGTCGATCACCGCGCGGACGCACTTCGCTACTACCGCCGGGTCGAGCTTTGTCACCTGGCGGTCGTACGTCAGCAGGCCGTTGACCTCGTTCTCGACGTCGGTCGTCTGGGTGTAGATCGCGCCGGACAGGCCGCGTTCCGCTATCACTCGCTCCAAGCGGGCGCTCACCTCCGCGTAGCGCTCGGTGAGCCGCTCCGGCGTCGGCGTCATCTCGTACGCGTTCGGCGGGCCGGGCCAGCAATGACCGTCGAGGACCAGGCCGAGGCCGCCGTACTCGCCGTCGACTATCGCGCGGTTGTCCTGGACCGACGGCTCGCCCGGGCCGACGTACGTGTGGTCGTCGTAGACGTCGCCCGCGCCGGTGTCGGGGCGTGAGAAGCAGCAGTTGACGCCGCTGTTCGCGATCACCAAGCGGGTCGGGTCGAGCGTTTTGACCAGTTCCGCGACGCGGGCCGTGTCGTACTCGCCCCAGCCCTCGTTGAACGGCACCCAGCCGACGATCGACGGGACTGCCTGCAGTTGTGTGATCATTTTGATCAGTTCTGCTTCGAACCGGTCCTGGGCCTGCGGGACGGGGTCCGGCGCGGGTCCTGGCGGGCCGTCGAACGACACCGTCAGCGACGGCATGTCCTGCCAGACGACCAGGCCTAGCGTGTCGGCCCAGAAGTACCAGCGGGCCGGCTCGACCTTGACGTGTTTGCGGACGAAGTTGAAGCCCAGCTCCTTCGTCTTTTCGAGGTCGAAGCGCAACGCGTCGTCGGTCGGCGCGGTCGAGATGCCGTCGGGCCAGTAGCCCTGGTCGAGCGGGCCGTGGAGGAAGGTGATCCGGCCGTTGAGCGCGATCCGCGGACGGCCGCCGGCGTCGGGGACCAGGCCGATCGTTCGGAGGCCCGCGTAGCCGCCGACCTCGTCCAGGACCGCGCCGTGGCGGTCCAGCAGCCGGACTTCCAGGGTGTAGAGGTGTGGGTCGTCGGGCGTCCAGAGGTGTGGTTCGGGAACGTCCACGCGGACCGACGTCCCGGCTTCGCCCGAGCCGCGCGCCACCTCGCCGTCGGTGGTCGAAAGCACGACCACCACCGTGGAGCCACCTGTGACCTGCGGGAACACTGTGACGCCGGTGAGGTCCGGGGTCAGCTCCAGCCGTTCGACGCGGGCGGTGGGCACCGGCTCGAGCCAGACCGTCTGCCAGATGCCCGACGACGCCGTGTAGCAGATTCCGCCGGGGGCGTTGCGCTGCTTGCCGACCGGGAAGGGCTCGATGTCGGTGCGGTCCTCGGCGCGGACGGTCAGCTCTTGGGGACCCGTCGGCCGCAGGACGTCGGTGATGTCCGCGCTGAACGCCGTGTAGCCGCCCTCGTGCGTCGCGACGAGCTGGTTGTTGACCCAGACCTGGGCCTTCTGGTCGACCGCGCCGAAGTGCAGCAGGACGCGGTCGCCGCGCCAGCCGTCCGGGATCTCGACTAGGCGGCGGTACCAGAGGACCTCGTCGCGCCGTCCGATTCCGGACAACGCCGACTCCGGCGGGAACGGTACCAGGATCCGCTCGGCGTAGCCGGACGGTCTCGGCTCGTCCGTGGCCGCCGGCCAGCCCGCGTACTCCCAGACGCCGTTGAGGTTCAGCCAGCGAGGCCGCGTCAGCTGGGGCCGCGGGTACTCGGGCAGCGCGTTGTCCGGGCCGACTTCAGCGGACCAACGGGTCGGCAGGACGGGGTCGAGGCGGCGCCAGCCGGTGTCTTCGGGGGAAGTCATCCCGGCCGATGATGGCAGAGCCGCGGCCACGAGCCAGTGATCGACGTCACACGCGAAGGGGTCCGGTGGACCGCCGCCGGGCTCTTGCGACTCGCGAGTAACCTCTGCCCATGCGTGTGCTGATGCTGTCCTGGGAGTACCCGCCCGTGGCCATCGGCGGCCTGGCCAGGCACGTGCACGCGCTCGCCTGTCACCTGGCCGGACAGGGTCACGAGGTCGTCGTCCTGTGCCGGCACGCCGCCGGGACCGACGCCGGGACGCACCCGCGCAGCGACCGCGTCGTCGAGGGCGTGCGGATCATCCGGGTGGCCGAAGACCCGATGCACGTGACCTTCGAACGCGACCTCGTCGCCTGGACCCTCGCCATGGGGCACGCCATGGTCCGCGCCGCGCAGGACCTGCTGCGGAGCTGGCAGCCGGACGTCGTCCACGCGCACGACTGGCTGGTCGCGCACCCGGCCATCGCGATCGCCGAGGCCGCGCGGGTACCGCTGGTCGGCACGGTCCACGCCACCGAGGCCGGCCGGCACTCCGGCTGGCTGTCGCACCCGCTGAACCAGCAAGTTCACTCGGTCGAGTGGTGGCTGGCCAACCGCGCCGACGCTGTGATCACCTGCTCGCAGGCCATGCGCCGCGAGGTCGCGCACCTCTTCGAGATCGAGGCCGGCGACGTCACGGTGATCCACAACGGCATCGAGGAACGCGGCTGGCAGGTGCCGGCCGACGAGATCGCCCACGCCCGCGAGGTCTACAGCCCGGCCGGCGCGCCGCTGTTGCTCTACTTCGGCCGGCTCGAATGGGAGAAGGGCGTCCAGGATCTGCTGGCCGCGCTCCCCCGCATCCGGCGGCGCCACCCCGGCACGCGCGTGGTCGTCGCCGGGAAAGGACGACACTTCGACGAGCTCGTCGAACAGTCGCGGAAGCTGCGGGTGCGGCGCGCCGTTGACTTCGTCGGGCACCTGTCCGACCGGGATCTGCGCGCGGCGCTGGCCGCGGCCGACGCCGTGGTCCTGCCCAGCCGGTACGAGCCGTTCGGGATCGTCGCCCTGGAGGCCGCGGCCGCGAAGGCGCCGCTGGTGGCGTCGACCGCCGGCGGGCTCGGTGAGGTCGTCGTCCACGGCGAGACCGGGCTGGCGTTCAGTCCCGGCGACGTCGGCGCGCTGGCCGACGCCGTGACGGCGGTGCTGAACGACGCCGACGCGGCGGCGCGGCGGGCCCGGGCCGCGCAGGCCCGGTTGGCCGCCGACTTCGACTGGGGCCGGATCGCCGAGGCGACCGTCGCGGTCTACCGGCGGACGAAGGCAGGCGAGCCGGTGGAGCTGCCGCGGCCGAAGATCGCCACCGGCAACGCGTTCGAACCGGTCGCGGCCGGGATCCCGGAACTGTAGGTAGCGGCCGCGTCAGAAGTGGCGGATCTGGACGCGGTCCGTGTGGGCCGCGGGCACGGCCGTGGCCGCGGCGGCGACGGACGCGCAGGCGAAAAGGGCGACGAGCGCGACAAGGACAGCGCTCAACTTGCTGGTCATCGGGACTCCTCGGGGAGCAGTGGCGCGACAGGCACCACGCAGCGAGCATCCGCGCCCCCTCCCCGCGAAACAATAGGGAGAACACCACGGGCGGCTACGCATTCGCCTTCCGTGACCGGTTCGCCCGTCAGTGGACGCCGGTCAGGATCCGGACCCGGACGTGTTCGACCACCGGGCCGTGGGGCTCGACCGCGCGCCGGACGCGGTCGGCGAACCCGGGCCGGGACGCCGGGGGCGGGAGCTGCTCCGGGCTCATCGCCGAAAACACGCCACCGACGATCTCCTCGACGGTGAGCGTGGCCGAGTAGTCGACAACCCGCAGGTCGACGGCATATCCGGCGGCCGAGAGGGCCTCGCGGTAGCGCTCCTGGCTCGCCGTGTCCGTGCCGCACGTCCGGTGCAGCGGGACGCCGAGCTGGTCGGACAGGACCTGTCGCAGCGCCGCCGACCACGCGGCGTCCTGGAGCCACAGCGGCTCGCCGTTGGTCACCACCACGACACCGCCGCCGGCGCGCAGGAGCGGGCGCGCCGTCGCGAACAGCCGCTCGTGGTCCATCCAGTGCAACGCCTGCGCCACCGTCACCGCGCCCAGCCGGCCGGGGCCGAGGGCCGCCGTCAGGGCGCCGAGGTCGGTGTCCGCGCCGAGCAGCCAGCTGACGTTCGGCTCGGCCGTCGCCCGGCGGGCCTCGGCCAGCATGTCCGGTTCCGGGTCCATCCCCAGCACGGCGCCGGTGCGCGGCGCCAAGGCGCGGGTGAGCTGGCCGGTGCCGCAGCCGAGGTCGAGCACGACGTCGTCGCGCGTGAGACCACACGCGCTGACCAGGGCGTCCACGACTTCGGGCGGGTAGCCGCGGCGGAACCGCTGGTAGTACTCGCTCACTTCGCCGCCGAACGCCGGTGCCGTCATGACCCCGAGGATGCCGCCGGAAGCGGCCGGGCGGATGTGGTTCCGCTGCGGGCGGAAGCGGCTAGAAGACCGGCAGCAGAACGCCTTGCTCAGACTCCGGGCGCGGGCCGAAGATGCGGCGGTCGGTCTCGGCGATCGGGACGTCGTTGATGCTCGCCTCGCGGCGGCGCATCAGGCCTTCGTCGCTGAACTCCCACAGCTCGTTGCCGTAGCTGCGGAACCACTCGCCGGCCGCGGTGCGGGACTCGTACTGGAAGCGGACGCCGATGCGGTTGCCGCGAAAGCCCCACAGCTCCTTGCGCAGCGCGTAATCCAGTTCGCGCTCCCACTTCGCGGTCAGGAACTCGACGATCCGCGCGCGTCCGACGACGTGCTGGTCGCGATTGCGCCAGACCGAATCCTCGGTGTAGGCCAGCGAGACCCGCTCGGGGTCGCGGGTGTTCCAGGCGTCCTCGGCGGCCTGGACCTTCTGGCGGGCGGTGTCTTCATCGAACGGCGGGAACGGCGGGCGCGGGGTCATGGACGGCTCCTTCCGAAACCCGGAGAACGGCCGTTCTCCGAACTGCCGCTAGAGTAGAGAACGCTCATTCTCCGCACCAGAGGCAGGTGACATGGATCCCACGGAGGCGACCGGCCGGTTGCTGGAGGCCGCCGAGGAGCTCTTCTACGCCCACGGCGTGCAGGCGGTCGGGATGGACGCCGTCCGCGCGCGCTCCGGCGTCTCGCTCAAACGGCTCTACCAGTGCTTCCCGGCCAAGAACGACCTGGTCGAGGCCTATCTCCTGCGCCGCGACGAACGCTGGCGGCGGTCGTTGCGCGAATTCGTCGACGCCCGCGGCGACGACCCGCTCGCCGTGTTCGACTGGCTGCACGACTGGTTCCGCGAACCCGGCTTCCGCGGCTGCGCGTTCGTCAACTCCTTCGGCGAGTTCGGCGAACCGGCGCCCGGGATCGCCGCGGCGATCCGCAAGCACAAGGACGAGCTACGCGCCTATCTGCGTGGTCTCGTCGCCGACCACACCACCGCCGACCAGCTGTTCTCGCTCGTGGAGGGCGCGACCGTGCTCGCCGCGATCACCGGTGACCCGGGCGAGGCGAGCACGGCCCGTGCGGCCGCGAAGGTCCTCCTGGCCGCTCAGGGGTAGAGCGTCAGCCGGGCGGCGAGCTTCGGGCGACGACGTCCGACGACGACGGGAACACGCCGCGGCAGACCGGGCGTACGCGGTGATTTGACGTCGTGAACGGCACGACCGGGCCGTTCGCACCGCTCACTCGTGGCAGTAGCCGAGCTGCTCGTCCCAATCCGCGCCACGCCCGTGCGGGGTGAGGTCGAACAGGTTCCACACCGGCTCGATCGTCCCGACGTGGCGCGGGTCCTGGCCCGGTTCGGCCGGCTCGTACAGCAGCTCCGAACCCCAGAAGTGCCGGATCCCGTCGTCGTCGCGGCGGAAGACGTTGAGCATCGGGCGCGGGCTGCCATCGGCCGCTTCGCCGTGATAATCCCGGCTGAACGTGGTGCCCGCGCACGAGAACAACCGCAGCCGGCGCCAGCCGCGGTCGGCGGCGAACGTCCGCAGGTGCCCGATCGGCGCTCGCGCGACGACGGCGAAATCGGCGTGGGGCGCGAAATGCTCCACGGCGCCGTCGAGCTGGTCGAGCAACGCCGTGCAGGACGGGCACGGGCCCTGCTCCAGCGTCAGCTGCGCGCTCTCCCCCGACGCCGGACCGGGCCGGTCGTCGTCGGGGTCGCGCGGGAACATGTAGTGGTAGACGACCAGGGTGTCGTGGCCCGGCGAGAACAGGTCCGACAACCGCACTTCGCCGGTGTCGCCCTGGAGGACGTAGTCCTCGGGCACCAGGCCGCCGGGTGGCAGGTCGCGGCGTTGGCCAGCCACCGCCTCCAGTTCGCGACGCAGCGCGGCTTCCCGGTCGAGCAGGCGATCACGCGCGGCGCGGTACTCGGGCGACTCGCCCGGGAAGCTCAGGCTCATGTCCGGGAAACGTACGCGTGAAACTGGTCCGACGGCGGGGAGCCACCGCCGTCGGACCAGTTCCGGACCACACCATCCCGAGATGGGTGTGGTGCCGGCCGTCCCTCGTCAGGTAGGGACAGCCGGAGCTCGAAGCACTCTCGACCGCCGAGAGCGCATCAAGCACTGCCCTGCTACCGGGCGTCCGTGAGGTACCGCGCGTAGGCACCGGTGGTGAGGAAGCTCGGCAGTTTCTCGCCGAGCGCGGTCTCCGTGAAGATCTGGTACGCGTCGCCGAGGCGGTGGCCGTCGCCGAGTTCGGCGCGGATCGACGCCAGCTCGTCGTCCAGGAACTCGACCGCCAGCTCGCGGGTCAACGCGGTGCCGTCCTCGAGCTTCGTGCCGTTGCGGATCCACTGCCAGACCTGGCAACGCGCGATCTCCGCGGTGGCCGCGTCCTCCATCAGGTTGTGGATCGCCGCCGCGCCGGTGCCGCGCAGCCACGCGTCGACGTAGCGCAGCGCGACGTTGATGTTCGCGCGGACACCCGCCTCGGTGACCTCGCCGCCGGCGCTCGCGACGTCGAGCAGGTCTTCGGCGGTGACGTCGACGTCCTCGCGGAGCTTGCCGAGCTGGTTCGGCCAGCCGCCGAGCACACCGTCGAACACCTCGCGGCAGACCGGGACCAGGCCGGGGTGCGCGACCCAGGAGCCGTCGAAGCCGTCGCCGGCCTCGCGTTCCTTGTCGGCGCGGACCTTCTCCAGCGCGGTCGCGGTGATCTCGGGGTCCTTGCTCGGGATGAACGCGGCCATGCCGCCGATGGCGTGCGCGCCGCGCTTGTGGCAGGTCCGCACCAGCAGCTCGGTGTAGGCCCGCATGAACGGCACGGTCATGGTGACCTGCGCGCGGTCCGGCAGCACGAAGTCGGCGCCGTGCGCGGCGAAGTTCTTGATCATGCTGAAGATGTAGTCCCAGCGACCGGCGTTCAGGCCCGCCGCGTGCTCGCGCAGTTCGTAGAGGATCTCGTCCATCTCGAACGCGGCGGTGATCGTCTCGATCAGCACCGTGGCGCGGATCGTGCCACGTGGGATGCCGAGCTCGCGCTGCGCCAGCAGGAAGACGTCGTTCCACAGCCGCGCTTCGTGGTGGTTTTCGAGCTTCGGCAGGTAGAAGTACGGGCCGACACCGCGGGCCACCAGCTGGCGGGCGTTGTGGAAGAAGAACAGGCCGAAGTCGACCAGGCTCGCCGACACGGGACGGCCGTCGATGCGGATGTGCTTCTCCACCAGGTGCCAGCCGCGGGGCCGCGCCACGATCGTGGCCGGGTCGTCCCCGATCGTGTACTGCTTGCCGGCTTCGGTCGTGAAATCGATGTTGCGGCGGATAGCGTCGAAGAGGTTGAGCTGGCCGTCGATCACGTTGTGCCACGTCGGCGACGTCGCGTCCTCGAAGTCCGCCAGCCAGACCTTCGCGCCGGAGTTCAGCGCGTTGACCGTCATCTTGCGGTCGGTCGGGCCGGTGATCTCGACGCGGCGGTCTTCCAGGCCCGGCGCGGTCGGCGCGACGTTCCAGGACTCGTCGTCGCGGATCCGGCGGGTCTCGGGCAGGAAGCCGAGCGGCTTCTCCCCCGACTGCAGCTCCTCGCGGCGCACGCGGCGGGCGTCGAGCAGCTCGCGCCGTCGGCCGGCGAACGTGTTGTCGAGCTTGGCCAGGAAGTCGAGTGCCGCCGGGGTGAGGATCTCGGCGAACCGGCCCTCGACCGGACCGGTGACCTCGATGCGGTAGTTCAGTCGATCAACCATGGGGTGCCTCCGCGAGCAGAGCTGTGCAGGGAAGGGAAGTGGGGGTCGCGGGCCGGCGGCGCAGGGGTCGCCGCCGGCCCACGAAGAGCGTCAGAACTGGGCTTCCTCCGTGGAACCCTTCAGCGCCGTGGTGGAGCTGGTCGGGTTCAACGCGGTCGCGACCTGGTCGAAGAAACCGGTGCCGACCTCGCGCTGGTGCTTCGTGGCGGTGTAACCACGGGCCTCCGACGCGAACTCGCGCTCCTGCAGGTCGACGTAGGCGGTCATGCCCTCACGGGCGTAACCGTGCGCCAGGTCGAACATCGAGTAGTTCAGTGCGTGGAAGCCGGCCAGCGTGATGAACTGGAACTTGTAGCCCATGTGGCCGAGCTCGCGCTGGAACTTCGCGATCGTGGCGTCGTCCAGGTGCTTCTTCCAGTTGAACGACGGCGAGCAGTTGTAGGCCAGCATCTGGTCCGGGAACTTCGCCTTGATCGCCTCGGCGTACTTGCGCGCCACCTCGAGGTCCGGCTTCGAGGTCTCCATCCAGAGCAGGTCGGCGTACTGGGCGTAGGCCAGACCGCGCTCGATGCACGGGTCGATGCCGTTGGTGACCTCGTAGAAGCCCTCGGCGGTGCGGCCGCCGGTGAGGAACTGCTGGTCACGCTCGTCGACGTCGCTGGTCAGCAGCGTCGCGGCCTGCGCGTCGGTGCGGGCGACCACGAGGGTCGGCACGTCGAGGACGTCGGCCGCGAGGCGCGCGGCGTTCAGCGTGCGCTCGTGCTGCTTGGTCGGGATCAGCACCTTGCCGCCGAGGTGGCCGCACTTCTTCTCGGACGCGAGCTGGTCTTCCCAGTGCACGCCCGCGGCGCCGGCCGCGATCATGCCCTTCATCAGCTCGAACGCGTTGAGCGGGCCACCGAAGCCCGCTTCCGCGTCGGCGACGATCGGGGCGTACCAGTCGATGTCGGTGTTTCCCTCGGCCCAGTTGATCTGGTCGGCGCGGCCCAGCGCGTTGTTGATCCGGCGGACCACGGCCGGCACGGAGTTGGCCGGGTAGAGGCTCTGGTCGGGGTAGGTCTGGCCGGCCAGGTTGGCGTCGGCCGCGACCTGCCAGCCGGACAGGTAGATCGCCTGCAGGCCGGCGCGGACCTGCTGGACGGCCTGGTTGCCGGTGAGCGCGCCCAGCGCGTGGATGTAGTCCTCGGTGTGCAGGAGGTCCCACAGCTTCTCCGCACCGCGGCGGGCGAGGGTGTGCTCTTCGACGACGCTGCCGCGCAGCTTGACGACGTCCTCGGCCGAGTAGGAGCGCTGCACGCCCGCCCAGCGGGGGTCGTTCGCCCACTTCGCGGTCAGCTCCGCGGCCGCCTGCTTGGCCTGTTCGGTCATCGGACTCTCCCGGTGTTGCGAAGTTTGCGATTGCTCGCCTTGCTTGGCCTGACCCTCGCACGCCAGTAGAAATCCGATCCAGTCGTCCAATTTGCCAATTTGTGCGAAGGGTACGTACGCTCTTTGCAAAGGTTGCGAATCGCTGGTTCGCAACGGCCACGAAAATCCGCGTTCTTGACCGTTCACGTAACCGTTCAGGACCGGAAACCTTCCGGAAAGGCGGGCTCGGATGGAGAAGACTTTCGCCGGAGCGCGGCTGCGGCACCTCCGCGAAAGCCGGGCGATGAGCCAGGCCGACCTCGCCCGTGTGCTGGAGATCTCACCGAGCTACCTCAACCAGATCGAGCACAACTCGCGCCCGCTGACCGTGCCCGTCCTGATGCGGATCACGCAGGCGTTCGGCGTGGACACCGAGTTCTTCGCCAACAACGACACGTCCCGGCTGGTGGCCGACGTCAAGGAGGCGCTGCTCGACGAGTCCCTCGGCGTCGACGTCACGACGAGCGAGCTCAACGAGCTGGCGACGAACCTGCCGGCGATCGCGCAAGCCCTGGTCAAGCTGCACCGCAGCTACCGCAACGCCGTCGAGAACACCGCCGCGCTGACCACCGAAAACGGCCTGGGCCTGCACGGCAGCGCAGCGTCGGCGCTGCCGCACGAAGAGGTCCGCGACTTCTTCTACGAGCGCGAGAACTACGTCGCCGAGCTGGACGAACGCGCCGAGAAGATGGCGGCCGACATCCCGCTGCAGCGCGGCCAGGTGCTCAGCGCGTTGAAGGACTGCCTTTCCCAGCGCTACGGCGTCGAAGTGACCAGCGACGGCATCGACGAAGCCGCAGGTCAGCAGCACCGCTACGAGCCGCTGAGCCGGACGCTGCGGCTCGCGCCGAGCCTGCGCGTCGGGCAGCAGGCGTTCCGGATGGCTTCGCAGATCGCCCTGCTCGAATACGACGACCTGATCACCGAGCTGGCCGACTCGTGGGCGTTTTCCGGCCCCGCCGCGCGCTCCCTGGCCCGCGTCGGCCTGGCGAACTACTTCGCGGGGGCGCTGATCCTCCCCTACGGCCCGTTCCTGGCCGCGGCTGAGCGGTTCCGCTACGACATCGAGCGGCTGTGCGACCACTACGGCGTCGGCTTCGAGACCGTCTGCCACCGGCTGTCCACCCTGCAGCGGCCCAAGCACCGCGCGGTGCCGTTCTCCTTCGTGCGCGTCGACCGGGCCGGGAACATGTCGAAGCGGCAGTCCGCGGCCGGGTTCCACTTCTCCCGCGTCGGCGGCGCCTGTCCACTGTGGAACATCTACGAGGCGTTCACCCAGCCGGGCAAGATCCTCACCCAGATCGCGACGCTGCCCGACGGCAAGAGCTACTTCTGGATCGCGCGGACGATTTCGCGCAACATCGGCGGCTACGGCAGCCCCGGAAAGACGTTCACGGTCGGCCTGGGCTGCGAACTGCGGCACGCGGGACGGCTGATCTATTCGACGGGCCTGGACCTGGACGAACCGGCGGCCGCCACCCCGATCGGCATGGGCTGCAAAGTCTGCGAACGCCCGGCCTGCTCGCAACGCGCGTTCCCGACGATCGGCAAGCAGCTCACGGTCGACGAGAACACCAGTACGTTCGTCCCGTACCCGGCCGTGCCGAAGGGGTAGGGGCACCCGGTCGGGTTTCCCGCGCGAGTCGTACATTCAACCAGGTGCACGACATCGACACGGTGACCGCGGCGACCATCGAGAACGCCGCCGCGCGGCTGGCCGGGGTGGTGACCCGCACGCCGCTGGAGCCGAGCGCGCGGCTGTCGTCCCGGGTGGACGCCCAGGTCTGGGTGAAGCGCGAGGACCTGCAGACCGTCCGGTCGTACAAGATCCGCGGCGCCTACAACTTCATCGTCCAGCTGGACGACGTCACGCGCGCGCTCGGCGTCGTCTGCGCCAGCGCCGGCAACCACGCCCAAGGCGTCGCGTACGCGTGCCGCCGGCTCGGCGCGAACGGGCGCGTGTACGTCCCGGGGACCACGCCGCGGCAGAAGCGCGAACGCATCGCCACGCTCGGCGGCGCGCACATCGAGGTCATCGTCGTCGGCGAAACGTACGAAGACGCCTTCGCGGCCGCCACCGAGGACGCCGAGCGCACCGGCGCGACGCTGGTGCCGGCGTTCGACGACGTCCGGACCGTCGCCGGCCAGGGCACGGTGGCGCTGGAAGTGATCGAGCAGCTCGGCTTCGTCCCCGACGTCGTGGTCGTCCCGGTCGGCGGCGGCGGGCTGCTCGCCGGCGTCGGCAGCTTCCTGCGGGAACGGCACCCCGGCGTCCGGGTCGTCGGCGTCGAACCGGCGGGCGCGGCCTGCATGGCCGCGGCGCTCGACGCCGGGCACCCGGTGCGGCTGCCCGAGCTCGACACGTTCGTCGACGGCGCCGCGGTGCGCGTCGCCGGCAGCGTCACCTACCCGCTGATCCGCGAGAGCGGCGCCGAGCTGACGTCGGTCGCCGAGGGCGCGATCTGCACCGAGATGCTGGCGATGTACCAGTCGGACGGCATCATCGCGGAGCCGGCGGGCGCGCTCGCCGCGGCCTCGCTCGGTTCGGTCGTCGACGTCGAGCCCGGCCAGACGGTCGTGGTCGTGGTCTCCGGCGGCAACAACGACGTCAGCCGCTACAGCGAGATCCTCGAACGCTCGCTGATGCACGAACAGCTGAAGCACTACTTCCTGGTCGGGTTCCCGCAGGAGCCGGGCGCGCTGCGGCGGTTCCTGGAGCAGGTCCTCGGGCCCGAGGACGACATCACCCGCTTCGAGTACGTCAAGCGCACCAACCGCGAGCTGGGGCCGGCGCTGGTCGGCATCGAGATCCCCCGCTCGGCCGACCTGCCCGGACTGCTGGCCCGGATGGACGCGAGCCCGCTGCAGGTGGAGCGGATCGAGCCGGGGAGCCCCCTCTTCCACTTCCTGCTGTGAGCACTGTGGTCCACTAGACGGATGGTTGTGAAGGTCGACGGAGTCCGCAGTATCGAAGCGTTGCGCGAAAAGGTCCACGAGGGTGCGGAGCCCGAGTACCTGCTGTTCTACGGCCACGCGCCCTCCAAGACGGGGCGCGCGACGGCGAGCTGCCTGAGCCAGTGGTGGGTGGACCCGTTCGAGGCCGGCGGCGTGCGCTACCCGTCCGCCGAGCACTACATGATGGCGGGCAAGGCCGAGCTGTTCGGCGACCACGAGAAGGCCGAGCTGATCCGCCAGGCGCCCGACCCGAAGACGGCGAAGGTGCTCGGCCGCGAGGTCACCGGGTACGACAACGAGACGTGGGAGCGGCACCGCTACGACATCGTCGTCGACGGCAACCTGGCCAAGTTCGGCGCGCACCGCGACCTGCGCCGCTTCCTCCTCGGCACCGGTGAGGCCGTGCTCGTCGAGGCGTCGAAGAAGGACCTGGTCTGGGGCAGCGGGCTCGCCCGCGAAGAGAAGAACTCGGACAAGCCGGACTACTGGCGCGGGCTGAACCTGCTCGGCTTCGCGCTGATGGAGGTCCGCGAGCAGCTGCGCAACCGCTGACCTGCTCCTGGGGCGCCGGAGTTTCGCGGGTCGTGCTGCGGGGTGATCGGCCGATGATCACCGCCGAACGGCCAAGGGTTTCGAGGATGGGCTCGCGGGCTTCTGGCGTTGGTCGAAGACGGACCACGATCCGGCGGTCGAGGTGCGGGCGATTCACGACCACAGCTAAGTCTCGGCCGCGGCTGGTTCCGGCCGTCTAGCCCACACGCCCCTGGTCGATCCGCGACGACGGCGGCCTTCAGATGCGGTCGGTTTGCGTCCACGCCGGGCCGCTCGGCTGTCGTCGGATCCGGACCACGCTCGGGGCCGGGGTCGGTCCGGGCCGGTCCCGGTCGATCCGTGACCACCCACGCCCCGGAGCCGTGGTCGCGGGCTCGACCACGGGGTGAATCCGCAGGTCAGGCGAGGCCGACGAACATCGTCCGGTGCAGGTCTCCCACGTGGTCGCGGGTTATCCGGGTCGCCGCGTCCCTGTTGCCCGAGGACAGGGCCTTCACCAGCTTCGCGTGCTCGTGGTTCGACTCGCGCAGCTTCTGCAACGGGTACGGCAGGTAGAACCGGTACAACTCCGTGAGCACCGCCTCGTACTGGCGGACCGCTGCCGGAGGGCCCGGTGCGGCGACCGTCAGGTGGAACTCCGCGTCCAGTTCGTGGAACTCCGCCCAGCCCGTCGCCGTGTCCATCCGGGCGACCAACGCCCGGAGGCGCTCGATGTCCGGGCGGCGTCTGGCCACCAGCTGGACCAGACCGCTCTCCAGGACCAGGCGGTGGTCGATCAGCTCGCGGACCTCCGCGGCCGACTCGCGGTAGGCGCCGACCTCGCGGACCCGCTCCGCCGGTGGGTGCTCGGCGACCAGGGTGCCGCCGCCGCGGCCTCGGCGTCGCTCGATCAGGCCGTCTTCGGCCAGGCACTCCAGCGCCCGGCGCACGGTGATCTCGGCGACGCCCAGTGCCTGGGCGATGTCGCCGTTCGACGGCAGGCGCTCCCCTGGTTTCAGCAGGCCCAGCTCGATGGCGAGGGCGATCCGGGCGCGGACGGTGTCCAGCGCCGACAGCCGCCGGATGCCGGTCAGGGCGGGGGCGTCCAGGTCTGCCGTGGCCATGAACCCGACCGTACCGCACAAATTGCTCATCTTGAGCACTCTTGTTTAAGTGTTCAAGATGGACTATTTTCCGTCCATGCCGCGACCACTCCCGATCGCTCTGGTGCAAGCGCCGCCCCGGCCCGGCTCGGCCGGGTTCGCGGGCGAGGTCGAAGCCGTCCTGGGCCGGTTTCCGGACACGCGCCTGGCCGCCTTCCCCGAGCTGCACCTCTGCGGCGTCGAGGGCGAGGGCGACGAACGCACCGCGCAGCTGCGGGCCGCCGCCGAGCCGCTGCACGGGCCCCGGACGATGGAGCTGGCGGAACTGGCCGGTGACCTGGGGATCTGGCTCGCTCCGGGCACCGTTTGCGAAGAAGGCGACCACGGCGAGCTGTTCAACACCGCCCTGGTCTTCTCGCCGCAGGGCGAGCTGGCCGGCTGGTACCGGAAGGTCTTCCCGTGGCGGCCGCACGAGCCGTACGACCCCGGCACGGAGTTCGTCGTCGCCGATCTGGCCGACGCCGGGCGCGTGGGCTTCTCGATCTGCTACGACGCGTGGTTCCCCGAAGTGACCCGCCACCTCGCCTGGATGGGCGCCGAGGTGGTGCTCAACCCCGTCCAGACCACGACCCCCGACCGCGCGCAGGAACTGGTCCTGGCGCGGGCGAACGCGATCGTCAACCAGGTGTTCGTCGCCAGCGTGAACACGGCCGGGCCGTTCGGCATGGGCGACAGCCTGCTCGTCGGGCCGGAGGGTGACGTCCTCGGCGCGCTGCCCGGGCCCGGCGAGGGCGTCCTCGCGCACACGATCGACCTCGACGAGGTGGCACGTGTTCGCCGCGAGGGCACCGCGGGCACCAACCGGATGTGGGAGCAGTTCACCCCGGCCGACGCGCCGCTGCCCCTGCCGCTCTACCAGGGCCGGATCGACCCGGACCGCTGGCGTCCACGAGAAGGAGACGACCGATGACCTCCACGGCCGCGGCCCCGGCCGCCCTGCAGCGCCGGCTCGGCCTGCCCGGCGTCGTCCTGTTCGGGCTCGCCTACATGGCGCCGCTGATCGTGCTCGGCACGTTCGGCATCGTCGCGACGACGACCGAGGGCACCGTGCCCTCGGCGTACCTGCTCGCCCTGGTCGCGATGCTGTTCACCGCGGCCAGCTACGGGAAGATGGCCGCCACCCACCCCGTCGCCGGCTCGGCCTACACCTACGTCCGGAAAGCGGTCGACGCGCGCGCCGGGTTCCTCGTCGGCTGGGCGGTGCTGCTCGACTACTTCTTCCTGCCGATGGTGATCTGGCTGATCGGCGGCGCCTACCTCTCCGCCGAGTTCCCCAGCGTGCCCAATTGGATCTGGTTGATTACTTTTATCCTGCTGACGACGATCCTCAACGTGCTCGGCATCAAGATCGCCGAGAAGGCGAACTTCGTGCTGATGGCGTTCCAGATCCTGGTGATCGGCTTCTTCGTCGTGCTTTCGATCAAGCAGGTGCTGCACGTCGGGGACGCGCTGGCGAGCTCGCAGCCGTTCTTCCACTCCGGTGCCACGCTGGGCACGATCTCCGGTGGCGCCGCGCTCGCGACGTACTCGTTCCTGGGCTTCGACGCGGTGACGACGTTGACCGAGGAGACGATCGAGCCGCGCAAGACGATCCCCCGCGCCATCCTGCTCACCGCGCTGATCGGCGGCGGCATCTTCATCGTGCTCGCCTACTTCACCCAGCTCGCCCACCCGGGCAGCGCGTTCACCGACGAGTCGTCCGCCGCGTTCGAGATCGCGACGACGATCGGCGGCAACCTCTTCGCGTCGTTCTTCCTCGCCGGCCTGGTCGTCGCGCAGTTCGCGTCCGGGATCGCCGCGCAGGCGAGCGCGTCGCGGCTGATGTACGCGATGGGCCGCGACGGCGTGCTGCCGCGCGTGTTCGGCAAGCTCCAGCCGAAGTTCGCGACGCCGGTGTTCGGCATCGTCCTGACCGGGATCGTCGGGCTGGTCGCGCTGGCCCTGGACGTCAGCACGTCGACGTCGTTCATCAACTTCGGCGCGTTCACGGCGTTCACGTTCGTCAACGTCAGCGTGATCGCGACCTGGCTGCGCGACCGGTCCGGGAAACGGGTGCTGACCTGGGTGGTCTTCCCGGTGATCGGCGCCGTGGTCGATCTGTGGCTGCTGGTCAACCTGGACGGCATCGCGCTGATCTTCGGCGTGGTCTGGCTGGCGATCGGCATCGTGGTGCTGGCGGCGATCACCCGCGGCTTCCGCCGGCCGCCGCCGGAGATGACCTTCGAGGAGTAGTCAGCCGCCCGGGCATTCGGTGCCGCCGCCGCTGCGCTCGACGCAGTGGCGCAGCCCCACCGGCGCGGGCGGGGCGTGGCGAACGTGGCCGGCCCAGTTCATCCCGGCGACCGCGACGGCCACGAGAAGGCAGATCCCGAAGAACCACGTCCACCCTCGGCGCCGCGTGGCCGCCGCGACGACCACGCCCACCAGCGGCAGCCCGGCGCCGAGCCAGGCCGCCCAGGTCAGGTAGCCGTCGCCCTCGTGCGTGCTCGTGCCGAACACCGGGAAGCTCGCCAGGAACCCCTGCAGGACCAGGTATGGAACGACGAGCAGCAGGCCCACCGCGCACAGCGCCAGGACGACCGAGGCCCAGAGCGTACGGACTTCCCCCACCCGGTCAGTATGGCCGGATCGACGATGACGGGCCTGAGTGGTTCTACTGCTCGCCGAGGGTTTTCTGCAGGGCCTTGCTCGCCTTGCGGGCCATGTCCGCGACGGCTTCGCGGCGCGCGGTGTCGGCGGCGTAGTCGTCTTCGCGGTTGCGCACGACGCGGGCCGGCATGCCGACCGCGATCGAGTAGTCCGGGATGTCGCCGCGGACGACCGCGTGGGCGCCGAGCACGCAGCCGCGGCCGATGCGGGTGCCCTTCAGGACGCTGACCTTGGTGCCGAGCCAGGTGTCCGGGCCGATGCGGACCGGCGTCTTGACGATGCCCTGGTCCTTGATCGGGACATGGATGTCCGAAATGACGTGGTCGAAGTCACAGATGTACACCCAGTCGGCGACCAGGGTGGCCGCGCCGAGCTCGATGTCGAGGTAGCAGTTGATGACGTTCTGGCGGCCGAACACGGACTTGTCGCCGATCCGCAGCGAACCCTCGTGGCAGCGGATGGCGTTGCCGTCGCCGATGTGGACCCAGCGGCCGATCTCCAGCCTGCCGTAGCCGGGGCGGCAGTGGATCTCGACGTCCTTCCCGAGGAACAGCATCCCGCGCAGGATGATGTGCGGGTTGGCGAGCCGGAACTTGAGCAGCCGGTAGTACCGGACCAGGTACCAGGGTGTGTACGCGTGGTTGCGCAGGACCCAGCGCAGCGAGTCGGCGGTCAGGAACTTCGCCTGCCGCGGGTCGCGGCGCGCCTGCCGCCAGGCCCGCACCCGCGAAAGAGCGGGCGCACCCCACATCGACGTCATGCCGGTGACCGTAACCTGTGTGCGGGACGGGTTCACAGGCAAGGGGAGCTGGATGGGCACGAAGCTGATCATCGACACCGACCCGGGCGTCGACGACGCGCTGGCGATCGCGCTGGCCGCGGTCTCGCCGGACGTCGACCTCCTGGGCGTGACGACCGTGTTCGGCAACGTGCCCCTGGACAAGACCACGGCGAACGCGCGGCGGCTGCTGGAGCTGTTCGGCCGCACCGACGTGCCGGTCGCGGCCGGCGCCGCCCGCCCGCTGGTCTACTCGAAGCCGCGTGACGCGAAAGAGGTCCACGGCGGTGACGGCCTGTCCGGCCACGCGGACACCCTGCCCGAGGCGACCCGGCCGCTCGACGAGCGGGACGCCGTCAGCCTGATGCTCGCGCTGCTCGAGGCGGCCGACGAGCCGGTGACGATCGCGCCGATCGGGCCGTTGACGAACATCGCCGCGCTGCTGGCCGCCCACCCGGGCGCGCGGGAGAAGATCGCCCGGCTGGTGGTCATGGGCGGTGGGGTCACTTTCGGCAACAGCACCGCGGCGGCGGAGTTCAACATCTGGAGCGACCCCGAGGCGGCCCGGCGGGTGCTGGTCGAGGAGGACGTCCCGGTGGTGCTGGTGCCGCTGGACCTCACGCACCGGTGCGCCGTCGACGCCGAGTGGCTGGCGAAGCTCGCCGCGTCCGGGCCGATCGGCGCGACGCTCGAGGGGCTCACCTCGACCTACCGCCGGCACTACACGCGGATCTTCGGCGAGGACCGGATGGTCATGCACGACGCCGTCGCGGTCGCCGAGGCGATCTCGCCCGGGATCCTGCACACCGAGACCTACCGCGTCGACGTCGACTGCGGGCTGGGCCCGGCGCGCGGCCAGACCCTGGTCGACCGGCGCCGGCTCGGCGAAGAGGATCCGCAGTTCTCCCCCGGCCGGCTGATCGAGGTCGCGATGGACACCGACCTCGACGGCCTGCGCGGCTTCGTGCTGGACCGGCTGACCGGAGCCGCGCGGTGAGCGAAGAGCCCGTGGTCGTCCCGGAGAACACGCCGCCGCCGCGCCGACGCCGCGCCGGGATCGTGGTGGCCGCGGTCGTCGTGATCGCGGCCGCGCTCGTGGTCGCGATCCAGTTCGCGCCGAAGCAGGAGACGGCCGAGAACGCCGCCGCGACGGCCGCGCCGACGCCGTCGGTGGTCCCGACAGTGGTCCCGAAAGCGACCACGCCGCCGCCGACGCAGCCGAAGCTGCCGCAGGCGAGCGAGTTCGACGAGTGGGCGTCGAAGACCAGCCAGTGGCTCGACATCCCGCTGCGCGCGATGACCGGTTACGCGCAGGCCACGGTGACGCTGACCAAGGAGATCCCGGGCTGTCACCTGTCGTGGGTGACGCTGGCGGCGGTCGGGAAGGTCACCTCCGACCACGGCCGCGCGCAGGGCGGGCAGCTGGGTGCCGCCGGCGTGCTGAGCAAGCCGCTCGGCACGGTCGAGGTGCGCGACTTCTACAACAAGGTCGTCTCGACGGCGAACGCCGCCGGGCCGATGCAGCTGTCGCCGGCGATCTGGGGGAAGTACAAGACGAGCGCGTCGGGCGGCACCCCGGACGTGCAGAACATCGACGACGCGGCGCTGTCCACCGGCCGCGCGCTGTGCGCCGACGGCCACGACCTCTCCCAGGGGCAGACCTGGTGGGACTCGGTGAGCGCGCTGCAGTCGGCGCCGCTGTTCCTGCACCGGACGCTCGCGACGGTCAACGTCTACGGCACGGTCGGCCAGGGCTCGGCGGCGCCGAACGCGGCGGTGCTGAGCGCGGTCAACTTCGCCATCGACAAGATCGGCCTCCCCTACATCTGGGGCGGCAACGGCACCGGCGGCGGCGACCCGGGCTTCGACTGCTCGGGCCTGACGACGGCGGCGTACGCGAGCGCGGGCGTCAAGCTGATGCGCACGGCCGACACGCAGTACCGCAGCGTGGCGCACGTGACCGAGCCGCAGCTGGGCGACCTGATCTTCTACGGCGAGCCGACGACGAAGATCCACCACGTCGGTCTCTACATCGGCAACCAGCAGATGATCGACGCGCCGCAGACCGGGCAGGCCGTGCAGGTCCACACGTACCGCAAGGACGGCGACGACTACGCGGGAGCGGGCCGCCCGACCGCCTGAGCCGTGAGTGGGTAGTGCGCCCGACGCCCGGGTGCCGAACGAACCGGGCCGCGCGCCGCTGGATGCGGCACGCGGCGCGGCTCACGTAGTGCGGGAGCGGACGCCGACCGTCGTTCGCAGAACCGCGCCGGGCGCCGCCGGATGCGATGCGCGGGCCAGGCCACGCGGTCCCTGATCGACAACGAACCGGGCCCGCGCCGCCGGGTGCGGCACGCGGCGCGGCTCACGTAGTGCGGAAGCGGGCGCGATCGTCGAACCGCGCCGCCGCGCGCCCGTCGGATGCGGCGCGTGGGGCCGGAACGGGACGCCTCGACTACCTGAAGCCGCTCGAACCGCGCCGCGCGTCGATGGGTGTGACGCGCGGCGTGGCTCGCGCAGCTACCGGCGTCCCTGGCTCGCGACGTCGAGGAGCGTCTTCGCGGCTACCGTCGCCCCGTCGTCGCGGATTGTGCTCGCCACCGCTTGGGCCTGGGTCCGCATCTCGGGAGTCAGGGCCGTGGTGAACGCGGCTGACAGTGACTCGGCCGTCGGGGTCGGGCTCTCGTGCGCTACTCCGATGCCCAGTCCGGCCACCCGCTCCGCCCAGTACGGCTGGTCCGCGATCCGGGGCACCACCACCTGGGGCGCGCCCGCCCGGGCGGCTGTGGTCGTGGTGCCCGCGCCGCCGTGGTGGACGACCGCGGCCACCCTGCGGAACAGCGCCTGCTGGTTGACCTCCCCGATGACGAAGCAGTCCTCGGCGTCGTCGATCGCGGTCAGGCCGGCCCAGCCGCGGCCCAGGACCACCCGGCGGCCCTGGGCGCGGGCCGCTTCGGTGGCTTCGCGGGCGATGCCCTCCGGGGCGTACGCGGCCATGCTGCCGAAGCCCACGTAGACCGGCGGTTCGCCGGCGTCCAGGAACGCCTCCAGGTCCGCCGGCAGCGGCCGGTCATCGGGCAGGATCCACGCGCCGGACTGCACCAGGTCGAGGTTCGTCATGCCCTCGGACGGGCACAGCGCCGGGTCCGCCGCCAGCCACGGCCGGTCGGTGAACACGTGGTCGCGGACGTTGTCCACCGGCGGCAGGCCGATCGCCGCCCGCCGGCTGTTCAGCTCCGGGCCGTACAGCGCGTTCACCCGCTCGGCGTCCTGCGCCCACCGCACCTCGAGGTCGGTCTCCTCCTCGGGCGACGGCGTTCCCGGCCGCATCCCCGGCGCGAACTGCCGCGACGGCAGCCCGAAGATGTGGAAACACGCGTACACGTACGGAATTCCCCGCTTTTCGGCCACGTCCCGGGCGCCGGCCGGCAACAGGCCGGTCGCCAGCAGCACGTCACATTCCCCGGCCACCGCGCCGAGCGTTTCGAACCGCGCGGCGACCAGCGCGGGAGCGAGCTTGAACGCGTCCGCCCCGGTCGGTGGTTTCGGGTTGGCGACCACCGAATGCACCGTCGGGCCGAGCGGCACCAGCGGGACCCCGGCCCGCTCCAGCAGCGCCACGAAATCGTCGTCCGGCGGCGCCGCGACCAGCGCCTCCGCCCCCAGTTCCCGCAACGCCACCGCGAGTCCCACCAGCGGTTCGACGTCCCCGCGCGATCCCCACGTCGTCAGCAAAACACGCACTTAAGAATCCCCATTTCCCCTGTTCACGGCCTACGGCGGGCCATTCTGCGGCATCACCCCGGCCTTGCCGCAAGCCCCGGGGTCGGCTATAAATTGAAGGGGGCGAGGAAATACTTCTTTCGGGTGCGCGATTCCCGTTCAGCCGAGGTGGTCGTTCGCGCCACTCACCCAGCCGATGTAGCGCTCCGCAGACCGGCGCACCGCGCCCTTCGCGTCGCCGAGCACCGTCCCGCCCAGCAGGCCGTACAGCCGATCGAACTCGTACGGCTCGAGCCGGTCGACGATCCGCCGCACCAGCGCCGCGGAAAGCGGGATCTTGTTCGGGTAGCTGCGCATGAACGTCACCCAGCCCGCGTCCACGACGGGCACGATCGTGTCGCCGGTCAGCAGCACGCCGCCGGTGTCGGTGCCGACGTGGGCCACGGCGGCGCCGGGGAAGTGGCCGCCCGCCTCGACGAGCGTCACGCCGGGCAGGACCCGCTCGGTGCCGGACCACTCCCGCAGCACCGGGTCCTCGCGCCGCACCCACCGCCGGTCGGCGGCGTGCACCAGCACCGGGACGCGCCCGAGGCGGTGGCTCCAGCTGACCTGCGAGCCGTACATGTGCGGGTGGCTGGCCACGATCACCGCGGCCCCGCCCAGCTCCTCGATCTTCGCGACCAGGGCCGGGTCGAGGTGGTTCGGCGGGTCCCACAGCAGGTTGCCTCCGGACGTCCGCGCCAGGTGCGTCCACTGGCCGATGCCGAACGGCGGTTCGCGGTTGAACCGGTGCAGGCCCGGTACCAGTTCGTGGTGCACGATTTCGCGGCTGTCGGCCGCGAGTTTCTCCAGCGTGGTCCACACCTGCCCGGAGGCGGGCACCCATTGCCGTTCGTCCGCGCAGATCGCGCACGCGCCGGCCGGGGGTTGTTCGGTGTCGGGGTGCTCGACCCCGCAGGTTCCGCAGATCCAGATCGTCATGGCGCCAGTCTTGAAGCTCCAGCAAGGTCGAGGTCAAGGAAAGAAGTCAGCAACGGCACCAGGACGTCCGGGCGGTCCAGCGGAACGATGTGCCCGCAGTCCTCGACGAGGTGCGCCGTGAGGTCGTCGGCGATCGGCCGCAACTGGTTCGCGAGGGTGTCACCGACCGGGTGGGCGCCGATCGCCAGCGTCGGCATCGTGAGACGGCCGGCTTCCGCGATCTGCGCGGCACTCGCGGGCATGGCGCGGTAGTGCTCGAACGCGCACCGCAGTGACTCCCGCCCGGTGTACGCGGCGACGAAGTGCTCGCGGATCTCCGGTGGTACTCCACGGCCTCGCGTGCCGGCATCGAGGAACCAGCCGATGTAGTCCGCTTCGTGGCCGGCCAGGACCGTCTCGGCGAGGCCGGGCACGGCGTGGAAGCCGAACCACCACGGCGGGCCGCCGGCGAGGAAGGCTTCGGCGCCGGGCAGCCGGCCCAGCAGCGACTCCATCAGGACGAGCCGCCGGACGCGCTCGGGGCGTCGCAGCGCGAGCAGGAACGCGGGCGGGGTGCCCGCGTCGATGCCGACGACCGCCGCCGTCGGCTCGCCCAGCGCGTCGAGGAGGGCTTCGGCGTCCAGGGCGAGGTTTCCGGCGTCGTAGCCGCCGTCGGCGCGCGTGGTCGCGCCGAGACCACGCAGGTCCGGCGCGAGGACGCGGTGGTCGCGAGCCAGGTGCGGGATGACCTGTGACCAGAGCCGCCAGGTGTGCGGGAAGCCGTGCAGCAGCAGGACCGCGGGCCCTTCCCCGGCGTCGGCGACGTTGATCTCGATGCCGTTCGCTTCGACCCGGTACTCGCGCACGCTGTCTCCTCAGCAGTTACCATTGGTTACCACCAAACGGTAGGTAACAGCTTCCGAAGAGCCAAGAAGGCACTTTCACGACAGGTGGTGAGCTCCAGGTGACCCCCTCCGGCCGAGGCGACCTCTTCGACCCGAAGTGCCCGACGCGCCGGCTGCTGGACCGGATCGGCACGAAGTGGACGTCGATGGCGGTCAAGGTGCTGGCCGAGGCCGAGCCGGACGAAGTGCGGTTCGCCGAGCTGCAACGGCGGATGCCGGGCGTCTCGCAGAAGATGCTGTCGGTGACTCTGCAGAGCCTGACGCGCGACGGCCTGGTCGCGCGCCGGGTGGAGGCGACGGTGCCGCCGAAGGTGCACTACCGGCTGACGGACCTGGGCCGGTCGCTCGAAGTGCCGCTCGCCGCGCTGCGGGACTGGGCGGAGGAGAACATGGTGGCCGTCGACCGGGCGCGGGACCTCGATCCGGGATGACGCACGACATTCATCCTTGCCCCTGACATCGATGTCAGGTTTTACCGTAGCTCGCATGACCGACATCCACGGAACGCACGACGCCCGCTTCGACGACGTCCGCGCCGCGCTCGAGAAGAACGTCGACTCCGGTGACGAACTGGGCGCGTCCCTCGTCGTCGACCTCGACGGCGACGTCGTCGTCGACCTCTGGGGCGGCTTCCGCGACCAGGCGCGCACTCTGACCTGGGACGAGCACACCATCACCAACGTGTGGTCGACGACGAAGACCGTGACCAGCCTGGCCGCGCTGATGCTCGCCGACCGCGGCGACCTCGACGTCCACGCGCCGGTCGCGCGGTACTGGCCGGAGTTCGCGGCCAACGGCAAGGAGAACGTCGAGGTCCGGCACCTGCTGTCGCACACCTCCGGCGTCTCCGGCCTGGAGCAGCCCGCGACGGTCGAGGACCTCTACGACCTGGCGACGTCGACCGCCCGGATGGCCACGCAGGCGCCGTGGTGGACGCCCGGGACGGCTTCGGGCTACCACGCGGCGAACTTCGGGCACCTGGTCGGCGAGGTCGTCCGCCGGGTGAGCGGGAAGCCCCTGAAGGCGTTCGTCGCCGAGGAGATCGCCGGGCCGCTGGGGGCCGACTTCCAGATCGGGGCCGCCGAAGCGGACTGGGGCCGGATCGCGGACGTCGTCCCGCCGCCGCCCGCGGAGTTCGACCTCGTGGCGCTGGGCGCGGACAACGTGATCGTCAAGACGCTGACCGGGCCGGTCATCGACGCGAACGTCGCGAACACGCCGGCGTGGCGCCGCGCGGACCTGGGCGCGGTGAACGGGCACGGCAACGCGCGGTCGGTCGCGCGGATGCTGTCGGCGCTGGCCCGCGGCGGCACGGTCGACGGCGTCCGCCTGCTCGGCCCGGACACGATCGACGTGATCTTCGAGGAGCAGGCCAACGGCGTCGACCTCGGGCTCGGCGTCCCGTTGCGCTGGGGCATCGGCTACGGGCTGCCGCTGCGGGAGGCGGTGCCGTGGATCCCGGACGGCCGCATCTGCTTCTGGGGCGGCTGGGGCGGTTCGATGATCATCATGGACCTCGACCGGCGGCTGACGATCTCGTACATGATGAACCGGATGGGCCCGGGCATCATCGGTTCCGACCGCAGCGGCACGTACGTCCAGGCGGTTTACGACGTCCTGGGATGATCCCGGCATGGACTCGGGGACGACCACGCAGCTGATCACCGTGGGCGCGACGCTCGGCGGGGTGGTGCTGACCCTGCTGACCACGACGTTCGTGGAGGGTCGCAAGCTGAAGGCGACCCAGCGGACCGAAGCGCTGAAGCGCGCGGCGGACCGCGCCACCTGGCTGCGCGACGAGCGCGTCAAGGCGTACGCCGGCCTCTCGACGGCGAGCGAGGAAGCGTTCCAGCTGATCCGGGCGGAGTTCCCGGAGCTGCTGAAAAACCGGGACGTGATCGAGGACAGGTGGCGCGAACGCCGCGGCGAGCTTCGCAAGGCCTACAACCAGGTGGAACTCTTCGGCACCGACGAGCCACGCCGGCGCGGCAAGGAACTGTGGAAGGCCGCCCGCGGTGGCGTGAACGCCGTCCTCGCCGAACTGGATACCGAGGAACCGGTGGTGCGCAAGGAAAGCCTCGACCGGGTGCTGACCGGGATCAGCGAAGCGGGCGAACGGTTCCTGGAGGCGTGCCGCGCCGACGTCCAGGGCACGGCCGAGGAGCACTGAGCGCTCGTCAAGCCGGGCCGGCGAGGCCGATCAGGTTGCCTTCCGGGTCGGTGAAGTGGGCGACCACCAGGTCGCGGCCCGGCGCGCGGTCCGGGCCCATGCGGCGCGTGCCGCCCAGGCGTTCGGCCTGCTCCAGCGCCGCCGCGACGTCCGGGACACCCACGTAGAACACCGTCTGCCGCGCGAAGGACGCGCCGCCGCCGACGCCCCCGGGGATGCCGTCCGTTTCCACGAAGCCGTACTCGCCCGGCTCCGACACCTGGTCCGACACCGGGCCCGACGTGTCGAACTCCCAGCCGAACAGCTCGCCGTAGTACCCGCGCAGCCGGGCCGGGTCGGTGCCGATGATCTCGAAGTGCACGACCGGAGAGGCCATGACCGGTTCCTTCCGTTCGACGTCCAGAGCCTCACCGTAGGCCACGGTAGTTGTTAAAAACAACCTCAAGGTTGTAAATTAGCGTCATGCCGACCAGTCGCAGCTACGGAGACGCGTGCGCCACCGCCCGCGCGCTCGACGTCGTCGGAGAGCGGTGGGCGTTGCTCGTCGTGCGTGAGCTTCTCCTGGGGCCGCAACGGTTTTCCGACGTCCGCCGCGCGCTGCCGGGTGCCAGCTCCAACCTGGTCACCGACCGGCTTCGCGAGCTTGAAGGCCGGGGCGTCGTGACCCGCCGGACGCTGCCGCCGCCCGCCGGTTCGACCGTCTACGAGCTGACGGCGTGGGGCCGTGAGCTGGAGCCGATCGTGCTCGCGCTGGGCGCGTGGGCCGCGCAAGTCCCGCTCCCCCGGGATGCGACGCTCGGCGCGACGTCGGTGCTGCTGTTCCTCCGCGGCTCCGCGCGCCCGCGCGGGAAGGCCTGCTACCGCGTCGAACTGGACAGTCGCGTGTGGACGGTCCGCACCGAACCCGGGCGGCTGACCGTCGAGCCAGGCGAGCCGAACGGTCCAGACGCCGTCGTCCGGACCGACCCGCACACCCTCAACGCGCTGCTCGAAAAGCCCGGTGACCTCGACGCCGCGCTCGCCGACGGCCGCGTCACGATCGAGGGTGACCGGAAAGCCGTCCGCCGGCTGCTGCGCGAGCACGAAGCCTGAGCGGTCAGCCGAAATCGGCGGCGTGGTCCGCGGCCCATTCCGCGAAGCCACGCGCCGGGCGGCCGGTCACGTCCTGGACCGTCTCCGTCGTCGGCTGGGGCCGGTCCACCAGTGCCGCCAGCCGCCGGATCCGCGCTTCGACGACGTCCGCCGAACCGACCGCGCCCAGCCCCCGGGCCTCGAACGCCGTCGTCAGCTCACGGCGGTAGTCGTCGAGGTCCTGGACTTCGACGCGCACCGGACGGCCGGTGGCGAGACCGATCAGCTCGGCCTGGCGCCGCACCGTCAGCGACTCGGGTCCGGTCAGCGTGTGCTCGGCGCCGAGGTGCCCGGACGCCGTCAGCGCGCACGCGGCGACGGCGGCGATGTCCGCCTCGTGGATCAGCGCCGAGTGCGAGCCCGGGAACGGGTCGCGCACCACGCCGGCCGTCCGGATCGGCTCGGTCCACAGCAGCCGGTTGGCCGCGAACCCGCCCGGACGCAGGAACGTCCACGGGACTCCCGCGTCGCGCACCGCCTGCTCGGCTTCGCCGTGGGCGCGGGTGATGGCGTCGTCCGACGCCGGGTCGGCGCCCGCCGCGGACAGCAGGACCACCTGCGCCAGGCCACCCGCGTGGGAGAGGAACCCGCCGAGCCCGGCCGTCCCGGCGTAGAGGAACACCTTCGTGACGCCGTTCAGCGCCGCGTCCCAGCTCTCGGGCCGGGCCAGGTCGGCCGCAACCACCTCGACGCCGTCGGGCAGCCGGGCGCGGCTCGGATCGCGGCCGGCCGCGCGGACATCCTGCCCCGCGTCGAGCAGCTGTCCCACCAGCGCGCGGGCGACGTTCCCGCGGGCTCCGGTCACCAGAATCGTCATGCGTCCAGGCTCGTCCCGATCCGGGTGACCGGGGTAGGCCCGCCGGTACCACCCCGGGCCGGGGTGATGATGGCACGGTGGACAGCGTGGAACTGAGCGGTTTCCTGCGCAGCCGCCGCGCGCGGCTGCAGCCGGGCGACGTCGGGCTCGTGCCCGGCCCGCGACGCCAGACGCCCGGGTTGCGGCGCGCGGAAGTCGCGCTGCTGGCCGGGATCTCCGTCGACTACTACGTGCGGCTCGAGCAGGGCCGCGGGCCGCGGCCGTCGGAGCAGGTCCTCGCCGCGCTCGGGCGGGCGCTGCGGCTGACCGGCGACGAGCACGCCTACCTGCGGCGGCTGGCCCACCCGGTGCCGGTGACCCCGCCGCGCGCAGTGCCCGCCAACGTCCTGCGGCTGCTCGAGCGCCTCGACGACGTGCCCGCGATGGTGATCGACGCCGGTTTCGACATGGTCGCCTGGAACCGGATGCTCGTCGCGCTGATCGGCGACCCGGCCGGCTGGCCGGCGCGGCGTCGCAACCGGCTGCGCCGGCTGTTCGACACCGGCGACACGATCACCGGCAACCGGCTGGACCTGGCCCGGCTGTGCGTCGCGGACCTGCGCGCGGGCGGCCGGTACCCGGCCGATCCGGCGGTCCGGTCGCTCGTGGACGAACTGCGGGGAACGAGCCCGGAGTTCGCCCGGCTGTGGGCCGAGCGGGAGGTCGCGGTGCAGCGGACGCTGACCAAGCGGACCGTCCACCCGGTGGCCGGCGCGCTGGAGCTCGACTGCGAGATCCTCGCGGTGCCGGGCCACGAGCACCGGCTGCTCGTCTACACCGCGGCGCCCGGTACCCCGTCGGCCGAAGGGCTGCGGCGGCTGGCTTCCCGCAGTGACGGCGCCAGCGCGAAGATCCCGAGCGTCACCACGACCGCCGACGACAACGCCCAGTGCAACCCGACCCGCGTCGCCAGCGCGCCGACCAGCACCGGCTCGACCAGGAACCCCAGGTAACCGCAGGCGGCGACGGCGGCCACCGCCTGGCCCGGCTTGTCCGCCTGCTTGCGGCTCGCCACGCTCCACGCGATCGGCACGATCCCGGCCACGCCGAGCCCGACCACCGCGAATCCCAGGATCACCGCCACCGGCCACGGCGCGAGCAGGACCACGACGAACCCCAGCACCGCGACCACGGTCGCTGCACGCGCGAACCGCACCGCGCCCGTCCGGGCCACGACCCGGTCGGCGACGAGGCGGATCGCGATCATCGTCGTCGAGAAGGCGAAGTAGCCGAGCGACGCGAGTGCGGGCGTCGCGCCGGTGACGTCGGCCAGGTACACCGCGCTCCAGCTGTTGACCGCGCCCTCGGCGACGAACCCGCAGAACGCGATCACGCCGAGCGGCACCAGCGCGCGGCCCGGCCACGCGAACGCCGCCTCGCCCTGGCCGCGGTCGGCGCCGGTGAGGAAGCGCGTGCGGGCCGCCCACAGGGCGAGCGCGAGCAGCACCGCGCCGGCGATCGGGAAGTGCACCGACACCAGGACGTGGGTGGCCTCCATCAGCGCGTCGACGCCGGAGCCCGCGAGGCCGCCGATGTTCCAGAAGGCGTGGAAGCCGGCGAAGATCGGGCGGCCGTAACCGTCCTCGACGCAGGCCGCGTGCGCGTTCATCGCGACGTCGAGCAGGCTGTTGCCGACGCCGAGCACCACCAGCGCGGCGACGAACACGGGCGCGGACCAGGCGAACGAGACCAGCGGCAGACCGGCGCACAGCACGACGGCGCCGAGCACGACGGCCGCGCGGCTGCCGATCCGGGCGAGCAGCGCCCCGGCGCCGAGCAGCGCGAGCACCGACCCGGCGGCCAGCCCGAACAAGCCCGTCGCCAGCTGCCCGGTGCTCAGCCCCAGCTGCGCCTGCACCGCCGGCACCCGCGCCAGCCAGGTCGCGAACGCCGCGCCGCAGACCGCGAACACGACCGAAACCCCCAGCCGGGCGCGCTTCAGCTCCCCCGTCATGCGGCCACCCTAGCGATCCTCGCAATCTCGGAAACTTGGCTCAAAAACGGTTAAAGTGCGGTATTCGCTCCGCATTTGCGGCTTCTGGAGGTCGGATGCTGTTCCGTGTGCTCGCCCTGACGACCGTGCTGCTCGCCGGCACGACGACCGCCGCCGGGGCGTCGACCCGGACGCTCACCGTCGAAGGTGCGGTCACGACTCCGGCGTCCTACACCGCTTCGCAGCTGAAGGCCCTGGGCGAAACGACGTATCCGCGGGTCACCGGCGTCGACCTGACCAAGGTGGTCGCCGCCGCGACGCCGGTTCTGCCGCCGGGGAAGAACACCGCGCTGCGGGTGACGGTGACCGTCACCGGCGCCGCGCACCGCTCGGTCACCTTCGCGCTGGCCGAGCTGGACCCGGCGTTCGGCAACCACCCCGCCGTTCTCACCACCGGCCGCGAGACCGACCTGGTCGTGCCCGGCGACCGGGACCGCAGCCGCCGCGTCGACGACGTCCGGTCGGTGCGGATCGCCGTGTCGAACGCCGCGGCGGCCGAACGGGCAGTGCGGATCACGTCCGCGCACCGGTCCGTCACGCTGCCGCCGTCGCTGCTGAAGCTGCTGCCGTCCCGCACCGTGACGGCGACGTTCGCCTCGGGCGCCGGCCAGCAGACGCACACCGAGACCGGGCCGTCGCTGCGGCTGGTCCTGCTGGTCGCCGGCGTGCTGCCGCGGCCGGACACGGCCGTGATCGCGGTCGGCGACGACGGGTACGGCGCCGCGGTCACGCTCGCGGAAGAGTCCACGGGCGGCCGTCCGCTGCTGCTGTCCACTGCGGAGGACGGCGCCGCGCTCGCGCTGCCGCGGCTCGTCCCGCTCGGCGACGTCAAGGGCGGCCGCTACGTCTCCGGGGTGACGGCGCTCGACGTGCGCTGACGTCAGCCGCGGTGCACCGGCCTGCGCCGCCTTCATGCGTCCCTGGCACGCTGACTGGCTTGACCGCACCCGTATAGTCGGAACCGACTAATAGGGAGCGACTGAAGACCATGGCAGCTCGCAAGATCCGCAACACCCTGGCGCTCGCCCTGCTGGGCCTGCTGCTGGAACGCCCGATGCACCCGTACGAAATGGCGTCCACGCTGCGCGAACGGCACAAGGACTCCAGTTTCAAGATCAACCCCGGGTCGCTCTACGACACCGTGGAGTCCCTGGCCAAGCACCGCTGGATCGAGCCCGTCGAGACGGTCCGGGAGGGCAACCGGCCGGAGCGGACCGTCTACACGCACACCGAGCTCGGCCGGCAGGAGTTCGTCGCCTGGCTGGACGAGCTCGTGCGCGTGCCCGTCGACGAGTACCCGAAGTTCGTCGCGGCGGTCAGCTACCTCGGCGCGCTCGGGCCCGAGCGCGCCGCCGACGCGCTGGAAGAACGCGCCCGCCACCTCGCCGCCCGCGTCGAAGGCGCGGAGACGGCGTTGGCGGACACGGTCGGCCGGGGCGCGCCGCGGCTGTTCATGATCGAGGTCGAGTACGTCCGGCACGCGTGGCAGGCGGAGCTCGACTGGGCGCGCCGCACGGCCGCCGAAATCCGCAGTGGCTCCCTGCCCTGGCCCGAAACCTCCTGAGGGGAAGACCGTGCCCGATCTCGAAACCGACGTCCTCGTCGCCGGCGCCGGACCCGCCGGCCTGCTGCTCGCCGCGGAGCTCGCGCTGGCCGGCGTGCGCACCACCGTCGTCGAACGGCTGCCGGGAAAGCCGCCGTACTGCCGCGGCTTCAACCTGAACTCGCGGTCGCTGGACCTGCTGGCGCGGCGCGGGCTGGCCGAAGGCCTGGTCGCCGAGGGACACCAGGTGCCGCACGCGCCGGCGACCGGCATGCCCGAACCGCTCCTGCTCGACGGCGCCACCACCGACCACCCGTTCTCCCTCGGCATCCCGCAGACCCGCGTCGAGGAGGTCCTGGAAGCCCGCGCGCTCGACCTCGGCGCGGAACTGTTGCGCGGCCACGAACTGCGGAGCTTCACGCAGGACGCGGCCGGCGTCACCGCGGAGATCCACAATGGACTGACCGTCCGGGCGCGGTACCTCGCCGGCTGCGACGGCGGGCGCAGCACCGTGCGCAAGCGGGCCGGGATCGGCTTCCCCGGCGTCGACGCGCGGTGGTTCGCGCTGCTCGGCGACGTCGAATGCGAACTGCCGTACGGGGTTTCGGCCGGCCCGGACGGCCGGACGCTGTTCGTCATCCCGCGGCCGGGGTACGTCCGGATCATCGTCCGGGAGGACGACCCGCCCGCCGACAAGGACACGCCCGTCACGCTCGACCGGCTCCAGTCCCAAGTGGACGACGTGCTCGGCCGGCACGTCGAGCTGCGTGAACCACGCTGGCTGACGAGGTTCGGCGACGCGGCCCGGCTGGCCGAGCGCTACCGCGAAGGCCGGGTCCTGCTGGCCGGCGACGCCGCGCACATCCACCCGCCGGCCGGCGCGATCGGCGTCAACGTCGCGCTCGACGACGCGTTCAACCTCGGCTGGAAGCTCGCCGCGACGGTGCGCGGGACCGCGCCCGAGGGCCTGCTCGACACCTACCACGTCGAGCGGCACGCGGCGGGTGAACACATCCTGGCCAACACCCGCGCGCAGGTCGCGCTCTCGGAGGCCGCGGCGGCGGAACCCCTGGCCGACCTGATGCGCCGCGTCGCCACGCACCCCGCGGGCAAGCTCGCGCTGGCCGAGATCATCACCGGCCTCGACGCCCGCTACGAGCCGCCCGGGCACCCGTGGCTCGGCCGCCTCGCCCCGGACCTCCCCCTGCGGGGCGACGTGACCCACCTCGCCGCACTGCTGCACCCCGGCCGTCCGGTGCTCCTCGACCTGACTCCCGAGCGCGCCTTCGCCGCGTGGGCCCCGGGAATCGACGTGGCCGCCGCACGGTCCACTTCGGACGTCGGCGCGCTGCTGCTGCGCCCGGACGGCCACGTCGCCTGGCTGACGACCGGCTCGGACGACACCGGCCTGGCCGAAGCGATCCACCGCTGGGTGGGCGACATCCCGGTCCCGGCGACCGCGTAAGACGGGTCAGCGCGGGCGGTGCAGCACCGCCCGCTGCTGCCGTCGGCCGGCGACCAGGAACGTGCTGTGCGGCGCGAACCCGAGCTTCGCCACCACCCGGCCCGACGCCGCGTTCGCCGGTTCGTAGATCGCCAGCAGCCGGTCCGCGAAACCGGACACGAAGAGGTGGTCACGCACGGCCGTCGTCGCTTCGGTCGCGTAACCCCGGCCCCAGCAAGGCTGGGCGATCCACCAGCCCAGCTCCACCGCGGGGGGTGGCCGAGGCCCGACTCGATGTTGTCGCGGCACACCACCGACACCACGCCGTCGAACGAGCCCGGCGCCGCCGACACCGCGAACCAGCCGAAGCCGTGCTCGGCCCAGTGCTCGAGCGTCGCGCGGTGCTTGGCGAGGGTGTACTCGCGGGTCCACGGCTCGCCGGTACCGACGTACCGGACCGTCTCGGGCACCTGGGCCAGCGCGAACAGGTCGTCGCAGAAGGGTTCGGACCACGCGTGCAACGTGAGCCGTTCCGTGGTGAGCCGCACCACGACGAGTCTAGGACTCCTGCAGCAGCACGGCGATTCCGTCGAGCTGCACCCGCAGGCCGAACTCGAACGCCTCGTCGAGGTCGACGTCGGCCAGCCCGGTGATCGTGTCCGCGAGTGCCGGGAACCGGCCCGACTCGAGGTGCCCGGCCAGCGCCGCCATCTCGGCTTCCAGCCGCTGGGAGCCGGTGATGCCGGTGTCCTGCTCGGTTTCGACCTCGATGGCGTGGCTCACCGCGAGGCCGCCGACCCAGCCGTTGAGCGTCATGATCACCTGCAGCTTCGTCCGCCGGTGCAGCCCGGTGCCGGCCAGCGCCCGCAGCATCCAGTCGACCAGCCGCAGCCCGCTCGGCACCACCGGCGGCCGCACCAGCGAGTTCAGCATCACCGGCGCGAGCCACGGGTGCCGCCGGTAGGCCCGCCACTGCGTCCGCGCGGCCAGCTCCAGCCGCGGCCGCCACCGCGCCGGGCCCGGCTCGGGCAGCTCCTCGGCGCCGAGCGCGGTGTCGGCCATCAGCCGGACCAGCTCCTCCTTGTCCGGGACGTGCCGGTACAGCGCCATCGGGCCGACGCCGAGCTCGGCCGCGAGCCGGCGCATCGACAGCGCCCCGCGGCCCTCGGCGTCCGCCAGCGCGATGGCCGCCCGGACGAGCCGCGCCCGGCCCAGCGGCGGCTTCTGCGGGGTCCGGTCGCTCACCACCGTGCCGCTGCCCGGCACCGCGCGCACCCAGCCCTGCTCGCCCAGCACGGTCAGCGCCTTCGCCGCGGTCGCCATCGCCACGCCCCACTCGCGCACCAGCGACCGGGTCGACGGCACCCGCTCGCCGGGCCGCAGCTCACCGGCGGTGATCCGGCGCCGCAGGTCCGCCGCGATCCGCAGGTACGGCGCCTGCTCGGCCACGAACACCCCTCGATCCGTACTAGAACACTTCACCCTGGCGGCTAGAACACTTCCAGGGTACTCACCCATTCTCGGCAGCATGGATTGCCAGGTCTTCGCGCTGGTCCATACGGTGCCGATACAGCGTAAAAGACAGGGGGACGGCATGACCACGACAGAGAAACCGGCGAGCCCGAGCGGGACCCGGCGCGCCACGCCGTGGTGGCGCCGGCCGTGGGTGTTCCCGCTGGGCCTGATCGTCACGGTGTTCCTGGTGTACTCGCTGCCGCCCTACCTCGGGCTGGACCCGGCGGAGTCGCGGATCCCCGCCCCGGACGGCGTCGGCTGGTACTACCCCGTGCTGGTCACGCACATCGGCTTCGCGACCATCGCGATGGTGACCTGCTCGCTGCAGATCTGGCCGTGGCTGCGGCAGAAGCACCCGGCCGTGCACCGCCGCACCGGCCGCGTGTACGTCTTCGCGGGTGCCATCCCGGCGTCGATCGCCGGGCTCGCCATCGCGGTCGCCGCGCCGTTCGGGCCAGTCGGCGCGGTGTCGAACGTGCTGCTGGCGACGCTCTGGTTCGGCTGCACCGTGCAGGGCCACCGGATGGCGCGGGCCCGGCGCTTCGGCGACCACCGCCGCTGGATGATCCGCAGCTTCGTGCTGTGCATGTCGATCATCAGCAACCGGATCTGGGCGATCGTCTGGTCGGTTGTGCTCCCCGGGCAGCTGGACACGACGTTCGGCGGCAGCGAACTGGCGCTGGGCCAGGCGATCGCCGGGCTCACGACGTGGACCGGCTGGGTGATCCCGTTCCTGATCGCCCAGTGGTGGCTGGACCGGGGACGCCGGCGCGCGACGGCGTGAGAACGGGCGGAACCGGTCGTGGGGGCCGGTTCCGCTCGTCACCCGCCGTCATGCCCCCGAACGGCCTATGGTCCGGACCACATTAATGGTCTATACCAATTAGGTCCGGAATTCCCGCCGCCGCGCTGCTTGTCGTGGAGGTCTCCCCATGCGTCTCCCCCGTCTCCGTCCCCTCCTGGCCGCCTTGGGCGGTCTGGCCGTCCTGGCCACCGGGTTCGCGGCACCCGCCGGCGCCGCGGCCGGCTCGCCGATCCCGGTCGGCCCCTACGTCGACATGGGCGCGTGGCCGACGCCCAGCCTCTCGGCGATGTCGGCCGCGAGCGGCGTCAAGGGCTTCACGCTCGCCTTCGTCAACTCCTACGGCTGCAAGGCCAGCTGGTTCGGCGCGTACGACCCGCGCACGGCCTGGCAGAAGGACGAGATCACCAAGATCCGCAACGCCGGCGGCGACGTCAAGATCTCCTTCGGCGGCGCGTCCGGCATCGAGCTGGCCCAGGCGTGCACCACGTCCGCCCAGGTCGCGGCCGAGTACGACGCGGTCGTCAAGGCGTACGGCCTGAAGTACGTCGACATCGACGTCGAGGGCGCGGCCGTCGCCGACCCGGCGTCGATCACACGCCGCTCGCAGGCGCTGAAGACGTTGCAGACCAACAACCCGGGCCTGAAGATCTCGCTGACCCTGCCGGTGCTGCCCAGCGGCCTCGACGCGAACGGTCTCAACGTCGTCAAGGCCGCCAAGGACGCCGGGGTGAACCTGGACCTGGTCAACATCATGGCCATGGACTACTACCAGGGCGCGGGCGACCAGGGCGCGAAGGCGATCTCCGCGGCGAAGGCCACGCAGGCGCAGCTGAAGTCACTGTACGGCCTGAGCGACGCGGCGGCGTGGAAGAAGGTCGGCGTCACCCCGATGATCGGCGTCAACGACTCGCAGAACGAGATCTTCTACCAGAAGGACGCCAAGGCGCTGGTCGCCTTCGCCAAGACGGTCCACCTGGGCATGCTGTCGTTCTGGGAAGCCGGCCGCGACGCGAACGCGTGCACCGGCGCGCTGTACAAGTGCACGAACGTGCCGCAGGCGAAGTACGAGTTCGCGAAGATCTTCGCGGGCTACACGGGCTGAGTCACCACTGAGTCACCAGCTGAGTCACCACCGGGCGGCGTCCGCGAGCAGTGCGTCCCGCACCGCCGCGGGCCCCGCCCGGCAGCGTGAAGCTCATCAGCTCCATCCCTCCCGTCCGTATTCCGCCTTCCATTCCGGTTTCTCGGTCAGCCGTTCGACTTCCCGAAGTTCGCCCGCGGAGTGCATGCCGCCAGCCGGTTTCGTGGTCCTATACGTTCAAGATCCCCGACTGACGGAGAAGCCGTGCCCGAGCACACCGCGTCTCTGCCTGACGCGCTTCGCGCGGACGTGGAGACGCTCTGGGACTTCCACGACATGCACCACGAACGACACCCCACGGACGTCGGTATCGGACTCGGAAGCCACGACCTCGGCGTCGCCGACTGCGCGGCCGGGCTCTTCAAAGCCGAGTTGTTCCCCGTGATCGTCTTCACCGGCGCGAATGCCCCGACCACGATCGAAAATTTCCCCCGCGGTGAAGCCGTTCACTACCGGGAACGCGCCATCGAACTCGGAGTACCGGCGCAAGCCGTGCTCGTCGAGCCCAACGCGCGAAACACCGGAGAGAACATCACCTTCACGCGGCAGGTACTGGCGGACCACGGCACCGAAGTCAAGTCCGTCACCCTGATCTCCAGGCCCTATCAGCAACGACGCGCCTACGCGACTTGCCGGAAGCTCTGGCCGGAAGTCGCCGTCACCTGCGCATCCCTCGCCCTCCCGCTCGACGAATACATCGCCGGCATCGGAGATGTCGACCGCGTGATCGCCATGCTCGTCGGTGACACCCAGCGAATCACGGTTTACGCCGAAAAGGGATTCGCCATTCCTCAAGCAGTACCCAATCACGTGCGCGACGCCTACGCCCGGTTGGTCTCGGCAGGATTTACCCAACGGCTCGTTTGAAAGCGGCTACACCACTGAGTCACCACTGGGCGGCGTCCGCGAGCAGTGCGTCCCGCACCGCCGCGGGCCCCGCCCGGCACGGTTCGGTTCTGGTCACCACGAACAGCGTGTTGATCGGCGGTTCCGCCGGGTCCAGCAGGGCGACCAGCGCACCCGAGGCCAGCTCGGCCGCGCACAGGTACCGCGGCAGCACGCTGACGCCGAAGCCGGCGAGCACGCACGTCAGCACGCCGCGCAGGTCCGGGACCACCACCGCGGGCCCCGCCGGCGGCCGGACGCCCAGCACCGAGCGCCAGTAGCGGCGGATGATCGGGAGGTCCTCGGCGTACGCCACCAACGGCGCCGTCCGCGGGTCGCCGGTGAAGCCGCGTGGGCCGACCAGGACGAACTCCTCGTCCGTCAACGGTGTTGCCGCGAAACCGCGGCCGCGGGGGCGGATCGTCGAGACGACCAGGTCGAAACGGCGCTGCGCCAGCCCGGCCAGCAGGTCGTCGGCCAGGCCGAAGCTCACCCGCAGCTTGAGACCGTCGGAAACCAGGTCCGCGAGTGCGGGCAGGACGCGGGCCGTCGTCAGCTCGGCCGGTCCGGCCAGGTGTACCGGCACCGCGAAACGATCAACGGGGCCCAGGGCGACGTCGGTCAGCGCGTCGACGTGCGGGGCGATGCGGGCCGCGAGTTCGTCGGCCGCCGACGTCGGCGTGACGCCTCGCGCGCGGCGGACGAACAGCTGCCGGCCCAGCTCCGCCTCCAGGGCCCTGACCTGCGCGGTCACCGTCGGCTGGGACAAGCCCAGTGACGGTGCCGCGCCGGTCAGCGAGCCCGCGCGGTGGACCGCGAGGAACGTCCGCAGCAGGTCGAGGTCCAGGTCAGTCCTCGATCAGCTCGATCGAGTCCACGACGTTCGGGTAGAACGCGACGTGGTCCTTGATCGACGCGACCGCGTCGTACGGCTTCTCGTACGTCCAGATCGCGTTTTCCACCTTCACGTCACCAGCGTTCAGGCTGTAGTAGTTGCTGTCGCCCTTGTACGGGCAGTACGTCTCGTGGTCGGTCCGCTCCAGCAGGCTGAAGTCGACGTCCGCGCGCGGGATGTACTGCGCCGCCGGGTAGTTCGACTCCTGCAGTGTCAGCGCGTTGCGGCTGTCGGCCACCACGCGCCCGCCCGCCTTGACCACCACGCGGGCCTTGGTCGGCTCGACGGTGATCGGGTGGTCCGGTCCCGGGACCAGCACCTTCTTCTCCGGCATGTCAGCTCCTCGACGAAGTCGTGTACTGGGAGCAGCACCCGGGACCCGGCGGTTATTCCGGCTCAGGGCAGGTAGTACATCGGGTTCGGCAGCTTGATCGGCCGCAGGGCGTGGCCGCCTTCGAGGTCGCTGAACTGGTCACCGACGTTCAGCACGATCTTCGCGCCGGTCGCCTCGATGTGCGCCCGCGTGCCCGACTTGTACTGCACGGTGTTGCAGGTCAGGCCGCACGGCAGGTAGTCCGGCGCGGTCACCTTCGGCTTGAAGAACGCAGCCGTCGGCGCCGGGTAGCCCTCGTTGGCGAGGTTCTTGAGCGACTGCGGGCCCTGCAGCTCGTTGCGGCCGGTCAGGAAGAACACCTTCACGCCGTGCTGGGCGGCCCAGTTGGTCAGCTCCAGCACCGGCTTGTTCACCTCGAAGGTGCCGTTGTCGATGGCTTGCTGCTGCTTGACCGGGTCGAAGCCGAAGTCGTTGTCGGCCTCCCAGCCGTAGGTGACCTCGGAGGTGTCGTCGACGTCCAGCACGATCGCCGGGTTCTTCACCCGGCCCAGCTGCTGCTGCAGGTAGCGCTTCGCGTCGGAGACGACGTTCTTGGTGTCCTTCACGAACTTGCTCGTGTCGGAGTAGTGGTGCTTGCCCGCGGCGTCGAGGTAGTCGCCGTAGTACGCCTTGACGTCGTTCTTGACCTGGCCGATGTTGGCCGGTTCCTTGGCGCGGGCGGCGGTGGCGTCGTCCGAGCCGGCCAGCGCGGTGGCCCCCGAAGCGACGGTGGCACCGATCGCCGCGGCGGCGGCGAGCTTGACGAGACCTGACCATTTTCCGGACACGGCGACCCTCCAGTGAAGACTTGGCGACTCGGGGAACCTACGTCACGTTCACCCGGAGTTCCACCCTTCGTTGGTTCCTGTTCACCTAGACCCGCTCGGCGCGGCACACGAACGCCACCGGCGCGCGGCCGATCCGCGTCAAAACCACCGACGCTTCCGCCGAGCCGCGTGGTTTCAGCCTGCGGCGCAACGCGTCCGGGTCGACGTCGAGGCCGCGGATCAGGATCTCCAGCCGGCCGACGTCGTGTCGCTTGAGGACGGACTTCAGGGACTTTTCGCTGTACGGGCCCTGCTCCAGGACGCGGAACGCGCGCACGCCCGGCGGCGGTGTGTCACCGGTCAGGTACGCGATGCGTTCGTCCAGCTGCCACAGCCCGTGCCGCGCCGCGTAGTGCCGGACCAGCCCGGCCCGCACGACCGCGCCGTCCGGGTCGACGATCCACTCCCCCGGCTCGCGCGTGGGCAGCTCGTCCGGTTCGGCGTCGGTGACCGTCCACTGCGTCCCGTCCGAGCGCAGCACGCTCGCCCGCCGCGTGACGCCGGTGCCCAGGCCACGCCACAGGCAGGACTCGCGCACCTGGCCGTCGAGGGACACCAGCTCGACCTCGTCCGCCCACGGCGCGATCGCGAAGTCCAAGCCGGGCGCGCACTTCACCGACAGCGGACGCCCCGGGTACGCGTCGACCAGGCCGTCGAGCGGCGGCGTGAAGTCCGCGGGTTTCCAGGCCCGCCGCCCGGCCGCGTCACGTCGAGCCGGATCGGCGACGACCACGGTGTCCCGGCTGACCGGCTTCAGCGCGTCGGCTTGGACGAGCCCGAACGAGACGCCCGCGGTGACGCCGTTGTGCCGGGCCATGGCCAGCCGCACCGGGTCCACATCGGACCCGAGCGCGCGCCGCGCCACCCGGGCGATCTCGACCAGGTCCGCGCCGACCGAGCAGGTGACGTCGTGGACGTCGAGGCCCGCCAAGCGCCGGGCCCGGTGCCGCGCGACGAGGGACGCACTCGCCTGCTGGAGCGCGTCCGTGGTGAACAGCCAGTCCACTCCGGACAGTTTGCCGACGGCTTTCCGGCGCAACACGGCGGTTTCCAGCACGGCGGCGGCGTGCTCCTCGCCGACCAGGCGGCGCACGGCGGCGACGTCGGCGATGCGGTCGGTCAGCGGCCGTGCGGAAGTCTCGGCGAGCGCCGCCTCACCCGCGCCGGAGCGCAGGTAGGCGACGTCGTTGAGGCTGAACGCGTAGGGCACTTAGGACGGCCGCTTGGTCCCGGTGATCATCACGTTGTAGAACAGCTCGCGCGGCAGCACCTTCGACAGCAGCTTCTTGTCCACAGCGGACAGCCGCAGCCACAGCTTGTAGGCGAACAGCCGCCAGCGGACGGTCAGCTTCTCCTGCGGCACCGCGGCTTCGAACGTCCGGATCGGCCAGCCGGCGAGCGCCGCGGCGAACTCCTCGGTGACCGCGCGGACGTCCTGGGCGCCGGCGCCGCGGGCCCACGACTCCAGCTCCGACGGGTCGAAGGTGTGGATGTCGACCACGGCTTCCAGCGCGGCCGCGCGCGAGGACTCGTCGAGCTCCTCCTGCGGCCGGCGCCAGCCGCTCAGCGCGGGCAGCTTCGTCACGTTGGTCGTCAGGAACCAGGTGAGCTGGCCGAGCTTGCGGGCGTAGGTGTCGCCGATCTTGGTCGGCTCGCCGGCGAACACGAACCGCCCGCCCGGCTTGAGCACGCGCAGCACCTCGCGGAACGCCGCCTGGACGTCCGGGATGTGGTGCAGCACCGCGTGCCCGACCACCAGGTCGAACGTGTTGTCCTCGTACGGGATCCGCTCGGCGTCGGCGACCCGGCCGTCGACGTCGAGGCCGAGGCTCTCGGCGTTGCGCAGCGCGACCTGGACCATGCCGGGCGAAAGGTCGGTGACCGAGCCCTTCTTGGCGACGCCGCCCTGCATCAGGTTCAGCAGGAAGAAGCCGGTGCCGCTGCCCAGCTCCATCGCGTGCTGGTACGGCTGGCCGTCATCACCCGCGACGGCGTTGAACACGTCCGTCGCGTACGAGATGCAGCGCTCGTCGTAGGAGATGGACCACTTCTCGTCGTAGGTGCCGGCTTCCCAGTCGTGGTACAGCACGTTCGCGAGCTTGGGGTCGGCCCAGGCGGCCTGGACCTCTTCCGCGGTGGCGTGCGGGTGCGGTGCCGGGTCGTTCACGTCGGTCAAGGCGTCATTTCCCTTCGAAAGTGGCCTTGCCGGGGCCGTTCTCGATGAACGACTTCATGCCGTTCTGCTGGTCTTCGGTCGCCCAGAGCGCGGCGAACAGGTGCGACTCGAGCTTGAGCCCGTTCGCCAGGTCGGTGTCGAGCCCGCCGTCGATGGCCGCCTTCGCCGCGCGCAGCGCCACGGCCGGGCCGTTGGCGAACTGGGACGCCCACTTGTGCGCGGCCGCGTAGACGTCGTCCGGGGCGACGACCTCGTCGACGATCCCCAGCCGCAGCGCCTCTTCGGCCTTGACGAACCGTCCGGTGTAGACGATGTCCTTGGTCTTGCTCGGGCCGATCAGCCGGGCCAGGCGCTGGGTGCCGCCCGCGCCGGGGATGACGCCGAGCTGGATCTCCGGCTGGCCGACCTTGACGTTGTCGCCGGCGACGCGGCGGTCCGCGGTCAGCGCCAGTTCGAGGCCGCCGCCGAGGGCGTAGCCGGTGATGGCGGCGACGACCGGCTTCGGGATGTTCGCGATCGCGGCGAGCGTCCCGGTGAGGGTGGCGCCGAACTTCGCGATCTGCGGGTAGGTGCGGGTGGCCATCTCCTTGATGTCCGCGCCGCCGGCGAAGGTCTTCTCCCCGCCGTAGAGGATGACCGCGCGGACGTCGTCACGCTCGGACACCTCTTTGGCCAGCTCCGCGAGCTCGGCGGTGACCTGGGCGTTCAGGGCGTTGACCGGGGGCCGGTCGAGCCGGATCGTCCCGACGCCGTCCTTGACCTCCAGCGATACGAACTCTCCCACGCCCATCCTCCTCATTGACGAAGTGCCAGCAGGTTACTGCTCGGTAAGCACAGCCTAGCGACGGCGGGCGAAGAAGCGATCCCCGGAGCGTTCGAGCACCAGGTCCTGGTCGAACGTCTTCGAGAGGTTTTCGCTGGTGATGACGTCGTCGACGAGGCCGGACACGACCGCGTGACCGTCGCGGAGGAGCAACGCGTGGGTGAACCCCGGCGGGATCTCCTCCACGTGGTGGGTGACGAGCACCATCGCCGGCGCGTCCGGGTCGAGGGCCAGCGCGGACAGCCGCGCGACGAGGTCCTCGCGGCCGCCGAGGTCGAGGCCGGCGGCCGGCTCGTCGAGCAGCAGCATCTCCGGGTCGGTCATCAGGGACCGGGCGATCAGGGCCCGCTTGCGCTCGCCCTCCGACAGCGTGCCGAAGGTGCGGTCGGCCAGCTGCCCGATGCCCAGCGCGCCCAGCAGCTCGGTCGCGCGGGCGGTGTCGAGGGTGTCGTACTCCTCACGCCACCGGCCCACCACGGCGTACCCGGCGCTCACCACGACGTCCTTCACCAGCTCGTCGGCCGGGACGCGCTGGGCGATCGCGGCGGAGGTGAACCCGATGCGGGGGCGCAGCTCGAAGATGTTGACCTTGCCGATGCGCTCGCCGAGCAGGTCGAGCTCGCCGGTGCTCGGGTGCAGCTCGGCCGCGGCGAGGCGCAGCAGGGTGGTCTTGCCCGCGCCGTTCGGGCCGAGCACCACCCAGCGCTCGTCGAGTTCCACGGACCAGTCGAGGCCGGCGAGGAGGTCGTTTGTCCCGCGGCGGACGCCGACACCGGCCATCCGGACCACGAGGTCGTCAAGTTCGCTGGGCTGGATCGGCTCGCTCACGAAGCCCATTCTGTCTGCCGTCGCGCGCGCGTGCGCACCCGCCCGGGTGAGACGGCCGATCGGCAGGTCGGGGACGTCCACGAAGTGGAACTCCGCACTCCGGAAGTGCCCGGCGCGGCGCGGCTGTGGCAGGATCACGGACATGTCAGCCGACGCGCCCGTGACCCCGGTGACCCGGGGCTCGTTCTGGCGCCGTCGCACGATCGACCTGCTCCTCGTCGCCTCGGCCGGGTGTACCCCGGCACGGCTCCGCTGACCCCGCGCGTCCTTTTCCCGACGTGCGGCCGGCGCCGTGCACGCCCCCGCGTCCCGATCACCTTTCGCGTCCGAGGAGCCCCGCGTTGACCACTTCCATCACCCGTCCCGCCGTCGAGATCCACCCGCAGCTGACCGACCCGCTGCTGCCCGAGCTGCTGCACCCGTCGCGGCTGCTGTGGACCCCGCGTGAGCTGGCGGACCTGACCGCCACCGTGACCACCGAACTGACCGCGAACGTCAAGGACATCCTGCGGTTCGACGAGGACCGCCGCTGGTGGGCCCGGCTGGCGCTGACCGACGGCGTCGAGCTGTGGCTGCTGTCGTGGCTGCCCGGCCAGCACACGAAGCCGCACGACCACGGCGGCGCGTCCGGCTCGTTCACCGTGCTGCAGGGCGAGCTGAACGAGGAGTACCGCTACCCCGGCGGCCCGATCCGAAGCCGCACGCACACCGCGGGCGACGGCATCGGCTTCGGCGCCGGGCGCGCCCACCAGGTCACCGGCATCGGCGACCGGCCCGCGGCCAGCGTCCACGCGTACTCACCGCCGCTGGTGGCGACGCGCGAGTACACGACGCTCGCGGACGTTCCGGCCGAAATCCCGCCGCTGCCCGCTATCGTCCGCCGATGAGCGCCATCGACACCCTCCTGGCCGCCGCCCGGTCCGGCCTGGAGCGGGCGACCCCGGCCCGGGCCCACGAGCTGCAGGAGGCGGGCGCGCTGCTCGTCGACATCCGGCCGCTCGCCAACCGCGAGGCCGAGGGCGAGATCCCCGGCGCGGTGATCGTCGAGCGGATCCACCTGGAGTGGCGCCTCGCGCCCGACAGCGACTGGCGGCTGCCCTCGGTGACGCCGGACTCGACGGTGATCGTGCTGTGCAACGAGGGCTACTCGTCGAGCCTCGCGGCGGCCGACCTGCAACGGCTGGGCCTGCCGCGCGCGACGGACCTCGAAGGCGGCTTCCGGGCCTGGGCGTCCGCCGGCCTGCCCGTGCAGACCGGCGGAAGCCCGGCTGTTCCCTAGTCTTTCGTCAGCTCAGCGCGGGCGCGACCTGTGCGGCGAACAGGTCGATGCCGGCGCGGTCGTACGCGGCTTCCGGGAAGTTGAAGATCGCGTAGGACATGCCGAGCTCGCCCATCGCGGCGAGCTTTTCGGTGACCTGCTCGGGTGTGCCGGTGGTCGGGCTGTTCTCGAAGTTGGCGAACCACCGCTCGGCCGCGTCCGCCGGGGTGTACTTGTGCAGGTGGGACTTCAGCCACGCCAGCTTGTCCTGGACGTCCTTTTCGGTCTCCCCGATCACGACGTTGTGGTTGACCGAGCGGACGATCGCGTCGAAGTCGGTACCGACGTCCTTGCAGTGCTGCGCGAGGATCTCCGACTTCCGGGTGAACGTCTCGGCGTCGCCGCCGAAGTTCGTGTACTTCGCGTACTTCGCCGCGATCTTAAGCGTCTTCTTCTCACCGCCGCCGGCGATCCACAGCGGGATCCCGCCCTCCTGCGGCGGCAACGGACGCAGGATCGCGCCGTCCGTCTGGTAGTGCTTGCCGTCCAGAGTGGACGTCCCGGTGGTCCAGAGGTCCCGCATGATCTGCACGCCCTCGTCGAGCTGCCCGAGCCGCTCGCCGGCGCCCGGGAAGCCGTAGCCGTAGGCCCGCCACTCGTGCTCGTACCAGCCGGCCCCGATCCCCATCTCGACGCGCCCGCCGGCGATGGTGTCCGCGGTCGCGGCGACCTTCGCCAGGTAGGCGGGGTTGCGGTACCCCATGCAGGTGCACATCTGCCCGAGCCGGATGGTGTCGGTCGCGGCGGCGAACGCCGAGATCAGCGACCACGCCTCGTGCGTGGCCTCCTCCGTGGGTACCGGCACGGTGTGGAAGTGGTCGTAGACCCAGATCGATTCGAAGGGCCCGGCCTCCGCGTGCTTCGCGAGGCCGAGCATGGTCTTCCAGTGGTCCGCGGGCTCGATGCCGGCGAGGTCGATCCGCCAGCCCTGCGGGATGAAGAGTCCGAAGCGCATACCCCCAACTTAACGCGACCGACGCCGGGACGCGGTGTGGTTTTCGGCGCTGCCCGGCTGGAGTTACTCCAGGTCAGCGGCAGGCTTTCCCGGCGCGGGCGAGAAAGCCGTGAAGGACTCCTTACCGGCTCTTACGGCCGGGAAGGGGGCCTTCACGGCTTTACTCAGGCCAGGATGACGCGGGCCAGCTCCGCCGGTGTCGCCAGTAGGCCGTGCTTCGGCAGCACTCGGACCGTGTAGCCGATCGCTCCCGGCTGGGGGAGCTTCAGGCGGGCCGCGAAGGCGCCGATGCCGTCGCCCTCCATCGGGACCGTGACCGGGTCGCGCAGCTCGTCGTCGTCGGCCACCCGGCCGACCACCGCCTGGATGTCCACTTCGGACGGTTGCAGGCCGGCCAGGTCGATGCGCGCGCGGATCGTCACCTCGGTGCCCACCACCAGCGGCTCGGTCGCCTCGACCTGCAGCTCCGAGTCGAAGATCTTCACCCGCGGCCACGACACCTCGATCTTGGTGCGGTAGTCCGCCAGCGACAGCGCGCCGCGGTAGCCGTCGCCGGTGGCCGCCGCGACCGTACGGGACGCCGGGAGGTACCCGTGGTCGACGTACTCGCGGACCATCCGGGAGGCCTGCACCCGCGGGCCGAGCGTCTCCAGCGTGTGCCACACCATCGACAGCCAGCCGGTGGGCACGCCGTCGGCGGACCGGTCGTAGAACAGCGGCGAGATCTGCTGGCCGAGCAGGTCGTAGAGGGCCGCGGCCTCGAGGTCGTCGCGGCGCAGCGGGTCGGCGACGCCGTCCGCGGTCGGGATCGCCCAGCCGTTGCTGCCGTCGTAGCTCTCGTCCCACCAGCCGTCGCGGATGGACAGGTTGAGCCCGCCGTTGAGCGCCGACTTCATCCCCGACGTCCCGCACGCCTCCAGCGGCCGCACCGGGTTGTTCAGCCAGACGTCGCAGCCGCGGTAGAGGTAGCGCGCCATCGACATGCCGTAGTCCGGCAGGAAGACGATCCGGTGCCGGACGTCCGCGCCGTCGACGAACCGGACGATCTGCTGGATCAGCTGCTTGCCGTTCTCGTCGGCCGGGTGCGACTTCCCGGCGACGACGACCTGGATCGGCCGGCGCTCGTCGAGCAGCAGCGTGCGCAGCCGGTCCGGGTCGCGCAGCATCAGCGTGAGCCGCTTGTACGTCGGGACGCGGCGGGCGAAGCCGACCGTCAGCACGTCCGGGTCGAACACCGAGTCCACCCAGCCCAGCTCCAGCGGGGACGCGCCGCGCTGCAGCCACGCCGCGCGCACCCGGCGCCGCACCTCGAACACCAGCTTCTCGCGCAGCTCGCGCCGCAGCGCCCACAGCTGGGCGTCCGAGACGCCTTCGCGCAGCGGCTTGTCGCCGGAGTCGAGACCCCACTCGCGGCCGAGCAGCGTGCTCAGCTCGCGCGCCACCCACGTCGGGCCGTGGACGCCGTTGGTCACCGACGAGATCGGCACCTCGTCGTGGTCGAACCCGGGCCACAGCCGGGAGAACATCTTGCGGGTGACGCGGCCGTGCAGCTGCGAGACGCCGTTCGCGCGCTGCGCCAGCCGCAGGCCCATGTGCGCCATGTTGAAGAGGCCAGGGTTGTCCTCGGCGCCGAGCGCGAGCACACGCCGCGGGTCGATGTCGGGCACCAGCCGCCCGTCGGCGAAGTAGCGCTGCACCAGGTCCACCGGGAAGCGGTCGATGCCCGCGCTGACCGGGGTGTGCGTGGTGAACAGCGTCCCGGCGCGGACCGCGGGCATGGCCTCGTCGAACGCGAGGCCGTCGGCCTGCACGATCTCGCGGGCCCGCTCCAGCCCGAGGAACCCGGCGTGGCCTTCGTTGGTGTGGAACACCATCGGCTGCGGGTGGCCGGTGATCTCGCAGTACTTGCGGACGGCGCGGAAGCCGCCGATGCCGGCCAGGATCTCCTGCCGCAGCCGGTGGTCGGCGTCGCCGCCGTAGAGCCGGTCGGTGACGCCGCGCAGGTCGTCGTCGTTGGCCTCGGTGTCGGTGTCGAGCAGCAGCAGCGGCACCCGCCCGACGCGGGCCTGCCAGATCTGCGCGCACAGCTCGCGCCCGCCCGGCATCGCGACGCCGATCAGCACCGGCCGCCCACCCACCGTCAGCAGCTCGAGCGGGAACGCGTTGGGGTCGATGACCGGGTAGTGCTCGACCTGCCAGCCGTCGAGCGAGAGCGACTGCCGGAAGTAGCCGTTGCGGTAGAGCAGCCCGACGCCGACCATCGGCACGCCCAGGTCGGACGCGGCCTTGAGGTGGTCGCCGGCGAGCACGCCGAGGCCGCCGGAGTAGTTCGGCAGGGCCTCGGTGACGCCGAACTCCATCGAGAAGTAGGCGACGGCCGGCGGCAGGCCGGCGTCGTCACGCTGCTGGTACCAGCGCGGCTCGGACAGGTAGTTCTCCAGGTCCGCGGCGGCGACGCGGGCCCGGGAGAGGAAGTCTTCGTCGACGGCGAGCTCGTCGAGGCGGGCCGGCGGCAGCGCGGTGAGCATCCGGAGCGGGTCGCGGACGGCGTCGAACAGCTCGGCGTCCATCGACGCGAACAGGTCGCGCGTCGGCGGGTGCCACGTCCAGCGCAGGTTGGTGGCCAGCGCGCCGAGGCCGGAAAGGGACTCCGGGAGGCTGGCGCGAACGGTGAACCGGCGGACTGCACGCATGGACAGCGACGATATCGGGCCGCCCCGCGCGCTGCTCGGGGAGTACTTCGGGGATTACGCGCACACGCCCCGTAAGCCCTGGGTATGGTCCTGCCCGTCGGGTACGGGCAGGCTGGGAGTGGAGCGAGTGAAGATGACCTCAGGGGGAGGACGGCGCGCGCTGGTCGCGTTGCTCGCGATCGCGGCGGTCGCCGTGAGCGGGTGCAACAGCAAGAGCGGCTCCGGGAGCGGGCCGGTCAAGGACACCGGCGCGGGCTCGGTCGCCGGGCTGCCGGTGACGCACTTCGAGAGCGGCCTCAAGTCCGGCGCGCCGACCCCGAGCCTCGACGTCCGCAACGCCGACGGCGGCGAGGACGACAAGCTCGCCACCGCCGCGATCGACGACGTCCAGACGTACTGGGGCGAGATGCTCCCGTCGGACTTCGGCGTCCAGTTCGAGCCGGTGAAGTCGCTGCTGTCCTACGACGCGAACACCGACACCGAGGAAACCGGCTGCGGCAGCGTCAAGAAGCTCGTGAACGCGTTCTACTGCCCGACCGACGACTCGGTGGCGTGGGACCGTGGCGTGCTGCTGCCGATGCTGCGCAAGCGGTTCGGCCCGATGTCGGTCGTCGTCGTGCTCGCGCACGAGTTCGGCCACGCCGTCCAGTACCGGCTCGGCGACAAGGCCGGGATCACCAAGAGCACCCCGACCGTGGTGAAGGAGCAGCAGGCCGACTGCTTCGCCGGCGGCTACTTCCGCTGGGTCGCCGAGGACAAGAGCAAGTACTACCAGGTGTCGACGTCCGAAGGCCTGAACCAGGTGATGGCGTCGATGTTCCTGATCCGCGACCAGGCGGGCACCAGTGCCGCCGACCGCGGCGCGCACGGCACCGCGTTCGACCGCACGTTCGCGTTCCAGGCCGGGTTCGAGAAGGGCCCGAAGGAGTGCGCGGCGATGAACACCGACAACGTCAAGGCCCGGCTCACCGAGCGCCCGTTCGACAAGGGCGACACTGGCAAGGGCGACGCGAAGTTCAACGACCAGGCCGTCGAGCTGCTGAAGAAGAGCCTCGACGAGGCCTTCAAGGGCGCCGGCGTGGCCGCGCCGGAGATCAACGACGGCGGCAGCTGCAACACGACGGCCCCGGCGTCCTACTGCCCGGACGACAACTCCGTGAGCATCGACCTGGCGAAGCTGGCCGAGCTGGCCCAGCCGATCGACCGCGAGGCCGAGATGAAGGGCGAGGACCCGGGCGGCATGGGTGACTTCGCGGCGTTCTCCGAGGTCGCGTCCCGGTACGCGTTGGGCATCCAGAAGGGCGTGGGAGCGTCGATCGACAACCCGAACGCGGGCCTGCGCACATCGTGCCTGGTGGGAGCGTGGGCGGCGTTCACGAACCGCCCGGGCGACCTGCGGCTGTCGGCGGGTGACCTCGACGAGGCGATCGCGGACCTGCTGCAGCCGGAGAGCCTGGTCTCGGCGGACGTCAACGGCAAGCGCCCGGACAGCGGTTTCGACCGGGTCGAGTCGCTGCGTCGCGGGTATCTCGAAGGCTCTTCGGTCTGCTCGAAGCAGTACGGCTGAGGTTCCAAGCGGCAAAAGCCGTGAAGGCCTCCTTACCGGCTCTTATGGCCGGTAAGGAGGCCTTCACGGCTTTCCGGGCTCAGAAGAGGGCGCTCGCCAGGTCGCGGCGGGCCTTCATGACCCGGTCGTCGGCCGGGTCGAAGAGGTCGAACAGCGCCACCAGGTGCTCGCGCGCCTTGTTGCGGTCGTCGCCCGCGGTGCGGCGGACCACGTCGATCAGGCGCTTGAAGCTCGCCTCGACGTCGTTCTCCGCGATGTCCAGGTCGGCCGCCGCGAGCTGGGCGTCCAGGTCCGCCGGGTCGGCGTCGGCCTTCGTGCGGGCGTCCGGGTCCGCGGCCTCCGCTCGCGCCGTGAACTTGACCTGGGCCAGCGCGTTCTTCGCCAGCTCGTTGGCCGGTTCGACGTCGAGGATGCGCTCGTAGGCGGCCTGCGCGGCGGCGAAGTCGCCCCGCTCGAAGGCCTCCTCCGCCTCGGTGAAGCGCGGGTCCTCCGGCTCCTCGACCGGGCCGCCGCCGTTGGCCTCCGCCTCGCGGATCGCCGGCAGCTTGTCGCGCAGGGCGTCGAGCAGCGCGTTGATCCACTTGCGGATCTCGGGCTCGGGCAGCGCGCCGGAGAACGCGTCGACCGGCTGGCCGCCGCCGATGGCGACGATCGTCGGGATCGACTGCGCGCCGAACAGCTGCGCGATCCGCGGGTTGGCGTCGACGTCGACCTTCGCGACGATCCAGGCGCCGCCGGACTCGCCGGCCAGCCGCTCCAGCACCGGGGACAGCTGCTTGCACGGGCCGCACCACTCGGCCCACAGGTCGACGATCACCAGCTGGTGCAGGGACCGCTCCACGACCTCGGTCTGGAACGTCGCCTCGGTGACATCGATCACGGCCCCGGACGACGGGGCCGGCGGGGGTGCGTCACCCTCCGGGCCGGGGCCGCTCGCGGGCGGGGCCGGCGGCCGGCGCGCCGTTTCGGCACGGGCCTTGAGCGCGGACAGGTCGACCGCGCCGGACAGGGCGGCGGACAGGGCCGCTGACTTCGCTGCAGATCCGCGTGGTTGTGTCACGGTTCCATCCTGGCACGCGCGCCGGAGTGTTTCACCGGGTGCCCGGCACGTCCGCTTGGCAGGACGGCGTGGCTGGGGCAGGCTCGGCCGCGTGCACATCCGGCGGGACGTCAAAGTGGGGCTTTCGATCGCCGCCGCCGTCCTCTGGATCGGCGCGGTGACGCTGCTGATCGTGCACGAACCGGACCCGGGCGCGGCCACCCCCGCCGAGCTGCGCGACCGCCTGGCCACCGCACTCGCCGCCCACGATCCGGACGCCCTCGCCGGCCTGCTCGACTACCCCGGCTCCGGCGCGGACGACTTCGCCAAGGACTACGTCGAGGTGCTGGCCGGCAACGGCGTCCACAGCGTCACGGTCCGCCTGGCCCCCGACGAGCGGGCCCCGACCCGCGCCACGGTCGACGGCGTCCTCGCCGACGGCCGCCCGTTCAGCTACCCGCTGACGGTGACGACCGACGACGGCCGCTGGACGGTCGCCTTCACCCCGCCGCTCCCGTAAGCCCGTCGTGAGTGTTTAGGGCGGTTAGAACCGCCCTAAACACTCACGAGCTGTCGCGGAGGTGGGCTTCGATCCGGTCCACCTTGGCCTCGAGCTGGTCGGCGAAGCCGGGGCGGATGTCGGCCTTCAGGACGAGCCCGACGCGGGCCGAGCCCGCCCCCGCGGCCTCGACCGCGCGCTTGACGACGTCCATCACCTCGTCCCACTCGCCCTCGACGTTGGTGAACATGGCGTTGGTCGAGTTGGGCAGCCCGGACTCGCGGACCACCTTCACCGCGCGGGCGACGGCCTCGCTGACTCCGCCGTCCGGCTCCCCACCGGACGGGCTGACACTGAACGCGACGATCATGCTCGGAAGTCCCTTCTTCGGTGCTCTTTCCGCCGGTCGGGCGACACGCGCCGGTACCCGCTGGTAACTTCGCGTGTCATGAACCGTCCGCTGCCGTTCGACCCGATCGCCCGCGCGGCACAGCTTTGGGAGGCCCGGATCGGGCCCTCCGGCACCATGGCCGCGGTCACCGGCGTGATGCGGGTCCAGCAGATCATCCAGTCCGCGGTGGACGGCGCGCTCAAGCCGCACGGCCTGACCTTCGCCCGGTACGAAGCGCTGGTGCTGCTCACCTTCGCCCGCAGCGCCAGCCTGCCGATGCGGGTGATGGGCGAGCGGCTCCAGCTGCACCCCACCAGTGTCACCAACATAGTCGACCGGCTGGAGCGCGACGGGCTCGTGAAGCGCGTCGCGCACCCGACCGACCGCCGCACGACGCTGGTGGAGATCACCGCCGAGGGCCGCAAGCGCCGCGAGACCGCGACCGCGGCGGTCACCGAGATCGACTTCGGGCTCAACGGGCTGACCGAACGCCAGACCGAGCAGCTGACCGACCTGCTGACGAAGGTCCGCCGCGCCACCGGGGACTTCACCGAGTAGCCGCCCGCACACGAAGAAAGGCCCGCGTCCGAAGACGTGGGCCTTTCTCACGTACTGGGATCAAGCGGCGACGGGCTCGCGCACCTGGAACAGGCCGACACCGCCGTGGGTCAGCCGCTGCGGGCCGTCGAGCTTGCCGTTGCGCAGCGCCCACTTCTCGAACAGCCAGGTGAACAGCGGCGGGATGCTCGCGAGCAGCGCGAGGACCAGGGTTTTGGGGCGCCAGCCGAGCGGCTTCGCCACGGACAGGGAGACGACCACGTACAGGACGAAGATCACGCCGTGCACCATGCCGATGACGGGCACGCCGCCCTCGCCGGAGGAGTGCACGACGTACTTGAGGAACATCCCGACAAGCAGCGCGGCCCAGGAAAGGGCTTCGGCGACTGCGGCCACGCGGAACACTAGAGCGGCCTTGCTGGACACTGCTTCCTCCTGTGGGGTCTCACCACTTTGGTCCTGACACACGAAAAACGCCCGACACACCGTCCAAGGCGGACTGCCCCGGACGTCAACGGCGTTGTCGGACGTGCTGGTACCCAGTGTGAGGCGTGACGGCGCTCACCGGAACACCGGGGCCCGTGACCCTGCTCACGAACGTGGCCCGGACCCCTGTCCATTGTGGTCCGGACCACGTTCGCGAGCGGTGCTATCTAGTCAGAACACGGAGAAATCGGTGCTGAGGACGGCGAAGTCCCCCACGTCGCCTTCGCGGCGTCGGTGGTCAGGCCGAAGTCCAGCGTCGTGCCGCTCTTCAGCTGCTCGAGACCGACGTACACCTTGTCGGACCGCTTCGAGCCGACCTCGAGGCCCGAGACGTACTGCAGCTTCGAGCCGTCCGCGCCGGGTGCCTTGATCGTGACGTCGCGGCCACTCTGCAGGTGCAGCACGGACCGCTCGAACCGCGGCGCGTTGAGCACGAAGTTCCCAGTCCCTGGGACGGCGGGGTAGAGCCCGAGCGCGCTGAAGACGTACCAGGCCGACATGGTGCCGAGGTCGTCGTTGCCGGTGACGCCGTTGGGCGCGTTCGTGAACAGCGTGTGCGCGGCCCGCACGACCCCGGACGTCTTCGCCGGCTGCCCGGTGAGCGCGTACATCCACGGCGAGTGCAGGTCGGGCTCGTTGTTCGGGTTGTAGCGGAACTGGTCGTAGTAGTCGTACGGCCCGACGACCCAGTTCTCGCGCACGGCCGCCGCCGGGTCCTTCACCAGCTCGTCGTAGGCGAAGAAGTCGTCCAGCCGCTTCCCGGTCGCCGCCGGGCCGCCCATCCGCTGGACCAGGCCGGGGACGTCCTGCTGGACCAGCCACTGGTACTGCCAGGCCGTGCCCTCGTGGAAGCCGTCCTGGCTCTGCGGGCTGTACGGCCCGGTGGCGGGGGTGAACCAGTCGCCGCCCGCGACCTTCGGCCGGAAGAAGCCGGTGAAGCCGCGGTCGGTCTGCGACGCGTCCCAGAGCGTCCGGTAGGTCCGGGCCTGCTCCGACAGCGCCGCCGCGTCGGACTTCTTCCCGAGCGCCGCCGCCATGACCGACAGCGAGCAGTCGCCGAGCGCGTACTCGAGGGTGGCCGACGCGCCGTGGTTCGGGTCGGTGTCCTGCCCCTTCTTGGGGAAGTCCGGGTCGTACTGGACGAACCCGTCCTGCTGGTAGCTCGCGTTGCCCGAGCGGCCCTGGAACGGCGACGACGCGGGCGGGATCTGCGTCGAGTTCTGCAGCAACGCCTGGTAGGCGCGCATTTCGTTGCCCGACAGCGCGCCGAACCGCCAAAGGTCCACCAGGAACGGCGTGACCGGGTCACCGGTCATCGTGTTCGTCTCCTGGCTGGCGTACGCCCACCGCGGCAGCCAGCCGCCCTGGTCGTGGATGGCGAGGATGCTCTTGGCGATGTCCTTCGCGCGGTCCGGCCGCAGCAGCGCCAGTAGCTGGTTCTGCGTGCGGTAGGTGTCCCACAGCGAGAAGAAGTCGTAGTACGTCCAGCCGATCGCGCGGTGGACCTTCTTGTCGAAGCCGTAGTAGCGGCCGTCCGCGTCGTTGGCGGTCAGCGGCTGCAGGAGCGTGTGGTAGAGCGAGGTGTAGAACACCGTCCGGTCGTCGGGCGTGCCGCCCTTGATGTCCACACTGGACAGTTCCCGTCGCCAGGTGCGTTGCGCGTCGGCCTTCGCCGCGTCGAACGACGGGATGTGCTCGGCGGCCAGGTTGACCCGCGCGCCCTGCGCGTCCACCTGGGAGATCGCGGTCGTCGCGGTGACCTGGCCACCGCCGCCGAAGGTCAGCCACGCGCCGCGCAGGCCCGCGCCGCCACTCGACTCGCGCGAGCCGGGCGTGCCGCCGGTCGGCGACCACGTGCCGGACGCCTTGAACGGCTTGTCGAACTTCGTCGTGAAGTACGTCGTGTAGGACTTGCCGCCGCAGAACGCCTGCGACTCGACCGCGCCTTCGACGGTCCGGTCGTCCACGACCCGGACGCTGCTGCCGGTCACCGGCTCCTTGTCGTTGGCCTGCCCGACGTTGACGAAGACGTTGGCGTCACCCGGTTTCGTGAAGGTGTACCGCTCGACGCCGGCCCGGGTCGCCGCCGTCGTCTCGACGTCGACGCCGCCGTAGCCGGTCAGGTGGACCTTGTAGTAGCCGGGCTTGCCGACCTCGCCGTCGTGGGTGAACGGCGCCGCGTACTTCGTCTGGTCGAAGGTCGCGGCCTTCGTCGTGTCGAACGCCTTGCCCGGCCCGATCTCGCCGGTCGTGGGCAGCGTCGAGACGAGGCCGCCCTGCTCCCAGCAGCCCGCGCCGGACAGGAAGAAGTGGCCGAAGCCGCGGATCGCGGTGTCGGTGTAGCGGTAGCCGGCGTAGTGCGAGGTGATGGGGCTGACCTGCGTCATCCCGAACGGCGCCGACGCGCCGGGGAACGTGTTGCCCTCGTCCTGCGTGCCGATGAACGTGTTGACGGCGTCGAGGGCGTCCCCGCCGGAGGCCGAGGCGACCGCGGGACTCACCCCCGTCGCCACGACGGCGAGCGTCAACGCGCCCGCCAGGACCTTGCTCCTCATCGAGCTTCCTCCCTGAAACGACGAAAAGCCGTGAAGGCCTCCTTCCCGGCCATAAGAGCCGGTAAGGAGGCCTTCACGGACCACAACTGCTAACCGACGGCGATGGCGAAGACGTGCAGCACGCCGCCGCTGACGTTCGACGGCAGCGTCACGCTGGCCACCGTCTTGCCCGCGTCGAGGGTGATCGGGTTCGTGCCGAACACCATCGTGCGGATCTGCTGCGGGTCAGTGCCCGAAGCGTTGCGGTACGGCGTGGACAGCACGATCCGGTTGCCGAACGACGGCTGCGCGCCGCCACCGCCGAGCGTCCAGTCGGACGTCCCGATCGTGGCGGTCGACTTGCTGCCATCGGTGTAGGTGATGGTCAGCGTGCCCTGCGCGTTGCCGTTCGAGCCGGCGCCGAGCAGCGCGAGCCGGGTGCCCGTGCCGGTGACGTTGACCGTCTGACCGTTCGCGACCGCGTTGTCGGGGTCGCCGGCCGGGAACGACGGCCAGGTGAACTTGATGCCGTCACTGGTCACCGTGCCACCCGGGGTGGCGCCGGCCGCGGCCAGCGCGTCGGCCGAGTAGCTCCAGCCGCCGCCGTCGAAGTTGGCCGCCGACGAGTCGGAGTCCGGCGAGATGCCCGCGTTGTCGACCGTGGCCAGCCAGCTGTTCGGCTGCGCGACCAGCACCGTGAGCACCGCTTGCGTCGAAGCCACACCCGGCGCCGAGAACGTCACCGGGATGCGACGCGCACCGTCGGCCAGCCCCGCCGGCACCGAGACCGTCAGGTCGGCGTGCGCCTTGCCGCCCGCCGGGACGGCGATGCTGCCCGTCGCCGGCGTCAGCGTGATCCCGTCGACGCTGCCCGCGGTGTAGGTCCAGGTCCGGGCCGTGCCGGAGAGGTCCTGGACGCCGACCGACGCCTTCGACGTCGAGCCCGCCGGCGTCACCGCGCGCGACGGGTCCACAAAGGACAGGCTCGGCTTCTCCTGCTCGCGGAACGACGGCGGCGCGTCGGCCGCGGCGCTGCCCCACGAGGTGGCCGTGGCGGAGCGGGTGTAGTCGAGCGTGCCACCGCTGGAGATGAGCGCCTCCGGCAGCCACGCCTTCGACGACGCGCCGCCGTTGACCTTCAGGCTGCCCACGTAGTCGCCGGTGCCCGGCGCGTTGACGGTGATCTTCTTGCCCGCGCCGGTGGTGAGCACGGCGTGCTCGAAGCGCGGGGTGACGAGCAGCGTCTCGGCGCGGCCCGGGATCTCCGGGTAGATGCCGAGCGCGGACCAGACGTACCAGGCCGACATCTGGCCGAGGTCGTCGTTGCCGATCAGGCCCTCGGGACGCGGGTTGTACAGCTCGTCCATCGAGCGGTGCACGATCGCCTGGGTCTTGGCCGGGGCGCCGGTGTAGGAGTAGACGTACGGCGCGTTGGAGTTCGGCTCGTTGCCCATGAAGGCGTACGGCTCCTGCGTGCCCGCGTTCAGCTTCGTGAAGAAGGTGTCCAACCGGGACTGCGTCGCCGCCGGGCCGCCGAACGCCGTCACGACGCCGCCGAGGTCGTAGGGCACCATCCACTCGTACTGCGCGCCGTTGCCCTCGACCCAGCCCTGCGAGCTGGCGGGGTCGTAGGTGCCGGCGAACGAGCCGTCCGCGTTGCGCGGCTGCAGGTGACCGGTGCCCGGGTTGTAGAGGTTCTGCCAGTTCTGCGCGCGCTTCATGAACGTCGTGTACGTCGCGCTGTCCCCGAGCCGCTTCGCGAACTCGGCGATGGAGAAGTCGGCGCTGGTGTACTCGAGCGTGTCCGCGCCGGCGCCCGGCACGTAACCGAGCTTCTGGTAGTCGTCGAGGCCCGGCCGCTCGGTGTAACCCTGCGTCGGCTGGGTGGCGCCCTTGATCATGAGCAGCAACGCCTTCTGGGCGTCGAAGTCACGCGCGCCGAACGCGTACGCGCTGGACACGATGATGTGGTACGGGTCGCCGTTCATCACGCCGGTGTAGTCGTTGGCCACCGTCCAGCGGTCCCACGACCCGCCCTGCTCGGCGTAGGCCATCATCGACCGGACGATGTCCGAGGTCTCCTTCGGGTCGATCGTCGCCAGGAGGGGGGCCTCCGAGCGGTAGATGTCCCAGCCGGAGAAGTTCGTGTACATCGCGTGGCCCTTGTCGGCCTTGTGGATCCGCCCGTCGAAGCCCGGGTACTGGCCGTCCACGTCGGAGAAGACGTTCGGCTGGATCAGCGAGTGGTACAGCGAGGTGTAGAACGTCGTCAGGTCGGCGTCCGAGCCACCGGTGACGGCGATCTTGCCGAGCTGGTCGTTCCACGCCTTGCGCGCGGACGCGGCCACGGTGTCGAACGACTTCTTCGTGTTCTCGGCCTTGAGGTTGGCCTTCGCGCCGTCGACGGACACAAAGGACAGTCCGACCTGGACGTTCACCTGCGCGCCGTTGAGGTTGGCGAAGGTGACGTACCCGCCGCTGCCCGGGCCGGACACGGTGGTGTCCTGCTGCTTGGCCTTGGCCGGACGCGCGATCGAGGCGTCGACGCCGTTGGGCTGCGCGACCTTCGCCTTGGCGCCACCGGTTTCGGCGGACTTGCCCGGCGTCACGGCGCCGTTCTTCCAGGTGCCGATCGACTCGAACGGCGTGTCGAACTTGGCCGAGAAGTAGACGCGGTAGCTGTTCTGCGCACCGCAGAAGCGGCCGCTCGTCGCCCACCCGCTGATGGTGTCCTTGCCGAGGGTGATCGACGCGTCGTCGGTGCCGTTGACCGAGCCGGACGTGTTCACCAGCAGCGTCGAGGACGCGCCGGCCGGGTAGGTCAGCCGCGCCGAGCCGGTGCGCTGGGTCGCGCTCAGCTCGACCTTCGCGCCGCTGTCGAGGGTGACGTCGTAGGCGCCCGCCGTCGCGTGTTCGTTGGCGTGCGAGAACTTCGACGTGTAGTGCGCGGGGTCGGTCGCCGGGGACGTCGAGACCTCGCCGACGAACGGGATGAACGGGATGTCCTGGTAGGTCGAGCAGCCCGCGCCCGAAAGGTGCGTCAGGCTGAAGCCGTTCAGGGCGTTGTCGTCGTAGAAGTACCCGCCGGGCTGGGACTTCACCGTGTCCGGGCTCCACTGGACCATGCCGAACGGCGCGACCGCACCGGGGAACGTGTTGCCGGCACCGCCACCGGTGCCGTGGTCCTCGCCGCCGGGCCGGGTGCCGACGAACGGGTTGACCCACTTCGCGAAATCAGTCGCCTGAGCCGCGGCAACGGGCATCGCGGGGGCCACCGCGGCCACTACTGCCAAGCTCAGGAAGGTTAAACCGGCTCTCCAGCGCGCTCGCGCCATCGCCATCGCCTCTCCACCACATCAGCGCGACCAGAGGGTGAATGACAACCTTGTCGCGCGCTCGGTCGAACCGGGCCACCTTGGGCAGCGGCTCACGAGACAGTCAAGGGTGCTGTCAACACCTGTCCACTTCCGGACAAGCTGATCAGCCGTCTGACCTACAACTTCCGTAGTCGAATCGGCACAATCCGCGCCCAAGGCGTTGACAAGCACCGGGACCTTGGCGTTCAATCCCGTGCACTATGACAACGTTGTCTCCACCCGGCCGGGACCGGGACGGCAGCACGCGCACCGCGAGCCGCCGGGCCACGATGAGCGATGTGGCCAGGCTGGCGGGCGTGTCCATCAAGACCGTCTCGCGCGTGGTCAACGACGAACCGGCGGTGCACCCGGACACCGCCGAGCGGGTCATGGCGGCCATCGAGCAGCTGGGTTTCCGGCGCAACCTCGGCGCGCGCAACCTGCGCCGCGGGTCGACCACCGGGACCATCGGGCTGATCGTCGAGGACGTCGGCAACCCCTTCTACTCCGAGCTGAACCGCGCGGTGGAACGCATCGCGACGTCGTTCGGCCGGCAGGTGCTCACCGGCTCGTCCGAGGAGAACTCCGACCGCGAGCGCGAGCTCGTGCTGGAGTTCTGCGCGCGGCGGGTGGACGGCATCCTCGTCGTCCCGGCCGGCCTGCAGCACGGGTACCTGGTGCCGGAGATGCGCGCGGGCACGCCCGTGGTGTTCATCGACCGCCCGGCGGGCGACATCGTCGCCGACACCGTGCTCGTCGACAACCTCGGCGGCACCATCGAAGCCGTCACGCACCTGGCGAAGCACGGCCACCGGCGGATCGCGTTCCTCGGCGACAGCCCGGACATCTTCACCGCGGCCGAGCGCCTGCGCGGGTTCCGCGAAGGCTGCGTGCGCAACGGGATCTCCTACGACGAGTCGCTGGTCTCCATGCGCACGCCGACCCAGGAGGGCGTCGGCGACGCCGTCAAGCGGCTGCTGCACGGGCCCGACGCCGCCACCGCGGTGATCGCGGGCAACAACCGGGTCGCCGTCCACCTGCTGCGGGCCCTGGCCCACGCCGAGTACCGCCCGGCGATGGTCGGCTTCGACGACTTCGAGCTGGCGGACCTGCTCGACCCGCCCGTCACCGTGATCGCGCACGACGTCAGCGCACTGGGCCACGCCGCGGCCGAGCTGCTCTTCGCCCGTGTCCAAGGAGATCAGTCCCCGCCGAGAAAGGTCGTCCTGCCCGTGCATCTCGTCGCCCGTGGTTCCGGTGAGGTCGCCCCGTGACCCTCGAACCGATCCGGCTTCCGGCCAACCAGCCGCCGCAGTTCTACCGCGGGGGCGACGCCATCGCGGCGTTGCGCGGCGCCTCGCCCGACAAGAAGTTCGGCCCGGAGGACTGGGTCGCCTCGGTCAGCACCATGTTCGGCCAGGAGACCAACGGCCTGACCCGGCTCCCGAACGGCGCCTGGCTGCGCGACGCCGTCGAGGCCGACGCCCCGGCGTGGCTCGGCGCCAAGCACGTCGAGGTGCTCGGGACGTCGACCGGGCTGCTGGTCAAGCTGCTCGACGCGGGCCAGCGGCTGCCGGTGCACTTCCACCCGTCCGACGCGTTCGCGAAGCAGCACTTCGACTCGCACTTCGGCAAGACCGAGGCGTGGATCGTGGTCGGCACCTACGGCGACGACCCGCGCGTCTACCCCGGCTTCAAGGAGACGCTCACGAAGGACACCGTGTCCGAGTGGACGCGGGAGCAGGACGTGCCGTCGATGCTGGGGGCGCTGAACAGCGTCCCGGTGACCGCGGGCGACACCGTCTACATCCCCTCCGGCCTGCCGCACGCGATCGGCGAGGGCGTGTTCGTCGTCGAGCTGCAGCAGCCGACGGACTTCTCGCTGACCATCGAGTGGCGTGACTTCCTCGCTTCGCCGGAGAAGGGCCACCTCGGCCTCGGCTTCGACACCGCGATCCAGGCGCTGGACACGTCCGGCTGGGACGCCGAGCGCCTCGAGACCATCATCAAGCGGACCGCGGGCGACACCGCGGCCACCGTCGATCTGCTGGCCGCCGGATCGGAGCGGTTCTTCCAAGCGGAACAGCTTCGCACGACCGAAGTGACAACGTTGTCACTCGACCCGTCGTTCGCGGTGCTGGTCGTCCTCGACGGCGCGGGCACCCTGCGCACCGAGCACGGCGGCGAGCACGCGCTGGCGAAGGGCGACACCTACGTGGTCCCGTTCGACGCGGGCCAGACCGAGCTGGCCGGCACCGCGACGGTGATCCGCTGCCGCCCGCCGGCCCTCGAAGGGCGGACCGGATGAGCGAAATCCTGCTGGACGCGGTCGACCTGACCAAGCACTACGGGTCGGTCGAGGCGCTGCGCGGGGCGTCGTTCCAGGCCCGCGCGGGCGAGGTGACGGCGCTGATCGGCGACAACGGCGCCGGCAAGTCCACCCTGGTCAAGTGCCTCTCCGGCGCGGAGCAGCCGACGTCGGGGAAGATCCTCCTGGACGGCGCGGAGGCGCACTTCGACTCCCCCACGACGGCCCGGCGCCTCGGCATCGAGACCGTCTACCAGGACCTGGCCGTCGCTCCCGAGCTGGATCCGGCCGCGAACCTGTTCCTGGGCCGGGAAATCCACCGCAAGGGGATCCTCGGCAAGCTCGGCATGCTGGACAAGGCCGAGATGCGCCGCCGGGCGATCGAGGAGTTCCAGCGGCTCGGCGTGACGCTGCAGAGCACCGACGTCCCGATCGGCTCGCTGTCCGGCGGGCAGCGCCAGAGCGTCGCGGTGGCGCGGTCGGTCGTCTGGGCGTCGAAGGTCGTGTTCATGGACGAGCCGACGGCCGCGCTGGGTGTCGTGCAGCGCGAGCGCGTGCTCGACGTCATCAAGAAGGTGCGCGACAAGGGCATCGCCGTCGTGCTGATCAGCCACAACATGCCCGAGGTGCTGTCGGTCGCCGACCGCGTCGAGGTGCTCCGGCTCGGCAAGCGGGTGGCCCGGTTCACCGGGTCCGACACCAAGCTGGAAGACCTCGTCGCCGCGATGACCGGCGCCCTCGTGCAGGAGGAGGCGGCGTGAGCGCCCCGGCCCCGGAAATCCAGTCCACTGTGGAGGAAGGCTTCGGCAAGCGCCCCTTGGGGAAGCGCCTCGTCGGTGCCAACACCTTCTGGATCGCGCTGGTGCTGGTGGCGCTGATCATCGTGTTCAGCGTGCTCGCGCCGGACGCGTTCCCGACGGTGTACAACTTCCAGCTGCTGCTCATCGAGACGGCCGTGCTGCTGGTGCTCTCGGTCGGCATGACGTTCGTGATCATCACCTCGGGCATCGACCTGTCGGTGGGCTCGGTGCTCATCTTCGCGGGCATGGTCGGCGGCAAGACGATGGAAGCCATGTCCGGCGGTGACGCCGGCGGCGCGGGCTGGGGCGTGATCGTCGTCGGGCTGGTCGTCGCCATCCTGGCCGGGACGGTGTGGGGCCTGGTCAACGGCTTCCTCATCGCGGTCGCGGGCATCCCGCCGCTGATCGTCACCCTCGGCACGATGGGCGCGGCACTCGGCGCGTCCCTGCTCATCAACAACGGCAGCGACGTGCGCACGGTCCCGGTGGTGCTCAACAAGCAGCTCGGCTACGGCACGTCGTTCGGCGTCGTGCCGAACCTGGTGCTGATCGCCGTGGTGATCACGCTGATCGGCGCGTGGCTGCTGCACACCACGAAGTTCGGCCGCTACACCTTCGCCATCGGCTCCAACGCCGAAGGCGCGCGGCGCGCGGGCATCGGCGTCACCGCGCACCTGATGAAGGTCTACACGCTGACCGGCGTGCTGGCCGGGCTCGCCGGGTTCCTGTCGCTGGCCTACTACAACTCGACCACCATCACCGGGCACACCAGCGACAACCTCAACGCCATCGCGGCGACGGTGATGGGCGGGACGAGCCTCTTCGGCGGCGTCGGCTCGGTGCTCGGCACCGTGATCGGTGTGTTCATCCCGGCGGTCCTGAAGAAGGGCTTCAACATCACCGGCGTCCCGGACTTCTGGCAGATGATCGCGGTCGGCGCCGTGCTGATCGCGGCCGTCTGGTTCGACCAGCGGCGCCGCCGCCAGCGCAACTCCCGCTGACCCCGCTCCCGAGACTCCCGAGTTCCCCCGAGTACAAAGAGGTGCTTCCGATGAACTTGACCAAGACGCTCGTCGCGGCCGGGGCGCTGGCGTCCGCCGCCGCGCTGCTCACCGCGTGCGGTTCCGGCACGGTGGGCGACACCGGCGGGGGCAGCAGCCAGGCCAACTCGGCCAACGCCAAGAAGCTGGCGCTGATCCCGGGCGTGCAGGCCGAGCCGTTCTACATCTCGCTGCAGTGCGGCGCGCAGGCCGAAGCCAAGAAGCTCGGCTACGAGCTGACCACGCAGGCGCCCCAGAAGTTCGACGCGCCCCTGCAGACCCAGCTCGTCAACGCGCTCGGCGCCAACCCGCCGGCCGCGCTGCTCATCGCGCCGACCGACGACACGGCGATGCTCGCGCCGATCCAGCAGGTCAAGGCGCGCGGCACGAAGATCGTCGAGGTCGACACCTCGCTCAAGGACACCAGCGTGGCCGAGTCGTCCGTCTCATCGGACAACGCCGCGGGCGGCAAGCTCGCCGCGCAGACCATGGTCAAGCTGGCCGCCGGCAAGAGCGGTTCGGTGCTGGTGCTCGACACGATCGCCGGGACGTCGACGACGGCCGCCCGCGTCAAGGGCTTCGAAGAGGAGCTGAAGAACACGCCGGCCCTGAAGTCCATCGGCGTCCAGTTCACCCAGAACGAGCCCGACCAGGCCGCGTCCAAGGTGACGGCCGCGCTGGCCGCCAACCCGGACCTGATCGGCGTCTTCGCGACCAACCTCAACACCGGTGAAGGCGCGGCGACCGGCCTCCGCAACTCCGGCAAGGTCGGCGCGGTCAACCTGATCGGCTTCGACGCCAGCCCGTCCGAGGTCGAGGGCCTCAAGAGCGGCCAGTACCAGGCCCTGATCGCCCAGGACCCGGCGTCGATCGGCACGCAGGGGGTCGACCAGGCCGTCGCGGCGCTCGAGGGCAAGCCGGTGACGCGGAACCTGACCGCGCAGCTGCACTCGATCACCAAGGACGACATGGACGCCAACTCTCAGTACTTCTACAAGCAAAGCTGCTGATCCCTTCCGGTCCGTCAGAGGCCCCGTGAGAGGTGTGCGCACCACTCACAGGGCCTCTGAGCTGGGCTTTCCCTCCCTGCCGGTCACCGTGGTGGGGGAACCGTTCACCGCATGACCCATTCCCCCGGACGGCCGACTTCCGTCACACTGGCTGCACATGCATCAGCACATGCATGTGTCGCCGGGAGGGGTGCGATGAACTACGAACGGCCGGCTGTGCACCGGACGATCTTCGCGGTGGACGTGGAGGGGTACGGCGACCCGCGCCGGACCACGCCGCACCGCTTGGCCCTGCGCGAGGGCCTCTACCGGGCGCTGCGCCGGGCCTTCGACGACGCCGGTGTCCCGTGGGCGGGCTGCCGGACCGAGGACTGCGGCGACGGCGTCTTCGTTCTGGCCCCGCCGGAGATCCCCAAGGGGCCGTTCGTCGAGTACCTGCCCAACGCGCTCGCCGTGGCGCTGCACCGCCACAACCGGACCCACCACGCCGAGGCGCGGATCCGGCTCCGGATGGCGCTGCACGCAGGCGAGGTCGCCTACGACGACAACGGCGTCACGGCGCCGGCGATCAACCACTCGTTCCGGCTCCTGGAGGCGCCTCCGTTGAAGAAGGCCCTCCGGACGTCGCGGGGCGTGCTCGCGCTGATCACGTCGGCCTGGTTCTACGAGGAGGTCGTCCGGCACAGCGACGACCTCGACCCGACGACGTTCCGCCCGGTGCGGGTGGCGGTGAAGGAGACGCGCACGACGGGCTGGATCTCGCTGCCGGACCGGCCCTTCCCGAGCCGCCTGGCCGAGGTACCGGCCCCCGCGAGCGGCGAATACAGCACGTGGCGCCGCTTCCGGCGGCACGCCAAGGTGCTCGCCGACCAGGACGAGAGCCTCTAGCCGACGGACCGCACCGTAGGATCTACTGCCCTGGACACCGTCGCCGAGGGGAGCCCGATGACCGCGCTGCACCTGCGGGCGGCGTCCCGTGCCGATCCGCTGCCGGTGCTCGCCGCGGCCCGCCGGATCACCGACGACCTGCGCGACGGCCTCTCCGGCACCCGCGCCCGCCGCGCCGCGCACGGCCTGCGGCGGCTGTTCGGCTTCCCCGGCGTCGGCCTCACCGACCTGTCCGGCGTGCTGCTCTGGTCGGGCCGTCCCGGTCCGGACGACGTCGTCGCGACGGTGCTGGACGGCGTCCTGCACAGCGAGGAACCGGGCTCCGCCGACGACGTCCTCGTGCTGCCGCTGCACGCCCACGACGAGCTCGCCGGGGCGCTGCTGGTCGTCGGCGACGTCCGGGACTCCGTCGCCGGCCAGGCCGCGGACCTCGTCATCCGGGCGCTGGAACGCGGCCGGCTCGAAGCGTCCGCCGAACAGGCCGCGCAGGCCGAGCTGCGCGCACTGCGGGCCGAGATGTCGCCGCACTTCGTCTACAACGCGCTCACCGTCATCGCGTCGCTGGTGCGCTCGGATCCCGACCGCGCGCGCGATCTGATGCTCGACTTCGCCGACTACACGCGCTACAGCCTGGCCCGGCACGGCGAGTACACCGTGGTCGCCGAGGAGTTCCGCGCGATCGAGACGTACCTGGCGCTGCAGCGGGCGGTGCTGGGCGAGCGGCTGCGCGTCCAGGTGCGGGTCGCGCCGGAGATCCTCGCCGTCGCCGTCCCGTACCTCGTGCTGGAACCGTTGGTGGAGAACGCGATCCGGCACGGCATCGAGCCGCGCCCCGAGGCCGGGCTGGTCCAGGTGCACGGCCAGGCGGAAGGGAACGACTGCGTGATCTTCGTCGAGGACGACGGGGTCGGCATGGATCCGAAGCGGGCCGCGGACCTGCTCGCCGGGCGCGTCGGCGAGGACGACCCGGCCGGTCTTGGATTGGCCAATGTGGACAGACGGCTGCGGGACGTCTACGGCGCCTGGTACGGCCTCACCGTGGAAACCGAGGTCGGGGCGGGCACCCGGGTGATCGTCCGGGTGCCGCTGTTCCAGCCGGGGGTGCTGCCGTGACGAGCCTGCGCGTGCTCGCCGTCGACGACCTGCCGCCCGCGTTGGACGAACTCTGCCGGATGCTGCGCGAAGCGCCCGAAGTCGGCGAAGTCGTCGGCGCGAGTGACGCGCTGAAGGCGTTGAAGCTGCTTCAGGCCGACCGGTTCGACGCGGTGTTCCTCGACATCTCGATGCCCGGTCTCGACGGGCTCGAACTGGCGTCGCTGCTGGCGAAGCTGAGCGAGCCGCCGGTGATCGTGTTCGTCACGGCGCACGACGGCCACGCCGTCACCGCGTACGGCATCGGCGCGGTCGACTATCTGCTCAAGCCGGTCCGGGCCGAACGGCTGGCCGCCGCGCTGGCGAAGGTCGGCCGGATGGCGACGCCGTCTTCGCGCTCGACGCCGGACGCGATGGCCGCACTGCCGGTGGAGTCCGGCGGCCGCACCCGCTACGTCCGCCGCGACGACGTCCTGTTCGTGGAGGCGCACGGCGACTACGTCCGGCTGCACACGCGCGGCGGCGTGCACCTGGTGCGGATGCCGATCTCGCGGCTCGAGGAGTACTGGGAGGGCACCGGGTTCAGCCGGGTGCACCGCGGGTTCCTGCTCGCCGTCGGCGCGGTGCTGGAGCTGCGCAGCGACAGCGCGGGCGGGCTGCTCGCGCACACCGAGGCGGGCGACGTCCCGGTCAGCCGGCGGCACGCCCGCGACCTGCGGGACAGGCTGCTCGAAGCCGCCCAGCGCGGCCGGCTCGGGCCGGGCGCGCGATGAGCAGGATCCGGCGGGTGGCCGTGACCAGCCCGCAGACGCGCCTCGCCCACGCCCGCCGTCGCTCACGCGGCCGCTGGCGGGTCCCGCGCTTGCCACCGGCGGAGACCCAGCGCGCGACCGCGCTGTACCGCGCGCAACGCCGGCACGGCCTGCCCGCGCTGGTGCTGATGTTCGCGTTGCTGCTGGGCCTGCCGGGCGTGTTCGCGATCTTCCCCGGCCTGGATTCGGTGCGGCTGCTGGGGATCCCGCTGTCCTGGCTGATGATCGCGGTCCTGCCGTATCCGTCGATGGCGCTGCTGGCGCGCTGGCAGCTGCGTCGCGCCGAGCGCATCGAGGACGAGTAGTGGGCGTCGCGCTCGCCGTCGCACCGGTCGTGCTCATGACGCTGCTGATCGGCGTCCGCGGGGTCGCCGCGATGCGCACGACGTCGGACTTCCTGGTGGCGTCCCGGCGGATCTCACCGCTGGTCAACTCGGCCGCGGTGTCGGGTGAGTACCTGTCGGCGGCGTCGTTCCTCGGCGTCGCCGGGCTCGTCGTCAAGGACGGCATCGGCGCGCTCTGGTACCCGGTCGGCTTCACCGCCGGCTACATCGCGATGCTCGTGCTGGTCGCCGCGCCGATGCGGCGCTCGGGCGCGCTGACCGTGCCCGACTTCGCCGAGGCCCGGCTCAACTCCCCCGCCCTGCGCCGCCTCGCCGCGGTGGTGGTGCTGGTGATCGGCACGATCTACGTCGTCCCGCAGTTCCGCACCGCCGGTCTCGTGCTGACGGCGGTGGGCGGCACGCCGTACTGGGTCGGCGTCGTGCTGGCCGGCGCCGCGGTCAGCGTCACGCTCGCTTTGGGCGGGATGCGCGCGGCGACGTACGTCCAGGCGTTCCAGTTCGTGCTCAAGCTGCTGCTGTTCCTGATCCCGGCCATCTGGCTGGTGCTGCAGGCGGGCGCGGTGAACCGGGCCGACGCGCTGAACCCCGTCGAGTTCACCCACTTCACCCGCGAGACGCCGGTGAAGTTCGAGGTCGACGTCACCATGGTGATCCGCGAACCGACCGCCGCCGAGCGCAACGGCGTCGCGGAAACCTTGCCGCCGGGCGAGTTCACCGCGCACAGCCAGGACGTCGTCGTGTTCGGCGAAGGCACAGCGGTGCCCGCGGTCCGCGGCGGCGCGCCGCTGGGCGGCCCGGACTGGCGGCGCCCGCTGCTCGACCTCGGCGACCAGGGTTACCCGCTGCTGGGCACGTGGTCCGTGCTCATCGCGACCATGCTCGGCACGATGGGCCTGCCGCACGTGCTCATGCGCTTCCACACCAGCCCGGACGGCCGCGCCGCGCGCCGCACCGCCGCGATCACCGTGGCCCTGCTGGGGATCTTCTACCTCTTCCCCGGCATCTACGGCGTCCTCGGCCGCGTCCTGGTCCCCGGGCTGTACCTCTCCGGCGCGACCGACACCGTCGTCGTCGCCCTGCCGTACCAAGTGGACAGTGGCTGGGCCGGCGGGTTCTTCACGGCGTTGCTGACCGCGGGCGCGTTCGCCGCGTTCCTGGCGACGTCGCTCGGGCTGCTGCTGGTGATGTCCGGGGCGCTCGCCCACGACCTCGTGCCGGGCGGGCTGCGCCGGCTGCGGTTCGCCGTGTTCGGCGTCGCCGGCGTGATGGTGCTGCTGGCCCTGCGCTCGGCCGAGCTGGACGCCGGGGTGCTCGTCACGTGGGGCTTCACCGTCGCCGCGTCGACGTTCTGCCCGCTGCTCGTGCTCGGCATCTGGTGGCCGCGGCTGACCGCGGCGGGCGGCATCGCCGGCGTGCTGACCGGGCTGCTCGCGTCGTCCGGCTCGATCCTGTTCGCCCTCGCCGGCCCGCAGCTGCACGGCTGGGTGGCGATCCTGGTGCAGCAACCGGCACCCTGGTCGGTACCGCTGGCGTTCGGCGTAATGGCGTTGGTCTCCCTGCGCGGCCGGCCCCCGCTCTGGGCGACGTCCGCGATGCTCCGCCTGCACTTGGACGAACCCCGTTCGGCCAGGCCGCGCGACCGTTCGTCAACCGTTCGTCGTCTCGCGAGGCTGTTGAGCCGCTGATTCTTCACGCGGGCCTTACTCCTCCCTACGGTGACGCGGACCACATTTCGCAATGCCGCAAGGGAGCAGCATGAGCACGACGGAACCCGGCGGACCCCCGGAAACGGCCGACGCCATCTGGGAACGCGCGCACGAAAGCACCGAGTTCCGGGAGCTGCGCAGCCGCCTGCGCCGGTTCGTCTTCCCGATGGCGGCGTTGTTCCTGCTCTGGTACCTGCTCTACGTCCTGCTCGCCGACTACGCGCACGGCTTCATGAGCACGAAGGTCTTCGGCAACGTCAACATCGGCCTGATCTTCGGTCTCCTGCAGTTCGTCTCGACGTTCGTGATCACCGGGCTCTACGTCCGCTACGCGAACCGCCGTCTCGACCCGATCGCGGAGAAGATCCGCGAGGACATCGAAGCCGACAGCACGAAGGGGGAGCAGGCGTGATCACCACCATCGCCGCGGGAGTCGAAGGCAGCAACCCGCTCCTCAACATCAGCATCTTCGGTGTGTTCGTGATCATCACGCTGGTGATCGTGTTCCGGGCCAGCCGCAACAGCAAGACGGCGTCGGACTACTACGCCGCCGGGCGCGCGTTCACCGGCCCGCAGAACGGCATCGCGATCTCGGGCGACTACCTGTCCGCGGCGTCGTTCCTCGGCATCGCGGGCGCGATCGCCATCTACGGCTACGACGGCTTCCTCTACTCCATCGGCTTCCTCGTGGCCTGGCTGGTCGCGCTGCTGCTGGTGGCGGAACTGCTGCGCAACACCGGCAAGTTCACGATGGGCGACGTCCTGGCGTTCCGGATGAAGCAGCGGCCGGTCCGGGCGGCGGCCGCGACGTCGACGATGGTCGTGTCGTTCTTCTACCTGCTGGCCCAGATGGCCGGCGCGGGCGGCCTGGTCGCGCTGCTGCTGGGCATCGAGGGCAAGACCGGCCAGTCGCTGGTCATCGTCATCGTCGGCGTGATCATGATCGCCTACGTGCTCATCGGCGGCATGAAGGGCACCACCTGGGTCCAGATCATCAAGGCCGCGCTGCTGATCGTCGGCGCGCTCGTGATGACGCTGTGGGTGCTCGGGAAGTACGGCTTCAACTTCTCCTCGCTGCTGCAGGGTGCCGTCGACAAGGCGGGCAAGACGGGTGAAGCGCTGCTCGGCCCGGGCAAGCAGTACGGCGCCACCGGAACGTCCAAACTGGACTTCTTCTCCCTCGGCATCGCGCTGGTGCTGGGCACCGCGGGCCTGCCGCACGTGCTGATGCGCTTCTACACCGTGCCGACCGCCCGCGACGCGCGTCGCTCGGTGGTCTGGGCGATCGTGCTGATCGGCGTGTTCTACCTGTTCACGCTGGTGCTGGGCTACGGCGCGGGTGCGCTGGTCGGCCCGGACAAGATCAAGGCCGCCCCGGGCGGCGCGAACTCGGCCGCACCGCTGCTCGCGCTCGAACTGGGCGGGCCGGTCCTGCTGGGCCTGATCGCGGCGGTCGCGTTCGCCACGATCCTCGCCGTGGTGGCGGGCCTGACGATCACGGCGTCGGCGTCGTTCGCCCACGACGTCTACGCCAGCGTCATCAAGAAGGGCAAGGCCACGCCGGGTTCGGAGGTGAAGGTCGCCCGGATCACCGCGCTGGTGATCGGCGCGGTCGCGATCCTCGGCGGCATCCTGGCCAACGGGCAGAACGTGGCGTTCCTGGTCGCGCTGGCGTTCGCGGTGGCGGCGTCGGCGAACCTGCCGACGATCCTCTACTCGCTGTTCTGGAAGCGGTTCAACACCCAGGGCGCGCTGTGGTCGATCTACGGCGGCCTGGCCATCACGATCATCCTGATCGTGTTCTCCCCCGCCGTCTCCGGGAAGCCGATCGACGCCAAGACGGGCAAGAGCGCGTCGATGATCCAGGGCGTCGACTTCCACTGGTTCCCGCTCGACAACCCGGGTCTCGTCTCGATCCCGATCGCGTTCTTCCTCGGCTGGCTCGGCACGGTCCTGTCGAAGGAGCACAACGCGAAGAAGTACGCCGAGATGGAGGTCCGCTCCCTCACCGGCGCGGGCGCCGAGAAGGCCGTCTCCCACTGACGGCCCGCCCGACACCGAAGGCCGCCGCGAGGGTGTTCCCGATCCCCTCGCGGCGGCCTTCGGCCATTCCCGGTCAGTACGGCAGGGTGCCCTCGGCGACCTCGGCCAGCGTGTCGGCCAGGAACTTCCGGGTGCGGCCCCACAGGCCGCCGCCCAGCGAGATCCGCGCCACGCCCAGCTCGGCCAGGCCGGCGATGCCCGGGCTGCCCGGCCACGCGGGCGCGTTGACCGCGCCGCCGACGCCCTGCACGAACTCCGCGAGCACGTCCGGCGTCTGCAGGTGGATGGGGTAGACGCAGTCGGCGCCGGCCGCGAAGTAGGCCTTCGCCCGGGCGACGTTGCCGGCCAGCACGTCACGGGGGTCGCTCGCGCCGCGGAAGGCGTCGACGCGGGCGTTGATCACCAGGGCGTCACCGGCCGCTTCGCGCAGGGCGGCGATCCGGTCGGCCTGCACGGCCACCGGCCGGACCTGCCCGGTGGCGCTGTCGGTGTCCTCGAAGTTGAGGCCGACGGCGCCGATGTCCAGGAGCCGGCCGGCCAGTTCGGCGCCGGACAGGCCGTAGCCGGACTCGGCGTCCACCGTGACGGGCACGCCGACGGCCTTCACGATCCGCGCGGCGGCCGCGAACATCTCGTCGACCGGGGCCTGCTCTCCGTCCGGGAACCCGAGAGCGGCCGCGACGGCGACCGAGCTGGTCGCGATCACGGGGAACCCGGCGGCTTCGACGGCCTTTGCGGTGTCGGCGTCCCACGCGTTGGGCAGGACCAGCGGCGTGCCCGGGACGTGCAGGGCCTTGAGCGCGGCGGCGCTCACGCGTCACGCTTCGGCAGCGGCGTGTGGCTGGTGACGGCCACCCGGTTCCAGCTGTTGATCGCGATGACCTGCCACGCGACGGCGCGGTACTGGTCCTCGGTGAACACCCGCACGGCCTCGTCGTAGACGTCGTCGGGGACGCTCTGGGTCGCGGCCAGCTTGGTCATCGCCTCGGTGAGGGCGAGGGCGGCCTGCTCCTGCTCGGTGAACAGGGTCGTCTCGCGCCAGCCGTCGAGCACGAACAGCCGCCGCGGCGACTCACCCGTCTCGAGCGCGTCGCGGCTGTGCATGTCGAGGCAGAACGCGCAGCCGTTGAGCTGCGAGGCGCGCATCTTCACCAGGTCCATCAGCTTCTGCTCGACCCCCGCGTCGGCGGCGGCCTTGTCCACCTCGGCCTGCACGTTCGCCAGTGCCTTGTAGATCCCGGGCGCGTGCCCGAGTCCGATTCGCTTCGTCATGGTTTCACGCTAGCCCGAACTGGCCCACGAGTATGGTCCAGTCACATGGCAGATTCGTGGACCAGTTCCGGCCTCGACGTTCACCTCGACTGGCAGCCGGAAACCGGGCGCACCGGCCTGGCCGCGGCGATCCGGGCAGCGATCCGCGAAGGCCGCTGGCAGCCAGGCGCAACTGTGCCGTCGACCCGGGCCTTGGCCCAGGACCTGGGCATCGCCCGCGGCACGGTCACCCGCGTCTACGCCGACCTCGCCGCCGAGGGCTACCTGCACACGGCCCAGGGCGCCCCGACCCGCGTCGCGACGGCGGGCGCGCTCCCCCAGTCCGCGCCCCGGCCGGCACCCCGCGACCCGGCCCCGCGCTGGGACCTGCGGCCGGGCCGCCCGGACCTGACGGCGTTCCCCCGCCAGGCCTGGATCACCGCGACCCGCCGAGCCCTGCTGCGCACCCCGGCGGCGGCGTTCGGCTACGAGTCGGAACTGGGCGCCCCGGAGCTGCGCGACACGCTCGCCGCGTACCTGGCCCGCAGCCGCGGAGTGGTCGCGGACCCGGCCCGGATCGTCGTGTGCCACGGCTATTCCCACGCGATCGCCGTCCTGGCCCGGGCCCTCGCGGATCTCGGCATCACCGAGATGGCGTTCGAAAACCCGTCCCTGCGCATGTACCGGGACATCGCCGCAGCGCAAGGCCAGCGAATCGTCGGCATCGACGTCGACGAACACGGCATAGACGTGTCCGCAGTGGACAGTCCGGCGGTGGTCGTCACGGCGGCACACCAGTACCCCACCGGCGTGACATTGGCCCCCCACCGCCGCACCCAGCTGACCCGCTCGGGCGCCCTGATCCTGGAAGACGACTACGACGGCGAGTTCCGCTTCGACCACCAGCAGGTCGGCGCCCTGCAGGCCCTGGCACCGGAACGGGTCGTCTACGCAGGCACAGCAAGCAAAACCCTGGCCCCCGCACTCCGCCTGGCCTGGCTGGTCCTGCCACGTTCCCTGGTAGAGCCAGTCCGCGCGGCCCTATCGGACAGCGGCTCCCGCCCGGCCGTCCTGAACCAGCTGGCCCTAGCGGAGTTGATCGACTCGGGCGCCTACGACCAGCACATCCGCCGCAGCCGAGCGGAGTACCGAGCCCGCCGCACCCACCTCCTGGCGGCCCTACCGGACTCAGTACGCCCCCACGGCATAGCAGCGGGCCTCCACCTCCTGCTGATGCTCCCTTCCGACGGCCCCACAGAAACAGAAGCAATGGCAGCCTGCCGCCGCCGAGCAATCGGCATAGAAGGCCTGGGCACCTACTGGATGACCCCAAACCGCCCAGGGGGCCTGATAGTCGGCTACGCAGCACCCCCCAAACACGCCTTCAAAGGAGCAGTCCAGACGCTGACAGAGGCCCTATGGGAAATCAACACCTAACCCCACCCACCAGTCACGCCCCCGCGCCCCACCTCCCAGCCGCGGACCAACCCCTCCAGGCACGCGAACCGACCCTCTGGGCACGCGACCCGACTCCCCAAGCACGCGAGTCGACCCTCCAAACACACGTGATGCCTCTCCAATCACGCGTGATGCCCGTTCAATCACACGAGATGCCTTGCCGATCACGCGAATCCGCCGTCAATCACGCGAGTCCCGCCTCTGATCACACGAGTCCCGGCCCCAATCGCACGAGCCCCGGCCCAGCCATCCCCGGCTCCGGCCCGGCCACCCCGGTCCCGGCCTCAAAACACGAGTCCCGGCTGCAGCCACCCCCGACTCCGGCCCAGCCACCCCGGTCCCGGCCTCAGCAACACGAGTCCCGGCCCCAACCACGCCAGTCACGAGCCCAATCACACGAGTTTCGGGCCCAACCACGCCAACCCCACTCAGCCACCCGAGTTTCTGGCCCCCGCCAGCCGAAGCCCGACCCCAGTCGCGCCGGTTGCAGACCCGACCGCGCCAAACCGCCTCAGCCGCCCAAGTTCTGGCCCCAACCAAGTGAATCCGGCCCCAAATGACACCGGCGCGGGCCCGCCCACACTAGGTCCGCCTCAGCCTCGCGAGTTCCGGCCTCAACCACGCGAATCCGGCCCCAATCACGCCAGTGCGGGCCCGACCACGCCAGATCCGCCTAAGCCGCGCGAGTTCTGGCCCCAACTGCGCGAGTTCCGGCTTCAGTCACGCGAGTTCCGGGCCCAATCACGCGAGTTCCGGGCCCAACCACGCCAGACCCGAGTCAGCCACCCGGGTTTCTGGGCCCAGCCAACCGAAACCCGGCCCCAATCACGCCAGTCTGCTCCCAATCACATGAGTTCCGGCCCCAACCACACCAGACCGGCCCAACCAGAAGAGTTCCGGGCTCAACCGCGCCAGATCGCCCCAATCACAAGAGAGTTCCGAGCCCAACCCACGCCAGAACAACCCAACCGCGCCGAAACCGCCTCAACCACGCAAGCCCGCACCGAGCCCGCGGGCCACCCCCGTCGAGGTGGCCCGCGGTACCCGTCAGAACCAGCAGTCGGGCCGCACGCGCAGCAGTTCCGTCTTCAGCACCGGCGTCCCGTCGACCGGCGCCGGGTCGTCCGCGGTCGGCTGAATACCGCCGGCGGCGACCTTGTCCAGCGTCCGCAGCCCCGCGGCGCCGACCGTGCCGAACACCGTGTAGTCCGGCCGCAGCGCGGAATCGCCGTACACGACGAAGAACTGCGAGCCGTTCGTCGCCGGGCCCGCGTTGGCCATCGCCAGCAACCCACGCGCGTAAACCCGGCGCGCGCCGGTCGGGTCAGTCGGGGCCGGCGGCAGGTCCACCGGCAGCTCGTCCTTGTACTTGTAACCCGGCCCGCCCTCTCCGGTCGCGGTCGGGTCGCCGCACTGCAGGACCTTCAGCGTCGGGTACGACGTCAGCCGGTGGCACACCGTGCGGTCGTAGAACCGGTGCTGCGCCAGGTGCAGGAAGCTCTGCACCGTGCACGGCGCCTTCGCGCGGTCGAGCCGCAGCGGAAGCGCGCCCTGGCTGGTCGGAACTGCGACGTCGACCTTGCCGCGGTCCGGGGTGTGCCGCGGGTCGGGCGGCAGCGGCACCGGCCGGGAAGCCGGCTCGTCCGGCGTCTCGGTGTACTGGCAGGGGCCGTGCGTGGTCTTCGGCGGTGGCGCGGTGTCGTCCGCGGCGGCGACGCCGCTCCCGGCCGCGAACAACGCGCTGACCGCCAGCGCGGTGACCAGTGCTTTCTTCATCCTGCACGCCCTCCCAGTGATCGCCCGGTTCCGGAGCGTCCCGCAGTCTAGGGCCCGGCACCGACAAGAAGAACCGGCAAAAGTCGCCCATGTCATCCACTCGGGTGAACCGCGGCGCCGGACCCCGGAAATTGTCGGACCCCCGGAGCACGATCTCGATCACGCGGCAAAGCGCCGCCCGGCGAAGGGGGAAGTCATGACGGTCCATGTGGTCAACCGGCGAAGAACCACCGTGGCGGCAAGCCATCCCGGCGCGCTGATCGCGGACGTGACGTCGCGCGGGCCGGAGCCGTGGGTGCGGTTCAGCCCGTTCTACCCGCACGGCGGAATCCCGGTGCCGTACTCACCGGGCGTCGAGAGCGCGTCGGTCGAAGGGATCTGGCAGGCGCTGAAAGTCTTCCGCGGCACCGGAATCGACGTCGGGAAGCTGGGCGTGAAATCAATGAAGGGTCTGAAGCGCACGGTCCGCAAACACGGCGAGGTGGTGGGTCACCGCACCGGCGTCGAAGGCTCGGAGCTGCTGGCGTACGAACAGGCCCGGAGGCGGATCTACCTGCCGTCCTACCGCTGGGTCCTGGAGAACAAGCTGGCCGACCTGGTCGGCGAACTCCGCGAAGCGAGCGCGGAGCGGGACATCGTGCTGCTGGACTACACGACGAACGGCGAGGTCGAGAACCTGTCGAAACCGTTGTCCCACGCGGCACTGCTGAGAACGCACCTGACCGGGGAGTGGCCGTGGGCGCTCTGATCCTCCGGCTCATCAGCCGCGTCGTGCGCCGCTTGCGTCCGACCGCGAAACCCGCATTAGCTCCGCAGGTCCGCGATCAGCGCGTCCGCGGCGGCGAACGGATCCAGCTCCCGGGCGACGACCCGCTCGGCCACGCCGGCCAGCCGGCCGCCACCACGCAGGTCAGTCAGCTCGGCCCGCAACCGCCGGAGCGCGATGGCCTCCACCTCGTCGCGGGCCCGCGCCACCCGGCGGCGGCCCAGCTCGTCGTGGGCGACCAGCCAGTCGTGGTGCTCGGCCAGCGCGCGGACGACGTCGTCGACGCCCTCGCCCTTGGCCGCGACCGTCCGGACGATCGGCTGGCGCCAGCTCGGCCCGCGGATCTCCCGGCGCGCCAGCGAGATCATCTGTTTGAGGTCGTGCACCGTGGCTTCCGCGCCGTCGCGGTCGGCCTTGTTGACGACGAAGACGTCGGCGATCTCCAGCACCCCGGCCTTGGCGGCCTGGATCCCGTCGCCCATGCCCGGCGCGAGCAGCACCACGGTGGTGTCGGCGAGCTTCACGACGTCCACTTCGGACTGTCCGACCCCGACGGTCTCGATCAGCACCACGTCGAAGCCGGCGGCGTCGAGCACGCGCACGGCCTGCGGCGTGGCCCACGAGAGCCCGCCGAGGTGCCCGCGGGTGGCCATCGAGCGGATGAACACGCCGGGATCGGTGGCGTGCTCGGTCATCCGGATCCGGTCGCCGAGCAGCGCCCCGCCGGAAAACGGCGAAGACGGGTCGATCGCGAGCACCCCGACCCGCTTGCCCTCCGCGCGCAGCGCCGTCAGCAAGGCCGACGTCGAAGTCGACTTGCCGACGCCGGGCGGGCCGGTGAGCCCGACGATCCGGGCTCGCCCGGTGTGCGGCGTCAGCGCTCGCGCGATCTCCGCGACGCGCGGGTGGGCGTCCTCGACGAGCGAGAGCAGCCGCGCGACGGCACGGGGTTGCCCGTCCCGCGCGCGGCCAACCAGGTCGTCGAGGTCGAGTGCGCCGGCCACTTACGCGGACGGCACCCGCAGCAGCAGGGCGTCGCCCTGGCCACCGCCACCGCACAGCGCGGCGGCACCGAGGCCACCACCGCGGCGGCGCAGCTCGTGGATCAGGTGCACGGCCAGCCGCGCCCCGGACGCCCCGATCGGGTGGCCGAGCGCGATGGCACCACCGTTGACGTTGACCTTCTCCGGGTCGATGCCGAGCTTGTCGGTCGACACCAGGCCGACGGCGGCGAACGCCTCGTTGATCTCGATCAGGTCGAGCGCGTCGGCGGTGAGCTTCTCCTTCGCCAGCGCGGCGAGGATGGCGTTCGACGGCTGCTCGTGCAGGCTCGCGTCCGGACCGGCGACGACCCCGTGCGCACCGATTTCGGCGATCGCGGTGAGGCCCAGCTCCTCGGCCTTGGCCTTGCTGGCCACGACCACCGCGGCGGCACCGTCGGAGATCTGCGAGGCCGAGCCCGCGGTGATGGTTCCGTCGGCGGCGAAGGCGGGGCGCAGCTTCGCGAGACCTTCGGCGGTGGTGTCGGCGCGGACACCCTCGTCGGTGTCGAAGACGATCGGGTCACCCTTGCGCTGCGGGATGGAGACCGGCGCGATCTCGTCGGCGAAGTAGCCGTTCTTGATGGCTTCGGCGGCGCGCTGGTGGGAGCGCGCCGAGAACGCGTCCTGCTGCTCGCGGGTGACGCCGTAGCGGGAGTTGTACTTCTCCGTCGAGGCGCCCATGGCGACCTGGTCGAAGGCACAGAAGAGACCGTCGTAGGCCATGTGGTCGACGAGGGTGGTGTCGCCGTACTTGAAGCCGGAGCGGGACTTGGGCAGCAGGTGCGGTGCCTGGGTCATCGACTCCTGGCCACCGGCGACGACGATGTCGAACTCGCCGGCGCGGATCAGCTGGTCGGCGAGCGCGATGGCGTCGAGGCCGGAGAGGCAGACCTTGTTGATCGTCAGCGCGGGCACGCTCATCGGGATGCCCGCGGCGACCGCGGCCTGGCGGGCCGGGATCTGGCCGGCGCCGGCGGTCAGCACCTGGCCCATGATCGTGTACTGCACCGCGTCCGGGGCGACCCCGGCGCGTTCGAGGGCCGCTTTGATCGCGACCCCGCCCAGCTGCGCCCCCGTGAGGTCCTTGAGGGACCCCAGCAGGCGCCCGATCGGTGTACGGGCGGCACCCAGGATCACGGAACCGGACACGGCGTCCTCCAAGCTTCGGCGCATGGGCAGTTCGCTCGACCATACCCGGGGGGTGGGCTTCTTGATGGAGCCAGTGTGAGGCGGGGCACGCGACGATTCCGGCTCGACGCCGCGCCGCGGCCGCCTATCCTGCCTCCATGAATGACGCCCTGCGGCCGTTCGTGACGGCCATCGACCACGTCGGCATCGCGGTCCCGGACCTGGACGCGGCCATCGAGTTCCACCGCGCGCACTTCGGTCTCGAAGTGGCGCACGAGGAGGTGAACGAGGAGCAAGGAGTGCGTGAAGCGATGCTGCGCGCGCCCGGCACCGCGGGCACGGAGACACAGATCCAGCTGCTGGCCCCGCTACGCGACGACTCGGCGATCGGCAAGTTCCTGGCGAAGAGCGGGCCGGGGCTGCAGCAGCTGGCGTACCGCGTGTCCGATGTAGACGCAGCGGCGGCGGCACTGCGCGATCAGGGCCTGCGCATGCTGTACCAGGAGGCAAAGCGCGGCACGTCGAACAGCCGGGTGAACTTCGTCCACCCGAAGGACGCGGGCGGTGTCCTCGTGGAGCTGGTAGAGCCGGCCAAGGACGGCTCCGCACACTAGCGCGGACGCGGAACCCCGCCCGGCACAACAGTCCGGCGCGAAACCACGCACACGACACAACCGGGCGGGGCGGGGCGGGGCGGGGCGGGAAAAGCCTGACTCACATCGCCGGCCGTGCGCCACCCGGCAGCCAGCCGGTGCAGCACGCGGAGCCTGCGGTTCGATCGGCGCCGCAAGGCGCCAGCCGGCCGGCGCCCACAGGGCCCACGCGCGCCAAGCCCGCTGATTCCGGCGGCCCACTCCGCCCCGGTTATGTCGTGCGCTCGGTCTCGCGCCGGACTTGGTGTGCCGAGCGGCCCACTCCGGGCGCCCTGCTTGTCCGAGCGGTACGCCTCGAGTGCGTTCCGGGGGCGGCTCATGTCGGGCGGCTCAGGTCGGGCCTGCCCCGACTCCGCTAGGCGGTCGTGGCCTCGGCGGGCGCAGCCTCGGCGGATGTGACGCCACGCGATGCGGCCTTGGCGGCGAGCGACTCCGCGATGAAAGTGAGCTCGCCGTCGAACTCGGCGGGGAGGTCGTCGTCGGAGTGGCGGGCCGTCGCGTGCCGGTGGCTGACCGCGCGGGCAAGGAGGCCCGACGCGCGATCGACGTCGTCGTTCGTCAAGTGGCCGCCGGTGGCCGCCAGGATCACCGAACGGACCTGGCGCACCAGGACCTGGAAGCGCGCGTGGAGGGCGTCGCGGACGACGTGGTGGGTGTCGGCCTCGCGCCATAGCAGGTGCGAGAGCCCGAGTGACCGGCTGAAGCGGTGGTCCAGTTCACGGACGAGCCGGCGCAGGCTGCCCGCGAGGTCGCCGGGGACGACGACCGCGGCCGGTTCGATGCGCTCGTCGGGCAGCCGCTCGACAAGCGCGGTGAGCAGGTCGGCCTTGTGCCGGAAGTAGTAGTGCACCAGGCCCTTCGGCACCCCGGCCCGCTCCGCGATGCGGGAGGTCGGGGTGGCGTCGAAGCCGGACTCGGCGAAGAGCGCCTCGGCGGCGCAGAGGATGCGCTCTTTCGCCGAATCCTCGGTCATTCCGGTGCCTCCTGGTCGTTCGGTGCCGGTCGTTCGGGGCCGACCCCGCAAGTTGAGCGGTCTGCGCCGGGCGCCCTGTGCGGGACGGCCGGCGCAGACCGCTCAGTGTCGGCCACTCAGTGCGACCGCTCAACTGCCAGTCGGTCAGCGTCGGTCCCTCAGGCACCGGCCACTCACCTGCCGGCCGTTGAGGGCCGACGGCTCAAGCGCCGACTGCTCACCTGCCAGCCGCCGCCGGTACTGGCCGATCAGTGCCTACCACTCACGTGTCAGCACCCAAGCGCTAGCCACTCACCTGCTGGGTACCGACCAGTCAAGCACCGGCCGCTCAGGCACCGGTTACTCACGTGTCGACCGCTGAGTGCCGACCAATCACCTGCCGACCGCCGGGTGCCAGCCGCTCAAGCGCCAGTCAGTCAAGCGCCCGCCGCCCAAGCACCGGCCACTCACCCACCGGCCGCTGAGTACCGACGGCCACACGCCGACTGCTCACCTGTCGGCTGCCGGGTACCAGCCGCTCAAGTACTGGCCACGATCGCTGGGCGCCCCCCACCTATGCCAGCTGGTCAGTGTTGGCCCGCCGTGCGGTGCGCCGCGGTCGCTACCGGCATCGCCGCCGCGCCGGCGACGATCGTCAGCACTCCGGCGATCCAGGACGTCCAGGACGCGCCGTCGAATGACGTGTAGCCCAGCACCCACGGTGCGATGAAGAACAGCACGCCGAGGGCTATCTGGATGCCTTCGCCGTAGACCGCGCCCGGCACCGCCAGCGAGGCCAGGCCGTCCAGGGCGATCAGCGCTCCCAGGACGACCAGCGTCCACATCGCTGTCGTGTCCGTGCTCAGCCAAAGGGGTGAAAGAGCGGCTACGGCCCCGATGACGACCTCGGCCCAGTCGTGGGGCCGGGTCCATGCGTGCGTGGAGACTTCACTCATTCGTGCTCACCTCCGTCGGAGATCCTGCTGGTCGGGCGGGTGTTTCCTGCTTCGATCATGTGCTTTGACTGGCCAGCCGGTCAAGACTGCTCCGTCACAGTTCGAGGTGAATTCGTGCTGCTCGTCTCGTACAGTTGTGGACGCGAGTTACCGGCGAGTAATTTCTGCCGCCAACGCCGTTGACCCCGGAGGAATCAATGACGCAGCTCGGCGAGATCCAGCAGGCCATCCTGAACGGCGAGTCGGCCGCGGTCGGCTCGTTGCCCGTGCCGGAGAGCTATCGAGGGGTGACCGTCCACGCGGACGAGGTCGACATGTTCGACGGCCTCGAGAGCCGGGACAAGGATCCGCGCAAGTCGCTGCACGTCGATGACGTGCCCGTCCCGGAGCTCGGCCCCGGTGAGGCGCTGGTCGCGGTGATGGCGAGCGCGATCAACTACAACACCGTGTGGACGTCGATCTTCGAGCCGATCCCGACGTTCAAGTTCCTGAAGAAGTACGGGAAGCTCTCGCCGCTGGCGAAGCGGCATGACCTGCCGTATCACGTGGTCGGGTCGGACCTGTCCGGTGTCGTGCTGCGGACCGGGGTCGGGGTGCACACCTGGAAGCCGGGCGACGAGGTGGTCGCGCACTGCCTGAACGTCGAGCTGGAGAGCCCGGACGGGCACAACGACACGATGCTCGACACCGAGCAGCGGATCTGGGGTTTCGAGACGAACTTCGGCGGCCTGGCCGAGGTCGCGCTGGTCAAGGCGAACCAGCTGATGCCGAAGCCGGATCACCTCACCTGGGAGGAGGCCGCCTCCCCCGGGCTGGTCAACTCGACGGCCTATCGGCAGCTGGTCTCGCGCAACGGCGCGGACATGAAGCAGGGTGACGTCGTCCTGATCTGGGGTGCCTCGGGTGGGCTCGGCTCCTACGCGACGCAGTACGCGTTGAACGGCGGCGCCATCCCGGTTTGTGTGGTGTCGAGCCCGGAGAAGGCGGCGATCTGCCGGAAGCTGGGCGCGGAGCTGATCATCGACCGCAGTGCCGAGGCCTACAAGTTCTGGAAGAGCGACACCGAGCAGGACCCGAAGGAGTGGCAGCGTTTCGGGGCGAAGATCCGGGAGCTGACCGGTGGCGAGGACCCGGACATCGTGTTCGAGCACCCGGGCCGGGAGACGTTCGGCGCGTCGGTCTACGCCGCGCGCAAGGGCGGGACGATCGTGACCTGCGCGTCGACCTCGGGATACATGCACCAGTACGACAACCGGTACCTGTGGATGAACTTGAAGCGGATCGTCGGCTCCCACTTCGCGAACTACCGCGAGTCGTGGGAGGCGAACCGGCTGATCGCGAAGGGTCTGATCCACCCGACGTTGTCGAAGACGTATGCGTTGGAGGAGACCGGGCAGGCCGCGCTGGACGTGCACCGCAACGCGCACCAGGGCAAGGTCGGCGTGCTCGCGCTCGCGCCACAGGAAGGCCTCGGCGTCCGCAACGAGGAGAAGCGCGCGGAGCACCTCGAAGGGATCAACGCGTTTCGCGGCGCCTGAGCGGGAAAGGGGCCGGATCGCGGCGTCGGGATCCGCCTGGATCCGGCCCGATCCGGCAAGATCCTTTCGCCGCATCGGGCGGTACTTTCGGCGCAGGCCCCGGGTGCTCACCCTTCCGTGACCCGGCTGCGACTACGGTAGGCGCATGAGCCTTGGCGATGAACGGGAGCTTGTGCCGCTGGGAGCCGGCTTCGACGTGGCGAAGCGCGGGTACAGCCGAGCACAGGTCGACGAGCACCTCGAACGGCTGGACGCCGACCTGAAGATGCTCACCGCGGATCGGGACGCCGCCATCGCGCAGGCCGGCGACCTGGCCCGGCAGCTGGAGATCGCGCGCGGCGAGATCGCGGACCTGCGCGGCCAGGTCGACCGGCTGGCCCAGCCGCCCACCAGCGTCGAAGGCCTCTCGGAGCGGCTGCAGCGGATGCTGCGCCTGGCCCAGGACGAGTCCGCGGACACGCGGGCCCGCGCCGAAGCGGAGGCCGGCCACATCCGGGCCAAGGCCGAGACGGACGCGAGCGCCATGCGCGCCCGCTACGAGCAGCTGCTCACCGAGCTCGACCTGCGCCGCAAGGAGATGGAGGCGGAGCACCGCAAGGTGCTCGAGGACGCCCGCGCGCAGGCCGCGGAGATCACCGGCAAGGCCGAGGCCGAGCGCACGAAGCTCGACACCGAGTCGTCGGACCGGCGGACAAAGGTCGAAGAGGACTTCGAGATCGCGATGGCCGCGCGCCGCAGCGAGGCGATGCGGGTGCTGGCCGAGCAGGAAGCGGCGAGCAAGGCCGAGGCCGCGCGCCGCGTCCACGAGGCCACGCAGGACGCCGCCGACATCCGCACGAAGATCCTCGACGAGGAGAAGTCCGCGAAGGCCGAGATCGACCGCCGTCAGCGGGAGTCGGTCGCGGACGCGAACAAGCGCCGTCAGGACTCGCTCAACGAGGCCAACGCCCGCCTCGCCGAAGCCGCGGACGAGGCCCGGCGCCGCGTCTCGACGGCGACCGACGAGTCGAACCGGCGGATCACCCAGGCGAATGAACGCGTCGACTCGCTGCGCAAGGTCCGCGGCGGGCTGGCCGAGCAGGTGCGCGCGGCGCGGGCGGTGCTCGCCGAGGCGCACACCGTCCTCGGCGACGACGTCAAGGTGCCCGCGGAGGTCACGGCCGATCTGAAGGCGACGGACCTGAAACCGGACCAGCCGGCGGCGAAATCCGACACCGGGAAAACCAAGCCGGTGAACGACGTCGAGGAGACCATCCGGATCCGGGCCTCGGACGTTCCGAAGCCGAAGCCGGCAGCGAAGCCCACCCCCAAGCCCACGCCGAAGCCCAGTCCGCGGCCAAGCGGAGCGCAGAAAGCGACTGGCGAGTAACCTTCGACCCGACACGAGCTCGGACGAGCCCGCGCGGTCGACGCCGACCGTCATCGTCCCTGCTCACGCGGGATCACGTGGAGGTTTTGCGCATGGGTGCGGCATATCGGACCGTGGTGGTGGGCACGGACGGCTCGGAGTCGTCGTTCGCGGCGGTGGACCGCGCGGCGGCGGTGGCCGGCGACGCGGGGGCGACGCTCGTCATCACGTGCGCGTTCTACCCGGCCAGCAAGACCGACGTCGACAAGGCCCAGGACGTCCTGGGTGACGAGGCTTACCAGGTCGTCGGCTCGGCGCCGGCCGAGGACACCCTGCAGTCCGCGCGCGACCGGGCGGTCCGCGCCGGCGCGGAGAAGATCGACACGGTCGCGGTGAAGGGCGACCCGGTCGAATCGCTGCGCAAGGTCGTCCACGAGCGTGAGGCGGACCTGCTGGTCGTCGGCAACCGCGGGCTGAACACGATCGCGGGCCGGATCCTGGGCTCGGTGCCGTCGGAGGTGGCGCGCAAGTCCGGTGTGGACGTGCTGATCGTCCACACGACCTGACGTGACCGATTCGGGCGAAGGGCTTCAGCAGCGGCTCGAGCGGATCCTGCTCGGCGGCCGGCGGAAGTACACCCGGCTCGAAGTGGCCGAGAAGGCCGGCGTGCCCGACGATCGGTCGCGCCGGCTTTGGCGTGCGCTGGGGTTCGCGACCGTCCCCGACGACGAAGTGGTCTTCACCGACGCCGACGTCGAGGCCATGCGGACGGCGGATCAGCTGGTGCGGTCGGGCCTGATCGACCCGAGCATCGAGGTGGCGGTGACGCGCGCGCTCGGCCAGCACCTGTCGCGGCTGGCCGAGTGGCAGGTCGACATGCTGTTCGAGCTGATCAAGGAGCAGCCGGAGCTGGGGCGCAGCGAGCGCCAGGTGGCCCGGCTCGTCGACCGGCTGCTGCCGGAGCTCGAGCAGGTGCAGAACTTCGTCTGGCGCCGGCACCTGGCGGCGTACGCCGGCCGGGCGTTCGCCGCGCCGGACGAGAACCTCGAGACGCGCACCCAGGTGGTCGGGTTCGTCGACATGGTCGGCTACACACGCCTGACGCGCCAGATCGACGAGGACGAGCTGAGCCGCGTGCTCGACGTGTTCGAGCTGCTGGCGACGGAGACGATCGCCGAGCACCACGGCCGCGTGGTGAAGATGATCGGCGACGAGGTCCTGTTCGTCGCCGACTCGGCGGTGGCCGCGGCGGAGATCGCGCTGGCGTTGTCCGAGCGCACCTCGGCGGACGAGAGCATCCCGGCGGTCCGCGCGGGCATGGCGTCCGGCCGCGTCTTGAACCGCTTCGGCGACGTCTACGGCTCGGTGGTCAACCTGGCGGCCCGCCTGACGTCGGTGGCCCGCCCGGGCACGATCCTGATCGACCGCGAGCTGGCGACCGAGCTGGCGGAGGAACCGGCGTACGAGCTGCGCCAGCGCCGCCCGGTGACGGTCCGCGGCTACAACCGCCTCCGCCCCTCGGCACTGCGCCGCGCGCCCAAGGTCCCGACGGGCGCCTTCGCAAGCTCACAACAGCTGGCGGCGGAGATGCTGGGCCTCACGGAGCCGAAGACCGCGGAAGACGAGACCGCGCTTGTCGGCGAGGACACCGCCGAGACGCCCCGCTCACGCCGCCGTCGCCGCCGGCGCATGCTCTGACACACCTCACCACCAGCCGAAACTCCCCCACCGCTCCCAGGGGGGCGTCCCCAGGTCCAGTCTAGTGGCGACCACCGTCCGGACCCGCGGAAAAGGTGCTGGAGCCTCGGGTTGTCCACAACGCAGCACCCCTGTGGACAACCGCGAAGGTTCAGGCGTCGTAGTCCACCGTGACTGTCTCCGAGACCGGGTATGACTGGCATGTCAGGACGAAACCCGCCGCCACCTCGGCCTCCTCCAGGGCGAAGTTGCGGCGCAGGTCCACCTTGCCCTCCGTGACTCGCGCCCGGCAGGTGCCGCACACGCCGCCCTTGCAGGCGAACGGCAAGTCCGGGCGGTAGCGCTGGGCGCCGTCCAGGACCGAGGACGTCCTGGGCAGTGTCATCGTCGAAGCGCGGCTGTCCAGGACCACCCGGACTTCCGAGGATTCTCCGGCGACCTCGGGGTCTACGTGCGAGACCGGCTCCGGCGGCGTGTCCACGTAGAACAGTTCCTGGTGGATTCGTGCGCGCGGCACGTCAAGCGATGTCAGCAGCTCCTGCGCGCCCGTCACCATCTCGAACGGGCCGCACAGCCACCAGTGGTCCACTTCGGACACCGGGACCAACGAGGAGAACAGCTGCCGCAGCTTGGGGACGTCCAAGCGGCCGGTGAACAGCTCCGCCTCGCGGGGCTCGCGGGACAGGACGTGGATCAGCTCCAAACGGGACGGTGCGCGGTCCTTCAGGTCCGCCAGCTCGTCCGCGAACATCACCGTGTCCGTGCGGCGGTTGCCGTACAGCACCGTCACCGTCGCGTCCGGGGTGGCCAGCAGCGACGACACGATCGACAGCACCGGCGTGATGCCCGAGCCCGCCGCGATCAGGACGTGGTGGCCGCCCTGCGTCAGGTCCGGCGTGAACGAACCCGTGGGCGGGGCGACCTCGATCGTGTCGCCCGCGCGGACGTCGTTCAGCAGCCACGACGAGAACAAGCCGCCCGGGACCAGGCGGACGCCCACTCGCGGCGCGGTGCCCGCCGCCGCGCAGATCGAGTACGAACGGCGCTCGTCGCGGCCGTCCACCGAGCGGCGCAGCGTCAGCGACTGGCCCGGTTTGAAGTCGAAGTCCGAAGCCAGCGAAGGGGGCACGTCGAACGTCACGGCGACCGCGTCGTCGCACAGCCGCGCGATGCCCGCGACCTTCAAGGGGTGGAACGCCACTAGATCTCCTTGACGTGCTCGAAGGGCTCCTGGCACGACCGGCAGCGCCGCAGCGCCTTGCACGCCGTCGCGCCGAAGCGGGACTGCTCCTCCGTGTCCGCGGACCCGCACAGCGGGCACGGCACCGACGACACCGGCGCCGACAACGTCAGCGGGATCGGGCCCGACCGCCGCGGCGCCGCACCCGGCGGGGCGATCCCCGCCTCGGCCAGCTTGCGACGGCCTTCCGACGTGATCCAGTCCGACGTCCACGACGGCGCCAGCTGCGTCCGGATCTCGACGTCCGCGTAGCCCGCGCCGAGCAGCGCGTGCTCCAGGTCGTCGCGCATGGTGTCCATGGCCGGGCAGCCGGTGTACGTCGGCGTGATCGCGACGACGACCCGACCGTCCACTTCGGACACCGAGCGCAAGACGCCCAGGTCGGCCAGCGTCAGCATCGGCAGCTCGGGGTCGGTGACGGTCGATGCCACCGCGGTGGCGGTCACCATTTCGCGTCCGGCATCGCCCGGGCCACGCTCTGCAGCTCCGCCAGCAGGAGTCCCAGCTGCTCGGTGTGGACGCCGTCACGGCCCGTCCGGCCCGAGACGCCGGCGATGTCACCGGACGACGGCCGACTCAGTGTCGACGCCGAAAGCACCTGGTCCAGCACCGCATCGAACTCCGGGCGCAGCGAAGCCGCGTCCACCAGTTCCAGCGGGTGCGTCCGGAACAGCTCGCCGATGTACGGCCACACCGCGTCGAGCCCCTCCTGCATCCGCTCGTGCGACAGCGGCGTGCCGTCGCCGAGCCGGACCAGCCACTGCGCCGCGTAGTCGCGGTGGTAGGCGACTTCCTTGACGCCCTTGTCCGCGATGGCCGCGAGCACGGGGTCCACCGACGACACCAGGCGCTGCAGCAAAGCCAGCCGCCACGTCGAGAACACGAACAGCCGCGCGATCAGGTGGCCGAAGTGCCCGCCGCCCAGCTCCGCGAGCCGGACGTTGCGGAACTCGCGCTCGACGCGGTCGAACGCGAACGAGTCTTCCGAGCGCGAAGAACCATCCGCCTTGCCGGCGCGAGCCAGCAGCAGCCGTGCCTGGCCGAGCAGGTCGAGGCCGATGTTCGCGATCGCGACCTCGTCCTCCAGCTCGGGTGCGTTCGTGCACCACTCCTGCAGCCGGTGGGAGAAGATCAGCGCGTCGTCGCCCAGCATCAAGCAGTACGCCGCGAGCTGGGCACCGTCCACACCGGACGGCACCGAAGTGTCCACACCGGACAGCGGGTCCTCGAAGCCGGTGCCGAACGCCCAGCGGGCGTCGTTCTCCTCGGTCAGCGACTCGTAGACGTTGTCGAAGCTCATATGTGCGGCACCTCCTCGGGGATGTCGTAGAACGTCGGGTGCCGGTAGACCTTGTCGCCGCTCGGCGCGAAGAACGGGTCCTTCTCGTCCGGCGAGGACGCCGTGATGTCGGAGGCGCGCACGACCCAGATCGACACGCCTTCGTTGCGCCGCGTGTACAGGTCACGCGCGTGGTGCAGCGCCATCTCGTCGTCGGCCGCGTGCAGCGAGCCGACGTGCACGTGGTTCAGCCCGCGCTTGCCCCGGACGAACACCTCGTACAACGGCCAGTCGTGCTTGACCGGCCCGGGCGCGGCGGGAACGCCCTCAAGCGGGACGGCGCCGTGGCCGCCTTCGGCAGTCAGGTCGCTCACTTGCGCTCCTCTTTCTTCGCCGCGTGCGCCACGGCGGCTTCACGAACCCACGCGCCGTCGTCGTGCGCGCGTCGCCGGTGGGCGACCCGCGACGCGTTGCACGGGCCGTTGCCCTTCAGCACGTTCTTGAACTCGTCCCAGTCCACGGCGCCGAAGTCGTAGTGCTCGCGTTCCGGATTCCACTTCAACGCAGGGTCCGGGAACGTCACGCCCAGCGCCTCGGCCTGCGGCACCGACATGTCGACGAAGCGCTGCCGCAGCTCGTCGTTGGTGTGGCGCTTGACCTTCCACGCCATCGACTGCGCGGTGTTCGGCGAGTCGGCGTCCGGCGGCCCGAACATCATCAGCGACGGCCACCACCAGCGGTTCACGGCATCCTGGACCATGTCCCGCTGCTGCTGGGTGCCCTTCATCATCGTCATCAGCAGCTCGTACCCCTGCCGCTGGTGGAAGGACTCCTCCTTGCAGATGCGGATCATCGCCCGCGCGTACGGCCCGTACGAGCTGCGGCACAGCGGCACCTGGTTGCAGATCGCCGCGCCGTCGACCAGCCAGCCGATCACGCCGACGTCGGCGAAGGTCAGCGTCGGGTAGTTGAAGATCGACGAGTACTTCTGCTTGCCGGTGATCAGCTTGTCGGTCAGGTCCGCGCGGTCGGCGCCCAGCGTCGCCGCGGCCGAGTACAGGTAGAGCCCGTGGCCGGCCTCGTCCTGCACCTTGGCGAGCAGGATCGCCTTGCGCCGCAACGACGGCGCGCGCGTGATCCAGTTGCCTTCGGGCTGCATGCCGATGATCTCGGAGTGCGCGTGCTGCGCGATCTGCCGGATCATCGTCTTGCGGTAGCCCTCGGGCACCCAGTCGCGCGGCTCGATGCGCTGGTCGCGCTCGATGGTGTGCTCGAAAAGCTCTTCCAGGTTTTCGGCTACAGCGGTCACGGCTGCTCCTTCGACACGAGGGTCAGGACGTCGTACTTCGCGACCGAATCGCCGTCCTGGTTGGTCACGTCGGCGTCCCAGCGGACCTCGCCGTACTCCTGGTCGATGCGCGGCGTGATCTGCTTGGCGGTGAGCGTCACGGTCAGCGCGTCGTCCACCTTCACCGGCGTCAGGAACCGCAGGTTCTCCAGGCCGTAGTTGGCCAGGACCGGGCCCGGCTCGGGCGAGACGAACAACCCCGCCGCGAACGAGACGACCAGGTAGCCGTGCGCGACGATCCCGCCGAACAGCGGGTTCGCGGCCGCGGCCGCGGGATCGGTGTGCGCGTAGAACGTGTCGCCGGTGAACTCGGCGAAGTGGTCGACGTCGGACTGCAGGACCGTGCGCGGCCCGGCGACGACGGAGTCGCCGATGCGCAGCTCGGCCAGGGACTTGCGGAACGGGTGGACGTCGCTCTCGGTGCGCGGCGCGCCCGCGACCCAGCGGCCGGTCACCGCGGTGAGCACCGCCGGCGAGCCCTGCACGGCCGTGCGCTGCATGTGGTGCAGCACGCCGCGGATCCCGCCCATTTCCTCGCCGCCGCCCGCGCGGCCGGGGCCGCCGTGCACCAGCTGCGGCATCGGCGAGCCGTGGCCGGTCGACTCCTTGGCGTCGTCGGCGTCCAGGACCAGCAGGCGGCCGTGGTAGGCCGCCGCGCCGAGGACGACCTCGCGGACGAACTCCTTGTCGGCGCTGACGATCGAGCCCGCCAGGCTGCCGCCGCCGCGCGCCGCCAGCTCGATGACCTGCTCGGTCGAGGTGTAGGGCAGCAGCGTCGAGACCGGGCCAAATGCCTCGACCTCGTGCGGCTCGGAGCGCTCCGGGTCGGCCTTGAGCAGCACCGGCGAGAGGAACGCGCCGCGCTCGGCATCGGCGTCGACGACGTCGACCTTCTCCGGGTCGCCGAACACGATGCTGCCGGCGTCGAGCAGGGCCTTGAGCGAGCGCCGGACCTCTTCGCGCTGCTCCAGGCTGGCCAGCGCGCCCATCCGGACGCCCTCGGCGGTCGGGTTGCCGACCGTCACCTTCGCGAGCCGAGCGGACGCCGCCGCGGCGACGTCGTCGAGCAGCTCGGCCGGGACGAACGCGCGGCGGATGGCCGTGCACTTCTGGCCCGCCTTGACCGTCATCTCCGAGGTCAGCTGCTTGACGTAGAGGTCGAACTCCGTGGTCCCGGGGCGTGCGTCCGGGCCGAGGATCGAGCAGTTCAGCGAGTCGGCCTCGGCGTTGAAGCGGACGGCGTTGCGGATGATCGCCGGGTGCGCGCGCAGCTTCTGCGCGGTGGACGCCGAGCCGGTGAACGACACCAGGTCCTGCGCGGTCACGTGGTCGAGCAGGTCGCCGACGCTGCCGGCGACGAACTGCAGCGAGCCCTCCGGCAGGATCCCCGACTCGACGATCAGCTCGACCAGCCGGGCGGTCAGGTAGGCCGTCTGGCTCGCGGGCTTGACCAGGCTCGGGACGCCGGCGAGGAACGCCGGGGCGAACTTCTCCAGCGGACCCCAGACGGGGAAGTTGAACGCGTTGATCTGGACGGCGACGCCCCGCAGCGGGGTGGCGATGTGCTGGGCGACGAAGGTGCCGCCCTTGCTGAGCGGCTCAACGCTGCCCTCGACGTAGACGGTGGCGTTCGGCAGCTCACGCTTGCCCTTGGAGGCGTAGCTGAACAGGACGCCGATGCCGCCGTCGATGTCGAACTTGGAGTCACCCAGCGTGGAGCCGGTCTTCGCGGAGAGTGCGTACAGCTCCTCGCGGTGCTCGCGCAGGTGCGACGCCAGCGCCTTCAGCAGCGCGGCACGCTGGTGGAACGTCAGCTCGCGCAGCGCCGGGCCGCCGACCCGCCGGCCGTACTCGAGCGCGCCCGCGAAGTCGACGCCCGCCGAGGAGACCCGGGCGACCTCCTCGCCGGTCGTGGCGTCGTGCAGCGGAACACCGTCTTCCGCCGCCGTGTGCCACTCGCCCGAGACGTAGCTGCGCAGCAAACCCATCGAGTCCGACCTCTCCACCGAATTACCTACCGGACGTTCAGTAATTCCATCGTAGCCGCTGGCCGCCGAGATCGGAAGGCCCCGGCGCTTGACACCGGCCCGGACCTCTGCCTTTACTGAGGCGCACCACCGGATGACCGTCCATTCGGTCAGTCAACGGAGGGGTGCATTGACCAACGCCGCGCACACCATGTTCGCCGCCGACGAGGCGTCCCGCGCGCTGGGCATCGACCTCGTCGAAGCGGGTGACGGGCACGCGGTCGCGACCATGACGATCACCGCGTCGATGGTCAACGGCCACGACATCGCGCACGGCGGGTACGTCTTCCTGCTCGCCGACACCGCCTTCGCCTGCGCCTGCAACACCCACGGCCCGGTCACCGTCGCCGCGGGCGCGGAGATCTCCTTCGTCGCCGCCGGCCGGCTCGGCGACCACCTCGTCGCGACGGCCACCGAGCGCACCCGCTACGGCCGCAACGGCATCTACGACGTCACCGTGCACCGGGAGACCCCCGCGGGACCGGAAACCGTCGCCGAATTCCGCGGCCGCAGCCGCGTCATCTCCGGGAAACGGGAAGAAGCATGATCGAGGCGAACATCTCCGCCGACGAGCTGGCCGCGCTGCAGCTCGAGCGTCTGCAGTGGACACTCCGGCACGCCTACGCGAACGTGCCCGCGTACACGAAGAAGTTCGACGACGCGGGCGTGCACCCGGACGACTGCAAAGAGCTCGCCGACCTGGCGAAGTTCCCGTTCACCACCAAGCAGGACCTGCGCGAGAACTACCCGTTCGGGATGTTCGCCGTGCCGCAGGACCAGGTGCGCCGCATCCACGCCTCCAGCGGCACGACCGGCAAGGCGACCGTCGTCGGCTACACCGAGCAGGACATCGACACCTGGGCCACGGTGATGGCCCGGTCGATCCACGCGGCGGGCGGGCGGCCGGGCCACAAGCTGCACAACGCGTACGGCTACGGCCTGTTCACCGGCGGTCTCGGCGCGCACTACGGCGCGGAAAAGCTGGGCTGCACGGTGATCCCGGCGTCCGGCGGCATGACAGCGCGGCAGGTGCAGCTGATCACCGACTTCCGGCCCGAGATCATCATGGTGACGCCGTCGTACATGCTGACGCTGCTCGACGAGTTCGAGCGCCAGGGCGTCGACCCGCGGGAAAGTTCCCTGCAGGTCGGGATCTTCGGCGCCGAGCCGTGGACCGAGCAGATGCGCGCGGAGATCGAAGAGCGGTTCGCGATCGACGCCGTCGACATCTACGGGCTGTCCGAGGTGATGGGCCCCGGCGTCGCGCAGGAGTGCGTCGAGACGAAGGACGGCCTGCACATCTGGGAGGACCACTTCTTCCCCGAGGTGATCGACCCGTTCGACGAGCACGTGCTGGGCGGCGGCGAGACCGGCGAGCTGGTGTTCACGTCGCTGACCAAGCAGGCGCTGCCGATCATCCGCTACCGCACGCGCGACCTGACGGCGTTGAACCCGGGCACCGCGCGCCCGGCGTTCCGGCGGATGGACAAGGTCACCGGCCGCACCGACGACCTGATCATCCTGCGCGGCGTCAACGTCTTCCCGACGCAGATCGAGGAGATCGTGCTGCGCACGGCTTCCCTCAGCCCGCACTTCCAGCTCGTCCGGTCGACGCGCGGCCGGCTCGACCACCTGACCGTACTGGTCGAGGCCCGCCACGACGCCAGCGGCGAGGACCGGGTGAGCGCCGCCGCGTCGCTGGTCGCGGGCGTCAAGGACGGCGTCGGCGTGACGGTGTCGGTGGACGTCGTCGACCCGGACACCCTGGAACGCTCGATGGGCAAGATGCGGCGCATCGTGGACCAGCGGGAGAAGCCGTGACGGCGCCCCGGCGCGGACGTCCCGGCTACGACCTCGAATCGCTGCTGCAGGTGGCGGTGAAGCTGTTCAACGAGCGCGGTTACGACGGCACGAGCATGGAGGACCTCTCCCGCAAGCTCGGCATCACGAAGTCGGCCATTTACCACCACGTCCCCAGCAAGGAAGAGCTGCTGCGGCTGTCGGTCGACCGGGCCCTGGACGGGTTGTTCGCCGTCGCCGAGGAGACGGCCCGGCTCGACGGGCGGGCGGTCGACCGGCTGGAGCACCTGGTGCGCGGCAGCGTGCTGGTGCTGGCCGACCGGCTCCCGTTCGTCACGCTGCTGCTGCGCGTCCGCGGTAACACAAAGGTGGAACGCGCCGCGTTGGCTCGCCGGCGCGAATTCGACCTCCTGGTGACGGACCTGGTGAAGCAGGCCGAAGCCGAGGGCGACATCCGCCCGGACGTCGACCCGGCGGTCATCGCACGGCTGATCTTCGGCATGGTCAACTCGCTGATCGAGTGGTACCGGCCCCGCCGCGGCTCGGCGGCGGAAGTGGCCGACGCGGTGTGCAAGGTGGCGTTCGAAGGCCTGCGCACGCCCTCGTGAGTGGTAATGCGGGTTAGAACCCGCATTACCACTCACGAGGGCCGCGGCAGGTCATCGCCGGAGGCTTCCTGGGGCGGTCGCCCCGCTTGCCAGAGAAGGGCATCGCGCAGCTGCTCGATGAGTTCTTCGTCGTCCGATTCGGAAGGGTCGACGCCGAGCGGGATCCAGCGCTCGGCCACTTTCGACCCCTGGTCGAAACTGGTGATCACGATTCCGGAGTACGACAAGGACTCTTCGTCGGCGCAATCGCCGTCCGGGAGCGGTTCGTCCGGTTCGAAGGCGTCGTCGAAGCTGACGTGACGATGCTGCAGGCGGACGCTCACCCAGCGTCCCGCCGGCCGGATCGGCGCGTCGTCTTCGATCATCTGCTCCTCCCCCGGCACACGGACCCCCTGCCGTCTCGTCGTGTCCGGACGCCGGGAAGTTACCGGCGGGTTGTTCCGGTTCCGTAACGGCAGCGGCTGACGCGCGACTTCGGTTGCCCACCACCGGAGTCACTCTCTTGACGAGAAGTCAATTACTTGTTGACAGCGTGCCGCTCCCCGGCGAGGCTGAGCGGATGACCAGCGGAACGCGGCCCCGCCGGCGGCTCGAGCCGGCCGAGCGGCGCGCCGAGATCCTCGCGGCCGCGCGGCACCTGTTCGGCGCGGGCAGCTACGCGTCGGTGTCCACTTCGGACATCGCCGCCGCGGCCGGGGTGGCGCGCCCGCTGATCAATCACTACTTCGGCGGGAAGCGCGAGCTGTACCTGGAAGTGGTGCGGCAGCTGATGATCGTGCCCGCGCCGGTCACCGAGGCACTGCCGGACACCACGATGGAGCAGCGGCTGGCGATCGGCGTCGAGCGCTGGATCGACGTCGTGGACCGCAACCGGGACGCCTGGCTGACCGTGATCGGGCCGGAGTCGGCGGGCCGCGACCCGGAGATCGAGCGGATCATGCTGGAGGCGGACGAGATCGCCGCCGACCGCGTGCTCGAAGCCGCGCTGATGACGGACGTGACCGAAGGGCGCGAAGAGCTGCGCGCGATGATCCGGTCGTTCGGCGGGATGCTGCGGGCGGCGTCGCGGGAATGGCTCATCCGCGGCACCCTGGACCGGACGGCGCTGCGTACGTTCCTCACCGATTCGATCCTCAACCTGCTGAAAATCACCTACCCGGCGGTGCTTGCCGAGCAGCGCGGAAGCGACGGGCGAAAGCGGCGGGTGTCATCCCGGTCCAGCGCTTGAACGCGTAGATGAAGCTCGACGCCTCGGCGTACCCGAGCCGGTACGCGACGTCCTCGACGGACAGCACGCCGGTGTCGAGCAGCTCTTCGGCCAGCGCCTGGCGGACTTCGTCGACCAGCGCGCGGTAGTTGGTGCCGGCCTCAACCAGGCGCCGCCGCAGCGTGCGCGTGCTGAGCGTGAGCTGGCGGGCGATCTCGTCCATCCCGGCGTCGACGCCGCCGAGCCGCACCAGGCGTTCGCGCACCTGCTGGGAGATCCCGGACCGCTGCCGCCGGCGGGCGACGAGGGCCTCGCACTGCGCGGCGCAGAGCGCGACGGTCTGCTCGTTGGCCTGCGGCAACGGCAGCGTGAGGAACGCCGGGTCGAGGGTGGCGCGGCAGGCGTCGGCGCCGAACCGGGGCTCGACGCCGAACGCCGCCCGGTAGGCGTCCACTGTGGACGCTTCGTGGCGGAAGCTCAGGTCGTCCAGCGCGATCTCGGGCAGCAGGTCGCGCATCACGGCGAAGATCGCGGACAGGTCCCGCAGCACCAGGAACCGGGCGACGTCGGCGGGCACGCGGCTGTTGTCGAGCTCGATGGCGATGCGGTCGCCGTCGGCCACGACGTTCGGGATGCAGAACGCGAAGCTGAGGTCGAAGTAGCGCAGTGCCAGCAGCATCGCGTCCCGCAGCGTGGGGCTGCTGATGCAGGCGAACCCGAAGATGCCGAAGGTGGTGACGCGGTAGCGGCGCCCGAGGTCGAGGGCCGTCGCGTCCGAACCGTCCAACGCGGCCAGCGCGCGGACGACGGCCAGCTCCTGGCGCGCGTCGACCTGCGCCGCCGGGTCGGCGAGCAGGTCCGCGGACAACGAAGTCGCCGCGAGGAGCCGGCCGGCGGCCAGGCCGCGGTCGGCGGCGAAGCGGGTCATCAGCTCGATGCTCGCGGTGCCGCGCGGGAAGTCCCAGTCCCCGACGGCGGGGGCGGCGAACTCGGCCATGGCCGGAAGTATGGATCACGCCCGGCGAGGGAGCGAATCGAGGACCGGAACTGTCCGGGGTGATCGTTATGGTGGCGCTGTGACGACGTTGAGCCGACGGGCGCTGAACCGCGCGACGCTGGAGCGCCAGCTGCTGCTGCGCCGCGCGAAGCTGTCCGCCTTCGACGCGGTGGCGCACCTGGCCGGGCTGCAGGCGCAGGCGCCGTTCCCGCCGTACTACGCGTTGTGGGCGCGCCTGCACGGCTTCCAGCCGGCGGACCTCGCGGAGCTGCTGGAGAGCCGCCGGGTCGTCCGGATCGCGCTGATGCGCGGCACGGTCCACCTGGTGACCGCGGCGGACGCGCTGGCGTGGCGGCCGGCGGTGCAGGTGCTCTACGACCGCGACCTCAAGCAGAACACCCTGCACGCGCAGGCGCTGACCGGGCTGGACCACGACGTCGTCGCCGCGGCCGCGCGGGAGCTGCTGCTCGACGCGCCGCTGTCGAGCACCGCGCTGGGCGCCGAGCTGGCGCGGCGGTGGCCGGACGTCCCGACGGCGTCCCTCACCCACCTGGCCCGCGGCCGGCTGCCGCTGGTGCAGGTCCCGCCGCGGGCGATCTGGGGCAAGGCCGGCCAGACGACGTACGCCTGCCTGGACGAGTGGGTCGGCGCGCCGCTGCCCCCGCCGTCGCCCGCCGCGCTGATCGCGCGGTACCTGCGCGCGTTCGGCCCGGCGTCGGTGGCGGACGTCCAGACGTGGGCCGGCATCACCCGGCTGGGCGAGGTCGCGGCGGAGATGGACCTGCGCCGCTACCGCGACCCGGACGGCCGCGAGCTGCTGGACCTGCCGGAGCTGTCCGTGCCGGACGAGGACGTCCCGGCGCCGCCGCGGCTGCTGGGGCCGTTCGACCAGACGATCCTGTCGTACGCCGACCGCACCCGAGTGATCGGCGACGAGCACCGCAAACGCGTCATCACGCAGAACGGCCTGGTCAAGGGGACGCTCATGACGGGTGGGTACGTGCGCGGGTTCTGGGAACTCCGGAAGGACCGCAAGGCCGCGGCGGTGGAGCTGACGCCGTTCGAGAAGCTGCCGAAGCGGGACCTGGAGGCGCTGGAGAGCGCGGCGGCGCGGTTGCTGAGCTGGGCGGAGCCGGGCGCGGCGACCCACGACGTCCGGGTGCTGGCCTGAGCGGCGCCGTGGCCGGAAATCTCGATCGCGTGACCGCTCGTGTCCTGTTGTCACAGGCTCCGGGTGGGTAGCTTTCTTCAGCATGACTGGTTCGGCGAAGGGGCCGTCGGTGCTGATCGCAGGCACCGGGTTCGGCGGCATCGGCACGGCGATCGAGCTCAAGCGCGCCGGGTTCTCCGACTTCACGATCCTGGAGAGCGCGGCCGGGCCCGGAGGCGTCTGGCGGGACAACACCTACCCGGGCGCCGCCTGCGACATCCCGTCGCCGCTGTACTCCTACTCGTTCGAGCCGAACCCGCGCTGGCCGAAGCGGTTCTCGCACCAGCCGGACATCCTGGCCTACCTGCGCGGCGTCATCACGAAGTACGGCCTCGAGCCGCACATCCGGTACGGCGCCGAGGTCACCGAGGCCGTGTTCGGCGACGGCGTCTGGCGCGTCGCGACCAAGAGCGGCGAGACCTACACGGCCGACGTCTTCGTCCCGGCCGTCGGGCAGCTGTCGCGGCCGGTCCTGCCCACCATCCCCGGGCGGGACCGGTTCGCGGGAGCCGCCTTCCACTCGGCGCGCTGGGACCACGACGTCGACCTGCGCGGGAAGCGCGTCGCCGTCATCGGGACCGGGGCCAGCGCCGTCCAGTTCGTCCCCGAGGTGCGGAAGCACGCCGAGCGGGTGACGGTCTTCCAGCGGACGCCGCCGTACGTCATGGCGAAGTCCGACCCGACCTACCGCGGCTGGCAGCACTGGCTGTTCGAGCACCTGCCGCCGACGCAGCTGCTCGGCCGGCTGCGGATCTTCCTGCTCGCCGAGTACGCGACGTACGCGATGACGCGCCACCCCGTGCTGGCGAAGATGTTCGAGCTGCGGACCGCGCAGCTGCGCCGCCGGCACATCGAGGACCCGGAGCTGCGCGCGAAGCTGAAGCCGGGCTACCCGCTGGGCTGCAAGCGGATCCTCTTCACCAACGACTACCTGCCCGCGCTCGCGCAGCCGAACGTCGACGTCGAGACGGCGCGGATCAGCGAGATCACCGAGAAGGGCGTCCGGACCGAGGACGGCGTCGAGCACGAGGCGGACGTCATCGTCTACGGCACCGGCTTCGCCGCGACCGACTTCCTCGGCCGGATCGAGGTGCGTGGTCTCGGCGGCCGGACGCTCGAGGACGCGTGGTCCGGCGGCGCGCGGGCCTACCTCGGGATCTCCGTGCCCGGCTTCCCCAACCTGTTCTGCGTCTACGGGCCGAACACCAACCTCGGCGCCGGCTCCATCATCTACATGCTCGAACGCCAGGCGCGGTACATCCGTCAGGCTGTAGAACGGTTGGCCCGTCCCGAAGTGTCCACGCTGGACGTGCTGCCGGAGGTCGAACAGCGCTACGACGACGAGGTGCAGGCGCGGCTGGGCCGGAGCGTGTGGAGCGCGTGCACGAGCTGGTACCGCCAGGCCGACGGCCGGGTGACGACCAACTGGCCGGGCCTGGTCACCGAGTACGACCGCCGGACCAAGCGGTTCGACGTCGCCGACTACCGGGTGGCGTGATGGACTACGACGTCCTGGTGATCGGGTCGGGGTTCGGCGGCAGCGTCACGGCGTTGCGGCTGACCGAGAAGGGCTACCGCGTCGGCGTGCTGGAGACCGGCCGCCGGTTCGCCGACGACGAGTTCGCGAAGACGTCGTGGCGGCTGCGGAAGTACCTGTGGGCGCCGAAGCTCGGGTGTTTCGGCATCCAGCGGCTGACGCTGCTGAAGAACACCTTCGTGATGAGCGGCTCGGGCGTCGGCGGCGGTTCGCTGGTCTACGCGAACACGCTGTACGAGCCGCCGGACGAGTTCTACGCCGACCCGCAGTGGGCGCACATCACGGACTGGAAGGACGAGCTGGCGCCGTACTACGACCAGGCGAAGCGGATGCTCGGCGTGGTCGAGAACCCGGCGACGACGGCCGCGGACCGGGTGCTGCGCTCGGTGGCCGAGGACATGGGCATCGGCCACACCTACCGGCGCACACCCGTCGGCGTCTACTTCGGACAGTCCGGAGTGGACCCGTACTTCGGCGGCGCGGGCCCGGTCCGGCAGAAGTGCACGCTGTGCGGCGAGTGCATGACGGGCTGCCGCGTCGGCGCGAAGAACACGACCGTGAAGAACTACCTGTACCTGGCCGAAAAGGCGGGCGCGGTGGTGCATCCCCTGACCACAGCTGTTTCCGTCCGGCCGATCGAGGGCGGCTACGCGGTGGACACCGTGCGCACCGGGCGGTTGGCTCGCCGGACGTTCACGGCGTCGCAAGTGGTCTTCTCGGCGGCGTCCCTGGGTACGCAACGGCTGCTGCACCGCTTGCGGGACAACGGGACGCTGCCTCTTTTGTCACCGCGTCTCGGCTTGCTGGCGCGGACGAACTCGGAAGCGGTGCTGGCCGCGCGGTCGCTTCGGGACGACACGGACTACACGCGCGGCGTCGCGATCACGTCGTCGATCCACCCGGATGCGGTGACGCACGTGGAGCCGGTGCGGTACGGGCGCGGCAGCAACTTCATGGGCCTGATGACGACGGTGCTGGTGGACGCTCAGTCCGGGCGCCGGCGCTGGGTGCTGGGGGCGCGCGAGCTGTGGCGGCAGCGGCGGAACGTCGTCAAGCTGCACAACCCGCGGCGCTGGTCGGAGCGGATGATCGGGCTGCTGGTGATGCAAACGCTCGACAATTCCGTGACGACATACACGAAACGCGGCCTGTTCGGCCGCCGCATGACGACGAAGCAGGGCGCGGGCTCGCCTAGTCCCGAGTGGATCCCGGCGGGCCACGAGGTGACGCGCCGGGTGGCGGAGAAGATCGGCGGCCTCCCCCAGGGCGCGTGGACGGACCTGGCGAACATCCCGATCACGGGCCACTTCATCGGCGGCTGCGCGATCGGGGACTCGCCGGCCACCGGAGTGGTCGACCCGTACCAGCGGCTGTACGGCTACCCGGGCCTGCACGTAGTCGACGGCTCGGCGATCACGGCGAACCTGGGCGTGAACCCGTCTTTGACGATCACGGCCCAGGCGGAGCGGGCAATGGCCTTCTGGCCGAACGCCGACGAGGCTGACCCGCGCCCTTCGCTGGGCGCGGAGTATCGGAGGGTGACGGCGGTGGCGCCGCGGAAGCCGGTGGTGCCTGCGGAGGCACCCGGCGCACTGCGGCTGCCAGTGGTGCCGCGGTGAGCCGCGCGTTCGCCGTGTTGCGAGTGGAAGATTCCCCGCCCGGTAGAGGCGGTTCAGCAGCGCGCGTGGATGTGCGGCGACCCGGACCCACGCCCTTCACTGGGCGCGGAATATCGGAGGGCGGTGGCGCGGAAGCCTTTGGTATCCGCGAAAAAGCACCCGGCGCGCTGCGGCTGCCGATTGTGCCGCGATGAGCCGCGCGTTCGCCGGGTTGCGAGTGGCAGTTTCCCGCCCGGTGGGGACGGTTCAGCAGCGCGCCGAACGCCGGCGAGGCTGACCCACGCCCTTCGCTGGGCGCGGAGTACCAGCGGGTGACGGCCGTGGCGCCGCGGAAGCCGGTCGTACCTGCGGAAGCGCCCGGCGCGCTTCGGCTGCCACTGGTGCCCAAGTGAGCCGCGCGTTCGCAGTGCTGCGAGTGGCAGTTTCCCGCCCGGTGGGGGCGGTTCAGCAGCGCGCGTGGATGTGCGGCTCCCCGATGTCGCCAGTTTATCCGGGGTCACCGACAGTTTCGGCCGTCAGCTCGGTCGTCACCGCGACGTACGCGCGGATCGCTTCGTTCTCCTCCGCCGCTCGCCAGACCGGGACCGCGATCATCGGTGGGATGCCTGTCACCGGGACCACCTTCAGGCCCGGGAACGGGTAGCGCTCCAGTAGCGACAGCACCGTGATGTGCAGGCCGATGCCGCGCGCCACCAGGGAAAGCATGTCCTCGGCGCCGATGCGGGTGCGGCCGATCAGCTGGGGGACGTCGTCCTCCGTGCGGGGGATCGGGCGGCCCGACGGTGTTCGCGGCGGGGCCCATTGGTCTCGGGCCACCGGGTTCAGCGTTTTGCTCGGGTCCAGCAGGCGGTAGTCCGCGATGTCCTCCAGGGTCACCGAAGCCCGCGTCGCCAGCGGGTGGTCCTCGCGCATCAGGAGGCCTCGGGGCAGGGACAGCAGCGGCGGGCCCGTGCGCAGGTTCGGCAGGTCGAACGACCGCGTGTCGCCGCCCGGGGACCAGTGCAGGACCAGGTCCAGGTCGCCCTCGGCGAGCAGGTCGTGCTCGGTCCAGCGGGCGCCGATGCGGGTCGGGGTCAGGCTCACCCGGCACGCCGGGTGGCGGCGCTCGAACTCCTGCGTCAGCCTTGTCACCAGGTCGCCGCCGAGGCTCGCGACGTACCCGACGCGCAGCCGGCCGCTGATCCGCCGGCCGGACACCCGCGTCTCGGTGAAGATCGCCGCCAGCTCCGCCACGCCCGCGCGGGCGCCCGTGCGCAGCCGCTCCCCCAGCTCCGTCAGCCGGACGCCGGTGTCGTCGTGCACCACCAGCGGGCCGCCGATCTCGGCCTCCAGCTCGCCGATCTCCTTCTCCAGTGCGTCCGCCGTGCTGCGCACGCGCCAGGCCGCGGACTCGAAGTCGCCTTCGCGCGCCACGATCAGCAACGTCGCGACGGCGCGGATCGCGGCCAGCTCGATCAGCGACCCCGTCCGCACCTGCTCGCGCGCGGCCGGCGGCGGTTCCAGCCCCGGGTCGCCCGCCAGGATCCGCCGGTGCAGCCCGCGCAGCACCGGCCCCGGGTCGGCGCCCAGGTACTCGGCGAGGCGACGGCGGACGCCCTCGAAGTGCGCGAGTGCGTCGGCCTGCCGCCCGCTGCGGTAGTAGGCGAGGATCAGCTGCCCCGCGAGCCGCTCGTCGAACGGGTGCTCGGCGGCCAGCTGCGGCAGCGTCGCCAGCAGCGCCGCGTGCCGCCCGAGCCGCAGCGAGACGTCGTGGCGGTCCAGCCGGGCCGCGAACCGCTCCGCTTCCAGGCCTTCGCGGACGCCGGTCAGCCACGGCGAGTCCAGCCCGGCGAACGGCTCGCCGCGCCACAGCGCCAGCGCTTCGTCGAACAGCGTGGCTGCGGCGACGTCGTCGGACGCCGCTCGCGCGCGCGTCACCTTGTCCCGGAACCGGTGCAGGTCGACCGACGCCGGGTCGACGCGCAGCACATAACCGTGCGGGGTTCGCTCGATCGCGCACCCGGCGGCGCGCAGCCGCGAAAGGTAGCTCCGGAGCGTCGCCGTCGCGCGGTGCGGCGGGTTGCCGCTCCAGACGCGGGTGACGAGCTGGTCCGGCGTCACCGGCCGGTTCGGGTCCGCCAGCAGCGCCGCGAGCACGTAGCGCTGGCGCGTGTGCCCGACGTCGAGCGCGGCCCCCTCGGATTCGGCTTCGAGGGTGCCGAGGACGCCGAACCGCATCACCGAACTCCTCCCTGGACCTACTCAGACCCGCTCCGACCTGCGGATTCCACGTTTCCGCAACGATCACACACGGACCGTCCTGCAGTCTAGGTGGCGCGGGCGCGCGGCCGGGGGGTCTGCGCGCGCCGGCTGGGGGTGCCGTGAAGGGGCCCTTCCGGACGAGCGTCCGGAAGGGCCCCTTCATGACGTATGCGTCACGGCAGGCCGGCGAGCCCAGCGGACACGGTGTTCGCGAACGCGTACCCCGCGGTCGCGTCCCAGTTGATCGACCACGTCATCGCGCCGCGGATCGCCGGGTAGGTCGCCGACGGCTTGAACGAGCCGCACGACGTGCCCTTGGCCAGGCAGTTCAGCGCCGAAACCGTGTTCGCCGGCGCCTGGTAACCGCCCCCGGCCGCCTGCGACGACGCCGGCAGCCCGAGCCCGACCTGGTCGGCCCGCAGGCCGCCCTGCAGCTGGATGCAGGCCAGCGCGGTCAGGAAGTCGACCGTGCCCTGCGCGTAGACGCTGCCGTTGCAGCCGAGCATGGTGCCCGAGTTGTAGTACTGCATGTTGACGATCGTCAGGATGTCCTTGATGTTCAGCGCCAGCTGGAAGTAGCCGCCGCCGGTGGACTGCATGTCGATCGTCTGCGGCGCCATCGTGATGACCTTGCCGCCGCCGTTGTAGATGCTGCGCAGCGCCTGGCCCATGTAGGTGGCGTTGACGCCGTTCTCCAGGTCGATGTCGACGCCGTCGAAGCCGTACGACGAGATCAGCGACTTGATGCTGTTGGCGAAGTTGTTCGCCGACGACGAGTCGCCGACGCTGATCGTGCCGTTCTGGCCGCCGACGGAGATGATGACCTTCTGGCCGCGCGCCTGGACCGTCTTGATGTCGGCCTTGAACTGCGCGTCGGTGTAGCCGCCGAGCTGCGACGACAGGCCCGAGTCGAGCGTGAAGCTCACCGCGCCCGGCGTGCCGGTGGCGTCCGCGAAGGACACCGCGATGATGTTGTACTTCGTCGGGACGTCGGCCAGCTTCAGCGCCTTCGCGCCGTTGTAGAAGTTCTGCCAGTAGCCGGTGAGGACGTGCTTGGGCAGGTCACCCTGGGTCGGCGGCGGCGTGGTCGTCGTCGGCGGGGTGGTCGTGGTCGGCGGCGTCGTCGGGGTGGTGGGGGTCGTCGGCGTGGTCGGAGTGGTCGGCGTCGTCGGCGGCGGGGTGCCCGGGCCGTCGAGGCTGACGTCGTCGGCGAAGTAGGTCGGCTGGCCGTACCAGCCGTGCAGGTAGACCGTCAGCGAGGTGCTGGCGCCGGTCGTGAAGCTCAGCGAGAGCTGCGTGTAGCCGCTGGTGCCGGGCGTCCACGTGCTGGTGGTCGCGGATCCGGAAACACCCAGGTAGACGTAGCTGCCCTGCACCCAGGCGGACAGCTTGTAGGCGGTGTTCGCCGCGACGGTGAGCGTCTGCGAGCACTGCGCGGTGTCCGACGACGTCGGCGTCGCGCTCAGGGCGCGGCTGCCGCTGTGGACCGGGGTGCTCACCGCGGTCGGGGCGGCGGTGCAGGTCCACCCCGCGGTGCCGGATTCGAAGCCGGGGTTGGCGAGGATGTTGGCCGCCGAGGCGTTGCCGGCGAGCACGAACGTCACGCCGAGACACAGCGCGACCGCGGAAAGTAACGATAACAGGGCTAGACGGGCTTTGGGGACCACGGGGCGACCTCCACTGGTCGTGAGGCAGGTCACCACAAAATGGACTAGACCAATCTCGTTGTCAAGGAGCCCCATCCGAAAGTCGGGGTGGTCGGAACGGCAGAATGTACGGATCGGATCCACCCGAGGGCGAAGCAGGAGCGTGTTGCAGTGAGCGTGTCGGTCGAGCAGAGGATCGCCGAAGAACTGGGCGTGCGCGAAGGACAGGTCAAGGCCACCGTCGAGCTGCTCGACGGCGGTTCGACCGTCCCGTTCATCGCGCGGTACCGCAAGGAAGTCACCGGCATGCTCGACGACGCGCAGCTGCGCACGCTCGAAGAGCGGCTGCGCTACCTGCGGGAACTCGACGAGCGCCGGCTCGCCGTGCTCGATTCGATCCGCAGCCAGGGCAAGCTGGACGAGGCCCTCGAGGCCTCGATCCTCGCCGCGGACACGAAGTCGCGGCTCGAGGACATCTACCTCCCGTTCAAGCCGAAGCGCCGCACGAAGGCGATGATCGCGCGCGAGGCGGGCCTCGAGCCGCTGGCCGACGGCCTGCTGAACGACCCCACCACGGACCCGCACGCCGCGGCCGCGGTGTTCGTCGACGCGGACAAGGGCGTCGCGGACGCGCAGGCCGCCCTCGACGGCGCCCGCTCGATCCTCGTCGAGCGCTTCGCCGAGGACGCCGACCTCATCGGCGACCTGCGCGAGAAGATGTGGGGCCAGGGCCACCTCGTGGCCAAGGTCCGCGGCGGCAAGGAGGAGGACGGCGCCAAGTTCTCCGACTACTTCGACTTCTCCGAGCCCTACACCAAGCTCCCCTCGCACCGGATCCTCGCGATGCTGCGCGGCGAGAAGGAGGAGGTCCTCGACCTCACGATGCTGCCGGCCGAGCCGACCGACGAGCCGCAGGTCGGGCCGACCGACTACGAGACGCGCATCGCCGCGAAGTTCGGCGTCACCAACGAGGGCCGCCCCGGCGACAAGTGGCTGAACGACACCGTGCGCTGGGCGTGGCGCACCAAGATCCTGCTGCACCTGGGCATCGACCTGCGGATGCGGCTGCGCCAGGCGGCCGAGGACGACGCCGTGCGCGTGTTCGCGTCCAACCTGCGCGACCTGCTGCTCGCCGCCCCGGCCGGCACCCGCGCCACGATGGGCCTCGACCCGGGCTTCCGCACCGGCGTCAAGGTGGCCGTCGTGGACGCGACCGGCAAGGTCGTCGACACCCACGTCATCTACCCGCACCAGCCGGCCAACAAGTGGGACCAGTCGATCGCCGAGCTGGCCGCGCTGTGCGCGCGCCACCAGGTCGACCTGGTCTCGATCGGCAACGGCACGGCGTCGCGCGAGACGGACAAGCTCACCCAGGAGCTGATCAAGAAGCACCCGGAGCTGAAGCTGACCAAGGCGATCGTGTCCGAGGCGGGCGCGTCGGTGTACTCGGCGTCGGCGTTCGCCTCGGCCGAACTGCCGACCATGGACGTCTCGCTGCGCGGCGCGGTCTCGATCGCCCGGCGGCTGCAGGACCCGCTGGCCGAGCTGGTGAAGATCGACCCGAAGTCGATCGGCGTCGGCCAGTACCAGCACGACCTGTCCGAGGTCTCGCTGTCCCGCTCGCTCGACGCGGTGGTCGAGGACTGCGTGAACGCGGTCGGCGTCGACGTCAACACGGCGTCCGCGCCGCTGCTGACCCGCGTCTCGGGCATCACGACCGGGCTGGCGGAGAACATCGTCTCCCACCGCGACTCGAACGGCCCGTTCCGCTCCCGGACGGCGCTGAAGGAGGTCGCGCGGCTCGGCCCCAAGGCGTTCGAGCAGTGCGCGGGCTTCCTGCGCATCCCGGACGGCGACGACCCGCTCGACTCGTCGTCGGTGCACCCGGAGGCGTACCCGGTGGTCCGCCGGATCCTGACCACGACGGGCACGGACCTGCGCGCGCTGATCGGCAACACGCGCACGTTGTCGTCGCTCCGCCCGGCCGACTTCGTCGACGAGACGTTCGGCCTCCCGACGGTGACGGACATCCTGGCGGAGCTGGACAAGCCGGGCCGCGACCCCCGCCCGGCGTTCAAGACGGCGACCTTCGCGGAAGGCGTCGACAAGATCGGCGACCTGAAGCCGGGCATGCGCCTGGAGGGTGTCGTCACGAACGTGGCGGCGTTCGGCGCGTTCATCGACGTGGGCGTGCACCAGGACGGCTTGGCGCACGTTTCGGCGCTGTCGAAGAACTTCGTGAAGGACCCGCGCGAGGTCGTGAAGCCGGGCGACATCGTGAAGGTGAAGGTCCTCGAGGTCGACGTGCCGCGGAAGCGGATCTCACTGACGCTGCGGCTGGACGACGAGCCTGGCGCTCCGTCCGGCAACCGCGGCGGCGGTGGCGGCGGTGGTCGTGACCGGGGTCAGCAGGGCGGCGGTGGCGGCGGCGGTCAGCGCCGGGGCGGTTCCGGTGGCGGCGGCGGTCAGCGCGGCGGCAGTGGTGGCGGCAAGGGCGGCAACTCCGGCTCCTCGAGCAGCAGCGGCTCGATGGCGGACGCGCTTCGCCGGGCGGGGTTCGGCAAGTAGACACAAAGCCGTGAAGGCCTCCTTACCGGCTCTTATGGCCGGTAAGGAGGCCTTCACGGCTTTACGGGTCAGAAGGGGAAGCCGTGGGCCTGTTCTCGTAGGGTCACCCACTGCCACTGCGTGAACTCGTCCCAGCTGTGGCCCGAGCCGAAGCGGCTTCCGTTGCCCGATGCTCCCGTGCCGCCGAAGGGCGCGAACGCGTCGTTGTTCAGCGTCTGGTCGTTCACGTGGACGATGCCCGTGCGCAGGCGGTCCGCCACTGCTCGGCCGCGGTCCACCGAGCCCGTCTGGATCGCTGCCACCAAGCCGTATTCCGTGTCGTTCGCGACCGCTACCGCTTCGTCCTCGTCGCGGACCACGATCACCGGGGCCACCGGGCCGAAGATCTCCTCGCGGAACGCCGGCATCGACGTGGTCACGCCCGCCAGGACCGTCGGCTCGTAGAACAGGTCCGTGTACGAACCGCCGGCGCGGACCGTGGCGCCCGCGGCGACCGTTTCCGTGACAATACGGTCCACATTGGACAGTTGGCGAGCGTTGATCAGCGGGCCCAGCGCGACCTGGCCGGTGAACGGGTCGCCCACCGGGAGCTTCGCCGCCCTTGCCGCCAGGCGGTCCAGGTACTCGTCCGCCACCGACTCCATGACGATGTGGCGGCCCGCCGTCATGCAGACCTGGCCCTGGTGCAGGAACGCGCCCCACGCGCCCGCCGAGCTGGCGACGTCCAGGTCCGCGTCGTCCAGGATCACCAAGGCGTTGTTGCCGCCCAGTTCCAGGCTGACCCGCTTCAGCGTCCGCCCCGCCGCCTCGCCCACGCGCCGGCCCACCGCCGTCGAGCCGGTGAACGAGATCGCCGCGACGCCCGGGTGTTCCGTCAAGGCCGCGCCCGGTTCCGCGTCGCCGGCCAGGACGTGCAGCAGACCGGAAGGCAGGCCCGCCGCTTCGAAGAGACGTGCGATCAGCGTGCCGCCCGCGACCGCTGTGTTGACGTCCGGCTTCAGCACCACGGCGTTGCCCAGCGCCAGCGCCGGCGCGACCGCCCGCACCGACAGGATCTGCGGGAAGTTCCACGGGCTGATCACGCCGACGACGCCCAGCGGGATGCGACGCGCGATGCTCTCGCGGCCGGCCTCGCTGGTCGGCAGCAGGTGACCCCACGGCTGCGTCGGCAACGCGGCGGCCTCCCACAGCTCGGCCAGCACCAGGTCGACCTCGAACGCCGCCTTGGGCGGGATCGCGCCGCCCTCGCGGACCAGCCAGTGCTCGAACTCGGCGCGGTTGTCCTCCAGGACCCGCGCGGCCTTGCGCAGCAGCGCCGCGCGCTCCGGACCCGGCGTCGCCGCCCAGGCCGGTTGCGCCGCGGCCGCCCGCTTCACGGCGTTGTCGATGTCCTGCGCGTCGGCCAGCCCGACCTCGGTGAGCACCTCGCCGGTGGCCGGTTCGGTCACCGGGAGCGTCCCGCCGTGGGCCGGCACCCAGCCGCCCGAAAAGATCTTCCCGCGCCAGTCGACGTCGTCCAGCATGCGTTCCTCCCGCGTTCCGACAGAGCTTCCAGCCTGGTCGCGGGAGCGGCGAGCGCGTTGATTCTGCGGGTCACGGTGTTAGCCTGATCAGGTCAGCGACGACCCCGGGCGGCACCATGACCTTCCCCGTGTACCACCGCGGCGAGGCCTGGCGGGAGCGGCTCGGCGGCGCGTTCAGCGAGCTGTTCCCCGAGCGCCTCGACAGCTCCGAGCCCGCGGGTGACGTCGTTACGACCCCGCTCGGCGAGGTCCACGTCTACACCGTCGCGGGCACCCCGCAGATCGTCCGCCGCTCCCCCGGGACGATCCGGCAGAACCCTTCCGACCTGCTCAAGGTGTGCGTCCAGGTCCGCGGCCGCGCGACGGTCGTGCAGGGCGACCGCGAGATCGTCGTCGAACCCGGGCAGCTCGCGCTCTACGACACCGGCCGCCCGTACGCACTGCGGCTCGAAGGCGAGTGGATCTCCGCGGTGATGGCCTTCCCGCGCGACGTCCTGCACCTGCCCACCGCCCGCGCGATGGAGCACGCCTTCCCCGCCACGAACGGGCCTGGCGCGGTGTTCGCCGACTTCGTCTCGGCGTCGGTCGCCCAGGGCAGCCACCTCTACGCGGCCGCCGCCAGCCGCCTCGGCGACGCCGGGCTCAGCCTGCTGGCCGGCACGCTCACCGAGCACGTCAGCGTCGACGAGATCCCCGACGCGCTGCGCGCCCGCGTGCTCGACCACGTCCAGCGCCACCTCGACGACCCGCGGCTGTCCCGGGCGACGGTCGCCGCCGCGCACGGCATGTCGCCGCGGACGCTGAACCGCCTCTTCGAAGACGAGCCGCACACCGTCACCGACCACATCCGCCGGCTGCGCCTGGACGCCGTCCGCCGCGACCTGCGGGATCCGTTGCTGGCCAACAGAAGTGTCGCGGCGATCGCGTCGCGGTGGTGCTTCGTCGACGCCGCGCACTTCAGCCGGGTGTTCCGCGCCGAGTTCGGGGAGAGCCCGTCGGCGTTCCGGCTCACTTCAGCGCGACCAGGCCCACCACGAACAGCCCCGCCGGGACCACCGCCGCAGACAAGCTGATCAGCCACGTGCCGCCGCGCCAGCCGACCGGCGACGCGTCGAGCACCATGCCGCGCACGAGCGCCGCCTCGACGACCGCCGTCAGCAGGAAACCGAGGCCCACGCTGAAGATCGACGCCGCGCCGACGAAGAACAGGCCCGACGTCGACGCCGCGGCGAGCGGCGCCGCGACCTCCCAGCGCACCAGGCCCGCGCTCGCCGCGAGCAGGGCCAGCAGGAGCACGAACGCGACCAGGAACCCGACCCGCGCGCTGGTGTGGTGCTGGCCGCGGGTGAACAGCCAGAACCCCGCGTCGAGCGCCGCCACGACCACGGCGAGCACCACGAAACCGGCACGGAAAGTCAGCACGTGATCACTCTAGTGTCCGGACGCCGCTACCGGTCGTGAGTGGTAATGAGGGTTAGAACCCTCATTACCACTCACGACAACCGGCACCGACCGCTCAGAAGAAGTGGGCTTCGATGTGGCCCAGCGTGCCGAAGTCGGCCAGCACGTGGCCGCCCGCGTGGATCGGGCACGGCGGGGTCGCCGTGCCGGTCGTCACGACGTCGCCAGGGCGGAGGCGGTGGCCCGTGCGGGCCAGTTCCGTCGCGAGCCAGTGCAGCGCCAGGCGCGGGTCGCCCAGGACGAGGCCGCCGTGGCCGCGGGCGAACTCCGCGCCGTCGGCGTGCAGGACCACCGCCTGGCCCGGCAGGTCGAGGTCGCGCCAGCCCGGCACGGCCCGCCCTTCGACGAACCGGCCCGCGCACGCGACGTCCGCCAGCAGCTGCGGGCCGCCCGCGTGCCGGTGGTCGGTGTAGCGGCTGTCCGGCATCTCGAGCGCCAGGAACATCGTGTCGACCGCGTCGAGCACCCCGCCGAGCGACGGCGCCGGGCCCGGGTCGGCCTTCACGCGGAAGGCGAACTCCGGCTCGGCGACGCCCATCGTCATCGTGTCGGCCGGCACCGGCGGGCCTTCGAGCTGGTGGAAGCGCTCGAACAACGCGCCCGGCAGCGGCCCGGGGACACCGAGGTGCTGCTGGGCGTACGCCGTGGTCGCGGCGATCTTCCAGCCGCTCACCGGGCCGCCCAGCGCGGCCAGCGCGGTCTGGGCCGCCATGCCCTCGGCGGCGTCACGCGGGCGGACGTCGGCCGGGAGCCCGTCCAGCCGCTCGCCGGTGCGCCACGCGTCCCAGAGCAGCTCCGCCGCCCGCTCGTGCTTCACGCCCGTGATCTTGCCAACCGGAACACCGGGTGTCGATCGGCTTCCGCCGCGAACGCCTCGACGGGGCCGCTGCCCTTGGCGTCGAAGTACGACGCGGTGACCGGGATCTGCCGCACGTAGGCCCGCAGCACCGGCGCCGCGGTGGCGGCGTCGGCCTCCTCGACCTCCCACGTCTCGGTCTTGCGGCCACGGCTCAGCCGGGCGACGGCGTCGGCCCGCAGGTTGTGCACCCAGGCGACGGCGCCGTAGGGCGCGACGAGCCACCGGTCGCCACCGACCTCGACGACGTTCACCGGTGTCGTGCGCTCGAGCCCGCTCTTGCGGCCCTTCGTCGTCAGCAGCACGCCACCCTTGCCCGCGGCCGGGACGCCGCGCGCGAGCAGCGGCTTCACCAGCGCGTTGACGGTCTTCCGCAGCGTTCCCAGCCGGTACTCCCTGGCCATCATGGGTGCATAGCGTAGGCCCCGGAGAGGTCGCGGACGAGCGCCCAGACGGCGTCGAAGCGCTCGGCGTCGACCACCGGCTTGCGCAGCGCCGCCAGCGCGACGGCCTGCTGGGCCCCGGTCGAGCTCGGCTTCCCGTTCAGGTCCACCGCGGCGAGGCTGAAGTCCTGCACCAGCACCGCGAAGATCTGGTCGACGACCTGTTCGTCGAGCCCGGTGATGCCGGCCTGCTCCAGGATCAGCTGGCCGTAGACGACGAGGGTGAACAGCTCGGTGAGCGCGAGGCCGAAGTCGAGGTCGGCCTGCTGGGCCTCGTCCGGCGTCGCCTCGGTGAGCAGCTTCACCAGCGCGCCGGCCTGCTCGGTGAACAACGCGACGTTCGGGATGTGCGACGCCTGCGCGTACGCGGCCCGCCAGTCGTGGAAGCGGACCTTCGACAACCCGCGCGCCGGGCCCTGGCGGAAGAGGAACTCGTCGTCCGCGGCGTCGGTGCGGGTCGGCACCGGGGTGTACTCCTGCGGCGAGAACAGGTACGCGGGCATGAACTTCGCGATCAGCGCGAGGTTCACCGCGACCGTGCCTTCGAGCTTCGGCAGGCCGTCGATGTCGTTCTTGGCCATCGCGAGGTAGGTGCCGGCCTCGAAACCCTTGGCCGCCACGACGTCGGCGACCAGGCCGATGACCTTCTGCGCCTCGGTGGTCACCTTCATCTTGGTGATCGGGTTGTAGAGCAGGTAGCGGCGGTCGTCCGCGTGCGCGCTGCGGAAGTAGTCGACAGCGCGGTCGGAGAACAGCTTCATCGCCGTCAGCCGCGCGTAGGCCTCGACGAACTCGCGGCGCACGTGCGGGAAGTTCGTCACGGGCTTGCCGTAGAGGACGCGGTTGTGCGCGTGCGTGATGGCCTCGTACAGCGAGTGCGTCGCCATGCCGATGCCGCCGAAGCAGAGGTTGAACTTGCCGATGTTGACCGTGTTCAGCGCGGCGCTGAAGGCCTCGGCGCCGACGTGCAGGAGGTCCTCGGCGTGCACCGGGTAGTCCTCGAGCCGGAACTCGGCGACGTACATCTGCGACGGCACGACGTTCTTGACCACGTGGTAGTTCGGGTGCTCGGCGTCGGCGTAGAAGAAGACGTACTGGTCCGGGCCCTCGACGCCGTCGATCCGGCCGAAGACGGCGACCGTGCGGGCGACGTTGCCGTTGCCGATGTAGTACTTCGAGCCGGTGGCGCGGTAGCCGTCGCCGTCCTTCGTCAGCACCAGGTCGGAGGAGTAGATGTCGGCGCCGTGGTCCTTTTCGGACAGTCCGAACGCGCCGACGCCACCGGCGTCCAGTGCGTCCGCCGCGCGCTTGCGGGCGACGTCGTTGCCGCTCTGCCACACCGGTCCCAGGCCGAGGATCGTGACCTGCCAGGGATACCAGTAGTTCAGCCCGTAGAACCCCAGGATTTCCGACAGCGCGGCGACGCGGCTGGTGTCCCAGCGCTTGTCCGGGTTGCCGTCGGCGTTCGCGGCGGGCGTCAGGAAGGTCGAGAACAGGCCTTCCTTGCCGGCGAACTCGAGGAAGTCCGCGTAGAAGGTGCGCGCGTGGTAGTCCTCGGCCAGCTTCGCCTTGCCGCGCTGCTCGAACCAGTCGATGGTGGCCCGGAGCAGCCGGCGCGTTTCGGCGTCGAAGTGGGCCGGGTCGTACTCGTGCGGGTTCAGCAGCATGGGGTGAGCCTCCTTGATTACCGACCGGTAACTTAGCAAGGCGATCCTGGTGCGGGCAATCTCACTAGGAGTACGTCACTCGCGTTGGGTACACTGATCTTGCGGGCCGCTCAGTTCTGCCTCGGCCCGCTGCTGTTGTCGACTACCACGCGCCGCGGCCGTTGACCGGTCTGCGCCGGGCAGGACAACCCTTCTCAGGTTATGGAGACCAGGGCGCAGCCGCGCCCGCATGCACTTATGAGCACATTCGCTGAACTCGGCCTGCCCACCACGCTCGTGGACGCGCTGGCCGCTCAGGGCGTCACCGAGCCCTTCCCGATCCAGGCGGCGACCCTGCCGCACACCCTCGCCGGGCGTGACGTGCTCGGCCGCGGCCGGACCGGTTCCGGCAAGACCTACGGCTTCGTGCTGCCCGTGCTGGCCCGCCTCTCGGCGGGGCCGACGCGGCGCAAGCCCGGCCGTCCGCGCGCGCTGATCCTGGCGCCGACCCGTGAGCTCGCGACGCAGATCGAGGCGTCCATCCTGCCGCTGGCCAAGCCGCTGGGCCTGCGCACGACCACCATCTTCGGCGGCGTCTCGGCCAACCCGCAGATCACCAAGCTGCGCGACGGCGTCGACATCGTCGTCGCCTGCCCCGGCCGGCTCGCCGACCACATGCGCTCCGGGCACGTGAAGCTCGACGCCATCGAGATCACCGTGCTCGACGAGGCCGACCACATGGCCGACCTGGGCTTCCTGCCCGAGGTGCGGCGGATCATGGACGCGACGCCGTCCCGCGGCCAGCGGATGCTGTTCTCCGCGACCCTGGACAACGGCGTCGACGTGCTGGTCAAGCGCTTCATGAGCAACCCGATCACGCACAGCGTCGACTCGGCGCAGTCGCCGGTCTCGACGATGGAGCACCACGTCCTGCACCTCGAGGAGACCCACCGGCTGCCGGTGCTGGTCGACCTCACCGCGGCACCGGGCCGCACGCTCGTGTTCACCCGGACGAAGAGCCGCGCGAAGGCGCTGACCCGCAAGCTGGTGGCGTCGGGCGTCCCGGCCGTCGAGCTGCACGGCAACCTCGGCCAGAACGCGCGCACGCGCAACCTCGAGGCGTTCTCCTCGGGCGCGGCCAAGACCCTGGTCGCGACGGACATCGCGGCCCGCGGCATCCACGTCGACGACGTCCGGCTGGTCATCCACGCCGACCCGCCGGTCGAGCACAAGGCGTACCTGCACCGCTCGGGCCGCACCGCGCGCGCCGGCGCGTCCGGCACGGTCGTCACGCTGATGACCGACGAGCAGGTCCGCGACGTCCGCGACCTCACCCGCAAGGCCGGCATCAAGCCGACCACCACCCAGCTCGGCCCGGGCCACCCGCTGCTGGCGGAGCTGGCCCCGGGCGAGCGGTCGTTCACGGCGGCGCCGAAGCGGCCCCCGGTGGACAACCGCCCGAAGAAGGTCACGGCTTCGGGCGCGGCCCGCCCGGCCCGCGTGCGCGACGGCGACGAGCGCCCGGCCCGCGGCGGACGCCACGGTGGCGCGGGCGCGCCGAAGGAGAACCGCGGCGGCCAGCGGGCCCGGGCGAACTCCCAGTCCCGCCGCGACGACCAGCCGCGTTCGGACCGCCGCACCCAGTCTTCGGAGCCGGGCCGCGGTTCGGGTTCGGGCCGCAGGTCGGGCGCCCCGGCGGCGGCCGGCGCTTCGGGCTCAGCCGACCGCCGCGGTTCCGGCGGCGGCGGTCGCCGTGGCGGCGCTCCTGCTGCGGGCGCGGGCGCCGGCGCCGGCCGGTCTGGTGGCGCGGCGGCGTTCTCCTCGGGCACCCGCGCGGGCGCCCGCCGAGGCCGCTGACCTTCGCATCTAGCTGACATCGACCCCCGGGCTGCGGCCCGGGGGTCGATGTCATTTGCACGGGCCGGCGCCGGTGGGTGGCCGAGGCCGGGCATCTGACTCCGGATCAGAGTGACCCGCTCGTGGCGAGGCACCGGTCCGCGGCCGCGTTCGCCCCCTGGGCTCCGGCCCGGGTCGAGTCGTCTGCACGGGCCGGCGGACGGCCGACGCCGGGCATCTGACTACGGATCAGAAGGACCCCGCTCGTGGCGAGGCACCGGCCCACGGCCGCATTCGCCCCCTGGGCTCCGGCCTGAGGGTCGAGTCGTCTGCATGGTGACGGCGCCGGCGGATGGCCGACGCCGAGCATCTGACTACGACCAGAAGGGCCCCACTCGTGGGGAGGCACCGGCCCGCGGCCGCATTCGCCCCCGGGGATCCGGCCCGAGGGTCGAGTCGTCTGCATGGTGATGGAGCCCGGCACCGGGCATCTGACTACGGATCAGAAGGACCCCTCGCGCGCACTCCGCTCGCGTGAGGCACCGGCCCACGGCCGCACTCGACCACCGCGGGCAGCCCAGCCACCGCGCCAACGGCTGTTCAGGCCCACCCTCGCGATGGCAGCCCCCACCCGTCCCTGGGGGGCGGCCCCTGTCCAGTCTATCGGCTCTGACCTGCGAAAACCGTCGTCCGCGAAATCTGTGGACAACCGGACCCGATGTGGACAACTCCGCGGCGGGCCGGGTTGCGCGGCGATCACCGGGGTGCGGCCGCGGCCGTGGCATGCTCACGGCCATGGAGGACACGGAACTGGTGCAGACCGGGATCGGCCTGCTCGCGTCGGTCTACCGGCTTCGGCGGAACCTGCGCGACGGCAACGACGAGTCCGGCTCGAGCGGGTACCCCGAGCTGCTCGAAGGGGCGTTCGACTTCACCATGACCGCGGACATGAACGTCCCGGAGGAGCACGTCGCCGACGTTCAGCACATCGTCAACCAGGCCGTCGACCAGCTGGCGCACCGTCAGGAGGCCGTCATGCGCGGGCTGCTGATGGGGTTCGTCAAGGTCGTCGAGGCCTATGAGGAAGAGCAGCCCGAGCCAGACGTGCTGGAGGTCCTTCAGCAGCTTTCGCTCGAGGTGGCGACCGCCCCGCCGGAGGACTGATCGACCGGGTGGGTCAGGATCCGGCCCGTCCGGGGGCCGCCGACGCCGTCCAGGCCGTGCCACTCCTGGGCCACCAGGTACAGCGTGTCCTCGCTCAGCGCGCACGCGAAGCACCCGCGGTCCAGCTCCACCCGCTCCAGGACTTCGCCGCCTTCGCGCACCCGCGTGCACGACTTGCCCGGGACGTCCGCCACCCAGATCGCGCCCGACGCGTCCAGGGCGATGCCGTCCGGGACGCCGTCGCCGAGGTCCGCCCAGACCCGGCGCTCGCCCAATGCGCCGTCCGGTGACACGGTGAACGCCGTCAGCCGGTTCGCGTACGACTCCGCCACGACCAGCGTCGAGCCGTCCGGGGTCAGGGCCATGCCGTTGCCGAACGCGATGTCGTCCGCGACCTGGCGAGCCACGCCGGAAGGCGAGACGTGCCAGACGCCGCCGGGGCGGTACGGCTCCCCCGCCATCAGGTCGAAGCCGCCGCCGTTGACGTAGCAGCCGCCGTCCGAAGCCACGACGATCTCGTTGAAGCCGGTCGAGCCCAGGTCGGCGTGGGTGGACAAGGAGCCGTCCCGGGACAACCGCAGCAGCAGGCCCTGCGACGACGAGACGATCAGCGGGTCGCCGCCGAGGAAGCCGAAGCACATCGGCATCGTCGGGAAGTCCGCGCGGAACACCACCTCGCGCTCGCCCGCCGGCGTGACCGCGACGATCTCGTGGGCCAGCCAGTCGGCGAACCACAGCCGGCCGTCGTGCCAGCGCGGGGACTCGCCGAACGCGATCCCGTCGATCAGCACCCCGGTCATCGCCACACCCCCAGCACCAGCGCCACGACCACGATCTTCACGAGCCAGTCGCCCGCGTGCAAGGCGGCCAGCCGCACCGGCACGTTCTCGTGCAGCACCGACCCGGCCAGGATCAGCACCGGGAAGCCCACCCAGAGCACCAGCGCCAGGCCGAGCGCACCCGCGACGCCGCCGACGCCGACCGCGGTGCTCAGCCCGGCGAACACCGTGACCAGCGCCAGGGTCCGGACGAACTCCGCCGCCGGCTTCCACGGCGCGGGCCGCTCGGCGGCCGCCTCGCTCAGGCCGGCCCAGACCGTCCCGAACGCCGTGTACCAGGCGGAACTCACCACGAACCCCGCCACCGAGGCCACCAGCACAGCCACGACACCCATCGCCATCTCCTTCGCGCAGGACCTGCTTGCGAAGGGGACGTCGACGCCGTCGGCGGCGCTTCGACACGCCGCGCGGAAAAGTTTCTAGAGCGACGACGTGAGCCCGCGGGCCCGCAGCACCGAGCGTTCCAGCGGGCGGAACACGATCAGCTCGATCCCGACGCCGACCAGCAGGATCAGGAAGATCGCCGCGATCACCGTCTCGATGCTGTTGAGCGAGGAGCCCTGGTTCAGGTACGCGCCGAGGCCGACGCCCAGCTGCGGGGACAGCGCGATCAGCTCGGCCGCCATCAGCGAGCGCCACGAGAACGCCCAGCCCTGCTTGAGCCCGGCGAGGAAGCCCGGCAGCGCCGCGGGAAGCAGGATGTGCCGGGCCGACGACAGCCGGCCCGCGCCCATCACCTGGCCGACGCGCGGCAGGATCGGCGGGATCTGGTCGATACCCGAGACCAGGCCGTTCGCGATCGACGGCACCGAACCGAGCAGCACGACGAAGTAGATCGCGCCGTCGTTGATGCCGAACCACAGGATCGCGGCCGGCACCCACGCCACCGACGGCAGGCTCTGCAGCCCGGTCAGCAGCGGCCCGATCGCGGCCCGCACCACGCGGACCTTCGCGACGAGCAGCCCGAGCGGCGTGCCGAGGACGACCCCGGCGACGAAACCGAGCGCGGCGCGGTGCACCGACGTCCAGACGAACCCGAACACCTCACCGGTGACGACGTGGCTCCAGAACTCGTCCCAGACGGCGATCGGCGCGGGCAGCTGCGTCTCCGGCCAGAACGCCGCGGCCCACAGCAGCTGCCAGACGACGACCAGCACGACGAGCGCCAGCACCGGGGGCAGGAACCCCCAGGCGAACCGCTTCCAGAAGCTCGGCCGGCGGTCCCCGACCGGAGTGTCCAACGAGTCCAGTCCAGCACCTACAGCGTCGAGATCCTCGACATCTGCGGGCCGGTCAAGCTGCGGCATGGGTGCTGATCACCTCTCGCAGGTGCCCGGTGATCTCTTCGGTCAGCTCCTCGGCGTCGGCCAGCGGCACGTCCACCCACTCGCGCACGACCCGCCCGGGCCGCGACGACAGGAGCACCACGCGCTGCCCGAGCCGGACCGCCTCGCGCACGTCGTGGGTCACGAACAGCACCGACGTGCCGGTGCTGCGGTAGACGCGCAGCAGCTCACCCTGCAGGACGTCGCGGGTGATGGCGTCGAGCGCGGCGAACGGCTCGTCCATCAGCAGCAGCGCCTGCTCCGGGTCGCCGCCGACGCGCAGGGTCGCGGCCAGCGCGCGGGCCAGCGCGACGCGCTGGCGCATCCCGCCGGACAGCTCGTGCGGCCGCTTCGCCCCGGCGTCGGTCAGCCGGACCAGGTCCAGCAGCTCGGCGGCCTTCTCCCGGCGCTCGGCCCGGCCGAAGCCGGCCAGGCGCAGCGGCAGCTCGACGTTGCGCGCGGCGGTCAGCCACGGCATCAGCGCGGCCTCCTGGAACATCACCGCCGGCCGGGACGTCGTGAGCGTGATCTCCCCCGCCGACGGCGCGTCCAGGCCCGCGACCAGGTTCAGCAGCGTGCTCTTGCCGCAGCCGGACGCGCCGAGCAGGCAGACGAACTCGCCCGGCGCGACCGTCAGGTCGACGCCGTCCAGCGCGACCACCGCGCGCCCGCCCGTGCCGAACGTCTTGCGCACACCGTCCAGCCGGACCGCGGCCGTGCCGGTGTGCCCGGTCCGGCCACTCGGGAGGGTCGTGGTCATCGCAGGCTGCCTCTCCGGATCACTTGATGAGCTCGGGCGCGTTCACGGCGGGCTGGTTCTGGGTCTTGAGGACGTCGTTGAGCGGGCCGAAGTCGGCGAAGCCCTTCAGCGCGACGACGCTCTTCACGACGCCCGCGGTCACCGAGTCCTGCGCGAGCTGCGGGAACTCGGCGGGGATCGGGTCGGAAGTCAGCTCGATGTTCGAGAACGCGCGGTCGATGACCGCCGGGCTGAGGCTGCTGCCGGCCAGCTCCTTGAGCGCGCCGTTGACGACGGTCTTCGCGTCCGCCGGGTTGGCCTTCGCCCAGTCGATCGCGGCCAGCTGGCCCTTCAGCACGGCGCGGACGGTGTCCGGGTGCTCCTGCAGGAACTGGCTGCGCACGATGACGACGGTGGTCGGGAACCGGCCGCCGGGCCACAGGTCCTTCTCGTCGACCAGGACCTTCGCGCCGGCGTCGAGGACCAGCCGCGACGACCACGGCTCGGGCAGCCAGCCGCCGTCGACCTCGCCCTTCTTGAAGGCGTCGAGCGTCTTCGAGTTGTCCAGGTTGGTGATCTTGACCTGGCCGGTCAGGCTCTTGCCGGCGAGGAACTTCTTGAGCGCGACGTCCTGGGTGTTGGCCAGCTGCGGGGTGGCGATGTTCTTGCCCTTGAGCGCGTCGACGCTCGCGATGTCCGGCTTGACGACCAGCTGCGCGCCGCCCGAGACCGCGCCGGAGATCAGCTGGATGGTGCCCTTGGACTTGGTGAAGGCGTTGATCGCCGGGCCGGAGCCGATGTAGGCGATGTCGAGGGAGTTGCCCAGCAGCGCGTTGACCTCGTCGGGGCCCGCGTTGAACGTCTGGGTGGTGAGCTTGGTCGAGCCCAGTTCCTGCTTGAAGAAGTCCTTCTTGACGCCGATCAGCGCCGGGGCGTGCGTGACGTTCGGGAAGAACCCGAGCCGGACCTCGGTGGCGGCGCCCGCGTTGGCGGCGGGGGCGGTGTTCTCCGCGGCGCGGGAGCAGCCGGCGAGCACGCCCACGACGGTCAGGGCGGCGAACGCCGAGGCCAGGAAGCGGGTTCTGTGGTGGGAGCGCACGTCAGCGTCGCCTTTCACGGGGTCGATGTCGGGGGCGAGGTTCGCACGGTCACCCACTGGGGCGCATAGCCATCCGCATCCCGGGAAAACGAGTGAGATTCCTTGACATCGACGATTCAGGCGCCTAAGTGCAACCTCCTGGGCCGCTCGCGCGTGGTGCTCACGACGACTTCCGAGGGGGAGCTGTGGAACCTGACGCGCGAAACCGGCTGACGAGCCAGCTGGTGCTGCTGATGTGGGCGGCTCTCGGACTGGGGCCGATCGGCGCCGACTGGCTGGAGACGACGGGCCTGGGCGAATGGCCGGCCGTGGGGGCGGTCGCCGCGGCCCCGCTGCTGGGTCTGCTGGCCGGTCTGGCGGTCTGGGCGCTCTCCGGGAGGCCGCGCCCACGGGCCGCGTTCCTGCCGGACTGGGCGGCCGTGCCGTCCCTGGCCATCGGCCTGACGGGCCTGGTCACCGGCACGGCGTCGCGGGGTCACCTGTTCGTGTTGACCTTCCTGACGGGCCTGGCGTTGATCGTTCTGCTGGTCGTTGCCATCGAATTGCGGGTTGCGGGCAACCGGACGCGTCATCCGGACGTGGTACAGGTGACCACGGACTTGGGAGGGATGACATGACGAGCACCGCACACCGTGCCGGCCAGGGGGCCACCATCCGCGTGGCGCTGGTCGTTCTCTTCGTCGGGCTGGGCCAGGCGTCGTTCGAATGGCTCCGGTCGCTGGGGATGGACGCCGTGACGAGCATGGTCGTCTGGGCGATCCCGGTCGCCACCGCGGCGGCCGTTTCGCTCGTGCTGTGGCTGGCATCGGACCGCGCGTTCGCGCTGCGGACCTGGCTGCCGGTCAGCCTGTGCATTCCGGTTTACCTGGGCGGCCTCTTCGGCCTGGCGACCGGCACGGCGAGCCTGGTGGCCTCGATCGTCAGCGGCGTCGGACTGGGGATCACGGTCGTCGCCGTGGCCGGCCTGTACCGGGCCCGCCGCCAGGACGACGCCCGCGAACCGGCCCGCCAGTAGTCCGTGAATGCCACATTGAGGGACACTACGTCCCTCAATGTGGCATTCACGGCTTTTCAGCGACGCAGGAGCAGGGAGACGTCGCCGAACTCGTGCCAGAGGTAGCGGCGCTCCACCGCCGCGTCGTACGCGCGCTGGACCAGCTCCGGGCCGGCCACCGCCTCCAGGAGCAGCAGGTGGGACGCGTCCGGCGCGTGCAGGCCCGTGACGATGCCGTCCACCACCCGGGCCGGGCGGTCCGGGCCCAGGACCAGGTCCGTCCAGCCCTCGGCAGGACCGTCGAAGGCCGACTCCAGGGCGCGGGCCGCCGTCGTGCCCACCGCGATCACGCGGCCGCCGCGGGTGCGGACCCACGAAACCAGCGCGGCGGTCGTCACGGGGACCCGGAAGCGCTCGGCCTGGGGTGGCTCGCCGGTCTCCAGTGACGACACCCCCGTGTGCAGCAGCAGCGGCGCGACCAGCACGCCGTCGGTCACCAGGCGGGTGACCAGCGCGTCCGTGAACGGCCGGGCCGCCGACGGCATCTCGGCGCTGCCCGGCTCGCGGGCGAACACCGTCTGGTAGTCGCTCAGCGGCCACGCGCGCGGGACGTAGCCGTAGCGGATCGGACGTCCGCTCGCGGCCAGCAACCCGGGCACCGGGACCGACGCGGCCGCCCGCCACAGCCGTGCCTGACCCGGGACGTGCTCGGCGAGCAGCGTCAGCGACGCGCCCCCGGGCAGGTCCAGGCGCTCGCCCGGCCGGCCGTCGAGCAGCGGGCCGCCGGGGGCGCGCAGCTCGACCACCCACGCGCCGTCGGCCAGCTCGGTCGAGAAGTGGACGACGACCGGACGCCCGCCGCGACGGGCGTCGATCGCCGCGGGCAGTGTCCCGGACGTGTTGACGACCAGCAGGTCGCCCGGCCGCAGGTGATCGCCCAGCGCGCTGAACACCGTGTGGTGCACCGCGGACGGGCTCGCGACCAGCAGGCGGACCTCGTCGCGCGCCACCCCGCGGGCTTCCGGTGGCGCCGACGCCGACAGTTCGCCGGGCAGGTCGAACCGGACGCTCATGCGGGCACCAGCAGGTCGGCGGCGCGGTAACGGCCGCTGGCCGGACGCTCGTCGAGCAGCCGCAGGAACGCCGGGACCGCCGCCTCGGGCAGCGGCCGGTCGGAGATGTCCTCGCCGGGGAAGGCGAGCTGGTGCATCGCGGTGCGCAGGTCGCCGGGGTCGACCGCGTAGACGGCCAGGTCCGGGTGCTCCGCGCCGAGCACGGCGGTGAGCTGGTCGAGCGCGGCCTTCGCGGAGCCGTAGCCGCCCCAGCCTTCGTAGGCTTCGACGGCGGCGTCCGAGCTGACGTCGACGATCGTGCCGCCGGTCTTCGTCAGGGCGGGCAGCAGCAGCTGGGTCAGCGCGAGCGGCGCGAAGACGTTCACGCGGTAGACGTTTTCCAGCTCCGCCAAGGGATAACGGCCCAGCGGCGGCAGCGGGCTGACGCCGAGCGTACTGGCGTTGTTGACGAGCAGGTCGAGCCCGGAGCCGACGGTGGCGGCGAGTGCGGCGCGGTGGTCCGGGTCGGCGACGTCGCCGGGGACGGGCGTGAAGCCCGCCTCCCGGGCCGCGGCGGTCAGCGCGGCCGCGTCCCGGCCGTCGCCGACGACCGTCCACTTGCGACTCACCAGGGCCGCGGCGAGGGCCTTCCCCAGCCCCGCCGAGGCGCCGGTGATCAGTGCGACTGGCATGGTTCCTCCTTGCAGGGGTACCACACCATCGTTGAACCTCTACATTAGTCGAGGTCAACCGGACGGCGGCCGCGCAGCAGGAAATACGCTGCCAGCGAAACGACGAGCCCGACGTAGTAGGCGAGATCGGCGCCGTGCAGGGCCGCGGCGACCGGGCCGGTGTAGAGCGACGTGTTCATGAACGGCACCGCCGCGCCGAAACCCGCGACGAACGCCACGACGGCGGCCCAGGGACGCGTGGTCGTCGCGGCCCGGACGTCCACGGATCGGGCGCCGCGGGTGCGCCGCAGCCAGTCCGGGAGCACGACGCCGAGGAACGGCGGGATCCAGTAGCTGACGAACAGCAGCACGTTCTGGAACTTCGCCGCCAGCTCGCCGCTGTGCATCCAGAGGATCAGCGCGAACGCGAGCACCGTGACGAGAACCGCCGACACCGGGCGCCGCAGCCGGACGCCGACGGTCTGCAGCGCCAGGGATCCGCTGTAGTCGTTCATCGCGTTGGACGACACCGCCGCGAGCGCGATCACCGCGAGGGCCAGCGAACCGAGGAAACCGCCGCCGAGCAACGTCGCGACGCCGGTCGCCGTCTGGTCGCCCAGCGACGACCCGAGCGCGAGCCCGAGGCCTTCGCCGATCGCGTACGACGCCGTCAGACCGAGCAGGGTGAACCAGAAGACGCCGCGCGACGACGTGTCCGCGGGCAGGTAGCGGCTGAAGTCCGAGGCGTACGGCGCCCAGGAGATCGCCAGCGACAACGCGATCGTCGAGAACAGCACGACGGCGCCGGTGTGGTCGCCGCCGGTGGCCGTGTCGGCCGTCGCGATCGGGTGTCCGGAAAGGACCTTCACGGCGAGCGCGGCGAACGCGAGCACCAGCAGCACACTCATCACGGCCTGCACGCGGTGGATCAGCGCGTAGCCGAAGACGCCGAGCGCGCACTGCAGCACCAGCACGATCAGCACCGCGGCCCAGAACGGCAGCCCGGTCAGCTCGGCCAGCGCCTCACCGCCGAACAGGCCGACCAGGGCGTCCCAGGCGATGGAACCGAGCCACTGCACCAGGCCGGGCAGCACGACGCCGCCGCCGAACGGCAGCCGCGCGAGCGGGAGCTGGCCGGTGCCGGTGCGCGGGCCCCAGGTGGACAGGTAGGCCACCGGCAGCGACCCGAGGACCGTGCCGGCGAGCATCGCGACCAGGCCCGTCCAGAAGCCGAGGCCGAGCGACGCGGCGAGGGTGCCGGTGAAGACCGCCGTCATGGTCAGGTTCGGCGCGAACCACACGCTGAACAACCGCCACGGCCGCCCGAACCGGTTGCTCTCCGGCACCGGCGTGATGCCGTGGGTTTCGATCGCCAGGTCCGAGCCCCCGGCGGGCATCCGCCCGCCGAAGACCTCGGCGTCGAGACCGCGTCCGCTCATGTCCTGCCTCCACTCGGGTGATCGAGGCAACCCTAGGGGATGCGTGATCACCCACCGGCCCGGCGAGCCCGCGACGTGCTTCGACGGTCAGTGGTGGTTGGTGTGGAAGGCCCAGGCGTCGGCGACGATGTCGCGCAGGTCGGGCCGGCCGGGCTGCCACCCCAGGTCCTTCCGGGCCTTCTCGCTGCTCGCGACGGTGACGACCGCGTCGCCGTCGCGCCGAGGGGCGAGCACCACGGGGATGGGGTGCCCGGTGACCTCGCGAACCGCGGCCACGACCTGCATGTTGGTGTAGCCGTTGCCGTTGCCCAGGTTGTAGATCTCGTGCCGGCCGGGCTCGATCGCCTCCAGCGCGAGCACGTGCGCCGTGGCCAGGTCCGCGACGTGGATGTAGTCCCGCACGCACGTGCCGTCCGGGGTCGGGTAGTCGTCGCCGTACATCTGCAACCGCTCCCGCTTGCCCGCCGCGACCTGCACCACGATGGGGATGAGGTGGCTCTCCGGGTCGTGCCGCTCGCCGAGGTCGCCGACCGCGCCCGCCGCGTTGAAGTAGCGCAGGCTCGTCGCGCCGAGGCCGAACGCCGCGGCTTCCGCGGACAGCATCAGGTCGACCATGAGCTTGCTGGCCGCGTAGGGGTTGCGCGGTTCCACCCTGGCGGTCTCGTCGAGCTTCTCGTCGCCCTCGCCCCGGTACATCGAACCGGTCGACGAGAAGATCAGGCGCCGGACGCGCGCCGCGCGGGCCGCTTCCAGCAGCGCGAGGGAGCCGCGCACGTTGACGTCCCAGTAGCGGTCCGGCCGGGCAACGGACTCCGCGACCTCGATCCGCCCCGCGAAGTGGAGCACGCCGTCGAAGCCCGCTTCGGGCGTCAGCACCCGAGCCGCGTCGTGCACCGACAGCTGGTGGAAGGCCACGCTGTCCGGCACGCTCGCGCGGTGCCCGGTCGACAGGTCGTCGAGCACCTCGACCTCGTGCCCGGCCGCCAGTAGCGCTCGGGTCACCACACTCCCAATGTAGCCCGCACCGCCCGTGACCAGCAGTTTCACCGTGAGATCCTCTCTCGCCGAATGGTCAGGGGAGCTTAGCGACCCGGCCGGCCGCGAGTGCGCGGCGCCGCACCGTGCCCGGACGGCCGCGCGGTGTAACGCGGCGGGCCGAACGGGCGAATCACGGTTAGCCGTCCGGGAGGGGTTCGCGTGGTGCAGCACCCCCGGACCGTCGTGCTGACCGGGCTGCTGAGCCTCGGCTTCGGCCTCGGCGTCACCGCGCTGACGCTCAAGGCCGCCGACGGCAGCCACTCCGCGCTCGACACCGCGCTCAGCACCACCACCGGGTTCCTGTTCCTGCTCGCCGGCGCGGTCGCGCACGTGCAGCGGCCGGCCAACACGATCGGCGTGCTCATCGCGCTCGTCGGCGTCGCGTTGTTCCTCGAAGACCTGCAGTTCACCGCGAACCCGGTGCTGTACACGCTCGCCGTGCCGCTGCGGGCCGCGTCCAGCCCGGTGATCGCACACCTGGTGCTCGCCTTCCCGCACGGCGGGCTCCGGTCGCGGTGGGAACGGCTGCTCGTCGCCGCGTCGTACCTGGTCGTGCTCGGCCTGGGGGTGCTCGGGCTGCTGTTCAGCGACGACCCGCGCGACCTGCCGGCGATCTCCGCCGACCACGACGGGCACGGCCTCGCCGACCGCGTCCTGGGCCTGGCCGCCGCGGTGATCAGCGCCGGTGTCCTCGTGGTGCTGCTGTACCGGTGGCTGACCGGCCGGCTGCCCCAGCGGCGGCTGCTGTCGCCGGTGATCGCGATCGCCCTCGTCGGCGCCGCGACGTCGGCGGCGGGCACCGCGCTCGGAGACGCCAGCCCGCTGTCCGAGCCGCTGCTCGGGATCTACCGGATCGCGTTCTGCCTGTGGCCGCTGGCGTTCCTGGCCGGCGTGCTGCGCGCCCGCGTCGGCAACGCCGAGATGATCCGGCTGCTGCTGGAGCGCGACGGCACCGGGCTGGCGGCGCTGGTGCAGGACGACGAGGTGTGGAAGGACAGCCGTTCGATCGACGCGCTCAACGCGGCGGCCGGGCTGGTGCTGGACAACCAGCGGCTCACCGCCGAGCTCGAACAACGGCTGGCCGAGGTGCGCGCGTCGCGGGCCCGGCTCGTCGCGGCCGGTGACGAGGAGCGCCGCCGGCTGGAACGCGACCTCCACGACGGCGCGCAGCAGCGGCTGGTCAGCGTCGTCCTGCTGCTGCGGATGGCCAACCGCCGCGTGGAGCTGCCGCCGGCGGTCGGCGAGCTGCTGACGAGCACGGTCGACGAGCTGCAGACGGCGATCACCGAGCTGCGCGAGCTGGCCCGCGGCATCCGCCCGGCGATCCTCACCGAGGCGGGCCTGGTCGCGGCGGTGCGGTCGCTGGCGGACCGCGTCCCGATGGAGGTGGCGCTCTCGGTGGGCACGGTTCCCCGCCTCGACGCGGCGGTGGAGGCGACGGCCTACTACGTCACGTCGGAAGCGCTGACGAACACGTTGAAGCACGCGCGGACCGGCCACGCGGACGTCCGCATCGCGGTAGCCGGCGCGCAGCTGCGGGTCGAGGTGACGGACCGGGGCGTGGGCGGCGCGGACCCCGCCGGCGGCTCGGGACTGGCCGGGCTGAGCGACCGCGTCCAGGCCCTGGGCGGCGAGCTGTGCGTGGAGACCTCCGGGGAAGGCACGACGATCCGCGCGGTCATCCCCCTCGCAACGCGGCCCGAAACGCCGTGAAGGCCTCCTTACCGGCCGTAAGAGCCGGTAAGGAGGCTCGGAGTCATGGAGTCGTTGCAACACCGCCCAGCGAAGGGTGGAACTGCGATGACACGGGTACGAACCCATCGGTGGCTACCACGCTCGGCGCAGCTGCTGTTCTGGCAGCAGATCCGGGCAGGCCTGACCGCGAAACCGGCCGCGCAAGCGGCCGGTTTCGCCCCCGCCACAGGCGGGCGGCTGTTCCGCCAAGCTGGCGGGGTGATCAGCAACGCACCCCACCAGCCCGGGCCGGTCCGGCTGACCATCGCCGAGCGGGAAGAGATCGCCTGTCTGAAAGCCGCAGGTCACGGCCCACGCGCCATCGGCAGAACGATCGACCGGCCGGCCTCGACAGTGTCACGGGAGCTGGCCCGCAACACCGGCCTGACCGGCCACTACCGGGCCAGCAGTGCCCAGCACGCGGCCGAGGAACGCGCGAAACGACCCAAACCGGCGAAGCTGCGCGCCGATCCGGCGTTGCGGGCGGCGGTGCAGGACGGGCTGACCCGGAAGTGGTCGCCGCGGCAGATCTCCGAGAGACTGGTGCTGGACTTTCCCGACCGGCCGGAGATGCGGGTGTCGCACGAGACGATCTATCAGTCGCTGTATGTGCAGGGCCGGGGCGCGTTGCGCCGGGAACTGACCGCGGCACTGCGGACCGGGCGGGCGTTGCGGATGCCGCGGCGGCAGGCCCAAACCCGGCGGGAACGCCCGTCGGGCGGGATCCAAGACATGGTCAACATTTCCGAGCGGCCTGCCGAGGCCGCCGACCGGACGGTCCCGGGGCATTGGGAAGGCGACCTGATCCTGGGCAAGGACAATCGGTCCGCGATCGGGACGCTGGTGGAACGCTCGACCCGGTTCGTGATGCTGCTGCACCTGCCCCACGGGCGGGACGCAGCCACCGTCGCCGCGGCGATGACCGAGATGATCCAGACGTTGCCGCCGCTGCTGCTGGGCTCGCTGACCTGGGATCAGGGCAAAGAAATGGCCCATCACCGGAAGATCACCCTGGACACGGGGTTGCAGATCTACTTCTGCGATCCGCATTCGCCCTGGCAGCGCGGCAGCAACGAGAACACCAACGGTCTGCTCCGGCAGTACTTTCCCAAAGGCACCGACCTGTCCCAGCACAGCGCGGATGATCTGGTGCGGGTGGCGGAGGAGCTGAACGGGCGGCCTCGGGAGACCCTCGGCTGGCGGACACCAACCGAGGCCCTCACGAAGCTACTGTCAGATCAACAAACACCAGGTGTTGCAACCACTGCGTGAATCCGCCAGGCCTTCACGGACCTCGATGGAGCTGACTAGACGAGGAGCAGGAACAGCAGCCCGCTGGGCGAGCCGAGGCCGGTCACGTCGTCGTAGCCCTTGGTGGTGTGGATCGTCAGACCCTGGTAGTCGAACGTCCGCACCGAGCGGAGCAGACCGTCCGACGCGTCGACCGAGTTCGCGTAGTCGACCCGGGCCACCGCGGCGTCCACGTGCTGCACGTCGCTGATCGCCTTGGTGCGGGAGGTCAGCTTGTAGATCACGGGGTTGATGAAGCCGTGGTGGAAGTGGTCGAAGCTGTCGGCCACCGCCATGATGCCGGCGAACACCGGCGACGCGAGGCTCGTGCCGCCGATCCGGTACTGGTCGTAGTGCGCACCCTCCGGGAAGGTCTGCGTCTGGCCGACCAGGAAGCCGGTGTTCGGGTCACCGATCGCGGAGATGTCCGGAACCACGCGGCCCTTGTTGCCGGCCGTCTGGTTCTTCGTGGACAGCGAGTCCGGCACGACACCCTTCTGGTAGAAGGGCTGCGGGAACAGGCGGCTCGTGCCACCACCGGAACCGGAGGTGTAGGCGAACGGCCCGAAGGCGCCGTTGGTGATCGTGGACTTGCTGGTCTCCCAGCCGGTCTCGAACAGCCGCTGGCCGTTCTTGCCGACCGCCAGCGACGTGCCGCCGACCGCGGTGATCCACGGCTCGGAGGCGGAGAAGTCCGGCGACGGCGTGCCGAGGCGCGCCACCTCGTCACCGTTGTCGCCCGAGGAGAAGTAGACGCCGATGCCCTCGAGGACCGCCTGCAGCGAGATCTGGTTGAAGACCTTGACCTCGTCGGCCGGGATGTCCTCGCCGGTGTCGCCGTAGGAGTTCGACACGATGTCGGCCTTGTGGCCGGCGATCACGTAGTTCAGCGCCTCGTCGAGCGCGTTGTCCTCGCAGGACTCGCCGCCGACGTAGAGGATGTTCGCGCCCGGGGCGAGCCCGTGGGCGGCCTCGACGTCGAGGGTCTCCTCGCCGTACCAGCCCGCCGCGTCACACTGGTCCGGCGGCTCGAGAACCGGGTTCGCCGGGAAGACGTGCTGCGAGAACTGGCTCTGCTTCAGCGGGTGCTGCGGGTCGTTCTTCTTCGCGTACGTGCTCGCGTCGGCGTAGATCGTCGGCGAAGCGAAGGCGTCCACGATGGCGATCGTGGTGCCGTGGCCGTCCGCGCCGAACTTCGCGGCCTGGTCGACACCGTAGGCCGAGCGGAGCTGGGCCGGGGTGTAACCGCAGGGCGCGTAGGTCAGCTGCTTGCCGTTGTAGGCGGGGTCGGTGGTGTCGACCTTCTCGCCGTAGTAGGAGCTGCACGGCGGCGCGTTGCGGAAGCCGGGACCGGGGGCGACGTCCGACGGCTGGACCGACTTGGTCGCCTTGCCGGAGTCGATACCGTCGGTGTGGTCCGGCTTGAACAGGTTGGTCGCCTGGTCCACGCCGACGACGCCGAGCACGTCGCTCGCCAGGTTCGCGGGCACCGAAAGGTTCTTGTCGGCGGCGCGGAGGGTCTGGCCCTTGACGTTGTACTTGCCCAGCTTGACGCCGAACGCGTTCTGCGTCTGGCCGGCGGTGCCGGTGGCCTCGACGTAGGCGCGGTTCGACGGGATGTCGCCGATGCTGAAGCCGCTGCCGGTCAGCCACGCCTTGACGGCGTTGACCGTCGCGTCGCTGGCGGCGAAGCGGTCCCGCACCTGGTCGGTGCTCAGGAACTGGCGGTAGGTCTTGCTGTCCGGGTCGGACACGGCCTGGGCCAGCGCCTCGGCTCCGGCGTTGTCGCGCTGGTTCAGGTAGACGCGGAAGCTCAGCTTCGCGGCGGGCGCCGTGTCGGCGACCTTCGCCTGCGCGTTCGCCCACAACGGGTGCGACTGCGGAATGTCCTGACGCCCCTGTGCCGACGCCGCTGCCGGCATGGCCGCGGTGAGACCACCCACCACCGCGAGCGAAAGGAGCAGGGTGGAGCTTCTTCGCACAGAAATCTCCCTCTTCTGAATCGGCCCGGGTAACGGACCTAGAACACCGGACGAGACTAGATCGGGGTTCCGGCCCCGGGGAAGTACTTGCGGAACCGTTATCTGGTCGCGAATTCACCGGATCCGGAGCGCGGGACGGAAATCCGATTTGTCGTCCGAAATACGCGAGGATTGCTCCGCGATGCGCGGTAAGTCCGATTCGTGGCCGTATTACGGACCACGCGATCGGAGTACCCGCCACCTACGAAAGTCGGTTGCTCCGTCCACTCCGGACAGTCCCGCGATGACGGCACTTAAGCCGTCAGCCACCGGCTCGGCCGGGGATCCGGGACCGGCCGCGGCCCGACGTCAGACCTGCGCCGCCAGCCGGCGATCCACTTCCACCGGGGAAACACCATCTCCAGCGCGAGCCCAGGGCCACCGATCTCGACCCGCAATTCCGCCTCGCCCGCCAGCACGACACCTCGCGGACCCCGGCCACGAAATGCGGCTCGGCCAGGTCACCAAGACACCCGGGTTGACCACCGACACCGGCGCCGCAAACCCGCCGACCGCCCTATCGTCGCCACGCCGATCCGGGTCCGGCCGCGGCCCGGCGTCAGACCTGCGCCGCCAGCCGGCGATCCACTTCCACCGGGGAAAAGACCGACTCCACCACCATCGCCACCGCGCCGTCCACCGCGAGCCCGGTGCCGCCGATCTCCACCTGCAGGCTCTGCGTCGCCCGCGGTAACGCGCGCCGGTACAGCACCTCGCGGACACCCGCCACGAAATGCGGCTCGGCCAGGTCGCCCGCGATCACCAGGACGCCCGGGTTGACCACCGACACCAGCGTCGCGAGCACCTCGCCCACTTGGCGGCCCGCGAACTCGGCCAGCCGGACCGCCGCCGGTTCGCCGGCCAGGATGCGGTCGCGCACGCCCGAGCCCGACGTCGTCGGCAGGCCCTGCTCGGTCAGGCGCGCGGCCAGCGCGCCGCCGCTGGCGACCGCCGCTAGGCAGCCCTGGGAGCCGCACATGCAGCGGGCCTCCGGGAACGCCGGCAGCCGGATGTGCCCGATGTCGCCGGCGCCGCCGTCGACCCCGCGGTAGACGTCGCCGCCGATGACCAGGCCGGCGCCGATGCCGGTGGACACCTTGACGACCACCAGCGCGGGCGACTCCGGGTGGCGGGCGCGGTGCTCGCCCAGGGCCATCAGGTTCGCGTCGTTGTCGACCAGCACCGGGGCGCCGAACCGCTCCCCCAGGTACTCGTCGATCGGGTAGCGGTCCCAGCCCGGCATGATCGGCGGCTGCGTGACCCGCGCCTGCCCCGGCTCGACCGGCCCCGGCACGGAGATCCCCACCCCGCAGACTGGCAGGTCGACGTCGGCGAGCAGCTCCTCGAACCACTCCGCGATCCGGCCGAGCACGGGTTCCGGGCCGTCGGCGACGCGCACCGGGCCCTCGCGGCCCCCCAGCCGGCGTCCGGACAGGTCGGTCAGCGCGACCTCGGCGTGCATCGTGTCGACGCTCGCGGCGAGGACGACGGCGTGCCGGTCGTCGAACCGCAGCTGCCGCGCGGGGCGGCCACCGGTGGAGTCCTCCTGCCCGCCCTCGGCCAGCAGGCCCGCCGACTGGAGCAGGTCGAGCCGCGCGGTGAGCGTCGAGCGGGACAGCCCGCTGCGCGTGAGCAGGGCCTTGCGCGTGGTCGCCTGACCGGTCCGGACCAGTCTCAGCAGCTCACCGGCGCTGGTCGACGTGGTCATCCGGGCCCCCTTCGCTGTGGGTCACATCATCCCAGGGCCTACTTTTGTCCATTGACAAGACATAAGTAGGAGATAGATTGGACACATGGACGTAACATGGGGGTCCGCTGAGGCCGTGCTGGCCGAGAACTGGATCGGCGCGTCCACCGTGCCCTCGCGCGGGCTGTACCCGCACCAGTGGAGCTGGGACTCCGCCTTCATCGCCTTCGGCCTGCGCCACCTGGCCCCGGAGCGCGCCCGGCGCGAGCTGGTGACGCTGTTCTCCGCGCAGTGGCGCGACGGCCGCGTCCCGCACATCCTCTTCAACCCGGACACCCCGCCCGAGGCGTACTTCCCCGGCCCCGCGTTCTGGCGCGCCGGACGGACGTCCGGGCTGATCCAGCCGCCGGTGCACGCGCGCGCCGTGCTGGCCGTGCACCGCGCCGACCCGGCGGGTTCCGGCGCCGAGACGTTCCTCGCGACGCTCTACCCGAAGCTCAAGGCCTGGCACGGTTACCTGCGGACCTACCGCGACGCCGGCGGGCGCGGGCTCGCCTCGATCGTGCACCCTTGGGAGTCGGGGATGGACAACAGCCCGGCGTGGGACGGCCCGCTTTCGCGCGTCACGCCCGCCGACCCGGCCGGGTTCGTCCGCCGCGACCTGGAGCACGGCCACGCCGCCGACCGCCCGAGCGACGAGGACTACGGCCGCTACGTCCGGCTCGCGTCGGCCTACCGAGACAGCGGCTACCTCGACGCGCGCTGGGCCGACGTCGACGGCGGCTTCACCGTCGAGGACCCGGGCCTCAACGCGCTGCTGGCCGACGCCGAGCTCGCGCTGGCCGAGATCGCCGAGGTGCTCGGCCTGCCCGCGGCCGCCGCCACGCACCGCGACAGCGCGGCCCGCGTCGCCAAGGCGCTGCAGGAAACGTTGTGGGACAGCGCGTCCGGCTTCTTCTTCGCCCGCGACGTCCGCACCGGCGAGCGCACCCGCGAGTACACGTGCGCCGGGCTGCTGCCGCTCGTGCTGCCGGACCTCGCCGTCGCGCCCGCGCTGCTGGCCACCGCCACCGGCCCGCGCTTCCGGCTCGGCCAGGTGCACGGCGTCCCGAGCTACGACCTGACCGCGGCCGACTTCGACCCGGGCCGCTACTGGCGCGGCCCGTCGTGGTTCAACGTCGGCTGGCTGGTCCGCCAGGGGTTGCTGCACCACGGCGAGCACGCGCTGGCCTCGTGGCTGCGCGACGACCTCGTCGAAACGGCCACGCGCACGGGTTTCGCGGAGTACGCGGACCCGTTCACCGGCGCGGGCCACGGCGCCCGCTCGTTCGGCTGGACCGCGGCGCTCACCGTGGACCTGATGTCCACCACCGGCTGACGGCCGGCCCAGCCGCGTCGGGGGCGGGTGGGCCGGCCGCCGCTTCGCGTTGTGGTGTGCCGGACCGACGTGACCCACGACGACGCGTACCTGCTGTTCCTCGACGCCGCGGGGTATTCGAGCATCGTCGCGCGGGCCGAACTGTGAACCGGCGAGCTGCGGCCAGCCGTGGACAAGGGGCCGTGCGGTTGCCCGGCGACCGGTCCGCGTCGATCCATTCACCGCACGTCAACTTCGCGGAGCACCTGGAGGAAGTCGTCCCGCCGGACCGGCTGCACCGGACCCTGGACGAAGCCATCACCCAGGCCCGACGTGCTGCTGTGAACGGCAGAAAGCGTTTTCCCACGGCCGACCAGGGGACCCGCACCACCCCCAGCCGGGTGCGGGTCCCCCGTTGTGCGATGGTGCGGTGCTCCGGTTTTCGTGGCGGCGAACCGGTCCTGACACCGAAGACCTCTGCCGGCTTCGGCGTCCTATCAGGATTTTCGCAGTCTACCTTCGCGGAGCCCGCGGCGAACGTGCATTTTTCATGGTCCACACCGTGAATCCCGCATCAGCCGAAACCTACGCCGGACGACAGCAGGCCGAACGCCCGATCGGCGGCGGCGACCGCGTCCGGATGGCGCTGCTCAGCGGGAATTCCGTTCGCGACGGCGTCCATGTTGGCCGTCGACAGCAGCCGGCGGACCGCCGCGATCTGGGCCGCCGCCAGTTCGGCGTCCAGTGAAGGCACGTTCGCTTCCATCAACGCCAGTGCCAGTGCCGCCTCCCCCGCGGAGACGAACTCCGCCAGCCGCGCCACCAGTGCCGGGGTGCCGGTGACCAGCCGGAACACCGCGACGACCTCGAGGGCGTCGCACAGGCCGGTCACCGGCTCGCGCTCGGCGAGGCCGCGCAGGAACGCCTCCCGCAGCGCCGCCAGCGGTCCCTGGCCCGGGCGGCGGGCGCGGACGACGTCCGCCGCGTCCGTCTCGTGGTCGGCGAACCGGTGCAGCACCAGGTCCTCCTTGCTCGGGAAGTAGGCGAAGAGGGTCCGCTTGGACACCTCGGCCACCCGCGCCACCTCGGCGACCCCGACGGCGTCGAACCCGCGCTCCAGGAAGAGCGTGATCGCCGCCGTCGAGATCGCCGCCCGCGTGCGGAGCTTCTTGCGCTCCCGCAGGCCCAGTTCATCGGTCACGTCACTCAGCGTAGCGCCCGGGGGTCAGACCTTCTGCAGGCCAGGCGTCCCTGCTTGCACTACGTAGCTGGCGTCGTTCTTGATGACCACCTTCGCCGGGTCGTAGACGCTGGTGTCGGACGTCGTCATGAAGTCCGCCCGCGTCTGCGACGGCGTGGCCGTGACGCGGACGTAGCCGCGCTCGCCCTTGCAGTACTTGACGTGCGGGTTGTTCGCCAGCCAGGCCGCGCTCGGCGGGGTCGCGGTATCGCTGTTGCTCGTCACCGACGTCGTGACGAGCTCCGAGCCGATGAGCGGGTCGCTGTGGTCGAAGTAGTCCAGCCGCAGGTCGGCGGCCCAGTGCCGGTGGACGTCGCCGGTCAGCACGATCGGGTTGGCCACCTTCCGGTCGACCCAGCCCTTCGCGATCCGGTCGCGTGAGGCCTCGTAGCCCTGCCAGGAGTCGGGGCTCTCGCAGGTGGCCTTGTTGCCGTCGCCGTCCCGCGTGGCGAAGAAGACCTGCTGACCGAGGAAGTCCCACGTCGCCGGGTGCGACTCGAACTGCTTGAGCAGCCACGCCTCCTCCGTGGCCCCCAGGATGCTGCGCGAGGTGCTGCGCATGTCGGCGCAGGCCGGGCCGGCCGAGCCGGACGGGTCGGCGACCTGGGCGTTGCGGAACTGGCGGGTGTCGAGCATGTGGAACCGGGCGAGGTTGCCCCACATGAGCTGGCGGTACAGCTGGATCGACGAGCCGTTCGGCTTCGCGGTCGAGCGGATCGGGGTGTGCTCGTAGAACGCCTGGAACCCGGCGGCCTTGCGCGCGGCGGGCGCGGGCGAGGTGGTGCCGTTCCAGTTGTTCATCACCTCGTGGTCGTCGAAGACGACGATCCACGGCGCGATGGCGTGCGCGGCCTGCAGGTCGGCGTCGGTCTTGTGCTGCCCGTGGCGGGCGCGGTAGATCGCGAGCGTGGTCGCGTCGTCGGCGACGGCGAGGCTGCGCGGGTTGCGCTCCGCCGCGGCGCGGCCCGACTTCTTCTCGTAGATGTAGTCGCCGAGGAACAGCACCAGGTCCGGGTCGTCGGCCACGACGCCCTTGTACGCGTGGTAGTAGCCCTCCTCCCAGTGCTGGCAGGAGGTGAAGCAGTACTTGAGCTGGTTGACGGCGGCGCCCGCGGCGGGCGCGGTGCGCGTGCGGCCGACCGGCGAGATGTAGCCGGAAGTCTTGAAGCGGTAGAAGTATTCACGCGCGGGCTGCAACCCGACGGGTTCGATGTGGACACTGTGGGCGGACGCGCGGACCGCGCTCGCCGAGCCGCTCTGCACGATCGAGCTGAACGCCGCGTCGTTCGCGATCTCCCAGTCGACCGCGTACGTCGCGTCGGGCATGCCGCCGAAACCGTCCGCGTTCAGCGGCGCGGGCGCGAGTCTCGTCCACAGCACCACGCTGTCGGGAAGCGGATCGCCGGAGGCGACACCGAGCTGGAACGGATCGTGGATGGCGGGCGCGGCCGCCGTGGTACGGGCGTTCGCCCAGGACGGCAGGGCCGCCGAAGCCGCCGTGGCGGTGACCGCGGCGAGGCCGCCGAGCAGCACCTTGCGCCGGTTGACCTGACTCATGTCGGAAGTCCTTTCGGGGAGGGGGAAGACGCGGTCAGGCGGCGAAGTCGGTGATGCCGTCGCTGCAGGACTTCAGGTCCGGCTGGCCGGTGGTGTAGTTGGCGACGCAGACCTTGTAGAAGACCCAGCCGCCCTTCGCGACGGTCACGGCCTTGTCGACCTTCGTGCCCTCGCCGCCGGAGTTCCAGACGTAGAACGGGCCGGCGCCGCCCTTGAGCCAGTAGGTGACGACGGCGGAGTAGCCGTCGGCATCGGTGTCGTAGACCAGGAAGTGCGAGTCGGACGAGCGGTACTGGCCCTCGCCGACGCAGGCGTCGGCGCACTGGCCGCTGCCCGTGCCGACGCCGCAGTCGGGCGCGACCCGCGTGTCGGAGCCCGTGTTGACGTAGGTGTCGGAGACGTAGCCGCCGAGCGCGGGCACGTAGTCCCACAACGTGCTCGTGCCGAAGGTGCCGGTCACGGACGTGCCGGTGGTCTGGCAGTCGATGCTCACCGACGCGCCGTTCGCGACGGTCTTGACAGCCGTGGCGCTCGTGGTGGGCGCCCGGCGGACGTTCAGCGGGTCGCCCGCGGTCTTGATGGTGCCGGTCGCCGCGGCGGACGCCTCGAGCGCGCCGCCCACCGAGAGCGTGCCCACCGCCGTGAGAATGATCCCTAAGCCGGCGATACGCCGGAGGTTCAAACGCTTCATGGCGGGAGCGTGACGCACTCCGGTACACGTCCCATACAAAGCGCCGGACCCGCGCGCAGACACTCCGAATGGATCTATCGGGCCCGGTGGCCGGGAAATAGCATCCGGGCATGGGGGAACTCATCGGGCAGGTTGAGGCCACCTCGCTTACCATCCGCGTCCTCGGGCCGCTGGAGGTCACCGCCGCCGGGCGGGTGATCGCCCTCGGTGGCCCGAAGCCCCGGCTGCTGCTGGCCGCCCTGGCGCTGCAGCCGAACGTCGTCGTGTCCACCGAGGTGCTGGTGGAGGTGCTGTGGCCGGCTTCGGCGCCGCGCTCGGCCGCGGCGAACATCCGGACCTACGTCCATTCGCTGCGAAGGCGGTTCGCCGAGATCGACCCCGGCCTCGGCGAGCGGATCAGCAGCCGGGCCTCCGGCTACCTGCTGACCGCGTCGCCCGGCGAACTGGACCACCTCGCGTTCACCGCGGCGGCGGGCGACGCGCGGGAAGCGCTCGACCGCGGGGACGCCGAAAGCGCTCTCACGGTGCTCGACCGCGCCGAAGGCCTGTGGCGCGGCGAAGTTCTCGAAGGGCTCCCCCACGACCACAGCTGGGGCGCGACCGTCGCCCGGCTCGCCGAGCTGCGGCTTTCGGTGCAGGAACAGCGGCTGCGCGCGCGGATCGACTTGGGCCGCGGCGGCGAGGCCGTCGCCGAGCTGCGCGGCCTGGTCACCGAACACCCGCTGCGGGAAGAACTCTGGGCGCAGCTGATCGTCGCGCTGCGCGCCGCGGGCCGGACCACCGACGCGATCGATGCGTTCGACGCGGCCCGGCGGGTGCTGCGCGAGGAGCTCGGTGCCGAACCCGGCGCCCGGCTGCGGGAGCTGCGCGCGACGCTGGTGGTGTCCGAAAGCGTGCCTGCCACGCGCCCCGCCGACCTCACCCCGATCTGCCAGCTGCCGCTGGACCTGCCGGACTTCACCGGCCGCGACGACGTCATCCGCGAAGTCGTCGCGCTGATGAAGGAGCGCGCCGAGCGCAACGCGCCCGCGGTGATCGTGCTCTCGGGCGCGCCCGGCGTCGGCAAGTCCGCGGTCGCCGTCCGCGTCGCGCACGCCGTCCGCGATGACTTCCCCGACGGGCAGCTGCACGTCGACCTGGCCGGCACGTCGTCGTCACCGCGGGCGCCGATGGGCGTGCTCGCGGAACTGCTGCACGCGCTGGGCATCCCGGACGCCGGCCTGCCGCGCGAGCCGGCCGAACGGGCCGCGCTGCTGCGGTCCCGGCTGGCCGGGCGGCGGATGTGCGTCGTGCTCGACGACGCCGGCAGCGCCGCGCAGGTGCGGCCGCTGCTGCCCGGTGCCGGCGCGTGCGCGGTGCTGGTGACCAGCCGGCTGCGGCTGCCCGGGCTGGCCGGGGCGAAGCCGGTGGACGTCGACCTGCTGCCCGAGGCCGACGGCGCGCGGCTGCTGGAGGGCATCGTCGGCGCCGAGCGCGTGGCCGCGGAACCGGAGAGCGCCGCGGCGATCCTGCGCCAGTGCGGGCACCTGCCGCTGGCGATCCGGGTGGCCGGCGCGAAGCTCACCCACCGGCCGGGCTGGACGCTGCGGCTGCTGGCCGACCGGCTGCGCGACGAACGCCGGCGCCTCGACGAGCTGCGCGTCGGCGACCTCGCCGTCCGCGCGAGCGTGACGCTCTCCTACGACCTGCTGCCGCTGTCGGCGGCGACGGCGTTCCGCGGGCTCGGGCTGCTCGGGCCGGTGCAGTTCCCGGCGTGGGCGGTCGCCGCGGTGCTGGGCCGCCGCGAGGCCGACGACGTGCTCGACGTGCTCGTCGACGGCCACCTCGTCGAGCTGGTCGGCTCCGACGCCGCCGGGCAGCCGCGTTACCGGCTGCACGACCTGCTGCGTGTGTACGCCGTGGAGCTGGCCGAGCAGAGTGATCCCGCGAAGACGCGCGCGGGGCTGCGGCGCGTGCTGGAGGGCTACCTCGCGCTCGCGCTCGAAGCCGCGCGGCTCATGCCGATCCACTTCTTCGGCAGGTACCGCGACGACGAGCTGCCCCGGCCGCAGCTGCCCGCGGACGTGCTGCCGCCCGAGACCGCGGCGTGGTTCGCGGCCGAGCGGCCCACCAGCGTCGCGGCCGTCTCGCTGGCCGCCGGGCACGGGTTCGACGACCTGGCCTGGCAGCTCGCGTCCGCGTTGACGCCGTACTTCGACCTGCGCGGTCACCAGGACGACTGGCACAGCACGCACACCATCGCGCTCGCCTCGGCCCGGCTCACCGGCTCACTGCGCGCCGAGGCGATCGTGCAGCGCAACGTCGGCCAGTACCTGCTCTACCAGGACGAATACGCCCGGTCGCGGGTGGCGTTCGAGGAGTCGAAGGCGCTGTTCGAGCGGGTCGGCGACGCCCAGGGCGTCGGCATCGCGCTGACCGGGCTGGCCACCATCCTGCGCATCGAGGGCGAAGGCGACCGCGCGCTCGACCACTGCCACGAGGCCCTGAAGGTGTTCGCCGAGGCGGACGACCGGCACGGCGAGGCCGTCGCCCGGATCAGCGCGGGCGCGGTCTGGATGTCGCGCGGCTGCTACGCGGCGGCGAAGCGCTGGTTCACCGACGCGCTCGAGCTGTCGGCGGCGATCGGCGACCGGCACCGCGAGGCCCACGCGTTCAAGCGGCTCGGCCTGCTCCACCAGCACCAGGGCAACCTGGCCGCGGCCCGCGAGCACGTCGACCGGGCGATCGCGATCTTCACCGAGCTCGGCGACGACCACTGCGTCGGCTACGCGAACCAGAACCTCGGCGAGCTGTGCCTGCACAGCGGCGACTTCGCGCACGCCCAGCTGCTGCTGGTGAACTCGCTGTCGGTGCACCGCCGCAACGGCGACCGGCGCTCGGAGGCGGAGGTGTCGCAGCTGCTCGGCGAGCTGCACCAGGCCCTGGCGCAGCCGGACCGGTCCCGGGAGTACTCGGAGCGCGCGCTGGCGCTCTGGCACGAGCTGTCGACGCGGCCGCCGGACCCGGCGCCGCCCGCCGAACCCCCGCACACCGTCTCCGCCTGACCGCTCGCCACCTGCCGCTTGCCGTGAGGGGCACCTTCAGGGCGTTCAAAGCCATGAGGGGCACCCTCAGGGCATTCCAAGCCATGAGGGGCACCTTCAGGGCATTCCGCGCCGGCCGATTCGCCTGCGAGTGACTTTGTACGGATCATGTATGGGCCCCCGCCAGGCTTTGCCACGTTCGAGTGAACGAGGGCGAAGGGAGACCGGGGATGATCCGGATCAGGAAGACCGGCCGCGTGACCGCGGCGGTACTGGCCGCGGGAGCGGTGACGGCGCTGGCCGGAGCCCCCGCCCAGGCGGCGACCGCGGCGGCGAACGGCTGGACCGCCGACCTGTCCACTGTGGACGGCGACGACGTCAACGTCACCGGCGCGGGCGGAACGCTCACGCTGGCCGACCCGGCGTGGCACAGAACCGCGCGGGTCTTCGCGGGCAGCGAAGGCAGCCTGCTCCTGCCGGAGCACGCGCTGAGCGGGCCGGCCGACCGCGTCAGCGCGGCGGTCGGCGCCGACGTCCCGGCCGGCACGAGCGTCGAGGTCGACGTCCGCGGCCGCACCGGGCTGAACGACTGGACGGAGTGGACGCCCGCGGGCACGGCGCTGGGGGCGAGCGTCGGTTCCGTGCAGGTGCGGATCAGCCTGCACAGCACCACCGACGGCGTCGCCCCGGCCGTCCGGAGCGTCGCGCTCAGCGCGGACTCCGTCCCGCGGGTCGACGCGCTGGCCGCGACGACGCCGTTGACCTACAAGGTCTACGGCACCCGCGAAGGTCTGGTCGGCGGCACCACCGCCAACGGCCACAAGATCGTCAGCCACGACCACTTCGTCTCGTTCCCGTCGGTGAAGTCCGTGTCCCCCAAGGGCACCGGCAACTACACCGCGCGCGTCTGCCGCACCGACGGCAGCAAGTGCGAGTACGCGCCGGTGTGGGAGGTCGGCCCGTGGAACATCCACGACGACTACTGGAACCCGGCGTCGGTCCGCGCGGAGTTCAAGGACCTGCCGCAGGGCAAGCCCGAAGCGCAGGCCGCCTACCTCGACGGCTACAACGGCAAGAAGGACGACTCGGGCCGCACGGTCCTGAACCCGGCGGGCATCGACCTCGCCGACGGCGTGTTCTGGGACGGCCTCGGCATGTCCGACAACGGCTACGTGAACGTGACGTACCTGTGGACCGGCTCCGGCCCGACGGGCGTGGTCGGCACCGCGGGCGACCCGCTGAACGTCCGGGCGAGCGCCAGCACGTCGGCGGCGGTCAAGGGCCTCGCGGCGAACTACGCCAAGGTGACGATCGAGTGCTACACCACCGGCGACACGGTCACCGGCAAGTTCGGCACGAGCAACATCTGGGACCGCATCGGCGCCGGCCACTACGTGTCGGACACGTACCTGCAGACCGGCTCCGACAGCCCGGTCGCCCCGCACTGCTGAGCGGCCCGCGGCTCGAGTGAGCTTTGATCGTCGCGTGGTTGACTGCCCTCACCCCCGCGACAACAGCGAAGGCCCGGCATCCCCCGCCGGGCCTTCGCCCATTTCGCGCAGTGTGTATTCCGCTCTCCGGGACATCAATTCACAACCGTGAACGACTATCCGCCGGGTGTACAAGCACATGTCCGTTGTGTAAAACTTCCGGCACCTGGAGCATTTCCCCACACGGAATGGCGGGCACCTTGTGAGCGTTACCCGGAGAACCCTGCTGACCACCGCGGCCGGTGCCGCGGTGGCGGTGAGTGCCAGCACCTCCACCACGGCGTCGGCGAGTACCCCTGCTGCCGTCGACCAGGCAACCGTCACCCGGACGCTCCGCCAAGCGGCCGACTACGCGGTGGCCAAGCTCCGCGCCGTGGCCCCCGGGGTCACCGCGTTTCCGACCGGCACGAAGTTCGAGAAATGGGCATATTCGCAGAATGGCGACTGGGTCGGCGGATTCTGGCCCGGTCAGTTGTGGCTGGCGTACCTGCACAGCGGCGACGAACAATTCAAGACGCTCGCGCTGGCGTCCGCGGACAAACTCGCGCCGCGGCAGTTCGACACCGGAACGCACGATCTCGGCTTCCTCTTCTACCCGTCGTGGGTCACCGCGTGGCGGCTCACCGGCGACGAGAAGTGGCGGGCCGGCGCGGTGCAGGCCGCGGCGTCGCTGATCAAGCGCTTCAACCCGGCCGGGAAGTTCATCCGCGCTTGGGGCGCGCTGACCGACCCGAAGGACGCGGGCCGCGTCATCATGGACACGATGATGAACCTCGACCTGCTGGCTTTCGCGAGCAAGCAGACCGGGGACCCGCAGTACCTCGACGTCGCGATCGCGCACGCGAAGACGGCGCAGCGCAACTTCGTCCGCCCGGACGGCTCGACGCCGCACGTGTTCGACTTCGACCCCGTCACCGGGGCGCCGATCGGGCAGAACACCGTGCAGGGCTACAGCCCGACGTCGTGCTGGTCGCGCGGGCAGGCGTGGGGGATCTACGGGTTCACCACGATCTACCGGCGCACCGGCGACAAGGAGTTCCTGACGACGGCCCGGCGCCTGGCGGACTACGCACTGTCGCGGCTCACGCCCGACAACGTGCCAGTGTGGGACTACCTCGCCCCGCAGGCGCCGAACGACATCAAGGACGCCTCCGCCGGCGTGGTCATGGCGTGCGGGCTGCTCGACCTGGCCGAGCAGACGCACCGCCCGCAGTACCGGGACAGCGCGCTGCGGATCCTCGACGCGACGTCGAAGACGTGCCTGACGACGAAGTCGACGCGGGCCGAGGCGACGGTCGCGCGCTGCACCCGCAACCGCCCGGCCGAGGACGGCATCGAGATCTCGCTGCCGTACGCCGACTACTACCTGCTCGAAGGCATCCTGCGGGTGCTCGACCGCGCCAAGGTGGACCGCGCCGTCGACCTGTCGAGCCGGTAGGACCCGACCGGGGAGGCCGCCACCTCCCCGAGGCCGTCAGTGCTGGTGGTGGGCGTGCACCTTCGCGTGCCCGAGCCCGCGGCCGATCATCCACTTGTTCACCGGCACCGTCACCACGAACGCGATCGCGAGCGAGAGCACCAGCGAAAGCCAGAAGAGCACGCTGGCCAGGCCCGCGTCCATCGCCCCCGGGATCGCCACGACCACCGTGTTGTCGATGACCTCCATGACCGCGATCGACACCGTGTCCGCGGCCAGCGCGACCTTGAACGCCGCCGCCAGGTCCAGGCCCGACTTGAGCACGCCGCGCATCGTCAGGCCGTAGCCGAAGACGAAGGCCAGCACGATCGACAGGACCACCGTCGCCGCGTTGTGCAGGCCGAACGCCGTGCCCAGCACCATGCCGAGCACCTCACCGATGGCGCAGCCGGTCAGGCAGTGCACCGTCGCCTGAACCGCCGTCGCCCACGAAGCCCCGTGCTGTTCGCTCATGCCTGCGACTATACCCCCAAGGGGTATCGACGTGCTTGTCTCGCCGGCCACACCGCGGGCGAGCACGCACAGCGACGTCCGGCTCGCCGCCGTGCTACCCAGAGTGCTATCAAGTGTCGCTCAGCGTAGCGAACACCGCCGACCAGGCGTTCTCCCGCCGGAAAGCCGCCAGGTAGAACTCACTTTCGTAACCCTTTGCGCACATCCCGTTGACCACAGTTACCCGGGGCCCTACGTTCGCCGTGGGTCTCCACCGCGCGCAGACCGTCACCGAAGCAGTGAGGAATGGGTGGGGATGCGAGGGCCGACGAGGACGTCCCGGCTGATCGCGACGCTGCTGTTGAGCGTGGCGTTCGCGCTCGGCGGCTGCTCGGAACAGCTCGGCAGCACGCCGCCACCGGCACCGACGCGGATCGTGTTCGTGCCCAAGATCGCCAAGATCCCGTACTTCGAGGCGATGAACAGCGGCGGCATGGAGGCCGCGAAGCAGCTGGGTGCCGAGTGGACGATGACCGCCCCGGCGTCGGTCGACCCGGCCGCGCAGGTGACGATCCTGCGCACGCTGATCGCGCGGAAGGTCGACGTCATCGTCGTCGCGCCGAACGACCCCGCCGCGCTCGCGCCGGTGATCGCCGAGGCCCGGGCGAAGGGCATCCACGTGCTCACCTCGGACACCGACGCGCCGGGCACGCAGCGCGAGGTGTTCGTCAACCAGTCCAGCGCCGAGGGCATCGGCACCGCGGTCACCGACGCGCTGATGGCGAAGACCGGCGGCGCCGGCAAGTACGCGATCGTCTCGTGCGGCCCGGCCGCGGCGAACCTCAACAGCTGGATCTCGGTCCAGAAGGAGTACACGGCCGCGCACTACCCCAAGGCCCAGATCGTCGAGACCGTCTACGCCGGGGAGGACGAGGACGCCGCGACGGCGCTGGCCAAGCAGCTGATGGCCCGCTACCCCGACCTGACCGGCCTGGTCGGCGAGTGCACGACGTCCGCGCCGGGCGTCGCGAAGGCCGTGAAGGAACAGCAGAAGATCGGCCAGGTGTTCACCGTCGGCGTCGGCACGCCACAGTCGATCAAGCCGTACCTGCTCGACGGCTCGTGCTCGCAGTCGGTGCTGTGGAACGTCGAGTCGCTGGGCTGGCTGACCGCGTGGACGGCCAAGCAGGTCGCCGACGGCAAGCCGCTGAGCCCGGTCAACAGGGTGAGCCTGGAGTTGCCGGCGGTGAAGTACGACGCCCCGTCGAAGACCGTCCTGCTGGGCGATCCGCTGCTCATCACCGCCGACAACGTCGACCAGTTCAAGTACTGATCGCTACCGGACGTCGATGGTGACCGTCGCCGTGCTGGTGACCGCCGGGAGCCTGGTCGTGTCGACCGCGAGGTACTCGCCGTCGTCCTGACGGCCGTCCGGCAGCGTCTTCGGGTGCAGCGCGTACGGCGGGGCCGCGTTCGTCACGCCGTCGATGCCGAAGTCGTTGTCGTTGCTGATGACCAGCGTCCGGCCGCCGTCGGTGGTGGCGACACCCTCGACCTTGTCGTGCCCGAAGAAGCCGCCGGCCGGGTCGAGGCCGGTCACCAGCGCGCCGAGGTCGAGCGAGAGCTTCTTGCTCACCGGCGTGATCCCGGCCGCGGCGAGGTCCCTGATCGCGTCGGCGGTGGTGTCCTTGCCGACGTAGGCGTCGATGCTCTTGCCGCCGACCAGCACGCCACCCTTGACGGCGTCGTAGCCCGCCGCCCGCGGCCCGACGTCGGTGGCACCGGCCAGGTCGATCTCGAAGAGCTTCTTGTAGGCGCCCGGTTCGAGCTTGCCGTCCCGTTCGTCCACCAGGAAGCGGGTCGCCGACAGCGCGGTGATCTCGCTGACCGCGGTGCCCGTCGTGGCCGGGTCGTCGAGCAGGTAGAGGTACTCGTGCGTGGCGCGGGTGCGCAGGTCGACGGTGACGATCCGCAGCGTGGTGACGTTGCCCGGCTTCTTCGTCAGGTCCGGCTGCTGCAGCGCGGACTGCATGACGCCGACGAGCGCCCGGCCGTCGGGGGTCAGCGCGAGGCCTTCCATGCCCTTGTTCGGCACCCGGTACTTCAGCTCGGCCGGCAGCGAGCCGTCGAACGGCGAGAGCCGCTCGAGCGCCCGGCCGTCGCGGCCGAAGTGCGTGATGAACGGGCCGTACTCGTCGGACACCCAGAACGTGCCGTCGCGCTGGGCGACCAGGCCTTCGGAGTCGTAGCCGTCCGCCGACTTCGGCAGGACGTTGCCGTTCAGGTCGACGATCTTCTCGCCGGTGTCGGCCTGCGGGCTGACCTGGCCGTTGTACGGCGTGCCGTCCGCGGCGCGCAGCGGGATCGTCTTCTCCAGCACGGCTTTCCCGTCGTGGAGCCGGAACTTCCCGATGGCCGGGGTGAACGCGGGCAGCGGCTCGATCTTGCCGCCGTCGGGCGCGTCGACGTTCGGGCCGCGGTCGGTGAGGCCGTAGAACTCGTCGCGGTTCCCGGGGACGGGGGTCAGCGCGGAGCCGTACGCGCCGCCCTTGAGCTGGACGCCGCCGATCGTGGCCAGCGGCTTGAGCGCGGTCGGGTAGAGCTTCACCGCGTCGGAAACGGTGTAGGTGAAGGAATCACGGCCGTGGAAGCCAGGTGCCGGGGTGTAGTGGAACGCGCCGTCGGCACCGATCGTGACGCTGCCGTGCGCGGCCGCGGTGTGCCGGACGACGGCGGTGGCGCCGCGGTCGTTGCCGAGCACGTCGTCGTGCAGGGTCTGCCCCGCGCGGACGCGGTAATGGTCGTCCTTCGCCCGCGGCCCGTGCTCGTGCGCCGAGGCCGGCCCCGCGGCGGCCAGCGGCAGCGCCAGGACCGTGGCCACCAGGGCGATTCGTACCCGCTTCATCGGTTTTCTCCTCCTCCGGCGCGTGACTGCGCCGGAGGAGGAGTCTGAGTGGCCGAAGTGGACAACGCCCGTCTTCGAGGAGACCGTGGCGTTAACGGTGCCGGCGGGTGGTCTGTCGCAGCTCGTCGTGAGTGGTAATGAGGGTTCTAACCCGCATTACCACTCACGACCCCGGGCACAGCGCTAGCGGTGGCGGCGGGCCGCGGCGACCGCTCCGGCGCCCAGCACCAGGATCAGCGTCGTGAGGCCCCAGCGGCGCTTCTCCTTCGTCCGCACGGCGGTGTCCTGCGCCACGGGTTCGGCCTTCTTCGTCGGGACGGCGTGCGGTTTCTTCGTCGGCGGCGCCGGGATCGGCGGCGCCGTCGTGGGCTCTTCCCGCGGTGACGCGGTCGGTGGCGGCGGCGGCGCGACCGGTTCCTCCACCGGTGGCGGCTGCGACGGCGGAGGCTGCTCCGGCGGTGGCTTCGGCTTCGGTTTCGGCGTGGGGGTCGGCGTCGGCGGGTTCGGCGGCGGCGAGTTGGGCGGCGGGCTGTTGGGCGGGGGCGAGTTCGGCGGGGGCGTGTTCGGGGGCGGGGTGTTGGGCGGCGGCTCGGTGGGCGGCGGCGTGTTCGGCGGCGGCTCGGTCGGCGGCGGCGGCGGGGGCACCGCCGCCTCGGCGTAGCAGCCGGCCGCGTCGCCGCTGGCCAGCACCGGGCCGGTCGAGATCTCGACCGCCGGGCCCGAGCCGTCGCGGGGCAGGCGGTACGTCACGCTCCGGCGGCCCTCGTGGTTGGCCGTCGCGTAGATCGCGCCCGGGCCGAGGACGACCGAGCCGTACGCGCCGCCGCTGGGCAGCTGCAGGCCGGGCACCACCGCGACCTTGCCGGACGACGGGTCGACCGTCACCACCGAACTGTCGCCGCGCGACGACGTCGAGACGCCGTACAGCAGCCCGTCCGCCGGGTCGTAGGCGAAGTCGTCGACGCCGTCGGCCAGCGACACCGGCCGCAGCGACGTCCGGTGCACGACGCGCACGTAGTCGGCGCTCGCCGGGTCGACGTCCACTGTGTACAGATCGCTGTTCTGCCGGACGTACCAGCGGTTTCCGGCCACGACGCCGGCGGTGGCTCCGGTGACCTGGCTCCACACCGGGTGCGGCGTGCCCGCCTTGCCGACCACGCCGAGGTCGGTGACCGCGCCGGTCCGGCTGATGCGCACGGCGTGCGCGCCGTCGTGGTAGCGGCCGGCGCGGGTGCCGTCGGCGACGCCGTACACCACGTCCTGCGCGGGCGCGTAGCCCATCGCGTTGATCCAGTACCCGACCTCGGTCAGGCGTTTCGTGAGGCCGTCGGGCAGCGACAGCAGTCGCAACGTCGTCGGCGCGCCGCTGCGTTCGTTCTCGGCCTGCAGGATCGTGCAGCCGTTCGGGGCCGGGGCCGCCGGGCGCTTCGGCGACGAAGGAGCGAGCCACCCCGTCGCCGCCAGCAGTGCCGAAACCACCGCGGCGACGCCGAGCATCGCCGCCCAGCGGGCCCTCCCGCCGGTCAAGCCAGCCTTTCCAGCGCCGACTTGAACGCGTCCGGCGGGATGCTCGCGCCGCCGCTGAACGGGTTCTGCAGCTGGTAGATCGCGAACAACAGCAACGTGATCGTGCCGGCCAGCGTGGATACGATGATGATGTGCGCGGCGAGCCGGGTGCCGCCGAAGAGGTTGGGCAGCAGGATCGCCGTGATGATGCTGCCGAGGACGAGCGCGAACCAGACGACCGCGCCCACCCCGCCGCCACCGGCGTTGTTCAGCCGCTGCGTGCGGGACTGGTACACCGACCAGAGCTGGTTGCTCGCCTCGGTCTTGCGGTCGATCTGCCAGTCGCCGTCGACGTTCGCGGCCGCGACGGCCTGGCGCATCTGGTCCAGCTGCGTCCAGCCGGTGGCCGGGATCGCGCCGCCGTCGGCCAGGCGCGGCCACTCCTGCTGCTCGACCGTCTGCGAGTAGGCGGTGGCGAGCTGGCGCACGCGGTCCGCGGTGTCGGGCGGGAGCGCGTCGGCGGCCCAGGTGGCCGCCACGAGGCTGTCGGCCTCGGTCTGCGCGTCCTGGGTCGCGCCGCCCACCGAGTCGTAGAGCGAGATCAGCACGAACGCCATCAGCACCGCGTGCAGCCCGCCGACGATGGTGAACACCTGGCCGGCCGCGTCGTTGTTGTCGGCCCGCCCCTCGTCCCAGCCGAACCGCCGGACCAGGTACCCGATCACGGCGCCGACGAGCGCCGCGCCGACCACCCACAGAGTGCCGGCCAGGAAGATGTTCATCCGAGTCCTTTCACCCGCCGAACGCGGGACGCGCCGCCCGGTGAATTCCGCAACCGGACCCGCTCAAGTTAGTCAGCCATTTCCGGGCGGACAACTTGGTATTGTGGGAATCATCCGAGTGGCCGCACCCGCGCTCCGATTATCGCCGGTTCGGCCCAGTCGACCGGCACCGGGGTCCGTCTCGCCACCGCGTGGCGCTACTCCGAATTCCCCTTACGAGCAGGGAACTTTCCCGACCGAGTGACGCGCGGGCACCCGTCGTGACCAACTGTGGCCGACACCCCGCCGGCAGGTGTCCGGAATGGGCGGACCGGGGCCCGCTGAATATCCCGGTGACCCGATCGTGTCATTGTGCGGCTCCGCCCGGTTGATATGTTGATTTCGCGGCGCCGTCAACCGCGCATTATCGAAAATCGCAGGTCACAACTCCGCGCGCCGCAGGGCGGGCGCGCACCGACTCCGAACGAATGGGTGGTTCTCGCTGTGACTGTCACCGACCCGGTGGACTCCGCGACCGCGGAACAGGCACCTCTGAGCCTCGGCCGGGCCGCGGCCCGGACCCTGGCGACGACGACGAAGTCCGTCCCGCAGATGCAGGGCATCTCGTCGCGGTGGCTGCTGAAGCTGCTGCCGTGGGTCGAGGTCTCCGGCGGCGCCTACCGCGTCAACCGCCGGCTGAGCTACTCCGTGGGCGACGGGCGGGTCACGTTCACCACGACCGGCGCCGAGGTGCGCGTGATCCCGCCGGAGCTCGGCGAGCTCGCGCCGCTGCGCGGGTACGACGACGAAGAGGTCCTCAACGAGCTGGCGAGCCGCTTCGGCCAGCACGAGTACGAGCCGGGTGACGCGCTCGTCGAGTTCGGCAGCCAGGCCGACCACGTCTTCCTCATCGCGCACGGCAAGATCACCAAGGTCGGCACCGGCGCCTACGGCGACCAGACGGTGCTCGGCACGATGGCCGACGGCGACTACTTCGGCGAAGGCTCGCTGATCAGCAGCGACGGGATCTGGGAGTTCACGGCGAAGGCCGTCACCCGGTGCACCGTGCTGAGCCTGCCGCGCCAGGTGTTCCAGGAGGTGCGGGACCGGTCGGAGACCCTGCAGGCCCACCTGGACGCCTTCGTCGCCGGTGGCGCGTCGGCCCGCAACGACCACGGTGAAGCGGAGATCACGCTCTCCGCCGGCCACGACGGCGAACCGGCGCTGCCGGGCACGTTCGTCGACTACGACAGCTCGCCGCGCGAGTACGAGCTGAGCGTCGCCCAGACCGTGCTGCGGGTGCACTCCCGCGTCGCGGACCTCTACAACCAGCCGATGAACCAGATCGAGCAGCAGCTGCGGCTGACCGTGGAGGCGTTGCGGGAGCGCCAGGAACACGAGCTGATCAACAACACCGACTTCGGGCTGCTGCACAACGCCGACTTCGCCCAGCGCGTCCCGACCCGCACCGGGCCGCCGACGCCGGACGACCTCGACGACCTGCTTTCGCTGGTGTGGAAGGACCCCGGGTTCTTCCTGGCCCACCCGAAGACGATCGCCGCGTTCGGCCGCGAGTGCAGCAAGGCCGGGATCTACCCGGACGCCGTCGACATGGGCGGGCACCAGGTGCCGGCGTGGCGCGGGATCCCGATCCTGCCGTGCAACAAGATCCCCGTCACCGAGACCCGCACCAGCTCGATCCTGCTGATGCGCACCGGCGAGCAGTCCCAGGGCGTCGTCGGGCTGCACCAGACCGGGCTGCCCGACGAGTACCAGCCGGGCCTGAACGTCCGCTTCATGGGCGTCTCGGAGCAGGCGATCATCTCCTACCTGGTCAGCGCCTACTACTCCGCCGCGGTGCTCGTGCCGGACGCGCTCGCCGTCCTGGAGAGCGCCGAGATCGGCCGGGAGGGCTGATGCCCGAACCCGCCACGCCACCCCGGAAGCCGGACGCGGAGCCCCCGCGTCCGGGCTCCGGCCTCCCCCCGTCGGCCTTCGGGCCGACGGGCCTGGGCACGGCCGCCGCCCGGATCGTGCCGAAGCCCGCGGGCGCCCGTCCTCCTGAAGCCCCAGAACCCGATCGGCGCGTGAAACCTTGACAGTCACCGAAGAACCGGCGCCGCCGCAGCTGTCGCTCGGCACCCAGGCGGCCCGCACGCTCAGCACCACCACCAAGTCGCTCCCGCAGATGCGCGGCATCACCCCGCGGTGGCTGCTCTCGCAGCTGCCCTGGGTCGAGGTCCCGGCGGGCAGCTACCGGGTCAACCGGCGGCTGACCTACACCATCGGCGACGGCAAGCTCAGCTTCTTCAACACCGGCGCCCGCGTCCAGGTGGTGCCCGCCGAGCTGACCGAGCTCGAGCTGCTGCACGGGTTCGGCGACGAGCAGGCCCTCTCGGCGCTGGCCGACGCCTTCGAGCAGCGCGAGTACGAACCGGGCGCGACGATCACGACCGCCGGCGACCCGCTCGACACGCTGGTGCTGATCGCGCACGGCAAGGTGACCCAGCACGGCCGCGGCGAGTACGGCGACGAGACGCTGCTGGGCACCGCCACCGACGGCGACCACTTCGGCGCCGACCTGCTCGCCCGCGACGACGCGACGTGGAAGTTCACCGCCCGCGCCAAGACCCGGGTGATCGCGCTGATCCTCCCGGTGGCCGCGTACGCCCGGCTCAACGGCCGCTCCGAGTCGCTGCGCGCGCACGTCGCCGAGATGGCCGGTCGGGAGCGCAAACCCCAGAACGCCCGGGGCGAGGCGAGCATCGACCTGTCCGCCGGCCACGACGGCGAGCCGATCCTCGCCGGCACCTACGTCGACTACGACCCGTCGCCGCGGGAGTACGACCTCGCCGTCGCGCAGACGATCCTGCGCGTCAGCAACCGCGTCACCGACCTCTACAACCAGCCGATGAACCAGCTGGAGCAGCAGCTGCGGCTCACCGTGGAGGCGTTGCGGGAACGGCAGGAGCACGAGCTGGTCAACAGCACCGAGTTCGGGCTGCTGCACAGCGCGGACCTCAAGCAGCGGATCACCACCCGCAGCGGCCCGCCCACGCCGGACGACATGGACGAACTGCTCACCCGCCGCCGCAAGACCCGGTTCTTCCTGGCGCACCCGCGCGCGATCGCGGCACTCGGGCGCGAGTGCACCGCACGCGGGCTCTACCCGGCGACGACGGTCCTCGACGGCCGGCGCGTGAGCGCGTGGCGCGGCGTGCCGATCCTGCCGAGCGACAAGATCCCGGTCACCGACGCGGGCACGACGTCGATCATCGCGATGCGTACGGGCGAGGACGACGCCGGCGTGATCGGGCTGCGGCCGGCGTCGCTGCCGGACGAGTACCAGCCGGGCCTCAACGTGCGGTTCCTGGGCATCAACGAGCGCGCGGTGACGTCGTACCTGGTCAGCGCCTACCACTCGGCGGCCGTGCTGGTGCCGGACGCGCTCGGCGTGCTCGGCGACGTCGAGGTCGGGCGCTGATGACGACCTTGGACACGCGCACCGCGGCCCGGCCGCTCTCCGACGTCCTGACCTGGAGCAAGAGCCTGGTCGACGCGGCGACGCGGACGGCGGCCGAGCGGCTGCCGGAGTCGATGCGGCGGATCGCGGGTTACCACTTCGGCTGGTGGGACGCGAACGGCGAGCCGACGCGGGGTGACGGCGGCAAGGCCCTGCGCCCGGCGCTGGTGCTGCTGTGCGCGGAGGCGGTGGGCGGGGACGCGGCGGACGCCGTCCCCGCCGCCGTCGCGGTCGAGCTCGTGCACAACTTCTCGCTGCTGCACGACGACGTCATGGACGGCGACACGACCCGGCGGCACCGGGCCACGGCGTGGACGGTGTTCGGCACCGGGCCGGCGGTGCTCGCCGGGGACGCGTTGCTGTCGCTGGCGTTCGAGCTGCTCGCGCCGAGCGGCGTCGCGAGCACCCGGCTGCTGTCGGCCGGGGTGCTCGACCTGCTCGACGGCCAGGCCGCGGACCTCGGCTTCGAGCAACGCGACGACGTCACCCCGGGCGAGTGCGTCCGGATGGCGGAGGGCAAGACGGCGGCGCTGCTGGGCGCGGCGTGCACGCTCGGTGCGTTGGCGGGGCAGGGAAAGCCCGAGGACGCCGAGCGGCTGGGCGCGTTCGGCCGGTCGATCGGGCTGGCGTTCCAGCACATCGACGACCTGCTCGGCATCTGGGGCGACCCCGACGTCACCGGCAAGCCGGTGTACTCGGACCTGCAGAACCGCAAGAAGTCGCTGCCGGTCGTGACGGCGCTGTGCTCCGGCACGGCGGCGGGCGCCGAGCTGGCCGAGCTCTACGCGCAAGCGGATCCGCTCGACGACGCTTCGCTGGCTCGCGCGGCCACGCTCGTCGACGAGGCCGGCGGCCGCCAGTGGAGCCAGGCCCAGGCCGAGGCGTTGCTGGCCAAGGGCCTCCGCGACCTGGCCGCGGTGAACCCGAACCCCCGCGCCGGCGCCGAACTAGCCACCCTGGCCCGCCTGATCACCACCCGCACCCACTGAAACCCGTCACTCGCGTGACCAGACCCGTGATTCGCGTGATTGAAGCCGGAACTCGCGAGTTCCGGCTTCAATCACGCCAGTTCCGTCTCCGATCACGTGAGTGACGGGTTACTTGCCGGGGCGGGTGAGGCCGTCTTTGTCGGCTCCCAGCGACAGGATGTTCTTGTCCGTGTCGGACAGGGCCTTCGTGACCTGCGTTGACGCCGGGGATGTCGACAAGTCGAGAAGGCGGATGGGGGTGTCCAGCTTGATGAGGGTCGGGACGTACTCGGCCTTGTCGACCTTCCAGCGGTCGCCGTCGCGGACGAAGCGGAACCGGGCCGCCGCGCCCTCCTCGGTGTCGCCGCGCGGGTCGGAGTGGCGGGCGACGCTGTTGCCGAGGCCGTAGGCCACCCACTTGTCCCCCACCTTCTCGAACGGCTGCACCACGTGCGCGTGGTGGCCGACGATCAGGTCGATGTCGGCCGATCCCAGCAGCTTCTTGGCCTGGCTGCGCTGCTCGGCCGTCGGGTCGTGCTGGTACTCGACGCCCCAGTGCAGGCTCGCGATCACGACCTGCGCGCCCGCCTCGCGCGCCTTCTTCGCCGCCGCCAGGACGTCGTCGACGTCGATCTGGTTGGCCAGCCACGGCTTCCCGGCCGGCACCTTGATCCCGTTGAAGCCGAAGGCGTAGGACACCTGCGCGACCTTGACGCCGTGGACGTCCAGGATCAGCGGCGTCGCCGCTTCCTTCGCCGAGCGGGCCGAGCCGGTGTGCTTGAGGCCGTTCGCGTCGAGCGCGTCCAGGGTCCGCTCGACGCCGCCGGCGCCCTGGTCGATCGTGTGGTTGGACGCCGTCGAGCAGGTGTCGTACCCGGTGTCCTTGATCGCGGCCGCGATCTCCGGCGGCGCGCTGAACGACGGGTACCCGCTGTAGGGCCCACCTTCGGGCGCCAGCGGCGTCTCGAGGTGGCAGATGCCGAGGTCGGCGCCGGAGATCAGCGGCTTGATCCCGGCCAGCAGCGGCCGGTAGTCGAACTTGCCGTGCCCGTCGGCCTCGGCCTGGTCCGACAGCGCCGGGTGGATCAGGACGTCGCCGGTCGCGACGACGCTGAAGGACCCGTCGGGCGGCGGAGCCGAAGAAGCCTCCTCCGACGACGACTCCGGGAACGGCGTCGGCGCCGGGCCCTGCTGCGGCGGGCTGCTGCAGGCGACCAGCAGGACGGCGGTCCCGGCGAGCACGGCGACGCGGTAGCTCGGCATCGATCCCCCTTGTGACGTGGTCCGGCCATCCTCCCAGTCGGGCGAATCCGACATCTCGGGGGCGACGTCCTCCGTCAACCAGCGCAACAGTCGACAACACCGATCACAACACTCACACCGGACAGCTACCGGACAACGCGCAGGTCGAGCGGTAATTAATACGATTAATGGCCGGGCCCGAGCGACACGGCGATCACGCAGAGTAGATCTCGCTCCGCTAACTGCCAGGCCGGAGCGTCTTGACGTCACCCGAACGAGTGTCTTGTAATACGAGTCACACGGCGTTCACGCGCCCGCAACACTCACCCCCGGCCCCCATGGGAGCACTCGATGTCCACATACCCGCACAGGTCACGGACCTGGGGCGTTGTTGGTTGTTGTTTGATTGCCGGTGCCATGTTGGCCGCCTGCTCCTCCGGCAAGACGGAAGCACCGGCGTCGCAGCAGGCGCCCGCCAACGGCAAGATCACGCTGTACTACCTGCAGAAACAGGGCGACCAGCAGTACTTCGTCGAGCAGGCGCAGGGGGCGCAGGAGAAGGCGAAGGAGCTCGGCGTCGAGCTCAAGGTCGTCAACCTCGGCCAGGACGCCAACAAGGCGATCACCGAACTGGACGCCGCGGTCGCGCAGGGCGCCAACGGCGTCGCCATCGTCGTCCCCGACCAGGCCATCGGCCCGCAGGTGATCGACAAGGCGAAGAGCGCGGGCATCCCGATCATCGCCTCGGACGACGTCATCAAGGACGGCTCCGGCGCGAAGGCCCCGTTCGTCGGCTTCAACGGCAGCCAGATGGGCGACTCGGTCGGCACCGAGGCCGGGAAGCTGTTCAAGGCCGCAGGCTGGACCGCCGCCGACACCAAGATCATCAGCGCCTACAAGCAGGACCTCAGCGTCTGCACCGACCGCGTCAACGCCGCCAAGTCCGCGTTCGCGAAGGCCGGCGACCCGAGCATCCCGGTGATCGACGTCGGCACGGACAACTCGCCGGTCGACGCGCAGAACCGCTCCGGCGCGGTGATCGGCTCGAACCCGGGCGTCAAGCACTGGGTCGTCTGGGGCTGCAACGACGAGAACGAGACCGGTGTCGTGACGGCGCTGGCCAACTCGGGCGTGCAGGCGAACAACATCATCGGCGTCGGCCTCGGCGCGTACCTCACCTGCAAGGACTGGGCGGCCGGCAAGGATACCGGCAACAAGTCCGCGCTCTACATCTCCGGCGCCGAGGTCGGCCGCTCGGCGATCCAGGTGCTGGTGGACAAGGTGAAGAACGGCAAGGAGCTGCCCGCCGAGACGATCGCGAAGACCACGATCGTCAACAAGGACAACTACAAGCAGGCCGGCGTCAACTGCACCTGACCGAACTCCCGTGCCCGTCACTTTCACGTGAAAGTGACGGGCACGGGTTCCACCGCTCGAAGGGCGATCATGTCCAGCTCTGCTCCCGCGCTCGCCGTCGAGGGCATCGGCAAGCGTTTCTCCGGGGTCACCGCCCTCGACGACGTCTCGCTGGAGTTCCGCTCCGGCGAGGTGCTCGCGCTGATGGGCGAGAACGGCGCTGGCAAGTCGACGCTCCTGCGTGTGCTCTCCGGCGACCAGGGCCCCGACGACGGCCGGCTGCTGCTCGACGGCACCGAGGTCACCTTCGACACCCCGCGCGCCGCGATGGCCGCCGGGGTGCGCGTGATCTACCAGGAACCCGAGATCATCCCGCACGTTTCGGTGGCGGAGAACGTCTTCGTCGGCGAACTCCCCGCCAAGGCGCGGGTCTTCAACCGCCGCACGCTGCTGAAGGCGACGCAGGACGCGCTCGCCGAGTACGGCTTCGAAGGCGTGCTCAACCCGGCGACGCTCGGCGTCGCGCTCTCGGCCGCCCAGCGGCAGATCGTCGAGATCCTGCGCGTGCTCACCGCGGACACCCCGCCGAAGGTGATCGCCTTCGACGAGCCGACGTCGTCGCTGTCCGAACACGAGGTGGACGCGCTGTTCCGGCTGATCGGGCGGCTGCGCGACAACGGCGTCGCCGTCGTCTACGTCTCGCACCGGCTGAAGGAGATCTTCCGGCTCGCCGACCGCGTCGCGGTGCTGCGCGACGGGAAGCTCGTCGGCGTCCAGCAGGCCGCGGAGACCGACGAAGCCAGCCTGGTCCGGATGATGATCGGCCGCGACCTGTCCGCGCTCGAACGCCGTGTCACGCAGGACACCGGCGAAGTCGTGCTGAAGCTCGACGACGTGACCACCGACGACGTCACCGGCATCTCGCTGCAGGTCCGCGCGGGCGAGGTCGTCTGCCTGGCCGGGCTGGTCGGCGCGGGCCGCTCCGAGCTGGCCCGCGCGATCGTCGCCGACCTGCCGATCCGCTCGGGGACCATCGAGCTCGCCGGGAAACGGCTGCGCGCCCGCAACCCCGGCGACGCCGTCAAAGCGGGCATCGGCTTCGCGCCCGAAGAACGCAAGACGGACGCGCTACTGATGCAGCGGTCCGTGCGCGACAACATCTCCATCTCCGTGCTCGACCGCCTTCGCCGCTTCCGCGTGGTGAAGCGCGCGAAGGAACGCGCGCTCGTCGAGGAGTACATCCGCGAGCTGCGTGTGCGGACGCCGTCGATGGAGCAGGAAGTCCGGAAACTGTCCGGCGGCAACCAGCAGAAGGCCGTCCTGGCGCGGTGGCTCGCGCGGCGGCCGAAGCTGCTGATCCTCGACGAGCCGACCCGCGGCGTCGACGTCGGCGCCAAGGCCGAGATCTACCGGATCATCGACGGCCTCGCCGCGGAGGGCATCGCGCTGCTGGTCATCTCGTCCGACCTGCCCGAGGTCCTGACGCTGGCCGACCGCATCCTCGTGATGCGCGCCGGGCGGCTGGCCGGCGAGATCGCCAGTGCCGACGCGACCGAGGAAGCCGTGCTGACCCTCGCCATCCCCGAAACCGAACCCGCAGTAGAAGAGCAGCAGGAGATCGGCGCATGAGTACCCCGACGCAGGAGAAAGCCATGCCCTCGGAGCCGGCCGCGCCGCAGCAGCCCTCGGTGGTCCGCCGGGTGCTGACCGGCATCGGCGTGCAGAACTCGAGCCTGATCATCACGCTCGTCGCGCTGATCGTGCTGCTGAGCATCCTGAACGACAACTTCCTGCGCACCAACAACCTGCTGCTGATCGGCAGCGCGATCACCATCATGGGGCTGCTCGCCCTGGTGCAGACGCTGGTGATCATCCTGGGCGCGCTGGACATCTCGGTCGGCTCGATGGCGGGGCTCGCCTCGGTCGTCTCGGCGATGGTGTTCACCTCGTCCGGCAACGCCGAGGTCGGCATCCTCGCCGCGGTCGGCGTCGGCATCGTCTGCGGCCTGGTCAACGGCATGATCATCATCTTCGGCCGGGTCAACCCGGTGGTCGCGACGCTGGCCATGCTGGCCACCTACAAGGGCATCGCGCAGGTCATCTCCGACGGCAAGTCGCAGGGCTACACCGGCGGCGACGACCTGTTCATCTTCCTGGCCAAGGGCGCCATCCTCGGCCTGCCGTCGCTGGTGTGGGTGTTCCTGATCGTCGCGGCGGCGCTGCACTTCCTGCTGAAGTACACCGACATCGGCCGCAACGTCTACGCGATCGGCGGCAACGACACCGCCGCGCGGCTGGCCGGCATCAACATCAACCGGTACATCATCGGCGTCTACGCGCTGGCCGGCGTGGTCGCGGCGGTCGCGGGCGTCCTGATCACCGCGCGCACCGGCTCGGGCCAGCCGGTGTCCGGGTCCGAGGGCCTGGAGCTGCAGGCCGTCACCGGAGCCGCGCTCGGCGGCACGATGCTCAAGGGCGGGCGCGGGTCGATCATCTCCACCGTGCTCGCGGTGATCATCCTGGGTGTGCTCGACAACGGCATGTCCGGGCTCGGCATCAACCCGTTCTGGCAGAACGTCGCGCACGGCGCCCTGCTGGTGATCGCCGTCGTGCTGCAGCAGCTGCGCAGCGGAGAGCGCCGCGTCGGCCTGCCCGAGTAGCGGTGAACCTCCACGCTCGGATAGTGGACGAGCTGGGCAGGCTCATCGTCGAAGGCGTCCTCGGGGACGGGCAGCCGCTCGTCCCCGAGGAACTCGGACGCCGCTTCTCCGCATCCCGGACGGTGGTCCGCGAAGCGCTGCGCGTACTGGAGTCGAAGGGCATGGTGACCGCGCGGCCGCGCGTCGGCACGTGGACGCTGCCGCCGGAGTCGTGGGACGCAATCGATCCGGACGTCATCGCCTGGCGCGTCAACGGGCCCGACGGCCGCAAGCACCTGCACGAGCTGCTGGAGCTGCGGCTGACCATCGAGCCACAGGCGGCCCGGCTGGCCGCGCACCACCGGCGCCCGGGCGAGCTCTCGGCGATGGCCGCGGCCTACGAACTGATGGCGGACGCGGTGGAACGCCAGGACACGGCGGCCTTCCACGACGCCGACTCGGAGTTCCACGCAGCCTTGATCCGCGCTTCCGGCAACGCGCTCATCGCGCAGCTACAGGTGCCCGTCGTCGCGGCTCTGCGGGCGCACGGCGAGCCGCTGGAGCTCGTCGCGCACTCCCGCGTGCTCACGCTGGTGCTGGCGAAGAACGCCGACGGGGCCGAATCCGCGTCGCGCCGGCTGCTGGAAACCGTTGCGCCGTACCGCTCACCGGCACCTTGACACGTCCAGCGGGAAGCCTGAACACTCGCTGGCGAACGGCCGCCGGGTGGGTGGTCGCCGCCGCCACGACCTGCTCGAACATCAGGGGCTTCGCCCCTGGCCGGGGGCTCCGCCACCCGGACCCCCGAACCGATCTTTGAGGAGGACGCTCCCATGCGTTTCCCGGGAATTCGCGGCTTCGGCGTGCTCGCGGCCGTGACGCTGACCGGCGGGCTGCTGTCCGCGCCGGTGGCCACCGCGGCCGCCGCGGACTGCGCCGTCGCGGACCAGATGGTCGCCGCCGGCGACTACTGGGTGGCCGACGGCACGAACCTCGACGCGATCGACTGGCAGAACGCGACGTTCCACGTCGGCAACCTGGCGCTGGTCCGGACCACCGGCCAGTCCAACCACAAGACGCTCCCCTGGGCCGAGGCCGCGAACTACCAGCTGCCGCAGGACCCGAAGCGGCCGTTCTTCCCGGACGACCAAGCGGCCGGCGAGGCCTACCTGGACCTCTACACCTACTTCCACCCGGAGATCTCGCTCGACTCGATCCGCACCCGGATCAAGGACGAGGTCGCTTCGGTGCAGGCGGGCCACAAGGACTACTGGAACTACGTCGACGCGCTGAACATGGCGATGCCGTCGTTCGCGCGGATGAGCGTCATCGACCATGATCAGTCCTATGTGGACGCGATGGACAAGCTGTTCAAGTCGTCGGAACACAAGCTGTTCAACGAGCTGACCGGCCTGTGGTACCGCGACGCGCGGTTCACCGGCTCGGGTGTGTTCTGGTCGCGCGGCAACGGCTGGGCCCTGGCGGCGCTGGCGAAGGTGCTGCAGGCCCTGCCCGCCACCGACCCGCACCGCGCGGAATACTTGCGGGTGTACAAGAAGATGGCGTTTTCGCTGTCCCTGCTGCAGCGGCGTGACGGCTTCTGGAACTCGGACCTGCTGAACCCGTTCGACCACGGCGGCCCGGAGAGCAGCGGCACGGCGTTCTTCGCGTACGGCATCGGCTGGGGCGTCAACGCGGGCATCCTCCCCGCCGCGAAGTACCGCCCGGTCGTCGACAAGGCGTGGACGGCGCTGTCGACGAAGGCGTTGCAGCCCAACGGCCTGGTGGGCTACGTCCAGGGCGTCGGCGACCGCCCGGCCACCGCGAAGGCCACGGACACCGCGGCTTACGGCGTCGGCGCGTTCCTGCTGGCCGGCCAAGAGGTCGCCAAACTGCAAGGCTGCTCCGCCGAGTAGCCGAAGTCCGTGAATGCCACATTGAGGGACACTATGTCCCTCAATGTGGCATTCACGGACTTTCACCGCAGGCAGTCGCCGGGTTCGCCGCGGCGTAGGGCCGGGTCGTCCTGGAGGAACGTTTTCGCGCGGCCGGGGCCGCTTGTGCGGTGCTCGAAGCGGACCGTGACGCGGCCGTGGCCTGCCCCCTGGACCCAGCCCGTGCCGTGCTCTTCGTGGACCACGTCGTCGCCTTGGCGCCAGGTCGACGGCGGTGGCGCGGGAGTAGCCGGGGCGGCGGGGGTGACCACCGTCGAAGACGGAGTTTCCGGGACGGCCAGGGTGAACAGCGCGTCCTGGTGCGGCACCGAAAGACCGCTGTACGCGACGCCCGCCAGCCGGATGCCGCCGAACTCCGCGGGGTCCAGCAGGAGCCGTTCCGCCGTCGCGGCCAGCTCCGCCAGGTCGTCCGTCGGCGCGGAGATCGTCTCGGAGCGGGTCACCGTGTGCATGTCGGTGTGCCGCAGCTTGATCACCACCGTGCGGGCCACGCGCTCGGCCTTGACCAGCCGCTGGTGCGCGCCCACCGCGATCCGCCGCACCTGCTCGCGCAGCGTCGCCAGGTCCTTGATGTCGATGTCGAACGTCGTCTCGGCGCTGACCTGCTTGGTCTCGCCGCGGTCGGCGACCGGGCGGTCGTCGAAGCCGGTGGCCAGCAGACGCAGGTCGCGCCCGACCACGCCACCCAGCGTGCCGACGGCGTCCTTTTCGGACAGTGCCGCCAGCTGCCCCAGCGTCTGGACGCCGATGAACCGCAGCTTGCCCTCGGCGACCGGGCCGATCCCCCACAGCGCGCGCACCGGCAGCGGCGCCAGGAACTCGCGTTCGGTGCCCTGCGGCACGACCAGCAGCCCGTCCGGCTTGGCCTCGTCGGAGGCGATCTTCGCGATCTGCTTCCCGTTGCCCGCGCCGATCGACGCCACCAGGCCCGTCTCGGACTGGATCCGCGCCCGCAGCGACGCGCAGAACGACGTCACCGCTTCGAGCGAAGCACCCACGAGCGAAGGCGGCTCGGCGAACGCCTCGTCGAGGGAGATCTTCTCCAGCACCGGCGCCACCGACGTGACGACGGTGAAGACCTCCTGGCTGAGCCGCTCGTACACGCGGAACCGCGGCGGCACGATCACGCCGTTGGCCGGCAGCAGCCGCCGGGCCTGCGCCATCGGCATGGCCGAGTGGATGCCGAACGCGCGGGACTCGTAGCTCGCGCCCGCGACGACGCCGCGGGGCCCGGCGCCGCCGACGAGGACGGGACGCCCGGCCAGCGTCGGCCGGGTGAGCTGCTCGGCCGAGGCGTAGAAGGCGTCCAGGTCGAGGTGGATCACCCAGCGGGCCACGTCAGTCCCCGCCGGTCGCGTCCAGCAGCTGGTGCAGGGCCTTCGTGTAGCTCTCGAACGCGGCCCGCCCGGCGGCGGTCAGCCGGACCAGCGTGACGGGCGTGCGGTGTTCGTAGGCCTTCGTGATCTCGACGTACTCGGCGTCCTCGAGCTTGCGCAGGTGCGTCGAGAGGTTGCCGGCCGTCATGTCGAGCAGCTGCTGCAGCCGCGGGAAGGTGATCTGGTCACTCGAGTGCAGCCCGGCCAGCGCGACCGTGACCCGCAGCCGCGCCTGGGCGTGGATGACGGGGTCGAGCTGCGGCAGCGGATCGCTCATCGGCGACCGGACTTCTCACGCACGAAGTACACGATCGCGCCGAGCAGGAACCCACCGCCGCCGCAGACGGTGAGCACGAGGAAGTTCGCCGGGTAGCCGACGAGGACGCTCAACGCGGCCGAGACGAGCATCCACGCGCCGAGGCCGTACATCATCCGGTCCTGCCAGATCGTGCCGCCCGCCATGTACATGACGCCCGTCAGCAACAGCCACGTCCCGGTCCACATCAGGGAGATCTGGTCGGGGGTCAGCGTGCCGAAGCTCGTGATCCGGATGTCGACGACCGTCAGCCCGATCGACCCGAGGCACCAGCTCCAGCCGTACATCGCCCCGGTGATGCGGGACGGTCCCCGCAGCCCGCGCCCGGCGCGCGCGGTGACGTAGATCGTGTAGCCGACGGCGCCGAAGAACAGGACCGGGACGACGATGCCGCCGATCCAGACGGGCACGGCGTCACCGGATTGGGTGGCGTAGTAGGTGAAGCCCCAGCCGATCAGCCAGGCGAGGGCCCACGCCGCCAGGATGCGCGCCGGGCCCCCGCCCAGTTCCCGGCGCATCCGCCGGTTCTGCTGGGCGATCAGGTTCAGCGACTCTTCCGCCGACAACGGTTCGTCGTCCACCATGATCACCCTCCCGTGCAGACCCCGCGATACTGCACGGAAGTTAACACGCATTCACAGCCGCGCCGTGTCCAGCCGGAACCGGCGCACCACCACGAGGGCCGGGACGATCAGCCAGCCCGCCAGCACCAGCGCCGCCAGGCCCATCCCGCCCGCGTGGGCGAGCGGTTCCAGCCCGACCCGGCCGAGCCAGAACGTCGGGAAGAAGTGGGCGAGCGTGGCCATCCAGTCCGGGAGGACGTAGAGCGGGATCCACAGGCCGCCGAGCATGCCCAGCGGCATCATCAGCGCGCCGGTGACCGCGCCGACCGTGTCACCCTTGCCGAACAGGCCGATGGCCAGGCCGAGCACGGCGAACGGGAGCGTGCCGAGCCACAGCGACACCAGGACCAGGCCCCACTGCGCGGCGCTCATCTGCACCCCCATCGCCAGGCCCGCGGCGAACACCACCACGAGCACCGGCAGCGCGACGGCCATGGCCGAGATGACCTTGACGACCAGGTAGCCGGGGCCGCGCATCGGCGTCAGGCGCAGTTGCCGCTGCCAGCCGTCGGTGCGTTCCTGCGCCACTCTCGTGCCGGTGAACAGGGCGCCGCCGCTCGCGCCGTACGCGGCGAGGTTGATCATGGTCTGGACGTCCGCCGGGAGGCCGTTCGGCGCGACGAGCTTGCCGAAGATCGAGCCGAACAGCAGGAACATGGCCACCGGCATGCCGATGGTGAAGATGGTGAACTGCGGGCTGCGGACGATCCGCTTGATCTCCAGGCTCAGGTACGTCGTGTTCACGCGACGGCTCCTTCGGTCTCGTCGGCGGTGAGGGCGAGGAACGCCTCTTCCAGGCCGAGCGCGGTGATTTCGATGTCGGCGGCGAGCGGGTGCGCGGCGAGCAGGCCGCGGATCGCGGCGTCGGAGTCGGCGCAGGCCAGCTCGGCGCGGCCGGCGCGGATCTGCACGCTCGTGACGCCCGGGAGCGCGGCGAGGTCGCTCTCGCCGGCGCCGGGCACGACGGCCTTCAGCACGCGCCCGGACACCGCGGCCCGGACCTCGGCGACCGGGCCGTCGGCGACGACCTTGCCGTGGCGCATCAGCACGACGCGGTCGGCGTAGTCCTCGGCCTCGGCCAGGTAGTGCGTCGCGAACACCACGGTGCGGCCGGCGTCGGCGAAGGCGCGGATGGACGCCCAGAAGGACCGCCGCCCGTCGACGTCCATCGCGGCGGTGGGCTCGTCGAGCACGAGCAGCCGCGGGTCGCCCGCCAGGGCGAGCGCGAACCGCACACGCTGCCGCTCGCCGCCGGAAAGCTTGCCGCAACGGCGTTTCACGAGGTTCTGGAGGCCGGCCCGGGCGATCACCTCGGCCGCGGGCAGTGGCTTGGCGTGCGTCGAGACGACCAGCGCGACGATCTCGCCGACGGTGACGTCCGGCAGCAGCGCGCCGTTCTGCATCATCGCGCCGACCAGCCCCCGGTCGACCGCCTCGCGCGGGCTCCCGCCCCCGACGACGACCTCCCCCGCGTCCGGCTTGGTCAGCCCCAGCAGCATGTCGACGGTGGTCGACTTGCCCGCGCCGTTCGGCCCGAGCAGCGCGACGACCTCCCCGCGCGCCACCTCGACCGACACATCGGCGACGGCCGTGACCGCCCCGAACCGCTTGGTCAGGCCGTGGAGCGCGAACGCCGGTCCGGTGTCCATGGGTCCCCCTTCGTGAACTTTGAATCGCAAAGTCGCTGCGGACTTTGTAACACAAAGTCCGCTCAACTTCAAAGCCCCCGGTGCGGGAGAGCGCACAAAAGCGGGGTGCCGGGCCCTGGGCCCGACACCCCGCTTTCAGCGGTTACCGCAGGTCAGCCGGTGAACCGGCCCGAAACCAGGCCCTGCGTGTCGGCCTTGGCCGAAGCAGCCGGAGCCGGCGCCGGGGGCGTCGGCTGGGGCAGCGGGGCGCACTCGACGTCGGCCGTGCGGCCCGGCTTGCGGGCCGGGAGCGCGCCCGTCGCCAGGTAGTCGGCGATCTTGTTGTCGACGCACGCGTTGCCGCGCGGGGTGATCGCGTGGCTCGTGCCACCCGGCTCGGCGATCAGCGACGCGCCCGGGAAGCGGCTGCGGACCTCGAGGCTGCCCGGGAACGGCGTCGCCGCGTCCAGCGTCTCGTCGATCATCAGCACGCTCTGCACGCCGTGGCCGTCGACCTTCGTCGGCGTGCCCGGCTTCACCGGCCAGTTCAGGCACGGCGCGTTGTACCAGGCGTTCTGCCAGGTGAAGTACGGCGCCTTGGCGAACGTCTTCCAGTTGTCGGCCTTCCACTGGTTCCAGCTGGTCGGCCACTGGACGTCCGAGCACTGGACGGCGAGGTAGACCGCGTAGCCGTTGTCGTCGCCGAGGCCGCCGAACGCCTCGAACAGCGACTTCATCGTCGCCACGTCACCGTTGTTGACGAACTTCGACAGCGCGTCGCCGAGCAGCGTCCAGCGCAGCTGGTAGTAGGACGCCTGCTGGATGACGTCGATCAGCTCGTCCGAGCCGATGACCCCGCCCGCGGGGTGCAGCGCCAGCTTCAGCAGCTGCTCGTTCACGACGCGCTGCACGGCCGGCTGCGTCTTGCCCAGGTGGTAGACGTCGTCGTGCTGGGCGAGCCAGCCGAACCAGATCCGGATGTTGACGTCGAACGCGACGTCCTGGTTCAGGTTGTCGCCGTACCAGACGCCACGCGGGTCGACGGTCGAGTCGAGGATCATCCGGCGCACGTTCTGCGGGAACAGCGTGCCGTAGACCTGGCCGAGGTAGGTGCCGTAGGAGTAGCCGTAGAAGTTCAGCTGCTTCTGGCCCAGCGCCTTGCGGATGGAGTCCATGTCCTTGACCGTGTCGGTCGTCTTCATGTTCTGCAGCAGCGCGCGCGAGTTGTTCTTGGCGCACGCGTCGGCGTAACCCTTGGCCTTGGCCAGCCAGGTCCGCTCGAGCTGCGGCGTCACCGGCACGTACTCCGGCCGGTCGTAGGTCATGTAGTTCGGATCGCACGACAGCGCGGGCTTGCTCGCGCCGACCCCGCGCGGGTCGAAGCCGATCCAGTCGTAGGCGTCGCCCGCGTGGTTCGGCACCTTCGGGCCGCGGGTGGCCAGCAGCAGGCCGGAGCCGCCGGGGCCGCCCGGGTTGGTCAGCATGACGCCCTGGTACTGGGCGTCCGCGACCTTGTGCTTGACGCGGCTGACGGCGAGCTGGACCTGCTCGCCGTTCGGCTTCGAGTAGTCGAGCGGGACCGCCAGGTACCCGCATTCGGCGCCGGCGGTGACCAGCGTCGGGTCGGTACACGGCCCCCAGGCGATCGACGCGGCGGCCGGCGCGGGCGCGGCGACCGCGGCCGGCGCGGCCACGAGCGCGGACGCCAGCGCGGCGGCGGCCACCGCGGCGATTACAGCACGTCTCACTGTTTTCTCCCTTTTCGGCTCCGACGAAAGCGGGTGAACCCTAGACCCGCCTCCGGGCCGCAGGTACCGCAAACGGTTGCCCGTCGGCGAATGCCCTACGAAAGGAGGAAATCGGGTGGCGCGCCGAATCGGACATCCCGTACGGTGCCGGTCATGATCTACTTCATCCGCCTCCGCCGCGTCTGAGACGGCGTGACCGCAGGACCGCCCGCGTACCGGGCCGGTCCCCCTTCACCTGCGCGCCGTCTGCCCTTCTTCCTCTTGAAGGAGACTCATGCTGCGCAAGCACATCGTCATGGTCGGCTGCACCGCGCCGAGCCACGTCTACCCGTCGCTCGGCGTCATCACCGAGCTGGTCCGCCGCGGGCACCGCGTGTCCTACGTCGTCGGCGCGCCGCTGGCCGGGCTGGTGTCGCCGACCGGCGCGTCCGTGGTCGAGCACCCGACGATCTTCCCGCTCGGCGAGGCCGCCGTCTGGCCGGACGACCCGGCCGACGCGATGCGCGTCTTCCTCGACGAGGCGATCGCGATCCACCCGCGGTTGACGTCGGTGTTCGACGAAGACCGGCCCGACCTGCTGCTGTACGACATCGGCGGCCTGGGCGCGCCGGTCCTCGGCGAGCGGTACGGCGTCCCGGCCGTGCAGCTGTCGCCGACGCTGGTGGCCTGGGACGGCTACGACGAGGACATGGCCGAGGTGCTGGCCCCGATCAAGGCGTCACCGTCCGGTGTGGACTACGCCGCGACGTACACCGCGTGGCTGCGGGCGAACGGGATCGTCGCGGACGCCTGGGACTGGATCGGACACCCGCCGCAGGTCCTGTCGCTCATCCCGCGGGCGATGCAGCCGCACGCGGATCGCGTCGGGGACCACGTCCGGTTCGTGGGGCCGTGCCTGGACCCGTCCCGGCTGGCGGACCGGTCGTGGAAACCACCGGCTTCGGGACGTCGTGTGCTGCTGGTGTCGTTCGGCACGGCGTTCAACGACCAGCTCGACGTCTACCGGGCGTGCGTCGAGGCGTTCGCATCGGATTGGCACGTCGTGATGTCGATCGGCAAGCACGTCTCGCCGGACGCCTTGGGACCATTGCCATCCTCGGTGGAGCTGTTCGAGAGCGTGCCGCAGCTGGCCGTGCTGGAGGCGGCGTCGGCGTTCATCACGCACGCCGGCATGGGCGGCGCGACGGAGTCGCTGTGGTTCGGCGTCCCGACGGTCGCGATCCCGCAGGCCGCGGACCAGTTCGGCAACGCGGCCCAGCTGGAGGCCCTGGGTGTCGGGCGGCACCTGCCGGCTTCCTCGGTGACCGCGGAGTCGTTGCGGAAGGCGGTCGACGAGGTGTCGTCGTCACCTTCGGTCGGTTCCCGGCTCGCGAAGCTGAAGGCGGAGATCCGCGGCCACGGCGGAGTAGCCGCGGCGGCGGACGCGGTGGAGTCCTACTTGGACTGACGGCGGAGGAGATTGGCGACGCCGATCACGAGGAAGACCACGAAGATCATGGCGAGCAGGAGGATCAGCGCACCGCCGACACCGCCGAAGCCGAGCGCCGTGATCAAGACGAGGACGAGACAGGCGGTGCCCAGGTAGAACCGCGCGTCGCGGGCCGGGCCGCGACGACCGGGGATGGCGGGATCCGGCGGGATCGTGCCTCCGGCGGACGGTCCCGCCGGTTTCGACCGAGATGCTCGCGGTACCGGGGTCGTCGCCGGCGGCTTCGAAGCCGGAGTTGTCCGTGCCGGAGTCGCCCTTGCCGGAGTTGTCGTCGTCGGCGGTTTCGGAGCCGGAGTCGCCCTTGCCGGAGTTGTCGTCGTCGGCGGCTTCGGAACCGGAGTTGCCCTTGCCGGAGTCGTCCTTACCGGAGTTGCCGACTTCGGCGCCGATGGTGTCGTCTGCGGCACCACCGGTGCCGGCTTCGGGGCCGGTGGTGCGATCCCGGGCGCGGCTCCGGCTTCCAGCTCCGCTTCGGGCACTTCGGCAGCCGACGGCTGCTGAAGTGCCGAGGTCGCCGCGACCTGGGCCACCTCGTCGACCGAGCCGACCGGAACACCCGGCGAAACCGCCGCCTCGACCGGTGGCGGCGGCGTGCCCTCCGTGACCCGCGTCGCCTCCTCCGCCGCTCGCGCCCACGTCCGGGCCGTCGCCGAGACCATCCGGCTGTCGTCGTCCACCAGGCGGCGGATCTCCTTCTCCGTGCGGGCCTTCACCACGCTGTTGCCCACCCGGTTGAGCCGCACCAGACCCTCCAGCGCCGTCAGCCGGTCCGCCGCGATCGGGCTCGCCAGGCCGTGCCTCAGGTACTCCGGCAACGCCCAGTGCGGGTTGCGCGCCAGCACGATGCGACCCTCCACATCGGACTGGTGCTTCGGCCGCTGCCGGGGCATCTCCGCCACCACGTGCTCGTGGACGTAGCTGTACAGCTCGTCGACCGTGACGTCGCCGTCGCCGTCGAGGTCCGCGCTGCCGTCGCGCAAGCCCGCCACCAGGTGCCGGGTGAACACCGAACGGGCCGCCGAGCCGACCACTTCATCACCCTCGAACGAGTACTGCGTCGCGTCGGACGCCGTCAGCACCGCGCGACCGCGGCCCTGGAACCGCTCCAGCGTGTGCACGTCCGTGCCCGCCTTCGCGAGCTTCCCGGACGGGAACGCGCCGCTGTAACAACAGTCCAGCACCAGCACCTTCTGCCGCGACGCGCAGCCCGCCATCGCGCGGTCCACCTGCTCCGCCGCCAGCGCGGTGAACATCAGGCTGTCGCGGCGGGTGTTGGCCATCGCCAGGTAGAGACTGCCGTCGTCGTCCTTCACGCCGTGGCCGGTGAAGTACAGCAACGTCAGCTCGTCGCGGCGGCGGCCGCGGTAGAACTCGCCGATCGCCTCGCCGACGACGTGGTGCGGCTGGTCGACCAGCGTCGTGACCTCGAAGCCGGCGATCTCCGGGTCGCTGAGCACCTCCGCCAGCGCGCGGGCGTCGCCGCCGGGCGCGGTCAGCCGCCGCAGCGCCGGGTCGGTGTACGTCTCGGTCGCGATCAGCAGCGCGTGCCGGGCGGCCACGGCCCTAGCCGTGCCGTCGGACGAAGGCGTCGATCAGCTGCTGCCGCTCGGCCGCGGTGGCGCGTTCCAGCTCGACGGTGTCGCCGTCGACGGTCACCGTGATCCGGTGCTTGCCCGCCTGCCGCCCGAGCCACTCGCGCAGCGTCTCGACCAGCCCGGGGAACACCCCGCCGGCCGCGCTGAAGGCCACCACGAGCGAGCCGATCGTCACCGGGTCGGCGGCCTTCGCCCCGGGCGGCGGCTCCCCGGCCGGGACGGCGGCGAGCACGTCGAGGTCCAGCTCGGCCAGCTCGGCGCGCAACCGCCGGGCCAGCCGGTCCAGCTCCTCGGCGTCGGCCTCGTCGTCCGCCTCCAGCCGCAGCAGCGCCCGCCGCGTGTCCGGTTCGGTCATCGCCACATCGTCCGCCCCGCCGGGGGCGCGGACAAGGTCCGATCGGGCAGCCTCAGGCGCGGATTTCGTTGAGGTAGTTGTAGATCGTGTAGCGCGTCACGTCCAACCGCCCGGCGAGGTGGTCGACCGCGTCCTTGATCAAGAAGTACCCCGCCTCGTCGAGTTCGCGCACCACACCGGCTTTGTGGCGCTTCTTCATCAGGTCCACCGGGATCCCGGCCTTGCCGATCGCCCGGTCGACCAGGAACCGTTGCAGGCTGTCGACATCCGGTGGGAAAGTCTCCGGCTCGCCGTTGCCGCCCGCCGAAGCGGCCGCGTCGACGCTGTTGACGCACAGGCAGCCGACCGCGACACCGTCGGCGTCACGCAGGAAGAGCGTCGACGACCGGATCGCGCGGCCGTCCGGGCCGTGGGTGCGGTAGTTCGTCAGGTCCTGCGTCGTGCCGCGGCGGACCAGGCCGAGCAGCAGGTCGGTCATCGGGCCGCCCACGTTGCGGCCGGTCAGGTCACCCGCGATCGCGACGATGGAGTCCGGCAGCCGGCTCAGGTCGTGCAGCAGCACCTCGTTGCCCGGGCCCAGCATCGCCGCCAGCCCGGGGATCGCCGGCACCAGCGCGGTCAGCACCTCGTGCGTCGTCGCGCCGGCGGCCGGGATGGCCAAGGGCTCCCGGGGCTTGGTCAGCGTCTCCAACGCCTCGCGGAGCAGGTCCGCCGCGGCCGCCGGCGTGGACGCGTGCGGCGACAACCGGACGTGCTCGGGCCGGACAGTTGCGGCGATCCCGGCGGTGGCCAGCGCCGCGCCGACCTGCTCAGCCGGGTGGCCGGGCAGCGTGAACGCCAGGATCCCGGCCCGCCGTCCGGTCGCCGAGACGACTTCGGCGCCGCAGGAGGCCAGCACCTCCTCGAAGGACCCGATCCGCTCGGCGATGCGGGCGGCGATGGCGCCGACGCCGGCGTCTTCGACCAGCTCCAGGGCCTCGGCGAACGCGCCGGACGTGATCGGGCTGAGGTTGGAGATCGACCAGGCCTGGGCGGAGACGTCCGGCGGGTGGATCTCGTCGTCGAACAGGCCGGGGTCACGCGCGCCGGTCCAGCCCGACAGCACCGGGTCCATCCGGTCCAGCGCCCGGTCCGACAGCACCGCAAAGCCGGTGCCCCAGCCCGCTCGCAGCCACTTCTGGCCGCCGACGACCAGGACGTCCGCGACCTCCCACGGCGCCTCGATGACGCCGAAGCCCTGGATGCCGTCGACGACCAGCAGCCGGTCGCCGACGACGTCGCGCAGCGCGGCGAGGTCGGCGCGGAAGCCGGTGCGGAAGTCGACGGCGCTGACGCTGACGGTGGTGATCTCCGGCGTCAACGCCTCCGCGACGCGCTCGGGCGTCACGTATCCGCCGGTCAGGCGGCGCAGCTTGAGCCGTCCGGCCTGTTCGGCGCGGGCCCACGGGTAGGTGTTGGCCGGGAACTCCGCGGCCGACACCAGGACCTCGCCACTGCTGTGGAACGCGGCCTGGAACAGCCCGAGGCTCGTGTTCGGCAGCAGGACCGTGTGGTCGGTGTCCGAGCCGGACAGCCGCGCGGCGGCGGCCTTGGCCCGGATCTCCTGCCGCATCAGCTCGTCCACAGTGGACGGACCGGCGGTGGTGGCCTGGTCGAGCAGCGCGGCCGTCGTGTCGAGCACCGCGTGGGACGGCGGGCCGAACCGGGCGAAGTCGAGGTAGCCGGCGGGCTCGTCGAACTGGAGCAGGTACCGGGGCGAAATCCGCGTCACGCGAGGATCCTCGCCAGGAACTGCCGGGTGCGTTCGTGCTTCGGCGCGCTCAGTACCTCACTCGGCGGCCCGGTCTCGACGACGGCGCCGTCGGCCAGGAACACCACCTCGTCGGCGGCCTCCGCGGCGAAGCTCATCTCGTGCGTCACGACGACCATCGTCATCCCCTCCCCCGCCAACGTACTCATCACTTCGAGCACCTCGCCGACCAGCTCCGGGTCCAGCGCCGACGTCGGCTCGTCGAACAGCATCAGCTTCGGTTTCATCGCCAGCGACCGCGCGATCGCGACGCGCTGCTGCTGCCCGCCGGACAGCTGCGCCGGGTAGGCGTCGCCGCGGTGGGCGAGGCCGACGCGGTCGAGCAGCTCGAGGCCCTGCTTGCGCGCCTCGTCCGATTTGCGGCCCAGTACCCGGATCGGCCCCTCGACGACGTTCTCCAGCGCCGTCCGGTGCGCGAACAGGTTGAACCGCTGGAACACCATGCCGATGTCGCGGCGCTGGCGGGCGACGTCGCGTTCGCGCAGCTCGTACAGCTTGCCGCCGCGTTGCCGGTAGCCGATCGGCTCGCCGTCGACCCAGATCTGGCCGGCGTCGATCGTCTCCAGGTGGTTGATGCAGCGCAGGAAGGTGCTCTTCCCGGCGCCGGACGGCCCGAGCAGGCAGACGACCTGTCCCTTGTGGACCTCCAGGTCGATGCCGCCGAGGACTTCGGTGTGGCCGTAGGACTTCTTGACGCCGACGGCGCGAAGCAGTTGCTCAGACACGGGCACTCCTCACCAGCGGCACGCCGCGCAACGCCTTGCCGGCGCGGGAAAGCGGCCCGCGGTCGGCTTGGCCGAACGCGCGTTCCAGGTAGTGCTGGCCGACCCCGGCGACGGTCACCACGACCATGTACCAGACGGCCGCGGCCAGCAGCGTCTCCATGACCAGCAGGTTGTTCGACGAGATGTTGTTGGCCGCGTGGATCAGCTCGGTCACGCCGATCACCGACGCCATCGACGTCCCCTTGAGCATGTTGATGAAGTCGTTGCCGGTCGGTGGGATGATCACGCGCATCGCCTGCGGCAGCACGACCCGGCGCAGCGTCGCGGCCGGCGTCATGCCGATCGACTTCGCGGCTTCGGTCTGTCCGCTGTCGACGCTGTTCAGCCCGGCCCGCACGATCTCGGCCATGTAGGCGCTCTCGTTGAGCGCCAAGCCGAGGAACGCCGCGGTGAACGCGCTGATCAGCACGTTCGTCTGCGCGTCGACCAGGAACGGGATGTGGATGACCGGGAAGACGAGCGCCAGGTTGTACCAGAGCAGGATCTGCAGCAGCACCGGCAGGCCGCGGAAGATCCAGATGTAGCCGGCGGCGAACCACCGGGCGACCGGGTTGGCGCTGCGGCGCAGCAGGGCGATGACGATGCCGAGCACGATCGCGACGGCCTGCGACAGCACGGCGAGGACGACGGTGTTGAGCAGCCCGGTCGCCATCACCTTGAAGAAGACGAAGTCCGGGACCTGGCTCCACTCGATCTGCGCGTTGCCGAGGGCGACGCCCAGCAGCACGAGCAGCGCGAGGATCACGACGGCGGCGACCCACCGGCCCCAGTGCCGGAGCCGGACGATCGGCAGTGGTTCGATCCCGGCCGGTTCAGGAGCCGCCATTGATCGCGACCTCCTTGATCGCCCCCTGGTCGACCCCCCAGGCCTGCAGGATCTTGCCGTAGGTGCCGTCGGCGACGAGCGCCTGCAGCGCCTTCTGCACGGAGTCGGTCAGCGGCTTGTTCTGCTTGTTGACGCCGATGCCGTAGGGCCCGCCTTCGATCGGCTCACCCGGGACGACCTCGAAGAACTTGCCGTCCCCCGCCGTCTTCGAGATGTAGACGGCGCTGGGCAGGTCGTTGAGGATCGCCGCGACACGGCCGGTGCGCAGCTGGTTCTGGTTCTGGTTGTCGCTGTCGGTCGCCGTGACGTTGACGGCGGGCTTCCCGGCCTGAGTGCACTTCGTGCTCTGCGTCGCGGCGAACTTCTGGTGACTGGTCCCCTGCACGACGGCGACGTTCTTGCCGCACAAGGCGTCCGGCCCGGTGATGCCGTCCGGGTTGCCCTTGCGGGTCATGATCGTGATGCCGGAGGTGAAGTAGTCGACGAAGTCGATCTGGGCCTGGCGGGCCTTGGTGTCGTTCATCCCGGCCATGGTGAGGTCGATGCGGCCGGACTGGAGGCTGGTGATGAGCGAGCCGAAGGCCATGTCCTGGTGCGTCACGGTCACGCCGAGCTTGGCGGCGATCGCCTTGGCGAGATCAACCTCGTACCCGATCGGCGTCTTGCCGTCGGCGGCGTAGAAGTTGTTGGGCGCGGACTGCAGGTTCGAGGCCAGATGCAGCACCCCAGCCTGCTTGACGTTCGCCGGGAGAGCAGCGTTGAGCTGGGCATCCTTCTGCACACCTTGGACGATCGCGGCGGTATCGGGAATGCCGCCGGACGCGGGCGCCCCGGGAGCCTGCGACGTCCCGCCGGCACCGTCGGGGCCCCCACCACAGGCGGTCACCAGGACGGCCAGGCTCGCGAGCAACACCACCTGGACTGCACGGGAACGGGACATAGCGGACCTCCACTGTTCGGCTGGCGGGAACGGTACAACTCGTTGTTGAAGAGGTCAACTGTCTGTTGAAATCTGGCTTGGTCGGCCACTGGCTGTCACGAAGGGCGGTTCGCGGCCGGCGAGGTGAGCGAACGGCCCGCTGGTGACGGCCGGGGGCGAACGGCCCGTTGGCGACGGCCGGCAGGGCCCGAACGGCCCGATCGCGACCACCGCCGAGGCGCCCACGAGCCGTTCGCGCACTTGAACCGGCGAGCGGCAGCCAGCACCAATGGCCCGTTCGCGACCGAAACAGCACGAACGGGCCGTTCGCACAGCCGATAGGCGAGCGCGCGACCGGGCGACCAGGCGACCGATCGAGCCCAAACCCGCCGGTGCTAGCTTCGCGCCCATGAGTCTGCGGATCGGCATCCTGGGTGCGGCCCGGATCGCACCCACCGCCCTGATCAAGCCCGCCGCCCACCACTCCGATGTCGAGGTCGTGGCCGTCGCCGTCGCCGCGCGGTCGGCCGATCGAGCGCAGGCGTTTGCGGCCAAGCACGGCATCGGCCGGGTGCATTCGTCCTACGAAGCGTTGGTCGCCGACCCGGACGTCGATGCCGTCTACAACCCGCTGCCGAACGGGCTCCACGGCCGGTGGACGAAGTCGGCGATAGCAGCCGGCAAGCATGTTCTCTGCGAGAAGCCCTTCACCGCCAACGCCGCCGAAGCCCGCGAGATCGCCGACCTGGCCGCGGCGTCCGACCGTGTTGTGATGGAGGCCTTCCACTACCGCTACCACCCCCTCGCCCTGCGGGTGGAGGAGATCGTGGCGTCCGGCGAGCTGGGTGAACTCCAGCGCGTCGAGACCGCGTTGTGCTTCCCGCTGCCCAAGTTCTCCGACATCCGCTACGACTACGGTCTCGCGGGCGGCGCGACGATGGACGCGGGCTGCTACGCCGTCCACATGGCCCGCATCTTCGGCGGTGAAACCCCGGAAGTCGTTTCGGCGCAGGCGAAACTGCGCGACCCGCGGATCGATCGCGCGATGACGGCCGAGCTGCGTTACCCGTCGGGTCACACCGGGCGCGTCACCTGCTCGATGTGGTCGTCTTCGGTCCTCAAGATCAGCGCGAAGGTGACCGGCTCGCAGGGGTCGCTGAGCGTACTCAACCCCGCGTCCCCGCAGGTGTACCACCGTCTGACGGTCCGGGTCGGCGGCGCCCGCCGCGTGGAGCGGTTCCCGCGGCGGGCGTCGTACGCCTACCAGCTGGACGCCTTCGCGGCGGCGGTGCTGGAGGGCGCGCCGGTGAAGACGTCGGCGGAAGACGCGGTGCGGACGATGACCGTGATCGACGCGATCTACCGCGCGGCCGGGCTCCCCGTGCGCGAACCGAGCTGAGCCCGGACGTCGGCGAGGGCGAAGCCGAGCAGGTTCAGCCCCCGCCAGCCGCGCGGGTTCCCGGTCCGCGGGTCGTCGGCGGCCAAGTAGAGATCGGGATGCTGAGTGAACTTCGCGACGTTGCCGTCGACGACGATCTCGCGGCGGGCACCGACCCACGTCGCCTCGTCGAAACGCCGCACGCGACGGCCGAGGTCCTTCGCCCGCTTGGGGGGCACCGCGGCCACGACCTGGGCGGCCACCTCGTCGTCGCCGAAGAGTTTCGCCTTGCGCCACATCATGTAGTGCTCGGCGGTGGCGAACCGGACGTCGTCGACGACGAACGGCGACGGCCACCACTGGCTGAGGCACCCGGAACCGGCCGCAACCGGCCGTCCCGCACCCGAAATACCGGTGCGGGACGGCCGGTGCGACTAAGCGGCCACGTAGTTGCCGGTCAGGATGAGCAGCACCTGGACCGTGATGCCCGTTCCGTAGTAGTCCGTCGAGTCCGGGGCGAACGCCGCGATCGACGTCCACAGCTTGTCCAGCCACGCCTGGCTGCCCGGGTCCGTCATCGCCGCCACCGCGAACGGCGCCGTGAAGCACGGGTGCTGGCCGCTCTCGGTCTTCGTGCCCGACAGCGAGTAGCCGCTCTGGATCTTCGACGGGTCGCCGCCCGTCGCGGACTTGATCCACGTGTTCATCTTGCGGACCTGCGCGGCCGCCGCGCTGCCGGACGCCGAGATCGCGTCCGCGCCGAGGCGCCACGGGTCGCGGCAGGCGTTCCAGCTGTACTTGCCGTCGTACTCGCCCTCGAGGAAGTCCGCCGGCGCCGGCTTCGGCGTCGAGTTCGTGTTCACCACGAAGTCCGGCAGCAGCCCGGTGTTCGGCGCGTACTGCGACTGCAGCTGGCTCACCGCGGTCTCCGACCGGGTGCGCACGGAGTCCCAGAAGCTGTCCCCGGTGGCCTTCGCGAACGCCCGCAGGTGCCCGGGCATCCAGTCCGACGAGCGCGAGCTGTTCTTGTACTCCGCGTCGTTGCCCCAGTCACCCAGCAGCGTGAACTTGGTGCTGTTGTTGACCTCGCTCTTCTTGATCGCGTTGATGATCCGGACGGCTTCGGCCTTGTAGTTGACCGACCCCGTGCTGCCCCACTTCGTGTCCGCGATCAGCAGGCCGTACGCGATTTCGAGGTCGCCGTCGGTGGCCGAGTCGCTGCCGTTGACGCTCTTGCAGTTCGCGTCCTGCTCGGCCGCGTGCAGGTCCTTGTTGTTGACCGACGGGTGGGCCTTGACGAACTTCACGATCCCGTCGACGATCGCGCGGGCCTGCGGGTCCTTGTCGGCCATCATCGCCGAGATCGTGACGCCGTAACCCTCGCCCTCGGCCACGAACGAGTGGTCGGCGTCCTTCGACAGCACGGCGTAGGTGCCGCTGCCGCACTTGGTCGTCAAGAAGTTCTTCTTCCAGAAGTCGTAGTACTTCTGGAGCACCTGGTCCTGCGTGGCCTGCGAGACCGAGGGCCGCAGGGTTCCCGGCACGTACGGGGTGCCGGCCGCGGACGCGGTCGTCGGCACGCTCAGCAGCCCGGCGGCCAGCGCGGCCGTGGCCACCACCGCCCGGACGATCTTCTTCATCGCTCCTCCGTAAAGGACATCGTTTCGGCTGCGGCGACAGCGGTTCCGAGCGTGACAGAAAGTTCAAGAGCTGGTCAAGACTGTTAGGAAACTTTCCTTACAATTACCGTGAGTGGTTTCACGGCCCCCCGCTCGCCCGGACGGACTAGCGTGGGGACATGGAGATCGACCGCGGCGCGGACTTCCGCGCCTTCTGGACCGAACGACGCCTGGCGTCCCTGACGACCGTCCGCCCGGACGGCACCCCGCACGTCGTCGCGGTCGGCGTGACCGTCGACTTCGAAGCCGGCCTCGCCCGCGTGATCACGTTCGACACGTCCGTCAAGGCACGGCTGATCCGGGCCGCGGGCGCCGACGGGATCCCCGTCGCCGTCTGCCAGCTCGACGGCCCGAAGTGGTCCACTTTGGAGGGACGAGCGGTGCTGCGCGACGACCCGGAATCGGTGCGGGACGCGGAAAACCGCTACGCCGCACGCTACCGGCAGCCGAAGCCGAACCCGCAGCGGGTGGTCCTCGAAATCGCCGTGAACCGGATCCTCGGCAACGCCTGACCCCGGCTTGTCGTGAGTGGTTAGGGCGGTTCTAACCGCCCTGACCACTCACGAGCCGCGGGAGTGCACCAGCCGCGTGTACTCGGCCAGCAGCGCCGCCAGCTCGCTGTGCTCCCCCGCCGACGCGAGCTGCTGGTGGCCCACCAGCATCGCCATGCCCAGCGACGTCAGCGTCCGGGCCAGCTCGCGGTCGCCGACGATGCCCGTGACCGCCTTGCCGACCGTCCGGACGCGGGCCTCGTCGACGCGTTTCTGCACCGCGCGCACGCTCTCGTCGTTCATCCCCCACGCCCGGATGGCCGCCTCGGCCTCGTGGTGCAGGCCGAGCGTCAGGTCCATCAGCGCGGCGAAGTCCGCCGACGGGCCCCCGGTGCCGAAGTCCCGTTCGCGCAGGATCAGCACCTGCCGGTTCTCCCAGTGGTCCAGGAGCTGCTCCACGAACCCCGGCCAGCCGCCGAAGTGGTGGTAGAACGATCCGCTCGTGACGCCGAGGTCGCGGCAGAGCCGGCCGACGTTCAGCTCGGTGAACCCGTGCTCCGCCAGCGCTTTCAGCGCGGCCTCGAAGTAGGCCCGCCGCGTGACCGGCGGCATCAGACGTTCCGGCTCCGGTCCCGCCAGTACGGCTCGCGCAGCGAGCGCTTCAGGATCTTGCCGGTCGCGTTGCGCGGCAACGCTTCCACGACGTCGACGCTGCGCGGGCACTTGTAGTGGGCCAGGTGCTCGCGGCAGAACTCCATGAGCTTGCCGGCGTCGAGCTGGTCGCCGGCGACGATGGCCTTGACCTGCTCGCCCCACCGATCGTCCGGGACGCCGATCACGGCCACCTCGGCGACGCCGGGGAACTCCGCGACCACGCGCTCGACCTCCGGCGAGTAGACGTTCTCGCCGCCGGTGATGATCATGTCCTTGACGCGGTCTTCGAGGAACAGGAACCCGCCGTCGTCGAGGCGGCCGACGTCGCCGGTGCGCACCCAGCCGTCCACAATGGTCTCCGCGGTCGCCTCGGGATTGCCGAGGTAGCCCGCCATCCGCTGGTCGGTGCGGATCCAGACCTCACCGGCGGCGGCGTCTTCGAGCGTGACGGGGTCGACGATCCGGATGTCCACTCCGGACAGTGCGGTGCCCGCGGAGGCCAGCCGGTCCGGGCGGGAGTCGTCGCGGTGTGCCTCGGGGTCGAGCGCGGTGACCGCGCCGGACAGCTCGGTCATGCCGTAGACCTGCGCGAACCTGACGTCCGGCCAGGCGGCCAACGCCTTGCGCAGCAACGGGAGCGGCATCGGCGACGCGCCGTAGCAGAGGTAGCGCAGCTTCGAGAACGCCTGCATCGCCTGGTCGCCGGCCTGCGCGATGCCGGCGACGACGGCGGGCACCAGGAAAGCGTGCGTGATCCCGGCCGCCAGCGCGGCGAACAGCGAGGCCGCGTCCGGCTCGCGCGTCAGGTAGGACGGTTCGCCGTACAGGAAGCCGGAAACCGCGTAGCAGCTGCCCCCGACGTGGAACAGCGGCATCGCGACGAGGTTGACGTCGCCCGGCCCGATCGGGAACGCGGTGCCCGCGGCGAGGCCGTGCGAGAGGATGCTGCGGTGGGTCAGCACGGCGCCCTTGGGGAAGCCGGTGGTGCCGCTGGTGTACATGACCAGGACGCCGTCGTGCTCGTCGAGTTCGTGCGGCGCAGCGGGTTCCGCCGACAGGAGCGGCTCGTACTGGTCGTCTTCCCCGCCGACGACGACCACCCGCTCGACGGCGGGCAACCGGTCCCGGACCGCTTCGACGGCGGGCAGCAGCTCGGCGCCGACGAAGACCACCTTAGCGCCGGCGTCGGCCAGGACGTAGGCGAGTTCGTCGCCGGAGAGCCGCCAGTTGACCACGGCGTTCGCGGCGCCGATCCCGGCCGCCGCGAAGGTCGTCTCCAGGCAGGCGGGGTGGTTCTTGTCGACGAACGCGACGCGATCACCGTGCCCGATCCCGGCCGCCGTCAGCGCACCCGACAGCCGCCGGACGCGGTCGTCGAGCTCCGCCCAGGTCCACGCGCGGTCGCCGTAGACGAGCGCGGTGTCCGTGGCGCGTTCCCGCGCCCAGTGCGCGAGAAGCTCGCCGAGCAGCCGGACCCGGGGGCGGTGGTCATCGGGCATGGCGGGTTCCCTTCGGGCCGGCGCTGGACCGTAGACCGCTCTATGGTGCGTCGCGCCCGGACACGCGTCAAGGCCGGACAGGGATCGCCGGGTCAGGTGAGCGGTCGGTGTTTTCCTTGCCGCGTCAGCCGAACAGGGCCAGCAGCCCCTCGGTCGACCGGACCACGACGTGCGCCGCGGTGCGTTCCGCGTGGGGGCGGTCCGGGCGCTCGGCCTCGTGGCGCCAGCGGCGCAGCGCGTCCAGGCTCGAGTCGTAGATCTCGCCGGGGTCCGCGTCCGCTTCCAGGCCGAGGCGGTCGGCCGGGGCGGTGCCCTGGGCTCCCAGCAACCGCACCGCTTCCTCGGCCGGCTCGCCCGACAACGCCGTGCGGCCGCCGCGGATGTCGGCGATCAGGCGCAGCTCGCGGAAGTCGTGGGCGGCCGCCGCGAAGCGCTCCACTCGCGACACCAGGCGGTCGCCGCCCGCGCGGGGTTGCGCCGCCAGCAACGCTTCCAGGCGGATCACCGCCGTGCGCGCCTTCAACGCTTCGGCCCGTGCGACGAAACAGCCGGCCAGGGTGTCGCGCAGTTCGCCGAGACCGCTGCGGCGGACCAGTTCCGCCGAGAGCTTGACGCGGTCGTCGCAGCCGGTGCGGATCAGCGTCAACGCCAGCCGGACGCCGAACATGCCGAACCGCACGATCAGCGACCGGCGCGTCTCCACCGGGATCGGGCCGGGGAACGCCGGGTCGGTGAACGAGTCCACCGAGAGCACGTGCCGTTCCAGTTCCTCGCGCGGCACCGCGGCGAACGCGGCCAGGAGGTCGAACTCGTCGTCACGCAGGGAACGTCCGCCGTAGGCCAGCTGCCCGGCGACGGCGATCACGCCCAGGAACCCGGTGCACAGCGGGTCTTCGCGCCACGCCCGCCGCGCGAGCTGCTTCGCCGTGAGCAGCGCGTCGATGCGGCCCGCGCCGACCTCGTCGGCCCGCGAGAGCACCAGCACCGAGTTGACCGCGCTCTGCCGCGCGAACGCCGAGCCGCCCGGCGGGTGCGCGGCGGCGAGCTCGTCCGGCTCGAGGTGGCGCACCAGGCGGACCGTCGCGTCGGGGAAGTCGTCGGCCGGGCCCGGGTCGTCGAGCAGCACGAGGTCGCGCAGCGCCCGCGTCGGCCACTCCCCCAGCGCGGCGGACAGGGTCGTCTTCCCGGACGACGGCGCCCCGGCGAACGCGACGCGCAGCGGTTGCTCCAGCCGGTGCTGGCAGTCGAGCAGCAACGCCGACGCGCGCGGGTCGTCGCGGTAGAGCCCGGCCGCGGCGGCCAGCAGGTCGCGGACGTCCTGGGTCACGCCGAAAGCTCCCGCCGCGTCGTCCGGCCGGCGATCGTGCCGAGCTCCCCCGCCCGCTGGTGCAGGCCGGCGAGCCGGTCGATCTCGCGGCGGATGTGCACCGTCCGCCGCTCGCGCTCGGCCGTGCCGGCCAGGATCGTCTCGCGCTCGTGCGTCAGCTCGTCCGCGAGCTCTTCGGCCAGGCCGGTGAAGTGGTCGCGCAGGCGTCGCTGCACGACGCGGATCGCGTCGCGGCATTCCTTGCCGAAGCGCAGGAAGACGTCGTCGACGTGCCGTTGCGCGGCCTGCTTGGCGACGGCCTGGCGGCGCTGCAGCCGCATCCCGCCCTCGTCCTTGATCGTCTTCGCGGCGAACGCCGCGCCGGCGCCGAGCGAGACCGGGTTGATCAGCGGCAGCCCGGCGAGGCTGGTCACCAGGCCGAACATCAGCACGCCGCCGTACGACCCGCGCAGGCCGGTGAAGGCCTGCTGGCCGACCTTGAACTTGTCGATCTTCGGGCGGCGGACGTCGTCGAGGGCGTCGATGCCCGGGCCGTCGAGCCGCAGGTCGGGCAGCGCGCCCTCGTACTGGGCGCCGAAGCAGGCCGCGGTCGCCTGCGCGATCCACTCGGCCCGGTCGGCGAGCCACGTGTAGTTGGTGTCGACGGCTTCGGCGAGCGCGCCGTCCAGCCACGGCGCGAACTCGTCCCACACCTTCGCCGGGTCGCCGTCGTCGAAGGTCTGGTCGATGGTGTTCACGATCTTGCGGGTCCGCTCGCGCAGGTCGTACTCGGCGTCGGACAGCAGGTCGGTGATCTCGTCGGACAGCAGGTTCTGCCAGCGGGTGTTCTGCCGGCGCAGGTCGTCGGCCCGGCGTTGCGCCCGCTGCAGCAGCGCCGCCTGGCCCAGCCCGGCGTCCTGCCCCGCGGCGTCCGCGCGGTCGCGCAGGGATTCGACGAGTTCCGCGGCGGCGGCGCGCACGCCCACGGCGGCGAGCAGCGCGCGGGACTGCTCCGGCGGCCGCGCGGCCTGCTCGGCGATCCAGGAGAGCAGCTCGGGGAAACCCGAGCGGGCGTTGAGGTCGGCGTCGCCCGCCTTCGCCGCGGCCTGGCGCACGACGGCGGACACCGGCAGCACCGGCGCGTCGATCCCCGCCTCGGCGAGCATCGCGCGGTCGCGTTCGGCGACGGCGCGCCAGCCCGGGGAGGCGTCGATCTTGGTCAGCGCCAGCACGACGTGCGGGCACCACGTGCGCACGTGCCGGGCCAGCGCGAGCTCGGCGGGGCTCAGCGGCGCGGTCGCGTCGGAGACGAGGATCACCGCGTCCGCTTCGGCGAGCAGGTCGAGCGCGGCGGCGGTGCGCGGCGAGCGCGGGTCACCGACCGGCGGGGTGTCGACCAGGACGAGCCCGGCCGAGAGGAGTTCGCGGGGCACACCGACTTCGACGCGGCTGAGCGTGCCGGCGGGCCGGGCGCCGAGCTCGCCGGTGAGCCGTTCGACCGCGACGGGGATGCGTTCGAGGGACCGGCCGACCAGGGTGGCGGCGGGCTCGTCGGCGTACCCGATCTCGGTCGGCACGGCGGGGGTGGCGGCGTCGCCGACCGCGCACACCGGCGCGTTCAGGACGGCGTTGAGCAGGTAGCCCTTGCCCTGTTTGGGAAAGCCGAGCACGCCCAGCCGGATCTGCTCGGCGGGGGCGTCACGGCGTCTGCGCAGGAGCTCGGCGAGATCGGCGCGGCCGTGGGTGCGGCACGCGTCCAAGGTCTCGTTGAGCACTTCGAGCCAAGCTGGGGCGGTCACGACGAAGGAGTCTCCCCCGTACGAGTGATGGGCGCGAGCCGGGTGCCCGTTCCGCGGTCGCACCCTGACCGCGGAACGGGCACCGGAGGGGATCAGTGACCCAGGTGGATGTCGTTGTGACCGAGGTCGCCGACGTGGATGTTGCCCAGCGCGTTGTGGCTGAGGTTGTCGGTGACGCCCGACACCACGTCGTGCACCGCGTCGACACCGTTGTTGCTCGCGATGTCGCCGACCGCGTTGTGGTCGACGCCGCCGACGGCACCGGTCACCGTGGTGACGGTGTTGTGGGTGATGTCGCCGAGGCTGTTCTGCACCGCGCTGGTCAGGTCGCCGCCGACGTGCTTGACGTCGAGGTCGCCCACGTTCTTCAGCGTGCCGGTGAAGTCGCCGATGTGGTTGGTGACCTCGCCGACGGGGCTCACGGCGCCGGTGACGGCGCCGGCCAGGTCGCCGCCGTGGACCGGGGCCGCGACGGTGCCCGTGACGCCGGTGACGACCTGCTCGACCTGGCCGACGCCGTTGTGGCCGTCGACGGCGCCGGTGACGGCACTGCCCAGGCCGAGCGAACCGGCGTCGATGCCGTGGGCGAGGTCGCCGCCCAGGCCGAGGGAGTTGGTGACACTGCCCGCGAGGGCCGTCACGTTCGCGGCGTTGGTGACGTCGGTCACGCTCGACAGCTGCTGGCCGCCGAAGACCGCGCTGGCCGGCAGGCCGAGGTCGCCGACGACGGGCAGCTCGCCGACGCCGCCGACACCGAGGTCGCCGACACCCGGCAGCACCGAGGTGGCCGGCAGGCCGAGGCCCGCGGTCAGGGCGGTGAGCTGGTCGATCGCGCCCTGGATGCCCGTGGTGTCGGTGCCCAGCGAGGTCAGGTCGCCGACCACCGGGAGACCGCCGACGGCGGGGAGGCTGTCGACCGGGACGTAGTCGAGCACCAGCGGGATGACCTCGTGCACGTCGGCGGCACTGACGTCGCCGAGGCCGGCGAGGGCGAGCGCCTGCTGCGGGTCCGTCCCGAAGGCCGCGAGGGCGGTCGGGTCGTTGAGCAGGTTGAGGGCGAAATCGTGCAACGTCTGCACGGAGTCCATGGAGGTTCTCCTGATCCGGTGGTTCGGGGGACGGCATCGGCCGCTGGGACCGGTGTCCATCGCCAAGTTAGGGAGCCGGTCCCCCACGCACATCGGGGATCACTCCGAGTCGCATCCGGCTCAGCCGATAGGGGATCGATATGTCATCGTTAGGGAGTTAGGGGCTCATCCGAGATGCTCGCAGTTGGGTTAAATCCCCCCAGACCCTTGCCTGACTAACCCGTTTGGGTGAGGATGCCCCGAGCCCTAGGGGGCTTTGCCGCCCCCGATCGGCCCCGCGAGGTGAGGAGGAAGCGCCGTTGCCCTACGTCCTCGGGATCGATGTGGCCCAGGGGCGGACCCACGCCGCGATCAGCCACCGCCACGGCCCCGGCTGGGGTGCCCCCGAACCCCTGTGGCTGGGTGAACGGTCCCCGGCCGCGGCGTCCGCGCTGTTCCTGGACGACGAGGGGTACCTGCTCACCGGCGACGCGGCGGCGCAGGCGGGCACCCGGGTCCCGTCCCGGCTGCTCACCGGCTTCCACCGGCGCATCGGCGACGACGTGCCGATGGTCGTCGAAGGCGAGTCCTTCCCGCCGGAGACGCTGACCACCGTGCTCGTCGAAGGCATCGCCGAGCACGCCGAGAACCAGTTCGGCGGGCCCCCGCAGCACCTGGTGATGACGCACCCCGGTGACTGGGGCGGCTACCGCCGTGACGTGCTGCGGCGAGCACTGGCCGACGCCGGGTTCACCGCGGTCACGCTGGTCCCCGGCTCGATCGCGGCGCTCGGCGCGCACCTGCCCGTGCCCGGCCCGGGGGTGACCGGCGCCGGGGTCTGCGAGTTCGGCGCCGACGGCGTGAGCGTCACGCTGGCCACCCCGAGCGGCGCGAACGGCTGGCAGATCGGGGCGAGCGCCGAGGGCGTGTCCCCGGCGGCCGCGTTGAGCACGCTGTTCGCGCTCGCCGGCTCCGCGTCGACGTCCCCGCGGGGCCTCGCCGGCGTGGTCTTCTGCGGTGACGTCCCGCCGCACGCGCTGCCCGCCCGGCCGCCGTGCCCGATGTTCGCGGGACCGGTTCCGCCGGCCACCACCGCGCTCGGCGCGGCCGCCCTCGCCGGGCTGCGCGCCGAGGGCCGGGGCACCGCCCAGGAACCCCCCGCCGTCGAGACCACCCTGCTCCCCAAGATGGACACGCTCGGTGAACTCGGCGAACGGCCACCCCGCCCGCCGGTCGAGATCACGCCGTTCGAGCTCCCCGAACGCACCGGCCCGATGGACCTGTTCCGGCGACGGCGTCCCCTCGCCGCCGCGGTCCTCGTGCTCGCCGCGGCCGTCTCGGCCGTCCTGATCACCATCACCGCCCGCGAAGCCACCGCCGGCCCCGACCAGCCCCCGGCTCCGAGCCAGTCCACCCCGAGCCACTGCGCCGCTCCCGGCGCCCCCTCCGGTGAAGGTCACTGTTGAACACTCTGCTCACGCAGGCCGCCTCGCTCCACCCCGTCCCCGTGCACCCGGCGGCCCGGCAGCTGCTCCGCCAGGTCGCCGCCGACCCGGCCGCGCCGCTGCGGATCGCCGTCGTCGCCCCCGGCGGCTACGGCAAGAGCGTGCTGCTCGCCGCGCTCGCCCGCGCCTACCGGGACGCCGGCGCCGACGCGCTGCTCGTCGACGACGCCGACCGGATCGACGCCGACCAGCTCGAAGAGCTGCTGGCGGGCGCCGACGGCCCGATCGTCGTCGCGCACCGCCCGGCCGCGGTCGCGGCCGGCTGGACGTTGCTGCAGCTCGCCCCGCTCGGCGTCAACGATGTCGCGCGGCTGGTCGAGGCGCTGACGGGCACCCCGGCCGAGCCGGCCGCGGCCGCCGAGCTGCACCGGGTGAGCGGTGGCGTGCCCCGGCTGGCCGAGCGCGCGCTGCTCGGGCGGCTGGAAGAGTTCCGGCCCGAGCTCGACGAGCTCGACGACGACGTCCTGCGGTACCTGATCGCGGCGGAAGCCGGCGCGGGGCGCAACCTCGACCTGCTGTGCGTGCTGCTGGACCGCACGCCCGACCAGCTGCCGGGCATCGTCGACGGCGCCCGCGCGACGGGCCTGCTCGCCCCGGACGACACGCTGCTGCCGCTGGCCTCGGCCGCCGTCCGCGACTTCGGCCCGCCGGCGCGCCGGCTGACCACGGTGCAGCGGCTGGTCGAGCTGCAGCTGGCGAACGGCCTCCCGGTGCTCGACCTGGCGCGTTCGCTGCTGGGCACGGGCAGCACGGGCACGTCGGCGGCGGCCGCCTTCGCCGCGGCGGCCGCCGAAGCCCTGCCGACGGACGCCCGCCTGGCAACCAGGCTCTTCGAAGCCGCGGCCGAAGCGGGCGACCGTTCGGCGTCGGTCACCGCGGGCTGGGCCCGCGCGGCGGCGCTGTCGGGCGACCTGGACACGGCATTGCGCCTCGGCGACGGCATGCTCGGCGCCCCGGACGCCGAAACCCGCGCGGCGGGCGCGGAGATCGCGGCCACGGTGCTGGCCCACCGAGGCGAACTGGCCCGCGGCGCGGAGCTGTACCAGTGGGCCGCCCTGGGCGGGCAGACCCCGGGCCAGCACGCGGCCGACCCGTACTCGACGAGCCACAGCACCGGCTCCCCGGCGGGGTGGACCGACCCACGGCACTCGACGGGCCGCGGCACCGGCCCCGGCTCCCCAGCGGGGCGGGGTGGCACCGATGCCTTCGCGGTGATGGCCCTGGTCGGCACCGGTGACCTCGATGGTGCCCGCCGGCTGCTCGACTCCCCCGCTCCCGGCGTTGCGCCGACCTTGTTCGCCGGTGCGGCCACCCGGATGGCCCGCGGTATCGCCGACTCGGTGTCCGGCTGTGCGACCGAGACCTTGTCCACCCTGCTCGGCGCGGCGGCGATGCTGGAACCGGCGCTGGGCGGCACCTTGCTGCCCGACAGCCCCGCGGCGCTGGCCGCGCTCGCCGCGTTGCACACCGGCGAGCTGGCCCTGGCGGAGTCCGTGCTGACTCGCGCCCTGGACGGCCGGATCGGCGGTGACCTCCTCGCGGTGCGCCACCGCCTGCTGCTGGGCTGGGTGGCGATGACCGCGGGCGACCTCGCGACGGCGGCCGGACACCGCGACGCCGTCGCCGGCCGGCCGCTGGAAGCCCGCGACGAGATGTTCTTCACGACATTGGAGCTCGGGCTGGCCCGGCGCTCCAGCGACCTGGTCGGCCTGCAGCGGTCGTGGGACCGCGCGTACCAGGCGTCGATGCGCCAGCAGACGGACCTGTTCACGCTGCTGCCGCTGGGCGAGCTGGTGATCGCGGCGGCCCGCACCGGCGCCCACGCGAAGCTCGCCGGCCAGCTCGAACGCGCCCACACCCTGCTGGCCCGCCTCGGCGAGCCTCCACTGTGGACGGTTTCGCTGGTCTGGCACGAACTCCACGCGGCGATCACGCTGGAAGACGCGGAAGCGGCGAAGGCGCACCTGGCGACGTTGACGTCCCACGCCCACTGCGGCCGCCACCCGAGCGCACTGGCCACCGCGGCCCGCGGCTGGCTCGCGGTCCTGAGCGGCACGTTCGCCCCGGACGAGATCTCGGCGGCCGCGGCGGAGCTGCACGATCTCGGGCTGCGCTGGGACGCGTCGCGCCTGGCCGGCCAGGCGGCGATCCGCACGTCCGACCGCAAGGCGATGGTCCAGCTGCTGGAGGCGGCCCGCCAGTTCCAGGGCACCGGCGTCCGCCGCGAGGCGGGTGCGGCGGAACCGGCGTCCTCGGGCACCGGGCTCGCGGCGTTGAGCGAGCGCGAACTCGAAGTCGCGCGGCTGGTGGTCGAAGGCCTGACGTACAAGCAGGCGGGCAGCAAGCTGTTCATCTCGAGCAAGACGGTGGAGCACCACATGGCCCGGATCCGCGGGAAGCTGGGTGCGTCGGACCGCCGGGAGCTGCTGGCGACGTTGCGCGAGCTGCTGTCCCGCCCCGACGCCCCCTAGGCGGTGTCCTGCAAGTCTGCTCGATGGGCTTCGTGATCCAGGTGGTTCCTGACGGTGCGGGCGGGTCACCCTCGTACTGGGCCGTACTCGGGTGATCCCGCCCGTGCCGTCAGGGGCCGCCTGGGCGCGAAGACCGCGAGCTTGACTCGCAGAACACCGCCTAGGCCCGGCGTCCGCGCGGGGCGGTCAGTCGCGGCTGGGGCCGAAGCGTTCGGTACGGATGCGGTGGGGGTCGTGGCCCAGCGCGACCAGGATGTCCGCGACCGTCTCGACGAAGCCCGTGGGGCCGCAGACGAAGGACGTCGCGCCGAACTCGGCGGGCCAGCCCGCGGTGTTGAGCGTCGCGACGTCGATGCGGCGCGGGATCCCCTCGCGGCCGTCGGGCAGCTCGCGCGTGTAGACATACGTGACATCGAGGCCCGCGACCGGCTTGCGCAGTTCGTCGGCGTAGTACAGCTCAGCCGGGGTGCGCAGCGAGTAGATCAGTTTGAACGGCGTGCGGACGCCTGCCGCGCGCTGGGCGCGGACCATGGCCATCAGCGGCACGATGCCGGAGCCGCCGGCGACCAGCAGGACCGGTTCGGGGTCGGCGGACCGCCAGACGAACCAGCCGCCCACCGGGCCGCGGATCTCGACCGGGTCGCCGATCGCGTACGGGCCGGTGAGGTGTTCGGACACCTCCCCGTCGGGGACGCGCTGCACCGTCAGTTCGATCCGGTCACCGTCGGCGGGGGCGGCGAGCGAGTAGCTGCGCTGCGCGCGATAGCCGTCGGCGGCGGTCAACCGGACGTCGACGTGCTGTCCCGCGAGGTGCCCCGGCCAGCCCGGCAGGTCGAAGACGAGCGTGCGGGCTGTGGGGGTTTCGTCGCGGAACCCGGCCAGGCGGGCGACCCGCCAGGCTAGTCGCCCTGATACCGCTGTTCGCGCCATGGATCCCCGTAGTCGTGGTAGCCGACGTTCTCCCAGAAGCCCGGCTCGTCGCGGGTCTTGAGCTCCAGCCCGCGCACCCACTTCGCGGACTTCCAGAAGTAAAGGTGCGGCACGAGCAGCCGCGCCGGGCCGCCGTGCTCGGGAGTCAGGGGCTTGCCGCCGTACTCGTAAACGATCCAGGCCTGGCCGTCGAGCAGGTCGGCCAGCGGCAGGTTCGTGGTGTAGCCGCCGTAGGAGTGCACCAGCACGTAGTCGGCCGCGGTGTCGAGCCCGCCGACCAGCGTGTCCACCGGGACGCCCCGCCACCGGGTGTCCAGTTTGGACCACTGGGTGACGCAGTGGATGTCCACAGTGAACTTCTCGCTGGGCAGAGCCGTCAGCTCGGCCCAGTTCCAGGCGTGTTTCTCACCGGTCTCGGTGGTGACCGTGAACTCCCACGCCTCGGTGCGCACGCGCGGGGTCGGGCCCGCCGACAGCACCGGGAAGTCCTCGGCCAGGTACTGCCCGGGCGGCAGGCGCGGGTCGCCGCTGCGGGCACGGCCCCGGAACCCCGGTGTCACGACGCCCATCCGGCTCTCCCTCCTGCTGCCGATGAGTCTAAGCCCGCACCTGAAGCCCGAGCGACGTGACGAGCACCGCAGCCTGTTCGGGTGAAACGATCGCCGCGTGTAGCTCGGCGTTCAGCGGGTCGAGCGCCGAGAGGTCGCTGCCCCGCAGGTCGGCGCGCGGCAGCTTGACGGCGTGCAGCGTCGCCCCGGACAGGTCGACGTTGGCGAACACCGCGTCGCCGCAGTTCGCCCCGGTGAGGTCGGCCTCCCGCATCCGCACGCCGTGGAAGGCGACCGACCGCAGGTCGGCGCCCACCAGCCCGGCGAACGACCAGTCGCCGCCGGTCACCCGCAGCGGCCGCAGCTCGCACTCGGTGAACGTCGTCCCGACGAGCTTGCAGCCGGTGAACTCGGCGTCGAAGAAGTTGCACCTCTTGAAGGCGCACCCGGTGAAGGCCGAGTCGGTGTGCCGCGACGAGTTGAAGCGCACGTTGCCGAACACGCAATCGGTGAACGTCGAGTTCCGGACGACCGCCTCGGAGAGGTCGACCTCGTGGAACTCGCACCGCGCGTAATGCCGCCCGACGAGCTCTTCGCCGTACCAGTCGTCACGGGAGAAGCGCTGGTCCTCGACGGGTGGATCTTGCGTGGCATCGGACACTCGGCCAGGCTAGCGGCCACCGACGACGAGGAGGTGCCGAAGCATGCTGGACGCGGACGACGTCCGAGCGGCCGTGCCGATGCGAGCGGCGGTCGACGCGGTGCGGGAGGCGTTCCTCGACCTCGCCGCGGGCCACTTCGAGGTGCCGCAACGCCTGTCCTTCGACGGCGGAACGACGCTCGTCATGAGTGCCTGCCACACCCCCACCGGCCGGACGGCGGTGAAGACGCTCAGCCTCGTCGCCGGCCGCGACCCGATGATCCTCGGGACCCTGGTGTGGAACACCACCGAGGGACAGCTGGTCGCCGACGCGATCGCGGTGACGACGTTGCGCACCGGCGCGGTGTCCGGCGTCGCCACCGACCTGCTGGCCCCGCCCGAGGCGAGCCGCCTGGCCGTGATCGGCACCGGCGCCCAGGCCGCGGATCAGGTCCGCGCAGTGGCGGCGGTCCGCCCCATCCGGCAGGTGACGGTCTTCGGACGTTCGCCGGCACGGGCCGCGGAGTTCGCCGACCGGTTGCGAGGCGAGTTCCCCGGCGTGCGCGTGGCACCGAGCGTCGAGGACGCGGTGTCCGACGCGGAGATCGTTTGCTGTGCTACTTCGTCCGCCACTCCTCTCTTCGACGTCGACGCCTTGCCGGAGCGCGTCCACGTCAACGCGATCGGGTCGTACCTGCCGTCGATGCGGGAACTGCCCGCCGAGCTGCTCGCGACGGCTGATTGTGTTGTGGTGGACCAGGTCGACGCCGTCCTGGAGGAGGCAGGCGAGGTGATCCACGCGGTGGACAGCGGGCTGGTTTCGCGGGATTCGCTGGTGGAGCTGGGGAACGCGCTTCGGGAACCTCCGGTGGTCGATGGGCGGACCGTGTTCAAGTCCGTGGGGGTCGCGGTGCAGGACTGGGCCATCGCGCGGTTGCTCGGTGAAGCGGGTCGTTGAGCGCCGCCACGCGGATGGATCTGTCGGGCAGGAGTAGGCGGTCACGCGGGCGTGAATGAGGACGGCGCGCGGGTGGGGCCTTTCGGGGGTTGGGTAGGCGGCCACGCGGGCGTGAGCGACGACTGCCTCGTTGACCGGCGTTCAAGTCGCCAGAACCAGGCGGACCGGTCGTGCTCCATTCTTCGAGGGCGATGTCAGGACTAGACCACTCCACGGCCGCTCGGCGAAGGGGTTCGTCGAGCGCGCGAAGGTGACGAGCCGCGTGAGCGAGGATGGGGCCTTTCGGGGTATCGGGGGGCGGTCGCGAGGAACTGGCGGTGGATGGGCGTCTTGAGTCGCCGGTGAGGGTCGCCGGCCCGTGGCGGAGGGCGTGCCTTGGCGGATTGAGGGTGCTAAAGGCGGATTCTGGCTCACTGAGCGTGCCAGTGGCCCAGCAGAGAGCAATAACAGCGGCCAAACGGCGCAATCTGGGGCTTGAAGCGTTTGACAGGTCACCCAATCCGGGAATTTCGGCGGCATGTCTCCTTGGCGAACCACCACTCGACGGAACACGGCCGTGCGGGTCATCACGGCGATCGGCGCGATCTTCGCGGGGATCGAAGTTCTTTACATGATCATGGTGCTCGCCGGCGCGAATGCCGGTAACTCCTTCTTCGTCTTCATCAAGTCGTTGGCCGTTCCTCTCGCGTTGTTCTGGCCGGGCCTGTTCCCGGTGAGCAACCCGAGCCTGGCCGTGATCCTCGACTTCGGTCTGGCCGCCGTGTTCTGGCTGGTCGTCACGGGCATCATCGCCCGCTTCGCCGGTCGGTGACGGGCGCTCGCAGCCCGCGCCTTCCACTGGACTGCCGCCTGCCGTCGCCGACCCCTCCGGTGACGGCAGGTGGCTCACCACACTGACAGCGCTCACCACACTGACAGCGAAACGCGCACGACTGCCTGGCGCATGTGACGAAGCAGGCGCCAGGCACCGGGCGAAACCGTCCGGGCTGGTCACGAAGGCCCTTGTCGACCCGCAACCGACGGCAGCCACACTCTCACCCCTTCGGGCGGCCACCCGCCATCCCCGCCGACAGCGTTCTTCGGCGACACTGGACGGATGACTGACGGCAGATGGTTCGACGGCTGGGCACCTTGGCCTGAGCTGGCCGGGCTGGCCGCGGTCGGGCGTTCACTGCTTCCGAACGTCCCGGTCACGCCGGCCGCCGTCGTGCGGACCGTCACCGAGCAGCTCGTCGGGCGCCGGTTGACCACCAAGGTCGACGGCCGCGAAGTCGGCCTCACCCTCACCGAACTCCACTACCCGGCCGACAGCCTGCGCCTGGCCACCGGACGCGTCGGCGACGTGCGCATCGTCGCCGAGGACGTCGACTGGCCCGAGCCCGCGGACGAGACCGGCAAGCAGCGCAGCATCCTCCTCAAACGGGTCATCGTGCTCGCCGAGGACGTCCGCCTCCGCTCGCTGCCCACGCCGGCCGCCATTCCCGCGCGGGTCGAGCTGCGGATCGCCGTGGCCGCGGACGTGCTGCGCGAACGGGTGGCGGCAGTCCGCCCCGGGATCGTCGCCGCGCCCGCCGAAAGCGGGCTGCTCCAGATCCACTGGGCCAAGCGGCCGCAGTGGGGCCACCTGACCCTGGAGGCCCAGGTGGCGGACGACGCCGTGGTGCTCGTGCCGCGGACCCTCCACATCGGACGCCGGCAGCTGAAACCACCGGCGCGCTTCCGCCCCATCGTGCTTCCCCTGCCGGAACTCCCGCCCGGGATAAAGCTGACGAAGGTGGAGCCCCGGCAGGACGAACTCGTGCTCCACACCGTGGCGGAGGAATGGCCGGAACGGCTTTCCCGCATTCCGCTGACCGACCTGCTGAGCTGGCTGACCACCGCGGCCATGACCCTGACTCTGCCGAAACTCGGTACGCGTTCATAACTCTCCTTCATCGACGTGGGCCCTACGCCAATGAAGCTACTCGAACGCCCGTTCGAACACATCACTCACACGGGTACAACCGGGAAACCCTTGCACAGCAAGGAATCAGGCGTCCCGGTCGCGCAGATAGCGCGTGTGATCCGCCTGCCGGTCGACGTCCGCCGCGTAGAACCGCTCGGCGATCCGACGCGCCTCCGCTTCGAGCAAATCGAGCTGTGCCACCAGTTCCGCAGCCGCACCTGCCCGCCGGGACGCGAACCAGCGCGGCAGGTTCAGGAAGGATTCCACCGAAAGCGGCAGATCCGTCCGCACCAGCCGGACCACGGAGTGCCGCAGATCCGGATCAGCCGACAGCCGCCCCGGTTGCGCGAGCAGGTCGGCCAGCACTTCGGCGATCCGCCGCACGGTATCCACAGTGGACTCGGGCATCCGCGACGCCTGGGAGGACACCGAAGAAAGCAGCGTCTCCAAAGACACGCGCAGCTCCCCCGAAGCGTCGGGCAGCAGCCGGACCTTCTCCGGCGGCGCGAGCAGCGCGCCTGCCGCGTACAGCGCGACCACGACCACCGGCCACAGCCAGCCGATCACCCCGGTCAGGTACAGGCCCAGGCCGGCGAGCCCGCCGACGCAGCCGGCGAGGTTCTTGGTCGAGCCCAGGTAGCGCAGCATCATTGGTACCCGCGAATCTCCTGGAAGACGCCCGCAAGCTGGACCTTCCGCGCGTCGAACACCTTGCCGCCGGTCATCGTCGCGACCTGCGTCAGCTCGTCGCTCGACCCCTCGCCGAACAGCACCGTGAACACCGGCACCCCCTTCATCGCGGCCGGCAGCGAGCCGAACGACGCCTGGAAATCGGACAGGGACGAGCCGTTCGCGTTCTCCCCGTCGGTCATCAGGACGATCGAGGTGAACCGATCGGGATCGCGCGCCGCCAAGGGTTCCAGCACCCGGTAAGCCTCGGAGAGACTGTCGTAGATCGCCGTCCCGCCGCGAGCGGAGAGCCCTTCGGCGAACGCCTTGATCCGCGCCAGCTCGGCCGCCGGATCCTGCTCCGGCACGACGAACGTCGAAGCCGGTGAAGGCCCCGAGTTGAACGGCAGCATCGTCACCTCCTCCCGGCTCCGGAACCGCCGGTACCGGCCGGTGAGCGAGTTGTCGGCGCCCGTCAGCCCGGCCAGCGCGGTGCGCAGCGAGTCGATCCGGTCGCCCTCCATCGAGCCGGACGTGTCGAGCACGTACAGCGTCCGCGACGGCCTGCGGATCTTGTCGAAGTACGCCTGGAGCAGGGCGTCCACCGCCTGCTGCGTCGCCGGGAACGGCAGCTCGACGAGGTCCCGCTGCGCGAACTGCGACCCCAGCGCGACCCCGGGCACGACCGGACGTCGCTGGGTCGTGTCCATGATCCGCTTCTGGACGTCCGGCGTGCGCAGGTAGTCGGAAAGCCGCTGGTGCGACGAGCGCGCGTCGGAACCGGCGTCCGCCAGCAGGGTCAAGGGATAGTCCGCGGTGACGACGCCGTCGCTCGGGTAGATCAGCTTCAGCGGTTCCGGCAGCTTCCCGGACACGTTCGCCGAGAGCAGCACGGACTCGTAGTTGATCAGCCCGTCGACCTTCTGCCCGGGGTCCTGGCCGGTCGCGCGCCGCGTGTACGCGTCCGACAACCAGCCCGACGACCCGGCCGAAAGCGCCTGTGCGCTGAAGAACTGCGTCAGCTGCGGGGTCACCGCGGCGATCTGCCGGGCGTCGATCGCGGTGCCCGCGCCCGCGAGCGCCGACGCGACGCCGACCAGCGCCGAGAACCCGGAGTTCGACGCCGACGGGTCGGTCATCCCGTACGTGAACGCCTTCTTCCCGGCCTGCGCGGCGATCTCGCCCCAGCCGACCGGCTTGCCCGTCCAGCCGAGCCGGTTCGCGGACGACGCCGACAGCCCCAGCACCACCGGCGAGCTCATGATCTTGACCTGGTTGCCGAGCCGCTTCGCCGCGTCGGGAATCCCGGCCGGGTAACGGTTCGACGAGAACCACACGGCGTCGTACTTGCCGTCGGCACTGCCGTTCGCGAGCGACTCGGCGCCTTCCAGGGTGCCGGCGAAGGTGAACTTGACCTTGACGCCGGTGGCCTTCGCGGCCTCGTCGAGCACCGGCTGCATGTCCGCCAGCTCGCTGCCCGCGAGGATCCTGAGCGTCCCCGGCTCAGGGCCGTCCGACGCCGCGGAGGAGCAGCCGGCCAGCAACACCGCGCTCAGCGCCAGCAAAACGAGCTTCCTCATACTTCCCCCTCGTGCGAACGCCGCAGGTGGTCCTCGGCGCGGCGCAGCTCGCCGGTCAGGGACTCGACCGTGGTCGCCATGGTGCGGACGGCGTCCGCGCGGAAGCCGTCGATCGCGTCGATCGAGGCGTAGATCCGGTCGAACGACGCGCGGATGGTCTCGGTCGCGACGGCCGGGTCGCTGCTAGCCTTGCGGATCTCCGCGGACTGCGTTTCCAGCAGCTCGGAGTTGGCGCGGATCAGCCCGTCGGTGGTCGACTGCAGCGCCGCCACCTCGTCCAGGACGTCCCGCTGGCCCGCCAAGGCAGCCGAGACGAGCAGCGCGACGCGCAGGGCGGACACGGTCGTCGAGACCGCCCGCTCGACGCCGCGGATCAGCTCGTCGTTGGTGCGCCGCACCAGGTCCAGCGCGAGGTACCCCTGCGCGCTCACCGCGAGCTGGGTGAGCAGGTCCTGGTGCCGCTGCCGGATCGGGTACAGGATGTCGCCGCGCAACGCCTGGGCCCGCGACGGGTCGGCGAACTCGAACACCGACGCCTGACGCTCGATGGCCGCGTCGACGGCTTCGGCGAACACCGACGCTTCGGCGAGCTTCCCCAGCACCTTCCACAGCCGTTCGCGCTCGCCCTTGATCGCGGCGTTGTCCCGCCGCAACCGGTCCTGTCGCGTCCGCAGGTCGACGACCAGCGCGTTCACCGGCTCGTTCGCCGCGTGGTAGCGATCCAGGGCCCGCTTCGCGGCACCAGCCATCGGGAACATCCCGAGCAGCTTCCGCCCGGTGATCGGCAGTTTCGCCGGGTCCAGCTCGGCAACGGTCCGGCGCAGCCCGGCGAGGCTCGTCGTGACGCCGTCCTGTGGGGAAGCGGAACCACGCAACGAGCGGTCCAGCATCGCGCCCGCGACGCCGGCCGCGGCCCGCATGTCGGCCTCGCCGACGGCCAGCAGCTCGTCGAGGACGTCGGTGAACTCCGGCGACTGGACGTCCAAAGCCTCCAGGCGCGTCGCGAAGACGTCGGCGCGCGCGGTGATCTCGGCGCGGGTGTCGGCCCCGAGCGTGACGAGCCCGGCGGCGCGCTCGGGGGAAACCGCGGTGACGGGGGTGAGTTCGTCCATGTCAGTACTGCTTGCCGACGGCGTCGAGCAGGCGCTCGAGGGTCTCGAACGACGGCGGCTCGACGGCGTCCACCAGGTCGGCGGGCGCGTGCGCCGGCGCGGCGACGTCCGCGAAGAGCTTCGGATCGGTGGTGCGGAAGCCGAACGTCGCGGCCAGCTTGCCCAGCTCGGGGTCGGTCGCGAGCAGCTGACCGACCTTGTCGCCGTCGGCGGACAGCGGCACCAGCGTGTGCTTCGAGTACACCGTCGGTGCCGTGTAGATCATGCGCATGTCCGGGCGGATCGAGCCGTCGCCGCGGACGACGCGGTCCACGAACTGCGACTCGTAGATCAACGCCAGCGGCGTCTTGCCCATGCCCGCGGACAGGTAGTCCTCGAACGGTCCTTCGGTGCTGTTCTGCGTGTATCCCTGGTCCAGGAACAGTTTCGACACCGACGGCAGCACCTTCGCCTCCTGCTCGGGCGAGCTGACGACGGTGTTGCCGTTGGCCACGAAGGAAACGATCGAGAGGTACATCGCCGCGGAGTTCGACTCGCGCGGGTCGGTGGTCGTGACCAGGACGTTCTTGCGGGCCGGGTACGCGGTGTTGCCGGGCAGCTGGTCCCAGCGCGTGCCGGCCTTCGCGACGTCCAGGTACTTCGCGACGTCGAGGACGTCGTAGTCGCCGGCGCCCTTGCGCACCACGCCGTTCGCCTTCAGCAGCGCGACGATCGGCTCGAAGGTGGCGATCGCCATCGGCGACTGGAACGGCGTGTAGACGGTCGTGACCTTGCGGTCGCGCTGGATCTTCTGCGCCGCGGGCGAGGACGACGGGAACGCGAACGCGTACTTCCCGAGGTCGACGGTCGTCGCGAGCTGCCGCGACCCCGCCGTGTCGACCTCGACCTTCAGCCCGTGGTGCGCGAAGGCGTCGACGACGCGCTGGTCGGTGAAGAAGGCCTGCTTCTCCGACCCGATGACCCCGCGCACCGTCGCAAGACCCGGCCCGGAGTCCCCGCGCCCCCAGACGATCACCGCCACGACCGCGAGCAGCAGCACCACGGCCAGTCCGATCGATACCCGGCGTTTCACGAGCCACTCCCCTCGACGACCCGATGATTCAGGGCCTTCGACTCGTTTGACGCGCGAACGAGCCGGTTCGAAGTGAATAGCGGGTGAAGGAACGGTGTCAGGTCACCGGGAACCAGGTTCCGGACGCCCATTCCGTGTCGCCCCAGGCTTTTCGCTCTTCGGCGCGTGGGTCGAGCACCAGATCCGTGTCTTCCCGGAAAACCAGCACCGGCCGCAGCTCCGGGCCGTACGGTGGCCATTCGGGGCCGTCCGCGTCCGCCACACCGTCGTGCACGAACCGCACCCAGCAGCGGTGGATCAGGAACGCCGCGCGCTCGCGGGCCGGGTTCACTTCGGTCGCCTCCGCGAACAACGGCAGCGGCGTCTTCCACGCCATCGTCGTCTCGGTGCCGTGTCCGCCGTCGAGCTGCTCGGGCACGCCGGGGGCCGCGATGTCGATGCGGTAGCGGTAGACGGGCGCGTGCGCGGACTGCGCGTCGGCGAGGCGCTGGGTCGGGACGCCGTAGCGTTCGTCGCCCATTGCGGCGATCTTCGCGGCGTTGAGGTCGGGGACGCGACGGAGGTACGTCTCGAGGAGCTGCGAAGCGCCTTCGTCGCCGAGGATCGTGGAGAGGACGTCGTCCGCCGGCGCTGTCGCGGCGTCGTCACCCAGCATCATCGCGTACGTGCTGCCTTCGTTGCTGTTGCAGCCGACGAGCAGCGGGACGCCGGCCGCGCTGCCGCGGCGGATCGGCTCGATCGGGACCTCGGGCAGCACACGGGGGTGCAGCGTCGGGCGCCACAGCCACAACGCCTGGAAGCCGCTGAGGATCCGTTCCTGCGCCTCGACGAACTCCTTGGCCGGCAACGCCCGCAGGGCTTCGACGTCGTGGCAGCCGACCTCGTCGAGCAGCCGCCGGGCCAGCGCGGTGCCGGTTTCCGGCGTCGCCACGTGGTCCGCGCCGCCGCTGCTGCTGATCGCCTGCGCGAACAACCCCGCGCCGAGCGGGCTGCCCATCAGGTTCCCGACGCTCTTCGCGCCCGCCGAGACGCCGTAGACGGTGATCCGCGACGGGTCCCCGCCGAACGCGGAGATGTTGCGGCGCACCCACTTCAGGGCGGCGATCTGGTCGAGCAGGCCACCCACCCCGGCGTCCGCCTCGGCCTCGCCGAAGACGCCGGCGAGGTGCAGGAACCCGAGCGAGCCGAGCCGGTAGTTGATCGTGACGACGACGATCCCGGCGCGCGCGAATTCCTCGCCGTCGCCGAGCTGTTCGCCGTGGCCGACGCGGTAACCGCCGCCGTGCAGCCAGAACAGCACCGGGTACCCGCCCTCGGGCGCGGGCTCCTCCGGCGTGCAGACGTTGAGGTACAGGCAGTCCTCGTCGCAGACCGCCCGCGGGTTCATCGGGTCGGGCGACTGCATCGCGTGCGGCCCGTACTCCGCCGCGACGTGCACGCCACCTGAGAGCGAGGGCGGCTGCGGCGCCTTCCACCGCAGCTCGCCCACCGGCGGCCGGGCGTACGGGATCCCGCGCCACCGGCGGACGCCGTCACCCGCCAGCCCCACCAGCGCCCCGAGCTCGGTCGTGACCGTCGGGACCGAGGCCATCAGAGGGAGGCCTGCTCTTCGGTCGGGAGGCACACCTCGAACCGGGTGCTCCCTGGCTCGGACTCGACGCGCAGGTCGCCCTGGTGCCGCTCGACGACGATCTTCCACGAGATGTCCAGGCCCAGCCCGGTGCCCTCGCCGACCGCCTTGGTCGTGAAGAACGGCTCGAAGATCCGGCCCTTGATGTCTTCCGGGATGCCCGGACCGGTGTCGCCGATCTCCACGCGGACCTGGTCGTTGACGCCCCAGGTGCGCAGCGTGAGCGTGCCTTCGCCGCCCATCGCACCCAGCGCGTTGTCGATGATGTTCGTCCACACCTGGTTGAGCTCGCCCGCGTACGCCGGGATCTTCGGCAGGTCGCGGTCGTACTCCTTGACGACGCGGACGCCGTCGCCGATCTTGCCGGCGAGCATCACGAGCGTGGAGTCGAGGCCGTCGTGGACGTCGACCCACTGGTGCGGCGACCGGTCCATCTGCGAGTACTGCTTGGCCTTGCCGACCAGCGCGGAGATCCGGGTGGTCGAGTCCTCGATCTCGCCCATCAGCATCTCGGTCTCGAGCGCGTAGGCGAGCCAGCGGACGGCGCCGTCCATGAAGGTGTCGCCGACCTGCTCCAGGACGTTGTCGAGGTCGGTCGTGGTGAGCCCGGCCCGGACGTAGATGTCGGCGAGGTCCCAGCCGCCGTCGATGTCGTGGTCCTCGAACCAGTCGCTGATCTGGTCCTCGCGGTCGGACTGCTGCATCGCGCTCAGCTTCGGGGCCTGCGCGACCTGCTTGACGAGCTTTTCCTGGACGTCGATCAGCTGGTAGAGCAGCTCGGGATCGATGGTCTTCTTCGCCAGGAACGCCAGCTTGTGCCGCATCCCGGCGACGCGCTCGCGCAGCGCGGACGTCGCCCGGACGGCGGCCGCGGCCGGGTTGTTCAGCTCGTGCGTCAGGCCGGCCGACAGCTCGCCCAGCGCCAGCAGACGGCGGCGCGAGCCGATCACGGTGTCGCTGTTGCGCCAGCCGAGGTACATGCCTTCGAGCAGGTGCGTCGCCATCGGGAACCACCGGCGGAACTCGACGGAGAACTCCCGCGAGGGCAGCGCCAGGAACGTGACGTCGGACAGCGCGCGCACCGAGGCGCCGTAGCGGTGGTCGGTGTCCTGGTGCACGAAGAACTGCGTCGCGCCGAAGTAGACGCCACGCTGGTCGGACCGGTTGGTCTCGACCTCGGTGCCGCTGACGAGCCGCGTCATCCGGATCGCGCCGCTCAGCAGGACGTAGAAGCAGGTCGCTTCGTCGCCTTCGCGGATGACGACGGTGTCGCCCTCGTACTCCTCGAGCACGGCGTTGCCGGCGATCCAGTCGAGCTGGTCTTCGGAAAGGTGTTCGAACAGGAAGAGGCCGCGAAGCTCTTCCCGCGGCAATGCGCTCATTCCTTCACCCCTGTTTTGTCGGTGGCCGGGGCTACGTTTCCCGCATGTCCCGCTTTCGCTTGACGCCCACAGCCGAACAGGAGGCTCGGCTGCTGGTCCATTGCGCCCACGCGCGGTTCGTCTGGAACCTCGCCGTGGAGCAGCACTCTCATTGGCGGCCCGGGCGGCCGCTCCCTCCAGGCTACGTCGAGCAGGCCCGGCAGCTGACCGAGATCCGGGACGAACACGCGTGGTTGCGCGAGGGCTCGGTCACCGTCCAGCAGCAGGCGCTGCGCGACTTCGCCCAGGCTCTGCGCAGCTTCTTCGGAGGCACCCACGGCAAGCCGACTTGGCGCCGAGCGGCGGTCCACCAGGGATTCCGGCAGGTCGCCGTCCGGCCTGAGCACGTACAAAGGCTCAACCGGCGGCGCGCCGCCGTGTGGGTGCCCAAGGTGGGCTGGGTCCGGTTCCGCTGGTCGCGGCGCCCGTCCGGCGAACTCAAGTCCTACCGGATCACCCGCGACCGCGCCGGGCGGTGGCACCTCGCGTTCGCCGCTGTCCCCGCGCCCGTTCCGGCGCCGGGCGACGGCAGCGCGGTCGGGATCGATCGAGGCGTCGCCGTGTCGGCGGCACTGTCGACCGGAGAGCTCCTGCACTGCCCCGGGCTGTCCCGCGCCGAGCGGGCCAGAGCGTTGCGGCTGCGACGGCGGCTCGCCCGGGCCGCCCGCGGATCGAACCGGCGCGCCCGGCTGCTCCGGGCGATCGCGCGGCTGACCGCCAAGGAGTCCGCACGCCGGAAGGACTGGGCGGAAAAGCTGACGACGCGTGTCGCCCGCGAGTTCGACGTGATCCGGGTCGAAGACCTGCGCATCACGCACATGACCCGATCGGCGAAGGGCACCGCCGCGGCGCCGGGACGGCGAGTGCGGCAGAAGTCGGGCCTGAACCGGGCGATCCTCGCCCAGGGGTGGGGTCTGGTGGTCTCGCGCCTGGAGAACAAAGCTCCGGGCCGGGTCGAAAAGGTCCCCGCCGCCTTCACGTCGCAACGTTGTTCCGCCTGCGGGCACGTGGCGTCCGAATCCCGCGAGAGCCAAGCGGTGTTCCGGTGCGTCGCCTGTGGGTGCAGCGGCAACGCGGACGTGAACGCGGCCAGGAACATCGCCGCCGGACGGGCGGTGACCGCGCGGGGAGGCGGGACAGTGGTCCGGCCGGTGAACCGTGAACCTCGGCGACCCGACCCGGCCGTGCCGGGCTCGCGCCGCCGGAATCCCCTGGTCGGATGACTGCGGGGAGGACGTCAATGTTCCTCCAGGTACCGGTGTACCAGCGTCACGGCCATCGCGCCTTCGCCGACCGCGGAGGCCACCCGCTTGACCGACTGGGACCGCACGTCGCCCGCTACGAAGACGCCCGGGATCGACGACTCGAGGTAATGCGGGTCACGGTCCAGGGTCCAGCCCCGGGGGCGCTGGCCGGCGGCCAGCAGGTCCGGGCCGGTGCGGACGAAGCCGTGGTCGTCGCGGTGGAGGTCGTCGCCCAGCCACTCCGTGCGGGGGGCCGCGCCGATGAAGATGAACAGGTGGCCGGTGTCGACCTCCTCGGTGACGCCGTTTTCGCAGAGCGTGAGCCGCTCCAGGTGGTCGTCGCCGTGGGCCTGCTTGACCGTGGTGCGGGTGCGGACGTGGATGTTCTCGATGCCGGCGATCTGCTCGATCAGGTAGTGCGACATCGACGACTCGAGCGACTCCCCGCGCACCAGGATGCTGACGTCGCTGGCGTGCTTGGAGAAGAACACCGCGGCCTGGCCGGCGGAGTTCGCGCCGCCGACGATGTAGACGTGCTCGCCCTTGCACTCGGGCGCCTCGGTGGGCGCCGAGCCGTAGTAGACGCCGCGGCCGCTCAGCTCCTCGATGCCCTCGGCGTCGAGCGCCCGGTAGGTGACGCCGCTGGCGAGGATCACCGAGTGCGCGGCGATCTCGCTGCCGTCGCCGAAGGTGATGACCCGGGACGAGCCGCGGGCCTCCAGGCCGACGACGTCGCGGGCGGTGAGCACCTCGGCGCCGAACTTCTGAGCCTGGCGCCGCGCCCGGTCGGTCAGCTGCGCGCCGGAGACGCCGTCGGGGAAGCCGAGGTAGTTCTCGATGCGCGAGCTGGTGCCGGCCTGGCCGCCGGTGGCCTTCTTCTCGACGAGCACCGTGCGCAGGCCCTCGGACGCGCCGTACACCGCGGCGCCGAGCCCGGCCGGGCCGCCGCCGATGACGACGAGGTCGTAGAACTCCTGCGCGGGACGGGTCGACAAGCCGACCGCGTCCGCGATCTCGCCGCTGGAGGGGTGCTTGAGCACGGTGCCGTCGGGGGTGACGATCACCGGGATGTCGGCTTCGACGGCGTCGGCGGCCTTGAGCAAGCGCTTGCCCTCGTCGTCCTCGACCGAGTACCAGCGGTAGGGCACGGCGTTGCGCGCGAGGAAGTCGCGCATGTGGAACGACGGCGACGAGTACCGGTGGCCGAGGAGCTTGACCTCGTCGACCGGCTTGTCGCCGACGGCCTTCCAGGTCTCGACGAGCGCGTCGATCACCGGGTAGAGCTTCTCCTCCGGCGGGTCCCACGGCTTGAGCAGGTAGTGGTCGACGTCGACGACGTTGATCGCCTGGATCGCGGCGTCGGTGTCGGCGTAGGCGGTCAGCAGGGCCCGGCGGGCGTGCGGGAACAGGTCCATCGCCTTCTCGAGGAAGGCGATGCCGTCCATCTGCGGCATCCGGTAGTCGGCGAGGATCGCCGCGACGGCGTCGCCGCGCAGCTTGATCTCGCGCAGCGCGTCGAGGGCGTCGGCGCCCGAGTCGGCGCGGATGATGCGGTAGTCCTTGCCGTAGCGCCGGCGCAGGTCACGGGCGACCGAGCGGGACACGGCGGGATCGTCGTCGACGGTCATCAGGATCGGCTGGCTCACGCTTGCAGCCTACGGCGCGAGGGGCTCCGCTGGGGAGGACCGGCGTTTCGGCACCTGGACCCGCTCCAGGTCCGTGGCCACCACGATCTCGCCGTCGAACTCGGCCCGGGCTTCGTCGAAGAACCGCTGAGGCTCGGTGTAGCGCTGCGAAAAGTGGGTCAGCACGAGCAGCCGGACGCCGGACTCGGCGGCGACGCGGGCGGCCTGCTGGGCGGTCAGGTGGCCGAAGTCACGGGCCAGGGCGGTGTCCTCGGCGAGGAAGGTCGACTCGATCACGAGCATGTCCGCGTCCTCGGCGAGGGCGTAGACGCCGTCGCAGAGGCGGGTGTCCATGACGAACGCGAACCGCTGGCCGCGCCGGGGCACGCTGACGTCGTCGAGGCTCACCGTCCCCAGCCGGCCGTCGCGCTGGAGCTTGCCGACGTCCGGGCCCTGGATGCCGAACGAGCGCAGCCGCTCGGGGAGCATCGTCCGGCCGTCCGGCTCGACCAGCCGGTAGCCGAACGCCTCGACCGGGTGACTCAGCAGCCGGGTCTCCAGGACGCCGAACTTGCCCGACGCGATCTGGCCGCTCGAAGAGATGGGCTGTTCCCGCAGGTCGGCGGTCTCGTAGAACGACGTCGCGTGCCGCAGCCGCTCGAAGTAGTGCGCGCCGGACGCCGGGAAGTGCGCGTGCACCGGGTGCCGCACCTTGTCGAGCGACAGCCGCTGGATGACGCCGGACAGCCCGAGGCTGTGGTCGCCGTGGAAGTGCGTGACGCAGATCCGGGTGACGTCCGTGACCGCGACGCCGGCGTGCACCATCTGCCGCTGGGTGCCCTCGCCGGGGTCGAAGAGGAGGCCTTCGCCGTCCCAGCGCAGGAGGTAGCCGTTCTGGTTGCGGTGGCGCGTGGGCACCTGGCTCGCGGTGCCCAGCACCACCAGTTCGCGGGTCACATCCCCGCACGGTACTCAGACCGCGGCGGGCGTGTTCGCGATCTTCCGCAGCCGGAACGCCAGCACGAGCAGCACGATCCCGTAGACCAGCGCGTAGATCCCGGCCAGCAGCGCGACGCCGTACGCGCCCGCGATCGGGTTGATCACGATGAGGATGCCGGCGAGCACGGAGATCGCGCCGGCCAGGATGAGGAACGCCTCGCCCTGGATCTGCTTGCGCAGGCGGATCGCCGCGGTGATCTCGGCGATGCCGGTGACGATCGCCCACAGCCCGACCAGCAGCGCCAGCAGCAGCACCGTGATGCCCGGCCACACCAGCACCACGATCCCGGCGACGATGCCGAGCACGCCCAGCACGCCGTACGCGGCGCGGTGGGCGCCGTCACCCGGGCGGAACGCCTGCATCAGCCCGCCGATGCCGTCCACGATCGCGTAGACGCCGTAGAGGATCGCGAGCACCAGCACGGTCTCGCCCGGCCAGACGAGCGCGAAGATCCCGAACAGCACGGCGAACACCCCGCGCGCGGCGGTGAGGGGCCAGGCTTGCCGGGGTTCGACGACGATTCCGAAGGCGGTCATGTCCCGCTCCTTTGCACTCCGGGAGCCCCAGTATCGCGACACCCGGGGCCCTCGGCGCGGTTCACCACCCGTTCGGGCGTGGATCCCGGAGCAGGAGCTCGACGTTGCGGTCGGCGGCGGTCCCGGCGCCCCGCTCGGGGCCGTCGCGGTGCTGCCAGTAGTTCGCCGACAGCTCGCGGGACAGCCCCGCCAACCCGATCGGGTCTTCACCGCCGCCCGTCACCGGTCCACTGTGGTCGACGATGGTGACCACAATGGACAGCGTGCCGTCGGCGTTGTCGCGGACCTCGACGAGCCGGGCCTGCTGCGGCCAGTCGATGTGCGACGCCGTCGTCACCTCCCAGAACGTCGCCTGCGGGGTCACCTTGTTCTCGTGGGTGTGGCCGTTCACCCACAAGACGACGTTCGGTGACGCGTGCAGCAGCGCGGCCAGCTCGTCGGCCAGCACCCGCCGGTCCGGGCCGTGGTCGTTGACCAGCGTGTCGAGGGGGTGGTGGCTGAACAGCACGACGAGCCGGTCCGCCGACGCCGCCAGCTCCGCGCGCAGCCACTCGAACTGGGGAACGTCGAGCGAGCCCTGCCAGAAGCCGTGCGGGTTGACCGTGTCGAGCACCAGGCAGCGCAAGACGCCGTGGTCGAACGCGTAGTAGGCGGTGTCGGACTCGGCGTTCGCCCGGACGTACCCGTGGCCGTGGCAGTCGACGTGCGCGCCGATCCACTCGGCGCGCGAGACGTGCCGCCGCTCGGCGTCGGGCGTCACGGGCACCGTGGCGCCGTCCAGCAGCCGCGCGACGACGTCCCGCTCGGCCTGGTCGAAGCCGTGCAGCAGCTCGACGACGTCACCCTCGGGCAGCGCCGTCAGCTTGGCCCCGCCGACCGTGATCTCGCCCAGTTCCGGCCACGGCGGGACGACGCCCTGCAGCATGTTGTCGTGGTTGCCGTAGACGGCGTACCACGGCACGTGCAGCCCGGTCGCCTCGAACGGGCGCGCGGCCGCGTCGAGGGCGCCCGGCGCTTCCGGGAAGCCGTAGCGGGCCCGCGCGTGGTCGTCTTCGCAGCCCTCCGGCGTGCCGTCGGGGTGCCAGTAGCGGACGTCGTAGGTCGCCGGGTCGCTCGCGTGGACACCCTCCCAGTGCCCGCGCTCGCCGGAATCCGGGTCGACCGGGCCGCCGTCGAGCGTGCCCAGGTAGGCGCGCAGTTCGTTGGCCTGGCAGGCGTCGGTCGCGTCGCCGGTGGACACCGCGAAGTCGACGTCGAACTCGTTGACCGCGCGGACCATCGCCTCGACGACGTGCGTCGTGAACACGTCCTGCGGCCGGTAGGTGCCGATCAACGGGAGGTATGGCCGCAGCGGCGAGTCCGGGTCGGCGTGTCGTTCCAGGTACTCGACCCGGCTCGGCGACTGCGCGTCCATCACGTGCAGGTCCGACAGGTGCGCGAACCGCGCCAGCGGCGTCCCGGGCCGGGAGGCCGACGCCGGCGCGAGGTCCTCCCGGACGGCGTGCGGCTCGCCCGGCGCCTCGGCGAGCCGCCGGTAACCCAGCTCGCCCGCCTCGGCCCGGACGATCCGCCGGCGCGTCGTGTCCACTACGCGTCCGCCGCCAGCAGGACCGGGCGGCTGCCGAAGCCGACGGCCGCCGTGCTGCCCGGGAGCAGCTCCGCGGCCGTCACGCTCGGCAGGTCCACGAGCACCGTCGTGCCGTCCGGCAGCACCGCCGTGAGGCGGGTGACCGCGCCGCGGAAGCTGTGGTCGGTGACGCGGGCCGGGCCGCCGGGTTCGAGCGTCACCGACTCGGGGCGGACCAGCACGCGCACGGCCGCGCCGTCCGCCCGCTCCCCCGGCTCGGCCAGCTTCAGCCGCTGCCCGGCGACGTCGACCTCGGTGCCGCCGCCGGTGACCGTGCCCGCGAGGTGGTTCATCGTGCCGACGAACTCCGCCACGAACGCCGTCGCCGGGCGCGCGTACAACGCGGCCGGGGTGTCGCACTGCTCGAGCCGGCCGTCCTTCATCACGCCGACGCGGTCGGCGATCGACAGCGCCTCCTCCTGGTCGTGCGTGACGAACAGCGTGGTGATGCCGACCCGCAGCTGCAGCCGGCGGATCTCGTCCCGCAGCTGCGTGCGCACCTGGGCGTCCAAAGCGGACAGTGGCTCGTCGAGCAGCAGCACGCGCGGCTCGATGGCCAGCGCCCTGGCGAGCGCGACGCGCTGCTGCTGGCCGCCGGAGAGCTGGTGCGGGTAGCGCTTGGCGTGGCTGTCCAGCCCGACCAGCTCCAGCAGCTCCTGCGCCCGCTGGTGCCGGGGCGCCGTGCCCTGGCCGCGCAGCCGCAGCCCGAACGCGACGTTGTCCCGCACGGTCAAGTTCGGGAACAGGCTGTAGGCCTGGAAGACCATGCCCATGTCGCGCTTGTTGGCCGGCACGCCGACGACGTCGGAGCCGTCGACGAGCACCTCGCCCGAGTCGACCTGCTCGAGGCCGGCCAGCACGCGCAACGCCGTCGTCTTGCCGCAGCCGGACGGCCCGAGCAGCGCGACCAGCTCGCCGGGCTCGATCAGCAGGTTCAGCCCGTCGAGGGCCTTGACGTCGCCGAATTCGCGGTGCAGCCCGCGGAACTCCACGGAGGCGCCCGTCTTGGTTTCGATCACGGTCATCAGGCGGTTCCTTGCGGTGCGGGGGCGATGGGCGCGGCCGGGTTGTGCTCACGACGGCGGCGGCCCGCGACGAGGGACAGGACGAACAGCAGCAGGAAGGCGACGAACAGGCTGAACAGCGACACCGCGACCGACACGCCGGCCTCGGACTGTCCGGTTTGGACGGTCCACACCGGGAAGGTGTCCATCAGCAGGATGCTGGCCAGGGTGTATTCGCCGAGCACCAGCGCCAGGTTGAGGAACGCGGCGCCGAACACCGCGCTGCGGATGTTGGGCACGATCACCCGCAGCAGCACGGTGCCCCAGCCGGCGCCGAGGCTGCGCGCGGCCTCGACCAGCGTCGGCAGCGCGATCGCCTGCAGGCCCGCGTCGAGCGTGCGGTAGGTGAACGGCAGCGCGAGGACGACGTACTCCAGCACGAGGATCACGGGCGTCCCGTTGATCACCTCCGGCGCGTCCGCGAACACCACGAGCACGCCGTTGACCAGCACGATCGGCGGGATGACCAGCGGCAGCAGGCTGATCCCCTCCATCACCCGGCGCAGCTTCGGCTTGCGCAGGTGCACCCAGCTGACCGTCGGGACCATGATCAGCAGGGTCAGCACGACCGTGCCCGCGGCGACCCACAGTGACGTCCCCAGCGTCTCGAACAGGCCCGGCTCGTCGAGCAGCTTGCTCCACGAGACGAAGCTGTGCGTGTCGTTGACGTCGCGCAGGCTGAACTCGACCGACGCCGCCATCGGCACCAGGAAGTACAGGCCGAACAGGGTGAGAATGGTCCAGCGACCCCATTTGTTGGTCATCCGAGCCACCTCGACGCGCGCCGCTGCATCCACGAGTAGAACGCCATCACGATGGCGACCACGACGATCATGCCGAGGCCGAGCGCCTTCCCGAGGTTCTGCTGGTCCGCCACGACGTTGCCGGAGACCAGCGAGCCGATCTGGATCGGCACCAGCGGGATGATGCCGGTGGTCAGCGCGTACGCGGTGGCGTAGGCGCTGAACGCGTTGGCGAACAACAGGAGCGTCGAAGCCAGGAACGGCGGCAGCAGCACCGGGACGGCGATGAGCCGGAAGTACTGCGTGCGCGTCGCGCCCAGGTTCTCCGCCGCCTCGCGCCACTGCGCGCGCATGCCCTCCAGCGCCGGGGTGAACACGATGACCATCAGCGGGATCTGGAAGTAGATGTAGACGATCGCGATGCCGGAGAAGCTGAACAGGCTGAACCCGGACGCGTAGAGGTCGAGGCCGAGGCCGGTCAGCGCCTTGGTGACGATGCCGATGCTGCCGAGCGTGGCGATGAACGCGAACGCCAGCGGCACGCCGCCGAAGTTGGCCAGCACGCCGGCCGCGCTGGAGACGACCTTGCGCAGCAGGCCGTCCGGCTTGGACCCGAGGACGGCGTGGGCGAGCAGCGCGCCGAGCACGGCGCCGACCACGGCGGTCAGCGCGGACAGCTCGATGGACGTCACGAACGACCGGCCGAACTGGTCCTTGAAGGCCGCGCCGAGGTTGTCGGTGGTGAACGCGCCGTCGTTGTCCTGGAAGGCACCGACCGCGACCATCACCACCGGCGCGCCGAGGAAGACGCCGGTGTAGGCGAGGAAGGGCAGCAGGCCGAGGTGGCCGGTCACCCACTTGAGCAAGCGCCGCGCGAACCCGGGGCGCACGGGCACGGCGGCAGGCGATGTCGCGCCTGCCGCCGTGGTGAGGGTCTCGGCCGTCACGTCAGCCGACGGCCTTCGCCCACTCGTCCGCGACGACCTTCTTGGCCGCGTCGATCTGGTCGTTGGTCGGGAACTTCGTCTCGCCGGGGATCTGCGGCAGGGCCGCGAGCGAGGTCTTGTCCGCGGTGCCCGCCGTCTCCATCTTCGGCAGCCGCGCCGGGCGCGAAAGGCCCTTCAGGAAGAGGTTCTGGCCCTCGTCGGAGAACAGGAACTCCTGCCACAGCCGCGCGGCGGCCGGGTGCGGGGCGGTCTTGCTGACCGCCTGGCAGTAGAAGTTCGAGTAGACGCCGTCGGCCGGGACCGCGACCTTCCAGTCGACCTTGCCCTCGAGCTTCTTGGCGTAGCCGGCCTGCAGGTAGTCCCAGTCGAGCGTGATCGGCGTCTGGCCGCTCTCCACGGTCGCCGCGCTCGACTGCACCGGGATGAAGTTGCCGGACTTCTTGAGGTCACCGAAGTAGCTGATGCCGGGCTTGATGTCGGCGAACGAACCGCCGTTGGCCAGCGCCGCGGCGTACACGCCGGCGAAGGCCGCGCCCGCCTTCGTCGGGTCGCCGTTGAGCGCGATCTTGCCCGCGTACTCCGGCTTCTTCAGGTCGGCGAAGGACGTCGGCGGGTTCGGCACCTTCTTGGCGTCGTAGCCGATGGAGATGTAGCCGCCGTAGTCGTTGACCCACTGGCCGTCGGCGTCCTTCTGGTTGTCCGGGACGTCGGCGAAGGTCGCGACCTTGTAGGGCGCGAGCAGGCCGTCCTTGGCCGCCGTCAGCGCGAAGGCGCCGCCGAGGTCGAGCACGTCGGGCGCGCGGTCCTGGCCCTTGAGCTGCTTGACGGCGTTGACCTCGTCCTGGCTCGAGCCCTCGGGGTTGGCCTCGGTGACCTTGAGGCCGTACTTCTTCTTGAAGGCGTCGAGGACCTCGCCGTAGTTCGCCCAGTCGTGCGGGAGGGCGATGACGTTGAGGGTGCCTTCCTTCTTCGCCGCCTCGACGAGCTTGTCGAGCCCGCCGAGGTCGGCGGCCGACTTGGCGGTGCCGGCGGCACCGGAGTCCTTGTTGTCGCTGGAAGATCCGCCACAGGCGGTGAGTACCAGGGCACCTGCGGCGACCGCCGCGGTGAGCGCCGCGAAACGTCTGTTCACTTGCTACGTCCTCCGATACCCGGGGTGGCTGTGCGAGCGAACGCTCCCCGAGCAAGGTGAACAATCCATAACTTCCCGGTAAATATGTACTACCGTACGCATGCACGCTCTGTAATCACACTTTTCGCCCGTTCGGCGGTTGCCCAATAACCCGGCCGACGGGTTTCACGTGAGGACGTCCATTACGGAGAATGAGGACCGGCGTGCGCCGCGGCCGCCACCACGGCGCACGCCGGTTGATCAGGGGTAACTCACCAGGTTGACGGGCTTGGTCCCCGTCGGCGTCGTGTCACCGGTGGTGTTGATGACGTGCGTGATCGTCCCCTGGTAGTTCAGCGAGACGGTCACCATGTCGTGGAACTTGACACCCGGGGTGTTCGGCGCCTCGAAGGCGTGCGCGCTGGCGACCGAGGGGTTGGTGCTGAAGAAGCAGTAGCTGCCCAGCCCCCACGCCTCGTGACTCGTCACGTTCGGGCCCACCTTGTACGCGGAGTAGCCCTTCGTGGAGCCGTTCATCCAGCCCGCCTGGTTCGGCACGTCGTACGGCATCTCGTTCTGGAAGAAGTACGTCCGGCCGCCGTTGCCGTTCCAGACGACCTGCGTCTTCTGGTAGTGCTCGACGAACAGGCCGTACATCGTCACGTTGTTGCCGTTGACCGTGAGCCCGTTGTCGGCGGTGTTGGTGGTCCAGCCGACGTTGTTGCCGTTGTCGGCGTGATCGGCGCGCCAGATCCACATGTGGTCGCCGATCACGTTGTTGCTGTTCACCACCAGGCTGTTGGTCGCCTTGCCGACGGCCGGGCCGCCGATCCGGAAGAACACGTCGTGCAGCGACGTCGGGTCGGCCGAGTGGTCGGCGGTCGAACCGGCCGCACCGACCTGCATCAGCGTGTTCGAGTTGGTCGTGCCGGCGTCGATCAGCAGGCCGGCCACCTTCACGCCGTTGACGTCGTCGACGTTCATCGCGGTGACGCCGCCGTCCGGCACCAGGGTCGCGATGCCGAGGCCGAGCACGACGGTGTCGGGCCGGGTCACGTGCAGCGCCTGGTTGAGGTGGTAGACACCGGGCGTCACCAGCAGGTTCTTCCCGGCGGCCAGCGCGGCGTTCATGTCCGCGGCGGTCGCGCCGGGCTTGGCGATGTAGAACTGGTCGATCGGCAGCGAGGTGCCCGGCGCGGTGCCGTTCGCCCAGCTCGTGCCGGAGGCATTGGTCTTCACGCCGGGGACGAACACCTGGTAGTTACCGGCGTTGTCGATGTAGAGGAACGGCTTCTCGCGCACGACCGGCGTCGAGGCGACGGTCGTGTAAGGCGGGCTCGGGAAGGTGTTCGAGGGAGCGCCCTGGACGCCGGCGAAGACCATGTTCCAGTTCGAGCCGTTCCAGCTGCCGAACTGCGAGTTGCGCGAGATCCACTGCTGCTGCGAACCGGAGCGGACCTGGCCGTCGATCTTCGAGTCGGAGATCCAGCCGCCGCTGGCCCAGCCGCCGTCGTCGAGCTGCAGGTCACCGCGGACGTGCATGCGGCGGTACGGCGCGGCCTGGCTGACCGCCCAGCGGTCGGCGCCGCCGGTCGGGTTGACGGACAGGTTCTCGGCGCCGCGCCAGAAGTTCTGCGTCGCGTTCTGCGGCGGGAACCAGTCGGCTTCGACGTGCACGGCGCCGTTGATCGTCACGGCGTCCGGGCTCAGCCCGAGGCCCAGCACCTGCGTGTAGAAGCCGACGTTCACGTCGTTGGAGTACGTGCCCGGCTTGAACATCACGGCGTAGCGCTGGCTGCCGAACTGGTTGCGTTCCTGCTGGCTGAAGATGCTGTTGAGCCGGCTCTGGATGCTGGAGCTCGACATCGACGGGTCGAAGATCACCACGTTCGGGCCGAGGTCCGGCTGGCCGGAGGTCGGAGGAGTAGTGCCACCCACGGGGGTAAGTGTGAACGACTGCGCACTGGTGTTGTTACAGGAGTACTGCTGAAGCTGGACGGAGTCGGCGGTGGAGGCGCTCGGCACGTCGAGGCACTTCCCGCTGTTCCGGTTCACGAAGTGGTACCGCCCGCTGCCCTCGTCGACGGCCTGCCACTGCTGGTTGAGGCCGTTCGAGTAGCTCCACAGCTGCACGAGCCCGCCATCGGCGGTCGAGACGCCGGTGACATCCCAGGCCGCGGCGGCGTTGTTGCGCGTGTTGACGCGGAAGTAGCCGTCCCCGGTCGACTGGAACTGCCACTCCTGGGAAGCGCTTTGATTGCAGCTGTACTGCTGCACGACGGTGCCGTTGGCACTGGCGGCAGCCCGAGCATCGACACACTTACCACTGTTCACGGCGGCGACCGTGTACCACCCGTCAGGGGTGATCGCGGCCTGAGCCGCCGGCGCCGCCGCGACGACGGTGATCAAGCCCGCGACCAGGGTGGACGCTGCCGAGAGCACCGTCATCACCCGCCGTCGCACCGGACTCTTCATCGAAACCTCCTCTGCCGCACAGGCGGCGTTCTTCGAGCAGGAAACGGCAGAGGCATGCCCGGTGAAGACGCGGCGTAACGGGCGGGGACCTCGGCGTCACAACCGCCGAAAATGTAACGGCGGACACACCGGGAGTCAATACACGCCTAAAAATAAGTCCTAAAACTGCAGGTCACAAGGTTGTGCCCGAGTTGGTGACCATGCAGGCACCCCCGCGTCGAGGGCCTCGGGACGGCGTGTAGGGTATGGCCATACGAGATGCGGAGTACACCTTCGCCTCGGGGCTATGGCGCAGCTGGTAGCGCACCTCACTGGCAGTGAGGGGGTCAGGGGTTCGAGTCCCCTTAGCTCCACGTAACGAGCCTTATCACAAACTTGACCCTTCGAGGTCAATGCGGATGAGGTTGCCTCACCGGGAGCGTCACGCTGGTTCGCCAGGGTGGCGCTCTTCTTGGTTTTGCGCTCGATCAGGTAGGCATCTTGGATGGACTGGAACGGCTCCTTGAGCACTTGGTCCGTGACCTTCTCGGCGTCGAGGTAGAGCCGGGCGAAGAACACCCGGTTGAGCATGCCGCGTACTACTTCGTCACCAGCCTTGTACACCTGGTACGGCTCAGCCAGCAACTCGAACGCCTGGTGGAAGATCGTCCGACTGGTGTCAAGGTTCGTAGTTGACCGTTCCAGCGTCGCCGTGATCTCGGCTTGCTCGGCCCGGATGCCGTCGAACCTGCTGCGCAGCTTGGCTTTGGGCCACTCCTCCTCGGCGGCCAGGTCGAGGAAGTAGCTCTCTTTCTTGTCGAGCTTGACAAGTTGGGCAGCGTAGCGTTCGCGCAGCTCGTCAGTCAGCTGACGGTCAGCGCTCACTGCCTCGTCAATGCCCGCCCGAGCCGTCGCCAGCCATTCGGCCGGCATGGTGACCGTGGCGGCGTAGTGAGCTTCCACGGCGGCCTCAGCGACTTCTACGGGGATACCAGGCAGGTCGCACACACCGTCTTGGCGACCCCGGCAATAGAAGTAGTAGTAATCGCCACCCCGACGGCCTTGGGCGTAGGTGATCACCAACCGGTGTTTGCAACGCTCGCAAAACAAAAGGCCCTTGAGGAAGTGGTGATGAGTCCGATGACGGACGTGGGCATCGGTGTGCTTAGCGAGCAGCCGCTGCACCTGCTCGAACAGTTCCGGCTTCACCAAAGCCGTATGTCGCCCCCGATACTCCACGCCGTCATGTTCGACATACCCGACGTAGTAGCGATCTCGCAGTACGAGCCCGAGCTTCTTGGCGCCGATCGGTCCGCCTGGAGAGTTAACTCGGGCGGGCATCCGCAGCCCGGCCTGCGCCAGCTTGACGGCCAGCGTCCGGAAGTTCTCCTCACCGGTCGCGTACAGCTCGAAGGCCATCCGCACCAACGGCGCCCGTTCCGGGTCGAGCACCACGCCGTTGACCGGGCGACCGTCGACCGTGATGCGTTGGTTCAGGTAGCCCACCGGAGCGCGGTGCACCGTTCCGCCATTCCGGGCGCTGTTCGCCATCTTGGCCTTGATGTCTTCACCGCTCAAGCGGACTTGCAGCCAGTTGAAGACATCGGTCATGGCCTTCATGCCTTCGGCCATGACGCCGTCGCCGAAGTCCTCGCGGGCGGAGACCAGTTCGACGCCGAGTTGCTTTAGCGCCAGCTCGGTCGTTCCAGCCTCGATGTAGTTCTGGAAGGCCCGCGACCGCTGGTAGATGATCACGGCATCGACGTCACGGTCTTGCTGGATGCGCGTGATCATCTCGCGGAACGTTGGGCGCTTCTCGATGGTCTGCGCCGAGTAGCCGGGTTCGACGTACTCGCCGACGACTACCGCACCAAGAGTCTTGGCCTTCTGTCGCCCATACTTCCGCTGCGTGTCGATGCTGTTGCCGTCGCGGTCGAAGTCGGCGCCGGTGTCCATCTGACGCTTGCTGGACACCCGCAGGTACAGAACAACGCGCAGGGCGGGCTTGGTTGCTTCACCGCGTACGTGCCGGTTGAGGGTGGTACTGGACACCCGTTCATCACCTCCTAAATGTTAAGGAACAAGGCCAATTACGCTACGCACAAGCTGACAAGTTGGCGACGAAAGTACATCTTCGGCGCGGGTGCGGGTACGCCGATCAACCCCAACCGAGAAAGTCGCGTACTCATAGCCTCTGGTGACACATTGAACATGCCGGCCGCAAGCTCGATATTTTGTGTTCGCAGCCAAACGCGCTTTACGAGGTTGGCGGGCATGAGCGCACACGCGGCAAACTCATTGCAGATCAGCTCAATTTGCCGGGCTCGCCGGTTCAGGTCACCACTGCCAAGGCTCTCGTGCAACGTGTCTACAAAATCAAAATCAAGTACGTGCTTAAATTCATGAAGCAATGAGAATCTTTGGCGCACGGGCGGCTCGTTAGCATTGATGAATACCTTTATCTGTGCGTCCCCGGCGTTCGTGGTGATCCCGCTCGTCCCGTTCATTTGTACTCTGGCGCGAACGACACGGGAACCGTCTGCTGTTCAATGAGCCAAATCAGATTGAAGTCAGGTTCTGACGCCTCAAGCTGTTTTCGAAGTTCTGCCGCCTGTAACCGTGCAGCGTGCAGCGATTCGCCGTAGCTGAGCGGACGGCGGGGCAGCAGTGCGCGCAGATCGTCAATCAGCCTTGTTATGTCCTTTGTTGTTTTCGTCATGTTCTCCCTCCTTTCGTTGTTGATAATCCTCGATAAGCTGAGCGAGTACGTCCGCACCCTCTTCGCTGACCCCGTACGCCCGTCTGAAATACGTCCGCACCGGGGGCAGTGGTTGTGGTGTCACGCCGATAAAGCTCAGCAGTTCGCTCGGATCGAGCTTCAGAACGTTCGCAATGCGTTCAAGTACCTCGGGTGCCGCCTTGTGGCGTTCTCCAGATTCAAGCCGAGATATGAAGCTCTTGTGCACGCCCGCAAGCCGGGAAAGCTCCCCGAGCGTTATGCCTGCCTGTGTTCTTTTTGTCTTTGTATATTCTCCAATAGTCTGCGCATCTTTCATGCCTGCCTCCTCTTCATACAGGCATTATCCCGCATCAGTTGCCAACTGGCAACTGTAGTAATTACAACGAGTGACACTAGGTGTCTAGCGTACTCAAGACAAACGCCATTGCATCAGCTTCTGCACTGACTGAAAACACCCCTTGCACGTCTCGTGAAAAACGTTCAATGACATCCTGTACAACGCTCCGACGCGCTTCATCGGGACATGTGATGAGCACGCGTGGCATAACCCCATTTGGGGCGAGTTGTCCACGCCGCATAAAGCTTATATACGTCTCAAATTTGCGCCTAAGCGCAGGTCGATGTTCCGTAGCTTTATCTACCTCAACGGCCCAACTGTCCACGTTGTCACCCTTAGCAACAATCATAAACGCGTCGGGTTTTAGCAGTCCGCCGTTCCCGTCCGGCATCCACGCACGAGACTCAGCTTCGAACTGCACCAATTCCAAAGCTCCACATTGATGCGATTCGATCGCCTGAACATATAGCTCCGAAGTAGCAACAGCATGACTTATGAATCGTTCACCGGGGATAGTCGGCCGGCGAAGGTGACCTCCTTGTCCAATATGATTCTCAAAGATATCTGACAACATGATGCCGCAAGAATCGAGCGTAAACACTGTTTCCGTCGAGCCGTGAGCCGTACCACCAATTCGTCTGGAAAACGGCTTTAACACGCGCCAGTCAACGAGCCGATGCAATGCGCGTGCCCGAGAAACAATTCTACTGCGACCAGATAACCTCCTGGGGAGGGTAAGAGTGTCCCCGGCGTTAATGCGGCCGGCATGGCTCTGACCAGTGTGAACACTGGCACGCTGTTCAAGTGGCTATCAACGCCGATGACAACACCGAAGACAACGCGGCTCATGCTGAGCCTTCTCGTTTTTGACGGCCAACTGGCGCTATGTTGCGCTGGTCTTGCGTAATGCGTCGGGTCATCGCTTCCTCAACGATATGCCGCGCGACACCGAACTGTTCACGGCTGAGCGACGCGATAGCAGCAGCGTCCGAGATTGGTGGTTCAGGCGGCAAGCTGACGCCCGTCACGGACGGGAGGGTCTGACCATGGACGCAAGGCCGCATAGCGAGTTCGTATGGCGCTAGTCCGGTGAGGTCGTCCGCCGTTAAGGGACCGAAACGACGTTCGAGCAGCTTGGCATCATCATGTTCGACGGCAAAGGCGATCCGTGTAGGCACCGTGCCGAGGACAGCCGCGCGAACGACTTCCGGCAGTTGCGAGAGGTACTGATTGGCGAGCGTGATGCCCAGGCCAAAGCCGCGTGCTTGCGCCAACATGTCCGCGATCGGCAGCGGTAGCCGTACGATATCCTGTGCTTCGTCGATATATGCGAAGCATGGCTTGCGTCGCTCTGGAGCAATCTTCACACGGTTCAATGTTGCTCGCCACAACTCGGAGATAAGCAGAGCCCCCAGAAGATTTCCTGTCTCCGTGCCGATGTCACCTTTTGCCAAGTTGACGAGCACTACGGAACCACGACGAAAAATATCTTCAAAGTCAATGCCGGCCGATTGTCCCAGCATAAGGCGAATCGGTATGCGTTGCGTGAAAGCTTCGACCTTATTGAGCACACTGCCGATCTGTTGCAAGACGTCGTTCTCGGATAACTGATCGAAGCGTTCCCAGTAGGCGCGGTAGTGCTCAGGCAGGCGCGGATGACTGGTGACATATCGACGAAACGACGGATTGGTGAGGAGTGGCACGACTTCGCAAATTGTCATGGCGGAACCGTCACGAGCAGGCACATGGATGAGCGCATTGAGTGCAGCTCGCAAGATCTGGTCAGTACGCGGGCCCCAGTACGAAGCCCAAATCTCGCGGAAGATGTGCAAAATATTGTCAACAGCAAGCTCCCGAGCTTGCTCGGTGTGCGCATTGCCAAGGATGTTCAGCCCGATTGGCTGCTCACGCTTACTCGCGTCCAACACGATGATGCGCTTTGCGGTTTGACTGTCGATTCTTTCAAGTACGCTTCCGATGAGGTCGCCCTTTGGGTCGCAGGCAAAAACACCGTAGCCAGCCCGGATGTCGTTCAGGATCATACGACTGAGGAGCACTGACTTACCCGTACCGGTCTGCCCAACGAGGTAGGTATGCTGTGTCCTATCTTTGGCCGTCAAGGCAAGCGGCCGTGTTAGCGAAGTGGGATAGTTCGACATCGCGATAACTTGGCCATGAGTGGGCATGCTGTAGGCCGCCGGTAGCTGCCTCGCGGTACCGAAGGCCATCCCCGGCAGCGACAGGCCGCCGATGGGAAAGCCGAGCAGGCCGACACCTTCGGTGGCATTAAAGGTGACTGGCCAGGAGGCAATAGGGTACTTCCGCTGTGTGAGGCGCGCAGCAACATCCGCCGATGCGATGAACCGCCGCCGCAAGCGCACTCCTGGAGCGTTCAAGCCGTGAAGGGTGCTCCAGACACGTCCGAACAGCGCCTGAGCTCGAGCTTTTGTTGGGGCGGCCACGCCGACACGGGCGACTCCAAGCAAGATCGGTTCGCGGTGTTTGATGCGAGCGGCCTGGACCGCCTCCGCATCACCAATGCCACTCTGCTCGACGATGGCTAACGCCCCTTGGCCGTTGGCATCAAATGATGAGCGTACCGGCTCCGGTGTGCCTCCACTGACAAATATCCACTGAAGCCGTATCTCCGTATTAGGTCCGGCGATCGGCTGAAGTGACGCTAAGAGGGCGGCACTGGCCGGTTCGACGCGGGTAACCGCTAGGGGGCGATGGTCAGCTGTCGTTGTCGCTTCGGCGGCAACACGAAACGTGGGCGCGTCTGTGAGGTAGTCCGGTGCGGCGGTGATGCGCGCGCCAGCGAGCGAGCCGCGAAGGCTGGCGAGCAAGTTGGCCTCAGCGGACTTACTGGTCATGACGTAGAAGAAGATGCCTCGCACGTTGCTCACAACTTCCCAGCAGACGGGCCGCAGTGGATACAGGCTGAGCTTACTTGGATGCGTACGAGCCTGAATGTTACTTAACCAAGCTTGCCCATCCGTGGCCGATAAGTTGGCCGGCATCTGCATTTCGTACGCAACAAGCTCGTTACGCCATTTTACCGCGATAGCGTTGCGCAGCCACAGGACAAACCCCAATGGTGCAGCTGCAATACAAAGTAGTCCGACGAGCATTATGAGCATTTGGCGTCTCCTTCGCTCGACGCAGCAGGCGTACGCTGGTTAGCCTCGTCTTCTGCCAGTTGACGCGCCAGTGCTACGGCGATCTGCGCAAGCAGATCTATGTCTACGTTTTTGCGTCGCTTCTCGATGACGCGGATATACCACTCTCCCATCCATTCCCTCCGTTATTACTTGACCAGGCGTTCCAGAAGGCAACAAGCCCTACGCATTGTTATGCGTTGCCAAGTGGCAACTGTCAAGTCGTAGAATTCACAACGGGCACTCGTCGGGGGTACCCACGGGTACCCCCGACATCTTGTGTCCCTAAGCGATGTCTCGTAACTGATCTTGTGTTTGGTGGTGCTGGTGTTGCGGATCAGTCCGTGAGGAGGATGTTGTGCAGGTGTGCGATTCCGGACACCGTGTCGTTCAGGGTGCGGGCGGCGCGGCGATAGTCGCGCAGGATCTTCCAGCACTTCATCCGAGCGAGCGCGTGTTCGACGCGGGCGCGGATCTTGCGGTGGCCGGCGTTGAGGTCTTCTTTCCAGTCCGGCAGATCGCTACCGTCACGAGGTTTGCGGTAGGGCATGATCACCTCGGGATTGCCTTGGTAGCCGCCATCAGCCATCACCGGGCGCCCTGCCAGTTCGCGTTCGATTCCGGAGTCGCGGTAGACGGTGCAGTCGTTGCGGTTGCCCGGGTGGGCGTCGCCGGTGGCGATCACCAGGCGGGTGTCGGCGTCGATCGCGACCTGCACGTTCGCCGAGTACCGGTAGTTCTTCGACGGTGCCGCCAACCGGTGGTCCCGTGTCGGCACCAAGGTGCCGTCGACGATCGCGATCGCGTCGATCCGGCGTTTGCGGACTGGTGCGAGCGCCAGCAGCGGTCCGATGGTGTCGATCACTCGATGCGCCGCGGAGTGCGACACTCCGAACAGCGGCCCGATCTGGCGCATTGTCAGGTTTGTCCGCCAGTACGTCGCGACCAGCAGCACACGATCGGCCAGGTCGAGGCGCCACTGGCGGCCAGGTCGGCCATCGGCGATCTCGTCTCCGCCACGTCTCGCCACGATCCGCACCAGCTTCCGGAACTGACCTGGTTCCAGCCCCGTGAACGGGGTAATCCACTCCGGTCGCGATGCCGAGATCACCTGCACCACACCATGATCGACTACATGCACGACCAGACCCACGCCGGGTTACGAGACATCCCTTAGGAGGGCGACGGCGGCCAGCTCGTGTTCGGAGTCGTCGAACGGGAAACCGACGACAGCGGCAGGCTCCGGCTGGTGGGCGGCATTCGCCGCTCCACCACCTGCCGGAGCCGTTCCGTCTGACGCTCCAGCTCCTCAACCACGCGGGCCTGCTCGTCGACGGTGACGGCCTGGAGGCTCTCCACGGCTTCCAGTCGTTCGACGGTCGAGGCCAGCAGCTTGGAGAGCCGCCTGACCTGCACGGCGAGGTCACCGGCCTGCGGGGTAGGTATCGTGTTACTCATTTCCGAAGTCCCTTCTTCTTGGTGGCGCCCATCAGACGACGGGCGATGCGAAACCATGCGTGACTTCGGCCGATGGCGTAGCCGGCCAGGCCAGCGGCGGCCATGAGCAGAAAAGTGCTCACCGCTTGGACGACTCCGCGGCCTTCACGATCGCTCGTCCCGCCCAGACGGCCAGCAGGACCACGACGAGCCAGAACAGGAACGGCGGCAGCACGGCATACAAGATCATCCCGAAGACCCAGCAAACGAACGGCAGACACAGCAGTGCCAAGGCAACTTTTGTCATTGCATAACTCCAGACAGGAAGAAGAACTGAGAAAACAGAGAAACGGCCTACCGACGACGGCCGACGAACACCCAAACCAAGCCACCGAGGATGACAGCGGCCGCAATGGGGATGAGCGCGGGGCCTACCAGCGACAACAGCAGGTCAAAGCCGCCGGACACTGCTTGCCACAGGCTCGGCGGCAAGACCGGCTGTAGCAGTGCGGCCAAGAGCTTCAGGAACAGCCCAGCAGCGACCAACCCCGCCACGATGGCCACCAGGCGGCCGACGACTGAACCAGAGCCGTGCTTCACGAAGGGTGCACCTCCTCCCGCTATGTCGCGGTGTCACAGCGGGTCATCGCTGCTGGCATCGACTGTGGCGCAGCGGGCAGCCCGTTCGGAAGCTACGCGAACGACAAAGACGAGGTCAGAGTGGTAGCGAATGACAGCGAACGGCAAAGCGAACGAAACAGAACGGCAGCAACTCTTGCGTGTGCCGGTCACTGGCTGTTGACTTGTGCGGTACGCGAGGAGGACATACCTGTGAACGAACTGCCGGCCGCCGCTGCCGCGATCGACCCATCCACGGCAACGACGCTCGCGGAGTACGGCGTCTTGGTCGGTCGACTCATCGCCGCATGCGGGCTTACGCGCAATGACGTGGCGCGGCGCGCAGATCACATGTCGTCCAGCACACTGCACAATCTCATCAACGGCAAGGCAGTTTCACGCTCGGGAACTGTTCCTAAAGTGCTGAAGGCTTGCCATCTTCCCGCACTACTGGAGGCGCGATGGCAAAATAAGTGGCTTGACCTGACAACGCAAAAAAGTCAGGCCGGCAGTCAGATTGTCCAAGAACAGCTAGACAAGACAGAACGTGAACTTGCTGACGCCACGGGGCAGATTACCGCACTGCGAGACGAGGAGGTTCGTTTACGGGAAAAACTGGCGGCCGAGCAGCAACAGACGAGCGCACTCGCAAGCGAACGCGCTGAACGTGACCACTACATTGCGGAGCTGACCATTCAGCTCAAGTACGCCCAAGAAGAAATTATCCGTACGGAAAACCAGGTTCGACTACTCCAAGAGGAACGGGAAGCCTTGGAGGCGGCTAATGAGGCACTGCAAGCGCAGCTAGAAATAATCAAGTACGAACAGGATCTACGGCGAGTTGCTGAGGTGCAGATGGCTCACGCGGTCGAGCAACGTGATGAGGTTGGACGTGCGCTCAGCCGCATGCAAGCCGAGCAGGTCGCAGAGCCGAGTACAACGACATCGGGCGCGGTAGCGGAGCAGGGAGGACGTAAAGAGCCGCCACTCGAAACGACTATCACAGTCAGCGAGCGTGAGTTCGGCTTGCCTTACTACCTAGCCGTCAATTTTACCTGGTACTGCATCACTTGCGAGACTGGCGGCACTAAGCCGACGGTTCTATGTCCACATTGCAGGTGCTCAATCGAAGAGAATTATACAAAAACAATACCACTTAAGGAGCTGACTCGGCCGAAGGATGAGCCGAAGCTTTGGTTGCGCGGCAAAGGTAACCACGATGACCCACAAATGATCCGTGGTGACGTACTCATACATGTCACACGACGGCGACGATCGCAATGGGTACGATAGTTTCTTTAGGATTGCCTGCGCGATGTATACACCGTTGGTCCAATCGGTATCGATTGACTTGCCTGAAGATAGAGGCTCTCGACTGCTTCAGCACCTAACGGTACCTCGCTTAGGTATGGCAAGACTTGGACTTCACCGGGTTCTCGCCAAGTGCTCAAGTCGAAGCTAAGAGTCTCTTGCGCGATAGGCGTGCCCTCCCTCTCCTTGGTTCCCAATGACAACCAGAGTAGTCCCATCCGGCGCGCGCATGTTGCGATAGCAGTGGTCTGCGCTCGGAGCATACGGCATCATAGGTGAGGCAAGCGCTGTACTGACGGCCCACTGCCACAGGCGCAGCCCGTTTGGCAGACCTCTCCGCTTCACGGCGCTGTTCCTGAGCTTCGGCGAGCGCTACTTGCAGTTCTGCAATGCGCGCCCCAGAAGGGAGGGCTTCTTCGTGATTTTGACCGGAATACTGCTCTGACATGTGAATTGACCATATTTAGTTATGTATCTACTTATAACACGAACAGCGTGATAAGTCAATCGCGCGACCTCGTATTAAAGAGTTGTGCAATGCCGACTAATGCGCACACGAGGCTTGCAACATAGAACAACAAGCCAACAATCCCGGCGCCCAGCGGGGCAATGACCTCGCCCTTATTGCTCGCCTCCCGGAAAGGTCTTGTTACAACGTCAGGCATATAGAAACATCCGACTGCTAAGCCAAACCAGAACAGACACCAAAAGCCCTGCGTCAGAGCATGCTTTGTCAGCGATGGCGGCTTACTGTCCGATAAGTTATCGGTATAAGTCGGCTCGTCGTAGACGTCTTCATCTTCAAACACCTCGGAATACTGCTCTTCAGTAGATCCATGGCGTCGTTCCTCATGGTGAGACTCTGATGGACTCTCTCTGTATGTGCTTGGTGGCGCGGTTGGCCATTCCGTCCGCGATGACGTGCGGCGCGACTCGTCACTCGACAGATCGTCAGAGTCGTTGTCAAATAAGGCTCGTCTGCCTGCATCTCGCAGCACATAGTAGGCCTCTTTTATGCAGACAAATTCTGCGCGCACATGCTTGGATGGACTTAGATCGGGCCGATTGACTTTAACCCACTGCCGGTAAGCGCTCCTGATTTCACTAAACGTCGCATCCTGCGCAACCCCCAGCACCTCATAGTGATTTTGCTTCACTGGCCTAACTCCTCGTGTTCGCAAACTGTCACATTGTAAAGCGAACACAGAATCAGTGTCGCTAGTTCACTCTTTCGATACCGCGCAGCAAAACGCCAGATCACTACGACGTAGGTGACCTGGCGTTTCGCCTTCACATCGGCTACGCCACAGCCGGAATGCTTCGCGACGTGTCATGTAGCCGTCGGAAGTACGGCGAACGGGATGGGCTGCTGGTTGAGGGCGTGACTAGCTCAGCTGAGTCGACCGATTGCCCTCTCGGCGTGCTCGTCACGTTCTCGTATGGCGAGCCCTAATACTTCCTCGTTCCACATTTCGTCTCGGACACAAGTGGTGCATCAGGTAGCGGGTGGAGCATGAAGCCGCCGGGCTCAAGGCTGCTTCGGATCGCCTGCCATCCGACCTGAGTCACGCTGACGGCGTAGATGCAGTTCTTGTCTCCAACCTTGTCCTTGCTGAGATCGACGGTGTACTTGGCGAACTGTCCGGGTTGCGTGGGAAGCAGGTACTTCGGGTACCACTCCTGGTGCTTGTTGGTGCCAACGTCTTCGGCCTCGACCACGTAGGCATACTCGCGGCCAGCTTCCGGAGGGCACTTGATCGTGAAGACGGCGTACGCCGCCGGGCCGAGGTCGTCGCCGCCGAAAACCAGATCGACAGGGTTCCCGTTGCATATCGTGATGTCTGGGCCGCTCGGAGGCGACGTGACCGGCCCCGTTGGCGATGGCGCACTATTGGACGGCTTGCTCCCCGAGCTGGTGATAATCGCGACGGTAATGGCAGTCGCCGCCGCAATGAGGGCCGCGCCGATGGCGGCCGGCATCTTCCACTTCCAGCGACGCGGCGGAGGGGCATCCGATTCTGCGGGCGCAGCTTTTGGATCTTCTGGTTCGTCCGCCATCTTCGCTCCAGTCTGTGCGCCTGTCGATGCCGGTAGATCGGTGGCGCTTTCCAGGCCGTTACGAGGTGCCCTCGCACGTGCAAACGCCAGGCCATCCGCACCGGATGGCCTGGCGTTTGGTGAAAGATCAGCTACGCGGCCGGAATCCCGCGCGCCGTGCTGTACAGCCACTGCCGGAAGTCCGGCGAGCTGGTGTAGATGGTCGGGCCTTCACCGGGGTACTGCTTGGCTCCCCGGCTACCGGTGCCGACGAGCTGCGGCACGCCGTTGACCACCTTGACGGCCGGGCTGCCGGAGTCACCCGGGCCGGGGCCGTCCGTGCCGTGCGGGTTGCTGGTGCAGATCTCGCCGCTGCTCTGGCCGGCATCGGCACACTTGGCGGCCGGGAGCACCCGCGTGCTGAGCTGCTGGAGCTGCGTCGGGAGGTCCGACGAACAGTCCGGCTGGTCCACGCCCCAGCCATAGAGCATGGTCCGGTCGCCGGGCTGAGCAGTGCGGCCCGCGAGCTGGATGGGCTGCTGGTTGACCGGGTGGTCCAGCTTGAGCATGGCGATGTCGTCGGTCGGCGAGGTCATGCCCCAGTGCCATCCCGGGTGGACGACGATGCCCACCACGTCGGCCAGCTCACCGCCGGTCGTCCGGTCCTTGGAGCCGACGCGCACCCGGAACTGCTTGGCCTTCGTGGGAATGGGCTGGCCACCCTCGCCCGTGTTGGCGGAGAAGTTCCGAGCGTTCGCGAGTTCCTGCGGCATGTCGGTCACGCAGTGGGCGTTGGTGACCACCCAGGAGCGGAACAGGAGTGCGCCGCCGCAGGTGTGGTAGTTGGTGCGTCCGTAGTCCGGCGTGTCGGGCACCAGAGGGGATTAGGGAGCACGGATTACAGTTCTCGCCCATGCTCGGTGCGGTACGCCACCAGCTCGGCATCGCCGGGCGGGTCGTTGCCGTCGTTGTAGCAAAGCGTCAGGTGGTGCGCCTCGGGCGTGCCGTCCGGCTCGTCTTCTATCTGCACTTCGACCGCTACGGCGTGGATATTCACGCTGCGCTGGGCGGACTGGCGGAGCCAAAGCGCTGCTTGCAGGAAGCAGTCAGCAATCTGTTCGTTGGAAAACATAATCACGTAGGCCACGGGTTTTGTCCGTTCGGTGGGGACTATTAGAGGCGTTTCAACCCGTCAAGGATGCGGCGCATGAGTTCGTCTTCGGGAGGTGGCGCTGGCATGCGCGGGTAGGGCGTGGGCTTGCGGCCGTAGCCTCGCACTCGTTTCGGAAGCGGCAGATAGCCGGAAATGTGCCCGTCTTGCAAGGGATCGGGCGCCAGCGGTTCGCGCGGAATCTTGGGCATGACCTGCGTGTCCTCGGTGGCAAGCTCCTGCTCAACCCGCGAGCGGATACCGGCCACAGACCGTTGCTTGTAGCGCTGGAGGAACTTGCGTCGTTGCCGACTACTGCGCTGTTCGCCGTAGACCCAGACGGCGACCGCCACCAAAGGCACAGCAACGACCACCAACGAGAAGATCCCCCAGCCGATCACTAGGGCGGCGGTTCTTTGAGGGCATGCCGGCCGCTTGATTCCGAACCGGGCGTCTTGTCGGCGTGGAGGTTGAGAGCGTCAGCGAGCGCCGTCAACATGCCGCTGCACTCCTTGAGTTCGTCGGCCGACACCACACCAACCTTGAAGCGCGCGGCCACGATCTTCAGGTTGGCGCTGGTGTGCCCTATAAGGTCGGAGAGGCTCGTTCGGGATTCAGGCATCGCGAACCTCAGCGGTATCGTCACCGGCGTGCGTTTCAAGAAGCGCCGCCAGTTTGCGGAGCATTCCGGCATACTCACGTTGCTTCTCCGGCGTCATTGTGTCGAGCATCAGAGCGTTGGCGACCGGCTCGGCATGCCGACTAACCGCTTGGAGCGATTCAATGAGTGCTTTGGTTTCGTCGTTCATGTGTGCGGCGTCTCTCTAGGCAGTGATCGGTGGCGGGTCGTGGGGCGGTTCTGGCTCCGGCGGGCGGCTATGTGCTTCGACGAAGCGTTCGCTGAAACGGTGCACCAGCGTGCCCAGTTCACCAAGTAAGTCGCCAAACAGGGCGAAATCAGGAGATGATGTCGCCGGGGCGGTCGGCCGATGCTCTGACAGGTCAAGAACCCGCGCACTCGGGTTTTGTTGTTCGTCGTACATCCAAGCACTCACTTCGAGGATGCCGGCCAGCTCCCGCAAGAAATCGGCATACCGCTTTTCGCCTTCTACTGACCGGCGGTTCGCCCGGATATCACCAGCCAGCGCAGACGTGCCCCGGCTGGCAGCTTCGAGGGCGTCAACGACAATGTGCGTTTCAGGGGACAAGCTCATGCGGCGCACCGTTTCGGAGTCGTCAATATGCGGTAGCGAGGACAAGGCCAGAGATAGCCGCATAGTTCACACAGCCGGCCGGTTTCCTCCGGCTCGTGCAGCCACCACGACAGGTGCGCCAGGGGCGCCCACAGGTTCGGCGTACTGACCAGGTGCCGGGCGACCGGGGCCGACGGTTCGTCACTCAATGGCTGTCCGTTCCCGCATGGCGAACACTTCGGCCCCGACGTCAATCCGTAACTGTTCGAGCATGGCGCTTTGCAAGAGTTCGTTCTGTGCCAGGTGTCGCAGACTCGGTACGACGACATAGCGTGTGCGGGTACGCAGCAGTTCGGCAACCAGCTCGTCAAAGCCTTCCCGCGAGCCACAATGGAACTCAAAGAAGAAGGTCGCAAATGGAAGCCCTGGCGCACGGCGTAGCGGCGGACAGCGGCCTCCAGGTCACGCACCTTGTAATCGGGCACGTTCTCCGGCACGCGCATGTAGCCGTAGGCCGTGGCCTGCGGTATCGCTGGTGCTGGCGTTGCCGTCTCGAGTGCTGCCGTCATCTGGTACCCCTGGTCGCGGGAAGTCAGTTGTAGGGGTGTCCGGGGCGACCAGCGGGCTAGGGTTTGCTGACACGGCCGGGGGGCTAGCCGTGCTGCCTACGCTGCGAGGTTTCAACGAGGGGCAGTTGCCCCGAACACCGCTGTTGACCTTGGTCGTGGGCTACCGCTTACACCAGGTAGTCAATCGGGCACTCACCGGAAGAGCACCGGCACTTGCTAGGCTTGACCTGCGGTAATGACCAGGGAGCGGTTCGCACGGAAGGGTGAGCACGTGGCAGGTACGCGGCACCGTCTCATCCGGGCACGGAAGGCGGCCGGGTACACCCAAGAATCGCTCGCCGAAGCCCTACACACCGACCCTCGGACAGTGCGCAACTGGGAGAGTGGCAAGTCTGAACCCATCCCGTACAAGCGGCCGAAGCTCGCGAAACTCCTCGACGTCACCCGCGCGCAGCTCGACGAGCTGCTGACGGACGAACGCCCTGCCGCCGAGCTCCTACCCGCTGCATCGGCGCTCCGTCCGGCTGATGCCACCGCCGAGGACGACGAGGCCGCCGCCTGGGATCTTGCACGCCGGATTACCGCCAGCGATGTCGGTAACGAGACGCTCTCCCAGCTTGAGCACATCGTGGACGACGTGGCGATTGCCTACGCCACGACCGCGCCGGCCGATCTCGCAGTGCAGCTCCGGGGGTACTTGCAGTACGTCGGCCAGCTCCTTGAAGGGCGGATGACGCTCGCCGAACACCGCCGTCTCCTGGTGGTCGGCGGCTGGCTGTCTCTGCTGGCGGGCACGGTGCACATCGACCTCAAGCAACCAGCTGCCGCCCGGGCGCGACTGCGTACCGCGGATAGCCTCGCCAAGCACGCCGAACACGACGAGATCCGGGCTTGGGGCTTGGAAACCGAAGCCTGGTGGCTCCTGACAGACGGCGACTACCACGGGGCGCTGGAACTCTCCCGCCGTTCGCAGAGCTTCGCTCCGGCCGGCAGTTCCATCGCTATCCAGTCCACCGCGCAGGAGGGCCGAGCACTGGCGCGGCTGGGCGAGACAACCGACATGTATCGCGCCATTGAGCGCGTCAACCACTTGGTCTCGCCGCTCAAGGTGCCCGACCGCCCCGAACACCACTACCACTATGACCCCAACAAGTCGGTCGCTTACATGGCGACGACGTTGGCATGGGCGGGAGACCCGGCGGCCGAAAGCTTTGCCCGCGAAATCCTCGACCGCCTGAACCGGCAGGAGCACAACGGCAAGTGGCCGCGTCGGGTGGCGTCCGCCAACCTTGACCTCGCACTCACGCTGATAGTCGGTGACCGGCTGGACGAGGCAGTGGGGGCCACACAGATAGCGCTGGCGTCTGGCCGGGTGGTGCCGTCGAATCACTGGCGGGCAGCAGAAGTGGTGCGAGCTGTTGAGGCGCGGAAGATGCCCGAGGCACTGGAGTTGCGCGAGGCTTATGAGGAGATGCGACGGGGGTAGTCGTGCATGTCGGCTAACTTCTTGACCACTGGGCTTGCTAGCCTGAGGCATGGAACTGCTGGCCGTCGAGATCGACAACTGGAAGAGCTTTGACCACACTGGTCGGGTCAACCTTGATCGGATAAACCTTTTGGTTGGTCGAATAACAGCGGCAAGTCAGCATTTATTCGTGCTGTGCACCAGCTCCAAGATGGGCTACTGTCAACGTTGAGTGATCTACGTCTTCGGGCTAGTAGCGCAGTGGTGGGGTGCCATGTTGGCAGTAACAATCTCCGGTCGGATATTGCGAAATATTTTCTAAGCACGTACGAGATTGCTAGCAATCATACGCAGATAGTCTTTCGGTTTACGCCGGCCGACAATGGCTTGACTCCGGAGACGCCCGCAATGAAGATTAGCGGGAACCAGTACGCCCTTAGCGGTAAGATACCCGCAGGTGAGCCCAACAATTTCTTGTACACTTATTTTTCTAAGCGAAAAGTGACACGGTTTTCGCATGTCGTCGACAGTAACCGTGCTCGACGGGTCAGCGGCGACTTGAGCAACCTCGTTGCGAAGGTCGATCGCCTGGCGAACCCGGGATATACCCGATCCCAAACCTACTTTGACTTGTGTGATGCGGTGCTGGGGTTTCGCGTCACGGCATATCAGTCCGAGGAGGGTAAACAAGCGGGTTTGCAAATTGGTGACTATGACACCATTTCCCTTGACGCCATGGGGGAAGGCGTCAGCAGTCTGCTCGGATTGATCGTCAATCTCTGTATGGCCGAGGGCAAAGTCTTCCTCATTGAAGAGCCCGAGAATGACATCCACCCGGAGGGCCTCAAGAAGCTGCTCAAGGTCATCGTTGAGAAGTCCGAGACGAATCAGTTCATCATCTCCACACACTCTAATGTCGTGGTCAAGCACTTGGGCGCAGCGCCGAACAGTCAATCCTGTCAGTTCGACTTAACGATTACAAGCAGGACGCGATACCTACCTCGACGATCACGCCGATCGAGAACACGCCGGAGGCGCGCATTGCCGTGCTTCGCGAGTTGGGCTACGAGCTGTTTGACTTTGATCTAGCCGACGGCTGGCTGCTACTCGAAGAGTCCTCGGCGCAGGCCATCATCCGCAACTACCTCATTCCGTGGTTTGTGCCCCGACTGGCGCGCATTCAACTAGTTTCAGCAGGCGGAGTCGGCAAAGTCGAACCAGCCTTCGAAGACTTCCGCCGCTTGTTCCTGTATGCCCATCTCGAAAAACACTACCAGGGTCGAGCCTGGGTCGTCGTTTACGGTGACGAACTCGGGAAGAAAACTATTCAATCGCTACGTACTGCGTACAAGTCGTGGTCGGACGACCACTTCCAAACCTGGAGCGAAGAGGACTTCGAGCGTTACTACCCACCACGCTTTGCCTCGGAGATGCAGCGCGTGCTTGCTTTGTCGCACCGTGAGAAGCGCGAGCCAAAGCGCCGTCTGCTTGAACAGGTCAAGACCTGGTGTGAGGCGAATGCAGATGAAGCGAAGCGCGAGTTTGAGCAGTCCGCCACCGAGGTTATTGAGTTCTTGCGGAAGATTGATGCCAGACTGTTCGAATAATGCCAGACTGCAATAACTAAAGAGGCGGAGCACTTACCTCTGCGCCACCCCCGGTTGCCTGTTTTTCCTTCCAAATCTTTGTGCGAGGCTTTTGAGTAGACTTGTAAGAGCTAAGGACCATTGACAGCAACGCCTACAGCAACGCAGCCAATTAACCACGTGCACGAGCGCACGCGAGCTAACTCGGTAACTGCCGTAAACCTATTGACATTGTTGCCAAAAGATGAGCTGAAGAGCCTTGTGTCCCCAGTTCGAGCCTGGGAGGAGCCACCAAGATTATGACCCCTGATAAAATCAGCCAACAAGCTCCAGCCCCATGCTGGAGTTTTTTGGTTTGACAGCAATAAATCGGTAGTTTGACAGCAACGGCTGCTGTCAAAGGCGCGGTAAAAGATTCGCTGCTCAACCTTGGTTAGTGCATCGTGTTTGCTTGCCATGTCAACATGCTCGTAAATACCCGTGGTTTTCACGTCGCCATGGCCAAGGATTGCCTGGATGTCGCGGTCATGCACCTGCAAGCTTTTTAGGGTAGTCGCGTTGGTGTGGCGAAGCCCGTGAAGTTTTATAGCCTTGAGGTCGTGTTGCGCACAGATACGCTGGAAAGATCTAAATAGATTTCGAGCTTCGATCGGCCGGCCGAATCGCGTGGTGAATATCAATGCTTCCCGGCCACTGGCTCCATGCCAGTTAGCGCCAGCTGCTTTCTGTTCACGATTCTGCTTATCTTGCTGTACTTCCAGGACACTCTTAGCGGCGTGTAGCAGAGGTTCATCGCGGCGGCTTGTGCGCGTTTTGAGTTCGACACTACGCATCTGCCCGTCAATACGCTGTACTTGCTGACGTATTCGTATGATGCCAGCCTTGGTGTCAACGTCGCACCAGCGTAATCCTCGCACTTCGCCGCTACGCAGGCCGTACAGCACAAGTAGCGCGAACATGGGGTAAAGCGGTTCATCTCTGGATACTTCAAGGAAGCGCCGGGCGTCGTCGGCTGTCCAGTGTTCGGCTTCTTTTGCAACGTAACTTGGTAGCAGCACGAGACGAGCAACATTACGAAATACTAATTCTTGACGCACTGCGTATGTCAAGGCGGCACTTAGAACTTTCCTGACTTGGTGCAGGGTTGCAGCAGACTTGCCAGAATTATGCAGAACCGTAAAGTAGTCTTGCACTATTCGCACGGATAGCTGCGATAGACGATACTGGCCAAGACCAGGCTTAAGGTAGAGCCTTACTATCGAGGCGTGACGGCGAGCCGTTAAGGGTCGATTGAAAACGTGCACAGCATTGGTAATCCAGTAGTCAAAGTATTCTGCAAGTCGCCAGTCTTGTTCCGGAATTGGGATGCCGCGATGAGTTTGAGCCTTCAGTGCAGTAGTTTTCTCATGAACCACTGTAAAGCTCGAACCGTAGACACTTTTTCGCTTGCGTAAGCCCGTGGTCGTCGTAACGTAGACTTGGCCTACCCAGCGCCCATCTTTGCGCTGGAAAATTGAACCTTCGCCGTTAGTGTTGCGGCGAGCCATCAGAGCGAAGCTCCGCTTTGCTCATCACGAATGAAGCGTTGTAGCTCTTCCCGCGGTACAAGCCGACGTGCGCCAATCTTGATTGTTGACAAGCGCCGCGAGTCAATCAGCCGGTACAGGCTCCACCGACTAACCCTTAGCGCCCTACAAGCCTCATCGACCGTCAACAGCAGTGGCCGCTGCGGAGCTTCATCGGATATGGGCGTCGCCAAACGTCGCCAAAACAGGCGCGGCATGGTTGCCGGTTGTTGCGTGAACATCGTTCACCTCCTCTCGTTAGTTGATCTTTCAGCGTGGGTGTCCACCCAGTCCGGCCGCCGACGTGGGTCGTCAGCGGCCGGACCGGAAGGACTAGGAGGCGTCGAACTGGCGTTGCTCCTCACGCCTGACAAGGCGCTGGATGCTGCTAAGGGAGACGCCGTACTGCTCGGCGAGAGCGCGCTTCGAAGCACCCTTAGCGGCGGCCCGGCAGATGAGTCGGATGCTGGCAGCGTCGAGCCGATCGCTCACCCGCCACTGGCGCTCGCTTCGGCCAGTGGACTGCACGCTACGACGCGGCCGGCGTGGGGCCTGCTGGGCCTTCCGCAGTCGCTCTAGCGCCCTGACCAGGGCGCCTGCGAGGTCAGAGCGTTTGTGATAGCGGCTCGTCAGGTCCACATCGTAAAGAACCCCTTCGTTTCAGCCTTCCTGGCTGGTCGGAGGGGTTTTCTGCATTCCGCGTTCGATCTTCGGTGATCGACTTACGGCGTGATGTTGCGCTCCTGCTGGGGCAGAACTGGAGCACCGCCCCAGCCCCAGCCGACCGTCGGCGCGGCCTTCCGGCTGCTCCTAGGCCCGGCCGACGGGTGACCCCCACCGTGGCGAAGAGGGGGATAACCATCGCCATCCGCCCACCCTCGACCACACTCGGTGACGGCGTCGGCGGTAGTGGCGCCGCGGTGTGCCAGCGGCGCTCGAGGTCATCGAGCAGCCGTTGCTCAACCTCGGCGCGACGTGGGAGTAGGTCTCGACGACCCGGTTGTCCAAGTGATGCCCGAGCCTGCGGGCCTGGGCGATCTCCGGTGCGCCGCCCGCGATCAGCCATGTCTTGTGACTGTGCCGCAGCCCGTGGAAAGTCAACCCGGGCCGAATAGCCGCGCAGCCCGCCTTCGTCCCGGAGGCGTCGCTGCCGTCGACCGCGGGGCGGATGACCTGCCGCAGGAACGTCGAGCGCCACAGCCACGTCCCGCTCGGCGTGGTGAACACGAACTCATACCGGTGCCGGGCGAGATGCTCGCGCAGCAGCGCGACCAGGAACGGCGGCAACGCGATCGTCCGGGCAGAGGCCCGCGTCTTCGGCGGCCCCAGCCACCACATAGACCCCGACTCGTGCAACGCACCCACCAGCGGATCGATCACGATCACGCCACGCCGGAGATCGACACTGTCCCGGTGCAGGCCGGCCAGTTCAACCCATCGGCAACCGGTCCACGCCGCGGTGATGATCAGCAGCCACGCAATCGGCCCACCGAGAACACCGGCCTGCTCGGCGATCCGCACCACCTGCTCCGGCATCGCCCAGATCCGCTCCCCCACCGCCCGCCGTGACCGCCGGCCCCGACACCTCCGTCGATGCACCGGGTTGAACGGGATCAGCCGCTCGTCGGCCGCATCGGTCAACAGCATCGACAACAGGTTTAGCTGCGAACTCACCGTCGACGGGGCGAATCCGTCCCGCTCCAACCCCGGACCCACTCGGTCACACCCAGCGCCGTGATCACACCCAACGCCAGATCCCCGAACTTCGGCAGGATGTGACACCGCAACCGACTCCGATAACTCTCGATCGTCCGCGGATCCAAATCCAGCGACCGAAACCACCGCGCCACCCACTCAGCCACCGTAACCGCACTGTCCGCCGGATCAATCCACACCCGCCGACGCCGATCCACCTCCAACCCGGCGGCATAGGCCACAGCATCACGCCGCGAGCCAAATCCGGACACCGACCGAACACCGAAACCTTGCCGCCGATACCTCACGCGCCACGACCTGCTGCCGCACTGCTCCACCCACGCCACAACTACCTCCACACCTGGATGAGACCAACGAGGCGCTGGCCCCAACGGTGGAGTTCCCCAGCGCAGACATCGCCAGCATCCGCCCTCAACGACGATGCAGCCGCCAGCCGGCAGCCAAATGCGCAGACCGAGATGACCGGTCGGTACGCACTCTCATAGCCGATGAGCGGTCCGCTTGGATGTCGATGTGACCGCGTACGACCTCGCCCGTTGCCTGCCCGCCATCCCGGACCTGCGCGCTGTGCCGTGCGCTGGTCGCGTCGGACGTCGTACTGAGCCCCGACAGCCAAGACCGGTACCACCTCTACGACACCGGTTGGCGCCCGGTGAAGAGCTGGCGTCCATGCGGGACGGCGCGAGCAACGATTACTCCGTCGTGTTCATGGCCGCGGGGGCGTACGTGCGCGGTTTCGACCACGAGTCGCCGACGAGTCCCTGCGCCACCGACGACGAGCCTTGACCCGGCGTTCCCGACGCCGTGCCCGACGTGTTCCGCGATTGTGTTGAGGAACCGGCGTTCTCCGACGAGTCAGGGGCGCCGTACGTCACGGTGTGCCTGTGGCGCGAGCACGGGCGACACCGTCTGGTGGCACGGGGACATCGCCTTCCCCGACAAAGCGGTGGCGTGGCCGACTGGCTGTTCGCCCTGCTGTCCGACGGCACACCCCAGGAGTTCCGGGACTGGGGCGCAGGACGACTACGAAATGCCGATCGACCTCGACGCGGTACGGCACATCTACGTCGGACAGTCACTGACCGCGAACGTCGTGACCGCGCTCAACTCCGCCACCACCCCTAGCAGCCGTCGCAGATCGCGTCACCGCGACCGGTTACCCGATCCGTTGACCGGTTAAAGGACATGATCCTCGAAATTGAAGAGTTGCCGAGGAAAGAGCCGTGCCGCAGGTTGGATCTGCTACTGAACACCCCTCGCACAGGCCACGGACTGCCGTCGGCCTCGGGACGATCGGCGTGGTTAAAGGCGACCAAGACGGAGGCCGACTCGCGTCCCATCAACGGTCGCCGCGACCGGCGCAACCCTGTCATTCCCGGCCTCGACGGGGCGGAGTGACGGTCTCGATAGAATCTGCCGCAAGGACCGCTTGACCGGCCACCCGCGACCTTGATACCCCTTCGGCCAGCGCGGCACGGGCCGGTTTGCCACAGAAGGGCGACGACCAACTCATGCCCATTGGACCTGGTCTACCGGCCAACGGAGCCCAGACCGGCAACGACAGCGGCCCCGCGCAGGCACCGAAGGTGTTCATCTCCTACGCCCACGACTCGGCCGACCACAAAGACGCAGTGCTCATCCTGGCGGAACTACTGACCAGGAAGGGTATCGACGTCATCCTCGACCAGTGGGCCGACCCCGTCCGCAAGGACTGGGGCTCGTGGGCGCTCGGGCACATCATGAACAGCGACTTCGTGATCATCGTCGCGTCGCTCGACTACCAGCGGGTCGGCGACGGCCTGATCGCCACGACGAACAACCCGGGCGCGCAGTCCGAGGTCGTGGTGATCCGCGACCAGCTCCACTACGACCGCCCTGTTTGGACTCGCAAGCTGCTGCCTGTGGTGCTCCCCGGCCACAGCATCGGCGAGATCCCCCTCTTCTTGCAGCCCTTCAGCGCCGACCACTACGTCGTCAGCGAGCTGACCGACGCAGGCATCGACGACCTGCTGCGGACGCTGACCAGACAACCCAGCCGGGTCCGACCGCCGCTCGGGGCCGTGCCGAACCTGCCACCCCTGCCATCCACGCTGCCGCCCTCGACATTCGCTCTGGCCACAGAGCCGGCCATGCCATCACCACACTGGTCGGTGTTGCCGGAGCCGCTTGCCGTGACCTGGCGCGCGACCCTGCTCGACGACCGTTGGGGTGCGCAGCGTGCCGCGATGCTGGAACTCCACATCGTGCCCGACGGTGGCGACCCGTTGCCGTCCGTCCGGCTCCGCCGATTCGCCACCACACTGGCTTCGTCGGGCCGCAGCCACGGCCTGTTCGCGGACACCGAGGGGGTGACTCCGCGATCGGACCAGACCGCGGTCGCGGTAACCACCGATGGCCTTGCGGGTTCTGGCGTAGCGGTACTCCGCAGCGGTCAATGCAGCGCATGGCTACCGTTGCCGAGAGCCAAGATCGGCTACGTCCTGGACGCGGACGACGTCGCAGGCCGCGTTACCGAACTGCTGTCCCTCCTCGCCGGACTGGACATACCCCACCTGCCGTACGTCGTGCCGACGATCGGCATCGAGCCGGCCACATTGGTCTGGGAGGGCTCCATCAGCGACATGAACCGCACCAGCGTGCAGATGTCACCGCACCAGCGGGATCAGATCCGGCTCCCGGCGGACGAACGGCTGCGCTGGGACGACGTCGTGGAGCACCCCGACATGGTCGCCCAGGAGTTGACGATCCGTTTGCTCCAGCTCTTCCGCACCAGAGCCAGCTGAACCGGACAAGCGGACACTGCGGCTCGGCGGGATCGTGCTACCTCGGTGGGCAACCGCAGTCCGCCGCGGCCTCCACGTTCACGGGTCCCGCTGCGGAATTCCGGGTTTCCCACCCCGAACCCGTGCGGCGGCACTAGAATTGTTCGGCGTGCCGCCTACGCGATGTCCCCGGGTGTTCGTCTCGTACGCCGGTGACTCTGACGAACACACCAACACCGTCGTCTGGTTCGCTGAGCGACTGCGCGGTGAACTGGGCATCGACGTCCGCCTGGATCTGTAGGAGCGCGATCAACGGCGGGACTGGCCCGAATGGGTGGTGGACCAGATCGAGCACGGCGACTTCGTGCTCGCGATCGGATCGCCCAAGTACAAGCGGTTGGCCGCATCGGACGACGGTCCTCACGACCACGCCCGGTTCCAACTCGCGATGCTGCGCGAGCACCTGGCCGCGGATCGGGCTCAGTGGCTGGCCAAGATCCTTCCGGTCGTCCTGCCCGGATGCTCCGCTGACGACCTGCCTGCGTTCCTCCAGCCCTACTCCGCGACCCGATACGTGGTCCCCGAGCAACTCGACGAGTTGCTGCGTGTGCTGACCGGGCAGCCCCGCCGCGTCCAGCCGGAACTGGGACCACCCGCCAACCCGGCGATCTCGGATCAAGACGGGCTGTTCCGCTCAGCGGTGCTGAACGCGGACCTGAGCCAAGTACTGGTCGAGGCGGCGGAGAGCCTCGCAGATGCGGTCGCCGATCTGTGGCGAGGCGAGTCCAGGCGGCTCAGCCTGGACGACCCGCGCCCGCTGGCCACCCATTGGCGCACTGATGCTGGCGAATTCGACCGGCTCGGGCCGTTCTTCCGCCGGGACGTGCCGTCCCAGCGGCTGGTCGTGCTCGGCCGCCCAGGGTCCGGCAAGAGCGTATCGGCGATTCGGCTGGTCTCCGAGTTGCTGGACGGGTGGACCAGGGGCGACCCGGTGCCAGTGCTTGTCCCGGTCACCGACTGGCACCCAGGCGAGCTGCACGCGTTCGACTGGCTCGCTCGCCGGCTGGCCCGGACCGTGCGCTGGGTCGACGGGAGGCGCATCACGCTGGCTTCCGCGTTGCTGGAGGTGGGCTTGGTGCTGCCCGTCCTCGACGGCCTGGAGACGATCGCGGAGGGCCTGAGGGCCGAGGCGATCGCGGCGCTCAACCGTCTGGGGTCGTCGATTCCGCTGATCGTCACGTGCGGCTTGGCCGAGTACGGCGCGCTGGACGCAGCCGGAATCGGGCTGGCGCGCGCCACCCATGCCGAACTGCTACCGCCCGATCGGGATGATGTCGAGGAGTACATGGTCGAGACCGTGCCCCACGGTGTGTCCCGCTTGGCCCCGCTGTTCGCCCGGCTGCGTGCGGAGCCCGCGCCGACACCGCTCTTGGTGTGGCTGGTCCGCGTGGTCCACCAGGAACCCAGCCGCGATCCCGGTGACCTGTGCGACCGCACACGCTTCCCGGACTTGGACTCGATCGAGGCCTACTTGATGCAGCACCTCGTCCGCGGGGTCTATCCGGACCACCCCGGTCACCGCACTCACGTGGCCTTCGCCCGAGTGCACCACAGCACGGCGCAACGCTGGCTGGAGCACCTCGCCCACAACCTCGCCTCGACCGGGGCCGCGGACATCGCGTGGTGGCAGCTCGATCGTTCCCTCCCGTGGATCGCTCCCATCTGTCGAGTCGTGGCGGGCGCCGCGCTGGGCTTCGGACTGCTCAGCGCAACCGGCGTCGTGCCCGGGTTGGTGACCGCCGCCGCGGTCGGCCTGGTCGCCGGCAACTCGCGGTACCTGGCGTACTTCAATGTGACCGACATAGAAACCCCGCACGCGTTCGACGGCTCAACACCCAACGTGCGCGCCGAGTTGCGCGATTTCGCGAAATTGCTGGGGAGTGCGCTGTTGTTCGTGGTCGGCTTGCTCGCATTGCTGACCGCCGGCCGGAGCATCGCGACGGGCCGCGTGCTCAACCTCCGCGCAGCACTGGTGCTGACGACGCTGGCACTCGGCGGCGGGTTCCTGGTCTGGTGGTTCGGACGCAAGCTGTGGCACCGGCAACGCCACGGCCGCAGCGACGGCCTGGTGGTGCTCGCCGATCTCAAACGCCCGACGAGTCCGGGCGGAACCCTCCGCGCAGACCGGAAGGTGGTCCTGGCCGGCACCGGAACCATGCTCGCGATCGCGGCGGTATTCGCTGTGCTGGGCGTCGACTACGCGGTCGGGATCGCGCTCGGCTATGCCGCCGCTTGGATGTTGTTCAGCGCGTACGCCAGATTCACCGTGGCCCGGTTCGTGCTTGCCGTGCGCGGCAAGCTGCCATGGCGGCTGTTCGGGTTCCTGGACGACGCTCGCGACCGCGGCGTGCTCCGCCAGTACGGAGCGGTCTACCAGTTCCGACACCAGCACCTGCAACGGCACCTGGGCGGCCGGGCATAGCCGGCGCCGCCCATTCCTGGATACAGCGACGACGTCGACCGCGGGCCTATGACCATGACACGGGCAACTCATCCGCCTTCATCGTCTGACGATGACCTTGTACTCCGACTCGCCGCCGAGGCCTACCTCGACCGCTACACCGGTACCGAACTTCGGCAGGATGTGACACCGAAGCCGGCTCCGGTAGCTCTCGATCGTCCGCGGATCCAGATCTTGGGCCGGGAACCACCGCTCCAAACACGACCGCAACGCGAGCCCGACCGCCGGCCGGCTCGATCCACACCCCGGCGGCGCTGATCAGTCTCCATGTTCTCGCGGCGGGTCGCACCGGGCCCTTCCGAGGAATGTTCGGCCCGGCTGTGGCGCGGGGGCCGGCCGCGTCGTCCTCGTGCCGGATGGCGTCGTACCTGGTCGCCGCGGCGTTCTCGCGGGGCGTCGCGTTCGGCTCGGCCATCCGATACTCCCCCGGCTCCAGCAGCTACCGGACGGCCAGAGGCGCGGCACGCCGGACGCACCATGGAATTGTCATCTTTCTGTCCGAAAACGACTGCCCAAAGCAATTGACAGTACGCCAGAAGCTGGTCTGGCAACGAATCTGTCATTTCGTCGACGTACTAGTAACGGCAATACCGGCCGGAACGAATGAACGGAGGCGTTGCGCGCCGTGCCTGGCCGCTCACGAATCCGCCCGAACCCGTCCGGAGGACACTGATGACGAGCACCGAAACGGTCATGACCGCGGTGGCGCAGACACTGTTCCAGGTCGCGGCCGACGGCTGGGTCGCCGTGGTGGCGTGTCCGCTCGACGGGTCCGAGGCGGAAGGCACGTGGCTCGTCTCGTACGGCCGCACCTGAGCTTTTGCGAAAGACAGTCGAGGTACGTCGGCCGGAAATCCGGACTGCAGTAGGGCGGGAGGTTCTCTTCCGTTGCCTGATCAAAGAACTTCCGTCCGACCGTCCCAGGAGGATCCGTGCATTCGTCACCGGCCGATCGGACGGCGGGCAGTGTCCCGTTGTTCCTCGACGTCCTCGTGAGATCCGTCGAACTTGCGCCCAACGACATCGAGATCGGCCTGATCCGGTTCTCCGGCTGGCAGCTGCACCGGATCGATCCGCTGCCGGCCGGTTTCGCCGGGCACGCCGCCTATCTCGTCCGGGTGAACTACGAGTTCGACGTGCCCGCCGGGGAAGCACCTCCGGCCTGGGCGGAGGTGTGGTTCGCCTTCGACGCCGCCGAGGTGATGGTGGTCGACGCGATTCCCCGCGCGGCGACGGTGGCCGAGCCCGCGCGCACCTACGAGCTGACCCAGCAGCTCAACTTCGTCCGCCGCGGCGAAGGCCGCTCCCTTTGGGCGGCCTACGCGAGCGAAACGAACGTCGCGCTGCCCGCTGTCCGGCCGGAAGTGGTCAGCTTCGGCCTCGGGGGCGCCCGGGTCCGGTGGCGGCATTCCGGCGGCGTCCGCGCCGGTACGCACACCGCGTGGCTGGTCCTGCTGGCCCCGCCGGACCGCACCGAGCTGCCGGTGCTGGCCGGGGGTGCTTACCACCTGATGGCGGACGGCGACCTCGATCTCCGCGCGAGCGGCGAGCCGGACGCGTTCAGTGTGCGGCTCCCCGAAGCGCCGGAACCGGAAGTCCCGGCCGGGCCGGCGGGCGACGGACGGCCCCGGGTCTTCGTCTCGTACGCGCAGGAGTCCACGGCGCACAAGAAAGCCGTCATGAAGCTCTGCCTGCTGCTGAGCGAGGCGGGCGTCGATGTACGCGTCGACCAGGACGGCTTGGAACACCGCCGTAACTGGGACGAGTGGACCACGACCCAGATCCTGCGCACCGACTATGTGATCGTCGTGGCGTCGCCGGCGTACCGCGCGGTGGGCGACGGCGAGCTCACCGACTCGACACGCCACCGCGGCATCCGATCGGAGTACAGCCGGCTGGCCGACCTCCTGCACCGCCAGCGGGACCAGTGGACGAAGAAGCTGCTGCCGGTCGTCCTGCCCGGCCGGAGGCCCGACGAGATCCCGCTGGCATTCCTCCCCGCAATCGCCGACTACTACGTCGTTCCGGCCTTCACTCTGGACGCGGCCGCGGAACTGCTGAAGGTGCTGTTCACCGACCTTGCAGGGTGAACCCCGCCCAGCTCTCGATACCGGTCGCACCGGAGCCGGGCCGCCTCAGCTCCACCAGCGTGTCCGGCAGCGCGTCGAGCGACGGCGATTCCTCGAGCAACGCGATCTGCGCCCGGCGCAACGCCTCGGCGGGAGCGAGACCGTGGCGGCGCACATTGTCGTGGAACAACCACATCAGCGCGGCCGTGGACCAGCCCGCGGACACCCGCCACAGAGAGCCGACGACGGTCCGGGCACCGATGGCCAGGAAAGTCGCCGAGAGCGACAGCGCTTCGTCGTAGTCCACTCCGGACACCTGCGTCGTGCAGCCGGCCAGGACGACCAGCGCGAGCTCGAGAGGCCGCGCCGGGCTCAGCTCCAGCAGATCCCGCGCCGACAGAGCGCCGCCGGCGAGTTCGATTCGGGACCCCAGCGGGCTGCGCACGTCCGCGAAGGCGTGGCAGGCGAGGTGCAACACACCGAGCGGGCCACGCAAGTGATCTCGAACTTGCTCGGGGGTGCCCGGACCGGCCGGGGCGGGGATCCACCGCCGCGGCGCTTGCCCGGTACCACCCAGGAAGACGCCGCTGGGGTAGCCGGAGTCCCGGATGGCCACCGCTTCGACCGCCCCGGCCGCCAAGTCGCCCGCCGGGTTCCCGACAAGCAGGGCCTCGTCGCCACGGATCTCCGGGCGCGCTACAGCTTCGCATAACAACCGCCCCGAAGGGACGTACGAGACGGTCGCATCCTGGACGAAGTGGCGGTCTCGGCCGTCGACCGGGCGGTAAGCGGCGTGCCAGGGCACCAGCCCGAGGACGCCGAGCGGAACCAGGACGAGCCGTGGTTCGCGGCCGGCGACCTCGACGGCGTAGCCGAGCAGCGCAGCGGCCGCGGCGTCCCACGCCCAGCCGCACAGCTCGCGCAGCTCGGCGCGCCACCGCTGGTACTCGGGGCCGGCCGGGTGAGCCGCGTCATCCCAAGCGGCGTAAGCCTCTTGGTAGCGCTTGACCGCCACGGCGTCGCCCATCGCGGGCAGTGAGCGCACGTGCGGGTCGCCCACCGCGGGGACGAGGACGGCAACGGCCGCGTGGTGGGCGTTCGCCGGCAGGATGTAGGCGAGCACATCCGAACCCTGCGCCCGCAGCGCGTCTTGCAGCTCCTCGACGGTGGGCGGGCTGAGCAGGTCTTCCGAGTCCTTCGCGAGGACGCGGAGCACTTTGCGCCGCAGGGCGCCCCAGCCGCTGCCCGGGCCACCGTATTCCGGCACCAGCGGCTCTTCGACACCACCCGCGGACTCCCATTCGAGCGCGAGTTCGTCCTGGCCGAGGGTGCTCAGCTGGGCAGAGACCGACCGCGTCGTGTTCGCCGACCGCAGCACCAGGCTCCGCCGGGCATCGATGATCTGGACGAGCTCCCCCACGGCGTCGTCGTCGACGCACCAGCCGGTCAGCTGGTCGGCGGCGTCCATCGCCGTGCGGGCGATCTCCGTCGCGTGCTCGCTGTCCGACTGGATCAGCACCCGCCACGCGGCGTTTTCCACGACTTGGCGGGCGAGCTGCCGGCTTTCGGCGAAGTCGCCGGGCCGGCCTCGCCGCCGCAGCGCGGCAGCGAGCGACGTCGCCTGTCCGGTCAGCAGCAGGGTGCCGTCCCGGCCGATCCCGGCAAGACATCGCCGGTAGGCGTCGATCGCGCGCTCCAGCGCCTCGGGATCGCCCGGGACCAGTTGCGAGAGATTGTCGTACGCGACGGCTCGCACACCGTGGAGCGGCATCGACTCCTCGCCGTCGGCCGGAACTTCCATAGTGGCCAACCGAGCGCAGATGTCCCGCAGCGCGCCGACATCCTTGTTCCGCAGGGCGGCAGTCACTTCGCCACCGATCGATATCGGTGCCAGCAGGCTCCCGAACAACCCCCCGGCGCGAGCGGGACCGCGGGCCGGCAACGGGACGGTGCCGAAGGCGGGCGCACCGACCCCGATGATCGTCTCGATCATGCCGAGAAGCGGCTCCAGAGCGGGCTCGGGTGGCAATGCGCTCAGGAGGTCCCAGGCGCTCCGGGCCAGAGTGTGGACCTCCCGTTGGTCCGTTCCGGCGTTGAAGGCCCTGATCACCCCGTGCACCAGGTGGAGCGCCGCGGCTTCGGCGCGCTTGGCCGGATCTTCCGCCTCGTCGTCACGCACGTCGGCGAAGTACGCCATCCCGGCTTCCAACGCGCTCAGGGAACCGGTGGCCGATCCCACCATGGCGAGCAAGGGAGCCATGAGGGTCACGAGTTCCCCTGGACCGTCCGGCAGGCCGGGAGCGGCGAACGCCCGCTTCAGGGCGGAGAAGTCCGCGTCGCCGTCGCCGGCGACGATGCGGGCAGTGTTGTCGAAGAACTCCGTCATCGCTTCGAGAAGGGTGCGGAGTTCCGGTGCCAGGTCCAGGGCGTCCAAGGCGTTCCGGAACAGCGGGCTCATCGAAGTGAGCAGCGTGCGGAACGCGGCGAGGTCGGCGGTCACCCCGTGGGAGTCGTGGACCACCAGGTAATACCAGGACATCCCGACCTTGTACGACAGCCACGCCGCCTCTTCGGACAGCCCGCCCGCGGCGACCGCCTCGTCGACAGCTGTGTGGGCTTGCCGCACCCATTCCACCACCGGTTGCCGTGCCAGCAAGTCCTGCAGGTCCGGCCGATTGCCGTCCTGAAACGCCGCCTCGAGCCGCCTGGCGTGGAATTCGTACGTCAGGCCGGGGTCGGGCACGGGAAGCCCGATGCCGTGGCCGACCGCTTCCAGAACCGCATCGGCATGGCGCTGCTCCCCGGTGCGCTCGAACAACTCGCCGTGCGTCTCGGCGAGCTGGCTCCAGACGTACCAGGCGTCGTCGGCCGCCGAGTCCTGCGCGGCGGCGCCGCGGGCCAGCCACTCGGTGGCCGCGGTGAGGTCAGTGACGCTACCGGCTTCCTGGCCGCGTTCGAGCAGCGCTTCGCCATACCACAGCTCGATTTCAGGGTCGGCCGTTCCGGCGGCGACGGCGAGACTGTCGATTATTCGGTCGAGGTCGTCGGGATCCTGCTTCTCCGCGAGTTCCCGGCGGGCCAGCACGAGCCGTGCCAGTTGCAGGTGCCGCTGCGGCTGCGCGGGATCGTCGTGGGCGGTGATGTCGGCTGCGGCGGTGGCCAGCGCGATGGCCGTCTGAAGGTCGTTCGGGTCGTCGTCCTTCGCATAACGGTCGCGGTGGAGGCCGGCTAGCAGTGACATCCCCTCGGGCAGCGCCGGGTGCCCGGCGGGTAAGCGGCCCAGTGCGTCATCCACGAGCGTGATGGCCTGCCGGAGGTCGGCGTCCTCCTCGAGGAGGTCGTGGCGGCCGCTGAGCATCCGGCTGCGGTGCAGGTCCAGGAGCGCCCGGGCGGCAGAGTCGGCCAGCTGCTCGCTCAGCTCGGAGATCGCCGTGAGCGCGTCGTCCAGCTCCTGGAGGCGCGTCTCCGGGGACACCGACTCGTCATCCCACAACGCGCCCAGCCGGTCGGTGCGGATGTCGGCCGTGGTGAGCACCGCTTCCGTGAGCTCCTCGACGGTCGACGCGGTCGTGATCGCCTGCTCACCCCAGTGCAGTGCGGCGGTCCACTGGGCGGGGTCGCCAGCGCTCGCGCGGTAGGCGTACGCCACGGCCAGCGCGGTCCGCCACGAGCACGCCAGTTCGTCGCCGCCGGCGAACGTGACGCCGTGCCGGAGCAGCAGCGTCGCGATGGCCAGGCCGGCCGTAAAACCGGGGGTGGTCTCGTCGAGCGAATCCAGCAGCAGGTAGCCGATCGGCCCCGTGCGTCCCGGATTCGCAGTCAGCGGGTCGTGCGCAACCTGGGCAGCCAATTCGCTCGCGCGTCCAAGAATCGCGGCCTCACTCAAGCCTTCTTCGCTCATCGGACCTCTCGTCAATCCACTGTTCCTAGGGACCCTGGTACAGGCGCAGCTGCACCCGCGTCGCGTCGACGCCGGCGAATTCGGTCAGGTCTGGTAGTCCTCGACCACACCGGCTCAGCCCAGGAGAGGTGCGGGCAGGCGTACTCCAGCGCCACGTCCCTCCGGAGGGCGGGCGCGCTCCGCACGGTTAGGCCCGCCCCTGGTTCGTTCCCCGCGCGCCGGATCCCGCACGACCACGGCGACCACCAATGCGGCCCGAGCCCGCGTCGTGGCGCCCAGCCCGATCCGTACCCGGATCTTGCTCCGCACCAACTTCGCCGCCGCAGTCCGGCCGTCCACAGGGCAAGGAGGACCACCTCGGCGACCTCCGGGCGGTCTTGCCGAGCAGGACGGCGTCGTACACCCGAGCGGCCGGCACCCGGAACGCCGCTGCTTGCCCGGGTGCCGGCACGGTCCCCGGCCGATGGCGCAGCGCGGCCACGGCCCGGCGGACCCGGTCGACGAGGAACGCCAGTTCGTCCGAGGTGTCGGAAGGGCGGGCGCCGGTCAGCCACGCGGTGACGACGGTCCAGTGTGGCCCAGCGCCGGCGTACATCGCGGCGAAAGAGGCGCCGGGCCGTCTCGTACTCGGCCACGGCGGCGGCCGACGCATCAGCCGGGCCGGGCGAGTCGAAGAAGGCTGACAACCGCCTGGCCTCGGGCTCGAGTTGGCCATCGGGCGTCCGAGCGCTCGAATCTCTCGTAGACCGGCTCCGGTCGCGACAGTCATCAGCGCAGTGACACTCTCGTAGTCCTCCATAGTGCCATTCTCCGATCCCACACGTGGAGTCCACGTGTGGGAAATAAACTTTTTCGGCGAAATGAATGTCAAGCCCAATAGAACATCCATTCGGATCGTTCCACCGCCCCAGCATTACTTCATCCGAAGTGCTCTGTCAAGCTCTCCGCGTCATCGATCGGACTTTTTAACCCGCGATATCACGACGCCGCATCAGTGACGTTCACCCGTAACAACCTTGACCACCCCGCGACTTACACGGCGAATCACGACCACCAGAGGGCGACACTCGCAAGAAAACTGGTGCACACCTTGACACAGGGCGTTGTCAACTATCCGAAGACGACGGCCGACCCGCACTGATCCGCCGGATCACCGGTGTCCGCAAGGACGGTTACCAGAATCTAAATAGGGACTCCGCCGACCCCGGCTGAGGTCATCGTCTACGTCGCGACTCCGAGTTCGGCAGCCCGCGTCAACCTGCAACACCACCGAGCGGACCGGCGTGCACCCAGCCGTCACCGGCTCGGCCAGCCGAGCCGCGAATCTAGTCAACGAAGCAAGCGATCAGAGAGGGTGACCCGGACGGTACCCGATCTACGTCATCCTGGACAGACTGTCGGCCAACCATCTCAGCTATCCGGATTTGAGGCTAGCGACACAACGTCGAGTTGTGCTTGACGCCAACATTACCCCTGGGGTCAACCCGATCGATCCACACTTCGGACCGTTACGTCAGTTCACCATCGCCAACTTCCTCCGGCCCAACCGGTCCGCACTACGTTGACGCAACGCAACCGACACCCCGACGTAGTGGCCGCACAACGCCAGAAAGGCGCTCGCATCCGCAGCCGAACACCGCCACCGGGGCCACAATCGACCCAGAGCAGCATGACCAACCCGAGTGGGGTTCGAACTCGACGTCCGCGCGTTACATCCATTCATCAAACCGAAGCACGACTGTTATCTTCATAAAGATAAGTACACACCATGAGAATTACTTACCAACCGACGTTGAGCAACTTCGATAATCACAATCCGAGAAGAAGACAAAAGTATGACACTTCGCATTACCTGTTTGATTCCGTCTTCCGCCGCGTGCAATCCTCCGTCGACGATCCTACAAAGAAAGGCGTGAGCCAACGATGACACAGGTATCCGACGAAACCGTGTCCGACACATCCTTGTCGGACGGGCAGATGATCATGCCCTTCTACCTGCTGGTCGACGTCTCGAGTTCCATGAGCGGCGATGTCGGCGAGCTCACCACCGCCATCAACGACATGGTGCAGGCGATCCTCAAGGACCCCGTGGTGGACGACCTGGTGATGCTTAGCATCATCACCTTCAATCACACGGCTTCGACGATCGTGCCGTTGAGCCCACCCAGCGACATCACTGTGCCCGCTCTGCACGCCAGCGGCGGCACGAGCTACGGAGCGGCCTTCAATGAGTACAACCGGGTGTTCGAGGCCGACCGCGCACGCCTGAAGGGCCAGGGCATGCGGGTCTACCGCCCGTGCGTCTTCTTCCTGACCGACGGCGCCCCCGGAGACTCCGACCACCTGACGACCTTCCGTTCGCTGTTCGCCTTCGACCCGGAGACCCGCAAGGGGAACCGCGCGTTCCCGTACTTCGTGCCATTCGGCTTCCGTGGCGCACCGAAAGACGTGATGCGCTCCCTGGCCTACCCCGATTTCGGTAAGACCAAGGGCCGCTGGTTCTCGTCCGGTTCAGACAAGGTGGGCGAAATCCTCCGCGCGATGACCGAGGTCATCGGCCGGACGGCGTTGAGCTCCGGCCAGTCGGCCGCCGCCGGCGCCCCGCAGATCATCCCGCCGGCGCCGACACCGGGCATGGACGCCCAGTTCGGCGAGGCCGGCGGAGACTGGATGTGAGCCAGGCAGCGGACCGTGCGCCACGACCACCGCTCGTGGGGGGCCGCGGCTCTCCCGCAGTCGGCGACTCCGGGCGGGCCGCCCGGGAGCTCGCCGCGGGAGAGCCGCCTGCCGGCCCAGCGGTGCCCGACCATGTGCTGTCCGAGCATTCGACGCCGGAGCTGGAGATCCGCGCAGCTTCGGTGCGGGGTCTGATGCACCGGCACGTCGGCACGCCCCGGCAGGACGCGTTCTCCGTGGTGCGCGACCCGCTGAGCGGCACTGTGGTGGCGGTCGTCTGCGACGGCGTCGGCTCGCTGCCCCGGTCCCACGAAGCAGCCGCCTTCGTCGTTGATCGGCTGCCACCGCTGTACCTGGCCTGTCGTGATTGGGAGAAAGCAGTGCTGACCGTGAACGCGGAGCTGGCGGCGTTCGCCCGGCAGACCAGCGCCAACGTGCCTCCGGAGCAGCAGGACGAAGCCGGCATGGCGACGACAGTGGTCGCCACGGCGGTGACACCCACGAAGACCGGCGTCCACGTCGACTTCGTCCGCAGCGACGACAGCACGGCGTGGGCGCTGTCGACCGCAGGCACGTGGTCCGAGCTCGCGGCCGACTTAGCCGCCGAAGGTGTGGTGCACACCGGCTCGGTCCGTGCGCTCCCCACCGAAGCCCCTCGGTTACGGCTCGCGCAGACGGCCCTGGACGGCGGGGCGCTGTTCGTCATGACCGACGGCGTCGACAACCCCCTGCGTGGCGCCGTCGAGGTTCGCGCGGAGCTGGCCGGCTGGTGGAGTGCGCCGCCGCCGATCTTCGACTTCGGCAGCCAGGTCGGCTTCGCCCGGAAAGGACACCTCGACGACCGCACGGTGGTCGGCTTTTGGCTACGCCCCGGGGAGGGTGAACAGCCGTGATCCGCAAGCAGGACCTGGGGCCGATGGACTACATCGCCAGCGGCGCGATCGGCGACGTGCACGGGTTGACGGCGTTCAGCCTCCCGGGGCACCCGGAGCTGGCCTTCAAAGAGATCAAGCCGGTCGGCGGAGCCGTCACCGCCTCCGCGCGCGCCCAAGCCCTCGACAGCATCGTGAAGATGGTGGCTTTCCGGGCGGGTCTCAACCAGGCGGATCGCGACGACCTCGACGAGTACACGACGTGGCCCCTCGACGTCGTCGAAGACCGCGGGCAGCCCTGCGGCATGGTGATGCCGCTCATTCCGGCAGACTTCTTCACCACGACCACGCCCCAGAACGGCAAGCCGGGGAAGCTCGTCATGGAGCTCCAGTGGTTATCCACAAAGGACGCCCTGGTGCGCCGGCTCGGCATCGACCGGTCCGGCTTCCAGGACCGGCTCACGCGGATCGCGTTGACAGCGCAGCTGGTTTACGCCGTCGGCCGGCTGCACAAGCACGGGCTCGTCTACGGGGACTTGAGCCTGAAGAACGCCGCGGTGGCGCTGAACCCATTGCGGGTCAAGCTGCTCGACTGCGACGCCGCGGCTTCGCTGACCGATCCCCAGCGGAAGCAGATGCACTCGCCATCGTTCAACCCGCCGGAGATGTCCACAGGCACCAAGCTCCAGGACGATGTCACCGACGTCTACAAGCTCGGCCTGTGCGTCATTCGGTGCCTGGCGCAGGGGGCCGGGATCACGCAGGCCAAGGACCCGGCCATCCTGACCGCCACGCTGGACCAGCCAGCGATCGACGTCATCGCCAGGGCCGTGGGCGTCGACCGGGCCCGGCGGCCGGACGCGCGCGAACTCTTCGACTGCTTGGAACGCAACCTCCTGGCCAAGGCCTCACCGCCCGTCCTCCGGGCCGCCTGGCTGGACCGCGACACCACCATTCGCGGCCAGGACATTCAGGTGAGCTGGAACAGCACCGGGGCCAAGGAGGTCGTCATCAACGGCGCCAACGGCCTGCGTACCACCGTGCCGGACCAGGGCACGCCCACCGGGACCTGCACGGTGACCCCGCTCGCGTCGGGCCCCATCCACGTCGAAGTGGTCAACAGCCACGGGAGCATCCGCATGCTCGCCGGTAACGCCACGCTCTACGAGCTGCCGCCCTTCCGGGTCGACCTGACCGGGCTTCCCCGGCCGGCGGTTCCGGGCATGTCGCCTGTGCGCATCCCTCCCGTACTGCACGCACTCCCGGCTGTACCCCAGGTGGGCACCGCAGCACACCCGGTGCCACGGGTCGAATTCCCGTCGCTGGACGCGGTGGCGGACGCGGTTTCCTCCGTGCGCACGGGGCCGCCGCCGATGGACCGAGTCGCAGCCGCGCTGACCGGCGCTTCAGGACCGGCACCGGGCAGCCGTTGGGCGCACCTCGCCGCTGCACCCGGCCCGAATCTTGCTGCTGCCGCCGGGAGCACCGCGAGTGGTGTGCACCAGGCGCTCGTGGACGCGCGTGAACAACTCAGGGACCGGGTGGCGGCCGAGGTCGCCACCGCCATGCGACAGGGAAGCCCAAGACCATGAAACACTCCCCTGGCCTCGCCGCGAACCCGCCACGGCGGTCCGGTGACACGCTCACCTGGATCGGCGGCGCCGACCGAGCCATCCTGCAGGCCGCACCGACGAACCGCAGTTCGTTCAGCCAGATGGGCCTGGTCGTGCTCGCGACCGCCGGGCTCGGCGTCCTGTCGATGTCGTTCGCCCTGCACAACGGCCTCCACCTGCCGGTGCCGCTGGCCGTCATGGGCGGCCTGATCTGGGGCTGCATCATCGCGGTCATCGACCGCTTCCTGGTCATGAACCTCAAGCTGCGCGGCGGATTGGCCAAAGCTTTCGTGGTCGTCGGGCTCCGCGTCGCGATCGCCGCGCTGCTCGGGATCGTGATCTCCACCCCGCTGGTCCTGCAGATCTTCGAAAAGGAGATCTCGGCCCAGGTCGTCCGGGACAACCTGGACAAATCCGTGTCGGACGGCAAGGTCGCCGCAGAGACACCGGAGTCCAAGCAGCTCAACGAAACCAAGGCGAAGATCGTCGAGGACGAGAACACCCTTCGCGGTATTCTGCCCGCCGCGGACTCGCCGGAGATCAAGAGCCAGCAGGAGTACCTGGAGAAGGCGCGCCAGGACGCCAAGACCGCGCAGGACGCCGCCGACACCAAGTACCGCGCCTGGCAGTGCGAGCTGTACGGGTCCTCCTGCGAAGGTTCCACCAGCATCCCGGGCAACGGGAACCTCGCGAGAGCCCGCGAAGCCGAGTACAAAGCCGCCAAACAGCAGGCCGACACGGCGAACGATGCGGTCACCAAGGCCGAAACCGCGGTCACATCGACGCGTGAATCGGCTTCCACTCAGGGACGTGACGCGCTCAAGAAGGCGCAGGACGCCGCCAACGCGGAGCTGCCCGGACTGCGCCAGCGAGCGAACGAACTGCAGGCTTTCGTCAACGGCAACGTCAACAACGTCAGTACGATGAACAGCAACGACAAAGGGATCCTGGCGCAGATCGTCGCGCTCGGTCATCTCAACAACAGCAGCAGTGCCGCCGCGATGACCCACTACTCCGTCGCCGGCCTGCTCTTCATGATCGAATTGCTTCCTGTCCTCGTGAAGGTCCTGACCAGTATGGGGCCGCCATCGGCTTACGAGCGTATCCGCGACGTCGCCGAAGACGCGGACGTCGAGAACGCGAGGATCGAAAAGCGCCGGGAAGCGCGCGACCGCGACGAGATCGAGCGGCGAGCCGCGGAAGACGTCAAGAAGGACGGCGCGGTCGTCGACGACATGCGCGCGCGCGAGCAGGACCTCGGCGTCAAGGCCAACAAGCGGGTCGCGAAGGAGATGGAGAAGATTCTCGACGCCGCATTGGCCCAGTGGGCACGCGATGTCCAGAAGACACTGCAGACCGCGGCCGGAGCGGGAACGAACGGAACCGCAGTCAATGGGATCGCCGGCCCGGGATCGCCGGCCGCGACCGTACCGCCTGCGCCCCAGCCGACCACGGGCGCTCCAAACACCGTCCGAAGCAAGTTCAACCTGCCGAACGGGAAGAAGATCGGCTCGACGAACGGGAGCACGCCATGACGGAACCGGTGGCGACGTGGGCCGGGTGCCTCGTCCTCGTGGTCGCGCCGGCACCCCTCTCAGCGACGGCCGCCGAGGCGGTTCTGCAGGTCGAGCGGATGATCTACAACGACCCCGTGTACATCGACGCAACCCGCGTTTCGTCGTCCGATGTGGCCGAACCGCTGAGCGGTGAACTCGACACCGTCGCGTTCACGCTGTACCGGGAACTGGTGGTCTGGGGAGCCTCGCCGGCGCGCAATCCCGCGCCACGTGCGACGTTCTGTGTGCTGCTGGTGCATCCGAACCAACAGGAAGCCGACCGCCTTGTCAACGCGCTGGCGAACAGCCCGCAGCTGAGTGAGCTCCCGATCATCTTCCGCACCGCCGAGGTGGCGGACCCCGGCACCGAAGATCGCGACGTCGTTCCCGAGCTGGTCACCCACGTGAAGGAAGCGATCGATGCAACGGCGCGCGAGATCGACCGCGATGCCGAGTTCAGCCTCGATGTGGACCAGCTATCACGCATGGCCGTGAACACACCCTTGGTGCCGTCTCCACCGCCGTCCTCATCGCCGGCTCCGGAGCAGCAGTTCCCGGAACCGCCCCCGGAGCACTCGGTGGTGCCGGCGCGGATCACCGAGGAACCAGCTCCGGTCGAGCCACCCGATCCGGAACTGCCGACACTCGCAGCGATTCTCCTGCCGGGCAAAAAGAACCGGCTGTCCCTCGCCGATCTGGTGCCCGACGCCATCCGCCACCGGTCGCAGGAGGTCATCGCTCGCCGGAACCTGCCGAGCTCCGGCGTGGACGTAATCAAGGAGCTGAGCGACCACACGAGCCGCGTCATCCTGCTGTATATGGTGTTCGCGTCCGAACCCTTGAAGCCATCACGGGGGAAGCGCAGGGCTCGGACCGAGTTCGCGTGCGCGCTCACCCGATTGCTGCTGGCAGAGGCCGTCGATCGGGATCCATGGTACGTACGGACATTCAGCGCGGGACGGAAACTTCTCCCCGGGCGACCCGTGACCGACCCGGAACTGGTGCGCCACCGCGACTTCCCGGACCAGTGGGGCCAGCACTTCGACCTGTTCGACATCGTGGGCGCCATTTCGGACGCCGCTGAACGGGACCGGTCGTCATTCCGGCGGCGGGGCGTCGAGCCTGCGCGGACAGCGGTGGTGTTCATCGCGGGGTCGGTGCCGCACATCTGCGAAGACACCAGGACGCGTCTCACCGCGCTCTGCTCAACCGCCACGGTCACCTGGGTCAGTTTCGAACCCGTCAGCACCGAGAAGGACGAGGAGCGGTTCGAATCCGCGGGTGTGCAGGTCTTCGAGCACCACGAAGACCTGGTCGATGAGCTGCTGCGAGCCGTCGACCCGCCACTCCCGCCACCCGCCGAGGCCGAGCTGACCGCGGTCTCAGCGGAACCGTCGCCCCAGAGCGAGGAGTGACCGGTGTCCGGGATGCTGTCAATGTACACAGCCTTGGCCAAGGGAGTCGTCCGCACGTCCACCGCAGCCGGTCGCGCAATGGCGGAGCGGATAGGCAGCGCGCAGCTGGCGGCCGACGGTCGCAGACAGTCGGTGGGCGCCTACGACCATCGCGGTCTCTACCAGGGATCACGTGCTCCCGCGGTGTTGACCGCGGATGAGTTCCCCCTCGGCCGTTTCGTGTCGGTAAAGGGCCGCCGGGGCGCCGCGGTCGGCCTGCCAGAGACACAGCTGCGCCTGCACGCCTGCGTCGTCGGCCCGTCCGGCGCCGGCAAGACCAGGTCGGTCATCGTGCCTTGGGTGGTCGCCGCGTTGCGCTGCGGCTACAGCGTGGTGTGCGTCGATGTAAAGGGCGATCTCCTGGGGGCCGTCGGGGCGGAAGTCCGGGCGCAGGGCAGCCCGCTGGGCGTGCGGGCTCGCAAGATCGACTACACCGATCCCGCCCGCTCGGCGCGGTGGAACTGGCTCGAGGGCATCGACTCCGACCGCGCGGTGGACAGCGCAGTCCAGTCCATCATCGGCAAGCAGCCGCCTCCGAAAGGCGACCCGTACTTCTTCCACCTGGACGGTCAGGTCCTCCGCGGCCTCCTCGAACTCGCCCACGGATCGCCCAACCGGCACAAGTGGACTGCGAGCAGGCTTCTCGACCTGCTGCGTGACCAAGCGCTGCTCGAGCATCTTCTCCAGCGCTACCCGAACAACCCGGGCACGGCGCGCCTCCGCGATCTGCCCTACCTGCCACCCGACGAGTTTGCCAAGCGAGTGACCGGGGTCGCCGTCCGGCTCGACGCCCTGGCGCGGCCATCGGTCGAGAGTGTGACCACGAACAGCACCATCAAGACACCGGACATCCTCACCGAGCGGCAACTGGTGTCCGTGGTCGCGCCCATGCAGGACGGCCAGATGGCGCAGAGCTTGTCCAGCCTGTTCATCAACGACTTGCTGTTCCGGGCGTACAACCGCTTCACCGGTTACCAGGGGCCACCGGTACTGCTGGTGTTGGACGAAGCGGCGCAGCTTGCCGACCGTGTCGACTACAAGAACCTGCTCAGCGTGACCCGGTCGGCCGGGGTGGGCGTCGTCATCGCCCTACAGGACGTCGCCCAGTTCAGCGACCCGGCCGAGCGCTCGGTCGCGCTCGCCAACTGTGACGTCTATGTGTCCTTCGGCGGAGTGTCCCAGGAGTCGGCTCGCTTCCTGTCGGAGCGGCTCGGCAAGCACGCGGTCGACACGACGACGGTGGCCCGGACGGCGGAGGGGTTCGGCTACCGGACGAGTACTTCGACGAGCCAGCTGACTGTTCCGATCCTCGGCGAACGCGAGATCATGAACATCCCCTTCGGCGAGCGCCCAGCCATCGTGCACGCCCGGTCGACGGCCCCGATGCCGTTCTTCGTCGACTTCGCCAGGCCATGACACGCGCGAGGGACACGGGCGATCGCCTCCGCGACGATCGAAGTTTCCGCGAGCGCGCGAAGCTCCTCCGCGCCGAGGAGCGCGCTTACGGCGGGCACACCTTCGGCCGCCACGTCGACGTGGGGCCGGCATACACGTGGGCCCGTGTGCAGCGCGAACTCGTCGATCGCACAACCGGCCTTTCGCACTTCCGTTCCGACGCCACCCGCTGGACCAGCGAGGTCTACCTCGCTCGCGCGGTCGACGGCATCGAGCGCTCGACAGAGTACCGTCGCAGCATGGCCGCATCGGAAACGGAGCTGCGGCGCGGCCAGCCTCCGCCAACCGTGCGGCCGCTAGTCCGCGTTCCGCTGCGTCAGGCCATCGGCGCGGACTGGTCCAGAGCTGTAGCTGGCCACACGGCCGACCCCGCAGGCATCCGCATGACCCGATTCGGCCCGAGGGCGGCGGTCGTCGCCGTCTACCGGGCCCGCCCAGGTGGCGGCTGGTACCTACACACTTGCTACCCCACCCCGTGAGGCGGAGCCACCATGCCGATGAGCACCCCATTCGAGAACTTCCTGACCGCATTCTGCGCAGCAGACGAAGATTTGGACGCCGCCACCCAAACGCTACGGCAGTACCCGGACAGCGCAGTGGCCCGGCAAATCCGCACGGAAATTGACACGGTGATCCGCGACCACCTTTTGACACCGTCCGACGCCCGGCGCCTGATGGCCCGGACGTTCCGGACCTCCGCGGAAGCGGCCGAGTGGCTCGCTGCCCGCCGCTCGGAGTGGTTCAGAACCTGACCGTCATCAAGGACAACGGCACCGACCGATCGTGGGAGCGACTCACCGAGCACCTGGATCAGAGTCTGGCCGGACCCGATCTTGCCGCCCAGTCTTAAGTAGCTGCAGAGCGTGCGTCTCGGCAAGGAGCGACCAGCAGCGGCTGACATAGCTCGCCAGTGCGGGTTCCGGGTGCACGGCGCCCTCGACTTGATCTGCTCGACTGGCTCCAAGCCCAGAATCATGTGCAGATCGCACATTTGTTCGAAACGAACGCGGGCAACCCTCTCACCAATTTCACTGGGGCAGAGCAGGGGCAACCCCCTGTTTCAACTGCACTGAACAACACATAGTTGCCAGCAACGACGGTCAAGCGCATCATTTCATCAGGCGATTCTCTATCGTCGCAGGTCAGGACCATGATCGGCCCACACTGGCAGTGAGGGGGTCAGGGGTTCGAGTCCCCTTAGCTCCACTTTCTTATAGAACCCCTTCGTTTCAGCTGTTGTGGCTGGTCGGAGGGTTTTCTGCGTTTCGGGTTCGATCTTCGGTGATCGACCTCGCGGCGTGATCTTGTGCTCCTGGTGGGGCAGAACTGGAGCACCACCCCCTCGATACGGCGTCGGCGCGGTGTTCCTGCTGCTCCCGGGCCCGACCGGCGGGTGACCCCATCGTGACGAAGAGGGGACAACCGGCGCCCGTCTCCCACCGTCGACCACACTCGGTGACGGTGTCGGGGCGCCGTGTGCCAGCGGCGCTCGAGATCGTCGAGCAGCCGCTGCCCGACCTCCTGAGCGACGTGGGGGTAAGTCTCGACGACCCGGTTGTCCAAGTGATGCCCGAGCCGGCGGGCCTGGGCGATCTCCGGTGCACCACCCGCGATCAGCCACGTCTTGTGACTGTGCCGCAGCCCGTGGAACGTCGACCCGGGCCGCGCAGCCCGCCTTCATCACGGACGCGTCGCTGCCGTCGATCGCCGGGTGGAAACCCGCCGCAGGAACGTCGAGCGCCACAACCACGTCCCGCTCGGCGCGGGGAACACGAACCCACGCCGGTGCCTCGCGAGGTGCTCGCGCAGCAACGCGGCCAAGAACGGCGGCCACGCGATCGGCCCACCGAGCAGACCGGCCTGATCGGCGATCCGCACCACCTGCTCCGCAGCCGATCGGCCGTCATCCAGGATGCGCGGACTGCGGCGACGGGTCCGAAGACACGCCCATGCCGACGAGCGGACGTCCATCCGTTGTGTTGTCCCGCCCGCTGGATGTCATCGTCTTGCGGATCGCAGACGGGCGGATCGCGGTACGAGGTCAACCGCAGGACCATCGCCAGGGCCGCCCTGCAGGAGGTGCCTCTCAGCGACCCGGTGGAGGACCGTCCTCGACGACCACTTTCTCGGCGCTTCGCTTGGCGAACGCCGCCCACAGGCTGAAGCCCACGACGCCCACCGCGACCGCCAGCCAGAGCCAGACGAACGGCTCCCTCAGGGGGAACCGCACCAGTACGAAAACGATCATCGCGACCCCGACGACCGCGCCGAACACGGCGGAGGGCTTGGACGGCTTGATCCGGTACACGAGCATCACTCCCCAGACAGCAATTTCGTGGCCCTCGACTACCCCCTGAACGATCTACCGAAACTTCACCGGCTTCCTCGATTGGAGCCGGTTCGACGTCGCCGTACGCCAGTCCCGTAACGGCGGCACGGGGTGGCTTCGGGTCGATCGCACCCTGTCGAGGTTCGAGCGGATGGTCCTGGTCGTGGGGTGGTCGGGTCCCCAACACCCGCTGGCTGTCGGCAAGGGTCGCCTCGAACAGCGGGATCATCCGCCAGGTGGTGGGCAGCAGCCAGGTTGTTCCGCAAGCTCAGCTCACACCGGTTCCACAAACGCACCGGACTCGCCTCAAATCGTGAACACACCAGGTCGGCCAACGAATGCAGCTCGAACAGCCCCGATAGCGAAGATTAGGGTTTCGTGTAGGGGTTTCCCTGATGAGCGACCACTGTCTTCCTCCTAACCTTCGACAAGTGCGGCCGCGGTGGTACCCGAAATCGTGGCCAGCCGGCCGGAAGTCGAATGATTCAGGAGGAAAAATGGCTCAGGAAACGACTTCTTTCGAAGAGTACGACAAGAAGGCCTACGAGTCGCAGGTTGCCGCCCTGCGGTTGAACGGGTCGGCTGTCGTCACCAACCTCAAGAACATGAAGCGGACGTTCATCAGTGTCAGCCTCGAAGGATCGAACGTCGCCGCCAGCATCGACGGCAAGCTGATCTACGACAAGGACGACAAACGAGGGTACTTCTGCGACCAGATCGACGTCGAACTCTCCATCGGCTCGCCGTACAAGATCGGCATCGACAGCCCGCAGACGACCATGGGCAGCGAATCGACGAGCACCAGTTCGCAGTGGCAGCTCGACGTCAACGCGGGAACGTTCGGGCCGGTGCCGACCACGGGCGTCAGCGGCGGCATCGTCATCGGCAGCTCGTTCAGCAAGGGCCTGCAGGACTGGAAGGTCGTCAACACCTCGACCAACGACGTCATCCGGCACAGCTACCGGATGGCCGCATCCGAGCGCGCGGCCTACGAACAGCCCTCCGACCTCGTGGACCAGACGGCGGGCGGCCAGCTCCAGGGCTGCCCGCTCTTCCACGTACCGGACATCTCGGTGGCCAACATGCCGCTGCTGACCACGGGCATCTTCGTGAGCGACCGGCTCCAGGATCGTTCGCGCGTCAACCTGCAGGTGAAGGTCACCGGACACTTCGTCCGCGTCGAGAAGACCTTCGAGTTCTTCGTGGTCGACATCGAAACCCTCCGCAAGCCGTGGACCTGGCAGTACTCGGTCCCGGTCACCATCCCCGCGGCCGACTGACCTGTATTTCAGCACCACGCCTTGAACGGAGGGGAATCATGCCCGAGGAAGTTCCGACGTCCGAACTCCAGCGAATGCCAAGAGACATGTTCAACGAGATGGCCAGATACCTGTCCCCAGCCGACCTTTCGAGTCTGCTGACGACGTCATCGGACATGAACAAGAAGGTCGGCGCGTACATCGACAAGATCCTCCTGTCCGGCGACATCGTGCGGTCCAGCGGGATCCCGGTGGATCGCACGGAATCATGGCGCAAGATCGTCTCGTTCCTCGATCGGGGTGACTACCTGCGCAACCCGGGGCAGGACCCGAAGACCTCGATCCTCGACGTCCTGAAGAACCAGGAAAACCACGACCAGGCCGAAAAGTTCACCCAGTACATCGTGATCTGCACGTACGGGCTGGAGCGGGAGGCGAACCAGTTCAAGGCGTACGCACTGGACGCCCTGGAAAGGGTCAACTACACCTTCACCTGGTTCGAGGACGGCAAGTACCTCCGCACCGGGGACAAGGACGAAAACGGAGAAGGAGTCATCTTCTCGCGCCCGGAGGGTGAGACGATCCTGGACATGGCGCGGCGATGGCGGGTCATATCCGGAGTGCTGGCACCCCTCCCGGGAGAAGCGCCCGATCAGCGACACCGGTAGGCCGGTCTCCAGGGTCAACCGGCGGCGAAGTGGGTGACGAGCTGGGTCCGCGAGCGGACACCGAGTTTGCGAAACGTCCTGCTCAGGTGAGCCTCGACGGTCTTCTCGCTGACGAACAGACGCTCGGCGATCTCACGGTTGGTCAACGCGTCCGCGGCCAACCGCGCGACCCGGCGTTCGGACGGCGTCAACCCGCGCACGCCGTTGATGCGAAGCTTGGGCGGCCGGCCGCCACCTCGCGCCAGCCCGGCTTTCAACCGCTCGGCCAGTTCGAGGGCGTGACACTCCACGGCCAGCTCGGCGGCACGCCGGACAGTGGCCCGAGCGGTGCCTCGATCACCGCCCCGCAGCTGCAGGTCGCCGAGATCCGAGAGGGTCCTGGCCAGCTCCAGCCGGCCAGGACCCTCTCGCAACAGGTCTGCTGCTTCAGCGAGATTCCGCAGTGCCTCGGCGGGGGCGGCGAGCTGGGCCGCGGCGCGCAGGGCGATCGCGATGTGCCTGGGAACAGCGAAATCACGGGCCAGCCGCAGTTGCTCGGCGACGAATGCTCCGGCTTCTTGCCGGTTGCCTGCGAGCAGATGGGCTCTCGCGGCCGCCAACCGCCACGGCACGTCCCAGATCAGGCTCATACCCCAACGTTCGTACCACTGTCCGCACAGCAGCGCGTCGGCGAGTGCGGCGGCGTGGTCGCCTTCGCTCAGATGCAGCCGGATTCTGGCCTCCAGCAACCACATGAGGGTGGACGCGTGCGGTTGCCGCCCACCCGCGAGCTCGCCGCTTTCCAAGATCTGCCGCGCTTCCGGCAGCCGGCCCTCCTCCATTCGCAAGTGGACCGCGGTGGCGTCCAGCAACGGCAACCCGACGTTCGGCCGGGGTGTCGCCGCGGTGCCGAGTTCGACGTGTTCGACGGCCTCCGCCAGATCACCACGCGCCCAGGCGATCCGGCTCAAGTAGCCTCGGATGATGCCCATCGGCAACAGCAGCCCGCGCTCGACGGCGGTGTCCAGCGCTCGTTGCATGCGCCGTTCGGCTTCGTCCAGCTGATCGGCCACCAACAGGGTGTGCACCGCCGCCCAGAGGGCGCACCGCTCGGGGGTGAGCGCGTCACCGGCGAGCGCCGAGCGTGCGAGCCGCAGCGCTTCGGCGACCGGGCGACCGGCGAAGATCGCCTCGATCGACCGCTGCGAGTCCGGTATCGCGCCTGGGCGGCCGCTTCGCTGTTCCAAGGACTCCAGGTGCCGCAGCAGCAGGGTGCGGCCGGCCGGATCGGCCCTGGCCATGCCGACCAGTTCGCCCTCGACCTCCAGCTCGAGGTCCGGGGCATCGGCACCGGCCAGATCGTCGAGCGCTTGGACCAGCAACGGGATGGCCGTGTGCGGGTCACCACTGGCGTTGCGGAACCGGGCGAGGCTGTAAGCGCACAAGGCCCGCTGCCTGCGGTCATCGGTGAGCGTGAGCGCTTCCCGCAGGTGGGTTTCGGCGTCGGTGACGGCCAGGTGGTGGGCCCGGCAGTTGCCCAGCTGCCGGCTGATCTCCGCCCGCAGTGCCGGTGCCGGCGGTTCGGCGCGCGCCCTCTCCAGGAACACGGCCGCGTCCTCCGGCGACCCGTGCTGGAACGCCTGCCTGGCCGCCGCGGCCAGCAGTGTGACGCGGTCGTGCACGCCGCGCGGGGCAGTGCGCAGCAGGTGCGAGGCGATCTGGACCAGTGGTCTTCCCGCTCGCTGCAACACCGCCGCCGCCCGTTCGTGTTCCGCGCCGCGGTCGTCCGCCGGGATCAGCGAGAGCGCGACATCGCCCACGACGGCATGCACGAAGGCAGGAGGGTCGAAACGCTCGAATATCCCCAACCGAGTGAGCTTCTGCGCGGCCGCCACGGTTCCGGACCCAGGCAGGCCGGCTTGTTCGGCCACGACAGCGACGGGCGTGTCGTCACCGAGCACGGCGACCGCCCGCGCCACAGCTTGGACCTCCGGTGTTTGGCGGCGCAACCGGCCGGCGACGTACCAGCGGATCGCGTCCGGGCCCGAATCCGCGACGGAGGCGGCGTTGGCCGCCTCCGGCCGTACGCCGTCGGCGGCCAGCACTCGCAACAGTTCCCGGACGAACAGCGGGTTCCCGGCGGTGACGGCGTGACAGGCGACGCAGAACTCGTCGTGCGCGTCCCCGCCCAGCTCCCGCCGCACCAGTTCGGCGACCGCGACGCCGCTCAGGTTCTTGGGGCGCAGCAACGTCAGTTCCCCGGCGGCGAGGATGTCGTCGATCAACTCGTCGGCGCCGGGTTCCGCGGGCCGGATCGCGATGATCACCAGGGCCCGGGCCGAGTCGAGCCGGCGCGCCAGGAAACCCAGGAACTGCAAGGACGGCAGATCGGCCCACTGCGCGTCGTCCACCAGCACGACCAACGGCGCCCGCTCCGCCAGGTTGACCAACAGCCAGTACAACCCGTTCAGCAACGGGTAGAGCGAGCCGGGCGCGTCCTCCTGGCCGGTCTCTCCGAACAGGCGCTCGGTGGCTTTGGCCGCACCCGTGAACACTTCGTCCCGCGCGGCCCGCTCCCTCGGCAGAACCGGCTCGAAGAGCTGCCGCACCACGCCGAAACCGAACTGGCGTTCCAGCTCCGCACCGCGCGCCCCCATCACCGCGCACCTCTGACCGGCCGCGAGCCTGCGCACCTCCCGCAGCAGTGTGGTCTTGCCCAGCCCCGGGCCCGCTTCCACCACCGCCAGACCACCCCGGCCGGCCGCCAATTCGGCCAACGACCGCTTGAGGTCGCGCAGCTCTCCGTCCCGCTCCACGAGCCGCGTCACCAGACGTTCACACTCCTGTGTCCGACACCCTGAGATCAAGAACTTCGTCGAGCCGGAAGTGTTGTCAGCATAACGACTCGCCACAGGGCTGATCCACGTCGAACACTCTGCTCCGTGTGGCGCAGGAGTGGGCGCGGATCGAGGAGTTCGGGGCGGCCACCCTATCTCCGATTCGCGCAGGCCACAGCAGTCGTGCTACCGGACGCAGAACGGCGGCGGCGCACAGACAGAACTGTCCTGGGAGGGCCGAGATGATCTCGGCCGTCCCAGGACAGTTCGGTACGAGGGGTCAGATCTTGCCCGCGGCGACGTCGGCGAGGGTGACGCGGAAGGACTTGTAGTTCACCACGTAGTGCTTGGACGATTCCGCCGAGGTGACCTCCTCACGGATCGGCAGGCCGTTGTCGGCGTTGATGATGAGGACGTCCGCACTGCCGCCCAGGATGGCGGGAGGCGCGGTGAGGGTCAGCGCGGCCTGGCCGTCGACGTCGGTCTTGCCGACGATCATGTCCGGGATGGTCGCGTACAGCTTCAGCACGCCCGCGCGGACCTCCGCATCGGCGGCGTTGGCGAACAGCGCGTGCTGGGTGTTGCTCCACAGGTGGTTGTTGATGAGGTTTTCCAGCTCCTGGCCCGTCGGACGCGGCCGGGGAGCGGGAACCGGCTTGCCGATCTTGCGGAACACCTCCGCGGTCTCCGCTTGGGCGGCCGCCCAGGCCTTGTCGGCCTCGGCGGGGCTCAGGCCGATTCCCAGGGCGTTGCCGGCCGCGGTGATCATCGCGATCCTGGCCTTGTCCACGTCGCCGTTCGCGGCGAGACGGGCCGCCGCCATCACCTTCCCGTCGTACGGCGTAGCCGGCTCGGCGTCGCCCTTGGCGACCGCGTCCGCCAGGGTCTTCGCCGAGTCGCCCGTGAACTGCCGGCCCTTGTCGGTGTAGAGGGTGTAGTAGAGGTCCGGCTTGCCGTCCAGCCCGAACTTCGTGTTGATGATCAGCGACGCGTCTCCTGGCCGCGTGCCGGCCGCCCGGACCGCGGAGGCCAGCTTCACCAGCGGCGCCTCGACCGCCTGCGGGGCGGCGCCGGACGGGCCGGCCGGGACGCTGCCGCCTGACGTACCCATCACCACAGCCGCCGCGACGGCTGCCGCGCCCACGGCGGCGACGCCGACCTTGGGCCAGGAGAACCAGTGCTTCGGCCGCACGACCGTGGCCACGGGTTCCTCCATCGCCGTCCGCAGTGCCGCGCGGGCACGGTCATAGGCCTCGGGACCGGGGGACGGCACGTCACGCAGATTCTTCATGAGATCCATTTCATCCATGGGCTGTCTTTCACGTTGTCGGGACTTGCAGCAGCGCGATCACTTCGGGGGCTTCACGCAACGCCTTGCGTGCCTGGTGCAACAGGCGGCGGGCCGTGCCGGCCGGGATGTCGAGCACCCGCCCGGCCTCGGCGACGGTCAGGTCCTCCCAGGCGACCAGGCCCAGCACTTCCCGCTCTTCCGGTTTGAGCCGAGCCAGTGCCCTGCTCAGCAGGGCCTGCGTGTCCACGCGGGCATCCACCGCCGGCCAGGGATCCCAGTCACCCGCCACGCCGGTCAGGTCCGACGCCGGCTCCTCGGCCGGCGCGGACCGCCAGTGCCGGCGCAGCCTGTTCAGCGCGACGCCGTACAACCAGGGCCTGGCTTCGGGATACGAACGGTCGTAGTTCGCACGGGACTCGTAAGCCGCCACCCACACATCGCCGAGCACGTCCTCGGCGGCCTGCCGCCCCACTCTGCGCGCCAGATAGTTCCCGAGCGCGGTCTCGTGCCGGCTGATCACTTCCACGAAGGCATCGGTGTCCCCGCGCAGCGACCTGCCGATCAGTTCCGCGTCTGACGACATGAAGCTCCTCGGGTTTCGCTTCGCCCTGACACCCCGTCTTTGCCAACGCGCGCCCAAAGCGTTCAGGTCAGGTCACCCCACTGGGGCACAGCGAGCGAGTCCCGAGGCGGAGTCCAGCGGGTCACGCCCGCCTCAGCGCCGACTCCGGCGCCGGCGGCACGGTGTCCGGTGCTGGTCACGTCCGGGGGTCCGCATCGGCTGTGGGCGGCCTACCTGTCAAACCCATTGTCCAGAACGTGCAGAATGCACTACTGCGCCGGCGGCTGTTCAGACAGGATCAGGGGCAATCGAAATCGTCGGAGGATGCCTGATGACCGCACCGCACGCTGGTCGTGGAACGCCGCCCGATGATGACTTCGGGCACCTGGTCAGCCGGCGTCCCGCTCTTGTGGAGCAACCGGGTGGACCTGACGAGCTGGCCGCGCTCATCGTCGGCTCTGCCGCTCTCGGGCGGACGGTCGTCGCTCGGGGCGAGGGGCACTCGACCTTCGGGCAGGCGCAGTCCGCGGGAGGCGTGCTGGCGGACCTGCGGTCGCTGGCCGGGGTCCTTGAGGTCGGCGCCGACCGGGTTACCGTGTTGGCCGGTACTCGCTGGTCGGCTCTTCTCGAGGCGACGCTCGCGGCCGGCCTGACGCCGCCCGTGCTTCCCAACTACCTTGAACTTTCGGTCGGTGGCACGCTCGTGGCGGGCGGCTTCGGCGGGACGGCTCACCAGCACGGCCCGCTGACCGACTCGGTGCTGGAACTCGACGTCGTCACCGGTGACGGCCAGGTGCACACCTGCCACCGCGGCGACGAGCTGTTCGCCGCGACCCTCGGTGGCCTGGGGTTGTCCGGCGTGATCACGCGCGCGGTGCTGCGGCTGGTGCCGGCGCCCGAGCGCGTCCGGCGGCACCTGGTGGCGGTGCCGGACGCCGCGACCCTCATCGCGGCGCAGCGGGACCTGATCGGGAGCACGCAGTGGCCCTACGTCGAAGGCATGGTGCAGGCCCGCGCGGAGGGCAGCGGGTTCCTGCTCGACGTCGCCGCCTTCTACGACGCGGCCACGCCGCCTGACGACGCGAAAGCGCTGGGCGAGCTGGGCTTCGACCCGGCGGACGCGACCACGACGGACCTGACCTACTCGGAGTTCCTGCACCGCATGGCGGCCGGCGAGGCGACGTTCCGGGCTTCGGGAGACTGGTTCCACCCGCACCCGGGGCTCAACCTGCTGCTGCCCGACGAGGTGGCGGCCGAGTTCGTCGCCGAGGTCGCCGCCGAGCTGACCCCGGACCACATCGGGCCGAGCGGCGTCGTCCTGCTCTACCCCGTCAAGACCACCGACGCGCCGCTGCCGCGGATGCCGCGGGGGGCGACGGCGTTCTTCTTCGCCCTGCTCCGGACCGCGCCGCCGGACCCGGTCGCCGCGGAAGCGCTCGTCACCGCCAACGAAAAGCTGTACCACCGCGCCCGGTCGCTCGGCGCCGTGCAGTACCCCGTCGGCTCCGTCCCGATGCGCCCGGCCGACTGGATCGTCCACTTCGGACAGGCCTGGCCACTGGTGGAGTCGGCGAAGCAGCGCTACGACCCGGGCAACGTCCTCGGCAGCGGCCAGGGTGTCTTCACCGGCGAAGAAGCGGAGTGACCACAACGGGGCGTCGCTGACGCGAAGTGACCGCAATCCAGGAGCAGCCTGCTCCCGCGCCGTCGTGTGACCCTTACGGGCATGGCGGTTTCCCCCAGTATTGCGCGCGCTCCCGTGGTGGATCCGGTGCGCCGGCCGGTCGGTCCCGTCGTCGTGCGCGACCTGCGCGACGGCGTGGTGCCCGACGCCTGCGTCGTGTGGCCGGACGATCCGTACTACGACGTCTGCGTCGACACGGCCAAGGCCAAGTACCTGGCCGTCTACGGCGCCGTCATCGACCCGCACCCCGACTTCTTCGTCGCGGCTCGTGACGTCGTCCGTCCCTCGGCCGAACCCCTCGGCGTCGCCGGGATCACCTCGGCCGGCGGCCGGACGCTGCTTTCCGAGCAGTACCTCGACTGTCCGGCGCAGGACGCCTGCGCGCGGCTCAGCGCCGAAGTCCCGCCACGCGAACGCGTGTGCGAGCTCGGCCCGCTCGTGTCGAACGCGCGCGGGTGCGGGCTGTTCCTGATGCGCACCGTGCCCGAGATCGTGCGCTCGCTCGGCTTCGACTACCTCGTCGCCACGCTGACCGAACAGCTGCACGGTGTCGCCCACCGCGCCGGCTGGCGGTTCACCACGCTCGCGAACGCCTGCCCCTCGGACCTGCACGACACGGACCGAGAGCGCTGGGGCACCTACTACTCGACCCGGCCCCGCACCGGGATCCTGCTGTGCGCTTCGCACGGCACCGCGAAAGGAGCAGCTTGATGCGCTGGTTGAGGCAGGTCGACCTGGACGCCGCGGACGCGGTGGCGGTCGAGGAGCTCGCCGCCGACGGCACGGTCACGACCTACACCTACGGTGCGGTCTTCGGGGCGGCCGTCCGGCTGGCGGAGGCGCTCGACCTCCGCGCCCGCGGCCGGGGTGACGACGACAGCACCGTCGGCATCCTCACCGGCAACGGTGTCGCGGCCGTGATCGCCGACATCGCCTGCCAGCTCACGACGGTCAGTTCGGTCCCGATCCCGCTCGCGTTCGCCCGCGAGCAGGCGCGCCACCTGCTGCGCACGGCGATCACCGTGCTGGTCGACGAGCAGGGGACGCGGCAGCTGGAAGCGTGGGGCGGGGCCGCGGATCTGCTGCCGCAGAAATGCGAGATCGTCCCGGTGGCCGCCGAGGCCGATACCACGGCACTGGCGGACGCCTGCGAGCGCATCGCCCTGGCGGAAACGTTTTCCGAGGAGGCGATCTGCAAGATCGTGCACACCTCGGGGACGACGTCGACGCCCAAGGGCGTCATGCTCCGCCGCGGCGCGGTCGACGACCTGCTCGATTCGGTCCGCTCCCGAGTCGGCGTCGAGGCCTGGCAGCGGTACGTCTCGGTGGTGCCGATGAGCTTGCTCGTCGAGCAGGTTTTCGCCGTGTACCTGACCTTCCTGGCCGGCGGCACGGTGGTGTTCCTGTCCGAGGACGTCAAGCCCCTCGGCACGGCGGGATCCGATGTGGAGCGGGTCCGCGAGCTGCTCCCGCGCGTCCGCCCGACCGTCTCACTGGTGCCACCGTCCCTGGTGGAGTCCCTGGCCCAGAAGGTGGACCGCACCGGGGAAGCCGGTACACGCGCGCTTTCCCTTTCGTTGTACGGCCGGGAAGACCCGATGCTGCTCTTCAGCGGCGGCGCGCCGGTCTCCGACACGGTCCTGCGGGCGATGTGGGATCGCGGGCTGCCCGTGTACGTCGCCTACGGCCTCAGCGAAAACGGTTCCGTCGCGACGCTGAACGCACCCGGCCAGGTGAAGCTGGGCACGGTCGGCCGGCCGCTGAACCACTGCCAGGCCCTGGTCGGCGAGTCGGGCGAGCTGCTCATCAAGAGCACGTCCCAGCTGTCGGGCTACCTCGGTTCGAGCGACCCGAGCGCCCTGCCGCTGGACGACGACGGGTGGCTGCACACCGGCGACATCGCGCTGCTCGACAACGACGGGTACGTGACGATCACCGGCCGCCTGAAGAACGTCATCATCACCTCGAACGGCCGCAACGTCAGCCCGGAATGGGTGGAGGCGCAGTACAAGAGCCGGCCGGCCATCGAGTCGGCGGTCGTGTTCGGGGACAACCTCGAACGCCTGGTCGCGGTGTTCGTGCTCGCGCCCGGCGCGGCGCCCGGGGAAGCGCTTTCGCAGGTCCGGGAGGTGAACGCGGAGATCCTCTCCGAGATCGAGCAGGTCGCCAAAGCTGCCTTCGTCACCGGCGACGAGCTGTTCCACGCCGAGTTCTTCACCGTCACGGGACGTCCCCGCCGGACGGACATCTGGACCGCGGTGCAGGGGCACCGCTTCAACATGGTGGAGGTGTGAGCATGTCCGAGTTCGCCGAGTTCACCTTGGCCGACCACATCGACGGCCACGGCCTCGTGGTCGAGAGCGGCGCCCGCGACCCGTTGACCGCGGTCGACGGCGTCGAGCTGCTGACCGCGCTGTCCGAGCACGGCTACGCGGTCCTGCGCGGCTTCGACACCGCGCCGGAGTCGTTCTCCGGGCTCGTCGAACGGGTCTCCTCGCGGATCACCCTGGACCCGGCGCGCCGGTTCGCCGGCGGCAGCGTGGCCCAGAAGATCGAGGCTGGGCTGGTGCCGCAGGGCCTGCACGTCGAAAACGGGGCCACGCCGTGGGTGCCCGACCTGGTCTGGTTCTACTGCGAGCGGCCGGCGAAGATCGGTTCGCAGACCACGATCTGCGACGGCGCCCGCACCTGGGACCGGCTGTCGCCGCGGACCCAGGAGCGGTTCCTGGAACAGCGGATCTCGTTCGCCCGGCCGATGCCGGCGGACAAGTGGAAGAACCTGGTGTTCCGCCTGCTCGACGGCGCGAAGACCGCCGAACAGATCACGTTCGACGACCTGCTCGCGGTCACCGACGACGACGTCGACGTCAAGTACCTGCTCCGGGCGGACGGCTCGGTGCACTACACGTACTTCACCCACGCCGCCCACACCACGATGTTCGGTCAGGGCCCCGTCTTCGCCAACAGCATCCTCACCCCGTCGGTCAACTACGAGCCGCCGGTGATCGAGTTCGAGGACGGCACCCCGCTCGACGCCATGCTCATGCGCGAGATCATCGAAGCGACCGCGCTGGAGACCGACGAGATCGACTGGTACGCCGGCGATGTCGCGATCGTCGACAACAGCCGGGTGATGCACGGCCGGCGCAAGATCCGCGACGAGAACCGTTCGCTGTTCAACGCGCAGAGCTACGTCAAGCCCGAACTCCTCGCCGAGGCCCGGTCCCGGCTCTCCTGATCGGAGGCGCGATGGAAACCCAGTACGACGCGATCGGCCAATCCTACGAACGGCTGAAGAAGCAGATGCCGCTGGCCCGTTTCCCCGAGGGCGCGACCTTCCACCGGCTGGCCACCCGGCCCGCGGGCGCGGCGGCGGCCGAGGTCCTCGACCTCGCCTGCGGCACCGGCTGGTACAGCCGCGCGCTGGCCCACGGCGGCGCGCGGGCCGTGCACGGCGTCGACATCTCCCAGGAGATGGTCGCCTCGGCCCGGCGCACCGAGGACGCCGAACCGCGCGGCATCGAGTTCAGCGTCGGCGACGCGCGCTCGGCCGGTGTGCTCGGCGAGTTCGACGTCGTCACCGCCGTATGGCTGCTGTGCTACGCCGAAACGCAGGCCGACCTGACGGCCATGGCCGCCACGGCGTACTCAAACCTCCGCGACGGGGGCGAGTACGTCGGGATCGAGATGAACCCGGCCTTCGACTGGAGCCGCGAGCCGGCGACGAAGTACGGCCTCACCCACCGGGTGCTGGAGGAGTTCGACGACGGCAAGCGGCTGGAGGTCACCGCGCACGTCGAGCCGGAGATCTCGTTCAAGGCCGTCTTCTGGTCGGCGAGCCCGATCGTGCGCGCGTTCCTCGACGCCGGCTTCCGGTCCGTGGAGTTCACCGCACCCGACCTCCCGGAAGCGGCGGTCGCCGAGTTCGGCGCCGGCTTCTGGGCGGAGTTCCTGGCCAACCCGACGATTCTGGGCCTGCGCGCCCGGAAGTGAGGAGGTCACCGTGCCCGCCGGACTCGAACCATTGCTGGAGTCGCTCGGCCGCGCACAGCGGAAGGGCTTCGAGTACAAGGGGTTCGTCGCCAACCACGCGCCGATGGGCGCCGAGGTGTTGTCCACAATGGACGTCGGCGAGGAGCTCGTCGGCTGGACCGACACGTACCTGACCTGGGTGGACGATCCCGAACCCGCGAAGCAGCGGATCGACGGCGATCCGGTTTCCCTCGCCTGCGCGCTCGGCGACATCGAGCGGTCGACGGACTGGATCGAGTTCTTCACCCGCGAGCTGGCCGAAGCGCACTGGCGTGACGTCGTCGACGCGTGGTGGCCGCGGCTGCTGCGCGGCATATCCGCGGCCGGCACCCACGGGTTCCTGCGCACCGCCCACGCGGTCCGCGCGATGAACGAGCACGGCAGCGAACACCCGTTGCTGCTCGACGAGATCGCGCACGGCCTCGGCTACTGGGCGGCGCGCTACCAGGAGCTGCCGGGTGTCTACGCGCAGGCCCGGCCGCTGCGCACGGCCCCGGGCGCGCTCGAAACGATCCCGTGGCTCCCCGCGACGGCCAAGTCCCGGCGTGAGGGCATCCCGGGCCGGCTCGACCTGCTGCGGGACGACCGCGAGTTCGCCGCCGGCGTGGAAAGCTTCCGCCCGACGGTGTCGTGGCCGGACCAGATCGGCCGGTTGACGCAGATCGGCGCCCGCGCGTTCGCCGCGCACCACAACACGCCGATCCCGTTCGTCCACCTGGTGACCGCGCCGTCGGCGTTGCGGATGCTGAGCAAGGACCTGACCGCCGAGGCCCTGGAGTCGACGGCCTGGCACCTGTGGCAGTTCTTCGCCGGGATCTTCGCCGGGTTCGGTGCGCTGACGCCGGAACCGGCGGCGGTGCCGGTGGAACCGGCGCCGTCGATCGACGCGCTCCGCACGGCCGCCGTCGAGCACGGTGACGAGCACGTCATCAAGTTCACCGACGCCTGTCTCACGGAGTTCACCATTTCCGGTGACGACATCTTCCTGCGTGCGGCATCTCTCGCGCCGGCCCGCTTCGGTGCGCTGCACTGTAAACCACGCTGATCGGCGCCGGCCGGTGCCGAACCACGGAAAGAGGTCGGGATGCCGAGCGAACGGACCGCGCCGACGAGGTCGCTCGTCCTGGTGATGGCGATCGCGACCGGGGTGACGGTCGCGAGCCTCTACTACGTGCAGCCGCTGCTGCCGATCGTGGAGGCGGAGTTCCACGTCGGCTCGACGGCGGCCGGGCTGACCGTCTCCCTGTCCCAGCTGGGTTTCGCGGTCGGCCTGGCCGCGGTCGTCCCGCTCGCGGACGTGCTGGCCCGCCGCAAGCTGGCGGTGGGACTGCTGGCCCTGCTCGCCGCGGCGATGGTCGTGGCGGCGAGCAGCCCGTCGGTCGCGGTGCTCATCGGGGCGTCCGTGCTGATCGGGCTGGGCGTCACCGCAGCTCAGGTGATCGTGCCGTTCGCGGCGTCCATGGCCGACGACGCCTCACGCGGCCGCGTGGTCGGCACGGTGATGACGGGCATGCTCGTCGGCACCCTGCTGGCTCGCACGGTGGCCGGCCTGCTGGCCGACGCGGCCGGCTGGCGCATCGTCTACTGGGGCGGCGCCGTGCTGGTGACGCTCGTCGCGTGCGTCCTCGCCCGCCGCCTGCCGGCCGACGGCCCGCGCGAGCGCCTGAGCTACCCGGCGCTGCTGGTGTCGATCTACCGCGTGTTCCGCGCGGAACCGGTGCTGCGCAACCGGATGGCGATGGGTGCGGTCGGTTTCGCGACGTTCAGCCTGTTCTGGGCGACGATGGCGTTCATGCTCGCGGACGCGCCCCACCACTTCGACGCGAGCACGATCGGGCTCTTCGGCCTGGCCGGAGCGGCGGGCGCGCTCGCCGCGAACTTCGCGGGCCGCTTCTCCGACCGTGACCTGGGGCGCCGCCCGGGGGTGGCGTTCGCGGGGTGTGTGCTGCTCTCGTTCGGCCTGCTGGTGCTGGGCCGCCAGTCGGTGGTCCTGCTGGTGCTCGGGATCGTGGTGCTGGACGTCGGGGTGCAAGGCCTGCAGGTGACCAACCAGGCGACGATCTACCGCCTGGCCGCGGGCCGCAACGGCCGCATCACGGCGAACTACATGATCGCCTACTTCGTCGGGGGCGCGGCGGGCTCCGGCCTCGGCAACGCGGCGTACGTCGTGGCGGGCTGGACGGGCGTGTGCGTGGCGGGAGCGTTCCTGGGCGCGGTGCTGCTGGGCCTGGCCGCCCGTGCCCGCCTGCCGCGACCGGCGCCGGCGGACCGGGTACCCGCGCGCTGAGCACCGGCCGGTGCGCTATCGGGCGAAGGCGGAACGCTTCGGGAGTCCTTTGTAGGCACAACCGGTCAGGAACCGCCCGAACCGGACTCCGAGGCCGCCACGGCAGGGTTGATCCGCGTGTCGGATCGGACCTACTCTTCAGCGTCGATGACTGCCGAGGAGGACCGATGCGAGGCATCAACCGTAGCCGTGGCCACCTGGTGATCATCTCCTGCGCGCTGACCGCCGGCCTGCTGGCCGCGACGGGCCCGGCGGCGGAGGCGGCGCCCGCACAAGCGCCGCGGTACTCCCCCGGTGCGCCGGGCGCCGGGGACCCGTACTTCCCCGACATGGGCAACGGCGGCTACGACGTCGGCCACTACGACATCCGGCTGGCGTTCAGCCCCGCGACCCAGGCGATCGACGCGACCACGACGATCTTCGCCACCGCCACCCAGGACCTCTCCCGCTTCGACCTGGACTTCCAGGGACCGCTGAAGATCAGCAGGCTCTCGGTGAACGGCCGGAACGCCGCCTTCACCCGCAGCGGTGCCCAGGAGCTGGTGATCACCCCGCCGTACGGCCTGCGGAAGGGCAGCGCGTTCGTCGTCTCGGTGAGCTACGCCGGTGTCCCGCAGAAGATCGACGACCCCGCGCTGGGCCTGTCCGGCTGGGTCGCCACCAAGGACGGCGCGGTCGCGCTCAACCAGCCGATCGGCGCGGCGACCTACTACCCGGTGAACGACACCACCGACGACAAAGCGACCTACACGCAGACCATCACCGTGCCCACCGGGCTCACCGTGCTGGCCAACGGCGAACCCGGGCCCACCACCACCCGCGATCACCAGACGACCTTCCGCTGGTCCATGAACCGGCCGATGTCCAGCGAGCTGAGCATGCTCGCGATCGGCGACTACGACGTCACCCGCGGCGTCGCGGCCGGCGGCCTGCCGAACATCACCGCGATCGGCAAGTCGATCGACACCAAGCCCGGTCAGGGCAAGGTGTTCAACCAGACCACGGCGCAGGTCATCCAGTGGGAATCCTCGATGTACGGGCAGTACCCGTTCGACTCGACCGGCGGCATCCTCGCCGACGTCGGCGTCGACTACGCCCTCGAGACGCAGAGCCGCCCGGTCTACGACCAGAGCACCAGCGACGTCGACGGCGACCTGCTCGCCCACGAGCTCGGCCACCAGTGGTTCGGCGACAGCCTCACCCCGGTGCACTGGTCGGACATCTGGCTCAACGAAGGCTTCGCGACCTACTCGGAGTGGCTCTACCAGGAGAAGTTCGACAAGGTTCCCGTGCAGCAGACCTTCGCGAAGGCCTACGCCGACGAGAAGGACTGGAGCGGCGAAGTCGCCGACCCGGGGCGTGACCACATCTTCGACGACCTGGTCTACAACCGCGGCGCGATGGCCCTGCAGGCGCTGCGCATGAAGATCGGCGACCGCGCCTTCTTCAAGGTGCTCACGCAGTGGCCGACGGCCCACCGGTACGGCAACGTCTCGACGCGGCAGTTCATCCAGTTCGTCGAGCGGCTGACCGGCCGCGACCTCGGCTCGTTCTTCCACACCTGGCTCTACCAGCCGGGCAAGCCGGCACTCTGACGACCATGACCGACACCGGCCCGCCGGACGCCGACGAGGCCACGTTCATCGCGGCGGTCCGCTCCGGCGACGCGGCGCGGTTCGCGGTCGTCACCGAACGCCACCGGCGTGAGCTGCAGGTGCACTGCTACCGGATGCTCGCGAACTATGAGGACGCCCAGGACATGACGCAGGAGACGTTCCTGCGGGCGTGGCACAAGCGGGAGACGTTCAAGGGCCACGCGGCGCTGCGGACCTGGTTGCACCGGATCGCGACGAACGTCTGCCTCGACTTCCTGGACAAGCGCACGCTCGTGGCGTCGGAGCTGCCGGCCCCCGGCTCCGAGGTGCCGTACCTGCAGCCCTACCCCGACCGGATGCTCCCCGCGGACCCGCAGGAATCGGTGGTGGCGCGGGAGACGATCGAGCTGGCGTTCATCGTCGCCGTCCAGCACCTGCCGCCGCGGCAACGGGCGGTGCTCATCCTGCGCGACGTCCTCGGCTGGCCGGCGTCGACGGCCGCCGACGCCCTCGAGCTGACCGTCGCGTCGGTGACCAGCGCGCTGCAACGGGCGCGCGTGACCATGCGCGAGCAGCTGCCCGGCCGCCGCCTCGACTGGCGGAGCCCCGCCACCCACGAGCTGTCGGAGGACGAGCGCGGCGTGGTGAAGGCCTACATCGACGCCCACGAGCGCAACGACGTCGACGCGCTGACGGCCCTGCTGCGCGACGACCTGCGCTTCGCGATGCTGCCGGATCCGGGCACCGTGACCGTGGGGGCCGGGGACGCGGTGGACGGCTGGGTCGCCGGTGGGCTCTTCCTTCCCGGCCACGACTGGCGCTGCGTCGCCACGACGGTCAACCGCATGCCCGCCGCCGTGCTGTACCGCCGCACCCCCGACGACCCGGAGTACCGGTTGCTCAACATCGCGGTCCTGCACATCGTCGACGGGAAGATCGCCGAGCTCACCGGCTTCGACGTCACCGGCAAGCCCTGGCTGGGCCTGCCCCCGACCCTCAGCGCCTCGTCTCGTACCGGGTCAGCACCACGCCGCCGGGGAACGTCCGCGTCTCCACGAGGTTCAGGTTCACCCAGCTGTCCAGCGCCGTGAACAACGGCGTGCCGCCGCCCACCAGGACCGGGTGGGTGACGATCTCGTAGGCGTCGACCAGCCCGGCCCGCACGGCCGCCCCGGCCAGCCTCGCCCCGCCGACCCGCATCGGGCCGCCGTCCCCGGCCTTGAGCCGGGTGATCTCGGCGACGGCGTCGCCGGTGACCAGGCGGGTGTTCCAGCCGACCTCGTCGATCGTCGAGGAGAACACCACCTTCGGCGTGTCCCGCCAGTTCCGCGCGAACTCGGCCTGCGCCGGGGTGACGCCGGGCTGCTGGTCGCCGGTCGGCCAGTGGGAGCTCATCGCTTCCCACAGCCCGCGCCCGTACAGCGACAGCGTGCCCGCCAGCTCCTGATCGAGCCACCACTGGAACATCTCGTCGCTCGGCGGCCCGCTCCAGCCGAGGTCGTCGCCGGGCGCGGCGACGTAGCCGTCCACCGTCACGTTCATGCCGAAGATCAGTTTGCGCGTCAAGCCAGCCTCCTGTGAGTCGATCTCACACGTATAGACGGGCGCGGCGCGAGAATCTAATCGGTGCGACGACGTCGCTCAGAACAGGGTCGCGGGCTCGATCGGCTCCGGTTCGGGCAGTGGTTCGAGGGTGGGCACCAGTGCTCGGACGTCGTCGTGGAAGTGGCGGGCCAGTGCCGGTGCGTCGTTGTTGTCGGGGGTGTGCAGGAAGACCGTCGGTGACCGGCCTTCGCGCAGCCAGCCGGCGACCACCTCGGCCCACGGCTGCCAGCCCTCGACCGTCTCCTCGACCGAGTCGCGGCCCAGGTAGCGGACCACCGGCTGGTCGGTCAGGGCGCGCGTCCGCCGTGGGAGCCGCGGCTTCTTGGTCCAGGCTTCCTGCTCGGCCTCGCTGGTCGGCGGGGTCCCGAAGAAGACCGTCGTGTCGAACGGCACCCACTCGGCGTCCGCGGCGGCCAGCGCCCCCTCCAGCAGCGACGTCGAGGCGGCGTCGGTGAAGAACCCCGGGTGCCGCACCTCCACCGCGCGCCGGCGGTCGGCGGGGAGCCGGCGCAGGAAGCGGACCAGGGCGTCGACGTCCGCGGGGCCGAACGAGCCCGGCAGCTGGGTCCACAGGACCGCCCGGTCGCCGAGGGGTTCGATCGCGTCGAGGAACGCCCGCATCTCGGTCTCGACCCCGGCGAACCGGCGCTCGTGCGTGACGACCTTGGGCAGCTTGAGCACGAACCGGAAGCCGGGATCGGTCTGCTCCGCCCACGTCGCGACGGTGTTGCGGGCGGGCGTCGCGTAGAAGGTCGTGTTGCCTTCGACCGCGTTGCACCAGCCGGCGTAGGCCCGCAGGCGCTCGCCGGCCGGCAGCGCCTGCGGGACGAACCGGCCGGGCCACGCCTTGTGGGTCCACATCGCGCAGCCGACATGTAGACGTGCCACTCCGTCCGCTCCCCTCGCTCGTGCGGGAAACCACCACCTGGGCAGCAGTTTTCCACTCACGGCAACGGGAGCGGCCGGCGGCTGCGTCAGTTCCACCTCTGGTCTACGTGGTAGTGGCAGTCCCACAGCACCAGCCGGGTCCCGTTCGCGGTGCTGCCGTTGTCGGCCAGGCCGACGCACTTGCCGGAGGGCGTGTTCTTCAACGCCCACCCGCCGGCCGGCACGTCGACCCAGCTCCACTGCTGGTCGGGATTCCCGTGGCAGTCCCACAAAACCAGCTCGGTCCCGTTCGCCGTGCTGCCGTTGTTCGCCAGGCCGACGCACTTGCCGGACGGCGTGCTGCGCAACAACGGGTTACCGCCCCAGAACCAGTACTGGTCGGGGTTGAGGTGGCAGTCCCACAGGACCAGCCGCGTCCCGTTGGCGGCGCTGCCGTTGTCGGCCAGGCCGACGCACTTGGCGGGCGAGACGGCCAAGCTGTGGATGGGGCGGCTGTCGGTGGCGCTCGCCGGGAGGGTGACGCCGGCCGTCAACGCCAGCGCCCCGGCAAGCGCCACGATCACTCGGCTGAATCCGCGCATGGTGAGACCTTTCGCCGTTCCTGGTGGACAGGGCTTCGCACCGGAAAGCATCACCGGATCAGCCGGTGTGGCAGCCCGTCCAAGGGGCAGCACAAAGGGCGGCACCACGGGCGGGAACTCAGCGGAACGCGGCGATGTTGCGCGCGGCCCAGCCGGCGAACGGGCGCGGGGCGCGGCCGAGGACCCGCTGGACCTCCGGGCTGACACGCAGCTCGTCCGGGTTCGGGGCACCGAGGATGTCCAGCGTGTCGTCGGCGAGCTCCGCCGGCATGCTCCGGGCCATCCCGGCCTTCGCCTCCGCCCGGGTCAGCTCGTGGAACCGCACCGGCGAGCCCAACGCGGTGGCGATCGCTTCCGCCTGCCCGCGCGGCGTGATCACCTCCGGGCCGGTCAGCGCGTACACGCCGCCGGTGTGCCGGTCGTCCAGCAGGCAGGCCGCCGCGACCTCGGCGATGTCCGCCGGGTCGATGATCGGCACCCCGACGTCACCGAAGGGCGCGGCAACGACCCGTCGCTCGCGGACGGACTCGGCCCACCACAAGGCGTTCGAGGCGAACCCGCCCGGCCGCAGCACAGTCCAGTCCACATCGGACTCCCGCAGCACGTCCTCCACCGCGCGCAACGCGATCCGCGTCGCACCGAACGGCCTGGTCGCCACGCCCAGCGAGGAGAGCAGGACGATCCGCCGGACCCCACCGGCCACGGCCTGGTGGATGACGTCGGCGGGGCTCGCTCCGGTGGCGTGCAGGTCGCCGGACAGCAGCAGGAACAACGCCTTCGCCCCGGCCAGCGCGGGCTCGAGGCCGGCCGGATCGGCCAGGTCGGCCACCACGTGCCGGCCGCCGGCCGGCGCCGGCGCCGCGTGCCGCGACACCGCCGTCACCTGCTCGCCCGCCTCGATCAGCGCCCGCGTCAGCGGCTTGCCCACGTTCCCGGTGGCTCCGGTCACCACGATCATCTTCAGCTCCTCGGTTCGACGTCTTCTACGGCCGAACGCTAGGAGCCGGGCTAACTTTTGGTAAGGACATACCTGGAGGTAAGCTCCGGACATGACCGGAGGCGCGCAGCTCACCCCCGCCGAGGCGGGCAAGCGGTATGAGGTGTTTCACACCGACTGCCTGGCGCGTGACGTGGTCGACCACGTCACCAGCAGGTGGGGCATCTGGGTGCTGATCTGCTTGCGCAGCAACGACCTTCGGTTCTACGAGCTGCGCGAGAGCATCCAGGGCATCAGCGAGAAGATGCTTTCCCAGACCCTGCGCACCCTGGTCCAGGACGGCCTGGTCTGGCGGAAGGTCGAGCCGACGACACCGCCCCAGGTCACCTACGGGCTGAGCGAGTTCGGCCGGTACGCCAGCGAGCCGCTGACCGAGCTGTTCGACCGGATCACCGAACGGCTGGCACCGCGCGGCACGGACTAGCGTCGACGGGAAAGGGACTCCTGGTCAGCGACGGCGGCCGGTGGCCAGGATGACGAGGAACTGACCGCCGCCCGGCTCGATGTTCGCCGTCACCGGCAGGTCCGGCACCAGCCGGGAAAACCGGTCCACGAGCCAGTCCGCCGCCTCTTGCGCGTCCTGTTTCGTCGGGCAGCGGGCCACCATCTCGCGGCCGCCCTTGCGCTCCAGCCGCCCGGCCACGGTGATCAGCGGCGCGGGCTCGGCCACGTGCAGGCGATCCGGCCAGGCGATGACCACCTTGACCGCGCCCTTGCGGGTGTTGCACCCGCGGTGCGCGAGCCGCTCGGCGATCTTGGCCTTGCGGTCGGCGGTCCGGCTGTCGACGCTGGGTCCCCGCGGGTCGTTCACCGACATGTCGGGGTCGACCGGCTCGTCGCACACCCAGCACCGCCAGCCGTCGCGCTCGGCCACGTCATCGAGGAGACTCATCCTGGCAAACTAGCCTGCGCGGCCACCGTCGTGCGCACCGCACTCGGGTGCGGCTCAGCCGATCCGGAAGCTGCCCGCGCAGGGGTAGCCCGGCACGCCGGCCGTCGCCGGCTTGGCCGGCTGCGGGTAACCCAGCAACCACAGCTGCCCGGTCATCGCCACGTTCGCGGCCAGTGAGGTGTCGGCGAACAGGCGGAACCGCGTCTGCCGGCCGTCCGGGTGCAGCGCCCAGCCGGTCAGCTTGGCCACACCGCGGACGCGCGGCGCGAACGGCGTGTCGAGCGCGACCCGCAGCTCCACCCAGACGTCCTCGGTGATCGGCCGGCGGATCCGCAGGACACCGGCGACCATCAGCAACCCCAGCAGCACCAGCACCGCGCTGCCGCCGGCGATGCCGCCCAGCGCGGCCGGGCCGGTGATGCCGTCGGGCTCGAACCGGACGGTCGCCACGGCGACGAAACCCGCCGCGCCCAGCACCAGGAACGTGCTCGCGGAGACGACCGTCCGCCGGATCCTGGCCGCCCGGTGCGCGGCCAGCACCGGATCGTGCCGCGGCGGCGTCGGGTGGCGTGAGACGGGCTCCACGGGCGTCGCCCCGGATGTCGCGGTGTCTTCGATCCGCCCGGCCCGCAACCACATCGCGCCCGGCAGGCGGACGAACACCCGCCGGCCGCCGCCGAGCACCCACAGCCGTCGCTCGCCGGCCAGCTGCACCCGCGCCCCGCCGGGGAGCCGGGACCGCAGCCACCGCCCGTCCGGCAGCCGCACGAACACCCGCGATCCCTTCGCGAGCAACCCGTCCGGGGCGACGTCGAGCCGGTGGTACGGCTCCCCGAACAGGCGCCGGACCCGCTGGTAGACGCTCAGGACGTAGCTCCACAGCGCCAGCGAGCCGCCGAAGACGGCGAAGTAGTAGTACGGCAGGGCGCTCCCCGGCCGTTCGACCAGCGCGAGCAGGACGCCGAAGAGGAGGAGCGCGCCGCTGAGCCCCATGCGGACCGTGGTCGCGTTGGTCAGCTGCCGGACGTACCCGGGGAACAGCGGTTCGGCCCCCGACGGCACGGCGGGCACGGGCTCGTGGACGCGGACCCGGCCGACGTCGGATGCGATGTCCATGGCTCGTCGTCCCCCGTCGGTCCGTGTGCTCGGCCGCGGCAGCGTACCGGGCCGGATCCGGGCTATCCCAGCTGGTCGCGGCGGCGGGTCAGGTAGGCGGTCTCGGCGGTGTTGCCCGCCAGCCCGATGGCCCTGTCGTACGCCTCGCGCGCCGGCCCGCCGCGGCCCAGCCGGCGCAGCAGGTCGGCGCGGGTCACGTGGTAGGCGTGGTAGCCGGCCAGCTCGTCCGCCAGGCGGTCGACGGCCGCGAGAGCCACCTCCGGGCCGTCCAGCTCGGCGACGGCGATGGCCCGGTTGAGGGCGACGATCGGCGACGGGTCGAGGCGGACGAGCCGGTCGTAGAGGGCCAGGACCTGCGACCAGTCGGTGTCGCGCATGTCGCGGGCGGAGGTGTGCACGGCGTTGATCGCGGCGAGGATCTGGTAGCGCCCCGGAGCCACCCCGGCGGCGGCCGCGGCGAGGCGTTCGCGCACCAGCCCGTGCCCCTCGGCGATCAGCACCGCGTCCCAGGCCCCGCGGTCCTGCTCGGCGAGCGCGACCAGCTCGCCGCTCGCCGAGACGCGGGCAGGGCGGCGGGCCTCGGTGAGCAGCATCAGCGCCAGCAGGCCGGCCACCTCGCCGTCGGCCGGCAGGAGCGCGCGGATCAGCCGGGCGAGCCGGATCGCCTCGGCCGTCAGGTCGTGCCGCACCGGATCGGTGTCGGGGCCGGTGGCCAGGTAACCCTCGTTGAAGACGAGGAACAGAACGGCGAGCACGCCGGAGACGCGGGCCGGGAGGTCCTCGGCCGCGGGCACCCGGTAGGGGATGCGGGCCGCCTTGATCTTGGCCTTCGCGCGGGTGATCCGCTGCCCCATGGTGGGCTCGGCCACCAGGAAGGCGCGGGCGATCTCCGGCATGGTCAGGCCGCCGACCATCCGCAGCGTCAGCGCCATCCGGGTCTCCATCGCCAGCGCCGGGTGGCAGCAGGTGAAGATCAGCCGGAGCCGGTCGTCGTCGATGGCACCGAGAGGCTCGGGTGGGGCGTCGTCTTGCACCATCTGGGCCTCCTTGTGCTTGTCGTCACGCTTGTTCTCGCGCCGGATCCGGTCGATGGCCTTGCGCTGGGCGGTGGTGGTCAGCCAGGCGCCGGGGTTGGGCGGCACGCCGTCGGCCGGCCACCGCTCGACGGCGGTCGCGAACGCCTCGGCCGCGGCCTCCTCGGCGACGTCGAGGTCACCGAAACGCCTGGTCAGCGCGGCGACCACCCGGGCCCACTCCGCGCGGTGCACCCGGGTGATCGCCTCCTCGACGTCGCTCATCGGAACGGCCGCACCTCGATCTTGCGGTCACACGCCTTCGACGCCTCCGTGGCGAGCTTGAGCGCCACGTCCAGGTCGGGGGCCTCCCACACCCAGACGCCGGCGAGGTACTCCTTCGACTCCACGAACGGGCCGTCGCTGAACACCGCCTGCTCGCCGCGGCTGTCGACGACGGTGGCCGTGTCGGTGTCCGCGAGCCCGCCCGCGAAGACCCAGTAGCCCTCGGCGATCAGGCGTTCGTTGAACGCGCTGATGGCGGGCTGCCGGTCCGTGCGGCCGGGATCGTCCTTGTCGTCGATGACGGAAACCAGGTACTGCATCCGAAGCTCCTCTCCTGCGGGGTCGAGACAGTGTGGTCCGGCGGTCAGGCCTTCGAGCCGGTGGCGTACCGCGGGCGTCCGGCCGGCCGCAGGACCTGGATCGTCACGCCGTTGGTGTCCACTCGCGACTCGACCACCTCGAGCGCGAGGTCCGGGCCGGTCTCCGGGAACAACCGCTTGCCCTGGCCGACGACCACGGGCACGACGATCAGCGTCAGCTCGTCGACCAGGTCGTGCGCCAGCAGCCACCGGACCAGGGTGCCACTGCCGTGCACCTGCAGGTCGTCCCCCGGCTTGGCCTTCAGCTCGCGGACGGCCGCCTCCAGGTCACCGTCGAGCACGGTCGTGTCCGCCCAGCCCGGCGCGGTGAGCGTGGCCGAAGCGACGTACTTGGGGGCCTCGGCCAACGCCACGCCGACGGGGTGGGCGCGCATCCCGTCGACCGCTCCCCAGGAGCCGGCGAACAGCTCGTAGGTCCGGCGGCCGAACAGGAACGCCCCGGCGCGCTGGTAGGTCCGCGTGATGAACGCCCGGGTCTCGTCGTCACCCGCGCCCAGGGCCCACCCGCCGCGCTCGAACCCGTTGCGGCGGTCCTCGTCCGACGCGCCGCCGTTGCCCTGCACCACGCCGTCGAGGGTGATCTGGGTGATGGTCGTCAGCTTCATGGTGGTGGTTCCTCACCTCGGCGCCGCCCCTCGTGGGCGGCCTCACCCCTGCCACGAACGCCACCGACCCGATCCGACAACCCCGCCAGGATTTCTTCGGGGAAGTTCCCGGACGCGCGCCCGGCGGGGCGCCGCCACCGCATTTTTCCCCACACAGGAGTCCGGCAACCCGCCCACCGAGGAAATTCCGGGCGATTACCCCGGCATTTCACCTGCCCTTGCCTAATGGACGTGAATTGATCACGCCGAATTCCGTCACTACGTACACTCGAAAGCGGCGAAGTCAACACGGGTGGTCTATGCTCATTTCCGGGCACACTCCGTAGATTCGTCCGCATGTCCCGCATCGGTCCCGTTTTAGCTGCCGCAGTACTGGCCGTCCTGTTGATTCCCCCCACCGCCGCCACCGCGGCGAAGTCGCCGACGCCGGGGCCGGTGTGCGACCACCAGCCGGTCGCCAACACCACCGCGCCCGCCGGGGCCGTGGTAATCGACCCCGCCGTTTCCGCCGACCTGTACCACAAAACGCAGGATTCCCCGGCCGGCACCACTTTCTGGCTCGCGCCGGGAACGCACACGCTCGCGTCGGATCCGTTCGGCCAGGTCATCCCGAAAGACGGGGACGTCTACCTCGGCGCGCCCGGCGCGGTGCTCGACGGGCAGCGGATCAACCTGGCCGCGTTCACCCAGCAGGCCAAGGACGTCGTCATCCGCGGCCTGACCGTGCAGAACTTCGTCCCGCCGCAGGACCAGGGCGTCGTCAACCACGATTCCGGGGAACACTGGACCATCGAAAACTCCACGCTGCAGAACAACGCCGGCGCCGGGTTGATGGCCGGCGCGCGGCAAGTGGTGCGGCACAGTTGCCTGCGGAACAACGGGCAGTACGGCATGAACGCCTACCGCTCGGACAACACGATCACCGGACTGGTCGTCGAAGGCAATGAAATCGCCGGGAACAACACCGACGACTGGGAAACCCGCGTTCCCGGCTGCGGGTGCAGTGGCGGGATCAAGTTCTGGTCCGTCAACCGGGCCGACATCCGCGGGAACTGGGTCCACGACAACCACGGCGCCGGCCTGTGGGCCGACACCAACAACAACGACTTCCTCATCGAACACAACCTCATCGAGGGCAACGAGGCCGAAGGCCTGTTCTACGAGATCAGCTACAACCTCGTCTTCCGCGACAACACCCTGCGGCGCAACGCCCTCGTTTCCGGCAAGTACAAAGCCGATCGCGGCGACAACTTCCCCGTGGCCAGCGTGTACATCTCGGAGTCGGGCGGCGACCGCCGGGTGCCGGCCCGGACCCACCTGATCGACATCTACGACAACACCTTCGAGGACAACTGGTCCGGGATCACCGCGTGGGAGAACGCCGACCGGTTCTGCAACAGCCCCGCCAACACCTCCAGCAACACCTGCACCAAGCTGGTCCCCGACCGGACGTCGTGCTCGGCCCCGGCGATCGCCACCCGGCCGCTCTACGACGACTGCCGGTGGAAGACGCAGCTGGTCGAGGTGCACGACAACACGTTCCGGATCGACCCCGCCCACATCGGCTGCACCAGCGCGCTGTGCGGCCGGATGGCGCTGCTGGCCAACTACGGCACCTATCCGGACTGGTCGCCCTACCGCGGCACCGTCGTGCAGGACGCGATCACGCACGACCAGGGCAACTACTGGTTCAGCAACGCCTACTACGGCCCGTGGAGCTTCGTCGCCGGCGACACGTCGCGCACGCTCACCGCGCAGCAGTGGCAGTCGACGCCGTGGGACCAGGACGACTGCGCCTCCTTCGACGGCGTGGCCGGCCCCTGCTGAGCGGGACGGCGGCTGACGGGGCCCGTCAGCCGCCGTCGCCCTGATCCGGGCGGCGGGCCAGCGACGCGAGGATGATCTCCCGCGCCGCGCGGTCGGTGGCCGCGAAGGCGGCCGGGTCCCGGCCGATGCGTTCGGCGCCCGAGCGCATGACCCCGGACAGCAGCTCCACCGCCAGCTGGACGTCACCGACGTCGCGGAACTCCCCACGCTCGATGCCGGCCCGGACGACGTTCTCCACCGCGACGACGATCGCGTGGAACGGGCTGTCCGGGCCCTTCGGCGTCCCGGCGAACGGCAGGCCGGCGCCCGGCCGGAACATCAGCTGCACGACCTGGTCGGTGAACGCGTCCAGGACGGCGACGACGATCTCGCGCAGCCGCTGCGCGGCCGGGTCCGCGGACCGCGCGGCGATCGCGGCCACCCGCTCGACCGCCGGCTGGGCCAGCCGCTGCGTCAGCGCCAGGACCAGCGCGCTCTTGTCGCGGGCGTAGTTGTAGAGGGTGTTGCGCGCGAGCCCCGCCCGGGCCGCGATGTGGCCCATGGTGATCGAGTCGTAGTCGCGTTCGAGCAGCAGCTGCCGCGTCGCCGCGGCGAGCTCGGCCCACACCACCTCGTGGTGCTCCTCGATGCTGGCTCCGCGGATCCGTGGCATCGGATCATCTTCCCATCGCCGCGCGTCAGCTCGCCCGCGCCGCGGCCAGTGCGACGCTCGACAGGTGCGGGTTGTCCTGGTGCGCCGAGGTGAGCTTGACGCGGTCGAGGCGCCAGCCGGCCGCCGTCCGGACCGCCTCGTTGTCGTAGAAGCCGACCACCAGCCAGTGGTTCGGCCCCCCGCCGGCTAGCTCGTCCGAGACCCAGTGGTCGGCGCGGACGTGCGCGTGGATCTTCGCCCGGTCGCCGTCGACGTCGACGACGTGCCCGGTGATGGCGTGGTGCGTCGCCGTGTAGAAGGCGAAGGCACCGCGGAGGTTCTCGACGTAGTCGGCGAGCGGCACGGTCATCGGCGGAATGTCGGCGACCGACCCGAAGTCGAGCGTCACCGGATCGGTGAAGACACGGCCGGGCAGCTCGGTGAACTCCTTCAGGTCGGCGATGTCGGCGTAGTGGCCGAGCAGCTCGACGAGTTCGGCGCGGTCGCTGAGCGCGTTCATGGGGGTCCCTCTCCGTTCGGTGCTTCTTTGATGCGACAACCTGTCGTAAAGATTACGACAGGTTGTCGCGAAAAGCCAGCAGCCCGAGCTCGCGTAGGAGCTCGGCATGGCCAAGAACGCCCTCAGCGGCCTCGTGGACCGGATGGAGCGCCGCGAGCCCATGCAGCAGACCCGCTCGCAGGACCGGCGCGCGATCACGCTCAGCACCATCGATCTCGGGAAGGAGATCGTCGAGGTGCTCTACGCGGATGTTTCCGAGCGCATGCCCGGCCTCGATCGCCGAGACGCGCTAGCAGCCCGGGCCTATCTCGGGCGTATCGGAATCCGCGTACCCCCTCGCAACGGTCCCGCGGCTTCAGTGGGCGCGTGGACCACAGCGAACGGAGGCCGTGTGCTCGACGGGTGGCACGGCTGGACCGGGACGTTCACCGGCGTCGCCGTCATCACGGTGGCCGCACTACCCTTGGCCGCACTGGACGTGTGGGTGTCGGCCCGCCGCAGGGCGTGGCGGATGGCGCTGGCCGAGGTCGCCATCGGGTACGGGACGGTGCCGTGGGTGTGGCTGATCATGCTGCCGGGCAGTCACGCCGGCACCGTGCCCGGGCGGGTGAGCCTGGTGCCGCTGCGCGACCTGCTCACGATGCCGGTGAGCCAGATCGCCGGCAACCTGCTCGTGTTCGCGGCGCTGGGGTTCTTCGTCCCGGTGCGGTTCGCGACGTCGGTGCCGCGGGTCCTGGCGCTCGCGGCGGGGCTGTCGATCCTGCTCGAGACCGCGCAGTACGTCCTGCGGCTGGATCGGGTGTCCTCTGTGGACGATGTGCTGCTCAACGCGGCCGGCGCGGGGCTGGCCGCGTTGGCGTCACGGCGCTGGTGGGCGGCCCGCTGAGTGCGCGTGCCGGCTAGGCGTCCGGGACCGAGCGCCCGCCTGAAGCTCACCCTCAGCTACGCCGGGCTCCTCCTGCTCACCGGCGCCGTCCTGCTGGTCGTGGTGTGGGTGTTCCTGCTGCGCTACGTCCCCGACAACGACCGGGGCCTGCTCGGCATCGCCCCCAACCGCTACCTCCTCGTGCGCGTCTTCTTCCCCGCCGCGGCCACCGCGATGGGCGTCCTGGTCGTGGTCGGGCTCGTCGGCGGGTGGGTGCTCGCCGGCCGGATGCTCGCGCCGCTCAGCCGGATCGCGGACGCGGCGCGGCTGGCCTCGCGGGGCTCGCTCTCGCACCGGATCCGCCTGGAAGGCCCCAAAGACGAGTTCCGCGACCTCGCCGACGTCGTCGACGTCATGCTCGGACAGCTCGAATCCCACGTCGCCGAGCAGCGGCGGTTCGCCGCCAACGCCTCCCACGAGCTGCGCACCCCGCTGGCGATCTCGAAGACGCTCCTCGACGTCGCCCGCACCGACCCCACCCGGGACCGGAGCGAGCTCGTCGAACGCCTCCACGCCGTCAACGCGCGGGCGATCGACCTCACCGAGGCCCTCCTGCTGCTCAGCCGCGGCGAGCGCGGGAGCTTCACCCGCGAGGCCGTCGACCTCTCGCTCATCGCCGAAGAAGCCGCCGAGACGCTGCTTCCGCTCGCCGAACAGCGCGGGATCACGCTCGACGTCACCGGCGAGCCGACCCGGAGCGCCGGCTCCGCGGAGCTGTTGCTGCGGATGCTGACGAACCTCGTGCAGAACGCCATCGTCCACAACCTCCCCGACGGCGGCACCGTGACGGTCCGCACCGAGGCGAAGCGCTACGCGAGTGTGCTGCGGGTCGAGAACACAGGCCGGGTGCTACCCGCGGACCTGGTGCCGACGCTCACCGAGCCGTTCCAGCGCGGCACCCAGCGCACCCGCACCGACGAGCACGCGGGCGTCGGCCTCGGGCTGGCGATCGTGCACAGCATCGTCCGGGCCCACGACGGGCACCTGGAGCTGACACCCCGCGCGGGCGGTGGCCTGCTGGTCACGGTCCGCCTCCCCGAGACCGGCCGGGGACGCGGCTGACGCAGCCGTGTCAGGGCGGTGTCAGGTGCGTGTCAGCTCCGGCCGTGATCGTGGCTTCACCAGCCCGCCACGAAAGGCACTTCGATGACCAAGACCGCAGGCCTGCCCATGGACCGCGACGCCGGCCCCTTCGACCCGCCCCGTGAGATCACCCGGCTGCGGGAGACGCGGCCCGTCAGCCCGCTGCTCTTCCCCGACGGCCACGAAGGCTGGCTCGTCACCGGGTACGACGCCGTCCGGACGCTCATGGCCGATCCGCGCTTCAGCTCGCGGCAGGACATCGGCGTGCTCCACGTGCCGTACGAGACGCCCGGGATGCCCGTCGCCACCGAGCCGTCTCCGCCGCTTCCCGGCGTCTTCATCGCGATGGACCCGCCGGATCACAGCCGGCTGCGGAAAAGGCTCACCGGGGCCTTCACCGTCAAGCGGATGAAGCAGCTCGAAGCGCACATCGTCGACGTCGTCGAGCGGCAGCTGGACGTGCTGGCGAAGCTGACGCCGCCGATCGACCTCGTCGCGGAGTTCGCTCTCCCGGTGCCGTCGCTGGTGATCTGCGAACTGCTGGGCGTCCCCTACGCCGACCGCGCGGAGTTCCAGGCGAACTCGGCCCAGTTCATGGTCAAGGAGCAGCCGCTCGAACAGAAGATGGGCGCCTACATCGCGCTGAACACCTTTCTCGCCGAGCTGGTCACGCGCAAACGCGCCGAGCCCGGTGACGACATCCTGTCCGATCTGGCCGGCCAGGACGATCTCAGCATCGAGGAACTGACCGGCGTCGCCTTCCTGCTGCTGCTCGCGGGCCACGAAACCACCGCGAACATGCTGTCGCTGGGCACTTTCGCGCTGCTGGAGCACCCCGCGCAGCGGGCCGAGCTGACCGCCGACCCGGCGCTGCTGCCCGGGGCCGTCGAGGAGCTGCTGCGCTACCTGTCCGTCGCCGACATCTTCTACCGCTACGCCACCGAGGACATCGAGCTCGGCGGCGAGACCATCCCCGAGGGGTCGACCGTCGTCGTCTCGCTGCTGGCCGCCAACCGCGACCCGAAACGCTTCGAGAACCCCGACGTCCTGGACGTCCACCGCACGGCCCGCGGGCACCTGTCCTTCGGCCACGGCGTCCACCAGTGCCTCGGCCAGCAGCTGGCCCGGATCGAGATGCGCGCCGGGTTCGAGGCGCTGCTGCGCCGCTTCCCGACGCTGGAGCTCGCCGTCCCCGCCGGCGAGGTGAAGCTGCGGACCGACATGAACATCTACGGCGTCCACGAGCTGCCGGTGACCTGGACGGCAGCGGACCAGTGACGGCGATCGAGGTTTCCGGGCTGCGCAAGGCGTTCAAGGACAAGGTCGTGCTCGACGGCGTCGGCTTCGACGTCCCCGAAGGCACGGTCTTCTCCCTGCTCGGCCCGAACGGCGCGGGCAAGACGACCACGGTGAACGTGCTGACCACGCTGATGAAGGCCGACGGCGGGACGGTCCGCGTCGGCGGGCACGACGTCGGGACCGCGGCCAAGGCCGTGCGCGCCCAGATCGGCGTCACCGGCCAGTTCGCGGCGGTGGACGAGCTGCTGACGGGCCGGGAGAACCTGCAGCTGATGGTGGACCTGAAGCGGGCGGACGGCCGGGTCGTCACCGAGCTGCTCGAGCGGTTCGACCTGACGGACTCGGCGGGCGAGCTCGCGTCGGCCTACTCCGGCGGCATGCGCCGGAAGCTGGACCTGGCGATGACGCTCGTCGGCGACCCGCGGATCATCTTCCTGGACGAGCCGACGACCGGCCTGGACCCGCGCAGCCGCCGGACGATGTGGACGATCATCCGCGAGCTGGTCGACGGCGGCGTGACCATCTTCCTCACCACGCAGTACCTCGAAGAAGCCGATCGGCTCGCCGACCGGATCGCGGTGCTGGACCGGGGAAAGCTCGTCGCCCAAGGCACGCCCGACGAGCTCAAGCACTGGCTTCCCGGCACGCACGTCCGGCTCCGGTTCACCACCGCCGCCGAGCTCGACGCGGCCGCGCGGATCTTCCCCGGCGCCACGCGTGACGACGAAACCCTGGCCCTGCGGGTGCCCAGTGACGGCGGGACGCACTCGCTGCGGGCCCTGCTCGACCGGCTCGACGAGTACGCGGTCGGTGCCGAGGGGTTCTCCGTCCACACGCCGGACCTCGACGACGTCTTCCTCGCCCTGACGGGCCACAACACGAAGGTGACCGTGAAATGAGCACGCAGGTCATGGTGCGCCGCAACTTCAAGCACATCGCCCGGAACCCGACGTCGGTGTTCAACGCGGTGCTGATGCCGATCGTGATCATGCTGATGTTCGTGTACATGCTCGGCGACGCGTTCAGCGTCGGCGTCGACTACGTGGACTACGCGACGCCGGGGCTGATGCTGCTGGCCGTCTGCTACGGCCTGGGCGCGACCGCGACGTCGGTGAACTCCGACATGACGAAGGGCATCATCAACCGCTTCAAGGTCATGGACGTCTCCCGCGGCGCGGTGCTGACCGGGCACGTCGTCGCCAGCCTGCTGACGAACCTGGTCGCCATCGCGGCGCTCGTCGGGGTGGCGTTCCTGCTGGGGTTCCGCACGTCGGCGAGCCTGCTCGGCTGGCTCGGCGTGGCCGGGATCGTCGTGCTGCTGGGGGTCGCGGCCGGCTGGTTCACCGTCGCGCTGGGCCTGGCGGCGAAATCCCCGGAAACGGCCGGGCTGGCCACCGTGCCGCTGGTCATGCTGCCGTTCTTCAGCAGCGCGATCGTCCCGGCCGAGAAGATGGGCCCGGGCCTGCGGCAGTTCGCGGAGTACCAGCCGTTCACGCCGATCATCGAAACCCTGCGCGGCCTGCTCAACGGCGCCCCGGCCGCGGCCGACGTGATCCCGGCCCTGGCCTGGTGCGCCGGAATCGCGGCGGTCGGCTACCTCTGGGCGCGGGCGACGTTCAAGAAGCGGGCGTGACCACCTCGCCTGGACCTCGGTGCCGGTGGTCGTGAGTGGTCAGGGCGGTTAGAACCGCCCTGACCACTCACGAGGGCTTGACCAGCTCGCTCCACGCCGTTTCCGTGCCCTCGCGAACCGCCTCGGCGAACCCCTCGCCGCCGAGGCGGTCTCGTGCGGCCTGCTCGAGCCGGGCCACGTCCGGGTGGGAACAGTCCGCCAGGCCGCGCAAGCCGGCGCTCGCCGTGAGCAGCCGCGCGGCCTGCGCGGGGCGGTCTTCACGCAGGGCCACGTCCGCGAACCCGACGAGGACCTGGGCGATCGTCAGCGGGTGTCCCGCCTCGGTCGCCGCGCGCAGGGCCGCGGCGCGGTGGTCGCGGGACTCGGCGACGTCGTCGGCGAGGTAGCCCAGCAGGTCCCGCGTCATCGCGCGGACGCCGGGCAGCTCGGCGGCCTCGCCCAGCAACGCCGTCGCGGCGTCGAGCTGGCGGCGGGCCTGCTCGGTGTCGCCGCTCCAGCGGGCGAGCTCCGCCTTCGCCAGGGCCAGCTCGGCCAGCGCGCTCGGCCAGGCGACGCGTTCCGCGTGCCGCTGCGCCTCCGCCATGGCCGCCGCGCTCGCCTCCGCGTCGCCCGAGAGCCAGTACAGCTGGGCCTGCCGCGACCGCATCGGCACGACGTCGTCGAGCGCGCCGACCTCGGTGACGACGGCGATCGCGGCTTCGTAGTGCTCGCACGCCCGCGCGAACTCGCCGCGGGTGGCGATCCGGTTCGCCAGCTCCATCAGGGCGAACGCGGTCCCCCACCGTTCGCCGAGCGCGCGGAACTCGGCCAGCGCCAGCTCGAGGTACTCGTCCGCGGCCCGCCCTTCCCGGCCGAGCTCGATCCGCATCTTGCCCAGGTGCAGCCGGGCGAGCGCGCGGACCCACGGATCTTCGTCGGCGAGCAGCGGTTCCCACGCGGGCAGGGGCTCCTCCGGCGCCTGCAGCAGCCGTTCCAGCGCGCCGACGACACCCCAGATCGGGTGGTGCCGCGGGCTGCGCTGAGTGAACGCGTACGCCTTGTGGATCCACTCCTCGGCCCGGTACTGGTCCCCGCCCCGCCCGGAGCTCAGGAACATCGTGGCGTAGCCGTACACCGTGGCGCGGACGTCGTCGGTCACCTCGCCGGGTACGGCGGTGGCCGCCATGATCAGCTCGTTGCTCTCGGCCTTGTGCCCGCCGAGCCACCAGTACCAGGCGGCGCCCGCCGCGAGCCGCATCGCGCCTTGGGCCTCGCCGGCCGCGAGCGCGCCGCGCATCGCGGCCCCGATGTTGTCGTGCTCGGCCGCGAGCGTGGCCAGCCAGTCCAGCTGCTCGACGCGGCGCAGGTGCGGCTCCGCGGTTTCGGCGAGCTCGGTGAAGTACGCGAGGTGCGCGTGCCGCGCCTGCTCCGCCTCCCCCGCCTCGGCGAGCCGCTCGGCGGCGTACTCCTTGATCGTGCCGAGCATCCGGTAACGCGGCGCCGCGTCGTTTCCCGTGACCACCAGCGACTTCTCTGTCAACGCGGTCAGCAGCTCCAGCACCTGCCACGCCTCGACGGCGGCACCGGCGCAGACGCGCTCGGCCGCGTCCAGGCTCGCCCCGCCGGAGAACACCGCGAGCCGGCGCAGGACCGTGCGTTCGGCGTCGGTCAGCAGCTCCCAGCTCCAGTCGACCATCGCGCGCAGCGTGCGGTGCCGCGGCAGCGCGGTACGGCTGCCGCCGGTCAACAGGCGGAACCGGTCGTCGAGCCGGTGGGCGAGCTGGCCGGGGGACATGGTGCGCAGCCGGGCTGCGGCGAGCTCGATGGCCAGCGGCATCCCGTCCAGCGCCCGGCAGATGCGGGCCAGCGTCGACGCCGTGGCGGCGTCGGCCGCGAGGTCCGTGCGCACCGCGCCGGCCCGGTCCCGCAGCAGCCGGACGGCCGGCGCGGCCTCGATCTCGCCGGGTCCGGCGTCGGCCGCGGGCAGGACCAGCGGCACGACCTGCCAGAGCGCCTCGCCGGTGATGCCGAGGGGTTCCCGGCTCGTCGCGAGGATCCGGAGCCGGCGGCACTCGCCGAGCACGCGGTGGGCGAACGCCGCCGCCGACTCGATCACGTGCTCGCAGTTGTCCAGGACCAGCAGCACGTCCCGGTCGCGGACCGCGGCGACGACCCGGTCCGTCGCTTCCGCGTCCGTCGCCTCGGCGAGCAGCGCGTCCCGCAGCCGCAGCGCCGACAGCGTCGCCTGGGCGACATCGCCGTTCGCGCCGAGGGCCGCGAGTTCCACCACCCAAGCGCCGTCCGGGAAGCCGCCGAGCAGCGTGCGGGCGGTTTCCGTGGCCAGCCGGGTCTTTCCCGAACCACCGGGCCCGATCAGGGTGACGAGCCGGTGCGCGGCGACGAGGTCGCGGACCGTCGCCACGTCGGCGTCCTTGCCGACGAAGCTGGTCAGCTCGGCGCGCAGGTTCGTCTGCCGGGTTTCCTCCCGCCGGGCCAGCTCGCCGCGCAGCAACGCGACGTGCACCGCGGCCAGCTCCGGCGACGGGTCGACGCCCAGCGCGTCGGCCAGGGCTTCCCGCGTGCGCTGGTAGACGAGCAGGGCTTCGGTGTCGCGGCCGGCCGCGGCGAGGGCGCGCATCAACGCGGCGACGAGCCGTTCGCGCACCGGGTGCGCGGCCACCAGGTCGGTCAGTTCCGCGACGAGGTCGACGCCGCGGCCGGCGCCGATCTCCGCGTCGAACCGGTCCTCCACGGCGGTCAGGCGCAACGCCTCGAGCCGGGTGACGGCCGCGTCGAAGGCCTCGCTCTCCACGAGACCGACGTCCTGCATGGCCGCGCCACGCCACAACCCGACGGCCTCGCGCAGCAGCCGCGGGTCGTCCTCGGTGCGGGCGCGGTTGACCAGGCGCTCGAACCGGACGGCGTCGACGGCGTCGGGGTCCACCTTCAGCCGGTAGCCGTCCGGCTGCCCCTCGACCGAGCCGTCCGGCAGTGCTTTCCGCAGCCGGGAAACCAGGCGCTGCAAGGCGTTCGCCGCTTCCGCGGGCGGGTGCTCGCCCCAGATCCAGTCGACGAGTGTCGTCTTCGAGACCACGTGCCCCGGTTCGAGCGCGAGGGCGATCAGCAGCCCGCGCAGCCGGGCGCCCGGCACGTCGGCGGTGCCGCCATCGTCCGTGCGCACCTCGAACGGTCCCAGCATCCCGATCTGCACCCGGCCGATCTTGCCACGGGCGCCCGGCTCCGGGTGGTCCGGCAAGATTTCCGCCGGCCGGGGGTCACGAACAGTGGTGAGCCGGGTTCGCTGCGCAGCGGTCGCCGTGCACGGCGGGCCACAAGCCGGCCGCCCACGCGGTCTCCCGCTCCACGGCCGTGAAGACGCGACCGCGAGCGTCCTCATAGGACTCCAGGAACGCCGCGGAACTCCCGATCGGCGCTGATTCCGGTCGTCGAGGAAGCCGATCGACGGCCACCGGCCCATCAGCCGGGTGAGGAGGCCAAGCCGGTCCCGGCGAGTCAGTCCACTGTGGATGCCCGGGGCGTCACCGGCGCGGCTCCCAGCGGAAGAGGCGGGTGGCCAGCGCGATCGCGACGATCACCCAGGCCAGCGTGGGCGCGAGCAGGATCAGCGAGTCGCCCAGTGCGACGCCGCCGTTCCACGCGTCGAGGATCAGTTCGGTGGCCGAGCCGCCGGGGAGCAGGCGCTTGAGCAGCGTGAGCTGATCGGTGCCGGTGGCGCCGACCCAGCCGGCCACGGCGACGACGCCGACGGTGACCGGCAGCGTGGTGACCTGGGCGTGCTCCGGGGAGTTGGTCAGGCCGGCCGTGGCCAGGCCCAGCGCGAGCATCATGACGATCGTCGAGACGACCGCCGCCACCAGCAGGAGCGGGTGGGCGGGCCGGTCGGTGACCGCGGCCAGCACCCCCAGGATCACGGTGACCTGCACCAGCGTGAGCACGGTGATCGGCACCAGCAGCCCGGCGAGGATGCCGACGTCACCGGCCGCGGTGGAGCGCAGGCGCTTGAGGAAGAGGTTCTGGCGGCGGGACGCGAGCGTCGTCACCGAGGTCGTGTACAGCCCGATGCTCACCACGAAGAACAGGGCCAGCGCCGCGATGTAACCGAGGCTGCCCACCTTGGTGAACAGCTCGTGCCGGCTGATGAGGAACGCGCTGAACGCGACCGGCAGGAGCAGGGCGGTGACCAGGACCAGCCGGTTGCGGAAGATCTGGATCAGCTCGCCGCGAGCGATCGAAAGCATGGGAGAGGCCCTTTCTCAGGAGTTGCTGATGGCGCGGAAGACGTCGTCGAGGCGGGTCGGGCCGGCTTCGAGCCCACGCAGCTCGACGGCGTGGTCCTGCGCCCAGGCGAGCACGGTGTGGAGGTCCTTCTGCAGGCCGAAGGTCTCGATGAGGAACCGGCCGTCCGGCTCGCGGGTGGCCTGCAGCGGCGGCGCCGGCGCGTGCGGCGGGAGTGCGAAGTGGATGGTCGAGGGCAGCGTCCGCGTCAGTTCGGCGACGGTGCCCTCGCGGTGGAAGGTGCCCTCGTGCATCAGGCCGATGCGGTCGGCGCGCTGCTGGGCCTCTTCGAGGTAGTGCGTGGTGAGCACGATGGTCGAGCCGTCCTCGCGCAGCCGGTCGACGGCGTCCCACAGCGCGTCGCGGGACTGGATGTCCAGGCCGGTGGTGGGCTCGTCGAGGAAGATCAGCTCCGGCGTCCCGTAGACGGCGGTGGCGAAGTCCAGCCGCCGCTTCTCACCGCCGGACAGCTGCGACACCTTCGTGCCCGCTTTGCGCGTGAGGTCGACGATGCCGAGCACGCGCTCGACGTTGTCGGCCCGCTCGGTGAGGCTGCCGATCAGCCGGACCGACTCGCGCACGGTCAGGTCCGGGGAGAACCCGCTCTCCTGCAACATGATCCCCATCCGGGGCCGCACCGCGGCGCGGTCGCGCGGGCTCTTCCCGAACACCCGCACGGCGCCCGAGGTGGGCGCGCGGTGGCCCTCGACGGTCTCGAGGGTCGAGGTCTTGCCGGCGCCGTTCGTCCCGAGCAGCGCGTACAGCTCGCCGCGCTCGACCTGGAACGGGAGGTCCCGCACGGCGTGGAAGCCGCCGTAGGTGAGGTTCAGGTGGTCGACGTCGATGACTGGTGTCGTGGACATGCTCCGATTCCAGCCCCGTTCGCGCCCCGGCGGCAGTGTGGCCACGTCACCACAGGACATGACGTGGTGTCACTGGTGGGGCCCGCCGTGGCCGTTACGCTCGGGGTATGGAGGTGACCACGCTCGCGCGCCGGGCGACCTGGACCGGTGGGGCGGTGCAGGAACGGCTGCGCCGGCTCAACCTCATCACGACGGTGCCGCCGCTGGCGTTCGTCGGGGTGCTGCTGGTGGTGCTCACCGCCCGCACCTGGTGGCACGTCGTGCTGCAGGTCATCGGCCTGGCCGCCGCGCTGGCGACCGCGGAGCGCTGGACCGCGGGCGACTTCATCCGCGTCGCGCGGCCCTGCGTGGCCATCACCGCGGCGGTCTGGCTCGCCGGGGCGATCAACGACGACTCCTCCTCGTTCTACGGCCTGTGCGTCGTCGGCTCGTTCACCATCCCGCCGCTGCCCCGCCACCGCATCGCGGCCCTGCTGGGGCTGGGCGTGCTGGTCGCCGCGCTGGGCTCGACGAACCTGTTCGTGCACCCCGACTCCGGCCACGGCATCGGACGGCTGATGCAGTTCGTCGTCATCCCGGCTGTGTCCGTCGTGGTGTCGACCGCGTTCACGTTCGTCAGCCAGCGGTTCTACGACCTGGTGGCCGAGCTGGAGCAGTCCCGCGACCGGGAGGCGGAGCTGGCCGTCATCCGCGAGCGCATGCGCTTCGCCAGCGACCTGCACGACATCCAGGGCCACACGCTGCACGTCGTCAAGCTGAAGGTCGCGCTGGCCGAAAAGCTGCTGCGCAGCGACGTCGACCGGGCCCAAGAGGAGCTGAAGGAAGTGCACACCCTGGTCGGCGACACCATCGTCCAGACCAAGGAGCTCGCCTACGCCCAGCGGCGGCTCAACCTGTCCGCGGAGCTGGAGAACGCGAAGAACCTCTTCGAGGCCGCGGGCATCCACGTGCGCGTCGACCGCGAGGCCGAGGTCGACGCGCGGGCGGGCGAGTTGCTCGGCCAGGTCCTGCGCGAGACGACGACGAACATCCTGCGCCACGCCCAGGCCGAGCAGGTGCGGATCACGCTCACGGAGTCCGGGATCTCCATCGTCAACGACGGCGCGCAGGAGGGCGGACCGCCCGAGCTGAACGGCCTCGCCACTCTCCGGCAGCGGCTGGCGGAAGGTGGGGGCGAGCTGAAGGTGGAACAGCAGGACGGCCGGTTCCTGACCGCGGCCGTTTTCCCGCGACGGGGGGACGTCCGATGACGACCGTGGTGCTCGCCGACGACGAGGCGTTGCTGCGCAAGGCGTTGGCGGCGTTGCTGCCCCTCGAGGGCGAGATCACCGTGCTCGCCGAGGCCGAAGACGGCGAACAAGCCGTGAAGGCCACCCTGGAACACCGGCCGGACGTGCTCGTGATCGACCTCGAAATGCCCAACGTGGACGGGCTCGGCGCCGTCGCCGAGATCCGCCGCACGCGGCCGGACCAGGTGATCCTCATGCTCACCCGGCACGCCCGGCCCGGAGTGCTGCGCAAGGCGCTGAAGCTCGGTGTCCAGGGGTTCGTCAGCAAGGCGGCGGAACCGGCGCACATCACGTCGGTGATCAAGACCCTGCACGAGGGCAAGCGCTGGATCGACCCGGACGTCTCCGCGCTCGCCGTCGTCGACGACTGCCCGCTCACCGACCGCGAAGTCGACGTCCTGCGCGCGACCCGCGAGGGGTTCGCGGTCGCCGACATCGCGGGTCAGCTGCACCTCGCGGAGGGCACGGTCCGCAACTACCTCTCGAACGCGATGCAGAAGACCCAGACCCGCACCCGCCACGAAGCTGCCCGATACGCCCGCGAGCACGACTGGCTCTAGACCAGCTTTTCCGTCCACGCCAGCAGTTCCGCGACGACCTCGGCGCGGTTCGTCTCGTTGAGGATCTCGTGCCGGGCGCCCGGGTAGACCTTGACCGTCAGGTCCTTGATGCCCGCGTCGCGGTAGCGCTGGACCAGGACGTCGAACAGCGCGAGGTTGCCGTTGACCGGGTCCTGCTCACCGACGGCCAGGTACATCGGCAGGTCCTCGCGCATCCCGCCGACTGCTTCGGGATCGGCCAGCCGACGGGCACCGGCGAACATCGCCTTCGTGTTCGCCGGGTCGATCCCGAAGCCGCACAACGGGTCCGCGACGTAGGCGTCCACTTCGGACTCGTCGCGGCTGAGCCAGTCGTAGTCCGTGCGCGGCGGCTGGAACGGCGCGTTGAACATCGCCAGGTCCAGCGGCTGGTCGAGGTCCAGCGCCGGCTCCAGGACGTCGAGCGCGGCCGTACCGGTGAGGACGGCCGCGTCGACGTCCGCCGAGTGGTCGAGCAGGTACTGCTGGGCCGCGAACGAGCCCATGCTGTGCGCGAGCAGGACGACCGGCAGGCCCGGCTGTTCTTCGCGGATATGCGCGGTGAGCACGCCGATGTCGGCGACCAGCGCCGGCCAGCCGTCCGGGCCGAGGTCGCCGGGTGTGTCCCGGATGGACGCGCCGTGGCCGCGGTGGTCCTGGCCGTAGACGGCGAACCCGCGATCGGTGAACGCGCGGGCGACCCGGTCATAACGGAGCACGTGCTCCCCCATGCCGTGGGTCAGCTGCAGCACGCCGACCGGCGGCCCCGCCGGGTCCCAGCGGTACGCGGTCACGCTTCCGGGCAGGGTGAACGTCTCATCGGGCATCGTTGCCTCCTCGTTCCGCCCACCCTGCCTCATGCGCCCCGCCGGTTCCAGTCCTCAGCCGGCCGGGATGTAGGCCAGGCCGTGCGCGCCGGGCTCGCCGGCGCGCGGCACGGCGAGCGTGTCGACGACGGTGGGCTTCGCGGGATCCGCCAGGTCGACGACGGTGACCGTGGACCCGACCACCGCCGAGACGTACGCGCGGTCGCCGTCGGGGGACGACGTCAGCGTCAGCGGCATCGTGCCGACCTCCGCCGTCCCGACCAGCTCCAGCGCCTCGGGCGACACGCCCTTCCAGACGGACAGGCGGCCGTCGGGGCGGTGCTGCTCGCCGGCCAGCAGCAGGCCGGTGGCCGTCCAGTGCACCGGGATGACGGCGTGGGCGGCGGGCAGGGTCCGCACGACCGTGCCGCTCCGGGTGTCGATCAGCGCGACGCCGGGCTCGGCGTCCCGCACGGCCACCGCGACGGTCGCGCCGTCCGGGCTGACGGCGATGCCCTCGCTGCCGGCCACGGCGATCTTGTCGAGCAGCTCGCCGGTGGCCAGGTCGACCACCGTGACGAACGGCGCTTCCTTGTTCGCCGCGTACCCGCGCAGGCCGTCCGGGTCGATGGCGAACCAGTGCGGGCCGGGCGCGAGGGTGTCGATGCGGCGCAGCACGCGGCGCGTGGTCGTGTCCACGACGACGACCCCGCCGGGGCCCGCCGGACCGGCCTCGACGCTGACGTAGAGCAGCCGCCGGGCCGGGTCGAGGGCCAGGCCGTGCGGCCCGTGCTCGGGTGAGAGGTCGAGCACCTCGACGATCTCACCGGCGTCCGGGTCGATGACGGTGACCTGGTGGTTGTGGCCGTCGTGGGCGCCGTAGTAGCCGCGGACGTAGGCGCTGGTGCAGTAGAGCAGCCGGTGTTCGGCGTCGAAACACAGCTCGTGCGGCTCGGCCGGCACGGTCAGGACGGCGCCGGCCTCGTGGGTGGCGGCGTCGAACAGGGTGACGGTGGGACCGCTCTGGCTGACGACGGCGATCCGGTCGCCGGGGCGGGGGTAGGTGGACATCTTGGTTTCTCCTTCGTTCGTTCTGGTCCCACCTTGCGTCGTGCGGCGGGATTGCCACAATAGGAATGTCAGCACGGGATAGTTGCTCAGATCGGAACGATGCTGGTGAACATCGATGCGAACCTGCTGGTGGCGCTGGACGCGTTGCTGGCCGAACACAGCGTCACGCGCGCGGCGGAGCGGCTGCGCACGTCCCCGGCGGCGATGAGCCGCACCCTGGCCCGGCTGCGGCGGGTGCTGGGCGACCCGCTGCTGGTGCGCGCGGGGCAGGCGATGGTGCCGACGCCGCGAGCAGAGGCGATGCGCGACGAGGTGGCCGCAGTGGTCCGCCGCTGCGGGGCGCTGCTCTCCCCCGGCGAGGACGTCGACCCGCTGACGCTGCACCGGACGTTCACGGTCCAGGCGGCCGACATCGTCGCCGCGGCGCTGGCCCCGGGCCTGCTGGACCTCGCGGCTGCGGAGGCCCCCGGGGTGTCGGTGCGGTTCCGGGCCGAGGAGCTGGAGGGCGGCCCGGCCCTGCGCGACGGCCAGGTCGACCTCGAGATCGGGGCCCTGGACCACGCGGACCCGGAAACCCGCACGGAACCCCTGGTCACCCTGCACATGGCGGCGGGGGTCCGCGCGGGCCACCCGCTGACCGAGGGGCGCCTGACACCGGCCCGCTTCGCGGCGGCGTCGCACGTGGTAGTGAGCCGCCGGGGCCGCTTCACGGGCCCGGCGGACGTGGCCCTGGCGGACGCCGACCTGCGACGGCGGGTGGTGGCGGTGCTGCCCAGCCATCTGACGGCGATGACGCTGGCGGCGCGGACGGACCTGGTGTGCCTGGTGCCGGGCGGTGAGACCGGCCCGATGACGGAGGCGGCCCGCGCGCTGGGGCTGCGGCTGCTGGAGGTGCCGCTGCCGCTGCCACCGGTGGTGATCGGGATGGCGTGGCACCCACGGAACTCCGCGGACGGCGGGCACTCCTGGCTGCGCTCGGCGGTGCGGCGGGCCCTGGGCGAGGAACTCCGCTGGGCAGCGCGCTGACCCATCGGCACCGGCGCCGGGATAATCACCCGGTGACCGACTCCGGGGTAGCCGAACCGATCACCGTGCCGTCGTGGCTGGGCCGGCACTGGTGGCGGATCGCGCTGGTCGTCGCCGCCGTCGGCGTCGCCGCGTTCTCCTGGGAGCACCCCTTCGCGGCCTTCTTCGGGCTGCTTCCGGTCATCGCCTGGTGCTCCCTCGCGACGGCACCGCGAACCGGCGTGCTCTTCGGGCTGGTGCTGCTGCTCCTGCTGGCCTGGTTCACGGTGCCGCGCGGGCTCGAGCTGGCCGGGCCGTGGGTGCCCGCGGCGATCGAGGTCTACTGGTTCCACACCGCTCTCGCGGCCGTCGTCGGCGCCGTCGGGATGCTCGTCGAACGGCAGCGTCCCAGCTCGCTGCTGCTCACCATGGTGGTCGTCGGGTTCGTGGCGGCCGGCGTCGTCGTGTTCTCGGAGTGGGAGGCGCCGCCCGGGGACGAAGGCGTCGCGCCCGGGCCGTCGCAGCTGACGGTCGTGCGGACCGTCGGCTGTGGGTCCGGCGGGTGCTGGGGTGTCCTGGACGCCACCGGCGACCGCGCCACCGACGTGATGCGCGGCTACCTGGTGCCGCACGGTTTCACGCCGGCGAGCGAGATCGACGGGGTGCCCCGGCTCTGCCGGCGCACGGGCGTGCTCGTGACGCACGAGGTGTGCGCGGAGCTGCGGACCCGGTCGGCGACGGCCGTCCGGGTCGAGTGGTACGTGAACTGACGCGCGGCGGCTCGCCGGGAGCCGCCGCGCGTCCGGTTCAGGCCGGGGCGACCGCGCGGCCCGTCTGCGGGGAGATCATCCCCGCGCACAGGCCGCGGGAGGCCAGCCCCTGCGCGATGCGCGGGATCGCCGTCCGGGTGTTGGCCGGCCACTCGTGCATCAGGATGATCTGGCCGTTCTGCAGCCGGGCGTTGGCCGCGACGATCGCGTCCACGCTCGCGCCGTTCCAGTCCTGCGAATCGACGTCCCAGATGATCTGGGTGAGACCGTACTTCGCTTCGACCGTCCGGAGGGTCGTGTTGGTCTCGCCGTACGGCGGCCGGAACAGGCGCGGGGTGCCGCCGCCCGCGCCGGCGATCGCCTGCTGCGTCCGGGAGACCTCCGAGTCCACTTGGGACTGGCTCTGCTGGATCAGGTGCGGGTGCGTGTAACTGTGGTTGCCGACCCACATCCCGGCGCTCACCTCCGCCCGCACCTGCGCCGGGTACGCGGCCGCGTACTGCCCCTCGTTGAACATCGTCGCGCGCAAGCCGTTCTGCCGCAACGCGTTCAGCAGCGCCGGGGTGTTACCGTTGGACGGGCCGTCGTCGAAGGTGAGCCCGACGTACCCGGAACAGGCGGCCGCGTGGGCCGGGGTGACGGAGATCGTGCTCGCCGCGGCCAGCACGGCGGCGGCCACCAGGGATTTGCGCATGATCAGCCCACCGTCAGGTTCGAGTTGCCGCTGCTCTGGTAACCCTCGGTCGCGAGGATCATGTAGTAGCTGAAGTTGCCCAGCCGCATGCCGTAGCGCGCCCACGCGTCGAAGTGGTTGCCGGTGGTGATGGTGCCGCCGGTCCGCTTCTGCTGCCGCACGCTCCAGTACTGGTTGAAGGTCCTGGTCCCTTCGACGGACGGCGCGTTGTACCGCGTGGTCTGGTAGACGTCGTAGGTGCCGCCGTCGCTGGTGACGGTGCCCTTGTAGGTACCGGTGGGCCGGTAGGTGCCCCAGTTGTCGACGATGTAGTACTCGACGAGCGGGTTCGACGTCCAGCCGTAGAGCGCGAGGTAGCCGTTGCCGGAGGGGTTGAAGCTGCCGGAGTAGTTCACGGTCCGCCGGCTCCCGTTGCTCCACCCCTTGCCGGCGACGAAGTTCCCGGTGTTGCTCCAGGAGGTGCGGTAGTTGCCACCGGAGCCGAGCGTCATCGAAACCGAGCCACCACCATCGGTCCAGAAGGAGTAGTAGTAGCCGTTGCTGGTCCCGGTCTGATTGGTGGTGACAACGGTGTCGGCGTGGGCGACACCCGGCGTCAACGCGGCGATCAGCGCCAGGGCGACCCCGCCGGTCAACGCCCTGAAGCGGCCGTGGTTCTTGGTGCGCATGCTTCCTCCTCATTGAGGCTGGCAGGCAAGCCAGGATGACGGAAGCATGATTTCCGCACGGTTGGTTGGGCAATAACTTTCGAAGATTTTCGAGAGTTTCGAGCCGCCCCGCCTACGGATCAACGCCCTGCTGCAGTGCTGACTGCAGCAGGGCGGATCCGCGGCCACGGCTACTCCCGCAGCCCGATGGCGTCGATCGGCTTGGCTCGCAGCGCTACCCGGGTCGACAGGCCCATCGACAGCAACCCCAGCAACACCGCACCCGCGATGATTCCCAAGTAGACGGTCGGTGAGCCCGACGGCACCACCGTCCCCCGCAGGCCCATGTTCAGCAACGCCAGCGGTACCAACGGAACCAGCGTCCCGACGACCGCCGCGACTCCGACCGTGGCCAGTGCCTCCAGGCGCATCATCCGGATGACCTGGCCGCGCGTTGTGCCCACCAAGCGCATCAACGCGAACTCGCGGCCGCGCTGGGCGGTGCTCATCACCAGGGTGTTGGCCACCGAAATCGCGACGTAGCCGATCAGCACGCCGACCGCCACCAGGTTCAGGTAGAACTGGGCCTGGCGCTGGCCGCCCGTTTCCGGGGATGCCGCGGTGAAACCCAAGCCCGGGTAGCGCTCGGCGACCGCACCCAAGGCCGCGGACACGGCCGAGGGGTCCGCGGTGGGCGAACGGCGGACCAGGACCGAGTCGTCCAGCTGGTCGCCGGTGTGCGCACGAGCCAGCGACGCAGGCAGCACGAAGTCGCCGAAGGCCAAGTCGTGTGTGTACGTCGCTACCAGGCGGAGGGTGGCCGGAACCCCGTCTCCGTAATAGAACTCGACCTGGTCGCCGATCTTCTTGCCCAGCCAGCTCGCCTCCGACTCGCTCAGCGCCACCGTGTCGCCCCGCAGGTCCGCCAGGCGGCCGGCCGAGATGCCCAGGTCCAGGGTCGCGCCGGCCTGGTCGCCCAGCAGGCCCTGCGCGGGCAGGCTCTGGACGTCGATGTCTTCGCCCGTGGGCGTCGCCACGATCACCTGGGTGCGCACCACCGGCGTCGCCGCCGCCACGCCCGGGACGCGGCGGACCGCTTCGGCCACCTCCGGGGAGATGCCGCCCGCCGGGCTCGTGAGCACGTAGTCCGCCGTGGTCGACCGCGTCGTCTGCTGCTCGGCGGCCGCCGAAGCCGACGTCTGGCTGTAGAACATCGACAGCGCGAACGCCACCGCCAGCATCAGCGGGGTCACCGCCGCCGCCAGCCGGCGCGTGTTGGCCTGGCTGTTCGCCGCGGCCAGGTAACCGCTGATCCGCGACACCCGCGACAGCACCGGCGCGAGCACCCGCACCATCAGCCCGACCACCTGCGGCCCCACGACCGCCAGCCCGATGACGGTCACGAGCGTCGCCATCGACGACGCCGCCGTGCCCGCGTCGCCGTGCACGAACAGCGGGACCGCCGCGCCGCCGAGGCCGATCAGCACCAGCGCCCAGCCCGTGACGAGCCGGACCTTGCCGAGCTCACGCCGCTCCACCGCGGCCTCGCCGAGCGCCTCGACCGGCTTGATCGTCGACGGCCGCCGCGACGCCGTCCAGGCCGCCAGCCGCGCCGCGCCCAGGCCGAGGACCACCGCCGCCACCAGCGGGAGCGGGCCGATCACCAGGCCGAAGTCCGCCGGGATGACGCCGATCGCGGCGAACGCGTCGCGCATCCCGGCGGCGACCGCCAGCCCCAGCAGGCTGCCGAGCACGCCGGCGACCAGCGCGATGAGCGTCGTCTCGACGCCGATGAGCTTGCGGATCTGCTTCGGCGTCGCCGCGACGGCCCGCAGCAACGCGAACTCGCGCCGCCGCTGGTTGATCGTGAGCGCGAGGGTGCTCGCCACCACGAACACCGCCACCATCAGCGCGAACCCGCCGAACGAGCCGGCGATCGCGAGCAGCAGCGTGCGGGTCTGGCTGACGTCGAGGAACTCGACGGTGCTGCGCTCGACGCCGCTGGTCACCTCGACCGGCGCCCCGGCCGTCGCGGCGCGCACGCGGTCGGCGAGCGCGTCCGGAGCGACACCCGGGTCGGCCAGGACGCCGATCGCGTTCACCTGGCCCGGCCGAGCGGCCAGGTGAGCTGACTGCGACGTCGTGAAGAACAGCGCCGACTGCCGCGACAGGCCGGCCGCGGTGGCCACGCCGGACACCCGGAACGGCACCGGCGTCGACCGCGTCATGACGCGCACCTGGTCGCCGACGACGACGCCGGCGCGCTGGGCCAGGTCGGCGTCGAGCACGACCTCGCCGTCGGTCGCCGGCGCCCGGCCGGCGCTCAGCGTGAACGGCGCCAGGACCGCCGCGTCCCAGTTGTGCCCGAGCGACGGGACGCCGGTCAGCACCTGCCCGTCACGGGTCACCACCTGCGCCGGGAAGCTCTGCTCCGCCACCGCGGCGCGGACGCCGGGGACCGCGGCGAGCCGGCCGGCCAGGTCCGCGGGCACGGTGGCCTGCTCGCCGACCTGCTCGGACGACAGCGCGTCGGCGCCGGGCGGCCGCACCGACTGGGTGCCGCCGACGACGACGGCCGCGGCCGCGTACCGCTGCGTCGGGACGCCGGCGCGCAGGCCGGACTCCATGAGGATCCCGCACGCGGCCACCAGGGCCGCGCCGCACAGGATCGCGATGAACGCGCCGGCGAAGCCGCCGATGCGCGTCCGGATCGTCTGCAGGGCCAGGGTCAGCACGGTCACCACTCCCCGAGGTGCGTCATGCGCTCCGCGACCCGCTCGGGCGTGGGCTGCGTGAGGTGGCCGGCGAGCTTGCCGTCGGCGAGGAACAGGACGCCGTGCGCCGCCGAGGCCGCGACCGGGTCGTGCGTGACCATCAGGACGGTCTGGCCCATGCCTTCGACGACGGCGCGGAGCAGGTCGAGCACCTGCCGTCCGGTGCGGGTGTCGAGCGCGCCGGTCGGCTCGTCGGCCAGCACGACCTCGGGCCGGGTGACGAGCGCCCGCGCGATCGCGACGCGCTGCTGCTGCCCGCCGGACAGTTCCGAAGGCCGGTGTTCGAGCTTCTTCGCGATGCCGACGCCTTCGACGATTTCGCGCAGCCAGCGCGGGTCCGGCTTGCTGCCGGCCAGCCGCGTCGGCAGCGTGATGTTCTGCAGCACGTTCAGCGACGGCAGCAGGTTGTAGGCCTGGAAGACGAACCCGATCCGGCTGCGCCGCAGCTGCGTGAGCGCGGTTTCCTTCAGCTTGCCGATCTCGGTGTCGCCCAGCAGCACCCGGCCCGACGTCGGCCGGTCGAGCCCGGCCGCGCAGTGCAGGAACGTGCTCTTGCCGGAACCGGACGGCCCCATCACGGCGGTGAACGTCCCTCGCGGCACCCCCACGGACACCCCGTCGAGCGCGGTGACGGCGCCGTCGCCGCGGCCGTACACCTTCCGCACCTCGGCCAGCTCCAGCGCATACCCTGTGGTCATCACGATCCCTTTCGTTCTGTAGCACCAAAACTAGGTTCGTGGCGGCCTCCGTTCGATCCCGTGGGGAGGTGGATCGGGGGTAGCGCCTGCACCACCACGGCGGTGGGGTGCGCCTCGGTGGGACACTGGCGGCGTGACGACCCGCTTGCGTGCCTGCTGGTCGGCGGTGCGCTACCTGCTGGCCGGGGCGGCGACGTCGCTGTTGTCGATCTTCGCCCTCGTCGGCCTGTTCGTCGTGCTCGTGCTGTGCCCGTTCGGCATCGGGATCCCGTCGGTGGCGCCCGCGATCCGGCTGTCGCGCAAGGTCGTCCGGCTCGATCGCCGCCGGGCCGCCCGCGCGCTCGGCGAGCCGATCCCCGAGCCCTACCGCGACGGCAACCCCGTGACCGACCCGGCGACGCGCCGTGACGTCGCGTGGCTCGCGCTCCACGCGGCGACCGGGATGCTCATCGGCGCGCTGGCGATCGGCCTGCCGCTCGGCGCGGTCCAGCAGGTCGTCACGGCCGCCGTCTGGCCGGCGGTGCCCGGCGGGATCGAGGCATCGATGGGGATCCTCGTGCACTCGTGGCCGACCGCCGGGCTGGCCGTGCTCAGCGGCGTCGTGATGGCCGCGGTGACGTTGTTCCTCGCGCCGGTGGTCGCCCGCTGGCAAGCCCGTACCGCGCGGTCGCTGCTCAAGCCCGGCGCGGGCGTCGTCCTGGCCGACCGCGTCGCCGAACTGACCGCGACCCGGGCCGCCGCCCTGGAGGCGCACGGCGCCGAACTGCGCCGCATCGAGCGTGACCTGCACGACGGCACGCAGGCGCGGATCGCCGCCGTCGTGCTCCAGCTGGGCATCGCGGGCCAGCTGTACGAGCGCGACCCGGACACCGTGCGGGACCTGCTGGTCAAGGCGCAGGACACCGCGACCGACGCACTGGCCGAGCTGCGGACGGTCGTGCGCAGCATCTACCCGCCGCTGCTGAGCGAACGCGGGCTGGCCGGCGCGGTGCGCGCCCTCGGCGAGCGCAGCCCGGTGCCGGTCGCGCTCACCGTCGAGAACGACGCCGGACGGCCGGCGGCGGTCGAGGCCGCCGCGTACTTCGTCGTGGCCGAGGCGCTGGCCAACGTGACCAAGCACGCCGACGCGTCGAAGGTCGAGATCACCCTCGGCGGCCCCGCGGGCCTGCTGTCCATCGACATCCGCGACGACGGCCGCGGCGGCGCCGTGGAGACCGGCGGCAGCGGGCTCGCCGGGATCCGGCGGCGCGCCGAGGCCTTCGACGGGACCCTCACCCTGACCAGCCCACCCGGTGGGCCGACCGAGCTGCGAGTGGAGCTGCCATGCGGGTCGTGATCGCCGAGGACGACGCCCTGTTGCGCGAAGGACTTTCGCTGCTGCTGAAGACGTCGGGCATCGAGGTGGCCGCGACGTTCGACAACGCCGAGGACTTCCTCGAGTTCGTCGGGACGGACCGGCCGGACGCCGTCGTGATGGACGTGCGCATGCCGCCGACGCACCGCGACGAGGGGTTGCGCGCCGCCGTCCGGGCCCGCGAGATCCACCCGGGCCTGCCGGTGCTGGTGCTCTCGGCCCACGTCGAGACGAGCTACGCGGTCGAGCTGCTGGCCGACGGCGTCGGCGGGGTCGGCTACCTGCTCAAGGAGCGGGTCGGCAAGGTCGAGCGGTTCCTCGACGCGCTGCAGCGGGTCGCGAAGGGCGGCACCGCGATGGACCCCGAGGTGATCGGCCAGCTGATGGCCCGCAGCCGCGCGAAGGACCCCCTGGACGCGCTCACCGCGCGCGAGCGCGAGGTGCTGGCGCTGATGGCCGAGGGCTACAACAACGGCACCATCGCCGAGCTGCTCGTCGTCAGCGACGGCGCGGTGCTCAAGCACATCCGCAACATCTTCCAGAAGCTCGACCTGCCCTCGGACGAGGGCGGCCACCGGCGCGTGCTGGCCGTGCTCGCCTACCTCGGCCGCGACAGCTGACGCTCGGCGGTAGTGCAGGCGCTACCCGGATTCCGGGTGCTGAACCCATCGAGCCGGCCGTCGCGCCGCTTTAGCGTTCTGGTCATGGAAAACGACCCGGAATACACCATCGCCACCACCACCCGCTCGGCCGCCCCGCTCCTCTGGCTGGTCCTGGTCATCAGCGCCGGAACCAACGCCGTCGGTTCCGTGACAGGGCTGGATTTCACCCTCCGCATGGTCGCCGGCTCGGTCGCCCTGGTCTGCACCGTCCTGCTGATCACCCATTACGTCCGCCGCCGCAAGGCCAGGTAGTCGCCGAGGTGCGCCGACGCGTCGAGCATGGCGACGCCCTGGGCCGTGAGCCTCGTCTGCCAGCCGGCCAGCGCGCGGGACAGCTCCTCGGTGCCGCCGGCCGTCCGGATCTGCTCGACCACCGTGGCGATGTGCCCCAGCGGGTAGCCGCCGCGGCGCAGGAGGTGGGCGAGGTCGGCGTCGCGGACGTCCTCCGCGCGGTAGACGCGGTAGCCCGCGGCGTCGCGCGCGGGCGTCAGGATGCCGGCCTGCTCCCAGTTCCGCAGGGTCGCCGGCGTGACGCGCAGCCGGTGCGCCAGCTCGCCGATCGTCCGGGCGCCGGGGTCCGGCGCGGGTTCCGCCGTCAGGTCGCCCACCGCGCGGCGCACCGAGCCGAGGGTTTCGCGGTCCCGCAGCAGCCGGGCGTGGCCGCGGTCGATGGCCAGCAGGGCGTCGTCGAGGTGGCCGTCGTGGAGCGCGAGCATCACGCGACCGGCCGTCGGGTGGCCGTATCCCCTGATCAGGGCCAGGTAGGCGCGCAACGCGGCCGCGTGCGTCCCGGTGTAGATCCGGTAGCCGCTCGGCGTGCGGTCCGCGGGCGGGAGGAAGCCGTCCGCCTCGTAGTTGCGGACGGCCTGGGTCGAGAGGCCGTGCTCGCGGGCCAGGTCGGCGGGTCTCATCGGGTTGAGACTTTACCGAGCCCGGCTTAGGCCAAGTCTCAACCGTTCTTTCAACGATACGCTTGAGCCTCATGAGTCAGGACATCCGAGACTTCGCCCCTGCGTCGTGCACCCTGCTGGGTTACGGCGAGCCGTCGCACCAGGAACCGGCGTTTCCCTTGCGGCGCAACGCACTCTTCGCCCAGCTGGCCGGGCACGGCTTCCGTTCGATCGCCCTCGAGACCGACCGGGTGGCCGCGCTCGCCGTGGACGGTTTCGTCCGCGACGGCGCCGGCACCCTCGACACCGCGATGAAGGAAGGCTTCTCGCACAGCTTCGGGGAGCTGGACGCCAACCGGCGCCTGGTCGCCTGGATGCGTGAGCACAACGAGCCCCTCCCGGCCGCGGAACGCCTGGCGTTCCACGGTTTCGACGCGTCCACCGAGATGATGAGCGCGCCCAGCCCGCGGCGCTACCTCGAACACGCCCGCGACTACCTGGGCCTCGACGTCGACGTCGCGAGCCTGGCCGGCGACGACGACCGGTGGAGCCGGACGGAAGCCGTCATGGACGCGGCGGCTTCTCCCGGCGCCACGCCGGAGGCCGACGCCCTGCGCGCGCTCGCCGACGACCTGCTGACCACGCTCTACAGCCGCGCGCCGGAGCGGATCGCGGCGACGTCACGCGCCGAGTGGGTCCGCGTGCGGACGCACCTCACCGCCGGGCTCGGCCTGCTGCGCTACCACAAGCAGGCGGCGATCGACGGCGCCGAACGGTATTCGCGCCTCAGCGGCACCCGCGACGCGATCATGGCGCAGAACCTGCTCGACATCCGCGACCTCGAGGCCCAGCGGGGGCCGACGATGGTGTTCGCCCACAACAGCCACCTGCAGCGCGGCACGAGCAGCTGGAACTCGGCGGTGGCGAACCTCGTGTGGTCCGGTGCCGGCGCCATCGTGGGGTCGTTGCTGGGCGAGCGGTACGTCTTCGTCGCCGGGAGCGTCGGGCGCAGCGAGGCGCTCCGGCTCGGGGAGCCCGAGCCGGAGACCTACGAGGCTTCGCTGCAGGACCGCGTCGACGGCTGGGGCCTGGTGCGCGCGGTCGAGCCCGGCCGCACGCGCACGGACGCCATCCCGGAGACGGGTTACTTCCCGCTCACCCCCGAGGTCCTCGACGGCGCCGACGCGGTCCTGCACATCAGCGCGACCACCTGAGCGATCGCGATCAGGACGACGGCCGTCCGGACCGGCGCCGCCACCGCCCCGAGCACCGGGCCGGCGGCGGCGCCGACGTTCAGCGCCGCCGTCGCGTACGAGCCCGCCATCGTCGGCGCGCCCGCGGCCAGCCGCAGGATCCGCGCGATCACCGTGCTCCCGACGGCGAACGACAACGCGCCCTGCGTGAACGCCAGGACGGGCAACGCGGCCGGGACCAGCGCCAGCACGACCCAGCCCGCGAGCAGCAGGAACCCGCCGATCGCGACGACCTGGCCAGGCCACCGGTCGGCGAGCCGGCCCGCCGCGGTCACGCCGGCGAAGCAGCCGGCGCCGAAGATCGCGAGGACCAGCGGCACCGGCGCGATCCCGGCGGACAGCGGCGCCAGGGCCGTGAAGACGCCGAACGTGGCCGCGTTGACCAGGGCACCGAGCAGCAGCGTCCCGGCGAGCGTCGGTCGTCGCAGCTCGGCGAGTTCCTTACGCAGCCCGGACGGCTTCGCGGTCGCGGGAGTGCCGGGGATCCGCGCGACTCCCGCGACCGCGGGCACGCACAGCAGCGCGACGGCCCAGAACGCCGCGCGCCAGCCGAACGCGGCGCTCAGCAGCGCGCCGCCGGGAATGCCGGCGACGCAGGCGAGCGTCGTGCCGCCGAGCAGGACGGCCAGCGCGCGGCCCGTCCGGTCCGGCGGTACGAGACCGGCCGCCGCGGTCAGCGCGACGGCCAGGAAGCCCGCGTAAGCCACCGCGGCCACCGCCCGCGTCACCAGCAGTACGGCGAACGATCCGGTGAGGCCGCCGACGACGTGCGTCGCGACGAACACCGCGAGGAAGCCCAGCAACGCCGTGCGACGCCGCCATGAACGGGCCACGGCGGCCATCAGCGGCGCGCCGGCGACCAGGCCGACGGCGAACGCGGACGTCAGGAAACCGGCCTGTGCCGGGGAAACCCCCAGCGCGCCGGCGATGTCGGGCACCAGCCCGGCGAGCATGAACTCGGACGTGCCCATGGCGAACACGGCCAGGGCGAGGAAGTAGACAGGAATGGGCACAACAGGCTCCAGGGATCACGAGATCGGCAGACGACTTCGTGGTCACCCGGGGACCCGGGCACGCGGGTGGTGAAAGGAGCGAGCTACCGGGCTGCCGGGGCGACCGACAGCCCGGTCCTGGACGCTTCGGGGCTCGACACGCGTCCGACGATACCGTGGGCCCATGTTCGAGCAGGAAGTCGCACGCGTGGACGCCGTCCTGGAGCCGATCGCGAACGCCCCGTTCGACGGGGAGCCGTTCGAGGTGGTCCTTCCGCCCGGTGCGCGGGAAGTGCTGCGCGCCCTGCTGGACCACTACGCGACCGGCGACGACGACGCCCGGGCCGAGGTCCGCGCGTTGTTCGAGCGGTACCCGTCGTTCCGCTGGGCGGTGTCCCTGCCCGACGCGGACTTCCGCACCCGGCTGCTGCACATCTCGGCCTGCGACCAGGGCGCCGACCCGCGCGACGAACTCGTGGCGCTCAACGCCCTCTGCACCGCGGCGCGCGCCGACGGCGTCGACATCCGGCCGGTACTCCGGGAGGTGGCGGCACTGTCGAGCCCGGTGGACAAGTACGGCATGGGCTCGACCCGGGACTTCCTCTTGCGCAGTGCGAGTTAGCTACGCCGTCCTCGCGCCGGGTGGTCTGCCGCGGCTTGTCGTGAGTGGTCAGGGCGGTTAGAACCGCCCTAAACACTCACGACCGGAAGCTGGCCCGGTAAGCGTTCGGGCTTGTTCCGACGACTCGCTTGAACCGCTCCCGGAACGCCGTCGGTGAGCCGAAGCCCACCTCGCCCGCTATCCGGTCCACCGCGTGGCCCGTCGCCTCCAGCAGGTGCTGCGCGCGCCGGACGCGCACCCGTAGCAGCCACTGCAGCGGCGTCGTGCCCGTCTGCTCGCGGAAGCGGCGGTTGAGCGTCCTCGTGCTCATCCCGGCGTACGCGGCGACGTCCTCGAGGGTCAGCTCCTTCGCGCAGTTCTCCTCCATCCACGTCAGCACCGGCTCCAGCGCCGAGCCGCGCGGGGTCGGGGGCTGGTCGTGGACGATGAACTGGGCCTGGCCCCCTTCGCGCTCCAGCGGCATCACCGACAGCCGGGCCGCGTCGGCCGCCACCGCCGAGCCGTGGTCGCGGCGGATCAGGTGCAGGCACAGGTCCAGCCCGGCCGCCGCGCCCGCCGACGTCAGGAACTGACCGTTGTCGACGTAGAGGACGTCCGGGTCGACGTCGATCGCCGGGTGCCGCCGGGCCAGCTCGGCCGCGCCGACCCAGTGCGTGGTCGCGCGGAGGCCGTCGAGCAGGCCGGTCTCGGCGAGGATGAACGCGCCCGAGCAGATCGACGCGATCCGCGCGCCCCTCGCGGCGGCCCGCCGCAGCGCGTCGAGCACTTCGGGAGCCACCGGCGGGTTCGCGTCACGGCCCGGCACGATGACCGTGTCGGCGTCGTCGAGCCCGTCGAGGCCGAACGGCGGCCGCAGGGTGAACGCGCCCGCGTCGACCTCGGGGCTCGCACCGCAGATCCGGACCTCGTACCCCGGCCGCCCGCTCGGCAGCAGCGTCCGGGAGAACACCTCGATCGGCGTCGCCAGGTCGAAGGGGACGACCCGGTCCGGCGCGAGGACGGCCACGATGTGCATGCCGTCCACGATAGGCCCGGCCTACCCGGCCGCCGGCGGCTCCGGGCGGAGGCTGCGCAGCATCAGGTTGGCGAAGTGCTCGCCCACCTGCTCACCCGACAGCTCACCCTCGGCGTGGTACCACATGCCGAGGCGGTGGATCGCGCCGTAGTGGTAGTTGATGACCAGGTCGGCCGGGACGTCTTCGCGGAAGACGCCCGCTCGCTGGCCTTCCTCGACGAGGTCGCGCACCCGCTCGTGGTAAAGCCGGCGTTCGGCACGCACCTGGACCTGTTTGGACTTTTCGAGCAGCGGGAACGACTGGAAGAACACGGTCGCCGCGTCGAGGTCCGCAATGGACGTCACCACGACGTCGGCGATGATGGCGTGCAACCGTTCCGGCAGCGGCATGTCCGACTCGGCGATGGTCCGCATCCGCTGGGTCTGCATCCGCAGCATCGCGCTGTAGATCTCGAACAGCAGGTCGTCTTTGGACTCGAAGTAGTGGTACAGGCCACCTTTGGTGACGCCGGCCGTCTCGACGATCTCGCGGACCGTCGTGGCCTCGAACCCCTTCTCGGCGAACAACCGCACCGCGGCCCGCATGACCTTTTCCCTGACCGCCATGTCTTCACCTTAAGTGAGAGGGTGGGCCGGCTCGCGCGGCGCCGCGAGCCGGCCCACGTTCCTCTACTTCCCCAGCAGGTTCACCTGGTCGGGGGTGGCGCGTTCGCCGCTGTACGGCGTGATCGCGCCGGTGCCCCGGTCGGTGACGGCCGGTTGCTGGATCACCGTCGTGGTCGTGTCCGGGTTGATCTTGAACACGTACCCGCCGGTGTACCCCGAGTGCGAGTCCTTCGAGAATCCGAACGGCGTCAGGCCCGGTCCTTTGAGGGAACCGGAACTCATGGCTTCGACGATCTTCTGCCGCGTCGGGTCGGGCCCGGAGGCCTTGAGTGCCTGCGCGAACGTGTAGGCCAGCACCATGCCGTAGAACAGCGTGTTGGTGAGCTGCTCCTTGGGGATGTACTTGTCGTGGATGCCCTTGAAGTAGGCGACCCACGGGTCGGACGTCTGCGCGACGTCGGGCAGGTAACCGGTGCCGATCAGCCCGTTCAGCAGCTGCGCGCTCGACACGCTCGCGCCGCCGCGCTTGGCGAAGTCCTGCAGCAGCCCGGAAAGCGTCGCCGGGTCGGCGCCGATGCTGCTGACGACGAACTGCGGCTTGTAGCCGATCTTCGCCGCGGCCAGGATGGACAGCGCGGTGAACGCCGGGATGCACTCGCACACGACGACCTCCGCGCCGGCCGCCTTGAGCGCGGACAGCTGCGGCGTGACGTCGGTGTTGGCGCTGTCGTAACCCTGCTTGGCGACCGTCTGGTCCTTGATGAACTGGTCGAGGCCGGCCTGGGTGTCGCGGCCGACGTCGTCGTTCTGGGTGAAGTAGCCGACCTTCTTGCCCGCGAAGGTGTCCTTGATGTACTTGCCCTGGATCTTGCCCTCCCGGGTGTAGTCCAGTTGGTACCCGAAGGTCATCGGCGCCTTCTGCGGGTTGTCCCAGGCGAGCGCGCCCGACGACACCAGCAGGTCCGGCACGCCTTCGGTGTTCAGGTAGTCGACGACCTTGGAGTGCGTCGGCGTGCCGAGGCCGCCGACGATCGCGAACACCTTGTCCTGCAGCACGAGCTTCTTGACGACCTCGACGGTCTTGGTCGGGTTGTAACCGTCGTCCTCGACCTTGTAGTCGATCTTGCGGCCGTTGATCCCGCCGCCGTCGTTGATCGACTGGAACACCGCGCGGGCGCCGACGGAGATCTTGCTGTAGCCCGGCGCGGCCGGCCCGGTGAGCGGCTGGTGGGTGCCGATCACCACGGAGTCCTTGGTGACGCCGACCGCCGAGTCCGCGGCCTGCGTGCCGCTGGTGTCGGACTCCCCCGCACCGCCGCACGCGCTCAGCGCCAAGGCCAGGACCGCGATTCCCGCGACGGTTCTAGTGCTTCTCATGGGTCTCCTTTTGCTCGGCGGATCGACGGAGAAGTCCTCGCAGCCGGCTGAAACCGCCCTGGATGCCGCGCGGGAAAGCGAGCACGACGACGATGAGGATCACGCCGTACACCGCGAGCGGGAGGTTGTTGGCCACGTCGGTGTTCAGGTGCAGGGCGTCGGCGAGGTCCTCGGACCACGCCTGGAAGTAGACGAGCGCGATCGCGCCCCACAGCGCGCCCCAGAGCGACCCGAGCCCGCCGAGGACCACGGCGGCCAGCAGGCTCAGCGACAGCGCGGGCGTGAACGAGCCGGGCGCGGCGGTGCCGAGCAGGAACGCCTGCAGGCCACCGGCGAGCCCGCCGCAGACGGCGCTGATGAGGAACGCCAGGATCTTCGTGCGCCCGACGTGGATCCCGCTCAGCGAAGCGGCGACCTCGTCGTCGCGGACGGCGCGGAAGGTGCGGCCGAGCTTGCCGCGCACGACGTTCACCACGAACACCAGCGCGATGAGCACGCTGAGCCAGACGATCCAGGTCTGCCAGCGCAGTTCCGGCACGACGCCGACCAGGCCCGCCGGTCTGCTGTGGACGGTGAAGCTCAAGCCGTTGCTGCCGCCCAGGAAGTCCTGGAACCGGCGGGTCAGCGCGGGCAGGCCGACGGCCAGCGCGAGCGTCGCCCCGGCGAGGTAGGGCCCGCGCAGCCGGGCCGCGGCGGCCCCGGCCAGCAGCCCGCCGAGACCGCCGGCGGCCGCCGCGAGCAGCAGGTCGGCCCACAGCGGGAACGCCGGGACCCGGCGCACCAGCAGCGCGACGGTGTACGCGCCGATGAACATGAACGCGCCGTGGCCCAGGGAAACCTGGCCGGTGAGGCCGGTCAGCAGCGTCAGCCCGGCCACCGCGATCAGGTAGTAGCCGACGGTCGCGATCCGCAGGTTGGTGAACTCGTCGGTGACCAGGGAGAGCACCACGACGACGGCGAGCGCGCCCAGCGCGGCCAGGATGTGCAGGACCAGGGGCGGCAGCCGGCGCTTCCCCGCGCGGGCGGGCGAACCGGCCGGGGCCTCCGGGAGACTCGTGCGCACGCTCACACCCGCCTCGCCTTCGCCCGGCCGAACAGCCCGGCCGGCCGCAGCGTCAGCACGATCACCAGGATCGCCAGCGCGGCGATCGTCACCGTCTCCGGTCCGAAGTAACCGGACACGTAGGACAGTCCGACGCCGAGCACGAACCCGCCGGCGATGGTGCCCAGCGGGTTGTCGAGCCCACCGAGCACGGCCGCGGTGAGCGCGTAGACGAAGACGCCGTCCAGGACGTTCGGGAACAGGAACGGCGGGGTGGCCAGCAGCCCGGCCAGCGAGCCGACGGCCGCCGCCATCCCCCAGCCGACGGTGAGCATCACCCCGACCCGCACGCCGAGGGTGCGCGCGACGTCGGGGGCGAACGCGGCCGCCCGCATCCGCAGGCCGAGCGGGGTGTACTTGAACACCACCAGCACGAGCGCGGCGATCGCGAGCACCACCAGCACCACGAACAGGTCGTTGGCGGAGAACCGGCCGACGAAGTCGAAGGCGTACGGGTACGCCAGCGGCTCGTTGGACCAGATCATCCCGGCGACCGCCTGCAGCACCAGCAGCAGCCCGAGGGTGACGATGATCGAGCTGAGCTCGGAGCGGTGGCGCAGCGGGCGGATCAGCAGCCGTTCGGTCACGACGCCCAGCAGCGTCCCGGCCACGATCGCGACGGCGAAGCCGAGCCAGTAGCTGCCCGTCCCCTTGGTCACCGAGTACGCGAGGTACGTCGAGATCAGGGCGAGCGCGGGCTGCGCGAAGTTCACCACCCGGGTGGCCCGGTAGATGATGACCAGCGCGAGCCCGAGGGCCGCGTAGACCGCACCGGCGGAGATCCCGCCGAGGGTCAGGTCGAGGAATTCCTGCATACCGGACCGTTCACCTCCCGTTTGATGGTCAGCAGCGTCAGAAGCCGAGGTAGGCGTGGCGGAGGCCGTCGTCGGCCAGCAGCTCCGCCGCGGTGTCGACCGCCACGACGCTGCCGAGCGCGAGGACGTACCCGTTGTCCGCGATGGACAGCGCGCTGTGCGCGTTCTGCTCGACGAGCACCACGGTGAGCCCGGTCGAGGCCCGCAGGTCACGCAGGATCCGCATGATCCGCGCGGTGATCAGCGGCGCGAGGCCGAGCGACGGCTCGTCCAGCAGCAGCAGCTGGGGCCGGCTCATCAGCGCCCGGCCGATGGCCAGCATCTGCCGCTCGCCCCCGGAGAGCGTCGCGGCGAGCTTGGCCGAACGTTCTTCCAACGGCGGGAAAAGCTCGAACACCTCGCGTTTCGCGGCCGCGCGGTCGGCGCGGTCCCGCCGCCACAACGCGCCCAGGCGGAGGTTCTCCTCGACGGTCAGCTCGGTGATCACGCCACCGCCTTCGGGCACGTGCGCGACCCCGCCGCGCGCGATGCGGTCCGGCGCCCGGCCCCGCAGTTCCGTGCCGTCCCAGGTGATCCGGCCTTCGCGGGCCGGCTGCAGGCCGCTGATCGTGCGCAGCAACGTCGTCTTGCCCGCGCCGTTCGCGCCGAGCACGGCGGTGATGCCGCCGCGGTCGACGGTCAGGCTGACGCCGTCGAGCGCGCGGACGGCGCCGTAGGCCACGGAAAGGCCCTCGATCTCAAGCACCGGTCGCCTCCTCGGCGGGGAACGCGTCGACGTCGAGCACCGGACGCCGTCGCGGCCGGATCGCGGGGGCCCTTCGCGGCCACCCGGGGTCGGCCAGGCCGGCCGCCAGGCCGTCGAGCACCCGGCCGCTCCCCGGTCTGATCGGCCGGATCGTGTTGTGCGCCAGGGAAAAGCCCCGCACCTCAAGCACCGGTCGCCTCCTCGGCGGGGTCGCCGAGGTAGGCCTCGGCCACGCGGGGGTCGGCCTGGATCTCGGCCGGGGTGCCCGCGGCGATCACCTCGCCGAAGTTGAGGACCACGACGCGGTCGCAGACCTGCATCACCAGATCCATGTGGTGCTCGACGAGCACCACCGCCATGTGCCGCCGCAGCGACAGGATCAACGTCGTGAGCTCGACCAGCTCGGCGGCCGAGAGCCCGCTCGCCGGTTCGTCGAGCAGCAGCAGGTCCGGTTCCGCGACCAGCGCGCGGGCCAGCGCGACGCGTTTCCGGACGCCGTAGGGCAGCACACCGGGCAGGCGGTCGGCGAGGTCGGCGATGCCCAGCTCCGCCAGGGTCGCCCGGGCCCGGTGGGCGAGGTCGGCCTCGTCGCGGGCCGAGCGGCCGATACCTGCGAGGGCCGGGAGCACGCCGGAGCGAGCGTGCCGGCCCGCGCCGGCCATCACGTTCTCCAGCACGGTCAGCCCCGCGAAGAGGCCGAGGCCCTGCAGCGTGCGGACGATCCCGAGCCCGGCGAGGTGCTCGGGGCGGTGCCGGACCAGCGGCGTCCCCCGCCAGAGGACGCGCCCGGACTGGGGGCGGACGAAGCCGCAGATGACGTTGAACAGCGTCGTCTTGCCGGCACCGTTGGGGCCGATGACGCCGACGACCGTGCCCTCGTCGACGCTCAGCCGGACGTCGCGCAGCGCGGTGAGACCACCGAACCGCACGGTGAGGCCGTCGACCACGAGCAGGCCCTCGCCGGGAAGTGTCATCGATGACCCCTCTAGTTCTCACCATGTGGACCAGTCCGTACCGCGCGGTCGGTATGAAGAGGGTGGGGCGCGGCGCCAGCCGTGTCAAGGTGCGAACCGGCAACATCCGGATCTTCCGGGCCGGTCCGAAAATTTCGCGAAGCACGGCCTCGGCGGGAAGCGGCGACGTCCGCGAAACGACCGAAGGCGGGTGCGCAGAGTGCGCACCCGCCTTCGGCGGTGGAAACCCCCGGGATCAGCCGGTACCGGACTGCGGCGCGATCATCTCCGAGGCGTCGACCTTCGTCTGGATGATGCCCAGCTGCTGGAGCAGGTCCGGCACGCGCTGGATGCGGCGGGCGTCGAGCGTGGAGCCGAACGTGGGCATCACCATCAGGCTCGCGACGTCCTGGTCCACCCGGGCGTTGCGGACGACCAGCGGCTCGATCCGGCCGCGGTCCACCGAGTCGCGGGTGGCCTTGAGCATCGCGCGCTGGAACGCCGCCATCGTCCTGGGGTGCTCCTGGACCCACTTGCCGGTGGCGCCGAACCCGGTCAGCGGGAACGACTGGGTGCTCCCGCTGGCGGCGTCGACGACCGGGTACGCGCCGGCCACCTTGGCGGCCTGGGTGAGGAACGGCTCCGGCTGGTACGCGGCGTCGACCTTGCCCTGGGCCAGCGCGGCGCCCATCTCCGGCAGCGGCATCGGGACCCACTGCACCTTGCTGAAGTCGATGCCGTGGTCGCGCATCACCGACCGGGTCAGGATGTCCGACGCGGCGTTCTTCGAGCTGATCGCGATCCGCTTGCCGCCCAGGTCGTTCACGGTCTTCACCGGCGAGTTCGGCACGGTGACGACCTCGTTGCTGAGCGGGCTCGCCGAAGTCGCGTCGGCCACCAGCCGGACGTCGGCGGAACCACTGCTCTTCGCCAGGAAGAACAACGTGTACGTGGACAACGCGATGTCGTCCTGGCCCTTCGTCATGCGCGTCAGCGATTCCTGACCGCTGGCGGCGAGGTCGGTCTGCACGTCGAGACCTTCGGCCTTGAAGTAGCCGCCTTGCTGGGCCAGCCACAGCGTCGCGAGGTCGACGGCGGTGAAGATGGCGACCCGGATGGCCGGTTTCTCGACGTCGCCACCCGCGGAACCGCTTCCGCCCGCCTGGTTGCAGCCGGCCAGCAAAAGCCCGGCGGAAAAGAGCACAGCGAACCGCCGTAACGAGGCGCGTCGGAACATGACACTCCCGGAAAACACTGGACAGATCAGGGAAACCGGCCGGTATGGCCGTGATCTGCCGGACTGTAGATGACGCTTTCCACAGCCGCAAACGTGTTGCCGACAAAAGAGAACACGTTATTTCCGGAAAAGGATCACCGGACATCGTTCAGTGCGGAGCACGCAAGCAACCCACCAATACACCGCCACGGAAATGAGCAACGGCAAATTGCAATCGGCGTTTTCCCGTCGAGGACGATCCCGATGTGCGCGCGGTCGGTCATCGGCTGACCCGCGCCCGGCGCAGGCGGCGCGTCCACCGGGCGACCAGCCGGCCGAGGCGCTCCTCGGCCCGGCGGCGGTCCCGCTCGTTCTGGCAGGTGGCGGTCCACAGCTGGCTGACCGGGATCATGATGGCTCCTCTCGCCGGGGGCTTCCGGCAGGACGACGCCGTGGTCCGCCCGGATCGACAGAGTCCGGAGAAAGTTTCCGGGACCCTGTCGATTCCGGCCCGCGGCCGCGTCGGGTGGGTGAGAAGCTGCACCGGACGATCAGGAGGAGCCTTGCGGTACATGCTGATGATCTGCGACGACGGCGCGGAGCTGTTCAGCCCGCCCGAGATCGACGCCCGGCCGGAGTTCGTCGCCTGGCTGCGGGACGTCGAAGCCCGCGGCGCCACCCACGTGGGGACGCTGCTTCGGCCGCCCGCCGAAGCCGTCACCGTGCGGGTGCGCGACGGGCAGCGGCTGACGTCGGACGGCCCGTTCGCCGAGACGAAGGAATGGGTCGCCGGCTGCGAGGTCGTCGAGTGCGAGGACCTCGACGAGGCCATCGCGATCGCGTCCGCCCACCCGTCCGCCGGGCGGTTTCCCATCGAGATCCGGCCGTTCTGGGAGGACTGAGCGATGAAGTTCCTGATGTGGGTGTGCGTCGACCCCGAGCTCGTCGGCACCGCGGAAGAAGACCCGGGCGACTGGGTCGCCGAGGCCGGCGCGCGCCGGCTCGAAGGCAACCAGCTGCGGCCGGTCGGCGACGCGACGACGCTGTGGCCGCGTGACGGCGGCACGTTCGTCTCGGACGGCCCGTTCGCCGAGACGAAGGAGCAGATCGCCGGGTACGACATCCTCGAGTGCGCCGACCTGGCCGAGGCGATCGACGTCGCCGCGGCGCACCCGGTCGCGAAGTTCGGCGCGATCGAGCTGCGGCCCGTGTGGGAGTGACCGAGTCCGTCGCCACGGCGGTCGACGAGGCCTTCCGCACCGAGTGGGGCCGCGTCGTCGCCACCCTGATCCGGGTCACCGGCGACTGGGACCTGGCCGAGGAGTGCGCCCAGGAGGCGTTCGCCAAGGCGCTGGCCACCTGGCCCCGGGACGGCGTGCCGCGCCGTCCCGGGGCGTGGCTGACGACGGCCGCCCGCAACCGGGCCCTGGACAAGCTGCGGCGCGGCACCGCCGAGGCGAACCGGCTGCGCGAGCTGGCCGTCACCGCATCCGTCGACGACGCGCCACCGGAACCCGACGACGTCCCCGACGACCGGCTGCGGCTGATGTTCACCTGCTGTCACCCGGCGCTGCCGCTGGAAGCGCAGGTCGCGCTGACGCTGCGGACCCTCGCCGGTCTGACGACCCCGGAGATCGCCCGCGCGTTCCTGGTGCCCGAACCGGCGATGGCGCAGCGGATCGTGCGGGCCAAGCGGAAGATCCGCAACGCCCGGATCCCCTACCGCGTCCCGCCCGCCGAGCTGCTGCCCGAGCGGACGGCGGGTGTGCTCGGCGTGCTCTACCTGCTGTTCAACGAGGGCTACTCGGCCAGCGCGGGCGCCGACCTGGTCCGCCAGGCCCTGACGGCCGAGGCGATCCGGCTCGCGCGCGTCGTGCTCCGCCTGCTGCCGGACGCGCCGGAAGCCGGCGGGCTGCTGGCGTTGATGCTGTTCCACGACGCCCGCCGCGCGACCCGCACCGACGACGAAGGCGACCTGATCACCCTCGCCGACCAGGACCGCACCCGCTGGGACCGCGCGCTGATCGACGAGGGCGTCGCCGTCCTGGACGGGGCGCTGGCGCTCGGCCGGCCGGGCCCGTACCAGCTGCAGGCGTCGATCGCGGCGTGCCACGCGACGGCGTCGCACGCGGCGGACACGGACTGGGCCCGGATCGCCCGGCTGTACGAGCTGGTGGCGAAGCTGAACCCGTCCCCGGTGGTCGAGCTGAACCGGGCGGTGGCGGTGGCCATGGCCGACGGGCCGTCCGCCGGCCTGACCCTGGTCGACGCGCTCGCGGACGGCGGGCAGCTGGCGGGTTACCACCTGCTCCCGGCCACGCGTGCGGACTTCCTGCGTCGCCTGGGCCGGGCCGGCGAAGCGGCCGAGGCGTACCGGGCGGCGCTGGAGCTGGCGCCGACCGACGCGGAGCGCCGTTATCTGGCCCGGCGAATCGGCGAATTGCAGTAACAAACCACCCGGCCGCGGAGACTCTGGCCGCGAATCGCGACGCGCGAAGAGGGTGGGGAACGATGAACGACTCCTGGAAGTACCGGCCGCCGCTGCTGTCTCCCAGGTTCGGCCACGAGGTGGCGCGCGCCGGCGACGACATCTTCGTCATCGGCGGCACCGACGGGAGCACCGGCCACAGCTCCGTGGAGACCCGCAAGGTGACGGGCCGCGGCGAGTGGCGCCACGTCAGCCCGCTGCCGGCCCCGCGCCGCGACCACGCCGTCGGGGTGGCCCGCGGCCGGGTCTACGTCGCCGGCGGCACCGTCGGCGACCGCCCCACCGACGCCGTCGACCGCTACGACCCGCAGCTCGACGAGTGGAGCCCGGCACCACCCCTGCCCGTCCCGCTCGCCGGGGCTTCGGCCGCCGGTCTCGGGGACCTGCTCTACGTCGCGGGAGGCGGCGCCGGGGACAGCGCCTCGGACGCGGTGCTCGTCTTCGACCCGGAGGAGAAGCGCTGGGACCCGGTGGCCCCGATGCGCACCCCCCGGACCCGGTTCCGGCTGCTCGCGACGGAAACCCACCTGTACGCCATCGGCGGGCTGGCCGGCGGGCCGCAGGACATGCTCGACTCCGTGGAGCGGTACTCGGCCGAGACGGACACGTGGGAAGCCGTGGCCCCGATGCACAAGCGGCGGGCGCTCCCCGGCGTCGCGCTGCTGGGCGACCGGATCGTGGTCGTCGGCAGCGAACCGGCGGCCGAGGACCCGATCGCGCGCGACCGCACGACCGAGGTCCTCGACCTGGGCACGGGAGCGTGGCACCTGCTCGCCACGCTCCTGCCCCACGGCCGGTCGTCGGTGGTCTGCACCGCCGGCGCACCGCACCGGGTCCTGGCGATCGGCGGCCGCGCGAACCCCTACGGCCAGCGGATCACGGTGCCCGGCGTGCTCTCGCTGAAGGTGCTGTGACTCAGCAGAACCAGCCGGACTGGACCCACCCTCTCTTGTTGACGTTGCCCATGGCGTAACCCTCGGCCCAGTCACCGCTGGGCGAGTACCGCGACAGCTCGAAGTGGTCGCCGCGGTAGAGCGTCCCGACGATGACGCCGGCGGGCTGCGTCCGGACGTACAGGTCGGTGGCGCAGATCTCGTGGACGGTCCCCGCCGAGGCGGCGGGGGCGAGGGTGATCGCCGCGGACACGGCGAGCGTCGCGGCCGCGAGACCGCCGGCGATGCGTGCTGTGGTCATGTCTTTCTCCCGTCAGTCCAGTGAAAAGCAGCTGCGGAGCAGGAAGCCCCACTTGCTCGCGCCGTGCCAGAAGACGTCGGCCGAGTTGTGGTCCGACGTGATGTACCGGACGCCGATGTAGTTGCCCTGCACGAGCGTGTCGATCGGGTCGGAGTGGCCCTGCCCGGAGGTGTAGTTGCCGAAGAGCGTGGCGGACGAGCACGTGATGTGGGCGGCGCGCGTCGGCACCCACGGGTCACTGATGGTGCCGCTTCCACTTTGGACGGTCGTGGTCCCGGCCTCCGCGGGGGCGACGGCGAGGCCGCCAGCCGCCGCGGCCAGTGCGACCACCGCGCAGGCGCGTTTGACGCTGGTGAACGTCATCATCGGTCCTTTCCTCAGCGGTTTCTCCGCTGCTCGGAAAAGAACTACCGAGTCGGCCGTCCCGGCGGAAGCCCACGTCGTGACCGTGCGTGCACACTTCGGGTCTCACCGTGCAACCGCGCAGGTCAGCGTGGCCCGTCCGACGGCAGGCGCGGCCCGCCGGGCCGGGCACCGGCGGCCGGTCCGGCTCCGGCGGATGTGCCTCCGCCGGGGCGGGACGACATACTGGTGCCATGCCCCGTCCGAAGCACGTCCCCGCGAGCGATCTCCGGCTCCCGGACGCACTGGAGCCGGGGCGGCCGAAAGGCGACCAGCTCCGCGAGATCATCGAAGGCGTCGCGACAGAGGCGGGCCCCGGCAGGCTGATGCCGTCCGAACGGTTCCTCGCCGAGCACTTCCAGGTGGCCCGCGGCACCGTCCGCCAGGAGATCAACCGCCTGGTCGCCGACGGCGTCCTCTACCGCCAGCACGGCACGGCGACCTTCACCGCGCAGCGCCAGGCCGCGCACATCGACATGCTGACGTCGTTCACCGAGGACATGAGCGCCCGGGGCGTCGTCCCGAAGACGAAGGTGCTGCACGCCGAGATCGAGAGCGCGGGCCCGCGCATCGCCGGCCGCCTGAACGTCCCCCCGGGCGCGCGGGTGTTCCGCCTGGAGCGGCTGCGTTACGTCGAGGACGAGCCGTTCGCGGTCGAGCGCACCAACCTGTCGGTCGACCGGTTCCCGGACATCGAGCTTTTCGACTGGGAGACGCAGTCCCTGCACCGCACGCTGGAGGAGCGCTGGGGCGTCCGCGCGGACTGGAACGACACGGCGATCTCCGCGGTCCTCCCGAACACCCACGACGCGGGCCTGCTGGGCATCGAGGCCACCCAGCCGTGCCTGATCATCGAAGGCACGCTCCACGACCAGAGCGGCGGCGTCATCGAGGCGGGCCGGTCGCTCTACCGCGCGGACCGCTACACGGTCTTCACCCAGGCCCGCCGCAGCGGCTAGGCGTAGTGCTGCAAGCGATTGACCTGGGTATCCGGTAATCGTGTGCGGTGGCCGGCCGAGGAGAACCGGCAGACCGGGCGTGGGCAGTGATCGAACCGCTGCCGCCGCCCGCGGCAAAGCGGTGGCCGAAGTTGTGGACCAAGGACGGCACCTGGGATCGGATCCTTGACCACGTCATCGTCAAAGACGACGCCGTCGGTGACCTCGAATGGGTCGTCTCGGTGGACTCGAGCGTGGTCAGGGCGCATCAGCACTCCGCCGGGGCCCGGAAAGCAGCATCGCCCGGATCGGGCCAGGCCGGCCACGATGTCGGCCGGAGGCGGTGATCGCGGACAAGGCGTATTCGCATCCCTCGACACACGAGGCGATGCGCCGACGGCGGATCACCTTCGTCAGCCGAACGCGATGACCAGATCGCCCGCCCCGCAGCCAAAGGCTCCAGCGGCAGGCGACCATCCGCCTTCGATGCCGAGGACTGCAAGCAGCCCGACGTCGTGGAGCGGTGCTCCAACCGGCTCGAACAGTTCCGTGACCCGGCTCCGATGACTTACAGGACAGTGGCTAGGCGTAGTGGCTCTTGAGCGCCTTCGCGCAGTGCGCCACCAGCACCTCCGCCGCGTCCGGGCCGAAGAGCGTCACGTACGACTCGTAGATCCCGTCGCGGTGCCCGTTCGCGTCCGGCAGGTACCCCAGGTAGCCGTCGGTGTAGCCGATCACCCGCGTGTGCCGGAACGGGCTGCCCTCGCGAATCCGCAGGCCCAGTGACGCGAACAGCTCGAACGGCGTGTGCAGCCAGGCGATCTCCCCCACCGACACCACGCTGACCGGCACCTCCGCGCACCCCGTCGGCCGGTCGCTGGCCGCCATCACGGCGAGCATCGCGCAGCCCTCGTAGCGGGTCTGGGCGATCCGGACGGCCGGGTGGTCCGAGCCGTGGCGGGACAGTTCGCGCTGCCACTCGCCTTCGGCCGACTCGCGCAGCTCCAGACTGTCCTCAATGGACGGTACGTCGCGGTAGGGCAGGTACAGCGACGAGCGGGTCAGCCGGACCGGGCCGGTGGCCGGGGCCGACGACGTGGCCGCGAGCGTCCGGGCGATCGACGTCGCCAGGTGGCCGCCCAGCGTGCGGACCTCGTCGTGGTCGCGGCCGCGGCGGACGAAGCGGGAGCTGGCGTCGCCCGCCGCGCCCTGGAGGAACGCCGCGACCGGGCGGCCCATCAACGCCGCCAGCTCGCGGCGGGTGGCGCCCGGCCAGTCCGCGGACCAGCGCAGGTTCTCCGGGCCCAGCACCGTGGGGTGGCTCGCGTAGTCGAACAGCAACGCGGCCGGGGTGTCGTCGTCGCGCCGCAGTTCGAGCACACCGAACGACGTGTCGTGCGGGCCGTCGGGGTCGTAGCGGTTGCTGCCGACCGCTTCCGTCTCGCCCGCGTGCCACCGGGCCCGGACCCGTCTTCGGCAGGCGCGCAGCAGGGCCGCGGCGCCGGTGACCTTCTCCGTCATGCGCTCGACCAGGCCGGTGTCCCGCTGCCCCGGCAGCCCGGGGTGCAGCGGCCCGGTCCAGCCCTCGGGCCCGGAGTGCGTGTGCGACGCGCAGACGAGCACGCGCTCGGCGTCGATGCCGACCACGTCGGCGACGGCGTCGGCCAGGGTGCGGGTGAGCCCGGCGTCCACGGCCAGCGCGTCCAGCGCCACCCAGAGCACGCCGGGGTCGTCGTCGGTGGACAGCCAGATCAGCGACGCCTCGAGGTCGTCGTGGGTGCCGGTCGCGACGCCGTTGCGGGCCAGGTAGCCGCCCAGCGGGTGCCCGGGTCCCGGGGTGATCCGCACGTCCTGCGCGGCGAGCAGGAGCGAGGCGGTCACCAGGTGGATTCCAGGACGTCGACGACGCCGTCCCGGCCGGCGGCGCGTGCCACCCCGGCCAGCTCGGTGACGTCGGCGGCGGGGTGCAGCAGGACCTCCAGCAGCATCGGCAGGTTCAGCCCGGACACCAGCTCGACGCGGGCCGGCCCCTGCGCGGAAAGGGTGCGGACGGCGTTGAACGGCGAGCCGCCGTGCAGGTCGGCGAGCACGAGCAGCTCGGCGGCGGCGCCGGCCAGCTCCCGCAGCCGGGCGCCGAAGTCCTCCGGGCGGTCGCCCGGGTTCAGCTCGCAGACCTTCAGCCGCGCCTGCGGGCCGAGGATCATCTCGGCCGCTTCGCCGACGCCCGAAGGCAAGCTGCCGTGCCCCGCGAGGATGATCGGGATCGACATGACGGGCTCCTAACTCTTCGCAGGCCCGGCGGGTGCGAACCAGCCGAGCCACCCCAGTGCGACGCCGACGACCATGACGACCGCGATGATCCAGATCGGCCGCATCCGGGCCTTCGCCGCGAGCAGGTACACCCCGGCCGTGACCAGTACCGGCAGCAGGAACGGCACCAGCTCGTCGAGCCGGTCCTGGATCGCCACCGCCTGCGTCACCGCCTGCCCCTGGACGGTGGTGGTCTGCCGGTAGGTCAGCGTGGTGACGACCTTGACGATCGACGGGATGAACCCGCCGAGCACCACGAACCCGAGCACCGTCGCACCCTGCGCGACGCGGGCCAGCGCGCCGGCCGCGAGGTGCCCGGCCAGCCGCTTCCCTTCACGGTACGCGAACCCGAACTGCCAGCGCCGGATGAGCGCGTAGGGCACGAGCACCATGACGGCGGCGAACGCCGGGCCGAGCCAGTTGCCCTGCAGCGCCCACGACGCGCCCATCGTGAAGATGATGCTGTTGTACAGCGCGAAAACGAGGGTGTCGCCGATGCCGGCGAGCGGGCCCATCAACGCGACCTTGGTACTGGCCGCGGAAGTCGGGGTGCCCGCTTCCTCCAGCGCGACGGCGGAGCCGAGGATCAGGGGCCCGCCGACGAGCACGGAGGTGTTGAAGAACTGCATGTGCCGCTGCAGCCCGGCGGCGTAGTCGGCTTTGTCCGGGTAGAGCCGGCGCAGCACCGGTTCCATCGAGTACGCGAAGCCGAGCGCCTGCATCCGCTCGTAGTTCCAGGAGATCTGGCTCGACCAGAAGTACCGGCGGTAGGCGCGGCGCAGGTCCTGCTTCGTCAGCCGGGGGTCCACAGTGGACTCTTCGTCGACGGCTTCCGAAGCGGTCTCCGGCACGGCCGCCGGCTCTTCGCGCTTGAACGTCACGAACAGCATGGCCACCGCGACGCCGACCAGCGCGACGCCCAGCACCGGCAGGTGCAGGTAGGCGAACGCGACGAAGCCGATGAGCAGCAGGTACCAGTACTTCCGCAGCTCCATCATGCCGAGCAGCAGGGCGAACCCGACCGCGGGCAGCAGCGAGCCGGCCAGCGTCATGCCGTTCACGAAACCGGTGGGGATGCCCGCCGTGATGTCCTTGACCAGCCCGCCGGACGCGGCCAGCGCGGCGAGGAACGTCGGGATGGCGCGCACCGCGACCCACGGGATGAGACTGACCCAGTGGATCATCGCCATCCCGCGCGCGTTGCCGTCGGCGGCGTAGGCGTCGGCGCGGTGCACCAGCCCGGTGGTCACCATCTTGCCGACCGGGTCCAGCGCGGAGAGCAGGACCGCCGCCGGCAGCCCGACCCCGAGCCCGACCGCGACCTGCGCGGACGTGCCCCCGGCGGCGCCCGCGGCCAGCGCGGTGCCGACGATCGCGCCGGTCTGGTAGTCCGGGATCGTCGCCCCGCCGTAGGTGTAGACGCCGAGCGCGGCCAGCTCCAGCGTCGCGCCGATCAGCAGGCCGAGCAGCGGGTTGCCGGTGATCAGACCGGCGACCGAACCGGCGATCAGCGGGCGCTGGGCGTAGATGAGGAACGGGCCGAGCCCGTCGTAGGTGCAGTAGACGGCCCAGACGGTCAAGGCCAGCGCGACGAGCATGCCGGGCTCACAGCCCCTTTCGATCGAGCAGCGCGACGAAGTCGGCGGGTTTGTCCTGGGGCATGAGCTGGGTGACGAGCGGGACGCCGGCCGCGGCCAGCTTCCGGTAGCCGGCGGCCTCGTCCGCGGTGACCGCGATCGAGCGGGTGACCATGGTGTAGCCGTCGCCGGGCCGGGGCGCGGCGTTGCCGACGTTGACGACCTCGGGCCGCAGCCCGCCCTCGACGAGGCGGAAGACGTCTTCGGGGTGCTTGGCGATGATCATCACGTCGCCGGCGGCGGGCGCGAGCAGCGTGTCGGCCACCGAGAGCACCTCGGTGGGCAGGCCGCGCGCGGCCTGCGGGAGCAGCATCCGCTGCAGGTCGTCGGCGGCGACGTCGTCGTTGCAGACGAGCAGCCGGCGCACGCCGAGACGACGGGTCCAGGCGACGGTGACCTGCCCGTGGACCAGCCGGTTGTCGATGCGAACGTGCGCCCCCGCCATGTTTCTCCTCCCAGATGGCAGGAGACATCCTGGTTCGTCGCAGTAGTGAAGTCAATACTCCGGGTGACCGGCCGCGGGTGCCCGGGAAGCGCGTGTGACCAAGAAACAGCCTCGCGCGGGCCGACGGCAGGACCCCTCAGACCTCCCGTCGGCCCCGAGCGCGCGAAGCCCTCTTTACGTATCCCGGTGTGAATCCCCGGACCCTCCCATAAAGGTATATACCAGTATGGACCGTCTAGATCGACTGTCAAGACCCGTACCGCTCAGCGGACCGGGTCCGCCGGGCCGGCCGGCGTCGATCGGTGACCGGTTCACCCCAAGCTGTCCGTTCTTGTCAGTGACAGCCGTCGGGCCCGCTTCTATCATTCCGAGTGGTCTAGACCGCCTGCGTACTTCTCGTCCACTGCCGCATCGGGAAGGCGGAATCCTCGTGACCGCAAGAACCTGGCGCCTCGCCGCACTCAGCACCGCCCTCGTGTTCGCCACCGCGATGCTGCCGTCGGCCGGGGCCGCCGGCAACGATGGCACCGAACAGCTCCCCGATCACCTCCGGACGCCGGCGGCCGCCGCCGCGGCGCCGCTGTCGACCGTCTGCGACGGCGACGGCACCAGCGGAAAGCGCGTTCAGGCGCTCTACGTCCGCGGAAATGGGCAGACCGACCGGTATTCGCAGTTCGCCGCCCGGTTCCAGACGTTCGCGAGCCAGATCGACGACGCCTTCGTCGAGGCCGCGGGCCGGCTCGGCGGCGGCGTCCGGCACCTGCGGTACGTCACCGACACGAGCTGCCGCGCCACCGTCGCGAACGTGACGATCGCGCAGGCCGACATGGCCACCGTCGACACGATCACCAACGCGATCAAGGCGCAGGGCTACAACCGCGCCGACCGCAAGTACATCGTCTGGTACGACAAGGACGGCTGCGGCCTGGCGTTCGGCAACGGCGGCAACGACAGCCCGGGCGCGAGCAACCCGTACAACGCCGGCCCGCACTACGCGACGGTCGGCACCGGCTGCTGGACGTGGCAGGCGACCGGCCACGAACTGCTGCACACGCTCGGCGCCGTCCAGGGCAGCGCGCCGCACTCGACGCCGTACGGCCATTGCTGGGACGACGAGGACATCATGTGTTACGACGACGGCGGCATCCCGAACCCGCCCGGCGGCCTGGTGAAGGTCTGCCCCGGCGCGCCGGAGAACCAGATCGACTGCGGCGGCGACGACTACTTCACCACCAACCCGCCGGCCGGCAGCTACCTGGCGACGCATTGGAACGTCGCGAACAGCGCGTACCTGATCACCAGCGGCACCACCAGCCCGGCGGGCGCGATCACCGGGATCGGCGGCAAGTGCGTCGACGTCAGCGCGTCGAACACCACCAACGGCACCGCGATCCAGCTGTGGACCTGCAACGGCACGGGCGCGCAGCGGTGGACGTCGCAGAGCGGGACGCTGCGGGCGCTCGGCAAGTGCCTGGACGTCGCGTCGAGCGGCACCGCGGACGGCACGCTCACCCAGCTCTGGGACTGCAACGGCACCGGGGCGCAGACGTGGCAGGCCCGCTCCGACGGCACGCTGCTGAATCCGCAGTCGGGCAAGTGCCTCGACGCGACGGGCGGCTCGTCGGCCGACGGCACCCGGCTGCAGATCCGGACCTGCGCGGCGACGGCGAACCAGCGGTGGCAGGTGCCGGCCTGATCCTTCCGTGATTTTCTCGCGAAGAGGTTCCCATTCGGACGGAAACTGGCAGAATGCGGATTGACCTGCCGGTTTCCGTCCTTACCGAGAACCCGCCGAGAAGTCGTCGGGAACTCGTCGAAATCCCGGCGGAAAGCGCGCAACCTGGCCGCGCCCTCGTCGTTAAGCGCAACGCCGGTCAGAACCCGCTCACGTGGGAGACCGACACGCTGCGAAGCCGGGCCGTTACGGCTTCGCTCAGGGAGGGAAAGCAATGCCGGCCGTTACCGCGAACATCGTCCCGCTCCGGCACGCGCGCCCGGGGGTCGTGGCGTACGTGAAGAGCCCGGACGAATGGTTCGTCGCCAACAGTGGCTGGATCCAGGGCAGCGAAGGCGTCGTGTTGATCGACACGTGCGGCACCGAGCAGGCCACTTTGGAACTGGTCCGCGACGTCCGCAAGTACGCGCCCGAAAGCGCGCAGCAACTCACCGTGGTCGTCACGCACGCGCACGGTGAGCACCACAACGGTGTCGGGGTCGCGCTGCGCGACGGCGGGACCGTGCTCGCCGCGCCCGCGAGCGTCGAGGTCGTCAAGGCCGGGCCGCAGACCTACGGCAACGTCTTCACCTGCACCCAGTGGGGCGTGCTGGAGCCGCCGGAGCCCGCCGCGGTCCACCCCGTCGTGGGCTGGAAGCGGCTCGACCTCGGGGGCGCGGCCGCCGACGTCGTGGCCGTGCCGGGCACCGCGCACACCGCCGGTGACCTGGTGGTGCACGAACCGCGCTCGGGCACGCTGTTCACCGGCGACCTGGTGTTCATCGGCAGCACGCCGATGGCGGTGCACGGCTCGATCCCGGGCTGGCTCGACGCGCTCGACTGGCTGCAGGACACGTTCCGCCCGCGGACGCTCGTGCCCGGCCACGGACCGGTCGCAAACCCGGGCCACAGCGCCGTGCACGCGATGCGCGTCTACCTGGAGTGGCTCCTGGACGCGACCGCGCGCAGCCGCGACTTCTCGAAGCTGGCGACCCAGGCGTCGCTGCGCTGGCCGACGTGGACCAACCCGGAGCGCCACATCGGCAACCTGATGCGCGCGTACGCCGACCAGCACGGCCTCAAGCTCGACGTGGACCTCGCGGTCGACGCGGTGATCGCCGCCGCGGGCGGGCGCATCGACCTGGACTACCTGCTGGGCGCCGAGCCGGTCCGCCGGATCTCCTAAGCGGGCCCGAGGCTCTCGAGGAGCTTCCGCAGCATCTCCGCCAAGTCCTCCCGCTCGTCGTCTTCGAGCGCGGCGAGAACGCGGTGTTCCGTCGCGACGTGGTCCGGCAGCGCGCGATCGATCAGCTCACCGCCGGCCTCCGTCAGCTCGACCCGCACACCCCGGCCGTCGGCCTCGTCGGGCGTGCGGCGGACCAGGCCTCGCGCCTCCAGCTTGTCGAGGCGCTGGGTGATCGCGCCGGAGGTGACCATCGCCGAGCGCATCAGCTCCGTCGGCGTCAGCCGGTACGGCGGGCCGGTGCGGCGCAGGGTCGCCAGGACGTCGAAGGTCGCGTGGTCCAGGCCGTGCCGGGCGAACGTCCGCCGCAGCTCGGCGTCGACCAGCACGCCCAGCCGTGACAGCCGGCCGATCACGGCCATCGGGGAGACGTCGAGGTCGGGACGTTCGGCGTGCCACTGCTCCAGCACCCGGTCCACGTGGTCGGCCATCGGCCCAGCGTAACCGATGTCTTAGCGGTAAGTGAGCGGTAGCGATTTACCTTAGCGCTGAGCTATATTGCCTTAGTGCTCAACAATCGACTTCTGGTGGTCACCGCCCTCGCGCCGGTCATCTGGGGTTCCACCTACCTGGTCACGACCGAGCTGCTGCCGCCCGGCCGGCCGCTGCTGGCCGCCGTCGTCCGGGCGCTGCCCGCCGGGCTCCTGCTGGTCGCGCTCACCCGGCAGCTGCCGCGCGGCAGCTGGTGGTGGCGATCGCTGGTGCTCGGCACCCTGAACATCGGCGCGTTCTTCGCGCTGCTGTTCGTCGCCGCCTACCGGCTGCCCGGCGGCGTCGCCGCCACGCTCGGCGCCCTCCAGCCGCTGCTCGTCGCGGGCCTGTCCACCGGCCTGCTCGGCGAACGGCTGACCCGGCGCACGCTGCTCGCCGGCGTCGCGGGCGTCGCCGGCGTCAGCCTGCTCGTGCTGCGGTCGGACGCCCGGCTCGACGCGCTCGGCGTCGCCGCGGCGGTCGGCGGCGCGGTCGTGATGGCCACCGGCGTCGTGCTGAGCAAGCGCTGGACGTCGCCCGCTCCCCTGCTGGCGACCACGGGCTGGCAGCTCGTCGCGGGCGGGCTGGTGCTCGTGCCGCTCGCGCTCGCCGTCGAAGGGCCGCCGCCGTCGACGCTGTCCGCGGCCAACTACGCGGGTTACGGCTACCTCGCGCTGATCGGCGCCGCGCTGGCGTACACGCTGTGGTTCCGCGGGATCCGCGCGTTGTCGCCGACGCACGTGACGTTCCTCGGGCTGCTCAGCCCGGTGGTCGCGACCCTGCTCGGCTGGCTCGTGCTCGGCCAGCGCCTCGGCGGGTGGCAGCTGCTCGGCGGCGCGGTCGTGCTCGCCGCCGTCGTGACCGCTCAGCGACGGACGCTGGGCCGGACGGCTGCTAATAATTATCAGCCTTTGACAACGTCTCCGCGTGCCACCGACTCTGAAGTGGTCTGAACAACTCGTGATCACCGGCCTCGACGAGGAGGCGCCCCGTGCGTCCGAGATCCCCCTTCCGACGGCGGTTTTCCGCTCTGGCCGCGACGCTCGCCGTCGCCGCCGGGCTCGCGACCGCCGTCGCCCCGGCCGCCGACGCGGTCCCGGCCACCATCCCGTTGAAGATCACCAACAACTCCGGTCGCGGTGATCAGGTCTACATCTACGACCTGGGCACGAACCTGGCCACCGGACAGCAGGGCTGGGCCGACGCCAACGGCACGTTCCACGCCTGGCCGGCCGGCGGCAACCCGCCCACCCCGGCGCCCGACGCGTCGATCCCCGGGCCCGCGAACAGCGGCTCGAGCACCATCCGGATCCCGAAGTTCTCCGGCCGGATCTACTTCTCCTACGGGCAGAAGCTGGTGTTCAAGCTGACGACCGGCGGCCTGGTGCAGCCCGCGGTGCAGAACCCCTCCGACCCGAACGTCAACATCCTGTTCAACTGGTCGGAGTACACGCTCAACGACGCCGGCCTCTGGATCAACAGCACCCAGGTGGACATGTTCTCCGCGCCGTACGCGGTCGGCGTGCAGCCGACCGGCGGCACGACGAAGACCACCGGGCACCTGAAAGCGGGCGGCTACAACGGTTTCTACACCGCACTGCGCGGCCAGCCCGGCGGCTGGGCGAACCTGATCCGGACCCGCTCGGACGGCACGGTGCTGCGCGCGCTGGCGCCGAGCCACGGCATCGAGGCCGGCGCGCTGCCCGCGACCGTGCTGCAGGACTACATCAACCGCGTCTGGACGAAGTACAGCTCGTCGGCGCTGACGGTGACGCCGGTCGCGGACCAGCCGAGCGTGAAGTACACCGGCCGCGTCTCGGGCAACGTCATGAACTTCACGAACACCTCGGGCGGGTTCGTGACGGCGTTCCAGAAGCCGGACTCCGACAGCATCTTCGGCTGCTACAAGAACCTCGACGCCCCGAACGACGTCCGCGGGCAGATCTCGCGCACGCTCTGCGCGGGCTTCAACCGCTCGACGCTGCTGACGAACGCCAACCAGCCGGACACCAGCTCGGCGGGCTTCTACCTGGACAGCGTCACGAACCACTACGCGCGCAAGATCCACGCGCAGATGGCGGACGGCAAGGCGTACGCGTTCGCTTTCGACGACGTCGGCAACTACGAGTCCCTGGTCAACGACGGCAACCCGGCGACGGCCTACCTCACGCTGGACCCCTTCAACTGAGGACACCACGGCCCTCGTGAGTGGTAATGAGGGTTCTAACCCTCATTACCACTCACGACAAGCCGCGGCAGGACGTCAAGCCCCGACGTAAACCGCCAGGTGCTCGCCGGTCAGCGTGGACCGCGCCTCCACCAGCTCCCGCGGTGTGCCTTCGAAGACGACGGTGCCGCCGTCGTGGCCGGCGCCGGGGCCGAGGTCGATCAGCCAGTCCGCGTGGGCCATCACGGCCTGGTGGTGCTCGATCACGATCACCGACTTGCCCGAGTCCACCAGCCGGTCGAGCAGGCCGAGCAGGTTCTCGACGTCGGCCAGGTGCAGGCCGGTGGTCGGCTCGTCCAGGACGTAGACGTCACCCGCGGAACCCAGGTGCGTGGCCAGCTTGATCCGCTGCCGCTCACCGCCGGACAACGTCGTGAGCGGCTGGCCCAGGGTCAGGTAACCGAGGCCGACGTCGCCGAGCCGCTCGAGGATCTTGTGCGCCGCGGGCAGCTTGCCGCTGAAGAACTCCGTCGCCGCGGCCACCGACATCGACAGGACCTCGCTGATGTCCTTGCCGCCGAACTTGTAGTCCAGCACCTCGGCCTGGAACCGCTTGCCCTCGCACACTTCGCACGGCGTCGCGACGCCGGCCATCATGCCCAGGTCGCTGTAGATCACGCCGGCGCCGTTGCAGTTCGGGCAAGCGCCTTCGGAGTTGGCGCTGAACAACGCCGGCTTGACGCCGTTCTCCTTCGCGAAAGCCTTGCGGATCGGCTCGAGCAGCCCGGTGTAGGTCGCCGGGTTGCTGCGCCGCGAGCCGCGGATCGCGCCCTGGTCGATCGAGACGACGCCCTCGGCGCCCGCGACCGAGCCGTGGATCAGCGACGACTTCCCGGACCCCGCCACGCCGGTGATGACGGCGAGCACGCCGAGCGGGATGTCGACGTCGACGTCACGCAGGTTGTGCGTCGACGCGCCCCGGACCTCCAGCGCCCCTTCGGGCTTCCGCACTTCGTCCTTGAGCACGGCCCGGTCGTCGAGGTGGCGGCCGGTCATCGTGTCGCTCTTCCGCAGTCCCGCGACGGTGCCCTCGAAGACGACCTCGCCGCCTTCGGAACCGGCCTTCGGCCCGAGGTCGACGACGTGGTCGGCGATCGCGATCGCCTCCGGCTTGTGCTCCACGACGAGCACCGTGTTGCCCTTGTTCCGCAGTTGCAGCAGCAGTTCGTTCATCCGCTGGATGTCGTGCGGGTGCAGCCCGATCGTCGGCTCGTCGAAGACGTAGGTGACGTCGGTGAGCGACGACCCGAGGTGCCGGATCATCTTGGTCCGCTGCGCCTCGCCGCCCGAGAGCGTGCCCGACGGCCGATCCAGCGAGAGGTAACCGAGGCCGATCTCGACGAACGAGTCGAGCGTGTGGCCCAGCGCTTCCAGCAGTGGCGCCACCGACGGTGCCTTCAGGCCGCGGACCCAGCCGGCCAGGTCGCTGATCTGCATCGCGCACGCGTCCGCGATGTTCACCTTCCCGATCTTCGACGACCGGGCCTCCGGGCTCAGCCGCGTGCCGTCGCACTCCGGGCAGGTGGTGAACGTGACCGCCCGCTCCACGAACGCGCGGATGTGCGGCTGCATCGCGTCGACGTCCTTGGCGAGCATCGACTTCTGGATCGACGGCACCAGGCCCGTGTACGTCAGGTTGATGCCCTCGACCTTGATCTTGGTCGGCTCCTTGTAGAGCAGGTCGTCGAGCTGGCGCTTGGTGAACTTCTTGATCGGCTTGTCCGCGTCGAAGAAGCCGCAGCCACGGAAGATGCGGCCGTGCCAGCCCTCCATGCTGTAGCCGGGGATGGTGATCGCGCCCTCGTTGATCGACTTCGTCTCGTCGTAGAGCTGGGTGAGGTCCACGTCGTTGACCGCGCCCCGGCCCTCGCAGCGCGGGCACATGCCGCCGAGGACGCTGAAGCTGCGCCGCTCCTTCGTGGTGCGGCCGCCCTTCTCGAGGGTGACCGCACCGGCGCCGCTGATCGACGCGACGTTGAAGGAGAACGCCTGGGGCGAGCCGATGTACGGCTTCCCGAGCCGGCTGAACAGGATCCGCAGCATCGCGTTGGCGTCGGTCGCCGTGCCGACCGTGGAGCGCGGGTCGCTGCCCATCCGTTCCTGGTCGACGATGATCGCCGTCGTCAGCCCGTCGAGGACGTCGACGTCGGGGCGCGCCAGCGTCGGCATGAACCCCTGCACGAACGCGCTGTAGGTCTCGTTGATCAGCCGCTGCGACTCCGCGGCGATCGTGCCGAACACCAGCGAGCTCTTGCCCGAACCGGAGACCCCGGTGAACACGGTCAGCCGGCGCTTCGGCAGCTCGACCGTGACGTCCTTGAGGTTGTTGACGCGCGCGCCGTGCACCCGGATCAGGTCGTGGCTGTCGGCTTCGTGACTGGCCTTGCTCATCGTGTCTCCATCTTGTCCGGGCGGGCCTGAGAGCGATCCAACCAGGTCAGCTGTCCTGCAGCACACCCAGAACGTTGCCGTCGGCGTCGGCGAAGGTGGCCACCAGCCGGCCGCCACCGACGTCCTTCGGGGCGTCCTTCACGGTGCCGCCGGCCGCGGTGACCTCGGCGAGCTTCGCCTCGATGTCGTCGACGTGCCAGTAGCTCACCGGGCCGGTGCCCGGTGCGGCGCCACCCGGCACCAGCCCGATGTGCTGGCCCTCGACGTCGTAGCCGACGTAGTAGGCCGAGTCGGCGGTCGGCTCGGCGCCGAGCAGCGCGGTGTAGACGGCCTTGGCCTTCTCCAGGTCGGAGACGGGGTGCAGCACGGTCTTGATCCCCTGGGTGCTCATGGTCACTCCTCGTTGTCGTCTTCTGTGCCACCGACGCTACGACCGGGGCGATGACCTGCGCTTCTCGATTCCTGATCGGTCTCGCGCGTGCATGATGGAGGTATGCGGATCACGGCTTGGTGGCGCGGCATCAGCCCGCGACGGCGCCTGATGCTGAGCGGCGTGGCGGTCGTCGTGGTGGCCGTGGTCGTCGCGGCGGTCGTCGTCACGTCCGGTACCAGCGCCGCGCCGCAGGCCGGGACACCCGACCAGGACAAGCCGGGCCCGGTGCTGCTCGTGCCCGGTTACGGCGGCGGCCAGGGCGCGCTCAACGAGCTGGCCGCGCACATCCGGCAGACCACCGGACGCACCACCGAGGTGCTCACCCTGGCCGGCGACGGCACCGGTGACCTGCTCGAACAGGTCGCCGTGCTCTCGGCGGCGGTCGAACGCGCGTACGCGGCCGGCGCGCCCTCGGTGGACGTCGTCGGCTACTCCGCGGGCGGCGTCGTGGCGCGGCTGTGGGTCGGCCGCGAGGGCGGCGAGCACCAGGCCCGCCGGGTGGTGACGCTCGGCGCGCCCATGCACGGCACCGGCCTGGCCGCGGCGGGCGGCGCGCTCGTGCCGGGCGCCTGCCCGACGGCGTGCGTCCAGCTGGCACCGGGCAGCGCGCTGCTGCAGGAGATGGCGAAGGACCCGATCCCGTCGACCCTGCCGTGGCTGTCGGTGTGGACCGAGCGCGACGAGACGGTCACGCCACCGGACTCGGCCCAGGTGGACGGCGCGGTCAACGTGGCGTTGCAGCAGGTCTGCCCCGGCAACCAGGCCGGCCACGGCGACCTGCCCACCGATCCCGCCGTCACGGAGCTGGTCCTGCAGGCGCTGGGCACCACGCCGCTGGAAGCGCCCGCGGAGTGCCTCAGCTCGTGACGTCCTTGGTCGCGAAGTTCGCCCAGGCCGCGCCGAAGAACACCACGATGTAGCCGGCCTGCAGCAGCAGGCCGTGGTCGATGTTGCGCCACAGCACGGGATCGCGGAAGAAGTCGATCCACGACAGCCAGTAGTGCGTCGGCAGGTACGGCTTCACCGACGCGGCCGCGTCCAGCGTCTCCAGCACCGAGCTGGTGATCAGCACGGCCAGCCCGCCCAGCGCGGCGCCGAGCGACGAGACGGTGACCGTCGAGAGGAACATCGTGATCGCGGCGAACCCCAGCATCGACACCACGATGTAGCTCACCGCGCCGAGCAGCCGCAGGCCCAGCCCGGACGAGCTGAGCGACTGCCCCGACAACGACGTCACCCCGGCGGGCTGCCCGCCGGGACCCGCGACGCCGGGGGTGCCGCCGGTGCCGAACAGGATCACGCCGAGCACCAGCGACGTCAGCACCACGATCACGATCGCCGCGGTGACGTAGACGGCGATGGCGACCATCTTGGCGCTGAGCAGGCGCGTCCGGCCGACCGGGCGCACCAGCAGGTACCGCAGGGTGCCGCCGGACGCCTCGCCCGCGATCGCGTCACCCGCGACGACGGCGACCGCGATCGGCAGGAACAACGGCAGCACCAGGGCGAGCGCAGCCGCCGGGTAGAGCGCGCCGTCGTTCACCACGGCCGACAGGAACGCCCCGCCCTGCCCGGGCGGCGGCGCGAAGTCGGCCGTCGCCAGGAAGATCCCGACGATCGCGGGCAGCAGGCAGAGCAGCAGGATGCTGACCCAGATCCGCGGCCGCAGCACGAGTTTCCGCAGCTCGACGCCGATCATCCCCCCGCCACCTCCCCGAAGCGGTCCGAGCCGGGGCCGGTGAACTCGAGGACCACCTGTTCGAGGGTCCGCCGCTCGGCGTCGATGGACGACACCCGCACGCCGGCCTGGACGAGCATCGCGTTCAGCGCCGCCGGGTCTTCGTGCCGGATCACCAGCCGGTCACCGTCGCGGGACACGAGCTGCCCGTCGAGGACCGCGGCCGCCGCGGCCGGGTCCGGCGTGCCGACGAGCACCCGGCCGGTCAGCGCGCGCAGCGACGTCAGGTCTTCCTCCAGCACCAGCCGGCCGCGGTCGACGACGCCGACGCGGGTGCACAGCTGCTCGACCTCGGCCAGCAGGTGACTCGACAGAAACACCGTGGTCCCGCCCGCGTTCAGCTCGACCAGCAGCTCGCGGATCTCCTTGATGCCCTGCGGGTCGAGGCCGTTGGTCGGCTCGTCGAGGATCAGCAGCCGCGGCTTGCGCAACAGCGCGCCGGCCAGCCCGAGCCGTTGGCGCATGCCCAGCGAGTACGCCTTGATCGGCCGCTGGTCGACCGCGCCCAGCCCGACCTGCTCCAGGGCGTCGTCGATGCGACGCCGCCGGGTGCGCCGGCCGCCGCCGCGCCCGGCGGCGTCGAGCAGCGAGAGGTTCCGGCGGCCGGACAGGTGCGGGTAGGCGGCCGGGCCCTCGACGAGCGCGCCGACCTCCGGCAGCACCTCGGCGACCCGTTTCGGCACCGGCTTCCCGAGGACCTCGATCTCGCCGCTGGTCGCGTAGACGAGCCCGAGCAGCATCCGGACCAGCGTGGTCTTGCCCGAGCCGTTCGGGCCGAGGAAGCCGTAGCGGTCGCCTTCGCGCACGTCCAGGTCGACGGCGTCGACGGCGAGCACCCGGCCGTAACGCTTGGTCAGGCCGCGGGTGACGATCATCGGCCGCTCCGGCGCAGCCGCGACAGCTCGTCCGCGACCGTGCGCAGCACGTCCGGCGTCACCGTCCCGGCCAGCAGGTACGAGCGCCGGGAGAACGACGACCGCACGATCGCCAGCGACAACGGCGTGAGCGACAGCTGCACCACGCTCCCGGACGTCAGCTTGACCTCCACACCGCCTGCCTTCCCGGCCGCGTCGCTCGCGGCGTTCCCGACGTTGCGCGGCACGGCGATGACGGCGAAGGCCGCCAGCCCGGTGCCGTAGAGCGCGGCGCCGGTGACCCCGCCGAAGTTCGACGACGCCACCGGCCGCCCGCCGAGCGTGTTCGGCAGCACGGCCTGGCCCAGCGCCCCGAGGGCGTCGGTGACGTCCGGGGCGCTCGTAACGGAGAAGCCGGACCCGAGCACCGGCCGCGGCGCCTCGACCACCGGAGTCGTCTGCTCGACCTGCTGGAACGCGGTGCTCAGGATCGGTGCCTGCTGGCCCCGCGCGGTGACTTCGACACGCACCGGCAGCCCGGTCGCCGGGTCGGCCCACAGGTCCACCTGGCCGATCGTGGTGTCCGGGTCGGCCGGGACCAGCCGCAGCCCGGACGCGTCGACGCCGGCGACGCGCCGCGCGGGCAGCGTGCTCACCGAGTCGTTCTTCGCCGCCTGCAGGACCCGCCGCGCGAGCTCCGGCGGCAGCAGATCCCCTGCTCGCGGCAGCCGGACGCTCGGTTCGCCGATCAGCTCGGTCAGCGTGTTGGTGCCGTAGTCCCAGGTGTATTCGCCGTCGGGCAGCCGGTAGACGTCGTGCTCGCCCGCGGTGCCGAGGGTGTCGACGCGGTAGCGGTCGGGCCCGGCGTACCAGGCGCGCATCCGCGTCGTCCCGGCGAAGAGCGCGGCGACGTCGGCGAGGTTCGGCAGCTCCGGCAGGGCGAGCGAGCCGGAGCTCTCGGCGTACCCCTGGTACGGCCGGCCGGCGGACGCCAGCACCAGCGTGCGCAGGCGCGCCGGGTCGATCGACTCCCCCGCGGACGGCAGGGCGGCGACGACGGCGGGCACCGACACGAGGACAAGGGTCACCGCGGCGACCACCGCCCACCGGCGCCGCGTTTCGTGCCGCACCACCGAGGGCGTCATCCGGCATCACCTCTGTCGTCCTTTGTACGCCATGGCACCCGGAAGATCAGCCGCCGAGTTCTTACGAATCCTGTGGATCGCGGCGGTACGCTCGCCCGGTGACGACCCCCGTTCATGCTGCTGTCTTGAGCTAGTTCCGGCTGCTCCGGCAGTCCCGAACCCCCTCACCCCGCGCCGCGCGCGGGCACTCCGCCACGCGCGCGGCCGCAGCAGAACGGAATTCCGTGCCTCACCTCGTCATGCCCGGCGAACCCGGCCGCATGCTCTTCGCCCCGCCCTCCCGCTCCGACGTCCCTGCCGTCCCCGCCGACGAAGCGCTCTCGGCGGATGCGGCACTGCGCAGCTTCTCCGCCGGCGTCGCCCTGCTCTGGAGCGGCGGCTACCCGGCCGCGCGGCAGCTCCTCGACGCCGTGTCCCGGCGGCTCCCGCCCCCGCCGCCGGACGACTACCCGGCCCACCGGGCGCACCGCGCGCACCGGGCGCGGCTGCTCTCGCTGCTGTACGTGCCCCTCGACCCCGGGCACATCGTCCCGCTGCGCCGGGCGCCGGACGTCCGGGAGGCGTGCGCCGGCGTCTACGGCTCGCTCGACGTCGCGGCCGCGGTCCCATTGCGGGAGCTGCTCGGCGTCCTCGGCGCGGCCGGGTGGCGCCGGACCGGGATCGCCGTCCCCGCGCTCGGCGCGCGGATCCACCCGTACTACGGCGTTTTCGCGCCGGTGCGCCAGGAGTACGTCCGGCTGGTCGCGGAAACGCCGTTGCCCGCCACGGATGTCGCGTTCGACGTCGGCACCGGGACCGGCGTGCTCGCCGCCGTGCTCGCCCACCGCGGGGTGGCGCGGGTGGTCGCGACGGACGCCGAGCCCCGGGCCGTCGCGTGCGCGGCGGACAACCTGGCCCGGCTGGGGTTCTCCGCGCGCACCGAAGTCGTGTGCGCGGACCTGTTCCCACCCGGCCGGGCTTCGCTGGTGGTGTGCAACCCGCCGTGGCTGCCGGGGCGGCCCCGGACGTCGCTCGACCACGCCGTGTACGACCCGGGCAGCCGGATGCTGCGCGGCTTCTTCGACCGGCTGCGCCGGCACCTGACGCCGGGCGGCGAGGCCTGGCTCGTGCTGTCCGACCTGGCCGAACACCTCGGCCTGCGCACCCGCGGCGAGCTGCTCGGCTGGATCGACGCGGCCGGCCTCGACGTCGCGGGCCGGACCGACACGGCACCACAGCATCCCCGCGCGGCCGACCCCGACGACCCGCTGCACCGGGCCCGCGCGGCGGAAGTCACGTCGCTGTGGCGCCTGCGCGCGGACTGAGCACCACCGCCGGAGTCACGACTCGGTCCGGAATGCCGGATCCGGGCCGTGCCCCGGTTATTCTCGGGCCCAGCGCAACCGACCATGGGGGACGAAGTGAGCACGACCGGCGAGGGCACACCGCAGAGCAACGCCGAGGCGATGATCGCCGAGGCCAAGCGGGCTTTGTGGGTGATGGTGGGCCTGCTGGCCGTGATGTGGGTGCTGCAGATCGTCAACGCCCTCGACGACAACGGCCTGAGCCACGAGTTCGGCATCGAAGCACGCGACCCCGCGTCGCTGCCGGAGATCTTCAGCGCGCCGTTCTTCCACTTCGGCTGGGACCACATCGAAGCCAACTCCGGCCCGCTGTTCGTCTTCGGTTTCCTCGCGGCTTACCGCGGGGTGAAGAAGTGGCTGGGCGTGAGCGTGCTGATCATCATCGCGAGCGGCCTCGGCGTCTGGTTCATCTCCCCGTCGACCGCGGTCACCGCCGGCGCCAGCGGCCTGGTGTTCGGCTACTTCGGCTACATCATCGTGCGCGGCCTGTTCGACCGCCACCCGATCGACATCGTGATCGGCCTGGTGATGGCGTTGTGCTTCGCCTACCAGTTCTCGTCACTGCTGCCGTCCGACGAGCAGGTCAGCTGGCAGGGCCACATGTTCGGCTTCGCAGGCGGCATCATCGGCGGCTGGCTCTTCCGCGACCGCCGCCCCAAGGCGGTAACCGGCCCGGACGCCACCGACCCGGCGACCGTGCTGCTCCCCAAAGACCTCAGTTAGGACCTGCCCGAGCCCGTCCGCCGGGGGCCGGATCGTCCACAGTGGATTCCTGGGTGCGGGGTGTGAACCGCTGTGAGAACGCTGTGGATCCGGCTCCGCGAGATGCCGGCCCGGCGCGGCTGTGGTGATCTGGATCGGTGGCGAACAGTTTCCTCCGGACCGCGGTCCTCGCGGCGGCGTCGACGCTGGTCCTGGGGACCGGCGTCGCTCTCGGCGCGAACTCGACCGCCGACGACGCCTACGCCGCGGCCGCCCCGGTCAGCACGCCTGCCCTCTCGCCCACCGTCACGTCCGAAGCGGCTGCTCCCGAAGCCGCGGCGCCCGCGACCACCTCACCGGTCGGCGCGTTGTTCGCGAACGGGAGCCACTTCTGCAGCGCCAGCGTCGTGCACTCCGGCGCCGGGGACCTCGTCCTGACCGCCGCCCACTGCGTCAAGGACGGGATGGCCTTCGCGCCCGGTTATCACGACGGCGTCGCGCCGCTCGGAATGTGGACCGTGACGGACGTGGCCGTCGCGGCCGGCTGGACGTCGGCCGCGGATCCGGATCTCGACTTCGCTTTCCTGACCGTTCACCAGGCCGGGAACACCGCTTCCCTGGAAAGCCTGACCGGCGCGAACACCCTCGGAATCGACCAGGGATTCGACCACGAAATCACTCTTACGGGCTACCCCGACACGACCGATTCCCCGGTCGTCTGCACCGGCGGGACGACCCGTTCCGACACATATCAGCAACGGATCGCGTGCCCCGGTTTTCCGGACGGGACCAGCGGCGGGCCGTGGGTGACGAACGGCGTGGTCGTCGGCGTGATCGGCGGTTACCAGCTCGGCGGCGACACCCCGGACGTCTCCTACAGCGCCTATTTCGACGACGACATCCAGCAGCTCTACACGTCGGCCGCGGGCTGAACGCGAACCGGGCCCGCGTCCCTGGCGGAGGACACGGGCCCGGCTCATCTCACGTGAACCTTCAGCAGGTCACGATGAGCCCGGTGAGCGCCGAGCACGTCTTCGACGCGCTGTCGTTGGCGCTGGTGGGGTCGGTCGGCGCGCTCGTGGTCTTCTGCACCGTGGTGGTGTAGGAGCCGAGGGCCAGCAGGCCGCCGTTGACCGAGAACTTCGCGGTCGTGGACGCGCCGGAGGCCAGCGAGGCGACGTCGCAGTTCAGCGTCCGGGTGGTGCCCACGTGGGCGCACCCGGTCGAGCTCGCGTACGAAAGACCCGACGCATACGTTGCGACGACCCGGATCCCGGACGCGGCCGACGGGCCGGTGTTCGTCACGGTCAGCGTGTAGTCGATGCGCGCGTTCAGGCCGCCGTGGCCGGTCGCGGCGAGCGCGACCTTGACGTCGGCGATGTTCGACGCCTCACCGATGGTGACGACCGGGCCGTCGAGGGTCTCGAAGGCGTAGTTGTCGCCGACGAACTGGTGCTGCAGCGTGAACTGGCCCGGCGTGATCGTTTCCTTGGCGCGCAACGTGAACACCGCGGTCCGGGTGCCGCCGGCTTCGAGGTCGCCGAAGGGCGCGCGGTAGCTGCTGCCGGCCTGGAAGCAGCCCAGGTCCGTCACGCCGGTGCAGGAGACGAGGTCCGCGACGTCGGTGATGGCGGTCGGCGAGCCGTAAATGGCCGCCTTCGCGAACGTCACCGTGAAATCGCGGTCGTTGTAAATGGTTTCCGAGACGGTGAATGTCTGCCCCGGCAGTACCGTTGTGGGACTGACTTCGACAGAACTGGAGGGCGGGGCCGCGTCCGCGGCGGGCGCCATCGCGATGAACGCGGTGGCCAAAGCGGCCACCGAAGACAGAATCGTTGTCCGTCGCCAGCTTCTTCGCATAGTGGTGTTCTCGCCGTTCAGTCGAGGAATGCCGCTCTGACAGATGCTGCTGTTCAGTCGTCGCGTCCCCACAATTCGTTACCTCCATCCGGCGGCGCCCCGGAACCGCCGTCAGGACTGACGCCAGCGGCCGTTCATCTCACCCGGGCGCGGCGGTGGACCCGGCAGGTCCGGGCCGTCACCCGCCGCCAGCCCTTCCAGGAGCAGCGCGAGGTACCGCTGCCGCAGCTCACTGGTGCGCACCGGGTCGTCGACGCGGATCGCCGCGCAGCACTCGAGGATCATGCCGACGTCTTCGGTGACGGCGTCACGGCGCAGGCGCCCGCTCTCGTGCGCGCGGGCGACGAGCCCGGCGGCCAGCTCGTTCGCGCGCTGGGCGTCGAGGCCCATCTCCCGGGTCGGCGTGAACGTGCCCGCCAGGTGCGTGGTCAGCGAGTGCACGTCGGCGTCGACCACCCGGCCGAGGAAGCCGGTGAGGGCCGTCCAGGCGTCCGGCTCCTCGACCGAGACCTCGGCCTCGGAGATGAACCGGCGGAGGCCGTCGTGGCAGAGCCGGCAGAGCAGCAGCTCCTTGCTCGGGTACCGCCGGTAGAGGGCGCTGATACCGACACCGGCGCGCTCGGCGACGGCCGAGACGGGCGCCTTCGGATCCAGCAGGAAGACGTCACGGGCGGCGTCGAGGATCACGACGTCGTTGCGGGCGGCCTGGCCGCGGCGGCCGGGCAGCGCAGTCTCGGGCAAGGCGGTGTCGGACGGAGTGCTCTCGGGCATGAACCGAGGGTAGCACTGGAACGGATCGTTCCGCTCTGCTATTGTACGGAACGAAGCATTCCGTTCCAGTCATCGAGGAGCAGTCATGACGGTCCCCACCCTTCGCCCGTTCCGCGCCGAGATCCCGCAGTCCGCCCTCGACGACCTGCGGGCGCGGCTCCAGCGCGCCCTCTGGCCGGACGACCTGCCGGCCGGGTACGGCGTCACGAACGAGCGGGTTCGCGCGCTGGCCGAGCACTGGCTGGAGCGGTTCGACTGGCGGGCCTTCGAGGCGCGGCTCAACGCGTATCCGCAGTTCACGACCGAGATCGACGGCGAGACGATCCACTTCCTGCACGTCCGGTCGTCCCGCGCCGACGCCACCCCACTGGTGCTGACGCACGGCTGGCCGGGGTCGGTCGCCGAGTACCTCGACGTCATCGGCCCACTGACCGAGCCGGAGTCACCCGAGGCGCCGGCGTTCCACCTGGTGATCCCGTCGCTGCCGGGCTTCGGGTTCTCGGGCCCGGTGAAGTCCGCGGGCTGGGGCACGCACCGCACCGCGGCGGCGTGGGCCGAGCTGATGAGCCGACTGGGCTACGAGTCGTACGGCGCGGCGGGCAACGACGCCGGTTCGATGATCTCGCCGGAGATCGGCAGGCTCGCGCCGGAGAAGGTCGTCGGCGTGCACGTCACGCAGCTGTACTCGTTTCCGTCGGGTGACCCGGCGGAGATGGTGGACCTGAGCGCGGCCGACCAGGCCGGGCTGGCGCACCTGCAGTGGTTCTACGAGAACATGTTCTCCTTCAACCAGCTGCACAGCCAGCAGCCGCACACGCTGGCGTTCGCGCTCGCCGACTCGCCGCTGGCCCTGCTGGCGTGGAACGCGCAGCTGTTCGGCGAAAGCCTCGGCGCCGACTTCGTCCTGGCGAACGTCGCGCTGTACTGGCTGACAGGCACGGCCGGCTCGTCGATCCGCTTCTACTACGAGGACGCGCAGAGGCCGTCGCACCCCGCGGAGCCGACCACGGTCCCGACGGCGCTGGCGATGTTCAAGGGCGATTTCCAGTCGATCCGCCGGTTCGCCGACCGCGACCACGCGAACATCGTCAGCTGGAACAGCTACGACGCCGGCACCGGCAACGGCGGAGGCCCACGCGACGCCGCCGGCCACTACGCGGCACACGAGGCCCCCGAGATCCTGGTCGCCGACATCCGCCGGTTCTTCGCCGGCCTTTCCCGCCCGTGGCCGGTCCTGGACCAGGCCCACGCCGCGCTGCGCTCGGCAATCGAAGGCGTCAAGGACTGGTCGGCCCCGACCCCGTGCGCGGACTGGAACATCACCCAGGTCCTGCAACACGCGGCGGCCGACCAGCTGGGTTACGCGGCATTCATCACGGGTGAGCCGGGCCCGGACTTCAACCCGTTCGCCCCGTCGGGCACCCTCACCGAGTCGCCGAGCGCCTACCTGGAACCCAAACTGGCGGCGGCCAAGGCCGCGTTCGCGACGATCACCCCCGACGCCACCGCGGTCCCGACACCCCTCCCCCAGGGCGCACTGCCGGCCCCGGTAGCGGTCGGCGCGGCAGCCCTCGACGCAGCGGTCCACGCCTGGGACATCGCAACGGCAACGGGCCGGAAGTCGTTGCTGACACCCGAACTGGCGGAGGCCTTGCTGCCGGTGGCCAAGGAACTGGCCGAGCCACTGCGAGGGTTCGCCTACGCCCCAGCCCTACCAGCACTGACCGAAGACGACGCGGTGTCGACGCTGCTGAGGCACCTGGGCCGCAACCCCCACTGGACGGCCTAACGCGCCATCTCACCGCCGCGGGGTCGAGACCCTCCCCGCCACAGCACCCCTCAGTCAGCGGCACCCGACCAGTTCGCCGCAGCGGCCGCCCCCGGCTGAGGCCAAGCACCACGAGACCACGCAAGGCTCTCCAGCCACGCCCCCAGCCGACGGCAACATCAGCGCCACCGGCCGCAGCAATCAAACCGACTGCCACAAGCAATCCAGCTCGCAAACTGACGGCCAGCAGCCATCACCTGCTCGCCGCAAGCTGCGTTCAGGCAGCCAAACCCCACCAGTTCGCAACGGCGGCCACCCCGATAACACCGTCCTGCACAGCACCTCTCCACTCAGCCGGCAGCCAACCCCCACCACCGCCCCGCCACGGCGTCCCTCGAAACCCAAGCTCAACCGGCTCGCGGCGGCAACCACCCTCCACGCAACCAACGCCCCACCGGCCGCCACAAATTCCACAGTGGACCAACCACCACCCGGGATCACCATGAACAACCCCACCGAGACCACGCGAAAATCCGTTGCCCCGCAAGGAACCGCGATCCTAACCTCGAGCCATGACGAACCGGCCCTTCCGTTGGGACCTCGTGCGTCCCGACCAGGTCCGGACGCTCCTCGACCACGCCCGGGAACCGCACCTCTGGTTCCTCCCCCAGCTCACCGAAGCCACCGGGAAGGTGCTGGCGCGCTGCGGAAACGGCGAGCTCCACTTCGTGGGCCGCTCGCTCGACAGCATGCACGACCTCCTCGGCGGGGCCCTCGAACGCACCTCCTGGCACGACCGCGTCCACCAGCTGCCGATGTCCCTGAAACCACTGCGAGACTTCACGAAACACGACACCACGCTGCTGCGGGAGCACCTCGCGGCCGCCGGCATCACGCCGTACCGGCTGGCGCGGGGCACGCGGCCCACGGTGTTCGTCGACCTCGTCCACGAAGGCGAGACCTTCACCGAGCTCTACCGGCAGCTGCGCCTTTGGATCGTCGAAGACCGGGAGGCCTGGCCGGTGATCCGGCGGAAGCTGCGGTTCCTCGGCGTGACGCCCCGCAACCTGTCCTGGCGGTGGCGGGAAGACGCGGGCTGGCCGGCCGAGCTGCCGGCGGCCGCGGTCCGCAACGTTTCGCTCGACCGCGACGTCTGGTACTACTTCGGCGACCACCAACCGAAACTCACGCCGTCGTTCCCGCGGCAGCGGTGGACCGACGAGAGCGTCCGGTCCCCCGACCGCGGGAAAGCCACCCGGAGTGCCCTGGCCGAAGCGTTCGCGCTGGTCGACGCCGGCCGGCAGGCCCGGACGAGGGAGCAGCTCGTCCGGGCCGTCACCGGGGAGCCGGCGATGGCCGGGTCGTGGCTGCGGACGCTGATCACCGAACTGCGGTACTGACCGATCGGTCAGCAGGCGGTACGGTGAGCCGCATGGCGCGGAAGTCGGCGTCGGTGCGGCGGGAAGAAATCGTCCTTGCCGCGCTCGAACAGGTCCGCGCGCGGGGCATCGCCGGGGTCCGGGCGGCCGACGTCGCGAAAGCCCTCGACGTCAGCACGGCCCTGATCTTCTACCACTTCGGCACCCTCGAAACCCTCATCATCGAGGCCTTCCGGCAGGCCGCCGAGACCAACCTCGCGGTCCTGCGCGGCGAACTCGACCGCGGCGGCCCGGCCGGCGAACGACTGCGGGCCGTCCTGGCGCTGTACGGCCCCACCGAGCCCGCGCACGGCTGGAAACTGTGGATCGAGGCGGGCGCCGCGGCGATGCGCGACACCCAGCTGCGCGCCGTCCTGCAGCGGCTGGACCTGCGGTGGCGCGACGCCGTCGTCGCGCTGATCGCCGAGGGTGTCGGGGCCGGCGAGTTCCGGTGCCCCGACCCGCACGGCGCCGCGTGGCGGCTGACCGCGTTGCTCGACGGGCTGGCCATGCAGGTCGTCGCCCGCGAAGGCACCGTCACCGCCGACGACTGCGCCCGGTGGATCGAGCAGGCCATGACCCTCGAACTGGGCCGTAACTGACTCACCGATCAGGAGGGGTGATGACCGAACCCGCGTTCCTCGAGGTGACGTGGACCGACCCCGGCACCGAGTGCCGCGGCTACCTGGTGATCGACCGGCTGGTCCGCGGCGTCGCCAGCGGCGGGCTGCGGATGCGCCGCGGCTGCACGCTGTCCGAGGTCCGCGGCCTGGCCCGGGGCATGACGCTCAAGGAAGGCCTCAACTACGACCCGGCCGGCCGGTACGTCCCGCTCGGCGGCGCCAAGGGCGGCATCGACTTCGACCCGTACGACGAGCGGGCCCGCGGCGTCGTCGCCCGCTACCTGCACGCCATGCGGCCGCTGATCGAGCAGTACTGGACCCTGGGCGAGGACCTGGGCCTGCGCCAGGACGTCATCGACAGCGTCATCACCGAAATCGGCCTGCAGAGTTCGATCCAGGCGATCTACCCGCTGCTCGAAGACCGGGAAACAGCGGTCGAACGGCTCGCGGCCGCGTTCAAGATCGAGGTTGGCGGCCTGGGCCTCGACGAGCTGGTCGGCGGCCTCGGCGTCGCACAGGCCACGCTGACCGGTCTCGAAGTGCTGGGCCTCGACGGCCCGAACCGGGTGGTCGTCCAGGGCTTCGGCTCGATGGGCGGCGCCACCGCGCGGTTCCTCGCCGAGGCCGGGCTCGACGTCGTCGGCGTCTCGGACGTCCACGGGGTCGTCACCAACCCGGACGGCCTGGACGTCGAGAACCTGCTTCGGCACCGGGACCGGTTCGGCGGCATCGACCGCGACCACCTGAAGCCCGGCGACGAGCTGCGGCCGCCGGAAGCGTGGCTGGACGTGCCGGCCGAGGTGCTCGTGCCCGCGGCCGTCTCCTACTGTGTCGACGCCGGCAACCAGGCCCGGATCGGCGCGAAGCTCGTCGTCGAAGCGGCCAACATGCCGGTGACGGCGGAGGCCGAGCAGCTGCTCGGCGCACGCGGGATCCGGGTCGTGCCGGACTTCGTCGCCAATTCGGCGACCAACTCCTGGTGGTGGTGGACGCTCTTCGGTGACGTCGAGGCGGACGCCGATGCGGCCTTCGCCAAGGTCCGCAGCCGCATGCGCGAGCTGGTGACGAGCACGGCCGAGCGGGCAGCACGCGACGGCCTCGGCCTGCGTGCCGCCGCCCTGGCGCTGTCGGAGAAGAACCTCGAAGCCATCCAGGCGAGGTTCGGGTGACCCACCCCGGGAACGAATCGGACCGAAAGATAGTTGAACGCTCTATGAAACTCGGTATCTACAGCTTCGGCGACCGGCCGCCGGACCCCCGCACCGGTGACCAGGTGTCCGTGGCCCAGCAGCTGGCCAACACCCTCGAGCGGATCAAGCTCGCCGACGAGCTGGGCCTGTCCTTCTACGGCCTCGGCGAACACCACCTCGACCAGTACGCCATCTCGAACCCGGCCACGGTGCTGGCCGCGGCCGCGAGCGTGACGGACCAGATCACCCTGAGCTCCGCCGTGACCGTGCTGAGCACCGAGGACCCGGTGCGCGTCTACCAGCAGTTCACGACCCTCGACCAGCTCAGCCACGGCCGCGCCGAGCTGCTGGCCGGGCGCGGGTCGTTCACCGAGTCGTTCCCGCTGTTCGGCAACGACCTCGGCGACTACGACGAGCTCTTCGAAGAGAAGCTCGCCCTGCTCCTGCGGATCGACCGCGAGGACCCGCTCACCTGGTCCGGCAAGTTCCGGCCGCCGCTCGACAACGTGCGGATCCTCCCCCGGCCCTACGGCCGGCGGCTGCGGATCTCCGTCGGCACCGGCGGCAACCCCGAGTCGTCGATCCGCGCGGGCCTGCTCGGCCTGCCCGTGGTCTACGCCGTGATCGGCGGCCGTCCGGAGCGCTTCGCGCCACTGGTCGACCTCTACCGCCAGGCCGGCGAAGCGGGCGAGCACCAGCGCGAAGACCTGCACGTCACGATGAGCGCCATCGGGCTCATCGCGCCGAACTCGCAGGACGCGAAGGAGAAGTTCTACCCGTACTGGCTCGAGACGATGAAGTACGGCGCGAAGGCCCGCGGCTGGGCGATCCCGACCCGCGCCGAGTACGACACGTACGCCCAGGGCGCGCAGGCGTTGTTCGTCGGCAGCCCGCAGGAGATCGCCGAGCGGCTGATCTCCGTCGGCAAGCTCACCGGCGCCGATCGGTACGCGCTGCAGATGGACTGGTCGGGCGTGCCGCACCAAGACGTCATGAAGGCCGTCGAGCTGCTCGGCACCGAGGTGCTTCCGTTGGTGCAAAAGGAGTTCTAGACGTCGTTCGCGGCGATGTAGCCGAACGTCATCGCCGGGCCGATGGTCGAGCCCGCGCCCGCGTAGCTGTGGCCCATCACGGCCGCGCTGGCGTTGCCGGCGGCGTAGAGACCGGGGATCACCGAGCCGTCCGGGCGCAGCACGCGTGCCCGGGCGTCCGTGCGCATGCCGCCCTTCGTGCCCAGGTCGCCCGGGACGAGCTTGAGCGCGTAGAACGGCGGCGCCCACAGCGGTGCGAGGCAGGAGTTGGGCAGCACCAGCGGGTCGGTGTAGTAGTGGTCGTACGCGCTCGCGCCGCGCCGGAAGTCGCGGTCGACGCCCGCCCACGCGAAGCCGTTGAATCGGTCCACTGTGGACTTCAGCGCCGCCGCCGGCACGCCGATCGCCGAGCCGAGCGCCTGGATGCTCGACGCCTTGAAGACCGCGCCCGCGCTGTACCAGGCGTCCGGGAACGGCAGCAGCGGCAGGATGTCGCGGAACAGGTACTTGCTGCGGTAGCTCTGGTCGACGATGAGCCACGCGGGGATGTCCGGCGCCGACGGGTTCTTGTCGTACATCGTGTGCACGACGTCGCTGTAGGGCGCGGCTTCGTTGACGAACCGCTGCCCGGCCTGGTTGACGATCAGGCCACCGGGCAGGGTTCGCTCGGCCAGGCAGAAGTACGGGTCGCCGGGGGTCGGGATCGCCGGACCCCACCACGCGTCGTCCATCAGGTCTAGCGCGGCGCCGGCCCGCTGACCGGCGCGGTGGCCGTCGCCGGTGTTCTCCTTGGCGCCGACCGTCCAGGCCGTGCCGATCGGCTGCCGCTGGTACTGCGCGCGCATGGCCGCGTTGTGCTCGAAGCCGCCCGAGCCGACGATCACGCCGCGCCGCGCGCGGATCAGCCCCTGGGGCACCAGAACCCCGGTGACCGCGCCGTTTTCGACGTTCAGGTCGGTGAGCGGGGTGTTCAGCAGCACCGGGACGTTCGCGGCGAGCAGCCCGGCCCGCAGCCCGGCGGCCAGCGCCTGCCCCATGGTCAGCGGCTTCTGCCCCGCGAGCGCGGCGGCCGTCCCCCGCGCGAGGCACGTGGCGGCCACCGCGGCCCCCTTCGCGTTGACCGCGGCGAGGTTCAGCCACTTGTAGTCGGCACTGAACACGACGAGCCCGGCCGGCGTCGCGAGGTACGCGGGGTTCAGGTTCGCCAGCTCGGCGCCCAGCAGGTTCCCGTCGAACTGGTCCGGCTCGATGGACCGCCCGTTCGGCAGGCCGCCCGGCAGCTCCGGGTAGTAGTCGCTGTAACCCTCCATCCAGCGGAACCGCAGCGGGCTGTTGGCCATGACGGACGCGATCATCGCGGGTCCGTTGCGCAGGAACGCTTCCTGCCGCGCGGCCGGCACGTCCGGGCCGACGACGGCGGCGAGGTACTGCGCGGCTTTCGCCGGGGTGTCCGGCACGCCGGCGGCGAGCAGCACGGGGTTGTTCGGGATCCAGATGCCCGCGCCGGACCGCGCGGCGGACCCGCCGAACGTCGGCGCCTTCTCGACCACGACGACGCTCAGCCCGCGCTTGGCCGCCGTCAGCGCGGCGGTCATCCCGGCCGCGCCGGAGCCGACCACGACGACGTCGTACTCCCCCACGAGCGGCGTCGCCCCGGCGGCCGGCGCCCCCGCGATTCCGGCGGTCACGGCGAAACCCACGCCCGCCGCGGTGCCGCGCAGGATCTGGCGGCGGGTCAGGTCGGCATCCATGGCGCACTCCTCGCTCGCGGAACGGCGAACGTCATGGTGTCGGTACCGGCCGGAAACTGGAACATGTTCTACCCGCTTGGAGCAGCCGTCACCGTCTCGAATGGACCGGTGGCGCCAACCGTTGACGACATTCGGCGCACCGGCCCCTAAGTTGACGGCCTCCTCATCTTCTGGCTAACTTGAGAGCAGTCTCAAGTTCTCTTCCGAGGAGGTCCTCTTGTCGAAAGTGCTCGCCGTCCTGGGTGTCGGTCCCGGGCTCGGCCTGTCGATCGCGCACCGGTTCGGCCGCGAAGGCTTCACGACGGCGCTGGTCTCACGCACCGACGCGCGGCACGCGACCTACCGCGCGTCGCTCGCCGAAGCCGGCGTCACCGCGCACACCTACATCGCCGACGTCACCGACAAAGCCCAGGTCGACGCCGTCCTCGCCCGCATCACGGCCGACGCGGGCGAGATCGACACCGCCTACTTCGGCCCGGCGGACCTCGGCGTCGGCTCGGCCATCGCACCGCTCACCGAAGCCGGCGCCGACCACCTGCGCGTGCCGTTCGAGTCGATCGTGCTCCCGGCGGCGCAGCTGACCCAGGCCGTGCTGCCGCGCATGCTGGAACGCGGCACGGGCTCGCTCCTGTTCGCCGGCGGCATCAGCGGCAAGTACCCGATCCCGCTGCTGGGCAGCTTCGCCCCCGCGGCGGCGGCGCTGCGCATGTACGTCCTGACCCTCAACGCGGCCGTGCGCGACCAGGGCGTCTACGCCGGAACCCTCACGATCGGCGGAGTGATCGAACGCGGCGACATCCACCGGATGTTCACCGAGCAGGCCCCGGATTCCATGCCGGGCACGCTGGATCCCGACGACATCGCCGAGCGGGCGTGGCGCCTGCACACCGAGCGCGACGAGGCCGAAGCGGAGTTCAACGCGCTGGCGGTTTAGCCTGGCGATCATGTACACCTCCGCGGAACGGAACCGCTTGCGGGACAAGCTGATCGAGGCGGCCCGCGCGGACGACCGCGTCACCGGGGCCGCGCTCACCGGCTCGGGGGCGCTCGACGCCGAAGACGCCTGGTCCGACATCGACCTCGCCTTCAAGACGGCCGCGCCCGAGCCCGTGCTCGCGGACTTCACCGCGCTGATGTACCGCGAGCACGGCGCGCGGCACCACATGGACGTCGTGTTCGAGCGGACCGTCTTCCGGGTGTTCCTGCTGGAGAACACGCTTCAGGTCGATCTGGCGTTCTGGCCCGAGGCGGATTTCGGTGCGACGACGCCGAAGTTCCGGCTGCTGTTCGGCACCGCGAACGAGCGCGAGCAAGCACCGCCGCCGGACGCGCGGCGGCTGGTCGACCTGGCCTGGCTGCACGCCCTGCACGCGCGGTCGAGCATCGCCCGCGGCCGCCACTGGCAGGCCGAGTACATGATCGGCCGGGTTCGCGACCACGCCCTCGCCCTGGCCTGCGTGCGGCACGACCTGCCCGCGGGCGAGGGCCGCGGGCTCGACCGGCTGCCCGCCGCGGTCACCACGCCGTTCGAGGAAACCCTGGTGCGCGGGCTCGACGACCTCGGCCGGGCCTTCCGCGCCGTCATCGGGCTCCTGATCACCGAGATCCAGGAAGTCGACGCCGAGCTGGCCGGACGGCTGGCTCCGCTGCTACGTGCGCTGGCTTCCTAGGTACGCGAGTTCCGGGTGCGCGGCGACGTAACCGTCGAGCAACCGGCGCGCCACGGACACCGAGTCGACCAGCGGGTGCAGCGCGAACGCCCGCAGCGCCGCCTCGCGCGAACCCGTCGTCGCCGCTTCGATCGTCGCCCGCTCGACGGCTTTCACCGCCGTCACCAGGCCCAGCGCGTGGTCCGGCAACGGCCCCGCGCCGATCGGCCGCGCGCCCTCCGAGTCCACCACGCATGGCACCTCGACGACGGCGTCGGCCGGGACGCCCGGGAGCGCGGATCCGTTGCGGACGTTGAGGACCAGCGTGGCGCGCTCGCCGCCGGCGAGGGCGCGCATCAGCGCCAGCGCGACCTTCTCGTAGCCGCCACCCTCGAGGTCCTCGCGTTCGCCGTCGCGCGTCTCGGCCATGTATGTCTCTTCGCGCTCCAGCCGCGTCCGGTCCCACGACGCTAGCGACGGCTCCGCGTAGAACGGCTTTTGCTGCTCCAGCAGGAAAGCCCCGCGTGACTCGACACCGAGGGCTTCGCGGGTGAAGTAGTAATAGTGCAGGTACTCGTTCGGCAGGGAACCCAGCGCACGCAGCCAGTCCGCGCCGAAGAGTTTCCCTTCCTCGAACGACTCCAGTGCGTCCACATCGGACAGCAGCCGCGGCAGGACGTCCTCGCCGCCGACGTGCACGGCCCGCAGCCAGCCCAGGTGGTTCAGGCCCGCGTAGTCGAACCGCGCGGCCGCCGGGTCGACGCCGAGGGCGCGTGCCACCCGGCGGCAGAGCCCGACCGGCGAGTCGCAGATGCCGATCACCCGGCCGCCGAGCACGCCGGCCATCGCCTCGGTGACCAGGCCGGCCGGGTTCGTGAAGTTGACGACCCACGCGCGCGGCGCCACCTCGGCGATCGTGCGGGCGAGCGCGACGGCGACCGGGACCGTCCGCAGGCCGTACGCGATCCCGCCCGCACCCACGGTTTCCTGCCCCAGCACGCCTTCCGCGAGCGCGACCTGCTCGTCGAGCCGCCGGCCGCGCATCCCGCCGACCCGGATCGCGGAGAACACGAAGTCCACATCGGACAGTGCGGCACGCAGATCGGTCGTCGTGCGCACCCGCGGCGCGCCCGGGACACCGGCCGCCTGCTCGGCGAGGACGCGCTCGATCGCGGCGAGGCGTCCGGCGTCGACGTCGTGCAGGATCAATTCGGTGATCTCGCCCCCGGCCAGCAGCGCGCCGTGCACCAGCGGGACGCGGAACCCGCCGCCGCCGAGCAGCGCGAGCCTCATCGCAGCACCTCGACGCCGGCCTCGCCGAGCGCCACGCACGTCGGTTCGTCGGCTCCCGCGCTGGTGACGACGATGTCGAGCGCCTCCGGCCCGCAGACCTTGGCGAGCCCGGTGCCGGGGAACTTGCCCGCGTCGGCCAGCAGCACCACGCGGTCGGCCGCGGCGACCATCGCCCGCTTGACCGGCACCTCGACGACGGTCGAGTCCATCACCTGGCCGTCGCACCGCACGCCACTCGCGCCGAGGAAGACGGTGCCGGCGCGCACCTGGCGCAGCGCGTCCTCGGTGAGGAACCCGACCATCGAGTGGTAACTGCGGCGCACCACCCCGCCGAGCAGCACGAGCTGGACGTCTTCGGCGTCCTTCAGCTCTTCGTAGACGGCGAGGCTGCTGGTGATCACGGTCAGGGCGCGGTCACGCAGGTGCCGGGCCAGCCGGTGCGCGGTGGTGCCGATGTCGAGGAGCACGGTGTCGCCGTCGGCGACCAGCGCGGCCGCGCGGCGGGCGACGGCTTCCTTGTCGTCGGCGCGTTCCGCGGCGACCTGCGCGAACGGCTCGTCGTCGTCCGCGCACGCCACCGCGCCGCCGTAAACGCGGGTCAGCCGGCCTTCGCGATCGAGGTGCACCAGGTCGCGCCGCACCGTCGCCGGGCTGACGCCGAGCCGCTCGGCCAGCACACCGACCGGCGCCGGCCCCTCCACGCGCAGGGTCCGCAGGATCAGGTCGTAGCGGCGCTGGGGCAGCATCCGGCGACGATAGCAGTCAAACCTGCTCACCACACGGACGAGTTTGCGCAGGTCTTGCGAAATCTGCGTGACTCAAGCAGTCTCGTGCGCAAGCTTGCGCAGCTCTGGAGGCGCCCGTGACGGCTGAACCCGACGTCGACGTCTTCCTGTCCGGTCTGCTGTTCTTCGACCTGGTCTTCACCGGTCTGGAAAAGCCGCCCGCACCAGGGGAAGAGGTGTGGACGGGCGGCATGGGCTCGGGGCCCGGCGGGATCGCGAACTTCGCCGTCGCGCTGAGCCGGCTCGGGCTGCGGACGTCGCTGGCGGCCGCGTTCGGCACCGACGTCTACGGCCGCTACTGCTGGGACGTCCTTTCGCGGCAGGAGAACATCGACCTCTCGCGCTCGCGTCGGTTCCCGCAGTGGCACTCCCCCGTCACCGTCTCACTCGCCTACGCCGGCGACCGCGCGATGGTCACCCACGGCCACCCGCCGCCCGTGCCCGTCGCGGAGCTGGCCGGCTCGCCGCCGTCGAGCCGCGCGACCGTCGCCCACATCGGGCTCGACACCGCCGACTGGGTCCACACGGCGCACCAGTCCGGCAGCCTCGTGTTCGCCGACGTCGGCTGGGACCCGTCCGAGGCGTGGTCGCGGGCGCTGCTGGACCAGCTGGCGTGCTGCCACGCGTTCCTGCCCAACGACATCGAGGCCATGCGCTACACCCGCACGGACACGCCCGAAGCGGCGCTGTCGACACTCGCCGACCTCGTGCCGATCGCCGTGATCACCCGCGGCGGCGCGGGTGTGCTGGCCGTCGACAGCACCACCGGCGAGACGGCCGACGTGCCCGCGCTGCCGGTCGACGTCCTCGACGCCACCGGCGCGGGCGACGTCTTCGGCGCGGGGTTCGTCGCCGCGACGCTGACCGGCTGGTCGCTGGCGGACCGGCTGCGGTTCGCGTGCCTGACCGCGAGCCTGTCGGTGCAGCACTTCGGCGGCGCGCTCGCCGCGCCCGGCTGGCACGAGATCGCCCAGTGGCACGCGCGCACCCGGCGCCGCGACTACGCGTTCCTCGACGAGGTCCTACCCGCCGACACCGAGACCGGCACCTCCCGGCGCGGGCCGGTGACGCTCGGCTTCGGCACCGAGGACGGCTGGGGGTAACCGTGCCGGACCGCGCCGCCCGCTACACCGCGTCCGGGCTGCGGACGTCGTTGCTGACGGTGCCGGGCGCGGTCGGCGCCGAGGCGGTGGGGCTGCGGCCGATCGGCGAGGTGATGGGCTGCGTCGTCGAGCACGCCGGTGTCGACGACCCCGCGGCGTGCCTGCGCCGCGGGTACGCCACGGCACTGGACCGGCTGCGCGCGGAAGCCCGGGCCCTGGGCGCGGACGGCGTCTTGGCGATCCGGTGCACGGTGACCCGCGCCGGCCGGACGCGGGAGTTCGTCGTGCTGGGCACGGCCGTCCGCGCCACCGGCGGCAAGCGGCCGGGCCGGGTCTTCACGACGAGCCTGTCGGGCCCGGACGTCGCGAAACTCCTGCCGGCGGGCTGGGTCCCGGTGACCTTGGCGATCGGCCTCGACGGCGGCACGGTCTACGACCTCGCGATGCCGGACCGCCCGGCCCGGGAGATCGCGGCGCCGACGCAACTGGTGACGCGCGTGCGGGCGACGGCCCGCGCGGAGTTCCTGGAGGCGGTCCGGCTGTCGGGCGCGGACGGCGGCCTGGTGTCGGCGACGACGCTGAGCGCGTGGCCCCTCGGCCGCACCGGCGCGGCGGCGGTGGCGGGCGTGTTCGGCACGGCGATCGCCCGCTGCGGTGACGGTCCGGCACCGCGGGACGCGCTGGCCGTGCTGCCGCTGGACCGCCGCAGCTGACCAGGCGCACGCAAAGATCCTTCCCCTGAACCGGGAGCTTCCGGACTGATCACCCCGGCTCCGCCGCCCCGGGTGCGGATCCGTGCCACGATGGCGGGAGAAGCCGGCCGAAGGAGGTCCGAAGTGCCCGAGTGGGACGGTCGTGGCCTGCCTCCCGTCGCGCGGGCCCGCGTCGAGCGTTACGCCGCGTCCGGGCTCAAGACGTCGCTGATGAGCGTGCCCAGTGCGGTCGGCGCGGAAATCGCCGGCTTCACCGCGGTCGGCGAGGTGATGGGCTGCGTCGTGCAGCAGGTCGGCTGGGCCGGCACCGCCGTCTTCGCCGACGACCAGGTCAAGCTGATCTCCGGCATGCTGCGGCAGGGCTACTCGACCGCGCTCGACCGGCTCGCCCAGGAGGCGACCGCATTGGGCGCCGACGGCGTGCTCGGCATCGGGTTCACCGTCACCTCGCTCGACGGCGTGATGGAGGAGTTCGTCGCCCTCGGCACCGCCGTGCGCGCGGAGACGAAGCAGCGGCCGCGGCGGCTGTTCACCACCGACCTGCCCGGCCAGGACGTCGGCAAGCTGATGCAGGCGGGCTGGGTGCCGGTGCGTCTCGCGGTCGGCATCGCCGGGCGCGCGCAGTACGACTACAACATGCAGTACCAGACGACCACCTGGGCCGGGAACACCGAAGTGGACGCGCCCACGCGGGTCGTCACCGAGGTCCGGGCCGCCGCGCGGGCCGAGTTCGCCCGCGCGATCCGCGACGCCGGCGCCGACGGCGGCATCGTCTCCGGCATGACCCTGCGGACCTGGCCCGTGCAGGAGGTCGCGATGGCCGGCATCGCGTCCGTCACCGGCACCGCGATCGCCCGCTTCCACACCGGGCGCGCCGCCCCGACCAGCGCGCTCAAGATCCTTCCGTTGAACCGTTCCTGAGGAGGCTTCGTGACCACCGCGGACCCCGCCGGGCAGCACATCCCCGAGGATGCGATGCGCCGGCTCGCCGAGATGCGACCGGGCCAGAAGACCAGCCTGTTCACGTCGGACCTGAGCGTCAACGAGTTCCTGCTCGTGCGCGAAGCCGGGTTCCGGCCGCTCGGGCTGGTGCTCGGGTCGAGCATCTACCACGTCGGGTTCCAGATGGGCCGGTGGAGCAAGAACCAGGAGCTGGACCGGCTTTCCCAGGCGATGTACCACGCCCGCGAGCTCGCGATGTCCCGGATGGAGGCGGAGGCGGACGTGCTGGGCGCGGACGGCATCGTCGCGGTCCGGCTCGAGATCGAGTTCAAGGAGTTCGGCAGCGACCTCGCCGAGTTCATCGCCGTCGGCACCGCGGTGAAGGCCGACGAACCCGGGCAGTGGCGCAACAACACCGGGAAGCCGTTCACCTCGGACCTGTCCGGGCAGGACTTCTGGACGCTGGTGCAGGCCGGGTACGCGCCGCTGGGCATGGTGATGGGCACCTGCGTCTACCACATCGCGCACCAGCGGTTCCGGCAGATGATGGGCAACATCGGCCAGAACGTCGAGATCCCGCAGTACACCGAAGCGCTCTACGACGCGCGCGAGCTCGCGATGTCGCGGATGCAGACCGAGGCGGAACAGCTTGAGGCGGAAGGGATCGTCGGCGTGCAGCTGCTGTCGCTGCCGCACCGCTGGGGCGGGCACACGACGGAGTTCTTCGCCATCGGCACCGCGGTGAAGCCGTTGCGCGAGGACCACCACATCGCCAAGCCGCAGCTCGTGCTGCCCCTCACCGACTGATGGGCGCCGAGCTGGAGTTCCACCTGCTGGTGGCGGCACTGCGCACGGACCGCGCGGACGTCGAGTCCTACCACCGGGTCCTGTCGGAAACACTGGGCGACGCGCTCCCGCCGGGCATGGTCGAGGTGACGCGGCGCAAGACGTTCGCCGACCGCGTCGCGGGCCGTGACGGGCAGGTAGTCTCGGTGCAGGTGACCACCCCGGACCGGGTTTTGGTGCTGAGCGCGGGCAAGCACGGCGGGGTCGCGGCGGAGATCCGCCAGGTGGTGCGCGGCGTGGTGATCAGCCGCAAGGAAGCCGCGGTCGACGACTGGCTGGCGGCGTTGGCCCAGGAGCTGACAACGCTGGCCGAGAAGGACGCGAAAGCCCGGGACGCGCTCTCACGCCTCCTCGGCGGCTGAGAAGTCCTTGCCGCGCAAGGGAAGCTGTGTCGGGGGCGGGATGAGCACCCCCGAATACACAGCCTAGCCGCGGGGTACGACAGAACCGGGCGCCACGCCAGCGCTCGGGCGCCAGCATCCGGGCGCTAGCGCTCAGGCGTCAGCACCTCGGTGTCAGTACCCGGGTGTCAGCTCAGTACCCGGCCCAGGAAGCCGCGGATGTAGCCGGCGATCGTGTCCAGGTGTGTCTCCAGGGCGAAGTGGCCCGCGTCGAGCAGGTGGATCTCCGCGTCCGGCAGGTCGCGGGCGTACGCGCGGGCGCCGTCGGCGATGAAGATTCCGTCGTTGCCGCCCCAGACCGCGAGCACCGGCACCCGGCTGGTGCGGAAGTACTCGTGGAACTTCGGGTACAGGCCGATGTTGTGGTGGTAGTCCGCGAGCAGCGCCATCTGGATCTCCGCCGCGCCCGGCCGGTCGAGCAGCGCCTGGTCGTGGATCCAGACGTCCGGGCTGACCAGCTCCGCGTCCGGTGAACCGTCGAGGTACTGCCCCTTGGTCGCCTCGAGGGTGACCATCGCGCGCAGGTCCTCGCCGGTCAGCGTGCCGGCGGCCAGCTTCTGCGGGAGACCTTCACCGAGGCCCTCGACGTACGCGTTGCCGTTCTGGGTGACGATCGCCGTGACGCGGTCCGGGTTCGCCGTGGCGATCCGCAGGCCGACCGGCGCGCCGAAGTCCTGGATGTAGAGCGCGAACCGGGTCAGGCCGAGCTGGTCGAGCAGGCCCTGCGTCAGCTCGGCGAGCGCGTCGAAGGTGTAGGTGAACTCGCCGACCGGCGGCGCGTCGGAGGCGCCCGCGCCCAGGTAGTCCGGCGCGATGACGTGGTAGCGATCGGCCAGCGCCGGGATCAGGTGCCGGTACATGTGCGAGCTCGTCGGGAAGCCGTGGAGCAGCACGATCGTGGGTGCTTCGGCGGGCCCGGCCTCGCGGTAGAAGAGCCGGTGGCCGGCGACGGTGGCGTGGCGGTGGTGCACGGCGGTCATGGTTGCTCCTCGCGTCTCATGTTTACTTCTTCATTTATCCATGAGACGCGGTACGCTGTCAACGGTCGGGGAAACTGGAGCCCGGACTCGGGAGGCGAACGTGGTCACTGCGGCACCCGGCGAGGAGCTCTCGCTCGCGCTGGCACTGGTCAACACCCAGCGGGTCGGGGACGTCGACGACCTCGACGACCCGCTCCCCTGGTTGCACGCGCGCGGGCTCCGGGTGACGTCGGTGGCCGACGTCACCCCGCTCACCGACCTCCGCACGGCGGTCCGCGAGCTGCTGGCCGCGCTGGCCGAGGACCGGGCGCCGGCCGCGGCCGCCGTCGACGCGGTGAACGCGGCCGCCCGCACCGACGCCGCCGCGCCGCAGCTCACCTGGGCCGCCGGCCCGCGCCGCGAGTGGCGCAGCACCCGGCCGGGCAGCGTCGACGAAGCCGTCGCGACCCTGGCCCGCGACGCGATCGACGTCGCCGGCGGCGACCTGGGCCGGTTGGTGCGCCCGTGCGAGGCCCACGGCTGCGTCCGGTTCTACCTCCGCGAGCACGCCCGCCGCCGCTGGTGCTCCACGACGTGCGGCGACCGCGTCCGCGCGGCGCGGCACCAGCAGCTGGTGGTCGAGCGGCGTACCGTGTGAGCCCGCCGACGAAGGGACGCACCATGGACTGGACGCTCGAAGTGATCGTGGTACCGGTGTCCGATGTGGACCGGGCGAAGGCCTTCTACACGGACAAGCTCGGCTTCCACCTCGACCACGACACCGCGCCCGTCGAAGGCGTCCGGATCGTCCAGGTGACCCCGCCGGGTTCGGGCTGCTCGGTCGTGTTCGGCCGCGGCGCCGTGCCGGACATGCCGCCGGGCTCGATGAAGGGGCTCCAGCTGGTCGTCGGCGACCTGCCGAAAGCCCACGCGACGCTGGTCGAGCGCGGCGTCGACGTCGGTGACATCCAGGTCGTCGGCGCGGGCCCCTGGGACGGCAAGGCCGACCTGAACAACGTCGGCTTCGTGTTCTTCGCCGACCCCGACGGCAACGAGTGGGCGATCCAGCAGATCACCGCCCGCGGCTAGTCGACCAGGGCACCGCAGCTGACGTTGACCGTCGACGCCGTCATCGACCGCGCCCGGTCCGACGCGACGAACGCCGCCACCGCGCCGACGTCGGCCAGGGTCGCCGCGCGGCCCAGCATCGTCTGGCCGGTGATGCTGTCCGTCACGACCTGGCGGGCCGCGAAGTCCGCGGGGAGCGTCTCCGGGATGCCGCCGGTCCGCAGCGTCACCGCGCGCACGCCGTACGGGCCCAGCTCGGCGGCGATCTGCCGGCGCATGGCCTCGAGCGCGTGGAACGCCACCTGCAACCCGCCGACGGCGAACTCGCGCATCGGATCACCCTCGCCGCCGAAGAAGAGCACCACGCCGGACTGCTGCTTCACCATGTGCCGCGCGGCGGCGCGGGCGGTCAGGAAGGTGGTCCGCACCGCGGTCACAACGGGCTGTTCGTAGTCGGCGAGGGTCATGTCGATCAACGGCGTCCCCTGCACATCGCCGTGGTTGATGAGGTTGAAGGAGACGTCGATCCCGCCCTGGCCGGCGACGGCGTCGGCGTGCTCGTCGACGGCCGACTCGTCCAGCGCGTCGACGACGGCGGTCTCGGCCGAACCGCCGGCCGCCCTGATCCGCTCGGCGACCGCGTCGAGCCGGGACAGCGTCCGCCCGGCGAGGAACACGTGCGCGCCTTCTTCGGCGAAAGCACCGGCCACGGCGCTGCCGATCCGCCCCGCGCCGCCGTAGACGATGGCGTTCTTGCCCGCGAGCAAGCTCATGAGTACCTCCGATGTCCGGGTGCGTTCGCCCCTGCGTCGAACGAGCGCACCCGGAATCGACGACTCACGGCCGCGGGACGCCCATCGGGTTCGGGACCGGTACCAGGCCCGCGTCGATCACCGCGCGGCTCAGCGGGACCGCCAGTTCCAGCACCCGCGCCACCCCCTCCTCGCCGAGCGCCTCGACCGGTGCCGACGCCAGCCGGTCCGTGTCCTCCTCGATGCCGCGGCGCAACGCCGACCCCGACGGCGTCAGGTGGCCCGCGGCGTCGAGCACGCCCCGGTCCCGCAGGCGGTCGACCGCCGTGTCCCAGTCGTCGTCGGACCAGCCGCGGTGCGGTTGGACGTCGCCGCGGCCGATGACGCCGTCGCCGATGTGGGTCAGCGTGGTCTCCAGGCCCGACAAGCCCGCGTGGACCGCCGACAGGACGTGGCCGTCGCCGCGGTGCTCACGCAGGATGGTCGACGCCAGCCACAGCCGGCCGGGCCCGCCGGACGGCCGCGGCACCGCCGACCACGCCGCCGCCAGCGGCCGCCCGTCGAAGCGGCACGCGTCCGCCGCGCGCTCCAGCAGCGAAGCCAGCTCGTCGACGGCGGGCAGCACGCGAGACAACGCCTTCTCCACCGCGGAAACCCGAGCCTCGAGGACGTCGGACGGCGACGCGAACGACCACGCGTCCGGCAGCGCCCGCGCGACCATCGCCGGGGCGAAGCCGAACAACACCGACGTCGCCGCCGCGGGGCCGATCGGGCCCAGCGGGGCGAGCCGGCCGGCGAAGTAGCCCATCCAGTAGCCGCGCAGGCCGACGGCCTTCGCCGCGGCCGCCGTCTCCGGCGCGAAGTAGACGACCGCGTGCAACGGCTCCACCGCGGCCCACAACCGGCGGGGCAACGTCATCGTGTGCTCCTCACGGGGTCAGCCGGTGCAGGTCGCGCGGGAACAGCGTGACCTCCCGGATGTTGGCGACTCCGAGGAGCCGCGCCGTCCACCTTTCCAGGCCCAGCGCGAAACCGCCGTGGGGCGGCATGCCGTGCGCGAACACCGCCAGGTAGTCGCCGTAGTCCGCGACCTCACCGCCGAGCGCCGCGACGTAGTCGGCGTGGCGGTGCAGCCGCTGGCCGCCCGTCACCAGCTCCAGGCCGCGGAACAGCAGGTCGAAGCTGTTCGAGTACGCGGGCCGCGCCGGGTCCGGGTGGGTGTAGAACGGCCGTTTCGTCATCGGGTAGCCCGTGACGAACAGGAACTCCGACCCGTGCTCGCGCACCGCCCAGTCCGACAGCCACCGCTCGTCGGCGGGCGCCAGGTCGGGCTCGTCCTTCCCCAGCATCTCCTGGGCGTCGGCGAAGTGCAGCTCCGGGATCTCGGCGGGCACCTCCGGGACGGCGACGCCGAGCGAAGCGACCGACCCGGCCATCCCGGCGAGCACCTCCCGCAGCACGGCCATGACGTCGTGGTGGTCTTCGATGAACCCGAGTTCGGCGTCGAGGCTGGTGTACTGCGCCAGGTGACGCGCGGTGTCGTGCGGCTCGGCGCGGAAGACCGGGCCGACCTCGTAGACGCGCTCGAACACCCCGACCAGCGCCTGCTTGAAGAACTGCGGCGACTGCGCGAGGTAGGCGCGGCGGCCGAAGTAGTCGACGCCGAAGACGTTCGCACCCGACTCGGTGGCGGACGAGACGATCTTCGGCGTGTGCGTCTCGGTGAAGCCGAGTCTGTCCAAAGTGGACCGAAACCCGGCGACGGCGGCCGCGGACACCGCGAACCGCGCCTTCAGCAGCGGATGCCGCAGGGCGACCGGCGCGTGGTCGAGGATCGTCGGCAGCGACGCCGAAACCGCGGGCCGGTAGAGGTCGAACGGCGGTGGCGACGCCGGTTCCGACAACGGGACCACTGACGCCGACGTCAGCTCGACGCCGCCAGGCGCGCGCGGATTCACCGTCACAGTCGCGCGCACCTCGACCACGGTCTCCTCCGGCGGCGGCACGACGTCGGAGCGCAGCACGACCTGCGCGGTGCCGGACCGGTCGCGGACCACGAGGAACGTGACGGATTTCAGGCGGCGACGGCGGTGCACCCACCCGGCGACGCGGACGTGGGCGCCGACGTGCCGGGGCAGGTCGGCGGTCAAACAGCGGGAGATCATCGTGGGCCCTTCGCAGGCGACGTGACCCCTTGGGAGTGCGGGCGATAAGGGAACTCGCGGTGCCACCGCACTTTCACCGTCCGGGGACGGCCTCTCGTGGCCCGTGACGGGGGCCGGCCGGCGGGGCTTTTCCTCCCCGCACTCCGGAGGGTCTTCACCGCGGGGCACGGGACCGCCTTCCCAGCTGCCGGCGGCTCTCTGGACCCGTGCGCTCCCGGGGCTACTCGGCTCCATCAGCGCGTTGGCCGGGAGGTTAGCCCGGCCGCGGCGCAGCGCGCACGGCATTTTCGGGCGTGGCCGACGTCACGCCACTATTGAATGAACGTTCAATTGACAGTCTTGGCAGGCAGGCCTACCGTCCCTGTTGAATGAGTATTCAGTCAGAAAGGGACACCCCATGACCGGCAAAGTCTGGTTCGTCACCGGCTCGTCGCGCGGCCTCGGCCGGGAGATCGTCGACGCCGCCCTGGAGCGGGGCGACTCCGTCGTGGCCACCGCGCGCGACCCGCGCAGCCTCGGCGACCTGCCCGCGGACCGCGCGCTGGCCGTCGCACTCGACGTCACCGACGAAGCCGCCGCCGACCGGGCCATCGCCGCGGCCGTCGAGCGGTTCGGCCGCATCGACGTCGTCGTCAACAACGCGGGTTACGCCGACTTCGGGTCCATCGAGGACACCCCGGCGGCGCAGTTCCGCGCCCAGATCGAGACGAACCTGATGGGCGTCGTGACGGTGACCCGCGCGGCGATCCCGGTGCTGCGCGAGCAGGGCCACGGGCACATCATCCAGATCTCCACCGTCGGCGGCCGGATCGCGCCGGGAGTCGGCCTGGCCGCCTACTCGGCGGCGAAGCACGGCGTCGAAGGCTTTTCCGGCGTGCTGGCCAACGAGATGAAGCCGTTCGGCGTCAAGGTGACCATCGTCGAGCCGGGCGGGATCCGCACCGACTGGGCCGGCTCGTCGATGTCGTTCGTCGAGCCGAGCGCGGCCTACGGGCCGGTGCTGAACCCGATGATCGAGCACATCCGCGGCCCGGAGCAGCTCGCCACCAGCGACCCGGCCAAGGCCGGCCGCGTGATCACCGAGCTGGCCGACCTGGCCGAGCCGCCGCTGCGGCTGCCGCTGGGCTCCGACGCGGTCATGTTGATCCGCGCCACCGACGAGGCCAAGATCGCCGAGATCGACGCGTGGGCCGAGACGTCCCGCCGCACCGACGCCGACGACGCCACGCAGCGGGACTTCAGCCGCCTCGCGCGGAACTGAACCCGGAACTAGGGTTGCGTGACTGTTCCACCCCAGGCGACCGGTAGCTCACGAACGCCGTAGACGAGCGTGTTGTGCTTGTACGCCAACGACTCCCGCGGCACCGCGAGCCGCAGGTCCGGCACCCGGCGGAACAACCGCGTCAGCGCCTCCTGCAGTTCGACGCGCGCCAGCTGCTGGCCGATGCACTGGTGCGCGCCGAACCCGAAGGCGACGTGCGTGCGCGGCGACTCGCGGTGGAAGTCGAGCTTGTCGGCCGCCGGGAACAGCTCCTCGTCGCGGTTGGCCGAGTTCAGCGCGGCGACCAGCCACTCCCCCGCCTTCACCGCGCGGGCTCCCACCTGGACGTCTTCGGTGGCGTAGCGCAGCACCCCGAACTGCACGACCGACAGGTACCGCAGCAGTTCCTCGACCGCGCGCTCCGGCGCCGCCAGCACGACTTCGCGCTGCTGCGGGTGGTCCAGCAGCACCAGCGTGCTGAGCGCGATCATGTTGGCCGTCGTCTCGTGCCCGGCCACCAGCAGGCTGAGCCCGAGCATCACCAGCTCTTCCATGGTGAGCGCGTCACCCGTCTCACGACCGCGGGCGATCAGCCGGCTGAACAAGTCGTCCTGCGGATTCTCCTGCTTGTCCACGAAGAGCGCGGCCAGGAACCCGGAAAGCTCTTCGTAGGCCTGCTGTCCTTGTTCACGGGTGGTGTCGGTGCTGACGAGCGTGGAGCTCTGGCGCTGGAACCGCTCGCGGTCGGCGTACGGGACGCCGAGCAGCTCGCAGATCACCAGCGACGGGATCGGCAACGCGAAGTCCCGCACCAGATCGGCTTCGCCGGGCTTCGCGAGCATCGCGTCGAGGTGGCTCTCGACCAGCCCCTGGACGTAGGTCCGCATCGCCTCGATCCGCCGCACGGTGAACTCCGCGAGCACCATCTTGCGCAGCCGCGAATGGTCCTTGCCGTCGAGCTGGATGATCGAGCCGGGGGCGACCTCGATGTCGAGGTCACGTTCGGCGCCCGCGTTCACGTGCACCGAAGACGCGCCGCGCGAGCTCATCGTGCGGTCGGCGAGCACCGCGCGCACGTCGCTGTAGCGCGTGACCAGCCAGGCGTCCATGCCCGCCGGGCAGCGGACCTGCGACGTCGGCGCTTCTTCGCGCAACGTCGCGTAGTTCTCGGGTGGGTCGTACGGGCATCCGGCCGGTCGCGTCGTCGGGAGGGCCGGGGTGTCGGATGCTGCCGTCACAGCGGATCACGCCTCTCTACCGGTGGTCTGGACACTTCCACCATGGAGACGTCCGGCGCCGTCGTGGGACGTCCGACCCACATCCGACCCGGATGGACCAGTCCGGACGGCGTTCGTTAGAGAACTTTACGAATAGGTCTTGACGCGCCGACGCCGCACCGCGAACCTGGACGCACGCCGCAGTCATCGTCCGTCCACTCCTCCCGGAGGCAGCATGACCCGGCGCGCTTTCGTGCTCGTCGTGACCCTTTTCCTCGCTTTGGCCGGCGCCCTCGCCGGCGGCACCCCGGCGAGCGCGGAGACCACGCAACCGACGTTCCTCACCTTCTACGGCTGGTGGGACAACACCCCGCCCGGCGGCGACATCGCCTACCCGCAGATCCACGACACCGCCGGTGGCAAGGGCACCTACACCGACCCGATCACGTTCGCCACCAGCACGTCCGAGCTCAAGGCCGGCACCAAGGTCTGGGTGCCCCGGGTGAAGAAGTACTTCATCATGGAGGACGGCTGCGACGAGTGCTCCGACGACTGGAACGGCCAGGGCCCCAACGGCGGCCCGAACCTGCGCCACATCGACCTCTGGCTCGGCGGCCAGGGCGGCAGCGCCTTCGACGCGATCGACTGCGAAGACGCCCTGACGCACTACAACGCCGACAACACGCCGGTCCTGGAACCGGTGGTCGTCGACCCGCCGTCGTCCGAGCCGTACGACGCGACGCCGATCTTCAACACCAGCACCGGCGCGTGTTACGGCGGCGCGCAGCCGAACACCACGGTGGGCCAGTACCGCAACAACTCCACCGGCACGTGCCTCGAGGCGCCGAGCAGCGGGACCACGCTGAAGGTCGCCGCCTGCACCGGAAGCGACGCCCAGCGCTTCACCTTCCACGGCGCGTTCCTCGTGCACAACGACAAGTGCGCGGGCATCTCCGGCAGCTCGATCGTGCTGCAGACCTGCACCGGCGGCCCGGCGCAGCAGTGGTCGATCAACCCGGACGGCACCATTTCCGACATCCAGACGAGCAAGAAGTGCTTCCGCGCTTCGGGCACGGCACTCACCGCGGGCAGCTGCTCCGGTGACCAGGCCCGCTGGACGTTCACCGCGGCCGGCAGCTCCACCGGCATCAGCGTGACGCCGTCGGCGGTTTCGGTGGCGCCCGGCGCTTCGGTGACCGCCACCGTGACGGCCACCGGCGCGGCGTCCGGCACGTTGTCCGCGAGCGGCGCCCCCGCGGGCGTCACCGTGGCCTTCTCCCCGACGTCCGTGCCGGCCGGCGGCACCTCGACCGCGACGGTCACCGCCGCCGCGAACGCCACCCCCGGCTCGGCGACGATCACCATCACCGGCGGCACGAACACCGCGTCACTCGGGGTCACCGTGACCGGCGGGAGCGGCGGTCAGGAGACGCTGCTTTCGCAAGGCAAGACGGCGACGGCGTCGTCGACCGAGTCGACGTCCTACCCGGCGAGCGCGGCCTTCGACGGCAACCTGACCGGCACCCGCTGGGCCAGCAAGGAGACCGCGTCCGAGTGGCTGCGCGTCGACCTCGGCGCGACCAAGGCCGTCTCGCACGTCAAGCTGACCTGGGAGGCCGCGTACGGGAAGGCGTACAGCATCCAGACCTCGCCGGACGGCACGACCTGGACGACGATCTACAGCACCACCACCGGCAACGGCGCTACGGACGACCTGACCGGGCTGTCGGGCACCGGCCGGTACGTGCGGATGAACGGCGTCACGCGCGGCACGGCGTACGGTTACTCGCTGTACGAAATGCAGGTGTACGGCACCGCGTAAGTTGCCGAACCGGCAACTGGATTTGCCTTCCCGGGGACGTTCTCCGCATGGTGGGAGGACGTCCCCGAGGAGGAACCATGGCCCACACCCACGAGCAGCCGGTGACCGTCGAGAACATGCTCAAGCAGGAGTTCTGGGAAGCGCTCTACCAGCGTGACGAGCACCGGATCTGGAGCGGGAACGTGAACCGCAACCTGGAGAGCGAGGTGACCGGGCTGAAACCCGGGCACGCCCTCGACCTCGGCAGCGGTGAAGGCGGCGACGCGATCTGGCTGGCCCAGCAGGGCTGGACCGTCGACGGCGCCGACATCTCGACCCTCGCGCTGTCCCGCGCCGAAGCCGCGGGCAAGGAACGCGGCGTGGACGTCCGGTGGCTGCACCGCGACATCCTCACCTGGCGGCCCGAGGAGACCTACGACCTGATCTCGGCGCAGTACATGCACCTGCCGCCAGACCTGCGCAAGAACGTGTTCACGGCGGCCGCGGCGGCGGTGCGGCCCGGCGGTTCGCTGCTGATCGTCGGGCACTCGCCGAGGGCGATGCGGGAGTTCGGCGGCGAGGCGCCGCCGCAGGAGTTGTTCTTCGAGCCGGAGGAGATCACGAACTACCTGGGCGACGCGCGGGAGTGGGTCGTCGAGACGTGCGAGACGCGCGGCGAGGGCCACCACACCGACGCCGTCTACCGCGCGAAGCGCCTCGAATCCTGACAGCGACTCCCGGAAGCGGCACTTTCACGTGAAAGTGCCGCTTCCCGAAATGCCGCGAGGGCCTCTTCACGCGCCCTCGACGCGTGTGAAGAGGCCCTCGCGGGTGTTCCACCGGAGTGTGGATCAGGCGAGCTCGAGGCCGTAGCTCGAGAGCTCCAGGGTGAGCGGGTAGAAGTAGCTGGTCACGGTGTCGCCGCCGGACAGCGTGCCGAGGCCCTTCGAGCCGTCGTACGCCGGGCCGCCCGAGTCACCGTGGTCGGTGTGCGCGGTCGTGCCGAACTCGTGGTTGAGGACACCGACGTCGAAGTTGACCGACTCGTCGACCGAGGTGACCTCGCCGCTGCCGCCACCGGTGGTCGAACCCTGCTTCTCCATCTGCTCGCCGACCGTCGGCTCCGCGGCACTGGTGATCGCCTGACCGGTGTTGATCTCGCTCGGGCCGGTGCCGTTCGGGCGGGTCAGCAGGCCGGAGTCGGCGTCGGGGCAGTCGCTCTCGACGACCGTGGCGCCGGAGACGTCACCGCCGGCCCAGGTGCCGCCGAGGTTGGTGCAGTGGCCCGCGGTGAGCAGGAAGGGCTCCCCGCCGCGCGTCACGTTGAAGCCGAGCGAGCAGCGGCCCTGGTCGTTCTGGATCGCGTCACCGTCGGCGATGTGCAGTTCGAGCTTGCCGGTGCGGTGCTCGACCCGGACACTGTCGCCGTACTGCGCGGCGGCCGCGGTGACCTTGTCGGCGGTCTCCTTGCTGGCCGAGTCGTAGACCTTCACCACGACCTGGTTGGTCTTGGTGTCGATGCCCCACGCGGTCTGCGGGACGTTCTTCACGGCGTCCAGCGAGTTCTTGACGCCGGTGAGCGCGGCGAAGGTGTGCTTGACCTTCTTCGCGGTGAGGCCCGCGGCCTGCACCTTCTGCGCCGACGCGTCGTCGGTCACGTTGACGACGGCCTTGCCGTTCTCCAGGTAGATGCCACCGGAGGTGGCGCCGAGCGAGCCCGCCACCTGCGTGGCGTTGCTGACGGCGTTGGCCTGCATCTCGGAGAAGGCCAGTGGGGACGCGGTGGCCGCCGACGCGCACACGCCGGACGTCAGCGCCGCGGCCGACAACACGGCGAAGGTCTTGAGAGCGGTCTTCCGGGGAGTCATCAACTTCCTCCAGTTTGCCGGTTCGAAGCCTGCGCCGGTCACTTTGGTTGCCGAGCAACCAACGCACCACCGACTAAGGTTGGTTAATAACCAGCAGAACCGGACATACCTCGCACTCAGGACGCGGCGCCTCCGCGCCACTACTGCGTTCGGCGTAACAAACGCCTGGTGTAGTCCCTTCGGCTCAAGACCCGGACGGCCAACGGACGTGCGCCTCGTAGTCCGGGTGCTTCCGGAGGTACCCGGCGATGAACGGGCAGACCGGCACGATCGTCCCGCCCTTCGCGACGACGTCGTCCAGCGCGCCCGCCGCGAGCACCTTGCCCAGGCCCTGGCCGGCGAAGGCGTCGTCGATCTCCGTGTGGGTGAACACGGTCAAGTCGCCCCGCTGGTCGTACGCGGCGAAGCCCGCCAGCTTCTCGTCCGACCACACTTCGTAACGGCTCTCGCCGAGGTTGTCGGTCACCTTGGTCATCGGCACTCCATTCTCTCTGCGGCGTGAACACCGGACGGCCGCCGGAGCTTCCCCCATCGTGCGACAGCCGGCCGCCTCGCGCGCCCGGGCCGTGAACCCGACTGGGCCGCCCGGGGGACAGCGGCTTCCCGTTCGTGTGCAACCCGACCGAGACCCTTGGCTCGCCCGGCTGCTTTTGGTTGCCTCATCGTGTCGGAAACCGCCAGCGCCGCAACGGAAAGGCCTCACCCGCGTGCCGCAGCAGCCGTTCGTCCTCCCCGAGTTCTACATGCCCTACCCGGCGCGGCTGAACCCGCACCTCGAGGGCGCCCGCGAGCACAGCAAGGCCTGGGCGTACGCGATGGACATGATCGACGTCCCGCAGCACGGCACGGTGATCTGGAACGAGCACGACCTCGACTCCCACGACTACGCCCTGCTCTGCGCCTACACCCACCCGGACGCCGGCGCCGAAGAACTCGACCTGATCACCGACTGGTACGTCTGGGTCTTCTACTTCGACGACCACTTCCTCGAGCTGTACAAGCGCACCGGCGACATCGACAGCGCCCGCGGCTACCTCGACCGGCTGAACCTGTTCATGCCCGCCGAAGGCGCGATCACCGACACCCCGGAGAACCCGGTCGAGCGCGGCCTCACCGACCTCTGGAACCGGACGATCCCGCACCGCTCCGCCGGCTGGCGGCGCCGCTTCATCGAGAGCACAAAGGCGCTGCTCGAAGAGTCGCTGTGGGAACTGGCCAACATCAACGAAGGCCGCCTTTCCAACCCGATCGAGTACATCGAGATGCGCCGGAAGGTCGGCGGCGCGCCGTGGTCGGCGAACCTCGTCGAGCACTCGGTGCACGCCGAGGTGCCGGACGCGATCGCCGCGGCCCGGCCGATGGAGGTGCTGCGCGACTGCTTCGCCGACGGCGTCCACCTGCGCAACGACCTGTTCTCCTACCAGCGCGAGGTCGAGGACGAGGGCGAGCTGTCCAACGGCGTGCTCGTGTTCGAGAAGTTCCTCGGGCTGACGACGCAGCAGGCGGCCGACGCCGTCAACGACCTGATCACCTCCCGGCTGCACCAGTTCGAGCACACCGCGCTGACCGAGGTCCCGGCGCTGTTCGACGAGCACGCCGTCGACCCGGCGTCGCGGATGGCGACGTTCGCCTACGTCAAGGGCCTGCAGGACTGGCAGTCTGGCGGGCACGAGTGGCACCTGCGCTCCAGCCGCTACATGAACGAAGGCGCCCTGGAATCCCGCGGCGGCCCGGAGCTGGGCACGGCCACCGGGCTCGGGACGTCGGCCGCGCGCATCTTCTCGTCGGTGCTCGCGACGGCGCCGCAGCGGCTGCGGTCGTACTCGAGCACGCCGTTCCGCGCGGTCGAGATCGAGCGGCCGCCGGTCGAGCTGCCGTTCCCGCTGCGGCTGAGCCCGCACCTGGACGCGTGCCGCGTCCGCAACGTCGACTGGGCGCGGCGGATGGGCTTCCTCGACGGCGTGGTGTGGGACGAGCGGAAGCTGCGCGCCACCGACCTCCCGCTGTGCGCGGCGGGCATCCACCCGGACGCCGCCGCCGACCAGCTCGACGTCACCAGCGACTGGCTGACCTGGGGCACGTTCGCCGACGACTACTACCCGATCGTGTTCGGCGCGACCCGCGACCTCGCCGGGGCGAAGGCGTGCAACGCGCGGCTGTCGCTGTTCATGCCGGTGGACGGCGAACCCACGCCGACGCCGACGAACGCGCTGGAGGTGGGGCTGGCCGACGTCTGGCCGCGCACCACCGCCGGGATGTCGCCCGAAAACCGCCGCACGGTGCGGAAAGCCGTCGACTCGATGACGTCGAGCTGGCTGTGGGAGCTGGTGAACCAGGCGCAGAACCGCATCCCGGACCCGATCGATTACGTCGAGATGCGGCGCCGGACGTTCGGCTCGGACCTCACGATGAGCCTCTCGCGCTTCTCGCACGGCCGCGCGGTGCCGCCGGAGCTGTACCGCACGCGCCCGGTCCAGGCGATCGAGCACGCGGCGACCGACTACGCCTGCCTGGTCAACGACGTCTTCTCCTACCGCAAGGAGATCCAGTACGAGGGCGAGCTGCACAACGCGGTCCTGGTCGTGCGGAACTTCCTCGACTGCTCCGAGGAACGCGCGTTCGGCGTCGTCGACGACCTGATGAAGGCCCGTCTGGCGGAGTTCAAGCACGCGGCGGCGATCGAGCTGCCGGCGCTGTTCCGCGACTACGCCATCGACCCGGACGTCCAGGAGATGCTGCTGGAGTACGTCGAGGAGTTCCGCGACTGGATGGCGGGCATCGTCAACTGGCACGAGAACGTGGGCCGCTACACGGAGAAGGAGCTGAACTACCACCCGATGGCGGCCTCGGCGTGGCAGGGCCCGACGGGCATCGGCACGTCGTCGCTGCGCATCTCGTCCCTGCTCCCCAGCGGGCGGTGACGTGCCGGGCTCCCCGACCACGAAACAGTGCGAGATCGCCCGGCTGCTGCGCGCGGTGGGTATGCACCGCGAGGCCGAGCAGGCGCTGCGCACCGACCTCCGGGCGCGCCTGCGCCGAGGCCGAAGACGCCTGCGGGTCCGGCTGATCCGATCGTCCCGCAGGCTCCGCCGCCGAGTCCGGGCGTGACGGAACCGCCGGCTCGCGTGATCAGGGAGTCAACTCGAGTGATTGGCGGGTCAACTCGCGTGATTGAAGGGTCGACACGGCGCGCAGGCTCCCGTGTCGCCGTGTCGACCCTCTAATCACGCGTGTCGACCTCCCAGACACGCGAACCGACCCTCCGATCACGCGTGTCGACCCTCCGATCACGCGTGTCGGCGTTCTGATCACGTGCGGCGGCGCTCGGATCACATCGGTCGCGTCGTTCGCACCACTCCGCCGGGCATTCCCGGCGCGAGAAGGCGATACTCAAGGGCGTGAGCGGCTTCAACCTGCGTTTCCTCGGCCATTCCACCGTCCGGCTCGAGCTCGGTGACCGCGTCGTCCTCACCGATCCCGTGCTCACCGCCCGGGTCGGCGGGCTGACCCGGGTCGTGCCGCCGCCCCCGCCGGACGCGTACGCCGGTGTCGATCTCGTGCTGCTGTCGCACCTGCACGGCGACCACCTGCACGTGCCGTCGCTGAAGCTCGTCGGCCGGCGGACCCGGATCGTCGTACCGCGCGGGGCCGGGAGCTGGCTCGCCAAGAAGGGCTTCACCGCCGTCGAGGAGATCGCGCCCGGCGAGACGCTCACCGAGGGCGGCCTCACCATCACCGCGACCGAGGCCATCCACTCCGGACACCGCTGGGGCCCGCGCCTCACCCACGGCCCGCAGAGCCCGGCCATCGGCCACCTGATCGACAGCGAGGGCCTGCGCGTCTACAACGCCGGTGACACCGACCTCTTCGACGGCATGGCCGCGTTCGGCCCGGTCGACGTCGCGCTCCTGCCCGTCTGGGGCTGGGGGCCGAACCTCGGGCCCGGCCACCTGAACCCGGCCCGGGCCGCCGAGGCCGCCGGCCTGCTGCAAGCCCGCGCGGTCGTGCCGGTGCACTGGGGCACGCTCGCCCTCCCCGGGATCCGGCGCACCACGCGCATGCGGCGGCTGCTCGCCGACCCGCCGCGGGAGTTCGCGGCCCACGTGGCCGCGGCGAAGATCGCCACCGGCGTCCTGTTCACCGAACCCGGCGCCGACGTCGTGCTCCCGGCCTCGACGGACCGGGCGTGAACTGGACCGACCCGGCCGCCATCGGGTACCCGGTGCTGTTCGGCGGCGTGCTGCTCGGCTCGATCATCCCGATCGTGCCCACCGGCGCGGTGGTCGGCGCCGCGGCCGCCGTCGCCACCACCACCGACCACCTCTCGCTGCCGCTGGTGATCGTCCTGGCCACGCTCGGCGCGTACGTCGGTGACGTCGTGACGTTCGGCGTCCCGCGCCTGGGCAGCGAAGCCGCGTTCCGCTGGATCAGCCGCCGCCAGCCCGCCGAACGGCTCGAGAAGGCGCGTGACCAGTTCGCCCGCCGCGGCTGGCAGATCGTCGTGATCGGCAGGCTCGTCCCGGCCGGCCGGATCCCGGTGCTGCTCGCGGCGGCCGCGCTGAGCTACCCGTGGCGGCGCCTGCTGCCCGCCGCGCTCGTCGCGTGCGTGCTCTGGGCGGTCGCCTACAGCTTGCTCGGCATCGTCAGCGGAGGCATCTTCGACTCACCGCTCATCGCGACATTGCTGGCGACGGTGCTGGTCCTGCTGGTCACCGTGCTGCTGAACCTGATCGCCCGCCGGCGGCGGACCAAAGCCGAGGCGAAAGAGAAGACAGGAGACCGAGCTTGACGACGACCGCGCCGAAGGGCCGGCTGCTGCGGGGCGGCCGGGTCGTCGCCCGCGTCCTGCTGGTGTGGGTGGCGGTGACCGGCGCGCTGCGGCTGCTCGACGTGCTGCTGTCCGGCTTCCGGATGACGCACTGGTGGCAGCCGACGGTGTGCGCGCTGCTGCTGGGGGTGCTGGCGGCGTTCGTCTGGCCGCTGGTCATGCGGATCGCCTACCCGCTCGCGTTCTTCACCTTCGGCCTCTTCGGGTTCCTGCTGCTCGGCGCGGGCACGCTCGCCGTGTTCAAGACGGTCCCCGGCGTCGAGATCGTCGGCTTCCGGACCGCGGTGATCGTCACCGTGGCCATGGCCGGCGTCGGCGCGGTGATCTCCAGCCTGCTGGCCATCGACGAGGACGAGATCTTCTTCCGCCGCGCGAACCGCCGCCGTCGCCGGCACGTCGCCGGGCCCGGCGACGCCGAACAGCCGCCCGGCGTGGTGTTCCTGCAGATCGACGGCCTCGGGTACGACACCGTCCGCCGCGCGATCCGCGACGGCGACATGCCGACGTTCGCCGCGTGGCTCGCCGAGGACAGCCACGCGCTGACGCAGTGGCACACCGACTGGAGCTCCCAGACCGGCGCGAGCGTCTGCGGCATCCTGCACGGCTCCAACCACGACATCCTCGGGTTCCGCTGGTACGAAAAGGACCGCGACCACGTGATGGCGTGCGCGCACCCGACCGACGCGGCCGAGATCGAACGGCGCCACTCCGACGGGCGCGGCCTCCTCTCGGGCGACGGCGCGAGCCGCGGCAACCTGTTCTCCGGCGACGCCGACCACGTCAGCCTCACCATGAGCTCGATCCCGGTGCTGGTCCCGAAGGGCCTGCGCCACCGGCACCGCGACCGCCTCGGCGCGGGCTACTACGCCTACTTCGCGAACCCGGTCAACGCGCTGCGGACGTTCGTCGTCGCCCTCGCCGACGTCTTCCGCGAGATCAGCGCGTCGGTCCGCCAGCGCCGCGCCGGCGTCGTGCCGCGGATCCCGCGCGGCGGCTGGTACCCGCTGGCCCGGCCGGGCACGACGGTGATCGCGCGCGACGTCGTCGTCTCGGCGATCCTCGGCGACATGCTGGCCGGACGGCCGGTCGTCTACGCCGACTTCCTCGGCTACGACGAGGTCGCGCACCACTCCGGCATCGAGCGCTTCGACACGCTGTCGGTGCTGCGCTCGATCGACCAGCAGATCGCCCGGCTGCACCGGGCGAGCCGGCTTTCCTCGCGCAGCTACCACGTCGTCGCGCTGTCGGACCACGGCCAGACCCAGGGCCAGGCGTTCTCGCAGCGGTTCGGCGAGACGATCGAGGCGTACGTCGGCCGGCTGTGCGGCGGCTCGCCGTCGGCGGCTTCGGGGAAGCGGCGCCAGGCCGAGAGCTGGCAGATCAACGCGGCGCTCGCGGAGGCCACCAAGAGCGGCGGCCTGATCGCGCGCCGGCTGCGGGGCCGCGTCGAGAACGCCGAAGGCGGCGAGGACCGGCCGCGCACGGAGTCCGGCTCCCCCGGCGCGGTCACGCGCGTGGCGCCCGGCGTGGTCGCGGTCGTGTCCGGGCACACCGCGATGGTGTCGTTCACCGAGCACGAAGGCCGCGTCGAGCTGGAGACGATCGAGCGCGAGTTCCCCGACCTGCTGCCGTCGCTGGTGGACCACCCCGGCGTCGGGTTCCTGCTGGTGCGCAGCCGCGAGTTCGGGCCGGTCGTGCTGGGCCGCGACGGGCTGCACCGGCTCGCCACCGGCGTCGTCATCGGCGAGGACCCGCTGCTGCGCTACGGCCCGCACGCCGCGGACCTGGTGCGCCGCGTCGACACGTTCCCGCACTGCGCCGACGTGATGATCAACAGCAACTACGACCCGGAGACGGACCAGTCGTCGCCGTTCGAGACGCACGTCGGCTCGCACGGCGGCCTCGGCGGCCCGCAGCAACGCGGCTTCGTCGTGCACCCGCGTGAGCTCCCGCCGCCCGGCGACGTCGTCGGCGCGGAGGCCCTGCACCGGGTGTTCCGCGGCTGGCTGACACACCTGGGCCACCCCGCCCCCGCTCCTGCCCCCGCCCCGGCTTCGGCCGAAACCCCTGTCGCTTCGGAGGTCGCTTCGTGAAACTGACGGTCTACGGCGCTTCCTGGTGCCCGGATGTCAAGCGCAGCCGCGCGTTGCTCGACCGCGAAGGCGTCGAGTACTCCTATGTGGACGTCGAGGCGGACGCGGCCGCCGAGGCGCGCGTCCGCTCGCTGCAGGACGGCGAACGCCGCATCCCGACGATCGTCTGGGACGACGGCACCTTCCTGGTCGAGCCGTCCGACGCGGAACTGGGTTCGCGGCTGTGAAACTGCTGCGAGAGCTGCCGATCGGCACGCGGGTCGTGGCGCGCTACCGCATCGAGGGCGGCCTCACCGACGCGCTCGGCCTGCTGGTCGCCCGCGACGAAACGACGTGCACGATCGAAACCCGCCGCGGCCCGGTCGTGGTGGACTTCGACGCCGTCACCCTGGCCAAGCCGGTACCGCCGCCGCCGGCGCGGAAATCGGCTGGCGGCGCGCCGCCGGCTTTGTGACGATCGGGACCATGTTCGACGAACTGGTGGCCGAAGCCGACGCGGTGTCCGTCGACGGCTGGGACTTCTCGTGGCTCGACGGCCGCGCGACCGAGCAACGCCCGTCGTGGGGCTACCAGCGGCTGCTGGGCGAACGCCTCGCCGACGTCCACGCGGCCCTCGACCTGGAAACCGGCGGCGGCGAAGTCCTCGACGGCTGCCCGGCGCTGCCGCCGCTGATGGCGGCGACGGAGTCCTGGCCGCCGAACGTCGCTGTCGCGTCGGAGTTGCTGCGGCCGCGCGGAGTCGTCGTGGTGGCGACTTCGGACGAACCGCCGCTGCCGTTCGCGGACGACCTGTTCGACCTCGTGTCCAGCCGCCACCCGGTCCGGACGTGGTGGGCCGAGATCGCCCGCGTGCTGCGCCCCGGCGGGACGTACTTCTCCCAGCAGGTCGGCCCGGCGAGCGTGTTCGAGCTGGTCGAGTACTTCCTCGGCCCGCAGCCGGCCGACGTCCGCGAGGGCCGCCGCCCGGACCACGCCGTCGCCGCGGCTTCGGAGGCCGGCCTCGAGGTCGTCGACCTGCGCTCGGAGTCGCTGCGCACCGAGTTCCGCGACATCGGCGCGGTGGTCTACTTCCTGCGCAAGGTGATCTGGATGGTGCCCGGCTTCACGGTCGAGCAGTACCGGCCGCGCCTGCGGGAGCTGCACGACCTGATCGAGCGCGACGGCCCGTTCGTCGCCCACACGACCCGGTTCCTCATCGAAGCTAGGAAGAACGAGGCCCGGAAGAACGAGGCCCCGAAGATCGAGGCTCGGAAGCCCTGACGATCGCCGCCTCGACGCCGTCGAGCAGCAGTTCCAGCCCCGCTTCGAACGACAGCCGCGCCTCGCGCTCCAGGTAGGGCTCGCCGTCCGGGACCGCGGCCATGTCCGCGCCGAGGGCCGACACCGTCGGGAAACGGGCCGGGAGGTCGGGGACCAGCTCGCCGAGCAACGCCGACCGGGCGTACCACCAGTCCTCTTCGGACTGCCCCGTCTCGCGCGACGCCTGACGCGACTCCGCCGCCGACTGGACCGAGCCGCGCACGACGTTGAACAGCGCCGACACCACCCAGCGCACGCGCGGCAGCGGCAGGCCCGTCTCCGCCAGGACGCGCAGCAGCGTCTCCTGCACGTGGAACTCCCCCGGCCCGAGCACCGGCCGCGCCGGGGAGACCTGCAGCAGCCACGGGTGACGCAGGTGCAGGTCCCACAGCTCGTCGGCCAGGGCCAGCGCCGCCGCCCGCCAGCCGCTTGCCAGGTCGGGGTCCCCGGGCAGCTCGCCGAGCGTCCGGTCGTACATCAGGTCGACCAGCTCGGTCTTGCCCGGCACGTACGTGTAGAGCGCCATCGCCGTGCGGCCGAGCCGCTCCCCGACCGAGCGCATGGACAGCGCCGCCATGCCGTCGGCGTCGGCGATCCCGATCGCCGCGCCGACGATCGCCTCGACGCTCAGCCCCGGCTTGGGCCCGGGACCGGTGCGCGGGGCGCCGACGCGCGGGCCCCACAGCAGCTCCATGGACCGCCGGGCGTCGCCCTGACCGGCGAAGACGACCACCTTGCCGACTCCTTACAGCCTAAAGTATTGTTACCAGAGCAATCACCTTACAGCCTAAAGTATCAAGAAGGACGGTATGACCTCACCCAGGCGGGCCGCCGACACCCACGACGTGATCGAGGTCCGGGGGGCCCGGGAGAACAACCTGACCGGCATCGACCTGGACATCCCGAAACGCCGGCTGACGGTGTTCACGGGCGTGTCCGGCTCCGGCAAGTCGTCCCTCGTCTTCGGCACCATCGCGGCCGAGTCCCAGCGCATGATCAACGAGACCTACAGCGCCTTCCTCCAATCGTTCATGCCGAACCTCTCGCGCCCGGACGTCGACCTGCTGGAGAACCTGAGCGCCGCCATCGTCGTCGACCAGGAGCGGATGGGAGCCAACTCCCGCTCGACCGTCGGCACCGCGACCGACGCCCACACGATGCTGCGCATCGCCTTCTCCCGGCTTGGCGAGCCGCACGTCGGCACGTCCGGCGCGTTCAGCTTCAACCTGCCCGAGGGCATGTGCCCGGCGTGCGAGGGCCTCGGCCGGGTGTCCGACCTCGACGTCCGCGCCCTGCTCGACTTCGACAAGTCCCTCAACGACGGCGCCATCCAGGTACCCGGCTTCACCCCGGACACCTGGTACGTCCAGACCTACCTCGCTTCCGGTTTCTACGACCCGGACGCCAAGATCCGGGACTACACCCCGCGGCAGCTCGACGACCTGCTGCACAAGGACTCCTGCAAGGTGAAGGTCGGCAAGACCAACGTCACCTACGAGGGTCTCGCGGTGAAGGTCAAGCGCCTCTACCTGCACAAGGACACCGATTCGCTGCAGCCGCGCCTGCGCGGGTTCATCGAGAAGGCGGCGGCCTTCAGCACCTGCGCCACCTGCGGGGGCGCCCGGCTGAACCAGGCCGCGCTCTCGTCGACGATCGACGGCCGGAACATCGCCGACTGCTCGGCCATGCAGATCAGCGACCTCGCCGAGTTCGTCCGGAAGCTCGACGAGCCCTCGATCGCGCCACTGCTGGGCAACCTGCGCGACACGCTCGACTCGCTGGTCGAGATCGGCCTCGGCTACCTCTCGCTGGACCGCGAGTCGGGCACGTTGTCCGGCGGCGAGGCGCAGCGCGTGAAGATGGTGCGCCACCTGGGTTCGAGCCTCACCGACGTCACGTACGTCTTCGACGAGCCGACCGTCGGCCTGCACCCGCACGACATCGAGCGGATGAACAACCTCCTTCTCTGCTTGCGGGACAAGGGGAACACGATCCTGGTCGTGGAGCACAAGCCGGAGACCATCGGGATCGCCGACCACGTCGTCGACCTCGGTCCCGGCGCGGGCAAGGCCGGCGGACGGCTCTGCTACACCGGCGACCTCGACGGCCTCCGCGCGTCCGGCACGCTCACCGGGCGCCACCTCGACCACCGCGTCACCGTGCGCCCGGAGGTCCGCGCGCCGGCCGGGCACCTCCGGATCACCGGCGCCAGCCTGCACAACCTGCGCGACGTCAGTGTCGACGTCCCGCTCGGCGTGCTGACCGTGGTCACCGGTGTCGCCGGGTCCGGGAAGTCGTCGCTGATCCACGGTTCCCTGGCCCACCGCGACGGTGTCGTGGTGGTCGACCAGTCGGCGATCCGCGGTTCGCGGCGGTCGAACCCGGCCACCTACACCGGCGTGCTCGACCCGATCCGGACGGCGTTCGCCAAGGCCAACGGGGTCAAGGCGAGCCTGTTCAGCGCCAACTCCGAAGGTGCCTGCCCGAAGTGCAAGGGCCTCGGGCTCGTCTACACGGACCTGGCGATGATGGCCGGCGTCGCGTCGGTCTGCGAGGAGTGCGAAGGCAAGCGCTTCACCCCCGAAGTGCTGACGTACACCTTGCGGGGCAAGAACATCAGCGAGGTCCTGGCGATGCCGGTCACCGAGGCGCGCGAGTTCTTCCCGTCCGGCAACGCGCGGGCGGTGCTGAACCGGCTCGCCGACGTCGGCCTCGGCTACCTGACGCTCGGGCAGCCGCTGACGACCCTGTCCGGCGGTGAGCGGCAACGGCTCAAACTGGCGATCCGGATGGCCGAGCACGGCTCGACGTACATCCTCGACGAGCCGACGACCGGGCTGCACCTGGCCGACGTCGACCAGCTGCTCGCGCTGCTCGACCGGATCGTCGACGCGGGCAACACGGTGATCGTCATCGAGCACCACCAGGCCGTGATGGCCCACTCCGACTGGCTGATCGACCTCGGCCCCGGCGCCGGCCACGACGGCGGCCGCGTGGTCTTCGAGGGCACGCCGGCTGCGCTGGTCGCCGACGCCACCACCCTGACCGCCCGCCACCTGCGCGAGTACCTGGGAAAGCCGTGACGGGCCTGCTCGAAGTGACGGCGGTCCACCGGGTGACCCCGCGCACGGTGCGCGTCACCTTCACCGGCGAGAGCTTGGAAGTCTTGGAGGCGTGGCCGGACCAGCAGCTGAAGCTGATGTTCCCGCCGCCGGGACGCCCGGTGCGCCTGCCTTCCGCCGACGGTGACGTCATGCGCTGGTACCAGGCGTTCCTGGCGATCCCGGCCGAAGAACGGCCGGTGATGCGCAGCTACACGGTGCGCGACCGGCGCCCGGCGCTCGCCGAGATCGACGTCGACTTCGTCCTGCACGACGACGCGGGCGGCCCGGCCACGAGCTGGGCGCGCACGGCGGCTCCGGGTGACGTCCTCGGCCGGTACGGCCCGGACGCGGCCTACCGCCGTCCGCTCCCCGTGGCCGACACGGTGCTGCTGGCCGGGGACGAGACGGCGATCCCCGCGGTCTCGTCCCTGTTGTCCGAAGTGGACAACGCGGTGGTGTTCCTGGAGGTCCCGGACGCGGCCGAGGAGCAACCGCTGCCCGGTGACGTCCACTGGCTGCACCGGGACGGCGCCCCGCACGGGGCCGCACTGCTGGACGCGGTGCGCGAGGCGAAGCTCGGCGACGGCTCGGTCTCGGCGTGGCTCGCCGGCGAGGCGGGGATGGTCCGGGCGCTGCGCCGGCACCTGGTGGGCGACCGCGGGCTCGGCAAGCGGGACATCGAATTCACCGGCTACTGGCGCCGCAAGCTCACGCAAGACGACGCGCCGACGGCGGAAGATCTGGCGGACGCCGCCGAAAAGCTCGGCTGACGGGCTCGCGGGCGAAGCTGAGCACTGCTCGAGCTTGCCGCAGGTTCCGCCAGTCGTCAGAGGTGCTCGGCAGTTCTCGCACAACCGCGGCCGCCGGCCGGTTGTCTCCGCGCTACTCTGGAGGCGATCGACCGGCGGGCCAAGCTGGAACTGGTGCCACGGCAGGACATCGACGCGCGCCTCACCGGCCACCTGACCGCGGATCTCGACGTCGGCCGGAGCGCGCTCTGACCGGGCGCGGCGCAGGAACCGGAACACGCGGCGGAGAATCGTTGTCGTCACGAATCCCACGTTACCGAACACGTGTGCGAACACCATCGCTAAACCGGGTGATCCTCGCGAACGCCGAGCACAGCGAGAATTCCGTTGCGGCGCAAGCGAATCAGCAGCTCAGGAGCGACGAGAAGCCCCCGAATTCCAGGCTACCGGTGAGCACCGACAGAACCGGAATCCGAGAGAGCCGGAATCCGCCAGAATCCTCACCACGTGACCGGCAGCGAATGGACGCCGTAGACCAGCATGTCGTTCTTGAACTCCAGTTCCTCGACCGGAACCGCCAGCCGCAGCGAGGGAATCCGGCGGTAGAGCGTGCCGTAGACCACCTGTAGCTCGACCCGGGCCAGTGTCTGGCCGAGGCACTGGTGCACGCCGTAGCCGAAGGCGACGTGGTGACGAGCGCCGCGCGTGACGTCCAGCTCGTCCGGTGTCTCGAACACCGCGTCGTCGCGGTTCGCGATGTCCGAGGCGCCGATGATGCCGTCGCCGGCGTGGATGACCTGACCGCCGAGTTCGAAGTCTTCGACGGCGACGCGGCGGCGGCCCGAGTGCGTGATGTTCAAGTACCGCAACAACTCTTCGACCGCGCTGCGCAGCAGTTCCGCGTCGCCGGACCGGACCAGCTCCAGCTGGGCCGGGTTCTCCAGCAGCGCCACCGTGCCGAGCGCGATCATGTTCGCCGTCGTCTCGTGGCCCGCCACCAGCAGCAGCTGGCCCATCCCGGCGATCTGCTCCGCGGTCATCGTGCCCAGCTGCGAGACCGCCAGGCGGCTCAGGACGTCGTCGCCCGGGGACGCCGCTTTCTTTTCCACCAAGCGGGAAAGGTAGGCGAGCAGCTCGTCGGTGGCCTTCACGGCCTCTTCGGGCGCCGCGTCCATCGAGATCATCACCTTCGTGATGTCCTGGAAGAACTCCCGCTCCTCGTATGGCACCCCGAGCAGCTCGCAGATCACCAGCGACGGCAACGGCAGCGCGAACGCCGGCACGAGGTCGACCGGCTTCGGGCCTGCCAGGAGGTCGTCGATCAGGTCGTCGACGATCCGCTGGATCGCCGGACGCAGCGCCTCCATCTTCTTGACCAGGAAGTCGCCGGTCAGCAGCTTGCGCTGGGCCGCGTGCTCGGCGCCGTCCATGTTGATGAACGACTTGACGCGGTTGCGCCGCGCCGCCGACGCCGCACTCTGGTGCGGGTAGCCGGGCCGGTCGGAATCGGCGCTCACCCGCGGGTCGCGCAGGATCGTGCGCAAGTCTTCGAAGCGCGTCACCAGCCACGGCGTGCTGCCGTTCCACAGCTTGACGCGGGAAACCGGTTCGTCACGCTGCAGTTCCCCGAGCTCGGCCGGCGGGTCGAAGGGACACCGCCGGGTCATCGGAAAAGCGGGCACACCGTCCGTCATGAGGACCTCCCGAAGCCGCCGCACAGTTCGACAAGAAATTACATAGCTATGCTAAGCATCTTGTCGCGACTCCGCCACACTCCGTTCAGGCGACAGCGGGAAGATCACACGAACACGAGCGACAACAGCTCGTCGACGAACGGCTCCACCAGCTCGGCCCCGGTCCGGTGCAGCACGCTGTGGAACAGTGCGACCCGTCCGTGCGCGCCGACGAACACCACCGCGGCCGCGCGACCCGGCGAAACCCGCAGCGGGTGGCCGGCTTCGACGCACCGCTCGAACGCCGCGGCCAGCCCGTCGATGACGTCCAGCAGCGGCCCTTCCGCACGCGCGTCCGGATCGGGCCGAGACGCGCCGTTCGCGAGCATCAGCCGGTAATGTCCGGGATGGTCCATGGCGAACGCGCAGTAGGCGTGGATCTGCGCCCGCACCCGGCCGACGACGTCGGTCTCGCCGAGCGACTCCTCCGCCGCGCGCATCGAGTCGCGCAGCCGCGCGTATTCGTAGTCCAGCAGCCCCTGCACGAGTTCCGCGCGGTCGGCGAAGTGCTGGTAGATGCTGGCCGGGGCGATCCCGACCGCGCGGGCCACCCCGCGGATCGTCAGCCCGTCCTCGCCGCCGAGCTCGGCGAGCAGCCGGGCGGCGGCCGCGAGGATTTCCCCGCGCAGCCGATCCCCTTCGCCCCAACGATTCCTGGTACGGCCGATTCCCGCGTTGTCCGGCACCCGCCCATTCATACGCCGGTGGCCGCCGCGGCCGTGTTCCGGGGGTCCCGGAATGACCATGGCGGCCACTCGCCGTCCTAAGTGGACTCAGGCGGCCAGGCTCGGGTACAGCCCGGTCAGGTCGCCGGAAAGCCCGGCGCGCACCCCCCGGCTGACGTCGTCGGCGAGCACCTCGTAGCGGCCCTGTTCGACACCTTCGAGAGCGAGACCGGCCACGACCGCCGGGTCGATCTTCGGGCCGTCGACGTGCTTGGCCATGTCGGTGTCCATGTACCCGACGTGCAGCGCGGTCACCTGCGTCTTCTGCGACGCCAGTTCCAGGCGCAGCGCGTTGGTCAGCGACCAGGCCGCCGACTTCGCCGCGGAGTAGGCCGCGACCTGCGGCGAGGTGAACCAGGACAGCACCGAAAGGACGTTGAGCACGGCGCCGCCGCCGTTGCGCTCCAGGATCGGCGCGAACTCGCGCGTCACGGCCAGCGTGCCGAAGTAGTGCGTGTCCATCTCCAGCCGGATGTCCTCGAGGGACCCGCCGAGCACCGACGCCCCGGTGGACGAGCCGGCGTTGTTGACGAGCAGCGTGACGTCCCCGGCGATCGCGGCGGCAGCGCGGACCGAGTCGGGGTCCGTGACGTCGAGCCGCAACGGGATCACTCCCGGCAGGTCCACCGACTCCGGGTTGCGCGCGGCCGCGTAGACCTTCGCCGCTCCCCGTTCGACGAGGGCGGCCGCGAACTGCCGGCCGAGCCCGCGGTTGGCCCCGGTGACCAGCGCCACCGCACCTGTGATCTCCATATCGAGCTCCTCTCGCATCTGGCTTGCTCGTTGCAAGCTAGCTACCGGCGACCCTACGGCGTAAACTTGCTCCAAGCAAGCCAGCTCGAAGGGATCACACATGAGCCGTCGCATCACCTGGGAGGACGCCTCCTGCCCGATCGCCCGCGCCGCCGACGTCCTGGCCGAGCCGTGGACGCTGCTGATCCTGCGCAACGCCACCGCGGGCACGACCCGGTTCGAGGACTTCCGCAGCGAGCTCGGCATCGCCGACAACGTGCTGACGACCCGGCTCGGCAAGCTCGTCGACCGCGGGCTGCTGACGAAGCTCCCCTACCGCGACGGCGGCCGCACCCGGCACGAATACCGGCTCACGCAGGCCGGTTCGGACGCGCTCCCGGTGCTCCACGCCCTCGGCGCGTGGGGTGACGCCCACACCGATTCGGTGAGCGCGTACGGCCCGATGAAGCTCGTCCACACCGGCTGCGGGCAGCTCACCCGACCGGGCCCGAACTGCGACAGCTGCGGAAAACCGCTGGTCAGGGACGACCTGGCGTGGCGCGGCTCGTGGCTGAGCGAAGGTGAGATCCCGCTGGCCGAGCCGATCTCCTGAGCCCGGCGGGGCATCCTCGTATGCGTGGCAGCGCATGTCAACACTGCAAAATGGTTGGTAAATCACCACTAAACACGCAGTACGAAAGTCGGGTCACAAGCGGCGCCCGGATACGTAAATTCGGACCACAGCACACGCAAACCCGGCAAATTCCCCACAGCTGCCCCTACCGCGAGGAGCCGTCCCGATGTCCAGGAAGTACCTGCTGCCCGGAGCCGCTGTCGCACTGGCGATGATCGCCACCCCGATGACCGCCGCCCCGGCCTTCGCGGCCCCGGCCCAGGCCGAAGCGGCCACGATCGTCTACTACGACACCTCGGACGCCCCCACCTTCCGCGCCCAGATCAACGCCGGCGCGGCGAACTGGAACGCGGCGGTCTCGAATGTCAAGCTCGAAGAAAGCTCCTCGGGCGCCACGCTGCACTACACCGAAGGCAACGACCCGCAGGGTTCGTACGCCCAGACCGACGGCCACGGCAGCGGCACCATCTTCATCGACTACACGCAGGCCGATGAGTACAACCAGACCCGCATCACGGCCCACGAGACCGGGCACGCGCTGGGCCTGCCGGACCACTACGAAGGCCCGTGCACCGAGCTGATGTCGGGTGGTGGCCCCGGCCCGTCGTGCACCAACGCGAACCCGAACGCGGACGAGTCCGCTCAGGTGGAATCCCTGTGGGCCAGCGGTTTCCGCGCGGCGGCCGGCACGCCGACCCGCATCTACGAAGTGACGATGCCGGTCAAGTGACCCGCAGCTGACGTCGTCGGGGGAGGCCGCACCGGGTACGCCCGGTGCGGCCTTCGCACGTGACGGAAGGGTCGACACACGTGATTGCGAAGCCGACACGCGTGATTGGCGGGTCGACACGGCGTTCAGAGGCGGGAGACCAGGCGGTCCCGGGCCACCTCCAGGTGGGCGGTCATCGCCTTGCGGGCGCCGGACGCGCTGCCCGCCACCAAGGCGTCCACGATCGTGCGGTGCTCGGCGATCGTCTGCTCGCCGAACGGCTGGTTGTAGTTCAGCCGGAAGAAGTGCAGGTGGCAGTGGGTGCGGGCGAACGCCTGTTCCACCGCGACGTTGCCGGCCAGGTGCAGGATCAGCTCGTGCAGCCGGGCGTCGTGCGCGGTCAGGGCCTTGTAGTCGCTGTACGCGTCGTCGACCGGGGCCGCCGGGCACGTCGCCAGCTCGGCTTCCAGCGCGGCGACACTCGCGTCCGACATCGCCGCCGCCGCCAGGGCCGCGGACGGCGGCTCCAGCAGCAGCCGCAGCGCGTACATGTCGTCGACTTCCTTGCGGTTCAGCAACTCCGTGACGCGGTAACCGCGCAACGGCAGCCGGCTGACCAGCTCCTCGGACTCCAGCCGCGCCAGCGCTTCGCGCACCGGCGTGCCGGAGACGCCGAGCTCGCGGGCGATCTCGTCGATGTTCACCCGCGCGCCCGGCTCGATGCCGTCGTTCATGATCAGCGCCCGGATCTGCTCGTAGACGCCGTCCGCCAGCACCTGCCGGTTCGGCAGTGCCTCGAGCCGTCGTCCGGAACTCACCCTGACTCCCTCATCGCTGGTGACTACAGGCTACTGCTTGCCCAGGATCTGGCTGCTCTTCCGCGCCATCTCGGCGAAGACGTCGTCGTCGCGCTGGTGCGCGAAGTACGCCTCGAACAGCGGCCGTTCCGCGTCCTGCAGTGCGGCGCCGTTGCCGTAGACGACGGCCGGGACGAGCGAGCCGTCCTTCATCATCGTGGTGAACACCGACAGGTCGACGCCTTGGCCCTTCATCGCCGCTGCCGCCGCGTCCATCGACGCCGGGATCGACGGGAAGAACGTGCCGCTCGCGCCGGCGGCCGACTGGCAGTCCGGCGAACCCATGTACGAGACCCACTTCCAGGTCAGGTCGGGGTTCTTCGTGCCCGCCCAGATGTTGTTCCCGTTCGAATTGGACAGCAGCGCGCGCTTCTCGGACGGCCCGAGCACGGTGGGCGCGATGCCCACCTTGACGCCGGGCAGCTTCGCGAACGTGCCCGCCGTCCACGAGCCCGCCGTCTCCATCGCCACCTTGCCCGAGCCGATCAGGTCGGTGTCGCTGATCGTCGCCTGACCGCCGGTGGTGAACGTGCCGATCTTCGGGGAGAACCCGCGGTCGGCCAGCGAGCGCACCCAGTTCATGGTCTTGGCGAACACCGGGTCGTCGTAGCCGAACTTCGTCGGCCAGGTCTGCTTGTCGGCCAGCCGCCATCCGGTGGTCATCGCGAACGAGCTCCACGTCGACTCGCCGATGAAGTCCCGCGAGGCGAGCTGGCCGGTGCCGAAGGTGGCGACGTGGTCCTTGTCGAAGCCGGGCTGGTCGCCGCGGACGCCGTTCTTGTCGACGCTCAGGTGCGCCGCGACCTTCTCGAACGTCCCGCCGTCGTCGGGGTTCCAGGTCAGCTTCGCCAGGTCGGCGGGCTGGTAACCGGCCTTCGTGATGGTGTCGACGTTGTAGTAGAGCCCGGTCGCGGACCAGTCGAGCGGCAGCGCGTACTGCTTGCCGTCGGTGAACTTCCACGAGTCGACGCCGACGGAGAACCGCTTGAGGTCGAACTTGTCGCGGGCGACGAGGTCGTCCAGCGGCAGCAGCTGGTGCTGCGCGGCGTAGGCCTGGAAGTACTGGACGCTGTTCTGGAACGCGTCGGGCGCGGTGCCCGCGACGAACCCGGCGGTCAGCTTGGTGAAGTAGTCGTCCACGTTGTACTGCGTGATCTTCACCGTGGTGCCGGGGTTGGCCTTCTCGAAGGCGGACGCGCAGCTCTGGTAGGCCGCCGCCTGCTTGTCGTCCCAGGTCCACCAGTTGACGGTGTTCCCGTTGCCGCTCGCCGAGCCATCGCCGCAGGCGGCCACCAGGGCTCCCAGCGTCGCCACCAGGCCGATCGCCAAAGTTCTCATCTTGTCACTCCATTGTGGATGGTCATGGCCGCAGGATCGGCCGGAACCCTTCGAGTACCGCCTGGACGTCGTCCGCGCCGCCGGCGTCGTGGCCGTTGTATTCCCAGACGCCGATCTGCTTCGGGCCCTTGTAGGCGTGGTAGGCGCCGAACACCGTGGACGGCGGCACGATCCCGTCCATCAGCCCGGCGGAGAACCAGGCGGGCGCGGTGGCGCGGGCCGCGAAGCCGACGCCGTCGAAGTAGGACAGCACTTCGAACGTCCGCGCGACGGCGTCCCGCTTGTCGGCCAGGTACCGCGTCAGCTCGACGTACGGCCGCTCCCCCGCGATCAGGCTGGCCCGCCGGAAGTCGCAGAGGAACGGGGCTTGGGCGTGCAGCGCGGCGACGTCCGGGACCAGCGCCGCCGCGGCGAGCGCGATGCCGCCGCCCTGGCTGTTGCCGAGCACCGCGACCCGCGCCGCGTCGACGACGTCGAGCGCGCGCACGGCGTCCACCGCGCGGGCCGCGTCGGCGAAGATCCGCCGGTAGACGTAGGTTTCGCGGCTGTCGATGCCGCGCGTCAGGTGGCCGGGGTACGCGGGTCCGCTGCCGACCGGGTCGGGGGTCACGCCGCCCTGGCCGCGGACGTCGACCTGCAGGTGCGCGTACCCGGCGGACGCCCAGGTCAGCTCCTGCAGCGCGCTCCCCCGGCTGCCGCCGTACCCGTGGAACTGGACGATCGCGGGCCGCGGGCCCTCGACGCCGCGCGGCAGCCGCAGCCAGGCGCGGACCGGGTGGCCGCCGAAGCCGGCGAACTGCACGTCGAAGACGTCGAGGGTCCGCAACGGCGTCTCGACCGGCGTGACTTCCAGGGCCAGGTCGTGGTCGCGGGCGTCGTCGAGGGTCGACGTCCAGAACTCGTCGAAGTCGGCGGGGGCGGCGTAGTCGCTGCGGTACTCCCACAGCGCGGCGAGACCGAGGTCGGTGAGCATCAGAGTCCTTTCAGGACGGTGGACTCGCCGGCCCGCAGCCGCAGTTCGGTCTCCCGGCCGCGGAAGCGCACGCGCACCACGCCGGCCGGGTCGCCGGACAGCCGCCGCAGCACGGCGTAGACCAGCTCACCTTCGCGCCATTCGAGGTCCACCGCGAGCCCACCGCGGCAGCGCAACCCCCGCGCCTCGCCGTTCGCCCACTCCGCGGGCAGCGCCGGGAGCAGCGTGACGACGTCGTTCTGGCTCTGCAGCACCAGTTCCGCGAGCCCGGCGGGGAAGCCGTAGGTGCCGTCGATCTGGAACGGCGGGTGCGTGCTGAACAGGTTGGGCAGCAGCCCGCCCCACTCGGAGCCGTCGACCGGCGCGTCGCGGTGGCGGTCTCCGGTGAAGGGCTGCGACGCCTCGCCGAGCAGTTTCCGCGCGGTCTCGCCGTCGCCGAGCCGCGCGCGCAGGGCGATCTTCCAGGCCCACGACCAGCCCATCGCGCCTGGTCCACGGCGTTCGAGCAGCACTCGCGCCGCCTCGGCGAGGTCCGGCGTCGCGACGGCGTCGATCTGCCCGAGCGGGTAGAGCGCGACCATCTGCGACATGTGCCGGTGCGCCGGATCGTCCTCCGGGAAGTCCTCGGCCCACTCCTGCAGCCAGCCGCCTTCCGTGACGGCGAGCGGACGCAGGCGCGGCAAGGCGAGGGCGATCTCGGCGCACAACGGATCGTGGACGTCGAGCGCGTCCGCCGCGGCGAGGCAACGCTCGAACACCGCGCGAATCAGCGCGACGTCCATCGTCACCGAGTACGCCAGCGACTCCTTCGTCCCGGCTTCGGACAGGAAGAGGTTCTCCGGGGACGTCGACGGGCACGTCTCCAGGAAGCCGTCTTTCTCGATCAGCCAGTCCAGGCAGAACTCCGCGCAACCCCGCAGCAGCGGCCAGGTCGTCACCTCGAGGAAGGTGCGATCGCGGGTGAAGTCCCAGTGCTCCCAGGTGTGCTGGACCAGCCACGCGCCGCCCAGCTGCCAGAGCGCCCACGACGGGTTGCCGTGCCCCATGCCGGCCGGCAGCGCCCAGCCCCACGGGTCGGTGTTGTGGTGGGTGACCCAGCCGCGCGCGCCGTACAGCTCGCGGGCGACGTCGGCGCCGGTGACCGCGAGCTTGCCGAGCAGCTCGAACAGCGGGAGGTGGCACTCGCCGAGCCCGGTCGTCTCGGCGGCCCAGTAGTTCATCTGGGTGTTGATGTTGACCGTGTAGTTGGACGACCAGGCCGGGCGAAGGTCGTCGTTCCAGATGCCCTGCAGGTTCGCGGGTGGCGCACCCGGCCGGGACGCGCCGGCCAGGAGGTAGCGGCCGTACTGGAACAGGACGGTCGCGGTGAGCTGCTCGTCCGTTCCGGACAGCAGTTCGGCGACGTCGTGGGTGCCGCCGCGACGGTCGCCGATCCTGAGCGAGGACGCGCTCAGCAAGGGCCGCAGGTCGGCTTCGTGCGCGCGTCGCAGCTCCGCCGTCCCGGTCTTGATGGCCTGCTCGGCGAGGACCGCGGCGCGTCGACGGTGCTCGTCGCGAGTGTGCTGGCGGTCGCCGATCCAGGCGTCGTACGCGCTGGTCGAGCTGGCCAGGGTGATCAGGACCTGGGTGCGGGTGCGGGTGCGGGTGCGGCTGACGCGGACGGCGACCGCGGCGAAGGGGTCGTAGCCGTCCGCGGTGCCGTACCGCAACGGCTCTTCCACCTGCGGTTCATGCCGCGGCGCGCCGTCGATCGGGATCTCGATGCCGAGGTCGAGGCCATCTCGCGAGACCTCCCGCAGCCGTGTCGACACATCGACTTCGACGTCCAGGGGCCCGGACGACGTCAGTGCGACGCACAGCGCCTGCGCGGGACGGCTCACCCAGGTCGTCCGCTCGACGTCGTGACCGCCGATGGTGAGCCGTTCGGTCGCGACGCCGTTGTCGAGGTTGAGCGTCCGGCCGTGGGAGGTGCCTTCGGGCAGCGTCAGCCAGAGGTCCACATAAGGCAGGAATTCCTGGCTGTACGGCCCTTCGAACGCCATCAGGAGGTCTTCGGCTCGCCGGAAGTCCTTCGCGAACACGGCTTCGCGCACCTCGGCGAGCTGGTCCGGTCCAGCGTCGATGTCCTTCAAAGCAGACGCGGGACCATTCGGCGTGCCGGACCAGACCGTGGCGTCGTTGACCTGGATCCGCGTGCGGCCGGCGCCGCCGAAGACCATCGCGCCGAGCCGGCCGTTGCCGATCGGCATGGCCTCGGTCCATTCCGCGGCCGGGTGTGGCCAGGAGAGCAGGAGATCCGTCATTTCAACCCCGTGAAGCCGATGGAATTGACCAAGCGGCGGCCGAACGCCACGAACAGCAGGAGCATCGGGAGCGCGGCGACGAGCGTGGCGGCCATCAGGCCGGCCCAGTCCAGGGCCGCCTGCGGCGACGACTGCTTGAACACCGCGAGCGCCAAGGTCAGCGGGCGGACGGTGTCGTCGTTGGTGACCAGCAGCGGCCACAGGTAGTCGTTCCAGGTGTTGATGAACGTCAGCAGGCCCAGGGTCGCAATCGGGGCGGCGCTCATCGGGAGCACGATCCGGAAGCAGACGCGCAGCGGGCCGGCGCCGTCGATGATCGCGGCTTCCTCGATCTCGGTGCTGAGGCCGAGCATGAACTGGCGCAGGAAGAAGATGTTGAACGCGGAGAAGAACGCCGTCGGCAGGATCATCCCGCCGAAGCTGTTGAGCAGACCGAGGTCCTTGATCAGCACGAAGTTCGGCAGCAGCGTCAGCACCTGCGGCACCATCAACGCGGTCAGCAGCACCGCGAACAGCGCGTTGCGCCCCTTCCACCGCAGCCGCGAGAACGCGAACGCGGCCAGCGCGGAGAAGAACACCGTGCAGACGGTGAGCAGCACCGCGTAGACGATCGAGTTCCGCAGCGCCGACAGCAGGTCGATCGACGCGGCCGACCCGCCCTGCGCGGCGGCTTCGGCCGGGGACGCCAGGCCGAGCGCGCGTTTGAACGCGCCCAGCGTGAAGTCGACCGGGACCAGTGAAGACGGGTCCGTCGCCATCGCGTAGTTGTTCGACAGCGCCGTCCGCACGATCCAGTAGAACGGGAAGATCGTCACCACCAGGACGATCACGAGGTACGCCCAGGCGACGAGCCGGCCCGGGGACAACCGTCTGCGCACGAAACCTCCTAATCGGTGTCGGACTCGCCGGCGCGAGCCATCCGGAGCTGAGCGAAGGTGACGGCGGCCAGCAGCACGAACAGCGCGAGCGACATGGTCGCGGCGTACCCGAAGTCGAACTGGCCGAACGCCTTGTCGTAGATGTACATCTGCAGCACCTTCGACGCGTCCGCCGGACCGCCCTTGGTCGTCACCTGCACGATGTCGAAGATCTGGAACGAGCTGATCACCGTCAGCACCACGACCATCACCAGGATCGGCCGCAGCAGCGGCACGGTGAGCCGGCGGAACATCTGCAGCTCGCTCGCGCCGTCGATCCGGCCGGCCTCGTAGATCGTCGCCGGGATGGTCTGCAGCCCGGCGAAGATCAGGACCGCGTTGTAGCCCATGGACTTCCAGACGTTGAGCCCGGCCAGCGTCGGCACCGCCCAGCCGCCCGAGCCGAAGAACAGCACCGGCTCGCCGGTGAGCTTCGTGATGACGACGTTGACGATGCCGAGCTGCGGGTCGAGCATCCACGACCAGACCAGCGCGGTGACGACGCCGGAGATGAGGAACGGCAGGATCATCAGCCCGCGGACGGTGGCCGACACCGCGAGCCGGTGCAGGATCACCGCCGTCACCAGGGAAACCAGGATGCCCAGCACCACCGAGACCGTCACGAAGTAGATCGTGACGACCAGCGAGTGCCAGAACGTGGCGTCGCCGAAGAGTTCCCGGAAGTTGCCCAGGCCGATCCAGCGCGGTTCGGACAGGACGTGGAACTCGGTGAAGCTCAGGTACAGCCCGCGCAGGGTCGGGTAGGCGAAGAACACGGCGAACCCGGCGAGCGCGGGGCTGATGAGCAGCCACGCGATCGGCGCGTCCCGCCGGTGGGCGACCGACCCCACTAGACGGTGATCTTGTCGACGTCGTAGACGTACCCGGCCTGGTTGCCGATCTGGACCGTGTTGGCGCCGGCCTGGAGCCACACCTGGACGGTCGTGCTCTGCGGCGTGTTCCAGTCGTCGTCGTTGCTCCCGGCGACGGGCAGCGGGAACGAGCTGCCGTTGATCGTCACGATGCCGGTCCGGCTGGAGTCGGCGTCCACATAGGACAACTGCAGGAGGTAGACGCCGGCCTTGGGCACGGTCACCGCCGGCAGCACGACGTAGCCGCTGCCACCGAGGTAGCCGACCTTCTTGCCGCCCGAGCACGCGCAGTCGTAGACGGTCGCGCCGCCCTGCGGAGTGCCGTTCTCCGCCTCGTACGTCTTCGGGCCGTCGGCTGCCGGTGTCGTCAGGGAGTACTTCTGGCTCGGCGCGGACGGGCGGCCGTTCCACTGGTTCGCCACAACCGTGAAGTCGTACGCGGTCGAGGCCTTGAGCCCGGTGACGGTCGCGTTGGCGGTGTTGGTGGACGTCATTTTGTGACCGTTCGCGAAGACGTCGTAGTTCTGCGCGCCCTTCGACGCGTCCCAGGCCAGCGAGACGGCGGTGCCGGTGACGCCGGTGGCGTGCACGACACCAGGCGCCTGCAGCGTGTCGCGGTCGCGCGGGGTGACCTTCAGCAGGCGCGAGCCGTGCACCGGCAGGTCGGCGGAAGCGGTGCTTTCCTTGTGGGACCAGAGGTCGCGGATCTGGACCGGGCCGGTGATGCCGAGCTGTGCGAGGTCCGCGGTGACGCGGGCGGGCGTCGCGGCGAGGTTGAACAGGGCGACCGTGTAGCTGCCGTCGGCGTTGCGGTTCGACCAGACCTGCTGGTCGCTGGTCTGGCTCACCGGCTTGGCGGGAATCCCGGCCTGGTTGACGGCGATGACCTCGTCGTTGGTCAGGAGCTTGACGCCGTAGTCGTCGAGCTGGGTCAGGTCGTCGCCGATGTAGAGCGGCGCGGCCTCGATCGCCCAGAGCGTCATGTAACTCTGGCGCTCGGCCTCGGTGAGGCCGTCCATCTTTCCGCTGCCGACGTCGAGGGAGTCGAGGTTGTTCCAGTGCCCGGGGCCGGCGTCGGGGATCCACTGCACGACGTCGTTCCAGCGCTGCTTGACCGAGTTGTTCCAGGTCACGAGGGTGTCGCAGTAGCACTCGACATCGGTGTCGACGCGCCAGCCGTTCGTGTTCGCCTTCCAGACATCGGCCTGGCGGTGGCTCAGCGCCCAGGAGACGACGACCTCCATCGGGCGGCCGGTTTTGGCGATGGCTCTGTGCCACGCCTCGACGTCGGTGGTGTTGGTGTAGTTCGGGCCGCCCTTGAAGGAGCCGGGGCCGACGCCGTCGAGCTTGAGGAAGTCGACGCCCCAGCCGGCCAGCAGCTGCGCCACGGAGTCCACGTAGGACTGGGCGCACGGGTCCGTGAAGTCGATCTTGTAGGCGGAGTCCCAGCCGTTGGTCTTGCGCAGGTCGGGGTAGACGAGGTCTTTGGTGTGGCAGTTCGTGGTGCCCGCGATCGGGGAGTTGCCGTCGTTGTAGGCCTTGAGGTCCAGGCCGACCGCCAGGTACGAGCCGAGCTTGAGGCCCTTCTTGTGGACGTAGTCGGCGACGTACTTCATGCCGTCCGGGAACGTCGCCGGGTTGACCACTGGGCGGGCGTACTGGTCAAAGGCGTTGGACCAGCCGGCGTCGATGTTGACGTACTCGTAGCCGTGCTGCTTGAACTTCGCCGCGAGGACGTCCGCCTGCTGCAGGACGTGCTTTTCGGTGAGCCAGCTCGCCGAACCGGTCGGGTTGACGCCGGGGTAGTTCGTCGACTCGAGGCTCCAGCTGCTCCAGCCCAGGTACGGCTTCTGGGCGAGCGGCTGCTGCCGGTTCTCCGGGGCCGCTTGGGCCGCTTGGGCCGCTTGGGCCGCTTGGGCCGCTGTCGGCGCCGTGAGCAGGCCCGCGAGCACGGTCAAGCCGCCGAGGACACCCAGGGCCCGGCTGACACGGGAGGCTGCCATTGACCACTCCTTCGAGGTCGGGAGAACTACGTCAGACATCGGAGGACCACGGCCCGTATTGCGAGAACCATGGATCCTATAGGATCGACGACTGGAGATTCTGACTGCACAGGCCCGATGCTGTCAACGCTTGCGCGTGACCAAAGATCTGATGAATCGGAAGTTGTCGGGGGTGGCGGTTAGGTTCGAGGCATGTTGACCACGCTGGCCGTCGAGAACTACCGCTCGCTGCGCGACCTGGTGCTGCCGCTGTCCGGGCTTACCGTCGTCACCGGGCCGAACGGCAGCGGCAAGTCGAGCCTGTACCGGGCGCTGCGGCTGCTGGCGGACGCGTCCCGCAACGGCGCCGTGGCGGCGCTGGCCCACGAGGGCGGGCTGCCGTCGACGCTGTGGGCCGGCCCGGAGACGATCGGGCGGTCGGTGCGCGAGGGGCGCACGCCGGTCCGGGGCACGGTGCGGACGAAGGCCCGCGGCCTGCGGCTGGGGTTCGCGGGCGACGAGTACGGCTACGCGCTCGACCTGGGCCTGCCGCAGCCCCTGGACACGATGTTCAACCGCGACCCGGAGTTCAAGCGCGAGGCGGTGTGGTCCGGCCCGGTGCTCCGCCCGTCGGCGTTGCTGGCCGACCGCTCGGGCCCGGCGGTCCGCACGCGGGTGGCGTCCGGCGGCTGGGGCGAGGACGTCCACAAGATCCGGTTGACGGACAGCATGCTGAGCGAGTTCGCCGACCCGAGGGCGTGCCCGGAGCTGCTGGTGGTCCGCGAGCGCATCCGCGGTTGGCGGTTCTACGACCACTTCCGCACGGACGCGGCGGCTCCGGCCCGCCAGTCCCAGATCGGCACCCGCACCCCGGTGCTCTCCCACGACGGCGCCGACCTGGCGGCGGCCTTGCGCACGATCATCGAGATCGGCCGCGCTTCGGAGCTGGACGCGGTGGTGGACCAGGCGTTCCCGGGATCACGCCTGGAGGTGGTGGCACCGGAGGGCCGGTTCACGGTCCGCTTCCACCAGCACGGCCTGCTGCGCCCGCTGGAAACCGCCGAGCTGTCGGACGGAACTCTACGGTTCCTGCTGTGGGTGGCGGCGCTGCTGACGCCGCGTCCCCCGGAACTGCTGGTGCTGAACGAGCCGGAGACCAGCCTGCACCCGGACCTGTTGCCGGCGTTGGCATCGCTGATCGCCGTCGCGGCGAAGGAGACCCAGGTGGTGGTGGTCTCGCACGCGCAGCCGCTGATCAGGGCGCTGTCGGAGATCGCGGAGGTGGGCGAGGTGGAGCTGGAGAAGGAGTACGGCGAGACGAAGCTGGTCGGCCAGGGGAGGTTGGACCGCCCGTCGTGGCACTGGCCCACCCGCTGACGCCTGGCCCCAGCGGGTGGGCTCGCGTACCGGGAGAGTCGGCTCACGTACCCAGAGGGTCGGTTCGCGTACCCAGAGGGTCGGCTCGCGTGCCGGGAGAGTCGATTCGCGAGCCGACTGCTCAGGTTCGTGAGCCGACCGTCCAGGTACGTGAGCCGACCGTGTGGGTACGAGAGGCGACTGTCCAGGTACGGGTCAGCGGCCCTTGGTGCTTTCGCGGATCTCCAGTGCGAACGGTGTCTGGACGTCCTGTGGTGGTGCCGACTTCTCCCCCGTGATGCGGCGGTGCACCAGGTCGATCGCCGCTTCCGCCAACGCCGTCTTGTCCGGGGCGATCGTCGTCAACGCCGGTAGGGAGAACGCGCTCTCCTCGTTGTTGTCGAAGCCCACGATCGCGACGTCCTCGGGTACCCGGAGCCCCAGCTCCGCCACCGCCCGCAGTGCGCCGATCGCCAGCAGGTCGTTGAAACAAAAGACCGCATCAGGCCGCGACGGCAACGCCAGCAGCGACTTCATCGCCGCCGCTCCGTAACCTCGGTGCCACTTCTCGGCCGGCGCCACCAGGGAGTCCGAATAGGACAGTCCCGCGTCGGTCAGCGCGGAGCGGTAGCCCGCAAGGCGCTGGGACGACGTGCCGCGCGCCGGGTTGCGGCCGATCGCCGCGATGCGGGTGCGGCCCAGGGAGGCCAGGTGGGACACGGCCATGTGCGCGGCCAGGACGTTGTCTATCGCGACGTGATCGATGGGGACGTCGACCGCGTGCTCGCCCAGCATCACCAGGGGGATGCCGCCCGGTTCGTCCGGAAAATCCGCGGCCTCCAGCGCCTCCGGGTGGACCAGCGCGCCGTCGACCAGGTGGGGGCCCAGCGACGACAGCGTCTTGCGCTCGCGCTCGCGTGTGCCCTGGGTCTGTTCGATCAAGACACTCCAGCCGCGTTTCTGGGCCGCCGTGATGACCAGGCCGGCGAGTTCGCCGAAGTACGGGATGGACAGCTCCGGCACCATCAGCGCCAGGAACCCGGTGCGGCCGCGACGCAGGTTGCGCGCCCCCACGTTCGGCCGGTAACCGGTCGCCGCCAGGGCTTCTTCGACGCGCCGGCGGTTCTCCGGCTTGACGAAGGCATAGCCGTTCACCACGTTCGACACCGTCTTCACCGACACTCCGGCGAGCGTGGCGACGTCCTTGAGCGTCACGGTCACGGGCGATCCCTTCACATCGGCGTGAGCCAGAGCATAGCGACAATTTGCCGGTTTACAACGTTGTTCCAACGATGTAAAAAGTACCTCAAGGCTCCCGCGGTGACTCCGATCACCCCGGTGAGCGGGCCACCACCGTCGCTGCCCGAGGAGTCGCTGTGCCGCTGTCCACCCGTCCCCGCCTGGTCCTGGTCACCGCGGCCGCCGCCGCGCTCACCCTCACCTCCTGCACCGCTCGGGAGGAGACCCCGGCCGCACCGTCGAACGGCGGCGGGCCGGCCGCGTCCGCCTCTTCCGCCGCGCCCTCCGCCGACGGCTGCACGCTGGCGAAGACCGGCTACCCCAAGATCGACCCGAAGACCGCGGTGATCGGCTTCTCGCAGTCCGAAAAGGAGGCCAACCCCTTCCGGATCGCCGAGACGCAGTCCATTCGCGACCAGGCCGCGAAGCTCGGCATCCCCACCGACAAGCTGCTCGTCACCAACGCCCAGAGCGACCTCAACCGGCAGATCAGCGACATCAAGTCGCTGCTCGACCGGGGCGCGCAGCTGCTGATCGTCGCGCCGCTGAACTCCGACGGCCTCCAGCCGGCGCTCGACGCCGCGAAGGCCAAGAAGGTCCCGGTCGTCACCGTCGACCGCAAGGTGACGTCGGCGCCGTGCACCGACTACCTGACCTTCATCGGCTCCAACTTCGTCGAGCAGGGCAAGCGCGCGGCCGACGCGATGGTGAAGGCGACCGGCGGTAACGGGAAGGTTGCGATCCTGCTCGGCGCGTCGGGCAACAACGTGACGACCGACCGCACCTCGGGCTTCAAGGACGAGCTGGCCAAGACGCCCGGCCTGTCCGTGGTCGCCGAGCAGACCGGCGAGTTCGACCGGTCCAAGGGCCAGGCCGTCATGGAGCAGCTCATCCAGAGCCACCCGGACCTCACCGCCGTCTACGCCGAGAACGACGAGATGGGCATCGGCGCCGTCAACGCGCTCAAGACCGCGGGCAAGGCGCCGGGCAAGGACGTCAAGGTCGTCTCGGTCGACGGCACGCGCAACGCCGTGCAGCTGATCGCCGACGGCAGCTACAACGCCGTCATCGAGTCCAACCCGCGCTTCGGCCAGCTCGCCTTCGACACGCTCCAGAAGTTCGCCGACGGCCAGCCGATCGCGCCGAGCATCGTGATCACCGACGACCAGTACGACGAGACCAACGCGGCGCAGAAGGTCGGGAACGCGTACTGATGACCGCAGCCACCGAAGAGGACGTCGCGATGACGACCGCACCGGTGCTCGAGGTGGCCGGGGTGACCAAACGGTTCCCCGGCACCCTCGCGCTCGACGACGTCAGCTTCCGGCTCGCCCCCGGCGAGGTGCACGCCCTCGTCGGGGAGAACGGCGCCGGCAAGTCGACGCTGATCAAGGTGCTCACCGGCGTCTACCAGCCCGACGAGGGCGAGGTCCGCCACCTCGGCGAGCCGGTGACGTTCAAGCGGCCGATCGAAGCGCAGCGGGCCGGGATCTCCACGATCTACCAGGAGGTCAACCTCGTCCCGCTGATGAGCATCGCCAGCAACGTCTTCCTCGGCCGCGAACCGCGCACCAGAGCGGGGCTCGTCGACTGGTCCAAGATGTACGCCGACGCCCGCGAGCTGCTCAAGGGCTACGGCATCGACGACGACGTCAAGCGCCCGCTGCACACCCTGGGCGTCGGCGCGCAGCAGATGGTCGCCCTCGCCCGCGCGGTGTCGACCGAGGCGAAGGTCGTCATCATGGACGAACCGACGTCGTCGCTCGAACCGCGTGAGGTCGAGACGCTCTTCCAGGTGCTGAACCGGTTGCACGCCGAAGGCATCGCGATCGTCTACGTCAGCCACCGGATGGACGAGCTGTACCGGGTCTGCGACAGCGTCACCGTGCTGCGCGACGGCCGCGTCGTCCACAGTGGACCGCTGGCCAAGCTCCCGCGCATCGAGCTGGTGTCGCTGATGCTCGGGCGCGAGATCCGCCAGATCCGCGAAGAAGGCGTCACGGCGTTCGGCGAGGAACACGACGTCGAGCGCGAACCGCTGCTCAAGGCCGAGCACCTGTCCGGTATGCGCCGGCTGCACGACGTCTCGGTCAGCATCCGGCCCGGCGAGGTCGTCGGCCTGGCCGGGCTGCTCGGCTCCGGCCGCAGCGAGACCGCGCGGGCCATCGTCGGCGCGTTCCCGCTCGACGGCGGATCCGTGCTGCTCGCCGGAAAGCCGCTCAAGAAGGGCAAGGTCGCGGCGGCGATGCGCGCGGGCATCGCGCTGCTGGCCGAGGACCGCAAGACCGACGGGATCATCCCGAACCTGTCGGTCCGCGAGAACATCGTGCTCGCCGCGCTCCCGACGCTCTCGCCGTTCGGCCTGGTCAGCAAGGCCAAGCAGGACAAGGTCGTGAAGATCTTCATGGAGCGCCTGCGGATCAAGGCTTCGAGCCCCGAGCAGAAGGTGTCCGAGCTGTCCGGCGGCAACCAGCAGAAGGTGCTGCTCGCCCGCTGGCTCGCCACCGGCCCGAAGATCCTGCTGCTCGACGAGCCGACCCGCGGCATCGACGTCGGCGCGAAGGCCGAGGTCCAGGCGCTGATCGACGAACTCGCGAAGGAAGGCCTCGGCGTGCTGCTCATCTCGTCCGAGCTGGAAGAGCTGATCGACGGCTCGGACCGCGTCGTCGTCCTGCGCGACGGCTCGGTCGTCGGCGAGCTGACCGGCGACGGCATCACCGAGGAAAACGTCCTGGCCGCGATCGCAGCGGAAGGTGACAACGATGTCTAGCGCCACCCTGACCAGGGCACCGGACCGGGCCAAGGTCACCGCCTGGCTGCAGAACTACGGCGTCTACCTGGCCGTCGTCGTGCTGCTGCTGTTCAACGTCTTCTTCACCGAGAACTTCCTGTCCGCGGCCAACTTCCGCACGCAGCTGGTGCAGGCCGCGCCGGTCTGCATCGTCGCGCTCGGCATGGCGCTGGTGATCGGCACCGAGGGCATCGACCTGTCGGTCGGCTCGGTGATGTCGATCGCCGCCGCGCTCATCCCGCTCTACCTCGGCGCCGGGCCGCTGACGGCGGTCATCGTCGCGGTGATCGCGGGCATCCTGTCCGGCCTGTTCAGCGGCTACCTGGTGGCCTACCTGGGGATCCAGCCGATCATCGCGACACTGGCGCTGCTCGTCGGCGGCCGCGGGCTCGCGCTCGTGATCGCGCACGGCCAGCTCGTCCAGCTGCGCAACGAGGACTTCCTGGCGCTGGGCACGGGTGACGTCCTCGGCGTGCCGGTCATGGTCATCGTCGCGGGCGTGCTCGCGGTGCTGGCCGGGTTGCTGGTGCAGCGCACGACGTTCGGCCGCCAGCTGGTCGCCGTCGGCGGCAACCGGACGGCCAGCTCCCTGGCCGGGCTCCCGGTGAAGCGCGTGCTGGTCGGCGTCTACGTCATCTCCGGGGCGCTGGCCGCGGTGGCCGGCGTGCTCGCGACGTCGCGGCTGGGCGCCAGCGACCCCAACGACCTCGGCCTGCTGATGGAGCTGTCCGCGATCACCGCGGTCGTCGTCGGCGGCACGCCGCTGACCGGCGGCCGGGTCCGCGTGCTCGGCACCGTGTTCGGCGCGCTGCTCATGCAGCTGGTGCACGCCACCCTGATCAAGCACAACCTGCCGGACTCGACGGCGCAGATGGTCCAGGCGGCCATCATCGTCGTCGCCGTCTACGTCGCCCGTGAGCGGAGCCGCAAATGACCGCCACCCAGACGACAGCTCGCAACGCCGCGTTCGCCGGGGTGCTGCAGCGCCAGGGCGCGGCCGTCGTGCTCGTGCTCGGCCTCGCCGCCGCGTGGTTCGCGTTCCCGCGCTTCGGGTCCGCGGACAACCTGCGCGACCTCGCGCTGCAGGGCTCGTTCCTCGCGGTGATCGCGCTCGGCATGACGTTCGTGATCATCTCCGGCGGCATCGACCTGTCGGTCGGCTCGAACTACGCGCTCGGCGGCGTGCTCGCCGCGTACGGCGCGCAGTACGGCCTGCTCGTGGCGCTCCTGCTGCCGCTGGTGGTGTGCTCGGCGATCGGCTTCCTCAACGGCGTGCTCATCGCCCGCACCGGGATGGCGCCGTTCATCGTGACGCTGGCGACGCTGCTGTTCGCCCGCGGCCTGCTGCTCGCCATCACCTCCGAAGGCGCGACGACGTTCAAGATCGAGCCCGGCTCGGCGATCCTCTGGCTCGGGCAGGGCACGATCTTCGGCGTCGGCGTCCCGGTGTACCTGACGCTCGTCCTCTTCGCACTCGGCGGCGTCCTGTTGCGGCGCACCGGGTTCGGCCAGTCGGTGTTCGCCATCGGCGGTGCCGAGCAGTCGGCGCTGCTGATGGGCCTGCCGGTGGTCCGCACGAAGATCGCGCTCTACACGCTGAGCGGCGCCCTCGCCGGCTTCGCGGGCATCCTCACCGCCGCGTACCTGCAGTCCGGCGTCACGGTGATCGGCGTCGGCACCGAGCTGGACGCGATCTCGGTCGTCGTCATCGGCGGCACGCTGCTCACCGGCGGCGCCGGGACGATCGTCGGCACGCTCGTCGGCGTGCTGCTGCGGGTGCTGATCCAGAACGTCATCAACCAGGTCGGCACGCTCGACTCCAACTACCAGACGGTGGTGAGCGGGGCCTTCCTGCTCATCGTCGTGGTGATCCAGCGCCTGCTGGCTCGGTCCCGAACCCGCTGAGCTCCCTTCCCCTCACCAGGAGGTCTCAACGATGTTTCGTCCTGCCCTCAGAACCCGCCGATGGCTCACCGCCACCGCCGCGTTCGCCGTCGCGGTGGCCGGTCTCGGCACCGTGCCGGCGGCGGCGAGTGCCGCGGCCGCACCCCAGTGGCAGCGACTGACGCCCCCGCTGTCCACGCCGTGGACGAAGGACGTCTCGCCTGCCAACGCCCTGCCCGACTACCCGCGGCCGCAGCTGACCCGCGACAAGTGGCAGAACCTCAACGGCGTCTGGGAGTTCGCCAAGGCGACCCCGGGTGAGGCCGCGCCGATCGGGAAGACGCTCGGCGAGCGGATCCTCGTGCCGTACCCGGTCGAGTCCGCGCTGTCCGGGATCATGCGCCACGAGACGAACATGTGGTACCGCCGCACCTTCGAGGTGCCCAAGAACTGGCAGGTCGGCAAGGGACAGCGGCTGCAACTGCACTTCCAGACCGTCGACTACGACGCCACGGTCATCGTCAACGGCAAGACCGTCACCCGCCACACCGGCGGCTACGACTCGTTCGCCGTCGACGTCACCGACGCGCTGACCACGGCCAAGACCCAGGAGATCGTCGTCGGCGTCGCCGACCCGAACGACCAGGGCGGGCAGCCGATCGGCAAGCAGCGCCAGCCCGGCGACGGCATCTTCTACACGCCGTCCTCCGGCATCTGGCAGACCGTCTGGATGGAGCCGGTCGCCTCGGCGCACATCGACCGCCTCGACACCACCCCGGACGCCGCGTCCGGGTCGGTCACGATCAACGCCGTGGTCGGCGGCCCGGTCAAGCAGCGCGTCGAAGCGATCGCCTACGACCACGGCCGCCAGGTCGGGCGCGTCACCGGTGACGCGAACAAGCCGTTGAAGCTCAAGGTGGACCGGCCGCACCTGTGGACGCCGGACGACCCGTTCCTCTACGACCTGAAGGTGCGACTGTCCACAGGGGACGAAGCCGGTTCGTACTTCGGCATCCGGTCGGTCAGCGTCGGCAAGACCGCCGACGGCAAGCAGCGGATGCTGCTCAACGGCAAGTTCGTCATGCAGGTCGGCCCGCTGGACCAGGGTTTCTGGCCGGACGGCATCTACACCGCGCCGACCGACGCGGCCCTGAAGTTCGACCTGCAGCAGGAGAAGGCGCTCGGCTTCAACATGGTGCGCAAGCACATCAAGGTCGAGCCGGACCGCTGGTACTACTACGCCGACAAGCTCGGGCTGCTGGTGTGGCAGGACATGCCGGCGATGAAGGACGACGTCGAGCCGAGCACCGCGTCGCGCGTCAACTACGAGTCCGAGATGCGGCGGATGATCGACCAGCACCGCAGCTTCCCGTCGATCGTCACGTGGGTGCCGTTCAACGAGGGCTGGGGCGACTACGAGGTCGGCCGGATCGCCGACGAGGTCAAGTCGTGGGACTCCTCGCGGCTGGTCGACGCCGAGTCCGGCGTCAACTGCTGCCGGTCCGAACCGGACAGTGGCGCCGGTGACATCTACGACGACCACACCTACACCGGGCCGGGAACGCCGGTGCAGACCGGCACGCGTGCCGCGGTCGACGGTGAGTACGGCGGGCTCGGCCTGAAGGTCGCCGGGCACGAGTTCGACCCGGCGGGCAGCTTCGCCTACGAGATGGAGCCCGACAGCGCGACGCTGACCCGGCGCTACGGCGAACTCCAGCAGCGCCTGCTGCTGATCGCCCAGCGGTGCGGCGTCTCGGCCGGCGTCTACACGCAGACCACCGACGTCGAGAAGGAGGTCAACGGCTTCTTCACCTACGACAGGCAGGTGAAGAAGATGGACTTCGCGGCGGTCCGCGCGGCCAACCAGGCGGTCATCAAGGGCGCCACCGGCAAGCCGGTGTCCGGGCCTTCGGTGCCGGCGGGCACGCCGGGGATCGACGGCATCGCCGCCTACCCGTTCGACGAGAACACCGGAACCGTGGCCGCGGACGCGGTCGGCGACCACGACGCGACGCTGGTCGGCGGCGCGTCCTGGACCGAGGGCAAGAGCGGTTCGGCACTGGCGGTGAACGGGTCGGGCCAGTACGCCGACACGGGCGCGTCGCTGGTGAACACCGAAGGCAGCTACAGCGCGGCGGCGTGGGTCAAGTTCAACGCCATCGGCGACGGCTTCCAGACGGTGGTCAGCCAGGACGGCGACAACACCAGCGCGTTCTTCCTGCAGTACTCGGGCGCGGACCACCGGCTGGCGTTCAGCTTCGTGGGCACGCGGGCTTTGGCGCCGACGGCCCCGGAGGCGAACCGCTGGTACCACGTGGTCGGCGTCCGCGACGCGGTTTCGGGCACGCTGAAGCTGTACGTGGACGGCCAGCTGGCGGCCACGAAGAGCGTCTGCCTCGGCGACGCTTCGACGGGCCACACGGTGATCGGCCGAGGAAAGTACGGCGGCGGCCCGGTCGACTACCTCGACGGCGCGGTCGACCAGGTGCACGTCTACGACCGCGCACTGTCCGACGCGGACGTGAGTGCCTTGTACAGCAGCGGAAAGTAGCCGGTTTCGTCCGGAAAGGCCGCATCGGGAAGATCCCGGTGCGGCCTTTCCGCGTTCCCGGGTAACACCATCCGGACCCCCCTCGATACGGGACTGAACCAACACTCCAGGGGGAGGCCCGATGGGGTGCCGGGCGTCGTGAGCTACACCTACACCTACGGCGGGTCTGCGGTCACCGTCCCCGCCGGACCGGACGGCACGGCGAGCGCGGTCCTGACCCCGCTGACGACCGACACGCAGTACCTCGAGGTGACCAGCACCTTCGCCGACGGCACGGTGTCGGAAACGGCGTACTACTCGTTCTACCCCCGGTCCGCGGCGCCGCCGTTCACCTGTGACGCGAACGGCGGCGCACAGCCGGGCCAGGTGGTCCACTGCACGGTCACGCCGGTGCAACCGGGCCTGGCGTCGTACGGCTACTCCGTCCGGACGTGGAGCACCACCGGACCGGAGGTGGCCGTCCAGCCCGCCGCCGACGGCACGGCGGCCTTCGAGTTCACCGCGCCGGCGGTTCAGGAGCGTGAACTGCTGTCGGTGACGGTCTGGAGCGCCAACGCGGCGGGACAGCGTTCCGACACCTCGTACACCAGCTTCTACGTCACCCCGGATCCGGCGACCCTGCCGCGCGCGGTGCGGGCGAGCTGAATCCGGGTTTGACCTGGAGTGCGCTCCAGCCCCTAGCGTCGATCCCGACGAGATCGCTGGGGGAAAGGAAACCCGACATGACCGACGAGCGTTTCGAACGTGGCCTGAAGACCCTGACCGAGATCGACGGCGAGGGTGGGCAGCGTGTCCTCGACAACCTCGCCGACGTCTCGCCCGCGTTGGCTGAGGCTGTCGTTTCCTGGGGGTTCGGGGAGATCTACTCGCGGCCGGGGCTGGCGCCGCGGGATCGGCAGCTCGTCACGCTCGGCATGCTGACCGCGCTCGGCGGGTGCGAGCCGCAGCTGGACGTGCACGTCAACGCGGCGCTCAACGTCGGGCTGACGCCGGCCGAGATCGTCGAGGCGCTGCTGCACTCCGCCGTCTACTGTGGATTTCCGAAGGCGTTGAACGCGACCTTCGTGGCCAAGAAGGTCTTCGGCGAGCGCGGGCTGCTGCCGGTGGCCGGGGAGTAGGGGTGGGCTCGTGCGGGTGATCCTGTTCGGCGCGACCGGCATGGTCGGGCAAGGCGTGCTGCGCGAATGCCTGCTGGACGAGCGGGTCGAGGCGGTGCTGACCGTGGGCCGGGCCCCGGCCGGCACCACCCACCCGAAGCTCACCGAGAAGGTCGAGAAGGACCTCTTCGCCCTCGAGCCGATCACCGGCTACGACACGTGCTTCTTCTGCCTCGGCCTGTCGTCGGTCGGCGTGGCGGCCGAGGAGTACGAGCGGATCACCTACCAGCTCACCCTTTCGGTCGCGCGGACGCTGCCGGCGGACACCACGTTCGTGTACGTCTCGGGCGCGAGCACCGACAGCACCGAACGCGGCCGGGTGCGCTGGGCCCGCGTCAAGGGCGCGACCGAGAACGCGCTGGCCAAGCTGCCGCTGCGGACGTTCTTCTTCCGCCCCGGCTACATCCAGCCGCGGCACGGGATCACGTCGAAGACCCCGCTGTACCGGACGATCTACCGCGTGGCGGCGCCGCTGTACCCGGTGCTGAGCCGGCTGGCGCCGCGGGTGGTGACGACCACCGAGGACATCGGCCGCGCGATGCTGGAGGTCGCGGCACACGGCTACGAGCGGCAGATCCTGGAGAACCCCGACATCAACGCGGCCGCCGGACGCGCGAGCTGAGCCGTCACCGGCCCCGCGCGACCAGCCCCGCGAGCAGGTTCGCCAGCCCCTCGGCCAGCGCCGTCGTGAAGAGCTCCCCGGCCGGCGGGCCGCCCAGCTCGGCGGTCACCGCCGCGACGGCGTCGGTCGGGTTGGCGTAGGGCCACAGGCCCGACACCACCACGACCACCGCCCCGGCGAAGTGCGCCGCGCCCTCGGCCGTCAGCTCGGGGACCCGCTTCCGGACCAGCTCGCCGAGCCGCTCGGTGTTCGCGGCCGCGCGGCGCTTGAAGCCGCGGGCGAACTCGAGCGAGATGTTGCGTTCCAGGACCGACCCCATCGAGCTGATCAGGTCGCACAGCAGCGGACGCCCAGCCAGCGACGACGCGAGCGTCCCGGCGAGACGTTCTTCGCGGGCGAAGCCGGGTTCGTCCGGGCCGGGGTCGGCGAGGGTCGCTTCCAGGTCGTCGAGCCAGTCCGTCCAGGCGGCGTCGAGGACCTCGAGGAAGATCGCCTCACGGCTGTCGAAGTAGCGCAGGACGTTGGACTTCGCGAGCCCGACCCGGCAGCTGAGCTCCCGCAGGCTGATCTCTGCGACCGGCCGCTCGGCGAGCAGCTCGCGCGCGGCGGCGAGGATCGCGGTGCGGCGCGCCTCGATCTGCTCGGGCCGCCGGGCGCGCTGGAATCCGCCGCTCATGGGGCCGAGGTTACCGTCCGGGCGGGCCGCGCTGAACGATCGTTCAACTAGAATCGGGGCCATGGCCACCCGGGACCCCGCCGCGAAGCGCCGTCAGCTGCTCGAAGCCGCGCTGGCGGAGTTCGCCGCGCACGGCATCGCCGGCGCCCGGATGGACCGGATCGCGACACGCGCGAAGTGCAGCGCGGGCCTCGTCTACACCTACTTCGGCAGCAAGGACGACCTGTTCGACGCGGTTTTCGACACGATCGTCGAGCGCACCCTCGCCGAGACGCCGATCACCGCCGACGACCTGCCCGGGTACGCCGGCCGGCTGTTCGACAACTACGTGGCCTACCCCGAGGTGACGCGGATCTCCGCCTGGTACCGCCTCGAGCGCGCCGGCACGGGCCGCACGATCCAGGCGATCGCGGACTCGGCCAAGGGCAAGGTCGAGGCCGTCCGCGCGGCCCAGAAGGCCGGCACGGTCTCGGACCGCTTCGAGCCGGAACAGCTGCTGATGATGGTGCTGACGCTGGCGGCGATGTGGTCGGCTCAGACGGTCGAGATGATCGCCACGGCCCCCGACGACGAGGCCTACCGCCGTGCGACGGTCACCGAAGCGGTCCGCAAGCTGATCAGCTGACCCCGCGTCAGAGCGGCACTTTCACGTGAAAGTGCCGGTCCTGATCAGCTGACCGCCTTCTCCTCCCGGCGGGACTTCACCCGGCGGTAGCTCCAGATCAGCAGCGCGAACAGGATCACCGACGACAGGATCAGGCTCGATCCGGTGCTCCAGCCGCTGAACGGCAGCGACTTCACCGTGCCCCAGACGATGCCCGCCGCCAGCAGGGCGAGCCCGGCCAGCACCGAGCCGGCGATCCGCAGGGGTGACGAGACGCTCTCCTCGGCCGCCTTCATCGCGCGGTCCCGGACCGGGTCGACGTACCGCTCCAGCTTCGGGAACTCCGACGCGAGCAGCAGCAGCCCGGCGAGCACCAGCAGCAGGCCGGGCCCCGGCAGGACCAGCAGCAGCACGCCGACCACCAGCAGGATCCCGCCCGCCACCGTGATCATGACGCGCTTGGCCTGTTTACCGATCCCCACTCGGCCACTCCCCTCGTTCCGTCCGATTCTTCCCGGTTGTGCCGTCGCGTGCCACTCGCGAGTACCCGGATCCGCGCGGCCGACACCACCAACGCGCAGAGCGTGGCCGCCGCGAGCCAGGTCACGACGCCCGGCCAGACGTAGAGGAGCTGCCCGAACGTGCCCCGCCGGCCGGCGAACACGAAGCTCATCAGCTGCGGCAGCAGCGCCAGGACCACCGCCGGCAGCAGGCTCGGCAGCAGCCGGAGCCCGGCCCGCCACCACGACGTCCGCCGCGCCGCCCACCGCCGCGCGTGGCGGACGCCGAGCACGGCGAGCACCACCGAGAGCAGGATCAGCCCGGCGAGCACCCGGTCCGCGACGACGCCCGCGGGCAGCGCGAGCTCCGGCGTCCCGCCCTGCACGAGCGTCGCGAGGCCCTGCGCCAGCGAATCGGCGTCGTTGTCCAGGGACAGCCCGGTGGTGGCGAGCACCGTGACGCCGTAGCCGCCGGGCAGCAGGATCTGGGCGGCGGTATGGCCGAACCACTCGCCGTTGTGGGACAGCTGCCCCGGCCGGTAGGCACCCCAGCCGAACGCGTAGTCGTGCCCGGGCGCCGGGGTGTGCGCGAGCGCGGCCGACGCCGGCGAGAGCACGCCGCCGCCGTCCCGCTGCGCGATCAGCCACCGCGTCAGATCGGTCGCGGTGCTCAGCACGCCGTGGCTGCCGCCGGTGAACCAGTCCGGCTCACCGACCGGGACGGCGAAGCCGAACGCCCGCACGTACCCCGGCGAGAGGCCGGCCGGCGGACTGTCCACAGTGGAGCTGGAGGTCATGCCGAGCGGCGCGAACAGCCGCGTCCGCAGGTAGTCGGCGAACGGCTGACCGGCCACGACCTCGACGATCCGGGCGGCCACCTCGTAGTTCGGGTTGTGGTAGTGGAACTTCGCGCCCGGCTCGTCGGCCAGGCCCGCGTCCCGCAGCCGGGAGACGGCTTCGGCGAGGGTGTGCGGCTGCGGCAGCGTCAGGTCGGGGAACGCCGAGTCGGCCATCCCGGACGTCTGGTCGAGCAGCATCCGCACGGTGATCCGGGCGCCGCGCGGGTCGGCGAGCCGGAACTCCGGCAGGTAGCGCGTGACCGGCTCGTCGAGCCCGATGCGGCCGGCGTCGACGAGCCGGAGCACGGCGAACGCCGTCATCGACTTGCTGAGCGACGCGATCGGCAGCCGGGTCGACGCGGTGATCGGCGCGCCCGCCGCGTCGTGGCCGTAGCCGGCGACGCGCACGACGTCGGCGCCGTGCGTGACGGCGACCGCGGCGCCGGGCAGGCCGGTGTGGTCGAGGTAGGCGCGGACGTAATCGTCGATGCCCTCCCGGGCGGGAGCGGCCGAAGCCGGGGTCGCCAGCAGGAAGAAGAACGCGCCGAGCAGCGCGAAAAGCCTGGTCATAGCGCAAAAGTAGGCAGCGGACCCTCCCGGCGTCGGCTGCCGGACGGCGCGAGCCACCCCCTACTTTCGGCACTTCCTTGACGACGGCTCCGCGAGTTCTTATAGTCAACACATCGGTTGATAAACAGATTGGTTGATAAAGATGGCGGTTGACGACGAGGCGCTGGATCGGGCGTTCACCGCACTCGGCGACCCCGTGCGCCGCGCGCTGATCGCCCGGCTCTCCCGCGGCGAGGCGACGGTCAACGAACTGGCCGAGCCCTTCGCGATCACCAAGCAGGCGATCTCCAGGCACCTGCAGGTGCTGGAGCACGCCGGGCTGATCAGCCGCGGCCGCGACGGCCAGCGGCGGCCGTGCCGGCTCGTCCCGGCCGCCCTCGAAGAGCTGACGAGCTGGATCGACACCTACCGGCTGGCCACCGAACGCAGTTACCGGCGGCTCGACGCCGTCCTGGAAACGTTGGAGGAAAACGGATGAGCACCACCATCACCGCCCAGCCCGGCACCCCGTTCATCGTCGTCACCCGCGAGGTCGCGGCGGCACCGGAGAAGGTGCTGCGGGCCTACACCGACCCGGACCTGATCGTGCGCTGGCTGGGCCCGCACGGCATGGAGATGGAACTGCTGGAGCTGGACGCGCGGTCCGGCGGCGGTTACCACTACGTCCACCGCGACGAACGCGGCGAGTACCGCTTCCGCGGCGTCTACCACACGGTGAGCGCCGGGAAGATCATCCAGACCTTCGAGTTCGAGGGCGCGCCCGGTGACGTCTGCCTCGAGACGATCACCTTCACCGGCCTCGGCGACGGTCGTACCCGGATCGACGGCCACTCGGTGTTCCCGTCGGTCGAAGCCCGCGACGCGGCCGTCGAAAGCGGCATGGAGGCCGGCATCACCGACTCGTACGAACGCCTCGACACGCTGCTCGAGAAGGACGCCTGAGATGACCGTCGCGGCGAGCTTCTGCATGTCGCTGGACGGGTTCGTCGCGCGGCCCGACAACTCCGTCGGGCCGCTGTTCGACTGGTACTCAGCCGGCGACGTCGAGGTGCCGATGGTCGGCTACCCGATGACGTTCCGCGTCGCCGAGGCGAGCGCGGGCTACCTCCGGCGGCAGCTGGCGCAGGCCGAGCACAGCGCGTTCGTGTGCGGCCGCACGGTGTTCGACCACACGCACGGCTGGGGCGGCCGCCCGCCCGGCGGCGGCACGGCGTTCGTCGTCACGCACCGCCCACCGCCCGCGGACTGGCCGGCGGAGAACCTCGCGCCGTTCACGTTCTGCCCGGACGTCGAGACCGCGATCGAGCGGGCGAAGGCCGCGGGTGACGGCAACGTCGGCGTTTCCGGCCCGGCCATCGCCCAGCAGTGCCTCACCTTCGGCCTGCTGGACGAGCTGGCGATCGACCTCGTGCCGGTGTTCCTCGGCGAGGGCGTGCGCTACTTCGAGAACCTCGGCCCCGGCGGAGCCGAGCTGGACCGGGTCGAGGTCGTCGAGGGCGAAGGCGTCACCCACCTGCGTTACCGGGTGCACTACCGGTCCTGAGTGGACGCCAGCAGCTGGTCGAAGGGCACGAAGGACGGCGTCTCGGGCACGACCGGGCGGCCCGCGGCGAGGGTCGCCAGCTCGGCGCCCGCCCGCTCGATCCGCCGTTGCAGCGCGCCTTCACCACTGCCCCAGTCCGACGACGCCGCGTAGACGCCCGTCGCGACCGGGTCCGCCTTCAGGTACCCGAACAGCGGCCGCAGCTGGTAGTCGAGCACCAGCGAGTGCCGCTCGGTGCCGCCGGTCGCGCCGAGCAGGACCGGCTTGCCCACCAGCGACTCCGCGTCCAGGACGTCGAAGAACGACTTGAACAGGCCGCTGTAGCCGGCGGTGAACACCGGCGTGACGGCGATCAGCGCGTCCGCCCCGGTGACCGTCTCGATCGCCTGGCGCAGATCCGGGCTCGGGAAGCCGGTGAGCAGGTTCTTCGTGACGTCCAGCGCGATGTCGCGCAGCTCCACGACGTTCACCTCGACCGGCGACCCGGCCGCGACCCCGTTGATGGTCGCCGCAGCCAGCCGGTCGGCCAGCAACCGGGTCGACGACGGCACCGACAGGCCGGCCGTCACCACCGCGAGCTTCACGCCTGGCTCCCGACGAGCGCCGCGTCCTTCGAGGCCTTCAGGGATTCGTGCGTCGGCGCGTCCGGCACGTGCGCCGGGCGCATCGCGTCGAGTTCCTTGCGCAGTACCGGGACCACGTGCTCACCGAGCAGGTCGAGCTGCTCGAGGACGACCTTCAGCGGCAGGCCGGCGTGGTCCATCAGGAACAGCTGGCGCTGGTAGTCGCCGAAGTGCTCGCGGAAGGTCAGCGTCTTGTCGATGACTTCTTGGGGGCTGCCGACGGTCAGCGGCGTCTGGTCGGTGAACTCCTCCAGCGTCGGGCCGTGCCCGTACACCGGGGCGTTGTCGAAGTACGGCCGGAACTCGGTCCACGCGTCCTGCGACTTCGGCCGGATGAACGCCTGACCGCCGAGCCCGACGATGGCCTGGTCCGCGCTCCCGTGGCCGTAGTGCTCGAAGCGCTGGCGGTAGAAGGCGATGAGCTGCTGGAAGTGCTCCTTCGGCCAGAAGATGTGGTTCGCGAAGAAGCCGTCACCGTAGTAGGCGGCCTGCTCGGCGATCTCCGGGCTGCGGATGGAGCCGTGCCAGACGAACGGCGGGACGTCGTCGAGCGGGCGCGGCGTGGCGGTGAAGCCCTGCAGCGGCGTGCGGAACTCGCCCTCCCAGTCGACGACGTCCTCGCGCCAGAGCCGGCGCAGCAGCGCGTACTTCTCGATGGCCAGCGGGATGCCCTGGCGGATATCCTCGCCGAACCACGGGTAGACCGGGCCGGTGTTGCCGCGGCCCATCATCAGGTCGACGCGGCCGTCGGCGAGGTGCTGCAGCATCGCGAAGTCCTCGGCGATCTTCACCGGGTCGTTCGTGGTGATCAGCGTCGTCGACGTCGAGAGGATCAGCTTCGACGTCTGCGCGGCGATGTGGCCGAGCATCGTCGTGGGCGAAGAGGGCACGAAGGGCGGGTTGTGGTGCTCACCCGTCGCGAAGACGTCGAGACCGACTTCTTCGGCCTTGAGCGCGATGCGGACCATCGCCTTGATCCGCTCGTGCTCGGTCGGCGTGGTGCCGGTCGTGGGGTCCGTCGTGACGTCGCCCACCGTGAAGATTCCGAACTGCATGACCTGCTCCCTTTCCGAAGGCGCGTACCCATCTTACATGCGCGTTCAACTACTTCCAAGCAAGAGATATTCCGCCCCGTCGGCGTCCGAGGGGCACCAGCTAAGGTCAGAGGCATGGACGCGGAGTTCGCTCGGCTGGGTTTGGCAGAACGTTCGGTACGACTTCTCACCGGCCGCGACATCTGGGCCTCGATCACCCCACTGCTCAGCCCACGCCGGAACCTGGTGGCCGCCTTCGGTCACGTCGGTCCCGGCGCGGCCGCCCTGCTGCCGTTGCAGCCGGGCGACACGCTGATCACGGACGCGGGCCTGGATTCGGTGCTCGCCGGCACGACGAGCCCGCACGCCCTGCTGCACTGGGTGAAGGCCGGCGTGGCCGTGCACTCGCTGCGCGGGCTGAACGCGAAGCTGGTGATCGCCGAGGACGACCCGGCGTTCGTGGTGGTCGGCTCGGCCGACGTCACCGCCGCCGGCCCGCGGCAGCTGTTCGAGGCGGTCACGCTCTCGACGGAGAAGCACACCGTCGAGGAGGCTCAGGAGGCCTGGCTCGAATGGGCCGACCTGGCCGGGCCCTCGCTCACCGCCGGTGACCTGGAGCCGCTCCTGGAGCAGTACGGCGCCGGGAAGCTGGTCACCCCGCCGCGTCCGGCGACGCCGGCCCGCACGCCCGCGGCCCGGCCGGTCGTCACGACCCGGCAGGTGACGCCGGTCCGCCCGGCCGCCGCCACTCCCCCGCCGTCCCCGGTCCGCCCGGCCTCGCCGGTCACGCCGGTCCGCCCGGCACCGCCCGCTCCGTCGCCGGTGCGCCCGGCGGTGGCCGACACGCCGGCCCCGGCCGAACCGTCGGACGCCACACCCGTCGAAACCCCCGCGGTCACCGCCGGATCCCCGGAACCGGTTGCGGCTCCGGCCGAAACCGAACCGGCCGAAGCCACCGACGTCCCCCGGCCGTCCTGGCCGCGCCCGGCCGAGCTGTACCTGGTGAGCATCGTCGAAGGCGGCGAACCGTCGGCCGAGGCCGAGTACCGCCTGGAGGAGCTGGCCCGCGAGCACACCCACCCCGGCGACGACGGCGAGGCGCCGTTCCGCGTCGAGCTGTTCTGGGCGGACGACGGCCAGGGCCAGGACCCGCCGCGCACGCTGCGCGCCGGCGTGCACGTGATCCGCGTCTACAGCCAGAAGCAGGGCCGGGCGCTGGTCGGGTCGCGGATCGAGGCCCCCGGCCTCGTGCTGCACGCCTACATCGACGAGTACGCCTACCCGCGCCGCACCTACTGCTACATCCTGACGCGCGAGACGGTGTCGCGGCCGGCGTTCGGGGACCTGCGGAAGGGGCTCGCCACCATCGGCGAGAAGCCGAACTTCCGGAACAGCTTCCAGGTCCCGCGGAAGATCGAAGCGGTGCTCAGCCTGTGGCCCGACCTCGGTTTCGACCCCCGCTAGGGGGCGGTTCACGCCACACCGGGGGACGGACGCGCGGAAGTTGTCGGAGCAGGCGGATATCCTGCAGTACGGTGCAGGCCGAGTCCGCACCTCACTGAACCTTCGCGAGCCACGATCCGGGAGAACGACCCTGTGACTGCCGAGACCTTGTACGGGGCCGATGACCTGACGCATCTCGAGGGTCTCGAAGCCGTCCGCAAACGCCCCGGGATGTACATCGGCTCCACCGACAGCCGTGGTATCAACCACCTCTTTTCCGAGGTGGTGGACAACTCCACGGACGAAGGTGTCGCCGGGTACGCGACGAAGATCGTCGTCACCCTGCACGCCGACAGCAGCGTCCAGGTGGACGACGACGGCCGGGGCATCCCCACCGGCACGCACGCCAAGTCCGGTTTGTCCGGCGTCGAACTGGTCCTGACCCGGCTGCACGCCGGCGGCAAGTTCGGCGGCTCGGGCTACAAGACCTCCGGCGGACTGCACGGCGTCGGCGCGTCGGCGGTCAACGCGCTGTCGCACCGCTTCGACGTCACCGTGAAGCAGGACGGCAAGGTCCACCAGATGTCGTTCAAGCACGGCGTCCCCGGCACCTTCGACGCGCCCGGCCCGAAGGCGAAGTTCACCCGCCGCTCCGGGCTGAACCTCGTCGGCAAGATGAAGCGCGGCGAGCGCGGCGGCACCTCGATCCGCTACTGGTACGACTCGCGGTACTTCGAGTCCGGCGCGGCGCTCGACGTCGAGGGCGTGCGGGCCAAGATGCGCAACACCGCGTTCCTCGTCCCTGGCGTCACGTACGTGCTGCGCACCGCCATCGAGGACACGATCAACGAGGAGACCTTCCACTTCCCGCACGGGCTGGTGGACATGGTCGACTTCCTCAGCCCGGCGGGCGAGAAGCCGGTCTGCGGCACGCTGCTGATCACCGGCGAGGGCACCTACAAGGAGAACGCGGCGGACGCGGCGGGCGTCATGCAGTCCAATGTGGAGCGCCGCGCCGAGATCGAGGTGGCGCTGCGCTGGGGCACCGGCTACGAGCGCACGGTGGAGTGCTTCACCAACACGATCCGCAACGTGCACGGCGGCACGCACCGCCGTGGCTTCGACCGCGCGATGGCGAAGGCGCTGCAGGACGCCATCTCCAAGACCCGCGGGCTGCTCAAGCCCAAGGAGGACATGCCGACCATCGAGGACGTCCTCGAGGGCATGACCGCGGTGATCCACGTCCGGCTGCCGGAGCCGCAGTTCACGTCGCAGACCAAGGACGAGCTGTCCACCGCCGGCGCCACCCGCGTCATCCAGGGCATCGTCGACAAGCACGTCAAGGCCTGGACCGAGGACCGCAAGACCAAGTCCGAGGCGAAGGTCGTGCTGCAGAAGGTGGTCGACGCCTCCCGCGTCCGGCTCACCCAGAAGCAGCAGAAGGACGCCGCCCGGCGCAAGACCGCGCTGGAGGGCGCGGCGATGCCGCCGAAGCTGGTCGACTGCCGCACCACCGGCGTCTCCCGCAGCGAGCTGTTCCTGGTCGAGGGCGACAGCGCGCTCGGGTCGGCGCGGATGGCGCGCGTCTCGGAGTACCAGGCGCTGCTGCCGCTGCGGGGCAAGATCCTCAACGTCCAGAAGGCCTCGCTCGGCGACACGCTGAAGAACGCCGAGATCGCGTCGATCGTGCAGGTACTGGGCGCGGGCACCGGCCGCACGTTCGACCTGACGACCATGCGCTACGGCCGCGTCATCCTGATGGCGGACGCGGACGTCGACGGCTCGCACATCCGGACCCTGCTGATCACCCTGTTCGCCAAGTACATGCGCCCGGTGATCGAGGACGGCCGGCTGTACGCCGCGATGCCGCCGTTGCACAAGCTCGTCACCAAGGGCCGCAACCCGGAGACGCACTTCACCTTCACCCAGCAGGAGATGGAGTCGAAGTTCGCCCAGCTGGAGCGGGCGGGCAAGAGCATCGTCACGCCGGTCCCGCGGTTCAAGGGCCTCGGCGAGATGGACGCCGACGAGCTGTGGGACACCACGATGAACCCGTCCACCCGCTCGGTCCGCCGCATCACCATGGACGACGCCGACGCCGCCGAGGGCGCGCTGGAACTGCTGATGGGCGAGAAGGTCGAGCCCCGGCGCAACTGGCTGGTCGCCTCCTCGGACCGGATCGACCGCGACGCCATCGACGCTTGATATTTTCGTAGCTACCAAGGAGTTCTGCCGTGGCACGCCGCAAGGGCCCCACCACCAAGGTCGATCCCAGCGCGTTCGACTCCGCCGGTGCGAACGTCTTCGACAACTCGCTGAAGACGGAGATCGAAGACTCCTACCTGGAGTACGCGTATTCGGTCATCCACTCACGCGCCCTCCCGGACGCGCGAGACGGCCTGAAGCCGGTGCACCGCCGGATCCTGTTTTCCATGCACGAGCAGGGTTACCGGCCCACGCACGCGTATGTGAAGTCGTCCCGCGTCGTCGGTGACTGCTTCGTCCGCGGCGCGCTGGTGTCGACCCCGGGCGGATTGCGGCCGATCGAGGAGATCGAGATCGGCGACCGGGTTCTCGACAGCCGGGGCCGTGCGGTTCCCGTCACCGAGGTCTACGAGAACCCGGCGTCCGACCTCGTGCGTATCACGTGGTCGAACGGGCACACGATGCTCGTGACGCCGGGCCAGCGGTTCCGGACCGTGGCCGAAGACTCGACGCTGACCTGGACGGACGCCCGCGACCTCACCGGGCGGCTGACCGTCGCCTTCGGCAGTGCTCGCCGGGAAAAGCAGCCGACGGGCGGCGATCGTTACGCCTACCTCCTCGGCTTGATCACCGCCGAGGGCTTCGCGGTCGACCGGAACCGCGACGCGGACGGCCGGGTCCGGATCCACATGTGCGACGTCGAGCCACTCGACGCGGTGCACGACTGGGCGGTGACCAACGGCCTCGGCGTATCCCGGGGAACCCGCGTGGCAGCGAAGCCGGGCTGGCGCGACCAGCACATCCTGACCTTCTCCCGCCACGATGGGCTGCTCGCCGCAGGGAGTCCGCGCAGCGATGAGAAGGCCGTTCCGGCGGAGGTTCTCGCGGACCGCTCGGCCTGGGCGCCCTTCCTCGCGGGCATCTTCGACGGCGACGGTTACATCCGCAAGAACCACCGCGAGATCGTCTACGTCAGCACGAGCGAAGCCCTCGTCCGGCAGGTCTACGCGATGCTCGCGGATCTCGGCGTGCACGGTCACCACTGGACCAACCCGAAGGCCGACGGCCACAAGACCCTGCTGGGTCTGTCCGTCACCGGATCCGACGCCGCGGCACTGGCCCGCATCCTGTCGCCGTGGATCAAGATCGGCTACAAGAAGAGCGCGCTGGAAAACCTCACGGAAATCGCCTACGGCTACGGCGGCAAGCAGGGCAACGACCGGTTGCCCGCCAAGGCGGTCATGGCCGAGTTCTCGGCGGCCCACGCCGGCGGCGGCTGGTTCCGCGACACGACCGGGACCGCGTTCCGGGCCTCGTTGTCCGCGGTGAGCGGGGCCAAGGTCCGGTACGGCAAGGACAGGCACGGCACCGCGCTGGCCGACCGCACCTTCCCGCTCGCCCGCGCCCACCAGGACGGCTGGATCGACAAGCTGCGGCGGATCGGCTCCCCGCTCGCCGAGCGGCTCGACGCGCTGAAGGGGTTCTCGTTCCTCGAAGTCGTTTCGGTCGAACCGGTCGCGGCGGACGTCACCTACGACATCCAGGTCGGCACCGACGAGCACGAATTCACGGCCGAGGGTTTCGTCGTCCACAACTGCATGGGCAAGTACCACCCGCACGGTGACACCGCGATCTACGACGCGATGGTCCGCCTCGCGCAGGACTTCTCCCTGAACGCGCCGCTGATCGACGGGCACGGAAACTTCGGTAGCCCAGACGATGGACCGGCTGCTTCGCGTTATACCGAAGCACGCATGTCGCCCGAGGCCATGCAGCTCGTCGGGGAGCTCGGCGAGGACACCGTCGACTTCCGGCCCAACTACGACGGTTCGCTCGAAGAGCCGACCGTGCTGCCCGCGGCGTTCCCGAACCTGCTGGTCAACGGCACGTCCGGGATCGCGGTCGGGATGGCGACCAACATGATCCCGCACAACCTCGGCGAGGTCGTCGCCGCGGCGCGGTGGCTGATCACGCACCCGACGGCGACGCTCGACAAGCTGATGGAGTTCGTCCCCGGCCCCGACCTGCCCACCGGCGGCAAGCTGCTCGGCCTCGACGAGGTGCGCCGCGCGTACGAGACCGGCCGCGGTGTCGTCCGGATGCGCGCGAACGTCGAGACCGGGCCCCTCGAAGGCAGCCGCGGGCGGCAGGCGATCACCGTCACCGAACTGCCCTACGGCGTCGGCCCGGAGAAGGTGATCGAGAAGATCACCGACGAGGTCAACAAGTCCAAGCGGCTCACCGGCATCGCCGACGTCAAGGACCTCACCGACCGCGAGAACGGCACCCGGCTGGTCATCGAGTGCAAGGTCGGCGTCAACCCGCAGGCCCTGCTGGCCGACCTCTACCGGCTCACGCCGCTGGAGCAGTCGTTCGGCATCAACAACCTCGTCCTCGTCGACGGCCAGCCGCAGACCCTCGGGCTCAAGGAGCTGCTGGAGGTCTTCCTCCGGCACCGCTACGAGGTCGTGACGCGGCGCACGAAGTACCGGCGCCGCAAGCGTGAAGAGCGGCTGCACCTGGTCGACGGCCTGCTGATCGCCCTGCTCAACATCGACAAGGTGATCAAGCTCATCCGCGAGAGCGACAACGCGCAGGCCGCGAAAGACGGCCTGATGTCGCGCTTCAAGCTCTCCGAGATCCAGGCGACGTACATCCTCGACACCCCGCTGCGCCGGCTGACCAAGTACGACCGCATCGAGCTGGAGTCCGAGCAGGAGCGGCTGCGCGAGGAGATCGCGGAGCTGACGAAGATCCTCGACGACGAGTCCGTGCTGAAGAAGCTCGTCTCGTCGGAGCTGGCGAAGATCGCGAAGGACTTCCCGACCGAGCGCCGCACCGCCCTGATCGACGGCGACCTGAAGGAGGTCCTGGCCGCGTCGAAGCCGTCCGGGCCGCTGGAGGTCGAGGACGACCCGTGCCAGGTGATCCTGTCGGCGACCGGCCTGGTCGCGCGCACGGCGGCGGAGTCCGAGGAGTCGACGGAGACCCGCCGGCGCAACGGCCGTGTGAAGCACGACGCCGTCGCGGCGGTGGTCCACACGACCGCGCGCGGCCAGGTGCTGCTGGTGACGAGCCGCGGCCGGGCGTTCAAGACGGACGTCCTGCCGTTGCCGGTGCTGCCGGAGCAAGCGGGCACGGTCTCCCTGCGCGGCGGCATGGCGGCTCGCGAGCTGGTCCCGCTAGAGAAGGGCGAGACGGTCGTGGGCATCGCGCCGCTGGGCGAGCAGGCGGCGGGCTCACCGGGCCTGGCGCTGGGCACGCGCGCGGGCGTCGTGAAGGTGTGTTCGCCGGAGTGGCCGGTCCGCTCGGACGAGTTCGAAGTGATCAGCCTGAAGGACGGCGACGAGGTCGTCGGCGCGACGTGGCTCCGCGACGGCACGGAGATGCTGGCGTTCCTGACGTCGGAGGCCTCGTTGCTGAAGTACGCGGCGTCGCTGGTCCGCCCCCAGGGCCTGAAGGGCGGCGGCATGGCGGGCATCAACGTCGGCGCGGGCGCGGCGGTGTTCTTCGGAGCGCTCCGCACGGACGACGACGAGCACGGCGAGCCGATGGTGATCACGGCGACGGGCGTGAGCGTCAAGGTCACGCCGTTCAGCGAGTACCCGGCCAAGGGCCGAGCCACGGGCGGCGTCAGGGCCCAGCGGTTCTTGAAGGGCGAGACAGAGCTGAGGGTGGCCTGGATCGGCCCGCGTCCCGCGGGTTCGGCCCGCAACGGCGACCCGGTGGAGCTACCGGAGGTGGACGTCCGCCGCGACGGCTCGGGCCACGCGCACCCGGGCCCGGACGTAGTGGGCCACCTCATCGAGCGCGACTGACGGTCGTGAGTGGTAATTCGGGTTAGAACCCGAATTACCACTCACGACCTCGCTAGGCCAGCAGGGCTTTCGCGATGTGGGTCACCTGGATTTCGTTGCTTCCCGCGTAGATCATCAGCGACTTCGCGTCCCGGGCCAGTTGCTCCACCCGGTACTCCGCCATGTACCCGTTGCCGCCGAACAGCTGGACCGCCTCCATCGCCACCTCCGTCGCGGCTTCCGATGAGTACAGCTTCATCGCCGACGCCTCCGCCAGCGATGGGCGCTTGCCCGCCCGCAGCTTGGCCACCGTCTGGAACACCATGTTCTGGACGTTCAGCCGCGCCACCTCCATCTTCGCCAGCTTGAGCTGGATCAGCTGGAAGCGGCCGATCTCCTGCCCCCACAACCGACGCGACTTGGCGTACGAAATGCACAGCCGCTGGCATTCGTTGATGATGCCCAGCGACAACGCCGCCACGCCGACGCGCTCCGCCGCGAAACTCTCCCGCGCGCCCTCGGAACCGGACGACGACAGCAGCCGATCGGGGCCGAGGCGGACGTCGTCGAAGAACAGCTCGCCCGTGGGGGACGACATCATGCCCATCTTCTTGAACGCCTTGCCCTGCACGAACCCCGGCATGCCGCGGTCCAGCACGAAGGCGAGCACCGGCCGGTCCCGCGGCGACGAGCCGTCGTCCAGTTTCGCGTAGACCACGACGACGTCGGCGTGCGGGCCGTTCGTGATGAACGTCTTCTGGCCGTTCAGGACGTACTCGTCGCCGTCGAGCCGCACGGACGTCCGCATGCCGCCGAACGCGTCCGAACCCGAGTCCGGCTCGGTGATCGCCCACGCGCCGATCTTCTCGAACGTCGCCAAGCCCGGCAGCCAAAGCTCTTTTTGCTCCTGAGATCCCTTCGACAGGATCGTCGCGGCCGTCAGGCCCAGCGACACGCCCAGCGACGCCACGATCCCCAGGCTCACCCCGGCCAGCTCGCTGATCGCGATCAGCGCCAGCGTCTCCTGGCCACCCATAGAGGAAGAGGAACCCGAAGACGGCGACAAGATCCGCGAGACCGCCTCCGAAGCCATGACATCCAGCCCGAAGGCGGCAAACAGCTTCCGGATGATGTCGTACGGCGGCAGCTGACCACTCTCGAGCGCGTCCAGCTGAGGACGGATCTCCTTCGCGATGAACTCGCGGATCGAGTCGCGGACCAGCAGGTCCGTCTCGGACCACTCGATCACGGCAGCCTCGCCGCGATGTCGTCGATCCCCCACGGGCCTTCGGTCTCGATCACCTTGACGTCGTGCCAGCCCGCCAGTTCCGAGATCGCGCCGCCCTGGACCGCGAACACCTTGCCCGTCAAAGCGCATTTCTCAGTAGCCAGATAGGCCACCAGCGGCGAGATGTTCGCGGGCGAGAACGCGTCGAACTCGCCTTCGGAGACCGGTGCCGCGAAGATCGCGCCCATCCCCGGTGTCGCCAGCGTCAGCCGCGTCCGGGCGATCGGGGCGATGGCGTTGACGCGCACGCCGTAGCGCTCCAGCTCGGCCGCCGCCACCAGCGTCATCGCCGCGATGCCCGCCTTCGCCGCGCCGTAGTTGACCTGGCCCGCGTTCGGCAGCGTCACCCCGGACGCCGACGCCGTGTTGACCACCGCCGCCGCGACCGGCGTACCCGCCTTCGACTGCGCTTTCCAGTACGCCGCCGCGTGGTGCAGCACCGCCGCGTGGCCCTTGAGGTGCACCGCGATGACGTCGTCCCACTGCTGCTCGGTGATCCCGGCGACGAACGCGTCGCGCAGGATGCCCGCGTTGTTCACCACGACGTCGAGCCGGCCGAACTCCGCGACCGCCTGCTCGACCAGCTCCGAAGCGCCCGCCCACGACGTCACGCTGGACGTGTTGGCCACCGCCTCCCCGCCCAGCGCGCAGATCTCCGCGACGACGTCGGACGCGGGCCCGGTGGAAGCGCCACTCCCGTCGTTGTCACCGCCGAGGTCGTTGACGACCACCCGCGCGCCTTCGCGGGCGAACAGCAGCGCGTGCTCCCGTCCGATCCCGCGGCCCGCGCCGGTGATCAGCGCGACGCGCCCGTCGAGTGCACCCATCAGTGGTCTCCGATCTCGGCGAAGCCGTCCTTGACGACGACCTTGTCCCCTACGGTGGTCTCGAAGGCGTAAGCACCAGGACCCGCCGCCCAGATCGACGTCGAGAGGTCCTGCCCGGGCAGCACCGGCGACGCGAACCGCACGGCCAGCCGCCGCAGTCTGTCCACATCGGACCCGGCCACCTCGGTCAGCACCGCCCACGACGTGAACGCCATGGTGCAGAGCCCGTGCGCGATGATCCCCGGCAATCCCGCGGCCCGGGCGACGTCCTCGTCGAGGTGGATCGGCATCGGGTCGCCGGCGGCCGGGCCGTAGCGGAACGTCTGGTCGTCGTCGACGTGCTGGCTGACCTTCGCCACCGGCGGCTGCGAGCGCAACGAGTCGTCGAAGCGGTGCGAAGGCCCCAGTGAACCTTCCTTCGAACCGGTGTCGAAGCCGCGGACGAAGAACGTCACGTACTGCTCGTTCACCAGTTCGCCGGAAACGGAACGGCACTCGAGGTAGACCGTCGCGCGCGTCCCCTTCGGCAGCCCCTCGTAGCCGGTCATCTTGGCCCGCGACACCAGCGCGTCACCGGGCCGGATCGGGCGGTGGAAACGGAAGTCCTGCTCGCCGTGCAGCACCTTGCCGAACAACGACGTCGGCACGACTTCGAGGGCCGGTTCCAGCAGCGATTGGAACACCGGCACGATCGCGAACACCGGGCTCGCGACGTCGCCCGCGCGGTGCGCGGGGATCGGATCGTTGGTCGCCAAGGCGTATTCGACGAGCCGCTCGCGCGTGACGTCGAAGGAGACGGGGTCGGTCCACTTGTCCAGCCCGGTGGCGTCGAACTTCATGCGACCAGGGCCTTGAACTTGCCGAGGGACTCGTCGAGGTTCTTCTTGCCGTCCTTCTCGACGGCCTTGCCGAGCGCGCCGACGATCATCTGGCCGGTGAACTCGGCGTCGATCGAAGCCACCGAGCCCGAGCCGGCCGCCGCGACCGACAGCGAGAACCGGATCTTCACCCCGGCCATCCCGGTCCCGGAGATGACCAGCCGGTGCGGCGCCTCGTAAGCGTCGACGGTCCAGGTGATCGTGTTCGCCATGCCGAGCATCGTGACGACCTCGGACACCTGGGCGCCCTGCGCGAACTCGGCGGGGACGTCGCCCTTCCACTTGGTGTGGATGGTCAGCCACTTCTCGAAGTTGTTCGGGTTCGAGAACTCCGCCCACGCCTTGTCCGGCGTGGCGGGCAGTTCGACGGACGCGGTGATCTGACCCATGTCTCTCCTAAGCTCGCTGGTAGGCGGTGACGACGGCGGCGCCACCGAGTCCGATGTTGTGCTGCAGTGCGGCTTGCACGCCGTCGACCTGCCGGTTGCCGGCGTCGCCGCGTAGCTGCCAGGTCAGTTCGGCGCACTGGGCGAGGCCGGTCGCGCCGAGCGGGTGGCCCTTGGAGATCAGCCCGCCGGACGGGTTGACCACCCACTTGCCGCCGTACGTCGTGGCCCCCGCGTCGACGAGCGTTCCGCCTTCGCCCTCTTCACAGAGCCCGAGTGCTTCGTACGTCAGGAGTTCGTTGGCGGAGAAGCAGTCGTGCAGCTCGATGACCTGGAAGTCGGCGGGTCCGAGCCCGGCCTGGTCGTACACCTTCAACGCGGCTTGGCGGGTCATGTCGTAGCCGACGATGTTCTTCGCGCTGCCGTCGAAGGTGCTGCGGAAGTCGGTGGTCATGGCCTGCCCGACGATCTCGACGGCCCGCTCGGCCAGGCCGTTCGTCTCGACGAAGGCCTCGCTCGCGAGGATCGCCGCGCCGGAGCCGTCGGACGTCGGCGAGCACTGCAGCTTGGTCAGCGGGTCGTAGATCATCCGGGACGCGAGGACGTCGTCGAGCGAGTAGACGTCCTGGAACTGCGCGTACGGGTTGTTCACCGAGTGCCGGTGGTTCTTTTCGCCGATCTTCGCGAAGTGCTCGGCCGTGGTGCCGTACGCCTTCATGTGCTCGCGGCCGGCGGCGCCGAACATCCACGGCGCAGGTGGGAACAGCACCTCGGAGATCTCGGCGAGCGCCTGCATGTGGTTGCCCATCGGCTGTTCGCGGTCGTCGAAGGTCGACCCGAGCGAGCCGGGTTTCATCTTCTCGAAGCCCAGCGCCAGCACGCAGTCCGCGCGGCCGCCGCGGATCGCCTCCGCGGCCAGGTACAGCGCGGTCGAGCCGGTGGAGCAGTTGTTGTTGACGTTGAGCACCGGGATCCCGGTCATCCCCAGCTCGTAGACGGCACGCTGCCCGGACGTCGACTCGCCGTAGACGTAGCCGACGTAGGCCTGCTCGACGGCGTCGTACCCGAGCCCGGCGTCCGCCAGCGCGTTGGTCCCGGACTCCTTCGCCATCTGCGGGTAGTCCCAGTTCTCACGCCGGCCCGGCTTCTCGAACTTCGTCATCCCGACGCCGACGACGTACACCTTGTTCGCCATGCAACAAACATACAGACCGGCATGTATTTATCAAGACCGGAAGACGCATCTTTCCTAGCGAAAGCTCCAGCTTTTGGGGCTGAAGTGACAGGTGGGGTCAGCTCAGCGGAGCCAACGGACCCGGGTAGCGGACCGGGTCGAGGCAGCTGCCCAGGCCGTCGACGACCGAGCAGAAGCCCGGCGGCCGGACCGGCGTGTAGCCCGCCGGGACGCCGTGGTCCGCGATCAGCTGCCGGTACGTCGTGACCGCGTCCGTCGGACGCCGGGTCAGCGACGGATCGGTGGCGGCGTCCACTGTGTACAGACCGAAGCGGGGCTGGTAGCTGCCCCACTCGTAGTTGTCGGTGAGGCTCCAGTAGTTGTAGCCGATCACGTTCATGCCGTCGGCCTTCGCGCGCTGCACCCAGTAGATGTGGTCGCGCAGGTGGTCCGAGCGCGTGTAGCCGTCCGGCCGCGCGTTGCCGTTGTCGGTCGGCATGCCGTTCTCGACGACGTAGAGCGGCAGCCCCGGGAACTTCCGCGCGTAGTACCGCAGCGCGTAGTAGATCCCGTCCGGCTGCGGCGTCACCTTCCAGAACTCGCCGCTCGCCGCGTGGATCGCGCTGAGGTTGTCGAGGCTCGCGCCGTAGTAGTAGTCCAGGCCGGCGAAGTCGAGCTTGTCGCGCACCTGGTCGAGGAACGACGCGTCCAGCACGCCCTGCACCGCCGGGACGTACGCCGTGTTGCTGGAGACGAGCGCGCCCGGGTCGAGCTGGTGGATCAGGTCGTACGCGGCGCGGTGGACGCGCACCAGCCGGGCCTGCGCCCACGGCAGCTTCCACCCGGCGAGCCCGCCGTTGGCGGTCTCGTTCTGCAGGTAGACGGTCGGCTCGTTGATCGTGATCCACAGCGCGCCGAGGCCCTTGCAGCGATCGACGACGCGGCGGGCGTTGACGAGCCAGGCGTCGACCGTGCGGTCGCTGTCCCAGCCGCCCTGGTCGGCGACCCAGCCGGGGTAGACCCAGTGGTCGAGGGTGATCATCGGCCGCATCCCGGCGTCGAGGACGTGCCGGACGACGTCGTCGTAGTACGCCAGCTCGGCCTGGTCGACCTGGCCGGGCCGCGGTTCGATCCGGGCCCACTCGACGCTGAAGCGGAACACGTTCACGCCCAGCTGCTTCGCGCGGTCGATGTCCGCGACGTAGTTGTGCCGGAAGTCGACGGACTCGCGGTAGGGCTCCTTGATCGACGACGTCTTCGCCTGTTCGTAGCGGCGCCAGTTGCTGTCGGGCGCCGCACCTTCCGCCTGATAACCCGAGGTCGCGACGCCCCAGAAGAACGGCTGGGTGACGGCCACCGCGGGGGACACCCCCGCGACGAGACCCGCGAGCACCGCCAGGACCACGAGGACCGCACTGCGCCGCATCGCTCCCCCATTCATGAAGGAGCTTCATGTTAGCGGTGCGGTGACTCGCCGCACATCCACCGAAGGACGGAAGACAATCGAGGTAAAGCAAGGCTAACCTCACTTCGATCTTCACCGAGCAGAAGGACGTCATGACCGCCGAAGCACCCACGCTGACCAGGACCGTTCCGCCGCGACGCGCGGTCCGGCGCTGGTACCGGCGCAAGCCCGTGCGGCGCGCGCTCGTCGTCACGCACCGGTGGACGTCGCTCGTGCTCGGCCTGCTGCTGGTCCTCGAGACCACCTCCGGCGTCATCCTGCTCTACCGCGCCGAGTACTTCCGGGCCACGCACGGCGACTTCTACGCGCACACCGGCAGCGCGCACCCGCTCGGCCTGCAGCAGGCGCGGGACCTCGTCAAGCAGGCCCACCCGGAGTTCGCCGCGGCCTGGGTCAGCGACGACGGCGGCATCATCGCCGTCGGCGACACCGACTACACCACCGCCTACGCCGTCGACCCCGGCAGCGGGCGGATCACCGGGCCGCAGAAGCTCGACGACGGCGTCATGGGCTGGCTGACGAACCTGCACGACTGCGCGTTCACCTGCAAGGACGACCCGGGGTACGTGTCGTGGCTGGCCGCGCCGGTGCCGTCGATCGGCTTCGACTGGCCGGCCGGGACGAACTGGGGGCTGCTGCTCCTGGTCGTGCTCGGGCTGCTGATGATCCTGCTGGCGATCACCGGGATCGTCGTCTGGTGGCCGGGTTTCAAGAAGTTCTCGCACGGCTTCCGCGTCCGGCTCGGCAAGGGCCGCTTCGCGCGCGACTACGACCTGCACAACGTGATCGGCCTCGTGTCAGTGCCGTTCGTGCTGATGTGGGGCGTCACCGGCGCCGCGTTCTACCTGCCGCCGGTGGAAAACGCATGGCTCGCGATCACCGGCGGCTCGACGCCGGACGAGGCGAAGTACAGCTTCACGGCGAACCCCGCCGCGCCCGGCACCCCGGAGATCGGCATCGACCAGGCGTCTTCGGCCGCTTTGGCCGCGTCCCCCGGCACCGTCCGCTACCTCGTCCCGCCGTCCGAAGGCACCGACTACTACTCGGTGTCGATCGCGGATGACGGCTACCAGCCCTACGGCGCCCGCGCGTTCTTCGGCGGCGACCGCACGGTGTACGTCGACAGCCACGACGCCACCCACGTGTCCTCTGTGGACGCGGCGCCCGAGCCGGCGGCGAACCGCTTCTACAGCAAGGTGTTCGAGGCCGCGCACTTCGGCTGGCTCGTCGACGGCTGGTGGCGGCTCGTCTGGGTCGTCCTCGGTCTGGCGCCCTTGGCGCTGATGCTCACAGGCATCTCGACGTGGCTCTTCCGCCTCGGCACGAAACGCCGTCGCCGCAAAGCGCGCCGGGCGTGATCGAGCCCCTGGCCTTCGCCACGACGGCGCTCTGCCTGCTCGCCGGCCTGACGGCCCTGGTCGTGAGCGCGGCGGGCCGCTACCGCTGGCCACCCTGGCGCCCGCTCGCTGTCCTGATCGAACTGGCCCTGCTCGCGCAAGCGATCGCAGGCCTGGCGTCCCCTCACCACCCAGCGGAACCGGGCACACACGTGGCCTACCTACTCACCTCACTGGCGGTGCTCCCCGCGGCCCTCGCGTGGGGCGCCCGCGACGACACGCGCTCGGCAGGCGTGCTCCTCGCCGTCGCGCTGCTCACCCTGGCCGTCCTGGTGATCCGCCTCCAGACGACCTGGCGCTGAAAGCCGTGAAGGACTCCTTACCGGCCATAAGAGCCGGTAAGGAGTCCTTCACGGACCTTCCCCTAGCCGACCTTGAACGACTGAGCGGCGCTGCCGTTACAGGTCGCCTGGACCAGCTGGACACTGTCCGCAGTGGACGATCCCGGCACGGTCAGGCACTTGCCGGTGTGGCGGACGGCGAAGTGGTAGTAGCCACTGCCTTCCGACACCGGCTGCCACTGCTGGTTGTTGCCGCCGCTGTAGGCCCACAGCTGCAGGCCGGCGTTGTCGGTCGTCGCCACGTTGGCGACGTCGATGACCTGCGCCGGGTTGATCCGGTTGTTGATCCGGTCGTACCCGCCGCTGGTCGGGGCGAACTGGAACTGCTGCGCCGTGGTGGCGTTGCAGGTGTACTGCTGGATCACGGTGCCGTTGGCGCTGGCCGCGGCCCGCGCGTCGACGCACTTGCCGTTCGCCTTGTTCGACACCGCGTACCAGGCCGACGGGTCGATCGTGCCGGCCGGCGGCGGGGTGGTCGTGCCGCCGCCACCGAGCCACTTCAGGCCGTCGAGCAGGAAGCGGTTCTGGTCGGCGCTCTCGAACGTCGAGGACAGCGCGGTGTTCGTGTCGTAGTTCATCGCGTTGTGGCCGAAGTTCGAGTAGATCATCTTGTAGCTCTTGTTGGTCCACGAGATCGGGTAGTACCCGCTGTACCAGGTCTGGCTCGGGTCGGTGCCGATCGGGAAGGTGGACTGGTCCATCGACGCCAGGATGGTGATGTTGCTGTTCTGGCGCAGGTCGTTCTGCCAGGCGTACCACTCGGACGTCGACGACTTGATCGTCGCCGGCAGGTTCACCGTCGACGGGTGGGTGCGGTTCTCGATCTTCAGCGTCTCCGGCGTCGGGCCCCAGGAGTTCGAGGTGAACCGGCCGGTGCCGAGGAAGTCGTTGTGGAACCAGTTGGCGTACGACGGCGTGGTGTCGTCGTTGTAGGCCGTGACGTGGAAGCCGTAGAACCCGCCACCGGCCTGCATGTACCGCTGGAAGCCCTGGAACTGCGCCTGCGACTGCGGCTGGTCGTCGAGGAACATGACCACCTGGTACTGGTCGGGCGTGATGGACGTCAGCTGGTTCCAGTTGGTCGTCGAGGTGTAGGTGAAGCCGTTGGCCGCGGCCTGCTGCGGGAACCAGACGTTGGCTTCCTTCTCGAAGCTGATGTGCGCGGCGTCGTAGGTGCCACTGTAGAAGGCGAGCACCTTGAACGGCGTCGCGGCGTGGGCGACCGGCGCGGCCGGGCCGCCGAGGCTGAGCCCCAGCAAGACGGCGAAGAACGCCAATATCCGGATCAGCGGGCGGCGGGTTCTGGACGGCATACGTGTTCCTTCCGGTGGGGGCGGGGACCGATCACCAATGGCGCGGGTAGTGGAGGCCGTAGCCGAACGGGAACAGCGCGGGCTGGCCGTCGCCGACGTTGATCGGCTGCTGATCGGCGCTGCGCATCCAGGTCACCGGCAGTTTCCCGGTCGGGTTGTAGCCGCCGAAGAGGACGTCGGCCACGCCCTGGCCCTCGCTGCCCGGCAGCCACGACTCGACGAGCCCGGCCCAGTCCCCCACCTGCGCCGCGATGTCGAGCGGCCGCCCGGACACCAGCACGACGACCGTCGGCACGCCGGAGTCCTTCAGCTTCTGCAGCGTCGCGAGGTCCGCGTCGTCCAGGCCCATCCCTTGTGGACGGTCACCCTTCGTTTCGGCGTAAGGCGTTTCCCCCACGACGGCGACGGCGACGTCGTAGCTCTGGTCGATCCCGGTGCCGTCCTTGGCGTAGGTCACCTTCGAGGAACTGCTCGTGATGCCCTGGAGGATCGTGGTGCCGGGGATGACCGGGCCGCTGGTGCCCTGCCAGCCGACCGTCCAGCCGCCGGACTGGTTGCCCATGTCGTCGGCGCTCTTGCCGGCGACGAAGATCTTTTCGTGCCTGGAAAGCGGCAGCACGTGGTGGTCGTTCTTCAGCAGCACCTGGGATTCGCGGACGGCCTGGCGGGCCAGGTCGCGGTGTTCCTTGCTGCCGATGGTCTTCAGGAACCGCCGGTCGGTCAGCGGGTGCTCGAACAGGCCGAGCTCGAACTTCTTGGTGAGGATGCGGCGGTTCGCGTCGTCGATGCGCGACAGCGGCACGCGGCCCTGCTGCACCAGCGTGCGGAGCGTGTCGATGAACTTCTGCCAGTCGTAGGGCACCATCACCATGTCGATGCCGGCGTTGATCGAGGCCTCGACCTCTTCCGGCGTGAAGCCGGTCTTGCCGTCGATCTTGTCGACGCCGTTGTAGTCCGAGACGACGATCCCCTTGAAGCCCAGCTCCTTCTTGAGGACGTCGTTGATCAGGTACGAGCCGGCGTGCATCTTGACGCCGTTCCAGCTGCTGTAGGAGATCATCACCGAGCCGACCCCGCGGTCGACGGCGGCCTTGAACGGCGGCAGGTGGATCGCGCGCAGCTCCTGCTCGCTGATCTCGGTGTTGCCCTCGTTGACGCCGCCGGTCGTACCGCCGTCACCGACGTAGTGCTTGGCGGTGGCCATGACCGAACCGGGCTGGTCCAGTGAGCGGCCCTGCAGGCCGGTGATGACCGTCGACATCTCGGTGGCCAGCTGCGGGACCTCGCCGAACGACTCGTAGGTGCGGCCCCAGCGGTCGTTGCGGGCGACGCACAGGCAGGGCGCGAAGTCCCAGTCGATGCCGGTGCCGGAGACCTCTTCCGCGGTGGCGCGGCCGATCTTCTGCACCAGCTGCGGATCGCGGGACGCGCCGAGGCCGATGTTGTGCGGGAAGACGGTCGCGCCGTAGACGCCGTTGTGGCCGTGGACGGCGTCAACGCCGTAGATCAGCGGGATGCCCAGCGGCGTGGCGAGCGCGGCCTTCTGGAAGCCGTCGTACATGTCGGCCCAGGTGACGGGCGTGTTCGGCGTCGGCTGCGAGCTGCCGCCGGAGAGCAGCGAGCCGAGCCGCCCGGTGGTGACGTCGGCCGGCGACTTCACGCCGAGGCGTTCGGCCTGCATCATCTGGCCGAGCTTGTCGTCGAGCGACATGCGGCCGAGCAGATCGGCCACCCGGACCTTGACGGGCCGCCAGGAGTCCTTGTAGGCCGGGCCGTTCCCGGCGAGGGCCGGGGTTTCCGACGTCACCAGGAGCCCGAGGGCCAGCGCGCCGATACCCAGTCTGCGTCCGAGACCCATCCGGGTCCTCCTCGTCGAGAGACCGAAATTCACGCCTTGAATTAAGACACAGGCTTTCGACGTTGGTCCAGACCTCTGAGCGAACTCGGTTGCCACTGAGCGGGATTGCGCTACACCGCTCAGCTGGCCCGACCCCAAACGCCCCAATGTGGCGTTGGGTGCATCTGACGCACCCAATGTGGCGTTCGGTGCGTCCAACGCACCCAACGCCACATTGGGGCGCTCTGGCCGAGCCCACCGAAAACTGTCAGTGGCCGGCGGTAGCGTGGAAACGGGGGCTGCTCAGCTCCGGTCAGCGGTCCGAACGCAGCGAAGCCGGATCGAAGGAATCCCAGTACGCGTCTTCGTCCTCGACACTCGAAACCGGCGCCGGAGCAGCGGGAGCAGCGGGCGCGGAACCCAGGCGTTCCTCCCGCAGCCGCTGGAACTCCTCGACCGTCATGCCCGGGTCGTCGTCCTCGGCTCGGGCCGGGGCGGGCATGCCCGTCATCTGCTCGATCATGAACGTCATGTCCTCGCCCAGCAGCAGCGCGACCTTGTTGTAGCCGTCCTGGGTCGCCTCGCGCATGGCCGCCCGGGCGATCTCCACCACCAGCGGGCCCAGCCGCTCGCCCAGGTTCACCGCGGACGGCGCCAGCCACAGCCGCAGGAGCTTGCCGCGGCCGTCGACCGTCGCCTCGACCTGGCCGTCGTGGTCGTGGGCCGTGCCGGACGCCGAAGCGAGCAGCTCGTCCACCCGCGCCAGCGCCTCTTCGCGCGCCCGGGCCTGGGAAATCAGCTCACGCGTCGTGGGCATCGCGCTCACCTTCCGTAGGAGACGGACTCGGCGTCCGGGTCGTCGTCCGGGATCGGCTCGTAGCCGAGCGCCTCGAGCTGTGACGCGTCCACGACCGGCGCCAGCGCGTGGTACATCTTGTCGCCCGCGCGGCGGGTCGCGCGCTGGGCCAGCTCGACGATCTGGTCCGCGATCACCGCCGACCCGTGCCGCAGCGCGGACCGGTGGATCGTCAGGCCGGTCAGCAGCCCGCCCGGCGCGACCTGGACCTCGATGGTGCTGTCTCCCGAAGCGGCCTTGCCCACCACGGGACCCGAGCGCTCGAAGCGCGCGGCGGCGTCCGCGCCCGCCCGTTCCGCCTGGTCCGCGACCCGCGCCGCCGCCAGGTCCATGTCGAAGTCAGCCACGATGCGAAGTTACCCCGTCGGCCGGTAGAACCCGATGAACGACTGTCCCGCGTTCGTGGTGCGGATCTTGCTGATCTGGACCGGGTCGCCGGCCTCGACCATCTGGCCGTCGCCGATCACCATCGCCACGTGTCCGGACCAGACGACCAGGTCGCCGGGCAGCAGCTGGTCGATCGAGGGCACCTCGGCCCCGACCGTCTGCTGCGCCGCCGTCCGCGGCAGCTGCAGGCCCGCGTCCTGGTACGACGTCATGGTCAGGCCGCTGCAGTCGAGGCCCTGGCCACGCGCGGTGCCGCCCCAGACGTACGGCACGCCGAGCTGCGAAAGCGCGTTGCGCACGGCCTTCGCGGCGGTTTCGTTGGGCGCCATGACGGTCTTGCCGCCGGGCAGGTTGATGCCGACGCCGGTGCCGGGCTGCGGCGGGACCGCGACCGGCAGCCGCGGCTTGTGCACGGCTCCGCCGCCACCGCCGCCGCCTCCCCCACCGCCGCCCCCGCCATCGGAGCCGCCGCCGGAGTAACCGCTGTTGCTGTTGAAGGACGAAGCCACCTTCGTCGGCGAAGCGCTGCTCGCCGACGTCGTCTGCTCGCCGCCACCCAGCTTGGTGCCGATGTCGGTGAGCTGGTTGATCGTCTGCTCGCTGAACGTCGCGGCCTGGCCGGTCAGCTGGCCGATCTTGGTCTGCAGCTTCATCAGGATGTCGCGCGACGCGGCGCCGCGGCTCTCCGGCGGCTGGATGCCCTTGACCGCCGCCAGCGCCTTCATCGACGCCGAGATCTCCTTGATGATCTGGTCGCGGACCTGGTCGTTCTTGATCTGGCCCAGGTTCAGCGTCTCGGCGGCCTCGGCGACGGCCCGCTCGATCTCGGCGCTCTCGTCGAGCAGGTCCTGGACTTCCTGCTCCAGGCTCTTGGACGTCGCCGTCGCGCGGTCGGTCGTCGAGCCGGAGCTGGCGGAGGTCAGGTTGACGCGCTGCGCCGACGCGGTGTCGTGGGTCTTGCCCATCGACGTCTGCAGCGCGACGTGCCCGTCGCGCGCGCCGCTGATGGCGGCCGGGTCGTGGTGCAGCTTGTCCGCGAACTGGTTCGTGGTGTCCAGGCCGTGCCGGACGAGCAGGTCGGCGTGCTCGGTCACGTGAGATCCGTCCCGAGCCGCCGGACGACGTCGCTGTGCTCGGCCTCGACGCCGGCGTAGTTGCGGTCGGTCTGGCGGGCGGCGTCACCCATCGCGCTCCAGCCGCCGCCGACGCGGTGCAGCTTCTCCTGCAGCGTCCGCATCCGGCCGGTGTAGGCGCCGGTCAGGCCGGACTCCGCGCCCATGTCGGAGAAGCCGACCCCGACGTGCGGGCCGACGTGCTTGTCCGCCGCGCCTTTGACGTCTTCACCGAGCGGGTCGACCTCACGCGCGTACCGCGTGTACGCGCCGTCGTCGACGTGAAACCCCGAATGCGAACCGTCCACTGGCCCTCCCTGTCACCAGGGATGCGACGTGCGCCCGCCATCCCCGGTTCCCCACCCTGCGGGATCAAGCCTAGACCAGGTTACGTACCCGAGTGGGCGAATTGCCCGGACTCAGCCGAGCACCCCGGTGAGCCAGCTCTGGTCCTGCCAGTTGACGATCGCGCCGTTCGAGGTGACCGTCGGCGTGCCGAAGCCGCTCTGGCCGCCGCCGAAGTCCTGCGCCAGCTTGGGGTCGGTCGAGATCTGCTGGAACGCCGCGTTGATCTGGTCGTTGTACGTGCCGGCGTTGACCGTCTCGGCGAACTTCGGGTCGGTGATGCCGACGTTCTTGCCCAGGTCGATCAGCTGCGCCTTGTCGTAACCGCGCTTGCCCTCTTCGGGCTGGTTCGCGTACAGCGCGTCGTGGAACTGGAGGAACTTGCCGGCGTCGGCCGCGGCGAGCGCCGCGTTCGCCGAGTCGAGCGAGTACCCGGGCGGGCTCGAGCGGTCGTTGAGCAGCGGCACCATGTGGTAGCGCACCGCCAGCTTGCCGTCGTTGACCGCCTGCTCGATCTGCGTCTTGTTGTTCTTCTCGAACGTGCCGCAGATCGGGCAGAGGAAATCGGCGTAGACGTCGATCGTGGACTTCGCGCCGGTCTTGCCGACCGTGACGGCCACGCCGTCGCGCTTCTGCGTCACGTCGGCGGCCAGCGACGTAGTGGCCTGGCCGGGGTTGATGACCTGACCCTCGGTCTTGTTCTTGTCGGAGATCGTCCAGATCACGCCGCCGATCACGAGCGCGGCCACCACGACCACGGCGGCGATCCCGATGATCCACTTCCGCTTGTCGCCGGACGCGCCCCGGGCCTGGGCCACCGCCCTCGCTCCCCCGGCCTGTGCGGCCTGACGACGCTTCCGAGCGGTCCGCTCAGCTCCACCCACTGTGTATCAGTTCCCTTCCGCGATACCCGAGTAGTCGGGCCCGGGCTCGACAGAGTTCCCACGACCTCGCGCGAGCCAGCCGTCGATCGACAGCCAGGTGCGCGGCCGCGCCAGCAGCCAGCCGGCCAGCAGCGCGAAACCGGAGTCGCGGAGGATCTCCTGCGGGTACTCGGTCTGCCCCGCCGCCACCTGTCCGCCGCCGCCGAAGCACCCGCAGTCGATGCTCAGCCCGCGCGCCCACGACTGGGCGATGCCGGCGATGAGCACCACGAGCAGCACCAGCGCGGCGCCGGCGACCCACCGGGTCGCCAGGCCCGCGAGCAGGAACAGCCCGAGCACGAGCTCGACGAGCGGCAGCGCGACGGCCACCACGTTCACGAGGGCGCCGGGCAGCACGTCGTACGCCTGGACGGCGATCAACGTCTGCCCCGGATCGGCCAGCTTCACGGCACCGGAAACGAGCCAGACGGCCGCGAGCCCGAGCCGGGCGAGCGTGCCGACGGCGTCCAGTACGGGTTGGGACGGTCGCACCACGCACTTAGGCTAACGGGAGGACCTGAGAACTTCGTGAGGGCCCGGCGGGGGCGGAGGGAGCGGCGGGATGCGGTGGCGCGTGCTGGTCTCTTCGGCGTTGCTGCTGGTCACGGCGACCGCGTGCGGTCCAGCCCACGTTTCGCCGACCGACTCCGTGGTGGCCCGCGCCAGTGCCACGGATCACCTGACCATCGGCATCCGGTTCGACGCGCCGGGCCTGTCGGAGCACACAGTGGACGGCCGGTTCGTGGGTTTTGATGTCGACGTCGCAACGTTTGTGGCGGGTGAGCTCGGCGTCGACGCGAAGGACATCACGTGGCGCGAGACGACGTCGGCGACGCGCGAGACGGACCTCGCCTCGGGGACGGTCGACCTGGTCGTGGCGACCTACTCGATCACCGACAAGCGCAAGCAGCAGGTGTCGTTCGCCGGGCCGTACTTCACGACCGGCCAGGACCTGCTGGTCCGGCGCACGGCGGCGGACATCACCGGGCCGGAGACGCTCAACTCGCGCAAGCTCTGCTCGGTGACCGGCTCGACGCCCGCCCAGCAGGTCAAGGACAAGTTCGCCCAGGCCGTCCAGCTGGTCGAGTACCCGCGGTACCCGGACTGCGTCACGGCGCTGCTGGCCGGGCAGATCGACGCCGTGACGACCGACGGCGTCATCCTGGCGGGTTACGTCGCGCGGGACCCCGAGCTGCTGAAGGTCGTCGGGAAGCCGTTCTCGAAGGAGAACTACGGCGTCGGCCTGCGCAAGGGCGATACGCAGGGGGTGAGCAAGATCGACGACGCGATCGGCAAGATGGTCTCTTCGGGTGAATGGCTGCGCTCGCTCAACGCGAACATCGGCCCGTCCGGCTACCAGCTCCCACCACCCCCCGAGGTCACCGAGAAGTGAAGCTGCCCGACCTGCCCGTGCGGGCCGTGCTGCCCGACGTGCTCGCCGCGTTGGACGCGCACGGCACCGCGGTCCTCGTGGCGCCACCCGGCACCGGCAAGACGACGCTGGTGCCGCTCGCGCTGATGTCCGACGGCGGCCGCGTCGTCGTCGCCGAGCCGCGGCGGCTGGCCGCGCGGGCCGCGGCGGGGCGGATGGCGGCGATCCTGGGCGAGCCGGTCGGCGAGACCGTCGGGTACGCCGTGCGCGGCGACCGGAAGGTGTCCTCGCGCACGCGCGTCGAGGTCGTGACGTCGGGGCTGCTGGTGCGGCGCGTGCAGGGCGACCCGGAGCTGCCCGGGGTGGAGACGGTGCTGCTGGACGAGTGCCACGAGCGGCACCTGGACGCGGACCTGCTGCTCGCGCTGCTCCTGGACGTCCGCGCCGGGCTGCGCGACGACCTGCGGCTGCTGGCGACGTCGGCGACGGTGGCGTCCGGCCGGCTGGCCACGCTGCTCGGCGACGCGCCGGTGATCGAGGCGTCCGCCCGGACCTACCCGGTCACGACGTCCTACCTGCCGCCTGCGCGGAACGAGCGCGCCGAGCCCGCGGTGGCGCGCGCGGTGCGGACCGCACTGTCCGAAGGGGACGGTGACGTGCTCGCGTTCCTGCCCGGCGCGGGCGAGATCGCGCGCACGTCCGGGCTCTTGCATCTGTCCGATGTGGACGTCTTACCGCTGCACGGACGGCTCACCGCGGCGCAGCAGGACGACGCGCTGCGGCCGCGTGCCCGACGACGCGTCGTGCTCGCGACGGCCGTGGCCGAGTCGAGCCTGACCGTGCCGGGGGTGCGCGCGGTCGTCGACTCGGGGCTGGCGCGGGTGCCGCGCGTCGACCACCGGCGCGGGCTGCCCGGCCTGGCGACGGTCCGCGTGTCGGCGGCGGTGGCCGCGCAACGAGCCGGCCGAGCCGGCCGTGAGGCGCCGGGCCGGGTGTACCGCTGCTGGGCGGAGCACGAGCAGACGACGCTGCCCGCGTACCCCGAGCCGGAGATCCGGACGGCGGAACTGGCGCGGCTGGCCCTGGAGCTGGCGTGCTGGTCGACGCCGGACGGCAGCGGCCTGGCCTGGTGGGACCCGCCCGGCGAAGGCGCGCTGGCGGCGGGCCGCGCGCTGCTGGCCACCCTCGGCGCGACAGGGCCGGACGGCACGGTGACCGCGCGCGGCCGCCGGATGGCCGACCTCGGGCTGCACCCGCGGCTGGCCCGGGCGTTGCTCGACGGCGCGGAGGCGGTCGGCGCGCGCAACGCGGCGGAGGTCGTGGCACTGCTCGACGCGGGCGGCAAGCTGACGGACGTCGACGCGGAGCTGCGGCGGATGCGCGGCGCGAGCGACGACGCGGCGCGACGCTGGAAGCGCGAGGCCCAGCGGCTTTCGCGGCTGGTCACCGGAGACGGCAAGCCCGATCCCGCCTTGATCGTCGCCCTGGCCCACCCGGAACGGCTCGCGCGGCGACGTCCCGGCGGCGAGCCCGTCTACCTCATGGCCGGCGGCACCGCGGCCGAGCTGCCGCCCGGCAGCGGCCTGGACTCCGCGTGGCTGGCCATCGCTGAAGCGACCCGTGATCCCGGCCGTGTGCACGGCACCATCCGGCTCGCCGCGGCCGCCGACGAGCGTCTCGCCGTGCGCGCCGGCTCGGTGTCCGAAGTGGACGAAGTGACCTGGGCCGACGGCGACGTCGTCGCCCGGCACGTCCGGCGGCTCGGCGCCATCACGCTGGCGTCGCGGCCGTTGAAGAACCCGAACGTCCACGACGCCCTGGTGGCTGGCTTGCGGGCCGAGGGTCTCGGGCTGCTGAAGTGGACCGCCGACGGGACCCGGTTGCGCGAGCGGATGGCGTTCCTGCACCGGGTGCTCGGCGCGCCGTGGCCCGCCGTCGACGACGCCGCGCTGCTGTCCGATGTGGACAGCTGGCTGGACCTCTCCGCGGCCCGCCGTCGCGCGGACCTGGCGAACGTCAACGCGGGCACCGCGCTGAAGGGCCTGCTGCCGTGGCCTACAGCGTCCAAAATGGACGAACTCGCCCCGGACCGGCTGGAAGTGCCGACGGGCTCGCACATCCGCGTCGACTACGGCGGTGACCAGCCGGTGCTGGCCGTCAAGCTGCAGGAGACGTTCGGCTGGACCGGCACGCCCACGCTCGCCGGCGTCCCGGTCGTCCTGCACCTGCTCTCCCCCGCCGGCCGCCCGGCGGCGATCACCGCGGACCTGGCGTCGTTCTGGACGAACGGCTACCCGGCGGTCCGCGCCGACCTGCGCGGCCGCTACCCGAAGCACCCGTGGCCCGAGGACCCGGCGACCGCCACTCCGACGCGGCACGTCACGCGGCGCCGCACCTGACGAAAGTCGGGGGCGGTCCGCGACCGTCGGCCGATGTCGTGGCGCCGGGGAAATCCCAGACTGGGTGGCATGATCACGCTCAGGGGACTCACCAAACGCTACGGGGAGAAGACCGTCGTCGACGCGCTCACCTGCGACGTCGCGGCCGGGCAGGTGACCGGGTTCCTCGGCCCGAACGGCGCCGGGAAGTCGACGACCATGCGGATGACCGTCGGGCTCGACCACCCGCAGGCCGGCGAAGTACGCGTCGGCGGGCGGCGGTACGCCGAGCTGCGGCACCCGCTGCGCGAGGTCGGCGCGTTGCTCGACGCCAAGGCCCTGCACCCCGGCCGCAGCGCCGGCAAGCACCTCCTCGCGATGGCGCGCAGCAACGGCATCGCGGCGTCGCGGGTCGAGGAGGTGCTCGCGACGGTCGGGCTTTCGGACGTCGCGGGCAAGCGGGCCGGGCAGTTCTCGCTCGGCATGGGGCAGCGGCTGGGCATCGCGGGCGCGCTGCTCGGCGACCCGGGCGTGCTGCTGTTCGACGAGCCGGTCAACGGCCTCGACCCGGACGGCGTCCGCTGGGTGCGGCAGCTGATGCGTTCCCTGGCGGGCGAGGGGCGGACGGTGTTCGTCTCGAGCCACCTGATGAGCGAGATGCAGCTGACGGCCGACCACCTCGTGGTGATCGGCAAGGGAAAGCTCCTCGCGGACGCACCGGTCGCCGAGTTCATCGCGGGCAACTCCCGCACGACGGTCTCGGTCCGCGTCCCGGACCCCACCGAGCGCGACGCGCTGTCCCACCGCTTGCGAGCCGAAGGCGCCCACACCGACCTGGACGCCCCGGCCGAGCTGGTGGTCGACGGCATCGACGTAACCCGCGTCGGCGACCTGGTGCACGAGCTGGGCATCCGGGTACACGGCCTCGCCGAGCGGACGGCGTCACTCGAGCAGGCGTACATGGAACTGACCGCTTCTTCGGTGGAGTACGGGGTGTCGGCATGACGGCGGCGGTATCCGTGGTCTCTTCGGAGTGGACGAAGTTCTGGTCGGTCCGCGCGACCTGGTGGACGCTGATCGCCGGAGCCGCGCTGATGGCGTTCTACAGCGCGGTGTCGGCCATCGCCCAGCGTTACGACAGCGAAGACCCGATGGGCGCGAACACCATCGCCCTGGGCGGCGGTTTCTACTTGACGCAGTTCGCGGTGATCGCACTGGCGACGCTGTTCGTGACAAGCGAGTACACGGGCGGCGGCATCCGGTCGACGCTGCTGTGGACGCCGGTGCGTTCACGGGTGGTCCTCGCGAAGGCGGCGGTGCTGCTGCCGGTGCTGTTCGTCTACGGCGTGGTGCTGTCGGTCTCGGGAATGGCATTGGCGGGTGTGGTGAAGGACGGTCACGGCCTGCCGACGTCCGTCGCGGGCGCCCTCACGACGGCTGCGGGCATGGGCGGGTACTTCGCTTTGCTGGGCTTGCTGTGCACCGGGGTGGGCTGGGCGCTGCGAAGCGCGGCGGGGACGTTGGTGGTGGTGATCGTGGCGCTGGTGCCGCTGCCGCTGATCGTGGCGTCGCTGGGGTTGCCGGGCTGGGTGCCGTACTTCCCGGGGATAGCCGGGGTGAACGCGATGGTGGAGGCGGGGCAGCCGAACCCGATCACCCAGGCGGCGGCGCCGTACGCACCTTGGGTGGGGCTGTTGATCTGCGCGATCTGGACCACGGTGGCGCTGGTCGCGGGCACTGCGGTGTTGCGCCGCCGGGACGCCTGAAGTCCGTGAATGCCACATTGAGGGACGCTATGTCCCTCAATGTGGCATTCACGGACTTTGGGAGATGCCCAAGCCCGCCAGCACTTCCCGGGCGCCGCGGGTCAGTGCGGCCCGCGACGGCGGCGCGAGAGAGCCTGTGCCCGCGATTGCGTCGAAGATCGCGCCGTCCAGCCAGGCCACCAAGACCGTCGCGTGGCGGTCTGGTTCTGAGGAGCCTGCGGTGGCCAACACCGATGCGCAGCGGCGGCGGATCAGCAGCCCGCCCTTGTCGTACGCCGCACGTAACTCCGGGCGGCGGGTTGCCTCCAACGCGAACTCGTACCGTGCCAGCATTCGCGTCCGCCCCACGGTGATCGCCGCGTGGACGAAGCCCGCCAGGAACTCCGCCAAGCGGCCCGGTGGTGGCTCCAAGTCGACGTTGTCCAGCGTGACCATCCGGTCGATCGCCAGCTCCAGCAGCGCGCCCCGGGTCCGCGCGTAGTACGACGTCGACCCCGCCGGCAGCGAAGCCGCCCGGTCGACCGCTCGGTGGGTCAAGCCGCGCATGCCCTCCGCCGCGATCACCTCGATCGCCGCGTCACCGATTGCCGAAAGACGGTCCACGAACCCACTCTACAGGTGTAGAGTCCTCTACACCTGTAGAGGAGGAGCTATGCGTGCGGTGGTGGTCGGCGGCGGTATCGGCGGGCTCGCGGCGGCGGTCGGGTTGTGTCGGGTCGGCTGGGACGTGACCGTTCTGGAGAAAGCACCCGAGATCACCGGCGTCGGCGCCGGGATCTCCCTCTGGCCGAACGCTCAGCGCTGCCTCGACGTCCTCGGCGTCCAAGCTCCCCTCCAGGAACAGCGTGACGGTGGCTTGAGAGACAAGCGCGGCCGACGGATCACCGGCTGGGACGCGGCCGCCTTCACGAAAAACCACGGGCTTCCCCTCGCCGCGATCCACCGCCGGGACCTCATCGACGCGCTCGCGCGAGCACTGCCCCGGGAGACAATAGAGACCGGCACCGAAGTCACCGAAGTCCGCGAAGACGGCTTCGTGCGCTACACCGGCGGAGAACTCCACGCCGACCTCGTCGTGGCCGCCGACGGGATCAACAGCCAGGTCAGAAAGGGAGCACCACCGGTCTACAGCGGCAGCACCGCCTTCCGCGGCGTCGCCCACCGGCCCGGGACGCCGCTGAGCACCAGCTGGGATCGCGGCGCCGAGATCGGCGTCCTCCCGCTGGCCGGCGGCGACGTCTACTGGTGGATCTCCTACGTCGTCCGGGCCGGCGAACGCCCCGCCGACGTCAAGGCCTACCTCCAGCAGCACTTCGGCGGCTGGCACGACCCGATCCCGGCCCTCATCGACGCGACGCCCGCCGCGGACATCCTCCACCACGACCTCTACTACCTCGGCACGCCGCTGCCCAGCTACGTCCGGGGCAAGATCGCGCTGCTCGGCGACGCCGCCCACGCGATGCCGCCGTTCCTCGGCCAGGGCGGCTGCCAGGCTCTCGAAGACGCCGTTGTGCTCGCCCACGCCGTGTCCACAGAGGACACAATCCAAAAAGGACTAACGAAGTACGACCAGGAACGCAGACCCCGCAGCCAGAAAGTCGCAAGGGACTCCGTCCGGGCCGGGAAGATCGGCACGCAGCTCACCAACCCCGTCGCCACCACACTGCGCAACGCGCTCCTGAGACTGACCCCGGCCAAAGCCACGGCCCGGATCGGCGCCGGGATCAGTGGCTGGCAGCCGCCGGGTCTCCCCCGACCAGTCCCGCCTCGTACGCCGTGATCGCCGCCTGCACCCGGTTCTTCACGCCGAGCCGGGTCAGGATGGTACTGACGTGCGCCTTCACCGTGCCCTCGACGACGAACAGCTTCGCCGCGATGTCCGCATTGGACAGTCCGGATCCGATGAACACCAGCACTTCCCGCTCCCGGTTGGTCAGCAACGCGATCCGCGACCGGGCCGCCGACGCGCGCGCGAGGCGGCCGCCGGACAGCCGGGCGATGACCCGCTGTGCCACCTTCGGCGAGAGGAACGCGGCGCCGTCCGCGACGGCGTGGATGCCCGCCAGCAGCTCACGCGGGTCGCCCGACTTGAGCAGGAACCCGCCCGCGCCCAGGCCGAGCGCGCGCTCGATGTAGTCGTCCTCGCCGAACGTCGTCAGCATGATGACGCCGGTCGCGGGCCGCAGCCGCCGGATCTCGGCGGCCGCGCCCAGGCCGTCCAGCACCGGCATCCGGATGTCGAGCAGCACGACGTCCGGGTGCGTGGCCAGCACCTGGGAGACCGCCGCACGGCCATCGGCGGCTTCGGCGACGACCTCGATGCCGCCGTCCGCGGCCAGGATCGCCGCCACCCCCGCCCGCATCAACGCCTCGTCGTCGGCCAGCACGACCCTGATCACGAAACCCCCTCGGCGAACTCGTCCTTCGAAACCAGCTTCCCGTCGGCGAAACACAGCCGATAGGCGGCGTAGTCGTTGTTCAGGAACGATCTTCCGGTGCCGTAGTACTCGCACGCGGCCCCGGGCACCGGCGGCAGCGGCGGCTCGCCGCGCGTCGGCCGGGCGCTGCGCTGGGTGCCCGGCAGCAGCGGCGCGACCTCGGCGCGCGGCTGCCCGAGCCGCAGCCGGTCGTAGACCGGACCGGGCAGCTCCGAGGAGTTCCAGAGGTACAGGAACGCGATCCCGGCCACCCCGATGACCACCGCGAACAGCCCGAGCGGGATGCCGACGGCCTGGATCAGGCTGCGCCGGACGTCACGCCGCGCCAGTTCCAGCGCCCGCGCGGACGTCGACTGCCCGATGGCGTCGTCGGCGGCCTCCCGCAGCTCCGCGGTCTCCTCGACCGGCGCGGCGTCGTGCGGCAGCGTCGCGGTGACGGCGAACCCGCCCGCGTGCGGGCCGGCCTGCAGCGTGCCGCCGACCAGCCGGACGCGCTCGCGCAGCCCGATCAGCCCGCGGTGCCCGGACGCGGCGCCCGGCAGCGGCCCGGCGGGCGGCGGCGCGTTGACGACGCTCACCTCGGTCTGCGCGCCGGAGCTGGTCACCCGGACCGTCACGGCGGCGCCGGGCGCGTGCTTCGCGACGTTCGTCAGCGCTTCCTGGACGACCCGGTGGGCCGCGAGGGCGACCATCGGTGGCGCCTGCGCGCTGTCCACTGTGGAGTCGATGAGCAGCCCGGACGCCCGCGCTCGCGCGATCAGCTCGCCGAGGTCACCCTGCACCGGCTCGACGGGTGCGGCGTCCTCGCGCAGGACGCCGATGATCTCGCGCAGCCGCTCGGTGGCGGCCGCGGCGCTGGTGCGCAGCTGGGCGGCCGCGCCGCGCCGGCCGTCGTCGAGGCCGCCGGCGACCTCCAGGGCCGCCGCGCGGACGGCGATGAGGCTCAGCTCGTGGCCCAGCGAGTCGTGCATGTCGCTGGCGATCCGCGCGCGCTCGCGCAGCCGGGCCTGGTCGGCGACCAGGCGCTGACGGCTCTCCATCTCCTCGGCGCGGCGCCAGCCGGTGCGGGCCAGCTCCCCGCGCAGCCGGACGTAGCGGCCCAGCAGCCACGGCGACAGCCCGGCGAACACCAGCATCGTGACCAGTTCGGCCCAGTCGCCGAGGCCGTCCTCGCCGACGAGCAGCGAGAGCGGCAGGCCGAGCACCGCGACGGCGCCGCCGAGCAGCAGGCCCGGCCGCGCCCGCGGCATCCGCAGTCCGGCCTGGTAGCACATCGCGACCAGCACGAACACCACCCAGACCGGCAGGCGGTTGCCGTACGGGAACGGCACGACGAGCGTCCCCACCAGCGCGATGCCGAGTGACACGACCGGGTGACGCCGGGCGGTGGCCACCGAGCCCAGGACGACGGCGAAACCGCCGGCCATCTCCCAGTACGCCCGGGTGTCCACCGTGTCCGAGACGACGATGAACGCCAGGAACAGCGCGAGGACGGCGTCGAACACCACCCGCCACCGTCGCCTCGTCACCTCCTGCACAAAAGCGACGCTACAAGCGGGCCGCGGCGGCGACCACTGCCGAAAGTCAACCTTTCAGGGCGTCCAGGAAGGCCAGGGTCTGCGGCCAGGAGAGCGCGAACGCGTCGGCATTGACCGCGGTGCCGTGCCGCGAGGAGTCGCTGAAGCCGTGCTCGGCGCCCGGGAAGTGCTGGGTGAACGTCGCGCCCGTCGCGCGGGACTGCAGCGCGGCCTGGAGCCGGCCGAACGTCTCGTGCGAGACGACCGTGTCGGCCTCCGGGTAGGAGACGAGCACCGGTGCGGTGATCGCTGTCGACAAAGCGACCGTGTCGAGGGTGTGGTTCGGCGGTAGCGGGTCGCGGACCGTCGGGTGGTAGGCGACGACGCCGGAAAGCCGCTGGTCACGGGCGGCGAGCAGGAGCGCGAACCGGCCGCCGAGGCACCAGCCCATGACGCCGGCCGACGTGCAGCCGAGGTCGCCGAGCAGGTGGTCGAGCAACGCCGTCTGCTCGGTCAGCGCGACCTCGTCGGACAGCTCGCCGAGCTTCGCGCCGAGGTCCTCGCGGGAGGTGTTGTCGGTGCTCGCGCCGTGGAAGACGTCCCAGGTCAACGTCGTGATCCCGCGGCCGGCGAGCTCGTCGGCCCAGGCCCGGACCTGCTCGCCGATGCCGGTGATCATCGGCAGCAGCAGCATCCCGGACCCGGAGCCACCGGCCGGGCGGGCCAGGTACGCGGAGAGGTCGCCGACACGGGTGGTGGACGTCTCGATGCTCATATCCGCACGGTAGCGCCCCCGGTGCTGCATCATGATCCACCATGGCCGAGCGCACCCTCGCCGATCAGTTGGGCGGCGAACTCCCCGAAGGCATCGAGGCCCTCGAAGAGCACGAGCGGCAGGACCTCGCCGACGCGCTGCGCGACGCGCGCAGACGGCAGGCGAAGGCGTTGGCCGAGGCGGGCGAAGAAGGCCTCCGGTACGTCCCCGCGTTGCTGCGCGGCGCGGTCCGGAAGGCAGTCGGGCTGTGACTGACAACGCTGCGACCGACAACTACGAGGCCGAAGCCGAGATCCTCAAGCTGGCCCGCGTCCTCGGCGTCGAGCCGGAGCGGCTCGAGTACCTGGCCCGCGTCGACGCCGGCGACCTGCGGGTGTTCCGCGAGCGCGTCACCGACACGCTGTTCGACGCGAACCTCGCCGTGCTGCAGCGGATGGCGCTCGCCGCGCGGATCATGCCGGGCGCGGTGCTGGCGAAGATCGCCGAAAAGGTGTTCGGCCCGCTGCTGTGCGCCCGGATCGCCGGCGTGGTCGACGTCGCCCGCGGCGTCGACGTCGCGAAGCGCCTGAGCCCCCGGTTCCTGTCGGAGGTCGCGGCCGACCTCGACCCGCGCCGCGCGAGCGCGATCATCTCGCGCATCCCCCTGGAGACCGTGCTCGCCGTCGCGGCCCAACTGGCCGAGCGCGCGGACTGGATCACGCTGGGCCGGTTCGTCGGGCACCTCCCGGACCCGACGGTCCGGCGCTGCCTCGAGGAGATCGACGACCCTGGCCTGCTGCGGATCGCGTTCGTCCTCGACGACAAGAACCGCATCGACCACGTCGTCGGCCTGCTCCCGGCCCACCGCCTCGGCCGCGTCATCACCGCGGCCGGCGCCGACGAAGACCTCTGGACGCCGGCGCTGGACATGCTGAACCACCTGAGCGCCGAGCGCCGGAACACCCTGGCCCCGATGCTCGGCGGGCTCCCGGACGGCCTCCGGGAACGCGCTCAGGCGACGATCAAGTAGATCCCGTACCCGACGATCGCCAGGCAGACGGCGAAGCAGAGGATCGCGCCGGCCAGCGGGCCGGTGCCCGAGCCGCCAGCTTCACGGGCCGATTCGCGCTGCGAGAGCCCCACCACTCCGAAGGAGAAGAGGCTCGTCAGCACGACCACCGAAGCGAGCGCGACGACGAAGACGAGACCGAGGGAACCCCAATCGATGTTCACGGCGCTCCTCAGACGTTGGCCGGCTGCGGGGCCGGCTCCGGCTCGGTGATGGTGTTGGCGCTGATCGGGTTCCGCCGCGACGCGAGGTAGATGCCCACCGCGATGACGACGCCGGCGAGGCCGATCAGGACCGTGCCCCAGGTGCCGAGCGTCGAGACCTCGGCGGCGATCGCGCCGACGATCGCGGCGGCGGGCAGCGTCAATGCCCAGGCCACGACCATCTTGCCGGCGACGCCCCAGCGGACCTCGGCGAGCCGGCGGCCCAGGCCGGAACCGATGATGCCGCCCGAGCAGACGTGCGTGGTGGACAGCGCGAAGCCGAGGTGCGCCGAGGTGAGGATGACGGCCGCGGCGCTCGTCTCGGCCGCGAAGCCTTGCGGCGTCTGGATTTCGGTGAGCTTCTTGCCCATCGTCTGGATGATCCGCCAGCCGCCGAGGTAGGTGCCGAGCGCGATCGCGGTGCCGGCGGTCAGGATCACCCAGATCGGCGGGTTCGAGCCCGGCGCGAGCGAACCGGACGCGATCAGCGTCAGCGTGATGACACCCATCGTCTTCTGCGCGTCGTTCGTGCCGTGCGCGAGCGAAACCAGGGACGCCGAGGCGATCTGACCGGCCTTGAACGTCCGGCCCACGGTGTCCTTCTTCGCCCGGGCGGTGATCCGGTAGACGAGGAAGGTGCCCAGCGTCGCGACGAGCCCGGCGACGATCGGCGAGGCGAGCGCCGGGATGAGGACCTTCTCGACGACCTTGCCGAAGTGGACGGCGTCCGAGCCCGACGCGATCCAGGTGGCGCCGATCAGCCCGCCGAACAACGCGTGCGACGAGCTCGACGGCAGCCCGATCAGCCAGGTCACCAGGTTCCAGACGATGGCCCCGATCAGGCCGGCGAAGATGATGACCGGCGTCACCTTGGTGTCGTCGACGATCCCGCCGGAGATCGTCTTCGCGACCTCCACCGACAGGAAGGCGCCGACGAGGTTCAGCACCGCGGAGACCCCGACCGCGACCCGCGGCTTGAGGGCGCCGGTGGCGATGGACGTGGCCATCGCGTTGGCCGTGTCGTGGAAGCCGTTGGTGAAGTCGAAGGCGAGCGCCGCGACGATCACCACCAGCACGATCAGCGAGAAGTCCATGCGGGGCTCATTTCCGTCGCCGGAGGCTGTTCGTGAGCAACGCTACGGATCGGCCGGCCGGAACCCGATCCCGGTGGTGTGACGGCTCCCTGAACACTCCGTGAACCCGAAAGCGCTTACCTGGACGATCCGCCCATTTCCGGCAGGTAGGGTCAGCCCGACCACGAAGAGGGTGGTGCGGCCCAGTGCGGCCCGCCGCCGCCCCTGCGACCGTCGGGGTCATGAGCAGACTGGGGCCGGGTTGGCCGACCGCCGCGACAGTGGCGTCGGGTGTGTTGTTCTTCTTCGGCACGGGGCTGGACCCGGTCGCCGCGCTGGCGTGGTTCGCGCCACTGCCGATCCTGCTGCTCGCGCCGCGGGTGTCCGGGGTGACGGCGGCGCTCTGCGCGTTCGTCGCCTACGCCGCGGGCAGCACCGGCACCTGGAGCTACTTCTGGCACTCACTGGCCGTCCCGCGGCCGGCCGCGATCGCGATCCTCGCCGGCAGCGCGGTGCTGTTCGCACTGGCCGTCGGCCTGTTCCGGCTGCTGGTGCGACGTCGTCACGCCGTGCTGGCGGTGCTCGCCGCGGCCGGCCTGTGGACCGTCGCGCTGTACGCGGTCTCCCTGCTCAACCCGACCGGCCTGATGGGGACGTTCATGACGACCCAGGCCGACCGGCCGGTGGTCCTGCAGCTCGCGTCGGTGACCGGCGGCTGGGGCGTCGAGTTCCTCGTGCTGGCCGTCCCGGCCGCGGTGGCCGCGATCTGCGCGCCCGGCGTCACGGGCCGGTCCCGGCTGGTCTCGGTGGTGGCGGTCGCCGCCGCGCTGACCGGGCTGTTCTTCTGGAGCACCGCGCGGCTGAGCAGCCCCGCGGGGACCACGGTGAAGGTCGCACTGATCGCCCCGGCCCAGGCGGCCTGGGCGACGGACGTCACCACGCCGCAGGGCGCCGCGCTCCTGCAGTCCTATGTGGACGCCATCGGCGCGTTGCCGGACGGCGTGCGCGTCGCGGTGCTCCCGGAAGCGGCCTTCGCGGTGGACGACGCGTCCCGGGCCGGGTTCACCGAGCAGCTCCGCCGCACCGGCGTCGAGGTCGTCACCGGCGTCTACGACACGACGTCGCAAGGCCGGTTCAACGCGGCGCTCGACGTCCCGCCGTCCGGGCCGGCGGTCGAGTTCCACAAGTGGCACAACGGGGACTCGAAGAACATCGCCGACGGTACGGACCTCGCGTACCTCGCGGGGCCGGCGAAGATCGGCCTGCTGGTCTGCATGGACGTCAACTTCGGCAACCCCAGCGGCGACTACGGCGCGGCCGGCACCGGCCTGGTCCTGATCCCGGCGTCCGACGAGGACGTCGACGGCTGGGAACACAGCCGCACGGCGCTGATCCGCGGCGTCGAGAACGGGTTCTCGGTGGCGTGGAGCGCATCCCGCGGGACGCCGATGCTGTCCGACGCGCACGGCCGCGTCCTCGCCGACACCCACACCGGAGACCGGCCGTTCTCGGTGGTGACGGCCGACGTCCCGCTCGGCAGCGGCGGCACGCCGTACGCCCGCTTCGGCGACTGGTTCGCGTGGTTGTGCGGACTCCTGGCCCTGGCCGGGATCGCGGCCGCGGCGAGCCGGGAACGCGTCGACGCCTAGTCCGCCGCGCGGGCCACCACGGCCGCGCCGAGCAGCGTCACGTCCGCCGTCGACGTCGGGTCCAGGCCGGTCAGCGCCTGGACCCGCCGCAGCCGGTAGTCGACGGTGTTCGGGTGGACGTGCAGCTGGGCCGCGGTCGTCCGGCGGTCGCCGAGACGCAGGTACGCCCGCAGCGTGTCGAGGAGATCCGCCTTGTCCGCCAACGGTTCCAGCATCTCGGCGAGCCGGTCGCGGGCCTCGCTGGGGCAGGACAGCTGGTACTCCAGCACGACGTCGTCCAGCCGGTAGACGCCGGGCGCGCGGCCGAACGTCCGGGCCACCGCGAGGATCCGGCGGGCGCAGGGGGCGGCCGCGGCGACGCCGTCGGGCTCGGTGACGACCACGCCCGCCGTCACCGGGACGGCCGCCGCGCGGGCCATCTCCCGGACCACGCCGTCCAGCCACGGCCGGTCGCGCTCGGGCAGCAGCGCCAGCCCGCCGTCCGTGGTCAACGACGTCAGCATCGGCTCGCGGACCTGCCGTTCCAGCTCGGCGCGCAGCCGCCGCAGCTTCCGGCGGGCCGCGACCAGCGGGTCGACGTCGGCCGAAGTCTCGTCCGGGTGCGCGCCGAACCCGAACGCCACGACCAGGTAGGACGGCGGCAGCCGCAACCCGGCCTGGTCGGCCGCGGCCTGCGCGGGCTCCCCGCCGAGCAACGCGGCCAGCAGGCTCTGCCGCGCCGAGTACTCGTCACCGGAGATGGACTGCTGCTGGGCGAGATAGCCCGCCGCGACGGCCGGGGTGACCAGCTCGAGGTAACGCAGCAGGAGCGCGTTGACCGCCATGACGTCGGCGAGGTCTTCGGGCCGCGCGTCGGCGGTCGTCGTGTCCCAGGTGACCTGTATGCCGACGTGGTACGCGGTCAGGACCACCTCGATCGGGATGCCCTCCTCCGCACGCCGGGCCGCCGACTCGCGCAGGAAGGCGACCTCGGCCGCCGTCGGCAGCGTCTTCGACCGGAGCACCCCGACGAACGAGCGCAGGTTCTGCTCGATCACGCGGCTGATGTCGCCGGCCAGCTCCTCGCCGGGCATCAGCCGGTACGCCGTGAGCCGGGCGACCAGCTCCTCGATCACCGCGCGGGTCAGCGCCGGCAGCGCACCGGTCAGCCGGTCGGCCAGGTTCTGGCCGCCGACCCGGAACGCTTTGTCATCCGTCACAACCGGCCCCGTCCAACTCTGAGCGTCGTCCCATGTCGCGGACGACCCGTTGTGCCACATCATGACAGGCATCACTTACTGACGGGTAACTGGAGGCAACGGAAATGCGGGTCACCAACGGCGGTGTCAAGCGAATCCTGACCGCGCTCGTCGCGGCGGTCGCACTCGGCGTCGCGGCTCCGGCGGTCGCCGAAGCGGCGCCGAGCAGCGGCTGGAACAACTGGTCGTGCCAGCCCTCCGCGCAGCACCCCCAGCCCGTCGTGCTCGTGCACGGCCTCGGCGCGAACGACACCGTCAACTGGTTCTTCCACGCGCCGAAGATCGCCGCGCAGGGCTACTGCGTCTACTCCCTGACCTACGGCACCGGCGTGCTCGGCCCGCTCGTCGGTGGCCTCGCGTCCATGCGGGACAGCGCCGCCGAGCTGGGCCGGTTCGTCGACCGCGTCCGGAGCACGACCGGCGCGGCGAAGGTCGACATCGTCGGGCACTCCGAGGGCAGCACGATGCCCGCGTACTACCTGAAGTTCGGCGGTGGTGCCGCGAAGGTCGCGCACTTCGTCGGCTTCGGCGCGAACTACCGCGGCACCACCCTCGGCGGCCTCGACGCGCTCGCGAAGGGGCTCCTCGCCACGGTCCCCGGCCTGCGGGGGATCCTGACGACGGCGTGCGGCTCGTGCACCGAATACCTGGCACCCACGGCGTTCCTGGACGACCTCGCCCGCGGCGGCGTGCACGTCGCCGGGCCGGCGTACACGAGCATCGTGAGCCGCTACGACGAGGTCGTCACGCCCTACACCAGCGGCATCCTCAACGAGCCGGGCGCGACGGACATCGTGCTGCAGGACTTCTGCCGCACCGACGTCTCGGGGCACCTCGGCCAGGCCGTCGACCCGAACGTCACCGGCCTGATCCTGCACGCCCTGGACTCCCGCTACCAGCCGCGCTGCACGCCGTTCATCCTGCCGCTGTAGCCGGTCGTGAGTGTTTAGGGCGGTTAGAACCGCCCTAAACACTCACGAGGCGTCAGACCGGGAGCGGGTTCTGGCCCATGAACCGCCGGCCGTTCGCCGCGGACTCCCGGACGGCCGCAAAGCCGTAGTCCACCATCGCGGACTCGTACGCCGCCACGGCGTCGAGCAGCGGAGCCGTGGCCAGCGCGGACGCCAGCGCCGCACCGTCACGCAACGCGGTGTTGGCGCCCGCGCCGGCCGCGGGGCTCATCGCGTGGATCGCGTCGCCGACGAGCGTCACCCGCGACGGTGACCACGGCTCGATCGGCACGCTCGTGCGGATCGGCTGCGGGAACGTCGCGGTGTCGTCCCAGTGCTCGACCATCGCACGAGCCCGCGGCGAGAAGTCCTTCACCAGCCCCAAAGCCAGCTCCTGCAGCTCGGCCGGCGTCAACGCGGCCAGCTCGGCGTCGCTCAGCCCGACGACCTCACGACGCGCTCCGACCGCGCACGTCATGTACGGCTCGTGGTCCCGCAGCTCGAGCCCCGGCACGAGCCGCGCGGCCGCCTCGGCGACGGGCTCCGGGTATTCGACCGGCGCGAACCCGACCATCGTCCGGTCGGGGGCGACGACCATCGAGAACACCGCGAACATCTCGGGGTCGAACAGCTTCCTCGTGTGCGCGGTGAGCGGAATCCGGCCGTACAGCTGGAGAAGCCCGGTGTCGACGACCTCGGCGTGCGGCAAGTACTGGCGCCGCACCGGGGAGTTGACGCCGTCCGCGCCGACCAGCAGCTCACCGTGCGCGGAGGTGCCGTCGGCGAAGTGCGCGGTCACCCCGCCGGCGTCGGCCGTGTAGTGCGTTAACCGCTTGTCGTAGCGCACATCCAGGCCGTGCAGCAGGATTTGGCGCACGGTGAAGCGGTTGATGTTGAGGTGGGGTCCAGTTTTGTTGAGGACCAGCTCGTCGACGCGCCGCAGCTGCTCGTCGTAGATCTGCGTGGCGGGTAGCGCCCGACCGGCCGTCGCCCGGAAGAGTTCGTGCAGCTCAGGTGGTAGGACTTCACGCAACGCCGAGTCGCCGACGTGGTCGATGTGCAGCCGGTACCCCTGCACCCGCGCGCCGGGCGCGGCGTCGCGTTCGTAGACCTGGCACGGGATCCCGGCGCGGCGCAGGCCCTGGGCGAGGCTCAGGCCACCCATCCCGGCACCGATGATGATGACAGACACACTTGTCCCTTCGTCGCTGGCGATGAAGGGACGCACGGGTGAGCGCTGGAACGAGTGCCCGGACTAACCCATACCGGACCGTGCGTTCGCGCGTCCTCTGCGATCCACGTTAGCGCACGAGATCTCCGGCGCGCCACACCACTTTCGTGAGCGGAACTCCGGGGCGGTAGGCCAAATGTGTGACGGACGGCGCGTCGAGCACGTGGACGTCCGCCCGCGCGCCGGGCCGCAGCACGCCGACGTCGTCGCGGCGCAACGCCCGCGCGCCACCCGCCGTCGCCGCCCAGACGGCCTCTTCGATGGTCATGCGCATCTGCAGCACCGCCGTCGCGACGCAGAAGGCCATCGACGTCGTGTACGAGCTGCCCGGGTTGGCGTTGCTGGCCAGCGCGACCGTCGCGCCCGCGTCGAGCAGCCGTCGCGCCGGAGCCAGTGGTTGCCGGGTCGAGAGGTCGCACGCGGGCAGCAGCGTCGCCACGGTTTCGGACGCGGCCAGCGCCTCGACGTCGGCGTCCGACAGGTACGTGCAGTGGTCGACGCTCGCCGCGCCCAGCTCGACCGCCAGCCGGACGCCGGGGCCCTCCCCGAGCTGGTTGCCGTGCACCCGCAGGCCCAGCCCGCGTTCCGCGGCGGCCTTGAGGACGCGGGCCGACTGGGCTTCGTCGAAGGCGCCCGTCTCACAGAAGACGTCCGCCCAGCGCACGCTTTCCGCGACGGCGTCGAGCATCTCGCCGCACACGAGGTCCACATAGGACTCCGCGTCGGCGCCCGGCGGGACCAGGTGCGCGCCGAGGAACGTCACCTCGTCGGCGACCTCCCCGGCGATCCGGGCACTGCGCGCTTCGTCCGCGACGGTCAGTCCGTAGCCGGTCTTGGTCTCCAGGCAGGTCGTCCCCTGCCGGGCCGCTTCGTCGACGTGCCGGCGCAGGTTCGCGGCCAGCTGCTCGTCGGACGCTTCCCGCGTCGCGCCGACGGTGATCGCGATTCCGCCCGCGGTGTACGGCTTTCCGGCCATCCGGGCTTCGAACTCGGCCGTGCGGTCGCCGGCGAAGACGAGGTGCGTGTGGCTGTCGACCCAGCCCGGCAGCACCGCGCGGCCCTCGACGTCGACGTGCTCGTCGGCGTCCGGCGCCTGCGCGCTCGGGCCCACCCAGGCCACTTCGGTGCCGTCGAGCACGAGGGCCGCGTCGGTGAGGCGGCCCAGCTCGGGGTCGTTGGTCGTCAGCTCGCCGATCCCCGTGATCACGACAGCCACAGTGCCTCGATCTCCTTCGCCAGAACGGTTTCCGGTCGTTCGATCAGCTGGTGCGCCCCGTCGCGGACGACGTTCCGGCCCGCGACGACGACGTGCCGGACGTCGGCCCCGGACGCGGCGAACACCACCCCGGACGGCTCGATCCCGGCCGTCCGCACGGAGTCCAGCGCGACCGTCACGAAGTCGGCGCCCGCGCCTTCTTCGAGGCGTCCGACCTCGGGCCAGCCGACGGTCTTGTGGTCGGTTCCGGCGGCCAGGAGTTCCTCGGCGCTGAACCGGCCGCGTTCCTCGCTCGCCAGCCGGTCGTCGAGTTCGAGCGCGCGGGTCTCCTCGAAGGCGTCGACGACGGCGTTGCTGTCGCTGCCGACGCTCAGCCGCACGCCCGCGTCCCGCAGCGCGCGGGCCGGGCCGATGCCGTCGCCGAGATCGCGTTCGGTGGTCGGGCAGAAGCACGCCCCCGCGCGAGCGGCGCCGAGCCGGTCGATGTCGGACGTCGTCAGGTGCGTGGCGTGCACGGCGACCAGGCGATCGGTCAGCACGCCGTGGTCGTCGAGGAGTTCCGCCGGGGTGCGACCGTAGGCGGCCAGGCACTGCTCGTTCTCGGCGCGCTGCTCGGAGAGGTGGATGTGGACCACGCGAGCACTGTCCACAAGCGACAGCTGATCGGCCGGAACCGCGCGCACGGAATGAATGGCCGCGCCGACGCGGAACAGGTCGTCCTCTTTCAGCGAGGCGACCCGTTCAGCCCACCGCGAAGCCGAGCCGTCGGAGAACCGCTGCTGAACCTCGTCCGGCGCGACGCCGATGCCCCCGGCGAGGTAGCACGTGTCGAGCAGGGTAAGCCGGATCCCGGCGTCCCGCGCGGCTTCCCGCAACGCCTCCCCCATGGCGTTCGGCGACGCGTACGGCGTGCCACCGGGCGCGTGGTGCAGGTAGTGGAACTCGCCGACGCTCGTGTAGCCGCCCAGGACCATCTCGGCGTAGACCCCGCGGGCCAGCCGGTAGTACGAGTCCGGATCGAGCCGCGACGCGAGCGCGTACATCCGCGCACGCCACGTCCAGAAGGTGCCACGCTCGTGGTGTGTCCGGCCGCGCAACGCCCGGTGGAACGCGTGCGAGTGCCCGTTCGCGAACCCGGGCAAGGTCAGTCCATTCAGGACGGTTCCAGTGCGCGGCGAGTCCGGCGTGACGCCGGTGATCCGCCCGTCGGCGACATCGATCCGCACCCCGCGGGCGATCCCGCCGGACAGCCACGCCTGCTCGCACCAGTACGTCATCGCGTCAGCTGCTCCAGCGCGGTGGCCAGGGCCTGCGCGCCCGCCTCGACGTCGGCGGCCTCGGCGAACTCCTCCGGCGAGTGGCTGATGCCGGTCGGGTTGCGCACGTAGAGCATCCCGGCCGGGACGAACCCGGCGAGGATCGCCGCGTCGTGGCCGGCGCCGGTCGGCAGCTCCGGCACGCCGCCCAGCCAGCCGCCGAGGTCCCGGCGCAGCGCGTCGTCGAACACGACGTCACCGGAGTACGACTCGCGCGTCACCCTGACCTGGCAGCCCTCTTCCGCCGCCGCGGCCGACGCCGCACGGCTGATCTCGGCGACCAGCCCCGGGGTGCCCTCGCCGGGCACCCGCGCGTCGAGCCACAGGTCCACTGTGGACGCGATGACGTTGGTGCCGCCGGGTGTCGGCACCAGCCGGCCGACGGTCGCGCGCGCGTCCGGCACGCCCGAGGCGAGCCGGCGGACGGCGGTGACCGTCGCGGCGGCGGGCAGCATCGGGTCCGCGCGGTCGGCCAGCAGGGTCGCTCCGGCGTGGTTTCCCTGTCCCTCGAAGGAGAACCGCCACCGGCCGTGCGCGATCACGGTGCTGCCGACGGCCACCGGCGCGCCGAGGTCGATCAGCCCGCGTCCCTGCTCGACATGCAGTTCGAGGAACCGCCCGATCCGGTCGAGCCGCTCTTCGTCCGGCCCCATCCGCGCCGGGTCGATCCCGGCCTTCTTGGCCGCTTCGGCGAACGTGACGCCGTCGGCGTCCCGCAAGCCACGCGCCTTGTCGGCGTCGATGGTGCCGGTGAGCAGCCGCGAGCCGAGGCACGGAACGCCGAACCGGCCGCCCTCCTCCTCGGCGAACACGACGACGGCGAGCGGCTTGCGCGGCCGAAAACCCTTGGCCCGCAAGGTTTCCACGGCGGAGAGGGCGCTCGCGACGCCGAGCGGGCCGTCGAACGCGCCGCCGCCGGGCACCGAGTCGAGGTGGCTGCCGGTGACGACGGCGTTGCGTCCCGGCGGCCCCCACCAGGCCCAGATGTTGCCGTTGCGGTCGGTCTCGACGTCCAGCTCGAGCCCCAGCGCGCGGTCGACGAACCACTCACGCAGGTCGTGCTCCGGCGCGTCGAAGGCGTGGCGGGAGTAACCGCCGCGCTTCGGGTCGCGTCCGACGTCGTCGATCTCGGCCAGGAAACCAGAAGCGGTCACGCATCCCCCTGCATCGGCACCCGCACGCCCCGCTCGTCGGCGACGTCGGCCGCGCGATCGTAACCGGCGTCGACGTGCCGGATGACGCCCATTCCCGGGTCGTTGGTGAGCACGCGCTCCAGCTTCTGCGCGGCCAGGGCCGTCCCGTCGGCCACGCTGACCTGGCCCGCGTGGATCGAGCGGCCCATGCCGACGCCACCGCCGTGGTGGATCGACACCCAGCTGGCGCCGGACGACGTGTTGACCAGCGCGTTCAGCAGCGGCCAGTCGGCGATCGCGTCGGAGCCGTCGGCCATGCCCTCGGTCTCGCGGTACGGCGAGGCGACGCTGCCGGAGTCGAGGTGGTCGCGGCCGATGACGACCGGGGCCTTCAGCTCGCCGCTGGCGACCATCTCGTTGAACCGCAGGCCGGCCAGGTGCCGCTCGCCGTACCCGAGCCAGCAGATCCGCGCCGGCAGCCCCTGGAACGCCACGCGCTCGCCGGCCAGCTTGATCCAGCGGGCCAGGGATTCGTTCTCCGGGAACAGCTCCAGCATCGCGCGGTCGGTCGCCGCGATGTCCTCGGGGTCACCGGACAGGGCCGCCCAGCGGAACGGGCCGTTGCCCTCGCAGAACAGCGGGCGGATGTAGGCAGGCACGAACCCGGGGAAGTCGAACGCGCGCTCGCAGCCGCCGAGCTTCGCCTCACCGCGCAGCGAGTTGCCGTAGTCGAAGACCTCCACACCCTTGTCGAGGAAGCCCAGCATGGCCTCGACGTGCTCGGCCATCGACTCGCGCGCGCGGTCGGTGAACTCGTCGGGCTTCTTGGCCGCGTAGTCGTGCCAGTCGGCGACGTCGACACCCTTGGGCAGGTACGACAGCGGGTCGTGCGCGGACGTCTGGTCGGTGACGATGTCCACCTCGACGCCGCGGCGCAGCAGCTCCGGCAGCACCTCGGCGGCGTTGCCGACGACACCCACCGACAGCGGCCGCTTCTCGCGCTTCGCTTTGGTGACGCGGGCGATCGCGTCGTCGAGGTCGTCGGCGACCTCGTCCAGGTAACGCGTCTCGACGCGGCGGTGCGCGCGCTGCGGGTCGCACTCGATGACCAGCGCGACGCCGTCGTTCATGGTGACGGCGAGCGGCTGCGCGCCACCCATGCCGCCGAGGCCGGCGGTTACGGTGAGCGTGCCCTTCAGGGACCCGCCGAACTTCTTCTTCGCGACGGCGGCGAAGGTTTCGTAGGTGCCCTGGAGGATGCCCTGGGTGCCGATGTAGATCCACGAGCCGGCCGTCATCTGGCCGTACATCGTGAGGCCCTGCTGCTCGAGGCGGCGGAACTCGGGCCAGGTGGCCCAGTCGCCGACCAGGTTCGAGTTCGCGATGAGCACGCGCGGCGCCCACTCGTGCGTGCGGAACACGCCGACCGGCTTGCCGGACTGGACGAGCAGCGTCTCGTCGACGTCCAAAGTGGTCAGTTCGCGGGTGATCGCGTCGAAGCTGGCCCAGTTGCGGGCGGCCTTGCCGGTGCCGCCGTAGACGACCAGGTCCTCGGGCCGCTCGGCGACGTCGGGGTCGAGGTTGTTGTGGAACATCCGCAGCGCGGCTTCGGTCTGCCACGACTTCGCGGTCAGCTGGGTGCCGCGGGCGGCACGGATGACACGGGACGTGCTGGTCATCAGACCTCCAGGTAGGCGGTCGTGAGTGCGTAACAGTGTTAGAACACTGTTACGCACTCACGACCCGAGACGGGCGGCGTCGAGGACGGCGCCGGAGCGGACGAGTTCTTCGGCGGCCGCGATCTCGGGCGCCAGGTGCCGGTCGGGGCCGGGGCCCTCGACCTTGGTGCGGAGCAGGTCCCGGACGCGGCCGGTGACCGGCGACGGCTCGAGCGGCGCCCGGAAGTCGAGCGCCCGGGCGGCCGTCAGCAGCTCGATGGCGAGCACGGTCGTCAGGCCGTCGACGGCCTTGCGCAGCTTCCGCGCGGCCGACCAGCCCATGGAGACGTGGTCCTCCTGCATGGCGCTGCTCGGGATCGAGTCGACCGACGCCGGGACCGCGAGCCGCTTGAGCTCGCTGACGATCGCGGCCTGCGTGTACTGGGCGATCATGTGCCCGGAGTCGACGCCGGGGTCGTACGCGAGGAACGGCGGCAGGCCGTGCGAGCGGGCCTTGTCGAGCATCCGGTCGGTGCGGCGCTCGGCGATGCTGGCCAGGTCGGCGATCGGGATGGCGAGGAAGTCCAGCACGTACGCCACGGGCGCGCCGTGGAAGTTGCCGTTGGACTCGACACGGCCGTCGGCCAGCACGACCGGATTGTCCACAGCGGACGCGAGCTCCCGCTCGGCGACGAGTTCGGCGTGCGTGAGGCTGTCGCGCGCGGCGCCGTGGACCTGCGGGGCGCAACGCAGCGAATAGGCGTCCTGGACGCGGTTGCAGTCCGGGCCGCGGTGGCTCTCGACGATCTTCGAGCCCTGCAGCGCGTGCCACATCCGCGCGGCGCTCAACGCCTGGCCGGGGTGCGGGCGCAGCGCCTGCAGTTCGGCCGCGAACGCGCGATCGGTGCCCAGCAGCGCCTCGACGCTCATCGCGGCGGTGAGGTCGGCGATGTCGAAGAGCCGGTGCAGGTCGGCGGCGGCGAGCAGGAGCATGCCGAGCATGCCGTCGGTGCCGTTGGTGAGAGCCAGGCCCTCCTTCTCGGCGAGCACGACCGGCTCGATCCCGGCGTGCTTGAGCGCTTCGCCGGCCGGCACGACCGCACCGCGGTACTCGACGTCGCCCTCCCCCATCAGCGCCAGCGCGACGGCGGCCAGCGGCGCGAGGTCGCCGGAGCAGCCGAGGGAACCGTACTCGTGGACGATCGGCGTGATCCCGGCGTTGAGCAGGGCCGCAAGCGTTTGCGCGGTACCCGGGCGGACGCCGGTGTAGCCGCTGGCGAGGGTCCGCAGCCGCAGCAGCATCAGCCCGCGGACGACCTCGGTCTCGACGGCCGGCCCGGCGCCGGCGGCGTGCGAGCGGATCAGGCTGCGCTGCAGCGCGGTCCGGCTCTCGACGGGGATGTGGCGGGTGGCCAGCGCGCCGAAGCCGGTCGAGACGCCGTAGGTGGGCGTGACGGCGTGGGCGAGGTCCTCGATGTGCTGGCGGGTCGCGGCGAGGTTCTTCTCGGCCGCGTCCGTGAGCCCGACCGGCGCGTGGCCGCGGACGACGTCGACGACCTGGGCGGCGGTCATGGGTTCCGCACCCAGGAGCACTTTTTCCGGCATGGGCCCATTGGACAGCGTCTTTCCCGCTGGTGGGATGCCCCACGGGGTGGTTCCGTCTGGGATCCCAGACATTAGGCTCGGGGCATGGGCGAGAGCAGCGAGGTCCCGGCGCTGCGGCGCGGGCTGGCGGTGCTGCGGCTGCTGGCGACGCGCCCCGGCCCGGTCACGGCGTCGGCGATCGCCCGCGAGGCCGGCCTCCCCCGCTCGACGACCTACCACCTGCTCAACGAGCTGGAGGCCGCCGGTTTTGTCGTGCACCTGCCCGCGGAACGCCGGTACGGCCTGGGCATCGCGGCGTTCGAGCTGGGCTCGGCGTACCTGCGCCACGACCCCCTGGAACGGCTCGCCGGGCCGTTGCTGCGCAAGCTCGTCGACCGCGCCGGGCACACCGCGCACCTCGGCGTCCTGCACGGCAACGAGTCGCTGTACCTGATCAAGGAGCGCCCGGCCCGCCCGGAGACGCTGGTGACGGAGGTCGGCGTCCGCCTGCCGGCCCAGCTGACGGCGTCCGGCCGCGCGATCCTCCGGCACCTGCCCGCCCCGCACGTCCGCGCGCTGTTCCCGTCGGCCTCGACGTTCGTCCGCCGCACCGGCCGCGGCCCGGCCACCCTGGCCGAACTGCGCCGCACGCTCACCGCGGAACGCCGCCTGGGCTGGTCGATCGAAGACGGCCACGTCACGGCGGGTTTCGCCTCGGTGGCCAGCCCGGTCTTCGACCACGGCGCCCGCCCACTGGCCGCGATCAGCGTGACGTTGCGGCACCACTGCACGTCAGAGCCGTGCGAAGAGACGTGGCCGGAACTGGCGGCGGAGGTAGCGGCAACGGCAGCCGAACTGACCACCCGCATCGGCGGCCACCCGGGCTGACCTCCACCCGGCGGCGTCCCGGCTGGTGCGATCGGGGCAACTGTCACCGAACGCCTCGATTCCGCTCCGCTCGGTGATTACCGTGGTTGCGCAAGAGGACACCGGTCGTGGGGGCACGAGGGGAACCGGCGATGGACGACGGCGTGGCATCGTGGCAGCCGGGGCACCGATGGTGACCCGGGTGGGCTTCGGCGCGGTCCTGGCCGTCGCCGAGTTCCGGGCGATGTGGGCCGCCGAGCTGCTGTCCATCTGCGGTGACCAGCTCGCCCGCGTCGCGCTCGCCGTCTTGGTGTTCCAGCGGACCGACTCGGCCGCGCTGACCGGCCTGACCTACGCGCTCACCTACGTCCCGTCGCTGCTCGGCGGGGTACTGCTGGCCGGCGCGGGCGACCGGTGGCCGCGTCGCGACGTGATGATCGGGTCCGACCTGGCGCGGGCCGCGCTGGTCGCCGTCATCGCGATCCCCGGCGTCCCGCTGTGGGTGCTGTGCGTGCTGGTCGCGGTGATGACCGCGCTCGGCGGGCCGTTCAAGGCGGCACAGCAGGCGCTGCTGCCTTCGGTGCTCGCAGGCGAGCGCTACCTCGTCGGGATGGCTCTGAGGAACGTCACGATCCAGGGCGCCCAGCTGGCCGGGTTCGCCGGCGGCGGGCTGCTGATCGCGGCTCTCGCCCCGACGGCCGCCCTGGCCCTGGACGCCGTGACGTTCCTGCTGTCGGCCGCGCTGCTGGCCTCCGGCGTGCGACGGCGGCCGGCCGTGGCCGCGACGACGACGTCCGGTGGCCGCGCCTGGCTGGCGTCGACGACGGCCGGCGCCCGGCTGATCTGGCACGATCCGGCGCTGCGGACGCTGGTCGCGCTCAACTGGCTGGCCGGCTTCTACATCGTCCCGGAGGCGCTGGCCGCGCCGTACGCGGCGGGCATCGGCGCGGGCGCGACGCTCGTCGGGCTGATCATGGCCGCGGACCCGGCGGGCAGCGTGCTCGGCGGGTTCGTCTTCGGCAAGTGGATCCCGGAAGCGACACTGGTCCGCGTGCTCGGCTGGCTGGGGATCGCGGCCGGGCTGCCGCTGATCGTGTTCGTCGTCCGGCCGGGGCTCGTGCCGGCGGTGGTGCTGCTGGCCGCGTCCGGGCTACTGGCGACCGGCTACAACATCCAGGGCACGGTCTCGTTCATGCGGCGGGTGCCGGACGAGCACCGCGCGCAGTGCGCCGGTGTGAACTCCGCGGGCCTGATCACCGTGCAAGGGGTGGGCGCGGCGGCCGCCGGTGTGCTGGCCGACGTGCTGAGCCCGGCGCACACCATCGCGGTGGCCGGCGCGGCGGGGGCCGCCGTGGCCGTGCCGATCGCGCGAGCGTGGCGCCGGGTCAGACTGCTGGACTCGGAGGGAGAGCGATGACATCAGTTGTCGCGACCGCACATGGCGCGCCTCCTTTCGCCGGCTCGGCCCGTACCGCCTGCGTTACCGGGCGGACACCATGAGTATGCGGAGCGGCGGTGGAGCATCGCGCGTTGTGCCACGCTTTCGTGACGTCTTCGTCTCGCCACGGCGCTGGGCGCTGTGGCGGCAAGGCCCGCGCGTAGTCACGTACTGCCTGGTCAGCGAGGTACTGGCGGTGGTGCTGACGCTGAAGCCGTCGCCCATCGAAGTCGATCGCCGCACGCTGGCGATCCTCGGGGTCCTGCTGGCCCTCGGCGTCCTGCAGTCGGAGACGGGCCGCCGGGTCGAGCGCATCCGCCGCCGCGTCTCGGGCACGCCGCACATCAACATGACGTCGGTCTGGACGTTCGCCGGAGTCCTGCTGTTGCCGCCGCTGCTGCTCGCGGTGCTGGTCGGCGGCTTGTACCTGCACCTGGCGCTGCGCAGCTGGTACCGCCTGCAGCGCGTCCCGGCGTCCCGGACGATCAGCAACGCCGCGATCATCCTGCTGTCCTGCTACGCGGCCCAGGGTGTGCTCTGTCTGGCCGGCCTCGACGACGTCCGCTCGGCGACGAGCCACCCGTGGCCGGGCACCTTCGCGGTAGCAGGAGCAGGCGCGACGTTCTTCGTGGTCAACGCGCTGCTGGTGCTCCCGGCGCGCCGGGAGATCGGCCGGACGCCGGAGGCACTGTTCGGCACGTGGGCCGACAACGGCCTGGAGGTGGCCACGCTGTGCCTGGGCGCGTTGAACGCGGTGGTGGTCGCGATGCTGCCGGGCCTGGTGGTCCTGGTCCTGCCCCCGCTGCTGTTGCTGCACCGCACCGTCCTGGTGAGACAGCTGGAGGTGGCGGCCCACCGGGACGACAAGACGGGCCTGTACAACACGAGCGGCTGGCACGCCCAGGCCGAGCGCACGCTGGCCGGCGCGGCCCGCCAGCGCGGCACGTTCGGCCTGTTGATGCTGGACCTGGACCACTTCAAGCAGGTCAACGACACGTACGGCCACCTGGCCGGTGACGCGGTGCTCAAAGCGGTGGCCGAAGCGATCATCGCGGCGGTGCGAGGCCGCGGCGACGCGGTGGGCCGCTTCGGCGGCGAGGAGTTCGTCGTGCTGCTGCCCGGGATAGCCCACCCGGACATCAGCGCGGTGGCCGAGCGAATCCGCCGCGCGATCAGCGCACTGACAGTCCCGGTGGGCAAGCTGCGGGTCACGGGCCTGTCGGTATCGATAGGCATAGCCGCGTACCCCACAGCGGGAACGGCGTTACAACGACTCCTGGACGCCGCGGACACCGCTCTCTACCACGCGAAAGCCACGGGCAGGAACAAGGTGGTCCACGTAGCGGACCTGGTCTAGCGGGAAGTTATGAGGCGCGGACGAATCGGCGCCGCCCGGAAGAGGCATCAAGCCCCAACATGGCGAGCAGTTCGGCACACTCGGTGACGTCCGAGGAATGCCCGGCAACGGTGATGACGGCTTTGTCGTTCTGCTCGGCAAGCCGTTCGGCTTCCTCAGCCCGGATAACACCCATCCGGCTGTCTTCGTCGTTGGCGGTGGAGCTGCCATTGGATCGGGCCCAGGTCATCTGGCACCTACTTCCGGCACGGGCATCCCCGGCCGAGACTCGACCGGAACCCACAACCTTCGTCGACCTACAGCATGACACCCCGAGTGAAATCACCCACAAGGAGGTCCCCCACAGCACCCACAGTAAACGCTCCAACACGACAACCTGAGCCCCGACACACCCACAAGAACGGCCCCCCACACCCCCACCAGAACCACAGGCAAACACCCACACACCCAGCGCAACCACCACACGCCCGGACAGCACACCAGACAGCGAGGCGGGCAAACCAAGAAACCCAGCAAAGCCAAACAGGCGCTACGAGACTCCCAGCGCAGCACGCCGAACACCCCAAGACCGCCGCACAGCAAGACAGCCGCCCCAAGACCCAGCAAACCAGACAGGCCCCAAGCCGCCCAGCGAAGCAAGACGGGCGTTCCAAGACTCCCAGCGCAGCCAGACGGGAGCTCCAAGACCTCCAGCGCAGCCAGACGGGACGTCCAAGACCCCCAGCGAAGCAAGACGGGCGTTCCAAGACACCCAGCGAAGCCAGACGGAACGTCCAAGACTCCTGGGACCACCAGACAGGCGCACCAACACACCCGGGCCAGCCGCGGCGGCAGGGGCAAGGGGCGGCAGCCCCAGGGGGGTCCAGGGGGCGGAGCCCCTTGGCGGGGGTCTGGGGGTCCGACCCCCAGAGACAATGGACGAAACCGAAGAGAAGGCCCAAGCTCCGAAGGAGCGAGGGCCTTCTCGAAGGTGGAGGTGCCGGGAATTGAACCCGGGTCCTCTGGCGTATCGACAGGACTTCTCCGTGCGCAGTCCGCTTCGTCTCTACTCGGCCCCTTCAATCACGCGAACAAGCTGAAGTGACGGGCCCAGCCACTGTTTGCTTCACGGCAGGTCCCCGTGGCCGGGACTGCCGCTGAGCCTCCTAGCTGATGCCGGTACCCGGGTCGGAGGCACACCCGGGCCGACAGAGACGCACTCGCTCAGGCGGCGAGGGCGTACTCGCGCTGATTGGAATCGGCGCTTATTCGATTGCGATGACGCTTACGGTGGTCTCTCGCCTGCACCGGCACGCTTCTCCTGGCTCAACGTCCAAAGTCGAAACCGTTCACCCCCTTGGTGGGACACAACCCGTACAGCATAACGCGTGGCGCCAGCCCTTTAGTCCAGGGCGGGGTAGGGCCAGCCCTACCGGCGGGATGCCCGCGCGCACCATGTCGGCCGGCGGTCCGGCGAACGATGCTTGGGGGCATCGTGGGACTGAAGGGAGCCAGGTCATGGCTAGCGAGAGGCGGGATCCGCCGTTCGGCGGTTCGGTGGTTTTCCTGCTGATGAACCTGCCGTTGGGGGTGGCGGCGTTCACGGTCTTGACGTCGTTGACGGCGGCCGGGCTGGGGACGGTCGTGGTGTGGGTGGGGGTGCCGCTGCTCGCGTTGCTGGTGCTGGGGGTCCGGGGCGCGGCGCGGATGGAGCGGGCGCGGGTCTACGCGCTGCTCGACCGGTACATCGATCTGCCGTACCTGCCGTTGCCGGCGGGGAAGCAGAGCCTGCGCTGGAAGGCGCGGCTGAAGGACCTGTCGACGTGGCGGGACCTGCTGTACTTCTTCGTGTTGTTCCCGCTCGGGCTGATCGAGTTCACGCTGGTGACGGCGTTCTGGTCGACGAGCCTGGCGCTGGCGGGGCTGCCGATCTACTTCCGGTGGCTGCCGGGTGGGGCGTACTACTTCCCGTCGGACGACCTGCGGTGGCTGACCGTGGACTCGACGGTGGAGGCGCTACCGTGGGCAGCGCTGGGGGTGCTGTTCATCGCGTTGTCCGTGGCGCTGACGAAGGCGCTGGCGGGGACGCACGCCCGGCTCACGAACGCGCTGCTCGGCCCGACCGTGGCCCAGCGCCGTCGGATGGAGCGCTGGTGGGAAGAAGCCGAAGAGAAGCACCTGGTGGCGGGATGACGCCGGAGCAACGCCAGCTCGAGCACCCGCGGCCGCACCCGGCTCGCACGATCGGGTACATGCTCCTGAGCTTCGTCTTCCGGCTCCTGCAGTTCGTGCTGATCGTCACGGGGATCTCGGTGGGGGTCGGCACGGCGGTGGTGTGGGTCGGGTTCCCGATCCTGCTGGCGACGACGAGCTTCATCCGCTGGTCGGCGGATCGGGAGCGCGGCTGGGCCGGGCGGATGCTGCGGGTGCCGTTGCCGCCGGTGGAGCGGCGGGCCTACGACGGCGAGCCGGTGCTGCGGCGGTGGCTGATCCGGCTGAGCGACCCGACGACGTGGCGGGACCTGGCGTACCTGATGGCGGCGTTCCCGCTGGCGTGCGTGGAGTTCGCGATCGCCATCGCGTCGATCGTGCTGCTGCCGATGGCGATCTGGGTGACGCCGTGGCTGGGCTGGCTGCACGGGGAGCTGGCGATCGCGTTGCTGGGCCCGAACCGCACGAAGCGGCTGGAGCAGAAGGCCGAGCGGCTGCAGGCTTCACGGGCCCGGGGTGTCGACGCGGCCGAGGCGGAGCGCCGCCGCATCGAGCGTGACCTGCACGACGGCGCGCAGCAGCGGCTGGTGGCCGTCGCGATGAGCCTGGGCCGCGCGAAGTCGAAGTTCGACCACGATCCCGAGGGCGTGCGGGAGCTGATCGACGAGGCGCACGCGGACGCGAAGCTCGCGGTGTCGGAGCTGCGTGACCTGGCCCGCGGGATCTACCCGGCGGTGCTGGGCGACCGCGGCCTGGACGCGGCGCTGTCGGCGCAGGCGGCGAAGTCGCCGATCCCGGTGGACGTCACGGTGAACGTGGAGCCGCGGCCGCCGGCGGCGGTGGAGACGACGGCGTACTTCATCGTCGGCGAGACGCTGACGAACATCGCGAAGCACTCCGGCGCGAAGGAGGCCGAGGTGAAGGTGTGGCGCGACGACGCGCACGTCGTCGTCGAGATCACCGACAACGGCCACGGCGGCGCCGAGATGCGGCCCGGCGGCGGGCTGGCCGGTCTGGCCGACCGCGCCGCGACGATCGACGGCGTGATCACCGTCGTCAGCCCGGTCGGCGGGCCGACCGTGATCCGGGCTGACCTCCCCTGTGAATGGTGAATAGGCTGGGCCCCGATCATCGGAGAACCTGGGGGCCGGATGCGGGTAGTGATCGCCGAGGACGCCGTGCTGCTGCGGGCCGGGGTCACCCGCCTGCTCGCCGACGAGGGCATCGAGACGGTGGCGGCCGTCGACAACGGCGACGAGCTGCTGGGCGCGGTCCTGGAACACCGTCCTGACCTGGCCATAGTCGACGTCCGGATGCCCCCGACGTTCACCGACGAGGGCCTGCGCGCCGCCCTCGCGGCCCGCAAGGAGGTGCCGGGCCTCCCGGTGCTGGTGCTCTCGCAGTACGTCGAGGAGTCGTACGCGGTCGAGCTGCTCTCGGGCGGCGCCGGCGGCGTCGGCTACCTGCTGAAGGAGCGCGTGGCGGACGTCGCGGACTTCCTGGACGCGGTCCGCCGGGTGGCGAACGGCGGCACGGCGATCGACCCGGACGTCATCGCCCAGCTGATGGCCCGCGGCCGCCGCAACCCGCTGGACGCCCTGACCGCGCGCGAGTCCGAGGTGCTCGGCCTGATGGCCCAGGGCCTGTCGAACACGGCGATCGCGAACTCGCTCGTGGTGTCGCACGGCGCGGTGGAGAAGCACATCGGCAACATCTTCTCGAAACTCGGCTTGGAGGCGAGCGCGGAGGAGCACCGTCGCGTTCGTGCTGTCCTCACCTATCTCGGCCGTTGAGTGGACGTTCAGTGACCAAAAGTCCCGTAAGGTGGACGCTGGGTCACCCGTTCTGACGGCGGCGTCCTCGAGTCCCCTCACCTACCATGAGCGGACCCGCCGACGAGAGGAGTGCGCGGATGTCCGACGAAACCCGCTGCGTCCGCTTCTTCGGCGGTCCGCTCGACGGCCGGGTCCAGGAGCTCGGGGAAACCGAGCCCGTGCCCGGCGCCGTCATCAAGCACATCCACCTCCACGACGGCCCGAAGATCGAGACGCGCTACGAGCTCGGCCTCACCGAGGACGGCTGGGAGTACCGGGTCGCCGCGTCGTCGCGCAGTGAGGCCGAACCCGACGGCATCCGGGAGTCCTGAGCCGTCCGGCGGTAGGGACAACCCCCGCTCCGGCTGGGGGTGAACAGGACCCCGAAGAGGGCGGTCAGCACCGCTGTTCCAGCAGGTCGAAGCGGCCAAGCTCTACTGCATGCAGACAAGCCAGGGGGTCGCACGAGGCGGCCGGGACAGGTTTCTCGACGTCGTCCGGGCGGGGGCCATCCTCGCCGTCATCGCCCAGCACTGGGTCATGCCGGTGCTCTCCTACTCCGGCGGGCAGCTCGCCACCGGCAACGCGCTGGCGACGCCGGGCTGGTGGGTCGTCACCTGGCTGTCGCAGGTGATGCCGCTGGTCTTCTTTGCCGGGGGCGCCGCCAACCTCATCTCGCTGCGCCGCGCGGACTCCCCGCGCCAGTGGCTCGCCGCGCGGATCCGGCGCCTGATGGTGCCGGTGCTGCCGCTGCTGGCCGTCTGGCTGGTCGTGCCGGACTTCCTGCGCGGCCTGGGCATCCCGCCGCAGCCGTTGCAGGTCGCCAGCGCGATCGCCGCGCAGCTGCTGTGGTTCCTCGCGGTGTACGTACTGGTCGTGCTGCTCACGCCGGTGATGGTCGCCGCGCACCGCCGCTGGGGCCTCAAGGTGCCGCTGGTGATGGCGGTGGCGGGCGTGCTCGTCGACGTCGCGCGCTTCAACGACCTCGGCTACATCGGTTACGCCAACGCGATCTTCGTCTGGGTCGCGGTGCACCAGCTCGGCTTCCACTACGTCGAAGGCCGGCTCGGTTCGCTGACCCGCCGCGGCGCGCTGACGCTGTCCGCCGCCGGCTTCGGCGTCACCGCGCTGATGGTCGCGTTCGGCCCGTACCCGGCCAGCATGATCGGCATGCCGGGTGCGCCGGTGTCGAACATGAGCCCGCCGACCGTGCTGCTCGCGTTCCTCGCCGTCGGCCAGATCGGCCTGCTGCTCGCCTTCCGCCCGCAGCTCAACGCGCTCGCCGAGCGGCCGGGCGTCGGCACCGCGCTCAGCTGGCTCGGTGCGCGGTTCATGACCGTCTACCTGTGGCACATGCCGGCGCTGATCGTGGTGGCGGGCGTGACGGTGTACGGCCTCGGCTACGAAACCCCGGCGCCGGGCACGGTGCTCTGGCTGGTCATGGCGCCCGCGTGGTTCGCGGTGTGCGGCATGGTGCTGCTGGGCCTGCTGCGGCTGTTCGCCCACTTCGAGACCCAGCGCGACACGGTCGCGGTGACGGCGAAGCTGCCGCAGCTGATCGTGGCCGGGCTGATGGTGTCGGGTGGCCTGCTCGGCCTCGCCGCCCACGGTTTCGCGCCGCTGTCGGACGGCATCGTGCACGGCCCGGTGCCGTGGGTGCTGCTCGCGACGGCCGGCTTCCTCTTGGCGGGCAAGCACATCCCGGCGACGGACCTGGGCACCCGCCTGCTGGGCCGCGCGGTCGCCGTCAGCGAACAGGCGACCATCAGGCACTGAGGCCAAAGCCGTGAAGGCCTCCTTCCCGGCCATAAGAGCCGGTAAGGAGGCCTTCACGGCTTTAGGCGTTGAGCAGGCGCAGCGGGGTGTCGTGGAGTACGGCCCGCAGGAACGGCTCCCCCAGGCGATCGTCGGCCGCCCAGCCGGCGATCGCCTGCAGCTGGGTCGCGTAGGAGTACGGGATGTTCGGGAAGTCGGTGCCCAGCACCACGCGGTCGGCGACGTCCGCCAGCCGCGACGTCCAGTCCGCTGGCAGCGGCGACATCGCCTGGGCGAACGGCACGCCGACCATCGTGGTGTCGAGGTGCACCCGCGGGTACTTGGCGAGCAGCTCGAACGCGGCGCCGAACTCCGGCATCGCCGCGTGCGCGAGCACCGCCGTCAGCCGCGGGTGCCGGGCCAAGACCTCTTCGAAGACCTGCAACCCGGTGAAGTCGCCCCGCAACGGACCGTGTCCACAGTGGACGACCACCGGCACGCCCGCGTCGGCCAGCGCGCCCCACACCGGCGTCAGGTGCTCGTCACGCGGGTCGTACGCGCCGACCTGCACGTGCGCCTTGAACACCTGTGCACCCGCCCGCAACGCACCGTCCACAGCGGACCCCGCGCCCGGCTCCGGGTAGAACGTGCCGGTCGGCACCGCGTCCGGCACGCGCGACGCGAACTCGAGCGCCCACTCCGTCAGCCACTGCGCCATCCCCGGCTTGTGCGGGTAGACCAGCGGCGCGAACCGCTGGACCCCCAGCGTCTTCAGGGTGGCGATCCGGTCCTGCTCGTCGGTGCGGTAGTGCACCGGCCACTCGGTGCCGTAGTGCGTCGTGGCCCGGTCGAAGTACGCCCAGACCTTGTCCATCACCGGTTTCGGCAGGAAGTGGACGTGCAGGTCGACCAGGCCCGGCAGGCCGAGCGACGCCGTCCAGCGGGCGACGTCGGCGTCGTCGGCGGGCCCGGCCGTCACTCCGTGAACCGGCCCTTCAGCGCGCGGCCCATGGCCTTGCTGATGTCCCGTTCCGCGTCCCGCTTGGCGAGCGTTTGCCGCTTGTCGTAGGCCTTCTTGCCCTTCGCGAGGGCGATCTCGACCTTGACCTTGCCGTCCTTGAAGTACATCGACAGCGGCACCAGCGAGAGCCCGCTCTCCTTGGTCTTGCCGATGAGCTTCTCGATCTCGCGGCGGTGCAGCAGCAGCTTCCGGGTGCGTCGCGGCGTGTGGTTGGTCCACGTGCCTTGCGTGTACTCCGGGATGTGCACGTTGCGCAGCCAGACCTCGCCGTCGTCGACGGTCGCGAACGCGTCGGCCAGCGACGCCTTGCCCTCGCGCAGGCTCTTGACCTCGGTCCCGACGAGCACGAGACCGCACTCGTAGGTGTCGAGGATGGAGTAATCGTGCCGAGCCTTGCGGTTCGACACGATCACCTTCTGGCCAAGTTCCTTGGGCATACGACCACTCTACGTGATGACCTGGGCAACAAGCAGCTGCCTTTTCGGACGGACGCGCTAGTGCCGGACGTACAGGCGCAGCGTCACGTAACCGGTGAGAGCGGAGATCAGCACGGACACCCCGAGCAGGATCGGCGCGACCGGGAACAGCAGTTCCAGCATGGTGATCTTCGGGAACACGTCGCCGGTGAACACCGAGTCCAGGAAGCCGGCCTTGGTGATGATCAGCATGATGATCCCGAGGATCGCGCCGACCGCGCCGGCGACCACCGCCTCCAGGAGGAACGGCAGCTGCGTGTACCACCGCGTCGCGCCGACGAGCCGCATGATGCCGACCTCCGTGCGCCGCGTGAACGCGGACACCTGGATCGTGTTGGCGATCAGCAGCAGGGCGGCGATGGCCATGATGAGCGCCGCGCCGAAGGCCATGTTCCGGACGCCGTTGAAGGCGTTGAACACGCGGTCGAGGAACTTCTTCTGGTCGTCGACCTTCCGCACGCCCGGTTTGGTGCTGTAGGCCTGCACGATCGACTCGCTGCGGTCCGGGTCCTTCAGCTTCACGTGCAGCGAAGCGGGCAGCGAAGCGGGGCCGGTGAGGGCGACCAGCTCGGGCTGGCTCTCGAAGATCTTCCTGAACCGGTCGTAGGCCTGGTCGCGGTTCTCGAACACGACCGACTCGACGCCGTCGTTGCCCTGCAGGTCCGAGCGCAGCGACTCGCACAGCGACTGGGTGCAGTTCTTGTCGTTCGCGCTGATGTCGTCGGTGAGGTAGACCGAAACCTCGACGTCGGCGAGGAAGTTGGACTTCATCTTGTCGATCGTCCGCACGGCCAGCAGGCCGCCGCCGAGCATGGCGAGCGACACGGCCGTGGTCAGCATCATCGCGATGGTCATCGTGATGTTCCGGCGCAGACCGGTGATTACCTCACTGAAGACGAAACTGGCGCGCATGTCGGGTGCAGGTCCTTGGGGTCGGGGGCGTGCGGGGGTGGGCGGTCAGCGGCCGATGCCGTAGACGCCGCGGGCGTCGTCGCGGACCACCCGGCCGAGCTGCAGCTCGACGACGCGGCGGCGCATGGAGTCGACGATGCCGTGGTCGTGGGTCGCCATCAGGACGGTCGTGCCGGTGCGGTTGATCCGCTCCAGCAGCAGCATGATGTCCTGGCTGGTGTCGGGGTCCAGGTTCCCGGTCGGTTCGTCGGCGAGCAGCACCAGCGGCCGGTTCACGAACGCGCGAGCGATCGCCACGCGCTGTTGCTCACCACCGGAGAGCTCGTTGGGCAGCCGGTCCGCCTTGCCGTCGAGGCCGACGAGCTCCAGCACCTCGGGGACGACCTTCTTGATGGTCGGGCCGGGCTTGCCGATGACCTCGAGGGCGAACGCGACGTTCTCGGCGACGGTCTTGTTGGCCAGCAGGCGGAAGTCCTGGAACACGCAGCCGATGGTCTGCCGCAGGCGGGGAACCCGGCGGCGGGCCAGCTTGGCGACGTCGAAGTTGGACACCACCACGCGACCCTTGCTCGGCGTCTCTTCGCGCAGCAGCAGCCGGAGGAAGGTCGACTTCCCCGATCCCGAGGGACCGATCAGGAAGACGAACTCACCCTTTTCGATGTCGACGGACACCCGCTCGAGCGCGGGCCGCGTCGAGGTCTTGTAGACCTTGGAAACCTCTTCGAGCCGGATCACGATTCGGCATACTACCCACCGGTCTCGTGAAGCCCCGGTTGCCCGGGCCACCCGGGTGGAGCAAGGGGCGTTTGCGCACGGTGAGCGGTCACGCGAACACCCCTTGCACCGTTAAACGGCCGCGGACTGCTTCCGCCAGCGGATGCCGGCGTCGAGGAACCCGTCGATCTCGCCGTCGAGCACCGCGGACGGGTTGCCGACCTCGAACTCGGTCCGCAGGTCCTTGACCATCTGGTACGGGTGCAGCACGTAGGAGCGCATCTGGTTGCCCCAGCTGGAGCCGCCGTCCTTGAGCGCGTCCATCTCGGCGCGCTCTTCTTCCTTCTTGCGCAGCATCAGCCGGGCCTGGAGGACCTTGAGCGCGGCGGCCTTGTTCTGCAGCTGCGACTTCTCGTTCTGGCAGGAGACGACGATGCCGGTCGGCAGGTGCGTGATGCGCACCGCGGAGTCGGTCGTGTTGACGCTCTGGCCGCCGGGGCCGGACGAGCGGTAGACGTCGACGCGGATGTCCTTCTCCGCGATGTCGACGTGGTCGACCTCTTCGACCTCGGGCAGCACCTCGACGTGCGCGAACGACGTCTGGCGGCGGCCCTGGTTGTCGAACGGCGAGATCCGGACGAGCCGGTGGGTACCCTGCTCGACCGAGAGGGTGCCGTAGACGTAGGGGGCGGTCACCGTGAACGTCGCCGACTTGATCCCCGCCTCTTCGGCGTAGGAGATGTCGTAGACGTTGGTCGGGTAGCCGTGGCGCTCGGCCCAGCGCATGTACATCCGGAGCAGCATCTCGGCGAAGTCCGCGGCGTCGACGCCGCCGGCCTCGGAGCGGATGGTGACGACGGCGTTGCGGTCGTCGTACTCGCCGGAGAGCAGGGTGCGGACCTCGAGGCCGTCGATGGCCTTGCCCAGTTCGGTCAGCTCGCCCTCGGCCTCGCCCATGCTGCCGGCGTCACCCTCGTCGCCGGCGAGCTCGTACAGCACGCCCAGGTCGTCGAGCCGCTGGCGCAGGTCGTTGACCCGCCGCAGCTCGCTCTGCCGGTGGGAGAGCTGGCTGGTCACCTTCTGCGCCGCTTCGGGGTCGTCCCAGAGGTTGGGGCTCGAAGCCTGCTGCTCCAGGTCGGCCACCTGCGCGCGCAACGCGTCGAGGTCCATCACCGACTCGATCTGCGTCAGCTTGCCGGTCAGGTCCTTCAATGCCGCGTCGAACTCATCACTCACGTTTGTCGAGGTTACGGCAAAACCCACGACCGGTCGCGAGCACCGGTCGTGGGCGGGGTCAACCTCAGGCCGACGGGATGGCGTCGAGCAGCTTCAGGGCGGCCTTGGCCTGAGCCTGAGCGAACTCGGCGACGGCCTTTTCGTAGGGCCCCTCGGCCGACTTCGTGGCCGTCTTCGCGTCGTCGAGCTGCTGGCCGTAGCTGGTGCGCGCCGACTCGAGCAGCGACCCGCGCTGCTTGGCCGTCAACGAACCGGCGTGCACGAGCCGCAGGATCAGCGGGCTGCGCAGGTGGTCGGGACCGGCCTCGGACGTCAGCCAGGTCTTGAAGGCCTTCTTGCCGGCGGCGGTGATCAGGTACTGCTGACTGGAGCGCGGGCCCTGCTTGCCGAGCCGGACGAGACCTTCCTTGGACAGCGCCGGGAGCTCCCGGTACACCTGGCTGCGGGTGACGCTGAAGAAGGCACCGAAGCGCTCACCGGCGCCCGCGACGAGCTGCCCGCCGGTGGCGGGACCGTCGTGGAGCAGACCGAGCAGGGCGGCGGCTGTTGCATTCAATTCGGACACGCCCTCTACATTCCCACTTATCCGCGCCTGTGTCCACAGTGGTCAGCGGATCTGTCCATTGTGGCTAGTGAGATCCCCTCGTTCGGCCCAATCCGCTCTGGTCCACAGTGGACCCCGGACACGCAGCGCTACCACGGTGACCACGCATTGGTCCGACCAGCCGCATCCGGACGGTGGTGACAACCACCAGGCAGGTGAGTTCGCCGGGCGGCCGTCCCCGCTTGGCCCACAGTGGACACGCACCGCAACCATCGGGAACGAGAGCCCGGCTGGCGGAATTCGTAGCGATTCGACAGTTTCACGGAAAAGTCGGCGGCGAAAGTCGTACGAACATGACAAAAAGAGGCGCGTTCCCGGTTTCCCGAGAACGCGCCTCCTGGTGGTAGCGGGGACAGGATTTGAACCTGCGACCTCTGGGTTATGAGCCCAGCGAGCTACCGAGCTGCTCCACCCCGCGCCGTTGTGGTACTTGGGAAAGATTACACGGCGCGTTCAAGGCGTTCACAGGGGGGTCCCAAAACTCGCTGACCAGGCGTTATGCCAGCCCGAGCCAGCCGCGGGCGCCGCCGAGGACGATCTCCAGGCCGTCCTCGAACCGCGCGTCGACGTCGGTGAGCACGGAGCCGCCGGGCGCACCCCGGTAGCGCTCGTCCAGCTGCCCCGGCATCGGGTAGACGGCCTGCTCTTCGATGGTGAACCCGACGACGAAGCTGTAGACGGTGAAGAGCACCTGGTCCGCCCGCCGCGCGTCCAGCCCGGCGTCGATGCTCCGGCGGAACGCGTGCTCGCCGACCAGGCTCAGGTCGCCGAGGTAGGTCCCGGCGAAGACCTTCCCGCCGTCGCGGTAGGCCAGCATCATCCGGCGCGCCGCCCGGGCGCGGTAGGCGACGGTCTCCCACTCCCCCAGCGGCTCCGGCGGCTCCCGGTCGGCGTCGGCGTACATCTGCGTCGCCATCTCGTCGAGCAGCTCCTGCTTGTTCTTCAGGTGCCAGTAGAGCGCCGGCGCCTTGACGCCGAGCTCGGTCGCGATGAGCCGCAGCGTGAGGCCGTTCAGGCCGACCTCGTTGAGCAACTTGAGCCCGGCACGGGCGATGTCCCGCCTGGTCAGGGCCATGTCCACGATCTCCTCAGCGTCCGAACTTGACAGCTTAACGATGTTAAGGGCATCCTCGGGGCACGTCAATTTAACGTTGTTAAGGGGATCTCATGGACGAGCTGACGACAGCGGTGGTCGTCGCCGGGGCGGGGCCGACCGGGCTGATGCTGGCGAACGAGCTGGCACTGGCCGGAGTGGACGTCGTGGTGCTGGAGCGCCTGGCGGAGCGGACGGGGTTGTCGAAGGCCCTGAACCTCCAGCCGCGCACCGCGGAGGTGCTGGACCTGCGCGGCCTGCTGGGCCGGGCGGAGCGGCGGTCGTTCGCGACGGTGGGCGAAGGCCACTTCGCGATGATCCCGGTGAGCTACGCCGGCTGGGACACGCGCCACCCGTACCAGCTGGGCATCCCCCAGGCCCAAGTGGAGGCGGCCCTGGAGGAGCGGCTGGCCGAGCAGGGCGTGAAGGTCCTCAGAGGCCAGGAGCTGAAGGAGTTCACCCAGGACGAACAGGTCGTCACGGTCACCACAGCCACGACGAGAATCCGAGCGTCCTACCTGGTGGGCTGCGACGGCGGCCGAAGCGCGGTCCGCAAAGCGCTGAACCTCCCGTTCGAAGGCATCGACGGCCGCGGCCACGGAGTGGTGGCGGACGTCCGTTTCGCGGCCACCCCGTCAGGAGCCCAGAGCGAGTGGCGGTCGATGCGCAACATCGTCACCACGGACGGCATCGGCAAGTACACGGGCCTGATCCCGCTGTCGGAACCGAACCTGTACCGCCTGGCCTACGGAGACCGCCTGAACCGCCCGGCAAACCTCCGAGCGGAGGTGACGGACGAAGAAGTCCGCGACGTGATCACCAAGACGTACGGCGCGGAGACGAAGGTCGAAGAGATCCGCTGGGCATCCCGCTTCGGAGACGACTCGAGACTGGCCGCAAAGTACCGCGTAGGCCGAGTACTACTGGCAGGCGACGCAGCCCACACACACTTCCCAGCAGGAGGCCAGGGCCTCAACCTGGGCGTCCAAGACGCCATGAACCTGGGCTGGAAACTGGCAGCAACCCTGAAAGGCACGGGCCACAAGGACCTACTGGACACCTACGAACAAGAACGCCGCCCAGTAGCAGAGGCGGTAGTACAAAACGTAGCGGCCCAGTCAGCCCTGATCCCCTCAACCCCAGAACTTTTGGCGCTACGAAAGCTCTTCCGAGCAATGTCCGAACTCCCACAAGCCCAACATTACTTGTCAGGCTTGGTATCAGGCCTGAGCATCACCTACAAAGCCCCCGAGAACGCCCACCCGGCAACAGGAACCCGCCTACCAGACTTCAAAACCAAGACAGGCAACGCAAGCGACTGGTTCCACAAGGGAAAGTTCGTCCTACTGACAACAACCGAAACAGAAAGCCCCCACCCAGACGTCAGGGTGGCCGCAGTAGACAAACTCCCCTGGCCAGACGTAACAAGGGCCCTGATCCGCCCAGACGGCTACGTAGCAAACACAACGGGAGAAACAGAGCCGTGGCTGACCTGACAACCTGACCACCCGAAGGGGGGTCCAGGGGCGGCGAAGCCCCCCTGGCGGGGGTCTGGGGGTTCGACCCCCAGGGGAAATGCGAAGGAGGCCCGGCTCGCGCTTTCCGCGAGCACAGGCCTCCCACATCCGTAGCGGGGACAGGATTTGAACCTGCGACCTCTGGGTTATGAGCCCAGCGAGCTACCGAGCTGCTCCACCCCGCGTCGTGTTCCCTACTTTACGCCCTGGTTTCGGGCGGGCGCAAAGCAGGGTCACTTAGGACGTCGACCTCACCCGCCGGGCTGGCTGGTGGGTGTGGTGCTGGGTGTCGCGCTGGGCGTGGTGGCCGGTTGTGCCTTGGCCGACTGGTAGGCCTTCGCGGCCGCGTCGAGGGCGGCCAGTGCCGCGCCTTGGTCGGCGAAGTTGCCGGATTTCTGGGCGGCTTGGAGTTTGACGATGGCCGATTCGATGTCGGCGGCGGCCCTGTCGAGGGCCGCGTTGCCGCCGCCGGTGTTGGGCGGTGTGGTCGTCGGCGTGGTCGGCGTGGTCGTCGGCTGGCCGGACTGGGGCGGCGTGGTGGTGGCCGCTCCGGTGCCGGTGCCGAAGACCTGGTCGAGGGCTTCCTGGAGGGTCGCGCCGTAGCCGACCTTGGGTCCGTACGAGACGAGGACGCGGGCCAGCTGTGGATAGCTGTTCTGGTTGCGCTGCCGGATGTAGACGGGTTCGACGTAGAGGAACCCTTCGGCGACCGGGAGCGTGATCAGGTTGCCGTAGATCGGGATGACGTTGGGGTTGTTGAACAGGGTCCGGTCCTGCGCGACGCGTGGATCGCTCTGGAACCGGTTCTGGACTTGGACCGGGCCGTCGACCTGGGTGGCTCCGGTGGCCGCGCTGGGTAGCTGGAGGACGCGGATCTTGCCGTAGTCGACCGGGTCGGAGGACACCGACATCCAGGACGCGAGGTACTGGCGTTGGAGGCCGGTGAGCGAGCTGGTCAGCTGGAAGGTCGGCTGGGTCTGGCCCGGGGTGTCCGCGAGGACGTAGTACCCGGGCTGGTTGGCGGCGCCGGCCGCGGCGGGGTTGGCGCCGCCTTCCGCGGTCGGGTCCTGCGGGACGCTCCAGAAGGCCTGCTGGGAGTAGAACTCCTGCGGGTTGCTCACGTGGTAGCGGGACAGGAGCTCGCGCTGGATCTTGAAGAGGTCTTCGGGGTAGCGGAAGTGGGCTCGCAGGTCCTCGGAGATCGCGGAGCTGGGCTTCACGAGTCCGGGGAAGACCTTCTCCCAGGCGTTGAGGACCGGTTCCTTGTCGTCGATCGAATACAGGTTCACGGTGCCGTTGAAGGCGTCGACCGTGGCCTTGACCGAGTTCCGGATGTAGTTGATGGAGCTGTTGCCCTGACGGGCGACGCCGTTGAGGGAGTCGTTGGTGGCCGCGCCGAGCTGCGTCTGCTGCGAGTACGGGAAGTTGTTGATGGTGGTGTAGCCGTCGATGATCCACTGGATCTTGCCGTCGACGACCGCCGGGTACGGGTCGCCGTCGAGGGTCAGCCACGGCGCGACCTTGCTGACGCGGTCGCGCGGGTCGCGGTTGTACATGATCTTCGAGTTGTCGCCGATGGCGTCGGAGAACAGGATGTTCCGTTCGCCGTACTCGGCGGCGAAGGCCAGGCGGTTGAACCAGTTGTCGATCGAGACGCCGCCGGTGCCCTTGTACGTGTAGCGGTCGGTGGCGGTGTCGTACTCGCCGGGCGCGTTGCCCGAGGTGCCGCCGACGATGGCGTAGTCGGAGTCCGCGGCGGACAGCTCGCCGTAGTAGATCCGGGGTTCCTTGACCTCGATGCCGGGGGCGCTCCCGTTGGCGCCGGCGCCGGTCGGGTTCTGGGTGTCGCTGGTGGTGGCGATCGGGTAGCCGCCGTCGGAGTTGGCGTCCTTGACCGCGCGGTCGATCGTGTTGGCCGGCGCGGCGACGAAGCCGTTGCCGTGGGTGTAGACGAGGTGCTTGTTGATCCAGCTGGTCTGGTTGCCGGTCAGGCCCTCGGTCTTGATCTCCTTGGCCGCGACGATGTAGTCCTGCGTGGTGCCGCCGACGGTGTAGCGGTCGATGTCGAGCTTGGCCGGGAAGCCGTAGAAGTTCTCGCGGCCGACGCGCTGGGTGAAGGTGTCGGAGAGGACGTTCGGGTCGAGCAGCCGGATGTTCGACATCGTCCCGGTGTCGGACTTGACCTCGCTGGCGGTCGCGTCGGACTTGCCCGAGTACTGCTGGTACTGGACGTCGGTCAGGCCGAACGCCTTGCGGGTGGCGTCCATGTTGCGCTGGATGGACGTCGCTTCCTTCTCGTTCGCGTTCGGCTTCACCGAGAACTGGTCGAGGATGGCCGGCCAGGCGACGCCGACCAGGATGCTCGACAGGATCAGCAGGACGAGGGCGATGGCCGGCAGCTGCAGGTTGCGCAGGAACGCACCGGCGAAGAACGCGATCGCGCAGATCACCGAGATGCACAGCAGGATCAGCTTCGCGGGCAGGACCGCGTTCAGGTCGGTGTAGGTGGCGCCGATGAACAGCGGCGCGCCCCGGTCGGACAACAGCAGGTTGTACCGGTCGACGAAGTACTCCGCGGCCTTCAGCAGCACGAAGAGGCCGACCGTGATGGCGAGCTGCGCGCGGGTCGGGCCGGCGAGCTGGCCGCCCTTGCCGGCGAGGCGGATGCCGCCGAAGACGTAGTGCGAGATCAGTGCGCCGAAGAAGGAGATGACGACGGTGATGAACAGCCAGCCGAGCAGCCAGTTGAAGAACGGCAGGTCGAAGGCGTAGAAGCCGATGTCGTTGCCGAACTCGGGGTCGGTCTGGCCGAACGAGGTGCCGTTGAGGAACAGCTGCACCACCTGCCAGTCGCTTTGGGCCGACAGCCCGGCGATGAGGCCGGTGAGCACCGGGATGCCGATGCCGAAGAGGCGGATCCGGGCGACGATCGCGGAGCGGTAGCGCGCCAGCGGGTCGTCGGCGCCGGAGATCGGCACGAACACCGGCCGGGAGCGGTAGGCGATCATCAGGCTGATCGCGAGGGCCCCGCCGACGAGCAACCCGACGGCGAAGAAGAGCACGACGCGAGTGACCACCTGGGTGGTGAACACCGATCGCGCGCCGACCTCGCCGAACCACAGCCAGTCGACGTACGTGTCCAGCAGGCGGGCCCCCAGCAACAGCGCGAGCACGATCACCGCGGCGATGATGAGGAGGATCCGGCTGCGCCGGGACAGCTTCGGCAGGCTCACCGGGGGCCGAGTCGCCACGGTGCACGCTCCTGTCTTCGTGAATGCTTGTTACACGGAGACGCGTGCGCCTCCTGATGACCTAACTCTACGGATGCCGCAGGAAGTTCCCGGGACCCGCCCAAACCGGACTCGCGACCGCGTCGCGCGGGGGCGCCTGCCACCATGTGCGCATGAACGAACCGCACCCGGCCGTCCCCGGTGTCGCCGCACTCGCCCGTGAGATCGAGGAGTTCATGGCCGCGGCCGGCTGGGACCAGCCGCCCCAGCTGTTCGCGCTGGTGCCGACGGCGGCCCTGCTCGACGAGCAGCCGGAGCTGGCCGGGCAGCTGGACCGGGCCAACCCGCTGACGCCGGTGGCGCAGGAGGCCCTGCCCGAGGGCGACCTCGCCGAGGCGCTGGGCCGGATCGCCTGGCCCGACCTGGTCATCGGGTGCGCGCTGGCGCAGGAGATCATCGTGCTGCCGCCGGGCTCGGAGTCGGAGCTGCCCGACGTCGCCGAGGCGGACGCGGACAGCCTGCGCCGCGCCGCCGCCGACCACCCCCAGCGGACCGAAGCCCGGCTGGTGGCCGCGGTGCTGCGCGAGGGCGCGCGCTCGTGCGTCATGCGCCTGCGCGGGATCGGCACGGCCGAAGACGGCGACGAGTCCGTCGACGAGATCGTCGAAAGCCCGGACCTGGCCCCGAATCTGATCGAAGCGCTGAAGGCGACACTGATGCCCTGACGGCCGCTGGGTGCCCGGCCGCTCAGCACGACGCGGTCGGCCGTCCCGCCTTGAGGTTGGCCAGCTGGGCGAGCGCGTCGTCCAGTGTGGACACCTTGATGAGGTTCAGCCCGGACGGCGCGGTCGTCTTCGCTTCGGCGCAGTTGTGCTCGGGCACGAGGAAGTCGGTGGCCCCCGCCTCCCGGGCGCCGACGACCTTGAAGGAGATCCCGCCGATCGGGTCGACCTCACCCGTCTCGGTGATCTCGCCGGTGCCGGCGATGTGCCGCCCGGCCGCCAGGTCGCCGGGCCGGAGCCGGTCGATGATCGCCAGGGTGAACATCAGCCCGGCCGACGGGCCGCCGACGTCCTGCAGCGAGATCGTCACGTTGAACGGCGCGTCGGCCCGGTCGACCGCGGTGAGGCCGATGAAGCCCTCCTTGCGGTCGGGGCGCGAGGCGAGGGTGAGCGGCACCGTCCGCTCCGGCTGGCCGTCGGACTGGAAGGTGATCTGGACGGTCTGGCCGGGCAGGGTGCCGGCCAGCGCGGCCCGCACGTCCGCGGCCTCGACGACCTTCTTGTTGTTGACGGTGATCAGCTTGTCGCCGGGGGCCAGCACGTGGTCCGCGGGGCTGCCGGAGACGATCTCCTTCGCCAGCACCTTGACCGGGTAGCCGAGCTTGCGCAGCGCGGCGACCTGGGCGTTGGTCTGCGAGTCCTGCAGCTGCTGGATGTTCTCCTGCTTGACCTGCTCGTTGGTCTCGCCCGGCTTGAAGTACTCCTCGCGCGGCGCCAGCGCGTACCGGCCGCTCGCCCAGAAGCCGAGGCCCTGGAACAGGGTCACGCCGTCGTGCAGGGAGACGGTCGTCATCCGCAGCTCGCCGGTGGTCTGGAAGGTGTCGTGACCGGCGACCTGGATGACCGGGTTGCCCGCCGCGTCGCGACCGAGCGTGTCGTAGGTCGGGCCCGGGCTGATCGCCACGAACGGCACCGGCACGACCGAACCGAGCACCACGAACACCAGGAACAGCGAGCCGCTGACCACGAGCGTCCAGCCCCGGCGGGTCATCCGGCGGGCCTCTCCGGTCCGCTCCGGCGGCGTTTCCGGCGGGGTCGTCGCGGGGGCGGTCTCCTCGGAGGACTTGGTCACGCCCGACAGCGTACGGTGACCGTGTTCGCTTCTCGGTGAAGGCCACGCACATGGGTCCGGTTGACGCGCTTCGGGGCGCCCGACCCGCGTACGGTGGACCCATGAGCAAACCCCCGTTCGGCTTCGGACCTTCCGATCCCGACAAACGAGGTGAGAACGACCCCTCGGAGGGCGGGCAGCAGTCCGGCGCCGAGGCCTTCAACCAGCTCGGTCAGATGCTGAGCCAACTGGGCCAGATGCTCAGTCAGGCCGGTACTTCCAGCGGGCCGGTGAACTACGATCTCGCCAAGCAGATCGCCCTGCAGAACCTGGGCAGCGCAGGCAACACCGGCGAAAGCCGGCTCGGTTTCTCCGGCAGTGACGACTCGAACGCCGCCGTGCGTGACGCCGCCCACCTCGCGGAGATGTGGCTCGACCCGGCGACGTTCCTGCCCGCGGGCGCGACGTCGACGGTCGCCTGGTCGCCGCGCACCTGGGTGGAGAAGACGCTCCCCACGTGGCAGCGGCTCTGCGACCCGGTCGCCCAGCGGATCTCGGGCGCCTGGATGGAGGCGCTGCCCGAGGAGGCCAAGCAGGCCGCCGGCCCGTTGATGCAGATGATGGGGCAGATGGGCGGGATGGCCTTCGGCTCCCAGCTCGGCAACGCGCTGGCGCAACTCGCGTCGGAGATGCTGACGTCCTCCGAGATCGGCCTCCCGCTGGCACCTCCGGGGACATCGGCGCTGCTGCCGGCGAACATCGAGAAGTTCGCCGAGGGCCTGGAGCTGCCGAACAGCGAGATCCTCGTCTTCCTGGCCGCCCGCGAGGCGGCCCACCAGCGGCTCTTCACGCACGTGCCGTGGCTGCGCCAGCGGCTGCTGGCGACGGTCGAGGAGTTCGCCCACGGGATCTCGGTCGACACGTCGGCGCTGGAGTCCCTGGCCGGCCAGATCGACCCGTCGAACCCGGCGAGCATCGAAGAGGCCATGTCGTCCGGGCTGCTGGAGCCGCAGACGACGGAGGAGCAGAAGGGCGCGCTGAACCGCCTGGAGACGTTGCTCGCCCTGGTCGAGGGCTGGGTCGACGTGGTCGTGGCCGAGGCCGTCGGTGATCGGCTGCCGGGCGCGGACGCCCTGCGCGAGACCCTGCGCCGCCGCCGCGCGACGGGTGGTCCGGCGGAGCAGACGTTCGCCACCCTGGTGGGCCTGGAGCTGCGCCCCCGCCGCATGCGAGCGGCGTCGACGCTGTGGAACATGGTGGGCGAGCAGCACGGCATCGAGAAGCGCGACGCCCTCTGGTCCCACCCGGACCTGATGCCGACGGCCGAGGACCTCGACGAGCCCCTGGACTTCTCGGCCCGAGTCGGCCAGAGCGGCACAGCGGACGACCTGGACCCGATGGCCGAGCTGGAACGCACGGAGCGCGAAGAGCGCGAAAAGGCCGAGCCCCCGTCCACAGACACCGACACCGACACCCCAGACGACAAGAGCTGAGCTTCACACCAGACCGGGCGCCCCGCACCAGCGAGGCGCCCGGTTCTGCATCCAGCCCCAAGCCCCACCGCGTCGCCCCAAATCACCCGTGTCGACTCCCAATCACCGTGTCGACCCTCCAATCACGCGAGTCGACCTCCCCGTCACGCGAGTCGACCTTCGAATCACGCGAGTCGACCCCCTAAGCACGCGAGCCGACCCTCCAGGCACGCGAGCCGACCCTCCGAGTGCACGAGCCGACCCTCCAGGTACGCGAGTCGTCCGCCCAAGTACGCGAGTCGACCCCTCAGGTACGCGAACCCACCGCCCAGGCACGCCGGCCGACCGTCCGAGCGGAGAAACCGCCCCTTCAGACCTCGAGTTCGCCAACCCCGACCGCCGCCACGCCCCCAACGTCAACCGGGGTGACCCGCACCTGCGGATCACCCCGGTTCCGTCCAAACCGTCACCCGGTCAGTCCTCGGTGGAGATCCCCCACCCGGCGGCCGCCGACAGTCCTTCCAGGTACCCCATCGCGCGCTCCGCTTTCGGGTACCGCTGCACCAGCGCCCAGAACGCCGCGTCGTGCCCGGGCTCGCGCAGGTGCGCCAGCTCGTGCACCAGGACGTAGTCCAGGACCCACGGCGGGACCTTCCGCAGCCGGTCGCTGACCCGGATGGTCGCGTCGACCGGCGTGCAGGACGCCCACCGCGTGCGCATCGGCGGCACCCAGCGGACGCTCGCCGGCACCGCGGTGCCGCCCAGGTACTTGCCCGACAGCTGCGCGCAGCGCGCCAACAGGGCTTCGTCCGACGCCTTCGGGGACGCCGGCCGACGTGGTTCCGAGCGCTGCAGCTTGCGCTCCATCTCGGCGACCCAGTGTTTCTCCTCCGCCCTCGTCATCCGCGCCGGGATGAGCACGACGAGCGTGTCGTCGTTCCAGTACGCGGTGACCGTCCGGTGCCGGCGCTGGCTGCGCCGCACTTCGACCTTGTGTTCGGGTGTGTCCGACGAGGGGTTCTCGTCCCCTCGGCTCCTCAGTGAGGGCATCCGTGCTTCGACCACTCGACAACGGTAAGGCCACCCACCGACAACTCCGAGCTTCTTAAGGTCACAGACCCGAGTTATCCACAACTACCTCCACTTGTGGACAACTCGGCCGTTCCGGGTCCTTCCGAGGTCCGGGGGTCGCCGGCGGATGCGATTCTGCGGACATGCTGCTCTCCCCCGCGGACATGCCACCGGTCCCGCTGCCCGCCTTCCCGGCCCTGCTCCCGGGCCTGACCGTGCTGGAACGCGGCCCGGACGAGATCCAGATCGGCCTCGACCCGCGCCACGGCGTGGCCATCGAAGGCCTGCCCCCGAACCTCGTCACGCGGTTGCGGCTGCTCGACGGCCGGGCGCCCGTCGAGCGGATCCTGCTCGCCGAGAGCGAACACCGTGATCAGCTGCGCACGCTCCTGCTCCAGCTGACCGCCCTCGGCCTGGTCACCGAGGCCGGCGCGCCCGACAGCGCCGTGCTCCGCGGTGAGATCGGCCTGTGGTCGCTGCGGGCCCGCCACCACCAGGCCGCGCTGGCCGACCGGCGGCGCGCGACGGCGATCTCGGTCCAGGGTGACGGCCGCGTGGCGGTCGCCGTGGCCGTCCTGCTGGCCAACGCCGGGATCGGGCACATCGAGCCGCGTTTGCCCGGCGCGGTGACCGAGCACGACCTCGGCTCCGGCTTCACCGAGGCGGACCTGGGCCGGCCGCGGCGCCACGCGCTCGCCGACCTGATCCGCCGGATCGACGCGCGGGTGCGCGTCACGCGGCTCCACGACCGCTACCCCGATCTGGTGCTGCTCACCGACGCCATCGTGCCCGCGCCCGAGGTCGTCGCCGAGCTGATGGACGACGGCGTCCCCCACCTGGCGGTCCGCGTCCGCGACGGGACCGGCATCGTCGGGCCGCTGGTGGTGCCGGGCCGGAGTTCGTGCCTGCGCTGCGCCGACCTGCACCGGACCGACCTCGACCCGTGCTGGCCGCGCGTCGCCGGCCAGCTCGCCGGGCGGCACCAGCGGCCCGACCTCGGCGCGGTCCAGGCGTGCGCGTCGCTGGCCGTCGCGCAGTCCATGCGGCTGCTCTCCCCCGCCGAGCTGGCGCCGCCGTCGTGGAACGCGACCCTCGAGATCGACGCCTTCGACGGCCGCATCCGCCACCGCGGCTGGCCGCCGCACCCGAGGTGCGGGTGCGGTCCACCCGCGGCGCAACAGGAGACGTAGGCCACTAAGACGCCGCGAGCAGGCTGCGCGCGGACGCGTGCGCAAGGCAGAATCGACGAGGTGACCGACTTCCGCGACGCCGCCGATCGTGACACCGCGATGCCGAGCAAGGGTGCGGCCCGCACCGCCAAGCTCGCCAGCCTCCCGCTCGGGATGGCCGGACGGGCGGTCAGCGGCTGGGGCAAGCGGCTGGCCGGCCAGAGCGCGGAGCAGGTGAACGCCACGCTGTCGGCCAAGGCCGCCGAGCAGCTGTTCGAGGTGCTCGGCACGCTCAAGGGCGGGGCCATGAAGTTCGGCCAGGCGCTGAGCGTGTTCGAGGCCGCGGTGCCGGACGACATGGCGAAGCCCTACCGCGAGGCGCTGACGAAGCTGCAGGCCGCGGCGCCGCCGATGGCGGCCCGGCAGACCCACCGGGTCCTCGCCGAGCAGCTGGGCCGGACGTGGGCCGGCCGGTTCACCTCGTTCGACGACGAGCCGGCGGCGGCCGCGAGCATCGGCCAGGTGCACCGCGCGGTCTGGCACGACGGCCGCGAGGTCGCCGTCAAGGTCCAGTACCCGGGGGCCGACGAGGCGCTGCGCAGCGACCTGCGGCAGCTGCAGCGGTTCAGCAGGCTGTTCCAGGCGTTCGTGCCCGGCACCGAGGTCAAGCCGCTGCTGGCCGAGCTCGCCGCGCGGATGAACGAGGAGCTCGACTACCAGGCCGAGGCCCAGCACCAGCGGGCTTTCGCGAAGGCGTTCGACGGCGACCCCGGCATCCTGGTGCCGCGCGTCGTCGCCAGCGCGCCGAAGGTCGTCGTGACGGAGTGGGTCACCGGCACACCGCTGTCGAAGGTGATCGCCGACGGCGACCGCGAGACGCGGAACCTGGCCGGCCGGCTGCTGGCGGAGTTCCACTACTCGTCGCCCGAGCGCGTCCACCTGCTGCACTCGGACCCGCACCCGGGCAACTTCATGATCACCCCGGACGACAGGCTGTGCGTCATCGACTTCGGCGGCGTCGCACGGCTGCCCGAGGGCATCCCCCGCCACCTGGGCGAGATGACCCGGCTGGCCCTCGACGGCGAGTCCGCCGAGCTGATGCGCCTGCTGCGGGAGAACCGGTTCATCCGGCCGGACAGCGACCTGACCGCGGACGAGGTGCTCGGCTACCTGGCGCCGTTCACCGAGCCGCTGGCCGAGCCGACGTTCCACTTCACGCGCAAGTGGATGCAGCGGCAGGCGTGGCGGGTCGGCGACAGCCGCGGCAACGACTTCAAGGTCGGCCGCTCGCTCAACCTGCCGCCCGAGTACCTGATGATCCACCGGGTCACGGCGGGCTCGACGGGCATCCTCTGCCAGCTCGACGCGGAGATCCCGGCGCGGGGCATCGTGGAGCGCTGGCAGGCCGGTTTCGCCGGCTGAGTTGTCCACAGGCCGGGCCGCGAACGGGCGGATTCCGGCGAGTTGTCCACAGCTCGGGGAAACGGGGTTCCACCCGGTTGGCGGAGCGTTCATGCTCGATGCATGACCGCTACGCATCGCACCGATCCGCTCGCCCTCGGTAACCCCGGCACCGGCGAAGTGATGAACCTCGAACAGCTACGCAAGGCCGGGGTGTCCGATCGAAGAACCCGGCGGCTCTGCGGCCCCGGCGGGCCGTGGCGCCGCCTGCACCCCGGTGTCGTCCTGCTGCGCAACACCACGCCGACGCGGCAGCACCTGCTGCACGCCGCGATCGCGCGTTACGGGTCGAAGGTGGTGATCAGCGGCGCCGACGCCCTGCGGGCCCACGGCGTCAAGTGCCCGGCGGCCGGCGAGATCGAGCTGCTGGTGCCCGACTACTGCCGGGTGATGGCGAAGGCGGGCATCCACGCGACCCGCACGTCCCGGTTGCCGGACCCGGTGCTGGTGGACGGCCTGCCGTTCGCCCCACCGGCCCGCGCGGCGCTCGACCTGGCGCGGGCGGAACCCGACCCGGCGCAGATCCGGCAGCTGCTGACGCTGCCGCTCTACTGGGGGCTGTGCGACCGCCAGCAGCTGCTGGCGGAGCTGGAGGCGGGCCCGCAGCGCGGCTCATCGGCAGTCCGGAAAGTCCTGCGCCGCCTGGACGAAGGCCCGATCCGCGCGCACGGCCTGGCGGCGCGAGTACTGGACACAGCGCTGCTCCCACCGCCGAACTGGGACGTCACGATCTGCGACCGCCGAGGCCGCCGCATAGGCGAGGCCGACGCGTGGTGGGACGAGATCGGCTTGGCCTGGCAGTACCGCTGCGGCCCCAGCTCCCCGGGCGGCTTCACCCACCTGGCCTTGACGGCCACGGGAATCATCCTGGTCCGCTGCACGGTCCGGCAGCTACGCCAAGTCCCCCGCGACGTGGCGAAGGAGCTGGTCCAGGCCTACGGCGAGGCGTCAAGAACACCACGCCCCCGAGTCCGGGCACTGACCACACCACTGACCGGAGACGCAGCATGAACCCGGCATCCGCACCCGCTCGGGACACGCCCCGAGCCCCAGCCTCGCTCGACCGCGCGGCGCAAACCGGGCCAAGGCATCCGCGCCACTCGAGACACGCCCGCGAGCCCAGCACAACTCCAGCCTCGACCGACGACGCGGCACAAGCTGGCCAGAGGCATCGGCGCCGTTCGGGAACACTGCCCTCGTCCTAGCCACCTGCCCGGCCCTTATCGACGACCGCACAAGCCGACCGAAGGGCATCCGCACCAGGCGCCGAACCGCGGACGAGTCAGATCCTGCTTCAGTCTTCGGTCGTCGGATCGGCAGGTCGGGTGCGCAGGCAGCGCGGCGAGCGCGGCTACGCAGCGGGGCGCGGCAGGGCGCAACCCGGCAGCGGCGCGGCGGGCGCAGGCGTCGCGGCAGCGAAGCCGAGGCCACGCTTGCCGACCTGCTCGTTGATGATCTTCGCCAGCCCGGCGAAGGCGCATGAACCCGCTCCGATGGCTAACCCGCCCGTCAGCGCGACTCAGCCAGCCGCCGAGTCAGCCGCTGCTGAACCGCACCAACCCAACAGCCGATTCCCGCGGAGGAACCTCGTGATCACCAGTACTCGTCCGGCAGCTTGCCCTCGATGTCGCGCACGTGCTGCCGCGCGCAGTCCGGGCACAGCCACCGCAGCGTGCCGCGCTCGCGGGTGGACACCCAGGCGAGCGCCGTAGCCGGGTCGTCGTCGGCGCCGCGGGTGCGCCCGCAGCGTGTGCACGCGGCCGGCTCCGGCGCGCTCACCGGGACCGTCCACTGTGGATCGCCTTGGCGCCCAGCAGGTACAAGTCCGCGCGGTGGCAGAGAAAGTCCGGGCCAGCGGGGTCAGTGAGGGCGGCGATCGTCGCGCGGTCGTCGGCGTCGAGGCGGTCGCCTGCCGACTCGGCCAGCCAGCCGACGCGGTGCACCACGTACTCGCGCAACAGGTCCGAGCCGGGCATCGGGTGGTCGATGAGCGCGCCGAACGACTCGACGTCCTCGAGCCCGGCCTCGCGAAGCGCACGCGGCCAGCCGTAGGGCATGGCGACGCTGCCCGCGATGCCGGCCCGCATCCTGGCGAACCACTCGGCCCGCGCGGCGAGCAGCCGATGCTCCAGCCCGGGCCTTCCGATTCCAAGTTCCCAAGGGAGGCAACGCATTTCGAGCCCGCCTTCGGAAATGGCGAGCACCGCACCCGGCCGCAGCAACCCGGCCAGGGTCCGCAGCGCGGCCTGCTGATCGCCGACGTGGTGCACCACCCCGGACGCCCACACGAGGTCGGCGGCCGGCACCCGGTCGGCCAGCCGAGGGTCGGCGAGGTCACCGTGCACGCCGACGACCTCGACGCTCTCACCGGCGACCGCGACCACAGCCCGCTGCGCTTCGGCAAGCAACGCGGGTGTGGCGTCGAGCAGCACGACGGTGCCCCCGTCGCCAAGGACGAGCTCACGCGCGAAGTGCACGCTCATTCCGCCGGCCCCACACCCGACATCGACCACGGTCGGCCGACCAGCCGACCCGGAAAGGAGCCGCCGCGCGACGGGCGCGAGTGCCTCGGCATCGAGGGCGTCGGCCATGCGCAGCTGGGCGAGGCGGTCCGCCCAGTCGATGTCGTCGTGGGTGTGTCCGGGCATCGCCCCATTCAACACCGCCACCCGGCAGAAAGGCGCGCTCGAACAACCAGACACCAACCAGACGAGGCGGGGCGGGGGCGGGGGGCGGGGGCCCAGGGGGATCGTGTCTCCCCACTGATCAGCGCCCGACCCCACTCTCACCGGCTCGCGCCGGCGACCACCGGCTGGCGCAAGCCGTCGCCGGTGCGAGCTGAGGGCGCGCCGAAGGCCGGCCCCGCGGCGTCGACAAACCAGACCCAGCCGAAACAACCACACGCAACCCCATTGACCTGCGCAAACCCAGGCAGGCCCCTGCCGCCGTCGGGGCGGCAGGGGCCTGCTCTCAGCTCTGGTTCTCGTACCGCTCCGCGCGCTGGGCCGCCCATCGGGCTACTCGGCTCCACCGGCGGACGGCACGGGCGCTACCTCGGGCCCGCTGGGTGCGGATGCCCTCCTCCAGATCCCGTATTCGGGCCCTGGACAATTCTTCGTAAAGCAACATCTCGCTGATCTCCTCGATCTCGGTCTTCGTCAACTGCAGGTGCACGCGTTTGCGCGCTTCGTGGTCCCTCGTGGTGATCGGTTCGACGCTCATGCGGCGGCGCTCCGGTGCTCGCCGCTCTTGGCGGCGACGGGCTCGACGGTGGTGTTCTTGCGCGGACGGCCACGGGGCCGCTTGCGCGCGATCACGACACCGCGCTCGAAGATCTCGCCACCCCAGACGCCCCACGGCTCACGCCGGGCCAGTGCGCCGGCCAGGCAGGCCTCGCGAACCGGGCAGTCGGCGCAGGACGCCTTGGCGCGCTCGAGCTCGGCCGGGGACTCGGCGAACCAGAGGTCCGCGTCGCCCGAGCGGCAGGGCAGAGCCACGTCCGGGACGGTGACGGGGTCGAGCAGGTCGGCGAATATTGCCTCACCCGCGGTGTAGGCGATGGCCGAAGACATGGGGGTTCCTCCTGGTGTCGTACGGGTTTCGGTTTTGGGCGTGGAGCTGGGCAATGCTGTTCCTCTTGGGTTGTGCAGCCAAAAACACGAAGGCCGCGGATCCGGGTTTTCCGGTTCCGCGGCCTTCGTGAGCCTCAGTGTCCTGACTGGGTCAGGAACTTCGCTCCCGTATCGACAACGGAACACGGAACTGCTTGATGGTCGGCAGATCGGCCTGCGGGTACGCGGCGAGAACGCCCTCGGTCCCGAAGACGACGACATCGCCGGTGGTCCAGCCCCGCATGACGCGACGCGTGCCACGGATCTCGTGCGCGCTCACGGGCAGACCGGTGCCCGGGCGCTGTGCAGCCGCGACTTCCGCGGCGCAGGACAGACGGGTGCCCGGGTTCGTGAGCGTCAGATTGATGGTCATTTCACCGGCACCTCCTTCGTCTGTACTCTGCACACGCGGCCGCGGAGCGGCACTTCACGTGGATCCCCAGCCGAGCCCTTCGGGCTCGGTACTGGCAGGTTATTGCCCCCCACCACACCGGGGCAACTTAATTACGGGGAAAATCCTCGAAGATACGAAGATCGCCCCTGAGCAGCGGGTTCGCCGCGTGGATCATGGTCCGGACGCGGTCAAGACCACATCAGGACCGCCGTCAGGACCCCATCGACGCGCGGACGACGCCGAGGATCTCCGTGCCGAAGCGTTCGAGCTTGGTCGCGCCGATCCCGGAGATCGACACCAGCGCCGACTCGTCGACCGGGCGCTGCTCGGCGACGGCCATCAGCGTCGCGTCGGTGAACACGACGAACGGCGGCACCTTCAGCTCCCGGGCCCGGTCGGCGCGCCAGGACTTCAACCGCTCCAACAGGTTCTCGTCCACCGACGACGGGCAACGACCGCAGCGGCCGAGCTTGACGTCGAGGGTTTCCAGCAGCGGCCCGCCGCACACCCGGCAGCGCGTCTTCACCGGCGCGGCCTGCTTCTGCTGCGACCGCGCGGCCCGGGCCGCCGGGTGGTCCTCCGGGATCAGGCCGTAGAGGAACCGGCTGCGACGGCGGTTGCGGCGCGCGCCCGGTGTGCGGGCCAGCGCCCACGACAGCCACAGGTGCTCGCGGGCCCGCGTGACGCCGACGTAGAACAGCCGCCGCTCCTCCTCGATCGCCGCCTCGTCGTTGTCGGCGTGCAGGATCGGCACGGTGCCCTCGGCGAGGCCGACGAGGAACACCGCGTCCCATTCGAGGCCCTTCGCCGCGTGCAGCGACGCGAGCGTCACGCCCTCGACCGTCGGCGGGTGCTGCGCCGCCGCGCGCTGCTCCAGCTCGGTGTTGAAACGCGGCAGGTCAGCGTCGGCGACCGTCGAGGCGAGCTCCTCGGCCAGTTCGACGATCGCCAGGAGCGCGTCCCACCGTTCCTTAGCGGCGCCACCGGCGGGCGGCGACTCGGTGAGGCCGACGCGGGAGAGCACCGAGCGCACGGTCGTGACCAGGTCGGAGCTGCCGTCGCCGCTCGCGGTCCGCAGCGCGGACATCGCCTGCCGGACCTCGGCCCGGTTGAAGAACCGTTCGCCGCCGCGGACCAGGTACGGGATGCCGGCTTCGGCCAGCGCCGACTCGTAGGCCTCGGACTGGGCGTTGACGCGGTAGAGCACGGCGATCTCGCTCGCTGCGACCCCGCCGTCGAGCAGCTCGCGCACGCGCCGCGCGACGGCACCGGCCTCGACGTGCTCGTCGTCGAACTCGGCGAAGCGCGGCTGCGGGCCGGACGGGCGCTGGCCGATCAGCTTGAGCCGCGAGCCCGCCGGCCGGCCGCGGGCGGCGCCGATCACCTGGTTCGCCAGCGCGACGACCTCGGGCGTGGACCGGTAGTCGCGTTCGAGCCGGACGACCGTCGCCTCCGGGAAGCGCCGCGTGAACTCCAGCAGCGACCGCGGCGACGCGCCGCCGAAGGAGTAGATGGTCTGGTTGGCGTCGCCGACCACCGTCAGGTCGTCACGGCCGCCGAGCCACGCGTCGAGCAGGCGCTGCTGCAGCGGCGTGACGTCCTGGTACTCGTCGACGACGAAGCAGCGGTAGCGGTCGCGGAACTCCTCGGCGACGACGCCGTGCTCCTCGAGCACCGCCGTCGTGTGCAGCAGCAGGTCGTCGAAGTCGAGGACCTGCGCGGCGTTCTTCAGCTCTTCGTAGTTGCGGTAGACCTCGGCGACCTGCGCGGCCGGGGCGGGGATGTCCCGCTGGGCGCGCGCGGTGACGGTCGGGTAGTCGTCCGGGCTGATCAGCGACGCCTTCGCCCACTCGATCTCGCTCGCCAGGTCGCGCAGGATCTCGATCTCGGTGCCGAGCTTGGCCCGGGTCGCGGCCTGGCCGACGTAGCGGAACTTGTTCTCGAGCAGGTCCCACGGCTGGCCGCCGACCACGCGCGGCCAGAAGTAACGCAGCTGACGGCGGGCGGCGGCGTGGAACGTCAGCGCCTGCGCGGCGTCGACGCCGAGGCCGCGCAGCCGGGCGCGCATCTCCCCCGCGGCGCGCGTCGTGAACGTGACGGCAAGCACCTGACCAGCGGAAACGTGCCCGGACATGACGAGGTGGGCGATGCGGTGGGTGATCGTGCGGGTCTTGCCCGTGCCGGCGCCGGCCAGGACGCAGACCGGCCCCCTCGGGGCACTGGCGGCGGCGCGCTGCTCGGGGTCGAGACCATCGAGCAGACGGGTGCGGCTCTTCGGGGAAAGTACGCCAGTCACGTCCCGCATCCTCGCAGAGGGGGACGGGGAATCCGGGCAGGGGCACGCGGCCGTATCCTGGTCAGATGGCGGGACAGCAGGACAAGGAAGCGGCCAAGCAGGCCAAGAAGGAGAAGCGCGCGGCGAGCAAGGCCCGGCGTGGCCAGCTCTTCGAAGCCTTCAAGATGCAGCGCAAGGAAGACCCTTGGCTCATCCCCTGGATGGTCGGCTCGATCGTCGTCGTCGCGGGTGTGGCTTTCGGGATCGGCTTCTTCTTCGACTCCCAGTGGGTGCTGCTCCCGCTGGGCATCATCCTCGGCGCACTGCTCGCCATGATCATCTTCGGCCGACGCGTCCAGAAGACGGTCTACTCGAAGGCCGACGGCCAGCCCGGCGCGGCGGCGTGGGCGCTCGAGAACCTCCGCGGCAAGTGGAAGGTGACGCCGACCGTCGCCGCGACGACCCAGCTCGACGCCGTGCACCGCGTGCTCGGCGGCCCCGGCGTGGTGCTCGTCGCCGAGGGCGCGCAGCACCGCGTGAAGACGCTGCTCGCCCAGGAGAAGAAGCGCGTCTCCCGGCTGATCGGCGACACCCCGATCTACGACGTCACGATCGGCCACGAAGAGGGCCAGATCCCGCTCAAGAAGCTCCAGGGCTTCCTCATGAAGCTGCCCCGCAACCTCAAGCCGGCCCAGGTCGACGCCCTCGAGGCGAAGCTGGCCGCACTCGGCAACCGCGGCGCGGCGATGCCCAAGGGCCCGATGCCCGCCGGCGCGAAGATGCGCAACGTCCAGCGCACGATCCGCCGCCGCTGACCCGAGCCCGCGCAGACGACGAAGGCCCCGTCCGGTGGACGGGGCCTTTCTCGTACGGGGGTGCCGGTGCGGCAGGTTTCGGTGGCGGGTTTCGGATGGGACGCACCCAGAGCCGCCGATGGTGCGGCGCCGACGCCGGCCGGTATTAGGGGACGCCCTCCGGGAGCGCTGCTCGGGCCAAGCCGGGGCAGCCGGCCGATGCCGGAGGCAGCCGAGACCACCCGGCCGATGTCGGGCCTGCCGGGCCGAGGCCGCCGGCAGGGCCGGTCGACCAGTAGTCCGTCCGATGCGGCTGTCCGGCGGCCATGTGGTCAGCGCAGCTGCGGCTTTCCGGCGCGGCGCGCGGTCAGCGCAGCCGGATGACGACGGTGCCCGTCAGCCGGTCCAGCCAGCTGCGGCCGTCGGCGTTGCGGACGGCTGCCGGGATGATCACGAACGTGAGGACCGCGCGGACCAGCGCCCGCAGCGGGCCGACCAGGGCGGCGCCGTCGAGGCGGGCCACCCGGATGCCGACCACGCCCATCCCGGGGGTGAACCCGAAGAAGCCGGCGGACACGACGGAGATGACCGCCCAGACGCCGCCGGACCACAGGTTGAAGTTCTGCATGGCGACCGGGTCCTGCAGGTCCGGGTGCACGAAGATGGCCGTGACCAGGGCCGCGACCACGAGGTCGGCGAGCAGCCCGAGCAGCCGGGTCCCGCCGCTCGCCGCCGAGCCGACGCCGGATTCGGGCAGACCGAACTTCTCGCCCGGCCAGCGCGCGCCGTCCTGATCAGTACTCTGGCCACCGTCACCCGTGCCGGGCAGCCATTCTCCGGTCCATCTCGCCACCCGTCCAGGGTATGCCGGTGGCGCGGACCACATCCGACCTGGTCGGATACCCGGTATCCACCCACCCGTTAACACCGGCGAAACATACGGGTGACGGTCGGGCAACACCGCGCTTTTAGCGTGAGCCGAAGAGAGCACTGCCGCACGAGCTCGAACGAGAAGGAGTCACCGAGGGTGCCCACTACTCCAGACGACATTCAGCGCCTCATCACGGACGAGGACGTCGAAGTCATCGACGTCCGGTTCTGTGACCTGCCCGGCGTGATGCAGCACTTCACGGTCCCGGCGAAGGCCTTCACCGAAGAGGCTTACGAAGAGGGACTCGCGTTCGACGGCTCCTCGGTGCGCGGTTTCCAGTCGATCCACGAATCGGACATGCTGCTGCTGCCGGACCCCGAGACGGCGCGCATCGACCCGTTCCGCAAGGCGAAGACGCTCTCGCTGAACTTCTTCGTGCACGACCCGTTCACCCGTGAGGCGTACAGCCGCGACCCGCGCAACATCGCGCGCAAGGCCGAGCAGTACATCGCGGAGTACGGCGTCGCCGACAACGTGTACTTCGGCCCCGAGGCCGAGTTCTACATCTTCGACTCGGTCCGCTTCGACTCCGCCGAGCACGCCTCGTTCCACGAGATCGACTCCGTCGAGGGCTGGTGGAACACCGGTACCGAAGAGGTCGGTGGCAACCAGGGCTACAAGACGAAGTTCAAGGGCGGCTACTTCCCCGTCCCGCCGGTCGACCACTTCGCCGACCTGCGCGACGACATCGTCCGCGCGCTGCAGGGCTCCGGTTTCGAGATCGAGCGCGCGCACCACGAGGTGGGCACCGCCGGCCAGACCGAGATCAACTACAAGTACAACACGCTGCTGCACGCGGCGGACGACTTGCAGCTGTTCAAGTACATCGTGAAGAACACCGTGTTCGCCGCGGGCAAGACCGCGACGTTCATGCCGAAGCCGCTCGCCGGCGACAACGGCTCGGGCATGCACTGCCATCAGTCGCTGTGGAAGGACGGCACGCCGCTGTTCCACGACGAGTCCGGTTACGCGGGCCTGTCCGACACGGCGCGCCACTACATCGGCGGCCTGCTCAAGCACGCCCCGAGCCTGCTGGCCTTCACGAACCCGACGGTGAACTCCTACCACCGCCTGGTCCCGGGCTTCGAGGCCCCGGTTTCGCTGGTCTACTCGCAGCGCAACCGCTCGGCCTGCGTCCGCATCCCGATCACGGGCAACAACCCGAAGGCCAAGCGCGCCGAGTTCCGCTGCCCGGACTCCTCGGGCAACCCGTACCTGGCGTTCTCGGCGATGATGATGGCCGGGCTCGACGGCATCAAGAACAAGATCGAGCCGGCGGACCCGATCGACAAGGACCTCTACGAGCTCCCGCCGGAAGAGGCCAAGAACGTCAAGCTGGTCCCGGGCGACCTGGGCACGGTCCTCGACACGCTGGAAGCCGACCACGACTACCTGCTCGAGGGTGGCGTGTTCACGCCGGACGTGATCGAGACGTGGGTCTCGTACAAGCGCGAAAACGAGATCGACCCGCTGCGCCTGCGCCCGCACCCGTACGAGTTCGCCCTGTACTACGACGTGTGATCGACTCGGGGCTTTGACCAGGGGTTTCACCGGTCAAGGTCCCGGCCAGGCCGTCAGCTGACGGCCCACCGGACACGGGACGGCGGTCGAGGGGAAAGCCCCGACCGCCGTCCCGTTCTTTGTGCGCCTGTCGAGACACTGCAACGCAGTCGACCGCCGACACGACCTAATCGGCATGTTCAAGATCGTACTCACGGCGCTGGGACTGGTGCTCTCAGTGATAGGCATCTGCCTCGCCGCAGGCGCTTACGCGTCAACCAACCGGGAGCACGGCACCGAGCCCCTCTGGCCGGCGCTGGACCGTCTCCTCACCGGCAGTCGCCATCTCGTACGCCGCTTGCTGCGCCGCAATCGCGACGTCACGGTTCACGATGTAGTCGGGGCGATCAGAGTCCCCGCTGGATTCGTGCAGGGCGAAGGCACTGTGACAGGCGGCAACGCCCCCACGGACTTGTCTCTGGAGGAACAGCTTCGCTGGGTCGAACGACGTATCGAGCGAGTCGAGATGGCAGCAGCCCACGAGGCGAGCCGGCGAAGCACCGAGGTCCACGCCCTACGCGCAGCCATCGGTGACACCGAGCGGCGGATCAGGGACGTAGAACTGGCAAGCCGCGCGCTTGCTCGTTCCGTGGCAGTCGGAACCGTGAGACTCCAGGTCACCAGTCTGCTGTTCGTCGGCGCCGGGACAGTCTTCCTCGCAGTCCCAGGGTTCATGCCGTAACGATCGGCGCCATTCTCGCCGCCGGCGTTCTTTCGCCTGGGGCCGAGTCAGTCGCCCTCGGCCGTCGACAGCAGCTTCAGGTCCGCGCCCGCCTCGGCGAAACGGCCTCGGGGGTCCGTCGCCAGCTTGCGGCGTTCCAGGTCCATCAAGCCCAGCGTGCACGTGATCTCCGCGGCCAGCGTGCCGTCGGCCTTGTAGATGTTCGAGTCCATCGAGAACGTCTTGCCGCTGCCGAACTTCGCGTCGCACGTCACGTCGACCACGTCGCCCGCGCGGATCTCCCTGCGGAACACGATGTGGGACTCCAGGAGCACCGCCGCGAAGCCCTCGACGCCGTTGAGTGCGCCCGCCTGTTCCAGCAGCTCGAGCCGTGAAACCTCGCCGTACGAGTGGTAGACGGCGTGGTTGAGGTGGCCCAGGGTGTCCAGCTCGTAGTGGCGGACCTTGATCCGGGTCCGGAACGGCTCTCGATCGGTCACGCGCCCCACCTTAATCAGCCTCGTAGAACAGGTGCTCCACCACCGTGTGCGCGCGGCGGGTGATCCGGCGGTACGTGTCGAGGAACTCACCGGGGTCGTCCGCCGCGGTCTGGCCGAGCACCCGCGCCACCGCGACCAGGTCGCGGCCCGAGCTGGGGACCTCGTCGACGGCCTTGCCGCGCACCAGCATCCCGGCGTTGCGCACCCGCGTCGCCAGCAGCCACGCCTCGGTCAGCTCGGCCGCTTCGGACTGCTCGGCCAGGCCCGCGCCGGGGAGCAGCGCCAGTGCGTCCAGCGTCGACGTCGTCCGCAGCTCGGGAACGGCGTGGGCGTGCTGCAGCTGCAGGAGCTGCACCGTCCACTCGACGTCGGCGAGGCCGCCGCGGCCGAGTTTCGTGTGCCGCGTCGGGTCCGCGCCCTTCGGCATCCGCTCGGTCTCGACGCGCGCCTTGATCCGGCGGATCTCGCGGGCCTTCGTCGCGTCCAAGCCGCCCTCGGGGTAGCGGATCGGGTCGATCATCGCGATGAACCGCTGCCCGAGGTCGTCGTCGCCGGCGATGAAACGGGCGCGCAGCAACGCTTGCGCCTCCCACACCTCGCCCCAGCGCGCGTAGTAGGCGCGGTAGGACTCCAGCGTCCGCACCAGCGGGCCGCTGCGCCCCTCCGGCCGCAGGTCGGCGTCGACGACCAGCGCCGGGTCCGGGCTCGGCGCGCCCAGCATCTTCCGGACCGTCTCCGCGACCGACGACGCGAACTTCACGGCGTCGGAGTCCGAGACTCCTTCATTCGCTTCGCACACGAAGAGCACGTCGGCGTCGGAGCCGTAGCCGAGTTCGGCGCCCCCGAGCCGGCCCATGCCGATGACGGCGATCCGCGCCGGCGTCCGGCCCAGCTCGGCCTGGCGCTGCCGGAACGCGGCGGCCAGCGCGCCCTGCAGCACCGCGACCCAGACACTGGACAGCGCCGCGCACACGGCCCGGACGTCGAGCAGGCCCAGCAGATCCGCGCACGCCACGCGCAGCAGTTCGTGCCGCCGCAGCGAACGCGCCGCCGTGACCGCGGGGTTCAACCCGGGCTGACGCCGGACGGCCGCCCGCAGCGACGTCGCCACGTCGGCCGGCGTGCGGCCCAGCAGCCGCGCCGGGTCGCCGAGCAGCTGCAGCACCTCGGGCGCGCGGACCAGCAGGTCGGGCACCAGCCTCGACGTGCCGAGCAGGATGGCCAGCCGTTCGACGACCGTGCCTTCGTCGCGCAGCACCCGCAGGTACCACGGCGTGTCTTCCAGCGCCTCGGAAACCTTGCGGTACGACAGCAGCCCGCCGTCCGGGTCGGGGGTGTCGGCGAGCAGGTCGAGCAGCACGGGCAGCAGCGCCTGCTGGATCGCGGCCCGCCGGGAGACGCCCGCGGTGAGCGCCTTGATGTGCTGGAGCGCGCCGTCGGGCGCGGTGTAGCCGAGGGCGGCCAGGCGGCTGGCGGCCTGCTTGGTCGTCAGGCGCAGTGCCTCGGTCGGCACGTTCGCGACGGACTGCAGCAGCGGCCGGTAGAAGATCTTTTCGTGCAGCCGCCGGATGCCCTTGCCGTGCTTGCGGAACTCCGCCAGCAGCGCTTCGCCCTCGCTCTTGCCACCAGCCGGTTTCACGCCGCTCGCGCGAGCGAGGATCCGCAGCTCGTCGGTGTCGGACGTCGCCGGGAACAAGTGCGTCCGGCGCATCCGCCGCAGCTGCAGCCGGTGCTCCAGCATCCGCAGGAACTCGTACGACGCGCCCAGCTCGGCCGCATCCTTCCGGCCAACGTAACCGCCTTCGCCGAGCGCCGCGAGCGCGTCCATCGTGGACGGCGACCGCAGCTCGTCGTCGACCCGGCCGTGCACTAGCTGCAGCAGCTGCACCGCGAACTCGACGTCACGCAGGCCGCCGCGGCCCAGCTTGAGCTCGCGCTCGGCGTGCTCGGACGGCACGTGCCCCTCGACCCGGCGGCGCATCTGCTGCACCTCGGCGACGAAGTTGTCCCGGTCGGCCGCCGACCACACCAGCGGCGCCACCATCTCGGCGTACTGCCGCCCGAGCTCGGCGTCGCCGGCGACCGGTCGGGCCTTGAGCAGCGCCTGGAACTCCCAGGTCTTGGCCCACTTCAGGTAGTAGCTCTGGTGGCCTTCGAGGGTGCGGACGAGCGCGCCGGCCTTGCCTTCCGGGCGCAGCGCCGCGTCGACCTCGAAGCACGCGTTCCCGGTGACGCGCATCGTCGTGCTCGCCAGCCGCGTCGCGACGCCGAGATCGCCCGCGCCGATGAAGATGACGTCGACATCGCTGACGTAGTTGAGTTCCCGGCCGCCGCACTTGCCCATCGCGATGATCGCGAACGTGTCGTCGGCCGAGGCACCGACCTCGGCCTCGGCGACCACGAGCCCGGCGGCGAGCGCGGCCTCGGCCAGCTCGGTCAGCTGCGCGGCGACCTCGGCGTAGCGCGGCTGCTCGAGCCCGCTCTCGACGAGGTGCCCCAGGTCCGCGGCGGCGATGCCGAGCAGCAGGCTGCGATAGGCGACCTTGAGCGTCTGCTCCGCCTCGAGCTTGGTGATCACGGTGCCGTCTTCACGCACGAGCGCGGTTCGCAGGGCTTCGCGGTAGCCGGCGGGGTTCGTGCTCTTCTTGCCGGTGAGCGAGTGCCACTGCGCGGGGTTCGCGCACAGGAAGTCGGCCAGTGCGGTCGACGTCCCCAGCACACCGAGGAGCCGGCCGCGGAACGTCCGGTTCTCACGGAGCTGCTCTTCGAGCTGTGCCCACTCTTCGCCGTCGGCCTCGCGGATGCGGTCCAGCCCGCGCAGCGCGAGATCGGGATCGGCGGCGCGGGACAACGCCGAGAGGACGTCGGACGCCGCGGCGACCGGGCCGGCGTCGTCCCACCAGCCGGCCGCGCGCAGCTGACCCTCGGCACGGGCGTCGGTGAAGCCGTACCTCGCCGCCGAAGCGGTCGTTCGCGCGCGGTCTGCCATCACGAACCACCGTAGCCGCAACGGCCTCGTGATTCCGGCTCAGGCGGCCAGGCGTCCCGGCTCGGAGTCGGCCGGCGTCGGTTCGGGGACCTGGAAGCTGTGCGCGGTGACGGGGTGGCGGCGCGAGAGCAGCCAGATCCCGGCACCCACACCGATTCCGACCACGCCGACGGCGATGGTGCCCGCGCTGCCGAGCGAAGCGATCTTGCCCGAGACCGCGCCGACGATCGCGGCCGCGGGCAGGGTGAACAGCCAGGCGACGACCATCCGGCCCGCCATCCGCCAGCGGACCGGCGCCTCGCGGCGGCCGACGCCGGAGCCGACGATGCCGCCGGAGCACACGTGCGTCGTCGACAGCGGGAAACCCAGCCGCGACGAGACCAGGATGACGAGCGCCGAGCTCGTCTGGGCGGCGAAGCCCTGCGGGCCCTCGATGTCGGTCAGGCCCTTGCCGAGGGTGTGCGTGATGCGCCAGCCGCCGAGGTAGGTGCCCGCGGCCAGTGCGCAGGCGGCGCTGATGATCACCCACACGGGCGGAGCGGCGCCGGGCGGCAGGCTACCGGCGGTGACCAGCGTGAGCGTGATCACGCCCATCGTCTTCTGCGCGTCGTTCGTACCGTGGGCCAGCGAAACCAGCGACGCCGAGACGATCTGGCCGACCTTGAACCCGCGCGTGGCCGGCCGGTTCCGGACCAGGAAGCGGTAGACCAGGTACGTCCCGGCCAGGGCCACGAGGCCGGCGATCACCGGCGACGCGGCCGCCGGCAGCAGGACCTTCTCGACGATCTTTCCGAAGTGGACCGAGTCCGCGCCCGCCGAAACCCAGGTGGCGCCGACCAAGCCGCCGAACAGCGCGTGCGACGAGCTCGACGGGAGCCCGACGAACCACGTCACGAGGTTCCAGACGATCGCGCCGATCAGTCCGCCGAACACGATCGACGGGCCGATCTTCGTGTCGTCCACCAGGCCGCTGGAGATCGTCTTGGCGACCTCGACCGACAGGAACGCGCCGACCAGGTTCAGCACCGCGGAGATCGCGACGGCCACCCGGGGCTTGAGGGCCCCGGTGGCGATCGACGTCGCCATCGAGTTCGCGGTGTCGTGGAACCCGTTCGTGAAATCGAAGACCAATGCGGTGACAACCACGATGACGACCAGCAACGAGGGGTCCACCCCGACCTCCGAACCCTTGTGGGGACTTAACCGCAAGGTACCTGACGAGGGACGCGGGTTGTTAACAGCCCGTTGCCGATTGTGACGCTGTCCGTTAAGCCAACGGTAACGAGCGTTGACTGTCGGCGGCGGGCTGGAGCTCCCCGGACGCCAATCGGACGAACCGCTGCGCGAACGGCCGCCACGTCTCGGCGATGTCGTTGTGCACAGTGATCAACTTGTCGTGGTCGAGCGCTCCCGGGCGGGCCAGCTCCGCCATTTCGGGCTCGTCCGCGGCCCAGCTCTCGACGATCTCGGGCGTCGTCTCGATGTGGAACTGGACACCGTAGACACACCGGTTGAACCGGAAAGCCTGGAACTGGTAGCGCGGAGCGGATGCGAGCAGTTCGGCGCCGGGCGGGAGCCGGGTGATCGAGTCGTTGTGGAACTGCAGGACGTCCTGCATGAGCGGCAGTTCGGCGAAGAGCGGGTCGGTCCACGCCGCGTCCTTCTTCGAGACGAGGTGCGGACCGATCTCCGGCCCGTCGCGCCCGACCTCGACGCGGCCCCCGGTCGCGACGGTCAGCAGCTGGGCGCCGAGGCAGATCCCCAGCGTCGGGAGCTGCCTCGACGCCGCCTTCGCCAGCAGGCGTCGCACGTCGGCGAGCCACGGGTGCTTCGCGTCGTCCTCCGCACCCATGTTGCCGCCGAGGCAGACGACGCCGGCGTAGCCGTCGAGATCGGCAGGCAGGTCCTGCCCGGGCGGGAGCCGGACGTCGAGGTCCGCGCCGGCCTCGGTCAGCCAGTCACCGAGGGGACCGAGCGGGTCCGAGACGTCCGGCTGGATGATCAGCAGTCGTGTCACGCCTTCCAGGGTAGGTGCGTCAGCAGGCGCAGCGAATCCCGGCCGCTGCCTGTGCTGCTTCGCCGGGCTGGTCGACGGGGTAGCCGGCGGCGATCCAGCTGGTGATGCCGCCGGAAAGCCGTTTCACCTGGAAGCCGAGCTCGGCGAGCTTGAGCGCCCCCTTGGTGGCGGCGTTGCAGTTGATGCTTTCGCAGTAGCAGACGTAGACGAGGTCGCGATCGAGGTGCGCGGTGCTCTCGGGCGTCATGTCGCGGTAGGGCAGGTTGATCGCGCCGGGGATGTGCGCTTGCGCGAAGGCTTCGGGGGCACGGGTCTCGACGACGACATAACCCTCGACGCGGCCGGCGTCGAGATCCCGGGCGAGGTCGTCCGGATCGACTTCGAAGCCGAGCTCGGCGCTGAAGTAGGCAACGGCCTCGGTGGGCGCGGCGGCGGGGAAGGCAAGTGTGCGTGTCATGGGGACAATCCTGCTGATCACGGCGTCGCGGACACAGGGCAGAATCGGGGTGAAGGCCGTCGCCGGCCTGGGATTTCCCTGTTTCCACCCCTGCTGACTTGGGAGATGTGCGGTGGACCTCGACGACGTCGACTGGCACCTGATCGAGCTCCTCCAGGGCGACGGCAGGCTGAGCTTCACGGAGCTGGGCCGCCGGGTGTCGCTGTCGGGGTCGGCGGTGACGGAACGGGTCCGCCGTCTCGAGGAGCGCGGAGTGATCACGGGCTACGCGGCGACCGTGGACACGACGAAGCTGGGACTGCCGATCGAGGCGTTGGTCCGGGCCAGGGTCCGCAGCCTGGACACACCCCGCTTCCGGACGGCGGTTCTACCACTGCCGGAGGTCATCGCCGCGGACCACATCACGGGTGACGAGTGCTGGATCCTGCGGGTGCTGTGCCGGAACACGGCGGAGCTGGAGGAGCTGGTCGAGAAGGTGCAGCGCTACGGCGAGACGACGACATCGCTGGTGCTGTCATCACCGCTGCGCCGCCGTCCACTGGCCCGGCGGGGACGGCCGGACTGAGGTATCGCGCGTGACGGAGGAGGTATCGCGCGTGATCCGCAGGGCATCTCGCGTGACTGGGCGGGCATCACCCGTGATCCGGCGGGCATCACCCGGATCGCGAGGTCGGAGCAGGGGTGGTCGGAGCCGCAACTCGCGTGATCTCGTACGGATCTCGCGTGATTGTGGCCGGATCTCGCGTGATCCCGGGCGGGACTCGTGTGGTCCGGCCGGGATCCACGTGTTTCCAGGCGGAACTCGCGTGATTGAGGCCGGAACTCGCGCACCGTCCGGAGAGCAGCTCGCACACCCGAACAGTCGGCTCGCGTACCTCGACGGTCGGCTCCCGTGACCGAAGCGCCGGTCACCCGGGATCCAGGAGTCGACACCCGTGATCAGACAGTCGACACCCGCGATTCACGGGTCACCACGCGGCCAGACGACCGGCTCTCGTGTGTGAAGGGTCAACTCGCGTGATTGGAGAGCCGGCTCGCGTGATCAGAGGGTCAACACGTGATTGGAAGGTCAACTCGTGTGACTGGAGGGTCGACACGAAGTGGGCCGCGGTGCCGGCGGCATCGGGTTTTGGGCATAAAGAAAAGGGCCTGGCCCGGGAGAACCGTGGTTCTCGACCGGGACAGGCCCTTCTCCAACGAAATGTTCGGCGGTGTCCTACTCTCCCACAACCCTTCGGTTGCAGTACCATCGGCGCTGTCAAGCTTAGCTTCCGGGTTCGGAATGGGACCGGGCGTTTCCCTGACGCTAAAACCACCGAAACACTATCAAACACCCACACCCCCCAAAAACAGGGAGCCGTGTGGTGTTTCAGAACCGTAGAGTGGATGCGTAACACCTTCGTAGACAAGTCCTCGGCCTATTAGTACCAGTCAACTCGACAACACATTACTGTGCTTCCATATCTGGCCTATCAACCCAATGGTCTATTGGGGGCCTTAACCCACAAAGGGTGGGATACCTCATCTTGGAACAGGCTTCCCGCTTAGATGCCTTCAGCGGTTATCCCTTCCGAACGTGGCCAACCAGCCATGCCCCTGGCGGGACAACTGGCACACCAGAGGTTCGTCCGTCCCGGTCCTCTCGTACTAGGGACAGCCTTCCTCAAGTATCCTACGCGCGCGGCGGATAGGGACCGAACTGTCTCACGACGTTCTAAACCCAGCTCGCGTGCCGCTTTAATGGGCGAACAGCCCAACCCTTGGGACCTACTCCGGCCCCAGGATGCGACGAGCCGACATCGAGGTGCCAAACCATGCCGTCGATATGGACTCTTGGGCAAGATCAGCCTGTTATCCCCGGGGTACCTTTTATCCGTTGAGCGACACCCCTTCCACCAGGTGGTGCCGGATCACTAGTCCCGACTTTCGTCCCTGCTCGACATGTCTGTCTCACAGTCAAGCTCCCTTGTGCACTTGCACTCAACACCTGATTGCCAACCAGGCTGAGGGAACCTTTGGGCGCCTCCGTTACTCTTTAGGAGGCAACCGCCCCAGTTAAACTACCCATCAGGCACTGTCCCTGAACCAGATCATGGCCCGAGGTTCAGATTCCCAATTCGACCAGAGTGGTATTTCAACAATGACTCCACAGTAACTAGCGTCACCGCTTCACAGTCTCCCACCTATCCTACACAAGCCGAACCGAAAACCAATACCAAACTATAGTAAAGGTCCCGGGGTCTTTCCGTCCTGCCGCGCGTAACGAGCATCTTTACTCGTAGTGCAATTTCGCCGGGCCTGTGGTTGAGACAGCCGGAAAGTCGTTACGCCATTCGTGCAGGTCGGAACTTACCCGACAAGGAATTTCGCTACCTTAGGATGGTTATAGTTACCACCGCCGTTTACTGGCGCTTAAATTCTCAGCTTCACCCCCGAAGGGATTAACCGGTCCTCTTAACGTTCCAGCACCGGGCAGGCGTCAGTCCATATACATCGTCTTGCGACTTCGCATGGACCTGTGTTTTTAGTAAACAGTCGCTTTCCGCTGGTCTCTGCGGCCACCCACCCCTAGTCCGTAAAGGACTTCAGGATGTTTGGCCCCCCTTCTCCCGAAGTTACGGGGGCATTTTGCCGAGTTCCTTAACCACAGTTCACCCGATCGCCTTAGTATTCTCTACCTGACCACCTGTGTTGGTTTGGGGTACGGGCCGTGCATGCACTCACTAGAGGCTTTTCTCGGCAGCATAGGATCACTCTACTTCGCCTCAAACGGCTACGCATCACGTCTCAGAGTATATAAAGCACGGATTTGCCTATGCTTTCTCCTACACGCTTACACCAGGACAACCATCGCCTGGCGGAGCTACCTTCCTGCGTCACCCCATCGCTTGACTACTACGAAATCAGGTCCCACGCTCCACAATGCCAACTCCGCCCGAAGGCATCACCGGCACGCTTTGGGTGGTTAGTATCAAACGCCTCGTCATGGGCGCACATGCTCGGGTACGGGAATATCAACCCGTTGTCCATCGACTACGCCTGTCGGCCTCGCCTTAGGTCCCGACTTACCCTGGGCGGATTAGCCTGGCCCAGGAACCCTTGGTCATCCGGCGGCAGAGTTTCTCACTCTGCATTCGCTACTCATGCCTGCATTCTCACTCCCACACCCTCCACCGCTAGCTTCCGCCACGGCTTCCCTGGGTGCAGGACGCTCCCCTACCCATCAACACGACTACACAAGGACTTCAAGAGCCCAAGTGGATCTATTGTGTCAATGACACAGCTTCGGCGGTGTGCTTAAGCCCCGCTACATTGTCGGCGCAGGACCACTTGACCAGTGAGCTATTACGCACTCTTTCAAGGGTGGCTGCTTCTAAGCCAACCTCCTGGTTGTCTGGGCAATCCCACATCCTTTCCCACTGAGCACACACTTAGGGGCCTTAGCTGGTGTTCTGGGCTGTTTCCCTCTCGACGACGAAGCTTATCCCCCGCCGTCTCACTGCCGCACTCTCACACCACGGTATTCGGAGTTTGGTTGATTTCGGTAACCCGGTAAGGCCCCTAGACCATCCAGTAGCTCTACCCCCGTGGTGAAACATGCGACGCTGCACCTAAATGCATTTCGGGGAGAACCAGCTATCACGGAGTTTGATTGGCCTTTCACCCCTACCCACAGCTCATCCCCTCAGTTTTCAACCTAAGTGGGTTCGGGCCTCCACGACGTCTTACCGTCGCTTCACCCTGGCCATGGGTAGATCACTCCGCTTCGGGTCTAGACCACGCGACTCAATCGCCCTATTCAGACTCGCTTTCGCTACGGCTACCCCACACGGGTTAACCTCGCCACGCAGCACTAACTCGCAGGCTCATTCTTCAAAAGGCACGCCATCACCATTACAGCTCTGACGGCTTGTAGGCACACGGTTTCAGGTACTCTTTCACTCCCCTCCCGGGGTACTTTTCATCTTTCCCTCACGGTACTAGTCCGCTATCGGTCTTCAGGAAGTATTTAGGCTTACCGGGTGGTCCCGGCAGATTCACAGCAAATTCCACGAGCTCGCTGCTACTCGGGAACACCACCAAGAACAACAACACAAGTTTTCGCGTACGGGGCTCTCACCCACTCCGGCCGCCCATCCCAAGGCGTTCCACTAACCCATGCGTCAATTCCGAAGAAATGTCAGTTCCTTCAAGGCGGGTCCCACAACACCGACTACACAACCCCTGACAGGTATCACATGCAATCGGTTTAGCCTCTTCCGCTTTCGCTCGCCACTACTCACGGAATCACGGTTGTTTTCTCTTCCTACGGGTACTGAGATGTTTCACTTCCCCGCGTTCCCTCCACACACCCTATATATTCAGGTGCGGGTAACACCACATCACTGGTGCTGGGTTTCCCCATTCGGAAATCCTCGGATCACAGCTCGGTTGACAGCTCCCCGAGGCTTATCGCAGCCTCCTACGTCCTTCATCGGCTCCTGAAGCCAAGACATCCACCATGTGCCCTTAACAACTTGACCACAAAGATGCTCGCATCCACTCTACAGTTCTCAAACACCACACCAGAAACAAACATCGCTCCCGAGGCGTAAGCCCCGAGGCGTGTTGCCTCAGGACCCAACAGTGTGCTTCGTGAACAACCCACCACTCGACTCGGCGAGCGTCCTCCACGACCCCGAAGGATCAGTACTAACGCCGGCGTCTGTCACCGCGATAAGCCATAACCAGTAGTTCCACAATTCCTTGAGCAACCAGAGCAACACTGCATTCGAGTGTTAAACCCCAGCCACCCCACGCCCTGGTTCCGGGTATCCCGGGAACGTGGATGTGTTGTGCTCCTTAGAAAGGAGGTGATCCAGCCGCACCTTCCGGTACGGCTACCTTGTTACGACTTCGTCCCAATCGCCAGTCCCACCTTCGACCACTCCCTCCCCGAAGGGTTGGGCCATGGGCTTCGGGTGTTACCGACTTTCATGACGTGACGGGCGGTGTGTACAAGGCCCGGGAACGTATTCACCGCAGCGTTGCTGATCTGCGATTACTAGCGACTCCGACTTCACGCAGTCGAGTTGCAGACTGCGATCCGAACTGAGACCGGCTTTAAGGGATTCGCTCCACCTCGCGGTATCGCAGCCCTCTGTACCAGCCATTGTAGCATGTGTGAAGCCCTGGACATAAGGGGCATGATGACTTGACGTCATCCCCACCTTCCTCCGAGTTGACCCCGGCAGTCTCCCACGAGTCCCCGCCATAACGCGCTGGCAACGTAGGATAAGGGTTGCGCTCGTTGCGGGACTTAACCCAACATCTCACGACACGAGCTGACGACAGCCATGCACCACCTGTACACCAACCACAAGGGAAGCCCCATCTCTGGGGATGTCTGGCGCATGTCAAGCCCAGGTAAGGTTCTTCGCGTTGCATCGAATTAATCCACATGCTCCGCCGCTTGTGCGGGCCCCCGTCAATTCCTTTGAGTTTTAGCCTTGCGGCCGTACTCCCCAGGCGGGGTGCTTAATGCGTTAGCTACGGCACGGACAACGTGGAATGTCGCCCACACCTAGCACCCACCGTTTACAGCGTGGACTACCAGGGTATCTAATCCTGTTCGCTCCCCACGCTTTCGCTCCTCAGCGTCAGTATCGGCCCAGAGACCCGCCTTCGCCACCGGTGTTCCTCCTGATATCTGCGCATTTCACCGCTACACCAGGAATTCCAGTCTCCCCTACCGAACTCAAGTCTGCCCGTATCGACTGCACGCTGAAGGTTAAGCCTCCAGATTTCACAGCCGACGCGACAAACCGCCTACGAGCTCTTTACGCCCAATAAATCCGGACAACGCTTGCACCCTACGTATTACCGCGGCTGCTGGCACGTAGTTAGCCGGTGCTTCTTATCCAGGTACCGTCACTTGCGCTTCGTCCCTGGCGAAAGAGGTTTACAACCCGAAGGCCGTCATCCCTCACGCGGCGTCGCTGCATCAGGCTTTCGCCCATTGTGCAATATTCCCCACTGCTGCCTCCCGTAGGAGTCTGGGCCGTGTCTCAGTCCCAGTGTGGCCGGTCACCCTCTCAGGCCGGCTACCCGTCGTCGCCTTGGTAGGCCACTACCCCACCAACAAGCTGATAGGCCGCGGGTTCATCCTGCACCGCCAGAACTTTCAACATTCTCCCATGCGAAAGAATGTGATATCCGGTATTAGACCTCGTTTCCAAGGCTTATCCCAGAGTGCAGGGCAGATTACCCACGTGTTACTCACCCGTTCGCCACTAATCCACCCGAAGGCTTCATCGTTCGACTTGCATGTGTTAAGCACGCCGCCAGCGTTCGTCCTGAGCCAGGATCAAACTCTCCAACAATGAATAGTTTGATCGAGACTATGTACTCAATCATTCTCAAAGGAACCTCATACGAGGTTATATATAAGCTCTACTGGCTTAGTTCACTAGCACACTGTTGAGTTCTCAAGCAACACACTCCGGCATCACCCACGTTATCGGCAGGCTCGACCTCGGCGATTGTTCCAAGCGATATTCACAAACTTTTGGTCGAGCATGCCTCAGTCTACGAGGTTAGTCGTAGTGATTCGGCGGCCGCTCGTGGGCCGACGCTGAACATTACCCGGTCCGATTCGCGGTGTCAACCCGCTCGTCCCGTCCTGATCTCCGGGGCTTGCGGCCCCGGTGTGACCCGGTGTTCCTGGCGACTTGGAGAACTTTACATGCCCCGAAACCGGTCCCGACAGGGGGGTCACTTAACGGTGTCATCGCAGGTCAGAACGTGTACGCAGGGCTACCGCGGCAACGTCGGCAGGTACCGCGGCGGGACGCGGGCCGGCGCGACCCGCTCGAAGTCCGCCGCGAGGGCCAGCATCCGGCCGTCGGACCACCGCGCACCCATGAACGAGATACCCACGGGCAGGGGTCCGGCAAACCCGGCCGGCACGGTGACGTCCGGGTAGCCCGCGACCGCGGCCGGCGTCGAGGACGGGATCACGTCGTCGTCGCCCGTCGCGCAGTCGGTCTTCCACGCCGGCGGGTTGGTCGGCGACGCGATCGCGTCGAGGTGGTACTTCGCCAGCGTCTCGTCGAGCGACCGGCGAGCGAGGTCCGAGAGTTCGGCGCGCCCCGCGAGGTAGCCGGGGTCGGTCGGCGGCGGCGCGGCCAGTGCCTGCTCGAACAGCTCCTGGCCGGCGAAGCAGGTCTGCTCCAGCGGGTCGGCGCGGTTGTAGGCGATCAGCTCGGCCAGGTTCCGCGGCCCCTCCGGGCGGGTCGCCAGGTAGGCGTCGATGTCGCGGTGGAACTCCGTGAGCAGCGCCGGGAACTCCAGTTCGCCGAGCCGGTCCTGGTACGGCGGGGTCACTTCGACGACCGTCGCACCGGCCTTGACCAGGGAGTTCCGGGCGGACGTCATGACCGCGTCGGTCTGCGGGCCGAGCACCGGCAGCCGCCAGAGGCCGATCCGGGCGCCGCGCAGGACCCCCGGCCGGAGCAGCTTCGCGTAGTCCGCCGGCTGGGTGCGCGGGTACTGCGCGGTGGCCGGGTCCGCCGGGTCCCGCCCCTGGAGGGCGGACAGCGTGAGCGCGACGTCGACGACGTTGCGGGCGATCGGGCCGGCGGTGTCCTGCTCGGCGGAGATCGGCACCACGCCGGTGCGGCTGACCAGGCCGAGGCTGGGTTTGTGGCCGACCGTCGCCGTCATCCCCGCCGGGCAGACGATCGAGCCGTCGGTCTCGCTGCCGATCGCGACCTGGGCCAGCGACGCGGCGACGCCGGCCGCAGAGCCGGCGGACGACCCGCACGGGTTGTGGTCCAGCACGTACGGGTTGCTGGTCTGACCGCCGACGCCCGACCAGCCCGACGTCGGCTTCGCGGCGCGGAAGTTCGCCCACTCGGACAGGTTCGCCTTGCCGAGGATCACCGCGCCCGCGTTGCGCAGCCGGGTGATCAGCGTGGCGTCCTTCGCCGGGTAGCTGCGCAGGGCCCGCGAGCCGGCGGTCGTCCACTGGTCGCGGGTGCCGACGTTGTCCTTGACCAGCACCGGGATGCCGTCGAGCGGCCCGCGCAGGCGGTGCGCGCGACGGCGGGCGTCGCTTTCGCGAGCCTGCCCCAGCGCCGCCGGGTTGACCGCGAGCACGGCGTTGACCTTGCCGTCGACCCGGTGGATCCGGTCGAGGTAGAGCCCGGTGAGCCCCACCGCGCTGAGCCGGCCGGCCGCCATCCGCGCCTGCAGCGCCGGGATGTCGGCCGAGTCGAGGTCGAAGCGCGAAGCGGACGCCGACGCGGCGGGCGCGGCGGGGACGAGCACGAGTGCGGCGGCCAGGATCGCGAGGAACACCGGCCGCCGCCCCATCAGAGCACCGGCAACAGCGTGCGGAGCTCGTACGGGGTGACCGCGCTCCGGTAGTTGTCCCATTCGGCGCGCTTGTTCCGGAGGAAGAAGTCGTAGACGTGCTCGCCGAGTGCTTCCGGCAGGAGCTCGGACTTCTCCATCTCCGACAGGGCTTCCCCCAGGTTCTGGGGCAACTGCGCGTAACCGGCGGCGCGCCGCTCGGAGTCCGACAGCTGCCAGATGTTGTCCTCGGCAGGAGGCGGCAGCTCGTACCCCTTCTCGATCCCCTTGAGCCCGGCGGCCAGGATGACCGAGTACGCGAGGTACGGGTTGCACGCGGAGTCCAGGGTACGGACTTCCACCCGACGGGATGACGCCTTTCCGGGTGAATACATCGGCACCCGGACGAGCGCCGAGCGGTTCGCCCGGCCCCACGAAACGGTCGTCGGCGCCTCGCTTCCGCTGATCAGGCGCTTGTAGGAGTTCACCCACTGGTTCGTGACCGCGGAGATCTCCTTGGCGTGGTGCAGCAGGCCGGCGACGAACGCCTTGCCGGTCTCCGACAGCTCGTGCGGGTCCTCGGCGTCGTAGAAGGCGTTGCGATCACCCTCGAAGAGGCTGACGTGGGTGTGCATCCCGGAGCCGGGCTGGTCGGTGAACGGCTTCGGCATGAACGTCGCGCGCACGCCCTGGGTCAGCGCGACCTCCTTGACGACGTAACGGAACGTCATCACGTTGTCGGCCATGGTCAGGGCGTCGGCGTAGCGGAGGTCGATCTCCTGCTGGCCCGGCGCGCCCTCGTGGTGGCTGAACTCGACCGAGATGCCCATCGCCTCGAGGGTCTCGATGGCGTGGCGCCGGAAGTGCGTCGCCGTGGCGTGGCTGGCCTGGTCGAAGTACCCGCCGTTGTCCGCCGGCTCCGGCTCGCTGCCGTCGTCGGGCAGGTTGGCCAGGAGGAAGAACTCGATCTCGGGGTGCACGTAGCAGGTGAAGCCCGCTTCGGCCGCCTTCGAGAGCTGACGCCGCAGGACGTGCCTCGGGTCGGCCCACGACGGCGAGCCGTCCGGCATCGCGATGTCGCAGAACATCCGGGCCGAGTAGGGGCTGCCGTCCGGGGTCTCCCAGGGCAGCACCTGGAAGGTGGCCGGGTCCGGCTTGGCGACCATGTCGGATTCGTAGACGCGCGCGAACCCTTCGATGGCCGAGCCGTCGAAGCCGATCCCCTCGGTGAAAGCGCCCTCGAGCTCGGCCGGCGCGACCGCGACGGACTTGAGGAACCCCAGCACATCGGTGAACCAGAGACGGACGAAACGGATGTCGCGCTCCTCGAGCGTGCGGAGCACGAATTCCTGCTGGCGATCCATGGCCGCACCCTAACGACAGCGTGTTAACGGGATGTTTCACGACGCGCCGAGGGTGACGAAGGTCAGTTCGCCGGCACCGGAACGGGCTTCTTCGCGCGCTTGACGGCCAGCGACGCGACGGACGCGATGATCGCCAGGACAGCGGCCGAATACCAGGCCAGGGTGTAGTTCCCGAGCTGGTCGCGGACCAGGCCCGCGGCCGACGCGGCGAACGCGGCGCCCAGCTGGTGGCAGGCGAAGACCCAGCCGAACACGATCGGGCCGGCCTCGCCGAAGGCGCGGACGCAGAGCGCGACCGTCGGCGGGACCGTGGCCACCCAGTCGAGGCCGTAGAACAGGATGAACGCCCACATGCTCGGCTGCACGGAGTCGGTGAACAGCTGCGGCAGCATGGCCAGCGAGAGCCCGCGCAGGGCGTAGTAGATCCCGAGCAGGATCCGCGGGTCGACGCGGTCGGTGAGCCAGCCGGAGAAGATCGTGCCGACGACGTCGAAGACGCCGACCAGGGCCAGCAGGCCCGCCGCGGTCGTCTGGGGCATGCCGTGGTCGTGGGCGGCCGGGACGAAGTGGGTGCCGACCAGGCCGTTCGTCGTCGCGCCGCAGATCGCGAAGCCGACCGCGAGCAGCCAGAACGTCCGGGTGCGGGCCGCCGTCTTCAGGACGGACAGGGCGCGGCGGGCGGAGCCGCTCTTCGGGGCGGGGCGGGCGACCTCGGCGCCGGCGGGCGCGCCGTAGGCCGTGGTGCCGACGTCGGCGGGGTGGTCGCGGATGAGCAGCAGGACCACCGGAACGACGGCGAGCGCGGCGATGGCGATCACCAGCGACGCGGTGCGCCAGCCGGAGCCGACGGCGAGGTTGGCGATGAGCGGCAGGAAGATCAGCTGGCCGGTGGCGCCCGCCGCGGTCAGCACGCCGGTGACGACGCCGCGGCTGCGGACGAACCACCGGGCCGCGACGGTCGCCGCGAAGCTCATCGCCATCGAGCCGGTGCCCGCGCCGATCAGCACGCCCCAGCAGAGGATCAGCTGCCAGCTCGCGGTCATGAACACCGTGCCGGCCGCGCCGATGGCGATGACGAACAACGCCGTCGCGGAGACCCGGCGGATGCCGAACCGCTCCATCAGCGCGGCCGCGAAGGGCGCGAAGAGGCCGTAGAGCACGAGGTTGACCGAGACGGCCGAGCTGATCGTGGCCGTCGACCAGCCGAACTCCTGGTGCAGCGGGTCGATGAGGACGCCGGGGGCGGACCGGAAGCCGGCGGAGGCGAGCAGCGCGACGAACGCGGCACCGGCGATCAGCCAGGCGCGGTGCAGCTTCGGGGCAGGACGGGTCTCGACAGTCACTCGTGAAGTGTTGTCTGGCGCGCCTCCCGGTGGAAGTGGCCTGAAGGACATCTGCCGCAAGGATCCGGCCACCGCTAGTCTTGACGGATGTCCCGCATCGCCCTGCTGCTCGTGGTCCTGTTGACGGCCGGGTGCACCGGCTCGCCGGACACGCGCGGGCCGTTCCCCGCGGGTGCCGAGCTGGTCCGCGACGCGGCGACGTCGTTCGCGTCGGTGCGGAGCGTGCACTTCGCGGCCGGCGTCAACGGCGTCCTGCCCGGCTTCCCGCTCCGGCAGATCGACGGCGACGCGACCCTCGACGCCGGCGGCGGCGCGACCGGCACGGCCGACGTCCAAGACGGCGAAGGGCACGTCAAGTTCCGCTTCACGGTGCGCGACGGGCTGGTGAGCACCGATCCCGACGTCGCACGCGGCCGGATCCCCGAGACGGACGCCGTGGGCCGCTTCCTCGGGCCGTCCGCCGGGCTGAAGCGGCTGCTCGACGGCGTGACCGACGCGAAGACCGAGGGCAAGGAGAACGTCGACGGCGCCGCCGCCCTGCGGGTCGGCGGCCGGGTGCCCGCGGCCGTCGCGCACAGCGTGTTGCCGCAGGTGAACGCCGACGTCATCGTCAAGGTGTGGGTCTCGGCCGACGGGCCGCGGCGGTTCGTCCGGCTGTGGGTGCAGGTGCCGCCGGCCGGTGACCACCTCAGCCCGGTGATGTTCGAGCTGTCGCTGACCGGGCAGAACGAGCCCGTCGACCTCGGTTAGCAGCGAGCTTCGGCGGCGGTCCCGTCGATCAGGTACGCGACGCCCGCGCGGTCGACGCACGCGTTGCCGTCGAGGAAGACCGTGTGCTGCACGCCTTCGTAGGTGAGCAGGACGCCGCCGAGGTCCTTCGCGAGGTCGACGCCCTGCTGGTACGGCGTCGCCGGGTCGTGCGTGGTCGAGACGACCAGGGGTTTCGGCAGGCCGTCGGCGTGCGGCGCGTGCTCGGCCGAGGTCGGCGGGACCGGCCAGGTCGAGCAGATGTCCAGCTCGCTGGTGTCCGGGCTGCCGCCGGCCAGGAACGGCGCGCCGGCCAGCATCCGCTGGTGCGCGCGGTCGATCGCGGCCCGGTCGGCGAGCCGGGCGCGGTCGACGCAGCGGACGGCGAAGTAGGCGTCGATCCCGCCGCCGTAGTGGCCGTCGCGGTCGCGGCCGTAGTAGCCGTCGGCGAAGGCCAGCAGGGCCCGGCCGGTGCCGCCGGCCAGCTCGGTGAGCGCGCCGTTCAGGGCGGGCCAGTCGCCGCGGGCGTAGAGCGCGGCGAACGTGCCGGTGACGGCGTCCTCGAACGACAGCTTCCGGGAGCCGGCCGGGACGGGCTTCGCGACGAGCGGCCGGACGAGCCGCTGGAAGGCCTCGGTCGTGCGGGCGGGGTCGCGGCCGAGGGCGCAGTCGCGGCGGGGCGCGCACCACTTGCCGAACTCGGTGAAGGCGTCCTGGAAGCCCGCCATCTGCGTGACCAGGGATTTCGCGATGTCCTGCGCCGGATCGACGGCGCCGTCGAGCAGCAACGCGCGGACATTGCGCGGGAACGCCTCCGCGTAGGCCGCGCCGATCTGCGTGCCGTAGGAGTAGCCGAGGTAGGTCAGCTTCTCGTCGCCGAGAGCCGCGCGAAGGACGTCGAGGTCGCGGACGACGTCTCGCGTGCCGACGTTCGCGAGGAACGCTTTGCCGTACTTCGTCGCTTCGGCGCACTTCGCGCCGTACGCCGTGGTCTCGGCGAGCTGCTTCTTCACCCCTTCGGGCGACATGTCGCTTTCGACGTCGGACGCGCGGTCGGCGTCCTGCTCGGCGTCGGTCCTGCAGGTGATCCGCGGCTCGCTCGCGCCGACGCCCCGCGGGTCGAAGCCGACCAGGTCGAACCGGTCCAGCAACGGCGCGGCCGCGGGCGACTTCGCCAGGGACGCGGCCATCGACGTCCCCGCGCCGCCGGGTCCGCCCGGGTTGACGACCAGCGAGCCGATCCGCTGCTTCGCGGCCTTGTGCCGCAGCAGCCCGACGGTCACCGTCTCCCCCGCCGGCTTCGCGTAGTCCAGCGGCACGGCGAGGTGCGCGCAGTCCAGCGACGCGTCCGCCGAACACGACGTCCAGGCGAGCTGCTGACCGGTGAACTTCCGCAGGTCAGGGGCCTGGGACGACGGCGGCCCGGGCGCCGGAGCGCTCGTGCACGCCGTCAGCACCAGGGCCGCGCCCAGCAGCGCGGCCGCCCTCACTGGCCCTTGCAGCGCGTGCCTTCCGCCGGGAGCGTGCCGTCGACCAGGTAGTCGTTGCCTGCCTGGTCGACGCACGAGATGCCCTGCAGGAACACCGTGTGCTGGGTGCCCTCGAAGGTGAGCAGCGCGCCCTTCAGGCCCTTCGCGAGGTTGACGCCGGCCTGGTAGGGCGTCGCCGGGTCGTTCGTCGTCGAGATGACCAGCGTCTTCGCCAGGCCTTCGACGTTTGGCACGTGCGGCTCCGAGGTGTTCGGGACCGGCCAGAACGCGCACGCGTCGCGGGCCGCGCTCGCCGGGCGGCCGTCGTCGAGGAACGGCGCGACCTGCACGTACTCCTCCTGCGCCTTGAGGATGACGGCCGGGTCGGTGACGCGCGGGTCGTCGACGCAGCGGATCGCGGTGAAGGCGTCCTGCGTGGTGCCGTACTTGCCGCTGGTGTCGCGCTCGTTGTAGATGTCGGCGAGCTTCTCCAGCGTCGCGCCGCGCTGCTGCTTCAGCTCGTTGAGGCCGGTGTTCAGCGCGTCCCAGAGGCTCTCCTGGTAGAGCGCCTGGATGACGCCGGTGGTCGCGTCCTCGTAGGAGAGCTTGCGGCCGTCGCCGACCGGCACCGGAAAGTCGATCAGCGGCCGGACGAGGTCCTGGAACACCTGCACCGCGGCGGCGGGGTCCTGGCCGAGCGCGCAGTCCTGCTGAGCGGTACACGACTTCGCGAACTGCGTGAACGCGCCGCCGAAGCCCTGGCCCTGCGCGACCAGCGACTCGACGGCGTCCTGGTCCGGGTCGACCGCGCCGTCGAGGATCATCGCGCGGACGTTCTTCGGGAACGCCTCGGCGTAGGTCGACCCGATCCGGGTGCCGTAGGAGTAGCCGAGGTAGGTCAGCTTCTCGTCGCCGAGGACCGAGCGCAGGACGTCGAGGTCCTTGACGACGTCGCGGGTGCCGACGTTGGCGAGCAGCCCGGTGCCGTCGTCGGTGCGCTGGGCGCACTTGGCGGCGAAGTCCTTTTCCTGCGCTTCCTGCTTGAGCACGCCCTGCGGCGAGCCGTCGGTTTCGCTGTCGTCGGCGCGGTCGGCGTCCCGCTCCTGGTCGGTCAGGCAGCGGATGATCGGCTGGCTCGCGCCGATCCCCCGCGGGTCGAAGCCGACCAGGTCGAAGCGCTTGGCGAGGTCCGTGTTCGACGCCGGCTTGATCAGCCCGGCGGCGGCGACCATGCCCGAGGCGCCCGGTCCGCCCGGGTTGACCACCAGCGACCCGATCCGCGCCCCCTCGTCGGTCGCCTTGTGCCGGAGCAGGCCGAGCGTGATGGTCGTTCCGTCCGGTTTCGCGTAGTCCAGCGGAACGGTCAGCCGCGCACACTGGATGTCTTTCGCCTGGAACGCCGACCTCGCGTCCTCCGACGTCGCGTAAGGTGCGCAGTCGGCCCAGGTCAGGCTCTGACCGTAGAACCGCTCCAGCCCCGCGGGCACCGGCCCGGACGGCGGGTGCGACTCGGTCGTCGGCGACGGCGGCGTGGTCTTGCCGGTGGACGTGCAGGCGGTCAGCGAGGCCGCGAGCAGCGCGGACACCGCGATCGCGGTGATCGTGCGACTACGGGACCTGGCGCTGGGATGAGGGAACACGGTTGGATCGTCCCATCCGGCCGCGGAACTCGAACGCACCACCGCCACGTTGGGTGGGGCAGGCCGGTCGAGCGAGAGAGAACGGGAGACCAGGGGTGGCAGCACTGATCAGCCGGGTGGGCAAACGGCTCCGCCGGATCATCCAGCGTCCGGGCAGCGTCGAGCTGACCCGCTACGAAGCACTGCTGCCCGCAGTCGAGAAGCTCGAGCCCGAGCTCGAGAAGCTCTCCGACGAGGAGCTGACCGAGCGGGCCGGGAAGCTTCGCGCGACGCTGAAGGACACCGCGTTCGGCGACAATCACCTGATCGAGGTGTGCGCGCTCGGTCGTGAGGCCGCTCGGCGGGCGCTCGGCGAGCGCGCGTTCGACGTCCAGATCCTCGGCACGATGGGCCTGCTCAGCAAGCACGTCGTGCAGATGGAGACCGGTGAGGGCAAGACGCTCGCCGGGGCGCTGGCCGCGGCCGGGTACGCGCTGCGCGGCAAGCGCGCCCACGTCGTCACGGTCAACGACTACCTGGCGCGCCGCGACGCCGAGTGGATGGGCCCGGTATACGCGCTGCTCGGCGTGTCGGTCGGCTGGGTCGAACCGGCGCACTCCCAGGAGGAGCGCAAGGAGGCCTACGCCAAGGACGTCACGTACGGCGCGGTCGCCGAGATCGGCTTCGACGTCCTGCGCGACCGCCTGGTCTCGAAGGTCGACGACCTGGTCCAGCCGGACCCCGAGGTCGCGATCGTCGACGAGGCGGACTCCGTGCTGGTCGACGAGGCCCGCGTCCCGCTGGTGATGGCCGGCTCGATCGACCACACCGACGCCGACGACGAGGTCGCCAAGGTCGTCCGGCGGCTGCGGCTCAACCTGCACTACGAGACCGACAGCGAAGGCCGCAACGCCTGGCTGACCGACGCCGGTGCCTCGGTGGTCGCGAAGTCGCTCGGCCTGGAGGTCGACGACCTCTACGGCGACGCGGCCTCCGACCGGCTCCCCGCGGTGAACGTCGCGCTGCACGCGCACGCGCTGCTCACCCGCGACGTCGACTACCTCGTCCGCGACGGCAAGGTCCAGCTCATCAACGCCGCCCGCGGCCGCGTCGCCGAGCTGCAGCGCTGGCCGGACGGCCTCCAGGCCGCCGTCGAGGCGAAGGAACAGGTCACCGCGACCGACCGCGGCGAGATCCTGGACTCGATCACCGTCCAGGCGCTGCTGGCGCGCTACCCCGAGGTCGCAGGCATGACCGGTACCGCGGTCGCCGTCGCCGAGCAGCTGCGCGAGTTCTACGAGCTCGAGGTCGCGGTCATCCCGCCGAACACCCCGAACGTCCGCGAAGACCAGGAGGACCGGGTCTTCGCGTCGCCGTCGCAGAAGCTGCGGGCGATCGAGGAGGAGATCCGCACGGTCCACGAGACCGGGCGGCCGATCCTCGTCGGCACGCAGGACGTCGCCGAGTCGGAGGAGCTGGCCGAGAAGCTGGCGAAGGTCGACCTCGAGTGCGTCGTGCTCAACGCGCGCAACGACGCCGAAGAGGCGTCGATCATCGCCGAGGCCGGCAAGAAGGGCGCGGTCACCGTCTCGACCCAGATGGCCGGGCGCGGTACCGACATCCGGCTGGGCGGCACCGACGGCGCGACCCGCGAAGAGGTCGTCGAGCTGGGCGGGCTGCACGTCATCGGCACCGCGCGGTACCCGTCGAGCCGCCTCGACGGGCAGCTGCGCGGCCGCTCCGGCCGCCAGGGCGACCCGGGCAGCGCGATCTTCTTCGCCAGCCTCAACGACGAGCTCGTGCTGTCGAACGCGCCGGACGTGCCCGAGGGCATCACCGACGACGAGGAGACCGGCGAGATCACCGACAACGCGGCGCTGCGGCAGCTCAACCACGCCCAGCGCGTCGCCGAGGGCGTCGACCTGGAGATCCACCGCAACACCTGGCGCTACACGCGGCTGATCGAACGGCAGCGGCGTGACCTGCTGACCCACCGCGACAAGGTGCTTCGCACCGGGTACGCGGCGGAGCAGCTGGAGAAGGCGCACGCCGAGAAGTTCGGTGAGCTGAAGGAGAAGCTGGGCGACGACCAGGAGAAGGTGGAGCAGCTCAGCCGCGAGGTGCTGCTGTTCCACGTCGACCAGCTCTGGTCGGACCACCTGGCGTACCTGACCGACGTCCGCGAGAGCATCCACCTGCGGGCGCTGGCCCGGGAGACGCCGCTCGACGAGTTCCACCGCGCGGCGATCCCGGAGTTCCACAAGATCATCAACGAGGCGAACACGCGCGCGGCGAAGACCCTCGAAGAGGCCGAGCTGACCGACGACGGCATCGACCTCGGCGACGCCGGCGTGCGGCGGGCGAACACGACGTGGACCTACCTGGTGCACGACAACCCGTTCGACTCCGACTTCGAGCAGACCATCAAGAAGGTCCGGAGCATGATCAAGCGCAAGTAGTCCTTTTCCCGGGAAAACCCTCGCTCGGTTCGGCCGAGCGGGGGTTTTCTCGTTTGCCCGGGCCGGGAGAATCGGGGCATGCGCAAGATCCCGACGCTGTTCCGTCGCGACCCCGAAGACCTCCGGCGGGTGACCCGCGAAGTGCACCCCGCGTGCCAGTGGGTGCTCGACGGCCAAGGCGTGCCCACCCGCAAGTACGACGGCACCTGCGTCCGGCTCGACGAGTCCGGCGAGTGGTGGGCGCGGCGCGAGGTGAAGCCGGGCAAGAGCGCGCCCGCCGGGTTCGAGGCCGTCCAGACCGACCCGGAGACGGGGAAGACCGTCGGCTGGGAGCCGGTCGCGCAGTCGGCGTTCGCGAAGTTCTTCGACGAGGCCCGCGAGGGCCTCGTCGGCGAGGTGCCGGGCACCTACGAGCTGTGCGGCCCGAAGGTCAACGGCGATCCGGAGCAGCTCGGCGTCCACCGGCTGGTGCGGCACGCGACCGCGGAGGAGTTCGGCGATGTGCCGCGCGACTTCGACGGGCTGATGACGTGGCTGCTGGCGCACCCGGAGTTCGAGGGCGTCGTCTGGCACCACCGTGACGGGCGGATGGCCAAGCTCAAGCACCGCGACGCCGCGGCGGTCACGACGGCGTCGTGACCCCGGAAATGCAGTAGTGCTCCTGGATGCGCGTCACCTGCAGCTCGCCGTGCACCGACCGGCTGCCGATGGTGCCGTCGAGCGGGACGCGGATCTCGTCCGCGCCGCTCTGGACGGGTGAGCCGGCGGTGAGGTGCGCGTTGCGGCTGCCGAGCGTCCGCACCGCGGCGGCGACGACGCCTTCGGCGGACGCGCAGGCGGCTTGGCGACCGATGACCGCGTCGTCGCCCAGGACGGCGAGGATGAACTTGCCCGCGGCGACGCTGCCCGAGTTCAGGTCGAGCGGCGGGCCGTCGGCGGCGGTCGTCCGGCTGTCCCGGCCGTCGGAGACCAGGAAGCCGGGCGCGACGAACCCGGTGATCAGGAAGATCACGACCAGCAGGCCACCGCCGCCGGCGAGCAGGCCGATGAGCAGGCCGTTGCCCTTCTTCGGCGGCGGATAGCCCGGATAGCCCTGCTGGGGATAGCCCTGGCCCGGGTAGCCCTGCTGCGGGTAACCCTGTTGTGGGTAACCCTGGCCGGGCTGCTGCGGTGGGTAGCCCTGTTGCGGGTAGCCCGGGCCCGGGTACTGGCCGGGCGGTGGCTGCGGCGGATACGTCAAGGTGGTCCCTCCCCTACGGCGAACCCGGCTGCCCGGTTCGTCCGATCAGCGGCAACCTACCCGGGTGGGCGAAGGCGCCGCAGGGGATCGGTGCGCCGGGGTGGCATTTCGCCCACATTCGCTCGGCTGGGCGGGTGGCGGTGCGTCAGAATGGCGGCATGCCGCAACTGCGCATCGCGCTCGCCCAGGTCAACCCCACCGTCGGTGACCTCGACGGCAACGCCGACCTGCACGTCGAATGGACCCGCCGCGCCGCCGAAGCCGGCGCGCACGTGGTCGTCTTCCCGGAGATGTCGCTGACCGGCTACCCGGTCGAGGACCTCTCGCTGCGCCGCACCTTCGCCGAGGCGTCCCGCTTGGGCGTCGAGGCGCTGGCGCGCCGGCTGGACGACGCCGGCTGCGGCGAAGTGCTGACCTACATCGGTTATCTCGACCTCGACGAGGCCGGCCCGCGCGACGCGGCGGCCGCCCTCTACCGCGGCGAGGTCGTCGCGCGGCAGTTCAAGCACCACCTCCCCAACTACGGCGTCTTCGACGAGCACCGCTGGTTCAAGCCGGGCACCACGCTCGACGTCGTCCGGTTCCGCGGGCTCGACATCGGCATGGTCATCTGCGAGGACATCTGGCAGGACGGCGGGCCGATCTCGGCGCTGGGCCGGGCGGGCGTCGACCTCGTCGTGGCGCCGAACGCGTCGCCGTACGAGCGGTCCAAGGACGAGCAGCGGCTGCCGCTCATCGCCCGGCGCGCCGCCGAGGCCGGGGCGCCGCTGGTCTACACCAACCAGGTCGGCGGCCAGGACGACCTCGTGTTCGACGGCGACTCGCTCGTCGTCGGCGCGGACGGCACGGTGCTGGCGCGCGCGCCGCAGTTCGTCGAGCACCTGCTCGTGCTGGACACCGACCTCGCCGCGGGCGGGCACGCCGGGGACGGCGAGCTCGACGGGCTGCACGTCCGGCGCCGGGTGCTGAGCGAGGAGCCGCTGCCCGCGTACGAGCCGACGGCGTCACCGGTGATCAGCGAACCGCTCGCCGACGAGGCCGAGGTGTGGGCGGCGCTCGTCGTCGGGCTGCGGGACTACGTGCACAAGAACGGCTTCTCGTCGGTGACGTTCGGCTTCTCCGGCGGCATCGACTCGGCCGTCTGCGCGTCGCTGGCGGCGGACGCCTTGGGCGGCGGCAACGTCTACGGCGTCTCGATGCCGTCGAAGTACTCGTCGGGACACTCGAAGGACGACGCCGAAGACCTCGCGCGGCGGATCGGCGCGCACTACCGGGTCGAGCCGGTCGAGGACATGGTGCGCGTCTACGTCGAGCAGCTTTCGCTGACCGGGCTCGCCGAGGAGAACATCCAGGCGCGCACCCGCGGCATGCTCCTGATGGCACTGTCCAACCTGGACGGTCACCTCGTCCTCGCCACCGGCAACAAGACCGAGCTGGCCGTCGGGTACTCGACGATCTACGGCGACGCGGTCGGCGCGTTCGCCCCGATCAAGGACGTCTTCAAGACGCACGTGTGGCAGCTGGCGCGGTGGCGCAACGCAGAGGCGTTGAAGCGGGGCGAAACCCCGCCGATCCCGGAGAACTCGATTTCCAAGCCGCCGTCGGCCGAGCTGCGGCCGGGCCAGATGGACTCCGACTCGCTGCCGGACTACGCGCTGCTCGACGACATCCTCGACGACTACGTCGAGGGCGACCGCGGGTACGCCGACCTCGTCGAGGCCGGGTTCGCGCCGGAGACCATCGACCGCGTGGTGCGGATGGTCGACAAGGCCGAGTACAAGCGGCGCCAGTACCCGCCGGGCACGAAGATCACGCTCAAGGCGTTCGGCCGCGACCGCCGGCTCCCGATGACCAACGCGTGGCGCGAGGGCAAGGCCTGACGCTCTCCCGCGGCAAAAGCCGTGAAGGCCTCCTTACCGGCTCTTATGGCCGGGAAGGGGGCCTTCACGGCTTTCAGCTCAGCGCGACCTGGCGGCCCTCCGGGGTGCGGACGGCGGCGTTCAGGGCCGCGCGTCCGGCGCGCCGGACGAGCAGCTCCAGGCCCAGCGCGTCCGTCACCGCGAGGACCGAGTCCGGGTCGGGGTGCGCGCCCGTCACCATGAGCAGCGGGAGGGACGGCAGGCCGCGCGTCGTCGGGTGCGGCGTGGTGCCCCAGTCGATGAGGAACGGCGTGAGCGTGCCCGGGCGGCTCGGCGGGGTCAGCCGCCAGCGCAGCAGCTCGCCGTCGGCCGTCTCGCGGGACATCTCGATCGCGTCGCCCGGGTCGAAGCCGTGGGCGCGGGCGTGCGCGATCGTGGCGTCGAGGTCCGTGGTGCGCACCGCCCAGGCGACCAGGGCCGGCTCGGTGAGGTCATCGATGCCGAACGGCCGGGGTTGCGCGGGCGGCGGCTGCGCCGGGTCCGGGCCGATCACCTCCAGGTAGGCCCCCGCGCCGAGATCGGCGAGGTGGTTGGCCGTGCCCAGGCCGACGTGGCTGCCGCCGGGCGCGGGCGTGACGCCGGTGAGTTCCTTGACGCGCGCGACGGCCTCGGCGAGGTCCGGTCCGGCGTAGACGAGGTGGTCCAGCACCGGCACATCATCCCGTGGCCGAGCCGCGGCCGACAGCCTCCCTTCGGTCGTAGGCTGAGCGCATGACTGTGGGGTTCACGGTGTTCGACACAACCATCGGGCCGTGTGGGCTCGCGTGGCGCGACGACGTCGTGATCGGGACGACGTTGCCGGACGGCAACGCTCCCGGAACGCGCGCCAAGCTGGCCCGGTGGTTCCCGGACGCCGTCGAAGGTCCGCCGCCGCCGGCCGTGGCGGCGGCGGTCGACGGGATCGTCGCGCTGCTGGCCGGCGACCGCCGCGACCTGGCCGAGATCGAGCTGGACCTGGCCGCGGTGCCCGAGTTCAACCGGCGCGCGTACGAGATCGCGCGCACGATCCCGCCGGGCAAGACCCTCACCTACGGCGACATCGCGCACCAGCTCGGGATGCCCGGGTCCGCCCAGGCGGTCGGACAGGCCATGGGGCACAACCCGTTCCCGATCGTGGTGCCGTGCCACCGGGTCCTCGCGGCCGGCGGCCGCGACGGCGGGTTCTCGGCCCGCGGCGGGGTCGCGACGAAACGCCGGATGCTCGTGATCGAAGGCGCGCTGGCGGACGAGCCGACGCTGTTCTGACCCGCCGGGTCCCGCCGGGCCGATGTGGACCCGCCGGCACGCGTGATCAGAACGCCGACACGCGTGATTGCCGGGTCGACACGCGTGATTGAAGGGTCGACACGGCTCGGCGGGTCGGGTCGCGTGCCTGGAGGGTCGGGTCGCGTGCCTGGAGGGTCGGGTCGCGTGCCTGGGCGGTCGGGTCAGGCTGGTTGGGGGGTGGGTTTCCAGGGCTTCATCCAGGGGGACTCCGGCCAGTTCTCGGCCGCCGCCATCAGGGGGAAGGCCGTGGCGCCGTCGACGTGCTCGCGGATGATGTCCGCGTGGCCCGCGTGGCGGGCCGTCTCCTCGATCAGGTGCAGCAGGACCCAGCGGACCGACCACGCCGGGACGTCGTCCGGGTACCAGGGGACGCCCTTCGGCACCGGGACCGGGCGGCCGAGGTCGTCGATCCGGCCGATGACCTCCGCCGTGCGGGCGGCGACCTCGTCGTAGCGCTCCAGGACGCTCCGCAGCGTCTCCTCCGGGCCCAGCCGGTACGCCTCTTCGTAATCCTGTACGCCCTCGCCGAACGGCTTCTGGGGCAGCTGCAGCGCGATGTCGATCCAGCCGTCCTCGGTACTGGCGACGTGCTTGATCAGCCCGCCCACCGACAGCGCGCTCTTCGTCGGCGTAAGCCTCGCCTGCTCGTCCGTGAGGCCGTGCGCGGCCAGCTTCAGGACGTACCGCTGCTGTTCGAGGTACCGCAGCAGCCCGTCACGCTCGTCGGCCACCGGGGGCACGTTTCCCGCCATGTCGATCTCCTCCTCCGGGAATCGGGAACCCGATGGTCGCATCCGGCACCGACAAATCCGGAAGAACTAGATCCGGGGAGCGTGCCGCGGCGCGGGCTTGATGAAGGCGTACGCCCCGCCCGTGCCGAACAGCACCGCGCGCACCAGCAGCTGGAAGCGGCTGAACACGCCTTCGAACTCGCCGAGCTGCCCCGCGAGCACCACGGCCACCCAGGTCGCCAGCACCAGCACCAGGCCCGCGACGGCGAACCGGCGCCAGCCCGGCGGCCACCACAGCACCAGGCTGATCACCCCGACCAGCAGGATGACGCTCAGCAGCGACGAGATGACCCCGCTGCTCTCCGGGTAGGCGGCCTGGACCAGCACGACGGCGCCGAACACGCTCACCGAGATCGAGCTCAGCCGCGCCGGCCACTGGACCGGGCCGAGCCGGTGCAACGGCGGCCCGGCGAGCAGGAACGCGACGCCCGAAACCGCGAGCAGGACCCGGAACACCGGCGGCCCGGCGAGCAGGGCGTCGGCCGGGTCGCGCACCGGGGACACGCCCGTCGGGACGGCGAACTCCAGCAGCCATCCCGAATAGGCGAGCACGGCCAGTCCCATGAGGAGGGCCGAGGCGATCCGAGCCGTGCGCACGTGGCACACATTAAGCGACCGCTTGCCATTACGCGGCCCCGGCATGATCACGGCGACCCAGTCGTTATGCCTGCGGACGGACGAACGGGAACAGGACCGTCTGGCGGATCGACGCTCCCGTCAACATCATGAGCAGGCGGTCTACGCCCAGGCCGAGGCCACCGGTCGGCGGCATTCCGTGCTCCAGCGCCAGCAAAAAGTCCTCGTCTAGTTCCATCGCTTCGACGTCACCACTGGCCGCGCGCAAGGATTGCGCCTCCAGCCGGCGCCGCTGCTCGATCGGGTCCGTCAGCTCGGTGTAGGCCGTGCCGACCTCCGAACCGAACGCGATCAGGTCCCAGCGCTCGGCCAGCAGCGGGTCGGTCCGGTGCTGGCGGGTCAGCGGCGAGACGTCGGTCGGGTAGTCCGTGTAGAACGTCGGCAGCACGGTCGCACCCTCGACGAGGTGCTCGTGCGCCTTCAGCACGAGGTCGCCGTGGCTCGGGTCCTCCCCGACCGGCACCCCGGCGGCGAGGCAGAACCGGCGCAGGTCCGCCACGGACGTCCCCGAGCCGACGTGCTCCCCCAGCGCCGTCGAGACGGCTTCGTGCACCGGGACCACCGGCCAGTCACCGGAGATGTCGTACTCGACGACCTTGCCGCCGGCGTCGGGCCGGCGCACGACCTGGGCGCCGTACGCCGCCTCAGCCGCGTGCTGGACGAGCTCGCGCGTCAGCTTCCGCATGGTGTCGTAGTCCGCGTACGCCTGGTACGCCTCGAGCATCGTGAACTCGGGGTTGTGGGTGGCGTCGACACCCTCGTTGCGGAAGTTGCGGTTGAGCTCGAAGACGCGCTCGACGCCGGCCACGCACAGCCGCTTGAGGTACAGCTCGGGCGCGATCCGCAGGTACATCCGCATGTCGTAGGCGTTGATGTGGGTGACGAACGGCCGGGCGTTGGCGCCGCCGTGGACCGTCTGCAGCATCGGCGTCTCGACTTCGAGGTAGTCGGCGTGGTGCAGCCGTTCGCGCACCGCGCGGACCACTGTGGACCGCAGCCGCAGCATGTTCGTCGAGTCCGGGTTGACCGCGAGGTCGAGGTAGCGCTGCCGCACCCGCGTCTCCGGGTCGGTGAGGCCCTTCCGCTTGTCCGGCAGCGGGTGCAGGCACTTCGCGGTGACCGTCCACTCGTCGACGAGCACCGAGAGCTCGCCGCGCTTGGACGTGACGACCTGGCCGCTGACGCCGACGTGGTCGCCGAGGTCGACGCCGGTCCGCCAGCCCGTGAGGTCCAGCTCCGCCGCGTCCAGCATCAGCTGGATCTCGCCGCTGAAGTCCTTGACGCGCGCGAAGCACAGGCCGCCGAGGATGCGCATCGCCAGCACGCGCCCGGCGATCCGGACCCGGTGCCCGGTCGCGGTGTCCGGCTGCAGGTCGCCGAACTTCTTGACGACGTCGCCGATGTGGTCGTCGCGACGGAACCCGACCGGGTACGGGTCGATCCCGGCCTCGCGCAGCTTGTCGAGCTTCGCGACGCGCACGCGCACCTGCTCGGGCCGCCGCACGGCCTTGGTCGCCGGCACGGCGGCCGACTCCTCGATCTCCCGGACGCGGGCGACGAAGCCGTCGGTGACCGTCTCCAGCCGCAGCGACCGCGACCGGCCGGTCGGGACGAACCCTTCGAGCGCGCCCGCGACGATGCCGACCCGCGGGAGCCGCCGGGCCGAGGAGTAGCAGAGGAACCGCGGTTCCCAGTCCGGCCCGTACTTGGCGTTGGAGCGGTACAGCGACTCCAGCTGGAAGAACCGCGAGGCGACGCTCAGGATCCCGCGCCAGGCGCGCAGCACCGGGCCCGCGCCGATCCGCTCCCCCTCCGAGAAGACCGCGCGGAACATGGCGAAGTTGAGCGAGATCCGCTGCGCGCCCAGTACCGGCCCGGCCGCGACGACCACGGCGATCATGTACTCGTTGAGGCCGTTTTCGGCGTCGCGGTCGCGGCGCATGAGGTCCAGCGAGAGCCCCCGCCGGCCCCACGGGACGAACGACAGCAGCCCGCGCAGCTCGCCGCGGGCGTCGTAGGCCTCGACCATCACGCTGCGGCCGTCGCTCGGGTCGCCGAGCCGGCCCAGCGCCATCGAGAACCCACGCTCGGTCTCGGCGCCGCGCCAGGCCTGCGCCCGGGCCAGCAGCTCGGCCATTTCGTCGTCGGGGATCTCGCCGTGGCGGCGGACCCGCGAGGTGTAGCCGGCGCGCTCGATGCGCTTGACGGCCTGGCGCACCGAACGCCGTTCCGGCCCGGCGAGGCTGAACTCGCGGACGTCGAGCACGGCCTCGTCGCCGATCTCCAGCGCCCGCAGGCCGGCGTCGGTGTAGGCCTTCGCGCCGCGTTCGCTGGCCCCGAGCACGCCGGGCGTCCAGCCGTAGGTGCGCGTCTCGTCGAGCCACGCGCGCACCGCGTCCGGCCAGGCCTCGGCGTCGCCGATCGGGTCCGCGCTGGCGACGCTGGTGCCACCGAGCACGCGGTAGGTCACCGCGGCGCGGCCGTTCGGCGCGAAGACGACGCTCTTGTCGCGGCGGGTGGCGAAGTAGCCGAGGGAGTCGTCCTCGCCGTGCTCGGCGAGCAGCTCCCGCAGGCGCAGCTCCTCCTGGTCGGTCCGCAGGCGGCGGCTGCGCACCCCGCGGAAGAGCATGTACAGCGCGGCCGTGGCGACGACGGTCGCGCTCAGGTCGAGGAAGACGTCCAGCCAGGCCGGCCCCTCGCCGACGCCGATCCGCCGCAGCTGCAGGTTCTCACCGGTGGCGTGGTTGACAACCCACGCGAAGCGCTCCCACGTGTCGCCGAGGTGGCCCGGGAAGGCCTCGCTGAGGCCCCAGCCGACCAGGATGACCACGGCGAAGCCGCCGAACAACATGGTCAGGCCGTCACGCCAGGCGCTCGGCGCGAGCCGGGCCGGGAAGGCCGGGCGCAGCGTGAGCAGGAACACGATCAGCCCGATCGAGAGCAGGTCGGCCGCGGTCAGGGCCCACAGCTGCGCCGGGATGTGCCGGACCTGCTTCGGCCCGAGCGTCAGCAGATCGGGTGACCACAGCAGGGTCGCCTGCAGGGCCAGGGTGAGCAGCAGCCCGCCGACCTGGAACAGCACGAGCGTGTAGAGCGCCGCCTTCTTGCGGCGGCGCAGCGCTCCGCCCAGCACCACCAGCAGCAGCACCATGACCAGGCTCGCACTGGTCGGCACGCTGAGGGCGGAGAAGCCCATGTCGATGCCGTTCATCAGGCGCCCGCGCGGGCCGCCGGTGAGCAGCAGGAGCACCGAAAAGACCGCGGCGAGCTGCACCACGGTGGCGACGATGCCGCCGCTCTTCGCCTGCCAGGCGGGGATGCGCGTGCGCGCGTGCGCGGTGGTACCCATCGTCGCCGTTGTCGCCTTTCGCGGCCGTTCGGTCGCCATGCTCTTCATGACCTCTTCTTGACGTCAGTGAACACAGGTTGGTTGTCCCCCGACATCAACCTGAAGGCTGACGCCGGCTCGTCCCGCCGCACGACGGTGTGAAGCTGGTCGCACGGGGTCGAGGTCGGTGCGGGTGCGTGTCACGCTTTGAGACGCCTCTGCTCCACGACCCGGGGACCTCACCCAGGCCCCGAGGGAAGGACGGTCGACGACGATGTCAGCCACCGAGAAGACCCCCTCCGACGAAGTAGCCGCGCCCTACGGCACCGGATCCGCCGCGCCCGCGGCGCCCAGTCCGGGCCGGAAGGTCCGCGTGCACCACCTGCGGGAGCTCAAGGAACGCGGCGAGCCGTGGCCCATGCTCACCGCGTACGACATGTACACCGCCGCGCTGTTCGACGAGGCCGGGATCCCCGTACTGCTCGTCGGCGACTCCGCGGCCAACAACGTCTTCGGCTACGACACCTCGCTGCCGGTGACGGTCGACGAGCTGCTGCCGCTGGTGCGGGCGGTGACGCGGTCGGTCAAGCGCGCCCTCGTGGTCGCCGACCTGCCGTTCGGCTCCTACCAGCTTTCGCCGCAGCAGGCGCTGGAGACGTCCGTGCGGTTCATGAAGGAGGGCCGCGCGCACGCCGTCAAGCTGGAGGGCGGCCGCCGGTTCGCCGCGCACGTCGAGGCGCTGACCGCGGCGGGCGTGCCGGTGATGGGTCACATCGGGTTCACCCCGCAGAGTGAACACAACCTCGGCGGCTACCGGGTGCAGGGGCGCGGTGAAGCGGCGGACGTGCTGCTCGCCGACGCGCTGGCGCTGCAGGAGGCCGGGGCGTTCGCGGTGGTGATGGAGATGGTGCCCGCCGAAGCCGCGAAGCGCGTCACCGCGGAGCTGGCGATCCCGACCGTCGGCATCGGCGCCGGGCCGGACTGCGACGCGCAGGTGCTCGTCTGGCAGGACATGGCCGGGCTCCGGCGCGGCAAGGCGCCGCGGTTCGTCAAGCGCTACGCCGACGTCGCGACGGTGCTGCAGGGCGCGGCGACGGCGTTCGCCGAGGACGTCCGCCGCGGTGAGTTCCCGGCACCGGAACACGCTTTCCACGACTAACCCCGGCCCTTGAACCGCTCGGCCAGTGCCGGGTCGTTCTCCCACCAGAGCCCCGACGTCGACGCGGCGCCCGCGGCGGCTTCTTCGTCCAGCTGGACGTCGATCTGCTTCGCGCGCCGCTCGTCGTCGCGGGCCCAGCGGACGAACAACGCGATGACGAACGGCAGGCCGGCGACGTCGCCACCGATCCACAGCACACCCGCGCCGATGATCTGGTCGGTGCGCGGGTCCGGGCCCCGGCCCGGGTGCGCCGCCGCGTAGTGCGCCGGCGCGAGCAGCGGGCCGAGCCACAGCACCAGGCCGAGCGCGCCGTCGAAGACGACCTCGGTGAAGGCGATCCACACCGACACCAGGTGCGGATCCGTGCGCGGCGTCGGGTCGAGCCCGAGGCGGGTCCAGAAGTAGAGGAAACCGGACAGGACGAGCATCGCCCGGGCCAGTCCGTCGACCACCGGTTCCCGGAGCGTGAGGTCGTAGAGCGGGGTCAGGTAGAGCGCCAGGACCGGGGCGACGAGGGCGAGCGTGATCACCGGGGGGAAGGTCAGTGCGCGGGCCACCGGGCCGCGGCCGTGCCGTCGCAGCCGGCGGGCCGGGGTGACGTCGAGCAGCAGCCGGATCGGTGCGCCCAGGGCCAGCAGCAGCGGTGTGATCATCAGCAGCGTGACGGTCTGGACCGCGCGCACCCAGAAGAACGTCCGGTCGTAGAAGGCCAACGGCGAGCAGGTGACGACGAGGATGGTCGCGAGCCCGGTGAGGAACGCCGTCGTACGGCCTGGTGGCCATCGACGGTGGCGGGTCGCACGGAGATAGAGCCCGCCCAGGGCGAGCACCAGGAGCACCGCGGGGACATCGAAGGTCAAGGGCATGTCAGACCGCGAAGAAGATCAGGCTGGCGATTCCGGCGATCACGCAGTAAATCGCGAACGGCGTCAGCGTGCGCGTTTCGAAGTAGCCCGTGAGGAAACGGACGGAAATGTAGGAAGCGACTCCCGCCACCACGCTGCCGACGAGCGCCGGGCCGAGCGAAGCGTGGTTCTCCGGGGCGAACAGCGTCGGCATCTTGAGCACACCGGCGGCCAGGATCACCGGCGTGGCAAGGAGGAACGCGAACCGCGCGGCGTCTTCGTGACCCAATCCTCGGCGCAGCCCGGCGACCATCGTGACGCCGGAGCGGCTGATGCCCGGTAGCAGCGCGAAGATCTGCGCGGCCCCGATCATGACGGCCTCGCCGACGCCCAGTTTCGCCAGCCGGACGTCGGTCGCCTCCTCGACGGAAACCGCGCGCATGACCAACGTTTCCTCGGCCGAGAAGTCCACTGTGTCGTCATTCTCCGCGGGACGCCGTCGTGAGAACTTCTCGGCGGCGTAGAGGACTCCGCCGTTGAGCGTGAGGAAGATCGCGGCCGGCACGGGCTTGCCGAGGTAGTCGCGCAGGAGGCCCTCGAAGAGCAGCCCGGCCAGCCCGACCGGAATGGTGGCGAGCACGAGCAGCCACGCGAGCCGCTGATCCGGCGTGCGGACCTCGCGGTCGCGGACCGACGTCCAGAGGCCGGCGATGATCCGGACCCAGTCCTTCCGGAAGAACAGGACCAGCGCGAGCGCGGTCGCCACGTGCATCGCCACGAGCACCGCGAGGTACGGCGAATCCTTGCCGATGCTCAGGTCCTGCTGCCACTGGCCGCCGAGCCAGGCGGGCAACAGGATGCTGTGGCCGAGACTGGACACCGGAAACAATTCCGACACCCCTTGCAAGGCGCCGACGACAATCGCCTCGACATAGGTCACCGCGGACATTCCGTGCCTTTCCGTACAGCGTTTCCTCGACCCCGATACCGGAACGTACCGGCGCATTCGTTAACGGCGGGCAAGGGGGACCTCAACGCTCAGCGTGCGCTCAGCGCGTGTTCACATCCATGAACATCAATCATGTCCTTGACTGGTGTTCGACTTGTGGCTTAGCGTCTAGCCCGTCGCCGCCACGACAAAAGTTCGAACCCTCGACGAGGAGGACGGGAATGCGTGAGCGGGAACTGACCTTCACGGCCGCACCGACGGCCCTCGTGCGCCGCCCTCCGAGATTCGCGCCGGCCCTGCGCTGACGCGTCACGGACTGGGGGCCCGCTCAGCCCGGCGGCGGGGGCGGGCCCCCACTTTTCTCGGTCGCCGTCCCGAGTCCCGGCGGCGGGGCACCTCGAGGCGGCGACCGAGCACCACCTTCTCCCCCGCGGCACCGGTTCCGGCAGAGTGTCGGGCATGGACGAGCTCTACCCGCCGATCGCCGCGCGCGCCGAAGGGTTCCTCGACACCGGCGACGGGCACCGCATCCGGTGCCAGGAAGCCGGCAACCCCGGCGGGAAGCCGGTCGTCGTCCTCCACGGCGGGCCGGGCAGCGGGATCGCGCCGATGGCACGCCGGCACTTCGACCCCGACGCCTACCGGATCATCCTGTTCGATCAGCGCGGCGCCGGGCAGTCCACACCGGGTGCGGCCGACCTCACGGCCAACACCCTGTGGCACTTGGTCGCCGACATGGAACTCCTGCGCGAACGGCTCGGTATCGAGCAGTGGCAGCTCTTCGGCGGTTCGTGGGGTGCGACCCTCGCGCTCGCGTACGCGGAGACGCACCCGTCGCGGGTCAGCGAGATCATCCTGCGCGGCGTGTTCACCGTCCGGCAGAGCGAGCTGGACTGGATCTACCGCGGCGGCGCGGCCAACCTGTTCCCGCGGGAGTGGGAGGCCTTCCTGGCACCCATCCCCGAAGACCGCCGCGGCGATCCTTTGGCCGCGTACGGCGACCTGCTCGCCGACGCCCGGGTCCGCGACGCCGCGGCGATCGCGTGGAGCAAGTGGGAAGGCGCGACGGTTTCCCTGTACCCGCAGGAATCGTTCGTGCAGCAGTACTCCGAACCGGCGTTCGCCCTGACCTTCGCCCGGCTCGCGGTGCACTACTTCAGCCACGGGGCTTGGCTGTCGGACGGACAGTTGATCCGCGACGCGGGCAAGCTGGCCGGCATCCCGGGCGTGATCGTCCAGGGCCGCTACGACGCCGTCTGCCCACCGACCACGGCGTACGAGCTGCACCGGGCGTGGCCGGGATCGGAGCTGAAGCTGATCGAGGGAGCCGGCCACGCGGTGACCGACCCGGGCGTCCTGGCGGCTCTGCGAGCCGCGACGGACGCATTCCGCCCCCGGGGGTCGTGAGTGCGTAACAGTGTTCTAACACTGTTACGCACTCACGACCAGCCGCGGCAGACCCGGGTACTAGAGCCGGCCGCCGGAAGCGGTGTCGCCCGACAGCCTCTGGGCCAGGTACACCGGGACTGTCGAGGCCACGATCAGGACCGCCGCCACCACGTTCACGATCGGCGCCTGGTTCGGGCGGAACAGGTTGTTGTAGATCCAGATCGGCAGCGTCTCCATGCCCGTGCCCAGGGTGAACGTCGTCACGATGATCTCGTCGAACGACAGCGCGAACGCCAGCAGGCCGCCCGCCAGCAACGCCGATCGCAGCATCGGGAACGTCACCAGCCGGAACGTCGTGAAGCCCGTCGCGCCCAGGTCCATCGACGCTTCCTCCAGGCTGCCGCCCATCCGCCGCAACCGGGCGACGACGTTGTTGAACACCACCACGATGCAGAACGTCGCGTGCGCGATGACCGCCGTCAGCAGGCCCAGGTTGATGCCCAGGATCGTCCGGAACGCGTTGTTCAGCGCGATGCCCGTGACGATGCCCGGCAACGCGATCGGCAAAATAATGAGCAGCGACACCGGGTTCCGGCCGAAGAACCGGTAGCGCTGCAACGCGAACGCCGCCATCGTGCCGAGCACCAGCGCGATCGCCGTCGCCGCCAGGCCCGCCTCGACGCTCGTCCACAGCGCGTTCAGCGCACCTTCGTTCGAAGCGGCACGGCTCCACCATTCGAGGGTGAAGCTCGACGGCGGCCAGCCGAACGTCGTGTCCGCGTTGAACGAGTTCAGCAGCACCACCAGCAGCGGGAAGTAGATCACCGCCAGGCCCAGGCCCAGCGCCGTCCACAACAACACCCGAGACGTCCGCACGACGCAGCTCCTAGAGGTTGTCCAGCGCGCCGGTGCGGCGCACCGCGGCCAGGTACACGAGCATGATCACCACGGGCACCGTCGCGACCGTCGCCGCGAACGGCAGGTTGTTCGCCGCGCCGATGTTGTCGTAGACGACGTTGCCGAGCATCTGCGACGTGCCGCCGACGATCTTCACCGCGATGTAGTCGCCCAGCGACAGCGAGAACGTGAAGATCGAGCCCGCCACGATCGCCGGGAACGTCAGCGGCAGGATCACCGAGCGGAACGTCCGGAACGAGCGCGCGCCGAGGTCACCCGAAGCGTCCACAAGGGAATCCGGCAGCCGTTCGAGGCCCGCGTAGATCGGCAGGATCATGTACGGCAGCCATAGGTACGACAGCGTGATGATCGTCGCCGTGACGCCGTAACCGGGCGAAAGCCAGCTCAGCGCGCCGTTGCCCGACAGCATCGACCGCCACGCGTACGCCTTCACCAGGTAGCTCGCCCACAGTGGCGTCATCACCGCGATCACCAGGATCCGCCGCGCCCGCGGCGACGCCAGTTTGGCCATCGCGAACGCCATCGGGAACGCGATGACGGCGTCGATCACCGTGACCAGCGCCGCGATCCCGACCGTGCGGAAGGTGATCGTGCGGTACACCGCGTCGCTGAACAACGTCGTGAAGTTGTCCAGCGACCACTCGATGACCACCTGGCCGGTGAACGCGTCGGTGTGCCAGAACGCCGTGACGAACAACGCGGCCAGCGCGCCCAGGTAGGCCAGGCCGAGCCAGAGCAGCGGGGCCGAGAGCAGGAAACCCAGGCGCAGCTTCGGTTTCCGGTAGAAGAAGGCCGAGAGCGCGGTCATGTCAGCCCTTGATCTCGGTCCACGCCTTGGTCCACTCGCCGTAGTCCTTGCACTTGACGTCCGTGCGGCCGTCGAGGCACTGCGGGATCGGCGTGGTCCAGTACGCGATCTTCGACGCATACGCCGAGTCGCTCGCGTGGTAGGTGTCGCAGAGCGTCTTGTCCGTCATCTCCGCGCACGCCTTGGTGTTCGCCGGCGCCTCGCCGAAGTACTCGGCGACCTGGGCGTTCACCTTCGGGCTGACGATGTAGTCGAGCCACTTGTACGCGCACGTCTTGTGCGCCGACTTCGCCGCGACCATCCAGGTGTCCGACCAGCCCGTCGCGCCTTCGCTCGGCACGGCCGACTCCAGCGGCGCGCCTTCGCCCTTGGTCAGGTTGACCGTGACCTGCCAGGCCGTGCCGACGACGGCGTCGCCGTTCTTCAGCGCCTGCGACTCCTTGAGGTAGTCCGACCAGTACTCGCTCACCAGCGGCCGCTGCTGCTTGAGCAGGTCGACGGCGGCGGCGAACTGCTTGTCGTCCAGCGCGTACGGGTTCTTGATGCCCAGGTCCGGCTGGTGCGCCATCAGGTACAGCGCGGCGTCGGCGATGTAGATCGGCGAGTCGTACGCGATCACCTTGCCCTTGTACGGCGAGTTCGCGTCGAACATCACCGACCACGAGCTCGGCGCCGGCGTCACCTTGTCGGTGCGCCAGGTCAGCAGGTTCGCGCCCCAGCCGTGCGGGATGCCGTAGGCGACACCGGCGACGCTGTTCCACGACTTGTCCTTGAGGAACGGCTGGACGTCGGCGTAGTTCGGCACCAGCGCGGTGTTCACCGGCTCGACGTCACCCGAGGCCACCAGCCGCAGCGACGCGTCCCCGGACGCCGAGACGACGTCGTACTGGCCCGTCTTCATCAGCGTGACGGCCTCGTCGGACGTCCCGAACGGCTTGACGTTCACCTTGCACCCGGTCTGCTGCTCGAACGGCGTGACCCAGTTGATCTTCGGGTCGTTCGAGCCGTTCTCCGCGTAGCCGGGCCAGGCCAGCACGTTGAGCTGGCCCTCCGGCTGCCCGAGCGCCTTCAGCGCCTCCAGCTTCGGCGGGGTGAACCCTTGCGCGCCGGGCGGCGCGGACGCACTCGTGCCCGACGTGCCACATGCAGCCAACAGCAGGCTGGCGCCGACGATTCCGGCAAGCCGCGTCTTCCTGTTCTTCATGGCGAACCCTCCACTCGGAAGCTGTGTTCGTGGCGCCAGCTCAGCCGGACGCGGCCGGCCACCAACGCGCCGTCGGTGTTCTGCCGGACGACCGAAAGCCGGCCGCCGGCGTCGAGCGCGACGGCGTACCGCACGGTCGCGCCCGCGTAGACGACGTCGGTGACCGTGCCGGTCGCGCTGGTCTCCCCCGCGGCGGCGGGCTCGGACAGCTCGTCGTCGATGCGGATCTTCTCCGGCCGGATGCTGTACAGGCCCGGCCGGCCGATCACCGACTCGGCGCCGCGGCCGCCCAGCAGGTTCGACGTCCCGACGAAGCCCGCGACGAACGCGCTCGCGGGCCGTTCGTAGACCTCCTCGGGCGGCCCGACCTGCTCGATCTTGCCGTCGTTGAAGACCGCGATCCGGTCGCTCATGGTGAGCGCCTCGTCCTGGTCGTGGGTGACGAAGACGAACGTGATGCCGACGTCGCGCTGGATCTGCTTGAGCTCCAGCTGCATCGCCTGCCGCAGCTTGAGGTCGAGGGCGCCGAGCGGCTCGTCGAGCAGCAGCACCTTCGGCCGGTTCACCAGCGCGCGGGCGAGCGCGACGCGCTGACGCTGCCCGCCGGAGAGCTGCGACGGCTTGCGCGAGCCGTAGTCCTCCAGCCGCACGGTCTTGAGGGCCTCGAGCGCGCGCTCACGACGTTGCGGCTTCGGGACGCGCTTCACGCGCAGGCCGTACTCGACGTTCTGCTGCACGGTCATGTGCGGGAACAGCGCGTAGTCCTGGAACACCGTGTTGACGTCGCGCTCGAACGGCGGGAAATGACTCACGTCCCGGCCGGCCAGCTCGATCGTGCCCTCGGTGGGCAGCTCGAACCCGGCGATCATGCGCAGCACCGTCGTCTTGCCGGAGCCGGACGGGCCGAGCATCGAGAAGAACTCGCCGGGCGGGATGTCGAGGTCGACGCCGTCGACGGCGTGGACGTCACCGAAGTGCTTGCGCAGCCCGGAAAGCCGGACGGCGGGCTGGTCGTCGTCGCTGGTCGACGCGGGTTCGGCCCGGGTCTCGGAAGATGCTTGGTTCGGCATCGCCAGCCTCACAGAGCGCTCATGACGTGCTTGATCCGGGTGTAGTCCTCGAGGCCGTACAGCGAGAGGTCCTTGCCGTAGCCGGACTTCTTGAAACCGCCGTGCGGCATTTCGGCGACCAGCGGGATGTGCGTGTTGATCCAGACGCAGCCGAAGTCGAGCTTCGCCGCGAAACGCATCGCGCGCTGGTGGTCGCGGGTCCAGACCGAGGACGCGAGGCCGTACTGGACGGCGTTCGCGTCGGCCAGGGCTTCGGCCTCGTCGGAGAACCGCTGGACGGTGATGACCGGCCCGAAGATCTCGTTCTGGCTGATCTCGTCGTCCTGCTTCACGCCGGAGACGACGGTGGCCTCGTAGAAGTAGCCCTCGTCGCCGACCCTTTTTCCTCCACAGTGGACGGTCGCGTGCTTCGGCAGCCGGTCGATGAACCCGGCCACCTTGTCCAACTGGGCCGCGTTGTTGAGCGGGCCGTACGCGACGTCTTCGTCGTCCGGCTTGCCGGTCTTCGTGCCCTCGGCCCGCCGGGCCAGCGCGCCGACGAACTCGTCGTGCACCTCGTCGGCGACCAGCACCCGGGTCGCAGCGGTGCAGTCCTGGCCCGCGTTGAAGTAGCCCGCGACGGCGATGGCCTCGGCGGCGGCTTCGAGGTCGGCGTCGCCGAAGACGATGACCGGTGCCTTGCCGCCCAGCTCCAGGTGCACGCGTTTGACGTCGTTCGCGGCGGACTTGGCCACCTCGATGCCCGCCCGGACCGAGCCGGTGATCGACACCATGGCCGGGATCTCGTGCTCGACCAGGGCGCGGCCGGTGTCGCGATCGCCGCACACGACGTTGAACACGCCCGGCGGCAGGAACTCCCCGGCGATCTCGGCGAGCAGCAGCGTCGACGCCGGGGTCGTGTCGGACGGCTTGAGCACGATCGTGTTGCCCGCGGCCAGCGCGGGCGCGATCTTCCAGATGGCCATCAGCAGCGGGTAGTTCCACGGCGTGACCTGGGCGCAGACGCCGATCGGCTCACGGCGGACGAAGGACGTGTGGCCTTCCAGGTATTCGCCGGCCGAACGGCCTTCCAGCACGCGCGCGGCCCCGGCGAAGAAGCGGACCTGGTCCAGGACCATCGGGATCTCTTCGGCCAGGGTCAGTGCGACCGGCTTGCCGGTGTTCGCGGATTCGACGCGTACGACCTCGTCGGCGCGGGCTTCGAGCGCGTCGGCGATCTTCAGCAGGGCGAGCTGGCGCTGGGCGGGCGTCGTCGCGCGCCAGGTCTCGAACGCGGTCGCGGCGACCCGCAGCGCGTGGTCGACGTCGTCGGGCCCGGCGATCGGCGCGGTGCAGTAGGGGCGCCCGGTGACCGGGTCGGTGATCTCCGCCGTCCGGCCCGACTTGGACTCGACGTACGCGCCGCCGACGTAGTGCTTCAGCTCCTGCACGAGTGTCTCCCTCGGGTTCGCGGGAGCTAAAACATATAAGTCCATATGTAATAGGACAAGCGGATCAGGCAAGATTGGTGCGAACGGGTACTCCGACGGCCGAAGGGGCACGATGCGCCAGGGGATGTCGCACAGCGCGCGCTCCGCCATGTTCGCCCCGCTCGGGCAGGTCGGGCGGGCGGAGGCGGTGGCGGCGCGGCTCGTCGACGCCATCACCCTCGGCCTGCTCGCCGACGAGGAGCAGCTGCCCAGCGAGGCCGACCTGGCCGCGCAGTTCGGCGTCTCGACCGTGACGGTCCGGGAGGCGCTCGTGGCGCTGCGGCAGCAGGGCCTGGTCGAGACGCGGCGGGGGCGCAGCGGCGGCAGCTTCGTCCGCACGCCGGCCAACCCGCCGGCGGACGTCTGGCGCGAGCGGCTGCAGGAGGTGTCGCTGTCCGACCTGCGCGACGTCGGCGACCACTACCTCGCGATCGCCGGGGCCGCCGCGAAGCTCGCCGCCGAGCGCAGCTCCCCCGAAGACGTCGAGCGGCTGCGCCTGGCCACCGACGACCTCCGCACGGCGCGCGGCATCGACTTCACGCGGGCGGAGCGCCAGTTCCACCTGGAAATCGCGGCGGCCGCGCAGTCGCCGCGGCTGACGCACGAAGAGGTCCAGCTGCAACGGGAGCTGGGCGGCCTGCTGTGGCTGCCGCTCGGGGCTCATCCGCACGAGGAGCACGCGGCGATCACCGCGGCGATCGCGTCGGCCGACGGCGACCTGGCCCGCAAGCTCACCGAGGAGCACCTCCTCGGCGCCCTCGACCGGCTCGCGGACGTGCACCTCGACCTGCTCACCCCCTAAACTCGGCATACTCCGCGCATCGAGGTGAGCACCGTGACCGACACCCGCACGCTGGCCGGCGACGAGGTCGTCGAGCACGTTTCCGCTTTGGTGGAAGGGGTTTTCGACCGGCTGAAGCCGCTCCTGGCGGCCGCCGAGTCGGTGCTGGCCGACGCTCCGGCCGCCTCGGCGTTGCACCGGATCCGCCCAGCCGTCACCGAGGCCCTCGGCGGGCTGGTCGTCGGCGCGGGGTTCGTCAGCGCGCCGCGGGTGCTCGCGGACTCGGAGTTCGGCTTCGAGTGGTGGACCGGCTCTGCCGGCGAGCCGCCGTCCCAGTTGTTCATCAGCCTCGACCCGGGCAGCGAGAACTTCCTGGACTACACGCGCCAGTCATGGTTCACGGTCCCGCGCGACTCCGGGCGCCGGCACATCAACGGCCCGTACGTCGACTACCTGTGCACCGACGAGTACACGCTGACGTTCACGATCCCGGTGGTGTCGGCCGGCGCCTTCGCAGGCGTGGTGGGCGCGGACGTGTACGTGCGCGAGTTCGAGCGCGCGGTCCGCCCACGGCTGCGGTCACTCGGCCGCGGCGCGGCGCTGCTGAACGCGCAGGGGCGGGTGATCGTGTCCAACAGCGTCCGCCAGGCGACGGGATCGCTGGTGCGCGAGGTGGACGTCCCGGCGTGGTGGTCGTCGGGCGCGGAGCCCGGGCCGGGGCTGCGCCGGTGCGGGGACTCGCCGATCGTGCTCGTGAGTGGTAATTCGGGTTAGAACCCTAATTACCACTCACGACAGCCTGCAGCGCCACCCAGAGTTCCGCGCGCACGCCTGGTGAGTCGAGGTCGCGGCCGAGCAGTTCCTCCGCCTTCCGGATGCGGTTGCGCAGCGTGTGGCGGTGGACGCCGAGGCGCGCGGCCGCGATGTCCCAGTGGCCGTGGTGCTCCAGCCAGCAACGCAGTGAGCCGACGAGGTCGCCGCGGCCGGTTTCGTCGTGCTCACGCAGCGGGGCCAGCAGGCCGTGGGCAAACGCTTGCGCCACCACCGGATCGATGAGGGACAGCAGGCCGCGGCCGGTGTGCTCCGCTGCCGACAACAAGATCTTGTCCTCGGCTTCCGCCGCCCGGGCCGCCAGTTCCGCCTGTTCCAGGCCGGCCGCGAAGTCCGCCGCGGCCACCGGCCCGGCGACGCCGCCGTTGAGGCCGCCGATCCGCAGCGCCGCCTCGGCCACCACGTCGACCACCGTGCCCGAGCCGAAGACGACCACCAGCGCGTCCCAGCGTGCCGCGAACAACGCCTCACCCTCCAGCGCTTCCAGCAGTTTCCGCCGTGAGGCGGCCGCCCCGGCGAACACCAGCACCGACCACGGCGCCTCCGGCGACTCGGCCCCCGTCGTGGTCAGCACCCGCAGCGCCAGCTCGTCCTGCCCGCCGACGAGCAGCTCCAGCAGCCCCGACCGCAGCGCCTGCCGCGCCGCGGCCTGCGCGCGATCCTGTTCCAGCGCAAGGGAAAGCAACGACACCGCGGTGTTCACGATGTGCCGTCCCGCTGTGTCGAGCGGCACCGCGGTACCGACCGCCAGCACCCGGCGCGCGCTGGTGTCGAGTGTCTGCAGCACCACCTCGTCCTCCCCTGCCGACACCACGCGCGTGCCCGTGCGAAGGCGCTCCAGCTCGTCGCGCAGCGAAGCGCCGTACGCCCGCGCACTCGCCGGAGCTGCTTCGGTGACGGTGGTGCGATCGAAGAGCAGGACCCAGCCGTCGATCAGCTTGGCCAGTTTGCGCAGCACCCCCGCCGGGCCGCCCTTGCCGACCGCTGTGCGGGTCAGTTCCTGCTGAGCCTTGCCGATGCGGACCGTCGTGGCGTACTCGTCGGCCGCCACCGCTCGCGAGACCGCGCGGGTGATCGCGATGAACGGCGTCTCGCGCGGCACTTCCAGCACCGGCAGCCCCACCTCGGCGGCGGTGGCGACCAGCGCGTGCGGCACCTCGTCGTGGCTCAGGCCGACGCCGAAGCCGAGCCCCGCGACCCCGGCGTCCACCAAGCGGCGCACATACGACGCCGATGTCTGCTCGTCCAGGGCCAGGCCGGTCGTCAGCAGCAGCTCGCCGCCCTCCAGGAAGGCCTGCGGGTCGGTCAGCTCCGTCGGGTGCACCCAGCCGATCGGGCGGTCCAGGAGAGCGTCGCCGGTCAGCACGCGCAGGCCGAGCGGGCGGTCGGCGGCCAGTCCTCGCAGCGTCAGTGCCATAACGGCCAATTCTACGCCCTGAAATAGCCAGAACGGCCAGCTGACGGCAGCCGCGTCGCAGCTCATCCTGAGGACGTCCACCCCCGTCCGGAGGAGCACGCCGTGACCGCAAGCACCACCGCCGAGCCGCAGGCCCCGGCACCCCGGCAGCGCCGGCTGCGCACCGAGATCCCCGGTCCCGTCTCGCGCGAGCTGCAGCAGCGGCGTGCCAATGCCGTCGCCGCCGGGGTCAGCTCGGTGCTGCCCGTCTACGTCACCTCGGCCGGCGGCGGCCTGCTGACCGACGCCGACGGCAACGTCCTGATCGACCTCGGCTCCGGCATCGCGGTGACCAGCGTCGGGCACTCCGTGCCGGCCGTCGTCGACCGCGTCCGCGAGCAGGCCGGGCTGTTCACCCACACCTGTTTCATGGTCACGCCGTACGAGGGTTACGTCGAGGTGTGCGAAGCGCTGGCCGAGCTGACGCCGGGTGACCACGCGAAGAAGTCGGTGCTGTTCAACTCCGGCGCGGAAGCCGTCGAGAACGCCGTGAAGATCGCGCGGGTCGCGACCGGGCGCCAGGCCGTCGTCGTGTTCGACCACGCCTACCACGGCCGCACCAACCTGACCATGGGCATGACCGCGAAGTCGGTGCCCTACAAGCACGGCTTCGGCCCGTTCGCCCCCGAGGTCTACCGCGTGCCGGGGTCGTACCCCTTCCGCGACGGCCTGTCCGGCACCGACGCCGCCGCGCTCGCCATCGACCGGATCGAGAAGCAGATCGGCGGCGACCAGGTGGCCGCCGTCGTGCTCGAGCCGATCCAGGGCGAAGGCGGCTTCATCGAGCCGGCACGCGGCTTCCTGCCCGCACTTTCGGCCTGGTGCAAAGAAAACGGCGTCGTGTTCGTCGCCGACGAAGTGCAGACCGGCTTCTGCCGCACCGGTTCCTGGTTCGCGTCGAACGACGAGGACGTCGTCCCGGACCTGGTCGCGACGGCCAAGGGCATCGCGGGCGGCCTGCCGCTCGCCGCCGTCACCGGCCGCGCCGAACTGCTCGACGCCGTCCCGCCGGGCGGCCTCGGCGGCACGTACGGCGGCAACCCGATCGCCTGCGCCGCCGCGCTCGGCTCGATCGAGACGATGAGGGCCGGGAACCTGGCCGCGTCGGCGAAGCGCATCGAAGGGATCGTCCTGCCGCGGCTGCGCGCGCTGGCTGACGAAACCGGTGTGATCGGCGACGTCCGCGGCCGCGGCGCGATGCTGGCCGCGGAGTTCGTGCGGCCCGGCACGACCGAGCCCGACGCCGACCTCACCAAGCGCGTCGCGGCGGCCTGTCACCGGGCCGGCGTCGTCGTGCTGACCTGCGGTACCTACGGCAACGTCGTCCGCCTGCTGCCGCCGCTGTCCCTGTCCACCGACCTGCTCGACGAGGGCCTCACGGTCCTCGAGCACGCTGTCCGCACGGAGGCTCGCTCGTGACTTTCCCCTTCTGGGTCGCCGGAAAGCCGGTGACCGGCGGCGCTACCGCTCTTGTCCGGCACTCCTACGACGGTTCCGAGGCGGGCTCGCACTTCGTACCGTCCACTTCGGACGTCGAGGCCGCGGTCCAGGCCGCGCACGACGTCCGCGACGAGTTCGCGACGCTGCCCGCGCACGTCCGCGCCGGCGCGCTGGACCACGTGTCCCGGGCGCTGGGCGAGCGGTCCGAGGAGATCGCCCAGCTGATCACGACGGAGTCCGGCAAGCCGCTGAAGTGGGCGCGCGGCGAGGTCGGCCGCGCGGTGTCCACGTTCCGCTGGGCCGCCGAGGAGGCCCGCCGCTTCTCCGGCGAGCTGCAGCGCCTCGACACCGACCCGGGCGGCACCGGCCGTCTCGCGCTGGTCCGGCGGGTGCCGCGCGGGCCGGTGCTGGGCATCACGCCGTTCAACTTCCCGCTGAACCTGGTGGCGCACAAGGTGGCCCCGGCGATCGCGGTCGGCGCGCCGATCGTGCTCAAGCCCGCGCCCGCGACGCCGCTGACGGCGTTGCTGTTGGGCGAAATCCTGGCCGAGACGGATCTTCCGGCGGGCTCGTGGTCGATCCTGCCGGTGGACAACGAGACGTCGTCGCGGCTGGTCCGGGACCCGCGGCTGCCGGTGGTGTCGTTCACCGGCTCGGTCCCGGTCGGCTGGAGCATCCGCGACAGCGTCCCGCGCAAGCACGTCGCGCTGGAACTGGGCGGCAACGGCGCGGTCCTCGTCTGTCCCGATTGGACAGACCTCGACTTCGCGGCCCAGCGCATCGCGACGTTCGCCATGTACCAGGCCGGGCAGTCGTGCATCTCGGTGCAGCGGGTGTACGCGCACACTTCGGTCTACGACGCTCTGGTCGAAAAGGTCCTTTCGCAGGTGCAGGCGTTGCGGACGGGCGACCCGCGCGCGGAGGGTGTCGACGTCGGCCCGATGATCAACGACGACGCGGCCGCACGGGTGTCCTCGTGGGTGTCCTCTGCGGTCTCCGCGGGCGGTCGCTTGCTGACCGGCGGCGGGCGTTCGGGCGCAACCTTCGAGCCGACGGTGCTCGCGGACGTCCCGGAGGACGCGTCGGTGATGGCGGACGAGGTCTTCGGCCCGGTGGTCTCGCTGGTGCGCGTCGCCTCGGTGGAGGAGGGAGTGACGCGGATCAACGCGTCACGCTTCGGCCTGCAGGCGGGCGTGTTCACACGCGACCTCCCGACGGCGTTCTCGGTGTCTTCTTCACTCCAGGTCGGCGGCGTCCTGGTGGGCGACGTGCCCAGCTTCCGAGCCGACCAGATGCCGTACGGCGGAGTGAAGGACTCAGGCGTCGGCCGCGAAGGCCCGGCATCAGCGATGGCGGACTTCACGGAGGAGCGAGTAACGGTCCTGACCGGCCTGACGCTGTAAGGGATGTGCGCCCCCTGATCCTGCTCGACGTGGACGGCCCGCTGAGCCCGTGGGCGGCCCCGCGCCACGCGAAGCCCGCCGGCTACGTCGAGCACCAGCTGAAGGTGTCCCGCTGGGGCCGCCGCAAGCTGCGGATGTGGCTCGACCCGGGCCACGGCCCCAAGCTGCTCGCCCTCGCCGGTGCCGCGGACGCGGAGCTGGCGTGGGCGACCACGTGGGAGCACCAGGCGAACACCCTGATGGGCCCGGCGATCGGCTTGCCGCGCCTGCGAGTGGTGGAGTTCCCGGGCGAGCCGACGGAGTGGAAGTTCCCCGCGGTGGCTCGCTTCGGCGCTGGCCGCCCACTGGCCTGGCTGGATGACGACTTCGACACGTTCCCCCAGGCCCGTCGGGAGTTCCTCGACCGCCGCGGGGAGCTGCCGACCGAGCTGATCGCCGTCAACCCGCGCACGGGCCTCACCACCGAGCACTTCGACGCGCTCGAGACCTGGCTCCGCGAGCTGAAAACCGGCAGCTCCTCCGGGTCGTGAGTGTTTAGTCGGGTTAGAACCCTACTTACCACTCACGACAAGCCGCGGCAGACCACCGAGCCGGCCCTTCACAGCTCCGACAGTGCGGCCGTCAACGCCGCATGCGCGTCGACCAGCGAAGGGCCGTACCACGTGAGGTGCCGCCCCGAGACCAGGACGTACCGCTCGTCCGGGAAGTGGTCCGGGCCGTCGTCCTCGGTGAACAAGTACGGCTCGTCCGGCAGCACCAGCAGGTCCGCGTCCGCCGTGAAGTGCGCGCGCAGCTCCTCGATGTCCGGCCTCGGGTAGCGGTCCTCGGACGCCGCGTAGACGTTCGCCACGCCGACCCGGCGCAGGACGTCGCCCGCGAACGTCTCGCGGCCCAGGACTATCCACGGCTTGCGCCACACCGGGACCACCGCGTGGAACCGGACCGGCCGCACCTCGCGCCAGATCTCCTCGGCCGCGACCAGCCAGGCCGGCTCCGGCAGGTCGTACGCCTGGGTCAGGATCCGCCGCAACGAACCCAGCGCGGCCGGGACCGAGGCCGACGCCTCCATCACCCACACCGGGATCCCGTTGGCGCGCAACCTTTCGACGTCCTCCGGGCGGTTCTCCTCCGAGTTGGCCAGCACGAGGTCGGGCGCCAGGTCCAGCACCCGGTCCAGCTTCGGGTACTTCGACCCGCCGACCCGCGGGACGTCCAAAGTGGACGGATGGGTGCAGTAGTCGGTCGCCCCGGCGAGCCGTCCGGGCGCGCTGACCTCGACGGCCTCGGTCAACGACGGCACCAGCGACACGACCCTCGAAGCCGGTCCTGCCAGCGAAACCGGTTCGCCCAAGTCGTCGGTCAAAGTCATGCGCGTTCGAACGACACCTTCCGCTTCTCGACGTCCACCGCGGTCAGCCGCACGCCGATGCGCGCGCCCGCGGTCAGCTTCTCCCCCGCGCACTTGGCCATCACCGTCGGGTCCTCGACGAGGATCTCGGCCTTGTTCTCGTCCGCGCGCAGCACGACGGCGCTGAACTCGCCGCCGACGTGCTCGGCCAGCACCCACGCCTCGACCTGGTCGATGCACGCCCGCTCGACCTTCGCGGCGAGGGTGTCCGACGCCGTCATGCGGTCCGGGACGTCCGTGAGCGCCGCGTGGACCCACTCCGGCACCTCGCGATCGGCCGAAACCGCGAGGCAGATCTCCGTCGCGAACCGGTCGACCAGCCGCCGGATCGGCGCCGTCACGTGCGCGTACGCGCCGCCGATGCCCGCGTGCGTCGTCAGCGCGGGCAGCTCGCCGTCGAAGGCCGTGTAGCCGGCGCCGCGCAGCAACCGCGTCGTGTCCGCGTAGATCGCCATCGACGCGGGCTGCCGGGGATCCAGCCGGGACAGGAACTCCGAGACGGTGTCGGCCGCCGGCCAGGCGATGCCGACCGCCTCGGCGGAGCGGCGCAGCCAGTCGACGGCCTCGGGTTCCGGGTCGGGCAGCGTGCGCAGGACGCCGATCTTCGCGTCGATCATGATCCGCGCCGCGGCCATCCCGGTGAGCAGCGAGATCTCGGCGTTCCAGGCGTCGACGACGGTGCGTGGACGGCGGGCGAGCACCCAGCCGCCGTCCGGGTCGCCGCTGATCTCCTGCTCGGGCAGCTGCAGCTCGACGGCGCCGCGCCGGACGGCCAGCTCCCGCCGCCGACGTCCCAGCTCGGGCAACGCGGCCACCGACGGGTGCGGATTTCTGGCGTCGAGGGCGGCCTGGACGGTCTCGTAGTCGAACTGCTCGGTGGACCGGACCAGCGCGCGGCGCACCCGGGTCGCCGTCGGCTCGCCCGCTTCGTCGGTCTCGATGGTCCAGAGCACCGCGGGCCGGATCTCGCCGGGCAGCAGGCTCGCCGCGCCCTCGGACAGCACCGGCGGGTGCAGCGGGACGTTGCCGTCGGGCAGGTAGAGCGTCTGCCCGCGCCGGCGCGACTCCCGGTCCAGCGCGCCGCCGGGCGGCACGAACGCGGCCAGGTCGGCGATCGCGTAGTGCACGCGGAAGCCGTGCGCGGTGCGTTCGACGACCATCGCCTGGTCGAGGTCTTTGGAGCCGGGCGGGTCGATGGTGACGAACGGCAGGTCCGTGGCGTCCTCCCGGGGCCCGGCCGCGGCCAGGGGATCCAGGACCGCGGCTTCGGCCTCGGCCAGCACCTCGGGCCCGAAGGACTCCGGCAGCGAAAACTCGGCACGAAGGGGGCCGAAGTCCCCGCCCGCCGAGTGTGTCCTGATCACGAGGGGAGGCACCCCCCAACCCTAACCCGCGAAAGGCCGATGATCGCCCGATCGGGCGCGGGCCGGTCGGGTGTACGTTGATCGCGTTAGTAATGAAAACCGTCTTCATTCCCAGGAAGGGTCTCGACCGTGAAGATCGCGTTCGTCGGCAAGGGCGGGAGCGGCAAGACCACGCTGTCGTCGTTGTTCGTCGCGTACCTCGCCGCCGCCGGCAAGCCGGTGCTGGCCATCGACGCCGACATCAACCAGCACCTCGCGGTGGCGCTCGGCGCGACCGAGGAGGAAGCACTCGCCTGGCCGACGCTCGGCGACAACATGACCCTGATCAAGGACTACCTGCGCGGCGACAACCCGCGCATCCCGGACGCCGCGTCGATGATCAAGACGACGCCGCCGGGGCGCGGGTCGCGGCTGGTCAGGCCGTTCGAGGACAACCCGGTGTTCGACACGTGCTTCCGGCAGCTGGGCGGCGTGCGCCTCGGCGTCACCGGGCAGTTCGACGAGGACGACCTCGGCGTCAAGTGCTACCACTCGAAGGTCGGCGCGGCGGAGCTGCTACTGAACCACCTGGTCGACGTCGACGGCGAGTACGTCGTGATGGACATGACCGCGGGCGCCGACGCCTTCGCGTCGGGGCTGTTCACGCGGTTCGACGTGACGTTCCTGGTGTGCGAGCCGACGGTGCGCAGCGTGGGCGTCTACCGGCAGTACGCCGACCACGCACGCGACTTCGGCGTGCGGCTCGTGGTGGTCGGGAACAAGGTGACCGACGACGAGGACGTCGAGTTCCTGCAGGAGCAGGTCGGCGGGGCACTGTTGGGGTGGATGTCGGCGTCGGGCCACGTGCGCGCGGCCGAGCGCGGCGCGACCCGCCCGATCGGCGAGCTGGAGCCGCGCAACCTGTCGACGCTGTGCGCGATGCAGGCGGCGGTCGACGCCGAGCAGCGCGACTGGGCGCGCTACCAGCGTCAAGCCGTCGAATTCCACCTGCGCAACGCCAAGGCGTGGGCGGGCGCCGGCCTCGTCTCCCAAGTGGACCCGGAGTTCGTGCTGGGCCCGCAGGTGACGGTCTAGTCGGCGTCTTCGGCGTCGGCCTGCCGGGTCCGCTCCCGCGCGATGTCGAGCGCGCGGCGGGCGGTGGCCTCATCGGGGTACGGGCCGAGCAGGTCGACGCCACGGGAGCGTTCGAGGTGCTCGACCTGGTTGGTGCGGGTGTTGTAGTACCAGCCAGGGTCCGGGTTCGCGTCTTTCGCCATGCCCCCAAGCCTGGCATCCCGGGGCGAGTCTGTCAGCGCTTGTACCGGTAGGGGATCTCGGTCGGCAGCCCGGTGGGCCCGAACTCCTGAGGTTCCTCGGGATCGGCGGGCTGCTCACCGATCTCGTCGAACCAGCCACGGGAGGGCATGGCGGTCCCGCGGGGAGGAGTGTCGGCGTCTTGCGCGCTCGGCTGAGGAAGGGGCTGGGGTTCCCGCCCGGGAAAGACGGGCGGAGCCTGCTGACTCGGCGGCGGTGTGGAGTTCGGCCCCGGGAAGACGGGCCGCACCGGGGCGGCGTGGCGAGTGGGGAAGGACTGGGGGGTCGATTCCGGACCGGGGAAGACGGGCTTGGCGGGTTGGCTGCGAGCGGGGCCGTTGACCGGCCCCGGACCCCACGACTGGGGCGGCTGGGGCTGGCCTGTCGGCGCCTGGGGTTGGCCTGTAGGCGGCTGGGGTTGGCCGACTGGCAGCTGAGACTGGCTCGCTAGCGGCTGAGCCGGGCCGGGTGGCGGCTGGGGTTGGCCTGCTCGGGAGGCAGCCTGGTTTGGCTGAGGCTGCGGTTGAGCGGGCTGCGGCGCAGCCTGCGTCCACTGCGGCTGACCGAGCGGCGGCGCGGCCTGGATGGACTGCTGCTGAGGCTGGCCGGGATGCGACGCGGCCTGGTCGGGCTGTGGTTGAGCGGTTGGGGACGCAGCCGGACTTAACTGCGGCTGAGCGATCGGAAGCGCAGCCGAACCCGACTGCTGCTGAGCGGCCGGACTTGACTGCTGCTGAGGCTGGCCGGACTGCGGTGGCGTGGCTGAGCCGGGCTGCGGACCAGGAGGCGGCGCGACAGGCTGACCACCCTGCGCCGCCGCAGGCTGAACCGGCTGCGGCAAGGATGCCGCGGCCGGCGGTGCGGCAGACTGGCCGTGCTGCGACGGAGGTCCCCCAGACTGCGAACCGGCCTGAGGCACCGGGTGCGGCACCACGAGGCCGCCAGGCTGTGACGCACCCGGGCCGGTGGGTGTGCCGGACTGCCAAGCCTGCGGAACAGCGGGCTGACCAGGTCGCCAACCAGCCGGCGCGACGGGCTGCGATGTCGCGGGCTGATCGGGCGAGGCAGGCGGCACCGCAGCCTCCGCGGGAAGCCGCCGAGCGGACTCGCCAGCGAGCGAGGTCGGCAAATCGACCCCCGGAGCAGCCTGTGGCTCTTCGGATTGCGGCAGCTGCGAGTCAGACGGCTCTGGTCGCTGCAGAAGAGTCTCCGCAACGGCCGCATCCGAGTACGACGACGGATCGGCATCAGGGACCGTCGCCGGCCCGGCAGGCTCGCCGGACTCCACAACGGGTGCCTCAGACCGCGAGACCGACGCGCCCTCCCCGACCGTCGTCGACTCGACGGGCCGGCCAGGTTCCGGCACGGACTGGCCAGGCTCCGCGACGGGCGCACCGGAATACGAGTAGGCCTGCGTGACCGTCGGTGGCTCGGCGGGCTGGTCGGGTTCGGTCACCTGCTCGGCAGGCAGCGACCGAGACTCGCCACCCTGCTGAGCGGACGGCCCCGCTGGCACCACGGGCTCGGACGCCACCGGATGGGCCGTCGCCTCGGGCGCGGGGGCCTGTTCTGCCCGCGCCTCTTCAGCGGCCGCTTCAGGCTGCGACGCAGGTTCCGTCCGGAACTCCGCAGCAGGTTCAGGTTGCTGCGCTGGTGCCGCCTCGAACTCCGCAGCGGAAGCTTCGGGTTGCGTTGCCGCCTCTGTCTGGAACTCCGCAGGGGGCGCCTCAGATTCCGGCGCAGGTTCCGCCTGGAACTCCACGACAGGAACGTCAGACTGCGGCGCCGATTCGGTCCGGAACTCCGCAGGGAGAGCTTCACGCTCCGTCTCGACCTCCGCAACAGGTACGTCAGACTGCGGTGCCGGTCCCGCCTCGAACTCCGCAGCAGGGGCCTCGCGCTCCGGCGCCGGTTCCGCCCGGAACTCCGTGGCGGCAGCTTCGGGTTGCGATGCCGCCGCTGCCTGGAACTCCCCCGTGGGAGCTTCAGGCTCCGGCGTTGGTTCGGCCTGGAACTCGGTGACCGGCGCTTCGGGCTCCGGCTCCCTGGTGAGAGGCGCCGGTTCGACCGGTGGCTCTGAGTGCGGATCGGCCTCGGGTCGCGCGGTCTCGCTCGTCGCTGGGGCAGCCGACGGCTGCGGGTCGAACTCGTCGGACGGTGCTGAGCTGGCCGGCTCAGCACCGGGCCGGGCTGCTGGTGCCGGCTCGCTCGGGGCCGATTCGGCGGGAGGCTCCGGGTGGCGATCCTCCGCGGACAGGTTCGGCTGAGCCGCTTCCGGTGGGCGGAGATCCGACTGGATGGGGGCCGCCGGTGACTTCACCGTGGGCAGGTCCGGCTGGGCGCCTTCAGGCCGCGCGGGCGCCTCGGGCTGCTCGGCTGGGGGTGCATGCCGTGACTCGCCCACGTACGGCGGTAATGGGCCGGCGGGCTCGGATGTCTCCGGGGCTGCGTGGCGAGCCGTCTGGTGGGGGGCCACCGGGCTCGGGAGGTCCGCCTCCGCGGCTACCGACCACTCCTGCTCCGGGGCGCGGTGCTCCCAGCTCGGTGGGGGTTCCGGGCGGTGGCGGCTCGGCGACGCGTCCTCCATGTGGCCCGTGATCGACGCCCCGGACCCCGCGGGCGGTTCGGTCTCGGCCGGACGACCCGGCCCTTCCGGTCGCGGCTCGGCGAACCCCGGCGGACGGCTCGCCGCTCCCGGCCGTGGCTCAGCGGGCGTCTCGACGCCCGCCGGACGCCCCGGCTGGTACTCCGGAGCCGAGGGCGCCGAGGGGGCCTGGGCAGCTGAAGGAACCGCAGGTGCCGACTGCCCCGAAGAAACCGCAGGACCAGGCTGCCCTGAGGGCGCCGGCTGACCCGAGGACACCGGCTGTCCCGGCTGGCCGTGCGGCATCGTGCGCCACACCGGTGCCGGGCCGATGTTCATCGCGGCCGGGGCCTGCCCAGGCGGCGGTGGTGCTCCCGGTGGCGGGGCCTGAGGACGTGCCGCCGGCTTGGGGATCGGGTCCAGGCTCGACACCAGGACCGTCGTGTTCATCGGGTCTTCGACCTTGCGGCCGCTGCGCTCGCGGTAGACCATCTCGCCGTCGGCGTCCATCTCGACCAGGTAGCCCGCCTCCGCGAGCTGTTCCTCGTCCAGGTCACCCAGCTTCTCGTAGCGGGACGGGACCACCCGGTAGATCGGCCACGCCAGGCGCGCGTTCTCGGCGTGGAACTGGGCCAGCAGCGCCGCCATCTGCTGCTGCCACGGCAGCGACATCCCCTCGGCCAGCGACCGGGGCAACACGACGTACCCCGCGTCGACGCCCGGGTAGCCGACGCTCAGCTGGTCGGCCAGCGGGGTGCTGGAGGCGGGGCGAGCCGACTGCCGCGGCGGCTGGGGCGCGCCGAACAGCGACGCGGGGTCCTGGGGACCGCCGGGCTTGCCTCGCTTGCCGAATTTCCGTCCCACGTGCTCATCCTCTGCCAGTACGCGGCCACCTGCTGGTGGAGGCGCCGCGACGTCGGGTGAATCGGTTCCGTTGTCGGCCCATCCGCCGGCCCGCTCGTGTCAAGGGGGCTTTAACCCATGCTAAACGCCGGGCCGGACCGCCTGCGGCACCACTTCGGCCTCATCGAACGAGAACGCCCGTGTGTGCACCGGAACACCGGTCTGCTGGGCCTCGACGACCTTGCCGTCACCGAGGTACATCATCACGTGGTGGATCGTGTTGGGATCCGCCGGATTGTTCGCGAGGAACAGCAGGTCACCGGGCTGCGCCTCGCGCACCGGCAGCATCGCGCCCGCGTGGTACTGATCACGCGAGACGCGCGGCAGGATGATCCCGGCCGACTCGTAGGCGCGCAGCATCAGACCCGAGCAGTCGTAAGAGCCGGGCCCTGTGGCGCCCCACACGTACGGCTTCCCCTGCTCGCCCAGCGCGAAACTGATCGCCTTCGCGGCGGCCTGGCTCGGCGGCAGCAGCTGGCCCAGCCCGGTGCCGCAGGCGACGACGTCGACGACCTGGCCGACGTTCTCCACCAGCGTCGCCGCCATCGGCTCCCACTTGTGGTAGCGGTCCGGGAACCCCGAGCGCTCGACCCGCTGCGCGGCGTCGCCCGGGCGCATGTTCTCCCAGTCCGGCACCGCCAGCAGGACGTCGAAGAACTTGTTGACCTCGTACGTCGGGTCGGTGACCTGCGCGTACGTGCCCCAGCCCATCGACGGGCGCATCTGGAAGATGCCGAGGGAGTCGCGGTCGCCGTAGGTCAGGTTGTGCAGCCCGGACTCGGTCATGCCGGCCTGGATCGCGACCTGCCAGGCCCGCGGCGCGAGCGACCGCTGCTTGCCGAGCGAGACGATCAGCGCGACGGTGCCGCGCTGCTCGTCGTCCAGATTCGACGCGTCGACCGTGCCGCGCTCGCCCGCACCGGGCTGGGTCGGGCCGACCGAGGCGTCGCAGCTGGTCAGGGAGACGCCCCGGGCCTGCGCCTGCTGGTTGTCGATGACGACCTTGGCGGCGACGGCGGTGACGATGAGGGCGCCGATCGCGACGAACACGACCAGTCCCAGCCACAGCCCCAGCCGCCGCACGGTCAGCTCGCCTGGTCGTAGTCGGCGACCCGCCAGCCCGCGTTGGTGCTCACGACCGTGATGCTGAGCTTCGGCCCGTCGGTGGGGATCGTCAGCTGCACCGAGCTGGTGTAGGACGTGCCGACCGTCGGCTCACCGGTGACCTTCGTGGCCGGGACGTTCGCCGGGTCGACCGACGACATCACCGGCAGGTACTCCTCGGTCGTGAAGGGCTTCAGCTGCTCCAGCCACTGCGCCGACGTGATGCCCGCCGGGTGGTTCACCCAGGCCGCGGCCCATTCCTTCGCGACGCGGACGGCGTCCCCGTTCGGCGCCGCCGTCGTCGGGGTGACCAGGGGCTGGGACAGGCGCGTCGGCAGGTTCGACGTCGGCACCGACGCGGCCACGCCCGGCTGCGTCGCCGTGACCGAAGTGGTGGTCGTGCCGGAGGCGAGCGGCGACGCCTTGGCCGGCTGCTTGCCCATCACCTTGGGCACGACGATGCCGAGCGCGGTGACCAGGATGGCCAGGAACACCAGCGTCCCGATGAGGTGGCGCGGCGAGCGCAGCGGAAAGCCCCACAGGCGGCGGTAGACCGCGGCGCGGCCGCGGTTGGTCCGGATCGGCATCCGTCACCGCCCCATCACTTGGTCGGTGTCACGCGGTTCTTCACGGACTTCGATGCCCCGCGACGGCCGGTACAGCACGAAGACCGGCTTGCCGGCGACGACCTCGGGGTCGACGCGACGCGGCTGCGCGCGCACGCCCGGCGGCCGCGGCGCTTCCGGCGCGGAGTACCCGTTGAAGTCGGCTTCGGGCGAGCGCAGATCGGACGGCACGACGACGGGCTCGGGCTCGTCGTTCCAGCGCCGGTCGGCCACCGGCGACGTGTCGACGCGGCGGCTTTCCTCACCCCGCACGGTCGGCCGGCCACCAGCGCCGACGACGACGTACTCGCCGGGATCACCGCCGGCCGGGTTGTACTGGCCGTACACCGGAGAACCCGGGCGGCCACCCGAGGGCAGGGCACCGGCCGAGCCACCGCCGATGGCCCCCGGCCACGCACCGGACCACGCCGCGGCCGGCCGGGACGCGCTGGTGCCGTTGTTGTCGAGCCGCTGGGCGTTGGCGAAAATCGTCGCCTCCGGCCGGAACCGCCCACCACCGACGGTCGCCCCCATCGGCCCGCGCTGCTCGCCGTCGACGACGTCGTCGGTCTCGCGCACGTTCTGCCAGAACGCGTCCTGCGGCGTCGGGCCATTGTTGTTGCGCCGGAACCGGGAGAAGATCCCCCCGCTGGGCGACGGCACCGCGGCGCCGACCATGCTGACGGACATCTCGACCATCTGCCAGAGGCGCCGCACGGGGCGGCCGACCATGAACAGCAACACGGTGATCAGCCCGGCGAGCACCATCTGGGTGAGCATGTTGAGCGAGTTCCCGGCACCGAAGATCGCTTGGAGCAGCAGCATGTGCACGCCGGCGAGCACCGAGAGCACGATCAGGTTGAACGCCACTCCCCCGGCGACCTTGAGCACGCGGGGGAGGACCTGCGGCTGGAGCAGTGCGATCAAGCCGATCAACGGGGCGGTCAAGGCGAACAGCCGGATCAGCACCTGCGCAAGCAGGATGGATGCCTTGGCCAGCAACTGGAACAGCGAATACACGAGCGCCTGGCCGAGCGAAAGGAACCCGGCACCGGTGCGGCCACCGGCCTCGCCGGTGAAGTACCCCGTGGCGGGGCCGAGCTTCGTGGAGATGTCCTTGTAAGCGGCCTTCTTCGCGTCCACGAGGCCGGCGTCGCCGTCGCCACCCTTCTGGATCTGGTCCCAGGTGAAGGCACGCGCGTCCAGCAACGGGGCACCGAACTGCTGCGCCTGTGGTGCCGTCGCGGAGCCGAACTCGCCACGCAGCCAGTTCTCGTAGACGATCTGGCAGTGCAGGTCGGTCGGCAGGATGTCCCAGGTCGGCCGGCCGGCCGTGGTTCCCTTGTTCTGGCAGGAGATCTGGCCCTGCGCCGGATCTTGCGGCGGCGGCGCCGTCGGCGGCCCGGCGTCGACGAAGCCGGCCTGGATGTTGGTCGTGGTCTGCACGATCGCGTTGTCGATCGGGTCGAGGTATCGCAACAGGGCCAACGAAGAAGCGGCGAGCCAGACCGCGGCGAGCCCGTAGAGGGCGCGTTTGCTCACGGCCGCGAGATCGCCACGCCAGATGTTGCGGAACATCATGATCGACATGATCAAGGCGACCAGGCCGAACAACTGGGCGTAGATGTTGTTGTAGATCTTGTCCGCGCCCGCCTTGACGGCGTTGTAGAGCGGGCTGAGCAGACTGCCCTGCAGGACCGTGTAGTGCAGCGAGTTGGTCGCCCCGACGATGTTCTTGCCGAGGCTGAACAGCTGGTTGCCGGCCCAGGTGTCGATCGCCGAGTTCGGCGAGCCGATCCCCGACAGCGGGCCGCAGTCGGTTTCGAACGTGTCCCAGACCATGCCGGCGTAGCCGTACGCCCGATACGGGCTGAAACCCTCACCGTGGACGCCGTCCGGCGGGTCCAGGGCACCGACCATGCCCGCGCCCGGGCGTTCCGGGTTCGGCGCTTCACCGCACGCGGCCGCGCTCGCTGCCGGGGCCGTGGCGATCGCCTGCAGGCCCAGGACCAGCATGACGGCGAACATCGTCGCCTTGCGGCTCGGGGTGCGGCGGCCCGGGCGGCGCGGGCCTTCCTTGATCCGCCGCTTCAGCGCGTTCCATCCGGCTGCCAACGTCAGCAGCACCGCCAGCGTCAGCAGGGTGCTCATGCGGCGTCCCGGCCGGTGCCGCCCTTCCCGCCCGTGCGGGCGTGTTGCTGCCCGCCGTGTCCGTTGCCGTTCGCAGGCTGCTGGACGTCGCCCTGGACTTCGCCCGTCTCCGAGGCCAGTGGGTCCGGTGCGCCCAGCAGGTTCTCGTCGGCCAAGCCGACCTCCAGCTCCGCCGCCAGCTCGAAGTCCTGCTCCAGCTCGATGTCGTCTTCCGGTGGGGCCGCCACGAACGGCTTCTTCTCCTCCGTGTGAGGCAGGGCCAGTTCCGTGCCCGGGCGGCGGGGCTTCTCCGCGTCCTTCGAGCCCGGCGTCGTGTCCATCACCCGGCGCAGGTGGTCCAGGTGCGGGCCGGAGAAGTCGACGCGGATGCGCTCCACGCCGCCCGCGCCGTCGCCGAAGATGAACTGGCGGGGCTCGATGTCCCGCTCCAGGCCGCGCTGCTGCGCGCCCGGGCGGCGGCCCAGTGCCGCGACGACCTGCTCGTAGCCGACGCCCACCGGGACCTTCAGCAGCCGCAGCGCGTCCGCCTGGGCGTCGTCGTCGTCCAGGCGCCCGACGAACACCGAGTCCAGCAGGGTCACGAAACCCTGGATCTTCAGGAAGTCCGCCGGGATCTGCGACGACAGCAGCACGCGGACGTTCCACTTGCGCGAGTCACGCGCGAAGCGGTTCATCAGGACGCGCCCGGTCGGCACCTCCGACAGGAAGAACGCCTCGTCGATCCAGACGCCCTTGCGCATCTCCTTCGGCTTCTCGTAGACCGACCGCTGGGTCAGCCACGCCGCCAGGTTCAGCATCTCGACGCCGAGGGACTCCGCGTCCGTCCAGTACTCGCGCGGGACGCCGTCCTTCGGCAGGGTCAGCCCGGCCATGGTCAGCACCGTCAGCCGGTCGTCGCGGGTCTCGGCGTACGGGTCGGCGTCGGTCTCCGGGATGAGCAGCGCCATCCGCTCGCGCATCTCGTCGAGGAAGTCCGCGACGACGCCCGCGTGCTCGTGGTGCTCACTCGAGTCGCGCCGCAGGGCGTCGATGACCTGGCCCGGGTCGGCGTCGAACCGCCCGCCGACGGTGCGGACCGCGCGCAGCAGCACGATCCGGGTCTGCGCCATCCGCGACACCTCGTACGGCAGGACGCCGGTGAGGACGTCGAGCACGAGACGCCGTCGCGTCGCGCCTGCGAGGGCCTTCTCGCGGCGCCAGGAGCGCTCGGGGTCGTCCTCGTCCATGAAGTGCTCGATCAGCGGCTCGGCGACCACCCGGTACGGGTTGAGGATGCCGGGCTGGGCGTTGAGCAGGTTGATCGGCCGCGCGTAGGGCCGCAGCTCCGGCAGGTCGCACAGCCGCGACAGCGGGCCCGACGGGTCGAGTAGCGTCCAGCTCGCCCCGGCGCGCAGCGTCTTGTAGACGATGCCGCCGCCGAGGAACGACTTGCCGGCACCCAGGCCGGCGACCATCGCGGTCAGGCCCGAGCCGTCGCGGATCTCTTGGGCCATCCACGGGTCCCAGGCCACCGGGCGCCGGGTCGCCGTGCAGGTCTCGCCGAGCAGGATGCCGCGCCGGTCGCCGACCTCCGCGGTCGCCGTCGGCACCGCGGACGCGCCCCAGACGACCGAGCCGCGGCGCATGTAGGCCGCCGAGGCCAGCGGCTCGCCCGGGATGAACTCCCGCGCCAGCGCGTACTGGGCCTCCGGGTGCTCGATGGCGATCTTCGGCTTGTACAGGTCGAGCAGCTGCTGGGCCAGGCGCAGCGCGTCCCGCTCGGTCGGGCCGGACACCGCCAGCCGCCACCAGCTGCGCACGCGGGTGGCGAGCGCGGTGAAGCCCGACGTCATCTCGTCGTCGATCTCCAGCACCCGCCCGGCCTGGCGCGACAGCGACTGCGGCGGCTCCAGCTCGTGCTCGTCGGTGTAGTGCTTGACCTGCGAGCGCACCTTGTTCATCTGGCGCGCCAGCTCGCCCGCGACCTCTTCGGGGCGCCGGACGTAGATCCGCGCGGACACCTCGACGGCGGCGGGCAGCCGGTCGGCGTGCTGGATCCACGGGTCGTCGACCTCGGGGATCTGCAGGCCGTGCATCTGCCCGACGGTGAGGATCGCCAGGTGGCGTGAGACGCCGGCGTTGGAGCCGGTGCGGCCGCGGACGGTCACGGTCGGCGCGTACGGGTCGGCGTAGTAGTCGGCGGCATCGGTGAAGCTGGCCAGGTCCTCGGGCTCCCAGGCCGCGCCGGGCACCGCGGGCATGTTCCGCGGCGCGGGCAGGCCGAGCGAGCACGAGCGGTGCATCAGCCAGGACATCTCCTCGGCGTGCACCGGCCGGCCTTCCAGCCCGGCGCTGCCGATGACCTGGTCGAGGTGCTCGACCTCGGAGTCCAGCGCGGTCAGCTCGGCGTCGACGGCCTCGGGCAGGATCTTGCGCAGCACCGGCGCGGCCCGCTCGACCGCGCGGTCGACCATCCGCCGGGTCTGCACCTGGACGCCCAGGTAGACCTCTTTTTCGGCCATCGAGCGGCCCATCAGCTGCTGCTGCTCGCCGATCAGGTAGTCGTCGAAGGACAGCGCGCCCGGGACGTCGTTGGGGCGGCCGTGCGCGTTGTAGACGTGCGCTTCGGCCCACATCCGGATCGGGTACGGCCGGTTCGTGACGCGCAGGTGCAGCCAGCGGCCCTGCAGCTCGGCGTACTGCCCGGCGATGGCCGCGACGAGGTCGCGGCGCTGCGAGTCGGAGCGGAACGACCAGCGCTGCGGCGCCAGCCGGTACCAGGCGTAGACCTCGTACCCGCTGCGGACCAGGTGACCGTCGATGCTGCGCACCGCGATCGACGGGGTGTACGCCGGAATCGCCTGCTCACCGGGCAGGCGACGGCCCTTGGTGCTGCTGCCGCCCGAACCGTTCCGCGCCGCGCGGACCTGCTCGGGCGGTTGCCACGCGCCCGAGTGTGCGTCCCGACCTTTACCTCGGCTACCGCCGCGACCGAACAACGACTACCTCCCGGCCCGGGCCGCACCGCGGCGGCTCGGGCGCGCTCGTGGGGTTCCTCTGACAGACACCGCGGCGCGTAGCGCTTCCGTTGAGGCGGTGGTGGGGGCATGGGTGGCCACGGCACCCGGCTGCGGGCCGTGGTGCCGGTACTGCCGTCTCCGGCGGTGCTTCGGCAACGGGCGCTCGGCCCGCACCCGGACGCGGCTGGCGCTGACGGCGCCGCCCGTGCCCGTGGTCGCCTGCCGCGGCGTGTTGAGCTCGCGCCCGGCCATCGAGACCACGGTGCCGAGCGGCCGCTCGTGGCTGATCTTGGCTGTCAGCAGCCGGGTCACCACGATGGTGGCGATGAACGCCCACGCCGTCGAGAAGAACCCGAAGCTCCACCCGGCCCAGCGCTCGACGCCGAGGACCACGAAGAACACCGGGATGCCGATGAGCCACGCGACGTAGCGGGCCCGCCAGGGAAAAGTCGCTTTCGGGGGGCCGAGCCAGACGGCGTCGACCCGGTAGACCTCGTCATCAGTCCTGATGCGCACGCGGGCCCCTGCCTCAGCCGGTGAACAGGCCGGCGATCCACTGGCCGACGTTGACGCCGGCGCCGCTGACCGCGAGTCCGATGATCGCCAGCGCGATGACCACGCCGGCGAGCCTGCGCATCACGCCGGCGTTGTCGCCCTTGCCGCCACCCAGCCACAGGAGCAGGAGCGCGACGGACAGCAGCACCAGGGGGATGACGTTGTCGAGCAGCCACTGGCGCACGTTTCCGGTGCCCAGCTCGCCTGCGGCCAGCGTGTCGAGGGTGGTCAAGGTCATCATCGCGTTACTCCCGGTGCGCGGTGGGGGCCGCGCGGTTCTGGCTCAAGCAGTGCTTCGAACAACATCATGGCGGCTACCAGGGGTAGCGGTCAAAGCGCGCTGAGTAGGTACCGGCTCGCTGCTCAACCGGGACGGCGCGCTTGTTACCCGAAATCTCCACGCCCACCATCATCGCGGCAAGGGTCCTCCGGTCAAAGCCCGGCCGCCCATCGTTTTTGTCGCAGTGCCGAACTCACTCTCTTGGCAGAGAATCGCTCACTTTGCGTGCCCGGCTTGTGACCGTCGCCGGGCCCGAAACAGTGTGACACGACCCGAACGGCGGGCTTGCAGGAGTCCACACTGTGACGCCGAGTGGACCGGTCCGCCGAGATCCCGATCTTGGCGGCCGCGAACGTCCGTCACTAGGTGTTCAAGACCTCACACAAGTTTCACTACATAGCGTGATCTTGCTCCATTCAGACGCGCCGGCGGCCGGCGAACACGCCCTCCGGGAAGGCGCCCGCCTCGACGGCCTGGCGGCTGAGGGCGCGGCACAGGAGTTCGAGCCGGGCCGTCTTCTCCGGCCCCAGGTGCTCCCACGGCCCGGTCGCGGCGGCCTCGGTGGCGACCTCGACCCGGTCGCGCAGCGCGACGCCCGCCTCGGTGAGCGCGCCCTCGGCGTCGAGGATCCCGCGGCCGGCCAGCCCGGCTACGGCGGCGGCCCACTGCTCGTCGCTCCAGCCCCGGGTGAGCTTGGCGACCTCGGGCACGAATCCGTCGCCGGTGGCGACGTGCGTGACCAGCGCCTCGATGTTGCCGAGGCCGTTGAGCACGAGCGCGGCGATGTGGCCGTCGCCGCGGTACTCGCGCAGCAGCGTGATGGCGTGCCAGAGGGCGAGGTGCGGCTGGCCGGGCCAGGCCAGCGCCGCGTGCGCGGCGTAGAGGGGACGGCCTTCGGCGGTGCAGCCGGCCGAGGCCTCCCTGGCGAGTTCGGCGGCCTCGGCCACCTCCTCGCTCTTGAGGGTGTCGTCACCGAGGAGGCGGGTCAGCACCTTGTCGACGCCGTCGAGGCGGGCTTCGAGGACCTGCTCGGGCGTGGCCAGCGTCCAGGCCCGCGGGATCACCCGCGCGACGACCTCGGGGTTGAAGTTGTAGAAGGTGGCCGCGACGACCTCGGCGCCGACGGGTCCCATGGCGGCGGAGCGGCCGGCGAAGTAGGGCATCCGCCCCGGTCGCAGCCCGATCCCGGTGAGAGCGGCGTCGACCTCGGGCGCGAAGTACGTCAGCGCGTGCAAGGAGTCGAAAGCCGACTTGAACTGCTTCTCGTTTCCCGCCATGCGGGCACCCTACCCCCGGGTAACCACTTGGCACGAGCCTCCGCGGCACCCGGTCGTGAGTGTTCAGGGCGGTTAGAACCGCCCTAACCACTCACGACGGGGTGCGGACGAGCTGGCGTGTAAGCCGGATCCTGTTCCCCGGTCGCCTTGCGGCTCGCGGGGCGGCGGTCATCCATCTCGGCCTGCCGTCGCCGGCAGGCTCCAGCGGCCTACCCGCAGACTCGGACGGGCCGTCCTCGAGCGCCTGCGCAGGAGCCGAAGCTCCCTCTTGACCTTGCTCCGGGTGGGGTTTACCTAGCCGTCCCGGTCACCCGGCACGCTGGTGGTCTCTTACACCACCGTTTCACCCTTACCCCTGGTCCGAGAACCGGGGCGGTCTGTTTTCTGTGGCACTTTCCCGCGGGTCACCCCGGGTTGCCGTTAGCAACCACCCAGCCCTGTGGAGTCCGGACTTTCCTCGAGCCGGGTCGCCCCGGCCCGCGACCGCCCTGCCAGCTCGTCCGCGCCGGGAATCGTACCCGGGCGCGCTCACCACCCCGCGACGGCGCCGCTGTGGTCGCGGTCGCCGCCGTGGCGCGGGCGGACGATCTCGGGCGCGGGCTCCCCGCCGGGTGAACGCCGCCGGCGCGCCAGCTCGGCCGTCCAGTGCAGGACGGCGGCGGGGCTGTCGAGACCGATCAGCCCGACGAGCGCGCCGTCCCGGACGAAGCCGGTGATCGGGCGGGTGCCGGGTGCCGGGGACTCCAGCAGCACCGTGTCGGTGCCGAGCATGGGCCGGCCGGCGACCTGGATGCGGACGCCGTGCTGTTCGGACCAGTAACGCGGTACCGGCGTGTACGCCGGTGAGCCCTGCGGCCCGGCGAGCAGGTTCGCGGCGGCCGCGCGGCTCATCTCGACCGCGTTGAGCCAGTGTTCGTCGCGCCGCGGCACCGGGTCGAAGCGCAGGTTCGGCCACCGGGCGACGTCGCCGGCCGCGACGATCGTGCTCGAGCCGACGACGTGGCAGGTCGGCCCGCAGACGACGCCGTCGTCGAGCGGGAGCTTGGCGCCGCGCAGCCACGACACCGCCGGCACGCTGCCGACGGCGACCACGACGCAGGCGACGTCGAGGGCGCGCCCGTCGGTGAACTCGATCCCGACCGACGCCGCGGTGGGCCGCCACCGCCGGACCGCGGTGCCGAGCTCGAGGCGGACGCCGCGGGCGGTGTGCAGCGCCGTGAGCCACTCGCCGATGTCGGGGCCGAGGACGTCGGCCAGCAGGGCCCGCGCGCGGCCGATGAGGACGACGTCGCGGCCCATCTCCCGGAGGCTGGACGCGACTTCGCAGCCGATGAAGCCGTCACCGACGACGGCGACCGGGCCGGGACCGGTGGCCAGCGCGCGCTTCAGGGCGATCGTGTCGGCCAGCGTCCGGACGACGACGACCCGCTGGTGGCCGTGCGGGGCGCCCGGCATCCGGCGGGGTTCGACGCCGGTGGCGATGATCAGCCCGTCGTAGCGCAGTTCCTCGCCGCCGAGGTGGACGACCTGGCGGTTCGGCGACAGGCCCGTGACGGTGGTGGCGAAGCGCCACTCGGCGTCCACTTCGAGCGGGTCGGCCAGGAGCGTGTCGGCGCGGCTGACCGCGCCGGTGAGCAGGTGCTTGGACAGCGCCGGGCGGTGGTAGGCGATGTCGGGCTCGGCGCCGATGACGACGACCTCGCCGTCGAACCCGAGTTCGCGCACCCGCTCCGCGGCACGCAGGCCGGCGAGGCCGGCTCCGGCGATGACGATCCGTTCGCTCATCGGATGGCTCCCACCAGGTGGATGGCTCGCATGGGACAGGCACGTGCGGCGGCCCGGACGTGGCTTGTCAGCCGGGCCTCCGGCCGTTTCTCGTACTCCAGCCGGCCGTCGTGGCCGAGCCGGAAGACCTGGGGCGCCTCGGACTGGCAGACGCCGTAGGAGTGGCAGAGGTGGCTGTCGACGTCGACGCGCAGGGTGTCCGCGTCCGGGACCGGCGCGATCAGCCCGGCGCGGACGAGCGCCGACGCGGGCAGCACGCGCAGCGCCGACAGCACGACCGGCGGGACGAGCAGCGTGATCCCGGCGAGCCAGACGGTGGCGAGGTGGCCGCTCCAGATCGCGCCGAGCCAGGCGTGCGCGGCGAGCAGGCCGATCGCCGGGTAGCCGAGCTGGTGGAAGCGGAGCCAGCGGCCTTCGCGGGCACCGCGGCGCAACCCGGCCGTCACCGAGACCGCGACGACCAGTTCGAACCCGACGATGCCCAGTGCGTGCCGGGTGGTGCCGTCGTAGAACGGGAGGAGCAGGTCGGCGACGCCGAACACGTCGTCGTCCAAGAACAGGAACGTCAGCCCGTGCAGAGTGCCGGTGGCGAGGGTGAACGCGGCGAGCACGACGTGCCCGGTGCGCAGCGCGTCCTGCCCGCTGAACCGGCGGACCCAGCCCGCGGCGGCCAGGACGCCCCAGCACAGGGTGAGGCACGTGCAGAGGTAGGTGAGGCGGCCGGACAGCGCGGCGGCCTCGGCGATCCCGGCGTCGTGCGGCGACGGCACGGTGTTCAGCGCGGCTGACAAGGACATGGAGCGGCTTACCTCCGGGTGCGCGGCGGGGTCGTGGCGGGGGTTCCGAGCAGGCGGAGCAGGCCGAACGTGGCGACGGCGGCGAAGGCGACGAGGACCGAGCCGAGCGCGATGTCACCGCCGTCGAGCGTGTCGTCCTCGGTGGCCGAGACGAGCAGGGACGTCGTCTCGGCGAGGCCGGTGCTCTCCAGCAGCGTCAGGTGTCCGAGCGCCGTGTCGACGGCGGTCTGGGCGAACGCGCGGACGTCGTCGTCGCGGGTGCCCGCGCGGACGTCGGAGGCCAGTGCGAAGAGATCGCCGTACTCGGCGCGGAGCCGGTTGACGTAGGCGCGGTCGAACTCGGCACCCGAAGCCGCGGCGATCTCGGCCGCCCAGGCGCGTTCCTGGTCCGTCGGCTCGGTGGGCAGCGTGATGGCGATCCGGTCGGCGGCCGCGCCCAGAGCGACGTCGAGGCGGGCCTGGTCGTCGGCGATGCGGGCAGCGACGTCGCGCACGCGGCGGTTGGTGCCGCGCTCGGCCGCCAGCCGGCCGGCCGGCACGGCCCACAGGGTGTGCTGCTTCAGCCGCGTCAGCAGGGTGCGGTCGGTCTGCTGCAGCTCTCCGGCGGCGGCCGGGAGAACGGCGCCGAGCAGCAGCGCGGCGGTGGCCGCGAACAGAGCTGCGAATCGGAGCGGCATTCCGTGTCCCCTCGTGGAGTGGTCCTTACCGGGAGCTACGCGTGAAAGGTGCAGAACGGTTCTCGCTGTCACCTTTTAGTGACTGTGACGTGCATCACAAGACAGTTTTTGAACCGGCCACGGACACACACCGTGGCGGCCGAGAGCCGAATAGCCGGAGAAACTGATGCATATGGCCTATCAAGTATTTCTGCGCTACGCTCTGCTGGCCCTTACGGTCCACCAGTCAGGTGAGGTTGCGAGCTTTATGGAAGCACCGGGCAGAACAGGTATCGGCCACGCCGGCCCCTCCTCGTCCGCCGCCGCGGCCGTCCTCGCGGCGGACCCGGTCGACGACCTGGTCCCGTTGCTGTACAAGAACTTCCGCGCCACGCTGTTCAGCCAGGTGTTGTCCCTCACCAACTACGACCGGCAGTGGACCGAGGACGTGGTGCAGGAGACCATGATCCGCGCCTGGCAGCACTCCGACACCCTCGAGCGCGAGCCCGGCATGCTGCGGGGCTGGCTGCTCACGGTGGCCCGCCGGATCGTCATCGACGGCTGGCGGAATCGCCGGGTACGCCCGCAGGAGGTCGCTCTGGAGATCCCCGACAACGCCGAGTCAGCCGACCGCACCGACAGTTCGTTAGCCGCACTAACCATTTCCCGCGCATTGACGGAACTGGACGAGAAATACCAGTCCGTCATCTCGGAGACGTACCTCGCCGGAAATACCGTTCGCCAGGCCGCGACCATTCTCGGAATTCCGGAGGGAACCGTGAAATCGCGGTTGTACACGGCGATGCGGCAATTGCGTAAGGCGCTCGGGGAAGTGACGGTGCGATGAGGGCGGGGAAAGGGGTGCACCGGGACGCCGCGGCCTACGGGCTCGGCGTCCTCGACGATCCGGGGGAATTCGAAGCGCACCTGAGCGGGTGTGCCCGCTGCCGGGTCCGCGTCGCCGAGTTCCGCTCGGTGACCGGGGCGCTCGCGCGAGCGGCCGAGCTCGGCTACCTGCCCCCGGGCGACGGGACGGCCCCGCGCCGGAAGTCGTGCCGGTTCGGCGGCCGGCGGCCCGGCTCGGCGACGGGCACGCTCCTGCTGCTGGCCCTGGGCGTCGGCGTGACGGCCCTGTGCGCGACGGGCGCGGCCTTCGGGAAGGACGGGTTCGCAACCGCTGCGTCCATCGTCTCCCCTGCTCGGTTCGTCGCCGGCACCGGCGCCCACCTGCGGGTTCTCCCGAGTTCGGCCGGTTACCGGTAGTCTGCCCGAACCCAACATGAAAGTCCTTACGGTGGATACCGAAGTAAATCCCGAGAACCCCGTCAGCGGGGCTTCGGTACCGAAGCGTCCCGCTCCGCGGCTCCCCGGCCGCGAGCCCGAGCTCAGCCGCTTGACCAGGCTCTTCCCGGTCGCGCTGGGTGGCACGGCGGCGAGCGCGGTACTGGCCGGCGAGTTCGGCATGGGCAAGAGCGCCACCCTGCGCGCCGCCGCGGCGCTGGCCGCGGACTCGGGCTTCACCGTCGCGATCGCCACCGGGTCGCGGCTCGAGAGCCACCTGCCCGGCGGGGTGGCCCGGCAGCTGGCCGAAGCCCTGCAGAACGTCACCGCCGACCCGGCCGCCCCGCGCACGCCGTACACCGAGCAGTGCGGGCCCGCCGGGGAGAGCGAAGCGCTCGAACACTTCTTCCACCTCGTCCGCGACGCGGCCGGGCGCGGCCCGCTGTTACTCGGCATCGACAACGTCCACCTGTCCGACGCCTGGTCGATGCGGTGCCTCGCCTACATCCGGCACCGCGTGCTCGACCTGCCGGTGCTGATCATCCTGACCGCCCTGATCGGGCACCCGCCCCACCGCGAGGTGGCCCTGCTGGAGATGGCGGGCTGCACGCCGGCCACGATCACGCTCAACGGCCTCGGCGACGCGGCCGCCGCGGAGATCCTCGGCCTCGCGCCCGGCGAGCTGGCGTCCACCTGCCGCGAGGCCACCGGCGGCAACCCGTACCTGCTGCACGCGCTGCGGCCACGGCTGCTGCCCGGCGCGGATCCGCACGCGCTCGGCTCGTCGCTGATCGGCCAGGTCCTCCACACCCGGATGCACGAGTTCCCGCACGCCCCCGCGATCCTGCACGCGGCCGCGATCGCCGGCGAGGACGCGAGCTTCGACCTGCTGGCCCAGCTCGCCGGCGTCGACGAGCTGGACGCGCTGCCGGCGATCGACACCATGGTCCGGCTGCACGTGCTCGACAACAGCAGCCGGCCGATGCTGTCCTACTCCTTCGTCCGCAACTCCGTGCTCAAGGACATGCCGCAGACGACGCGGGCGGTCAACCACGCGCGGGCGGCGAAGCTGCTGGCGGAGACCGGCGCGCCGATCGAGCGCGTCGCCGCGCACCTGCTCGAGGCCACCGCGATCCGGATCCCGTGGGGGGTCGACGTGCTGCGGCTGAGCGCGCGCAACGCCCTGTCCGCGGGCGACGCCGAGCTGGCCTCGCGGCACCTGCGGCGCGCGCTCGACGAGCGGCTGAGCTCCGGGCGCCGGGTGGCCGTGCTGCTGCAGCTGGCGCACGCCGAGTTCCAGGTCGACCCGCCCGCCGCCGCGGTGCGGGTGCGCGAGGCCGTCGACAACATCGGCCGCCGCGAGACCGCCGCGTTCATCGCCAACGCCATGCTGCTCTCGCTGTGCGGCGGTCAGGACGCCCGGCTCGCGATCAGCGCGGCCGGGCAGATCGCGGCACGGCTCGACGCCGGGGGCCCGGACGCCGTCGGGCCGCTGCTGAGCATGACCTACCTCGCCGAGGCCGGCAGCCGCCTCGGGCCGCCGCCGGAGTTCCGCGACTTCGAGGAGCAGTGGGCGCCGCTGACCGACCCGGCCGCGCGCCGGAGCCGCTCGGCCCTGCTGGCGCTCGACACCGTCCGCAGCGGCGAGTCCGCGCAGGACGCCATCGCGCACTTCGCCGACGCCTTGGCCGGCGACAGCGACGGAGATCTGTTCGAACAGCACTACTTCTTCACACTGGCCACCGCGGTGCTCGCGGACGAGCCGGCCCACGTCGACCGGCTGTGCCGGATCCTCGACGTCGAACGCGAGCCGTGGGACGTGCACGTGCCGCAGGGTGCGCTGCCGACGCTGGCCCGCGGGATCGCGTTGCAGGCCGGCGGCGACCTGCAGCGGGCGAGCGTCCACTTCGAGTCGCTGCTGCGGCGGTTCGACGAGCGCGGCGCGACGACGACGTGCCCGGTCGGCGTGCTCTGCGCGGCCAAGCTCGTCGAGTGCTGGGTCGACCTGGGCCGGTTCGAGGCGGCGACGTCGCTGCTGGACCGGATGGACTTCGTCGCCAGCCAGGGCCTGTTCACCCACACCTACCTGCTCTACGCGCGCGGCCGCCTGCGCGTCGCCACCGGCTACACCCGCTTCGGCTTCGAAGACCTGCTCAGCTGCGGCCGGCGGCTCGCGCACCACGGCATGCGGTTCCCCGGGTTCGTGCCGTGGCGCGCGCACGCGGCCCGCGCGGCGCTCGCCCTCGGCCAGGGCGAGGACGCGGCCCGGCTGGCCGAAGAGGACCTGTCCGCGGCGACCCGCTGGGGTGCGGCGCGCCCGCTCGGCACGGCGCTCACGACGCTCGGGCTCGTCCGCGAGGACGACGAAGCCGAGCGGTCCCTGACCAAGGCGATCACGGCGCTGAGCGCGTCACCGGCCCGCCTGCAGCTGGCGACGGCGCTGACCGAGCTCGGCTCGCTGCAGTCGCGCCACGGCCAGTCCGAAAAGGCCATCGAGACGCTGCGGCAGGCCGTCGAGCTGAGCGAGCACTGCGGCGCGCGCCCTCTCGCGCGGCGCGCGGCGGAGGAGCTGCGCTCGTCGCGGCGCGCGTTGACCCCGGCGAAGGACAACGAGCACGGCCTGACGCGCCAGGAAAGCCGCATCGCCGTGATGGCCGCGCAGGGCCTGACGAACCGCGAGATCGCGACGGCGTTGCACCTGACGCGGCGCACGGTCGAGCTGCACCTGTCCGGCGCGTACCGGAAGCTGGGCATCCCGGGGCGCGCGGAACTCGGTGGCGCACTGGCGAAGTCCCACCGCGGCGGGTGAAGTCCCACCGCGTGGACGCGCGTTGACCGCCCCTGACGTCGTTGCTCTACTCGGGCCATGTCTTCGCCCGAGGAACCTCTGAAATTCGCCTACTGGGTCCCGAACGTGAGCGGCGGGCTCGTCACGAGCGACATCGAGCAGCGCACGGACTGGGGCTACGAGTACAACCGCGAACTGGCGGTGCTCGCCGAGAACAACGGGTTCGAGTACGCCCTCTCCCAGGTGCGCTACACGGCGAGCTACGGCGCGGCCTACCAGCACGAGTCGACCGGGTTCAGCCTGGCGCTGCTGCTCGCCACCGAGCGGCTGAAGGTGATCGCGGCCGTGCACCCCGGGCTGTGGCACCCCGGCGTGCTGGCGAAGTTCATCGCGAGCGCCGACGTCATCTCCGGCGGCCGCGCGGCCGTGAACGTCGTCAGCGGCTGGTTCAAGGACGAGTTCACCGGCCTGGGCGAAGCGTGGCTCGAGCACGACGAGCGCTACCGGCGGTCGGAGGAGTTCATCCGCGTGCTGCGGGAGCTCTGGACCAGCGACCACGCCGAGTTCCGCGGCGACTTCTACCGGATCCACGACTTCGACATCAAGCCGAAGCCGGTCTTCACACCGCACCCGGAGATCTTCCAGGGCGGCAACTCCACGGCGGCGCGCAAGCTCGCCGGGCGCGTCTCGGACTGGTACTTCAGCAACGGCAAGGACTTCGACGGCTTCAGCGAGCAGGTCGCGGAGGTGAACGGGTACGCGGCCGAGAACGACCACACCGTCCGATTCGGACTGAACGGCTTCCTCATCGCCCGCGAGACCGAGAGCGAAGCGAAGGCCGTGCTGCGCGAGATCGTCGACAAGGCCAACCGCCCCGCCGTCGAGGGCTTCCGCAACGCCGTCAAGCAGGCCGGGAAGTCCACTTCGGACACCAAGGGCATGTGGGCGGACTCGGAGTTCGAAGACCTCGTGCAGTACAACGACGGCTTCCGCACCCGGCTGATCGGCACGCCGGAGCAGATCGCCGACCGCGCCATCGAGTACAAGCGGCGCGGGGCGAACCTGCTGCTGCTCGGGTTCCTGCACTACCTGGAGGACGTCGAGCACTTCGGCGAGCACGTGCTGCCGGTGATCCGGGAGAAGGAACGCGACCTCGCCCGCGGCGCCGCGACCCCGGAGCCGCTCGGCGTCTGACCTCCGCGCGTGGCGGCGCCCCCCGTCTTCCACGTTACCCGAGGGCACCGACAGAATCGGCGGCCGACGTCGTCGGTTAGCGTGCACTGGTGAACTTCTGGGCGGGTGCCGCGAGCCTGGTGCTCCTGATCGGGGTGCTGGTCTTCGCGATCGTCCGGCCGCGCGGCTGGCCGGAAGCGGTCGCCGCGGTGCCGGCGGCGGGGCTGGCGCTCCTGTTCGGACTGGTGCGCCCGGCCGCGGCCGGGCACCGGGCCGTCGAGATCCTGCCGACGCTCGGCTTCCTCGCCGCGATCCTCCTGCTGTCCTTTTTGGCCAGTGTGGACGGCGTGTTCGACTGGCTCGGCAACCGCCTCGCCGAGGCGTGCCACGGCCGCCCCCGGCGGCTGCTGGTCCTGACGTTCGCCGCGGCGGCCGGCGTGACGGCGGTCCTCAGCCTCGACGCCACCGTCGTCCTGCTCACGCCGGTGGTGCTCGCGACGGCGTCGAGCCTGAAGATGCCCGCGCGGCCGCACGCCTACGCCTGCGTGCACCTGGCGAACTCGGCGTCGACGCTGCTGCCGGTGTCCAACCTGACCAACCTGCTGGCCTTCGCCGCGTCCGGGCTGACGTTCGCCGGCTTCACGGCGTTGATGGCGCTGCCGTGGCTGGTGACGATCGGCATCGAACTGCTCGTCTTCCTGCGGTTCTTCGCCACGGACCTGAAGCCGCAGGAGACGGCGGAGCCGCGGCAGCACCTGGAGACGCCGACGTTCGCGCTGGTCGTCCTGGCGCTGACGCTGGTCGGCTTCGGGCTGGGCCCGCTGGGCCACGTCGAGCCGGTCTGGATCGCGACGGCCGCGGCGCTGGTCCTCGGCGTGCGCGCGCTGGTGCGGGGCAAGATCAAGCCGTGGCAGCTGATCAGCGAGGCGGCGCCGCAGCTGTGCCTGTTCGTGCTGGGCCTGGCCGTGGTGGTCGAGGCGGTGTCGGAGCACCTGCTGGGCGGCCTGCTCCGGGACGTGCTCCCGACGTCGACGGGCCTGGTGGACCTCCTGCTGGCGGCCGGTGTCGCGGCGCTGCTGGCCAACCTGGTCAACAACCTCCCGGCGACGCTGATCCTGCTGTCGGTCCTGGGCACGCACCCCGCGCCGGGCGTGCTGCTGGCGGTGCTGCTGGGCGTCAACATCGGCCCGAACGCGAGCTACCTCGGCTCCCTGGCCACGCTGCTGTGGCGCCGAGCCCTCCCGCAGCACCCGTCGGCCAAGACGTTCCACACGCTGGGGGCCCTGACGACCCCGCTGTGTCTCGCGGCGGCCACAGTGGCCCTCTGGCTGGGCCTCACCGTCGCGACGTAACCCGTCACTCGCGTGATCGCGGCCGGATCTCACGTGACTGAGGCCGGAACTCGCGAGTTCCGGCCTCGATCACGCGGGTCACGGGCCCGATCACGCGAGTGACGGGCCGGGTCACACGGGTTACGGGTTCGGGACCGTCAGGGTCTGGCCCGGCTTCATCGTCGCGCCGCAGTCGTCGAGCGGGCCGCCGAAGCGGTCGGCCGCCACGGCCGGGATCGTCACCTTCGCGTAGTCCTGGGCCGCCTTCAGCTTGGCCGGGTCGGTGACCGCGTCCTTGCGGACCCAGTCGCCGTTGCGCAGGCCCTCGATCGGCGACGAGTAGACCAGCACGTAGTCGCGGTCCAGGCGCGGGTCCAGCGCGATGCCGTTGCCCGCGGCCCACGGGCCCCACGAGTGGATGAACGTCGGCTTGACCGTGTCGAACACGTAGTTCCGCAGGCCCGCGAGGTCGTTGTCGTGGACCAGGTCGGCGATCGGCTTGTTGACCAGGCCGGCCATGTCCACCAGCTCGAGCCGGCTGGTCATCGACGAGCCGCCGAGGTCCGGCAGCAGCAGCGACGCCTTCTGGATGCCCAGGATGTCCGCGTACGTGTTGAAGCCGCGGCCGAAGCGGTCCGCGACCAGGCACGCCGTGATGTTCGGGTTCTTCGCGAACTTGTCCGCGGCCTGGGCGAACCCGACGGCCGACGGGACGAACGCGCCCACCAGGACCACGACGATCCCGATCCGCAGCAGCGCCCGGCGGTGCTTCAGCAGCTCACCCGCCGACAGCGTGCCGGCGATGACCGCCAGCGGCCAGATCGGGCTGGCGAACCGGTGCTGGTACATCCAGTCGGCGACCATCACGCCGTACGCGACGATCCCCAGCCCCAGCGGCACCAGCAACGCGGTCAGCGAACGCCGCCACGGCGCCTTGACCAGCGCGAACACGATCACGAGCAGCAGCAGGACGACGCCCGCCCAGCCCGCGTAGCCGGCCAGCTCGAACGGCCGCTTCACGGCGTCGATCCCCGGCAGGCCCTGCTGCTTCGCGACCGACGGGTTGGCCAGCAGCCTGCCGAACTCGGCGTGCCGCCAGACGACGTACGCGCCGAACGGGACGGCGAACGCGGCCACCGACAGCAGCGCGAGCCGGAAGCTCTTCCAGAACAGGCCCGACCGCAGCAGGAACAGCGCGGCCAGCGGGTACGCGCCCGCGTAGATCAGGCCTTCCGGCCGGGTCAGCGCGGCGAACGCGACCATGACGCCGGCCCACAGCGCGACCTTCGGGGTCAGCAGCTTGTCCCGCTTCACCGAGACGAACAGCGTCACGCCCAGCGTGACGACGACGAAGGCGAACAGCGAGTTCTCCAGGCCGGACACGACCCAGATGACGAACGACGGGATCGTCGCCAGCGTCAGGCCGACGACCAGGGTGGCCAGCCACGCGAAGCGCGGGAAGATCTGCTTCGCGGCGATGTAGCAGGCGGTCAGGATGCCGCCGGTGAACAGCAGGCCCAGCAGCTTCGGGAACAGCACGTAGTCGGGCAGGCCGAAGAGCAGGCCGTGGTCGAAGAGGCCGACGAGCTTGCCGACGCCGAGCAGCACCATCCACGTCGGGTCCGAGAAGCCCTCGACCGGCGGCGCGCCCGGCTGCAGCACCGGGCCGAGGCCGTCGGCGAAGCTGCGGGCGTAGGAGAAGGTGATGGCGGCGTCGTCGACGATCCAGTGGCCGTAGCGGGTGGCGTGCGCCGCGACGGCGGCCACCCCGGCGAGCACGGCCAGTACCGGTGCCAGGCGCGCGCCCCAGCCCCGCGTCGTGGTGGTGGCCACGGGGTCGTCGGGGACGTCGCTCTGGGAAGTCTCGGTGAGTGCGCTAGCCGTCATGTCCTCGTCACTGTTCCGCCCGCAGGCCTCTGCCGGTGGGTTACGCACGAGCCGGCGCCCCATGAATGGACCCGAGGCCGGGTCCACCGCCGCGGCGCCGCGGTCGAGCCACTGTAGCCAATACCCCATCGGGGGTCGGCCACGCGTCGCCGTTGAGCGTGATCCACCCCACAGTTGCCCCGGTCAGCTCAGGTGCGACGTGTCGTTCACCAGCCGGACCGACGCGTTGCCGTCCGGGTAGAACTCGACGATCGACAGCGACGCCAGGTCCAGGTGCAGCCGGAACAGCAGCGACGGCCCGGCGTCCAGGCCCATCCGCAGCAGCGTCTTGATCGGTGTCACGTGGCTGACCAGCACCAGCGTCCGGCCGCCGTGCTCGGCGATCAGCTCGTCGCGGGCCTTGCGGACGCGCTGGTGGACGACGTCGAAGCTCTCGCCGCCGGGCGGCGGGACCGAGCTGTCGCCGATCCAGGAGCGGTGCAGCTCCGGGTCGCGGTCGGCGGACTCGGCGAACGTGAGCCCCTCCCACTCGCCGAAGTCGGTCTCGATGAGCCCGGGGTGGGTCTCGACGCGGCCGCCGAGCGCGTCGGCGACGGCCTGCGCGGTCTGCTTCGTGCGCGTGAGCGGCGAGGAGATGATCGGAACGGCCTCGCCGTCGACGATCAGGCCCTCGGTCGCGGCCAGCCGCTTCGCCGCCGCGGCCGCCTGCGCGCGGCCGAGCTCGGTGAGCGGGACGTCGCCGCGGCCGGAGTAGCGCCGCAACGCCGACATCTCCGTCTGGCCGTGGCGCAGCAGGAGCAGCCGGGTCGGGGTGCCGCGGGCGCCGGTCCAGGCGACGACGGCGCGGTCCGGCTTCCGGGTCGGCAGCTTCGGCGCGGCCGGGGCGGGCTTGCCGGCGGCCGGCTTCCCGGTGGCCGCGTCCATCGCCTCGTTGGCCAGCCGGTCGGCGTGCGAGTTCTGCGCGCGCGGGATCCACTCGTAGCGGACGCGCGTGAAGCCGGCGGCGATCTCCTTGGCCTGCGCGGCGAGCGGCTGCATGTCCGGGTGCTTGATCTTCCAGCGCCCGGACATCTGCTCCACCACGAGCTTCGAGTCCATCCGAACGTCCACAGTGGACGCTCCGAGCTCGGCCGCGGCGGCCAGCCCGGCGATCAGGCCGCGGTACTCGGCGACGTTGTTGGTGACGACGCCGAGGCCTTCCTTGCGCTCGGCGAGAACCTCGTCCGTCGCGGCGTCCTTGACCACCGCGCCGTAGCCGGCGGGCCCCGGGTTGCCCCGGGATCCGCCGTCGGCCTCGATGACCACGTGCTCGGTCACAGGCCGGACTCCACGGTCCTGACCAGGATCGCGCCGCAGTTCTCGCACTGCACGACGTCGTCCTCGGGGCCGCCCTTGATCTCGTTGACGGTGTTGCGGTCCAGCTCGAGCTGGCAGGCGCCGCACCGGCGGGCGCGCAGCAGCGCGGCGCCGATCCCCTTGTGCTCGCGGACGCGCTCGTACAGCTTCAGCAGCGGCTCCGGGAAGCGCGGCAGCAGCTTCGCGCGGTCTTCGTCACGGCGGGCGCGGGTGGTGTCGAGGTCCTTGAACGCCTCGTCACGGCGGATGATCGCGGCGGCGACCTCGGACTCGGCCTTGTCGACCTCGGCGCCGGTGCGCTGCGCGTCCAGGCCCAGCGCCTCGCGCTGCTCCATCAGCTCCAGGAGGTCGTCTTCCAGCGCGCTCTGCCGGCGCTGCAGGGTCTGCAGCTCGTGCTCGATGTCGGTCATCTGCTTGGAGTTCACGGATCCGGACGCCAGGAGCTTGCGGTCGCGGTCCTCGCGGGCGCGCACCGACTCGATCTCCTTCTCCTGCCGGGCCACCTCCCGGTCGAGGTCGGACGCGGCGGTCTCCGTGGACACGAGCGCGTCGCGGCGATCCCGGACGGTCTTCTCCCCGGCGTCGATCTCGGCCAGCTCGGGAAGGGTGCGGCGACGGTGCGCGGTGCGCGAGAGCTCGGCGTCCACCTTGGCGAGCTCGAGCAACTGGCGCTGCACGGCGGGTTCGGCCTTCACGGTGCTCCTCTTAATTCGATGTGCGCTCGGCGCGGACGTTCCACGGGTCGGTGCACCGCGTGGAGACGCAGATGTCGACGTTACCCGCAAACGCTCGCGCCACGACCGCCGAGGCTTGCCTGCACCAGGGCCATTCGCTGGCCCAGTGGGTCAGCCCGACCAGCGCGGGCACCGGGCCCGGGCTCGCCAGGTGCTCACCCGCGGGGTGATGCCGCAGGTCGGCGGTGACGTAGGCGTCGACCCCGGCTTCGGTGGCCAGCGCGAGGTAGGAGTCCCCGGCCCCGCCGGAGACGGCGACGGTGCGGATCGGCCGGTCCTCGTCGCCCGCGCCGAGCACGCCGGGGACGGTCGCGGGCAGCGCGTCCGCGACGCGCTGGACGAAGACGCCGAAGGGTTCCGGCTCCGGCAGTTCGCCGATGCGGCCGAGGCCCGTGACGCCGTCCGGCTTCGGGTCGAGGGGCCGCAGGACGCGGAGGCCGATCGCTTCGGCGAGCGCGTCGGAGACGCCGGGATCGGCGGAGTCGGCGTTGGTGTGCGCGCAGTAGAGCGCGATCCCGGCGCGGATCATCCGGTGCACGAGCGCGCCCTTCGCCGTGTCGGCGGGGACGCCGTGCACGCCGCGCAGCAGCAGCGGGTGGTGCGCGACGATCAGCTGCGCGCCGAGCTCGACGGCTTCGTCGAGGGTGTCGGCGCCGGGGTCGACGCAGAAGAGCACGCGCGTCACGGACTCGGCCGGGTCGCCGCAGACGAGGCCGACGGCGTCCCACGACTCGGCGAGCGCCGGTGGGTACGCCTGCTCCAGCACGGTGATGACTTCGGAAAGGGCGGGCATCCGGGGATCTTCGCATGTAGCGTTTCGGGCCATGCGGCTTCGGTCCTGGCTCGTCACGGTGATGGTGGCGCTGGCGGCGCTCTTGGCCTGCACGGCCCCCGCTTCGGCGGCGCCTTCCTTGTGGCGCCTCACGGATCTCGCGGCGCAACGCGTCCGGATCGCGGACCAGGTGGCGGCGGCCAAGTACGGCACGCCGTCCCCGATCGACGACCCGGTGCGCGAGCAGCAGATCTACGACACGGTCGCGGCGCGGGCCCCGCGGCTGGGCCTCGACCCGGCGGACGCGGTGCGGTTCTTCCGCGCCCAGATCGAGGCGAACAAGGTGGTCCAGCGCGGCCTGTACGCCCGCTGGGCCACACACCCGTCGGAGATCCCGCCGACCCGCCCCGACCTCGGCGAGATCCGCCCGGTGATCGACCGCCTCAACAACGGCCTGCTGACGGAGCTGGCGGCGACGCTTCCGGCCCGAGCGGCCCGTTCGTGCCCGCAGCGGCAGCTCCTCGCCGCCGGCGTCGCGGACGTCGTCCACCGCTTCGACGCGCTGCACGCTCGCGCGTTGGAAGAAGCGGTCTCGGCGACCTGCCTGCCGCGTTAGGGGGCGCTCCGGCGGCGGGTCACCGCCGCCGCGAGCGCCGTGCGGGGGTCAGTTGCAGTTGCCGCAGCAGCCGCAGCCCTGGCCGGTGCACTTCGAGCAGCACCCGTGCATGATCGCTCTCCTTCCGGTTCGCGTCCTCGCGTGATCGACGCTAGGTGCCCGGTGCGGGCCGGTGGTACCGCCGAGCGGTGAGCTGACCAGGTGAACCCGGCGGGCCGGTGGTTACGCTCGCCGCATGCTTCGGATCGTCGTTGTCTGCTCCGGCAACATCTGCCGCTCTCCCATGGCCGAGCTCGTCCTCCGGAAGGAGCTCGACGACGCCGGCCTCGCCGACGCCGTCCGCGTCACCAGTGCCGGAACCGGCGGCTGGCACGAAGGCGAACCCGCCGACAAGCGGGCCCGGGCGACCCTCGAGGCCCACGGCTACCCCACCCGGCACGTCGCGTCCGAGGTGTCCGACGAGGACCTCGGCGCCGACCTCCTGCTCGCCGCCGACGCAGGGCACGCCGAGTTCCTGCGGGCCCGCGTCGACGATCCGGCGAAGGTGCGGCTGCTGCGGTCGTTCGACCCGTCGGCCCCGGACGGCGCCGAGGTGCCGGACCCCTACTACGGCGGTGACGACGGCTTCGAGGACGTCCTCGGCATGGTCGAACGCGCGGTGCCCGGTTTGCTGGATTGGGTGCGTTCGCACCCCTGACACGTCACAGTGACCGAGGTCGGCGGGCGGGCCGGACCAGGCACGGCCTACCGTGGTGGGGTGCGGTTGCGGTTCCTGCTCCGGCCCGGGTGGCTGGCTCTGACGGTGGTGGTGTTCGCCTTCGCCGTCTGTTGCTTCACGCTCTTGTCGCCGTGGCAGTTCGGCCGCAACACCGAGCGCGAGCAGCAGAACTCCTCGCTCGAGACGTCGTTCACGGCCGCGCCGGTGCCGCTCGACCAGCTGCTGGCGCCGGGCGCCGTGCCCGACCAGCGCACCGAGTGGCACCTCGTGTCGATCACCGGTCAGTACCTCCCGGACAAGGAGGTCGTCGCCCGGCTGCGGACCGTGCAGGGCGAGGGCGCCTACGAGGTGCTGACGCCGCTGCGGACGACCGACGGCACGGTCGTGCTGATCGACCGCGGGTTCGTCAAGCTCGACAGCAAGTCCGGCGTGCTGCCCTTCGCACCGGCGCCGGGCGGGACCGTGCAGGTCACCGCGCGGGTGCGCAGCGACGAGACCGACCCGAAGAACCGTGACGCCTTCGCCGACGCGTCGACCGGTGGGCGGCTGCAGAGCTACGTCGTCGACTCGAAGGTCGTCGCGCGGGCGGGCAGGATCGACATCCGGCCCGGGTACTTCCAGCTCGACACCGATCAGCCCGGCGTGCTGGGCGCGCTGCCGCTGCCGCAGACCGACTCGGGGCCGTTCTTCTCCTACGCGCTGCAGTGGATCGCGTTCGGCGCGATGGCGGTGCTGGGCTGGCTGTACTTCACCGTGCGCGAGCTGAAGCCGGGTGGCGCGCTGACCGCGCCGAAGGAGCCGGGCGAGCGGACGCGGCGGAAGTCCGTCTCGGAGATCCTGGCCGAGGATGAGGCCGAGTACGCCGAAAGTGGCCCTTCGAAGTAAGCCGGAAATGGCCCTGGAGCGAGGCCACTTGTGGTCTTCATACTGGGTTCATGCTGATCCACCCCTGGGACGCCGCGAAGGACGACGCCGAGTGGCGGGACTGGCTGGCCGGCCACGACTTCGGCCAGCTGATCGCCGGCGGCACCGGCCGCGACCTGCCGATGGTCACGCCCGCGCACTTCGCCTACGACGGCGACCGCATGATCGTCACGCACCTGGCCCGCCCCAACCCGATCTGGCCGCTGCTGGAGGAGCACCCGCGCGCGCTGCTGACGGTGGTCGACGACTACACGTACATCCGCGCGGACTGGAACACGGCATCCGGCGCCGACCCGGCACGCGGCGTGCCGACGTCGTACTACGCGACGGTCCAGCTCGAGGGCGACGTCCGGCTGGTCGACGACCCGGCGGCGAAGGCTTCCTTGCTGGACAAGCAGTTGCGCCACTTCGAGACCGACGGAGCGCGCGCCCCGGTGAGCGCGACGGACGCCCCCGACCGGCGGCTGCTGCCCGGGATCCGCGGGATCGAGTTCACGATCACGGGCGTCCGGGCGAAGTTCAAGTTCGGCGGAAACCGGACGGAAGAGGACCGCGAGCGGATCGGCGCCCAGCTGGCCGAGCGGGACGGACGGCTGGACGCGGAGGCGTTGACCCAGCTGCGCCGCCGCGGCTGATTCAGCGCGAGCGGCGCCAGAGGCCCGCGACCACCGCGAGCAGCACCGACGTGACACCCGCCAGCCAGCCGACTACACGGGACAGTTCCACCGCGCGTGTCACGTGACCGGCGTCCGGGTTGCGGCCGACGCCCAGCACCGGGCGCTCCTCGATGCCGTGCGGGTACACCGTCCGGCCGCCGACGCGGATCTCCAGCGCTCCGGCGAACGCCGCCTCCACGCGGCCCGCGTTGGGGCTGGGGTGAGCGATCGTGTCACGGCGCCACGCGCGCCACGCGCCGCCCGCCGAGCCGCCGACCACCGGGGCCGCCAGCACCGTCAGGCCCGCCGCGATGCGGGTCGGGACCAGGTGGACGAGCTCGTCGAGGCGGTCGAGCGCCCAGTGGCCGGGGCGGCCGCCGCGCGTGCGGCGCAGCAGGCTGACCGCCCGCGCGCCGAGCAGGCCCGGGACGCCCGCCACCGCGCCCCACACCAGCGGCGCGACGACGGCGTCGGATGTGTTCTCCGCCAACGTTTCCACCGAAGCCCGCGACAGCGCGACCGGGCCCAGCCCGTCGGCGACGCGGGGGTCCAGTTCGGACAGTGTCGAGCGGGCCGGCTCGAACCGGCACTCCTCGAGGTCGCGCGCGAGCTCGGTGCCCTGCAGCGCGAGGCCGGCCGCGCCGAGCACGGCCCAGGTCGTGACGGCGGTCGCCGAGGCCTGCACCAGCGGACGGCCACGCCCGGCGCGTTCGAGCACCAGGCCGCCCAGCACGGCGGCCACGGCCACCGCGGCCCCCGGCGCGGGCCCGAAGCGGCGAAAGGCCGTCACCGGCGGACGCCGGCGCGGGTCGCCGAGGGCGCCGTCGGCCGCTACGCCCAACACCAGTCCGATCGCGCGCGCCGCGCTCACCTGTGCCCCCCGGCAGAAAGAAAGTCCAGTTCGAGGAGAGGCTACTCGCCCCACCGGACCACCGAACGGCCTACTCGACGAGCGCCGCGATCGCCGCCCGCGCCCGGACCACGACGTCCCGCTCCGGGACCACCGACCGCCTGACCAGGGCCGTGATCACCGAGGGCGCCCGGACCACCCGACCGCCGCCGGGCTGCGTCACCAGCTCCGACAATCCCGCACCACGCAGCTCGCACCGACCGGCTTGACTGCGACCGCTCCGAGCACTTCGGACACCGACCTCGCCGACGATCTCGTGCCACGCCCGGCCCGCGCCGACCTGCTCGACCGGCGACGCAACCCGCCCTCCTGACGTGCGGGTCACTCCACCAGCGCCGCGATCTCGTCCCACGCTCGGATCCCACCCCCGACCCGCGCCGACCTGCTCGACCGGGGGCACAACCCGCCCTTCCCACGTGCGGATCACTCCACCAACGCCGCGAACTCGTCCCACGCCCGGATCCCACCCCCGACCCGCGCCGACCTGCTCGACCGGCGGCGCAACTCGCCCTCCCGACGTGCGACTCACTCCACCAGCGCTGCGATCTCCTCGCGCGCTTGGACCACGATGTCGCGCATCGCGCGTTCGGCCCGGTCCGCGTCGCCCGCCGTCACCGCGGCGGCCACCTCCAGGTGCAGGGCCACCGCCTCGGGCTGGGGTTCCGGCGGCATCAGGCCGTGGCCCGTCCGGCCGGTCAGCACCTCCGCGACCACCTCGGACAGCTGCGCGAACATCGGGTTCCCGGACGCCGTGAGCAGCAGGTCGTGGAACGCGATGTCGAACCCGAGGAACGCCGAGAGGTCGCGCGCCCGAGCCGTCCGCGCCAGCCGCTCGCCCAGTGCGCCGAGGCGGCCGCGCTCCTCCGGGGTCGCTCGCAGGGCCGCGTAGCGCGCCGCGCACGGCTCGATCGCCGAACGCAGCTCGTTCAGCGTGGCCAAGGCGGCCGGGCGCGACGGGCCGTCGAGCTGCCAGCGGATCAGCTTCGGGTCGTAGTGGTTCCACTCCCCTGGGTCCCGCACGATCACCCCGACGCGCCGCTTGCTGCTGGTCAGGCGCATCGTCTCGAGCACTCGGACCACTTCACGCGCTACCGTCCGCGAAGCACCGAAGCGTTCCTGGAGCTCTTCGGACCGCAGCACCGTCCCCGGCGGCAGCGAACCGTTCGCGATCGCCGCGCCGAGCTCGTCCAGGACCTGGTCGTGCCTGTCGTTCCCCACGACCCCCAACCTAGCGAACTGACTCGATTAAGTAGCACTTAATCTTGAATAAGTAGTACTTTTGAGTTTGACTCACCCGAGCACAACGAAGTGGGAGGTGCGGGATGACCGTCATCGTGGTGATGGGGGTGTCGGGCTCCGGGAAGACGACGGTCGGCACGGCGCTGGCGAACGCGCTGGGCGTCGAGTACGCCGAGGCCGACACGTTCCACCCGCAGGCCAACATCGACAAGATGACCGCCGGGACGCCGCTGACCGACGCGGACCGCGCCCCCTGGCTCGAGGCCATCGCCGGCTGGATCCGCGCGCACCAGGACACCGGCGGCGTCGTGACGTCGTCCGCGCTCAAGCGCCGCTACCGCGACGTCCTGCGCACCGGCGGCAACGTCTGGTTCGCGCACCTGCACGGCGACCGCGAAATCCTCGCCGAGCGCATGCAGACCCGCAAGGGCCACTTCATGCCGGTGTCCCTTTTGGACTCGCAGCTCGCCGACCTCGAGCCCCTCGAGCCGGCCGAGCCCGGCGCGATCTTCGACATCTGCGACACCCCCGATGAGATCACCGAAGCCGCGTTGACCGCCTACCGGGAGCTCGCATGACGTCCGTCCTCGCCGCCGCCTGGACCGGCCACGACACCCGGCTGATCGGCGCGACCGTCGTCGCCATCGCGGTGATCGTCGTGCTGATCACCAAGGTGAAGCTGCACCCGTTCCTGTCGCTGGTGCTCGGCTCGCTGGTGCTCGGCCTGGCCGCCGGGATGCCGGTCGACAAGCTGATCAAGAGCTTCTCCAACGGCGTCGGCAGCACGGTCGCCTCGGTCGGCATCCTGATCGCGCTCGGCGCGATGCTCGGCAAGCTGCTGGCCGACTCCGGGGGCGCCGACCAGATCGTCGACACCGTGCTAGGCAAGGCCCGCGGCGCCGCGCTGCCGTGGGCGATGGCCCTGGTCGCGGCGCTGATCGGGCTGCCGATGTTCTTCGAGATCGGCCTCGTCATGCTGATCCCGGTCGTGCTGCTGGCGGTCAAGCGCACCGGGAAACCGTTGATGCTGCTGGGGATTCCCGCCCTCGCCGGCCTTTCGGTGCTGCACGGCCTGGTCCCGCCGCACCCCGGCCCGCTCGCCGCGGCGGGCGCACTGAACGCGAACGTCGGGATCACGCTGGCGTTCGGCCTGCTCGTCGGCATCCCGACGCTGGTCATCGCGGGCCCGCTGTTCGGCAAGCTCGCCGCCCGGATGGTGCCGGACGCCGTGGCGCCCGCGCGGCTGGTCCCGGAGCGCGCGGACACGGACAAGCCGCGGCCCAGCTTCGCCGCGACGCTCTCGACGGTCCTGCTCCCGGTCGTGCTCATGCTCGCGAAGGCGCTGTCGGACATCCTGCTGGACAAGGAAAGCCAGGCGCGCAAGATCCTGGACTTCATCGGCGACCCGCTGATCGCACTGCTCGCGGCGGTACTGGTGGGCATGGTCCTGCTGGGCCGCCCGGCCGGCCTCGGCCGCGGCCAGCTGTCCACTGTGGTCGGTGACGCGCTGGGCCCGATCGCCGGGATCCTGCTGATCGTCGGCGCCGGCGGCGGCTTCAAGCAGACCCTGGTCGACGCCGGTGTCGGCGACGTCATCACGGGCCTGGCCAAGGACGCGAACCTCTCGCCACTGCTGCTGGGCTGGCTGGTGGCGGTGGCGATCCGCCTGGCAACGGGCTCGGCCACGGTCGCAACGGTCTCGGCGGCGGGCATCGTCGCACCGCTGGCGGCCACGATGGACCCGTCGCACAGCGCGCTGCTGGTGCTGGCGATCGGGGCCGGGTCGCTGTTCTTCTCGCACGTGAACGACGCGGGGTTCTGGCTGGTCAAGGAGTACTTCGGGCTGACGGTCGGGCAGACGCTGAAGAGCTGGTCGGTGATGGAGACGCTGATTTCGGTGGTGGCGATCGCGCTGATCCTGCCGCTGTCGCTGGTGGTTTAGCTCGATCGTTCGAGGCCGCCATCCCCGCGCCGGGGGTGGCGGCCTTTCTTGTGGTCGCCAGCTTGGGCGCGAACGGACCGTTCGCGACGGTTTCGGCACGAACGGGCCACTCGCGCTCGCCAGTACTCGCACGGCAGGAGGCGGGTTCGCCACCGCGCGAACGGGCCACTCGCGACAATTTCGGCACCAACGGACCGTTCGCGCGGCAATCGACATCAGCGGGCCGTTCGCCTCGCGACCAGCACGAGCGGCCACTCGTGACGCCCGCCGCCAGGTGCCACCAGGTGCGAAAGGGCCAGTCGCGACAGTTTCGGCACCAACGGGCCACTCACGCTCCAGCCACCAGTGCGCCAACGGGCCGTTCGCGACGAATCCGGCAGTACCGGGCCGTTCGCCTCCACACCGCCGGGGTACCAACGGGCCACTCGCACCCTCGCCCGCCGCGGCACCAACGGGCCAGTCGCGCCCCGCTCGCCGGAGCACCAACGGGCCGTTCGCGCCCAAACCGGCACCAACGGGCCGTTCGCACCCTCGCCCGCCAAAGCACCAACGGGCCACTCGCGCCCGAACCGGCACCAACGGGCCGTTCGCACCGGCGCCACCCGCACCGTTGACATGTGACCTTTTGGTCACCTATTCTTCCGGCGTGCCCGACGACGACCTGGTGTTCAAGGCGCTGGCGGATCCGACCCGCCGGTTCCTGCTCGACCTGCTCTTCGAGCGTGACGGGCGCACGCTCACCGAACTCGAAACGCGCGTCGACATGAGCCGCTTCGGGGTTATGAAGCACCTCAAGCTGCTCGAAGAGGCCGGCCTGGTCGTCGCGCGGAAGGAAGGGCGGGAAAAGCTGCACTTCCTGAACCCCGTGCCGATCCGGGAGATCCACGACCGGTGGATCGACAAGTACACCGAGCGCCGGGTGACCGCGCTGCTCGACCTCAAGAACGAACTGGAAGGCGACGAACCATGACGAACATCGTGCAGGTCAACCGCATCTACATCAAGGCCACCCCGGAGCGGATCTGGGAAGCCATCACCAAGCCCGAGTGGACCCAGAGGTACGGCTACACCGGCCTCGTCGACTTCGACCTGAAGGCGGGCGGCAAGCACCGGACCCACCCGACGCAAGCCTTCATCGACGCGGGCTTCACCGGTGACCTGATCGACGGCGAAGTCATCGAGGCCGATCCGCCGCGCAGACTCGTCATCACGTGGAAGCTGCTGATGGACCCGGCGATGGCGGACGAGCCCTACACGACCGTCACCTACGACATCGAAGCCACACAGACCGCCGGCACCAGACTCACCGTGACCCACGACGTCACCGGCGCGCCCGCCACCGGGGCGATGGTCGGCGGGGAGCACGAGGACGTCGACGCCGCGCCCGGCCAAGGTGCGGGCGGGGGCTGGGCCTGGATCCTCTCCGACCTCAAGACCCTGCTGGAGACCGGCGACGTCATCGTGCCGGCCTGACGAGGTCCCGGCAGGCCGGCTCGCGCCGCTTCGAGCCGGCCTGCCGGGGGTCTACGCGCGCTGGGTCGCGGCCTTCAGCGCAGCCTTCGCGGACGCCGGCGCGTCCAGGGTGTCCAGCCCGAACAGGGCCGCCCCCACCACGGGGTTCACGTCCACCACGCGGACCACCGCGCGCGGCGCCACCTTCAGGCACCGCCGCTCGATCTCCGCGATCACCGGGGTACCGATGCCGGTCAGGACACCGCCGCCGAGGACGATCTCCGGGGCTTCCTCCGTCAGGTCCAGCTTCCGGAGGATCACCGCGGCGAACACGCTGACCTCCTCGACGAACCTCGTCACGATGTCCGCCGCCACCTCGTCGCCCGCCGCGGCCACCTCGAACAACAGCGGGCAGAGCCCGTGGATCGAGGCGGCCGGGATCTCTTCGAAGTGCAGGCCCTGGACGACGTCGAACAGCGTCTCCCGGCCGAAGAAGCCGGCGACGGCCTCGCGAAGCGACGTGCGCGGGCCGCGGCCGTCCTCGGCGCGGACCGCCCACCACAGGGCCTCCTCACCGAGGCGGTAACCGCCGCCCCAGTCGCCGGAGATCTTGCCCAGCGCGGGAAAGCGGTGCACGCGCCCGTCCGGGCCGACGCCGGCGCCGTTGATCCCGGCACCGCACACCACGGCCACGCCGATCCCCGCGCTGCCCGCCCGGAGCAGCGCGAGGGTGTCGTTGCCGACGGTCAACGTGTCGCTCCACCCGCGGGCCGCCAGCGCCGCGTGCAGCGCCTCCTCCTCGCGCGGGAAGTCGAGCCCGGCCAGGTACGCCGACGTGTGCACCGCGAACGGCTTCTCCCCGCGATCCGGGAAAGCCTCCAGCACCAGGTCTTCCAGCGCCGCGACGCAGGCCGCGACGCCGACGTTCTGCGGAGAAGCACCGGGACCGCGCGACTTTCCCAGCACGACGCCTTCGCGGGACACCACGAGGACCTCGGTTTTGCTGTTGCCGCCGTCGATCGCGATGACAGCTGGCTTCATCCGCGGGCCCAGGGCAGGTACTCGCGGTTGATCTGCACCAGCGAATCGGCGAGCGTGTCGGCCTTCGTGTACTGCCCGATTAGCGGGTGCGCGAGCAGCGCGTCGGCCACGCGGTCGCGGCCGCCCTTGACCGCCGCTTCCAGCGCGAGGAACTCGTACGCCGTCGTCGCCGCGATGAGCCCGGAGAACTGCGGCTCCACCGGCGGCTGCGCGATCGGCGTGGCGCCGGACGAGTCCACAGTGGATCGCACCTCGATGACGGCGTCGTCCGGCAGGAAGCCGAACGTGCCGTCGTTGCGGACGTTCACCACGTGCTCCTCGGCCGGGCCGTCCGCGGTCAGCGCGTGCACCAGCTGCACCGCGGCCTCGGAGTAGTACGCCCCGCCGCGCTTCTCCAGCGACTCCGGCTTCGTGTTCTCCTCCGGGTCGAGGTAGATCTTCAGCAGCTCTTCCTCGACGTCGCTGACGACGTCCGCCCGCGGCCGCTCGGTGCGCTGCTTGGTGACCTGCTCGTCGTGCGCGTAGAAGTACTTCAGGTAGTACGACGGCACGACGTTCATCCGCCGCAGCCACTTCTCCGGCACACTGACCTCATTGGACAGGTAGTCCAGGTGCTGTTCCAGCAGTTCCGGCAGCCGGTCGACGCCGTCGACGAGCGCGCCGCGCTCCCAGCTCAGGTGGTTCAGTCCGGTGTGGACGAGCTTGACGTCGTCCGCGCCGACGCCGAGCAGCTTCCCGAACTGCCGCTGCAGGTTGATCGCGACGTTGCACAGCCCGACCGCGCGGTGCCCCTCGTTGAGCAGGGCGCGCGTGACGATGCCGACCGGGTTGGTGAAGTTGACGATCCACGTGTCGTCGCCGGCGATCTTGCGGACGCGCTCGGCGATGTCGAGCACCACCGGCACCGTGCGCAACGCCTTCGCGAGCCCGCCCGCACCGGTCGTCTCCTGGCCGACGCAGCCGCACGCGTGCGGGAACGTCTCGTCGGAGCGCCGCGCCCGCTGACCGCCGACACGCAGCTGGATCAGCACGGCCGACGCGCCGTCGACGCCCTCTTCGAGCGACTGCGTCGTCCGGACCTGCGCGGGGTGCCCGGCGTGCGAGAGCAGCCGCCGGCTGAACCCGCCGACGGCCTCGACGCGGTAGGCGTCCGGGTCGACCAGCACGATCTCGTCGACGTCCAAAGTGGACCGGCGACCGGCGATCCCGTCGATCAGCTCCGGCGTGTAGGTGGACCCGCCACCGACGACTGCCAGCTTCATCCCTTGACTCCCGTGAATGTGATGCCCTTGACGAACGACTTCTGCGCGAAGATGAACAGGATGATCACCGGCGCCATGATCAGCGCGGTCGCCGCCATCGTCATGTTCCACTCGACGTGGTGCATGCCGCGGAAGGACGCGATCGCCAGCGACAGCGGCCAGTGGTCCTGGTCCTCGCCCGTGTAGAGCAGCGGCCCGAAGTAGTCGTTCCAGGTGAACAGGAAGCAGAACATCGCGGTGGCCGCGATTCCGGGCTTCGCCATCGGGATCAATACCCGGTACATCGCCTGGAACTCGTTGCAGCCGTCGATCTTCGCCGCTTCGAGGTAGTCCTTCGGAATGGTGAGGAAGAACTGCCGGAGCAGGAAGATCGAGAACGCGTCGAAGAAGAAGTACGGCGTGATCAGCGGCACGAGCGTGCCGGTGAGCCCGAGCCGCACCCACAGGTCGTACAGCGGGACGACGGTCACCTGCGGCGGCAGCATCATCGCGGCCACCGTGAGCATGAAGAACAGGTTCTGCCCGCGCCACCGCAGTTTCGCCAGCGCGTACGCCGCCGGGATCGCCGAGAGCAGCGCGCCGATCGTCGCCAGCCCCGAGTACAGCAGGCTGTTGCCGAAGTACTCCAGCAGCGGCGCCTTCTGGAACACCGTCACGAAGTTCTCGAAATGCCACACGCTCGGCCACAGGCTCGCCGTCATCGCCTGGTCGTCCGCCATCACCGCGGTGAGGAAGACGAACAGCAGCGGCAGCATGAAGATCACGCCGAGCGCGATCCCGGTCGCGTGCAACGCGATCCAGGACAGGCGCTTGTCCCAGCTCCGCTTGAACCGCACCTTCGGGTGCACACCCGCCGGCTTCTGCGGTGCTTCCGCCAACGCGGTCATGTCCCCACTCCATTCATGCGGGACACCCGCGCCCGGTCGGGGTCATGGACAAGCTGTCGCGAGGGTATGTTCATGACCCCTCCTCCTGGTGCTGGGACTTACGCAGCTGCCGCACGAGAATCCACGTGAAGCCCGCCGAGACGATGAACAGCAGCACCGCCATCGCCGCCGCGTAACCCATGTTGAAGTAGCGGAAACCCTGGACGTACAGCCAGATCGGGTACGTCAGCGTCGAGTTTTCGGGCGCGCCGATGAGCTTCGAGTTACCGGCGACGTCGGCCGTGCCCGCCGAAGCGGACGCCGCGACGATCGCCTGCGTGAAGAACTGCAGCGCGTAGATGATCGAGTTGACCACGCCGAACAGCAGCACCGGCGAGATCGACGGCAGCGTGACGTGCCAGAACTTGCGGACCGAGCCGGCGCCGTCGAGCTCGGCGGCCTCGTACTGCTCGGTCGGGACGTCGAGCAGCGCGGCCAGGATGATGATCATCAGCTCGCCGGAGCCCCACAGCGCGAGCAGCGTCAGCGCGGGCTTCGACATGGCCGGGCTGTTGAACCACAGGCCGCCGTCGATACCGATGAGCCGCAGGAACCGGTTCACCGGGCCGAACTCGGGGTTGAACACGAAGACGAACGCGAGTGTCGCCGCCGCGGGCGGGGCCAGCGTCGGCAGGTAGCAGAGCGTCCGCACCAGGCCGACGCCCGACTTCAGCCGGGAGATCACCGACGCGATGCCGAGGGAGAACAGCACCCGGCACGTCGTCAGGATGACCACCAGCCACAGCGTGTTGTACGCCGCGACGCCGACGAGCGGCTCGGTGGTGAACATCCGGACGTAGTTGTCGAACCCGATGAACTGCGGCGGGTTGATCAGGTCGTACTTGGTGAAGGAGTAGTAGACCGTGGCGATCAGCGGGTAGCCGAAGAAGACCAGGAACCCGACGAGCGCCGGGGCCATGAAGAACAGCGCGGTCCGGCGGCGCTTGGCCCGGCGGGCCCCCGCCCGCGCCTTTGCAGGCGCGGACGGGGAACCCGGGGCTTTCTCCGCGAGGGTGGAGGTCATCCGCCCGCGCCCTTCTGCTTCAGTTCGTCGTCGATCTGCGCGTCCACCTTCTTCAGGCCTTCGGTCAGATCGGGGATCGAGCCGGCCTGCCACTTCTCGGCGAAGTCGTTGACCGCCTTGAGGTGCGCGTCACCGATCGGGGTGGTCTGGTTCGACACGAGCTTGCCGCTGTCGTACATGTCGAGGAACGTCTTGAACTGCGGCTGCAGGTCGAGGCGCGGCGACGTCAGCGAGGCCTTCGTGCTGGGCACGTTCTTCAGGCCGTTGGCCATGTCCACCAGGGTGTCGGTGTCCAGGGTGGCCTGCTTGATCAGCTCCCACGCGGCACCGGGGTTCTTGGCGCCCTTGGGGATCGCGATGATCGTGCCGGTGGTGAAGGCACTGCCGTACTTGTCGGCCATGCTGGTGAGCACCGGCGCGGGGGCGGTGGCGTAGTTCAGCGTCGGGGCCTGGTCCTTGATGAACGCGGTGCGGAACTCACCGTCGTAGATCATCGCCAGCTTGCCCTTCTGGAAGCCGTTGTCGGCGGAGTACTCGTCACCGAGACCGGCCTTGAACTTCTCGACCTTGTCGTGGCCGCCGAGCGCGTCGATGAGCTTCTGCTGGAACTCGAACATCGCCTTCCAGCCGGGGTTGCTGGCGAGGTCCGACTTGCCGTCCGGGCCGATGAAGGGCGCGCCGAAGTTCGGCGCCCAGTACTGGGCCTGGTTGCCGTAGAACGGCATCGACGGCAGGAAGCCGGCGACCTTGATCGAGCCGTCCGCGTTGTACTCGGTCAGCTTCTTGGCATCTTCGAGCCACTCGTCGGTGGTCTTCGGCGGCGACGTGATGCCCTTCGCCGCGAACAGGTCCTTGTTGTAGTACAGGCCGTAGACGTCGGCGAGCATCGGCATCGCGCAGCGCTTGCCCTGGTACTCGGTGTAGTTGCGGACCGCCTCGGGGATCTGGTTGAGGTCGATCTTGTCGCGGTCGATGTAGGGCTTCAGGTCCTGGAAGCTGCCGTTGGAGCACCAGGCGCCGAGGTTGTCGGTGTAGAACGAGATCGCTACGTCGGGCGGGTTGCCACCGCGGATCGACTGCGTGAGCTTGTCGTCGTCCTGGTTGCCCTCGTGCTTGATCTCGATGTTCGGGAACTTCGCCTTGAGCTTGTTCAGGCCCGCGGTGACGACGCCGTACTCGCGGTCGGTGAACTTGCTGTAGACGGTGATCGTGAGCTTGTCGTCCTTGCCGGGCGCTGCGGCCGCGTCACCGCCGCCACTGGGCGCGGCGGCGCCGGAACAGGCGCTGGTCAGCAGGACGGACGCCGCGGCCACGGCGATTAACGCTGCGCCGCGACGGGTCCGGTTGGTAGGGCGCATGGCCCTCCTCCTCATCGGTTGGGCTACTCGGTTGGGGACGGGGCGGGACGGGTGTTCGGGACCGCCGCTTTACCGGGCGAGGGTCCGACCGCGGGTCGGCGCGACCCGAGGAGCGTGGGGGTGACGACGCCGAAGACGTCCTCACGGGTTTTGGCGAGCGCGGACTGCAGCGCGCCCGCGCGGACGGCGTTGCCCTGCACCGACGCGCAGCCGACCGGCGTGCGCGGCAGGACGAGGTCGTGCAGCCGTTGCTGGACGAGCCCGGCGAAGTTCTCGCCGCCGGCGCGGCTGGTGTCGCCGCAGAGCAGCACGAGCTGCGGGTCGGCGACGGCGACGAGGTTCGCGATGCCGCCGGCGACGCGCCGCGCGAGGTCGTCGAGGAAGGGGTGGGCTTCGCCGGCCTGCTCCACGGCGTCCCAGGCGGTCGCGGCGGTGATGCCGTGCGCGGCGGCCAGGCGGCAGATGGCGGGCGAGTCGACGAGGTTGCCGAACCGGGCGCCGGCCTCGGGCCAGACGTCGCCGGTGTCGACGGTCGCCGGGTCGGGCACGCGCATCCAGTCGATCTCGCCGCCGCCGCCGGTGGCGCCGCGCAGCAGCCGCCGGCCGATGACGACCGCGCCGCCGACACCTTCGGACAGCCACACCATGACGAAGTCGTCGACGTCCTGGGCTTTGCCGGCGCTCATCTCCTCGACGGCGACGAGGTTGACGTCGTTCTCGATCAGGACGTCGACGCCGAGCTCGTCGCTGAGCTTCTGCGGGACGTCGAAGCCGAGCCAGCCGGGGATGTGCGGCGCGGAGGAGAGCAGGCCGGTGCGCGGGTCGAAGGCGCCCTGCGCGCCGATGACGACGTGAGCGAGCTCCTCGCGGGTGATCCCGGCCGCTTCGGCGACGTGGCTGAGGGCCTCGCCGAAGGTCCCGACGACGTCGGCGCCTTCGTGGACGGGCAGCGCGACCTGGTGCTCGGCGAGGATCGTCCCGGCGACGTCGGCGACGACGAAGTCCGCGACGTGCGGGGTGAGATCGACGGCGGCGACGCGGGCGAGACCGCCGTTGGCCGACCAGAGCTGAGCGCGCGGCCCGCGGCCGCCACCCCTGACGCCGGCCTTGATGACCAGGGTGTCCTGCTCGAGGCGGGTGAGCAGCTGCGCGGTGGCGGGCTTGGAGAGACCGATGGCCAGCTCGAGCTCGGCGCGCGTCAGCGGGCCCTCCCGCAGGAGGACCTCGATGGCGGCGCGATCGTTGATCTCGCGCAGCATCCGCGGGCTACCGGCTCGCACTGTCGTCGCTCCCGACTTAATTAGGATACTTTACAGACGGTTTCCGGGGACTGTAGTGAGCCGCGGCACAGCCGTCAACGGGCTCGGGAAACGGCCAGGTAACGCTTGAAGTCGCGCATGTGACACGGCGGATCCCACTAGCCCGGCCGCCGTTTCGCCTGGTGGGAGATTTGCGGTGGGGCGTTTGCGCCGGTCAGCGGGTCACCGGAAAGCGGCTTGCGGGACCGGGGATGCTGGTCGGATGGACGTCGTCGCGCAGCAGGTGCGGACCACTTGGACCACGCGGTCCAGAGGTGGCGCCGCGGCTTCCCGGCGCAACCGGGTGCCGACGGTGTTCCCGCTACCGGACCACGCGGGCGGGCAGGTCCACCGGGTGGATGTCGACGAATCGACCGGTTTCGAGCCGCGGTTCGCGGTGCGCCCGATCGACGAGCTGGCCGGCATCACGCTCCGGGAGCGGGACGGCGTGCTGGAGGTCCAGGTCGCGGCGGCCCCGATGGGGTGGCCACGGCGCGAGTGGCGGCCGATGGTCCGGCTGGAACCGGGCGAGTGGCTGCGCTGGCAGATCAACCACCGCTTCGGCGCGACCTGCATGTGCGGCAGCGAGTGGAGCTACCGGCTGGAGACACTGAGCCTGGCGTACGGCGGAGTTCCCGACTTCACGGGCACGCCGACTCGCACAGTGGCGGAACTCGGCGACCTGCGCTGAAGCCCTTCCGAGCGGGGCGCGGCCGACGGGCCAAGGTGGCCTTCGGTGCGTCAGACGCAACCAAGGCGGCCTTCGGTGCGCGGAACGCAACCGAGGCCGCCTTGGGGCGTATGACTTACTCCTCCGCGTCCGCCCAAGCCTTGAGCATGACCCGGGCTATGGACGAGTTGCCCGGCAGGAGGATCTCCGCCGCGCCGTCCGCTATCGGGGTCGGCTTGGCGCCTTCGTTTCGCAGTGAGCTGTTCTCGAACGCCGCGCGGACCTCCGCGCGTGATACCCACAGCGCCTCTTCGATCTCGCCGTCCGCCGGGACCAGTGGCAACGTGCGATCCGCGCGGGCCGTGAAGCCCAGCATGATCGAGCGTGGGAACGGCCATGGCTGGCTCCCGAGGTACCGGACGTCCGAGACCGACGCACCTACCTCTTCGCGGATCTCGCGCAACACGCACGCCTCCAGCGACTCGCCCGCCTCGACGAAACCGGCCAGCACCGAATAGCGGCCGGCCGGCCAGATCGGCTGGCGGGCCAGCAGGACGTGGGATCCGTTCGTGCCCTCCAGCGAGTGGACCAGGCAGATCACCGCCGGGTCCGTGCGCGGGTACTCCTCGCGGCCGTCGTTCGTGCACTTGCTCGCCCAGCCGAACTGGATCAGCTCCGTGGGATTTCCGCAGCGGGTGCAGAACTTGGCCTGGCGACGCCAGTTGCGCAACGCCTGCGCCGTCGTGAACAAGCCGGCCGACGTGTCGTCCAGCAGGTCGCCGTAGCCACGCAGCTCGACCCAGATCTCGCCGTCGACGCGCGGGACCTCTTCGACGAAGCCCCAGCTCCCGGCCATCTTCACCGTGTCGGCCTCGCCCGTCGGGCCGCCCGGCAGGGACCAGTAGTCGGTGTCCTGCCACTCGCCCAGGAAGACTGCGTCAGCGGGCGGCGAGGAACCGAAGTCGACGGCCTTGCGGAACGCCAGCACCGACGAACCCTCGACGACCGGGGTGCGCCCGGTGTCGTCCAGGAGGACGACCCGGGCGTCGGCCCAGCGCGACACCAATCGCGAAGGGTTGGTGCGCAAGCCTTCCTGGCGGTCCACAGTGGACCGGGACAGGGTCGGCAGGGCACCGAGGGAGAACGGGACGGACATCAGGCCGGCTCGCCCACTACGACGTCGCCGAGCGCGAGGAGCTTGCGTTCGAGGACGCCCGCGTCGCCGACGACCACGCCGGTGAACCGCTTGGGGGCGAAGAACTTCAGCGCCGCGTCGGCCACCTCTTCGGCGGTCACGGCGGCGACCCGCGCCGGGTGCTCGTTGAGCCACTCCAGGCCCAGCCCGGTCGAGGCCAGCGCCAGCACCTGGCCGGCCAGGCCGGACTGCGACGACGTCGACGTCAGCAGCGAGCCGATCGCGTACTGCCGCACCGACTCCAGCTCGTCGCCCGCCGGCGGCACCTGGCCGAGGCGGCCCAGCTCGTAGCGGGTCTCCAGCAGCGCCGGCGCCGTCGCGTCGGTCGCGGTGTCCGCGTCGACGTTGACCACCGCGGTGCCGTCGGTGAACTCGAAGCCGGAGTGCGCGGAGTAGGTGTACCCCTTGTTCTCGCGGATGTTCTCGACCAGCCGCGACGAGAAGTACCCGCCGTAGGCGAGGTTCGCCAGCTGCAGCGCGGCGTACCCCGGGTCCGTGCGCGGCACGGTCTGCGCGGACAGCCGGATCTGCGACTGGACGGCGCCGGCGCGCGGCACCAGCAGCACGCTCGGGCCGGTCAGGTCCGGCAACGCCGGCAGCCGCACGGCCGAGCGGTCCGACGCCCAGGCGCCGAGCACCTTCTCCAGGTCGCCGATCACCGCGGTGGGGTCGATGTCGCCGACCAGCACCAGCACCGAACCGCGCGCCTGCACGGACGCCTGGTGCAGCGCGCGGACCTGTTCGGGCGTCACGACGGCGACGTCCTCGGCCTGCGGCACCTCGCGGGTGGCCGGGTGGTCGCCGTAGCGGTGCTTCTGCAGCGCTTCGCGGGCGATCGTGCGCGGCTGGGTGCGGGAGACGGCGATCCGCTCGACCAGCCGCTCCTTCTCGCGGGCGATCTCCTCGTCGGCGTAGGTCGCGCCGGTGAGGACGTCGCCGAGCACGTCGAGGAACGTCGGCAGCTTGTCGGCGAGCGCGGAACCGGTCAGCACCAGGCGTTCCGGGTCGACGCCGCAGCCGATGTCGCCGCCGATCAGCGCCAGCTCGGCGTCGATCTCGATGCGGTTGCGGCGCGCGGTGCCGGTGAGGATGGTCTCGGCGAGCACCTCCGCGATCGCCGGGTGCAGCTTGTCGTCACCCGCGAACGGGATCCACAGCCGGGCCTCGACCATCGGCACGGTCGCCTTGCGCACGGCCACCACGCGCAGGCCGTTGGCCAGCGTGGTGTCCACATGGGACAGGTCGGCGGCGGAACGCTGCTCGCCGAGCGGCGGCAGCGGACGCGGCCCCCGCTCGGTGCGGCCGATCTCCTCGGCGCTGCGGTGCGTTGCAGAAGAAGTCACTGCTCGTTGGTCCCTTCCGAAGCGGGCTTGACCACCAGGACGGCGCGCGCGTCGGGGCGCAGCGCCTTCGCCGCCGCCGAAACGGCTTCCGAGGTGACGGCGGACATCCGGTCCGCGAGCTGGTAGACCAGCGAGGCGTCGCCGTAGAGCAGTTCGAACGAGCCGAGCGCGAGGGTCCGGGACACCAGGCGGTCGTGCTCGGAGTGCAGGCTCGCGGTCCAGCGCGCGGTGACCTTGCGCAGTTCCTGCTCGTCCGGCGGGTTCTCGGCGATCTTCTCGAGCTCGTCGTCCAGCGCCGCGAGCACGCGCTCGCGCGGCACCTCGTGCGGGTGGATCAGGGTGATGGTGAACGTGTCCGGGTCGCGGGCCTCGAACGGGCCGAACAGCCCGGCGCCGGCGCCGATGTCGACGACCAGGGGCTCCTTGTGCACCAGCCGCTGCTGCAGCCGGGAGCCGTCGCCGTCGGTCAGCACGCCGGCGAGCACGAGGTAGGCGAGGTAGCCGCCGACGTCGTTGATCGGGTCCGGCATCCGGTAGCCGACGGCGAGCGCGGGCAGCGGGGCGTGCGGGTCGATCGTCTCGCCCAGCAGTTCGCTGGTCGGCAACGGCTCGGCGAACGACGGGCGCTGCGGCGCCGGCCGGTGCGGGACGTCGCCGAAGTTCTTCTCGATCAGGTCCTTGGCGTCGGCGATCTCGAAGTCGCCCGCCACGGTGAGCACGGCGTTGGCCGGCGAGTAGTAGGTGTCGAAGAACGCGGCGCAGTCTTCGACCGTGGCGCTCTCGAGGTCCTCGAAGCCGCCGTAACCGTTGTGCGCGTTGGGGAACGTCGAGTACAGGACCGGCGGCAGGGTGATCCACGGGAACCCGCCGTACGGCCGGTTCAGCACGTTGAGCCGGATCTCCTCTTTCACGACGTCGATCTGGTTCGCCAGGTTCTCGGCGGTCAGCTTCGGCGCGCGCATCCGGTCGGCCTCGAGGAACAGCGCGCGTTCCAGCGCGGCGCTCGGCAGCACCTCGAAGTAGTCGGTGTAGTCCGGATGGGTGGAACCGTTGAAGGTGCCGCCGCTGGACTGGACGTGCCGGAAGTGGGCGAGTTTCTCCAGGCTCTCGGAGCCCTGGAACATCAGGTGCTCGAAGAGGTGCGCGAAACCGGTGCGCCCCTCCGGTTCGGAGCGGAAACCCACGTCGTAGTGCACGCTGACGCCGACCACCGGCGCGGTCGCGTCGGGTGCGAGGACCACGCGCAAACCGTTGTCTAGGGTGTATCGGACGAGCTCGGGATCGGCCATGGCCCCACCCTACGACGGCTCGCCCACTCTCCGCGTCCCGCCTCGTGAGTGGTAATTCGGGTTCTAACCCGAACTACCACTCACGAGGCCCTGGAGGCGACCACGATGGGCCGCCGCGAGCGCGCCTGCCAGGTTGATCGCGAAGGATCCGGCCTGGTCAGGGGTGATGTCGCCGTCGTGCCAGTAGACCGTCGGCGGGTGCTCGAGGCCGTCGAACGCGGCCACCCACGGCCCTAGTTCGCCCAGAGCGAGCGCGTACGGCAGGCCGCGTGAGAACACCAGTTCCCGTTGGGGCTTGCCGAGGTCCTTCACCTTCACGGAACCCAGTTTCGCGGCGACCCCGCGGAGCCGCCGTGCGACGTCGAGACCGGCTCGCCGGCGCGCGGGCAGCGCCGCCGAGACCACCGCGGCGGCCGCCCCGGCCAGCGCGAGGATGACGCCGAGCTGGGCGTATCCGGCGGTCAACGCGAGCAGGGCGGTCAGGAACACGCCGTAGAAGACGACCCGGATCCCGGCGCGGCGGAGCCTGCCGGGCCGCGGCGCGAGCCAGCCGCGGCGGACGGCGTCGGCGTACAGCTCCCCCGGTGCGATGTCGACGTGGTCGCGCCGCAGTTCGGCAAGGGTCACCGAGTCCGCCGGCAGGACCGCCTCGAAGACCGCACGTTCGAAGGAGGTCAGGTGCTCGTCGGCCGGGTTGCGGCGGGTCAGCCGGGAGCCGTCACTCACCCAGAGGTAGTTGCGGACGGCCAGGTCGAGCACGGTCGCGGCCAGGTCAGCCGCGCCGGTGCGGCCGTGCAGCAGCAGGCCGACGTGGCCCGGCAGCACGCCTTCCGGTGACGCGAACTCGCCGTTCGCCGAGACCAGCTCGGCCTTCGGTGGCTCCCCCGCACCGACGTCACGACGGCGCGCGAGCCAGACGAACGCGGCCGCGACCAGCAGCAGCGCGCCGAAGCCCGCCCAAGCCCAGCCGACCGGGGCGGTGAGGACGAACGCGCCCGCGAGGGTCTTGGCCGGAACCAGCTTCGCGTTCGCCGGGACGGTGCCCGCCGGCAGCTCGACGGTGGCCGTCATCCGCTGGCCCGCGCGGAGGTTCTGCTGGCTGAACCGGGTCAGCCCGGCGTGGTCGATCTGCGCGGCGCCGCAGGAGAAGTCCGAATCGGCCGGTCCGGCCAGGCAGTCGACCGCCGTCGGGATCCGGGGCGCCGCGAAGGACGCGCGGAGGAACTTCAGGTCGGTGCTCCAGTCGCCGGCCAGCTCCCAGGTGACGCGGTTCCCGTCGACCGCACCGTCCACTGTGTACCGTACGGTCGAGGTGCCGGCCGTCAGGTGGATCGTGAAGACGTCCTGGTCCACCGAGGCCGTGCCGCTGCCTTCGAGGACGACGTCGCGCACGCCGTAGACGCGGTCGCGGTGGTGCGGCGCCGGGACCCGCAGCGGGACCCTGCGGTCCATCGTGACGCCGTTGGGGACCGACACCGCTTCGGCGACCGAGAGCGCGCCGTCACGCTCCACCTTGAGCTGGATCTCGGCGCTCTGCGGCAACGCGGGCGGCGGTGGCTGGTCCTGCGCCGTCGCGGGCCCGGCGACGGCCAGGAAGAGCGTCAGCACCGCCGCGGCGACGACCCGGCCGCGCACGGTCAGCGCGGCGACGTCGCGCGGCCGGACTCGGTGAGCAGCCCGTCGAGCGCGGTCAGGAACGACGGGAAGTGCGTGCCGAACCGGCGCAGGTCGCTGTCGGCCTCCATGCCGCCGTACCAGTAGAGGCCGGCCGTGCCGTCCGACGCCGGGTTGAGCGCGGCGAAGGCGCCCAGCCAGCGTTCGGTGTCGCCCAGCACCACCGCGTACGGCAGCGACCGGGAGAACACCATCTCGCGGTCGCCCGGCGGGATGTCCTCGGCCTTGGCGTGGTGCAGGTAGTGCAGCAGGCCGCGGACCTGGCCGACCAGCACCCGGCCGCGCGCGGTGCGCGAGGGCAGCAGCACGGCCGCGGCGGCGACGCCGAGCCCGGCGAGCGCGACCGCGACGCCGAGCAGCGCGTACCCGACGGTGAAGGTGAGGATCGCCGTGACGACCAGGCCGAGCGCGAAGATCCCGGCGCCGAGCCAGGTCAGGCGGCCACGCGCGGTGTCCGGGCGACGGGAGAACCAGCGCTTGGTGACGACGTCGGCGTACATCGCGTCGCTGATCCGGCGCAGGTCGAGGCCACCGCGGGCGCGCAGCTGCGACACGAGCACGGCGTCGGTGCCCGCCGGCAGGAGCGTTTCGTAGACCGCGCGCTCGAAGTCGTGCAGGTGCTCGTCCGGCGGGTTGCGGCGGGCGAGCTGCCAGTCGGGCCCCGGTACTTCCGCGAGCCACAGGTAGTTGCGGACGGCCAGGTCGACGACGGTGGCGCTGATGTCGACGACGTCGACGGTCTCGTCGATCACCGTGCCGACCTGCCCGGGCAGCACGCCGTCCGGGGAAGCGAAGTAGACGCGTTCGCCGTCGCGCAGCAGCACCTCGACCGGGCCGGTGGCGGCGGTGAGCGCGCCCGCGTCCTGCTTGCGGCGGCGCACCACGAAGACCGCGGCGACGACGAGCAGCACCAGGAGGACGGCGAAGGCGACGCCGGTCAGCGGCGTCAGGGCGAAGGCGTTGGCGAGCAGGCCGATGCCGGCGAACCTCGCGGTGGCCGGCGCGGTGTTCACGGGCAGGCCGACCAGCAGGTCGACGCGGTCGCCCGGCTGGACGTCGTTCTGCTCCAGGCGCACGACGCCGGTGTGGTCGAGCTCGCTGAGCGTGCAGCGCCGGCTGGAGCCGATCGGGCCGGCGAAACAGTCCACAGGGGACAGCTCCGGCGACGGCGCGATGAAGGACGCGGTGAGCTTGGCGACCGGGCCGTCTAAGCCGCTCGCGGCCTGCCAGCGCGCCTGCTGCCGGCCACCCTGGTCGGCGACGACGCCGTCGACCAGGTAGGTCACGCTTCCGCTGCCCCCGGCGAAGGTCAGGACGAGCTGGTCGCCGGTGAGCTGGCCGGTGGCCGCGCCCTCGGTCTTGACGTCGCGGACGGCGAAGACGCGGTCCTGGTCGTCACCGGCCGAAACCCGCAGCGGGACGCGGGAAACGAGCTGCTGCCCGCCGGGGACGGTGACCTTTTCGGTGACGGAGAGGGAGCCGTCGCGCAGGAGCTTGAGCGCGACGTCGGCGATGGCGCCGTCCGGGGCCTGGACACCCGGGACGTCACTGCCGAGCAGCTGCGGCTTCTTGACCTGCTCGCTCGGCTGCGCGGGCAGGGGCGGCCCCGCTGTCGGCCCGGTCGGCCCGTCGGCGGCGGCCGCGGGCCCGGCGGCGGCGAGCACGCCCGCCGCGACGACGAGCCCCAGTTTCCTCAACACAGCACCACACCCTAGAGCACTGGATCTATGCTGACGGCCGGAACGGCGAGATCAGCGCAGGTACGCCGGTTCCGACGGGGTGAGTCCACGGGGGGTTCCACACAGATGTCCCAACCGCCGCAGGGTCCGCACGACCCGCGACGTCCGATGCCGCCGCCGGGCCGGCCGCCGTTGCCGCCGCCGGGGGCCCGGCCGTTGCCGCCGCCCGGGAACCGGCCGCTGCCGCCGGGTCAGCCTGGTCAGGGTCAGCCGGGGCGTGGTCCGCAGGGGCAGCCGCCTGGGCAGGGTCAGCCCGGGCAGGGGCCGGGTGGACCGCAGGGACCGGCCGGACCGCCGTCACAGAATCCGCAAGGGCCGGGCGGTTCGCCTCCGCAGAATCCGCATGCGCCTCGGAATCCGCAGTCACCCGGTGGTCCGCCGCCGGGTTCGCGTGGTCCGCAGGGGCCGCCGCAGCAACCCGGCCGTCCGCCGCAGAGCCCGCAAGGCCCGGGGCCGCAGAGTCCGCACGGGCCGCAGGGCACTCAGGGGTTGCCCGCGCCGGGACCGCCGTCCGGGGCTTACCCGCGTCCCGGGGGCTTCGGTGGGCCGCCGACCGGGCCGCAGTTCCGTCCGCCGCCCGCCGGGGCTCCACTGCCGCCGCCCGTGACGGCTCCTGCGCCCGTCTTCACCCCCGGGTACGCCGGGCCGCCGCCCGCGATGGGGTTCGGGCCGCGGTTCGCGCCCGGGTACCGGCCCTACGTCGCGAAGAAGTCGAACACCGGCGTGATCGTGGCCGTGGCGATCATCGGGATCGTGGCCGTCGTCGGCGGGGTGATCGCGGCCGTCGCGCTGACCGGCGGGCACTCGCGGCACGTCGCCGACGCCGGCTACTCCAGCACATACCCGACCGACACCTACTCCGAGACCACCAGCGACGAAACCACGTCCACGACATCTTCCACCGACGAGACGACCACGCGCCAGACCCGCACGTCCGGGCGCGAAACGCCGACGTCCCAGACCCCGGCCGGACCCCACTCGGTCTCGGCCACCGGCACCAATCCGCTGTTCGGCAGCGCGAACTTCGGGCTGCAGAACGTCCCGTGCACGCTGAGCCGCTGGGCGACCGACCAGAACAGCGTCACGAAGTTCTTCCAGTCCGGCATCGCCTGCCTCGACGCGATGTGGTCGAAGGCACTCGGCGGCGCGGACCTGCCGTTCGAGACGCCGAACCTGTCCGTGCCGCGGTCGCTCTCGGAGTCCTCGACGCCGTGCGGCAGCGGCGGCACGACCACCGGCGTCACGCCGTTCTACTGCCCGTCGAACAACACGATCTACATGCCGATGGACCGCATCGAGATCGAGACGTGGGGCAACCACCCCGGCCCGTACCTGTCGATCCTCGCCCACGAATACGGCCACCACGTGCAGAACATGGCCGGCATCTCCGACGCCTACGGCGAGCAGCGCTACGACGCGGGCGCGGACTCGGCCGTCGGCCTGGAGCTGTCCCGGCGGATGGAACTCGAGGCCCAGTGCTTCTCGGGGATGTTCCTGGGCTCGGCGTCGGTCTCGGGCGGCTCGGTCGACAAGAACATCTACAACGAGGCCTGGAACGCCCAGGACCGCGGCGACGACTACGCCCGCAACGGCAAACGCGACCACGGCAGCGCCAAGCACAACATCTCCTGGTGGCAGCACGGCGCGACGACCAACCGCAACCAGCAGTGCAACACCTGGACGGCCTCCGGGGGCGACGTCTCGTAGCTCAGCTCGGCGGCCTCGGTCGTAGTCGAGGCTGGGGTGAAAGCCGTGAAGGCCTCCTTCACGGCTCTTATGGCCGGTAAGGAGGCCTTCACGGCTTTCGGCCGTGGGGCTGGGTCTCAGCTCGGCGGGGTGAACGGGTTCTCGGCGGGCGCCGCCGGGGTTCCGCGCGGCGGGGTCGGCTCGGAGGAGCCCGAGTACTCGGCGGCCTGGGCCGGGAAGGGCTGCGACGGCGCCTGCCCGGGGTGAGGCTGCCCCGGCGCGTTCGCCGGGCGGCCCCAGGCGGTCTCGTGGAACTGCGCGGTGGCCGAGTAGCCCGCCTGCATGAACGCCGGCTGATCCGGCGCCGGGAAGGGCTGCGATTGCGCCTGCCCCGGATAGGCCTGGGCCGCGTTACCCGGCGCCGGGTAACCCTGTGCCGGTCCTGCGGACGCCTGCGCCGGATAGCCCTGCCCCTGGGCCGCAAACGCTTGCGCCTGCTGGGCCTGGGCCGCCGCGTACGCCTGGAAGGCACGGGCGTGGTCGCGGTTGCGGCGTTCCGCCAGCACCGCCGCGAGGAACGCCCACGGCGGCACCCCGGGCGGCACCGGCGTGCCCAGCGCGTTGCCGACCTGCTGTGCGAGCCCCCAGCCGAGCGCGTGCGAGGCCTCCGGGCGCAGCTCGTTGAACCGGGCAAGGAACTGGCGGCTCGCCAGCGCGAGGCCGTCCGGCAGCCGGGTCAGGTCGAGCTGGGACGCCCAGCTCTCGAGGCCCGGCGGCATGCCGATCGCCGGGTAGCCGGCGCTCTCCGGCACGCGTTCGCGCACCACGAGCGTCCCGGCCAGGAAGTCGCCGACGCGGCGGCCGTCGGACGAGCACAGCGACACGATCACCGCGACCGCGCCGAACAGCCCGAGCGTCCAGAAGTCCACGACGAACCCGGCGAGCCCGCGGGTCAGGGCGTGCCGGAAGCGGATCGGGCCGCCGTCGACGCGCACCACGCGCAGGCCGACCGCCATCTTGCCCAGCGAGCGGCCTCGCGAGAGCGTCTCGAACAGCACCGGGTAGCCGACCATCACCAGCACCAGGAACACGAGGAAGAGGGTCAGCGCGAGCGAGCCGTCGCCGGCCGGGACGGCCAGCGTCATCACGAAGACCGCGCCGAGCAGCAGCGCGAACTGCACGACGACGTCGAGCGCCATCGCCAGGGCGCGGCTGGCGAGCTTGGCCACGTGCAGGTCAAGGACGACGGCTTCGCCGGTGACCAGCTCGGATTCCTCGTGCACCGGGCCAGCGTATCGACGGATAGGGTGACCGGGTGGATGTGGACGTCTTCGTCGCGGCGCACTCGGCGGAGTGGCACCGGCTCGGCGAGCTCAGCCGCCGCGGCGGGAAGCTCACCGGCGCGGAGGCCGACGAGCTGGTGACGCTCTACCAGCGCACGGCGACGCACCTCTCGATCGTCCGCTCGGTGGCCCCCGACCCGGCGCTGCTCGGACGGCTGTCCGGGCTGGTCGCGCGCGGCCGCAGCGCGATCTCGGGGTCGCACAACCCGGCGTGGCGCGAGGTCGCGCTGTTCTTCACGCGCCGCTTCCCGGCCGCCGTCTACCTGTCACGGCGCTGGTGGATCCCGGCCGCGCTGGCGTCGATCGCGGTGATGGTGGTGATCGCGGTGTGGGTTTCGGGCGACCCGCACGTGCGCGCGTCGATCGCGACGCCGGACGAGCTGAACCAGCTGACCAAGCCGGGCGGCGAAGCCGAGACCTACTACTCGACCGGCCCGGCGACGTCGTTCGCCGCGCGCGTCTGGACGAACAACGCCTGGGTGGCGGCGACCTGCCTGTTCCTCGGCGTCGCGCTGGGCCTGCCGGTGATCGGCGCGCTCTGGATGAACGCGCTCAACGCCGGCGTGATCATCGGCGCGATGAGCGCCGCGGGCCGCGCCGACGTGATGATCGGCCTGCTGCTGCCCCACGGTCTCCTGGAGCTGACGGCGGTGTTCATCGCGGCGGGCGCCGGGTTGCGGCTCGGCTGGACGGTGATCGACCCCGGACGCCGATCGCGCACCGCGGCGCTGGGCGAGCAGGGCCGGTCGGTCGTGGTGATGGCGCTCGGGCTGGCGTGCGTGCTGTTCGTGTCGGGCGTCATCGAGGCGTTCGTGACGCCGTCGGGCTGGCCGACGTGGGTCCGCGTCGGGATCGGCGTCGTGGTCGAGGTGGCGTTCCTGGTCTACGTCTTCACGCTCGGCCGCCGCGCCGCCCGCGAAGGCGAAGTCGGCGACCTCGAAGCGCGCGACATCGGCGACGCGCTGCCCGAGTCAGCATAAGCACGAACCCTCGAAGGCGATGGACGATCCGTCGTCCATCCCGGCGGTTCCGACGAACCGGGCCTCGAACTCACCTTGCTCGGTCAACGTCAGTTTGGGGCTCGACGCCGAGCCGTCGGCGCCCGTCTTCGCGGTCGCCGTGTCGCTGCCGCCTTCGAAGACCAGGAGGTTCTTCGGACGGGCCGCGCGGACGTAGAAGCTGACCGGGACGTCCGGCGCCGGCTGGCCGTTCTCGCCGATCACCCGGACGACGAACGGCGCGCCCGGGTCCTTCGTCGCGAGGCGCTGGCCGTTGCCGGACAGGATGGCGAGGGTGCGCCCGCCCGCGGCCCAGGTGTTCGGGATTCCGGTCAGGGAGCAGACTTCCTGGTACAGCCGGGCGCCCGCGACGGCGCCTTCCGCGGTGAGGCAGCGCGCGGTGGCGACGTTCGTGATCTCGACGAGCCCCGGCAGCCCCGCCACGCGCCGCCAGGCCTGGTGCTTGTCCTTGTCGTCACAGGCGGCGAGCGTCACCGCGACGCCGTCGACCGGGCTGGCCGCAGTGAGGCACTGTCCACTTGGGACGCTCTTGAAGTGCTGGGACGTCTTGTCGTACGCCCACTTGGCGTTCGGGTCCTTGGCGTCCGCGAGCACGGGCTTGCCGCCGGCGGCCGCGAGCGAGAGCGTGCCCCCGCCGTCGGCGAGGTAGACGGGCGCGCCGTCGTCGGCCGACGCGGGCACGGGGATCGACGCGGCGGCCAGGACCAGGCATCCCACGAAAAGCTTTCGCATCCTCCGGGCTTAACAGTCCGGCGAGCCAGGCACCACCGCAGCCACTCGTGAGTGGTAATGCGGGTTCTAACCCGCATTACCACTCACGACTCCCTAAAGCCGGCCCGCGGCCTTCAGTGCCAGGTAGCGGTCCGCCAGGGCGGGCGGCAGCTCCTCCGGGACCGCGTCGACGACGCTGACCCCGTGGCGCGCCAAGCGTTCCGTCACGCGGTTGCGTTCCGCCATGGTCCGCGACGCCGCCGCCGCGTCGTACACGGCTTCCGCGTCGCCGCGCCCCGCCAGCATCTCCGCGACCCGCGGGTCCGCGACCGACGCGATCACCAGCTCGTGCCGCGACGTCAGCGAGCTCAGCACCGGGAACAACCCCTCCTCCAGCGGCGCCGCGTCCAACCCCGTCAGCAGCACCACCAGCGCGCGACGCCGGGTGCGCCGCAGGATCTCGGCGACCATCCCGCGCGCGTCCGTCTCGATCAGCGACGGCTCCAGCGGCGCCATCGCGTTGACCAGCGACGTCAGCAACGCCGCGCCCGAGGAACCCTGCACCGCCGCGCGCAGGCGGCGGTCGTAGGCCAGCAGGTCGACGCGGTCGCCGGCCTTCGCGGCGAGCACCGCCAGCAGCAGCGCCGCGTCCATCGCCGCGTCCAGGCGCGGGGCGTCGCCGACCCGGCCCGCCGAGACGCGGCCGGTGTCCAGCACCAGCACCACGTGCCGGTCGCGTTCCGGGCGCCAGGTCCGGACCATCACGTCCGCCGCGCGGGCCGTCGCCCGCCAGTCGATCGAGCGGACGTCGTCGCCGATCACGTACTCGCGCAGCGAGTCGAACTCCGTGCCCTGGCCGCGGATCAGCACCGCGTTGCGGCCGTCGAGCTGCTGCAGCCGCGCGAGCCGCGACGGCAGGTGCTTGCGGCTGTGGAACGGCGGCAGCACGCGGACCGTCCACGGCACCACGTGCGAACCCTGCCGCGCCGCCAGCCCCAGCGGCCCGACCGAGCGGACCGTCACGCGCGCCGCCGGCCGGTCACCGCGCCGCGACGGCCGCAGAGAAGTCACCAAAGCGCGTCGCTCCCCCGCCGGTACGCGCAGGACGTGCCGGTCGGCGGCACCCGCCGAAGGCGGCCACGCGTCGCGTAGCTGCCCGCGCACCGCGCGGCCACCGGGATTCGCCACCACCAGCGTCACCTCGCACGGCTCCCCGAGCCGCACCGACGTGTCGCCGGAGCGCGCGAACGTCAGCGGCCGGACGCTCCCGGCCAGCACGAGATCCACCACGACGAGCACCAGCAGCACCCCGCCGACGGCCAGCAGGCCGGCCCGCGACGGCAGGAGCAGCCCGACCACCAGCGCGCCGAAGAGCGCCAGCAGCCCGAGCCTTCCGGTGACGGCCATGTCAGCGCGGCACGGGCACGGACGCGAGCACCCGGTCCAGCACGCCGTCCGCGGTGACGCCTTCGAGCTCGGCCTCGGGCCGGACGTCCAGGCGGTGCCGCAGCGCGGGCCGGGCCAGCGCCTTGACGTCGTCCGGAGTCGCGTAGTCGCGCCCGGCGAGCCACGCCCAGGCGCGCGTCACCGCGAGCAGCGCCGTGGCGCCACGGGGAGAAACGCCGATCCGCACCGACGGCAGCTGTCGCGTCGCCCGGCAGAGGTCGACGACGTAGCCGATCACCTCGGGCCCGATGGTGACCTTCGAAACGGCTTCGCGGGCGGTGGCGAGTTCCGCCGCCCCCGCGACCGGCTTGAGGCCTGCCGCCGCGAGGTTGCGCGGGTCGAAGCCCTGCGCGTGCCGCCAGAGGATGCCGATCTCGTCCTCGCGCGACGGCGTCGGCATGGTCAGCTTCAGCAGGAACCGGTCCAGCTGCGCCTCCGGCAGCGGGTACGTGCCCTCGTACTCCACCGGGTTCTGGGTGGCGATCACGATGAACGGGTCGGGCAGCGGCCGCGACTCGCCGTCGAGGGAGACCTGCCGCTCCTCCATCGCCTCCAGCAGCGACGACTGCGTCTTCGGCGGCGTCCGGTTGATCTCGTCGGCGAGCAGCAGGTTCGTGAACACCGGGCCCTCGCGGAAGGAGAACTCGCCGCTGTGCGCGTCGTAGACGATCGAGCCGGTGACGTCACCGGGCATCAGGTCCGGCGTGAACTGCACCCGCTTGGTCTCCAGGTCCAGCGCCGCCGCGAGCGCCCGCACCAGCAGCGTCTTCGCGACGCCGGGGACGCCTTCGAGCAGCACGTGCCCCCTGCAGAGCAGGGCCAGGATCAGCCCGGTGACGGCGGCGTCGTTGCCGACGACGGCCTTCGCGACCTCCGCGCGCAGCGCGATCAGCGCGTCGCGGGCCCCGGTCGTCCCTTCGGTACCGCTGCTCACGTTCGCTCCACCTCTCGTTCCACCCTGTCCAGTTCGCCGGCCAGCCGCACCAGCGCGGGATCGCCGGTCACCGGCGGCCCGTACAGCACGGCGCCGACGTCGTTCGCGGGCCGGCCTGCGCGCTCGCTCACCGACGTCACCAACGCCGTCGCGTCGGCGTCGCGGGGCAGGCCCAGCGTCGTCCGCAGCCGGGACCGCGCCGCCTCGCGCAGGGTCTCGCCGGCGTGGTCCGCCGCCTTCGCACGCCGGTACAGCCGGGCGCGGCCCTCCGCCGTTTCGGCCGCGCGGACGACGACCGGCAGCGGCTCGGTGACGACCGGGCCGAGCCGCCGGGCCCGCCACAGCGCCAGCAGCGCGACCGCGATGCCCACCTGCGCGGCGCCGAAGTACCAGCCGTCCGGGATCAGCTCGAAGATCGACTTCCGCGAGTCGTCCAGCGCCGGGTCGGTCGCCGACGGCAGGTACCAGACCAGCTTCGGGTGCTGCCCGAGCAGGCGCAGGCTCAGCGCCGCGTTGCCCTCGTCGGCGAGCCGGCTGTTGGTCAGCGGCGCCGACGTGCCGAGCAACGTCGTCGTGCCGCCGGCGTCGGCGAGCTGCAGCAGCGTGCCGCCGCCGTCCTCGCCGGGGTAGCACGAGCGCGCACCCGGTGCGGCGTAACCGATCCCGCCGAGCGTGGCGTCGCCGGCCGCGACCGCGGCGGCGACCGTGCACTGCGGGCTGAGCGTGCCGACGTCGTTCTGGCCGACCGGCCGGACCAGCGGCAGGGAGTCCTTGAGCGTCGGCGCTCCCGGCGTCACGAGGACGACGTCGGCGGCGCGCCGCCGGGCCGCGTCGAAGCGCTTCGCCGGCACCAGGTCCGGCTGGGTGACCAGCAACGTCGTGTTCTCGCCGAGCGCGTCGTCCGCCTCGTCGATCGTGTGCGCGATCCGGACGTCGACGCCTTGATCGGCCAGCAGCTTCGCGAGCGCGTGCGCGCCGCCGGGTTCGTAGGAACCGGGCTCGAGCGCGCCGTGCGTCTGCTCGCCACGGCCGAGCAGCAGCAGCGCGCCGGCGGCGACCACCAGCGCGAGCAGGGCGAGCGGAATCCGGGAGCCGCGCCAGATCCGGCGCGCGTCCGGCGAAACGGAGGTGCTCACGAGGCCGCCATCACCACCGGCCGCTCCCGGCGGCAGCGCTCGTCCAGCTCGGTCAGCGTGCGGTACGCGGTTTCGGTGCCTTCGCGGCCGCCGTAGTGGACGTCGTCGAACAGCCGCGCGCCTTGACGCAACTCGGTCGCGACGTTCGGCAGCAGCACCCCGGCCTCCGCGGCGGCTTCGTCGGCCGTCCGGCCGGAGCGGGCGTCCAGCAGCGCGCGTTCCTCCAGGGCCCGCACGAGGGCCCGGAAGCGGTCGCGGACGGCGTCGTCGTAGCGACCGGCGGCCGCGGCCTCGGCGGCGGAGCGGCGGTAGTCGTCGGCGCTCTGCCGCTTCCCGTCGAAGACCAGCCGGTCCGCCCGGGCCGCGCGGGCGATCTTGCCGGTGCGCAACCGGATCACGACGACGAGCACGATCAGCAGCACCAGGATCAGGACCAGGCCGAAGATCCCGCCCGGGACGACCGAAGACAGGCCGTTCAGCAGCTTCTCCAGCTGCTCGCCGAGCCACTGCGCGACCTGCTGCAGCACACTCGGGCGCGCCTGCTGGTACTTCGGGTCGCTCAGCTCCTCCTGCGCGGCGCGGCGCGCGGTGTCCCGGTCGATGTCGACCGGGACGTCGGTCACCCAGCGCTGTTGGGGGGTCCAGGGGGGCTTGTCCCCCGGCTGGGGTCTGGGGCTCGGCCCCAGAAACCACAGCGACGTCACCATGCCTGCGGCGGCGTCACCCCGGCGGCGCGGGCCAGCTCGATGTCCATGCCCTCGCGGCGCATCCGCTGGTCCAGGTAGATGATCACGGTGACCAGCGCGACGAACGGCGTCGCGATGGTGCCGGAGATGACCTGGCCGACCGACGCCAGCAGCAGGTCGCCGGTGCTCGGCACGACCGCCGCGGCCGACGGGTTCAGCACCTGCTGGAAGACGCCGGTGCCGAGGGTGAACGGCAGCTGGATGATGTTGTTGAACAGGTACTCGATGATCCAGGCCAGCGCCAGGATGCCGAGCACGCGCCAGAACGAGCCCCTGACGAGCTTGACCGAGCGGGAGAACGCCTGCTTGAACGTGCCGCGTTCCAGGATCAGCGCCGCGCTGGCCAGCGCCCAGAACACGTAGGCGAGCACGCCGGGGACGATGCAGAGCATCAGGCCGATCGTCGTGACCACCGAATAGACGAGCCCGATGCCCAGCAGCGGCAGCAGCCGGGGCTGAACCTCGGCCCACGCGATCGAGAAGGTCACTTCGCGCCCGAGTGCGGCGCGGCCCATGACGGCGGCGAGGAACCCGTTGAGCAGGGTCGTCAGCAGTGTCGTGAGCGCCGCCGTCGGCAGGAGCACCAGGAACACGTCGCCGAACACGCCGAACACGGCGTCCCGCGCCTCCGCCTCGGTCGCGCCCGGGCCGAGCGCGGCGACCGAGGTCAGCTCGTCCAGGTCGGCGAAGAGGAACTTCTGCACGAGGAAGGTGATCGCGGCCGAGATCACCGCCAGCACCGCGCCGACGCCCAGGATGAGCAGCGGGTGCCGGCGGATCGCGGTGATCGAGCCGTCGAGGATGTCGCCGATGTTGAGCGGGCGCAGCGCGATCACACCGGGCTTGCCCAGCCCGTGCGGGCTGAAGGCGCGCTGCTGCGGGAACTGCGGGTACTGCGGCGGCGGTCCGCCGTAGGGCATCTGCGGCGGGGTCTGCGGCTGCCACCCGGGCGGCGGCTGCGCACCGCGCGGGTCCGGGGCCTGCCAGCCGGTCGGCGGCGTCGGCGGTGACTGATCGTGACTTTCCGGTGGCTTCGCCTCACCCGATCCAGGAGCGTGAGCCCGGGGCAAGCCCTGGCTCGGTGTCGGCGTGTCGGCGCCCTCTTCGCCGGACGCGCCACCGGTCTCTGTCATCGAAGCCCCTCGCCTGCGGTACCTGCTTGCGGACACTCTCTCAGAGCGGGTTGCACCCGGCCAGACCTGGGGTGACGTCGGTGCGCCGCGACCCTGCGCACACGGACGGGTGCGGGAGGCACCGTTCCCCCGGTAGGCTGAACGCCGGGATCGGGTACCCCCGGTCCGTACCGAGACCCTTCGGGACTGCCTAGATGACGCAACCGCCCCACGGCCAGGTACCGCCCGGCGGTTCCGTCCAGCCGCCGCCGGTGCCGGATGCGCAACCGGCTCCCGCGTGGCTGGGTCACCCGCACACCGTGCCCGCCGCGCCGCGACGTCGTTCGCCGGCCGCCGTGATCGGGGTGTGCCTCGGCGCCGTGGCCGTGCTGGTGCTCGGGCTGGTCGCCATCGTGGCGCTCAACCGCCAGGACACGCCGCTCGCGAACCCGGCCTACCGCGACACGCCGTCGTCCCAGGACGTCCCTTCGCAGCTCCCCGGGGGCGCGGGTGCCCCGGCGTCGGCGTCGCCCGGCCCGTCGACCGAGCTGTCCACGCCGAGCGCGACCGGCCCGCAGAAGGTCCTCAAGCTGGCCGACCACCCGATCCTGCAGGACCCGAACGCCGGGCTGCAGAACCGCGTCTGCACGCTGCCGGCCTGGCAGAGCACCCAGGCGGGCGCGGAAGCGTTCTTCACCGCCGCCAGCAAGTGCCTGGACGCGGCGTGGGGCCCGTTCCTCACCGCCTACGGCCTGCCGTTCACGCCGCCGGCGCTGCACTTCCCGACCGGCGCGAGCTTCGAGACCGAATGCGGCACCATCCAGGTCGGCATCGCGACCGCCGCGTACTACTGCGAGAACAACCTGTACGTGCCCTTCCGCGGGCTGCAGACCGACCAGTACGGCAACAACCCCGGCGTCTACCTGGCCCTGTTCGCCCACGAGTACGGCCACCACGTCCAGGAGGTCGCCGGGCTGATGGACGCGGCCTGGCAGAAGATCTACGAGGCCGGCCAGAACAGCCCCGCCGGGCTCGAGATGTCGCGGCGCAAGGAACTGCAGGCCCAGTGCTTCTCCGGAATGTTCCTCGGCGCGCACGTCGACCAGGGCGGCACGATCAACCGCGACATGTACAACAAGGCCTGGAACGACCAGGAGACCCGCGGCGACAACACCTCCCGCAGCCACGACCACGGCACCAACGCGCACTACGCGTCGTGGTGGCGGGCGGGCGCGACGAGCAACCGGATCTCCGACTGCAACACCTTCGCGGCGCCGTCGTCCGAAGTCAGCTGACCTTCGCGGGCTTGGCGGCCTTCGGTTTCGGCGGCAGCCGCAGCCAGGTGTAGACGAAGATCCCGCCCGAGAAGCAGGCGAACACCAGCAGCGCGAGCCCGAGCGGGCGCCGCGCGTCCGACGCGCCGGCCGACGTGTCCGCCACCTGGACGGCGACCGTGCCCTGGTCCGGGAGCTCCTCCGGGACGCCGACGTCGACGCGCTCGTTCTGGCCGTGGCCGCAGCCGTTGAGCGTGCCCTCGTGGGTCTTGCCGGCGACGGTGAACCGGACGGTCTCGACGGGGTCCAGGCGGTCGCACGGTGCGGGCTTGGTGACCTCGGCCGACACCGGTGCGCCGAGGTCGTCGTTGCTGATCCCGAGCAGCCCGGGCCCGGCCAGCCAGGCCAGCAGGACGACGAGCACGCCCGCCGCGGCGGGGATCGCCACCGAGGGCCACTTCAGGGCGAGGGGTCGCGGGGGCACCCGGTCATGGTTCCAGATCCCGCGGGCAAAACCCAGGCGGCACGGTCTCGGCTCCGCAGGTCGGCCGGGCGAACCGGACCTACCGCTCGATCTTCTCCGTCTGCGTCACCTTCTTGACGTAGAGCAGCTTGTCGCCGGGCTCGATGGCGTCGGCCTGCGGGGAGTCGACGCGGTAGAGGACGCCGTCGCGGACCAGGCCGAGGACGAGGTCCGACAGGTGCCGCGGCGACCCGCCCTCCTCCGAAGGCTCGACCGCGCGTTCGGCGATGGCCAGCCCGGACTCCGGGGTGAGCAGGTCCTCCATGATGTCCACGACCAGCGGCGTCGACGTCGCCATGCCGAGCAGCCGCCCGGCCGTCTCGCTGGAGACGACGACCTGGTCGGCGCCGGACTGCTTCAGCAGGTGGACGTTCTCCGCCTCCCGCACCGACGCCACGATGTGCGCCTTCGGGGCGAGCTCGCGGGCGGTGAGCGTGACGAGCACCGCCGTGTCGTCGCGGTTCGGGGCGACGACGACCGCGCGCGCGTGCTGCACGGCGGCGACGCGCAGCACGTCGGACCGGGTGGCCGAGCCGTGCACGGCGACCAGGCCGAGCGCGCTCGCGGCGTCGAGGGCCTGCTGGTCGGTGTCGACGACGACAACCTGGCCCGGGGCGACGCTCTCGTCGCCGAGCAGCGCGTTGACGGCGGACCGGCCCTTGGTGCCGAACCCGACGACAACCGTGTGGTCGCGCACCTTCGTCCTCCACTTCTGGATCTTGAACGCCTGCCGGGAGCGCTCGGTGAGCACTTCCAGGGTGGTCCCGACCAGGACGATGAGGAAGAGCACCCGCAACGGGGTGATCACCAGCACGTTCACCAGGCGGGCGGACGACGTGGCGGGCGCGATGTCGCCGTAGCCGGTGGTCGAGAGCGAGACGGTCGCGTAGTAGAGGCTGTCCAGCAGGGACAGGCCGTCTCCGTTGGCGTCGCGGTACCCGTCGCGGTCGACGTAGACGATGATCACCGTCAGCAGCAGCGCCAGGGTCGCGCCGATGACCCGCTTCATGATGGAGCGAAGGGGGCTGACCGTCAGCTCGGGCATCCGCAGGACGCCGACGAGCTCGTGGTCGGGCCGATCGGTGAGACTGCCGAGCGGCAGCCGCCTCAGGGCCCTCATGCACTGGCTCCCGCAGGCAGGTGTCGAGCGTCACTCACGCCCGGAGGATAGCCGAACCGGGCGGCGGCCCGCCGCGTGGAACGATGAGCCGATGGCTACTTCACAACGGCCCGCGCACGTCATGGCAGGTGCGCTGGGTTTCATGGGCGCCCTGCACTTCGCGGTCCCGAAGCCGTTCGACGGCCTGATCCCCCGTTCGCTCCCGGGCTCACGCCGGGCGTGGACGTACGGCTCGGGCGTCGCCGAGCTGGCCGTGGCGGCCGCGGTGGCGGTCCCGCGCACCCGCCGCCTGGGCGCCCTGGCGGCGGCCCTGCTGTTCCTGGGCGTCTTCCCGGGCAACGTGAAGATGGCGGTCGACGCGCGCCGGGCCCCGCTGCCGCAGCGCGCGATCGCGTGGGGCCGGCTGCCGCTGCAGTGGCCGCTGATCGCGTGGGCCCTGAAGGTCCGCGACGCCGCGTAACCCGCGTGTTTCGAGCCGGAACTCACGTGATTGGGCCCGTATCCCGTGTGATTGAAGCCGTAAGTCGCGAGTTACGGCCCCAATCACGGTGGTTCCGGCTCTGATCACGCGGGTTACGGTTTCCGTCACGACTCGGGGAGGTTGCGGAGCAGGCTGCGGATGCCTTCGGCGTCCAGGAGGTCGGCCGGGCGGATCGTGTGGTTGGCGCGGACGTAGTGGAACGCCGCGCGGACCTGCTCCACCGGGACGTTCTTCAGCGCCGCCCAGGCCATCCGGTAGGCCGCCAGCTGGACCGACAGCACCGCCTGCCGGGACTTCGGCGGGACCGAACCCGTCTTCCAGTCGACCACTTCCCAATAGCCGTCCGGATTCCAGAAGACGGCGTCCATGCGGCCGCGCAGGGTGATGCCCTCGACGTCGGCCGAGAACGTGATCTCGACGGCGTGCGGAACGCGCGCGGCCCACTCGCTCTTGTCGAACTGCGTCTGCAGCTCTTCGAGGCCGGGGTCCGGGATCTCGGCGAAGTCGGCGGCGCCCGGGAGGTCGTCGATCTCGATGAGCTGGTCGCCGCCGAAGCGGCGCTCCAGCCAGCTGTGGAACTCCGTGCCGCGGCGGGCGAAACTGTTGGGCGCCATCGGCAACGGCCGTCGCAGGTCCGTCGCGAGCTGCGCGGAGTCCTCGGCCAGCGCGACCAGCTGGCTCACCGAAAGCCGGGACGGCAACGGGACCCGCTTGATCTGGTCGTCCTTGCGCGCCCACTCCTCCAGCAGGACGTCGGTGTCGGTGAGCCAGCCGTCGGGATCGTCCTCTTCGGACGCTTCTTCCTCCGAAGACGCCGACAGCGCCTCGAAAACCAGGTCCACTCCACCTTGGACGCCGGTGCGGCGGTCGGCCAGCGGGTCGATCGGCCAGCGGGCCTTCCGCGAGTCCGAGACCAGCGGGTTCTCGTCGTCCGGCCCGGGCTCCGGCGCCCAGTCGCCGAGCTGCCCGACGCCTGATTCCCGGATGACACCGGCGATCTCCGTCAGGAACTCCGACGGCCCCTTCGCCCGGCTGCTGCTCTCGTTCCACCAGTGCCCCGAGACGATCAGCGCGTGCTCCGACCGCGTCAGCGCGACGTAGCAGAGCCGCCGTTCCTCCGACTGCTCCCGCTCGACGAACCCCGCCTCGTGCAGCTCGAGTCCTTCTTGGACTTCCTTGCGGTCGTAGCCGTCGGCGATCCGCAGCTCGGGCAGGTCCTGGGCGTCGCCGCGCAACGCCGCGGGCAGCGACGTCGCCGTCCGCAGCCACGACGACGACCGCCGCCGACCCGGGAAGACGTCCTGCACCAGGTGCGGCACGGCGACGACCTCCCACTCGAGGCCCTTCGCCGAGTGCACGGTGAGCACCTGCACCCGATCCGGCACCACCTCGACCTCACCCGGGGTGAGCCCGTCTTCGGCGTGCGCCGCGGTGTTCAGGTAGTCCACAAAGGACAACAGGGTCGCCGTCGGCGCCGTCTCGGCGTAATCGGTGACGACTTCGGCGAACGCGTCCAGGTGTGCCCGCCCCGCCGATCCCGGACGCGCCAGCGACTCCACGTCCAGCAGCAGCGTGCGTTCGACGTCGGCGACGAGCTCCGGCAGCGACTGGTCCAGCCGCCGCCGCAACGCGGCCAGCTCCCAGCCGACGCGCCGGATCCGCTTGTAGCCCTCTTCCGAATACCGTTCCGGCGAGCCGGGTTCGTCGATCGCGTCGATCAGCCCGGCCTGCTCGACGCGCTCCACGACCAGCTCGGGACCGTCCGACTTCTCGGGACTCGACAGCTCCCCCGCGCGCCGCCACAACGCCGCGACGTCGGCGGCCGCGAGCCGCCAGCGCGCGCCGGTCAGCAGCCGCGCCGCCGCACTGCCGGAGAGCGGGTCGGCGAGCACGCGCAACGTCGAGACGAGGTCCGCGACCTCGGGTTCGTCCAGCAGCCCGCCGAGGCCGACGACCTCGACCGGCAGCCCGCGCGCCCGCAGCTCGGCGGCGATCGGGGCCATGTCGGCCCGACGGCGCACCAGCACGGCCGCGGTCGGCGGCTTGCCGGTCTGCTCCTGCACGGCGTACCAGCGCCGGGCCAGCGCGTCGGCCACCCACTCGCGCTCGGCGCGGACGTCCGGCAGCAGCGCGCACGCGATGTCCGCGGGGCCGGCGCCCTCGCGCGCCCGCAGCCGTTCGACGCCGAGGCCGCGTGCCCGCAGCGGCTCGGCGATCGCGTTGGCGAGGTCGAGGATCTCCGGCGGGTTGCGGAAACTGGTCAGCAGCCCGAAATCACGGGCGGGCACCAAGCGCTCGCCGTCAAAGCGCGGGAAGTCCGTGGTGAACCGCGGCAGGTTGGCCGCGCTGGCGCCGCGCCAGCCGTAGATCGCCTGGGCCGGGTCGCCGACGGCGGTGACCGGCATCGGCGGGTTCTCGACGCCGCCGAACAGCGCCCGCAGCAGCACGCGCTGGGCGTGCCCGGTGTCCTGGTACTCGTCGAGCAGCACCGAGCCGAACCGCTCCCGCTCGCCGCGCACGACCGACGGGTACTCGCTCGCCAGCTGCGCGGCCAGCGACATCTGGTCGGCGAAGTCCAGCGCGCCCTCGTTGCGCTTGCGCCGGTGGTAGGCCTCGACGAGCGGCAGCAGCGCGAGCCGGAAGTGCTGCGCCGCCATGATTTCGGTGAGCTTCTGCGGCAACGCGGCCCGCTGTCCCTTGGCACGCGGGGCGTTCTCGATGACCTGGCACATCCACGACGTGTAGTCGGCCAGTTCCTCTGTGGACACCAGGTGCTCGCCGAGTTCGCCGGCCAGGGCCAGTACGTCGGCGGTGACCGTCGGCGGGACGCGATCGGTGTCCAGCTCGTTGTCCCAAGTGGACACCACGCGGTGCGCGAGCTGCCACGACGACGTCTCCGACAGCAGCCGGACGCCGGGCTGCACCGGCAGCCGGAGGCCGTGTTCGGACAGCAGCCGGCCGGCGTAGGCGTGGTAGGTGAGCACGGTCGGTTCGCCGGCGACCACAGTGGACCGCAGCCCGCCGGACGGGTCGAGCCGGTCCAGCAGCCCGGATCCGGCGAGCCGTCGCAAGCGTGCGCGGACGCGTTCGCCGAGCTGACGCGCGGCCTTGCGGGTGAACGTGAGGCCGAGGACGCGGTCCGGGCTGACGATCCCGTTGGCCACCAGCCAGACCACGCGCGCGGCCATCGTCTCGGTCTTCCCGGCGCCCGCGCCGGCGACCACAAGGGACGGTTCGACGGGTGCGGCAATGACCGTGGCCTGCTCGGGAGTCGGCCGGTGCAGACCCAGGGCGTCGGCGAGTTCGGCGGGCTCGACCGGGTTCGCGATGAGCAGCGGGCTCATGTGGTCACCTCGCGAGCTCGTGAGTGGTAATGAGGGTTAGAACCCTCATTACCACTCACGACCACCACACGCGAAGTCATGGGCCCGGTACCTGCCTGCCCTCGGGGCGCAGCGGGCAGCAGCCGCGCGCCGGGCAGCGGTCGCAGTCCACGTTCTCCTGCGCCTGGTAGTCCGGGCCCGCCGCCGACGCCGCCGCGCCGCGGACCAGGTCCAGCCACTGCTTGCCGCCCACCTCGTCCATCGGCGGCTGCGACCGCTCGGTGGCGCCGGTCTTGTTGTTGGCCTTCGCGACGTACACCAGCCGCGCGCCGCCCGCCTCCGTGCGGCCCTCGATCGCGCCCAGCAGCACCGCCAGCTGGTACGCGGCCAGCTGCGGGTGCTCCTCCGCGTCCTTGCCCGACACCGGGACCTTGCCCGTCTTGATGTCGACGATCACCGGCCGCCCGTCGGCGTCCAGCTCCACCCGGTCGACGCGGCCGCGCAGCAGCACCCGGACCTCGTCGGCGCCCCCGGCCGGCAGCTCGACCTCGATGTCCTGCTCGACGCCGGCTTCCTTCAGCTCCGCCCGGCTGCGCTCCAGCCAGGTGACGAAGTTCTGCAGCATCCCCTCGACCCGCCGGCGCTCCCGCTTCGAGAACCACGGCGCGCCCGCGTCGACGCGCACCCAGGCGTCGTCCAGCGCGGCCTGCAGCTCGGCGTCGGTGCTGCCGGACGCGACGGCCTGCGCGAGCCCGTGCACCAGCGTCCCGGTGACGGCGGCCAGCTGCGCCGGGTCACTCCCGCCGTGCCGCTCGATCATCCACCGCAGCGGGCACTTCGTCAGGATCTCCACTGTGGACGGTGAGATCCGGATCAGGTCGCCCGGCGGGTGCACCGGTTCGTCGGTGGACGCCGGGAGCAGGCCGTACCAGGTGCTCGGGTGCGCGCCGGGGACCTTGGCGTCGGCCAGCCGCGCGAGCTGCTTGGCCGCGCGGCGCCGGCGCGCCGGGTCGGCCTTGTCGTCGCAGACGACCTCGCGCAGGTCCCCGACCAGCTCGGCGAGCACCAGCGACCGGCCCGGCGGCTTCATCCGCGAGTCGAGGCCGCCGTCGTCGGCGCCGTTCTCCTCCAGGTCGTCGAGGAAGCGCGACGGCTGTTCGTCCTCGCCGGACACCGCGGTGACCAGCAGCGTCTCCTTCGCGCGGCTCATCGCGAGGTAGAACAGCCGCCGTTCCTCGGCCAGGATCGGCGCGGTCTGGGAGACGGCGTCATCATCCACTCCGGACATCAGGTCCTTGAGCCGTTCCACGCCCAGCACGGATCCACGCAGCCGCAGGTCCGGCCAGGCGCCTTCCTGGACCCCGGCGACGGCGACGACCGTCCACTCGCGACCGGCGGCGGAGTGCGCGGTGAGCAGCGAGACGCCGTCGGCCGGGACGGCGGCCGGCGCAAGCGTGTCGCCCGCGATCTGTTGCGCGCCAAGGTAATCCGCGAAGGACGCGACGCTGGAGCGGGGCAGCCGGTCGACGTACCGGCCGGCCGCGTCGAACAGCGCGACGACGGCGTCGAGGTCGCGGTCGGCCTGCGCGCCCAGCGAACCGCCACGCTCGGTCTGCTTCAGCAGCTTCTCCTGCAGGCCGCTCTCGTTCCACAGCTCCCACAGCACCTGCTCGACGCCGTCCCCGCGGGCGACGGCCTGGTGCGTGACGCGCAGCAGGCCGCCGACGCGCCGCACCGGCTCGGCCTCGGCGTCACCCAGCCCGATGAGGATGTCCCCGCCGCGCAACGCTTCCACGAGCAGGTCGTCACTCGAGCGCTGCCCGCCGCCGGCCAGCTCCAGCCGGCGCAGGCCGCGCCGGAGCCGCCGCAACGCCAGGGGGTCCGCGCCGCCGAGGGACGACGACAGCAGCATCTCGGCGAGGTCGATGTCGAGCAGGTCCGGCGAGGGCGCGAGTTTCAGCACGGCCAGCAGCGGCCGCACCGCGGGCTGACGCGCCAGCGGCAGTTCCTCGGTGGCCGACCCGATCGGGACGCCGGCCGCGCGCAAAGCGCGTTGCAGCACCAGGAAGGTCCGCGCCGGCGACCGGACGAGCACCGCGATCTCCGACCACGGCACGCCGTCGACGAGGTGCGCGCGCCGGAGCTGATCGGCGATCCAGCTCGCCTCGGCGGCGGGCGTCGGCATCACGCGCACGCGGACGTTGCCGCCGGTGGCCCCGGCGGGCGGGACGATCTTGCGGTGCTGGGACAGCCCGGGCAGCGTCGCGCCGATCTTCGCGACCGCCAGCCGCACCGCCGGGGCGAGCCGGTGCGACGTCGTCAGCGTGATCGTGCGGCTGCCGTCCGGGTCGGCGTCGGCGAACAGGCTCGCGTCGGCGCCGCGGAAGGAATACACGTTCTGGTCGGGGTCGCCGGCGACGACGAACTCGGCCGCGGTGTGCCCGATCATCCGGACCAGGCTGGTCTGCAGCGGGTCGAGGTGGTGGGCGTCGTCGACGAACAGGTGCCGCACGCGCGTGCGCTCCCGTTCGCGCAGCTCGTCGTCGTCCTCCAGCGCGAGCAGCGCGGAGGTGACCAGCTCGGCGGCGTCGAGGGCGGGCGCGCTCGCGACGCCCAGCGCGTTGCCGCCCGCGCCCTGCAGCTGCGTGACCTCTTCGTACTGAGCCCAGAAGAGCCCGGCGGCGAGCCACTCCTCGCGCCCGCGGCGGCGGCCCAGCTCGGCGAGGTCCGCCGGCCCGAGCCCGCGCTCGGCCGCGCGCATCAGCAGGTCGCGCACCTCCTCGGCGAACCCGGGCACGATGAGCGCCGGGCGCAGCTGCTCCGGCCAGTTCTCGGCGCCCTCGTCGAGGTCGCCGGCGAGCAGCTCGCGGACGACGACGTCCTGTTCGGCGCCGGCGAGCAGCCGCGGCGCCGGGAGCTCCGCGCCCATCGCTTCCAGCCGCAGCAGCGAATACGCGTACGAGTGGACGGTCCGGACGAGCGGCTCGCGGACAGTACGGGGCAGCGGCCGCGCCAGGTCGGGGTCGGCGGTGAGGCTGCGGGTGATGTCGGCCCGCAGCGCGTCCGCGGCCTTGCGCGAGGTGGTCAGCACCAGCACGCTCTCCGGGTCGGCGCCCTCGGCGATGCGGCGGGTCGCGGCCGACGCCAGCAGCGTCGTCTTCCCGGTGCCGGGCCCGCCGAGCACCCGCAGGAAACCCCCGGGTGCGGACAGTACGCGCCGAGCGCCGGAATCCCAGGTGAACGTGGGCGCCTCGGCGATCGGCGGGCGCACCAGCCGCGCGTTCGCCGGTCCCGTTCGCCTGCCGTTCACCCCGCGATGGAACCACGTCCGGAGTAACGGGCGTCGCACCGGCACACCTAAGCGCGGGCGTGTCCGGTGAAGGTCACCGCCCGTGCGACGGGCGGCATCGGAAAGTGTCGTACCCGTGCGGCAGAGTGGGGGCATGGACGACGTTCTGCACGAGCGGGTGCGGGAGATCATCGAGTCGGTGCCGGCCGGCACGGTCGCGACGTACGGCGACATCGCGGCGCTCTCCGGCGCGCCCTCACCGCGGATGGTCGGCGCGATCCTCGCCGAGGACGGGCACGACCTGCCGTGGCACCGGATCCTGCGCGCCAACGGCACCCCGGCGCCGCACCTGGTCCACGACCAGCTCGAACGACTGCGCGCGGAAGGCGTACTGGCCGACGGCCAGCGCGTCGACCTGCGGAAATACCGTTGGCAACCGGAAGGTGCCGCGGATTCCGAGCCGGGAGGGCTGTTCTGACGCCTATGAATTAGGTTAGCCTCGCCTAATGACGACGCAGGTGGAGCGACCGGCACTGACGTACCACCGGGCCCGCGTGAGGATGGTCCGGCCGATCACGCCGCACACGGTGCGCGTGACGTTCGAGGCGGCGACCTTCGCCGAGGTGCCCGCCGGGGCGCCGGACCAGTACGTCAAGGTCTTCTTCCCGCTCCCCGGCCAGGAGACGCCGAACCTGCCGGACACCGGCTCCGACGTCCTGTCGTGGTATCGCACGTACCTCGCGATGCCGGACGGCGTCCGGCCGCCGATGCGGACGTACACCGTGCGTGCGCACCGGCCGCGCTTCGCCGAGATCGACGTCGACTTCGTGCTGCACGGCGACACCGGCCCGGCCTCGGCGTGGGCGTCCCGCGTCACACCGGGCGACCGCGTCGCGTTCCTGGGCCCGCACGGCCTCTACGACGTCCCGGCCGGCACCGATTGGCAGCTGCTGACCGGCGACGAGACGGCGTTGCCCGCGATCGGCGCGATCATCGAGCAGCTCCCGGCCGGCGCGCGGCTTTCGGCGTACATCGAGGTCTCCGGGCGCGAAGAGCGTCAGACGTTCGAGACGCGCGGAGCGGTCGAAGTCCACTGGCTGGTCCGCGGCGCGCGGCCGCACGGCGAGGCGTTGCTGGAGGCGGTCCGCGCGGCGACCTTCCCCAACGGGACGCCGTATGCGTGGGTGTCGGGCGAAGCGGGCGTGGTGAAGCTCGTGCGCCGGCATCTCGTGCGGGAGCGCGACGTCGACAAGCGGCGGATCTGCTTCACGGGCTACTGGCGGCTCGGGATGAGCGAAGAAGCCGCGAGCCGGGAGTCGTTCCGCGCGGTGGAAGCGGGCGAGCTCCCCGAGGACTGACGCCGTAAGTGCAACCCTGGGGTTGCACCGCACTCCGTCATGTGCAACTGTGGCATTGCACATGAGACGACGAAGGAGTGCGCATGAGCACCGACAGCATCGAACGCGAGATCGTGATCGCCGCGAAGCCGGCCAAGGTCTGGCCGCTGGTGGCCGAGCCCGGTTTCTGGGCGACCGACGACGAAACCATCCAGGGCACCATGGCCGAAGAAGGCCAGACCCTGGTCGTCACGCACTCGGAGCACGGCGAGTTCCCGCTGCGCGTCGAGAAGGTCGACCCGCCGCACTACCTCGCCTACCGCTGGGTCAGCGCGTTCCCCGGCGAGGAGCTGCGTGAGGACAACTCGACGCTCGTCGAGTTCACCCTGACCCCCGAGGGCGACGGCACCCGCCTGCGCGTTGTCGAGAGCGGCTTCGCCACCCTGCCGACGTCCGACGAGAACCGCCGCAACGTCGTCAAGGACCACACCGGCGGTTGGGAGCAGTGCTTCACCACCCTCGCCGCCCGCGCCGAATGATGGCTCACGACGTCGTCGACGGCGTCCTGGCCGCACTGGCCGATCCGACCCGTCGTCAGCTGCTGGACCTGCTCGCCGCCCACGGCCAGGCCACCGCGACGACCCTGGCCGGCGGCCTCCCCGTGTCGCGCCAGGCGATCGTCAAGCACCTCACCGTCCTCGACTCGGCCGGGCTGGTCGGCAGCGTGAAGATCGGCCGCGAGGTCCGCTACGCCGTGCGTTCCGAAGCCCTGGACGCGACGGCCCGCTGGATGACCTCGCTCGCCGCCGACTGGGATCGCCGGCTGGCCAAGATCAAGCGCCTCGCGGAGGCCGCCGAGCAGGACTGACTTCCCCTCAAGGAGAACCCCCATGTCCGTCGTTGCGCTACCCCCTGCCCGTTTCACGCCGAGACAGCGCGCCGTCCTGGCCGTGCTGCTCGGTGCCGGCTTCCTCCTGTCGATCGACTTCTCGATCCTGAACGTCGCGTTGCCGCAGGTCGGCGCGGGCGTCGGGCTGGACCTGACGTCGTTGCCGTGGGTCAGCACGGCGTTCGTCCTGCCCGCCGCCGGCTTCACCCTGGTCTGCGGCGGCCTCGGGGACCTGTTCGGCCGCCGGCGGCTGTTCCGGTCCGGCATGGCCCTGCTGGCCGCGGCGTCGCTGCTGGGCGGCCTCGCCACGACGCCGGAGCTGCTGCTGACGGCCCGCGCGTTGCAGGGCTTCGCCACCGCGATGACGCTGCCCTCGGCGTTGTCGCTGCTGACCACGACGTTCGCCGAAGGCCGGTCGCGGGACCGCGTCCTCGGCCTCAACGGCGCCCTGCTCTCCGGCGGCTTCACCGTCGGCGCGCTGGTCGGCGGCGCTCTCGTCGGCCTGCTGAGCTGGCGCGCGGCGTTCTTCATGAACGTCCCGGTGGCCGTCGCCATCCTGGTCGCGACGCCGTTCCTCGTCCCCGAGTCGACCGTGGCCGGCCGGGCGCGACCGGACCTGCCCGGCGCGTTGACGGTCAGCGGTGGCCTGCTGGCGCTGGTCTACGCCGTGATCGACAAGAGCGTGCTCGCCGCCGCCGTCGGTGTGGTGCTGCTGGCCGCCTTCTGGCTGATCGAACAGCGCTCGCCCGCGCCGCTCGTGCCGCCGCGGATCCTCGCCCGCCGCACGGTCAAGTGGGGCAACTTCGCCGGGCTGGTGCTGTTCGCGGTGGAACCCGCGGTGATCTTCCTGACGACCCTCTACCTGCAGCGGATCCTGGGGCTTTCGCCGTGGGCGACCGGCCTGGTCTTCGGCGTGCCGGGCCTGGCGTCGGTGGCCGCGGGCGTGCTCGCCGGGCGCGCGATCGGCCGCTTCGGCAGCCGCGTCCTGCTGACCGCCGGGCTGACCGTCGAGGCGCTGGCGACCGTGCCGCTGCTGTTCCTCGGCCCCGGCCGCGGTGCCCTGCTGATCCTGCTGCCTGCCCTGTTCATCGGGTTCTTCGGGCACGTCGCCGCGATCGTGGCGTACACCGTGACCGCGACGTCCGGGCTGCCCGACGAGGAGCAGGGCCTGGCCACCGGGCTGACGTCGATGACGCAGCAGGTCGGCATCACCGTCGGCATCCCGGTCCTCAGCGCCGTCGCCGCGACGCAGACCGCCGAGCTGACCGGCATCCACCTCGCGCTGGGCGTGGCGGTGGTCGTCACCCTGGCGAGCGTCGTCCTGCTCACCGCCAAGCTGAAGGAGTCCTGATGACCATCGTCGACCGCGAGACGTTCCAGGCCGAGCTGGATGTCTTGCGCACCAGGGAAAAGACCCACACCCACGAAGGCGACGCGATCGCCGCGGCCCGCCGCCGGCTGCCCATGGTCGAGGTGGACGCCACCCTCGAGCTGCTCGGCCCGGACGGGCCGGTCACGCTGCTGGACGCGTTCGAAGGACGCCGTCAGCTGATCGCCTACTACTTCATGTGGAACCCGGGCCGGCCCGCGGCGGAGCAGTGCGAGGGCTGCACGTTCTACACCAACCAGGTCGCCGAACTCGCCAACCTGCACTCCCGAGACATCACGTACGCGGTGTTCTCCCAGGGCCGCAACGTTTCCACCGGCCCGGCCGACGCCGGGACGTCGTACGCCGAAAGCCTGCGCTACCGCGGCTTCATGGACTGGCACATGCCCTGGTACTCGGCGCAGCCGTCGCTCGACACGCTGCTGGCCGGGCGCGAGGCCGGCCTGTTCCACCTGGTCTGCTACCTGCGCGACGGCGACCGCGTCTTCGAGACGTACTGGACGAAACGCCGTGGGGTGGAAGCGATGGACTACAGCTACGCGCTGATGGACCTGACGGTTTTCGGCCGCCAGGAGCCCTGGGAGGACTCACCGGACGGCTGGCCACAGGACCGCACGAACGTCCGGACCGACACCGGCGCACCCACGTGGACACCGGGGCCGGGCCGGCCCATCGCCCAGTGGCCACGGCTCGCGGCCGGCCGCTCCGACGACCTCGGCGTCACAACGGCGCCGGACCAGCCGCCCCACCAATGCCACTGAGGACAGCGCTTTGCCCGTCGCCGCCAACCAAAACTCCCCCGCCACACCCAGGGGGGCGTGCCCTGCTCCAGTCTATCGGCCCACCCCATCCCGGATGGGTGACGCAGCGAATCTGTGGATGGCCGGGCGCGATGTGGACAACTCGGGCCGAAAGCCGTCAAGTCGGTTGACAGCTACACCCTGAGCGTCGTGACCAGGAGTTTCACCAGCGCTCCCAGGCGCTGCCGGTCCGGTTGCCGCGTGCGCACCCCGGCTTCTTCGAGGGGCGCCGCCGTCACCGGGCCGACGCACGCGCACACCACCGGGCCGCGCAACGCCGTCAGCAGCTCGTCGTAGCGGCCGTAGTCCTGGGCCAGCGTCAGGAAGTTCGCCGCCGCGGGGGCGCTGGTGAACGCGATCGCGCCGAGCTCCCCCGCGATCGCCGCGTCGATCAGGGCGTGCACCGGGGTGACGTCCGGCGGCGAGTACCAGCGGTACGGCTGGACCGCGACCAGCCGCGCACCCGCCTGTTCCAGGGCCGACGTGTGCTCCGGCAGCGGCGTCCCGTGCAGCTGGACGGCTACGCGCTCGCCCGCCAGCCCCGCCGAAGCGAGGGTCCCGAAGAGTTCCGCGTTGGACTCCGAAGCGGCGGAGAAGGACTCTCGCAGCCCGGCGCCGCGCAGCGCGCCCACGGCCTTCGGGCCGCGCGCGTAGATCCGGGACTCCCCCAGCGCCGTCAGCAACCGGTCGCGCAGGCCCCAGCCGTCGGCGGCGGCCAGCCAGCCGCGGAAGCCCGCGCCGGTCGTGATCGCCGTGAAGCCGACGGGGGACGCCAGCAGCGCTTCGGTGCCCGCGCGCAGGTCGGGGTCGGCGTCCAGGGGGACGATGGTGATCGTCGGGGCGTGGCGGACGTCGGCGCCGTAGCGTTCGAGGGCCTCGATGAAGTCGTCGGCCCGCCGTTCGGCCGTGACGCCGATCGCGACCCCGCTCAGCTCACCCATAGATCGCGCCCATCCCCTCGATCGCCGCCGCCAGCTGCGCCCGCAGGTCCGCGGGCTCGAGGACCTCCAGGTGCGGCCCGAAGCGCAGCAGCTCGCCGATGGCCGGCTCGCCCGGCTCCACCGGCAGCTCCATGGTGAGCCAGCCGTCCGCGGCCGGCTCGTTCGGGCACTCGCGCAGGGCCCGGGCCCCGACGGAGCCCGCGTAGAACGGTACGAGAGCCTGCGCCCGCGGCGACAGCCGCACCACGGCGACGCGCGGGTACATCCGCCGTTCGAACTGCTCGGACCACTCCTGCCAGTACGCCGCGAGGTCGAAGCCGGCCGGCCGCTCGAACTCCTCACCGAGGTCGGTCAGCTCCTGGATCCGCGAGATCCGGTACGTCCGGTCACTGCCCTCGCAGCGCCCGGCGAGGTACCAGTTCCCGGCTTTGAGGATCAGCCCCAGCGGCTCGAGGTCCCGCTCGACGACCCGCTGCCCCCAGCGTTCGTAGCGGATCCGGATCCGGTGCGACGACCACACGGCGTCGGCGACCGCGGCCAGCGTCGGCAGGCTTTCGATGCCCCGGTGCCAGCCGGGAACGTCCAGGTAGAACCGCTCGGCGACGCGGCCGGCGCGGTCACGCAGCTCCTGCGGCAGCGCGGCGTACAGCTTGAGCTGGGCGGCCGCGAGGACCGTGCCGAGGCCCAGCTCGGCCGCGGCGACCGGCAGCCCGGCCAGCGACAGCGACTGCGCCTCCTCCTCGGTCATCCCGGTGAGCCGCGTCCGGTAGCCGTCGACCAGGCGGTACCCGCCGGTCCGGCCGCGGTCGGCGTACACCGGGACGCCGGACGCCGAGAGCGCGTCGATGTCCCGGTAGACCGTGCGCACCGAGACCTCCAGCTCCTCGGCCAGCTCTTCCGCCGTCATCCGGCCGCGGTTCTGCAGCAGCAGGAGGACGGACAGGAGGCGGCTGGCGCGCATGAACACCAGTATGACCGAAATACCTGACACAAGCTGACAGGTATGACCGGCAGACTGTCTTCCATGAACGCATTCACCATGAAGAACTGGGAAGAGAACGTCGTCAGCGGCTCCGGGAACGGGCCGCGGGTGGCGTACGCGCACGCGTCGATGGCGTACGAGGGGGTCATCGAGGGTGAATCGGTCTGCGACCTGCTGCTGTACTACGCGGGCGAGGGTTACGACAGCGGCTCGACGACGTCGCCGAGCCTCGAGCGTGTCGACGGCAAGGTCGACGGTCGAGAAGGGACGTTCATCGTGCGGCACGAGTTCACGTTCGACGCCAAGGGCATCGCGTCGACGTTCAGCGTGGTCCCCGGCTCGGGCACGGGCGCGCTGACCGGGCTCACCGGCACCGGCACGGTCGGCGGCGCGATGGGCGAGGAGAAAATGGGGTACACCTTCGAGTACAGCCTCTAGGAGGAGTCGCACGTGGACCGTCGCCAGGTACTCGCCTACCGCATCGCCGAGCACGGCTTGCACCGTGGTTCGACGGACGTCGCGGATCTCGCCGTCGTCCGGGCCGGGCTGCAGGACAGCGTGCGCGACACCGCGCTGCTGGCCGCGGTGGCCCGGCTCGACGGTCCGGTGTCCCTTGTGGACGACGACCGCCTGGTACTGGCCTGGACGTTGCGCGGCGCGCCGCACTACCACCTCCGCACCGACCTCGCCGAGGCGACGCGCGCGCTGATCCCGCTGGACGACGCGGACGCGCTGGCGAGGATGCTGTGGCAACGCAAGGAACTGGCGGCGACGGGCGTGGCGGCGTCGGAGGTGGTCTTCACGGCGGCGGCCGCCCTCCGGAAGGTTGTCACTGCGGAGATGACCAAAGGCGCGGTCTCGACGGCGGTCACGAAGCTCGTGCCGCCGGAGTTCTCCCGCTGGTGCCGAGGGTGCAACGCGACGCACATCCACGAGCAGCTGATGCGCATCGCGACCCCGTTGGGCGGCATCCGCCTGGTCGCGGGCGCCACCCCGGCGACCCTGGCCCCCCTCGAAGGCCGCGGCCGCATGCGCACGACACCAGACTCCGCGGCGGCGACGTCGGTGGTCACGTCGTACCTGCGGCTCAACGGCCCGGCGTCCCCGGGCGACGCGGCGGAGTTCGTCGGGACGTCCCGGGCGGTCGTGGACCGGACGTGGCCGTCCGACCTGGCCGAGGTCGACGTGGAGGGCAAGGTCCGGTACCTGCCCGCAGCGCGGCTGCCGGCCCTGGAGAACCCGCCGGAGCCCGACGTCGTGCGGCTGCTGCCACCGTGGGACCCGTTCATCCAGGCGCGCGACAAGGCCCTGCTGGTCCCGGACCCGGCGCGGCGCAAGGAAGTCTGGAAGATGCTGGGCAACCCTGGAGTCCTCCTGGCCGAGGGCGACATCGCGGGCACGTGGCGCACAAGGTCGAGCGGGTCGAAGCTGACGTTCACCCTGACGGCGTTCGACCCCCTACGCCCGGCGGCCCGGGAAGCGGCCGAAGCGGAAGCCGCGCTGGTCGCGACGGCCCGCGGGTTCGAGAAACACGACGTCACCTGGTCCGTGTCGTGAGTGGGAAACAGTGTTCTAACACTGTTTCCCACTCACGACCCAGCCGCGGCAGCCAACGTCGCCGCACCGGCGCTCCCCCACGCCCCACCAGCACCGGTCGTGAGTGTTTAGGAGGGTTCTAACCCTTCTAAACACTCACGACCCAGCCGCGGCAGCTCAGGCGTCCACCGCCAGGCGGTAGCCGCGCTTCACCACCGTCTGGACCACCCGGCCGCCGCCCAGTGACGTTCGCAGGCGGCCGATCGCTGTCTCCACCGCGTGTTCCTCGCCGCCGCTCGGTAAGGCCGCGATCAGCTCGCGGCGCGAGATCACCCGGCCCGGGGACGCCGCCAATGCCCGCAGCAGTGCCATCGGTGCCGGTGCCACCTCGCACCACTCGCCGTCCACGATCGCGGCCTCGCCGCGGAGTTCGAGACACTGCCCGCCCGCCTGCAACCTGGGGGAACGTGCCACCAGCGTCTCCGCGAGCGTCCGCGCCAGCGCGCCGATCCGCGCGCGGTGCGGCTGCACCGTCGGCACTCCTAATGCCGCCAGCGGGCCCGCCGTGATCGGGCCCACGCAGGCCGCCACCACCGGGCCCGAAAGCGCCGAGACCAAGCCGGGAAGGCGGCCCGTGCGGCGGGCCAGCGCCAGCAACGAAGCAACAGCGGGCGCGCTCGTGAACGGCAGTGCGTGGATCGAGCCCTCCAAGACGCCGTCCAGCAGGCGGTCCACCGGGCCCGGGTCGACCGGGCCGACCCAGCGGTACACCGAGATCTCGATGACCTCCGCCCCCGCCGTGCGCAGCGTGTCCACGAAGTACGGCAGCGGCTCGCCGTGCAGCTGGACCGCGATCCGCCGGCCGGAAACTCCGGACGCCAGCAGGTGCTGCAGCAGCTCCGCGTTGCTCTCCGACGCCGGCGAGTAGTCCTCCGACAGCCCCGCCGCGCGGATCGCGCCCGTCACCTTCGGGCCGCGCGCCAGCAGCGACGACGTCGAGAGGCGCGCGACCAGCGCCTCCCCCAGGCCCCAGCCTTCGGCCGCCTCCAGCCAGCCGCGGAAGCCGATGCCGGTCGTCGCCACCACCGCGTCCACCCGCGCGTCGAGCAGCCGCGCGGTCGCCGCGCGCAGCTCGGTGTCGTCGGTCAGCGGCACGATCCGGATCGCCGGGCCGTACCGGACGCCCGCCCCCTTGCGCACCAGCAGCGCGCCGAGCTCGTCCGCCCGGCGCGCCGCGGTGATGCCGATGACAAAACCGGCCAGCGGGAGCACTTCCGTCACGGCGACTCCACTTCGACCACGCCCTCTCGCACGCGCACCTCGTACACCGGCACCGAGACCCCCGCGGCGTCCAGACACTGTCCACTGTGGAGCACAAACCGTTCTTTGTAGACCGGCGACGCGACCACCGGCATCCCGCCGGCGTCCCCGACGATTCCCCGTGAAAGCACCGCCGCGCCACTGCACGGGTCCCAATTGGACAGTGCGTACCACCGCGCACCGGGCAGCCGGAAGATCGCCACCTGGACGCCGTCGCCGAGCAGCGCCGCGACCCCGGAGTTCTCCGGCACCGCGTCCACCGGGCACACCGCCGTCCACGTCCGTTCGAGAGACGTCGTCATCGCCGCACCTCCGGGACACCCAGCATGACCGGCACCTTCTGCTCCCGCTCGGACCGGAACGAGATGGCCGGGTCCGGCGTCCCCGGCGCGTTGACGAACGACGTGAACCGCGCCAGTTTCTCCGGATCCTCCAGCACGCCGCGCCACTCGTCGGCGTAGTTGTCGACGTGCTTGACCATCGCCGCGTCGAGGTCCTCGCAGATGCCGAGCGAGTCGTCGACGATCACCGCGCGCAGGTGGTCGAGCCCGCCTTCCAATTCCTCGATCCACGGTGCCGTCCGCTGCAGCCGATCGGCCGTGCGCACGTAGAACATCAGGAACCGGTCGATGGTCCGGATCAGCGTCAATGTGTCCACATCGGACACCAGCAGCTCGGCGTGGCGCGGTGTGGTACCGCCATTGCCGCCGACGTAGAGGTTCCAGCCGTTGTCCGTGGCGATGATCCCGAAGTCCTTGCTCCGCGCCTCCGCACACTCACGCGCGCACCCGGACACCGCCGACTTCAGCTTGTGCGGCGACCGCAGCCCGCGGTACCGCAGCTCCAGCTCGATCGCCAGCCCGACGCTGTCCTGCACGCCGTAGCGGCACCACGTCGACCCGACGCACGACTTCACCGTCCGCAGCGCCTTGCCGTACGCGTGCCCGGACTCGAACCCGGCGTCCACCAGCCGCCGCCAGATCAGCGGCAATTGGTCCACAGTGGCTCCGAACAAGTCGATCCGCTGTCCGCCGGTGATCTTGGTGTACAGCCCGAACTCCTTCGCCACCTCGCCGATCGTGATCAGCTTGTCCGGCGTGATCTCGCCGCCGGGGATCCGCGGGACGACGGAGTACGTGCCGTTGCGCTGGATGTTCGCGAGGAACCGGTCGTTGGTGTCCTGCAACGTCAGCTGCTCGCCACCGAGCACGTGCCCGCTGCCCAGCGTCGCGAGGATGGACGCCACCGCGGGCTTGCAGACCGCGCAACCGGTACCCGTGCCGTAGCGCGCGATGACCTCGCTGAACGTCGAGATCCGGGTGGCCCGGACGATCTCGAACAGCTCCGCGCGCGACTGTCCGAAGTGCTCACACAGCGCCTTCGACTGCTCGACGCCGGCCGCGGTCAGCAGCCGGCCGAGCAGCGGGACGCAGGAGCCGCACGACGTCCCGGCGCGGGTGCACGCCTTGAGCTTGCCTACGGTGTCGCAGCCGTCCTCGTGGACCGCCCGCGTGATCGCGCCCTTGGAAACGGCGTTGCACGAACAGATCTGCGCCGCGTCCGGCAGCGCGTCGACACCGACCGCCGCACCGCCACCGGCCGGGGCGAGGATCGCGGAAGGCTCCGCGGGCAGCGGACGGCCGACCAGCGCCCGCAGGGTGTTGTACTCCGCCGCGTCGCCGACCAGCACGCCGCCGAGCAGGGTCTTGCCGTCGTCGGTGACCACGAGCTTCTTGTACGTCCCGGCGACCGCGTCGTTGACGGCGACTTCCAAAGCGCCCTCGGTCGTCGCGTGCGCGTCGCCGAAGGAGGCGACGTCGACACCCATCAGCTTGAGCTTGGTCGACGTGTCGGGCTCCGGGAACGTCCCGGACCCGCCGGTCAGCTGGGCGGCGACGATCTCGGCCATCGCGTACCCGGGCGCCACGATGCCGTAGACACGTCCCTCGACCGCGGCGCACTCGCCGATCGCGTACACCGAGGGATCGCCCGTACGACAAGAAGAATCAACCAGCACACCGCCGCGGGGTCCAACGTCCAATCCGGACTGCCGTGCGAGATCGTCCCGCGGCCGGACACCCGCCGAGAACACGACCAGGTCGACGTCCAGCTCGGTCCCGTTGCCGAGCCGGGCCACCAGCCGCGAACCGTCGGCCTCGATCGCGTCGGTCGACGTTCCCGTGTGGACGGTCACGTCCAGCCCGGTGATGAGCCGCCGCAGCAGCGAGCCGCCACCTTCGTCCACCTGCAGCGGCATCAACCGCGGCGCCATCTCGACGACGTGCGGCGAGAGTCCCATGTCCCGCAACGCCTTCGCGGCTTCCAGGCCGAGCAGGCCACCGCCGATGACGACCGCCGCACGCCGGCCGCGGCCCGGGCGCAGAGCCGCCGCGCGGATCGCGTCCAGGTCTTCGATGGTCCGGTAAACGAAGCAGCCGGGCAGGTCGTGGCCGGGCACCGGCGGCACGAACGGCCGCGAGCCGGTGGCCAGCACCAGCGCGTCGTACGAGACCGTGGCGCCGGACGCGGTGGTGACCGTGCGAGCGGCGCGGTCCACCGAGGTGACCAGCTCGCCCAGCCGCAGGTCCACAAGGGAGTCACCTGCGTAGTCCGAGCCGGGCAACGCGAGCGACGCGGGATTCCAGCCGTCCACATAGGACGTCAGGGCCACCCGGTCGTACGCCGGGCGCGGCTCCTCGGCCAGGACGACGATCCGCCACTTCCCGGCGCTGTCGGCGGTGCGCACCGCCTCCACCAGCCGGTGCGCGACCATGCCGTGTCCGGCGACGACCAGGGTGGGCATCTCAGACCTCCGCTCCCGCGAGCGCCCGACCGCGCTCACTCGGCTGTTCGGCGGGCTTGCGCAGGTAAACCGCCCAGGTGACGGCAAAGCACAGCCCGTAGAAGACCAGGAACCCGACGAACGCGGGCACGCCGCTCTTGGCGTCGGCGAACGACTGCCGGAAGGCGAGGTTGATGAACAGCCCGCCTTCCGCGCCGATCGCGCCGGCCAGGCCGATCAGCGCGCCGGACCGCCGTCGTGCCTTGAGCAGTTCGGCCGCCTCCTCGGCGCCGTTCGCGATCGCCGTACGGGCCTTCGCGCGGAAGATCGCCGGGATCATCTTGTACGTCGACCCGTTGCCGACGCCGGTGAGGACGAACAGGACGATGAACGCGATCGTGAACAGCGTCAGGGACTTCGACGTCGACGCCAGGATCAGCACGACCGTCGCGAGGGCCATCCCGACGAACGTCGCGAAGGTGACCTTGCCGCCGCCGATCCGGTCGGACAGCCACCCTCCGGCCGGGCGTGAGAGCGAGCCGAGCAGCGGGCCGAGGAACGTCACCGCGGCCGCCTGCAGCGGCGTCCGGCCGAACTGGTTCTGCAGCACCAGTCCGAAGGCGAAGCTGTAGCCGATGAACGAGCCGAACGTGCCGACGTACAGGAACGACATCACCCAGGTGTGCCGGTCCTTGACGATCTCGCGCATCGCCTTGGTGTCGCCGCGGACCGTCGCGAGGTTGTCCATGTAGCGGTACGCGCACGCGGCGGCGATCACGATCAGCGGGATGTAGACGTACAACACGATCCGCGGCGCGGTCGCGCCCGCCGTCCCGATCACGAGCAGCCCGACCAGCTGGATCGCGGCGACGCCGAGGTTGCCGCCACCCGCGTTGAGCCCGAGCGCCCAGCCCTTGTGCTTCTCCGGGTAGAACGTGTTGATGTTGGTCATCGACGAGGCGAAGTTGCCGCCACCGACGCCACCGAGGGCCGCCACCAGCAGGAACGTGCCGAGCGACGTCCCCGGGTGCAGCACGACCGCGGCCAGGATCGTCGGGATCAGCAGCAGCAACGCGCTGACGACCGTCCAATTGCGACCGCCGAATTTGGCGACGGCGAAGGTGTAGGGCAGCCGCATCAGGCCGCCGATGAGTGTCGGCGTCGAGACGAGCAGGAACTTGTCGGCGGCGTCGAACCCGTAGTCCTTGCCCATGAACAGGACGATGACCGACCACAGTGTCCAGACGGAGAAGCCGATGTGCTCGGCCAGCACGGAGAACCAGAGGTTGCGACGGGCGACCTGCTTTCCGGTCTCCTCCCAGAACGTCTCGTCTTCCGGTTCCCAGTGCTCGATCCAGTGCTTCCCTCGGTGGGCCATCACGTTCTCCTCGTTCCGAAGTCGGGGGGTCATTGCGCGGCGAGCCAGCTCGCGACGGCGCCGACGGTGTCGGTGCACCCGCCGCAGCCCGTGGTGGCCCGCGTGGCCCGCGCCAGTGCGGGAGTCTCGGTGGCGCCGGCCTTCCAGGCGTCGATCAGCCGGGCCTTGGTGACGTTGTTGCAGCGGCAGATCACGGCCGTCGCCGGCAGCTCGGCCGGGCTGGCCGCCTGCCCGGCACCGGCCGGCAGGGCCCGGCCGAGCAGCACCGCGAGCCGGTCGTCCGGCAGCGGCGTCCCGCGGTCGTGGTACTGGGTGATCGACGCGGCCGCGTCGGGCAGGCCGAGCAGGATCGCGCCGGTGACGCGGTTTTCGCGGACGACGAGCTTGCCGTACCGCCCGCCGGCCGGGTCGGTGAACGTCAGCACCTCGGCGTCGTCGTCGGTGGCCTCGACCTGGGTCTCGCCCAGCGCGGCGAGGTCGATGCCACGCGCTTTGAGCCGGGTGACGGCGGTCGTGCCGCGGTAGCGCGCGGCGGCGTTCGTACCGGTCAGGACGTCGGCCAGCACCTCGGCCTGCTCCCACGCCGGCTGGATCAGCCCGGCCGGGGCGCCGGGGTGGCGGGCGCAGTCGCCGAGCGCGTGGATCCGGCCGTCGCTGGTGCGCAGGACGTCGTCCACGACGACGCCGCGGTCGACGTCGAGCCCGGCGTCCTCGGCGAGGCTCGTCTCGGCGCGGACCCCGGCGGCGACCACGACCAGGTCGGCCGGGACGAAGCTGCCGTCGTCGAGCTTGAGGCCGTCGCCGGGCAGGTAGCGGGCGGCGGTCGCGCCGAACCGGAAGGTGACGCCCATGCCGGTGAGCTGCCGGGCCAGCACGTGCCCGGCGACCGGGTCGAGCTGGCGTTCCATGACGTGGCGGTTCGGGTGCACGACGGTCACCTGGTTGCCGCGCCCGGCGAGGCCGCGGGCGGCTTCCAGGCCGAGCAGGCCGCCGCCGAGCACCGCGACCGGCGCGCCGAAGCGGGCGGCGTCGAGGATCTCGGCGCAGTCGTCCAGCGTCCTGAAGGTGACGACACCGGGTCCGAGGCCTTCGACCGGCGGGATCCACGGGTTGGCGCCGGTCGCGAGCACCAGTGCGTCGTAGTCCACTGTGGACCCGTCGGTCAGTTCGACGCGGCGCTTGCCGCGGTCGATCCTCGCGGCCGCGACGCCGAGGCGGAGGTCGACGTGCGTCCGCGCGGCCCAGTCGTCGTCGTGCAGCCGGACGCTCGCCGGGCTCATCCCACCGGCGACGACGGCCGAGAGCAGCACCCGGTTGTAGGCCGCGTGCCGCTCGGCGCCGAGCACGGTCAGCCGGACGCGCTCGGCGGCCGGGTCGCGGCGGCGGATCTCGTCGGCCAGCCGGGCCCCGGCCATGCCGTAGCCGGCGATCACGACGTCCCGGGCGCTCACGCCACACCATCCACAGTAGACAGCAACACGGCGCACACCTTGAACTCCGGCATCCGGCTGACCGGGTCGAGCGCCGGGTTGGTGAACAGGTTCGCGCGCTGCGCGCCGGGGAAGTGGAACGGCACGAAGACCAGGTCGGGCCGCAGCGACGGCACGAACCGCACCTTCGCCGTCGTCTCGCCGCGACGGGACCGGATCCGCGCCTGGTCGCCCTCTTCGAGCCCGGCGCGCTTGGCGGTGTCCGGGTGGACTTCGACGAACGCCTCCGGCACGACGTCGTTCAGCTCGTCGATCAACCGTGTTTGCGCGCCCGACTGGTAGTGCTGCAGCACGCGGCCGGTGGTGGCCTGCAGCGGGAACTCGTCGTCGGGCAGTTCGGCCGGGCCGGTGTGCTCGACGGGCACGAACCGCGCGCGGCCGTCCGGGTGGGCGAAGGCGTCGAGGAACATCCGCGGGGTGCCGGGGTGGTCGTCGGCCGGGACCGGCCAGTGCAGGGCCTCGCCGGCGCGCAGGCGGTCGTAGCTGACGCCGGAGTAGTCGGCGATGCCACCTTTGGACGCGATCCGCAGCTCGTCGAACGCCGTCTCGGCGTCGGCCGGGAAGCGTCCTTCGGGCTGGCCGAGCCGTTCGGCGAGTCCGTTGAGGACGTCCAAATCGGACCTGACTCCTGGCGGCGGGTCGATTGCTTTACGCCGCAGCAGGATGCGGCCTTCGAGGTTGGTGAGCGTGCCGTCTTCTTCGGCCCATTGCGTGACCGGGAGGACGACGTCGGCGAGTGCCGCCGTCTCCGACAGCACGAAGTCCGCGACCACCAGCAAGTCCAATGCGGACAGTCGATCTTGGACGCGCTGGGAGCGTGGCGCCGAGACGACGACGTTGCTGCCGAACACCATCAGCGCCTTCGGGCCGCCTTCCTGACCGAGCGCTTCGAGCAGTTCCGACGCCGAACGCCCAGGTCCAGGCAGTGAGTCCGCGTCCACACCCCACACTCCGGCGACGTACTCGCGGGCGGCCGGGTCGTCGAGCTTGCGGTAGCCGGGCAGCTGGTCGGCCTTCTGGCCGTGCTCGCGGCCGCCTTGGCCGTTGCCCTGGCCGGTGAGGCAGCCGTAGCCGGAGCCCGCGCGGCCGGGCAGGCCCAGCGAGAGGGCGAGGTTGATCCAGCCGCCGACGGTCGCGGTGCCGGTGGCGTGCTGCTCGGTGCCGCGCGCGGTGAGGATGTACGCGTTGCGGGCGCCGGCGAGCTTCGCGGCGGCCAGGCGCATGTCGGCGGCCGAGACGCCGGTGATCCGCTCGGCGCGTTCGGGCCACCAGGACGCGGCGATCCGCCACATCGCGTCGAAGCCGTTCGTGCGCCGGTCCACATAGGACTGGTCGAGGTGACCGTCGGCGACGACGGCGTGCAGGATGCCCAACGCCAGCGCGAGATCGGTACCGGGCGCGGGCGCGAGGTGCAGGCTCGCGAGCTCGGCCGTCGGCGTCCGCCGCGGGTCGACGACGATCAGGTCGGCGCCCCGCAGGTGCTGGGTGAACGGCGGCATCGTCTCGGCCGGGTTGGCCCCGGCGAGCAGCACGACGTCGGCGTCGCCCAGATCGGTGACGGGGAACGGCATCCCGCGATCGGCGCCGAACGCCTTGCTCCCCGCGGCGGCGGCCGAGGACATGCAGAACCGGCCGTTGTAGTCGATCTGCGACGTCCCGAGCGCGACGCGGGCGAACTTGCCGAGCAGGTAGGCCTTTTCGTTGGTCAGCCCCCCGCCGCCGAAGACCGCGACGGCGTCCGGGCCGTGTGCTTCCTGGAGTTCCCGCAGCTTCCGCGCGACGAAGTCGAGGGCGAAGTCCCAGCCGACGGGCTCGAGGACGCCGTTCTCGCGCACCATCGGGCTGGTCAGGCGCCTCGGCGACGTCAGGAGCTCGCCGGCCGTCCAGCCCTTCTGGCACAGGCCCCCGGCGTTGACCGGGAAGTCCCGCGGCGTCACGCGGACGCCGTCGAGGCGCATCCCGCACTGCAGCGCGCAGTACGGGCAGTGCGTGTCGACCTGCGGCACTGGCCACCTCCGGCGTCGTTCGGGATGACCCGACGCTAAGGAGGCCGTGTTACTCGGAATCGACCGAATGTTTCCGGCAGTTGACATTGCGGCGCGACTCACGCGCCCCGCGCGGTGAGGTGGCCAGCACTGTGTTAGAGCACGCCGCTGACTTCGCGGGCCGCTACACGAAGGCCGTCCAGTGCCGCGCGTGTCGATCTCGGGTTCAGGGCGTTGGCCGCCAGGCGGAACAGCACCGCGCGCAGCAGCAGCTGCGGCCACTCCGGCAGGTGCGCCCAGCGCTCCAGCAGCTCGCGGGTCGCGCCGCCCCAGGCCAGGGCGTCGACCGCGACGATCGCCGCGCCGTACTCGCCCGGGCGGTAGTACGGGACGAAGTCGACCAGGCCCGGGGTCGCGTCGCCGTCGAAGAGCAGGCCCGCCAGCAGTTCGCCGTGCGCGACCTGGGACGAGAGCTTGATCGGGCGGCGCGCGCCGGCCAGTACCTCGAACCAGCGGCCGCCCTTCGTCTCCTCCAGCGGGACTTCGAGTTCCTCCCAGGCGATGCGGTCGGCGACGGCGTCGACGTCCTTGCGCAGGGCGATGAAGTCCGGCCGCGGCAGCCCGACCGTCGCCCGGTGCAGCTTCACCGCGGCCAGCACCGAGGCGTCACCGCGGTGCTCGGCGGTGCCGGCGACGAACCGCGACGCCGTCCAGCCGCCGACGATCCAGCGGCCGTCGGTCGAGCGCACCGGCTTCGCGACCCGCAGGCCCGGCTCGTCGACGTAGTCGAGCGCACGGGCGGTCCACAACGTCTTGGCCTTGTCGGCGACCGGCTTGAGCACGAGGTCGCCACAGCGCCACGCCGCCGAGTCCGGCAGCGCTTCGCCGTTGTCGGCGAGCCCGCCGAAGGCCGCGCAGACGTGGCCGGGAGGGCGTTCGAGGGTTGACCGCACAAGGACCGACGGTACCCGGCCGGGTGGTCCACGATCGAGAAGACGCGCTGGTCACAGACGGTTTTGAGAACCGGGACGAAACGCCGTGAGGGGCACCCTCACGGCCACGGGAGCCGGGAGGGTGCCCCTCACGGAGCACAACTGTCAGTAGGTCGGCAGGCTCGGGTCGATCTGCTTGGCCCAGGCCAGCACGCCACCGCCGAGGTGGGTCGCGTCCTTGAAGCCGGCCGCGTGCAGGGCCGCCAGGGCCTCCGCCGAGCGGGCACCCGACTTGCAGTGCAGGACGATCGGCTTGTCCTGCGGCAGCTCCGCCAGCGCCTCGCCCGAGAGGATGCGGTCCTTCGGGATCAGCGTCGCGCCCTTGATGTTGACGATCTCGTACTCGTGCGGCTCGCGGACGTCGATCAGGGCGAAGTTGTCGCCGTTGTCGAACTTGGCCTTGAGCTCCGCCGGGGTGATCGTGCTACCCGACGCCGCCGTCGCCGCCTCGTCCGACACCACACCGCAGAACGCCTCGTAGTCGATCAGCTCGGTGATCTTCGGGGTCTCCGGGTCCTTGCGGATCTTGACCTCGCGGTACTTCATCTCCAGCGCGTCGTAGCTGATGAGCCGCCCGAGCAGCGGCTCGCCGATGCCGGTGATGAGCTTGATCGCCTCGGTCACCATGATCGAGCCGATGGACGCGCACAGCACGCCCAGCACGCCACCCTCGGCGCAGGAGGGGACCATGCCCGGGGGCGGCGGCTCCGGGTAGAGGTCGCGGTAGTTGAGGCCCTTGCCGTTCGGCGCGTTCTCCCAGAACACGCTGACCTGGCCCTCGAACCGGAAGATCGAGCCCCAGACGTACGGCTTGCCCAGCAGCACCGCGGCGTCGTTCACCAGGTAGCGCGTGGCGAAGTTGTCCGTGCCGTCGACGATCAGGTCGTACTGCCCGAAGATCTCCAGCGCGTTCGACGAGTCCAGCCGCTCGGTGTGCAGGTAGACCCGGACCAGCGGGTTGATCTCGGCGATCGACTCCTGCGCGGACGCGGCCTTGAGCTTGCCGACGTCGGACTGGCCGTGGATGACCTGGCGCTGCAGGTTCGACTCGTCGACGACGTCGAAGTCGACGATGCCGAGCGAGCCGACGCCGGCCGCGGCCAGGTACAGCAGCGCGGGGCTGCCGAGGCCGCCGGCGCCGATGACCAGGACCTTCGCGTTCTTGAGCCGCTTCTGCCCGGTCACCCCGACGTCCGGGATGATCAGGTGACGGCTGTACCGGGCCACCTCTTCCTTGGTGAGCTCGGCAGCCGGCTCGACGAGCGGCGGCAGTGCTGACATCGGGGTCCTCCATCTCGCGCGGAACACGTCCATCCCACTATGCACAACGCGCGCGGGCGAGCAGACCTTCCCACGTGCACAACGTGCGTGGGCGGTTGGACGTCATACGTCCAGATCGTGGGACTACGGCGTGGGGTTGGGCCAGGAGTTGGTCTTGCAGATGAGACCGTCCTTGGCCACCTTCCCCTTGTCGCCGCCGGGGATGTCGTTGAGCATCGAGACGTAGTCGTCGTTGACGCCGAAGGACTGCTGCATCATCACCGGCGCGGGCTGGTTGTTGCCGCCGCAGCCGACGTGCTGGTTGCCCAGGGCGTGGCCGACCTCGTGGTTGATGGCGTACTGCCGGTACCCGGTCATGTCGGCGCCGTAGGCCTTCGCGCCGCGCACCCAGCGGGCCAGGTTGATCAGGACGCGACCCATGCTCTTGCGGTAGCAGGACGCCTCGAACTTGATCTGGAACCCGCAGGCATCCGCCCGGTGCGTCGTCTCCGGCGTGGTGAGGCTCACCTTGAACGACGGGTTCGGGAAGTTCGCGTCCACGCGCTGGAAGGCGACCTTGCCGTCCCACGTCCAGCTCTTGGGATCCGACAGCGTGCCCTGGACGGCCGACGCGAAGGCGTCGTCGCCGGCGTAGCTCGCCGGGTCGATGCCGTCCTCGACGTCGACGGTGTAGGTGTACAGCTTGCCGCTGCCGACCTTCGGGCCGGTGCCGGGCACGGTGTGCCACGCGCCCGCGCCGGCCTGGGTGAAGGGGCTGCCTTCCGGCAGGTCCGCCGTCGGCACCTTGAGGTCGACCGGCGTCGCCGGGTTCTCCGGGATGCCCTGGCCGTCGGCACCGTCGATGGAACCGCCGGACGTGTCGCCGCCCGCCGACTCGATCCCGGAACCGGCGCCCTGCTCGGCGATCGGCTCGGCCGGGCTGTTCGCGGTGTTGACGACGACGAGCACGGTCAGCACGACGAGGATCGGCAGGGCGTAGACGCGCCAGCCGTAGGTCTTGGTGAGCTTGGCGAAGGCGGTCTTCGGGGGCTCTTCGGCCTGCTTGGCCTCGCGCGCCTGCTCGTGCGGCTTCCAGGACGCGCTCAGGGGCTCGGCGGAGGTCCGGCGGCCGCCGGGGCGGTAGCGGTCCTCGCTGACGCGCTGGGCCGGCGCCTTCGCCGGGCGGTACTGCCCGGTGCGCGGCGGGTCTTCGGACTCGGGGGCGCCTTGCGCGGGCCGGCGGGCCGACGCGCGGTGGGGAGCCCGCCGATCTTCGCCTCGCGCGTCCTGCTTCACCCGGTCCACCGCACCAGGGTGCCACAGCGCCGAAGCGGCGCCCTCGGCGACTGGCGGATCACGCAGCGATCAGTTGTCACCCGATCGGGCTACCAATTTCCGGCTTCGACGTGCTCCCACATGCCCAGAACCGCCTTCGCTACGACGATCGGCCGCTCCATCTGTGCCACGTGGCCGGTGCGCGGGAGCACGAGCAGCCGGGCCCGCGGGAGCGCGCGGGCGGTGCGCATGGCGCGTCGCACCGAGATGACGCGGTCCTCCCGGCCCCAGACGACCAGCGTCGGCACCTTCACCAACGGCGCGAGGGACCACAGGGATGCCTTCCCGACCGCCGACCACGCCCGGAAGATGCCGAACGTGCTGCGCGCCATCGCCGGAGCGGCCCAGGCGAAGGCCGCGCGGGCGCCGTGTTCCTCGGTCAGCTCGTCGAGCCGGCTCTCCGGGAACCGCGACGGGTCCGCGAAGCAGAGCTTGATGACCTGGGCGGCGCGTTCCCGCGGGCCGAGCGCGGCGAGCTGGGCGCGTACCCGCGCGCCGACCAGCGGCAGGTAGGCGAACGCCATCCGCGGGTCCGACAGCCGCCGCGGGTCGGGCCGCCGGTCGGGCATCGCGGGCGAGATGAGCGTCAGCGTCTTGACGAGCTCCGGGTGCCGCGCGGCGACGATGAGCGCGATGGCGCCGCCCATGGAGTTGCCGAGCAGGTGGACGGGCGCGCCGACGTCGCGGATGTGCCGCGCGACGACCTCGGCGTGCGCTTCGAGGCTGAAGTCGAACCCGGCCTCGGGCTCGGAGCTGCCGAAGCCGGGCAGATCCGGCGCGGTGCCCCCGGCGACCGGGGCGAGCAGCGCCGCCAGGTCGGTCCAGTTCGTCGACGAACCGCCGAGGCCGTGGAGGTAGACGGCCGGCACGCCGTCCGGGCCCGGCGTGCGACGGATGTGGAGGCGGGCGGTACCGACCTCTTCGAACGTCGCCGGCCAGGGCGGCAGCACCGGCTCGAGCGGCGGCAAAGCCCTGGTCGAGAGGGGCACGTGGGTCACCGGCGGCCGGGCCGCGCCGACGTCTCCCGGGCCGTGGGCGGAGGTCTTCACGGCTCCAGGATGCCCGACACTTGGCACAGCACGCGTACCGGCGAGTAATCTTCAGGTCGACTTCACGCGGTGGCGACCCCGCCCGTCGAAGGTGGCGAAGACGGGAGGAAGAGCATGACGGAGATGACGCGGTTGCAGCAACGAGGGGTGCGCTTGCCCCGGACCGAGCGCCGGGCCCAGCTCCTCGCCGCGGCGCAGCGGGTCTTCGCCGAGAACGGCTACCACGCCGCCGCCATGGACGAGATCGCCGAGGTCGCGGGCGTCAGCAAGCCGGTGCTCTACCAGCACTTCCCCGGCAAGCTCGACCTGTACATCGCGCTGCTCGAAAGCCATGTCGACGAGCTGGTCAGGCGCGTGCAGGCGGCGCTGGACTCGACGACGGAGAACAAGCAGCGCGTCCCGGCCACGGTCGGCGCGTTCTTCGACTTCGTGAGCAGCGACGCGGGCGCGTTCCGCATGGTGTTCGAGTCCGACCTGCGTGGCGAGCCGGCGGTCCAGGAAGCGGTGGACCGCGCGACCTCGGCGAGCGTGGACGCGATCACGGACACGATCACGGCGGACGCCGGTCTCGACGAGGACAAAGCGCGGCTGCTGGCGGTCGGGCTGGTCGGGATGAGCCAGGTCAGCGCCCGGTTCTGGCTGCAGCACCACCAGTCGATGAGCCAGGAGGAGGCGGTGGCCCTGACGGCCAACCTGGCCTGGCGCGGCATCGGCGGCGGCTTCCCGCTCAAGGACTCCTGACAAAAGCCGTGAAGGCCTCCTTACCGGCTCTTATGGCCGGTAAGGAGGCCTTCACGGCTTTCGGGGTCAGCGGGTGGTGACGGCCGTGCGGACCAGGGCCGAGAGGCGGCGGGCCACCTCGTAGGGGCGTTCCTGCGGCAGCATGTGCCCGGCGCCCGGGTAGCGGACGAACTCCGCGTGCGGCAGCTCGTCCGCGATCACCTTCGCGTGCGCCAGCGGGCAGAGGCGGTCCTTCTCCCCCGCCAGCACCACCGACGGGACGTCGCAGAGCGCGCCCAGGCCGCCGACGCCGCGGTGGGCCGCGATCGCGGCCAGGAACAGCCCGGCACTCGCCGGGTGGCTGCACAGCAGCTGCTCGACGACGCTGTCGACCTGCGCGCGGCCCGGCCGGTCGCCGAAGACCAGGCGCCGCGAACCGGACCGGACCATCCCCGGACGCAGGCGCAGCGTGTCCGACCGCAGCCCGGTCAGCAGGCGGGCCAGCCGCGGCTCGAAGCGCGTGACGCCCCGGCCGACCAGGCCCGGGAAGCCGAGCGTCAGCCGATCCATGTCGCCCGACGACGTCGCCACGAAGGCCGCTCCCGCGAGCCGCGACGCGACCAGCTGTGGGTGCCGTTCGGCGAGCACCATCAACGTCATGCCACCCATCGAGTGACCGGCGAGCACGAGCGGGCCGTTCGGGACGCGGTCGGCGATCAGCTCGGCCAGGTCGTCGGCGAGCCGGGCGATCGACGCCGAACCCGGGCGCGCGGGCGCGGAACCGCCGTGGCCGCGCAGGTCGTACCGGAGCACGCGGACGCCGGGATCGAGGTGCGGCAGCACGAAGTCCCACGTGCGGTGGTCCTGCGTCCAGCCGTGGACGAGCACCAACGTCACAGTGGTGTCATCGGAGTCGGCGGGACCGGATTCCGCGACGTGGAGCGCGGCGCCGTCGCTCGCGACGAACCGGTGTCCGAGCGACGGGTCGCGCAGCCGCGACGCGGTGGTCACCGGCCCGCCGGGAGCAGGAAGGACTTGCGCCAGAAGAACTTCCCGGGCAGCCCGACCAGACCCGACTCCTCCAGGAACGGCATGATCTTCTCCCCGGCCCAGGCGATCGTGCCCTGCCAGTTCGGGTTGTTCAGGGCGGCTTCGACGCCGTCGCGCGGCCGGATCCCGACCGCCTTGTAGACGTTCGGGTTGATGAACGCCCGCGTCACGAAGTACGAGATGAGCGCGATGACGAACTGCTGGTAGGCGATCTCGGCCTTGGACAGCTTCGCCATGCCGCGCGTGACCTCTTCGCGGGCGAAGGTGACGTGCCGGGCCTCCTCCAGCACGTGGATCCGGTTGACCATCCGGACCAGGGGCTGGATGCCGTCGTCGTTCATCTGCTCGCGCTGCAGCCGGTCCAGCACCTCCTCGGCCACCAGGATCGCGCCGTAGCGCGCCGGGCCGTAGGAGATCGTCGGCATCAGCTTCGCGAGCTTCCGCAGCCACGGAACCGGGCCGTAGGCGGGGCAGCCGATCCGCGACGCCATCCGCGCGAACATCGTCGAGTGCCGGCATTCGTCGGCGATCTCGGTGAGCGCGAACTGCGCGTGCGCGGAGGTCGGGTCCTGCTCGTAGACCTCCTTGAGCAGCATCTGCATCAGGAGGATCTCGAACCACAGCCCGGTGGTCGCGACGCTGGCGACCTCGTGCTTCCCCAGCTCGATGCGCTGCTCCGGCGTCAGCTTGTCCCACAGCTCGGTGCCGTACAGCGACGAGCGCTCGTCCGGGATGAACCGCTTGCCCTCGACCAGCGGCGCGGTCCAGTCGATGTCGACGTCGGGGTCGTAGAACTTGTTCGCCGACGACTTGAGCAGCCGCTCCGCGGTCTTTTCGCGATCCGGTTCCTTCAGCGTCCGCGTCATCGCCGACAGCCCCTTCCGAAACATGTAACTTGAGGTAACAGTTACCTCTGGTAGCATCCCTCTCGTGATCGAACGTGTCAAGCGCTCCGGCAAGCCGTCCAAGCCTTCGTCACGCGGCGAGGAGGCGACCGGCGACGCCCGCCGGGACCGCTGGCGCAAGCACCGGATCGCGCGGCGCAAGGAGTTCGTCGAGGCCGCCCTGCGCGCGCTCGACACCCACGGCCCGGACCTCGGCATGGAGGACGTCGCCGCCGAGGCGGGCGTCACGAAACCCGTGCTGTACCGGCACTTCGACGACAAGGCCGACCTCTACGTCGCCCTCGGGCAGCGCGGCACGGAGATCCTCTTCGAGCGGCTGATCCCGGCGATCAACGCCGAACTGGCGCCGGTGCCGCGGATCCGGATGGCGCTCGACGCGTTCTTCACCGTGATCGAGGAGCACCCGAACCTGTACCGGCTGCTCGCGCACGGGCGCCCGGAGAAGCCGGTCGGCTCGGACGTCGTGGCCGAGGACAAGGAACTCATCGCGACGGCGCTGACCGCGCTGCTCGGCGACTACATGCGGATGTTCAACATGGACTCCGGCGCGGCCGAGCCGTGGGCGCACGGCATCGTCGGGATGGTCCAGAACACCGGCGAGTGGTGGCTGGACCGCCGGTCGATGGGCCGCGACGCCGTCGTCGAGTACCTGACGCAGATCATCTGGGCGGCCATCGACGGGCTGAGCCGCCAGCACGGCGTGGTCATCGACCCGAACCAGCCGCTGGAAGCGAACAAGGTGGTCCAGCTGGGCCGCACGGAACCTGTGCCTGTTGAGGAGACGTCATGAGCGACCACGACGAAGACGGCTACAGCGGCGAAGCGACCCTGGTGGTCGACGGCGTCTCGCTGACGGCGCAGGTCGAGCTGCGCGGCTACTTCCAGCCGATCGACGGCTTCTACCGCTGGTACGGCCGGGTGGCGGTGCACGAAGAGCTGGCGAAACTGGCCGGCGGCAAGAAGAAAGCCGTCGAGATCCACGCGGGCGCGCACACCGCGACGGGCGAGCTGTCGGACCCGGACCCGTGGGGCCGCTACCGGATCACCGGCACCAGTACGCCCCCGTTCCACGTGCCGACGTCGCTGGAAGAGCTCAACGCCTGAAGTCCGTGAATGCCACATTCACGGACGCTATGTCCCTCGATGTGGCATTCACGGACTTTCGCAGCCGCCCGCGACGGCGCTCGCCCGTGAAGGCGCCGCCGCGGGCAGCGCGGTGGAACCGGCTCGGCCACCCGCGCGGTGGCCGTGCCGGTGTGCGGCTCAGGGGTGCCGCGGGCTCGGCAGGTCGCGGCCGGGGAGCCAGCCGTTCGCGATGTCCGTCGCGCGCCAGCCGCGAACGCTCAGGCGGACCGCCACGACCGGGGCGTCCAGGAACGGCGCCGCCTCCGGGACCTTCGCCACCAGCGTCTCGCGCACCTGCGTGTCGGCTTCTCCGGCGACGACCTCGGCAAGCGCCCGCGCCTGCAGGAACGGCTGCATCGGCGAACCGGTCGACACGACCACCGACACCACCGGGTTCTCGCGGATCGCGGCGAGCGTCCGGCCGCGGCGCTCCAGCACCAGGTTCAGCGTGAACGCGTCGTCCTCGGCGAAGTAGACGCCGCCGACCCACGGGCCGTCACTGCCCGAAGTCGCGAGGAACAGCGACTTGTGCGTCGCCAGGGTGCTCCGCACGAGGTCCGCCACGGCGGTCGTCGTGGGCTCGACAGTGGTCATCGACTTGCTCCGGAGGGGGTGTCGGTCCGGGCCCCGTGGCGCCGGATCGCCGACGAAGTTAAGCCGGGAAACCCCGACACACCAAGGAAAGCGCACCGATCCGGTGAACCTGGCGGAGGACCTGTCCGGCCACCTCGAGAACCGCGCCATCGCCCATTCGAGGGGCCCGCGCCCGATCCAGCGACGCCAGGCCACCGAAGCGAGGAGCGCGACCGCCGAGAAGGCCACGAAATGGGTGAGCGCGAACACGTCCGTGCCGTCGCCGTCGCTGTCCCAGATGAGCCGGATCGCCACGAAGTGCAGCACGTACGCGGAAAGCGCGCGGCCGCCGAGGTCGGCCGGCGGCCGCAGGAGCCGTTCGAAGCGCGGCGCGAGCAGTAGACAGCCGCCGATCACCGACGCCGCGATGCCGATCGACACCAGCAGGTCGAACGGCGTGCACGACGCGCCGCTCGCGAGCAGCTCCCACGCCCACGTCGTGGTCGGCGGCGTGCCGTGGATCCAGGACTCGTCGAGGTGCAGCAGCGTCTCCGGGCTCATGCCGTAGCTCGCCGCGGCCGGCTCCAAAGCCTGGTGGACGGCTTCGAGGCCGCCGAAGACGCGCGTCGCGAGCCACGAGACGGCGTACGCGCCCGCCGCCAGCGCCGCGCCACCGGAGCACAGCGCGCGGGCGACCACCGGGGAGTGAAGGTCGAGGCGCCCGATCGCCATCCCGGCGAACAGGTAGGCCATCAGGGTGACCGCCGGGAACGTCCCGGTCAGCAGCAGCACGCCGGCCGCGCGCCCGAGGCCGTGCCAGGTCGCGAAGTCGCCCCACGCGACGTCCGGCGCCTCGAAGACCAGGTCGCGCGGCGCGAAGACGGACCGCACCGCGAAGGACACCAGCGGCATGACCACGGCCGTGACCAGCGCGGCGACGGCGAGCGTGCGCGCGCGGCAGCGCAGCCACGGGATAGCGAGCAGGAAACAGGCGCCGTAGTAGGCGAGGATGACCATGTAGCCGGTGCCGAGCCCGGTCACCAGGAGCCCCAGCGCGACCAGCAGCGGGGCCCGGGTCGCCAGCCGGAGCGCGACGCGCGTGCGAGCGCGGCCCGCTTTGGGCCGCCGCCCGCCGGACATCAGCGCGATCGAGACGCCGGCCAGCACCGCGAAGAGCGCGGCGGAATGGCCTTCGAAGGGCTTGAACCAGGCGGCACCACCGCCGTCGAGCGGGTTCGGCCCGAGGTGCACCGCGTACATCCCCAGCACCGCGGCCCCGCGGGCCACGTCGATCCCGGTCAGCCGGACGGCCGGTCCGCTCCGGGGAGCGGGACCGGCCGTGGGCTGGTGTTCGCGGCTCCGTGCCGGAGCCGTTGTCACCGCGTGGACGCCGTCCACCTCATCTCTCGCTCACCCCGCCCGAACCCCTGCCGGGGCACGGTGACGGATGGGGCTGAGAGCGAGCTGAGACCGGACGGTTACCGCGGTGTGACGTCAGTCGCCGACGCCGAAGCCGACCTTGCGGGTGTCGGACGGCGCGATCTCGACGTAGGCGATGCGGTCGGAGGGGACGATGTACTTGCGGCCCTTCTCGTCGTTGAGGCGGAAGAGCCCGTCACCGGCCGTCAGGGCCTCGGCGACCAGCTTCTCCACCTCGTCGGGAGACTGGCCACTGGACACCACCAGCTCGCGCGGGGTGTCCTTGATGCCGATCTTGACCTCCACGTGGGACCTCCGCTGGAAATTCGAAAGGGATGTGCTCGGCAAGGCTAACCGAACCGGGTCGTTGCGGTGCCGCATGTCCGCGCCCGGCCACGTCGTCGTGTCCTGGTACTCCATCGGGGTCAGCCCAGGCCGAGGGCCTGCATGCGCTTCGTGTGCCCCTGTTGCAACCTTCGGAACAGTGCCGCAATTCCGGAGAGGTCACCCGATCCGCCGATGATGAGCTCGGCCAGGCCGTCTCGTTCGGCGACGACGTACTGGGCCTGCGTGAGCGCTTCGCCGAGCAGGCGGCGCCCCCACAGAGCGAGCTTGTCGCGGGTCTTGGGGTCGGCTTCGATCCCGGCCGCCACCTCGCGCTCGGCGAAGGCGGAGTGTCCGGTGTCGGCCAGCACGGTGAGCACCAGGTCCTTGGTCTCGGGGTCCAGCCAGCTGGCCATCTCCCGGTAGAGGTCGGCGGCGAGGCCGTCGCCGACGTAGGCTTTGACGAGCGACTCCAGCCACGACTTCGGCGGGGTCGAGGCGTGCCAGTCGTCGATGTGCTTCGGGAACGGCGCCATCGCGTCCTCGATCGCGACGCCGTGCCCGGCCAGGTGCGCGGACAGCAGGCCGTAGTGACCGATCTCGGCGGCCGCCATGGCCGCCAGCGCGGCCCGCCCGGCCAGGGTGGGGGCACTGCGCGCGTCCTCGGCCAGCCGGTCGAACGCGGACAGCTCGAGGTAGGCGATCACGCCCAGAAGGTCGACGACGCCTTCGGTGATCTCTTTCGGGTCGGTCACGGCAGCAGGGTATCGCCGAAGCACCCGGGCGTGTCGGGACGAGACCGATCCCACTGCCTCCGGCGTGCCGGGTACTGTCGAAAAACTGCTGACCAGGTACACTGCGTTTGATATCGAAGCTTCCGTACGTCATACAGGCGTCGGGATCAGGCAGGCCACGAGGCCCGCCGACGTACTGCAATGTGCGTGCACGCCTCTTCCGGCATTCCCGGGACGGACCGGTTCCGCGCTTCACTTCAGCGCTGGGGACCAGGGTTTACTCCCGGTCGAGTGTCGAAACGGGACTCAGGGTTGTGCGCGCTGGTCACGAGAGAGGCGATCACCCTGACCGCAGAAAATCCCACAACCGAACAGAACTCGCCCGCCGTCGCGCTGGAACACAGCGAGACCGGCCCGGCCGCGCTCGACACGTCGCACCCGCTGCAGGCGGGCGTCGAGGTGGAGCCCGAGGCCCCGACCTTCGCGTCCTTCGGCGTCAAGCCGGAGATCATCAAAGCACTCGCCGAAGTCGGCATCGAGCGGACCTTCGCGATCCAGGAGCTCACGCTGCCGCTGGCGATGGCCGGCGACGACCTCATCGGCCAGGCCCGCACCGGCATGGGCAAGACCCTGGGCTTCGGCGTCCCGCTGCTGCACCGCGTGGAGGTGCCGGGCGACGGCACCCCGCAGGTGCTGGTCGTGGTGCCGACCCGCGAGCTGTGCATCCAGGTCGCCAACGACCTCAAGGGCGCCGGCAAGCACCTCGGCATCCGCACCCTGGCCATCTACGGCGGCCGCCCGTACGAGCCGCAGATCGAGGCCCTCCGCAAGGGCATCGACGTCGTGATCGGCACCCCGGGCCGGCTCCTCGACCTGGCCGAGCAGAAGCACCTGGTCCTCGGCAAGGTCCGCGGGCTGGTGCTCGACGAGGCCGACGAGATGCTCGACCTGGGCTTCCTGCCCGACATCGAGCGCATCCTGCGGATGGTCCCGGACAAGCGCCAGACGATGCTGTTCTCGGCCACCATGCCGGGCCCGATCATCACGCTGGCCCGCACGTTCCTGAACCAGCCGACGCACATCCGCGCCGAGGAGAACGACGCGAGCGCGATCCACGAACGCACCACCCAGTTCGTCTACCGGGCGCACTCGATGGACAAGCCCGAGGTCATCGCCCGGATCCTGCAGGCGGCCGACCGCGGCCTCACGATGATCTTCAGCCGCACCAAGCGCACCGCGCAGAAGGTGGCCGACGACCTGGTCGAGCGCGGCTTCGCGGCCGCCGCCGTGCACGGTGACCTGGGCCAGGGCGCCCGCGAGCAGGCCCTGCGCGCGTTCCGCTCCGGCAAGGTCGACGTGCTGGTCGCGACCGACGTCGCCGCCCGCGGCATCGACATCGACGACGTCACGCACGTGATCAACTACCAGTGCCCGGACGACGAGAAGACCTACGTCCACCGCATCGGCCGCACCGGCCGCGCGGGCCGCACCGGTGTCGCGGTCACGCTCGTCGACTGGGACGAGATGCCGCGCTGGAAGCTCATCTCGGACACCCTCGGCCTCGACAAGCCGGAGCCGGTCGAGACGTACTCGTCGTCGAAGCACCTGTTCGAGGACCTGGGCATCCCGGCGGGCACCACCGGCCGGCTGCCGCTGGCCAAGCGCACCCGCGCCGGCCTGGGCGCCGAGGTCGAAGAGGACCTCGGCGGCAAGCGCCGCGGCCGCGGTGCGCAGGGCCGTGGCAACACCGCCGCCGGCGGCCCCGAGTCTCCGGCGCCGGAGACCGATGAAGCACCGCGCAAGCGCAACCGCACCCCGCGCAAGCGGACCCGCGGTGCCGCGCGCACGGGCGAGCCGGGCGAGGCCACCGACACCGCGGCCACGTCCGGCTCCGAGCCCGGCGAGAACGCTGCCGAAGGCCGCACCCGGACCCGGCGCCGCACCCGCGGCACCGCCCCGGAGACGGCCGGCCCGGTGGAGAAGGAGTCCGGCGAGAACGCCGAACGCCCGGCTCGACGGCGCCGCCGTCGCCGCCCGGCCGCGACTTCTGATACACCTGCGTCGGCAGACTGAGGCTTTAGCGCGGGGAGCAGGTACGTGAGCGACGAGGACAAGGCTGCTTCTTCCGTGCCCGAGGAAGAACCGGAGCAGCCTTCGGAAGCCGCCGCTCTGGGCTCTGAAGACGTCCTCGACGACGTCGAACCTGCTCCGCCCGCGCCGCGGGTCAAGGCCCGTCGTTCGCCTTGGAACCGCGGCCGGGACCGGGTGCTCGCCGCGGTGATCGCGGTGGTCGTCGTCGCGGTCGCGCTGGTCATCAGCGCGACCAGCGACAGCGAAGGCACCGACCGGACCGAGGCCGACCCGCCGTCGCCGCTGCCCGCGGCGCCGAACACGGTGCCCGGTTCGCTGGCCGAGATCTGGAGCGCCCGCAGCGGCGCGACACCGGTCCCGGTGGCCACCGGCGACACCGTCGTCACGGCGGATGGCGGCGAGGTCGCCGCCCGCGACCCGCTGACCGGGCAGATCCGCTGGCACTACACGCGTGACCTGCCGTTGTGCACGCTCAACGAGACGTGGGGGCGGGTCAACGCCGTCTACCACAAGACCGAGAACTGCAGTGAGGTCACGCAGCTCGACCCGGGCACCGGCCGGATCACCGCCCAGCGCAACGGCAACGCCGAGCTGGGCACCCGGCTGGTCAGCGACGGCTCGCACGTGACCACCACCGGCAAGAAGCTGCTCGACACCTGGCGCGACGACCTGGTGCAGAGCGCCGAGTACGGCCAGGTCCCGGCGCTGGTCAACGCGGGCAAGCAGCCGCGTACCGGCTGCACGTACGGCACGGTCGCGGCGGCGTCGGGCAAGGTCGGCGTCATCGAGCGCTGCCCGGGCGACCCGGCGGACCGCCTGAGCGTCTACAAGGCGGCACCGGAGAAGGACGACGAGCCCCAGGTGGCGTTCAGCTCGGTGCTGGCGGGCAAGCGGGCGCGCGTGATCGCGATGTCGGGCGACCTGGCGGCGGTGGTCCTGCCGGACCAGAAGCTCCTGGTGATCTACAACGGCGACGGCTCCCAGCGCGCGGCGTACCCCCTGGACGTCCCGCCGGCCGACCTGGCCGCGGACCCGCAGGGCGGCGTCGAGCAGACGTCCCAGACCGCGGCGAACGTCTACTGGTTCAGCGGCTCGAAGGTGCTGGCCCTCTCCCGCGACGACCTGTCCCCGCGCTGGACGCTGGGCAGCGCGATGGGCCCGGGCGTGACGTTCGCGGGCCAGCTGGTCGTCCCGATCAAGGGCGGCCTGGCGGTGCTGAACGAGAACGACGGCTCCACGATCCGCACGGTGGGCGTCGACCGCCGCGGCTACACGGGCCCGGTCCGCCTGGGCACGGCCGGCCCGGTCCTGCTGGAAGAACGCGGCGACACCCTCACAGCCCTGAAGTAACCCGTATCTCGCGTGATTGAGCACGTCATCAGCGTGATTGAGGCCGGAACTCGCGAGTTCCGGCCTCAATCACGCGAGTTCCGGGTCTGATCACGCGAGTTACGGGTTCGTCAGGTGAGCCAGAAGAGGGTCAGGGCGGAGACCACGAACAGGACCACGGCGATCCCGGCGCCGGCGGCGGGAAAGCCGTTGCGACGGTCGGCGACCCGCTGGGCCAGCAACGCCAGCACCGCGGCGATGGGGTGACCGATCAGCAGCACCGGGCCGGGGCCGGGAGCGTCGGTGTACAGGCAGACTCCCGCGACCACGAGGACTCCGACGGCCAGGACCGTGAGGCCCGCGGCCAGTGACCCGGTGAAGCCGCGCCACCAGCGGCCGCGCGGCTTCGCGGGTTTCGCGGGCTCGGCTTGCTCGACGGCCTCCGGTGAGGTGGCATCGGCCTGCTCGTCGGTCTCGGTCGGCGCGGCGGCCTCGGTCGGCGCGTCAGGTGAAGGCGCCGCCGGGTCCGTGATGACCTGGTGGGGCGTCGTTCTGTGGTCCGGCCGTGGGGTCGGCAGCGGGACCGTTGCCAGTTCCTCGGTGTCCGGTGAGGCCACTTTCTCTCCTGTTCAGGGCGCGAGCAGGTCCCACGGCTGCATCTGCGGGGCTGTTTCCTGGCCCACCGCGCAGCTCGGCCTGAAGTCGCACCAAGCGCAGCGCCGGTCGGGGCGGGGTGGGAACAACACGTCCTCGTCGCCGCCCGCGTTCAGGGTATCCGTGGCCAGCCTCAGGTCCCCGGCGGTCTCTTCGGCGCGTTGCAGGTGCCGGCGCAGGCTCTCGGGCGTGTGCTCGGCCGCCGCGATCGTGCCGCTCGGGAGGTGGTGCAGCTCGACCGTGGTGCACGGGGTCCGCAGCGTGCGCGCCGACGCCACCGCGTACAGCGCCAGCGCCTGCGACGCCCTCGCCTCGTACTCGTCCGGCGCGCGGCGGCCCGTCTTGTAGTCGACGACCACCAGCTCGCCGTCACGCTGGTCGATGCGGTCCGCGCGACCCTCGATGATCATCGACGGCCGCTCCCCCGGCGTCGAGTTGACCGGCGCCGACACCCAGCGCTCGAGCCCGACCGGGTCGTGCGTGACGTCGTTGTCCTCGACGTACTCCGCCACCCAGCCCTTGGCCCGCGCCCGGTAGCGCGCGGCCTGCTCGGCGTCCTCGAACCCCGCGTCCTTCCAGTACTCGGCGACGAGTGCGACGGCCTTCTGCGGCACGCGCTTGAGCACCGGCAGGTCGAACAGCGCCCGCAACGCGTTGTGCACCACCGCGCCGAGCGTGCTGTGCGCCCACGGCCCGGTGCGCTGCGGTGTCGGCCGCTGCAGGTACGCGAGCCGGTACCGGCGCGGGCAGTCGTCGAAGGTGGCCAGCCGCGCCGGCGACACCTTCGTCAGCCGCACCGGTTGCGCGACACCGAAATCGAAGCCCATCTGCTCCTTCACGGTTCCCCACGCTACGCACCACCACCGACACTTTCCGCGCCGGACCCGCGCCGGCCGCCACGCCCGCACCACCGCGCAAAGCCGTGAAGGCCTCCTTCCCGGCCATAAGAGCCGGTAAGGAGGCCTTCACGGCTTTTCCTACCGCACCGCCTACCGCACCACCAGCACCGTGTGGGTGCCGCCGGTCGCGGCCACCGTCACCGTGCCGTTCACCGCCGCCGTCCGGACGGCGCGACCGTCGAGCAGCACCACGCGACCGGCCGGCACCGCCAGCGAGCCGGACGTCCCGCGCGGCGCCGTCACCGTCAGGGAGAACACCGAACCCTGCTGACCCCACGAGGCCGACAACGCGCCCTTCGGCGTCGGCACCGCCCCGCGCGCCCACGCGACCGAGCCCGGCTTCGGCGAAACCTGCCACGTCGCGAAGCCGGGTGACGTCGGCGAGACGCCCAGCAGCTCGTTCGTCAGCGCCGGGACGACGCCGGTGGACCAGCCGTGCGCCGCCGACGTGTAACCCTGCTCGTAGTGCGAACCGCCGTCGCCGATGCCCTCCCAGTCCGTGATGCCCGGGTCGTGGCTGGTCATCCAGCCGTACATCCGCTTGATCTGGTCGATCGCGGACGCCGCCTGCCCGGTCTGGAACCGCGCCACCAGCTCCGGGTACGACGTGAACGCGTAGACGCGCTTCGTGCCGTCCGAAACCAGCGTGTCGTTGTCCATGAACGGGTTCCCGTACGGCAACGCCCCGGCCGCCAGCCGGGCCAGCGAGGACGAAGACCGCGCCGGCGACGCGATCCCGGCGACGATCGCCTGGCTGTTGCCGTCCTGGCCGTGGCGCACCGCGCCGGTCGCCGAGTCGAGGTACGCCCCCGCCGCCGGGTCCCACAGGTACTGGTTCACCGCGGCCGCGACGCCGGAAGCGCGCGACAGCCACCGATCGGCGTCGGCGGCGTGCCCCGTCGCGCGGGCCATCCCGGCCGCGCCTTGGAGCGCGCGGACGTACAACGCGTTGTAGTACGTAACTTCGCCGGTGCGCGGGAGGAACGCGTAGTCGCCGTAGCCGCTGGTGCCGTTGAGGCCCTTCGACAGCAACCCGTGCGCGTCGGTGACCGACGGGTACCACGCGTCGAGCGTCTTCACGAGCTTCGCGTAGTACGAAGACGCGTACGCGGTGTCGCCCGTGTAGAGCACGTAGTCCCAGCTCGCGGTGACCCACCAAAGCGGGTAGTCGAACAGCGGGAGCGTGTAGCCGTTGATCGACGCGGGCGGGATCCAGCCGTCCGCGCGCTGGTGGTCGGCCAGGTCGGCGAGCACGTTGCGCGCCGCCGTGCCGTCCTGGTGCGTCAGGTACTCGGTCAGCCCGGAGATCGCGACGTCGCCGACGTACGGGTCCCGGTCGCGCTTCGCGCCGTCGTGCAGCACGACCTTCCCGTCGAGCGACGGCGAGAACGCGCCACGGGGGTCCACATCGGACGCCCGGAACGTGTCCATGCCCAGCTCGTTGGTGTAGGAAGCGTTGTACCAGTAGCGGTTCAGGTCTTCGTCGGACGACTCGAACCAGCCGCGGTAGGTGTCCGGCGTGCCGAGGAACGGCGTGAAGTCGAGCGAGACGCCGGTGATCCGCACCTCGCCGGACGGCTGCGTGAGCGGCGCGTCCGACGCGAGCGCGTCGAGGCTGATCCGCAGGTAGCGGAAGCCGCGCAGGCCGTCCGCGCACACCTGCGTGCCGCTCTGGCAGCCCTGCGTGTCACGCCAGACGGTCGGCGTCGCGGGCACGGCGATCTGGTCGCTGCCCGGCCCGTTCGAGAAGTCCGACCGGCTGAAGTCGGAGCGTTCGCCGAGGTACTGCTGGGTTTCCGAGGTCGACACGCGGATGCCGGGGTGGTTCGCCGACGCGCCCGCGAAGGAGATCTTCGGGTAGCCCGAGACGACCTTGCCGAAGTCGAGCACCGCGACCGGCGTCGGCGGATCGGCGACCAGCCCCGGCCAGACCTCGGTGACCCGGCTGAACTCGCCCGAGGGCGTGGCCTGGTCCCTCGTCACGGTGATCCGGACCTGCGTGGTCGTCACCGCGCGGTCGAACGTCACCGCGCGCTGCACGGCGGTGTTGCCGGTGACCGTGGCCGCGGTGCGCCACGCGCCGGCGTCCAGCACGTCGACCGTGAAGTCCTGCGGCACACCGTCCACACTGGACAGCACGGTGACGCCGGGGAGCGCGACCGCCGCGCCCGAGGTGATCGTCAGGACGTCCGGGTAGGCGCCGAGCGTGTCGTCGTTCCAGAACGTGTCGGTGTTGCCGTCGACGGCGTTGCCGGGACCGTACGTGCGCGGCTGGCCGTTGCCGCCGTTGTTGGGCGCGTGGAACGACGACGCGGCCGCCGTCGTCCCGCCCGGCCAGGCCGGCTTCGGCGGGGGCGCCTGCCGCTTCAGCGTCGCGACGCCCTGCCCCAGCAGGCCTTTCGGGTTGGTGACGTCGCCGGTGGTGGACAGCACGCGCACCGGCCGGACGTCCCGGCTCGTGGGCGCGACGACGTACTTCTGCCAGCCCGGCGCCGCCACGGCGGACGTGGCGGGCACCGCGGCCACGCCGCTCGCCACCAGGACCGTGACCGGCAGGACTGCTCTGAGCCACTTCATCGAGGCCTCCGCAAGGCGCGTTTGAATCGTTTCAACCGCTGAGCTGAGATTCAGGCTGCGGGAGGCGTGGCAACGATGTCAACGCGCGGGCGGGATCCTGTCCGGCAGGACAACCCGAGTGGCGGGGGTCAGTTGCCGCCGGCGATGAAGCCGCGCACCGAGTTCGCGACGAGCTCGACGGCGATCGCCGCGAGCAGCAGACCGGCCACCTTGGCCAGCAGCGTGATGCCGCTTTCCTTGATCAGCCGGATGACGACGCCGGAGTAGCGCATGCAGATGTAGATGATGAAGTGCGTCATCACGATCGCCAGCGCCAGCGCGATGTACGCGCCGATGTGGCCGTCGGCCTGCCGGACGAACACGATGGTCGCGGCGATGGCGCCCGGCCCGGCCAGCAGCGGCGTGCCGAGCGGCACGAGGGCGACGTTGACGTCGTCGGTGGCCGCCTCGGCCTCGTGGCCGTTGCCGGTCAGCAGCTGCAGCGCGATGAGCAGGAGCAGCAGGCCGCCCGCGCCCTGCAGCGCCGGGATGCCGATGCCGAGGTAGGCCAGGATCGCCTGACCGGCGACGGCGAAGAGGCTGATCACGAGCAGTGACACCAGGACGGCCTGCCGGGCGGCCCGGGCGCGCGTCGCCAGCGGCTTGCGGCCGACGAGGCTGAGGAACACCGGCACCGTGCCGGGCGGGTCCATGATGACGACGAGGGTGATCGTCGCGCTCATGAAGAGCTTGGCGTCGAAGAAGTCGGCGATCGCCATCTCAGCCCTTCACGACCTGGAAACCGGTCGCGCGCGCCACGAGCTCCTCCAGCTGCCCGGGATCGGTGGTGCATTCGCCGAGGGCGATGGTCTTGTTCGTGCCGTGGTAGTCGCTCGAGCCGGTGACCAGCAGGCCGAGCTCGCCGGCGAGCTCCCGCGTGCGGGCGCGCGTGGCCGGGTCGTGGTTCGGGTGGTCGGCCTCGACGCCGGTGAGCCCGTGCGCGGCCAGGCCGGCGAGGGTGTCCTCGCTGATGGTGGCGCCGCGGCTGAAGGCGAAGGGGTGCGCGATGACCGTGACCCCGCCGGCCGCGGCGATCATGTCGATGGCGTCTTCGACCGGGGTGTCCCGGCGCGCGACGTAGTAGCCGCGACGGCTGTTCAGGTACTCGGCGAAGGCCTCGTCGACGCTCTTGACGAGCCCGGCGCGGACCAGCGCCTGCGCGAGGTGCGGGCGCCCGGCGGGCGAGTCCTCGGGCAGCAGGCCGAAGATCTCGTCGGCGTCGATGGGCAGGCCGTCGGCGGCCATCCGCTCGGCCATCTTGCGCAGCCGGGTGCGGCGTTCGATCCGCAGCCGGGTCTGCTCGGTGACGACGGCCTCGGCGGCCGGGTCGAAGAGGTAGGCCAGCAGGTGGACGCTGATCTGACGGCCCGTGTCGGGGTCGGTCGAGACGGTGGACAGCTCGGCGCCGGGCACCAGCGTCAGGCCAGGTGGGAGGGCGTCGGTGGCCGGGGCCCAGCCCGCCGTGGTGTCGTGGTCGGTGATCGCGACGACGTCGAGCCCGGCTCTCGCGGCCGCGGCGACGAGGCCGGCCGGCGTGTCGGTGCCGTCGGAGGCGGTGGAATGGGCGTGCAGGTCGATGCGCATCGGATCCATTGTCGACGATGCGCTGGGTCACACCCTCGCCGGGATGAGGCTTGTTCCGGTCAGGCCGCCGCGCCCCGCTCGCGGACTGCTGCTCAGCGCGAAGTCACGCGGCGGCCGACGACCTCACGGCTCAGCCGACGGGCTTCTTGCCCCGGGCGGCCCGCTGGGCCTTGATCATCGAGAAGCGCTCGGCCTGCTTCTGCTTGTCACCGAAGACCAGCTCGGAGATCGTGTCGTAGAACTCTTCGGCCCGCGGCAGGTAGTCGATCCTGTTGAGCGCCTGGATCTGACCGGCGGATTCGACGACCATCGTGCCGTAGCCCATCATGCGACCGGTGGCGGTGCGCACAAAGCTGAGGTCGGTGACCTTGCTGATGGGCATCATCAGCACCTTGGTCGTGAACACCCCGGTGGTCATGACGAACCGCTTGTCCGTGACCACCAGCCGCTCGACCCACCACTCCATCACCACGTAGGCGAACCGCAGCACCACGATCAGCGCCACGTACCAGAGCAGGTTCTGGCCGATGTAAAGCGCCGGTGGCAGCAGGTAGGACACCAGGACGCAGATGGCGAGCAGAGCCGCCGCCTCGAAGGTGTCCCACAGCAGCACCGCCCAGTGGCGGCGGATCCGGATGACCCGCCGCTCGGTGTCGAGGAGGTACTCGTCGGGGTCGCGTGGCGCGAACATGGTTCGAGGGTAACCCCCCTATCAGCCCTTGAACACGTTGCTGACGAAGGTGATCACCGATTCGGCCGAGCTGCGCAGGAAGTCGACGATGTTGCCGACAAGGCCCGCGGCCTGACCGGGCTGGGCAATGACGAAGAACAGCACCAACGCGATACCGGCGAGGCCCGCAATCTTCTTCACGTTCACCGCGATCAAATCCCGTCTCTTACGGTGACACCGGACAACAGCAAAAAACTGACTTTTTACGTTGTACCGCACTGAAGGGGCGCGAGGGAGGAAAGTCCCGCGCTTGGGTCAGCACGCCGTCCGGAGTGTACCGTATGGCTACTCTCCGTGTACAGGACATCGGTTTTCACCTCGATGACGTCTACCCTTCGGGACATGAAGGGCTCCACGGGCACCACCGTCCGCTGCGTCGGCGGGATCGCGTACGACGACCAGGGCCGATTACTCCTCATCCGGCGGGCCAACGACCCCGGTTCGGGCCAATGGTCGCTGCCAGGCGGCCGAGTCGAACCGGGCGAATCAGACGAAACGGCCGTGATCCGCGAGATGCGGGAGGAAACGGGCCTCGACGTGATTCCGGGCACACTGGTCGGCACCGTGACCCGCGAACCCTACGAAATCCACGACTACGCCTGCCGCATCGCGGGCGGCACGCTCACGGCAGGTGACGACGCCACGGACGCCCGCTGGGCCGATGCGGCAGACCTTTCGGACATGGAGGCGGCCGGCGCGCTCGTGGATCTCCTGTACGTGACGCTGCGTGGCTGGAACGCCCTGCCCCGCACCTGAGCAAGACGGCGTTGGAGGTAACCGGAGCCGGTTCGATCTACGCCGACAGTCGAGTCGTCGCTCCGGGCAGGGACTCGCACGGATCTTCACCTACACCGCCGTGAGGTCCCAGCGTCGCAGGGCGGCGGGAACGAAGGCACCCGCTCGGTCCGCCGGGCTAGGCCGGGAGCCAGGTCATCCGCTGGCCGTGGGGGGCGGTGCGGGCCAGCGCGTGGGCCTCCGGCTTGCCCTCGGCCCACCGGACGACGCCCAGCGTCGCCAAGCCGTCCGCGACCGCGAGGTCCGCCCGGCCGGGCAGGACGCCCTCCAATGCGGCGCCGTAGAACTCCTCCGACACCCACCACAGCGGCCGGGTGGCCGCCAGCGCGGCGAGGGCGTCGACGAAGGCCGCCCGGCGCTCGGCTGTGAAGTACGCCAGGACGTGGCTCGTCAGCACCACCAGCGGGGCCTCCGCCGGCAGCGTCGCGGCCGCCGCGGCCAGGTCGTCGACGCCGTCGCCCTCGATCAGCGGTGGGCGGTGCTTGGCCTGCTCGGCCGCCGCCGTGCGCAGCAGCCTGATGCGGTCCGGCTGGTCGGCCCAGACGCACGCCTCCAGCCACGCCAGCTCGTCCTCGTCGGAGAGATCGACCGGGGACCGGTCCAGCCCGGCCCGCGCCACCACCGCGAGCTTCTTGGGCAGCTTGGGCGCCACCGCGCCCGGCGCCAGGTCGAGCGCGCAGTGCAGCCCGACCGCGGCCTTGGCCGGGCCCGCCGTCAGCTGCTCGCCGCCGTCGCACTGGTAGCGGTAGCCGAAACGGTCGAGGCCGAGCAGCAGGCCGGCGCTGCAGCCGACCTCCAGCAGCGCGACCTTCCCGCCCGCTTCCTTCGCCGCCCGGGCCACCGCGGGGTACAGCAGCGCGGCGCGGCGCACCTCATTCGTCTGGGTGTAGCGCGACGAGATGAACGCCCGCGCCTTGTCCGCCCGCTCCAGCAGGAACGACCGGAACAGCGGCCACGTCTCGGAGTCGACGCCGTCGAAACCGCCCAGCGACGGGTAGTAGCGCGACAGCGGGTGGATCGGGTCGGCCTGGACGAGCCGGTGCGCGGTCGCCATCAGCAGCGTCGCGCGCGCTTCGCCGTCGCGGGCGGCCGTCAGCAGCCCCGCGACGTCGTCGTCCTCGGCCGCCTGCGTCGCGAGGTGCTCGTACAACGGGGACACGCCGCGCGCTTCGACTTCCGCGAACGTGCGCAATGTGGTTTTGACGCGGTCCAGTTCGATCGTCATCGGAGCCTCATTCGTGCGGGGTCGGCCGGCCCGGCTGCTCGCCGCCACGGGCTTCCCCGTAGGAGCGCTTCGGCACCATGACCTTCCGCCGGAAGGTGCACACGATCAGGCCGTCCTGCTTGTAGCCGCGGGTCTCCACGTAGACGACGCCGCGGTCGTCCTTGGACTTCGACGGCGTCTTGTCCAGCACCTCGGTCTCGCCGTAGATGGTGTCGCCGTGGAAGGTCGGCTTGACGTGCTTGAGGGACTCGACCTCGAGGTTCGCGATCGCCTTGCCCGAGACGTCCGGCACGGACATGCCCAGCAGCAACGAGTAGACGTAGTTCCCGACGACGACGTTCTTGCCGAAGTCGGTCGTCTCTTCGGCGTAGTTCGCGTCGAGGTGCAGCGGGTGGTGGTTCATCGTGATCAGGCAGAACAGGTGATCGTCGTACTCGGTGACCGTTTTGCCCGGCCAGTGCTTGTAGACCGCACCGACCTCGAACTCCTCGTAGTACCGCCCGAACTGCACTCGTCTCTCCTGTCCGCGTAACACCGCGTGAGCCTGGTACGACACGCATCCGTAGTGAGGAGTACCCTCAACCATTGGTGTTCGCTCGTCAACGCGAGCCCCACCACTCTCCACGTCACACGTCCGTGCCTGGCCCGAAGGAGGTGAGGAACCCCGATGAGTAGTGGCGATAGTCCGCTCCCTAGTAGTCCCAGCGTTCCCACCTCACCGGCCGGCCGGCTCATCTCCTGGTAGGTCTTCCCGCGGCTTCGGGAGCGCTGGTGTTGCCGGGCGGACCCCGTTCCGCCTGGTCAGTCGTCCTCGCACGACCACGCACGACGCCCAGGAGACCTCATGCCTGCCATTCCCTCGCTCGGCGGCCTTCGCGGCCGCGGCAACAGCCGGGCCAAAGGCGTCCCCGTCCGGCCGATCCCGGTGCCGCTGTCCGCGTACGTCGTGGACTGCGCGGTGTACGTCGGCGGCAAGCGCGTACCCGGCCGCTGGACGCACATCGAGGCGATCAAAGAGGTCCGCAAGCGCCACGAGGGGTTCGTCTGGATCGGGCTGCACGAGCCCGACGCCGACCAGATCCAGGGCATCGCGGAGACGTTCGGGCTGCACGAGCTGGCCGTCGAGGACGCGCTCGAAGCACACCAGCGGCCCAAGCTGGAGCGCTACGACGACACGCTGTTCCTCGTGGTCAAGACCGTCCGGTACGTCGAGCACGAGTCGCCGACGACGGCCAACGAGATCGTCGAGACCGGCGAGCTGATGGTGTTCCTCGGCCGCGACTTCGTCATCACCGTCCGGCACGGCAACCACTCCGGGCTGGCCCGGCTGCGCCGTGAGCTGGACGACGACCCGGAGCGGCTGCAGCTCGGGCCCGCCGCGGTCGTGCACGCGATCGCCGACCACGTCGTCGACCACTACCTCGACGTCACGGGCCGGATCGAGAACGACATCGACGTGATGGAGGCGCAGGTCTTCGCGCCGCGCTCGCTGGTCAGCGCCGAGCAGATCTACCTGATGAAGCGGGAGGTCCTGGAGCTGCGCCGGGCGGTGATGCCGCTGGCGACGCCGGTCCAGCGGCTGGCCGAGGGCTACACGCGGCTGGTGCCGGACGAGGTCCGCTCCTACTTCCGCGACGTCGCCGACCACCTCACGACCGTGTCCGAGCGCGTCGCGGCGTTCGACGAGCTGCTGTCCACCCTGGTCGACGCGACGGTCGCGAAGATCTCGCTGCAGCAGAACACCGACATGCGCAAGATCACGTCGTGGGCGGCGATCATCACCGTGCCGACGATGATCGCCGGGATCTACGGCATGAACTTCGACTACCTGCCCGAACTGCACTGGAAGTTCGGGTACCCGCTGGTGATCACCGTGATCCTGGCGATCTGCCTGTTGCTGTACCGAATATTCCGGAAGAACGGCTGGCTCTAGGTCCCCTTTTTCTTTACGCCGGAATCGGAGAATTCGTGATGCCTCGCATGCTGTCCAACCTCAAGGCCTGGGCGCTCGCGCTCAGCCTCCTCTGGATCTTCGTCATCACCTTCGTCATCGTCGCCGACCCCGGGTTCGCGCACGGCATGAAGTAGCGCCCGGCGTCGTACCCTGGGGGCGTGCCGAAAGCGCTGGTGGTCGCGGACGAGGTGGACGAGCGGTTGTGGACCGACGCGGTCCGCACCCGCCCCGTCGACCTCGTCATCGGCGCCGGCGACCTCCCCTACGACTACCTGGCCTTCCTGGCCAGCACCCTGGACGCGCCGTGCGTGTTCGTGCCGGGCAACCACGACCCGGACCTGACCGGCTACACGCGGTACGGCGGACTGTCCATGAAGGACGGTTTCCCGACGGTCTGGCCGGGCCCGGCGGGCGGCGTCAACGCCGACGGCCGGGTCGTCGACGTGGCCGGGATCCGGTTCGCCGGTCTCGGCGGGTCGATCCGCTACAACGACGGGCCGAACCAGTGGACGCAACGCCAGCAGGCGCGCCGGTCCCGCGCGCTGGAGCGGCGCGCCCGGAGCCGGCGCCGGCGCGACGGCCGTGACGTCGACGTCCTGCTGACGCACTCGCCGCCGCTGGACCTCGGCGACCGCGAGGACCCGCCGCACCGCGGGTTTTCCTGCCTGCACGAGACGATCGACCGCTTGCGCCCGAAGTGGTTGCTGCACGGTCACATCCACCCCCACGGCGAGCCGGTGCCCGACCGGGTCGTCGGCGACACGCGGATCCGCAACGTGGTGGGCCACCGGATCATGGAGTTCTCATGAAGGAAACGGGATTCCCGCGCGCGGACGCCGAAAGCGACTTCCTGCGCGCCCGGCGTCAGCAGGTGCTTTCGCGGCTGTCGACGTGGCTGCGCCGCGAGCCCGACGACGTCAACATCATGCTGCCGTTCCACGAGGTGGTGGAGGCGCTCGGTTACCTCGGCGAGAGCCGGATCGGCCTGCGGGTGATCAAGCTGGACTCGATCGCCGGCACGGTCGACCGCAGCCGCGACTTCGACCGCCGCTTCCGCCCGACGTCGGGCCGCGTCCGCGAGCGCTGGGAAAGACTGGCCCTGGCCGCCCGCCGCGGCGAGGACATCCCGCCGATCGAGGTCTACCGGGTCGGCGAGCTGCACTTCATCATCGACGGCCACCACCGGGTCTCGGTGGCCCACGCGCAGGGACTGTCCACAATAGAGGCATCGGTGACGGTGGTCCGCACCAAGCTCGACCCGAGCGGCATCCGCTACCGCGGCGACCTGATCGTCAAGGACTACCGCAGGCTGTTCCTGGAGCGCGTCCCGCTGACGGGCCACGCGCGGGCGTCGGTGATCGTGTCAGACCCGTGGGACTACGCGAAGCTGGGCGAGCACGTGGAGGCATGGGGGTTCCGGCTGATGCAGGACGAGGGCAAGTTCTGCGACCGCGCGAGCGTGGCCCAGCGCTGGTTCGAGGAGGAGTACGTCCCGGTGGTGGCCATGCTGCGGCAGGCGGGCATGGTGGGCGACAGGACGGACGCCGAGGCGTACATGTGGGTGGCCGCGGAGCGGTACCGGCTGATCCGCACGCACCGGTGGGACGACGAGGTCATCGAGCAGCTGCGGACGAAGCGCTAGCTAGAGCCGTAGGACGTACCAGGTGTGGCCCTGGAGCAGCCAGATCCGGTCACTACGGCACACCCACCGCAGCGGCTTCCTGAGACCGGTCCCATCCGGCAGCGCGAGTGGCACCGGATCTCCCGGCACGACCTCGTCCTCGGTCAGGCGGGCGGGTTCGAGGTGCCAGTAGAAGCCGTCGGGCTCACCGGCTATCGAGAGGAACACGGCCTCGGCGCCGGAGACGGCCACCCCGCGTGGCCTCCGCAGCGGTGACTTCCGGACCGAGCGGATCCCGTCGAGACCCACTTCGACCAGCGGTAGCGCGGTGTAGGGCACGGCCCAGGTCCGCCGCTCCGCCACGTTGAGGACGTAGCAGTCCATCCAGTAGAGACCTGGTTCGTGCTCCGCGCGCCACGCCGGCTCACCCGCAGAGGTCCACCGGATCAGGCCGGGGTTGCTGCGGCGTTCGCCGCCGTCGAGGATCGAGGCCTGGTCGAAGTAGCTGATCCAGATGTCCCCGCCCGGGCCCGTGACCACCGCTTCGATCCCGTCACCGGCGTGGAACTCCGTCACGGTGCGGCCGGCGGCGTCGAGGATCCGGCCGTTGCGCGGGGCCTCGTGGCCGCGCCGGACCTGGCACCGGCGGTCGACCAGCACGAAGCCCTCACCTGCGGCGTCGATCATCGGGTACTGCCCCGGATCGGTCACCCGGCCGGACGGCGTTCCGTCCACCAGCAGGGTCCCGTCGGCGTACAGCGCGATCATCCGGCCGGAAGCATCCACTGTGGACGCGACCACGTCGCCGTCCGGCAAGGTCCCCCAGAGTTCCAGCACTCCGGTATCTTCCCAGGCCGTTCAGCCCATCGGGAAGGTGCGGCCCACCCAGGTCTCCGCCTCCGAGCTGGTCTGGTACTCCGGCTGGTAGCTGCCCGAGGCGACCACCACCCCCAGCCCGTACAGCAGCTCCGCCTGTGTCTGGGAGACCACCCCGTACGCGCCCACCTTGACGCCCATCTCCTCCGCGCGCTCCACCAGCTGGCGCACGTTCCGCCGGGCCCACGCCGGGGCGTCGTCCGCGGCCAGGACGTCGACGATCGGGCCTCGCAGCATCACCGCCGGTGCCGGGATCGCGTGGGCCGGGACCAGTTCCAGCTCCGGCAGGCCCGTGATGTTCAGGATGAACAGCACCCCCAGGCGCGCCAGGTGGCCCAGTGCCTCGACCAGGTCGCCGCGGTCGTCGATCAGGGACTCCGCGTCCGCGCACAGCATCAGGTGCCTCGGCTCCAGGCCCGCCCGGTCCAGCTCCGCGCGGACCATGCCGACCAGGTCGGCGTCGATGGCCATCCGGCGGGGCAGCGTCAGGCACACCATCGGGGAGCCGTCGCCGAACCTGGACACCCAGCTCGCCTTCGTCTCCAGCGCCTTCGCCAGCAGGTGCTTGCCCAGCGGGACCGTCATGCCGGTCGTCTCCGCGAGCGGGTAGAACTCCTCCGCGCGCAGCCGGCCGCGAGTGGGGTGGTTCCACAGCAGGGCCGCGTTGAGCGACGTCACGATCCGGGCGTCCGGCAGCACCACGTGCGGCTGGTAGACCACGGTGATCTCGCCGAGCTCCAGCGCCCCGGCGATGGCGGACGCGAGCCGGTAGCGGTCGCGGTCGGCCTGGCCCGACCGCGGGTCGAACAGCACCCACTGCGCCTTGCCGAGCTCCTTCGCCCGGTGCAGTGCCACCTCCGCCGAACGGATCAGCTCGCCGTGCTCCGCCCCCGGCACCTCCGCGACGACGATGCCCGCGCTCGCGCTCACCCCGACTCCGACGCCGTCCGCGTAGACGGGCTTGGCCAGCTCGGCGATCGTCTGCTCGACCAGCTTGACCACCGACGCCGGCTCGAGGTCGCCGCGCAGCGCCACCGCGAAGCCGTCGCCGAAGAGACGTGCGACAAAACCTTTGCCCGGCGCGAAAACCTCGCGCAACGTTCCCGCGACGCCGCGCAGCACCTGGTCGGCGACCTCGGTGCCGAGGCCGTCGTTGACGACCTTGAAGCCGTCGATGTCCAGCAACAGCAACGCGATCCGGCCCTGGCCGTGGTCGGCGAGCATCCCTTCGAGCTTGGAGCGGAAGTGCGCGTTGTTGGGCAGGCCGGTCAGCGGGTCGTGCAGGCTCTGGTGCTGGATGGTCTCCTGCAGCTGCCGAAGTTCGTGCGTGTCCTCGAACATCAGGATCGGGTACTGGTCACGCTCGCCGGGCAGCGTCTTGACCGTCAGCCGGACGACGCGCGAAGCCTCGGGCCGGGAGTGGATCGCGAGCCGGTCCAGTACCCGGTCGCCGGACTCCAGCGCCGCGCGCAACGCCGAGCGGTCCCGCATGGTCGCCCCGAGGTCTTCGGCGCGCGTGCCGACGAGTCCGGCTTCCCCGGCGGCGTGCGCCAGCCGCAGGAACGCCGGGTTCGCCGCCCCGACAACACCTTCCGGGTCGACAAGAACGACGCCGGACGGGCAATGTTCGTAGAACGCGGCAAACCGCGCTTCGGCACCCCGCGAAGCCAGGACTTCCCGCGCGAACCCGACGGCCATCGCCTCCCGGTCGGCGGCTCCGGCCCCCGCCATCGCGGTGGCCAGGCGCCGGGCGGCGTCGACGAGATCCGGCGCCACCTCAGGCTCCCGCAAGGTTTCACCCCTTCGCACTCGATCGGGTTTTCCACCGCACCATGCGAACAGTTCGGTGTCTACCACCCGATCGGGTGCCCCGTCCAAAGTGGATCTTCAGCCGAGGCCCGGCGTGAGCGCCAACCCCCTGACCTGTACGGCGTTCAACGTCGGTTCCGGCCGCTGGACCGGCAGCGGGACGCCCTTCTGTTCCAGGACACCGCTGTTGCTGGACCAGAACTCGACGTTCATCCCCGGCGCGGTCAGCGACGCGCGGTACGTCAGCACGCCGTTCGCGCGCTCGGTCACCTTCCGCAGGCCGCCTTCCTTCAGCTGCTCGACTTCGCAGCTCACCTGGTTCGGGACGGCGGTGCCGCACCGCACCATCGACGAAGCGCCGCCGCTGGCAGCGTCGTCGAGCAGCGCCAGGAAGTAGACCGACCCGGTGCCCCGCTCGTCGGTGACCCGGACGCCCATGTGGAACAGGGCGTCCCGCGGCGCGGTCCCCACCGGGTCGGCGATCAGGTGGAACGGGTTCGGCGGCGGCGTTTCCCCCGGGATCGTCAGGCGTTCGACCTTCGCTCCCGGCGGCAGCATCGAGCGCACGGCGTTGTCGACGACGCAGCTCAGCCGGTCGACGATCTGCGCCCGCGTCTCCCCCGCCGACGCCGCCAGCAGCCGGTTGCGCCGGGAGCGGCGGCCCCGCGCCAGGATCTCGGCGCCGTCCAGGCCGATCGGGGGTTCGTCTTCGGTCACGTACGCCGTGAGCGCGGACCGGACGTCGAGGTCTTCCATCACCGCTCCTCCGTCATCGGCGCGGGGAGGGCGGCGCGCAGCGCCTCGACTCCGCGGGCGGTCTGGCTCTTCACGGTGCCTTCGGCGACACCGAGCAGGGCCGCGACTTCGGCCACCGGCAGGTCTTCGAGGAACCGCAGCACGACCATCGCGCGCTGCCGCGGCGTCAGCCCGGTCAGTGCGCGCTCGAGGTCGAGGCGGACGTGGCTGTCGTGGTCCGGTGGAGCCGCCCGTTCGGGTGGCTCGGACGTCACGTGCTCACGGCCCGCTTTCCTGCGCCCGGCGAGGAACGCGTTGAGCAGGATGCGCCGCGCGTAGGCGTCGGCGGTGTCCGGCCGCACCCGGCGCCACCGCCGGTACCGCTGGACGAACATGGCTTGCACGAGGTCTTCGGCGCTGTGCCAGTCCCCGCAGAGCGCGAACGCCACCCGCCGGAACCGCTGCACCCGCGCGGCGGAGTACTCGCTGAAATCGAGCTCTCTCGACGCCCCCACCCGGCCCTCCTTCGCACATTCTCACCCCTGCTAGTGCGCGGAGGGCCGGGAAGGTTCAAGCTGACCTACATGTGCACGACGCCCGGCGCCGCCTCACCCTTCGGCGCGCCCGAGCGCAGCAGCAGGCCGCTGAGCACCGCGCCGGCCGCGAAGATGAAGCCGGCCCAGGTGAACGCCGTCGTGTAGCTCTCGATCGAGGCTTCGGCCACCAGCTGCGGCGTCGGCACCTTGCCCGCGAGGTACGACGACGCCGCGTTGCCCGCGAGGGTGCTGAGCAGCGCCGTGCCGATCGAGCCGCCGACCTGCTGCATCGTGTTGACCGCCGCCGACGCGACCCCGGCGTCGTGCGCCTCGACGCCGAACGTCGCGACGCTCATCGCCGGCGCCATCGCCAGGCCGATGCCGAAGCCCATCACCAGCAGCGGGCCGAGGACCCCGCTGGCGTACGTGCTTTCGAGGTCGATGCGGCTGAGCCAGAACAGCCCGACCGCCGCGATCGCCATGCCCGTCGGCACCAGCGGCCGCGGGCCGAAGCGCGGGAGCAGGACGGCCGTCGCGGTGGTGGCGGCCAGCATCAGCGTCGCCACCATCGGCAGGAACCCGACACCGCTCTGGATCGGCGTGAACCTCAGGTTCTGCTGCACGTAGAACGTCAGGAACAGGAAGATCGCGAACATGCCGATGGCGAGCAGGAACATCGCCAGGTACGAGCCGCCGCGGTTGCGGTCGAGCAGCACGCGCAGCGGCAGCAGCGGGTGCGAGACGCGCTGCTGCAGCCACACGAACACGCCCAGCAGCACCACACCCGCCGTGAGGAAGCCCCACACCGAGACCGACGACCACGAGTCCGATTCCGCGTTCGCGAAGCCGAAGACCAGCGCGAACAGGCCCGCGGACGCGGTGACCGTGCCGGGCAGGTCGAGCTTCGGGCGCGGGCCGGCGTCACGCTGGTTGCGCAGCAGGACCGAGCTGCCGACGAAGGCGACGACGGCGAAGATGATGTTGACGAACATGCACCAGCGCCAGTCGAGGTACTCGGTCAGCACGCCGCCGAGCAGCAGGCCGACGGCCGCGCCGCCACCACCGATGGCCCCGAACACGCCGAACGCGCGACCGCGTTCCTTCGGGTCGGTGAACGTCGTGGTCAGCAGCGAAAGCGCGGCCGGCGCGAGCAGCGCGCCGAACACGCCCTGTGCCGCACGGGCGATCAGGAGCATCTCGATGTTGCTCGCCGCGCCGCCGAACGCGGACACCGCGGCGAAGCCGGCCAGGCCGACGAGCAGGGTGTTCTTGCGGCCGAAGAGGTCCGCGAGCCGCCCGCCGAGCAGCAGCAGGCTGCCGAACGCGAGCGCGTACGCCGTGACGACCCATTGCCGCGCGTCGTTGGAAAAGCCCAGGTCGAGCTGGGCGGAAGGCAGCGCGATGTTCACGACGGTCGCGTCGAGAACGACCATCAGCTGGGCCAGGCCGATCATCACGAGGATCAGCCACCGTCTGGCGTGGTGGGGGTTCTCGGCGGCGCGCGCGTCCCCCGACGGCGCGACGACGAGCGTGGACTCGGTCATGGGTGTCCTCACTGAAAGTGATCAGGAAGCTATGTGGAGTAGGTATCTCCCCTTACGTGGCCCAACGTACACAAGAACCGGAGAAGGTGCCTCTACTTCATTGGTAGAGTGGGACGCATGACACGGGACGCGAGTCCCGCCGCACCGGCGCGGCCGCTGCGGCGTGACGCCGAATTGAACCGCCGCCGCATCCTCCAGGCCGCCCGCGAGGTCTTCGGCCGACGCGGCCTGGAAGCCACCCTCGACGACATCGCGCACCACGCCGGCCTCGGCGTCGGCACGGTCTACCGGCGCTTCCCCAGCAAGGAACACCTGGTCGAAGCCATGTTCGCCGAGCGCATGGAGGAAATCGGCGACCTCGCGGCGGAAGCGCTGAAGGCCGAAGACGCGTGGGAAGCGTTCGTCAGCTTCACGTGGAAGGCGGCCGAGCTGCATTCGACGGACCGCGGGCTGCGCGAGATCATGCTGTCCAACAAGTTCGGCCACGAGCACGTCGCGGACGCGAAAGCCCGCATGGTGCCGTTGATCACACAGCTCGTCGAGCGGGCCAAGGCGGCGGGCGGCCTGCGCGCCGACTTCGCCCCCACCGACATCCCCCTGCTGCACATGATGGTCGGCTCGGTGGTCGAGTTCACGTGCGCGGTGGACCCGTCACTGTGGCGCCGGTGCCTGGGCATGCTGCTCGACGGCCTGCGCGCGGAACCCGGCAAGGCGACGGAACTGCCGCACCCGCCGCTGGACGAGCAGGAGATCGACGAAGCGATGTGCTCCTGGCGACCCTGAGGACCCGGCAGGCACAACAAAACCAGGCGGGTGTCGTAGCTCCCGCCTGGTTCGGCTTCCCCGCTCCCGTCACTCGGCCGGGATGACCGCCCACAGGATGAGGTAGGCCACGAACTGGGGGCCGGGCAGCAGGCAGGACAGCACCGCCAGCAGCCGGACCGTGTTGGGCTTCATGCCGTACCGCTGCGCGAGACCGGCGCAGACGCCGGCGATCATGCGGCCGTGGCGGGGGCGGCTCAGTCGCCGGGTGACCGGTGCGCTCATCGTCTTCCCTTTCCTCGAACTTCCGATATACCCACTTCACCACCCGGCCACCCGGTTCCGCATCACTCGCGGGAAGGATCGTTCCCTTAGGGGACGGCGAAAGCGAAAGTCCTTCAGGCACTGCGGAAACCGCAGCTCGCGCAGCGGAAAACCGAGGACCTGCGCGTTTGTCGCTCACCCAGCGGAAAATAGTGAGAGATGTCCCCGTCAGGGGTGGCTTTTCGGCTGGATGTGGTGATACTTGCACCCCGTGTACCCGCGTTGGAAATCTTTGGTCGTCGTGATGATCTGCGCCCTGCTTTCGGCCGGCTGCGCCACCACGCAGGCCGCGTCCGACCCGGCCGAGGGCTCGGGGCCGACGCCCCTGACCGCGTCCGCCGCGCTCGGCGACTTCGGCACCGTCGACTACTGCAGCATGCTCGACGTGCCCAAGGTCGCGGCCGGCGCCGTCGCCGTGCCGACGTTCGAGAGCTGTCAGGCCGACCTCGGCTGGCGCACGATCCTCGTCGGGCCGCTGGCCTTCGACTCCGACCCGAACATCAAGCCCTACGACTACGCGGGGCCGGTGCCCGACGGCGTCTCGGTGCAGCAGTCGATGTTCAACGACCACACCGCCTGCACCCGCACGATCATCTTCGCCGACGGCAACCGGCTGGACGTGTCGGTGACCGACAGCGGTCCCGCCGACCAGCCCGGCCGCTGCGAGACCGCGGACGCCACCGTCGGCTCGGTGCTCGCCGCGGTCACCGCCGGCAAGGTCGGGCGGCTGACGTTCCCCGAGCGCTCGTGGGGCCGGGTCGCGCCCTGCGCGCTGCTCGACAGCCACGACCTCGACGACCCCGCCGGCGCCGGCAGCCAGCCGACCATCGGGCTGGCTGGGCACAGCTGCATCCGCGGCAAGGTCGGCTTCAAGCTCACCGTGGACACCGCGGGCACGAACGGCCCGGTCGAGACGCTCGGCGGCCGCGCGGCCCAGGTCCGGCTCGCGGGCGTGTTCTGCCTGGTCGACAGCACGCAGCCGGCACCGGGCCTGCCCGGACGCCGTGAGCTGGCGGAGATCAGCGTGGTCGAGACGGCGGGCACGGCCGGCGACGGCACGTGCGCACTGGCCCGCACCGCGGCGACGTCGATCTACTCACGGCTCCCGAAGGCCTGAAACGCCCTGAAGGGCACCCTCAGGGACTTGGAGTCCCTGAGGGTGCCCTTCACGGCACTACCGTTCAGTCCTCGTAGGTGAGGTTCTTGCCGTTGGCCGGGTCGAAGAGCTTGACCTTGTCCGCGTCGAACCAGACCTGCAGGTCCGAGTTCTCCTTGGCGGCCGATTCCGCCGAGAGCCGGGCCACGATCTGCGACGCCGACCCCGGGACGTCGGCCGAGCCGCTGTCCGCCGCCAGTTCCGCGAGCTCCGCGGACGTGGCGGTTTCCCCTTCGACGGTGAAGTGGGCGAACTTCTCCGACCCCATCGACTCGAGGACGTCGACGTGCGCGGTGAACGTGCCACCGCCCGTCTTCTGGCCGGCTTCGACCAGCGCCGCGTCCTCGAAGTGCTCCGGCCGGATGCCGACGAGCACCTCGCGCGGCGCGTCCGCCTTCTCCACCAGCTGCCGGATCCGGTCCGTCAGCGGGGTGGTGCCGAGCGGCGTGCGCAGCTCGTTGTTCTCCAGCGTGGCCGGCACGAAGTTCATCGACGGCGAGCCGATGAACCCCGCGACGAACAGGTTCGCCGGGTTCTCGTAGAGGAACTGCGGGGCACCGATCTGCTGCACGAAACCGCCGCGCAGCACCACGACCCGGTCGCCAAGGGTCATGGCCTCGGTCTGGTCGTGCGTGACGTACAGCGTCGTCGTGCCGAGCTGCTTCTGGATCTTCGACACCGACGTCCGCATCTGGCCGCGGAGCTTGGCGTCCAGGTTGGACAGTGGCTCGTCCATCAGGAACGCCTTGGGGTTGCGGACGATCGCCCGGCCCATCGCGACGCGCTGGCGCTGGCCACCGGAGAGGTTGGCCGGCTTGCGGTCCAGGTGCGCGGTCAGGTCGAGGATCGTCGCCGCTTCCTCCACCTTCGCCCGCACCGTCTTGTCGTCCACCTTGGCCAGCCGCAGCGGGAAGGCCATGTTCTCGCGGACGCTCATGTGCGGGTACAGCGCGTAGGACTGAAACACCATCGCGATGTCCCGGTCCTTCGGGGCCTTCTCGTTGACGCGCTTGCCGTCGATGCGCAGCTCGCCGGAGGAGATGTCCTCCAGGCCCGCCACCATGTTCAGCATGGTCGACTTCCCGCAGCCGGACGGACCGACCAGCACGAGGAACTCGCCGTCGCCGATGGTGATGTCCACTTCGGACACCGCGAGCGCGCCGTCGGGGTACTTCTTCGACACCTTGTCGAGGACGATTTCTGCCATGACTACCCCTTCACCGCACCGGAGGTCAGCCCCGCCACGATGCGACGCTGGAAGAACAACACGAACACAATGATCGGGATGGTGATCACGACCGCGGCCGCGCTCACCTGCCCGGTCGGGTCCTCGAACTGCGAGGACCCGGTGAAGAACGACAGCGCCGCCGGCACCGTGCGCGACGCCGTGGTCGACGTCAGCGAGATGGCGAACAGGAAGTCGTTCCAGCAGAAGATGAACACCAGGATCGCGGTGGTGAACACACCCGGCGCGGCCAGCGGCGCGATCACCTTCCGGAACGCCTGGGCCGGCGTCGCGCCGTCCATCTTCGCCGCCTTTTCCAGCTCCCACGGGATTTCCCGGAAGAACGCCGACAGCGTGTAGATCGACAGCGGCAGCGCGAACGTGATGTAGGGCAGGATCAGCCCCGGCCACGTGTCGAACAGCGCCAGGTTCCGCTCGATGTTGAACAGCGGCGTCACCAGCGACACCTGCGGGAACATCGCGATCAGCAGGGAGAGCCCGACCAGCAGTTGCTTGCCGGGGAACTCCAGCCGGGCGATGGCGTAGGCGGCCATCGTGCCCAGCACCACGGCGATCACCGTGGAGATGATCGCGATGCCGATCGAGTTGACCAGTGCCAGCAGGAACTCCGACGTCTGGAAGATGTCCGCGTAGTTCTGCCAGGTCCACGACTGCGGGATGAAGTACCCGTCGGTCAGCGTGTCCTTGGTCTTGAACGAGAGCGAGACCACCCAGAGCACCGGCACCAGCGCGAACACCAGCACGAGGATGTCGACGAGCCCCCAGCGAAGCTTGCGGCCCGTCGTGACGGTTCCCATCACCATCAGCGCTTACCCCCAGTATCCGAACCCGGTGCGGCCGTGCCGAACACCTTGATGAAGATGAACGCGATGATCGCCACCGTGATGAAGATCAGCACCGCCATCGTCGACCCGATCCCGAGGTTGAGCCCCTTGACCAGGTTGTCGTAGGTCTGCATGGACACCGACCCGGTGTCCTGCGCGCCGCCGGTGAGGACGTAGATGTTGTCGAAGATCCGGAACGCGTCGAGCGTGCGGAACAGCAGCGCCACCAGGATCGCCGGCTTCATCACCGGCAGCATCACCTTCGTGAACCGCTGCCAGCCGTTCGCGCCGTCCATCGCGGCGGCCTTGAGCAGGTCGTCTGGCACCAGCGCCAGGCCCGCCATCAGCAGCAGCGCCATGAACGGCGTGGTCTTCCACACCTCGGCGCCGATGATGATGAACAGCGACGGCCACTGCTCGGTGAGCGGCGCGCCGTCGGAGGCGAGCCAGTTCGCCAGGTAGCCGGTCTTCGGCGTCCACGCGTAGTACCACGAGAACGCCGCGACGACCGTGACGATGCCGTACGGGATCAGGGCGACCGTCCGGACGAGACCGCGGCCGACGAGCGTCCGGTGCATCACCAGCGCCAGTGCCATGCCGAGGACGAACTCGATCGCCACGGACACGACCGTCAGGAGCATGGTCGTCCCGAACGCCGTCCACCAGTACGAGTTGGACAGCACGGCGCCGTAGTTGTCGAAGCCGACGAACTGCTGCTGCGCCGGGAACCGCAGGTCGTACCGCTGCAGCGACAGCCAGATCGAGTAGACGATCGGGTAGCCGGTGACGGCGATCATCACGACGAACGCGGGCGCGCACAGCCAGAGCCCGAGCTTCCGCTCGGCCTTCTTGCCCTCGGACAGGGCGGGTTTGCCCTTCTTGTGGGACGTCGCTCCTTCGGCGACGGTGGCCCCGGCGGTGTCGGCCGGGGTGGAGTCCTGAACGGTCACGGGATCACTCCCTTCGACTGGAGCGCGTCACTGAGCTGCTGGCGCAGCTTGTCCGCGGTGGCCTGCGGATCGATTTCGGCCGGTGGCGAAAGGATCTTCGACATCACCGTCGACGCGTTCTGGTAGGCCGGGGTCAGCGGCCGGACCGCGGCGTCCTTCAGTGCGTCGAGGATCGAGTCGCGCATCGGGTACTTGATCGCCATGTTCGGGTTGTCGTCGCCCGCCGGCTTCGACGGGTCGAGCGGCGTGTCGTTGTGGTACACCGATTCGATGGTCGGCGGGACGCCGTCGTTGATCGCCGAGAACTTCTGGTTCTCCGGGCTCCGCAGGCACAACGCGGCTTCGTACGCCTCGGGCTTGTGCTGTGACAGCGAACTGACAGCGAGGTCGTACCCGCCGATCGTGGTCTTGGCCGGCGTGCCGGCCTCGGCCTGCGGGTAGACGGCCCACTTGAAGTGCGAGACGTCCGACGCCTTGTCCTTCGCGTAGGAGGCGTAGACGAACGGCCAGTTCAGCTCGAACGCGGCGTCACCGCGCTGGAACGTCTGCCGGACGTCGTCCTCCTTCGAGTTGGTCAGCGACGCGTCGGTGATCCCCGAATCGGTGATCTTCTTCAGCAGGGCGAGCGCTTTCACGGCGCCGTCGTCCATCACCACGGACTTGCCGTCGTCGGACAGGATGTGCCCGCCCATCGACGCGACCAGGGTGTTGTAGAAGACGACGAGGCCTTCGTACTGCGCGCCGGTGAAGACGATGCTGTACGGCTTGCCCAGCTGCTTGAGCTCCTGCGACTTCTGGATCGCCTCGTCCCACGTCTTGGGCGGGGTCGGGGTGATCCGGTCGTCGTACCAGAGCAGCTGGATGTTCGTGTTCTTCGGGGCCGCGTACAGCTTCCCGTTGTAGGTCGCGGTGTCGAGCGGTCCCTGCAGGACGCCTTCGGAGGCCGCGGCCTTGTTCTGGTCCTTCCATTCATCGACCCAGCCGGCTTCGGCGAACTCCGAAACCCAGGTCACGTCGAGCCCCAGTACGTCCATCGCGGTGTCGCCCGCCGCCAGCCGCCGCGCCATCTGGAGCCGCTGGTCGTCCGAGCCGCGCTGGAGTTTGTTGTAGACGATCTCGTAGCGGCCGTTCGCCGCCTTGTTGCAGTTGTCCACGACCTTCTGGAAACTGTCCTCGGGTGCGTAGTAGACGTTGATCTTCGTGCCACCGCCCGAGCCGCAGCCGGCCACGAGACCGGTCAGCAATGCCCCTGCCCCCAGCAGGGCGGTGGTACGGCCGGGCGATCGCCCCCGTTTGCCCGCGCCGATCCTCTTCCCCATCAGGCCTCCTCACCCGCGTGCACGCCGGTTACCGCGGTGCCCGGTGGGCACCGCGACGCGATGAGGCGAAACCGCGCCAGCACCCCGACGTGCTAGTGCTCGGGCCGCCACGCTGGTGGGCGGGGCCGCCCGACTGGTGTCGGACAACTTATGCCGGGCGATCACACCCCGCAAGCAGTATCGGTAACGATTCAGGCCAGTGCATGCCGAACTGTGATTATCGCCTGATATTGGCGGTAAACCTCACGACGGCGGTTTGAGCGCGAGCTTCGCCAGCAGTTCCCGCGCCCGCTCGGCCGACCGCGGCTGGCACAGGACGTCGTACCGGCCCGCGACGAGCTGGCTCGCCGACGAGAAGTCCCGGCGCCCGCGCGACATGCTGTACCCGATCGCGGCGAACGCCAGCCCGGACAGCACGCCCAGCACCAGGCCGGTGAGCAGCTGCAGCGCGAACCCCTGGTTGACGAACAGCCCGAGCAGCAGGCCGGCGAAGAGGCCGAACCAGGCGCCGGACACCGCGCCGGTGGCGAGGACGCGCCCCCACGAAAGCTTCCCGATGACCCGCTCGACCAGCATCAGGTCGACGCCGACGATGGTGACGTCGCCGACCGCGAACTCGTTCTCCGCGAGGAAGTCGACCGCCTGCTGGGCCTCGCCGTAGGTCGCGTACGACCCGATCGGCCAGCCGGTCGGCGGCGTCGGCAGCCGCGGCAGGTTGCCGGGCGCCCGGCCCCCGCCAAAGGGACTACTCACCATCATCACCTGCGCAGTCGTGGGTCCTGGGCGTCCATCTTGTCAAGAACACCCGGACCGTGCGAGCCGCTTACCCCGAAAGGCCGGACGCGCCACCATGTCGACAAGTCGCTTTGCACTTTCCCTAGGAAAGATACGTCCGAGGGCCCTTCGGACGCATCTTTCCCAGCGAAAGTGGCGGTCTCAGGAACGGGACTTGTATTCGCGCAGCAGGCCGCGGCTGATGATGGTCTTCTGGATCTCGCTCGTGCCCTCGCCGATCAGCAGGAACGGGGCCTCGCGCATGAGGCGCTCGATCTCGTACTCCTTCGAGTAGCCGTAGCCGCCGTGGATGCGGAACGAGTCCTGCGTGACCTCCGCGCAGTACTCCGACGCGATCAGCTTGGCCATGCCCGCCTCGACGTCGTTGCGCTCGCCCGAGTCCTTCAGGCGGGCCGCGTTCACCATCATCAGGTGGGCCGCCTCGACCTTGGTCGCCATCTCGGCCAGCTTGAACGCCACGGCCTGGTGCTCGGCGATCGCCTTGCCGAACGTCTTGCGCTGCTGGGCGTACTCCACCGCCAATTCGAACGCGCGGATCGCGATGCCGCACGCCCGCGCCGCGACGTTCACGCGGCCGACCTCGACACCGTCCATCATGTACGCGAAGCCCTTGCCCGGCGCCTCGCCGAGCACCATGTCCGCGCCGATCTTGTAGCCGTCGAACACCGCCTCGGTGGTGTCGACGCCCTTGTAGCCCATCTTGTCGATCTTGCCGGGGATGGTCAGGCCCGGCGCCACCTCGCCGAAGCCCTCGGGCTTCTCGACGAGGAACGCCGTCAGGTTCTGGTGGGGCTTCTCGGCACCCTCGTCGGTCTTGACGAGCAGCGCGATCAGGTTGGACGAGCCGCCGTTCGTCAGCCACATCTTGGCGCCGTCGACGACGTAGCCGTCGTCGGTCTTCTTCGCGCGCGTCTTGATGGCGGCGACGTCGGAGCCGAGGTCCGGCTCGGACATCGAGAACGAGCCCCGGACCTCGCCGGTCGCCATCCGCGGCAGGAAGTGCCGCTTCTGCGCCTCGGTGCCGTGGCGGGTGATCATGTGCGCCACGATGAAGTGCGTGTTGATCACGCCGGACACGCTCATCCAGCCCCGCGCGATCTCCTCGACGACGAGCGCGTAGGTCAGCAGCGACTCGCCGAGCCCGCCGTACTCCTCCGGGATGGTGATCCCGAACAGGCCCATCTCCTTCATGCCCTCGACGATGTCGGCCGGGTAGGTGTCGGAGTGCTCGAGCTCCTGCGCGTGCGGGATGACCTCCTTGTCCACGAACTGGCGGACGGTCGCGAGGATCTCCGACTGCACGTCGGACAGGCCGGCGGTCTGGGCGAGACGGGCCATCACGGCTCCCTTTCCGGTTACGACGCCGCTCCCGGCGCTGGGTTACCGGTGAGTATGACCCGAAACGGGCGACCCTGCTATGAGGGCGCTCACGCCCGGCCCCCTCAGCACCGTAAAGTGCGACCGGAAGGGGAGGAACCATGACTTATCCGCAGGATCCGAACGACCCGTACGGCCAGCAGCAGCCGCAGTCGGGTGGTTTCCAGCAGCCCCCGTCGGGCGGCTACCAGCAGCCGGGTTACGGCCAGCAGTACCCGTCGGGCGGCTACCCGCAGCCCGGTTACGGCCAGCAGTACCCCGGCATGGGGATGCAGCCGAAGGAAGGCCCCGGGCTCGCCGTCGGCGCGCTGATCTGCTCGATCGCCGGCATCTTCCTGTGCTTCCTGATCAGCGTCGCGGGCATCATCATGGGCCACATCGCCTACAACAAGGCCAAGGCCGGTCAGGCGGAAGGCCAGGGCCTGGCGATGGCGGCGTTCATCGTCGGCTACGCCGCGATCGCGCTCAACATCCTGGGGTTCATCCTCTTCTTCGGGGTCGGCGCCGCGAACGGCCTCTTCCGCTGACCGGCTAAGTTGAGGTCCTGCACGCACCGAGGGGGCCCGCGATGACCGACCCGTCCGGCGACAAGGACCACCCGTCCACGTCGTACGACCCGCCGTCGACCACCGAGTCGTCGTCGTACGACCCGGGGTCCTACGAACCGCCCGCGACCGCGGACCCGACGTTCGACAGCACGGTCCCGGACAGCACCATCGCCGACAGCACCGTTTCGGACAGCACCGCCGCGGACCACACCGTCGCGAGCGGCACGGCCGCCGACACGACGGTCACCGGTGCCACGACGCCGCCGCCGTACCCGGCCGCCGGGAGCCTGCCGCCGGGGGCGTTCGAGACGCCCGCGGCGCACATCCCCGGCACGCCGTACGCGGCCCCGGGCTACCCGCAGCAGACGTACGCGCAGCCGTACCCGCCGGCGTACGGCGCGCCCTACGCGCCGCCGGCGCCCTACGCGCCGCCGGCGCCGTACGCCCAGCCGTACCCGGGCGCCCCGCGCACCCAGGACAACGCGCTCGCCATCGGCGCGCTGGTCTGCTCGATCCTCGGCTTCTGCTCCGGCATCACCGCGCTGCCCGGGCTGATCATGGGCCACATCGCGCTGAGCCGCACCAACCGCGGCGAAGGTGGCGGCCGCGGGGTCGCCACGGCCGCCGTGATCATCGGCTACGTCGTCGTCGCGCTGTGGGTCGGCTTCTTCACGACGTTCATCATCCTGGGCGTGAACGGCCAGTTCGACAGCTAGTCGGACGTCGGCAATGCCGCGTCGCCAGGGGTGCGCGGCGCCGGGGCCGCGTGCCCGTTCGCCTCCGGTTTCGCTTCCACCGCATCGGGTTCCGGCGCGGCCTCGGGAATCGCCGGCGCGACGGGCGCCGGCGGGGCCGCGGGTGTCGCGGCCGGCTTCGGGGTGTGCGCGTCGAGGAAGCGCAGCAGCTCCACCGGGAACGGCAGGATCAGCGTCGAGTTCTTCTCCGACGACACCTGGACCACCGTCTCCAGCAGCCGCAGCTGCATCGCCGACGGCGTGTCGGCCATCGTCGCCGCGGCCTGCGCGAGCTTGTGCGACGCCTGCAGCTCACCGTCGGCCGAGATGACGCGCGCCCGGCGTTCCCGCTCCGCCTCGGCCTGCCGGGACATCGAGCGCTTCATCGCCTCCGGCAGCGCGACGTCCTTGATCTCGACCTTGTCGATGTGGATGCCCCAGTCGAGCGCCGGGCTGTCGATCATCAGCTCCAGGCCCTCGTTGAGGTGCTCGCGGTTCGACAGCAGGTCGTCGAGCTCGCTCTTGCCGATGATCGAGCGCAGCGACGTCTGCGCGACCTGGCCGACGGCGGCGCGGTAGTCCTGCACGTTGACCGCGGCGACGACCGGGTCGATCACCTTGAAGTAGACGACGGCGTCGACCCGGACGGTGACGTTGTCGCGGGTGATGCCGTCCTGCGCCGGGACCGGCATCGTGATGATCTGCATGTTGACCTTCTGCATCCGGTCCACGAACGGGACCAGCAGTTTCAGGCCGGGCTCCTGCACCCGGGACCGCACCCGGCCGAACCGGAAGACGAGCCCGCGTTCGTACTGCTTGACCACGCGCACGCCGGCCGCGAGCCAAGCTCCGCCCAGTACGACGACGGCGCTGACGATCTCCACCACCATGGCTGCTCCCGGGGTTGCGATTTCCCCTGAAAACCCAGCGTACGCCCGTGGCCACCAGGGCGAAACGCGCTGGACGCGGCGGCCAGACTGAGGTCGTGAACGACCTTCGCGTGCCTCCGGTCTTCGCCGCCCGCGCACCCCGCGTGCTCGGCCCCGGAGCCGTCCCCTGGCTGGCCGCCCTGCCGGCTCTCGCCGCCGCGTACGCCCGCGAGTGGGGCCTGACGTTCGAGGGCGAGGCGATGCACGGCTACGTCGGCGTCGTCCAGCCCGCGCGCCGGGCCGACGGCACGCCGGTGGTGCTGAAACTGGGCTGGCGCAACGACGAGTCCACCGACGAGCCGGTCGCACTGTCCACATGGGCCGGCCGGGGTGCGGTGCTGCTGCTGGACTCCGCGCCGGACGACGGCGTCCTGCTGCTGGAGCGGCTCGACGCCGGGCGCACCCTCGATCACCTCCCGCTGCGCGAAGCCGTCCCGATCCTGGGCGGGCTGGCGCGGCGGCTGGCCGTGCCCGCGCCGCCGGAGCTGACCCGGAGCGTCCGCGTGGAGGCCGCGGGGCTGGTCGAGGAACTCCCCCGGCGCTGGGCCGAGCTGGGCGAGCCGTTCGACCGGCGGCTCGTCGACGACGCCGTCGCGATCTGCCGCGAGCTGGGGCCGTCCTCGGGCGACCTGCTGGTGAACGAGGACCTGCACTTCCAGAACGTGCTCGCCGGGCAGCGCGAGCCGTGGCTGGTCATCGACCCCAAGCCGCTGTCCGGCGACCTCGAGTACGGCGTGATCCCGTTGTTCTGGAACCGGTTCACCGAGTCCACACTGGACGAACGGATGGACCTGATCGTCGCCTCCCAGGAGCTGGACGCCGGGAAGGCACGCGCCTGGACGCTGGTGCGGGCGGTGCAGAACTGGCTCTGGCGGGTCGAAGAGTCCGCCGAACACGGCGTGGACAGCGACGACCCGGCGTTCGTCACAGTGCCGGAAATCGCCGCGTGGGCAGCCAGCCGATAGGGTCGGCGCCATGGCAGCGGTCAACAGGGTTTTCGCAGCTCAGCTGTCGGGTTTGCCGGTGTTCGGCCCGGACGGCGAATCCATCGGCCGGGTCCGCGACCTCGTCGCCGGGTTGCGCCTCGACACGCAGCCGCCGCGGATCCTCGGCGTGGTCGTCGAGCTGACCACCCGGCGGCGGGTCTTCGTGCCGATGCTGCGGGTCACCGCGATCGAACCGACCGCCGTCACGCTCGCCACCGGTTCGGTCAACATGCGCCAGTTCAACCAGCGGCCCAACGAGGTCCTGGTCCTCGGCCAGCTGCTGGACGCGCACGCGTCGCTGGCCGGCTCGGACACCCGCGTCACCGTCGTCGACGCCGGGATGGAGCCGACCCGCACCCGCGACTGGGTGCTGGCCAAGCTCGCCATCCGGGAGCGGCGGGTCGGGCTGGGCCGCCGCCGCTCGGCGATGCAGGTGCTGCCGTGGGCGGAGGTGGCCGGGCTGAGCCTGACCGACATCACCGGCCAGCAGCAGGGCGCCGGGCAGCTGCTCATGCTGTTCGACACCATGCGCTCGGTCGACGTCGCCGCGACGATCCGCGACCTGCCGCTCAAGCGCCGGCACGAGGTCGCCGACGCGATGGACGACGAGCGCCTCGCCGACGTCCTCGAAGAGCTGCCCGACGACGACCAGAAAGAGCTGCTGTCCTACCTCGCCGAGGAGCGCGCGGCCGACATCCTCGAGGCGATGAGCCCGGACGACGCCGCCGACCTGCTGGCCGAGCTGGCCCCGGCCGAGCAGAGCCGGCTGCTGGAGCTGATGGAGCCCGAGGAGTCGGCGCCGGTCAGGCGGCTGCTGGCCTACTCGTCCGACACCGCGGGCGGCCTGATGACCCCCGAGCCGGTGGTCCTCACGCCGGACACGACGATCGCCGAGGCGCTGGCGCACATCCGCAACGCCGAGCTGCCGCCGGCGCTGGCCAGCATGGTGTTCGTCTGCCGGCCGCCGACCGCGACGCCGACCGGGCGCTTCGTCGGCGTCGTCCACTTCCAGCGGCTGCTGCGCGAACCGCCGGCGGAGCTGGTGGCCAGCGCCGTCGACACCGGGCTGGCCGCCCTGCGGCCCAACGCGACGCTGCCCGAGGTCACCCGCTACTTCGCGGCCTACAACCTGACCTGCGGACCGGTCGTCGACACCGAGGACCACCTCATCGGCGCGGTGACCGTCGACGACGTCCTCGACCACCTGCTGCCCGAGGACTGGCGCGAGACCGGCCTGCACGACACGACCGGCGAGACCGGCGAACAACTGGAGGCCGAACGTGCCTGAGCTGACGTCCGGACGGCGGCTGGACCAGCCCCGCAGCCAGAACCGGTTCAAGCTGAACATCGACCCGGACACCTTCGGCAGGCTCACCGAGCGCGTCGCCCGGTTCCTCGGCACCGGCAAGTACCTGTTCTGGCAGACGCTGCTGGTGATCATCTGGATCGCGATGAACCTCACCGCCGTGTCGCTGCAGTGGGACCCGTACCCGTTCATCCTGCTCAACCTGGCCTTTTCGACCCAGGCGGCGTACGCGGCGCCGCTGATCCTGCTCGCGCAGAACCGCCAGGACGACCGCGACCGCGTCTCCCTGGAGGAGGACCGGAACCGGGCCCTGCAGACCAAGGCCGACACCGAGTACCTGGCCCGGGAGCTGGCGGCGCTGCGGCTCGCGGTCGGCGAGGTGGCGACCCGGGACTACCTGCGCGGCGAGCTGGACCGGCTGCGGGAGGACCTCGACGTCCAGCCCAGGAAGGCCAAACCGAACCGCACTCCTACCGGCTCGTAACATGGACGGGGTGACCAGCACTCAGCAGCTCCCCAGCGTCGATGACGTCCGCAGCGCGCTGAAGAGCGTGCAAGATCCCGAGATCCACAAACCCATCACGGACCTGGGGATGGTGAAGGACGTCGTCGTCGGCGAAGACGGCGTCGTCACCGTCGGGATCTACCTGACGGTGGCCGGCTGCCCGCTGAAAGCGACCCTGACCAAGGACACGCAGGACGCCGTCTCGAAGCTCCCCGGCGTCTCCGACGTCCGGGTCGAGCTTGACGTCATGAACGACGAGCAGCGCACCGAGCTGCGGAAGTCGCTGCGCGGCGAGGCCACCGAGCCGGTGATCCCGTTCGCCCAGCCGGGCTCGATGACGCGGGTGTACTGCATCGCCTCGGGCAAGGGCGGCGTCGGCAAGTCGTCGGTCACCGTGAACCTGGCCGCGGCGATGGCCCAGCGCGGGCTCTCGGTCGGCGTCGTCGACGCGGACATCTACGGCCACTCGATCCCCCGCATGCTGGGCACCCGCGAGAAGCCGACCAAGGTCGACACGATGATCATGCCGCCGCAGGCGCACGGCGTGAAGGTGATCTCGATCGGCATGTTCACCCCGGGCAACACCCCGGTGGTGTGGCGCGGCCCGATGCTGCACCGCGCGCTGCAGCAGTTCCTGGCCGACGTCTTCTGGGGCGACCTCGACATCCTGCTGCTGGACCTGCCGCCGGGCACCGGCGACATCGCGATCTCGGTGGCCCAGCTGATCCCGAACGCGGAGATCCTGGTCGTCACCACCCCGCAGCAGGCGGCGGCCGAGGTGGCCGAGCGCGCGGGCGCGATCGCGCTGCAGACGCGTCAGCGCGTCGCGGGCGTCATCGAGAACATGTCGTGGCTGGAGCAGGCCGACGGGTCCCGCCTGGAGATCTTCGGCTCGGGCGGCGGCCAGACGGTGGCGGACTCGCTGACGAAGTCGATCGGCTCGGAGGTCCCGCTGCTGGGCCAGGTGCCGCTGGACCCGCGTCTGGTCGAGCAGGGCGACTCGGGCACGCCGCTGGTGCTGTCCGCGCCCGACGCCCCGGCGTCCGTGGTGCTGAAGGAAGCGGCGAAGAAGCTGACGGTCCGGGCGCGCGGGCTGGCCGGGATGATGCTGAACGTGACGCCCGCGGGGCGCTGATACTCAAGTCCGTGAATGCCACATCGAGGGACTTCAGGTCCCTCGATGTGGCATTCACGGACTTCCGGTGAGCTACGTGGCGTCCGGGTCGATCGGCGGCCGCTCGCCGGGCTTCAACGGCTCCGGCTGGGGCTTCGTCTGAGCGGCGGTGTAGCCGTTCGTGCCGTTGGTCCCGTTGCCGCCGTTGGTGATGCCCTTGAGGCCGAGCGGGTCGCTGTCACCGTCGAACAGGTGCTGCGTCACCACTCGCTTGGGGTCGAAGTTGCGCAGCCCGCGCAGGTCTTCCAGCGGCTTGCGCAGCTGGTCGAACTCCGGGCCCATCTCCTCGCGGAGCTGCTCTTTCGCCCCGGTCGCGAAGTCACGGACCTTCTTCACGCTCTTCGCCATCCAGGACGCCGCCTCGGGCAGCCGTTCCGGGCCGAGGATGAAAAGACCGGCGATGATGAGGACGAGGATTTCCCCCCATCCGACACTGTCGAACACCGTCAACCTCCGCTCGGAACCTACTGGCTCAGGGTACTCGCCACCGGCCCTGCTCAAGCAGGCCGAACGCGGTAACTCAATCCGAAGCCAGGGTTACGTCCACGACGAAGCTGGCACCGTCACGCGCCAGCGACACCGGGACCACCTCGCCGACGTCGTGCGCGCGCACCGCGACCGTCAGTTCCGCGGAGTCGCGGACCAGGCGGGTGCCGATCTTGGTGATCACGTCGCCCTCCTTGATGCCCGCGTTCGCGGCCGGGCCACCGGGGGCGACGTTCTTGACCTGCGCGCCCATCGTGGACGAGCCGGCGACCGTCGAGGACGCGTTGATGCCGATGTCGGCGTGCTGGACTTTGCCGTCCTTGATCAGCGCCTTCGCGATCTTGATCGCGTAGTCGCTCGGGATGGCGAAGCCGATGCCGATGCTGCCGCCGTCCGCGCTGGACGAGCGGATCGACGAGTTGATGCCGACCAGCGCGCCGGTGGCGTCGACCAGGGCGCCGCCGGAGTTGCCGTGGTTGATCGCGGCGTCGGTCTGGATGGCCTCGTAGGTGACCGGCGCGGCGCCGTTGTCGCCGCCGGCGGTGATCGGCCGGTTCAGCGCGCTGACGATGCCCGCCGTCACCGAGTTCTGCAGCGCCAGCGGCGAGCCGATGGCCATCACGGTGTCGCCGACCTGCAGGTCCGAGGACTTGCCGATCTGCAGCACGGTCGGGTTGGTGACGTTGACCTTCACCACCGCGAGGTCGGTCTTCGGGTCGGTGCCGACGAGCTTGGCGTCGGTGCGGGTGCCGTCGATGAAGATCGCGGTGATCTTGACGCTCGGATCCGCGGCGGCGGAGCTGATCACGTGGTCGTTGGTGAGGATGTAGCCCTGGGGGTCGATCATCACGCCGGAGCCCTGTTCGCCGGACTCGGCGCCGGGCTTGAACACCTCGAGCGAGACGACGGCCGGGGAGACGCGCTTGGCGATCTCGGCGACCGAACCGGCCGGACGCTCCTTGGCGGCCTCGGCTTCGGAGATCGTCGCGGAGCCGGTGAGCTCGGTGCCGGTGTCGGCGGCCCACCAGCCGACGAGCCCGCCGACGGCCCCGACGAGCAGCGCCACGACCCCGAGCAGGATCAGCGCCTTCGGCTGCACCCGGCGGCCGAACAGCACCTCGGGCAGGCTGAGCAACGCCCCGGGCGGACGTCGAGCGGGCTTTTCCTCGTCTTCGGCGGGCATCGCGGGCCCGGCGAGCACGGCCCCGGCCCCCGGATCACGCCACGGGTCACCCGTCCCGGTCCACAGCGGCGGCTCGGCCTGCGACGCGTCCCCGACGGCCTCCCGCGGCCGCTCCAGGAGAACGCCTTCGGCCCCGGGCGGCCGGCTGAACGCCTCGGCCAGCGACTCAGGAGCGGGCGGCGTCAGCTTGACGCCGTTGGCCTGCTGGGGGTTGTAGAGCTTGTCGAACGCCCCGTCGACCCCTTGCGGGCGGCCGAACACCGCGGCCTGCCCCGGATCGACGGCCGGCCGCGCCAGCGGGCGCGGCCCCAGCCGGTCGGCATCACGCGCGCCGGGCTGCTCGGGATTCACGTTCGGCTCGGTCATCATTCCCCGGTGCTGAAGATCAGGTGGCTGGGCGTGACGATACCCAAGCCCGGTGCGCCGAGTCTGCCGGTACGGCGGTGAAATGGCTGTTTCTTGGCCGAGTCGTCGGGTGAAGCGGCCGGTTGACCAGGTGGAGCATGCCGGGTTCCTGCGCGAGACAGGTCGGTTTCCCAGGCGGAGCAAGCCGAGTTGCCCATGCGAGGCGGGTCGGTTCCCAGGCGGAGCTCCCGCGCCAAGCGGGACGGTTCCCTCAGGCCGAGTTCAGCGGTCAGAATCGTGCGATCTTCCAGGCAAAAGGCCGGTTGCCCACAGGCAGAACGGCAATGTGGACAAATCGCCGTCGCCCCTCGCGAATGGTCATTTCCGTCGGGGGTCGCCGATAGACTGGACTCGGGGCAGCCCCCCAGGGAAGGGCGGGGGGCGCTTTCGATCGGCAGGCCTGGCCCCGAGCAGTTCTGCGGCCGCCGGGACCTGGCCTGAATCGGGCCGCGCGCTGGGCCACGCCAGGAGTCTGCGTACCGGGCCGCGTATGAGCCAAAGCACGGAAAGGCCACCTCGAGATCGAGGTGGCCTTCAGAACGAAACGTGCGCGGATCCGGTCAGCGAACGCCGACCGGCACCGCGATCGGCGAGCTCACCGGGGTGGACGTCACCGAGGGGGCCGACTCCAGGCGCGGGGCCTGGGGCACCGCCATCTGGGCCGGGAGCAGGTTCGCGTTCTGCGGGACCTGGCCGCCCGTGTCCGGGGTGCCGTCACCGCTGTCCGCCGTCGTTCCCACCAGGGCCAGCGCGCTCAGCACCAACCCCGACACGACCACACCCGCGCCCTGCGCCGCGCGGCGCTTGAAGCGGCCGCCGCCCAGGACGTTCGGGGACTGGCCGAGCGGCGCCGACGAGCCGAGCGGCGCCACGCCGCCCAGGACGCCCGAGTCGCGCAGGCCGGCGACCCGGTCGGGCCGCTGGACCGCGACGAGCTGGCCGTCGGCGGTGATCGCCAGGTTGTCGGGGCTGCTGGGCAGGTCCGTGTGCTCCGGGATGGACCGGAGGCTCGCCAGGAACCCGGCCGACATCGACGGCGCGCCCGCGCCGCGGATCGCGGCGCAGGCCTGTCGCTGAGCCTGGACGTCGCCGGCGCAGGAAGCGCAGCGCGTGATGTGCGACGCCGCGCGATCACGCGCGCCGTGCGAAAGCTCGCCGTCCACGAACGCGACCACGGCGTCCGGCAGCAGGTGCGACTCGGGGAGTCCCCAGCCTCGCGGTGCGGTCATACCGACACCTTCGCAGACTCCGGGGCGTAACTGCGCCGGCGCTCCAGCGAAGCGCGCAGCGCCTGCCGGCCACGGTGGATCCGGCTGCGGACGGTGCCCAGCTTGACGTTGAGGGTGGCGCCGATCTCCTCGTACGAGAGGCCTTCGACGTCACACAGCACCACGGCGGCCCGGAACTCCGGCGGCAGCTCGTCGAGCGCGGCCTGCAGGTCCGGGTCCAGGTGGGTGTCGGTGTAGACCTGCTCGGGGCTCGGGTCGTCGCCCACGATGCGGTCGGTGTCCTCCGGCAGGCCTTCCATGCGCACCCGCGAACGGCGGCGGGCCATGTCCAGGAACAGGTTGGTGGTGATCCGGTGCAGCCAGCCCTCGAACGTGCCGGGCTTGTAGGACGCCAGCGACCGGAAGACCCGGATGAAGGTCTCCTGGGTGAGGTCCTCGGCGTCGTGGGTGTTGCCGGTCAGGCGGTAGGCGAGCCGGTAGACCCGGTCACCGTGCTCGCGGACGACCTCGTCCCACGACGGTGGCGTCCAGGCCGCCTCGTCGAGGGACACGGGCTGAGCCGCGTCGACGGCCGTATCGGCGTTCTGCATCGCGGGAGCAGGCACCTCCATCTGTGTTTCTCCTGTCTGCTCCACCCCAACGCGGGCCACGGGCACGGTGTTCCCGTGCGTCTGGATTCGAGTCTGTCGGCGTTCCTTATGGTTCTAGTGAGACTGGACTGAGAACAGGCTGAGAAGTTCTTCCGGGGTGCTTACCAGGGAGCCTGCGCGGATTTATCGACAACCAACGCTAACCTCCGTGCGTGAACACGCCCACCCCTGCGGCCGCACCGGCCGACTCCGGGTTCGTCGACGGGTACCTGCCCGACGACGAGGTGCTGTCTTCGGCGCGCGCGCGGGCCGAAGACCTGGGCTGCAGCCCGCTGAGCGCGGGGGCGGGAGCGACCCTGCGGTTCCTGGCCGCCACGCTGCGGGCGAAGGCCGTCGTCGAGGTCGGCACGGGCGCCGGCGTGAGCGGGCTGAGCCTGCTGCGCGGGATGGCCCCGGAGGGCATCCTGACGTCGATCGACCTGGAGCCGGAGTACCAGCGGGCCGCACGCGCGACGTTCCGCGAGGCCGGCTACGCACCGGGCCGGACCCGGCTGATCGTCGGGCGCGCACTGGACGTCCTGCAGCGGCTGACGCCGGGTGGTTACGACCTGGTGTTCGTCGACTCGGCGCACATCGAGTACCCGGGGTGCTACGAGCTGGGCGTGTCGCTGCTGCGCCGCGGCGGAATCATCGCGTTCCACAACGTCCTGGCGGGCGGCCGCGTGATCGACCCGTCCCGCCGCGACCCGGAGACGCTGGCCCTGCGCGAGGTGGCACGGGCGTTCCGCGAGGACGAACGCCTGGTCCCGGCCCTGTTGCCGGTGGGCGGCGGTCTGTTGGTCGCCGCGGCGATCTGAGCACCTGTCCACAAGTCGGCCCGCCTGTGGACAAGGCGCCGCTCGCGCCGGTTTTGTCGGTGGCCGCCGGTAAACTGGAACGGGGACGCCCCCCAGGGTTGGGCGGGGGTTTGTTTCCGGGCGCGGGGTGTTGTCGAGGCGTCTGGGCAGCTGAGCTCAGCTCGGGACCAGCTCGCGGTACTCGGTGCGGATCCGGGTTCCGGCGGCCACCGCGGCCGCCGCCAGCAGGAGCCAGATCGTCACCAGCGCGATCAGCCAGCCCCAGCCCGCGTGGCCGAAGACGTTCGCGCCCGCCGCGCCGCCGATGCTGCTGCCCAGGTAGTACGTCGCCGTGTACATGCCGCCCACCTGGCCTCGCGCGTCCTCCGGGGCGTCGGCCGCCGCCCAGCCGTTGGCGACCGCGTGCGCGGCGAAGAACGCGCAGGTCAGCACCAGGAAACCGGCGATGACCAGCGGTAGCGAGTCCGGCAGGGTCAATGCCGCTCCGGCGGCCATCAGCAGCAGTGAGCCGATCACCGCGCGACGACGCCCGACGCGCGCCACCAGCCGTCCGGCCGCCGCCGACGAGACCGAGCCGGTCGCGTAGGCGAGGAACACCAGCGACGCGATCGCCGGCGACAGGTTCAGCGGGTCGCCCGTCAGCCGGAACCCGGCCGCGTTGTAGAGCGCGACGAACGAGCCCATCGCGAGCAGCGCCACGGCGTACTGGGCCAGCAGCACCGGGCGCCGCACTGCCGTCAGCAGGCCGTTGACCACGGCCTTGAGCTGCACCTTCCCGCGAGCCGTCCCGGGCGGCAGCGTCACGACGGTGATCGCGGCGCACACCGCACCGATGCCCGCGACGACGAAGAGCGCGCCGCGCCAGCCGAGCGGCCCGGCGGAGAAACCGGCGGACAGCCGGCCGAGCATGCCACCGACCGTGTTGCCCGCGATCATCGCGCCGACGGCGGCGGCGACGCCCGCGCGGCCGAGCCGTTCGGCCAGGTAGGCGGCCGCGACCCCGGGGAACCCGGCGATCGCGATGCCCTGCAGCGCGCGCAGCACGAGCAGCGCCGGGTACGTCGGCATCAGCGGCAGCAGCAGCCCGAACACGACCGACGCGACCACCGACGTCACGATCACCGGCCGCCGCCCGACTACCTCGGACAGCGCGGCGATCGGCAGGACCGCGACGGCCAGCGCGCCGGTCGCGACGCTCACCGCGAGCGCCGCGCCGCCGGGATCGAGGTGGTACTGCGCGGCGAGCTGCGGGAGCACCGGCTGCGGCGCGTAGAGCAGGGCGAAGGAGGAGATCCCGGCCGCGGCGACGGCGGTCTTGACTCGGCGGGTGGTGGTCACCATCCGAAAGTAAGCAGGGCTAACCAATACGTCCAATACGCTGTTGGTCCATAATCCATGTGATGACGTATGACTCGCTGTCCGCGCAGGTCGCGCCGCACCTGCGGCTCCTCGTCGCGCTGCGGGCCACGGGGAACGTCACACGCTCGGCCGAACTGCTGGGCGTCCCGCAGCCGACGGTGAGCCGCCGGATCGCGGCGCTGGCCGACGCGCTGGGCGCGCCCCTGACCGTCCCGGACGGCCGCGGCATCCGGCTCACCCGCGCGGCGGAACTGCTGGCCGAAGCGGCCGAGCGGGCGCTCGCGGCGGTCGACACCGGCGTCCGGCTGGCGCGCGAGGAGGTGGCGCCGGAGTCCGGGCACGTGGTGCTCGGGTTCCTGCACCTGCTGGGGCGGACGCTGGTGCCGTCGCTGCTGCGCGGCTACCGGGCGCGGTACCCGGGAGTGCGGTTCACGCTGGTCCAGGGCTCGCGACAGGACATGCTCGACCGGCTCGCGGGCGGCGAGCTGGACCTCGCGCTGCTCGCGCCGTTGCCGTCGGAGGCGCCTTCGCTGGTCTCGGCGGGGCTGGCCGAGGAGGAGATCCTGCTGTCGGTCCCGACGGGTCACCGCCTCGCGGACCGGCGGCAGGTGCGGGTGGCCGAGCTGGCCGAGGAGGAGTTCGTGCTGCTGGAGCCGGGTTACGGCGTCCGCACGCTGACGGACGAACTCTGCGCGGCGGCGGGCTTCACGCCACGCATCGCGTTCGAGGGCCAGGAGTCCGACACGGTCCGCGGCCTGGTCGCGGCGGGTCTCGGCGTAGCGCTGCTGCCGAGGTTCGGCCCGGGCACGCCGGCCGGAGTGGCGGAGGTGCCACTGAACCCACCGGCATCACGGACGATCGGCCTGGTGTGGCGCGCGGGCGAGCCGACAACACCGGCGGTGACGGCCTTCCGCGACCACGTACTGACAACGGCGGGGCGCACATAATCTGGCCGCCGCCGGGAAACTCCCCCACCCTTCCCTGGGGGGCGTCCCCGGGTCCAGTCTATCGGCGGCCCCCGACGAAGCCCGGCGAAAACGGTCGTGAGCAGCGAGTTGTCCACAATCCAGCTGGGCTGTGGACAACTCTGAACGGCACGACGGCAGCGACAGTGCGGCAGCAGCGCGGACAGCCCAGACCGCCGCCACGTGGCCGCCGGAGCTCAGCCCAGTGAAGCGGCCAGCTCCACCAGGGTCCGGGCCGCGAAGCCCGTTGCGCCCGGGACCACCTCGTTGTAGTTCTTCTCCGACCTCGCCGGGCCCGCGATGTCCAGGTGGGCCCACGGCAAGCCCTCGGTGAACTCGCGCAGGAACAGCGCCGCCGTGATGCTGCCCGGGCCGCCCGGGGTCTGGCGGACGTCGCCGAACTCGCCTCGGACGTTCTCCGCGTAGTCCTCCACCAGCGGCATGCGCCACCACGCCTCGCCGACCCGCGCACCCGCCGCGACGACCGACGACGCCAGCGCGTCGTCCGTGGCGAACAGGCCGCCGGTGCGCAGGCCGAGTGACACCTTCATCGCGCCGGTGAGCGTCGCCGCGTCGACGACGACGTCCGGGGCGAACCGCTTGATGCCGTACGCCAGCGCGTCGGCCAGGACCATCCGGCCCTCGGCGTCGGTGTTGCCGACCTCGGTCGTCTTGCCGCCGTAGTGGCGGACGATGTCGCCCGGCCGGTACGCCGACCCCGACACGTGGTTCTCGGCCGCCGGCACCAGCGCGGTGACCCGCACCGGGAGCCCGAGCGCGGCGATCGCGCGGGTCGCGGCGATCACGGCCGCGCCGCCCGCCATGTCCGTGCGCATCAGGTGCATGCCGTCGGCCGGCTTGATCGACAGGCCGCCGGTGTCGAACGTGATGCCCTTGCCCACCAGCAGCAAGTGCTTGACCGCACCGGAAGCGCCGGACGGCTTGTAGGACAGCTCGATCAGCCGCGGCGGCCGCGCGGAACCGCCGCCGACGGCCAGCACGCCGCCGAAGCCCTGCTCCGCGAGCCACTGCTCGTCGCGGATCGTCGCCTCGACGCGGGGGCCGGCCACCTTCGCCGCGGTGTCCGCGAGCCACGCCGGGGACTTGACGTTCGAGGGGGTGTTCGCGAGGTCGCGGGTCAGCGCCGTCGCGGCGGCCAGCGCCGTCGCGCGCTCGACGAGCTCGGTGTGGCTCGCCACCGCGCGGTCGTGCGTCACCAGCCGCACCGTCCGCACCGCCGGCTTCGGGTCCTCTGTGGACACCTTGAAGCGGTAGCCGCCGAGCAGCAGTCCCAGTGCCAGCTCCGTGACGTGCTCGCCGGACGCCTCCTCGGGCAGCACGAGCTGCACCGCGCGGAACGCCTTCCCGCCGTGCTCGACGTCGTCGGCCAGCCCCGCGTTCACCGCGCGGACCAGCGCCGCGCCGGTCTTGCGGTACTGCTTCGGCTCGCCGTCGCCGAGCCCCGCGACCCAGCGGGGGCCGTCGCCGGGGACCGTCTGCACGTCGCCCGCTTTGCCGGTGATCCGGACGCCGCCGACCTCGACCGGCTCGGCCTCGACGTCGTCGGCCGGCGCGGTCACCAGCCGGACGGTCGGGGTGCCGCGGCGAAGGTCGCCCGCGACCTCGATGTCGAGGAGACTAGTCGGAACGGGGGGTAGCGGATTACGCACAGTGAGCAACCTTCGGGCACAGAGGAACCGCGACCCCGGCCTCCGAAGGGAGACCGGGGTGCGACGGAAGGACGGTTCTGGGGGGCCGGTTCAGCCGGTGACCTCCTGCAAAGCGGCGCCGAGGTCTTTCGCTTCCTCCGCGGAGAGTTCGACGACGAGTCGCCCGCCACCCTCGAGCGGTACGCGCATCACGAGGCCCCGCCCTTCCTTAGTCACTTCGAGGGGACCATCTCCGGTCCGGGGCTTCATGGCCGCCATAGCGTGCTCCCTCCGTCTCAACCGGCGCGCCCGGGTCGCGCTCGCGTGAAAGCCAGCCGGGTCTTACCGTCCATTGTCCCCTATCAGCGCCTCGGCGCATCAGCGGACCGATCTTTTGCTGCCGTATCGGTGCTGGTATGCGGCCCGCGAGGGGTGTGAGAGTCTCGGACGACCGATGTTTCAGCGCAAGGAGAAGACGTGACCACATCCGACGTCCTGCTGATCGCCGACGCCGACGGGGTGCGCACCCTCACCCTCAACCGGCCGCAGGCGTACAACTCGCTGACCGTCGAGCTGAAGGAAGCACTGCTCGCGGCCCTGCGCGGAGCGGCGGACGACGAGAGCGTCCGGGCCGTCGTGCTGACCGGTTCGGGCAAGGCGTTCTGCGCCGGCCAGGATTTGAAGGAGCACGTCGGGTTGCTGCAAGCGGGTGACCCCGCCCCGCTACACACGGTGAAGGAGCACTACAACCCGATCGTCAAGGCGATCGTGGCCATGGCGAAGCCCGTCATCGCGGCGGTCAACGGCACCGCCGCCGGGGCCGGCGCGGCCTTCGCCTACGCCAGCGACCTGCGGATCGCCGCCGAGTCGTCGTCGTTCCTGATGGCCTTCGCGAACGTCGGGCTGGGCCCGGACTCGGGCGCGTCGTGGACGTTGCAGCGGCTGGTCGGTTACGGCCGCGCCGCCGAGCTGATGCTGCTGGCCCGGACCGTCGACGCCGCCGAGGCGCAGCGGCTCGGCCTGGTCGGCGAGGTCGTGCCGGACGACGAGCTGGCGGGGCGCGCCCAGCAGGTCGCGGCGAAGCTCGCGGCCGGGCCGACCGTGGCGTACGCGAAGATCAAGAGCGTGCTCAACCTCGCCGCGCAGTCGACGTTCGACGAGGCGCTCGACGCCGAGGACGCCGCCCAGACCGCGCTAGGCGCGACCGCCGACCACGCCGAAGCCGTCGAGGCCTTCGTCGGCAAGCGCAAGCCGGCCTTCCAGGGCAAGTAGGCAGTCTGCCGCAGCTCGTCGTGAGTGTTTAGGGCGGTTCTAACCGCCCTAAACACTCACGAGGGCCACGGCAGACCCGGGAACCCGTCAGCCTGCCCGGAAGCAGGTTTCGATGTGGTCGTCGACCATGCCGGTGGCCTGCATCAGCGCGTAGCACGTCGTCGGGCCGAGGAACGCGAAGCCGCGCTTCTTCAGCTCCTTCGCCATCGCCTTCGACTCGTCCGTGATGGCCGGGACGTCCGCCATCGTCTTCGGCCGCCGGTGCGAAGAGGGCGCGAACGACCACAGCAGGTCGTCCAGCGGGACGTCCAGGTCGGCGATCGCCCGGGCGTTGTTGATCGCCGCCAGGATCTTCGCGCGGTTCCGCACGATCCCCGCGTCCTGCATCAGCCGCTCGATGTCGGCGTCGCCGAACTTCGCCACCTTCACCGGCTTGAACTGCTTGAACGCCTTGCGGAAGTTCTCACGCTTGCGCAGGATCGTGATCCACGACAGCCCGGACTGGAACGCCTCGAGGCACAGACGCTCGTACAGCTCGTCCTGGCCGTGGAGCGGCGTGCCCCATTCCTTGTCGTGGTAGTCGATGTAGTCCGGGGTCGAGTTGCCCCAGCTGCACCGCGCGACGCCGTCAGTGCCGATCAGCTCAGTCATCCCCGCCCACCGAATAGTCCTCCGCGAACCGCGCGAACCGCCGCAGCGACTGGCGCACCCCCAGCGCGAACGCCGGCCGCACGACCGGCCAGCCGAGCCGGCCCAGCGGCCCGAACGGCAACCGCAGGTGCTCGGCCCAGACGAACGTCGAGCGCTGCGCGCCCTTCGGCACCACCTGGAACACGCCGGTGCCCTGCACGACGCTGCCGAAGTGCCGCACCGAGCACCGCACCGGCGGCTCCCAGGTGGTGATCTCCATCTTGTCGGTGAAGCCGATCCCGGCGACGCCGGTGAACGCGGCCAGCCGCGACCCGACGCTGCGGCCGTTGCCCTCGGTCACCTCGACGTCGGTGCCCAGCATCCACTCGCCCTGGCGCGTCCAGTCCGTGAGCGCGAGCCAGGTCGTCCCGGCCGGCGCGCGAACGTCGACGGACAGCACGAGGTCCGTCACTGGGCGCTCTCCGGCGCGGTCTCCCGCTCGGCTTCGCGCTCCGGTTGAAGCTCGGGTTGACGCTGCTCCAGCTCGGCGACCCGGGTGCGCAGCTCGTCGATCTCGACGCCGAGGCGGCGCAGCACCCAGTCCACTTCGGACATCTTGTAGCCGCGCAGCACCAGCTGGAAGCGCACGTCCTCCAGGTCTTCGCCGGTGATGTCCTCGGCGGGCAGCCGCGTGGGCGAGCTGCCCGGCGGCAGCGGGGCCAGCTCCTCACCCCGGCCGAACACGACGGCGGCCAGGAGGAACACCACGGCGGCCACCAGCAGCATGACTACGAGGTAGATCAGCGCGGTCGTCACGCGACGATCGTGGCATACCCGCCCCAGGAACGTCTCGCGAGCACGACGAGCCGCAGGGAAAGAAGCACCCAGGCGACCATCAACACGGCACACGGGACGCTCAGGAACAACCTCGACGCGTCGACTACGCCGGTCGAGCCGATCAGCAGGCCGACCGAGGCGAGGTTGACGCCGACCGCCACCGCGAGCAGGACGCCGCAGAACCGGGCCAGCCGGACGGCGTCGAGGCGGCGGCTGAGCCAGCGGGTGCCGAGCAGCGCGAGCAGGCCGATGACCGGCACGACGAACACCGCGCCGTGGGTGAGGTGCGCGACGACGCGGTACCACTGCGGCGTCGACGTCGGCAGGTTCGTCCAGGCGCCGTAGGTGAGGATCCGGGCGTAGTCCCAGGACGCCTGCATCAGCGGCACGCCGATGACGAGCTTCCACAGCGTGCGGACGCCGCTGAGCATGCCGAGCTCGGCCTGGTAGTCGCGGGCGACGACGGCCGCCGGGCCGAAGTCGGCGACGGCGCGACGCTCGGCGTCCTCGTCGCCGCGGCCGCCGGCGCGGTAGGCGTCGGCGGCGTCGTGCAGGCCGTCACGCGCCTCGTCCAGCAGGTCGGCCTTGAACTTGCCGCAGCCGTGCAGCCGCCGGTCGAGGTCGGCCAGGTACTCGTCGATCATGCGCCCAGCACTCCCCCGATGACGGCCGTGAACTGCCGCCATTCCGTGCGTTCGGCGGCCAGGGCCTGCTGGCCGGAGCGGGTGAGCCGGTAGGTGCGCCGCTTGCGGCCGGAGACGACGTCCCACTCGCTGGCCAGCCAGCCGGCCCGCTCGAGCCGGCGCAGCGCCGGGTAGACCGTGCCGGTCGGCAGGTCGAGCGCGCCGTCGCTGCGCAGCTGCAGGGCCTCGATGATCGCGTAGCCGTGCAGCTTCCGGCCGTCGAGGACCGCCAGCAGCAACGCGTCGAGGTGCCCGCGCAAGGAGTCCGCCTTCATGGGTACGCAGTCTACACGTCGACTGGCTACATGTAGGCAGACTATGTGTAGCCTGGCTACATGAACGCACTCCCGGTCGCGAGACTCCAGTTCGCGACGACGACCTCGTTCCACTTCCTGTTCGTGCTGCTCACCCTGGGTTTGGTCACGCTGGTGGCCGTGATGCAGACGCGCTCGGCACTGGGCGGCAAGCCCGAACTGGAGCGGATGACGCGCTTCTGGGGCCGCCTGTACGTGATCAACTACGCGCTGGGGATCGTCACCGGGATCGTGATGGAGTTCCAGTTCGGGCTGACCTGGACCGGGCTTTCCGCCTTCGCCGGCGACGTCTTCGGCGCCCCGCTGGCCATCGAGACGCTCGTCGCGTTCTTCCTCGAGTCCACGTTCCTCGGGTTGTGGATCTTCGGCTTCGGGCGCATGGGCAAGTGGCTGCACCTGACGCTGATCTGGCTGGTCACGCTCACGGCGTACGCGTCGGCGCTGTTCATCATGCTGGCCAACTCGTTCCTGCAGGACCCGGTCGGCAGCCACGTCGAGCACGGCACGCTGCGCCTCGACGACTTCGGCGCGCTGTTCACCAACCCGGCGCTGGCCGCGTCGCTGCCGCACGTGGTCGCCGCCGCGATCCTGACCGGCGGGTTCTTCGTGGCCGGCGTCAGCGCGTACCACTTCCTCAAGCGCACCACCGAGATCGAGTTCTTCCGCCGCTCGATGCGGATCGGCGTCGTCGCGGCGCTGATCGGCGCGATCCTGGTCGTCAACCAGGGCTTCGCGCAGTTCGGCGAGCTCGCGATGTACCAGCCGGACAAGCTCAAGGACGGCGGTGTCGGGCTGCCACTGGGCCTGATGATCATGCTCGGGTTCGTCATGCTGCTGTGCGCGCTGCTCGGCACGGTGCTGCTCTTCCGCGACTGGATCACCAAGGCCCGGTTCCTGCACCGCCTGATGGTCGCGGCGATCCCGCTGCCGTTCGCCGCCGCGATCCTCGGCTGGCTGGTGCGCGAGATCGGCCGTCAGCCGTGGCTGGTCTGGGGAAAGCTGCGCACCGCCGACGCGCTCGCGGACGTCCCGGCCGGCCAGATCCTGTTCTCGTTCATCGCTTTCTCACTGCTGTTCGCCGCGCTCGCCGTGGCCGACTGGGTGCTGCTGGCGCGCGTGGCCAAGCGCGGCCCGGAGCCGGTCGAGCACGACGTCGCCGAACTGCCCGTTCTGAGCGGAGTCTGACCGATGGTGACCTTCTGGTGGGGCGTGCTGGGCCTGCTGACCTGCGGCTACTTCGCGCTCGCGGGGTACGACTACGGCGTCGGGATGCTACTGCCCGCGTTCGACGCCGGCGAGCGAAGACGGCGGCAGACGCTCGGCGCGCTCGGGCCGTTCTTCCTGGCCAACGAGGTGTGGCTGGTGGCCGCGGTGGGCGTGCTGTTCGGCGCGTTCCCGCACCTGGAGGGCAAGGTGTTCGCCGGGGCGTACGTCCTGGTCGTGACGCTGCTGCTCGGCCTGGTGACGTTCACGGCGTCGATGCAGCTGCGCAGCCGCCACCCCGGCGCGCCGCGCGGCGCGTGGACCGCGGGCATCGTCGGCGGCGCGCTGGTGACGGCGGTGTCGTGGGGCCTGTTCCTCGGCAACCTGGTGGCCGGGCTGCCGCTGACCGCCGACGGCTCGCCGTCCGGTGACGTCTTCGCGCTCTTCAACCCCTACGCCGTGCTGTGGGGGCTGGGGTTCGTCGCGTTGTTCTGCTTGCAGGGCGCGGTGTTCCTGGCCGTGCGCGCGCCGGCCGAGCTGACCGGCCGCGCGGTGCGGCTGGCCAAGGCCTTCCTGCCGCCCGCGGCCGGCTTCCTCGTCGTCGCGACCGGGTGGGGTTCGGTTGTCCTGCACGGGGTGACGGCGGCGGGCATCGGCGTGGTCGTGCTGGCGTTCCTCGCGCTGGGTTCGGTGTGGCTGGGTCTCGCGCTCAAGCGCCACCGGGTGGCGCTGCTCGGGGCGATGACGCTCGCGGCGTGTCCCGCGCTGCTCGCCGGCACGCTGCGGTTCCCCGCGATCCTGGTGGCGGACTCGGGGTACGCGCTCACGACGGCCGAAGCGGCGACGTCGTCCGACACGTTCGCCGTGCTGATGTGGTTCGCGCCGCCCGCGGTGCTGGTGCTGCTCGTCGTGCAGTGGCTGACCTGGCGCGCGCACCGCGCCCCCGTCGACCAGCGTTCGCTGCTGCACTTCTAGGAGGACGACGTGCCCGCACTGCCCGGACTCCGGCGGTACCTGGTTCTGCTGACCTCTCTCGGCGTGCTTTCGGCGTTCGCGGGGTTGCTCCAGGCCGAAGGTCTCGCCACGCTGCTCACCGGCGGCGGTCTCTCGTTCGTCTTGCCTCTGGCGATTGCTTTACGCGTAATGCTTTCCCTGGTCGGCGATGTCCTCAGTGGACGGTTCGCGTCCTCGGTCAAGGCGGGTCTGCGGCATCGGCTGCTCGGCTCGTCGTCCGACCGGGCGGGCGTCGTCGCGACGCAGGTGACGCGCGGTGTCGACGCCACCGACAGCTACCTGACGGGGTACCTGCCGACGCTCGTCGTGTCGGTGGTGGTGCCGATCGCGGTGATCGTCCGGCTGTTCACGACGGACCTGACGTCGGCGCTGGTCGTGACGGCGACGCTGCCGCTGATCCCGGTGTTCGCGATCCTGGTCGGCAAGCACACGTCGGCGCACACGCAGTGGGACCTGCTCAAGAAGCTGGGCGGGCACTTCCTCGACGTCGTCCGCGGGCTCGGGACGCTGAAGGTGTTCGGGCGGGCGGAGGCGCAGGCGCGCACGGTCCGCGCGATGGCGGACGCGCACGCGGACGCGACGCTGAAGACGTTGCGGGTGGCGTTCCTGTCGGCGCTGGTGCTGGAGCTGGTCGCGACGCTGTCGGTGGCACTGGTCGCGGTCCCGATCGGCTTCCGGCTCCTGGACGGCGGCCTGGACGCGCGGACGGCGCTGTTGATCCTGATCCTGGCCCCGGAGGCGTACGTGCCGCTGCGAGCGGCGGGCGCGAAGTTCCACGCGGCGGCGGAGGGATTGACGGCGTTGCGGGAAGCGCTTGCGGTACCGGTGGTTTCGCTTCGTTCCGGGACTGTGGTTCGACGCCGGGGTGCGCCTTCACTGGTCTTCGAGCGGGTGACCGTCCATTTTGGCGACGTCGTCGCATTGTCCGATGTGGACTTGTCGGTGCCCGCCGGGTCGCGGCTGGCGCTGGTCGGGCCGAGCGGATCCGGGAAGAGCACGTTGCTGGCGGTGCTGCTGGGGTTCGTCGCGCTGACATCGGGCCGGGTCCTGGCGGACGGGGTGGACGTGCGTGCGCTGGATCCGTCCGACTGGCTGGCGGACATCGCCTGGGTCCCGCAGCGGCCGACGTTGTTCCGGGGTTCACTGGCCTCGAACATCGGACTGGGCCTCGCGGAGCCCGACGTCACCGGCGCGGCCCGCGCGGCGGCGCTGGACCAGGTGGCGGCGGGGTTGCCGGATGGTTACTCGGCTCAGGTGGGCGAACTGGGCGAGGGCTTGTCGGCCGGTCAGCGGCAGCGGGTGGGGCTGGCCCGAGCGCTGGCCCGGACGACGGCGGGCCTGGTGCTGCTGGACGAGCCGACGGCCCGCCTGGACTCCCGCACGGAGGCGACGGTGCTGTCGGCGACCCGACGGCTGCTGCCCTCGCGGACGGCGGTGCTGGTCGCGCACCGGCCGGCGATGGTTTCGCTGGCGGACCGGGTGGTCGAGCTGCGCGATGGCCGGGTGTCCGCGGAGGTGGCGGCGTGAGGTTGTCAAGTTCGGTATCCACAGGCGAGCAGTTGTCCACAGATTCGCGCGCACCTCGTTTTCGCAGGCCAGGGGCGGTACGCTGGGTTCGGGGACGCCCCCCGGGACGGGTGGGGGCTGTCTCGGGGCTGTGGGCTGTGTCCACAATGGACGCCCTTCGCCTCACCCGCGCCGCACTTCTTGCCGCGGGGGCCGAGCTGGCCGCGCTCGCGCTCATGGCCACCGCCGCCTGGTTGCTGCTTCGCGCCGCCGAGCGGCCGCCGCTGGCCGCACTCACCGTGGCCGTCACCGCTGTGCGGGCTCTTGCTCTTCTGCGTGGTGGCCTGCGGTACGCCGAACGGCTTGCCGGGCACGAGGTCGTCCTGCGGTGGCTCGGTTCGTTGCGTACCCGCGTCTACCAAGCCCTCGCGCCCGGGTCGCGGTATTCCGGTGGGGACCTCCTCACCCGGCTCGTGTCCGATGTGGACGCTCTGCAGGACGCCGTCCTGCGGTGGTTGCTGCCCGCTGTTGTCGCCGGGATTGTCGGGGTCACCGCCGTCGGGGTGGTGGCGACGGCTTCCGTGGGGGCCGCGGGGGTGCTGGCCGCGGGGCTCGTCGTCGCCGGTGGGGTGCTGCCTTGGCTGGTCATCCGGGTCACCGCGGCGCGAGCGGTCGAAAACGCGCCGAAACGGGCGGAACTCGCCGAACGTGCCGTCGAACTCGTCACCGGGTATCGGGAACTCGTCGCTGCTGGGGCGCTGACAGCAAAGCGGGGCGCCGCGCACGACGTCGTCGAGCAGCTCAGGGAACCGGTCGTGAAGACCGCTCTGCTCGGCGCCGCGGGCATCCTCGTCCAGCTCGTGACCACGATCGCCGTCTGCCTTCTCTGCGACGCCTCCGTTCCGTGGACCGCCGCTCTCACCCTCGGCTCCATGACGACGTTCGAGGTCGTCCTCCCGCTGATCACCGCCGCTCGCCGGGTTCCCGAGATCCGCGCGTCGGCGGCTCGTGTGACGGCCGTGCTCGCCACGCCGCCGGTCAGCCCGGGCACCCGCACTGTCCACGAAGGACACTTCAGGCTGGAACGCGCCGGCCTCCGTTACCCGGGACGCGCGCCCGCTCTGCTGGACGTCGACCTCGACCTCGCGCCCGGCCGCCGCGTCGGGATCGTCGGGCCCAGCGGGGCCGGGAAGACCACCCTCCTTCGCCTGCTCCTCGGCCTCGCAACCCCGACCTCCGGCCGTGTCACCCTCGACGGGCACCCGCTCGCCGAGTACGCCGACCTGGCGAAGACCATCTCCGGGGCGCTCGCCGACGCGCACGTCTTCCACACCACCGTCCGCGAGAACCTCCTGCTCGCGAAGCCCGACGCGACCGACGACGAGCTGCGCGAAGCCTGCGAAACCGCCGGCTTCGACCTGGCCCTCGACCGCGACACCGGCCCGGACGGCGACGCGCTCTCCGGCGGTCAGCGGCAACGGCTGGTCCTGGCCCGCGCGGTACTGGCCGCGCCCCGGGTCCTGGTGCTCGACGAGCCGGTCGACGGCCTCGACCCCGCGCACGGCGACGCCGTCCTCAAGCGCGTCCTCGAGCGCGCGCGGGGCAGTGTCGTCCTCGTGACGCACCGGCCCGAGCACCTCGACGGCTTCGACCAGGTCCTCACCCTCGAGGACGGCCGTGACCGAACCGACGGTCGAGCGCCGGTAGCACAACGGAAACCGTCCGGTCACCCTTCGCGGTCAGGATGGGCCGGGCGGCCGGCCACTACGCCGCTCGAACCAACTCACGAGTAGCGACCGTGCCATGCTGGAGGTACCGCATCCGAGGAGGAGGACCACTTGATCGCGCAGCTTGTCCGCTTCGTGCTGGGCCCGCTGGCCAGGGCGCTCTACCGGCCGGAGGTGCGTGGCGTGGAGAACGTGCCCGCCACCGGCCCGGTGCTCCTGGCGGCCAACCACCGGGCCGCGCTCGACACCGGCGTGATCACCTTCGCGACGCCGCGGCAGGTCAAGTTCCTCGGCAAGGCCGAGTACTTCGTCGGCAAGACGATCAAGGGCCGGCTGATGGCCGGGTTCCTCGGCGGCCTCGGGTACGTCCCGGTCGAGCGCGGCAACGCCCAGGCCGGCCTCGCCGCGCTCGAAGCGGCGCGCAAGGTGCTCGACGCGGGTGGCGTCTTCGCGATCTACCCCGAAGGCACGCGCTCGCTGGACGGCCGGCTGCACCGCGGCCACACGGGCGTCGGCGCGCTGGCCCTGGCGACGGGCGCGAAGGTGGTGCCGGTCGCGCTGACCGGCACCGAGAACCTCCAGCCCGAGGGCGCGCGTGTCCCCCGCCTGGCCAAGATCGGCATCACGTTCGGCAAGCCCCTCGACTTCTCCCGCTACGAAGGCCAGGACTACGCGCCGGCGATCCGCCGCTCGGTCACCGACGAGGTGATGTACGCGATCCTCGAGCTGTCGGGCCAGGAGTACGTGGACACCTACCACAAGCGGCCCAGCGAAGGCGCCGCCTGAGTCACCAGGGCACCGGGCCCTCGTCGTCGACGAAGGTTCCGGTCGGGCCGTCCTTCGGGATCGTCGCCATCCGGACCGCCGACTCCGCGCCCTGCGCCGCCGTCCGGGGGCCCGAGTGGCGGTTCAGGTCCGTCGCGCAGTGGCCGGGGCAGACGGCGTTGACCAGGATCCCTTCCGGCCGCAGGTCCCTGGCGTACTGCAGCGTCAACGACGTCAGGGCGGTCTTCGACGGCGTGTACCCCGCCGAGATCGGGAGTTCGCTGTCCGGGTCGGCGTTGCGGGCCAGCGACGCACCGCTGCTGGAGACGTTGACGATGCGCGGTGCGGCCGACCGGCGCAGCAGCGGCAGCAGGGCGTTCGTCACGCTGACGACGCCGAAGAGGTTCGTCTCGAAGATCGCGCGCAGGACGTCGAGGTCGGCCGTGCTGGGGCGCTGGCTCGCCAGGTCGGAGCCCGGCGGCACGGCGACGGCCGCGTTGTTGACCAGGACGTCGAGCCGGCCGTAGCGGGCGTCGATGGTGGCCGCGGCCGCGGCGACCGAAGCGGGGTCGGTCACGTCGAGCACCACCGACGAGCCGCCGATCTCCGCGGCCGCTTGCTCACCGGCAGCGGCGCTGCGGGCGCCGATGACGACGGTGTGGCCGAGGGCGGCGAGCCGGCCGGCGATCTCGCGGCCGATGCCCTTGTTCGCGCCGGTGACCAGAGTGATTTGGTTCATGACCCCAGCACACCAGCGCGCGGCCGCTTCGAGCCAACACCGGATCCGCATCGGCCGATACCCTGCGGGTATGCAGCAACCGGAAACGCGGGAGCTCGCCTACTTCGTGGCCGTCGCCGAGGAACGGCACTTCGGCCGCGCGGCCCAGCGGCTCGGCATGGCGCAGCCGCCGCTGTCGCGCGCCATCCAGCAGCTCGAACGGCGGCTGGGCGTGCCGCTGCTGGAACGCACCAGCCGCGGGGTGACGCTGACCGCCGCCGGCGCGGTTTTCCTTGTGGAGAGCCACAAAGCGCTCGACGCCGTCACCGCCGCGGTGCACCGGGCGCAGCGGGCGGGCGAGGCCGTCCCGAAGCTGCTCGTGGCGACGAAACCCGACGGTGACGCCGGCCTGCTCGAGCGGATCCTGCCCCGCTACCGGCAGGACCCGGACGCCGTCGAGGTCGAGGTGGTCGTCTGCGGGATCGGCGAGCAGACGCCGATGCTGCGCGACGGGCGCGTCGACCTCGCGTTCGTGCACCCGGCGCACGACGACCTCGCCGGGTTCGACACCGAGCTGCTGCTGACCCAGGACCAGGTGGCGGTCCTGCACCGCGACCACCGGCTGGCCGGGCGCAGCGCCCTGGTGCTCGCCGACCTCGACGGCGAGCCGTTCCCCCGTTGGCCGGGGACGGACAAGACGACGAGCGGCCCGCTGATCCGGGACCCGGGCCAGCTGATGGCGCTGATCGCGCTGGGTCAGGCGGTCGCCGTGCTCCCGGCGTCGGTCCGGCGGCACGCCTGGGCGGACGTCGTGTGCGTGCCGGTGCTCGACGCGCCGCAGAGCTCGATCATGCTGGCCTGGCCCGACCGGACGCGGTCGCGGGCGGTGGCCGCGTTCGTCCGGGCGAGCACGGAGGCCGTGAGCGCTCAGATTCCGGGCGGTCCCGCGGCCCACTTCGGCGGAGCCGGCGGCTCGTAGGTCGCGAACTTGTCGAGCAGCACGGCCGGGTCCGGGTCGGTCAGCAGCAGCTGCCGGTAGTCGTCCTTGACGAACCCTTCCGTCACCATGTGGTCGGCGAAGGTGAGCAGCGGGGCGTAGTAGCCGTCGACGTCGACCAGGCCGATCGGCTTGCCGTGCAGGCCGAGCTGGGCCCACGTCCAGACCTCGAACAGCTCCTCCAGCGTCCCGGCGCCGCCGGGCAGGGCGAGGAAGCCGTCCGACAGGGCCGCCATCTTGGCCTTGCGCTCGTGCATGTCCTTCACGACGTGCAGCTCGCTCAGCCCGGCGTGCGAGATCTCGACGCTCGAGAGCGCCTCCGGGATCACGCCGATCACCTCGCCGCCCGCGGCCAGCGCCGCGTCGGCGACCACGCCCATGGTGCCGACGCTCGCACCGCCGTAGACCAGCCCGATGCCGCGCTGGGCCAGCAGCTTGCCGAGCGCGGCCGCCTGCTCGGCGTAACGCGGCGAGAAGCCCATCGACGACCCGCAGAAGACACAGATCCGGCTCATCAGTGGGTGTCCTCCCAGGCCTGGTAGGAGTTCTGCACCACGCTGACGGCGTCGTCGATGTCGTCGGTGACGTGCAGCAGGTTCAGGTCGTGCGCGCTGACCTTGCCCTCGGCCTGCACGGTCTTGGCGATCCAGTCGTAGAGCCCGCCCCAGTACTCGCTGCCGAACAGCACGACCGGGAACTTCGTGACCTTCTTCGTCTGCACCAGCGTCAGCGCCTCGAACAGCTCGTCGAGCGTGCCGAAGCCGCCGGGCAGGCAGATGAAGGCCTGCGAATACTTGATGAACATCGTCTTGCGGGCGAAGAAGTAGCGGAAGTTGACGCCGAGGTCGACCCACGGGTTCAGGCCCTGCTCGAACGGCAGCTCGATACCGAGCCCCACGGAGAAGCCGCCGGCCTCGGCCGCGCCGCGGTTGACGGCCTCCATCGCACCCGGGCCGCCGCCGGTCATCACGGCGAACCCGGCGTTGGCCAGCGCCGCGCCGATCTTGCGGCCGAGCTCGTACTCCGGGTGGTCGCGCTTGGTGCGCGCCGAGCCGAACACCGTGACCGCGCGCGGGACCTCGGCGAGCGCGCCGAAACCCTCGACGAACTCGGCCTGGATCCGCAGCACGCGCCACGGGTCGGTGTGCACCCAGTCGCTGGGCCCGCGCGAGTCGAGCAGCCGCTGGTCGGTCGTGCTGCCCTGGTCACGGCGGTCGCCACGCAGGACCACGGGGCCCTTCTGGCGCTCGACCGGACGTTCGGGGTACTGGCCGTCGGGGAATTCAGACTGTTCGCTCACTACGCCATGCTACGACCTGCCCGCCAGTGAAAAAGCGAGCAGCGCCGTGGAGGTGAAGTCGATGGCCGGCTCGTTACTGGGCCATGAACTCAGGTCGTCGGCGTAACGGGATCCCTGCCCGTCGAAGGATTCATCCGGACGGGTGCATCTTTCGGGCCCGCGGGGAACAGCGGATCTGCGCCGTCGGGTCCATTCACGACCGCGCACTTTCGAAGGTCCGGTGAGGTCACCGCCACCCCGTCGCTCCAAAATGGACAGTTGCGGCCGGACGCGTCGACGTCGGCGCCGGCCCGGTCGACGCGGGTGCCGACGTCCCGGCCGGCCCGGTCCGACGAGATGTCCGTTTCCGCGCTGTCCACCGCGATGACCTACCGTGGGACGATGACCAGGGCCCCCGCCGAACCGCTCGGCACGCGGATCCGGCGGCTGCGTGCCGACCGCGGCTGGACGCAGCGCGAGCTGGCCGAGCCCGGGTACGACCGGGGTTTCCTGGCGAAGGTCGAGACCGGCAGCCGGCCGCCGTCGGAGGAGATGCTGGCCTACCTCGCGCGGCGGCTCGGCCTGACCGTCGACGAGCTGCGGTTCGGGCGCCCCCCGGGCGTCGCCGCGGACCTGCGGGACGCGCTGGACGAGGGCTACCGGGACCTGGAGCAGGGCCGCGTCGCTACTGCGGAGACGCGCTTCGCGTCGGTCGGGCAGCAGGCCGCGGGCTATCACCTCGCCGACGTCGAGTGCTACGCGCGGTTCTGCCAGGCCGAGGTGAAGTGGCAGCTGTTCGACGTCGAGGGTGCACAGGCGGCGCTGGAGCACGCCGAGGAGCTGGCGGCCGCGGCGCCGCCGTGGCTGCGGGCGATGATCGTGCACCGCTGGTCCGGCTGCCGCTACCTGACCGGCGACGCCGGCGCGGCGATCGCCCGCGTCGAGGAGGCGCTCGGCGTTCTGGCCGGCGACCCGGACGCCGAGTTGTGCCTGCTCAGCGCGTTGATCCACCCGCTGATGGAGATGGGCGGCCTGCACCGGGCACGCCAAGCCGCGGTGGCGGGCCGCCGGCTGATCCGGTCGGCCACGCGGCCGGACTTCGTGGCGCGGTTCCACCGGCAGGCGTCGCAGGTCTGGCAGGCGATCGGCGAGGCCGACCGGGCGGAGCAGGACCTGATCGAGGCGTCACGGCTGTTCGCGTCGGTCGGTTTCGACCGCGACGCGGCCCGCTGCCGCTGGGCCCGCGGCTACCTGCTGCGCCGTCTGGGCCGGCTGGCGGAGGCACGCGCGGAGCTGACGGCGGCTCGCGACCAGCTCGCGGCGATCGGCTCGGAGGAGGGCGTCGCGGGCGCGACGATCGAGCTGGCCGAGGTCCGGCTGCGCCAGGGCGCGCTCGCCGAGGCGTCGTCGCTGGTCGATGCGGTGCTGCCGCTGCTCACCCAGGACGTCGAGACGCTCGGCGAGGCGACGGGCCTGCTGGGCCAGATCGCCCAGGCCCAAGGCGACCTGCCCGCCGCCACCCGTCTGCTGGAAGAGGCGCTGGAAATCCAGACCCGGGCGTCCCTGCACGCGGCGGCGGTTTCGACGTCTCTCCGGCTCGGAGACGTCCTACGACAACGTGGTCATCTCGACGACGCCATCGCGGCCTACCACCGCGGCCTCGACTCCGCCGAAGTCACCGACACCCCGGCCTGACCGACCCTCCAGGAGCGACTTCCGCCCCTGATCACGCGAGTTACGACTCCCGTCACGCGAGTCCCGTGCCCGATCACGCGGATGAGGGCCCGGCCACACGGCCCTCCCGAGTCCGGTCGACCGGCTTGGCGTGCTCCGGCACGGGTCTCACGTGATCAGGGCCGTAACTCGCGTGTCCGGGGACGGAACTCGCGTGATTGGGGGGTCGACACGGTGAGTGGTGTGGACCACTGGGGGTGGCGGTCCGGGAATCCGGGCGGAAACGCAAGTTCCTACGAAAGTAAGTGAATTGGTTCAGACCAGTCGGTGATACCGGCCGTTGCCTGGGGATTTGCGCGGAACGGCGTGATCTTTCCCGGAGGGCGCTGGGCCGTTCGGCCCATTGACCGGCAGGCCGGTGGAACCTTTACTCGGATGCGTCCGGCGCCATAACACCAGTTATTCCGGCGGACACATCGCGACCCGGCCGGGCGCACGGTCTCCCCGAGTCCCACCGGAAAGGTTCCCCATGAGATCCCCACGAGGGCTGGCGGCGATCGCCGGCCTGACCCTGACCTTCGCGCTGCCGGCGATCCCGGCCAGTGCCGCTCCCGCTCAAGCCCCGGCCCAGAACCCCGAGGCGCTCGCCGCGGTCGCCGCCGACCAGGCCGCGCAGGGCGGCGTCGACCAGCTGGCCAAGGGCCCGAGCGAAGCGTTCGTGCGCACCGGCGTCACCCCCGGTGGCGGCGGCCTCTTCTACGCCTCCTACCAGCGCACCTACCACGGCCTGCCGGTCGTCGGCGGGGACGCGGTCGTCGTCGCCGACGGGGCCGGGCGCGTCCGCGCGACCGACGCCGCCAAGACCGCGCCCATCAGCGTGAAAACCCAGGCCACGCTCACCGCCGCCAAGGCGAGCGGCATCGCCAAGGCCAAGGTGTCCCGGGTGGACTCCACGAGCACCCCGCAGCTGGTCGTGCTCGCCGGGGACGCCCCGAAGCTCGCCTACGAAGTCGTCGTCAGCGGCCACAACGCGGCCACGCCCACCCGCCTCCACGTCTTCGTCGACGCGGCCACCGGCGCGGTCCTCGACTCCCGTGACGACGTCCGCACCCTCGCCGGGCCGGGCAAGGGCGCGACGACGAACACCGCGGCCGTCGCGGGCACCGGCAACTCCTACTACGCCGGCCAGGTCTCGATCGACACGTCCGGCTCCGGCAGCTCCTACTCGATGACCGACCCGGGTCGCCGCGGCATCGCCTGCGGCCGCGAAGGCGGCGCCATCTTCACGAAGAGCACCAACAGCTGGGGCAACGGCTCCGGCACCGACCTCGAAACCGGCTGCGTCGACACGCTCTACAGCGTGCAGTCGGAGTGGAAGATGCTCAACGACTGGCTCGGCCGCAACGGCATCGACGGGGCCGGTGGCGGCTTCCGCGCGAGCGTCGGCCTCAACGACGTCAACGCCTACTGGGACGGCTCCTCGACGCACTTCGGCCACTCCCAGGACAACCAGCGCCAGGCCACGCCGATGGACGTCGTGGGCCACGAGTTCGGCCACGCGGTCTTCCAGACCACGCCGGGCGGTGCCGGTTCGGGCAACGAGAACGGCGGCATGAACGAGTCCACCGGCGACATCTTCGGCGCGCTCACCGAGGCCTACGCCAACAACCCGAAGGACACGCCGGACTTCGTCGTCGGCGAGGGCGTGAACCTCGTCGGCCAGGGCCCGATCCGCTACATGTACAACCCGTCACTGGTCGGCGACCCGAACTGCTACTCGTCGTCGATCCCCAGCACCGAGGTGCACGCCGCCGCGGGGCCGCAGAACCACTGGTTCTACCTGCTCTCCCAGGGCAGCAATGCCTCCCCGGCGAGCCCGACGTGCAACGGCTCCAGCGTCACCGGCATCGGCATCCAGAAGGCCGGCAAGATCTTCTACAACGCGCTCCTGAAGAAGACGTCCTCCTGGAACCACAAGGCCGCCCGCAAGGCGACCCTCGAAGCCGCGATCGCGCTGTACCCGGGCAGCTGCACGGAGTTCAACGCCACCAAGGCCGCCTGGGACGCCGTCTCCGTCACCGCCGCGAGCGGTGAGCCGACCTGCACCGGCACCCCGCCGGCCGGCAACGACTACTCGCTGACGCTCTCCCCGACGTCGGCGTCCGTCCAACCCGGACAGTCCGCGTCGACCACGGTGACCACCCGGGTCACCGCGGGCAGCGCGCAGACCGTGCAGCTGCAGGCCACCGGCCTGCCGGACGGCGCCAAGGCGACGTTCAGCCCGGCGAGCGTCCAGTCCGGCGGCACGGCGACGCTGACCATCACCACCGCGGCCACCACCCCGAACGGCACCAGCCAGGTGACGGTCACCGGTGACGGCACCGACGCCGACCACACCGCGCAGTTCTCGCTCACGGTCGGCACCGGCACCCCGCCGACCGGCTGCTCCGGCCTCGCCGAGTGGGACTCCGCGAAAGCGTACGTGCCCAACGACGTCGTGGGCCACAACAGTCACAAGTGGACGTCCACCTGGTACTCGACCGGGGCCGAGCCGGGCGCGCCCGGGTCGTGGGCCGTCTGGAGCGACGCCGGCGCCTGCTGATACCCGCCGCGCGGCGGTGGGTGACTCCCCCGCCGCCGCGCGGCTTCCGGGCATATCCTGTACCAGTGGAAAGGCGAACCGCGTGAGCGTGAGCGGCGAGACCGTCGGCGAGCGCCTGCGTGAACTGCGCACCGAGCGCGGGCTCACCCAGCGGCAGCTCGCCGGACCGCAGTACTCCGCGGCGTACGTCTCGTCGGTCGAGACGGGCGCGCGGACACCGTCGGGTGACGCGCTGCGGTTCTTCGCGCTGCAGCTCGGGATCGAGCCCGACGAGCTCCTCGGCGGCAGCTCCCCGCGTGAGCTGCTCGAGCTGGACATCGAGCTCATCGAGACGGCGGAACGGTTCCTGCTCGGCGACGGCCGCCGCGCGACGCCGCGGATGCAACGGCTCCGGCGGCGCGCCGAACGCCTCGAACGGCCGCGGCAGGAAGGCATCGCGCTGCTGTGGCTGGCCGGTTACTCCCGCGGTGAGGCGCGCACGAAGTACGTCGCGGAGGCCGAAACCGCGCTGGCGAGCGAGCCGCCGCCGGTGCGGGCGATGGTGGCGCCGCTGCGCGCGGCCGTGCTCAGCGACTGGGGCGAGGCGCAGTATTCGTTGCACCTGCTGGAAACCTGCCACGCGGAGCTGCTGCGCGACGGCTACCCGCAGCCGTCGATGCTGCTGACGTTGCGGGCCTGCCTGGCCGAGCGGCACCTGCGTCAGGGCGATCTGGAGCGGGCTTCTGAGTACGCCGACGCGGCACTGCGCCTCACCCGCGGCGGGCCGGCGGTGCTGGCCGAGCTGACCCGCAGTCACGTCGAGGTGTGCCGCAGCCACCTGGCCGCGGACCGGTTCGCCGACGCGGCGGCGTCGATCGCCGCGGCCTACGACCTGATGCAGGAGCGGGCGCTGCACCCGGCGATGGCGCACTGCCTGCTGGCCAGGGCCCGGGTCCGCGGCCGCCGGGGTGACGTCGAGGGCGCGCTGGCCGACCTCGGCGCGGCGCGGGAGACGGCCTGGCCGGACGACGTCCCGGCGATCACGGTCGAGCTGGCCGGGGAGTACCTGGCCGCGGGCCGGCTGGAGACGGCGGCCGCGTTGCTGGACCAGATCCGCCCGGCCGTCGTGGCGGGCACGCCGTTGGCGGCGGAGCTGCGGCTGCAGCTGGGTTCCCTCGCGCGGGCGCGGGGTGACGAGCGGCGCGCGGCCGAAGACCTGCGGGCGGCGGTCGAGCTGGCCACCGGGCTCGGGGCGCGCGGGGTCCTCGTGCGCGCGCTGCGTCCGCTGAGCGAACTCCTCGGCGAGACCGGCCGTCAGGAAGAAGCGGCCGACGTGCTGCGCAACGGCCTGATCGCACTGGGCGCGGAAACCGACTGAGCACGATTCCTGAGCAATACTAACGATTCTCGGTGATCGACACCCATCCGGCGTTCGGATGGTGTCCGGGACAATCCCTACGAAAGTCGTTCCGGGGCACCCGCCGGGAAGAATCCCCAGTTGCAGGCGGGTTTGTACGAATTGACCCATGAATCCGGAACGCGCCGTTGGTCCGTTCGGCCCATTGACGCCCCCGGCCCCTGATCCTTTACTCGGATGCGTCCGGACGCATACCTGCAGTTAGGCCCCCGGACACGTTCCCCGTACCCCCTGATCCGGTCGCCCTGTTTTCGCGTGCCCGGGCGAACCGTCGTGCCTGCATGGAAGGAAACACCTCGATGACCCATCGTGGGTTCAGAACGGGCTTGGCGGCCGCCGCCGGGCTCGCCATGACGCTCGCGTTGCCGGTGGCCCCGGCGAACGCGGCTCAGCAAGCACAACCCGCCGCTCCCGAAGCGGCGGCCGCCCGGGCCGCCGACCAGGCCGCCGCGAGCGGCCTCGACGCCCTCAAGCGCGGCCCGGCCGAGGCGTTCCAGCGCGTCGGCCTGACCGCCGGCGGCGGTGGCCTCTTCTACGGCGCCTACCAGCGGACCTACCAGGGCCTGCGGGTCGTGGGCGGGGACGCGGTGGTCGTGGCCGACGGCGCCGGGCGTGTCCGCGGCACCAGCGCGGCCGAGACCGCGGCGATCACCGTCGGGACCCAGGCCGGGCTCGACGCCGCCAAGGCCGCCGCCACCGCGCGCGCCCAACTGGCCACTGTGGACAATGTGAGCACGCCGGAGAAGGTCGTGCTGGCCGGGGCGACGCCGAAGCTGGCCTACGAGGTCGTCGTCGCCGGGCGCACCGCGAGCGCGCCGAGCAACCTGCACGTGTTCGTCGACGCCGCCACCGGCGCGATCCTCGACAAGCGGGACGACGTCAAGACGTTCTCCTCCGGCGCGAAGACCCAGGCCCAGCCGGGCACGGTGAACGTCGCCGGCACCGGCAACAGCTACTACGTCGGCAACGTCTCGATCGACACCACGCAGTCCGGCAGCACCTACACGATGCGCGACCCGGGCCGCACCGGCATCAGCTGCGGCCGCGAGGGCGGCTCCGTCTACAGCGGCCCCGACAACGCGTGGGGCAACGGCACCGGCACGGACCTCGAAACCGGCTGCGTCGACGTCCTCTACAGCGTGCAGACCGAGTGGAAGATGCTCAGCGAGTGGCTGGGCCGCAACGGCATCAACGGCAGCGGCACCGGCTACCCGGCGTCCGTCGGCCTCGCCGACGTCAACGCCTACTGGAACGGTTCCTCGACCCACTTCGGGCACTCGCAGGACAACCAGCGCCAGGCCACCTCGATGGACGTCGTCGGCCACGAGTTCGGCCACGGCGTCTTCCAGTTCACCCCGGGCGGTGCCGGTTCCGGCAACGAGAACGGCGGGATGAACGAGTCGACCGGTGACATCTTCGGCGCGCTGACCGAGGCGTACGCCAACAACCCGAAGGACGTCCCGGACTACCAGGTCGGCGAAGGCGTCAACCTGGTCGGCCAGGGCCCGATCCGCTACATGTACCAGCCGTCGCTGGTCGGCGACCCGAACTGCTACTCGTCGTCGATCCCGAGCACCGAGGTGCACGCGGCGGCCGGCCCGCAGAACCACTGGTTCTACCTGCTCGCCGAGGGCTCCGCGCCCGGTGGCGGCAAGCCGAACAGCCCGACCTGCAACAGCTCGTCGGTCACCGGGCTCGGCATCCAGAAGGCCGGCAAGATCTTCTACAACGGCCTGCTGAAGAAGACGTCGTCGTGGAACCACAAGGCCGCCCGCAAGGCGACCCTCGAAGCCGCGATCGCGCTCTACCCGGGTAGCTGCACCGAGTACAACACCACCAAGGCCGCGTGGGACGCCGTCTCCGTCACCGCCGCGACCGGTGAGCCGGCCTCGTGCACCGGCGGCGGGCCGGACTTCTCCGTCGCGCTGAACCCGGCTTCGGGTTCCGTGCAGCCGGGCGGCTCGGCCACCACGACCGTCAGCACCGCGATCACCTCCGGCGCGGCGCAGTCGATCACGCTGTCCGCCTCGGGCCTGCCCGCCGGCGCGACCGCGACGTTCAGCCCGGCCACCGTCCAGTCCGGCGGTTCGTCGACGCTGACCATCGCGACGACGTCGTCCACCCCGACCGGCAGCTTCCCGATCACCATCACCGCGGACGGGGCCAGCACCGACCACACGGCTTCGTTCTCGCTCACCGTCGGTACCACCGGGTCGTGCGCGCCGGTGACCAACGGGACCCGGCTGAACATCCCGGACTACCCGGGTGCCGCGGTCAGCAGCACCAGCACCGTGGCCGGCTGCGCGCGCAACGCGTCGTCGACCACCAAGGTCGAGGTGCACATCACCCACACCTACAGCGGTGACCTGGTCCTCGACCTCGTCGCGCCGGACGGCTCGTCGTACCGGCTGAAGAGCTCCAGCTCCTCCTCGACGCCCAACATCAACACGACCTACACCGTCAACGCCTCTTCGGAGGTCGCGAACGGTGCGTGGAAGCTCCAGATCCGCGACGTCGGCCCGGCCGACACCGGTTACCTGTCCTCCTGGACGTTGACCGTCTAGTCCCAAGTCCGTGAAGGACTCCTTACCGGCCTTAAGAGCCGGTAAGGAGTCCTTCACGGCTGTCCCCCTCCCTCACCGAAGGAACTCACCGCCATGAAGTGGAAGACGAAGCTCGGCGCCGGGGTCACCGCCCTGGCCGCTGTGTTAGGGGTCGTGACCGCGCCTGCGGCTACAGCCGCACCGGTCACAACGCTCGCGGCACCGGACATCTCGCTGGCCAACATCAAGACCCACCTCAACCAGCTGCAGACCATCGCGAACAACAACGGCGGCACGCGCTCGGCGCGCGGCGCCGGGTACGCGGCTTCCGTGACCTACGTGGAAAACCTGCTCAAGAACGCCGGGTACACGACGACCCGGCAGACCTGCAGCAGCTGCATCGGGCAGTCGCAGAACCTGATCGCGGAGTGGCCGCAGGGCGACGCGAGCCAGGTCATCATGCTCGGCGCGCACCTCGACAGCGTCAGCGCCGGGCCCGGCATCAACGACAACGGCTCCGGCAGCGCGTCGATCCTCGAGACCGCGCTGACGCTGGCCCGCACCAACCCGGCGATGGCCAAGCGCGTCCGCTTCGCCTGGTGGGCCGACGAGGAGTCCGGCCTGGTCGGCTCGAAGTACTACGTCAACAACCTGCCGAGCGCCGAGCGCACGAAGATCAAGACCTACCTCAACTTCGACATGATCGGCTCCAAGAACTGGGGTTACTTCGTCTACGACGACGTCGCTTCGGTCAAGGCGATCTTCGACGAGTACTTCTCCTCGATCGGCATCCAGACCGAGGGCGACAGCGAGGGTGACGGCCGGTCCGACCACGCGTCGTTCAAGAGCGCGGGCATCCCGGTCGGCGGCCTGGCCACCGGCGCCGGCGACATCAAGAGCTCGGCGCAGGCCCAGAAGTGGGGCGGCACCGCGGGTGCGGCGTTCGACAACTGCTACCACCGCGCGTGCGACACGACGTCGAACATCCCGGACGCGCCGCTGGAGAAGAACTCCGACGCCATCGGGTACGCGCTGTGGAAGCTGGCCGTCGCCGCGCCGCAGGGCAACGACTTCTCGGTGAGCCTGAACCCGACCGCCGGGACCGTCCAACCCGGACAGTCGCTGCAGGTCGCGGTGAGCACCGCGACGACGTCCGGCTCGGCCCAGTCGATCGCGCTGACGGCGTCCGGCCTGCCCGCGGGCGCGACGGCGTCGTTCAGCCCGGCCACCGTGCAGTCGGGCGGCTCCTCGACGCTGACCATCGCGACGACGTCCAGTACCCCGACCGGGACGTTCCCGATCACCGTGACGGCCGACGGCGCGAGCGTCGACCACACGGCGGCGTTCTCGCTGGGTGTCGGCAGCACGTCGTCGTGCGCGCCGGTCACCAACGGGACCCGGCTGAACATCCCGGACTACCCGGGTGCCGCGGTGAGCAGCACCGCGACCGTCGGCGGCTGCGCGCGCAACGCGTCCGGCACCACCAAGGTCGAGGTGCACATCACCCACACCTACCGCGGTGACCTGGTCATCGACCTGGTCGCTCCGGACGGTTCGGCCTACCGCCTGAAGAGCTCCAGCAGTGACTCGACGGCGAACCTCGACACCACCTACACCGTCAACGCCTCGTCGGAGGCAGCGAACGGCGCGTGGAAGCTGCAGCTGCGTGACGTCGGCCCGGCCGACACCGGTTACCTGTCCTCCTGGACGCTGACCGTCTGACCCTCGGAACGACCGGGGGTGGCACTTTCACGTGAAAGTGCCACCCCCGGTAATTTGTCTAGACCACCCGATCGTCGGTAGTCAGCGGTTCCCGGCGGCACCTATCTTGAGCGGACACGCCGCGTTCGCTTCATCGAAGATGGGAGCCGGTATGCCCGGTCGGAGAACCCGCTTTTTCGGAACCCTTCTGGCGGCAGCGCTGGCTGTCCCGCTGCTCGTGTCGGCCCCCGCGCAGGGGGCGGTGCAGGCCGACACGTGCGCGGTGAAGTCGCGTCCCGCGGGCAAGGTCCTGCAAGGCTATTGGGAAAACTGGGACGGCGCCGCGAACGGCGTCCACCCCGGACTGGGCTGGGTGCCCATCACCGACAGCCGCATCGCGCAGCACGGTTACAACGTCATCAACGCCGCGTTCCCGGTGATCCGCTCCGACGGCACGGTGCTGTGGGAGAACGGGATGGACGCCGGCGTCAAGGTCTCCACGCCCGCCGAGATGTGCGCCGCCAAGGCCGCCGGCTCGACGCTCCTGATGTCGATAGGCGGCGCGGCCGCCGGGATCGACCTCTCGTCGTCGGCCGTCGCCGACAAGTTCGTCGCCACGATCGTGCCGATCCTGAAGGCGTACAACTTCGACGGCATCGACATCGACATCGAGACCGGCCTCACCGGCAGCGGCAACATCAAGACGCTCTCGGCGTCGCAGTCGAACCTGATCCGCATCATCGACGGCGTGCTCGCGCAGATGCCGTCGAACTTCGGGCTGACGATGGCGCCGGAGACCGCTTACGTCACCGGCGGCAGCATCACGTACGGCTCGATCTGGGGCGCGTACCTGCCGATCGTCAAGAAGTACGCGGACAACGGCCGCCTGTGGTGGCTGAACATGCAGTACTACAACGGCTCGATGTACGGCTGCGCCGGCGACTCGTACCAGGCCGGCACGGTCCAGGGCTTCACCGCGCAGACCAACTGCCTCAACCAGGGCCTGGTCGTCCAGGGCACCACGATCAAGGTGCCCTACGACAAGCAGGTCCCGGGCCTGCCCGCGCAGCCCGGCGCGGGCGGCGGCTACATGTCGACGAGCCTGGTTTCCCAGGCGTGGCGCGCGATCCCGAGCCTGAAGGGCCTGATGACGTGGTCCCTGAACTGGGACGGCTCGAAGGCCTGGACCTTCGGCAACAACGTCAAGTCCCTGCAGGGCCGCTGATCCCAAGTCCGTGAAGGCCTCCTTACCGGCTCTTATGGCCGGTAAGGAGGCCTTCACGGCTTTCAGGAGTCGCCGGCGGGGATGGGGTCGTTGTACTCGCCCGAGGGGCCCGAGTAGGAGCGGCCGTTCGGGAAGGGCCAGGGGTTCGGGACGCAGCCGTGCAGGCCGAGCGTCTGCTGCTCCATCACCGGCGCCGGCTTTCCCGTGCCGGGGCACAGTTCGTGGCCCTGGCCCAGCCGGTGCCCGGTCTCGTGCGTGACCATGTACTGGCGGTACAACGCGAGCGGGGCGCCGTAGTTCGGGACGGCGTTGGCCCAGCGGGCGACGTTGAGCACGACGTTGCTGCCGTTGCGGCACGACGTGTAGCCGTCCGCGGTGCCGCCGCAGAGCCGGTCGCGGCTGGCCGGGGTGGCCAGGTAGATCGTGAAGTCGGCGCTGTCGTCCGGGCCGACCTGCTGCAGCCGCCACTCGCCACCGCCGGTCCAGCCGCGCGGGTCGCCGAGGATCGTCCGGATGTCCTTGGCGAACTCGGCGGGCCCGACGCCGTCGATGTCGGTCTCCAGCGCGATCCGGTACCGCATCAGCCGGCCTTGTGTCCCGGCCACCTGGTCGCTGCCCGGGGTGAACATCCACTGGCCCGACCCGGTCTGCGGGAACGTGATCAGGACGGTCTGCGCCTGGGTCTGCGGTGGCGGCTGCTGCGCGGGCTGTTCGGCGGGCGGGGGCGGCACGGACGTCGCGTCCGCGATGGCCATGACCACGGGCCCGGCCGCGGGCGCCGCGACGGGCTGGCCTTCACAGGCGGTCACGGCACCGACGACCGCCAGGGCGAGCACGGCGACGGCCGCGGCTCGTCTCGCGGCGGTTTTCGGCATGGGTCCTCCCCAACAGGCGGTGTCACCAGTGGATACGGCTCGCACCGGGGAAAGGTTGCAAGCTCGCGCGACTGTAGAGCTTCACCGCAGTTCAGGACCTTCGGGTGTGACGCCCGACACTCAGCCCAGGAACTTGCGCAGCACGTCGGCGACCTGCCGGATCTCCGCCGTGCGGACATTCTCCTGCTGGGTGTGGGCCAGCGTCGGGTCGCCCGGGCCGAAGTTCACCGCCGGCATGCCCAGGGCCGCGAAGCGCGCGACGTCGGTCCAGCCCAGCTTCGCCGCCGCCTGGCCGCCCGCCGCCGCGACCAGCTCGGCCGCCGCCGGGGCGGACAGGCCCGGCAGCGCGCCCGGCGAAAGGTCCACAACGGACAGTTCGAAGCCCGCGAAGACGTCGCGCAGGTGCTTCTCCGCCGACGCCGGGTCGCGGTCCGGGGCGAAGCGGTGGTTCACCGTCAGTACGGCTTCGTCCGGCACGACGTTCCCGGCGACGCCGCCGCGGATCGCCGTCGCCTGCAGGCCCTCGCGGTAGGTCAGCCCGTCGATGTCGACGATGCGCGGCTCGTACTCCGCCAGCCGGCGCAGCGGCTCGGCGAGCGCGTGGATCGCGTTCTCCCCCATCCACGCCCGCGCCGTGTGCGCGCGGGTGCCGGTGAAGCGCAGCTCGACGCGCATGGTGCCCTGGCAGCCGGCCTCGATGACGCCGTTCGACGGCTCGCCGACGATCGCCAGGTCCCCGGCCAGCCACTCCGGCAGCTCGCGCTCGATCCGGCCGAGGCCGTTCTTGACCGCTTCGATCTCTTCGTTGTCGTAGAAGACGAACGTGATGTCGTGCTTCGGCTCCGGGAGCGTCGCGGCGAGGTGCAGGAACACCGCGTCGCCGCTCTTCATGTCGACCGTGCCGAGGCCGTGCAGGGTCCCGTCGTCGCCGCTGCCCTCGCGCCGCGACGGCCGGTTGCCGTTCTCCGGCACGGTGTCCAGGTGCCCGGCGAGCACGACCCGCGACCCGCGGCCGAGGTGGGTCCGCGCCAGGACGGCGTCACCGTTGCGGACGACCTCGAGGTGCGGCGCCTGCTTCGACAGCGCTTCCTGCACCAAGGTCGCGAGTTCCGCCTCGCTGCCGGAGACGCTGAAGACGTCCACCAGGGCGGCGGTGAGGTCGACGGGGTCGGCGTGCAGGTCGAGGCTCATGACCGGCACGCTACCGGCAGGGCTACCGTGGGTGCGTGGTTAGGTTCCCGGTCGCCGTGGGCGGCGCGTTGCTGGTCCTGCTCCTGTCCGGCTGTAGCAGCGAGGCCGGCCCGACGCCCAAGCAGGGCGGCGAACCCGGGCCGGACGCGCTCCCGACCAAGCTGGACGCGCTGACCGCCGACCAGTGTTACGCCAGCCCGCGGACCCAGTTGCCGAAGGGCTGCGAGAAGTACGTCACGGAGCTCGGCAGCGTCCCCGGCTCGGCCCGCAAGCGCGCCGGCGACAAGGACCCGCAGCTGGTCACCGAGGCGGCCGGGCTCGAACGGGCCGTCGGCACGTTCCGGAGCACCGGCTGCACCACGGTCGCGGACCCGGGCGGGCCCTGCACGCAGGCGCTGGTCGACATCGCCGCCGCCCTTTCGGGGCTGAAGAAGCAGGTCGACGCCCGGCCCACAGAGGGTTGACCCAGGTCACTCCACTACGGTTGGGGCCGTGAGCGAGCAGACCCCGAACCCCGAAACGACCGGCGCCACCGGCGTCGGGCTGGCCACCGTCGCGACCGACGGGACGGTCCTCGACACCTGGTACCCGCAGCCCAAGCTGACCGAGACCGGCGCGTCCGGCACGTCAGACACCTCCGGCACCGACGTCCTGAGCGTCGAAGAGGCCACCGAGGTGCTCGGCGAGGCCGCCGCGGCGCTGCTGGGCCCGGACACCGACCGCGGGGTCGAGGTCGTCGCCGTCCGCACCACGATCGGCAAGCTGGCCGACGCGCTGGCCGGCACCCACGACGTCTACCTGCGGCTGCACCTGCTCTCGCACCGCCTGGTGCGCCCGCACGGCCAGAACCTCGACGGCCTGTTCGGCCTGCTGGCGAACGTCGTGTGGACCAACCACGGCCCGTGCCCGGTCGAGGGCTTCGAGGCGACCCGGCTGCGGCTGCGGGCGCGCGGCGCGGTGACCGTCTACAGCGTCGACAAGTTCCCGCGGATGGTCGACTACGTGATGCCCGCCGGCGTCCGGATCGGTGACGCGGACCGCGTCCGCCTCGGCGCCCACCTGGCGAGCGGCACGACCGTGATGCACGAGGGCTTCGTCAACTTCAACGCCGGCACGCTCGGCGCGTCCATGGTCGAGGGCCGGATCTCGGCCGGCGTGGTGGTCGGCGACGGCTCCGACGTCGGCGGCGGCGCGTCGATCATGGGGACGCTCTCGGGCGGCGGCAAGGAGACGATCTCGCTGGGCGAGCGCTGCCTGATCGGCGCGAACGGCGGCATCGGCATCTCCCTGGGCGACGACACGGTCGTCGAAGCCGGCCTGTACGTCACGGCGGGCACGAAGGTCCTCGTCGACGGCAAGGTCGTCAAGGCGCGCGAGCTCAACGGCGTCTCGAACGCGGTCTTCCGGCGCAACTCCGGCACCGGCGCGGTCGAGGTCGTCGCGCGCGCGGGCTCCGGCGTCGAGCTGAACGCGATGCTGCACGCCAACTGAGGCTTCCCGAAAGCCGTGAAGGCCTCCTTACCGGCGCTTACAGCCGGTAAGGAGGCCTTCACGGCTTATTGGGTGACGTCGGGTTGTTCACCTACCATTCATCTGGTGACCACCGAATCGTTGCCCCACACCCCGGCCGAGCTGGGACTGCCCGACGTCCCGGTCGAGGCGCGGCCGGCCGATCCGGCGGTCCACCACGTGCGCGCCAAGCTCGACCGGGAGATCCGCGCGCTGCTCGCGCACGAGCCCGGCACGCGCTCCGGCGCCGACCCCGAGGACCTGCACCAGATGCGCGTCGCCCTGCGGCGGATGCGCAGCGTGCTCAAGCTCTCGGGCGAGCTGGTCGGTGACGGCGCCGAGCCGGTGCGGGCCGAGCTGGGCTGGCTCGGCCAGTCGCTCGGCGAGGTGCGCGACCACGACGTCCTGATCGAGCACCTGCGCGAGGTCATCGCCGACTTCGAGGTCCGCGACCAGCCCGCCGGCCGGCAGCTGGTCTCCCGGTTCGTCTCCGAGCGCGCGACGGCGAAGGGGCGGCTCACCCGGGCCCTGTCCAGCGCCCGGTACTCGACGCTGCTGCGCGAGGTCAGCCTGCTGACGCGGGCGGCGCCGTCCACTGTGGACGTTCCGCAGCGCGACCTGATCGCCGGGCTGGCCAAGCCGCACCGCAAGCTCGCCAAGGCCGTGCGCGCGCTGCCGGCCGACCCGCCGGACGACGACCTGCACGCCCTGCGCATCCACGGCAAGAAGCTGCGGTACGCCGCCGAGCTGGCCCAGACGTCGGCGAAGAAGAAGCAGGCCAAGCGGATCAAGGCGCTGCTGACGGCCACGAAGGACTTCCAGACGGTGCTCGGCGACCACCAGGACGCGGTGCTCGCGGCCGAGCGGATGCGCACGGTCCTGGACACGGGCGACAGCGCGATCGGCTTCGTGGCCGGCCGCATCGCGGAGCGCGAGCTGACCCGCCGGGCCGAGGCCCGCGCGACGTGGCGAGCCTCCTGGGAAGCCGTCGACGCCGCCGCGCAAGCCGTCGTGAGTGGTAATTAGGGTTCTAACCCGCATTACCACTCACGAGACCGGCACCGAGACCGACCAGACGTACCCGTCCGGCCGCACCAGCACCGTCCGGCCGCCCTCGGCTTCGTACGCCGCGTAGGCGTGGCCGTCGTCGTCGACCAGGTCCGCACCCGTCGCGACGCTCCCCTGCGGGAGGATCCGCAGGCCGGACCCGGGGCCGTCGCCGAAGGACAGCTCCGTCGCGTGCGGGCCGCGGAACAGCTCGAACAGCCGGACGCGCTTGCCGTTGGCGTCGGTCAGCGGGGCGTCCGGGGCGCGGTCGCCCGGCTGCAGCGCGCCGGTGCCGGCCGGGGACAGCGGGCCGCCGCGGTAGGTGATGTCCAGCTGCTGGGTGTCCTCGCCGCGCTTGTGGGCGTCCTCGTCGCCGTCCTTGTACTTCTGCAGCAGCCCCGTCGAGACGCCCAGCACCCGCGCCGCGACGGTCCGGCGCTCCACCTCGTAGCTGTCGAGCAACTCCGGTGAGCCGTCGGCGAGTTTCCAGCCGAGGTTGTAGCCGTCCTGGACGCCGGTGTTGAGGCCCTGGCCGCCGGTCGGCGGGTGGACGTGCGCCGCGTCGCCGGCCAGGAAGACCCGGCCGTCGCGGAAGCGTTCCGCGAGCCGGATGTTCGGCCGCCAGACCGTCGACCAGGCCAGGTCGGACAGCACGACGCCGCCACCGGTCAATGCGTCGAGGCGGGCCTGGACCGCGGGCAGCGCCGTCTCGACGTCCACGTCGCCGTCGCCGAGCGGCGCGCCGAACTGGAAGTGCGGCGTGCCCGGCAGCGGGCTGAACATCATGCCGCTCATCGGGTTCTCCGGCGTCGCGAACCAGTGGCCGTAACCGCGGTCGAGGCCTTCCGCCCGGACGTCGCCGAGCAGCATCCGGATCGACTCGTCCGTGCTGCCCTCGAAGGCGATCCCCAGCGCCTTGCGCACGAGGCTCTTGCCGCCGTCGGCCCCCACCAGGTACGCCGCGCGGACCGTCTCGCCCGTGCTCAGCGTGGCCGTGACGCCGTCGGCGTCCTGCTCGAAGCCCGTCAGCGCGGTCGCCAGTTCGACGCGGACGCCGAACTCGGCGAGCCGGTCGCGCAGGATGCCCTCGGTCTGGGACTGGCCGAGGAACCAGCCGGTCGGGTACGGCTTCGCCGGCGTCGGCTCGACCGGGTCGAACATCATCCGCTCGCCGACGACCTCGCCGCCGAGGTGGATCTTCATCGGCACCGGCGCGGCGCCCTGCGCGAGCACGGCGTCGAGCACGCCGAGGTCCTCGAAGACCTCCAGGGTGCGCGGCTGCAGGCCGTCGCCGCGCGAGCCGACGAAGAACGTCTCGGCCTTGTCGATGATCCGCACGGCGACGTCGCGCCGTGCCAGTTCGATGCCCAGCGTCAGCCCGGTCGGCCCCGCCCCCGCGATCAGCACCGTGGTGTCCATGTCGCCCTCCCAGTGAATTGAAATTCAGTGAATCTGGATTCAGAATGGCACTGCTAGCGTCCCGCGTCAAGGAGGTGGCGGTGAACCGCAAGGAGAAGGCGGCGGAGACCGAGGCCGCGCTGAAGGCGGCGGCCCGGCGCGTGTTCGCGCACAAGGGCTACCTGAACACCAAGATCACCGACATCACGGCGGAGGCCGGGCGCGCGGCGGGGTCGTTCTACAACCACTTCGCCAGCAAGGAAGAGCTGCTCGAAGCGCTCCTGGCCGACATCGCGACCTCAGGCGACGAGAGCGCGCTGACCGAGGGCCACCTCTCGGACTTCAGCGACCCGGCGGCCGTGCGCTGGCACGTGGCGCAGTACTGGGAGTTCTACAAGGAGCACGCGTCGACGATGCGCGCCCTCGGCCAGGCGGCGCTGGTGAACGACGCGTTCGCCCGCACCCTCGCCGGCTTCGGCGCCACCCAGGCGGCGGACCTCAACGGCCACCTCGAGCACATCACGGCCGCGGGCATGCGACTGCCGGCGCGGCTGGACCTGAGCATCGTGATGATGTACCGGCTGGTCGACAGTTTCGCGCAGATGTGGCTGCTCGACCCGGCCCCCACCGGCTGGACCCCACCGACCGACGAAGAGGCGGTCGAGGCCCTCACCCGGTTCGTCTACCGGGGTTTCACCGGCCGCGACTACTAGGCGCTCAGGCGCTCGACAGCCGCGTCGACGCGCTCATCCGTCGCCGTCAGTGCGACGCGGACGTGGCGGCGGCCGGTCGGGCCGTAGAACGTGCCCGGTGCGACCAGGATGCCGCGGTCGGCGAGCCACGCCACCGTCGCGTGCGCGTCCTCGTCGCGGGTGGCCCACAGGTACAGGCCGGCCTCGGAGTGGTCGACGCGGAAGCCGTTGTCCTGCAACGCCTTCCGCAGTGCCAGCCGGCGGCGGGCGTAGCGTTCGCGTTGTGCGGCCAGGGCCTCGTCGTCGGTCAGGGCGGCGACCATCGCCTCCTGGACCGGGCGCGGCACGATCATGCCCGCGTGCTTGCGGATCTCCAGCAGCTGCGCGATCAGCTGGGGATCACCGGTCAGGAACCCGGCGCGGTAGCTGGCCAGGTTCGCCGACTTCGACAGCGAGTGCACCGCGATCAGGCCCTCGGTGCTGCCGCCGGAGACGTCCGGGTGCAGCACCGACAGCGGTTCGGTCTCCCAGCCGAGCGCCAGGTAGCACTCGTCGGACACCACGACGACGTCGCGCTCGCGCGCCCACTCGACGACCTTGCGCAGGTGCTCCACCGGCAACACGCGACCGGTCGGGTTGGACGGCGAGTTGAGCCAGATCATCGCCGGGCGCTGCGGGCCCAGCGCCGTCAAGCCGTCGGACCGCAGGATCGACGCGCCCGCGAGCAGCGCCCCGACCTCGTAGGTCGGGTAGGCCAGCTCCGGGATGACGACGAGGTCGCCCTCGCCGAAGCCCAGCAGCCGCGGCAGCCAGGCGACGGCTTCCTTGGACCCGATCGTCGGCAGCACGGCGCCGGCCTCGATGCCGGTGACCCCGTGGCGGCGGCCGAGCGCGGCGATGGCCGCCGCGCGCAGCGCCGGGATGCCGTGGGTCGTCGGGTACCCGGGGATCTCCGAGACCGACGCCAGGGCGTCACGGATGCCGGCCGGGACCGGGTCGACGGGCGTGCCGATCGAGAGGTCGACGACCCCGCCGGGATGCGCCTGCGCCGTGGCCTTGACCTCGGCGAGCGAATCCCAGGGGAAGTCGGGCAGCGCGACGCGGCTCATTCGCCCTGGGGCTGAGGGGGCAGCGCCTTGACGAAGGCGGGGTCGTGGGCCGTCTTGCCGACCTTCGACGCCCCGCCGGGCGAGCCCAGCTCGTCGAAGAAGTCGACGTTGGCCTTGGTGTAGTCCGACCAGCCGTCCGGGACGTCGTCCTCGTAGTAGATCGCCTCGACCGGGCAGACCGGTTCGCAGGCGCCGCAGTCGACGCACTCGTCCGGGTGGATATACAGCATCCGTTCGCCCTCGTAGATGCAGTCCACGGGGCACTCGTCGATACACGCCTTGTCGAGCAAGTCGACGCAGGGCTCGGCGATCACGTAGGTCACTGCGCACTCCTGCTTTTCTCTGCCAACAGCCAGTCGCCGCCGACATTACGCGGCACGGCCACCGGTCGGGATGGTGAGGCAACCCTTAGCCATACTCGGGGTATGGCGGGGATCAACGGTCGCGGCGGCGCTTGGGCGGGACGGCGCGGGCATCGCCGGTGATCACGAACTTGGGCTTGGCGGGCGCACCCTCTTCGTCCTCCTTCGCGCCGACAGCGCGGTTGAAGCCCTCGGAGATGTCGTCGACCAGCTCTTCCTTGTGCCGTTCGTCCTTGCGCTGGACGCCCATCGCACCCGGCCTCCTTCGGAAATCGGTTCGCCGCCTCAGGGACAATCTAGCCGTGAATGCTCCCGAAATGCTTGAGATCCGCTGCAGCCGGGCCTGGCCCCCGCTGGCCGAAGCGCAGCTCGGCGAGTGGGTGCTCCGCTGGGCCGGCGGCTTCACCGGCCGTGCGAACAGTGTCCTGGCCGTCGGGGACGCCGGACGGCCGGTCCGCGAGGCCCTGGACGCGGTGTGTGACTTCGCCCACGATCGGGGGATCCCGCCGATGGCGCAGGTGGTCCGCGACAGCCCGAACGAGCACGCGATCGTCGCCGAGGGCTGGGTCGAGGCGAAGGGTCACCGCCGTGGCCACGAGGTCGTCGTCCTCACCGCGCCGCTGGCGCCAGAGCGGCACTTTCACGTGAAAGTGCCGCCCCCAGGTGGTCACTTTCACGTGAAAGTGACGGATGAGCCCTCGGACGCCTGGTGGGAGCTGACGCTCGGGCCCGGCGAGGACTCCCCCGCCGCGCGGCAGGTCCTGACCGGCGGGAAGGTCGGCTACGGCGTCGCGACGCTGGACGGCGTCACGACCGGTGTCGTCCGCGGCGCGCTGGTCGACGGCTGGCTGCACGTCGGCCGGCTCGAGGTCGCCCCGGCCTTCCGGCGCCGCGGGCTCGCGTCCGCGCTGATGGCGGCGCTGGGCACCTGGGGCGTGGAACACGGAGCCGATCGCGCGGTGTTGCAGGTCGCGGAAGGCAACGAGGGCGCGCTCGCGCTCTACGCGGGGCTCGGGTACGCCCCGCACCACCGATACCGCTACTGGGTGCCCGCACCCGGCTCGCGCATCGAGGGAGAGGAAGATTCGACGTCGTGAAGATCGTGGTGATGGTCGGCGGAGTGGGCGGGGCCCGTTTCCTGCTGGGAGTCAAGGCAGCACTGGGCATGGCGCCGGAGGGCGCGAGCGAGTCGCCGCACGAGGTGACGGCGCTGGTCAACACCGGCGACGACGTCTGGATGCACGGCCTGCGGATCTGCCCTGACCTCGACACCTGCATGTACACCCTGGGCGGCGGGATCGACAAGGAACGCGGCTGGGGGCACTCGGGCGAGACCTGGGTGGTCAAGGAGGAGCTGGCGGCCTACGGCGCCGACCCGGACTGGTTCGGGCTCGGCGACAAGGACATCGCCACTCACCTGATCCGGTCCCGGATGCTGCGCGCGGGCTACCCGCTGTCCGCGGTGACCGAGGCCCTGTGCGACCGCTGGCAGCCCGGCGTCCGGCTGCTGCCGATGTCGGACGACCGCGTCGAGACGCACGTCGTGATCGACGACCCGGACCAGGACGGCCAGCAGAAGGCCATCCACTTCCAGGAGTGGTGGGTGCGCTACCGCGCCGAGCCGAAGGCGCACTCGATCGTCGCCGTCGGCACTGACGAGGCCAAGCCCGCGCCGGGCGTGCTCGAAGCCATCGCCGGCGCCGACGCGGTGCTGTTCGCGCCGTCGAACCCGGTGGTGTCAGTCGGCACGACGTTGGGCGTGCCGGGGATCCGGGACGCGCTGCGCAAGACGTCCGCCGGTGTGGTCGGGGTGTCCCCGATCATCGGCGGCAAGGCGTTGCGCGGGATGGCCGACGCCTGCCTGACCGCGATCGGCGTCGAGACGTCGGCCGAGGCGGTGGGCCGGCACTACGGCTCGCGCAAGGACGACGGCGTGCTCGACGGCTGGCTGATCGCCGAAGGCGAGACGGCCGATGTGCCGGGCGTGACCGTCCGCGACGTGCCGCTGCTGATGTCCGATGTGGACGCGACCGCGGCGATGGCCCGCGCCGCTCTCGAACTCGCTGGAGCCCCCGTTGAGTAACACCGCCGACCACGCTTCCCCGAAGCTGGAGATCCTGCCCGTCACCGGGCTGCCCGAGTTCCGCCCGGGCGACGACCTGACCGGCGCGATCGTCACCGCCGCGCCCTGGCTGCGCTCGGGCGACGTCGTGGTCGTGACCAGCAAGATCGTCTCGAAGGCCGAGGGCAGGCTCGTCCGCGTGCCCACCGAGCCCGAGGCCCGCGACGCCGCCCGCCGCAAGCTCGTCGAGCAGGAAGCCGTCCGGATCGTCGCGCGGATCGCCCGCACGGTGATCACCGAGAACCCGCTGGGCATCGTGCAGGCGGCGTCCGGCATCGACGCGTCCAATGTGGCCGGTGACGAGGTCGCGCTGCTGCCCGCCGACCCCGACGCGTCGGCGTTGGCGTTGCGCAACGGGCTGCGCGAACGGCTCGGCGTCGAGGTCGCCGTGGTCGTCACCGACACCATGGGCCGCGCCTGGCGGGTCGGGCAGACCGACAACGCCATCGGCGCGTCCGGGCTGCGCGTGCTGCACGCCTACCGGGGCACGATCGACGGCCAGGGCAACGAGCTGGCCGTCACCGAGGTGGCGATCGCCGACGAGCTCGCGTCGGCCGCGGACCTGGTCAAGGGCAAGCTGGGCGGGACGCCGGTCGCCGTCGTCCGCGGTCTGGACCTCTTCGACGACGGCTCGACCGCGCGGACGCTCATCCGGCCGCTCGAAGAGGACCTCTTCCGGCTGGGCACCAACGAAGCCATCGCGCAGGGCCGCCGGGAAGCCGTGCCGGTCCGGCGGTCGGTGCGGCAGTTCAGCGACGAACCGGTCTCGCCGACGTCGATCCGGCGAGCCGTCGGCTCCGCGCTGACCGCGCCCGCGCCGCACCACACGCACCCGGTGCGGTTCGTCTGGCTGCGCGACGGCGCGAAGCGCAAGGAGCTGCTCGACGCGATGCGCGAGTCGTGGCAGGCGGACCTCAACGGCGACGAGTTCACCCCGGAGCAGGTCGAGAAGCGGCTCAGCCGCGGCGACATCCTTTACCGGGCCCCGGAAATCGTCATCCCGTTCCTGGTGCCGGACGGCGCGCACACCTACCCCGACGCCCGCCGCAACGACTGCGAGAAGACGATGTTCACCGTCGCCGGCGGGGCCGCGGTGCAGGGCTTGCTGGTCGCGCTCGCCGCCGAAGGCCTCGGCTCGTGCTGGATCGGGTCGACGATCTTCGCCGCCGACGTCGTCCGCGACGTCCTCGGCCTGGACGAGCGCTGGCAGCCGCTGGGCTCGGTCGCGATCGGCATCCCGCTGGACGAGCCGGCCCCGCGGGGCGCGGCCGCGCCGGGTGACGGGCTGCTGGAGCTGTGAGCCTGCACGCCGAAGCCGTCGCGACGCTGGGTTCGTGGACGCCTCCGGACGCGTCCCAGGAGTCGCTGCGCCAGGCGTTCCTCGGCTTCCTCGCGGCGCGGGACGACACGTGCCGCCGGTCGTGCGAGGCCGGGCATCTGACGGCGTCCGCGGTGCTGCTGGACCACACCGGCACGCGGGTGCTGCTCACGCTGCACCCGCGCGTCGGCCGGTGGCTGCAGCTCGGCGGGCACTGCGAACCGTCCGACGTGTCGTTGGCCGACGCGGCGCTGCGGGAGGCGACCGAGGAGTCCGGCGTGTCCGGCCTGCGGATCGGGGACGCGCCGGTGCACCTGGACGTCCACCCGATCACCTGCTCGCTCGGGGTGCCGACGCGGCACTTCGACGTCCGGTACGCCGTGCACGCGCCGCCGGGTGCGGAGCCGGTGCGCAGCGACGAGTCCGACGACCTGCGGTGGTGGCCGGTGGACGCGCTCCCGGCCGGCTCCGAGGATCTCGCCGATCTGGTGAAAGCGGCGGTTTCTGTCGGTGCCGGGCACTAGCCTGGAGCCGGGAGAGGGAGGACCACATGGCTACGCAGTTCCCCGAGCGGGTGCACATCCACTCCGGTGGCGGCAGCGGCAGCGGGGTGTTCGGCTACATCGTCGTCGGCCTGCTGATCCTCGCGATCATCGTGTTCGTGATCGTCGTCGCGGTGCGGGTGTCGAAGATGCGGCGGACCGAGGCCATGCGCGCCGGCGGGCAGTTCCCCGCCGCGAACTTCCCGCCGCAGCAGGGTTTCGCGCCGCCGTCGCAGAGCTTCCCGCAGCCGGGCGGGTTCGCGACGGCACCGCAGGGGCCGCCGCCGTCGCAGGGGTTCCCGCAGCCGTCGCAAGGGTTTCCGCAGCCAGGCGGGTTCCCGCAGCAGCAAGCCGGGTTCCCGTCGCCGTCGCAGGACTTCCCGCAGCCGGGTGTTCCGCAGCAGCAGGCCGGCTTCCCACAGCCGGGCGGGTTCGCGCCCGCACCACAAGGGCCGCCGCCGTCGCAGGGATTCCCGCAGCAGCAGCCGGGCTTCGCGCCGGTGCCGCCGGGGCCGCCGCCGGCTCAGCAGGGCTACTACCCGCCGCAGCAACCGCCGCCCGGTCCGGGAACGGGGCCGCAGAGCTGGTGAGCCCGATCGTCCCCTTCGACAGCGCGTCCCCGGTGCCGCCGTTCGAGCAGGTGCGTGCCGGGCTCGCGGCGCGGATCAACGACCGCTCGCTGGCCGTCGGCACGAAGCTGCCCACGGTGCGGCAGCTGGCGGTCGACCTCGGCATCGCGCCGAACACCGTCGCGCGGGCCTACCGGGAGCTGGAAGAGGCCGGGCTGATCGAAACCCGCGGCCGCGCGGGCAGTTTCGTCGGCGCCTCCGGCGACCAGACGCGCCGCCGGGCCCAGCAGGCCGCGGCCGAGTACGCGGCGGTCACCCGTAGGCTCGGCCTGGACGCAACCGAGGCGCTGTCGATCGTCCGCGCCGCGCTCGACGAAGGGAGCGGCTGACCCGTGACCGTGCTGATGCTGTTGATCCTGCTGGTGGTGCTCGGGGGCATCGCGGCGGTCGTGATCGTCGTGATCAACGTCTCGAAGCCGAAGCAGCCGCCGTACCCGCCGCAGCAGTTCCCGGGCTACCCGCCGCAGCAACCTGGCTACCCGCCCCAGCAGGGCTACCCGGGCCAGCAGCCGGGTTATCCCCCGCAGCAACCGGGTTACCCGCCCCAGCAGCCGGAATATCCGCCGCAGCAGGGCTACCCCGGCCAGCAGCCGCCGCCATACCCGCCCCAGCAGGGCGGCTACCCCCCGCAGCAGTAGGACAAGCCGTGAAGGCCTCCTTACCGGCCATAAGAGCCGGGAAGGAGGCCTTCACGGCTTTCCGCATGTCCTGAAGGGCACCCTCAGGGCTTTTACGTCCCTGAGGGTGCCCTTCAGGACATTCCGGGGGTCCTCACATGGCGCGGTATTCGCGTAGTTCGATGCGCGGGCCGAAACGCGGGCGGCGGTGGCCCGCCGCTTCCAGGTAGCGGACCGCGCGCTGCCGTTGCGGCGCGTACGGCGCCAGCAGCTCCGCCATCCCCTCGTCGTCGAGCTTCGCGCCCAGCAGCGCGTGGCCCACCATCGACGGGATGTTGTAGTCCCCGAAGCTCACCGCGTCCGGGTCGCCCCACGCGCGCTGCGCGATCTCCGCGGCCGTCCAGACGCCGATGCCCGGCACGTGCCGCAGCAGCAGCCGGCCTTCGCGGCCGCGCAGCTCCACCGCCCGTTCCAGGTGGTGCGCCACGCGGGCGGCGTTGAGCAGCGCCGTCCGCCGCTTGATGTCGACGCCCGCGCGGTGCCAGTGCCAGTCGTGCAGCGACCGCAGCGCCACCGGCGTCGGCGGCACGCGCAGGCGGTCCGGGGCCGGGCCGGGCGCCCGCTCGCCGAACCGGCGGCACAGCTCCGCCCACGACCGGATCGCTTCCTTGCCGGTCACCTTCTGCTCCAGCACGGCGAGCACCAGCCAGTCCCACACGAACCCGGTCGCGCCGAGCCGCAGGCCGGGGTTCTCCCGCCGGGCCCGCGCGACGACGTCGTGGTGCGCGACGAACCCGCTGTCGTCGTCGTCCGCGCCGAGCAGCGCCGGGACGCCGCTGAGCAGCCGGTCCGCCCCGGCACCCCACGCGGCGGCCTCGATCCGGCCGTCACCCAGCTTGCGCAAGGCGAGCGTGCCGGGGCCGTCCGGCGTGTTCGACGCCAGCCAGGTGACGCCGCGCTCGTCGGTGAAGATGTTGAGCGATCCGCGCCCACGCGTCAGCGGACCCAGGACCCGGCCCAGGTCGACCTCGAACGCGGGACGCCAGAACATCGGCTACGCGTCGCTCGAGAAGCGGACGGAACCGTCGGGGAGCACGACGTCGGGCCAGATCCGGGCGCCGTCGAGCAGCTCGCACCCGGCACCGACGGACGCGCCGTCGCCCACCACCACGCCGCGCAGCACCGCGCCGGCGCCGACGCGCGCGCCGTGCCCGAGCACCGAGTTCTCGACGATCGCGCCTTCGGAGACGGCCGCGCCGTCGAACAGGACCGAGCCGTCGATCCGCGCGCCGGAGCCGACGACGGCCGCGACGCCGATGGTCGAACCACCGGACAGCTCGGCGTCCTCGGCCACGGAAGCGCCGTCGAGGACCAGGAACTCGCCGGTCCGGCCGGGCAGCGCCGACGTCGGCGCGATGCCTCGCACCAGGTCGGCCGAGCCGCGGACGAACGCTTCGGGCGTGCCGACGTCCAGCCAGTAGGACGCGTCGACGAACCCGTGGATGTGCGCGCCCTGCTCCAGCAGGCCGGGGAACGTCTCGCGCTCCACCGAGACACGGCGCCCGGTCGGGATCGACTCGATCACCGGGCGGCGGAAGACGTAGCAGCCGGCGTTGATCTGGTCGGTCGGCGGGTCCGGCGTCTTCTCGAGGAAGGCCTGCACACGCCCGGTTTCGTCGGTGGGCACCGAGCCGAAGCGGCTCGGGTCCGGGACGCGCTGCAGGTGCAGCGTGACATCGGCGCCGGTGTCGTGGTGCACGCGCAGCTGCTCGCCGAGGTCCGAGCCGGAGATGATGTCGCCGTTGAAGACGATCACGTGGTCGGCGCGCAGCTTGTCGTAGACGTTGCGGATGGCGCCCGCCGTGTCGAGCGGCTCCTCCTCGACGACGTACTCCAGCTCCAGCCCGATCGCCTCGCCGTCGCCGAAGTACTCCTCGAACACCTCCGCCCGGTAGCTCGTCCCCAGCACGACGTGCCTGATCCCGGCCTCGCGGATGCGGGAGAACAGGTGGCTCAGGTAGGGCGTCCCGGCTGTCGGGAGCATCGGCTTCGGCGCCGACAGGGTGAGCGGCCGCAGCCGGGTGCCTTTGCCCCCGACCAGCACGACGGCGTCGACAGCGCCGGTTCGGACCTCGGACGTCACGGAAATCTCCTCCTGTATCACGCACCGCTGAGCGACAAGCCGCGGGAAACCCTGACGGAGGTCGCCCGGAGGGCCTACCCTAGACAGGAAACTAGCGGGCCTTTCCCCAGAGGGCCCCGGGTCAGTCGGGAGGCCGAGGGGATGGACCCCCGCGATCGGGCGGACGCCCTGCTCGCACGAGCCCAGGCGCGTGGTGTGTTCGTGGTGACACCGGACAGCGCCATTTCGCCCATGGACGCCTCGAACACGCAGCAGATACCGCGTGCCGCCATCGACGGCCTCGACAGAAGCCAGGACCCGGACACGACCACGCAGCTGCCGGCGTCGCTGATCGAGGAGAACGACCACCCGCTGGCCGGCAAGTCGCCGACCCGGCGGCTGGAGGCCTCCGGCGCCACAGGCGTCGCCAGCGGCGCGGGCGGGCGGCGCCAGCAGGTGACCACGCCGCTGAGCACGCCGTCGCCGACGACGCCGTTGAAGACCCCGGTCACGACGCCGCTCGCGCGCCGGCCCCAGGCCGAGCCGATCACGAGCCCGCTGAAGGAGCCCGATCCGGAGGACACCGGCCTGGTGCCGACGGTGACGCAGAACAACGGCAGGTCCGACCTGTCCCGCCGGCTCGACGGGATCTAGCGGGTCTCGAGCTTCAGTCGGAGCTTGAGGCCGAGCTTCACGGCGGCCAGGAGCGGCTTCCAGGCGAGACCCCGGTGGCGGTCGGCGAGGTAGCGGTAGGCGCTGTCGTGGTGTGCCTTCAGCATCTTCTCCGACGCCTGCGACGTCGAGTGCCCGCCTTCGTGCATCACGCTCGCCGACGGCGCGTAGACGTTCTGCCAGCCCGCCTTGGCCAGCCGGTCGCCGAGGTCGACGTCCTCGAAGTACATGAAGTAGCGCGTGTCGAAGCCGCTGACGGAGTCGAACGCCTCCCGGCGCAGCAGCTGGCACGAGCCGGACAGCCAGCCCGCGACGCGCTCGACCGGCGTGCCGGTCTCCTGCCGGTACTGCCTGGTCCAGGGGTTGGCCGGCCAGACCTTGGCGAACGCGGCGTGGCCGATGCCCCGGCCGAACGAGGGCAGCAGCCGCGCCGACGGGTAGACGGTGCCGTCGAGGTCGTGGATCAGCGGCCCGAACGCACCCCCGCGCGGCCACCGCGTGGCGACGTCGAGCAGCGCGTCGAGCGAGCCGGGCTCCCATTCGAGGTCGGGGTTGACGACGACGACCCAGCCGTACCGGTCGTCGAGCTCGGCGACGCCGCGGTTGGCGGCGGTCCCGTAACCGACGTTCTCCCCGATGTCGAGCAGCTGCACGTTGGCCCGCGGCCGCGTGACCTCCTCGAGGGCCCCATCGACGGAAGCGTTGTCCGCGACGACCACCTTGACCTCGCGCTCGGTGGCCTTCTCGAGGGTGTCGAGGAACCGCTCGATGGTGTCCTCGGAGAAGTAGGTCACGGTCACGACGCCGACATCATCGCCATAGCGGGAGTCCTCAGTCACCCGGCCATTGTCCACGCGTCACCGAGCGTGAAGCGGGTGCCCCGGGCCAGGAGCAAGGTGAGAGAAGCCAGCGGGCCGGCTCACGTGATCAGGAGGTCGACACGCGTGCTTGAAGGGTCGACACGCCAGAGGTCAGGGGCGCACGCCGTGTCGTCGCTCTGATCACGCGTGTCGGCTCCGGAATCACGCGAGTCGACCCCTCGATCACACGGCTCAGCGGGTGGGAGCGGATTGCGTACCCAGACGGTCGGCTCGCGCACTCGAGCGGTCGGCTCGCGTAGCTGGAGGGTCGGTTCACGAGCCGACCGTCCAGGTACGTGAACCGACGGTCTGGGTACGCAAGCCGACTGTCTGGGTACGCGGGGCAGCGGGTGCGGAGGTGACGGGACCAGGCCTTGGCTGGTTCCGCTCGGCGAGCGAACTCTCCCGAAAGTCACTCGAAGTAGCCACCCGACTGCGGAACGCACGATCGACCGCGCCATGATGACCCGATGACGGTGCACGCCTTCGTCGACGAGTCAGCGCGCGGCGGCAACTTCCTGTTGTGCGCGACCGTTGTGGAGCCTGCCCACCTGACGTCGACCCGGCGCGCGTTGACTCGCTCCTGCTCCGTGGCGCACGCGAACTGCATTTCAAGAAGGAGAAGGAACCTCGCCGCCGGATGCTCATCGACCGGATCGCGGCGCTGCCGGTCTCCGCTCGGCTCTACCTCGCCGAATGCACTCCCAAGACCGAAGAAGCCGCCCGCCAGCGTTGCATCGAGCACTTGGCGGAGGATCTGCTCGTGTTGCGGGCACACCGGTTGGTCCTCGACTCCCGCGACCACCGCGACGGTCATGACCGCCGGACCTTGCAGCTGGCGTTGGGAGTCCGGCCGTCGAAGACGGAGCTCACCTACGAGCACGTCGACTCCACAGCCGAGCCCCTGCTGTGGATCTCCGACGCCGTGGCGTGGTGCTTCGGGGCGGGCGGTGACTGGCGGCGCCGGGCGAACCCGCTGGTCGCCGAAGTCCTCACCGTCTGAGAACTGCGAAAAGCCCGCAAGACGACCGTCCGGACGCGTTGCGGGCTCTCATACTCGGTCCCACGGGGACCTCGCATCATCAGGTTACCACCGCCGAAGGCGGTCAGCGGGTGCGGAGGTGGCGGGACCAGGCCTTGGCGTACGCCTCCCGGTGGCGTTCCGCGGTGGTCGCCCATGAGAACTCCTTGGCTCGCTGCTGGGCCGCCGTCGCCAGTTCGGACCTGCGGCCCGGGTCCGCCAGGAGTTCCGAGATCGCCGCCGCGACGTCGCCCGCTCCCACTCCGCAGTACGCGACCGCGTCGCCGCCTACCTCCGGGAGTGACAGCCTGCGCGTCGTCAAGACGCAGGCGCCGCACGCCATCGCCTCCAGGACCGGCAAGCCGAAACCCTCGCCCAGTGACGGGTACGCCACCAGCGACGACCCGCCCAGGAAGCCCGCCAGCGTGCCGAACGGCAGGTAGCCCGCGCGGATCACGCGCAGGCGGTGCGGGACGGCGTCCAGCGCGCGCTCGACCTGCGTGTCCCAGCCCGGCTGGCCCGCCAGGACCAGCGCCGGGGCATCAGCCCGCCCGGCTACCGCGCGGGCGAAGCCGCGGATCAACGCCGGGACGTTCTTGCGTGGCTCCAGCGCCCCGAGGAACGCCACGTACGGCGTCCGGCCCAGGCCGACGGCCGTGCGCGCGGCGAGAACCTCCGCCGGGGACGGCGGGTGGAAACGCTCCGTGTCGACGCCGTGGTGGATGACCTCCACCGACGCGTGCCGCACCGGGCTGACGCGGGCCAGCTCCGCGGCCGTCGCCGCCGACGGGACCACGCACAGCGTCGCGCGGCGCAGCGCCGTCGCCGTCCACGCGCGGAAGAAACGGGCCTTCACCGACGAGTGCAGGACGGCGTCGGTGAAGAACGTCGCGTCGTGCAGCGTGACGACCGAAGCGGCCGACGTCGCCAGCGGCATCGTGTAGTGGGGCGAGTGGACGACGTCCGCGCCGAGGCGGCGCACCAGCCGGGGCAGGGTCGCCTGCTCCCAGGTCAGCCGCGCGGTGCGGGTGGTCGTCGACGGCGAGGCGGGCACGATGCGTGACCTCGGCGCCAGCCGATCGTAGAGCTGCAGGTCCCGCGGCTGGCAGACGACGGCGATGCGAGCACCGTCCGCGTCCAGCGCGGCGACGAGCGAATCCACGTACCGGCCCACCCCGCCGCGGTCCGCGGGCACCGCGGTCGCGTCGATCAGGACCCGGGGATCATCGCTCACCCCCGTAGGGTACGGCGGCGACGCAGCGTCATGGTGGGGAACTGGCAAACCCGCTAGCTACGCCCCCGGCGGTGGATGGCCCAGACGGCTTCCGCGGCGCGACGCCACGTGAACGACTTCGCGCGGTCACGCCCCGATCGGGTCAACTCGGCTGCCCGCTCGGGTGAACCGAGCACCTCACGCAGGGCTTTCGCCAGGGCCGCCGCGTCGCCGCGCGGGACCGTGACGCCCGCGCCGCCCGCGACCTCGACCAGCGCCGGGACGTCGGTGTGCACCACCGGGACGCCGGCCGCCATCGCCTCCAGCAGGCCCAGCCCGAAGCCCTCGGCGAGGCTCGGCACGGCCAGCACGCTCGCCCCGCGCAGCACGGTCGCCAGCTCGGCGTCCGGCACCTTCCCCAGCACCCGCAGCCGCTCCGGCGGCAACCCGCGCTCGACGGCCAGCGCGACCGGGTCGACGCCGCCCCAGCCCGGCTGCCCGGCGAGCACGAGCACCGTGTCGTCCAGCGCGGCGACGGCGTCGATCAGCACGTCGATGCCCTTGCGCGGCTCGATCGTGCCGACGGCCAGCACGTACCGCGCGGGCAGGTCCAGCGGCGCGTCCCCCGCCGGGACGCGCACGCCGTGCGGGACGACGTGCACCGGGACGTCGACGTCGACCAGCACCGCCAGCTCGTCGGCGACCGCCCGCGTCGGCACGACCAGCCCGGACGCGCGGCGCGCGGCCCGCGCGATCATCGACCGGTGCCAGCTGACGCCACGCGCGGTGAGCGTCTCGGGGTGGGTCCACGGCACGGTGTCGTGCACGGTCACGCTCAGCGTCCGCCCGGCCGGGGTGCGCGGCGGCGCGAACGGCGTCGGCGCGTGCACCGCGTCGCCGCCCGGCCACCAGGGGATCCCCAGCTGCCAGACGCCGATCAGCGCCCGCGGCGGGAGCCCCAGTACCCGCGGGCCCTCGACGCCGTCGAGCTCGGCCGCGGCGACGTCGGCGTGCCGCGCGACGACGCTGGACACCGTCCAGCCCGGCGGCGCGGTCCGCGCGAGCGCGGGGAGCAGCTCGGCCGTGTAGCGCCCGGTGCCACCGGGCACGGGCGCGAGGAGCTGCTCGGCGAGCACGACCAGTTCGGGCACGCGGCTATTGTGCGGGACGTGACGCCGAATCCCGCCACCACGGTGGTAGTCGTGACCTGGCGGGGCGCCGGGCACGTCACCGCCTGCCTCGACGCGCTCGCCGCGCAGACGCGTCCACATCGGACGCTCGTGGTGGACAACGCCTCCGACGACGGGACGGCCGCACTGCTCGCGGCCCACCCGAGCAAGCCGCGAGTGCTGCGGCTCCCCCGCAACACCGGCTACGCGGGCGCGCTCGCCGTCGCCGTGAAACAGCTCGAGACGCCGTTGATGGCGTGGCTCAACGACGACGCCGAACCCGAGCCCGGCTGGCTGGAAACCCTCGAAGACACGCTGGAGAAGTCGCCGCTGGCCGCCGCCGCGACGGCGCTGCTCGTGCTGCCCGGCGGCACCGTGCAGTCCGCCGGGGTACGGCTGACCGCCGACGGCCACGGCGCCGACCTCACCGAGCCCACGGGCGAGGTCTTCGGCTTCTGCGGCGGCGCGGCGCTGCTGCGCGTCGACGCCCTGCGTGCCGTGGGCGGCGTCCCGGCGGGGTTCTTCTGTTACTACGAGGACACCGACACGGCGTGGCGGCTGCGGCTGGCCGGCTGGGACGTCGTCGCGGCGCCCGGCGCCCGGGTCCGGCACGCTCACGGCGTCAGCAGCAAGCCCGGCTCGGTGCCGTTCCACCGCTGGAACGAGCGCAACCGGCTGCTGATGCTGCTGCGCTGCGCCCCTCGCGGCGTCGCGCTGAACCAGGTGGCCCGGTTCGCCGTGTTGACAGCGGTGCTGCCGCTGCGGGGCCGCCCGGCCGCGGCGAACTTCCGGTTCGGCCTGCGCTGCCGGGTCCTGGCCGAGGTCGGCGCGCGGTTGCCGGCGACGCTGCTGGCCCGGCGCCGGATCGGCCGTCGCGCGGCACTGGGCCGAGGCGCGGTCTGGGAGGCATGGGCCGGGGTTTGTCAATCCGGCCGAAAGTAGGCGGAGACGGACCGCAGCCGTCCCGCTCGTGGTGCCGGTTTCCGCCGTGGCTGCCGGTCTGATTGGCAACTTTCGGCACAGTAAGCTGAGCTCAATCCGACGAAGGAGCTGGCTTTGGCGCAGGGGGAACAGCAACCGCTCGTCTCGGTGGTCGTGGTCAACTACCACGGCGCCGACGACACGATCACCTGCCTGCGCGCGCTCGCCGACCACGACTACGCCGACCTCGAGCTGATCTGCGTCGAGAACACCCCGGGCAGCGCGGACGCCGCGCGTATCCGCGAGGCCGTCCCCGGCGCGCGGGTCATCGAGGCCGGGCGCAACACCGGGTTCGCCGGCGGCTGCAACCTCGGGGCGCGCCACGCCAAGGGCACGGTCGTCGCCTTCCTCAACAACGACGCGCGCCCGGCGCCCGGCTGGGTGTCCGCCGCCGTCGCCGAGCTGCGCGCGCAACCCCGCGTCGCCGCCGTGGCCAGCAAGGTCCTCGACTGGGACGGCACCGGCGCCGACTTCGTCGACGGCGGCCTGACCTGGTTCGGCATGGGCTACAAGCGCCACGCGGGCAGCCCGCTGGCCGACGTCCCGGCCGCCGAGCACGCGGTCGCGAAGGACGTCCTGTTCGGCACCGGCTCGGCGCTGTTCGTCCGCGCGAGCGTGTTCGCCGAGCTCGGCGGCTTCGACGAGCGGTTCTTCATGTTCTACGAGGACGTCGACCTCGGCTGGCGGCTCAACCTGCGCGGCTGGCGCGTCCGGTACGTGCCGGAGTCGCTGACCTACCACCGCCACCACGGCACGATGGCCTCGGTCGACGCGCCGGAGACCGGCCGCGAGACCTTCCTGCTGGAGCGCAACGCCCTGGCCGCGCTGTACAAGAACCTCTCCGACGAAACCCTGGTCAAGGCGCTGCCGGCGGCGCTCGCGCTGGCCGTTCGCCGGGCCACCGCGCGGGGCGACCTCGACGCGACGCAGCTCGACCTCGAGCAGGGCGTCGGCCCGATCGAATCCGGCGACGTCGCGATCCCGCGGACCACGCTGGCCGGGATCCTCGCGATCGACCAGTTCGTCGAGCTGCTGCCGTCGCTGGCCGAGTCCCGCGCGGTCGAGCAGGCCGCCCGCGTGCGCACCGACGCCGACCTGCTTCCCTTGCTGCGCAAGGCGTTGGAGCCCGCGTACCCGCTGCCGCGCTACCTCGCCGCGCACGACATCCTCGTCGAAGCGTTCGGCATCGAGAAGGCGTTCGGGCAGCGCCGCAAGATCCTGGTGATCACCGGCGACGCGCTCACCGAGCGGATGGCCGGCCCGGCGATCCGCGCCTGGAACATCGCGCTCGCGCTGTCCGCCGAGCACGACGTCCACCTCGTCACGACGAACCCGCTGGCCACGCCGCCGCCCGCGCCGTTCCGGGTCAGCGCCGGCAAGCGCCACGAGCTGGAAGCGCCGATCGTCTGGGCCGACGTCGTCGTGCTGCAGGGGCACGTGCTCGAACTCGCGCCGTCGCTGAAGAAGCAGCACTCGGGCAAGATCGTCGTCGCCGACCTCTACGACCCGATGCACCTCGAACTGCTGGAGCAGGGCAAGGGCGTCGCCGACGACAAGCGCGCGGCGGACCTGGTGGGCGTCACGAAGGTCCTCGACGCGCAGCTCGAACGCGGCGACTTCTTCCTGTGCGCGTCCGAGCGGCAGCGCCACTTCTGGCTCGGCCACCTGGCCGCGCTCGGCCGCCTCTCACCGCGCCTCTACGACGCCGACCCGACCACGCAGTCGCTGCTCGCGGTCGTCCCCTTCGGACTGTCGCCGGAACCGCCCGCCCGCACCGGGCCGGGCCTCCGCTCGGCGCTGGGCATCGGCGGCACCGACCACGTCGTGATCTGGGCCGGCGGGGTCTACAGCTGGTTCGACCCGCTGACGCTGGTGCGCGCGATCGACGAGCTGCGCCGCCGCCGCGGTGACGTCCGGCTGGTGTTCCTCGGGATGAAGCACCCGAACCCCGAGGTCGCCGAGATGGACATCGGCGCGCGGACGATCCGGCTGGCGGATTCGCTGGGGCTGACCGACAAGCACGTCTACTTCAACGAGCAGTGGGTGCCCTACCAGGAACGCCAGAACTGGCTGCTCGACGCGAACTGCGGCGTCACCACGCACTACGAGCACGTCGAGACGACGTTCGCGTTCCGCACCCGGGTGCTCGACTACCTGTGGGCCGGGCTGCCGATCGTCACCACCGACGGCGACTCGTTCGCCGACCTGGTGCGGGCCGAGAAGCTCGGCGTCGTCGTCCCGGCCGAGGACGCCGGAGCACTGGCCGACGCGCTGGAAAAGTCGTTGTACGACGAGGAGTTCGCCGCCGGTTGCGTCGAGCGGATCGCCGCGGTGGCGCAGCGGTACGCCTGGCCGGAGGCGCTGAAGCCGCTGGTCGAGTTCTGCCGCGACCCGCGCCCGGCGGCCGACCGCCTGCCCGGGTCGGCCGACCTGGTGACGACGCCGGCGGTGCGCGGCCGGGCGATGCTGCGCCGCGACACCGACCTGATCCGCGAGTACCTCGCCGACGGCGGCCCGTCCGAGCTGGCGCGGCGCGTCGGCGGCCGGGTCATCAAGGTTGCCAGGCAACGGATGCGTCGTGGCTAAACCGCTTCGCGTCCTCCTCGACGGCACGCCGCTGCTCGGCTCCCGCACCGGCATCGGCCGGTACACCGCGGCGCTGAGCGAGGAACTGGCGTCGAACCCCGAGGTGGACACGCGCGCGGTGGCGTTCACGCTGCGCGGCTGGCGGCGGCTGCGGCACGTGCTGCCGCACGGCGTGCGGGCCCGCGGGATGCCGGTGGCGGCGCGGCTGCTGCGGATGACGTGGCTGCGCTCGGACTTCCCGCCGGTGGAGCTGTTCGCCGGCTCGACCGATGTCGTGCACGGCACGAACTTCGTGCTGCCGGGCCGGTTCCGCGCCGCGGGCGTCGTCACGATCCACGACCTGGCCTTCATGGACAACCCCGCGGAGCTCGCCCCGAGCGACCGCGACCTCCCGGAACTGGTCCGCCGCGGCGCCCGCCGCGCGGACGTGATCTGCACCCCGACGGCCGCGGTGGCCGACGCGGTCGCGGAGCGGCTGGACGTCGACCGCGCCAAGATCGTCGTGACGCCGCTGGGTGTCAACGCGGCGTGGTTCACCGCGCGCCCGCCGGACGACGAGCGCCGCGCGCGCCTGGGTCTCCCGGCCCGGTACCTGCTGTTCGCCGGGGCGGCCGGGCCGCGCAAGGGCCTCGACTGGCTGGTCCGCGCGCACGAAGCGGCCCCGGACCTGCCGGACCTGGTGTTCGCCGGCCCGGGCCCGTTCCCCAGCACGTCACGCTCGCGCCAGACCGGCTATCTGTCCGATGTGGACCTGCGCACGGTGGTCGCGGGCGCGTCGGCGCTGGTGCTGCCCTCGCGTGACGAGGGTTTCGGGCTGCCGGTGCTGGAGGCGATGGCCTCGGACGTCCCGGTGGTGTGCACGGACATCCCGGCCCTGCGCGAGGTCGCGGGCGACTGCGCCAGCCTGGTCCCGTACGGCGACGTCGACGGCCTGGCCGAAGCCCTGCGCACCGCGGTGATCGACCCGCACGCGGTGGCGACGTCCGCCGCACGGCGCGCCCAGGCGGCGAGCTTCACGTGGCACACGTGCGCCGAACTGACGGTGGGCGCGTACCGCCTCGCCTCAGGCCGCCACTGAGTCGTTCAATCAGCTCACTCGGCCGCGAAGTACGCGGCCAGCGCGTCTTCCCACGGCCGCAACGGCGTCAGCCACGCTTCCTTCCACGACGCCGGTGACAGCACCGAGTACGCCGGCCGCGGCGCCGGCCGCGGGAACTCCTCCGTCGTGCACGGCTTCACCCGCGCAGGATCCGCGCCCAGCTGCGTGAAGACGGCGCGCGCGAAGCCGCACCAGCTGACCGAACCCGCGTTCGTGCAGTGCAGCACCCGCTGCTCCGGCCCGTCGCCCGTGGCCGCCCGGGACGCCAGCTCCAGCAGGCCCGCCGCGAGGTCCGCCGTCCACGTGGGACCGCCGACCTGATCGTCCACAACGGACAGTTCCGGGTTCGAGGCCTCCAAGCGGGCCATGGTCTTCACGAAGTTCGTGCCCGACTTGCCGTACAGCCAGCCGGTGCGCACCACCCAGGACGACGCGCCCGAGCCGAGCACCGCGTCCTCGCCCGCCGCCTTCGTACGGCCGTACGCGCTGCGCGGGCCCAGCTCGTCCGAAGGCTCGTACGGCGCCGAAGCGTCGCCCGGGAAGACGTAGTCCGTGGACACGTGGATCAGCGGCACCCGCCGGGACGCGCACGCCGCGGCGAGCACGCGCGGGCCGTCGGCGTTGACCGCGAACGCGCGCTCCTCGTCCGTCTCCGCCGCGTCGACCGCGGTGTAGGCCGCCGCGTTGATCACGACGGCGGCCGAACCCGCTTCGCGCGCGCGGTCGGCGAGCGCGCCGACCGCGGCCAGCACCTGGCCGGTCCGCGTCAGGTCCAGCTCCGCCGACCCCGGCGCGACGACGTCCACTTCGTCGCCCGATGCGGCGGCGAGATCCCGGCCGAGCTGTCCGGAACCGCCGGGCACGAGCACCGTCAGCCGCACGAGCACATCCTCTACTTCTTGAGCGCGGCCCGCTCCGCCAGGGGCTCCCACCACGCGCGATTGTCCGTGTACCAGGCCACTGTCGCGGCCAGACCGTCCTCGAAGGACACGCGCGGAGCGTACCCCAGCTCCTCGCCGATCTTCGTGACGTCCACCGAGTACCGGCGGTCGTGGCCCTTGCGGTCCTCGACCGGCTCGACGCTGTCCCAGCCCGCGCCGAGCGCGTCCAGGAGCCGCTCGGTCAGCTCGCGGTTCGTCAGCTCGAGGCCACCGCCGATGTTGTAGATCTCGCCCGGCCGGCCCGCCTCGGCGACCAGCTGGATGCCGTGGCAGTGGTCGTCCACGTGCAGCCAGTCACGGACGTTGAGCCCGTCGCCGTAGAGCGGCACCTTCCGGCCGTCGAGCAGGCTCGTCACGAACAGCGGGATGAGCTTCTCGGGGAACTGGTACGGACCGTAGTTGTTGGAACACCGGGTGATGCAGACCGGCAGCCCGTGGGTGCGGAAGTACGACCGCGCCACCAGGTCGGAGGACGCCTTCGACGCGGAGTACGGCGAGTTCGGCTCCAGCAGCTGGTCCTCGGTCCAGGACCCGGTCTCGATCGAGCCGTACACCTCGTCGGTGGACACGTGGACGAACTTGCCGACGCCGGCTTCGACGGCCGCCTGCAGCAGGTTGTGCGTGCCCAGCACGTTCGTCAGCACGAAGTCCGCGCCGCCGAGGATCGAGCGGTCCACATGCGACTCCGCGGCGAAGTGCACCACGAGGTCCACACCACTCATGACCTCCGCGACCAGCGCGGTGTCACAGATGTCGCCGCGGACGAACCGCAGCCGCGGGTCGGCGGCGACGGGGGCCAGGTTGACCTCGTTGCCGGCGTAGGTGAGTTTGTCCAGCACGACCACCTCGGCGTCACGCAGTGCCGGGTACGCGCCGCTCAGCGCCTGCCGGACGTAGTGCGACCCGATGAAGCCCGCACCACCGGTGACCAGGACCCGCATCTTCCCGCCTCTCCTCGGCCCCCGTCGGGGGCAACCGGACCCCAGCCTACGGAGGCCCCACAACACCCTCAGTAGAGTCCGGGTGGAGGCACACGGGTGCCCTGGGGGAAGCACGGGGTTCGCAGGGAGGAAGCGCGTGACCGATTGGCCTGCGCCGCCCGTCCCGGTGCGCCGTCGCCACGGTGTCGCCATCTTCGCCCGCCGCGGCGGCAAGGTGGTCGTCTCGTTGCTGTCCGTCGCGATCCTGGCACTGACCTGGTACGGCTGGCACTTCATCGGTGACCCGAACACCGGCCTGACCACCACGAACGTCTTCGCCGACACCGAGGCGCACGCCAAGCCGCTCGACGGCGCGGTCGACATCCTCCTCGTCGGGCAGGACAGCCGCACCGACGCGCAGGGCAACCCGCTGCCGCGCGAAGTGCTGGACATGCTGCACGCCGGCGTCTCGGACGGCGAGCTCAACACCGACACGATGATCCTGGTGCACATCCCCCAGAACGGGAAGCACGCCGTCGCGATCTCGTTCCCCCGCGACTCCTGGGTCGAGCTGGCCGGTGGCTACGGCAAGCACAAGCTCAACAGCGCGTTCGTCTACGCGTACACGGACACCTACAAAACGTTGCAGCGCCAGGGCATGACCGACCTGAAGCAGGCCGACGCGCAGGCCAAGGTCGCCGGGCGGAAGAACCTGATCGCGACGATCGAGAAGTTCATCGGCAAGCCCGGCATGATCGACCGCTACGCCGAGGTCAACCTGGCGAGCTTCTACGAGATCACGCAGTCGATCGGCGGCGTCGAGGTCTGCCTCAAGGGCCCGGTCAAGGAGAAGAAGTCCGGCGTCGACCTGCCGGGCGGGCGGCAGAGCATCGAAGGCGTGCAGGCGCTCGCTTTCGTCCGCCAGCGCTACGACCTGCCCAACGCCGACCTCGACCGGATCGCGCGCCAGCAGGCGTTCCTGTCCGGGCTGGCCCGCAAGGTCATCTCGACCGACGTGCTGACCAGCCCGACGAAGATCGCCGACCTGGTGTCCGCGGTGAAGAAGTCCGTGGTGCTGTCCCAGGGCTGGGACCTGAGCGAGTTCGCCGAGCAGATGCGCGGGCTGACCGGCGGCAACATCGAGTTCCACACCATCCCGACCCAGGGCAACGCGGTCATCGGCGGCGCCGACGTGCTGCGCGTCGACCCGGCCGCGGTGCAGGCGGAGGTGACGCGCCTGACCTCCGACGGCGACACCCCGGCCGGCCCGGCGCAGGCGCAGCTGCCCGGCGCGAACGCCGTCACGGTGGAGCTGTTCGACGGCTCGGGCTCGCCGACGCTGGCCACCCAGACGCACTCGACGCTGCAGAGCAAGGGCTTCACGCTCCCCGCCGACCAGAAGCTGAGCACCCGCAACACCACCGTCGTCCGGTACAACCCGGCCGACGACACCGCGCTGGGCCTCGTCAAGCAGGTCCTGGGCACGGCGATCCAGGCCGAGCCGGACAAGGACGTCACCGCCGGGCACGTGCGCGTGCTGCTGGGCAAGGACTTCAAGAGCTCGGCCGCCGGGTCGGGCGGGGCGCCGTCGACGACGCCGTCGAAGCCACCGGTCCAGACCTCCACCCCGTCGAGTGCTCCCCCCGCCGCGCCGCCGATCACGGCGGGCGACGTCCCCTGCGTCAACTAGACTGAGTACTCAGTGTGTCCGGGGGAGGGGAACAAGGGGTGGATGACGACCAAGAACAGCCGGAACCGGCCGCCGAGGCGGTGACGCAGAGCGACGAGCCCGAGTGGAAGCCTTCGCCGTTCCCGCGTCAGCCGATCCCCGAACCGCCCTCGCCGTCCCGCGCGCGCCGCGCCGGCCGGGTGACGCGCCGGATCGCCGTCGGCCTCGTCTCGCTGATCGCCCTGGGCGCGAGCGGCTACGCCTACGTCACGAAGGACCAGCTGCAGAGCACCGTCCCGACGACCGACGCGCTGACGCCGCGGGCCGGCGAGCCCGCTCCCCCGCCGGCCGACGACGGCGCGGACGACATCCTGCTCGTCGGCAGCGACGCGCGGACGGACGCGCAGGGCAACGCACTGCCGGCGCGGGTGCTGCGCGAGCTGCGGACCGAGGCGAACAACGGCGCCGTCAACACGGACACCGTGATCCTGCTGCGGGTGCCGAAGGACGGCGGGAAGCCGTCGGCCGTCTCGATCCCGCGCGACACCTGGACCGAGATCCCGGGCCGGGGCAAGGCCAAGATCAACTCGGCGTACGGCATCGCGAAGGCGCACTACGCCCAGACGTTGCGCGGCCAGGGCGAGCGCGACCAGGCGAAGATCGAGCGCGACTCCGACACCGAGGGCCGCCGGGTCCTGGTGCAGGCCGTGCAGGACCTCACGCAGGTGCGGATCGACCACTACGCCGAGGTCAACCTGCTGGGCTTCTACCTGCTCACGGAGGCGCTCGGCGGCGTCAAGGTGTGCTTGAACCACGCGACCGAGGACAAGGACTCCGGGGCGGACTTCCGCCGCGGCGAGCAGACCGTGTCGGGCGGCGAAGCGCTTTCCTTCGTCCGGCAGCGCAAGAACCTGCCGCGCGGCGACCTCGACCGGATCGTGCGGCAGCAGGCGTTCCTGTCCTCCGCGCTGCACCAGGTGCTCTCGGCCGGGACGCTGACGAGCCCGGGGACGCTGAGCAACCTGACCGACGTCGTCCACCGGTCGCTCACCCTCGACCCGGGCCTGGACCTGCTGCAGTTCGCGCAGCAGGCCAAGGGCATCGCGTCCGGCGACCTGGCGTTCGCGACGATCCCGGTGATCACCGCGAACGGCCGCAGCGAAGACGGCCAGAGCATCGTCGAGATCGACCCGCAGGCGGTCCGGCAGTTCGTGGCCGGCCTGGCCGGGCGCAGCGCGGCTCAGCCCGCGGGCGGCGGCTCGGCCAGCGGCGCAGCAACCCCAACCGTCACTTGCGTCAACTGAGCCCCAAAATTCGCCACTTTCCCTAGGAAAGATGCGTCACCGGCCCCCGCGGGCACATCTTTCCCAGTGAAAGTGCGGCTTTGTCACGCGAAGTCGGCGCGGTGGTCTTCGGCCCACTGGCGGAACGTGCGCGGCGCGTTCCCGGTGACGTCGCGGACGACGTCGGTGACCACCGAGGGCTCCCGCGTCGTCCGTTCCATGGCCCGGAGGACCTCCGGCGGCACCTCGGGCGGCCAGCCCAGCGCCGTCATCTGCGCGGCGGCCTGCTCCGGGGTCAGCTCCTCGACCCGCAGCGGCCGGCCGAGGACTTCCGCGAGGACCGCCGCCTGTTCCCGGAAGCTGATCGGCTCCGGCCCGCTCAGCGGCAGGGCGGCGCCGACGTGCGACCCGTCGACGAGGATCCTGGCCGCGACGTCGGCGATGTCCCGCTCGTGGATCGCGCCGCTGCGCGAGTCGGGGTAGGCGGTGCGGACGACGCCGTCGGCGATGCCCGCGCGCCAGCCCAGTGCGTTGGTGGCGAACGCGCCGGGGTTGAGCAGCGTCTCCCCGAACGACGCCGCGATCAGCGCCTCCTCGACCGCGCGGTGCAGCTGGGCGATCCGGCTCCGCGCGGACCGCGGCTCGAGCGTCGCGCCCGACGACAGCAGCACGACGTGCCGCACGCCGGCCGCTTCGGCCGCCTTCACGAAGCCGTCGATCCCCTGGCGTTGCGTGTAGAGGAACACCGAGCCGACGCCGTCGAGCGCGGCGTCGAGGGTTTCCGGGCGTTCGAGGTCGGCGCTCACCGTCGCGACGCCGTCCGGGACGTCGAGCGTGGTCGCGTCGCGGCTCGCCGCACGGACGTCTTGACCTGCGGAAACGAGCGCGTCGACGACGGCGTGGCCGACGTTCCCGCGCGCGCCGGTGACAAGGATGGTCATGGCTGTCCCCAGTCCGTCAGATAGATTTGCTTTCAAAGCAAAGCTACTCAGCGGCGTGATCCGGTGTCAACCGGCGAGGCGGGTGGTCCGCGCTTTAGCCTTGGCGCATGAGCCTCACCGACGAGCTGCTGCGGCCGCTGCAGGCCTCGCCCGCCAAGCCGTTGATCACCCACTACGACGACCAGCTCGGCAGCCGCGTCGAGCTGTCCGTGGCGACGACCGTGAACTGGGCCGCGAAGACGGCCAACTGGCTGACCGAGGAGTTCGACGTCGAGCCGGGCGACGCCGTCGCCGTGCAGCTGCCGGCGCACTGGCAGACCGTCGGTGTGCTGCTCGGCGCGTGGTGGAGCGGTGCCCGCGTGGTGCGCGAAGGCACCGGCGCGCGGGTGGCGTTCGTCGGGCCGGACGACCCGGAACCGACCGGCGCGGCCGCGACCGCCGTCGTGACGCTGGACCCGATGGGCCGCGGCCTCGACGAGCCGCCGGGCGGCGGCGCGTTCGACTACCTCACCGAGGCGCGGATGGCGGGCGACCAGTACCGGCCATTGTTCCCGGTCCCCGGCGACACGGCGGCGCTGTTCGAGTCCACAGTGGACGAGATCCTCGCGGAAGCCCGTGCCCGCGCGGCGAAGCTCGGCCTGAGCGCGGACGACCGCGTGCTGTCCACACGCGACTGGAGCGGGCCGGAGGGCATCCTCGACGGCCTGCTCGTCCCCCTCGCCGCCGGCGCGCACCTGGTGCACGTCAGCAACGCGGACCCGGCCAAGCTGTCCGCCCGCCGCGAGGCCGAGCGCACCACGGCCGACCTCCCCGCGTAAGCAGTCTGCCGCGGCCGTCGTGAGTGGCAATGAGGGTTCTAACCCTCATTACCACTCACGACCAGCCGCGGCAGACTTGAGAACTCAGGCGTTCTGGAGTTCGCCGACCTCGGTGTCGCGGCGGGCGCGTTTGCGGCCCCACAGCAGGTGGTCCAGCGTCAAGCGGCCGCCGTTGAAGCCCAGGGCGAGGCCGGCGAGCGCGAGCACCAGGACCAGCTCGTAGCCGCCCTGGCCGGTGAGGCCGTTGTCGATGTGCACCGAGAGCAGCGCACCGACCGAGATCACGACGTAGCCGACGCCGACCAGCGGCATCAGGAACCCGGCGATGAACGCGATCGAGCCGAGGATCTCGACGGTCATGGCGAAGATCGCGGCGACCGTGGGCAGCGGGATGCCCGTCATGGCGAAGAACTTCGCCGTGCCGTCGACGCCGTTGTTCCACTTCTGGATCCCGTGCGCGAGGAAGACGACCGCGACGCCGATCCTCCCCAGCAACAGGGCCACGTCCTTGAATCGTCCGAACATCCGTGCCCACTCCCGATCGGTGAAATTTCAACTGACCCGACCCAAAGTAGGGCACCCGGCACCGGTGATCGAAGCTCCGGAGGGTGATCGACAGGGAACCGACAGGGACGACGGAGGCCTGAAAACCGGTTTCGCACCCCGCCGCCGCGGGCTATCTTCGGCCTGACCTGCGTCCACGACCGCGAGGAGACCCCGATGCGCCGACAGACCGTCCGACCCGGCCTGTCCACCGCATCCCAGAGGACCTCCCGCACCCGTGAAAACCCTGAACATCGGCATTCTCGCGCACGTCGACGCCGGTAAGACCAGCCTGACCGAGCGCCTGCTCTTCGAGGCCGGCGCCATCGCCCGGCTCGGCAGCGTCGACGGCGGCGACACCCAGACCGACTCCCTGGACCTCGAACGCCGTCGCGGCATCACCATCCGCTCCGCGGTGGCCTCCTTCGTGACCGGCGGCACCCGGATCACGCTGATCGACACCCCGGGCCACTCCGACTTCATCGCCGAGGTCGAACGCGCGCTGCGGGTGCTCGACGGCGCCGTCCTCGTGGTGTCCGCCGTCGAAGGCGTCCAGGCCCAGACCCGCGTGCTGATGCGGACCCTGCGCCGCCTCGGCATCCCGACGCTGATCTTCGTGAACAAGACCGACCGGCCGGGCGCGCGTGACCTGCTCGACGACGTCCGCACGAAGCTGGCGCCGCGGGCGATCGCGCTGAACGCCGCTACGTCGTCCGACGAGCTGGCCGAGCTGCTGGCCGACGGCGACGACGCGTTCCTGGAGTCCTATGTGGACGACCGGGTCGACGCCGCGGCCTGCCGCGCCGAGCTGGCCCGGCAGGTCGCCCACGGCACGCTGCACCCCGTGCTGTCCGGCTCGGCGATCACCGGCGCGGGCGTCGCGGACCTCGTCACGGCGATGGCCGAGCTGCTCCCGGCCACCGAGCGAACCGGCGACGGGCCGCTCTCCGCGACGGTGTTCAAGATCGACCGCGGCCGCGCCGGTGAGAAGATCGCCTACGCCCGGCTGTACTCCGGCGCACTGGCGCCACGACAGCGGATCTCGTTCTACCGCGCCGAAACCGCGTTCACCGGGCGCATATCGGCGGTCGAGGTCGCCGGGGACGAGGTGGCGCTCGCCGGCGACGTCGCCCGGCTGCGCGGCCTGCGGGACGTCCGGATCGGCGACCGGCTCGGCTCCCCCGGCGGCGCGCGCGAAGGCGTGTTCGCGCCGCCGAGCCTGGAGAGCGTGGTGCGGCCGGTCCGGCCCGAGCAGACCGCGGCGTTGTTCACCGCACTGACCCGACTGTCCGAAGAGGACCCGCTGATCGACGTCCGGCGTCGCGGTCACGACCTCTCCGTGCGGCTCTACGGCGAAGTGCAGAAGGAGGTGCTGCGCTCGATGCTGGCCGAGGGTGCTGGGATCGACGTCGAGTTCGAGCCGACGAGCACCCTGTACGTCGAGAAGCCGGTCGGCCGCGGGGAGGCGGTCGAGGAGATGGATCCCGCGCAGCGGCTGTACTTCTTCGCGACGGTCGGGCTGCGCGTCGAGCCGGGGCCGGGCGTCACGTTCGGCCTGTCGGTGGAGCTGGGCTCGCTGCCGCTGGCGTTCCACAAGGCGATCGAGGAGACCGTCCACAGCACGCTCGACCAGGGGCTGCACGGCTGGGAAGTGCTCGGCTGCGCGGTGACGTTGACGCACACGGCGTTCTTCAGCCCGCTCAGCGCCGCGGGCGACTTCCGCAAGATGACGCCGTTGGTGCTGATGGCGGCGCTGCGCGAGGCCGGGACGCGGGTGTACGAGCCGGTGCACCGCTTCGAGCTGGAGATCCCGCCGAACGCCGTCAGCGCGGTGCTGCTCAAGCTGGCGGAGCTGCGGGCGGTGCCCGGCGAACCCGCCATGGGCGCGGCGTCGTGCACGCTGCACGGCACCATCCCGGCCGGTCACGTCGACGAGTTCGCCCAGGCCCTGCCCGCGCTCACGCAGGGCGAGGGCGTCTTCCTGAGCGAGTTCGACGACTACCGGCCGTACCCCGGGAAGCCGCCGGCACGCCCGCGCACGGGCGACAACCCCTTGGACCGCAAGGAGTACCTCGCCCAGCTGGCGCGGCGTTAGCGCTTGTGGGCCCAGGCCGCGCCGAAGCAGTAGGCGCCGAACGCGGCGAAGCCGAGGGCCACCACACTGAGCAGCACGGTGCCGAAGGGCTGGGCGGCGAGCGTCTTCAGGGCGGCGTCCAGCCCGCCGGCCTTGTTCGGGTCGGCGTTGAACCCCGCGTAGGCGAGGAGGACCGCGACGATCGCCAGCACGACGCCCTTGGCGAGGTAACCGGCCTGGCCGAGCCAGGTGACCCAGCGCTTGGTCTTGCCCGGCAGGTCGTTCATGTCGAGGTCTTCCAGGAACTTCTTCTTGACGCCCTTGACCCCGGACGCGATCGCGACGCCGAGCACGGCCGCCGCGGCGATGACCACCAGCGCCGGGCCGAACGGGAGCTTGAGCAGCTCGGCCGTGAACTCCTGCTGGGTCTGGTTGCTCGACCCCCCGCTGCCGCTGCCGATGGCAATCTTGAAAGCCGAGAAGCCCAATGCGATCACGACGACGCCACGCGCGCCGGCGCCGATCCGCTTGCGCGTCCGCTTGCCGCCGCTGACCCACGTGTACCCGACGGCGGCCATCATGAACTGCCAGAGGCCGAAGAGCACCAGGCCGAGGGCGAGCACCCAGAGCAGGACCTGCCCGAACGCCTTCGAGCCGATCTCCTGCAAGGCACCTTTCTGGTCGGCCTGTTCGCCGCTGCCGAACGCGACCTGCAGGGCGAGGTAGGCGAGGACGAGGTGGACCAAGCCGTAACAGGCCATCCCGATCCGGCCGAGCAACTGCGCGGTATCGGTCTTTTCGCCTCGTTGGGCCGTGGCCGCTGTCCGGTTCATGCCTGCTGGGTACCCAGTGCGAAGCCCGATCGGCTGCGCCATGCGGCCTAATCGCCCACCGTGATGGGACGATTCCCGGATGGACGCGCACCTGGTCGGCTACTGGTCGGAGTCGGCGCTGGATCCCGGCTCGCCCGAGTACACCGAGCTGGGGTTCCGCGCGGACGGCACCGGCTGGCAGTACTGGACGAGCTGGAGCACCGCGTTCGCCGTCCACCGGTTCCACTGGCACACCCCGGGCCCGGGCCGCCTCACCACGCGGCTGCGGATGGCGCTCGACGGCACGTGGTCACTCGACGGCCCGGACGTCGCGCACCGGATCGAGCGCCGGGAGCACGTCGACACCGTCGTCGAGCTCGGGTGGGAGCTGGGGCCGGGCCGGCAGCTGACACTGGACCAGCCCCTGGTCGACGTCCTCGGCGGCACGAAGTTCCTGCCGGTCGACGGCGGCGGCACCGACCCGACGCTCACCGAGCACTAGGCGGGCCGGCGGCGCTCTAGCAGCCCGTGGTCAACATTCTGGGCGGCACGAAGTTCTTGCCGGTCGACGGTGACGGCACCGACCGACACTCGCCGCGCCCGAGCGCTGCCGGAGCAAGTCCGCTCGATGGGCTTCGTGATGCGGTGCGGGCGCTTGAGCGTCGGGTCATCCCACCCGTGCCGTCGGGGATGCCTGGGCGCAGAGGCCGCCGGCGTGACCAGCACCGGCAGTGTCTAGGCGGGCCGGCGGCGCTCTTCGTCGAGGCGGGTCCAGCCGCCGTTGACGGCGAGCAGCGTCAGCACCTCTTCCGCCTGCTCGGCGAACCGCGCGAGGTCGTCGTGGAGCAGTGCCGCGCGGTCGCTGTCGAGCTGGTCGAAGTCGTCCCACCAGAGGCCGATCGCGGTGCCGGCGGTGAGGACGAGCCCCTGCACGAGGCGCAGGAAGCCGGCCGACGGCTCGGCGGTGGCGTCGCGGTAGGACGTCTCGATCTCGTCGCAGGCCGCGAGGAGGTCCCGCAGCTGGGCGACCGCACCGGCCGGGGTGCCGTCCCAGGCCGCCGTGGGCCAGGCGCGGTCGGACAGCTCGAGCCACAGCCGCCAGCCGGCGACCAGCTCGGCTTCGTCACGGGGTGTCCAGGACGCGGGGACCGGCCAGTACATGCTTCGAGCGTGACACCGCCGGGACGGAAATCCGCCCCGGCGGTGGGTTATATCTCATGTGGCGTAGCTCAGCTGATCACCGGCGGCACCAGCAAGCAGGGCGGCGTCTTCGCGTGCGCCGGGTCGAGCGCGTTGAGCACCAGCCCCTGGGCGACCGGGTCGTAGGTGATGCCGAGGTGGTCGGTGAAGTCGAGCCCGCAGACGTTCTGCAGCAGGATGTTCTTCACGTTCGGCGCGGCCTTCAGGTAGGCGCTCGTGTACGGCGTCACGACGTCGTCGTAGCGCGTCTGGATCACGGTGTAGTCGATGCCGGGCACGGTCTCGCCGCCGGCGTTGAGGTCGGTGAGGAAGGCCGACCCGACAGCCTGCTCGTTGCACGACTGGCACACGCTGCCGAGCACGGCCGGCACCCCCGGGATCATTTCGAGCGTGCTCAGCAGGCCGAAGAGGTCGGTCCCGTGGTTGGACGGCGACAGCCCGACGAGCCGGCTGATCTTGTCAGCGCCACCGAGGTACTTGATCCAGCACCGGATGTTCATCCCGCCCTGCGAGTGCCCGACGACGTCGAGTTTCGCGGCCCCGGTCGCGTCCAGGATCTTGTCCCCGAAGGCGGCAAGCGCTTTCGCGGTGTCGGCGATCGGCCCGACGGTCTGCAGGAACGTCCCGGGCGTCCCGCCGAAGTTCCCGGCGAAGACGCAGTACCCGGCGTTGGCGAGCTTCTGGGACAGGTTGGCCCAGTTCTCGTAGGCGTTCGCAGTGGTCCCGTTCGAGAGGAGCACAGGATTGGGGTGTTTGGCGGACGGTTTGCAGTTCCAGTCGTTCGTCCCGGGCGGCGCGATGGTCGGCGCCCCGAGCGAGTAGACGGCGGCGGTGAGGATGTTGGGCTGCACGGGCCCGGTGGGTTCCTTGACCGCTGCTTGGGCCGTGGTGGCCCCCAGTACGAGCGCGGCCGTCACGGCCATCCCGGCGACCAGCCACCGGCGCGTCCTCAAGCCCATCCAATTCACCTCTCTGTGAACCGACGGTGACCTGCATCACCACACTCATTAACGCGCGGGTAACTTGTCCGGACACTCCCCCTGGTGAGTGATTTTCTTTCGCTCGCTGACCTGCTATGTGTGACACAAGCCAGGTCGAGTGACACTCACGAACATGACAAACCCGCACGGCTGCGGAGCCGCGCGGGTCTCTTGGCCGAGCTCAACGGCGCGAAGGACCCGGCGAAGATGACGGCGCTCCTCAAGAGGCACCGAGCCCAGCGCCGATGAAGTCGGACGCAGGGTTCGCAAGCAGCGGGCCCGAACCTCCGGTGCTAGCGGCCGCCGATCTTGATCGCGATGTAGGCCAGCAGGATCACGGCGAGGCCGAGCAACACGACGATCGCGATCATGCCGAGCACGAAGCCGTCCGTGGAAGTGGTCACGATCATCGAGTAGTGCTCCTGTCGCCGGTGGTCGACCGGTAGTCGACTTCCTGGCGCAGTGCGTTTCAGCCGATCCGGACCGACAGGCACCCGAGGCGCGGGTCCCGCGCCTCGGCGACACGAAAACGCCCCCGGCGCCAGCAGGCACCGGGGGCGTTCGGGTCGGTCGTGGGTCAGCCCTTGAGCAGGGCCCGGGCCATGACGACCTTCTGGATCTGGTTCGTGCCTTCGTAGATCTGCGTGATCTTGGCGTCGCGCATCATGCGCTCCACCGGGAAGTCGCGGGTGTAGCCGGCGCCGCCGAAGAGCTGGACGGCGTCCGTCGTGACCTCCATCGCGATGTCCGACGCGTACATCTTCGCCGCCGAGGCCATGAAGCCCGCGCGCTTGTCGCCGCGCTCGGTTGCCGCCGCGGAGGCGTAGACCAGGTGGCGGGCCGCCTCGATCTTGGTGCCCATGTCGGCCAGCATGAACTGGACGCCCTGGAACTCCGCGATCGCCTTGCCGAACTGCTTGCGCTCCTTGACGTACGCGATCGCCGCGTCGAGCGCGCCCTGGGCGATGCCCAGCGCCTGCGCGCCGATCGTCGGGCGGGTGTGGTCCAGCGTGCGCAGCGCCGTCTTCAGGCCGGTGCCGGGCTCGCCGATGATGCGGTCCGCCGGGATCGTGCAGTTCTCGAAGTAGATCTCGCGCGTCGGGGAGCCCTTGATGCCGAGCTTCTTCTCCTTCGGGCCGACCGAGAAGCCCGGGTCGTCCTTGTGGACCACGAACGCCGAGATGCCGTTGGCCTTCTTCTCCGCGTCCGGGTCGGTCACGACCATCACGGTGTACCAGGTCGACTCACCCGCGTTGGTGATCCAGCACTTGGTGCCGTTGAGGACCCAGTGGTCGCCGTCGAGCCGCGCGCGGGCGCGCATCGACGCGGTGTCCGAGCCCGCTTCGCGCTCCGACAGCGCGTACGAAGCCGACGCCTCGCCCGACGCGATCGAGGGCAGGACCTGCTTCTTCAGCTCTTCCGAGGCCGACAGGATGATCGGCTGGGTGCCCAGCTTGTTGACCGCCGGGATCAGCGACGCCGAGGCGTCGACGCGGGCGACCTCTTCGATGACGATGCAGGCGCCGACGGCGTCCGCGCCCTGGCCGTCGTACTCCTCGCCGATGTGGACGGCGTTGAAGCCCGACTTCACCAGCGCGTTGTACGCCTCGATCGGGTAGCGCTCGTTCTCGTCGACCTCGGCCGCGTACGGCGCGATCTCCTTCTCGGCCAGGGCCCGGACCGCGGCCCGCAGCTCCTCGTGCTCCTCGGCAAGCTGGTACAGGCCGTCGGTCACTTCCGGTCACCTTCTCTACGACGTCGGGAGGGGTTCCGTCGATGTTAGCGCTCGTTCACTGACTGCGTCGGCCGTCGTCCTTGTGTCCTTGACCGCAGAATTCGTATGGTCGAGTGATGCCGCTCACCGCGCCGACGACGCCGCCCGGTTTGCCCGTCTCCCTCGACTACCCCGAAGTCCCGGTCGGTTCGATCCTCACCGCGGGCGCGACCCGCTGGGGCGACCGGACCGCCTTCGCCCAGGACAGCCGCAGCCTCACCTTCACCGAGACCCACCGCGCCGCCTGCCGGTTCGCGAACGCCCTGATCGAACGCGGCATCGGCCGTGGCGACGTCGTGGCGCTGCACCTGCCGAACTGCCTGGCCTTCCCGATCGCCTACTACGGCACGCTCATGGCCGGGGCGACCTTCAGCCCGACGAACCCGCTGCTCCCGCCGGACGACCTCGCGTTCCAGCTCGCCGACTGCGAGGCCGCGGCCGTCGTCACGTTCGGGCCGGTCGCGGGCGCGCTGGCGAGCGTCGCCGGCCGGATCCCGGCGAAGTTCGCCGTCGTCGTGAACCCGGCGGGCGACCTGCTCGAGGGCCAGGTCGAGTTCGAGGCGTTCCACGCCGGGCAGCCGGAGACGCGGCCCGAGGTCGCCATCGCCGTCCACGACGACCTCGCACACCTCGCCTACACCGGCGGCACCACCGGCCGGTCGAAGGGCGTGCGGCTCACCCACCGCAACGTCGTGGTCAACACCCTCCAGCACTCGTGCTGGGGCTCCGGCTCGGTGCCGGCGCTCGACGCGGACGGCGAGATCACGATCGACCAGATCGGCAGCGAGGACGAGTGGCCCTCGCGGCTCGGCACCGGGATCGCGATCAACCTGACGCCGTGGTTCCACGCGATGGGCATCATCGGCGGGATGAACGCGGCGATCATCGGCGGCACGACGACGGTGCTCCACGCGCGCTTCGACCCGGCCGCCTACATCGCCGACGCCGAACGCCTGCGCGTCACCGGTCTCGGCGGCGCGCCCGCGCTGTTCGCGGCGCTGCTCGCGACGCCGTCGTTCCACACCGCGGACCTCTCGTCGGTGCGGTCGATCGGTTCCGGCGCGGCGCCGATGAACCACGCGATGATCAACGCGCTGCGCGAGCGCTTCCCGGGCGTGGTCGTCGCCGAGGGCTACGGCCTCACCGAGGCGACGATGGGCGCGATCATCTCCCCGACGTACCGCTCGGGCACCCGCAAGGTCGGCTCGGTGGGCGTCCCGATCTTCGACACGCAGGTCAAGGTCGTCCCGGCCGAGGGCGGCGAGGACCCGGTCCCGGCGGGCGAGCGGGGCGAGGTCTGCCTGCGCGGCCCGCAGATCATGCAGGGCTACCGCAACCGCCCGGAGGAGACGGCGGCCGCGCTGGTCGACGGCTGGCTCCACACGGGCGACATCGGCATCCTCGACGAGGACGGCTACCTGTCCATCGTGGACCGCAAGAAGGACATGCTGCTGTACAAGGGGTACAACGTCTTCCCGCGCGAGCTGGAGGAGCTGCTGATCACGATGCCGGGCGTCGCGGCGGCCGCGGTCGTCGGCCGCCCGGACACCGAGGTCGGCGAGCTGCCGGTGGCGTTCGTGGTGCCGCACGGAGAGCTCGACGCCGACGAGCTGATGGCCGCGATCAACGAGAAGGTCGTGCCGTACAAGCGGTTGCGGGAGATCCACGTCGTCGAGCAGATCCCGGTGTCCGCCGCCGGGAAGGTGCTCAAGCGCCAGCTGCGGGACCAGCTGCCGGCCAAGCTCGACTGAAGCCGGCTGTCAGGCCAGGCGGTCGCCGGAGAGGTGGGTGGCCGCCTGTTTCACGTGCCTGAGCAGCGGGGAGACCTCCATGCTCTGCAGGCCCGGCAGGGAGCCGATCTGGTCGGAGGTGAACTCGAACAGTTCGTCCAGGTCCCGGCAGTGCGCGACCGCGTGGAGGTTGTGCGGGCCGGTCACCGCCGCGGCGAAGGCGATCTCCGGCAGCCGGGCCAGGGCGCGGCCCAGGGTCTTGACCGCCGACGGGTGCACGCGCAGCCAGAGGTTCGCTCCCGCGTGGTAGCCCAGCGCCGTCGCGGCGAGCTCGACGTCGATGTGGACGGCCCGGCGCTCCAGCAGCGTCCGCAAGCGGCGTGCCGCGCGCCCGGGCGTGAGGTCCGCCGCCGCGGCCAGGTCGACCAGGCTCGCGCGGCCGTCCTCGGCGAGCACGGCGAGCAGCCGCTCGTCGCCGGGTGTGAGGCGCACCGGCTCGCGGGCCACGACCGGGGCCTCCGTGAACGGCTCGCCGCCGGTCCCCAGCGCGGCCTCCTGCTCCGGCGTCAGCGTGCCGCGCAGGGCGGCCCAGTAGTGGCCGCGGCCGCCCATGAACTGGCGCAGCATCGCGGCCGCCTGGATGTCCAGGACGGCCGCCGTGCGCGGGAGCTGCCTGCCGAGCAGGTCGTCGCGCTGTTCCTGGCTGCGGGACCGGACCGCGCAGGTGATCTCGGCCCCCGCGGCGCACAGCGCCACCCAGCTGACGTCTTCGCGCTTCGCGAGCGCGTCGGCGATCGCCGCGACGCTGCCCGGACGGCAGCGCAACCGCACCAGCCACTTGCTCTGCCCCAGCGCACCCGGGTCGACGATGCCGGCCACCCGGACGATGCCGTCGGCCCGCAGCCGCCGGTAGCGCCGGGCGACCGCGGCTTCGGTGAGCCCGAGCGCCTCGGCGATCGCGGCGAACGACGCCCGCGGAGCTACCTGCAGCGCCCGCAGGAGACGCACATCCTCCGGCGACGCGGCGACGGATTCGGCCATCAACGCTCCTCCTGTCGAGGCAATCCTACAAATCACCCCGGCGGACGCGCGGTGAAGACGTCAGCGCGGTGAGACTGGGAAGCCGAACCCGAGGAGACGAAATGACCGAACCCACCGAACCCACCGCCCTCGTCGTCGGCGCGTCCCGCGGCCTCGGCCACGCGATCGCCACCGAGCTCTTCGACCGCGGGTGGCACGTCATCGGCACCGTCCGGGACACCACCGCCCGCACACCCCTGCACGACCTGGCGGACCGCTCCGGCGGCCGCGTCGAGGTCGAGCACCTCGACATCACCGAACCCGGGCAGCTGCCGCCCCTGCACGAGCGGCTCGCGCACCGGCGGCTCGACGTGCTCTTCATCAACGCCGGGACGACCAACAACCCGCAGACGCCGGTCGGCGAGGTCTCCACCGCCGACTTCGTCGACGTGATGGTCACCAACGCGCTCAGCCCGATGCGCGTCGTCGAGGCGCTCCGGGACCTCGTGCCGCCGGACGGGCTCATCGGCGCGATGTCTTCCGGCCAGGGCAGCATCGCGAACAACACCGCCGGCTCGCGCGAGGTCTACCGCAGCAGCAAGGCGGCGCTGAACATGTTCATGCGCAGCTTCGCGGCCCGCCCGGCCGAGGCCGAGCGCGCGCTCGTCGTCATCGCCCCCGGCTGGATCCGCACGGCTCTCGGCGGGCCGGACGCGCCGTTCACCATGGAAGAGACCGTCCCGCTGATCGTCGACGTGCTCTTGGCGAAGCGCGGCAAGCCCGGCCTCGAGTTCCTCGATCGCAACGGCGAAACCGTGCCGTGGTGACCGGCGAGTGACCGGCTAGTGGCCGGCCTTCGCGCGCAGGGCCGCGTCCTTGTCCAGGACCAGCTTCTCCAGGTCCAGCTGGAACTGCGTCATCTTCGACCGCAGGCCCTCGTCGGACGCGGCCAGGATGCGGACCGCCAGCAGGCCCGCGTTGCGCGCGCCGCCGACGGAGACCGTGGCCACCGGGACGCCCGCCGGCATCTGGACGATCGACAGCAGCGAGTCCAGGCCGTCCAGGTACTTCAGCGGCACGGGGACGCCGATCACCGGGAGGACGGTCGCCGAGGCGACCATGCCCGGGAGGTGGGCCGCGCCGCCCGCGCCCGCGATGATCACCCGGATGCCGCGCGCCACCGCCGACGTCGCGTAGTCCAGCATGCGCTGCGGGGTGCGGTGCGCCGAGTAGACGCCGACCTCGTAGCCGACGCCGAACTCGTCCAGCGCCGCGCCGGCCGCTTCCAGCACCGGCCAGTCCGAGTCGCTGCCCATGATCACGCCCACCTGCGGCGCCATAGCTGTTCTCCTAGTGGATCTCGTGGCCGTCGAGCCAGACGGCGTGGGACAGCCAGTGCGCCGAGAGCAGCGCCCGGTTGCGCAGGTCGTCCAGGCGCTCGCCGGTGAAGTTGACGTGCCCGAGCTTGCGGCCCGGCCGCTCCTGCTTGCCGTACAGGTGCACCCGCGCCTCCGGGTACCGCGCGAAGAGGTGGTGCAGCCGCTCGTCCGGCCCCATCTCGGGCAGCTCCGACGCGCCCAGCACGTTCGCCATCACGCACGCGGGCGCGACCATGTCGGTGCGGCCCAGCGGGTAGTCGAGCACCGCCCGCAGGTGCTGCTCGAACTGCGAGGTGCGCGAGCCGTCCATCGTCCAGTGCCCGGAGTTGTGCGGGCGCATCGCGAGCTCGTTGACCAGCAGGCCGGTGTCGGTCTCGAACAGCTCGACCGCCAGCAGGCCGGTGACGTCCAGCGTCGACGCGACGCGCAGCGCGAGGTCCTGCGCCTCGTGGACCCGCGCGTCCGAGAGACCCGGCGCCGGGGCGAGGACCTCGGTGTTGATGCCGCCGGTCTGGACGGTCTCGACCACGGGGTACGCCGCGCCCTGGCCGAAGGGCGAGCGGGCGACGAGCGCGGCCAGCTCCCGCCGCATCGCCACCTTCTCCTCGACCAGCAGCGGCGTGCCCGCCGCCAGGAGCTCCGGCACGGTCTCGCGCGCCTGCTGCGCGGTGTCGAGCATCCAGACGCCGCGGCCGTCGTAACCGCCGGTGGACGCCTTGAGCACCACGGGCCAGCCGTGCTCGCCGCCGAACGCCAGCACGTCGTCCACAGTGGACACTTCGGCGAAGGCGGGGCCCGGCACGCCCATGCCGGCCATCATCTCGCGCATCACCAGCTTGTTCTGCGCGAAGCCCAGCGCGGACGGCGCCGGCCGGATGACGTAACCCTCCATCGCCAGCGTCAGCAGGTGCTCACCCGGCACGTGCTCGTGGTCGAACGTGAGCACGTCGACCGAGGCCGCGAACGCCCGCAGCGCCTCGAGATCGGTGTGGTGCCCCTGCACGACGTCGCCGGCGACTAGCCCGGCGGACTCGTTTTCGCCCGCGGCGAGAACGCGCAGTGACTGACCGAGGGAGATCGCCGCCTGGTGGGTCATCCGGGCGAGCTGCCCGCCGCCCACCATGCCCACGACGGGCAGACCGGTGTGTTTGTCCATAGCGACACCAGACTAAACGGTGACCACCTGCGGTGACCGCCGGACCAGCCGTAGCTCACGCGCCGCGAGCCCGAGGATCCCCGCCGCCGCCGCGAGGACGTAGGCGTTGCCGAGGACCGAAAGGCCCAGGCCCCAGCCGAACTCCGTGTCACCGCCGTTGGGCACGAGCATCACGATCTGCGAGGCGAACAGCACCGCGACGGCCGCCGCGGCCCAGCGGCGGCCCTTCACCAGCAGCAGCGTGATCAAGGGCACGCACCAGACCCAGTGGTGCGACCACGACACCGGCGACAGCAGCAGCCCGTAGAACGCCGTCACCAGCAGCGCCGCCGCGTCTTCGCCGCGCCGGTGCAGCCGCACCACCAGCCACACCGCGGGTACGGCCAGCACCGCCGCCACCCCGACCGCCACCGCCAGCGACCAGGGCGCGAGCTCCGAAGCCCGGCTGACCAGCCCGTTGAGCGACTGGTTGAAGATCCAGTGCACCGACCCGACCCGGCTCGGGTCGGTCGCCGAATCCCGCCAGAACCGCAGCGCGTCGACCGGAATGACCGCGAACATCACCGCTTCCAGTACGACGAACGTGCCCAGCGCGCGCAGCCCGTCCTTCCACCGGCCGGTGAAGAACAGGTGCGGTACGAAGATCAGCGGGGTGAGCTTGATCGCCGCCGCCACGCCGATCAGCACGCCCGCCCAGCGCGACCGCCGCGCCGAGAGCACCAGGACGTCCAGCACCACGAACGCCATCAGTATCAAGTTGATCTGGCCCAGGAACAGCGTCTTCCACACCGGTTCCAGCGCCAGAGCGGCGGCCGTTCCCGCCGGCAGCGCCCACCACGCGGGTGAGCGCCCCGGCGACGACGAAACCACCGTGATCACGACCATAAGGGCGACCACCGACAAAAACGCGATCACGCCCCAGACCAGGCCGGACGGCACGAGCGCGAACGGCAGGAACAGCGGCGCCGCAGCCGGGGTGTAGGTGAACGGCAGCCGCACCCAGTCGGGCAGGGCGGTCAGCACGTCGCGGGTGTAGAGCGGGTCGCCGTGGACCAGCGTCAGCGCGCCGGCCCGGTACACCGCGCTGTCCGCGCCCAGGTGCCACCCCGCCAGCCAGGCGAGGACCCCGAACGCGAGGACGAGGAGTGCGAGGACCCCGGCGAGAACCCGGCCGGTGCGGGCCTCAGACGCCGGTGGGGACGTCGACATGCTCGCCGGCCGCCGCCTTCTTCTTCCGGGCCCGCCGCTGCAGGCCCCAGCGCAGCGCCAGCGCCAGCGCGAGCACCACCGGCATCAGGATGTACGCGTCGCCCAGCACGTTCTGCCAGACCGTCCAGTGCAGCTCGACGTTGCGCCCGTTGGGCAGGATCAGCAGCACGCAGCTGACGAACACGAACGCCGCCAGGAACGTCCCGACCCAGCGCTTCCACGCCGTCGCCGGGGTCGTCTTCGGCAGCCGCGACACCAGCAGCACGATCAGCGGGACCACCCACACCCAGTGGTGCGTCCACGAGATCGGCGAGATCAGCAGCGTCCAGAACGCCGTCACCAGCAGCGCGGCCAGCGCCTGGCCCTTGCGGTGGAACCGGATGAGCAGCCACAGGGCCGGGATGGCGAGCAGGAAGCCGATGCCCATGGCCGCCTTCGACGCCCACGGCGCGAGGTCGGTGGCCCGGTTCATCAGCGCGTTCAGGGACTGGTTGCCGGCCCAGTGCACCGGCCCGATCCGGCCGGTGTCGGGCAGCGTGATGGTCCAGTACTTGGCCGCGTCGTGCGCGTTGATCAGGAACATCAGGCCCTGGAGCAGCACGAACGTCGCCAGGCCACGCAGCGCGTCCTTGCGGCGGCCGGTGATGAACAGGTGCCCGAGGAACACCAGCGGCGTGAGCTTGATCGCCGCTGCGACGCCGACCAGGACGCCGCCCCAGCGACTGCCGCGCGCGCCGATGACCAGCATGTCCAGCAGGATCATGGCCATCAGGATCAGGTTGATCTGGCCGAGGAAGATCGTCCGCCACACCGGCTCGAGGCCGAGGAAGACCAGGAAGAACACGATGGTCGAGCGGGCGGGCGAGGCCCACCAGCGCGGGCCGTCGGCGGCCGGGCGGGGCAGGGCACCGATCGCGATCCGGATCGAGAGGGCCATCGCGCCCAGCGAGATCGCGGTGATCAGGCCCCAGGAGATCTGCGTCGGGAACGCCGCGAGCGGGACGAAGATCAACGCCGCCGTCGGCGGGTAGGTGAAGGGCAGCAGCGCCCACCACGGCTCGTTGGCGAGGGTGTTCGAGTCGTAGAGGGAGTCGCCGTGCAGCAGGGTCAGCGCGCCCGCGCGGTAGACCGCGCTGTCCACGCCGAGCACCCAGTCGTGCTGCCAGCCCCAGATGCCGTACCCGATCGCGACCAGCGGGATCACCGACAGGATCAAGATCGACCGCGGGCGCACGGACAGCCGGGCGAGTGACCTCCGCAGGGCCAATCGGTGCGTGGATCTGGCCGCGACTTCGCCGTCGACGTCGGTGGATACGGTCCTGGTCACCGCACCAGGAAATCATGGCGGCCCGGGTCCAGGTCAGAAGGGTCCGGGCGGAACCGGACTTTCCGGGTGTTCTACACCCTCGCGAGGCGCGCCAGCAGGTCGCAGGCCGATTCGTGGGTGGCCGGCAACCGCACCGCCGAGACGCGCGCCTGACCGGCGTCCGCCAGCTGCGCGTCGACCGACAACCGTTCGTGCAACGCCCTCCTCAGCGCGACGCCGTGGGACGCGACCTTGTCGTCGCGCTGGACGAGCGCGGCGACGACCGACGGCCCGAGCGAGGCGACGCTCTGCCCGCTGTCGAACACCGCCCGCAGGGCGTCCGCGACCAGGATCATCCCGGTCAGCCGCGGGAAGCCGGCGACGGTGCTGAGGTCCAGCGAGACGACCAGCAGCATGTGCTCCTCGGCCGCGGGCCGCTCGCGCGCCGCGGCGGCCTGGTAGAGCTCGGCCAGCCGCGTCCGCAGGTAGGCGGCCGAGGGCAGGCCGGTCAGCGGGTCGGTGACCTCGGTGTGCACGAGCTGGTCGGTGGCGACGTCCGCCCAGGCCAGCGCCGTCACCCGGAGCAGCCGGGACGGCGTGGCGTCGACGTCGGGTGAGACGAAGCCGTCACCGACGTGGTCGAGCACCGCGTGCAGCGCGGCCAGGTCGGCGAGGGTTTCGGCGAGTCCCGCGCCCGCCGCCGCGCGGGCCCGGGCCAGCCCGGCCAGCGCGATCTCGGCGGCTTCGACGCGGCCCTTGTTGAGCACGGCCGCGCAGACGGCGTCGACCTCGGGCAACGCCCAGTCGCTCGGGAAACGCCAGCCCGCGGCGAGGCTCGCCGTGCGCCAGCGGCCGCGCAGGGCGCGGAGGGTGCGGTCGCGCTCGGCGGTGGACGGAACGTCACCGGGGCCGGAACGCGTACCGGTTGCCGGAACTTCCACAGGCCACCGCCCCTTTCGTCCGGTCCGTGTCGATCTTGCTCGGTGCTTCACGATGAGGACGGTCGACGGAGTACCCCGTGACGGCGTACTCACCAGTTTTGTTAAGAAGCTTTTCTCCGAAGCTCGCGAAGGCCGGGTGATTTTCTTGCGCCGTCGGTGTCTTCACCCCCACCACGACGTGACCGCTCAGGGTGGGTCAGTCACACTTGCCTCGTGCCCCGGGCCCGCCTGTAATGGCAGGTCCAGGCCTTAGCCGACCGAGGAGTGCCGTGTCCACCATTCCCGCCGATCTCAGCGGAAAGAGTGACGCCGAGCTGATCGCGGAGGTCCGCGCCGGGAAGATCGCGTCGTACGGCGGTCTGTACGAACGCCACACCGGCGCGGCGCACAACCTCGCCCGTCAGCTGGCCCGCTCGAGCTCCGAGGCCGACGACCTGGTGTCCGAGGCCTTCGCGAAAGTGCTGGACACGCTCCGTGGTGGCAAGGGACCGGATACCGCCTTCCGGGCGTACCTGCTGACCGCCCTTCGCCACACTGCGTACGACCGGACGCGCAAGGAGCGCCGGGTCGACCTCAACGAGGACATGAGCGAGGTCGGCGGGGCCGCGGCCGAGGCGCTGACCGTCCCGTTCTCCGACACCGCCGTCGCCGGGCTCGAGCGGACGATGGCCGCGAAGGCGTTCGCGCGGCTGCCCGAACGCTGGCAGGCCGTGCTCTGGCACACCGAGATCGAGCAGCAGAGCCCGGCCGAGGTCGCGCCGCTGCTGGGGCTGACCGCGAACGGCGTCTCCGCGCTCGCCTACCGCGCCCGTGAGGGCCTGCGGCAGGCGTACCTGCAGGTCCACCTGCAGGAGAACGCCGAGGAACGCTGCCGCGCCTGCGCCGAGCGGCTCGGCGCGTGGACCCGCGACGGGCTGTCCAAGCGGGAACGCGCCCAGGTGGAGTGCCACCTCGACGAGTGCGACAACTGCCGGGCGCTGGCCGCGGAGCTGGCCGACGTCAACGGCGGCCTGCGCGCGATCATCGCCCCGATCGTCCTGGGCGGCGCCGCGCTGGGTTACCTCGCGACCATCGGCGCGGCCAAGGCGAGCGCGGCCACCGCGGCCGCGGCCGGTGCGGCCGCCGCCGGGGCCGCGGCCGCCGGTGGCAAAGCCGGCGCGGCCGCCGGGGCCGCCGCCGCGGGCCCCCGCCAGTTCGCCGGGGTCGCCGCGTCCGGGACGGCGGTCGTCGCGGCCGTCGTCATCGCGCTGACGGCCGGGGGCGGGGCGCAGGACATCCCCGCCGCGGCCCAGGTGCCGCCGCCGATCGTCCAGCCCGTCGTGCCGCCCGCACCGCCGAAACCGGCCCCGCCCGCGCCACCCGCTCCCCCGGCCCCGCCGGCGCCGCCCGCCGCGCCGCCGGTGGAACCCCCGCCCGCACCCGTCGTGCCGCCGCCCGCGCCCGCCCCCGCTCCGGAGCCGGCTCCCACACCGGCGCCGCCCGCGCCGGCCCCGCCGAAGGTGTCCGCGACGACCCCGGCCGACGGCGTCGAATTGCAGCCCGGCGCCGGGCCCGTCAGCCTGCCGATCACCGTGCGCAACGACGGCGGCAGCGTGTCCGAGCCGGTGATCGCCGCCCTGAAGCTGCCGCCGGGCGTGCACGCGGTCGAGTCGGGCGGTGGCGGCGCGCCGATGGCGTTCGCGCAGGACGCGGCCGCGCCGATCTCGGTCAACTGCCCGGGTGGCGAAGGCATGGTGACGTGCAAGACGGGCGCCGGCCTGCAACCCGGCCAGAGCGCCACGCTCAACTTCCGGCTCGAGGCCGACGAGGACGCCACGGGCGGCACGGTGACCGGCTCGGTCACCGCCGGCGTGCAGATCAACGTCGCCGTGAGCGTCAAGGTCACCGTGAAGCAGCCGCCGGACGCCGTGGTCCTGGAAGCCCAGGGCGACGGGCTTTCGGCGTTCCCGTGGACCCGCAACCCGCTGGTCTACGTGCGCGTCCGCAACACCGGCGAGACGACCCGGCCGGTCACGGTCACCTTCGACCACGCGCTCTGGCAGTGGTGGAGCCTGCGCGGCTTCCCGTGCACGCCGACCGCCGACGGCGCGAGCTGCACGACGACCGGCTCGGTGGCACCCGGCCAGCACGTCAACCTGTGGGCGCGGCTCAAGGGCCGGCCCGACGACGGGCAGGTCACGATCGGCGCGCAGCTCGGCAAGGCGTCGGCCGGACCGGTGACCGTCGACTTCGGCTGCTGGCACCACTGGTGCGGGAAGGACCCGCGGCCGCCGACCACGCCGACGACCACGCCCACTGTGCCTTCTACGTCAGACACGACGACGCCGTCGAAGCCCAAGCCGTCGCACACCCCGTCCAGCACGCCGCCGGCGACGAGCGAGCCCGAACCGACAAAAACCCCACCGCCGTCGTCGACGTCCTCAAGCGCCCCACCGGTTCCCGGCAAACCGGGCGACAAGCAGCCGACGGTCACCCCCGAAAGGGCTTTCGGCTGGTTGACCGGGTAGCGTCCGCGCGGTGCGCGAGCTGCTGAAAAAGCATCGCGAGCTCCTCCGCTTCGCCGTTGTCGGCGGGATCAGCTTCGTGATCACGATGTCCGTCAACTACGGCTTGAAGTTCACCGTGCTGCGGACCCACCCGGTCACGGCGCTGATGATCGGCGTCCTGGTCGCGACGATCTTTTCCTACGTCGCCAACCGCGAGTGGTCGTTCCGCACCCGCGGCGGCCGCGAGCGCCACCACGAGGCCGCGCTGTTCTTCCTGATCAGCGGGATCGCGCTGGGCCTGAACGCGCTGCCGCAGTGGTTCTCGCGGTACGTCCTCCACCTGCAGGCGCCGCAGCTCTCCCCGCTCGGCGTCGAAGTGGCCGACTTCGTCAGCGGCATCATCATCGGCACCCTGCTCGGCACCGTGTTCCGCTGGTGGGCGTTCAAGAAGTGGGTCTTCCCGGACGAGGACGCCCGCACCGTTGCCGTGGCCGCCGAAGCCGCGGAGGATCCGGACATTCACGGCAGCAAGGCCGCCTGAACCACAGGTCACGGCGGTGTGCTCCTAGACTGGGTCGTGTGACCGTTGTGGAGACCGTGCTCAAGCGCACGCCGGAGCCACTGCGTTCGGTGCTGATCAAGCACCGGGAGCTGCTGAAGTTCGCGATCGTGGGCGGCACGACGTTCGTGGTCGACAACGGCGTCTGGTACTTCCTCAAGCTGAGCGTGCTGGAGTCGAAACCGACCACGGCGAAGGCGATCGCGATCATCGTCGCGACGATCGTGTCGTACATCCTCAACCGCGAGTGGTCGTTCCGCACCCGCGGCGGCCGGGAACGCACCCACGAGGCCGCGCTGTTCTTCGTGATCAGCGGCGTCGCCGTCGTGGTGAACCTGATCCCGCTGTACGTCTCGCGGTACGTGCTGGACCTCGAAGTCCCGCACGTGACGCGGCTGGTGATGGAGGTCGCGGACTTCGCGAGCGGGTCGATCATCGGCATGCTGCTGGCGATGTTCTTCCGCTTCTGGGGCTTCAAGAAGTGGGTCTTCCCGGACGAGCTGGGCGAGCGCCGGCGCGACAACGGCGACGTGACCCGCCTGCGCTGAGCGCTCTCCGAAAAGTACTTGTCTCCTGACATGTAGTTGTCTACAGTCAACTCTGTCAGTGTTCCTTCGTGAGGACGCCGTCCGGGTTCGGCCGGGCGAGCGGGACGATTCGAGGTGGTTTCCGAGCGCGAAGAGGTCGCACCCGTCCGCGGGTGACGATGGAGCCTTTTCCCGACTCGACGGGACGCGTTTTCCGACGCGTCCGGACATCTCTCGTCCCTTCTTCACGAGGACATCCCTTGATCACAACCGCGCCTTCGCGCGCCCAACTGAAACATGTCAAAAAACCGGCCCTAGTCGGGCTGTTCCTGTCCGTTTTCCTCGCGATGCTCGACGCTCAGGTCGTCGCCACCGCCCTGCCGCGGATCGCCGCCGAGTTCGGCGGGACCGGGGCCTACGCCTGGGTCACCACCGCCTACCTGCTCGCCGGGAGCGTCACCGCGCCGCTCTACGGCAAGCTCGGTGACGTCTTCGGGCGCAAACGTGTGCTCCTGGGCGCGCTCGCCCTCTTCCTGCTCGGCTCGCTCGCCTGCGGCCTGGCGCCGTCGGCCGGCCTGCTGGTCGCCGGCCGCGTCCTGCAGGGCGCCGGCTCCGGAGGTCTCTTCGTCTCTGTCGGCGCTTCGCTCGGCGAGATGTTCACGCCTCGCGAAGGCGCGAAGTACTTCGGGTGGTTCTCGATCTGCTTCGCCGTCGCCTCGCTCGCGGGTCCGGTCGTCGGCGGGGTGCTCACCGGCCTGACCGGGTGGCGGTCGATCTTCCTGGTCAACCTGCCGCTCGGGCTGGTCGCCGTCGCCTTGCTGCTCAACCTCGAACTGCCGAGACGTCGCCGCGAGGCGCCGTTCGACTTCGCCGGCGTCGCTCTCCTCGGCGTGACGATCACCGGGTTCACCCTGCTCACGCCGTGGTCGATCAGCCTCGGGATCGCGGCGGCCGTCGCCTTCGTAGTCGTCGAACGGCGCGCGAAAGCCCCCGTGCTGCCGTTGCCGCTGTTCCGCGACCGGACGTTCACCGTGGCCGTCCTGCTGAGCGTGCCCGCCGGGTTCGCCTTCCTCGGCTCGATCAACTACATCGCGGTCTTCCTGCAGATCGGCGCGGGTCCGGCGGAAGGCGGCCTGCTGCTGGTGCCGATGACGCTCGCCGTGGCCGTCTCCTCCGTCGTCGCCAGCCGGGTCATCGCCCGCACCGGCCACTACCGCTGGGCACCGCGGCTGAGCATGGCGCTCGGCCTGCTCGCGATGCTCGGCCTGACGACGCTGGACGAGCACAGCCCGCTCGCGCCGGTCCTCGGCTGCCTCGTCGTCTTCGGGCTCGCGGCCGGGCTGAACATGCAGGTCCTCGCCGTGGCCACGCAGAACACCGCGCCCCGCGCGGACCTCGGCGCGGTGTCCGCGACCGTCAACCTCGCCCGCGCGCTCGGCTCGGCGCTCGGCCCGGTCGCGCTCGGCGCCGTCTTCACCGCCGGCCTGCCCGCCGGTCCCGCCCACGCGACCCACGGCGTGTTCCTCACCCTGCTGCCCGTGCTCGCGCTCGCCCTGCTCACGGCGTTCGCGCTCCCGCACGTGCCGCTCCGCGACCACCACTAGGAGAAACCCCGATGATCTTCGTCCTCGGCGCCACCGGCAAAGTCGGCCGCGCCCTCGTCCCCGCCCTGCTCGACGCCGGTGCCGCGGTCCGCGCGCTGACGCGCGACCCGGCCAAGGCCCGGATCGACCCGCGCGCCGACGTCGTCCAGGCCGACCTCGACACCGCCGACCTGCCCGCGCTGCTCGACGGCGTGGACCGCGTCTTCGTGCTGACCCAAGGGGCCCACCACGAACCGGCGGTCGCGCAGGCCGCCGCCCGGGCCGGTGCCACCCACCTCGTCAAGCTGTCCACCACTGGTGTCCACTTCGGACAGCCGGATCCGATCACGCTGGCCCACGCCGAAGCCGAGCAGGCCGTGCGCGAAGCCGGTCCGGCGTGGACGATCCTGCGGCCCGGCGCGTTCATGGACAACCGCTTCGCCTGGCTGCGCACGATTCGCGAGGAGAACGCCGTGTACGTGCCCGAAGGCGACCCGGCGTCCGCGCTGGTGCACGTCCGGGACATCGCCGCGGTCGCGACGCTCGCGCTCACGACGTCCGCCCACGAAGGCGCGACCTACCAACTCACCGGCGGCGAGGCGCTTACCACCGAACGGCAGGTCGCGATCCTGTCGGACGCGCTCGGCCGCGAGATCGAGTACGTCGAAGAGCCGGAAAGCGCGGCCCGCCAACGCATGACGCGCATGTACGGCTGGCCCGCCGAAGCCGTCGACGGCTTCTTCGCGCTGAAGCGGGCGTCCGCCGATCACGAGCACGTCGTCTTCGGCACCGTCGAGCGGCTGCTCGGCCGGCCGCCGCTGACCTTCGCCGGCTGGGCGCGTGAGAACGCGGCCGCGTTCACCTACCCTTACCGGGGGTGACGGCGGGGAGGTGAGGCGGGTGGCCGGCAGCTTGCGCGTCCTCGTCGTGGACGACCACCCGCTGTTCCGCTTCGGCGTGTGCACGCTGCTGGCCAACGAGCCCGGCATCGAGGTCGCGGGCGAGGCGGCGAGCGGCGCGAACGCGATCAGCGCGGCCGCGGCGCTGCGCCCGGACGTCGTGGTGATGGACCTGCACCTGCCCGACCTGTCCGGGATCCAGGCGACCCGGCACATCGTGGCCGAGCGCCCGGACGCCGGCGTGCTGATGCTGACGATGGCCGACGAGAGCGAGTCGGTCTTCGCGGCGATGCGCGCCGGCGCCCGCGGTTACCTGCTCAAGGACGCCGAGCCGGACGAGATCGTGCGGGCCGTGCGCGCGGTGGCGCGTGGCGAGGCGATCTTCGGGCCCGACATCGCCAACCGCGTCCTCGGCTTCTTCAGCCAGCCGCCGCCGATCAGCGACCCGGTGTTCCCGGAGCTGACCGGGCGCGAGCGCGAAGTGCTCTCGCTCATCGCGGCCGGGCACAACAACGGCGTCATCGCGAACATGCTGTGCCTGAGCCCGAAAACGGTGCGCAACCACATCTCGAACGTCTTCGCCAAGCTGCACGTCGCGGACCGGGCCGAGGCGATCGTCCGGGCCCGCGAAGCCGGCCTCGGGCTCCCCTGACCCGGGCGACAATCGGGACACCGGTCCCATGCGCCCGGGACACCCCGGCGGGCAGGCTGGAGGCCTGCACCGTGCGAGGGGAATGGGGGGCGATGTTCGAATCCGACCGGACGCCGGTGGTGGTGCGTGCCACCGATCCGATCCTGCACAACGGCGTCTGCGTGGCGCTGCGTTCGCGTGCCGACGTCCGGGTGGTGGACGGGGACCCGGCGGCGTCGGCCGGGGTCGCGCTGCTGGTCGCCGACCGGCTCGACGAGCCGATGACCCGGCTGCTGTCCGCGCTGCACCACCAGGGTTTCACCCGGATCGTGCTGGTCGCGGGCGAGGTCGACGACAACGAGGTCCTGGGCGCCGTCGAGCACGGCGTCTGCGCGGTCGCCCGCCGCGCCGACGCCGGCCCGGAGGTGCTCGTCCGGCTGATCAAGGCCGCCGCGGCCGGCGAGGGCGCCCTGCCGCCGGACCTGCTCGGCCGGCTGCTGAACCGGGTGTCCCGTCTGCAGCGCCAGGTGCTCGAGCCGCGCGGCCTGTCCGCGGGCGGCATGAGCAACCGCGAGACGGAGGTGCTGCGCCTGGTCGCGGCCGGGTATTCGACGCAGGAGATCGCCGACCGGCTGAGCTACTCGCAGCGCACGGTGAAGAGCATCCTGCACGACGTGACCAACCGGTTCCAGCTGCGCAACCGGTCGCACGCGGTCGCCTACGCCCTCCGCGAAGGGCTGATCTGACCCATGATCGCCCAGGTCGACGACGCCTTGTGCCAGCTGCTGCGACCCTGCCTGCCCGCGGGGACGCAGATCCGGCTCGATCCGCCGAAACCGACCTGGCAGACGGAGTCGCAGGTACGGAGCGTGGAGCTGTTCCTCTTCGCGCTGCGCGACGCCGTCGGGGCGGAAGAAGAGAGGGAGGGGAAGCGCGCGGCCCGGCGCTGCGCGCTTTCCTACCTCGTCACCGCACGGGCCGGGGCGGTCCGGGAGGAGCACGACCTGCTCGACGCCGCGCTGAACGCCGTCCTCAGCGCGGAATCGCCGCTGCGGGTGGAGCTGGGCGCGACCGATCCGGCCCAGCTGTGGACGAGCCTCGGCATGCCCGCGCGAGCCGGGTTCGTCCTGCTCGTGACGGCCGACATCGGTTAACGCGGGACGCGCTCGGCGGGCCAGCGCACCTCGGGGACGTCGCTCGGCTTGGGGACCTTGAGGAACAGGCTGAACACGGCCGGACGGCGGTTCGACAGCTCGAGCCGGCCGCCGTCGGCCTCGACCAGGGCCCGGGCCAGCGCCAGCCCGACGCCGGTGGAGCCACCGCCGGAGAAACCGCGTTCGAAGATGTGCGGGGCCAGCTCGTCAGGGACGCCGGAACCGGTGTCGCTGACCTCGACGACCACCGTGCCCTCGGCGTCACCGCGGCGGGCGACCACGCTCACCGTGCCCGAGCCGTGGCGCAGCGCGTTGTCCAGCAGGACGCCGATGACCTCGCGCAGGCGCCCGGGCGTGGCCCGCGCCATCAGGCCGTCGGCGACGCGCATCCGCAGGTTGCGGCCCTCCGAGCGGAGCAGCTCGCGCCACTCCTGCGCCATCTTGGGCAGCTGGTTCGGCAGGTCGACGGGTTCGGCGCCGACCTCACGCGCGGCGCGCGCGGCCGCCAGCAGCCCTTCGAGCGCCTCGGCGAGCCTGTCCGCCTGCTCCTGGGCCGCCTTCGACTCGTCGGCCACTTCGCCGTCCGGGTGGACGGTGAGCGGTTCGAGCCGCAGCTGCAACGCCGTCAGCCGGCTGCGCAGCTGGTGCGAGACGTCCCCGACCAGCTGCCGTTCCCGCTGGACGAGCTGGGCGAGCGCGGTGCCGGACGCGTCCAGCGCCTCGGCGACCATGTCGAGCTCGCCGACGCCGTAGCGGCTGGGGTCGGGCCGGAAGTCGCCGCCGCCGAGCCGCGACGCGCGTTCGGCGACGTGCCGCAGCGGCTTGGCCAGCCGCCGCGCCGTCACCAGCGCCACCACCGCGCCGGTGGTGATCGACAGCAGCACCAACAGGATGACGACGAGCGTCACCGTCGTCTGCCGCTCGTGCATCGGGCCGGCCGGGACGGCGATCTCGACCTTGCCGTCGCGGGCCAGGTCGGCCGTCTCGGTGACGGTGTCGGCGCCAGGGTCGCTGCCGTAGCGCTTCTCGATCTGGTTGCTGGCGCGGACGGTCAGCAGGCCGTTGACCGGGACCGCGGCCCGCACCTGGTCGAGGTCGATGTCCTGGCCGTTCGCGATCTCGGTGTCGAGGATCGCCGCCGCGGCGCGCGCGTTTTCCGCGAGCGTCTCGCGGTAGCTCGACTCGATCTGCCAGCTCGCCACGATGCCCAGCGGGATGCCGAGCACCGCCGCGGTGACCGCGACGGCGAGGAGGATGGCCAGCAGGATGCGGCGGCGCACGGCTTATTCGGCGTTGAAGCGGAAGCCGACGCCGCGGACCGTGGCGATCCGCCGTTCGCCGTCGTGGGTCTTGCTGGTGCGCCCGGCGGCCTCGTCGGCGGCGATGGCGAGCTTCCGCCGCAGCCACGACATGTGCATGTCGAGCGTCTTGGACGTCTTCGACTCGAGGTCGTTCCACACCTCGGCGAGGATCTCGTCCCGGCTGACGACCTGCCCGGCGCGGGTCATCAGGACGCGCAGCAGCTCGAACTCCTTGTTCGCCAGCTGCACCTCGTGCAGGTCGACGGTCACGAGCCGGGCGCCGAGGTCCATCCGGACCCCGCCGGCCTCGAGCACCTCGGGCACCCGGCGGCGCAGCAGCGCGCGGATCCGGGCGAGGAGCTCGGCCAGCCGGAACGGCTTGGCGACGTAGTCGTCGGCCCCCGCGTCGAGGCCGACGACGAAGTCGACCTCGTCGGTTCGGGCCGTGAGCATCAGGACGGGCAGCTCGGTGCCGTTGGCCCGGAGGCGCCGGCAGACCTCCAGCCCGTCCATCCCGGGCAGCCCCAGGTCCAGGACGAGCAGGTCGACGCGCTGGGCGGCGGTGGCGTCGAGCACCGAAGGGCCGTCGGTGACGACGTGGATCTCGTATCCCTCACGTTCGAGGGCGCGGGAGAGCGGTTCGGCGATAGCCGGATCGTCTTCGGCGAGTAGGACCATGCTCACCTGGCCAACTCTACGGCGGGGAGGCGTGAAACCATCGTGACCGTGCCTGGCTACGGAGATGATCTGGCCCTCGCCACCCGGCTGGCTGACGCCGCCGACGCGATCACGACGGCGCGCTTCCGCGCCCTGGACCTGAGGGTGGAGCGCAAACCCGACCGCACCCCGGTGACCGACGCGGACACCGCCGTCGAAGACGCGATCCGCGCGGTGCTGGCTGCGGAGCGGCCGGAAGACGCCGTGCTCGGCGAGGAGCGCGGCGGCTCGGCCGCGACCGGCCGGGCCTGGGTGCTCGACCCGATCGACGGCACCAAGAACTTCCTGCGGGGTGTACCCGTTTGGGCGACCCTGATCGCCCTGGTGGTCGACGGCGACCCGGTCGTCGGCATGATTTGCGCGCCCCTGCTGGGCCGCCGCTGGTGGGCGGCTACGGGTTCGGGAGCGTTCTCTTCGGACTCTGCCGGGACCCGGCAGCTGTCGGTTTCCGGCGTTTCCTCCCTTTCGGACGCCTACGTGTCCACCACGGACGTGAACTCGTGGCGTGAGTACCACTCGCGTGAGAAGTACCTGGACCTGCTCGACGCGTGCTGGGAGTCCCGCGCGTTCGGCGACTTCTGGCAGCACGTCCTGGTCGCGGAGGGCGCGATGGACGTCGCGGCCGAGTGCATCGTGAACCCGTGGGACGTCGCGGCGGCGCAGGTGATCGTCACGGAAGCGGGCGGCCGCTTCTCGGACCTGGACGGCGCGGGCCGCTACGACAACGGAAGCGCACTGTCGACGAACGGCCTCCTGCACGACGACGTGCTGGGGATCCTCAAGCGTTGACCCGGGCTCTGTTCAGGAGATCCTTCCCACGTCGAAGCCGTGCTCGATGAGACGTCGGCGCGCGGTGTCCCGCTCGGCGTCGGTGACAGCGGGGGCGTACTCGGAGCGCAGAACGGACGCTTCGATCGAGCTTCTTCTCCTACCAAAGCCTGGTGAAGCCGTCCGACGCGTCGCGCTCACGAAGCGAGGGGCGGCTCCGACACCGCTGTGCAGAGTTGACCATCTCCAGGAACTGTTTGGCGCGGTAGTTGATCGTCCTCGCCAGGTAGCGGTACCCGTCGTACAGCTCGTCGGTGAACTCTGCCCGCAGTCGATTCGCCTCGGAACGACTTGACGGGATAGGCCGCTTGGCGGGCACTTCTTGACCGGCCTGAACCGCCGGTGATTCACTCCCAGTGCTCGCCGGGTCACCCCTGCTTTCTGACAACGTTGTCAACCCCTGCGGTGACCCGCTCACCCCGGGAGGAAGAGCATGCGCAGAGTCGTCACCGCGGCTTTGATCGTTCCCCTCATCACAGCCGTGGCCACCCCCGCCTACGCCGAGCCCGACCACGCCAAGGACCTCGCCGCCTACGTCAATCCCTTCGTCGGCGCCAAGGCCGGCGACACGCCCGAGACCAACACCTACGCCGGCGACACCTTCCCCGGCGCCGACGTCCCCTTCGGCATGGTCCAGTGGAGCCCCGACACGCCCCTGCAGCCCAAGCCGCCCGCCGGGCAGGGCCGGTACTACGCCCGCGACCGCGACGGCGGTTACGCCTGGGAAGAGAACAAGCTCCGCGGCTTCAGCCTCACCCACTTCAACGGCGCCGGCTGCGGCGGTGCGGCCGGCGACATCCCGTTCTTGCCATTCGCCGGGAACATCACGACGTCGCCCGCGGTCGACGCCACCCGGTACTTCCCCACCTTCAGCCACGCCGACGAGTCCGCGTCCCCCGGCTACTACAAGGTCACCACCGGCTCCGGCATCACCACCGAGCTGACCGCGACGCAGCGCTCCGGCCTCGGCCGGTTCACCTTCCCGAAGAACTCCCCCGCGACCCTCCTGATCGACGTCGCCCAGTCCGCGATGGGCAGCGACGATGCGTCCGTGACGGTCGACCCGGCCACGCGGACCGTCGAAGGCTGGGTGTCGAGCGGGCACTTCTGCCGCGGCCCCAACACCTACAAGGTCTATTTCACCGCCTCCTTCGACCAGCCGTTCACGACGTCCGGCACCTGGCAGAACGCCGCCGTGACGCCGGGTGCGACCACCGCCCGCGGCGGCGACCTGAGCAAGGACACCTGGGACAAGCAGGTCGTCACCCCCGACGGCGGCGCGGGCGCCTACCTGAGCTTCGACCCGGCCAAGCCGGTCCAGGTCCGCGTTGGACTGTCCTATGTGGACGCCAACGGTGCGCGGCTCAACGCGAAGACCGAGCAGCGCCAGGACTCCTTCGACACCGTCAAGGCCAAGGCCCGCCAGAGCTGGAACGCGCGCCTGAACCAGATCGCCGTCGAAGGCGGCACGGACGCGGCCACGCGCACCTTCTACACCGCGCTCTACCACACGCTCCTGCAACCGAACGTCTTCTCCGATGTGGACGGTCGTTACCCCGGCTTCGACAAGGCGATCCACCGCGCCAAACCGGGCCACGCGCAGTACGCGAACTTCTCCGGCTGGGACACCTACCGCGACGAGGTCCAGCTGCTGTCGATGCTCGCGCCGCACGAGGCCGCCGACATGGCGCAGTCCATGCTCAACCAGGCGAACCAGGCCGGCGGCGTCTGGGACCGCTGGTCGCAGAACAACGACTTCATGGGTGTGATGGGCGGCGACCCCTACCACTCGATCATCGCCAGCACGTACGCCTTCGGCGCCACGGACTTCGACGCCGCGCAGGCGTTGAAGTCGATGGTCACCGGCGCCACCCGCGTCCAGCAGGCCGGTGAACGCGCCCTCGAACGCCCCGGTCTGTCCGACTACCAGACACTGGGCTACCACCCGAACAACGTCTCCGACATGCTCGAAGACACGACTGCCGACTTCGGCATCGCGCAGCTGGCGCAGCGGCTCGGCCAGAAGAACACCTACCAGCAGTTCATGACCCGCGCGCAGTACTGGGAAAACGTCTACAACCCGGCCACCGGCTACCTGCAGACCCGGATGCGCGACGGCCAGTTCCTCTCGCCGTTCGATCCCGCGGAGTACCAGGAAATGCGCTACCAGGAAGGGAACGCGGCGCAGTACACGTGGATGGTGCCGTACAACGTCCGCGGCCTCTTCGACGCGATGGGCGGCGACGACGCCGTCAAGAAGCGCCTCGACTTCTTCTTCACCAAGCTGAACAGCGACGCCAGTTCGCCGTACGCGTTCATGTCGAACGAGCCGTCGTTCGAGGTGCCGTGGGAGTACGCCTACGCGGGCGCGCCGTCGAAGACGCAGGACATCGTGCGCCGCTCGGCGGAGCTGCTGTTCAAGCCGACGGAGGACGGCCTGCCCGGCAACGACGACCTCGGCGCGACGTCGGCGTGGTACGTCTTCGCCGCGCTCGGCATGTACCCGGAGGCGCCGGGGCGCGCCGAGATGGTGCTGGCCAGCCCGATGTTCCCGAAGATCACGCTCACCCGGGCGACCGGGCAGCGGCTCACGATCACCGCGCCCGGCGCGTCCAGCTCGGTGAAGTACGTGAAGAGCCTGAAGGTGAACGGGAAGGCGAGCACGAAGCCGTGGCTGCCGGAGTCGTTCGCGGTGAACGGCGGCCGGCTGGACTTCACGCTCGGCGCGTCGCCGACGTCGTGGGGTTCCGGCGCTTCGGACGCTCCGCCGTCCTTCCGCGACGGCGAGGTGCCGGTGCGCGGCCGCGTCGGCCCGGGCCGGATCGTCGTCGCGCCCGGTGGTGCGGCGACGGCGGCCACCGTGACGGCGGAGGGCATCACCGGGTCGGGCCAGGTGACCTGGCACGCCAAGCCGCCGGCCGGGATTACCGTGACGCCGTCGAGCGGGACGCTCACGGTGGGCGCTCACGGCACGGCGTCGCAGCAGGTGAAGGTCACCGCCGCGGCCGGGACGCCGGACGCCTACGCGAGCGTGCCGGTGGAGTTCGGCGGGCAGCTGCCGTCGTACCTGCCGGTGACCGTCGGGAAGCCGGGGACGATGCAGGCGGCGAACACGAACGTCGGCGTCACGGACGACCGGTTCGTCCAGTACGGCGACTTCGGCGAGACGGACCTCTACCCCGGCCAGTTCGCCTATTCAGCCCAGGGCCTGGCCAAGAGCGGCGTCAAGCCGGGCGAGAAGGTGCGGGAGTTCACCTGGCCGTCGAGCCCGGCCGGCTCACCGGACAACGTGATCGCCGCGGGGCAAACGCTTGCGGTCCAGGCTCCGGCGGGCGCGACGAAGCTGTCGTTCCTCGGCTCGGCGACCGGCGGTGACGCGCAGGGCAGCGTCACCGTCACCTATACCGACGGCTCGACGCAGCAGGGCGCGCTGGGCCTGTCGGAGTGGCTGCTCCAGGGCGGCACGGAGACCCCGCAGTTCGGGAACACCGTCGTCGCGCAAGTGCCGTACGTGAACTCCGCGTTCCCGCGGTACATGTTCCGGCTGTCGCGGCCGTACACGTCGTACCTGTTCGCGACGGCGCCGATCGTCCTGGACCCGGCCAAGCAGGTCCGCAGCATCACCCTGCCGACGTCCACCGGCGCCGGCGCCGCGCACGTCTTCACCTACGCCGTGTCCTGAGCCTCAAAGCCGTGAATGCCACATTGAGGGACCAAGTGTCCCTCAATGTGGCATTCACGGACTTCTACTTGCCCGGCAGCAGGCCGACGGCGCCGCGGGCGACCTGCGCCCAGGCCAGCCGGCCGAAGAGGTAGTGGCACGCGACCTGTTCGCTGGTGAACCGGGCCCAGTCGTAGCGGTTGCCCTGTTCGCGCCAGAACACCTCCCACGCCCCGTCTTCGCCCTGCATCAGGCACCAGGCGTTGTCGACCTCGGCGCCGAGCGAGACGACCTCGGTCGGCACCCCCAGCACGCCGAGCCAGCGCTGGATCGACTGCGTGTTCATGCGTCCTCCCCCTTGGCCTCGGCCAGGTAGCCGAGGGTGACGAGTTCGTCCGCTCCCAGCAGGGCCCGGTACCGGGTGCCACCGCCGACCTGACCGAACCAGTGCGCCGATTCCGAGCGCCACATGGGCACCTTGCGCACCACGACGTACCGCCGGTACTCGGCGTCGCGCGTGCCCGGTGGCAGCGAGCGTTCCCCGAACGGCGTGCCGTCGGCGGCGAAAACGCGCCCGTACGCCGGTCCGAAGCGGTCGAGCACGGTGTCGACCGGGACCATCACCGGCACCGCGCGGTACAGGCTGCCGTCGGGGTACTGCTCACCCGGCGGCCAGGCGTACTCGGGCCCGAGCGGGCCGTCGCCGAGGACGAACCGGCGGATCCACACGGCCTGCGTCGCGTGCGCGTACGGCACGTAGTCCGCGGTGACGTACCGCGGGACCGGCAGCGGCGCCGCGGTCGGCGACCGGCGGAACCCGGCGGTGACGTTGGTGAGGGCCTGGTCGTCGAAGATCAGCCGGGCGTCCGGGTGGTCGTTGGGCGGGAAGCCGTCCGGGTCGTCGGGCAGCGGCAGCTGCAACGCGGGCTTGTCCATCGCGATCGGCAGGTGCCCGATCGGGAACATGTGGACCAGGAACAGCGCGACGACGCTTTCCCGTTCCGTGCGCGGCGAGCCGAGCGGCGGCAGCGGCGTGGGCGAGCCCGGGCTCATCGGCGGGCCCGCGACCGGCGGTGGCGGGCCGGCGGGTGCCGGCGGGGCCGGGGGCAGCGGGTACGGCGGCAGCAGCGGCGACACCGCGTGCGGCCACGGCGCGGGGCTGCCCGAAGGCGGCGTCGGCGCCTCTTCGAACGCGCCCGAGTCCGTCAGGCCGTAGCCGGGCAGCTGGATCGGCCCGGTATCCAGATCCGGGTCGAGGTCGACCTCGACCGGCTCGGAGCCCGCCTCGGAAGGCTCGGTCACACCCATCCTCCGGCTCGGTCGGTGCCCACGGGCACAGAACTCTTCGACGCGGCCGCGGCGCTGCCGGTCCCCCTTGATACCGCACCCCGCCACAGCCGGGTCAACCGAGGTCAGCTCAGCGCGGCGACCACCCGGGACGGGCTCGGGCGGCCGAGCTGTCCCGCCATCCACGTACTGGTCGCCACCAGGGCGGCCAGGTCGACGCCGTGGGCGACGCCGAGCCCGTCCAGCATCCACACGAGGTCCTCGGTGGCGAGGTTGCCGGTGGCCGACTCGGCGTACGGGCAGCCGCCGAGGCCGCCCGCCGACGAATCCACAGTAGACACTCCACATCGGAGCGCCGCGAGGGTGTTGGCCAGAGCCTGACCGTAGGTGTCGTGGAAGTGCACGGCCAAAGTACCGACATCGCCGAACAGCCCGATCAGCGTCTCGACCTGCCCCGCCGTCGCGACGCCGATGGTGTCGCCGAGTGAGAGCTGCGTGCAGCCCAGCTCCAGCAGCCGGCGGCCCGCGTCGGCGACCTGCTTCGCCGGCACGACGCCTTCCCACGGGTCGCCGAAGCACATCGACAGGTAGCCACGGACGTCCAGCCCGGCCTCGCGGGCCCGCGTGACCACCGGCTCGAACATCGCGAACTGCTCGTCGAGCGAGGAGTTGAGGTTCTTGCGCGCGAACGTCTCCGTCGCGCTCGCGAAGATCGCGATGTGCTCGACGCCGGCTTCGAGCGCGCGGTCCAGGCCGCGCTCGTTCGGCACCAGCACCGGGTAGCGGACGCCGTCGCGGCGGTCCAGCCCGGCCAGCAGCCGCTCGGCGTCGGCCAGCTGCGGCACCCACTTCGGGTGCACGAAGCTGGTCGCCTCCAGCGTCGTCAGGCCCGCGGCGGCGAGCCGGTCGAGGAACTCCAGCTTGACCTCGACCGGGACGATCGTCTTCTCGTTCTGGAGGCCGTCCCGCGGGCCGACCTCCCAGATCGTGACCCGCTCCGGCAACTCACCCGTGGCGGGGACCCGTTCCGGCAGGCCCAGTTCACGCGTGCCCATCAGCGTCGTCGGTCGCCGCGCGGTTGCGGCGGCAACGGCTCGGTCTGCTGGGGCGCCGGCGCGTGGTAGTCGTCGTTCGGGTTGTCGTTGACCTCGCGGTAGATCACCGTGTGCACCCGCTCGACGTGCGGGATGTCCTCGAACCGCAGCGGCTCGTGCGACGCCGACTCGATGATCAGCGTGCCGCAGCCGAAGACCCGGTCGAGCAGGCCGTGCTCGAACTGGACGCTGTTGATGCGGCTCATCGGGATGTCGATGCCGGTGCGCTTCAGCACACCCTCACGGGCGATGAGGCGGTCGGTCGTCACGATGAAGTGGGTGGTGCGCCAGCGCACGAACGGCGTGAGGAACAGCCACACGACCAGCACGAGAGCGACCACCCCGATGGCGATCAGCCCGACCGTGTTCCACGGCGAGCCGGCGTCCCTCGCGAGGATCGCGAGCCAGGTGCCCGCGCCCAGGGTGACCAGCAGCGCGAGCGTCGGGAAGATCAGCATCTTGAAGTGCGGGTGACTGTGCACCACGACGTGCTCTTGCTCGCTGAGCAAATCGTCCGGATAAGCCACGGCGGACGCTCCCAAGGTCGGTGCGGCGGTGTCGTCCCACCGTACCGGCGAGACGCCTGGCCGGTACGTGCAACGCCCCAAACTTTCAGGCCGGGCGGACGTGCACCACGTCACCCGCGAACACGGTGTGCCGCTGACCGCCCGCCATGTCGACCTGGAGCTGCCCCGCGGCGTCGATGTCGGCGGCGCGGCCGACGAGGGACGTCCCGTCCGGCAGCTGCACCTCGACGTCCTGGCCGAGGGTCGCGCAGTGGGCGCGGTAGTCCCCGAGCAGGCCCGCTTCGGTGAGGTCGCCCGCCGCGTAGCGCCAGCGCCGTTCGAGGTCGTCGAACTCCGTGAGCAGCGCGATGGCGACGTCGGTGCGGTCGGTGGTCGTGGCGCCGTGCTCGGCGAGCGACGTCGCGGGCAGCCCGCCCGGCCCCGGCCGGACGTCGCCGAGCGGCAGGACGTTGAGCCCGATCCCGAGCACGATCGACGGGTCCGTGCCGCCGACGGCCTCGGCGAGGATGCCGGCGCACTTCGCGCCGCCGATGAGGACGTCGTTCGGCCACTTCAGCACGGCGTCGACGCCGAGACCGGCGGCGGCCGCGCGGACGGCGAGCCCGGCGACGACGGACAGTGACCCGAGCGCCGAGAACGACACGCCGGAGGGCCGCAGCGCGACGCTCAGGTACAGCCCCGCGCCCTTCGGCGAACTCCAGGTCCGGGCGCGCCTGCCGACCCCCGCGGTCTGCGTCTCGGCCAGCAGCACTGTCCGGTCCGCGGCGCCGTCGTCGACGGCTTTGCGCAGGTCGGCGTTGGTGGACCCGGTCGTGTCGACGACGTCGATCTTCGCGTAGCGGTCCTTGAGCGCCGCGCTCAGGCGGGCGGCGTCGATCTCAGGCATGTGCCCACCATATGGGAGTCCCCCTAACGTGCAAGCCGCTCGCTCGTTCACACAGAGGTGCGCTCTTCTAAGTTGGACCCCGTGACGACCAAGCCGACTTCCTGGGCTCGTGGTGCGGCCCTGCGCGGCCTCGTCGCGCTCCCGCTCGTCGCCGGGCTGGTCACGGCGGGCTGGCTGCTGGCGGACCGCACCCCGGAGCCCGCACCGGCCGCCGCACCGCCGCTGCCGACGGCCGCCGGCGCGGCGTCGGGCCCGTCGGTCCTCGAAGTGAGCGCACCGGTGAAGGCCCAGGAACCGGGTCAGGGCGCGTCCGGCGCGGGCGGCAAGACCCCGCTGCAGCAGTGGGCCGACCAGCTGGCCGGCCCCCTCGACATCCCCGCGAACGCGCTCATCGGCTACGCCAACGGCGAGCTGGCGCTGCGCGGCGAAGACCCGTCGTGCCACCTGTCGTGGGTCACGCTCGCCGGCGTCGGCTCGGCCGCGTCGAACCACGGCCGCGGCGGCGGGAGCCTGCTCGGGCTGTCGGCGGCGCAGTTCAAGAAGTACGGCGCGAGCATCCCGGGCGTCGCGAAGCCTGCCGCGGACGACCCCAGCTCGGCGTCGGTCGCGGCCGGCCGGTCGCTCTGCGCGGGCGGCACCGACCTCGGCGCCGGCGCGGGCTGGTGGAAGGCGATCGCGAGCTACCACCCGGGCGGCGAGGCGGAGCTGTTCCGCCAGCGCGTGCTCGGCACGGCCCAGCTGTACGCGACGCTCTCGCTCGACCCGGCCCGCGCGGGCACCCCGTCGGTCCAGGCGGCCCGGTTCGCCCTCGGCCAGCTCGGCCTCCCGTACGTCTGGGGCGGCAACGGCCCGGACGCGGGCGCGGCCGGCTTCGACTGCTCGGGCCTGACGAAGGCGTCGTACGACAGCGCGGGTGTCGCGCTGCCGCGCACGGCGGACAGCCAGTTCCGCGCGATCCCGGCGGTCCCGCCGTCTCAGGAGCCGCGCCTGGGCGACCTGGTGTTCTACGGCAGCCCGGCGACCCGCATCCACCACGTCGGCCTGTACCTCGGCAACGGCTTGATGATCAACGCGCCGACCGAGGGTCAGGCCATCCAGATCCACACGTACCACTCGAAGGGCGACGACTACGCGGGCGCGGGCCGCCCCGCCTGAGTCACGGCTTCTGCTCGATCGTCTCCGGCTTGTAGGCGAAGACCGCGCCGTCGGCGGCGAAGACGTGCCAGTCCTCGCAGATCCGGTCGGTCCGGGTCTCCGCGCCGCGCGGCCACCAGTCGGCGGTCAGCGTGGCCGCCGTCTTCGTGGGCGCGCCCAGCACGCAGGTCGGCGGCAGTGCCGCGGTCGTGAACTTCAGGAGCCGCTCGGATCCCGTGGTCCGGATGACCTCGGTGACCCCCTTCGCCTGGTCCGGCACCCAGCCCGGCAGCCGCGCGTCCTGGTTCTTCTTGCCGTCCGCGCCACTGTCGTAGCCGACGGTCTTGACGTGCCCGTTCGCGTTCTCGTCGATGCCTTCCTTGAGACCGCACCCGGTCAGGGTGACCACCAGTGCCGCGCCGACGCCGATCATCTTCGTGCTCGTGTTCATGGGACGAGCTTCGCGGGCCGCCGGCCTCGTCACATCGGTCGTCCGGTCGTGGACGAATGGCCATCCGGCCGATTTTGTCGGTGGTCGCCGCTAGCGTCGGCGGCATGTACGAAGTCGACTTCGTCGAATTCCCGTCCACGTCGTCCGCGGCGTCGGGCCGGTTCTTCGAGCACGCGTTCGGGTGGGCGGTCACGCCGTACGGCCCGGAGTACGCGGACGTCCGCGCGGCCGGGATCACCTTCGGGTTCCAGGCCGACACGGCCGCGCAAGCCCCCGCGCCCCTCGTCACGATCCGCACGGATGACCTCGCGGCGGCCCGCACCGCCGTCGAGGCGGCCGGTGGGGTGGTCACCGTCGAGCCGTTCGGTTTCCCCGGCGGGCGGCGGTTCCACTTCCGCGAGCCGGGCGGGAGCGAGCTGGCCCTCTGGTGTCCGGAGGAGTGATCAGCCGTGACACAGGTATCCGTCGACCCCGCCGCCGTAGTACGTCGCCGGGTCGCCGGCGGCGAGGTCGCGGCCGAGCGCGAACCGCGTCACCAGGTCCGGGTTCGCGACGAAGTGCCGGGCGTACGAGACGGCGTCGGCGATCCCCGCCTCGACCACGGCGTTTCCCGAGTCCCGGTCGAAGCCGTTGTTGACGATCAGCGGTCCGTCGAACAGCCGCCGATAGCGCGCGAAGGCGGCGAAGTCCGGTCCCGTGTCCGGCCCGCGCAGGTGCAGGTAAGCGAGCGAGCCCAGTTCGCGGACCAGCTCGTCGAGGTCGGCCCGGACGCCATCGTCCACAGTGAACAGTCCGCCGGTCCAGTACGGCGCGAGCCGCACGCCCACGGCGATCCCGGCACCGGCCACGGCGCCGACGACGTCCAGCACCAGCTTCCGCCGGGCCCGCGCCGAACCGCCGTACGCGTCGCGGCGCCGGTTCAGCCGCGGGTGCAGGAACTGCGCGAGCAGGTAGACGCCGTGCGCGGCGACCTCGACACCGTCGAACCCGGCGCGCCGGGCGTTCACGGCCGCCGTCCGGTAGTCCTCGACGGTCCGCTCGATCTCGCCGGCGCTCATCTCGCGCGGCGTCACCGTGGGCCGCCGGCCGCTGGGCGTGTGCACGGACTCCGCCGGATCGACCGCGGACGGCCCCGCCGGCCGTGCGCCGAGGAACTCCGCGTGCGACACCGCGCCGGTGTGCCACAGCTGCAGCACGATCCGGCCGCCGAGCGCGTGCACGACGTCCGTGACCCGCCGCCACCCGGCGACCTGCTCCTCGGTGTGCACCCCGGGCACGTCCGGGAAGCCGACGGCCCGGTCGCTCACCCAGGTCCCCTCGGTGATGACGAGCCCGGCGCCCGCACGCTGCGCGTAGTACTCGGCGTGCAAGTCCGTGGGCACGCGGCCGCGGGCGCGGGTCGTCGGCGCCAGCACCACGCGGTTCGGCAGGCGCCAGTCGCCCAGGTCGGCCGGGGTCAGCAAGCTCATCGGTCACCTCGGGTCGCGGGGATTCGTCAGGAGAGCGACGGCTGAGGCGAGCGGAAGGTGACCGATGGACGAGCTGGCGGAACGGTTCGAGGCCGAGCGCGGCAGGCTGCGCGGGCTGGCGCACCGGATGCTGGGCTCGGCGACCGAGGCGGACGACGCGGTCCAGGAGGCGTGGCTGCGGCTGAGCCGGGCGCGCGGCGTCGACAACGTCGCGGCCTGGCTGACCACGGTCGTCGCCCGTGTCTGCCTCGACGCGCTGCGCTCGCGCAAGGCGCGCCGGGAGGACCCGGTCGAGCTGCTGCCCGAGCCGGCCGCCGACGCCGACCCGGCGGGCGAGGTGGAGCTGGCCGACTCGGTGGGCCGCGCGCTGCTCGTGGTGCTCGACGCGCTGGGCCCCGCCGAACGGGTCGCGTTCGTGCTGCACGACCTGTTCGCCGTGCCGTTCGACCGGATCGCGCCGGTGCTGGACCGCACGCCGGTGGCGGCGAAGAAGCTCGCCAGCCGCGCGCGGCACCGCGTCCGGGGCACGTCGCCCCTGCCCGCCACCGACCTCGCCCGGCACCGCCGGGTCGTCGACGCCTTCCTGAGCGCGGCCCGCGGCGGCGACCTCGACGAGCTGCTCACGGTGCTGGCCCCGGACGTCGTCCGCCGCGCCGACGCGGCCGCGTTGCCGGTCGGCGCGCCGCTCGAAGTCCGCGGCGCCCGCGCGGTGGCGGAGGAGACGCAGGTGTTCGGCAAGCGGGCGCACTTCGCGGAACCGGCGTTGATCGACGGCTTCGTCGGCGTGGTCGTGGCCCCGCGCGGCCGGCTGACGCTCGCGTTGCTGGTGACGATCGAGGGCGAGCGGGTGGCCGGCTACGACGTGGTCGCCGACCCGGCGCGGCTGGCGGCGCTGCGGATCACCTTGGTCACCGCAGCACCACCTCGACCGGGACCGGCCCCGGCGGGATGACCGAACGGATCACCGGCGGCACACGGACGTCGTCGGCTTCGAAGACCACCCGCAGCTGCTCGAGGTCCGGGTCGGCGAGCAGCTCGGCCAGCTCGTCCGCGCTGAGTTCGGCGTCGGCGTCGTCGATCACGCCCCAGACGTCCCAAAGGATCATCTCGTGCTTGTTCAGCGCGGCGAGGCCGAGCACGAGGTTATGCCGCGCGTACGGCAATCCGCGCCGGTGCGGCACGTCCAGGTCCGGGGAGACGACCAGCCGCCACGCGCCGTCGAGCCATGCCGGCCACGCCAGCGGGATTCAGCCGGCCTGCGCGGCCAGTTCGCCGCGGAACGTGACGCGGTAAGCGCTCGGTGACACGCCGAGCGCGGCCTGGAAGTGCTGGCGCAGGGACGCCGCCGTGCCGAAGCCGGCTTCGGCCGCGACGCGGTCGACCGGCAGGTCCGACTCCTCCAGGAGCTGGCGGGCGCGCTCGACGCGTTGCTGCGTAAGCCATTGCAGCGCCGAGATGCCGACCTCTTCGCGGAAGCGGCGGGTGAACGTGCGGGTGCTCATGGCCTCGCGGGCGGCGAGCTCGCGCAGCGTCAGCGGCCGGTGCAGGTTCTCCAGCGCCCACGCGCGAGCGGCCTTGGTCGACGACGTCCGCGGCTCGGGCACCGGCCGCCGGACGAACTGGGCCTGGCCGCCTTCGCGGTGCGGGGACACGACCGTGCCGCGCGCGACCTCGTTGGCGACGGCCGCGCCGTGGTCGCGGCGGATCATGTGCAGCACCAGGTCGATCCCGGAGGCGACCCCGGCGGACGTCAGCACGTTGCCGTCTTCGGTGTAGAGCACGCACGGGTCGACCCGGACCTCGGGGAACCGCTCCTGGAGCTCCTCGGCGGAGCGCCAGTGCGTGGTGGCCGGGCGGCCGTCGAGCAGGCCGGCCGCGGCGAGCACGAACGCGCCCGTGCAGATCGACGCGATCCGCGCGCCCGCCGGGATCAGCTCCAGCGCGGCCTTGAGGGCCGGCGTCAGCACCCGCGCCATGGGCTCGTACTCGGCGCGGGACGCCGGGACGATCACCGTGTCGGCCTCGGCGATGACCTCCGGGCCGCGGTCGACCGGAATGGTGAAGTCGGAGTCGGTGCGCACGAGTCCCGGCTCGAGTGCGCAGGTCACGACCTCGTACAGGGGCTCGCCCGACGCAGAGCGGGCCTGCCCGAACAGGCGGTGGACGATGCCCAGCTCCATCACGAGCATGCCGTGCCGGACCAGCACGGCCACGTGGTGACGGTCGGGGTGCACGAATTCGGCCATGGCTCGATTCTTGCACAGGTTGGCCATCGGGCCACTCGATCGCGTCCGCCGGCGGCGTGATGATCGAGGTCATGAACGTCTTGTGGGTATTCGCGCATCCCGAGCCGCGCTCGCTGGGCGGGGCCCTCCGCGACGACGGATTACGGACGCTGCGGGAGCTAGGTCACGACGTCCGGGAGTCGGACCTGTACGCGATGAAGTGGAACCCGGTCGTCGACGCGGCCGACTTCGGCACGGCGGCCGGGGACGAGCGGCTGGTCGTCGGGGCGACGTCCGCCCGCGCGTACGCCGGTGGTGAGCTGAGCGCGGACATCGTGGCCGAGCACGAGAAGCTGGCTTGGGCGGACGCGGTCGTCGTGCAGTTCCCGTTGTGGTGGTACGGCATGCCGGCGATCCTCAAGGGCTGGTTCGACCGGGTGTTCGTGAAGGGTTTCGGCTACGGCGTCCGCGCCGACGACGGCCGCACGCTCCGCTACGGCGAAGGCAAGCTCACGGGAAAACGCGCGATGGTGGTCCTGAGCGCGGGCGCCCGCGAACCCGCCCTCGGCCCGCGCGGGATCAACGGCCCGCTGAACGACATCCTGTTCCCGCTGCACCACGGGACGCTGTTCTACGCGGGGATGTCGGTCCTGCCCCCGGTCGCGGTGTACGGCGCGGACCGCGTGTCGCCGGAGGAGTTCGCCGAGTCCCAAGACCTGCTGCGCACGCGACTGTCCACCTTGGACACCGCGGAGCTACTGGGGTTCCGCACCCAGAACGGCGGCGACTACGACGACGACCTCGTCCTCCGCCCCACCTACGCGCCCGGCGGCACCGGCCTCGCCATCCACCTCGGCTGACGTGCCGTGAGGGGCACCCTCAGGGCTTTGAAGTCCCTGAGGGTGCCCCTCACGGCGGTTACGCGGGCAGGGTCAGGCGCTGGCCCAGACCGCCGTCCACCGGGAGGTCCGCGCCCGTGGTGAACGTCGCGTCGAAGGCCAGGAACAGCACCGCCGTCGCCACCTCCTCCGCGGTCGCGTGGCGCTTCAACGGCGTCACCTCGTCGCCCGTGGCCTTGAACGCCGCCAAGACGGACGCGGGGACGCCGGTCACGCCCATGGTCGGCGTATCCGTGTAACCCGGGCTGACCACGTTCACCCGGATCCCGCGCGGGGCCAGCTCGGCCGCGTACGTCCGGGCGAACGACCGGACCGCCGCCTTCGCCGCGGAGTACGGGCCCATGCCGGCGATGCCCGCCCCCGCCGCGACCGACGTCGTGAACACGAACGAACCCCCGGGCCGCACCAGGCCCGCCAGCCGCTGGGCCGTGAAGTACGCGCCCTTGGTGTTGACGTCGAACGTGCGGTCGTAGACCTCGGGCGTCGCCACCTCGTACGGCGTCAGCGTCGCGAAACCGACGTTGACGAACACCAGGTCCAGCTCGCCGAGCGTCTCCGCGGCGACCGTGCCCAGCGTGTCGATGTCGGCCAGGCTGGCCGCGTCCGAGGACAGCAGGTGCGCTTTGCCCGGTAGCTTCCCGCGCGACGACGAGACGTCGCGGCCGGTCAGCAGCACCTCCGCGCCGCCGTCGAGCAGCGCGCGGACCACCGCCAGGCCCATCCCGTGTGTGCCGCCGGTGACGACGGCTTTCTTTCCCAGGTACTTCACCGGATCTCCTCGATGACACTCGCGATCGCGTGGGCGCCGTGGCCGGCGTCGACCGCGCGGGTGAACAACTCCGCCAGCGGCGCCGGCACGACCGTGCTGATGCCCTGCGCCCGGCTCGTCTCGACCAGCAGCTTCAGCCCCGCCGCGTTGATGTCCAGAGCCGAGACGTCCGTTGTGTAGTCGCCGCTCGCCACCTGGGCGCTCATGCCCGTCAGGAACCCGCCGACCGCCGAGAGCCACGGCAACGCCATCGGCGTGAACTGCTCCGGCGTGACGCCTTCGGTACCGACCAGCGCGAGCGCGTGCAGGTAGCCGCTCATCGTCGACCACATGATGCCCAGCAGCGCCAGGTCGTACAGCGCCGCGAGCCCGGCGTCCTCGCCGAGGAACACCGGCTCCCCCAGCACTTCCAGCACCTCGCGCTGCGCCTCGAACGCCGTGGCCGAGCCGCCGTAGAGGATCCGCGCGGCCGGCGTGCCGATGCCCTGCGGGACGGCCATGATCACGCCGTCCACGTAGTCGATTCCCCTTGAGGCCGCCCACTTCGCGACGTCGCGGGCCTGCTCCGGTGTGCCGGAGGTGAGGTTCACCAGCACCGCCGGCGTCAGCTCCTCCAGCACCGGTTGTTGAGTGTCGTGTGTGGACAGACAGCTGAACACGACGTCCACTGTGGCGACCTCCGCGGGCGTGGCCGCGAGCCGGGCGCCGCGGTCCAGCAGCGGACCGGCCTTGAGCGGCGACCGGTTCCACACCACGACGTCGTGGCCCGCCCCCAAGAGCGCCCCGGCGAGGGCGGCGCCCATCCGCCCCAGGCCGAGCACGCCCACTTGTTTCTTGCTTTCTCCCATGCCCATCATGCTGCTGAAGCGCTTTACACTGGACAAGTACCGACTAAATAGTCGGGTACTCACCAAAACGTAAGGATCCTGCATGCTGACCCGAAGCTACCGGTGCGGGCTGGACGCCGCGATCGACGTCGTCGGCGGCCGCTGGAAGGCCCTGATCCTGTGGGCGCTGCACGCCGAGCCGCTGCGGTTCGGTGAGCTGCGGCGCAAGGTGACGGGGATCAGCGAGAAGATGCTGATCCAGGCGCTGCGGGAGCTGGAGGCGGACGAGGTCGTGCACCGCGAGGTGTTCCGCGAGGTTCCGCCAAAGGTCGAGTACTCGCTGACCGGCCTGGGTCAGCGGCTGAACACCGCGCTGCTGCCGCTGGGCGACTGGGGCGAGGAGAACATGGCCGGCATCGCGCAGCGCCGGGGCGTCACGCCGGCACCTTCGCATACTCCTTGAGCGTGATCGCGTTGCCCGCCTTGAGCGGCAGCTGCTCGATCACCTTGCGCCACGGCAGGTGCGGCAGCAGCCGCAGGTTGAGGTTGCGCAGCCGGATCCACGCACGGGTCGGCGGCACGAACCACTTCCCGTTGCCCTCCCCCAGTTTCTGGCACACGGCGACGAACTCGCGCATCTCGTCGTGGTACGCGGTGAACGCCGTCGCGTGGTCGCCGCCGGCCGCCGCGAGCTCGCCCGCCAGCACGTACGCGCCGACGACCGCCAGGCTCGTCCCCATGCCCGAGAGCGGCGCGGCGCAGTACGCGGCGTCGCCGACCAGCGCGACCCGGCCGCTCGAGTAGGTGTCGAGCTTGATCTGGCTCGCCGAGTCGAAGTAGAAGTCAGGTGCCTGCCGCATCCCGTCGAGCAGGGCAGGTGCCTCCCAGCCCGCGTCCGCGAAGGTCTCCTCGACGATCCGACGTTGCGCTTCGACGTCGCGGTGGTCGTACGCGAGCGGCCCGGAACCGAACCAGAACAAGGCTTTCGCTTCCGCGTGGTCGCGGGCGCTGTAGACGCCGATCGTGCGGTTCGGCTCGTTGTAGAACCGGCCGACGTGGTCGAGGCCGAGGTGGTTCGGCACGGTGAAGATCGAGACGTAGTAGCCGAGGTCGCGGCGGTACCGGGACTCGTCGCCGAAGGCGAGCGAGCGCACGTTCGAGTGCAGCCCGTCGGCGCCCACGACCAGGTCGAACTCACGCGGCGCGCCGTGTTCGAAGGTGACCGTGACGCCGTCGCCGTGCTCGGTGACGCCGGTGATCGAGTCGCCGAAGACGTACTCGACGTCGTCCTTCGTGGCGTCGTACAGGATGCGCGAAAGGTCGCCGCGCAGGATCTCCAGCTCGCCGCTCTGGAACGTCGGCGGCGTGACGACCAGCGGCCGGTTGCCTTCGTCCACATAGGTCACTTCGCCCATGTTCGTGGCCGCGACCTCGACCTGGCCGAGCAGGCCCATCCGGTCGAGGACGCGCAGTGAAGCGCCGCGGAAGTCGACGGCGTAGCCGCCTTCGCGGAGCCGAGGGGCGCGTTCGACCACGGTCGGCGTGAAGCCGTAGCGGCGGAGCCAGAAGGCCAGGGCGGGGCCGGCGACGCTGGCGCCGGAGATGAGGACTCGTCTGTTCTGCATGCCGGCAACGGTAACCCGGATTTGGGCGATCGCGCAAGGCGATCGCCTAAGACGTTCGTGCTAGTCTCGGGACATGGGCAACAAGGACGCACTGCTGGCGGGCGCGAAGCGCTGTCTCAACGAGAAGGGCTACGCCCGCACGAGCGTGCGGGACCTGGCCTCGGCGGCGAACGTCAGCATGGCCGCGATCGGCTACCACTTCGGCTCCCGCGAGGCGCTGCTCAACACCGCGCTGATCGAGGCGAACGAGGAGTGGGGCGAGACGCTGGCGAAGACCCTGCAGGTCGAGACACCGCCGGACGCGTCGCCGGCCGAGCGCTTCGAGCTGATCTGGCAGCGGGTGATCGAGTCGTTCCCCGCGCACCGGCGGATGTGGGCGATGACGTTCGAGGCCTACACGCAGCCGGATCTCGACCCGGTCGTCCGCGCGCAACTGGCGAAGGCGCTCGAACTGGCCCGCTTCGGGCTGGCGAACCTCTTCCAGGGCCTCGACGACGGCAGCCCCGAGGCCCGGGCCGTCGGCACCGTGCACCAGGCCCTGCTTTCGGGCGTGGTGCTGCAGTGGCTCGCCGACCCGGACCACGCCCCCTCGGGCGCCGACCTGATCCAGGGCCTGCGCCTGCTCACGAAGGACGTCCTGGCTTAGGCGGCGACGAGGTCCGCGCCGGTGAAGAAGGTCGACGCGGCCGTCATGGCCGCGTCGTCCAGCAGGACGTCGCCCGGGCGGCTGCCGTTGCCCAGCAGGACGCCGCCCCAGTTCATGCTCAGGTACTCCGCGCACAGCTCGAGGGTGCCGATCAGCGGCTGGGCCTCGCGCGCCGTCTCGCTCAGGACACTCACGCCCCACAACGACTTCCCGCGCATCCGCGGCTTGAACTCCACCGGCAGGCGCATCCAGCCGGACCAGTAGTCCAGGTACAGCTTCACGCTCGCCGCGACCGAGTACCAGTACACCGGCGACACGATCACGATGTCCGTCGCGGCGAAGGTCGCGTCCATCAGCAGCTGTTCGTTCGCACCGGGCGCGGGGTGTTCGCCGGCGCCGTGACGGCGATCTTCGAACGGCGCCAGCGGCACCTCGGGCAGCCGGATCCAGCGCTGGTCCGCGCCACTCGGCAGCTCCTTCGCGGCCCGCCGGGCCAGCATCTCCGTGTTGCCCCCGGCCCGCGCGGCGCCGACCAGGAACAGGAAGCTGCGGTCGCTCATGATCAGGTCCCTCCAGTTACTTGCATGTACATATAAAGAGTGTCCCTACAGGTATCCTGAAGTCAAGAGGAGGTCGCGAGATGACCGTCGACGAACAGGCCTGGGGCCGGGTTCTGGTGCTGCACGCCCGCATCGAGCAGGAGCTGGGCAAGGCGCTGCACCGCCGCCACGGGCTCGGCCTGTCCGAGTACCGCGCGCTCGGCAAGCTGGCCGCGAGCCCCAAGGGCGAGTTGCGGATGCAGGAGCTCGCCGAGGCGATCGGGCTCAACCAGAGCTCGGTCAGCCGGATGTGCGCGCGCCTCGAAGACGCCGGGCTGACCGTCCGCGACCTGTGCGAAGACGACCGTCGCGGCGTCTACTCGGTGATCACCGAAGCCGGCCGCCGGCGCTACGGCGAGACCGAGCCGACCTACGGCGACGTCCTGCGCACCGCGCTCGACAAGGCCGCGAGCGACCCGGAGCTGGCCACGGCGGTCTCCGCCGTCCGCGGCGCTTGACCCTCATATTCCGCAGTGGTTATATACCGGCACAGGCAACCTAACAGGAGGACGCCGTGCCCGCGAAGCTGCAGACCGTCGACGATCGCCCCGCGCTCAGGCTGGAACGCCGCCTGAAGCACGCGCCGGAGAAGGTCTGGCACGCCATCACCGACCCGGCCGAGCTGGCGCACTGGTTCCCGGCCGCGGTCGACGTCGACCTGCGCGACGGCGGCGCGATCCGGTTCACCTTCCCCGGCGCCGACGACGTCACCACGGGCCAGGTCCGCACCGTCGACCCGCCGCGCGAGTTCACCTTCACCTGGAACGACGACACCCTGCGCTGGCTGATCTCCCCGGACGGCGACGGCAGCCTCCTGGAGTTCACGCACACCTTCGGCCGCGGCGACCCGGCGATCGCGAAGCTCGCCGCGGGCCGCACGGCCGCGGGCTGGGACGTCTGCCTCGACACCCTCGACGCCCGCCTCGCCGGTGAGCCGCACGAGCCGCCGGAGGACTGGCACGCCCCGATGGCGTCCTATGTGGACGATTTCGGCCTCGGCGACGGCGAAGTCCTCGAAGACGGCACGATCCGCTTCCGCCGCGACCTCGTCTGGAAGCCCGTCGACGAAGTCCGCGCGCTGCTGCCCGGCGAGCCCGGCTGGCACGTGGTCCACGACCCGCTCGAAGGCACCCGCGTCGAGTTCACGGAGGCCCCTGAACCCGACGTCGCCGCGCAGCTGGCCCGGCGGCACGAGCAGCTCGACAAGCTGTTCGCCGCCACCCACGGCGTCGAATTGCCGGACTGGCCGGCCGAGCGCGTCGAGGCCGTGCGCAAGCACTACGCGGAGCGTCCGACTCAGGGTTGACGCGCGGCACGGGCGGCCGCATTACCGTCGGTTCATGCGATTTCGGACGGTCTTGGACGTCCTGGCGGCGGTCCTGCTGGGGCTCGGCGCCGGTGGCAACCTCGCCGCCGGAGCGTGGGCGCTCCCGTCTTGGCTGCCCGGGTGGCTCGGGTGGACGATCCTCGTCGCGAGCGTGGTTCCGATCGTCGTGCGCCGGTGGTGGCCGCTGACCACCTACGTCGGCTCCCTGGTGCTGACGGCGGCGGCCGTACCGATCGGCGGCCCGGTGCTCGGGGTCGCCGCGGTGGGTGCGGCCTGTGCGCTCTACGTCGTCGTGGGCCGGCTGGACAACCGGATCGTCCGCATCGGGTTCGTCGCCGGGCTGGCCGAGGTCGGCGTGCTCTCGTTCGCGCTGCCGACGCCGAGCGCGTCGCAGGCGGTGAACGTCGGCACGGGGGCGCTCATCGTCGGGTACGCGTTCGGCCTCACCGTGCGCGCCCGCCGGGAGCACGCGGTCACCGAACGGGACCAGGCGGTTTCGGCGGAACGGCTGCGGATCGCCCGCGAGATGCACGACGTCGTCGCGCACAGCATGAGCCTGATCGCGGTGAAGGCGGCCGTCGGCAACCACGTCGCCCTCGACCAGCCCGGCGAAGCGCGGGAAGCCTTGCGTGTCATCGAAGAGACCAGCCGCGAGGCGCTCGCCGAGCTGCGGCGGATGCTGGGCGTGCTGCGGGACGGCACCGGCGTCCCGGCGCTGGCGCCCGCCCCGACGCTCGACGACCTGCGTGCCCTCGCCGAACGCGCGCAGCAGGCCGGCCCGGCCGTCGACCTGGTCGTTGACGGCCTCGACGAGCTGCCGAACGGCGTCGGGCAGTCGGTGTACCGGATCGTGCAGGAGGCGCTGACCAACGTCGTCAAGCACGCGGGCGCGACGACGTGCCGGATCCGCGTCACCGGTGAGGACGGCGAAGTGCGCATCGAAGTCCGCGACGACGGCCGCGGCGGCTCCGCGGAACCCGGGCACGGCCTGATCGGGATGCGCGAACGCGTGGCCGTCTACGGCGGCGAGTTCAGCGCCGGTCCCGGCGAGCGCGGTTTCCGCGTTTTCGCGCGCCTGCCCTACGAACCGGCCGTGGCCCGATGACCCGCGTCCTCATCGCCGACGACCAGGCGTTGCTGCGCGGCAGTTTCCGCGTGCTCGTCGACAGCGCGCCCGGGCTGACGGTGGTCGGCGAGGCGTCCGACGGCGTCGAAGCGGTGGCCCTGGCCCGGTACGAACAGCCGGACGTCGTGCTGATGGACGTCCGGATGCCCGAGATGGACGGCATCGAGGCGACCCGCCGCATCTGCGCGGAAACCGAGGTGCGGGTGCTGATGCTGACGACGTTCGACCTCGACGAATACGTCTACGCGGCTCTGCGCGCGGGCGCGAGCGGCTTCCTGCTCAAGGACACGCGCCCGGCGGACCTGCTGGCGGCGATCGGGATCATCGCCGGCGGCGACGCGCTGCTGGCGCCGTCGGTGACCCGCCGGCTGGTGGCGGAGTTCGCGCGGCTGCCGTCGGGGCCGGTGACGCGGCTGGACGGCGTGACGGCCCGCGAGCAGGAGGTGCTGACGCTGATCGCGCGCGGCCTGTCGAACGACGAGATCGCCGCGCGGCTGCACCTGGGCATCGCGACGGTGAAGACCCACATCGGCCGGGCTGCTGCACAAGCTCGCGGCGCGGGACCGGGCCCAGCTGGTGATCGCGGCCTACGAGTCGGGGCTCGTCCGCACCGCCTGACGGCTACGGTGGGTCGAGGGAGGTACACCTTGAGTCGCAGCATCCTGATTTCCGGGGCCAGTATCGCCGGGCCCACGCTGGCCCACTGGCTCGCGAAGGCGGGCTGGGCGGTGACGGTCGTCGAGCGCTTCGACCACGTGCGCGAGCAGGGCCAGAACATCGACGTCCGCGGGGTCGGGCGCCAGGTCATCCGGCGGATGGGCCTGGAGGACGCCGTCCGCGCCGCCCACACCGGGGAGACCGGCACGGACTTCGTCGACGAGCACGGCCGCGCGATCGCCGCGTTCGCCGGCGGCACCGACGACACCTCCGGCGGCACGGCCGAGCTGGAGATCCTGCGCGGCCAGTTCGCCAAGATCCTCTACGCACATTCCAAGGACGACGCCGAGTACGTCTTCGGCGACCAGATCACCGCCCTGCACGACGACGGCGCCGGCGTGGACGTCGAGTTCCAGCAGGGCTCGCCCCGCCGGTTCGACGCCGTCGTCCTCGCCGAAGGCCTGCGCTCACGCAGCCGCGCGCTGGTCATGCCCGACGCGCGGATCGACGAACTGGGCCTCTACAACGCTTTCCTCGCGATCCCGCGCACCGGCGACGACACCGACCGGTGGCGCGTGCTGCCCTGCGGGCGCGGGCGAATGCTGTCGCTGCGCCCGGACAACCTCGGCACCATCCAGGCGTCGCTGAGCTTCACCTCCGACGTCCGCGGCCTGGACCGGCTCGGCCACGACGACGTCGCCGCCGTCCTGCGGGCAACGTTCGCCGACGTCGGCTGGGCGGCCCCACGCGTGCTCGCCGAGCTGGACAACGGCTCGCTGTACTTCGAGGACATCGGGCAGGCGAAGCTCGCCGGGTGGAGCCGCGGCCGGGTCGCGCTGCTCGGCGACGCCGCCTACTGCGCGTCCCCGGTCAGCGGCATGGGCACCACCCTGGCGCTGGCCGGCGCGTACGTCCTGGCCGGAGAACTCGCCGGCCACGACGACCCGCGCGACGCCTTCGCCCGCTACGAGCAGGTGCTGCGGCCGCTGGTCACCAAGGCGCAGCAGCTCCCGCCGGGGGCACCTCAGATCGCCCACCCGCGCAGCCGGCTGCAGCTCGCCGCGTTCCGGACCGCCGTGCGCGTGGCGTCGTCGCCGCTGCTCGGCCGGGTCTCGGGCGTGGCGGGCAAGTTCATGACGCCGCCGGCCGAGGCGATCACGCTGCCGGAGTATCCGATCCCGGCCACCGCGTAGGTCAGCCCACCGCCCGGGTGAACGGGGCGAACCTCATCGCGGGGTCACCGGGGAGCGGCCGGCCGTCGAGGACCAGCCGGGGTGCGGGTGCCGTCGGGACCCTGGCACCCGCCGTCGACGGCGTGCCGGGTGATCGCCCGGCCCGGACCGCGCCGCTCGAACCGGGGCGCGACCAGCACCATCGAGATCGACGCCACACGATCGAACGACACCAGGACGGCCGCTTCGGCCAGGTCGGCGCAGGCGGGCAGGTCGGCGGGGCCCAGGAGCCGGATCGGCGGGAAGGTCATGGACGTTGCCTACGCCACACGCGAAGTGACCGGCAAGTAGCTAAGCTCCCGTGGCATGAGCAGTGCGACGGAGCCGCTCGGGACGCCGCCCGAGGATGAACCGGACATCCACACCACGGCCGGCAAGCTGGCCGACCTGTACCGCCGGTACGACGAGGCGGTGCACGCGGGCTCGGCCCGCGCGGTGGAGAAGCAGCACGCCAAGGGCAAGAAAACCGCCCGCGAGCGGATCGAGCTGCTGCTGGACGAGAACTCGTTCGTGGAGCTCGACGAGCTGGCCCGGCACCGCTCGACCAACTTCGGCCAGGAGAAGAACCGGCCCTACGGCGACGGCGTCGTCACCGGTTACGGGACCGTCGACGGCCGTCCGGTGTGCGTGTTCAGCCAGGACGTGACGATCTTCGGCGGCAGCCTCGGCGAGGTGTACGGCGAGAAGATCGTCAAGGTGATGGACCTGGCGATCAAGACCGGCCGCCCGATCGTGGGCATCAACGAGGGCGGCGGCGCGCGCATCCAGGAGGGCGTCGTCTCGCTCGGCCTCTACGGCGAGATCTTCCGCCGCAACGTGCAGGCCTCCGGCGTCATCCCGCAGATCTCGCTGATCATGGGCGCGAACGCGGGCGGGCACGTCTACTCCCCCGCGCTGACCGACTTCGTCGTGATGGTCGACGAGACGTCGCAGATGTTCATCACCGGCCCGGACGTCGTCAAGACGGTCACCGGCGAGGACGTCACCTTCGAGGAGCTCGGCGGCGGCCGCACCCACAACACGAAGTCCGGCGTCGCGCACTACCTCGGTTCCGACGACGAGGACGCGATCGCCTACGTCAAGGAACTGCTCTCCTACCTGCCGCAGAACAACCTCTCGGACGCGCCGGTCTTCGAGCCGTCGGACACACCGCCGGGGTTCTTCGAAGACGTCACCGACGCCGACCGCGAGCTCGACACGCTCATCCCGGACTCGCCGAACACGCCGTACGACATGCACGAGGTGATCAACCGCGTCGTCGACGACGGCGAGTTCCTCGAGGTCCACGAGCTGTTCGCGCCGAACATCATCGTCGGCTTCGGCCGCGTCGACGGCCAGAGCGTCGGCGTCGTAGCGAACCAGCCGACGCAGTTCGCCGGCTGCCTCGACATCGACGCGTCCGAGAAGGCCGCGCGGTTCGTCCGCACCTGCGACGCGTTCAACATCCCGGTGCTCACCTTCGTCGACGTCCCGGGCTTCCTGCCGGGCACCGAGCAGGAGTGGAACGGCATCATCCGCCGCGGCGCGAAGCTGATCTACGCCTACGCGGAGGCCACGGTCCCGCTGGTCACGATCATCACGCGCAAGGCGTTCGGCGGCGCGTACGACGTCATGGGCTCCAAGCACCTCGGCGCCGACATCAACCTCGCCTGGCCGACCGCGCAGGTCGCGGTGATGGGCGGGCAGGGCGCGGTGAACATCGTGCACCGCAAGACGTTGGCCAACGCGGCGAACGAGGGCAAGGACGTCGACGAGCTGCGCGCCGAGCTGCTCCAGGAGTACGAGGACACGCTGCTCAACCCGTACGCGGCGGCCGAGCGGGGTTACGTCGACTCGGTGATCGTGCCGGCGCACACACGCGGGCACGTCGCGCGGGCGTTGTCGTTGCTGCGCAACAAACGCGAGTCGCTGCCGCCCAAGAAGCACGGGAACATCCCGCTGTGAGCGACTCGGTGAACGACTCTGTAAGCGACTCCGCGAACGACGAGGTGCGGCCCCTGCTGCGGGTGGTCCGGGGCAACCCGAGCGACGCCGAGCTGGCGGCGCTGACGGCCGTCGTCGCCGCGGCGTCGGCCGCCCGGGGTCCCGGGAAGCCGAAGCCGCGGACGTCGTGGTGGGGCGACCACGCGACTTCGCTGCGCCGGCCGCACCACCCCGGCGAAGGCGCTTGGCGCGCCTCGGGTCTGCCTAACTGACGTTGAGCGCGGTGTCGTCCACGATGAACGACGTCTGCAGCTGCGAGCCCTCGACGCCGCTGAAGGCGAGCGTCACGGACTGACCCGCGAACGCGGACAGCGAGAAGGTCCGCTGCTGGTACCCGCTGGCCGCGTTGAGGTTGCTGTACGTCGCCAGCGTCGTGCTGCCCGCCTTGACGGTCAGCTTGTCGTACGCCGTCGTGCCCGTCTCGGCGGTGTTGATGCTGAGCCAGAACGAGAACGTGTACGACGAGCAGCCGGTCGGCAGCGTGACGGTCTGGCTGAGCGTGTCCGTGTGGGCGGTGCCGTAGCCGTCGAGCCAGGCGTTCCACGAGCCGCTGCGGGCGGGCGCGTCGGAGGCGTGCTGGCCGATGACGCTCGCCGACGCCGTCCAGCCGGTGTTGCCCGACTCGAAGCCCGGGTTGACCAGCAGCTGGCCGGCGGTGCAGCCGGTCGGCGGCGGCGTGGTCGTGCCGCTGCCCGCGAGCCACGCGGTCGCGTTGAGGCCGAGCGCGTCGTTGTCGGCCGTGGTGTCGCTCCAGCCGTTGTAGAGCGTGTTGCCGGACTGGCCGGTGCCGTCGTCGATGGTCGAGCTGTCACCCCAGATCGCGACGCGGCCCGAGCCGAAGGTGCTCGTCACGAAGAAAGCGTTGCTGTTGCCCGGTGACGACGTGCTCAGGAACGCGAGGCCCTTGACGTTCGGGTTGTCGGCGGGCTTGAGGGTGAACGTCGTGCCGTTGGCGATCAGGCTCTTCTTCACCGCGCCGAACGAGCCGTTCAGCACGGGGTTCGAGGAGTCGGTGATGGCCACCGGGTGATCGCTGGTGATGTTCTTCAGGTCGACCGAAAAGCCGAACGGGTCGGTGTTGTCGACGCCGTTGTTCGTCAGCAGGTCGTTGATGATCTTCGGCGAGTCCCAGCCGTCGTTGTTGCGGTCGCTGCCGGTGTGGTCGGAGATCAGGAACAGGCCACCGCCGTTCTGCACGAACTTCATGATCGCCGTCTTTTCGGCGGTGCTCAGGACGACGTTCGGTTCCGGCAGCACGAATTCATCGAAGTTCTTGAGGTCCAGCGCGTTCGACGTGCCGTAGGTGATCGTGTTGCCCGCGGGCAGCGTCTTCAGGCTGTACTGCCCGGTCTTCTGCAGTGCGACGCCCCACGCCGAGAGCGCGCCGGTCCAGTCACTTTCCTTCTGTGGCGCGGAGTTCTGCCCGGTCGGGTCGGGCTGCGAGGTGCCGACGATCCAGTCGGCGTTGCCGGCGGTCTCGGCTTTGGTGTTGTCGAAGAGGATCCGGTGGGTGACGGCGGCGTGCGCGGGAACGGCGGTCAGCAGACCCGCGGCGAGCGTGGCGACAGCGAGCGGAATGAGGCGCTTCATGGTGCTCCTCGGCGATGGGGACCTTGGACGACATCGGTGACATCACGGTGACGAGCGGAGAAGAGGTCCTCCCGGCGGCAGGCGGACCGGCCGGTGAACTCCCGGCAACGTACCCCCGCCACGGCCCGACGAAAGTCGGGATCAGCGCACGTCGAGGAACACCGTCGGGACCTCGTTGTCCTGGACCACGCGCCCCAGCAACGTCGCCAGCAGATCGCGTTCGGCGGGCGGCAGACCGCTCGCGAGCTCCTCGATCCGGCGGCACGTCGCCGCGTAGAAGTCCGCCGCCAGTTCGCGGCCTTCGCCGGTCAGGACCACCTGCACCGCGCGGCGGTCGTCCGGGACGGGCTCGCGGCGCACGAGCCCGCGCCGGACCGCGCGGTCGACGAGGCCGGTGAGGCTGGACTTCTCGAGGCCGAGCGTCGCGCCGAGGTCGCCCATGCCGTAGGGCTGCGCCATCAGCACGCACAACAGCTGCCCCTGCTGCACGGTGAGCCCGTACTCGCGCGCGGACTCGGCGTAGACGGCATTCACCAGGAACGACGACCGCACGAGTCCGGCCACCACACCGAGAGCCTCCATCAGGCCACCCTACTTCGCGACCGCCTCGCGCACGGCGGGCACGATCTCCCCGGCCCAGCGCGCGACGTCGTCGTCGGTGGGCGGCCGGCCACCCGGGCCGAAGAGCACAAAGCCTTTCGCGTCGTGCTCCAGCACCGCGCCGGTCAGCTCCTCTATCCACTGCGCCGGCGAACCACCGATCCAGCGTCCGTCGTCGCCACGGGTCTTCGTGAGCGGTTCAGCGGTGATGCGCCCGGGGAAGTTGTAAACGGTGACGACATCCGCGGGCTCGCGGCCCGCTTCCTTCGCGGCTTGGTCGATCACGGGCCGCGACGTCCGGTAGCGCTCGCTGAGCCAGTCCGCGGCGTGGCCGGGCATCCACCCGTCGGCGACCCGCCCGGTGACGGCGAGGGACTTCGGCCCGACCGAGCCGGTCCACACCGGCGGGATCGCTTCCTGCGCCGGCTCCAGGTTGGTGACCTGGTAGAACTCGCCGTCGAAGGTCACCGGTGCCCCGCCACCGCCGAGCTGTTTGACGAGCCGGATCCCCTCTTCGAAGGCGCGCACGGCTTCCCTCGGGCTGAGCTTGGTCACGCCGAGCCGCGCGATGTCGTCCCAGAGCCCGCCGACGCCCATCCCGAGCACGAGCCGCCCCCCGCTCAGCGCGGACAGCGAGGTGACGGCCCGGGCGAGCATCGGCGCGGGCCGCGTCGGCAGGTTGGTCACGCTGACCAGCCCGGAGATCCGTTCGGTGCGCCCGAGAACGACGCCGATCTCGGCATAGGCGTCGAGGCGGTCGGCGTTGTAGGGGTGATCGGAGACGCTGAACAGATCGAGCCCACCCCGATCGGCCAGGACGGCCTGCCGCAGGGTGCTTCGCGCCGACGTCACCGCCGTCGAGCCGCCGATGCCGAAGAGCACCATGGTTCCTCCCAGTTATTAGTTCGTGCTACGAACTGACTATACATAGTTCTTACCACGAACTTCCACTAAACGGATTGCCCCGGCCGCTAACGTGGGCCACATGACCGACCCCCACCTGGACCTGGCGGCGCGCGCCGGCGTCGCCGACGAGCGCGCCCTGCTCTCGGCGTTCGCCGACAACTACCGGGCGATCTTCCGAGCGAAGGTCTCGGGCCTGTCCGAGGAGGACGCCCGCCGCAGCCCGGTGCCGACCGGAACGTCGATCGGCGGGTTGCTCAAGCACCTGCGCTGGATGGAGCAGGCGTGGTTCCAGCGCGTCCTGGCGGACGAACCGAACCTCCCCGACCGCCCGGCGGGCGAGTTCTTCCCCACGGCCGAAGACACGGTCGAGTCACTTCTCGCAGAGTACGACGAGCAGTGCGAAACCTCGCGGCGCATAGCGGCCGCACACGAGCTGTCGGACACGGGCGTGCACCACAACCTGGGCGAGGTGACGCTGCGCTGGATCTACGTGCACGTAATCGAGGAGACGGCCCGCCACGCCGGCCAGGCGGACATCATCCGCGAGCAGCTGGACGGCGTCACCGGCCCGGAGATCTAGCTGCGCGCTCGCGGGCGCGCAGCACAAGGGCCTCGGCGTTCCGGCCGGCCCGCTTGAACTCCTCCGCCGTGGCCGAGGTGTGGCTGTAGCCCGCCTTCGTCTTCAGCGCCAAGAGCGCCCGCAACGCCCGGCCGGCGTCCTTGTCCACCCTGGCCAGGAGTTCCACCGCGTCGTTGTGGTTCTCCCCCTGGGCGTGTTCGCCCAACCCGGCGCAGCAGAGCGCGTCGGCGGCCGCGATGCCCGCGTGCACGCAAAGGGTCACGTACGCGTCCCCGATCTCGCTGGGATCCTGTCCGCACTTCAGCTCTTTCCCTTGCGCACCTGCCCGGCCAGCCACGAGTGACGACCGGCGACGGTGAGCCCCTCGCGCAGCACGTCGGCGAGCACCGGCTCGTCGCGGCCACGGGTGGCGACCTCGGTCACGGTGAATTCGAGGATCCGGGCGTCATTACCCGTCCAGCGGGAAACATCGGCAGCCAGGCCGTCGACCTGAAGGGCCCAGCGATCTTCGTCGACGTCGTCCGGGCGGATCAGCACGAGGTCGATGTCGCTCTCGGCGGTCATCGAACCGCGCGCGGCCGAACCGAACAGCGCGCCGTACTTCGGTTGCGGCCGCCAGGAATCCAGCGCGGCTTCGATGCGCTGGAGCAGTTTCCCGCGCAGCCCCGACAGCGCGATGATGTGCTCCGCGGCGAGGTGGTCGCGGTTGAACCGGTAGGCGAACGCGTTGCCGACGCGGTCCGCGCCCACGATTCCCTGCAGCACCAATCGCCGCAGGACCTTCCGGATCCCCTCCTCCGAATGCGCGCCCAGGACGCGGTGCAGCTGACCGGTCGTGAACGTGCCCTCGTAGCCGGCCAGGGCGGCGAGCACGTCGCCGTCCAACGTCGGGGTCACCGTGGCCAGCGGCCTGCTCAGCTCCATCGCCACCCTCTCCAGAACCCGTACTATAGTACGTCTACCCGCACCATAGTACAGGTAGAGGCTGTTCGTACCGTGTACGCACGGTCACAGAAGACGGCGTGGACTGGTGGATAGTCTGCGCCGTATAGTCCACGTGGAATAACCGACCAGGAGTCACCCGGAGGGACCAACGATCATGGCTTCGGCCAAGCTGACCCCCCTCGGCCTCGCCGTGCTGGAACTGCTGCACGAGAAGCCCATGCACCCGTACGAGATGGCCCAGCTCATGCGCGAGCGGTACGTGAGCACCCGCGTCAACGTGAAGGCGGGCTCGCTCTACCACACCGTGGAGCGCCTCCAGCGGGACAACTACATCCAGGTCGTCGACACGCAGCGCGACGGCCGGCGGCCCGAACGGACCGTCTACGGCATGACGCCGACCGGGCTTGACGTGTTCAACCAGCGCGGCCGCGAACTGCTGGGCGATCTCGCCCAGGAGTTCCCCGCGTACCTCTCCGGGCTCGCCGTGATCGACGAACTGGGGCGCGAGACGTCGCTCATCGAGCTCGAGAACCGGCTGGTGCACCTGCGCGCCGCGGTCGCCGCGGACGACGCGGTCGTGCGGAGCCTCGTCGAGGACCAGACGCCGGAGATCTACTGGCTGGATTGGCGCTACAGCTGCGACCACCGCAAGTTCGAGCTCGAGTGGACCGAACGGCTCCGCGACGACCTGCGCTCCGGGCGGATCCCGTTCCAGGAGTGCGACGCACCCCACCTCACGCTCATCACCAGGGAAGACGACGATGAACGCAAGACAAGCTAACCCCTGGGCCGCGCTCAGCGCGCTGTGCCTCGGTTTCTTCATGATCCTGCTCGACACGACCATCGTGTCGATCGCGATCCCGACCATGCTGCGCGAGCTGAACGCCGGGCTGAACGCCGTCGTCTGGGTGATCAGCGTCTACCTGCTCACCTACGCCGTGCCGATGCTGTTCACCAGCCGCCTCGGCGACCGCTTCGGCCCGAAGCGCGTGTTCCTCGCCGGCCTGGTCGTGTTCACCGGCGCGTCGCTGTGGTGCGGCCTGTCCGGCAACGTCGAGATGCTGATCGCCGCGCGCGCCGTGCAGGGTCTCGGCGCCGCGCTGATGACGCCGCAGACGCTCGCGTTCATCACGCACCTGTTCCCGCCGGCCAAGCGCGGCCCGGCGATGGGCATGTGGGGCGGCGTCGCCGGGCTGGCGACGATCGCGGGCCCGCTGCTCGGCGGCGTGCTGGTGGACCACCTCGGCTGGGAGTGGATCTTCTTCGTCAACGTGCCGATCGGCGTGATCGCCATCGTCCTGACGGTGCTGCTGGTGCCGGACTGGCAGCCGAAGCACTCGCACGCGTTCGACGTCGTCGGCATCGTGCTCTCGAGCCTGGCGCTGCTCCTGATCGTGTTCGGGGTCCAGAACGGCCAGCAGTACGACTGGGGCACGGTCTGGGGCGGGATCACCGTGTTCGAGATCATCGGCGCGGGCGTGCTGCTGCTGGTGGCTTTCGTGGTGTGGCAACGCTTCAACAAGCGTGAGCCGCTCCTGCCGCTGCAGGTGTTCTCGAACCGGAACTTCTCGGCCGGGACGCTCACCGCGACGACCGTCGGCTTCGCGATGACCGGCATGTTCCTGCCGCTGGTCATCTACATCCAGTCGGTGCTCGGGCTGACCCCGACCATGGCCGGCCTGCTGACCGCGCCGATGTCGCTGCTGTCGGGGATCGCGGCGCCGTTCGTCGGGCGCGCGTCGGACAAGGTCAACGGCAAGTACCTGGTGATGTTCGGGCTCGCCGCGCTCGCGGCCGGACTGGGGATCATCGCGCTGCAGGCGTCGCCGGACAGCAACCCGTGGAGCTTCGTCCCGGCGCTGCTGGTGTGCGGCCTGGGCATCGGCTGCATCTTCTCGCCGATGAGCAACATGACGATGGGCTCGGTCGAGCCGCGGCTGGCCGGCACGGCGTCGGGCATCTTCAACACGTCGCGCCAGGTGGGCGGCGTGCTCGGCAGCGCCGCGATCGGCGTGATGCTGCAGGCGCAGGTGAGCTCGTCCATCGCGGACGAAGCCACGAAGGCGGCTACGCAGCTGCCGGAGCAGTACCGGGCACCGTTCGCGGAGGGCATCGCCAAGGCCGCGGCGAACACGGGTGAGTTCGGTTCGTCGGGCGGCCCGTCGCCGATGCCGGGACTGCCGGCGGAGATCGCCGCGCAGGCCGGGCGGCTGGCCACCGAAGCGGTCCACAGTGGACTGACGGACGCGGCCCGCGCGACGATGCTGCTGCCGATGGGCGTGCTGCTGCTGGGCGTCATCTCGGCGTCGATGCTGCGGAAGGTCAAGCCGCGCTGGGAAACCCCGGCCCCGGCGACCGCCGAGGCCGCGACGGCCTGAGGCTCGGAACGTCCGGAGGCCGGCATCCCGCGGGGTGCCGGCCTCCGGTCGTTTCCGGGGTCGCGAACGGGCCGTTCGCACCGCCGGTGGCGCGAGTGACCCCTTCGCGACGCAGCTGGGCGGGCACGAACGGCCAGTTCGCGACGCGAACAGTGGGACACGAACGGACCGTTCGCGACGCAGGTGTTACGAACGGTCCCTTCGCGACGAAAGTCAGCGGCACCGAACGGGCCGACCGTGGCCGTTCTCAGCAGCGGCCCTGGCGGACCACTCGCGGCGCACCGGCTGAGCACGAACGGGCCGTTCGCACCGCCACCCCGGCACGAACGGGCCACTCGCGACCGGGACACCGGCACCACAAGGGAAACCCCGGCTCCGGCGACCGCCGAGGCCGCGACCGCCGCGACCGCCTGAGGCTCGGAACGTCCGGAGGCCGGCATCCCACGGGGGAAGGTGCCGGCCTCCGGTCGGTTCCGGGGGAGAAACCGTGTGGGCCTCCGTTCCGGAGGTCGGGTTCCGGAGCGGAGGCCCACACGGACCGCGGGAGCGGTGGTCTGTCGGTCAGGTCGTCGCGGGTGGCGACGCCGCGGGCACCGAACCCGGCGACGAGCGAGCCGTCCGGGACTTCGAGGTCCGGCGTTTCGCCCACCACGGCGCTCGCGACGTCGCGGGCGAGTCCGTCACGCGCACGGTCATCAACCACCTCCGCGCATATGTTGCGAGCAACAACAAAATAACTCGTCCCGGGGTGTGGCGCCGGTCACAATTCGGTCACGACAGGCGCCCCGGTACGTTCCGGGGGTGCATTCGGTCATCCTCGCCTCGCAGTCCCCCGCCCGGCTCGCCCTCCTGCGCTCCGCCGGTCTCGACCCGGCCGTGTTCGTCTCCGGCGTCGACGAGGACGCCGTCGCCGCTTCACTGCCCGATCCGACGCCCGCTGAGCTGGTCATGGCGCTCGCCGCGGCCAAGGCCGAAGCGGTGCTGGACCAGGTCGCCGCGGCGCACCCGGACGCCGTCGTGATCGCCTGCGACTCGATGCTGAACATCCACGGCACCATGGTCGGCAAGCCGGGCGATCCGGACATCGCGCGGCAGCGCTGGGCCGCGATGGCCGGGACAACCGGTGAACTCTTCACCGGGCACACGGTCGTCCGGCTCGACGGCGGGGTGCGCGCGAAGGAGGCGTCCGGCTCGATGTCGACGACCGTCCGGTTCGGCACGCCGAGCGAAGCGGAGATCGACGCCTACGTCGGCACCGGGGAGCCGCTGCGGGTGGCCGGCGGGTTCACGATCGACGGCCTGGGCGGCTGGTTCATCGAAGGCCTCGACGGCGACCACACCAGCGTCATCGGCCTCAGCCTCCCGCTGACGCGCCGCCTGCTGGCCGAGGTCGGCGTGAGTGTCGTGGATCTCTGGCGGCCTCCCGCATCCTGAGAAGAACGCCACCCGATGAGGTGATTTGGAAGAGTCCAGTTCTGCTTGACGTCGTCTTTACCCGGCAGAACTGGAAACTTTCGAGCACCGGAGTCGCCCCGTGTCTTTCGTACGGACATACACCAAACCGCGGGTGTTCGCGGCCGCGGTTCTCGGCTCGCTCGTCGTCGGCGCCCTCCTGGGCGTCGTCGCACGGCAGACCGAGGCCGGCTGGCTGACCGATCTCCTCGACCAGATCGGCACCATCTTCACCACGCTGCTGCAGGTCGCGGTGATCCCGCTGGTCTTCACGGCGATCGTGGTCGGCATCACCAGCCTGCGCGGGCTCGGCGGCGGCCGGACGGCCGCGCGCCTGGGCGGCAAGACGGTGCTGTGGTTCGCGATCACGTCGTTCATCGCGTCGCTGATCGGCATCGCCGTCGGCCGGCTCTTCGACCCCGGCGCGGGCGGCCTCGGCGGCGTCGAGGCGACGGCGAAGAACGCCGACCGGGCCGCGAAGAGCGTCGACAGCTGGGGCTCGTGGAGCGCGTTCGTCAAGGGCCTGCTGCCGGAGAACTTCTTCTCGGCGTTCTCGGAAGGTGAGACGCTGCAGGTGCTGTTCCTCGCGCTCGTGATCGGCGCCGCCGCGTACAGCCTGGGCGACCGCGCGAAGCCGTTCGTGGACTTCACGACGAGCGTCTTCGAGATCATCCAGCGCTACCTCGGCTGGATCGTCCGGCTCGCCCCGCTCGGCATCATCGGCCTGATCGGCGCGGCCGTGTCCAACTACGGCGATGCCCTGTTCCGCCCGCTGTTCTCGACGACGCTCGCGGTGTACGTCGGCTGCCTGCTCGTGCTGTTCGTCGTCTACCCGATCCTGCTGCGGTTCGTGGCGAAGGTCAGCCCGCTGAAGTTCTTCGCCAAGGCGGGCACGGCGATCCAGTTCGCGTTCGCTTCGCAGTCTTCGGCCGCGACGCTGCCGCTGACCCGCCAGTCCGCGGTGAACCTCGGCGTCCAGCCGGCGTACGCGGCCTTCGCGACGCCGCTCGGCAGCGCCACGAAGATGGACGGCTGCGCGGCGGTCTTCCCGGCGATCGCGGCGATCTTCGTCGCGAACCTGGCCGGGGTGTCGCTCAACTTCTGGCAGTACGCCGGCATCGTGGTGGTCGCGGTGGTCGGCGCGCTGGCGACGGCCGGTACCACCGGCTGGCTGACGGCGTTCACGCTGACGACGTCGTTCATCGGCCTCGACGCCAAGCAGGTGGCCGTCGGCCTGGCGCTGATCTACTCGGTCAACCCGATCATGGACATGATGCGGACGGCCACGAACGTCGCCGGCCAGATCGCGGTGCCGGTGATCGTCGCGCGCGGCGAAGGCCTCCTCGACGACGAGGTCCTCAACGCCCCGACCGACAACCCGGAGCACAGCGACGACGGCACCACCGCCCGTCAGACCGAACCCGCCAACGCGTAACCCCGCAAAGCCGTGAAGGCCTCCTTACCGGCCGTAAGAGCCGGGAAGGGGGCCTTCACGGCGTTTCAGGGGCAGGCGCGCAGGTCGGCGCGGGTGAGGCGGACGGCCGGCCAGCCGCGCAGGTCCGACGGCGCGGTCACCTTCCGGGTGCAGCCGAGCGACTTGCCCGTCACGTCGTACACCTCGCCCAGCACCGGCGACGCCTGGCACTCGGGTGTGCCCGACGCCGCGTCCGGGCAGTCGTGGCGGACCACGATCACGTCCGGGCGGCCGTCGGCCGTGACGTCGTAGAGCGTGAGCGTCCCGGCGTCGGCGAAGTACGGCTTGCCCGGGTCGCGCCACACTCCGCCACCGCGGACGAGCAGCTCGCCGTAGGCGCCGGAGCCGTCGTCCCCGGTGCCGTCGTCCCCGACGTCGCCGCGGATCAGGCACGTCGGCGCCACGCCGTCGATGCAGGTCAGCGAGTTCGCGTCGAGCCGGGCCCCCAGCTGCGCGAGCGACAGGTCGAACACGGTGCCCGGCTCCGGGCCGACGCGCACCTGCGCCGAACCGCCGGCCGCGTCGGTCAGCAGCACCACCGGCGTACCGCCGACGGTCATCGCCGCGAGCTGGCGGCACGGGCCGCCGCCGCAGGTCACGGCGGGCGGCTCGGTGCCGGCCGCGGGCTCGGAGACGGTGTCCGCCGGCGCGTCCGGGCGCGGGCGCAGCAGGAACACGGCGCCGATCGCGCCGAGCGTGATCACCGCGGCCAGCACGGCGGTGAGCAGCGCCGACCGAGGCGTCCGCACTGCCGAAGTCCGCATAAGACAGAGCGTAAGCCGCTTCGCCACCGTGCGTGGGCAGCGCCCCGGCGGGTGTGGCTGAAATCCCCCGGGGGTGCACCACCTCACCGCGACCCCACGAAAGGGGGACGCCCCGAAGGGGGCACGAACAGCGGAGAGTGTCCGGTTATGTTGTCCGGGTGACGAACCCCAGCCTTCCCCCCGCGCTGTACCTCCCCACCGGCCCCGCCAGCCGCGAAGCCCAGGGCGCGTCGATCGAGCTGCGCCGCACGCCGGACGGCCGGACGGCGCTGGTCGCCTTCACCGCGCTGGACCGGCTGATCGACTGCTGCGGCGAGCACCAGCCGTGGGTGCTGGTCAGCACCGAGCACCTGCCGAAGGTGCACGCCGCGAACCCGTACGACGTGATCGTGCTCGACTCGCCGCTGCCGGACGACCTGCGCCACAGCCCGACGCTCGTCTGAGCGTGGTTCAGCTCTCACTCCGGAGACTCGTGCCGTCCTGTCCGTAGACTCCCCCGTACCGCGTGAGCGGTCAGCAATGCAGCTGTCGGGACGCAGGAGGTGCGGGGTGGCCGAGCAGGTCGGCGAATCCACCGGTGGTCCGGTGACCAAGATCCTGGTCGCCAACCGGGGCGAGATCGCGGTACGCGTGATCAGAGCCGCCAGGGACGCTGGCCTCGCCAGTGTCGCGGTGTACGCCGATCCGGACCGCGACGCACCGCACGTGCGCCTGGCCGACGAGGCCTTCGCGCTGGGCGGCACCACGGCCGCCGAGAGCTACCTGTCCGTCGACAAGCTGCTCGAGGCCGCGAAGCACGCCGGCGCCGACTCGGTGCACCCGGGCTACGGCTTCCTCTCCGAGAACGCCGACTTCGCCCAGGCGGTCATCGACGCCGGGCTGACCTGGATCGGGCCGAGCCCGCAGGCCATCCGCGACCTCGGCGACAAGGTCACCGCGCGGCACATCGCGACGCGCGCGGGCGCGCCGCTGGTGCCGGGCACCAAGGAGCCGGCGAAGGACGCGAGCGAGATCGTCGCGTTCGCCGACGAGCACGGCCTGCCGGTGGCCATCAAGGCCGCGTTCGGCGGCGGTGGCCGCGGCCTCAAGGTCGCGCGCACCCGCGAAGAGATCCCGGAGCTGTTCGAGTCGGCCACGCGCGAGGCCGTCGCGGCGTTCGGCCGCGGCGAGTGCTTCGTCGAGCGCTACCTGGACAAGCCGCGCCACGTCGAGGCGCAGGTGCTGGCCGACCAGCACGGCAACGCGATCGTCGTCGGCACCCGCGACTGCTCGCTGCAGCGGCGGCACCAGAAGCTCGTCGAAGAGGCGCCCGCGCCCTTCCTGTCCGACGACCAGCGCGCCCGGATCCACGAGTCGGCGAAGGCGATCTGCAAGGAAGCCGGCTACTACGGCGCCGGCACGGTCGAGTACCTCGTCGCCACCGACGGCACCATCTCCTTCCTCGAGGTCAACACGCGCCTGCAGGTCGAGCACCCGGTCTCCGAGGAGACCACCGGCCTCGACCTGGTCCGCGAGATGTTCCGCATCGCGCGCGGCGAGAAGCTCCGGATCACCGAGGACCCCGAGCCCCGCGGTCACTCGATCGAGTTCCGCATCAACGGCGAGGACGCCGGCCGCGGCTTCCTGCCCGCGCCGGGCACGGTCACGAAGTTCCTCGCGCCGAGCGGCCCCGGCGTCCGCGTCGACTCCGGCGTCGAGTCCGGCAGCGTGATCGGCGGCCAGTTCGACTCGATGCTGGCGAAGCTGATCGTCACCGGCTCGGACCGCAACAACGCCCTCGAACGCAGCCGCCGCGCCCTGGCCGAGATGGTCGTCGAGGGCATGGCCACGGTGCTGCCGTTCGACCGCGTGATCGTCGACGACCCGGCGTTCATCGGTGACGAAAACGGCTTCAGCGTGCACACCCGCTGGATCGAGACGGAGTTCGACAACCGGATCGAGCCGTTCGTGGCGCCGGACGTCGAGGCGCCCGAAGAGGAGCCCCGGCACAACGTCGTCGTCGAGGTCGGCGGACGCCGCCTCGAGGTGTCGCTGCCCGGCGGGTTCGCGCTCGAAGGCGGCGGTGGCGGCGGCACGGCCGTCAAGGCGAAGCCGCGCAAGCGCGCCGGCGGCGGCAAGGCGGCGGTGAGTGGTGACGCCGTCACCGCGCCGATGCAGGGCACCATCGTCAAGGTCGCCGTCGAAGAGGGCCAGTCGGTCGAGGCCGGCGAGCTGATCGTCGTCCTCGAGGCGATGAAGATGGAGAACCCGGTCACCGCGCACAAAGCGGGCACCGTCACCGGCCTTTCGGTCGAAGTCGGCGCCGCCGTGACGCAGGGCACGCAGCTTCTCGAGATCAAGTAGGACAGTTCGTTACAGATGTCGTGGTGGGCCGCCCCCGAGGCGGCCTACCATCGGCAAGGTGACCGAAGTCCCGTCTCCGCAGCTGCGGATCAGCGACCAGAACCGCGAGTCCGCGTTGACCGCGCTCGGTGAGCACATGACCGCGGGGCGGATCGACATCGACGAGTACGGCGAGCGCTCGGCCCGCATCACCGCGGCCAAGACGCGCGGCGAGCTCACCGAGCTCTTCGCGGATCTGCCCTCGCCCCACCCCCACTACGACGAAACGCCGCAGGCCGCCGTGGCCGCGCCCGAGCCGGACAAGCAGGCCGTGCCCGCGCAGCAGCGGTCCGGCTCGCCCGAGAACTGGGCGCCGGCGCAGCGGTTCCTCGCCGCGATCGTGCCGCTGGCCTTCATCGCGGCGATCGCGCTGATCGCCACCGGCACGCTGGCCTGGCCGATCATCTTCGTCCCGATCGGGCTGACCGTGGTCGGCAAGTCGATGTGGGGCCACGGCTGGAACCACGACCAAGACCACCACGAGCGGCACCTGCACGACCGGGAGCGCCGCCGCGAGGTGCGCGACTCCTACCGCGACCGCCGGCGCGAACTGGGCCGCTGACGCCGTCGTGAGCGACATCCGCCTGAGCGACGCCGAGCGTCAGGACGCCCTCGACGTCCTCGAAGAGCACGTCCGCACCGGACGCCTCGACATCGACGAGTACGGCACCCGCTCCGCGCAGGTCGCCGCGGCCAAGCGGGTCAGCGAGCTCATCCCGCTGTTCGACGACCTGCCCTCACCCCGGCCCAGCGCCCTGGTGGGTGGCGCCGCCGCGCCCGGGGTCCCGGTGGTGACCGGGGAAAGCACCGTGACGCGCTTCCTGAACGCGAGCGCGGTGCCGATCGCCATCGTCGTCGCGATCGCGGTGCTCATCCTCAGCCGCGGGCGGCTGCTGATCATCTCGATCGCGCTGCCACTGGTGATCGCGATGCTCGCGGGGCTCCGCCGCCGGCGCTGAACCTGCGAGAATCGGCCCCGTGATGGGCGTGGTTCCGGGCGCGCTGGACGCCCGGGGTGAGCGGCTGGCCGGGCCGATCTTCACCTTCGTCGGCTTGGCCAGCCTCGTCGCGTGCTCGTTCTGGGCGGCCGGCCGCGACGCGCACTGGGGCACCACGCTGGTCGTCGTCGTGGTCACCGCGCTGTGGCTGCCGCTGCTGATCCCGCTGTTCCCGCGCCGGAAGGCGCACCCGTGGCTGGCCGCCGGCTACTACGCCGGTGTCCTCGCGGGCGCGCTCGTGCTGGTGGCGCGCAACGACCTGTTCACCGGGTTCGCGTCGTTCGGCTACCCGCTCGCGTTCGTGCTGTTCCCGGCCCGCTGGGGGTTCTTCGCGGTGGCCGCGACCGCCGTGCTGCCGATGCTCGTCAACGGCTCGGACCCGCGGAGCCCGACGTGGGTGCTGGTCGCCTCGGTCGTCGGGCCGCTGCTGTACGCGGCCTGGTTCGTCGGCGCGGAGAGCGAGAAGCGGCGCAAGACGAACACCCGGCTGGAAGCGGCGCTGGCGGAGAACGCGGGCCTGCACGCGCAGCTGCTGACCCGGGCGCGCGAGGCCGGTGTGCTCGACGAGCGGCAGCGGATGGCCCGCGAAATCCACGACACGCTGGCCCAGGGCCTGACCGGGATCGTCACGCAGCTGCAGGCCGCCGACCGCGAGGACGGCCCGGGCCGCGACCGCCGGCTGGCCCAGGTGCGCACCTTGGCGCGCGACAGCCTCAGCGAAGCGCGGCGCGCGGTGCAGGCGCTGCGCCCCGAACCACTGGCCGAGTCCCGGCTGCCGGAAGCCCTTTCCGACCTGGCGGGCCGCGTCGCCGAGACGTCCGGGGTGGCCGTGCGCACCGAAACCACCGGCGACGTCCGGCCGCTGCTGCCCGAAGTCGAGGTCACGCTCTACCGCGTCGCGCAAGAAGCGCTGGCCAACGCGGAGAAGCACGCGAAGGCGTCCCGGATCGGGCTGACACTGTCCTATTCGGACGACGTCGTGCTGCTGGACGTCGTCGACGACGGCGTCGGGTTCAGCCCTGGTGACCGCGGCGACGGCACCGGCTTCGGGCTGGCGGCGATGCGCCACCGCGTCCAGCGAGTGGCGGGGACGTTGTCGGTCGAGAGCACCCCGGGCGGCGGCACGGCGGTCAACGCCCAGGTCCCGGCACTGCCGGCGGCGTCGTGATCCGGGTCGTCGTCACCGACGACCACCCGGTCGTCCGCGACGGCCTCCGCGGCGCGTTCACCGGCGAGGCCGACATCGAGGTCGTCGGCGAAGCGGCGTCCGGGGTGGAGGCGCTGGCCCTCGTGGCCCGGCACCACCCCGACGTCGTGCTGATGGACCTGCGCATGCCGGAACTGGACGGCGTCGGCGCGATCCGCCGGCTCGCCGTCTCCCACCCCGCGGTGCGCGTCCTGGTGCTGACGACGTACGACGCGGAGACCGACGTCCTCCCGGCGATCGAGGCCGGCGCGACGGGCTACCTGCTGAAGGACGCCCCGGTCGCGGACCTGCTGAACGCCGTCCGCGCGGCGGCCCGCGGGGAGCCGGTGCTGGCGCCGAGCGTCGCGAGCCGGGTGCTGGGCGGCTTTCGCCAGGCCGGGCCGCTGACCCGCCGTGAGCTGGAGGTCCTGCGCCTGGTGGCGGCCGGGGCGACGAACCGCGCGGCGGCGCGGCAGCTGTTCGTCAGCGAGGCGAGCGTGAAGACCCACCTGCTGAACGCGTACGCGAAGCTCGGGGTGAACGACCGCGCGGCGGCCGTCGGCGAGGCCTACCGCCGCGACCTGCTCTGAATCCCGCCCTAAACCCGTCGCGGTGCTGACGCGTGTCGGTCACATCGAACCCGGGGAGGGAATCGGATGACTTTCGGATTCGCGAGGCGTGTCGCCGTGCTGGCGGCCGCGGCCTTGCTCACCACCACGCTCACCCAGTCCGCGGAGGCCTCGCTCGGCACCTGGCGGGTGGAGCTGCTGCCGTCGCCTGCCGGGTACCCGGGCGCGACGGGCTGGGTGCGCGGCACCGACAGCCACGGCGGCTTCGCCGGGAACCTGGTGCTGGACGGGGCATCCCAGGTCGTGACGTGGTCGGGCACGCAGGCGACGGTCCACCCGCTGCCGGCCGGGCTCCAGTCGCCCGCGGTCGCGGACGAGAACTCCGCGGGGACCGTGCTCGGCGACGTCGCCGACGCCTCGTTCCAGCGGCAGGTGTTCCTGCTGGAGGCCGGGAAGTTCCGGTTGCTGCCGCGGCCCGCCGACCGGCCGTACGTGTCGGCGGCGGCCATCAACGAACGGGGTGACGTCGTCGCCACCGCGTCCGGGTGGTCCGCCGAAGACCCGGAGGTGCTGCTCTGGCGCGCGGAAGACCGGGAGCACCCGGTGGTGATCACCGGGGGCCCGTACCTGTCGGCGACCGACGTCGACGACGACGGGAGCGTGCTGGCCGACTCGTTCCCGGGTGCCGTGCTCTGGAAGGACGGCACGTTCACCCGGCTGACGGCCCCGCCGGGCGCCGGCTCCGTGCACGCGGCCGCCGTCCGGACCGGCCAGGTGGTCGGCAACTTCGCCACCGCGGACCAGACCCCGGGCGGCGTCCAGTGGCGCACCCCGGCCGACCCGGTGGTGCTGCCCGGCTCGGGCGCGGCGTTCGGCGTCAACCGGACCGGCCTGGTCGTCGGCTACGGCGACGTCTCGACGGGCCGGTTCAGCCCGCTGCGGGTCTGGCTGGGCACGCAGCCGTACGGCACGCTGCCGCCGGCCCCGGGTTTCGCGGCGGCGTGGGCGGAGGTCGTCGGCGACGACGGCGTCGTCGCGGGCACCGTGGCCAACAGCGAGCCGACGACGAACACCGGCCGGCCGGCGGTGTGGCGGTATTCCCTGCGCTGACCCGTTTCGGCGGATTGCTCCTTTCGCCGGGCAACCGGACCCCGGCCTGCGACGTGGTGATCTTGCAGGTCGGGGGAAAGGGAGAAAGCCGATGAAGAGCAAGTTCTGGGTGCGGGCCGTGGCGCCCGTCGTCGCCACGCTCACCGTGGCGGCGCTGGCGCAGCCCGCCGAAGCCGTGACGAGCCGTCTCCCGTGGCAGCCGACGGTCCTGCCGCTGCCGCCGGGCAGCAGCGGCGGGTTCCTGACCGGTTCGGACGGGAAGGGCGAGTACACCGGGACGTTCCGGGTGAACGACGTGACGCAGGTCGTCAGCTGGCGCGGCGGGCAGCCCGTGGTGCGCGGCCTGCCGAGCGGGTACGAGCGGGCGGACGCCAACGACGAGAACCCGTCCGGGCAGGTGGCGGGCACCGCGCACGACTACCAGACGATGATCAGCCGGGCGTTCGTGCTGGACGCGACCGGGTTCCACCTCAAGGACGTCCCGGCGGGCTACGACTACGTGTTCGGCCTCGCGATCAACACGAACGGCGACCTGCTGGGCCAGGCCTACCGGGCCGACAACGGGCCCGGCGCCGTCGTCCTGTGGCGGGCCGGCGGGAGCGCGCCGGTGATCATCCCGCAGTCGGCGGACGTCTCGTCCGCGCGTGACCTGGACGACGACGGCACGATCCTGGTGAACTCGGGCACCGGCTCGGGCCTGTGGAAGGACGGCGTCTTCCGGCGGCTGTCGCCGAGCCCGTCCTCCCAGGCGACCGCCCTCGCGATCCGCAAGGGCGTGGTCGTCGGCGTCCGGAACTGGGGCGGCGAGCAAGCGGCCCGCTGGACCACGCCGGACACGACCGTCGGGCTCGAAGGCGGCGGCATGGCCTTGAGCGTCAACTCCGGGGGCTTGACGGCGGGGCTGGTGCCCAACCCGTCGGGCCCGGTGATCGTCGGGAACGGCGCGGTGTGGCGCGGCACGACCCCGGGCGTCGTCCGGGGCCCGAGCGGCTACGCCGTGTTCGAAACCCGCGTCGCGGCCGACGACGGCTCGCTGGCCGGGTTCGCCACGAACGGATCGCGGGACGCGGGCGGGGTGCCGGTGATCTGGCGCCTGCTGCCTGCGTAACCGGGCAGTCTTCTTGCCTTGACCGCGTCTTGATCGCCAGGCCGGGGGCGGTGTGCCGCCGGCCTGGCTAGGCTGGGCGGAGTGGAACCGGTGGAGATCAACGCGGGCACGTACTACCTACGCCAGCTGCGCGCCGACCGGCACATCGACGACCGCGCGGTGCTGATGGAGGCGTTCGCCGACCCGACGCACCGCAAGTACGTCCTGAACTACCGCCTGCGCACCCTGGACGAGGCCACGGAGTACGTGACCCTCCGAGCGGCCCAATGGGCGGGCGACGAGCGCTGCTCGTGGGCGATCGCCGAGCCGACGTCAGGACGGCTACTGGGCGAGGTGGGCCTGCGCGAGCTGAGCCTGGACGCGGAGTACGCGGAGGCGACGATCTGGATCCACCCCGCCGAGCGAGGCAAGGGCATAGCGACAACGGCGTTGAACGCGGCCCTGCGCTTCGGTTTCGGCGGCCTGGGGCTGACGGAGGTCAGCTACCGCTACGAGGAGAGCAACACGGCGTCGGCAATAGTCGCGGAACGCTGCGGATTCACCTTGCTGGGCCCCGAAGACCACCCGGCCCCCACGGGCGAGCGCCTGATCCGCTGGCACCGCACGTCCTAGCCGCACCGGCCATCCAACGTCGCCGGCCGAAACTCCCCCCACCCTTCCCTGGGGGGCGGCCCCTAGGCCAGTCTATCGGCGCCCTCGGACGAAACCCGCCCAAAAGGGCGCCGGCGCCCGAGTTGCCCACAAGGCGGGGAGCCTGTGGACAAACGCCACGGCAAGCCGCCTGACGGCCTGCCGTGGTCGAACCGCCTGACGGCCCGCCGTGGCGAACCGCCTGGCAGCCAGGCCGCAGACGGTTCGACCACGGAAAGCCCGCGATCAGCTGACCGGCGCCACGATGCCCGAGCGGGCCTCCGGGGCCGCGATCCGCAACGCGTCCGCCGCCTCGTCGCTCGGCTGGGACTGGGACTCGCGTTCCGCCTCGACCCGTGCGCGGTAGACCTCCACCTCGCGCTTCACCGTTTCGGGTGACCAGCCGAGGACCTCGCCCACCAGGTCCGCAACCTGTTCCGCGCAGTCGGCGCCGCGGTGGGCGTACTCGATCGAGATGCGCGTGCGGCGGGCCAGGACGTCCTCGAGGTGCAGCGCGCCCTCGTGCGCGGCCGCGTACACCACCTCGACGCCCAGGTAGTCCGGCGCGTGCTCGATCGGCTTGAGCAGCTCCGGGCGGCCCTCCGCGAGCGCCAGCACCTCGTGCACCAGCGAGCCGTAGCGGTCCAGCAGGTGCCTCACCCGATAGGGGTGCAGGCCGTGCTCCGCGGCCAGGTGGTCGGCCTGGTTGACCAGCGCGTGGTAACCGTCCGCGCCGATCAGCGGGACCTTGTCCGTGATCGACGGCTGCGAGCGGCCCGGCAGGTCGACCGCCGCCGCGTCGACGGCGTCCGCCGCCATCACCCGGTAGGTCGTGTACTTGCCGCCCGCGATCGCGACCAGGCCCGGCGCCACCCGCGCCACCGCGTGCTCGCGCGAAAGCTTCGACGTCTCTTCGCTCTCCCCCGCCAGCAGCGGGCGAAGGCCGGCGTACACACCTTCGATGTCGTCGTGCGTCAACGGCGTCGCCAGGACGCTGTTGACGTGCTCCAGCAGGTAGTCGATGTCGTGCTTGGTCGCCGCCGGGTGCGCGAGGTCGAGGTTCCAGTCCGTGTCCGTGGTGCCCACGATCCAGTGATTGCGCCACGGAATGACGAACAGCACCGACTTCTCGGTGCGCAGGATCATCCCCGACTCCGACACGATCCGGTCGCGCGGGACGACGATGTGCACGCCCTTGCTCGCCCGCACCCGGAACCGCCCGCGGCCGCCCGAAAGGCGCTGCAGCTCGTCGGTCCAGACGCCGGTGCAGTTGATCACGACGGCCGCCGAGATCTCCGTCTCCCGCCCGTCTTCGACGTCGCGCACGCGCACGCCGGACACCCGGTCGGCTTCGCGCAGGAACCCGACCACCTGGGTCGACGTCCGCACGATCGCGCCGTAGTGCGCCGCGGTCCGCGCCACCGTCATGGTGTGGCGGGCGTCGTCGGACTGCGCGTCGTAGTAGCGGATCCCGCCGATCAGCGCGGACCGCTTGAGCGCCGGCACCATCCGCAGCGCGCCCGCGCGGGTCAGGTGCTTCTGCCCCGGGACGCTCTTGGAGCCGCCCATCGTGTCGTACATCAGCAGGCCGGCGGCGGTGTACGGCCGCTCCCAGACGCGGTGCGTCAGCGGGTAGAGGAAACTGACCGGCTTCACCAGATGGGGTGCAATCGTCGTCAGCATCAGCTCACGCTCGCGAAGCGCTTCCCGGACCAGCCCGAATTCGAGCTGTTCCAGGTAACGCAGGCCGCCGTGGAAGAGCTTGCTCGACCGGCTCGACGTGCCCGACGCGAGATCCCGCGCCTCGACGAGCGCGACCCGCAGCCCGCGGGTGGCGGCGTCCAGCGCCGTGCCCGCGCCGACCACGCCGCCGCCGATCACGACGACGTCGAAGGTCTCCTTGCCCAGCCGCTGCCAGGTCTCCTCCCGCTTGCGCGGGCCCAGTCGAGCCGGGTTCGTCTCCGCTGCGTGCTGCGCGCTTGCCACGTGACAGTCCTCCTCGAGCCGGCGAGGCTTCCAGCATTGCACGACCTGGTGATCCTCCGCCCGTTCGCGGAGGACACATGTGGCGTAACCCTCCGCGATCTTGAAAAGATTGCGCTAGCCGGTCCTTGGACCAGGCTTATACGCCCGGGTAACGTCGCCCGGACGTGGGTCGGCAACGGTGCCGTGGCACGCCGTGATCGACCTTGCGCAGAGTGTCCAGTGTGGCCAGTGTGGAGGTACAGCGGTGAGTGCTGGAGCAATAATCGTCTGGGAACTACTGGGAACAGCGGCGCTGATCCTGCTCGGCAACGGTGTGGTCGCGAACCACGTGCTGCGCAAGACCAACGGCAACAACGGCGGAATCCTGTTCATCAACTTCGGCTGGGCGTTCGCCGTCTTCACCGGTGCCAGCATCGCCGCGCCGAGTGGCGCGCACCTGAACCCCGCGGTGACCCTCGGGCTCGCCATCGCGGACAAGACCAAGTGGGCCGACGTGCCCTTCTACTTCATCGGGCAGATGGCCGGCGCCATCATCGGCGCCCTGCTGTGCTGGGCGACCTACAAGCTCCAGTTCGACGACCACCCCGAGCCGGAGAACACGCTCGGCATCTTCTCCACGGCACCGCAGATCCCGAACCGGGTCTGGAACCTCGTCACCGAGATCATCGGCACCTTCGTCCTGGTGGCCTGGATCCTGCTCAGCCCGACCTTCGCCACCACCGGGGACGGCGGCACGCCGAACTTCGGCAACTCGGCGCTCGGCTACGCGGGCGTCTCGTTCGTCGTCCTCGTGATCGGTACCTCGCTCGGCGGGCCGACGGGCTACGCCATCAACCCGGCTCGTGACCTCGGCCCGCGCATCGCGTACGCGTTCCTGATGCCGATCCGGAACAAGGCGAACGCCAACTGGGGCTACTCGTGGATCCCGGTCGTCGGCCCGCTCATCGGTGGCGCTCTCGCCGCGCTCGTCTACCTCCTCGTGCACAACCTGACCTGATCGCCTCCCCCACGGAATTCCTGGAGCACAGATGACTTCGTACGTAGCCGCGATCGACCAGGGCACCACCTCGACGCGGTGCATGATCTTCAACCACGAAGGCCGCGTGGTCTCGGTCGACCAGCGCGAGCACGAGCAGATCTTCCCCAAGGCCGGCTGGGTCGAGCACAACGCCGAGGAGATCTGGGAGAACACCCGCCAGGTCGCCGCGGGCGCGCTCGCCAAAGCCGACCTCCACGCCCGCGACATCGTCGCCGTCGGCATCACCAACCAACGCGAGACCGCGCTGGTCTGGGACAAGTCCACCGGCAAGCCGGTGTACAACGCGATCGTCTGGCAGGACACCCGCACCGACCGGATCGTCACCGAACTCGGCAACCTCGGCGGCGGCCAGGAGCGCTACCGCGAGAAGGTCGGTCTCCCCCTCGCGACGTACTTCTCCGGGCCGAAGATCAAGTGGATCCTCGACAACGTCGAAGGCGCGCGCGAGAAGGCCGAGGCCGGCGACCTGGTGTTCGGCAACATGGACACCTGGGTGCTGTGGAACATGACCGGCGGACCGGACGGCGGCGTGCACGTCACCGACCCGACCAACGCCTCCCGCACCATGCTGATGGACCTCGACACGCTCCAGTGGGACCCCGAGATCGCCGCCGAGATGACGATCCCGCTGTCCATGCTGCCGGAGATCCGCTCCTCGTCCGAGGAGTACGGCAAGGTCCGCGAGAAGGGCGCGCTGGCCGGCGTGCCGATCGCGGGCATCCTGGGCGACCAGCAGGCCGCGACGTTCGGCCAGGCCTGCCTCTCGCCCGGCGAAGCCAAGAACACCTACGGCACCGGCAACTTCATGCTGCTCAACACCGGTACCGAAAAGGTGATGTCGCAGAACGGGCTGCTCACCACGGTCTGCTACAAGATCGGCTCGAACGACACGATCTACGCACTGGAAGGCTCCATCGCCGTCACCGGTTCGCTGGTGCAGTGGCTGCGCGACAACCTCGGCATGATCGGGACCGCGGCCGAGATCGAAGAGCACGCGCGCAGCGTCGAGGACAACGGCGGCGCGTACTTCGTCCCGGCGTTCTCGGGTCTGTTCGCTCCTTACTGGCGATCCGACGCTCGCGGTGCGATCGTCGGGCTCACCCGGTTCGTCAACAAGGGACACCTGGCCCGCGCGGTGCTGGAGGCGACCGCCTTCCAGTCGCGCGAGGTGATCGACGCGATGAACGCCGACTCCGGTGTCCCGCTGAAGTCGCTCAAGGTGGACGGCGGCATGGTCGTCAACGAACTGCTCATGCAGTTCCAGGCCGACATCCTCGGCGTGCCGGTGATCCGCCCGGTGGTCAACGAGACCACCGCGCTGGGCGCCGCCTACGCCGCCGGGCTGGCGGTCGGGTTCTGGAAGTCCGAAGACGACATCCGCACCAACTGGGCCCAGGACAAGCAGTGGGACCCGTCGATGGACGACGCCCGCCGCGAATCCGAGTACCGCAACTGGAAGAAGGCCGTCACCAAGACCTTCGACTGGGTCGACGCCGAAGACTGACCGTCAGGGCCGGGGGCACGCGCCAAAGGTGCCCTCGGCCCGCCCGCTCAGTCGTCCCAGCCCTCCGGTTTGCCGGATTGCTCGTTGGGCGCGATGACCAGGAACGGCACGCCCTGGTCGTCGACCAGCCGCACCTGCCGGCCGTGCGGTGAGTCGAACGGCTCGCCCACGGCCCGGCCGCCGAGCTCGACCGCCTTGGCCGCGCTCGCGTCGGCGTCCGCGACCCAGAAGTACACCGACCAGTTCGACGGCACCTCCGACGGCACGTCGGTGGGCATCCCGCCGATGCCGCCGATCGGACGGCCGCCGAGCAGCAGCACCGAGTACGTGAAGCCGCCGCCCGAGATGTCGTCGACGCCGTAGCCGAAGACCTTCTCGTAGAACGCCTTGGCCGCCGGGTAGTCCCGGCTCATGCACTCGTTCCAGGCCGACGTGCCCGGTGCCGCCGTCACCTGCGTGCCCGTGTGGTTGCCGGGCTCCCAGAGGCCGAACGCCGCGCCGCCCGGGTCGGTCGCGACGGCCATCCGGCCTTCCTTCATCACGTCCATCACCGGCACCACGATCCGGCCGCCTGCCTCGGTGATCGCCGCGGCCGCCTTGTCCACATCGGACACCGACAGGTAGGTCGTCCACACCGCGGGCATCTCCTGGCCCGCCGGCGTCTGGCCGATCCCGGCGACCGGACGCCCCTGCAGCATCGCCATGCCGTAGAAACCGGTCTCTTCACCGCCCGCCTGCACGTCCCAGCCCAGCAGGCCGCCGTAGAAGGCGACCGCCTTCGCCTGGTCGGGCACCATCAGGTCCACCCAGCTGGGTGTCCCGTCGGGCCATGGCTCGTCGTGGAACAACATGTCGGCTCCCTACCCTCGTTCGCGCCGCCTCGGGTGACGGCCGACACAGTGTGGCACCGGGGTCCGACAAAAACGGAAAATCAGCTCTGGACCAGGCGTGCGTAGACGACGATGTTGTCCACGTAGTTGTGCGCGCTCCGGTCGAAGACGCCGCCGCAGGTGATCAACCGCAGCTCGGGGCCGGCCGTGTCGTCGTACACGCCTTCGGCTTCGAAGTCCTTTTTGGGTACCTGGTGCACTTTCGTCACCTCGAAGAGCGCCGTCGAGCCGTCCTTGCGGGCGACCGAAACCCGGTCGCCGCTGGCCAGTTCCTTGAGGCGGAAGAAAATCCCCTTCTGGTGGTTGCCGTCGACGTGCCCGAGGACGACGGCCGGGCCGACCTCGCCGGGCGTCGGCGCGTAGGTGTACCAACCCGCCTGCAACGGCGTCGTCACCGGCGGGACCTGGATGGTGTCGTCCGGGTTGAGGCCGAGCGGGACCAGCGACGAGTGCGCGCCGATCTTCGGGATGTCGATCGAGACGGGCTCGGACTTGGGCAGCGCCGCGACGGCGTCCTGCGCGGCGCTCGTGGGCTGCGGCTGCACCGCGACCGGCTGGGCCGACGGCGGTGGCTGGGCCGTGGACGGCTCGGACGCGCCGCCCAGCGTCAGCGCCAGCACCGCCAGCGCGGCCAGCAGCGCGACGACGAGCGCGATCAGGTAGCCCCGTCTGTTCTTGATCCTCGTGGTCATGGTCTCCCCCGTGACTGGCGCCTGCGGTTCACACGTCCGGGTGGCCCGTTCGGTTGGGTCCCGACGGTACCTCCGCGGGCGGGCCGCCCCGGAACCCCCGTTCCGGAGCGGCCCTGGAGCGTCAGCGGCGTCGTGCCCGTCGGGCCACCACGAGACCGCTGCCTCCGACCGCGAGCACTCCCATGGCGGCCGCGGCCGCGAGGGGTGCGCCGGAACCGTCCGCCGGGCCGTCCGTGCCGCCGGTCTGCGGGGCGCCCGCGGGCACCTTGGCGACCTGCTTCGGAGCCGGGCCCTTGGCCGGGAGCACCTGGAAGTACGCCGTCGAGGCCTCGATGCCGCAGTGCAGCGTGACGGCGTACCTGCCCGGCTTGACGTTCGCGACGGTGCCGGTCCCGAGACCGGGGTTGTCGGCGACGACCGCGGCCGAGCGGATGCCGACCTTCTCGCCCGGCCAGGCCGAGCAGCCGAAGTCGAAGTTCACCCGCGCCCCGGGCAGCCCCTTGCCCGGCGACAGGGACAGCTGCTTCTTGACCCGGGTCATCGGGCCATCCGGGTACTCCGGCTCGGTCGGCTGCGCCGAGGGCGACGGCGAAGCCGAGGTGGCCGGCGCGGACGGCGTGGCTGTCGGCGCAGCCGCGAGCGCGGCGGTCGGCGCGAGAACCAGGAAAGCCGCGGCGACGCCCGCAACGACAACGGTGTTCTTCATTCTTTTCTCCCCTGTGGATTACGCTCGGAAACAATGGGAACGGATGCCGTTCGCAGTTCCCCCTGCATCGGCCTCATCCGTTCACCTACGCACCAAAAGACGTCTCCAGCTGCGATCAGTTGCGCCCGAAGGTCACGAAAACGTCGCGAAAACGACGGCGGGGAACTCATGAAAAACCACCCCGAAGCGTGGCTCCGAGGTGGTCTTTTCGAGTTCGGAAATCAGCCGGCCATGCTGCCGTCGCCCGCTTTCGCCGCACCGGACGGCACCTTCGCGACCTGAGCGGCGGGCACCGAGAACTGGGTGCTGTAGGACTTGTCGCCGCACGTCACGGTGAGCGGGTACGTCCCGGCCGCGGTACCCGGCTTCAGGGTGGCGTCGGCGCTGATGTTCGCGTCGGCGCCCATGAACGGGCCCGGGGTGTAGTTGGCGAACGTCAGCGCGGGCGAGGAGAACGCCGGCGCCGCGCCTTCGCACTTCGCCAGCGCGACGTTCGGCGCGTCCCGGACGTACTTGTCCACGAGCGACTGGTTGATCGCGGTGTTGACGTTGAGCTGGACGCTGCCGGCGCTCGGCGCCGGCGCGGGGGTCGGACCGGTGCTCTGCGCTGTCGCCGGCGCCGCCAGCGTCGTCGCCCCGATCACTGCTGCCGCAACAAAAACCAACGTCTTGCGCACCTTCGCACCCTTCGCGTCCTTCAGACTTACAACCGACAAGACGCGACGGGCGCGAAGGGGTTGCGTCGTGGATCAGTCGAGATCGTCGTGGCGCATCAACTGGCGCCCGGCCTCGGTGATCGAGCCCGACAGCGACGGGTACACCGAAAATGTCAGTGCCAGGTGGTCCACTGTGAGCTGGTTCTGGACGGCGAGCGCGATGGGAAGGATGAGCTCGCTCGCCTGCGGCGCCACGACGACACCACCGACGACCACGCCGGTGGCGGGGCGGCAGAACAGCTTCACGAAGCCTCGGCGGAGGCCCTCCATCTTCGCACGCGCGTTGGTGGCCAGGGGCAGCATGATGGTGCGCGCGGGCACCTCGCCGGAGTCGATCGCGTGCTGGCTGATGCCGACGGTCGCGATCTCCGGGTGGGTGAAGACGTTGGCGGCGACGGTCTTGAGCTTGATCGGCGCGACGCCCTCGCCCAGCGCGTGCCACATCGCGATGCGGCCCTGCATGCTCGCCACCGAGGCGAGCATGAGCACGCCGGTGCAGTCGCCGGCGGCGTAGATCCCGGGAACGGAGGTGCGCGAAACGCGGTCGACGGTGATGAACCCGCCGGGGCCGGGCGAGATGCCGACCTTGTCGAGGCCGAGGTCGGCGGTGTTCGGGACCGATCCGACGGTCATCAGCGCGTGGCTGGCTTCGATCACGCGGCCGTCGGCGAGGTGGATCTCGACGCCCTTCTCGGTGCGCTCGACGCGGTCGGCGCGCGCCTGCTTCGCGACGGTCGTCCCGCGCTGCGAGAAGACCTCCTCGAGCACGGCGGCGGCGTCGGCGTCCTCGTGCGGCAGCACGCGGTCGCGGCTGGAGACGACGGTGACCTTGACGCCCATCTCGGTGTAGGCGGACGCGAACTCGGCGCCGGTGACGCCGGAGCCGATCACGGCGAGGTGCTCCGGCAGCTCCTGGAGCTCGTAGAGCTGGCGCCAGTCGAGGATGCGCTCGCCGTCCGGCACCGCGCCGGGCAGCACGCGCGGGGTGGCGCCGGTGGCGATCAGGACGACGTCGGCCGGGAGCTTCTCGGTCTCGCCGTCCTGCTTGGTGACGGAGACCTTGTGCGTGGCGAGGCCGGGCTCTTCGTCGCAGAAGCGGGCTTCGCCGATGATCACGCGGACGCCCTCGCGCTGGACGCGCGCGCGGATGTCGGCGGACTGCGCCAGCGCGAGGCCCTTGACGCGGCCGTGGACGGTCGGCAGGTCGATGCTCGTGTCGGCCATGTCGGTGTTGATGCCGAGCTCGCCGAGGTCGTGCATCTTCGCCAGCGCGCCCGAGCTCGCGATGAACGTCTTCGAGGGAACGCAGTCGTAGAGGACACAGGCGCCGCCCAGGCCGTCGCGCTCGACGATCGTGACGTCGGCGCCGTGCTGGGCTGCGACCAGCGCGGCTTCGTAGCCGGCCGGGCCCCCGCCCATGATCACGATCCTGGTCACCTGGGTCCTCCTCGAAGTGCGTGACAACGGTGGTCTCACCGTACGCGGCGAAGGTGGCCGGACACTGAAGTGGGCGAACACGCCGAGTGCGTCCACTCGGGTGAGCTGTGGGTCGCTACGCTGTCGGCGTGCCGTTGTATGCCGCTTACGGATCCAACATGGAGCCCGCCCAGATGCTGGAGCGCGCGCCGCACTCACCGATGGCCGGCTCCGGCTGGCTGGAGGGGTGGCGCCTGACCTTCGGCGGCGAGGACCTCGGCTGGGAAGGGGCCCTGGCCACGATCGTCGAAGACGCGGGTTCCCGCGTCTTCGTCGTCCTCTACGACGTCACGTCCCTGGACGAGACGGGCCTGGACCGCTGGGAGGGCGGCGAGCTGGGGATGCACAGCAAAATCCGCCTGAGAGTCCAGACGATGGACGGCTCGGTCCTGGCCTGGCTCTACGTCCTGGACGCCTACGAGGGGGGCCTGCCCTCGGCCCGCTACCTGGGCGTCCTGGCGGACGCCGCGGAAGCGGCCGGAGCCCCCGCCGACTACGTCGACGACCTCCGAACCCGCCCCTGCTCCGGCATCACCGGCTAACGGCTCCAACCACGCGAGTCACGTCCCCAGTCACGCGGGTCACGGTCTCGATCACGCGAGTCGCGGGCTGGATCACGCGGGTTACGCGGCTCGTCGGGTGAACTGCGCCCGCAGTTCGGCGAGCACCCGGCTCGGATCGCGCAGATCGGCCGCCGTGGCCCGGATCGTGACCCACCCTCGACCGGCCAGCCTTCCGTCTCGCTCGGCGTCGCGTTCCTGCCGCTCCTCGTGCGCGGCGAACCCGTCGTACTCGAGAGCGATCCGCACTTCGGGCCAGGCGATGTCGAGGACGTAGAACTTGCGCCCGTCGATGGTCGCGACCTCGTACTGGGCCTCCGGGGCCGGGAACCCGGCCTCGACCACGATCAGTCGCAGGACGCTCTCCGGCGGCGATTCGGCCTTCCCCGTGGCGAGTGCCAGCAGCATCTGCGCCCTGTGGATACCTCGCCTGCTCCGACGGTCCAGAACACGGTCACGGACGTTCTCGCGCAGCCGTCGGCAGTGGTCCGGGGCGAGCCCGTGCGTCGCCTCGTCCAGGGCGGCGAACGCCGTTCGCTTGTCCCCGTCGCAGAGGAAATCCGCCAGGGCGAGATCGACTGAAAACATCGCCAGCCCGTCGAGTTCGATCACGTCGGACGGCAAGAATTCGGCCCGGTGGATGATCAGGCCGACCCTGGACTCCACCCGTCGGGAGTAAGGCACCGTGAGGTGTACGGCAGGGTCGTGCGCGGCCGAAATCCCATGCAGGGCAAGGGATGTGGCTCCCGACAGAGCGGCAGGTGGACCTACGGCGATCAGCGCGGCCTGCGCCCGCGTCGCCAACTTGAGCGCATCGGCCGCGTGAATGACCACGCCTCGCCAGGGTTGCGCGAGCACGCCGGTCGCAAGCCCTTCGAGTACCGCTCTTCGCCCCAGAACCTCGTCAGCCTCGCGACGCGAGACTGCGCCGTGGCGTCCTCCCCAAGTGATCACAGAATCGAGAATGAGGCCCTTCGATGATCAAGGGAAGGGCCCCATTCTCGACCTGTGGACAACTCGCACAGCCTGTGGATAACTCTGGGTGCAGCGTTAGCCTGATCTCGCGTGTCTGAAGACGTGACCCACGTGACTGAAGCCGGAACTCGCGTGATTGGAGACGGAACTCGTCAGGCGAGGGTGGCTAGGGCTGTGTGGACCAGGGTTCGGACTCCGCAGGCCAGGGCCCGCTCGTCGAGGATGAAGGTCGGGCGGTGGATGTCCGATTGCGGGGCCGGGTCGCCTGGCCAGACGCCCAGGCGGGCGAAGGCTCCCTGGACGTGCTCCAGGTACCAGCCGAAGTCTTCGCCGCCGGAGGACTGCTCGGTGCCGGCCACCGCTTCTTCGCCCAGGGCCGCCTCGACGCCCGCGCGCATCAGGGCCGTGGAGTCCGCGTCGGAGACGACCGGGGGGACGCCTCGGCGGTAGTCCAGCTGGAAGCCGACGCCCGTGGGGGCCAGCAGGGACTCCACCGACGACGCCACCAGGGGCTCCAGCGCCGTCCAGACCTCGTGGTCCGCCGTGCGCAGGGTGCCGCGCAGGACGCCGTCCTGGGGGACGGCGTTGGCCGCCTGGCCCGCGTGGACCGCGCCCCAGACCAGCACCGTGCCGGACCGCGGGTCGACGCGGCGGGACAGCACCGACGGCAGTGACGTGATCACCGTGCCGAGCGCGTGCACCAGGTCGGCCGTCAGGTGGGGGCGGGACGTGTGCCCGCCCGGCGACGTGAGGCGCAGCTCGATCAGGTCCGCGGCCGACGTCAGGGCGCCGACGCGCATGCCGACCTTGCCGACTTCCAGCCGCGGGTCGACGTGCAGGCCGTAGATCCGGTCGACGCCGTCCAGCGCGCCCGCCGCGATCATGTCCAGCGCGCCGCCGGGCATGACCTCCTCGGCCGCCTGGAAGATCAGCCGCACCTTGCCGGGCAGCTCCGGCGCGCCGGCCAGGGCACGGGCCGCGCCGAGCAGGATCGACGTGTGGGCGTCGTGGCCGCACATGTGCGCCGCACCCTCCACAGTCGACGCGTAGGGCAGCCCCGTCGCCTCCGTGAGCGGCAGCGCGTCCATGTCCGCGCGCAGCGCGACGCACCGCTCGCCGCGGCCGATGTCGCAGACGACACCGGTGCCGCCGGGCAGCACCCACGGCTTGAGGCCGACGGCACGCAGCAGCGTGACGACCAGCTCGGTGGTCGCGAACTCGTGCCGCGACAGCTCCGGGTGCGCGTGGATGTGCCTGCGCCACGCGAGCACGTCGGTCGCGTTGGCGCGAAGCCAGTCGTCAAGCCAGAACGGGCCGCGGCCCGCACCAAGGTCCTCCACGGGAGCCATGGTTACGCCGGCTTCGGAAATGAGCGCCTCCGGCCCCTCGATAGGGGTGATGATGCGCCCGTGGGGGTCGCCTGGAACGTCCGGTCGTGAGTCGAGCACCGTCACGCCGCACCTCCTCCCGCAACACGGGTAACCCGCGCAGCGGCTGGGGTCACGCAACGTGCCGATCGTTCTTTCGTACGCATTTGCAGACGATCGTGCACCATGCAGGAGGCAAGCCGCGCCTCGAAACGAGGCGTCCTAGACGGCCGGTAGCTGATCTGCGTTGAACGGTGTGCAGTAGTTCGGCCAAGGCGAACGCCGACGGCTGCTCGCCCGTCCGGACGCAGGGTTACGACCCTTTGGCCTTCTTCGACCGGATCCGCCGGCCCCAGACGACGATGCCGAGCAGGACCACCGCGACCAGGCCGGCGATCAGCTTGGTCTTGGTCTTCTCGGCGTTCGCCTTGTCGGTCTGGGCCGGGTCGAGCACCGGTCCGGGCGCCTGGGTCTGCGTGAGCACGGGCGCCGCGCCGGCGTGCGCCACGGTCACCGTGACAGCCACCGGCCGCGCCGGTGCGGCCTGGGCGGGCGACGCGGTGAACAGCACCGCCCCCAGCAGGCCGGCAACGACCAGAGCACGCAGTATCGCCATGTCATCCCTTCGCCACGACCGGCGGTCAACCGGCATTCTGCCCGCACGGGACCCGCGGGTCAGCCACCACGTGGTGGACCGAACGCGTCGAGGATCCGCTGTGCACCGAGGGTAGCGGTCAGTTCACCGTCACGCACCGCCCGTTCGACGTCGGGAACGACCGTTCGCACGTCCGGATGCGCCGCCAGCCGACTCAGCAGATTTTCGCGCACCATCGACCACGTCCAGTCGACCTGTTGCTGCCGGCGCCGGGCGGCCAGCTCGCCGGACGCCGAGAGCGCGGCGCGGTGCTCCTCGATCGCGCCCCACACCTCGTCGAGCCGCAGGTTGTGCAGGCCACTGCAGGTCAGCACGGGTGGCGTCCACGCCGCGTCGGGCCCGTAGATCATCCGCAACGCGCCGGCCAGCTCCCGCGCGGCGCGGCGCGCGTCCTTCTCGTGGTCGCCGTCGGCCTTGTTGACGGCGATGACGTCGGCGAGCTCCAGGACGCCCTTCTTGATGCCCTGCAGCTGGTCGCCGGTGCGCGCGAGCGTCAAGAACATGAAGCAGTCGACCATGTTCGCGACGGCCACTTCGGACTGTCCCACTCCGACGGTCTCGACCAGGACGGTGTCGTAGCCGGCTGCCTCCATCAGCACGATCGTCTCGCGGGTGGCGCGGGCGACGCCGCCCAGCGTCCCCGACGTCGGCGACGGGCGGATGAACGCCCGCTCGTCGACGGCCAGGCGCGCCATCCGGGTCTTGTCGCCGAGGATCGACCCGCCGGTGCGCGTCGACGACGGGTCCACCGCCAGCACGGCCACGCGGTGCCCGGCGGCCGTCAGGTCCGTGCCCAGCTGGTCGATGAATGTCGACTTGCCGACACCGGGGACGCCGGTGATGCCGACGCGCCGGGCGCCACCCGCCGAAGGCAGCAGCTCGACGAGCAGCTCCTGCGCCTGCGCGCGGTGGTCCTCGCGCTGGGACTCGACCAGCGTGATCGCCTTCGACAGCGTGCCGCGGTCACCCGCCAGCACGCCCTTGGCGTAGGCGGGGACGTCGATCTTGCGCGGCAACGCTCAGGACTCCTGCGCCGCGAGCTGGCCGAGCAGGTCGATGGCCGCGTCCGCGAGCACCGTGCCCGGCCCGAAGATCGCCGCCGCCCCGGCTTCGCGCAGCGCCGGGTAGTCCTGCGGCGGGATGACGCCGCCGACCACGACCATGATGTCCGCGCGGCCCAGCTCGGCGAGCTCGTGGCGCAGCGCGGGCACCAGCGAGAGGTGCCCGGCGGCCAGCGAGGACACGCCGACGACGTGGACGTCCGCCTCGATCGCCTGGCGGGCGACCTCGGCCGGGGTGGAGAACAGCGGGCCGACGTCGACGTCGAAGCCGATGTCGGCGAAGCCGGTGGCGATCACCTTCTGGCCGCGGTCGTGGCCGTCCTGGCCCATCTTCGCGACGAGGATCCGCGGCCGGCGGCCCTCCTCCTCGGCGAACTCCTCGACCAGCGAGCGGGCCTTTTCGACGTTCTGCGACTTCCCCACCTCCTCGCGGTACACCCCCGAGATCGTGCGGATCTGGCCGGAGTGCCGGCCCCAGAGCTTCTCCAGCGCGTCCGAGATCTCGCCGACGGTCGCCTTCGCCCGGGCCGCGTTGATGCCCAGTTCCAGCAGGTTGCCGCCGTTCCCGGCGCCTTCGGTGAGGCGCCGCAGCGCGTCGTCGGTGGCCGATTGATCACGCTCTTCACGCAGCCGCCGCAGCTTTTCGAGCTGCTGCGTCCGGACGCCCGCGTTGTCGACCTTGAGGACTTCGATGTCTTCATCGCTGGTGACCTGGTACTTGTTGACGCCGATCACCGGCTGCCGGCCCGAGTCGATCCTGGCCTGGGTGCGGGCCGCGGCCTCCTCGATGCGCAGCTTCGGGATGCCCGCGTCGATCGCCTTGGCCATACCGCCGGCCTGCTCGACCTCGCTGATGTGGCCCCATGCCTTGCGCGCGAGGTCGTAGGTCAGCTTCTCGACGAAGGCGCTGCCGCCCCACGGGTCGATCACCCGCGTGGTGCCGGACTCCTGCTGCAGCAGCAGCTGCGTGTTGCGGGCGATGCGCGCGGAGAAGTCGGTCGGCAGCGCGAGCGCCTCGTCCAACGCGTTGGTGTGCAACGACTGCGTGTGCCCCTGGGTCGCGGCCATCGCCTCGACGCAGGTGCGCACGACGTTGTTGTAGACGTCCTGCGCGGTCAGCGACCAGCCCGACGTCTGCGAGTGCGTCCGCAGCGAAAGCGACTTCTGCGACTTCGGGTCGAAGCCCTTCACCAGCTTCGCCCAGATCAGCCGGGCCGCGCGCAGTTTCGCGACCTCCATGAAGAAGTTCATCCCGATCGCCCAGAAGAACGACAGGCGCGGCGCGAACTTGTCGACGTCCAGCCCGGCTTCGGTGCCCGCCCGGATGTACTCGACGCCGTCGGCCAGGGTGTAGGCCAGCTCGAGGTCGGCGGTCGCGCCGGCTTCCTGCATGTGGTAGCCGGAGATGGAGATCGAGTTGTACTTCGGCATGTGCTGCGAGGTGTAGGAGAAGATGTCGGAGATGACCCGCATCGACGGCTGCGGCGGGTAGATGTAGGTGTTGCGGACCATGAACTCCTTGAGGATGTCGTTCTGGATGGTCCCCGCGAGCTGCTCCGGCTTCACCCCCTGCTCCTCGGCCGCGACGACGTAGAGCGCGAGCACCGGCAGCACCGCGCCGTTCATCGTCATCGACACGGACATCTTGTCCAGCGGGATGCCGTCGAACAGCTGGCGCATGTCGTAGATGGAGTCGATCGCGACGCCCGCCATGCCGACGTCGCCGGAGACGCGCGGGTGGTCGGAGTCGTACCCGCGGTGGGTGGCCAGGTCGAAGGCGACCGACAGGCCCTTCTGCCCGGCCGCGAGGTTGCGGCGGTAGAAGGCGTTGGACTCCTCGGCCGTGGAGAACCCGGCGTACTGGCGGATGGTCCAGGGCTGGTTGACGTACATCGTCGGGTACGGCCCGCGCAGGTAGGGCGCGATACCGGGGTACGTGCCCAGGAAGTCCACATCGGACAGGTCGGCCGCGGTGTAGACCGGCTTGACGCCGATGCCCTCGGGCGTCTCCCAGGCCAGCGCGTCCGGGCCCTTGCCGGTGGCGTCCTGCACGGCCTTGGCCCAGGCCTCGCGGTCGCCCGGCTCGGGCGAACCGAGGTCGACGTCGGCGAAGTTCGGGATCGTCATCACGCAACTCCCAGCTTGGCGTGCAGACCGGTCAGGACTTCCAGGGCGTCGCAGCCGGCGAAGACGTTGCCGTCCACACCGTCGTAAGAGCCTTTGCCCGCCAGTAGTACGTGTTCGGCGCCCAAGGATGCCGCGACTTCGGCGGCTTGGGCGGCGTAGGCGTCGTCGGTGCCGCAGATACAGGCGATCTTGGCGCCGGACGCGCGGAACGCGCCGGGCAGGTCGTCGGTCGCGCCCGGGTTGACCACCTCGAGCCCGCCCGCCTGGAACAGGTTGGCGGCGAACCCGGCGCGCGTGGTGTGCGCGGCGACCGGGCCGAGCGTGGCCAGGAAGACCTTCGGCCGCTCGCCGTGCTCGGCGAGGTAGGCGTCGGACGCGTCGCGCAGGGCCTCGAAGCCCTCGGCGTAGCGGTGCCGCGGCAACCCACCGTCCACAGGGGACTCCAGCGGCTCCCGCTTCACGGGCTTCTCGGCCAGGTTCGGGAACTCGCTGACGCCGGTGAGCGGGTCGCGCCGGGTGGCGAGCCGCTTCGCGCGCTTGTCCCACGTCTCGGCGAGGCGGCCGGCGAGCGCGCCGGACGCCAGCTCCGCGACCAGGCCGCCCGCGGCTTCGATCGCGGTGAACTCGGCCCACGCGACGCGGGCCAGGTCGTCGGTCAGCTTCTCGACGTACCAGGAGCCGCCCGCCGGGTCGACCACGCCGGCCAGCTTGGACTCCTCCAGCAGCACCGCGTGCGTGTTGCGGGCGATCCGCGCGGAGAACGCGTCGGGCCGGCCGATCGCGGCGTCGAACGGCAGGACGGTGACCGCGGCCGCGCCGCCGACACCCGCGCCGAAGCAGGCGACGGTCGTGCGCAGCATGTTCACCCACGGGTCGCGCTGGGTCAGCATCGCCGGCGACGTCACAGCGTGCTGGCGCATCGGCGACGAGAAGCCGCACACCTCGGCGACGCGCGCCCAGAGGCGGCGGGCCGCGCGCAGCTTGGCGATGGTCGAGAACTGGTCCGCGGTCGCGGCGATCCGGAACTCCAGCTGCCCGGCCGCACTTTCGACGTCGAGGCCCGCGTCCGTCAACGAACGCAGGTAGGTGACGCCGGCGGCGACCAGCGCGCCCAGCTCCTGCACGTCCGACCCGCCCGCTTCGTGGAACGGCAGGCCGTCGGCGACGATCGTGCGCACCTTCGGGTACTTCCCGGCGACACGCGCGGCCAGCGCGGCGGCCGGTTCCAGCGCGACGTCGGCGCCCGTCCGGGCCGCGAGCCCGATCGGGTCGGCCCCCAGCACCGCGGTGGCCTCGCTCGCCGGGATCTCGCGCTCGTCGAAGATCTCGAACAACGCGGCCGCGGCGGCTTCGTACTCGGCGCCCGCGTCGAGGACCACCGGCGCCAGGTCGACGTAGACGTCGTTCAGCGCGTCGGCCATGGCCGCGGGCGGCACGGTCAGCCAGATCGACGTGACGCCGCCTTCGAGGTCCGCGAGGATCGCCTTGTTGACGGCCTTGGGATCGGTGCCGGTGAACCGGGCCCGGACGTCCCAGCCCGTACTGACCTGCCCTTCCGGGCTCGCCCCGCGCACGAACGGCGACAGGCCGGGGAAGCCGGCGTCGCCCGGCACGTCGTCCGCGGTGTAGAGCGGCTGGATCTCGATGCCGTCGTAGGTCCGCGTGACGAGCTTGCTCTCCGGGGCGCCTGTGAAGTCCTCCGGCAGCCTGCCGCTCTTGCGCAGCACGCCGGCCACGAGCTCCTGCCACTGCTCGCGCGTCGCCTGCGGAAACTCGGCCGCCAGGTCGAATTCGGAGATCGGCGCTGACTCCGGACCGGCCAGTTCAGTCATACCCAGTGATGGTAGAGGCACTCGACACGGACAGCCTGTGAGTCTGGTCGCCCCTGGGGGTGGTAGGGGTCGGAGCGGGGTACGACACAATTGGCGCGTGCCCCCCTCCAGCGAAGAGACACGACTGGTCGCCGGTCGCTACCGGCTGCGCTCGGTGCTGGGCTCGGGGTCCATGGGCACCGTCTGGTCGGCCTACGACGAGTTCCTGCACCGCCAGGTGGCCGTCAAGGAGATGAAGGTGCCGCCGGGCATCCCGTCGTCGCAGGCGGACGAGCTGCGGGAACGCACGTTGCGCGAGGCCCGCGCGATCGCCGTGCTGTCCCACCCGAACGTGATCATCCTGCACGACGTCGCCCGCGAGAACGACCAGCCGTTCGTGGTGATGGAGCTGCTGCCCTCGCGCAGCCTGGCGCACATCCTGCGCGACCACGGGCCGCTGACGTTCGAGCAGGCCGCCGCGATGGGCATCGCGGTCGCCTCCGCGTTGGAGGCCGCGCACGCCGCCGGCATCACCCACCGCGACGTCAAGCCGGGCAACGTCCTCGTGGCCAGCGACGGCCGGATCAAGCTGACCGACTTCGGCATCGCCCGCAACGTCTCCGAAGCGACCATGACGCGCACGGGGATCATGCTCGGCTCCCCCGCCTACATCGCGCCGGAGGTCGCCTCCGGCGGCGCCGTCACGCCCGCCGCGGACCTGTGGGGCCTGGGCGCGACGCTGTTCGCCGCGGTCGAGGGCGCGCCGCCGTACGACGCCGACGGCGATCCGCTGGAGACCGTCGGCAAGGTCGTCAACGGGAAGGTGCCCAAGCCGAAGGCCGGGCCGCTGGCCGACGTCATCTCGGCGCTGATGAAGAAGGAGCCGAACAAGCGGATCACGCTGCGCGACGTCCGGCACCGGCTGTACCCGCTGCAGACGAAGACCGCGCTCGACCTGTTCGGGCCCGAGCTGTTCCGCACGCCGGACGGCAAGAAGACGTCCGCCCAGCCGGACGCCACCGACACGCAGGTGATCAAGACCGTCCTGCCGGAGAAGGTGGAGAAGCAGGCCGAGAAGAGCGCCGAGCTGGCGTCGGACCCGGGCCCGCTGCCGTTCCTCAAGCCGCCGCCCGCCGCCCCGGCCCCGGCACCGCCGGCCGCCACCGTGTTCGTCCCGCCGCCGCCCCTGCCGCGGTCGGGACGGCGGACCGGCAAGGCCACCGCCGTGCTCATCGGCGTGGCGATCCTGCTCTTCCTGGTCGCCGCCGGCGGCGGGTTCGCGCTGGCCAGGACGGTCGGCGGCGAGTCGCTGCTGCCGCCGGCCGCCGAGCCGCGGCCGGCGTCCAACGGGCCCACCGAGGTGCCGCCGCCCGAGCTGGTGCGCCAGTCCGGCGACGCGAACGTGGCGACCGGGGTGAAGGGCGGCGAGTTCGGCCTCGGCGTGCCGAAGGGCTGGGAGAAGTTCGTCGCCCCGCACGACACCCGGTTCGGGCTGAGCACGGTCGTCCAGTACGTCTCGGACGACGGCCGCCGCGTGATCCGGCTCGAACGGCTGACGAACTACTTCGGCGACTACCCCAGCGACCAGCCCTACATCGACCAGCTGAAGCAGCTCTACCCGTCCGACGGCTTCCAGCTCTTCCCGCCGCAGCCCCTGGCCAATGGGACCACGCTGACCTTCCGCACGACCGACAGCGGCGACTCGACCAGCGTCACCCGCGTGACGTTCATGAACCTGCTCAAGGCGGGCTCGAGCCTCTGGATCTTCTCGGTCACCGCCCCGACCGAGCAGGAGGACGCGACCCGCAAGGACGTCTTCGAGCCCGTCGCCCAGTCGCTGACCATCTCCGACTGATGACCCGGTACGTCTTCGTCGGCGCGGGCGCGATCGGCAGCGCGCTCGGCGGCCTCCTCGCTCAGCGCGGTAGCTCGGTCCTGCTGGTCGCCCGCGGCGCGCACGCCGCGGCGATGGCGACCGGCGGCCTGACGCTCCGGTGCCCGGACGGCACGTCGACGCTCCGCGTGCCGGTGGCGACCGGGCCCGATGGCGTGCGGCTGACGGTCGACGACGTCCTGGTGCTGACGACCAAGACGCACCAGGCCGAAGCCGCCGTCGAGCAGTGGGCGGACGTGCCGGTGCACGACCGCGCCGGGGCCGTCGCCGGCAGCGCCGCCGAGCTGCTGCCGATCTTCACCGCGCTGAACGGCGTCGCCGGCGAAGAGATCGCGTTGCGCGCCTTCGACCGGGTCTTCGGCGTGTGCGTGTGGTTCCCGACGGTGCTGACCGAACCCGGCGAGGTCATCGTCCGCACCTGCTCGCCCCGCGGCGTCTTCCACATCGGCCGGTACGGCGCCGGCGACGACGACCTCGGTGCGCTCCCCGCGGACTGGACCGCGGCCGGCTTCGGCGTCATCCCGGCGGCCGACGTCATGCGGTGGAAGTACCGGAAGCTGCTGTCCAACCTGAGCAACGCGCTGCAGGCACTGCTCGGCGACACCACGGGCGCGGACGACCTGCGGCGAGCGGCCGAGGACGAAGGCAAAGCCGTCCTCGCGAGCGCCGGGATCGCCTACGCCGGCGACGACGAGGTCGAAGCCGACTGGGGTGGCCTGTCGTTCGAGCCGGTGCCCGGTGAGCCCGCGCAGCTGGGCGGGTCGAGCTGGCAGTCGCTCGTCCGCGGCACCGGCACGATCGAAACCGGTTACCTCAACGGCGAGATCGCCCTGCTCGGCCGCCGCACCGGGCAGCCGGCGCCGGTCAACGCCAAGCTCACGGCGCTGGCCCGCCACGCGGCTCGCGCGGGACTCCGGCCGGGCTCGCTGAGCGTCGACGAGCTTCGGCGGCTCCTGGGCCTCGGTTAGTCGGGGAGGTCGCCGAGGACCTCGCGGGACACCAGTTCCTGGCCGAGGTGGCGCAGGCCCGCGAAGATCCGGTCGCCCAGCACCGTCACCACCAGCCCGGCCTCGATGATCTTGTCGTACGACGTCAGGCCCGTCACCGTGTCGACGTCCAGCTCCGCGACGCGGATCGCCAGGTGCGCGTACTCCTCGAGGTGCTCCGCCAGCTTGTCGTGGCCCAGCTCCTTCGCCGTGGCCAGCGCCGCGACGAGGTTCTCGACCGCGACGTGCTTGCGCTTCAGCTCGCCCCAGCCGTTGCGGCGGACGATCTCGTCGAGCAGCTCCCACGCCCAGTCTGCGGCCTCGGCGGACACCTGGGGCGCCGGGCCGGCCAGCTCCTCCTGGACGACGCCCATCGTGCGGTGCGGGGTCTTGTCGCCGTCGATCGCTTCGAGCACCGTGCCGACCGAGGCCAGCGACAGCCCGCCGACCTCGGTGAGGGCCTTGATCAGCCGCAACCGCTGGACGTGCGTCGCCGAGTACCGCGCCTGGTTGGGGCTGGTGCGCTCGCCCGGCGGCAGCAGGCCTTCACGCAGGTAGTACTTGACGGTCGCGACCGGCACCCCCGACTCGGCGCTCAGTTCGGCCATCCGCATGCGTTTCCGCTCCGATCCCGCGTTCGGTTCAGGGTCCGTCTCCGGGGCAACCCTGAAGACTTCTCAGCATGGATACCTTAACTTCCCATAACGGAGAGCTTGACTATCCATTCTGAGAGGAACCATGACCATCCTTGCCGATCTCCGGACGAGAACCCGCGGGTGGCACCCGCCATCGCGGTACGCCGGCGCCGCCTTCGGCGTGGTGGCCGTGCTCTGCGTCGCCGCGATGCTCGTCGACCACCGGACGCTCGAAGGCGCGCCGATCTGGGTCAAGCCGCTCAAGTTCGCGATCTCCGGCAGCCTCTACTTCTTCACGTGGAGCTGGCTGGTCTCGCTGCTGCCGCGGTTCCGCCGCACAGCGGGCTGGCTGACGAACGCGCTCGTGGTGATCTTCACCGGCGAGTACGTCCTGCTGGCGCTCCAGGCCGCCCGCGGCCGGGCGAGCCACTTCAACAACTCGACCCCGCTGGACACCACGATCTACGACGTCATGGGCAAGATGATCATCGGGCTCTGGCTGGCGACGTTCGCGCTGACCGTCCTGGTCATGTTCACGAAGGTCGCCGACCGCGCGAGCTTCTGGGCCGTGCGCGCCGGCGCCGTCCTGTCGCTCGTCGGGATCTCGCTCGGCATGCTGATGACGAGCCCGACCGCGCAGCAGCTGGCGCAGTGGAAGGCCGGTGGCGCGCAGGACATGGTGGGCGCGCACACCGTCGGCCTGGCCGACGGCGGCCCTGGCCTGCCGATCCTCGGCTGGAGCACGGTCGGCGGCGACCTGCGGATCCCGCACTTCGTCGGGATGCACGCGCTGCAGGCGCTGCCGCTGCTCGCGATCGCGCTGCTCGCGTTGACCTCGCGGTTCCCGCGGCTGCGCGACGACGTCGTCCGCGCGCGGCTGGTCCTGATCGGCGCCGCCGGCTACACGGGCCTGATCGGGCTGGTCACCTGGCAGGCGCTGCGGGCGCAGTCGATCGTGCACCCGGACGCCGTGACGCTGGGCGCGGCCGCCGCCCTGGTCGCCGCCGTCGGGCTGAGCGCGTGGGCCGTCGTGCGGACCCCTGACCGGGTGACCGTGTGATGGCCTGGTTCACCTGGGCGTTCCCACTCGCGACGCCGTTCTGGGCGCTCATGATCCTGCTGCCGACGTGGCGCTGGACGGCCCGGATCATGCGGTCGCCGTGGGTGCCGCTGCTGCCGCTGATCTGCTACTTCGGGCTCGCGCTGCCGCACTTCGCGGAGTGGGGCCGGGCGATGCTGCGGCCCGACCTCGGCGTGCTGCAGACGCTGCTGGCCACGCCGTGGGGCGCCGGGCTCGTCTGGGCGCACCTCATCGCGTTCGACCTGTTCATCGCGCGGTGGATGTACTTCGAGGCGCGCTCGCTGGACGTCTCGCCGTGGATCGTGAGCCCGATCCTGCTGCTCACGATCTTCCTGTCACCGTTCGGCCTGGTGGCTTTCCTGGTCGTGCGGAGCGTCCGGATACGCTCGCGGGCATGAGCGCACAGGAAGCCGCGGCCGTCATCGCCGACCGCACTGGGGTGGACAAGCACGACATCGCCGTCGTGCTCGGTTCGGGCTGGCGCCCGGCCGCGGACGTCATCGGGGAGGCCGACGCGGAGATCCCGCTGGGCGAGCTGCCCGGGTTCGAGCCGCCGAAGGTGCCCGGGCAGGGCGGGACGGTGCGCTCGGTGCGCGTCGGCGACCGCCGGGCGCTGGTCCTGCTGGGCCGCACGCACTTCTACGAGGGCAAGGGCATCGACCCGGTGGTGCACAACGTGCGCACCGCCGCGGCCGCCGGCGCCCGGACGGTGCTGCTGACCAACGCGGCGGGCGGGCTGCGCCAGGGGTTCCAGGTCGGCCAGCCGGTGCTGATCGCCGACCACCTCAACCTGACGGCCCGCTCCCCGATCGTCGGCGCGAACTTCGTCGACCTGACGGACCTCTACTCGGCGCGGCTGCGTTCCCTGGCGAAGGAGATCGACCCGTCGCTGGAGGAAGGCGTCTACGCGGGCCTCACCGGGCCGCACTTCGAGACGCCGGCGGAGATCCGCATGCTGCGCACGCTGGGCGCGGACCTCGTCGGCATGTCGACGGTCCTGGAGGCCATCGCGGCCCGCGCCGCCGGCGTCGAGGTCTTCGGCCTCTCGCTGGTGACGAACCTGGCCGCGGGCATGACGGGCGAGCCGCTCAACCACGAAGAGGTGCTGGAAGCCGGCCGCGCGGCCGCGACCCGCATGGGCTCGCTGCTACGCGACCTGGTCGCCCGCGCCTGACCCGACCCGTCACTTTCGTAGGGAAAGATACGTCCGAGGGCCCTCAAAGCGGCACTTTCACGTGAAAGTGCCGCTTTGGGGGCTCAGGCGAACGACGGGAGCTGCGCGGCCACCTCGGCCGGGGACGGCATCGCCGCGACCTCCGCGGCCAGCACGCGGGCCGCGTCGCGGACGGCCGAGTCCGTCAGCAGGTGGCGGGCCTGCTCCGCGACGGCGTCCGGGGTGACCTCGGCGGCGAGCAGGCGGGTGCCGACGCCCGCCGCGAGCACCGCGTCGGCGTTGCTGAACTGGTCGGCGCCCTGCGGGAGCAGCAGCTGCCCGACACCCGCGCCGAACGCGCCGAGCGTCGTGCCGCTGCCACCGTGGTGCACCACCAGGTCGACGTGCGGCAGCAGCGCCGACTGCGGCACCCACGCCGCGAGCCGCACGTTCGACGGCACTTCGCCCAGCGCCGCCGGGTCGACGGTCGGGCCGGTGGCGACCAGCACGTCGACGTCCAGCCCGGACAGCCCGGCGATCGCCGCGCCGAGGACACCGGCGTGGCCCATCGCGGTGCCGAGCGTCAGGTAGACGAGCGGACGCTGCTTGTCCAGCACGCCCGCGGGCAGCTCACCGGGCTCGCTCCAGCCGACCGGCCGCAGCGGGACGCGCCGCGCCCGCGCCCGGAAACCCGGTTCCTGCACCGATTCCGGGCAGATGTCGATGTACGGTCCGCCGAACGAAAGGTCGTCGCCGACGGTGATGCCCAGGCTGTCGGCGTGCGCCCGGATCGCGTCACGGATGTGCGTGACCATCGGGTCGTCGCTCGACACCCGGCCGAAACCGTGCGCCACCACGGGAATCCCGGCCTGCATCGCGGCGAACGCGCCACCGGAGTTGCCGGCCTCGCTGACGACCAGGTCGGGCCGCGCGTGCTCGAACAGCGGCAGCAGGTCGGCGACGAACCGCTTCGGCATGAGGTCGCCGAAGACCTTCGCGACGATCGGGCCGAGGACCTCCGGCGGGATCTCACCCGGCTGCCGCCGCGGGCCGGGCGGGCCGGAGGTGGCGAACGCCTGGCCGAAGGCGTCCTTGAGGGCGAGCCCGGCGGCGGCCGTCTCGAGCCCGGCTTTCCGCAGCTGGGGCAGGAAGTCTTCCGAAGTGGCGAACACGACGTCGTGGCCCGCGTCCCGCGCGGCCAGCGCCAGCGGGACGAGCGGGAACGTGTGACCGAAGGACCCCAGTGAGGTGAAGAGCAAGCGCACCCGCCCGACCCTAGCCCGTAGGCTGACGCGGTGACTTTGACCTCCACGCTGCGGGACGCCGCGTTCCGCTGGATCGCCGACGACCCGGACGCCGCCTCCCGCGCCGAACTGCAGGGGGTCGTCGCCCGGGCACTGGGCGGCGACGCCGCGGCCGCCGACGAGGTGGCCGACCGGCTGGCCGGGCCGCTGGAGTTCGGCACGGCCGGGCTGCGCGGGCCGGTGCGCGCCGGGCCCAACGGGATGAACGTGGCCGTCGTCACGCGCACCACCGCGGGAGTCGCGGCCTGGCTGACCGCGCAGGGGCACGCGGGCGCGCTGGTCGTCGTCGGCCGGGACGCCCGCCACGGCTCGGAGGACTTCGCCACGGCCGCCGCGGAGGTGCTGACCGCCGCCGGGTTCACCGTCCAGGCGCTGCCCCGCCCGCTGCCGACGCCGTTGCTCGCCTACGCCGTGAAGCACCTCGGCGCGGTGGCCGGGATCCAGATCACGGCGTCGCACAACCCCCCGGCGGACAACGGGTACAAGCTCTACGACGCCACCGGCGGGCAGATCGTGCCGCCGTCCGACGGCGAGATCGAGCGGGCCATCCAGGCCGCGCCGGGCGCGGTCGACGTGCCGCGCGAGCCGGGCGCCGGGGTCGTCGACCTGCTCGGCGGCTACCTCGACGAGATCGCCGCGCTCCCGCTCGGCGCCGAGCGCATCGTGCGCGTGGCCGCGACGGCGTTGCACGGCGTCGGCGCCGAGACGCTGCGCGCGGCCTTCGAACGGGCCGGGTTCACCGACCTGCACCTGGTCGAGGCGCAGTCCACGCCCGACCCGGACTTCCCGACCGTGTCGTTCCCGAACCCGGAGGAGCCGGGCGCGACCGACCTGCTGCTGGCGCTGGCGGCCGAGGTGGACGCCGACCTGGCCATCGCGCTCGACCCGGACGCCGACCGCTGCGCGCTGGGCGTGCGCGAGCGGGACGGCTCGTGGCGGATGCTGCGCGGCGACGAGACGGGCGTGCTGCTCGGCTCGACCATCCTGTCCACTGTGGACCGCACGATGATGCCGGATCCCTTGGTGGCCACGACGATCGTCTCGTCGTCGCTGCTGGGCGAGATCGCGAAGGCCGAGGGCGCCCGCTACGCGGAGACGCTCACCGGGTTCAAGTGGCTGGTCCGCGCGGGCGACGACCTCGTCTTCGCCTACGAAGAGGCGCTCGGCCTCTGCGTGAACCCGGGGTTCGTGCGGGACAAGGACGGCATCGCCGCCGCGACGCTGGCGGCCGGGCTGACCGCGTGGCTGCGCGCCGAGGGCCGCACGCCCCTGGACGTGCTGGACGAGCTGGCGCAGCGGCACGGCGTCTACGTCACCGACCAGGTCTCGCTGCGGGTCACGGACCTGTCGGTGCGCGGCCGCCTGATGGGCAAGCTGCGCGAGGCGCCCCCGGCCGAGGTCGGCGGCGTCGCGGTGACGCTGGAGGACCTGCTCCCCGACGCGGACGTCCTGCGCCTCACCGGTGACGGCGTGCGGATCGTGGTGCGCCCGTCCGGCACCGAACCGAAGCTGAAGGCGTACCTGCAGGTCGTCGAGCCGGTGCGCGACTCACTGGCGGACGCGCGCGCGGCGGCGGGCACCCGGCTGACGGCGTTGCGGACCGACGTGGCGGCGCTGCTGTCCTGATGCCGAAGCTGCTGGTCGTGCACCACACGCCGTCGCCGTCGACCCAGGCGATGTTCGAGGCCGTGCTGGCGGGCGCGGCCCACCCGGACGTCGAGGGGGTCGAGGTGGTCCGCCGCGCGGCGCTGGCGGCCACGGTCTCCGACGTCCTCGACGCGGACGGCTACCTGCTGGGGACGCCGGCGAACCTGGGCAGCATGAGCGGCGCGCTGAAGCACTTCTTCGACACGGTCTACTACCCGTGCCTCGACGAGACGCGGGGCCGGCCGTTCGGGTACTGGATCCACGGCAACAGCGACACGTCGGGGACGGAGCGCCAGCTGCTAGCCATCACGACCGGGCTGGCCTGGGCGAAGGCGGCGGACCCGGTGATCGCGACGGGCGAGCCGGACAAGACGGTGCTGGCGGCGTGCACCGAGCTGGGCGGCACGCTGGCCGCGACGCTCATGCCTTGAGACGTCGGCGCCCTGAGTGTCGCTGCTGATTGTCCCGGAGAAAGTAAGAGGCCTGTCACCGGAAGCCCTGGGGGTCGACCTCCGGCAACAGGCCGTGCCAAGGGTTCGCTGTGAGGCGATCGACCTTGGTCTATGAAGCGTACTACAGACGGCCGATCATGACGAGTCGGAGGCGCGCTTGCCTCTCGCCTTGTGGTTCTGTACACCCCCAGGGTACGGAAGAGCAAGGCGAGAGGCGAAGCAACTGTAAACCACTGCATACGATAGCTGTCAACATGTGCGTACAGTGGTTTCCCGGCTAGAATTTTCACGGTGGAAACTTAGGGGGCGGGGATGGCACAGGAACGCACCTTCGCGGAACGCCTTGCTGCCCTGATCGAGGCGGCCCGCCTCGACGGCCGGGCGCCGCACAGCTACCGCGAGATCTCGGCGGCCGTCGAGCGCGCCGGCGGGCCGGCGATGTCGCCCGCCTACCTCCAGCAGCTCGCGACCGGCAAGCGCGTGAACCCGAAGATCCACTACGTCGAGGCACTGGCCAGACTGTTCGGCGTGCCCGTCACCTACTTCTTCGACGCCGAAGCCACCGGCCCGGCCCCGACCGGCGAGGCCCAGCTGATGGCGATGCGCGCGCAGGAGCTGTCGCCGCAGGGCCGCCGGCAGGTGATGGACCTGCTGGACCTGGTCGAACGCTACGAGCGGGCCGAACGCGACGGCCGAAATCCGGAGGACGCGCCGCGATGAAGGAACGCGAGCTGCGCCGCCGGTGCCGGAAGCTGCTGAAGGACCTCGACATCGGGCCGCCGCTGGACGTCGAGCAGCTGTGCGCGCGGCTGGGCGAGCAGCGGGGCAAGCCGATCCGGCTGATGCCCTACCCGCTGGAGGTCCCGGGGCCGTTCGGCTGCTGGATCGCGACGTCGGCGGCCGACTACATCTTCTACCAGGCCGAAACGACGAAGCCCCACCAAGATCACATCATCCTGCACGAGCTCGGCCACATGCTCGCCGACCACCACCCGCAGGGCGACGCCGAGCCGGCGGACTTCCTGCGCGGCCCCGCTCCGGATCTTGACCCGGATGCAGTACACCGCGCCCTGCGCCGGACGTCCTACGATGACGCCCACGAGTGGGAAGCCGAGACCGTCGCGACCATCATCCTCGAGTGGGCGTCGGTCCTGAACTACACGATCCCGCGGCGCGCTGCGGACCGGGATCTTCGCCGGATCCAGGGGGCGCTCGGCGATCACCAAGGGTGGTTGTGAGCACACTTTTCAGCCCCGTGAACGTTCTCGCGATGGTGCTGTTCGCCGCGGCTTTGGCGTGGCGGATCTACCAGCTGGTCCGAGCGCCGACCCTGCCCAACTGGTCCGTCACCGCGTGCATCGCCGGGTTCGCCGCCGCGTTCCTCCTCCAGCAACAGGTGATCTCGGACGCCTTCGACGCCGTCTTCGGCCTCGGCGGCGCGCGGGTGGCGAACAACGCGCTGCTCGCCTGCGCCGTCTGCGCGCTGGTCCTGTTCTTCCTCGGCTCGGCGCTGGGGCCGATCCGCCGCTACGGGCGCGTGGTCGTCGAACTGGTGCCGCTGGCCGCGGCGATCGCGCTGATGATCGTCGCGATGGACCTGACGCCGCCGGAGCTGCGCGGCGCCGCGCTCGGGCCGGCGACGATCCACGACAGCGGCGTCGCGCTGTTCTACCTGGGTGCCGGGCTGTACCTGATCTACGGCCTGATCGCCTGCACGGCGTGGATCGTGCGCTACCTGCGCGTCGCCGACCGGAACCTGCGGATCGGGCTGCGGATGAGCGCGGTCGGCCTCGCGAGCGCGGCCGTCGGCAGCATCTTCCGCGCGCTGTACATCGTGGTGGCGTGGGCGTTCGGGCCCGTCGTCCGGATCCTGCTGCTGCTCGGGGTGCCGTTCGTGATCATCGGCGGCGCGTTGTTCCTGGCCGGCGTCACCTACCCCGGCGTCCGGGCGCGGCTGTCCGCGATGCGGCGGCGACGGCGGCACCGGCACGAGCACCAGGCCCTCGATCCACTGTGGACGGTCCTGGTCGGCGCGTTCCCCAGCATCGTGCTGCGGACGCCGCCGCGCGAACGGTTCTCGCCGCGCACCGTGCACCGCGTCTACTACCGCCGGGTGATCGAGATCCGCGACGGCCTGGTGCAGCTGTCCCCGTACCTGGACGCGGACTTCGGCGAGGTCGTCGCCACCGACCCGGGCGCCGCGGCGGCCGCGTTGAAGACGGCGTTGCGGCGGCACGCGGCGGGTGAGGAGAGCGACGGCCGCGCCAAGCAGGTGCTGCCCGCGGGAGCCGACGACATCGAATCGGACGTCCGGCCGCTGCTCGCCCTTTCGGCCGCGATGGGCGCGTGACGTGGACACCCTGATCACGGCCGGCCGGGTGCTGCCACGGCCGTCGACGCCGGTTCCGGACGGCGCGATCCTGGTGCGCGACGGCGTCCTGGTGGCGGTGGGTCCGCGAGCGGAGGTGCTGGCGCAGGCCGCGCCCGGCGCTGTCCGGCACGACTTCCCGACCGGCACGGCACTGGCGGGGTTGTTCAACGCCCACGTGCACCTCGCTTTCGACGCCTCACGCGAGATGCTGGCCCACTTCCTGGCGGGCTCCTCTTTGGAGGACGCCCGCGCACGGCTGGCGTCGATGCTGCGCAGCGGCGTGACGACGGTCCGGGACCTGGGCGACCGCGGCCACCTCGGCGCGGCGGTGCGGACGTCCCTGGAGGGCGTGGCGACCCCGCGGCTGCTGGTGTCCGGCCCGCCGATCACGGTGCCGGACGGCCACTGCCACTTCTTCGGCGGCGCCACGACGTCCGACGCGTCGATCCGGTCCCTGATCGACGAGAACGCCGCGGCGGGCGCGGACGTCATCAAGGTGATGGCCACCGGCGGCCAGATCACCGCGGGCGGCGCGGACATGTGGGAGCCGCAGTTCGACGCCCGGCAGCTGGCACTGATCGTCGCGCACGCGGCTTCACACGGCTTGCCGGTAGCGGCGCACGCCCACGGCGCCGACACGATCGAGGCGGCGGTCGAGGCCGGGGTGTCGACGATCGAGCACTGCAGTTTCATGACGGGCCCCCGCACGTTCGACCGCCGGGACTCCGTGGCGGCGTCGATGGCCGCCCGGGGGATTTCGGCGTGCTCGACGAGCAGCCGCAACTGGCGGACGATCGTCGAGAAGCTGGGTCCCGAGGTGGCACAGGCGATGTACGGCCGGTTGCCGTGGCTGGAGGAGCACGGGGTCAGGTTGCTGGCGGGTACGGACGCGGGCTTGCCGGGCTCGGTGTTCGACGACCCGGTCGGCGCGCTGGAGCTGTACGAGTGGCTCGGCTTCGGCCGCCGCCGGATCCTGGAGATCGCGACGGAAGACAGCGCGGCGGGGCTGGGTCTGTCGTCCGTGACCGGACGGCTTGAGGCCGGATTGGCGGCGGACGTGCTGGTGGTCGAGGGCGACCCGCTGGCTTCGCTCGCGGCGCTGCGGAACCCGTTGCTGGTGCTGGCCCGGGGCCGCGCGGCCGCGTAGGCAGGTCGTTCGGTCGGTCGGTCGCGAACGGGCCACTCGTGCCCGTTTCGGCACGAACGGGCCACTCGCACCGGTTCGCCAAGCGCACGAACGGTCCACTCGCGCCCTCCCCGGCACGAACGGACCGCCCGCACCGCTGCAACACGAGTGGTCCACTCGCGCCCTTACGGCACGAAGGGGTCTACTCGCGCCCATTTCGGTGCGAACGGGCCACTCGCGCCGCCCCCACCACGAACGGGCCACTCGGCCCAGCCTCGACACCAGCGGGCCACTCGCGCTGTCGCACGGGGGCACGAACGGACCACTCGCGCCCGTTCCGGCGCGAACGGGCCACTCGCGCAGCCCCCAACGTCACCCGCTCGGCTGGAACCGCGCCCGGCCCACGCGTCGCCACCGCCACCCACCACTCCCCGCGGCAAGGTCACCCCCAGCCGCTTCCCCGATCGGGGAACCCCAAGTTCCGTGACACCGTTTTAAAACAGTGTTACCTTAGCCTTCACCACCCCACCACGAATGGAGTCCCGATGCACGGCCCCATCCAGCTCTTCACCGTGATCGCCCTGGTCTCGCTGCCCACCGTGATGTACGGCGGCTACGCGCTGATGGGCGTCATGCGCGACCGGAAGCTCACCGAGCACCAGCGGGCGATGTTCCGCGCCGGGCACGCGCACGCCGGCGTTCTGCTGATCCTCGCCCTGGTCGCGTTGCAGATCCTGAGTCGCACGACCTTCTCCGACACCACCCTGTGGATCGGGAGTTTCCTGCTGCTGTTCGGGATCCTGGCGCAGTCCGGCGGGTTCTTCCTGCACCTCCTCCCGAACCGGGGCAAGCTCGGCGGGCGGGTGACGTCCGTCGGTGCTCTGCTGCTCGGTGCGGCGACGCTGCTCACCGCGTACGGGGTCGCATTCCCCTGACAAAACCGGTCGTTAAGCTGGTCACGTGCCTGAATACCTGCCGACCGCGCCCTACAAGGGGACCCGGGACTTCCTGCCCGCCGAGATGTCCGTGCGCACGCAGGTGTTCGGACATCTCTACGACGTCCTCGAGCGCCGCGGCTTCCTCCGCTACGACGGCCCGATCCTCGAATCCGCCGAGATCTACGAACGCAAGTCCGGCCAGGAGCTCGCCGACAAGCAGCTGTACACGCTCACCGACAAGGGCGGCCGACGTCTCGCGCTGCGGCCGGAGATGACGCCGTCGGTGGCGCGGATGATCGCCGGGAGCGCGAAGTCGCTGTCGTTCCCCGTGCGCTGGTACAGCCACCCGAACTGCCACCGGTACGAGGCACCGCAGCGGGGCCGGGTGCGGGAGCACTGGCAGATCAACGCGGACATCTTCGGCTCGGACAGCGCCAACTGCGAGATCGAGATCTTCGAGCTGGTGCACGACATGATGGCCGCGCTGGGCGCGACGCCGGACATGTTCGTGCTGCGCGTCAACGACCGGAACCTGCTGACGTCGGCGCTGACCGACGTCGCCGGCGTCTCCGAGGACCACCTCTCCCAGGTGTTCGCGCTGGTCGACCGCTGGGAGAAGTACCCCCGCGAGAAGCTGGCGGAGGGCGCCGGCGAGATCGGCCTGTCGGACAAGCAGTTCGACAAGCTGGCCGAGACGCTCGACAAGGGCGAGGCGCTCCTGGAGGAGCTGCCGGCGGCGGTGCGGGAGCAGTCGAACCTGGTGAAGGTGCTCAACAGCAGCGCCGGTTCGCTGGTCAAGTACGAGCCGATCATCGTGCGCGGGCTGGCGTACTACACGTCGACCGTGTTCGAGGTCTTCGACACCGCGCCGGAGAACCGCCGCGCCCTGTTCGGCGGCGGCCGTTACAGCGACCTCGCGTCGATGTTCACCGCGCAGCAGATCCCGGGCATCGGCTTCGGCATGGGTGACGTCACGCTGATCGACTTCCTCGAGACGCACGGCCTCACCCCGGCCCCGCGCAGCGAGGTCGACGTCATGGTCATCCCGGTCACCGAAGACCTCTCGGACGCCGCCCGCACGGTCGCGCAGTCGCTGCGCCAGGCCGGGCTGCGCACGTCGACGCCGATCGAGCACCGCAAGCTGGGCAAGGAGCTCACCCGCGCGGACAAGGCGGGTGCGGTCGCGGTGGTGATCGTCGGCCAGGAGGACTGGGCGGCCGGCAACGTGACGGTCCGCAGCCTCGCCACGCGCGAGCAGAACCCGGTCGCGATCGCGGACGCGCCGGCGGCCGTCACCGCGCTGCTCGCCTGAAATCGGTTCGACTCCCCCTCGGCGCCCGGGCATCCTGGGCGCCGAGGGGGGGGGGATGCCGGATGCTGGAAACAGAACTGACCGTCGAGGATCTCGACGCGTTCGCCGCGGGCGATGCCCGGCGCTGGGCGGAGTTCGACCTGGCGTTCCGGGGGTCGTGGTGGACCGGACACGACGCACGGCTGAGCCGCCGTCCTTCGCGGGCCGAACTGGCCGAGGCCGCGTGCCACGGGAATGGGCGCCTGCGCGAAGCCGCCGTCGAACGGCTTGCGACCCGCACGGATCCCGAAGTGCTGCCCCTGCTGCTGATCCGCTGCGTCGACTGGGTGCGGCCGATCCGGGATCTCGCGCGGCCGCTGACACTGTCCAAACTGGACGAACCGGCGTTCCGCGCGATGCTGCCGCTGATCGGCGTGCTGCGACGGCGGCAGGTCGACGACTGGATGACCACACTGTTCCGCCAGGCGCTGACCCCTCGGCTGCTCGACGACGCGCTGGCGCTGCAGGACACCGAAAGCCGCCGCTTCGCACACAGCGAGGCGATCGGGCTTCTCCCGGCCGCGCGACTGCTCGACATCGCCACAACGGACCACGACTTCCGGATCCGATCGCGCTGCGGGGAAGAACTCCTCGACCGCGGTGCGGCCGTCGAGGAGCTGCTCGCCGCCGGGACGCCGAAGATCCGGATGCGCGCCCTGACCCTTCTCGGCGACGACACCGCGGTGGCTCACCTCGCCGATCGGGCGTCGGCCGTGCGCTCGATGGCGCAAGCGCTGGTGCTGAAGGCGGGCGGCGACCCGGCCGCGCACTACCGCGAGCTACCGATCGCGTCCGGGGTGCTCGCGGGACTCGGCGAGACCGGCACCGCGGCCGACGCCGAATCGCTGGAGCGGTACCTCGTCAACGAGCGGCCGCGGTTCCGGGCGCTGGCCGTCCGCGGCCTGCGCCGGGTGGCGCCGGAGTCGACGGCGGTGTCGCCGCTGCTGACCGACCCGTCCCCCGCGGTGACCCGGCAGGTCGTGGAGTTCCTGCGCGGCAAGCCCGCGCTGGTCGACGTGCCCGCGCTCCGGGCCCTGCTGAGCCCGGAGCACCCGGTCCACACGCGACGGGCGGCCGCGGCCCTGCTGCGCGACCGGGACACCTGGCTGCGGCTGCACACCGACCTCGGCCTGCTGCAGGACCCGGACCTGGGCGCCAACGCCCACCAGGACCTGCGAGCCTGCCGGCAGCACCTGACGAACGTCTACACGAAACCGTCCGCGGAGGTGCGCGCGGACCTCGAGGCGATCTACGCCGACCTCGACCCCGCACTGGCCCGCGAGATCCGCCTCGTACTGGGCTTCAGCACGTAACTCGCGTGATCAGACCCGGATCTCACGTGATCGGGCCCGGAACTCGCGTGATTGGAGCCGTAACTCGCGAGTTCCGGCTTCGATCACGCGAGTTACGGCCTTGATCACGTGAGTTCCGGCCTTGATCACGTGAGTTACGCGAGGTCGGCGCGTAGCAGGCGGAGGGTGAACGTCGCTCCGGCTCCGGGGCGGGCGACAGCGGCGATCGTGCCGCCGTGGCCCGTCACCACCTCGCGGACCAGGGCCAGGCCCAGGCCGAAGCGGCGGCCGTCGCCCTCGGTGCCGCGGGCGAAGCGCTCGAAGATGCGGTCCGAATCCGCCGCCGGGAAGCCGACGCCCGTGTCGCGGACCCGCAGCTCCACGTACCGGTCGTCCGGCTGGCCGAGCCACACCTCGATCGAACCGCCCGGCGGGGTGTGGCCCAGTGCGTTGTCCAGCAACGCCGAGAGCACGCGCCGCAATGCCGTCGGGACGCCCTGGACGACGTACGGCCCGCGCTCGCGCGTCACCGCGATCCGGACCTGACCCGCTCCCGCGCGCACCGCCTCGGCCGCGACCGCTTCCTCGGCCAGCACGCCCAGCTCCACCGGCACCAGCTCCGGCCGGCCACCGCACGCCTGCGCGGACAGCAGCAGGTCTTCGACGACTTCGCCGAGCTCCCGCGTCCCGCGCACCAGCTGCTCCAGCCCGTCGCGGTCCCGCTCCGACGCCCGCCGGGCCAGCAGCTGCGCCCGGGTGTGCAGCCGGGTCAGCGGGGCGCGCAGCTCGTGCGAGGCGTCCGAGACGAACGTGCGCTGCCGCCGCAGCGCGTCGGCCAGCGGCCGGATCGCGCGGCACGCCAGCACCCGCCCGCACACCACCGCCGCCAGCAGCGCCAGCAGCTCGGCGATCCCGAGCCCGAACAGCAGCGACGAGCGGTCCTGGATCTGGTACCGCTCCTCGAAGTACGCCTGCGAGACGACGCCGCCGTGGTTCTCCACGCGGATCGTGTACGTCATGCCGCCGAGCGAGCGGCGTTCCGTGTGGACATCACCCGGCGACGGCGTGAGCGCGGCCAGCCCGGCGACCGGCACCCCGGCCGGCGACGGCCCGGCGGGCGCGTGCAACGCGGGTGTGAACAGCCAGACGCAGCCGGGCGGGGTCGCGGTGGGGCCGAGTTCGATCGTGCGGGCCAGCGTTCGGTCGGCGTCGGCGTGCTGGCCCGACAGCAGCATCCCGTAGGCGATCCCGCCCGCGACGGCCACCAGCAGCGACACCACCACGGCGATCTGCGTGGTGATCACCCACCGCGCCCGGCGCAGGGCGCGGGCTTCGGGGTCTCCGGGGTCGCCGCGGGGTCTCACACCGCGCCGATTTGGTAGCCGAGCCCGTGCACCGTGCGCACGACGTCCCGGCCGAGCTTGCGCCGCAGGTAGTAGACGTAGGTGTCCACAATGGACTCGCCGGTCGAGTCGGCGAACACGCGGGTGCGCAGCGCCGCCCGCGGGTGGATCGCCTTCGGCCGCTGGGCCAGCGCCCGCAGCAGCTCGAACTCGCGCCCGGACAACGTGATCCGCTCGCCGCGCGGCAGCACGACCTCGTGACGCTGCAGGTCGAGCGCGGCGGTGCCGAGCGGGATGCACTCCGCACCGTCGAGGTCACGGCGGCCCAGCGCGCGCAGCCGGGCCAGCAGCTCCTCGGTCTCGAACGGCTTGACGAGGTAGTCGTCGGCGCCGGCGTCGAGCCCGCCGACGCGGTCGGCGAGCGTGCTCAGCGCCGACAGCATCAGGACGCGCGTGGTGACCGCCCGGGCCCGGAGCCGGGCGAGCAGCTCCAGGCCGTCGAGCACCGGCAACCGGCGGTCGATGATCATCACGTCGTACCGCCCGGTGAGGCCGAGGTGCAAGCCCCGCTGACCGTCGTACGCCGCGTCCGTCTCGTAGCCTTCGTCCGCGAGCAGCTCGGCGAGCAGGCCCGCGAGTTCGCGGTCATCCTCGACGAGGAGCACTCTCGGTTTCTCCGCCGCATCGTGCACGACCCCATACTGGCAGTTATTTTCTGGTATTGAACCCTCAACTTTTCCCGGTTAGCGGTACCGGTTCCGCCATCAGGACCACTTCGGTGGTCCCTCTGCGGGCATCACGACGGTCGAGCCAGCTGAGCACCGGCGCGGTCATGACGGTCGTCACCAGAGCGACCAGCACCAGCACGGTGAACAAAGCGGGCGAAACGATCCCCGCGGCGAGCCCGACGTTGAGCGCGATCAGCTGCATCAGCCCGCGGGCGTTGATCAGCGCGCCGACGCGCAGCGCGACCGGCTGCGACTCCCCCACCAGCCGGGCCGCGCCCCAGCAGGCGCCGAACTTGCCGATGATCGCGACCACGACGCAGAGCACCGCGAACAGCAGCAGCTTCGGGTCGGCGAGCAGGGCGAACCGGGTGTTCAGGCCGGAATAGGTGAAGAACAGCGGGAGGAACACGATCCGCCCGATCGGCATGATCTTCGCGAGCACGGCGTCCGCGGCGGGCACCCGCGGGAACACGATGCCGACGCAGAAGGCGCCGAACACCGCGTACAGGCCGATGATGTCGGTGAACCAGGCGGCCGCGAACAACGTCAACGCCGTGATCAGCATCTTCTGGTCGGCGGAGATCCGGTCGCTGCCCATCGCCTTCGCGAGCACCCGGCGTCCGACGAGCACCAGCAGCAGCGCGAACAGCAGCCCGCCGCCGACGGCGAGGGCCACCGGCCCGGCCGAGTCGGCGTGCATGCCGAGCACGACGGCCAGCAGGACCCACGCCAGGACGTCGTCGAGGGCGCCGCAGGCCAGCGCGAGCGAGCCGAACCGCGTCCCGCCGAGCCCGCGTTCGGTGATGATCCGCGCGAGCATCGGGAACGCCGTGATGGCCAGCGCGACGCCGACGAAGGCCGCCGACGTCACCAGCGACACGCCGTCCTTGCCGATGCCGGCCCAGCTCGACCCGAACACCGCGACCGCGACGCCGAGCGCCAGCGGGACGACCGTGCCGGCCGCCGAAATCGCGCCGACCGACTTCACCGAGCCGCGGATGCTGCGCAGGCTGAACTCGTACCCCGCGCCGAACATGTAGATGACCAGGCCGATCTGGCCGCCGACGTAGAGCAGCGGGCGGACGCCGTCCGGGAACAACCCCGTCTGCACGGCCGGCAGGACCAGCCCGAGCAGCGACGGGCCGAGCAGCACGCCGGCGATCATCTCGCCGACCACCGGCGGCTGGCCCAGCCGCACCGCGACCATGCAGACGACCCGGCAGACCACGAGGATGACCGCGACGGCGAGGAAGAACGCAGGCGCCGCTTCGGTGGGGGTCATGACTTTCCTCCGGCGAAGTAAGTGGTGCAGAGCGCTTGGCGACGGGCGTCGATGACCATGTACGTGCCGAACACGAGCTGGGCGAGGCTGCGCCAGACGTCCTCCCAGCGGTCGCGCACCGCGAGCCACACCAGCGGCGCGCGCTTGCGGCGGACACCGACGGGCGTCAGGAGCGCGGGGCCGCGGTTGGGGATCGAGCGGGTGTGCCCGGCGGTCGAGGCGAGGCTGAACCGGCGCAGCACCTCCCGCGCCACGACGCGCATGGTCAGCGGCGCCAGCCCGCGGGCCGGGCAGGCGCGGTTCTGAGCGATGCCGAACGGGACGAAGTTGACGTCCTTCTTGGCCTGGACGGCGTGCGAGCACCAGCGTTCCGGGTCGAACTCCTCCGGGTGCTCGAAGCCGGCGTGGTGGAAGTCGGGATAGCTGAAGCAGAGCACGGTGCCGGCCGGGATGGTCAGGTTCGCCAGCTCGATGTCGGCCGTCGAGATCCGGTGCGCGATGCCGAAGAGCGGGTACGTCCGCAGGCCTTCGTCGATGACACGGTCGAAGTAGGCGTCGTCATCAGGGTTTTCGGCGAGGCGCCGCTGCACGTCCGGGTGCTGCGCGACGATCATCAGCAGGTGCGCCATCGCCTCGGACATCTGCACGACGGCCGTGTTGAAGAACGTGCCCTGCAGGTAGTAGACCTGTTCCTGCGGCGTCAGCGACTCCGGCAGCGGGTGCGGGACGTCGTCGAGGCGCCGCCGCAGGTACTTCGTGAGCCGGGCCCGGCGGCGCATGTTCCGCGGCCGCACGCACTTCAGGGCCGAGACGACGTCGTCGGCGTTCGCCACGATGAGGTCGCGCGCCTCCGGCGGGCAAGGTTCTTCGAAGACCAGCTCGTAGTACAGCTCGGCCCAGATCGGCATCATCTCGTCGCGCAGCCGGATCAGCCCGCCGTCCAGCCGGTCCAGCACGTGCGTCGCGACGCGGCGAGTCAGCTCCTCGGAGTCCTTTTTGGACTTCACCAGGATGTGCCGGGTGCACTTGGCGACCTCGTCGTAGCGCGGCCCCGGTTCGAGGTGCTCCTGGTGCACCTCCGGGCCCGGTGCGAGCCAGTACCAGAACAGGTCCGACAGCGCCGCGCCGCGGCTGCGGCCGTTCGCCGCCGGGTCGGCGTAGACGCGCCGGAAGTCCTCGGCGCCGACCTGCTCACCCGGGATCGTCACCGTGTCCTCGCCGTTGACCAGCGAGAAGATCTTCACCCGCAGCGCGACGACCCGGCCGGGCAGCCACGCGGGCGCGGTGGCCAGGGCCGCCGCGGCAAGCGCTTTCCCGATCATCGGCGCACCTGGTCCGGAGTGAGATCCGCCGGCTGCCGCCCGCCGCACATCGCGAGCGCCTGGTCGAAGTCCTCCCGCAGCAGTTCCAGCACCTTCGAGACGCCTTCGCGGCCACCGGCGGCGAGTCCCCACACCACGGGACGGCCGACGCCGACCGCGTCCGCGCCCAGCGCCAGGGCCTTGACGACGTCGGTGCCGCGGCGGATCCCGCCGTCGAGCAGCACCGGCATCGCCCCGCCGACGGCCGCCGCGATCTCGGGCAGGACGTCGATGGTGGCCGGGACGGTGTCGAGCTGGCGGCCGCCGTGGTTGGACACGACGATCCCGGCGACGCCGTGGTGCACCGCGAGGCGCGCGTCCTCGGGGTGCAGCACGCCCTTGATCAGCACCGGGAGCTTCGTCTTCGAGCGCAGCCAGGCGATATGCTCCCAGTTCAGCCCGGCCGACATGACGATGTCGCGGACGTGGCTGGCGTTGCCGCCGCTGCGGTTCTCGCCGATATCGCGCAGGTTCTCGACGGCAAATCCCGACGGCAGGTCGTGGAAGTCGTTGCGGTCGTCGCGCTCGCGGCGGCCGAGCACCGGCGAGTCCACGGTGACGACGAACGCCTTGACGCCGGCGGCTTCGGCGCGCCGCACGATCGCCTCGGTGAACTCGAGATCCGGTTGCAGGTAGAGCTGGAACCACAGGGCCGGGTCGGGCGCGACCTCCCGCGCCGCCGCGGCGACGTCCTCGATCGCCGTGGTCGAGGCCATGCTGACGATCATGATCGTGCCCGCGAGCGCCGCGGCCCGGGCCGTCGCCAGTTCGCCGTCGGCGTGGGCGAGCCGGTGGAACGCCGTCGGCGCGATCAGGATCGGCATGGACGCCTGGGAGCCGAGCAGCTCGATGCTCAGGTCCCGCTTGTCGCTGCCGCGCAGGACGCGGGGCAGCAGCTTCAGCTTCCGGAACGCGGATTCGTTCTCGGCGAGGGTGATCTCGTCCTGCGCGCCGCCCGCGTAGTAGTCGTAGTGCGCCGGTTCGAGCCGTTGCCGCGCCACCGCCTCGAACTCCGCGATCGTGCGCATCACAGTTCCTTGGTGAAGAACGCGGTCAGCGGTCCGATGTGGACTTCCCGGTCCCACTCGTTCTCGAGGTTCTCGGTCACGTGGTGGGTGGCGACCAGCTCGCCGCGGCGGTAGTGCCGGACGATCGGGTGCAGGTAGTGGCCCTCGCCGTGGTCGTTGGCCTGGTCCTGGCTGGCGCGCGCGACGAAGTCGAACGGGTCGATCTTGTCGTGGTCCGGGCCGTAGTCGAGGGTGACGACGAAAGCGTTCTCCGGCGGGTCGTCCAGCACCCGCGCCACCGGCACCTCGTCGAGGTAGCGCGCGGTGTCGCCGTCGATCGTGAGGACGTCACCGAGGAAGCCGAACTGCTGGTACAGCGCGGAAGTCCGGTTGATCCGGGTGATCACGGCCTCGGTCAGCGCGTCCGGTTTCGCGGGCAGCTCGGTGCTCGGCCACGGCGTCTCGTGGTAGCGCTCGCCGAGGACCTTGGCCAGCGCGCGGACGCCGTAGCGGAAGCCGTGGATGAACGCGCTGGTGGCCTTCTTGAAGTCGCGGACCTGCGTGATCGTGCCCGCGAAGTAAAGGCCGGGCACGTTGACCGACTCCCAGCTGGACGTCTGCGCCGGGAAGCGGTCGTTGATGGTGAGCTGCGGGCGGGTGTCGTCGTCGAAGACGTCGGCGTCGAACCGGAAGCCGGTGCAGATGATCACGCGGTCGTAGCGGATCTCCTTGACGATCTCGTCGACGCGGGCGAAGGCGTACTTGACGTGGTAGCCGTCGGCGTCCTTGCGGATCTCGCGGACGTCGCCGTCGAGGATCGCGTGCTGCAGCTTGAGCTGGTACATGTCGAGGATGCCCGCGTTGTACGCGCGGAGGTGGCCGACGAAGTGCGTGCGCCAGGCCAGTTTCACCGGCCGCGGGCCGCCGACGTGCACGATCGCGGCCGTCTCGATCAGGTTGTCCGCCGTCTCGAAGGCGGAGTTCCCCTTGCCCAGCACCAGGACCCGCTGGTTCTTGAACTCCTGCGGGTCGACAGAGACGTCGGAGTACTGGTCGGCGAGCTCGATCCCGGGGATGTCCGGGGTGTAGGACTTGCTGACGCCGGTGGCCATGACCAGCCGTCGCGCGCGGAACTCGGCGTCACCGGCGGTGACCACGAAGATTTCGCCGTCACGCCCGATGCGCGTCACGCGCGTGTCGTACCGGACGTTGATCTGGTGCTTCGCCGTGTAGTCGGCGAGGTAGCGGAGCAGGTCCTCGGCGACCGGGAAGAGCTTCTCGCTGTAGTCGGTGAAGAGCACCGGTTCGTCGTCGCCGTCGGCGAGGATCGAGTTCCAGTCCATCCGGAGGTTCAGTTCCGGGTCGGTCCAGCCGGTGTACTTCTTGTTGATCGAGATGAGCGTCCGGTGCCGCGGGTAGGTGCCGAAGAACGTGCCGGGCGCGGACCCGCCCTCCAGCACGAGGTACCGCCGGCCGGCGTGGCCGAGGAACTGCCCCAGCTGCAACCCGGCCGGCCCCGCGCCGACGACCAGATAGTCGAGAACTTCCTCGGACACGAAGACCTCCAGGCTCGGCACCGACCGCATGATCGGGACCGAGCCTTCCCCGGAGATCTCAGAAAACCTTCAGAGGCAACTCCCAGCGTGCCCGGCCTCGCCGGTCGCGGCCTCACTGGGTGAGGATGCCGGTCAACGGAGTGGTCGAGTGGCCTGATCGTTCCCACGCCTTGCAGCCATCCTCGATGATCGATCCGTGAGTGATCTCGACGACCTCGCCGACGCGGTCTCCCAGGGGATTTCCGCGATCGAAGCTGCACAGCGAGCGGCCGCTGATGCTGCAGGAAGCTGCAACGCAGCGTCCACCACATTGGCTGCTCTGACGACCGGAAGCGCCATCGCGGACCTTCCGGCGATGTTCGATCAAGCTCGGCAAGCCCTGGAGACGCAAACAGTCCCGATCGTGGCCGTCCTCGAGTAGACGACACAAGACTCCAGGACGGCCCGCCGAAAGATGAGCGAGCGGAGGCCCTGCGGGACGAGCTACCGCCGCCGATACAGAAGAACGGCTCGGGACAGAAAACGCACGGCCGTTGGCTGACACTCACACCAGACGCCGGGGCAAAGACGATCGTGAGTGGCAAGGACGAGATGTCCGAGGCAGTGGAGCGGTACCTCCGTGAACACGACTTGGTGAAACGCGGGATGCCGTCGGCTGTGTACGACGGCGAAATGAAGCTGGCCGTCCACATGGCTACGAACGGGATCACGCACGCGGCCGTTACGATCAACAACACCCCGTGCAAAGGACCGTTCAGTTGTGACCGCCTGGTGCCAAAGATCCTGCCACCGGGAAGCACGATTGACGTATACGGGACAGCCGCGGACGGCAGCAAGACCTACCAGCGCTACGGAGGGAACGGCGAAACGTGATCGAAGCCTGGTACGACGAAGAAGCCAAGGAGCCGGTTGTGATCGAGACGGCCGCCGAGCTTGATCCCGTCTTGGACGACATCGCCGCCGTGGGCGGCCCCACGCTGGTGAACCTCCATGTCGACGGCGAGTACCCATGGCTGGAAGTCGGGCTGAACGACAACCGAGGCACTCTTCGCTACGTCGGCGACGACGCTCCGGAGGGCGCGTTCAGCCGGAACACCGAAGCTCCGTTTCCGCTCCCCGAGACAGGCGAAGTCATCTATTACTACATGCGCAACGAACGGCCCTACCCTGACGACGCGGAGATCCCCGCGGAGGTCGTGCGGAGGGCCGCGCACGAGTTCGTGGCCAGTGGCGGATCTCGACCTTCCGGCGTGTCCTGGACGGAACAGGCGGGGTCGTGAGTGGGACACGGTGTCCCACTCACGACCCACAGGCCCTTACTTGCCGGCCGCGCGGGCTAGGCGTTCCGGGTAGCGCTCTCCCGCGATCGCGTCCGCCGGGGCTGCCGCTTCGATGGCTTCGATGTCCGTCGCCGTCAGCTCCAGCGATGCCGCCGCGACGTTCTCCTCCAGGTACTTGCGCCGCTTTGTCCCCGGGATCGGGACGACGTCCTCGCCGTGGGACTGCACCCAGGCCAACGCGAGCTGGCCGGCGGTGACGCCCTTCTCCTCGGCGAGCTTGCGCAGCGCGTCGACGATCGCCATGTTGCGCTCGATGTTGCCGTCGGCGAAGCGCGGCAGGCCGCGGCGCATGTCGCCCTCCGGCAGGTCCTTCACCGACGTCACCGCGCCGGTCAGGAAACCGCGGCCCAGCGGGGAGAACGGGACGACGCCGATGCCCAGCTCGCGGCACGTGTCGAGGATTTCGCCCTCGATGCCGCGCGTCCACAGGGACCACTCGCTCTGCAGCGCGGTCACCGGGTGCACGGCGTGCGCGGCGCGGATCGTCGCGGCGCTCGCCTCGGAGATGCCCGCGTACCGGATCTTGCCCGCCTCCACCAGCGACGCCAGCGCGCCCCAGGTCTCCTCGATCGGCGTGTCCGGGTCGACGCGGTGCTGGTAGTAGAGGTCGATGTGGTCGACCCCGAGACGCCGTAGCGACTCGTCGCACGACTGCTTGACGTACTCGGCGTCGCCGCGGGCGCTCATCGCGCCGTCGGTCCAGACGATGCCGAACTTCGTCGCGAGCACGACCTCCTCGCGGCGGCCGGCGATCGCGCGGCCGACGAGCTCTTCGTTGACGCCGCCGCCGTAGACGTTCGCCGTGTCCAGCAGCGTGACGCCGAGGTCGAGGGCCCGGTGGACCGTCGCGATCGACTCGTCTTCGTTGTCGAAGACGCCGTACGCCTGGCTCATGCCCATGCAGCCCAGCCCCTGGGCACCGACTTCCAGTCCGCCGAGCATCCTGGTCTTCACGCGGAAATTCCCTCCATGTCGGGTTCGACGCCGAACGCCTTGCGCTCGATCTGCGCGTAGTTGTCGATCTTGTAGTCGAGGACGTCGAGGCAGCCCTGCAGCTCGGCGATCCGCTCGGCGACCGACCTGCGCTGTTCCACCAGGAGAGCCTTGCGGCGGCCCGCGCTGGCGACGCCGTGGCGGCGCAGCGACGCGTACTCGCGCATGCTCTTGATGGGCATCCCGGTCGTGCGGAGCTTGGTCAGGAACCCCAGCCAGCCGAGGTCGTCGTCGGAGTACGCCCGGCGGCCCGCGGTGTCGCGGGCGGGCGGGTCGAGCAGTTTGATGCGCTCGTAGTACCGGAGGGTGTCGATGGACAGCCCGCTACGTCGAGCGGCTTCCGCTATCGAGTAGCTCATGACCTCGACACTACGACCTGGAGTGCACTCCAGGTCAACTCCACGCTCTGGCCATTCATAACAGCGTTCCGATACGCTGCGTGCATGGCTCGACCACGTACGCACGACGAAGCGCTCCGGCTGAAGCTCCTCGACCGCGCCGGTGAGCTGATCGCCGCCGACGGGCCGAAGGCGCTTTCCCTGCGGAAGCTGGCCGCCGACGCCGGGACGTCGACCACCGCCGTGTACTCCCTGTTCGGCAGCAAACCCGATCTGGTGAACGCGCTCTACACGGAGGGGTTCCGCCGGTTCGGCGTCCGGATGGCCGGGACCCCGCTGTCCGGCGACGCGGTCGAGGACCTCGTGACGCTGGGAAGCGCTTACCGCGCGAGCGCGCTGGCCGACCCGAACCTCTACGGGATCATGTTCACCAGGTCCGTCCCCGGGTTCGAGCCCAACGAGGACGCCGAAGAACTCGCCCGCGAGACGCTCAAGCCGCTGGAGCGCATCATCCGCCAGGCCATCGCCGACGGCGTCTTCGTCGACGTCCCGCCGGAGACGGTCGCGGTCGCCTGCTGGGCGTTCGTGCACGGGCTCGTCTCGCTGGAGCTGACCGGCAACCTGCCGGAGGAGTTCGACGTCACGAGCACGTACGAGACGGCCTTGCGCGCGAACGCCTCCGGCTGGCTGGCTCACCCCAGCGGCAGCGTCCCGTCGTAGACGACCCCGCCGTGCGCGTCGAACGCCCGGACGTGCACCTTCGCGTCGACCTTCCCGGCGTAACCGCGCGGCACCCAGACGACGGCCATCCCGTCGATGACCGGCGTGTCGGCGCCATCGCCGGTGCCGAACTCGAACCCGGCCGAGGTCGCTGAAGCGGGCAGCACCACGGCGAGCGGCATGCGGGCCTTCCCCGGCGCCGCCCCCGCTTCGGGGCTGCCGAGCGTGTCCACCGGCAGCACCCGGGCCGGGACCTGGCGGTTGCCGGCCAAGTCGGGGTAGGCGCGGGCCTGCGTCCCTGGCCGCCAGTAGTCCGGCTCCCGGGTGCAGACGATCACCCGGTCGCCCCGGCGCCCCATGACGACCTGGTAGTCGCCTTCTTTCAGCAGCGGTCCGGGCCAGTAGGCCGCGGCATCCGGGAGCACCTCGCCGGCGTCGGCGAGGCAGTCGCCCAGGGCCTGGCCCGCGGCCGAGGTGCGATCGGCCGGTTCCGGGCGGTCGGTCACCGCGAGCAGGGGCGCCGGCGCGTCCGGCAAGGCATTCGCCCGCCGGTCCCCGACGGCCACTTCCGACTTAGCCGGTATCGCCCCGGTGAACGCCACGAACTGACGGCTGACCGGGGAAAAGCGGAGCCGCCACGAACTCACGGAGCCACCGCCCGTCTTCACGGAAAAGTCCGCCCGCGGCAAGGCCGGATCGAGCACCCCGGCCGCCAGCCCGGTCGCGCTGCGCAGCAGCAGCCCGGTCCGTGTGCCGGGCGCGTACGCGGGCGTGGCTCCCGGGTCCGACAGCGTGACGGTCGTCGCGGTCGTCTCGCAGAACATCGGCTTCCCGGCGGCGGTGGCCGCGACCACCGCGTCGCCGTCCCGCTCCTCGGTGAACACCGGGACCCACTCCGCGCGCGGCGGCACCCGATCGGTCTTGCCCGCCGCTCGGACCGCAGCCCAGCAGCGGTCCAGCGACGCGGTCGCCAGCTCGGCGTCGAGCGTCAGGCCACCACCGCCGGTGACCGCCGGCGCGGTGTCGGCAGGCGGCCGCACCTGCCGCGTCACGACCACGGCACCGGCGGCCAGAACAAGCACCGCGGCCGCGGCGGCGTACCAGACGTGGGTCTTCCGGCGTGGCTTCGCGATGCCCTCGTGGACGTTCGCCCGCAGCCGGTCGCGGACGTCGTCCGGCAGCGCACGCCGCGCCGGGAGATCTTCGATGCTCATTTCTCCTCCAGCAGGGCACGCAGCCGGGCGCGGGCCCGGGACAGGTGGGAGCGGACGGTGCCCTCGGCGACGGTCAGCAACGCGGCCGCGTCCCCGGTGCTCAGGTCGCCGAGCAGGCAGAGTTCGACGACTTCGCGCTGCGCCCTCGGCAGCGTCCGGACGGCCTCGACGACCCGCTGCAGCCGCTGCTCGCCGTCGAGCTGCTCGGCGACGGCGTCGGCGTGGTCGGACACCACCGGCGGGTCCGGGATCCGCCGGAGCAATCGCAACCGCCGTTTCGCGCCGCGGTATTCGTCGCGGGCGGCGTTGCCCGCGACCGTGTAGAGCCACGGCAACGCGCTGTCGCGCACCAGGGTGACGTCGGCGCGGCGGCGCCACGCGGTCAGGAACGTCGTGGACGTCAGATCTTCCGCGCCGGACCACGACCCGGTCAGCCGGTAGGCGTGGTTCCAGACGGCCTCGGCGTGCCGCTCGAACAGCTCGCCGAACGCGCCTTCGTCACCGCCGGCCGCCCGGTCCCACAGTTCGCGGTCACCGGCCTGGTCCACCGGTACCCCCAGATGGCTGCTCACACCTCGTCTGTGGCCGGCACCGCCGCGGGTGTTGCGCCGAACCGCGCGTCGCCGAGGTCGATGTCCGCGTGCTCGCCGCCGTCGAAGAGGACTTCGGCGTCGAAAGCCGTGTGAGAGAACTGGAACCGGCCACCCGAGCGCGTCCGGGTGAAGCGGACCTCACGGGCGAAGTGCGCCCAGGAGAAGAAGGCGCCCTCCGCGAAGACCGACTGGTCGAAGTTCGCCGTCGACGTGAACTCCGTGCCGTAGAACCCGGCCTGGCGCGTGAAGGTCGTGCCGCGGATGTGGACCGCGCCGAAGAACGTCGCGCGGCTGAAGTCCGCGGCCGCGACCGTGCAGCCGCTCAGCCGGAAGTCCACGAGCACAGCCCGCTGCAGGTCGATCGCCAGCCCCGGCCAGTAACCCGGTTCGTCGTGACCCAGGTGCGTCTTGAGCAGTTCCTGGGCGGCCAGCCGGACCTGCAGCTCGGCGTCGTCGTACCCGGGCGTCTCGCTGAGTTCCGCGGCGGACCGGCCGCGCAGTCCGTCGGGCGGGCCGGCGAACGGCATCCGCAGGTAGGCGCACAGCACGTTGACGATCGTCTGACGCTGCTTCGGGTTGTCCTGGCCGAGCCGCTCCAGCGCGTACAGCCCGCCGAGCCGGACCGGCGCCTTGTCGTTGCCGAGCTGCTCCACGGCCTTCGTGTACAGCTCGGTGACGCGCCGCTCTTCGAGGTCCCGCTCGGTCACGCCCGCGACGCGGGTCGTCTCGGCCAGCTGCAGCTCCATCGTGCGCTGGCGGCGCGTCGCCAGCCAGAGCGCGAACACCCCGCCGGCCCCCGCGCCGACGCCGAACGCCGTCTTGACCGCGTCGATCCGCACCGGCGCGTCGGGCCGTCCGGACCAGGCCAGGAACAGCCAGAGCAACGCGCCGGTGACGACCGCGACGGCGGCCGCGACCACCGCGATCCACCGCCACCGCAGGACCGGCAAGGCTAGACGGCGCCGTACTGGCGGTCGCCGGCGTCGCCGAGGCCCGGGACGATGAAGCCCGAGTCGTTGAGGCGCTCGTCGATGCTGGCCGTGACCACCCGGACCGGCAGCCCGGTCTGTTCCAGGTGGGCGATGCCCTCGGGCGCGGCCAGCGCGCAGATCGCCGTGACGTCGTCGGCGCCGCGGTCGGTCAGCAGCCGGATCGTGTACTCCATCGAGCCGCCGGTGGCGAGCATCGGGTCGAGCACCAGCACCGGCCGGTTCGCGAGCGACTCGGGCAGCGACTCGAGGTAGGGCGTCGGCTTCAGCGTCTCCTCGTCGCGCGCGAGGCCGACGAAGCCCATCTGCGCGTCCGGGATGAGCTTGTGCGCCTGGTCGGCCATGCCCAGCCCGGCGCGCAGCACCGGGACGAGCAACGGCGGGCTGGCCAGCTTGTAGCCCTCGGTGCGCGCGACCGGCGTGTGGATCCGCTCGGTCTTCACCGGCACGTCGCGCGTGGCTTCGTAGACCAGCATGACGGTCAGCTCGTGCAGCGCGGCCCGGAACGCGGCGCTGTCGGTGCGCGCGTCGCGCATCGTGGAGAGCCGGGCCTTCGCGAGGGGGTGATCGACGACGTGCACATCCATGCGGGTCAACTTAGCCGGTCGGCGAACCGTTTCACCCAGCCGCGCTGCCAGGGGGTTTCGACGGCGCGTTCGTCGTAGTTCGCGCGCACCCACGCCACGGCGTCTCCGGCCGGGACACCGGAGAGCGTCGCGAGGCACGCCATGACCGTCCCGGTCCGGCCCGCACCGCCGTAACACGCGACTTCGACGTTTTCGCCCGCCTTCGCCCGCTCGTGCAACGCGACGATCGACGCCCGCGCGGCCTTCGGGTGCAGTGGCAGCAGGAAGTCCGGCCAGGTGACCCACTCCTGCGGCCAGGTGACGCCGCCGCCGTGCTTGCGCCGCAACCGGCGCGTCCCCAGGTACAGCCCGAAATCCGGGTCCGGCCCACCCGGCGCGGGGCGGGCGAGACCGCGCCCGCGGACCTTGGTGCCGTCCGGGAATTCGACCGTTGGTGCTCCCATCGGCCCATCGTGCCCGTGTCCGCCGGAAGATGGACACGCAGTGTCGCGTTCGCCGCTAGGCTCCCCCGGGTGAGCGAACTGACGCCCGACCAGATGCGGGCCTCCGACGCCGACCGTGAGCGCGTCGCCCAGGTGCTGCACAACGCCCTCTCGGAAGGGCGAATCACGGTGAACGAACTCGAAGAGCGGCTCACCACGGTCTACGCGGCGAAGACGCTGGGGGAGCTGAAACCGGTGACGGCGGACCTCCCGTCGACCGGCGGGGCGATGGAGCAGGCGACAACGCGCGCGCTGGGCTTCCCGGACCAGCGGATCGGCGGCCACCCGGGCTCCCCGGTGTCGATCGGCGTCATGTCCGGCGCGATCCGCAAGGGCAGCTGGGTCCTGCCCCCGCAGCACAACAGCTTCGCCTTCTGGGGCGGCGCGGAGATCGACCTCCGCCAAGCGCGGTTCGCCGAGAAGCACTGCACGATCACGGCGGTCGCCATCATGGGCGGCATCCAGATCACGGTCCCGGACGACATCAACGTGGACGTCACGGGCATCGGCTTCATGGGCGGCTTCATCCTGGAGGACAAGTCGGGAGCACCCCCGGCCCCGCCGACCGCGCCGACGGTGAAGATCAACGGCCTCGGCTTCTGGGGCGGCGTGGTCGTCTATCGGAAACCGGCGCAGCGCAGCGAACCACCACAGATCGAAGGCGCCTGACCTCGACGATGTGACGCGTTATGCACCCAGCGTCACACCCAACGGGGGCTCGCGTTGCCGGACCCGCCGCCTAGACTCAGGCCCATGACAGCCACGACCAGCACGTCAGCGGCGCCGGCCACCCCGGCACCGCTGACGGACGCGACTCGCGACGAAGCGAGCCTGCGCCGCTTCCTGCTCGGGCTGCCCGGTGTCGACCAGGTCGGCGTCGAGCAGCGCGCGGCGGGCCTCGGCACGCGCAGCATCAAGAAGGACGCCAAGCGGTGGGCCATCGACACCGCCATCTCCATGGTCGACCTGACCACGCTGGAGGGCGCCGACACCCGCGGCAAGGTCCGGGCGCTCGCCGCGAAGGCGGTCCGCCCCGACCCCGAACGCCAGGACACCCCGCGCGTCGCCGCCGTCTGCGTGTACCCGGACATGGTCGAGACGGCCGTCGAGGCGCTGAAGGGCAGCGGCGTGCACGTCGCGAGCGTCGCGACCGGCTTCCCCGCGGGCCGCACCAGCCGCGAGATCAAGCTGGCCGACACGAAGATCGCCGTCGACGCGGGCGCGCACGAAGTCGACATGGTGATCGACCGCGGCGCCTTCCTCGAAGGCCGCTACATGGACGTCTTCGAGGAGATCCAGGCCATCAAGGCCGCCTGCGGCGACGCCCACCTGAAGGTCATCCTCGAAACCGGCGAGCTGGCGACCTACGACAACGTGCGGCGCGCGTCGTGGCTGGCGCTGCTGGCCGGCGGCGACTTCATCAAGACGTCCACCGGCAAGGTCTCCCCCGCCGCGACGCTGCCGGTCACGCACCTCATGCTGCAGGCCGTGCACGACTGGCACGTGACCACCGGCGAGCTGCGCGGCGTCAAGCCCGCGGGCGGCATCCGGACCACGAAGGACGCCATCAAGTACCTGGTCGCGGTGCACGAGGTCGCCGGCGAGCAGTGGCTGACCCCGGACCTGTTCCGCTTCGGCGCGTCCAGCCTGCTCAACGACCTGCTGCTGCAGCGCCGCACCCAGGTGGACGGTCACTACAGCGGCCCCGACTACGTGACGGTGGACTGATGCCTGTTTTCGAGTACGCACCGGCCCCCGAATCCCGGGCCATCGCGAACCTCAAGGACCACTACAAGCCGTTCATCAACGGCGAGTTCGTCGACGGCTCGGGTGAGCCGCTCAAGACGATCAACCCGGCCACCGAAGAGGTCCTGGCCGAGGTCGGTACCGCGTCGAAGTCCGATGTGGACACCGCGGTCAAGGCCGCGCGCAAGGCGTACAACGGCGTCTGGTCCAAGATGCCGGGCACCGAGCGCGCGAAGTACCTGTTCCGCATCGCGCGGCTGATCCAGGAGCGCTCGCGCGAGCTGGCGGTGCTGGAGAGCCTGGACAACGGCAAGCCGATCAAGGAGTCGCGCGACTCCGACGTCCCGACGGCGGCGGCGCACTTCTTCTACCACGCGGGCTGGGCCGACAAGCTGGAGTACGCCGGTTACGGGCCGAACCCGCAGCCGCTGGGCGTGGCGGGGCAGATCATCCCGTGGAACTTCCCGCTGCTGATGCTGGCCTGGAAGATCGCGCCCGCGCTGGCCACCGGCAACACCGTGGTGCTGAAGCCGGCGGAAACAACGCCGTTGACCGCGTTGGTGTTCGCCGAGATCTGCCAGCAGGCCGAGCTGCCGCCGGGCGTGGTCAACATCCTGCCGGGCGCGGGCGACATCGGTGCGTCCATTGTGGAGCACGCGGACATCGACAAGATCGCGTTCACCGGCTCCACCGAGGTCGGCAAGGCGATCCAGCGCGAAGTCGCGGGCACGGCGAAGAAGCTGACGCTGGAGCTGGGCGGCAAGGCGGCGAACATCGTGTTCGACGACGCGCCGCTGGACCAGGCGATCGAAGGCATCGTCAACGGCATCTTCTTCAACCAGGGCCACGTCTGCTGCGCGGGCTCGCGGCTGCTGGTGCAGGAGTCCATCGCCGAAGAGGTGCTGGAGAAGCTCCGCTACCGCGTCTCGACCCTGCGCCTCGGCGACCCGCTGGACAAGAACACCGACATCGGCGCGATCAACTCGGCCGAGCAGCTGGCGAAGATCCGCGGGCTCGTCGAAGCGGGTGACGCCGAGGGCGCGCAGCGCTGGACCAGCCCGTGCCCGGTGCCGGACCGCGGCTTCTTCTTCGCGCCCACGGTGTTCGCGAACGTCCACCAGTCGATGCGCATCGCGCGCGAGGAGATCTTCGGCCCGGTGCTGTCGGTGCTGACGTTCCGCACGCCGGACGAGGCCGTCGCGAAGGCGAACAACACGCCGTACGGGCTTTCGGCCGGGATCTGGACCGAGAAGGGCTCGCGCATCCTGTGGATGGCGAACCAGCTGCGGGCCGGCGTCGTCTGGGCCAACACCTTCAACCGCTTCGACCCCGCCGCGCCGTTCGGCGGCTACCAGGAATCCGGTTTCGGGCGCGAAGGCGGCCGCACCGGGCTGGAGGCGTACCTGAATGTCTGACCGAATCTCCGTAGCCAAGACGTACAAGCTGTACGTGGGCGGCAAGTTCCCGCGTTCGGAGTCCGGCCGGGTCTACCCGGTGACGGACGCGAAGGGCAAGTTCCTGGCGAACGCGGCCCACGCGTCCCGCAAGGACGTCCGCGACGCGGTGGTAGCGGCCCGCAAGGCCTTCCCGGGCTGGTCCGCGGCGACGGCGTACAACCGCGGCCAGGTCCTGTACCGGGTGGCCGAGGTCCTGGAGGGCCGCCGCGACCAGTTCATCACCGAAGTGTCCACTTCGGAGGGTCTGGCCCCGAAGAAGGCTGAGTCCATAGTGGACGCCGCGATCGACCGCTGGGTCTGGTACGCGGGCTGGACGGACAAGATCGCCACGGTCCTCGGCGCGGCCAACCCGGTGGCGGGCCCGTACTTCTCTTTCACGGTCCCGGAACCGACGGGCGTGGTGGGCATCCTGGCGCCGCAGCAGTCGTCGCTGCTGGGCTTGGTCAGCGTCCTGGCCCCGGTCCTGGCCACGGGCTCGACGGCGGTGGTGGTCTCGAGCGCGGAGCGTCCCCTGCCGGCGATCACGTTGTCGGAGGTCCTGGCGACATCGGACGTCCCGGGCGGCGTGGCGAACATCCTGACGGGCCAGGCGTCCGAGCTGGGCTCCTGGCTGGCCTCCCACGGCGACGTCAACGCCCTGGACCCCACGGGAGCAGCGGCCGCGGACCGCCCGGGATTGGCGCGCGAGGCGGCGAACACGGTGAAGCGGGTGCTGACGGTCCCGGAATCGGAACCGGACTGGACGGTGGCGCCGGACCTCTCGCGGCTGCGCCGGTACCTGGAGGCCAAGACGGTCTGGCACCCACTGGGCGTCTGAGTTTTCGCAGGTGAAGCCACCACCCGGTCGCCGGGTGGTGGCTTTTCCAACCCTGGTCGCGTTGCGCGCGAAAGGTGGCGAGCTGACCGCGTTGCGAGCACTTTCGCACCCCGAACAGGTCCGGCAGGTCCAGCCGTTGCTCCAGTTCGATCCCCAGGCCAGCGCTCCGGCGAGCCAGCTGGACGCGGTCGAAGTGGTCATCCGCGACCTGCGACGCCTCGGCCGGCACGTCATGCTGGACGCGTCCGAGGTCGCGGACCTGCCGGCGTTCGGGACCGGGCCGACCGGCGCGCTCGGCCAGATGACCGACCGCCTGGCCGACCCGGTGGACCTCCTCGACGGGCCGGATCCGATCGCGTTCATCCCCGTGGTCCGCAGCGATGCCGCGGAACAGCCGGCCGTCGCACTGGGCCGCCTGTGCCACGAGCTCGGGGCCGGCTGCGCGTTCCGCGTCCGGTCGGCCACAGCGGGGCGCGACAACATCGAACGGATCATCGAGCGGCTCGACCTCGATACCGACCGGATCGACCACGTCGCCATGAAGTACACCTGTCCGGACCACTGGCTCTATTCGCGGGAGCGGATGCCGGAGCCGGATGACCGCGCCGCCGATTCACCACGTGCCGGTGCGTTCCGGATCGTGTGCCGGCACCTGATCGAGTCGGACAACTTCGCCGGGCCGAACTTCTCGTGGGGCGACCGCGAGATCCACGAGGCCGCCACCGGCCGGAGTCGCGGCTTCGGCGACAGCAGCAAGCCCGTCGCGCTGGCGACCTCGCACCACCTGGCCTACCTGGCCGGTCGCAGCGCGGCTTGACCCAGCCCGCTAACTCATCGTCACCGAGAAGTCCGTCAGCGTGAACCTCGCCTTGCCGCCGCTCGTGGAACAGAACTCGATGCCGTAGCCGATCTGGTTGACCGTCGGGTTCGGGGGGATGAAGCCCTTGCCGATGCCCCAGGCGATCATCGCCTTCAGGTCCACCGCGCCCGAGTACTGCGTCGCCTGGGAGACGAATGCGATGTAGCCGTCGTCGTCCGCCCAGACGTCGTACGTGTGGCCGCCCGCTGTGTACGTCCCGACCTTGTCGCCCGACGGTTGCTGCTTGAGGTTCTCCGTCCAGACCATCACCTCGGTCACGCCCTTGCCGTCGCCGACGCCGTTGAGCCAGAGGTCGTACGCGACGTCGTAGATGCCCGTGCCCGGGCCGCGGCCGGCGAACGTCGAGCGGATCACCGAATAGTCGTTGAACGGCTTTCCGTTCTGGTCGTTGATGTCCTTGTGGACGTTCGGATAGGTTTTCACCGACGTCGTCGACGGCTGGGTGGAATCCACGTACCAATTGTCGTACGCACACGCGCGCAGTGTTTCTGGGCCCGCTTCGTCCGAGTTCCACATGTTGTTGTGGACGTAGTAGCCGCCGTCGGACCAGCCGCCGTCGGGGTCGCTCGTGGTGAACTCCGGGCTGCCGCAGTTGCGGACCGGGGTCGCCGACGGCGGACTAGGCGCAGGTCGGGACGCACTTTGCGGGACCGACGTCGGCGGCGCGAGGGTGCCGCTGGACGTCACCGGCGAAGACGCCGGAGGTGACGACGACGCGGCGGGCGACACCGCGGCCGGAGCGGCCGGCGCCGCCGAACCGGCGTCCTGCCCGCACCCGGCGAGCACGAAAAAGGGAATTACCGACAACACGGCCAGAGTTCTTCGTCGCATTTTCCCGCCTTGTCAACAATGGCAGAACGAGGCGGAACCCTAACACGGGAAAATGACGATCAGTGGTCTTCGGGATCGAGGTCGTGGGACGTGATCGGGCGGCCCGGCAACGGCGTTCCCGGCCGCGCGCTCAGCCCGTCGATCATGATGCCCACACAGCGGCTCGCCGCCATCGCCGCGACCTCGTCCGTCTTCGCGCGCATCTGACGCAGCATCGTCGCGAACAGGATCGCGACGTCACCCGCGCCGACGTCGTCGCGGAGCTTGCCCTCGGCCTGGGCGCCGCGGACGAACTCGTCCAGGACCACCAGGATCTCGTCACGCAGGCGGCGGACCTCCGGGTCGCCCTTCAGGATCACCAGCGCCCGGTGCGACACCATCGCCAGCTGGACGACCAGCTGCAGCTCGACCGACTGCCGCAGAAGCCGCTCGAGCGCGCGCCACGACGACGTCTCCTCCGCGGCGATCCGCTTGGCGTCGATCAGGACGCGCTCGAAGTTGTCCATCGCCACCGCGCGGACCAGGGCGTCACGATCCGGGAAGCGCCGGTACAGCGTGCCGACGCCGACGCCGGCCGCCCGGGCGATCTCCTCCATCGGCACTTCGGCACCGGACGCGGCGAAGATGCTCTTCGCGGCGGCCAGGATCTGGTCGCGGTTGCGCCGCGCGTCAGCCCGCAGGCTGGTATCGGGGTCTGCCGTCATGCCGTTCGCCTCTCGCTGAATCTGGCGCGGGGTGATTCTCGCATGGTCAGGCGCCCACACAGTGCATCCGCAAGATGTCACCCGTTAGCTAGTGGACGATGTCCTTCCACTTGGGTACGTTGGGTTCTAGAACCGGAATGTAATCCTCCACATACTTTCCGTCCGATTTGGGGATCCGAAATGACCGAAGTCGCCGAACCCGCCACGACCTCGACCGGGGAAGAGGTCTTCCCGCTGGTGCGCAGCTGCCCGTTCGCGCCACCACCGGCGTACGAGAAGCTGCGCGAAGCGGGCCCCGTCCAGCGCGTCGGGCTGCAGTCCGGCCAGGAGGCCTGGGCGATCACCCGGCTCGAGGACGTCCGGCAGATGCTGACCGACCCGCGGTTCAGCTCCGACCGGTTCAACCCGGGCTTCCCGTTCCTGACCAAGCAGGGCCGCCCGGTGCGGCGGAGCAACTTCACCGCGTCGCTGATCAACATGGACCCGCCGCAGCACGGCTCGGCCCGGCGCGAGGTCGTCGGCGAGTTCACGGTCAAGCGGATGAAGGCCCTCCAGCCCCGCATCCAGCAGATCGTCGACGAGCACATCGACGCGATCCTGGCCGGCCCGAAGCCCGCCGACCTGGTCACCGCGCTGTCGCTGCCGGTGCCGTCGCTGGTCATCTGCGAGCTGCTCGGCGTCCCGTACGCCGACCACGACTTCTTCCAGGTCCGCAGCTCGACGCTGCTCAACCGCGACGTCGAGCAGGACGACCGGATCAAGGCGGTCGACGAGCTGCAGACCTACCTCGACCAGCTGGTCTCCACCAAGGAGGCCGAGCCGGCCGACGACCTGCTCAGCCGCCAGATCGCCAAGCAGCGCGAGGAGCACGGCGAGGCCGACCACGACTCGCTCGTCTCGCTGGCGTTCCTGCTGCTCATCGCCGGGCACGAGACGACGGCGAACATGATCTCGCTCGGCACCGTCGCGCTGCTGGAGAACCCGGACCAGCTCGAGCTCATCAAGAACGATCCGGGCAAGACGCTCGACGCCGTCGAGGAGCTGCTCCGGTACTTCACGATCGCCGAGTTCGCGACGTCGCGCGTCGCCACCGAGGACCTCGAGATCGGCGGCCAGCTGATCCGCGAGGGCGAGGGCGTGCTCGGCCTCAGCTACTCCGGCAACCGCGACCCGGAGGCGTTCGACAACCCGGACGAGCTGGACCTGGAGCGGGGCGCGCGGCACCACGTCGCGTTCGGCTTCGGGCCGCACCAGTGCCTCGGCCAGAACCTGGCCCGGATGGAGCTGCAGATCGTGTTCGACACGCTCTTCCGCCGCCTCCCGGAGCTGAAGCTGGCCGTGCCGGTCGAGCAGCTGCCGTTCAAGCACGACTCGTCGATCTTCGGTCTGTACTGCCTGCCCGTGACCTGGTGAAAGAGGGGAAATCATGACGACAGTCGAGGAGCCGGTCCACCAGTTCCCGATGACCCGCACGTGCCCGTTCTCGCCGCCGCCCGCGTACCAGGAGATCCGCGAAGAGGAGCCGATCACCCGCGTCGGGCTCCCCGACGGCGGACGCGCCTGGGTGGTCAGCCGGCACGAGGACGTCCGGACCGTGCTGAACGACCGGCGGTTCAGCGCCGACCGGCAGCACCCGGACTTCCCGCAGCTCGTGGCGGGCGGGTTCCGGCGCCAGGGCGACGAGCGCACCATGATCACCATGGACGCGCCCGAGCACGGGCCGGCCCGCAAGGCCGTGCTCGGCGAGTTCACCGTGCGCCGGATGGAGGCGCTGCGGCCGCGGATCCAGGAGATCGTGGACGGGCAGATCGACGCGCTGCTGGCCGGGCCGAACCCCGGCGACCTCGTCGAGGCGCTGGCGCTGCCGGTGCCGTCGCTGGTGATCTGCGAGATGCTCGGCGTGCCCTACGACCAGCACGACTTCTTCCAGACCCACACGGCGAAGCTGATCAAGCGTTCGACGTCGCCGGAGGAGCGGCGCGCGGCGTTCGACACCATCCGCGGCTACATGGAAGAGCTCATCGCGGAGAAAGAGGCGAACCCGCCGGACGACCTGCTCGGCCGGCAGATCGTCAAGCTCCGCGAAGACGGTACTTACCGGCGTGCTTCGCTGGCCGCGACCGGTTTCCTGCTGCTGGTGGCCGGGCACGAGACGACGGCGAACATGATCTCGCTGTCGACGGTGGCGCTGCTCCGGAACCCGGAGCAGCTGGCGCTGCTGAAGGCCGACCCGGGCAAGACGCTCGACGCCGTCGAGGAGATGCTGCGCTACTGGACGATCGTCGACGCGGCGACCGCGCGGCTGTGCGTCGAGGACGTCGAGCTGAGCGGACAGCTGATCCGGGCCGGCGAGGGTGTGCTCGCGCTGGGCTACGCGGCCAACCGCGACCCCGGGGCGTTCGACAACCCGGACGACCTGGACATCGACCGCGGCGCGCGCCACCACGTCGCGTTCGGCTTCGGCCCGCACCAGTGCCTCGGCCAGAACCTGGCCCGGATGGAACTGCAGATCGTGTTCGACACGCTGTTCCGCCGGATTCCGTCCCTGAAACTGGCAGTTCCCGTGGAAGAACTGCCCTTCAAGGACGACGCGAACATCTACGGGCTGTACCGGCTGCCGGTCACCTGGTAGAGATCGAGCGGACGGCCCTCCCACCACAGGAGAAGAACCATGAAGATCATCGCGGACACCGGCAAGTGCGTCGGCGCGGGTCAGTGCGTCCTCACCGAGCCCGCGCTGTTCGACCAGAGCGAGGACGACGGCACCGTCATCGTCCTCGACGACCAGCCGCGGGGCGAGCTGATCGAAAAGGCCCGCGAAGCGGTGCACGTCTGCCCGAGCCAGGCCCTCTCCCTCGAGGAGTAGGTCTGCCGCAGCTTGTCGTGAGTGGTAATGAGGGTTAGAACCCTCATTACCACTCACGACCAGTTATCCACATCGCTCTCCGTTATCCACAGATTTGCCGCCGGCCGCCCACTCCGTTCCGGAGCGCGGCATGGTCGGGACATGCCCCTGCACACGCGCTGGTCGAGCGACGAAATACCTGCACCTGCCAGACCAAGCTGGCAGGTCTTGCTCGGCGAGCAGCACGGCATCGTCACCTACGAGCAACTCCGGTCATACGGCCATTCGGCAGCCGATGTGACGGCGAACCTCAGAGCCGGACGTTGGCGCCGTGTACTTCCCCGGGTCTACGCGACGTTCACCGGCGAACTTCCTCGACCGGCACGGCTGCACGCCGCCCTCCGATACGGCGGCCACCACGCGGTATTGAGCCACCGCACCGCCGCGGAGGAATGGGGCTTTCTCCCGATCGCCGATCACCCGGTCGAGATCACCGTGCCGTACACGAGTTCGGCGATCTCGCACAAGCCATCGGTGGTCGTTCACCGGTCCCGCGCGCTGCGCTACACGACGGTCGGCACGACTCTGCCCCGAACACGAACCACAGACACCATCCTCGACCTCGCCGTGGCCGAGCAGACCGGTCGTCAGGCAACGATGCTCATCGTGGATCTCGTCAGCCGAAGCTCGGTCTCCGTCGCTTCGATGCTGGACTGTTTCCAGCTCAGACCGCCGTTCCGGTTCCGATCCGCGATCCGGCGAGGCCTGAGTTGGTGAGCAACGGTCTGATGTCCGCACTCGAGGTCGAATATCAGGAAACGGTGGAGGACAGACACGGGTTACCGCGCGGTCATCGCCAAACGCCTGTCGAAGTCGACGGAAAGACGCTGTGGGAGGACGTCACTTACGACGGGCACGGCGCACCCGTGACGGTCCGGCTCGACGGCCGCGCCTCACACTCCACGGCCGGTGTCGCCTTCCGGGATCGCCGTCGTGACAATGCGGCCGAACTGGCGGGTCGCGCACGGCTGGTCTACGGCTGGCGCGATGTCCACGGTATGCCGTGCACAGTCGCCGACGAAGTCCGGCGCATCCTCGTCCGAGAAGGCTGGAGCCCCGGCGATGGCCGAGTGCCCACGTGCCGGCAATGCGCTCCCAGACGGTCGTGAGTGGTAATGAGGGTTCTAACCCTCATTACCACTCACGACAAGGCGACCACTACGAGAGGCGGAGGGTTGTCTCCGGGTTGAAGGCGTGCGTCTCGCCTTTGCCGCGCAGGGCCACGCGGACGTTGTCGCCCATTCGGGGTGGGCGGCGGCCGTCGACGCGGACCACGAAACGGTCGTCGCCTACCTTGCCGTGGAGGTAGGCGTCCGCGCCCAGTTCCTCCACCAGCTCCACCACCAGCTCGAAGCCGCCCTCCGAGACCAGTTCCAGGGACTCCGGGCGGACGCCGAACGTGACCTCGCGCAAACCGGCAGAAGCAGCCGCAGTGAGCACCGAACGTGGCAGCGGCAGGACGACGTCGCCCAGCCGGACGCCGACGTCCGTCAGCGGCAACGTCGCCAGGTTCATCGCCGGTGAGCCGATGAAGCCCGCCACGAAGGAGTTCGTCGGGTTGTCGTACAGCTCCCTCGGTGACGCGCACTGCTGCAACCGGCCGTCGCGCAGGACGGCGACCCGGTCGCCCATCGTCATCGCCTCGACCTGGTCGTGCGTGACGTAGATGGTCGTCGTGCCCAGGCGCTGCTGCAGCTGCGCGATGTTCGCGCGGGTCTCCACCCGCAGCTTCGCGTCCAGATTGGACAGTGGCTCGTCCATCAGGAACACGCTCGGCTCGCGCACGATCGCCCGGCCCATCGCGACGCGCTGCCGCTGCCCGCCGGACAACGCTTTCGGCTTGCGGTCGAGAAACCGCGTCAGGTCCAGCATCGCGGCGGCCTCGCCGACGCGTGCCCGGATGTCCGAAGCCGACATTCCCCGCAGCTCCAGCGCGAAGCCCATGTTGCCGGCCACCGTCATGTGCGGGTACAGCGCGTAGGACTGGAACACCATCGCGATGTCCCGGTCCTTCGGCGGCAGGCCCGTGACGTCGCGGTCGCCGATCCGGACGGCGCCCTCGTCGACGTCCTCCAGCCCGGCCAGCATCCGCAACGCCGTCGACTTGCCCGAACCGGACGGCCCGACCAGCACGAGGAACTCCCCGTCCGGCACCGAAAGGTCGAGCTGGTCGACCGCCTTCACCGACGACACGCCCGGGTAGACGCGTGACGCCTTTTCGTAGACGACTGCAGCCATGGCTACTTCACCGCTCCCATCGACAGCCCGCGGACGAGGTGGTTCTGCGCGAACCAGCCGACGATCATCACCGGCAGCGACGCCAGCAGCGCGGCCGCGGACAGCTGAGCCCAGTACAGGCCCTCACTCGTGATGAACCCGACGAGGAACACCGGCACGGTGCCGGCCCGCGCCGCCGTCAGGTTGACCGCGTAGAAGAACTCGGTCCAGGAGAAGATCACGCAGATCAGCGCGGTCGCCGCGATCCCCGGCGCGACCACCGGCATGATGATCCGGCGCAGCAGCGTCGGCAGGTTCGCACCGTCGATCCGGCCGGCCTCGATCATCTCGTGCGGCACCTCGAGGAAGAACGACCGCATCATCCAGATGGCCAGCGGCAGGTTCATCGACGTGTAGAGGATGATCAACGCCCACACCGTGTCCAGCAGCTCGGTGTTCTGGGAGATGATGTACAGCGGGATGATCGCCGCGACGATCGGCAGCATCTTCGTCGACAGGAAGAAACCCAGTGCATTGGACGTCTTCTTCACCGGCGCCAGCGAAAGCGCGTACGCCGCCGGAATTCCCAGCAGCAGCACCAGCAACGTCGAGATCACCGTGACGAACGCGGAGTTCGCCACGTAGGGCAGGAACCCGCCCTTCAGGACGTTCGCGATCTGGTCGAACGTCGGGCTGAAGAACAGCTTCGGCGGGTCGGTGTAGGCGTCGGACTCCTGCTTGAACGCCGTGAGGATCATCCACAGCAGCGGGAAGACGAACAGGATCGCGATCACCCAGGTGACGACGGTGAGCGCGCCTGGGCCGAGCTTGCGCTTCGGCTTGCGGGCGGGAGCCGCGGTGGTGGCCGCCGAGGGGCGGGTCTCCAGGGTGGTCATTTGATGCCTTCGTCCACCGAGAACGTGCGGAACATCAAGCGCAGGGCGAAGGTCGCGACGATCATCGTCAGGATCACGACGATCACGCCCATCGCCGACGACTGGCCGACGTCGAAGCCTTCGAACGCGCGCTGGTAGATGTAGTACGGCAGGTTCGTGCTGGCCGTGCCCGGCCCGCCCTGCGTCATCAGGAAGATCGCGTCGAAGCTGTTCACGATGTAGATCGCGCCCAGCAGCGTCGCCAGCTGCAGGAACCGCGACAGGTGCGGCAGGGTGATGGAGACGAACGTCCGCCAGCGGCTCGCGCCGTCGACCGACGCCGCTTCCAGGACCTCCTTGGACTGGCTCTGCAGCCCGGCCAGGATCAGCAGCATCATGAACGGCGTCCACTGCCACACGATCTGGGCCATCACCGACGCCAGCGGGAACTGCGAAAGCCAGTCGGTGTCGGTGCCGAAGACGAAGTGCAGCAACCCGTAGGTCGGGTCGAACACCGTCGTCTTCCACAGCAGCGCGCCGGCCGCCGGCAGGATGAGGAACGGCGTGATCAGCAGCGTGCGGACGAAACCGCGGCCCATGAACTTCCGGTCCAGCAGGATCGCCAGGCCGAGGCCGAGCAGCAGCGCGACGAGCACGCACACCACGGTCAGCAGCACCGTGTTGAGCAACGCGACCAGGAACGTCGTGTCGCCGAAGACGTCGATGTAGTTGTCCAGGCCGACGAAGTGCCGCGAACCCGGCCGGACCAGGTTCCAGGACTGGAACGAGTAGAACACGGTCAGCAGGAACGGCAGCTGCGTCACGGCGACGACGAAGAGCAACGCCGGCAGCAGCGGCAGGCGCCGCTTGGCCGCGGTGCTCAGGCCGCGTTTCTCCGTGACCTTCGCGTGCGACTGGGACTTGGGGGTGGATACGGAGAGCGTGGACATCACTGCACCGCCTTGTAGGAGTCGCCCACCGTCTGGGCGTAGTCCTGGGACTGCGTCAGGGCGTCGTCGACCGACTCGCGGCCGGCGATCGCCGCCGACAGCTGCTGGCTCACCCTGGTGCCCAGGTCCTGGAACTCGGGGATGCCGACGAACTGGATGCCCGGGTAGGGCACCGGGTTCGCCATGGCCTTCTGCTGGTTCGCGTCCGCGATGCCGTCGAGCGTCGGTTTCGCGTAGGCCTGCGCGGCCTTGGCGTAGTCGGGAATGTCGTAAGTGGACTGACGCACACCCGGCGGGACGCGGTTCCAGCCGTAGGTCGCCCCGACCTTCCGCACGTACGCCTTGTCGGTCATCCAGGCCATGAACTTCCAGGCCGCGTCCTTGTCCTTGGCCACCTTGGGGATGCCGAGGGCCCAGGTGTAGAGCCAGCCGCTGGCCTGCGTCTTGACGACCGGTGCCGGCGCGTACCCCGACTTGCCGACGATCTTGCTGCTCGACGGGTCCTCGTTGGTGCCCGCCATGACCGTGGCGTCGTACCACATCGCCGCGTTGCCCTGCGTGTAGCGCGTGCCGCACTCGGAGAACCCGGCGCTGGAGGCCCCGACCTCACCGTGGTCGCGGATCAGGTTGACGTAGAAGTTCGCGGCGTCCTTGAACTCCGGCGACGTCAGCTTGGCGTTCCAGTCCTTGTCGAAGTACTGGGCGCCGAAGGTGTTGGCCACCGTGCTGAACGGCGCGAGGCTCTCGCCCCAGCCCGGCTTGCCGCGCAGGCAGATGCCGGCGACGCCGTTCGCCTTGTCGTCCAGCTTCGCGGCGAACTCCGCGACCTGCTGCCACGTCGGCTTGGCCGGCATGGTCAGCCCGGCCTTGGCGAAGAGGTCCTTGCGGTAGGCCAGGAACGACGACTCGCCGTAGAACGGCACCGCGTACATCTGGTTCTGGTACGACAGCGACTGCTTGATGCTGGGGATGAAGTCGCCTTCGTCGTAACCCGGGGTGGCCGCCATGTGCGGTTCGAGGTTCTCGAGCCAGCCGTTGGCCGCCCACTGCGGCGCCTCGTAGTTGCTGATCATCACGACGTCGAACTCGCCGCCCTCGGTGGCGGTCGACGCGGTGATCTTGGCGCGGGCCTGGTTTTCCGGCAGCGACACGAACTTGAGGGTGATGCCGGTGGCCTTCTCGAACTCGGGGGCGAGCGAGATCGCGTCCTTCATCTGCGGGTTGGACACGATCGCGATGACGAGCGTCGAGTTGCCGGTGCCGACCGAGCCGGCGCCGGCGCAGCCGGTGACCAGCAACGACGTCGCGGCGAGGAGGGTGAGCAGCTTACGCACGGCCACCTCCCGGGAGTACCTGCACCTTGAGGCCGGAGCCGCTGCGCATCTTGGCGAGCGCGTCCGGGTACTGCTCCAGCGGCAGCCGGTCCGTGAGCAGCTCGTCCGTGTTGATGGCGCCGCCGGCCACGAGGTCGAGCGCGGTGCCGTAGCTGTTCAGCACGGCCATCGAGCCGACGACGGTGATCTCGTCGTTGTAGATGCGGAACGGCGAAAGCGCGACGCGGGCTTCGGCCGGAGCGACGCCGAAGACGAGCAGCCGGCCGCCGCGGCGGATCGAGTCGAAAGCGGCTTCGATGGCCGGGGCGGCGCCGGTGCAGTCGACGGCGACGTCGAACTTCTCGCCGTTCAGCTCGCCGACGTCGGCCGCGGTGGCGACGGCGCCCAGCCGGCTCGCACGCGGCAGCCGGTCCTTGTTGCGGTCGACCACGGTGACGTGGGCGCCGGCGCGCTGCAGCAGCTGCTGCATGATCAGGCCCATGGTGCCGGCGCCGACGACGAGAAAGCGCTCTCCGGCTTCGACGCCGACGCGGCGCACGCCGTGCACCGCGCAGGAAACGGGCTCGACCAGCGCGCCCTGCTCCCAGGTCATCGTGTCGGGCATCCGGTAGCAGTTGGCCGACGGGACGGCGACGAACTCCGCGAAGGCGCCGTCGACGGTGTCACCGGTGGCGTTCCAGTTCGCGCAGAGGTTGCCGTGGCCGGAGCGGCACGGGCCGCAGTAGCCGCAGAACAGCGAGGGGTCGACGGCGACGCGGTCGCCGATCTCCCAGCCACCCGGCACGTCGTCGCCGAGCTCGACGATCTCCCCGGCGAACTCGTGACCGGGGACGATCGGGTACGGCGTCGGCGGGAAGTGCCCGTCGGCGATGTGCAGGTCCGTGCCGCAGATGCCGCACGCGCCCACCTTGATGACGACCTGTCGTTCCCCTGGTTTCGGATCGGGCACCTCGCCGACCCTGATCTCGCCGGGCCGGTCGATGATGGCGGCACGCATGCCTAGCCCCTTCCTCGCGCTCATATGAGCATCGTTGACCTGATGCGTCGAGAAGTTGTGAAGGCATTACAGGTCTGACGTCGGTGTTACGTCAACCTTTCGGGCAGATTTCGCGCTATAGTGCTCATATGAGCACGTCCAAGAAGCAGCCGTCGCTGACCGAAGCCATGCTGCTAGCGACCGTCGCCCGGCGCTTCTACGTGCAGGGACGCTCCAAGCTGGAGATCGCCGACGAATTCGACGTCAGCCGCTTCAAAGTCGCCCGGATGCTCGACACCGCCAGGGAGTCCGGCCTGGTCAGAGTGGAGTTCGCGCTGCCGGCGCCGGTGGACCTGACCCTGTCGGACGAGGTCCGATCGGCCTACGGCCTGGACCGGGCCCTCGTGCTGGAACGCTCAACCGAGCGTGAACCCAAGGAGGTCGTCCGGGCCAGGATCGGCGCACTCGCGGCCCGGCTGCTCGAGGAGATCGTGACGACCGACGACATCCTCGGGCTCTCCTGGGCCCGCTCGGTGAACGCGCTGACCGAGGCGATCCGGACGCTGGCGCGCTGCCCGGTCGTCCAGCTGTGCGGAGTGCAGGCGGGGATGGACATGCGTGGCCGCTCGGTCGAGACGGTCAGCCGGGTGACGGCGGTGTCCGGCGGCGACGCCTACCCGATCTTCGGGCCGCTGGTGCTGCCGGACCGCCGCACGACCGAGACCCTGCGGCGGCAGCCCGGCATCGTGGAGACGTTCGGCCAGTTCCGGAACCTGACGAAGGCCGTGGTCAGCATCGGCGCGTGGCAACCGGGCGAGTCGACGGTCTACGACGCGCTGGACGAGGCGGAGCGAGCGGCGATAGCGGCCCGCGGCGCGACGGCGGAGGTCGCGGCCCGGCTGTTCGACGCGTCCGGCAACGCGTTGTCCACCGGCCTGGCCCACCACGTGCTGGCGATCAGCCACGAGGAGCTGATGGCGGTGCCGGAGGTGATCGCGCTGGGGTACAGCAAGCCGAAGGCGTCGGCGGTGGACGCGGTACTGCGGTCGGGCATGGTCTCGACGCTGATCACCGACGCGGCGGCGGCGGTGCCGCTCCTGGCGTTGGCGGCGAAGAACCCGCCGCGCTGAGCCGTACTCCCGGGGAGGTAGCCGGCGCCCGGCGCGCTACCCCACCGGGCGCAGATCGCGTGACGCGGGCTCCGGGGTTACGCCCGATGTGCGCGCGGGGTTCCTCCGCGAGCCTGGAAACCGTGACCCGAACCAAGGCTTCTCCCCGCTGGCGCCACGCCGTCGTCTGGCTGCACGTCCTGTCGTCGGTCGCCTGGATGAGCCAGGCCCTCGCGCTCGTCGTGCTCATGTCGCTGGCGCTCACGCGTCACGCGCAAGCCGGCGCCGCGACCGCGATGGCCGACCGGCTCGACTCCGTGCTGCTCGCCCCGATGGCGAACGTCTCCGCCTTCACCGGCCTCGTCCTCGCCGGCGCGACCGCGTGGGGCTACACCAGGCACTGGTGGGTCCTCACGAAGTTCGTCCTGACGCTCATCCAGCTCTACGCCGGCATCTTCCTGCTCTCCCCCGCCCTGCGCGACGCCGCGGACACCGCCACCGTCGCGTGGCCGCAGATCGCCGGCGCCTCGCTGATGGCGAGCGCGCTTTCCTTCCAGGCGTGGCTTTCGATCGCGAAGCCGTGGAAGAAGACGCCGTGGTCGCCCGCCGCGAAGCCGCCGGCCGCGCCGACCTGGGTGTACGTCACCGGGGTGGCCGCGCCCGCGTTCGACGTCGGCGCCGGGCTCCTCGCCGGCTACCCACTGCCCGCGTTGTCGCTGGTCACGCTGGTCGTGCTCGGATTTGAGCGGCGACGACGTCGTCGCCGTGCTCAGCCGCCCAGCGCCCGAAGCCTTCGATCGGCTCCAGGAAGCTCGAGCCCAGTGGCGTGAGGGCGTACCCGCCGTCGCGGCGCTCGAGGAGACCGTCGGACTCCAGGCGCCGCAGGGTTTCCGTGAGCACCTTGGCGCTGATCCCGCCGATCGAGCGACGCAGTTCGCCGTGCCGGCGCGGGCCGTGGCGCAGCGCCCACAGCACCACCGGGTTCCAGGTGTTGGCGACGAGGTCGAACGCGAGCCGCGTCGGGCAGTCGGCGAGAAAGTCCATGGTTACCTTTCGGTTCCTGCCGGGGTCCCTAACGTCGTGCCGGTACAGCAAAGCACGAGGAGGACACATGCGGATCGGGATCTTCGGCACGGGCGCCATGGCGACGGCACTGGGCCCGCACTGGACGAACGCCGGCCACGACCTGCGGGTGGCCGGTCGCGGTACCGGGACGTGGGCCGAGGTGGCGGCCTTCGCGGACGCCGTGCTCCTGGCGATCCCCGCGGACGCCGTCTTCGACGTCCTGCCGAAAGCGGGCCCGCTGCACGGCAAAGTGCTGGTGGACTGCACCAACCAGCCCGGCCCGACCGGCACCGAGCCCCCGCCCGGCACCCCGGTGGCGACCCGGATCGCGGCCGCCGCGCCGGGCGCGCACGTCGTCAAGGCGTTCAACCTGGCCCACGTCGACGTCTGGCGCAAGCCACCCGCGACGCTCACGGTTCCGCTCTGCGGCGACGACCCGGCGGCCCTCGACGTCGTCCGCACGCTGGTCCGCGACGTCGGCTGTACCCCGGTCCTCGGCGGCGGCCTGGACCGCGCGCACCTGCTGGAGGCGACGGCGGCGTTCGCCATCGGCCTGTGGTTCGCGGGCGAGGACGCCCAGGCGATCCTGGTCCCGGCCTCGTGAGTGGTAATGCGGGTTAGAACCCTAATAACCACTCACGACGGCGTCGACGTTGCCGGCCGCGAGGTCGGCGGCCCGGGCCCGCAGGGGTGCGCCGCCACGCGGGATGAGGGTCACCGTGCCGTCGGCCAGGTCCGTGACCAGCGTGCTCAACGTCAGCTGCGGGTCGCCGCCGGCCGCGTCGCGGTGCACGTCGTTCGTCAACGTGTCCGCCAGCCACGCCACGTCCGGGGCGGCCGGTGACAGGTGAGCGCAGACCTCGGCGCGGTCCAGGCTCTCCTCGCCCGCCGCGTCGAGGTCCGGCGGCAGCTGGCGGAAGTGGTTGGTGTGCCAGGAAAGCCCACTGGCCACAGTGGTCACGGCCGTCTCGTGGCCGGCCTTCTCGACCACCGTCACGCCGGCCGAACCGACCTGGCCCATGGTGTACGCGAACCCGCCCGCCGAAGCGTGCGAGCGCAGTGACGACACGGCGTCCGCGACGTCGACGGCCCGCTGCAGCGACCGCGCGACGAAGTGCCGCCCGGCGCACGGCGACGGCGTCACCACGTTCACGCTGTCGATCCCCCACACCAGCCCGTGCGTGGTGAGCGTGAAGGTGTTGGCCGGCACGAAACCCGGGTACCACCAGACGCAGACGCCGGGCTCGCCGTCGATCAGCAGGGTCAGCAGCCGCCCGATGCCGTCGAACACCGGGGCGCCGTCCTCGTTGTGCCCGAGCAGGCTCCGCGCGCCGACCCACGCGAGATCGGTGCAGCCGGTGCCGTCGCCGGTGCCCAGGTCGCCACGCAGGTTGGCCAGCAGCAGGTCGTCGAACGGCACCCCCGCGCCCGACGCCAGCGCGGCGAGCTCGGCGTAGGCGTCCGGGTGCTCGACCTGCGACGCCGATTCGATCGCCCGGAACAGCACCGGCGACCGCCGTGCCCGCCCGGTGACCGGCCACTCGGGCAGTCCGGCGAGGACGGTCCGGATGTCGGCCGCCGCATACGCCCCCAGCTCGGAGAACGCGGCTTCGCGGGGGCCGCGGACGACCGTCCAGCGCACGTCACCGATCCGGTGCTCCACGACCGTCGCCGCCATGCGCTCACGATGCCTGAGCAGTCAGGAAAAGGCAACGACTAGTGCGCGCCCACCGCGACCACGCGGACCACCGCCGAACCGGCTTCGTCGGACGCGGCCAGGTCGATCTCCGCGCTGATGCCCCAGTCGTGGTCGCCCGCCGGGTCGTCGAAGATCTGGCGGACCTTCCAGACGTCCGGCAGTTGCTCGATGATGATCAGCGCCGGGCCGCGCGCGTCCGGGCCGGTGCCCAGCGCGTCGTACTCCTCGAAGTAGTCCTCGATCGCGTCTTCCCACGCCCCGGCGTCCCAGCCCGAAGCCGCGTCCAGCTCGCCCAGCACGTTCCACGCGCGGCGCCCGAACAGCTCGACCCGGCGGAACAGCTCGTTGCGCACCAGCACCCGGAACGCGCGCTCGTTGCGCGTGACGGCGGGCGGTTCGGCCGGCGGCCGGTGGGAGACCGGCCCCTCCTCGTCCGGGTGCCGCAGGGCTTCCCACTCGTCGAGCAGGCTGGAGTCGACCTGCCGGACCAGCTCGCCGAGCCACTCGATGAGGTCCTGCAGCGGCTCGGTCTTCGCCTCGTCGGGCACCGTGTGGCGCAGCGCGTCGTAGGTGTCCGCGAGGTAGCGCAGCACCAGGCCTTCGGACCGCGCGAGCTGGTAGAAGCCGATGTACTCGACGAAGTTCATCGCGCGCTCGTACATGTCGCGCACGACCGACTTCGGCGACAGCTCGTAGTCGTCGACCCACGGGTGGCCCTGCCGGTAGCTGTGGAACGCGCCCTGCAGCAGCTCTTCCAGCGGCTTCGGGTAGCTGACGTTCTCGAGCAGCTCCATCCGCTCGTCGTACTCGATGCCTTCGGCCTTCATGGCGTTCACGGCCTCGCCGCGCGCCTTGAACTGCTGCTGCGACAGCACGGGCCGCGGATTGTCCACAGTAGATTCCACAGTGGACACGACGTCGAGCGGGTAGCTCGGCGACTCCAGGTCGAACAGCTCGATCGCGGCCAGCGCGAACGGCGAAAGCGGCTGGTTGAGCGCGAAGTCGAACTGCAGGTCGACGGTGAGCCGGACGACCCGGCCCTGCTCGTCCGGCTCGGGCAGCCGCTCGACGATGTCGGCGGACAGCAGCGCGCGGTAGATCGCGATGGCGCGCAGGATGAGCTTGCGCTGCGACGCGCGGTCCTCGTGGTTGTCCTCCAGCAGGTGACGCATGGAGTCGAACGCGTTGCCCGGCCGCGAGATCACGTTCAGCAGCATCGAGTGCGTGACCTTGAAGCTGGACGTCAGCGGCTCGGGCTCGGCCGCGATCAGCCGGTCGAACGTGCTCTCGGTCCAGTTGACGAAGCCCTCTGGCGCCTTCTTCCGGACGATCTTCTTTTTCTTCTTCGGGTCGTCGCCCGCCTTCTCCAGCGCCTTCGCGTTCTCGACGACGTGGTCGGGCGCCTGGACGACGACGTAACCGTCGGTGTCGTAGCCCGCCCGGCCGGCGCGGCCGGCGATCTGGTGGAACTCGCGCGCCTTGAGGTGGCGCTGGCGGATGCCGTCGTACTTCGTCAGCGCGGAGAAGACCACTGTCCTGATCGGTACGTTGATGCCGACGCCGAGCGTGTCCGTCCCGCAGATCACCTTGAGCAGCCCGGACTGGGCGAGGGTTTCGACCAATCGGCGGTACTTCGGCAGCATGCCGGCGTGGTGGACGCCGATGCCGTGGCGGACCAGCCGCGAGAGCGTCTTGCCGAAGCCCGCGGAGAACCGGAAGTCGCCGAGCAGCTCGGCGATGGCCTCCTTCTCGGCCTTGGTCGTGACGTTGATGCTCATCAGCGTCTGCGCCCGCTCGATGGCCGCGGCCTGCGAGAAGTGGACGACGTAGACCGGCGCCTGGCCGCCGTGGAGCAGCTCGGACATGGTCTCGTGCAGCGGGGTCAGCGCGTACCGGAAGGTCAGCGGCACCGGGCGCTGCACCGACGTGACCACGGCCGTCGGCTTGCCGGTGCGGCGGGTGAGGTCCTTCTCGAAGAAGGACACGTCGCCCAGGGTCGCCGACATCAGGACGAACTGGGCCTTCGGCAGCTCGAGGATCGGCACCTGCCACGCCCAGCCGCGGTCGGGCTCGGAGTAGAAGTGGAACTCGTCGGCCACGACCTGCCCGACGGGGGCGTCGGCCCCGAACCGCAACGCGATGTTCGCCAGGATTTCGGCCGTGCAGCAGATGATCGGCGCGTCCGGGTTGACGGCGGAGTCGCCGGTCATCATCCCGACGTTGTCCGCCCCGAAGATCTCGATGAGCTGGAAGAACTTCTCCGACACCAGTGCTTTGATGGGCGCGGTGTAGTAGCTGCGGCGGCCCTGGGCGAGCGCGGTGAAGTGCGCGCCGACCGCGACGAGGCTCTTCCCGGAGCCGGTCGGCGTCGAGAGGATGACGTTCGATCCGGAGACGACCTCCATCACCGCCTCCTCCTGCGCCGGGTACAGCGCGATGCCCCGATCGGCCGTCCAGGTCGTGAACGCTTCGAAGAGGGCGTCGGGGTCGGGATCCGCAGGCAGGAGGTCTGTGAGAGTCATGAGACGTCCATCGTGCCATCCGCTCGTCGCAAAGTCGGCAGGGGCGATCGCATCGCGAGTGGTAAACCCGTAGGCTTCGCGGTACCGCGCACCGACCGGGGCATACTTTCGGTCTCGCGCGCACACGGGCGGTAATCCGGAGGGCTTAGGAATGGCACAGGACATCATCCCGATCGAACTCGGCCTGCCGCAGGGGGACGTCGTCACCCTGTGGGCGCCGCGCTGGCGGGAGGACGGCGAGGAGTGGGAAGCGTTCCTCGGCGACGAGGACGACCTGTACGCGTTCCCGGACGCAGCCCACTTGGCCGCGTTCGTACGCACCTCCGAGCGGCACGACCTGCTCGATCACCCGGCGTGGGACGCGGTTCCGTCGCTGAACGTCCCGGAGCTGATCCCGGACGAGGACCACACGTACGACCTCGTCGGCGTGCCCGAGCTCGTCGCCGAAGAGCCGGACATCTGGCACATCGCGGAGCTCGCCGAGATCATCGGCATCGTGCGATCGCTCGCCGACGTCTGCGACCTCGAAGAGGTCCACGAGATCCTCGACTCGACCGAGGGCTTCTCGCTGCTCGACCAGGGCACCCTCCCGTTCACCGGGAGCGTCGGCGTCCAGGTGTGGAACGACCTGTCCGAGACGGTGTCGCAGAAGTGGGACACCGTGCTGGACGCGATCGACGGCCTGGTGACCGCACCCGACGTCGACGAGAAGATCCTGGAGCAGACCGCCGAGGAGCTGGCGGCGTTCCACGAGGAGTCCGCGGCGGCCGAAGCCGGCGCCGAAGGTGAAGAAGACCTCGAGGCGATCGACTCCGCCGACTCGGACGACGACGCCGAAGACGAGGAAGAGGACGAGGGCCCGGTCGGCTTCTGGGCCGAGGTCGGCATCGACCCGATCAAGATCATCACGTCCGGCGCGGAGTACTACACGCTGCGCTGCTACCTCGACGACTCGCCGGTGTTCCTCGGCAGCGAGGGCGAGATCGACGTCTACACCTCGGAGAAGGCGCTGGCGCGGGCCCTGGCCGACGGCAAGGACCTCGCCGACACCGACCTCGCCGACGTGTCCACCTGGGAAGAGGTGCTGGCGAAGGCCACCGCGGGCGAGCTCGAGATCGAGGTCGACCCGGAGAACACCTACGTCCTGTCCGGCATCGACGCCGACATCGCGGAAGGCCCGGAGGCGATCGACCCGACCCAGCTCGAGCTGGCCGTCGAGCTGATCACCGACGCCGCCGACTGGGCGGGCGACGACACGGCCGACACGGCACTGGCGAGCAACGAAAGCCTGGGCTGGCTGGTCTCGTTCGTCCTGCGCCCGGACCCCACACGCCTCGAGCCGAGCGCCCCGTTCGACGCGGAGCAGGGCTCGTGGCGCAAGCTGGTGGAGACGTTCGAAAACCGCCTCACGGTCGCCTGACTTCCCGACCTCACGAAGGCCGCCTCCCAGGTTCGGGAGGCGGCCTTCGTCGTGTCGACCCTTCAATCACGCGTGTCGTCCATCCAGGCACACGTGTCGTCCGTCCAGGCACGCATGTCGGCCGTTCAGGCACGCGAGTTGGCCGAACCGGTCTGTGCGGGAACGGTCGACTCGCGTGATCAGAGGGTCGACACGCGTGCTTGAGGGGACGACACGGGGTCAGTCTTCTGCGGATCGCTCCGCGCGGGTCGGGACCACCAGTACTGCCAGCGCCGGGAAGATCGCCGCGACGCAGAAGGCCAGCGCGTAGCGGCTGTCGCCGATCACCAGGCCCAGCAGGGGCGGCGTGAGGGACGCCGCGATGTTCTGGCCCGTGTTCTGCGTGCCCATCGCGCGGCCCGACCACGCCAGGCCGGCCAGCTCGGCCGACGCTGTGAAGCCGAGGCCGTTGTCGGCGACCGTGATGATCCCGGCCAGCGCCAGCGCGAGCAGCACCAGCCAAAGCCACGTCGTGTCGCCCAAGGCGACCAGCAACATCACGAAGCAGCTCAGCACGGCGAGCTGGCGCATCGGGCGCAACCGGCTGCCGACCCGGTCGGACCACCAGCCCGACCCCAGCCGCCCCGCGGCGCCGAGGATCTGGACCACCGCCAGGTACCAGCCCGCCGACAGCGCGCTCCAGTGCTGCACCGTGACCAGGTACACCGGCGCGAAGGCCGAGACGGCGAACTGCGGGACCACCAGCAACGCGCTCGCGCCGTGCACCCGCCACAGCGTCGCGTGCCGGTACGGCGACGGCGGCTTCTCACCCGAAGCCGGCCGAGGCGGCCGGGGCGGGTCCGCGACGAGCCAGGCCACCAGCAGCGCGACGACGATCGCCAGCCCGGCCGGCAGCAGCACCGCCGCGCGGAACCCGAAGTGCGCGGCCAGCGGCGGCAGCCCGAGCGCGGCGACGCCGACACCCAGCGGCTGGGCCGTCTGGCGGATCCCCATCGCGACCCCGCGCTCGGACTTCGCGAACCAGCCCATGACGACGCGGCCGCTCGCCGCGTTCACCGAAGCCGAACACGCTCCGGCAGCAAGGAACACCCCGAAGAGCAGCCCGATCGAGTGGGCGCCGAGTCCGGCGTACACCAGGAGTAACCCTGAGACCCCCAGCCCGAGGGCCATGATCAGACGCTCTCCGTAACGGTCCGCAGCCGCGCCCCACACGATCAGGGTGCACAACAACCCGATGCTCGGGGCCGCGACGACCGTGCCGGCCTGGGCCAGCGTCAGCCCCTCGGCCGCCCGCATCGCCGGGACCAGGAACGGGATGCCGTAGAGGAACGAACAGCTCGCGGTCTGCGCGGCGAGACCGAGCGCGAGGATGAGCCACCGTCGTGAACTCGCCCGAACCTGCTCGATCGAATCGCCCTTGACCTGCGCCATCGTCTTCACCGTCTCAAATTCTGAGAACAACTTCCTATATGGTGAACGATAGTTGTCGTGCCTAAGGACCGCAACCGCCTATCGGCGGTCACGGTCCCGAGGGCCTCGAGGTCAGCGCAGGGCGGCGTACCCGGGCTTGATCACGTCGTCGATCAGCGCGAGCCGGGAGTCGAAATCTATGAAGGCGGATTTCATCGCATTGATCGTGAACCAGCGCAGCTCGTCCAGGTCATAGCCGAAGGTCTCGTGCAGCGCGGCGAATTCGCTGGTCATCGTGCACCCGCTCATCAGCCGGTTGTCCGTGTTGACGGTGACCCGGAAGCGCAGCTTGGCCAGCAGGCCGATGGGGTGCTCGGCGATCGAGCGCGCGGCGCCTGTTTGGACGTTCGACGTCGGGCAGATCTCCAGCGGGATGCGGCGGTCGCGGACATAGGCGGCCAACCGTCCAAGGTGGACCGTGCCGTCGGCGTCGCTCTTGATGTCCTCGATGATCCGCACACCGTGCCCGAGCCGTTCGGCGCCGCAGTGCTGAATCGCCTCCCAAATGGACGGAAGACCGAACGCTTCACCGGCGTGAATGGTGAAATGCGCATTGTTCTGCCGCAAATACTCGAAAGCGTCGAGATTGCGGGTCGGCGGGAATCCGTCCTCCGGTCCGGCGATGTCGAACCCGACGACGCCGGCGTCGCGGTAGCGGACCGCCAGGTTCGCGATCTCGAGGGCCCGGGCGTGCTGGCGCATCGCGCAGAGCAACGTCCCGACGCGGATCGAACCGCCGGCGGCGACCACGCGGCGTGTGCCCTCCGTGAACCCCGCCTGGACGGCCTCGACCACCGTATCGAGTGACAGACCGCGTTCGACGAACAACTCCGGTGCGTAGCGCACCTCGGCGTAGACGACGCCGTCGGCGGCCAGGTCTTCGACAGCTTCCGCGGCGACTCTGACCAGGGCTTCCTCCGTTTGCATCACCCCGCAGGTGTGCGCGAAGGTCTCGAGGTAGGAGACGAGCGAGCCGGAATCGGCCGCTTGGCGGAACCAGCTGCCCAGCTCGGCGGGGTCGCTGGTGGGCAGGCCGGTATAGCCGGTGGCGTCGGCGAGCTCGGCCACGGTCGCGGGCCGCAGCCCGCCGTCCAGGTGGTCGTGCAGCAGCACCTTGGGCGCGCGGCGGAGCGTCTCGATGGGCAGAACAGGGGTTTCGTCGGACATCCCTCAACGGTAACCTCGGTGTCATTCCCCTACATGGCCGTAACTCTCAGTCTCCGGCTAACCCTGAGCGTCGAGATCAGGTAACGAATCGGCCATCCGGGGGCGGCCTCCGCAATACCCGCTTCACGGGGGCCATACGCACAGCAATTTCGCAATCGTTAAGCTTCGTGGCACGTCCCTCCATTTCCCCGCCGACGAAGGACACACAGCAGTGACCACTGACAACCACATTGCCGCCCCGTCCTTCGACCGGATGCGCAACATGCTGGTGCGCGCGGCCGAAGTGCGTGAGAGCGAGCAGCAGCAGATCTTCGACGCGCTCGACGACATCTACGCCCGCCTCGCGCCGGTCGACTCGCTGGGCGCGGTCCGCAAGCGGCTGTCCGAGATGCCCGACCGCACCGAGGTCAGCGTCCTGGCCGAGCGCCTCGACGAGACGATGTCCCGGCTGGAGGCCCAGGACAACGCCATCGCCGCGCTGACCCGCGCCGTCGAGAGCATCGTCGACAAGCTGGCCAAGCCGTTCGCGCAGCTCGACGGCCGCCTCGACGGCATGGCCTCGCGCTTCGAGGGCGTCGCGGGCCGGATGGACGGACTCGAGGACAAGCTCCAGAACATCCACCGCCGGATCGACGAGGTCGGCGGCCACCTCGACAAGCAGGACGCGAAGCTCGACTCGATCCCGCAGTCGGTGCTCGGCCCGGTCCGCGAGCGGATCGAGCAGAGCGAGGCGTCGCTGCGCGACCGCGTCGACCACGCCGACCACGAGCTGCGGAACAAGGTCGACGAGCTGAGCCGCGTCACGCAGGAGCGGATCGGCGAGCTGGACCGCGTCACCGGCGAGCGGATCGGCGCGAACACCGAGGCGCTCAAGGTCGCGCTGACCGAGACCGGCGAGATGATCGACGCCTCGGACCGCCTGGAGAAGCTCGGCAACCGCCTCGAGACGGTCACCACCCGCCTCGACGACCTGGCCGGCCGCCTCGACAAGGTGGAAGACGGCTTCCTGTCCGGCATCGGCGACCTCGACGGCGCGCTCAAGGCCGGGCTGTCCAAGGTCGAGGGCACGCTGTCCAAGCAGCCGGACACCGACTCGCTCGACACCCTGGTGCGCAAGAGCAACGACGAGAGCGTCCGCCGCATCGGCGGCCAGCTCGACGAGGCGATGGCGACGTTCGCGGAGCTCATGCTCGGCGGCGGCCCCGCCGTGCAGCAGATCTCGCCCCCGCCGCCGGCCCCGCGCCAGCCGCGTCGCAGCTCCCGCAACGGCCGCGCCCCCAAGCCGGCCGACGCCAAGGCCAAGCCGGGCGAAGGCCCGGAAGAGCCCACGGAGTAAGCAAGCCAGTCGAAGAGGCCCCCACCGGTACGCCGGTGGGGGCCTTCTCGTATCTCACGTGTCTGGAGCCGTGACTCACGTGATCGGGGCCGGAACTCGCGTGTCTGGGGCCGTACCGGCTCTGGTCACGCGAGTTCCGGGCTCAATCACGCGGGATACGACTTCGGACGTCACTCGGTCGGGTGATCATCTTCGCGATGATCATCACACCGTGCCGTGGATCGTCTCCCGGACAATCGGAGCCGCGGCAGGAGCCTCGGCGGCCACCGTGAAGCCGCCTTCGAGGGCCGCCAGGGCTGCCGGGACGGCGGACGGCGTGTCCGTGTGCAGTTCCAGCAGCGGCTCGCCCTCGGTGACCGCGTCGCCCGGCTTGGCCAGGCACAGCACGCCCGCCGCGGCCTGGACCGGGTCCTCCTTGCGGGCCCGGCCCGCGCCCAGCCGCCACGAGGCGACGCCCACCGCGTAGGCGTCCAGCGAAGCCAGCACCCCGGAGGCCGGGGCGACCACAGTGTGGATGTGCGACGGCTTGGGCAGCGGCGCCGACGGGTCGCCGCCCTGGGCCGAGATCATCCGGCACCACGTCTCGTACGCCTCGCCCGACGCCAGCACCTCGGCCGGGTCCGTGGAGATCCCCGCCAGCGCCAGCATCTCCCGGGCCAAAGCCAGCGTCAGCTCGACGACGTCCGACGGGCCGCCGCCCTGCAGGACGGAAACCGACTCCGCCACCTCGACCGCGTTGCCAACCGCGCGCCCCAGCGGGACGTTCATGTCGGTCAGCAGCGCCGTCGTCGGGACGCCGTGCGCGACGCCGATCGACGTCAGCGTCGAGGCGAGCGTGCGCGCCTGGTCGAGCGTCTTCATGAACGCGCCGGACCCGAACTTCACGTCCAGGACCAGCCCGGACGCGCCTTCCGCGATCTTCTTGCTCATGATCGAGCTGGCGATCAGCGGGATCGACTCGACCGTCGACGTCACGTCCCGCAGCGCGTACAGCTTCTTGTCGGCAGGAGCAAGCCCGGACGTCGCCGCGCAGACCACCGCGCCGACGTCCTCCAGCTGACGCGCGATCTCCGCCGTGGACAGCGAAGCCCGCCAGCCGGGGATCGACTCCAGCTTGTCGAGCGTGCCGCCGGTGTGCCCGAGCCCGCGGCCGGACAGCTGCGGCACCGCCGCGCCGCACGCGGCCACCAGCGGAGCCAGCGGCAGCGTGATCTTGTCGCCGACCCCGCCGGTCGAGTGCTTGTCGACGGTCGGGCGCGAGACGTCCAGCGAGAGCCGCTCCCCCGACGCGATCATCGCGCCGGTCCAGCGGGATATCTCCTCAGAGTCCATACCCCGCAGGAAGATCGCCATCGCCAGCGCCGACATCTGCTCCTCGGCGACGACGCCCTGGGTGTAGGCGTCGACGACCCAGTCGATCTGCTCGTCGGACAACCGGCCGCCGTCCCGCTTCGCACGAATCACGTCTACTGCCGAGAACGCCCGCAGTGCCGATGGTTCGCTCGCAAGCTCGCTCACGGCAGGTCGTCCGGGCCGAAGGCGTCCGGCAGCACGTCCGACATCGGCAGGATGCCGCTCGGCGTGTCCACCAGGCAAGCGGAGCCGCCCAGCTCGAACAGGATCTGCCGGCAGCGCCCGCACGGCATCAGCAGGTCACCGGCGCCGCTGCGGCACGCGACGGCGACCAGCTTGCCGCCGCCGGACAGGCGCAGCTGCCCGGCCATCGTGCACTCCGCGCAGAGCCCGAGCCCGTAGGAGGCGTTCTCGACGTTGCAGCCGATGACCACGCGGCCGTCGTCGACGATCCCGGCGACCCCGACGTGCAGGCCCGAATAAGGCGCGTACGCATGGGAAGCCGCTTCGATAGCGCGAGAACGCAGCGCGTCCCAGTCCACTGTAGACACTAGTCCTCACCCCGCCGGTACGGCTGCCCGTCGGCCTTCGGCGGCCGCAGCCGCTGCGAGGCGACGGCGAGCACGATCAGCGTCACGAAGTGCGCGGTGTACGGGATCAGGTCCGACGGCAGCGTGTCGTTGGCCCAGTAGATCAAGTACAGGATCCCGGCGCCGACGACGCCGAGCCCGGCCGCGATCCACTGCTTGCGGAACAGCTGGACGACGACGATCACGGCGACCAGGATCACCGCGCCGTACAGCAGCGCGAGCACCGCTTCACCGCCGCCCGAGAGCTGCAGGCCGTCGGCGTAACCGAACAGCGCCGCGCCGCCGAGGAGGCCGCCCGGGCGCCAGTTGCCGAAGATCATCGCCGCGAGGCCGATGTAACCGCGGCCGTTGGTCTGGTTCTCCAGGTAGTCCGCGCCGCCGCGCAGCAGCACCAGCGACGCGCCGCCCATCCCGGCGAACGCGCCCGAGATCAGCATCGCGACGTACTTGTGCCGGTAGACGTTGACACCGAGGGACTCCGCGGCCACCGGGTTCTCGCCGCACGAGCGCAGCCGCAGGCCGAAGCGCGTGCGCCACAGGACCCAGAAGCTCACCGGCACCAGGATGATCGCGATCATCGTCAGCGGCGCCACCTCGGTGACGAGCCCGCGGAGGATGCCGGCGACGTCGGAGATCCCGACGCGCTGCTCCTTTTCGAGGTCACCGAGCCAGTCGGACAGGCCCGAAGCCGAGTAGGTGTCGAACTTCGGCACCACCGGCGACTGCCGCGGGTTGCCGGAGATCGGCTCGAAGATCAGGTTCGCCAGGTACTTCGTGACGCCGAGGCCCAGCAGGTTGATCGCGACGCCGGAGACGATGTGGTTGACGTTGAACGTCACCGTCGCCACCGCGTGCAGCAGGCCGCCCAGCGCGCCGAACACGAGCGCGGCCAGCAGGCCGACCCACACCCCGCCGTTGTACGAACCCCAGGCGGCGCCCCAGGTCCCGAGGATCATCATGCCCTCGAGCCCGATGTTGACGACGCCGGCGCGTTCGGCCCAGAGGCCGCCGAGCGCGCACAGCAGGATCGGCAGGGCCAGGCGCAACGCCGTCGACGCGGTGTTGGACGACGTCAGCGTCGAGACGCCGGTGGAGTACGACGCCGTCGAGACGACGGCGATGGCGATCACGGCCCAGATGACGCCGCGGAGCCAGCCGGGGACGCGGGGCCGCTTGCGGTGCACCGGCATCGCGCCGGGGCTGCCGGCGTCAGGCCGGGAAACGTCGGTGACGGCCATCAGACGGCACCTCCCCCGGCGACCGAAGTGCTCTTGCCGCTGAGTGCGCGGCCGACTCTTCGTTGTTCGGCGGCCAGGTCGGCGCGCCGCACGATCTCGTACGCCACGACGACCGACAGCACGATGATGCCCTGCATGATCGTCGCGATCTCCTTGGACACGTTGATCTGCTCCAGCGACACCGCGGAGGTGTCCAGGAACGCCCACAGCAGCGCGCCGAGCGCGATGCCGCCGGGGTGGTTGCGGCCCAGCAGCGCGACCGCGATGCCGGTGAAGCCGTACATCTGCGTCGAGGTGATGCCGTAGGTGTAGTCGCGGCCGAGCAGCTCCGGCATGGCGACCAGGCCGGCGACGCCGCCCGAGAGCACCATCGCGATCAGCGTCATCTTCTTGGCGTTGACGCCACCCGCGGCGGCCGCGGTGGTCGACTCGCCGGACGCCTTGAGCTCGAAGCCGAACCGCGTGCGGTTGAGCATGAACCAGTAGGCGGCGCCGATGATCGCCGCGATGATCACGAAGCCGAAGAGCGTGCCCGAGCCGAGCGGGATGCCCGGGATCCGGCCGGACGGCGCGATCTCCCGGGTCCCGATGTTGTTGCCCCGCTGCACGCCGAACTGGTCGGCGTTGATGAGGAAGGCGATGATCCCGCCGACGATCGAGTTCAGCATGATCGTCGCGATCACCTCGCTCACCCCTCGGGTGACCTTGAGGATCGCCGGGACCGCCGCGTACGCCGCACCGGCGACGACCGCGACGATGAGGATGACCAGCGTGTGGATCACCGGCGGCAGGTTCAGCGCGCCGCCGGCGATGGCCGCGACGACCGCGGCGAACCGGTACTGGCCCTCGACGCCGATGTTGAAGAGGTTCATCTGGAAGCCGATGGCCACAGCGAGCCCGGACAGGTAGTACACGGTCGCGAGGTTCGCGGTGTCGACCGCGGTCGAGCCCTTGAACATCTGGCCGATCATCGTGCCGTACGCCTCGAGCGGGTCGGCCCCCGAGATGACCAGCGCGATCGCCGACAGCAGCACGGCGAACGCGATCGCCAGCAGCGGTGGCAGCAGTTTCGTGCGCCAGGAGGTCATTCGTCGTCACCCTCTCCGGCGCCGGTCATCGCCGAGCCCAGTTCCTGCGGCGTCACGGTCGCGGGGTCGGCTTCGCTGACGAGCCGCCCGCGCAGCATGACGCGGATCGTGTCGGACAGGCCGATGAGCTCGTCGAGGTCGGCCGAGATCAGCAGCACGGCGAGGCCGGCGGCGCGGGCCTGGCGGATGTTCTCCCAGATCAGCGCCTGCGCGCCGACGTCGACACCGCGCGTGGGGTGCGAGGCGATGAGCAGCACCGGGTTGCCGGACAGCTCCCGCCCGACGATCAGCTTCTGCTGGTTGCCGCCCGAGAGCGCCGCCGCCGGGACGTCGATCCCCGGCGTGCGGACGTCGTACTCGCGCACGATCCGCTCGGTGTCCGCGCGCGTGCCCGCGATGTCGAGCAACTGTCCTTTGGAGACGGGTTCGCGGGTCTGGTAACCGAGCATCCGGTTGACCCACAACGGTTGCGTGAGCAGCAGGCTGTGCCGCGTGCGGTCCTCGGCGATGTAGCCGATGCCCGCCTCGCGGCGGGCCAGCGTGCCCGCCTTCGTCAGGTCGCGGGCCACGCCCTCGGCGTCGACCAGTTCGATCGTGCCGCCGGATGCCTTGCGCATACCCATGATCGTCTCGACGAGCTCGGTCTGGCCGTTGCCCTCGACACCGGCGACGCCGAGCACCTCGCCCGCGCGCACGGTGAAGGTGATGTCGTCGAGCGCGTTGCGGTCGGAGCCCTCGGCGCCCAGCGTCAGCCCGGTCAGCCGCAGCACGGCCCGGTCGGTGACGGTGGACTCGCGGGTCTCCGGGCTGGGCAGCTCGGAGCCGACCATCATCTCGGCGAGCTGGCGCGAGGTGATGGTCTTGGGGTCGGCCGTGCCGACGGTGGTGCCGCGGCGGATCACCGTGACGGTGTCGGCGATCGCGCGCACCTCGTCGAGCTTGTGCGAGATGAAGAGGAACGTGTAGCCGTCGGCCTTCATCTCCCGGACGGTCGCGAAGAGCGCGTCGACCTCCTGCGGCACGAGCACCGCGGTCGGCTCGTCCAGGATGATGATCTTGGCGCCGCGGTAGAGCACCTTGACGATTTCGACGCGCTGGCGGTCGGCGACGCCGAGCTCCTCCAGCAGCGTTTCCGGCTTCGCGCGCAGGCCGGTCCGCTGCGCGAGCTCCGCCAGCCGGGCGCGGGCGGCGCGGCCGATGCCGTGCAGGCCCTCGGCGCCGAGGAAGACGTTCTCGCCGACTGTGAGGTTGTCGGCGAGCATGAAGTGCTGGTGCACCATGCCGATGCCGGCGCGGATGGCGTCCTGCGGGTTGCGCAGTTTCACCTCGTCGCCGTTGATCGCGATGGTGCCCTCGTCCGGCGGCTGCATGCCGTAAAGGATCTTCATCAGGGTGGACTTGCCGGCGCCGTTCTCACCACAGATGGCGTGCACCTCGCCGGCGGCGACGGTGAGGTTGACGTCGGAGTTGGCCACCACGCCAGGGAAACGTTTGGTGATCCCGGTCAGCTGGACGGCGGGCACGCCCCGGTCGGGGACGGCCGCGGCCGGGGCCTCGGCAGTGCTCATGGGCGGGAGAGTTCCATCTCTGTCAAAACACGTGAGGGCTCGGAGGGGAGAAACCCCTCCGAGCCCTGTCCGCGTTGTCAGTTACTTCTGCGGCTTGTCCGAAACGGTGATCGCGCCCGAGATGATCTGGGCCTTGTACCCGTCCAGGACGTCCTTGATGTCGTCGACCTTGCCACCGGAGGTGGCGTAACCGACGCCGTCGACCTTGAGGTCGAACCGCTTCGGCAGGGTCGTCAGGTCACCCTTGGCGACAGCCTGGATGTAGGAGAACACCGCGACGTCGACGCGCTTGAGCATGGACGTGATGATGACGTCCTTGTCGGCCGCGACGGTCTTCTGGTTGTACTGGTCGGAGTCGACGCCGATGGCCAGCGCGTTGCCCGACTTGGCGGCGTCGAAGACGCCCTTACCGGAGGCGCCGGCGGCGTGGTAGATGACGTCCGCGCCCTTGGCGATCTCGGCCTGCGCCTTCGCGTTGCCCTTCGGCGGGTCCTGGAACCCGGAGAAGTCACCGGCCGGCGTGAGGTACTCGTCCTCGATCTTGATCTTGCTGGAAACGGTCTTCGCGCCCTGCAGGAAGCCGGCCTCGAACTTCTGGATCAGCGGGGTGTTGACACCGCCGACGAAGCCGACGTGGCAGCTCTTGCTCTTGTACGCGGCGGCGACGCCGGCCAGGAACGAGCCCTGCTCCTCGGCGAACACCAGCGGCGTCACGTTGGGGAGCGTGATCGAGTCGTCGTCGACGATCGCGAACTTGGTGTTCGGGTACTTGGCCGCGACGGCCTTGACGGAGTCGGCGTAGGCGAAGCCGACGGCGACGATCGGGTTGAGGCCCTGCGAAGCCATCTGCTCGAGGCGCTGCTGCTTGGCCGACTCGGCCTCGCTGGCGGACGCGGTGCTCTCGTTGACCGTCGTCACGCCCAGGTCGGACTTGGCCTTGTCGGTGCCCGCGGCGGCGGCGTCGTTGAAGGACGCGTCACCCCGGCCGCCGACGTCGAAGGCCAGGCCGATCTTCAGCTGGCTGCCGTCGACCTTGCCGGTGGCGGCGGTGCTGCTGGAGGCGACGGCGGGCGCCGCGGGCGGCTTCTGCGCGGTGACGCAGTCCGAACCGCCCGACGAAGGCGCGGCACTGTTGTTACTGCTGCCACCGCTCGAGTCCTTGGCGCACCCGGCCAGGGTGAGCACCCCGGCCATGGCCACGGCGGCCAGCGCGGTTCCACGCATGCGACGCAACGTGTGTCTCCCTCCCCGCTGATCCAGCGGATGGTCAAGGGCGCGTCCCGGCCCAACTGCCGGGTCGACCGCCAGACCGTACCCAACGGACAGGAAAGCGCCATAGGAAAGGCACGCTACGTAACACAAACGTTTACTCACGAGTCGCACGCGCGACGAGATGTACACCCAACGTGATCACCAGGAGCACCGCGAGTCGCTTTCGGTGGCTTCTCGACACCTTCACGGCGTCCGGGACGGCCAAAATGCCACCGATTGTCACGGAACGTGCCGAAGGTGGGTGCCGGTCGCGTCGGGTTGTCCACACCGTTCGGCGGTTGTGGACAAGACTCTCGGTGCCGGCCGTTTCAGGCCTGGCTGTCGGGGGGCGCCGATAGACTGGACTGGGGACGTCCCCCCGGAGAGGGTGGGGGACGGGGTTCGACCGAAGCGATTCGCGGGGCGCGGGGCGGCGGCGAGAGGCGGCTGGAGGCAGGCCGCTCGGAGCGAGCGCGGCACCCGGCGCTGGGGGCCGCCAGGACGTGGCCAGGCGTCCCCTGGAGCGAGCGTGAGCCGGATGACGATCGCGCGAGCCGGATGACGACCGGGCGAGCCGGATGACGACCGGGCGAGCGCGAACCCGGCACCCGCGCAATCCCCGGCACCCGGCACTCCCCGGGGCGCGTGCGCGAGCGGGGCGTCCTCCGGAACACCGGCGAGCCGGACACCGGCCGGTGCGAGCCCGGCACCCTTACCGCCCGGACGCGTGCGCGAGCGAGGCACCCTCCGGAGCGCTCGTGACCCGGACCGGCCGGAGCGAGCCCGGCACCGCCCGGACGTGTGCGCGAGCGAGTGGTCATCCGGAGCACGCGTGAGCAGGCGCCAGCCGGAGCGAGCCCGGCACTCCAGCGCCCTGCACCCAGCGCCACACCTCGGCACCCGGCACCCGGCACCCGGCACCCGGCACCCGGCACCCGGCACCCGGCACCCGGACGAGGGTCCGCCAGGCGGGCGAACGGCGCGCCACCCGTGCACTCAGCGTCCACAGTGGACCCCCATTGGCTGTGACGGCGCCCACATCGCGACGCGTGCGCCGCAGGTAGAGCCGATACCCGCTGGGGCGCCCCGAAAGCCGTCACCCGTGTGCTCCAGACCACACCTCCGGGTGGCCCTGGCACCACTCCGGTGTCTGGTCCATCACAGAGGGGAACCCGGAGGTGAGCCGTCCGTCCGAGGCGGGTCTAGCATCCTTGGCATCCACGCTCGATGACCCTTGATCTCGGCATTGCCGCCGTAGTTCGTCCCCAGTGGACCAGCGACGATCAGTGCGGACCTCACCGGTCACCCGGGCACAAGTCAGACGTTGGAGGCCGTTCACCGATGTCCACCACGGCGAGCACTGCCACTGAGGCAGGGGCGAGCGATCGGGCGGGTGCCTCACGCCGGCAGGGGACCTTCTACCGGGGCGACCCCGGCATGTGGTCCTGGGTGCTGCACCGCATCACCGGCGTGCTCACATTCTTCTTCCTGTTCGTGCACGTGCTCGACACCGCGCTGGTGCGCGTGTCGCCGAACACGTACGACCAGGTCATCGAGACGTACAAGACCCCGATCGTCAACCTCCTCGAGGTGGGCCTGGTCGGCGCGGTGCTGTTCCACGCGCTCAACGGCATCCGCGTCATGCTCGTCGACTTCTGGTCGAAGGGTCCGAAGCTGCAGAAGGCGATGCTGTGGGTGATCGGCGTGGTCTGGGTCGTCGTGATGGTCCCCGGTGCGTTCTTCATGCTGAAGCGCACCGTCGAAACGCTCTTCGGGGGTAACTGACATGGCCGACCTCGCCCTCGCGAACCCCCGCGCGCCGAAGCGTCCCGCCGCCCGCCGCAGCAACTTCGAGCTCTACAGCTGGCTGTTCATGCGGATCTCCGGCCTGGCGTTGATCATCCTGGTGCTCGGCCACCTGCTGATCATGAACATCCTCGACGGCGGTGTGCACCGGATCAACTGGGGCTTCGTCGCCGGCCGCTGGGCGTCCCCGTTCTGGCAGTTCTGGGACCTGGCGATGCTCTGGCTCGCCGAGATCCACGGCGGCAACGGGCTGCGCACCATCATCGACGACTACGCCCGCAAGGACAGCACGCGGTTCTGGCTGAAGATCCTGCTGTACGTGTCCATGGTCCTGATCCTGGCCGTCGGCACCATGGTGATCTTCACGTTCGACCCGAACATGCCCGCGAACTGAAGCCCGGAGAGCTCCCACCATGCAGTTCCACAAGTACGACGTGGTGATCGTCGGCGCCGGCGGCGCCGGGATGCGCGCGGCCATCGAGTCCGGCCAGCGCACCCGTACGGCGGTCCTCACCAAGCTCTACCCGACCCGGTCCCACACCGGCGCGGCCCAGGGCGGCATGTGCGCCGCGCTGGCGAACGTCGAAGAGGACAACTGGGAGTGGCACACATTCGACACGATCAAGGGCGGCGACTACCTGGTCGACCAGGACGCCGCGGAGATCATGGCGAAGGAGGCCATCGACGCGGTCCTCGACCTCGAGAAGATGGGCCTGCCGTTCAACCGCACGCCCGAGGGCAAGATCGACCAGCGGCGTTTCGGCGGGCACACCCGTGACCACGGCAAGGCCGCGGTCCGCCGCGCCTGCTACGCCGCGGACCGCACCGGCCACATGATCCTGCAGACGCTTTACCAAAACTGCGTCAAGTACGGCACGGAGTTCTTCAACGAGTTCTACGTGCTCGACCTCGTCACCAGCCCGGACGAGGAAGGCAACCCGGTCGCGTCCGGCGTCGTCGCCTACGAGCTGGCCACCGGCGAGCTGCACGTCTTCCAGGCGAAGTCGATCGTGATGGCCACCGGCGGCGCGGGCAAGATCTTCAAGACGACGTCGAACGCGCACACCCTCACCGGTGACGGCCTCGGCATCATCTTCCGCAAGGGCCTGCCGCTGGAGGACATGGAGTTCTTCCAGTTCCACCCGACCGGCCTCGCGGGCCTGGGCATCCTGATCTCCGAGGCCGTCCGCGGCGAGGGCGGGATCCTGCGCAACGCCGACGGCGAGCGGTTCATGGAGCGCTACGCCCCCACCATCAAGGACCTCGCGCCGCGCGACATCGTGGCGCGCTCGATGGTGCAGGAAGTGCTGCAGGGCCGCGGGTGCGGGCCGAACAAGGACTACGTCGTCCTGGACGTCACGCACATCCCCGAGGAGACGCTGAACGCGAAGCTCCCGGACATCATGGAGTTCTCCCGGACCTACCTGGGCGTCGACCCGGTCAAGGAGCCGGTGCCGGTGTTCCCGACCTGCCACTACGTGATGGGCGGCATCCCGACCAACATCCACGGCGAAGCGCTGCGGGACAACGAGAACGTCATCCCCGGCCTGTACGCCGCGGGCGAGGTCGCGTGCGTGTCCGTGCACGGCTCGAACCGCCTGGGCACGAACTCGCTGCTGGATATCAACGTGTTCGGCCGGCGCGCCGGCATCGCGGCCGCGGAGTACGCGCTGGCGCACGAGCACGTCGAGCTGCCGGAGAACCCGACCACGATGGTCGAGGAACAGCTGGCGGGCCTGCTGTCGGAGCACGGCGACGAGCGCGTCGCCGACATCCGCAAGGAAATGCAGCAGACGATGGACTCGCACGCGTCGGTGTACCGGACCGAGGACACGCTGAAGCAGGCGCTGACCGACATCCAGGCGCTGAAGGCGCGGTACGAGCGGATCACCGTGTCGGACAAGGGCAAGCGGTACAACACCGACCTGCTCGAGGCCGTCGAGCTGGGCTTCCTGCTGGAGCTGGCCGAGGTGCTGATCGTCGGCGCGATCGCGCGCAAGGAGTCCCGCGGCGGCCACGCCCGCGAGGACTACCCGACCCGCGACGACACGAACTTCATGCGGCACACCATGGCGTACAAGCAGGGTTCCGATCTTGCTTCCGACATCCGGCTCGACTACAAGCCGGTTACCTTCACCCGCTACGAACCGATGGAGCGGAAGTACTGATGACTGCCATTGCCGAAGCTCCTTCGTCTTCCGCGTCCGACGAGCACACCCCGATCACGGTCACGCTGAAGATCCTGCGGTTCAACCCGGAGGTCGACACCGAGCCGCACTGGGAGTCGTACGAGGTCCCGGCGCAGCGCACCGACCGCTTGCTGAACCTGCTGTTCCACGTCAAGGACTACATCGACGGCACGTTCTCGTTCCGCCGCTCGTGCGCCCACGGCGTGTGTGGTTCGGACGCGATGCAGATCAACGGCATCAACCGGCTGGCCTGCAAGGTCCTGATGAAGGACCTGCTGGCCAAGGACGGCAAGCCGACGACGATCACGATCGCCCCGATCAAGGGCCTGACGACGTTGAAGGACCTGTACGTCGACATGGACCCGTTCTTCGAGGCGTACCGCGCGATCAAGCCGTACTTGATCACGTACGGCAACGAGCCGACGCGCGAGCGCATCCAGTCCCAGGCGGACCGCGACCGCTTCGACGACACGACGAAGTGCATCCTGTGCGCGTGCTGCACATCGTCGTGCCCGGTGTACTGGAACGACGGGTCGTACTTCGGCCCTGCGGCGATCGTCAACGCCCACCGCTTCATCTTCGACTCCCGGGACGAAGGGGCGGAGGAGCGCTTGGACATCCTGAACGACGGCGAGGGTGTGTGGCGCTGCCGCACAACGTTCAACTGCACGGACGCCTGCCCCCGAGGCATCCAGGTGACAAAGGCGATCCAGGAAGTAAAGCGAGCCCTGCTCTTCAAGCGCGTCTAGGTTAAGCGCAACACTGAAGGGCCCTCCGGCGACTACGTCGGAGGGCCCTTCAGTTTGTGCACCGAATGCACTATTGGGCGACGGTGTGCAGTTAGGCTAGCCTGGCGAGTTACCGGAAACGAGGCCCCTAAGGCGTGGCCCGACTACAGGAAGCGAGCGCAATGGGTGCTGCTTCAGACCTCCGCAGGCTCGTTGCCCGCAGACTCGTACCGCTGGTCGCAGATCTCGAAGAATACGTCTTCCGGCACGGCTATTTTCGCGCCTTGGCGAGCACTTTGGCGTCACTCGGAACTGTTGGACTGGTCGGCCAGATACTCGGGCTGACCTGGCTGCGAATCACCTTCGCAACCCTGGCAGCAGCCTTGTTCGTACTGGTCAGCGCGATATCGTTCGCCGGAACGCAACGCCTGCGTGGCAAGGTGAAGCACATCGAACAGCTCCTGCACACCTACGCCGACCAAATGCACTCCACCTCTCCGCTTTCGGTGCGAGAATGGCGGCAAGAGGTGATCATCGAGGAGAACGGCGACGCCCGCTGCCGACGCGAACTGGTGCTCGACGCGGCTTCCAACGGAACTCTCCGGTACGTGTCGGTCAACCTCGTCTACTACGGCAGTACACGCCTGACGAACCGCGACCGGCGCAAGGTGAGGTGCGAAGCGTTCCACGCCGGCGAGGAAGACGTCGATGAGCGGACCCGGGCCAACGCCACGTCCGTCTGGACGTTCTCCCGAGACGGGAAACCCAAGCTGGACATCTACATCCACCTCGGCTCGGAGGTCCAGGCGGGCGATCTGATCACCGTCGAGTGGGACTGGCCGGGCTATTCGGCCGACTTGATGAACGGCACCAGTCCCGAGACCTTCGACGTCCTGTTCAACAAGTCGATCGGGAGCTTCGAGCACCGGGTGATCTTCCGGAACGTCCGCTTCCCGAACGCGTTCAAGGTGCGCAACCAGGGCGCGCAGAACCTTCAGCGATTCCGCCGTGGTCAGGACACGGTCGTCGAGTTCTCGGCGCAAGAGCCCACCATGAACCAGCGGATGGGCTTCATCGCCGACTACTCGCAGAGCTGAAATGAGAAAGCCCGGAGCCAGAAGCGCTCCGGGCGAAGGGTCGGACTGATCGAAGGATCAGTTGCCGCCCGTCTCGGAGCCGCCTGACATGAAGATCCGTTCCTGAGCCCTTGAGGACAAGTGGCTCATTGCTTGGGGCCATTGGTCCGGTCAGGCTACACCTGGTGGCCGTTGAAGTCTCTTGTGTAGTGCGGGAACTACACCCGGTCAAGTGAACGATCAGCGGACTGGTCCGAGCAAGTGAAAAGGCCTCCCGGCGTGAGCAGGGAGGCCTTTTCGTTCGCCTGTTAGCGGACTGCGTCCAGGGCGTTTACCTGGCCGTGGCCGTAGTAGGAGTTGTCGCGCGCGGGGCCGGAGCAGGTTGCTTCGGCTGTTGGGCACGCCACCGGGTCTGCCTCGCCCGTCAGGAACCGGGACAGCAGCTGCGGTGGGATGCCCCGGAACCGGGACGCCAGCAGCGCCGCGACGCCCGCCGCGTGTGGGGACGCCATCGAGGTGCCGCACTTCGAGCCGTACTGGCCGCCGAAGACCGTTGATGACAGCGGGCACGCCGGGCCGGCGCCGGTGGGCGGGGTCTGCGAGAAGTCGCCACCCGGAGCCGTTACGTCGATCTCGCCGTAGTTGCTGAAGGACGACTTCGTGCCCGCGTAGCCCACCGAGGACACCGTCACCACTCCGTCGATCGCCTTGGGCAGGATGCCGCACGACGAATCCACCGGGTGGGGGCGGTTCGGGTCCGTTGTCTGCGTTGTCGTGTCGAAGCCCGAGTTGCCCGCCGCCGAGATGTTCAGGACTCCGTGGTGCGTCGAGTAGGTGATCGCGCGGCGGACCGCTTCGTACGCCGCCGCGTCGCCCGGCTCGCGGGAGCAGAAGAACATGCCCGGGTCGATGTAGTAGCTGTTGTTCGTCACCGGGAAGCCGTGCTTCGCCGCCCAGACGAAGCCGCAGACCGCGGACTCCGGGAAGATGTAGCCGTCGTCGTTGACGACCTTCACCGACGCCAGACGAACACCCGGCGCGATGCCCGTGAAGCCCGCCGCCGGGTCCTTGCCCGCGATCGTGCCCGCGACGTGCGTTCCGTGGTCGGACGTCGTCGGCGCCCACGACGCCGGCGTCAGGTCCGGCGCGCCCGTGATGCAGCCCGCCGACTCCGACGGCGAGATCGCGGCCTTGAGAGCCGGGTGCGTGGCGTCGATGCCCGAGTCCAGGACGCCGACCGTCACCGCGCGGCTGCCCTGGTACTTCTTGTTCGCCTCCGGCGCGTGGATCGCCTTCATGTCCCACTGCTGCGCCGACAGGTCACCCGCGGCGGCCACCGACTGGGTGTCCTCCAGCGTCCGGACCGCGCCGAGAGACGACCGGGCCGCACCGGCGGAAGCGACGTCCTTGCCGCCCGAGTACGCCCGGTAGACGCCGATCTTCTGCTGGAAGTCCGCGTTGCGCGAGCTGGCGATCGCGACGCCGATCTCGCCGTAGTACGCCACCTTCGTGCCGCACTTCGCGGCCAGCTCCTTGTCGACGGCCGACGCGCGGGTGCCCGGCTGGTAGGTCACGACGTACGTGTAGGCCGTGCTCGTGGTGTCGCAGGCGACCGGGGCGGCCTCGGCGGCCGGCGCGGCGGCCAGCAGGCCACCCCCGACGACCAGCGCCAGCGGAGCCGCCATTCGGCGTAAACGGGACATTCCACCTCCATGTTCGGTGGCGTCAACCTAAACCGAGGGGCAACCGGGCGCCACCGACCAAAGTCAGGAGGCGACAGTCAGGAAGCGACGCGAGCCGCGCGCACGCCGCGCCAGCCCAGCACCCCGATGAGCGTGCCCAGCACGAACGACACGACCGTCAGCACGGCGTGCACGACGAAGTACGCGGTCGGCGAGCCGTCCGGCGTCCAGGACTGGTCGCTCGCCCACAGGTTCTTGGCGAAGGTGATCCAGATGATCCACGACCACACGCCGAAGGCCAGCAGGAACAGCGAGGTGCGCTTGGAAATCCGCATGCCCCTGAGTATGCGCGGGCCGCGGCGACGCTAGATTGCGTGGGTGCACTCCGTCGCCTCCCGGTCGCTCAAGGTCTTCACGACGACGCTCACCGCCGGTCTCCTGGCCATGGGCACGCCGGTCCTCGCGGCCGCCGCGCCGCCGCAAGGAGCGCAGTGCGCGAACCACCAAGCGCCGCCGCCCGCGGTCGACACGTCGGAGCGGCCCGCGCCCGGCCGGGCGGCGCCCGCGGCGCTGCCGGTGCCCAGCGTGCCCGTCGGCGGCCCGCGGCTGGCCGAGTGCGGCCTCGTCACCCCGGACGGCGCGCTCAACCCGCCGGACGGCAACACCGCCGCGTCCTGGGTGCTGCAGGACCTCGACACCGGCGCGATCATCGCGGCGAAGGACCCGCACGCCCGGCAGCGGCCGGCGTCGCTGATCAAGACGCTGCTCGCGCTCGTCGTCGTCACCCAGCTCAAGCCCGAGCAGGTGCTCGTCGCGACGAAGGAGGACGCCGAGCAGGAGTGCACCTGCGTCGGCATCGTCGCCGGCGGCGGCTACACCGTCGACCAGCTGCTCCACGGCCTGCTGATGCACTCGGGCAACGACGTCGCGCACGCGTTCGCCACGGCGCTCGGCGGGGTCGACTCCACCGTCACGAAGATGAACGCGATGGCCGTCCGCATCGGCGCCCTCGACACCCGCGCCGCGACGCCGTCGGGGCTCGACGGGCCGGGCATGTCGACCTCGGCCTACGACCTGAGCCTGATCTTCCACTACGCGATGAAGCAGCCGGAGTTCGCGAAGGCCGTCGCGACGAAGGACTTCGAGATCCCGCCGGCCGGCGGGAAGCCGGCCATCCCGGTGTACAACGACAACAAGCTGCTCGGCGTCTATCCGGGCTTCCTCGGCGGCAAGACCGGGTTCACCGACGACGCCCGCCACACCTACGTCGGCGCGGCGCAGCACCAGAGCAAGCGGCTCGCCGTCGTCATGCTGCGCGCCGAGCAGAAGCCGACCAAGGTCGTCGACCAGGCGGGCAAGCTGCTCGACTACGGCTTCGCGCTGGAGGCCGACCACGCCGAGCCGGTCGGCCGGATCACCTACCAGCCGCCCGCGACGCCCGAGAGCGGCGAGCCGTCGATCCTGCCCGACGGCAGCACCGCGACCAACAGCGGGACGTCCACTTCGGCGGCCGCCAAGGACGACCCGTTCGGCGTCACCGGCTGGATCATCACGCTGGTGGTGTTCCTGATCATCGTCGGCGCGTTCGTGGTCGGGCACCAGCGCAAGAAGGCCGCGGGCAGCTAGCGGAACGCGGGCCCGGGCTCCGGGGTCACCTTGTCGGTGGCGATCGCGCCGCCGCAGTGCCCGCAGGCGACGTACGTCTCGGTGATCTCGCCGCAGTCGTTGTGCCGCAACAGAATCGGCGGCCCATCCGGCCCGGCGAGGTGCTTGTCGCCCCACTGCATGAGCGTGACGACGGCGCCGAAGAGGTCACGGCCGGCCTGCGTCAGGTGGTACTCGGGCCGGTCCGGAACTTCCTCGACGCGCTCCAGCACACCCGCCTCGGCCAGCGTCTTGAGCCGCGCGGACAACGTCGGCCGCGGGATGGACAGGTTGCGCGCGAACTCGCCGTAGCGCCGGACGCCGAAGAACGACTCGCGCAGGATGAGCAGGCTCCACCGCTCCCCGACCAGGTCGAGCGCCCGGCCGACCGAGTCCGCCGTGAACCGGTGCCGGAGATCGGTCACAGCGCCAGCACCAGCTTGCCGGTGTTCTCGCCGCGGAACAGTTTGAGCAGCGTCTCGGGGAACTTCGAGATCCCGCCCGTGACGACGTCTTCGCGCGTCTTCAGCTTGCCCTCGCGCACCCAACCCGCCAGCGCTTCTATCGCCTCGGGGTACCGGTCGGCGTAGTCGGAGAAGACGAAGCCGGTCATGGACGCGCGCTGCACCAGCAGCTGCATGTAGTTGGCCGGGCCGCGCGGGCCTTCGGTGCTGTTGTACTGCGAAACCGCGCCGCTCAGCACGATCCGGGCGCCGCGCGCGAGCCGGGCGAGGGCCGCTTCGAGGACGGCGCCACCGACGTTGTCGAAGAAGACGTCGATCCCGTCGGGCGCGTGCTCCTTCAGGTCCGCGCGGAGGTTCCCGGCGCGGTGGTCGACGGCGGCGTCGAAGCCGTACTCCTCGACCAGCGTGCGGCACTTGTCCGGGCCACCCGCGATGCCGACGACGCGGCAGCCGTGGATCTTCGCCAGCTGGCCGGTGACGATGCCGACCGACCCGGCCGCCGCCGACACCACGACGGTCTGGCCCGGCTCCGGGCGGCCGACGTCGAAGAGCCCGAAGTACGCGGTGATGCCGCTGATCCCGAGCGTCCCGAGGAACGTCGGCGCCGGAGCGAGGGACGTGTCGACGACCTGGACGCCCTGGCCGTCCGAGACGGCGAAGTTCTGCACGCCGAACGTGCCGAACACGCTCTGCCCGGGCTTGAACCCGGCGTGGTTCGACTCGACGACCGTGCCGATCCCGGCGGCGCGCATGACCTCGCCGATCCCGACCGGCGGCACGTACGAGCGGCCCGGGTTCATCCAGGTGCGCATGGCCGGGTCGAGCGACAGGTACTGGACCTCGACGAGGAACCGGCCGTCACCGGGCGACGGGACGGCGTCCTCGGTGTACTGCCAGTCGTCGTCCTTCGGCAGGCCGGACGGCCGGGCGGCGAGGCGGTACTGGGCGTTGACGGGCACGGGGCTCCTCAGAACTGTTCGGTGCGGGCCGGCACGCCCAGCAGCAGCTTGCCGGACAGCTCGAAGCTGGCCGGGTTGACCTGGAAGTGCGCGGTGGCCGTGTGCGCGTCGCGGAACCGGCGTTGCAGCGGTGACGTCTCGTAGATCGCCGCGCCGCCGGCGAGGTCGTACATGCTGTCGGCGACCTTCGCGGCCGTGCGCGTGGTGTGCGTCGCGGCGAGTCTCAAACCGAGCTTGAGCCGGTCCGGGACCGGGTCGGTGCCCTGCGCGGCCTGCCAGGCGTCGTCGATGCTGGTGTAGAACAACAATCGCGCCGCGCGCAGGGCGGCTTCCGCCTCCGCGACGGCGGCCTGGGTCTGCGACCGCTCGGCCAGCGACCGGCTGGAGCCGAGCGGCTTGCGCGTCGAAGCCAGCTCGATCAGGTCGTCGATCGCGCCGCGCGCGTTGCCCAGCGCGGCCGCGGCGACGGACAGCGCGAAGAAGCCGAAGAGCGGGAACCGGTGCAGCGCAACGGCTTCCTCGGGCGGGCCGCCCAGCACCGAGAAGACGCGGTGCTCCGGGACGAACAGGTCGTCGGCCACGCAGTCGTGGCTGCCGGTGCCGCGCAAGCCGTTGGTGTGCCAGGTGTCGAGCACTTCAATCCCGTCCTTCGGCAACGCGGCGACGTACAACGCGCTCTCGTGCACGAACCCGGCGAAAAGCCAGTCGCAGTGCGGGATTCCGCTGCAGAACGGCCAGCGGCCGGAGACGACGTACCCGCCGTCGACTCTTCGGCCGGTCCCGCGCGGCGCCCAGACGCCCGCGGCGACCGTCCGGGGGTCGCCGAAGACCTCCTCGGCGCACTTCCGCGGCGCGTAGGCCGAGAGCAGGCTGCTCGTCACGGCGATCGAGACGCACCAGCCGGCCGACGCGTCACCGCGCGCGACCGTCTCCGCCGTCTCCAGGCTGACGGCGGGCGGCGCTTCGGGGCCGCCGAGGTAACCGGGGACGCCGCTGCGCAGGAGCCCGCCGTCGGTCAGCTTCGCGACCAGCTCGGCGGGCAGCGCGCGCTGCCGCTCGGTGACCGGCGCGAGCGTCTTGGCGAGCGCGGCGCACTCGCGAGCGGCGTCCAGCATGAAACCTCCGGTTCAGAATTCTTACCGGTTCAGTTTCTTTACCGCACGGGTCGCTGTCAAGACTTGCGACGGCCGCCCAGCCACGCGAGCAGCGCCCCGGCGCCGAACGCTCCCGCGACGGTGCCGAGCCCCGGCCCGCGCTGCACGGTGACGCTCTGCTCGAGCCGCACCGGCGCCGGCGGCTGGACGATCTTGTGCTGGTTCTCCTTCGCCGTCGCCGTCCACGCCGTGATGAGCAGGAGGAAGCGCGAGACGAGGTTCGCGAACACGAGCAGCCCGATGACCGGCCCGAACAGCGCGGCCGACGGCGACTTCGTGACGCTCGCCAGGTAGATCGAGCCGACCTGCTGCAGGATGACGAACCCGATGGCGGCGACCACGGCGCCCTTGACGGCGCTGCGCAGCGCGACCTGCTCACGCGGCAGCCGCGCGATCACCCAGAGGAACACGAGGGTGTTGGCGGCCAGGCCGAGCACGATCGTCGCGGCCCGCAGCAGGTAGATCGCCCAGGTCTGGTGTTCGAGCCCGACGAGGTCGAGCAGGAACTGCCCGACACCGCCGCCGACGGCGGTCAGCGCGAACGAGACGATGAGCGCGACCCCGAGGCCGATGAGCGCGACCAGGTCCTTGAGCGTCTGCTTGACGACCGGCTGCGACTGCTTCTCCTGGCCCCACTGCGCGGTGAGCGCGTCGCGCAGGTTCGACATCCAGCCGATGCCGGAGTAGAGGGCGATGAGCAGGCCGAAGATCCCGATCCCGCCGCCGGAGTCCAGCGCGCCCTTGACGATGCCGTTGACGAGCTCCTTGAGGCCGTCCGGCACGGAGCTGTTGATGCCGTCGGTGATCTTCGTGATGATCGTCTGGTCGTGGTTGACGACCAGCCCGACCACGGCGAACGCCACCATGAACAGCGGGAACACCGACAGGACGCTGAAGTAGGTGATGGCGGCCGCGTAGTGGTTGCCGTACCGCTCGCTGAAGGCCTCGTTCGCCCGGATCAGGTGATCGAGCCACGGGTACTTCCGCCGCAGCCGCGGCAGGAGCTTTTCCTTCGTTTCTTCGTTCGCCACCGTGAAACGCTAACCACGCCGGGTGACTCCCGCAACGCGAGCGGCCTACGTGAGGGAGGCGAGAAGGGCCTGGTAGGTCCGATCTTGATCACCGGCGGCCGCCGGGACGACCGTGATTCCGGGCCGCTGCGCGCAGAACTCGATCACGGCGTCGTACGCGGCGCTCACCTGCCGCTCGGTGAGACGGGCGGCCGACTCGATCTCCGACGAGCCCCGCTCGGCGACTCTTCGCACGACCTCGTCGCGACCGGGCAGCAGCAGGATCTCGTGGAACCTCGCGCCCGTCTCGCGGGCCAGCGCTTCGAGGCGTTCGGCGAACTCCGGCCGGGCCAGCAGCTGCGGCACGACGACGTCGTGACCGGCGGCGAGGTGTGTCCGGGCGGCGGCTACCGCGAGATCCCGGGCCAGCAGCCCCGCCGGACCCGGCGACTCGCGCCAGCCGCCGATCAGCGCGCGGACGCGGTCGACGTCCAGGGCCAGCGCCGGCGGGTGGTCGCCGGCGTAGCGCCGGGCGAGCGTCGACTTGCCGCTGCCCGGCGGGCCGTTGAGCAGGATGAGCCTCACCGCACCGGCGGCAGGAACCCGATCCGCTGGTACGTCTTGGCCAGCGTCTTCGAGGCCACCTCACGAGCGCGTTCCGCGCCCGCGGCGAGGACCTTGTCCAGCTCGGTCACATCGTCCAAATAGGACTTGACCCGGTCCTGGATCGGCGTCACCCACTCGACGAAGACCTCGCCGAGGTCCTTCTTCAGGTCGCCGTAACCCTTGCCCTCGTATGCGGCTTCGAGGTCCGGGATCGTGCGCTCGGCGAGCGCCGAGAAGATCGTCAGCAGGTTCGAGACACCCGCCTTGTTCTCGGCGTCGAACACGACCTCGCGGCCGGTGTCGGTGACCGCCGAGCGGATCTTCTTCGCCGAGCGCTTCGGGTCTTCGAGCAGCTCGACGAGGCCGTTCGCGGCGGACGCCGACTTGCTCATCTTGCTCGTCGGGTCCTGCAGGTCGTAGATCTTGGCCGTGTCCTTGATGATGTACGGCTCGGGCACGACGAACGTCTTGCCCAGCCGGTTGTTGAAGCGCTGCGCGAGGTCGCGCGTCAGCTCCAGGTGCTGGCGCTGGTCCTCGCCGACCGGGACCGCGTCCGCCTGGTAGAGCAGGATGTCCGCGGCCTGCAGGATCGGGTAGGTGAACAGGCCGACGCTGGAGCGGTCGGAGCCCTGCTTCGCGGACTTGTCCTTGAACTGCGTCATCCGGCCGGCCTCGCCGAACCCGGTCTGGCACTCCATGACCCAGCTCAGCTGGGCGTGCTCCGGCACGTGGCTCTGCACGAACAGGGCGCTGCGCTGCGGGTCGATGCCGATGGCGAGCAGCTGCGCGGCCGAGACGCGGGTGCGCTGGCGCAGCACCTTCGGGTCCTGCTCGACGGTGATCGCGTGCAGGTCGACCACGCAGTAGAACGGCTCGTGCGTGTCCTGCAGCCGCACCCACTGGCGCAGCGCGCCGAGGTAGTTGCCGAGGTGAAACGAGTCGGCGGTCGGCTGGATCCCGGACAGGACCCGCGGACGGCGGGCGGCTGCGATCTGCTCTTCGGACACGCTGGGATTCTTTCAGGCCGCGACGCACTGACGGCGTCGAGGGGCCTCAGGCGTGCGGGTGCGGGGCCAGGAACGGGCGCGTCGGACCGGTGTCGGGCTCGGACAGGACGGCCTCCGCCAGCGCCGTCACCGGGCCCGTGACCTCCGGGACGACCGGGACGGCCTCGACGATCTCGGCGGTGGAGCGGGTCTTGCGGCGCTGGCGCAGCACACCCAGCGTCATGCCGACGATGCCGAGCGCGACGGCGACCAGGCCGACCGGGCCCAGCACACCGAAGCTGTCGGTGTTGGTGTCGGCCTGCGCGGTCGTGACGTCGGCCAGCGCGACCCCACCGGCGGCCAGCAGGCCGGCCGGGACGAGGGCGAGGACCGCGACGGCGCGGAACCCGCGCAGCGTGGACCGCATCAGGAGATGACCTGGGTTGCGCACCGGAGTGCCTCCCGCGAGTGACGAGCGAAACGCTCACCCAAATGAGTGAGACGCTGCGTGCTACTGGTCAAAAAACTACCGAGCGTGTCAAGGCCTGAAGACCCGCTCGACTCGGGGGCCGAGACTAGCGCCCATCTCGTACCACGATCCGGGCACCCCCAGGGTTCACAGCGATCACCCGAACGGTGTTGCGGAGGACGGAACGCTCATACCCAGAGTAGAAGCTGACCGATCGTTGTCCGGCCCTTGGTCACCCGTTCATCGCAACATCACCTCACGTTCTGCCGTTTGCCGCAGTTCACACTGCTCCGATCGCGGCCTCTTCGCCGTGACCCCGTTTCACTCGTTGGTGATTGGTCTATACCTCTTCACGTAACTCCGAAAGAATTCACGGCTTGGTCGGACCGCGCACGACCGGCATGACCAGAGGAGTCCCAGCATGTCGATCCCACGGTTCCTGAAGCTCGCCGGAGTGGCGGTGAGCGCACTCGCCGCCACCGCCGCGGCCGTCGTGCTCCCCACCGCGACCGCGTCCGCCGCACCGGCCACTTCGGACGCCGCGTTCGTGGTCAGCGAGGCCCAGTTCGACCAGATCTTCCCGGGCCGCAACAGCTTCTACACCTACAGCGGCCTGACGGCGGCGCTCGACGCGTACCCCGGCTTCGCGAACACCGGTGACGACACCGTGAAGAAGCAGGAAGCGGCCGCGTTCCTGGCCAACGTCAACCACGAGACCGGCGGTCTCGTCTACGTCGTCGAGCAGAACACCGCGAACTACCCGCACTACTGCGACACCAGCCAGTCCTACGGCTGCCCGGCGGGCACCGCGGCCTACTACGGCCGCGGCCCGATCCAGCTGAGCTGGAACTTCAACTACAAGGCCGCGGGCGACTCGCTCGGCATCGACCTGCTGAACAACCCGTACCTGGTCGAACAGGACGCGGCCGTCGCGTGGAAGACCGGCCTCTGGTACTGGAACACGCAGACCGGCCCGGGCACGATGACCCCGCACGACGCGATGGTGAACCAGCGCGGCTTCGGCGAGACCATCCGCAGCATCAACGGGTCCATCGAGTGCAACGGCGGCAACCCGGCGCAGGTCCAGAGCCGGGTCGACAAGTACACGCAGATCACCGGGATCCTCGGCGTGCCGACGGGTGACAACCTGTCCTGCTGAGCCCCTCCGGCGCGGCGAACAGGGCCTTCCCCCACGGGGAGGCCCTGTTCGCGTTCACGGGGTGTCGTACTCCCGCAGCAGCTTGCGCAGGACGTCGTCGAGCAGGCCGAGTTCCTTGCCCCGCAACGAAGAGAGCAGCTCGGTGACGTTCGCGGTGTGCTCGGTCATCGCCGCGTCGACGACCTCGAAACCCTTGTCCGTCAGGCGGATGCGGAAACTGCGGCGGTCGTTCGGATCGAGCGTGCGCTCGACGAAGCCGGCGGCTTCGAGCCGGTCGAGGCGGCTCGTCATGCCGGCGCGGGACATCATCAGCGTCGCGGACAGCTCCGACGGGATCAGCGTGTAGGGCTTCCCGGAGCGGCGCAGCGCGGCCAGGACGTCGAACTCCCCGCGTTGCAGGCCGAACTTGCCGAAGACGCGCTCCTGCGCCGGGCCGAGCACGAGGCTCAGCCGGCTGAGCCGGCCGGCGACGCCGATGGCGGTCAGGTCGAGGTCGGGCCGTTCGCTGGCCCACGCCGACACCACGGCGTCGACGGCGTCTTCGTCAGTCACGCGGGCAGTCTATTCGCTCCCAGATAGTTTGACAGCGAACTATCAGCCGTGGAACCATCTCCGGCATGACAACCTTGCTGGTACGCCACGACGAAGCCGAGCAGCTCGGCACCACGCCCGACACGATGACGCTGCTGGCCGACGTCTCCCGGACGGACGGGCACCTGAGCACCAACCGCGCGTCGCTGGGCCGCGGGCGCGACGGCGCGACGCCGCACTTCCACACGGCGTCGGCGGAGATGTTCTTCATGCTCGACGGGGAGCTGGAGGTCCTTCAGGACGACGAGGTGGTGACCGTGCGAACGGGCGACATGCTGTTCGTGCCGCCGCACACGACGCACGCCTTCGGCGCGTCTTCGCGGTCCGGCGCGGACGTGCTGATCGTGTTCACGCCCGGCGTCGAGCGGTTCGAGTACTTCCGGCTGATCGACCGCATCCGGCGCGGCGAGGCGTCACCGGCGGAGATCCTGGCGTCGCAGGAGCGGTTCGACAACCACTTCGTGGACAGCGAAACCTGGCGCGCGGCCCGCGCGGCCTAGATGTCGTAGGTGGCGGTGACGGGCGCGTGGTCGGACCAACGCTGGTCGTAGGCGGCGGCGCGCTCGACGACGACGGACACGACCTTCTCGGCGAGCCCGGGGGTGGCGAGCTGGCAGTCGATGCGCCAGCCGGAGTCGTTGTCGAAGGCCTGGCCGCGGTAGGACCACCAGGTGTAGGGCCCGGGGCCGTCGGGATCGAGGCGCCGCTGGACGTCGGCGTAGCCGGCCTCGGTGTAGACGCGGCCGAGCCACTCGCGTTCCTCGGGCAGGAAACCGGAGTTCTTGCGGTTGCCGCGCCAGTTCTTGAGGTCGGCGTTGTCGTAGGCGATGTTCCAGTCCCCGACGACGACGACCTCCCGCCCATCCGCGGCGGCCTTGGCCCGCAGCTCGACGAGGTAGGGCAGGAACGCGGCCATGAAGCGTTCCTTTTCGTCCTGGCGCTCGGTACCGACATCCCCGCTGGGCAGGTAGAGACTCGCGACGACGACCTTCGGCAGGTGGACCTCGAGGTAGCGCCCGCTGTCCTCGAACTCGGGCTCCCCGAAACCGACCCGCACGGCATCGGGCTCCACACGGCTGTAGACGGCGACACCGTTGCGCCCCTTCGCGGCGGAGGGAGCGTGCGCCGCGAACCAGCCATCGGGGTCGACGACGCCCGCGGGAAGCTGCTCCGCGGTGGCACGCACCTCCTGGCAGGCGACAACGTCGGCCTTGGTGGCGGCAAGCCACTCGACGAAGCCCTTTTTGGCGGCGGCGCGAAGGCCGTTGACGTTCACGGTGGAGACGGTCAGCACGAACAGCACGCTACCGGCCGGGGTGCGGGTGGCTGTGGCGCCGGGTCGGGTGTGCGGTGTTTCGCGGCCTGGCGCGGCGTCGGCGGTCGCGGGCATGGCGCCCTTCGGGCGCGCGCCGTGTTCCGGGCGGCGAAATCAGGGCGAGGGACGCGGCCGCTCTGTCAGACTGCGGGCATGAGCCGGCTGACGGTGCTCGGCAGTTGCGGGGCGTTCCCGGAGGCCGGGCGGGCGTGCACCGGGTTCCTGCTCGAACACGATGGATTCCGCGTCGTGCTGGACCTCGGGTACGGCGCCGCCTCGCGGTTGTTCGCGCACAGCCGGGACCGGCTGCCCGACGCCGTCGTCGTGACGCACGAACACCCCGACCACTGCGCGGATGTGAGCGCGCTCGGTCGAGCCTGGCACTTCACCGTCCAGGATCGGTCGCCCGGCCGGCCGCGGCTGCCGTTGCACTGCACGCCCGGCACCGTCCGGCGGCTCGAAGCGCTGGAGCCGCGCCCGGACCCGAGCGAGCTGTTCGAGGTGCACGACCTCGGCGAGCCGACGGCGCTCGGACCGTTCCGGCTCACGACGTTCGCGCTGCCGCACCACCTGCCGAGCTTCGGCGTGCGGCTCACCGCGCCCGGGCTGACGGTGGCGTACACCGGCGACACGGGCCCGTCGCCGGTGCTGGCGGACCTGGGCCGCGACGCGGACCTGCTCGTCAGCGACGCCACCCACCGGACGCCACCCGACGGCCCCCGCTTCCTGCTGACCGCGGCGGAGGCCGGCCACTGGGCAGCAGCCGCCGGCGCCCGACGGCTCCTGCTCACCCATTTCTGGCCGGGCACCGACCGAGTCGCGGCGGCAGCCGAGGCCGGCGCCGAGTTCGACGGGGAAGTGCTGGTCGCGGAGGAGGATCTCACCGTCGTGCTCTGACCCCCGTCAGGCACGGTCCCCGGGCTCGATCCTCCCCCGGACGACCTACGCGAGCACCCCGCGCTCCCCAGCTCGGTGTGCCGCCATTCCCGGCCGCCGCTCAGCCGGCTCATGCGCCCGCGAAACTCCCCCTGGAGACTCCGCGGACGCCGCCGCCGCCGTGGCGCACCCAATCACCCAGCCAACCCCTCCTCCCTCGGCAATCCCCTCGCCGACCTCCGGATTCCGATGGGATCAGTTCTAACACCCACCACCGACAAAAAAGGCGCCTTGACGCCATAAGCTACGAGCCTTAGCTTTAAAGCTATGCCAAGTAGCCAGAGTCATGTCGCCTAGGGCCGGGCTCACCACCAAAACCGTCGTCGACCTCGCGCTCGTGCTCGTCGACGAGCACGGGACCGATGAACTGACCCTCGCCAAGGTCGCCGAGCGGGCCGGGGTGGCCGCGCCCTCGCTCTACAAGCACGTCAAGAACCTCGCCGACCTGCGGCGGCTCGTCGATCTGCGGGTGGTTCAGGAGATGGCCGACGTCCTGCGCACCGCCGCCACCGGGCGCGCGGGGGACCAAGCCGTCGGGGCGCTCGCCGACGGCTATCGCGGCTACCTGCGGGAACACCCGCGCCGGACCGGTGCTCTCACCGCCGATCCGGACCGTGGGGACGTCGAACTGAGCACCGCGACCCACGCCGTCGCCGAGGTCGTCTTCGCCGTGCTCCGGCCCTTCGGCTTCGACCACGCGCGGGCCGTGCACGCGACGCGCTGTCTTCGCGCCGCCGTCCACGGCTTCGCCGGGCTCGAGGCCTCCGGCGGCTTCGGGCGGCCCGAAGACGTCGACGAGAGCTTCGAAGTCCTCAAGACCATGCTCGTCCAAGGCCTGAAAACCTATGCAGAGAAAGAGAATCCACGATGACGTTCATCATCGCCGTGCTCCTGTTCACCGTCGGGCTCGGTGTGCTCGACGCCCGCTTCCCCTGGACGGCGGCCCGCCGATGATCGCCGGGCACTTCGGGCTGGCGGCCGCGGTCAAGGCCGGCCGCCCGGCCATTCCCGTGTGGACGCTCATGCTCGCCACCGCGTGGCTGGACGTCGTATTCGTGCCGCTCTACCTGTCCGGCGTCGAGACGATCGACGGCGAAGGGTACGGCGGCGGCGTCATCCACGCCGACTACACGCACTCCCTCGTCGGCGCGCTCGTGCTCGCCGCGTTGTTCGGCGCCGTCGCCGCGTGGCGGCTCGGCCGGGAAGCCGGCCTGGTCCTCGGCGGCGTCGTGTTCTCGCACTGGCTGCTCGACCTCGTCGTGCACCGCGCGGACCTGCCGATCCTGCCCGGCAACGCGGGCGACCTGCCGACGTTCGGCTTCGGGCTCTGGCGGCTGCCCGCCGTCTCGGCCGTCGTCGAACTGCTGATGCTGGTGGTCGGCATCGGCCTCTACTGGCGCGCCGCGGCCAAGCGCGACCCGAAACGCGCGCGGGTACTGGGGCTGACCGCCGCGCTGTGCGGCGTCATCACCCTCGGCACCGACCTCCTGGGCGTCTGACCGGGACGATCAGCAGGCGGACCCGGCGACCGGCTCGGTGAACGCGGCGGCGACCCACTTGTCGTCGGCCACCTTCCGGAAGCCGTTCTGGACACCCGGCAGCGCGTCGAACTGGGCGTCACGCAGGTACTTCCCGACGACCTTCGCGTTGCCGTCGGCGGATTCGCGGGCGTTGAGGACGTCCGCGATCACCGTGACCTTGCAGCCGGTGGCCGACGCCCCGGCGGACGCTTGCTTGTTCGTGTTCAACGCGTAGATGACGATGACCGCGACGATGGCACCGACGATGATCAGCGTTTTCTTCGACATACGAGGACCACGCCTTCCTTCACCACGAATCCCGTCCTGCACGTCAGGGTAGGCAATCCTTTACCCAGACGAATAGCGCCGGGCGGCGTAACCACCCGGAGGCGCCAATCAAGGGCCTCCGATGGTTACGCAGTGTGCTCGGCCGAACCACGCAAAAGCCCCCTTCCCGACATTCCGGGAAGGGGGCTTTCGTCCGATCGATCAGCCCTGGGCGATCTTCTTGGCCAGGTTGTCGTCCAGCGTCGCGAGGAACTCCTCGGTCGTCTGGAACGGCTGGTCCTTGCTGATGAGCAGCGCCAGGTCCTTCGTCATCTGGCCGGACTCGACCGTCTCGACGACGACCTCTTCCAGCTTGTTGGCGAAGCCGATGAGCTCGGAGTTGCCGTCCAGCTTGCCGCGGTGCTCGAGGCCGCGGGTCCAGGCGTAGATCGACGCGATCGGGTTCGTCGACGTCGGCTTGCCCTGCTGGTGCTGGCGGTAGTGCCGGGTGACCGTGCCGTGCGCGGCCTCGGCCTCGACGGTCCGGCCGTCCGGTGTGCGCAGCACCGACGTCATCAGGCCGAGCGAGCCGAAGCCCTGCGCGACCGTGTCGGACTGGACGTCACCGTCGTAGTTCTTGCACGCCCAGACGTAGCCGCCCTCCCACTTCATCGCCGCGGCGACCATGTCGTCGATCAGGCGGTGCTCGTAGGAGATGCCCTTGGCGTCGAAGTCGGCCTTGAACTCGGCCTGGAAGATCTCCTCGAAGACGTCCTTGAACTGGCCGTCGTAGGCCTTGAGGATCGTGTTCTTGGTGGAGAGGTACACCGGCAGGCCGCGGTCGAGGCCGTACTGGAGCGAGGCGCGCGCGAAGTCCTCGATCGACTTCTTGTAGTTGTACATCCCCATGGCGACGCCGCCGCCCTCGGGGAACTTCGCGACCTCGAACTCCATCGGCTCGGAGCCGTCGTCCGGGGTGTAGCTGATGGTCAGCGTGCCCGGGCCGGGGACCTTGAAGTTGGTCGCCTTGTACTGGTCGCCGTGGGCGTGACGGCCGATGATGATCGGCTTCGTCCACGTCGGCACCAGCCGCGGGATGTTCTGGATGACGATCGGCTCGCGGAAGATCACGCCACCGAGGATGTTGCGGATGGTCCCGTTCGGGGACAGCCACATCTTCTTGAGGCCGAACTCTTCGACGCGCGCTTCGTCCGGGGTGATCGTGGCGCACTTGACGCCGACGCCGTGCTTCTTGATGGCGTTCGCGGAGTCGATGGTGACCTGGTCGTCGGTGCGGTCCCGCTCCTCGATACCCAGGTCGTAGTAGTCCAGGTTCACGTCCAGGTACGGGTGGATCAGCTTGTCCTTGATGAACTGCCAGATAATGCGGGTCATCTCATCGCCGTCGAGTTCGACGACGGTGCCCTGGACCTTGATCTTGGCCATGAGCAGCGGTGCTCCTTCCGCGGATCTTCGCGTTCTTCTTCTACGTCTCGCCGGTAGCGGTACAAGCGTACTGCTTGACGCAGCTGGATGGTTCAAGTAGTGGTCGGCATCAAGTCTCCACCCGTGGATTGTGGCCGGGATCACCGGGCACGACCTGCCGGTCACCCGATCCGACCGCTCGCCGAGCGATCGTCGCGCCGATGGGGTGAACCAGGGCACGATGCCATCCGTGAACTCATCATGCGGGAGGTGACGGCCATGTCGACCCATCGGTACGCCGAATACGAAGACGAATACGACGACTACGACGACACCCCGGACGTGCTCGAAGAACGGCCGCGCCGCGGCGTCGCCCACCTGGTGAGCGCGCTGGGCGGGCTCCTGCTCACCCCGGTCGCGCTGGGCCTGCTGAGCTGGGGCGGGCTGCGGCAGCAGCAGCTGATCCAGGCCACCCTGAGCACCAACCGCGACCCGCTCGGCATCGCGCTGCTGGCCGGCGGCGCGATCCTGCTGCTGCTCGTCGCCGCGCTCGGCGCGCTGTCCGCCGCCGGCCCGATCCTGGGCGGGCTGATCTACGGCGTGCTGCCCGGCGTCGCCGCGATGGCCGTGCCCGAATGGGGCTTCAAGCTGGTGAACCTGATGCCGAAGAGCGACATCGCCTACGGCGTCATGGACTTCCTGTTCATCGGCGGGCTGCTGGGGGTCGGCTTCCTGCTCGTCGGCAGCGGGCTGGCCAACGCGCTGGTCCGGCGGCGCCGCGAAGCCTGACGCGCGCCGATGGCAAAATCGGCGGATGGGACTGTTCACCGTCGCGGAAGCGTGTGACGAACTGGCGCGGCTGCGGCCGGTCCTCGACGAGCTGGTGCGCGTCCGCGCCGACGCGGCCGAGCTCGCCGCGTCACTGCGGCCGGGTGGCCGGGCGACGGTGCTGGGCGGGCTGCCCGAGTGGAAGGCCGCGCAGGCCCGGCTCGACGACCTGATGACGACGGTGCAGCACACCGGCGCCGAGCTGAAGGGCTTCGCGCCGCTGCTGGTCGACTTCCCGGCCGAGCTGGACGGCGTCGACGTCCTGCTGTGCTGGCTGGAGGGCGATCCGGAGCTGGGCTGGTACCACCGCACGGATCTGGGGTTCGCGGGCCGCCGGCGACTGAAAACCGCTGGTCCGCCCGGCTAGGTTGGGTGCTGTGGACCACGACACCAGAGCCGATTTCTTCGACAGCACAGCCGAGAACTACGACGAAGACACCTTCCACGCTTCGGTGGCGGAAGCGCTGGTCCTACCCCTGCCGGAGGGGCCTGAGCTGGTCCTCGACGTCGCGTGCGGGACGGGCTTCGCGGCGTACGCGGCGTTGCGGCTGAAGCCCTCGCGGGTGCTCGCCGTGGACCTGTCGCCGGCGATGCTCGCGCGGGCCGAGGCGAAGGCTCCGTTGCAGGACCCGTCGGGGGTGGTCACGTGGCAGGCGGGACCGGCGGTCCCGATGCCGGTCGAGGACCACACGGCCGACGTCGTGCTGTGCGCGTCGTCGCTGCACTTCCTGGGCGCGGTGGCCTTCGCCGACTGGCGCCGCGTGCTGCGCCCGGGCGGCCGGCTGGCGTTCTCGGTGGTGTCGGGCCTGCGGTTCCGGCCGTCGGGGCAGTTCGAGGCGTTCGTCCCGCGGGACCTCACGTTCCCGACAGACGAAACCGAGGCGGCGGCGCTGGCCGCGGGGTTCGTGGACGTCTCGGCGACGACGTTCGCGGTCGGGACACGGAGTGTCTTCGTGGTGCACGCGACGGCTCCGTGAATCTTGACCTGACGCGGTTCGCCGACGGCCGTCTGACGGCGGTCACGACGGACGGGAGCCGCGTCTCGCTGCGGTTGGAAGCGCACACCGGAGGGCGGTTCGTGCCCGGTGAGGTTTCCGTCTTCGAGGTCTACGAGCTGAGTACCGACCGCGGTGAACTGACGATGGCCGGACCGCCGGCCGCGGACCACACGATGGAAGAGCCGTCGTGCTGGGAAGCCGACGGGCTGACGACAGTCGAGTTCTTCGCGCCCCTCCGGATTCGCGTGACGGCTTCCGCGTTCGAGCTGACGCTGCTGCGGACGGACCGTCGTCCGGTGCTGGCGAAACCGAGCGCAAACGCTTGCACCTTGCGGCTCACCGCCCCGCCGGATCCCGCGCGGTGGCAGGAGGCGCTCGGCCTCACGGTGGCTTGGCGGATTCTCGGCGGGGACGCGGGCACGCCCGCCGATCCCGACGGCTGGTTCCTCCAGCGCCGGGACCGGCTGGCGACGTCCCGCACCGGTGTCTTCTGCCGGACCGCCGGGGACCGCGTGACCCTCGAGCGGTACCACGCCGACGACGAGCTGTGGCAGGCCGTCCGGCTGCTCGCCGCCGAGAGCGCGAGCCGCGTGTGGTGTGGGAACTGCGTGTTCGCCCCGGCCGACTGGATCATCTGGCTGACGACCGGGGCGCTGCCGCCGCTGGAGCGCCTCGTGCCGTGAGGGGCACCCTCAGGGACCTAAGCGCCCTGAGGGTGCCCCTCAGGGACTTCAGGCGTGGAAGTGCGCCTCGCCGTGGGTGGCCGGGCCGTCCGGGGTGCCGCAGTGCTGGACGAACGTCGCGTCGAGGTCCGTCACCTTGCCGTCGGCCGCCCGGTCGAGGCGGTCGATCGTGAACTCGGCGTAGTCGTCGCCACAGGCGAAGCCGCCGGTCACCGTGAAGAAACCCGGGTTCGCCGTGGCCGGGTCCGACGACCAGCGGAATCGTGCTCCCGTGTAGGTCCCGGTGTGCAGCGTCTCGCCCGCCGGCGCGCTCAGCTCGACCCGCAGGTCCTCGAAGCCGGACTGGACGTCGATCTTCAGGATGCCTTCGTTCACCCAGACACGGATCTCGTCGCCGGGTCCGCTGTAGTTCGCGAAGCTCTTCAGCGGCCAGGCGCCGTCATCCGAGGTGTAGGCGACCGTCGACACCGGATCCGCCGACGCCACCGGCACGAAAGCGAGACCCAGCGCCAGCGTGGACGCGGCGAGAACACCGGTGCGCAGCAAGGATTTCATCAACAAACCTCCCCAGTCAGGGCCGCCTCCCGCGGCACTGATGGCGATGATGGCACCGGCCACCCGGCGCGCGCCGGGTTTGCGCGGTTCGCCACTTTTCGGCGGGCCTTGCAACCGTTTCCGGTGTTCCGCTCACCGGTGCAGGGACGCGCCCTTGAGGATCTTGTCGACGGCGTTCTTCGGGCCGTGCACCGCGAGGCCGGCCAGCGCGAGCTTCTCCCCCGGCACCGCGCGGACCGCGGCCCGGTTGTCGTCGTCGTTGCCCGTGTGGAACAGCTCGTCGGTGAAGATCGAGATGCGCAGGCCGCGGCCGAGCGCGCGGCCGTGCGCCGCGGTCAGAACGTCCCCGGTGCCGGAAAAGACCAGCACCGGCTGGCCGAACATCGGCAGGTACGCCGTGCCGTCGGCGTCTTCGTAGGGCCCGCCCATCAGCTCGGGCGTGACGTGCGCGATGCCGCTGACCAGGAACGCCGTGACGTTGAGCCGTTGCCAGGACGCCAGGTCGTCCCGCAGCAGGACGGCGATCTTCGTGTCGAAGGAACTCATGCGAAAAGCGTCGCCCGCCGCCGACGCCCGCGTCTTGTACGTTCTTGACATGGAGGCGCGCGTCTCGGCTTGGCGGCCGGCGGTCCCGGGGATCGCCGAGGTCTTCCACGCGCGGTTCACCACCCACGCCTACCCGCTGCACACGCACGACACGTGGACGCTGCTGATCGTCGACGACGGCGTCATCCGCTACGACCTCGACCGCCACCACCACGGCGCGCTCGGCCCGGCGGTGACGCTGCTGCCGCCGAACGTCGCCCACGACGGGCGCGCCGCGACCAGCCACGGCTTCCGCAAGCGCGTGCTGTACCTGGACGCGCCGGTGCTGGGCGAGGACCTGATCGGCGCCGCGGTCGACCGCCCGAGCCTCGCCGACGGCCTGCTGCGCACCCGGATCCACCAGCTGCACGAGTCCCTGGCCGACGCGGGTGACGCCTTCGAAGCCGAAAGCCGGCTCGTGCTGGTGGCCGACCGGCTGCGCACCCACCTCGGGCGACCCGCGGCCCACGAACCGAAGCGCGGCCTCGCCGACGAGCTGCGTGACCTGCTCGACGCGAAGCTGCCCGAAGCGATGACGCTCGCCGAAGCGGCGGACACGCTCGGCGCGCACCCCGCGTACCTCGTGCGCTGCTTCGGCGCGCGGTTCGGCCTGCCGCCGCACCGCTACCTGACCGGCCGCCGCGTCGACCGCGCGCGGCGGCTGCTGCTCGACGGCACTCCCGCCGCCGACGTCGCCACGGCCGCCGGCTTCACCGACCAGGCGCACCTGACGCGGCACTTCAAGCGCTACCTGGGCACGACGCCGGCGCGGTACTCGAAGCCCCGCTGACCGGCCCGGGCGAACCCGCGCGACGGAGCACGTTGGGAGACGGCGCTTGTGTCAAAATGGCCACATGCTGCGTGAACTGCACCTGACCGGCGACCCCGCGGCCGACAAGCTGCTCAACGACGATCCCTTCGCCCTGCTCGTCGGCATGCTCCTGGACCAGCAGTACCCCATGGAGCACGCGTTCGCCGGCCCGCGGAAGATCGCCGACCGGATGGGCGGCTTCGACATCGCCAAGATCGCCGCGACCGACGTCCAGACCTTCGTCGAGATGTGCGTCGTGCCGCCCGCCATCCACCGCTACGGCGGGTCCATGGCGCGCCGCGTCCACGCGCTCGCCGAGCACATCATCGAGAACTACGACGGCCACGCGGAAGGGCTCTGGACCGCCGGACGCCCGAAGCCCGACGGTCCCGAGGTCCTGAAGCGGCTGCGCGCGCTGCCCGGTTTCGGCGAGCAGAAGGCGAAGATCTTCCTCGCCCTCCTCGGCAAGCAGCGCGGTGTCGCCCCGAAGGGCTGGCGCGAAGCGGCCGGCGCCTACGGCGACCGCGGGTCCCACCGGTCCATCGCGGACGTCACCAACGCCCAGTCGCTCGCCCAGGTCCGCGCGTTCAAGAAGGCCGCCAAGGCCGCCGCGGCCGAACCCGTCTCACCCGCGTAACGCACTGTCCGAAGTGGACTGACGCGGGGACGCCGATTGCTAACCGACGGCGACCTCTTCACGGCGTTCCCGGACCCGGCCCCACGCCATGCTCACGAGCAGCAGCGCGACGAGCGTCAGCGCGGCCGCGACCTCGGGCAGCACCAGCGGGCCGGCGGAGTCGAGGACCGCGCCGCCGACGACGCCCGACAGGCCGACGCCGAGGTAGATCGCGGACGCGTTGAGCGAGAGCACCAGGCCCGCGTGGCCCGGGGCCAGCTCGATCAGGCGGTGCTGCACCGGCGGGCTGAACGACCACGTCGCCACGCCCCACACGAACAGCGTGACGCCGGCCGCGATCGGCGTCGTAGTCGCGATCGGCAGCAGCGCCAGCACGACGGTGATCCCGGCCGTCACGACGAGCAGCGGCGCGCGTGAACCCCAGCGGTCGGCCGCCCGGCCACCGGCGAAGTTGCCGACCGCCCCGCCGACGCCGTAGCAGAAGAGCAGCACCGTGACCGCCGTGCCGTGGACGCCCGCGGTCGCGGCCAGCAGCGGGGAGACGAAGGTGTAGACCATGAACGCGGCGAGGCAGCCGAGGACCGTCACGGCCAGCATGACGAGCACACGCGGGTCGCGGCCGGCGGCGAACCGCTCGGCCAGGGTGACCCGCGGCGGCGCGGCGACCGACGGCAGCGCCAGCCGCACGGCCAGCGCACTCGCCAGGGAGAACACGGCGACCAGCGCGAACGCCGTCCGGTAGCCGAGGTGCTGCGAAATGAGGCTGCCCAGCGGCACGCCGAAGATGAGCGCGACGGTCAGGCCGCCGAACACGAGCGCGATCGCGCGGCCCCGGCGTTCGGGGCTGGTCAGCTCGGCCGCGACGGCACTGGCCGCCGGGGTGAACACCGCGGCACCGATCGCGGTCACGACCCGGGCGAGAAGGAGCGTGCCGTAGCCGGGCGCGAGGGCGGCGAACAGGTTGCCGGCCGCGGTGACGACGAGCGCGGCGACCAGCAGCGTGCGGCGTTCCCAGGTGCCGGTGACGGCGGCGAACAGCGGCGAGCCGATCGCGTAGGCGATGGCGAACGCGGTCACGAGCTGCGCCGCGGCGGTGGCGGAGACATGCAGCTCGCCGGTCAGCGCGGGCAGCAGCCCGGCGACGATGTAGCCGCTGGTCCCGACGCCGAACGCGCCGAAGGCGAGCACGGAGATCCTCGAGGACGAGGGTGCGGACATGGTGGAGCCCCCAAAGCGAAGCAGGCGATTGGTTCGACGAACGTCGTAGTTCGATGGCTACCGTACTACGCGGTGGCGACAATTTCGACCGGCGTCGTACTATGGACCCATGGCCAAGTCCGTCACGCTGTCGCCGCTCGTCCACCCCGGGCAGGACGAGATGACCGTCGAGGGCACGCTCCGCGCACTCGCCGATCCCGTGCGCCTGGCGATCGTCCGGCAGCTCGCGGCGTCGGAGCGTGAGGTCTCGTGCGGCGCGCTGGCCGTCTCGGTGACGAAGTCCACACTCACGCACCACCTGGGCATCCTGCGTCAGGCCGGCGTCGTCGCCAGCCGCCAGGAAGGCACGACGCGGTTCAACTCGTTGCGCCGCAAGGATCTTGACGCCCTGTTCCCGGGCCTGCTCGACGGCGTGCTCGCGGCGCCTCGCTGACCCGCGCACCCCGGGTGTGGATCGTCACCCGATATCGGGATGACAACGACCCCCCTCGTCGGTTGGACTGTCCGTAGGGCAGCTCACGGCGTCGGTGCCGGGTAGCTGTCTTCCTTTTTGCCCCCGGACTGAACCGATCCAGAAGATGGTCCAAGATCGTCCGGGTAATCGATTTCTCACCTTGGAAGGAGTGCCGTGCCCGTCGCGCTGCTCGCGCTCGCCATCGGAGCCTTCGGCATCGGGACCACCGAGTTCGTCATGATGGGCGTGCTGCCCCAGACGGCCGCCGACTTCGGCGTCGACATCCCGACCGCCGGCTACCTCATCTCCGGATACGCCCTCGGCGTCGTCGTCGGCGCCCCGCTGCTCACGGCAGCCGCGGTCCGGTTGCCGCGCAAGACCATGCTGCTGGCCATGATGGGCCTGTTCACGCTGGGCAACGCCCTCTTCGCGCTCTCGCCGAACCAGGAGTTCGGCGTCGCGTTCCGGTTCCTCGCCGGCCTGCCCCACGGCGCGTTCTTCGGTGCCGGCGCGGTCGTCGCGTCCGGCCTCGTCGGCCCCGGCCAGCGCGCCAAGGCCGTGTCGATGATGTTCCTCGGGCTGACCCTGGCGAACGTCATCGGCGTGCCGCTGGGCACGCTGCTCGGCCAGCAGGTCGGCTGGCGCGCCACCTTCGGCGTCGTCGCCGTGATCGGCCTGGTCGCCGCGGCCGCCATCGCCAAGCTGGTGCCGCACCAGGGCAAGCCCGCCGAAGCGTCGCTGCGCACCGAGCTCAGCGCGTTCAAGCGGCCGCAGGTGCACCTGGCGCTGGCGATCGTCACGTTCGGGCTGGGCGGCGTGTTCGCCTGCCTGAGCTACATCACGCCGATGCTGACCGACGTCGCCGGCTACTCGCCGTCGAACGTCACGCTGCTGCTGTCCCTGGCCGGCGTCGGCATGACGATCGGCAACCTGCTCGGCGGCCGGCTGGCCGACAAGGCCCTGATGCCGGGCCTGTACGCCGCGCTGCTCGCGCTGGCCTGCGTGCTGGGCATCTTCACCATCACCGCGCAGGGCAAGGTCGGCGCCGCGATCACGATCTTCTTCGTCGGCGTCGCCGGGTTCATGATCGGCCCGATGATGCAGGCCCGGATCATGGAGAAGGCCGGCGGCACGCCGTCGCTGGTCTCGGCGGCGGTCCAGTCGGCGTTCAACATCGCCAACTCGATCGGGGCCTACCTCGGCGGCCTGGTCATCGCGGGAGGCCTCGGCCTCGTGGCACCAAACTGGGTCGGCGCGCTGCTGGCCGTCTTCGGCCTGTCGCTGGCCATCGTCTCGGGCACATTGGACCGTCGCGAGGCCAAAGCCGAGCGTCGCGAACTCGCGATGGCGTCCTAAGAGGAGCTGAGCGGGCCGCCGATGATCGTCAGCGCCACGAACAGGATCAAGGCGGCCAAGCCCACGTAGGTGACGATGTCGACGACCTTGCCGCGGATCGCCAGCAGCCCGGCCTTCTCCGTCGACAGCACCGCCCGCAGCACCGCGGCGACGAGGAGCGCGGCGCCGATCAGCGCCGCGCCCTCGCGCCAGTGGTACTGGAAGATCCGCAGGGCGGCGACCGCCACGACCACCAGGACCGCCGCGAACGGCAGCTGGCTGAACCGCGCCTGCCGTGGCCGGCGGTCCCGCTGGTCCCGCCGGTCGTCGGTCATGGTCATCGGGCCTGGGCCGAGCGCTCCGCCGCTTCGACGACGTTGCTCACCAGCATCGCCCGGGTCATCGGGCCGACACCGCCGGGGTTCGGCGAGATCCAGGCCGCGACCTCGGCCACGTCCGGGTGAACATCGCCGGTGAGCTTGCCGTCCACGTGGGACACGCCGACGTCGAGCACCGCGGCACCCGGGGCGACCATGTCCGGCGTGATGATCCCCGGCACGCCGGCGGCGGCGACCACGATGTCCGCGCGGCGGACCTCGGCCGCGAGGTCGCGGGTGCCGGTGTGGCACAAGGTGACGGTGGCGTTCTCGCTGCGGCGGGTCAGCAGCAGGCCCAGCGTGCGGCCGACGGTGATGCCGCGGCCGACGACGGTGACGCGCGCGCCGTTCAGCTCGACGCCGTGACGCTTGAGCAGCTCGATGATCCCGTACGGCGTGCACGGCAGGGCGCCGCGCTGGCCGAGCACCAGCCGGCCGAGGCTGACCGGGGCGAGGCCGTCGGCGTCCTTCTCCGGGTCGATGCGCTCGAGGACGCGGTTGGCGTCGAGGTGCTTCGGCAGCGGCAGCTGGACGATGTAGCCGTGACAGGCCGGGTCGGCGTTGAGGTCGTCGACGACGGCCTCGAGCTTCTCCTGGGTGATGTCGGCCGGCAGGTCGCGGCGGATCGAGTTGACGCCGATCTTGCCGCTGTCGGCGTGCTTCATCCGCACGTACGAGTGCGACCCCGGGTCGTCTCCCACCAGGACGGTGCCCAGGCCGACCGTCACCCCCTGCGCGGCCAGCGCCGCGACGCGCGGCTCGAGCTCCGCGAAAATGGCGTTCTTGGTGGCTTTGCCGTCGAGAATCTTCGCCGTCACAACGCCCATTCTGGCAAAGGGGCGCCCGCGCGTCGCTTCCAGGCGTACGCGGTCGCAGCCCGTAAACTCATCGCCACTCCCGGAGCGGCCCTCCGTGATCTTGTCCGCGACCAACCTGTGATCTATGGCACGTCGCATCACGCGAGGTCAGGGCGTGTGCGGCTGACCCGTCGAGCGGCAAAACCCACATGCGGGGTGCACTCGCGCGCGCGAACAGTCAAAATGTCCCCGTGGCACAACCGACGACGCAGTTGAACGCGACGGAGCAGGACACCCTGGTCAAGCAGATCGGGCTGGCTTTGCTGCGCGCCGCCCCCCGCGACTGGCGCAAGGTCAGCGCGGAGTACCGAGCCGTCGGGAGGTACCACGAGCTCACCGGCGAGATCGTCACCGAGGACGGCACGGTGCACGAATGGCTCGCCACCCACGACATCGCGACCCTCTTCGGGCGGTTGCGCGGTGGGATGTACCGCGACGGCCGGGGTACCTGGTTCAACGCGCGGTACCAGCTGGACCACCCGTCCAGCTACAACCTCGAGTACAACCGCGACGAACCCGTGTGGAACCTCGCGCCGCCCCCACAGGCCTATTCGGACGAACTGCGCATGTTCCCCCGCACGGAGGAGAACGTGCCCGAGTGGCTGATCCGGCGGATGTCCGGGCTCGGCCCGGAGCAGCCGGGGCCGCACTTCCGGATCGCCCGGATCTTCGACACGATCGGCCCGGCCGGCCGCCCGGTGATCAACCGGCCCGACCTCGAGGTCGACGAGCAGGACCGGATGCTCGAGTACCTCGACCGGGCCCCCCTGGTCGTCACCGAGCGCGGTTACGACATCGACCGGCTGGCGCAGACGCCCGAGGCGACCGTGCCGGTCGCGTTCCACAGCGACGGCCAGTGGATCTGGCCCGCCGCCGTCAACTTCTACCTGCGCAAGTACGGCGTCTCGCCGGAACCGGACCTGGTCGAGCACGTCCGCGCCGTCGGCTTCAAGCTGCCGCCGGTCGACGAGCCGACGTTGCAGGCCGCCGGGGCGTACCTGACCCGGGGCAACCCGCAGCAGCGTCCCGCCGGGCCGCCGCCGCAGGGGCCACCCCCGCCGCAGCAGCAACAGCAGGGGCCGCCGCCGCAGCAGCAGGCCCCCGCGGGCCCGCCGCAGGCGGCGATGGCCGCGCAGGCTCCCCCGGCCCCGCCGGTGCCGCCCGTGGCGCCGCCGCAGCAGCACCAGGAGCCGCCCGCGCAGGTCGAGCCGCCGCTCCTGACGCATACGGCGGAGCCCGAGGCCCCGGCCGAGGAGCACTACGAGGACGAGGCGTACCCCGCCGCGGGCGCACCGCAGCAGGAGTACACCGAAGAGGCCGAGTACGCCGAAGACGGCTACGACGACCAGGAGTTCGACGACCGCTTCGCCGAGGACGACCAGTACACCGAAGACGGCCACTACGAGCCGGCCGGGCACGCCGCCGGGACGAACGGCACGACGCCGGAGCCCGGCCGGGTGCCGGACCTCGAGGAGACCGCGGAGTACGTCCCCGACCAGCCGATCGGGCAGGAGGAACCGGCGCACGACGGCGTCGCGTTCGACGCCGGTCAGCCTGAGCCGGCCGACCCGCACGGCTTCCCGCAGGGCCGCCACGACGAGGAGCCGGCCGCCGACGAACCGGCGCACGCCGCCTTCGAGCCCACTCAGGACGCCGCGGGGCGGACCGTCTTCCAGCCGCCGGTGCGGGACGACGACGGGTTCGACGACCACGTCGCGCACGACGACGACGAGCCGGCGCGGTCCGCGTTCGAGCCCGACCAGCCGCGGCGGGAGGACGAGCCGGCGCACGCGGCCGCGTTCGACCCCGGCCCGCCGACCATGATCACCCAGCCCGAGGTGCCCGGTGTGCTGCCGGTGCCGGAACCGCCGGCACCCCAGCCGGCCGTCCAGGCGCCGGCCGAGCCCGCACCGCGGTCCGGGCGGCGCGCGCTGCGCCGCGAGACGCCGGACCACCCGGTGCTGGCCGGGCTGCAGTCCAAACTGGACGAACTGGACGTCCCGGAGAGCGGCTACAAGCTGGGCGAGCCGGCCGAGCACGGCTGGAGCGTCGAGCAGGTCGACGACGGCTGGCGCGTCGGCTGGTACGACGGCAAGCTCAGCAACCCCGCGGTGTTCGGCGACGCCGAGGACGCGGCCGCGTTCATGCTCGGCAAGCTGCTGCTCCACCCGGAGGGCCACGTGGTCGCCGAGGAGCCGCCCGCGCCGGAGCCCGAACCGGAACCCGAGCCCGAACCGGAACCCGCGCCGCAGCGGGTCGTGGCGACGCTGTCGCCGGAGATCGCGACCGGTTCGTACCCGGTCCGCAAGCCCGAGCCGGTGCCGCTGCAGGAGCAGACGGCGTTCACCAGCGCCGACGAGCTGTTCGGCGACCTCGAAGACGACGAGCCGCCGACGCCGGTGCGTCAGCCCGGCCCGCCCGCGCCGGTCGCCGCCGGCCCGGGTGGTCCGCCGCCGCTGGCGCAGCAGCAGGCCGGACCGCCGCCCCTGGCCCCGGCCCCGCCGCGCCGTGAGCCGCCGCAGGCCGCGCCGACGGTCCTGGCGCCGGTGCCCCAGGGCGCCCCGCTGGTCCCGCCCGGCCAGGGTCGTCCGGAGCCGGTCCGCCCGGCCGTCAACGGCGGTGGTGGCGGCGGTAACCAGCAGTGGCCGATCGGGCCGATGTCCGGGGAGCCGCCGCTGACGCTGTTCCGCGGCAAGGAGCTGCGCGAGCTGCCCGCGGGCAGCGAGCTGGACCGCTTCGGCGGCCCGAACGGCAACCTGACGTACGCGGCGGGCACGCCGTTCGCCGAGCGGTCGCTGGTGCCGGAGTGGATCAACCGGCCGTACCACGTGTACCGGGTGCAGCGGCCGCTGGAGACGCTCGCGGGCGTCGCGATCCCGTGGTTCAACCAGCCGGGCGGCGGGTCGGCGTACCTGCTCCCGGCGTCGATCGAGGAACTGGTCGCCGACGGCGCCCTGCTCGAGCTCGACCCGGGCGAACCGCCGATCGACTGAGAGTCTGTGTACTGAAACCGGCGGCGAGCTTCGTGCTCGCCGCCGGTTTGTCTTAGCGGACGATCAGGCCGTGCGCGGCGGCGAAGGAGACCGCGGTCTCCATGTCGACCTGCGCGCCCCGGAGATCGGCCTGCACCAGGGCGTTCGCGTCGAGCCGCGCGCCGCGCAGGTCCGCGCCGTCGAGCTTCGCGCCCTGCAGGCGGGCGCCCGTCAGGTCGCTGCCGCGCAGGTCGGCGCCGGTGAGGTCGGCCTCCATCAGGTTGGCTTCGCGCAGCCGCAGCCCGGACAGCCCGAGCCGGCGCAGCCGCGCCTTCGCCAGCGACGCCAGCGAGAGGTCGCACTCGGTGAGCGCGATCCCGCCGAACCCGCTGTCGCCGAACGACGAACCCAGCAGCGAGCACGACGACCAGCGGCTGTCGACGAGCACCGTCCGGTCGAACGTGCACGAGCGGAACGCCGACGCCTCGTGCCGCGAGCGCGACAGGTCGGCCCGGCTGAAGTCGCAGTCGTCGAACGTGCAGCCACGGGTCTGCAGCCCGCTCAGGTCCGCCCCGGTGAAGTCGCAGCCGGTGAACCGGCGCTTTTCCCACCACTGGCCGGACAACCCCGCTTCGCGGTAGTCCTCACCGGTTTCCAGCACGGCCCCAGGGTGTCACACCGCCGCGGCCGCGCCGCAACCGTCCACTATGGACGACGGCTGACCAGGTCCGCGCCCTGGACGTAGTTCATCGCCGCGACGTACTCGGGTAGCTGAGCGCGGCGCATCATCTCGGCTTCGTCGAGGTTCTCCAGCCGGGTCTGGATCCACCAGAGGTTGCCGAACGGGTCGCGCACGCGGCCGACGCGGTCGCCGAAGAACAGCTCGGTCTGCCGCGTCACCTCGGTCGCGCCCGCTTCCAGGGCCTTCCGCTGCGTCTCTTCGCTGTCCGGGACGTACAGGCGCAGGTACGCCGGGGTGTCGGGCCAGTCGTCCGCGGCGTCGAAGGCCATCAAGACCGCGTCACCGATGCGGACCTCCGCGTGCCCGATCTTGCCGTCCTCGCCGACGACGCGCCCGAGCTCTTCGGCGTCGAAGGCGTGCTTCAGGAAGTCGAGCAGGCCGGCGGTGTCGCGGCCGATGATCCACGGGGTGACCGTCGTGTAGCCGTCGGGAACGGGGTTGACCATGGTGCCTCCATCTCGGGTGTGCGACCGAAGCTAACGGCGAAATAGGTCGGATCCTGACCGCTGCATACTGGCGTCATGGGAGTTCCGCTGCGGCCGCTGGCGGTCACCGCGAGCACGCGGTCGAGCTACCGCGAAGTCGCGCCGCCGCCCGCGCTCGCGGACGTGCTGGCCTGCGGCTGGCACGGGCGCACCGGCTGGGCGCGGCCGCTGCGCGTGCTCCCGGACGGCTGCGCGGACCTGGTCTGGGACGGCGACGCGCTCACGGTGGTCGTCACGGCCGGCGCGTCGCTGCGGCTGTGGGTCCCGGCCGCGGCGTCCCGCGTCGGCGTGCGGCTCCGGTGCGGCGCCGCGGGCGCGGTGCTCGGCACGCCGATGGCGGACCTGCCCGCGGGCGCGACCCGGCTGAGCGACCTCTGGGGCGCCATCGCTCGACGCGCTTCGGAAGTCCTGGCCGCCACTGAGGATCCCTTGCTACAACGGGAAGTTCTCGAAGATCTGGTCGCCTCGCGCGGCGTGACACCCGACCGGCGCGTGCTGGCCACGCTCGGCTGGCCGGGGACGCGGACGACCGACATCGCGGGCGAGCTGGGCGTCAGCGACCGCGCGTTGCGGCGTCACCTGGCGCACGCGGTCGGCGCCGGGCCGAAGCAGGTGCACCGGATCCGGCGGTTCCAGCGGTTCCTCCGCCGGCTCGAATCGCTCGCGGCCCGGCGGACGTCGCTGGCCGCCGTCGCCGCCGACCTCGGGTACGCCGACCAGTCGCACCTCGGCCGCGACTGCCGCCGGCTGTCCGGCTCCTCCCCCGCCGCGCTCGTGCGCGTGGCCGAAAGTTCCAGACGCCGCCCGCCGCGAAGATCCGGGGCATGACCTTTCGCGTCACGATCGCGGTGCGCGCTGACGACCTCGACGTCAACGGCCACGTCCGCGGCCGACCACGCGCGCTGGACGTGCGTCCAGGCCGCCGGGATCGACCCGGCCGAGCTGACCGCGCGCCGGATCGGGCGGCGCGCCCGACGGCACGCTCGTCGCCGAGGTCGAGAGCGTCTCCGGCCTGCTGGACCTGGACCGGCGGCGGCTGGTCGCGGACCCCGGCGCGTACTGGCGGGAGCTGGCCGCACGGCCGGAACTGCTCGGCCTGGCGCCGAAAACCGGGTGAGTTCCTCTCCGTCGGTCATTACCGTGACGACGTGCCTGATCACGCCTTCGCCGACACCGGCCTCGCCGCGCTGTACGACGCCTTGAACCCGCGCGAGAGCTCCGGCGACTTCGCGTTCTACCTGCCGATGATCATGGCCGCGGAGTCGGTGCTGGACGTCGGCTGCGGCACCGGCTCGCTGCTGCACTGGGCCCGCGAGTCCGGCCACACCGGCCGGCTGGTCGGGCTCGACCCGGCTCCCGGGATGCTCGCGCAAGCCCGCCGTCGTGACGACGTCGAGTGGGTGCTCGGCGATTTGTCGACCGCACGCTGGGACAGCGAGTTCGATTTCGCCGTGATGACCGGGCACGCGTTCCAGGTGCTGCTGACCGACGACGAGCTGCGGACGGCGTTCGCCGCGATCCACCGCGCGCTGACCCCGGCCGGCCGCTTCGGGTTCGACACGCGCAACCCCGCGCGTCGCGCCTGGGAGCGCTGGACGCCGGAGAACGTGTCGCAAGCGGGCACGGTGCGTTCGTGGAACGACGCCGGCCCCTTCGAGGACGGCCGCGTCACCTTCAAGACGACCTTCGAAAGCCCGAGCTGGGACGCGCCACGGTTCAGCGAGTCCACGTTGCGTTTCCTCGACGTGCCAACACTTTCCGCCTTCGTGGCGGAGGCCGGCCTGGTCGTCGACGAGCAGTTCGGCTACTGGGACCGCACGCCGGTGACGGACGCGAGCCCGGAGATCGTCACGATCGTCCGCCGAGCCTGAGTCACTGGAAGTCGCGCGACTTCGCCTTGATCCGCATCGGCAGCGCCTCGACGCGGTCGGCGAGGACGCTGTTCACGCCGTCGGCCTTCTCGACGACGCCGCGGATCAGCAGCGCCGAGCTGCCGCGCGCGACGCGGTGGTAGCGCTGCCACAGGCCGAGCGTGCAGATCACGTTGACCATCCCCGTCTCGTCCTCGATGTTGAGGAACGTGATCCCGCCCGCCGTCGCCGGGCGCTGCCGGTGGGTGACCGCGCCGCCGATCAGCACGCGTGCGCCGTCGTCGTGGTCGGCCAGGCGGGCCGCCGGGACGACGCCGAGCGCGTCGAGGCGGTCGCGGATGAACTCGGTCGGGTAGCTGCCCGGCGAGACCCCGGTGGCCCAGACGTCCGCGGCCGCGACGTCGAGGCCGTCCATCCCGGGCAACGTCGGAGCCTGCGCGCTGATCAGGCCCGGGAGCTTCTCCGCGCGTTCACCGGCGACCGCGCCCGCGGTCCACAGCGCCTGCCGCCGGTCGCCGCCGAAGCTCTCGAACGCGCCCGCCGTGGCCAGCGCCTCGATCTGCGGCGTGGTGAGCCGGACGCGGCGGGCGACGTCGGCCATGTCCGTGTAGCCGCCCGTTTCCCGTTCGGCCACGATCTTCTTCGCCAGCTCCTCGCCGATCAACCGGATCGTGCTCAACCCGGTGCGCACGGCGTGCAGTTTTCCCCCGTCCGGCTCCAAAGTGGCGTGCGGCAGGCTGCGGTTGATGTCCGGGCCGTGCACGGTGACGCCGTGGCGGCGCGCGTCGGCGACCAGCGACTGCGGTGAGTAGAAGCCCATCGGCTGCGCGCGCAGCAGGCCCGCCAGGAACGCGTCCGGGTGGTAGAGCTTGAAGTAGGCGCTGGAGAACACCAGGTGCGCGAAGCTCAGCGCGTGGCTCTCGGGGAAGCCGAAGTTCGCGAACGCTTTGAGCTTCAGGAAGATCTTCTTCGCGAGCTCTTCCTCGACGCCGTTGGCGGCCGCGCCTTCGAGGAACCGCTGCCGCAGCCGGTCCATCTTGCTCTCGGAGCGTTTCGAGCCCATCGCGTGCCGCAACTGGTCGGCCTCCGCCGCGGTGAAGTTCGCGACGTCCAGCGCGATCTGCATCATCTGCTCCTGGAACAGCGGCACACCCTTGGTCTTGTGCAGCGCCTTCTCCAGCAGCGGGTGGTCGTAGGTCCAGCTCTCCCTGCCCTGCTTGCGGCGGATGTACGGGTGCACCGAGCCGCCCTGGATCGGCCCGGGCCGGATCAACGCCACCTCGACGGCGAGGTCGTAGAACTCGTCGGGCTTCAGACGCGGCAGCGTCGCCAGCTGCGCCCGGCTCTCGACCTGGAAGACACCGACCGCGTCGGCGCGGCACAGCATCTCGTAGACCTTCTGGTCGGTCAGGTCCAGCTCGGCGAGGTCGATCTTGTCGTCCTTGTACTCCTCGACGAGGTCGAGCATGTAGTGCAGCGCCGAGAGCATGCCCAGGCCGAGCAGGTCGAACTTGACCAGGCCGGCGGCGGCGCAGTCCTCCTTCTCCCACTGGATCACGCTGCGGTCGGCCATCCGCGCCCACTCGACCGGCACGACCTGGCTGACCGGTTCCTGGCACATGACCATCCCGCCGGAGTGGATGCCGAGGTGACGTGGGAAGTCCTCGAGCGCGAACGCGAGCTGCACGACCTCGTCCGGGATGTCGTGGTCGTGGTCCTTTTCGGTGTCGCGCAACGAGCCCCAGCGGTCGATCTGCTTGCTCCAGGCGTCCTGCTGGCCGGGCGAGTACCCGAGCGCCCGCGCGGCGTCCCGGACCGCGGACCGGGCGCGGTAGGTGATGACGTTCGCGACCTGCGCGGTGTTGAGCCGCCCGTGTTTCGCGAAGACGTACTGGATGGCCTCTTCGCGGCGATCGGACTCGATGTCGAGGTCGATGTCCGGGTAGCCGTCGCGGTCCGGGGCGAGGAAGCGTTCGAAGAGCAGTTCGTAGGCGACGGAGTCGACCTTGGTGATGCCGAGCGCGTAACAGACGGCCGAGTTCGCGGCGGAACCCCGGCCCTGGCAGAGGATGTCGTTCTCGCGGCAGAACCGCACGATGTCCCAGACGATCAGGAAGTACCCGGGAAAGCCGAGTTCTTCGATGATGGCGAGTTCGTGCTTGATCTGCGCTTTCGCTTTGGTTTCGTGGTCCTTGCCGCCGAAGCGTTCTTCCGCGCCCGCTTTCGTGAGTTCGCGCAGGTACGTCGTCTCGGTATGGCCGTCGGGGACGTCGAACGGGGGCAGTTTGGGCGCGAGGAGCTTCAGCGGGAACGCGCATTCGATGCCCAGCAACGCCGAACGCCGTACCGCGCCGGGATAACGCCGGAACATCACGTCCATCTCCGCGCCCGAGCGGAGGAAGGCCGCGCCGCCTGCGGGCAGCCAGCCTTCGAGGTCGTCGATCGCCCGCCGGGCCCGGATCGCGGCGAGCGCGTCGGCCAGCCGGGCCCGCTCGGGCCGGGCGTAGTGCGCGGCGGTGGTGGCGACGGTCGGCAGGCCAAGCTCTTTCGCCATTTCGCTCAGCAGATCGTTGTGCGTGCTGTCGAGCGGCTGGCGGTGGTCGGTGAGCTCGACGTAGACGTTGTCGCGGCCGAATCTTTTCGCGAGGTCGTCGAGCTTCTCCGCGGCGGCCGCCGGGCCGTGCGTGACGAGGGCCGAGCGCACCGCACCCTTGCGGCAGCCGGTGAGCACCACACACTGCCCGGCGACCTCCTCGGCGACCGCGTCGAGGTCGTAGACGGGCCGGCCCTTCTCGGCCTTGACGCTTCGGCCGTCGAACCCGGACAACTGCCCGGCGGTGATGGCGCGGCAGAGGGCGCGGTACCCCTGATCACCGCGGGCGAGCAGCAGGAGGTGCTCACCTTCGGGGTCGGCAACGCCGTTCTGCGGACCGTGGAGCCCAAAGCTGAGTTCGGTGCCGAAGACGGTGTTCACGCCGAGTTCCCGCGCGGCCTCGGCAAACCGCACGACGCCGTACATGCCGTCGTGATCGGTGAGGGCGATGGCGTCGAGGTTGAGGCGGGCGGCCTCCTCGACGAGTTCTTCGGGATGGCTGGCGCCGTCGAGAAAGCTGAAGTTGGAGTGACAGTGCAGCTCGGCGTAGGGCACCCGGACGGCCTCGCCGCCGTCATCGGTGCTGCGCCCGGGCAGGTCGTCCGGCCGCTGGTAGCCCTCGCGGTGGCGGCTCCAGGCGGGGCTGTCGCCGTGGTCGCCGCGCGCACCGTGGTCGCCGGGGTCGCCGGGGTCGCCGTTCAGCCGCCTAGCGAGGTCCTTCCAGGGGACGGGCGGGTTGTTCCACCCCATCTAACGGCTCCGGTTCTCGGGATCGTCGTTGTCGTTGTTCCGGTTGCGTTTCCGAGCCGCGTCAAGCTCTTCACGGCGGCTTCGGTCGATGGCGTCGTCCAGCTCCCGCCAGGGCCGCTGCTCATCGAGCCGATCCGAGCGGCTTGGCCGTCCGGCCTGGTTGTCGGGGTCGAGCAGGGGCCAGTTCGGCTCCTCGGGCTCGGCCACGCGATCGCCGATCTCCGCACGCTCCGCAGCTTTCCGGCGATGCCAGTTGGAGGGATGGTTCCAGCGGCTCCGCTCCTCGGCCGCACTCCGGCTTTCCGGCTCCGGAGCCGGGCCGCTTCGATCTTCGACCCCACCGCGGCTGCCGGAATCCAGCAGCCACGCCGCCCCAGTTCGGCCTTCGGCTTCAGCCCGACCCTCCGCCTCAGCTCGGCTCTCCGGCTCGTCGCCCTCTCGGACTTCGGGCGCGGTCCGGTCCTTTGCGTCTCGGGGGCGGCGGTTCTCCTCGGAGCGCCGGGGCAGCGGAATCGCCACGTCGTCGGAGTCCGGGCGAGGGCGCGGCGTCCCCGGGTCGGCGCGCAACCAGTCGCGTAGCAGGCGTGCGTAGTCCTCGTCCATGCTCAGTCGTACACTCCCTCAACCGTCCACAAAGGATTCTCAGTGCCCGCGCAGTGCACCAGCACCGCTTCGGGTGGCTCATCCGGTCCGGCCGCGAGCAGCAGCTGGAGCCGCGCCCGCTGCGGACCCGGCCGCCACCGGTCGCCCGCGAGCGGCCACGGGCCGGCCCAGCCCACGACGTCCCGCTGTGCCCCGCCGGCGACACTCAGCCGCCGCGGCGGCGCGGTAACCCACTCGCGCGCGGTGATCCCGACGGCGCGGCCTTCGGCGTCGAAGACCTGGGCGGGCACCGGCCGGTCGAGGACGGTCGCCGGGGAGGGCGCGGGGAGGCGTCCCGGCCAGGTGGCGCCGGCCGGCGTCGTCCGCTCGCGCGGGTCGCCCCACGGCACGAGCCGGAGCCGGGCCGCCGGGTCGCGGCCGCCGTCGAGCAGCGGGGTGAGCACGCCTTCGGGCCCGAGCAGGCCCTGGACCCGCACGAACGCCCGCGCCGCGCGTTCGTCGGCCTCCGCCAAGCCGCCTTCGCCACCCAGCTCGAGCTGCAGCGACCGCCCCTCGACGGTCTCCTCGGGCTCCAGCCGCAGCCGCACCACGCCGGACTTCGGCCGATGCCCGGGCCGCAGCCAGCCTTCGAACTGCCAGCGCACGCGATCGGCGACCCCGGCGGGCGTCAGCGGTTCCGCGCAGCGCCACACCCGGCCGAGCTGTTCGCCGTCTTCGGTGACCGCGTGGATGCCGAGCCGGGTGCAGGCGAGCCCGTGGGCCGCCAGCCCGGCGCAGAACCGCGTCGCGAGGCCCTTCGCGATGAACGCCGCGACGTCCACCCGCTCGATGACGGGATCGAACTCCTCGGTGAGCGTCAGCTCGGGCGGTGGACGTCGCCGCAGCGGCGGACGTTCCGAGCGCCCCCGGGCCAGCCGGTGGGCGAGCATCCCGTCGGCGCCGAACCGGTTGACGACGTCACGCTCCGGCAAGGCCGCGAACGCCCCGAGCGTCCGCAACCCGAGCCGGCGCAACAGATCGACGAGTTCGAGGCGGTCGTCAAGCTCGGTGATCGGCAGCGGCGCGAGAAACTCGGCCACGCGCCCGGGTTCGACGAACTCGCCGTGCCGCGCGGCGAGCGTCGCGGCGAAAAGCCCCTCGGCGACGCCGACCTGACACTCCACACCGGCGGCGGCGGACACCTCGTCGACGAGCCGTTCGACGAGCGCGTGCTCACCCCCGAAGTACCCCGCGGCCCCAGCGACCGGCACGGCCATGAGCCCAGGACGTACAACCTCGACCCCGACGACAAGCGCCTCGACAGCCCGCGCGACGGCCTCGAACAGCCGAGCGTCACGCCCGTCATCACTCCCGAAGACGGCCAGGTCAGGACACCGCGACTGAGCCTCCCGCCGCCGCATCCCCTGCCGCACCCCGTCCCGCCGAGCGACGGCGGTACAGGCGACAACCCGGTTGCCGGCGAAGACGGCAGCAGGCCGGGTAACGGCGACACGGCCCACAGCAGCCGCGGCGACGGCAGGCCAGTCCGGGCACCACAGGACGAGCATCCGAGTCGGGAGGTCGGAAGAGTTGCGCTGACTGGGGACGGTCACGCGACCTCCCTCAGCCGGCCGCCGACGCCGCCCCGGAACGCCCGGACGACGACCTTCGGCATCCGGGCAAGACCGCCGGCGACATCGGGTACCGCGTGATCAGCGGGCCGACACACGTGATTGAAGGGACGACGCGCGTGTTTGAAAGGTCGACACGCGTGATCGACGAGACGACACGCGTACCCAGACGGTCGGCCCACGCACGCGGACGATCGGCTCGCGCACCCAGGCAGCCAGCTCGCGTACCTGGACAGTCGGCTCACACAGCCGGGCAGTCGACCTAGGTACCCAGACGGTCGGGTCGAGTACTCAGGCAGTCGGGCCGCGCACCTGAGCGGTCGGCCCACGTACCCAAGCGGTCGGGTCGCGTACCCGGACGGTCGGCCCGCGTACCCACGCAGTCGGGCCGCGCACGTGAGCGGTCGGCCCGCGCACCCGAACAGTCGGGCCGCGTACCCGGACGGTCGGCCCGCGCGCCCAAGCGGTCGGGTCGCGCAACCGGGCAGTGGGCTCGCGTACTCGGGCAGTCGGGCCGCGCACGTGAGCGGTCGGCCCACGTACCCAGGCGGTCGGGTCGTGTACCCGGACGGTCGGCTCGCGTGCTTGGGCAGTCGGCTCGCGTGCTTGAAGGGGCGACTCGCGTGATTGGGGAGTCGACACGTGTGGGCGGGTGGGCGGCGCGTGTGGGCGGGTGGGCGGCGCGTGGTGGGGCGCACGAGTCGGGTGTCTGCTTTGGACTGGGTCATGCTGTTTCCTCGCGTAGCGAGGTGACTGTGCCCAGGCGGGAGGTGGCGATGGAGCCCGTGGGGGTGGGGAGGTCGACGTGCGTCGAGAGTGGGCGGGACGCCGCGCCTCGGCCTCTTGCCCGGACCACGGCCCGGCGGTGGCGGAGGTGGCCGTAGCCGTTCTCCAGGCCTGACCAGGTGTCCAGGCGGCATGACAGCTCGACGTCCGCGGCCGGCCATGCGCCGAACGGCAGCAGGACCGCGCCGCGGTGGCGGGCGCGTGCCGACAGCCGGCGCGCCGCGGCCGGCTGGATCGTCGACGTCGATGTTGCCACCAGGTCGACTCCGTCTAGCAACGCCGCGACCACCGCCGGCAGCTCCGGGCCCGGCCGCGGGACCAGCGCCACCCGGCCCAGGTCCACGCCGTACTCGGCCGCCGCCGCGAGGCCCAGCGAGGGCAGGCCGACCACCGCCGCCCATGAGCCGGCGGCGGTGGCTTCGGCCAGCAGGGCGAGGAGCAGCGAACTCGCCCCGTGGACCGCCACGGTGGTTCCACGCCGGAGGCCGGCGTCGGGCAGCAACCCGGCCAGCGCCGGGACGACCGGGAGCACCCTTCCCGTCGCCCGCGCCTGGCCGGCCTGGGCCGCGACCCGGCTCGCCGTGCTGACCCCGGGCAGGGCCGCCAGCCGGGCCACCGGCGGCTCCACCACAGCGGTCACCGCACGCACCTCCCCACCAACGGGCCAGCGACGACGGCCGCGCCTCTCCCAAAACACGACCGGCGGCCCTGGCACGCCGCGGGGAAGGCGGCGGATCCATTACCTGCGTCGAACACCTGTTCGACGCATTCAGTCAACCGCGAACGCCCACCCCTGTCAAGTCACCCACAAGTGGGTAACGCCAGCCACGCAACGGCGCCCAGGAAGAGCAATGGCAGGCGAAGCCAGAGGAGCGGAAGTGACCGTGCTCAGCGACGCCGCCAACGCCCAGGCCCGCAGCGCGAGCGAGGGCCAGGCCGGAAAGAGCCGGAAGTCACCCCGCCGCCGTAATGAAGTTGCCCGCGTCCCGGCCGCGTCACTAAACAGACCGCCGTGGACATCACCGACGCCCGGCCCGACGACTGCCCCGAACTGCTGGTCCTGCAGCGCTGCTGCTGGGTCCAGGAGGCGATCCTCAACGGCACCCTCGACATCCCCGCGCTGCACGAGACCCTCGAAGACCTGCGCGACTGGACGAAGAAGTGGTCGGTGTGGACGCTGCGGGACGGCCACCGCCTGGTCGGCGCGGTCCGCGCCCGGCTCGACGGCGACCGCTGGGAGCTCGGCCGGCTGATGGTCGCCCCCGACCTCGCCGGCCGGGGGCTGGGCCGGCGGCTGCTCGAACACGCCGAGGCCTGCGCGCCCGCGGAGGCGCGCACGTTCGTGCTGTTCACCGGGGCTCGCAGCGTCCGGAACATCCGGCTGTACGAGCGGGCCGGCTACCGGCTCACCGACGTCCCGGACGCGCCGGGCCACATCCCGGGCGCCGTTCATCTCGAAAAGGACGTCACAGAGCGCGAAAAGCCCGGTCCGCCCGCCTGACGCTGCGGGGTCGGCTAGATTCCCGGGTGGACTTCCGGGGGTGGCGATGACGAAGAGACCGATCCTGTGGGCGGCCGGGGTGCTGGTCGTGGCGGGCGCGGTGCTGGCCGTCGTGCTCGCGTCCGGCGGCAGCGGCCTGCCCGGCGCGAAGGCCGCGGCTCCCGGGCCGACGACCATCGGCCCGGAGTGGCGCTCGTTCCGCGCCGACGTCACCGGTATCCGCCCCGGTCCCGACCCGTTCAGCCTGTTCGTCCAGGTCGCGCTGCCCGGCCCGGACCCCGGCTGCGTCCGGGAGCCGCGGATCGAGCAGGTCACCGAGGCCAAGACCGACATCCGCGCCGACGTCGTCTACTCGACGCGGCCCGCGGCGGGCGGCTGCGAGGACAAGGTGCCCGCCGAGCTGCGGCTGGCCACGACCGGACCGGTCGCGGACCGCACGGTGATCCTCAACGCCGACAACGGCAACGCCTGGCACAAGCTCGGCGCCGGCTGGGGTCACTGCGCCCCGCAGGGCACCTGCGCCCCGCCCGCCGACCACTGCGACCCGGCGTGGATCGGCGCGGCGGTGTCCGCGACGGGCGCCGAGAGCAGCGGCGCCACCCGCGCCTGCGACTCGAACTGGCTGGTCATCGACCTGCTGCTGCACCAGACCGAACCGCCGTCGCGCACGGCCTTCCGCTGGAGCGACGCCGGCTGGACGGCGTTCGCGCAGGCGAAGTCCGCGGGCTGCGCGGAGATCCGGGCGGCCGACCCGAAGTTCCCGGCGGCGCTCTGCAAGGCGCTGCCGGCACCAGCGTGAGCCGCTCCTAGCGCGGCAGCTTCTTGACGACTTCGGCGCCGACGGCCTTCACCGCGTCGTCGGCTTCCTGCTGGGGGATCGGCGAGTTCGAGAAGAAACCCTTGTCCCAGCCGGAAACCTCGACCGTGACGACGTTCGTGCCCTTCAGCACGTGCAGTTCGGCGCCGCTGAACGCGCTCTGGGTGATCAGGCGGACCAGCGCCGCTTTGTCGCCCAGACCGCGCACCTCGATCGGCGGGTTTTCCGGCTTCGTCGGCATGAAGTTGTTCTTCGCCTGCTGCAGCGCGCCCTCGCCGGAGTACTCGACGACCCGGACGTTCAGCGTCGCGTCGCGGACGTTCTCCTCAGGACCCGGCTTGAAGCCGCAGCCGATCTGCTTCAGGCCCGGCACCGTCGCGGCGGCGCCGGGGTTGCCGCTCACGAAGCTCGGGAACCCGGCCTTCGCCAGCACCTGCGGCGGCACCTGGCATTCGGCGGGCGCCGGTGACGACACCGGATCCGCGCCGGTGCTCGCGTAGTAGTCACTCGCGAAGATGCCGAGCGGGATGCCGGCGCCGAGCAGCACCACGACGCCGCCGACGATGCCGAGGACCAGCCCGGTCTTCTTTTTCTTGGGCGGCTGGTGCGGCGGCAGCGGACCGCCGTACCCGGGCGGCGGATACCCCTGCTGCGGCGGATACCCCGGCGGCGGGTAGCCCTGCTGCGGCGGGTGACCGGGTTGCTGGGGCGGGTACCCGGGCTGCTGCCCGTAGCCCGGGTACCCCTGCGGCCCTTGCTGACCTTGCTGACCTTGACCGTACTGCGGTGGTTGCTGCATCGAGCCCTCCCTCTCGAAGCCCGCGGGTCAGTGCGCGAAGTGGCGCGTCCCCGTCAGGTACATCGTGACGCCCGCCTTCTCCGCGGCCGCGATCACCTCGGGGTCGCGGACCGAGCCACCGGGCTGCACGATCGCCCGGACGCCCGCCTCGACCAGCACTTCCAGGCCGTCCGGGAACGGGAAGAACGCGTCCGACGCGCCGACCGAGCCCTTGGCCCGGTCACCCGCGCGCGAGACGGCCAGCCGCGACGAGTCGACGCGGTTGACCTGGCCCATGCCGACGCCGACGGTCGCGCCGTCGGCGGCCAGCAGGATCGCGTTCGACTTCACCGCGCGCAGCGAACGCCACGCGAACTCGAGGTCGCGCAGGGTCTGCTCGTCGGCCGCCGTGCCGGTGGCCAGCGTCCACGACGCCGGGTCGTCGCCCGGCGCGTCGATCGCGTCGACGGTCTGCACCAGGACGCCGCCGGAGATCGGGCGGAACTCGATCGGCGACGGCCGGTCGATCGCCGGCAGCTTGAGCAGCCGGATGTTCTTCTTGCGCTGCAGGATCTCCAGCGCTTCGGCGTCGAAGTCCGGCGCGAGCACGACCTCGGTGAAGACCTCGGCGATCTGCTCGGCGGCCTCGCGGCTGACCGGCCGGTTCGTCGCGATGACGCCGCCGTAGGCCGAAACCGGGTCGCACGCGTGCGCCTTGCGGTGCGCCTCGGCGATGTCGGTGCCGACCGCGATGCCGCACGGGTTGGCGTGCTTGATGATCGCGACGGCCGGCTCGGCGAAGTCGAACGCGGCGCGGCGCGCGGCGTCCGTGTCGACGAAGTTGTTGTAGGACATGGCCTTGCCGTGCAGCTGCTCGGCGTGGGCCAGGCCCGGGGCCTGGCTCTTGTACAGCGCGGCCCGCTGGTGCGGGTTCTCGCCGTAGCGCAGGACGTCGGCGCGCTCCCAGGTGGCGCCGGTGAAGTCCGGGAAGCCGGAGTCGTCCGCGGGCGCATAGACGTTGGCGAACCACGACGCGACGGCCGTGTCGTAGGCAGCGGTGTGCGCGTACGCCTGGGCCGCGAGCCGCTTGCGGTCACCGAAGTCGAAACCGCCGTCGGCGACACGCTCGAGCACCCAGCCGTAGCGGGCCGGGTCGACGACGACCGCGACGCTGCCGTGGTTCTTCGCCGCCGCGCGGACCATCGCCGGGCCACCGATGTCGATGTTCTCGACGCAGTCCTCGGGGCTCGCGCCGGACGCGACGGTCTGGGTGAACGGGTACAGGTTCACGACCAGCAGGTCGAACGCCGCGATCCCGAGCTTTTCCAGCTGCGCGACGTGGTCGGCGTTGCCCTGGTCGGCGAGCAGCCCGGCGTGCACGTTCGGGTGCAGCGTCTTGACGCGGCCGTCCAGCGACTCCGGGAACCCGGTGACCTGCTCGACCGGCGTGACCGGGACACCCGCGTCGGCGATGGCCTTCGCCGTGCCGCCGGTGGACACGATCTCGACGCCGGCCGCGTGCAGGCCGGCCGCGAGGTCCAGGAGGCCTGCCTTGTCCGAGACGCCGATCAGCGCCCGGCGGACCGGCCGCCGTCCCAGGTCAGTGCTCACGAAATGTCACCTTTCGTCCGTCCACGGTGCAGCCACCGCGGCCGAGTCGCTCGATCGTTTCCACCAGCAGCCTGCGTTCGACGGCCTTGATCCGTTCGTGCAGGACGTCTTCGTCGTCGTCGTTCTCCACGACGACCGCCTCCTGGGCGATGATCGGCCCGGTGTCGACGCCGGCGTCCGCGAAGTGCACGGTCGAGCCGGTGACCTTCACGCCGGCCGCGAGCGCGTCGCGGACCGCGTGCATCCCGGGGAACGACGGGAGCAGCGCCGGGTGCGTGTTGAGCACCGTGAACCGGCCGAGGAACTCCTCGCCGAGGATCTTCATGAACCCGGCCGAGACGACCAGGTCGGGCTGGTAGGCGGCGACGGCCTCGGCCAGCGCCTTGTCCCAGGCGGCGCGGTCGGGGTGATCGGCGACGCGGACCGTGAACGACGGGATGCTCAGGCGTTCCGCGCGGGCCAGGGCCTCGATGCCGGTGCGGTCGGCGCCGACGGCGACGACCTTGGCCGGGAAGCCCGACCGCCCGGCGGCGTCCAGCAGCGCCTGCAGGAGGGTGCCGGAGCCCGACGCGAGCACGACGAGCTTCACCGGAGTGGGCAGCTCCAACCGTTGAGACAGAGCAGGCTCCTTGCCGCCGGCGGTGCGCAGCCAGGGCGCACGGCGCTTCACCAGGTCGCGTCAACCCTAACGGTCGGCCTCGCCCGGCTCGACGTCGCCGCAGGTCTCGGTGCCTCCGGTCACAGCCTCGTCGGGCTCGGCGGCACTTTCACGTGAAAGTGCCGGGTCCTCGAAAGCGTCACTTTCACGTGAAAGTGCCGGGTCTTCGAGGCCGAGTTCGGCGTCCGCCTCGGCGTCGAACTCCGTGTCCTCGTCGGGCTCTTCCTCGTCGAAGGGCTCTTCGTCCTCTTCGGACTCTTCGAAGTCTTCGAGCGCTTCGGCTGCTTCGTCGGCGTCGACGTCTTCGGTGTCCTCAAAGGCTTCGTTGTCTTCGAGGGCCTCCGGCGGCGCGGGCGGCTCGTGCTCGCCCGCGAAGAACGCCGTGAACGCGCCCGGGATGACGATCCAGCAGAACGCGACCACCGAGGCGACCCCGACCGGCACGTTCACCGGGTCGAACGGGCCGTCGCCGAGCCGGCCGCCGGACAGCGTGCCCAGCAGGACGCAGCCGAGCGCGACCACCGCGCCGGCGACCGCGACCGTGCGGATGCGCTGGGCCGGGTCGGCGTCGACCTTGCGCAGCGACCAGCCGACCAGCACGCCGGTCGCGGCCGGCAGCACCAGCAGGGCCGGCCACCAGGTGCTCGAGTGCTCGGGCAGCCCGCCGAGGATCGGGACGCCGGGCACGGCGCCGCCGTGGTAGCCGAACATCCCGACGTTCAGGCCGCCGATCGAGAACCCTGGGCCGGTGACGAACGACAGCGCCGCCGTCACGGCGTTCGGCAGGTACAGCACGGAAAGCAGGAAGAGCCCGAAGCTGTTGCCGAGCCCGGGCTCGTACATGTCGGCCACGGTCGACCAGGACGCCGCGGTCGCGACGGTGAAGACCGCGGCCCCGCAGGCCAGCAGCACCGCGAGGCCCATGGCGCCGGCCCGGATCCCGCGCAGCGCCATCGGGTCGACGCGGTCGGCGACGAAGTCCGGCAGCCCGCAGGCCGCGGTGATGCCCACGGCCGAGGCCACGGCGGCGAGCAGCCCGGGCACGGCGCAGGCGACCAGCGGGTTCGCCGTCACCGGCGAGCCCTGCGCGCAGAGCGCGATGACGAGCCCGAACACCGCGTGCGCCGCGGTGACCGTGACGAACACCGGCAGCGCCGCACGCGGCGAGCGGCAGCCCAGCCGCTGGGTGGCGCCGGACGCCGTCCGCGCGGCCAGCGCGACCGCCCCGAGGGTCGGCAGCAGCGGCAGCAGGCCGAGCGGGTGCCCGCCGATGCCGAGGCGCACCTGGTGCGCGGCGAGCCAGCCGGGCGCCGCGGCCAGCAGCACGCCGAAACCCGAGAAGACGGTGCGTTCGGCGGTGAGCGTGACGAGGGTCAGCACAGTGGCGACGACGGCGTAGCCGGTGACCAGCGGGCCCAGCGCGGCCGCGAGCAACACCCGCACCCGCGCCGCGCCGGTGGGGTCGACGTCGGCTTCGAAGTCGCTCACCGGCTCTTCGCGGGGGTCGCGGGTGAGCAGGTCCATGATCCGCACCTTGACATCCGGGCTGGTCCGTACGGGTGAGCCACGCCGCCTCCGACCTGCGTGGCGAAGCTAACCCACCCGGTCGGGTAACCCCCTGAGTGCAAAACACCCGCTGTGACACGGTGCGTCACAGCGGGTGTTTCACGCGGTCGGCGTCAGCTCGACTTGCCGAATCCCCCGGGCGGCGTGCCCGGGTTGTCGGACGGCGGCTGCTGGAAGAACTGGCCCTGCATCGGGGCGTACGTCGTGGCCTGCGGCGGCGGGTTGGTGGACGGCGGGTTCGGCGAGCCGTACTGGCCCGGCTGTGCGAACGGCGCCGAGGGCTCCCCCGTCGAACCGGCCGGGCCCGGCTGCTGCTGGCCGTACTGGGGCCCGCCCTGGGGGCCGCCCTGGTTGAACTGCTGTCCGCCCGGCTGGCCGTACTGGCCGCCGTAGGACGGCGCGGCGGGCTTCGGCGCCGGCGGCTTGAGCACGTCGTGCTCGATGAGCAGCGCGCCGACCGCGCCGACCATCTGCAGGATCGCCAGGATCAGGACGACGATGACGAGGCCCGGCGTGTTCTGCAGCGAGACCAGCGTGTCCAGGACCTCGAGGGTGCCGAGGACGCTGAACAACGCGGCGAACGGCAGGGTCCGCGGGCCCTTCGGCAGGGCGTGCATCGCGGCGAGCAGGCCGCCGGCCAGCAGGAACGTCGTGCCGAGCCCGAGGTCGGCGTTGTCGGAGAAGCCCAGGAAGTACTGGACGAGGCCGAGGACCGCGACGATGAGCGCGAGCAGCAGCGGCAGGTTCTGCGGCAGGCCCGCGAGGCCCGACGGCGCCTGGTGCGAGTGCTGCGGCTGGTGCTGTTGCTGCTGGAAGCCACCGGGGGGCGGGGGTCCGGGGGGCTGCTGGCCGCCACCCTGCTGGGGGTAGCCAGGCCCACCGCTGGGGAAGGTCATCGGGATGCACTCCTGTCGGTTCGACCGGCACTCCGGGGCACGAGGGCGCCCGGGAAAGACGAGGCGGCTTGTGTGCGCAGAACGCTAGCGCACTCGCAGGCCACCAGCCCATCAGACGCGTGAATACCTCAGGAGGTTTCGTCTTGAAACCAGGAAAGGCCGGGCACCTTGTGGGTGCCCGGCCTCACCAGGAGTTACTCCTCGGTATCAGCCGAGGTTGTTGTACAGCTCACGCGCCAGGACGGCGGTCTCGCTCGGGGTCTTCCCGACCTTGACGCCGGCGGCCTCGAGGGCCTCCTTCTTGGCGGCGGCCGTGCCGGAGGAGCCGGAGACGATGGCGCCCGCGTGGCCCATCGTCTTGCCCTCGGGCGCGGTGAAGCCCGCGACGTAACCGACGACCGGCTTCGTCACGTTGTCCTTGATGTAGGCCGCGGCGCGCTCTTCGGCGTCGCCACCGATCTCGCCGATCATCACGATGACCTTGGTCTCGGGGTCCGCCTCGAACGCCTCGAGGGCGTCGATGTGGGTGGTGCCGATGATGGGGTCACCGCCGATGCCGACCGCGGTGGAGAAGCCGATGTCCCGCAGCTCGTACATCATCTGGTAGGTCAGCGTGCCGGACTTCGACACGAGGCCGATCTGGCCCGGGCCCGAGATGTCGGCCGGGATGATGCCGGCGTTCGACTTGCCGGGGCTGATCACGCCGGGGCAGTTCGGCCCGATGATCCGGGTCGTGTTGCCCTTCGCGACCGCGTGCGCCCAGAAGTAGGCCGAGTCGTGCACCGGGATGCCCTCGGTGATGACGACGGCCAGCGGGATCTCGGCGTCGATCGCCTCGACGACCGCGTCCTTCGCGAACTTCGGCGGCACGAAGATGACCGACACGTCGGCGCCGGTCTCCTTGATGGCCTCTTCGACCGTGCCGAAGACCTTGAGGTCCTTGCCCTCGATGGTGACGGTCTGGCCGGCCTTGCGGGCGTTGACGCCGCCCACGATGTCCGTGCCGGACTTCAGCATCTTGGTGGCGTGCTTCATGCCCTCGGAGCCGGTGAGCCCCTGGACGATGACCTTGCTGTTCTCGTTGATGAAGATCGACATCTCACGCACCTGCCGCGGCGAGCTCGGCAGCCTTGTCGGCCGCGTTGTCCATTGTGTCCACCACGGTGACCAGCGGGTGGTTCGCGTCGGCCAGGATCTGGCGACCCTCGACGACGTTGTTGCCGTCCAGCCGGACGACGAGCGGCTTGGAAGCCTCGTCACCCAGGATCTTCAGCGCCTCGACGATGCCGTTCGCCACCGCGTCGCAGGCGGTGATGCCGCCGAAGACGTTGACGAAGACGCTCTTCACGTCGGTGTCGTTGAGGATGACGTCCAGCCCGGCCGCCATGACCTCGGCCGACGCGCCGCCGCCGATGTCGAGGAAGTTCGCCGGCTTCACGCCGCCGTGCTTCTCGCCCGCGTACGCCACGACGTCCAAAGTGGACATGACGAGGCCCGCGCCGTTGCCGATGATGCCGACCTGGCCGTCGAGCTTCACGTAGTTGAGGTTCTTGGCCTTGGCCTTCGCCTCGAGCGGGTTCTCCGCGTCCTTGTCGACCAGGGCCTCGTGGCCCGGCTGACGGAAGTCCGCGTTCTCGTCGAGGGTGACCTTGCCGTCGAGGGCGATGATCTTGTCCTGCGGGTCGCGGACCAGCGGGTTGACCTCGACGAGGGTGGCGTCCTCGGAGACGAAGGTCTCCCAGAGCTTCACGACGACGTCGGCGGCCTCGTCGATGATGTCGGCCGGGAAGTTGCCGGCCTTCAGGATCTCGAGGGCCTTCGCCTTGTCGACACCGGTGATCGAGTCGACCGGGATCTTGGCGAGCGCCTCGGGGCGCTCGACGGCGAGCTGCTCGATCTCCATGCCGCCCTCGGAGGACGCCATCGCCAGGAAGGTCCGGTTGGACCGGTCCAGCAGGAAGGAGAAGTAGTACTCGGACGAGATGTCCGAGGCTTCGGCCACCAGCACGCGACGCGTGATGTGGCCCTTGATGTCGAGGCCGAGGATGGCTTCCGCCTTCTCCTTCGCCTCGTCGGGCGTCTGGGCCAGCTTGACGCCGCCCGCCTTACCGCGGCCGCCGACCTTCACCTGCGCCTTGACGACGACCTGGTTACCGATCTGCTCCGCGGCGGCCTTGGCTTCTTCGGGGGTGCTAGCCACCGAGCCCGGCAGAACCGGTACTCCGTGGGCGGCGAAGAGATCCCTCGCCTGGTACTCGTAGAGGTCCACTACTCCAGTCTCCTGACGACACGCCACTGTGGTGGTCCGCACTACCGGACCGCGCTGTCGGACCAGTCGAGGTTAGCGACCTGCGCGAACGCAGGGCACTCCGCACCTGGTGAAGTCGGTCACCGTACGCGGTCAGACGGTGTTCCCGAGGTGTGAGACCGCCCACCGCGCAACCATTCCGCCGCTTCTTCGGGGGTTTCGAAGACGCCGCTCGCCGGGTCCGCGGGCGCGTCGAGGTAGAAAACGCGAACGTCTTTCAGCGTCGCTCGCAGCTCGCCGCCGAGCACGCCGACCGCGTCCGGGTCCTCCTGCTCGGCGATGCGGAGGACCTGCTCGGCCGTGTCCAGGGGGCCGGCGTGGACGACCTCCATGCCTTCGTCACGCAGGACGCGGCCCAGCGCGACGGCGCGCGGGTCGGGCCCGCCGAGCTCGACGACGAGCACCCGCGGCATCGCCCGGCTCACGCCGTCCGCCGGGCACCCGCGGCCGACATGGCCGCCGCGGCCAGCAGCGCGACGGCCGCGGCGAGCGCGACCCAGAACCCGGTCGCCGGGCTCGCGCCGCCGAGCGAGCCGCCGACGAGCGGCAGCTCCGCGGCGTGCAGCAGGGCGAGCAGCGCGGCCCCGGCCAGCAGGGCCGCCGCCGGTTTCGGCCGCGACCGCAGGGCGAGCACGGCCGCGCCGACGACCACCGCGGCGGCCGTCAGCAGCCCCCACGAAGGCGTGTCGAAGTCCGACCAGAGCCCGGGCGCGACGTAGCCGGGCACGCTGAAGACGGGCAGCCCGAACGCCGCGACGGCCAGCACGGCCCCGGCCACGACCGGCGTGAGCACACCGCCGTCGGCCCGGCTGCCGTCCACCGCGTCCTCGCGTTCGACGACGCCGGTCCCGACGGCGGCGAGCGCGGCCAGGACGGCGAGCACGAGCGCGGCGAACGTCCACGCGGCGCCGGCCCCGAGGTCGTAGGTGAAGGCGGGCGTGGCGCCGGAAGCGCCGTTCAGGTCGGCCCCGCCGAAGCCGGCGAGGTTGCCGGCCTGGGTGGCGGTGAGCGCGGTGTTCAGCACGGCCGTCCCGGCCAGGACGATCCCCGCCCAGGCGAGCCCAAGCAGCGCCCGCGCGGCCGGCGCCGTTTTCGGTGTCAGGACGCCGAAGCTCAGCACGGCCACCACGATCGCGGCGGTGAGCAGGAACCACCGGGCCGGGCTTTCGGCGGCCGCGCTGACGGGCGTCGCGGCGGCCGGGTTCAGCGCGGTGACGGCGACCTGCGGCGCGAGGGTGCCGATCACGGCGGCCAGCGCCGTGGCCAGGCCGAGGAGGCCGGTCGTCAGCCGCCACCAGAACAGGCCGGGCAGTTTCGCTTCGCCGGCCAGGTTCTCGGCGTCTTCTTCCGAGGTCTCGGTCAGCCGGGTGCCCGCGAGCCCGGCGACGGCCGCCATCGCGACGAGCACGAGGACCGGCCCCCAGGTGACGTGCAGGTCGTCCCGGACGAGACCGGCCACCACGGGCGGCGCCGCGACACCGAACGCGGCCGCGGCGAGCCCGCCCAGGGCCCCGCGGGCCACGTGTTCGGACGGCGCGGCCAGCGCCAGCACGGCCGCGAACGGCAGCGCGACGGCGAGCAGGAGGTACCCGCCGAGAGCGGGCCACGGCCCTTCGAACGCAGAGCGGGCGAGCAGGAAACCGTTGTCCGACAACACAGGCGCGGTCAGCAGCCCGACGGAAGCCGTCACGGCGAGCAGCGGGACGAGCAGCCGCCACCGCCGCCGTTCGGGCTCGTCGTCCCGGGCCCGGACGGCCCGCCAGGCGAGCACCCCGGCGACCGCGGTGAGGACGTCCCCGGCGACGAGCAGCCAGAACCCGCCCCCGACGGCCGAGCCGCCCACGAACCGGTCGGGCAGGTAGAGCTCGGGCCGGATGGTGAGCGGCCCGTTGACGGCGAACTGCAGGTCGAGCACCAGCCGCCCGGGAGCAAGCGCGGCCAGCCCGACCACGACGCCGGCGGCCAGCCCGGGCTTGCCGCGCACGAGGAAGGCGGCCACGACGGGCCCGAGCGTGAGAACGGCCAGCCAGGGCCAGCTGGTGAACCCGGGCCCGGCGGCCGGGGAGACGTGGACGAAGGCCGCGACGGTCAGCGCGACCGCGCCGAGTGCGACCAGCACGAGGGCGACGGTGAGCTGCGGGGTGGGGCTGGGGTCGTCTTCCCAGGGGGTGATCGGGGGATCTTCCGGGGGTTCGGCCGGCTTGCCGGGGCGTCGGGCGGAGGGGGCGCGTGAAGGTGTGGCCACAGTGGAACCTGACTCGGCTGAGGGCTTGCGCCGGAATTCGGCGGCGGAGGAAGTCCGCGCGGGCACAGGGGAATCGCCGGAATCCGACGCCGCGTCGCCGGCAGGGTCGGTTGGCTCGGCGGGTTCGCGCGGGGCTGTGAAGCCGAGTGCGGGCGTCGCGGTGGAGTCCGGCGCCGATGTGGGGCCAGCTGGCTGAGGGGATCGCGCGGCGGCGGAGCCCAGCGCGGAAGTCGCCGCAGAATCCGGCGCCGATGCGGGGCCAGCTGACTGAGCGGATCGGCCCACAGCGGCAGGGTCCCGCGTCGAAGCCGCCGCAGGGTCTGGCGCCGATGCCGGGCTGGCCGACTGAGGAGATCGGGGCACGGCGGCGGAGCCCTGCGTGGAAGTCGCCGCAGGGTCCGGCGCCGAGGCGGGGCTGGCCGGTTGGGGGGATCGGCGTCCGGCGGCTGAGCCTTGCGTGGAAGTCGCAGCGGGGTCCGGTGCCGGTGCGGCTGCGGGGTCACGACGCTGTGCGGCCGCGCCGTGGGCGGCGGTCTGCTGTGCGCGGTCGGGCTCCTGGGCGGGCTCGCTCGTGGCCGTGAAGCCGAGTGCGGGCGTCTCCGTGGCGTCCGGCGCCGGTCCCGTGGCGGGGAAGCCCACCGTTGGCGGCTCCGGTGTGGAGTCCGGCGCTGCGGGCTTTGGGGCGTCCTTCGCTGCCTCGGCCGGCGCCGGCTGGTCTGGGCGCGGCTGGGGAGGCGTCCGCTTGGCGGTGGGACTTGGGGCCTCGGGGGCCGGGTTCTGCGGGGTGCCCGGGGAGGCGGGGGCGCTCCCGGCTGGGGGCTCTGAGCGTGGGGGCATTGCCCGCGAACCTAGCAAGTCCGGGCGGATTCGGACGGGTCGCCGGCGCTCCGGTCGTCGAGCGGTGTTCAACGCCCGTCCGCAAATCCTTATTCCGGCGGGTTGCGGCCCGGAGCACCCTCGGAGGTCTCCAACCAACCGGGGATCCTGTAAGCCAAGTCACACCGAACGCAGTAACCCCCCTTTAACTTTGCGTAATTCCCACAGGTGGACGCAAGATCGACGCCACCCGATCGGCCGACGCGGGGGGCAGATCTTGCCTACAGCGGTGCCCCTTCGTTACTGTCCCCCGGTCCCCATTACAGTCAGGTCACGAAGTAGGACACCGAGCAAACCACCCCCGAGGTTGGCTCACCGGGTTCCCCCGCCCGCAGTCCTAGGCCCGGCTCCCCGACGATGGAAGGCCCTGTCTTGGCTTCACACCGCTCCCCCGGCGGCCAAGCTCCTTCCCCGGCATTGAAGGACGCACTGGAAGGTGCGGTCGTTCGTGTCCGGGGTGCGCACCGCATCGCTCCGCCCTCTTCGGCCCTTCGCGGCCGTGTCGTGGTTGCCGCTGTCGCGGCCGGTGCGTTCGCTGCAGCTGCTGCGGGCTCGACCCTCAAGACAGTCACCGACTCGGACGCCGCGATCACACCGCTGGCCAGCAGCCAGGACGCCAGCGCCTCGTTCACCGCCGGAGGTGCGGGTTCCGGGGGCGCTCCCGAGCTCCTGCCGACCGGCCACGTCGTCGACGCTTCCGCCGAAGCCGCGAAGCTCGCCGACAGCGCCTCGATCACGCAGGCCCGTGAGCAGCGCGAAGCCGACGCCGCGAAGAAGGCCGCCGAAGAGGCTTCCCGGCCCAAGACCTGCCTGCCGGCGCACGGCACCTTCACCTCGGGCTTCGGTGCCCGGTGGGGCACGAGCCACCTCGGCATCGACATCGCCAACGCGATCGGCACCCCGATCTACGCCGCCTCCGACGGCACCGTGATCGACGCCGGCCCGGCCAGCGGCTTCGGCCTCTGGGTGCGCGTCCAGCTCGACGACGGCACGATCCAGGTCTACGGCCACATGAACAGCTTCTCCGTCAAGGAGGGCCAGAAGGTCAAGTGCGGCCAGCAGATCGCCGAGATCGGCAACCGCGGCCAGAGCACCGGCCCGCACCTGCACTTCGAGGTCTGGCAGGACGGCACGAAGAAGATCGACCCCCGGCCCTGGCTGGCCGCGCGCGGCATCGTCGTCTGAGTCTCCTGATCCGCCTGATCTGCAGTTCGCTCCACTCATGACGGCCGCGCGAGAGCTGCACAGCAGCCGCGCGGCCGGGGTGTCGAAACCGCCCGCGGCTCCCTGAGCCGCCGGCGACGGCCGAAGACGCCCACCGTCCACGGGAATCACCGCAGGCTCGAAGCGCCGCTCCGGACACAGGTCCTGGACGCGGCCGCCGACCACTGGACTCGCCGCCCCTTCGACCGGCGGCTCGAGTCCCGCACGACACCGGAACACCGGCAGCGCCACAGAGCGCCTCAAGGCTTCGCGGGTGGTCCGGACCACCGATCGCACCCCTGCGCCCGCCCAGCGGCTCCTCAGCGCCGGAAACCACCTACCGGTGACCGCCTGGCAAACGGCGGATGAAGTACCCCACCGCGACCTGCCACACCGTGCACAGCTCTGCCGGTCTTCGCACCGGCAGCCAGCCCCACGCCACCGAGGCCGGCTCGGTCTTCGCGGAGCGGACACGCGCGGCTCTCCGGGCCCTGGTCGTCCAGCGGCGTCCCCGGCCGCAGGTGACACAGTGCCCGTCCGCGCCGAGCTCGTGCTGCCTGAGCAGCGCTCGCCAGGCGGCGGCCAGCCGGCACGCCTCCGCTCCCGCACGCGAGGTGCTTCCCGAAGCCCCCGATGGCTCCCGACCCCGATCCGGAACCGTCGTCTCCAGGACTCCTCGCAAGTATTTTCGTACCCCTTCGGCCAGGAGCCCAAACAGCACCGCGTCCACACCACGTTCCCCCTTCGTCGAACTCGTGTTCGATCACGGGGTCAGTTCTACCGGTGGGGTACGACGATTCCGGCGGCGATCGCGGAGATCGCCGCCGGAATCACTCGGACGGGTGGTGCGGCCCTGACCAGGGCCGATGACCGGGCTAGAGCTTCACCATCGGGACGCTGCCGATCAGCATCAGCCGGACCTTGCCGGCCGCGCCGAAGTCGATCGTCGCCGTCGCGCGCGGGCCGACGCCGTCGCACGAAACCACCGTGCCCAGGCCGTACTTGTCGTGGCTGACGCGGTCGCCGACGTCCAGTTTCAGCGCCACCGTGTCCTTCCAGCCCTTGCCGAAGGAACTCACGCCCGGGGACGAAGCGGACGGCGACGAAGACCGGTTGCCCCACGTGGTCGCCGCCCGCGGCGTGCCGCGCGAACCGCTGCCGAACGACCCGAAACCGCGGTTGGACGGCTCCAGGCGCCGCCAGTCGACGAGGTCCGGCGGCAGCTCGTCCAGGAACCGCGAAGCCGGGTTCATCGACGGCTGGCCCCACGCCGACCGCGTGATCGCGCGCGAAACGTAGAGCCGCTTGCGGGCCCGCGTGATCGCGACGTACGCGAGCCGCCGCTCCTCGGCCAGCTCGGCCGGGTCGCCCAGCGCCCGCATGTGCGGGAAGACGCCATCCTCCCAGCCGGTGCAGAACACGACCGGGTACTCCAGGCCCTTCGCGGTGTGCACGGTCATCAGCGTGACCACGCCCGCGCCGCCGTCGCCTTCTTCGCCGCCGTCGGGCGACGGCACCGAGTCGGCGTCCGCGACCAGCGAGACGCGCTCGAGGAACGCGGGCAGCGAACCCGGCGCCGGGACGCCTTCGTCGACGATCAGCTCGGCGTTCTCGTCGGCGACGATCTCGGCGGTCAGCTCGGTGAACTCCCGCGCGACCGTGACGAGCTCGGTCAGGTTCTCCACGCGTGAAGCGTCCTGCGGGTCTTCCGACTCCTCGAGCTCGACGCGGTAGCCGGTCTTGTCCATCACGGCTTCGAGGACGTCGTGCACCTCGGCGCCGTCCGCGATCATCGTGCCCAGCTCGTCGAGGATCGCGACGAACCCGCCGATCGCCTTGACCGAGCGCGGGTTCAGCAGCGGCACCCTGTCCTCGACGGCGTCGCGCAGCGCCTGCGCGAACGAGATCCGCTCGCGCTCGGCGTGCGTCGCCACGACGGCTTCGGCGCGGTCGCCGATGCCGCGCTTGGGCACGTTCAGCACGCGCCGCAGGCTGACCGTGTCCTCCGGGTTCGCCAGCACGCGCAGGTACGCGATCATGTCGCGGACCTCGCGGCGCTCGTAGAACCGCACGCCGCCGACGACCTTGTACGGCAGGCCGAGCCGGATGAAGATCTCTTCGAAGACCCGGGACTGGTTGTTGGTGCGGTAGAAGACGGCGACGTCGGAGTAGTCGGCTTCGCCCTTCTCCGCCAGCGCGTCGATCTCGTTCGCGACGAACGCGGCTTCGTCGTGGTCGTTGTCCGAGACGTAGCCGACAATCTTCTCGCCGTCGCCCGAGTCGGTCCACAGCCGCTTCGCGCGGCGGTTCGGGTTCCGCTCGATGACGGCGTTGGCCGCGGACAGGATCGTCTGCGTCGAGCGGTAGTTCTGCTCCAGCAGGATGGTGTGCGCGTTCGGGAAGTCCCGTTCGAACTCTTCGATGTTCCGGATCGTCGCGCCGCGGAAGGCGTAGATCGACTGGTCCGCGTCACCGACGACGACCAGCTCGGCCGGCTCGACGCCCGACTCGTTCGGCGTGGTCCCGGCCAGCTCGCGCACGAGGGTGTACTGCGCGTGGTTCGTGTCCTGGTACTCGTCGACCAGCACGTGGCGGAAGCGCCGCCGGTAGTACTCGGCGACGGCCGGGAACGCCTGCAGCAGCGAGACCGTGCGCATGATGAGGTCGTCGAAGTCGAAGGCGTTCGCCTGGTTCAGCCGCCGCTGGTACTCGACGTAGACCTCGGCGACCCGGCGTTCGAGATCGTTGGCCGCGTTGGCCGCCGCCTCGTCCGGGTCGACGAGCTCGTTCTTCAGGTTCGAGATGTGGATGGCGAGCGTGCGGGCGGCGTAGCGCTTCGGGTCGATGTCGAGGTCCCGCGCCACGAGCGTGATGAGCCGCTTGGTGTCGTCCGAGTCGTAGATGGAGAAGCTCGACGACATGTCCAGCGTCTTGGCTTCCCGGCGCAGGATCCGCACGCACATCGAGTGGAACGTGGAGACCCACATCGCGTTGGCGCGGCGCCCGACGAGCGCGGCGACGCGCTCGCGCATCTCGGCGGCGGCCTTGTTGGTGAAGGTGATCGCCATGATTTCGCCGGGGTGCACGTGCCGTTGCCCGAGGAGGTAGGCGATCCGGCGGGTCAGCACCCGGGTCTTGCCCGAGCCCGCACCCGCGACGACCAGCAGCGGGCCACCGGCGTGGGTGACGGCTTCGCGCTGAGCGGGGTTCAGGTCGTCGAGCAGATCGGCCTGCCCGCCGGAGGCGGGCTTGCGCGCGGGGGTCTCGGCGGGGAGATCGAAGAGGGTGTCCATCGCCTGTCCACGCTACCCCGGGCGGGTGGGCTACCGCGCCAGGCGTAGCGGGAGATGTCGCCTGGCGTCCGACGCGCCGCCGGCCCGCCGCGCGGAGCATCGGCAGGTATGGAAGACATCCGCCCCGCCCGCATCCGGGCCGCCGACGCCGATCGCGAGCGCGTCGCCACCACCGTCCAGTCCGCCGGCGCCGAAGGCCGGCTCACCCTCGACGAGGTCGAAGAGCGCCTCACCCACGTCTATTCCGCGCGGTTCACCGACGAGCTGACCGCGCTCACCGCCGACCTGCCGCGGCCCGTGCCGCAGTGGCCCGGCTTCCCGCTCTCCATGGCGGCGCTGCGCCGCCATCCGGCGCTGCGGCTGCACCTCGCCGTGGTGGTCGCCATCGCGGTGGTGGCGATCGTGCGGTGGGCCGTGCTGGGCGCCGGGTTCTTCTGGCCCGCGTTCCCGATGTTCTGGCTCGCGGCGAGCCTCTTCATTCATGCCGGGGTCCGCTCGGCACGGGAGCGCGTCCGGACGCCTGTGCCATACTGAACCCATGCGGCACCACGCAAAGCGATTTTTCTACGGGACCCGGACCCCGGCTCCCGTGATCGCGTAGTGCCCGAACCCGCCATCACGCCAGCCCCGGAGTCCACGGACCCGGGGCTGTCGCCGTCCCTGGGGCCGGATCCGGGCTTCAAGGAAGAGGTTCCCGATGAACGCACAAGCGACGAACGCCGACGGCCAGCCCGCCGAGGACACTCCCGCCGGTGACGACATCGCGTCGCTGCGGCAGGAGATCGACTGGCTCGACAAGGAGATCCTGCGGCTGGTGAAGCGCCGGGTCGAGGTGTCCAAGACGATCGGGGCGGCGCGGATGGCCGCCGGCGGCACGCGCATCGTCTACAACCGCGAGATGGACGTCCTCGCGCGCTACCGCGAGCTGGGTCCTGACGGCCGTCAGCTGGCCATGGCGCTGCTGAACCTGGGCCGCGGGCGGCTCGGCCGGTAACGGTTGACCGAATTCGGGGTCTTCCCCGAGGCACCGGTGGCCCTGGTACGGGCAGACTGGGGCCATGGACTGGATCGTGAACCTCATCGCCGTCATCGTCGCTCTCGCGAGCGTGCTGGCCGCACTGGGCCATGTGGGTTATCTGGCCCTGCTCAACAACGCGGCGGGTAAGCGTGCCGGCGGTGCTCCGGTCGCGCAGTACGTCCGCGGCCGGTGGGCGGTTGCCGGCGGTACCACTGCGGCGTCACTGTTCGCCTGGCTGCTCACGGCCGGGGGACCGACGCTCGACATCTTCGCCATCATCGTCGCTGCGGGTAGCGGCGTGGTGGCCACGAAGGCGCTGCAGTCGACCCGGGATCGCTACCGCACCGGCGGCTGAATCCCGTTGAGCTGCGGCGATCGCGCTGCGTGAAGTTTCGCAGCGCCCGTCTCCCCCTTTCGGTCGCGCCCGACCGAGTGAAACCTCTGCAACTTGCAGGTTTGGGGGCGACTTTCTACGCCGGATGCTCCTAGGGTTGACGCCGTGAGGACCCTTGCGCCTGGGTCGGGCGACGCCCGGAAGGCGCGCGGGGGCACTGGCCCCGCGCGTCCATTCTCGCATGCGCGTGCATCTGCGCAGGATTCCGAACAGGATTCCGCGCGTGAGGGTGCTCCGTTCGGGTTGACCCGGCCCCGGCCGGCGTCAGACCCGGACCGGCGGGTGGTCGAGTCCGCATGAGCAACGGCACGGAGTTCCACGGCCGCGGCACCGCCCCCGCGCACCCCGGACGGCACCGGCAGGGCGTCACCGACGGCTGGACGCCGACGGCGCCGCCGTACCGCCCCGTGCGGCACTGCGCGGACGACACGGCGCCGATCGACGTGCCGGTGTCCGGCTCGCTCCCGCTCCCCCAGCCCAGTCGGCCGCTGCTGCCCCAGCCGCGCGACCGGCGGCCCGCGCTCTTCCCCGCCGCGCAAGGAAACCTGCCGCTGACCGAAGCACCCGAGATCCCCGCTGCCCCCGACTTCGGCGACCCGGGCCCGGGAACGGGACCCGTCTCGATGCCCGACACCGAGTCCCGCGCGGAACAGGCCGCCCGGCGCACCCGGGTGTCGCTCGCCACCCCGAAGCCGCGCTGCCCGGAGCCCGACGACGACGAGGTCCGGATCTACGCCGCCCCGCCGATCGACGCCATCGACGGGCTCGGCGGCTTCACCATCGGCTCGGTGCCCGCGTCGGTGACCCCGCCGAAGACGTGGCGGAAGGCGGCCTGGTTCGCCACGGGCGCGTCCGGTGCCGTGGTCGTCGGCCTGCTGTTCGCCGGGTCCTTCCTGATGGGCAAACCACCGATGGACCAGGCCGTCCAAGGCGCGTGGCCGGGTTACCAGGGCGCGCCGACGGTCGACGACCCGGTGAACGGCGGCGGCGACCGGCAGCAGCAGCCGACCTCCCGCCCGGGCGCGTCCGCGGCCGGCCCCGACAGCACTTCGCCACAGCAGCAGGACGACGCGACCAGGACGAGCAGCGGCGGGGGCGCCGGGCCGGTCGACGGCACGGTCCCGCCGCCCCCCGAACACTCTTCGGGCTCTTCGGGGTCGACGACCACCGGCGACACGGCCACGACGAGCGGCCTCCCGCAGAAGCCGCCGGTCACCGCGGCCGAGCGCGAAACCCCGGTGAAAGCGCCGTGGTGGTACTCCTTTCCGCCCGACGTCCAGACGCTGGGCGACAACTCGGAGAAGTTCTTCAACACGGTCACGACCGACCCCGGCACGGCGTCGACGGTGACCACCGGCGAGCTGCACGACCAGGGCCCGCACGCGCTCGCCGAGCGGTACGCCGGCATCGCGTACTTCGAGGTCAAGAAGGTCAGCATCGACCAGCAGCGCGGCGTCACGGTGAACACCGTCGAGATCACGCACGATGACGGGACCAAGACGATCGAGGAGCGCACGCTGACGTTCGGGGACGGCGACAAGATCAGTAGCGACGGTCAGTAGTCGATCTTGCACGTGCGGTTCGCCCGTTCCGATGCACGTGCGGTGCGCCCAGCGGTTATGCCTGGTCCGGGTGGGTGACATAAGCTGCCGCTCGTCGTATCGCGACGGCATTCCGGCGACAGAGCCTGGCGATTGCCGTCCGCACAGGGTTACCTGGCGACAGCGGCTCCGGATCCGGTCACAAGTCGGCCATCCGGAGCAACGGACATCCGGCCGAACGGCCGAGTGCCCGTCCCCGGAACCCAGAGCGAGGACTTTCGTGCTTGATCGGCAGCGCACTCGGCGTGAGGCACCCAACGCCGTCCGCGTCGAGGACGTGATCCCGGCCGAGATTCTCGACGGCGTCGGTGACGCCGATCGCGACTATCTCGAGCAGGTCTTCCGTGATCCGCAGAAGTTCCTGCCGCCGCGCCCGGAACCGGTCCGCGACGCCGAGCAGGCCGTTGACCAGGGTGAGCCGGAGAGCCGCTTCGCCCGCCGGGCCAAGCTGGCCGGGCTCCTCGCGGCCGGCGCGCTCGTCGCCGGGGCCGTCATCGCCGCACCCATGCTGACCAGCGCGCACCGTGCCGTCTCCGCGGGCGACGCGGCCACGCCGGCCGACTTCACCGGCGCCGCGGAGCTCGGCGGCCTCGCCGTCCCGCAGCGCCAGGCCGGTGGCGGGGCGCCGGAGCAGTCCGGCCCGACCACGCCGCAGGGCACGCACTCCGGCGGCGCGCCGTCGGCCCAGGAGTCGACGTCCGGTGGCAGCCCGCAGCCGCAGGCGGCCCCGAAGTCCGACACCACGGTGCCGGACGCGGCGGCCGATCCGCGCAGCGCCACCCGGAAGATCCAGGCCGTCAAGAACTTCTACGCCGCGATCGCCAAGAACTCGGACGGCGCGCTGGCCCTGCTGAGCCCGACGCTGGCCGACGGCGCGGCCGGAGAGCTCGTCCGCACCTGGAGCGCGATGGACGCCATCGACGTCCAGGAAGCCGACACGCAGATCAAGCCGGACGGCTCGATCGTCGCGGTCGCCACGCTCCACCGGCCGGACGGCGCGCTGGTGCGCGTGACCCAGCTGTTCCGGGTCGCCGACACGGGTGGGTTGATCACCGAAGCCGAGCTCGTGTCCGCCCAATACATGTAGCCCAGCGCGATCACTCCTTCACCCGTGGTTCAAGTGCCTGTACCGGATTCGTGTGCGCAGAGTGAGCGCCTAGCCTTGTCACGCGTCGGTCTCGGAAATGCCGGCACACAGCCCACGACATGTGCATACGCTCCAGCGAAGCGGCGTGCGCCTGGCCGCGTCACCGGGAACCCATCCTCACGCCCTGGTGAAGTCGGAGCCCAAAGGGAGGTCGCGTGAGCGACGAGGGTCGCCTGGTCGCCGGTCGGTACCGCATCGACGGCCGGATCGGCACGGGCGCGATGGGGGCCGTCTGGCAGGCGCACGACGAAGTCCTGGGCCGCACCGTGGCCATCAAGCAGCTCCTGCTCCATTCCCACCTGGACGAGCACGACGCCGAGGACGCCCGGCAGCGCACCATGCGCGAGGGCCGGATCGCGGCCCGGCTGCACCACCCGAACGCCATCTCCGTGTTCGACGTCGTCACCGACGACAACGGCCAGCCGTGCCTGATCATGGAGTACCTCAACTCCACCAGCCTGGCCGCCGTGCTGCAGGAGCGCCGCACGCTGCCGCCGACCGAGGTGGCGCGCATCGGCGCCCAGGTCGCCGCGGCGCTGCGCGAGGCGCACGCGGTCGGCATCGTGCACCGCGACATCAAGCCGGGCAACATCCTGCTCGGCGGCAACGGCGTCGTGAAGATCACCGACTTCGGCATCTCCCGCGCCAAGGACGACGTCACGGTCACCAAGACCGGGATGATCGCCGGCACGCCCGCGTACCTGGCTCCCGAGGTCGCCATCGGGGGTGATCCCGGTCCGGAGTCCGACGTGTTCTCCCTCGGGTCCACGCTCTACGCCGCGTGCGAGGGCCAGCCGCCGTTCGGCCTGTCCGAGAACACGCTGAGCCTGCTGCACGCCGTCGCCGCCGGGCAGATCAACCCGCCGCGCCAGTCCGGGCCGCTGGCGAGCGTCCTGGCCGTGCTGCTGCACCCGGACATCGAGCACCGGCCGACCGCCGAGGAGTGCGAGGAGCTGCTCGCCGCCGTCGCGCGGGGCGAACTGCCGCTCGGCGGCCCGGCCGACGAGACCGTGCTGGCCCCCGCGGCCGGCGTGCTCGGCGCGGCCGCCCTCGCCGACCCCGGCGCGACCCAGATGTTCGACGAGATCCCCGCGGGCCACTCCGGCACGCTGCTGGGTGGCGGCGCGGCGCCGACGCAGGCCGTGCCGTTCTACGACGATGACGACTACGCCGAGGGCACCGGCTACCCCGAGGACGACTACGACGGGTACGACCAGTACCCGGAGGACCGCCGGTACGCCTCGACCGGCGGCGTCCCGCCCGGCCTCGCGGCGACCCGCGCGGTGCCCGTGCCGCCGCACGGCCAGCAGGACCCGTACGCGGACGACCAGTACGACGACTTCGACGACGAGCCGGCCCCGCCGCCGCCTCCCCCACGGCAGCGGCCGCAGGCGAGCCCGCCGCCGGACGACGACGACAAGCCCGGGGCCTGGAAGCGCCCGGCGATCATCGGCGGCATCGTGGTCATCGGCCTGGTCGCGCTGGGCGTCTGGCTGCTGAGCCCGAACAACCCGGAAGCGCCCGCGACGCCGGTGTCGAGCAACAAGCCGACGGTCGCCGCGACGTCGGAGTCGCTGCCGTCGACGACCGAAGAGCCGACGGATACGGTGACACTGCCGTCGACGACCGAGGAAGCAACCTCGTCGTCGAAGCGGACGACGCAGCGGCAGACCGAGCCGCAGCAGACGACTCCGAAGACCACGCCGAAGACGACGACTCCCACCTCCGAGCCGCCGACGACCAGCGAGGCTCCCACCACCACGCCGCCGCCCCCTACCACCACGCCGTAACCAGAGGTTTGTGTTGAGTTCTGAAGGCACCATCGTCGGCGGCCGGTTCCGGCTGGACCAGCCGATCGGCCGCGGCCGCGCCGGGATCGTGTGGCTGGCGTTCGACACGCGGCTGTTCCGCACCGTCGCGATGAAGCGGATGTACCTCCCGGTCGGCGCCGGCGACCGCGCCGAGCAGGCGCGCGCGGCCGCGATGCAGGAGGGCAAGGACGCGGCCCGGATCGAGCACGCGTCCGCGATCAAGGTGTTCGACGTGCTGCCCGAGGGCCAGGATGTCTGGCTGGTGATGGAGTACATCCCGTCGCGCAGCATGGCGACGTTCCTCGCCGAGCACGGCCGGCTCACCCCGGACCAGGCGGCGGCGCTGGGGATCCAGCTCGGCAACGCGCTCGCCGCGATCCACGCGGCCGGGTTCGTGCACCGCACGCTCGAACCGGGCACCGTGCTGCTCGCCGACGACGGCGGCGTGAAGCTCACCGACATCGGCATCAGCGGCGGCGGGCCGAGCCCGGCGTACGTGGCCCCCGAGGTGGCGCGCGGCCTGCCGCCGTCGCCGCCCGCGGACGTCTTCTCCCTCGGCTCGACGCTCTACACCTCGGTGGAGGGCGTGCCGCCGTTCGGCGACGACGGGCAGTCTTCGGAGCGCCCGGCGCAGAACGCCGGCGTGCTCACCGCGGCGCTGCGCAAGATGCTGCGCGCGGACCCGGCGACCCGGCCGACGATGGCGGACACCGTCCGGGCGCTGAGCGCGATCACCGAAGGCCGGGAGACGGCGTTCATCCCGCCGACCGCGCCCGGGATCCCGCCGCCGCCACCCCCGCCGCCCCCGCCCTTCAACCCCGCGCACACGCCCGCGGCACCGCCGCTGCCGCTGCCGCCATCGGGACCGCAGTACCAGCAGCAGATCCCGCTCAACACACCCGCGCCCGGCTACTCCTCGGCGGAGGAGACGCAGCGGATGCAGCCGGTGCCGCCGTCCCAGCAGGCGACGCAGTACGTGCCCGCACCGGTTCCCCAGTCGCCGGCTCCGCAGGCGTCGCAGCAGACGGCGGCCACGGACGAGTGGAACCTCCCGGTGTCGAAGAAGACGCTGATCACCGTGGCCGCGATCCTCGCGGCCGTGCTGGTGGGCATCCTCGTCTCGGAACTGTTCTTCGTTTAAGCCACTTTCGCGGTCGCCGCGCGCATCGCTTCGAGCAGTGTGCGGACGGCCGGGTGCCCCCAGGCGCGTGACGCGACGGCGGCGTGGATCGCCCGGATCGGCTCCGGATGGCGGATCTTGCGCACGACCACGCCGGGGTGCTGCGAGCCGAGCCCGAGCTCCGGGATCAGCCCGACGCCGATGCCGGCGGCCACGAACCCCTGCGCCGTCTGGTAGTCCTCGGACTCGACGACGACGTTCGGCGCGAAGCCGGCCTGCGCGCACGCGCCGAGCAGGATGTCGCGGCAGACGCCGGGCATGCCGTCGACCCCGACCCACGGCTCCTCGGCGAACTCCGTCAGGTCGATGACGCGCTTGCGGGCCAGCGGGTGGGTCTTCGGCAGCACAGCGCGGTACGGGTCGTCCAGCAGGTGCACCAGCTCGACGCCCTTGCCGGGCGGGGTCTTGCGCGGGAAGACGGTGATCGCGACGTCGGCCTCGCCCGACTCGACGTCGGCCAGCGGGTCCAGGGGTTCGACGAGCTTGAGGTCGAGGCGCACGCCGGGGTGCTCGCGGCGCACCGCGGCGATGGCGGGCGGGACCAGCGACGCGCCGGCCGTCGCGAAGTAGCGGATGGTGATGCGGCCGATGCGGCCCTCCTTGAGCTCGGTGAGCGCGGCCTCGGCCCGCGCGAGCTCGGTGCTGAGCGTCTCGGCGTGTTCGGACAGCAGCGAGCCCGCCGGTGTCGGCCGGACGCCGCGCCCGACGCGTTCGAGCAGCTCGGTGCCCGCCTCGCGTTCGAGCGCGGACAGCTGCTGGCTGATCGCGGACGGCGTGTAGCCCAGGTTGCGGGCCGCGGCGGTGATCGACCCGCTGGTGATCACGGCGCGGAGGACCTGCATGCGGCGGACGTCGAGCATGGCCCCGATCGTACAGCTCGGCTTAAGTGTTCCTGCAGTTATTTGCGCTTGTCCTTACGTCTCGTGGGCGCGAAGCTGGCGATGATCGTTGAAGGAGGACAGGGGTGGGCGAGACGAAGACCCTGCTCAGGATCGCCGCGCTGGCGCTGATGTGGGGCTCGAGTTTCTTCTGGATCAAGCTGGGGCTGGGGATGTTCTCGCCGGTGCAGCTGGTCCTGGCGCGGCTCGTGCTGGGCGCGGCCATGCTCCTGCTGCTGTGCAAGCTGCAGCGGGCCCGGCTGCCGCGCGACCGGCGGACGTGGGGGCACCTGACCGTCGCGGCGTTCTTCCACAACGCGCTGCCGTTCCTGCTCTTCGCGATCGGCGAGACGACGGTCGACTCCGGCATCACCGGCGTCCTGAACTCGACGACGCCGCTGTGGGTGCTGCTCGCGGCGCCGATGATGGGGACGTCGTCGCGGATGACCGGGACGCGCCTGGCCGGGCTGCTCGTGGGCCTCGGCGGGATCCTGCTGATCTTCGCGCCTTGGCAAGCGTCGGGCCTGCTGAGCTGGGGCGCGCTGGCCTGCCTCGCGGCGGCGGCGAGCTACGGCTTCGCGTTCGTCTACGAGGGCAAGTACCTGTCGGGGACTCCGCTGTCGCCGTACGCGCTCTCGGCCGGGCAGATGCTGATCGCGAGCGGGTTCCTGCTGCTGGCGCTGCCGGCGGGCGGGTTCACGCCGGTGCACTTCTCGGTGGGCCCGCTGCTCGCGATGCTGGTGCTCGGCATCGGTTCGACGGGCATCGCGTTCGCGCTGAACTACCAGCTGCTGGCGAGCGAAGGCGCGGTGGCGGCCTCGGTGGTCGGCTACCTGCTGCCGGTGGTCTCGGTGCTGCTGGGCGCGGTGTTCCTGGGCGAGCAGCTGAACCTGCGGGTGATCGCGGGAATGGCCGTCGTCCTCGGCGGCGTCGCGTTGACCCGGCTCCAGAAGCCGGAGCGAGGGGTCCTGGAGGAGCCCGGTGACCAAGCGGATGGGCTTGGTGACGACACCACCGGCCGCACGTCCAGGCCTCTCGCTCCTCTGGCGGACTGAGGCGGTCCGACCGGCGACTCGGACTCAGACCAGGCGGCGGTCGGAGGCCCAGCGGGACAGCTCGTAGCGGTTCGACAGCTGGGTCTTCCGCAGGACGCTCGACACGTGCGTCTCGACCGTCTTCACCGAGATGAACAGCTCCGACGCGATCTCCTTGTACGCGTACCCGCGGGCCAGCAGCCGCAAGACGTCGCGCTCGCGGGGGGTCAGCAGGTCCAGCTCGGGGTCGTTGATCGGGGCCGAACCCGGGCGGTCGGCGAAGGCGTCCAGCACGAACCCGGCCAGCCGCGGGGAGAACACCGCGTCGCCGTCCGAGACGCGGACCACCGCGCGGACCAGTTCCTTCGACGAGATCGTCTTCGTGACGTAGCCGCGGGCGCCGGCGCGGATGACCGCGATGACGTCTTCCGCCGCATCCGACACCGAGAGCGCCAGGAACACGGTGTCCGGCAGCTCCGGGCGGACCCGGCGCAGCACCTCGGCGCCGCCGCCGTCGGGCATGTGGACGTCCAGCAGCACCACCTGGGGCTTCGTCCGGGCGATCCCGGCCACCGCCTCGGCGACCGAACCGGCCTCGCCGACCACGCGGACCTCGTCCGTGATCGAGTCGAGCTCGGTGCGGACGCCCGCGCGGAACAACGCGTGGTCGTCGACGAGGAAGACCTTGACCGGTTCCCGCTTGCTATCCGTCACGACTCTCCCTCACTGGCCCTGGCCCCCGAGCATAGCCGCCTCACGCCGCCCCCTTGCCCGCTTTCACCGGCATGGCGAGCTGCACTTCGGTGCCCTCGCCCGGCGCCGTCCGCAGCTTGCACGTGCCGCCGTGGCGGGTCATCCGGCCGCGGATCGAGTCGGCGAGGCCGTGGCGGTCGCCCGGGACGACGTCCGGGTCGAAGCCCTTGCCACGGTCGCGGACGAACACGGTGACCGACGTCGGCTCGACCTCGGCGTAGACGCTGACCTCTTCGACCCCGGCGTGCTTGGCGGCGTTGACGATCGCCTCGCGCGCGGCCTGGACCAGGGCGATCAGCGCCTCGTCCAGCTCGGCGTCGCCGACCACGACCTGGCCGACGGAGATCGCGAAGGTGTCCTCGACCTCGCCGCACGCCGTCGCGAGCGCTTCGGACAGCTGTCCCGAAGTCTGGGTCTCTTCACCTTCGGCGGTCTTCTCGACGGGCTTGCCGTAGCCGTTCGGGCCGTAGAGCCAGCCGCGCAGTTCACGTTCCTGGCTGCGGGCGAGGCGCGCGACCTCGCGCGGCTGCTCGCTCTGCTTCTGGATCAGCGCCAGCGTCTGCAGCACGGAGTCGTGCAGGTGGGCGGCGATCTCGGCACGTTCGTCGGTGCGGATGCGGGCCTTGCGCTCGTCGGACAGGTCGCGGACCAGCCGCAGCCAGAACGGCACGGTCAGCACGGCGACGCCGATCAGCGTCGCGATCACCGCGATCAGCGCGAACTGGACCTGGTCGAGGCTGCCGCTGCGGAGCACGACGACGCCGATGCCGGTGATCACCAGCGCGACGCCGGCGACGATCCGGATGGCCGCCGACCAGCCGCCGCCCCCGAGGAAGGCGCCGGCGACGCTGTCCTTCGCGCCGGTGCGCCAGCGACGGCGCTGCGACTCGTCGGCCTCCCGCCAGACGACGGCCGCACCGATCATGGCGACGGCGAGCGGCACGGCGACCCAGCCGCTGATGAACCCGGTGAGCGTCCCGCTGGCGACGGCGAGACCGACACCCAGCGCGATCAGCCCGAACGCCTGCTGACGCTCTTTCGACGTCGGCGTCCTCGCGGTTTCTTCGGACTGCTGCTGGACGAACACCCAGAGCAGGCCGTACGCGAGCAGACCGGCGCCGTTGAGGGCGGCCAGCAACGCGAACCCGGTCCGCACCCAGACAACGGGCACGCCGAGGTGATCGGCGAGACCACCGGCGACGCCGGCGATCGCCCGCCCGGACCGGCGCCGGAACATCTTCGGCGAGGGCGGGACGGTGACGGCCTGCGTCACCGTCTCGGGGACGACGACCTGGTCGTGGGACTCCTGCACGCCGTCCATGGTCACACGCGCGGACGTGGGGATGCATCGGGGAAACCCCCTGATCCGGTGGATCGACGCCCTTCCAGCCCGCGGAACGCCCGACGAGGCGAAAGCCAGTGGGCGGCCTCGGGGGACCTTCTCCGGGGAGAATCAGGGTCCTTCCCGGATGTCTCCGGGACCGCCGTCGCGCATGCTTTGGCCTATGAGTGGTGCGAGTGAGACACGGGCACCGAAGCCGAGTCCGTTGAACGGCTTCGAGGAGACCGTCAAGGACTTCTGGGGCAGCCGGCCGCGGCGGCCGCACGGTGGGCGCAAGGTCGCCGGGGTGGCCGCGGCGATCGGGAACCGGTACGGGATCGATCCCGTCGTGGTGCGGGTCGCCCTGGTGGTCGCGACGATCTTCGGTGGCTTCGGGGTGACCTTCTACCTGCTGGGGTGGCTGTTCCTGCCCGGCGAGAGCGACGACGTCTCGGGCTTCGAAGGGCTGATCGGGCGGGGGCGCTCGTCGGTGTCGCCCGCCTTCGCCGTGGTGCTGTCGATCCTGACCGTCGTGAGCGTCGGCGGGAGCTTCAGCGGCTCGTGGTTCGACGGCGGCGGCCTCATCAGCTTCGCGCTGCTCGGCATCGCGCTCTACCTGCTGCACCGCAGCCGGGGTCACGAGAACCGGCCGGCCCCGGTCACGCCGCGGTCGCCGGCCGCGGCCTTCACCGGGAACGGAGCCTTCACCATGACCGACACCGCGACCGCCGAAGCGCAGTCGCCGTCCCAGCGGGGCTGGGACCCCCTCGCCGCCGACCCGGCCGGCTGGGACCTGCCCGACGCACCGTCCTACCGGGAACCGCCGCCGCCCGTGCCGCCCAAGGCGTTCAAGGCACCTGTGCCCCGCCACCGCTCGAAGGTGGGCTCGGCGACGTTCGGCCTGGCCGTCGTGACCGCCGGTGGCGGCGTGCTCGCGAACCTCAACGGCGTCACCTGGTTCTCCGCGCAGCACATCATCGGGCTGGTGCTCGGGGTGGTCGGGATCGGCCTGGTCACCGGCGCGTTCGTCCGCGGCGGGCGGGGCCTGATCGGGCTCGCGGTGCCGCTGGCGATCGTCGGGATGATCCTGACGACGGCGCCGTTCCAGAACTTCGACTTCCGCGGCGGTGCCGGCGACCTCAACCTGACGCCCGTCGTGGCGACCGACGTCAAGCCGCTCTACCAGCACGCGGCGGGCGACATCGACCTCGACCTGACCAAGCTGCCCATCGGTTCGCCGATCACCACGAACGTGGTCAACGGCGCCGGCAACTCGACGATCACCGTGCCGGACACGGCGGACGTCACGTTCGACTGCCGTACCGGCGCCGGTACGGCGGAGTGCTTCAACCGGTCGACGGACGGCATCAGCCAGGACTCGCTGACCGGGACGGACTACGGCACCGACGGCGTCGGCGGCCAGAAGATCACCCTGCACGTGTCGAACACTGTGGGCGACGTGGAGGTGCGCCGTGGCTGACCAGAACCCTTACGCCTACGACAATCCCGCCGAGGCGGCGCCCGCGCGGCGCGGCGTGGACTTCTTCACCCTGATCGTCGGGGTCGCGACGCTGCTGATCTCGGCGTACGTCCTCTCGGACGGCGCGAGCTGGCTGCCGCACTTCGACTTCCGCTGGGTGATCGCGGGCGGCGCGGTGTTCGTGGGGCTGATGCTCCTGGGCGCGTCGTTCGGCGGCAAACGCCGACGCTGAGCCAAAACACACCACTCTCTCGAGGCCCCGGATCCCACGCCGGGGCCTCGAGTCCGTCTAAAGGCCTTACTCCCACTCGATCGTGCCCGGCGGCTTGGACGTGACGTCCAGGACCACCCGGTTGACCTCCGCGACCTCGTTGGTGATGCGGGTCGAGATCCGCTCCAGGACCTCGTACGGCAGGCGCGTCCAGTCCGCGGTCATCGCGTCCTCGGACGACACCGGACGCAGGACGATCGGGTGGCCGTACGTGCGGCCGTCACCCTGGACGCCGACGCTGCGGACGTCGGCCAGCAGCACCACCGGGCACTGCCAGATGCTGCGGTCCAGCCCGGCCGCCGTCAGCTCCTCGCGGGCGATCAGGTCGGCCGCGCGCAGGGTCTCGAGGCGCTCGGCGTCGACCGCGCCGATGATGCGGATGCCCAGGCCGGGGCCGGGGAACGGCTGGCGCTGGACGATCGTCTCCGGCAGGCCCAGCTCGGTGCCGACCTTGCGGACCTCGTCCTTGAACAGCAGCCGCAGCGGCTCGACGAGCTCGAACTGCAGGTCGTCCGGCAGGCCGCCGACGTTGTGGTGGCTCTTGATGTTGGCCGTGCCCTCGCCGCCGCCGGACTCGACGACGTCCGGGTAGAGCGTGCCCTGGACCAGGAAGCGGTAGTCGCCCTCGGCCTTGAGGTCGCGCTCGGCCTGCTCGAAGACGCGGATGAACTCGCGGCCGATGATCTTGCGCTTCTGCTCCGGGTCGGTGACGCCGGCGAGCGCGTCGAGGAAGCGGTCGCGGGCGTCGACGGTGACCAGGTTGACGCCGGTGGCGGCGACGAAGTCCTGCTCGACCTGGGTGCGCTCCCCCGCCCGCAGCAGGCCGTGGTCGACGAACACGCAGGTCAGCCTGTCACCGATGGCGCGCTGCACCAGCGCGGCGGCGACGGCGGAGTCGACGCCGCCGGACAGGCCGCAGATCGCGCGGCCGTCGCCGACCTGCTCGGTGATCCGCTGGACCTGCTCTTCGACGATCGACGACGTCGTCCACTGCGGCTTGATGCCCGCGATGTCGTGCAGGAAGCGGCGCAGCACCTCCTGGCCGTGCGGCGAGTGCGCGACCTCGGGGTGGTACTGGACGCCGGCGAAGCGGCGCTCGACGTCTTCGAAGCCGGCGACCACGGCGCCGTCGGAGGAGGCCGTGACGACCGAGCCCTCCGGGGCCTTGGTGACGCTGTCGTTGTGGCTCATCCAGGCGGGCTGGCGCGCGGGCAGGCCGGCGTGCAGGACCCCGCCGTCGCCGGTGACGCGGACCTCGGTGCGGCCGAACTCGCGGACGCCGGTCGGCTCGACGACGCCGCCGAGCGCGCTGGCGAGCAGCTGGTGGCCGTAGCAGATGCCGAAGATCGGGACGCCCGCTTCGGTGAGCTTCGGGTCCATGCTCGGGGCGCCTTCGGCGTACACACTCGAGGGGCCGCCGGACAGGATGATCGCCGAGGGGTTCTTCGCGAGGAGCTCTTCGACGGACGCGTTGTGCGGCACGACCTCCGAGTAGATCTGCGCCTCCCGGACGCGCCGGGCGATCAGCTGCGCGTACTGCGCCCCGAAGTCCACGACGAGAACCGGACCGGTGGGACTGGGCACCTGGGAACCTCCTGGCGACGGTGGGATTCGCCTCCATCGTCCCAGGTGGGCCGGGTCACCCGGGCCCCGCCCCCACCGTCGAACGAGGACAGCCGCTGTCCGCGAAAGGCTCTACGGTCTGCGGCATGACCGTCGATTGGACCACCCAGCTCGCCGACCAGCTCGACTTCCACTGGCAGAACTTCTTCCGCCCGAAGCTCGACGGCCTCACGGACGACGAGTACCTGTGGGAGCCGGTGCCGGGCTGCTGGACGGTGCGGCCGCGCAAGTCGGACGACGAACCCGGCTCGGGCGAGTTCACCATCGACTTCGCCCACCCCGCGCCCGAACCGCCCCCGGTCACGACGATCGCCTGGCGGCTCAACCACATCCTGGTCGGCGTGCTGGGCATGCGGACGGCGTCCCACTTCGGCGGTCCGGCGATGGACTACGACTCCTACGTCTACCCGGGAACGGCCGCCGAGGCGCTGGCCCAGCTCGACGAGCTGTACGGCCGCTGGATCGCGGGTGTGCGCGCGCTGGACGCCGAGGGCCTCGCCCGGCCGTGCGGCCCGGCGGAGGGCCCGTACGCCGCGGAACCGCTGGCCACGCTGGTCCTGCACATCAACCGCGAGACCCTCCACCACGGCGCCGAGGTCCTGCTGCTGCGCGACCTCTACCGCAACCGCTGACCGAAGATCCTTGTAACGCCGAGTCACCGCCGGTGCGACTCAACGGGTGGAAGGTGGCTCCGACCGGGACCGCCGCCGAGGGGGACCCGCGCATGCTCTACCGACTCCGCCCGTCCGGCCGGCTGACCTGGTGTGACGTGCCCGGGTACGCGGTCTGCCGCGCCGACGACCAGCCGCCGCCCGATTGGGAACGGCTGTCGTGGGTGCCCGCCGAGACGCGGGCGTTCAGCAACGACCTCCTGCGGATCGCCGTCCGGCATGGCGTGCGCTCGGGCAGCGGGATCGTCCTCGACGCCCGGCACACCGAGGACCTGGGCCGGGCCGACGAGCTGCGCTGCGACCGGATCGCCGCCGCCCACGCCCGGGCGGAGCTGCGCAGCGGCGCGGGCGGGCAGCCGGTGGGGGTGCTCGGCTCGGACACCCGGTGGGAAGCCCAGGACTGGGACCGCACCGAGGAAGCCGCGCGCAAGGCCGAGGCGGACCTCGCCGAGATCCTCGCCGTGCCCGTGCAGCCGCACCTGGTCGCGCACTGGCGTCAGCTCGGCGGTCACTACCCGGACTGAGTCGTGAGTGTTTAAGGCGGTTAGAACCGCCCTAAACACTCACGACGGGCCGCGGCAGGAGCACGAAGCCGAGCGCCATCCCCAGCAGGCAGGGCACGCCGTGGTTGTCGTGGACGACCGTGTCGACCACGGCCAGCACCGGCAACGCCCACGCCAGCACCCGGAACTGCACGGGCAGCACCACGCCGTAGCGGCGTGACGCCACGATGACCAGCGCGGCCAGCGCGCCGAGCAGGCCGGCGACGCACATCGAGTTGCCCGCGCCGACCGGGTTGAGCCAGACGTAGCTCATGAACTGCCCGAACCACCCGCAGCCGAAGTACAGCACCAGCCACCGCCACCGGCCGAAGGCGCGCTCGGCGAGCGTGCCGAACACCGCCAGCCAGAGCAGGTTCGAGACCAGGCCGAACGCCCAGGCGTCCTGGAAGAACATGCCGGTGAGCAGGCGGTACCACTCGCCATCATTGATGCGCGCGGCGTCGCGCACGACGTGGTCGTACAGCGGCGGGTGCACCAGCTGCGCGATCCCGCACGCCAGCGTCACCAGGAAGACCACGCCCGTCAGCACCGGCAGGCGGGGACCGGTGGCGAGGGCCCCGAACGGGTTGCGAGCTGCGGCGCGAGTGGTCATGACGGAAAATCTAGGGGCGACGACGTGGTCGCACCCCCGACGTTTGTCACGTTCCACCCGAGAAAGGCACCTGCATGCGAGCGACAGTCATCTACGGCGCCGGCGACGTGCGGGTGGAAACCGTCCCCGACCCGAAGCTGGTCGAGCCCACCGACGTCGTCCTGCGCGTCGTGCGGTCCTGCATCTGCGGCAGCGACCTCTGGCCCTACGCCGACATGAAGCCGAGCGAGCACGGCCGCCGCATCGGGCACGAGTTCCTCGGCATCGTCGAGGAGACCGGCGCCGACGTCACGACCGTCGCGAAGGGCGACCTCGCCGTCGCGCCGTTCCTCTACTCCGACAACACCTGCGAGTTCTGCCGGGAAGGCCTCCAGACGTCCTGCCTGCACGGCGGCGGCTGGGGCTCGAAGGGCGTCGACGGCGGGCAGGGCGAGGCCGTGCGCGTGCCGCAGGCCGACGGCACCCTGGTCAAGCTCCCGCACACCGAGGACGACGCGCTGCTCTCGTCGTTCCTCACGCTGTCGGACGTCTTCTCGACCGGTCACCACGCCGCGGTGAAGGCGCGCGTGAGCGCGGGCCAGAACGTCACCGTCATCGGCGACGGCGCCGTCGGCCTCTCCGCCGTCCTCGCGGCGAAGCGGCTCGGCGCCGACCGGATCGTCCTCATGGGACGCCACCAGGCGCGCACCGACCTCGGCCGCGAGTTCGGCGCGACCGACGTCGTCGCCGAGCGCGGTGACGAAGGCGTCGAGAAGGTCCGCGAGCTGACCGGCGGGCACGGGACGCACGCCGTGCTCGAGTGCGTCGGCACCAAGGGCGCGTTCGAGATGGGCATCGGGGCCGTGCGGGCGGGTGGCGCGGTCAGCCGCGTCGGCCTGCCGCAGTACGACGAGGGCCCGATCGGCGTGGGCGTGTTCCGCCGCAACGTCACCGTCACCGGCGGGGTCGCGCCGGCCCGGCACTACATCCCCGAGCTGCTGCCGGACGTCCTCGACGGCAAGTACCAGCCCGGCAGGGTCTTCGACCGGACCATCGACGTCGAAGGCGTCCCGGACGGCTACCGGGCCATGGCCGGCCGCGAGGCGCTGAAGGTGCTCATCAAGCCGTGACCCGTCCGGGTGGGGGTGGGCGGGGTGCGACTCGGCCGGACCCCCACCCGGATTACGTTGGTACGCATGGACATGATCACCCCCGAGCCGCGCCCCGCCTGGATCGCCGGCCGCCCCGAACCGGGCGCGACCACCCTCGTCGTGCACCACCCGTACGACGGCAGCGAGGTCGCTACGGTCGCGGTTCCCGGGCCGGAGCAGGTCGAGCGCGCGGTCGTCGCCGCGGTGGCGAGCGCGAAGGAGCTGCGACGGCTGCCCGCGCACGTCCGGGCCGGCGCGCTCGAGCACGTCTCCCGGGTCCTCGCCGCCCGCGCCGACGAGATCGCCGAGGTGATCACGGCGGAGAACGGCAAGCCGCTGAAGTGGGCCGAGGCCGAGGTGAACCGCGCGGTGTCGGTGTTCCGCATCGCCGCCGAGGAGGCCCGCCGCTTCACCGGCGAGGTCCAGCGGCTCGACACGGACCCCGCGGGCGAGGCCCGGCTGGCGCTGACCCGCCGCGTCCCGCGCGGGCCGGTGCTCGGCATCGCGCCGTTCAACTTCCCGCTCAACCTGGTGGCGCACAAGGTCGCGCCGGCCCTCGCGATCGGCGCGCCGATCATCGTCAAGCCCGCGCCGCGGACGCCGCTCTCGTCGTTGATCCTGGGCGAGATCCTGGCCGAGACGGACCTGCCCGAGGGCGCGTTTTCCGTGCTGCCACTGGGAAACGAGGAAACGCAGGCGCTCGTCGCCGACCCGCGGCTGCCGGTCGTGTCGTTCACCGGCTCCGGCCCGGTCGGCTGGTCGATCCGCGACGCCGCGCCGCGCAAGCACGTCGTGCTCGAGCTCGGCGGCAACGCGGCGGCCGTCGTGCTGCGCGACTGGCCCGACCCCGAAGGCGCCGCGCACCGCATCGCCACCTTCGGCAACTACCAGGCCGGGCAGTCCTGCATCGCCGTGCAGCGGGTGATCGTGGACGCCGCGATCGCCGGCGAGTTCGTGCCGGAGCTGCTGGAAGCCGTGCAGTCGCAGCGGACCGGCGACCCGTACGACCGCAACACCGACGTCGGCCCGGTCGTCGACGAGGCCGCCGCCGAGCGGATCGTCGCGTGGGTCGACGAGGCCGTCGCGGCGGGTGCGAAGCTGCTCACCGGCGGCACGCGGGACGGCGCGACCGTCGCCCCCACGCTGCTCACCGACGTCCCGCCGGACACGAAGGCGTGGGCCGAGGAGATCTTCGGCCCGGTGCTCGCGGTGTCCGTTGTGGACGGTGTGGACGAGGCCTTCCGGTCGGTCAACGACTCCGCGTACGGGCTGCAGGCCGGTGTCTTCACCACCGACGTCCAGCTGGCCTTCCACGCGTCGGCCGAGCTGGAGGTCGGCGGCGTGATCATCGGCGACGTGCCGTCCTACCGCGCCGACCAGATGCCCTACGGCGGCGTCAAGGGCTCCGGCGCCGGCCGCGAGGGCGTGCTCGCCGCGATGCACGACCTCACCGAGGAGCGCGTCACGGTGTTCACCGGCATCGACCTCTGACTCAGACCTGGATGCCCTGCCCGAACCGGAAGACGTTGAAGGGGTCGTACTTCTTCGCGACGTCCTGCAGCCGGTTGACGTTGTCGCCGTAGTAGGCGGTCTTCCAGTCGGGCAGGGCCGGGTCGATGTAGTTGACGTAGCCGCCGCCCGCGCCGGCCGCGGCGAGGCCCGCGACGACGTCGGCGACGGACTGGCTCACCTTGGCCTGGTTCTTCGCCGTCGCCTGCGCGTAGACCTGCACGCTGGCCAGCGCGTCGCGGTGCCAGAACGCGGTGGCGTTCTTGGCCGGTTCGCCGACCTTGCCGCCGAGGCCGTCGATGAGCAGGTCGGTGCCGGCGCGGCCGGTGGCGAGTGCGACGACCTTGGCCGCGTCGACCGGGGCCGTGATGATCCGCGACGACCCGAGGAACGACTGGCGGTCCGAGCTGCCCTCGAAGTACTTCATGGCGCCGAGGTAGTCGAGGCTGCGGACGGTGCGCTGCGTCGGCTTCGCGCCGGCGTTGGTCGTCAGGTTGTTCAGCAGCGTGTTCAGCCCGGACGCACCGCCGACGTAGCAGCCGCCGACCCGGCACTGGACCGGCGAACCGCCCGAAACGACCAGGTTCGCCCACAGCTCCGGCGGCATCGCGGGAATCCACTGCTGCCACGCGTTGAGCACGTCGGCCGCCGAACCGACCGGGAAGTGCAGCGAAAACACGGTCAGGTTCGGCGCCGGATCGGTGTCGAAGGTGAACTCGGTGACGACGCCGAAGTTGCCGCCACCGCCGCCGCGCAGCGCCCAGAACAGGTCCGGCTCGGACGTCGCGGACGCCGTCACGAGCTTGCCGTCGGCCGTGACGACCTTGGCGGAGCTGAGGTGGTCGCAGGTCAGGCCGTACTTGCGGGCGAGCACGCCGATGCCGCCGCCGAGGGTCAGCCCGGCGATCCCGACCGTCGGGCAGGACCCGGCGGGCAACGCGCGCCCGGCCGCGCCGAGCGCCGCGTAGACGTCCTTGAGCTTCGCGCCGGCACCGATCACGGCCTTGGTGCCCTGGACTTCCACCTTGTTCATCGCGGACAGGTCGATGACCATCCCGCCCTCGGGCACGGAGTACCCGGCGTAGCTGTGCCCGCCGCTGCGCGCGGCGATGCTCACGCGGCCGGCGATGGCCTGGACGCACGCCTGCACGTCCTGGGCGGTCGAGGCCTGGGCCACCGCGACGGGGTTGCGGCCGTCGAAGAGCGGGTTGAAGGCGTGCTTGGCGGTCTCGTAGTCGTCGTCGCCCGGGCGGAGGAGGCCACCGGTCAGCCGGGTGCGCAGGTCGTCCCAGTTCGGCGGCCCGGTCGGCGGCCTGCTGGTCGTCGGCGAGGCCGGGGGCGCGGTGGTGGGCGCGGTCGAGCCCACGGGCACCGGGCTGCCGCCGGTCGAGCAAGCCGCGGCGACCGCGCCTACCGCCGAAACGCCCGCGATCCGGAGGAACGCCCTTCGGTCCAGGTCCATACGGGGGTAGACGTCCGGCTGTCCGGCGGGTTGTCCCGCGTCCTGCTCGCTGTCCACATCGGACTCCTCAGCCCCGGGGGAAGCACCCGGCGCGGCCAGTCTAGGTCCGCCGGAGAACATCAACACGCTGAGCCGCCCCGGCTCGATGGGTACACGCGCCCGCGCCGCGGCGCGTTCAGGACCAGGCGGGAACGCGCGGCACGGCACCGTCCAAGGCGGACCCGTCGGACCGGCCGCTCAGCCAGGCCAGCAGCGCGCCGGGCGTGCCCGTGACGGTCTCCTTCGGCGCGTCGCCCATCGTCCACTCGAAGCCGTCGGTGACCAGGCGCAACGCCGGCAGGTGGGCACCGCGCGAGGTGATCGCGTGCTGGACGACGTCCTCGGTGAGCGGGCCGAGCAGGGCCAGCACCTGGTCGAGGTCGGGCCCGATCCCCAGGTCGGCGAGGTGGATGGTCAGCTCGGACAGCCGCATCCGCGCGACGACGGCGCCGGTCACGGGCCCGCCTTGGCGGTTGCGGGCCTCGCGCGCCCACGCGTCGTCCGGCATGGCCGCGGCGTACTGCTCGAACCGCCCGGCCGACGCGACGAAGTCCGCGAGGATGTCCGGCACCGCCTGCCGCGCACCGGCCTCGATGTCCGTCTCGCGCGCCTCGGGGCTGGCGTACATCGGCGTCTCGGCACCGGTGTTCGCCCAGGTCAGCAGGTTGCGCAGGCCATCGGCGTTGCGCGCGACGTGCGCCACGACGTGCGCCCGCGTCCAGCCGGGCAACGCACTCGGCGCGCGCAGTTCGGGCTCACCGAGCCCGCCGGCCACACGGGCCCATTCGTCGTCGAGCCGCCGCACACCGTCGAGCAGCGCGTGTGCCTTCCCGGATGCCTGTTCCGATGCCGTCGTCACGGGCCCGAGTCTAGGACCGCCGAAGGGCCGCCGGGGCGTCCGCCGGGACGGCCGGGTTCTTCGGCGCGATCGGCTCCAGCCGCACGTACGGCACGTCCTGTGCGGGGCGCTCGTCCGGTTCGCCCTTGTTCGGCCAGAACGAGAACGCCCGCTCCGCCTGGGCCGTGATCGTCAGGGACGGGTTCACGCCGAGGTTGGCCGTGATCGCCGCGCCGTCGACCACCGACAGGCCCGGGTAGCCGAAGACCCGGTGGTACGGGTCGATCACGCCCTCGTCCGTCGTGGCGCCGATCGGGACGCCGCCGATGAAGTGGGCCGTCAGCGGGATGTCGAAGATCTCGCCCCAGGTGCCGCCCGCGAGGCCGCCGATGCGGTCGGCCGTGCGCTCGTTGGCCTCGTGGCCCGCCGGGATGAAGCTCGGGTTCGGCTCGCCGTGGCCCTGCTTCGAGGTGTACTTGCGCCGGCCGAACAGGCCGCGCTTCGTGTACGTCGTGATCGAGTTGTCGAGGCTCTGCATCACCAGCAGGATCACCGTGCGCTCGCTCCAGCGGTAGCCGTTGAGCAGCTTCGCCGTCTGGAGCGGGTGCTTGACCATGAAGCCGACGGCCTGCCGCCAGCGCGGCACCGGCGAGGCGCCGTCGGTGGCGATGGTCTGCAGCAGGCTCATCGCGTTGCTGCCCTTGCCGTAGCGGACCGGCTCGATGTGGGTGTTCTCGTCCGGGTGGATCGACGACGTGATCGCGACCCCGCGGCTGAAGTTGCGGCTCTCGTCGACGTCGGTGCGCGCGGCGCCGATGATCGCCTCGGAGTTCGTCCGGGTCAGCTCGCCCAGCCGCCGCGAGAGCGCGGGCAGCGTGCCGGTGTCCTTCATCTTGTGCAGCAGGTTCTGCGTGCCCCAGGTCCCCGCGGCGAAGACGACCTTCTCGGCCGTGATGGTCGTCCGGAACCGGCGGGACGTCGTCCCGGTCTTCTTCAGTTCGACGTCGTAGCCGCCGCCCGACCGGGGGCGAACCGACGTCACCGTCGTGAGCGGGATGACCTGCGCGCCGTCCTGCTCGGCGAGGTACAGGTAGTTCTTGACCAGCGTGTTCTTCGCGCCGACGCGGCAGCCGGTCATGCAGGCGCCGCACTCGGTGCAGCCGGTGCGCGCGGGCCCGGCGCCCCCGAAGAACGGGTCCGCGGCCTGCTCCCCCGGCTTGCCGAAGTAGACGCCGACGGGTGTCGGGTGGAACGAGTCGCCGACGCCCATGTCCTTCGCGACGTCACGCATCACGACGTCCGACGGCGTGATGGTCGGGTTCGTGACGACCCCGAGCATCCGGCTCGCCTGGTCGTAGTGCGGCGCGAGCTCGGACTCCCAGTCGGTGATGTGCGACCACTGCTGGTCGGCGTAGAACGGCTTCAGCGGCCGGTACAGCGTGTTCGCGTAGACGAGCGACCCGCCACCGACGCCGGCGCCCGCGAGCACCATGACGTCGTTGAGCATGTGGATGCGCTGGATCCCGTAGCAGCCGATTTGCGGCGCCCACAGGTAGCGCTTGAGGTCCCAGGACGTCTTCGCGAACTCGTCGTCGGCGAACCGGCGCCCCGCCTCGACGACGGCGACCCGGTAGCCCTTCTCGGTGAGCCGCAGCGCCGCGACGCTGCCGCCGAAACCCGACCCGACCACGACGACGTCGTAGTCGAAACCATCTGCACTGGTGGTGGTGTTACTGGCAGTCACACCTTGAGCGTAACCCCGGGTCCGCTTCCTGACCAGAGGTAAGTTACTGGCCAGTCACCCGTCTGCACGCTTCTCGGACGGTGATTGTGGGTATACAAACAGTAGCTCGATGTTCACGTCGGCGAGACCCGTTCGGCGGGACACGATTTCCGGGAGGGACCGACATGGGCCCCCAGAAGCTCACCGGTTGGCGCAAGTCGAGCCACAGTCACTTCGAAGAGAACGCCTGCGTGGAGATCGGTTCCGCGCCCGGCGTCGTCGGGGTTCGGGACACCAAGCAAGCGGCACTCGGTGCCGCCCGCCCGGTGCTCGTCTACCCCGCGGAGGCCTTCGCGGCCTTCGTGCGGCACCTCACCGGCGAACGGTGAGCCCCACCCGCTGGAACTCCTTCAAATCCGAATAACCCGTCTTCGCCATCGCGCGACGCAGCGCGCCGAAGAGGTTCACCACGCCCTCCGCGTCGGACGACGGCCCGAACAGCAGGGTCTTGAGGTCGACGGCGTAGTCCGGCCCGGCCGCCACGCGCGAGCGCGGCAGCGACGGGTGCGCGGCCGCCGCCGTCCAGTACAGGCCCTGTCCGGGCGCGTCCGACGCGGCGGCCAGCGGTGAGCCGAGCATGACGGCGTCCGCGCCGCACGCGATGGCCTTCGCGATGTCCCCCGACGTCGTCATGCCGCCGTCCGCCAGCACGTGCACGTAGCGGCCGCCGGTCTCGTCGAGGTAGTCGCGGCGGGCGGCCGCGGCGTCGATGACGGCCGTGGCCATCGGCACGCCGATGCCGAGCACGCGGTCGGTGCTCGTCACGCCCGGCGTGTAGCCGTGGCCGACGATGACGCCGGCCGCGCCGGTGCGCATCAGGTGCATCGCCGTGCGGTAGTCGCTGACGCCGCCGGCGATCACCGGCACGTCGAGGCGGCCGATGAAGTCCTTGAGGTTCAGCGGCTCGGCGTCGCGCACCACGTGCTCGGCGGAGATGATCGTGCCCTGCACGACGAGGATCTCGACGCCGGCCGCGATCAGGTCCGGGGTCAGCTCGGCGGCGTGCTGCGGGCTGACGCGCGCGGCCACCGTGACGCCGGACTCGCGGACCGTCTTGATCGCCTCGGTCAGCAGGTCGAGCCGGATCGGCGCGGCGTGCAGCTCCTGCAGCACCCGGCCGACGGCGGTCGGGTCCTCGACGTCCTCGGCCGCGCGGACCAGCTGGAAGATCGCGTCCTCGACGTTCGGGTGCCGGGCCCAGAGCCCTTCGGCGTTGAGCACGCCCAGGCCGCCGAGCTCGCCGACGGCGACCGCGGTGCCGGGCGAGACGATCGCGTCCGTCGGGTGGGTGACCAGCGGCAGGTCGAAGCGGTAGGCGTCGATCTGCCACGAGGTGGACACCACCGACGACGACCGGGTCCGCCGTGAGGGCACGATCTCGACGTCGTCGAGGTCATACGCCCGCCGCGCGGTGCGGCCCATCCCGATCTCGACCAGGTCCCGCACGTGAAGCCTCCTCCGACGACGACAATCTGCCGTGCCCCATTGTCGCCAGTCCGTGTGGGTGACCCGCGCACGGGGGTTAGAACAGCAGGAACACGGGCAGTGCACCGGCTCCCAGCCCGGCCACCGCACCCGCCATCGCCGGGATCGGGCGCTTGGCGTCGGCGCACGCGCCGAGCGCGCCGGCCAGGAACCCGAGCCCGATCAACGCCGCGAGGAAGACCCCGAGACCGCCGGAGTCGACGGTGGTCCGCCTGCCGTCGGCCTCGATGGCCTGGACCTCCCGCCCGACATCGGAGATCTCCGCCCGGAGCCACGTCCCCGCCGACTGGCCGAGGTGCCGGTCCTTGCCCCAGACCTCGAAGTGCTCACCCGACGCCGTGCGGAGGACGAGGTGGTGCTGCTGGTCCTCGCCCGCACCCGGCTCGGTGCTCACCGGCCACTGCACGGGGTCCGCCGCCTCGACCACGGCTTCTTCCCAGCCGGACGGGCCGACGGCCTGGAGGAACCAGAACACGGCGAGGGTGGACGCCGCCCCGGCGACGACCGCCCACAACGCCGGCCTGACGTCCACGGCTACACGCGGACGAACACGGCGACCGGCGACAGGATCGCGCCCAGCGCCAGGGCCAGCCAGGTCGCCATCGGTGGATAGACGTTGAGCCGGACCGCGCCGAAGTAGACCGCGCCCAGCGCGAGCAGCGACGCGACGATCAGCAGCACCGGCCGGATCACGCCCGCCCGCAGGTCGAGCACGCCGCCGCCGGCCCGCAGGTAGGCGATGGTGCCGTCCGCGGTCGAGACGTCGAGCGCGACCGGCTGCCCCGGCGGCAGGTCGAGGCCGGACCCGACCGTGGTGATGCTGTAGTGCCGCCCGTCGGCCGCGTCGATGCCGATGGTGTGCCGGACGGCGCCGTCGTCGCCGCCGACCGGGAGCTCGCCCCGCTCGTGGGACGCCACGTGCCCGTCGACGCGGTAGGTGGGCGCGTCCCGGCCCGCGAGCACCTGGCACATGAGACAGACGACGCCGCCGAGGAACAGCGAGACGAGCGCGACTGCCGTGAAGAACACCCTGCGGAGCAAGCGCGTGAAGCGGCCGGCCGTCATGGCGTCCAGTGCACACCAAGGTGGCCACGGAAGGCGATAGGCCAGTTACCGTAAGCACTCTGGGTAACGAAGGTTCAGCCGAAGAGGCCTACGGCCCAGGCCGAACGGGGGCATTTGCCGCCGAAAGACCCGCGATCTTGTAATCAGAGCAGGTCGCGAGCGGTGCTGTGGGCACCGCTCGCGCCTCCCCTAGCGAGTCGTGTAGTTGGGGGCCTCGACGGTCATCGTGACGTCGTGCGGGTGGCTCTCCTTGAGCCCGGCCGCCGTGATCCGGACCAGCTGCGCCTCCTGCAGCTGCGGGATCGTCTCGGCGCCCGCGTAGCCCATGCCCGCGCGCAGGCCGCCGACCAGCTGGTGCACCACGTTGGCGAGCGGGCCGCGGAACGGGATCCGGCCCTCGATGCCCTCCGGGACCAGCTTGTCCTCGTTGAGCACGTCGTCCTGGGCGTAGCGGTCCTTGGAGTAGGACTTGCCCTCGCCGCGCGATTGCATGGCACCCAGCGAGCCCATGCCGCGGTAGACCTTGAACTGCTTGCCGTTGACCAGGATCAGGTCGCCGGGCGCCTCGGCCGTGCCGGCCAGCAGGCTGCCCAGCATCACCGTGGACGCGCCGGCCGCGATGGCCTTCGCGATGTCGCCGGAGTACTGGATGCCGCCGTCGCCGATCACCGGGATACCCGCCGGGCGGGCGGCCTGGTCGGCCTCGTAGATCGCCGAGATCTGCGGGACGCCGACGCCGGCGACGATCCGGGTGGTGCAGATCGAGCCCGGGCCGACGCCGACCTTGATGCCGTCCGCGCCCGCGTCGACCAGCGCCTGCGCGCCCGCGCGAGTCGCGACGTTGCCGCCGACGATGTCGACGGCGTCGCCCAGCTCCTTCTTCAGCAGCGAGACGGTGTCGACGACCGCGCGGGAGTGCCCGTGCGCGGTGTCGACCATCAGGACGTCGACGCCCGCGTCGGCCAGGGCCATCGCGCGCTTGTGGCCGTCGGCGCCGACGCCGACCGCGGCGCCGACGATGAGCCGGCCGTCCGGGTCCTTCGTGGCCTTCGGGTACTGCTCGGTCTTCACGAAGTCCTTGACCGTGATCAGGCCGCGCAGCTTGCCCGCGCCGTCGACGATCGGGAGCTTCTCGATCTTGTGCCGACGCAGCAGGCCGAGCGCGGCGTCCGCGGACACCCCGACCTGCGCGGTGATCAGCGGGGCCTTGGTCATGACCTCGGACACCGGGCGGCTGTGGTCGACCTCGAACCGCATGTCGCGGTTGGTGATGATGCCCACGAGGGTGCCGGCGGCGTCGGCGACCGGCACACCGGAGATGCGGAACTTCGCGCACAGGGCGTCGACCTCGGCCAACGTGGCGTCGGGCGCGCAGGTGACCGGGTCGGTGACCATGCCGGCTTCGGACCGCTTGACCACCTCGACGGCGGCGGCCTGCTCGTCGATCGGGAGGTTGCGCTGGAGCACGCCGATGCCGCCCTGGCGGGCCATGGCGATCGCCATCCGCGCCTCGGTGACGGTGTCCATGGCGGCGGAGACCAGCGGCACGCCGAGCGTGATGTTCCGGGTCAGCCGGGTGCCGGTGTCGACCATGCTGGGGACGACGTCCGATTCCGCCGGCAGCAGCAGCACGTCATCGAAGGTCAGGCCGAGCATGGCGAACTTGGCCGGAACGGGGGCGGTGATGCCGTCGCTGGTCATAGCGGGTGAAGGGCCTTCCTGGCGCGGGGTGAGCGGCGTCGCTGTGGCGACTCGGAGCCTTCCCCTCATGATATCCGGGTCCGGCCCCCGCCCCGGGTGGTGGGCGAGCCGCGAGGACCGACCGGTAGCGTGCAGGCCGTGGCGCATGACGTTCTGCCTCCGGACCCGTTCGCGGACGACCCGGACGACCCGGCCCGCGCGTTCCTCGACAACGAGGAGCGGCTGGACGAGCCGATCAGCGACCAGGAACGCACCGAGCTGCTGGCCGATCTCTCGGATCTGGCCGTCTACCAGGCGCTTCTCGAGCCTCGCGGGGTCCGCGGGATCGTCGTGGACTGCGGCGAGTGCGACGAACCGCACTACCACGACTGGCACCTGCTGCGGGCCAGCCTGGAGCAGCTGCTGGCCGACGGGCGGATGCGCCCGCACGAGCCGGCCTACGACCCGAACCCCGGCGACTACGTCAGCTGGGACTACTGCCGCGGCTTCGCGGACGGCGTCACGGCGAACGAAAGCGCGTACTGAGCGCCCCTGACCGAACGAAGAAGCCCCGGTGAGTTTCCTCACCGGGGCTTCTTCGGTATGTCGACGTCTACGGCGTATCGGTGACGCCCTGCTGGCCGGCCCCGCCGACCGTCTCGCTGCGGGGTGACGTGCCCGGGTCGTTGCCGCTCGCGGCCGTGGTGGTCGGCGTGGTCGGCGGCGGGGGTGTTGTCTCGGTGGTCGGCGGCGGGGGCGTCACGGTCGGCGTCCCGGTGCCCGGCAGGCTGGTCGTGCCGCCGCTGCTGCCCGGGATCGACGTCGCCGAGCCGGCCGGCGGCACCTGCGTCGCCGAGACACCACCGGGCGGAATCTGCGTCGACGTGGGCTGCTGGGTCGGGCCCTGCACCGGCGCGTCCGGGTTCTGGAGCTGGGCGGCGAGCTGCCGGTGCTGCTCCATCAGCTGGCCCTTGTTGTCCTCGTCGCTGACCTGCGAGAGCGCGGTCTGGGCGTCTTGGAGGGCCTGGCGGGCGGCGACGAGGTCGCCGCCGGCGATGGCGAGGTTCGCCTTCTCGAGGTCGAGCTTCGCGTTCGCGGCCGCCTCGACCGAGTGGGTGTGATCGGAGTACAGGACCTTCGCGAGGCCCCAAAGCGTGTCGCCGGGCTCCGCGGAACGCGCGGCCAGCCCGGTTCCGGTGAACGCGATCGCCAGCACAGCGGCGGCGACGGCGACCGGGACGAGCAGCCTGCGGCGGCGTCCGCTCGAGGCGTGCCGCTGCGCGAGAGCGGCGGTGGTGACGGTGCGTACCGCGGTGTCGACGTCGACCAGTTCGGCCAGTGGCTCACTGTCGATGTCTCTTCGCCACGCCACCAGCAACGCGTTGAGCTCCTGGTCGCCGAGGCCGTCGGCCAGGGCCGGGTCGGATCCGCCGAGCGCGTCGAGCAGGGCGTCGTCCGCCTGCACCGCCGTCAGATCGGCGGCGAACTCCGCCTCCGAACCCGACAGGCCGCCGGCCCAGACGTCATCCGGCTCGAAACCCTTTTCGTGACCGGTCACTCAGAGCACCTCCTCCGCGGCCAGGACCTTTCTCAGCCGCGCGAGCGCGCGGTGCTGAGCGACGCGGACGGCTCCGGGGGTGGACCCCACGGCGTCCGCGGTCTCCTCCGCCGACAGGCCGACGACCACGCGCAGCACCACGATCTCCCGCTGCTTGTCCGGCAGCACCTGCAACAACTGGGACATCCGCTCGTTCAGCTCACCCTGCAACGCCCGCTGCTCGGGACCGACGCCACCCTCGACCTCGTCGGGGATCTCGGCGACCGGTTCGGCGCGGTTGCGAGCCGCCGCGCGGTGCGCGTCGGCCACCTTGTGCTGGGCGATCCCGTAGACGAAGGCCAGGAAAGGGCGCCCTTGGTCACGGTACGAAGGCAATGCCGTTAGCACCGCGAGACACACCTCCTGCGCAACGTCGTCCGCCGAAGCGAACGATCGCTCCTGCCTGCCAACCCGAGCGCGGCAATACCGCACTACCAGTGGACGGATAGCAGCCAGCAGCCGCTCCACTGCCTGGGGATCTCCCTCGACAGCAGCGGCGACCGGTTCATCCAGTCCATCCCCCACATTGGCCATCGCAGACAACAGTCCCAGTGTTACGTGTAGGCGTGCAAAGAGTCCGGCTCGTGGCTGCCCGCGCCGCGGACCGGTGACCGTTACCGTACCTGCGGCCGGCTCGGACCGGCGCGCGCGGTGCTCCCCGGCGCGCCGCGCCTGCCGGCGCCGCGAAAATACGGATTAGCCTCTGAAGCCCACGATCGATGTCGTCGAATCAACGAGCGACCGGGACCACAGGTACGAGTTCCCGTCCGGAGGGCGGGAACCGGGGCGGGAGACCGCCCCGAGGGCTGCCCCGAAGGGCGCCGGAGTGTGATGGGGACCACACAGGTACGGGCCAGGACGATACGTCGCCCTGGCCCGCTGTCACCTGTATTCCGGCCGTGTCAGGATCGAGGAGAGTTCCGCGGAACGGTCAGCTGACCAGGCCGCGGCGGAAGCCGTGAGCCACGGCCTGCGCGCGGTCGCGCACGCCGAGCTTGCGGAACAGCCGACGGGCGTGGGTCTTGACCGTGTCCTCGGACAGGTACAGCTCGCGGCCGATCTGGCCGTTGCTCTTGCCCTGGCTCATCCCGCGGAGCACCTGAAGCTCGCGCTCGGTCAGCTGGACGCCCGGGTCGGACGGCTGACGGGGCGCGGGCACCGAGGTGCTCGCGAGGGTGTGGGCCAGTGCGGCGACCAGCTCCGGCCGGGACGCGTCCCAGCGGAGGTAGCCGCGGGCACCACCGGCGATGGCGGCAGCGATGCTGCCGGCGTCGTCGGGGGCGCCGAACACGATGACGTTCGCCTGGGGGTTCGCGGAGACGAGCCGCCGGGTGGCTTCGACACCTGTCGGGACCGCGCGTTGCGTCCCGACCAGCACGACGTCGACGGGCTGACGGGAGTACCGGGCCAGCAGCTCGTCACCGTGCGCTACGCAGTCGATGCGACTGACCCCAGGGACCGCGGACATCACTCGGGTGAGCCCTTCACGGACACTGCGTCGGTCGTCGCAGATCAAGACCGTCGTCACGGGGTTTCCTTCCTGCAGCCGGGTGACATTCCACTTCCCCTATCGGACGCTTTAGCCCGAACCTTGACACGATCCGGTGGCTTTTTTTGAAACTTCTTAGCCCGGATGCCGGAACACCCCATTCCGACGGCTCAACCACCCGGGGCGGGGACCCATGGCGATTCCCCCGCGATCCTCCTCCCGCAAGGATCTGCGCTTCGTAACACTGCGTGCAACACCTCGGCGACTCTGAATCGATACTCCTCGGCGTGTCCTGGGCGCAGGTCGGCCGCGACGAGGGCGGCGGGCCACAAAAGTGAAAGCAATTCGCATTCTTCGGCCGCCGCCATTGCCTTTCCGACGAGAGCGTCCGAAATGTTCCGGTGATCGGGTGCTCCGGCCGCCCGCAGGGCCACGGCCAGCACAATGCCGGATTTGGTCGCGTGGCGGCGGGCGCCGCGGGCGACGGCGGTTTCGAACGCGCGCTCGGCGGGCGCCACGGCGGCGGCGCCCTGACCTGCGGCGAGCTCGATCTCGGCGCCGACCCAGCCGCAGCGGACGTCGGCCCGCCACCCGGCGTCCTGCGCCGCGGCCCGCGCGGCCAGCCGCCGCGCGGCGCTCAGCCGGCCCAGGGCGAGGTTGTCGGCGGCCAGCCCGAGCAGCGCGTCCGCCCGGGCGCCGGCGGCGTCGAGGCCGTCCGGGTCGGGGTCGCCGCGCAGGGTCGCCGCGCGCGCGAAAGCCTCGCCGTCGAGCGCGCGGGCCCGTGCGTGGCCACCCAGCTGCCGCCGGTGCGCCGCGAGGGTGCTGGCGGCCAGGGAGCCGAGCAAGGGGTCGCCCGCGGCACGCAAGGGGTCCAGGAGCGCCGCGGCGGCCGCGTACCGCCCCTGGGCCCCCAGGACGACGGCGGCGAGCAGGCGGGCGCGTGGCGGCCCGGTACCGCGCAGGACGGCGGGGTCGGGCCGCGGGTCACTGCCGAAGGCGGCGGCGCGGAGGGCGGGTTCGTGCACCCGTCCTTTCTAGCGCCTGCCACCGACAAGAACGTGATCGAAGTGCCCTGGGCCTGGATCGACTCGAATCGAGCCGGCCCGGGGCCGCGGCTCGCTCCGGAGTGCGGGCGGATCGGCCGAATGGCCGTAGGGGACGGATCGAGCCACAACCAGCGCACGACGCGCTGCGTGGGCGGCGCATTGGTCTCGGCACTGCCGTGAGGGACACCCTCATGGCCTTGAAAGCCGTGAAGGTGCCCTTCACGGCGTTCCGCGCGGGCCCGGCTAGTGGTGGACGCCGACCAGGACGTGCTCGATGCGGTCCGCCGCGCCCTGCAGGTCCGGGAGGTGCTCCACCTTGTCCGGCAGCCCGGACGGGTCCCAGCCCGGGCCGCAGGCGAACAGCCGGCTCCGCTGGCGCCCGCGCGAGACCCGGGCGAACAGGCGGGTGTCCGCCATCCCGTGGCGGTGGGCCCACAGCACCACCGCCGCCGGCGCGCTGCGGCGGACCGCCACCGCCAGGACGTCCGCGGGCAGCGGGACCCCGAACAGCTGGGCGCCGATCCGCCGGCCGGCCAGTGACGCCGCGAGCGCGTACATCGGCATCGTGTCGCGCTCCTCCGGGACGCAGCCGAGCAGCACCGGGCGGGTGTTGCGCGGCTCGTCGAGCACCGGGGTGGCGCGGATCAGGGCGGCGTACACGCACTCGGCGAGCAGGTACTCGACCTCGGCGCCCGCGCTGGCCCCGCGCCAGCGGGCCCGCAGCGCCGACAGGACCGGTTCGAGGACGCCCGTCCAGGCGGGCAGCACCCCCAGCTCGGCGACGGTGTCGGCGAGCATGCGCTGCACGGCGTGGACGTCCATGGCGAGCGCGGCGGTGCTCAGCCGGCGCGCGAGGCGGGAGCGGACCTCGTGGCCGTCGTCGGCGGTGCCGGGGTCGGGAGGCTCCTCGGGCTCCTCCGGCTGCGGTGAGCCGGAGCGCGGGATCTGCTCGAGGGCGTAGCGCGCGGCCTCCGCCGTCGACGCGCCGCTGAGGAGGGCCCGCTGCATCAGTTCGAGCCGGCCGATGTCGGAGGTGCCGTAGCGGCGGTGACGGCCGTCGGTGTGGCGGCTGGGGCCCAGGCCGTAGCGCCGGTCCCAGGTTCGGAGGGTGGACGGCGCGACCCCGAGCCGGCGGGCGACCGAGGCCACCGGCAGGGTGGGTTCTTCGGTACCCGACCCAGCTCCCACGAGCCTCAATATCCAGGCACTCACCGAGGTCGGCAACCGGAGGCAGACCCCCCGCTCACACATCCGGGGGATGCCTAACGGCTGAATCGAACCGAATCGCTTGAACAACTATTGGCGCGCTTCTAACGTTACGGCCGTTGCACCGAATGGAGTATCGGCACCACAGCAGAGCAGCTAGCGGCATCGACCGAATGACGGAGGCGGTCAGGATGGCAGACACGCGCAGGCTCCCAGGACCCAACGCCGACATGTGGGACTGGCAGCTGGAGGGGTCGTGCCGGGGGATGGACAGCGCGTCCTTCTTTCACCCGGACGGCGAGCGCGGCCCGGCGCGGGCACGGCGGGAGGCCAGGGCGAAAGCCGTGTGCCTGAGCTGTCCCGTTTTGGAGATGTGCCGCAGCCACGCGCTGGCGGTGCACGAGCCCTACGGCATCTGGGGCGGACTCTCGGAGTCCGAACGCGAACACTTGATCAAGGCCGACAAGCGAACGCTCAGCATGTCGGGCGGCTGAAGGCCCACGAACATCGGAGGGCGGCGCCGGGTGGGGTGGCCGCCCTCCGTGCTTTCCGGGTGAGTTCTGCCCGGGACGGGACCGGGGCGGCATCCCTCACGGGGTGCCGCCCCGTTTTCGCGCGCGCCGAGCGCATCAGTCGGCCGCGCACGCGTCGAGCGGGTACGCCCACGCATCCGGCGCTCGACCGAAGAACGGCCTCCACCTGCGCGTACACGAGAAAGGGCGGCACCCCTTGCGGGATGCCGCCCTTCTCGTGCTCAGGACTGCGTCAGTGCGAGTGGCCGTGGCCCGCTGCGGCGGACTCTTCCTCGGCCGGCTTCTCGACGATCGACGACTCCGTCGTCAGCACCAGGCGTGCGATCGAGGCGGCGTTCGCCACCGCGGACCGGGTCACCTTGACCGGGTCGACGATGCCGGCGGCCAGCAGGTCCGTCAGCTCGCCGGTGGCGGCGTTGAAGCCGTGTCCCCAGCTCTGCTCCCGCACCTTGTTCACGATGACCGCGCCCTCGTGGCCCGCGTTGGTCGCGATCCAGAACAGCGGGGCGGACAGCGCGTCACGCACGATGCGGACACCGGTCGCTTCGTCGCCCTCGAGGCCGAGGCCGTCTTCGAGCTCCTTGACCGCGTGCACCAGCGCCGAGCCGCCGCCGGGCAGGATGCCCTCTTCGACAGCCGCCTTGGTCGCCGCCACGGCGTCCTCGATGCGGTGCTTGCGCTCGTTCAGCTCGGTCTCGGTGGCCGCGCCGACCTTGATCACCGCGACACCGCCGCCCAGCTTCGCGAGCCGCTCCTGCAGCTTCTCGCGGTCCCAGTCGGAGTCGGTGGTCTCGATCTCCTTGCGGATCTGCGCGATCCGGCCCTGGATGGCGTCCTTGGCCCCGCCGCCGTCGACGATCGTGGTGTCGTCCTTGGTGACGACGATCCGGCGGGCCTTGCCCAGCGAACCGAGGTCGGTCTCGGACAGCTTCTGGCCGATCTCCGCGGAGACGACCTCACCACCGGTGACGAACGCGAGGTCGTCCAGGAACGCCTTGCGACGGTCACCGAAGAACGGCGCCTTGACGGCGACGGCGGTGATCGTCTTGCGCAGCGAGTTCACCACGAGGGTGGACAGCGCTTCGCCGTCGACGTCCTCGGCGATGATCAGCAGCGGCTTCTTGGCCTCGACGACCTTCTCGAGCACCGGCAGCAGCTCCGCCAGCGACGAGACCTTCTCGCGGACGAGCAGGATGTAGGCGTCCTCGAGGATCGCCTTCTGCTCCTCCGGGTTGGTCGCGAAGTGCGCCGAGAGGAAGCCCTTGTCGAACTGGACGCCCTCGGTGATCACCAGCTCGGTCGCCAGGGTCGACGACTCCTCGATGGTGATGACGCCGTCTTCGCCGACCTTCTCGACGGCTTCGCCGAGCAGGGCGCCGATGTTGGCGTCACGCGAGGTGACGGTGCCGACCTGCGCGATGCTCTCGCGGCCCTTGACCGGGGTCGCCTTGCTCTTGAGGACCTCGATGACCTTCGCCGCGGCGGCTTCGATGCCACGGCCGATCGAGGTCGGGTTCGCGCCGGCCGCGACGTTGCGCAGGCCGACCTTCACCAGCGACTGCGCGAGCACCGTCGCGGTCGTGGTGCCGTCGCCGGCGACGTCGTTGGTCTTGGTGGCGACGCTCTTGGCGAGCTGGGCGCCGAGGTTCTCGAACGGGTCGTCGAGCTCGATCTCACGGGCGACGGTCACGCCGTCGAGGGTGATGGTCGGGCCGCCGAACTTCTTGTCGAGCACGACGTGGCGACCGCGCGGGCCGAGGGTGACCTTGACCGTGTCGGCGAGCTTGTTCACCCCGCGCTCCAAGGCGCGACGAGCGTCCTCGTCGAATCTGATCTGCTTGGGCATAGCGTGTTCCGCTTACCTTTCGGTGGGTCTGGAACGCACGAACGCCCCGCTCCCCGGCTTGTGCGGGGCCCGGGGCGTCATGCGCTGCGAGCGGACGTCAGTTGATGACGGCCAGCACGTCGCGGGCGGACAGGATCAGGTAGTCCTCACCGTTGTACTTGACCTCGGTGCCGCCGTACTTCGAGTAGATGACGACGTCGCCGACGGAAACGTCGAGCGGGACGCGGTTGCCCTTGTCGTCGATCCGGCCCGGGCCCACGGCCAGAACCTTGCCCTCCTGGGGCTTCTCCTTGGCGGTGTCGGGGATGACGAGACCGGAAGCGGTCGTCTCCTCGGCCTCACTCGTCTGGACAACGATCTTGTCCTCGAGCGGCTTGATGTTCACGCTCACCGGGTTGACCTCCACGGTCGTCGAAAGCGTTGGCAGGTTGTGGTTACGGCTCTACCACCCCCGCCGTCGCGGGTGCCGGGGCTGTCGGGCCGTGCGATTAGCACTCTAGCCACGGGAGTGCCAGTCTCGCAAGGAGGGTGCGTCTTGCCGGTGAGAACGCGCCTGACCGGCGGCTTTGTTCCGCCGCCCCAGCCGCCGGTCAGGCGCCGCTCAGGAGCAGCAGCCCCCGGACGGCGCCGCGCTCTCCGCGTCGGCCTTGACGACGTAGACCTCCCACGGCTCCCGCCCCGGCCCGTGCACCCACACCTTGTCCTGGACGGCGTAGCAGCAGGTGGTGCCGGTCTCGGTCCGGGTTTCGAGGCCTTCGCCGGCGAGCCGCCCGGCGGCCGACCCGACCTGCTCGGCGGACTCGACCTCGACGCCGAGGTGGTCCAGGACCGTGGCCTGCCCGGGCTCGCCTTCCAGGAGGACGAGCTTGAGCGCGGGTTCGGCGACGGCGAAGTTCGCGTAGCCGGGACGGCGCTTGGCGGGGCCGGTACCGAACAGCTTCGAGTAGAAGCCGATCGAGCCTTCGAGGTCGCCGACCCGCAGAGCGAGCTGTACTCGGGACACCACTGCCTCCTTGGATAGATGGTCGTCTAAGCAGAGCATTGCGCCTTGGATAGACATCCGTCAAGATAGAGAAGTGTCGAATCAGCTCCCCGTCGCCTGCTGCGCGCCGCTCGTCCGCGAGCCGCTGACCGAACCGCAGGCCGTGGAGCTGTCCGCGTTGTTCAAGGCGATGGCCGACCCGGTGCGGCTGCGGCTGCTGTCCCTGATCGCCTCCCACGGCGGCGGCGAAGCGTGCGTGTGCGACCTGACCGAGGCTTTCGACCTGACCGGCCCGACCATTTCGCACCACCTGAAGGTGCTTCGGGAGGCCGGCCTGATCACCGGCGAACGGCGCGGGACGTGGGTCTACTACCGCGTCCACCCCGAGGTGCTGGCCCGGCTGGCCGCCGTGCTCGTCCCCGCCTGAGCGCGGGCTCTTACCCCCAGCGTGAGTTTCTGGTTAGGTTCTCACCGTCTGGCACCTGAACCCTGGGGGTTTATGCCCATGTCGTCTCGTTCGCTCTCCAGAACGGCGGCGCTGGCCGCCGCCGTCGCCCTGCTCGGCGGGGCCCTCACCGGCCAAGCCCATGCCGCGACCACCACCACCGATCAGCGGCAGCGGGACTTCGCCGCCGCGGCGGCCGAGTTCGGGGTGCCGGTGGACGTCCTGCTCGGCGTCTCCTACCTCGAATCCCGGTGGGACTTCAACGCCGGGACGCCCAGCGCGTCCGCCGGGTACGGCCCGATGCACCTCACCGACCTGCGGGAAGCCGGGGTCGCCGGCAGTCACCACGACGTCGGCAGCGAGGACCCGCGCGGCGACGACGCGCGGCCCGCGTTGCACCCGGCCGCCGGGCCCGACGTGCCGCCGCAGACCGGGCTGCAGACCGTCGACGAGGCCGCGGCGCTGACGAAGACCGACGCGCGGACCCTGCGCACCGACACCCGGCAGAACATCCGGGGCGGCGCCGCGCTGCTCGCGAAGTACCACGCCGGCGGGACCGGCTGGTACGACGCCGTCGCGCACTACAGCGGCTCGACCGGCGACGCCGCGCAGACGTTCGCCGACGAGGTCTTCGAGACGATCAAGAGCGGCATGAGCCGCACCACCGACGACGGCCAGCAGGTCACCCTCGCCGCCACGCCGGGCCTCGCGCTGCCGAAGCACGCCGAGGCCGCGGTGAACCCGGCGAACGTCGAGTGCCCGCGGACCGTCACCTGCGAGTCCGTCCCGGCGCCCTACCAGGAGCTGCCGAACGACGACTACGGCAACCACGACCTGGCCAACCGGCCGGTGAGCCAGAAGATCGACCACATCGTCATCCACGACACCGAGGGCTACTGGGACAGCGTCCTCAAGCTCGCCCAGGACCCGACGTACGTGAGCTGGAACTACACCATCCGCTCGGCCGACGGCCTGATCGCGCAGCACGTCCCGACCAAGGACGTCGCCTGGCACGCGGGCAACTGGTACATCAATGCGAAGTCGATCGGCGTCGAGCACGAGGGCTTCGCCGCGAAGGGCACCTGGTACACCGAGGCGATGTACCGCTCGAGCGCGAAGCTCATCGGCTACCTGGCGCGCAAGTACGACATCCCGCTCGACCGCGCGCACATCATCGGCCACGACAACGTGCCGGGCACGGTCCCGTCGACGATCGCGGGCATGCACTGGGATCCGGGCCCCTACTGGGACTGGTCGCACTACTTCGACCTGCTGGGCGCGCCGCTCGGCGGGTTCGGCCTGCCCGGCTCGTCGCTGGTCACCATCGACCCGGACTTCGCGAAGAACCAGCCGCTCTTCACCGGCTGCGACACCGCCGGAACACCTTGCGCGCCAAGGGGTTCCGAGGCCGTAATGCTGCACTCGCAGCCCAGTGACGCCTCACCGCTGCTGGTCGACATCGGCCTGCACCCGGCGGGCGGACCGTCCACAACGGACGTCTCCGACGTCGGCAGCCGCGCCGCCACCGGGCAGCAGTTCGCCGTCGCCGGCACCAGCGGCGACTGGACGGCGATCTGGTACCTCGGCCAGAAGGGCTGGTTCCACAACCCGCACAACGCGCGCGTCGCGAAGCCCGCGATCGGCCTGGTCGTGACGCCGAAGCCGGGCCTGGCCACGATTCCGGTGTACGGGCGCGCCTACCCCGAACCCGAGGCCTACCCGGCGAACCTCACTCCGCAGGCGATCACGCCGCTGCCGTACACGCTGGCCGCCGGGCAGAAGTACTCGTCGGCCGGGGTGGTCGGGTCGGAGTACTACTCGGCGACCACGTTCGACGTTGCCGACCACGTGGTCGTGAAGGGCAAGCTCAAGTACGTCCAGATCCAGTTCGGGCACCGGATCGCGTTCGTCAAGGCGGACGACGTCCGGTTCCTGCCGGCGTTCTAGCCCAAAGCCGTGAAGGCCTCCTTACCGGCTCTTATGGCCGGTAAGGGGGCCTTCACGGCTTTCAGGCGTCGAGCGCGACCTTCGCTCCCCCGGACCGCTCGGTGTTGCGGCGTGTCTTCGCCCAGCCGTTGCGGCGGCGGATCAGCCGGAACAGCGCTCGCCACGACGTCACGTAGAACGTGTAGATGTACGCCGCGTACGCGAAGCCCAGGCCGATGCCCCGCAGCACATTGCGGCTGCGCAAGCACTTCAGCTGGTAGATCGGGCCCCAGACCAGGAACGGCAGCAGGCCGAACGAACCGTAGATCGCGAACAGGATCCAGGCGCCGCCGGTGAACCACGTCCACATCTGCGCCGGGTCGCCGGCGGTGCTGAAGATCAGCAGCAGGAACGGGATCGGGTACAGCAGCGACCCGAGCAGCTGCAGCCACGGCTGCGCGAGGTAGTACATCATCTCCGCCGCGCCGAGCGTGCTGACGTGCGGCGAGTCCCAGATCCGCCGCAGGTACCGCGCGCACTGCATGGTGCCCTGGCCCCAGCGCGTGCGCTGCACCAGGAACCGCCGCAGGCTGTACAGACCTTCCTGCGCCACATGGGAATCGGGGGTGAATCCGGTGCGCCAGCCCGCGGTCAGCAGGTGGACGCCGAGCTCGAAGTCCTCCAGCAGCGAACCGCGCCACGGCTGTTCGCCGGGGCCGGCGATCGAGTCGAGCGCGGTGAGCCGGGTGAACTGGCCGTTGCCGCCCATGGAGATCGTGCCGGTGAAGCCGCGCGACGTCTGGATCGCCGCGATCGCCGTCCGGAACTCCAGGTCCTGCAGCTGCGCGAGCTTCAGCCCGAACCAGCGGCCGGCCGGGTTGCGCGTCGGCGGCGGGGTTCCGACGTTGCTCATCCAGACGTCGAGCTGCACCGCGCCGATCCCCGGGTCGCCGAAGAGGTAGTCCGCCGCGCAGACCTCGAGGCAGTTCGGCGCCGGGCGGCCGTCGGCGTCGACCACCACGACCACGACGTCGTCGCGGGCCGCGTCCGGTCCCATCCAGTCGTTCAGGGCCCGGTAGGCCGCGTTGAGCGCGTCCCCCTTGCCGGTGCGGGCTTCGGGCCGGACGCGCGGCACGAGGTGCAGGTACGGGTCGTAACCGCCGTTGCGCCGCCACAGCATCCGGACGACGCGGGCGGTGCGGTCCTCCGAGTCGTCGTCGACGACCCAGACGTGCGCGTGCCGGAACGTCGTGCGCAGGTAGCGGATCGTCTCGCGGATGACGGTCTGCTCGTCGCGGCACGGGACGAAGAAGTGCCACGTGAAGTCCGCCGGGTCACCGACCGGGCCGGGCTTGCGGCGCAGGTACGGCACGACGATCAGCACGACGTAGACCAGGAACGCCACGCTCATCGTCAGCGCGAACGCCTGGGTGATCGCCAGCAGGACCTTGCCGCTCATGCGTTCTTCTTCCGCGTGGCCAGCCAGACGAACAGGACGAGCGAGACGGCGCCGCCGAACACGCTCACCATCGAGCCGAGCAGCGTGTGCCCCCAGTAGTAGCCCTCGTCCGGGCCGAGCTGGTGGACCAGGCCGACGATCGTGAGAATGCGCAGCTGGTTCACCAGCACCACGACGACCGCGGAAACGCCGAGGGAAAAGAACAACCGGCGCGCATTCGCGGGCCGGAACCAGAGCATGGCCGTCGTCACAACGAGCAGTGGCAGCAGAAGAAACGCCGACGAACATTCCGGGGTCATTCTCAACCCGAATGGAGCAGCGCCGCTCAACCCAAAGTAAACGGACTCTCGATCACCGGCGACATAAACACCCGATGTAGTGATGATGTTGAGGATCGCGCCCGCCAGCTGTACTTCCAGCTCGCGGTACAGCCGCTCGGCCAGCACCACGACGGCGCCCGCGGCGGCCAGCGCACCCAGCCCCACGACCAGCGGGAACTTCGCCATCCCTGAGTTCGGAGCGCTCGCTACGGCCACGACGTTCCTCTCGGTGTCGATTTCTCATGCAGGTTCAAGCGGCCATTCGGCAGGTGCGGCGGCGAACTTGCTAGACCGTCCGAGTGATGCCGTATTCGACCTGCGAAGACGTCCGAAAGCATTACCCGATCCGGTGATTCGGTGAATTTCGTGTGCTATTCGAGGTCGTGTTGGCGATAGTCGATTCGCGTGCCGACTCGAGGCTGGCCGGACCGATCCGCGCCGGAGTCGGACACACCACGCGAACCCCCGAGAAACTCAGCGAATTCGGAGGACCAGTTGATGAAGAGCTCCCTCGTGCGCCGTGGCGGACTGCTCGCCGCGGTCGTGGCGAGCGTCGTGCTCGCCGGCGCGGCCCCCGCTTCGGCGGCCCCCGGCGACGGTTCCGCGTACGGCGTCAGCGTGAACGTGACGCTGCTCGGCCAGCCCGCGGTGAAGGTCGGGCCGCTCGCGGCCGCCAACACCGCGGGCCCGACGACGAACACCGTGGCCAGCGCCAACGCGGCCGGGATCCTGACCGCCGGGGTGATCACCGCCGAGGCCAAGCGCGACGACGAATCCGGTGCGGTGACGGCGAAGGCGACCACCGCCGACGTCGGCCTGCCGCTGCTCAAGGCCGCGCTCGGCACCGTCGGCGTCAAGACCGTCGAAGCCGTCTGCACCGCCACCCAGGAAGGCGTCAAGGGCAGCAGCACGCTGGCCGACGCGAAGCTCGGCAGCATCGGCGCGGTCGACGCCAACCCGGCGCCGAACACCCAGGTCAAGGTGACCATCGGCCTGGTCAACGTGGCGACGATCATCCTCAACGAGCAGATCCAGAACAAGGACGGCAGCCTCACGGTCAACGCCCTCCACGTGAAGCTGCTCGGCGGTGTCGTCGGCGCGCTCGGCTCGGGCGACGTGATCGTGTCGTCGGCGACCTGCGGCCCGGCCGCGCCGCCGATGCCGCTGGCCTCCGGTGCCGGCCTGTGGGTCGGGCTCGGCCTGCTCGGCGCCATCGCGCTGCCGATCGGCACGCGCATTCTCCGCAACCGCCGCACGGCCTGAGTGAGGTCCGGATGTACAAGATGCCGGGCGCGGGCGTCGGCGTGGCCGGTGGCGGGGTGGGCACCCTCGCCGCCACCGGCGCCGACATCGGGTGGTGGCTGGCCATCGGCGTGCTGCTGGTCCTGCTCGGGACCGTCGCGCTGATCGCCGTCCACCGCCGCAACCGCCGGCTCTCCCAGGCGCGGGAGCACTGAGGCCGGGGCCGTCGGCGTGCGCCCCTCGCACGCCGGCGGCCCTTGGCAGAGATTTTCGTGGAAACTGGACGATGTGGAAAAGAGGCACCGCGGGGTGGATGTGATGTTGCTGGCCGGGACCCGCCCGGAAGCGCTCAAACTCGCGCCGCTGGCGCTGGCCATGGACGCGCACCCGACACTCCGGCCGATCCTGGTCCACAGCGGCCAGCACGCGAGCATGGTCGAGCAGGCGCTGCTGCCGTTCGGCCTGGTCGCCGACGCGTGGCTGGACGTCCCGCCGCGCGTCACCGGCGGGCAGGCGGAGCTCGTGGCGGGCCTGCTGCCGGCGCTCGACGACGCGCTGCGCCGCTACGCCCCGGCCGCGTTGGTCGTCCAGGGCGACACGACGACGACGCTGGCGGGCGCGCTGGCCGCGTTCTGGCTGGGCATCCCGGTGGTGCACCTGGAGGCCGGGCTGCGCACGCACGACCTCACGGCGCCGTTCCCCGAGGAGGGCGCGCGGCAGATGGTGTCGCGCCTGGCCGCGCTGCACCTGGCGCCGACGCTCAGCGCGGCGGCCGAGCTGCGCGCGGAAGGCGTTGCGCGGCAACGCATCGCGGTCACGGGCAACACGATCGTCGACGCGGTGCTGGAGATCGCGGCCCGCGACCTCCCGGCGCGCGACACGGCGCTGGCCCTGCTGGAGATGGAGATCGCGGAGGCCGGCGAGCGGCTGGTGCTGGTGACGTCACACCGCCGCGAGTCCTGGGGCGAGCCGCTGGAGCGGACGCTCGCCGCGGTGCAGCTGATCGTCGCCGAGCACCCGGACGTCCAGGTGCTGTTCCCGGCGCATCCGAACCCGCAGGTCAGGGCCCAGGTGGACGCCTCGCTGGGCGGCCTGCCGCGGGTGACGGTGACGGATCCGCTGGAGTACCCGGACCTGGTCCGCGCGCTGCGGCTGGCGTCGCTGGTGCTGACGGACTCGGGCGGCATCCAAGAGGAGGCGCCGACGTTCGGCACGCCGGTGCTGGTCCTGCGCGACGTCACCGAGCGCGCGGAGGTCGTCGACGCGGGGTGCGCGTGGCTGGTGGGCACGGACACGGCCCGCATCGCCGACACCGCGGCCCGCCTGCTGCGCGGCGAGCTGCGCACGGCCCAGGTCGGAAACCCTTACGGCAACGGCAATGCGGCGGTCCTGGCGGTGGCGGCGATCGAGGAGCTGCTGGGCGTCGGGACGCCGGCGCACAGGCACGCCGCGGCTTCCTAGGACCAAGACTCGTCGTGAGTGGTAATGCGGGTTCTAACCCTCATTACCACTCACGAGCGGTACTAGAGCGAGATGACGGTGACCGGGAGGGCCGGGTTCGCGCTGAAGTCCAGCGCCGCCGTGGGGCGCTTGGCCGCCACCACGTGGGCGCCCAGCGCGGCGATCATCGCGCCGTTGTCCGTGCACAGCCGCGGCCGCGGGACGCGCAGCTCGATGCCCGCCGCGGCACAGCGTTCCGCCGCCAGCGACGACAGCCGCGAGTTCGCCGCGACACCGCCGGAGATGACGATCGTGCCGATCCCCTGCTCCTTCGCCGCGCGGATCGCCTTCGCCGTCAGCACGTCCGCGACGGCTTCCTGGAACGACGCCGCGACGTCGTCCACCGGGATCTCCTCGCCGCGCCGCTGAGCGCCTTCGACCCAGCGCGCGACCGACGTCTTCAAGCCGGAGAAGGAGAAGTCGAACTTCGCGTCACGCGGGCCGGTCATGCCGCGTGGGAACGCGATCGCCGACGGGTTGCCGTTCTTCGCGGCCTTGTCGATCGGCGGGCCGCCCGGGTACGGCAGGCCGAGCACGCGCGCGACCTTGTCGTACGCCTCCCCCGCCGCGTCGTCCACAGTGGACCCCAGCTCGGTGATCGACGACGCGATGTCGTCGACGCGCAGCAGCTGCGTGTGCCCGCCGGAGACCAGCAGCGCCAAGCACGGCGTCGGCAACGGCCCGTGCTGCAACGTGTCCACCGCGATGTGCCCGGCCAGGTGGTTGACGCCGTAGAGCGGCACGTCCAGCGCCGTCGCGTACGCCTTCGCCGCGGAGACGCCGACGAGCAGCGCCCCCGCGAGACCCGGCCCCGCCGTCACGGCAATGGCGTCCACATCGGACAGTGACAGCCCGGCTTTCTCGAACGCGCGCGAAGTCGTCGGGACCATCGCCTCGAGGTGCGCGCGGCTGGCGACCTCGGGCACGACGCCGCCGAAGCGCGCGTGCTGCTCGACGCTCGAGGCGACCTCGTCGGCCAGCAGCTCGAGCGTGCCGTCGTCGTGCAGGCGGACCAGGCCGACGCCGGTCTCGTCGCACGAGCTCTCGATGCCCATGATGATGCGCGACATCAGCCCGCCACCTCGTCTCGCGTCCGCGCGGGGCGGACCATCGTGTACGCGTCGGCGCCGGAAGGCTGGTAGTAGCGCTTCCGGATGCCGAGCCGTTCGAAGCCGTGGCGCTCGTACAGCCCGAGCGCGGTCGTGTTGTCCGTGCGGACCTCGAGGAACACCGGCGCCTCGAACTCGTCGGCGCGCTCGAGCAGGGCCAGCAGCAGCGCCTTGCCGATACCCTGGCCCTGGTACTCGGGCGCGACGCCGAGGGTGTGCACGGTCGCCTCGTACTCGCCGCGACGCCGGCCGAGAACGGCCAGCCCGGCGTAGCCGAGGAGCTCGTCACCCTCGTCCGGACGAGCGGCCAGGTAGAAGTGGCCGATGTCCAGCTCGGAGTGGAACGCGTGGGCGTTCCACGGGTCGTCCCCGGGGAAGAGGATCTTCTCGATCTCGACGCAGCGGGCGATGTCCTTGCGGCGCAGGGGATCGAGTCTCACGGCGCGGTCACCCGTTTCGGCGCCGACGGCTCGGCGGCGTCGGGGCGCCGCAGGTACAACGGCGTCAGCGGCGCGGGCGTCTCCTGCGCGAGCAGGGCGCTCCGAGCGGCCTTGACCAGCCCGGCGGGTGACGGGAAGCGCGGCTCGATCGGCCGGACGTCGAGCACCGCGCCGTAGAGGACCGCGCCGTCGCCGGCCGCGGCCTTGACGTCGGTTTCGAGGTCGGCCGGGCGCTGGACGTCGGGACCGTGCGTGCGCGCGCCGGACGCGTCGTAGGCCGCCCAGTAGACCTCGCGGCGGCGGGCGTCGGTGAGCACGAGGAACGGCTTCTCGCCCGGGGCGACGTCGGCGGCGATCGCGTCGAGGCTGCCGACCGGGTACACCGGGATGCCGAGCGCGTGGCCGAAGGCGGCCGCGGTGGCCATGCCGGCGCGCAGGCCGGTGAACGGCCCGGGACCGACGCCGACGACGATGGCGTCGAGGTCCTTGAGGGTGACGCCGGCGGCTTCGGCCGCGGCCAGCGCGTGCGGCGTGATCAGCTCGCCGTGGGCGCGCGGGTCGACGGTGACGCGGTCGCCGCGCGTCTTGACCCGGTCGCCGTCCAGTGCGACGACGCCCGCGGTGACCGCCGGGGTCGAGGTATCGATCGCCAGTACCAACACGGTGTCCCAGCCTACGACCAGGCCGGGATGTCGCATTCGCGGGCCCGGATCACCGGTGAAACCGGTCGCTGCGGGGGTCTTATCCGCACGGTAACGTGCGAATCGGGGTTCGCAGGAGCGAGTCCCCCGAGCTGGAGGTCCCCGCGGTGCCCGACCCGTTGTTCCCCGCCCTCACGTCAGCCTCGGGCAACGAAGCCCTCCGATTCGGCGAACAGGCCCTGACCTACGCCGAGCTCGCCGCCGTCGCCGGCGGTCTCGCCGCCGAGCTGCCCCGCGGCCGCGTCGCCGTGTGGGCGACGCCGACCCTGCACACCAGCGTCGCCGTCGTCGCCGCCCTGCTCGCCGGGGTGCCCGCGGTGCCGCTGAACCCGAAGATCGGCGAGCGCGAGCTCGCGCACATCCTCGCCGACAGCGAGCCGCAGCTGGTGCTGGCCGAACCCGGCGTCGAGCTGCCTGCCGGGCTCGCCGGCCTGCCGCGGCGGGACATCCCGCTGACCGGGCCGGCCACGCCGCTGCAGGAAGAGCCGGACGCCGAGGCGCCCGCGTTGATCGTCTACACGTCGGGGACCACCGGGCCGCCGAAGGGCGTCGTCCTCCCCCGCCGTTCGATCGCGACCACGCTGGACGCCCTCGAAGACGCCTGGGCGTGGACCGCCGACGACGTCCTGGTGCACGGACTCCCGCTGTTCCACGTGCACGGCCTGATCCTCGGCATCCTCGGCCCGCTGCGCCGCGGCGGCTCGGTCCGCCACCTCGGCCGGTTCTCGACCGACGGCGTCGCCCGCGAGCTGAAGGCCGGCGCGACCATGGTGTTCGGCGTCCCGACGATGTACCACCGCATCGCCGGTGAGGTCGGCGGCGACGAAGCCTTGGCCGACGCGTTGCGCGGCGCGCGGCTGCTCGTCTCGGGGTCGGCGGCGCTGCCGGTGCACGACCACCAGCGGATCACCGAGGCGACCGGCCAGCAGGTCGTCGAGCGCTACGGCATGACCGAGACGCTGATGAACACCAGCGTCCGCGCGGACGGCGAACGCAAGCCCGGCACCGTCGGCGTCCCGCTCGGCGGCGTCGAGCTCAGGCTGATCGGCGACGCCGGCGAGGTGCTCGACGACGTCGAGACCGTCGGCGAGATCCAGGTGCGCGGCCCCAACCTCTTCACCGAGTACCTCAACCGCCCGGACGCCACCGCGGCCGCGCTGGCCGACGGCTGGTTCCGCACCGGCGACATGGCCACGCGCGACGCCGACGGGTACGTCAAGATCGTCGGGCGCAAGGCGACCGACCTGATCAAGAGCGGCGGCTACAAGATCGGCGCGGGCGAGATCGAGAACGCGCTGCTGGAGCACCCCGGCGTCGCCGAAGCGGCCGTCACCGGCGAGCCGGACGACGACCTCGGCGAGCGGATCGTCGCCTGGGTCGTCCCGGAGGGCGAGCGGCCGTCGGCCGAGGAGCTGGCCGACCACGTCGCCCGGCTGCTCGCGCCGCACAAGCGCCCGCGGGTCGTCCGCTACCTGGATGCCTTGCCGCGCAACGACATGGGCAAGGTCCTGAAGCGAGCGCTCGGTGACTAGGCGGCCGGCGCGCGAGGTCGTCGACACGATTTCGACCGGCTTCGAGGAGTTCACGACGCCGCTGCGCGAGGAGCCCGCCGACGGGCCGATCGACTGGCCGGGCTACCGCGAAGCACGCTTCGCCGCCGAAGAGCGCACCGGTGAGAAGGAGTCGGTCGTCTGCGGGACGGCGAAGATCGGGGACGCCGAGGCCGTCGTGATCGCGTTCGAGTTCGGGTTCCTCGGCGGCTCGCTGGGCCAGCGCACCGGCGACCGGATCGAGGCGGCGTTCGCGCACGCCCGCGACGTCCGGCTGCCGGTGGTCTCGCTGATCGCGACCGGCGGCAGCCGCATGCAGCAGGGGATGCGCGCGCTCATGCAGCTGCAGCGCGTGGCGCGGGCGGCGGCGCGGACGCGCGCGGCGGGCGTCCCGCAGATCGCGGTGCTGCGCGACCCGACGACCGGCGGCGGCTGGGCGACGCTCGGCGCGGGCGCCGACGTCATCCTCGCGCTACCCGAGGCCCAGGTCGGCTTCGCGGGCTCGCGGGTGCGGCCGGCCGGCTCCCCCGAGGCCTACACGGCCGAGGCGAAGCTCGCGTGGGGTCAGGTCGACGCCATCGTCGCGCCCGAGGACCTCGGGCCGGCGTTGGAACGCCGGCTGCGCTTGCTGACGTCCCCGTCGAACGCCGCGGCGCCACCGCCCCGGGCGCTGCGCGAGGCGGCGCTGCCGGACACGGGCTGGGACGCGGTCCAGGCCGCGCGGTCCCCACGCCGGGCGCGAGCCGTCGAATACCTGGACGCGTACTTCGACTGGCGCGAGGACATCAGCGGCGACCGCTGCGGCGGCGTCGACGACGGCGTCCGCTGCGGCTTCGGCTGGCGCAACGGGAGGACGATCGCGTACGCGGCCCAGTGCGGCACACCGACGCTGCCGTCGGGCTTCCGCACGGCGGCGCGTCTGGTCCGGTTGGCGTCACGGCTGGCGATCCCGGTGCTGACGCTGGTCGACACCCCGGGCGCGGCCAACGACGCGGCGGCGGAACAGGCGGGCGCGGGCGGCGCGATCGCGGACCTGTTCGAGGCGGTCGCGACGGCGTCCGCCCCGGTGACAACGCTGGTGATCGGCGAGGGCGGTTCGGGCGGCGCACTGGCGTTCGCGGCCCCGGGCTCGACGTGGGTGACCCCGGACGCGTACTTCTCGGTGACCTCACCCGAAGCGGCGGCGGCGATCCTGAAGCGTCCCGCGTCGGAGGTCCCGGAGCTGGCCAACCAGCTACGCCTGCGACCACAGGACCTGGTGCAGCTGGGCGTGGCCCGCGCGGTCGTCTCGGTGCAAGAGTCGTGAGTGTTCAGGGCGGTTAGAACCGCCCTAAACACTCACGACAGTCCGTGCCGACCATGAGCCGTGGGGTTCCAGCGTCACCTCGCGGACGTCGTCGTCGCGGCGGTCCAGCCGGACCACCAGGTAGTCCGACGACAGCCGCTCTGCCGAGCCCTCGCCCCATTCGACGACGATGGCCGAACGCTCCAGGTCCGTGTCCAGGTCCAGGTCGTCCAGCTGGGACAGGTCGCCGCCCAGGCGGTACGCGTCGACGTGCACCAGCGGCACGCCGGCGGCACCCGCCGGGTGGACGCGGGCCAGCACGAACGTCGGGCTGCTCACCCGGCCGCCGACGCCAAGGCCGTCCGCGATGCCGCGGGTCAGCGTGGTCTTGCCCGCGCCGAGGGGCCCGGCGAGCAGGACCAGGTCACCCGCGCGCAGGGAGCGGCCGAGCGAGCGGCCGAACTCCATCGTGTCTTCGGGTGTCGGGAACAGATACGTCAACGCTGCCACCACCAGTTCCGCCGGGCCGAGTCCTCGCCGTCCACACCGGAGCAGCGTTGCAACAAGTCGATCAGGTGGCTGGTCACCAGGTCCGGCTGCTCCAGCAGCACCATGTGCCCGGCGCCGCGGACGCGCACCAGCTCCGCGTCGGGCAGCTCGGACGCGATCCGCTCGGCGTGCGCGAACGGCGTGAAGCGGTCCGAATCACCGCCGAGCACCAGCACTTCCGCGGTCTTCAGCCCGGCCAGCGCCGCGTAGCGGTTGTGGCTGCCGAGCGTGTCGACGAAGTTCACGAGGCCGCGCACCGGCGTCACTTCCAGCATCTCGAGCATGAAGTCGACGAGCCGGGGTGCGACGTCGCGGCTGCCGAACGCCAGCCGGCGCACGGCCTGGCGCGTCAGCTGGCCACCGGCCGCGCGGACGAACTCGACCAGGCCCGGCTGCCAGCCTGCGAGACCGCCGGCGGCGCGCGTCAGCGGGTTGTACTTCGAGAGCAGCGAACGCGGCAACCCGCGCGCCCCGACTTCGCCCGCCGCCGTCGCGATGAAGGCGACGCCGGCCACGCGGTCCGCGAACAGCTGCGGGAACTCCGCGGCCAGCTCCATGATCACCATGCCGCCCATCGAGTGCCCCACCAGCACGATGGGCCCCGTCGGCACCAGCGACCGCAGCACGACGTCGAGGTCGCGGGCCAGCTGCTCGATCGTCGAGTTCTCCGCCGACGCCGCGCCGGACAGGCCGTGGCCGCGGTGGTCGTAGTAGACCTGACGCACGCGTGGCAACCGCAGCTTCGCGAGGTCGCGGCGCTGGAAGTGGAAGCACCGCCGCGAAAGCGCGAAGCCGTGCACGCCCACGACGGTCAGTTCGGGCTCGCCGCCGTCTTCCGGGTCGATCTCCTCGACCGAAAGCGGGGTGCCGTCGTCGGCCGCGACCGTGGACGTGCGATCCGGCTTCAGCTCCCCCAGGGGCTCGTCCACGTACGGGTCCTCACTGTGCCGCCGCTGCTGGGCGGCGACCGCGATGGCGGCCGCGGCGGTCCCGGTGGCCACGGCTCCGACGCCGCCGGCGATGGCCAGCAGTCGACGTGAAGGTGTCACGAGGCCGCCCCCAGATACCGGCGCGCCACCCGCGGGCGGTACATCGACGTCACGATCTCGTAGTCGATGGTGCCGAGCTTGTCGGCCCATTCCCGCGCCGTCGGCTCACCGCGCGTCCCCGGTCCGAACAGGACGACCTCGGCGCCGACGTCCGGCTCGAAGTCACCGCAGTCGACGATCAGCTGGTCCATGCAGACGCGCCCGGCGACCGGCCGCCGTTGCCCGCCCAACCAGACGTCCATCCGGCCCGACAGCGACCGCGGCACGCCGTCGGCGTACCCGGCCGGCACCAGGGCCAGGTTCGTGTCGCGCGCCGCGGTCCAGGTGTGCCCGTAGGACACCGATTCCCCGGCCTCGACGCGCTTGACCAGCGCGACGGCGGACCGGAACGTCATGGCCGGGCGCAGGTCCTCGGCCTGCGGCACCGGGTTGAGCCCGTACATCGCGATGCCCGGCCGCACGACGTCGAAGTGCAGGTCCGGCCGGGTCAGCAGGGCCGCGGAGTTCGCGAGGTGGCGCAGCGGGTCGAGCCCGGCGGCGCGGGCGACGTCGTAGGCGTCGTCGAAGCGCTTCGCCTGGGCGTCGATCGACGGGTGGCCCGGCTCGTCCGCGCACGCGAGGTGCGACCAGATCGCGACGACGTCGACGCGCGGTTCGGCGGCCGCCGCGGAAACCAGCTCGGCCCAGCCCGCGGGCGGGCAGCCGTTGCGCGAGAGGCCGGTGTCGATTTTGAGGTGCACGCGAGCCCGGGTACCCGCGGGGACGGCGGCGGCGATGCGACGTAGCTCACCGACCGAGCTGGCGGCGAGGTCGACGTCCGCCTCGACGCCCGCGGCGAAGTCGACCTCGGGCACGTCCAGCCAGCTGAACAGCCGGGTGGTGATCCCGGCGCGGCGCAGGTCGAGGGCCTCGCCGAGCGAGCAGGTGCCGAGCCAGCTCGCGCCGGCCTCGACCGCGGCGCGCGCCACCGGCAGCGCGCCGTGGCCGTAGGCGTCGGCCTTCACCACGGCCATCACTTCGGCGCCGGGCGCGCGGGCGCCCAGCAGCGTGAGGTTGTGGCGGATCGCGTCGAGGTCGATGTCGACCTGGGCGCGGGGAGAACTGGAGGGCGTCATGACGCCCGCCAGTTTCCCATGACCCGAGGTCAGGACAGGCGCGCCCCGGACGTGGCGGAGAACACGTGCAGCTCGTCGGGACGGATCCGCAGGTGCAGGGTGTCGCCCATGGCCGGCGGCTTGCGCGGGTCGACCCGGGCCACGACGTTGGACTTGGTGCCCTCGGCGTCGGTCTCGGCGAGCTTGCCGTAGACGTAGGCGTCCGAACCGAGCTCCTCGACCAGTTCCACCTTGATCGGCACGGTGCCGTCTTCGGTGGCCGACACCTCGAGCGACTCCGGCCGGAAGCCCAGCGTCACGGTGTCGCCTTCGGCGGCGGCGATGATCTCGCGGGTCAGCGGCACGCGCGCGCCACCCACCTCGGCGCCGTCGGTGGTGAGCTTCGCGGTGACGAGGTTCATCGCGGGCGAGCCGATGAAGCCGGCGACGAACGCGTTCGCGGGCTTGTCGTAGAGCGCGCGCGGGGTGTCGCACTGCTGCAGCAGGCCGTCCGACAGCACGGCGACGCGGTCACCCATCGTCATGGCCTCGACCTGGTCGTGCGTGACGTACACGGTCGTGACGCCGAGGCGGCGCTGGAGCGCGGCGATCTGCGTACGGGTCGACACACGCAGCTTCGCGTCGAGGTTCGACAGCGGCTCGTCCATCAGGAAGACCTGCGGCTCGCGGACGATCGCGCGGCCCATGGCGACGCGCTGGCGCTGACCACCGGAAAGCGCCTTCGGCTTGCGGTCGAGGTAGTCCTCGATGTCGAGCAGCTTGGCCGCGTCGAGCACCTTCTGCTTGATCTCGGACGCGGGGCGCCCGGCGATCTTCAGCGCGAAGCCCATGTTCTGCCCGACGGTCATGTGCGGGTAGAGCGCGTAGTTCTGGAACACCATCGCGATGTCACGCGAGCGCGGCGGCAGCTGCGTGACGTCGCGGTCGCCGATCCAGACGGCGCCGTCGTCGATGTCCTCGAGGCCGGCGAGCATGCGCAGGCTGGTCGACTTGCCGCAGCCGGACGGGCCGACCAGCACCAGGAACTCGCCGTCGGCGATCTCCAGGTCCAGTGCGTCGACGGCCGGGCGGTCGCTGCCGGTGTAACGCCGGGTCGCCTTGTCGTAGGTGATGGAAGCCATCGGGGTCAATCCTCTCCGAAAGTCCGCCGGACCCCGTGCGCGGCTTCGCGCGCTTCGAGGTGGCGCTGCTGGATCCGGTGGCCCTCGGCGCGCTGCGCCTCGGTCGGCTCGTCCAGCTCGAGCCGCGTCTTGTTCTTTCCTTGCCAGGACGGGGGTTCCGCACCGGAAGTCAGGGCCCAGGCCGCCTGCCGCGCCGCGCCGATGGCGACGTACTCGGCGACCTCGGGCAGCTGCACGGGCACGCCGAACACGAGCGGCGCGACCGCGCGGACGGCGGCCGACTGCGCCCCGCCGCCGATCAGCAGCACGCGGTGGACGTCGAGGCCGTGCGCGCGAACTGCGTCGAGACCGGCGGCCAGGCCGCACAGCATGCCTTCGACGGCGCTGCGCGCGAGGTTCTCCGGCGTCATGTTGGCCCGGGTCAGGCCGGCCAGCGAGCCGGTGGCGTCGGGCAGGTTCGGGGTGCGTTCGCCGTCGAGGTAAGGCAGGAACGTCAGGCCGCCGGCCCCGGGCTCGGCGCGCAGGGCGAGCCGGTCGAACTCGCTCAGCGTCGCGCCGAGCATCGTCGCGGTCGACGTCAGGACGCGGGCGGCGTTGAGCGTGCAGGCCAGCGGGAGGAAGCGGCCGGTGGCGTCGGCGAACCCGGCGACCTCGCCGCTGGCGTCGGCCGCGCCGGTCTCGGCGACGCCGAACACGGTGCCGCTGGTGCCCAGCGACACGACGACGTCACCCGGCTGCAGTTCGAGCGCGAGCGCGGCGGCCATGTTGTCGCCGGTGCCGGCGGAGACGAGCACGCCGTCCTTCGTGTGGCCGGCCGTGTCGGCCGGGCCGAGCACGGTGGGCAGCTCCGGCGTCCGGCCGCCGAAGGCGTGCGCGAGGACGTCGAGGCGGTAGGCGTTGTCGGACGGCGAGAAGTAGCCGGTGCCGGACGCGTCACCGCGGTCGGTGACCGGGTCGCCGCCGGTGAGCTTCCAGGTCAGCCAATCGTGCGGCAGCAGCACGCGGGCGACGCGGTCGGCCAGCTTCGGCTCGTGGTCGGCGAGCCAGCGCAGCTTCGTGACGGTGAAGCTGGCGACGGGCACCGACCCGACGGACTTCGCCCAGACGGACGGCCCGCCGAGCTCGTCGATCAGGTCGAGCGCGGCCTGCGCCGAGCGGTTGTCGTTCCAGAGCAGCGCGGGCCGGACGACGTCGCCGCCTTCGTCGAGCGTCACCATGCCGTGCTGCTGGCCGCCGATGCCGATGGCCTTGACGTCGTCGAGCAGCCCGGAGGTCGCTTCTTGGAAGGCGCCCCACCACGCGGCGGGGTCGACCTCGGTGCCGTCCGGGTGCGGCGCGCGGCCGGTGCGCACGATCTCCCCGGTTCCGGCGTCGCACACGACGACCTTGGTCGACTGCGTGGACGAATCGATGCCGGCCACCAGCTCAGCTGTCATACGGCTGCCCCTCCTCGACGTGTTCGACGATCTCGATCGCCGTGCCCGCGTTGAGCGCGGCCTCGATCTCCTCGGTCGGCGTGGTCTCGCCGGTGATCAGCAGGTCGTAGTCCCCGACGTCGCCGTGCGCGTAGGTCGCGGTGCGGCCGAACTTCGAGTGGTCGACGACGAGGACGCTGTGGTTCGCGATCTTCAGCGCGGTCTTCTTCAGCTCCGCGTAGTCGCGATCGGGGTGGTAGAGCCGCCCGATGGCGACGGCGGTGACCGACACGAAGGAGACGTCCGCGCGGATGCTGTCGAGCAGGTTCAGCACCTCGGGCCCGGCGCAGGAGTCGTACTCGTGGCTGTACCGCCCGCCGGCGAGCACGACGTCGACCTTCGGGCCGAGCAGCCGGGCGGCGTGCAGCGAGTTGGTGACGACGGTGAGCGCGTCGATCTCGGCGAGCCGCTTGACCAGCGGAAGGAGGGTGGTGGAGTCGTCGACGAAGACGGTCTGCCCGGGCTGGACATGGTTCGCGGCGGCCTCGCCGAGCGCGTCCTTCTCGCCGTGGTGCAGGGTGTCGCGGAAGCGGGCGGCGGTCTCGATGGTGAGCGCCGGGTAGGCCTCGACCTTGCCGCGCAGCTTGCGCAGGAGACGACGTTCGTCGAGGTCGTCGAGGTCGCGGTGCATGGTCATCAGGCTGACCTTGAAGCGTGCGGTGAGGTCGTCGATCCGGGCTTCACCCTGCTCGATGACGTGATCGAGGATGTCCTGCCGCCGCTGTTCGACGACAGCATCGGACGGCCGGGTCTTCCGGTCTCCAGACGCTGTGCCGCCGCTCACACGCACTTCTTACCAGATTTAACGCCCGGAGTTAACAAAGAACTCGATAACTCTTCGCGCGCCGGTCGCTCGGGCGCAGGTTCGCGGGCTTGGTTGGAGTGGCACGAACGGCCCGTTCGCGACGCTCGCCCAGGCTCGAACGGGCCACTCGCGACGCTCGCCGGGCGCGAACGGGCCACTCGCGACGCTCGCCGGGCGCGAACGGGCCACTCGCGCCCGCCTGCCAAGGCACGAACGGGCCACTCGCGACCCTCGCCGGGCACGAACGGGCCACTCGCGCCCTCCCGCCAAGGCACGAACGGGCCACTCGCGACGCCTCCCCGGCACCAACGGGCCACTCGCGACCCTCGCCGGGCACCAACGGGCCGTTCGCGCCCCTCGCACGCCGTCCCCGCCAAAGCGGCACTTTCACGTGAAAGTGCCGCTCGGTCTGCTCAGGACGTCAAGGACCGGACCGCGCGGATCGCTTCCGGGATCGCGTGGACCAGCGCCGACGACGACGTCGGGGCGTTCTGGGCCGCGATCGCGCCCGCCAGGGAGTGCACGTGAGCCGCCGCGGCCGCCGCCAGCCACGGGTCCACGCCCGCCGCCAGCAGGGCGCCGATCAGGCCTGACAGCACGTCGCCCGAACCCGGCGTCGCCAGCCAAGCTCCGTGCGGCTTGTTGACCGCCACCCGGCCGTCCGGGGCCGCGATCACCGTGACGTACCCCTTCAACAGCACCACCGCGTTGTACCGCCGGGCCGCGTCGCGGGCGGCTTTCACCCGGTCCGCGCCTGGGGCACGACCCATCAGCCGCGCGTACTCGCCCGCGTGCGGGGTCAGGACCAGCGGCGTGTCCGGGTCGCGGGCGTCCAGGACCTCCGGGGACTTCGCGATGATCGTCGTGGCGTCCGCGTCCGCGCACACCGGCAGACCCCGGCCCAGGACGTACCGGACGACGTCGCGGCCCTCCGAGCCCGTGCCGATGCCCGGGCCGACCGCCCACGCCTGCACCCGGCCGGCGTCGGCGACCGTGCCCGTCGCGATGACCTCCGGCCACTGCGACCGGACGACGTCGGCCGCGTGGCCGGCGTACCGGACCATCCCGGCCGTCGCGCGGACCGCCGAACCCGCCGTCAGCACCGCCGCGCCCGGGTAGGTCGCCGAGCCCGCCGCGACGCCGACGACGCCCTGGCTGTACTTGTCGTCCTCGGGGCCCGGCACCGGCCAGGCCGTGGCGACGTCGACGACGTCCAACTGGTTCAGCGAGGGTTCCCCCAGCTCGAGCCCGATGTCGACCAGCACGACCTCGCCGCACCACGTCGGCGCCAGCACGTGCACCGGCTTGCGGGCGCCGAAGGTGACCGTCAGCGTGGCCCGCACCGCCGGGCCGTCGACGGCGCCGGTGTCCGGGTCGACGCCACTGGGTAGGTCGACCGCCACGATCGGCGCTTCGACGAGGGAGACCAGCCGCGCGGCTTCGGGGCGCAGTGAGCCCGAAGCGGAGATCCCGACGATCCCGTCGACCACGACGTCGGCCCGGGCGATCCACTGTGGACCGTCCTCGGCGGACACGACCCGGCCGCCCGCGCGGCGCAACGCCGCGAGCCCGGCCTCGTGCGCTCGCGAACCCAGCAGCACAGCCGTGACGGCGACTCCGCGACGGCGCAGGAAAGCCCCGGCCCACAAGGCGTCGCCGCCGTTGTCACCGGAGCCGACCAGCAGCACGACCCGGCGGCCGGACACCGTGCCGGTGTGCTCGGCGAGGAACTCCGCCAGCCGCACGGCGAGCCCGAACGACGCGCGCCGCATCAGCTCGCCCTCGGGCGTGACGGCGAACAGCCGCCCCTCCGCCTCGCGAATCCGTTCCGTGGTCCAGATTCCCTGCACGGCGAAGGCCTCCCGTTATTCGACGGTGACAGACTTCGCCAGGTTACGCGGCTTGTCGACGTCGTACCCGCGGGTGCGGGCGATCTCCGCGGCCAGCACCTGCAGCGGCACCGTGGACACCAGCGGCTGCAGCAGCGTCGGCACCGCGGGGATCTCGATCAGCTCGTCCGCGAACGGCCGGACCGTCTCGTCACCCTCTTCGGCGATCACGATCGTGCGCGCGCCGCGGGCCTGGATCTCGCTGATGTTCGACACCAGCTTCGAGTGCAGCACCGCGCGGCCCTTGGGCGAGGGCATCACGACGACGACCGGCAGGCCGTCCTCGATCAGCGCGATCGGGCCGTGCTTGAGCTCGCCGGCGGCGAAGCCCTCGGCGTGCATGTACGCGAGCTCCTTGAGCTTCAGCGCGCCTTCGAGGGCGACCGGGAACCCGACGTGGCGGCCGAGGAACAGCACGGCCTTCGAGTCGGCGATCCGGCGGCCGAGGTCCCGCACCTGGTCCACAGTGGACAGGACCTTCCGGACGGCCGCGGGCATGGCCTCCAGCTCGGCGAACTCGCGGGCGACCTCGTCCGGGTACTTCGTGCCGCGGGCCTGCGCCAGCGCCAGGCCGACCAGGTAGTTCGCCGCGATCTGGGCGAGGAACGCCTTCGTCGAGGCGACGCCGATCTCGGGGCCGGCGTGCGTGTAGAGCACCGCGTCGGACTCGCGCGGGATCTGCGCGCCGTTGGTGTTGCAGACGGCCAGCACGCGCGCCTTCTGCTCGCGGGCGTGCCGGACGGCTTCCAGCGTGTCCGCCGTCTCGCCGGACTGCGACACGGCGACGACGAGCGTCGCGCGGTCGAGCACCGGGTCGCGGTAGCGGAACTCGCTGGCCAGCTCGACCTCGACCGGCAGGCGGCACCAGTGCTCGATGGCGTACTTGGCGACCAGGCCGGAGTGGTAGGCCGAGCCGCAGGCGACGACGAAGACCTTGTCGACGTCGCGCAGGTCCTGGTCGGAGATGCGCTGCTCGTCGAGGATGATCCGGCCGTTGTCGAAGTGCCCGCGAAGGGTGTTCGCCAGCGCCTCGGGCTGCTCCTCGATCTCCTTGAGCATGAAGTACTCGTGGCCGCCCTTTTCGGCGGCCGAGAGGTCCCAGTCCACGGTGAACGGCTTCGCCTGGGCGGCGTCGCCGTGGAAGTCGGTGACCTCGTAGCCCTCGCGGGTGATCACGACGAGCTGGTCCTGGCCCAGCTCGACGGCCTCGCGGGTGTGCTCGATGAACGCCGAGACGTCGGAGGCGACGAAGTGCTCGCCCTCGCCGACGCCGACGACCAGCGGTGACGACCGGCGCGCCGCGACGATCGTGCCCGAGTGGTCGGCGTGCGTCACGACCAGCGTGAACGCGCCTTCGAGACGGCGGCAGACGGCGGCGACGGAGGCCGCGAAGTCCCCGGCGGTCTCGCCGCCGGTGTACGCCCGCGCGATCAGGTGCGCGGCGGTCTCGCTGTCGGTGTCGCTGGCCATCTCGACGCCGTCGGCTTCCAGCTCGGTGCGGAGGGCGGCGAAGTTCTCGATGATGCCGTTGTGCACGACCGCGACGCGCTCGGAGGCGTCCCGGTGCGGGTGCGAGTTGCGGTCCACCGGGGCACCGTGGGTGGCCCAGCGGGTGTGGCCCATGCCGGCGGTACCGGCGAAGCTGCCGCGGCCGACCTTGTCCAGCTCGGCTTCCAGGTTGGCGAGCCGGCCGGCCTTGCGCTCGACGTTCAGCGCGCCCGCGCCGTCGAGGACCGCGACGCCGGCCGAGTCGTAACCGCGGTACTCCATGCGCCGGAGCCCGCCGAGAACGACGTCCAGGGCCGGGCGGTGTCCGACATATCCCACGATTCCACACACGCGCACCAGCCTAACGAGGGACATTCAGCGGGCTGACCGGGCACGTGAACCGCCCGCGACCTGCGCGGACGGCGTCCCACATGGTCCGGACCAATGCGAAAAGGGTGACGTACGCAGCGTGAGCGTCCGGTTCCGCTCCGCGCTTTCGGCGGCCCCGGTGCGGCGAGCGAGCCGGGGCCGGGTGCGGGCAGTAGGGTTCCGGCCATGGCCAGCAAGCCCAAGCAGCTGCTCGCGGAGCTCAAGCACCCGGGTCCGCACGAGGTCCTCCGGGGCAACCTCGCCCTGGTCGGCCTGCCGGGCGTGGTGTACACGCCCCGCGCCGGTCTCGGCCTGCCCGCCGTCGCCTTCGGGCACGGGTGGCTGCAGCCGCCCGACCGGTACCGGCAGCTCCTGCACCACCTCGCCAGCTGGGGCATCGTCGCCGCGGCGCCGGCCACCCAGCGGGGGCCGCTGCCGTCGCACCGGCTGCTCGCCGCCGACCTGCTGACCACCCTCGACGTCGTCACGACGGTCCGCCTCGGCCCGGACGGCATCAGCGTCGACCCGGCGAAGCTCGGCCTCGCCGGGCACTCGGCCGGCGGCGGCTCGGCCGTGCTGGCCGCGGCGCAGGACGCGCAGGCCGAGAACCCGCGGATCCGCGCCGTCGCGACGATCGCGGCCGCCCAGACGCTCCCGCCGGCGAGCGAGGCCGCGCGCGGCATCACCGTCCCGGGCCTGCACCTGGCCGCCGAAGAAGACCTGGTCGCCCCGGCCGTCGGCCACGCCGAGGCGATCTCGGACAACTGGGGCGGCGACGACGTCCAGCTGCGCACCCTCGGCAAGGCGTCCCACCTCGGCGTCGCCGAGGGCCGGCACTGGTCGCAGCTGATCATGCACGGCAAGCCGCACCGCGGCACGCAGCAGCTCACCCGCGCGCTGTTCACGGCGTTCTTCCTGACCCACCTGACCGGCACCGACAAGTACCGGCCCCTGCTGGAGGCGGACGTCAAGCGCGCGACCATCGAGCGCGAGGACGAACCCGCGCACTGACCACACGAGAAAGGCCCGGCGAGGTTCGCCGGGCCTTTCCGCTGTCAGGACCTCAGACCAGCCAGCTCGTGCTGGAGAAGTCGTCCTCGTCCTCGACCGGACGCGCGTGCCGTCCCCGCGGGCGCTGCGGCTCGGGGGCCGGAGGCGGTGGCTCCGGCGTAGGCACGGGCGCCGTCACCGGCTCGGGCCGCGGCGCGGCCGCGGTCGGGGCCGGAGCCGCGGGGAAGCTGTTCGTCGGCGTCGAGTCCTCGTCCTCGCCGCCGAACTGCATCAGCGACTCGCGGCCCTTGTCGGCCAGGGTCTTCTCCGTCGCCCAGCCGCCCGCGCTCTGCTTGCGCTTGTTGAGCTCGTCCATGTGCTCGGCGTACTTCTGCGCGGCACCCAGCTCGTTCTTCAGGCCCTCGCGCGCCTGCGTCTCGGCCTCCGCGACGCGCCGTTCCCGCAGCCCCCGCTGCTCGTCCTGCTCGCGCGCCGCGGCGTCCATCGTGGAGATCGCCGCGCGGTACCGCTCTTCGGCGCTGCTCATCGCCCCTCCTCAGCTCTCACTCGAAAGCCCTCCCAGAAAAGCCCGTCACCGGTCGTACCGGATCGAGCGCTCACCCTCGTCGTCCAGCGAGCCGCTGATCCGGCCCTTCGCCCCGCTCGTCTCGAAGACGCCGCCTTCGATGCGGTACTGGCTGGGGCCGCGCTGCTGGTCGCCACCGCCGCCACCCCCGGGCGAGCCACCCATGCCGCCCATCATCCCGCCCATGCTCCCCATCCCGCTCATGCCGCTGGCCGAGCCGCTCGCGGCCGCCTGGTGCATGCCGGGGTCGACCGGGGTCGCACCGAGCCCGCCGCCGTCGGCCGCGGGCAGCGACGCGTCGCTGCCCGTCTGGGCGCCCGGCTCCAGCGACACCGCGCCGGCGAAGTCGGCCGTGGTGTGGCCACCGGTGACGGCGGAGCCGAAGTCGCTCGCCCCGGCCGTGGTCGTCGAGTCGCCGCCACCGCCGGCCCCGGCGTCGGCCGTGGCCAGCGCCGGTTCGGCCGTCGCGTCGGTGCCGAGGTCACCGGAGAAGTCCATGCCCCCCGGCGCGCTGAACCCGCCACCACCGCCGCCGGCCGACGCGCCCTGCGTCATGCCCGGGTCCGGGTTGTCCGGCGACGGGTCCTTCGTCAGCGGCGGCTCGGCGTCCGCGTCGTGCCGGATCTCGGCGGCGACGCCACTGCCGCTGTCCGGCCCGCCGGCCGCGCCGTCGGACCCCCCGGTGCCGCCGGGGGTCGCGCCGGACGTACTCGTGTCGGACGCCGCGCCGGTGCCGTCGGCCTTGAGGTCGCCGGCCTTCGGGCCGTCCTTCGAGTCCAGCGTGTAGGTGGTCGGCTCACCCTTGCCGTCGTCGACGGTGACGACCGTCGGCCCGCCGGGGCCTTCCGGCCGCTCGGCGGTGATCTTCAGGTTGCCGTCCTGGATGTGGATCTTGCCGTCGGCGCCCGGCTTGTAGCTGCCGTCGGCCGAGGGCTGCCCGTCCTTGACGGCGTGGCTGCCCTGCGGCCCGAAGGCGGCGTCTTTCGCGCCGTCCTTGCCGTCGGCGCCCTTGGCCCCGGCCTTGTCGTCGTCACCCCAGTCGAGGGGGTAGTCCTTCTTGTGGCCCTGGCCGTCGTCCACCGTGATGTCCATCTTGCCCTGCTTGTCGGGCTCGGACATCTCGATCGTGTTGTCGCCCTTCTTGACCGACACGGTCTCCGTGTCGTCGGCGTCCTTGATGGCCTCGCCGGTCTTCGGGTCGATCGGGTACGGCTCGCCGGTCGACGGGTCGACCTCGAGGGGCTTGCCGGTGACCGGGTTGGTGCCGGCGTCCTCGGGTTTCGGCGCGGCGTCCTCCGGCTTCGGCGGCTCGCTCGCGGACGGCGTCGTGGTACCGCCGCCCCCGCTGCCGGTGCCGCCACCACCCGTGCCGGGCCCGCCGCCGGTGCCGGGGCCGCCGCCACCGGTGTTGGAGTCCTTGCCCCCGCCGCCGGTGCTGGTGTCCTTGCCGCCGTCACCCTTGCCCGTGTCCGGGCCGGCGCCCTTGGCCTCGGTCAGCTGGTTGGTGTAGCCGGACAGGTACTGGTCGAGCGCGCCCCACTGCTGGTCGATCGTGTCCTTGGCGGACTTGCAGGAGCCGTTGAACGCGTTGATCAGGCCCTGGTACTCGGTGGTGAACGCGCCGTCGCGCCAGTAGCGGCAGACCTGGCGGCCGTACTCCTTGTTCTCGTCGTTGAAGCCGCAGTCGTCGTTCTGCAGCCGCTCGGCGAGGTTCGTCTGGTTGCCGTTCTGCGCGTTGACGCCGTCGACCCAGCCGGCGACCTTCATGAAGTCGTCGAACTCGCCGGTCTCGCCGTTCGCGATCTTGAGGACGTCACGGGCCATGGAGATGTCGGCCTGGGCGATCGTCGTGCGGTGCAGCGCGAGGACCTCGTCGACCTTCTTCTTGACGGCGTCGAAGACGTGCCCGACGGTCTCCGGGAGCAGCTTCGCGGCGCCGTCGATCTGCTGGGAGAGCTCCTTGGCGTGCGGCTTGATCGCCTCGTCGTACTTGATCTCGGCCGCGTTGGCGCCCTTGCCCTTCCACTCCCCGAAGAGGGTCTGGAGCTCGGTGTCGCTCTTGGAGAGCGTGTCCTCGACGACCTTGTGCGCCTTGCCCAGGTCGTCGGCGTCGGTGAGGAACTTCTGGTACTGGATGCCGCGGTTCTCGTGGAACTTGTCCTTGAGGTCCTTCTGCGGGTCGAGCTGGCCGGTGCCGCCCTTGATCTTGTTCCAGATGTCGGTGGTCCACAGCACCAGGAAGTCGACCGTGACGTTGCCCTGGTCGAGCTGCTCGTCGGAACTCTTCGCGCCCGCGTTGAGCGTCGGCTTCGCGATTCCGTCGAGGTTCTTCTTCGCCTGGTTCTTGCGGTCGGTCTGGGCCTGCTGTTCCTTGCCCTTGGCCTGCGATTCCTGCTGGGCTTCCTTCAGCCGGTCGTCGACCTCGCCGTCGGAACCGGTGGGATAGAGCGGCGTGGTGGCCCAGTTCCGGTCGGAATACCCGTCGATGTATTCCTTGGCGTACTTTTCTTCTTCGTCGTTGAAGTTCCAGGTGTCCTTGTCGTACGCCTCCATGAGGGCGGATTTCTTTTCCATGGAGACGTTCGGGTCGTCGAGGACCTTCTTGATGTCAGCCCATTCGGCCATTACTTGCTCCCCGCCGCGTTGGCCTGCGCACCCGCGTCCGATTCCTGCGTGGTGTACTTCCCGCCCGCGGTACCGATGCCACTGCCGAGGTTCATCAGCGCGTTCGACAGCCCGGTCATACCCGCGCCGATCTCGTCGATCCCGGCCTTGTACTTGCCGAAACCTTCCTGGTGGACGCGGCCGAAGTCCGCAGCCACGATCGCCGTCGGCGCGACTTTCTTCGCTTCGCCCGCCGGGTCGTCCGCGACGTCGTTGAGGCGGATCTGCGCCCGCGTCATCGCTTCCGAACTCGCCGTATAACCGTCTGGCATGGTGGCTGCCCCCTTCGATCCCACAGTCCCTGGCACCTGTTCGAAGACTGTGACGCGCCCGGACGCCGATCGGTGCCGTCGCAGATGCACACAGAGTCTAGCGTTCGGCCGTCTGGCCAGCCGCGACTTCGGAAAAGTGCACCCGGGAGTCACCCGGTGGCGCGCTGTGCTTCGACGGCTTCGGAAATGACCTCGGCGACGCCCCGGACGTCGACCAGCCGGTCGAGCTCGTCCAGGTCGACGGAGACGCCGAAGCGGACCTCGACCCGCGCGAGCAGCTGGATCCGCTGCCGGGACGTCAGGCCGATGTCGTCGAACGGCGTCGAGTCGGCGAGCCGGTCCGGCGGGAGCTCCAGCGCGAGCGCGACGATCTTCCGGATCTCGTCGGCGTAGGCGGCCGCGTCAGTCATGGCGCCCATTCTCACCCCACCAGCGGTCCCGGGCCGCGGCGCGGGAGACCTTGCCGCTGGAGGTGCGCGGCACCGCGCCGGGCCGGACCAGCCACAGGCCGCGCAGGGGCAGGTCGTGGCCCGCCGACACGGCCCGGCGGACGGCGGTGGCCACGGCGTCGTCGTGGTCCGCGGCGCCGACCACGGCCGCCACGCCCTCACCGCGGCCGTCCCGCACCGCGAACGCCGCGACCCGGCCGGCCCGGACGGCGGGGTGCGCGGCCTCGATCGTCGCCTCGATGTCCTGCGGGTGGTGGTTGCGCCCGTCGACGATGATCAGGTCCTTCAGCCGCCCGGTCACGTACAGCAGGCCGTCGTGGACGAAGCCGAGGTCGCCGGTGCGGAGCCAGCCGGGCTCGGCGAAGGCGTCACCGCGGTCCGGCCGGCCCCAGTAACCGTCGGCGACGTTGGGCCCGGCCACCCAGATCTCCTTGTCGACAACCTGGACGCGCTGGCCGTAGGGCCGGCCCACCGACACCAGCCGCTCGCCGTCGAAGTCCGTGATCGTCGGCCCTTCGTCGCCCGCGCTGGCGACGAACACCGTCGCCTCCGCCAGCCCGTAACACGGCTTCTGCGCGGCCCGGGGCAGCCCGAACGGCGCGAAGGCGCGATCGAACGCCTCGACGGTGGCCGCGCGGACCGGCTCGCTGCCGTTGAGCACCGAGTTCACGTGCGACAGGTCGACGTCTTCGAGCTCCCCGGCGGCTTCCGCGGCCAGGTCGAAGGCGAAGTTCGGGGCCGCCGTGATCGCGCCCGGGTGCCCGGCCAGCAGCCGGATCCAGCGGAGCGGGTCGCGCACGAACTCCATCGGCGTGAAGAACACCGAGTGCGCGCCGAGGAACACGGGCGTGCCGATGAGCAGGACCAGGCCCATGTCGTGGAAGAACGGCACCCAGCCGGCGAGGTGGGTCGACGCGTCGGCGTGGTAGCACCGGGTGGTCTGCCAGCAGCTGGCCACCAGCGCGCGGTGGGAGATCACGGCGCCGGCCGGACGGCTCGTCGAGCCCGACGTGTACTGCAGGTAAGCGGGGTCGGTCATGGCGACCGCGGCGGGCGGCTCGACGTCGTCCGGCTCGACGTCGTCAATCGCCAGCAGCACCTCCGGCCGGGACGCCAGGCTCGCCAGGAGGTCCGTCGACGTCAGGATGACCGACGGCGTGGCGTCGGCGAGGGCCGACTCGAGCCGGGCGCGGTTGGTGCGGCCGGCCGGGACGGACAGCGGCACCGCGACGCGCCCGGCGTACAGCGTCCCGAGGAAACCGACGACGTACCCGAGGTCCTGGCGGGCGACGATCGCCACCCGGTCACCCGGCCGGGTGACGCGACGCAGCTCGCGGGCGACCCCGCGGACGCGCGCGAGCACCTGCGGCCACGTCAGGGTGTGATCGACAGGCCCTGGGAACACCCGGCAGGTGAACGCGGGGCGGTCGGCGGCCGCGTTGCGGAGCAGGAGGTCCGTGAGGGGCGTGGTCAGGACCTCGTCCGGGACGGCTGCGGGCGGCACCGCCTCATCCTGCCCTACGGTGTGGATCCGATGGACGAGTTCGAACGGCACGGGATCGCCGTGGTCGAGGGCCGCGACGCGGCGGCGCGCGCCCTGCGGTCGCCGGAGCTGACGTCGGATCCCGGCCTCGGGTCACCCAGCGTGCTGCTGCGCGACGGCGACGGCCACGCACGGGTGCGCGGTGTGCTGCGGGAGATCATCGCCACGCTGGAGCCGTTCCCGGACGCGCTACGCGACGATGTCGAGACGGTCGTCGGCGCGCTGGGGACGTCGTTCGACCTCGTGCGCGACTTCGCGCGGCCGGTCGCGGGCCTGGTGACGTCGGCGGTGCTGGGCGTGCCGCTCGACGACGTCTTCCTGGACCACCTGGAAGCGACGACGGCGAACCTCGACGTCTTCGGCGGCACCGACCGGCAGGGCCAGGCGTCGGCGTTCCGGCTGTCGGTGCAGCTCAGCCGAGCTCCGGCCGAGCCAGGCAGCGGCCTGGCGGCCCTGCGCGCGGCGCACGCCGAAGGCCGGCTCGACGACGACGAGCTGGCGATCAACCCGGTCGTCCTGGCGCACGCGGCGTACGAGAACTCGCTGAACTTCCTGGCGAGCGCCGGACTCTCGCTGGCTTCGGGCGTCGCGCGGACGAGCGCGCGTGACCTGGCGGCGGAGATCTGCCCGGCCCGGTACGTCCTGCGCTTCGGCCCCGACGGCCCGGTGGCGATCTCCCTGACCGACGGCTTGCCGTTCGGCCTCGGCCGTCACGCGTGCCCGGGCTCCGGCGTCGCGCTGGCCGAAGCCGAGATCGCGCTACGCGCGCTGGCCGACGTCCTCAGCGGCGGGTGCCGGGTCGAGGACGTGCGGTGGAAGACCCACCCGGTGTTCCGCGGCCTGGCCTCGGCGCGGGTCCTCGTGAGTGTTTAGGGCGGTTAGAACCGCCCTAAACACTCACGAGAGCCGCGGCAGACTACGAAACGGCGGAGACCACTCCGGCGAGGCGGTCGGCGGCGGCCTGGGCGGTGGCCTGGGCCGGGGCCTCGACCATCACGCGGACCAGCTGCTCGGTGCCGGACGGGCGCAGCAGCACCCGGCCTTCCTCGCCCAGCTCGGCCTCGACCTCGCCGACGGCGTCGCGGACCTCGCTCGACCCCGCGACCGCCGCCTTGTCGGCGACCCGGACGTTGATCAGCACCTGCGGCAGGCGGTTCATCACGGCCGCCAGGTCGGCGAGGGACTTGCCCGTCTCGGCCATGCGGCTCATCAGGCGCAACGCCGTCAGCAGGCCGTCACCCGTGGTGGCGTGCGCCGGGAGGACGACGTGGCCGGACTGCTCGCCGCCGAGGGCGAAGCCGCTGGACCGCAGCTCCTCGAGGACGTAGCGGTCGCCGACCGCGGTGGTGACCACGGTGATGCCGTGGGCCCGCATCGCCAGGTGCAGGCCGAGGTTGCTCATCACCGTCGCGACCAGCGTGTCCTTGGCCAGCTCGCCGGACTCGGCCAGCGCGAGCGCCAGCACGGCCATGATCTGGTCGCCGTCGATCAGCTCGCCGGCGGAGTCGACGGCCACGCAGCGGTCGGCGTCACCGTCGTGGGCGATGCCGAGGTCGGCGCCGTGCTTGACGACGGCCTCGCGCAGCCGATCCGGGTGGTTGGAGCCGCAGTGCTCGTTGATGTTGACGCCGTCGGGCTCGGCGTACAGCGCGACGACCTCGGCGCCGGCACGGCGGTAGATCTCGGGCGCGGCGGCAGACGATGCGCCGTTCGCGCAGTCGACGACGACCTTGAGGCCGTCGAGCGAGTGCGGCGTGACCGCGAGGAGGTGCTCGGCGTAGCGGTCGAGGGCGTCTTCGACGTCCGTGACGCGCCCCACACCGGCGCCGGTCGGCCGGACGGCGTTCGAGGCCAGGCCGGCTTCGATCTCGTCCTCGATGCCGTCGGGGAGCTTGTGCCCGCCCGAGGCGAAGAGCTTGATGCCGTTGTCCGGCATGGGGTTGTGCGACGCGGAGATCATCACGCCCAGGTCGGCCTCGAGCGAGCCGACCAGGTAAGCGACGGCCGGCGTCGGCAGGACGCCGACCCGGCGCACGTCCGCGCCGGCGGAGGTGAGCCCGGCCACGACCGCGGCTTCGAGCATCTCGCCACTGGCGCGCGGGTCCCGGCCGACGACCGCGATGGGCCGGTGCGAGCGGTCGTGCGCGGCGAGGACGCGGGCGGCGCTGGCGGCGAGCGCCAGCGCGAGTTCGGGCGTCAGCTCGGCGTTGGCCAGACCACGTACCCCGTCGGTACCGAACAGGCGTGCCATCGATCGACCTCCTCAGAGCGGCTGCGGCAGCGCAACCACCACGACAACCTAGCGAGCGTTCCCGGGCGCACTACCCCACCCCCGAATGTCGCTCCGAGCACGGGAAATGCGACATCCGCCTGGGCGGGTCGGTAAAAACGCCGGAGCGCCCATCCGATAGACGGATGAGCGCTCCGGTGGGTTGCGCCAGAGGCGCGATCAGCGCTTGCTGTACTGCGGGGCCTTACGGGCCTTCTTGAGGCCGTACTTCTTCCGCTCCGTGGCGCGCGCGTCACGGGTCAGGAAGCCGGCCTTCTTGAGGGCCGGGCGGTCGTCCGCGTCGACCTCGATGAGCGCACGGGCGATGGCCAGGCGCAGCGCGCCGGCCTGACCCGAGACGCCGCCACCGTGCAGGTTGGCGAAGATGTCGAACGCGTCCGGCTTCTCGACCAGGACCAGCGGGTCCTTGATGAGCTGCTGGTGCACCTTGTTCGGGAAGTACTCCTCGAGGGTGCGGCCGTTGAGCTTGAACTCACCGGTGCCCGGGACGACACGCACGCGAACGACGGCCTCCTTGCGGCGGCCGACGGTCTGGGCGTTGCCGCCCGCGGCCCGCGACGGGCGCGGGGCGGTGGCGGACTCGCTGGTCGCCGCCGGGGTCTCGCTGGTGGCCACCGGGGTCTCGCTCGTCGCGACCGGCGTCTCGCTGGTGGCGACGGCAGCCTCGGGAGCTTCCGTGGTTTCGGGAGCCTCGGTGGCTTCCGGGGTCTCGACGGCGCCGGTCTCGGTCGCCTCGGTGGTGACCTCGGCGGTCTCGGGCTCGGTGCTGGTCACAGACTGTTCCTCACTCACTGCGCGACCTGCGCGATCTTGGTGATCTCGCGCACCTGCGGCTGCTGCGCGGTGTGCGGGTGCTGCGGGCCGGCGTAGACCTTCAGCTTCTTGGCCTGGGCACGGCCGAGCTTGTTCTTCGGCAGCATGCCCTTGACGACCTTCTCGAGAAGGTGTTCGGGCTTGGTGTCGAGCAGCTCGCCGAAGGACCGCTTGCGCAGACCGCCGGGGTAACCGCTGTGCCGGTAGGCGAACTTCTGCGTGCGCTTGTTTCCGGTGAGCGCGACCTTCTCGGCGTTGACGATGATGACGAAGTCACCGGTGTCCACGTGCGGGGCGTAGGTCGGCTTGTGCTTGCCGCGCAGCAGCGTGGCGACCTCGGTCGCGAGCCGGCCGAGCACGACATCCTCGGCGTCGATCACGTGCCAGGCACGAGTGACGTCGCCGGGCTTGGGGCTGTACGTGGGCAAGGGTCTACCTCGTCGTCAACATTGCGTGTGGGTTCTGTGCGGGCCTAGCGCGCTGATGCGCCGCAACGCACAACGACATATGAAGATACCCCCACGCTCGCCGCAGCCACGCATCGGGGGTGGGTGGAAGCGCCGGGACAGGCCCGGCCACTGCGGACTCTACCCGGTTTTCCGGCCGAAGTGCCCGCACGCGCGGCCCCGACACGCGAGGATGAGACGATCCGGGCGCCCGGAGCACGGGCACAGGCGAGCAGGGGACGGCGATGAGGAAACGACCGACGGCGATCTTCGTCCTGGGGGCGTTCCTGGCGCTCGTCAGCGCCTGCGGCCAGGCCAAGGCGGGCACGCCGCTGCCGAAGGGCGACGACGCGGCGGACTACGTCGGCGGCAAGTTCGAGCAGGTGATCGGCAAGCTCGAGGACAGCATCACCGACACCCGCGACGTCACCAACTCGCTCGACGCCTACTTCAAGTTCGACGACAAGTGGGTCCACAGCACCGTCACGTCGGCCCGCACCGGCAGCCCGGAGAACCGGGTCGTGCGGCACCGCTCGCTGAAGAACCCCGACGAGATCATCGACACGTACACCCCGGCCGACGGCCCGGTCGAGTACACCTACCTCGGCCCGATGTACGTCCAGAAGGGCGTCTCGCCGACGGCGTGGGTGTCGATGCCGAAGCCCGAAGCCGGCCTGATCCAGCCCTGCGTCTGGGGCGGGGTGCTGACCCCGTGCCGGATGGCCGACTCGACGGTGGACGCCTACCGGGCCGACAAGCGGGCGGTCCGCGGGGCGAAGAGCCTCGGCGACGGCAAGACCGCGCTGACGGTCAACGTGCCCTTCGAGGTCTTCGTCAAGAACCGGGTCGAGATCCTGCCGGCCAGCGTCACCAGCCTGATCGGGCCGGAGCTGAACAAGGCCATGGTGCCGACCACGATCACGCTGAACCCGGACGGCAGCCTGGTCTCGTTCGCGATGGACGCCAAGTTCGGCGGCGACAGCCACCAGGTCGAGCTCAAGTACGAGTTCAAGTTCACCGGCCCGGCGAGCCTGCAGGACATGCCGAAGCTGCCCGACGCGTCGCAGATCACCGTGCTGCCCGACCGCGCGGCGATGGACGACTTCTACCGCCGGCTCGGCGACGCGCAGGGCAACTGATCCGTGGCCGTCTCCCCCCGCCCGACCCGAGGTGATCCCCGATGACCCAGCCGCCCGACCAGCAGCCGCAGTGGTGGCAGCCGCCGGCCAACCCGCCGGCGCCGGGCCACCCGCAGTCCCCGGCGTGGCAGCCGGAGCAGCAGGCGACCGGCCCGCATTCCGGGCAGTGGCAGCAGAACGACGCCCCGGGCGCGGCCACCGGGTCCTACACCGGCCAGTGGGCCCCGCAGCAGCCCGGCCCGAGCGGGTCGTTCTCCGGGCCGTGGCAGGGACAGCCGAACGCCCCGTGGCAGCCGCAGCCGCCGGCACCCCAGCAGAGCACCCCGGGCGGCGGCCGGCCGCCACAGCAGCCGGGCCCGCAGTACGGCGGCGGGTTCCAGCCGTCGCAGTACGGCGGCCTCGGCGCGTTCGCCGCGGCGCCCGAGAAGCGGCCGAAGTCGAAGAAACCCTTGCTGATCGCCGGGATCGTGGTCCTGGTGCTCGTGCTCGGCGGCGGTGGCGCGTGGCTGCTCGGCGCGTTCCGCGGGGACGTCCTGGACCAGGAGTCCCTTCAGGACGGTGTGGTCAAGGTCCTGAACGAGAACTACGGCGAGCCGGACGTGAAGAACGCGCAGTGCCCGTCGAACGAGGCGGCCCAGAACGGCACGACCTTCGACTGCACGGTGCAGATCGGCGGCCAAGCCAAGAAGGTCACCGTGCGGGTGCTCAACGACCGGCCCGAGTACGAGGTCGGCGCGCCGCACTGAGTTCCCGGCTCGCCACCCGTCCGGCCGGTCAGGCGCGGTCGTGGAGGGTGACCTGGTAGCCGTCGGGGTCGGCGAAGGTGAACGTCCGGCCGAAGGGGCCGTCGATCGGCGCGGCGACGATGGTGTGGCCGCCGGCGACGAGAGCGTCGTGGATGGCCTGGACGTCGGTGGCGTGCAGCCAGATCGCGGCACCGATGCCGGGCTGGGCAACGGATGCGAGGTCGGTGCCGGGAACGACGTCGCGGAGTGCGAACGCGATCGGCTTCGTCTCGAAGACGACGGCGTGCGGCGGTCCGGCCGGCGAGCGGACGAGGCCGAGGTACTGCTCGTAGAACGCCTGTGAGGCAGCGAGGTCGCGCGCCTGGAGCGAGATGAAGTCGGGGCCGGTGACGGGCATGTGGTGCTCCTTCTTTCCGTGTCAGTCTTCTGACACGGCTCAATCTATGTCAGAATACTGACATGAGTCAAGACGGAGTCGGCGTCGACCTGGAGACGTCACTGGGCTACCTGCTGAAAGAGGCGTCGAGCGCCCTGCGCGCGGCCATGGACGAGGTGCTGCGGCCGCTCGGGATGAGCGTGACGCACTACTCCTGCCTCGAACTGCTGGCCCAGCGACCGGGCTTGTCGAACTCCGAGCTCGCGCGGGGCGCGTTCGTGACCCGGCAGTCGATGAACGTGCTGCTCCAGAACCTGGAACGAGAGGGCCACGTGACCAGGCCCGAGGCGGCCCCCGTCGGGAAGGTGCTGCCCACGCGGCTCACGCCTCGCGGCCGGCGGAGCCTCGAGAAGGCGACCGTGGCGGTGCGGTCCGTCGAGGTCCGGATGCTGGCCGGGATGACCGAAACCGAGCAGTCAGGCGCGTTCCGGATCCTGCGGAGCATGATCCGGTCCCTGCGCGACGGCGGCTAGCCGCTTCTCCATCTTCCGCGATGAGCCGGTTTTCCTTGTCCGGAAACGGAAAACGGCGGGCCCCGCACCGAAGTGCGGGCCCGCCGTGGTTCCCGGGGCTAGCGGCTCAGAACAGGCCTTCGACGGCGCTGTCCGTCGACTGGTAGCCGTCGGCGATCTGCGGCAGGGCGGCGGCGATCTGCGCCAGAACCTGCTTCAGGTCCTCGAAGCTCTGGTCCCACGCGCGCTGGGCCTGGTCGTACTGCTCCTTGGCGGAACCGGTCCAGGTGGTGATCAGCGGCTTCAGGTCGTCCTTGAGGCGGTCGAACGCCTGCTGCAGCTCGCCGCCGGTCTGCGTGCAGTCGTCCGCGGCAGCGCGGATGGTGGCGTAATTGACGACAATGCCGGCATCGGACATGACGTACTCCTTCAGAAATCAAGAATTTTGGGTGAATGAAAGAAAGACGAGGGTGAAGCTCAGCCGAGCGCGTCGAAGCCGCGGTTGACGGCGCCCAGGATCTCCTGCTGCTGCTGCTCGGACTTCTCGTACTTCGAACCGGCCTCGCGGAGGAGCTCCGCGATCTTCTGCAGCGCCTGGTTCATCTTGCGGGCGTCCTCGTCGAAGCGCTGCATGACGTGGTCGAACGCCTTCTGCGCGTCGCCCTGCCAGCCGGCGCGGGTGGCCTCGATGCGGTCGCGCAGCGTGGACAGGTTGCTGTCCATGCCCGCGCGGACCTCGGTGACCTTGCCCTCGGCGTCGGTGAACTGAGCAACTGTCCCTGTGAATCCAGACATGCTGGAAACCCCCTTCATAAGAGTGGTTGGCCGTGCCAGGTCGTTCGTTTGTACGGCCCTACGACGCAGACCCTGCCATGCCCGGTTCCCTCTTGTCGTGCTTCACCGGCAAGTAGTTGCTTGCGTGAACGCTCCCTCTGGGAACCGATCGCCGCCCGTTGCGGCGAATCACCCCGATCCGGCGACTCGTCACCCGAAAATACGTTCTCCACCAGCGGGGTTAGCACACGCACAGCGAACACGCGGTGAACTCACTGGCCACGATTCATGATTCGCATTTGGGAAAAGTCTTCGTCATCGTCACTCGTTCGAGGGGCCCGAGCGGGAGATTGCGAACGCGAAGGAACCGAATCGGGAACCACGGGGGTCTCGGGAGTCTCCGGAACCGCCAGTCCGCGGGCCCGGCGGAACCGTTCGGCGGCCGCCCGCAGGGTGCCGGGCGTCGGATCGCCGGACTTGGCGCCGCGACCCGTTCGCTTCAGCAATTCGACGTTTTCGCTGTGGTGGCGCTGATTGCGCGCCTTCGCGTTCCCGGAGACGCGCCGGGCGTGCGTCACGGCGTCCTGGCCGATCCGCTTGAAGGACGCCGCGGCGCTCTCGAATTCTTCGGACGGCACCGCGTGCCCTCCTCTCAGTTGAGGATTTCCACCGTCCGCACGGCCTGCGTGCAGGCGGCGGCGACCCGGTCGCGCAGCTCGGGCTGCACGTACTGGCAGCCGACGTGGACCCGGATCCGGCCCTTCGCCACGACGTACCAGTCGACCTGGATGTCGGGGCGGTCCGGCTTGACCTGGTGGTAGAAGATCACCGTGCGACCCGCGTACGAGGCGCTCGGGTTGTACGCACTGTACTGGTCCGGGTCGTTGTCGGCGCTCTTCTTGAGCTCGTCCGAGAGCTTCTGCGGGTCCGCCGTCGCGTCGTAGTCCATGACGTACTCCTGCGCGACGAGCAGGTCGTTGCCGTCCGCCGACTCCTGCGGGTGGATGACGACCTGGCGGTCGGCGACCCGATCGTCGGTCTGGACCCAGTCGGTGGGCGCGACGAACTTGAAGTCGTACTGCGAGAGCGTCCGGCCGGTCTCGGCCTGGGTGCTGTCGCGCGTGAAGAAGAGCACCCCGCCGACGACGAGCGCGGCCACGACGACCACCGCGACGGCCACGACCCCCCACAGCTTCTTGCGGTCCTTCGCGGGCGGCTCGGGCGCGGGCGGAGCCGCGGACGCGCCACCGGGCCGGCCACCAGGGCCACCAGGCCCGCCGGGGCCGCTCTGGGCGGGCTGACCGGCCGCCGGCGTCCACGGACGGGCCGCGGGCTGGCCGTGGGGCGGTGACGGAGGCGGCCCGGGACGGTTCGCGTTCGGCGGGGTGAACTGAGCCGGTGCGGACCGGGGTGGCGCCGGGCGCGGGGCGACGTCGCCGGGGCGGACGACCTCCGTGCGCTGCGCCGCCGGGTTCAGCGCGCCTCCCGGGACCGCGCCCATCCGGGCCATCGCCTCACCGGGCAGCGCGCCGGTGCGGTCCGGGTCGACCAGCACCGCGCGCAGCGCGCCGCGCGCGACCACCGTCTCCGGCTGGTCGAGGCTCGTCGGGACGACGCCGGTGCGTTCGTGCACCAGCCGGGAGATCATCGGGATCCGGCTCGACCCGCCGACCAGGAAGATCGCGGTGAGCTGCTTCGGCCGCAGGCCGGCGTCGCCGATCGACGCGACGGTCAGCTCCACCGCGCGCCCCAGCGGCGCCGCGATCAGCCGTTCGAGGTCCTCGCGGGTGACGTGCGCGTCGGCGAACGGCGGCGGCATCGGGACGTCGGTGTAGGCGTGCCGCGACAGGGTTTCCTTCGCCCCGCGCACGTCCTGGCGCAGCACACGGCGGCGTCGGCGGTCGACGAGCTCCCGGCCTTCGACGAGCTGGCGCCAGGCGTCCTGCTCCCCACCCGCCACGAGCTCGCCGACGTGCTCCAGCAGCGCCTGGTCGATGTCCGCGCCACCGAAGGCGGGATCACCGCGGGTGGCGAGGACCTGGAAGCCGCCGCGCTGCGGGCGGCCGGCCCGGTCCCGGGCGGTGTCCGGCGGGAGCCGGCGCACGACGCTGACGTCGACCGTGCCGCCGCCGAGGTCCAGCACCGCGAGCGCGTCGCCCGGGCGGCCGCTGAACTCGACGGTGCGGTCGTTGGTGACGTCCTGCGGTGCGAACGTCGCGGCGTGGTAGACCGCCGCCGCGACCGGCTCCGGCACCAGCGCGACCTCGCGCGCCAGCCCGCCGGCCGCCTGCCGCAGCAGCCGGGTGCGGATGGCACCCCAGTCCGCCGGGTGGGTCAGCACGAGCAGGTCGACCTCGGCCTCACCGGCCAGCCGGCGCGCCTCGGCGACCGCGCGGCCGAGCACGGCGTGCACGACGTCGGTGACCCGCAGGACGCTGTCGCCGAGCAGCAGCTCGCCCTCGTCGATCCGCCGCTTGGGGTTCGGTTCGTAGCGCGACGGGTCGACCGCCGCCTGCCGCTCGGCCTCCTGGCCGACGAACAGCGTGCCGTCGGCCGCCGCGTACACGGCCGAGGACATCAGCGGCTGGCCGTCGATCACCACGACCTGCGGATCGCGCCCGTTGACCGAGGCGACGACACAGGTACTCGATGTCCCGAAGTCCACCGCTACCCGCACTGTCACCCGATGCTCCCGCAATACTCGCCGCGATCCCCCGCGCCACCGCGATCACGCCGGCGGCGCGCACCCTCGGGGAGGAAACCTACCCCGTCGTCGAAGGTGCGCCCCGCTGCACCGTTCCCGATCCGGCCAAAAGCAGGCCGCCGCCCCCGGAGGACGCGACCGTTCCACGAAACCCTTCGGCCGTGGCTGTGGCCGGATCGGGGACGAACGGCGCAGTTCAGTCCGGTTGGATCCACGACACCTGGATCAGCTGCTTGCCGTGCTTGCGGGTCAGCATCAGGCCCCGGCCCGGCGGCATCGCACTCGGCTTGATGTTGCCGATCAGCGCACCTTCGTCGCGCGAACCGTTCATCACCATGCCCGGCGCCGCGATCTCCTTCAGCTTGCCGATGATCGGGTCGTACATCGCCTTGCTCGCACCACCGGTGCGCCGCACGACCACCAGGTGCAGGCCGACGTCCTTGGCCTGCGGCAGGAAGTCCGAGATCTTCCGCAACGGGTTGTTGGACGAGGTGGCCACCAGGTCGTAGTCGTCGACCAGGATGAACAGCTCCGGGCCCTTCCACCACGACCGCGTCTTCAGCTGCTCCTGCGTGACGTCCGGGCCGGGCAGGCGCCGCGTCATCGAGTTGAAGACGTCGTTGACCATGCTCTCCAGCTGCGCCGCCGACACCGCGTAGCCGAGCAGCGAATCGCCCTGGACGAACCCGAGCATCGAGCGCCGGTAGTCGACCAGCAGGATCAGCGCTTCCTTCGACGTGAACCGCTCGGAGATGCCCCGGGCGATCTGCCGCAGCAGGTTCGTCTTCCCCGACTCGCCGTCGGCGAACGCGTAGAAGTGCGGCTCGGCGTTGAAGTCCAGGTAGATCGGCTGCAGGTCCTCTTCGTTGACGCCGATCGGGATCAGCTTCGACTCGCGGGCCGTGTCGAGCTTCAGCACCTCGTCGTAGGTGATCATCTCCGGCAGCAGGCGGACCTGCGGCGCCACCCGGCCCCGCCACGCCGCCTTGATCTTCGCCACCGCGTCGGCCACGCCGGACGCGATCGTCTCCGCGTCACTCGAGCCGTCGATCCGCGGCAGGCCGCCGAGCAGGTGCAGCTTCTCGCGCGTCAGGCCGCGGCCCGGCCGCCCGGCCGGGATGTTGACCGCGATCCGGCGGTCGATGTCCGACTCTGTCGGGTCACCGAGGCGCAGCTCGAACCGGGTGCCGATCATGTCCTTGATCGCCGGGCGGATGTCCGCCCACCGGTTGGCGGAGATGATGACGTGCACGCCGTAGGACAGGCCCTGGGTGGCGAGCCGGGTGATCGTTGTTTCGAGCTCTTCGAAGTCGTCGCGCAGGGCCCGCCAGCCGTCGACGATCAGGAACGCGTCGCCGAACGGGTCCTGGTCCGGCCGGATCTCGCCGCGGCGCTTCCGGTTGCGGAACTCGGTCATCGAGTCGATGCCCATCGCCCCGAACCGGCCTTCCCGCTCGACGAGCAGGGTGGTCAGCTCGGCCACGATCCGGCGGGCCTTGTCCGGCTCGCGCCGGGCCACGGCCACCCCGCCGACGTGCGGCAGGTCGGCCAGCCCGGCCAGGGTGCCACCACCGAGGTCGAGGCAGTAGAACTGCGCCTCTTCCGGCGTGTGCGTCAGCGCCATCGACATGATCAGCGTCCGCAGCATCGTCGACTTGCCCGACTGCGGGCCGCCGACGATCACACCGTGGCCGGCCGCGCCGGCGAAGTCCGCCCACAGCGGGTCACGGCGCTGCTCGTAGGGCCGGTCGACGATGCCCAGCGGCACCTGCAGCCGGCCGTTGCCGAAGAAACCGACCGGGGACAGGCCGCGGTCGTCGGTCGGGTTCAGGTTCGGCAGCAGCGTGTCGAGCGAGTTCGGGTCCTTCAACGGCGGCAGCCACACCTCGTGCGCCGGCGGGCCCTGCCCGATCAGCCGCGAGACGATGACGTCCAGCTCGCTCGGCTCGACCGCCTCTTCGGGCTGCTGCCGCTCTTCGACCTTCGGCGCCGCGTCGAACAGCTCCGGTTCCGGTTCCTTCGGCAGCTCGACGAAGTCCGGGACGAACAGCTGCGGGCGCTTGTCCGCGCGCACCACCGTCGCCGCCGGGCCCGCGGCCTGGATGCCGGCCGGCCGGTACGGGCCCGACACGTAGGACGCCTTGAACCGCACCAGCGTCGAGGTGTCGAACTTCAGGTACCCGCCACCGGGGACCGAGGGCAGCTCGAACGCGTCCGGGACGCCGATCGCGGCGCGGGACTCCGCCGCGGAGAACGTCTTCAGGCCGATCCGGTAGGACAGGTGCGAGTCGAGCCCGCGCAGCTTGCCCTCTTCCAGGCGCTGCGACGCGAGCAGCATGTGCATCTGCAGCGACCGGCCCAGCCGGCCGATCGCGACGAACAGGTCGATGAAGTCCGGCTTCGCCGCGAGCAGTTCGGAGAACTCGTCGCAGACGATGAACAGCGCGGGCAGCGGGTCGAGGTCGGCGCCGTTCTCACGGGCTTTCTCGTACTCCCAGACGTTCTTGAAGTTACCGCCGTTCTTCAGCGCTTCCTGCCGGCGGTTCATCTCGCCGGCCAGCGCGTCCTTCATGCGGTCGACCAGCGTGACCTCGTCCGCGAGGTTGGTGATGACCGCGGAGACGTGCGGCGCCTTGTCGAGACCCAGGAAGGTCGCGCCACCCTTGAAGTCGACGAGGACGAAGTTGAGCGTGCTCGACGAGTGCGTGGCCAGCATGCCCAGCACCAGCGTGCGGAGGAACTCCGACTTGCCGGAACCGGTCGCGCCGATGCACAGGCCGTGCGGGCCCATCCCTTCGGCGGCGGCTTCCTTGATGTCCAGCTCGACCGGCTGGCCGTACTCGCCGACGCCGAACGGGACGCGGTAGCGGTCGCGGATCGGGCGGGGCCGCCACGCCTGCTGGACGTCGAAGGTCATCGGGTCGCCCGGGATGCCGAGCAGCTCCAGCAGCGACGGGTTGGACAGCAGCGGCTCTTCGTCGCTGACGTCCTGCCCGGCCGCGCCACCGACGCGGTAGGGCGAGATGAGCCGCGCGAGCGACTCCGTCTCGACGACGCTCAGGGTGTCCGGGCGGCCGAACCACTCGACGCCGCCGGCACTGCGCGCGCCGAGCCTGTCGGCCTCGACGACCAGCCGCAGCCCGCGGCGGGCGGCGAGGTTGCCGATGGAGTCGGACAGGTCGATCAGCGTGACGCCGACCAGGCCCTCTTCGAGGATGATCTGCTCTTCGCGGGTCACCTCGGCGTCGTCGACGATGATCACGACGTGCGGCTGGTCCGGCGCCGGGGTGGCGTTGCGGGAGAACCGCTGGCGGTCACGCAGTTCTTCGTCGAGCCAGTTTTCGATCTGGGCCAGCGAGCCGGCCATCATGCGGAGCTGGCCGATGCCGTCGGACATCGTGGGGTGCTGGGCGTGCGGCAGCCACTTCGCCCACTCCCACTCCTCCTTCGCGCGCCCCGCGGTGGCGACCGCGATCAGCACGTCGTCGGGGCTGTGGAAGGTGACCATCTGCGCGAGCATCGCGCGGGTCAGGCCGCGGGTCAGCGCCCGGTCGCCCTGCATGCTCACCGCGGCGAACCCGCGCAGCGTGATCTGGGTGGGCAGGTCCGGCACGATCGAGTGCGCGCGCACGAACCGGCGCAGCGCGAGGGTGGCGATCGGCTCCAGCTCGTCGACCGGCCCGGTCTGCGGCGGGACCAGCCGCGTCGCGAGGCGGTGCGAGCTGCGCCCGACGCGCAGGTGCAGGAAGTCCTGGTCGTTCTGGCGGCGCTCCCACATCCGGCGGCTGCCCGCCAGCGGCCACAGGGACTGGGGGTCCGGGTGCACCCACTCGAGCGCGGCCCGCTGGTCGACCATCGCCTCGCGGGCGCGATCGCGCATCTGGCCCAGGTAACGGAGGTAGTCCTTGCGGTCCTCGTCCATCTCGGCGCGCTTGGCGCCACCGCCCTTGCCGCCACCGCCGGCCATCATCCCGAGCGTGCCGACGACCATCATGCCGCCCATGGCCATCATCATCGGGTTCCGGTTGCTGGCCTGGAACATGAAGACCATCATCCCGAGCGACGCCACGATCATCACGATCGGCAGCGCCTTCATGACGATGTTGCCGGGGATGACGCGGGGCACCTCGGGCGGCGGCTCGAGGTGCACCTCACCACCCGGCGGGCGCGGTGCCGCCAGCCGCGGCGACTTCTTGAACTGCAGCGTGCTCATCGAAGGACCCCTCATTCAAACTCGACGATGGCGGCCACCGTTTAGTGCACAAGGTGCGCGGAACAACCTAGCGAACGTCGCGGAGGAATTCCGGCGGATACCGCAACCGCCTCTGTGACCCACGTCGGGCGTCCCTGCCCTCGTCCGGCGAGTGTACGGCCCACGACCGACAGTCATGATCGCTCGGGGAAATCTGCCTTCACACTGTCGGTTACAGCCGGTTCACCCTTGGCGACAAGCGTGCTAATCATGATCTGGCGATGATCACCACGCGGGGAGGGACCATGAACGGGAACAGCCGCCGATTGACACTGGCAGGCGTGGCGGCGGCAGCGTTGCTGACCGCAACGGCCGCGTCGGCATCCGGCGCGGGTGTGACCGCCGAATCCACGGCCGCCTGTCACGAGACACCTCACGAGCTGGTCGGAGGGCAATGGCAGAACCTGTACTTCTGCGCCGACGTCGTCGGCTACATCGGCGGCTCACAACCCACCACACGCGTCTATCTGGACCGTGCCGACTACGGCCCCAACCCGAGCAGCTGGGCGGGACACATCGGCGAGCGGGTCGGCGTGGACAGCACCCAGCATGACATCCAGCCCGGCGACCATTGGTGGCGTGTGTGCCGTCACGACGACGGAAGCAGCCCGTACTACTGCACCCACTGGTACCACCAGTAGCCGACCTCGTGCCGACCTGCGGCGGGCAGTGATTTTCGGACGTTCGATGATGTCGGCGCCCGGGTCCGGTATAAGTTCCCCCGGGAGCAGTATCAACCGAGCGGGGGCAGTGCAGTGGCTACGGGCACGACAGTTTTCAGCAGGGTGACGGTGGTGGCGCCCTCCACCCGGATCGACGTGGCGCTGCCCGCCGACGTCGCGGTGGCCGATCTCCTCCCGATGCTGCTCGACATGGCCAAGGAGTCGTCGCCCGACGGCGGCGCCCGCCACGGCGGCTGGGCGCTGGCGAAGCTCGGCGACGCCCCGCTCGACCCCAGCCGCACGCTCGCTTCGCTCGGTGTCGTCGACGGCGAGCTGTTGCAGCTGCGCAAGCGCAACGAGAACCCGCCGCCGCCGCTGTACGACGACGTCGTCGACGCGATCGCCGAGTCCTCCCCGGACAGCTTCCGGCCGTGGACCAAGGAAACGGCCAACCGCTTCGGGCACGTCGCGGGCGGGCTGGCGCTGGTCGTCGCCGCCGTCGCACTGTTCTTCAGCGGGTCGTTCTACGGCGGCAGCGCGCTCGGCGCGGCCATCGCCGGCGGCATCGGCGCGATCGCGTGCGTCGCGGTCGGCGCGACGCTCGCCAAGGCGTACCAGGCCGAGTCGACCGGCGTGCTGGTCGCCGCGGCCGGTGGCCTGCCACTGGCCTTCGTCAGCGGCTTCTACACCGTGCCGGGGCTGTCGCTGCGGGCCAACCTGCTGCTGGGCGCGGTCCTCGTGATCATCGTCGCCTCGGTCTGCATCATGGTCATCGGCGCCGGCATCACGACGTTCATCGCCGCCGCCACCGCGGGCACCTTCGGGGCGCTGGCGTTCCTGTTCGGCACGCTCATCGCGCACCCGGCCGCCGGCATCGCGGCCGGCACCATCGCCGTCGCGCTCGCCTGCATCTCGATCCTGCCCCGCGCCACGATCTGGCTCGCGAAGCTGCCGCTGCCGCACGTCCCGGGCAGCGCGGAGGAGCTCAAGGAAGACTCCGGCTTCCCCGACTACCGGGCGATCGAGCGCCGCACGGCCATCGCGCACAACTACATGACCGGCCTGATGATCGGCTGCGGCGCCACGGTCGCGGTGGCCGCCGTCATCGCTTCTTCCGGGCCCGGCGTGTTCGGCATCATCCTCGGCGTCGTCGCGACGCTCGTGCTGCTGCTGCGCGCCCGCGCGTACGCGAACGGCAGCCAGGCCATCGCCCTGCTCACCACGGGCATGGTCTCGGCGACCGGCATCGCGATCGGCTGGCTGACGACGTCGAGCCCGCAGAACCGCCTGCTCATCGTCTTCGGTGTGCTGATCCTGCTGGCCGCCGGCGCGCTCGTGGTCGGCGTGATCTTCCCGAACCAGCGCTTCTCGCCGCCGCTGCGGCGCACGGTGGAGATCATCGAGGCGCTCTGCATCGCGTCGGTGCTCCCGCTCGCCCTGGGTGTGATGGACCTCTACACCACCCTGCGGCACCTGAACTTCAAGTGACCGGATCGGGTGAATCTCGGATGGCTGCAGGACGCCGCTTCGGCGCGACCCGGCGAACGACCACGGCGTTGCTGGCCGGCACCATCGGCGTGCTCGCGCCGCTCGGCGTCGCACTGCCGGTGTGGGCGCAGACGGCCCCGGCGGACGGCTACTACGCGACCCCGCCGCCGGTCGACGACAGCAAGCGGCCGGTGGACGAAAAGAAGCCCGACAAGGCCTACACGCAGACCAAGGGCTGCGTCCAGCGCGCCGTCCTGGGCCAGAACATCCAGATCAACAACCGGCCGTGGGGCCAGGAGTACCTGCAGCTGGCGAAGGCGCAGGAGATCGTCCGCGCCGCCACCTCCGACCACTCCGCCGGCGGCGGTGTCAAGGTCGGGGTGATCGACACCGGTGTCACCGGGCACCCGTGGTTCCAGAACCGCCTCGAGTCGGGCGGCGACTACGTCGCGGCGACGACCCACGGCCAGCAACCCGGACTCGAGGACTGCGACGGCCACGGCACCGAGGTCGCCGGGATCATCGCGGGCCGGCCCGACAACCCCGAGGTCGGCTTCGTCGGCGTGGCACCGGACGCGACGATCGTGTCCTTCCGCCAGCTGAGCGAGAACTACGGGCCCCCCAAGGAGACCCCCACCCCGCCGGCCGGCACCACCAGCAGCTCGCCGTCGTCGAGCGAGAACCCGCCCGCCGGGTCGGAGTCGCAGCTGCCGCCGAGCACCGGCGCCGGAGGCGGCGGGGAGGGCGAGGGCACTTCGCCGGGACAGACGAACGGCGGCCGCCAGCTCGAAAAGGACGGCACGGCAGGCACCCTGAAGACGCTCGCGGAGATCCTGGTGCGGATCGCCGACCGCGGCGACATCAAGGTCGTGAACATGTCGGTCGACAACTGCCGGGTGGCCGACGGCACGATCACCCTGGGCGAGCAGCAGGTGCAGGCGGCCGTCCACTACGCGGCTTCGAAGGACGTCGTCATCGTCGCCGCGGCCGGCAACGTCGGGGACAAGTGCCTGCAGAACGACCAGCCGGACGCGCGCAAGCCGAAGACGGTCGTGACCCCGCCGTGGTTCGCGGACGACGTGCTGTCGGTCGGCGCGATCGACGAATTCGGCAGCGTGGCGCCGTTCAGTGTGCACGGCCCCTGGGTGGGCGTCGCCGCCCCAGGCACGAAGATCATCTCGCTGGACCCCGCCGAAGGATCGACGGGGCTGGCGAACCTGACGTTCGAAAGCGGCGACAAGGCCAGCGAAATCCAGGGCACCAGCTTCGCGGCGCCCTACGTCGCCGGTCTCGCGGCGCTGGTCCGGGCGAAGTACCCCGACCTCAAGGCGAAGCAGGTCGTCGACCGGATCAAGGAGACCGCCCAGCACCCGGCCGCACAGGGCGGGCGAGACAACTTTGTCGGCGCCGGCGTGATCGACCCGGTGGCGGCCCTGACGCAGAGCCTGCCGTCGGAGGTCGGGGTCGTGGCGTCGGACCCGGGCCCGCAGATGGCCCAGCTCCCCCCGGCCAACGACCGCAGCTCGACCCCGATGATCGTGGCCCTGGCCGGTACCGGTGGTGGTCTGGTGGCCCTGCTGATCACGCTCTTCGTGATGCGCACGATCCGCCGCAACCGCCCGGAGCCCACCGGCCCGGTGCGCTGACCGCCGGAGCTACTGCGCGGGCGGCTTGGGCTTCGGCGCCGTCTCGTCCTCGCCGATCACCGGTGGGGCGACCAGGTCCGGCTCGCCGAGCAGCTCCGACGACTTGATCATCGGCCGGTTCTTCGACGGGCGGCGAGCCTGACCGCCGCCTCCGCCGAAGCCGCCGATGCCCATCATCGGCATCATCGGCATGCCCGACGCGCTGTGGTCCGCGGTGTCCGCCACGACCGGGGCGACCGGCGCCTGCGGGACGGCCGCGTCCGCGGGACGGCCGGAGTCGGTGTGCTTGCTGTCCTCCGCCGACGACGCCGTCATGACCTCATCCGAGCCTGAGCCCGAATCCGAACCGGTCGAACCCGTCGAAGAAACCGCCGTCGCACCGGATTCCGTGTCCTGCAACCTAAACCGGTCCTGCGGGTACCGGTGGTTGATCTCGACGCTCCGGGTGACGACGTCGGGGTCGTCGACCCCGTCGCACAGCCGGTCGAACGCCTCCAGGACGTCGCGCGCGGTCTCGTACAGCCCCTTCGCCGACTCCTGCGTCTCCCGCAGCTGCGTCCGCGCCCGCCGGGTGCCGCCGCTGGGGAGCGTCATCGACTCCGACACCAGCTCTGCCGCGTCCACCAGCACTTCGACGAGGTCGACGACGACGTGGCGCAGGGTCGTCACCAGGTCGTCGAGGGCGCCGGCGAGGACGGTCAGCGCTTCCTGGAGGTCGCCGCCCGCGGCACCGATCTCGCGGATGTACGCGACGAACGCGTCCGCGTCCCGGCCTTCCCAGCCGCCGTCCAGGCGGCCGAGCCGGTCGTCGAGCCGGGCGGACACCTCGGCCGCCGCGGCGGCCGCCCGGCGCAACCGGCCGGCCTCGGCACCGAGGTCGCCCCAGCGGCCGATCAGCGGGCGGAAGTACGTCTCGACGGGGTCGATCAGCCCGAGCTGCCCCGAAAGGTCGGTGAGGTACGACAGGTACGGCTCGGCCGCGGCGGCGATGTCGTCGCCCGCCGCTTCCGGCCCGAAGGTGACGGCGGGAGCCGCCGCGGGGGCGGCCGTCCGCTTGGCCAGGGGGTGCGGGATGGAAGCGGTGGACGCTTCCGGTTCGGCGAACATCATTCGAGCCTCCCGGCGCGCTTGATCAGCTCCGCGGCCTGGGCGTCGTGGTCGCTGTGGCGCACCGTGACGTGCCGCAGCGCCTCCGCGGCGGACCGCAGCGCCTCGGCGCCGTCGGCCAGCTGCTGCCGCAACGCCCCGGCCGCGCGGCCGTACGACGCACCTAGGCCGATCTGCGCCCCCAGGGCGCCGTAGGACTCGTCGGAAACGCCTTCGCCGCCCACCTCGGCCGCCGCCGAATCCAGCTCGGCTGCGGCCTCCTCAGCCGTCTTGGCGTACTCGGCGACGACAACGCCGTCCATCCTCAAGCCGGCCACGGCACCTCCGCTCGCGAAAAGACCATCCGAGCGTGTGTGACGCGCAGAGCGGCCCGATGGTTCCGCTCAGCTGCCGGGCTGCGGGCCGGGCGTCGGGAACGAGCCGGCGTTCGGGTCGATCGGCACGGAGTCGAACTCCCGCAGGACGTCCTGCGTGTTCAGCGAAGCACCGGTCGGCAGCAGGCCGATGATCGACTCCGGCGCCGGTTGCCGGTTGTTCAGGCCGATCGCGTCCGCGGTCGCGGCGTCCGGGACGCTGTAGCGGATGCCGCGGTCGGAGATCAGCTGGATCGAGCCCTTGCCGAAGCTCGCCTTGCCGGTGGCGGACTGGACGACCGCGCCGAACCCGGGCTGCAGGTAGAACCCGTTGACCGGCACGCGGTTCGGGCCGGGCGTGGTGACCTTGATCGTGCTGAACTTGTCGCCGTGGCTGTTCTGGCCCGGCAGCTGGGTGTCGATGTACACCGAGGTGTGGGCGTCGCGGTTGTCGCCTTCGCCGACCACGGACCAGCCGAGGCACGAGACCGCCGAGTTCTTCGTCGCGTCGAGGACCGTCGGGACCGTGCGCGGGAAGTCGTCGACCTTGATGTAGTCCGGGTCGGTGGGCTGCAGGACGCGGACGCCGGACAGCTTGTCGAGGCCGAGGATCTGGATCCGGCTCGCGCTGCCGTGCTTCGCGACGCGGATGACGTCGGCCACCGCGTTCGACACCTGCTGGATGCCGCCCGTGGTGATGGCCCAGTACTGCGGCTGGGCACCGGTCGGCTGCGTGGAGAAGACGTCGCCCGCGGACAGGCCGTCGAAGTCGGCCGGCGCGTTGCCGTCCGCGATCACCGGCGGGGTCAGGCGCGCGACCTCGGGGATGGCGTTCAGCAGCCCCTGCGTGATCTTCCGCGGTTTCTGGTTCAGCTGCAGGGCCGTCGAGACCGCGTTGTGCGAGTCGCCGGTGTCGATCTCGGCGCGCACGGTGTTGGCGTTGGGGCGGTTCTGCGTGCTCGGCAGGCGGTAGATCAGGTACGTCTTGCCGTTGTCCGCCGCCGCCAGCAACGCTTCCTTGTCCCCCAGTTCGGTACCGAGGGCGCTCGGCGCGATTCCGCCGAAGACGTAGGTGTTGGTCTTGTTCACGCTGTCGGGCTGCGGCAGCGAAGGATCGAGCTGAACCTGGTCGCAGACGGCCCAATTCGCGGAAGTCCGCTGCGAATCCCCCGGAATCAGTTGCGGGCCGTCGGGAATTCCGGTCAGTTTTCCGCGCGGGATGTTCTTCAGCTGTTCATCGGAAACGACCGTGGGATTCTTCACAGCGGCCGGGCTCGCCGCGGCCGCCGGCGCCGCCACGCTGTTGCCGCCGGCCGCCCCGGACGACTGCTGCTTCGACTGGGCGAGCAGCAACAACCGCGCGGACGCGAGGTTGAAGGTCGGGACGAGCATCTTCGGGTTGCCCATCACCACGTAGACCGTGCCGGACTGCTCACCGATCACGATGCCGCCGGCCTCGGGCACCGACGGCGCCGGGCTGAGCAGGCCCCAGACGACGAACACGATGGCGCCGAGAGCGCCGAGCACAACACCGACGATCGTGGCCCTCGTGTGGGTGCGCATCGGGTCGTGCAGCATCACGGCATCACGCCGGACCAGTGCCGACTGCATCCGGCGCAGGACGAACTTGTACGCCTGAACCTGAGACTTAGTCGTGGGTGTTGATGGCATTCTCGACCTACAGCTCTCCCCGTCGCGGTACGGTTCCGCAGGATAGCCGTACGGGGACCGTCTGGTGTGGGGTTTCTACCAACTCAAGCTAGTGTCGGACTCCCCGGGACCCGGCTTCCGGGTACGCAGCAAGCACGAGGGGAAGAGAAAGCGCGGATGTCCGTCACCAACCCTCCACGTCCGCCTGGCCCGCCCGGGCCCCCGCCGCCCGGTCAGGGACGCCCCGGCCCGCCGCCTCGTCCGGGCAGACCGACCGGCCCCAACGTCCTTCCCGGTGGCCCTGGCGGACCCGGCGGGGTGCCGGGTGGCCCCGGTGGCGGACCCGGCGGCCCCCAGGGGCCCGGTGGTGGCCCCGGCGGACCCCCTCGCGGCCCCGGCGGACCCGGTCCCGGCCCTGGCGGACCCGGCGGACCGGGTCGTCCCGGTCCCGGTGGCCCGGGCGGACCCGGCGGCCCGGGAGGTCCCGGTGGGCCTGGCGGACCCGGTGGACCGGGCGGACCCAACGGTCCCGGCGGACCCGGCGGACCCCAGGGGCCCGGTGACTCCGACGGCCCGGCCAGTACCCCGGCCGGCGCGACCCGGATGGCCCCGCCCGCGCGGCGCCGGTCCTCTGGCGTGAACCTCGGCCCGCTCCCCGTGGCGAACCTCGTCGTGCTCGAGGTCGGTCTCGCGGTCGGGCTGGTGCTGCTCGCCATCGACATGTCGTTGAAGTACGTGGGGATCGGCATCCTCGCGGCCGCCCTGATCGTCGCGCTGCTGCGCTGGCGCGGCCGCTGGTTCACCCAGTGGGTCGGCCTGACGATGCGGTACTCCTTCCGGTCCCACGACCGCGTCGCCGAGCCGCTGCCGCCGAGCAGCGTCGAGGCGATGGCGGCCGAGGAGACCGCGGTGACCGGCGCGGACGACGCCCGCGTGAACCTGCTCCGCATCGCCGTCCCGGACCTCGTCGTCGCGCACGGCGTCGACCACGAGCGCCAGCAGGTCGGGCTCGCCTGGCACGACGGTTCTTGGACGGCCGTGCTGCTCGTCGAGCCCACCCCGGCGATGATCACCCAGGCCGGTGACGCGCCGAGCCTGCCGCTCGCGGCGCTCGCCCCGTGCCTGGAGGACCGCGGCGTGGTCCTCGACTCCATCCAGATGATCTGGCACTGCTACCCGGGCAGCGCGGCGCTGCCGTCGGACTCGCCCGCGCTGAGTTCCTACATGGAGGTGCTCGGCCCGCTGCCCGCGGCGGCGCGGCGGACGACGTGGGTCGCGATCCGGCTGGACCCGAAGCGCTGCCCGGCGGCGATCCGGGAGCGCGGCGGCGGCGTCGTCGGCGCCCACCGCGCGCTGATCGGCGCGCTTTCCCGCGTGCGCAACGCCTTGGAGTCCCAAGGCGTCCCGACCCGGCCGCTCGACCCGGACGAACTGCTGCGCGCGAGCATTTCCGCCGCGGAACTGACGTCGGTCGCCGGCTCGCCGGACAAGGTGATGCTGCAGGAGCGGTGGTCCGGCGTGACCGCGGCCGGCATCGGCCACGCGAGCTACGCGATCACCGGCTGGCCGAAGGGCAAGATCACCGGCAGCCTGAACGCGCTGACGAGCGTCCGCGCGCTGTCCGCGACGGTCGCGATGTCCATCTCACCGGCGTCGGACGAGGGCAAGATCGGCCTGCGCGGCGTGGTCCGGCTCAGCGCGCGCAACCCGCGTGAGCTCGACGCCGCCGACCAGCGGCTGCACGGCCTGTCCGAGCGGCTGGGCGTGGTTCTGACGCCGCTGCGCGGGCTGCAGGTCTCCGCGCTCGCCGCGACGTTGCCGATCGGAGGTACGGCATGACTTCCCGTCTCCGCGACGCCGGGCAGAACACCGGTGTGGCGCCGGAGTTCACCGTGGACCCCGCGATGCTCGACGCGATCAGCCCGTCGGGTGACCGCGGCGGCATCGTGCTCGGCTCAGGCCTCAAGGGCGAGCCGTTGACGATCTCGGCCCTGCGCTCGACGCCGACCCGCATCGTGCTGGTGGGCGGGCTGTACCTGGCCCGCCAGGTGGCGATGCGCGCGATGGCCGTCGGCGCGTGGGTCGTGGTGGCCACGGGCCGTCCGACCGAGTGGCAGGTGCTGTCCCGCGCGGCCGGCAGCCGCGACGGCCGGCCGTCCCCGCTGGTCCAGATCCGCCGGCTGTCCCCGGTCGAGCTGCCCCGCCCGTCGGAGGACGCTCCGCTGCTGGTGGTCACCGACGGCGGCCCGACCCCGCAGGACCTGTTCCCGCCGAGGTCGCCGTGGCAGACGACGATCTACGTCCTCCCGTACCTGCACCCCCAGGCGGGCGCGACGGCGAACGCGGCGGACCTGGTGCTGATGCAGCGCCTCCCGGCCGGCCAGGCCGAGCTGGCGGCCCGCATCTGGCGCCTGCCGCCGCAGATGATGCGCCAGCTGACGACCTTGAAGGACGACCAGGTGGTAGCCCTGGGCCGGAACCTCTGGCGACCACTGCGCCTGGTGACGACGGGCAAGGAGCAGCAGCTCCTGGGCCCGGTCCGCCGCGGCGACTGAGGTTTCCGAGTCAGCGAAAGCGGGTGGTTCCCGAGGGGAGCCGCCCGCTTTCGTCAAGGTGTACACCTGTGGGTGTTACCCGGGTTCGTTCGTCGCCTTGACACCAATCGCCCACCCCGCCCAAGATCATCTTGTGGTCGCAGTGAGCGGCCCGAGCGCGGAATTCTTGGGAGGGTCTTCGTGCGCGTATTCAAGTCGGTCGCCACTGTGGCGACTTCGATCGCTTTGCTCACAATGGTTTCCGTCTCCGAGGCGGGCGCACAGGTCGCTGCGACATGTCCCGCAGGCACGATCTGTCTCTATACCGGCGAGAACATGACCGGCCGGATGGCGACGTTCACCTGGGGCTCCCCCGACCTGCGCGGTCAGGGTGTCGACCACGCGATCTGGGTCGTCAGCAGCCATCCGCGAGGCATGTGCCTGTACAGCGGCTACAACTACACCGGCGCATCGAGTGGGATCAATGAAACCGTCACGCACGGCTTCCGCGTCAGTCCGGTCAGCTCGGTGAAGCCCTGCAACGGCTGACAACGACCCAAGGCTGGAGGGTGAACGGCAGCCCCGCCCGTCAGGGCGAGGTGCGGACGTTGCGCGTTTGCTCGGCTCGTGCGGCCAGTTCGGTGTCCGGCGGGTAGTCGACCGCTGTGAGGGTCAGGCCGTGGGCCGGGGCCACCGCGCTGTCGCGGACGCCGCTCGCCAAGACCTCGCCGGGCCAGCTCGGCCCGCGGCGGCCGTCGCCCACCAGGAGCAATGCTCCGACCAGGCTGCGGACCATCGAGTGACAGAACGCGTCCGCGGAGACCTCGACCTCCAGCAGGTGCTCGTCCACCCGGCGCCAGACCAGGCGTTGCAGCTCGCGGATCGTCGTGCCCGTGTCGCGCTGCTTGCAGTACGCCGCGAAGTCCTGCAGGCCCAGCAGCGCCGAAGCCGCGGAGTTCATCGCGTCCGTCGACAGTGGACGGTTCCAGGCCAGCGTGTCGTTGCGGCGCAACGGGTCCACGCCCCAGGGGGCGTCCGAGACGCGGTAGCGGTAGTGGCGGCGGACCGCCGAGAACCGGGCGTCGAAACCCGCCGGGGCCACGCGGGCGCCCAGGACGCGCACGTCGCCCGGCAGGAGGCGGTTCCAGCGCCCGGCCATGCGGGTCAGGTCCGGGATGCCCGCGGCCGACACCGGGACCCGGGTCGAGGCCGAAGGGGCCAGCGGCACGACGTCGACGTGCACCACCTGGCCGGCCGCGTGCACCCCGGCGTCCGTGCGGCCCGCCACGACCACCGACTTCGGCACCGAGGCGCCCGGCGGCTGGCGCTGCAGGGCCTCCTCCAGCTCCGCCTGGACCGTGCGGCGGCCCGGCTGGCGGGCCCAGCCCGAGAAGTCCGTGCCGTCGTAGGAGACGTCCAGGCGCAGACGAACGAGCCCGCCGTCCCCAGCGGGGATGGCGGGCTCGTTCGGAACGGCTTCCGTCGTCAGGACTCGTCGTCCTGCTGCGACGGCGGCAGCGAGAAGCCCGCGGCTTCCGCGGCTTCGGCGGTGGCGAACCACACCTCGGCCTTGGTCTGCTCGTAGTACGGGCTTTCCTCGGTGTGGTAGTACTTCGACTCGTCGTTGCCCTTGATCGGGAAGCCCTCGGGCTGCGTCCCGTCCTCGAGCGGCGCGTGGCTGCCCTCACCGTAGGGAGCCTCCGAAGCGGCTTCCTCGGCGGCCGGGGCGGCTTCGACAGCGGCGGCCGGCTTCTCGTCCTTGGCGAACTTGGTCTTGCGCGCGCGCTCGGCCTCGCTCGTCACGGTCTTCTCGTTCACCAGCTCGATGACGGCCATCTTGGCGTTGTCGCCCTTGCGGGCCATCGTCTTGGTGATCCGGGTGTAACCACCGGGACGCTCCGCGAAGTGCGGACCGATCTCGGCGAACAGCTTGTGGACGACGTCCTTGTCACGGACGACGCGCTGAACCTGACGGCGGTTGTGCAGGTCGCCCCGCTTCGCCTTCGAGATCAGCTTCTCGGCCAGCGGGCGGACCCGCTTCGCCTTCGCCTCGGTGGTGGTGATCTTGCCGTGCTCGAACAGCTGCGTGGCCAAGTTGGCCAGGATCAGCCGCTCGTGCGCGGCTGATCCGCCGAGCCGGGCTCCCTTGGTAGGGGTGGGCATTGGTTCTCCTACTAGTTCAGCTCGCAGCGTCCAGGCACAGAGCCCTAGAGCTGCTCGGTCTCTGCGTAGTCCTGGCCATCGTCGTGGCCGTCCGAAATCCCGTCGGCGATGCCACCGACACCCTCCGACCAGCCTTCACCGTCGTAGCTGGCGGCAGCCGCGGTCGGGTCGAACCCGGGCGGGCTGTCCTTCAGCGCGAGGCCGAGACCGACGAGCTTCAGCTTGACCTCGTCGATCGACTTGGCGCCGAAGTTGCGGATGTCGAGCAGGTCCGCCTCGGAGCGCGAGACCAGCTCGCCCACCGTGTGGATGCCCTCGCGCTTGAGGCAGTTGTACGACCGGACGGTGAGGTCCAGGTCCTCGATCGGCATCGCGTAGGCGGCGATGGTGTCCGCTTCCTGCGGCGACGGGCCGATCTCGATGCCCTCGGCGTCGACGTTCAGCTCGCGGGCGAGACCGAACAGCTCCACCAGCGTCTTGCCGGCCGACGCGACCGCGTCGCGCGGCGTGATCGACGGCTTGGTCTCGACGTCCAGGATCAGCTTGTCGAAGTCGGTGCGCTGCTCGACACGGGTGGCCTCGACCTTGTAGGTCACCTTCAGCACCGGCGAGTAGATCGAGTCGACCGGGATCCGGCCGATCTCCGCGCCCGCCTGCTTGTTCTGCAGGGCCGGAACGTAACCGCGGCCGCGCTCGACGACGAGCTCGATCTCGAGCTTGCCCTTGCCGTTCAGCGACGCGATGTGCAGGTCCGGGTTGTGCACGGTGACGCCGGCCGGCGGCACGATGTCGGCCGCGGTGACCTCACCGGGGCCCTGCTTGCGCAGGTACATGGTGACCGGCTCGTCCTCTTCCGAGGACACCACGAGCTCCTTGAGGTTCAGGATGATGTCGGTGACGTCTTCCTTCACCCCCGGAACGGTGGTGAACTCGTGCAGCACGCCGTCGATGCGGATGCTCGTCACGGCCGCGCCCGGGATGGACGACAGCAGTGTGCGCCGCAGCGAGTTGCCGAGGGTGTAACCGAAGCCGGGCTCCAGCGGTTCGATGGTGAACCGGGAACGGGTCTCGTTGACCGTCTCTTCGCCGAGAGCCGGCCGCTGGGAAATCAGCATTCTTCCTTGTTCCTTTCCAGACGACGCCCGCCATATGACGTCGAAGGGATGGCGAGGCGGCGGCGCACTGTGGGCGCCGCCGCCCGTAACCGGCCCGGAAGCCGGATTACTTCGAGTAAAGCTCGACGATCAGCTGTTCCTGAACCGGAACGTCGATCTGCGCACGCTCCGGCAGCTGGTGGACCAGCACGCGGAGGTTCGACGAAACGACCTGCAGCCACGCCGGGATCGGGCGGTCGCCGTAGGACTCCTTGGCCACGACCAGGGGCAGCATCGTGAACGACTTCGGCCGCACGTCGATGATGTCCCACTTCGAGACCTGGTAGGACGGGACGTTGACCTTGACGCCGTTGACCAGGAAGTGGCCGTGGCTCACCAGCTGACGCGCCTGACGGCGGGTGCGGGCGATGCCGGCGCGGTAGATCACGTTGTCCAGACGGGACTCGAGGATCTGCAGCAGGTTCTCACCGGTCTTACCCGGACGCCGGACGGCTTCCTTGTAGTACCGGACGAACTGGCGCTCGAGAACGCCGTAGGTGTAGCGAGCCTTCTGCTTCTCCTGCGACTGCAGGAGGTACTCGGACTCCTTGATGCGCCCGCGGCCGTGCTGGCCCGGCGGGTAGGGGCGACGCTCGAAAGCCTGGTCGCCGCCGATGAGGTCAACCTTGAGGCGACGCGAAATACGCGTCGCGGGGCCGGTGTAACGAGCCATTTCTTCTTACTCCTCCCCGTTCCTCAGACCCGGCGCCGCTTGGGCGGGCGGCAGCCGTTGTGAGGCTGCGGGGTCACGTCCTGGATGGTGCCGACCTCGAGGCCGGCCGCCTGCAGCGAGCGGATCGCCGTCTCGCGGCCCGAACCCGGGCCCTTCACGAAGACGTCGACCTTCTTCATGCCGTGCTCAGCAGCCTTGCGGGCGGCGTTCTCGGCGGCCATCTGCGCGGCGAACGGGGTGGACTTGCGCGAGCCCTTGAAGCCCACGTGACCACTCGACGCCCACGCGATCACGGCACCGGTCGGGTCCGTGATCGAGACGATGGTGTTGTTGAAGGTGCTCTTGATGTGCGCGTGACCGTGCGCGACATTCTTCTTTTCCTTGCGGCGGACCTTCTTGGTCCCCGCCGCGGTACGAGACTTCGGTGGCATGTTCTGAGGGTTCTCCTGTTAGCGCGCGTTCTCTTGGTGAGCGGCGACCGCTTCGGCCTGTCCGCGCCGGATGATCGAACCGGCGTCGGTGTACAGGTTGCGGAGCGCCATCGGGCGGGCGTAGAGCGCCTTGGGCGAGACACAGGCCGAGCCGCGACGCTGAGCGCCGCCCATCTGCACGACCTTCTTGCCCTGGACGCTCACTTCTTGCCAGCCTTCTTCTTGCCGGCGACCGTCTTCTTCGGACCCTTGCGGGTACGGGCGTTGGTCTTCGTGCGCTGACCGCGGACGGGCAGTCCGCGACGCCAGCGAAGGCCTTCGTAGCACCCGATCTCGATCTTCCGACGGATGTCGGCGTTCACCTCGCGGCGAAGGTCACCCTCGACCTTGAAGTTCTCTTCGATGTACGTACGCAGCTTCGCGAGGTCGTCATCGCTGAGGTCCTTGACGCGGGTGTCCGCGTTGAGCTCGGCAGCCTTGATGAGCTGCTTCGAGCGGGTACGGCCGATGCCGTAGATGTAGGTAAGCGCGATCTCCAACCGCTTTTCGCGGGGGAGGTCTACGCCAGCGAGTCGTGCCATTGGCGTTGATGCTCCTTCTTAGAATTCATCCTCAGGTCTGCTCCCCGTCCGGTTCCGGGACCGACTCGCCTGTCGTGCCCTCGGCTCGCGCTTCGGGTGTCCCGGCCCCGGCCTGAAGTCCGGGGGTGAACCGGATCACTCGCGTGACCCGGCAGGTGCGGGGAGGTTGTGTAGCCGTCAATCCACTCTGGTCGAGTGCGGGCGATCAGCCCTGCCGCTGCTTGTGCCGCAGGTTTTCGCAGATCACCATGATCCGGCCGTGACGGCGGATCACCTTGCACTTGTCGCAGATCTTCTTGACGCTCGGCTGGACCTTCACGTCTTCTGCTCTCCTGCTTCTGAGCTGCTCGTGATCACTTGTAGCGGTAGACGATGCGACCACGAGAGAGGTCGTAGGGCGAGAGCTCCACGACAACCCTGTCCTCGGGCAGGATGCGGATGTAGTGCTGCCGCATCTTGCCGCTGATGTGTGCCAGGACCTTGTGACCGTTCTCCAACTCGACGCGGAACATCGCGTTGGGGAGCGGCTCGACTACGCGGCCTTCGACCTCGATGGCCCCGTCTTTCTTCGCCATGTCCTCCGCATTTCCTTGTCAGCATTGCCTGTCGCTACACAGAGTGATCAGATGAGCACGAGTGCCTGTCTGGTGTGCAACGTCGGCACACTCGTGCCCGAGTCCCAGTACCGTGAATTCACGAACGCGCAGGATCCGGGCGCGATAAGTGCGCCGACTTGACAGTGTACGCAACCCGTGTCGCGACCCCCAAACCGGGGGTAACCATGCTAGAAGAAGGCGCAGGTCGCCGTACGGATGATCAACACCGACGGGTGAACGCGCAGGTCAGGCGTCTTCCGGAGCGGTGAGCACCCACGGGCCGTCTTCGGTGATCGCCACGGTGTGCTCCCAGTGGGCCGCGCGGGAGCCGTCGGCCGTGACGACCGTCCAGCCGTCGTCCAGCTCGCGGGTCTCGCCGCCACCGCCGGTGAGCATCGGCTCGATCGCCAGGGCCATGCCGGGCTTCAGCCGCGGGCCCTTGCCCGGCTTGCCGACGTTCGGCAGGAACGGGTCCATGTGCATCTGACGGCCGATGCCGTGGCCGCCGTACTCGACGATCATCCCGTAGTCGATGCCGTCGTCCTTGGCCGCGCGCTCGGCGGCCGACTGGACGGCGTAGGAGATGTCGGTGAGCCGGCCGCCGGCGCTGACTGCCTCGATCCCGGCCCACATCGCCGCTTCGGTCGCCGCGGACAGCGCCAGGTCGGCCTTCGCGACTTCCCCGATGGCCAGTGTGACGGCGGAGTCGCCGTGCCAGCCGTCGAGGATCGCGCCGCAGTCGACCGAGATCAGGTCACCGTCGGCGAGGACCTGGGTCTTCGCCGGGATGCCGTGGACGATCTGCTCGTTCACCGACGCGCAGATCGACGCCGGGAAACCGTGGTAGCCCTTGAACGACGGCACCGCGCCGGCGTCCCGGATGGTCTGCTCGGCGAGCTCGTCGAGCTCGGCGGTGCTGACCCCCGGGACCGCGGCGGCGCGGACGGCGGCGAGCGTACGAGCGACGACGAGCCCCGCGGCCCGCATCGACTGCAGCTCGCCCGGGGTCTTGACCTCGATCATGCGCCCACGCCGGAGCACTTGCAGAACACGCAATCCTCCGAGATTCACGTGCGGTCGCGCAGCGCTTTCAGCACGCGGTCCGAGATCTCCTCGACACTGCCGACGCCGTCGACGGTCACCAGGATGCCGGCGTAGTACTCGAGCAGCGGCGCGGTGTCCGACACGTAGATCTGCTGACGGCGGCGGATGACGTCTTCGGTGTCGTCCGCGCGGCCCCGCGACATGAGGCGGCCGACGACGACGTCCTCCGGCACCTGCAGCTGGATCACCGCGGTGAGGGAAGCGTCCGCCTCGCCGAGGATCTCGCCGAGGACCTCGGCCTGCTTGGTGTTGCGGGGGAAGCCGTCGAGCAGGAAGCCGGCCTTCGCGTCCGGCTCCGCGAGCCGCTCACGGACCATCTCGTTCGTCACCGAGTCGGGCACGAGCTCCCCCGAGTCCAGGTAGCGCTTGGCTTCCTGGCCGAGCGGGGTCTCCTGGCCGACGTGGGCGCGGAACAGGTCGCCGGTCGAGATGTGCGGGATCCGCAACTGCTCGGACAGCGCCACCGCCTGCGTACCTTTGCCCGCGCCGGGCGGACCCACGAGAACCAGCCGCGTCACTTCAAGAACCCTTCGTAGTTGCGCTGCATCAGCTGGCTTTCGATCTGCTTCACGGTGTCGAGCCCGACACCGACCATGATCAGCACAGCCGTGCCACCGAACGGGAAGTTCTGGTTGTTCCCGCTACCGGTCAACGACAGGAAGAAGTTCGGGAGGATCGCGATGATACCGAGGTACAGCGAGCCCGGCAGGGTGATCCGGCCGAGCACGTAGCTCAGGTACTCCGCGGTCGGCCGGCCCGGGCGGATGCCCGGGATGAACCCGCCGAACTTCTTCATCTCATCCGCACGCTCGTCCACGTTGAACGTGATCGTGATGTAGAAGTACGTGAAGAAGATGATCAGGGCGAAGTACAGCGCGATGTGCACCCAGCTGGACTGGTTCACGATGTAGTTCTTGATGAAGACCTGCCAGCCGGAGTTGGCGTTCTGGTCGCCGACGAGGCGGCTGATCAGGTCCGGCAGGTACAGCAGGGAAGACGCGAAGATGACCGGGATGACGCCGGCCTGGTTCACCTTGATCGGCAGGTAGGTCGACGTGCCGCCGTACATCCGGCGGCCGATCATGCGCTTGGCGTACTGCACCGGGATCCGGCGCTGCCCCTGCTCGACGAAGATGACGCTGGCGATGATCACCAGGCCGAAGACGCAGACGATCGTCAGGCCGAGACCACCCGCGTTGCTGAGGATGTTGCCGCCCTCGACCGGGATGCGCGCGGCGATGTTCAGGAAGATCAGGACGGACATGCCGTTGCCGACACCGCGTTCGGTGATCAGCTCACCCAGCCACATCATGACGGCGGTGCCCGCGGTCATGGTGATGACGATGATCGCCAGCGAGTAGACGCTGTTGTCCGGGATGATCGGCGAGTCGCAGTCCGGGAAGAGCTGCTTGCGGTCCGCGAGCGCGACCACACCCGTGGCCTGCAGGATCGCCAGCGCGACCGTCAGGTACCGGGTGTACTGGGTCAGCTTGCCCTGGCCGGACTGCCCTTCCTTCTTCAGCTCCTCGAACCGAGGGATGACGACGGTCAGCAGCTGGATGATGATGCTCGCCGTGATGTACGGCATGATGCCGGTCGAGAAGAGCGACAACTGCAGCAGCGCACCACCGCTGAACAGGTTCAGCAGCTGGTAGACGCCCTCCTGCTGCGCCTGGGAGCTGCACGCCTGAACGGCTCCGTACGAGATCCCGGGGGCCGGAATGGTCGCACCGATTCGGTAGACCGCGACGATGGCTAGCGTGAACAGGATCTTCTTGCGTAGATCCGGCGTCGCGAGAGCCGAGCGGAAGGCGCTGAGCACGCGGGGGACCTCCTCGGCGTCGTCGGCTGTCCTAACCGACGATCGGCTTGGCCGGCACGGGTGGCCGGCGGGAACACAGCACTACTGGCACGCAAGCCAGGAACGCTTCGGGGCACACTCGTCCCGAAGCGTGTCGCCGACTCTAACAGCTTCACAGGGCGTGTCCGCAGTGCGTGTGCGTTTTCCGTACCAAGGTTGCTCCGGCGGGTTGATCCACTTCGGCGACTTGGCTGTATTCCTTGACACACCGGGCCGTGATCATGGTGGATCCGGGCCCTTTCCGGGTCAGGAACCGGCCGTCGCGAGGACGCCGGCGAGGCCGACCAGGACCACTCCGGTACCGCGGTCCACGTTGCGCCGCGCGCGTGGCGACGGCTTGATCGACTTCACCGCGGCGCCGACGCCGACGTAGGCCGAGCCGGCCAGGAACTCGGCCAGCAGGTACACCCCGCCCAGCAGCGCGATCTGCGCCGGAAAGGGCCCGTGAGCTGGCTCGATGAACTGCGGGACGAAGGCGGTGAAGATGAGGATGGCCTTCGGGTTGGTGATCGCGACGCCGAACTCCTTGCGCGCGACCCGCCACGCGGACATTGGCACGGCGGGCTGTTCGGCCGCTTCGGCGGCGTCGTCGGCGGCGTCACGGCGGCGGATCGTGGACCACAGCAGGCGCGATCCGAGCCAAAGCAGGTAGGCGGCCCCGGCCCACTTGATGATCGTGAGCGCGGTTTCGGAGGCGGCGAGCAGCTGCCCGAGCCCGGCCGCCACGGCCGTGATCAACAGCGTGAACGCGACCAGCCTGCCGACCAGTCCGGCGAGCCCGCGGCGAACACCGTGCGTCATGCCGTGGTGCAGACCGAGCAGGTTGTTCGCCCCTGGCGTAAGCGCGACGAGCACCGACGCGCCGAAGAAGAGCAGTACCCACACGACGACCACCTCCACGTCCACCGTAACGACGGCGGCGAGCGGTTAACGGCGCTCGGGATCCTCCGGCGGCAGCACGGTGATGGCGATGCCGGAGAGCGGGGTGGGCGTGTCCGCGTAGGCGGCGCCGGGGTCCGCCCAGGCCGGGCTCGGCTCGGCGGGCGTCAGGTGGCCCAGCACCGCGGACGCGGCGGCGAGGACGACGCCGATGATCAGCGACCACAGACCGAGGCCGAGGCTGACGTCCAGGCCTTCGTCGCCGAGACCGGAGGAGAACCCGAAGGCGCTCATCCCGATGGTGGCGGCCACGCCGGCGGCGAAGCTCGCCCCGATCACGGTGAGCCGGGCACCGAGCCGGCCGGATCGCCTCGTGAAGCTGAAGACCGCCGCGGCCGCCAGCACCGCGACCGCGATCACGATCGGGATCCCGACGGGCGCCGCAGGCTGGTCGATCGAGTAGTTGCCCTCCGCGGAGACCTGGCTGCTCCAGGCGGACTGGGTGAAGACCAGCTTGGGCGTGAAGAACGTCTGCTGGGGCGTCACGTGCTGCTCGATCCGGAGCAGCGGCAGGAAGCTCGCGCCGAGGACCAGCAACGTCCCGAGCACCACGAGGAGCGGCGCGAGCACCCGCGGCGGTCCGGTGGCCGGTTTCGGAGACTCCGGAGCGGGCGTCTCGGCCGGTGCCTGCGGCGCGGCAGGCGGCGAGCCGGGCAGGATCGCGACCGGGACCGGCTCGGTGGGCGGGCTTTGGCTGTCGGACAGCGAAAGCTGCGGTTGCGGCGCTCCGACCGGGAAGGCGCCGGCCGGTTCGGGCCGGGGCGCCTCGACGGGGAACGCCAAAGGCGACCCCTCTGCCGCTGGTCGCTCTGCCGGGGACTTCACCGCATCGGGATCGGCCGGGCCGAACAGGTCCCCCGTCGCAGAGCCCGACGTCTCCACCGGGAAGGCCAGCGGCGACGCGGGGGCGTCCGGCTCCGCAGGCCGTGGTGACCCGGGACGCGCCGGTTCCGGCGTTCCGGAGGGCTCCGCAGGCCGCGGCCCGTCGGACGGGTCTGGCGGGTTCGGGTCCTGCGGCGATCTGTCCACTCTGCGATCTTCCGCGCCGGATCCGGTATCGGCAAGAAACTCCGGTTCAGCGCCCCGGTCGCTCGGGCGGTGCTTCCGGCGGGAGGACCGTGATCGAGACTCCGTCGAGCGCCTGGACCGCCGGCATCGCGAACCCCGACGGCGGGGTGTCCGTGTCGGCGTAGGCCACCGCCGGGTCGGCCCAGTCCGCGCCGCGGTGGCCGTCCGCGCGGTGGGTCAGCACCGCCGCGGCCGCGGCCACCAGCGTGCCGCCGATGAGGAGCCACATGCCCGGCTCGGTGGACAGGTCGATGCTGCCGTAGTCCGCACGCGCCCCCTGGCCGAGGCCGACCACCTCGATGGTGAGGACGACGCCGGCGGCGAAGACCACGCCCACCTGGCCCAGCCACCCGCCCAGGCGCCGGCGGGCGAAGAGGAGGCCCGTCGCGGCGGCGAGCAGCACCACCATCACGATGATCGGGAAGCCGAAGGGCGCGCTGGGCCGGGCGAGGGACTCCTGCGCGGTGAACTCGATCCGGGTCCCCCACGCCGACGTCGTGATGACGGCCATGGCGCCGGCCTGCAGCTGGGAAAGCGGGTACACGGCGCGGAAGAGCGGCAGGAACAGCCCGCCGGCCATGAGCACGGTGGCCAGCGCGTAGAGCCCCGGTGCGAGGAGAGCCCGCTTCCGCCGCGGCGTCGTGGCGGGCGGCGGGGGCTGCTGAGGGGTGTCCACTCGCTGATCTTCCAGGCGAAATGCCCGGTGGGCAAGGCTGCCGCGCGAGGCGCGGAAACGCCGAAGGCCCGCCTGGCTGGGCCAGGCGGGCCTTCGGTCAGTACTGCGAACGAGCTCAGTTGGTGGTGGCGGAGCCACCGGCCGCTTCGAGCTTCTCCTTGGCGGAGCCGGAGAAACCGTCGGCGGTCACGTCGAGCTTGACGCCGTCGACGTCACCGTTGCCGAGCACCTTGACGAGCTTGCCCTTGCGGACGAGACCCTTGGAGACGAGCTCCTCGGCGCCGACCTTGCCACCGTCCGGGAAGACGCGGGCGATGTCGCCCACGTTCACCGGCTGGTACTCGGTGCGGAAGCGGTTCTTGAAGCCGCGAAGCTTCGGGAGCCGCATGTGGATGGGCATCTGCCCACCCTCGAAGCCGGCGGGCACGTTCTTCCGGGCCTTGGTGCCCTTGGTACCGCGACCGGCGGTCTTGCCCTTCGAACCCTCACCACGACCGACGCGCATCTTCTCGCGCTTGGCGCCCGGAGCCGGACGCAGGTGGTGGATCTTGATGGCCGTCATGCCTGGACCTCCTCGACCTCCACCAGGTGGCGGACGGTGTGGATCAGGCCGCGCACCTGGGGGGTGTCATCACGCACGACGCTCTGGCGGATCTTGCGCAGCCCGAGGGTGCGCAGCGACTCGCGGTGAGCGTGCTTCGTGCCGATCTTGCTCTTGATCTGGGTGACTTTGAGCTGAGTCATGTCAGGACCCCTGACCCGCGCGCTGGCGCAGCATCCGGGCCGGAGCGACGTCCTCGAGCGGGAGACCGCGGCGGGCCGCGACCTCTTCGGGACGCTGCAGACCCTTCAGGGCCGCCACAGTCGCGTGCACGATGTTGATCGCGTTGTCGGAGCCGAGCGACTTCGACAGCACGTCGTGCACGCCCGCGCACTCCAGCACCGCGCGCACCGGGCCACCGGCGATGACGCCGGTACCGGCGGAAGCCGGACGGAGCAGCACGACACCGGCGGCTTCCTCACCCGTGATCGGGTGGGGAATGGTGCCACCGACGCGGGGGACGCGGAAGAAGTTCTTCTTCGCTTCCTCGACGCCCTTGGCGATCGCCGCGGGAACTTCCTTGGCCTTGCCGTAGCCGACGCCGACCTGACCGTCACCGTCACCGACGACGACGAGGGCGGTGAAGCTGAAGCGACGACCACCCTTGACGACCTTGGCGACGCGGTTGATCGTCACGACCTTCTCGAGGTGCGGGGTCTTGTCCTGGCCGGCCCCGCCACGGCCGCTGTCGCGCCGGTCCCGGCCGCCACCGCGACGGTCATTGCGGTCGTTGCCGCCCTGCCCGCCGGGTCCGCCCTGTCCGCCGCCGAATTGCCGTGTACGTCCCGGCATCAGGCTGTCCCTTCTTGCTTCTGCAACTGCATGGTCGTCAGAACTCCAACCCCGCCTCACGGGCGGCGTCGGCGAGCGCGGCGATGCGGCCGTGGTAGGCGTTGCCCCCACGGTCGAACACCACTGCCGAGATCCCGGCGTTCTTGGCCCGGGCCGCGACGAGTTCCCCGACCTTGGCGGCCTTGGCCTTCTTGTCGCCGTCCAGCGCCCGCACGTCCGCCTCGAGGGTGGACGCCGACGCCAGCGTGTGGCCGGCGAGGTCGTCGATGACCTGCACGGCGATGTGCCGCGAAGACCGCTTGACGACCAGGCGCGGACGCTGTTCGGTGCCCGCGACCTTCTTGCGGAGCCGGAAGTGCCGACGGGTCTTCGCAACGCGGCGGCGGGTCGAGATGTCCTTGCCCACCGGCTTGCGCTTCGTAGTCGTGTCGCTCATGATCACTTACCCGTCTTTCCGACCTTGCGGCGGATCTTCTCACCCTCGTACCGCAGGCCCTTGCCCTTGTACGGGTCCGGGCGCCGCAGCTTGCGGATGACGGCCGAGATCTGGCCGACCTTCTGCTTGTCGATACCGGAGACCGAGAACCGGGTCGGGGTCTCCACCTTGAAGGTGATGCCTTCCGGGGCTTCGATCTTCACCGGGTGCGAGTAGCCCAGGGCGAACTCGAGGTCCGAGCCCTTGGCCTGCACGCGGTAACCGACACCGTGGATCTCGAGCTTCTTCTCGTAGCCGGCGGTGACGCCCACCACGAGGTTGTTCACGAGCGTGCGGGTGAGGCCGTGCATGGCCTTGCTGTAGCGCTCGTCGTCCGGGCGCTTGATCAGCAGGGTGCCTGCCTCGTCGCGCTCGACCGTGATCGGCTCGGCGATGGTGTGTTCCAGGGTCCCCTTGGGGCCCTTGACGCTGATGCGCTGACCGTCGATGGTCACCTCGACCCCGGAGGGGACGGCGACCGGCAGCTTTCCGATGCGTGACATGTCTGTGCCCCCTTCCTTACCAGACGTAGGCGAGGACTTCGCCGCCCACGCTGTTTCGCTTGGCCTGACGGTCCGTCTGCAGCCCCGAAGACGTCGAGAGGATCGCGACGCCGAGGCCACCCAGAACGGACGGCAGTTCGGTCGATTTTGCGTAGACCCGCAGGCCGGGCTTGGACACGCGCCGGAGGCCGGCGATGCTGCGCTCACGGTTGGGGCCGTACTTGAGCTCGACGATCAGGTTCTTGTGCTTCTCGCCCGGCTCGTCGCGGTAGCTCGCGATGTAACCCTCGCGCTTGAGGATCTCCGCGATGTTCGCCTTGAGCTTCGAGTGGGGAAGCACGACCTCGTCGTGGTACGCCGAGTTCGCGTTACGCAGACGGGTCAAGAAGTCTGCGATCGGGTCGGTCATCGTCATGGTGACCTGTCAACCTTTCTCGCCTGGTTCCCCGCTACCCGGGAGTTCCGGGCAGCGGGGCCTGTGGCGAAGTGGGAGTTAAAGATAAAGAAACGCTTCTACCAGCTGGACTTGCGGACCCCGGGCAGCTCGCCCGCGTGCGCCATCTCGCGAAGGCAGATCCGGCAGAGCCCGAACTTGCGGAACACCGCGTGCGGGCGGCCGCACCGCTGGCAACGGGTGTAGCCGCGCACGGCGAACTTCGGCTTCTTCGAGGCCTTGTGGACCAGTGCTTTCTTGGCCATCGGCTCAGTTCTCCTTGAACGGGAAGCCGAGCTTGCGCAGCAGCGCCCGGCCCTCGTCGTCGTTCGTGGCGGTCGTGACGACGGTGACGTCCATGCCGCGCGGGCGGTCGATGGAGTCAGGGTCGATCTCGTGGAACATCGACTGCTCGTTGAGACCGAACGTGTAGTTACCGTGGCCGTCGAACTGCTTCGGCGAAAGCCCGCGGAAGTCGCGGATACGCGGCAGCGCGATGGTCAGCAACCGGTCGAGGAACTCCCACATCCGGTCGCCGCGCAGCGTGACGCGCGCACCGATCGGCTGACCCTCGCGCAGCTTGAACTGCGCGATGGACTTGCGAGCCTTCCGGACCTCGGGCTTCTGGCCGGTGATCAGGGCGAGGTCCTTGACCGCACCGTCGATCAGCTTGCTGTCGCGAGCGGCGTCACCGACGCCCATGTTCACGACGACCTTCACGACGCCCGGGATCTGGTGGACGTTGACGAAGGAGAACTCCGCCTGCAGCTGGCCCTTGATCTCTTCGCGGTAGCGCACCTTGAGGCGCGGCGCGACCTTCTCTGCGGTGGTCATCAGATGTCCTTACCGTTCCGGCGCGAGATCCGGACCTTCTTGCCGTCCTCGCCGATGCGGTAACCCACCCGGGTCGGCTTGCCGTCCGCGTCGACCACCATCACGTTCGAGATGTGGATGGCGGCCTCCTGGGTGACGATGCCACCGGACTGCGCGCCGCGCTGGGTCTGGCTGATCCGCGTGTGCTTCTTGATCCGGTTCACGCCCTCGACCAGCACTCGGTCGCGCTCGGGGTAAGCCTGGATGACCTTGCCCTTGGCGCCCTTGTCCTTGCCGGCGATGACGACGACCGTGTCGCCCTTCTTCACCTTCATGACTTACAACACCTCCGGCGCGAGCGAAATGATCTTCATGAACTTTCGGTCACGCAGCTCGCGGCCCACCGGGCCGAAGATGCGGGTGCCGCGGGGCTCGTTGTCGTTCTTGATGAGCACGGCGGCGTTCTCGTCGAACCGGATGTAGGAACCGTCCGGACGACGACGCTCCTTGACCGTGCGGACGATGACCGCCTTGACGACGTCGCCCTTCTTCACCCCGGCAGCCGGGATGGCGTCCTTCACGGTGGCGACGATGATGTCGCCGATGCCGGCGTAGCGCCGCCCGGAGCCACCGAGAACCCGGATGCAGAGGATTTCCTTCGCACCCGTGTTGTCGGCTACCCGAAGCCGCGACTCCTGCTGGATCACGTCAACTCCTGTATGTCGCGCCGGTTCTCGCCAGCTCGTGAAAGGTCACAGTGAGCGAGCCTTGCGGAACTAAGGACTCTCGAGAGAGCCCTGCTTACTTGGCCTTCTCCACGATCTGCACCAGGCGCCACCGCTTCGTCGCCGACAGCGGGCGGGTCTCCATCAGGGTGACCCGGTCGCCCACGCCCGCCTCGTTGTTCTCGTCGTGCACCTTGACCTTGGTGGTGCTGCGAACGACCTTCGAGTAACGGGGGTGCTTCTTGCGGTCTTCGAGCTCGACCACGATCGTCTTGTTCATCTTGTCCGAAACCACGTAGCCCTCGCGGACCTTGCGGTCGTTCCGGGCCGGCGTCTCGGTGGTGGGCTCGCTCATGCGGCACCTTCACTCTCGGCGTCGGGGGCCACGGACAAGCCGAGTTCGCGCTCGCGCATGACCGTGTAGATCCGCGCGATGTCCGTGCGGACGGTGCGCAGACGGCGGTTGTTGTCGAGCTGCCCGGTCGCCATCTGGAAGCGGAGGTTGAAGAGCTCCTCCTTGTATTCCTTCAGACGCAGGACGAGCTCTTCCGCGGTGAGCTCACGCAGCTCCGATGCCAGAGCGGCACCTGCCTTCGCCATCAGAACTCACCACCTTCACGGGTCACGATGCGGCACTTCATGGGCAGCTTGTGGATCGCGCGACGGAGCGCCTCGCGGGCGGTCTCCTCGTTCGGGAAGCTGATCTCGAACATCACGCGACCCGGCTTCACGTTGGCGATCCACCACTCGGGCGAACCCTTACCGGAACCCATGCGGGTTTCGGCCGGCTTCTTCGTCAGCGGGCGGTCCGGGTAGATCGTCGTCCACACCTTGCCACCACGCTTGATGTGACGGGTCATGGCGATACGAGCGGACTCGATCTGCCGGTTCGTCACGTAGCTGTGCTCAAGCGCCTGGATGCCGTACTCGCCGAAGCTGACCTTCGTGCCACCCTTGGCGGCGCCGTGGCGCTTCGGGGAGTGCTGCTTCCGGTGCTTGACCCTGCGCGGGATGAGCACGTCTCAGCCCTCCGTCTTTTCTGCGGTCTCGGTGGCCGGGGCCGCCTCGGTCGTGGCGGCAGCGGCGGCGCGACCGGCTTCGGTCGAGGTGGCGGTCGTGCCCGACGCGCCGGAACGACGCGGACGGGCCGGCCGGTCACTGCGCTCGCGACGCGGCGCGCGCTCGGCGGCGTCACGGGCTTCGCGGGCCTTCAGGCCACCGACGAGCTCACCCTTGTAGATCCACACCTTGACGCCGATGCGACCGAACGTCGTCTTGGCCTCGAAGAAGCCGTAGTCGATGTCGGCGCGCAGCGTGTGCAGCGGGACACGGCCGTCGCGGTAGTGCTCGGAACGGGACATCTCGGCACCGCCGAGACGACCGCCGCACTGCACGCGAATGCCCTTGACCTGCGGCGAACGCATGGAGGTCTGGATCGCCTTCCGCATCGCGCGGCGGAACGCCACACGGTTGGAGAGCTGCTCCGCGACCGCCTGGGCGACCAGCTGGGCGTCGGCCTCGGGGTTCTTGACCTCGAGGATGTTCAGCTGGACCTGCTTCTTGGTCAGCTTCTCCAGCGCGCCGCGGATCCGGTCGGCTTCCGCGCCGCGGCGGCCGATGACGATGCCCGGCCGGGCGGTGTGGATGTCGACGCGGACGCGGTCACGGGTGCGCTCGATCTCGACCTTGGAGATGCCGGCGCGCTCCATGCCCGTCGCCAGCAGCTTCCGGATCTTGACGTCCTCGGCCACGTACTCGGCGTACTGCTTGTCGGCGTACCAGCGCGACTTCCAGTCCGTGGTGATACCCAGGCGGAAACCGTGCGGGTTGATTTTCTGGCCCACTACCGGCCACCTGCCTTCTTCTTGCTCTGAGCCTTCTGCGCGGCGGCCGGACGCGACTCCACCTCGACGGTGATGTGGCTGGTCCGCTTGCGGATCCGGTACGCGCGCCCCTGGGCCCGCGGGCGGATGCGCTTGAGGGTCGGGCCCTCGTCGGCGTACGCGTTCTTGACCCAGAGCGTCTCCGGGTCCAGCTGAAGGTTGTTCTCGGCGTTGGCCACGGCGCTCGCGAGCACCTTCGCGACCGGCTCGCTCGCCGCCTGGGGGGCGAAGCGGAGCACGGCCAAGGCGTCGGCGGCGCTACGTCCCTTGATGAGCTCGATGACCCGGCGCACCTTGGTAGGCGAATCCCGGACAAAGCGAGCCCGCGCGTAAGCCACAGGCAGAGCCTCGGCTACGTCGTTCTGGGCGTTCATCGCTAGTTCCTTGATCTCTCGTGCCCGCTCAGCGGCGGCGCGACTTCCGGTCGTCCTTGATGTGACCCTTGAAGGTCCGAGTCGGGGCGAACTCCCCCAGCTTGTGACCCACCATTGCCTCGGTGACGAACACCGGGACGTGCTTGCGGCCGTCGTGCACCGCGATCGTGTGACCCAGGAAGTCCGGGATGATCGTGGACCGACGCGACCAGGTCTTGATGACGGTCTTCTTGCCCGACTCGTTGAGAACGTCCACCTTCTTGAGCAGGTGGTCGTCCACGAAGGGGCCCTTTTTGAGGCTACGTGGCATGTTCTTCTACCTCCCTGCTCAGCGCTTGTTCTTGCCGGTACGGCGACGGCGGACGATCATCGCGTCGGATGCCTTGCGGCGACGCGTGCGACCTTCGGGCTTACCGTTCGGGTTGACGGGGTGACGACCACCGGACGTCTTGCCCTCGCCACCACCGTGCGGGTGGTCGACCGGGTTCATGACGACACCACGGACCGTGGGGCGCTTGCCGCGCCAGCGGTTGCGGCCGGCCTTGCCCCAGTTGATGTTGGCGTGCTCGGAGTTGCCGACCTCGCCGATGGTGGCGCGGTTGCGCACGTCCACGTTGCGGATCTCACCCGAGGGGAGACGCAGCTGGGCGTACGGACCGTCCTTGGCGACGAGCTGCACCTTCGCGCCCGCGGACCGCGCCATCTTCGCGCCGCCACCGGGGCGGAGCTCGATCGCGTGGATCACGGTACCGACCGGGATGTTGCGCAGCGGCAGGTTGTTGCCCGGCTTGATGTCGGCGCGGGGGCCGTTCTCAACCGTGTCACCCTGACGAAGCTTCTCCGGTGCGATGATGTAGCGCTTCTCACCGTCGGCGTAGTGCAGCAGCGCGATGCGAGCGGACCGGTTGGGGTCGTACTCGATGTGCGCGACCTTGGCGGGAACGCCGTCCTTGTCGTTCCGGCGGAAGTCGATCAGCCGGTACGCACGCTTGTGGCCACCACCCTTGTGCCGGGTGGTGATCTTGCCGGACGAGTTGCGACCGCCCGTGCCGCTCAGCGGACGCAGCAGCGACTTCTCGGGAGTCGAGCGGGTGATCTCGGCGAAATCCGAGACGCTCGAACCGCGACGACCCGGGGTCGTCGGCTTGTACTTGCGGATGCCCATGTCAGCTCAGTCCTTTACGCGGTGGGTCCGCCGAAGATCTCGATCGCCTTGCTCTCAGGCGAAAGAGTCACGATGGCGCGCTTCGTGTCCTTGCGCTTGCCGAAGCCTGCGCGAGTCCGCTTCCGCTTGCCCTGGCGGTTGGCCGTGTTGACGCTGACCACCTTGACGCCGAACACCTTTTCGACCGCGATCTTGATCTGGGTCTTGTTGGCGTCCGGACGAACGATGAACGTGTACTTGTGGTCCTCGAGCAGTCCGTAGGACTTCTCGGAGATCACCGGCGCGAGCAAGATGTCGCGGGGATCGGCAATGGCGACCGAACTCACTGCTCGTCACTCCCTTCCGAAACCTCGCTCGACCGCGCGGAAGCCTTCGCGCTCTTGCCCCGGGCGGGGCCGGCGACGAAGCCGTCGTAAGCGGCCTTGGTGAACACGACGTCGTCGTTGACCAGCACGTCGTAGGTGTTGAGCTGGTCGAACCAGATCAGGTGAACCTCGGGGAGGTTCCGCAGGGAAACCCAGCTGTACTCGTCGTCCCGGTGCAGCACCACGAGCACGCGCGTCGCCTGCGTCACCGCGGCGAGAACGGCCTTGGCGGCCTTCGTGGACGGCTTCTCACCCGTCACCAGTTCGGTGACGATGTGCAGCTGGCCGGCGCGAGCCCGGTCCGAGAGGGCGCCACGCAGAGCGGCGGCCTTCATCTTCTTCGGGGTGCGCTGGGAGTAGTCACGCGGCGTGGGGCCGTGGACGACGCCACCGCCGACGAACTGCGGCGCACGGGTCGAACCCTGGCGGGCACGGCCGGTGCCCTTCTGGCGGTACGGCTTCTTGCCGCCACCGCGAACCTCGCCACGGGTCTTCGTGTCGTGCGTGCCCTGGCGGCCGGCGGCCTGCTGGGCCACCACCACCTGGTGCATCAGCGCGACATTGGCCTGCACGTCGAAGATCTCCTCGGGGAGGTCCACGGTGCCGTCGGCTTTACCGGCCGGGGTCTTCAGCTCGACGCTTGTCATTCGGAGTTACCACCCTTCGCGGCGCTGCGCACGAACAGCAGGCCGCCCTTGGGACCGGGCACGGCGCCCTTGATCAGCAGCAGGCCGTCCTCGGCACGCACCGCGTGCACGGTCAGGTTCTGCGTGGTGACGCGGTCGGAACCCATCCGACCGGCCATGCGCACGCCCTTGAAGACGCGGCCCGGGGTGGCACAGCCACCGATCGAGCCCGGCCGGCGGTGCACCGCCTGCGCACCGTGGCTCGCGCCCTGGCCCTTGAAGCCGTGGCGCTTCATGACGCCCGCGTAGCCCTTGCCCTTGCTGGTACCGGTGACGTCGACCTCGACGCCGGCGGCGAACACCTCGGCGGTGATCTCCTGGCCGACCTCATAGGTCTCGGCGTCGGTGGTGCGCAGCTCGGCAAGGAAGCGGCGCGGCGTCACGCCCGCCTTGTCGTAGTGGCCGGTGCGCGGCTTGTTCACCCTGCGCGGGTCGACCGCGCCGAACGCCAGCTGCACGGCCGTGTAGCCGTCCTTGTCCTGGGTCCGAACCTGGGTCACCACGTTCGGACCGGCCTTGACGACCGTGACCGGGACGACCCGGTTCAGTTCGTCGAAGACCTGGGTCATGCCGAGCTTGGTGCCCAGGATGCCCTTCATTTGCCTGTCAGACATGAGTCTCTTATCTCCGCCGCTCGCCCAACGCTTACTGGATGTTGACGTCGACGCTCGCCGGCAGATCGATGCGCATGAGCGCGTCGACCGTCTTCGGCGTCGGGTCGAGGATGTCGATCAGACGCTTGTGCGTGCGCATCTCGAAGTGCTCGCGCGAGTCCTTGTACTTGTGCGGCGAGCGGATGACGCAGTAAACGTTCTTCTCGGTGGGCAGCGGCACCGGCCCGACAACACGGGCGCCGGTGCGCGTGACCGTCTCCACGATCTTGCGCGCCGAGGTGTCGATCGCCTCGTGGTCGTAGGCCTTGAGCCGGATGCGGATCTTCTGTCCCGCCATGGTGGCTGCTCGTTCCTTGTCGTCTCGTGCCGCTATCTCACAAAACCCGCCCCGGATGTTGCCATCCGGTCCCGAGTTTCCGCAGTTCAACGGCCCTGTCCCCGGTCCACGCGGTCGGGCGTGTCGCGCCCGACGCACAGACGGATCCCGCGGGATCGTCGTCTTGCCTGGTCTTCCTCAACGTGAGGAGGCTATGTGCCGACACGCTTTCGCAAGCACTGCCGGCTCACCGCCTTTGCCCGCTCGCCTCACCCGAAGGAAAGTGCTCCGCGGACCGTGGCCACTCGCACCGAGGCGGCCGGATCCCCGAAAGGATCGGCCGCCCCAGGACGAGCAACCTGAATAGTGTCGCACACGTGATTTGACGCCCCGGACCCGGGGGTGTATCAGCCCCGGGCGGGGCGCCGAATCACTTGATGATCTTGGTGACCTGACCCGCACCGACGGTGCGGCCACCCTCGCGGATGGCGAAGCGCAGGTTCACGTCCATGGCGATCGGCTGGATCAGCGCCACCGAGATGTCGGTGTTGTCGCCCGGCATGACCATTTCGGTGCCCTCGGGGAGGGTCACGACGCCGGTCACGTCCGTGGTGCGGAAGTAGAACTGCGGGCGGTAGTTGTTGAAGAAGGGGGTGTGACGGCCACCCTCGTCCTTCGACAGGATGTAGACCCGGCCCTCGAAGTCGGTGTGCGGGGTGGTGGTACCCGGCTTCACGACGACCTGACCGCGCTCGACGTCCTCACGCTTGATACCGCGGACGAGGAGGCCGACGTTGTCGCCCGCCTGGCCCTGGTCCAGCAGCTTGCGGAACATCTCGACACCGGTGACAGTCGTCTTGGTCGACTTCTCCTTGATGCCGACGATCTCGACCTCTTCGTTCACGTTGACCACGCCACGCTCGACGCGGCCGGTGACGACAGTGCCGCGACCGGTGATCGTGAAGACGTCCTCGATCGGCATGAGGAACGGCTTGTCGAGCTCGCGCACCGGGTCCGGCACGTTGTCGTCGACAGCGTTCATCAGCTCGAGAACGGCTTCGCCCCACTTCTCGTCGCCCTCAAGGGCCTTGAGGCCCGAGACGCGCACGACCGGAGCGTCGTCGCCCGGGAACTCCTGCGAGGACAGCAGCTCACGGACCTCCAGCTCGACGAGCTCGAGGATCTCCTCGTCGTCGACCATGTCGGCCTTGTTCAGCGCGACCACGATGTAGGGCACGCCGACCTGGCGGGCGAGCAGCACGTGCTCACGGGTCTGCGGCATCGGGCCGTCGGTCGCCGCGACCACGAGGATCGCGCCGTCCATCTGAGCGGCACCGGTGATCATGTTCTTGATGTAGTCAGCGTGACCGGGGGCGTCGACGTGCGCGTAGTGACGCTTCTCGGTCTGGTACTCGACGTGCGAGATGTTGATCGTGATACCGCGCTGACGCTCTTCGGGCGCGTTGTCGATCTGGTCGAACGCACGCGACTCGTTGAGCGCCGGGTACTTGTCGTGCAGAACCTTGGTGATCGCCGCGGTCAGCGTGGTCTTGCCGTGGTCGACGTGACCGATGGTCCCGATGTTGACGTGCGGCTTGCTCCGCTCGAACTTCGCCTTCGCCACTGGAATGTCCTCCTGGACTGATTTCGCTTTGTGCTCGGGGGCCGGCGTGGCTGCCGACCCCCGAATGTTCCTTCGTCGGTGCTGCGGACGTTCAGGAGTTCCCTTAATGCCCGCGCGCGGTGGGGGGAGTTACTCCCCCGTCGCCTTCGCGATGATTTCCTTCGCGACGTTCGCGGGAACCTCGGCGTAGGAGTCGAACAACATGGAGTAGTTCGCCCGGCCCTGGGTGCGGGACCGAAGGTCACCGACGTAGCCGAACATCTCCGACAGCGGGACCAGCGCCTTCACGACGCGGATGCCCGCCCGCTCCTCCATGGCCTGGATCTGGCCACGACGGGAGTTGAGGTCACCGATGACATCGCCCATGTAGTCCTCGGGCGTGGTCACCTCGACCGCCATCATCGGCTCCAGGATCACCGGGCCGGCCTTCTTCGCGGCTTCCTTCATCGCCATGGAACCGGCGATCTTGAACGCCATCTCCGAAGAGTCGACCTCGTGGTAAGCACCGTCCAGCAAGGTGAACTTCAACCCGACGAGCGGGTAGCCGGCCAGGACGCCGTACTGCATCGCGTCCTGCGCGCCCGCGTCGACCGACGGGATGTACTCCCGCGGCACGCGGCCACCGGACACCTTGTTGACGAACTCGTAGAGCGCGCCATCGGTGCGCTCGAGCGGCTCCAGCTTCACGATGACCTTCGCGAACTGGCCGGAACCACCGGTCTGCTTCTTGTGGACGAAGTCGAGCTTCTCCACCGTCTTCTTGATCGTCTCGCGGTAAGCGACCTGCGGCTTGCCGATGTTCGCCTCGACCTTGTAGTCGGACTTCATCCGGTTCACCAGCACCTCGAGGTGCAGCTCGCCCATACCCGCGATGATCGTCTGGCCGGTGTCCTCGTCCAGCTTGACCTGGAACGTCGGGTCCTCTTCGGCCAGCTTCTGGATCGCCAGGGACAGCTTCTCCTGGTCGGCCTTCGTCTTCGGTTCGATCGCGACCCGGATGACCGGCTCGGGGAACGTCATCGACTCGAGCACGATCGGGTTCTGCGGGTCCGCCAGGGTGTCACCCGTGGTGGTGTCCTTCAGCCCGATGACCGCGTAGATGTGGCCGACCTGGGCGTCATTGACCGGGTTCTCCTTGTTGGAGTGCATCTGGAAGATCTTCCCGATGCGCTCCTTCCGGTCCTTGGTCGCGTTGACGACCTGGGCGCCGGCGGCGACCTTGCCCGAGTACACCCGGATGTAGGTCAGCTTGCCGAAGAACGGGTGCGCGGCGATCTTGAACGCGAGCGCGGCGAACGGCTCGTCGACCGACGCCTTGCGGGACGCGACGGTCTCGCCGTCGGGCAGCAGGCCCTCGACGGCCGGGACGTCCAGCGGGGTCGGCAGGTAGTCGATGACCGCGTCGAGCATGGGCTGCACGCCCTTGTTCTTGAACGCGGAACCGGCCAGCACCGGGAAGACCTGGCTGGTGATGGTGAGCTTGCGGATGCCGGACTTGATCTCGGCCTCCGTGAGCTCCTCACCCTCGAGGAACTTCTCCATCAGCGTGTCGTCCGCCTCGGAGACGGTCTCGATCAGCTTCTCGCGGTACTCCGCGGCCAGCTCGGCCAGCTCGGCCGGGATGTCCTCGACGGAGTAGTCCTCGCCCTTCTGGACCTCGCCACGCCAGGTCAGCGCCTTCATGCGGACCAGGTCGACGACGCCTTCGAAGTCGTTCTCGGCACCGATCGGCAGCTGGATGACCAGCGGCCGGACGCCGAGACGATCGATGATCGTCTTGACCGTGTAGTAGAAGTCCGCGCCGAGCTTGTCCATCTTGTTGACGAAGCAGATGCGCGGGACGTCGTACTTGTCCGCCTGCCGCCAGACCTGCTCGGACTGCGGCTCGACGCCTTCCTTGCCGTCGAAGACCGCGACCGCGCCATCGAGCACCCGGAGGTTGCGCTCCACCTCGACGGTGAAGTCGACGTGGCCCGGGGTGTCGATGATGTTGATCTGGTGGTCGTCCCAGAAGGTGGTGGTGGCAGCCGAGGTGATGGTGATACCCCGCTTCTGCTCCTCCTCCATCCAGTCCATGGTGGCGGCGCCGTCGTGGACTTCACCGATCTTGTAGTTGACCCCGGTGTAGAACAGGATCCGCTCGGTGGTCGTCGTCTTGCCGGCGTCGATGTGGGCCATGATGCCGATGTTGCGGACCTTGTTCAGGTCGGTCAGCACGTCACGTGCCACGAGAGTGTTCCCCTGTTCTCAAGCTTGGGGCCCGGCATGGCTTGATCGACAGCCGGGCGATCATCACCAGCGGTAGTGCGCGAAGGCCCGGTTGGACTCGGCCATCTTGTGCGTGTCCTCGCGGCGCTTCACGCTGGCACCGAGGCCGTTGGAAGCGTCGAGGAGCTCGTTCTGCAGGCGCTCGATCATCGTCTTCTCGCGACGAGCCTGCGAGAAGGAGACCAGCCAGCGCAGCGCCAGGGTCGTGGAGCGACCCGGCTTGACCTCGATCGGCACCTGGTAGGTGGCGCCACCGACGCGGCGGCTCTTCACCTCGATGGTGGGCTTCACGTTGTCGAGAGCGCGCTTCAGCGTGACGACCGGGTCGGTGCCGGACTTCTCGCGAGCGCCTTCGAGCGCGCCGTACACGATGCGCTCGGCGAGGGAGCGCTTCCCGTCCTTCAGCACCTTGTTCACCAGCTGGGTGACCAGCGGGGAGGCGTAGACGGGGTCGGAGATCAGCGGCCGCTTGGGGGCCGGACCCTTGCGGGGCATTAGCTCTTCTCCTTCTTCGCGCCGTAGCGGCTGCGCGCCTGCTTGCGGTTCTTCACACCCTGGGTGTCGAGAGAACCACGGATGATCTTGTAGCGGACACCCGGAAGGTCCTTCACACGACCACCGCGCACGAGCACCATCGAGTGCTCCTGCAGGTTGTGGCCCTCACCGGGGATGTAGGCGGTGACCTCGATGCCGCTGGTCAGCTTCACACGCGCGACCTTGCGCAGCGCCGAGTTCGGCTTCTTGGGGGTCGTGGTGTACACGCGAGTGCACACGCCACGCCGCTGCGGGCTCCCCTTGAGGGCCGCGGTCTTCTGCTTGGCAGCCTTGTCCTGGCGGCCCTTGCGGACCAGCTGCTGGATCGTGGGCAATGGACCAGCTTCCTGTCGTGATCTTGCTTCTACGTGTCTTCACCGGCCCCCGCGGTCGGGCGTGTCGGCCCGCGTCACGGTCTCTCGACCGGTAACTTCCCGTAGGGATTTTCCGTCGCAACCCCGACCTGCCGAAGCCGGTGACCGGGTGCCTGAGCACCCCGCCCATGCCGCACGGCACGCGGAGCGGCCCGACGCCTGCCGGGCACGGTCTCCAAAGATACCCGCCCATCTACCGGACGGGCGAAGCGGGGGGTCTGAAGGTCGACGAACCCTCAGCCTACCTCTCAACACGGGCGGAGCGCCGGACATTCCGCAGGGTGGCGCGGCCGGGCCCGACGGGGCCGGGAACGCCGCCACGGCCCCGTTTCGCGCCCCGCCGCTCAGTCCTCTTCGGGCTTCGCGTGGTCCGGCTTGCCCGGGTTCGGGTCACGCGAGAGATCGATCAGCGGGTGCACACCGGCCCCCTCGGGCGCCGCGTGGCTGCCGCTCTGCTTGCGGTCTTCCTCTTCGGACCGTCCGGCCCCTTCGGTGCTGCTCATCACACACTCCTAGCGCTTGTCCCCTGCTTCCCCTTGCGGCCGAAACCTACCCATTTCCCGATCGGGTGACGCAGTGGGATCGGATCCGCCGTTCCCTGCGTCACACCGTCGCCGAGGGGCCACGATGGGTGGACCACGTACCGGGCGTTCGGGAGGAAGCAGGACATGTCGGCGGAGTTCGACCAGCTGGTCGCCGAGTTCCAGCGGTTCGAGGCAGGTATCCGGGACGCCGACGAGCGGTTCGCCGGGCTGGACGGGATGCGGCAGGAGCTGACCGGGCTGCGGGCGACCGCGGCGTCGCCGGACGGCGGGGTCACGGTGGTCACCGGGCCGGGTGGCGCGGTCCTCGACGTCACGTTCACCGACGCGGCGCTCGCGAAGGGGCCGCAGGCGCTGTCGGCGGCCCTGGTGGCGACGCTGCGGGAAGCCGTCGGCGCGGCCGCGCGCCGGCAGGCCGTCATCGTCCAGGAGCACGTGGGCGACGACGGGCTCGTCGAGCAGGTCCTCGAAACGCAGGCCGAGGCGTTCGGAACCAGCGTCGAAGAACTGCGGTCGAAGCTGGCGGAAGAGACCGCGCCGCCGGTCGCAGCTCCCGAGGACTTCTCCGAAGACCGGGTCCTGCGGAAGGCCGACGCCCCGGACCCGCCGGCGGCCCCGCCCGCGAGCGGCGGGTCCGCGGGCGACAGCTTCCTGCGCAACCTGTTCGAAGAGGAGGACTGATGCCCGACGGTGCCGGTGGTTACCAGGTCCGGGTGGACGCGCTGCACAGCTACGCCGGCGTGCTCGGCAAGTACCGCGAGCAGGGCGCGAAGTTCACCGAGAAGGTCGGCCAGGCCGACGTCGGGGACAAGTCCTGGGGCGTGGTGGGCCTGTTCACCAAGCACGGGTACGACGAGACGCTGCGCGAGCTGCGTGACCTGCTGGGGTCGATGGCCGACGGCCTGACCTCGGCGCAGGAGAAGTTCACCGACGCGGCGCGCGTCTACCAGGGCACCGAGGACGACCACAAAGCCTTCTTCGGGCAGGTCGAGGTCCTGCTCGACGGGCCGAAGAAGCCGTAGGGGGACCGACGATGGCGGAGTTCCAGGACGTCGCGAGCGGCGTCACGGTCAAGCCGGACGACCCGGCCACCGTGCTCGGGGTGAACGCCGGCAACGCGGTCAAGGCGACGCCGTTCGCGGGCAGCGCTGTGACCGTCGGCCAAGACGCCGTCTCGGTGGTCAAGGCCGTCGCCGCGCCGCACCCCGACGGCGCGGACATCACGCTCGGGCTCACCTCGATCGCCACCGACACGGCGGGCTTCATCCAGTCGAGCTCCAGCACGATCACCGACATCGCCACCGACCCGCTCGGCTGGCTCGTCGGCCAGGGGCTGAACTTCCTGCTCAGCGCCATCCAGCCGATCCAGGACGCGATCCACTTCGTCAGCGGCGACGGCCCGGCGCTCGGCGTCGCGGCGGAGAACTTCTCCGCGATCGCCACCGGTCTGGACCAGCTGGCGAAGAACTTCGCCGAGGTCGCCGACTCTTCGCTCGCGCAGTGGCAGGGCGACGCGGGTGACGCGGCCCGCCGGTCGCTCGGCGAGTTCGCGCACGGCATCGGCGGCGTCTCCGCGAAGTCCGGAGACCTGGCGCAGATGCTGCAGCTGAGCAGCATGCTGATGAGCTTCGTCGAGGACCTGATCAAGGCGATCCTGACCGAGCTGATCACCTGGCTGATCATGATCTGGGTGCCGGCGCTGGCCGCCGCGGTGCCGACCTGCGGCGCGTCGGTGGCCACCGCGGGGACGGCGTCCGAGGTCAAGCTCGGCACCACCACGGCGAAGACGACGCAGAAGGTGTCCAAGGTCCGCGAGCTGCTGCAGAAGATCCTCGCCTGGCTGGAGAAGATGAAGGCCGAGCTGGCCGCGTCGAAGCTCGGCCGGGTGTTCGCCGGCTCCGACACCGGCAAGGCGCTCGCGAAGATCACCAAGGGCAACGAAGGCCGGACGCTGCTCGAGAAGACCATGGGTGAGAACGGGATGCTCGGCAAGCGCTGGGCCAAGGCCTGGGAGAACCCGGTCAAGGACGCGGCGGGCAACGTCCAGTACACGCCGACGATCCTGAAGACCGGCGCCACCGAGGTCCTGAAGAAGGGCGGCGAGGCCGCGGTCAAGGGCGTGCTCGGGTTCGACCCGGCCAACCCCGGCGACAACCCGGCCAAGACGGTCAACGACCACCTCGGCAAGCTCAACAGCCACGTCAAGAACGCCAAGAAGGCGAGCGACTACGGCGAAACGGGCCGGGACCAGCCGGACGACGAGACCCGCGCGGACCTGGACTTCTGACGATGCACCTCGCCGATGGTGGCAACGCCGGAGCGGTGATCCTCGGGATCGCGCTCGTCGTGGTGGTGATCGCGGCCGTCGTCGGGCTCTGGTGGCGGTCGCAGACGAAGTCGTTGGAGAACCGGAAAGAGCACTGGTTCAAGGCCTTCGCGGCCGAGCGCGGGGGCACGTTCCACAGTGGCGTCCCGGGCGAAGAGGGCGCGGCGCCCACGTTCGGCGTCGTCCACCCGACCGGCCGGCCGCTGGCGGACCACCCGCGCGAGACCTGGGTCGAGTTCCGCCACCGCGACCGGCCGGTGATCGGGATCGACGACCAGGAGCCGTACCGCAACTTCGACGACCACACCCACCTGCGCGACACCCACGTCACCCAGGTGCGCGTGCCGGAGTGCCCGGAGCTGCGGATCGTCGCCGGCCGGGCGATGACCATGCCGACGCTGCCGCCGGACTCGCGCCTCGAGGGCGAGCTCGCCCGCTGGCTGGCCGCGCACCCGCGGTTCGCGCAGCGGGACGTCGTCGTCGAGCACGGGTCGGCGCGGACCTGGGGCCCGGGCTGCGCGACGCGGCAGAACCTCGTGGCCGAGGCCGACTACCTGGCCGACCTGGCCGGGAACCTGCCCGCGGCCCTGTGGGAGCACTCGCCGCGGTAGCCGTCAGCGGCGGCGGGACGTCAGGTGCGTGAGGCCGGCCGACAAGGCGAACACCACGCCCAGGCCCACGACGTACGGCCCGGCGAGCAGGGCGAACCCGGCGCCGATGTTGGCGTCCGGCTCGTCGGAGGTGGCCCGGAAACCGATCGCGCCCACCGACAGCAGGACCGCACCCGCCGTGATCAGCAGGACGGCCACGATCGTGAGGCGCTTCGTGACAGGCGTCATGCCTTCATGGTGCCCGGGGTCGGGCGCCGCCGCTGAATTCGGTGGACAGCTTCCCCAGGATGGGGATGTGGAGTGGAACATCACCGAGGTCCCCGTCAGTCACCCGGACGCCGTCGCGATCATGCGCGAGTACATGGAGGAAGTCGCTTCGCGGTACTACGGCCGCCCGGTCACCGACGCGGAGATGGCGATCGCGCTCGCCGACGAGCCGGGCACCGACCTGGTCGCCCCGACCGGGGCGTTCCTGCTGGGCCGGTGGGACGGCGTGCTCGCCGGCTGCGTCGGCACCCGCGTCCTCGAGCCGGGGGTCGGCGAGCTGACGAAGATGTACGTCAAGCCCGCCCACCGCGGCTCGGGAGCGGCCCCGCGGCTGGTCGCGGCGGCCGAGGACGCGGCCCGCCGGCTCGGCGCGCGGCACATGCGGCTCGACACCCGCCACGACCTCGTCGAGGCCCGGGCGCTCTACGCGCGGACCGGGTACGCCGAGGTCGAGCCCTTCAACGACGACCAGTACGCCGAGCACTGGTTCGCGAAAAGCCTGGCCTAGCAACGGTCTTCCCGGCTTCGAGCAGCTCGTCGCCGACGTCGGGCCGGAGCTGGACCGCTGCGTCGTCAACGGCCGGGACGCAGGCCGAGCGGCTGGATGCGGACCTCGACGTCGATGGCGGCCTGCTGCTCACGGACTTCGCCGCCCCGGCGGGATCTGGCTGCGGGGCCGTGCGGATCGGTGACGAGCTGCGGCTGTGTGGCGGTCACCGCGGCGATCGCGATCACCGCGATGCCGAGTCACCGTCCAAACCGGACCGTGCGACGAAGTAGCTCGACACCGCGAGGTGCTGCGGTGTGTCGGTTTCGTGGGAGAAACCGTCGCCGCCGAGCGTCAGGTTTGTCGTAGGCGCCCCGATGCGGGCCGCGCCCGGCGTGCCGGGGTTGATCGGGGCCGCGCCGACGACGGTCGGCAGGTCGCCGCCCCGCCCTGCTGCGCCTTCGCGTTCGTGTCGACCCGGCCCTGGACCTCCTCGATCGTGTCGTCCGCCGAGAGCGTGCCTTTCTGCCGCCCGACGATCGCGCGGTAGAGATACTTGTCGTCCGGGCTCGGCTGGATCCAGCCGCCGTTGGAGCCGGCGCCGTTCGAGTCGCTGTTCGGGCAGATCGCCTTGTTCTCGTCACCGGCCCAGACCAGCAGCCACTTCTTCGGCATACCCTCGGCGCGCGCCGCGAGATTCTTCGTCACCAGGTGTTTCGATCGCATTCGTCTCCCTGTTCCCTTTCCGGGCGGAAATGGCGCGCCGAACCACCGATTCGCCGGGGAATTGTTGGGGCACAACGGAAATTGTCACCAGCCAGGACCGCGAAATACGGTTGGTCACAATGGCGCAGCCCCGGCGCCTGAACGCCGGGGCTGCTCGTTACTTACTCGTTGTGAATTCCCGGGAACTCCGGGTCAGAATCGGTTGCCGCAGTCCGAGCAGAACATCGCGCCGGCCTTGTTGCTCTCGCTGCCGCAGCCGCCGCAGCGCACCTTCATCGCCAGCGCGGTGCCGCACGACTGGCAGAACTTGCCGCCTTCGGCCTTGAGGCCACAGCCCGGGCAGGACACCTTCGCGCGGGTGTCGATGTCGAGACCGGACGTCCAGTCCCGCTCGCGGGCCTTGTCCCAGATCTGGTCGCGCTGCGCGGAAGCCTGCGCGCGCGAGATCTCCTCGGCGACGCTCGGCGAGCAGCGCAGGCACTGGCCGATCTCCTCGTTCCAGCACTGGTCGTGGCACATCCAGTCGCCGCAGCCGCGGCACTGCCGGAAGCTCGGGGTGATCTCCTTGACGGCCGCGGCCAGCGCGCGGTCCTTGGCGGGCGAGTTCGTCGCGCGGTCGTAGCGCCACTGGTCGGCCGAGTTGCTCAGGTCCCGCAGCGTCCCGCCGAAGAACGAGCCGACGGTGCGAAGCACGCTTCGCCCGGTTTCCATGTTGTCGCGCTGGAACGCGGAACGGAAACCGTTCCCACAGCGTTCACAGCGGAACTCGAACTGGTACCCCTGCGTGTTGGAGAGGTCCGAGAAGTTGTCCGTGAAGGGCACAGAGTCAGCCACAGCCCATCTTCCCCAGCCGACCGCGGTCACGGTGACGGAAGATTTGCCGACAACGGCTCGGCTACCGGACGTCACGACCGCGGGCGCGAAAACCGTTACACCGCACGCAAATCGGCCAAAAGCCGTCAAGTCTCCCCCTGAGCGGCGGCTGATCGCGAGACGATTTCCTGCTAGACGTGCGGTATGCCGATTTCCACCCGGATACGCACCCTCGCCGTCACTCTCGCGGCCCTGTCCACCTTCGCCGTCCCCGGCCCGGCCGAGGCGACCACCACGTCGCACGAGTTCGTCGCCCTGTCCGATGTCGCGCCGTCGATCCTGCAGGACATCCGCTACGCCACCCCGCACAACTTCGTCGGCCGGCGCGTCGACGGGTACCTCGAGCCCACCTGCGTCCTGACCCGGCAGGCCGCCGAGGGCCTGCGCACCGCCCAGGCGCGGCTGCGAAAGCTGGGCTACACGCTCAAGGTCTACGACTGCTACCGGCCGCAACGCGCGGTCGACCACTTCGTGCGGTGGGCGAAGGACCTCGCCGACGAGAAGATGAAGGCCGAGTTCTACCCGAACGTCGCCAAGGACCGGCTCTTCGAGGACGGCTACATCGCCGAGAAGTCCGGGCACAGCCGCGGCAGCACCATGGACCTCACGCTCGTCAGGATCCCGCCGCGGCCGCAGCGGCCCTACTTCCCTGGCGAACCGCTGAGGCCGTGCTTCGCGCCGCAGGGCAGCCGCTTCCCCGACAACATGGTCGACATGGGCACGGGTTACGACTGCTTCGACCCGCTCGCCCACACCGACAACCCGGCGATCACGGGCATCGCGCGGCAGCACCGCGACCTGCTCCGGACCACCCTGATCGCGGCGGGCTTCCACAACCTGCCCGAGGAGTGGTGGCACTACACCCTGGACAACGAGCCGTTCCCGGACACGTACTTCGACTTCCCGGTGAGCCGCCACGGCCTCCCGTGAACGACGGTCCCCCGGTCCACTGTGGACCGGGGGCACTGTCTCGCTCAGCTCTGTCACCGCAGCCCGGCGGCATGTGAGCAAGCCGGTCAGCGCCACGGCCCCGGCGCAAGAGCCGTCACCGCGGGCACGCCGGTAAACGGGAAGGGCCCCCGCCGGAAACCGGCGGGGGCCCTTCTCGTGGATCAGCTTCGTCAGCGGAAGTCGCGGCCGAAGTCGTAGTCGTCCAGCGGGACCGCGGCACCGGTGCCCGTACCGAACACGTCCGGGGTGTAGTAGCCGTCGTCGTAGGACGGGATCGCGTACGCGGCGACCCGGGCCTCTTCCGTCGGCTGCACCTGGATGTTGCGGTACTTGTTGATGCCCGTACCGGCCGGGATCAGCTTACCGATGATCACGTTCTCCTTGAGGCCCACGAGCCGGTCCGAGCGGCCGTTGATGGCCGCGTCGGTCAGGACGCGCGTGGTCTCCTGGAACGACGCCGCCGACAGCCACGAGTCCGTGGTGAGCGACGCCTTCGTGATCCCCATCAGCACCGGACGGCCCGAAGCCGGCTCGCCGCCTTCGGAGACCGTCGAGCGGTTGCGTGCCTCGAACTTGGTCCGCTCGGGCAGCTCGCCCGGCAGGAAGTCCGTGCCACCCGAGTCGATGACCGTCACCCGGCGCAGCATCTGCCGGACGATGACCTCGATGTGCTTGTCGTGGATCGACACACCCTGGGCCCGGTACACCTTCTGGACCTCGTCGGTGAGGTGCATCTGCGCCTCACGCGGGCCCATCACGCGCAGGACCTCGTGCGGGTCCGGGGTGCCCTCGAGCAGCTGCTGCCCGACGTTGACGTGGTCACCGTCGCCCAGCGGGCCGTTCGGGGTGTTGGCGAGCCGCTGACGCTTGGACAGCTTGTCGAAGACGATCTCTTCGCCGCCGTCGTCCGGGATCAGCGTGATCTTCCAGAACCGCTCGCTCTCCTCGATGCGCACACGGCCATCGACGTCGGCGATCGGCGCCTTGCCCTTCGGGACCCGGGCCTCGAACAGCTCCTGGACACGGGGCAGACCGGTCGTGATGTCGTCACCGGCGACACCACCCTGGTGGAACGTACGCATCGTCAGCTGCGTACCCGGCTCACCGATCGACTGGGCCGCGACGATACCCACGGCCTCGCCGACGTCGACGAGCAGACCGGTCGCCATCGAGCGGCCGTAGCAGGTCGCGCAGATGCCGACGGCCGACTCGCAGGTCAGCACCGAGCGGACCTTGACCTTCGAGATGCCGCTGGAGATCAGCTTGTCGATGGCCGGGTCGCCGATGTCGTCCGCGGCGTTCAGCACGACGTTGCCCTTGGCGTCCACCGCGTCCGTCGCGAGGTTCCGCGCGTACACGCTGGTCTCGACGTGCTGGTCACGCAGCACCTTGCCGTCGCCGATGTCCTCGCCGATCGGCATCATGATGCCGCGCGTGGTGCCGCAGTCGACCTCGCGGACGATGACGTCCTGCGAGACGTCCACCAGACGACGGGTCAGGTAACCCGAGTCGGCGGTACGCAGCGCCGTGTCCGCCAGGCCCTTGCGGGCACCGTGCGTCGCGATGAAGTACTCCGCCACCGACAGGCCTTCACGGAAGTTGGCCTTGATCGGACGCGGGATGTACTCACCCTTCGGGTTCGACACCAGGCCACGCATGCCGGCCAGCGACCGGACCTGCGTCATGTTGCCCGCCGCGCCCGACTTCACGATCATGGCGATCGGGTTGTCGTCCGGCAGCGCCGTCTCCATGATCTTGTGGACCTCTTCGGTGGCCTGCGTCCACACCTTGACGAGCTCGTTGTTGCGCTCGGTGTGCGACAGCTGACCACGCTGGTAGCGCTTCTCCACCTGCGAGGCCTTGCCCTCGTACTCGTCGAGGATGGCCTTCTTGCCCACAGGCACCAGGACGTCGGAGATCGCCACGGTGACACCCGACCGGGTCGCCCAGTAGAAACCGGCGTCCTTCAGCCGGTCCAGGGTCTGCGCGACCTGGGTCATCGAGTACCGCTCGGCGAGGTCGTTCACGATCGCGGCCTGCCGCTTCTTCGGCATCGGCTCGTTGATGAACGGGTAGTCCGCCGGCAGCAGCTCGTTGAACAGCACGCGGCCCAGGGTCGTCTCGGCCAGCCAGGTCTTGCCCGGCTCCCAGCCCTTTTCCGCGAGCCGGGCCTCGTCGGCCTTCGCCGGCTGACGGTCCTTGACGCGGATCTTGATCGGGGCGTGCAGGCTCAGCGCCTTGCGGTCGTAGGCCATGATGGCCTCGGCCGGCGAGGAGTACGCGCCGCCCGCGCCGTCGGCCTTCTCGTTGAGCCGGGTCAGGTGGAACAGGCCCGTCACCATGTCCAGTCGCGGCATGGCGAGCGGACGGCCCGACGCCGGCGACAGGATGTTGTTCGCCGACAGCATCAGGATCCGGGCCTCGGCCTGCGCCTCGGCCGACAGCGGCAGGTGCACCGCCATCTGGTCACCGTCGAAGTCCGCGTTGAACGCTTCGCAGACCAGCGGGTGCAGCTGGATGGCCTTGCCCTCGACCAGCTGCGGCTCGAAGGCCTGGATGCCGAGGCGGTGCAGGGTCGGTGCGCGGTTCAGCATCACCGGGTGACCGGTGATGACCTCTTCGAGCACGTCCCACACCTGCGGCCGCGAGCGCTCCACCATCCGCTTGGCGGACTTGATGTTCTGCGCGTGGTTCAGGTCGACCAGCCGCTTCATGACGAACGGCTTGAACAGCTCGAGCGCCATGTCCTTCGGCAGACCGCACTGGTGCAGCTTCAGCTGCGGCCCGACGATGATGACCGAACGGCCCGAGTAGTCGACGCGCTTGCCGAGCAGGTTCTGGCGGAACCGGCCCTGCTTGCCCTTGAGCAGGTCGGACAGCGACTTCAGCGGCCGGTTGCCCGGGCCGGTGACCGGACGGCCGCGGCGGCCGTTGTCGAACAGCGCGTCGACGGCCTCCTGCAGCATCCGCTTCTCGTTGTTGACGATGATCTCGGGCGCGCCGAGGTCGATCAGCCGCTTGAGGCGGTTGTTGCGGTTGATCACGCGGCGGTACAGGTCGTTCAGGTCCGACGTCGCGAACCGGCCACCGTCGAGCTGCACCATCGGGCGCAGGTCCGGCGGGATGACCGGGACGGCGTCGAGCACCATGCCGCGGGGGTCGTTGCCGGTGGCCTGGAAGGCCGCGACGACCTTGAGCCGCTTCAGCGCGCGGAGCTTCTTCTGCCCCTTGCCGTTGCGGATGGTGTCGCGCAGGTTGTCGGCTTCGGCCGCGACGTCGAACTCGGTGGCCAGCTTCTGGATGGCCTCCGCGCCCATGCCGCCGGTGAAGTACTCGCCGTAGCGGTCGACGAGCTCGCGGTAGAGCAGCTCGTCGGCGATCAGCTGACGGGTGTCGAGCTTCGTGAAGGTCGTCCAGACCTCTTCGAGGCGGTCCAGCTCGCGACCGGCGCGGTCACGCAGCTGACGCATCTCGCGCTCGCCGCCTTCCTTGACCTTGCGGCGGACGTCGGACTTGGCGCCCTCCGCCTCCAGCTCGGCCAGGTCGGCTTCCAGCTTCTGGGCGCGGGACTCGATGTCCGCGTCACGCTTGGTCTCGAGGTTCTTGCGCTCGACGCCGATCTCGTTCTCGAGGGTCGGCAGGTCGTTGTGGCGCAGCTCCGTGTTCACGCCGGTGATGACGTAAGCAGCGAAGTAGATGATCTTCTCGAGGTCCTTCGGCGCCAGGTCCAGCAGGTAGCCGAGGCGGGACGGAACGCCCTTGAAGTACCAGATGTGGGTGACCGGAGCGGCCAGCTCGATGTGGCCCATCCGCTCACGGCGCACCTTGGCGCGGGTCACCTCGACGCCGCAGCGCTCACAGATGATGCCCTTGAAGCGGACGCGCTTGTACTTGCCGCAGTAGCACTCCCAGTCCCGGGTCGGGCCGAAGATCTTCTCGCAGAAGAGGCCGTCCTTCTCGGGCTTGAGCGTGCGGTAGTTGATGGTCTCCGGCTTCTTCACCTCACCGAAGGACCACTGGCGGATGTCGTCAGCGGTGGCAAGGCCGATGCGGAGCTCATCGAAGAAATTGACGTCCAGCACGTCTTTGCATCCCCTTGGGGTTGATTCGACTAGAGGGGTTGGCGGGCGAGCTGGGACCCGCGGGAGGCAGGTCCCAGCTCAGCTCGCGATCAGTGCACGACGTCGTCCACCGAGGGCGACTCGTTGCGGGACAGGTTGATGCCGAGGTTCGCCGCCGCGCGCTCGAGGTCCTCGTCGTCGGAGTCGCGCATCTCGATGGCCGCACCGTCGCTGGAGAGCACCTCGACGTTCAGGCACAGCGACTGGAGCTCCTTGAGGAGCACCTTGAACGACTCCGGGATACCCGGCTCGGGGATGTTCTCCCCCTTGACGATGGCCTCGTACACCTTGACGCGGCCGACCACGTCGTCCGACTTGATCGTCAGCAGCTCCTGCAGCGTGTAGGCAGCGCCGTACGCCTGCATCGCCCAGCACTCCATCTCACCGAAGCGCTGGCCACCGAACTGCGCCTTACCACCCAGCGGCTGCTGCGTGATCATCGAGTACGGACCGGTGGAGCGGGCGTGGATCTTGTCGTCGACCAGGTGGTGCAGCTTCAGGATGTACATGTAGCCGACGGCGACCGGGTACGGGTACGGCTCGCCGGAGCGGCCGTCGAGCAGCGTGGCCTTGCCGTTCTCCTTGACCATGCGCTCGCCGTCGCGGTTCGGCTTGGTCGCCCCGAGCAGCCCGGTGAGCTCCTCTTCCTTCGCGCCGTCGAACACCGGGGTCGCGGTGTTCGTGCCGGGCGCGACGTCGTAGAGCTCCTCGTTGAGGTTCTTCGCCCAGTCGGGGTTGCCCTTGATCTCCCAGCCCTGCGAGGCCAGCCAGCCCAGGTGCAGCTCGAGGATCTGGCCGATGTTCATCCGTCGCGGCACACCGTGCGTGTTCAGGATGATGTCGACGGGCGTGCCGTCCTCCATGAACGGCATGTCCTCGGCCGGCAGGATCTTGCCGATGACGCCCTTGTTGCCGTGGCGCCCGGCGAGCTTGTCGCCCGGCTGGATCTTGCGCTTCTGGGCCACGTAGACGCGGACCAGCTCGTTGACGCCCGGGGGCAGCTCGTCGTCGTCCTCGCGCGAGAACACGCGGATGCCGATGACCTTGCCGGTCTCGCCGTGCGGCACCTTCAGCGAGGTGTCGCGGACTTCGCGGGCCTTCTCGCCGAAGATCGCGCGGAGCAGACGCTCTTCCGGCGTCAGCTCGGTCTCGCCCTTGGGCGTGACCTTGCCGACGAGGATGTCGCCGTCGCGGACCTCGGCACCGATCCGGATGATGCCGCGCTCGTCGAGGTCCGCGAGGACCTCTTCGGAGACGTTCGGGATGTCCCGGGTGATCTCCTCGGCGCCCAGCTTGGTGTCGCGGGCGTCGATCTCGTGCTCCTCGATGTGGATCGACGTGAGCACGTCGTCCTGCACCAGGCGCTCCGAGAGGATGATCGCGTCCTCGTAGTTGTGGCCCTCCCACGGCATGACCGCGACGAGCAGGTTCTTGCCGAGCGCCATCTCACCGTTTTCGGTGGACGGGCCGTCGGCGATGACCTGACCCTGCTCGACCCGGTCGCCCTCGTTGACGATCGGGCGGTGGTTGAAGCAGGTGCCGTGGTTCGAGCGGCGGAACTTGTACAGTCCGTAGCTCTTCCGCGTGCCGTCGTCGTGCATGATCGTGATCAGGTCCGCCGAGAGCTCCTCGATGACACCCGACTGCTCGGCGACGAGCACGTCACCGGCGTCGACCGCGGCACGCAGCTCCACCCCGGTGCCGACGTACGGCGCCTGGTTGCGGAGCAGCGGCACGGCCTGGCGCTGCATGTTCGCACCCATCAGGGCGCGGTTCGCGTCGTCGTGCTCGAGGAACGGGATCATCGCCGTCGCGACCGAGACCATCTGCCGCGGCGAGACGTCCATGTAGTCGATGTCGAGCGGGTCGATCAGCTCGACCTCGCCGCCCTTGCGGCGGGCCATGACCCGGTCTTCGACGTAGGTGCCGTCGTCGGTGATCGGTGCGTTGGCCTGCGCCTTGACGTACCGGTCCTCCTCGTCCGCGGTCAGGTAGTCGACCTGGTCGGTGACCCGGCCCTCGACGACCTTGCGGTACGGCGTCTCGATGAAGCCGAACGGGTTGACCCGCGCGTAGGAGCAGAGCGAGCCGATCAGGCCGATGTTCGGGCCTTCCGGCGTCTCGATCGGGCACATCCGGCCGTAGTGCGACGGGTGGACGTCCCGGACCTCCATGCCGGCGCGCTCACGGGACAGACCACCCGGGCCGAGGGCCGACAGACGACGCTTGTGCGTCAGGCCCGACAGCGGGTTGTTCTGGTCCATGAACTGCGACAGCTGCGAGGTGCCGAAGAACTCCTTGATCGCCGCGCCGATCGGGCGGATGTTGATCAGGGTCTGCGGGGTGATCGCCTCGACGTCCTGCGTGGTCATGCGCTCACGCACGACTCGCTCGGTGCGCGACAGGCCGACCCGGATCTGGTTCTGGATCAGCTCGCCGACGGTGCGCAGGCGACGGTTGCCGAAGTGGTCGATGTCGTCGGTCTCGACCGGGATCTCGGTGCCGTTGTCGGCGTCCATCCGGTCCTCGCCGGCGTGCAGCCGGACCAGGTACTCGATGGTGGTGACGATGTCCTCTTCGGTCAGCGTCCCCGTGTCGTACGGCGTCGACAGGCCGAGCTTCTTGTTGACCTTGTACCGGCCGACCTTGGCCAGGTCGTAGCGCTTCGCCTTGAAGAACAGGTTCTCCAGCAGGGTCTGCGCGCTCTCCTTCGTGGGCGGCTCGCCCGGGCGCAGCTTGCGGTAGATGTCGAGCAGGGCCTCGTCGGTGCCGGCCGTGTGGTCCTTCTCGAGGGTCGCCAGCAGCGTCTCCGAGAAGGAGAAGCGCTCGCGGATCGCCTCGGTGGTCCAGCCGAGCGCCTTCAGCAGCACGGTGACCGGCTGGCGGCGCTTGCGGTCGATCCGGACGCCGACGGTGTCGCGCTTGTCGACGTCGAACTCGAGCCACGCGCCGCGGCTCGGGATCACGCGGACGCTGAAGACGTCCTTGTCGGTCGTCTTGTCGACGTCCTTCGAGTAGTAGACGCCCGGCGAGCGGACCAGCTGGGACACGACGACACGCTCGGTGCCGTTGATGATGAAGGTGCCCTTGTCGGTCATCACCGGGAAGTCGCCCAGGAAGACCGTCTGGCTCTTGATCTCGCCCGTGTTGTTGTTGACGAACTCCGCCGTGACGAACAGCGGGGCCGCGTACGTCATGTCCTTGTCCTTGCACTCCTCGATCGAGGCCTTGACCTCGTCGAAGCGCGGAGCGGAGAAGGACAGGGACATCGAGCCGGAGAAGTCCTCGATCGGGGAGATCTCGTTGAGGACCTCTTCGAGGCCGCCGACCGGGTTTTCTTCACCTTCTTCGACACGGCGTTCGAACCACGCTTCGTCCCCGGTGAACCACTGGAACGACTGGATCTGGACGTCGAGCAGGTTGGGGGTGTTGAGCGGTTCGCGAATCTTTGCGAAGGAAACCCGCTTGGGCGCGCCGGGGATTCCCGTGGACTCCGAGCGAGATTCAGCCGAGGTGGTCGCAGCAGTGGCCTGGTTCGCGGGAGAGACTGCCAAGATGCGTCCTTCCGGGGACATGAGCGGTGACGGCCGCCATAGCAACAGCTATGAGCGACTGTCAAGGGTGCCGTGTGCCCACTATCCTAACTACCGGCTCCGGGCAGCCTGAAAGAGGGCAGCGCAAAGAGGCAGTCTAGCCCGAACGGCGCGGTCTGTCCAGGGGGCGCTCCCGATGGGGCCCAGCCTGCTTCGCGACGTCTTCAGGTATGCCTCCAGGCGACCCGGTTGTCCCTCCCGCAAGGGCTGCCGGTTTCGCCGTCGGGAGTAAGCGTGAACCCACCGGGCGCGAGAGTCAAGATGCCACACGGGGGTCCCGCCGGTTGGCGCAGCGTGGAAGTAGGTCTGCGGAGCGTGAGCGGCCGAATATCCTCCCAGCTACCGGCCAGTAGCGCCACCACTGTCCGCTGGACCTGCGGGTTTGCCGAGTTCTTGTGCCGTGCGGCCGGCGTTCCGGACCACTTCGGACGGCCCCGGGTTCCGCCATCGGTGGCGTGTCGCGGCGGTTTGCGTGAGCGGTTGACGCCCCGCGGGGGCGACGTCACACCCACACCAGGAGTCCCGCGCGCCCCGGCCCGTCCGGGCTCTTCCCGGGGCTTCCCGGCGCCTCCGCGGGGCTCGGTGGTCCGGTCGGCCGCCGTCGTCGGCGACGGGGGTGCTGGAGGTCGCCGAGAGCCGCCGAGACGGGTCCGGTGGGGCGAGCGGAGTGACTCGGGCGGGTCACAGCTCGCCCACCGGTCCTCCGGGGCCGTCGACCGGTCGTGCCGGGGCGCTCGGACCCGGCCGGTGAGCCGGACCCGCGTCGGCTCGTTGGGGCGCCGAGTGCCGTCAGCCGGGCGCGTCGGGGCGCTCAGGTGCGGCCGGTGAGGCCGACCCACTCCGGCAGCGGCTCGCACGCCTCGAGCCACTGGTCCGGGATCGGCGTGCCGTCCGCGGCCAGGACGCCGCCCACGATGGCCGACACCGTGTCGACGTCCTCGGCCACCTGGGCCGCCGTCCAGAGGGCGTCGGTGAAGTTGTCGCCGAAGCGGGCCGCGATCCACAGGGCCAGCGGGACCGTGTCGTGCGCGGCCGTCTCGCGGCCCGTGCCCAGCTTGGCGGCCGCCTCGCGGGCGTCGGAGAACTTCAGGGCCCACGTCAGCCCGTCGCGCACCCGGCCGGGCGGGACCAGCGGGATCACCTCGTCCAGCAGGTCCGCGCCGGCCAGTCCGGGCGACGCGGCCCGCAGCGCGGCCGCCGCCGCGACGGCCACCGCGCCCGCGACGCCTTCGAAGTGCGAGTGCGTGACCACCGCGGACAGCTCGGCCTGGCGCAGCGCCTGCGGCAGCTGGTCGCAGAACCACGCGCCCAGCGGGGCCACGCGCATCGCGCCGCCGTTGCCCCAGGAGCCGCGGCCGTCGCGCTCGGCGACCTCCGGCCACGGCTGCCCGGCCTTGATCCGGGTCAGGCGCCACTCCGCGCCGGGGCCGTAGCCGCGGCCGGGGTCGAAGTGCTCGGCGAACGAGGCGGCGAGGGCGTCCTGGTCGAGGTGGCCGTGCCGCGCCAGGACGGCGACGATCGAACACGCCATCTCGGTGTCGTCGGTCCAGGTCCACGGCGCGGCCGGCAGCCGCCGGCCGGCGACGTCCGGGTGGTCGCCGGGCAGGAGTATCTGCGCACCGAAGGCGTCACCGACCGCTAGGCCGACGAGGCTGGCGTGCGCCTGCTCGAATCCCATCGGCCCACCGTAGCGGCGGGACTACCGCCCGCTGCGCACCGCCGGCGCCCCGGGATCGACGAGCGGCAGCGCCCGTCGCCCGGCGGCTTTTACTTGGTCGGAGACGGCGAAGCCGGGGCCGACGATGACGGAACCGCGGTCGCGGCCGGCACCTTGGGCGCGTTGTACGTGTCCATGTCCGTGATCTTCCACTTGTCGCCCTGGAGCTGGGCGTTCAGGTGGAGCTGGGCGGTGCCGGCGGTCGTCTTCTTGGTGTCCGTGCGGGTCGAGGTCTGGTCGACGAAGACCATCACCTTCGCCAGGTCGTCGTTGAGCATGATCACCGCGGCCCGGGTGACCTTGCACGTGACGATCATCTTCTGGGCCGGCGCGAGCCGCTTCACCTCGCCCATGAGCGAGTTGTACTTGTTGCGGACGTCGTCGTTGGCGAGCAGGTCGTTCGCCGCGTCCTCGGTCTTCTTGATGTTGTTGAAGTCGTAGGAGAACAGGGACTCGGCCGCCTTCGAGACGGCGTCCTTCACCTGCGCGGTCTTCGCGACGTCCAGCAGCGCGGTGTTGCTGGTCGCGTTCGAGACCTGGACCTCTTCCATCTTGAAGAAGAACGCCAGCCCGCCCAGGACCAGCGCGACGAGCACCAGCGCGCCGGCCACGAGGTACGGCCGCTGCGCGCGGGACGTCGCGAGCCCCGCCGGCTTGTCGGCGGACTCCTCGGGAACCTCGTCGACCTCGGTCGGCTTCGCGATCCCGGTGTCGCGCTTCTTCCGCCGCGGCGCCGGGCGGACCGGCTCGGCCTCGACGTCGGCGTCCGGGTCTGCAGGAGCTGCCGGCTCACCCGTGAGCGCGTCGACCTTCGGGTCCTCGTCGGTGCCGATCGCGGCGAACACGGCGGTGTCCTCGGCGGGCGCCGTGGCGAAGCCACCAGCCGTTTCGAACGGCTCCTCGGCCGGCGGCTTCGCCACGGGCCGGGGCACCGGCCGCGGTGCCGGGCGCGGCCGCGGCTTGCGCGTCTCGGCCGGCGGCGAAGCGGACTCGGGCACGGCGGGGAGCTGGCCGGTCCGCTCGGCGGGCGACTCGTCCGTCGAGGGCTTGCGCAGCCCGGCCACGCGGGGCCGGCGCACCGGCGGGGTGCTGCGGGGCGGCTGGCGGCGGGAGGGGGGCACTACAGCTCCTTCTGGGTGACGCTCTACTGGCCGGCCGCGACGAGGGGGACGCTGTCGATGCCGGACAGCTTCCAGTCGTCGCCCACGCGGGTCATCGACACTTCGAGGCGCAGCGGCTTCGCGCTGCTCTTGTCCCCCTGCGTGACGGTCGTGGCGATCGCGGCGAGGAAGCTGGCCTTGCCTTCGTGGTCGTCGAGCTCCTCGACGGCGATGTCCTGGACGTCGGTGGTGACCTTGGTCTTGGCGTCCGAGAGAGCCTTGCGGAACGTCGGCGCCGACTGGTCGATCTGCTGCGACATCGTGGCGTCCGAGACGGACTTCTGCCGGGCGAAGAAACCGTCCAGGTCCTGGTAGTCGACCTCGGTGTAGGCCTTCAGCGCGTTGGTGCCCGCCTTGACAACGGCTTCGCGCGAGGCGGCCAGCCCGGCGTTGGAGTCGGACGCGGCCGCCCACCACTGGATCCCGAAGAGCGCGGCGGCGATCAGCGCGGCCAGGGCCAGCGCCGCGGCCCCGAGCACCAGGATCCGCGAGGAGGACTCGTTCGGCGACGACGCCGCCGAAGACGCCCCGGCTTCCTCTTCGGGCTCCGCCACCGCGACGGCGGCCCGCTCGTCCGAACTCATAACACTCCAGGGTAGGTAACGGTCATCAAGTCCGCGTCAGGCGAGCCCGAGCAGCGAACCCAGGCTGTTGAGGCTGACGCCGGGGCTGCCGATGATGCCGGGCACGCCCCGCGTGTTCCGCTCCTCGGCCAGCTCGTCGGCCGGCCGGTTCGCGTTCGCCGCGACGTCGCTGTTGCTCGGCGCCACCGGCACCCCGTTGTACGGGGCGTTCTGCGCGCCGCGCACGTTGATCGGGCTGCCCTTCGGTTCGGCACAGTACGCGTCTTCCTTCGCCGGCTTCGCCGAAAGGTCGGCCCCCGTCCGGTACTGCTGGTACGGGATGTAGCCCTTGGTGCAGGCCGGCGGGTTGAAGAGGTTGAGCACCAGCCCGAGGTGCGCGGTGCCGTCACCCGGCGCCACGCTGCTGGCCGCGCCGGCCAGCGCCGGGTACGTCACCAGGCCCTGTTCGATGCCGTCCAGCCGGGTCACGGTCAGGTTGGCCGTGGTGAGCAGGTTCGCCGTCAGCGCGCCCAGGCCCGGGCCGGACTCGGCCAGCACCTGGCTGATCTGCGACGCCACCTGCGGCGTGATGCCGATGAGCTTGCGCAGGTCGCCGTCGGAGTTCTTCAACGTGCCGGTGAGCTCGTTGAGGCTCTTGCTGAACGACGCGAAGTTCTGCGCCTCGTCGTTCTGCGTGTCGAGCACCTGGCCGCCGGCGTCGAGCAGCTGGATCGTCTGCGGCAGGTACTGCTGCGCCGTCGTGGTGAAGCTGCGCGCGGTGTCGAGCAGCTTCTGCAGGTCGCCGCCGGTGCCCTGGAAGGCGTCGTAGGACTCGTCGACGACGGTGCGCAGCGAGTCGACCGGGACCGACGCCGCGAGCGAGTCGAGGTCGCCGATCAGCCGGTCGGTGCTGACCGGGGTGGTCGTCTTGTTCGCCGGGATGACCGAGCCCGCCGCGAGGTACGGGCCCTTGTCGCCCTTGGGCCGCAGGTCGACGTACTGCTCACCGACGGCCGAGCGGTTGGCGACGACGGCGTCGAGGTCCGCGGGGACCTGCGGCGCCGACGGGTCGATGTCGAGGTCCGCCTCCAGGCCGGTCTGGGTGAGCCGCAGCTCCCCCACCCGGCCGACGTTGAAGCCGCGGTAGGTGACCTCGGCGTTGGTGAAGATGCCGCCCGACTCGTTGAGCTCGAGCTTCACCGTGTAACCGCTGTTGCCGAACACCGTGCCGAGCCCGGCGAACCGGATCAGCGCGTACACGATGGCGGCGATCGAGATGATCGCGAACGCGACCAGCTGGAACCTCGTCCTGCGCACCAGCATCAGCCGTTACCTCCCGACAGGAGACCGAAGAGCCCGGACAGGCCGGACGACTTCCCGGGTTGACCCGTCTGACCGCTGTCACCGGGGATCGGCAGCGGCGGCGGCTGGTTGGCGGGCGTGCCCTCGACGCCACCGGTCAGGCCCGGGAGCGGGAGCTGCCCGTTCAGGATGTTCTGCCGGCTGTTGCCCAGGTTGCTGACGATGTTCTGCAGGTTCAGGTCGACCTTGGCGTACAGGTTGAAGTAGTCGCCCTTGACGCCGTTGACGGCCTGGTCGCTGAACGGGAACGTCAGCAGGATCTGCAGTGCCTTCGGCAGGTCGTTGCCCGCCTCGCCGAGCTTCTGCAGCGTCGGCGTCAGCGCCTTCAGGTCGGCGACGAGGTCCTTCTGCGACGCGTTCACCGTCTCGGTGGCCACGCCGGAGAGGTTGTTCAGCGCGTTGAGCATCGTGACGAGCTGGCCGCGCTGCGACTCGAGCACGCCGAGGCCGGGCCCGAGGTTGTCGACCGCGCCGACCAGCTTGTCCTTCTGGTCGTTGAGCGTCGAGGAGAGCCGGTTGAGCCCGTCGAGGGCGCGGGTGATGTTCTTCGACTGGTTGTCCAGGTTGGTGACCAGCAGGTTCGCGTTGTCCAGCAGCGCCTTGATGTCCGGCTCGCGGCCCGACGTCGCGTTGTTGAGCTCCTTGGTGATGGTGTTGAGCTGGTCGACACCACCGCCGTTGAGCAGCAGGGACAGCGCGCCGAGCAGCTCTTCGACCTCGACGCTGCGGTTCGTCCTGGCCAGCGGGATCGTCGCGTTGTCGGCGAGCTTGCCCTGGGCCTGGTCGTCACCGGGCGAAGCCAGCTCGACGTACTTCTCGCCGAGCAGGCTGGACTGCTTCACGTTGGCCAGCGCGTTGGCCGGCAGCTTGACGTCGCCGTTGACCTTGAGGGTCACCAGCGCGTGCCAGCCGTCCTTGGTGAGGCCGACGTTCTCGACCTGCCCGACCGGCACCTCGTTGACCTTCACGCCCGCCTTCGGCGTCAGGTCGAGGACGTCCCGGAACTCGACGTTCACCGTGTACGGGTGGTCGCCGAGGTCGGCGCCGCCGGGCAGCGGCAGGTCGTAGATGCCCTTGAACGAGCAGCCGGTGAGCACCAGCGCGGACGCCGTCACCAGCGCTCCGACGGTCAGCAGCTTCCTCACTGGCCACCTCCGAAGAGCTGCCCGGCGATGGGCAGCGGCAATGGCGGCAGCTGACCGGACTGCAGGGCCTGCAGGGTCTGCGCCAGGGACGGCAGCGGGATCACCTTGTCGACCACGCCGGCGATGTTCTCGCAGGCGTTGCCGAGCACGTCCGGGATGCTGTTGGTGCCGACCTGCTTGAGCAGCCGGCAGATCATCACCAGCGGTGGCTGGGTCAGCTCGTTGAGGTTCGGCCGGGCGTCGAGCGTGCCGGCCGCGCCGTTGTAGGTGTTGACCAGGTTGCTCAGGCCGACCGGCGCGACGTCGAGGATCTCGGCGAGCGAGCTGCGCTGGTCGACGAGCACGTTGGTGATGCCGGCCAGCTTGTCCACATTGGACTTGAGCCGGTCGTGGTTCTGGTCGATGAACGCCTGTACCGAGGTGAGCGTGGTGCCCAGCTGCTGCACGGTCGCGGCCAGGTTGTCCTTTTCGGACGCCAGGTAGCCGCTGACGTCGGCGAGCTGGCCCTCGAAGGTGCGGACCTGGCTGTCGGAGTCGGCCAGCGACTGCGAGAACTTGCCGAGGTTCTCGACCGTGGAGAACAGGTCGTCCTTGTTGCCGGCCAGCGTGCCGGCCGCCTGGCCGAGCTTGGTGATCGTGTCGTGCAGGGCCTGGCCGTTGCCGTCGACGTTGGCCGCCGCGGTGTTCAGCAGGTTCGACAGCGACCCCTGCTTGTTGACGCCGTTGGGGCCGAGGGTCTCGCTGACCTTGGCGAGGCTGGCGGCGAGCTGGTCGACCTCGAGGGGCACCTCGGTGCGGTCGAGGCCGATGACGGCGCCGTCGGAGATCCGCGGGCCGCCGGTGTAGGCCGGGGCCAGCTGGACGTAGCGGTCCGAGACCAGCGACGGCGCCACGATCAGCGCCTTGGCGTCGGCCGGGACGGCGACCGAGCGGTCGTACTCGAAGTCGACCTTCACCTGGTTGCCCATGGGCTGGATCTTGGTGACCGTGCCCATGTCGACGCCGAGCATCCGCACGCTGTTGCCCTCGTACAGGCCGACGGTGCCGGCGAAGTACGCGGTCAGGTGGTTGCGGCCGGCGTCCTTGAGCGTCCACCAGATCCCGCCGGCGACGACGAGCGCGAGGACGATCGCGATGGTGAAGCCCCGGGTCAGGGACTGGCCGAAGCGGGTGTCACTCATTTCGTGTAGCACCCCTCTTCGTTGAGCGGACCGAACGACGGCAGGACCAGGCCGCAGATGTAGTTGTCGAACCAGCGGCCGTTGCCGATGGTGTTGGTGAAGACGCGGATGAACGGCGCGAACTTCGCGATGCCCTGGCCCAGCGCGTCCTGGTTGCGCTGCAGCATCGACGTCAGCTGGTCGAGCTGGGTGAGCACCGGGTCCAGCTGCTTGCCGTTGTCGTCGATCAGGCCCTGCAGCTGCGTCGCCAGCTCGCGGGAGCCGTTGAGCAGCGACGTGATCGCGTCCTCGCGCTTGGCCAGCTCGCCGAGCAGCGCGTTGCCGTCGGTGAGCAGCTTCTGCACCTCGGCGTCGCGGTCGACGAGCGTCTGCGACACCTCGCGGGTGTTGGCCAGCAGGTTCGACAGCTGGCTGTCGCGCGAGGCGATCGTGTCGGACAGCTTCGACAGCCCCGACAGCGCGCCCTTCACGTCCTGCGGCGTGTTGGCGAAGGTCCCCGAGATGGTGTCGAAGCTCTGCGCCAGCTGCTTGGTGTCGATGTCGTCGACGGTCTGCGAGAGGCCGCGGAACGCGTCGAGGACGTCGTAGGGGGCCATCGTGCGGTCCCGCGGGATGGCCGCGCCCGGGTTGAGCGCGCCCTCGCCCTGCGGGTCCAGCGACAGGTACTTCTGCCCGAGCAGCGTCTTGATCTTGATCGCGGCGCTCGTCCGGTCGCCCAGCCAGGCGTCCTTGACCTTGAACGACACCTTCACCGACGCGCCGTCGAGCGCGATGTCGCTGATCTTGCCGACCTTGACGCCGGCGATCCGGACGTCGTTGTCGGTCTGCAGCCCGGACGCCTCGCTGAACTCGGCGGTGTAGGTCGTGCCGCCGCCGATCACCGGCAGGTCCTCGGAGTTCAGCGCGGCGATGAACGCCAGCGCGAGGACGGCGATGCCGACCAGCGCGATCGGGACGGGGTTGCGCTTCTGGAAGGACTTCATCCCGTGCACCTCTCCCGGTTGAGGGGCACCAGCGGGATCGCGACGTTGTTGATCAGTGGCGGCAAGCTGACGCTCCCGGAGAACTCGCAGGCGTAGAAGTTGAACCAGGAGCCGTAGTCCGCGGTGCGGGTCAGCGTGCTGACCTTCTCCGGCAGGAACTGGATGAAGTGCTCCAGCTCCGGCTCGTTCTTGTTGAGCTTGTCGGTCAGCGTGCCCAGCGCGCTGATGTCGTTCTTCAGCGGTTCGCGGGCCTCGCCGAGCAGGCCGGACGTCGTCTGGGCCAGGTTGCCGAGGCTCTCGATCGCGTCGCCGATCGGCTTGCGGTCCGCGGCCAGCCCGGACACCAGCTGCTGCAGCTTCACGATCAGGTCGTTGAGCTGCGGGGTGTGCGCGTTGACCGTGTCGAGCACCGAGTTGAGGTTGTCGATGACCTGGCCGATGACCTGGTCCTTGTCGGCGATCGTGGTGGCCAGCGACGCGGTGTGCGACAGCAGGCTCTCCACGGTGCCGCCCTCGCCCTGCAGGACCTGGATGACCTCGTAGGACAGCTTGTTGACGTCGTCCGGGTTGAGCGCGGTGAACAGCGGCTTGAAGCCGTTGAACAGCTCGGTCAGGTCCAGCGCCGGCTGGGTCCGGTCCAGCGGGATGGTGCCGCCGGGGCCGAGCGTCTTGCCGGAGGTGTCGGCCCCCTCGCCGAGCGAGACGTAGCGCTGGCCGACCAGGTTGCGGAACTTGATCTGCGCGGTCACCCCGGCCGGCAGCTGCCGGCCGGCGTCGACCTCGAACTCGACCTCGGCCTGGCGCTTGTCGACGATCTTGACGTCCTTGACCTGCCCGACCCGGACGCCGGCGATGCGGACGTCGTCGTTGGGCAGCAGGAGCGTCGCGTCGGTGAAGCGCGCCTTGTAGGCGTTGGTGCTGGTCGTGTTGATGTTGGCGATGCTGATCCCGAGGATCGTCGTGAACAGCACGGTGACGACCACGAAGACGCCGAGCTTGATCAGCGGTGCGAGCAGTCCCCTCACTTGACCGTCACCTCCGCGCCCCGGTACAGCGGGCCGACGAGCAGCGCGCTCCAGCTGGGGACGTCCGCGGCGTTCATGCCGAGCTGCGGGCCGAGCAGGTCGGCCAGGAAGCCCTGCTCCGCCGTGGAGTAGGCCAGGTCGCCACCGGAACCGTTGCTGCCGGTCGCGTCGGCCTTGAAGTTGGCCGGGTTGAGGCCCTCACCGACGGTCTTCGGCGCGGTCTGGTGGATCGTGCCGTCCTTGAAGGCGCCGTCCGGCGGCTCCGAGGGGAACGGGTTCGGCAGCTTGTCCGAGTCGTAGCACCGCGGGCCGCGCTTGTCGTCGAACCGCGGCTCTTCCTTGCCCGCTTCGTACGGCGCGCGCGGCACGACGACCTCGATCGTCGCGTGCAGGCCGGGCTGGTCGGTGCCCTTGCCCAGCGCCTGGTCGATCAGCGGGACGTTCTTGGCCATCTGGGAGATCACGCAGGGGTACTCCGGCGCGTACTTCGCCAGCAGCTCGGCCGTCGGCCGGGCGGTGGAGGCGAGGGAGATGATGTTGTCCTTGTTGTTCTGCAGGAACGTCTGCAGGTCCACGGAAGCCTGGGTCAGGGTGCCGTAGAGGTTCGACAGGTTCTGCTGCTGGTCGACCACGGTGCGGGTCGTCGTGCTCAGGTTGTCGAGGCTCTGCACCAGGTCCGGCGCCGAGTCCTTGAGGTGGTCGGAGAACTCCGCGAGCGCCTTGAGGTTGTGCTGCAGCTCCGGCTCGTGCGGGTTCAGCTCGCCGATGTAGCTGCCCAGCTGGGTGAGCGTGTCACCGAGCTGGTCGCCGCGGCCGGACAGCGCGGTCGAGATCGCGGTGAGCGTCGCCGACAGCTTCTGCGGCTGGACCGCCTGCAGCACCGGCAGCAGGTGCGAGAACGCCTGCTCCAGCTCGACCGCGCTCGACGTCCGGTCCTGCGGGATCACGTCGCCGTTGGCGAGCGTCTTCGCCGACGGCTTGGCGGGGATCTCCAGCGAGACGAAGCGCTCACCGAAGAGCGTCTTCGGCAGGAACCGCGCCGAGACGTTCTCCGGGATCAGCTTCGCCGACTCCGGGTTCAGCGCGAGCGTCAGCTCGGCGCCGTCGGCAGTGGCCGAGATGTCCTTGACCGAGCCGACGATCAGGCCGCGGACCTTGACGTCGGACTGCTGGATCAGCTGGTTGCCGATCTTGTCGGCCCGCAGCTTCACCATGACGAATGAGGTGAAGGCCTTGTCGTAGAGCGCGATGGAGAGCGCCACGCCGCCGACCATCACGGCGACCAGCAGCAGGCCCAGCAGCCTGCGTCGCAACGTGGTCATCCCGCGATCCTTACCGTGACGTCGGTTCCCCAGATGGCGAAACCGATGAAGAAGTTCATGATCGAGACCGTGACGATCGAGAGCCGGACCGCCTTGCCCACCGCCACGCCGACACCGGCCGGGCCACCGGTGGCCCGGTACCCGAAGTAGCAGTGCGACAGGATGATCAGGACGCTGAAGAGCAGCACCTTGATGAACGAATAGAGCACGTCCTGCGGTGGCAGGAACAGGTCGAAGTAGTGGTCGTAGGTACCGGCCGACTGGTTGTAGATGTAGATCACGACCAGTCTCGACGCGAGGTACGAGCTCAGCAGGCCGATGATGTAGAGCGGGATGACCGCGACGAACCCGGCGATGATCCGGGTCGTCACCAGGTACGGCAGGCTCGGCACGCCCATCACCTCGAGCGCGTCGATCTCCTCGGAGATCCGCATCGCGCCGAGCTGCGCGGTGAACCCGGCGCCGACCGTCGCGCTCAGGGCGAGGCCGGCGACCAGCGGCGCGATCTCGCGGGTGTTGAAGAACGCCGTCAGGAAGCCGGTGAAGGCCGACGTCCCGATCGAGTTCAGCGCCGAGTAGCCCTGGAGGCCGACGAGGACACCGGTGAACAGCGTCAGGCCGACCATCACGCCGACCGTGCCGCCGATGACCGCCAACGAGCCGGAACCGAAGCTCACCTCGGCCAGCAGCCGGAGGACTTCCTTGGTGTAGCGGCGCAGGGTCCGCGGCGTCCACAGCAGCGCGCGGCCGTAGAACGACATCTGGTCACCGAGGGTGTCCAGCGTCTGGAGAGGTCGGTTGGCGACGCGTTTCGCGCCCTGGAGGAACGTCATGGCGCTAGTCCAGCTTTCCGGGCACGATCTGCAGGTAGATCAGGGTGATCACGAAGTTCACGACGAACAGCATGAGGAACGTGATGACCACCGACTGGTTCACCGCGTCCCCGACGCCCTTGGGGCCTCCGGTGGGGTTGAGACCCCGGTAGGACGCGACGACGGCGGCGATGAACCCGAAGATCAGCGCCTTCAGTTCACCGACCCACAGGTCGGGCAGCTGGGCCAGGGCGGAGAAGCTCGCCAGGTACGCACCCGGCGTCCCGCCCTGCAGCACGACGTTGAAGAAGTAGCCGCCCAGCACGCCGATGACGCTGACCATGCCGTTGAGCAGCAGCGCGACGAGCATCATCGCGAGGGTGCGCGGGACGATCAGCCGCTGCACGGCGGAGACGCCCAGCACCTCCATCGCGGCGATCTCTTCGCGGATGGTCCGGGCGCCGATGTCGGCGCAGACGGCCGAGCCGCCCGCGCCCGCCACCAGCAGCGCGGTGACCAGCGGGCTGGCCTGCTGCACGGTGGCGAGCACGGAGCCCGCGCCGGTGTAGGACTGCGCGCCCAGCTGGCGGGCGAGCGAACCGAACTGCAGCGAGATGACCGCGCCGAAGGGGATGGCCACGAGAGCCGTCGGCAGGATCGTCACGCTCGCGATGAACCAGGCCTGCTGGATGAACTCCCGCAGCTGGAACGGGCGCTGGAAGATGCCACGAACGATGTCGAGGCCGAGAGCGAACAGGTTCCCGGTTTCGCGGAGGATGCCGATCCCGGGGATCTTCGCCTGTGAAGCGGGAGAGCTCACCTGCCACCTGGCCCGTTGTTCGGCGGCGGGGGCATCCGGTGCGAGCCACCGGGTCTCGGCTGCTGGCCGCCGGGAATCCGGGCGACCTGGTCGGCGGGCAGCTGGCCGTGGTGCTGGTTCGGGACGCCGTCACCCTGGCGCGCGCCGGCCGGGACCTGCTGCTGTTGCTGCTGGGCCTGCGCCACCTGCCGCGGGCTGACGCCGTAGTGGCGCTGCTCCTCGGGGCTCAGCGAGGCGATGATGCTCTGCTGCGCGGCGTCCGGCAGCCGGTGCATGATCTCCATGACCCGGTCCTTGCGGCGGACCGCGCCCATCCGGGTCGGCACCCCCGGCGTCGTCTGCATCTGCGGCGGCACGCCGGTGACGTCCTCGACGCCGCCCGCGTGGTGCCCGGCGTCGAACATCGCCTGCTCGGCGGCCATCTGCGCGGAGTCCTTCTCCTCGGACATGCCGATCGGACCCTGCATCTTGCCGTTGAGGAACTGCTTGACGACCGGCTCTTCGCTGGTCAGCAGCACCTCGCGCGGGCCGAACATGACCAGTTCCTTGCGGAAGAGCATGCCCAGGTTGTCCGGCACGGTCCGGGCCAGGTTGATGTTGTGCGTGACGATCAGGAACGTCGCGTCGATCTGCGCGTTGACGTCGAGGAACAGCTGCGAGATGTAGGTGGTGCGGACCGGGTCGAGGCCGGAGTCCGGCTCGTCGACCAGGATGATCTCGGGGTCCAGCACGAGCGCGCGGGCCAGGCCGGCGCGCTTGCGCATCCCGCCGGAGATCTCGCCCGGCAGCTTCTTGTCGGCGCCGGCGAGACCGGTCATCTCGAGCTTCTCGCGGACGATCTGCCGGATCTCGGTCTCGGACTTCTTCGTGTGCTCCCGCAGCGGGAACGCGACGTTGTCGTAGAGGTTCATCGAGCCGAACAGCGCGCCGTCCTGGAAGAGGACGCCGAAGAGCTTCCGGATCTCGTAGAGCTTGTGCTCGGAGCAGGTGACGATGTCCACCCCGTTGATCACGCAGCGGCCGCGATCCGGCTTGAGCAGCCCGATCATCGACTTGAGGAACACCGACTTACCGGTTCCCGACGGGCCGAGCATCGCCGACACCTCGCCCGGAGGCAGCGTCAACGTGACGTCCCGCCAGATGGCCTGCTTACCGAAGGACTTCGTCAGACCTTCGATGACCACCTCGGCACCCATCGCACCTCCAGGAGCTGTTCCGCGTCATTGCGCCCGCTGCCACACCCATGCCACCCCACGTCGGCGGCGGATGTGGGCCTCCGGGCCCCGAGAACCCGCGTCAACCAGGTGCAACGAGCTGAGTGCGAACAGGTTACTCACGAGTTTTCTTTTCTGGCCAGCCCCGACGGCATCGTCACCCCGCCGTGATCGGCAACTAGCGGCAACTTAGTCGACGGAATGCGTGGTCGCAGGGCAACCAAGCCCCGAACCCACGATTTAGGGACCCCGGGGCCGACCGGACACCGCTCCTAGGGGATCGCACAGCGAAGGGGCGGGCACCCGGTGGGTGCCCGCCCCTTCACGAGGTGGTGCGTAGGCGCTTACGCGCCCGAGATCACTTGATGGAGATCTTGGCGCCCGCAGCCTCGAGCTTCTCCTTGGCGGCCTCGGCGGCCTCCTTGTCGACCTTCTCCAGGAGGGCCTTGGGAGCGGCCTCGACCAGCTCCTTGGCCTCCTTCAGGCCCAGACCCGAGACGACCTCACGGACGACCTTGATGACCTGGATCTTCTTGTCGCCCGCGCCCTCGAGGACGACGTCGAACTCGTCCTGCTCCTCGACCGGGGCGGCAGCGGCGGCGACCGGCGCGGCGGCAGCGGCCGGAGCGGCGGCGGTGACGTCGAAGGTCTCCTCGAACTCCTTCACGAACTCGGACAGCTCGAGGAGGGTGAGCTCCTTGAAGGCGTCGATCAGCTCGGCGGTGCTCAGCTTCGCCATGATGGCTTCCTCTCAGAAAAACGAACTAAGAAAACGTTCGGGATGGGGGGTGGATCAGCTCTCGGCGGGTGCTTCGGCTGCTTCGGTACCGGTGGCGTTGCGCTGCTTCTCCTCCAGCGCGGCAGCCAGGCGGGCGACCTGGGACGCCGGCGCCTGGAACAGCGCGGCGGCCTGGGACAGCTTCGCCTTGAACGCGCCCGCCGCCTTGGCGAGCAGGACCTCACGGCTGTCGAGATCGGCGATCTTGTTGATCTCGTCCACGGACAGCGCTTTGCCGTCCATGTAGCCGCCCTTGATCACAAGCGCGTTGTTGTCCTTCGCGAAGTCGCGAAGCGCCTTGGCGGCGTCGACCGCTTCACCCTCGACGAAGGCGATGGCGGTCGCGCCGACGAACAGGTCTTCGAGCCCCGTGACGCCGGCGTCCTCGGCGGCCCGCTTGACGAGGGTGTTCTTCGCGACCCGGTACTTGGCACTGGTGCCGAGAGCGCGGCGCAGCTGAGACAGCTGGGACACGGAGAGGCCGGTGTACTGGGTAACGACGGTGGCCGAGCTGCTGCGGAAGCTCTCCGCGATCTCGGCGACGGCCGCCACCTTGTCGGGCTTCGCCATGGTCGCCTCCTCTCTTGGCTAGTGTTTCCACTGGCCCGAAGAGCCCCCGAAACGACAAAACGCCCTCGCGCAACAGGCGCGGGGCGTTGATGGGCACACGAGTGTGTCCGGCCTCGTTCCTCCTGCGCGGGCCGCCCGGCGATGCGGGGCCTTCGTTCCTCGTGTCCGTGGGGGCACTCGGATAACCAGCGGTCTTCGGTAGAACTGTCGGTAACTATAGCTGGTGGGTTTGACGGGCTTCGTTCGCCCCTCCGCTGACCTGCGTTTAGGGCGGCTGGGGGTTCCTTCGCGTGCTCCGGAGGGCATCATGGTCACGTGGCGGAGCAGCGTGATGACGGAAAGCCGGGCGCGGAAGTCGAACCGGCGGGCTCGAACACGCCCGCTACGCCGCCTTCTCCACCCTCGCCGCTTTCTCCGCCGCCGGTCGATCCGGCGGAGCTGGAGCAGTTCCGCCAGTTCCAGCAGTTCCAGGACTACCTGAGGTTCACCCAGACCCAGCAGGGCAACCAACCGGCGCCACAACCTGGAGCGGGTCAGGTCCAGCAGTATTCGGGCGGTCAGCCACCGCTCCCGCCGGGCCCGTCGCACGAACTCGTCCCGGCGGAGCGCCGCCGACGTCCCGCACCGAAGTGGCTGACGTGGCTGGGCAAGAAGATCATCGCGTGGGTGCTGGCGTTCGTGGTGCTGGTGGTGGCGGGAACGTGGCTGTACAACCACTACTTTCCCAGCGACAAAGGCGAGGACACGCAGACCTTCGTGCAGCACGGAGGGGGCAAGTACCACACCAACCAGAGCCTGCCCACCGACCCGTTCCAAGCGGTACGCGGGATCTACGACGCGATCGGCAAGCCGGATTCACCGGAGAGCAAGGTCGACCACGTCTGTCTCCTGATGAGCAACGAGGCCCAGCTGCAGTTCGGCCGCGACCTCGGTTACCCGGACTGCGCTTCGGCCGTACCGGCCTTGAGCGGCAAGGTCACGGACATGAACTCCTACATCTACGCCGTGCGACCCATCTCCAGCATGCTGATCCAAAGCCCGATGACCATTCACTCGTGCTGGTACAGCGTGCAGGGCGGACCGCTTCTGGGAAGCTTCACGCTCACCAAGGTGGAGCTGGGGCAGTGGCTGATCACCGGTCATTCCAACGACCCGGGCACGTGCCCCGCTCCCCCGACGGGGAATCGCTAGCGCGGGTGCGGGGCCGACAGGAACGACATCAAGGCCTCCGAGAACGCCGGGGCCATGACCGCCGTCATGTGGTCGCCCGGGATTCGGACCAAGCGCGCTCCGGCGATCGCCGCCGCCAGGCGTTCGGGTTCTGCTGCCAAGACGTCCTGGTCGCCCGCCAGGACCAGCGTCGGGACGCCGATGGCCGACAGGTCCACCACTCCCTCGCGCGACGCCAGTGCCACCGCCGCCAGGGCCTGGCGGTCGCCGCCGACGGCGTCGGCCAAGAGGCGGAAGGGGACTCCGGATGGTGGGACCGTGGTCGGGTCCTCCGCCAGCAGAGCCGAGGCGATGTCGGCCGGCTTGACGACGCGTAGGTCCACCCCGCCGAAGTCGACGATGCCTGAGCCCACGCCGCCCGTCGCGAGGCGGCGGATGCGCTTGTCCGCCGCCGTTGCTGCCAGGGCGATGATCGCGCCCATCGAGTAGCCGACCATCGAGACCTCGTCGAGGGCCAGCTCGTCCAGCAACGCTGAGACGTCGCGGGCCATCGTCGTCTCGGTGTAGCGGGACTCGTCGTGCGGTTTCTCCGAGCGGCCGTGGCCGCGGGCGTCCAGGGAGATGACTGTGAGGCCGGCCCTGCGCAGGGCGGCGACGACGCCGGTGGAGATCCAGTTCGCGTTCGTGTCGGCGGCGAAACCGTGCTGCAGCAGCACCGGGCGGGCGGCGCCTTCGCCCTCCCACACGGTGTAGTTCAGCTGGAGCCCGTCGAACGACGCGAAAGTCGGCATGACGTCCATGAGACACGAAGAAAGGGCGCCCCCGCAGCAAGCGGGAGCGCCCTTTCCGGTGATGTCCGACTCAGACGTTCGCGTCCTCGGAGAGGAGGTTGCGGGTCCGCAGCGGGTCGACCGGGATGCCCGGGCCCATCGTCGTGGCGAAGGTGACCTTCTTCAGGTAACGACCCTTCGCGGACGACGGCTTGGCGCGGAGGATCTCGTCCAGCGCCGCCGCGTAGTTCTCGACCAGCTTCTCGGTGTCGAAAGAAGCCTTGCCGATCACCAGGTGCAGGTTGGCCTGCTTGTCGACGCGGAAGTTGATCTTTCCGCCCTTGATGTCCTGGACCGCCTTGGTGACCGCGGGGGTCACGGTGCCGGTCTTCGGGTTCGGCATCAGGCCACGCGGGCCGAGGATGCGGGCGATGCGGCCCACCTTGGCCATCTGGTCCGGCGTCGCGATCGCGGCGTCGAAGTCGAGCCAGCCACCCTGGATGCGCTCGATCAGCTCGTCGGTGCCGACCGCGTCGGCGCCGGCGGCTTCGGCCTCGGCGGCCTTGTCGCCGACCGCGAAGACGATGACGCGGGCGGTCTTACCGGTGCCGTGCGGCAGGTTCACGGTGCCGCGGACCATCTGGTCGGCCTTGCGCGGGTCCACACCGAGACGCATCGCGACCTCGACGGTCGCGTCCATCTTGGTCTTGGAGGTTTCCTTCGCCAGCTTCGCGGCGTCGAGGGGCGCGTACAGCCGCGCCTTGTCGATCAGCTCCGCAGCCTGGCGGTAAGCCTTGCTGTGCTTGGTCATGCTTCTGTCCTTAACTTCTCAAAACGGATCAGTGTGGTGACGAGCCGCACTGGGCTCTCCCACTGGAGCAGCGCGAAATCGCGCCGATTTCTGGACTGAGCGATTCGATCGGCCCCTCGGGCCGAGCGGATCGGGAGGGAAGAAATCGGCTTTGGGCGATTTCGCCGCCTCGACGGAGTCGAGGCAGAAGACTCAGACGACCGTGATGCCCATGGAGCGGGCGGTGCCGGCGATGATCTTCGCCGCCTGGTCGATGTCGTGCGCGTTGAGGTCGGACTCCTTGGTCTTCGCGATCTCGCGGACCTGGTCCCAAGTGACCTTGGCGACCTTGGTCTTGTGCGGCTCGCCGGAGCCCTTCTCGACACCAGCGGCCTTGAGCAGCAGGCGTGCGGCCGGCGGCGTCTTCAGCTTGAAGTCGAACGACCGGTCCTCGTACACGGAGATCTCGACCGGGACGACGTCCCCACGCTGCGACTCGGTCGCGGCGTTGTAGGCCTTGCAGAACTCCATGATGTTGACGCCGTGCTGGCCCAGAGCCGGGCCGACCGGCGGAGCGGGGTTGGCCGCGCCCGCCTTGATCTGCAGCTTGATGATCGCCGCAAGCTTCTTCTTCTTGGGTGGCATTTCTTTTCCTGTCCTGTACTACGTTCCCCGCGTACCTGCCGTGGACGTGGGGACTGCGACCGCGCGGCGGCCGTCAGATCTTGGAGACCTGCGTGAACGACAGCTCGACCGGGGTCTCCCGGCCGAAGATCGACACCAGGACCTTCAGCTTCTGCCCGTCGACGTTGACCTCGGAGATCGTCGCCGGCAGGGTCGCGAACGGGCCGTCCATGACCGTGACCGACTCGCCGATCTCGAAGTCGACCTCGACGGCCGGGCCACCGAGCGGGGCCGAGGCCGAGCCGGACTCGCCCTTGCCCTTGGCCGGGGCTTCGTTCTCGACCTTCGGGGCGAGGAACTTCAGCACCTCGTCCACGGTCAGCGGCGACGGCCGCGAGGTGGCGCCGACGAACCCGGTGACACCCGGCGTGTTGCGCACCGCGCTCCACGAGGCGTCGTTCAGGTCCATCCGGACCAGGATGTAGCCGGGCAGCACCTTGCGCTGCACCTGCTTGCGCTGGCCGTTCTTGATCTCGGTGACCTCTTCGGTCGGGACCTCGATCTGGAAGATGTAGTCCTCGACGTCCAGCGTCGTGGTGCGGGTCTCGAGGTTGGTCTTCACCTTGTTCTCGTACCCGGCGTAGGAGTGCACGACGTACCACTCGCCCGGCGCGGCCACCAGTTCGGCGCGCAGCGTGGCGACCGGGTCGTCGTCCGCCGCGGCGGGCTCGGCCTCGGCGCTCTCGGCGTCGGCGTCGTCCGCCACCTCGGCGGTTTCGGCCTCTGCGGAGTCGGCTTCCTCGGAGGCGGCTTCGTCGACCTCTTCGGCTTCGGGCACGTCGACGGGTTCCAGGTGTGCGGACTCCTCGTCACCGAGTGCCGCGTGCACCTGCTCGTCGGAAAGCTCGGTCAGCTCCTGACCGGCTGCTGTGCCGTTGTCGGAGGTCACGTTCCGTCCTCTCAGTTGATCATTGCCGGGGTCAGGCCGGGACCTGGAGCCCCATCGGCGCGCGCCGGGGCCGCGTCAGCCGAATACGTGGCCGATGCCCCACTTGAACAGCAGGTCCAGGCCACTCACCAGGGCCACCATGAACACCACGAAGACCAGCACGACCGCGGTGTAGGTGACCATCTGCTTGCGGTTCGGCCAGATGACCTTGCGCAGTTCCGCCCACACCTCGCGGACGAAGCGCACCAGCCGCGCGAACACGGAGGCCTTCTTCGGCTTCTGGTCCCGCTTCGGGGTCGGAGCGCCCTTCGCGTCGGCGGACTTCTCCCCCGACTTCCCGGCCGGCCGCGCCTTGTCGTCCGCACGTGCCGCGGACTTGCCCGCCGGACGAGCGGTCGCGCGGCGTTCACGCCTGGCAGCGGCTGTGACCGGGCGGGACTGGCTCTCGGGCTTCGACCCGGTGCCGTCCTGCTCCTGCTCGCCGCCGCTGGCGTCGCTGTCGCTCACGACCACTCCTTCGCTCCACCAGTTCCGTTACGCAGGGGTGACAGGACTTGAACCTGCAACCTGCGGTTTTGGAGACCGCTGCTCTGCCAATTGAGCTACACCCCTGTGAGGTCCCGATCGCTCGGGGCCCCCGTGGACGCCTTCCAGCATCCCCACCATCCAGGCGGGGATGACCGTAGTGCTTTCCAAGTCCCGAAGTCTACGGCAACCCCTGGGAGAGTCCGCAACCGCGCCCCCCGAGCGACCGCCGAACCCCGGTCGGCCTGCGGGAAACTCCCCGCCGACCTGGTGATCATGCCAGGATGTCCGCCATGACGAGCAACCCGGAGTCCCGCTCACCGGTGAGCGGGACGCGACTCGGGCTCGCCCTGCCCCAGTACGGCGCCCTCGCCGATCCCGCCGCCGTCGCGCGCTTCGCCGTCGCCGCGGAGGAACTCGGCTTCGGCTCGCTGTGGGTCGGCGACCGGATCCTGACGCCGCTCGAGCCGTCCGATCTCTACCCGGGCGGCGGAACGCCGGAGCACCCGTACCCGGAGGAGTTCAAGACCTTCGCCGACCCGTTCACGACGCTGGCGACGGCGGCAGCGGTGACGGACACGGTCCGCTTGGGCATGAGCGCCCTGACCGGCCCGGTCTATTCCCCCGTCCTGCTCGCCAGGGCGCTGACCTCGCTCGACCTCGCCAGCGCGGGACGGCTGGACGTCGGCTTCGGACTCGGTTGGCTGCGCGAGGAGTACTTCGCGACGGGCGTGCCGTGGGCGGGCCGGGGCGAGCGGCTCGACGCGGTGCTCGACGCGCTCGACGCGATCTGGACCGGTGACCCGGTGGCGCACGAGGGCCCGCAATGGCGGATCGCGCCGTCGACGGTCGGCCTGCGCCCGGCGCAGGATCCGCGGCCACCGGTGCTGCTCGGTGGCTTCGCGCCACCGGCGCTGGCCCGCATCGGCCGCCGCGCGGACGGCTGGCTGGCCGGCTGGATGCCCCGGCAGTACCTCAAAGCCCTCTGGACGGTGGCGCTCGAAACGGCCGAAAAAGCCGGCCGGGACCCCGGCACCCTGCGGCGGGTACTGCGGATCAACCCGCGCGCGGGCACCGGGGTCGAGTCGGTCGCGGACGTCCTGCCGTGCCTGGACGTGGCCCGCGAAGAGGGCATCACGGAGGTGCTGGTCGACCTGCACTACGTCGCGAAGGACGTCGACCACGCACTGGAGCTGGCCGGCGAACTGGCCGGCTGAGCCTCAGGCCTCGCTGTCGGCGAGCGTGGCGAGCGCCTGCGCCTTGGCCGCGAACTTCCAGTTCGCGAGGTCGCGGATCGTCTTGATCTTCAGCTCGGCGAGCAGCTCGTCGTGCTTCGGCGTGAGCCCCTCGAGCGCGGACGGCGGGGCGTCCAGCAGCTCCTTGATCGACTTGTCCTCGTAAGCCTTGTCGACGAGCTTGTTCAGGTTCAGGGCCACAGCGCTTGCCTGCCTTTCCTCGGTTCGACTTGTTCAGCGGGGCCCACCCTCGCTGTGATCCTCGTCGCACGCAAGTGTCGATCCCTCGTTCAGGTTCACCCACCCAAAGGCCAGTTAGTTCTAGTACAGTTAGAACTATGCTCGTACGGATCGATCCGAGTTCGACCGTCCCGCTCTTCGAACAGGTGGCGGGTTCCCTCCGCCGCGCCCTCGCCGCGGGCAGCCCGGCGCAGGGCGACCAGCTGCCGCCGGCCCGCGAGCTGGCGACGTCGCTCGAGATCAACGTCCACACCGTGCTGCGGGCGTACGCGCTGCTGCGCGACGAAGGCCTCATCGACCTGCGAAGACGGCGTGGTGCCGTGGTGCTCGGCGGTGCGCCGTCGCGGGCCCGGCTCACCGAGCTGGTCGCGGCCGTGGTCGACGAGGCGAAGCGTGCGGGCGTCGGCCTGGACGAGCTCACCGGGGTGATCAAGGAGAAGTACTCATGACCAAGCTGATCCGGGTCCTGATCGCGACGGCCGTGCTGCCGGGCGCGGTCCTGGCCGTCGTCGCCGTGCTCGCGAACGCGTGGGCGGACCGGCTGCCCGACCCCATCGCGACGCACTGGAACGACGGGCCGGACAACGCGAGCTCCCTCGGGCTGTTCGTCACCGTGTGCCTGGCGCTCGGCGTGGTCGTGACCGCGGTCGTGGTCGTCATCGCCGTCGTCGCGCTGCGCAACGGCCGCCCGCTGCCGCGCCTGGCCGTCGGGATGGGCGCCGGGCTCGCCGCGATGCCGTCCGCCGTCCTGGTTTCGACGCTCGTGCTGAACCTCGACGCGCCGGACTGGCACGCGGCACGAGGGGGCGCCTTGGTCCTGCTCTTCCTGCTGGGCGTGGCCGGGCTCGGCGTCGTGGCCGGGTTCATCGGCGGCCTGCCCGCGCCGGCTCGCGAGCACCGGACCGGCGCGAACCGGCCGAGCGTCGGGCTCCGGCCGGGGCAGCGGGCGTTCTGGTCGGGCCGCGCGGCGAACCCGGCGATGCTCTGGGCGCTGCTGGCGATCCCCGGCGCGATCGCGTTCCTGCCCGCCGGGCTCCCGTGGCCGACGGCCGTCTGGATCGGCTTCGTCGGCGCGGTGGTCGCGGCGTTGACCTACCGGCTGCGGGCGAAGGTGGACGGCACGGGCGTGACGATCCGCTTCGGCCTCATCGGCTTCCCGTGGCGGCACCTCGAGCTGAGCGACATCCGCGAGGCCACCGTGCGCGAGCTGACGACGTTCGGCGACGGCGGGCTCGGCCTGCGCTTCAACGCGGTCACCGGCACGACGGCGTACAAGGTGCGCGGCGGCCCGGCGCTGGAGCTGACCTTGGCGAACGGCCGGACCGTGCTGGTGAGCGTCGACGATCCGGAGACCGGCGCCGGCCTGGTGAACGACCTGATCGCCCAAGGCGTCACCCGGATTGACTAGGTGCACCGGCGACGGCGGCCGGTAGAAACGGACGAGTGGCGAAAAAGAGCGGTGGGGGCGGCTGCCTCGTGGTCGTGCTCGTGGTCGGGTTGCTGATCTTCGGGTACTACAAGTGGCAGCACGGCTCGTCCGCGGCGCCCCCGGACGGCGCGGACACCGGCGGCGGCAGCGGCCGCTACGTGGCCCTGGGGGACTCGTACACGTCTTCGCCGCGCACCGGCGGGCAAGCAGGCCAGCCGGCGGGCTGCGAGCGCACGGACGACAACTACCCGCACCTCGTGACAGCGAAGGTAAAGCCGGCCGAGTTCGCCGACGTCAGCTGCGGCGGCGCGACGACCGCGAGCCTGAGCAGCACGCAGAAGACGTCGAACGGCTCGAACCCGCCCCAGCTGGACGCCGTCAACGGGAAGACCACGCTGGTGACGCTCGGCATCGGCGGCAACGACGTCGGCTTCCTGGGGATCGCGCCGTCCTGCGCGACGGCGCACCCGTCGGCGTCACCCTGCAAGGACAAGCTGACCGCGGGCGGGCACGACCAGATCGCCGAGCGGATCGCGAGCACCGCGCCCAAGGTGGGCGCGGTGCTCGACAAGATCCACGCGAAGGCGCCGCAGGCGAAGGTGATCGTGGTCGGCTACCCCACGGTCCTCCCGGACGGCGACGGCTGCTGGCCCGTGCTGCCGTTCGGCTCGGGCGACGTCGCGTACTTCCGCGACGGGCTCGCCGACCTGAACTCGATGCTCGAGGACCAAGCGAAGTCCCACCGCGCGGGCTTCGCCGACACCGCGACGCCGGGCAAGGGCCACGATGTGTGCGCCGACTCGGACAAGCGCTGGGTGGAGGGCCTGCTGCCGGCCTCGCCCGCCGTGCCGATGCACCCCAACGCGCGCGGCGAGCAGGGCATGGCCGACGTCGTGGTGACCCTGCTGAAGCTGCCTTAGCGGTCAGACGCGCACAAGGACCTGCGGCTTGCCCAGCACGGTCTTGCCGTCGGACTTCACCACGAGGTCGATGCGGGCGATGCCGTCGTCCTGCAGCGCGCCGACCTTGCCGGTGATCTCCACCAGCGCGCCTTCCGGGGTGTTCGGGACGACCACCGGGCGCGTGAAGCGGGCGCTGAAGTCGACCAGTCGGCCCGGGTCGCCGAGCCAGTCCGTCACCACGCGGCCGGACACGGCCATCGTGAGCATGCCGTGCGCGATGACGTCGGGGAGGCCGACGTCCTTCGCGAACGCCTCGTTCCAGTGGATCGGGTTGAAGTCGAGCGCCGCGCCGGCGTAGCGGACCAGCTGGTCGCGGGTGATCCGGACTTCGAGGGCGGGCAGTTCGTCGCCGACGTTCACGCGGCCTCCCCCCGCACCACGAGCTGCGCGCGCGTGGTGGCGATGTGCGCGCCGGCGCTGTCGGTGATCTCGGCGCGCAGGTTGATGAAGTCGTTGCCGGCCCGGGCCATGATCCGGTCGATGTGCGTCGTCAGCAGCAGCGTGTCCCCGGCGTGTGCCGGGCGGCTGTAGGAGAACTGCTGGTCGCCGTGCACCATCCGCGAGTAGTCGAGGCCGAGCTCGGGGTCGGTGACGATCGAGTTGATCGAGGCGAGGTTGATGATCGTGAGGAACGTCGGGGGCGCGATGACGTCCGGGTGGCCGGCGGCGCGCGCGGCCTCCGGGTCCCGGTAGACCGGGTTCTGGTCACCGATCGCGTCGGCGAACTCCCGGATCTTCTCCCGGCTCACTTCGTAGCTGGTCTGCGGCGGGTAAACCCGTCCGGTGAACGACTCGTCCAAGGGCACGCCGACGAGGCTACCAACAGCAAAGAGCCGCCCCGGTGATCCAGGGCGGCTCTTCGAAGCTGGTGCGAACGCGCTACGCGGTCAGCGGGTTTCCTTGTGCGTCCGGTGCGTACCGCAGTTCGGGCAGAACTTCTTCATCTCCAGGCGATCCGGGTTGTTGCGCCGGTTCTTCTTGGTGATGTAGTTGCGGTGCTTGCACTCTTCGCACGCCAGCGTGATCTTGGGTCGCACGTCGGTGGCAGCCACAGCGTTTCCTTCTCTCTCAGGTCCCGGGGCGAGCCCCAGTCGTTACCGCGTAGCGGTGGCCGGACTTGAACCGGCGACACAGCGATTATGAGCCGCTTGCTCTGCCAACTGAGCTACACCGCCCTGACATGCCCAACCCCGGGGGTCCAGGGGGCGTAGCCCCTTGGCGGGGGTCTGGGGGTTCGACCCCCAGATGGACACCGCGAAGCGAGCCAGGCTCGGGATTTCTCCGAGCATAGCTCGCCTGATCGCGGAGCCCCTTTACGGAATCGAACCGTAGACCTTCTCCTTACCATGGAGACGCTCTGCCGACTGAGCTAAAGGGGCCTGGCCTCTCGCGAGGACTTGGAAAGATTACCAAGTCCCGTCACCCGGCTGTGCAACCGGGGTCCCGTTAGTGCAAAACCTCAGGTCAGCAGGGTCAGGACGGTCTCCGAGTGCCGCCCCGGCGAGCGCGCGGTGCGGGCCTGCAGCCACGCCTCCAGGCGGTCCTCCGGCAGCGGCCGCGAGATGAGGTAGCCCTGCGCGACGTCACAGCCCATCGCCTCGAGCTGGTCGCGCGCGACGTCCTCTTCGACGCCTTCCGCGACCACCGTCAGGCCCAGCGAGTGGCCCAGCTCGACGATCGAGCGCACCACGGCCAGGTCGCCGAGGTCGGTGCCCATGCCGAGGACGAAGCTCTTGTCGATCTTGACCTGGTCCACCGGCAGCTGCCGCAGGTAGGCCAGCGACGAGTAACCGGTGCCGAAGTCGTCCACCGCGAGCGTGATGCCCAGCGAGTGCAGCTCGCGCAGGATCGGCAGCGCCTTCTGCGGGTCGGACATCACGCCGGACTCGGTCAGCTCGAACGTCAGCAGCTCGGGCGGGATGCCGACGCGGTCCAGCTCGCGGGCCACCTTGTTCGGGAAGTCCTCGTCGGCCAGGTTGCGCACCGACAGGTTGACCGCCACCGAGATCCGCAGGCCCTCGTCGAGCCACTTGCGGCAGCGCTTCAGCGCCTCGCCGAGCACGAACGACGTCAGCACGCCGATCAGGCCGGCCGCCTCGATGGCCGGGACGAACTCGTCCGGGCCGAGCCGGCCGAACTCCGGGTGCACCCAGCGGACCAGCGCCTCGACGCCGGCCACCTGCCGGTTCGGCAGGGTGATCTTCGGCTGGTAGTGGACGCTGACCTGGCCGTCTTCGAGGGACTGCCGGAACTGCGTGACCATCTGGAAGCGGCGCAGGAAGATCTGGCCCATGCTCGGCACGTAGCCGCGGACCTCCTCACCGCCCTTGGTAGCGCGAACAGCGACGTCGGCGCGCTGCAGCAGGCCTTCGATGTCGACGGCGTCGCCGGTTTCCTCCGCGGACGTCGTCGCGTAGCCGATCATCGCGTTGGCCTCGACCGAAAGCCGGTCCACCGGGTACGGCGCGGACAGCTCTTCGCGCAGTCGCTCGGCCGCCTGGTGGGCGTCCTCGGGCGGGGTGCCGACGAGCAGCGCCGCGAACGACGCGCCTTCGAGCCGGGCCAGCGGGACGTCGGGGCCGAGCGCGTCGCGGATGCGGCGGCCGGCGGCGATGACCATCCGGTCGGCCCAGGCGTAGCCCAGCGCGTCGGAGACGGTCGAGAAGACGTCGAGGTCGATCCGCAGCACGACGGCGTTCGCGAAGTCCCGCAACGGTTCCTTCGCCACCTGCCGGAAGCCCGGCCGGTTGAGGTGCCCGGTGAGCGGGTCGTGGTAGGCGTCGTGGCGCAGGGTCGCGAGCAGCCGCCGGTTGTCCAGCGACGTCGCGAGGTGGCTGGCCATCGTGCCGAGCAGCTGGACGTCGTACTTGCCGAAACCGCGCCAGCGGGACAACCGGTCGTGCGCCTCGACGACGCCGAGCAGCTGGTTCGCGCTGCGCAGCGGGACGACGAGCGCCTCCTGCGCGCCGCGGTCGAGCAGCGCCGCGCGGACGTCGGGGTTGGCCTCGGTGATCCGGAAGTGCCGGACGTGCGCGCCGGGCAGGCGCAGCAGCGGGTCGTCGGCACCCGGGTCGGCGGCCGGCAGGTCGTCGCCCGCGACGACCACGCGCATGGTGTCCTTCGGCTCCAGCCGCAGCCGCAGCACGACGCGGCCGGCGGCGAGCTGGTCCTTGATGCGCTCGGCGATCGTCGCCCACTCGCGGACGTCGACGCCGCCGACGAGCTCGTCCGCGCGGCTGGCCGGGCGCGCCGCGGCCTGCTGGCCGGAGCGGGCGACCATCAGGCTGACGTCCGAGAGCGCCTCCATGTCCCGCTGCTCGCGCAGCAGGTCGGAGTAGGCCCAGTACAGCGCGGTGAGGCCGAGGAAGACGGCGAGCACCAGCGGCCACGCCTTGGGCGTGTTCGAGATGACGAGGTAACCGGAGAGGCCGACCGACGCGTTGACGAACCCGACGACCAGGATCCGTGCGGTGAGCCGGACGGCGGTGCTCACGCGCATCCGGCGGCGCAGCACGCGCACCGCGGCCAGCGCGAGCAGCGTGCTGACGAGCGGCGCGGTCAGCGTGCCGGCGAGCGCGGCGACCCACGGGATCTCGCTGCCCGCACCGGCGCCGACGGCGACCTTCACCAGGCCGGCGACCGCGAAGGCGCCGGTGATCTCGAGCAGGAACGCGCCCGCGTTGTAGAGGACGCGGCCGGCGACCTTCCGCGCGAGCAGCGTGCCGATGCCCGCGACCAGGTGCGCGGCCAGCACGACCTCGAACGGCGCGATGAAGAAGCCGATGACGAGCGGGATCTCGGTGAAGGAGATGGTCCACGAGATGCCGCTGCGGACGTCGACATTGATGCCGAGCTGCTCGGCGAGCAGGAACGCGACCGCGAGGACCGGGCCGATCCACAGCAGCTTGCTGTCCCAGTGGAACGGCAGCCACGAGCCGACCGCGAACGCGGCGACGAGTCCCAGGCTCAGTACCGCGAAGGTGTAGGCGCGGAACCGGCGTTCGTCGGTCCGTGCCTCGGCGGAGGCCACGGGGAGCGGCGCGGTCGCGGGACCGCCCGGCCCGGGCTGCGCCACGGCGTCGCCGTGCGCGTTGGTCTCCGGCATCCGTTCTTCCCTCCCGGATTGCCCACCGGTCCTGATCCGTGACGTCAGGTGTGGACAAGGGCCATACCGTACCCCGTAGGGCGTACTCATGTCCCTTTCGAGACAGTAGGAGATCACCCCAGGGTTAACAATGCCTCGATAGCGCTGACCTGCGTGGACCAAGGGGTGAAACATCAGGTATCCCCTATCCCCGAGGCACCCTCTACGCATTCCGGGCCGGTTAGCGCTTCAATGTGCCCCATGCACAGCGATGTGATTGCCACCGAGCACGCGACGCGGCTCGCGGCGGTGGACCCCCTCCTCCCCGGCTCCTCCCCCTTCGAGAGCACCGAAAACGCGGTGGTGCTGGACGTCGACCTCGGCGACTCGGCCGCCACCGGGCGCGCGTCCCGCGTCCAGGTGGACCGCGACGCCCCCAACGCGCCGTGGCGCGCGCTCACCGAGCACCGCCTCGACCTCCAGCTGGCGGGTCCGCAGCCGGCCGCCGCGCTCGACGCCCTCCTCACCCGATGGGATGAACATCTGCGCGCGGTCGCCGAACCGGGCGACACCGAGACCGCCGCGGTCCTCCCGCGCGCCAGCCGGGACGCCGCCGGCACGCGCGAAATGCTGCACCACGGCTTCGCGCCGCTGCGCGTGGTCGCGGTCCGCCCGGCCGACCGGATGATCCCGGAGGGCCCGCGCGGCACCCCGGGCGTCAAGATCCGCCGGGCCGAGCCCGGTGACCTCGACACCGCGGTGGCGCTGGGGATGGAGCTGCACTCCTTCGACGCCCAGTACGGCACGGTGAACCTGCGCTCGGGCGTCGAGGACATCCTGGCCAAGGACCTCGCCGAGCAGCTCAACCGGCCGGAACCGCCGTTGTGGATCGCCGAGCTGTACGGCCGGGCGCTCGGCATGGTGAACGTCCAGCACCCGGGCGAGACCGGCTGGATCAGCGACCGCGTCAAGGCCGAGCGCGTCGGCTACCTGTCGTCCTTGGCCGTCGCCGAGGCGGCGCGGTCCTCCGGTGTCGGTACCGCGCTGTCGGCCCACGCCCACCAGGTGCTCGACGAGGAGGGCACCGACGTCGTCCTGCTGCACCACGCCGCGGCGAACCCGCTTTCGACGCCGTTCTGGTACGCCCAGGGCTACCGGCCGCTGTGGACGTATTGGCAGCGTCGCCCAGCCGTTCGGTGAACTACTGGCGGATTACCGGTCGCACTCCGTCCTTATAGGCTGGCGCCAGGACTCGAGGGATGGGGAGCCGAAGTGAACGAGCGGGACGCCGCGCCCAGAGCACCCGAGGGCGTCGACACGGAGAAGCCGTCCGCGGCCCGGATCTACGACTGGTACCTCGGCGGTACCCAGAACTGGGCCGTGGACCGCGAGTTCGGGCGGCGCGTCGAACAGCAGTGGCCGCTCGTGCGCCCCGGCTCCAAGCAGAACCGCGAGTTCATGAACCGCGCCGTGCGCGCGGCGCTCAAGGCCGGGATCCGCCAGTTCGTCGACCTCGGCTCCGGTGTCCCCACGGCCGGCAACGTCCACGAGGTCGTCGAGGCCGAGCTGCCGGACGAGCACGACGCGACGGTCGTCTACGTCGACTACGAGCCGGTAGCCGTCGCCCACGCGACGCTCATCCTCGAAGAGGAGGCGGCGACCGACTGGGCCGGCATCGTCCAGGCCGACATGCGCGACGCCAAAGCCGTGCTGCGCGCCGAAGAGACGAAGCGGCTCATCGACTTCTCGAAGCCGGCCTGCGTGCTGATGATGGCGGTGCTGCACTTCGTCGGCCCGGACGACGACCCGCACGGCCTGCTCAAGGCGTACCGCGACGCGCTCGCGCCGGGCAGCTGGCTGGCGATCTCGCAGATGAGCGAGGGTGACGGCGAAGGCGAGTCGCTGGCCGGGCTGAGGTGGTTCGTCGAGCAGTACCGGAAGACGAGCAACCCGGTGTGGCTGCGCACCCGCGAGGAGATCGTGCCGCTGTTCGGCGACTGGCCGATCCTGGAACCGGGCGTCGTGCACCTGCCGGACTGGCGGCCCGACCGGAAGCTGAACGTCCTGGAAGCCGAAGCCCGCCCGTACGCGTGGTGCGGTATCGCGGAGAAGCCGCTCGGATGAGCGAAAACGCGCCGATCGCACCCGCCGGGGTGGACACGGAGAAGCCGTCCGCCGCGCGCGTCTACGACTGGTACCTCGGCGGCAACCACCACTGGGCGGTCGACCGCGAGTTCGGCCGCCGCGTGGAGAAGGTGTGGCCGCTGATCCGGCCGATCTCGCGGCAGAACCGGGCGTTCATGAACCGCGTCGTCTCGGCCGCGATGGACGCCGGCGTCCGCCAGTTCGTCGACCTCGGCTCCGGTGTGCCCACCGCGGGCAACGTGCACGAGATCGTCCGGGAGCTGCTGCCCGACGGCGAACGCGCGTCGGTGGTCTACGTCGACTACGAGCCGGTGGCGGCCGCGCATTCCCGGCTGATCCTGGAGAAGGAAGACGCGACGGACTGGGCGGGCCTGGTCGAGCGCGACATCCGTCGGCCCGTGGAGATCTTCGCGGACGACGTCGTGTCGGACCTGATCGACTGGTCGCGGCCGGTGTGCCTGCTGATGATCACGGTGATGCACTTCGTCGGCCCGTCCGACGACCCCGACGGCCTGATGGCGACGTACCGCGCGAAGCTGGCGCCGGGCAGCTGGCTGGCGCTGACGCACGGCACCTGCCGCGACGACGCCCCACCGGCCCGCGCGGCCGAGGTGAAACGATTCATCGACGCCTACCGCGCCACGACGAACCCCGCGTGGCTGCGCACGGCGGAAGAACTGCTCCCCTGGTTCGGCGGCTGGCCGCTCTTGCCGCCGGGGATGACATCGTTGCCGGACTGGCGCCCCGACGAGCGTCCGACGGTGCTGGATCTGGAGACGCGGCCCTTCGCCTGGTGCGCGGTCGCACGCCGCCCAAGCCTCTGACCTGCGCTTTCCCTGATCGCTGTGGGCGAACGCACCATCGGAAACAAACACACCCATCGGAGAGTTGAGCAAGGCAGACTCAACTACCCGAGGAGTGCACATGTCCGACACCCGCCTCCTGCCCGTGCTCCCGCTCGATGACGACGTCGTGCTGCCGGGCATGGTCGTCCCGCTCGACCTCACCGACACCGAGACGCGGGCCGCGGTGGAGTCCGCCCAAGCCGGCACGCCCAGCCAGGCGTCCTTCCCCGGCATCCGGTCGACCGGCACCGCCAAGGCCGAAGTCCTGATCGTGCCGCGCGTCCACGGTGAGTACGCCGAGTACGGCACCGTCGCGACCGTCGAGCGCATCGGGCGCGTGCCCGGTGGCAAGGCCGCCGTCCTGCTGCGCGGCACCGCCCGCGCGCTCGTCGGCCGGATGGCCGACGGCCCCGGTGCCGCCCGCTGGGTGCACGCCGAGGACGCCCCCGAAACCACCGGCGACCAGACCGCGAAGCTCGCGGCCGAGTACAAGGCCGTCGTCATCTCGATCCTCCAGCAGCGCGGCGGCTGGCAGCTGATCGACGCCGTCCAGCAGGTCGAGGACCCGTCCGCGGTCGCCGACCTGTCCGGCAACGCGCCGTACCTGGACACCGACCAGAAGGTCGAGCTGCTCACCACGCTCGACGTCACCGCCCGCCTGGAGAAGGCGCTCGAGTGGAGCAAGGAGCACCTGGCCGAGCTCGAGGTCACCGACACGATCCGCAAGGACGTCTCCGAAGGCATGGAGAAGCAGCAGAAGGAGTTCCTGCTGCGCCGCCAGCTCGAAGCGATCCGCAAGGAGCTGGGCGAGCTCGACGGCAGCACCGACGACACGGACTACCGCGCCCGCGTCGAAGGCGCCGAGCTGCCCGACGCCGTGAAGAAGGCCGCGCTGGCCGAGGTGGACAAGCTGGACCGGACGTCCGAGCAGTCCCCCGAGGGCGGCTGGATCCGCACCTGGCTGGACACCGTCCTGGAGCTGCCCTGGAACGAGCGCACCGAGGACGTCTACGACATCGCGGCCGCGCGTGCCGTCTTGGACGCGGACCACGCGGGCCTGGACGACGTCAAGGAACGCATCATCGAGTACTTGGCCGTCCGGAAGCGTCGCGCGGAGTCGGGTCTCGGCCCGGTCGGCGGACGTCGTTCCGGCGCGGTGCTCGCCCTCGCGGGCCCTCCCGGGGTCGGCAAGACGTCGCTGGGTGAGTCCGTCGCGAAGGCCATGGGCCGCAAGTTCGTCCGGGTCGCCCTCGGCGGCATCCGCGACGAGGCGGAGATCCGCGGCCACCGCCGCACCTACGTCGGCGCGCTACCCGGCCGGATCGTCCGCGCCATCAAGGAAGCCGGCTCGATGAACCCGGTCGTGCTGCTCGACGAGATCGACAAGATCGGCGCCGACTACCGCGGCGACCCGACCGCGGCGCTGCTCGAAGTGCTGGACCCGGAACAGAACCACACGTTCCGCGACCACTACCTCGAGGTCGAGCTGGACCTGTCCGACGTCGTGTTCCTGGCGACGGCCAACGCCCTGGAGACCATCCCCGGCCCGCTGCTGGACCGGATGGAACTGGTGACGCTGGACGGCTACACCGAGCACGAGAAGGTCACCATCGCCCGCGACCACCTGCTCCCGCGCGAGCTGGAGCGCGCCGGCCTGAGCACGGACGACGTCGCGCTGACCGACGCCGCGTTCAGCCGGATCGCCGCCGAGTACACCCGCGAGGCGGGTGTGCGCGCCGCGAACCGCACGATCGCGAAGGTGCTGCGCAAGATCGCGACGAAGGTGGCGCTCGACCAGGCCACCCTGCCGCTCACGATCGACGATGCCGACCTGCCGGATTACCTCGGCCGGCCGCGCCACCTGCCGGAGTCGTCGCTGCCCGCGTCGACCCAGCGGACCGCGACCCCGGGCGTGGCCACGGGCTTGGCTGTGACGGGGGCCGGCGGTGACGTCCTCTACATCGAGGCGTCGCTGGCGGACCAGGAGTCCGGCGCGTCCGGGCTGCAGCTGACCGGCCAGCTCGGCGACGTGATGAAGGAGTCCGTCCAGATCGCGCTGTCCTACCTGCGCTCGCACGGCGCGGAGCTGGAACTGCCGGTCGGTGACCTGAAGAACCGCGGCATCCACGTCCACGTGCCGGCCGGCGCGGTCCCGAAGGACGGGCCGAGCGCGGGCGTCACGATGACGACGGCGCTGGCGTCGCTGCTCTCGGGCCGCGTGGTGAAGGCGGACGTCGCGATGACCGGCGAGGTGTCCCTGACCGGCCGCGTCCTCCCGATCGGCGGCGTCAAGCAAAAGCTGCTGGCGGCCCACCGCGCGGGGATGAAGACGGTGATCATCCCGCAGCGCAACGAGCCGGACCTGGACGACGTCCCGGCCGAGGTGCTGTCCCAGCTGGACGTCCACGCGGTGGCGAACGTCCGCGAGGTCCTCGACCTCGCCCTGACGCCGGCTTCGACGCCGGTCGCCCAGGCGGCGTAACCCCGAACGCCGCCACAGAACGGCCGGTTTCCCTGTCCCCCAAGGGAAACCGGCCGTTTCCCTATGTCCGGACCGGGGCGGTCGACTCGCGTTCGACCAGTGAGACGTCGATCGTCACCGGGTGCTTCGGGCGTTCGCTCTTCTCGATCGAGTCCATCAGGATGGACACCGCCGTCGATGCCTTGCGGGCGATGTCCTGCGACACCGTCGTCAGCTTCGGCGTCACGTAGTTGCACAGGTCGAGGTCGTCGAAGCCGACCACCGAGATGTCCTCCGGGACGCGTGCGCCCGCCTCGGTCAGGCCGTGGACGATGCCGACCGCGAGGATGTCCGCCGTTGCGAACAACGCCGTCATGCCCGGGTGGCGGTCAGTCAAACCCAGGCCCAGGTCGTGGCCTTCGGCGTATGTCGTGTTGACCGTCTCCACCAGGTCCGGCCGGGTGACGCCGGCGTCCGCGAACGCCTGGCAGAAGCCCTCGAAGCGTTCGTGGACCACGCCTACGCCGCTGAACGCGGGGGCGGCGAACAGGATCCGGCGGTGGCCGAGGTCCAGCAGGTGCCGGGCCGCTAGGCGGGCGCCCGCGAAGTCGTCCGAGCGCGTGCCTGTCGTCAGGCGGTTCGCCGAGTAGCTGTCGATCGCGACGACGTGGACCGCGCCGATCGTCTTCTTCGTCAGGTTGCCGACCTCCTCGTCGAGGAAGCCCAGCAGGATCGCGCCGTCGAGGCTCCACGACCGCAGGGCCTCGGCGACCTCGTCCGGGTGGGCGACGCCGCGCAGCAGCAGGTGGTAGCCGTACTTGCGCAGCTCGCGCTCGATCAGGCCGACGATCGCCATGGTGTGCGGGCTGATCATCAGGCTGTCCTCGTCGGCGGCCGGCACCAGCAGGCCGACCAGCCGCGACGCCTTCGTCGCGAGGCTGCGGGCCGACGCGCTCGGGACGTAGCCGAGCTCGGCCGCGATGCGCTGGACCTTCTCGATGGTCCCGGGTGAGACGCGCGCGCGGTTGCCGTTCATCACGTTCGACACGGTCATCATGCTCACGCCCGCCTGCTCGGCGACCTCCCGCAGCGTGACGCGCACCCTCGGACTCCTCTCGCTCACCCCGGGCCCCAAGGTTACGGGACCGGCCGTTGACAAGCGGCCGGGGACGACATTACCGTCTATCGAGGTATAGCGCTAAACCTAATCGCCGCGGACCTGGGTCCGCACCCTTCGCCGCGCTCCGGAAACCGTTGAGCCAGAACGGGAGTCCCGTGACCACCGACCTCTCGACCAGCCCGCTGACCACACCCGCCGAGCAGGCGGCACCGTGGTGGCGCGGTGCCGTCATCTACCAGATCTACCCCCGCAGTTTCGCCGACGGGAACGGCGACGGCACCGGTGACCTCGCCGGCGTCCGCGCCCGCCTGCCCCACCTGAAACGCCTCGGCGTGGACGCCATCTGGTTCACGCCCTGGTACTCCTCGCCGCTGGCCGACGGCGGTTACGACGTCGCCGACTACCGCGTCATCGACCCGGCGTTCGGCACCCTCGACGAGGCCGAACAGCTGATCGCCGAAGCCGCCGGGCTGGGCATCAAGACCATTGTGGACATCGTCCCCAACCACGTCTCGGACCAGCACGAGTGGTTCCGGGCCGCACTGGCCGCCGGGCCGGGATCGCCGGAGCGCCAACGGTTCTGGTTCCGCCCGGGCCGCGGCGAGCACGGCGAACGGCCGCCGACGGACTGGGAGTCCAGCTTCTCCGGCGGCACCTGGACCCGCACCACGAACCCGGACGGCACGCCCGGCGACTGGTACCTGCACCTGTTCGCGCCCGAGCAGCCGGACCTCAACTGGAACCACCCGGACGTCCGCGCCGAGCACGAGCGCGTGCTGCGCTTCTGGTTCGACCGGGGCGTCGCGGGCATCCGCATCGACTCCGCGACCATGCCGGTCAAGGACCCGATGCTGCCCAACGAGGTGACGCCGGACGCGCACCCGTTCGTCGACCGCGACGAGATCCACGATATCTACCGCGGCTGGCGGGCCGTCGCCGACTCCTACGCCGAGCCGCGGGTGCTGGTCGGCGAGGTCTGGCTGGCCGACCCGCACCGCTTCGCCCGCTACCTGCGGCCGGACGAGATGCACACGGCGTTCAACTTCGACTTCATGATGCGCCCGTGGGACGCCGGCGAGCTGCGCACGGCAATCGTGTCCACTTTGGACGCCCACGGCCCGGTCGGCGCGCCGCCGACGTGGGTGCTGTCCAACCACGACGTCACCCGCGCGGCCACCCGCTACGGCCGCGAGGACAGCTCGTTCGGCTTCGTGGGCCGGGCCTTCGGCATCCCGACGGACCTCGCGAAGGCGCAGCGCCGGGCCCGTGCGGCCGCCCTGCTGTCGGCAGCCCTGCCCGGCTCGCTGTACGTCTACCAGGGTGACGAGCTGGGCCTGCCCGAGGTCGAGGACCTGCCTCTGGACGTCCTGCAGGACCCGATGCACTTCCGCTCCGGCGGCACCGACCCCGGCCGCGACGGCTGCCGCGTCCCGCTGCCCTGGACGTCCGACGCGGACAGCGCGTTCGGGTTCGGTGCCGGAACCCCGTGGCTCCCCCAGCCGGCGAACTGGGGTGACTACTCGGTCGAGCGGCAGGACGGCGATCCGCGGTCGATGCTGACGCTCTACCGCACCATGATCGCGCTGCGCCGGGCCGAACCGGCGTTGCGTGGGGAGGAGTTCGCCTGGGCGGGCGAAGACGGCGACGACGTCCTCGCCTTCCGCCGTGGCGACGACCTGCTCTGCCTGGTCAACTTCGGGGAAACCCCGATCGACCTGCCGTCCCACCTCGAAGTCCTGCTCGCCAGCGAAGAGCCGGCCGGCGCCCAGTTGCCCACCGACACAGCCGTCTGGCTGCGAGTCCAGTAACCCGCGTCGAAACCGCTAGGAGTGACGATGAAGTCCTCGAAGATCGCCGCGGTCTGCCTGTGCGCCGCCGCCGCGCTGACCGCCTGTTCCGGTGGCGACGACACCACCACCGCCGACGGCAAGACCGTCGTCAAGGTGTCCATCGAACCGGGCCTCGACCAGGGCGCGGTCGCCGCGTTCAACACCCGGGTCACGCAGTTCGAAACCGCGAACCCGAAGATCGACCTGGTCCCGCAGGAGTTCAAGTGGGACGCGACGACGTTCACCGCGCAGCTGGCGGGCGGCACGCTCCCCGACGTCCTGACCATGCCGTTCACCGACGGCCGCGGCCTGATCGAACGCCGTCAGCTCGCCGACATCAGCGGCCTGGTCGACCAGCTGCCGTACGCGAAGAAGTTCAACCCCGAGGTCGCGAAGGCGGGCTCGGCCGACGACGGCAAGATGTGGGCCGTCCCGATCGCCGCCCACGGCCAGGCGCTGCACTACAACCGGACGCTGTTCAAGCAGGCCGGCCTCGACCCGGACAAGCCACCGTCCACTTGGGACGAGATCCGCACGGACGCGAAGCAGATCGCCGGGAAGACCGGCCAGGCCGGGTACGCCCAGCTGACCACGGACAACACCGGCGGCTGGATCCTCGCCACGCTCGACTACGCCTTCGGCGGCCGCACCGAGCAGCTGGCCGGCGACAAGGCGACGGCCACGCTGAACACGCCGCAGATGGCCCGCGCGCTGCAGACCATCCACACCATGCGCTGGGACGACAACAGCATGGGCGCCAACTTCCTCTACGACTGGAACGGCATCAACCAGGACTTCGCCGCCGGCCGGATCGGGATGTACGTCTCCGGCGGCGGCAACTACGGCTCGCTGAAGGCGCAGAACGCGATCAAGGCGGACGACTACGGCGTCACGGCCCTCCCGCTCGACGGCTCGAACGCCGGTGTCCTCGGCGGCGGCACGCTCGCCGGCGTCAACGCCAAGGCGAACGACGCCGTCAAGGCCGCGGCCGTGAAGTGGATCGACTTCTACTACCTGAGCAAGCAGGCCGACCAGGCCGCGGCGGTGGCCGACGCGAAGGCGACCGCGGACTCCGGCGAGGCCGTCGGCTCGCCCGAGCTGCCGGTGTTCGACAAGGCGACCTTCGACCAGCGGCTGGGCTGGATCGCGCAGTACGTCAACGTGCCGGTGAAGCAGATGACGCCGTACACGGACAAGATGTTCGGTCAGCCGCTGATCCCGGAGCCGACGCGGTCCACCCAGCAGGTCTACGGCCTGCTCGACCCGGTGGCGCAGAAGGTCCTGACCGACCGCGGCGCGGACATCCCCGCCCTGCTGGCCGACGCGCAGACGCAGGCCCAGGCGTTGCTGGACAAGCCGTGACGCTCACGGCGGCCCGGCCGGCGGTGGCGACCTCGCGCCCGCCGGCCCGGGCCCGCCGCCGGCGCACCCCGATGACGTGGGTGCGCGGCGGCGGCCTCGGCACGCTCCTGTTCCTGCTGCCGATGCTGGCCGTGTTCGGGCTGTTCTCGTGGCGGCCGATCGGCCAGGCCGTCGTGATGAGCTTCCAGCAGACGAACCTCGTCTCCGACCCGGTGTTCGTCGGGCTCGACAACTACAAAGCCGTGCTCAGCGACCCGCAGCTGTGGAACGCCGTCGGCAACACGCTGTGGTTCGCCGTGCTCGCGCTGCTGCTCGGCTACCCGATCCCGCTCCTCGCCGCGGTGCTGATGAGCGAGGTCCGCCGGGCGAAGGGCCTCTACAGCGCGCTGGCCTACCTGCCGGTGGTGATCCCGCCGGTGGTGGCCGTGCTGCTGTGGAAGTTCTTCTACGACGCGAGCCCGAACGGCGTGTTCAACACCGTGCTGGGCGCCGTCGGGATCAGCCCGGCGCCGTGGCTGCAATCGGCGTCGACGGCGATGTTCTCGCTGGTCGCGGAGGCGACGTGGGCGGCGGCCGGCGCCACGATCATCATCTACCTCGCCGCGCTGACCAGTGTCCCGCCCGAGCAGTACGAGGCGGCCGAGATCGACGGCGCGTCGGTCTGGGGCAAGGTCTGGCACGTCACGCTGCCGCACCTGCGCGGCGTCCTGCTGATCACGTTCATCCTGCAGATCGTCGGCACCGCGCAGGTGTTCCTCGAGCCGTTCCTGTTCACCGGCGGCGGCCCGGCGCGGTCGACGACCACGATCCTGCTGCTCGTCTACGACTACGCCTTCGCCGACAGCCTCGGCGGCGACTACGGGGCCGCGACCGCGTTGAGCGTCCTGCTCGCCCTGGTCCTGGGCCTGTTCTCCGCCGTGTACTTCCGCCTCACCCGCTCCTGGAGCAAGTCATGACGCGCGCCCTGCTCTCGCCGTCGGACTGGCGGCGGCCCGCCGTCCGCCGCACGACCCGCACCCTGCACGCTTTGTTGCTCACGGCGTTGTTCCTGGCCGGCCTGGGCCCGATGCTGTGGCTGGCGAAGGCGGCGGTCACGCCGACGCAGGACACGCTGCGCGACCCGCTGGCCTTGTGGCCGCACGGGATCGACTTCGCCAACCTCTCGACGGCGTGGACGCGCGTGCAGATCGACAAGTACTTCCTCAACACCGTGTGGGTCGCCGCCGGGTCGTGGCTGGTGCAGCTGATCGTCGCGACGACGGCCGGGTTCGCGCTGTCGGTGCTGCGGCCGCGCTACCGGCGCGTGCTCACCGGCGTCGTCCTGACGACGTTGTTCGTGCCGGCCGTCGTCCTGCTGGTGCCGCTGTACCTGTCGATGGTCGACTTCTCGCTGATCAACTCGTTCTGGGCGGTCTGGCTGCCTTCGGGCGCCAGCGCGTTCAACATCCTTCTCGTGCAACGGTTCTTCGACAACCTCCCGCGTGAGGTGTTCGAAGCCGCTCGCGTCGACGGTGCGGGCCCGCTGAGGTTGTTCTGGTCGGTCGTGCTGCCGATGTCACGCCCGATCCTCGGCGTCGTCTCGGTGTTCGCGATCGTGGCCGCCTGGAAGGACTTCCTGTGGCCGATGCTGGTGCTGCCCGACCCGGCGGTCCAGCCGCTCTCGGTCCGGCTGCCGGCGCTGCAGAAGTTCGTCGAGCTGGACGTCTTCCTCGCCGCTCTGGCTATTTCGACGGTCATCCCCGTCGTGCTGTTCCTCGTGTTCCAGCGGATGTTCCTGCGCGGCAACGCCTTGAGCGGAGCCGTCAAAGGCTGATTCTCTTTGTTGGGAGAAAACAGATGCGCAGATTCCCTGTTCTGGCCGTCGCGGTGCTCACTTTCACCGCTCTCTTGGGCACGGTCCCGGCACACGCCGCGACCACTCGTCTCGAAGCCGAATCCGCTGCTCTTTCAGGCGGTACCGTCGTCGAAACCGACCATCCCGGCTTCAGCGGTTCCGGGTTCGTCGGCGGCTACACCGACGGCCACCGCGGTACCGCGCGGACGACGTTCTCCGTCTCTGCCGCGTCGGCCGGTTCGTACACCCTCGCGCTCGCCTACGCGAACGGCACCGGCTCTTCGCGCACCGTCACCTTGACCGTGGATTCCACGGCACAGCAGATTTCTTTGCCCGCTACGGCTTCCTGGGACAGCTGGGGCTCGGCGAGTGTCGCCGTCCCCCTCGGCGCGGGCGCGCACAGCGTGTCCTACACCTTCGGCCCAGGTGACAGCGGGAACGTCAACCTCGACCGCCTCGACGTCACGCCGTCCGCGACCGGGCAGGCGGGCCCGCTGTTCGAGGCCGAGAACGCGACGCTCACCGGCGGCGCGGTCGTCTCGACCGAGCACCCCGGCTACAGCGGGAGCGGGTTCGTCGGCGGTTACACCGACGGCAACAAGGGCAACGCCCGGACGTCGTTCGCCGTCAAGGTGACCACCGCCGGGGCGCAGTCGCTCGCCCTGCGGTACGCGAACGGCACCGGTACCGCCATGACGCTTTCGCTCTATGTCGACAGCGTCCGCCAGCGCCAGGTGTCGCTACCGGCGTCGGCGAACTGGGACACCTGGACGTCGGCGACCGAGTCCGTGACGCTGACCGCGGGCGACCACACGGTGGCGTACGCCTTCGACAGCACCGACTCCGGCAACGTGAACCTCGACAACCTGACCGTGACGCCGTCGGTGCCTTCGCAACCCGCTGGTCCTGGCGAGGCGGAGGCGGCCTTCGTGTCCGGCGGTGCGACCGTCGGCACGGCGACCACGGGCTTCACCGGGCCGGGTTACGTGACCGGCTTCGGGACCGCGGGCGCGCGTCTGGTGCGCACGTTCGCGATGGCGTCGGCGGGCACGGCGACCGCGACGATCCGGTTCGCCAACGCGGGCACCCTCGCGGTGGCGGCGAACGGCCGTGACGCCGGGACGGCGACCTTGCCGTCCGGCACCGGCTGGCGGACGGCCACCGTCTCGGTGCCGGTCCGCGCCGGCGTCAACACGCTGCAGCTGGCCGGCACCGGCAACGACGTCCTGGTCGACAGCGTCGTCGTCGCCAACGAGACGGCGCTGGCCGCGCGGGGCGCGACGACGCCGTACACCGAGTACGAGGCCGAAGCCGGGACGACCACCGGGACCGTGCTCGCCGCGGACCGGACGTTCCACACGGTCCAGGCCGAGTCGAGCGGCCGCCGCGCGGTGCGGCTCGGCGCGACCGGGCAGTCGGTGAGCGTCACGCTGACCAAGCCCGCGAACGCCGTCACCCTGCGGTTCTCGATCCCGGACAGCGCGGACGGCGCCGGGCAGACCGCGCCGCTGGCGCTCTACGCGAACGGGACGAAGATCCGCGACCTGTCCCTGACGTCGAACTACAGCTGGGTCTACGGCGTGTACCCGTACACGAACGTGCCGTCGCAGGGCAGCCCGCACCGGTACTACGACGAGACGCGTGCTTCGATCGGCGACTGGCCCGCGGGCACGGTCCTGAAGCTGCAGAAGGACGCGTCGAGCACGGCCGCGTACTACGACGTCGACCTGCTGGACGCCGAGCAGGCGCCCAGTGCGGCGACCGCCCCGGCGGGCGCGTTGTCCATCACGTCGTACGGCGCGGTGCCGGACAACGGGTCGGACGCGACATCGGCGATCAACGCCGCGATCGCCGCGGGCGCGGCCCAGAACAAGCCGGTGTGGATCCCGGCCGGGACGTTCCGGATCACGTCGAAGATCAACGTCGCGAACGTGCGCGTTTTCGGCGCGGGGCCGTGGTCGTCGGTGATCCAGGGCACCGGTCCGCGCGGTGGCTTCTTCGGCACGGGCAGCAACGTCACGCTGGCCGACTTCGCGATCTTCGGTGACGTCCGGATCCGCGACGACAACGGCTCGGACGGCGCGCTGGACGGCAACTTCGGCACCGGGTCGCTGATCCAGAACCTGTGGATCGAGCACACCAAGGTCGGGCTGTGGGCCGACTCGGGCACGAACGGCCTGTACGTCGTCGGCACGCGGATCCGCGACACGTTCGCGGACGGCGTCAACATCCACGCCAAGGACGCCGGCACGAGCAACGTGCGCGTGGACCAGTCGATGGTCCGCAACACCGGCGACGACGGGCTGGCGATGTTCTCCGAAGGCAACACGGTGGCCGGGAGCGCGTACACGTTCAACACGGTCCAGTCGCCGGCGCTGGCCAACGGCATCGGCGTCTTCGGCGGGTCCGGCAACCGCGTCGAGGACAACGTCGTCGCGGACAACGTCACGGCGGGCTCGGGCATCACGGTCGGCACCCGCTTCAACCCGGTCCCCCTGTCGGGCACGACGTCGATCCGCCGCAACACGCTCGTCCGGACGGGCAGCTTCGAGTACAACTGGAACTCGGCGATCGGCGGCCTCTGGATCTACGCGGATTCGGCACCCATCGCGGCCCCGATCGTCGTCGAGGACCTGACGCTGACCGACAGCGGTTACCAGGGCGTGCTGCTGAGCTTCCAGAAGTCGATCACGCAGCTGAGCTTCGACCGCGTCACGATCGCCGGAGCGGGCACGTACGGCATCGAGACGAACGCGACGGGCAGCGCATCGATCGCACATACAACGGTGACGGGCGCCACGTCCGGAGGGCTGCTCAACGACGGCGGCTACACGCTGGTGAGAGGAGCCGGGAACTCGGGCTTTTAACGCAAACGGCCCCGGTGACCTGCGAGGTCACCGGGGCCGCTGGGCGTGGCGGGTGAGGGATTCGAACCCCCGTAGGCGTAAGCCAACTGGTTTACAGCCAGTCCCCTTTGGCCACTCGGGTAACCCGCCCAAGCCGGTTGTACCGGCCGGGGAGAAGCTTACCCAAGCACTCCCGGCGGGGGTCAACCGGGATACCCGGGACTAGGCTGGGTGCCCCTGACTAGCGAGTACGAGGTGTGAGGACACGTGGCGGATCCCTCTTTCGACGTCGTGAGCAAGGTCGACCACCAGGAGGTGGACAACGCGCTGAACCAGGCGAGCAAGGAGCTGGGCACGCGCTTCGACTTCCGCGGCACGGGCACGACGATCAACTGGTCCGGCGAGGAGGCGATCGCGATCGAGTCCGAGACCGAGGAGCGCGCCCTGGCCGCGGTCGAGGTCTTCAAGGAGAAGCTGATCAAGCGCAGCATCTCGTTGAAGGCGTTCGAAGCGGACGAGCCGGCCCTGTCGGGCAAGATCTACAAGCTCAGCGGCAAGATCATCCAGGGCATCGCCTCGGACAAGGCGAAGCAGATCGCCAAGTTCATCCGCGACGAGGGCCCGAAGGGCGTGCAAGCCCAGATCCAGGGCGACCAGCTGCGGGTGTCGGGCAAGAAGAAGGACCAGCTGCAGGACGTGATCGCGTTGCTCAAGGGCAAGGACTTCGAGATCGCGTTGCAGTTCACGAACTACCGCTGACGCACCCTCGTTGACCTGCGGGTATCCCCTGTCGGGTGCCCGTGGGTACAACGTCGGCGAGTGCCCTCAGCTCCGGTCCGCGTCGCGTCGGTAGCTGTAGTGGATCAAGCCCTCGTGGTACTTGCCCACCCTGTCGTACAGCGCGCGTGCTGGGGCGTCCGCCAGTGTGTTCCAGTACAGGCCCGGGAAACCCTGCTCCTTCGCGTCCCGCGCCACCCAGTCGATCATCGCTGTCGCGATGCCCCGCCGGCGGGCTTCCGAGGCCACGAACAGGTCCGCCAGGTAGCACTTCGCGGCGTACCAGATGCTCGCGTGGAACAGGTAGTGCGCGGCGCCCACCACCTCGCCGTTCAGGCGGGCGGCGATTCCGCGGGTCCGGTCGTCGTCCAGCAGGCGGCGCCAGGTGCGTTCGTAGGCTTCGTCGGCTCGTTCCACCTCGAAGTGCGCGTCTTTGCCTCGGGCCAGGACCTCCCAGCGGGCGCGGTCGGATTCGGTCAGGAAGCTGATCTCCACCAACGAATGCCTCCGCTCAGGACGGCGTGATCGTCCAGCTCGTCTCGTAGCCGTCCACCCTCAGGTACGCCGGACCTCGAACGTCCCGGTCCACCTCGACGTCGCCGATCTCGTTGACCAGCAGGTCGCCGGTCTCCTCGGACTGCACCCACAGCGCTATGTTGCCGCGGGTCTTGGCTTTGAGGTGGACGCGCGTGATGCCCGCCGGGACCCGCAGGACCGCGTCGCCCTTGCCGGTTGACGGCTTGGCGGCGCTCGCCTCCGGGAGGCTTCGGTAGTCCGCGATCGTCGCCGTCCAAGGGGCGTCCGCCAGGACCGTCACCTTCCTCGTGGGGCGGTCCGGTTCCGTGTTCAGCCAGGTTGTGCCCTTGTACGCGCCGATCGCGTTGACCAGGCCGAACTCGCCGCCGTCGGTGCTGATGATCACGTTGCCCGCGCACTTCGGGCAGTCGAACGTGAAGAAACCCAGCTGGTCCGCCGGCCACGTCACCGCGAACTGGCCTTCGCCCTTGCCCGTGTGCGTCTCCGGCGGCAGGTCACGCGGCGCGGCCGGCGCAGTCGTCGGAGGAGCCGCAGGCACCGCAGGCACCGCAGACGCGGAAGCACCAGCCGCCACGATCACGCCGTACCCGGTCCCCGACGCGCACCCCGACGCCAGCACCACGGCCGCCAGCGCGCACACCAATTTCCTCATCAGATCCCCCTCAGTGATCTTTCGGCCGGCTTTGCCCCGGCGTTACCGTCGCCTTGTGTGATCGATCACCCAATCGGGCGCAGGCAAACCCCGAACGTGCGAACGCCGCGCGACCGTCCACAGCAGACCGCCCGCAGCGTGTTGTAATCGCGCGGTCACCGCGTGGAGAGGGTCAGGATGCGCCGTTTGCTCGTCTTCGTGCTTCCGCTGGTCCTCGTCACCGCCCTGCTGACGCCCGCGAGCGCCGCCGAGCGCCGGCAGCTCGTTCCCGGCTACGGCTCCTACGCCCGGCTCGTGCGGCTCGAGCACTCCGCCTTCGGACGCGGGCGCATCATCGCCGCGCTCACCAGCGAAGACGCCGGGGGCAAGTTCACCCCCGTCATGGAGAGCACCGACGAAGGCGCGTCCTTCCACGAGATCGCCGAGATCCACGACCCCGACGGCCGCTACGGCATGTGCTGCGGCACCCTCTACGAACTCCCGCAGCGCGTCGGCCGGCTCCGCGCGGGCACCCTGCTGTGGGCCGCGTCCTACCGGCAGGACGCCGGGGCACAACGCCGCGTCGGGATCAAGATCTGGGCCAGCAAGGACGGCGGCCGCTCCTGGGGGTTCCTGGCCGAAGCCGCCCGCTCGCACAACATCGACGGCATCTGGGAGCCGGAGTTCACCGTCGACGCCGGGGGCACGCTCTGGCTGCACTTCGCCGACGAGACGCAGGCCCCGAAGTACGCGCAGGTGCTCAACCGCGTCGCCTCGACCGACGGCGTGAACTGGGGCACCAAGCAGCTCACCCTGGCCATCCCGCCGGACCGGGTCCGCCCGGGCATGCCGATCATCCGGCGGCTGCCCGACGGCCGGTACTACTTCGCCTACGAGATCTGCAACTTCCGCGACCGCTACTGCGACCCGTACTTCAAGATCTCGCCCGACGGCGCCAACTGGGGCAGCCCGACCGACCCCGGCACCCGCGTCAACACCGCGAATGGCAACTACTTCCAGCACGCGCAGACGATCACGCTGTTCCCCGGCGGGCCGAACGGCGTCCGGATCGTCATGGTCGGGCAGATCTACACCGACGCCAAGGGCAAACCGCAGCCCGGCAACGGCCAGGTCCTGCTCGCGAACGACAACTTCGGCAGCGGCAACTGGTACGAGCTGCCCGCGCCGGTGCACATCACCGGCATCTACAACAACTTCTGCCCCAACTACTCCTCGACGCTGCTGCCGGTCGACGACGGCAAGAACGTCCTGGAGATCGCCACCGAGTACAACCTCGGCTGCAAGGCCTACTTCGGCAAGGGGCCGGCCTTCTAGCGCTTCCCCATCACGGCTCCACCCGTTGCCCCGTAGGGTGGGCCGCGGCGGTGGACCGAGCAGAGGGAGGCAGCGAATGAAGGGCATCGTGCTGGCCGGAGGCAGCGGGACACGCTTGCACCCGATCACCCAGGCGGTGTCGAAGCAGCTGCTCCCCGTCTACGACAAGCCGATGGTCTACTACCCGATCTCGGTGCTGATGCTGGCCGGGATCCGCGAGATCCTCATCATCTCCACCCCCGCTGACCTGCCGATGTTCCGCAAGCTGCTGGGCAACGGCGACCAGTTCGGCCTCGCGTTCACCTACGCCGAGCAGGCCAGTCCCAACGGGCTGGCCGAGGCGTTCGTGATCGGCGCGGACTTCATCGGCGACGACGACGTCGCGCTGGTGCTCGGCGACAACATCTTCTACGGCCAGGGCTTCTCCAGCCGGCTGCAGGCCGCGGTCCGGGACCTCGACGGCTGCGTCCTGTTCGGCTACCCGGTCAAGGATCCCGAGCGCTACGGCGTCGGCGAGGTCGGCGCGGACGGCAAGCTGGTCTCCATCGAGGAGAAGCCGGCCAAGCCCCGCTCGAACAAGGCGATCACCGGGCTGTACTTCTACGACAACCAGGTCGTCGAGATCGCGCGGGCGCTCAAGCCGTCGCCGCGTGGCGAGCTGGAGATCACCGACGTCAACCTCACCTACGTGCGCCAGGACCGCGCGACGCTGATCGAGCTGAGCCGCGGGTTCGCCTGGCTCGACACCGGCACGCACGATTCGCTGCTCGAGGCCGGGCAGTTCGTGCAGGTGCTGGAGCACCGGACCGGCGTGCGCATCGCCTGCCTCGAGGAGATCGCGCTGCGGATGGGCTTCATCGACGCCGACGAGTGCTACGCGCTGGGCTCGAAGCTCGCGAAGTCCGGCTACGGCGACTACGTCAAGGCCGTCGCCGTGGCGGCGGGAGCCGCGGCCTAGAACAGCTGGTCACGCAGCGTCGGCCCGGCGTACTCGGTCCGGAAGACACCGCGTTCCTGCAGGTGGGGGACGACCTTCTCGACGAACTCGTCGAGCCCGCCGGGGGTGAGGTGCGGGGCGAGGACGAAGCCGTCGGCCGCGTCGGACTGGACGTACTCGTCGATCGTCCCGGCCACGGTCGCGGGCGAGCCGACGAACTGCTGGCGCGCGGTGGCCTCGATCACCAGCTCGCGGATCGACAGCTTCTTCTCTTCGGCGAGCGCTCGCCACTTCGCGGCCAGCGCGGCCGGGTCCTTCTCGTGGCGGACGCGGCCCCAGGTCAGCGGCGCGGCGTCCGGGTCAGGGTCGATGTCGGGCAGCGGCCCGTCGATGTCGTAGGCCGACAGGTCGCGGCTCCACACCTGCTCGAGGAACTGGATCGCGGTGGCCGGGCGGACCTGCTGGTACCGGATCTCCCGCGCGCGCTCCGCGGCTTCGGCGTCGGTGTCGCCGAGGACGAACGCCGCGGCCGGCATGATCAGCAGCTCGCCGGGCTCGCGGCCGTAGGTGCTCAGACGCCGCTTGACGTCGTGGAAGAACGCCTGGCCGTCTTCGAGCGTGCCGTGCCGGCTGAAGATGACGTCGGCGGCCTTCGCGGCGAACTCGCGGCCTTCGTCGGAGTCGCCGGCCTGGATGACGACCGGCTGCCCCTGCGGTGTGCGCGGCAACGTGAACTCACCGTGGATGTCGAACTGCGGTCCACTGTGGACGAACTTGCCGGGGTCGCGCGCGAAGACGCCGTTCTCCTTGTCCCCCACCAGGGTTCCGGGCTGCCAGCTGTCCCACAGCTCGCGCACGGTGGCCAGGAACTCCTCGGCGCGCGCGTACCGGTCCTCCCGCTTGAGGAAGCCGCCGCGCCGGAAGTTCCGGCCGGTCCAGGCGTCCGGCGACGTCACGACGTTCCACGCCGCGCGCCCGCCGGAGAGGTGGTCGATGCTCGCGACCTGGCGCGCCACCTCGTAGGGCTCGTTGAACGTCGACGACAGCGTCCCGGCCAGGCCGAGGTGGGTGGTGACGGCCGACAGCGCGGCCAGCACCGCGGTCGTGTTGGGCCGGCCGACGACGTCGGTGTCGAGGATCTTGCCCGCGTGCTCGCGCAGCCGCAGGCCTTCGGCGAGGAACAGGAAGTCGAGCTTGCCGCGTTCGGCCGTTCGGGCGAGGTGCTCGAACGACGCGAAGTCGATCTGGCTGCCCGCCGCCGGATCGCTCCACACCGTGGTGTTGTTGACGCCGGGGAAGTACGCGGCCAGCTTGATCTGCTTGGTCATCTCAGGCTCCCGGGGTGACGGCGTACTGGTTGACCGCGCGGCCGAGCCCGAGGTGCTCGCGCAACGTCGAGCCGCGGTAGCCGGGCCGGAACGCGCCGGCCGCGCGCAGGGCCGGCACGACCTCGCCGGTCAGCAGGTCGAGGTCGTCGGGCAGCACCGCCGGCCGCAGGTGGAAGCCGGCGACGCCGGACTCGGCGGCCCAGCGCGGCAGCTCGGCGGCCAGCTGCGCGGGCGTGCCGACGAACGACAGGCCGACGGGCTCGAACGGCGTCAGCGCGTCCAGCTCCCGCCGCCGGTCCCGGGCGGTCTGCGCGGTCTCGGCGAGCACGATCGAGACGGTCGCGAGCACCTTCGCGCCGGGGAACCGCGCGGCCGTGGCACACACGGCGTCGAGGTGGTCCGCCCTGGTGATGACCAGGTCGGCGGCGACGGCGTGCGGGGAATCGCCGTAGACGGCGGTCACCGGGTGGCCCTGCGGCGGCCGCGGCGTGATCGACGGGCCCTTCACGCTGAAGAAGCCGCCCTCGAAGTCGACGTAGTGCAGCTTCTCCCGGTCGATGAACCGGCCGGTGGCCGCGTCGCGGATGATCGCGCCGTCCTCCCAGCTGTCCCAGAGCCGGGTGACGACGTCGACGACCTCGGCGTTCTCCGCCTCCGCGGCGGCCTCGGCGGGCGCCGGGCGCCGGCCGAAGTGCGCGGCCTCGGCGTCGGTGCGCGACGGCACGGCGAGCACGCCGGCGCGGCCGCGGCTGGCGTAGTCCAGCGTCGCGACCGACGTCGAGACGTGGAACGGCTCGGTGTGCGTGGTGGTGACCGTCGGCACCAGGCCGATCCCGCTGGTCGCCGGCGCGATCGCGGACAGCGTGAGCAGCGCGTCGAGGCGGCCGCGGACGACCTGTTCGCCGCCGGACTGCAGCGCCAGCGAGTCGTCGAGGGTGACGAAGTCGAGCGAAGCCGCTTCGGCGAGCTTCGCGTACTTCAGGTAGTGGCCCGAGGTGAACAGCGCGGCGGGCTCGGCCGCGGACACGCGCCACGCGGCCGGGTGGTACCCGGCCCCGTCGATGGCGACGCCCAGGTGCAGCTCTGCGGAGACCATGCCTGCGCAACTCCGCGCGCCCGACGTGGATTCCCCGTCCCACCATGTGGAAGAAACGCAGCTTTCCCCGTGAAAGTGACGCCTGGGGGTCAGAGACCGCCGGGGGCGCGGCGGGCCATCTCCTCCAGCCGCGCGATGCGGTCGGCGATCGGCGGGTGCGTCGAGAACAGCTTGCTCATGCCCTCGCCCGGGCGGAACGGGTTCGCGATCATCAGGTGCGACTGCGACACCAGCTGCGGCTCCGCGACCAGCGGCCGCGCCCGCGTGCCCGCGTCCAGCTTCCGCAACGCCGAGGCCAGGCCCAGCGGGTCGCCGGTCAGCTCGGCGCCGGACGCGTCGGCCTGGTACTCCCGCGACCGGCTCACGCCCATCCGGATGACGGCGGCCGCGATCGGCCCGACGAAGAGCAGCAGCAGGCCGACCAGGGGGTTCCCGTCGCGGTTGTTGCCGCCGAAGAAGAACGCGATGTTCGCGAGCACGCTGATCAGGCTGGCCAGCGCCCCGGCGACGCAGGAAATCAGGATGTCGCGGTTGTAGACGTGGGACAGCTCGTGGCCGAGCACGGCCCGCAGCTCGCGCTCGTCGAGGATGTCGAGGATGCCGGTGGTGCAGCAGACCGCGGCGTGACGCGGGCTGCGGCCGGTGGCGAACGCGTTCGGCGCGGCCGTCGGGCTGAGGTACAGCGCCGGCATCGGCTGCCGGGCGACCGTCGCGAGCTCGCGCACGATCCGGTACATCGCGGGCTGCTCGGCCTCGGACACCGGCTGCGCGTGCATCGCGCGCAACGCCAGCTTGTCCGAGTTGAAGTAGGCGAAGGCGTTCATCCCCAGCGCGATGACCAGGCCGATGACCAGGGCACCGCGGCCGAAGAGCCCGCTGATCGCGACGATGATCGCCGACAGCAGGCCGAGCAGCAACGCCGTCTTCAACCCGTTCTGGTGCCCGTGCACGCGCGCTCGCCTCCGTCCGCTCTTTCCCGCTCTTCTGGTGGGTTACCCACTGGAAACAACGCGATCGGGGGACCCGAAGTTCCTTCGCGTGATCATCGCGCGGGTTACGCTCGGGAGGCGAATCGATCACGAGCGGAGGCGCCGATGCGAGGCCGCCGGATACGCCGGAGGACCCTGTTCGCCCTGGTCACCGCGGGCGCGGGGGCGGTGTTCCTGCCCGGGGTCGCGCGCGCGGAGAACGTCCGGTCGATCGAGCTGGGCGGCGCCCCGACCGGGATCGCGGTGAATCCGGTCACCGGCCTCGGTTACGTCACGGATCCCCAGGCCGGGACCGTTTCCGTCGTGGACCCGCAGAGCGCGACGATCGGCGCGGTGGTCCGCGTCGGCGGCGCGCCCGGCGACATCGCGGTCGACTCGGTCGCCAACCGGATCTACGTCGCCAACCCGCCGGCCGGCACCGTCGTGGTGCTGGACGGCCGCACCCACGACCTGGTGAGCGTCATCGGCGCGGGCGCCGGCGCGGCCACCCTGGCGGTCGACGAGCAGGCCAACCGCGTCTACGCGGCCAGCGGCGGCACCGGCATGCTCGCCGTGCTCGACGGCGTCAGCTGCTCGCTCGCGGCCCTCGTGCCCGGCCCGAAGCCGAGCCTGGGCGGCATCGCCGTCGACCCCGGCCGCAAGCTGGCCTACTGCGCCAGCACCGACACCGACTCGGTGGAGGTGTTCGACATCGACGCCGGGAAGTTCGTCGCGAGCGTGCACGTCGGGGCGAAGCCGACGGCGGTCGCGGTGCACGCCGCGAGCGGCACGGTGTACGTCGCGAACTCCGGCATCCACCACATGTCCATTGTGGACTCCTCGACGCGCACCGAGCGCAAGACCGTGTTGCTGCGCAGCGAATCCTCCGCGCTCGCCGTGCACCAGGGCACGAACACGGTCTACACCAACGGCGGGCAGAACGGCCTCAGCCGGATCGACGGCGCCACGGGCACACTGACCGGCGACCTGTCACTGGGCGTCAACCCCGGCGACGTCGCCGTCGACCAGCGGACGCACACGGTGTTCGTCACGGATCCCTTGCACGGCAGGGTTTCCCTCATCGGGGATTTCTGAGCACGCACCTGGGGTAACTCCAGGTATACGGTCGGGGACTATGAAACTCGGACTGCAGATCCCCGACTTCACCTGGCCGAACGGGGCGTCCGCGCTGGGCGCCGACCTGGCCTCCGTCGTCCGCACCGCCGACCAAGCGGGCTTCGACTCCATCGCCGTGATGGACCACTTCTTCCAGATCGGCGGGGTCGGCCCCGTCGAAAACGACATGCTCGAGGCGTACACCACCCTCGGCTTCATCGCGGCGCACACCGAGCGCGCCAAGCTGCTGACCGTCGTCACCGGTGTCCTCTACCGCCACCCGGGCCTGCTGGCCAAGGCGATCACGACGCTGGACGTGCTCTCCGGCGGCCGCGCGATCCTCGGCGTCGGCGCGGGCTGGAACGAGGAGGAGTCGAAGGGCCTCGGCTTCCCCTTCCCGCCTCTGAAGGAGCGTTTCGAGCTGCTGGAGGAGAACCTCCAGTACATCCTGCAGATGTGGGCGGAGGGCGACGCGCCGTTCAAGAGCGCGCACTTCGACGCGTCGCGGCTCCTGAACGTCCCGCAGGTGCTTTCGAGCCCGCGGCCGCCGATCATGATCGGCGGCGGCGGCGAGAAGAAGACGCTGCGGTTCGTCGCGAAGTACGCCGACCAGTGCAACCTCTTCAACAGCCCGGAGCTGGAGCACAAGCTCGACGTCCTCAAGCAGCACTGCGAGACCGAGGGCCGCGACTACGGCTCGATCACCAAGACCGTCTACCACATCCTCGACATCGGCGAGGACGGCGAGAAGACCGGCGAGCTGCTGAAGGAGCTGGAGCGGCTGAACGGGCTCGGCATCGAGGTCGCCCTCGGCATGGTCCCGCACGTGCACAACCCGGCGGTGCTCGAGAAGTTCGGCACCGACGTCATCCCGGCCGCCGCGCGGATCGGCTGACCCGGACAAAAGAACAATCAATTCCCCGCGGATCCCCTGATATCGTTTCTTCGATATTTCGGGATCTGCGGGGGCCACCATGACGGAATCACCGACTCGGCTGAACGTGATCGCCCCGGCCTGTCTCGGCGAGGCCCTTTCACCGCACGTGTTCCTGCTCGAAAAGCAGGACATCCGGCTGGTCCTGACGGCCGATCTGTCCTGCACCCTGCGGGAACACCGCGGCGCGGTGGCCGCGGTGCCCGCTTTCACCGAAGCCGAGGTTTCGGTGATCAGTTCACTCCGGGCCGCATTTCCCGGGCAAGCGGTGATCGGCGTCGTCGACGACGTCTCCGGAAACCAGACGTATGCCGCGATGCACGCTGGAGCGCACGGCGTGCTCAACATCCAGCTGCCGCCGTCCCGCGCGGTGACGGTGATCCACCGGCAGGCCGCCCGCCTCGCACTGGCCACCCCGGATCACCCCGGCGCCGCGCCGGCGTTGAGCGTGAGCGACTTCGCGGTGCTCGAGATGGTGATCGAAGCGCGGTCGACGCGGGAGATGGCCCGGCGCTTCTACTGCTCCGAGCGGACGATGTACCGGCGGCTGAAGGACATCTACGGCCACATCGGCGTCGACGGCCGCCGCGGGCTCCTCGAACTGCTCGCCACGCGCCGGCGGGCGTTCAGCTGAACAGCAGGACGCGGTCCCACGACGACGCGCCGCGCGCGTCGTACCCCGCGAACGGCAGCAGCGCGCAGGCCACCCCGGCCGCGCCTTCGACGAGCCCGGCCACGTCGACGGGCGCGCCGGATTCGTGGTGCCGGAACAGGAACTCCGCCGTTTCGTCCGCACAGGCGGCCACGCGCCGGGCGACGCGGCCGGCCGCGGCCAGCAGCTCCGGATCGCCAGTGGCCGTGCCGACGCGGTGCAGGGCTTGCAGCAGACCGGCGTAACCGTGGCAGACGGTCGGGCCGTCGAGGTGCCACTCGGCCTCGGGACGCCGGGTGACCGCGCGCAGGGCCTCGACCGCGAGCCGCCGCCAGGCCGGTTCGCCCAGCACGGTCCCGGCCCGGTGCAGGGCAACGGCGACGCCGGGAGCGCCGTAGCACCAGGCGCTCTTGGCCGGGACCGGGGGTTCCCCGGCCCAGGCCGGGAAGTACGGACCGGCGGCGTCTTCGCCGGCGACGTCGCGCAGCCAGCCTGCGATGTGGTGCATCGCGTCCTGCTGGCCGGGCACCACCCGCTCGTGTTCCGCGGCGAGGGCGAGGAACGCGAGGATCCCGGCGACGCCGTGGGCCATCCCGGCGTCGGCGCCGGGCCGGGTTTCCGTGACCGCCAGCCGGACCAGCGCGTCCAGGGTCGGTCCGACGTCGGCGCCCGCGTCGAGCAGGACGCGCCCGAGCCCGGTGAGGCCGTTGACGACGTCGTAGCCGCTCGGGTGGGCGAGCCGGTGCGCCTGCGCGGCCTCGGCGTACGCGGTCAGCCGCGCCCGCAACTCCCGGTAGCGGCCGGTGCCCGCCGCGCACGTCTGCGCGGCGGCGAGCACCGCGGCCGGGCCCTCGTAGAGCCCGGCGGCCGGCGCGTCGTCCAGCGCGGCCACCGCGGCCGCGAGGTGCCGGTGGGCCACCGGCAACCACCGCTCGTCCGCCCGGCCCAGCTCGCCGAACAGCATCGCGACGCCGGGGTGACCGCGGAACAGCGAGGTCGGCCGGGTCCCGCCCGATCCGACGGGCGTCAGCCGCCGGGCGGTTTCGGCCACCAGCGCCGCGAAGTCCGCGGTCACGAGTGCCTCCGGCGGCCGAGGTGGTCGAGAACCGCGGCACGCGCGTAGCCGTGCACCTTCCGCTCCCGCTCGACGGGCCCGCCGAACAGCCGGTTGCACGTCATGTGCAGCAGGCTCGCCAAGATCTCCTCGGCGTCGCCCAGCTCGCGGACGACGTCGCCGTAGCGGCGCACCGCCTCGTCACGCGGGCCGAGCGCGTCGACGACCGCGCGTCCTTCGGCCGTCGCGCGCAGGCCGGGCCAGCCGCCGGCCGGATCCACGAGGGACCGCCACCGGACGCGGTTCCGGGCGTACTCGCGGCCCGGAGCGATCGCCGGCAGCCGGTCCGCCGCACCGAACGCGTGGGCCAGCGCCGCCAGCGACACCGCGGCCAGCTCGTCCAGCGAGAAAGCCGTTCGCCGTTCCAGGTCCAGCAGCCTCAGCGCGAGCTCGCTGTCGGCGTGGAACACCGCTTCGGCCGCCGGCATCGCCGCCGGGCCGCCGTAGCGCTCCAGCTCCGGCTCGTGGCTCGCCACCAGCCAATCACCGATCAGCCGCTGGTCCGACCACTCGCCGAGCCGCGCCGCGAGGCGGGGGAACACCGACGGCCACAACGTCGCCGGGTCACCGTGGAACCGCAGCCGCAGGACCGGGTCCAGCTCCGCGTAGCGGACGAAGTACCAGGGCCCGCCGGCTTCGGCGGCCAGCGCCGGGAGCCGGTCGCGCACGACGTCCGGTCGCGGTGAGAAAACCTTGACGTACAGCCATTCCCCGCCCGGCTGGTACCGGCGACGGGCCCGCAGCGGGCGGGGCGGCGGCGCGGACGGCACCGGCGTCCGGCGGCTGAGCCCGACGACCACCTCGGCGGGCCGGCCGCCCAGCCAGCCGCCCGGGTCGGCGGACTCAGTGGCGACCAGGCCGGCGTCCTTCCGCAGCTCGTCGCGCAGGATCGCCCGGTGCCACGGGTCGGCCAGGTCGAGCGTCAGCCGCTGGTCCCGGCTGCGCACCTCGACCCGCTCCGGCACCCGCCACGCCGTCCGCCAGCGCTCGACCGCGCCGGGCCAGGCGTCGTCCGGCACGTCGCGCAGGGCGTCCAGCCGCCACACCGCCGGGCTCAGCACCGTGCGCCGGTAGCGCACGCGCGGCAGGTACGGCCCGGCGAGCGCGCTCCCCCAGTCCCACGGTTCCCACAGCCGCGTCCCGGTCAGCCTGGCGTCGTGCAGGAACCGGACGACGTTCGGTGCCTGGTCCTCGAGCCGCAGCATGTTGTGCACCACCGGCAGCAGCTCGGTACCCGTCGGGACGTGCACGACGGTCACGCGGCCACCGGTCACGCCGACGGCGAGATCGGCCGGCGCGAGCGTCCCCCCGGGCAGGCCGACCGCGATCCGCCGGCCGGTGTGCGCGGGCGTGTTGACGACGTTCGCGCCGCGCCCCTCGCGCGGCTGGTAGGCCAGGGTCACGGGCACGACCTGCTCGTCACGCTCCACGACGTCCGGGTCGGGGAGCATTCCGGCGAACCGGCTCGCGGTCGCGCCGGGCTGGTACGACCCGTGGCTCGGCGCGGTGACCAGCCGGAACTCGCCGGCGGCGAGGTCCTCGACCGAGGCCGCGCACAGCTGGAAGCAGTACTCGCCGAACCGCGTGACCTCGGCCGGGTCGCCGTCGTCGGCCAGTGCGTCGACGGTCTCGTCGTCGAGCACGACCTCGCGCGCGCCGTCCCGGACCGCCTCGGCCACCAGCGCCGCCACCCGGCGGTCCCGGGCGGTCCGCTCCGGCGGCGGCTCCGGCGTCGCGGGCCGCGCGGCCGGCCACCGGTAGCCCGCCGGGGCGCCGATCCCGGCGGTCTCGTCGAGGGCCTCCAGCAGCGGAACCAGCCGTCCGGCGCCGTACCGCTCGGTGAACCGGGCCTGCCACTCGCCGAGGACGGCCCGGCGCGGCGACATCCGCCACATCGCGGTGACCGCGGCCGCGGCCTCGGCGCGGACGTCCTCGGGCAACCGGACGCGCAGCCCCTGCCGGGTGTCGACGTGCACGGGGTTCTCGTGCGGCTTCACGGCCCGCGCGAGGGCGACGAGGCGACGCAGTTCGGCGGTCCCTTCGCCGATCGGCCGCGTGTCGTAGGCGTCGCGCGCTTCGGCCACGGCGACGAGGGCGTCGCGCAGCGGTACGACCGCCCCGCGGCGCTCGGCCGCGGCCAGCACGTCGATGACGTGGGTGAGCGGGTCACCGCCGTCGAGCGGCGGCCGCAGCGACGTCAGCAGCACGCCCTGGCGCACCAGCTCGGCGATCAGCCCGATGGCTCGGGTGCCGGAGACGGGGAACCGGTCCCGCAGCGCGGCGACGACGTCCGCGACGGGACGGGCCGCCCGCGTCTCGGCGAGCACGGCCTCGACCGCCGGGGTGCACCGCACCGAAACGGCCGCGCGCTGACCTGCCGAGGGCGTGTCGAGGTGCAGCCGGTCAGCGCGGCGGACCACCGTCGAGTGCGCCTGGACGTCGAGGTGCGGCAGCAGGCCGGGCTCCGGTTCCGCCGCTTCGATGACCTCCCGCAGCCAGCCGAGGTCGACGCGGGTCCGCGTCCGCGCCGGTCCGTCGTCCTCCACCTTCGGCGCGAGGTCGAACCGGCCGGCGGACACCCCGGCGAACAGCCCGAACGGCGTCGGCCGGGTCCGCGAGCGGAGGTCGTACTTGAGCACGGCGAGCGCGGCCCGCCGCAGCTGAGCGGGCTTGCGCGCGTCGAGCCGGCCGCTCCGCGCGTCCGCCAAGACCGCGGCGAGGCTCGGGCTGGCGACCTCGATCGCTTCGGCCAGCTCGGCCCGGTCGGCCGCGGCGCGCAAGACGTCCCGGCACGCCTCGGGATCCGGGCCGCCGGGGGCGGCCGGCAGCCGCGCGGCGCCCGAGCGCAGCGGGGTGCGTACGACGAAACCGTCGTGCACCCGGAAAATCTCGTCACCCATTTCCGGCCTCCGGGAAACCGGCGGCGGAAAACCGGAACCGGTCCGGTTTTCCGCCCGCCGCGGCGATCAGAAGGCCGAGCAGCAGTCGGTGCCGAGGATCCAGACCACGACGTCCGGGTTGAACTCGGCCTGGACGTCGAGGTCGAACTCGTCCGGCACGACCTGCATGTCACCATTTGCGTTCTGCATGATTCCGCTCCTGTCCGTGGGTACGGGGATTTCGACGTTCACCGGGGCCCTGGTGCTCACCCAGTAAATGGGCGAACCCACGGCCGGGGCAATCGCCGGCAGACAGGTTGGCAGTGATGGCAGGGCTGGTCAGCCGTCCTTGGCGACGCGGCGGGTGAGGGCCGCGACGCCGATGCCGACCACGGCCAGCACGATCCCGGCGATCACCCAGCCGACCAGGGCCAGCACCACGCCGGTGGCCGCGAACAGGGCGAACTCCACCAGGAAACGGGCCGGTTCCGGGAGCCGCCGGGGCGCCTTCGGGGCGATGAACAGGCCCCAGACGGCGGCCGCCGCCACCGGCAGCAGGACGGCGTCGACGATGGCCAGCACCACGCCGCCGCCGAGCTGGGTGCCGGCCAGGGCCAAGCCGCCCAGGAGGGCCAGTTCCGTCAGGAACCGGACCGTCAGCACCACACCCGCGACCCCGCTCAGGCGGGGAGTCGGCTCCGAAGTCATCCGCCCAGCGTAGGGCCCAAGTCCACTGTGGACGTTACGGATCCGGACCGGCACCGTCCGTGATCTGCACCACAGGTCACCTGGTTGGCGTGGTGATGTTGCGGTTCCGAATCGGTCCACCGGCCCGGCACGCGTCGCTGTAACGACCTTCCACCGCCGCTCGACGTGTCTAACGCATATCGCGACCGCGAGTCCAAGGAGCCTGGTAGATGACCACATGTCGACTCTGCGGTTCGACAAACACGGCCAGCGTCGTGGACCTCGGCGCGACTCCCCCGTGTGAGCGATTTCTGACCGCCGAACAGCTCGACGAGCCGGAAGCCACTTTCCCGCTGCACCTCATCGTGTGCACCGAGTGCTGGCTGGCGCAGATCCCGCCGTTGATCGACCCGGACGACACCTTCACGGAGTACGCGTACTTCTCCTCCTTCTCGACGTCGTGGGTGGAGCACGCGAAGCGCTTCGTCGACGGCTCGGTCGAGCGCCTCGGGCTGGACGAGAAGTCGTTCGTCGTGGAGGTCGCCAGCAACGACGGTTACCTGCTCAAGCACGTCGTCGGGCACGGGATCCGGTGTCTGGGAGTCGAACCTTCGGTGAACGTCGGGCAGGCCGCGCGCGACGCCGGCGTGCCCACCCTGACCGCGTTCCTCTCCGAGGAAACCGGCCGTCAGGTGCGCGAGGAGCACGGGCCGGCCGACCTGGTCGCCGCCAACAACGTCTACGCGCACATCCCCGACGTCCTCGGCTTCACCAAGGGCCTGCGCGCCCTGGTCGCGGACGACGGCTGGGTCTCCATCGAGGTCCAGCACCTGCTCACGCTGATCGAGAAGAACCAGTACGACACGATCTACCACGAGCACTTCCAGTACTACACGGTCGAATCGGCCCGCCGCGCGCTGGCGACCGGCGGCCTGACCGTGGTCGACGTCGAACTCGTGCCGACGCACGGTGGCTCGATCCGGCTGTGGGCGCGTCCCACCGAGGCTTTCGGGGGGTCCCGGGTGGCGGAGCCCCCGGCCCGGGGCGGCGCCCCGGTTGTCGCAGCGGTCGCGGGCGAGCCCAGCGAGCGGATGACCGACGTGCTGGAGCAGGAGAAGGCCGCCGGGCTGCACGAGCTGTCCGGGTACACCGAGTTCGCCGAGCGCGTCACCCGCGTGCGGCTGGACCTGCTGAAGTTCCTCATCGAGGCGCGCAACGACGGGAAGACCGTCGTCGGCTACGGCGCCCCGGGCAAGGGCAACACCCTGCTCAACCACTGCGGCATCCGCACTGACCTGCTGCAGTACACGGTCGATCGCAACCCGTACAAGCACGGCCGGTTCACCCCGGGCACCCGCATCCCGGTGCTGCCCCCGGAGCGGATCGAAGCCGATCGGCCCGACTACGTGCTCGTCCTCCCGTGGAACCTCCGGGAGGAACTGACCGAACAGCTGTCGTTCGTGGGTGCCTGGGGCGGAAAGCTCGTGTTCCCCATCCCCCGCCTGGAAATCGTCGAGGTGTCTTGAAGTGAAGGTCGTACTCTTCTGCGGTGGTTACGGGATGCGGATGCGCAACGGCGCGGCCGACGACGTTCCGAAGCCGATGGCGATGGTCGGTCCGAGACCGCTCATCTGGCACGTCATGCGGTATTACGCGCACTTCGGGCACACGGAGTTCATCCTGTGCCTCGGCTACGGCGCGGCGCACATCAAGAACTTCTTCCTGAACTACCAGGAAACCATTTCCAACGACTTCGTCCTGCGCAACGGCAAGCCGGAACTGCTCTCCACCGACATCGCCGACTGGACGATCACGTTCGTGCAGACCGGGATCGAGTCGCCGATCGGTGAGCGCCTGCGCCGCGTCCGCGACCACCTCGACGGCGAGGAGATGTTCCTCGCGAACTACGCCGACGTCCTGTCCGACGCGCCGCTGCCCGACATGATCGAGCGGTTCGAGAACACCGACGCCGGCGCGTCGATGATGGTCGTGCCGCCGCAGTCGTCGTTCCACTGCGTGGAGATGAACGAAGGCGGCATGGTCGGCGCGATCACCGCCGTCAGCGAAATGCCGCTGTGGGAGAACGGCGGGTACTTCGTGCTCCGCCAGGAGGTCTTCGACCACATCCCGGAGAACGGCGACCTGGTCGCCGACGGCTGCGGCGAGCTGGCCAAGCGCGGCCGGCTGCTGGCCTACCCGTACCGCGGGTTCTGGAAGCCGACCGACACGGTCAAGGAGCGCGCGGCGCTCGACGACGCCTACACGCACGGCAAGAAGCCCTGGGCGCTCTGGGAGCGGCCCGTCGCGAGCACCGCGTGATCGGGCTCCGGCCGGGACAGCTCGGCGGCGTCGTCGCCCTCGGCGCGCACTGCGACGACATCGCGATCGGCGCCGGCGGCACCCTGCTGACGATGTGCGCGTCGCGGCCGGGCCTGCGGGTCGACGCGCTGGTCCTCTCCGGCGGCGGCACGCCCCGCGAGGACGAGGAGCGCGCGGCGCTGGCGGCGTTCTGCCCCGGCGCGCAGGTCGAGGTCACGGTGCTGAAGCTGCCCGACGGCCGGTTCCCGGCCCACTGGGAAGAGGCCAAGAACGCGCTGGAGGAGCTGCGGCGACGGACCGACCCGGACGTCATCCTGGCGCCGCGCACCGACGACGCGCACCAGGACCACCGCGGGCTGGCCAAGCTGGTGCCGACGGCGTTCCGCGACCACCTGGCGCTCGGCTACGAGATCGTCAAGTGGGACGGCGACCTCGGCGCCCCGTCGGTCTACCAGCCGCTCGACGACGACGTCGCCGAGGAGAAGGTCCGGCTGCTGCAGACGCACTACGCGTCCCAGCGGCACCGCGGCTGGTACGACCGGGAGGCCTTCCTCGGCCTGGCCCGGATCCGCGGGATCGAAGCGGCCGCGAAGTACGCCGAAGCGTTTTTCGTCAAGAAACTCACTCTCGACCTGAAGGGCTGAATTCGATGCGGGTGTTGCTGACGGGGCACAAGGGCTACCTGGGCACGGTGATGGCCCCGGTGCTCGCCGCGGCCGGCCACGAGGTCGTCGGCCTCGACTCCGGGCTGTTCGAGCAGTGCCTGCTCGGGCCCGCGCCGGCCGACCCGGGCGGGTACGCCGTCGACCTGCGCGACGTCACGGCCAAGCACGTCTCCGACGTCGACGCGGTGATCCACCTGGCCGCGCTGTCGAACGACCCGCTGGGTTCGCTCGCGCCCGAGCTGACCTACGACATCAACCACCACGCGTCGGTGAAGCTCGCCAAGCTGGCGAAGGACGCCGGTGTCCAGCGCTACCTGTACGCGTCGACCTGCTCGGTGTACGGCGCGGGCGGCGAGAACCTCGTCAACGAGGACGCGCCGCTGAAGCCGGTGACGCCGTACGCCGAGTCGAAGGTGCGCGTCGAGGCCGACGTCCACGAGCTCGCCGACGACGACTTCACCCCGGTCTACATGCGCAACGCGACGGCGTTCGGCTACTCGCCCCGGCTGCGCGGCGACATCGTGCTGAACAACCTCACCGCCCACGCGCACCTGTCCGGCGAGGTGCTGGTGCTCTCCGACGGCACGCCGTGGCGGCCGCTCGTGCACGCCCAGGACATCGCGCGCGCGTTCACCGCCGCGCTGACGGCGCCGAAGGAGGCCGTGCACAACAAGGCCTTCAACATCGGCACCGAGGACAACAACGTCACCGTGGCCGAGATCGCCCAGGAGGTCGTCGAGGCCGTGCCGGGCTCGACGCTGAACATCACCGGCGAGGCCGGCGCCGACCCGCGCTCCTACCGCGTCGACTTCTCACGCTTCCGCGAAGCCATCCCGGGCTTCGCCTGCGAGTGGTCGGTCAAGGACGGCGCCGTCGAGCTGATCGAGGCCTACCGGAAGTTCGGGCTGACCCGGGAGTCGTTCGAGAAGCTGTTCACCAGGCTCGCCTGGCTGCGCAGCGAGGGCGAAGCCGGCCGCGTCGACGACACCCTGCGGCGGCACTAGTGGCGGGCACGCAGCTGCGGACCGGGGCGGAACTGCACGCCCTGGTCGAGCGGCTGTACCCGATCTGCCGCAGCATCACCGGCGACGGCGTGCGGCAGACCCTGGACATCATCGGCGAGCACATCGCGCTGGAGCGGCACGAGGTCCCGACCGGCACCCAGGTGCTGGACTGGACGATCCCGCAGGAGTGGAACATCCGCGACGCTTACGTGGCCACTCCTTCGGGTGAGCGGGTAATCGACTTCCGGGAGTCGAACCTGCACGTCGTCGGCTACAGCGTCCCGGTGTCGGAGCGGCTGCCGCTGAGCGAGCTGCGGGAGCACCTGCACACGCTGCCGGACCGGCCGTCGTGGGTGCCCTACCGGACCAGCTACTACGCCCCGGCCTGGGGATTCTGCCTCGCGCAGGAGAAGCTCGACGCGCTGCCCGACGGCGAGTACGACGTCGTCATCGACTCGACCCTGGCGGACGGCTCGCTCACCTACGGCGAGCACGTCGTCCCGGGCCGCGTCACCGACGAGGTCATCGTGTCCTGCCACGTGTGCCACCCGTCGCTGGCCAACGACAACCTCGCCGGCATCGCGGTGGCGGTCTCGCTGGCGCAGCAGCTGGCTCTCGTCCAGCCCCATTACACGTACCGGTTCCTGTTCATGCCGGGCACGATCGGCTCGATCACCTGGCTGGCGCGCAATTCCGACCGGATCGAGAAGGTCAAGCACGGGCTGGTCCTGGCGTGCGCCGGCGACCCGGGCCCGCTGACGTACAAGAAGTCCCGCCGCGACGACGCCGAGATCGACCGCGTCGTGCAGCACGTGCTCCGCTCGCGGGAGCACAAGGTCGTCGACTTCTCGCCGTACGGCTACGACGAGCGCCAGTTCTGCTCGCCGGGCTTCAACCTCGGCGTCGGCTCCCTGACGCGGACGCCGTACGCCGGCTACCCCGAGTACCACACCTCCGCCGACAACCCGGGTTTCGTCTCGCCCGCGGCCATGGAGGACACGCTCGGCGCGCTTCGCGACGCCTTCGGCGTCCTGGACCGCAACCGCCGGTACGTCAACCTCAGCCCGTACGGCGAGCCGCAGCTCGGCAAGCGCGGGCTGTACGAATCGCTCGGCGGCCGCAGCGACGCCAAGGAAGCCCAGATGGCCATGCTCTGGGTGCTCAACCTCTCCGACGGCGACCACTCGCTCCTGGACATCGCCGAGCGGGCCGGCCTGCCGTTCGACATCGTCGACGTCGCGGCGCGTGCCCTGCACGACGCCGGTCTGGTCAAGGAGTGAGCGACGTGGCCAACCACCGCCGGGCCTCCGGCTCGCTGCTCCGGAACGGCGCCGTGCGCGCCATGGCCGGACGGCTGAGCTGGGGCCTCGGCGACCAGGCGGTCTCGAGCCTGACGAACTTCGCGGTCGGCCTGTACGTGGCCCGCTCGCTCGGGACGTTCGCGTTCGGCATCTTCAGCCTCGCCTGGGTGACGTACGGCGTGGTGCTGAACGTCTCGCGCGGCCTGGCGACCGACCCGCTGATGGTGCGCTTCAGCGCCGTCTCGGAGGACCGCTGGCGCCACGGCGTGGCGAGCGCGTCCGGCACCGCCATCGGCGTCGGCTGCGTGACCGGCGTGATCAGCCTGGTCGCCGGACTCGCGGCCGGCGGCCCGCTCGGCAACGCGTTCGTCGCGCTCGCCGTCGTGCTGCCGGGCCTGCTGCTGCAGGACGCCTGGCGCTTCGCGTTCTTCGCCCGCGGTGCGGGCAAGAAGGCGTTCATCAACGACTGCGTGTGGGGCGTCGCGCTGATCCCGGCGCTGGTCATCGCCGCCGAGATCGGCACGGTCGTCGCGTTCGTGCTGGCCTGGGGCATCTCCGGCGCGGTCGCGGCGGTCTTCGGCTGGTTCCAGACCGGCGTCCTCCCGCACCCACGCGCGCTGCTCGGCTGGTTCAAGTCCCAGCGCGACCTGAGCGTCCGCTACCTGGTCGAGAACGTCAGCAACAGCGGCGCGTCGCAGCTGCGGGCGTACGGCCTCGGCGCGATCGCCGGCATCACCGCCGTCGGCGCGGTCCGCGGCGCCGAGCAGCTGCTCGGCCCGTTCCTGGCCCTGCTCATGGGACTGTCCCTGGTCACCGTCGCCGAGGGCGCGCGGGTGCTTCAGCGGGCGCCGCACCGGCTGAAGCACTTCTGCATGATCCTCGGCGGCGGCCAGGCCGCCGCCGCGCTGTGCTGGGGCCTGGCGCTGCTGCTCCTGCTGCCGGACGCGGCGGGCCGCTGGGTGATGGGCTCGGTGTGGGACTCGTCGTCCCCGCTGATCCTCCCGGTGACCCTCGCCGTGGTCGGCGCGAGCTTCTCGACCGGCGCCGCGGCCGGCCTGCGGGCCCTCGGCGCCGCCCCGCGGAGCCTGCGGTCGCAGCTGATCGCCTCCCTGTTCTACGTCACGTTCGGCATCACCGGAGCCTTCCTGGGCGGTGCGGCCGGGTCCGCGTGGGGCGTCGCGGCCGCGACGCTCACCGGATCCGTCGTCTGGTGGCTGCAGCTGCGGCTCGGACTGCGCGAGTACGTGCCGCCGGCCCCGGACGACGCCGGGGCCGGCGACGCCACCATCGTCTTCGCGCCGCTCAAGGAGACGATCAACGAAATCACCGTGGTCTTCGAGCCGATCAAAGAGCCGATCAAGGAATGAGGACTCCATGACCACCGTCCCGCGGCTGAGCCTCGGCCTCCCGGTGTACAACGGCGAGGAGTACCTCGCCGAGTCACTGGACGCGCTGCTCGGCCAGACCTACGAGGACTACGAGCTGATCATCTCGGACAACGCGTCCACCGACGCGACCGACGAGATCTGCCGCCGTTACGCCGAGAAGGACTCGCGGATCCGCTACGTCCGCCAGCCGAAGAACATCGGCGCGACACCGAACCACAACTTCGTGTTCGACGTCTCCCGCACCGAGCTGTTCAAGTGGGTCTCCCACGACGATCTCTACGCGCGCGACCTCCTCAAGCGCTGCGTCGAGGCGCTCGACGAGCGCCCGGACGTCATCCTCGCCCACTGCGACCAGGCCATCATCGACGGCGACGGCCGCATCGTCCAGCCGCTCGAGTACACCCTGAACACCGGCTCCCGGCACGCCCCGGACCGCTTCCGCAGCATCCTGTTCGAGCCCGGCGGCGACGACTTCTACGGCGTCATCCGCGCCGACGTCCTCCGCCGCGTCAAGCCGCTCGACAGCTACCACCACGCCGACCGCACGTACTCGGCCGAGATGGCGCTGCACGGGCCGTTCTACCAGGTGCCCGAGCTGCTCTACTTCCGCCGCGACCACCCGGGCCGCGCGGAGCGGGCCAACCCGACCATCCGGAGCCGGTGCGCCAACCTCGACCCGCGGCGCGCGGACCGGCTCCGGAACCCCACCGTCCGCCTCGTCGGCGAGTACATCGTCGGGTTCGCCGACCTGATCCGCCGCTCCCCGATCTCGGGCGCCGACAAGCGCGAGTGCTTCCGGCACTTCGGCAGCTGGCTGACCGACCGCGCGCGCTCCGGCCACGGCGAGCGCGTCGAGGACCGCGCGCCGACCGCCTCCGACGTCGCCACGGTCAACGAGATCGTGGCCGGCCGGGAAGGCAGGCTCGCGTGAAGCGTGCCCCTCGCGTCGGCGTGTTCGGCCTGCTCGGCTCGGGGAACCTCGGCAACGACGGTTCCCTAGAAGCCGTGCTCGGCTACCTGCGCGCCGAGTACCCGGACGCCGTGCTGGGCGCCCTCGTGGGCGGTCCGGAGGTCGTCCGCGAGCGGTACGGGCTCGACACCACGCCCCTGCACTGGAACCAGTCCGAGTACGAGACGGCGTCCGGCCTCCGGTCGATCGTCCTGAAGGGCCTGGGCAAGCTCGTCGACATCGGCCGCACGGCCGCTTGGGTCCGCAAGCAGGACGTCGTCATCGTGCCGGGCATGGGTGTCCTCGAAGCGACGCTTCCGTTGCGTCCCTGGGGTTTTCCGTATTCGCTGTTCCTCCTCTCGGCCACGGGCCGGCTCTTCGGAACGAAGGTGGCGCTGGTCTCGGTCGGCGCCAACGAGATCAGCGCGCGGGCGACGCGGACGCTGGTCCGCTGGGTCGGCCGCCTGGCCACCTACCGCTCCTACCGCGACGACATCTCTCGCGACGCGATGCGCGCCATGGGCGTCGACACCAGCCGTGACCAGGTGTATCCCGACCTAGCGTTCTCCCTCCCCACCCCGGACGACGCCGGCGAGCCGGGCACCGTCGGTGTCGGCGTGATGGCCTACTACGGCGGCAACGACGACCGCGCCGACGCCGACCGGATCTACCGCCACTACGTCGACACGATGAACCGTTTTGTCGGCTGGCTCGTTGACCAGGACAGACCCGTCCGGCTGTTCATCGGCGATCAGATCGACCGGCAGGTCGTCGACGAGATCATCGAGAAGACCGCTTCCCCGCTGGTGACGGCGGCTTCGGCGGAGACCCTGGACGAGCTGATGCACGAGATGGCCGCGGTTGACCGCGTGGTGGCGACGCGCTACCACAACGTGCTCTGCGCCCTGAAGGTCGCGAAACCGACCGTGGCGATCGGGTACGCGCCGAAGAACGACGTCCTCATGGCGGAGATGGGGCTCGGCGGTTTCACCCAGCGGGCGAAGACCGTCGACTTCGACCGGCTCGTCGAACAGTTCACCGAGCTGGAGAACCGTTCGGCCGAACTGCGCCAGACACTGCTGGAACGGAACGAGATGAACGCGCAACGGCTCAAGGACCAGTTCGCCGCCCTTTCGGCGGCCCTCTTCGGGGGTGGGCGATGAAGGCCATTCCGGTGCCCGAAATCGAGGGCGTGTACCTGTTCGAACCGGCACCCCACGTGGACGTGCGCGGCTTCTTCAGCCGCACCTTCGACCGCGAGGTCGTCGCGTCGGTCGGGATCGACCCGGACGGCTTCGCCCAGGACAGCCTTTCCCGGTCCCGCAAGGGAGTCGTGCGCGGAATGCATCTGCGCGGCGGGGCCGGCGAGTCGAAGCTCGTGCGCTGTTCGCACGGCGCGATCTTCGACGTCGTCGTGGATCTCCGACCGGATTCCCCGACATTCCGAAACATCAAGACTTTCGAACTTTCCGGTGAGACGCAGGTTTCGGTATACATCCCCGCGGGGTGCGCGCACGGATTCCAGTCACTCACAGATCCCTCTGACGTTTCGTACCGTATCGATCGGGCGCACAATCCGAACGAAGACATTACGATTTCGTACAAAGACCCTGAATTGGACATTTCCTGGCCACTGTCAGTCACACTGGCCAGTGACCGAGACGAACGTGCGCCGTCTCTCGGAGAGGCGTTGAAACCAACGAGGTGACCCCCATGGGAACGAACTTGCCCCGCTCCACGACGGCGAACGAGCGGCTGCACCGGGTCATCCCGGGTGGTGCGCACACTTACGCCAAGGGCTCGGACCAGTATCCCTTCGAGATGGCCCCGGTCATCTCCCACGGCCGCGGCGGCCACGTCTGGGACGTCGACGGCAACGAGTACATCGAGTACGGCTCCGGGCTGAGAGCGGTCAGCCTGGGCCACGCCCACCCCCGCGTCCTCGACGCCGTCCGCGGCGAACTGGACAAGGGCAGCAACTTCATCCGCCCGTCGATCATCGAGGCCGAGGCCGCCGAGCGGTTCCTCGAAAACGTGCCGACGGCCGACATGGTGAAGTTCACCAAGAACGGCTCCGACGCCACCACGGCCGCGGTCCGGCTGGCCCGCGCCGCGACCGGGCGCAAGCTCGTCGCGAAGTGCGCCGACCACGCGTTCTTCTCGACCGACGACTGGTTCATCGGCACGACGCCGATGAACGCGGGCATCCCGGACGAGACGACCGAGCAGACGGTGTCCTTCCCGTACGGCGACCTGCAGGCCGCCGAGGAGCTGCTGCAGCGCCACAACGGCGAGATCGCGTGCCTGATCCTGGAGCCGGCCGCGGCGGCCGAACCGCCGCCGGGGTACCTGCAGGGCCTGCGGGAGCTCGCCACGCGCCACGGCGTCGTGCTGATCTTCGACGAGATGATCACCGGCTTCCGCTGGTCCGCCCACGGCGCGCAGGGCCTCTACGGCGTCACCCCGGACCTCTCGACGTTCGGCAAGGCCCTCGGCAACGGCTTCGCCGTCTCCGCACTCGCCGGCAAGCGGGAACTGATGGAGATCGGCGGGCTGCGCACCGACCGGGAGCGCGTGTTCCTGCTCTCGACCACCCACGGCGCCGAGACCCACTCCCTCGCCGCCGCGATGGCGGTGATGGACGTCTACCGCGACGAGGACGTCATCGGCCGCATGCACGCCCTCGGCGACCGGCTCGCCGCCGGCGTCCGCGACGTCGCGGCCGGAATCGGCGTCGAGGACCACGTGGTCGTCCGCGGCCGGGCCAGCAACATGGTCTTCGGCACGCTCGACGAAGAAGGTAAGCCGTCGCAGCCGTACCGGACGCTGTTCCTGCGCGAGCTGATCAGCGGCGGGGTGCTCGGCCCGTCCTTCGTGGTCAGTGCCGCGCTCACCGAGGCGGACATCGACAAGACGATCGACGTCGTCGCCCAGGCCTGCACGGTCTACCGCAAGGCGCTCGACGCCAACGACCCCACGCCGTGGATGGGCGGCCGCCCGGTGCAGCCGGTCTTCCGCAAGCGCGCCTGACCCGGCCCCCGCGCCGCCCGGTGCCCGGTTCCTGCCGGGCGCCGGGCGGTCGCGGGTCCGGAGCACGCCACCGGATCCCCGCTCCGGGGAGCCGGTTTCACTCGTTGGGTCCGATGAGGACACTTGAGGGTGACTGTTTTCCCGCCCGATCGTGCGTAGCGTCCTGCCATGGGCAGATCTCGTGCGTTTCTCGTCGGTGCTTGCTCGCTCTTGATCGCCGTGGCTTGCCCGGCGATCGCGAACGGTGCCGACGGGCCCGGGCCGGTGTGCGATCACCAGCCCGCGGCGTACGAGGAACCGCCGCCCGGGGCGGTCTCCGTCGAACCGGGCGTCGACGGAGACCTCTCGGCCAAAACGGCGGCGCACCCGCCGGGCACCACCTTCTGGCTCCGGCCCGGCACCCACACCCTCGGCACCGACGAGTTCGGCCAGGTCGCGCCCAAGGACGGCGACGTCTACCTCGGCGCTCCCGGCGCGGTCGTCGACGGCCGCGGCGTCAACCGCGCGGCGTTCACCCAGCAGGCTCGCGACGTCGAGATCAAGGGCCTCACCATCCGCGGTTTCGCCGCGCTGCAGGACCAGGGCGTGGTCAACCACGACTCCGGCGACGGCTGGCTCATCGAGAACACCACCATCGAAGACAACGCCGGCGCCGCCCTGATGGCCGGCGCAGGCCAGGTCGTGCGGCACAGCTGCCTGCGGAACAACGGCCAGTACGGGCTCAACGCGTACCAGGCAGGCGACCACATCACCGGGCTCGTGCTGGAGGGCAACGAGATCACCGGCAACAACACCGGCGACTGGGAGACCAAGGTCCCGGGCTGCGGCTGCAGCGGCGGGGCCAAGTTCTGGGCGGTGAACGGCGCCGACGTCCGCGGCAACTGGGTCCACGGCAACCACGGCGCCGGCCTGTGGGCCGACACGAACAACAACGACTTCCTCGTCGAGGACAACCTGTTCGAGGCCAACGACGCCGAGGCGCTGTTCTACGAGACGAGCTACAACCTCGTGCTGCGCGGCAACACCTTCCGCGGCAACAGCCTGGTGCAGGGCCGCAAGTTCGCCTCGCGCGGCGACAACTTCCCGGCCGCGACGGTGTACCTGTCGGAGTCGGGCGGCGAGTCCCGGGTGCCGGCGCGGACGTCGGCCATCGACATCAGCGGGAACACGTTCGTCGACAACTGGTCCGGGATCACGCTGTGGGAGAACGCCGACCGCTTCTGCACCAGCCCGGCGAACACGTCTTCGGGCTACTGCACAAAGGTGGCTTCCCCGTCTTCGTGCTCGGCGGGCACCATCACGAAGGCGCCGGCCTACGGCGACTGCCGCTGGAAGACCCAGCACGTCGAGATTCACGGGAACACCTTCCGGTTCGATCCTGGGCGGGTGGGCTGCACGAGCTTCTGCGGGCGGATGGCGCTGCTGTCGAACTACGGGACGTTCCCGGACTGGTCGCCCTACAAGGGAACCGTGGTCCAGGAAGCGATCACGTTCCAGCAGGACAACCGGTGGCACGACAACTCCTATGCGGGGCCGTGGACCTTCGTCGTGCATGACACCTCCAGGACGGTCGACCCTGCGGGCTGGCGGGCGGGCCCGTACTCGCAGGACGCGTGTTCTTCGTTCGACGGTGGGTCCGCCGGCTGCTGATCACGACTATGGCACCGGGTTCCGACACTTTTCTCCGACGATCACGACTTCGATGAAGATTTCCCTTGGTACACAAGGGAAAAGTCGCGAGTGGTGAATTCCGGACACCGCAATCACCCGTTCAAGCGATGGTGTTCGCACGAGTGTTCGGTACCTTCGGAGACATGGCCACCTCGAGCCCCGTTCCCGAAACCCTCCGCCATGACGCGACCGACGTCGTCGCGTTCGACGCGATGGGCGTCCTCTACTCGCGCGCCGACGACGTCGGTGAACTGCTCGTCCCTTTCTTGCGCAGCAGGGGATGCGTGCTCGAACGGCATGACATCCCCGACTGGTTCGTCAGCGGAGAAACCGGAACACCGCGGCTGTCCACGATGGACAGACTTCGAAGAGAGCTCAGACCGTGGTGAACCGCGAACTCGGCTCTCCTCGCAGCCGCCCCGAGGGCAGCCGCCGGTTGCAGAGCACCAGCAGGAGATCCTGGGCGGCGCCCGTGAGCGGCGAGCCGGTGCCGTACGACCAGTCGAGGTCGTCGGCGCGCAGGGAGACGCCCGCCAGATCGGCGCCGAAGTACCTCACCTGCTTCGGCTTGAGACCGTCGAGAACCACCTCGAGCCGTTCCCGGGGCACACTCCGGTCGAGGCTCAGGGCGGTCGTGATGTCCAGGCCGTGGATCACGTCGTGGCTCAGGGCGCCTTCCGCTCCCCCGCCCGGCGGCCGCCAGGGGTGTTCGGCGTTGTCGCGCAGCGAGGCGACGAGCGCCTCGGACGACAGCTCGGCCGCGTCGCGTCGCGCCACCCGGTCGGCCATGTGGTTGAAGCGCCCGGCGGACTTCAGCAGTTCGCGGGCGAACCGGCCGGTCGACATGCGGAACGGCATCGTCAGGTGGGCGACCACCTCCGGCACGCGCCAGCCCGCGCACAACGTCGGCGTCGCCCATTCGGCCGGCGACAGGCCATCGAGCACCGCCGCCAGCTCACGGCGTTCCGCGGCGATCAGGTCCTGGATCATCGGGGTCTCCTTCGCGAGTCGGTCACCCCACCGACGAACAAGCCCGACCGAGACCGACAGGTTCGCCCGGAGAACCGCCACACAACCGGACCGGCGCCTGGGCGCCGCGAGTGTCACCCCGCCGACGACCGCGGAGTCGTCAGAGGCGATCGGCGACGCGGTCCACCGCCCACGCCATCGCGGGGACCACCGCCAGCGCGGCGCAGAACCCGCCGATCGCGTCCGTCGGGTAGTGCGCGCCCAGGGACACTTCGGCCCAGCCCATCGCGATCCCGGCGACCACGGCCAGCACCAGCATGAGCAGCACCCCCGCCGTGCGGCCCAGGTGCAGGCGGTCGGCCACCAGCAGGCCGATGACCAGCGCGAGGGCCGTGGCCATGGCCGTGTGACCGCTCGGGTAGGACAGGAACTCGCCGTGGATCTTGCGGCCGACGATCGGTTTCAGCACCGTCGTCACCGCGACGGTGGCCAGGACCCCGACCACGGTCAGCACCGCTATCCGGACCCGGTGGGCCAGGAAACCCAGCAGCGCGACCAGAGCGACCAGGATCGTCGACCCGACCGGTTCGCCGCCAAAGTCGAAGACCAGCGCCACGTACCGCCAGGGTGGCCGGACGCCGTCGAGCGACGGCAGCACGGCCGCGTCGATCCCGGTCAGGCCGGAGTCGTGGAAGTGGAGGATGCCGAGCGCGACGAGCACCGCAGTCGCCAGCGCACCCGACATGGCCAGCGGGGCCCGCAAGGCGACCGGCAGGGCCTCGGGTGCCGTCCGGACGAGTTCCCTCACCCGTGTGCCTCGATCGCGGCCTGGTACCCGGAGATCAGCCGGTCGAGCCCGACCGCCGGGGTGAAGTCCTTCTCGTACCGGACGCGGGCCGCGTCCCCCATCTCCTGGTTCCGGTCGCCGGTCACCTGGCGCAGCCGGTCCGCGAGCGAGGCCGCGTCGTTCGGCTGGTGCAACAGGCCCGTCACGCCGTCCTCGACGAGCTCGGGGAACGCGCCGTGGGCCGCCGCGACCGTCGGCACGCCGGCCGCCATCGCCTCGACGACGACCAGGCCGAACGCCTCCAGCCACGTCGACGGCGCCACCACGGCGACGGCGTCGGCGGTCAGGGCGCGGCACTCCGCCTTGTTCTGCAGGCCGACGTACGAGACGTCCGGCCGGCCGGACGCCCAGGTGGCGACCTCGTCCTGCATCGGGCCGGTGCCGGCGATGACCAGCGGCACGCCCAGGGCGCCGCCGAGCTGGTCCCACGCCCGCATCAGCAGGCCGACACCCTTTTCCTCGGTGATACGGCCGAGGAACAGTACGTGCTTTCCGTCGCCGGTGCGGCGGACACCGGGGTCGGTGACGAAGTTGTGCTTCACCGCCATCCGCTCGCCGGGCATCCCGGCCGACACCAGGAGGTCACGTTGAGCCGCCGAAATGCAGAAGAACCGGGACACGCCCGTCCACCACCGGCGGCGGTTCGCGATCATGCTGGCCGCCATCGGCACCGTCGCGGCGCTCGATCCGCGGTAACAGCCGTGCTTCACCGCGGGCAGCGGTGAGCCGCCGACGCACTCGGTGCAGATGTGGCCGTCGCGGTGCAGGGTGCCCGGCGGGCAGACCATCGTGTAGTTGTGCAGCGTCGCGACGGCGGGCACGCCCGCGTCCGCGCAGGCGGCGACCACCGACGGTGACAGCAGCGGGAACGTGTTGTGGATGTGCACGACGTCCTGACGCGACGCCCGCAACCGGGCCGCGAGCTCCTTCCGGACCGCCGGGTTCCACGGGATCATCAGCGGAACGGTCGCCTTGCGGGGCAACGGCATCTGCGCGATGTCGTCGCTGCGGCGCTCGAACAACGACACCTTGTGCCCGCCCTCGGCGAGCAGGGAGACCTCGGCGTCGACGACGTTGTTCTCACCGCTCGGCTGCTCGGACCGGTACCGGTTGTGGACCACGAGCACCTTCACGCGGCTGCACCTCGCACGCTTGCCCCCTTCGCCGGGATGAATGCTTCTTCGTCGGACTGCGGCACCCCGCGGACCAGCAGCGACGCGGCCAAGGCCAGGTGGAGCAGGTACGGCGACGCGTCGCCGAGGCCGGCCTCGGTGTAGGAGGCCGAAATGCAGTAGGTGATCAGGAAGATCGCGCACGCGCGAGCCAGGGACGGCGGCCGCAGCACGGCCACCACGACCAACGTGAGGAGGAAGCCCGCGACCAGCGCGATCCCGACGAACCCCTGCTCGTGGTAGATCGCCAGCCAGCTGTTGTCGATGGGGAGGCCGTCGTAGGACTTGTCCGTCAGGCCGACGCCGAAGATGTACTCCGACGTCGTCCGCGGGGCCTCCAGCAACGCGTCCCAGACCTTCGCGCGGCCGGTCAGGCTGGAGAAGTTGTCCGCGCTCTGCCCGCGGAGGAACCACGCCTGCAGCGCGCCGGCCAGCACGAGGCCGCCGACACCGCCGATACCGGCCGTCCACGCGAACACCTTGCGGGCGCGGGCGCTGGTCAGCGCCATCGACAGGAAGGCCACCAGTAGCCCGGCGAGCAGGCCGAGCGTCGCCGTGCGGGTGTGCGTGAGCAGCAGCAGCGCGAGGGCCGGCACCACGATGATCAGGGCACTGCGCCAGGTCGTGCGGCGGCCGAACCAGAGCAGGAGCGTCAGGCCGGAGATGACCGCGGCGTACTGGCCGATCTGCGGCGGCGTGAGCGGCCAGATCGCGCCGGACAACCGGCCGCCATACTCCTCGGGCATCGCGTTGCCCGGCGAGACGACCAGGCCCACCGCGACCGACGCGAGCACGATCCCGTACGTCCGGATGTGGGACCGGACCAACCCGAACCCGCCGTCCCACCAGCGGGTGAGCAACCAGAGCGTGGAGAGGAAGACCGTGAGCCGGAAGCACCGGAAGAGCGCGCCCGCGCCTTCCTTCAGGTCGGCGCTGGCCAGGATGCTGGACAGCAGCAGCAACGTCAGCAGCAGCAGGTATGCGCTCGGCCGGATCCGCAGATGCTTGTTCAGGGCCAGCGCGATCACGAAGGCCGTCATCAGTGAGCCCATCGTGACCAGCTGGCTGACCGACCGCGGCAGCGGGATGACCGTCTTCGCGCCGGTCGAGCCGAGCGTGTTGATGATCAGCAGCGCCCACGCCAGGGCCGCCCACTTCGGCGTCGACGACGCGGGCTCGACCGTGGCTTCGCCGCGGATCCTCGTCGTCGTTCGGGTTTGTGTCGCCATGTCAGCCCCCGCCCTGCGCGGTGAAGGTGCTTCCGGAGTCCTGCGAGTACGGCGAGCCCTGCCACTCGCCGATCTCGATGACGCGGTCGGTGGTGTACGGGATGAACGTCCACGGCCCGGCGTAGCTGTTGTCGTGCCAGCGGTTGTCCTGCTTGTACGTGATCGCCTCTTGGACGACGTCGTTCTTGTAGGGCGACCAGTCCGGGTAGGTGCCGAAGTTCGACAGCAGCGCCATCCGGCCGCACGAGGCCTGGCAGCCGACCACGGCCGGGTCCAGGACGAACTTGTTGTCGTGGATGTCGACGTGCTGGGTCTTCCAGCGGCAGTCGCTCAGCAGCGGCTCGGTGGTGATCGCCGGCGCCGCGCACGTCTTCACGTTCGGCACCAGGCGGGTGCAGTCGCCGGACGAGGTGTTGGCCGGGCTGTTGCAGTACCGGTCGGCGTTCTCCCACAACGTGATCCCGGACCAGTTGTTCTCCAGGAAGTTGCGGGAGATCTCGATCTTCGCGGTCCGCGCCTTGATCCGCGGCTCGCCGCCGGACTCGGAGATGTAGATGGCTGGCGTCGGGAAGTTGTCGCCCTTGTCGGCGTACCTGCGGCCGTCGACCCAGTTGTTCTTCCGGATCGTGTTGTCGCGGATGATCGCGTTGTAGCTGATCTCGTAGATGATCGCGGCGCTGTCGTTGTTCTCGATGAGGTTGCCCTCGATGAGGAAGTCGTTGTTGTTGGTGTCGGCCCACAACCCGGTGCCGTGGTTGTCGTGCACCCAGTTGCCGCGGACGTCGGCGCCGTTGACGTCCCAGAACTTGACGCCGCCGGTGCAGCCGCAGCCGTCGATCTTCGTTTCCCAGTCGCCTGTGTTGTTGCCGGCGATCTCGTTGCCCTCGACGACCAGCGCGGTGATCGGGGTGCTGCCGGAGAAGGCGTTGATCCCGTACTGGCCGTTGCGGCGCAGGCAGTTGCCGCGCACCTGCTGGCGCGCGCCCGCCATCAGCCCGGCGCCGTCGTTGTCCTGGATCGTGGAGTGCTCGATCTGCCAGCCGTCGCCCGAGTCGTGGTTGACGACCCCTTCGTCGCGGGGCGCGGCGAAGCCCTGCACGGTCAGGTAGGTGAGCTTGACGTTGTTCCCGTGCCCGGTGAACGCGTACTGGTTGATCTTCCGGCCGTCGAGGACCGCACCGGGCGCGCCGATGTAGACGTCGCCGTCCTTCGGCGAGACCTGGTCGTACTTGTCGTCGCCGAGGATGTGCTTGCCCGGCTTGAGCCAGAACGTCGTGCCCGGGCCGGCCGCACGCGTCTTCACGGCGAGATCGTTGGGCACCGCCGGGTCGACGATCACCGCACCGGCCGGCGCCGCCGTCGGGCCGGCCGGCTCTTTGTCGCAGACCGCCGCGACCGACCCGCTGGGGGCCGAGGTCGCCTGGGCCGGGCCGCCGGTGTCGGGGCTGCTGGAGCACGCCGCGAGCGTGAGCAGCACGCCGAGCAGCGGAGCGGCACGGCGGAGTCGGGAGCGGCGGGCTGTCACGGGCGGGTCCTAACTGAAGCGGAGCAGGGTGATCGAGTGTCCGGGAGTGCCGGAGCCGACCAGGGTGGTCGAGGGTTCCTTGCGGCCGAAGCCCGCCGAGTACCAGCCGAGCGGCGGGTCGAGCTCACCCCGGTGGGCCGTCCACGTCAGCTCGGCCGGCAGTTCCAGCTCCGCGGTGTGGACGGGGGCCAACGTCCGGCCGTCACCCTCCCAGCGCAGGTGGGCGACGTTCCCGTCCAGGGTGGCCGTGACGGCCGGGCCCAGGTGGAACGCCAGCCGCGCGGCCGGGCCCGTGTCGCCGAGCACCTCGTCGACGATCTTCAGCACGGCGCCGTCGAGCTCCACCGTCCGGCGGTGCACCGCCGGCGCGTAGCCGTCGTGGGCCGCCGACCAGTGGGACGGGCCGTGGTCGGGGGTGTGTACGCCGAGCACCTTCGTCACCGCGTGCCGGGTCCAGAGGAACGGCCCGCCGGACACCGACTGGTCCTGACCACCCAGTTCGAGGGTGTTGTGGCCGAGCGTGGAACGGAAGTACGACCGCCACTGCGGCTCGCCGTGGTAGCAGAAGGTGCCCGGGTCGGCGAGGATGTCGACGCCGTCGTGGCGGACCTCCACCGACAGCGCGTCGGCGTGGGCGTGCGCGGCGATCGACAGGAAACCGTGCGGCCCGCCGTCGCACCGCGCCCAGACCTTTCCCGAGCGCAGGATCGTCATGCCCGCGTCCCGCAGGTGGGCGGGACGCCGGCCGGAGCGGACGCCCGTGGCTCGTGGTGTCCGGAGGGCGAGTGCGGTCAGCAGCGGCGTGCGGACGTCGTCACCCGGCACCGGCCACCAGTCGAGGCGGCCGAACAGGACCTCGCCGGTGGCCAGCAGCGACGCCCAGCGGTTGGTCTCGGAGCCGTCGACGATCAGGCCGAAGCCGTCGTCGGCGTCGCCCTGCCGGGGCGGCCGGAACCGGTTGTCCACAATGGACGCCAAGGCGTCGGTCATCCGGAGCAGGACGTCCCAGGTGGAGTCCGGCACCGGGGTGCCCGCCGCGTCGGCTTCGAGCGCCGCCGCGAGGCCCAGCTCCAGCACCAGGCCGTGGTACTCGGATGCGAGCTCGGCGTTGAGCCCGGAGCCGAAGGTGTTGCGACCCAGCTGGACGTCCAGCGAGCGGGTCGCCTCGGCCCGCCAGCGCGGCGACTCCGGGAACCAGCCGAACGCGCACGCCGCGGCCAGCAGGCCGGCGTCCTCGGCGATGACGTGGTTGTTCGCCGACGAGCCGTGGCTGCGCAGGGTCGCCAGCCAGTTCTGGTGGTGCCACAGCTGCAGGTGGAAGTCCGGGTTGTCCTCGAACAACGCCGTGACGCCCGCCCAGCCGTCGAGCAGGCGGCGGACCCAGACCCACGACAGCAGCCGGATGCCCAGCTCGATGCCGCTCACCCAGTGCGGCCCGCGCAACGGCGGGTTGGCCGCCCACCAGGACCGCAGGTGCGCGGCGACGCGCTCGGCGTACGTCTCGGTGCCGGTCAGGGCGTACGCCGCGGCCAGCACGGTGAGGTGCTGGTGGCGCGACGGCTCCCAGATCTGCTTGATGTCGCCGACCTCGTCCTCCGACCGGTACGGCACGTCGAAGGCGTAGACGTCCAGCGGCGCGCGGCGGCCGGTCTTCGGGTCGAGGGCCCAGTCCGGCGACACCATGTCGTCGCGCAGGACGCCGAAGTACTCGGCGCGGCCGGCCATCAGGTGGTCGGCCGTGGCCAGCAGCCGCGTGACGGCTTCGCCGGAGACCTTGCCGAGGACGCCGTCCGGCAGCTGGGCGGTGAACCGTGGGTGTGACGGCCACGCGGGCGGCTCGGGCAGCGCGGACCGCCATTGCCGCTGGACGACGGCGTGCCGAGCACGGCCGACGACCTCCGCCGGCCCCATCCGGGACAGCCGGCGGAGGTACCAGCCGGGACCCATCATGCCGGGGCACCCGCCTTCCGCGGCAGCTCGATCCGGACCGGCGCCGAGTTCGCGACGCTGGTCTGGGCGGCGAGCGTGGCCAACGTCGTCGCGGCCAGCGAAGCGACCGAGATCGGCATCGGGCCACCGGTGCGGACGGCTTCGAGGAAGGCGTCGACCTCGGCGGCCTGGCCCTTGTCGCGCCCCTTCGGGAGCCGCGAGCTCGCCCACTTCTTGCGGGAGAACACCGACGCGCGGACGAAGTCGTCGAACCTCAGGACCTTGCCGTCGGCGGTGACGTCGAGCGTCTCCTTCGGGAAGCCCGACGAACCGCTTTCGGCGTAGGTGATGACCGCGGTGGAACCGTCCCCGTAGCCGAGGGTGATCTGCAGGTCCGTGCCGCCGGTCGCGTAGACCGAGACCGGGTCGGCGTCGAGCAGCCAGCTCACGGTGTCGATGAAGTGCCCGCCTTCACCGGCGAACCGGGAGCCCTCGGTGGCGGTCTGGTTGTACCAGCTGCCGTGGTCGAGGCGACCGGCGTTGACCAGGTAGCGGACCGTCGCCGGGCCGACGCGCGGGCCGAACTGGCCGCGGGCTTCGTGCAGCAGCGGCGCGAACCGGCGGTTGAAGCCGACCTGCAGCCGGTCGTTGCCGGACTCCTCGATCGCGTCGAGCACCTTCTGCAGCTCGGTTTCCGTCAGCGCCAGGGGCTTCTCGACGAACACCGTCTTGCCCGCGAGCAGCGCCTGGCGGGTCAGCTCGGCGTGCGAACTGTGGCGGGTGACGACGAAGACGGCGTCGATCGAGTCGTCACCGAGCACGTTGTCGATGTCGGTGGACGCCTCGGCGAAGCCGAACTTGCGCCGCGCGTTGGCGCCGGACAGCGCCGACGTCGTCGCGACGTGCTTGAGCTCGACGTCGTCGCGCTCGACGAGGTGCGGCAGCAGCATCGACGACGCGTAGTTGCCGGCCCCGACGAAGCCGAGGCGCACCGGCTGCCCGGCGGGCTTCGGCGCGGCCTTGTGCTCGACCAGCCCGATCCGCGCGGACGTCACGACCGGCTCGGTCTTCGCGACCGCGTCCGGGTAGCGGAACAGCACCGCGACGGCCTTGAGCTCACCGTCGTTGAGGGACTTGTACGTCTCGACGGCCTCGGAGAAGTCCGAGACGTGCGTGATCAGCGGCTCGACGTCGAGGCGGTCGCGGTCGATCAGGTCGATGACGCACTCGAGGTTGCGGCGCTCGGTCCAGCGGACCTGGCCGATCGGGTAGTCCCGGCCTTCGAGCTCGTACGACGGGTCGTAGCGGCCGGGGCCGTACGAGCGGGAGAACCGGACGTCCAGTTCCTTCTCGTAGTAGGCGTTCCACGGCAGGTCGAGCTTGCACTTGCCGATGTCGATCACGCGGCCGCGGTCGCGCGACAGCTTCGCGGCCAGCTCCACCGGATCGTTCGTGTTGCCGCCCGCGGCGAGGTACGTCTGGTCGACGCCCGCGCCGTGCGTCAGCTCGTCGACGGCGGTGTCCACCACGCCGGAACCCGGGTGGCTGCACACCAGCGCGCCGAGGCTCTCGGCGAGCTTGCAGCGCTCCGGGTCGGGGTCGACACCGAAGACGCGCACGCCGGACGACACCAGCAGCTGCACCACGAGCTGGCCGATCAAGCCGAGCCCGATGACCAGGGCGACGTCGCCGATCTGCGGCTCGCCGCGGCGCACACCCTGCATCGCGATCGAGCCGACGGTGCCGAACGCCGCGTGCCGCGGGTCGACCCCGGCCGGCACACGCGAGTAGAGGTTCTTCGGCACCCAGTTCAGCTCGGCGTGCAGCGCGTGCTCGTTGCCCGCGCAGGCCACGAGGTCGCCGACCGCGACGTCCGTGATGCCGTCGCCGACCTGCTCGACGATGCCGCACAACGAGTAACCGAGGGGCGTGTATGAGTCCAGTTTGGACGTCACCTTGCGGTAGGTCGCCGAAAGACCGTTGGTCGCCACGCTCTGGACGACCTTCGCGACCTGGTCCGGCCGGGCTCGCGCTTTGCCCACCAGGGACAGGCTCGCCTCGGACACCTTCATCATCTCGGTGCCGGTCGAGATCAGGGAGTACACCGTGCGGACGAGCACCCCGCCGGCCTTGCACGCGGGCTCGGGCACTTCCAGCAGTGCCAGTTCACCGCTCTTGTAGTTCTGGACGACCTGCTTCACTTCGCTCCCGCTCCCGACATCGCGTTCCGGTACCAGTACTCAAGGGTCAAGATGTGCCAAAGGTGCTTGCTGCGGTCCTGCTGGCCGGCGGCGTCCTCGGCGACCATCCGCTGCAGTGCTTCGCGCTGCAGGAAACCGGATTCGACGAGCACGCCCTCGTTGACGACTTCGCGCACCAGCGGCGCGAGGTCGCGGCTCATCCAGGCCCGCAGCGGCGCGCTGAACAGGCCCTTCGGCCGGTGCACGATCTCGCTGGGCAGGATGTTGAGCGCCGCGTTCTTGAGGGCGACCTTGCCGGCGCGGCCGACGATCTTCTTGTTGCCGGGGGTCCGGAACGCCGCGCGGACGACCTCGACGTCGACGAACGGCGTCCGCACCTCGGTGGACGCCGCCATCGTCGAGCGGTCGGTGTAGGTCAGGTTGAGGCCGGGCAGGAACATCCGCGAGTCGGCCAGGCACATCCGGTTGACGAAGTCGTCGAGCGACTGGTCGTTGTACGTGTCGGCGTGCTCGGTGAGGACGTCGTCGACCGTCGGCGCGAGGTCCGGGTTGAGCAACCCGAGCAGCTCGGCCTGGTCGTACATCGTGTAGCTGCGCCGGAACGCCGTCTCCTCGGGCAGGCCCGCGAACGACAGGAACCGCTTCGCGAACCGCACCGAGCGGTAGCCGCGCTTGGCCGAGGCCACCGGCAGCCGGTCCACCAGGGACTCCACCGGACGCCGGACCGCGCCCGGAACCTTGTGGTAGCGCAACGCGATCAGGTTCGCGAGGTGCTTGCGGTAGCCGGCGAACAGCTCGTCGGCGCCCATGCCGGACAGCATCACCTTGACGCCGGCGTCGCGCGCGGCCGAGCAGATCAGGAACGAGTTGATCGCCGCCGGGTCCCCGATCGGCTCGTCGAGGTGGTAGGTCATCTTCGGCAGCAGGTCGAGCACCTGGGGCGCGATCTCGATCTCGTGCAGGTCGACGCCGAACTGCTTGGCCACGATCCGGGCGTACTTCAAGTCGTCCGGCATCGCCTCGAACTTGGCGTCCTCGGCGCGGAACCCGATGGTGTAGGCCGAGATCCCCGGCTGCGACCGCGCGGCCAGCGCCGTCAGGTAGCTGGAGTCCAGCCCACCCGAGAGGAATGTCGCGACCGGGACGTCCGAGAGCAGGTGCTTGGCGGTCGACTCGGCGATCACCTCGTGCAGGTCGACCTCGCCCTCGAAGGCCGCGCCCTCTTCGGCGACCTCGCGCAGCGACCAGAAGCGGCCGCGGTCGACCCGGCCGTCCGGGCGGCAGCGCAGCCACGTGCCCGGCTGCAGCTTCTCCGCGCCTTCGTAAGCGCAGCGGCTGTCCGGCACCCAGTAGTAGAGCAGCGACGCGACCAGCGCGGCGTTGTCGATCTGCAGCGATCCGCCCAGCTCGCCGGCCAGCGCCTTCAGCTCGGAAGCGAAGGCGACACCGCCGGCCCGGTGCACGAAGAACAGCGGCTTGATGCCCAGCTGGTCGCGGACCAGGAACAGCTCGCCGGTGCCCTCTTCGAACATCGCGAAGGCGAACATCCCGCGCAGCTTCGGCAGGCAGTCGGTGCCCCAGCGCCGCCACGCCTGCAGCAGCACCTCGGTGTCGGACGTGCCGCGGAAGCGCACGCCGGCGGCCGTCAGCTCGGCGCGCAGCTCGGGCGCGTTGTACAGCTCGCCGTTGTAGCTCAGCGCGAGGCCGTCGAGGACCATCGGCTGGGCGCCGGTCTCGGTCAGGTCGACGATCGAGAGCCGCCGGTGTCCCAAGTGGACTTCACCGGCGCCGGTGCCGCCGACGACGTGGTCGTAGCGGCCGGAGCCGTCCGGCCCGCGGTGGGCCAGCGTCTTCGTCAGCCGGTCGGTCAGCGGTCCGCCGTCCGGCCAGAGGTAGGTGCCTGCGATGCCGCACATCTCGAGTGGGTTCCCCTTCGTCGCGGCGCGCCGAGGTCAGGAGACCTCGGCGCTCTTTTCGGGGGTCTGGGTGGCGAAGCCCCCGGTCCGGGGCGAAGCCCCGCTTGTCACAGCGCTCTTTTCGGACTCGAGCTCGGCGTTCAGTTCGCCTTGGTGTGTCGGCTCGCCGTGGTCGCGCTTGAACGGCGTCGGCCGCTTCGGCTTGACCGGGGCGAACTTCTTCGTCGGCGCGTCCGCGTGCGGAACGCTGACCTTGCCCGGCTCCGGGAGCTTCGGATCCGGCTTCGGCGCCTTGGGCGGCAGCGGCTTGGCGACCTGCGGGACCATCGGCCGGACCGGCGCGAACTTGCGCGTCGGCGGATCCACCAGCGCGACGCGCTCGGCGACCCGGGCGGCCAGCTCGTCGATGCGGTCCTCGCGCTCGACGTCGGCGACCTTCGGTGCCGCGGGTGTCAGCCCGGCGCGGCCGCGCAACGCGGTGTGCAGGCCGTCCCACAGCGTCCCGTCCGACTTGTCGCGCGGGTCCGGGTCGACCAGCACCACGCCGAGGATCGAGATCTCCTGGTCGGCCAGCTGCCGCGCGACCGTGTGCAGCCACAGCGTGTTCGCGTGCCCGGCCTTGACGACCAGCACGGTCTCCGCGCCGAGGTGCTCCAGGTCGGTCCACGCGGTGCCCGGCGAGATGGTGCCGACGCCGACGCGGCGTTCGCCCGGCTCGGCATCGGGGTCGCCGACGCCCAGGACGACGACCTCGCTCTGGGTCTCGGCCGCCAGCTTCCGGACGTCCTCGCCCGGCAGGTCGTCGACGACGCTCGCGCGGCCGTCCTCGCCGAGTTGCTCGGCGACGTCGAGGGCGAGCGCGGCCGTGACGCTCGGCGCGCCGAGCTCCAGCAGCGACACCTCGGTGATGTCCTTCTGGATCGCGCGGACCAGCGTCGTGGCGACGCGACGGCGTTCGGAAACGGCCCGGGAGCGGCGCCACAGCCGGGACGGCCCGCGGCGCTTCGACGGCAGCTGCGCGATCACGGACGCGCCGAGGTGCGTCGAGATCTCGCGGCGCAGCACCGGCCGGTCGCGCGAGACCGCGCCGACGGCGGCGAACGCGATCCCGAGCGCCAGGCCCAGCGCGAACCCGATGCCGGCGTTGGTCGCCGTCGTCTTGAGGAACGCCTTGGGCAGCGCGCGGGGCGCGTCGACGATCTGGGTACCGGCCGCGACCTGCGGGCTGCCGATGCCGGCCTGCTGGGCGCGGGAGTCGAAGTCCGAAACCTGCGACGCGAGCGCGGCGCGGCGGCCGTAGAGGCCTTCGAGCGTGCTGGCGTTCGCGTTGCGGCCCTTGCCGGTCTCGTCGGCGATCTGCGCGTCGACCTTCGTCAGCTCGTCCTGGGCGTTCTTGCGCTGGTCGAGGATGGCCTTCGACTGCGCGGCCGCGGCGGCCTGGCTGCGCTCGACGTGGTCGGCGATGAACGTGTCGGCCAGCGCCTGCGCCTGCGCGACGGCCTCGCCGTCGCTCTTGGCCTTGACGGTGATCTGCATGACGTTGTTCGTCACGGGCAGGCCCGAGTAGTTCTTCATGAACTCTTCGGACGATTCGGTGCTGTTGAGCTTCTTCAGCGCGCCTTCGGCGATCTGGGTCGTCGACAGCACCGCGACGTCGGTGCGCATCAGCGTGCCGCTGTCGGTCGGCGAGTCGTCCTGGTGGACCACGATCACCTTGGCGACGGCGGTCGGCGGGGCCGGCAGCAGGATCGCGACCAGGGCCCCGGCGATCAGCCCGAGCAGCGCCGTGGCCAGCCAGAGCCGCTTGCGACGGCGGATGGTGACGAACAGCCGCTGGAGATCGACGAGCGGAGCAGCCGGAGTTTCGCTTGTAGTCGTCACGCCGAACCTGCCAAGGCTTTCTCGGGGGCTTCCGCCACGGGTTCGGCGACCGGCTCACGCGGCCGGACGGGATGGGTGAGGACCGCGCCGACGATCTCCCGCCCGGCTTCCGAGCAGGCCTCGGCGAGCGAGACGAGCTCCCACGCGGTGCGGCTGGCGGTGCTGAGCACGACCAGCACCCCGGAGCTCCCACCGGCGTCCGGGACGGTCGGGCGGCCGGGGCTGACCTCTTGGATGCGCAGCGGCAGCGACATCCGGTCGGCCAGCGTGGCCAGCTGCGTCGCGGCCAGCCGGGCCGTCTCGTCGTCGTCGGCGATCAGCAGCAGGATGTCGGCGGGGCCGGTGGCCAGCCTGGCGAGCACCCGGCGGTACCGGATGTCGCGGTTGACGTCGTCGGCCGAGGTCGCCACCGGCGGCAGCACCCACGGCCGGTCGCCGCCGAGCAGGCGCCGCACCTTGCCGTACAGGCCGGTCGCCGGGAGGCGGTCGCCCTCCGGCGTCGGGACGTCGACGCCGGCGAGGATCGGCGAGCCGAGCGCGGACGCGATCTCCGGCTCACCCCGCAGCCGCCGGTCGGCGCGAGCGGTGAAGAGGTGGCCGAAGACGCCGACGAGGAAGAACAGCACCGCGCCACCGGCGGCCAGCTGCGTCATCGTCGGGGCGGCCGGGCCGGCCGGGCGCTCGGACGGACCGAGCACCACGGTGTTGCCGACACCGGTCGCGAGGTCGGCCTGGTTCAGGTCGTTGATCGCCTGCTCCAGCGACGTCCGCAGGCCTTCGAGCTGCGTGCGGACCTGGACGCTTTCCACGGTCAGGTCCCCGCCGACGGTCTTGGCGAGGTCGCTGATCTTCTGCGTGGTCAGCTGGACCTGCTGGCGCAGCGTCTCGCGCTGCTCCTGGGCCAGCTGCACCGAGGCGTCCGCCGAGTTGCTCGCCAGCTGCCCGGAGTACTTGACGAACTGCTGCGCGACCTGGTCGGCGAGCTGCTGGGCGTGCTCGGCGGTGTCCGCCGAGACGGTGATCGTGACGACGTTGCCATTCGCCACCGACGCCGTGACCTGCTTCTTCAGGTCGGCGCCGGTCGGGTGCCACTGCAGCTGCGCGGCGGCGCGGTCGAGCACGACCGAGCTGGTCGCGACCTCGGCCTGGGTGAGCAGCTCGTCCGCTTGGCGCGGTCCTTGCAGCAGGACGCTGGACGAGGTCTGGTACCCGGGCGAGAAGAGGACGGAGGCGCCGGCGCCCACCGCCGCTCCGAGGACGGCGAGGGCCACCAGCAGCCGCCAGCGCCGGCGGAGAACCTGCCCGATCAGGCTCAGGCGCACCGTGTCGTCAGTCACCGGCGGGATCTCCATTCCTGGGGCGAGTACGCCGAACGGCTTCAGTGGATCGGCCGGTTACCCGATCCGTCGTCCGGCCGGGACCATTGGTTACACGTCCGGTGACTTCTTGACCGAACGGCGATCAGGAACCGAGTGCGTGCTCGTACGCGGCGAGGAGGGCCTTCGCCGAGTTCTCCCAGGACAGCGGGCCCGCGACCCGGGCCTGGCCGAGCTTACCCATCCTGACCCGCTCCTCGGGGTCGTCGAGCAGCCGCGAAACCAGGACCGCGAACTCCGCTTCGTCGTTCGCCGGGGCGTACACCGCGGCGTCGCCGGCCGATACGCGCGCTTCGCGCAGTTCGAACGAAACGATCGGCTTGCTCATCGCCATGTACTCCATGACCTTGTTCATCGTGGAGACGTCGTTGAGCGGGTTGAGCGGGTCCGGCGACAGGCAGACGTCGGCGGTGGACAGGTACCGGACCAGGTCCTCGTCCGAGATCCGGCCGGTGAACTCGACCTGGTTGGCCAGCCCGAGCTTCGCCGAGAGCGCGACCATGTCGTCGAAGGCGTCGCCGGAGCCGACGAACACCGCGTGCCAGTCGGTGCGGCCGACGTCGTCACGCAGCTTCGCGAGCGCGCGCAGGGCGTAGTCGACACCGTCCTGCGGGCCCATCACGCCGAGGTAGGCCAGCAGGTACGGCTTGCCCTGCTTGAGCTCGGGCTCGACGGGGACCTCGTGGAACCGCTCGACGACCGGGGCGCTGCGCACGACGTAGACGTCCTCGGGCCGCTTGCCGCCACGGATCCGGGCGACCTGCTTGTAGCTCTCGTTCGTCGAGATGACGACGTCGGCGGCGCGGTAGGTGGCGCGCTCCAGCGCGCAGACCCCGCGGTAGAGGAGGTCCTGCCCGCGGTCGAAGCGCGACAGGTACAGCTCGGGGCACAGGTCGTGCTGGTCGAAGATGAACTTCGCGCCCTGTCGCTTGAGCACCTTCGCGACCAGGTACAGCAGGTCCGGCGGGTTGCAGGCGTGCACGACGTCGACCGGCCCGACCTTGCGGGCCAGCCGCAGCGTGTGCCACAGCGCGCTGCCGTACTCCTGCAGGTACCCGGCCGGGCCGCCGGTCGCGGCCTTCAGCGGGTAGCGGTGGATGTGGACGCCGTCGATGACGGCTTCGGCCTCGGTGTCGCGTTTCGTGCCCTGCGGGCAGATCACGTGCACCTCCCACCCGGCGTCGCGCAGGGTCGTGGACTCCTGCCAGACGCGCCGGTCGAAGGGCACGGAAAGGTTTTCGACGAGGATGAGCGCTTTACCAGACTGTGTTTTACCAAGCAAGGCCGGCGTATCCCTCTTCAAGGCGACGCTTCTCGGCGTCGGGCAGGCGGACGAGGTCGATCAGCACCCGGTCGCCGCCGTGCGGCAGCGCCGCCAGCACGTCCGGGTCCTTGCAGCCGACGATCACGACGTCGGCGTGGTCCATGACTTCTTCGACGGACCCGGCGAGCAGCGAACCGAGGTGCGGCAGCCGGCCCTCGATGTACTCGCGGTTGGCGCCCATCAGCCGCGAGAGGCTGACGTTCGCGTCGTAGATCTTCAGGTCGTAGCCCTTGCCGAGCAGCTTCTCGGCCAGCTCGACCAGCGGCGACTCGCGCAGGTCGTCGGTGCCCGGCTTGAACGACAGCCCGTACAGCCCGACCTTGCGCTTCCCGGTGCGCGCGACCAGGTCGAACGCCCGCTGCAGGTGCTCTTCGTTGGAGCTGAGCACGTGCGACAGGATCGGCACCTTCACGTCGGCGCGGTGCGCGGCGTAGACCAGCCCGCGCAGGTCCTTCGGCAGGCACGAGCCGCCGAACGCGAACCCGGGCTTGAGGTAGGCCGGGCTGATGTTGAGCTTGGTGTCGGCGAGGAAGACGTCGATCACCTGGTGCGAGTCGAGGCCGAGCGCGCGGCAGATCGAGCCGAGCTCGTTCGCGAACCCGATCTTGAGACCGTGGAAGGAGTTGTCGGCGTACTTCGTCATCTCCGCGACCGGGATCGGCACGCGGAAGACGGCGCCGGGCAGGCCTTCGTAGAGCGCCGCGACGGCGTCACCGCTGAGCGCGTCGAACTCGCCGATCACCGTCTTCGGCGGGTCGAAGAAGTCGCGGACGCTGCTGCCCTCGCGCAGGAACTCGGGGTTCACCGCGACACCGAAGTCGACCCCGGCGGTGCGGCCCGAGGCCTTCTCCAAGATCGGGACCAGCAGGTCCAGGCAGGTGCCGGGCAGCATCGTGCTGCGGAACACGACCGTGTGCCGCTCGGTCTTCTTCGCGAGCGCCTCGCCGATCTCCTCGGCGACGCGCTCGAGGTAGACCGTCGAGAGGCTGCCGTTCGGCGCCGACGGCGTACCCACGCAGACCAGCGAAATCTCGCTGTCGGCGACGGCTTCCGCGACGTCGGTCGTGGCTCTCAGCGCCCCGCTCGCGACGACTTCGGCGGTCAGCTCGCCGATCCGCTCCTCGACCACCGGGGCGTTGCCCGCGGTGATGAGGTCGATCTTGACCGGGTTGACGTCCACGCCGACCACCCGGTGCCCCTGCCCCGCCAAGCACGCGGCGGAGACACACCCGACATAACCAAGCCCGAAGACACTGATCTTCACGCCAAAACCTCCGCTTTTCCCACGCGACCCATGAGTTGGTCGGCGAGCCCCCCTGGATCGTTACCGCGAGGGCCGCGAACGGGGTAATGCGTGAGACGGCCGTGAGGCGCAACAGTTTTCCGGTAAGAATCGCGTCTCGATTCGCCCCGGAATTGCATCTTGCAGGTGGACGGGCAACGCGTTCGGCGCAGTTCTCGTCAGCGGCCCCCGGAAAGATCCCCGAGAAGCCGTTTCCGTTCCGGGGTGTACGTCCACCACGGCCGGGGCGGCGCGCCGTCGGCTTGGTCGACCGCCGACATGAAGGTGTCGAGCACGCAGGGGTCGTGCCGGCGGCCGTCGGTGGCGCAGAGGCGTTCGTACAGTTCAACCGGGTCGCGCCCGGCGAGCTGGGCGGGTTCGGTGATGCCGAGCCGGGTCAGGTCGCGGACCATCGCCGGGCCGATGTTGGCCAGCTTCAGCAGTTCGCTCATGGACCCAGCACAGCAGCCGGGGCCGGCCCGTGTCTTGTACGGATCGGCCCCGGCTGTGTCGTGCGGTGCCGTGCGTCAGTTGTTGTTCACGAAAGTCGTGGCGAGGCTTTCGCCCTTGCTGATCGCATTGGCGTGGTTCTCGATCGGGGAGACGGTCGAGTTCTTGAAGCAGATGTACGTCACACCGGAGTCGGTGCCGCCGTTGGACGGGTCCGGGTTGATGCCGAGATCCTTCGCCGTCGCGTAGGAGGCTTCGCCGATGATCTGGGTCGGGCCGGTGTCGCCGATGACCGCGTACTCGATCTTGCCGTTGTAGATCACCGCGCAGGAGCCGCCGCCCTTCAGCTGCGACGAGGTGTACTTCCAGATGCTGCTCGAGCTCGGCACGACGATGTAGGGCAGCTTCGCGGCACTGAGCGGCTTGCCGTCGGACTGGTGGAACGCCGTGTCGTCCTGGTAGCAGCAGTCGGTGTCCTCGTTGCACTGCGTCGTGCGCTGGCCGTCGCAGTCGATGTCCATGTCGGCCTTCCAGAAGACCGCGCCATTGGCGTCACAGACGGCGACCGTCTTGGCCGAGACGTCCTCGTCCGTCTTGTACTTGCCGTTGGAGATCTGGGTGCAGCTGTTCGTCTTGGCCAGCAGCTGCGCCGCGGTCGGACCGGCTTCGACGGCGGCCGGCGCCGCGGCGGTCTGCGCCGAGGTGGCCTGAGCCGGAGCCGGGGCGGCCGACGCGAGAGCCGAGGGCATCACGGCCGCGGCCAGCGCCATGGTCGCGAGCAGGATCAGTTTCCGCATACCTGGTGCTCCCTTTAGTTAGGAAACTTTCCTTACGGCGGCGAGCACACAGGATGCACCCCGGACGGTGACGGGTTCAAGACCCAGAGGTACGAGAATTTCCCAGCATCCGGCGGGACTTGACGAAAACGCTGCTCACCGGACGCGGCCGCAGCGAACCGGCTCGGGACGTGTTCCGGCCACCGGGAAGACGGGCTGACGGTTATACCGACTAACCGTCTGCCCGTCGAAACAGCCGTCGCATCCACTGTCCCCTCCGGCGGCCGCCGGACAGCACGCCGTCCAGCCACTCCTGGTCGAGGTCATGTCTCAGCTCCGTTCGCGGCTGCAGCCACCCATCGCGGCTGGTTTCGCCGCCGTCGCTCGCGTACACCCGCGTTGCGCCCGCCTCCCGCAACCGGTCCAGCACCCGCCGGTCGTAGGCGCCGAACGGCAGCGAATACCGCCGCACCGGCCGGCCGCACAGGTCGCCCAGCAGCTTCGGGGCGTCCGTCAGCTCCCGGCGCGCATGGCGGTCGTCGAGGCGGCGCCAGTCGCGTGGCTCCCAGCCGTGCGAGCCGATCTCCATGCCGGCACGAGCCAGGTCGCGCAGGGCGTCGTGGTCGAGGTAGCCGCGCTGCCCGAGACGGCCGGCGAGCGGGAAGAACTCCGCCGTCAGCCCGCGCTCCACGAGCCGGGGCAGCGCGATCTCGACGTCGGACTCGTTGCCGTCGTCGAAGGTCAGGTGGACGTCCGCGCGTTCCTCGACCGCGTCGAGGATGCGGTCGAACTGCTCGACCGTCACCCAGCGTTCGTTCTCCCCCGGCTCGAGCTGGCGAGCCGGCCGGCCGATCCCGTGCATGGCGAAGTTCACCGCCACCGCTTCCACCCCCTGCCACCGCGAGTAGTCGAGCTGTTACCCCGATTAATCGCGGAAGCAAACGGGTGAGTTACACCCTTTTTCCGGCAATCAGCCTTTCCGGATTTCCAGCGTGCAGCACTTCGGCCCGCCGCCGGCTTTCCGCAGCTCAGAGATGTCGACGTAGACCGGCTCGTACCCACGCTCGGCGAGCAGTTCACCCAGTCGAGTGGCCTCGACGGGGAGGACGACGTTCCGGCCGTCGGACACCCCGTTCAACCCGAAGCACTCGGCGTCGGCGGCGGTCGCGAGGACGGCGTCCGGGAACAGCCGCTTGAGCACGCGGCGTGATCCCGCGGAGAACGCCGCCGGGTAGTAGACGATCTGCGCGCGCGTCGTGTCGGTCGCCTCGGCGAGCACGAACAACGCCGTGTCGAGGTGGTAGTAGCGCGGGTCGACCAGGTTCAGCGAGACGACCGGGACGCCGAGGACCTCCTGCGCCTCGGCGTGCGCGGCCGGGTCGGTGCGAAAACCGGTGCCGGCCAGCAGCAGGCCGCCGGTCCAGGCGAAGTCGCCCTCGGCCTCGTTGATCTTCTCCGGCATGGTGATGTCGCGGTAGCCGTGTTCGACGAACCAGCGGCGGAAGTGCTCGGCCTCGGCGGTGCGCTGCGGCGCGCGGAACCGCGAGCCGAGGACGCGGCCGTCGACGACCGTGCCGGAGTTCGCGGCGAAGACCATGTCGGGCAGCCCCGGCTGCGGGTCGATCTCCTCGACGGTGTGGCCGAGACGGCGGTAGGTGTCACGCAGCTCGGTCCACTGCGCGACGGCGACGTCCGCGCTGACCGGCTGGGTCGGGTCCATCCAGGGGTTGATCACGTAGTCCACCGCGAAGAACCGCGGCGGGCACATCAGGTATCGGCGGGTGGTCGGTACGCGAGCGGCCAAGGGCTGTGATCCCTGCATGAAAGCAGGGTAAGCGAGGCCGAAACTCGCAATCAATCGCTGTTCGCTGCGCGTATCTGTGCTAAGTGTTGCGTGTGAACACCATCGACCAGCGAATCGTTTCGTGCCTCGTGGCGAACGCCCGATCGAGCTACGCGGAGATCGGCAAGGTCGTCGGGCTGTCCGCGCCGGCGGTCAAACGACGGGTCGACCGGCTGCTCGAAACCGGCATCCTGCGCGGCTTCACGGCGGTCGTCGACCCGGAGGCGCTGGGCTGGGGCACGGAGGCGTTCGTCGAGGTCACGTGCCAGGGCAACATCACACCGGCGCGCATCCGCGCGCGGCTGGAACCGCTGCCCGAGGTGGTCGCGGCGTACACGGTCTCGGGCGCGGCGGACGCGATCGTCCACCTGCGGGCCGCCGACATCCACCACCTGGAGACGGCGCTGGAGCGGCTGCGCGGGCTGGAGATCGTGGACCGGACGGTGTCGACGGTCGTGCTGTCCCGGCTGCTCGAACGCCCGCCGACGCCGGAGGCGTGACGCGGCCGGTCGGCAGTCGTGTTTTGCCGCAGCGCGAAGATCACGGAAGCGTCCACTGACCGAAATCCACCGCTCGCCGGGCCCGGGATCCGGCGCTGGCCGCGCCTCCCGGCTGCTCGAAGGCCGGTCGCGCGAAACTGCGCGGGGCGGCGCCCCCCGTCTTCCAGCGTAGCGGCGGGTACCGACAGTTTCGGCAGCTCAGCTGCCCAGGGCTCGGAGCACCGCCGGGGCTTCGTCCGGGTGCAGGCGCAGCTCCGTGCGGCCCGCGTTGAACGTGACCGCCTGCTCGTCCACCGCCTGCATCGTCAGCTCTCCCGGCTCGAACGGCGCCGGCGGCTGCCCCGGGGCCAGCCACTGGACGTGGCCCGGCCCCACGAGGAGCCTGCCCTGCTGCTCTCGGCCGTCCGTGAGGGTCGGGTCGCGTAGGACGCACGGGATCTTCGCCTGCTCGCCTCGGCTCAACGCCCTCTGTCGCGCCGATCGGCGACGGGCTCCGAAGAGCTCGGCCGTGTCGATCATCGTCAGGACGTTTCCCGCCAGCACGATGAACCCCCGGACCAGGGCTCCGACCAGTTCCCCCATCCCTCCAGTCATACCCGAGCAAGGCGACGACCGCCTCGTGCCACCCTTACTCCCATGACCGACAGCATCGTCAGCGAGCACGCGGGCGGCGTCGCCCTGCTGACCGTCGACGCGCCCGGCAGCCGCAACGCGCTGACGCTCGCGCTGTCTTCGCAGCTCGCGGACGCCGTCGCGGCCGCGGAGCGGGACGAGTCGGTGCACGCCGTCGTGGTCACCGGGACCCCGCCGGCGTTCTGCGCCGGGGCCGACCTCTCCGCGCTGGGCGCGGCCGACGAGGCCGGCCTGCGCGCCATCTACGAAGGCTTCCTCTCCGTCGCGCGCTGCACGCTGCCGACGATCGCGGCGGTCGGCGGCGCGGCCGTCGGCGCCGGGCTGAACCTCGCCCTCGCCGCGGACGTCCGGCTGGCCGGGCCGCGCGCGAAGTTCGTCGCGCGGTTCCTGGAGCTGGGCCTGCACCCCGGCGGCGGGATGACGTGGATGACGCAGCGACTGGCCGGCCCGCAGCAGGCCGCCGCCATGACGTTGTTCGGGCAGCCCCTGGACGCCGAGGCGGCCGCGCGCGCCGGGCTGGCGCTGCGCGTGGTCGACGGCGGGCACGACGACCTGCTCGCCGCCGCGCGGGAACTGGCGGCTCCGGCCGTCGCCGCGCCGCGCGAGGCCCTGCTGGCCACCAAGCGCAGCCTGCGGGCGACCGCCTCGCTGGCCGCGCACGCCGACGCCGTGGACGTCGAGATCGAGCCGCAGCTGGCGTCGCTGGCGTCCCCGGAGTTCGCCGAGCGGCTGGCGGCGATGCGGGCCCGGATCCGGTCCGGCCCGTGAGTTCTCACCACGTGGACGTGACGCGGGAGATGCGCGTCACAACGCCTCGTGACAGTTAACCGTTACCATCAGTTACAGGTATTTGTCGGACCAGCAAAGAAGAACCACTAGCGCAGCGAAGAGGTCGTCCGGGACTCGGGACACTGGGAACATCGTGGTCAAGGGCGAGCTAACCTCGTGATAGGGCCTGGTGTCCCGACTGTCATGACACCGGGCAGAGCGACCGAAGGCCGCAACGTCGGGAGAGAGGGAATCCCTGACCCATGAGCACGAGTGCGAACGGCAACGGCGCTGGTCACGGCTCGCTCGCCGCGACCAGGCCCACCGAGATCAGCAAGCTGGACCGGGTGGTCATCCGGTTCGCGGGCGACTCGGGTGACGGGATGCAGCTGACCGGCGACCGCTTCACGTCCGAAGCGGCCGCGTTCGGCAACGACCTGTCGACGATGCCGAACTTCCCCGCCGAGATCCGCGCCCCGCAGGGCACGATCCCCGGCGTCTCCTCGTTCCAGGTCCACTTCGCCGACTACGACATCCTCACGCCCGGCGACCGGCCGGACGTGCTGGTGGCGATGAACCCCGCCGCGCTCAAGGCGAACGTCGCCGACGTGCCGCGCGGCGGCACGATCATCCTCAACACCGACGACTTCATCAAGCGGAACCTGACGAAGGTCGGCTACGCCACCGACCCGCTGGACGACGACACGCTCGAGCCCTACCAGGTGCACCGGGTCGCCATGTCGACGCTGACCCAGGGCGCGCTCGCCGACACCGGCCTCGGCAAGAAGGACGCCGAGCGCTGCAAGAACATGTTCGCCCTCGGCCTGCTGTCGTGGATGTACCACCGGCCGACCGAAGGCACCGAGCGGTTCCTGCGCGAGAAGTTCGCGAAGAAGCCGGACATCGCCGAGGCCAACATCCTGGCCTTCCGCGCGGGCTGGAACTACGGCGAGACGACCGAGTCGTTCGCGACGACGTTCCAGGTCGCCCCGGCGAAGCTGGCGCTGGGCACCTACCGGCAGATCACCGGCAACACGGCGCTGGCGTACGGGCTCGTGGCCGCCGGGCAGCAGTCCGGCCTGCCGATCCTGCTCGGCACCTACCCGATCACCCCGGCGTCGGACATCCTCCACGAGCTGTCCAAGCACAAGAACTTCGGCATCCTCACCTTCCAGGCCGAGGACGAGATCGCCGGCATCGGCGCCGCACTGGGCGCGTCCTACGGCGGCGCCCTCGGCGTCACCTCGACGTCCGGCCCGGGTGTCGCGCTGAAGTCCGAGACCATCGGCCTCGGCGTGATGATGGAGCTGCCGCTGGTCGTCATCGACGTCCAGCGCGGTGGCCCGTCGACCGGCCTGCCGACCAAGACCGAGCAGGCCGACCTGCTGCAGGCGATGTTCGGCCGCAACGGCGAGTCGCCGGTGCCGATCGTCGCGCCACTGTCGCCGGCGGACTGCTTCGACGCGGCCGTCGAGGCCACCCGGATCGCGCTGAAGTACCGCACGCCGGTGCTGCTGCTCTCGGACGGCGCGATCGCGAACGGCTCCGAGCCGTGGCTGATCCCCGACGTCGAGACGCTGCCCGACCTGCGTGTCGAGTTCGCGACCGAACCCAACTCGGACAACGACTCCGGCGAGTTCTGGCCGTACGTCCGCGACCCCGAGACGCTCGCCCGCGCGTGGGCGATCCCGGGCACGCCCGGCCTGCAGCACCGCATCGGCGGGCTGGAGAAGGCCGACCGGACCGGGCACATCTCCTACGACCCGGACAACCACGACAAGATGGTCCGGCTGCGGCAGGCGAAGATCGACGGCATCGACGTCCCCGACGTCGTGGTCGACGACCCGAGCGGCGGCAAGGCCCGGGTGCTCGCGCTCGGCTGGGGCTCCAGCTTCGGCCCGATCGGCGCCGCGTGCCGCCGGGTGCGCAAGCTCGGCATGCCGATCGCCCAGGCCCACCTGCGGCACCTGAACCCGCTGCCGGCCAACCTCGGCGACGTCCTGCGCGCCTACGACAAGGTCGTCGTGCCGGAGATGAACCTCGGTCAGCTCTCCCTGCTGCTGCGCGCGAAGTACCTGGTGGACGTCCATTCGCACACCAAGGTCGCCGGGATGGCGTTCAAGGCCGAAGAGCTGCAGAACCTGTTCTCGGAGATCATCACCGGCATTGCTACGGAGGCGGCGAAGTGACCGCAATCGACATCGGTCTGCCCACTCTCGGCGGTCTGGACCTTGTGCCCACCACCGACGAACCGCAGACGGCCAAGGACTACAAGTCGGACCAGGAGGTCCGCTGGTGCCCCGGCTGCGGCGACTACGTCGTGCTCAACGCGGTCCAGTCCTTCCTGCCGACCCTCGGCCTCAAGCGCGAGAACATCGTGTTCGTCTCGGGGATCGGCTGCTCGTCGCGGTTCCCGTACTACCTGAACACCTACGGCATGCACTCGATCCACGGCCGCGCGCCGGCGATCGCGACGGGCCTGGCCACCACGCGGCCGGACCTGTCGGTGTGGGTCGTCACCGGTGACGGCGACGCGCTGTCCATCGGCGGCAACCACCTGATCCACGCGCTGCGCCGCAACGTGAACATCAAGATCCTGCTGTTCAACAACCGGATCTACGGGCTGACCAAGGGCCAGTACTCCCCGACGTCGGGGCCGGGCATGGTCACCAAGTCGTCCCCGATGGGTTCGGTGGACACGCCGTTCAACCCGCTGTCGCTGGCGATCGGCGCCGAGGCGTCGTTCGTGGGCCGCGCGATGGACTCGGACCGCAAGGGCCTCACCGAGGTCCTGCAGGCCGCGGCGGAGCACCGCGGGTCGGCGCTGGTGGAGATCTACCAGAACTGCCCGATCTTCAACGACGGCGCGTTCGACGTCCTCAAGGACGCCGACGAGGCCGCCGCCCGGCTGATCCCGCTACGCGCCGGCGAGCCGATCCGCTTCGGCCCGAACCAGGAGTTCGGCGTCAAGCGCAGCGACTGGGGCGGCCTGGACGTCGCGAAGGTCGCCGACATCGGTGAAGACAACATCGTCGTGCACGACCCGGCGATCACCGACACGTCGTACGCGTTCGCGCTGTCCCGGCTCGGCGACCAGAACCTGAACCACGTCCCGACGGGCATCCTCCGCCAGGTCGAGCGCCCGACCTACGACGACGGCGCCCGCGCCCAGGTCGAGGAGGCCCGTGCGGCCCGCAAGCCGGACCTGCGGGGCCTGCTCCACGGCAAGGACACCTGGACGGTCGCGTAACCGCTGCGGCAAGGTCCGCGAAGGCCCCCTTACCGGCTCAAGATGCCAGGAAGGGGGCCTTCACGGCATCAGGGGGTTGCCAGAATTAGGACACGTGTCCTAAGTTTCAGGTCATGCGACCTTTCGTGTTCTTCGACGTCCGGACGTCCGACGTGGACGGCACCAAGAAGTTCTTCGCCGACCTGCTGGGCTGGGAGTCCGGCGGACCGCTGTTCACCGCGGACGGAGCTCCGTGGGGCGGCCTCACCGAACTCGCGCCGGACGACGACCGCGCGCCGCAGTGGCTGCCCTACGCGCCGGTGTCCGATGTGGACGACGCCGCGGCGAAGGCCGTGGCGCTGGGCGGCCGGGTCGTGCGCGAGCGCACGGATCTGCCGTTCGGCTCGCTGGTCGTCGTCACCGATCCCGGCGGCGCCGCGCTGGTCCTGTTCCAAGCGGCCTGAAACGCCGTGAAGGCCGCCTCGCGGGTTCGCGAGACGGCCTTCACGGATCAGGAACTCAGGTGAGCGGGCGGAACCCGACGCGCTCGGCGTCCTCGGCGGTGCGGAACCAGACCTCGGCCACCATCCGCGGGAACTGCTCGGACTCGTCGGTGCAGTACCGCAAAGCCGTGACGCTCGCCTTCACCTCGAAGCCGTCGCTGGGCCGGCCGCCACCGGGCCGCGGCATCGCCGAACCGGGGCCGAACGGGCCGGGCGGGACGGAGTCCTCGGCCGACTCGCGGGCGGGCGGGGGCGGCGGCGCGTCCGGCGCAACGCCGACGGCCGTCTGGTTCGGCTGCACCGACGGCTCGAACAGCGAGCCGCTGTGCGCGCCGGTCAGCTCGGGTTCGCGGCGCTCGACCGTGCGCATCGACGGCTGGATCGGCTGCGGCGAGTCGAAACCGCCCCGCACCACACCGCGCGGCTGGCGCTTCGGCAGCACCTGCGTCGCCTCGGCCGGCGTCTCCGGCGGCACGTCCAGGTCGCCACCGGCCGCTTCGTCACCGGCGAAGGCGTACTGCGGCGTCTCGTCGTCCTGGAGTTCGTCCTCGAAGTCGTCCGAGAGGTCGTCCTGGAGTTCTTCCTGAAGCTCTTCTTGGGGCTCTTCCTTGCGGACCGATCCCGGGTGCTCGCCGATGTAGCGGGTGCGCTCCATGGGCTCTTCGAACGCCGAGCGCTGCGACTGCGGCTCGCGGTCGAACCAGTCCGGGTCCGCCGCGTGCGCTGCGGCCGGCGGCTGGAACAGCGACCCACCAGTGTCCGGCTCGAGCTGGTGCTCCAGCTGCGAAAGCGCCGGCGCGGGCTCGTACTGCTCGTCGTCTTCCGGGCTGAGGTACTCCGACGCGGCCGCGCGGTACGGGTCGTCCTGCTCGGGTTCCGCGACCGGCGCCATGACCTGGGTCGCGGACGCCGGGTAGACGTCTTCCGGTTCCGGCTCCGGCCGGTAGTCGTCCACCGGCGGGGTCCGCGGCGGCACCTGCGAGTCCAGCTCCGCGAAGTCCGCGTCGATGTCGTCGTGGACGTCGTCGCGGTTCACCGGCGACGCGGCGACCAGTGTCCCCGGGTACGACGTCTCCTGCGGCCGGGCCTCTTCGTACGGACTCGCGTTGTACCGGCTCTCGTCGTAGGACGGCTCCGGTCGCGTGTAGACCTCAGTACCCGGCGTGGCCAGCCCGGTGGCGTTCGCGGGCGTGCGCGCGGCGTCGGCGTGGGCCTGGGCCAGCGCGCTCTCCAGCTTGCGGACGCTCTTGCGAAGCGGTAGCACCAGCACCAGCCAGGTGAGCAGTGCCCCGACGAAGAAAGCCGCCAGGCTCCACAGCCAAACCTGTCCGAAAATGGACATCTATCCCTGCCCCTAGTTCAGTGCGTGCGCGCTACCAGGTAAGCGGCAACCGACTCGCACGCGTCACGAGCGGGTGACGCGGGCAGCGCGGTGAGCTCGGCACGCGCGCGCTGAGCGTAGTCGGAAAGGGTGACGCGTGCGCGTTCGAGTCCACTACTGACCCGCAGCAGCGCCAGCGCCTCCTCGACCAGGTCGTCGTCGGCGATCGGGCCGGACAGCAGCTCGACCAGCCGGGGATCGGTCCCGGGGTCGGCCAGCGCGTACAGCATCGGCAACGTGCGGACGCCTTCGCGCAGGTCCGTGCCCTGCGCCTTGCCGAGCTCGTCGGACGGCGACGCGATGTCGATGATGTCGTCGGAGATCTGGAACGCCGTACCGATGATGTCGCCGAACCGGCGCAGCGCCTCGATGTACTCGTCCGGGGCGCCGGACATCATCCCGCCGAAGCGGCCGGACGTCGCGATCAGCGAGCCGGTCTTCTGGGCGATCACGGTCAGGTAGTGCGCCACCGCGTCGTCACCCGGTCCGGGGCCGACGGTCTCGCGCATCTGGCCGGTGACCAGCTCGCCGAAGGTCTCGGCGATGATCCGCGCCGCGTCCGTGCCGAGGTCGGCGACCAGCCGCGAGGCGTGGGCGAAGAGGAAGTCGCCGGTCAGGATGGCGATCGTGTTGTCCCAGCGCGCGTTGACGCTCTCGGCGCCGCGGCGCATGTCCGCCTCGTCCATGACGTCGTCGTGGTAGAGCGTGGCCAGGTGCACCAGCTCGACCGCGGCGGCGGCGATCACGACGTGGTCGTCCTGCTTCGGCCCGAACTGCGCGGACAGCAGCGTGAACAGCGGACGGAAGCGTTTGCCCCCGGCCTCGACCAGGTGCAGCGCCGCGTCGTGGACGGCCTGGACGTCGCTGCTGACGACGTCGCGGAGCAGCTTCTCGACGTCGGCCAGCCCGGCGGCGATCGCGCGCAGCAGGGCTTCGTCGGCGATCTGCAGGCCGACCGACGCGCGCAGGTCCTCGAGGGCGCCACCCGGCGCAGCGGGGAGGGATCCCGCCCCGGGGGCTGGGGAAGGCACAGACACGTCGGCTCCGCTCTACTCGTGCACCGGTCGGGTTCTCCCCTGAGCGTAGTGGCTACCCCGCGCCACCGTTTACCCGCTGTCCAGCGGAAACGGTGACGAACATGACATCGTCAGCCGGTCGGGGCCGCGTCGCGCACCCGAGCGCGCAACCACCGGTGACCGGGGTCCCTCGCGAAGCGCGGGTGCCACGCCTGCGCCATCGGCCGGAGGGGCAGGTCGGCGGGTACCGGGAGCGGCCGCACGTCGGTCACGCGGGCCGCGAAGCCGCTGGTGGCCAGGCAGACCAGGTCCGAGGCCAGGACCAGGTTCAACGCGGCCGTCGGCGTCGGGACGACGGCCACGACGTCGCGGCTCAGCCCGTGCTCGGCGAGCACCGCGTCGAACGGCGCTTCGGTGCGGCCGCGGCGGGAGATCACGAGGTGCGGCTGCGCGGCGAGCCGCTGTTCGACGACGATCTCGGAGTCCGGCAGGTCGATCATCCCCAGGTCAAGGTCGATCCGGCCGTCACGCAGCGGCTGGACGTCCTCCTCGCCCTCCGCGACGAACCGCAGCCGCACCCCGGGCGCGGCGGCGCGGGCCGCCGCGATCAGGCCGGGGCCGAGCTGGCTGACCAGGGAGTCGTTGGCGCGCAGGACGAACGTCCGCTGCAGCGTCGCGAGGTCGAACTCGCCGGAGTCGCGGAGCATGCCGCGAGCGCGTTCGACCAGGCGTTCGACGCAAAGCTTAGGTGTCAAGATTGCACTGGACGCAGTACTTAGCCCTGCTTAGCGTTGACCGGCTGGAACACACCCTCCCCCGCGTCCGGCAAGGCCTGCTCACGACACTGATGGCGCTGTGCGTCGTCACGGTCGTCGGCATGGTCGCGGCGATCAACCTGGCCGTGCCGCTGCTGTCGGCGAGCCCGCTGCACCCGTCGCCGACGGCGCTGCCGTGGGTCGTCGACAGCTACGTCGTCGCCTTCGCCTGCCTGCTGATCCCGGCGGGCGCGGCCGCGGATCGCCTCGGCCGCAAGGGAATTCTGCTAGGCGGACTCGGCGCCTTCACCGCGGGCGCACCGCTGTCCGGGTGCGCGAACGACGTCACGCTGGTGCTGGCTGGCCGCGTGCTGAGCGGCGTCGGCGCGGCCGCGGTGATGCCGGCGAGCCTGGCCATCCTGGTCGGCGGCGGCGCGCTGCTGCAGACGGGCTCGTGGCGGGCGTTGTTCTTCGGCGTCGCACCGCCGGCACTGGCTGTCTTGGTCCTTTGTGGACTGTTCGTGCCGCGCACGCCGGTCCACCCGCGGCCGATCGCGCTGCTGTTCACGGCTGGCGTGGTGGCGCTGCTGCTGGGCATCACGTCGGAGCCGTCGGCGGGCTGGGCGAGCGCCGGCGCTGGGCGCGTTCGCCGCGGCCGCGCTCCTGCTCGGCGCGTGGTGCGTGGTCGAACTGCGGATCACGCACCCGATGCTCGACCCGCGGCTGTTCGCGATCCCGGCGTTGCGCGCGCACTGCCTCGCGCTGGTCGCGACGTTCGTCGGGATGTTCTACCTCAACGGCCAGTACCTGCAGCACAGCAAGGGTTTCTCGCCGTTCCTGGCGGGCCTGGCGTTGCTCCCGATGGCCGTGACGCTGTTCTTCGGCCCGCGCGTGACGGTGGCGCTGGCCGGCCGCGTCCGCCCCCGCCTGCTCACGGCGTCCGGCTTGGTGATCGTCGCGCTCGGCCTGGCGGCACTGTCCACAGCGGACAGTGCGACGCCGTATCCGTGGTACGCCTCGGCCACGGTGGTGCTCGCGGCGGGCTGCCCCACGAACGCGCCGGCGTCGGCTCGGGCCTGCAGGGCATAACCCGCGAGCTGGGCAGCGCGCTGGCGGGCACGGTGCTGACCGGCGCCGTCGTGGTGACGACGCGGGTCAGCGGCGCCGGATCTTGACGTCGTCCAGGCAGGTCGAGCTGACGACCAGGTCGCGGAACGGGTAGCCCTCACGCTCGAGCAGCTCCATGACCATCAGCTCGGCCTGGTCGTGGGCTTCGTCACCCGATGCGACGTCGACCTGGACGCGGAAGCTGAAGCCGCCGAGGTGGTGACTGTAGGTGAGCGAGCCTTCGTCGCTGAAGACGGGCCCGGCGGCGTCGTCCGAGGTCAGCCGGGCGAGCAGCTTTTCGCGGACGGCCTGCGCGGGCCGGTCGAACTTGCCCCGGACAAGGACGCGGTAGGTCGGCATGGGCGTAAATATACAGAGCTGTATCCGGATACCGAAGGGATTATCCACCGGGTGGTTCATGATCCACGAAGGGGTGATCAGCGGTTTCGGGCGCAACGGACGCGTCGGACAGGCGGATATTCACGACGTGGAAGAACTGCCGAACCCGACAGCTCTCCCGGTCAGCAAGGAGGCAGCGACATGCGCAGCACAATCGCGAGGCGGGCGGGGCTCGCCGGAACGCTGTTGGTGGCCGGACTCGCCGTGGGCGTCCCGGCGCAGGCCGCGCCGCAGCCGGGCGTGGCCCAGATCGGCTCCGCCGAGTTCACGAAGGTTGACGCGACGATCAAGGTGCCGGTGCAAGGCCAGTGTTCGGTGAGCGGCCCGAAGACAGCCACAGCCCAGACGGTGTCGAAGAACGGAATCACGTTCGGCGGCGGCACCTCGTCCTGCGCGACGACGGTGACGGACCCGAAGACGTCCGCCACGACAACGACATCCACGGCGACGGGCAAGAACTTCGAGCTGTCGGCACTGGTGAGCGCGGGCGGCCCGCGGATCAAGTTGTCGACGTTCAAGGTGACCTGCACGGCAACACACACCCAGACGAACGCCGGCTGGACGTACGGCGGCATGAGCGGAATCACGAACCCGCCGAACCCGGTCCCGGTGGGGTATGTCGTGCCGCTCAAGAAGTCGAACGGAACGGTGCTGGCGAACGCGGTGTTCAACATCCAGAACCTCCCGGGCGACGGCAGCATCGGCTTGACGATGCTGCGCATCAACTTCCTCCTGGCATCGGGCATGACGGGCCAGGTGATCCTGGGCCACACATCCTGCGCGCCGACGCCCTAGGCCCCCTGAGCTGGGGTTTCTTGCCTGGCTGAGCTGATGGGGAACCCTGGTAGGGTTCGAGCCGTCGGATACGCAGGGTGCTCGGGGTGAAGCACTGTGCAAGCTAGGGGAGAGCTGACGTGACTGACGTGGTGTTGGGCCGTGGGTGAGGTCTACGACCCGAGCAAGGACTGGCAGCTACCGGGGCCGAACGGAACCCCCCACGCGGGCTCGTACGGCTCCGGTCCTGGCTCGGGTTCCGGCTCCGGCGGGGGTGGGGCGGGGTTCCAGTACGACGAAGCGACGCTGCACGAACTGGTCAGGGAGTGGAGCGACCTCGCAAGCGAGTTCGAAGACGATCTGAGCTACGCGGCACTGCTGCAGCGAACTGAAGGCCCGGGCACTGAGTACGCAAGCGGAGGCAATGCCGAACGAGTGAGGGCTTCAGGCGAAGCGCTACACGAAACGTTGACGGCGCGCAGCCAGTACTGTCGCTCGATGGCGGAAAAGTTCAGGGCCGCTCTCGGCAAGTACGCGACCGCCGAAGACACTCAGACCACGGAAGTGAAGCGAACCGGAGGCAGTCTCTGATGCGCCGCATACTCATCCCGCTCTGCGCATCGCTAGTGCTTCTCTCAGCTTGCACGACGACCAAGGGCGGAACCGCCTCTCCCTCGAGTTCCTCCACAAGCCAGACTTCACCATCAAACTCGGACACAGAGCTACCTGGATCCGGAATACCCCGAGTTGAATCACCGATCGATATCAGCCATTTCAGGGACGCACCCTGCGACGCGTTGACCGCCGATCAGATCACTCGACTTTTGGGGGCGGGCGTGACACCCAAGCCAGACCTGAACTCTCCGGCGGGTCCAAGCTGCAGCATCCACCCGGATGAGGGCACGCAAGCCTCGATCCTCATTATTTTCAACAACGTCGACAAGCGCGGCCTGACCAGCGTATATCAGGCCGATTATCGGTTCTTCATGCCGCTCAGCCCAGTGGACGGCTTTCCGGTCGCAGCCTATGGACTCGCCGACGATCGAGCCGATCATGGCAGGTGTCAGATCGCCATCGGCACCAGCGATCAACAAACAGTTGATATCACCGTTGCCCAGTCAGAAGACAACATTGGTAAGAAAGACCCATGTGAAGCGGCACGCGAAGTCGCTTCCGACGTGCTGAGCAACCTTCGTGGAGGCAGCTGATGGTTGCCGAAGGTCCTTTGACTGCTGCGGAGATCTATGAGCAGGTCACTGGTGGTGCGGGCATCGGGTCGCTGGCTGATGCGCAAGATGGGGCTGGGCAGTTGACTCACCGGATGGTTGAGCGGGCTCAGCGGATCAGTGCTCTGCGGGCCAAGACCATGGGTGGGTGGCAAGGCGGCGCTGGGGACTCTGCTGCCGATGCCACGCTTCCCCTTGTTCAAGCTGCCGCTGATGATGCTGTTCATCTCGAGACTGCTCGGACTGCCGTTGGTGCTCAGATGGATGCTTTTGGGACTGCCAAGTATTCCGTCAAGCCTGTTGCGCCTCGGCCGCCTGAGATGACTTCTGGGGATCTCTACAATGTTCTCACTGGGGATGGGCAGTCCTACAACTCCAAGGTTTCCGGGTGGCAGGCTGATAGTCAGGGGAACATCGAGGCTTTTGGGGCTTATCACTCCGCCAGTGCCTCCAATGGTGGGCTGATGCCTTCCCAGTACGCGCAGATTGATGACTCCGGCGCCCCTATTTCCTTGGCTACTCCGGGGCAGGATACTCAGGGTAAGACCACTACCGGGCGGACCGCTACCGATGCTGGTGAGTGGGCTCGTAATCCTGGGCAGACCGGGGTTTTCGGGCAGGATCGGGACGTCTCGGCCGGGCGGAATCGGGACGTCTACGGCCAGGACGTCCAGTCTGGGCGTGATCAAGGGCAAGGGTCTTATCAGGTTCCGGGGCAGGCTCCTGGGAGTGGTGCTTTCGATACCACTCATGCCAACAGCTACGTTCCGCCTGCTGCTGCTCAGGATGGGGGGTATCAGTTCGGGCCTACCGGGCAGTCCCTTGGCAATCTCGGCGGTGGGTCGGGTAGCCAGCTGTACGGCGGTGACAGCGGGTCCGGAGGCTTCGGACCAGGCACCGGTGGGTTCGGGCCAGGGACCGGCACCGGCGCTGGTACCGGATCAAGGACTGGAAGCGGGCCAGGCAACGTCGGCGGATATCGCACCGGGACCGGCAGCGGGCCCGGCACCGGCGGCTACCGGAGCGGCAGCCCGAACACCAGTGGCCCGAACACCGGCGGGATCACCCAACGCGGTCCCGGCTCCGGCGCCCGGGTTCCCGAAGAGCGCCTGCCCGGCCGACCCGCCGTCCGCGGTGTTGCCGGGGCTCGCGGTGCCAACGGAGTGCCCATGGGCTCCCCCGCCGGCGGGCGTGGAGCGAAAGATGACGACAAAGAGAAGAAGTCCGCTCCTTACCTGAAGAATCCCGATCCCGACGAGACCTTCGGTGGATTCACCGAGAAGCCCATGCCGCCCGTGATCGGGGAAAGCCGGCCCAAGTCTTAGGCGCCTGGAGGAACGAAGCACGTGGTGCTCAAGGCCGAACTGTCTCTCGGCAACCTGCTCACGGCCATGCGTACCGCGGGCTGCGGGGATCCGCATCCGGTCTTCGCCGGTGGGTTGCGCTACATTCCGCCGTCCATCAGGGAACACACTGATCGCCGGGCCTTTGAAGAGCTCTCCGAATACGGCTTCACCCAGGGCGACGGCTTCACGCCCGAGTTCGACGATCTTCTGCACCTGCTCGACCGGCCCGCGGTCGAGTTCTTCGCTTACGCGCGGGACCAGCGGGAACAGATCGGGGTCCTTGTCGCCGTGCAAGGGCGGACCGCCGTCACCGCGCTCTGTCAGGGTGAGCGCGTCTGGCTCCGGGGTGTCTCGCCTGATACCCATCCCGTCGACGCGCTCATCGCGAACCTGCCGCCTTGCGCGGCCGCGGCCATCAAGCCGTTTTCCCTGTCGCAGCAGGACTTTCGGGACCAGCCCGGCAGCGAGGTGTTCGACGACGCCCCGGGCCGCAGCCGGGCCGCGCAGAAGCTCGATGAGCTCGTGAAACAGAAGCACAGCGGGATCGGGCAGTTCTACGCCGCCAAGCGGGAAGAGGGGCTTCGCGTCGAAGCTGACGGCTCTTTCGGCTACCTCGACGTCGATGCCGGGCGGGTTGGGATCGGGGTGGCCGATCAGTTCATCAGCGTCATGCCCGGGGATCCCGTCGTGCTGGGGCGGAAGGTCGCAGCACTTCTGGACAACTGAAAGGGCCGCCACCCTCAACGAGAGAGTGACGGCCCTGGAAGACGAACTCAGGAAGCGAAGCCGCCCGCGCCCGCCCATGACAGGGCGAATGCCGGGACCAAGCCCAGGACCAGCGTCACGGCCGTGCCCAGGAAGATCGCCGTTCCGGTGCCGAAGCCCGGGATCGTCACCGTGGGGCCGTCCGCGGCCGGCTCGGAGAAGTACATCAGGACGATCACGCGCAGGTAGAAGAACGCCGCCACCGCGCTGAACACCAGGGCGATGACCACCAGCGGGGCCATTCCGTCGGACAGCGCCGCCGAGAACACGACGAACTTGCCGACGAAGCCCGACGTCAACGGGATGCCCGCCAAGGCCAGCAACAGGAACGTGAACACCGCGGCCACCAGTGGCGACCGTTTCGCCAGGCCCGCCCACGCCGAGAGGTGCGTTGCCTCGCCCGACGAGTCGCGGACCAGGCTGATCACGCCGAACGCCGCCAGCGTCGTGAAGCCGTACGACAGCAGGTAGAACAGCGTGCTCGACAGGCCGTTCTCGGTGATCGAGATCGCGCCGATGAGCAGGAAGCCCGCGTGCGCGATCGACGAGTACGCGATCATGCGCTTGACGTCGGTCTGGGTCAGGCCCAGCACCGCGCCGATCAGCATCGAGATGATCGCGACGCCCCAGAGCACGCCGCGCCACTCCCAGCTCGTGGAGCCGAACGCCACCGACAGCACGCGCAGGATCCCGCCGAACGCGGCGACCTTCGTGCACGCCGCCATGAACGCCGTGACCGGGGTCGGCGCGCCCTGGTAGACGTCCGGGGTCCAGGTGTGGAACGGGCCGACCGAACCCTTGAACAGCAGGCCGACGACCAGCAGGCCGAGGCCGGCGAACAGCAGCGTGTCCGAGCGGTCCGAACCGGCCGCCGCGGCGGCGATGTCGCCCAGCTTCACGGAGTTCGCGTAGCCGTACAGCAGCGCGAGGCCGTAGAGGAAGAACGCCGAGGAGAACGCGCCGAGCAGGAAGTACTTGACCGCCGACTCCTGCGACAGCAACCGCCGACGCCGGGCCAGGCCGCACATCAGGTACAGCGGCAGGGACAGCACTTCCAGCGCGATGAACATCGTCAGCAGGTCGTTCGACGCGGTGAACGCCATCATGCCGCCGAGCGCGAACAGCGTCAGCGGGAAGACCTCGGTCTGCATGGTCGTCGCCGTCTGCGCGCGGTCCTGGACCGTGCCCGGGCGGATGCCGGCCTGCGCGACCAGCGCGCCGCCCGGCTCGACGACGCGGTCCGAGATCAGCAGCACCGCGCCGACCGCCAGGGCCAGCAGCGTGCCCCAGAGGAACAGCGCCGGCTTGTCGATCGAGATCGCGCCGCTGAACGTCTTGACGCCGCCCGCGGGCGCGTCGGTGAGCGCGTACTTGATCAGCCAGCCGCCGGCCGCGAGGATCGCCACCAGGCTCAGCCCGACCTGCGTGCCGAACCGCGAGCGCTTCGAGGCAAACGCTTCCACCAGCACGCTGAGGCAGGCCGCGCCGAAGATGATCAGCACCGGCAGCACGGCGTTGTAGTCGACCGACGGCGTCGCGATCGGTGGTTCCGGCGCCTGGGTCAGGAGGATGTCGAGCACGGGTTACTTGCCTCCCTGAACCGCGGACAGCGTCTGCTGCACCGTCGGGGTGACTGTGTCGAGCACCGGCTTCGGGTAGAAGCCGAGGACGATGATCAGCACGACCAGCGGCGCGAGGATCGCGATCTCCCGGCCGCTCAGGTCCTTGATCACCTTGGTCGCGCCCGGCTCGGTCACGGTCGCGGTGGCCACGGCGCCACCCGACTCGACGCCGGCCGGGGTGGCCCCGCCGCCCTTGGCGGGCGGCACCAGGGCCGCTCCGCGGAGCGGACCCTGCATGACGCGCTGGTAGAGCCAGAGGACGTAGGCCGCGGCCAGGACCATGCCGACCGTCGCGAGGATCGTGTACACCGGCTGGTCCACGAAGGCCCCGATGAGCACCAGGAACTCGGAGACGAACGAGTTGGTGCCCGGCAGCGACAGCGTGGACAGCCCGGCGAGGAGGAACAGGCCCGCGAGCAGCGGGGTCACCTTCGCCATGCCGCCGTAGTCGGAGATCTTCGTCGAGCCGCCGCGCGCGACGACCAGGCCGATCACCACGATCAGCATGCCGGTCGCGAGGCTGTGGTTCAGCATGTACGTCGCCGAGCCGATCATCGCCTGCTCGTTGAACGCGAAGATGCCGAGCGAGATGAAGCCGAAGTGGGCGATCGAGACGTAGGCGATGAACCGCTTCATGTCCCGCTGCCCCGCGGCGAGGATCGAGCCGTACAGCACGCCGATCACCGACAGCACCAGCACCAGCGGCGCCAGGGTCCGGCTCGCGTCCGGGAACATCGGCAGGCAGTAGCGCAGGAAGCCGAACGTGCCGACCTTGTCCAGCACACCGACCAGCAGGACGGCGACGCCGATCGGCGCCTCCCCCGCCGCGTCCGGCAGCCAGGTGTGGAACGGCACGAGCGGCGCCTTGATCGCGAACGCCAGGAAGAAGCCGAGGAACAGCCAGATCTGCGTGCTCAGCGGCGCGTCCCGGACGACCGTGACCAGCGTGGCCCAGTCGAACGTGCCGTGGCCGAGCTTCTTGTCCGCCAGCGAGTACGCCCCGATCGCCGAGGCCAGCATGATCAGGCCGCCGAGGAACGAGTAGAGGAAGAACTTCACCGCCGCGTACTGCCGGTTCGCGCCGCCGTAACCGCCGATGAGGAAGTACATCGGGATCAGCATGATCTCGAACAGCACGTAGAACAGGAAGACGTCCGTCGCGGCGAAGACGCCGATGGTGAGCGCCTCCTGCAGCAGGATCAGCGACAGGAACCCGCCGGCGCTGCGGCCGGGCGGGAGCTTGTCCATCGTGCCGAGCCCGCCGACGACGATCGGCACCAGCAGCGCGATCACCGCGATCATGATCAGCGAGATGCCGTCGGTGCCGAACGCGATGTGCACCCCGAAGCTCGGGATCCAATCGAAGCTCGACGTCATCTGCAGCCGCGCGCCGGACGGCGAGTAGCTGAGCCAGAACGGGATGATCAGCAGGAACTCGAGGATCGAGAAGGCGAGCGCGGCCAGCACCGCGGCGCGGTCGTTCCCCTTGAGGAACGCCAGCACCAGGGAGCCGACCAGCGGCACCAGGATGAGGATCAGCAACCAGGTCATCAGGAGAACCTCACCAGCAGGAGAGCCGCCAGAAGCAGGAACGTGCCGCCGAGCATCGACAGCGCGTAGGACCGGACGAACCCGGTCTGCAGCCGCCTCAGCCGGCCGGAGCCGCCGCCGAGAGCGGCGGCGAGGCCGTTGACCGCGCCGTCGACGCCGCGGTTGTCGACGAAGACCAGCGCCCGCGAGAGCCAGGTGCCCGGACGGGCGACCAGCGTCTCGTTGAGGGTGTTGCCGTACAGGTCGTTGCGGGCGGCGCGGGTGACGAACGAGACGCGCTCCGGCCGCTCGACCGGGACGGGACGGCGGAAGATCAGGTACGCGGCCAGGAAGCCCGCCAGCGAGACCGCGACGACGATCCCGGACATGAGCCACTTGTCGATCGCCAGGTGGGCTTCCGGTGCCTCGCCGACCACGGGAGCCAGCCAGTTCTTGAACCGGTCACCGAGCGAGAAGAACGCGCCCGCGCCGACCGAGCCGACCGCGAGGATCGCCATCGGCACCCACATGATCGGCTTGGACTCGTGCGGGTGGAAGTCGCGGCCGTCGGCGCTCTTGATTTCCTTCCAGCGTTCCTTGCCGTGGAAGGTCATCACCATCAGGCGGGTCATGTAGAACGCGGTCAGCCCGGCACCCAGCAGCGCCGCGCCGCCCATGACCCAGCCGCGCCAGCCTTCCTGGGCGAAAGCCGCTTCGATGATCGCGTCCTTCGTCCAGAAACCGGACAGCAGCGGGAAGCCGATCAGCGCGAGATAACCGAGGCCGAAGGTGATGTAGGTGATCGGCATCTTCTTGCGGAGGCCGCCGAACTTGCGCATGTCGACTTCGTCGTTCATGGCGTGCATGACCGAACCGGCCCCGAGGAACAGCCCGGCCTTGAAGAAGCCGTGCGCCACCAGGTGCATGATGCCGAGCGCGTACGCGGCGGGCCCGATGCCGACGGCCAGCATCATGTAGCCGATCTGGCTGACCGTGGAGTACGCCAAGACCTTCTTGATGTCGTCGTAGGCGCAGCCGATCACACACCCGATCAGCAGGGTCACCGTGCCGACCAAGGTGACGATCAGGCGCGCGTCCTCGGTGGCGTTGAAGATGTCGTGCGAGCGGGCCACCAGGTAGACGCCCGCGGTGACCATCGTCGCCGCGTGGATCAGGGCCGAGACCGGGGTCGGGCCCTCCATCGCGTCCGGGAGCCAGGCCTGCAGCGGGAACTGGCCGGACTTACCGCACGCGCCCAGCAGCAGGAAGATCGCCATCGCGGTGATCGCGGCCGGCGGGAACTTGCCGGCGCCCACCGCGTCGAAGACCTGCGCGTAGCCGGTCGAACCGGCGTACTTGAACATGATGAAGATCGCCAGCGCGAGCCCGACGTCACCGACGCGGTTCATCAGGAACGCCTTCTTCGCCGCGGTCGCGGCGGACGGGCGGCCCTGGTACCAGCCGATGAGCAGGTAGGACGCGAGACCCACGCCCTCCCAGCCCAGGTAGAGCGTCACGAAGCTGTTGCCCAGCACCAGGATCAGCATCGAGGCGACGAAGAGGTTCAGGTACGCGAAGAAGCGGTACCGGGCCTCGTCGTCGGCCATGTAGCCGATCGAGTAGAAGTGGATCAGCATGCCGACGCCGGTGATGAGCAGCACGAACGTCAGCGACAGGGCGTCGACCCGGAGCCCGAAGTCGATCTGCAGCGCGCCGGCCGGGATCCACGAGTAGAGCTTGGTGTCCGTGGTCTGGCCCGTGTCGGCGGTGAAGAACAGGATCAGGCCCCAGACGAAGGCCAGGGTGACGGTGGCTGTTCCGAGCAGATGCCCCCAGCCCTTCGCGCGCTTGCCCATGAGCAGCAGGACGAGCGCGCCGAAGGCAGGGAGGGCCACCAGCAGCCACGATGATGCGGTCACTCGGTGTCTCCTAGTACTTCAGCAGGTTGGTGTCGTCGACCGAGGCCGAGCGCCGGGTGCGGAAGATCGCCATGATGATCGCCAGCCCGACCACGACCTCGGCGGCGGCCACGACCATCACGAAGAAGGCCATGATCTGGCCGTCGAGGCTGCCGTTGATCCGGGCGAACGTCACGAGCGAGAGGTTCACCGCGTTCAGCATCAGCTCGATGCACATGAACACGACGATCGCGTTGCGGCGCACCAGCACGCCGACCGCGCCGATCGAGAACAGCAGCGCCGAGAGCAGCAGGTAGTACGTGGGGGTCATTCCTTCTCCCCTTCCGAAGCACCTTCGGAACCGACCAGCGCGTGCGCGTCCGGGTGCGGGCGGTCGTCCGCGACGAGCTTGCGTTCCTTCGCCAGCTCGATCGCCGAGGTGGACTCGATGATCGCCGACAGCGACTCCGGGGCGACCGAGCCGTCCGGCAGCAGCGCCGGGGTGGACACCGAGTTCGCCGTGGCGAAGACACCCGGGCCGGGCAGCGGCGACGGCCGGTCGTGCTCGCCGCGGAAGCGCGCCACGACCAGTTCCTTCTGCGTCTTCTTGCCGCCCTTGGCGTGCCGGTCGGTGAAGGCCAGCACCATCGCGCCGACCGCGGCGGTGATGAGCAGCGCCGACGTCAGCTCGAACGGGAAGAGGTAGTCGGTGAAGATCAGCCGGCCCAGGCCCTTGGGCCCGCCGCCCGCGGACGTCGCCGAGTCGAGCGGGACGGCCGGGGTGACGTTGTCCAGCGCCCGGTAGATGCCGGTGGCCAGCAGCGCGGCCAGGCCGATGCCCAGCACGGTCGCCGCGAGCCGCTGACCGCGCAGCACCTCGACGACCGAGTCGGAGCTCTCGCGGCCGACCAGCATCAGCACGAACAGGAACAGCATCATGATCGCGCCGGTGTAGACGATGATCTGCGTGAAGCCGAGGAACGGCGCCGACTGGATCATGTACAGCGCGCCCAGGCTCAGCATGGTCAGCACCAGCCACAGCGCCGAGTGCACGGCGTTGCGGGAGAAGATCATGCCGAGCGCGCCGAGCAGGCAGACCGGGCCGAGGATCCAGAACGCGATGGCCTCACCGGTCGTCACGCCCGCGGCGGCACCGGTGGGTGCCTGGGCCAGGAGTGCGGTGATCACTTCGTACCCTCCCCGCGCGCCAGCTGTGTTGATGAGCTCTCAGCTGAAAAGCGTGCTTCGAGCTGTGGCCCGTTGACGTAGTAGTCCTGCTCGTTCTCGCCCAGCCGCATCGGGTGCGGCGGCTGCTCCATGCCGGACAGCAGCGGCGCGAGGAGGTCTTCCTTCGTGTAGATCAGCCGCTGGCGGTCGTCGTCGGCCAGCTCGTAGAAGTTGATCATCGTCAGCGACCGCGTCGGGCACGCCTCGATGCAGAGCCCGCAGCCGATGCAGCGCAGGTAGTTGATCTGGTAGTCGGCGCCGTACCGCTCGCCCGGGGAGTACCGGGCTTCCTCGGTGTTGTCACCGCCCTCGACGAAGATCGCGTCCGCCGGGCACGCCCACGCGCACAGCTCGCAGCCGACGCACTTCTCGAGGCCGTCCGGGTGGCGGTTCAGCTGGTGCCGGCCGTGGTAGCGCGGGGCGGCCGGCGCGCCGGCCTCCGGGTACTCCTCGGTGGCGACCTTCTTGAACATCATCCCGAAGGTGACGCCGAAGCCCTTGACGGGATCAAGAAACCCCATCTTGCGCTCCTTCCTTTGCGGTACCGACGGCTGCCGGCTTGCGCCGGGCCGCCTTCGCCTCGGCCTTGGCCAAAGCCTTCTGACGCGGAGTGGTCTGCGGGACCTTGAGGTCGAGCGGCGGCACCGGGAACCCGCCACCGGTCACCGGCACGACTTCGCTCTCCTCTTCGCGGCCCGACGCGCGGACGTAGAAGAACAGGGCGAGGACGATGAAGATCGCGACCGCGGCGATGATGATCGACGCGGGGTTCCAGCTGATGACCTTCGCGAAGGTCACCATGACGATCCACACCAGGTTCAGCGGGACCAGGACCTTCCAGCCCAGGCGCATGAACTGGTCGTAGCGCAGGCGGGGCAGCGTGCCGCGCAGCCAGATGAACCCGAAGAGCAGGACGAACATCTTCGCGAAGAACCACAGCACCGGCCACCAGCCGGTGTTGAGCACGTTGTTCCCGATCAGCGACAGCGGCCACGGGGCCATCCAGCCGCCGAGGAACAGCGTGGTGGCGAACGCCGAGACGATCACCATGTTGACGTACTCGGCGAGGAAGAACATCGCGAACTTCATCGAGCTGTACTCGGTGTGGAAACCGCCGACCAGCTCCGACTCGGCCTCCGGGAGGTCGAACGGGGCGCGGTTGGTCTCGCCGACCATCGAGATCAGGTAGATCACGAAGCTCGGGACCAGGTAGAGGAACCACACCGGCTGCTGCTTGGCGACGATGTCGGCCAGGTCCAGCGAACCGGCCTGCAGGATCACCGCGACGATCGAGAGGCCCATCGCGATCTCGTACGAGATCACCTGGGCGGCCGAGCGCATGCCGCCGAGCAGCGGGTACGGCGAGCCGGACGCCCAGCCCGCGAGCACGATGCCGTAGACGCCGATCGAGGAGCAGGCCAGCACGACCAGCAGGCTGACCGGCAGGTCGAGCAGCTGCAGGACGGTCCGCTCGCCGAAGATCGAGACCACCGGGCCGAACGGGATGGCCGCCAGCGCGATCAACGGCGGCACCACGCAGATGACCGGGGCGAGGAAGTACACCTTGCGGTCGGCGGTGTCCGGGATGATCTGTTCCTTGAACGGCAGCTTCAGCGCGTCCGCCAGGGACTGCAGGTAGCCGTTCGGGCCGACGCGGTTGGGGCCCGGCCGGTTCTGCATCCGGCCGACGGCCTTGCGCTCCCAGACGATCAGCAGGATCGTGAAGATCGGCCCGATCAGCAGGATGATCACGGACTTCAGCGCGATCATCCAGAACGGGTCGTCCGCCAGCAGCGCCGCGCGCGTCGCCGCGTCGGGCACACTCCCGACGGCGACCTCGGTCAGCATCGGTGTCACAGTTCACCCCCAGCGAGGTTCACCACGGCGCCGTGACCGGCACCGAGCGTCTTGGCCACGGCGGAGCCGTCGGAGTTGCCCGGCAGCCACACCACGCCGTCGGGCAGGTCGGCGACCTCGATCGGCAGCGTGATCGCGCCGCGTTCGGTGCTCACCTTCACGGACGCGCCCAGCCCTTCGGCGGTCGTCGCGGACAACCGCGCGACCGGCTTGCGCTGGGTGCCCTTGAGGTGCGGCTCGCCGTCCTGCAGGGACCCGTTGTCGATCAGCTGGCGCCAGGTCGACAGGACCGCCTGGCCGGCACCCGGGGCAACCGTGGCGCCCCCGGTCGCGGCCTCGACGTGACCCCAGCGCAGCGCGGAGGCCGCGCCGAGCTTCTCGTAGTCCCCGCGCGCGGCGGCCGGCGTCTGCGTGAACAGGTCCGTGTCCATCTCGACGGCGAGGGTGTCGAGCACCCGGCAGTCCGGCAGCGAGCCGGTGCCCTCGATGGTGATGTCGAACGGGCGGGTGCGGCCCTCCCAGTTGAGGTAGCTGCCCGCCTTCTCGTCCGACGCGGCCACCGGGAGCACGACGTCCGCGCGCTCGGTCACGGCGCTCGGCCGCAGCTCGAGGCTGACGACGAAACCGGCGTTGTCCAGCGCGCGCAGCGCGAGGTCCGGGTCCGGCAGGTCGTACGGGTCGACGCCGCCGACGACCAGGCCGCCGAGCTCACGACCCGCGGCGGCCTTCAGGATCTCCGTCGCGTCGCGGCCCGGAGCGGCCGGAAGCGGGACGCCCCAGGCGTTTTCGACGGCGACGCGCGCGGCGTCCTCGCCGACGCGGCGGCCGCCCGGCAGCAGGCCCGGCACGCAGCCGGTCTCCAGCGCGCCCCGGTCACCGGCGCGGCGCGGGATCCACGCGAGCCGGACGCCGGTGCGCTCCACCAGGTCGTGCAGCGCCGAGAACAGGCCGGGGACCGAAGCGGCGCGCTCGCCGACGAGGACAACGGCGTTCTCACCGCTCAGGGCCTCGTCGAGGTCCGGTGCGTGCTTGGCGATGCCTTCGATGGCCGCGGGCTCCTGGCCCGGGACGCAGGCGAGCAGCTCGCCGGACGTCTTGCGCACCGACGACGTCGTCCACTGTCCCAAGTGGACGACCCGGGTGCGGTTCTTGCGGGCCGCCTTGCGCAGCCGCAGGAACACGATCGGCGCCTCGTCCTCGGGCTCGAACGCCACGCACAGCACTGTGCGGGCCCGCTCGATCTCGCCGAAGGTGACGCCGGACTCCGGCGTCACGCCCACGACGTGCGAGGTGAGGAACGCGAGCTCCTCGGCCGAGTGCGCGCGGGCGCGGAAGTCGACGTCGTTGGTCTGCAGGGCGACGCGGGCGAACTTCGAGTACGCGTAGGCGTCCTCGACGGTCAGCCGGCCACCGGGCAGGACGCCGACGCCGCCGTTGCCGCGGGCCTCGGTGAGGCCGGCGGCGGCGATGCGCAGCGCGTCGGTCCAGGACGCCTCTTCCAGCTCACCGGTCTCGCGGTTGCGGACCAGCGGCCGGCGGATGCGGTCCTCGGCGCTGGTGTAGCGGAAGGCGAAGCGGCCCTTGTCGCAGATCCACTCTTCGTTGACGTCGGGGTCGTCGCCGGCCAGCTTGCGCTGGACCTTGCCGCGGCGGAAGTCGGTCCGCTCGGCGCAGCCGGACGAGCAGTGCTCGCAGACGCTCGGCGCGGACACCAGGTCGAACGGGCGGGAGCGGAACCGGTAGGCCGCGCTCGTCAAAGCACCGACCGGGCAGATCTGGATGACGTTGCCGGAGAAGTAGCTCTGGAACGGCTGACCGGACGTCGTGCGCGACGCGAGGTCGAGGACGTCCGCCGTCTCCGCCGTGCCGATCTGCTGGTGGGCGCCGCGTTCGAGGAGCTCGATGAACGGGTCGCCGGCGATCTCGCGGGAGAACCGGGTGCAGCGCTGGCAGAGCACGCAGCGTTCCCGGTCCAGCAGCACCTGCGAAGAGATCGGCAGGGGCTTCTGGAACGTCCGCTTGGTGTCCACGAACCGGGACTCCGTGCGGCCGTGGGCCAGCGCCTGGTTCTGCAGCGGGCACTCGCCGCCCTTGTCGCAGATCGGGCAGTCCAGCGGGTGGTTGATGAGCAGCAGCTCCATCACACCCTGCTGGGCCTTGTCGGCGACCGCCGACGTCAGCTGCGTCTTGACGACCATGCCGTCGGCGACGGTCATCGTGCAGGACGCCTGCGGCTTCGGCATCGGCCGGCCGCCCATCTCGACCTCGACCAGGCACTGGCGGCAGGCGCCCGCCGGGTCGAGGAGCGGGTGGTCGCAGAACCGCGGGATGACCGTGCCGAGGCGTTCGGCCGTGCGGATCAGCAGCTCGCCCTTGGGGGCGATGACCTCTTCGCCGTCGATGACCAGCTTCACGTGGCCTTCGGGGACCGGCGTCGCAGCCGTGTCGGGCTTGTCGGGGGCGATCGTCATGATGCCTGCGCTCCCACCAGTTCGGGCTTGGTCTCTTCGTGCCGGTTCTTCTCGCACAGAGCCAGGAATTCGTCGCGGAAGTACTTGATGCCGCTGGTGATCGGCGACACCGCGCCGTCACCGAGGGCGCAGAACGACCGGCCGAGGATGTTGTCGCAGACGTCGAGGAGGGTGTCGATGTCCTCTTCGGTGCCGTGGCCCTCGACCATCCGCTCGAGGATCTGCGCCAGCCAGTACGTGCCCTCGCGGCACGGCGTGCACTTGCCGCAGGACTCGTGCTCGTAGAACTGCGTCCACTTCATCACGGCCCAGGGCACCGACACCGTCTCGTTGAAGACCTGGACGGCCGTCGTGCCCAGCATCGACCCGGCTTCCGCCGCGCCTTCGAAGTCCAGCGGAACGTCGAGGTGCTCGGCGGTGAACATCGGGGTGGACGAGCCGCCGGGGGTCCAGAACTTGAGCGGGATCCCGTCCTTCATGCCGCCCGCCATGTCGAGCAGCTCGCGCAGCGTGGTGCCGAGCGGGCACTCGTACTGGCCGGGCTTCTCGACGTGACCGGAGATCGAGTAGATCTTCGGGCCGGGCGACTTCTCGCGGCCCATCTCGCGGAACCAGCTCGACCCGCCGTTGACGATGAACGGCGCGCTCGCGATGGTCTCGACGTTGTTGACCGTGGTCGGCGCGGCGTACAGACCGGCCGCGGCCGGGAACGGCGGCTTGAGCCGCGGCTGGCCGCGACGGCCTTCCAGCGAGTCGAGCAGCGCCGTCTCCTCACCGCAGATGTACGCGCCGGCGCCGGCGTGCACGGTGATCTTGAGGTCGAAGCCCGAGCCGAGGATGTTCTCGCCCAGGTAGCCCGCCGCTTCGGCTTCGCGCACGGCCGCGTTGAGCCGGCGGATGCAGTGCAGCGCCTCGCCGCGGACGTAGATGAAGCAGTGGTTCGAGCGCATCGCGTACGAGGCGATGATGCAGCCCTCGATGAGCGAGTGCGGGTCCGCCATCATCAGCGGGATGTCCTTGCACGTCCCGGGCTCGCCCTCATCGGCGTTGATCACCAGGTAGTGCGGCTTGTCGAAGTTCGGCGGCATGAACGACCACTTGATGCCGGCCGGGAAGCCCGCGCCGCCGCGGCCGCGCAGACCCGAGTCCTTGACCAGCTGGACGAGCTGCTCCGGCGTGCCGGCGAGCGCCTTGCGGATGGCGGTGTAGCCCTCCAGCGCCTCGTACGTGCCGATCTGCCAGGAGTTCGGCGACAGCCAGCGCTTCGTGAGGACCGGCGTAATGGGATCTGCCATTACTTCTTCTCCCCATCTTTAACAGGCACAGCAGGCAGTGGGACGTCCTGGGCGACCGGGGCGACCCAGCCGCGCTCCTGCGCGATCTGCGCACCCCGCAGGGTTTCGACGGCCTGCGAAGGACCGTCGACGTCCGTGCGGTACTGGCGCTCGTCCTCCGGGAAGAACCCGGCGAGCTGCAGCTCGGCGCCCTTGAAGCTGCTCAGCGGGGCACCGCGCGTCGGAGCCGGCTTCTTGCCCGCCTGCAGCGCGTCGACCAGCGCGACGGCCTTGTCCTCGGTCTGGTTGTCGAAGTACTCGTAGTTGACCTGGATCACCGGCGCGAGGTCGCAGGCCGCGAGGCACTCGGCGTGCTCGAGGGTGATCGAGCCCGGCTCGTTCGGCGTGCCCGCGGTCTCGTTGTGCCCCAGCGGTTCCTGCTCGGAACCGAGGTGCGTCTGGAGCCGCTTGTAGATCGCGTCGCCGCCCATGGCCGCGCACAGCGTGTTCGTGCAGACGCTCACCAGGTGCTCGCCGCACGGACGGCGCTTGTACATCGTGTAGAACGTCGCGACCGCGCTGACCTCGGCGTCGGACAGGTCGAGCTGCCGCGCGCAGAACGCGATGCCCTCCTGGCTGACGTACCCCTGCACCGACTGCACGAGGTGCAGCAGCGGCAGCAGCGCCGAGCGGGACATCGGGTAACGCGCGATCAGCTCCTGCGCCCGGGAATACACGCCTTCGTCGAAGATGTCTTCGAGCGGCGTCTCCGCCAGGATTCCCTCGGCGACCGCGGGATCCGGCGCGATGGCGATCACGTCGACGTCGCCACCGGCCGCGGCGTGCGTCCGGTCGGCCGCGTTCGGCCCCGGTTCCGGGACTGCGGTTGAAGAAGTCATCGGTCCACTCCCCCCATGACGGGGTCGATCGAGGCGACCGCGGCGATCACGTCCGCCACCAGCCCGCCTTCGGACATCGCGGGCATCGCCTGCAGGTTCACGAAGCTCGGTTCGCGCACGTGGACCCGCAGCGGCCGCGTGCCGCCGTCGGACACCAGGTGCGCGCTCAGCTCGCCGCGCGGCGACTCGACGGAGGTGTACACCTGCCCGGCCGGCACCTTGAAGCCCTCGGTGACCAGCTTGAAGTGGTGGATCAGGGACTCCATCGACTGGCCCATGATCTTCTTGACGTGCTCGAGCGAGTTGCCCATGCCGTCGCTGCCGATGGACAGCTGCGCGGGCCAGGCGACCTTCTTGTCCTCGACCATGACCGGGCCCGGCTCGAGCTTCTCCAGGCACTGCTCGATGATCTTGAGGCTCTCGTGCATCTCGTGCACCCGGATCAGGTACCGCGACCAGCAGTCCGCGCCGTTGTCGACCGGCACGTCGAAGTCGAACTCCTCGTAGCAGGAGTACGGCTCGGTCTTGCGCAGGTCCCACGGCAGGCCGGCAGACCGCAGCACCGGGCCGGTGACGCCGAGCGCGAGGCACGCGTCGACCGGCAGGTACCCGACACCCTTGAGCCGGTTGCGCCAGATCGGCTGCCCGGTGAAGAGCTTGTCGTACAGCGGAAGGCGTTCCTTCATCGTCTTGACGAATTCGGTGACCTTCTCGCGGTAGTCCGCGGGCATGTCCTGCGCGAGGCCGCCGGGGCGGATGAACGCGTGGTTCATCCGCAGGCCGGTGAGGTGCTCCAGCAGGTGCAGCACGACCTCGCGCTCGCGGAAGCCCAGCGTCATCGCGGTGGTGGCGCCGAGCTCCATGCCGCCGGTGGCGATGTAGACCAGGTGCGAGCCGATGCGGTTGATCTCCAGCAGCATCACGCGCAGCAGCTGCGCGCGGCGCGGGGCCTCGATCTGCAGCAGCTTCTCGACGCCGAGGCAGTACGCCATCTCCGTCGAGAGCGGGGCCAGGTAGTCCATGCGCGTCACGAAGGTGACGCCCTGGGTCCAGGTCCGGTACTCGCAGTTCTTCTCGATGCCGGTGTGGAGGTAGCCGATGACCGACCGCAGCTGCGTGACGGTCTCGCCCTCCATCTCCAGCACGAGCCGGAGCACGCCGTGCGTCGACGGGTGCTGCGGGCCCATGTTGATGACCATGCGCTCGTCGTGCTGGGCGTCGGCGACGACGTCGTCCCAGTCACCGCCGGACACCGAGTAGACGCGGCCTTCGGTCGTGTCGCGAGAATCGGCGTATTCGGGGGTTTCGGCAGTGCCTTCATCGATGGTCACGAGTACGACCTCCGCTGGTCCGGCGGCGGGATCTCCGCGCCCTTGTATTCGACCGGGATCCCGCCGAGCGGGTAGTCCTTGCGCTGGGGGTGGCCGTCCCAGTCGTCCGGCATGAGGATGCGGGTGAGCGCGGGGTGGCCGTCGTAGACGATGCCGAACATGTCCCAGGCCTCCCGCTCCTGCCAGTCGGCGGTCGGGTAGATCCCGACCAGCGACGGCACGTGCGCGTCGTCGACGTCGAGGGAGACCTCGAGCCGGATGCGGCGGCGGTAGGTCAGGGACGTGAAGTGGTACACCGAGTGCAGCCGCTGCGGGACGTCGACGCCGTAGTCCACGCCGGACACCGAGCTGAGCAGCTCGAAGCGGAGGCCGCCGTCGTCGCGCAGGACCTTCGCGATCGCGGGCAGCTGCTCGCGGGCGACGTAGAAGGTGATCTCGCCGCGGTCGACCGTCGTCTGCAGGATCGCTTCGGCCGGGACCTTGTTGTCCGACAGGGCCGCGTAGAACTCGTCGGCGAACTGGTCGAACCAGCCGCCGTACGGCCGCTCGGCCGGCGCCGGGTTGTAGGCCGGCAGCCGGACGCCGCCGTAGCCGGAGGTGTCACCGGTGCCGTGCACGCCGAACATGCCCTGGCGTTCGCGGCCGGTGACGACGGGTTCGGCGGGCCGGGTACCGCGCGGCTCGAGGCCGTCTTCGGTGGGGCGATCGGCGCTGGACTGCTCGCCGCCGGGTTCTGGGGTCTCAGTCATCGCTCTACTTCTTCGCGTACTTGATCGAGGACGCGACGAGCTCGGTGCGGGCGCCGCTGGCGGCGCGGATCGCGGCCCGGCGGGCGTTGATCGGCTCGTCCTGGATCTTGGCGTGCAGCTTGAGGATCGCGTCCAGCAGCATCTCCGGCCGCGGCGGGCAGCCGGGCAGGTACATGTCGACCGGCACGATGTGGTCGACGCCCTGGACCACGGCGTAGTTGTTGAACATGCCGCCGGAGGAGGCGCAGACGCCCATGGCGAGGACCCACTTGGGCTCGGCCATCTGGTCGTAGATCTGGCGCAGGACCGGGGCCATCTTCTGGGTGACGCGGCCGGCGACGATCATCAGGTCGGCCTGGCGCGGCGTCGCGCTGAAGCGCTCCATGCCGAAGCGGGCGATGTCGTAGCGGGAACCGCCGACGGTCATCATCTCGATCGCGCAGCAGGCGAGCCCGAAGGTCGCGGGCCACATCGAGTTCTTCCGCGCCCAGTTGACGAGGCCTTCGAGGCTGGCCAGCAGGATGCCGTTGGGGAGTTTCTCTTCGAGGCCCATGGGTCTAGTTCCAATCCAGGCCGCCGCGCCGCCACACGTAGGCGTACGCGAAGCCGACCGTCGCGATGAACAGCAGGATCTCCACCAGGCCGAAGGTGCCCAGCGCGTCCGCCTGCACGGCGAACGGGTAGAGGAAGACCATCTCGATGTCGAACAGGATGAACAGCATCGCGGTGATGTAGTACGCCACCGGCATCCGGCCGCCGCCGACGAGCGGCTGCGGCGACGGTTCGATGCCGCACTCGTACGCCTCGAGCTTGGCCTTGTTGTAACGGCTGGGGCCGACCAGTGGGCCCAGCAGCACCGACAGCACGGCGAACGCCAGCGCCAGCACGAACAGAAGGACCAGGGGCAGGTAGGGCTTCAGGCTCGGGGCCTGCTGCGCCAGGTTCACTGCGTCCGTTTGGGTCAGCACGGGCAACATCAGCACGGGGTCTTCGCCATCCTTTCCGCGCCGCTGCGGTTTTGCTTGTGGTGGGAACCGCTCAGCCTCGTCGGCACCCTAAGGGACCTGGGTCACACCGCCGAGGGTCAGGGTCTCCTTACGGCCCGTGGCTGCGTTCGGGCCAGCTTGTGAAATAGTTCACAAGCCACTCGTCGTGGATGTGAAGCGATTCACAAAGCATGGGGGGAGTGTAGGACGCGACTCACATTCTTGTCCCTAGGCCCCCGTGTTATAAGGGTGCCCTAACTTCCGCCGCCATCGTTGTCACGGCCCGGCAACGACGCGCGTGCGACCTGCGCGAAGACGTTTCATGATCACGGCACGACCGGACAAACAGGGCGCTGACCTGTGATCTATCCCACTGACCGCACGGCCAACTTGCTACGCCGGTCGAGTGTCCGCGCGCGAAGGAGGGCGGCACTTTCACGTGAAAGTGCCGCCCTCGACCGGAGATTGAGGCCTAGCGCGGGGAGGGTGTGGCCTTCGCGAGGGCCGAGATGAGGCGGTCGACGCCGTCGCCGCCCTTGGCGTCGTAGCAGCCCGACAGGCCCTTGTAGACCAGCGGGAGGATCTTGTTGATCCGCAGGCCGTACTTGGTCGCCGCGTGCATGATCTTCGGCTTGCCGATGATCTTCGCGAAGACGTTGCCCAGCTGGTAGTAGCCGCCCATCAGCTCGCGCACCGCGCGCGGGTACGCCTCCAGCGCCCGCTCACGCGAAGGCCCTTCGCGCCGGGCCAGGGCCTGGACGACGACCTCCGCCGCGATCTGCGCGGACTCCATCGCCGCCGAGATGCCCTCGCCGTTGAACGGGCTGACCATGCCGCCCGCGTCGCCGAGCAGCAGCAGGCCGTCGCGGTAGTGCGGGGTGCGGTTGAAGCCCATCGGGAGGCCGGCGCCGCCGACCTTGCCGATCGCGTTCTCCTCGCGGTAGCCCCACTCCTCCGGCGTCCCGTCGAGCCACTGGCGCAGCAGCGCGCGGTAGTCGGTGTTCCGGAACGACGCCGACGTCGAGAGCATGCCGAGGCCGACGTTCACCGTGCCGTCGCCGAGCGGGAACGCCCAGCCGTAGCCCGGCAGCAGCTTCGGGTCACGCGGGTCGGAGCGGTCCCACAGCTCGAGGTGGCCCTCGATGAACGGGTCGTCGTGACGCGGGCTCTTGTAGTACTGGCGCACCGCGACGCCCATCGGGCGCTTCTCGTTCTTCTGGATGCCGACGCTCAGCGCGAGCCGCGCGGAGACGCCGTCGCAGGCCAGGACCAGCGGCGCGCGGTAGTTCACCGGCGTGCGCTCCGGGCCGACCTTCGCCTCGACGCCGACCACGCGGCCGGTCGCGTCGGTGATGGCGCTGGTGACGGTGGTGCGCTCGTACAGCCGCGCGCCCGCCTTCACCGCGAGCTTCGCGAGGAGGTCGTCGAAGTCGTGGCGGGTGCGGGAAACGCCGTACGGCGGGTAGCTCGTGAGGTCCGGCCAGTCCAACTCCAGCGTCAAGTCGCCGGTGAGGATCCGCAGGCCGCGGCTCTGCACCCAGCCGGCTTCCTCGCTGGTGTCGATGCCGAGGTCGATGAGCTGCTTGACGCCACGCGGGGTCAGGCCGTCGCCGCAGACCTTCTCGCGCGGGAACTCGGTCTTCTCCAGCAGCAGCACGTCGACGCCCGACCGGGCGAGGTAGGTCGCGACGGTGGACCCGGCCGGTCCGGCGCCGACGACGATGACTTCGGCGTCCTGGTCAGGGCTTCGACGACTCATACCGCGAGTTTAGGCAGGCTTTCGCGCCCGGTGGATCGCGACGACGCCGAATGTGAGGTTCAACCACTCGACGTCGGCCCAGCCCGCGCTCTCGATGATCTCGCCGAGGGTGCGCTGATCCGGCCAGGCCAGCATCGATTCGGCCAGGTAGGAGTAGGCCTCCGGGTTGGACGACGTCCGCTTGCCGACCCACGTGAGCAGCTTCAGCATGAACCGCCGGTGGATGAACCTGATCGGGGGGAACGGCGGCGTCGAGACCTCGCAGATCACCAGCCGGCCGCCCGGCTTGACCACGCGGGCGATCTCGGTGAGCGCGGCCTTCGTGTCGACGAAGTTGCGCAACGCCAGCGAGATCGTCACCGCGTCGAAGCTCTCGTCGGCGAACGGGAGGTTCAGCGCGTCCGCCGCGACCATCGGGACCTTGCGGTGCAGCCCGGCCCGCAGCATGCCGAACGAGAAGTCCGCGGCCAGGCACCAGGCCCCACCGCGGGCGTATTCGACGGTGGACACCCCGGTGCCGGCGGCGAGGTCCAGGACCTTCTCGCCGCGGCGGGCGTCGAGCACGCGGGCGGTGGTGGTGCGCCAGCGCCGGTCGAAGCCGAAGGTCATGAACGAGTTCGCCCGGTCGTACCCGTCCGCGACACCGTCGAACATGGCGGCGACTTCGTGCGGGTTCTTGTCCAGGCTTGCGCGTGACATGGCTCGAATCTAGTCGCTGGTCTTGCGGAAGCTCACGAGCACCAGCCAGATCAGGCCGCCGAAGCGGCCGACCGGGATCAGCGGGTAGAGCACCGGCGTCAGCATGCCGAACGCCGACAACGCGGCTAGCGCGGCGATCACGTAGCCGATGATCGCCAGCCAACGCGGCGTCGTCCGCGCCAGGACGGCGATGAGCAGCGCCAGCGGCACCGCGAAGCCGAACGCGCCCGCCGCGAACGCCAGCGACGTGAGGGGCCGGGCGAACTCGGGGTTCTGCGCGGCCGTCCAGGTCGCGAGGCCGCTCAGCACGAGGCTCCCCGAAGCGAGGAGGCCGCCGGCGAAGCCCAGGCTCGGCGGTCTCGCGGCCGCGGTCCAGGTGGCGAGCGACAGCCCGGCGCCGAACACGGCCAGCGCCAGCAGCTGGATCAGGCCGTGGTGGCCCGCGTTGTAGGCGGCGACGTCGGCCGCGGACGAGTCCGGGCGGGTACCGGTGGCGCCGAGGACGCCCCCGGCGACGGTGAACAGGACGTAGGCGATGATCGCGATTCGTTTCATGACGTAAACCATTACATCGGTGTAATGGATTGTCAACGACTATCGTTCCGGCCATGGAAGCGAGGAGACCCCGGCTGGGCAGCGCGTTCCTGCTCGCCCAAGTCGGCGCGCACGCCGCCCAGCAGTTCACCGAACGGATGACGGAGCTGGACCTGACGCCGGCGCAGGTCGGGCTGCTGCGGCTCGTGGCGTCCCGGCCCGGGCAGAGCCAGCAGTCGCTGGCCAAGCAGCTCGGCACGCCGGCGACCCGGCTGGTCCCGCTGGTCGACGGGCTGGAGAAGCGCGGCCTGATCGAGCGGCGCCGCAACGCCGAGGACCGGCGCCTCTACGCGGTCGAGCCGAGCGAGGACGGGCGCGCGCTGCTGGGCCGCATCGGCCAGGCCGGAGCGGCCCACGAGCAGGCCGTCACCGCGGCGCTGACCGACGACGAACGCGACGTCCTGCACGGCCTCCTGGTCAAGATCGCGGACCAGCAGGGCCTCACGCCGGGCGTCCACCCCGGCTACCTGCGCCTGCGGTCCTGAAGTCCGTGAATGCCACATCGAGGGACGTGAAGTCCCTCGATGTGGCATTCACGGACTTGGGCATCAGCGGAAGGCGGCCAGCATCCCGGCCACCGCGGCGGGCCAGGTGAACTCCTCGGCCCGCGCCCGGGCCGCCGCGCGGCGCAGGTCCTCCGGTCGGTCCAGGAGGTTCGTGACGGCCGAGGCGAACGCGGGCGCGTGGTCGTCGACCGCCGCCCCGCAGCCCGGCCGGACGATCTCCCGCAGCGCCGAGGACGCCGAGACCACCACCGGCGTCCCGGACGCGAGGGCCTCCAGCGCGGCCAGGCCGAACGTCTCGTGCGGGCCCGGCGCGAGGGAGACGTCGGCGCTGGCCAGCAGGCGCGCGACGTCGCCGCGGCCGGACAGGAACCCCAGGAACGTCACCGGCAGGCCGCGCGCCCGGCGTTCCAGCGCCCGGCGTCGCGGGCCGTCGCCGGCCACGACGAGCCGGACCCGCGCGCCCGCCTCCGTCAGCTCGGCGACGGTGTCCACGCTGCGCTCCACGTGTTTCTCCGGCGACAGACGTCCACAGTGGACGATCAGGGCGTCCGCTCCCCCGGCGAGATCGGCGCGCCAGCCGTCGTCGCGCATGGCGGGCCGGAACGTCGTGAGGTCGACGCCGAGCGGCACGCGGCAGACGTTCGGCGCGGCGATCCGGTCGAACTCCGCCCGCGCGAACGCCGTGGTGCAGACGACCGTGTCGTAGCTCGCGGCCATCCGGCGGTTGGCGACGTCGGCGACGCGGCGCGCCACCGGCTCGGGCAGCAGGAACTGCTCCAGCAGCCGGTCGAGGCGCTCGTGGGAGATCACCGTGCTGGGGACGCCGTGACGCCGCGCCCAGCCGCCCATCCCCCGCAGCGTCAGCCGGTCCGAGACCTCCAGCCGGTCCGGTTCGAGCTTCCGCAGCACGGCGCGGACGCGGTGTGGATCGACGGCGCGGTAGCCGCCGGTGCCCGGGATTTTGGGCGCGGGCAGGGAAAACCGGCGGACGCCGGTGGGCAGCACCTCGTCGGCGTAGCGGGTGCCGGGCACCACCAGCGTCACGACGTGCCCGCTCGCGACGTAGCCGGCACCGAGGTGGTGCAACGCCGTGCGCAGCCCGCCCGAGCGCGGGCCGTAGAAGTTCGCGAGCTGGACGATGTGCACGGCTCAAGCCGCGCGCGCGGCTCGGCCCTGCACCGCTTCGTAGTGCCCCACCAGCTCGTGGCAGACGGCCGGCCAGGTCCGTCCGAGCACGACCTTGCGCGCCTTCTCGCCGAGCCTCGCCCGCAGCGCGGCGTCCCGCAGGGCGTCGATCTTCTCGAGCAGCGCCGGGCCGAAGTGCTCGCGGTCCGCGGGCAGCAGGTAGCCGGTGCGGCCGGGCAGCACCAGGTCCTTCGGGCCGCCCGCGTCGGGCGCGAGCACGGGCAGGCCGGACGCCATCGCCTCCTGCACCGCCTGGCAGAACGTCTCGTGCGGTCCGGTGTGGACGAAGACGTCGAAACTCGCGTACGCGGCGGACAGCTCGTCGCCGTACTTCGCGCCGAGGAAGGCCGCGTCCGGGAGCTGCGCCCGGAGGCTTTCGAGGTCGGGTCCGTCGCCGACGACGACCACGCGGATGCCGGGGACGCCGGCCAGTGCGGCCAGCCGGTCGACCTCCTTCTCGGGCGCCAGCCGGCCGACGAAACCGACCAGCAGCTCGCCGTTCGGCGCCAGCTCGGCCCGCAGCGCGGCGTCGGCGTGCGCCGGGGAGAACCGGTCGATGTCGACCCCTCGCGCCCAGCGGTGCACCCGCGGCACGCCGTGCCGCCGCAGCTGCTCGACGGAGTCCGTGGACGGCGCCAGCGTCCGGTCGGCCCGGGAGTGCAGCCGCCGCACCCAGCGCCAGGCGGCGCGCGCGGCGAGGCCGAAGCCGTACGCGGACGCGAAACCGGCGATGTCGGTCTGGTAGACGGCGATCGAGGGCACCCGCAACCGTCGCGCGGCGGCGAGCCCGCGGGCGCCGACCACGAACGGCGACGCCAGGTGCACGACGTCCGGGCCGAACGCGGCCAGCGCCGTCAGCACGGTGCGCGTCGGCACGCCGATGGGCAGCGAGTGCACGCCGGGGAAGTCGAGCGCCGGGATCCGGACCACCGGGGCGCCGCGGTAGGAGTCCGGGCCGGGGCCGGGCGCGATGATCAGCACGTCGTGCCGGCGTTCGCGCAGGTGCTCGACCACCCGCAGGACGGAGTTGGTCACGCCGTTCACCTGGGGCAGGAAACTTTCGGTGACTATCGCGACTCGCACGTCCCCGACGATCGCACCCGATCCTGGCGACCGCGTGACACCGCGGCCAACGCTGCCGGAACAGATCGGCCACGACATGTCATCTCAAGGTCGTGTCCCGGAAACCAGCGGGGCCCAGACTAAGCAGGCATGACCCTCTTGTCCTCCAGGCCGCCGCGGCCCGTGGAGCCCGGCCTGCTGTCGAGGGCCCTCGAAGTGGCCGGGCGCCTGGCCAACGACGCGACCGACGTGATCACCGCGACCGCCGGCCGGGGTGCGCACCCGGCCACGCTCGACTCGCCGTTCGACTGGGTCACCGACACCGACCGGATCCTCGAGCGGCACACGCGGCGCGTGCTGACCGCCGAGTTCCCGGGCATCCCGGTGGTGGGCCACGAGTTCGGCGCCGACCACGGCGCGGACGTCGCGGAGTACCGCTGGGTCGTCGACTCGGTGGACGGCACCGCGAACTACGTCGCCGGGGTGCCGTGGTGCGCCTACAGCCTGGCGCTGGTGGACGCGGCCGGCCCGGTGGTCGGGGTGGTGGCGGACCCGTACCGGGCCCAGATCTACGCCGCGGCGCGCGGCCGGGGGGCCCGCGCGAACGGCACCCCGGTCCGGCTCACCGACCGCTGTGTCACGGCGGGCGCGCTGGTGTTCACGGAGTTCGCCCGGCGCGGGCCGTGGCCGGGGATGGGCGAGTTCATCGAGCGCGCGGCGGCGGCCCACGCGGGCGTCCGGGTGCTGGGCTCGGCGGCGCTGTCGATCGCGCAGGTGGCACTGGGCCACGCGGCGGCGGCGGTGCTGCACAGCTACCACGAGTGGGACGTCGCGGGCTCGGTGGCGATGGCCATCGAGGCGGGCGCGGTGGTGCTGGACCGGCACGGCGAAGACACGGCGCTGCCGACGGACGGCCTGCTGGTGGCGGCCCCGGGCGTGGCGGACGAGGTGCTGGGCTGGTGGCAGGAGACGGCCCACGCGGGCTGAAACGGGTTGCGCGCGCTGTGAAGATCGGGACATGCCCACCCTCCACACCGCGCGCCTGACGCTCGTACCCCTGGCCGACGAGCACCTCGAGCTGGAGATCGAGCTGGACTCCGACCCGGAGGTGATGCGGTACCTGACGGGCCGGGCGGCCACCCGGGCCGAGGTCGAGGCCGCGCACCGGCGCCGGATGGCCGTCTCACCCGGTTTCGGCTTCTGGATGGGCTTCGCCGGCGAGGACTTCGTCGGCTGGTGGATCCTGCGGCCACCACAGGGACCGGACCAGCCTTCGGTCGAGGGCGAGGCTGAGCTGGGGTACCGGTTGCTGCGCCGGCACTGGCGGCAGGGTTACGCCGGGGAGGGCTCGCGGGAGCTGCTGCGGTACGGCTTTTCCGAGCTGGGGCTGGACCGGATCTTCGCCCAGACGATGGCGGTCAACACGCCATCACGGGCGACGATGGCGTCGGCCGGGCTGACGTTCGCCCGCGCGTTCACCTCGGCGGAGGACTTCACCGACGTGCTTCCGGGCACCGAACAGGGTGAGGTCGAGTACGAGATCACGCGGAGCCGATGGCTGGAGAGGGCCCAGCCGGGCTGATTTGTCCAGGTCGGCTGAGTTGTCCAGGTCGGCTGAGTTGTCCACATCGGCTGCGGTTGTCCACAGATTCACCGCGTCACCCCTTCGGGGGACCAGGTGCCGATAGACTGGAGCAGGGCACGCCCCCCTGGGTGTGGTGGGGGATGTTTGCCGGTCAGGCCGCGGCTTCGACCGGTGTTCGCTTGTTCTGGCGCCGGATCCACCACAGCAGCGGCCCCGCCACCAGCCACGTGAAGAACACGAAACTGCCCAGCGGCAGCAGCGTCAGCGTCGCCGAGCGGCCCGCTACCCGGGCCAGTTCCGGGTCCGTCGCGTCGTACTCGATGCGGACCAGCTGGCCCGCGGCCAAGCCGTCCGGGTAGAGGACTCCGTTGGCCGGGCTGTGGACGATGCCGTCCGGGGTCTCGAAGTGGATGATCGTGCGATCGAACGCCACCGAGTCCACCGTGGCCGTCGCCGTGCCGAGCTGGCCGGAGATCGAGCGGTCGTTGCGGATCGCCGCGAACAGCAGGCAGATGCACATCACGGTGAGGAGCGAGGCGACGGCGAGGGTTATCCACCACCCGACGCGCCTCGCCCGCTCACCTCTCGTGCTCACGCCGCGAGCGTAGCGGTACTGCTCAGTGCTTGTGCTCCGCGGCGAGATTCCGGTGGTTGGCCTGGATCTGGTCGAACGACTTCGGCTTGACCGAGGCCGCCGGAGCAGCGGCCCGGGCCGTGAAAGCCGTAGGCGAAGCGCCGTTCGGGCCGACCGCCGGCTTGCCCGACGTGTACAGCCACGTCTGGAACAGGTCGTACAGCGGCTTGCCCGAGACCTTCTCGGCCAGCGCGATGAACTCCTGGATCCGGCCGTTCGACCCGCCCTTCTGGGCCTGCCACGCCTGCAGGATCTTGAAGAACGACTCGTCGCCGACGGCGGTGCGCAGCGCCTGCAGCGTCAGCGCGCCGCGGTCGTACACCGCGTTGTCGAACTGGTTGTCCGCACCCGGGTCGGCCGGGATGAGCTTCCACAGGGCACCGTCGGCCGGGTTCGAGTCGTAGGTGTACTGCGCCAGCTCGGCGACCGTGCCCTCGCCCTCGTGCTCCGACCACAGCCACTCGGCGTAGGACGCGAAGCCCTCGTTCAGCCAGATGTCGCTCCAGCGGCCGAGCGAGACGTTGTCGCCGAACCACTGGTGGGCGTTCTCGTGCGCGATGAGCGTCGTGTTGGAGCCCGCGAGGAAGTTGCGCGTGCCGTAGGTCGGCCGGGTCTGGTTCTCCAGCGAGAAACCGATGCCGCTGGTGACGACGCCGCCCTCGGCCTCGAACGGGTACGGCCCGAACTTCGTCGCCAGGAACGCGTCGATCTCCGGCGTCCGCTCGACGCTGGCCTTCGCCGCGTACAGCGAGTCGCCGAGGTCGGAGCCGTACGCCGTGATGAACGGCTTGCCGTCCGGCGTCGTCGACTGGTTCAGCTCGTACTTGCCGACGATGAACGACGTCAGGTACGTGGCCTGCTGCTTCGTGCTGCGCCACTGCCAGCGGGTCCAGCCGGCGCGGCTCTTCGTCTTGCGGACGAGCGTGCCGTTGGTGACGGCAACGTTGTCATCCGGCGCTTCGATGGAGACGTCGTAGGTCGCCTTGTCGGTCGGGTGGTCGTTGGCCGGGAACCACCACGCGGAGCTCTGCGGCTCGTCGACGCCGAGCGCGCCGAAGGGGCCCTTCTTCCAGCCGTTGAGCCCGTCGACCTGCTCGGTGGACGGCGTGTCCGAGTACGCGACGACGACCGTGGCGGTCTGGCCCTTGAGCAGCGGCTGCGCCGGCGTGATGACGAGCTCGCCGTTGCCGGTCTGGTTCGTGAACTGGGCGGCGCGGTTGTTCACCAGCACGCTCGACGCCTTCAGCGCGAAGTCGAGGTCGAACCGCGAGAGGTCCTGGGTCGCGGTGAGCAGCAGCGTCGTCGTGCCGGCCAGCACGTCGGTCGCGGGCTGGTAGGTCAGGCGGATGTCGTAGTGCAGCACGTCCGTCCCGCCGTTGCCGGCGTTCGGGTAGTACGAGTCACCGACGCCGGGCGCGCCGGGCGTCGGGGCCGCACTGGCGGTACCGGCGAGCAGCACCGAGGCGACCCCGGCCGCGAGCACACCAAGGCCGGTGCGAGTTCTTGCACGCATTCGAATCCCTCCAACGGGTGAGGATCAGCGCGCTCGAACGTAGCCAGCCAGGAAGACACCAGGAACAGCCGAAGGGAGGATCTTGCCTGCTGAGATCACACCCGGAAAGCGGTTGACCGGTTGTTTCAGACGGCGGAGACGGCCGCGCTGACCGCGGAGCGCAACCTCGCGTGCAGGTCACGGTGCCGCGAACGGTCCACCCCGCCGCGCCAGGCCCGCGCACCCGGAGGGTCGGCTCGCGTGCCTGGACAGTCGGCTCGCGTGCCTGGACAGTCGGCTCGCGTGCCTGGACAGTCGGCTCGCGTGCCTGGACAGTCGGCTCGCGTACCCAGGGAGTCGGTTCGCCCGGTGGCGGCGCCCGTCGCGAGCGGGTCAGACCGCCGAGACGGCCGCGCTGACCGCGGAGCGCAACCTCGCGTGCAGGTCACGGTGCCGCGAACGGTCCACGCGGACCTCCACCACCCGCAGCCCCGGCGCGGGGCGGAGCGCGGCCTGGAACTCCGTCAGCGTCTCCGCCACCACGTGCGGGACCCGGTAGCCCGCGCACAGCGCGCCCAGGTCGGCGCCGTGCGGGGTGCCGAACACCCGCTCGAAGCTCGCCGAGTGCTCCGGGGCGCCCTGCTCCAGCAGGGAAAATATCCCGCCGCCGTCGTCGTTGCAGACCACGATCGTCAGGTCCGGGCGCTGCTCCGCCGGGCCCGTCAGCAGCCCCGACGCGTCGTGCAGGAACGTCAGGTCGCCCAGCAGGGCGTACGACGGGCCGCGGTGGACCGTCGCCGCGCCGATCGCCGTCGAGACCGTGCCGTCGATGCCCGCGACGCCGCGGTTGCGGTGGACCAGGACGTCCGGGCGCAGCCGGCCCGCCAGCGCCACGTCGCGGGTCGGGTTGGACGAGCCCACCACCAGCAGCGAGTCCGGCGGCAGCGCGTCCACCAGCTCCGACGCCAGGCGCAACCCCGAGGGCCACGGCTCCGACGCCAGCACCGCCGTGACCGCCGTGGACGCCGCTTCGTCGGCCCGGCGCCAGCTGGCCAGCCACTCCGGGTCGGCGGGCTTGGTCGGCTCGTCGAACCACTGCCCGACCTGCCGGACGTTGTGCGCGGGCGCCGGCCAGTCCGAGTCCGGCCGGACCAGCAGCACCTCGACCGAGGCGTCGGAGAGGACGTTCTGGATCTGCCGGAACACCGTCGGCCGGCCGAGGCAGAGCACCTGCTCCGGCTTGTGCCGCGTGATGAACTCCGTGACGCCCAGCAGCCACGCGCCGGACGAGATCGCCGTGCCGCCGGACAGCCCGAGGCCGCCGGTCTCCGAGATCACCGGCCAGCCGTGCTGCTCGGCCCACTCGCTCGCCGCCTGGACGCCGGTGTCGCACGCGATGACCAGGCCGTGACGCGCCGACGGCACCACGAACGACGGCAGCGCGCCGAAGTCGGGCAGCTCGGTCCAGCGGGAGCCGTCGGGACGGCCGTCCAGGGACTCGTACCACTCGCCGTCATCGTCCGGATCCGGCACGAGCGGCTCGCGGAACGGGATGTTCAGGTGTACCGGGCCGCAGCGCCACTCGCCGTACGCGGCGTTCCAGGCCCGGCAGATCTGGCTGCGCCAGTAGGAGTTCTGCCCGGCGCGGCGCTCGGCGACGGCCAGTTCGTCGAAGTAGCGGGCGGCGTTGCCGAACAGCCGGTGCTGGTCGATGACCTGCGACGCGCCCGCGGCCCGCAGCTCGGGCGGCCGGTCGGCGGTCATCACGATCAGCGGGACGCCGGCGCGGTCGGCCTCCAGCACGGCGGGGTGGAAGTTCGCGGCCGCGGTGCCGGACGTGCAGAGCACGGCCACCGGACGGCCGGTGCGCGCGGCGATGCCGAGCGCGAGGAACCCGGCGCCGCGCTCGTCGATCCGGACGTGCAGCCGGAGCTTGCCCGCCGCCGCGGCGTCGTACAGCGCGATCGACAGCGGCGCGTTGCGGGAGCCCGGGCACAGCACGACGTGCGAGACGGTGTTGCGGACGAGTTCGTCGACGATGACCCTGGCCTGCGCGGTGGAAGGGTTCACCGGCGGGCTCCGAACTCCGCCGAGGCACTTTTCCCCGCCGAGGCGGCATCAGGCACAGCAAAGGTGTCCACAGGTCCTATTCTCCCAAACGTGGATGACGCCCGAGTTTCCGAGCTGTTCGATCCGGCCGCGTGGACCGAGGTCGAAGGTTTCGCCTTCACCGACATCACCTACCACCGCTCCGCTGAGAGCCGTGGCGGCAAACGCGTGGTGCGCGTCGCGTTCGACCGCCCTGAGGTCCGCAACGCCTTCCGCCCGCACACCGTCGACGAGCTCTACCGGGCCCTCGACCACGCCCGGCTCAGCTCCGACGTCGGCTGTGTCCTGCTCACCGGCAACGGCCCGTCGCCCAAGGACGGCGGGTGGGCGTTCTGCTCCGGTGGTGACCAGCGTATTCGCGGACGCTCCGGGTATCAGTACGCGAGCGGCGAGACCTCCGACACGGTGGACCCCGCCCGGGCCGGCCGGCTGCACATCCTCGAGGTCCAGCGGCTGATTCGGTTCCTGCCGAAACCGGTCATCGCAGTCGTTCCGGGCTGGGCCGCGGGCGGCGGGCACTCCCTGCACGTCGTGTGCGATCTCACCCTCGCTTCCGCAGAGCACGCGAAGTTCAAGCAGACCGACGCCGACGTCGGCTCGTTCGACGGCGGCTACGGCTCGGCCTACCTCGCGAAGATGGTCGGCCAGAAGTTCGCCCGCGAGATCTTCTTCCTCGGCCGCGAATACTCCGCCGAGCAGATGCACCGGATGGGCGCGGTCAACGCCGTCGTCCCGCACGCCGACCTCGAAAAAGAGGCCCTGGACTGGGCGTGGACCATCGCCGCCAAGTCGCCGACGGCCCAGCGGATGCTGAAGTACGCGTTCAACCTCACCGACGACGGCCTGGTCGGCCAGCAGCTGTTCGCCGGCGAGACCACCCGGCTGGCGTACATGCAGGACGAGGCCGTCGAAGGCCGCGACGCGTTCCTGCAGAAACGCGACCCCGACTTCAAGGACGTCCCCTATTACTACTGAGCTGCGGCCTCTCCACCTCGACGGCTCGCCCGCGGCGCTCGACGCGCTGAAGGGAGCCCTCGCGGACGCGCTGGGCGGCGGTCCGGCCGTGCTGCCCTTCACCGACCCCGCGCTACGGGACGCGATGACACCCGGCGACCCCGCCGAACCGGACACCGCCGTGGTCATCGCCACCTCAGGCTCGACCGGCGCGCCCAAGGGCGTGCTGCTCTCGGCCCGCGCGCTGACCGCCTCCGCCGAGGCGACCCACCGCCGCCTCGGCGGGCCGGGGCACTGGCTGCTGGCCACCCCCGCGCACTACATCGGCGGCCTGCAGGTGCTGATCCGGTCGCTGCTGGCCGGCACCGAACCGGTCTACCTGACCGGTGACGGCTTCCGCCCGGACGCGTTCGCCGCCGCAGCAGCCGCCTTGAAGGGCGGCCCGCGGTACACGGCGCTGGTCCCGACGCAGCTGGTCCGGCTGCTCGAGGACGGCGGCGCCGGGCTGGCCGCCGCGATGACGTTCGACGGGATCGTCCTCGGTGCGGCGGCGACCTCGGCCGCGCTGCGCGAGCGGGCCGCCGAGGCCGGCGTGGCGATCGTGCCCGCGTACGGGATGAGCGAGACGGCCAGCGGCTGTGTCTACGACGGCTTCCCGCTCGACGGTGTCCGCGTCGACGTCGCCGGAGACCGGATCCGCATCGCCGGTGACGTCCTCGCGCACGGCTACCGCTCACGACCGGACCTGACCGCGGAGTCCTTCGACGGCGGCTGGTTCACCACCTCCGATCGCGGGGTCCGGCACGCCGACGGCCGGATCGAGGTGCTCGGCCGCGCCGACGACATGATCAACACCGGCGGTGTGAAGGTGTCCGCGAACGCGATCGAGCGGTGCCTGACCGCGCAGCCGGGCGTGCGCGACGCGTGCGTCGTCGGCCTGCCGGACCCGGAGTGGGGCGAGGCGGTGGTCGCTCTCGTCGTCCCAGCCGGTGAACCGCGCGCAGCGGCCGAGCTGCGGGCCGCCGTGCGGGCCGAGCTGGGCGCGGCGTCGACACCGAAACGGCTCGAGTACGCCGCTGAGCTGCCCCTTCGCGGCCCGGGCAAGATCGACCGGGCGGCCGTGCGGGTCCGACTTCTGGCGGGTTTCGGCGGCTGATCGGCCGCACTTCGTTGACACGCACAGGGTGCACCCGCTTGGCTACTCACCATGACGCGCTGGATTCGCACGGCCCTGATCAGCACCGCCGTCGCACTGGGTGTCCTGATTCCGGTGGGCACAGCGCTGGCCGCCGAGGGCCCGACGGTGGACCCCAACAGCGGCTCCCTCGTCTGGCAGCTGCCGACCTCCGACTGACCTCCCAGGCTCCCGCTCGGGCGTGATCGTCATGGCGTTGAATGACGTGCATGGCGAGCTTGAGCGAGTGGATCGAGGGGGCCCGGCCGCGGACGTTGCCGAACGCGGTGGCTCCGGTGGTGGCGGGGGTCGGCGCGGCGATCGCGCTGGACGCGTTCTCCTGGTGGCGTTCGCTGCTGGCGCTGCTGGTCTCGCTCTCGCTGATCGTCGGCGTCAACTACGCGAACGACTACTCCGACGGCATCCGCGGCACCGACGAGAACCGCGTCGGACCGCTGCGGCTGGTCGGTTCCGGCGTCGCCGCTCCGAAAGCCGTCCTCACCGCGGCGCTGATCGCGCTGGGTCTGGCCGGGGTGCTGGGTTTGCTGCTCGTCGCGCTCACCGGGTACTGGTGGCTGCTGGCCATGGGTGGCCTCTGCATCCTCGGCGCCTGGTTCTACACGGGCGGCAAGAAGCCTTACGGCTACTACGGTTTCGGCGAGATCGCGGTGTTCGTCTTCTTCGGCCTGGCCGGGGTGCTGGGCACGGTCTACGTCCAGGCCGGCCGGATCAGCTGGGCCGCACTGGCGTGCGCGGTCGCCGTCGGCTGCTTCTCGACGGCGGTCCTGACGGCCAACAACCTGCGTGACATCCCGACCGACGTCGAGTCCGGCAAGCTCACCCTGGCCACGCGCCTCGGCGACCGCGGCACCCGGCGGCTCTACCTGGCGCTGCTCGCGGTGCCGTACGTGCTCGCGCTGGTCCTGGCGTTCACCGGCCACCCGCTCGCCGGGATCCCCGTGCTCAGCGTGTCGCTGCTGGTCCAGTCCGTCAGCGCGATCCGGCACAACGCGACCGGCCGCGACCTCATCCCGGCGCTGCGCGACACCGGCCTGGCGATGCTCGCCTGGGCCGTCCTGGCCGCGGTCGGCCTGAACCTCTAGTCGTCGATGTCCTCGACCGGGAACTTCCCGGTCGCCAGGAACTCCTCGAACAACGCCGTGTGCGGCGCGAGGTCCAGACCTTGCTGGGTGACCCACTCATCGTCGTAGTAGGTGTGCGCGTAGCGCTCGCCGCCGTCGCACAGGAGCGTGACGACGCTGCCCGCCTGGCCGTCCTCGACCATCCGGGCGATGAGCCGGAACGCGCCGTAGAGGTTGGTGCCGGTGGAGCCGCCCGCCCAGTGCCCGGTGTGCTCACGCAGCAGCCGGACCGCCGCCAGCGAACCGGCGTCGGGGATCCGGAACATCTCGTCGATCACACCCGGCACGAACGACGGCTCGCACCGCGGCCGGCCGATGCCCTCGATCCGCGACGGCATCCCGGTCGCGTAGTCCAGGGCGCCGGTCTGCCAGGCGCCGTAGAACGACGAGTTCTCCGGGTCGACGACGCAGACCTTCGTGGTGTGCCGTTTGTAGCGCACGTACCGGCCGAACGTCGCGCTCGTGCCGCCGGTGCCCGCGCCGATGACGATCCAGGACGGCACCGGGTGCCGCTCGGAGCGCATCTGCGCGAACACGGACTCGGCGATGTTGTTGTTGCCACGCCAGTCCGTCGCGCGCTCGGCGTAGGTGAACTGGTCGAGGTAGTGGCCGCCGCACTCGGCCGCGAGCCGCTCGGCCTCGGGGTACATCGCCGGCGCCTGGTCGACGTAGTGGCACTCACCGCCGTAGAACTCGATGAGCGCGATCTTCTCCTTGCTCGTCCGCCGCGGCACCACGGTGATGAAACGCAGGCCGAGCATCCGGGCGAAGTACGCCTCGGAGACCGCCGTCGAGCCGCTGGAGGCCTCGACTAGCACCGTGTCGGGCCCGATCTGGCCGTTGACGAGCCCATAGAGGAACAGCGACCGGGCGAGCCGGTGCTTCAGCGAGCCGGTCGGGTGGACGGACTCGTCCTTGAGGTACAGGTCGATGCCCCACTCCGGGGGCAGCGGGAAGACGTGCAGGTGGGTGTCGGCGCTGCGGTTGGCGTCGGCCTCGATGATCCGGACGGCCTCGCGCACCCAGCTGCGGCTGTGCAGGCGGCTCATTCCGGCTGCCCGGCGGCGTCGCCACGCAGCTGCGCGCGCAGCTGGGCCCGGGCCCGCGCGCGGTTCTCGTTGCGCTTGGCCAGGCCGGCCGTGACGCGGGCGTTGAGCGGGCGGAACAGCAGCAGCCCGAGCGGCAGGCCGACGACCAGGCCGATGAGCAGCGCGACCAGCAGGGGCACGCCCACCAGGCTCAGGGCCCAGCCGATCACCCCGACCAGCACGAACCGGGCCAGGAGGTACAGCGTCAGGTCACGGGGCAGGGTGCCGGCCTTCTCGTCGCTCACACCAACGCAGGTTACGCCCCGCCCGGCCGGTCCTTTTCCACGCCCGCGCCCGCCGCGTTGTTCGGCCGGCCCTCGAAGCGGGTCGAGAGCACGACGGTGGTGTTCGTCCGCCCGACGCCGGGGATGCGCCGGAGCCGGCTGAGGGTCCGCTCCAGCTCGTCGACGGTCGGCACGCGCACCTTGACGACGAAGGCTTCGTCACCCGCGACGGCGTAGCAGCTCTCGACCTCGTCGAGCTCGCCGAGCGCGTCGGCGACGTCTTCGTCCGTCGCCGTGTCCGTCGGATGGATGCCGACGAGGGCGGTGACGCCGAGCCCGACCGAGCTCGGATCGACGACCGCGTGGTAGCCGGTGATCACGCCGGCGGCCTCCAGCTTGCCCACGCGCTCGTGCACCGACGAGGCGGACAGCCCGACGGCCCGCCCCAGATCGGCATAGGTGGCCCGTCCGTTGATGCGCAACGCCGCGATGATCTTCCGGTCCAACTGATCCACGGCATCACTCTATGCGGTTGGACAATCCCCCATTGGCACCACGCCTAGCACCCACTGGACAGGGGAAGACTCGTCTCCGCACTTCAAGTGACCGGATCTGATAGTTGCACACCGTAAGCAACCTGTCCGTTTTGACCTTTAAGGGCTCTTTACTCTTTGACAACCGTTCGAGTACCTGACGGGTGAAGTGCAACGATTGCCGTGTTGGCTACCCCGGCGCGACGGGCCAAAATGGCCCGGATTGCCTCCGGTATAGCAGTGAGGGCGTTAAGGAGGCGGAAAATGACCGCGACGATGGGCGGACGACTGCTCACCCCAGGCGAGGTGGCAGCACTGTTCCGGGTGGACCCGAAGACGGTCACCCGGTGGGCGACGGCAGGTCGCATCGGCTCGATCCGGACCCCGGGCGGACACCGGCGGTTCCGCGAGTCCGAGGTCAACGAGCTCCTGGCCGAGCTGACCACGGACGCGAGCGAACCGGCTCGCAAGGCCTGAACCATCCAGCAGCCTGGGCCGTGTCGGGTACGGGGTACTCCCCCGCCCCCGCACACGGCCCGGTTTGTTTCCGGGTGCCACACCGCAACGCGGCGTGCCGCCCGCAGCCCGCGCGGACGGGTAACCTCGGGGGACTGGCAAGCCAAGCGGAAGGATCCGGCATGCTCGCTCTGCTCGCGGCCGTCGGCGCGCTGGTCGTCGCCCTGCTCCTGTGGCGGTCGTTCGCCGGCCAGCGGATCGGAGTGCCCTCGACCCCGCGGCGCGCCCCGATCGCTCCGGACGACGACCCCGACTTCCTGCGCCAGCTGTCCGAACAGCAGCGCAAACGCCGGGACGAAGACCTCTAGGCCGCCCTTGACGTTCGGCTGACCCGAGACCCGCACACCCGGGCCCGGATAACACGCGACCCCACGCGGATCCCGCGCACTCCAGCCCGGAATTCGTGTGCTCCGGCCCGGAACCCACGTGACTCAGCCCGGAACTCACGTGATCCCAGCCGTAACTCGCGTGATCCAGGCCGGATCTCGCGCGACTCAGCCCGTGACTCACGTGATCCGGGCCGGAACTCACGAGTCACGGCTCTGATCACGCGAGTTACGGGCCCGATCACGCGAGTTGCGGGTCTGGTCACGCCGGTTACGGCGCTGGTCACGCGTCTTGCGGCTAGCGGTACTGCTGTGAAAGCGGGGTCGCGAAGCCGTCGGCGACCGTGGCCGCCAGGTCCAGCAGGGCCAGCCGGGTGTCGCCGCCCAGGCGGTCCAGTTCGATCTCCGCGCCCTCTTCGAGGTGCGGGTCGAACGGGACCTGGCAGACCGCGCGGACCTTGGCGCCGAAGTGGGCCGACAGCTTGTCGAGGTCGACCGAGCCGCCCTTCGGGCGCACCGAGTTGATCACCGCGACCGAGCGTTTCACCAGCTCGCCGTAGCCGTGGGCCTCGAGCCAGTCCAACGTCGCCGAGGCGCTGCGGGCGCCGTCGACCGAGCCCGACGAGACGACGACCAGCGCGTCCGCGACGTCCAGGACGCCCTTCATCGCCGAGTGCATCAAGCCGGTGCCGCAGTCGGTGAGCACGATGTTGTAGAAGTGCTCCAGCAGGTTGACCGTGCGCCGGTAGTCGTCCTCGGAGAACGCCTCGGAGACGGCCGGGTCCTGCTCGCTGGCGAGGATCTCCAGCCGGCTGGCGCCCTGGGACGTGTAGGACCGGACGTCGCTGTAGCGCGTGATGCGGGCCGCGTCGCGCAGCAGGTGGCGGACCGTCGCCGTGGTCTCCAGCGGGATCTTCTGCGAGAGCGTGCCGCGGTCCGGGTTGGCGTCCACCGCGACCACGCGGTCGCCGCGCAGCGAAGCGAACGTCGCGCCCAGCGTCGTCGTGACCGTGGTCTTGCCGACGCCGCCCTTCAGCGACAACATCGCGATCTTGTAGCACCCGCGCAGCGGCTGGTTGACCCGCGCGATGAGGTCACGGCGCTGGGTGTCGGCCGGGCTCTCCCCCGGGTTGACGAGCTTCCCGGTGCCGACGTAGACGGCCTTGCGCCAGCCCGACTGCGGCGGCCGCTTGACCTGCTTGACCAGGTGCGCCGTGGACAGGTCGTGGCCGTGGCCGCCCTGCGGCTGCGGCGCGGCGTGCCGGCCGCCCTGGGGCTGCGGCAGGCCGGACGGCTGCTGCTGGGGCTGCTGCTGCGGGTACTGGGCCTGGGCCTGCGCCTGGTACTGCTGCGCGGGGTCGCCGTACTGCGGCTGCAGCGGCGGGAGGTTCTGGTCGTAGCCGTACTGCGTCGGCTGGCCCTGGGGCACCTGGTGCGGACCCGAGACGGCCGGGTTCGGCACCTGGTGCGGCCCGGACGCGGCCGGGTTCGGCGGCGGCGCGACGGCCTGCGTCGGCTGCACGTCGAACGCGCCTGACGTCTCCGGGTGCGGATGCGAGTCCGTCCGGTCGTCGGCGAACAGGCTTCCCGGGGCCTCCGGCTGCTGCGGGGCAGCGGCCGGTTCGGCGTGGCCAGGAGCCGATTCTTCGCTGGGTCCGGTCACCGGTGTAAACCTCCGCGCACTCCGCCCGACATCACTACCCCTGAAGCTCTCCCCGATGACGACGGTAGTCGGCGTACCCGCAGGTTGCTCAGCCCACCCCGGCGTAGGAGTGCAAGCCCGCGGTGACGAGGTTCACGAAGAACAGGTTGAAGATGATCGCGGCGAACCCGACGATGTTGATGGCCGCCGCCCGGGCGCCGCGCCAGCCGGCCGTCGCGCGTGAGTGCAGGTAGGCCGCGTAGACGACCCACGCGATGAACGCGACGGTCTCCTTGGGGTCCCAGCCCCAGAACCGGCCCCAGGCCGACTCGGCCCAGACGGCGCCGCAGAGCACGCCGAAGGTGAAGACCGGGAACGCGAAGATCGTCGTCCGGTAGGCGATCCGGTCGAGGACGTCGGCCGCGGGCAGCTTCGAGGCGAAGCGCGCGAACTTGGTGTTGTCCTTGTCGTAGGCCGCGCGGAACAGGAACAGCACACTCGCCACGCCCGGCACCAGGAACACGCCGGAGCCGATGATGGCCGCCGAGACGTGGATGGCCAGCCAGTACGACTGCAGCGCGGGCTGCACCGGCGCCGCGATCGTGTACAGCAGCGTGCCGTTGATGAACATCAGGATCACGACGGGCAGCAGCAGGAAGCCGGTGAGGTGCCGGACCGGGAACTTCCACATCACGATCAGCCAGGTGACCACCGTGATGAAGGTGACCGCCATGCCGTACTCGTACATGTTGCCCCACGGCGCGCGGTGCACGGCGAGCCCGCGCAGCACGATCGCCGACAGCTGCAGCAGCGCGCCGAGCACCAGCAGCGCCGCGCCCATCCGGCCGATCCGCTCGGGCCGCCCGACCGCGCGCTGCTCGGCCTGGATCTGCTCGATCGGCGGTCCGCCGGCCCCGACGAGCTCACGCGCCCGCAGCTTGGCCCGCTCGGTGGCGAGCCGGCCCTTGGCGCCGAAGCCCTGCTCGATCAGGGTGAACATCAGCGCGACGACGTAGATCGCCGCGGCGGTGGTGTACAGCCAGTCGCTGTACTGCGACAGCGTCTCGTTGATCGGCATGCCTCAGCCCTTCTGACCACTGATCAGGCGTTCGCTGATCCGGTGGAACTCTTCGCCGTACCCGGCCTGATCCGTGCGGGCCAGCCCGGCGACCTCGATCACCGTACCCGGCTCGCTCTCGGTCCCCGGCTTCACCCGGACCCACAGCCGACGCCGCTTGACCAGCAAGGACGCGCCGAGGCCGAGGAACATCGAGATGGCGAACCCGAGCACGAAACCCTGCGTCGGGTCGTGGGAGACCTGGAGCGAGACCCAGTGGCCGACGCCGTCGAAGCGGACCTTCGTGCCGTCGTCGAGCTTGATCTCCTGGCCGACCTTCATGTTCTCGCGGGCGATCTTCTTCAGCCGCCCGTCGTCGACCATCGACTGGTCGACCTCGAACACCGACTGGCCGCGCCCGGCGTCCAGGCCGAGGTCGCCGCGCAGGATGTCGACGGCGACGGCGGGGTCGGTCAGCTGCGGCGCCGACGACGTCAGGACGTTGCCGTGCAGAAACGACGTCGGCGCGAACAGGCCGGTGATGGCCAGCTGGCGGGTCCGCCGCTGCACCTCGTCGGTGACGCCGGGCTGGTCGAACTTCGTCGCGCCCTCGGCGAGCATCGTGGTCGGGTCGACCGTGCGCCACTGCGTGTTCTGGGTGCGCTGGGTGCCGTCCGGGAAGGTCACCGTGAACTTCGGCGAGTACCCCTGGCCGAGCAGGTAGACGCGGTCGCCGACGGTGCGCAGCGGCGAGTTGACCTCGAGGCCGTACGGGCGCCAGGTGTTCGTGTCGAGGTCCGCGCCGGACTGGTACTCGATGTTCGAGTGGTAGTACTCCGGCTCGCCGGCGTCGGTGTAGCGCGCGGTGAAATCGTCGATCTTCACGCAGAACGGGTCGAGGTCGGTGCCGTCGATGCGCAGGCCCGCGTTGAAGGAGTCGTAGTTGTAGATGCCGGAGTTGCAGAACGTGCTGCCGTCGGCCTGGACGATGACCTGGCCTTCGTAGCCGTACAGCTTGCCCAGCGCGAAGAACACGATCAGGCCCAGCATGCTGAAGTGGAAGATCAGGTTGCCGGTCTCGCGCAGGAACCCGCGTTCGGCGGAGATCGTGCGGACGCCGCCGGCCTCTTCCCGCTCGACGCGCCGCCAGCCGGACAGCTGCTTGTGGACGGCCGCGAGCTCGGCGGCGACGTCCTGCTTGCCGCGGCCTAGCCGGTAGTGCGGCATCCGCGCCAGGTTGCGCGGGGTCAGCACCGGCTTGGCGCGCATCGCCTTGACGTACTCGAAGCTGCGCGGCGTCAGGCAGCCGATCAGCGAGATCATCAGCAGCAGGTAGATCGCCGAGAACCAGATGCTGGAGTAGACGTCGTAGAACTCGAGCTTGTCGAGCAGCGTGCCCCACCAGCCGTGCGCGCTGATGTACTCGTCGACCTTGGGCGCGTTGAGCTTCCGCTGCGGCAGGAGCGCGCCGGGCAGCGCGGCCAGCGCCAGCAGGAACAGCAGGACGAGCGCGGTGCGCATCGACGTCAGGCCGCGCCAGGTGTTGCGCACGAAGGCGAAGGTGCGCTTGGCGGGCGTGGGTCCTCGCGGGGCCGCGGGCGGTGCCTCGGTGGTCGTCACAGCGGCAGCCTCAAGTCGCCGGCCAGTTCGTTGCGGAGGAAGCCCATCAGATCTCCCCAGACGCCGGTGACCAGCAGGATCCCGACGATCATCAGCAGCGCGCCGCCGAAGACCTGGACCTGGCGGCCGTGGCGGCGCAGCCAGTCGGTGGCGCGCACGGCCCAGCGGGCGCCGAGCGCGATGAGCAGGAACGGCAGCCCGAGGCCGAGGCAGTAGACGGCGATCAGCAGGTAGCCGCGGGCCTCGGCGCCGCCGGTCGCGCTGGCCAGCGTCGTGACGGCGGACAGCGTCGGGCCGATGCACGGCGTCCAGCCGAGGCCGAAGACGGCGCCGAGCAGCGGCGCGCCCCAGATGCCGCCGCCGGGCACGCGGTGCGAGCGGAACTCGCGCTGCAGGCCCGGGATCCAGCCGAGGAACACCAGCGCCATCGCGATGGTGAGGACGCCGCCGATGCGCTGCAGCAGGTCTTGGTTGAGGGTGAGCGTGTCGGCCAGCCAGACCAGGGTGCCCAGGGTGGCGACGAACACGACGGTGAACCCGAGCACGAACAGCAGCGCGGCGCCCAGGACGGCCCAGCGGCCCTGCTTGCGCTCCTCGCCGGCCCGGACCGCGGGCGCGTCCGCGCCGACGAGCGCGGCGAGGTACGCGAGGTACCCCGGCACCAGCGGCACCACGCACGGCGAGGCGAAGGAGATCGTTCCGGCCAGCAGCGCGACGCCCGCGGCGAGCAGCAGCGGTCCGGAGATCGCCAGCTCGGTAACGGAGTTCACGGGATTGAGGGTAGGCAGTGAGGTCCCGGTGAGAACTCCGGGGCCGGTTCACAGGACCTACCTCACAGCAGTTCAGGACCTTGGTCCCGCCCGTTCCGGGAGAAACTGGTCAAGCACGGCGACACTGTGCTCGACGGCTTGGGCGCCGTAGGCGAGCATCTGCGTCTCGTACTCCTCGACGGCTTCGGGGACGGCCTTCTCGACGAGCAGGTCCCGCAGCAGCCGTGCGTCGTACAGCGCCGTGTTGGCGCCGTTGCCACCGCTGGGCGACGTCGCGTGGATCGCGTCGCCGAGGAGCGTGACGCGGCCGGGTGCCCACCGCCGTTCCGGCCGGACGACCCGGATCGACAGCGCTGCCGAGTGGGCCGGGTCGGCCGCCTCGACCAGCGCGCGGACCCGCGGGTGCCAGCCCTCGACGGCCTTCACCGGGACGTCCGGCGCCGGCAGCAGCACCCAGCGGACGTAGTCGGGTGTGTCGGGCAGCTCGACGCCGAATTCGCGGCCGGCTTCGCGCGGCGGACGGCGGAAGCGCATCAAGCCGAGCATGAGCTGCACCGCGCCGTCGCTGACGCCGGTGCCGAAGCCGGGGACGAGCGACTCGAACTCCGGCGTCAGCGTGGTGCGGCCGACGACGCACCGGACGCCGGTGTCGCTCGGCCGGAGGTCCGGCGCGAGCCGGCCGCGGACCGCGGAGGTGATGCCGTCGGCCCCGACGATCAGGTCGGCGTCGACGTGGGTGCCGTCCGCGAACCCGGCCCGGGTGCCCTGGTAGCCGGTGAACCGCTTGCCGAAGCGGACGTCGATGCCGTCGAGCAGGAGGTGGCGCAGGACGTGCCGGTCGACGGCGATCGCGGTCATCGGCTCGAGCTCGCGCAGCTGCCGGAGCTGGGTGTCGTGGAAGACGCGGCGGCCGTGGAGGTCGCCCGTGACGGCGTCGAGCAGCGGGTGCAGCCGGTCGGGCAGGCAGGCGAGCAGGGCTTCGCGGCCGACGTCGGCTAGGCCGATCCGGTAGCCCTGGAAGCGGGCGCGGACACCCGGGTCACGTTCGAACACGTCGACGTCGATCCCGGCTTTCCGCAGGCCCTGGGCCAGGCACAGGCCCCCGAGCCCGGCTCCGATCACAGCGACTCTCATGATTCCTCCCCGGCTTATTGAACGCTGCTCAAGTTACCTGAACAACGCTCAATCGCGCCAGGCGTGGTGAACTTGTCCCGATGCCTCTGAACCAGGCGGTGGTGCTGGACGCCGCGATCGAATTGCTCGACGAAACCGGGCTGGACGAGCTGACCACGCGCAAGCTCGCCGATCGCCTCGGCGTGCGCGTCGGCGCGCTCTATTGGCACTACGCGAACAAGCAGGCGCTGCTGGACGCGGTCGCGGAGCACATGCTGGCGGTGGCGTCCCGCGGGCTGAGCGCGTCGGGGACGTGGCGGGAGCGTGTGACGGCGTTCGCGAACGCCCACCGCGAGACGATGCTCGCCCACCCGGACGGCGCCCGCGTCATCGCGACGATGAGCGTCCCCGGGCCGGCCGCGAGGGAGTTCCTGGGCCACCTGCTGACCACGCTCGCCGCCGCCGGGATGGCTTCACCGGAGCGCGAGGCGTGCGCGGACGTCGTGACGAGCTACGTGAACGGCTTCACGGTCGAAGAACAGGCCCGCCGCACGGCCGTGCCCCGCTCGCTGCGGGACATGGCGTTCGCGACGGGCCTGTCCGTGGTCATCGACGGCCTGGCCGCCCGGGTCGGGCGCGCCGAAAAGCCGTGAAGGCCTCCTTCGCGGCTCTTACGGCCGGTAAGGAGGCCTTCACGGCTTTCGCGGGTCTGGCGGGTCTCGCGGGTCTGGCGGGTCTCGCGGGTCTCGCGGGTCAGAGGTAGAGCTGGCCGCCGTCGGCGAGGACGCCGCCGATGCGGGGGCCGTAGTTGCCGTACTCCTGGGTGTTCAGCTCGTACTGGCCGGTGCTGGTCACCGTCTCGTACGTGACGTACGGGTAGCAGCAGTTGCCGATGTACAGCTGGTCGCCGTACTGGGCGCCCGACAGGCTGCCGTGCACCAGGCCGTTGCCGGTGTTCTGCCACAGGCGGAGCGTGCGGCCGTTGCCGCTCGTCTGCTTGAGCAGCGTGAATCCCTGGACCGTGACCGGTGCCGCCGAAACGACCGGTGCCGTCGAAGCGGCGGGTGCCGCCGAAGCGGGCGCCGACACGGCCGTGGTGACGGCGAAGGCGAGGAACGCCACGGCCGCCAACTTCTTCATCATGAGAAACCCCCTGGGTTCGGACAAAACGATCACCGGGAACGTACCGGGAACCGCGCGGCCGGCGGAGGGGTTTCAGCCTGGGCTTGATCAGGCTTGTTCGGCCGCCAGGCGCTGGGTGACCGGGAGCAGGTCCTGGGCCAGCACCGGGCGCAGGAACACCGCCGCGACGCGGTGTTGTCTGTCCAGCACGATCGTCGACGGGATGATGTTGCGCGGGTAGCCGCTCAGCTTGAGCAGCACCCGGCCGTCCGGGTCGTAGATCGACGGGTACGTCAGCCCGCGGTCGCGGACGAAGTCCTGCGCGGCGTCACGCGCCGGGTCGCGGACGTCGATGCCGACGACCTGCACCCCCGGCGCCTGCTTCGCGAGGCTCTCCATCTCGGGCGCCTCCGTGCGGCACGGCCCGCACCACTGGCCCCAGAGGTTGAGCACGACGACCTTGCCGGGGAAGTCCGCCAGCGACAGCTGCTTGCCCTCGTTCATCAGGTCGTCGCCGGAAAGGACGGGCGCGGTCTGGCGCCGGTCGACGTCGTAGGTGATGTCGACCTGGCCGCCCGGGGAGACGAACGTGAAGCTGCTCCCCTGGACGACCGCGTCCTTGCCCGCGCTGCACCCCGCGATCAGGCCCAGCGCGGCCAGCGTGACGAGGAGCCGTTTCATGCCCCGGTCACCTTCGGGTCGGTGGACCCCGCGGGCTCGCTGTAGACGATCTCGCGCAGCTCGTCGCCGTCGAAGACCAGGCTGGTCAGCGAGGCCAGCGAGCACTGGCGACGGCGCGGGTCGTGCCACAGCTTCTTGCCCTCGAGGAACCGCCGGAGCGTCCAGATCGGCAGCTGGTGCGAGACGCACAGCGCCTCGTGGCCCTCCGCCGCGTCGCGCGCGCGGTGGACGGCGCCGAGCATCCGGTGCGCGATCTCCAGGTACGGCTCGCCCCACGACGGCTTGAACGGGTTGGTCAGCTTCGACCAGTGCTTCGGCTCCCGCAGCGCGCCGTCGCCGACCGCGACGTGCAGACCTTCGAACTGATTGCCGGCCTCGATCAGCTCCGCGTCGGTCGCGATGTCGAGGCGGTGCGCGGCCGCGATCGGCGCCGCCGTCTCCTGCGCCCGCTGCAGCGGCGACGCGACGACGTGCACGAGGTCGTGCCCCGCGACGGCCTCGGCGACGGTCAGCGCCTGACGCTGGCCGCGCTCGGAGAGCCGGTAGCCGGGCAGCCGGCCGTAGAGGATCTTCTCGGGGTTGTGGACTTCGCCGTGGCGGAGCATGTGGACGACGGTGGTCACCGGACCGCTCCGGCCGCCGCCTGCGCCGCCGCGGGCAGCGCCGCTTCGATCACCGAGAACGCTTCTTCGTCCATGGCCGCGTTGACGAACCAGGCCTCGTACGCGCTCGGGGGCGCGTACACACCGCCGTCGAGCAGCGCGTGGAAGAACGGCGGGAAGCGCCAGGTCTCGGACGCCTGCGCGCCCGCGTAGTCGCGGACCGCCGGCTCGCCGAAGAACACGCTCACCAGGTTGCCCGCGTACTGGACGCTGTTCGCGACGCCGGCTTCGCTCAGCGCGAGGCGGAAGAGGTTGCCGAGGCGCTTCGCGTTGGCGTCGAGCGCCGCGTACACGGCCTGGTCGGCCGCGCGCAGCGTCGCGAGGCCGGTGGCCACCGCGACGGGGTTCCCGGACAGCGTCCCGGCCTGGTAGACCGGTCCGCCCGGGGCGAGCTTGGCCATGATGTCGGCGCGGCCGCCGAACGCCGCCGCCGGCAGGCCGCCGGACATCACCTTGCCGAACGTGTACAGGTCGCCGGCCACGCCTTCGAGGCCGAACCAGCCCGCGCGCGAGACGCGGAACCCGGTCATCACCTCGTCCATGACCAGCAGCGCGCCGTGCTCGTGGGCGATCTCCAGCAGGCCCGCGTTGAAGCCCTCGTCCGGCGCGACGGCGCCCATGTTGCCCGCCGCGGCCTCGGTGATCACCGCGGCGATCGCGTCCGGGTTGTCCACAAAGGACTGCCGGACGGCGTCGAGGTCGTTGTAGGGCAGCACGATCGTGTCGGCGGCCTGGGCGCCGGTGACACCCGGCGACGTCGGCAGCCCGAGCGTCGCGACGCCGGAGCCGGCCTGAGCGAGCAGCGCGTCGACGTGGCCGTGGTAACAGCCGGCGAACTTGACGATCTTCGCGCGGCCGGTGAACCCGCGGGCCAGCCGGATCGCGCTCATCGTGGCCTCGGTGCCCGAGTTGACCAGCCGCACCCGCTCGACGGGCTCGACCCGGCCGATGATCTCCTCGGCCAGCTCGACCTCGCCGATGGTCGGCGTGCCGAACGACAGCCCGGACGTCGCCGCCTCGCGCGCCGCCTCGACGACCGCCGGGTGCGCGTGCCCCAGGATCATCGGGCCCCAGGACGACACCAAGTCGACATAGCGGTTCCCATCGGCGTCCCACAGGTGCGGGCCCTCGCCGCGGACCATGAACCGCGGGGTGCCGCCGACCGAGTTGAACGCCCGGACCGGCGAGTTCACCCCGCCCGGGATGGCCGCCTTAGCGCGGTCGAACCATGCCTTGGACTGCTCGGTTCCAGTGCTCACCCGTCCAGTGAACCTCATTCAGCCGTCGGCCGGCGCGAGAGGTCACTGAAGGCGAATCGGTCGCGACCCGTAGCGCCGTCCTAACCAGAATGAGGTTCAGTCTCGCAAACCCGGACGACGCACCGCCGACCCCGTCACCGGCAACTCGGGGTGCGCGCGAGCGTCACCGCCCTAAGATGGCCGCACGCCGCCCGGGAGGGGAACAACCGGTGACCGAACGTGCGCCCCAGCGCAACCCGTGGCTGGTGCTGGCCTGCTTCCTCGGCGTCGTCGCCGTGGTCGCGGCGGTCGGCGCCCTGGCCGCGACGTCGTCGAAGGAGATCTACGAGCGCTTCGACCTGCCGTCGTGGGCGCCACCGGTGTCGCTGTTCGGTCCGGTGTGGACGGTGCTGTACGTCACGATCGCCCTGTCCGGCTGGTGCTACTGGCGCACCGACGGCGAGAACCGCGGGTTCGCCGCGTACGGCATCGGCCTGCTGGTCAACCTGCTCTGGCCGCCGCTGTTCTTCGAGGGCGGCGCCGCGGTGCTCGCCCTGCTCGACATCCTGGTGCTGGACGTCGTCGTGCTCGTGACGATCGTCCTGTTCGCCCGCCGGTCGAAGCTCGCGGCCGCGCTGCAGGTGCCCTACCTCGTCTGGATCCTCTTCGCGACCGCGCTCAACACCGCCATCGTCGCGCTCAACTAGCTCTCGTGAGTGGTTAGGGCGGTTAGAACCGCCCTAACCACTCACGAGAGCCGCGGCAGACCCGTCAGCGGGCGGCCTGCTGGGTGATCGCCTGCGCGGCGACCGTGCCGTCGTCGCCGGCCTGGCCCTGGATTGTCACCGTCGAGCCCGGCTTGAGGTCCGCGAGCTTGCCCGGCTGGGTCACGCCGACCGTCGTCGAGTCCGATGTGGACACCTTGACGTCGGTGCCCTGCGCGGTCTTCACGTAGACGGTTGTGCCGTCGACGTGGTCGATCGTGCCCGTGGTGCCACGCCCGCCGGCCCCGCGGAAGCCGCTGCCCTGCTGGCCGGTGCCGGTCCCGGTCCCGGTGCCCGTCCCGGCCTGGGTGCCGCCTTGGGTGCCGCCCTGCTGGCCGCCCAAGCCGCCGCCCTGACGTCCGGCCGGCGCGCCCGAAGAGGAGCCCGAGGACGAGCCGAACGCGGCGTGCGTCCAGGCGCCGCCGGCGAACACCGCCGCGAGCACCACCAGCCCGGCCAGCACCATCGTGGCGCGGGAGAACGGCTTGGCCGCGCGGCGCATCTCGGCGTTCAGGTCGCCCTCGACCGCCGGGCTGGCGACGATCTGCTCCGCCGTCGGCTCGGCGGGGCCCGCCGAGCCGACGGCCGGGAGCACCGCCGTCGGCTCGTCCCCCGGGCCGGGCGGCGGGGTCGTCGTGGAAGACATCGGTGACTCCTTATTCATGACGCAGCGCGTCGATCGGCCGCAGCTTGGCGGCCCGGTTCGCCGGGAAACTGCCGAAGAACAGCCCGATCAGGGCGGATACCGCGAAGGCGAGCAGGATCGACGAGGGCACCACGACCGGCTTGATCCCGGAGATGGTGAACCGGCTGCCGATCAGCCCGATCGCGACGCCGAGCAGCCCGCCGAACAGGCTGAGCATGGTCGCTTCGGCGAGGAACTGGCCGAGGATGGCCGCGCGCGGGGCGCCGATGGCCTTGCGGATGCCGATCTCGCGGATCCGCTCGGTGACCGTGACGAGCATGATGTTCGTGACGCCGATGCCGCCGACGAGCAGCGAGATCGCCGCGACGGCCGCCAGCAGCACGGTGAACGTCTCGGTCGCCGACGTCCGCGTCGCGAGCAGCTGCTCGGAGTTCTGGATCTGGTAGTCGGCGGTGCCGCCGAGCCGGATGCCGTGACGCGCGTTGAGGATCGCGGTGATCTCGGACTGCGCCAGCGTGACGGAGTCCGCGCTGGTGGCCTGGACGGCGATCTGGCTGAGGCTGCCGTAACCGGCCAGCGAGTTCTGCACGGCCGAGATCGGCGCGATCGCGACGTCGTCGGCGTTCTGCAGCCCGGTGCTGCCCTTGGCCTGCAGCACCCCGACCACGGTGAACTGGATGCTGTTGAGCAGCACGTTCTGGCCGACCGCGTCGGTACCGCTGCCGAAGATCGACTCCGCCGTCGTCGGGCCGAGCACGACGACCTTGCGCGCGGCCGTGACGTCCTCGCTGGTGAACAGCGCGCCTTCGGCGATGTCGCGGTTGGTGGTGGTGAAGTACGCGGGCTCGGTGCCCGCGACGGTCGAGATGTCGTACGACGTCTGCCCGTAGGTCGCGGTGGCCGTCGTGTTGACGACCGGCGACGCGGCCTTGACGTCGGGCGCGCCGATCGGGTCGACCAGCGCGTGCGCGTCCTGCACGGTCAGCGGCCGGGCCGAGGCGCCCTGCCCGCCGCCGCGCGCCGGGGAGACGTTGACGACGTTGGTGCCGAGGCCCTGGATGCTCGCCGCGATGGCCGCCGAGGCGCCGTTGCCGACCGCGACGAGCAGGATCACCGCGGCGACGCCGATGGTGATGCCGAGCGTGGTGAGCGACGAGCGCAGCTTGTTCGCCGTGAGCCCGCGCACGGCGAAGCGCAGGACTTCGAAGAGGTTCACGACACGGCTCCCACGACCCCGGACGCCCGGGTGACGTCATCCGCCACGATCAGGCCGTCGTCGACCCGGACGACGCGGCGTGCGTGCGCGGCGACCTCGTCCTCGTGCGTGATCACGACGATGGTGCGGCCGAGCTGGTTGAGCCGGTCGAACACGCCGAGGACGTCCTCGGTGCTGCGGCGGTCCAGGTTGCCGGTCGGCTCGTCGGCGAGCAGCATCGCCGGGCCGGTGACCAGCGCCCGCGCCACGGCGACGCGCTGGATCTGGCCGCCGGACAGCTCGCTCGGCAGGTGCTTGGCCCGGTCGGACAGTCCGACCATGTCGAGCGCCGCGAGCGCGCGACGTCGGCGTTCCGACCGGCGGAGTCCACTGTAGACAAGCGGTAGCTCCACATTGGACAGAGCGGAAGTCCGGGGCACGAGGTTGAACGACTGGAAGATGAAACCGATCTTCCGGTTGCGCAGCAACGCCAATTGACGCTCGTTGAGCTTGCCGACGCCGAAGCCGTCCAGCAGGTACTGGCCGGACGTCGGGACGTCGAGGCAGCCCAGCATGTTCAGCAGCGTCGACTTGCCCGAACCGGACGCGCCCATGATCGCGACGTACTCGCCGGGCCACACGGTGAGCTCGACGCCGCGCAGGGCGTGCACCGCGGTGTCCCCCGCACCGTAGGTCTTGCGCAGTCCGGAGACCGCGATCACCGGGTTCATCCGCGTCCGCCGAAGCCGCCGCCGGCACCCGTGCCGCGCTGGCCGCCGCCGGGCACGCCACCGGTCCCGCCGCCCGGGAACCCACCGGTGCCGCCCGTTCCCCCGGTGCCGGTGCGGCCGGTGCCGCCGGTGCCGGTCGCGGCCGTCGCGGTGAGCACGACGTTCTCACCCTCGGTCAGCCCGGACGTGATCTGCACGGTCGACTCGCCTCGGATGCCGATCTGCACCTGGCGGGGCACGTTCCGGCCGTTCTCCTGCACGGTGACGATGTTGGTGTTGCCGGCGGTCGTCACGGCCGCGGCCGGCACGCTCAGCGCGTTCTGCGCCTCGGCGACGGTGATCACGACGCTGGCCGACTGCCCGGGCCGCAGCCCGTCCGGCGGGCTGGTGAGCGCGAGCTGCGCGCCGTAGGAGACCACGCTGCCGCTGGTCGTCGGGGTCAGGTTGATGCTGGAGACGGTGGCCTGGATCGGCTTGTCCGGCAGCGCGTTGAGCGTCACCGTGGCCTTCTGGCCCGCCTTCACCTTGCTGACGTCGATCTCGGCGACCGAGGTGGTCACGACCAGGCCGCTCATGTTCGTGATGGTGATGAACCCGGTGCTGCTGCTGGAAGAAGACGACGTCGCGGCGCTGGAGTTGGACGAGCCCTGCCCGCCCTGGCCGCTGCCGCTGGACGTCGACTGGGAACTGCTCGCCGAGCCGCTCGAGGACTGCTGCCCGACCGTGCCGTTGACGGCGGTGACGGTGCCCGCGCCGGGCGCGTAGAGCGAGGTGTTGTCCAGCGCGGTCTGCGCGGTCTGGACGTCCAGCTCGGCCTGGTCGAGCTTCGCCTGCGCCGAGGTGACGCTGTTCGCGGCGGCCTGGGCACTGTTCTGGCTGTTCTGGCTGTTTTGGCCCGTCGCCGGGGTGTCCTCGGCGGTTTCGGCGCTGTCGAGACTGTCTTGCGCCACCGAGCGATTCGCCTTCGCGACCTGAAGCTGCTTCGCCGCCTGCGTGCTGTCGACGGTCGCGAGCTTCTGGCCGGCGCTCACGACGTCGCCGACCTTCACGTCGATCGACGTCACCTTGCCGGCCGTCGTGAAGTTCGCCGCGCCCGTGTAGCTGCTGGCGAGCGTCCCGGCGGCGGAAATCGTCTCGGAGACCGTCGCCCGGCGCACCTGCGTGCTGCGGGTCTGGGCCTGAGCCGTGTTCGAAGCCGGGGTAAAGGCTTGGTATATCCCGAATCCCGCCCCGGCCAGTAGCACGATCAGAGCACCGTTGATCACCCATGCCCTGGAGGCACGCACCCGCGTCATGCGGCAACAGTGCTGCCGCCGCTTAGCAATTGACTGTTCGTTCCCTGTGGAGGAGCTGTGTATCAGTCCGGCTGCTTTTGGGGGCGCGCACGCAGCGCGAGAGAGAGCTGACGGACCGCGTCCACCAGCAGGATCGCGGCCACGACGCCGAGCCCGATGGCCGCGGCGAGGTGCCCGCCGAAGTACCGGTGCGATTCGAGGACGGCGCCGTCGTCGGTGCGCGTCACCACGGTGGCCATGCCGCTGTGCCAGAAGGCGTAGACGCCCCAGCCGGCCGCCACGGCGAGCACGACCTCCAGAACGGCGACCAGAATCCGCCACGGCTTGTGCAGCCGCGCGGCGGACCCGGATTCATCCGGCGGCCAGAGCTCGGCCCCGGTGGGCTGCGGAAGGTCGATCACGGAGAGGATTTTCTCACGTCTCGCGCGGCGTCGCCCGGACGAGGCGGTCCAGCGCGTCCTGCAGGGCCTCGACGTCCTTCGCCCACGCCAGCACCACCGTGCCGTCCGCCAGCTTCAGCGGCAGCGAATCGTACTTGCGCGGGACCGACCAGCCGCCGCCGAGCACCCGCGCGCCGACCGGTGTGCCGACGTCCGTCACCGACGCCAGCTCGGACGCCTGGACCTTCTCGCGGCCCTGGCGCAGCTGCTTCGTCGTGACTTCCAGCGAGAGGAACCGGCGCCGCGCGTACACCCACGGGATCGTGATGACGCACAGGCCGAACGCGACCAGCAGCCAGCCCACGAGGTGCACCGGGCCACCCGTCACCAGCTCCGCCAGCGCCCCGACCACGGCGAACACCGGGCCCCACACGATGGCGACCCAGCTCACGCCGGACTCGGCGTAGAGCCGGTCGCTCACGGGCGCTTGCCGGCCTTCGGGAAGTAGCCCGCCACCGACGGCAGGTACAGCAGCACCAGCGCGACGACGAACACCAGCACCGCGGCCAGCGTCAGGAAGTTGATGATCGGCGCGATCACCATGATCAGCACCAGCATCACGATCGGCAGGATGGTGAGCACCGTCCGGGCCGAGCGGGTGCCTTCGCGCGCTTTGTACGCGAACAGCAGGAACAGCAGCACGAACACGACCGAGCCGCCGAGCAGGTACCACAGCAGCGTCGTGACGCCGTCCGCGATCATCTGCGGCGAGTACTTCGAGTCCTTCGTGCCCTCGACGAACTGCGCGATGACCGCGGACTTGCTGCTGAGCAGCTGGACGTAGCTCAGGATCAGCAGCACGCCACCGCCGAGCCACAGCCAGAACGACCACCACACCGGCCGCGGCGGGGCGGCCTTCGGCGCGGACTGTCCCGGCATGACCGGATCCGGCGCGCGGCCCAGTTTGCGGCGTTCGTCGTCGGTGAGACCGCTGAGGTCTTCGGTTTCCTTGTCGGTCACGCGAGGACTCTAACCGGTCAGTCCAGCCACGCAGCGGCTTCGGCTGCCCAATACGTCAGGATCATGTCGGCGCCGGCCCGGCGGATCGACGTCAGCACCTCGAGGACGGTCCGCTCACGCTCGAGCCAGCCGTTGGCCGCGGCGGCTTCGACCATCGTGTACTCGCCGGAGATGTTGTACGCCGCCACCGGCACCGGGGAGATGTCCGCGGCCGCCTTGAGGACGTCCAAATAGGACAGCGCGGGCTTGACCATGATCATGTCCGCGCCCTCGGCGAGGTCCAGCTCGATCTCGCGCAGCGCCTCGCGGGCGTTGCCCGGGTCCTGCTGGTAGGTCTTGCGGTCGCCCTTGAGCTGCGAGTCGACGGCCTCGCGGAACGGGCCGTAGAACGCGCTGGCGTACTTCGCGGCGTACGCGAGGATGGCCTTGTCGTTGTGGCCGACCTCGTCGAGCGCGCGGCGGATGACGCCGATCTGCCCGTCCATCATCCCGGACGGCCCGAGCACGTGCGCCCCGGCTTCGGCCTGCGCGACGGCCATCTCGGCGTAGATGCGCAGCGTGGCGTCGTTGTCGACCCCGCCGTCGGCGTCGAGGACGCCGCAGTGGCCGTGGTCGGTGAACTCGTCGAGGCAGGTGTCGGCCATCAGCACGGTGGCGTCACCGAGCTCGGCGCGGAGGTCGCGCAGGGCGACGTTGAGGATGCCGCGCTCGTCGACGGCACCCGAGCCCTCGGCGTCACGGGTCTCGGGAATGCCGAACAGCATCAGCCCGCCGACCCCGGCGTTGACCGCGTCGACGGCGGCCTTCCGCAGGGTGTCCCGGGTGTGCTGCACAACGCCCGGCATGCTCGAAATCGGCCGCGGCTGATCAAGCCCTTCGGCGACGAACATCGGGAGGATCAGCTGGCGTGGCCGCAGAGTCGTTTCACCGACCAGCCGGCGCATAGCGGGCGTGGTCCGAAGCCTGCGGGGACGATGCTCGGGGAACACCCCTCCAAGTTACTCCGCGCCCCTTCGCCGAAGACCCGCAAGGGTGCTCAGCGGCCACTTTCGTCGGTGACCGGCAGGCGGTCAGGCTTCCGGCTTCAGCCCGGCCGGCCGAGCGCCTCCGGACCGCAGGAATTCGTGGGCACCCCTGCGCACATCGGCGAAGGGGACCTCCGCGTCATCAGGGGCGAACTCCTCGGCGCGGTCCAGGTAGTAGATGACCTCGTCGTAGTCCGGGAGCGGGTACGGCGACGGGTTGTGGCTGTAGGTGACGGCCTCGCCGGCGCGGTAATGCCGGAGAAACCCCCGGTCCATGTTGATGCCGACTGTCAGCAGCCCCTTTTCGGGATCACCGTCGACGATCAACCGCGCGAGCTGGAGGGGGCCGGCAGCGGCTACCCGGTCCAGCAGTGCGTCCAGGTCAGCAGCGTCGGCGACGGTGAGGAGGTCCTCGGTGTGGAGGTGGCCTTCGAGCTGCGCCTTGATCACTGCTGCACCCTTCCCGTGTAGACCTGGACCGTGTTGTGCCCGTCCTCGGTCGTTCCGTACACCGTCAGCCTGGCTCCGGCCGGAAGCACCCGCGGTAGCAGCGTGTCACAGCTCAGTTCGCCGGCGCAGGGTGCGTTGTTGATGGTGACCGTCACCTCGGTCGATCCGGTCTTCCGCATGTGAACCGCGAGTTTGGTCTCCACGTGCGTGGCGATCGAGTAACCCGCCATCCCGTGCTCGTCCAGGTACGCCTGCGTCTCGCGGTACAGCTCGTCCTTCCGGCCGCTCACGATCGACTGGAGATCGTCCCCCAGGCCGGAGGCCGACCACCGGCCGTGAGTCTTCGCTCCGGTGTTCTTGACGACCGGCGGAGGCAGCTCGGAACGCGCGGCTGCCACCACTGCCGGTTCTCGTTGGCCTCCGCCGAGACGCCGGCTCGTCCCGGAGGACCGCTGGTCCTCCTTCGGCTGCCCCATCAGGCCGTCGCGATAGCTTCGGACAGCTCCGGCCGCTCGCCTGACCAGATTCTCGAGAGCCGCGAAGTCCATTCCGGCCAGGTCCCGGACCGCCCCGCCGATGTCCGGGTCACCGCTGCCCCGCGTAGCCGCGCTGAGGGTCTGAGTGCATTCGTCTGAGACCGTCGCGGCGTCGCTCAGGTGCGGCAGTGCTGCGTCAACCTTGTCGAGCGCCGTATCGAGCGCGCCGGCGATCTCCTCGAGGTTCACCGCCCAACTATCAGGCGGGCTGCCGATCCCGGAAAGCCGTGAAGGCCCCCTTCCCGGCGGTAAGAGCCGGTAAGGAGGCCTTCACGGACCAACGAACCTCAGGACCTGCGGGCCCGCTTCGCCTTGCGCGGCGGCGGCAGGGCGCCCTCCGCGCGGAGGCGTGCGGCGTGCTCGGCCAGGGCGTCCACCAAGTGGGGGACGTCCGCCTTCTCCGGCTGGACGTCGACGCGGAGGCCGAACTCCACTGCCGTCTCGGCCGTCTTCGGGCCGATGCACGCGACCAGCGTGCGGGTGTGCGGCTTGCCGGCGATGCCGACCAGGTTGCGCACGGTCGAGGACGAGGTGAAGCAGACCGCGTCGAAACCGCCGGTCTTGATCATCTCGCGGGTATCAGCGGGCGGCGGCGCGGCCCGGACGGTCCGGTAGGCCGTGACGTCGTCGATCTCCCAGCCGCGTTCGCGCAGGCCGGCCGACAGGGTCTCGGTGGCGATGTCCGCGCGGGGCAGCAGGACGCGGTCGACCGGGTCGAGGACGTCGTCGTACGGCGGGAACTCGGCCAGCAGACCTTCGCTGGACTGCTCACCCTCCGGCACCAGCTCGGGGATGATGCCGAACGAGCGCACCTTCTCCGCGGTGGCCGCGCCGACGCAGGCGATCTTGACGCCGGAGAACGCACGGGCGTCCAGGCCGAACTCCTCGAACTTCTCCCACACCGCGCGGACCGCGTTGGTGGAGGTGAAGACGATCCACTGGTAACGGCCGTCGACCAGGCCCTTGACCGAGCGCTCCATCTGCGCCGGGCTGCGGGGCGGCTCGACCGAAATGGTGGGCACCTCGTGCGACGTCGCGCCGTGGCCGCGCAGGCGCTCGGCCATCTCGCCGGCCTGCTCCTTGGTGCGCGGCACCAGGACCTTCCAGCCGTAGAGCGCGCGCGACTCCCACCACGACAGCTTCGAGCGCTGCCCGGCGGCCTGGCCGATCGTGACGATCAGCGGCCCGACGAGCTCGCCGGCGTCGTTGGCGACCTTCTCGAGCGTGGTGTCGAGGGTGCGCTGGGTGTTGATGGTGCCGTTCGCCGTCACCGCGACCGGCGTCGACGCGGGCAGGCCGTGCCCGGTCAGCGCCGAAGCGGCCTCGGCGAGGTGCGCCGACGACGCGTGCAGCACCAGCGGGCCCGGGGCCGCGGCCAGGGCCGCCCAGTCGACGTCGCCGCGGACGTCGACCTCGGTGTGCGTGCCGCCGAGCGCGACGCCGGCGTACGCCGGGACGGCCGCGCCCGGGGACACACCCGGGATGACGTCGAACACGGCGCTCGTGCGGGCGACCGCCTGCACCTCGGCCACGACGGCCGGGGTGGTCAGCGGGTCGCCGGCGATCAGACGGAGCACCAGCCGGCCGGCCTTGGCCTCGTTGGTCAGGTCCTTGGCGACCTCGGTGGCCTCGCCGACGGCGGGGCGGACCTCGGCGCCTTCGGCGGTCATCGCCAGGACGGCCTGGGGCACGTCCGGGTCGGTCACCACGACCTCGGCCTTGGCCAGCAGTTCCTGGGCACGGACCGTGAGCAGGCCGGCGTCGCCGGGCCCGGAGCCCACGAACGCTACGCGCCCGGTGGTCTTTCGCGCGGGGGTCATCTGTGCGTTTCTCCTCTTGCGGCGGCCGTGCGTCATGGCACGGACGCAGGTCTCCTACGTCTTGAGAAGCGCTCGTGAAAGCGCTACTGCGCGGGTCCGGAGAGGGCTCCGGCTCCGAGGTCCAGCAGCTCTGCGGCCAGGTCCTTGCCCAGCTGGGCGGCCTGGTGCTTGTCGGCCAGCGCGATGGCCCGGACCATGTCCACCACGCCTTCCTCGCCCTCGATCGCGGCGGTGCCGCGCAGCGAGATCCGTTCCACGACCTTGCCCTCGGCGTCGAGATCTTCGACGATCTCGGCGAGCGCGCCCACGGGCGAGCTGCACCCCGCCTCGAGCGCGGCCAGCAAAGCACGCTCGGCCGTCACCGCGGCCCGCGTGCCCTCGTCGTCCAGCGTGGATGCGAGCAGGTGCTCGAGGTCCACGTCGGCGGTCCGGCACTCCACCGCCAGCGCGCCCTGTGCGGGCGCGGGCAGCATCTGGATCGGGTCGAGGGTCTCGGTGATGACCTCGACCATGCCGACCCTGGCCAGTCCGGCACGCGCGAGCACAACGGCATCCAGCTCGCCGTCGGTGACCTTGCGCATGCGGGTGTCGATATTGCCGCGAATCGGCACGATTTCCAAACCGAGACCCAGCGCGCGCAGCTGCGCGGTGCGCCGCAGCGAGCCGGTGCCCACCGTCGCGCCCGGCGGCAGCTCGCCGAGAGTCAGCCCGTCACGCGCGATCAGCGCGTCCCGCGGGTCCGCGCGCGGCGGCACGGCGGCGAGCGAGATGCCCGGCTCCGGCGCGGTCGGCAGATCCTTGTACGAGTGGACGATGACGTCGACCTCGTTGCGCAGCAACGCTTCCCGCAGCGCGGAGGTGAACACGCCGACGCCGATCGTCGGGATCGGCGCCATCGACTTGTCCCCGGGCGTGGTCACCGTGACGATCTCGACCTCGGCGCCGGTGGCGCGCAGGGCGTCGGCGACGTGCCCGGTCTGGGCGAGCGCGAGCTTCGATCCGCGCGTACCCATGCGAATGACTCTGGTCACTTACTACTTCTTCTCTGGTGGGGGCGTCGGGCTCGCCACCGCGGCGGGTGCCTGCGGGTCGAGGCAGAACAGTTCGCGCAACGCGTTCGCGTAGTCGGTGTCGGCCGTCTCGGCGGCCAGCTGCTTGACCCGCACCGTCGGCGCGTGCAGCAGCTTGTCGACCACCCGGCGGACGGTGCGGCCGACCTCTTCGCGGATGGTGCTGTCCAATTGGGGCAGCCGGTGGTCCAGCCGCAGCAGCTCGGCGTCGACGACCTCGGCCGCGCGCTTGCGCAACGCGGTCACCGTCGGGGTGACCTCGGCGCTGCGCTGGCCGGCGAGGTACTCGCGCACCTCGTCGAGCACGATGCCGGTGGCCTTGGCCGTCTGCCGGTCGGTGGTCGGGGTGCCGGCTTCGCGCATCCGGCGCTGCACGGTCGCCAGGTCGACGACGCGCACGCCGTCGAGCTCGCCGACCGCCGGGTCGACGTCACGGGGCAGGCCGAGGTCGCAGACGACCAGGGCGCGGCCGCCGCGGGGCAGCACCTGCTCCGGGCCGAAGACGGCGTCCTGCGCGCCGGTGCAGCAGATCACGACGTCGGCGTCACGCACCGCGTCGGCGACCTGGGACAGCGCGATCGCCCGGGCGGGCACGCCCTGCTCGGACACGTTCGCGGCGAGCCGGCGCGCGCGGGCGTCGGTGCGGTTGGCGACGGTGATCTCGCCGATGCCGGCCTTGCGCAGCTGCGACGCGCTCAGCGCGCCCATCGAGCCGGCGCCGACGATGACGGCGTGCTTGCCGGTGACGTCCCCGGCCGCGGCGAGCGCTTCGGACACGACCGACGCGCCCAGCTGGTCGAGGCCGGTTTCGGTGTGGACGCGCTTGCCGACGCGCAGCGTGGTCTGGATCAGCTCGTGCAGCGTGCGGCCGACCGTGCCGGCCTCGCGCGCGGTGGCGTAGGAGGAGCGGATCTGGCCGAGGATCTGCGTCTCGCCGACGACCATCGAGTCCAGGCCGGAGGTGACCGAGAACAGGTGCTCGACCGCGGCGCCGGCGTAGTGCACGTACAGGCTGTCGTACAGGTCGGCGGGCGTCATCCCGGCCTGGCGGGCGAGGACGTCGGAGACGTCGTTCAGGCCGCCGTGGAAGGTCTCGACCACCGCGTAGACCTCGATGCGGTTGCACGTCGAGACGAGCATGACCTCGCTGATGTGCTCGGCCTGCTGCAGCTCGTCGAGCACCTTGCCGATCTCGGGCGCCGGTACCGCGACGCGTTCCAACGTGCTCAGCTCGGCGCTGCGATGGGACAACCCGACCGCCAGAACGCTCATGCCGTCACCTCGCTGACGCTCGGTGAGCGCCTAAGCGGCTGCGCTGTGTTGAATGATTCACTCGCAGGCTCGCTCATGAGCGCACCACCACTTCCCGTCCGCCGTCCGGACCCGCGCCGTTCCGTCCGCTGCCCTTGCCATTGTCGGACGGCAGACCCGCTGCGGGTAATCCGGAATTGCCCTGATTGCTCGCAGCATCATCCGCCCGACGGGCTACGTGAAATGACAGTATCTGCAGCTCGACGGCCAAATCCACCTTGCGGACCTCGATGTGAGCAGGAACTTGCAGCACGACGGGAGCAAAGTTGAGGATGCACTGGACGCCGCCGGCGACCAGGCGGTCGCACACCGACTGCGCCGCGGTGGGCGGCGTGGCGATCACGCCGATGGAGATCCCGCGCTCGGCGCAGACCCGCGGGATGTCGTCCATGTGGGAGACCGGGAGGCCGCCGACCGGCACGCCGATCAGGTCCGAGTCCAGGTCGAACAGGGCCTCGACCGGGAAACCGCGCCCCGGGAAGCCGCCGTAGTTGGCCAGCGCGTGACCGAGGTTGCCGATGCCGGCCACGGCCACCTTGTGCTGCCGGGTCAGGCCGAGGATCCGCTCGATCTGGCTGACCAGGACGCTGACCTCGTAGCCGACGCCGCGGGTGCCGTAGGAGCCCAGGTACGAGAGGTCTTTGCGCAGCTTCGCGGAGTTGACGCCGGCGGCCTGCGACAGCTCTTCGCTCGAAACGGTCGTCGCGCCCTGTTCCGACATCGCGGACAGCACGCGGAGGTAGACGGCCAACCGGGCGACGGCCGCTTCGGGGATCTGCTTCGCCCGGACGGCCTCGGGGGCATCCCCGTTGCCGTTGGCGCGGCCGTTCACGGCGGCCACGGGCACGGCGGGCATCTCGGCCGTCGGCGCGTTGTCGGCGTCCGGCGTGTCCGGCCGGCGGGTCCGCCGTGGCGGCCGGCCGGCGGAGTCCGCTCCGTCACGCCCCCCGCGCTGTGTCACCACGCCGTGTCTCCTGCCCGCTGCGCACCTGCCGGCCATCGCCGCGACCGTTCGGAACTGTGTCTTGACCCAGGGCCCGGCGTCCGGTTCGATGCCGGACCACCGGGAGGCGATGGTCCTACGGTAGTCCACTTGTGAACGCACGCACAAAGTCACTGGTCGGAGGCGGTTCGGCACCCCCCGAGTGTGGGCGCGGGCGGCCGTGGCGGCCTCGAGCGCGGGTCCATCGGGCCGGATCACCGGCCGCACAAGGGTTTCCGGGTCGTCAGTGCGCGTCGAGGGTGACGGAGTGCCAGCCGGTGGCGCCGTCGGGCACCGGGTCGGCGGTGTTCTCCGTCTGGGTGTAGCCGTCCTGGTCGGTGGCCCGGACGAACGCCTGGTGCGTGCCGCCGGGCACGTCGAGCTCGAGCCACCAGAGGCGCCAGGTGTCCTTGCTCACCTCCGCCGAAAGGGTGGCTTCGCGCCACTCGCCCTGGTCGAGCCGGACCTCGACCTTCGCGATGCCGGTGTGCTGCGCCCACGCCGTGCCGGCCAGCCGGACCTTGCCCGCGGTGACCTTCGCGAAGCCGGTCGGGGTGTCGATCCGGGACTCGGTCTTGATCGGCGCCTGCTCGGCCCAGCCGCGGTTGAGCCAGTACGACTGCCGCGCGTCCCACTTGGTGAACTCGAGGTCCTTGACCCACTTGGTCGCGGACACGTAGCCGTAGAGGCCGGGGATGACGATCCGCGCCGGGAAGCCGTGCTCGACCGGCAGCGGCTCGCCGTTCATCCCGATCGCGAGCATCGCGCCGCGGGCCGGGTCGAGCGCGACGTTCGCCGGGGTGCCGCAGGTCCAGCCGTCGACGCTGGTCGCGAACATCTGCTCGGCGCCGGTCTGCACGCCGGCTTCGTCGAGCAGGTCGACGAGGTCGACGCCGATGAACGACGCGTTCGAGATCAGGTTCCCGCCGACCTCGTTGGACACGCAGGTCAGCGTCACCCGGCGCTCGACGAGCGGCCGGTCGCGGATGTCCTTGTAGGTGAAGTTCACCTCTTGGTCGACCATCCCGTGGATCTTCAGGCCCCAGTCCTCGGTGCGGATCTGCGGCACGACCAGTGCGGTGTCGATCCGGTAGAAGTCCGCGTTGGGCGTGATGAACGGCGGTGAGCCGAGCTTGACGAAGTCGGCGTCGGCGGGCAGCGGCGGCGCGGTGCGCGCCGGCACGAGCGGCCCGACGGCGGCCCGTGAGTCCTCGGCGTTCGTGCTGGTCCCGGCCACTTCGCCGACCACGGCGGCGACGCCGGCCCCGGCCGCGATGCCGACGCCGGTGCGGATGAACTTCCGCCGGTCGAAGCCCCGGTCGTAGCGGGCCAGCTCGGGCGGCAGCACGAGGCGGTGCAGCATCGTGAACACGGTCAGCCCGGCGACGAGCGCGGCGACCGGCGCGAGCAGCGAGACCTGCCCGAGGTCGGTGCGCACGAACACGGCGGCGATCCCGGCGGCGCCGAGCAGCCCGACGAGCACCTGCCCGGCCAGCGGCTTGCGCCGGGAGAGCTGCCCGGCGGCCACCGCGAACAGGACGAGCACGACGGCGAGGCCGAGCTTGAGGATCGGCTTGTCCCAGGTGCCCAGCGTCCGCTCGGCCCACTTCACGATGCCGGTCGGGCTGTGGTCGATGACGTAGTTCGCGACCGCAATGAACGGCGAGGCCGTGTAACCGACGAAGCCCGCGACCAGGTGCCCGACGCCGAGGGCGGCGGCCAGGGCGAGAAGGCCGATCAGCGTCGCGACCGGCAGCGAAAGCCGCCTGGGCGCCTCGGGCGGGGCAGGCGCGTCCTGCAAGGTGCTCACCCCTCCATCTTCGGAGCGGTAGGCCGTTCGGGTGGGGCTTCAGTGCTTACGGACGTGTTACGGCTTCACCAAGCCGGGACGTTCAGGACGAAAGCGCCTTGCGCAGCCGGTCCTCTTCAACACGCCAGTAGCCGTGCTCGGCGCCGTCGACCAGGATCACCGGGACGCGGTCGCCGTACTCCGCGCGCCACTCCGGGTCCGTGTCGACGTCCTCGGACTTCCACGCGACACCCAGCTCGCCGCAGATGCGGGCGACGTCGGCCTCCGCCACCTCGCAGAGGTGGCAGCCGACCCGGCCCATGACCGTCACTTCCTGTGCCATGCCGCCATTACTACCGCAGCCGCATCCGGCGCAGCTTCCCGGTGGCCGAGTGCGGCAGCGACTCGGCGAACTCCACCGCGTGCGGCACCTTGTACCCGGCCAGGTGGGCGGTGCACTGGTCGACGACCTGCTGCTCGGACAGCGACGCGCCCGAGACCGGCACCACGAACGCCTTCACGGCCTCGCCGCTGCGCTCGTCGACGACCCCCACGACCGCGGCTTCGGCCACCTCCGGCAGCTGCGCGATGACCGACTCGACCTCGTTCGGGAAGACGTTGAAGCCGTTGACGATGATCAGGTCGTTGGCCCGGTCGACCAGGTGCAGGTCGCCGTCGACGTCGAGGTAGCCGACGTCGCCGGTGCGGAACCAGCCCTCGTCGTCCGGCCCGTGGGCGCCGTCGGGCCAGTAACCGGAGAACAGGTTCGCGCCGCGGATCGACACCAGCCCGGTCTCGCCCTCGGCCTCGAAGACGTCGTCGACGTCGTCCGGGTCGAGCGGCACGGCCTGGTCGGTGCCGTCGCTGTCGACGAGCCGCAGCTCGACGCCGGGCAGCGGGCTGCCGACCGAGCCGGGCTTCGGGTAGCCGGTGACCAGCGTCGACGTCACCACCGGCGCGCACTCGGTGAGGCCGTACCCCTCGAAGACGTCGAGGCCCGTCGCCTCCCGGATCGCGCCGAGCACCTTCGGGTGCAGCGGTGCCGCGCCCGACGTCATCCGCCGGACCGTGGCCAGTCCCCGGCCGAGCTCCCCGGCGTCCAGCGCGGCGAACTCGGCGTACATCGTCGGGACGCCGGTGATCGTGGTGACGCCGTGTTCGGCGCAGTCCGCCAGCGTGCGCTGGGCCTCGAAGCGTTCCGACAGGACCGCGGTCGCGCCGACGGCGACGGCCTGCAGCAGGCCGGGCCCGAGGCCGTAGACGTGGAAGAGCGGGATGGTGATGAGCACGCGGTCGTCGTGTTCGAGGACACCCTCGACGCCGCTCAGCTGGGCCAGGTTCGCCAGCAGCGCGCGGTGCGAAAGCATCACGCCGCGCGGCGGCCCGGTGGTGCCGGAGGTGTACGAAATGACCGCGGTGTCCTCACCGGTTCCCCCGGCGTCCGCGAACCCGGCTGCTCCATCCGGGTCAGCTTCGGGAGTGAGACCGATCACCCCGGCCGGCAGCGCCGTATCCGTGTCGCGATGGATGACAACCTTGGCGCCGCTGTGCTCGACCAGCTGCTCGAGCTCGGGTCCCGGCGACTGCGGCGACACCGGGACGGCGATCGCGCCGGCCCGCAGCGCGCCGAAGAACGCGACGGCGAAATCGACCGACGTCGGCAGCCGCAGCGCGACCCGGTCGCCGGGTGTGACACCCGCACCCGTAAGTGTCTTGGCCTGGGCTTCGACCGCGGCGGTGAGCTGACGGTAGGTCAGCGTCCGGCCGCCACCGGTCTCCCGCACGGCCGGGTGCTCCGGCCACGTCGCGGCGGCCCGGCCGAGCAGCTCGCCGACCCCGGACAACGTCTCTGCACCGGCACTCACCCGTGGCCCGCCTTCCCGTCGTCCCGCGAAGCGTTGCAAGTCTGTCATCTCGCGCGACGTCATGGGGGAACACCGCGAGCGTCGCCCCTTCACAAGACCGGAACCACTACCTACTTCGCGGTAACTACACGTATGCTGCACTGCGTCGCGGGGGGTGGTGATGATCACCGCCGCGATCGGAGAGAGGGAGTCGCCGTGACGAACTTGCCTGCCCACGGCGCCGTGGGGCACGCGAGCCGGCAGGCCCCTGCTCGCCCGCTCATCGGGGGTACCGTGGCCCACTGGGTCCGAGCCGCCGCCGGAGGTGCCGCCCGATGACAGTGCCGACCGCCGTGAGCCGCGGGCCCGTTTTCATGGTCGCCGACCGCCTCTTCGGACGATCTTCGGCCGTGCCGCTGAGCCGCCAGGCGCCGGGAGCCTCCGCCTCCGACGAAGAGCGCGCCGAGGCCCTCAAGGCCGAGGCGTGGGACCTGGTGCGCGCCGCGCAGGACGGCGACTCGTCCGCGTTCGGCCGCCTCTACGACCGCTACGTCGACGTCGTCTACCGCTACGTGCTCTTCCGGCTGGGCGACCGCGACCTCGCCGAGGACGTCACCAGCGAGACGTTCCTGCGCGCGCTGCGCCGGATCACGTCGGTGAGCTACCAGGGACGTGACGTCGGCGCCTGGTTCGTCACCATCGCCCGCAACCTCGTGCTCGACCACGTGAAGTCGAGCCGGTACCGCCTCGAAGTCGTCACCGACGAGGTGACCGAACCCGGTTCGGCGCCGTTCAGCGTCGGCGCGACCGCGCAGGCCGGCCCCGAGCAGGAGGCCATCAGCCGCGCGACCCGCACCGAGTTGTTGCGCTGCGTCGCGGAACTGGGCGACGACCAGCGGGAATGCATCATCCTGCGGTTCCTGCAGGGACTCTCCGTGGCCGAAACGGCCCAGATCATGAACCGCAACGAGGGCGCCATCAAGGCGCTGCAGCACCGGGCGGTGCGCAGGCTGGCACAACTCCTGCCCACCGGATTGCGCTGAACCCGCGAACTTTTCGGTTCATCGACCGAATCCGGTAACCATCGCGCCTTCTGGATCGTTACTCCTGCCAGACCGGTGTCAGGACCGGCCACGGCCCGAGATGGAGCTGGCGCAGTGAGGTTTGCGCGTGAGCGAACCGACGCGGATCGGTTCGCGCGTGCTTTGGAGCCGTCCCCGGTACGCCGGGACGGCGAGTTCGCCGACGAGCTGGCCGTCGTCGGCGCCCTGCGCGAACTCGGCGCGGCCGGGGCGCCGGACCTGGAGACGCGGCAGCGGATCCGCGCGGAGATCGCGGGCCGCCTCGAGACGGCGGCGGCCACCCCGGTACGGCGGTGGCGGCCGCGGACCGCCGACCTGGTGGCCGCCGCGCTCTTCCTCGTCCTCGTGCTGTCCGGCCTGACGCTGGTGCTCTCCCGCGGCGCGTTGCCGGGTGACGCGCTGTACGCCGTGAAGCGCGCCGGCGAGACGACGTCGTTGAACCTCACCTTCGGTGACCAGCAGAAGGCCCAGAAGCACCTCGAGTTCGCCACCAACCGCGTCACCGAGCTGGGCGAGCTGGCCGCCGAAGGCGCGAGCCCGGCCGACTACCAGACCGCCTACGACGACTTCGCCACCGACCTGCGCGCCGGCGTCACCCAGCTGACCGCGGTCGCGACCAGCGACGGCAGCGGCGCGCAGCAGCTCTCCGACGTCCGGCTGTGGGCCCGGAACCAGGCGGCCCGGCTCGCGGCGCAGCAGGCCGCGCTGCCGGCCGGCGCCGCCTCCGTGTTCGGCGACGTGCGAACCCTGCTCGGCAAGGTCCAGGAGCGCACGAGCGGCCTGGTGGCCCGGCTGAACTGCTACCAGATCACCACCGGCACCGCCGACGACCTGGGCCTGATCCCGGCGACCGGCGAGTGCACGCAGCGTCCGGCGCCGTCCTCGGGCGGTGAGGTGTCCTCGGCGCCGACGTCGTCGTCCTCCTCGACCACTGAGAGCACCGCGCCGGCCCCGACCGGCACCCAGCTCCCGCCGTCGGACGCGACGGCGACGGCGGAGACGCCCGCGCCGACCGGCGGGAGCACGCCGCCGCCGGTGTTCGGCCAGCCGTCGTCGACCTCCCGGCCGCCGGCGACCTCGACGTCGAGGCCGCCGCCGATCGTGTCGATCCCGCCGCTGCTGCCGGGCCTGCCGCCGATCGTCATCGGCTGAGGTCCGGGCCACACCTGCGACGCCGCGGTGGGCGGCTCGCTACGCTGTGCGAAGGACCGGACGTCCGCAGGGACGTGGTCAGACGTGGGCAGACGTGGAGGCGGTGTGCGTGTCAGCTTGGCGTGGCAGGGATAAGAGTCAGGAGCTCGAACGGCTCGCCGCGCTCGCGGGCGAAGCCTCGGCCGAGGCCGCCCACGCCCGCGTGGTTTCCGAAGCCGCCGAGCCCCCCGCCCCGCCCGCACCACCCGACCTCACCGCGGCCGCCTTCTTCGACGTCGACAACACGATGATGATGGGCGCGTCGATCTTCTACTTCGCCCGCGGGCTCGCGGCGCGCAAGTTCTTCACGTCGTCCGACCTCGCCGGCTTCGTCTGGGGCCAGATCAAGTTCCGCCTCGGCGGCCGCGAGAACAAGGAAGACATCAAGACCCACCGCGAGCGCGCACTGTCCTTTGTGGCCGGCCGCACGGTGGCCGAGCTGACGTCGATCAGCGAAGAGATCTACGACGAGCTGATGGCGGACAAGATCTGGTCCGGCACCCGAGCCCTCGCCCAGATGCACCTCGACGCCGGCCAGCGCGTCTGGCTGGTCACGGCGACCCCGATCGAGCTGGCGGCGATCATCTCGCGCCGCCTGGGCCTGACGGGCGCGCTGGGCACGGTCGCGGAGACGCGCGAGGGCGTTTACACCGGCCGGCTGGTCGGCGACCTGCTGCACGGCCGCGCGAAGGCCCACGCGGTCCGCGCGCTGGCGTCGCGTGAGGGCCTGAACCTCAAGCGCTGCACGGCTTATTCGGACTCGGCCAACGACATCCCGATGCTGTCGGCGGTGGGCACGGCGGTCGCGGTCAACCCGGACGGCGGGCTGCGGGACGTCGCCCGCGCGCGTGGCTGGGAGATCCGCGACTTCCGCACCGGCCGTAAAGCGGCGAAGATCGGGGTACCTTCGGTACTGGGGGCCGGGGCGCTGGCGGGGGCGGTGGCCGCGGGGATGGCTTACCGCCGCCGCTGACGCGCCCGGCCCGAGGCGTCACTTTCGCCGAGAAAGATGCATAGCCTCACGCGGATTTCACGCCCGGTGGACGGCTGCGCTCAGCGGCGGAAGACGGACTTGCGCTGCGAAAGGCGCTGGTAGAGCGTCTGCTGGATCGACTCGCGCACCTGGTCCGTCAGCTGGAAGACCAGCATCGGGTCGTCCACGGCGTCCGGCCCGAACGAGTCGGTCGGGATCGGCTCGCCGAACTCGATGCTCCACTTCGTCGGGAGAGGGATCGCGCCCAGCGGGCCGAGCAGCGGGAAGAACGGCGTCACCGGGAAGTACGGCAGGCCCAGCATCCGGGCCAGCACCTTGATGTCGCCCAGCTTCGGGTAGATCTCCTCGGCGCCGATCACCGACACCGGGATGATCGGGACGCCCGCGCGCAGCGCCGCCGACACGAAGCCACCTCGGCCGAAGCGCTGCAGCTTGTAGCGCGACGAGAACGGCTTGCCGACGCCCTTGAAGCCCTCCGGCCACACGCCGACCAGCTCACCCTTGCGCAGCAGGCGTTCCGCGTCCGCGTTGCAGGCCAGCGTCTGGCCGGACTTGCGGGCGAACGAGCCCACCAGCGGCACCTGGAACACCAGGTCGGCGCCGAGGCCGCGCAGGTGCCGACCGCCGGTCTCGTCGTGGACCGCGACCGCCGTCATCAGGGAGTCCAGCGGCAACGTGCCCGAGTGGTTGGACACCAGCAGCGCGCCCCCCTCGGCCGGGAGGTTCTCGACGCCGAACGTGTCGACGCGGAACCAGTTCCGGTAGAGCGCGCGCAGCGGCGGGAGGAACACGGCGTCGGTCAGCTCGGCGTCGAAGCCGAACTCGTCGACGGTGTAGTCGCCGGTCAGCCGGTCGCGGATGAAGCCGAGCGCGGAGCGCGCCGCGTCCGAGAGCACCTCGGGCGCCGGGGCCGGCGCCTCGGCGCCGGGGAACGCGACGACGGGGGCGTCTTCGCGCGCGGCATCGGCCTCCCGCAGGTCCTCCGCGGCCGCGGAGGCGGCGGGCGGGGCCGCCGGCTTCTCGCGGCCCAGTCCGTGCAGGGGGATGACCTGCGCCTCGGCACCGCCCACCGTCTCCGCCTCGCCTTCCACGTCGTTCAAGCCGTGCGACCTGCTGTCACCACCGGAGCTTCGCTCCGGGCCGGGGGCTCCGCCACCCGGGCCCCCGAAAGGCATACTCGACCGGCTCACCGGTTCGCCTGGCCGGTCGCCGCGGCGACCAGCACCTTGCCGGCCAGGCCCGCGAGCCGGCCGCCGTCGAGCACCGGACGCAGGCCGCGGCCGACGACGTAGTCGTCGAACGCCTCCCGCGTGGTCCACCGCGGGGTGTAGCCGAACTCCTGCTTCAGCTTGGTGATGTCCACCACCCGGCCGAAGTTCAGCAGCCGCACCTGGTCGGCGGAGAAGTCGACGACGCGCGCGCCGCGCAGCACCTTGCCGACCGACGGAACCACGCTCCGCGGCATCGGCAGCTCGACCCGGCCCGCTCGCCGGATCGCCTGTGAGAGCGTGAGTACCCCTTCGGAGCTCACGTTGAACACGCCGGGCTTGTCCTCGATCGTCGCCCGTTCCAAAACGGACAGCGCGTCCGAGGAGTGCAACAGCTGGATCCGCGCGTCGTAACCGAAAACGGTCGGCACCACCGGCAGCGCGAAGTAGCGGGACAGGACCGTGTCGGTCGACGGCCCGATGATGTTGGCGAAGCGGCACAAGGTCACGGTGATGTCGGGACGGCGCCGCGTCAGGCCGCGCACGTACCCCTCCATCTCGACGGCGTCCTTCGCGTACCCGCTGGTCGACGTCGGGATGAGCTCGGAGTCCTCGGTGAACACCGCCTGCGAGCGCGCGCCCGCGCCGTAGACCGCCGCGGTCGACTTGACGACCAGCTTGCGCACCAACGGGGAACGCTGGCAGGCCGCGAGCAGCCGCATGGTGCCGATGACGTTGACTTCCTTGATGGCCGTGCGCCGGCCCGGGCCGGCGGGGTGCGCGGTGCACGACGCGTGCACCACGGTGTCCACTTCGGCCGTGCTGATCACCTTGGCGATCAACGGGTTCCGGATGTCCGCGCGCACGAACTCGGCGTTTCCCATGCGCTGCAGCACGGTCTTGTCCGGCGGCACCGTGTCGACGCCGATGACCCGCTCGAAGTCGGGGTTGTTGCCGAGCCGGGCGAGCAGTTTCCCACCCAGCTCCCCGGCGACCCCGGTGACGAGCACGACGTTCGACGGCATACGACTCCCTGCGGCGTAGGGCGTGTGGGGGGTGGACGATCACCCAAGGTGCGCGAACCTGCACTCACTGGAAGCATCGCGCGGACACCCTTGAGATGTTACCGCTCATCAGTGGTAGCTCCCGGGTGTCTTACATGCTATTAACCGCTAGGGCCCCAAAAGCGACGGACGCCTCACTCGAACAGGGGAGACGGTCCACCACATGGACGTGGCCCGTCCAGAGACTGGACGGGCCACGGTCACGCTCGGCTGAGCCGGGTTGCTACTTACCGGCCTTCCGACGCTGCACTCGCGTGCGGCGAAGCAGCTTGCGGTGCTTCTTCTTGGACATGCGCTTACGGCGCTTCTTGATCACAGAGCCCATGGGCGCTCCTTAGTTCGTCGTCGGTCACGCTGCCCGGCGCAGCGTCCAACGGGTGGAGCGCACAGGCACGAGCGGTTTTCCAGGTTACCCGCCACGTTGCGCGGGCCGGTCGGCGGGCACGTCCAAGCCCCGCGCGCCGCTGGCGGCGGCGTGCCTGCCGACTGGTTCAACCCACGTCGTAATACGCACCCTGGAGGTACTCGTGCACTGCTTTCTCCGGCACCCGGAAGGACTTCCCCACCCTGACGGCGGGTAGCTCACCCGAGTGCACGAGACGGTAGACGGTCATCTTGGAGACCCGCATCAGCGTGGCCACTTCGGCGACCGTCAGAAACTGGACCTGCCCGACTGCGGGCAACTCTTCCCTCTTGTTCGGCGACATGTTTACCGCGTCCTTCGACACGTGTCGCGCCACGAGGCTTCCCCACCTGTGGTATCGACACGCACGTGCTCTATCGAGAGTAGCGGGACTGGTGGGACTAATGCGACGCCTGTCACCGAGATGGGCTCCTACCAGCGCTAACGCACACCCACTCGCGCGTGCAAGACCTCGGTAATCGCCCATTACGGCGAATCCGGGCACCATCGAGGCCGAGAGAGGCCTCGTTCGAGCGATGAGAGCCCACGCACCGGCCACCGGCGATGAGGCCCGGTGGCGGGCCCCACCCGCGGAACACCCCCGGTGGGCGGCTCAGCTCTCGTGGGCCTTGCCCAGCGCCTCCGAGCGGTCCCTGGCCGCCTCGATGGCGTCGAGCAGGGCCGCGCGGACGCCGTGCTTCTCCAGCTCGCGGATGGCGTTGATGGTCGTCCCGGCGGGCGACGTCACGGCCTCGCGCAGCAGCACCGGGTGCTCCTCCGACTCGGCGAGCATCTTCGCCGCGCCGACGGCCGACTGGATGATCAGCTGGCCGGCCAGCGCACGCGGGAGGCCGAGCAGGATGCCGGCGTCGATCATGGCCTCGACCAGGTAGAAGAAGTACGCCGGGCCGGACCCGGACAGCGCCGTGACGGCGTCCTGCTGGCCTTCGGGCACCTCGACGACCTGGCCGACGTGCGAGAGCAGGTCGCGCACCACCGCCAGGTGCTCGGCCGTGGCCCAGCGGCCGGCCGAAATCGCGCTCATGGCCTCGCCGACCAGCATCGGGGTGTTCGGCATCACCCGCACCACCGGTACGCCCTCGGCCAGCCGGCGCTCGTACAGCGACGTCGGCAGCCCCGCACAGAGCGACACCACGAGCGACGACGGGCCCAGCAGCGGTGCCAGCTCGGTCAGCACCGGGTCGATGTCCTGCGGCTTGACGGCCACGACGAGCACGTCGGCCTGCTTGGCGGCGTCCTCGACCTCGACGCCGCGAACGCCGTAGCGGGCCGTCAGCTCCTCGACGCGCGCCGGGTACCGCTCGGTGAAGAGCAGGTCGCCCGGCGCGTGACCGCCGTTCAGCAGCCCCGAGAGCAACGCCTCGCCGATCTTTCCCGCACCCAGCACCGCGATGACCGTCATGGCGCCAAGCGTGCCAGATCCGCGCTCAGCCGCCCGGGGCCGGGGCGAGGCCCAGCTGCCGGGCCTGGCACACCAGCCGGCCCTGCGCGTCGATCACCGTGGCGTCCGAGTCGAACCAGGACTCGTGCACCGACCTCGACTCGACGATGACCCGCAGCCAGCCCGGGGCCGGGCGGGTGCGCAGCAGCGCCGTCAGCTGGACCGTCGGGGCCCAGCCGATGCGGCCCAGGTTCATCACCACCGGGGGGTTGACGTCGGACGCCAGCAACGTGAAGAACGGGTCGACCAGGCTGTGGCGCGGGCGGACCCACAGGCGCATCCGCGGCGGCTCACCCGTGCGGCCGGCCAGGTAACCGGCGGTCGCCGGGTCGAGCCGCACGTCGCAGCCCTTGGCCAGGTTGAACGGGCCCTCGGGGCTCTCCGGCATGGTCAGCGCCCCCGGCGACGGCTCGGCGGGCATCGACGGCACGTCGGTCCACTCCGGGCGCCGCATCGGCAGCCGGCCGGTGGTCACCCGGGCCTCGACGCAGCTGCGGCCGCGTTGCTCCAGCCGGACCTCGACCACCGTCGCGCGGCGGCCGACCTTGCGGACGTCGGTGCGCAGCAGCACCGGGCCGAGCGCGGGCGCGTGCAGGAACTCCGCGCTGACGACCAGCGGCTCGGCGTGCGGCTCCCCGCGCTCGTTCAGCGCGGCGATCGCCGCCTTGGCCAGCAGGGCCAGCAGGAAACCCCCGTGCGGGTGGGACCCGATGGCCCATTCCGCGCGCAGCACCGCGGTGAAGGTGCCGTCGCCCATCGACCGCGTCGCCGTCGCCGTGTCGAAGGACGCGGCGGTGCCGTCCGTTGCGCTCACGAACGTGCGGGCCCGTCCGTACCCACCGTCCCGGGCGGGGAAAAGGGGTCCTGACCGGGGATGGCGGAGATCAACGAGCGCAACGGGTTCACAGTCGGAACTTTACGTGTTCACGTGCTCGATTCGGCGGCGGGAGTAGTCGTGTCCTGTCGGAACGTGCTCACTTACTGCCCCAGGTGGAAGCGTGCGAACAACAGCGCCTCGGCGAGGTCGCGGACGCGCTGGGCCTGGGTGAGGGCGTGCCGGGTGTTGATCTCCAGCACGATCTGCCCGGCGAAACCGTTGCTGACCAGCTTCTCCAGCAGCGACGCGCACGGCTGGCCGCCGCGGCCGGGCACCATGTGCTCGTCCTTCGGGATGCCGGTGCCGTCGGCCAGGTGGACGTGCGTGAGGCCCTCCCCCATCCGCTGCGCCAGCGCCAGCGCGTCCATCCGCGCCGCCGCCGTGTGCGACAGGTCGAGCGTGTAGTGCCGGAACCCGACGTCCGTGGGGTCGATCGACGGCCGGAACGCCGACACGCGCGAGTTCTTCGACCCACCCGGCGGCCGGACCTTGAACATGTTCTCGACGGCGATCTCGACGCCGCTGGACTCCTCCAGCTCGTCGACGAGGTCGCCGAACGCGTCGCCGTAGCGGCGCTGCCAGCGGAACGGCGGGTGCACGACGACGGTCCGCGCGCCGAGCTCCACCGCGGCGTCGACGGACATCCGCAGCCGCACCACCGGGTCCGGCGACCAGATCCGCTGGGTGATCAGCAACGACGGCGAGTGGATCGACAGCACCGGCATCCCGGTGCGGCGCGACCAGCGGCGCAACGCCGTGACGTCCTGGCTGACCGCGTCGGCCCAGACCATCACCTCGACGCCGTCGTAGCCGAGCTCGGCGGCCAGCTCGAACGCCGAGCCGGCCTTGAGCGGCCACACCGACGCCGAACTCAGCCCGACGGGCACCGGCTTCTCGTCTGTCACGCCGGACATCCTGCCTCGTCACCGACGGTGGGCCGCACCGCCGGGCCGGGAAGGGGACCTGGGTCTCATCCCCTACCCGGCGATCAGCGTCCGACCAGCAGCAACGCCGCCGGCGAGACCGTCACCACCAGGCCGACCAACACGGCGAGCACGGTGGTCTGCAGGTCCTCGGCGCGGCGGATCTTCCGCACGATCCAGACCAGCGCGACGACCACCAGCAGCGCCGCGATCAGCGCGGCGGCCGGGATGTTCACCCACAGCCAGTTGAAGCCCAGCCAGACGGCGGCACCGCCGACGACGCCGAGGGCGAGCTGGCCGGCCAGGCCCAGCCACTGCTTGCCCGGCGAGCCCGCGGGTACCGGCTCGGCGGCCGGTTCGGGGACGTCGTCGTCGTACTCGTCGTCTTCGTAGCCGTCGCCCTGCTCGTAGCCGTACTCGTCCTGCTCGAAGTCCGGGCCGGCGGCCGGGTAGCCGGGCTCGGCGAACTCGCGCTCGTAGGGCTCAAGGTCGTCCGGGATCGGCGTCCGCGCGGCGCGGTCACCGGGCGCGAACGGCATCGGCGGCGGGTAGGTGCCCGTCGGCGGGCCCGCGTCGTAGGCGGCCTGGTAGCCGCTGCCTTCGGGGGCGAAACCGTCGTCGGGCTCGAAGTCGTCGTCCGGGTAGCCGTCGTCCGGAGCGCCGGTGGGGATCACCGGCATGACACCGATCTCGGTGTCCTCCATCTGCTCCTTCTGGCGGCGCTTGCGCCAGTTCGCGAGCCCCGCGGGCGTGGAGATGTCCGGGGTCTCGGGCTGCTGCGGCTTGCCCTTCGCCTGCCGGGGCGGAGGCGGCGGCGGTTCTTCGTCGGGAACGGCGGAGAACTGCTCGGTGTAGGCCTCCTGCTTCGGCTGCGGACGGCGCGACGGGGGCCGGCGCGGCGGGCCGGGCGGCGTGGCGAACGTGCCGCTGGGCATCGGCCCGGGCGGGCCGACAGAGCCGTCTACGTCGGCGTCCGGGGTGCCGTTGAGCCCGTCGAGCCGCGCCGACAGCGGGCTGCCGGGCGGCGGCGGGGTCGGCAGCTGCTGCGAGGGCTGCGGCGGCGGGGGCGGGCGGCGCCGGACCGGCGGCACGGCGGCCCGCGTCTCCTCGGCCGCCGGCGGGGGCTGCGTCGGGAGCTGCTGCGACGGCTGGGGCAGCTGCTGGGACGGCTGCTGCGGGGGCGGCGGCTGACGGCGCGGCGCCCGCGGCGGCACTGGCAGCTGGGCCGACTCCTGCGGCCGCGGCGGCTGGGCGGGCTCCGGCGGCGCCGGGCGGCCGAACTGCCCGGACTCCTGCGGCGGGGCCGGCCGGTTGAACTGGCCGGACTCCGGCGGGACCGGGCGCCCGTACTGGCCGGACTCGGCGCCGCCGGGAGCGGGCCGGGCCGGGGGCTGCGGCGGCCGCGCGTCCTGGGGGACGGCGCGGGGCGCGGGCGGCGGCGGGGGTGGCGGCTCGGAACGCCGCCGGCCACCGGCCGGACGGGCGGGCGGTGCGGGGGGCGGCGGAACCGTGCCCTCGGAGTGGACGCGGTCGATGATCGCCTGCGGGCCGGTGTCGCCGATCCCCGGCCGCCGGTGCGTGCCGGTCGGGCCGGGCGGCTCCGGGGTGGCCGGTTCGTCGTCGTCATCGACGGCGCGACGCCGGCGGCGGCGTCCGCCCTCGGCCTGCGCGCCGTGCTGTGCGAGCAGCTCAGCCACGGTCTTCTGCGGCTGGTCGCCTCCGGTCTGGTCCGTCATACCTGGTAATCCCTCGCGCGCTCCTGGGAATCGGCACCTCGGGAAGGCCCCGACGGCACGCCGGCGGCGCAGCGCGCGCTGTACGTCGTCCTCTGCATGTCCGTCACCTCTCCATCGTGCCCGTGCTTCAAGCAAAACACCGTCGTGGGCGAAGTCCAGTCGTCTGCTTTCACCGGTCCTCCTGTGCGCCGAAGCGCGCCACGAGTGCGGCTCCAGTTTCATCCGCGCCGGTGGAATGGTCCAGCCGCCGCAGGATGACACCTTCTCGCAGAGCCCACGGGCAGATCTCGAGTTCCGGCAGTCCGAGCGCCCGCATCGTGGCCTGCGCGACGAGCGCGCCCGCCACCAGCTGGTGCGATCGGCTCGAACTGACCCCCTCGAGCTGAGCCAGATCGGCCGAGGGCATCCGCGAGATGAAGGCCAGGAGCTGGCGCAATGCGGTGTCCGAGAGCGTACGTCGCACGCGCGGGCCCGCGGCCGAGGGGGCGGCGCCGGTCAGCCGGGCGAGTGACCGGAACGTCTTCGACGTCGCGACGACGCGATCCGGTTCACCCCATTTGGTGACCTTGCGCGTGAGCTCGGTGAGCTGGTCGTCGAGCCACGCCGACGTCGCGACGAGCTCCGAGCGCGTCGGCGGGTCGTGCCGGAAGCGGGTGCGCGTGGTGCGGCCGGCGCCCAGCGGCAGCGACTCGGCCAGCACGGGCTCTTCGTCGCGGCCCATCGCGACCTCCAGCGAGCCGCCGCCGATGTCGAGCACCAGCAGCTGCCCGGCCGACCAGCCGTACCAGCGGCGGACGGCGAGGAACGTCAGCCGGGCTTCGTCGGTGCCGGAGAGGACCTGCAGCTCGACGCCGGTCTCGTCGGCCACGCGGGCCAGCACCTTCGCCGAGTTCTTGGCTTCGCGGACCGCGGAGGTGGCGAACGCCATGACCTCTTCGCAGCCGAGCCGGACGGCCGCCGCCTTGGCGGATTCGACGGCGGTCACGAGCTCGTCCGCGCCGGTCTTGCTGAGGTCGCCGCTGCGGGTGATCTGCTCGGCCAGCCGGAGCACGGACTTCTCGGAATGCATCGGGGTCGGGTGGGCGCCACGGTGGGCGTCGACCACGAGCAGGTGGACGGTGTTGGAACCGACGTCGAGTACCCCTAGGCGCACGGGGGTCCAGCGTACCGGCCCGAGCGTCAGGTCTCGAACATGTAACCAACAACACTCGGTGCGGTACCGCCCCGGCGCGCCTCCGCGGCCCCACGACCACCCCGAACGCCCTGAAGGGCACCCTCACGGCCATTTCCGCCGTGAGGGTGCCCTTCAGGACAAAATGGACTTACGTCTCGAACTTGTAGCCCAGGCCGCGCACCGTCACCAGGTGCCGCGGCGAGCCCGGGTCCGGCTCGATCTTCGACCGCAGGCGCTTCACGTGGACGTCGAGGGTCTTGGTGTCGCCGACGTAGTCCGCGCCCCACACCCGGTCGATGAGCTGGCCGCGGGTGAGCACCCGGCCGACGTTGCGGAGCAGGTACTCGAGCAGGTCGAACTCCTTGAGCGGGAGCGAGACCTCCTCGCCGTCCACGGTCACCACGTGCCGTTCGACGTCCATCCGCACCGGGCCCGCCGAGAGCACCAGCGGGGCCAGCTCGCCCTCGGCGCCGGGCTCGCCGCCGCGGCGCAGCACCGCGCGGACCCGCGCGATCAGCTCACGCGCCGAGTACGGCTTGGTGACGTAGTCGTCCGCGCCCAGCTCCAGGCCGACGACCTTGTCGATCTCGCTGTCCCGCGCGGTCACCATGATCACCGGCACGGCAGAGCGCTGGCGCAGCTGCTTGCAGACGTCGGTGCCGCTCATGCCCGGCAGCATCAGGTCCAGCAGGACGATGTCGGCGCCGTTGCGGTCGAACTCCTCCAGCGCGGCCTGGCCGGTGCCCGCCACCGCCGCGGTGAAGCCTTCCTTCCGCAGCAGGAAGGCGAGCGGGTCGGCGAACGACTCCTCGTCTTCGACGATGAGAACCCTGGTCACAGGTTTCCTCCATGATCTGGGCTTTCCTGCCCGGTAACCACGAGCCTCTGGGTGCGCTCGGGGGTCTTCTCCTGCCGTGGTGCCGGCGAGGTCTTGGCCGCCCGCGCCGGCTCGGGGGCCGGTTCGGGGCTGACGTGCGCGGGGATGCGGAGGGTGAACGTCGAGCCGGTGCCGGGCCGGCTCCACAGGCCCACCGAGCCGCCGTGGTTGGCCGCGACGTGCTTGACGATGGCCAGGCCGAGCCCGGTGCCGCCGGTGGCGCGCGAGCGGGCCTTGTCGGCGCGGTAGAAGCGCTCGAACACGCGGGTCTGCTCGTCCTCGGGGATGCCGATGCCGCGGTCGGTGACGGCGATCTCGACCATGCCGTCGGCCAGCCGCCGCGAGATCGACACCGGGCTGCCGGCCGGCGAGTACGCGACGGCGTTCTCCAGCAGGTTCGACAGTGCGGTGACCAGCAGCGTGCGGTCGCCCTCGATGAGCAGGCCGCTGACCGGGTCGGTGGTGATGGTGATCTCGGCCGACTCCGCCGAGAGCGTCGTGCGGCCGAGTGCTTCGCGCACGACCGCGTCGACCTCGACGACGTTGAGGTCCGGCAGCCGTTCGGCGCCCTGCAGCCGCGACAGCGCGATCAGCTCGGTGACGAGCTGGCCGAGCCGGGTCGACTCGCGCAGGATCTTGCTCCCGAAGCGGCGGACCTCCTCGACGTCCTCGGCGGCGTCGAGGACGGCCTCGGTGAGCAGCGCGATCGCGCCGACCGGGGTCTTGAGCTCGTGGCTGACGTTGGCGACGAAGTCGCGGCGCACGGCCTCCAGCCGGATGGCCTCGGAGTGGTCGACCGCCTCGACGACGGTGAAGCCGTCGCCGAGGGGCCGGACCTGGCCGAGCACCGCCTCCGGCTGGCGGCCGCGCGCTTCCAGCGGCGAGAGGTCGATCTCCATCGGCTCGTCGGTTTCGACGACCTGTTCGGCGGCCTTGCGGGCCCGCGGGTCGGCCTGGTTGACCCGGACCAGGCCGAGCTCGTAGGCGCGCGGGTTGTGCAGCACCATGTCGCCGAACTTGTTGAGCACGACGACGCCGTTGTGGGAGGACCGGACCAATCGCTCGAGCAGCTCCGCGACGGTCGGGCCCGGTGGGCGGGCCTCTTCGCGCCGGGTTCGCGCCCGCGCGACGAGGTAGCCGACCACCGCACCGGCCACCAGGGCGCCGATGGCCAGTGCGAGTGAAACAGGCGTGGTCACGGGCCGATCGTAAGCGCTGATGTGGCCCTTCGGCCTAGCGTTGTCCGCCTTGTCGTGAGCACCGCGACACCTGACGGCGACTTGTTCGCCGGGGTGTCAGCCCACGTTCACCCGGCCGATTCCCGACCGAGACATTCCGGGTGAATCAGTTGTCTCGTTCGAGTGTCTTCAGGTCGTCGTCGGTGAGCTCCAGCGCGGCCGCGGCGACGTTCTGCTCGAGGTGCGCGAGATCACCGGTGCCCGGGATGGCGAGCACGTGCGGGCCCTGGTGCAACGTCCACGCGAGCCGGATCTGCGCCGGCGTGGCGTCGTGGCGCTTCGCGACCTCCGCGACCCGCGCGTCCTCTCCCGTACCGCTGGCGACGGCGAAGAACGGCACGAAGGCGACGCCGTGGTCGGCGCACAGCCGGACGATCTCGTCGTCCTCGCGGCGCGCGGTCAGGCCGTACTGGTTCTGCACGCAGACGACCGGCGCGATCGCCAGCGCCTCCGTCAGGTGCTCCGGGCCGACGTTGGAGATGCCCAGCTCGCGGATCAGCCCCTTCTCCCGGAGGTCGGCGAGCGCGCCGAAGCCGTCGGCGAGGGAGCCGGCGCCGCGGTCCAGACCTTCGCCGATCCGGTAGTTGGCGACGTCGAGGTGGTCCAGACCCAGCTCGCGCAGGTTCTGCTCGACCTGGGCGCGCAGCTGCTCGGGCCGGGCGGTGTAGAAGGTGCCTTCGAAGTCGCGGCCGGGGCCGACCTTGGTGGTGAGCACCAGGTTGTCGTACGGCGCGAGGGCGCTGTTGATGAGCTCGTTCGCCGCGCGCGGGCCGGCGAAGTAGAAGGAAGCGGTGTCGATGTGGTTCACGCCGAGCTCGACGGCGCGGCGGAGCACGGCGATGGACGTCTCGCGGTCGCGGACGCCGCCGTCCGAAGTGGACATCAGGCGCATCGCGCCGAAACCGAGCCGGTTGACTTCGAAGGAGCCGAGCTTCCAGGTGCCCGCCGCGGCGGCGGGGTGTGTCGTGGTCATGGCTCCAGCTTCGCCACCCGGGGAGATCCGGGCCGGGTTTGGCAGTTTGCTGCCAGGCAGCGGACACTCGATGGTGTGGAAAAGGTGACGGACGTCGTCGTGGTGCGCGGTGAGGCCGAGCTGTTCGAGCGGACGAAGCACTTGTTCGCGGCGGCGACGGAGGTTTCGTGCGCGGCCCGCGACCTGCACACGTGGTCGGTGGCGCACCCGACCGCGCCCGAGCGGGAGCAGGCGGTGCGCGCGACGGCCGTGCGCAAGGTCTACCAGCCCGGCGTGCTGCTCGACCCCACCCTCGCCGGGCACCTGCGGTTCATGACCGATCACGGCGCCCGGATCCGGATCACCGAGCGCGAGATCAACGAGACGATCCTGCTGGACCGCCGGATCGCGATCGTGGCGGGCGACCGCGTCGGCGACGTCCGCAGCTACACCGTCGTCAGCAGCCCCGAGCTGGTCCAGGGCATCCAGTCGCTGTTCGAGGCGGCCTGGGCGGGCGCGACCGACCTGGAGTCCTACCAGGCCCGGTTCACCGAGCTCGGCGCGCGGGAGATCCTCGGGCAGCTCGCGGCCGGCTGCAAGGACGAGACGGCGGCCCGCGCGCTCGGCGTCAGCCTGCGCACCTACCGGCGCCGGGTGGCCGAGCTGATGGAGATCCTCGGCGCGTCCTCGCGGTTCCAGGCCGGTGCCCGGGCCCGCGAAGCCGGCCTCCTGTGAGTCCTGCCGCTGCCTGAAAGCCGTGAAGGCCTCCTTACCGGCTCTTATGGCCGGTAAGGAGGCCTTCACGGCTTTGGACTGAGGGTCAGCGGCCCTGGTTCGCGACCGCGGCCGCGGCTTCCTTGGCGGCGTCCGGGTCGAGGTACTCGCCGCCCGACTTCACCGGCTTCAGGTCGTCGGTGAGGTCGTAGCGCAGCGGGATGCCGGTCGGGATGTTCAGGCCCGCGATGTCCGCGTCCGAGATCCCGTCGAGGTGCTTGACGAGCGCGCGCAGCGAGTTGCCGTGTGCGGCGACGAGCACGGTCTTGCCCGCGCGCAGGTCCGGCACGATCGCGGACTCCCAGTACGGCAGCAGCCGCGCGACGACGTCCTTGAGGCACTCGGTCAGCGGCGCGCTGTCGCCGAGGTCCGCGTACCGCGCGTCGCCCGCCTGGCTCCACTGGTCCTTCGGGTCGATCGCCGGCGGCGGGGTGTCGTACGAGCGGCGCCAGAGCATGAACTGCTCCTCGCCGAACTCGGCCAGCGTCTGCTTCTTGTCCTTGCCCTGCAGCGCGCCGTAGTGGCGCTCGTTGAGCCGCCAGTCGCGCTTCACCGGGATCCAGTGGCGGTCCGCGGCGTCGAGGGCGATGTTCGCGGTCGAGATCGCGCGCCGCAGCAGCGAGGTGTGCACCACGTCCGGCAGCAGCGCGGCGTCGGCCAGCAGCTGCCCGCCCTTGCGGGCTTCACCCTCGCCCTGCTCCGAAAGGGGTACGTCCACCCAGCCGGTGAACAGGTTTTCCGCGTTCCACGTGCTCTGCCCGTGACGGAGCAGCACCAACGTCCCAAGTTCGGCCATGGGGCCCAGCCTGCCAGAACGGACCACGGCGCCCGCTGGTGACCTCCCAGGTCTGGGGTTTTCCCCAGCCGACCTACACAGAGTGTGTTACCCGAAAGTAACACCTTCACCCGATGACAAGTCAGCCTGCCAACAAGGCGCAAATTCAGTGCAACATGCTGCACTGCGTTATCGGTCTGCGCAAAGTTCACTCGAACGGACTAGTGTGTAGTCTTGTGATTACAGGTCGAGTTCTGACAGGTTGACTAAGTCCCGAGCGGCCGGATTCCACGCACTCCCCGGCCGGTTTCGGGCTTTGACCGCGGCTCGTCTCCCCCCTGCCGAGCCGCGGCCCGCCGGCCCCGTTGGCACCCCCCTCGTCACCGGGTCCTGATCGGCGGGAACTTCAGCGGGGCGGCTCGAGATCGCGACTCCCCCCTCCCTCGAGCCGTCCCGCCTGCCCGCTTCACACCTCGGGCGTCACGGGTTCCGGCCGCGCCGCCCGGCGACGCCGGTGCAGCCACCAGCCCGCCCACGCGAGCGGGCCGAGGATCAGCAGGAACGGCGCGATCGCGCCCAGCACCGTCAGCAGGCCGCCGCCGAAGACGAGGAACGCGTCCCAGCCACCGGCCAGGCCACCGAGGAACCCGCTGTGGTCCTCTTCGGCGGGCGGCGGCGCGGCCACGCTCCGGATGGTCATCGCGACGGTCGACATCGCGACGCTGCCCGCGAGCGAATTCCGTTGCTGTTCGAGGGATTCGAGAGTGGCTTCGCGGCTCGTGAGCTCACTTTCCACCGAAGCGATCTCCGACACCGAGGTCGCCTTCGCGAGCAACGCGCGGATCCGCTCCACCGACGCCCGCTGCGTCGCCAGCCGCGCTTCGACGTCGATGGTCTGCTCGGTGACGTCCTGGGTGTTCAGCTCCCGCTTCACCAGGCCGGTGCCCAGGTGCGAGAGCTGGTCGAGCACGCCGTCCAGCTTCTCGGCGGGCACGGCGAGGCTGAGCGTCGCCAGCCGGTCGCCGGTGCTCTCCTGCCCGGTGTACCCCCCGGCGCCCTGCGCGATCCCCCGCGCCTCCGCGACGACGTCGGTGACCTTCGTGGCGGTCAGCTCGAGCCGGGCGCTGCGCGAAAGCTTGCGATCGGCCGCCCCGGCCTGCGGCGCGGGGACCGGCTGTCCCTTGTCGGGCTGGGCTTTCCCGTTGCCCGCGGTCCCCTGCTGCGGCTGTTGCGGCACCGCCGGGGCCGGGCCGATCCCGGCGCTGTCCGCCGAGGTCGACGTGCCGCTCTCGTTCGCCGAGCAGCCGGCCAGCACGAACGCCACGCCCGCGACCGCGAGCAGGGTTCTCCATCGAGTCCGCATCCTGCGTCTCCCTCCAGTTTCGACTGGCGGTGAGACGGATGTCCGGTTCAGCCCCGTTGCACGGGCCGGGTCACGACTCGGTCAAGCCTGGTTCGTGCGGCTTCGCGGGTCCGACGAGGTGCTTGAACGCCTCGAGGTTGGCCAGGGACTCGCCGCGGGAGACGCGCCAGTCCCACTCGCGCTTGATCGACGTCGCGAAGCCGATCTCCAGCAGGGTGTTGAAGTCGCCGTCGGCGGCTTCGAGGACCTGGCCGAGCACCTTGTCGAGCTCTTCGGCGCTCAGCGTCTCCTTGCCGAACCGGCCGACCAGATAGATGTCACCGAGACTGTCCACTGTGTAGTGCACGCCGTAGAGTTTCGCGTTGCGCTGCAACAGGAAGCGGTAAACGTCCTCATGGGACTCATCCGGGCGCCGGCAGACGAACGCCTCCACGGAGAACGCGTGGTCGCCGTCGACGAGCCACGCGTTCGTCTGCAGCTTCTTGGTTCCCGGCAGCGTGACGAAGTACTTTCCCGGGCCCCGCCGGTCATACTTCAGTTCCGCGTCGTCCAAAGTGGACTTGATCAGCTCGTCGAGACTCACACCGCCACCTCCGCGCGCAGCTCCAGGGCGCGGGAGAACGCGCTGGTGGCCTGAGCATAGATGTCGAGCAGCGCGTCCGTCGTACGGCGCCAGGAGAAGTGCCGCGCGTGCAGGACGGCGTTGGCGCCGAGCTCGGCGCACCGGTCCGGGCGCAGCGCGACCGCGGCCAGCGCGTCCGCCCACTCCTCGGCGCCGTGCCCCGGCACCAGCAGCCCGGAGACGCCGTGCGGCACCGCCATCGGCAGCCCGCCGACGTCGGCGGCGACCACCGGCGTCCCGCAGGCCTGCGCCTCGAGCGCGACCAGCCCGAACGACTCGTTGTAACTGGGCACCGCGACGACGTCGGCGGCGCGGAACACCCGGGCGAGCGCCGGGCCCGGCTGCGGCGGCAGGAACCGGACCTGCGCCTCGATGCCGAGGGAGACGGCGAGCTCGCGCAGCGCCTGCGGCTGCTCCAGCCCGGTGCCGGACGGCCCGCCGACGATCAGCACGATCAGCTTCGACGCCAGTTCCGGCCGCCGGCGCAGCAGCGCCTCGGCGGCGTAGAGCAGCACGTCCGGCGCCTTCAGCGGCTGGATCCGGCCGGCGAACGCCAGCACGACGGCGTCGCCGGGCAGGCCGAGCTCGGCGCGCGCGACGTTCTTCGGGCCCGGGGTGAAGCGTTCGAGGTCGACACCCGGCGGCACGGCGTGCACCGCGTGCGGCTCGGCGCCGTAGAGGTCGATGAGCTGCCGCGCCTCGACCGGGGTGTTGGCGACCAGCCTGTCCGCCTCCGCGACGACCTGCTCCTCGCCGATCACGCGCAGCCGCGGCTCGGGCTTGTCACCCTCGGCGAGCGCGGCGTTCTTCACCTTCGCCAGGGTGTGCGCGGTGTGCACCAGCGGCACGGACCAGCGGTCGCGGGCGAGCCAGCCGACCTGGCCCGAAAGCCAGTAGTGCGAGTGGATGAGGTCGTAGTACCCGGGCTCGTGGAACGCCTCGGTGCGCAGCACGCCGGAGGTGAACGCGCACAGCTGCGCGGGCAGCTCGTCGCGGCTCAGCGGCTCGAAGGGCCCCGCCTGCACGTGCCGGACGGTCACGCCCGGCGCCAGCTCGGCCACCGGCGGCTGGTCCGACGCCGTCGCGCGGGTGAACACCTCGACCTCGACGCCGCGGCGGGCCATCTCGGTCGCCGTCTGGCTGACGTAGACGTTCATCCCGCCCGCGTCGCCGGTCCCCGGCTGCTCGAGCGGCGAAGTGTGTACGGACAACACCGCTACCCGTCGCGGCGCAGCACGGAACCCCCGGATGGAGCTGGTCACCTGGTCTCGTCTCCCGCGTTCTACGTCAGCATTCCTCGGCGAACTGCCGGAGCACCGCGTCGAACTCGTCCGCGGCCTCGGCGAAGGGCGCATGACCCCCGCCAAGGAACCAACGTCCGGTGGCCCCCGGAATCTTCCCGATCGTGTGCTTCGCCGCCGCGGAGTCGATCACGCGGTCCTGGGAACCGTGCACGACCAGGGCGGGTTTGTCGATCGCGGCCAGGACGTCGTCGCTGCCGACGTCGCGGCGGAACAACGCCGCGCGCACCGCGGGCGGCACGCCGAGAGACGCTCCGAGCAGGGCTTGGGCCTGCGTACCGGGGATCGGCCGGGTCACCATGTCGCGGCTGAACGCCGTGAGCGCCGGGACCGCGATGTCCGGATCGTCCGAAAGCATCGCGCGCATGTGCTCGCGCATCAGCGAGCCGACGCGCCCGCCCGGCCGGTCGCGGCCGATTTCGGTGATCGCGCCGACGAGCACGATCCCGCGCAGCCGTGCGGTGCCGTGCACCCGGATGTGGTCGGTCAGCACCAGGCCGCCGTACGACCAGGCGACGACGATCGCGTCGGGCCCGGCGAAGTCGAGCACCGCGGCGAGGTCGTCGGCCCAGACCACCGGGTCGTCGTACCCCGCGGCCGGGACGTCGGACGCGCCGTGCCCGCGCAGGTCCATCGCGACCAGGCGGAACCGCTCGGTCAGCGCCGGGTCGGCCAGCTGCGCGGCCCAGGCGCCGGACGACTGCGCCCAGCCGTGCACGAACACGATCGGCCTGCTGTTGCCGGCCCCCTCGACCCGCAGGCCGAGCCGCGTCCCGCCGTGTCCGACGACCTCGGTGCGCACGGGTTACTTCGCGCCCAGCGCCTGCCAGGCCGACCAGGAGTAGTTCCAGTCCTTGACGTCCGAGGCCATCGGCGCGCCCAGCTTGGAGCCGGTGATCTCGACCGGGTCGCCGACCAGCGCGGAGTCGAAGTAGTCCTTGGCGTCGGCCTCGAGCAGGTTGACGCAGCCGTGGGAGTTGTTGGTCTTCCCGATGTTGGCCGCGTTGTCCTGGTTCTCGTGGATGTACTCGCCGTGGTTGGAGAACCGGCAGGCCCACTTCTTGTTGACGTTCGTGTAGCCGTAGCGGGCGTTGTCGAAGACCGCCGTCGGCTCCTTGCTCATCACGATGTAGGTGCCGTTCGGGGTGTTGCGGTCGACCTCGGCGTCCAGCCCGTTCGCGCACGGGTAGCTCTTGACCTGCGAGCCGCCGCGGTAGACGTGCATCTGGTGCTCCGGGGTGTTGACCTTGACCACCTGGTTGCGGCCGATCTTGAACTTCGTCGTGACGTCGGCCTTGCCGTACGCGCCGCCGCCCAGCTCGACGCCGTACAGCTTCGCCTCGACGTTCACCGTGATGTTCTGCGGCCAGTACTCCTTCGGCCGGTAGTCGACCTGGCTGTCGGACAGCCAGCCCCAGGCGCCCTCGACGTTCTTGTCCGTCTTCACGGACAGCGCCTTCTCGACGGCCGCGCGGTCCTTGACCGGCGACGCGAACTTGACGCTGATCGGCATGGCCACGCCGACCTGGGCGTTGTCGGCCGGGTTGAGCGTGGCGCGGACCTGCTTGGCCGGGCTGACCGTGGTGAAGGTGCCGGTGAACTCGACCGGCTTGCCGTCGCTGCCGGTGGCCTTGGCCGCGTAGGTGTACTTCTTGCCGTAACCGAGCGGCTCGGAGCTGGTCCAGGTGAGCCCGTCGGGCGAGGTGTCGCCCTTGACGTCCTTGCCGCCGTCGGCGGTGACCTTGCACTCGGTGAGCTTGCCGTCGGCGACCTTGATCACGACGGGCTTGAGGACCGGGGCGTCCTTGACGTTCGCGGCCGGCTCGGCCGTGATCTTCGCCACGGGCTGCGCGCCGCCGCCCTCGCCGTCGGCGTTCGCGGCCCCGGTGGGCAGCGCGGTGCCGTCGTTCGTGCCCGAACACGCCGCGACGACCACAGCGGCCCCCGCCGCGAGAGCCGCCTTGAAGACCAAGCGCCGTTCGATCACGAATTCCTCCTGTGTCATGCGGGGGCGTGCCCCCGCGCCCCACCCGTGGGGGCTCCGCCCCCCGGACCCCCCGGAGCTGTAGTCCCACCGACCAGCGGCTCAACGCACCCTTAGCGCTGGTGACCCGCCTGACGTTACCTGCCGAAAGGTAAAGACCAACCGATCAGGTGGACGCCACCGTTGTCGACAAAGACGTCTGATACACGTCCAGGTTGCCCGTTTCGGCTCAAATGACGCAGTTGATCAAGAGCGGTTCGGGCCGCAGGCGGACGCCGAAGCGCTCGTGGACGCCGTCGCGGACCTCGCGGGCCAGCGTGAGCAGGTCTTCCGTCGTCGCGTCGCCGCGGTTGGTCAGCGCGAGCGTGTGCTTGGTCGAGAGCGAGACGCGGTTCCCCGGCCCGGGGTACCCCTTGCCGAAGCCGGCGCGCTCGATCAGCCAGGCCGCGGACAGCTTGACGCCACCGTCGGCCGGGTACTGCGGGGCGCTGCCCTCGACGCTCTCCGCGATGCGGGCCAGCACCGCCTCGGCGTCGGCCGCCGGGACGATCGGGTTGGTGAAGAACGAGCCCGCGCTCCACGTGTCGTGGTCCGCCGGGTCGAGCACCATGCCCTTGCCGCGACGCAGCCCGAGGACGGCTTCGCGCGCGTCGGCGGCCGGGACGCGCGCGCCGATCTCGACGCCGAGTGTGCGCGCGAGCTCGGCGTAGCGGACCGGCGCGGAAAGGCCGTCTTCGCGGACCTCGAAGCGGACCGAGAGGACGACGCCGGTGTCGGTGCCCTTGAGGATGCTGGTGCGGTAGGCGAAGCCGAGCTCGTCGGCCTTGAGCGTGCGCACTTCGCGCGTCACGCGGTCGTACAGCTCCAGCGAGACGATCGACTCGGCGACCTCGCAGCCGTACGCGCCGACGTTCTGGATCGGCGTCGCGCCGACGCTGCCGGGGATGCCGGAGAGGCATTCGAGCCCGCCCAGGCCCGCCTCGACCAGACCGGCGACGAAGGCGTCCCAGTTCTGCCCGGCCTCGACCTCGACGATCGTGCCGTCACGCCGCCAGCCGGTGTTCGCCACCTCGACGACCACGCCGTCGAACCCCGCGTCGCCGACCACCAGGTTGGAGCCGCCGCCGAGCAGCAGCACCGGCTCGCCCGCCGCGTCGGCCTCGCGGACCGCCGCGACGAGATCTTCGCTGGTCGCGGCGCTGACGAACCGGCGAGCCGGGCCGCCGAGGCGCAGCGTGGTGTACGCGGAGAGGGCCGGGAGTGCGGGAGTACGGGCGGAGTTCACGCGCCTGACGGTACTGTCCGGCTCATGGGATCCCGGATCGAGCACCGTGCCGACTTCGCCGCCGACGTCGCGTCCGCGTACGCCGCCGTGGCCGGTGAGGACGCGCTGCGGGCGCGCCTGGAGGAGCTCGGCGGGCACGCCGCGGCGCTGCTGTCCTACGAGGTCTCCGAGAAGGGCCTGCGCTACCAGCTGCGGCAGGGCATCAGCGCGGACAAGCTGCCGCAGGCCGTCCGGACGCTCCACAAAGGCGACCTGATGGTGACGCGCACGCAGATCTGGCAGCCGTCCGGCGCGGAGTACCAGGGCAAGGCGTCGGTCGAGGTCGGCGGCGTCCCGGGCGAGATCAACGCGCGGACCGCGCTGCTGGCCGACGGCGGCAAGACGGTGCTGCGGACGAGCGGCGAGGTGATCGTGCGGATCCCGCTGTTCGGCGCGAAGCTGGAGAGCGTGATCGCCGAACAAGTCACCAAACTGCTGGACCGCGAAGCCGAATTCTCCGCGAAGTGGCTGGCCGACGCCGCCTGAGCCCGGTCGGCGCGCCGACCAGAGGAACGACCAACCCCAACCGCCTGCGCCGGGTCGACCGGTGGATCGCCACCGCGCCCCCGACGACCCGCTTGCTGCGCGCGGCCGGCTCGCCCCTGGTCGTCGACCTCGGGTACGGCGCGTCCCCGGTGACCACCGTGGAGCTGGCCCGCTGGCTGCGCCGGGTCCGCCCCGACGTCCGGGTGCTGGGCCTGGAGCTGGACGCCGACCGGGTCGCTTTCGCGCAGTCCGCGGCGTCGCCGCCCTGGCTTTCGTTCCAGCGCGGCGGGTTCGAGCTGGCCGGCACGCGCCCGGTGCTCGTCCGGGCGTTCAACGTGCTGCGCCAGTACGCGGAGCACGAGGTCGCGGGCGCGTGGCAGCTGATGCTGGAGTCGATGCCCCCTGAAGGACTCTTGGTCGAAGGCACGTGCGACGAGATCGGCCGCCTCTCGACGTGGGTCCTGGTGTCCCGCGACGGCCCGGTCTCGCTGACGCTGTCGGTCCGGCTCGCGGGCCTGGACCGGCCGTCGACGGTGGCCGAGCGGCTGCCGAAGGCGCTGATCCACCGGAACGTCCCCGGCGAGCGCGTCCACGAGCTGCTGGCCACACTGGACGCCTGCTGGGCGGCCGCGGCCCCGCACCAGGCGTTCGGCGCCCGCTCCCGCTGGCTGGAGACGGTGCGGCTGCTGGGTTCCCGCGGCTGGCCGGTGCTGGGCCCGCCGGGGCGCATCCGGCTCGGCGAGCTGACCGTGCCGTGGGCCGCCGTCGCCCCGGTCGCCCCGTAGATCCGCTGTTCACCGGCCGCACCCCGCTGCGTCACCCGTAGGTGACCTGCGGTGATCACCATGAAGCCGTGGAACTCCTGGGGCACGTCACCGAGCTGCTGCGCGGCGCGCTGGGCTCGCCGTGGCTGTGGGTGCTCGTCTTCGCGGTGTCCGGGTTGGACGCGCTGCTGCCGTTCATGCCGAGCGAGACGACCGTCGTCACCGTCGCCGTCCTGTTCGGGCCGGATCCGGCGCAGCTGGCGCTGCTCGCCGCGGTCGCCGCCGGCGGGGCGTGGACGGGCGACTGCCTCGGGTACGCCGTCGGGCGCACCGCCGGGCCGCGGGCGCTCGCGCTGCTGCGGCGCGGGCCGGCCGGGCCGCGCCGGTACGAGTGGGCGCGGGATCAGGTGCGCCACCACGGCGGCCTGCTGATCATCGCGGCCCGCTACCTGCCCGGCGGCCGCGTCGCCAGCGCGCTCGCGAACGGCAGCCTCGGCTACCCGCTCCCCCGGTTCGTGCTGGTGGACGCGGCGGGCGCGGCGATCTGGGCGGTCTACAGCGTCCTGATCGGCCTCGCCGGCGGGGCCGCGTTCGCCGGCGAACCGGTGAAGGGCCTGCTGCTGTCCTTCGGCCTCGGGCTCGCGCTGGTGCTCGCGATCGAAGGCGGGCGGCGGCTACGGTCGGCGCATGCGGGAAGCGATCGACATCCACGCGGACGCGCTGAAACGAGCGGCACTGGAAGCCGGGCCGACGGCGCCGGTCCGGAACTGTCCGAAGTGGACTGTTCATGACCTGGTGGCGCACATCGGTTTCGTGCACGACCTCGCCGTGAGCCTGGCCGTGAACCGGCCGGTGAAACCGGTGCCACCTTCGGGGTGGGACGACCTGCTCGGCAGTGACACGGCTCGGCGCCAACGGTCACCGCCTCGCGATGCGCGAAGCCCTGGCGCGGAACCCCGGCACCCCGTGGGGCCGCCGGATGGCCCACGAAACGGCGATCCACCGCCTCGACGCCGAATCAGCCCTCGAAGACGTTCCGAAGACGCGCTTCTCCCCCGAGTTCGCGAACGACGGCATCGACGAGTTCCTGACCTTCCTCGTCCCGCAGCGTGGTCTCACCATCGGCGTGCGGATCACGATGCCGGAACGGACGTGGACCGCCGGCACGCCGGAGACCGAGGTGGCGGGTGCCGCCGACGACGTCTACCGGGCGCTGTACGGCCGCCCGAACAACGCCTCGGTCACCGGGGACCGGCTCCCCGCCGTCTGACCAGCGCCAGGGACAATATCCGGCGTGACCGCTCCCGAACGCCGCTACGTCATCACCTTCGGCTGCCCCGACCGCACCGGCATCATCGCCCGGATCTCCGGGTTCCTCGCCGAGCACGGCGGCTGGATCGTCGAAGCGGCCTACCACACCGATCCGGACACCGGCTGGTTCTTCACCCGCCAGGTCGTCCGCGCGGACTCGCTGCCGTTCGACGCGACCGGGCTGCGGGCCCGGTTCGCCGAAGTGGCCGCGGACCTGTCCGCGGAGTCGAGCTGGCAGGTCAGCGACACCGGTGAGCGCCGCCGCGCGGTGGTGCTGGTGTCGAAGGCCGGGCACTGCCTCTACGACCTGCTCGGCCGCGTCGCGTCCGGCGAGCTCGACGTCGACGTCGCCGCGGTGATCGGCAACCACGAGTCGCTCGCCGGCATCACCCGCGCGCACGGCATCCCGTTCCACCACGTGCCGTTCCCGGCCGGCGGCAAGGCCGAGGCGTTCGAGGAGGTCCGCGAGCTGGTCGACGAGCACGACCCGCACGCGGTGGTGCTGGCCCGGTTCATGCAGATCCTGCCCGCCGGCCTGTGCCGCGCGTGGGCCGGCCGGGCGATCAACATCCACCACAGCTTCCTGCCGTCGTTCGTCGGCGCGAAGCCGTACCACCAGGCGCACACGCGCGGGGTGAAGCTCGTCGGCGCGACCTGCCACTACGTCACCGCGGACCTCGACGCGGGCCCGATCATCGACCAGGACGTGATCCGCGTGGACCACGGCGACTCGGTCGAGGACATGGTCCGCAAGGGCCGCGACATCGAGAAGGTCACCCTGGCCCGCGGCCTGCGCTGGCACCTGGAGAACCGGGTCCTGGTGCACGGCAACCGCACCGTGGTGTTCTGACGCGGTTGCCGTGCGGCGTCCTCACGCCTCGATGGTCGAGGTGTCGATGACGAACCGGTAGCGCACGTCGGAGTTCTCGACGCGCTCGTAGGCCTCGTTGACCTTGCCGGCCGGGATGACCTCGATCTCGGCGCCGATGTGGTGCTCGGCGCAGAAGTCGAGCATCTCCTGGGTCTCGGCGATGCCGCCGATCATCGACCCGGCCAGCACCTTGTTGCCGCCCAGCAGCGAGAAGGCGTTGTAGTTCAGCGGCTCGCCGGGCGCGCCGACGTTGACCATCGCGCCGCCGACTTTGAGCAGGCCGAGGTAGGCGTCGATCGGCAGCTTGGCCGACACGGTGTTGAGGATGACGTCGAACTTGCCCTTGAGGACGTCGAACGTCGCCTCGTCACTGGTCGCGTAGTAGTCGGTCGCGCCGAGCTTGAGCCCGTCCTCCTGCTTCTTGAGGCTCTGGCTCAGCACCGTCACCTCGGCGCCCATCGCGGCGGCGATCTTGACACCCATGTGCCCGAGCCCGCCGAGGCCGATCACGGCGACCTTCTTGCCGGGGCCGGCGCCCCAGTGGCGCAGCGGCGAGTAGGTGGTGATGCCCGCGCACAGCAGCGGCGCGGCGACGTCGAGGTCGATGCCTTCCGGGATGCCGCAGACGAAGGCGTCCTTCACGACGATCTGCTGGCTGTAGCCGCCGTAGGTGTTCTCGCCGTCGAAGCCGACGCCGTTGTACGTCTGGACGTTGCCCTTGACGCAGAACTGCTCGGTGCCGGCCCGGCAGTACTCGCACTCGCCGCAGGAGTCGACCATGCAGCCGACGCCGACGCGGTCGCCGACCTGGTACTTGGTGACGTCCGGGCCGACCGCGGCGACCACGCCCGCGATCTCGTGGCCCGGGACCATCGGGAAGATCGCCTGGCCCCAGTCTTCCTTCGCCTGGTGGAGGTCGCTGTGGCAGATGCCGGCGAAGGCGATGTCGATCAGCACGTCGTTCGGACGCAGGTCACGGCGTTCGATCGTGGTCGGCGCGAGCGGCGCGCCCGGCGCCGGTGCGGCGATCGCGTGCGTGGTCGTGCTCATGAAACCCTCCAAAAGAAGTACCGTGTGAACGAGAGCCTCCGTAAGAGGCCTCTTACATGGACCTACGTAAGAGGGCTCTTACATATTCCGACCGGAAGATGTGAGCCACGTCATGGGCGGCAAGTACCACCACGGTGACCTGCGGGGCGAGCTCGTGCGCGTCTCCCTGGACCTGATCGCCGAGCAGGGCCTGGCCGGGTTCTCGGTGGCCCAGGTGGCGAAGCGCGCGCAGGTCAGCCCCGGCGCGCCGTACCGCCACTTCGCGACGCGGGAGAGCCTGCTGGCCGAAGTCGCGTGCCACGTCGCCTGCCAGCTCGCCGAGCGCGTCACCGCGGCGGCCGCCGCCCACGACGACCCGGTGGCCGCCCTGGCCGCAGCGGCCGGCGCCTACACGCGCTACCTGATCGAGCGGCGGGCCGGGATGAACGTCATCTACGCCGACGGCCTCCAGGGCCCGGACCACGCGGAGCTGCACGAGCAGACCCGGCGGCTGACCGACCAGTTCCTGATGCTGTGCCTGACGGTCGCCCCCGACCCGGGCACGGCGCTGGAGCTGATGGAGCAGCTGTTCACCCAGGCCCACGGCTACGGCACGTTCCAGCTCGACGGCATCTTCGTGAAGCACGGGTACTCGGTGGACCAGGTCGTGGCGAAGTCCACCGAAGCGGCTCGGATCGCGATCGCGGGCCGGACTCTCGGCTAGCTTGGGGTGATGGGGAGCATCATCGACAGCCACGAGGCCCTGCGGGAGCTGGTCGGCGAGTCGTCGCCGACGACCCGGCAGAAGGTCCTCGACCACATCGACGACCACGCGCGCACCCTGATCGCGCATTCGCCGTTCGTCCTGCTGGCGACGTCGGCACCGGACGGCAGCTGCGACGTCTCACCCCGCGGCGACCCGGCGGGTTCGGTGCTGGTGCTCGACGACCGGACGCTGGTGCTCGCGGACCGGCCCGGCAACAAGCTCGTCGACAGCTTCCGCAACATCGTCGACAACCCGCACGCGGGCCTGTTGTTCCTGGTGCCGGGCATGAACGAGACGCTGCGCGTCAACGGCCGGGCGACGCTGGTGTCGGACGCGCCGTACTTCGACGACCTGGTGGTCAAGGGCAAGCGCCCGCGGCTCGCGGTGGTCGTCGAGGTCGAAGAGCTGTTCATGCACTGCGCGAAGGCGTTCCTGCGGTCTTCGCTGTGGAAGCCGGAGACCTGGCCGGAGCGTTCGACGCTGCCGTCCCTGGGCACGATCCTGCGCGACCAGCTGTCCTTGCCGGTTTCGGTGGAAGAGCTGGACGCGAGACTCAACGAAGGGTCCCGGACCAAGCAATACTGAAGCCATGCTGTGCGTCTTCGACGTCAACGAGACCCTGCTCGACCTCGCCGCGCTCGACGAGACCATCGGGAGCCCCGAACTCCGGCGCGAGTGGTTCGGGCTGGCCATCCACACGGTGCTGACTGTGACCGCGTCAGGCGGCTACCGCGACTTCGCGGGCATCGCCGGCCAGGCCGCCGTCGAGGTCGCCGCCCGGCACGGCCGCGAGCTGACGCCCGGCCGGCTCACCGCGATCGGCGAAGGCCTGCGTTCGCTCCCGGCCCACCCGGACGTCGCCGAGGGCCTGACGAAGCTGCGCGAAGCGGGCCACGACGTCGTCGCGCTGACGAACTCCCCGCTCGCCACGGCCGAGGCGCAGCTGCAGAACTCCGGGCTGGCGCCGCTGCTCGACCGGATCTTCTCGGCCGAGCAGGCGGGCCGCCTCAAGCCGGCACCGGAGCCGTACCGGCAGGTCCTTGACGCGTATTCACTTCAGCCGCGCGACGCGGTGATGGTCGCCGCGCACGACTGGGACATCGCGGGCGCGCAGGCCGCGGGCCTGCGGACGGCGTTGCTCACCCGCCCCGGCGTCCGCCCGCTGCCCGGCTCGCCCGCGCCCACCTACACGGCGTCGACCCTGCCGGAACTGGCCGCGCTGCTGGGTTAGCTGCGCCGACCCCGGCCGGCCGGGGTCGAACCGCAACCGGTTACTCCGCGATCCGGACCAGCATCTTGCCGGTGTTGGCCCCGGACAGCAGACCCAGGAACGCCTCCGGCGCGTTGCGGATGCCGTCGACGAAGGTCTCCGAGTACTTGATCTGCCCGGACGTCACCAACGGCGCGATCTCGCTGACGAACTGCTGCTGCAGGCCCCAGTGGTCGATCACCAGCAGGCCGCGGATGGTGAGCCGCTTGGCGATGATCTGCGAGAGGTTGCGCGGTGCCGGCGTCGGCTCGGTGGCGTTGTACTGCGAGATCATCCCGCAGACGGCGATCCGGCCGTGCAGCGTGATGGCGTCGATCGCGGCTTCGAGGTGCTCGCCGCCGACGTTGTCGAAGTAGACGTCGATGCCCTCCGGCGCGGCCTGGTGCAGCTGCTCCACGACCGGGCCGTCCTTGTAGTTGAAGGCGGCGTCGAACCCGAGGTCGTCGATCAGGTGGCGGACCTTCTCCGCCGACCCGGCCGAGCCGATGACGCGCTTGGCACCCTTGAGCTTCGCGAGCTGGCCGACCAGCGAGCCGACCGCGCCGGCCGCGCCGGACACGAACACGGTGTCGCCCGGCTTGAACTCGGCGGACTCCAGCAGGCCCGCGTACGCGGTCAGGCCCGGCATGCCGAGCACACCGAGGTAGGTCGACAGCGGCGCGGCGGACGCGTCCACCTTCACGAACCGCTTCGCGTCGAGCACGGCGTGGGTGCGCCAGCCGGCCTGGTGCAGCACGTGCTCACCCGGCTTGACGTCGTCGACGTTCGATTCGACGACCTCGCCGACCGCACCGCCGTACATCACTTCGCCGACCGCGAAGGGCGGCGCGTACGACTTCACGTCGCGCATGCGGCCCCGCATCGCCGGGTCGACGCTCATGATCAGGTTGCGCACCAGGATCTGGCCCTCGCCCGGGCTCGGGATCTCCGTGTCCACGATGGCGAAGTTCTCGTCCGTGGGGACACCGTGCGGGCGGGAAGCGAGCCGGATCTCGGTCGCCTGGGCGGGTGCGTTCACCGTCGAACTCCTAAGGTCGAGACGTCAAGCGGGGCAGGCGCCCCGGATTCTCCCGGTACAACCGGCCAAACGGGGCGCACATTCCGATGGTGACCGGTCACACCCTGCTCACCGTCACACGATTTCCGCGAGCTTGCCGAGGACGCCGTCGTAGATCTTCTTGAGCCCGCCCGGCGCGAACGTCTTCTCGAAGAACCCGCCGACGCCGCCCGCGCCGTCCCAGCTCGTCTCGATCCGGACCAGGCTCTTCTCGCCGGCCTCGCTGACGGTCCAGGTGGTGACCATGCTGGAGTTCGCGTCGGTCTCGACCAGGGTGCCGGGCTTCGGCTCGCTGACGGTGGCCTTGACGTCGCGCACGCGCTTGGAGGTCGCCTGCAGCTTCCAGCCGGCCTTGGTCCCGGCGCCGACGCCGCCCTCGGTCACCTCGTAGTCGCGGTAGTGCTCGGTGAGCAGCTTCGGGCGCGTTTCGGCGTAGTCCGCGACGAGCGCGCGCACCTTGTCGGCCGGGGCGTCGATCGTCCGCTCCGCGGTGGCCGTGACCTTTCCCATCTCACTCCTTCTCCGAGGTACCGGCTCCGAGGCACCGGTTTCGCGTCGACCCTAGACCGCGAGCGCGAGCCCCAGGGCGGCGGCGTTCACCGCGAGAAAGCCGTTCGCCAGGCCGAACTGAGCGGAGTAGTCGTGCACCCGGACGTGCGTGTAGAGCGCGCAGACGAAGAACAGCACCAGCCCGGCCGCCGCGGCCACCCCGGCAGGCGGCCACACCACCACCCCCGCCAGCAGACCGAGCGCGCCGGCCGTCTTGAGCGTGCCGATGGGAAAGGTCAGCCACGACTCCGGCACCCCGGCGGCGGTCATGCCCGGCAGGATCGGCTTGAAGTGCACCAGGGCCGCGACACCGGAGAAGCCGTTGAGCGCCACGGCGACCAGCGAGACGACCAGGAACGCAGTGGTCATCGAACTCCCTTCAGTAGACGACTCAGTAGGCGACCGCGACGGAGTGCCGCACGGTTTCGGGCATCCCGAGCGCGCGGAGCGTGAAGTGCGCCGCATCCGCCCGCGCGATCCTGAAGCCACCGCGGACGCTCTGTTCGTACGCGATCCGGTAGTGCCCGGTGGGCGGCTTGTCGGTCAGCAGCGGGAGCTGCACCGACGTCCAGTCGAGACCGCTCACCCGCAGCTCGTGCTCCATCAGGGCGACGTCCTCGTAGTGCTTCCGCAACCGCAGGTTCGCCAGCGGCGAGAGCACGGTCCGCGTGAAGAACCCGATTCCCGGGTCCCGCTTCGGCGGGTCCGGCCGGCTCGGCGTCGGGATCGTCGAGATGCCGGCGACGCTCACGACGACCAGGCGCCGCACCCCCGCCGCCCCCATCGCCTCGACGATGGCGCGGGTCCCGCTCGACACGACGCCGTACTCATCGTGGTGTCGCGGTCCCAAAGCCGAGACCACGGCGTCGCGACCGTCCACAGCGGACTTGAGCGCCACCGGATCCGGCGCGGTCAGGTCCGCCTGGACGATGCGGACGGGCGCGGTGACGGCGTCCGGATTCCGCACCACGGCCGTGACCTCGTGCCCGGCGGCGAGCGCCTGGCCGAGTACGTGCGCACCGGTCCGCCCGGACGCGGCGAAGAGCGTCAGCCTCATCTCGGCGCCCCGAAGTCGGTGGCGTGATCGGCCGCCCACTCGGCGAAGGTGCGCGCCGGGCGGCCCAGGATCTTCTCGACCTCCGGCGTCGGCGGGAACTGCGGCCGCGCGGCGTGGGCGGCGTAGCGGGCCATCATCGCCGTGACGAACGGTTCCGGCAATCCGTTGGCCAGCATGCCTTTCGCCGCGGCGGGAGCCGGAATCTCCTGGAACCGCAAGGGTCTTCCGAGCACCACCCCGATCTGCCGGACCATTTCCTCGTGGGACAGCGATTCCGGGCCGGTGAGGTCGACGCGCCGGCCGAGCAGCTCGTCACCCAGGAACGCTTGGCCGAGGACGTCGACCAGGTCACGTTCGTGGAGCGGCGATTCTTCGAAGCCGGCGTAGACGTAGCGGACGTCGTCACCGGCGCGGATCTGGCCGCCCCACGCGGTGAGGGCGTTGAGCGCGAAGGAGCTGGGCCGCAGGCTGACCCACTCCAGGCCGCTCGCGGCGGCCGCGTCGTCGACCTCCTTGTTGCGGTCGCCGCGGAACCGCGACGGTTGCGCGTCGGGCCGGTCGTCCACATTGGCCGCGGCGAGCGCGACGACCCGGCGGACACCCAGCTCCCGAGCCAGCGCGACGACGTCGTACGCGGCGTCGCCGACCGCGCGTGAGTGCAGGAAGAGCGCATCGGCGCCGCGCAGCGCGTTCTCGAGGGTCGCCGGCTGTTGCGGGTCACCTTCGACGACCTCGACGCCCGCGGGGAACCCCGCGTTGTGCGGCGTGCGCGTGACGACGCGGACGCCGTGGTCCTCGAGTTCGGTGGCGAGCAGGCGGCCGACCAGCCCGGTCGCCCCGGTGAGCACGATCATGGTGAATCCCTTCCCCCGGGTTACGCTTGTGCCTGAAGTCCAGATGATACGAGGAGCATATCATATGAGTTCCGTACCCGGTGACGGGGTCGACGCCGCCCGCCGTCGGCGACGGTCGACCACGGCGGTGAAAGAGGCGCTACGCGAGCTTCGGAACCAGCTTTCGCTGCTGAACCACCAGGTCAGCGGCCGCCTGGCGATCAAGGACGTCGACCTGGACTGCCTCGAGCTGATCTCCCGCAACGGCCCGCTGAGCCCGAGCTCGCTCGCCCGCAGCGCGGGCCTGCACCCGGCGACGATGACCGGCATCCTCGACCGCCTCCAGAAGGGCGGCTGGATCGTCCGGGAACGCGACCCGGAGGCGACCGACCGGCGCGCGATCGCCGTGCGCGCGGTCCGCGGCCGCAACGCCGAGCTGTTCCGGCTGTATTCGGGCATGAACGGCGCGCTCGACGAGATCTGCGACGAGTACAGCGAAGCCGAACTGGACCTGATCAGCGATTTCCTCCGCCGCGCGAGGGCGGCGGGCAGCGCCGCGACGGATGATTTGTCCCACAGCTGACCTGGGCTTTTGTGTGTTCTACTCACACGGTGGCGGGAGACATGTGGGTGGCCGGGGACGCGTACGAGGCCTACATCGGGCGCTGGAGCCGGCGGATCGCGGAGACGTTCGTCCGGCGGCTCGACGCCCCGGCGAGCGGCCGCTGGCTCGACGTGGGCTGCGGCACCGGCGCGCTGACGTCGGCCGTGCTGGCCGCGGCCGACCCCGCGGAAGTCGTCGGCGTCGATCCGTCCGAGCCGTTCCTGGAGACCGCCCGCGCCGGCGTCACCGACCCGCGCGCGACGTTCCAGGTCGCCGACGCGCGTTCGCTGCCGTTCGAAGACGACCGCTTCGACGTGGTCGTGTCCGGGCTGGTCCTCAACTTCGTCCCCGAGCCGGCGCGGGCCGCCGCGGAGATCGCGCGGGTGACGGCGCCGGGCGGCGTGGCCGCCGCGTACGTCTGGGACCTCGCCGAGGGCATGCAGCTGATCCGGCACTTCTGGGAGGCCGCCGCCGAGCTCGACCCGGCGGTGCCCGACGAGGGCCGCCGCTTCCCGCTGTGCCGCCCGGAACCGCTCGGCCGCCTGTGGACCGCGGCGGGCTTCGACGCGGTGTCCGTCGAGGAGATCAAGGTCCCGACGGTGTTCACCGGCTTCGACGACTACTGGACGCCGTTCCTGGGCGGCCAGGGCCCGGCGCCGACGTACCTCATGACGTTGCCCGAAGCGCGCCGCTCACAGGTCCGCGAGCTGCTGCGCAGCCGCCTGCCGACGAACCCGGACGGCTCGATCCCGCTGTCGGCCCGCGCCTGGGTCGTCAGCGGAGTCTCCGCATGACGAAGGCCGCCCCTTCCGGGACGGCCTTCGTGCGGTGGGTCAGAGACCGGCCTGCGCCAGCCAGTCCTTCGCGACGTCTTCGGCCTTCTCGCCGTCGGAGTCGACGCGCTTGTTCAGGTCTCGCATGACATCGGTCGTCAGCTTCGCGCTCACCGCGTTGACGGCGGTGGCGAAGTCGGCACCGCGCTCGTCGAGCACCTTCTTGTTCACCGCGGGCACGACGTTCTCGGTCGGCACGATGTTCAGGTCGTCCTTGAGCACGGTGTAGTTCGAGTCGCCGGTCAGCGGGCTGACCGAGTCGACCGGGATCACCGTGACGGCCCCGGACTTGAGCTGCTCGACCCGCGGCCCGGCTTCCTGGATCGTCTGGAAGGTCGAGTTCGTCAGCTTGTAGACGTCCTTGAAGCCCTGGTAGCAAGGCAGGCGCTTCTCGCACTCGGGCGGGCCCGCCATGACGACCTTGTCCAGCTTCTTCAGGTCGCTGATCGAGGCGATGCCCTTTTCCTTGGCCAGGTCGGACTTGATGATGTAGGTGTTCTTGTCCTCGGCCGGGGCGAAGTTCAGCAGCGAGACGCCGCTGGGCTCGAACAGCTTCGCGAGCTGGTCGTGCTCCTCCTGCGCTGTCTTCCCGGCGTCCTTGCCGAAGCCGGTCGTGATCGCCGCGCCCTGGTACTCCGGGATGAACTGCAGCTCACCGGACTTCAGGGACGGGTAGATCAGCTCACGCGAGCCCAGGTTCAGCTTGCGCGTCACCGGGTAGCCCTTGGCCTCCAGCGCCTGCGCGTAGATCTCGGCCAGGATCTGGCTGTCGGTGAAGTTGAAGGACGCGACGACGATCGGCGCCCCACCCTTGCCCGGCGCGGCGGGCTTGTCACTGCTGTCGCTGCCACCCCCACAGGCGGCCAAACCGAGCGTCGCCGCGACGGCCACCGCCATCACGGACGCGTTCCGGAACCAGCGCACGAATCCCCACTCCCTCGTCACTCGAACAGACGAAAGGACCCTAGCCCTGTCCACCGACAAGGATCCACATGTTGGGAGAAAAGCGCCAGAATTCCCAGCCTGCGGAATTTCACTGCCCGATCGGGGTAGGGTCGGCCGGTGCATGTGACCGCGGTGACCCCGTTGGCCGCCGACAGCGGACCGCCGATCTTCCAGTGGCGCTGGGTCGATCGCAACGCCGACGACATCGCCCAGCGCTTCGTCGAGCACATCTCGCTCACGGGCGCCGCGCTCGGCATCGGCCTGGTCGTCTCGATCGGGCTGGCGGTGCTGTCCTTGCGGTTCCGCTGGTCGTACGGCCTCATCCTGAGCACCGCGGGCGCGTTGTACGTGATCCCGAGCCTGGGCGCGTTCGCCGTGCTGGTGCCGTTCTTCGGGCTGACGTTCGTGACCGCGATGATCCCGCTCGCGACGTACACGCTGCTCATCCTGATCAGGAACATCGTCACCGGCGTCGACCAGGTGCCCAACGAGGTCCGCGAGGCCGCGATCGGCATGGGCTACACACGCGGCCGGCTGTTGTGGCAGATCGAGCTGCCGCTGGCGGTCCCGGTGGTGATCGCCGGCCTGCGCGTCGCCGCCGTGACGACCATCGGCCTGGTCACGGTCACCTCGATGCTCGGACTGGGCGGTCTGGGCTACTTCATCCGCGCGGGCATCCAGACGGCGACCCCCAACCCGACGGAGATCATCGTCGGCGTCGGGCTGTCGGTGGTCCTCGCGGTGGTCGTGGATCTGCTGCTGTGGTTCAGCGAACGCCTGCTGGCACCCTGGACCCGGAAGGTGCGGGCGCGATGAGCTTCCTCGACCAGGTGAACGCCTGGCTGTCCGACCCGAACCGCTGGAGCTGGACGGACAAGGCGGGCATCCCCTACCGGACGCTCGAGCACCTCAGGTTCTCCCTCCTCGCGCTGGTGATCGCGGCGGTGCTGACGATCCCCGCGGCACTGTGGCTGGCCCACTACCGCCGGGGCGCGTTCCTCGCGAGCAGCGCGGTCAACATCGGCCGCGCGATCCCGAGCTTCGGCTTGATCATCCTGTTCTGGTTCCTGGCCAGCCGCTGGGAGCTGGACACGACGTTCTGGCCGCTGCTGCTGGCCCTGGTCGCCCTGGCGATGCCGCCGTTGTTCACCAACACGTACGCGGGCGTGGTGTCCCTGGAGCAGGAAACGGTCGACGCAGCCCGCGGCACGGGCTACCGCGAGTGGCAGATCATGCTCAAGCTGGAACTCCCACTGGCGTCCCCGGTGATCCTGGCGGGTGCCCGAGTGTCGTTCCTCCAGCTGATCGCCACGGTCGCAATCGGCGCCATCGTCAACGACGGCGGCGGCCTGGGCCGCTACATAGTCGACGGCTTCGCCCTTGGCGCCCAGGGCTACGGCGAGATCTTCGCCGGCGGCCTGGCCGCGGTGGTCCTGGCCCTGGTGTGCGACGGCGTGTTCGCGTTGCTCACCCGCCTGGCGACACCGCGAGGCTTGGCCCTGCAGAACGCCCGCCGCGACTAGCACCCGGTCCGCCGGAGCACCCATGCTGCCGGGCTGGTCCGCCCATGGCCGGTTTAACTCCCGTCTGGGCTGCAGGCCTTCCGCTGTGCGACACCCCCTCCGCCGTGCGGCACCCTCTTCCGCCGTGCGGCACCCTCTTTGCCGTGCGGCAACCCTTCCGCCGTACCCGGCTCCCGGCCACCGGGCGCCAACTCCGCCGTCGGGTGGCCCTTCTGCCAGCTGGTCCCCAACCACCGAGTGCCGCTACCTCCCACCCGGTGGCCCCTTGCCCGACAGCCTCTCCTTCGTCCTACAGACTTTCTTTTCAGCCAGGTGACGACCCCTTCGCCCGATCGGCTCCCTCGGCCGAGTGACAGTCCTTCCTCCGACTGCTCCCCGTCCGCCGGGTGGCGCTCCTCCCAGCCGAGTGGGGCCCTCCCCCTCCCCTCCCACCAACCACTTGGGCCGGAAGCAGTCCTCGCCCTGGCGTCGCGTCGGCTAGAACGCGCCGGTCAGGATCAGCACGCCGAGCGCGATCAGCACCGCCGGCAGCACCACGTGCCCCCAGCGGGCGAGGGCCCGGGCGACGCTCGGCCGGGTCGCGAGGAAGCGGCCGATCACGCACCACACCGCCACTCCCGCCAGGAACACCGCGCCGTAGCCGGCCAGGCCTGCGGGTCCGGTTGCCGCGAACGCGGGGACATACACGCCGATGTTGTCGCCGCCGTTGGCGAAGCACACCGCCGCGACCGCGAGCACGCCGCTCGCCGGTGCCGGTTCGTCGTCGTCCCGGTGCCACGCCTGCCAAGCCGCGCGGATCCCGAGCAGCACCGGCAGCACGCCCAGCCACCGGACGGCACCGTCGGGCAACAGCCCCGCCCCGAGCGCACCCGCGACCGACGCGGCCAAGATCGCCGCGAAGCCGAGGAACTGCCCGGCCACGACCTTGAGCTCACCGCGACGTCCGGCCGCCTGGCCGAAGAACACCGCGAGCAGCACCAAGTCGTCGACGTTCGTCACGGCGAACATCGCGACCGCGCGCCCGATCAACCCGACGTCCACACCCACCCCTCCGAAATCCGCTTGGCAGGAGCCACCGCGGCACAGGACGATTCTGCCCATGCCCGCCGTCACGCGCCGCGACTACACCGGTCCGGAGGACCTGCGGGCCATGCAGAGCCTGGCCCAGCGGATCTGGTCGCGGTCGAGTTCGGTGCACGTCGGGGATCTCGCGTGGCAGCGGTTCCAGCACTTGGGCCGCGAAGCCGAGTGGCCGACCGTGCTGTGGGAAGCGGGTCCCGAAGTCGTCGCCTGGGGCTGGGTTTCGCTACCCGGCGGGCTGGCGCTGCTCGTCGATCCGGCCCGCCCCGAACTCGCGTCCGAAGTGCTCGGCTGGTTCGAGGACACCGCCACCGCCGCCGAGCTCACTGTCACGGTGCTCGACGCCGAGAAGCATGTCATCGCCGCGTTGGAGCAGAGCGGTTACGCGCTTCCGGAGAAATCCGTTCACCAGTCGTATATGTCTCGCCTCCTCGAAGATCTGCCGGAACCGGTGGTGCCCGGCGGGTTCACCCTCCGCCCGGTCGGAGCGGACGATCTGGCCCGGCGCGTGGCCGTGCATCGTGCGGTGTGGCACCCGTCGCGGGTGACCGAACCGAGCTACCGCAATGTCATGCGAGCCTGGCCGTACCGCAACCGGCTGGACTGGGTCATGGAAGCACCCGATGGCCGGTTCGCCGCCCAATGCCTGATCTGGCTCGACGACCGCAACGCCGTCGGCGAGCTGGAGCCCGTCGGAACTTTGCCGGAGTTCCGACGGCTGGGTCTGGCCCGCGCGGTGTGCCTCGCCGCGCTGCACGCGGCGCGTGACGCCGGCGCTCGCGAAGCCGTGGTGTATCCCGTGATCGGTGATCCGAAGTCCCCAGCTGCCCTCCCGTTGTATCGCGATCTCGGCTTCCGCCCTTATGCGCGCACCCTCACCTTCACCCGGACCCGCTGTCGTATCCCTCCTTCCTCGGGGTCCGCGTCCCCGGAGGGCGCACACCAACGAACGTAGCGGCCGCGATGCGCGGCCTGTCCGATTCGGGGCCGGATTCGGGGCGGTTATCCACATCGGGATCGACCTGTGGACAACTCGGTGGATTTCCCTTGCGCGGCCCGAAAACGTCGGCGCTGGCCGATAGAGTTGAGACCGGGGGCGTCCCCACGCGCGGGGAGCAGAAGAGGACAAGCCTTGTGTAGCAAGGATGTTCGGCGCGTTGAAACGGGGCGAGCAGCGGCAATCGACGGGATTGCGTCCGGCCGATTAACCGGCAGGACAGGCCCGCCTTCTCGTCCGGACGATCAATCGGTCCACAGGGCTGACCCACGGACGGGCGACCAGCCGCTGCGGCAAGGTGACCTCCGGCAGCGCGACCAACGCAAGCCCGGCAACCAGCCGGATGATCAGCTGGCCCGGCAGGCGGCGATCAGGCGCCCGACCTCGGGCCCGAGCGGACGATCCTCGTCCAGCGGTGGCACCACCGATCGCACCCATTCGTACGACTCGCGGAGCCCGGCGGCGCCGTCGCTTCCAGCTAGATATCGCGCCTGGGAGCCCGTGATCAGCTCGCACGCCGTGATCGCGAACAAGTGCGCCGCAGCCGAACGCAGCTGCTCCCCCGCCGCCCACGCAAACGCTTGCACGTCCTCCTGGCCGGCCGAGGTGTCGATCGAGCCGAGGGTCGCGGGAGTCGCGAGGCGGCGCAGCGCGTGCAGCTCACCGACCGCGCGCTTGTGCAGCGGCACCAGTCCCGCTCGCGGCCCGGGATCGGCCGTGAGCTGCGCCGGGAGACCGCTGAAGCGCTCGTCCAGCAGCCGATGCATCCGCTGCACCGACACCTCGCCGACGTGCATCAGCGCCGCCGTCAGCGCGTCCATCCGCAGTCCGAGGTCCACCGCGTGGTAGCCGGTGCCCGGCACGAACTCGCCGTCGACGAACGACGGCGAATCCCCGGGCATCGACTCCCAGCGCAGCCACGTCTCGCGCAGGTCCGTGGCGACGCGGTCCGCGTGCGCCAAGGCGCGCGGTGCGACCCGCACCGAGAGCGGCGCCTGGACGACGTCCGGACGCACAAAACCGCCACTGACCAGTTCGTTCAGTTCTTCCAGCAGACGCCGCAGGTGGTCGTCGCCGCCGGCCATGACCGGTGCGAACACCGCGCGGGGTGCGCCGAGGACGTCGATCGCGAAGGCCGCTGTCAGCGTCTGCAGGCGGATCAGTCGCCGCGCCTCCGCCCAGCCGCGCTGCGCGTGCGTCACGGCCAGCGGAGATCCCTGGATCAGCGACGCGCCTTCCTTCGGTCCGAGGACATAAGGCGTGGCGCCACGCGCGGCGAGCGCCTCGGCCGCGGGCGTCTCGACGCCGTCTTCGAGGACCGTGCCGATGCCGAGGAATGTCTGGAAAGCGTGCGACAGCGGGATGATCTCGCCCGAACTGCCGAGTCCGGTACGCGGAATCGCCGGGGTGAAACCGTCGTTCAGGCGGTCGACCAGGAACTGCACCAGGTCCGGGCTCACGCCCGACCACGGGCGCAGGAAGTCGCGCAGCCGCACCACAAGCAGCGCGCGGACGTCTTCCGGCGGCAACCACGGCGGGCCGCCGACGGCGCGACCGATCAGCAGGTTGCGCTGGTGTTCGGCCTGCTGCCGCGCGTCGAGCGCGACGCCTGCGAGGCGGCCCATCCCGGTGTTGACGCCGTACACCGGATTTTCACCCTTTCGGAGGGCCGTCAAGACCTCGTCCCGACGCGCTTTCAGGGCTTCTACCAGCGGTTTGGTCAGAACCAACCGTTCACCGTCGGCGAAATCGCTTCCGGTGACGATCATCGGTACGGCAGCATGGTGCCGACGCCGGAAGCCTCGGCACGGGCCAGGATCATGTTCGCCACCGCGACGTCCGTTGTGGACAGTCCGCGGTGCCAGAACAGGATCCGCTCGGCGTCGTGCTCGCGGCCGGGCTTCTTGCCCGCCACGATGTCGCCGATCTCGGCGTGGACCCCGTCCGCGGTGAGGAGGCCGGCGTTGAGCTGCGGGCGCAGGGCGCCGAATCGCGGGTTGCCGGACTGCGATTCGCGCCAGTCGTCGACGACGACCTTGTCGATGTCGTCGAGCAGCGTGAGCTCCAGCGCGCTGATCGTGCCGTAGGGCACCAGGAAGGTGCCCGGCCGGAGGTACTCGCGGCGCACCAGCGCCTCGGGTTCGACCAGCCGGGAGGCCTCGACCTGGATGTCCGCGCCGTCCAGGGTCTCCTCGGCCGTGGCGCAGACGCGGACGTCCTTGCCGAGCCGCTCGGACAGCCGGCGGCCGAAGTCCTCACGTGACTCCGGGCGCTTGCTGGTCACGCGGATCTCGGCGAAGTCGAACAACGAGTCGAGGAGCACGACGTTCCACCAAGCGGTACCGCGGGCGCCGATGTGCCCGAGCACCCGCGAGTCCGGGCGGGCGAGGTACTTCGCGCCGACGGCGGTCATCGCGCCGGTGCGGGCTTCGGTGATCATCGTGCCGTTGACGATCGCCCGCGGCATGCCGGTGTCCGGGTCCAGCAGCAGGATCAACGCCATTTCCGAAGGGAGGCCCCGTTCGAAGTTCCCCACGAAGTCACCGACGACCTTGACGCCACTGACCTGCTTCGCCGACAGGTGGCCACGAAGGATGTTGAAGTGGCCCTTGCCGCCGTTGTCCGGCACGAGGTGCATACGCGGCTCGAAGACGACCTGGCCGCGGCCGTGGTCGGTGAGCACGTCCTCGACCGCGCCGACGATGTCCGCGTCCGTGACACCGAGCGAATCGATGTCGGCGCCGGTCAGGTACCGGAGCCAGACCGACGTCACTGCGCGAGACCCTCGATGACCTCGGCCCCGGGCAGCGCGGCCAGCGCGGCGCCGGAGATCAGCAGCTTGCTGCCGCGGATCCCGCTGCCGATGACCAGCTCGGGCGCGTCGGCGACGGCCTTGTCGATCAGGATCGGCCACTCGGCGGGCAGGCCGACGGGCGTGATGCCGCCGTACTCCATCCCGGTGAGTGAGACGGCTTCGTCCATCGGCGCGAACGACGCCTTGCGGACGTCGAGGCGGCGCTTGATCACGCCGTTGACGTCGGCGCGGGTCGTCGCGAGCACGAGCGCGGCAGCGAAGCGGACTTCGCCGGAGCGCTTGCCGGCGACGACGACGCAGTTCGCGGACGCCGTCAGCGGCGAGCCGTAGGCCTCGCAGAAGGCGGCCGTGTCGGCCAGCGACGGGTCGATTTCCGTGACGCCGATGGCATCCGGCTCGGCTAGCGCGGCCAGCGCCTTGGCGACGGGCTCGGCGAGGAGGTCAGTACGCGTGGGGGCGGGAACGACAGTCAAGCTCCCGGCGATGGTCCAGGTCACGACCCCATTAAACAGCGCCCCCGCCGAGTGCGACGGGGGCGGGAAGGAGCTCACCAGTTGGAGCCACCGCGCTGGACCTCGATGAGCTTGGGGCGGACGTCCACGATGTAGACGAGCGCCGCGGCCATCGCGGGCACCCAGAAGATCATCCCCGGGCCCATCACGCTGAACAGCGCCATGGCGAGCGTCGAGCCGCCGGTGATCAGCATCCAGATGGGCTTGGTCTTGCGGTCGGCGGCCGAATAGGCGTCGGCACGCTGCAGCAACGCGTGCACGAAGGCGAAGAGCCCGACCAGCGCGCTGCCCCAGTGGATGACTTCGAGGATCCAGTAGGCAACTAGCACAGCCACAGCTTACGGCAAACCGCCCGAACGACCCCGGCCCCGCCACCGGAGGTCCGATGGCGGGGCCGGGTGTTCACGGCGTTTTTACTTGTCGGTCTTCGGCGCGACCGGCTTCTTCGCGGCGGTGCTGGTGGTCGTCGTGGTGGTCCGGCGGGCCGGGGCGGCCGTCTTCGGGGCCGTCTTGTTCGCGACCTTGCGGGACACCGAGCGGGTCTCGTGGGCGACGTCGTCACCCAGCTCCTCGACGGCCTCGGCAGCTTCGCCGGCGACCTCGGTCACCTTGCGGGCGGTCTTCTCGCCGACCGAGCGGGTGCGCTTGGTGAAGGTCGACAGCACGCCGTCGACGCGCTCGCGGACGTCGGTGGTGACGTCCTCGACCTGGCCCTGCGCGGTGGTGAGGGCCTCTTCGAGCTGCTCGATGGCCTTCTTGACCTGCGGCTGCGCGGAGAACTTGTCCCACGCCTGCTCGCCCGACTCGGCCAGCTTGTTGTACAGCTTCAGCGCGGCCTCGGTGTACTCGTCGATGACCTTGCGCAGCTCGGCCGGGTCCAGCTTCTCGCGGAGGCTCTCGACGTCGGTCGGCAGCTCCTGCAGATTCTTGCGGGCGCTCTCGCTGCTCTTGGCCACGTTCTCGCGGGCCTTGGCCACGGCGTCGGTGACGGCCTGGCCGGCCAGGTTGCCGGCGCCGAGCGCGGCGAGCAGCGGGGTGCGGACCTGGTCGAGGGCGGTGTTGACGGCCTTCTTGACGTCTTCGGTCTTGGGGGTGGTCATGCTGACTCCTTCTTGGTGTCTGCGGCTGGCGAGGTGTCTGTGGTGTCTGCGGTGGGGGATTCGGCGGCCGGCCGTGCCGCGGCGTTCTCCCGTCGGAAGGACTCGAAGACGTCGAGCAGGACCTGCTTCTGCCGCTCGGTCAGCTCGGCGTCGGCGCGAATCGCGTCGCCCACCGGACCGCCCGTCGGCAGATCGAGGATCCCGGCCTGCACATACAGCGCTTCAGCTGAAATGCGCAGTCCCTTGGCGATTTGCTGCAGGATCTCGGCGCTGGGCTTGCGGACCCCGCGCTCGATCTGACTCAGGTACGGGTTGGACACTCCGGCGAGCTTCGACAGCTGGCGCAACGAGATCTTCGCGGTGTTGCGCTGCTGGCGGATGTACTCGCCGATGTCGGAAGCGAGGTCCGCGACCTTCTCCATGGGGCTGCCGGATCCTGGCTGCGTCCCACCGGTTTCTGTCATCCGGTCACCTCCTTGCGACACCAACGACGCTACGCGCGCGTGCTAGCTATTGCAAGCACTCTGCTTGCACATCGGGTGTGGTGGTGCTCACCGCTAACGTGGTCGCATGACGAGCTCGGGCCGGCTGCGGCGACGGCTCGTCGAGCTGCTGCTCGACGAGGACGTCCTGCACGCCCCGGAATGGATCGCCGCGTTCCGCGCGGTGCCCCGCCACGTCTTCCTGCCGCGGTTCTTCACGCGGGCGGGCGGGCTGTGGGCGGCGGTCGACCGGGGCGACCCGGCGTGGCTGGAGGCCGTCTACTCACGCGACGTCCTGGTCACGCAGCTGGACGACGACCCCGGCCGCTGGGAGCTCGCCCGGACCACCGGCCCGGTGACGGGCACGCCCACGAGCTCGTCGAGCATGCCCGCGATCATGGCGATCATGCTCGAGGAGCTGCGGGTGCGGGACGGGCAGCGCGTGCTCGAGATCGGCACCGGCACCGGGTACAACGCCGCGCTGCTCAGCCACCGCTGCGGTGCCGGCCAGGTGTCCACAGTGGACATCGACCCGGTGCTCGCCGCCGACGCGCGCGAGCGGCTGGCCGAGGCGGGCTACCGACCGTCCTGCGCGGTCGGCGACGGCGCGCTCGGTTTTCCGGCGGGGACCGTCTTCGACCGGGTGCTGTGCACGGCGTCGGTGACGTCGATCCCGCCGACGTGGCTGGAGCAGACGGTGCCGGGCGGGCTGATCGTGACGACGCTGAACCGGCCGATCGGTGCCGGGCTGGTCCGGCTCGTCGTGGGTGAGGACGGCACTGGGCAGGGCCCGGTCCTCGCGCGCGATGGCCGCTTCATGCCGCTTCGCGCGCACCGGCTGCCGGAGGCGGACCCGCTGCCGATGCCGTCGCGTGACGACTGGGAGCAGACGCGGCTGCCGATGTCGATGGTGCTCCAGCCGCGCAAGCAGTTCGAGTTCTTCGCCGGGCTGTCGTTGCCGGGCGTCCGGGCGGTGCGCGAGCACGACGGCCTCGACCCGAACACCGCGGGCGGCCCGGGCGAGGCCGGCCTCGCACTGGTGCACCCGGACGGCTCCTGGGTCCGCCACCGCAAACGCGCCGGCGCGAACGAAGTCGCCCAGGGCGGCCCGCGAGCGCTGTGGGAGGTCGCCGAAGCGGCGTACGTGGAGTGGTGCGAGCTGGACAAGCCCGACCGCGACCGCTTCGGGGTGACGGTGACCGGCGAGCGCCAGGAGTTCTGGCTCGACGCCCCGGACGGCCCCACCTGGCCGCTGGCCTGACGCGCTATGCCGAAGCCGCGGCTCACGCTGACGCAGGCCGCGCCCTCGACGGCCGCAGTTCACGCCAGCAGCAGTTCGCCTCGACCGGAGCAGCTCACCCCGAAGGCCGCGGCTCACTCCAACAGCGGTTCGCTCCGACCGGAGCAGTCCACCGCAAGGCCGCGGCTAACGCCACAGCAGTTCACCCTGACCGAAGCAGCCCGCCACAAAGGCAGCGGCTCACGCCGACGCCCGCAAGAACCACAGCTCACGCCGCAGCAGCTCGCCCCGACGGCAGCAGCCCACCCGTAAGCCGCGGCTCACGCCAACAGCAGCTCGCCCCGACCGGGGGGGGCAGCCCACCGCAAAGCCGCGGCCGGGTCGACCCGGCCGGCCAGGGTTCGCGAGGCGAAGTCGCAGCCGAGTCGACCCGGCCGGCCGGGGTTCGCTAGGCCGGGGCCCGCGGCGGCGGGAACCGGCCGCGCCGGGCGTGGCGACGAGCCCGCGACCTGCACCGGCCCCCAGCCCTGCTCACGCCAAAGCCCGACGGCAGCAGCCCGCCATCTGACGTTTCCCGCTCAGGTCGCGCCGAGAAAGAGCGACTCGCCGCAGGGCGGCCCCCACCCATCCCAGGGGGGCGTCCCCGATCCCAGCGTATCGCTACTGACCTGCGAAAACGGGGGGTGCGGAAATCTGTGGACAACTTTCGGCCTGTGGATGGCGGACTTGACAGTCGCGCTCAGTCGCGCTCAATCCGGCTTAACCCGGCAGGTGGGACCGGATCCACTTCTCCGCGTGGTCCGCCGTTGCTTCCGGTGGGACGTCTGTGGTGTCGAAGATGTCCACGCCCAGCTCCGGTGCCGACTTCTGGAGCCAGTCGTTGAACTCCAGCATCTCCTCGATGCGCGGCTCGTCCCACTCGCGCCATGCCGGGCGGGCGCGCAGCCTGCGGCGTAGGGACTCCGCCGAGCCGACCAGGGCCAGGTAGTGGATCTCGCTGAAGAACACGCGTTCCGGTAGCGGCTCCAGCTCCGGTGGCGCGACCGTGCCGCAGAGGACCACCGGGCGGCCGTTCTGGTGCAGCATCGCCGCCATCCGGAGCCAGGCCGCGCGGAACGCTCGGATGTCGCCGCGCAGGGCGTCCGCCCATAGGACGTCTTGCTCCAGCACCACCACTTCGCCCGCGAAGCGTGCCGTCAGCAGGGGGCCCACCGTCGACTTGCCGGCGCCGCTGGGGCCCGTCAGCGCGAACAGCGGCAGCCTGCGAAACGGCCACCGGTGTCCGCACCGGACGCACGAAAGTTCCGCGCCGATGGCGACCGGGCGGTCTGCCCGGTCGCCGCACGACGGGCAGATCCGCAGGTCGAGCGCCACTTCAGTCGAAGAGGTTCTCGAGGAAGCCGCGCTTGCGGTGGCCGTGGCCGTGGGGCCTCGGCGAATCCGAATACCCGCCGCGGTGCGGCCGCGGCGAATCCGAGTAACCGCCGCCGCGGTACCCCTTCGGCGAGTCCGGGTAGCCGCCGCCCCGGTACGGACGCGGCGAGTCGGACCGGCCGTACTGCGGGGCCGCCCCGCCGTACGGCGGTGGCTGCTGGCCGCCGTAGAAGGAGGTTTCCGCACCGGCGATGGCTTCGAGCTCACCGCGGTCCAGGAAGATCCCGCGACAGCCCTCGCACTGGTCGATGTGGACGCCGTTCTTGTCCACGGTTCGCATCTGGTTCTGACACTTCGGACAAATCACTCATCCGAGACTACGCATATTCGGCTCAGCAGGCGCAGAGGCAGAACGGGTGGCCCACCGGATCGGCGTAGACGCGGAACCCCTTCGGCTTGTCGTCCAGGAGCTTCGCGCCCAGGTCCAGCACGCGCGCGTGCGCCGCTTCCATGTCCGTGACCTCGAGATCGAGGTGCATCTGCTGCGGGTTTTCCGCGGACGGCCACGCCGGCGGCCGGTAGTCGGGCACCCGCTGGAACGCGATGCCCGCGCCGCCGGCCGGGTTGGGCAGCGTCACCCAGTGGCCGTCGTCGGAGACGTCGGGTGCGCCCCAGTCCAGCACCGCCCGGTAGAACTCGGCCAGAGCCACCGGGTCGGGGCAGTCGATGGCCACCACACCCAGCGTCGGTACCGCACCCATCGTCGCTCCCTTCGATCACGGATAACCAGTGAACGAATTATGTGGGTTAGCGCACGAGGGTGCAACCACCTTCCGCCGTACACTGGTTCGGTGCACACCGACGCTTCCCTCGTGGTGGAGTTCCTCAACACGGTCAACGTCGAAGAGGGCGCGGACCTGCTCGAACATCCCGGGCCGTGGCGCGAGTGGGCGGCCGGGCACGCGCTGACGGCCAACCCGGCCGCCGAGGCCCGTGCGGCGCGGGACGCGCTGCGGGCCTCGATCGGCGATCCGCGGCTGCCCGGCGGCAGCGTCGACGTGGGCACCCGGATCTCGCTCACCGACGCCGGCCCGGCGCTGATGGCGGACGACGTCGTCGGCGCGGTGTTCGCCGCCTGCACCCGCCTGGTCGTGCGCGGCGACTGGATCCGGCTGAAGATCTGCCCCGCCGACACGTGCCTGTGGGCGTTCTACGACGAGTCGCGCAACCGGTCGCGGACCTGGTGCTCGATGCGCGTTTGCGGCAACCGCGAGAAGGCGCGCGGCTGGCGGGCGCGCGCGGCCACTGGCTGACGGCGGAACGATCCGCCTACACCACCGGCGGTGCGCGCAGGCAACACCCGAAGATCGATACGAGCGGCCGACGACGACCGCAGCCGGCCGGGCCCGACCAACCGCCCGAGCCGCGCAACCGGTCGCGGACCTGGTGCTCGATGCGCGTCTGCGGCAACCGCGAGAAGGCACGCGGCCGGCGGGCCCGCGCGGCCACTGGCTGATGGCGGCTGCGCCTCGGCGGACGACACCGCGTACTCAGGTGGACGACACAGGCCCGCGCGGCCACTGGTTGAGACTCTCATTCGAGCGGTCGACACCCGACCAGCTGTGGACAACTCGCCACACCAGCACCACATATCCACGGCCCGGGCGGGGTTGCCCCCACACGTTGTGGACAGCCGTTAGGCCATCACCGTGAAAAGTTGTGGATAACCCGGGGGATAACTCAGCTTCCTGTGGACAACTGGTTTGAACCTCTCTCGGGTGTGGTATACGGAACGGCCGTCAGAACAGCAGCTCCGCCACGGCGTAGATGACGAGGCCGGCGAGCGCACCCACGACCGTGCCGTTGATGCGGATGAACTGCAGGTCACGGCCCACCTGGAGCTCGATCTTGCGGGACGTCTCCTCGGCGTCCCAGCGCTCCACCGTGTCCGTGATGATCGTGGTGATCTCCTGGGAGTAGTTCTTCACCAGGTACACCGCGCCGCCCTCGACCCAGCCGTCCACCTTGCCGCGCATCTGGTCGTCCTCGACCAGGCGCGTGCCCAGGGACATCAGGCCCAGGCGGACGCGCCGGCGCAGTTCGCTCGACGGGTCCTCCGCCGCGTTGAGGAGCATCTCCTTGGCCGTACTCCAGGCCGAGCCGATCAGCCGCTGCACCTCTTCGTGGTGCACGATCTGGCCCTTGACCTGCTCGGCGCGGGCCATCACGTCCGGGTTGGTCTGCAGGTCCTGTGCGAACTCGCCGAGGAACTTGTCCAGCGCCAAGCGCATCGGGTGGTTGACGTCGGTCTTGACCGCCCACGCGAACGAGAGCACCTCGCCGTAGACCTTGTCCGCGAGCATCTCGTCGACGAACTTCGGCGACCAGCTCGGCGCCCGGTCGGACACCACGCGCAGCATCGTCGTGTGGTTCTCGCGCACCCACTCGTAGGCCTGGTCGCACATCAGGTCCACGAGCTTGTGGTGCGCGCCGTCGGCGAAGACGCCCTGCAGGATCTTGCCCAGCGGCGGGCCCCACGGCTTGTCGATGATCCGCCGCGCGACGGCCTGCTCCATGATCGCCTGGACGTCTTCGTCGCGGAGGACCCGGACCGCGGCCCGGACCATCGTGGCCAGCTCGGACGTCACGCGCTCGGCGTTGTCCTCCTGCGCCACCCAGGCACCCAGGCGACGGGCGATCTCGACGCGCTTGAGCTTGTCGCGGATGACCTCCTCGGAGAGGAAGTTGGATCCGACGAACTCGCCGAGGCTGTTGCCCAGCGCGTCCTTCTTGTTCGGGATGATCGCCGTGTGCGGGATCTTCAGGCCGAGCGGGTGCCGGAAGAGCGCCGTGACGGCGAACCAGTCCGCCAGCGCGCCGACCATGCCGGCCTCGGCCGCGGCCCGCACGTAGCCGACCCAGCCCGCCCAGCCGCTGGACTGCGCCCAGCCGGCCAGCAGGAACACGACGGTCGCGCCGATCAGGAACGACAGCGCGACCAGCTTCATCTTGCGCAGCGCGCGCCGCTTTTCCGCTTCACCGGCTGCGCCGCCCGGCGGATCGGCCGGGGTCACCTTGGCGGGGGTCAGTTGCTCCACACCACCATTGTCCGCGAGGATCGCTGATCGTGCGCGAACCTGCTCTCGTCCCCCGGCTGCGGCCCTTCACGTCGACCATCTTCGCCGAGATGACGGCGCTGGCCGTCAAGCACGACGCGGTCAACCTCGGCCAGGGCTTCCCGGACACCGACGGACCCGCCGGCATGCTCGACGCGGCCAAGAACGCCCTGTTCGGCGGCGCGAACCAGTACCCGCCGGGGCCCGGCCGCCCCGAGCTGCGCGCGGCCATCGCGCGGCACCGGCTGCGCTACGGCACCGAGTACGACCCGGACACGGAGATCCTGGTCACCGCGGGCGCCACGGAGGCCATTGCGGCAGCGTTGATGGCGCTGACCGAGGCCGGCGACGAGGTCGTCGTCATCGAGCCCTACTACGACTCCTACGCCGCCGCGGTCGCGATGGCCGGCGCCCAGCGCCGGGTCGTCGGGCTGATCGAGCGCGAGGACGGCCGGTTCGGCCTCGACGTCGACGGGCTGCGGGCCGCCGTCACGCCGCGGACCCGGGCGATCCTCGTCAACTCGCCGCACAACCCGACCGGCACGGTGTTCACCCGCGCCGAGCTCGAGGCGCTGGCCGCGCTCTGCGTCGAGCACGACCTGATCGCGATCACGGACGAGGTCTACGAGCACCTGGTGTTCGACGACGCGGAACACGTTCCGCTCGCCACGCTGCCCGGCATGCGGGAGCGGACCGTGAGCATCTCCAGCGCGGGCAAGACGTTCAACTGCACCGGCTGGAAGATCGGCTGGGTCTGCTCGACGCCCGAGCTGGTCGCCGCGGTCAAGGCGGCGAAGCAGTTCATCACCTTCGTCTCCGGCGGGCCGCTGCAGCCGGCCGTCGCGCACGCGCTCGACCACGAACTGCCGTGGGTCGACGGCCTGCGCGCGAGCCTGCAGGAGAAGCGCGACCGGCTTTCGGCCGGGCTGGCCGACGCCGGGTTCACCGTGCGGCCGACGGCGGGCACCTACTTCGTCTGCGTCGACGTCCGGCCGCTCGGTTTCACGGATGCGGCCGATCTGGCGTGGGAGCTGCCCGGCCGGGTCGGGGTCGCCGCGGTGCCCGTCAAGGTGTTCACCGATCACCCGGACGAGTGGAAACATCTTTTGCGTTTCGCGTTCTGCAAGCGCAACGACGTCATCGACGAGGCCATCACCCGGTTGCGCAAACTGGTCTGACGTCCGACGGCGGCGCGTCCGCGGCGCCGGCGACGCGAGTCCCTCACATGCCGCATCGCTTCGTGACGCTCTGCCACCGCCGGAAGCGCGCGAACGCCGCCGTCCGGCCGCCGATGGTCACGGACCGCAGCCTGCCGTCTCACAATTCGGAAACATGCTGATCGGTTCGTCGAAATAGGCGAACAAGCACCCAGCGCGACCGTTCGGGCACGGTCCGCGACCCGGCCGACGAAAACATCAGGTCAACGCCGAATGGGCCCAACTCCGGCACTCGTCCGAATGGCCGCAGAGAGGCGTCCGAACGGCACTGAGAGTGATCAACTCGTCGGCCGTAGATACCTTGCCCGGTAGGGCCGTTCCGCCCTACGGGCTGGATAGAACGCGGGAGAGATGAAAGACTCCCGAGCGGTGCTAGAAAGAGTGCAGCCCCGGGGGATCTGCGACCTGGCCGGAGAAAGACCCCAGCAAGATCAGACTCGAGCGGGCATCGCGAGAGCCTCAGGCGCGGATGGTGGTGGTGGCGGTGAGTGGCACGGTATTCGTGCGCCCCGGCGCCCCGGCGCGGCCCGCGTTCACAGCCGGTGAAACCCCTTCGCGGATGCGCGCTCCGCGCCCGTGGGCGGCAGCGCTGCCCCGGCCCGCGGCCCGGATCCTGCTCGCCGGCGGGCTGACGCTGGCCGGCTGGCTGCTCGGCGCCGCACTGGCCGGCAACACCGCTTCCGCCGCCGAGACGACGACGTCGTCCTGCCCGCACTCTTCGGTGTCCCGCTCTTCGGAGTCCACTGTGGAGCACGGCAAGCACGGCCACCACCGCACGAGCCGCCGGGACAACGGCGCCGCCACCTGCGCGCAGCAGCCGAAGTCCGACGACGGCACGAAGACCGACGACACAACGCAGACGGACGAAACGCCGGCCGCGGAGACGAAGCAGTCGGTTCAGCAGCAGTCGGTCGAGAAGCAGTCGGTCAAGCAGCAGAGCCTGGCGAAGGTCAGCGCGAAGCAACAGTCCACGAAGGACGTCCAGACCGACGAAGCGCCTTCGGCCAAGAAGACCACGACGGCCACGTCCGGCGGCCTGCTCGGCGGGCTCGTCGGTGGCGTCCTCAACGTCGTCGGCGGGACGCTCACCACCGTCACGGACACCGTCGGCGCGGTCACGCACACCGTCGCCGCCGTCACCGACACGCTCAGCCACACGGTGCTCGCGCCGCTCACCCAGCCGTCTGCGAACAACCCGGACGCGCCAGTGCTGCTCCCGCTCGACGACATCCTGGACCCGGTCCTCAACGGCGGGTCGAACGCGGGTGGCGTCACGGCGACGGTGCCCGACGCCGTGAGCGGCGTCGTCACGCAGGTGACGACCCCCGCCACCGAGACCACGTCCGTCGCGACGCCGACGTCGACGCCGGTCGCCGCGACGGAAGAAACCCAGACCCGCACCGCGGTGGTTCACCTGGTCGAGGTGCAGAACACGCTGCCCGCCGTCCACCAGGAGCAGCCGCGCGACTCCGGCGTCCACGCCACGGGCGGCGGCGACTCCACCCCCGGTCTTCCCGGCCTCCCCGGCGGGACGTCGGCGCCGAGCGCGCCGGCCAGCAGCGCCGCCCCGGGCCACGACGGCCCCGGCGGCGCCCGCCCGCAGTTCGCGGTGCACTCCGACGACGTGACCACCACGCAGCTGAAGCTCATCGGAGCCAGCCGCGACCACGACGTCGACGGCGCGGGGCGCGAAGCCGCCCTGCCCACCACCTCCCCCGACTGACCCGACCGGGTAACCGGGGAGAACTGCGTCCAAAACAAGATCATCTTGCCGGACGTCCACGCTGATAACGCGTAGTGTTTTCCCTGCTCAAGTACGTAATCCGTGACTCTTTCACGTCTCGTGACGCGTAACCGCGTCCGACGTACCCCAGGGGCCTTCCATGCGCACCACCCACAGTCTTTCCGACCGGCCGACCGCGCCCGGCCGGGTCGGATCCCGGTCCCGGCGTCGCACTGCCCCTGCGACGCCGGGACCCACACCGGGCGTGCTCCGGGAGTTCCTGCTCACCGCGCCGAGCAGGGACTCGCTTTACCGAGAGCCCGCCTGAGCCGCCGGCTTCCCGGCACGTCGAGGGGCTGTGCCGGGAAGCCGCGGTACCCGCAGCGGAGTCACGTACCGCTGCGGGTGGTGGAAACAGACCGGTGCGCCGGATGCACACGAACGCCGCCCATCCCTGGGAGCAGGCTCGCATCCGGCGCACCGGTTTGTTCTTTCAGGAGATCGGGACGTCCAGGGAACGCGGGGTGCCCTGGACCGCGGCCGCCGCGGCGCTCAGCCGCCGGACGGCTTCGTCGATCCGCTCCGGCGGCAGTGAGAACGGCAGCCGGATCCAGCGCTCCAGGCCGCCGTGGACGCCGAAGCGCGAGCCCGGCGCGATCTGGATGCCGTGCCCCGCGGCCGCCACCGCCAGCCGGGAGCTCACCGGCTCCGGCATCCGGCACCACAGCGACAGCCCGCCATCGGGCAGGCTGAACGTCCACTCCGGCAGGTGCGTGTGCACCGCCGAAACCAGGGCGTCGCGGTTGCCGCGCAGCTCCGTGCGACGGCGGCCCAGCGCGGCCCAGCCCTCGTCGCCCAGCAGCTCCGTGAACACCACCTGCTCGAACACCGGCGACCCCAGGTCCACCGCGTAGCGCGCCGAAACCAGGCGGCCGAGCAGGTCCTCCGACGCGCGGATCCAGCCGATCCGCAGCCCGCCCCAGTGCGACTTCGACGCCGAGCCGACGCAGATCGCCAGGTCGCCGGCGAACGCGCCCAGCGGCGGCGGGCCGTCCAGCGGATCACCCTCGAGGTCCAGTTCCACCAGCGTCTCGTCCACCACCACCGGCGTCCGCGCGCGGGTGAGGACGGCGCCGAGCCGTTCGCGCCCTTCGGCGTCCAGGCGCAGGCCGGTCGGGTTCTGGAAGTCGACGACGAGGTAGGCGAACCGCGGGGCCGCCTGGCGCAGCGCCGCGTCGACGCCGGCGATGTCCCAGCCGCGCGCGCCGGTCGGGTCGAGCGCCACCGGCACCGGGATCGCGTGCGCGGCGCGGATCGCCTCCAGCGCGTTCGGGTACGTCGGCTGCTCGACCAGCACCCGGTCGCCCGGGCCCGCGAGCATGCGCAGGGCCAGCACGAACGCGTGGTGCGCGCCGTTGGTGACCATGACCTGCGCGGCCGTCGTCGGGAGCCCGCGCTCGGTGTAGCGCTGAGCGATCTTCTCGCGCAGGCCGAGCAGGCCACGCTCCTGGTAGCCGTGGTCCCCCAGGTGGCCGAGGAGCTCGCGGCGGGCCACGTCGACCGCGCCGATCATGCCCGGGATGGCCGGCGAGGACGCGTGGGTGAAGTCGATCAGGTCGTCGCCGGCCGCGGCGAGCGGCTCGCGGCGCCGCCGCCCCGGCGCGGCGATCCACGACCCCGCGCCCCGGCGGCTGGCGACGAACCCATTGTCCCGCAACCGGTCCAGCGCGCCGCCGATGAGCGTCCGGCTGGCGCCGAGCGCGTCGGCCAGCTCGCGCTCGGCTGGCAGCCGGGTGCCGAGCGGGAGCTGACCGTCGAGCACCTGCAGCTCGATGGCCGCGGCGAGGTCGGCCGCGCCCTGCCGGGAGCCTTGCCGCCACGAGCCCAGCATGACGGCCAGTCGCGGACCGGAGATGCGTCCACCCAGTGGGAGCGTGGGTTCCATCAGACCAATATCCTGGAATTGGCTATGGTTTACAAGGCCACTTGACGTCGATAGTGGTGACGTGGCTCAGATCGATCTCCGGCCCGTCCGGATCTCCCGTGACCCCGCCCGCCGCAGCTTCCAGCTGTTCGCGGGCCTCGCCCTCTACGGCGCCAGCGTCGCCCTGGTCACCCGGGCCCGCCTGGGCCTCGAACCGTGGAGCGTGCTGGCCGAAGGCGTCATGAAACGCACCGGTCTCACGTTCGGCACCGTGACCGGCGTGGTCTCGGTGGCCGTGCTCCTGCTGTGGATCCCGCTGCGCCAGCGGCCCGGGATCGGCACCATCGCGAACGTCGTGGTCATCTCGGTGGTGGTCGACCTGGTCCGGGCGGTGCTCCCGGACCAGCACGACCTCGGCTGGCAGATCGCGCTCCTGGTCGGCGGGGTCCTGCTGAACGCCGTCGCGACCGCCACCTACGTCGGCGCCCGGCTCGGCCCGGGCCCCCGCGACGGCCTGATGACCGGGCTCGCCGGGCGCACCGGCTGGTCGGTCCGGCTGGTCCGGACCGGCATCGAGATCACCGTGGTCGGCGCGGGGTTCCTGCTCGGCGGGACCGTCGGGGTCGGCACCGTGCTCTACGCCCTCGCGATCGGTCCGCTGACCCAGGTCCTGCTGCCCCTGGTCGTGTGGCGCGAACCGCAACGCGAAGAGCAGGAGCCCGTTCACTAGGCGCTCTTGCGCTGCTGCACGGTCCGCCGCAGCGTGATGTAGTCGGCGCCGCGGCGGGCGAGGACGTCGTCGGTGCCGCGCTGCTGGGCCAGCGCCAGCAGGATGTGCTCCTGCCCCAGGTGCTTGTCCCCCAGCCGGACGGCTTCCTTGAGACTCAGCTCGAGCGTCTTCTTCGACTGGGCGGTGAACGGGATGTGCCCGCGCCTGGCCTTGCCGAGCCGGCCGGCGAGGGCGCCCGCGCCGTAGGTCTGCTCGACGCGTTCCACGATCTGCTCGACGTCGATGCCGAACTCGGTGAGCGCTTCGGCGTCGGTGTCGCTGACCCCGCCGCGGCGCCGGGTGCGCTCCAGTTCCGCGGTGACGTCTTCGGTGGAGACGCCCAGCTCGGCGAGCAACGGGACGTCGGCCTTCAGCAGCCCGGCGAGCAGGTGCGGTGGCGCGATCTCCACCGACCCGGACTCCCGCGCCACGATCTGCGCCTCGATGACCGCCATCCGCGCGTCTTCGGTGAACCTCTCGAACATCAGTGCCTCCCGTACTTCTTGTGCACGGCCTGCCGGCTGACCCCCAGCTCGGCGGCGATCTCCTGCCACGACCACCCGTGCATCCGCGCACTGCGGACCTGCACGGTCTCCAGTTGTTCCACCAGCCGCCGGAGCGCGGCGACCGCTCGCAGTCCCACTCGGGGATCGCGGTCGCCGGCCCGGGCGGCCAGGTCCGTCGCTTCCGTCATGATGTCAACCTACGTTGACGTCTCGACCTTGTCAACCTGAGTTGACGTCGTCAGCGCGAGGAACCCGCCCTGGAGCCGTACAGTCGGGTGATGCCCGAGATCGTGATCGCCGAGCGGGCCGGGGTGGGCGCCGACGGCCACCCCCGCCCGACCGAAGACCACGTCGTCGTGCTGGACAACGCGGTTCTGCTCCTCGACGGCGCCACCTCGTCGGACCCCTCGCTGCCCCCGGGCGGCTGGTACGCGGAACGGCTGGCCCGGCGGCTCGCCGACGACCTGCGCACCACGCCCGAAGCCGACCTCACCGACGTCCTGACCACCGCGATCGCCGTCGTCACGGCGGAGAACGAGCTGCGCCCCCAGCGCTCGCCGTCGAGCACCGTCGCGGCCGTGCGCTGGCTCGACGACCGCGTCGACGCACTGGTGCTGGCCGACAGCCCGGTGATCGGCTTCGGCGACTCCAGGGACTTCGGCACCCAGGGCGTCGACGTCGTCTCGGACGACCGGCTCGCGGGCCTGCGGCGACGCGGGATGCTGCAGACCGGCGCCGACGTCCGGCGCCGGCGCAACGCCCACGACGGCTTCTGGGTCGCCGAAGCCGATCCGGGCGCCGCCGCGCACTCGGTCCGGCGCAGCTGGCCGCGGGCCGACGTCGACGCCGTCCTGCTCGCGAGCGACGGCGTGTCCATCGGCGTCGACCAGTACACGCTGTTCGACTGGCGCGAAGTCCTGGCGACCACCCGCGCCAAGGGGCCGGACGCGGTGCTCGACGCCGTCCGCACAGCGGAGAAGCAGGACCCGGACGGCGACCGCTGGCCGCGCCCGAAACGCCACGACGACCAGGCGCTCGTCCTCGTCGACTTCGCGGCCTGTTCCAGAGTCTGATTCCGGGGTCTGATCCAGGGGTCTGATCCAGGGGTTATTCAGGGTCTTCCCGGATCACCGCCGTCCGGTTCTTCGGGACCCTGGACGGCATGGGGACGGAACAGGGGAAACGCACCCGCCCGTGGCGGCTCGTCGCGGTGTGCGCGATCGGCTGGGGGCTGTTCACGGCCGTGGTGCTGCACATCATCAGCTCGCACGACCCGGTGTACGACACGTTGTCGAGCTACACCGTCACGGACCGGGGTGAGGGCATGCTCGCGGCGAGCGTGCTGTCGCTGGCCGTCGGCTCGCTGGCGGTGCTCGGCGCGCTGCACGTCGCGGGTGTGCCGCTGTCGCGGACCACGCGGCTGCTGCTCGCGCTCTGGTCGCTCGGGATGGCCGCCGCCGCGGTGTTCCCGGCGAGCTACCCGGAGGCGCCGAACCCGCTGAGCGGCGAGGTCCACCTCTACGCGTGCCTGGTCGCGTTCTGCAGCCTCCCGGGGGCGGCGTTCACGTTGCTGGAGCCGCTGAAGGGGCGGCCGGAGCGCGTCTTCGTCGTCCGCGCGCTCCGGCTGAGCGCGGTCGCGTTCGGCCTCTTCGCCCTGAGCTTCGTGTTCGTGCGGCTGAGCGAAGCCGGCGTCGAACCGTTCCACGCGGTATCGGACGTGGTGCCGATCGGCGTCACGCAGCGGGCGCTGCTGCTCGCGGACGTCGTGCTGCTGTTCACCTTGCTGCGGGTGGCGACCCGGCTGGAGTCAGCGTTCGACGGCCGCCGCGAATTCGGGCGCGTAGCCGTACAGGCCGGGCATGCCGCCGGTGTGCAGGAACACCACGTGGTCGTCCGGGGCGAAGTGCCCCGCCCACTCGATCAGCGCGGCGGCCACCTTGCCGGTGTAGACCGGGTCGAGCACGACACCTTCCGTGCGCCCGAACAGCCTTAGCGCGTCCCAGACCGCGTCGGTCGGGATGCCGTAGCCGGGGCCGAGCGTGGCGTCACCCAGCCGGACGTGGTCGAGCGACGGCGGTTCGACGCCGAGCAGCTTCGCCGCGCCGGAGGTGAGTTCGCGCAGGTTCTCGGTCGCCTCGTCGAGCGGGTGGCTGACGCAGGCGACGCCGACGCCGAGGCCGCCGAGCAGCCCGGCGGCCAGGGCCACGCCGGCCGCCGTGCCGCCGCTGGCGTGCGGGACGACGAGGTGGGCGCGCTCGATACCGCGTTCGGCGAGCTGGGTCGCGAGTTCGTGGGTGGCGCGGACGTAGCCGAGCGCGCCGAGGTCGTTCGAGCCGCCGACCGGGACCATGGCGATCTTCCGGCCTTCCTGCGCGGCTTCGGCGACGAGCCGGTCGTACGTCCGGCCGGTCTCCTCGCCGTCGGCGCAGACGTGGACGGTCGCGCCGAAGAGCCAGTCGAGCGGGATGTTGCCGGAGTGCTCGTACGCGTCGCCGTCGCGCGGGACCTTCGCGGTGAGGACGAGTTCGCAACGCAGGCCGAGCTTCGCGCAGGCCGCGGCGGTCTGGCGGCCGTGGTTGGTCTGCAGCGCGCCGAAGGTGATGACGGTGTCCGCGCCGGCCTCGAGGGCCGCGCCGAGGTGGTACTCCAGCTTGCGGAGTTTGTTGCCGCCCGCGCCGAGCGGGTGGACGTCGTCGCGCTTGAGCAGGAGGTTCGGCAGGCCGAGGGCTTCGCCGAGCCGGGGCGCTTCGTGCAGCGGCGTCGGCCAACCACCCAGGTCGACGCGGGGCACGGCGTCCAGCGCGGCGGTCGGGAATCGGTCGAAGTCGAACGTCATCGGCCCTCCAGGCTCGGTTGTCCGCCCACAGTAAAGCGGGAGTGGCCGGAGACCGTCGGTATCCGGTAACGTTCGTTCGAACGAACGAGAACCCCGGGGGCAGCCATGACCGCGACACCGAAGACCGGGCTCGACTTCACCGGGCTCGCCGCGCAGGCCGCCCAGCTCGCCGCGGGCGAGGTCACCGCGGCGGAACTGACCGCGGCCGCGCTCGGCCGGGCGCACGCGAGCCAGCCCACGCTCAACGCCTTCCGCTACCTCCGCGACGACGACGCCCGGGCCGACGCCGCCGCGGCCGACCGGCGGCTCGCGGCCGGTGAACGCGGGCCGCTGCTCGGGGTGCCCGTCGCGATCAAGGACGACGTCGACCTCGCCGGCCTGCCCACCGCGTTCGGCTGTGCCGGCACCTTCCCCGCCGCCACCCGGGACGCGCCCGCCGTCGCGCTCCTGCGCGAGGCCGGCGCCGTGATCATCGGCAAGACGAACACGCCCGAGCTGGGCCAATGGCCGTTCACCGAAGGGCCGGCCTTCGGGACCACACGCAACCCCTGGGACCTCGGGCACACGCCCGGCGGTTCCTCGGGCGGGAGCGCGGCCGCGGTGGCGTCGGGGGTCATCGCGGCCGCGCTCGGCTCGGACGGCGCCGGCTCGGTGCGGATCCCCGCCGCGTGGACCGGGCTCGTCGGCATCAAGCCCCAGCGCGGCCGCGTCCCCACCGACGGCGAGCTGTTCCACGGCCTGACCGTGCTCGGCCCGCTCGCCCGCACCGTCGAAGACGCCGCCCTGCTGCTCGACACCACCGCGGGCACCGGGCGGACGTTCCAGACGGCCGCGGCCCGCGAGCCCGGGCGGCTGCGGATCGGGCTGTCGACGCGGATCCCGTTCACCGCCACCAGGACCCGGCTCGACCCGGTCGTCGAAGCCGCCGTGCGCCGCCTCGCCGAGTCGCTCGCCGGGCTGGGTCACGAGATCGTCGAGATCGAGCCGGACTACGGGCTGATCGGCCTGACGTTCCTGCCGCGCTCGCTCACCGGCGTCCGCGACTGGACGCTGCGGGTGCCCGACCGCGCCGGGCTCGACCCGCGCACCCGCAGCAACGCCGGTCAGGGCCGACTGCTCGCCGGGCCCGCGCTGCGGCTCGCCCGCGCGCTCGAGCCGGGGCTGCACCGCCGGATCGGCTCGGTCTTCGGCCGCGTCGACGTCCTGCTGACGCCGACGACCGCGACCCCACCGCCGCCGATCGGCACCTTCGACGGCCTCTCCGCCTGGGAGACCGACCAGGCCATGATCGCCGCCTGCCCGTACGCTTGGCCGTGGAACGTGCTGGGCTGGCCGGGGGTCGGTGTCCCGGCCGGGCGCACGGCAGGCGGGCTCCCGCTCGGGGCCCAGCTGCTCGGCCCGTCGCACGCCGAGGAGCGGCTGATTTCGCTTGCCGCGCAACTGGAAGAGGTCGAGCGGTGGCCGGAGCGGCATCCCGAGACAAGCTGGTAAGCACCCGGGAAGCCATCCTGCGCGGCGCGCTGACCGTCGTCGGCGAGCACGGCGTCGGCGGCCTCACGAACCGCCGGATCGTCGCCGCGGCCGGGGTTTCGCTCGGCACGCTCACCTACCACTTCCCCAGCCAGACGGCGCTCCTGCGCGAGGCGATGCTGCTGTTCGTCGAGGAGGAGACCACCAAGCTCGGCGCGATCGTCGACGGCCACCGGTCGGACGGCCTCAGCCTCGAGCAGGCGGCGACGATCGTCGAGCACGTGATCGCGCAGCTGCCGTTCGGCGCCGACGAGCTCGGCGCGCACGAGCTGTACCTCCAGTCCGCGCGCGACCCGGAGCTGCGCGAAGCGTCTTCGCGCTGCTTCGCGGCGTACGACGAACTCGCCGTGACGATCCTCGAAGCGTTGGCCGTGCCGGATCCGCGCCGGCTGGCCGGGCCGGTCGTCGCGCTGATCGCCGGGCTGCAGCTGCGCCGCCTGGCCACCGGCGACACCGCGACGCCGATCGCCGAGCCGTTGATGATGCTGATCCGCGGCGCTTGATGGCCCGGCCGATCGTGCGCGGGACAGCCGCGTGGAAGTACTTCGGCGACTTCCGCGACGGGCTGCTGGCCGGGCAGGTCCTGGTGCTGCAGGTGGCGCACCCGGTCGTCGCGGCCGGCGTGCGCGATCACTCGAACTACACGGAAGACCCGTGGACGCGGCTGATGCGCACCGTCGCGTCGCTCGCGATCTACGTCTACGGCGGCGACGCGGGCGCGCGTGTCGAAGCCGAGCGGCTGCGTTCCCTGCACCGCGGCTTCACCGGCGTCTCCGACAGACATCGGTACAGCGCGCTGAACCCGGCCGCGTACGCCTGGGTGCACGCCACGCTCGTGAAGGCTCCCGTTGACGCGCAACGGTTCTTCGGCCGTCCACTGTCCACTTCGGAGCTGGACGAGTACTACGCGCAGATGTGCGACATCGGCCGGCTGCTCGGCGTACGCGAGCAGGACCTGCCGCCGGACTGGGCCGCGTTCGAGCGTTACTACGACGGGATGGTCGCGGGTTTCGAGCCGAACGCGACGCTCGAGACGCTCTTCGAGACGTTCCGGACGGTCCGGAAGCCGGTCTCGTGGCTGCCGGACTCGTGGTGGCGGCGGCACGTCCGCGGCCAGCTGTTCCTGATCAGCGCGACGCTGCCGCCGGCGGTCCGGGCCCGCCTCGGTCTACAGTGGACGGACCGCGACCAGCGACGGTTCACGTGGTTCGCGGGCCTCGTGCGGCTGGCCTGCACGCCGATCCCGGCGTGGCTGCGGACGGCGCCGATGCGCTGGGTCGGGAAGCTGAACGTCTGGTTCCGCGCCCACCCCCGCGCCTACCGGCTGCTGGTGCGCCACGACGACGGCCCCGGCGCGGTCGTGAGTGGTAATTAGGGTTCTAACCCTCTTTACCACTCACGACCCCTTGGTGACCCGGGCGTAGTGGGCGCGGGCTTTCGCGCGGTTTCCGCAGCGGGACATCGAGCACCACTGGCGGTTGCGTCGCGGCGAGGCGTCGCTGAAGCGCAGGCCGCAGTCGTCGGCCGCGCAGACGCGGACCGCGGCGTCGCCGGTCGCCAGATCGATCGCGTCCGCCGCCAGTGCCGCGAACGCCGTGGCCACCGGGTCCTTCGGCGGCGGGACCTCGCGCCGCGCGCGACCGTCGACGAAAGCCAGCCGCGGCGGGGGCGCCGGAGCCGCGGCGGCCGCGTTGTTCACCAGGTCGACGTCCATCTCCGCGGGCACCTCGGCGAGCAGCACGCGGTCGATCGCCTCGCGCAACGCCTTCGCCGCCAGGACGTTCCCGGCCGTGACCGCGCCCGCTGTGAAGCCGGCCAGGCCGAGCCACTCGGCCAGCGCGTCCGGACCGGTCAGCAGCTCGACGCCCTCGGTGTGCCGGGAGCGTCGCGTGTTGACGAGGTCGAGGCACGAGCGGCCGCCGTCGAAGACCCATTCCATGCCGCCATCCTAACCCTTGAATGCGGTTAGAACTCTGCGTACCGTCTAACCCCCTGAACCGGTTAGAGAGCATGGCGACAGTGAACGACCTGCGGATGCACTACCTGCGCGCCGGCGACGGCCCGCCGCTGTTCCTGCTGCACGGCTGGCCGCAGACGTCGCACTGCTGGCACCAGGTCATGGCACCGCTGGCCGAGACGCACACCGTGATCGCCCCCGACCTACGTGGTTACGGCCGCACCGACAAGCCGAAGTCGGGCTACGACAAGCGCACCATGGCCGCCGACGTCGCCGCGCTGGCCGAGCACCTCGGTTTCGAGCGGGTCGCCGTCGCCGGGCACGACCGCGGCGGCCGCGTCGCACATCGCTGGGCGCTGGACCGCCCGGACCAGGTCGAACGCCTCGCCGTGCTCGACATCGCGCCGACCCGCGCGATGTGGCAGCGCCTCGACACCGGCGTCGCGAAGGCCTACTGGCACTGGCTCTTCCACCTCCAGCCCGACCTGCCGGAGCTGCTGGCCGGCCAGAACATCGCCGGCTACCTCGGCTACTTCTACGAACGCTGGACCTACCAGCGCCACACCCTCGACCCGGACGCCGTCGCCGAGTACGTCCGCGCGTTCTCCCAGCCCGGCGCGCTGCGGGCCGGCTTCGACGACTACCGCGCGTCCTTCCCGGACGACGCCGGGCTCGACGACGCCGACTTCGCCGCCGGAAAGCGGCTCACCCAGCCGGTTCTCGCGCTCTGGGGCGCGAACGGCCTGCTCGGCACGCTGCCGACGCTGGAGATCTGGCGGGAGTACGCGACCGACGTCATCGGCGTCGCGCTCGCGGAGTGCGGCCACTTCCTGCCCGAGGAGCAGCCCGGCGAAGTCGTCTCCCACCTGCGGAAATTCCTGAACCCCTGAGACCTCCGGGGGTCCGGGTCCCCCGGGGAGGGGACCGAGGTTCCCTCGCCGCCGTGACGCCCGCCACCCCGCGGCGTCGCTAGGTTCAGACCACGATGGGGACCACACCTAAAGCGACTTTGCTGCTCCTGCTGGCCTTGCTGGGGATCACGCTCGGCACGGGGACCGCGCACGCCGACGGCGCACCGACCGGCGCCGACGTCCAGGTGGCGCAGACGCTCGGCGCGCGCGAGCTGACCGTGATCATCCGGCGGGTCGACACGACGCCGTCGCCGCTGCGGGTCGACGTCGTGACGCACCGGGGCACCGCGCCCGGCACGCTGCACCTGGCCGTCGCGGCCGACGGCGTCGTGACGTCGCGGGGTGACGTCGTCCTCGGCGCCGAGCCGGGCGTGTACCCGGGGACGCTGGAGGTCGGCAAGCCCGGGCCGTGGCTGCTTTCGCTGAGCGACGGCACCGGGCCGGCCGCGACGATCCCGTTCCTCGTGCCCGCGCGCGTCGTGCCGCCGTGGGAGAGGGCGACCTACGGCGGGTTCGTCGCGGCGGGGGTGTTCCTGCTGCTCGCGCTGGTCGTCGGGGTCCGGGCGCGGCGGACGGCGTTCGCGCTGATCCCGGCCGGCGGCATGGTCGCCGCCCTCGCCGTCGCGGTCACCGGCGCGCTGCTGTCGGCGAGCACTCCCCCGCCACCCGCGCCCGGCAGCCAGCTCGATCCGACGTTCGACAACGTCACCGACCCGTACGCGAACGCCCAGTTGTCCACAGTGGACTACTCACGGCCGCCGGTGAACCTCGCGGTGCGCGTCGAAGCCGGTGACCTGCGGCTGGCCTTCACCGACGGCGCCACCGGGCTGCCGGTCGACGATCTGCTCATCCACGACAACGCGCTGGTGCACCTGGTCGTCGTCTCGCCGTCGGGGCGGATGAGCCACCTGCACCCGGTGCGCGTCGGCCCCGGCGACTACCGCGTCCGGCTGGCCGATCCGGAGGCGGGCACGTACGCCGTGGCCGCGGAACTCGTCCGGCGCGGCGGCGGTGTCCAGCTGGCCCGGTCCACAGTGGACGTTCGGGGCACCGCCGCGCCCACGCCCGAACCACCCGGCGCCGGCCCGCGCACGGTCGACGGCACCCCGGTCGACCTCACGATCTCCCCCGGCACGCCGACCACCGTCACCGCGCACTTCCCCACCGGCGACCTCCAGCCGTGGCTGGGCATGCTGGGCCACCTCATCGTCGCCGGGCCGATCACCGGGCCGGACGTCGGCGCGGCCGCGGCGAAAGCCCCGACGTGGGCACACGTCCACGCCATGATCCCGCCGGTCGCGGGCCAGCTCGACCGGCCCGACGAGACGGTCGCGGCGTACGGCCCGGACGTCAGCTTCACCTACACCTTCGCCGCACCCGGCCGGTACCGGATCTGGCTGCAGGCCGAACGCGGCTACCGCGTGCTCACCATCCCCGCGGTGGTCGACGTCCCGACGACAGGAGCCGCCCGATGAAACGCCCGACGTTGCTGATCACCGTGGTCGCGCTGGTCGTCGCGGCCGGGGCCGCCTGGCTGCTGTGGGGTGGCAGCGGCGCGAAACCCACTACGCAGCAAGCGACTTCCGGCCCCTACACCGTGCAGTTCTCCGCGGACCAGCCGCGCATCGGCGGTAACACGTTCGCGGTGGCGGTGACCGGGCCGGCGCCCGAAGCCGTCACCGTCGCGCCGGTCATGGCGCAGATGGGGCACGCGCTCGCACCCGTGGCCGCCGGGCCGGACGGGCCCGGCCGCTTCCGCGCCGCGGACGTCGGGCTGCCGATGTCCGGGCAGTGGGAGATCACCGTTTCGCTGCGCGGCCCCGGCGGGCCCGCGCAGGTCGTCTTTCCGTTGCTGGTCAAATAAGAAAGGTCGGGGGAAATGGATCTCACCGCATCCGGCGTGCACACCACGTCGGTGGCGAAACAGGCGCGAACGGGGTTGCTGCCGGCGAACGTCGTGCTCGGCGGTTCGCTGTTGTCGCTGGTCGGGCTGACCTGGGACATCCAGTGGCACAGCGACGTCGGGCCGGACACGTTCTTCACGCTGCCGCACCTGTTCCTGTACGCGGGCAGCGCGGTCGTCGGCCTGGCGAGCCTCGCCGTCGTGCTGCTGACGACGGCGGCGCGGCGCGCGGGCCGGCCGGTCGACCCGCGGGTCGGCGGGCGCGTGGTCAACGTGTTCGGCAGGACCTTCGCGGCCCCGATCGGTTACCTGGTCTCGGGCGTCGGCGCCGCGACGTTCCTGGTGTACGGCCTCTGGGACCAGTGGTGGCACGGCCTCTACGGCTTCGACGCGGTGATCGACTCGCCGCCGCACATCGGCCTGCTGCTGTCGATCACGGTGTCGCTGATCGGCACGACCGCGGTGTTCGCCGCGGCCCGCGAACACCGCTGGGGCCGGGTCGGCACGCTGGCGTCGCTCACCGTGCTGCTCACCTTCGGGCCGGTGCTGGCGCTGGGGTTGCAGCAGGTGCCGGACGACTACGCCGACGCCGTCTCGATCGGCTGCTCGATGATGGCGGTGCTGCTGGTCGCGGTCGGCGCGGGATTCCTGCGCCGACCGGGTGGGGCGCTCGGCACCGCGGCGATGGTCGCGGTCGTGCAGGCGGTCTTCTGGTGGTTCTCGCCGTGGGCGGCGCAGGCTTACGCCGACCTCGTCGGCCTGCCGATGCGGGACGCGATCTCCGGCGTGCCGGAGATGCCGGCGCTGACGCCGATGGCGTTGCTGCCGGTCGCCGCGCTGATGGAGCTGGGTTACCTGCTCGGCCGGCGTCGCGGCTGGCCCGTGGGCCGCGTTTCGGTGGTCGTCGGCGGGGTCGCCGGGCTGCTGATCGGCCTGAGCCTGCCGCTGCAGCGCGCGATGCTCTACACCGGCGCGCACGTGCCGCCGGTCTGGTACCTGACGACGACCGCCGTGCTCAGCGCGGCACTGGGGCTGCTCGGCGGGTTCGCCGGGTGGCGGTTCGGCGGGATGCTCTGCCTGCTGGCGCCCGCGAAGAAGGGGGAAACCGCTGATGCGTAAGGCACTTCTGGCCTTGGCCGCCGTGGCCGGGCTGCTGTTCGCCACCGAGGCACCGGCGAACGCGTACGAGCCCGTCAACATCGTGCACACCGAGCACGTGCAGGCCGGCCCGTACGGGATGACCATCGGCTTCAGCACCTGGCCGCTGCGCGCGGAACAGTCGCTGGACTTCACCTTCATCCCCGACGGCGGGATCGCGGACAAGTCCGGCACGCTCACGATGATCAACCCGGAGGGCGGGAAGAACCGGATCCAGGCGCTGGTCCGGCACCCACGCAAGCGCGAGGTCTGGGGGCTCGACGTCCGCTCGATGCCGCGGCCGGGCGACTGGACGTTCCGCTTCGTGGTGAACGGGCCGGCCGGGCCCGGCACCGGCGACCTGCGCGCGCTGCCGGTGCTCGAACAGCCGGGGCCGCCGATGGGCCTGAGCTGGGCGATCAGCACGCTCCCGCTGATCGGGCTCGTGGTGATCGTCGTGCTGGCGTGGCGCCGGACCCGTGGCCGGTTGCGGGGAGGGGAGCTCCCGGCAATCGGGTGAGATATCGGTCACATACGGCAGTCACCCGTATCCACGCCGTCGCGAAGGCCTCCTTCTCCGTAGAGGGGAAGGGGGCCTTCGTCACTTTCTTACACGGTCGGGTGATCATCATCACCCAGTCAAGGGATACGTCAGGCGGGCAGGTCGAACTGCCCCGCCTTCACGGCGACGAGGAACGCTTCCCACTCGGCGGAGTCGAACACGAAGACCGGACTGGTCGAGAGCTTGGTGTCCCGGACCCCGATCAGGCCTTCCCGACCCAGGTTGACCTCGACACAGCTGCCGCCGTTGGGCTCGCTGGCGAACGACTTCTCCCACGCGGCCTCTTCGAACAGGGACACGGCCGTGCTCGGATCGTAATCCGCGAACGACGGATAATCCGCCATGGGTCGTACCTCCGTGGATCGATGGGGGGCGCGGCCGCAACCTGGTCGAAGGTACCCGCTCCCGGCTACTCAGTGTCTCAATGGAGCAGAGTGCAGGGCCAAGCGGGTGATCAACTAGCTCCGGCCTCGACATGAAGATTATTCCAGGAGTAGGATTAATCGCATCGGCCGGGGGCGGCGCTGTCGGTGAACGACAACCCGCATGCGGCGGGCGGCACGATCGCCGCGCCGGCCGCGCACAGCACACCATCCACCATCGCAGTACCTCATGGGGGAGGACCAGCGTGATCGTCGAGGACAGTGCGCCACCAGGCGTCGTCGTCGTGGGCAGGCTCGCCAAGGGAACCGCCGGTGAAGCCCGCCGGGTGGTCCACGTCTTCGGCGTGGAGGCCACCGCGGCCACGAGTGCGCTGGTCCGTACCAAGTGCGGGGAAGCGCTTTCCCGCACCGATGTCGAATGGCTGACCCCCGGGGTCGGCATGCCTTGTGAACCCTGTCTCGGACTGACCGCCGGCGAACCCGCCAGGTCACCGCGACGAGAGCTGGGGGTGTAGACGATGGCCGTCCGGTTGAACTCGCTCTTACGACGTGAAGAAGAACACCGCGGCCGCCGCGGGATCGCGGCCGAACTGCGGAACCGCTTCGGTTTCAGCCTGATCCAGGCGCCGCTGCGCAAGACCACCACCTGGGCCACGGACCTCGACGTCCCGGCCCGGCACTCCGACGGCGTGCGCACGACGCGCCCGCTGGAGACCGCGATCGACCTGGCCCCGCTGCTGCGCGGCCGGATCGGCTCGCGCGCCTGACTGCGCTCCACCACCACATCATGAAGGAGCCCCGGTTCACGACGAACCGGGGCTCTCGCCGTTCCCGGGCCTGAAAGCCGTGAAGGCCTCCTTCCCGGCCATAAGAGCCGGTAAGGAGGCCTTCACGGCTTTTCGCCGTTGCGGGCCTACGGTTTCCGCAGCAGAAGGGCGCCGCGGCGGAACCGCTCGCCTTCGCCGGGCACGCGGTAGACGCGACCCGTTTCGACAAGGCCCGCGTCCCGGGCCAGCCCGGCCAGTTCGTCCAGGGGCCACCGGTAGGCCGGGGTGACCGCGTGGTCGAACACCGTCAGCGGCTCGCCGTCGGATTCGAAGCAGCCCAACAGAACGTGACCACCCGGCGCCAACGTCCGGGTGAATTCGGCGAAGTACCCCGGCACCTCTTCGGGCGGCGTGTGGATCATCGAGTACCACGTCAGGATCCCGGCGAGCGAGGCGTCCGGGACGTCCAGCGCCGCCATCGACCCGACCTCGAACCGCAGATCGGGCGCGGCCGCCCGGGCCAGCTCGATCATCGCCGGCGACAGGTCGACGCCGAAGACGTCCACGCCGCTGTCCCGGAGGTGCGCCGTGAGGTGGCCGGGCCCGCAGCCGAGGTCGGCGACGAGCCCGGCGCCACGCACGTGGTCGACGAACGCGGCCAGGGCGGCGTTGTCCAACGGCGAAGCGTCCCAGACCTCACGGACGAACTCGGCGTACCGGACGGCCATCGCGTCGTAGGCGGCGGCCGTCACGCTCACGGCTTGCGGCCGAGGCCGCAGATGTGACCGCTGAACGCCGGGTCGTTCGCGAGCTTCTTCGTCGCCCGGGACTCGATCTCCTCCGGGTGCCACTCCGGCAGGTAGACGATGCCCGGCTCGACGAGCTCCAAGCCGTCGAAGAACGTCGTGAACTCCGCCTTGCTGCGCAGGTACAGCGGGGTGCTCGACTTGTTGTACTGCTCCACGATCGACGCCCGGCTGTCCGAGTCAGCCAGCGCGTCGAGGCCTTCGGTGGTCAGGTGCGAGGACAGGAAGTACGAGCCGGACGGCAGCAGCGACAGGTACTTCTGGATGGTCTCGGCCACCGGCTCGTCCTTGCCGAGGAAGTACAGGACGCCGACGATGATCAGCCCGATCGGCCGGTTCGGGTCGAGGACGCCGGTGTCGAGCGCGCGCTTCCAGATGTCGGCCGGGTCGCGCAGGTCGCCCTGCAGCACCGCGTGCCGGCTCGCGACGCCTTCCTTCTCCAGCAGGATCTGCGAGTGGGCGACGGCGACCGGCTCGTTGTCGACGTACACGCACCGCGCGTCCGGGTTCACCTCGGCCGCGACCTCGTGCACGTTGCCGACCGTCGGGACGCCGGAGCCGAGGTCGAGGAACTGGTCGATCCCGTTGCGCGCCAGGTAGCGCACGCCGCGGCCGAGGAAGTCCCGGCCGACGCGGGCGACCGTCCGGATCATCGGGAAGGTCTTGACCGCCTGCTCACCGAACTGCCGGTCGATGGCCCAGTTGGCGTCGCCGCCGAGGAACCAGTCGTAGATCCGGGCCGCGTTCGGCCGGTCGAGGTCGACGCCTTCGGGGGCTTCGGGATCCTGCGTCGTCATGCGTTCCGTCCTCCAGGCTTGCGGCCGACACCGCCGACCACGCTCGCGAGGGGGACCGTGGCGGCGCCGGGGTCAGGGCGCCACTCTCCCACAGGCACGATTCCCGGCTCGACCACGTCGAAGGTACCGAAGAACGCGGCGATCTCGTCGAGCGAGCGGGAAACCGCGGGCGAGCTCGACCGCTCCGACAGCTTCACGAGCCGCCTGATCTGTTCCAGCTCCGTGCCGCCGACGCCGGATTCGGTCGCGTGCGACAGCACGTACGCCGATCCCGGCGCGAGCAGCCTCCGGTAGTCGCGGATCGCCTCGCGCACGCCGCCGGCGTCGGGCAGGAAGTGCAGCACGGCCACGCTGAGCAGGCAGATCGGCTCGTCCGGGTCGAGCACGCCGGTGGCCAGCGCGGCCGCCCAGACGTCCTGCGCGTCCCGCAGGTCGGCGTGCAGGACGGCGTGGCGGCCGACGTCACCGGCCTCCTCCAGCAGGATCCGCCCGTGCGCGACGGCCACCGGCTCGTTGTCGACGTACACGCACCGGCTGTCGTCGACGTGGTCGTCGGCCACCTCGTGCACGTTGCCCGCGGTCGGGATGCCGGAGCCGAGGTCCAGGAACTGCGTGATGCCCCGGGAAAGGCAGTAGCGGACGGCGCGGCCGAGGAAGTCGCGGTTGCCCCGCGCGAGGGCGCGCGCCAGCGGGAACGCCTGCAGGGCCAGCTCGCCGTACTGCCGGTCGACCGCCCAGTTGGCGGTGCCGCCGAGCGCCCAGTCGTAGATCCTCGCCACGTTCGGCCGTTCCAGGTCGACGGCGTCGGGGAGGAAGTCGGGGTCCACGATGTCCCCTTCGGATGACGCAGCCGGTGGTGGGTTCGGGCGCAACAGCAGCACTCTACCGAAAGTTGTTCACCACTTGGCCGCCTCGCGGGGCCGTTCGCCCTATTGGCTCTGCTGCATCTGCGCGCGGTAACCCTCAGCGAGCTCCTTGAGGAACTGCCTGGTCTCCTGCCGCTCCAGCGCGGCTCCGCGCAGCCTGTCCCACGAGTCGACGAAGATGTTGAAGTCCTTGACGTCGTCGAGGTACAGCCCGCCCGCGGAGTGCTCGATGTAGACGAAGTCCCGGGTGCGGTCCGGGAAGCGCATGATCGTGAAGTCGTTGGGCACCGCGGCCAGCCGCGCGCCGAAGGGCAGCACGTGGACGTAGACCCGCGGGTGCCGCTCGAGCGAGAGCAGGTGCTCGACCTGGTCCAGCATCACCGCGGGCGCGGACCCGCCGGGCGCCCGGCGCAGCGCGCCTTCGCTGATGATGAACCGGTAGTACGGCGGCTGCTGCTGTTCGAACACGGCTTTGCGGTCGAGCCGGTTGCGCACCAGCGACGTCACGTCGGTGGCGCCGAACTCGGTGAACTGCTTGAGCATGTAGTGCTCGGACTGCAGCGGGCCGGGGATGCGCTCGCCGTGCCAGGTGAGGATCTCCGCGGCGGCGGGTTCCAGGTCCGTGAAGGTGCGGAACCAGTGCGGCACCACGGAGCGGTAGCCGGACCAGTGGCCGCGCTGCCCGGCGGCCGCACGCGCCAGGTTCATCAGCGTGTCGGCCTCTTCGCCGTTGATCCCGAACGCGTTCAGCATCGATCGCACATCCCCGAGCTTGACCCCGACGGCACCGGACTCGATCTTGTTGACCTTGCCCTGGGTGCAGCCGAGAACCTCGGCAACCTGCTGCTGTGTCATCCGCGCCGCGGTGCGGGCGTGCCGGAGCTCGTTCCCGAGCTGCTTCCGGCGCGAGGTGACGGTGCTGGCCATCGCCCTGCTCTCCCGGACCACTATCAAGCGATGACGGCCCGTATCCGGAGCCGTCATCACACGCGAACTATCGAACCCACCCAGGTTAGTGCTTGCCCTGCGGATCTCGATGATGACATCGCGCAGCGTTCCAGGAAATGTCGCGGAACGCCAGCCACCTGGGTTGTCACTCGCCTGGACCAGTGAAATTCCGAATTATTCCGCCAACCGGCGGAGCCGGGTCTCGGGCAGACTGGTGCGCGTGACCGATCGTTCTCCCGCCGCTGCCGCCGTCACCCGGCTGGCCGACCAGGTCCACGGGTACGTCCAGCCGGACGGCTCCTGGTACATCAACAACTGCGGGTTCGTCGCGGCCGGTGACCACACCGTGCTGATCGACACCTGCTCGACCGAGCGCCGCACGCGCGCGCTGCTCGCCGCCGTCGAGGACGCCACCGGCCGCCCGGTGACGACGCTGGTGAACACCCACCACCACGGCGACCACACCAACGGCAACTACCTGGTCGAGGGCGCCACGGTCATCGGGCACCGCAAGACCCGCGAGCTGATGGTCGCCGAGGGCATCCAGACGTTCGACGGCATCTTCACCGGCAACGACTGGGGCGAGCTGCGGTCGCGCCCGCCCGAGGTCGTGTTCGACGACCGGCTGACCGTGCACGCCGGCGACGTCACGATCGAGCTGATCCACCCCGGCCACGCGGCCCACACGACGAACGACGTGCTCGTCTGGCTGCCCGAGCAGCGCGTGCTCTACGCCGGTGACCTGGTGTTCAACGGCGGCAGCCCGTTCGCGCTGATGGGCTCGGTGGCCGGCTGGCGCAAGGCCCTCGACGTCATCCGCGAGCTGGAACCCGAAGTGATCCTGCCCGGCCACGGCCCGGCGTGCGGCCTGGACGTCGTGGACACAGTGGACGGCTACCTGGCCTTCGTCCAGCGGACGGCCGAGCGCGGGAAGGCCGCCGGGCTGGGGCCGCTGGAGCTGGCCAAGGACACCGACCTCGGCGAGTTCGCGTCGCTGACCGAGCAGGAGCGGCTGCCGGGCAACCTGCACCGGGCGTACGCCGAGCTGGACGGCGCCGAGTGGGGCGCGCAGATCGACCTCGTCGCGGCCGTGATGGACATGGTCGCGTTCAACGGCGAGCCGATCCGGTGTTTTTCCTGAACTGAGTGAGCTGCTCCTCCGTGGCCTTCCTTGAGCGCACGTTCGGACTAGGGTCTGAATCGAGAGAGTCTTCGGAAGGATGCGGATGAGCAAGAAGGCGAGCATCGGGGTCACCGGCCTGGCGGTCATGGGCCGCAACCTGGCCCGGAACCTGGCGCGGCACGGCCACACGGTGGCCCTGCACAACCGGTCCGAGGAGCGGACCCGCACGCTGGTGGACCAGTTCGGCGACGAGGGCGACTTCATCCCGGCGTACTCCGCGCAGGAGTTCGTCGACGCGCTGGAGCGGCCCCGGCAGGTCGTGATCATGGTCAAGGCGGGCGGCCCGACCGACGCCGTCATCGACGAGTTCGCGCCGCTGCTGGAAGACGGCGACGTGATCATCGACGCCGGCAACGCGCACTTCGCCGACACCCGACGTCGTGAGAAGGCCCTGCGCGAGCGCGGGCTGCACTTCGTCGGCAGCGGCGTCTCCGGCGGCGAAGAAGGCGCGCTGCACGGGCCGAGCATCATGCCCGGCGGCTCGAAGGAGTCCTACGAGTCCCTCGGCCCGCTGTTCGAGGACATCTCGGCGAAGGTCGACGGCGAGCCGTGCTGCACGCACATCGGTGCCGACGGCGCCGGCCACTTCGTGAAGATGGTGCACAACGGCATCGAGTACGCCGACATGCAGCTGATCGCGGAGTCGTTCGAACTGCTGCGCGGCGCTGGCGGCTACTCCCCCGCGGAGATCGCCGACGTGTTCCGGACCTGGAACACCGGCCGGCTCGACTCGTACCTGATCGAGATCACCGCCCAGGTGCTGGCGCACGTCGACAAGTCGTCCGGCAAGCCGTTCGTCGACGTCGTCGCGGACGCCGCCGAGCAGAAGGGCACCGGCCGCTGGACCGTGCAGATCGGCCTCGACCTGGGCGTCCCGATCTCGGGCATCGCCGAAGCCGTCTTCGCGCGTTCGCTGTCCGGCTCGACGTCGCTGCGCTCGGCCGCTCGCGGCCTGGGCGGCCCGGCGCGATCGCCGCTGACCGGCTCGTCGCTGGAGCGCTTCGCCGACGACGTCGAGCAGGCGCTGTACGCGTCGAAGGTCGTCGCGTACGCGCAGGGCTTCAACCAGATCCAGGCCGGCGCGACCGAGTACGGCTGGGACATCGACCTCGGCAAGGTCGCCTCGATCTGGCGCGGCGGCTGCATCATCCGCGCGAAGTTCCTCAACGACATCACCGCGGCCTACGCCGAAGAGCCGGGCCTGCCGACCCTGCTGACCTCCGGCGGCTTCCGCAAGGCCGTCGAGGACGCGCAGGACTCGTGGCGCTCGGTGATCTCGACGGCGGTCAAGCTGGGTATCCCGACGCCGGGCTTCTCGACGGCGCTGGCGTACTACGACGGCCTGCGCGCCGACCGCCTCCCGGCGGCCCTGGTGCAGGGCCAGCGCGACTTCTTCGGGGCGCACACGTACCGCCGCGTCGACCGCGACGGCTCGTTCCACACCGCGTGGGCCGAGGACGGCCGCCCGGAGTCAGACGCCTGAGTTCAAGTCCGTGAATGCCACATTGAGGGACGCTATGTCCCTCAATGTGGCATTCACGGACTTTCGGGGTGCCTGAGCGGGAAGACCCCCTGGTCCATCCCGATCAGAGCAGCGTCACCAAGGCCAGCGCGAGCAGTGCGGCCAGCACGAGCAGCGTCACTGGCCTCGCGCGGCGAGGATCTCCGTCAGGACTGCGACGATCTTCGCCTCCGCCTTGTCCTTCTTGATCCCCAGGCCGTCGAGCACCTGGAAGCCGACGCCTTCGCCCTGCTCCAGCAGCGCCAGCAGGATGTGCTCGGTGCCGATGTAGTTGTGCCCCAGCCGCAGCCCTTCGCGCAGGGTCAGTTCCAGGGCCTTCTTCCCGCCGGGGCTGAACGGCATCGGGCTGGGCACCTCGCCGGCCGGCTCGGGCAGCTGGGCTTCGGCCGTCTCCTGGACGGTCTCCAGCGTGACGCCCTGGGCGAGGATCGCGCCCGCCGCGAGCGCCGCGGGCTCGGTGAGCAGGCCCAGCACGAGGTGCACGGTGTCGATCGCCGGGCTGCGGTGGTCGATGGCCGCCTTCTGCGCGGCGACGATCACGTGCCGCGCGCGGTCGGTGTAGCGGCCGTAGACGCGCTCGATCGCGCCGGAGACGTCACCACCCGGGTCCACCTTCGGCACGAACCGCTTCTGCGCGGCCTGCTTGGTGACGCCCATGCTCTTGCCGATCTCGGTCCAGGACGCGCCGGAGCGGCGGGCCTGGTCGACGAAGTGGCCGATGAGGTGGTCGGCGACGTCGCCGAGGTGCTCGCCCATGTAGACGGCGTCGGAGAGCTGGGCGAGGGCGTCCTGGTCGTTGTTGCTCTTGATGGCGGTGATGAGGTCGTCGAGTTTGACGGAGTAGTCAGGCAGGTTCATGCCGTCAACTGTAGGTTGACGCACTGGGTGCGTCAACCACGAGTTGACGATCTCAGGCGACGCGCGCCTTCAGGTGCACCTTCAGGTCGAACCCGCTCGCTTCGAGGTCCGCGTACGCCGGGCGCGGGTCGGCGGTGAACAGCCGTCGCGCGGCGATGTGGTCCGCCGGGCGGTTCACCGACTCGACCGCGATGAGGACGTCGTCGCGGAAGGACAGCACCGAGAACTTGCCCGCCTCGCGATCACCCGCGACCACCGTCCGGTCGGCGCGGTCGAGGATCCCGGCGATCTGCAGCTTCGCGCCCGACTGGTCGGTCCAGAACCACGGCAGGCTCGCGTACGGCTCGTCGGTGCCGGTCAGCGCCGCGGCCACGCACCGGGCCTGGTCGACGGCGTTCTGCACCGACTCCAGCCGGGTCGCTGCGCCCGCCTGCACGCACGGGAAGTTCGCGCAGTCGCCGATCGCGAAGATCCGCGGGTCGGCCGTGCGCAGGTGCGCGTCGACGACCACGCCGTTCGCGATGTCCAGCCCGGCGGCCTCGGCGAGCGCGGTTTCCGGCACGACACCGACGGCGATCACGACGAGGTCGGCGGGCAGCCGCGTGCCGTCGGACAGCTCGACCTCACGCACCCGCGAGTCGCCGTGCAGCGCGGAAACCCCTTGGCCGAGCAGGACCGTGTGCCCGGCCTCGCGGTGCAGTTCGGCGAAGTACCCGGAGATCTCGGGCGACGCGACGCGGTTGAGCAGCCGGTCCTGCGCCTCGACGACCGTCACCGGCCGGCCGGCGTGGGACGCGAACTCGAGCCCGATGAAGCCACCGCCGACCACGACGACGTCCTGCGCGTCGGACAGCGACGCGCGGAGCCGGTCAGCGTCGTCGCGCGTGCGCAGGGCCAGCACGCCCGGCAGGTCCGCGCCGGGCACCGGCAAGGCCCGGTTGCGCGCGCCGGTGGCCAGGACGAGGTGGTCGTAGGCCAGCTCCTCGTCGTCGTCGAAGTGGACGCGGTTCGCGGCCCGGTCGATCGACTTGACGCGCGCGTCGACGAGTTCGATGCCCTTCTCGGCGAAGAAGTCCTCGCCGCGCAGGTGCAGCTGCTCGAGCCCGGCGGTCCCGGCCAGGTAGGCCTTCGACAGCGGCGGCCGCTGGTACGGCACGCCGGGTTCGTCCCCGACCAGCACGACCCGGCCGTCGAAGCCCCGGTCGCGCAGCGACGCCGCGGCCTGGAACCCGCTCTGCCCGGCGCCGACGACCAGAACCGTGCCCACTCCCTGCTCACCCATGGTTTCATCTGAGCACAACCCGCTCGGCTCGTCGAGGAGTCGATCAGTGGGGTTCGCCGCTGGTCCGCAGCGCGCGCGGGGCACCGAGGACCCGCGAGATCCCCCGCGCCGCCGCGCGCACCGCCGGGACCAGCGTTCTCGGGTCGGTGCCCTCCGCCGGCACGACCACCGAAATCGCCGCCGCCACCTCGTCGTCGGCGCCGAAGACCGGGGCCGCCACCGAGAGGGCGATCAGCTCGATCTGGCCGTCGCTGATGGCGTACCCGTTGCGCCGGACGTCCGCGAGCACGCGACGCAGCTCACCTTCCGAGCTGATCGTCTTGGGCGTGAACACCTTCAGCGGACTCTCGACGACCTCTGCCTGGACGTCGGCCGGCGCGTGCGCGAGCAGCACCTGCCCGACGCCGGTCGCGTGCGCCGGCAGCCGCCCGCCGACCCGAGTCAGGACGTTGACCGCGCCGCGGCCGGAGATGCGTTCGACGTAGACGACCTCCGGCCCGTCGAGCACCGCGAGCTGCACGTTCTGGTGCGTGGCCTCGTAAAGGTCCTCCAGGAACGGCATCGCGCTCTCGCGGAGTTCGGCCCCGTGCGGCGCGAGGGAGGCGACCTCCCACAGCCAAAGCCCGACGCGGTACGCCCCGGCGTCATCCCGGACGAGCGCACCACGCCGGGTCAGCTCCCCGGCCAGCCGATGCGTGGTGGACAACGGCAGTCCGACGCGGCGGCTCAGCTCGGACAGCGTGAGTTGCGGCCGCTCGGCGGAGAACGCGCCGAGCAGGTCGAGAACACGATCAACCACCGACGGCGGCCGCTGCGCGCTGTGTCGCACGTCAGAGGTCGTCGTCCGGGAGCAGTGGCCGCATGAACGATCGGCGGTACCGCACCACGCAACCGCTTTCCTCGCGGATCTTGTCCGCCTCGATGAAGTCCGGGTCGACGCCGAACAGCGTTCGGTACTGTTCGTACGCGGCGAAGCTCTCGAAGCTGAACAACGCGCGCGCTTCGTCGCTCGCGCCTTCCGACGGCAGGAAGTAGCCGTGGTGGACGCCGCCTTCTCGCTGTACCAACCGCATCCAGGCGGCGGCGAACCGTTCGAAGTCGGGCAGTTTCGCGGGGTCGATGACGTAGTCGACGACGCAGGTGATCATCAGTGGCCACCCCAGACGCGGTCGGCCGTCTTCACGATCAGCTCCAGCTTCCGCAGCTGGTCGTCCACGGTGAGGTCGTTGCCCTCCTCCGTCGAAGAGAACCCGCACTGTCCCGACAGGCAGAGCCGGTCGACGTCGACGTACCGCGACGCCTCCTCGATCCGCCGCACCAGGACGTCCGGGTCCTCCAGCTCCGGCCGTTTGGTGGTGACCAGGCCGAGCACGACCTTCTTGTCCTTCGGCACGAACCGCAGCGGCTCGAAACCACCGGAGCGTTCGTCGTCGTACTCCAGGAAGAACCCGTCGACGGCCAGCTCGCCGAACACGGCTTCCGCGACGAACTCGTAGCTCCCGGAAGCGGCCCACGAGGAGCGGAAGTTCCCGCGGCACAAGTGAGTTGTCACCGCCAGGTCGTCCGGCCGGCCCTCCAGCGCCGCGTTGATCGTCGCGATGTTGCGCAGGTGCTGGGTGTCCGGGTCACCGCCCATCCGCTGGACGAGCTCGCGCTGCGCCGGGTCGTTCAGGTACGCGAGGCTCGTGTCGTCGAGCTGCAGGTAGCGGCAGCCGAGACCGGCCATCGCGGTGACCTGCGCGGAGTACGCCGCGCTGAGGTCGGTGAAGAACTCTTCCAGCTCCGGGTAGACGGTCTCGCTGACCGCCGCCCGGCCGCCGCGGTAGTAGACCATGCTCGGCGACGGGATGGTCAGCTTCGGCGTCACGCCGGCGTCCACATGGGACTGCAGGAACCGGAAGTGGTCGGCGAAGATCGGCTCCTCGAGCCGGACCTTGCCGTCGACCTGCAGGCCCGGCGGGCTGAACTCGAGGTCGCCCGCCAGGTTGTGGAACTTGACGTGCAGCCGTTCGTCGCTCTTGGAGATGCCGCCGAGTGCGTAGATGAAGTCCATGTGCCACGAGGCCCGGCGGAACTCGCCGTCGGTGGCCGAGCTCAGCCCGGCCGCTCGCTGCATCTTGATCACGTCACGGATCGCGTCGTCTTCGACCGCGCGGAGCTGCTCCGCACCGATCTCACCGCTTTCGTGCCGCCGTCGCGCGTCGCGCAGCACCGGGGGCCGCAGGAGGCTCCCGACGTGATCGGCGCGAAACGGCGGGCCCACCTGGGAAATACCGCCCGATGTCATGCACCGATGGTCACACATCGCGGCCCGATCCGCCGCACCCCGGAAACACGATCATCACGGCGGCGTCTTGCTACCGTCATCCGAAGCGCGTTGGCTGGCACGGCGAAAAGGGGGCTGTTGATGACGAAACCCGAGGTCCACCCGGTAGACCAGGGCCTGCCCGCCGGCCGCTTGGCGCTGCTCGGCCTGCAGCACATGTCGATCATGTACGCCGGCGCCGTCGCGGTGCCGCTGATCGTCGGCAGCGCGCTCAAGCTCGACGCGGCGACGATCGGGCTGCTGGTGAACGCCGACCTGCTGGTCGCGGGCATCGCCACGCTGATCCAGTCGATCGGCATCGGGAAGCTCCTCGGCATCCGGCTGCCGGTGGTGGCGGGCGCGACGTTCAGCGTCGTCAACCCGATGATCCTCATCGCGTCGCAGTACGGCCTGCCCGCGGTCTACGGCGCCATGATGGCGTCCGGCGTGTTCGGACTGCTCATCGCGAAACCGTTCGCGAAGCTGATCCGGTTCTTCCCGCCGCTGGTCACCGGGACGCTGCTGCTCGTCATCGGCGTCTCGCTGCTCGGCCCGGGCGCCGGGCTGATCGCGGGCAACGACCCGACCGCGCCGGACTACGCGGCCCTGTCGCACATCCTGCTCGCGTTCGGCGTGCTCGCGCTGCTCGTGCTGTTCACGCGCGTGCTGCGCGGCTTCGCCAACCAGATCGGGCCACTGCTGGCCCTGGCGATCGGACTGGTCGTCGCGATCCCGCTGGGGCTGGTGCACTGGGACGGGCTGAGCGCGGCCGGCTGGTTCGGGCTCGCGGCGCCGTTCCACTTCGGCGCGCCGACGTTCCCGGTCGCCGCGGTCCTGTCGATGTGCGTGGTCATGCTGGTGACGTTCACCGAGTCGACGGCCGACATGATCGCCGTCGGCGAGATCACCGGGCGGCCGCCGACGGACTCCGACCTCGCCCGCGGCCTGGCCACCGACGGCTTCTCGGCCGTGCTCGGCGGCGTGATGAACTCCTTCCCCGACACGGCTTTCGCGCAGAACGTCGGGCTGGTGCGGATGACCGGCGTGCGCAGCCGCTGGGTGGTCGCGGTGACCGGCGGGATCCTGGTGCTGATGGGCCTGGTCCCGAAGATCGGCGCGTTCATCGCGGCGATCCCGCAGCCGGTGGTCGGCGGGGTCGCGGTGGTGATGTTCGCGATGGTCGCCGCGGTCGGCGCGCAGAACCTCCGCACGGTGGAGTTCTCCGGCAACCACAACACTTTCGTCGTGGCGGTGGCGCTGGGCGTCGGCCTGCTGCCGGCGTTCGCGCCGAAGATCTTCCAGCACTTCCCGGCCTGGCTGCAGACGATCGGCGGCAGCTCGATCACGGTGACGGCGGTGCTGGCCTTCGTGTTGAACCTGCTCTTCAACCACCTCGGCCGGCGCGAGGAACCTGGTAACCTCCCCGACGTCGGATAACCCAGAGTGCCCGGTCGGAGACACTGTGAAGTCAGAGGAGCCGGACGCGGTCACGTACGGCGGCTTGCTCGAGGACCTCAACCCGCTCGGCACCGGCGGCGGGTTCGAGTATTCCGTCGAAACCCTGCATGACCTGGCCGGACAGTGGCGGCAACTGGCCCAGGACTACCGGGACGACCGGCTCGACGCGGAGCGCATCGCGCAGACCGAGGGACCCGGGCTCGAATACGCGAGCCAGGGCAACGCCGAGCTGATCCAAGCATCCGGCCAGGCTTTGATGCAGTCGCTTTCAGCGCGCGCGAACCACTGCGACGCGATGGCCGACAAGTTCCTCGCGGCTCTCGGCAAATACGCCACAACCGAAGAACAACATGCTGCAGAGCTCGAGAAACCGGAAGGCCTCGCCTGATGCGCCGCGTTCTGCCCATCGCCGGCGTCGCGGTACTCATGCTCACCGGATGCACCGGTACCACTCGCGGCAACCCGCGGCCGTCGAGCGAATCACCAGGTCAGACCGCGACCCCGGACACCGCGGATCAGGTGCCCGGTCCCGGAGTACCGAAGGTCGAGACGCCGGTCGACCTCACGCGATTCCGCCAGTTTCCCTGCGAAGCACTCTCGGAGAGTCAAGCGGGAGAACTGATCGGACCCGAAGTGCAGACAAGGCCGGACCTCGAATCGCCGGCCGGACCCGCTTGCTCGTGGAATCCGCCCGATGCCAGCCGCCCGCTGGTCCGCGTGATTTTCGACAGGGCCGCTACGGCCGGCCTGACCAGCTTCTACAAGGACAAAAGCGTCAAGTACGCGCTGTTCACGCCGTTGCAGCCCATCAACGGCTATCCCGTTGTCGCGTATGGCGTCTACGACGCGAGGGACACCGAAGGCGTTTGTTCTGTCGCCGTCGGAACCAGTGATCAGGAGGTGTTCGACGTCGGCTTGACGCTGTCGCAAGCCAATGTCGGCAAGAAAGACCCGTGCGATGTAGCTCGCGAAGGGGCGATCAGAGCACTGACCACCATCCGAGGCACCAGCTGAGGCCTGCTCACAGGGTCTTGAGCAACCGTTCGACGAATTCGGCGCCGACGCCCGGCTCGACCGGGAGCCGGAACAGGACGCGTAGGTACAGCGGGGCCAGGACGTGGTCGAGGACGTCCTGCACCGACGGCACCGCCTCGCCGCGTGCGGCGGCCGCGTCGAGGGCCTGCTGCAGGTCGTCGCCGCGGGCCCGGAGGTACTCGATCGGCTCCCGTTCCGGGGCCATCGTCGCGACGAGCGCACGCAGCAGGATCTGGCCGTGCCGGTCGCGCATCGCGCGTTCGACACCGGCCGCCCAGCCCGTCAAGTCTCCGTGCAGCGAGCCGGTGTCCGGGATCGGCGACGTCTCGCGCAGGCGCGTCACGGCGGCGTCGAGGAGCAGGTTGTCGAGGTTGCCCCAGCGGCGGTAGATGCTGGTCGGGTTGACGCCCGCCCGCTCGGCGATCTTCGGGACCGTGGCGTCGGTCTCCCCCGCGGCGAGCAGCTCGACGACGGCGTCGTGCACCGCGTCGCGGACGCGGGCGCTGCGGCCGCCGGGTCGGGTCATGATCTCACTCTAAAGCAAAGGTACTTGCTTTAGCGAGTCGCGTCTGCGTACCTTTAAGGCAAATCGAATCGCCTTAAGGAGCGAGACCATGGCCCGCAAGATGACCCGTGAAGAGCGGGAAGCGTTCCTCGCCGAGCCGCGCGTCGGCGTGCTGAGCGTCGCCGCCGAACCCGGACGCGCGCCGCTGACCACGCCGATCTGGTACCGCTACGAGCCGGGCGGCGACGTCATGGTGATGACGTCACCCGGACTGCGCAAGACCCGGCTGATCGAGGAAGCCGGCCGGTTCGCGCTGTGCGTGCAGGAGCAGGACGGCGTCTACAAGTACGTCTCGGTCGAGGGCCCGGTCGTCAAGACGTGGCCGATGACCAAGGCGGAACGGCACGGGGTGGCGGCCCGCTACCTGCCGCCCGGCATGAGCGAGGCGTACACGGACGCGACCGACGCCAGCCACGGCAACAACATCGCCATCGTGATGCGCCCGGAACGCTGGAACACGTCCGACTTCAGCGACCTCGGCGAGCAGCTCGGCTGATCACCAGCAGATGATCAGGATGCACGTGACCTGGTGCGGCGGCGAAGTCGACGTCGTGGGCGGTGGCGGCGGCTGCTGACCACCGGCCGGGGTCGTCGTCGTGGCCGGGGCGGTCGTGGAGCCCGGCGCGCCGGCGGTCGGCACGGTGGTCGCCGTCGCGGATTCGGTGCTGCTCTCGGCGTCCGACGGCCGGCCCGGCACCTCGGTGACGGTGCCCTCGTGCGTGCCGGGGATGACGACGTCGCCGCCGGTGCCGCCGCCGACCCCGCCGTCGTTCGGCGAGTCCGTCGCCTGGCCCGCACCGCCGAGGCCGGTGGTGCGCTGCGGCATCGGGACGACCTGGATCTGGTCGACCGGCGCGGCGTCCTGGCGCACCTGACCGCTGCTGAACGCGACCAGCACCGCGGCGGCCCCGCAGCCGATGACGACGGCGAGCATCACCGCGACCACCCGCCACCGAGACTGCACCGGCCGGTCGCCCCAGCCCTCGCGCACGAGCAGCTCGGCGACCGATACCTCGTCGTTCACGGCCGTATTTTTACCGCACAAAGCACCCGAACGGGTGAGGTACCGGCAAAAATTCGTTACGTGCTGTGTGATCTGACGGTCAGTGACTATCCACAGGGGTTTCACAGCTGCGGTTGGGGAGAATCCCAGCATGCCCGGCGAAGCTGAAACCATGCTGCTGAAAGCCGAACCGCGGGTCCTCGACCTCGCGGGTCCGGCACGGCGCAACTGGCGGCAGTTCGTCCGGTTCATCCCGAACCCGCGAGCGACGCCGTTCACCTTCGGCTATCTCGTCCTCCTGCTCGGCACGACCCTGCTGCTGCGGTTCGCCGACACGGACCTGACCGACCGGCTCCTCCGGCTGTCCAGCACCGACGCCCACAACCTGTGGCGGCGGCCGCTGACCTCGCTGCTGACCAGCGCGCTCTGGCTGGCGGACGAAGGCTGGCTCGTCTACGTCCTCATCTTCGCGATCGCCGTCGCGCCACTGGAACGCCGGTTCGGCATCCGCCGCGTGGCCACCGTGTTCTTCTCCGGCCACGTGCTCGCCACGCTCGTCACCGAGCTGCCGGTGATGGCTTTGATCAGCGCGCACGTCCTGCCGAGCTCGGCCGGGCACTGGCTCGACATCGGCGTCAGCTACGGCTTCTTCACCACGGCCGGCGCCCTGGTTTTCCTGCTCCGCGGCCGCACCCGGCTCCTCGCGCTGGCCGCGATGGAGGCGTTCGTCGCGGTGATCTACCTCAGCGACGACCCCACGACCCTCGACTCGGTCGTCACGCTGCTCGGCCACGCCGTCGCCGCGCACTTCGGGCTGCTGTTCTGGGGCCCGCGGTTACGCCGCGCATCCGCAGGCCGGACGCGTATTCCGGCGGGTATGCACGGGCCGGAGTCGGTGGTGTAATCGACGGGCCACAGCCGAGCAGCATGGGGGACGGACGCACATGGAGGCAGACTCCCTCGCCGAGCTGGTCGAGCTGAGTCCGGACGCGATCTGCGTCCACGAGAACGGCGTCGTCACCTACGCCAACCGTGCCGCTCTGGACGCGTTCGCCGCCTGCTCCGCCGACGAGGTCGTCGGCCGTCCGTTCACGGACTTCGTCGCCGAGGACTCCCGGCCGGTGCTGCTGGAGAAACTCGCGTTGCTGAGCGGGCCCGGCGCCGCCACCGAGCCCGTCGAAGCCCTGATGTCCCGGCTGGACGGCAGCAAGTTCGCCGTCGAGGCGCAGACCGTGCGCACGGCCGGGCCCGGCTACCAGGTCGTCATGCGTGACATCACCGCGAAGAAGGCGGCCGCCGACGCCCTCCGCTACCAGGCCGCGCTCGTGTCGCACGTCAGCGACGCCTTGATCGCGACCACCGGCGAAGGTGTCGTGACCAGCTGGAACCCGGCCGCCGAGACGGTGTACGGGTGGACCGCGGCCGAAGCCGTCGGACGCCGGGCGAGCGAGCTGGTCGGCGCGCCGCTGGAGCTGCGCCGCGGTGGCGTCGCCGAAGCCGTCCACCGGCGACGCGACGGAGCGCCGCTGACGGTTCGCGTTTCGGCAGCTGAGATGAACGACGGCTGGGTGCTCGTCTGCGCCGACGAAACCGCGCGGCGGCGGGCCGAGCAGAACTACCGCACGGTCGTCGCGTCGCTCGACGAAGGCGTGCTGCTCATGGGGCCGACCGGGCTCGTCGAAGCGGCGAACCCGGCGGCGTGCCGGATCCTCGGCGCCGCCGAAGCCGACCTCATCGGCGTCCCGTGCCACTCGCTCGTGCTGTTCACCGAGTCCGGGCAGTGGATCCCGCCGGACGAGATGCCGTCGGTGCGGACCCGGCGGACCGGGGTCAGCTACAACGGCCTCGTCGTGCGCCTGCGCCGGCCGGACGGCCGCGACGTCTGGGTGTCGCTGACCTCCCGGCTGCTCGACCCGGACGACCCGACGGCGGCCGCAGTCGTCACGTCGTTCACCGACATCAGCGAGACCCGCGCGATCAGCGCCCGGCTCGCGCACGACGCCACCCACGACCCGCTGACCCGGCTGGCGAACCGGACGCTGGTGCTCGACCGCCTCGACGTCCGGGGCCGCCGCGGCCCGGCGACCGTGCTGTTCCTCGACCTGGACAAGTTCAAGGTCATCAACGACTCCCTCGGGCACTCGGTCGGCGACCAGGTGCTGCGGATCGTCGGCGAGCGGCTGCGGCGCTCGTCGGGCCGCGCCGACCTGGTCGGGCGGCTCGGCGGCGACGAGTTCGTCATCGTGACCGACGAGGTCACCGAACCCGGCGAGGTCCGCGCGCTGGCCGAGCACCTGCGAGCCGCGCTGGCCGAGCCGATCGGCGTGCTCGGCCGGCAGCTGCACCTCGACGCCAGCATCGGCGTCGTGCTCGTCGACGGCGCCGACCAGCGCAGCGCCGAGGACCTGCTGCGCGACGCGGATGTCGCGATGTACCAAGCGAAAACGCTCGGCCGGGGCCGGCACCACTTCTTCGACGTCGGCCTGCGCGAGCGGATGCAACGCCGGCTGCGGATGGAACAGGACCTGCGCGACGCGGTCCACGAAGGTCAGCTCTGGCCCGCCTACCAGCCGGTGGTCGACCTGAAGACCGGCGAAATGGTGGCGGTAGAAGCGTTGCTGCGCTGGACACATCCCCGGCTCGGCCCGATCTCCCCGGCGGAGTTCATCCCGCTGGCCGAGGAGAGCGACCTGATCAACGTGATCGGCAAGGAGATGCTGCGCGCCACCACCCGCGAGCTCGCCTGGCGCCGCACCAACCAGGGCTTGGACCTGACGCTGAAGGTGAACCTTTCGACGCGGCAGCTCGACGACCCGCACCTGGTGCCCGCGGTCCAGGACGCGCTCGCGAGCACCGGGCTGCCCGCGGGCGCGCTCTGCCTGGAAGTCACCGAAAGCGCGTTGATGCGCGACCAGGAAGCGGCCGGGGAAGTGTTGGCAGCACTGCGATCCCTGGGCGTGCTGCTGGCGATCGACGACTTCGGCACCGGCTATTCGTCGCTCGCGCAGCTGCGCCGGCTGACGCTGGACACGCTCAAGATCGACCGCTCGTTCATCACCGGCATCGCCGAGTCACACGACGCCGAGGCGATCGTCACGAGCATCATCGCGATGGCCCACGCGGTCGACCTGACCGTGATCGCCGAAGGCGTCGAAACCGCGGAGCAGCTGGAGCTGCTCCGCCGCCTCGGCTGCGACCAGGCGCAGGGATTCCACCTGGGCCGGCCGATCCCGGCGGACGAACTGTTCGGCAGCCGGTAGCCGCTAGAGGTCAACCCTCGTGGATCACCTCGCGCACCTCGACGGCGGTGTACTGCGCGTCCGGGATCTTCCCGGCCAGCTCGACAGCCCGCTCCTCACTCTCGACGTCGACGACGTAGTAGCCGCAGAGGAAGGAGGCGGACTCGACGAAGGTGCCGTTCTCGACGCGCGGCACACCGTTCTCGACCCGGACGGTCCTGGTACCGGCGGGATCGACGAGCGCCTTGGTCTCGACCATCTCACCGGAGTCGGTGACGAGCTTGATGAAGTCGCCGTGGCCTGCGTAGACGCCGTTCTTCTGGTCGTCGCTCAAGGTGCTCCAGAGGGCGGGGTTCATGTGCAGCGTGAGCAGGTATCGCATATCGGCTCCCCGTAATGGGTGGCGGCCCGTTCTCGGGCTGCCTTCGCCGATGGGTCGACGCCGTTCGCCGCGTCCGGACATGGACGTTCGGGGTTCACTCGTTCGGCCCAAGCCGCCATCCCGGGTTCTTCGGCTTGATCAACGATCTGAGCCGAGCCGGTCGGCTCACCTCGGAGCAGGAAGAGTTCCGCCGCACCAACCACGCTTGGTACGAAGCGCACTACACGAACCCCACGACCGTCGATCCGACCGTGTACGACCCCGCGGTCAACCCGGGTGCGACCGCCTGGTTCAAGCAGTCGGCCCGGCAACTGGTCGATCGGGCCGCCGGCTACCTCGGAATCCTCGACACCCACGGCGTCCGGTGCGAACGACTGGTTTCCCGGCAACCGCCGGGGCGGATCGTCTACGAGGACGCTGATCAGATCGTGGTCGTGCCGCGCTGATCGTCTCCGGCAGAATCGGGCCGTGGACACCGCTCCGTTCCCGTTCCGCGGCCGCGTCGTGTGGCTGACGCCCGAGCAAGGCGGGCGCACCTCCGGCCCGCCGCGCGCCGATGGCCGGTACGCCGCGAACGCCTTCGTGCCGCCGGAAACTGCTGACACCGGGCTCGCGTCGTTCGTGGTGCGAGGCGTCCCCACCGGCGAACTGACCTGGGCGGCCGAGGGACGCTGGCTGATCGTCGAGAACACCGGGCCCCAGCGGATCCGGCCAGGCACGGTGGTCGTGATCACCGAAGGGCCCAAGCCCGTCGGGTACTTCCACGTGGAGGAAGCCGGGTAACGAAAAAACCGCCTCGACTGAGTCGAGACGGTCTTCGTGAGCGGTGGCCAGGGCCGGGGTCGAACCGGCGACCTTCCGCTTTTCAGTTCTACGCATGCCCGTTCACGACCGGTCACGGGCGTGTGAATTGCCCGGTCTACATGCATCTACGTTCGGGTCCGAACGGGCCTGAACAGCGGTGGACTGAGACGGCGATTGAGACGGCCGACCGCGTCGACAGCTGTCGCACATACCCCGCCGCCAAAGCGAATGTGACGCCTGCTACATTTGGTTCGACGGTGTCCGGTAGTGACCGGCCGCGGCCCACGCTCGCGTGGGTGTAAGTGACTCCAGCCGCTGGTTTGGGGAGCTTCAAGCGCGGTTCAGTACTCTCGGCCCGCCACGAAGGAACTCGACCCGCTGGGTCGGGACCTGAAGGGCGTCGACTCCAACGTGTCGGCCCCTCAACGGGCCGACAGCTCCATCCCCCGTGTTGAAGCGGTGGAGCAAGCTTGGAGTACGAGATGACTTTTCCTGAAGTTCCCCCGGAGTTCGAAGACCTCGGCATCAAGCCGCTGGTCCACGGCATCCCGGAACTGCCCAAGGCCACCCAGACCACGGCCCTGGCCCGCAAGATCAAGCGCGACGGCATCACCGCGCACGACGGCACCGAGGTCGCCCAGTTCGACGACGCGGGCGCTGAACTGCTCGCGTACCCCTGGGCCTACCCGGCCCAGATCATGGGACAGCTGGCCGCCCCGCAGTCGGTGTCGGTGCAGGCCGGCACCCTGTACTTCGTCACCGGGCTCGCCCTGGTCACCCGCACGATGCCGGCCTACCACAACTCCCGGGTCCGGTCGAAGCTGCCGATCCCGGCCGCCGACGGCGACGGGCACGTCGACGTCCCCTGGCTCGTGCGGGACGTGCAGCCGGACCCCAAGCGGGAGCACCAGCTGCTGATCACCGCCCAGGACATCGACGCCCTCACCACCGCGGCCGACAACACCGCCACCCAGGTCGAGGCCATGCAGAAGACCCTCAAGGAAGCCCTCGGCCGCGAGGGCATCGAAGAGCAGATCCTACTGACCCCGGCCCGCTTCCGCCTGGTCAACGGCGGCCTCACGACCGACACCTCGTGGATCGCCTCCGACGGCGGCAGCCGCGTCACCATCGCCCAGGGCTACCTGGCCGACGCGGTCGACCACATCCTGCAGTACAAGAGCCTGTCCCCGAAGCGGCGCGCCGGGCTGGAAAGCCTCGGCGTGTACCTGCGCGGCCGGGTCGCCGGGCTGCTGGTCCGCGACTCGGTCGCCGAGCGGGACCTGCGCGACGAGCTCGTGCGCCTCCTCGACGAACCCGCCGCGAAGCTGATCTCCAGCAACATCTACGCCGGCCAGCGCAACCTGGCGGTCCCCGCGCGCGCCCTGGTGGCGTTCAAGCCGCACCGCGGGACGGTGCTGGATGCGACCCAGCAGCTGATCGGCAACGCGCACAAGCGCGGCCCCAAGCAGTGGGACACCGCCGCCACCGCCGTCGACACGCGCGATGAAGTGCTGCGCAAGCTCGACGACGACGGGCTGCTGGCCGAGGAAGAGAAGTACCTGCTCGGCCCGGCCTACGAGGAGGCCTACCGCCGCTTCGATGTCCCCTCCAACCCGGACTACCGGATCGGTGAGCTGGTCCGGTTCTTCCACGAAGGGCACCCCGAGAGCGACGCGGTCCGCAAGGCCACCCGTGAGGTGCTGCGCCTGGGCCGGCTGATGCCCACGCAGCGTGCGAAGGTCATCAGCGGCGCCATCCTGGAGCAGGTGCACGAAGCCGACCCCAAGCGGCGCCAGAGCATCGAGAGCGCCCTCGACGAGCTGCTCGCGCACCAGCCGTTCTACAACGCCCCCGTGGCGTGGCCCAGCCGCGACCCCGAGGTCGACGAGCTGCTCGCCGAAACGCGGAAGGAGCTGGACGGCGAAGACGGCGAGCCCGGGCCGGCGACGGTCGAGCTGATGATCAAGGGCGGCATCGCGCTCGCGATCCTCGGGCCGCTGCAGCGGATCTATGGCGAGAAGGACGCCGCCCAGCGCACCTACAACCTCCTGACGCGGATGGTCGAGGAGCCCCTCGGCCAGGAGCTGCTGGCCGAGGCCATCCGCACGCTGCGCGAGGGCGGGGACCACATCGCCGAACGCGACCCCGAGACGCACGAGCCGGTGTGGACAGGCAAGGGCGTCTCCGCGCCCATGGACACGGAGAACCTGCGCGCGCTGTTCCCCACGACGGCCAGCAAGGCCCGCGAGCGCCAGCGGACCGAGCCGAAGATCGTCGAGTCGATCGTCGGCCGGCTCAGGAACGTCTCCGACGACCTCGAAATGCTGGAAGATCTGCCGAAGGTCCGCCAGCAGGGCACCACGCCCACCGAGAAGCTGCAGGAAGCCGCCGAGCTGCTCGGCAGCCACCGCGACCGCCTCATGTTCCTGCAGCGCAAGCACGAGGAGTACTACCGCGAGCTGGCTGAGATCCCGGAGGACGACGGCGAGCCCGAGGACGTGGCCGAGGACGGGGAAGGCCTGACCTGGTGAACCCCAACCTCTACATGGCGGCCTGGGGAGCCACGGGACGGCACGCGGCGGCCCCGGTCGCCCGCGCGTTCCACCTCTCCCGCGGCCTCCAGACCATCCTGCCCCCGGCCCGCAACGCGATCTACGTCGCCTGCACCCGCGACGGCGTGATCGACTACGTCGGGAGCACCAGGCGCACCGCGCACACCCGGGCGGGTGAGCACGTCCGCAAGCCCGCCCGCGGCAAGACCTGGGACACCCTCTGGGTCATCCCGCTGCGGGAGAGCACGCCGGAGGGCATCGTCCGGCAGCTCGAAGGCCGCGTCGGCAGGCTGCTCCGCCCGGTGAACAACCGCCGGCTCCCGCGCAGCTGAACCCCAGCCACTCTGGCGCCCGCGGCATGGCGTTACGCCGTGCCGCGGGCGCTACCGGGGAGGTGACTTGGGCTATCCCGTGCAGGTCTAGCAGCCCTTGAGCCACAGCTTCCCCGAAACTTCTTCGATCGCCTCCTCGCTAGGGAAGTGGAACTCGCCGAAGTGCTCGGCACGTTCCATGGTCAGCTCGACGAAGCTGAACTCGGAGTTCGGGAAGAGCTTCTCAACCGCGGTCTTCCGGCCCTGCTGGCGCCGCTCCGCGCGCTGCTGGTCAGCGACCTTGTACTTGGGGTTGATCACGAAGATGCTGAGGATGTTCTGGCCGGCCCAGCCGTCGGTACGGAAGTTGGCATCCGCCAGCGGGTGCACCTTGACGTTCACCCCGCGCTCGCGGAGGGCGACGGCGGTGTACATCTCCCTCATGAACCCGTAGTACGCGTTGCCGACCCGCCAGTCGAGCGAGGCCTTCGCAAGGCGCCTCGCCTCGGACTCCGGGTCCTTCCCGGCCGGGGGCCTTGCCCTCAGCCGTCTTAGCTCTGCGGTGAAGATCCGGTTCTCCAGCTCCTCGCGCTCGGTCCCGAACATGTTCATCCCCGTCTCCGTCTCGCAGACGAAGCGGTCGAACTCGCTCCACAGCGGCGGCCGGTTCAGGTGTTCGAGCAGCAGATGGAACAGGTGGACGAACGCGAACCGCGGGTTCCAATCGCGTGCCCAGGCGATGTGCTCGATGTCCTTTTTCCTGACGGTGCCCAGCGGGTGAGTGTGGTGGGCTTTGATCCATTTGAAGTCGTCTAGGGTGCAGTCGTAGATTGCCTTGGTGGTGTGATCGCGCATCGTTGACACCACCTCCGCCCGCCTCGGGTTGTTCTCCCACCGGTAGTAGGTGTCCTTGGCTTCCTGTGTCACCAGGAAGGTGCTGCGTACCTCGTCCGCGCTGGTCTCCATCGCTACCGCCCCTCGCCGCTGCGAAGCCAGTCGTGCGGCAAAGTAACGCGGTCCACCGACAAAATCTTCCGATTTACCGGGAGAAGGACCTACCAGAGTCACCGCCGCGCAGGTCAACCAGCCGGCCTCGCCCCGGGCACCTGCGGTGCCGGCTGGACGCGATCCAGCGAGCGGTTACGCCTGTGAGCCGGCGCGCTGCTCGACGAGGTCGCGCAGCTCGGCGGGGGTCAGCCACTGGCTGCCGCGGTGGATCACGCGGTGGCAGTTCGCGCAGAGCACGGCGAGATCGGCGAGACGGGTGGTGGTCGGCCCGGTGACGTGCAGCGGGACGACGTGATGGACTTCCGCGTACCGGGCGCCGCGCTCGCCGTAGGTCTGCTCGAAGTCGAACCCGCAGACCTCGCAGGCCAGGCACCCGCGGGCAGTGAGGACCTGGTCGAGCTTCTTTGCCCGCAGCTTCGGGTTCCGTTCCCGCCGCAGGTGCAGCAGGACCAGGGCCCGGCCTTCGGCAATCGCTTCCTCTTCGTCGAGGTCGAAAGCGGCGGGAAGTGTGGTCAGCGTGCCGGAGGTGATGCTGGCACGGATCGCGTCGGCCTGAGCGTGCATCTCGTCAGGGCGATCGAGGAACGCCTTCAGGATCTCTCTGTCGAGCTTGCCGCCCCGGGTGGGTTTCCCCTGGTAGCCCGGGTGCTGGGTAGCGATGTCTGCGATCTTGCGATGCACGCTGTTGATGTTGCGGAAGGTCATCCCGCGGGTCTCTGGCGGGTGCAGCGGCAGGAGCTGCAGCAGCCGGGACACCTCGGCGACGTGAGGGTCGTGGGTGCGCAGCACACGCCAGCCGTTGCCGGCAACGAGGTCGCAGGCCAGCACGAGCTCGGCTTCGAGCCAAGCGGGACTGCGCTGGGCACGGACCTCGAACTCGCGGTCGCGCAGCAGCTTGACCACGGTTTCCAGCCCGCCGGAGAAGTCGGCAGCCGTGAGCGCGTCCCTGCCGTCGAGGTAGCCGTGGGCGACTCCGACGATCGCTTTGGAGTCGTACTCCTGGCCCTCATGGACCAGCATGTAGGTGCGGGCCGGGCCGAATCCGTGGTCCTGGAGAAACGTCTCGGGGTTGCGGTCGTGCTCGGCGATGGCCTGCAGGATGGCGTCGCGGGTGACGTCGCTGATACTCACAGCTGATGACGCTAACCGGCGAGGACGCCGCCGGACTAAGCCGTAGACCAAGACGAGCTGCGACACGTCAACTACGAACGGATTCGCCACTTGCCGACCTTGAACACGGAACTCTGACCTACACGTCCACGGCCCAAGAAGTCCATGTACCTCTGAGCTCAACGGAAGACGTAGTGTCTGCGACAGTCCGCCGCTTTGTGCTCGACTCCAATGCCATTGACCCGATAGCCGACACGGCAGGGGCTTACGAGACCACCGGGTTATCAAATGTCACATTTCGTAGCACCGAACCGACTATGGTGGTGTGCACGAGACGCAACCTTCACCCATGCTGACCGATCTGACGGAGTTTGAGCGACAGGTGGTCAACACCGCCCGCCGTGGAGCAGTTGCCGTTGCCGCCACGACGATGACGGTAGAGGAGTTGGCGGCCACGGACGAACCCGAACTGCGGATACGAGCCGATCTGCTACGCGATCTGCTCCGCGGCCTGCACGGCGACCTCGACCCCCGCGGAATCCAGATAGCGGGCGTACGGGTCGCCGGAAAGCTCGACCTCGATTACGTCACCGCTGTCACCGGTCTGGCCCTGTACCAGTGTGCGCTGCCGGACGGCATCGTTTGCCGAGAAACGCACCTTCGCTACCTGCACCTGAGCGGTTGCCTGCTCACCTACCTGCATGCAGACGGCCTCCGCACCGACGACAGCCTTGTCCTGCTGGACGCCACCATTACTAGCGCCGACCTAGACGGAGCGATCCGGCTGCTCGGCGCCCACATCGGCGGCCAACTTATCCTCGATCGAGCCACCATCGCCAACACCACCGGCCCTGCACTGAATGCCGACGCACTCCGCACCGACAGCAGCCTTTTCCTACGGGACGCCACCATTACCGGTACCGGAGGAGACGGAGCAATCCGGCTGCTCGGCGCCCACATCGGCGGCCAACTTATCCTCAATCGAGCCACCATCGCCAACACCACCGGCCCTGCACTGAGCGCTGACGACCTCCGCACCGACGGCCACCTTTTCCTGCAGGACGCCACCATTACCGGTACCGGAGAAGGCGGAACGATCCGGCTGCTCGGTGCCCACATCGGCGGCCAAGCCGTGCTGCCGACGTTCAGGCTGGACAACGGTTCAGGTCCGCTCTTGGTATTGCATGAGGCGCAGATCAACGGCGCTTTGCTGCTCCCGCCGACAGTGGTGTGCTCAGCCGGCCGAGAGGGGATGAGCCGCCGTGGCTGCCCTGACAGCGACCGCACCATCACCGCTCACGGATTGACCTACCCCATGCTGCGCGAGATCTCGTGGCGTCAATGGCTGCACCTGCTAGTCCACCACACCGAGACCTACTGGCCGCAGCCCTTCCAGCAACTCGCTGCGACCGAACGCGCCGCCGGCCACGACAACAACGCCCGCGAAATACTGATCACCCAGCAACACGACCTCCGCCGCCGCACCCCTCAGGCTCTGGGCAACCGGCTCGCACGCGCGCGACATTCGCTGTGGGGCTGGCTCGGCCGCTACGGCTACCGCGCCCACCGCCTCGTCACCGCCCTCGCCGTCGTCCTCACCCTCGCCGCCGCACTCAGCCTGCTCGCCGGACACGTCACCACCCACCCCGGCCACCATGCCGCCGAACGCGTCCCGCCCACCACCGCGAAACCGGACGCTCCCGGCACACCCTGCTCCCCCGTGGAACTCATCGGCCTCGGCATCGACCGCGGCCTCCCCCTCGGCACCACCGGCATTCGCGCCCACTGCGACCTCGACACCACCACCGGCTGGGGCCAAACCTTTACCGCCATCCTCTGGGCACTCCAAGCTCTCCTCTGGGGCCTGGCCACCCTCGCCATCGCCGCCTACACCGGCCTCGTCCGCAGACTCACCTAACCACCGCCGCCTGACTAAAACGAGATCTCAACGCGGCGGTCTCCAATGCACACAGCGTCCGAGGACAGACTGTAAACCAGTTGGCTTATGCCTACGGGGGTTCGAATCCCTCACCCGCCACCCAGCGGAAAAGCCCCGTGACCTCGACGCAAGTCGGGCACGGGGCTTCTTCGTGTGTGCAGCTAGATGCGACGGTATGCGGCCATGTTCGGGCGTCCGTGGGCTATCCGTGGGCAGCGTGGGCCGTGCCAGGAGTACGTCTGGTGGCGAGAGGAAGCGGCTGAAACAGCGGTGGGTAGGAGCGGGTCCCCCCTGCTGTTCCAGCCGCTTTCGCTGCTTAGAGACTAGAGAGACATAGGATTAGAGTGGAAGACGAGCTGTCACCGTTGGTGTCACTCACCTGTCACAGCTAAACCCGCAGGTCAGAGCAGGGTGAGTGACAGAGTGACAGGTGTGACACCTTCAACACCCCGCCCGTGTCACACTCCGCTCGTCCCGACGGCCGGGCCAACATGCACGGGCCCAACGTCCACTCTCACGCCAAGTAGGCCAGCAGCTGCTAGCACCAGCGCTACCATGACACCAACGAAGATCAGGGCCTGAATCAAGGCCCCCGGGGCCGACAGGACCCGGCCAGCGAAGTCGAGCAGCATGTGCCGCTCGTCTACCGCTTGTCCACTAGAGCTGACGACCTCGTTGTGTCGCCCGCTCCGCGACTGCCGTCCGGCGTCTCCCGGGGGCTGGTCGTCGTCCGGTCGTGGCGACTGGTCGAGATCACGCCTTATGGTCATGGTGTTGCCCTTCGGTGACAGATAGGGCCGCCGCCGGGCGACTGCTGATCAGGTCAATGCTCGGCTGGCGGTTCGATTGCTAGGCATGGAGCCGAAGGGCGACCGCTGGTGCATCCGCGACGTGCGCGGAAGGACCGGCGTACCGGGCGGTGCGTTAACGTGCGCCGAGACCGGCTTGGGCGGCCTCCTCATGCCAGAGAAGGCCGCCCAAGTTCGTTCTTCAGTCCTCTGCCTCAGCTCACGCTAGACAGCCCGAGCCTGTAGTGGCACGCCTCTGAGCAGCCGTTCGGCCACGTGTCCTCGTTCGACGGTAAGCGCACCGAGGTACTTCGGCCGGACCGATTTCGCGCATCCCGCTTGGCGACAACCAGGCTAGATGAGCCACTGGCCACCCTGTGGCCAGTCGCGCACTTTTTTGACCAGTCTGTGGCCAGTTCCAACTTCCTCACATCGCGACAAGCTACGCAGACAGCGACTGGGCCTTGATCTTCGCCACGCAGGCAGGGCAGAGGATCCCGCCAGGGCCGGCGGGCGCCTCGCCACACTTCGAACAGATCTTGGTCTCGCTCATGCCCCAATCGAATCATCTCGTCGAGCCCCTTTGCGCCAACTCGGGGATTGCGTGTCTCGAACGCATGTTCTAGCGTGTGTCGCGTCGGGCGAGACGGGGAAGGTCCCGCCCGACGCGACCAGCGGGCATGCCGCACCGGTCGCGCGCAGGAACTATCGAACACGCCTACCTCTTGCGCGCGGCCGGGCGGCGTTCGCCTCGCCTAGGGAGTTCGCTGTCGACCCGCAATGCGTCGCCCGCCACCGCGTCACTCGCGAGAAACGCGTCTGGCGCGACCGCGACACGTGCGTCCATTGGTTCCAGTTCGGCAAGCACGGCCTCAACATCGCCGACTGGGACCTCGCGGATGAGTGGATTCCCTTCTGGGGCAGCGGCATGCCCCACCCGAAGGAAGACGGCACGGACGGGCTCGGGCCGCTCTACGACACCGCGGACCATCAGCCCGCCGACGGCAGCACCAGGCCGGCTCGACGGTAGCCGCCGGGGTCGGCGAAACCGCTCGACGACATCCGCGACATATATCATACTTGTCCTATGAAGATGACTCACGCGCTGGTGCAACTCGCCGCCGTGCTGATGAGCGCACCCCGCGACAAACACTGGGGCTATGGCCTCTCGAAGAAGTCCGGCGTCCGCTCCGGCGCCATGTACCCCCGACTCAAGCAGATGCTCGACGAAGGCTGGCTCACCGACGGCTGGGAAATTGGCGTCGAAGGCCGGCCACCACGCCGGTACTACGAAGTCACCGACGACGGGCTTCGCGAACTCGGCGCGCTCCTGAACCGTGCCGCGCTCGACAGCCGCTTCCAAGGCCTGAACCTGGGACTCGCGTGATGGGCGACGTGCTCGCGGACGTCGCGACCTACGGCTTCAGTAGCCTGCTCCTCACGGCCGTGCTGTGCGGATTCTTCCCCGTGTTCGTCCTGCGACTCCTGCTGCTCCTGTACCCGGCCGCGCACGAGCGCCGGACGGAGTGGCTGACGGAGATCGCACATGTGCCGTACCGCGAGCGGCTCATCTGGGTGATGGCACTCATCCCAACAGCGTTCTTCGAAGCAATTCCTGAGAGAGTGCGACAGCGGCGAACAGCTAAGCAAAACAACAACCTTGATGCGGATCGGATAGAGCTAGAGGCGGCCATTGCCGACCTGGACGAAGTCACTCGTCAATACGTGCAGGAAGTGGAGTCGAATAAGCGCGCTTACATGCAGTGGTCCGAGGTGGACGAAGACAAGTCCACTAACGCGCTTCTCACGTTTTTCGTCCTGGGGTCAAAGGGCTTGAAAGACAAAACAAACTGGTGGTGGTCCTGAGGTTACTTCTTCGATCGCTGCTTCCCGCGCAGCTTCCCGGTTCGCCTTGAGGCGCTTGTCCCGCGTGCCACTCTTCTTCGGCTTGCCGACCATCAGAAGTCACCGGTGTCACGACCTTCGAGCACCCGAATATGGGTCTCTGAGTTCCAGCCCGGCTCGCCGCTGACCCGGGAGACTGGTGCTCAAGCAGCACGAACAGCGGAACGCGCCGCCGATGCGAGTTTAGTTTGCTTCACCATCAGCGTTTCCGCGTTCAGCTGCGTACGGTGCTCTCAGTCTGTGAGTTCCAAGCCATTGCGACGGCTGAGAGCCCCACGACCACGTCAGCTACAACCGCGCAAGGTTACTACCGCGAGCCTTGCGCGTGAGCGCCACCGGACGTTTAGAGTTGCACTATGGTGCAGCAACCGCCTCCCACGACCATCGTCGTCAGCCCCACTTCCCCTGACGTGGTCGTCAATCTTCCTTCGTCGCCGTCGACTATCCAGACGATCGTCACACTCGTCCTTCCAGTCGTCGCGGCCATTCTCGCTGCTCTGGCGACGCACTTCTTCGCCCAGCAGAGAGCCAAGGCCGACACGATCGAGGCGCGCCGAAGAGACGAACTCGGTCACGCGGCCACAATGCTTGCAGCTGCGATTCCATGGGTTAGGTCCGCTGAGTACTATATCCGGTACTCTGGGTTGGCAATCCCGGACAAAGAATTATCGGAACTTCTGGACCGCACCGCTGAAAAGCTCAACGCCGCGGATAAGGATTTTCTCTTCGCGCGAACGGCCGCAAATCTGATCGTTCGCGATCCCGTGGTCAAGGACTACATCAAGCAGGTCAAGGACAGCTACGACAGCTTCCCTGAGCGGTTCGAAAAGGCACGCAACAAACTCGCCATAGAGGAGAGCGTCGCCGAGTGCAGACGCTTTCGCGAACTGACCGACGCGATGAACGACGCAGTCGTGGTCGCCTACACCTCCCTGCCGAATGACGTCGTCAACGTCAAGGCCGAGTAACAAGTCCGCCCCCCTTTCAAACGGCTGGCCAGACAGCCCTACAGGCACTTCGTGAACCCGGTGGCCTGGTAGCCGCCACCCCCACCCGCTGCAAGTTCGAGCTGGAAGATCCCCAGCGAGGCCGGTCCTGCGGTCGGTGGGTCGATCGCGAGCGTGCACGCGTCCACCCGGAGCCACTTCCCGCTCGGGCCGTACTCGGTGGCCGAACCAGGCAGCGACAGCAGCGCGGCGTTCTCGTACGCAACCCAGTTGGGCACCTGCCGGGACAGCGCGTCCACGGCGTGCTCGCACGTGTCGACCCCGTGCGCGGCGGCGAAGTCGCGCCCGGCCGGCGGGGTGAGGATCCCGCACGCGATGGTCGGCTGGCGCTCTGCAATGGACTTGATCATTGCTTGGACGAACGAGCCGCTGCTGTGCGGCATGATCCGGCTGAACGCCTCCTGGTGCGCCTGGTCCAGCTCCGCCTGCCGGCGGTCAGCGAGTTCCGCAGCCGCCAGCTGCTGCCCCACGATCCCCGCCGCCAGCACCAGCGCGCCGACCGCGGCGGCGCTCACCGCGTGAAAGCGGCGGACTGGCCGGCCACGCCACCCGGGCAGGCCCGGACGGGACGTGATCCGGGGAATGGGCATGGTCTGCTCCCCCGGTCCCGCCGTCGGCACCCGCGCGAGCGGCTGAGCCGGCCGCAGAGCAGGCAAGCTGCCCTCCGCAGCCAGGCCGAACGGGCGGCCGCGGTAGCGCATCCACGTCCACCACGCGGCCAAAGCGAGCAGCGCCCCGCCCATGACCAGGCACCAACCCCACCAGGGCACCGACAACAGCCACCACACATCCGCCGCCGCCAAGCCGGCGGCCAGCGCCCCCGGCCGTCGCGCGCCGACGAGCGCGGACAGCAGCAGTACCCCCAGCGCAAGCAGCCACGGCCAAGGGCTGTCCAGCAGCTGCCACAGCAGCAGCGCGAGTCCACCAGCCATGACGACGGCCAGCCATTCCATCCGCCGCCCGTTGACCGATGGCCTAGCCGCGGGTCCCCTCCCCGTGATCATCATGCATCCACGGTAACCCCAGTTTGCGCAGGTCAACCGAAGTTCGGGGCAGTCGGGCCGGGGTCAGCCGTGCTCGACGGCGTTCGGCGGCCGTTCCCCCCTCAGGAACGCGGCGATCTGCTGCGCCGCAACCTTGTAGCAGAGCCGGTTGGTCCCAGGCACCGTACGGGCAGAATGCGGGCTAATCACCGCTCCCTTTTGCGACCACAGCGGGTGATCGATCGGAAGAGGTTCAGGGTCGGTCACGTCGAGCGCCGCACGCAAACGGCCTGACGCCAACTCAGGAAGCAAGGCTTCCGTGTCGACGATCTGGCCACGGCCGGCGTTGACCAGGATGGCGTTGTCATCCATCCGTTTCAGAAACTCTGAGCCGACCAAACCCCGCGTCTTCTCCGTTAGCGGGGCCGTAATGACCACAATAGAATGACCCGACACAATTTCGGTCAGCGCGTCCGGTCCAAAAACATCATCTCGGGCGCGCGACGCGACCAGCGTGGAGTACGCACCAAAAACGTCGAGACGCCGCGCAACCTCTCTGCCAATCGCGCCAGCGCCGACAATAAGGGCACGTTTGCCCGCCAAGGTGTCTGCTTCAAACTTACGGTGCGCCCACACGCCTTTGTCCTGAAATCGCACCAATGTCGGCCACTGACGAAGCTGCGTTAGCACCGCCGACAGAACCCATTCGGAGACGGGTCCGGCATGCGCACCCCGTGCAGTAGCCAGGGTAATTGCACTAGGCACATCCGCTGCCCACTCGTCCGCCCCCGCAGACAGGAGTTGCACCATTCCAAGCGATCCGAGTTGCTCAAGCAGTCGAATAGGTCGGTGACTACTGCGGTATGGCGGCAGCAAAACGGCGGCGGCCGATTGATGCGCGGTCAACTCCTCAACGTCCGGGTCATACGGGACCACCTCGACGTTCCGGAGATCGTTAAGCACGTCATGGCCGACGAGGTCGTCAGCCTCACTACTTACAAGAATCTTCACCACAGCAGCAGTCATTATTTCCCTTTGCCGTCTGATGTAAGCCGGTCAATAAGTTGCCGCGCCTGCCCTGACATAACATCACCAGAAACAGAGTTGTCGATTACAACATGCGAGACCGGCGGACGAAAGTCGACATTGACACCCTTTACGTATTGCTCCCAGTCGGCAAGCTTAGTGGCATCGCGCGGCGCATCTCGGTGGCGCACGTACGTATGCATCGTATCCGCGTCACAGTAAACCCAGACGATCGTCAGGTGGGCACCCAGGTTGCGACACAGCAATTCGCGCTGCCTGATCCAACTTTCGTCCGCAAATTCCCGAATGAATGGAGCCGTAACGATCGCATTGTTTCCACATTGCAGGTTCTCGGCCATAGCCTCAAGTAGCGAGTCGTACTCGGCAGGCCTGATTTTCGCCAGATACGTCTCCGACTCGCGGTCATTTCGCGACAGTCCTTGCATCTCAAGGGCAGCCTCGACCACGAAGCGAGTCAGGGTGTCCTTATCAAGCATCGGCCACCCCGTCTCGCGCGCCAGGATGCGCCCCAACTCCGTCTTTCCACTGCCGGCATAGCCGCCGATCATGACCACCTGCGGAGCCACGGGGCGAATCTCGCCGCGGGCATCCTGATCTGGGGCATTCACAGTGCGAGCCGCCCTCGGCTTGCTCACCACCAGCCCCTTCTTGACGAGCAGATCCATAGCTTCGTTGATCGTAAAGACGCTCACGTCCCACTCTCGCGCCAGCTCCCGGGACGACGGCAGGCGCTGGCCGTGCCGAAGACGTCCCGCTTGGATGTCGTTCTCGACGTTCCGCGCGATCTGCTGCGCTAGCGGCTCCGACCTGGCCACAGGCGACCTCGGGCGCGACATGCGGACTCCTCGCCGGGCTCTCGCCCATCGGTTCAACTGAACGGTCACCGTATCAGAACCTATCAGTTGATTTCGATGTTCCCGCAGGTCGTGACACGTATTTGACCGATCTTCCGCCTAGCAGTTGACCTGCTGACCATTCAACTGTTAGCTTCTTGGTGGTCCGGGTCACACGGGTCGGACCGCGAGGACTCACCACCAGACGGGGAGGCAGTGATGGCGAAGAAGCAGCAGGGATTTCCGGTCTTGAAGGCCGGAACGGGGTTCGGACGGAAGGTCGTCGGGCTGGTGCTGCTGGCCGCGGCGCTGGTGTTCGTCGTGTCGTCGCCACTGGAGGCGGCCGGGCACGTCCGGCACGTCGTGCACAGCCTGACGACGTTCTTCAGCTCGCTCTGATCACCCGCTGACCAGCAAATTTTCTCGAAGGGACCTCAGATGGACACCAACGTCTACCGCCGCCAGATCGATGCTGCCGCGCTGAACACCGACGAGTACGCCGGCGAAGCCGTCTACCCGGACGGCCTGACCGAATCGGCGATCGACGCGCTGCTGGAGGACGTGGACCGCGAGCTGGCCGCTGACGCGTCCGCCGCGGAAGCCGCATACCGCTACGACTTCAACGACCAGCGCCGGGTGAGCCGATCCCGGCGCCGCGCCGGCCGCGAGCTGTTGCGCTCGCACTTTCTGATCGCCGGCGTTCAGAGCCAGGGCGCCGCGGCGCTGTCGCTGCTGCTCGATGACGAGGCCGCGTGATGGCCGCCCGGACGGTGCGCGGGCTGGCGTTGTTCGCCGCGTTGCAGGCGACGTTCGCCGACATTCACCCCCTGTGCGACCAGTGGTTGCAGTCCAGCGACGACGCCGCAGGCAAGGGCAAGCCGGGCCGCGAAGGCGCGAAGCACTGCGCCCGCCACGTCGCGAGCTACACCGCCGGCCAGGTCACCGCCGCGGTCGCGGTGACGCAAGTTCTCGGGTTCCGGGTGCCGCTACGGGCGCTGGTCGCCGGCGCTGCGGTGAACGCGGTGACGCACTTCGTGATCGACCGCCGGGAGCCGCTCAAGGCCATGGCGCGGTTGACCGGCCACCAGGGCTACATCGAGCACGCCACGGTCCAGCGCCGGGACGGCGTGGTCGACATCGCTGGACCGGGGACGGCGCTGACCGAGCTGGACCAGGCCGCGCACCGCGCGATCGGCGTGCTGGCCTCGCTCACCACCACCTTGCTTGCGCTGCGGGCCGGTGGTTCCCGATGACCATTCGCCTGAAGTTTCACCCCGACGCGGCGGCCCCTTCCGGCAAGAACGCGCCGACCGCGCCGGGTTCCACCGACCAGTCACATAACCGCACGGAGGAACCCCGAATGGTAGACACCACCAGCCCGGTCCGCGAGGTCTCCGCCGTGGCCTACACCCCGGCGCAGCTGAATCGCCTGATCTCTCGCGAGATCGCCGGCCGCCTGCACGAGGTCGGCGAGACGCTGCTGACCAACGTCGCGTTCCTGATGGCCAACGACGCCGTGCCGGCCGCCGCCAAGCAGGTCCGCACCCGCACCTACCTCGACGTCGTCGCGCAGCTGTGGCTGCTGGCCGCCGGCGAGCTGGACAGCGTGACCGGCGAGCAGGTGACCCGGTGAACCCCCGTAACCGCCGCCAGACGGTGACCACGGTGTTCGACGGCCGTACCCACCACGTCGCCCTGTGCCGCGGGGAGCAGGACGGGCTGCCGGTGTTCGGGTGGGGCGAGGCCCCCTCGACCCTGCTCACCCGCTCGCAGCTGCGAGCGGTCGGACTCCGCCCGAACGGGCAGGACCCGGTGGCGTTGCTGGTGTTCCGGCACGTCAAGCCCTACGCCCGGGAGACCACCGCCGAGCTGTTCTCGGTCGAGCTGGCCGCGGCCTACCGGCCGCCGACGCCGGCGCAGCTGACCGCGCTGGACCGCGCGATGGAAGCCCGCCGGACCTGCGTCGACTGCGCCGGGATCCAGGACTACTGCGTGCCGACCAGCACCCGGCAGTGCTGGACCTGCTTCGACCTGGACCAGGCCGACCGGACGGGGGTGGCCGCGTGAGCAGCAACGACTCCGGCGCCTGGCACCGGGAACTGCAGCGCCAGCAGGAAGAGATCGAGCGTCAGCGCCGCGAGGCCGCCAGCAAGGAGGGGTCCCGGTGAACACCTTCGAGGTGTTGCAGCGCCACGGAACGCTCGCCCTGATCCGGTTCGCCGGCACGGTCTGCCTGTTCCTGACCCTGCACCTGCTGCGCATCCCGCTGGTCATCTGCGAACGCGTCCTCGCCGGCGTGCTGGTCCGCCTGGACCGGGCCGCCGCGGTGCAGGCCTCCCGCCCGCCGCGCCGGCGCGTCAACCAGTTCTTCCCCCTCGACTTCCCCACCGGGCAGGAGGTGCCCCGATGAACGTCACCCGCGAGAAGCAGACCCGCCTGGAGCACGCGATGGAGTGGGCCGTCTGGCACTTCGGTGAGCTCGCCGGCGTCCTCGGACCGCTGGTGCTGGCCGTGGTGTTCACGCCGTGGTTCGCGCTGCTGTCCGTCTTGGTCGCCGCCGGGTGGGCCGTGCACGAGATCCGCGACCACCGCGAGCAGACCCGCCTGCGGGCCGGCGCCCTCGAACGTAAGCAGCTGCCGGCGTGGCCGGCCACCGACACCGACACCCCGGTGGCGGGCCGTGACGAGAGCCGGGAGGACGCGCGATGACCAGCTGGGCAGAGGAACGGCGCGCCAACCGCGCCGCCGACGCAGAGCAGAACCGCCAGAACGCCGACGCCGCCATCGCCCGGAAGCTGCGGGAGCAGGCCGCACGGGCGGAGCAGGCCCGCACCAACGCCGCCGCCGCGGCGAAGCTCGCCGACAAGCAGCGCGAAACCCGCCGCGCCGCCCGCGTCGCGATGCTCGCCCGGGTCACCGGGTGGCTGTCGACCAACCGGGTCCGCCTGCCGATTTACCTGCTCGCGCTGGTCTCCGCCGGGATGGCGGTACCCGCGATGGCGGGCTACGGGCTCGACACCTACGGGGACGTGACAGGCGCCGCGCTGCCGGCGCTGTCGGAGCTGGGCATGTGGGCCTTCGCCCTCGCGGTCGAGGTGTCGCGACACCGACACCCGGACCGGCCGGTGTGGGCGCTGCAGCTCGGGACGTGGGTGTTCGCCGGCGTCGGATTCACCTTGAACCTGCTGCACGGCTGGCACCGCGGCTGGGACGCCGCCTTGGTGATGGGCATCGTGTCGATCGCCGGGGTCATCGCCCACCAGCTCGCGGTCGCGTCCCCGCCGCGGTCGCCGGCGGAGCGGGCCGCCTGCCGGATCGAGCGCAAGGCTCTGCGGAAGGTCGCGAAGGTCCGGGCCGCCGCGGTCCGGACCGCGGTCGCCGAAATTGACGCCACCGGCACCGCTCGGCTGGTGTTCACCCCGGGCCGCTACACCCTCGACGGGCGTCGGCTCGCCGCGGTCATCGAGCCGGACCGGCACGCTGGGGACGTCCTTGCTGATGAGGTGTCCGCGTTCCTGGCCGACCAGGTCCGACCCGCCCACGGGGTTGACGACGGCCCGATCGTCGATGCCCCGGTGCTGACCCTCGACCGGCCCGCTGACCAGCGGGAGTCGACCCCGCCGCGGCGGACGATCCCGGCGCCGAAGGCACGCACGATCGACCAGCTGCGCACCGAGTTCTCGGCGGCGATCGAGGACCCCGACGTGGCGATCAACCCGGCGTCGGCGGAGTCGATCCGCAAGACGTTGCACTGCGCGATCAAGGCCGCGCGGCAGCTGCGTGACGAGCACAAGAACCCGAACCGCAAGTGAGCCGGAGGGACACGACCATGGACACCACCGAGAAGCCCGACGCCGGCGAGCTGGCGACGGTGCACCACCTGCCGATCCAGCCCGAGCAGGGTGAGGTGATCGAAGGCGAGATCGTCACCGACGAGGAGTACGCCCGGCTCACCTCGCAGCGGACCCGGGCGCTGGCCCGGTACGAGGGCTACCGCAGGGACGTGACAGTCGTCGTCGGCGCCGCCCGCAAGGCCGCGACCCACGAGAAGACGAAGGTCGCGCTGCACCACAGCCTGACCGTCGTGCAGGGCCTCGACTCGTGGCGCGGCCGGCTCTGGGACGCCTCCACGATGGGCGTCTACCGCCGCCAGATCAAGGCCGCCGAAGCCATGGGCGACCAGACGCTGGTCGCGGAATGGCTGGAGCGCAAAGCGCGGGTGCAGGACGCCCGGCACCGCCGGGTCATGGACCTGCCGAAACTGCTGGTCGGGCTGGTCAAAGCCGGCGTCATCGGGCTCGCGGCGCTGGTGGTGATCGTGCTGCTGATCGGGCTGCTCGTGCAGCTGTCCGGCGCCGGCGAGTTCACCCGCGTCGTCGGCGGGGTGATGGACTCCCTGCGGTTCATCTTCACCGCAATCGCGTGGGCCTGGACCCCCCTCGCCCTGGTCGCGCCCTACGTGATCAGCATGGGTGTGGTGCTCGGGGCGTGGCGCGAAGGCCGCCAGCGGGGCAAGGTCCCGGGCTGGCTGGCCACGTCCTCACAGGACAGTGACGTCACGATCGACGAGACGACCATCGCGCAAGCCTTGGGGGCGCTGCGGATTCCGCAGATCACCAACTACCTCAAGGAAGGCTTGCCGATGCAGTACCTCACCCCAGCCCGCCGGGACGGGCGCGGCACCCACGCCGTCGTGCGGCTCCCGGCCGGGGTGACCGCGGAAAAGGTCGCCCGCCGGCGTGCTGACCTGGCCACGGGCTTGCATCGACTGTCCAAAGAGGTCTGGCCGACCACCGGCAGCGAAGCCGGGATCCTGGACCTGTGGGTGGCCGACAAGGGGGCCTTGTCCGAAGGTGCCGGCGCGTATCCGCTGCTGGAGGACGGTGCGGTGGACGTGTTCAAGGGTGTCCCGTTCGGACGGACGCTGCGCGGGGAGCCGATGTTGGCGCCGCTGCTGGAGCGCAACACGATCTGCGGTGGGATGCCTGGTCAGGGCAAGTCGTCCGCGGCGCGGGTCATCATGGCCGGCGCGGCGCTCGACCCGACGGCCGAGCTGCGGATTTGGGTGCCGGACGCGAACTACGACTTCGAGGTGTTCGTGCCGCGGTGCTCCCGCTACGTGATGGGCGCCGAAGACGAGAAGATCGCCCAGATCGCCGCTGACCTGCGCGAGCTGCACGCCGAAGTGCAGCGCCGCGGTGACCTGCTGGTCAGGTACGAGATTCCGGCGGTGACCAGGGAGTATGCGTCGAAGAACGTCGGGTTGCACCCGATCTTCGCGCTGCTGGAAGAGGCCCACGTGGCGATCCAGCACAAGAAGTACGGCGAGGAGATCGGTCAGCTGCTGGTCGACATCGTCCGGCTGGGCCGCAAGCGCGCCATCCACCTGATCGTCTCGACCCAGGCCCCCACCAAGGACTCCATGCCGAGGGACGTGACACGCAACTGCTCCAACGGGGTCGCGTTCGCTGTCGGCGACCACGTCGCCAACGACGCGCTGCTCGGGCAGGGCGCCTACTCCGCCGGGCACCGCGCCACCGAGCTGATTCCCGGCACCGACAAGGGAACCGCCGTGGTCAAGGGCTTCTCCGGGGAGCGGTCGGAGATCGTGCAGGTCTACTTCCTCGACGTCGCGAAGGAGCACGACCAGGTCACCCCGATCCTCGAACGCAGCCTCGCGGCGATCGCCAAACGCGGTCGCGTCCCCTGGTCCACCAGGGACAACGACCAGATTGAGGCGCCGCCGGCGCCGTGGAACCTGCTCGAAGACCTCGACGAAGTCCTCGGAGACGACCCGGCGCCCGCGGCGAAGGTCGCCCCGCTGCTGATCTCGCTGGCCACCGAGTACAGCGGCCTGACCGGCAAACAGCTGTGCGCCGACCTCGCCACGGTCGGAGTGAAGGTCCCCAGCTCGAAGAACGTCTACCCGGTCGACCCGGTCACGATCCGTAAGGCGCTGGCCGACCAGGCGACCGCCGACCTCGACGACGAGAACTAGCCGAACCGCGCCGGGTTAGCCCGCCACCGGACCGCACGCGGCCCCGGATTCCGGCCGGAAACCCGGCCGCCGGGAGCGGGCTAACCCACCTAACCCAGCTAACTTTCCGCAGGCCAGCGGCCGTACAGCAGCTCTAACCCGCGGGGTTAGAAACCTAACCCGGACTCGCTGACCTAACCCCGCCGATCTAACCCGCCACGCGACCCCACACCGGGTGCTCGCGCCGGCACCCCCTACCTCAAACAGGCACACACCGTCACCGATCGAAGGGAAGTCCGATGGCCAGCACACCTGTTCTGCATCGCGGCCGGAAGTCCTGGTGGTCCGGCAAGGTCACCACGCTCTGCGGGCTCGTGCTGGAGCCCGGCGAGGGCCGCTCGCCCTGGTTCTGGTGGTTCACCCCGAAGTGCCCCGGCTGCGAGGCGGTCCACCAGCTCAAGCAGCGGACGTAGCTGCGCAGGTCAGCACGGGGACACGACAACTTCGACCACGCCGCAACGGGAAGGACTCGCCATGTGTCGCTCCACTTCGGACGGCGGACGCCGCTGCACCGGCAGCAGCCACGCCCGCACCCGCGCACTCGGCACGGCCCGCAAAGCCGTCGAACGCGCAGGCCGCGCCGTCGACCAGGCCCGCGCCGCCGGCGACCAGGCCGCGGTCGACGCCGCGAAGGCCCGGCTCACCGCAGCTGAGCAGCGGCTCGACGACACCCGTGCCACACACCCGCACACTCCCGCCGCTGGTCAGCCGCGGGGACACGACACCGCCGAGGAGACCGAGATGCCCGAAGACACCAGCCCTCGCCACGACGACGGCGCGGACGCCAGCGCACACCGTCCCGACGAAACGCCTGTTCATGACGGGGACACGACACCCGGTGTCATTGACCTCGCCCCCGGCGAAAGCTACCGCGTCGACGACAACGTCATCCACAACGGTGGCAGCGCGCCGACCCAGGTCTACCACTCCGGCGACGGCGACACCCACTTCACGGAATCGTTCGCACCGGCCAGGTCTGACCACGCCGATCGGGCAGACCGCACAGCTGATGCGACCGCATCAGAGCAGCAGAGCCCCGAGCTGAAGGCGCAGCTGAAGTCGCTGGCTCAGGCGCGACGCAACCTCGAAGACTTCGCCCAAGGGAATGCGAAGGCTCAACCCGAGCACCACTACTACGGCGACGGGCCTGTGTTCCTTCACGGTGGCACCGGAGACACCTTCTTCAACGGCGAACGGGTCGGCCCGAGCAGTTCCGACGAAGCACACGGCGCCGACCGCGACGGACCGCAGACCACCAGCCACACCACCACGTCGGACGGTACGACGTTCACCAACGTCAACAACGCCGCACCCGGCGCGGTCGTGGGAATACAGGCCCACACCGTCAACGGCGCGACCGTGGTCATGGGCGGCGGCCCCATCCCGGCGGGCCTGCCCGACCAGCTGCGCCAGGTGCACGAGCAGGTCCAGACCGCGATGGCCAGCGGCCACTACACCGTCCACCACAGCGACGACATCACCGAACCCAGCGGCCCGACCGCTCCGGGCGAACGCGTCGCCTTCCAGGTCGGCTACGTCCACCGGCGCGACAACCCCACCACCTGAGCCCGCCACACAAATGCCCTGCTCACGACAGGGACACGACAACCCCAGATAACTGTCTGGAAAGGACACACGCGATGGAACACACCGATGAGACGGTCCGGCTGACCTCCGACGTGCTCGCGTTCGCCCGCCACAACGACGTCTGGCACATCCTGATGATCCAGCGCCGCTGGGAGCCCTTCCGCGGTCAGTGGGCGTTCCCCGGCAGGCACGTCGACCCCGGCGAGACCTTCCGCGCCGCCGCGGCCCGCGAACTGACCGAGGAAACCGGGCTGCGCCTGTCCGACCTGCGTCAGCTCGGGATCTACGACCAGCCCGACCGCGACCCCCGCGGCCGCTACGTCACCGTCGCGTTCTTCACCGTCGTCCGCCACCAGGTCAAGCCCACCGCCGGCGACGACGCCGCGGCCGCCGCGTGGGTGCCTGTGCCGTGGCTGCTACGCAACCGCGAAGCCCTCGCGTTCGACCACGCCGACATCCTCGCCGACGCCGCCGCGACGCTGACCCACTTCACCCCCGGGGAGGTCCGATGACCACGGCAACCGGGCTGAGGGTCTGGATCGACGAGGACGGCAACTACAACGTGCTTGGGCCGTGCACCCGCGAGCAGGCACTGGACCTCATGCGCGAGTACGCCGTCGCGGTCGACGACCACGACGGCCCGACCGCGCAGAGCCCGGCGGACCTGGACACCGGGTGGGTGCTGAACCCGGTTCCCGGCTTCCCGGACGGAGACGTGATGTACGCGCCCGTCCCGGCCGGCACGCCCGGCGCCCTGCCCGTCACGACGTCGCTCTACTGAACGGGGGAACCACGATGGACACGACCACATTGGACGCCGCCCTGGACGCCGCGGCCCGCGGCTGGCACGTCTTCCCGCTGCGGCCGGGCAGCAAGCGCCCGGCCGGGCACCCGGAGGACCGGTGCCCCGGCACCGGGCGGTGCGCCGGCGGGCACCGGACGTGGGAGCAGCGCGCCACCACCGACCCCAGCAAGATCCGGGCCGCGTGGACGCACGCCCCGTACGGGATCGGCGTGGCGACCGGCCCGTCCGGGCTGTGCGTGCTCGACCTCGACACCGCCAAGCCCGGCGAGGAGATCCCGCAGCGGTGGGCTGCGGCCGGCGCCCGGTCCGGTGAGGACGTGCTCGCCGTCGTCGCCGACGAGGCCGGGCAGGAGCTGCCCGGGGACACCCTCACGGTTCGGACGCCCTCGGGTGGGCTGCACCTGTACTACCGGGTGCCGGGGGACGTGACACTACGGAACACCAGCGGGGAGCGCGGAAACGGGCTCGGCTGGAAGGTCGACACCCGCGCGTGGGGCGGCTACGTCGCCGGCGTCGGCACCACCACCCCGGCCGGGCGCTACGGCTTCCTGTGGGACGGCACTGTGGCGGAGCTCCCGCGATGGCTGGTCTCCCGGCTCACCCCGGCGCCGCTGCCCGCGGCGCCGGTGGTGCCGATTCGCCCGGCCGGCGACCGCCGCTCGCGCTACCTCGACGCCGCGGTGCGGGCCGAAGCCGGGAAGGTCGCCGACGCCAAGACCAGCCGTAACGCCACGCTCTACGCCGCGGCGGTCGCGCTCGGGCAGCTGGTCGAGGGGAACGCGCTCACCGAAGACGAGGTCCGTGCGGCGCTGATGACCGCGGCCGGGCGGCACATCGGCACGCGGCACTTCACCGCCCGCGAGGCCGAAACCGCGATCACGTCCGGACTTCGTGCCGGCGCGAACCGTCCCCGCCGGATCGCCTGACCTGCACGTTGTCACGTCCCTGGAGGTCCGAACCATGACCACGCCCCGGCCCTTGGCCGCCGTCCCGGCACCACCTGCCCGCCGCACCCGGTGGACGGACGCGGAGCTGATGCGAGAGGAGTTCCCGCCGCCGAAGTGGGCCGTGCCCGGCCTGCTCGCGGAAGGGCTGAACCTGCTGGCCGGCGCGCCGAAGCTGGGCAAGTCATGGTTCTCCCTCGGCACCGGCGCCGCCATCGCCAACGGCGACCCCGTGCTGGGCTCGATCGAGGTGGAGCGCGGCCCGGTCCTGTACTGCGCCTTGGAGGACACCGGACGCCGGTTGCAGCGCCGGCGGCGGCAGATGCTCGCCGCCGGCGGCCGGGCCGCGCCGCTGCTCACCCTCGAAACCGCCTGCCCCACCATGACGAACGGCGGGGACGCCGTGCTGGTCGAGTGGCTGGAGGAGAACCCGCACGCCCGCCTGGTCATCATCGACACCTTCGAGAAGATGCGCGGCACGGACGCGGCCGGGTCCTCGGCCTACAGCGCCGACTACGCCGCGGCCGGCCGGTTCAAGCAGCTGGCCGACCACTACAGCGTCCCGTTCCTGCTCATCCACCACGTCCGCAAGCAGAGCGCCGAAGATTGGCAAAACCTCGTCTCCGGCACCGCGGGCATCACCGGCGCCGTCGACGCCACGCTCGTACTCGAACGCGGCCGGGGGCAGGCGGACGGGGTGCTGCACGTGACCGGCCGCGACGTAGAAGAAGCCGACTACGCCATGTCCTTCGACGCGACCGCCGGCGCCTGGACCAAGCTCGACGGCCCCGCCGCGGATCACCTGGTCGCCGACACCCGAGCGGACATCCTGCGCCTGCTGCGCGAGCACGGACCGCTCAAGCCCGCGCGGATCGCTGAAGCGCTCGACACCAACCCAAACACCGTCCGCAAGACCTGCACGCGCATGGCTGACGCGGGACAGCTGCACAAGACGCCCGCAGGCACCTACAGCGCCCCCGGCACCAGCGACAACAGGGACACACCCGAGGTGTCACACCTGTCACCACTGTCCCTCGACGGCACCTGACCAGCACAAACAGGTGTGACAGCAGGTGTGACACCCCGCAGGCCTGTCACACCCCGAGCCGTCACCACCGCTACCGGCCGCCCGCCTGTGGGGACGTGACAAACCCCAGCTCACCGCATCGAGGAAGGACCACAATGGACACGTTCACCCTCCCGGCCCGGCTCCCGTGGACCGGTCCCGGGTCGCGGCCCTGCATCCTGATCGGGTTCTGCTGCCAGGGCGGGGAAGCGATGGGCTACTGGCAGGCCGGGTTCGACGTCACCGGCGTCGACTGCAAACCCCAGCCCCGGTTCCCGTTCACGTTCGTGCAGGGCGACGCGATCGCCTACGCCCGCGAGCACGGCCACACCTACGCCGCCGTCGCCGGCGGGCCGCCGTGCCAGGGCTACTCCCTGACCCACCGCATCCACGGCAACGACCACCCGCGCCTGATCGCCCAGTTCCGCGAGGTGGTGGCCGGGCTCGGGAAGCCGTACGTGATCGAGAACGTCGAAGAAGCCCGCGCCGAACTCCGCAACCCCGTGCTGCTGTGCGGTGCCATGGCCGGGTTCGGGCTGCGCACCTATCGGCACCGGCTGTTCGAGACCAACTGGCCGCTCACCGCCCCCGGGCACGCCGCCCACGGGGACCACCTGGTCAAGATGGGCCGCCCGCTGGAGCCCGGGGACTGGTATCACGCGGTCGGCAACTTCTCCGGCGTCCCTTATGTCCGCGCCGACATGGGCGTCCCGTGGATGAACCGCAACGGCATCCGCGAGTGCATCCCGCCCGCCTACGCCCGCCACATCGGCACCCAGCTGCTCGCGCACCTCGCCGCCACCCGCGCCGCGGCCGCCTAAGCAGGCAGGGACGTGACAAAACCCAGTTCACCAGACCGAAAGGAGACCCGGATGTGCCGTTCATCCGCTGAAGGTGGCCGCCGGTGCAGCGGACGCAGCTGCGGAGCCGCCGACGCCCGCGCCCGGCAGGCCCGCTCCCGCGCCCGCCGCGGCCTGGACGCCGCCTGGGCCGCCGGTGACCCGGACCAGGTCGCCGCGGCCGAAGCCAAGTACACCGCCGTCACCGGCACCCCGCCACCCGCACCCAATGTCGTCGGCACCTTCGCCGGGCAGCTGCCTGCCACGCCCGAACCGACCGCACCGGAGAAGCCCATGCCGAAGCCCGAACCCCAGCCCAGCAAACCGGAACCGGCCGACGCGCCGTCCGGGTCGACCGAGGACCGCGTCCGCGACGCGGTGGCCAAGCTGGCCGCGCAAGGCGAATGGGTCGGCATCATCGACGTCCGGAAAGCCCTCGGGGACGTCGACCACGACGAAGTGAGCCGCGCCCTGAAGGAGCTCGCGCGCACGAACCCCAACGTTCACCTCGTGCCCGAAGACAACCGCAAGGCTCTGACCAGTGAGGACCACGCCGCCGCGGTCGACTACTCCGGAGAATCTCAGCACCTCATCGCCATCGAGCAGCCACGCGACACCAGCGCGAAGGACCGCGTCCAGACCGCCGGCGTCGGCAACGCCACCGACGACGACCTCGCCCAAGTCCTGCGAGATCCGCTGACCCCGTCCCGGACCTATGACGAGATCCGAGCCGAGCAGAAACGCCGTGAGCAGCAGGTTGTCACGTCCCCGACCCCAAGCGACGCGACGCCGGTGGCCGAGACGGCACGCGCCGAATCCCGACCGCCCGCAACGGCCGAGCAGCGCGTCCGCGACGTCTACCGCGAGTTGGCCAGCAGGCCTCAGGGCTGGGTGCGCCTCAGCGACGTCCGCGAGCGACTCGGAGCCACGCTCCCGCGGGAGGAGGTCGACAAAGCCCTGCAGGCCATGACGCGGACCGGGCGGGTCCACCTCTCCCCGGACTCCGACCGCCGTGGCCTCACCCAGGTCGACCACGACTCCGCCGTGCGGATCGGCCGAGAAGACAACCACCTCCTCGCTATCGAGCCAGAAGACGACGAGTAGCCACCTGACCTGCACGTTGTCACGTCCCCGACCGGTGTGACACCCGAGACCACCCCGCAGGTGTCACACCTGCCACTCCGTCACTCAACCCACCCTGACCAGCACAAACAGATGTGACACCACCTGTGACACCCCTAATCGCCGATCACATCGACCGACCGAAGGAGAACGCCGTGTTCATGCCCCGTCGCCTCGCCCGCCACGCCACCTGGAGCACCCCTTGGACACCGCCACGCCTACCGGCCCCCGGACCCTCCTGACCGTCGAAGCCGCCGCGGAACAGCTCAGCATCGGCCGAACCACCATGTACGCCCTGATCAAGGCCGGAGAAATCGCCACCGTCCGGATCGGTCACCTGCGGCGCATTCCGGTCGTCGCACTCGCCGCCTACGTCGACCAGCTCGGCGCCGTCTCGACCGCCGCCTGAAAGGAACCCAATGCCCCGCAAGAACCGCGCCGAAGGCACTCGCGCGCCGAACGGCGCCAGCACCATCTACCTAGGGAAAGACGGAAAGTGGCACGGCCGCGTCACCATGGGCGTCCGCGACGACGGATCCCCGGACCGACGACACGTCGAACGCAAGACCGAAACCGAGGTCATCGATCGCGTCCGCGAGCTGGAAGCCGAGCGCAAGGACGGGACTGCCGGCAAGCCCGGTCAGGGCAGGTGGAAAGTCCGGCAGTGGCTCACGCACTGGATTGAGGACATCGCGCCACTGACCTGCCGATACAAGACCCTCCAGGGCTACCGCACTGCGGTGTACCGGCACCTCATCCCGGGACTCGGTGAGCACTGGATGGAACTCACCGAGCCTGGCCACTTCGAAAAGCTCTACGGCAGGATGCTCGCCACGGGCCTGAAGCCAGCCACCGTTCACCAGGTGCACCGGACCGTGAGGACCGCGTTCGGCGAGGCCGAAAATCGGGACGTCATCAAGCGGAACCCGGTCGCGCGAGCCAAAGCGCCACGGGTCGAAGACGAAGAGATCGAGCCGTACGACGAGGACGAGATCGAGCGCTTGCTGGTGGCTGCCCTGGCTCGCCGCAACGGTGTGCGCTTCGTGGTGGCGCTGGTCTTGGGCACGCGCCAGGGCGAGACGATCGGCTTCAAATGGGACCGACTGAACCGGAAGACCAAGCGCCTGCGGGTCGCGAAGCAGCTCCAGCGCCAGACGTGGCAGCACGGCTGCAGCGACCCGCACGCGTGCGGCGCGAAGTACCACAAGACGAAGCCGTGCAAAGAAGGCTGCAAACGGCACCACCGCAAGCCCTGTCCGTCGCCGTGCCCGTCCGGCTGCACGACGCACGCCCGCTGGTGCCCACAACGGCATGGTGGGGGCCTGGTCGAAGTCGAGGTGAAATCGAAGGCCGGGCGGCGCGGGTTCGCTGTCCCGGACCAGCTGTTCGACCTGCTCATGCTCCACGAACAGCAGCAGGCGGCAGAGCGAGAGCTCGCGGGGTCAGAGTGGCAGGAAGGTGGGTGGATGTTCACCCAGCCCACCGGTAGGCCGATCGACCCGCGCCGCGATCTCGACGAGTGGAAGGCCCTGCTCGAAGCCGCCGACGTCCGGGAAGGTCGGTTGCACGACGCACGCCACACCGCGGCCACCGTGCTCCTGCTACTCGGGGTGCCCCAGAGGATCGTCATGGAGATCATGGGCTGGTCCAACAGCAGCCAGGCGAAGCGCTACCAGCACGTCACCGAGGCGATGCAGTCGAACGTCGCGCAGCAGATCAACAGCTTCTTCTGGAAGGCCGCGTAGGCCGGAACTGAGACGGAAACTGAGACGGGCCAACAACGAAACAGCCCCCGCCGTGTCCGGTGGGGGCTGTTTGTACTGCTCAGAGCGGTGGCCAGGGCCGGGGTCGAACCGGCGACCTTCCGCTTTTCAGGCGGACGCTCGTACCAACTGAGCTACCTGGCCGGGAACGCCGGCCTGGAGCCGAACGATCTTGCGACCCTGACGGGACTCGAACCCGCGACCTTCGCCGTGACAGGGCGACGCGCTAACCAACTGCGCCACAGGGCCTTGCGTACTGCTTTCGTTCCTTTACTACTGTACTGCGTACTCCCAACGGGATTCGAACCCGCGTTGCCGCCTTGAAAGGGCGGAGTCCTAGGCCGCTGGACGATGGGAGCCCGATCAGTTTCGGCTAACCGACCGACCGCGCTCTCAGGTTGTCCCCCGGGAGCGATTACAAGCATAGGGCACGCCACCACCCCTTTGCACCGGGGGTTCCTTAACCCCTCGGCAAAGCCGGGACCTGCGCAAACTCCGCCAGCTCCACCAGGCGACGGCCGAACTCGGCGCGCTCGGGCTCCGTCAGTGCCGGCGTCAGCAGCTCGCCGACGCGCTCGTCGGTCAGCGCCTCGGCTCGGTGCCAGCGATCACGCAGGTCCGGCTTGCGCGCCGCGGACGCCACGAGCTCGTCGGCCGCCTCCGCGGGCCACGCCGTGCGCAGCAGGCGCTCGCGGCCGCCCTCGGGGTCGGCCACCACCGCTTCCGGCACCGACAGGCCCACGGCCCGCAGCGCCGCGAAGTGCAGGCCGCCGCGCAGCTCGCGGAAGACCACCAGGGCGAAGCCCAGCCGTTCCGCGTCGCCCTCCGGGCGCGGGGCGTTCTTCCAGCCGGCGAAGAGCGCGAGGCCGCTCGCGTCCGCCGTGTCGACCACGCGGAACAACAGCTCCGCCAGGCGACCCGGCTCCGGTGCGGCCGAAAGGCTGACGCGGGACCAGCGCGCCGATGACTCCGCGTAGGCGCGGACCGCGGCGGGTGCGTCCAGGGCCGCCGTCGCCGGCGGCAGGACGAAGTCGAACAGCCAGTGCGGGAAGATGCCGAACAGCTCCGCGGCCACCTTCGGCGGGACGTCGCCGAGCACCGCCGAGCGGCCTCGCACGTACAGCGAACGCGGCGGCAGGCCCACCTCGGCTTCGACCGCCGCCAGCTCCGGCGACGTCATGAACCTGCCGCCCAGCACCTGCACCACCGGGCGGATCCGGTTCGCCAACCCGGCCGCTTCCTCGATCGCCAGCATGTCCGGCCCCTTTCGACGCAGCAAACGTAACACTGTTACGAAACCAGCGTCAAGGATCCTGCGAAGACCTGGGATTCATTGCCCGAAACGGGCGGCAACCTGCACGAACATCACCGGAAAGGCCCGGCGGCGACCACCTGGGCCGCCGGACCCGCCGACCACCTCACCGCTGGACCGGCGCCTGCCCGTCTTCATCCAGGTTCAACCCGAGCATCTCCAGCAGCTGGACGCAGTCGTCGACCCCCAGCGCACCGTTCGCCACGGCCAGCCGCGCCCGCCGGACCTGGTCGTCCGACACCCGCTGCGTATCAGCGGCACCACTGCGCTGCGCCGGCAAACCCCCGGCGAGCGCGGCACCACCCCCATCGGCACCTTCGTACCGAAGGAGGAACTCCCGCACTTCGACAGACCCGCTCATAGCCCCTCCACACGGCTCACAACAACTTGGCCGCGAGGCTAACCAGCGCCGGGCGCCACACACAGCCCCCCGGAGAGTGAACCTGAGGCCACGCTCCGCTCAACGCAGCGCAATCAGCACGACCGGAGAACAACACCACCCGAACGAACGTCACCCCAGCGCAAAGTGACACCCCACGCGGAAATTTCCCGCTGTCCACTCGCCCAACCACGCAACTCGTGCAACAATCGAGGTGCTGACACACCCCCGGTCAGCGCCTGTGGAGATCCCCTCCGACCCCCGCGTTCCTCCCCCTGGCGCGGGGGTCCTCCATTTCTCGGGGGGCTTCGGGCTTCGGGCTTCGCCCTTCGCTCCCCGGTCATTTCGGCGTATCTCCCGGGGGGCCGAGCCCCCCGGACCCCCCACGGTGCGGCCGCCGGACTTCCAGCGTTTACCCGGTCACCAAACCACCCTTATTTTTGCGTTGTTTCTTTGGGTGATCGACTCGTACTGTTAGTGACTGATTGCGGTGCGTTTATCTAGGGTTGGGCTGTTCAGGTGGGGGTTGGGCTGATCGGGTAAATAAAGGGGCGTGTCGTGGCTCACAGTGGTTTGTGTGGTGAGACCCAACCGTTATCGTGTGGCTCGTGCCCCTTCCCTCACTCGGCCGCTTAGGCAGCCGCACGAACCTCAAGGCAGTGTCCTCCGGGCGTCACCGCGGTGCCGCCAAGACCGCCGACGACGGTGTTGTCGAGGACAAGGAACTCACGAGCTACCTGGCCGCCCTGGCGCCTGATGCGGACAATGAGAGCACCGGGACCGGCAAGCGCTTCGGTGAGGCGCAGGTGTTCCAGCTGCGCATGAGCCTCATCGCCAGCAAGCAGCTCACCGACGTCGCCGAGGCCCGCGGCATCTCGCCCCAGGCCCTCGCTCAGGAGTGGATCCTCGAGCGGCTCAACTGGGAGGGGCAGGCCGCCTCCCTCCAGGACCAGCGGCAGGTCGGGGCCGAAGAGGTCACCGACCTCACCGACGAGTTCCACTTCCCCGCCGACGCGTTCGACGCGCCGGCCGTCGGACGGCGCTGACCCGCTAGAACTCATGAGAAAGGGCCCCCGGCGGAAGCCGGGGGCCCTTCACTCAGGCCTTGAGAGACGCAAAGGGCCTGCGAGACTTGTTCAGCCGTCGCCCGCCGCAAGGGCGTGCGCACGAACCAGCGGGTCTGTGTGCGGAGCGCGGTGGGCTGACCGGAACAAGCCTCGGTCTCAGATCGCGCGGACCTTCTGGGCCTGCGGGCCCTTCTGGCCCTGGCCGACCTCGAACTCCACTCGCTGGTTCTCCTCGAGGGTGCGGAAGCCGCGGCCCTCGATCTCCGAGTAGTGCACGAACACGTCGCCTTCTCCGCCGTCCTGCGCGATGAAGCCGAAGCCCTTCTCCGCGTTGAACCACTTCACAGTGCCTTGCGCCACCGCTGTTCTCCTCGTTGCACAGATCCGCTTCGAATGCCACCGAAGCGGCACCCCGGCCGTCCCGGGCGGTTCCAACGAGTCGAGTCAAGAGCGTGTCGGCTCCATGGCTCGCGTCAGAAGTTCCGCGAGTGTGAAGCCACGAACACGCAAAACGACGGCCTCCGAGCAGACTACCGGGATCTGGCCAAAGTTGAACCCCGTGATCGAGGCGAAAAACGCCTGCACGGGCCAAGGTCACCGGAACGTCGTAGGGCTCCGCACCCGCTTCTGTCGGACCCACCGGTTAGTCTTGCGCGGCACATCGGCTCCGTGATCACCGGATACGGCTCGGAGTCGGTCGTGCCCCCTCTGTATAAGCCCCTCCGGGCGAGTGTGACGCTCGTCACTCGAACACCGCTCAACGTTCGAGGTCCGCGAGGCGTCTCGTAAGAGGGGAAGCACCAAAGGGGCAAAGGGGATTGGCAGTGACGGTGAGGACTTCCACGCGGCGCCGGGGCGCGGCTGTGGTACTGGGCTTGGTCGCCGTGCTGGCGCTGGGGGCGTGCAGCAGTGAACCCACGGTGTCGGCGAGCGGGACGTCGGGCGGGGGCCCGACACCGGCGCCGGCGCCCGCCGCGCAGCCCGCGAAGCTGGCGGTGACACCGGCCGCGGGCGCGCAGGACGTCGCGCCCGGCGAACCGGTCGGCGTCAAGGTCGACAGCGGCACGATCCTGTCGGTCACGCTGACCAACCCGGACGGCAAGCAGGTCCAGGGGCAGACGTCGGCGGACAAGAAGACCTGGAACACCACCGAGCAGCTCGGCTACGGCAAGACCTACACCTGGTCCGGCCAGGCCGCGGGCGCCGACGGCAAGAACGTGCCCATCGGCGGCACGTTCACCACCGTCAAGCCGAAGCGGCAGACGCAGGCCAGCCTGAACGTCGGTGACGGCCAGACGTACGGCATCGCGATGCCGATCGCCCTGAGCTTCCCGAGCCGCGTCACCGACAAGGCCTCCGTCGAGAAGGCGCTTTCCGTCGAGACGACGCCGAAGACCGAAGGCTCCTGGGCCTGGCTGGACGGCGACACCTCGGTGCACTGGCGGCCGAAGGAGTACTTCAAGCCCAACACGCAGGTGAAGGTCAACGCCAAGATCTACGGCGTCAAGATCGGCGAAGGCGTGTACGGCAAGCAGGACGTGTCGGCCAGCTTCGCGATCGGGCGCTCGCAGATCGTCAAGGGCAACACCACGCAGCACACCATGCAGGTCATCCGGGACGGCCAGCAGATCGCGGACTACCCGGTGAGCTACGGCCTCGACTCCGACCCCGGCCGCGTCACCCACAGCGGCACGCACGTCGTGATGGGCAAGCAGTCCACCTACGCGATGAGCAACCCGAAGTACCACTACGAGAACGTCGTGGTGCCGTGGGCGGTCCGGATCTCCAACAACGGCGAGTTCATCCACGGCCTGGCCGCGTCGGTCTGGGCCCAGGGCAAGAAGAACATCTCGCACGGCTGCCTGAACCTGTCGCCCGCGCGCGCCAAGGAGTACTACGACGGCGTGCTCACCGGCGACCCGGTCGAGATCACCGGCAGCACCCAGACGCTGACCGCCAAGGACGGCGACTACAGCGACTGGACCTACGACTGGGCGAGCTGGCAGAAGCTGTCGGCGCTCGCCGGCTGAGAAAGACCTTCGAGGAACACCGGGCGGCCGGGAAGTCCAGTGCGGACTTCCCGGCCGTTCGTGCTTTCCGCGAAACCCGGGAATCCGATGCAACCCCGGTGAGCACCCACCGCATGACTACGGGCAGAGGCGCGGCGATCGACAGCCGCGTCCGCGAGAATGAGGAGCTGTCTTGCGTATCCGCATCGCCCTGTCCCTCGGCGCGCTCGTGCTCGCCGGTGGCGCCCTGACCGGTGGCGTCGCCATGGCCCAGTCGCAGCCGACCGCGCCGCCCCAGGCGACGACCCGGCCGGCCGAGCCGCCGACCCAGGCTCCGGTCCCGCCCCAGTCCACCCGCAAGCCCCTGCCGGCGCCGAGCGCCGTCCCGGCGACGACGAAGGCCCCGCGCGCCGAGCAGGCTCCGCGCGTCCCCCGCGCCGTTCCGGCCGGCCCGACCGGTGATCTGCACCTGCCGGCCATCGGGGTGACCCGGTAGTCAGGTGATCACCCGCTCCCGTCCGTCGACCGGGCCGGGCTCGCCGTGGGACGGCGAGTTCGCCCGGTACTTCGGCGAGCGCGCGCACAGCCTCCGGTCCACGGCGTACCTGCTCTGCGGTGACTGGCACCAAGCCGAAGACCTCACGCAGGCGGCCCTGATCAAGCTGTACCTCGCCTGGCCGAGGCTGTCGCGCCACGACACCCTGGACGCCTACGCCCGCAAGGTCGTGCTGCGCACGTTCCTCGCCGAGCACCGGCGCAGCAGGTGGAAACGGGAGCGGCTCACCGACACCCTGCCGGAGCTCCCGGCGGAAGCCGGGAGCGAGCAGGACACGCTGGTCCGGCAGGCTTTGGCCGTGCTGGCCCCCAAGCAACGCGCCGTGCTGGTGCTGCGGTACTTCGAGGACCTGAGCGTCGAGGAGACGGCGAAGGCGCTCGGCTGCAGCACCGGCACGGTGAAGAGCCAGGCCTCCCGGGGCCTGGCCACCCTGCGCAACCGGCTCGGCCCGCACTACACCGCGCTGACGTTCAGCGCACCCACGGAGGGGAGGTGACGAACGTGGACCCCGAAGACGACGTCCGCGTGATCCTGACCGGCGCGACCGGTGACACGCCGCCGATGCGGCTGGAAGCCGCCGACGTGATCGAACGCGGCGGCCGGATCCGGCAGCGGCGCAAGCGCCTGGCGGTCGTGGGCACTTCGACCGCGACGGCGGTGATCCTCGCGGTGGCCGGTTTCCTGGCCGGCCACCGCCTCGGGCCGCCGGACCCGGTGCAGCCCGCCGACCCCGGCCTGTCCACGATCGGCACCACCGCTCCCCCGTCGCCGCGGCCGATACCGTCCCAGGAGGAGGTGCCGGCGACGTCCATCGCGCCGCCGGAGGCCCAGCCGGGTCGCTCGGTGCCGAGCACGCAACGGCCGTCGAGCCCGCCGGTCGCCGCGACCACCCGGAAGTCGAAGCAGCCCTCGTCGGTCTCGCTGCCGCCGCCGTCCGCGAACCCGACCGAGACGGCCCCGGAAGCACCGCGGACGACGTCTCGCTGACCCACGACGCACGTGTGCCCCGCCCGGTGATCCGGACGGGGCACACGTATTTCGAGGCGCGGGACCGCTCAACGCTGAGCGGACGCGCCGGTCAGGGACTTGCCGCCCCCGCTGTCCTCGGTGTCGATCTGCTCGATCGGCACCTGCGACGTCTCCGGGATCTTGATGATCGGGATGATCGCGATCAGGGCCGCCGCCATCAGGTAGTACGCGGGCCAGTCCGGGTTGCCGGTGCTCTGGATCAACGCCGTCACGATGACACCGCAGGTACCACCGAACAGCGACGTCGAGATGTTGTAGCCGATCGCGAACGAGCCGTACCGGACGCGGGTCGGGAACATCGCCGGGAACGTCGAGCCGATCACCGCGAGCATCAGCACCAGCAGGATCGCCACGATCAGGAACCCGACGAAGAGCCACAGGATGCTGCCGGACTGCATCAGCTTGAGCGACGGCCAGCTCAGCACCAGGAACCCGATGGCCGCGGTGAGCAGCAGCGGCTTCCGGCCGATCTTGTCGGACAGTGCGCCGAGCGGCACGATGATCGCCATCTGCAGGACCTCGACCGCGATGATGATCAGCGTCGACGTGTTGTCGTTGATCTTCAGCGTTTCCGTGAAGTACGTCGGCATCGTGGTCAGCAGCAGGTAGTCCGCGACGTTCAGCAGCAGCACGATGCCGATCAGGTTGAGGATCATCCGCCAGTTGCGGGTGAAGATCTCCTTGAGCGGCGCCTTGCGCGGCTTCTCGCCGGAGGCCTCCAGCCGGCGGAACTCGGGGGTGTCCTCGAGCTTGTTCCGCAGGTAGAGCCCGACCAGGCCCAGCGGCAGCGCGACGAAGAACGGGATCCGCCAGCCCCAGGCGTCGACCTGGTCGGCCGACAGCGAGAGCGTCACGGCGAGCACCACGAGGTTGCCGAGCACGTACCCGGCGAGCGTCCCCAGTTCGAGGAAGCTGCCGAAGAAGCCCCGGCGTTTCGTCGGCGAGTACTCGGCGATGAACGTCGCCGCGCCGCCGTACTCACCGCCGGTGGAGAAGCCCTGGATGATGCGCAGGAGCAGGATGGCGATCGGGGCCGCGATGCCCATGCTGTAGCCGCCGGAGTAAGTCGGCAGGACGCCCACCAGGAACGTGCAGCCCGACATCAGCAGGATCGTGATGGCCAGGACCTTCTGGCGGCCGATCTTGTCCCCGAGCGGGCCGAAGAACGCCCCGCCGAACGGCCGCACGATGAACCCGACCGCCAGCAGGGCCAGTGACTTGAGCACGGCGTTGCCGTCGCCGGGGAAGAACTCCGAGCCGATGCTGACGGCGATCGCGCCCGACGTGAAGACGCCGTAGTCGTACCACTCGGTGGCGTTGCCCATCGCGGACGCCCACACGGCGCGCTTGACGGTTCTCTCGTCCACTTCCGGTTTGCCCGTCGTAGCTGCTGGTTCGCTCATGCCGGCGACGACCTCCTCCGTAGCGTGCCCGTTGGGCCGTTCGAGCTCATCCAGCCAGTCTCGACCGGTTGCCGCAGGTCGGCAGTCTGAGCCGGAGAATCTCTACAGTGGGGAACTTTCCGGCTACTGAGAGGTGTAGGTTGCCCGGTCACGTCGCGGGCCGGACGAAGCGGACGACTACCCGCGAGTTAACGTCAGCGCATGAGTCGTGTTTCTCAACCCTGGCCGCCGGTACCGGTGGAGCCGGCGGTCCCGCACCCCAAGGCGCCGGAACCCGGCACCGAGCTGGGCGTGCACTTCGGCGAGTGCTTCGGCTGCGGTGACGAGGCCGACGCCGGGCTGCACCTGCGCTCGACCGTCGGCGAGGGCCAGGTCGTGCACTCGCGGTTCACCGTCACCGCGGCCCACCAGGGCGCGCCCGGGCTCGCCCACGGCGGTCTCCTGGCCTGCGCGTTCGACGAGGCGCTCGGCTCGACGGTGGGCAACCTGATGCGCCGCCCGGCGGTCACCGGGAAGCTGGAGACGGACTTCCGCCGCCCGGTGCCGGTCGGCTCGACGCTGTTCATCACCGCGCACCTCGACGGCATCGCCGGCCGCAAGATCTACGTCAGCGCGGACGGCCGCCTCGACGCCGAGGACGGCCCGATCGCGGTGAGCGCCCGCGCGCTGTTCATCGTGGTGGGCTTCGACCACTTCTCCAACCACGGCGACCCGCAGGCGCTGGAGAAGCTGGCCGCCCAGCACGAGAAGAACCAGCGCGAACGCGGCGACTGGGAGATCAACCCCTGACGCGCGTCACTCTCCCGGAGAAAGTGCCCCGTACGTATCTTTCCTAGCGAAAGTGACGCCCCAGGGGCCCTCCGGCGCACCTTTCCCGGGGAAAGTGACGCTCAGGTGAGGGTGCGGGGGCGGATGGCGTTCGCCTTGTCCACCAGCTCCACGCGCTGCTCGACCGTTGCCGCCAGCCTCGCCAGGGCCCGGTAGCAGCGCTCCAGGCCGAAGCGCAGCTCACGCTCCTCCAGCGGGCAGCCCAGCACCCGCGCTCCCGGCGTCGGCGGGCCCTGGCGAGGGCCGCGAAGCCACTCGTACGCGGCTTCGAGCACGCCCGCCGAGAGGCTCGTGCGGCGCTCGGCGTCCAGGCGGAGGCGCTCCAGCCGGGCCGACGCGTCGAGCAGGTCGTGCTCGGCGACCAGTGCTTCCTTGCCCGCCGCCCGGGTCGCGGTCGTCTTGATCTTGATCGCGGCGACCTGCGCGTCGACGTAGTGCGTCGACGACGACGGCACCATCTCGAGCACCTCGACCGCGCTGGTCCGCGCACCCTGCGCGAGGTACACCCGGGCCAGGCCGAACGCGGCGCTGACGTAGCTGCGGTCCGTGCGCCAGACCAGCTCGTAGAACCGCGCGGCCGCGAAGTAGTCACCGACGCCTTCGGCGCTGACGCCCAGCGCCAGCTTCGGCGCGATCTCGCCCGGCAGGTCGTCGTACACCGCTTCGAACGCGACGTGCGCGACGCGCGAGCGGCCGCCCGCCAGCTCGATCAGGCCGCGGTACCAGTCGATCCGCCAGTCGTGCGGGAAGCCGTTCTTGATGGCCAGGTACTGCGCCGCCTGCAGCTGCCGCTGCGCCTCGGACAGCTCGCCCAGCTCGATACGGGCGCGGACGATCCGCAGCCGCACCTCGATCGACTCCCGCGGCGCGCCGGCCAGCGCTTCGATCGCGCCACGCGGTTCGAGCGACGTCGTCGTGGCGAGCACACCCGCCGCCGGGTCGTCCGTGTCGACCTGCGGGATCGGCAGGCCGGCGACGACCTCGGCCGCGCCCGGCAGCGGAACACTCCCGCCGGCCTCCGGCACCACCAGCTGCACGCCGAACGTGCGGCTCTCCGGGCCGAACACCGTGGACGCGCCGGGTCGCGGCTTGCCGGTGCCGAGCGCCATGATCTCGCGCAGCACGCCGGTGAGCTGGTCGGCCATCTCCTCGGCGGAGAGGAACCGCCGGTCCGGGTCGGCGTGCGTCGCGCGCTTCAGGAACCGGTGGTACGAACCGAACAACGCGAACAGCGGGACCGCGTCCGACCCGGGCAGTGTCGTCTTGAACTTGCTCGTGTAGCCGGTGAACTCGAAGCTCAGCACGGCGAGCGTGCGCCCGACGGTGAACAGGTCCGACGCGATCGACGCGCCCTGCGTCGCCAGTTCCGGTGCGCTGTAACCGGTCGTGAAGAACAGCGGGCTCTCGTAGTCGTCGAGGCGCCGGACCGCGCCCAGGTCGATCAGCTTCAGCTGCTCGTTGGTCTGGATCACGTTGTCCGGCTTGAGGTCGCAGTAGAGCAGGCCCTGGCTGTGCAGATAACCCATGGCGGGCAGGATCTCCAGCCCGTACGCGAGCACCTGGCCGATCGGCAGCGGCTCCGGGCGCCGGCTTTCCCGGTGGTGCGCCAGCGCGAGCTGCCGCAGCGACTGGCCGCCGATGTACTCCATCACGATGTAACCGACGGTCGTGCCGCTCTGGCGGTCCGGGTGCTGCACGAAGTTGTGGATCTTGACGATGTTCGGGTGCTCGACCTCGGCCAGGAAGCGCTGTTCGTTGGCCGCGGCCGCCATCGCCGTCGCGTCGCCGGTGTCGATCAGTCCTTTGAGGACGACCCAGCGGTCGGACACGTTGTGGTCCTGTGCCAGGTAGATCCAGCCCAGGCCGCCGTACGCGATCGCGCCGAGGACCTCGTACTGCCCACCGACGAGCTCGTTCGGCTGCAGCTTAGGCACGAACGAGAAGGACGTGCCGCAGTTCTCGCACTTTCCTTCCGCCGCACCGGGTTTGCCGTCCTTGCCGCGACCGACCTTCGCACTGCAGCTGCCGCAGAAGCGCTTTTCCTCCGACACCATCGGATTAGTCAGCACCGCGGACGCCGGGTCGCGCGCCGGGACCGGCGGGACCTCGACCAGGCCGGCGCCGAGCCGGCCGCGGCGCGAGCGGGACGTGCGCGACGACGTCCGCCGCGAAGTGCCGGGGAACGGTCCGGAGCCGGAAACCGCGGCGCTGCCACTGCCGGTTCCGGTACCCGTGCCCGTTCCGGTGCCCGTGTGCCGCCCGTCGCTGCTGCGCTCGGGCAGCACGCTCTCGGTGCCCGGGTCCGGCAACGCGCCCGGTCCGGGCTCCGGCCGCGGGGCCGGCGGCATGATGCTCTGGGTCTCCGGGGTCGGCACCGCGAGCACGCTCGTCGGCTGCGGCGCGTTCGGATCCACCCGGACGGCCTGCGTCGGCTCCACCGACGGCGCGACGGGCGGCGCGACCTGCGGCGTGCCGGGCGGCGGGGTCACCGGGCTCATCCGGCCCGGCGGCCGGGTCGGGTCGTCCGCGCCCGGGATCTGCCCGCGCACGAAGGAGGAGGATGACTGGCCACGCGGCGGTGTCGGCGCAGTCGGCGGACGCCGGACCGGCGCGTGGAAGACGGTGCGCTCGGCGGCGGGCGGTTCGGTGTCGTCGAGGCGGCCGGAGATCGACGGCTCCGGCGTCTCCCACCGCACCGGTGGCGGCGGCTGCCAGCTCGGCGCGGCCACCTGCGGCTCGTCGTCCGGCGCGGCGTGCCGAGGACGGCGCGGCTCCTCAGACACTGCTACCTCCCAGATCCCCGACGACGTACGAGGACCGATCCTAGCCGCGAGCGGCTCACTGGTACTGCGGCGACGGCGGCGACGCCGGCCCCAGCGAGGGCTCCACCCATTTGCGGTAGCTGTCCTGCCAAGCGCCGCTGTTGCGGATGTTGTCGAGCACGGCGTTGACGTACTTGACCATGTCCGTGTTGTCCTTCGGCACGCCGATGCCGTAGTCCTCTTCGGTGAACTGGTCGCCAACGACCTGCAGCGTCGGGTCCTGCGCGGCCATCCCGGCGAGGATGGTGTCGTCGGTCGAGACGGCTTCGACCTGGCCCTGCTGGAGCATCACCAGGCAGTCCGACCAGTTGTCCACCGAGACCGGCACCGGCTTCGCGGGGTCCGTCGCGATCTTCGCCAGCGACGTCGACTTCTTCGTCGCGCACACCCGCTTGCCGCTCAGGTCGGCCAGCTTGGTCACCTTCGACTCCTTGGTGACGAGGATCCGCTGACCGGCCTTGTAGTACACGGAGGAGAACTGGACCTTCGCCTTGCGCGCGCAGGTGATGCTGTAGGTCCGGACCACGATGTCGACCTGGCCCTGCGTCAGGACGTCTTCGCGCTGCGACGACGGGATCGCGCGGAACTGCACACGCCCTTCCGGCGCGCCGAAGATCGCCCGGGCGATCTCGTTGACCATGTCGATGTCGAAGCCCTCGATGTTGCCCGTGGTCGGGTTGCGGAACCCGAACAGGTACGTCGTCTGGTCGACGCCGGCGATCAGCTTCCCGCGTTCCTTGATCTTCGCCATGGTCGAGCCGTCGGCGATGGACGTCCCGCTCGGCGCGAGGCTGGCCTGCGGGTTGCAGCTGGTGTCGGTGCCGCCGCCGGCCGTCGAGTCCGGGCCGCCGACGTGCGCGGGCTGCGGCCAGGCCGCGTTGCTCACCGGCGCCGGGTCGACCGGTTTCCCGGGGCTCCCGCAGGCCGCCGTCAGCATCGCGACGACCGCCAGCGCGCCGATCCGGACCGTGTAACCCCGCCTGCTCACCGGTACTCCCTCAGTCGCTCCCGGATTCCCATGGTGGCCCCCGCCGCGGCGACGATCGCCAGCACGGCCAGGCCCGGCGCGAGGAGCGTCAGCGCGCTGTCGCCGCCGTGGGTGCTGTCGAGGAACTCCTGCCGCCCGACGTCGATCGCGTCCTGGAGGGCGTCGTCGAGCCGCCGGAACGCCGGGGCCGAGCCGTCGGTCTTGTCCTCCAGCACGGCGAAGTCGACAGCTTCCTGGTACTGCCCCGAGTCGTCCTGGGACCGGACCGTCTTGTGCGCCTTGAACCAGTCGTTCGCGGCCTTCGTCGCGTCGACGACCTTCGCGGCGCCGTCACCGTCGGAGATCAGGCTGCGGGCCTCGCCGAGCAGGCCGCCCTGGCCGTCGGTCCCGGCCAGCTGGACGGCGTTGGTGCCGAAGTCCTTTTCGTAGGCCGCGCCGTCGCCGCGGGCGACCAGCGTCAGCGTCTCGTCCGCGCGGGCCTGCAGCGCGGCGATCCGCGCGCGCACGAGGACGTCGACGCGGTGCGAGCCGTCGTCCTGCCCGGCGCCGACCAGGCTGCCCTGCACGACCAGCGCGACCGCGCCCCACAGCAGCGACAGCACGACCGCGACCGTCGCGACGACGAGCCCGACGTTGAGCAGCCGGTTCGTCCGCCGCGTCAGGTAGATCTGGGCGACGACGAGCGCGGCGAGCAGGGCGACCACCAGGATCGTGGCGAGCCACGGGAAGCCGGTGGCGCTGTCCTGCTCCTCGATCAGCTTCTCGGTGTCGACGCGGTAGAGGTCCTGGGCGGCGGGCAGGATCTTCGCCCGCATCAGCTCGGACGCCTCGCGCAGGTAGGACGCGCCGACCGGGTAGCCGAGCCGGTTGTTCGACCGCGCCGTCTCGACCAGGCCGGTGTAGACGGGCAGCTGCTGGTTCAGGACGTCGACCGGACCGGCGGCGTCGGCGACGTCACCGGAGTCCGAAGCGGCCTTCGCGAGCGCCGCGCCGGCCTCGGCGATGTCACGCTCGTAGCGCTGGCGGAGTTCGGGCGGCTCGGTGCCGATGGAGAGGAACGCGCTCGCCGCGGTCGCGTCCGCGTCGGACAGCGAGCGGTAGACCTGCTGGGACGCGGCGGCGAGGGGCTCGCGGTGGTCGATGACGCCGGTGATCGTGTCGTCGCGGTTCTGCACCGACAGCGTCGCGACGAGCCCGGCGACCAGGGCCAGCAGCACCAGCCCGACGGCGATGACGGTGAGCCGGCCGGGGGTGGTCGCGGCGGACCGGATGATCGCGCGTATCCCCTGGCCAGGCAGGTCCAGCAGGCCCAGGAAGCCGCTGCGGCCCCCGGCCCGGTCGCGGCCCTCCGGCGCCGGCGGTGGCTTCGGCGGCGCGGGTCCGGACGCGGGCGCCGGGGGACCCGGCGCCGTCGCAGTGCTGGTCATCCCCGATTCCTCCCCATGAGCCGTACCCGCAGAAAGGTAGCCGAGTCGCCGTGCGCGCAGCCACCGGCACCGCCCGCTGTCATCAGCACGTGATCTCAGAGGTGATGGGCGAGGGCGTACCGGACGGCCTCCGCGCGGTGCCGGGCGCCGATCTTCGCGAAGGCGTTGTTGATGTGGGTTTTGACGGTCGCTTCGCCGATGAACAGCTCGCCCGCGATCTCCGCGTTGGTCAGGCCCCGCGCGATCAGCCCGAGGACTTCGGCTTCACGGGCGGTCAGGCCGTCCGGCAGCTCGGCTTTGGCACGCGACGCGGGCCGGCCGTCGAGCGCGGCGACGAGCCGGTCGGAGACCGCGGCGGTGAAGATCGCCTGCCCGGCGGCCGCGGAGCGCAGTGCGGCGGCGATCTCGGTGCGGCCGGCGTCCTTGGTCAGGTAACCGCGGGCCCCGGCACGCAGCGCGTCCGCGATCGACGTGTCGTCGGCGTACGTCGTCAGCACGACGACGGCGGTGCCGGGGTGGTCGCGCCGGATCAGCCGGGTCGCGGCGACGCCGTCCAGCTCCGGCATCCGCAGGTCCATCAGCACGACGTCGGCGGGGTGCGTGACCAGCGTTTCGACGGCTTCGCGGCCGTTGCCCGCCGAGGCCACGACCGTGATGTCGTCGAGCAGGCCGAGCAGCGCGACCAGGCCTTCGCGGACGGCTTGCTGGTCGTCCGCCACGACCACCCTGATCAACTCCGCACCTCCGCGAGCACACGCCACCGGCCGGCTTCCGGGCCCGACGCCAGGGTGCCACCGGCGAGCGCGAGCCGCTCGCGCATCCCGGCCAGCCCGAAACCTTCACCTGTTCGAGTGAAGTCGCTCGTTGTGTTGACGACGTCCAGCCGGACGACGCCGGGTTCGTACGTCAACCGCATCCGGACGTCCGCACCGGGCGCGTGCTTGCCCGCGTTCGTCAGCGCTTCACGCGCGGTGCCGACCAGCGCGACGACGGCGGCCGACGGCAACGGCCGGGAAGCGCCTTCGGCGGCGAAAGCCACGGAAACCCCGTGGTCACGGGCGTGCGCGGCCGCCACCGCGGCGAGCGCGTCGGCCAGCGGCAGGACGTCCCGGCGCAGCGCGGCGACGGCGTCGCGGGCTTCGGCCAGGCCGTCGTTGGCCAGGCGCCGGGACCGCCGGACGGTCGCGAGCGCACCGTCCACATCGGACTTCTCGGCCAGCAGCACCTCGGCCAGCTCGAGCTGGACGCCCAGCGCCCCCAGCGAATGCGCCAGGACGTCGTGCAGCTCGCGCGCGATCCGGGTGCGCTCGTCGAGCGCGGCGGCCCGGGACTGCTCGGCCTGCGCGAGCCGCGTCTGCTCCAGCAGCGCTTCCGCCTGTTTCGCCTGCACTTCGTACTGCCGCCGGTTGAGCCCGAGCAGGACGAGCAGCAGCATCACGCCCAGGTCGACGAGCCCGAGGCTCTTCCCGGCGATGGCGTACGACGCCACCGCCAGCGCGACGTCGGCCACACCGATGGCGACGATCGCGGCGACACCCACCGTGACCAGCGTCGCGAGCCGGCCCAGCGCCACGACGGACAGCACGATCGCTGACGAGTCCCCGGCCCACCCGAGCACGGCCGCCGGCACCGCACTGGCCACCGCGAGCAGCACCGCCGCCGTCCGCGGCAGCCGGTACGCCAGTACGACGAACCCGAGCCAGCACGCGGCGGAGACGCCGTAACAAGCCCAGATCCGCGCGTCCAGCTCGCGCGCCGTCAGCAGCGTCGCCGCGATGAAGAGCGTGCCGAGCGCCTGCACCACCAGCCAGGACGGCGCGATGGTGTCCGGCAGCAAGGGCCTGCGCCGCATTTGGGGGGTCCAGGGGGGCTTGTCCCCCGGCTGGGGTCTGGGGCTCGGCCCCAGAGATTGCGGCAACGCTCCCCCTTACTTGTGGGACAGGCTGGTGATCAGCTCGACGAGGATCAGCCGGTAGGCGATGAACGCCACCAGCACCACGACGCCGATCACGGCCAGTGCGAGCACGGTCTTCCCGGTCATCTTTCCCCCACGGTTGTGTTCCGTCGCCTTGGCCAGCGCCAGGCGGATGAGATCCGACTTGTCCATGGCGCTGACGCTACGAACGAACCGGGGTGGACCGGGACCGTCGGCGGGTGGAGCCGGGGGTGGAGTTCAGCCGCGGATGGCCGGGGCGAGCGAGTGCGGCAGCACGGCCTCGGCGTTGTCCGGCCGCCGGACCAGCACCTCGACGTCGTCGGCGAAGCGGTAGGGCTTCGCGCCGAGGATGCCGCCGAAGTGCCGGCGCAACCGGGACATCTCGGCGCGGACGGTGACCGTGCGGCCGGCGTCGCCGAACAGGTCCAGCGACAGCTCGGACGCCGAACGGCCGGCACGGCGGCTGGCCAGCACGTACAGCATCTCGGCGTGGCGCGGGCTGAGCCGGTGCGTCCAGGTCCCGGCGCCGCCCGAGACGGTCAGCTCGGGCTCGCGCGCCGACCGGACGTCCAGGACGACGCGGGTGGCCGGGGCGGTCTCGGCGTCGGACTCGGTGAGCCGGATCAGCCAGCCGCCCGGCACCGGTTCGACCGCGACGGTGCCGTAGGCAGGGAGCCACGCCCGGCCCGGCGCGAGGCCGGCCGGCAGGGCGATCCGGTCGACCGGTGCGAGCCCGGCGGCCGCGGCGACCCAGCCGTGCTCGTCGGCCACGACGGCCGGCTCGCCGACCTTCGCTAGCACCGGGACGGCGAAGCCGCGAAGCCGTTCCAGCTCGGTGAGGTGGGTGGTGCGCAGCTGCGTCTCCGCCAGCCGCGTCACAGCGTCGACCAGCGCCAACGTCGACGCGTGGACGGTCGGAGCCGGGCCGGAAAGGTCGACGACGCCGAGCAGCCGGCCGTCACGCGGGTCGTGCAGCGGCGCGGCGGCGCAGGTCCAGAAGTGCTGGGACCGGACGTAGTGCTCGGCCGAGTACACCTGCATCGCGCGGCGCGCGACCAGTGCGGTGCCGATCGCGTTGGTGCCGACGGCCTCTTCCCGCCAGTCGGCGCCTTCGACGAACCCGAGCCGGTCGGCGTGGCGGCTGACCGCGGTGCTGCCGTCGCGCCAGAGCACCGCGCCGTCCGCGTCGACGATGACCATGATGTGCGCGGCCTGCTCGGCGAGGCTGATCAGCCCACCCCGCAGCGTCGGCATGGCCTGGACCAGGCCACTCGTGCGGCGACGGGCTTCGAGCTGCTCGAACGTCAGCACGGGCGCGGCGGCCCGGCCCTCCGGGTCGACGCCGAGCTTGCGCATCCGTTGCCAGGACGCGTGGATCACCGGCCGCAGCCGCGCGGGCAGCGCCCGGCCGGCCACCGCCGCTTCGTGCACCTTGGCGAGGGCGCGTGCGTGCTGCCGGGGGTCGGCCCCGGCCGGCAACGCTGCCTCGAGGTCCCGTTGACCCAAACCGCCGCTCCTCGCGCTCGACCGGCCCCAGTGTGCCGTTTCGATCCCGTGATCGGTAGGTGGGGACGATCTCGCCCTTCAGGTCTTGCTCTCGGCGGCCGCGGTCTCCCGGCTACCCCGCGCCCCCGCCGTCGAGTCCACTGTGGACGGCAGGCGAGCTGCGGCGGTACTCCACAACCGCCTTCGCGGCGTTGAGGACCTTCTGCGCGTCCGGGATGTAGAGGTCTTCGAGGGCGTCGGAGAACGGCACCGGTGTGTGCGGCGGGGTCACCATCTCGATCGGCGCCCTCAGCGCGCCGAACGCCTCCTTCGCGACCAGCGCGGAGATGTCCGTCGCGAGGTTGCAGCGCGGCGAGGCCTCGTCGACGACGACCAGCCGGCCGGTCTTCCCGACACTCGCCAGGATCGTTCCGGTGTCGAGCGGGCTGGTGGTGCGCGGGTCGATGACCTCGGCCTCGATGCCGGTCGCGGCCAGCTCGCCCGCGGCCTGCCGGGCCATCGCGACCATCCGGCCGATCGCCACGATCGTCACGTCGCCGCCTTCGCGGACGACGTTCGCCCGGCCGAACGGGATCGTGTAGCTGTCCTCCGGCACCTCGCCGCTGGTCTCGTAGAGCGCCCGGTGCTCGCAGAAGACCACCGGGTCGTCGTCCCGGATCGACCGGATGAGCAGGCCTTTCGCCTCGTACGGGCTCGACGGCACGACGACCTTGAGGCCGGGGATGTGCGTGAAGATCGGGTACAGGCACTGGGAATGCTGGGCCGCGGCCCGCAGCCCCGCGCCGTACGCCGTGCGGATCACCACCGGCGTCCGCGCGTTGCCGCCGAACATGTACCGGAACTTCGCCGCCTGGTTGAAGATCTGGTCGATGCCGGCGCCCATGAAGTCGATGGACACGAGCTCCGCGACCGGCCGCTGCCCGCGCGTCGCGGCACCGATGGCCGCGCCGACGAACGCCGACTCGGAGGCCGGTGTGTCCAGGACACGCCCCGGGAAGAGCCCCTGGGCGGCGCCGGGAGCGCCGCCGAGCACGATGACCGATTCGTCGCGGGCCATCTCCTGCGCGAGTGCCTCGTCGATCGCCTCGCGGTAGCTGATCGTGCGCGCCACGGCGGTCAGTACGACGCGTAGACGTCGGTTTCGAGGTCCGCCCGGGTCGGTTTGGGCGCGGCCTTCGCCTCGGCGACGGCGTCTTCGACGAGCTTCGCGACTTCGGCGTCGATGTCGTCCAGGACGATTCCGGGCAGCTCGCCGCTCTCGGTGACGCGGGCGCGGAACCACGCGAGGCAGTCGAGTCCCCGCTGGTAGCGGGTGAACTTGACCTCGATCAGCGTCGGGCCGCCGCCTTCGCGGGCACGCTCGATCGCCTCGCCGGCGGCTTCGTGCACGGCGAAGAAGTCGAAGCCGTCCACGATCACGCCCGGCACGCCGAAGCCGGCGGCCCGGTCGGCGATGTTGTCCGACGCGACGGACCAGCTGCTCGACGTCGCCTCGGCGTACCCGTTGTTCTCCGCGACGAAGATCGCCGGCAGGGTCCAGGCCGCCGCGAGGTTCAGCGCCTCCAGCGTCGTCCCCTGGTTGCTTTCACTGGAGAAGGACACTCCGACACCGCCGGTGTCCTGCTGTTTCGCGGCGAGCGCCGTGCCGCAGATGAGGGGCGGACCGGCGCCGAGCACGCCCTTCGAGAGGTCGGCGATGTGCGTCGAACCGCCTTTGCCGTGGCAGGAGCCGGTCCGGCGGCCGTAGACCTCGGCCATCATGCCCTTGACGTCGACGCCCTTGGCGATACTGTGCCCGCGGTGGCTGCCGGCGATCGCGTCGCGGTCTCCGAGGTGGGCGCAGACCCCGGCGACCGAGGCCTCCTCACCGGCGTGGAGCTGCATGGACCCGGGGATCTCGCCGGTCGCGAACTCCGCGCGCACCCGCTCTTCGAAGGCCCGGATGGTGCGCATCGTGCGATACGCCGCCCGCAGGGTGTCCGTCATCGTCGGAGCTCCTTCGCTAGTTCGGTTCGCTGCGCAACAGCCCTTTTCGTGCCGCTTCGGCCATCGTGGCCCGGACGTCGACGCACCACGGCCCGTCCGGCTTGAGCTCGACGAACGCGCTCTCCCCGAGCTTCAGTTCGAGTTCGCGCTCACCGTCGAGCGCGATCACCCCACCCGCCGCGGCCAGCTCGACCCGCATGCCCGGCTGCAGGACGCCCCAGCCCCGCACCCCGACCGGGCGCACCAGTCCGGGCGCGATCGGCGCGTGCACGACGTACGGCGTCTCCCCGACCGGCCCGAGCTGCAGCGCGACGCCGTCCGGGCTCGAGCGCGGGCTCGGGCAGAGCTGGCCGGCCACGCTGGAGAGGCCGATGCCGTCGGGTTCGGCGAAGGTGCAGTACAGCTCGGTGAGCGACGCCGGATCCCACAGCGCCCGCGCGCCGATGTGCCTGCTCAGGGACACGCAGACGTCGACGAGCGCGATCTCGCGGCGGGCCTTGGTGACGACTTCGAGCACGCTGACCCGGTGCGTGACCAGGTCGGGGTCGATCTGCCCGGTGGCGATCAGCCCGGCGGCGAGCCCGGCGACGGTCGCCTCCCGCGTCTGCGGGAAGGCGTTGTTGGTCCCGGTTGAGAGGGCGAGCAGCGGGACGTCTTCGCAGGCCGCGGCCGCGACGCGCGCGGTCCCGTCACCCCCGAGCACGACGATGACCCCGGCGCCGGCTTCGACCATCCGGCGCACGGCGTTGCTGGTGTCCTTCGCGGTGCCGCTGAGCGGGTCCTCGTCGAGAAAGTCGACGTGCGGCCAGGTCCCACCCCGCCCGAGCGCGCGCAGCACCGCGGCGGAGATGCCCCCGAGATCGGTCGAGACCATGGCCCGATCGACCCCGGCCACGGCGAACGCGGCCAGCAGCCGCTGGACCATGTTCGCCTTCTCCGCGGTGGGGAAGACGGAAGCCTGCGCGACCAGCCGGCGGATGTCCCGCCCCGACGCCGGGTTCGCGACGATCCCCGCCACCGACTCGCCCAACCTGACCTCCCGATTCCCGCGTCGGGTACCAGGAGACTCCTTCGGGTGTGCCGGAGGGAAGGGTTGCAGGGCGTTGCATGTTGCGGGCTGCGTGTAACAAGGCGCGGCGAAGATCACAAAGTGGGCCGCGGGCCCGGGCGTGGCGGGGTGTGCCGCCGTCCTCAGGCCCGACAGATCAGTGGATGCGGCCGATCAGCCCAACGGACGTCTGAAGTGAGCAGTGTGGACAGTCCAACCTGGAGCCACACCGCCGGAGAAGAACCAACCGGCCCTCGGCGTCGTGCTCACGACACCAGGCTGGCCACACCGACGTAGGTGAAACCCGCTTCTTCTATCGCGGTCCGGACGTCGCCCTCCGCCAGCGCGGCGTCGGCGCGCACCACGACCCGGCCGGTCGGGACGTCGACGTCCACTTCGGTCACTCCGGGCAGAGCGGTGATTTCCTCGGTGACCAACTGCGCGCAGTGCCCGCAGCTCATCCCGGAGACGGTGTACCCGTGCTCGATCATGGGGCGGAGCATACGAAAAGGGCCGCCACCCCGAACGGGTGACGGCCCTTTCCCAAGATCAAAGTCAGATCAGGTTGACCGACGTGGCCTGCGGGCCCTTCTGGCCCTGGCCGATCTCGAACTCGACGCGAGCGTTCTCTTCAAGGGTCTTGAAGCCGTTACCCTGGATCTCGCTGTAGTGAACGAAGACGTCGCCGCCACCGTTGTCGGGGGTGATGAAGCCGAACCCCTTCTCGGAGTTGAACCACTTCACAGTGCCCTGAGTCATAAAAAAGTCTCCATGTGTAACACAAAACAGGAAGCCACTTCGGCGACCCGGGTCAGCACCCGGACGGTTTGCTTCCTCGGCGAGGAGACACTACGCCCGCGGAATTCTGCGAGCGTGAGCTAACACGAACACAAAAATCGACCATCTGAAGTAAAGCACAAGTCGACCTGCGCGGACAACCCGTCTTCACCCGGGAGAGGTGAGCTATTCGCCACTCGCCGGGCGCAGGCCCTCGGCCGAGAACGGCGAACGCCAGGCCGTCTCGTGCTCGGCGACGACGACCGCGTCGTCGTGCGCCTCCGCGCTGGCGCTGAACAGCACCGGTACGACGCCGGACTTCCGCGCTGCTTCGGTCGCGTGCTGCTGATCGGCCACGTCGAAACTCCCCTCGTTCCCTGCCCGCTGCAATGCGGGTCATGACCGTGATGGTGCCATGCGGCACCGACAGAAACCGGTTGTCTCCCGCCGGGACCCGGCCGGGAAGGTTCAGCGGCGAACCACCACCGGAACACCGCCAGATTACCTCAGCCAGGGGCCTGCTACCACTGAACATTCCCGGCGTTTCCCGGAATGAAACAGTCCGAAACCGTTACTGGGCGGGAGGTTGCGGGCGCGCTTGACCCAGGAGCGCCGACAACCGCACGTCGGGCGTCACCACATCGGGGTCCGTCCGCACGTCGATGACGCACGGACGCTGCCGCACCAGCGCGCTGGCGATGATCGGCTCGAGCTCCTCACGATCGTCCACCGTGTACCCGGCCGCGCCCAGTCCACGCGCCCACGAAGCGAAGTCCGTCAACGGGATCGACACCCCGGACAACCGGCCGTGGGTACGGGCCTGGTGCATGGCGAGCCCGCCGTGCAGGCCGTTCTGGAACACCACCACCATCACCGGCGCCCGGTAGCGGACGGCCGTCTCGATCTCCTGGCCGGTCATCAGGGTCCCGGCGTCCCCCACCATGGCTACCACGGTCCGCCGCGGTTCGGCCAGTTTCGCCGCCACGGCCGCCGGCACGGCGTAGCCCATCGCGGCGTTGGACGGGCCGAGCTGACTGCGCGGCGCCGTGAAGCACCAGTACCGGTGCATGAACTGGGCGAAGTTGCCCGCGTCGCTGGTCACGATGGTGTCTTCCGGCGCCAGTTTACGCAGGGCCCGCACGACGTCCACTGGGTGGACGCGGGTGTTGCCGCTGGTGTCGGGCGGGGTCATGAAGGTGTGCACCGCGGCGTTGGCCGCCGAGGCCCGCCGCGTCCGGGGTGACGCCACGGCCCGCAGCTCCCGCAGGAACGGCTCGACCTCGGAGTCCACCCGGAACGTCAGCCCGCGCCGCCGCATGCTGACCTCGATGCCGGTGCCGACCATGACCAGCGTCTGCTGGGCCGTCGGGTAGCGGTAGGCCTGCGTCGTGACCTCGTCGAGCTGGGTACCGAGCGCGAGGACCAAGTCAGCACGTTCCAAGGCGTCGAGCTGCCGGGCCGGGATGCCGAGCCCGAGGTGCCCGGCGTAGCGCGCGTGGTTCTCGGGGAAGGCGTCCTGGCGCCGGAAGGCGTTGTAGACGGGCAGCGCGAGCTCGTCGGCGACCGCGATCAGCTCGTCGCGCGCCGACCGCGCCCGCCCGCCGACGATGACGACCGGGTACTTCGCCTCGTCCACCAGCTGCGCCACGGCGTCCGCCGAACGGCCCAGCGTGCCGGACGCCGGCGGCCGCACCCGCGCCATCGGCTTCGCCGCGTCGTAGGGCATGCCCCAGATGTCGCAGGGCACGCCGAGCACGACCGGCCCCGGCCGCCCTTCCTGCGACGTCGTCAGCGCGTGCGCCAGCAGGCTGGGCAGGCTGTCCGGGTCGGTCACGCTCAGGGTCGACTTGGCGATCGACTCGAACATCGCCGTCAGGTCCGATGTCGGCAGCTCACCGGAGCTCCACACCGTCGGGTCGGTCGCCGGCGTCTCCAGCAGCACGACCATCGGCGTCTCGTCCTGGTAGGCCGTCTGGACACCGATCGCCAGGCTCGCCGCGCTCGGCCCCCGGCTCGCGAGGAGCACGGCGGGCCGTTCGGTGAGCTTGCCCTCCGCTTCCGCCATGAACGCCGCGCCCGCGTCGTGACGCGCCGAGACGAGCGTGATCTCCCGCTCGCGTTGCAGCGCGTCGAGCAGTTCCAGGAAGGACTCACCGACCACCGCGTAGACACGGCGGACACGCGCCTCGGTCAGGATCCGTACGGCCGTCTGGGCGACGGTCGCTCCCAGTTGGTATCTAATGAGGAGAGCTTATGCGGGCACCGTTCAGTGCAGTCAAGTGATCTTCGCCGAAACCCGGCAAGGTTGGACCTGAATGTCCGCTTTGACCGACTGGATCCGATCAAGGGAGCGAGGACCCCAGCCTTGGCCGCGACCGAACATGAAACCGTTTTTACTTACGGCGCACCGGCATTGAAGTACGGCACCGGCGCCAGCGACGAGATCGGCTACGACCTGACGCAGTACGGCGCCCGCCGGGTCCTGGTCGTGACCGACCCGCAGGTCGCCGCCACCGGCTGGCCGCGCCGCATCGCCGACGGCATCACCGGTTACGGCATCGAGACCGAGATCTTCGACGGCGTACACGTCGAACCCACCGATGTCAGCATGCAGAAGGCGGTTGACTTCGCCCGCGGAACCGGTCCGTACGACGCCTTCGTGGCCGTCGGCGGCGGCTCCTCGATCGACACCGCGAAGGCCGCGAACCTGCTGACCAGCAACGACGGCGACCTGATGGACTACGTCAACGCGCCGGTCGGCGGCGGCCGCGCACCCGACCGACCGCTGAAGCCGCTCGTCGCCGTGCCGACGACCACCGGCACCGGTTCGGAGAGCACCACCGTCTGCGTCCTGGACGTGCTGTCCCTGCGCGTCAAGAGCGGGATCAGCCACCTGCGGCTGCGCCCCACCCTCGCCGTCGTCGACCCGCGGCTCACCGTCAGCCAGCCCGCCGGCGTGACCGCCGCGAGTGGCATGGACATCCTGTGCCACGCCGCGGAGAGCTACACCGCCAAGCCGTACACCGAGTTCGACCGCAAGCGCCCGGAGCAGCGCGTGCCGTACTGCGGCGCGAACCCGCTGGCCGACATGTTCGCCGAGCAGTCGCTGCGGCTGCTGTCGTGGGCCCTGCCCGCCGCGGTGCGCGACGGCTCGGACCTCAAGGCACGCGAAGCCATGGCACTGGCCGCGACGTTCGCGGGCCTCGGGTTCGGCAACGCCGGCGTGCACATCCCGCACGCGAACGCGTACCCGATCGCCGGGCAGGTCAGGGATTTCCACCCGGACGGCTACCCGGGTGACGAACCCTTGGTGCCGCACGGGATGGCCGTCTCGCTGACCGCGCCCGCCGCGTTCCGCTTCACCTTCGACGCGGCGCCGGACCGCCACCGGCAGGTCGCCCGCCTGCTGGCGCCCGACTTCGAGTGGTCCGGTGACGCCGCCGGCCACCTGCCCGCGGTGCTGATCGACCTGATGCGGAAGATCGGCATCCCGGACGGCATCGGTGCCGTCGGCTACGCGGAGTCCGATGTGGACTCGCTGGTCGAGGGAACCCTGAAGCAGCAGCGACTGCTGGCCACCGCACCCCGCGAGGCGTCCGAGGAGGACCTCGCCGGCATCCTGCGCGACTCGGTGTCCCTGTGGTGAACGGCTACCCGCACTGGCAGACGATTCCGTTGCGCTGGAAGGACAACGACGTCTACGGGCACGTCAACAACGTGGTGCACTACTCGCTGATGGACACGGTGATCAACACGTGGCTGATCGAGCAGGGTGGTCTCGACATCGAGAACGGGGAGGTGATCGGGCTGTGCGTCGAGTCGCACTGCGGGTATCACTCATCGGTGTCCTTTCCTGGTTCGCTGCGGGTCGGTTTGCGCGTGGCACACCTGGGGAAGTCGAGCGTGCGCTACGAGATCGGGATGTACGCCGCGGATGAATCACTGGTCGCGGAGGGCCACTTCGTGCACGTGTTCGTGGACCGCGAGTCCCGCCGGCCGGTTCCGGTGTCCGGCAAGCTGCGTGGAGCGTTGGAAGCACTGCAACCCGAATGACGTGCCCCGCCGGCTGATCACCTCCCTTCTGGCGACGCGGTAGTCGGAGTCGCGTTCCTTCCGTGCTTCCGATCATGCACGACGACGCCGACACGAGTCGACGATCGGCGCGAGTTATCCACAGCTGGTGACAAGACGGCGAAGTTATCCACAGATTCGCGGCGACGGGTTCCGCGGCGCTTCGACGGCGGTAACGTGGACGGCATTGAAATGTCCACAGTGGACGGGTAAGCAGGTGGTCAGCCGGCCCGTGCGGTACGCGGAACCGGCGACGGCCGCCAAGGCGTTTCGGAGCCGGCGGTTGCTTCGGAGGGTGCGCTCGCGGCAGCTGCCGCGCTACCACCGGCGAGTTCTCCGGCGGTTGTCGCGGCACCACCCACGGCGGCAGCGGCAGTTGTGGCACCACGGACCGGGCCATCCGCGGCAGCTGGCGCGGCACCATCGGCGAGGTCACCCGTGAAAGCACCGGAAGTCGCGGAACTACTGCCCGAACCACGGGCAGAAGCGGCAGCCGCGCCGCCACCGGCGGCGGCTGGCGCGGCACCACTGACGAGGTCACCGGTGAAAGCTGCGGCAGTCGCAGGGTTACTGGCCGAACCGCAGGTGGAAGCGGCAACCGCGCTGCCACCTGCGGCAGCTGGCGCGGCACCACTGGCTGCACCGCCAGCAGCAACTGTCGCGGCACCACGGGCGACAGCAGCTGTCTCGACGCCACCAGCAGAACCGGCGGCGGCGACGGCAGCACCGGCCGGACCACCCGCAGCTGCAGCCGCGGGATCCGTGCCGGCGACCCGAACCGCCGCGGGCCCAGCGTCTCCGGTGGCTGCTCCCCCGGCCACCGGCGTCGCCCAGGCCTGCATCAGCTCCGCGTAGCGCGGCGACCTGGCCAGCAGGTCGGCGTGCTTGCCCACGGCGGTCTCGCGGCCGTCCATGACCAGGACACGGTTCGCGCGCAGCGCGGACGACAACCGGTGCGCGATCACCACCAGCACACCACCCCGCGCGGCGAAGGCCCGCTCCGCGCGGGCTTCCGACACCGGGTCGAGATGGGAGGTTGCTTCATCGAGGATCACGAACCGCGCCGAACCGGCGTACACCCTGGCCAGCGCGAGCAACTGCGCTTCGCCCGCGGAGATGCCTTCGCCACCGTGGCCGATCTCGGCGTCGAGACCGCCCAGGCGCTTCAGCAGCGCGCCCGCGCCCACCGCGGTCGCGGCGGCGGCGAGCGCGTCGTCCGAGGCTGACGGTGCGAACAGGGCGACGTTGTCACGAACCGTTCCCGCGAAGACGTACGCCTCCTGCGGGATCAGCGCCACGAGCTCGTGGCGCAGCGCCCTGGGCACGTCCCGGACCGGGACGCCACCCACCAGGACCCGGCCTTCCTGCGGCGTGAGCATGCCGGTCAGCAAGCCGGCCAGTGTCGACTTGCCGATCCCGCTCGGGCCGACCACGGCGAGGTGCTCCCCCGGCCGCAGCCCCAGGTCGAGCCCGCGGACCACGGGTTCGGCCGTCGCGCCCCAGCCGAACGTCAGGGCGCGGACGCGGACCTCGATGCTGCGTGGGGTCGCCGTGCCGTCCGGACGTTCCGGCAGCTCGGCCGTCTCCGCGAGCCGGCGGAGTGCGACCAGCAGGCGGAGCACGACGGTGCCGGCCGTGGCCGCCAGGCCGCGCAGGGCCGGCTGCATCGTCGTGGCCAGGTAGACGAGCGCACCCAGGGCCGCGCCCGCGGTCAGCTCGCCGGTGGCCACCAAGCCCGGGGCCAACCACAGGGCGAGCAGCAGCGGCGCGAACCCGCCGAGCGAGATCACCAGCGACCGGAGGGCACTTGACCGCGCCACCCTTATCGCGGCCGTGGCCTGGGCGTCGACCGCGTGGTACATCGCCAGCGCGGCGATCGGCTCGGCGCCGCAGGCGACGACGTCGCGCATCCCGGCCAGGGAGGCGCCGGCCGTCGCGGCCGTGTGCTCGTCGGCCAGGGCCAGCGCGCGCTGACGACGAGCCAGCGAAGGGAGGAGACAACCGAACACGACCAGGGAGGCGACCACCGGCACCGCGACCGGGAGCACCAGCGCACCGGCGACGGTCACCAGGCCGGCGAGCGCCGAGGTCGTCGTCACCAGCATGGCCCGGGCCTGCACCAACAGGCCCGCGGTCGCGTCGCGGACCACCTCGACGTGCTGCGTGATCCGGGCGACGCCGCTCGAGTCGGGCTGGTTGCGCGGCGGGGACTCGTCGTGCAGCACGCCACGCACGACGGCCGTCACGAGCGCGTCGCGCAGGGGTTCGACGACCTTGCCGAGCTGGTGCCAGACCATCCGCGAGCCGAACGCGCCCAGCACCGCGGCCAGGCCGAACAGCGCCAGCCAGCCGAGCCCGGTGCGCGGGTCGCCGACGGCGAAGCCGCGGTCCACGGACAGCTCGACCAACCGACCCGAAAAGAAAGCAGGGAGCCCTTCGAGCACCGAACACACGAGCAGCACGACGCCGCCACGCCACTGCCCGGTGAGCGCGGACCAGTACAACCGGCGCAGGCTCACTCGTCGTCCTCCGTGAAGACGCCGCGGTACCCCGGCTCCTGCCAGAGGGCCGCGTGCGGAGCGACCGCGCGGACCCGGCCCTCCTCCAGCCAGACCACGAGGTCGGCGCGGGCGGCGGTGCCGGCCCGGTGGGTCACGACGACGCGCGTCCGGCCGGGCAGCGCGCTCGCGAGCGCACGCTCGACCGCGGCCTCGGTGACGGTGTCGAGGCTGGCCGTCGCGTCGTCGAAGATCAGCACGCGCGGCTGGTGCACGATGGCCCGGGCCAGCCCGAGGCGCTGGGCTTCGCCGCCCGACAACGGCGTCTCGGCCAGCGGGGTGCGGTAGCCGTCGGGCAGGCGGACGACGACCTCGTCGACCTGCGCGGTCTGGCAGGCGTCGCGGATCGCGGACTCGCCGGCCCACGTGCCGTAGCCGACGGCGTCGGCGACCGTCGCGCCGAGCAGCGCGGGGCGTTCGAACGCGTAGCCGATCACCGCGCGCAGCTCCTCGCGGCGGACACGGGCAAGCGGACGTCCGTCGAGCAGGACCTGGCCCTCGTCGGGCGTGACCAGCCCGCCGAGCACGCCGGCGAGCACGGACTTCCCCGCGCCCGAACGGCCGACGACGGCGAGGCACGTCCCGCCGGCGATGGTCAGGTCGACCTCGGCCAGTGCGCCCGTGACGCCGACGTGGCGCAGGTCGAGGGTGCCGTCGCCGGGCAGCAGCGGGAGCTTGCCGTGCGCGGGTTCGGGCTCGTCGAGGACTTCGGCGAGCCGTTCGGCGCAGCCGCGCGCCCGCGACAGCATCGTGAGCAGCGGGATCTGGGTGACCAGGCCGAGGGCGAGCGCGACGTAGCCGAGCACCGCGACGACGTCGCCGACGCTGAGCCGGCCGGCGAGCACGCCGAACCCGGCGGCGGCCAGCACGGCCAGCTCGACCGCCGGCGTGAGCAGCCCGGCGCGCCAGACCATGCGGGCCTGCGTGCGCCAGATGCCCATCCCGGCCAGGGTCAGCTTCGGCAGCGGGCGCAGCACGCGTTCGGCTTCGCGGTCGGCGGTGCCGGACGCGGCGATCGTGCGCAGCCCGGCGACGGCGTCGACCATCCGGGCCGCGAGCTCGCCGGAAACCTGTTGGTAGGCAAGAACATCGTCGGCCGTGTGCTTGAGATGACTGCGAGCGAGCAGCAACGCGAACGGGATGCTGCCGAGGAACACGAGCGCGAGCCGCCAGTCCAGGAACGCGAGCAACACCACCGCGCCCGAGGAGATGACCAGCATCGAGCCGCACTGGACGACGATCGTGACGATGCCGCCGGCGCCGACGCAGTCGCCGGTGAGCCTGCTGATCGCGTCGCCCTCGGCGAACTTCGATCGCGTGCCGAGCGCGAAGAGCTTGTCCGACAGCGTGCGGCGCAGCCACGCGGACGCGGTCGCCGTCACGCGGGTGGTCAGGATCCCGCCGACGACGTCCGCGGCGATTTCCGCGCCGCCGACCAGCAACAACCAGGAGACTTCAGGCCAGCTGGGACGGCCCGCGACGACGGCGTCCACCGCGGCCGCGAGCGCACTGGGCAGGAGCAGCCCGGCCGCGGTGGCGACCAGGGCCGTGACGACGATGGCGGCCAATCTCGGTCGATCGAGGCCGGCCACCCGGGCCAGCAGCCGATCGGCGGAGCCGCGCATCTCACTCCTTCGGACGAGGTTCCGCGAAGGCGGAACCGGGGCCACAATGAACGTGCGGGAGCGGCGCACTTGGCCTGTGCCGCTCCCGCACTGTTCACCTAGGCACTACTTGCGTGCGATCCGCCAGGTCAGTGGCAGGTCAGCAGCGAGAGCGTGCTGTTGGTGCAGGAGGCCAGCAGGCTCAGGTTCGACGGCGCGCCGCCGCCGCCACCGTGACCACCGTTGAGCACCTCGGGGGTCTCCAGGGCCTGCAGCTCCAGAACGAGTTCCATGGTGTTCCTTTCGATTGTTCTTCGATTCCGCCGGTCCTCAGCGACCGGAGGTGTGGGGGGACGGCGTGCTGCCCAGGAAGGGCAGCACCTCCTTGCCGTCCAGGAGGCCGGCGAGCGAGAGGAGGATCCCCGCGCCGCCGGTGGTGACGTCCATCGACAACCGCAGCAGCTGGTTGCCGGGGAAGGCGAGCCCGCCGCGGAACGGCACCGCGTACCAGGCCAGCCGGGCCAGGTGCAGGTCGATCGCGTCGCGAACGCGTTGCTCGGGTTCGGCGCCCATGCCGAGCGCGACCGCGAGCCCGGACCGGCCGTAGAGCAGGCCGGGGTGGATGACGAACTCGCCGCGGCACGACTGGCGCAGCTCGGGCAGGCTCTCGCAGGCGTCGGCTTCGGGCCGGTGCCGCGCCAGCTGCTCGGCGACCATCAGGATCCCCGCGCTGCCGATGCCGGCGTACGGGAGCGTGCGCGTGGCGCCGTCACGGACCTGCAGTGACGCGTCGTCGGCGAGCACGCATTCTTCGAGGTCACGGCTGAGTGCCTGGTCCGCGAACGCCAGCCAGGCGGGCTCGCCGGTGCGCTCGAACAGCCGGATGAACAACAGCGCCGGCCCGGACCAGCCGGACAGCAGGCCCGCACGGGCGAACTTCCCGGGCGGCGCCGCGGTTTCGAGCGCCTCCGCCAGCCGGACGGCGGTGGTGAGCGCCTGCCGGCCGAACTCGTTGTCCTGCCGGGCCGCGGCGAAGTGCAGCAGGGTCAGCCCGATGCCGGCCAGCCCGCCCTCGAGCGCGTGGTCGGTGGTCTGCTCGACGAGCCGCGCCGACGACGCCAGCAGCCGGCTCGCCTCGTCGTGGTGCCCGAGGTTCTCCAGCACGTAGGCGATGCCGTAGCTGCCGTCGTAGAACCCGGGCCGGGTCGGCGGGTCGCGGCGGACCGACTCGATCAGCCAGTGCTCGTGCTCGGGGAACCGTCCGACGCCGGTGACGTCGAGGGCGTGCAGCACGCCCGCGGCGCCGACGCCGAAGCAGGCGCCGCCGACTCGGAACTGCTCGATGTCGCCGGGGAAGAGCCGGTCCTGGCGCTGCGGTGTCGCGCTCGCGAGGATCGCCTCGGCGATCTGCTTGCGGACCAGCGGCCAGTCGGGTTTCTCCTGGTCGAGCTCGGTGTGGACCGGTGCCGGCTCCGTGGATTTCGCACGCGGAGCCAGCACCGCGACTGCGGCGTCGGCGTAGCCCTCGGGCAGGCCGAACCGGCGTTCGACGAAGTCGGCGATGCCGCGCAGCTTCGCCGGCGCCAGCTCCAGCAGCGCGGACAGCGGCAGGAAGAGCCACAGCCGCAGCGCCGCGAGGGCGTGCTCGTCGATCTCGAAACCGACCCGGTCGGCCGGCGCACGGAAGCCCGGCGCGCCGAGCGCGGGCCGTTCGCCGGACTCGACGTCGGCGGCCATCTCGAAGTCGATCAGTGAGACGCGGCTCTCGTCGTCTTCGTCGATCAGGATGTTCAACGCGTGCAGGTCACCGAAGACGAAGCCGCGGGCGTGGATCGCCTCGACTGTCTCCTCGACCTTCGCCAGCACGGCCAGCGCGCGTTCGGCGTAGGCGGTGAGGTCGGCTTCGGTGGTGTCGCGCCTGGTCAGCGGGTAGTTGCGGGCCAGCCAGTTGCCGAGCGACGTGCCGGGCATGTACTCCATGGCGAGGTAGTGGTGCTCCCAGACGGTGAACTGTTCGATGGTGCGGGGCACCCCGGGGATGCCGGTGAGCTTGTCGAGCACGTCGTGCTCGCGCCGCAGCCGTTCGACGGCGTCGATCTGGGCCCGGTCCAGCCCGGCGTGGGGCCGCGCTTCCTTGAGGACGACCTGGTCGCCGCCCGCTTTCGGGTCCGCCAGGTAGACGCCGCCACCGTTGGAGAAGTGCAGGGAGCTCGTCACCTGGTAGGGGAACTCGGCCGGGTCGCCGGCCTTGCGCGCCGTGATACTGCTCTGCAGACAGGCCGGAATCTTCACCCAGTCGGGGACCGAGAACGTGGGTTCCCGTTTGTCCGGGACGAGCCTGCCGTCCGGCTTGCGGATCGCCAGGACGCGGTTGCCGTCGTGTTCGACCCACTGCTCGGCGAATCCACCGTAGCGGACGTACAGCGGGCCCGCACCGTAACGCAAGTCGCTCAGGATATAGGCCCCGTGCTCGCCTTCAAGGCGCACCGAAAGATCGTCGAGCACCCGCTTGAGCTCGTCTTCATTCGCGGGATAAATCGTGATCAGTTTCCCGCTGCCGTCACGGGGCGCGTATTTCGAGTTCCGGGCGAGCAGGATCAACGGGGAGCGCAAGTGCTTGTAGGCGACCCGGTACTCCAGACAGTACTCGTGCACCCGCAGGAGCACCCGCCGAGCGTTCCCCAGGCCGGCCGAAACGTGGATTTTCCAGCCCTGACCGGGAAGTTCCCGGCCTTCGGGGTGGAGGACCCGCCACACGCCGCGCTGGGCCTCGATCCAACCGGCGTCCGGTGCGGGCAGGGCCGTGGCGTACTCGTCGACCGACGCACCGATTTCCTGTTGTTCGTCGTAGAACAACGGATCGGCGAAGCAAAATGCTTCGTAGCGCAGGTCCATCGAGATTGCCCCTCTGTGCGTTCCCCGGTGCGGCGTGGCCCGGGACGAGGAATATTCCCCCATGCCGAGCGGTCCCGCGCCAATCCGCCAACCCGGGGGTTCAACTGGGCTATCCGAGGTAGGCAAAAGAGACACTTACCACGCAGTAGCTGAACACTGCGTGATTTCCACCAGGCAACCAACCACCCTGTCGGGGTGTAACACGAAGGTTTTTCGTCATTCCTGCAGGTCCGAACAAGGGGCCGCCGGAATAAACCACCGAATTGGCAGAATGCCATCAAGGACACCTGGTGATCAATTTTCCCGGTATCGCGAGGTCAGGTTGGTTGTCCGGTCCACTGTGGATCACCCGGACGTGGCCCGCGCCACGCCCGCGGCCCTCGCTCGGCGGGCCGGCCGGTACCCCGGAGTAAGTTGACGCCCGCGGACCGGAAGGAGGAACTGGTGATCTTCGGATTCGCCGTGACGGTCGCCGTGGCGGCCACGCTCGTCGCGCTCTGGAGCTTCGTCCAGTCGGCCCGCAACCGGGAGCCGGACAACGCGCTCCTGATCGCGCTCGCGGTCATCGAGGTGCTGCTGGTCGTCCAGCTGGTGATCGGGATCGTGCTGCTCGCCGGCGGTGAGCGCCCCGGCAGCCTGGCGACGTTCCTCGCCTACCTGATCGGCTGCCTGGTCGTGCTGCCCGCCGGCGCCGCCTGGGCACTGGCCGAGCGGAGCCGGTCGAGCACGGTCGTGCTCGGCATCGCCTGCCTGGCCATCCCGGTGATGGTGCTGCGACTGAACGAGGTGTGGAGTGGAGCAACAGCGTAGGACGGCCACCGGCCCCGGACGGGTGCTCGTCGCCGTGTACGCGATCTTCGCGCTGGCGGCGACGTCGCGAGCGGGCGTCCAGATCAGCACGAAGTTCCACGAAGCGCCGCTCGCGTACATCCTCTCGGCGTTCGCCGCGGTCGTCTACATCGTCGCGACGATCGCCCTGGCCCGCCGCGGTGACGGCTGGTGGCGCGTGGCCCTGACGGCCTGCTCGATCGAACTGCTGGGCGTCCTGACCATCGGCACGCTGAGCATCGTCGACGCGGCCGCGTTCCGGCACCCGACCGTCTGGTCGGTTTACGGCGAGGGTTACCTCTTCATCCCGCTGGTCCTGCCGGTCATCGGCCTGTACTGGCTGCGCAAGACGGCGCCGACGCGCGTCACGGCCTGACGACGCGGTCGAGCACGGGAACAATAGGTAGCCCTCCTCCCGGAAATAAATGAGGGTTCGCCGGACGACTTTCGTCGGTTCCGGAAATTACCCGAACAATCGGACAATCCTCACGTTCGGTCCCCACCGGCCTTTCCGTGCGGGTCTCCCGCACCCATGAGGAGTGAGCGTGAAAGTACGCTTCGGCAAATTGGTCCTGCTCGCCGCCAGTACGGCATTGGCGGTGGTCGGTCTCGCCGGCCCCGCGACGGCCCAGACGTCGATCATCGGCGGCAGCAACGCGTCGAGCGGCCCCTGGGCGGCGCGGCTGTTCGTGAACGGCCAGCAGAACTGCACCGCGACGATCATCGCGCCGCAGTACATCCTGACGGCGAAGCACTGCGTCAGCAGCGCCGGCACGTACACGTTCCGGATCGGCAGCCTGGACCAGTCCAGCGGCGGCACGACGGCCACCGGGTCGACGATCACCCGCTACAACGGCGTCGCCGACCTGGCGATCGTCCGCCTGACGACGTCGGTGAGCGCAACGTACTCGCCGCTGGGCAACGTCGGCGACGTCTCGGTCGGCCAGAACGTCTCGGTCTACGGCTGGGGCGCGACGAGCCAGTGCGGCTCCGAGATCAACTGCCAGTCGCGATACCTGAAGGTCGCGACGGTCCGGGTGAACTCCATCGGCTGCAGCGACTACACGGGCGGCGTGGCGGTGTGCGCCAACCGCGTCAACGGAATCACGGCAGGCGGCGATTCGGGCGGTCCGATGTTCGCCTCGGGCCGTCAGGTCGGCGTCGCCTCGACCAGTGACAGGTCGAACAACACGGCGTACACGAACATCACGCGTTACCGCAGCTGGATTTCCCAGGTGGCCGGAGTTTAGTTTCCCGGCAAATCCCGCGGCCGGAAGAATGCGGTCAGCTGGGCCCGGTCGAGCCGGGCCCAGCTTTCCGCGACTTCGAATACCGCGACGGCACCGGTCGGGAACGCGTCGACCGCAGTTCTTCCGGCGAGCTGGAAAGTCACTTCGCTGACACTGGGCTCGTGCCCGACGAGGGCAAGCCTGGTGACGTCGTCGGGTGTTCGACGCGCGATGTCCAGGTAGTCACCGCCGTAGAGCTCATCGTCGTACTCGACCGGCGGCTGCTGTTCGAACTCCCCGGAGACGAGCTGCCAGGTCTCACGCGCCCGGCGGGCGGTGGAGCAGCGGACGCGCTCGGGCAGGTAGCCGTGTTCTCTCAGCCAGCGTCCGGCCTTGGGAGCGTCCTTGAGCCCCCGCGGCCCGAGAGGACGTTCGTGGTCGTCAACGCCTTCCGGCCAGGCCGACTTGGCGTGCCGGAGGACGAGAAGCAACCGGGTCTGATCCACGTCACGCCCCTCCCACAGGCACCGGCCGCGCTCGACGGCTCGCGTAGAGACACCAGTGACGGACGGCGGAGACGCTGAGCAACCCGGCCCACAGCCATGAAGTCCACGCGCTGGTGAGCAGGCCGAGGGCGAGGAACATGACGGTCCCGGCCGTGGTCACGATCGCGGTGGCGAGAATCCACCCGCGCTGCCGCGAAGTCAGCTGATCAGGCCAGTCGGCCACCAATCGGTTCCGGTCCACGCGCGAAGCCTCCCACGCAACCGTGCCCGCCGGCGACGGGATAGCCGCCGACCAGCGAACTCGAGTGGGCCGCCTGGGGCTCGAACCCAGAACCTACGGTTCAGCCGTCAGCGGATAGCGTCGCTTGCGAACACTAGTCGATATTACCCATCACCTGCAGATCTTTACTTGATCGGACTGGCTTGACCCATCCACGTCTGCCATTGTTGATCACTGAATTCCGGGAGTAAACCGGGCTGATGATCTTGATCCTCGGAGCTGAGCTGACACTCGATCAACTTTGCCCCTTCGAACGACTTGGCTTTGGCCCGAAGTCGTCTGGGCTATAGCCGAGTTTAGCGAGCTTCCACCGGGGGATCGCAACCCAACCTTCGTCGGTGATGTCGTGCTCGAACTTGGCCGCAGCCGCGCGGTCTGGACTCCACGTTCCGACGAGGACAACCAGGTCGTGCTCCTCGAGAACGGCCGACTTGGCCGCCCGGGCCCTCCTGGCCGGATCACGGAGGGTAGCTCCCACAGTATCGATTGTGGCCCGCGGAATCACTATCTCAGGCAGATACCCAAACAGGGCCGCCATGCGTTTTTCTAAACCAGCAGTCCGGCTAAAAACCACGCGAAGTTGCGCGTCTGTCAGCTTACGCAAAGGCTCTGGTGGCAAGTCCGTCCATGGCACTACTTCAAGCGCATACGCAGTAACGGCCGGCGCGCGCGGTGAACGTTTCAGGTCGCGATTCCCTTTTCCGCCGGTAAGCCATGCGCGATGCGTACGCATGAGCAGCGCCCGGAAGCTATGCTTCGCCGCGTTGATCTGGATCATGAGCGTGATCTCGCACTGCCCCTCGCTTGGGATCATCCAAGTGCCTCTGACCGTGCCTTTGATTTCGACCGGAATGTCCGAGATCTTCGTATCGAGGGGCGGCTCTTTCAGCAGCTCCAGACGCTGGATCACGTGGTACTGGAGCTTCGTGCCAACCGACGATCGCTCGTCGCGGTCGACTTCGGCGCTCATCAGGTCGAAGCGGAAGGTGCGAGGGCCGTCCAACACGTAACGGATGGCGTCGTCCACGGCGTCTCGGAGCAACCTGTCGATCGGCTGGAACCGCAGCCAGCCATACACCGCCCTCAGGTCATCATCTTCCGCAAAAGGCTTGATTTCGTGACTCGGAGGGGTGCCCGCCTTGCGTGCATCGGGCTGACAGAGATCGCCTGGACCGGGGAGTGACTCGACCATGAGGTCTTCATAGCCGGCTGAGCTATGTGACTCACCTTCCACGGCGCCCCTGCCGACTTTTCCGTTCGCTGGCCGTACCGAGCTCGGGTCCTTCTGGTCCGGAGTCGACGACTGGCGTTGTCAAGCAACCCTGATCAAGATAGGGCATGACCTGCGCAACCATCAGTCAGGCCATGGCCATGCAGGGGCATAGCTGATCGTCAACGAGCATCGATTCCTGGCAAAAGACTGGCAAGTTGACACCGCTTAGACCGTGCCCAGGCGGCCCTTGGCGATCAAGCAGCGCCGAACACAAACAGGTCGGTTGCCGTACACGTCGGACACCTAGAAGGCATCTAGACTGAGTGACATGAGTCACACCGTAGCTTCTGAACTGACCGGAGAGACGCGCAGCAACGGCACCCGCGCAGTCAAGACGATTCGGAACACCCACCGAGCACCGGCCGGCGTCTCTCACGCGCTTGCGTCAGGTGACGACGTGACGCTCTGCGGCGTCCCTGCCGACTCCCTGCACCTGTTCCCGGACCTGATCTTCGAGACCTTCTCCTTCGGTCACCGTTGCCGTGACTGCTCCGGGAAGGTGGCGTCGCACACCTAACGAAGTCGGCACAACACTCCCGACCACCTCGATCACGCGCTGTCGATGATGGCCAATGCGATTGGCCAGCAGTCCCAACGTCCAACCCCGCCGCTGCCACCCACCGCCGACCGCCTGCGAATCAGCGGGATCACGCGAAAGCCGCGATCGCAGCCACCCCGGAAAGAGTGATCAACTACAAACGAGTTACGGCTTCATCTTTTGCATTGCATACTGCGCCCGCGCCTGCCGCATAAAGGCCACAAACCGAGAGGGCCTCATCACGTAGGCAACGTCTCCAAGACGACCCGCCTCGTAAGCGGCAATAAAGCCATTGTCGCGAGTCACGCAATATATGCGAGCAAGTGGATCTTCGCTCGCCAACGCTCGACACGCCCCGAACACCATTCCGTCTTCATAATCAAGAGGCGGATGGCCATGAGGGTAGTGCTTTCCAAGGGTTCCACCATTTGACGATTCAACGACACCCCAGACAAGATCGTCCACAAGAGCGTCCGCGTCTTCAGGATCCCATCCAAGCCCGCAATACCCCGCATCATCGGGAGTGGTCGCTTCTTCCGCCTTACCGCGAACCATTCGGTCGATATGAGCATTCGTCCATACTTCGAGAGTTTCACTCCCGACGAAGAGACCCGAAGTACACGTGGCGATCGCCCGCAACGAATCATAAGATTTATCGGTAGGATGCGGAACCTTTACCTTTGCTAGCCTAGCCACCTCTTGGTCGAAGTTATCCCAAGAGAAGGGTGCCACCAGCAAACGTGCAACGTCCAGATAGATGTTGCAATCGAACACGACGAGGTGTCGTTGCGCATCGCTCTCGCCCGCAGCCATCTATCACTGTTCCGCGTAGGCTCTGCGGCGATCGGCAACGATGCCGGCAGATCTGTATTGATCCCCGGGGTCCAGACTGGCTCCACCCCAGCAGTCGTCGCCGAGATCGTCGTCCTCCGGTATGGCTGCTAGTAGCGAGTCCACATCAATCGGACCGCCGTCGGTCCGGTGAGCTCGAACGTAGATGCCTGCAGCAGCGAGGTCAGAAGCCGTTCGACCGCCAAGCTTGCGGTTAGCCCTGTAGAACCGAGCCATGGTTTCAGCGCTAATTGGATCCCGACATTCCGCGTTCTCAGGCAAGTCACCGCGCGCTTCAAGCCAGGGCTGCTCGACATGAGTCAGGGCGCTCAGTTCCTCACCTGACATCGAGCCATAACTGGCAAGCACAAGGTCAATGAGGTTGGACGTCGTCTCGTCCAATTCAATGTCTTCGACGCTTTGGACGTCGGCACTTCTTGTGGCTTGATCCTTACGTTCATGCCACACCTGAGGTACCACGGGCCCGTCTTTCCAGGCCTTGATTTGCTCAGCGAAGAGCGGCTCATCGGTCACAGCAAGATGCCACGCCTGGACGTAGTACAGAAGCTTCTGCAGACGCATGGCGTCCATCCAGGTGCCAGAACGAGCCAAGACGACCGATGCAACGTCGTTCGCTTCCAGCAACCCGCCCACCTCCAGACACCCAGTTGAAGCCCACTTGACCACCGGCGGTCACCCCCAGAGTTGCGTCTTCGAGAGTGAACAGGACCTGGTAAGCCGTTCACTGCAGTCTACATCGGTAGCGGAGCACTGTCCTGTAACACCTCAGCACGATGTCACCTTAAGTGACCAATCACACTGAAGAACTGCCTGCTCATCGTCACACTGAACACGGAAAGTGATATCGCCGAGGGGCGACTGCCGAACTTCAAGCCTCCCTCATGCGCCCTAGGGACTACCTCGCCGCCTGCAGCCCCTCAAAGTGGCGGCTGACCTGAACTCAATAAGCTTAGAACATACGTTCGACAGGCGCTAGAGTCTTACAACTCTGACTGCAAGTGGGTGGCCTCTTCGCCATCTCGTCGACCTGGCGAAGCCCCGATCACGCTGCGTCAAGGGGGCCCCTGTGCGGTAGTCAGCAGGCGCACATTCTGCCCCCTTGACGCAGCGTGATAGCCCCTGGGAGGTCGACGAGATGGCGACAGGCCACCACGAACGCAACACCCGTGCACTGCCGCCATCTCGGAGACCTGCCCGTCCGGCGAGGACATCTCTGGTTCGGCGTGACGTTCGTGGCCCCGCCGGTGGGTGGTCGCTGAGTTGCTTTTCCGCGGGCGACCGCCGGGGACCGGGCGCCAGCCCGCACGCCCCGGCGGTGCTTGCCCGCGGGCAAGCACCGTGCTCAGCGGCCCCGGAGGGGCCGCCTTGAACAAGTAAGGAAACTCTGAACACGGCGTGCCTGGCCGCTCAGAGATCGACCAGACTCTCCACTACTCCGTCCGGCGAGAGTTCCTCGAACCGCTGCCGCTTCCCGGGCTTGTTCGCGTACGCGATCACCTTTGTGCCGGCGGCCTGCGCCGCCTCGATATCCGTCACAGAGTCGCCGATCATGACGCAGTCCCCTGGGCTTGTACCGGTCTCCGCCATCGCTTGTCGCAGCAGGAACGGCGACGGCTTCAAGTGCTCGATCACCGCGTCACTCCGGGCTGCGATCCCTCGAACGAACGACGTCAACCCCGCGAGCTCAAGGTACTGCCGAACGGCCGTGGAGCTGTTGTTGCTCACGATCGTCACGAGCTGGTCGTTCTCGGCTGCTCGCCGAAGTAGGTCGGGTGTCCCGTCCGTCGCCAGGGCTACTCGCACCGCGCTCGATTCGCTGACCCGGAAGCTCTGCTCGACCAATGTGCCCACCTGTTGATCCACCCGTACGGCGAACTCCAGGACTTCGAAGGGGTCGCGGGTCCGCGCAACAGATTCCGGGTACGCGACGCCCGCGGAGGTCAATTCGGCGCGAAGAGCATCGGCCGCCTGGCGATCGGAGATGCCGCTAAAGACAGCACAGACCGGCCCGTCAAAGTCGAGGAGAATATGACGGGCGGCTCGAACGATCTCCCTCGGAGTCACCGAGTTGGCTCGCCTGCAACGGTGGTCCAGATGCTGTTGAACCACATCCGCGACTGGTTGACGTACTGCGACGCGAGCGTGTCGTCATCAGCATCGGCGCTGTGGTGGAACAAGATTGTGTCCTTGCCCATGAGGTCCCAGATCGGAGTGGGCGCGCCATCCAGCGTGACCGTGTGCTCCTGTACTGGGTAGTACCCGAAGAAGGCTTCGGCATCGTTGATCAGGTAGAGCTTGAAGAGCGGGACCGTGGGGCAGGTCCGAATCTCTGCCCGCGCTTCAGCGACGAGTCCGAGTTCACCCAGCTCGTTGACCGCCTCCACGATCGCCTCCGTGTGGCGCTGCATGATGCCCCGAGCGCGCTTCCGAAAGGCTGGGCTGTCCTCCAACCCGTTGACGGTCGCCGGCAGGGACCACGGCACGTCTGGATTCGGAACGAGTAACCGAACGGCGAGAGACTCCGGCCGCAGTCGCCCGGCGCGGATCTTGTCAAGTGGCTCGGAGATAGCACCGTGCAGCGTCTCACCCGAGAACCCCGCGAAGTCGACGGACACATGGGGCTCCTCGAAGGCGCGTTCGAGATGTGGCCTGAGGCCAACCGGGCGCTCGGTGCGCTCACGGACGTAGACGCCGCTGCCCTGACGCGAGACGACTAGCCCTTCGTCCCGGAGGATGCGGATCGCCTGCTGGACCGTCATACGGGCAACGCCGAAGTACTTCGACAGCTCTGGCCCCGAGGGCAGCTTCTCCCCTGCAGCAAACTTGCGTGTCAAGATCGAGGCTCGAAGGCTGTTCGCGACTTGCTGGTACGGCGGGCGCGGATCGTCGGGGTCGAGTGCATCCATACGTGCAGGTTAGAGGTACTTGTCCAAGATTTCTAGCCAGCCTAGACACGTGTCTTGACTTGGCTAGCCATGCTGGGCTACTTTGGTCATGGCTAGCCAAGCTAGACCGCTTTAAAAGCCCCGACGACCAGGAGGTCGACATGAAGAACATCCCGGTGAACCTCTCCGGCTACCGCCTCACCGTCTCGGAGGACCCCGAGATGAAGACCCGCAAGGAGAACGGCGTCGAGACCGTCGTCACCGACCGGGACGGCGTCACGAAGTACACGGTCGCGCTGATGGTGAAGGCCAAGGGCCAGAAGGGCGAGGAGATCCGCGTGACGCTGGACTCCGACCCCGGCGAGGGCTTCTCCGAAGACGACATGACCCGGGTCGAGCTGATCGACCCGCGGGTGACGCCCTACTCGTTCAAGAACGACCGCGGCGAGACCGTCTCGGGTGTCGCCTGGGGCGCCGCCGGCATGAAGCCGCTCGCCGCCTGACCACTGCCCACCGCTTTCGCCCATTCGGGCACGCAATTCCTTGTTGTTTGAGAATTTCATAGTGAGCCCAACTATGCCCAAATCACGCCTGCCACGGCTACGCGACGGTGATTTCCGGCCCCATTTCGCCGGAAGTCGCCGGGCATATCCGTACAGACGATTCGGAGCACAAGTCATGGACGACGACGAGTTCTACGCGGCCCAGCTCAGCGCCTGGCCGTGGCTGCACCTGTCCGAGTGACCTGCACAAACACCCTCACCGGCGGACGAGATCCGCCCCGACCCATGGAGTGATCATGACGAACGCCGTCCGCATTTCGGGCCTGTCCTCGTTCGACCCGCACGGCCCGAAGCGGGGTTCCTGAAACCAACCACGTCTGCTCGGCAAGTTTCTGGCTCTCCCCCACTCGAATCGCGACCTGCACCGTCTGCGGTCGCCAATGGCAAATGTGAGGTACCGCGAATGTCGAACACCGCAAACCTGACCTTCTACCCGCTGTGGCTGACCCTCGTGGGCTGCCTCGCCCTCGCCGCCCCCGCCGCCGGCGCGCTCGCACTCGTGCTGGGCCTGATCGCACTGCTCAAGACCCGGGCACCGCGGGGGGCGCGATGACCGCGGAACCGCTGGACCTGTTCGGCAACGAGCTGACCAGCGCCCGCCACGTCCCGACCGGCCGGCCGCCGGTGAACGACATGAACCTGATCGAAAAGGTGCTCCACATTGCCGAAAACAGCGGATACGCGCTGGTCGGACCGGCGGAACGGGTCTACCGGATCGTCGCCAACGCCACGATCGAGACCGCCTCCGCCGACGAGACCGACGCCGTCCACCAGCTGCTCGACTCGAAGTGGCTGACGAAAGGAGGAACCCACACCTACACCTGCTACGGGCACACCGGCCCCGGCAACTCGGTCCTCGTGCCCCGCGCCACCAAAGAAAAAGCCCGCAAGTGGCGGTCACTGGCCGCCCACCCGATCACCGCCAGCCAGCAACGAAAGGTGAGCTGATGACCTCCCAGACGATCAACAACTTCAACAAGGCCAAGTTCGCGGAGTTCGAGTACGCGCTCGACCAGGTCCGCGTGAAGTTCGACGAGATCAGCAAGCTGGCCCGCAGCCTGAACGAGGGCGGCAAGTCCCACGAGCGGTTCGAGGGCTGGCAGGTCCCGAGCAAGTCCGAGGTCAAGTCCGCCGTCACCACCGCCTCCGGCGCGCTGGACGACCTGCGCACCGCGGCCGGCAAGCGCAAGGACGAGCTGATCGCCCGCGGCTGGCGCCCCTGACCCCCCCGTTCCGTCCGCCCCCTGCCGCCGAACGCCCGGAGGAGAAACCCGTGAGCAACCACCAGATCGACACCAAGCTCAACGAGCTGGACAAGGCCATGACGAGACTGCGCGACACCATGAGGGCCCTGCCCAACCGGCTCGCCGGCTTCGGCAAGCAGCACACCGAAGCTGCCCGCAAGGTCGCCATCGTGGTCACCACCGTGGAGGCCGCGAAGCCGCTGTTCAACACCGACCGCCGCGGCCCGAAAGCTCGCCGCCCCTGACCGGCAGAACCACCCTCCACCTGAACACCGAGTGATACCGCACCTGGACGTTGTTGGGCCGTGACCCCCGCCGTCCAGAAGCGCGTGAGGGTCACGGCCCCGGCGTCCGCTGACCGGGGAGACACCCTCATGGCACGCAAGAACAACCTGACCACCCGCCCGGGCACTCACAAGACCCGGACCGAGAAGAAGATCGCGCTGTGGCTGGCCCGCCACCCCGGCGTTCTCGCCACCCCCGCCAGCATCGGCACGAGCCTGATTGAGCTGGGACCGCTCACCACCGGCGGCATCGCCGGCGGACTGCTTGCCGCCGGGGCCGGTTGGTACCGCGCTCACCCGGACTCCTTCACCCGCGTGGCCTCGCCGCGGATGCGGGCGTTCCGCCGCCGCTGGACGCGCTACATCGGCCGTTCCTGGTGCGACTCGCTGGATCACTGCGGCCTGACGGTCCAGCACCGCCGCACCGGCGAACTGCTCGTGCCGCGCCTGGCGAAGGTGTCCTCGCCCACCCCGTCGATCGATGTCCTGCGGGTGGTGATCCGCAAGGGCCAGTCCCTGACCACCTTCCGCAACGCGCAGGAGGAACTCGCCTCCGCCCTCGGGGCCGATGTGATCGCGATCGAACAGGCCAAGCCCCGCGTCCTGACCGTCACGCTGGTGCACGGCAACCCGTTCGACGACGTCATCCCGCCCGCGGACATCCCTGGCGACGTTGACGAGGTCGACCTGACCGCGATCGAACTTGGGGACACCGAGTACGGGCAGGTCTGGACCGAACCGCTGCTCGGTCAGCACTGGCTCATCGCCGGCGGTACCGGCTCGGGCAAGGGGTCGCTGCTGTGGAACCCGTTGCGGGCGATGGGACCGGCGATCCGGGACGGTGTGGTGCGGGTGTCGGCGATCGACCCGAAGGGCGGCATGGAGACCGAACGCGGCCGCCCGCTGTTCCACCGCTACGCCACCTCCGCCGACGACGAGGTCGAGTACGACGTGGACGGCGACGGTGCCGAGGACATCGACGCGACGCTCGGGCTGCTCTACGAGTTCCGCGACGCGATGAAGGACCGGCAGGAACTGCTGCGCAGTGAGGGCAAGCGCAAGTTCACCGCCTCGATCGAGACGCCGTTCGAAATCCTGATGATCGACGAACTCGCGATGCTTACCGCCCTCGGAGGCCGCCGCGCCACCATCACCGCCGTCAACAAGGTTCTTGCCGAGATCCTCACCCAGGGACGGGCGTGCGGGTTCTCGGTCATCGCCTACGTCCAGGAACCCACCAAGGACATCGTGCCCGTGCGGGACCTGTTCACCCGCCGGATCTGCCTGCGCATCGGCTCGTCCTACTTCGTGGACGGCGTCCTGGGCGAGGGTGCCCGCGAACGTGGCGGGCTCGCCGACGAGATCCCTGAGACCGGGTGCGAGGGCATCGGCTACCGCACCTCGGAGAAGTCCCGCCAGCCGATCCGGGTCCGCGCCGGCTACAGCGACGACGAGGACATCGACGAACTCGTCCGCCTGTGCACCCCCCACTCCGACGACGACGGGCCTGCCCTCTACGCCGTCTCCGCCTGAACCCGTCCCGAAAGGACCTGATCATGACTGCTGCGCTCGTTCCGGTGACCGGGGTGGCCAAGCTCGCCGCGATCGCCGTCACCTACGTCCGCGACACCCCCGCACCCGAGCCCACGTACCTCTCGCTCGACCTCGGTTCCCACCGAGTCGACATCCAGCCGGACGTCAGCCGGACCAACCCGGTCACCGTCCTCGGGGCGCTGCTCGTGTGGGCACACCGACTCACCGGCGTCACCGGCGACTGGTGGCACACCCCCGGCGGAGACCTCCACATCACGCTCACCGGCCGCGGCCCGTGCGGAGTCTCCTTCGTCGTCTACAGCTCCATCGCCTACCGGGTCGCCCGCCGGCACGTCGCCCTCGCCGTCGGCGCCCGCGAATCCGTCACCCCGGACGAGCTGTACCGGCTCGCCCTCGAACTCCGCAAAGGACAGACGAAATGATCACGCTCAAGTTCCTCGCCACCTGGCTCAAGATCACCGGCCTCGCCGTGCTGGCGTTCGTCATCCAGGCCGTAGTCCCGATCGCATCCCTGTGGCACGGCATCGCCGCCGGCGCCATCGCCCTGACCTACTTCGGCTTGACGGTCGCCCTGTGGCGCGAGTGGACCGCGTTCCGCCGCGGTGACGGCGGCTACTCCTACCAGTACATCCGCTACACCAGCGACGAGTGACCACCATGGACACTCCCACGCCGATCCCGCCCGCCGATGCCGACACCTGGCACCGCGCGGTCTCCACGCTGGAAGACGGTCTCGCGATCTACCCGCTCAGGTCGCTGGACGGAGTGCGGTTCTGCCGGGCCACCGTGGACAACACCGCGGTGTCCGGCACCGCCACCGACGTGCTGTTGCGGGTCACCCGCACCGTCGCCGGCCGCGGCCCCCAGGTCTGGGAGATCTCCCTGCCGCCCGCGTTCGCCCGCTACCTGGCCGCTGCCCTCGACGCTCACGCCCGCTACATCCAAACCGCCCCCGAAGGAGCCTCGTAATGCGTGATCACAAGTCCAGCCTGGCCAAGCTCACCCGACTCCTGGACGAGTTCGAGGCCGCGAACCGATCGGTGATCAACCCGGAAGGTGGCCGCAACCGCGAGGCGCTGATGCGGCTCGCCGACGCGGCCGACGAGATGGCCCGCATCCACGAGGAAGAGGCGACTGAACTGCGACGGGTGGCGCGCGAGGCGTTCGACCTGTCCATCACCAAGTAGCCCTCCGGCATGAGTGGAGTCCTCGTGGCGCTGCGCCGTCCGAGATCTCCGCCGTGCCACACGCGCCCCGCGTGTCCACACCCCCGATCCAGAAGGAGAGACAGCCGTGCCCGCATACCGCCCGCTGCTGCTGGACCTGTTCTGCAAGGCCGGTGGCGCCGCGAAGGGCTACCACGACGCCGGCTTCGACGTCATCGGCGTGGACATCGAACCCCAGCCCCACTACCCCTACGCCTTCTACCAGGCCGACGCCCTCGACTTCATCGCCCGCCACGGCACCGAGTTCGACGCCATCCACGCCTCACCACCGTGCCAGGCATTCACCCTCGCCCAGCGCATCCAGCGCCGCACCCACCCCGACATGATCGTCCCCACCCGCACCGCCCTGGTCGCCACCGGACGGCCGTGGGTGATCGAGAATGTCGAAGGCGCTCCCCTGCACCAGCCCATCACCCTGTGCGGGGCGATGTTCCCCGGCCTCAACGTCTACCGGCACCGCCTGTTCGAGACCAGCTTCCCGGTCACCGCGCCGCCGGAACCGGCGCACCGGGAGCCGCTGACGAAGATGGGCCGCCCGCCCCGGCCCGGGGATCGGATGCACGTCGTCGGGAACTTCTCCGGCGTCCGCCAGGCCCGCGCCGCGATGGGCATCGACTGGATGGCCCGCAACGAGCTGTCCGAAGCCATCCCGCCCGCCTACACCCGCCACATCGGCACCGCCCTGCTCGCCCGCCTCGCCGCCGCTCCAGCCCTGCCGGCCGCGGCCTGATCACCCCGCCGCCTCGAACGGAGGACATATGAGCTACGCCAAAGACTTCGACCTGTACTCGATCCTCGCCGTCTCGCACCGGCTGCCCTCGAACGCCTTGCAGTACCGCACGATCCTCGCGCACATGGTCGGCCGCGACGTCGACCAGGTCGCAGGCGCCGGGGTGTGCGCGCTGACCATCGCGCCGGAATGCCGGCTGTGGCTGCTCGAACAGCACCCCCAGCTCAACCAGATCCCCACCCCGCCGGACTTCCGCGACGACGAGGCCGCAATGGACGCCTGGGCCGCCGAACAGGCCGCCCGGCTCGGCGTGGACCACCTGCCGGTCTCGCCGCTCCCGCCCGACCGCCCGCGCCGACTGGGGCTCGGCGACCTCATCGACGCGATCACCGACGCCAGCAAAGTGATCATGATCGACCCGGCCGAACTCCCGGCTGTCCCGAAAGGACCGGACGTGACCGAACTGGACTTCAGCGAACTCACCAAGAACGTCCGCCCGCTCGTCAACGAGTACTTCGACCTGCACCGGCGCGAGCAGGCCAAACGCGACGGTGAGCAGTGGTTCCAGCACGACGAACTCGCCGACATCGCCGACGAGGCCGCCAAGTGGATGGAGTTCTACATGGAGCTTTTCCGCCGCAGCGCCCGTCGTTTCCGCACCGGAGAGCACTGACCCGCCCGCTTGACCCTCGACACCCGAAAGGAGGTGCCTGACGTGTCCCGCAAGCCCGCCCCGCGCGACGACGACGGCCGCCCGGTCTCACGCCGGGTCCGCACCCTCACCACCCAGCTCGCCGAAGCCCACGACGTCCACCGGCTCGCCACCGACCCGCTGCTCGGGGCGGTCACCGCGGACCGCTTCCGCACCTCGATCACCCGCACCATGTGGGTGTTCCTCGCCATCGGACTCGGATTCACCACCACCGGCGTCCACGACTTCCTCGCCGGCCGGCTCCCTGCCTCCGACCCGCTGTGGTGGGGAGCCTGGCTCGCCGAACCCGCCCTCGCCGGCATCCTCGTCACCCTGCTCCGCTGGGAAGCCGCCATGCTCACCGCCGGCATCACCGTCACCGACAAGCCCGTCAAGCACCTCAAACGGCTTCTCCTGGGCGCCACCCTCGTGGCCAACGTCTGGGCCGGGCTCGCCCCCGCGGACGGCAAGATCTCCACCGGGATGGTGTTCTTCCACCTCGTCATCCCGCTCGTGGTGTTCCTGCTCGCCGAAGTCATGCCGATCATTCAGCAGCACTGCACCCGAGCCCGTGAACACGCCCTCACCGCCACCCCGCCGGCCGTCACCAGCTCGGACCGACCCACCCGCCCGGTCACCGCGGTCACCACGCCCGGGAAGGTGCTCGGGAAGCTCCCCGCCGGCATCCGCGACACCGTCACCGCCACCACCGCCGACGTCCACGCAGCCGGTCGCCCGGTCACCGCCGACGACCTCACCGCCCGGGTATCGCTCCCGGACCCGATGCTCACCAACCTCGTGGACGAGCTGAACGCCACCGTCAACCACCACCCGGTCACCGCCTGACCGGACCTGCACCTCCGCACCTCACGCACCTTCGCCGGGCCACCCCAGACCACCGGGGTGGCCCAGCCTCGTGGTGCCCGCACGAAAGAGGCCAGCATGATCACCGAGCACGACGGGTCCTCACTGGCTACCCGCATCACCACCCACCTCGCCCGCCCCGACATCCGCGCCATCCGAGCCCGCGCCGAAGCCACCGGCGGCTGCCTGCAACCCGTCCACCTCACCGGACACCGGACCGTCACCGAGCGCGCCACCGGCCGGATCCTCGACCGCACCGCCGGGGTCGTCTACGCCCCGTGCGGCAACCGCCGCGAATCCGTCTGTCCCGCCTGCTCCGACCGCTACGCCGCGGACGCCTTCCACCTCATCCGCGCCGGCATGACCGGCGGCAAGAGCATCCCCGAGGACGTCGCGGACAAGCCGCGGCTGTTCGTCACCTTCACCGCCCCGAGCTTCGGCCCCGTCCACTCGCGGCGGACCACCCGCACCGGGCGCCGCATCCCGTGCTCGTGCGGGGAGTACCACCACGATGCCGATACTCGAGTCGGCACCGCGCTGAACCCGCAGACCTACGACTACAACGGTGCCGTGCTCTGGCAGGGCCACGCCGGGGACCTGTGGCACGCCTTCACCGTCCGACTGCGCCGCGAGATCGCCGCCGCCGCCGGCTACCGCGCCAAGGACTTCCCCGCCCTTGCCCGTCTCTCCTACGCCAAGGTCGGCGAATACCAGCGCCGCGGCCTCATCCACTTCCACGCCGTCATCCGCCTGGACGGCCCCGAAGGCGCCCACGATCCTGCCCCCGCGTGGGCGGACAACCGGCTGATGGAGCACGCCGTCCGGGCCGCCGCCGCGCACACCCGCGTCACCCGCACCTACCTGATCGACAAGGTCGCCACCGAGTACGCCTTCACCTGGGGTGAACAAGTCGACGTCCGGCCCATCCGCCCCGCCCACGCCGCGATCATCGAAGACGGCGGGGAGATCTCCGACCGCGCGCTCGCCGGCTACATCGCCAAGTACGCCACCAAGGGCACCAGCACCAGCGAGGTCCCCGACCGCCCGGTCCGGTCCGAACGCGCCATCGCCGCGCTGGACGTCCACCCGCACCACCGGCGCATGATCACCGCCGCCTGGGACCTCGGGGCCTCCGGGGACCTGGCGTTCCTGCGCAAGTGGGCGCACATGCTCGGGTTCCGCGGCCACTTCCTCACCAAGTCCCAGCGCTACTCCGTCACCTTCACCGCCCTCCGCGGCGACCGCCGCGCCTACCAGCACCTCGTGACGCTCGAAGCCGCCGGCACCCACCCGGACGCGGTGCTGGTGGTCAACGACTGGTCCTACACCGGCAACGGCTACCGCCACCACGAAGAACGCGAGATCGCCGAAGCGATCTACGAAGGAAAACGCCAGCAGCGAAAGGAGAACTTGGTTGCGCTGAAGGAACAGGCCGCGCCGGGCAGGTGATCCTCACCCGGCGTGGCCCGCCGCTCCAGCTAGCGCCCCTTCGGCCAGACGGTGTTGAGGATCGCCAGCCCGAGCGTCATGACGATCACGAAGGCGCCACCGCCGCTGATGATCGCCGTCGGGGGCTTGACACCCCCAGCCCAGGCCAGCAGGCCAACGATCCCGCTCATGAAGAGGGAGAGCATGGCGATGACGCTGATCCAGAGGACGAGGAGGCGCTGGTCGATGTGGTCCTTCCGCGGCGTACTCATCCCTGCTCGCCGTCGTCCGCCGCGTCCGAGTCTTCGCCGTCACCCTCGGTGGCGTGCACGGGGGCGCCACTGGCGAGCTGCGCAAGTTCGGCGGGAGTCGCCTTGGACAGGCCGATCATGAAGAGGTTGTTCGCCCGCTGCCGGAGTTCTTCCAGACCCTCCACGAGGTACTTTCCCCGGCGGGGCGGGAGCCCGTCCCGCTGAGCGCGGCCGCTGTCCGCCGCTTCGAGCATGTCGAAGTCGGCGTGCAGTTCCTTCACGGCCTTGCGGATCTTCAGCTGGATAGATTCGACCGGGTCGTCAGAACCGCCGCCACCGTTCGCACCTCGGGGGTACAGCTTGTAGCGGATATCATCGTCCGTCAGGGGCGCAGGCTCTCCATCGGAGCCGTTCTGGACTTCGCCGTCGGCGTCAATCACGACCGGTGCATCCCCGTCCCGGCCGTCTTCAATGATGCGTCCGAGCTGCCGGATTCCCACCTCCGTGCCGAGCATGTCCTGGAGAACGTGGTGCACCTGGCGCCGGTCGGCGTTGCGCCCGAGGTCGTTCCGCGGGATTCGGAAGGTGCCGTGGTACGCGCCGTAGTAGAGCGCGCGGAGGGCCAGTTCGATCCCGGCCGGGCCGGGCAGGCCGTCGTCCTCCGCGAGTTCGGCGAGGGCGTCTTCTTCGAGGTCCTCGACGTCGTGGCCGCTCGGTCGGGTCAGGTGCTTTCCGGCGATCAGGGCTCCGCTGGCCATGACCTTGGTGATCTTGTCGACGGCGACCTTGAGCTTCTTGTCACCGAAGCGCAGTTCGCGGGCCGTGAGCTCGACAGCCAGGGGCAGTTTCGACTTGCGCCTGACCTGGACGCCGGCGCGCACGGTGTCGCGGGCGAGCACGAACGCGATCGGCTGCCGGATCGCCCGGTGCACCTTCGGCTCGGAAGTGGCGAAAAGATAGATCAGCTGGGCAAAGCGATCTTCGCGGTTCTCTGCGAGACCGAGGGTTTCCACTTCGTCCCGGGGCATGTCGCCCGTGAGCCAGCGGTGTTCGTCGATGGTGATTACACCGCTGCTGAGCGCAGAGGCGAGGCAGTCGTCTGCCATGGTCGCGTCCCGGTCGGACGGCTTCCAGTCGGTCTTGACGTTGATGTGCTCCTGCGCAACTTTCGCTTTGACCGCAGCGCCGAGATCGGGGGTGTCTCCCTCGTCGGGATCGAACCCGACGATCAGGATGAACTCCACAGTGGCCACCCGGGCCTTGGCGAGCTCGTTGTCCGGAACAGGCCCCGGCGACCTCACCGCCTTGTTGACCGATTCGATCAGCTCACGGATCGACGTAGCGCCCTTCGACAGCGTGTAGAGAATGTCGTCGGCGCTAAGACCGAGGAGTTCGAGTGCGTGGCTGGCCCGGCTGGAGCCCTCGCGGATGATCGGATAGGCAATCGACTTCGAGCCGTCACCGAAGTTGACCTGGGTCATGATGCCGAAGGGCGCGTCCATGATGCCCTGCTCACCGATCGGCGGGTGCAGGTCGTTGGCCTCGCGGGTCTTGTTCATCGCGTCGTCGAGCTGCCTGGCGAGGTCGCCACGCGTCGCGGCGTCGATCTGGAGTTCGGCGGGGCTCAGGGGCCGCGGCGCGGAGACGCGTTCGAAGCTAAGGACGTCCATGGTTCCGGTCGACAGAGCCAGCTGGTACGGGTAGGAACTCGCGTTCCGCGGGTTCGCCGGGTCGGGAATCAGCCGGCCCATCCAGGCGAGTCCCCTGAGGTAGCGCAGCTCGCCACCGGTGATCCGCATCCGCTGGGGGTTGGCCACCTGCGGCAGAATTTCTTCCGGGTTGACCCAGAAGGACGACATCGCGCCCGCCCCCAGGTCGCCCATGCCGAGGTGCTTGCGCGCCGCCCGGCTGAGGGCGCGGTTGATGCTGGGGTCCGGCAGATCCGGCAAGGTGCGCACCGGGCGCAACATCCGGGTCTCTTCTCCGACGACGCTCGTCGGAGGGGTGTTCGGGTAAGCCATCGTGCTACTCCTGCTGTTTTCCCGCCACGGGGGCACTCGCATCCCGCGGATAGTCCACGCGGGAGCCGGGAACGCAGCCGACCCTCGCTTCCTCGCTTGAGCGGATCTTTGCCCGTCGCACTTGGAGCGGCTCGAAATCCATTGCCGTGACGTCGGGACGACCTCCGGGAGTCGGCTCGCAAGCCGTATTCCTCACTGGGTCATCCACACCGCCTCATGGGTCTGCGTGCCCTTGAGTGCGGAACCTCACGACGCGGATGTCGCGTCAAGTGAAGTTATACGCCCGTTCGCCGACGGCCCACGCAACGGGGTCCGATCGCGGCGATTCCCAGGGCAAGCTGCGAGGACTACTCGAACATGAGTTCGATTCTGTATCGATGAGTTCAGCTCGGCTAAAGACGAGCTCAGCAGTCTCATTCGTTCAGCTCACGAACCTGAATTCGTTGGACCGCAAGAAAAGCCGAAAGGAGAACCCGATGAGCAGTCGACTTCTGTCCATTGAGGACCTGTCCGAGCACCTCGGCATTCCGATCAACACCCTGTACAAGTGGCGCACCAAGGGCTACGGCCCCGCCGGCCGCCGGATCGGCAAGTACGTCCGCTACCGCCCCGAGGACGTCGACGCCTGGATCGAAGCCCAGGGGACCGCCTGATGGGCCGCCCGCCGCTGCCGATCGGCACACACGGCAAGATCCGGACGATCGAGGAGTCCCCAGGGAGCTTCCGCGCACGGTGCCTCTACCGAGACTTCGACGGCAGGACGTACGAGGTTGCCCGATTCGGCTCGACCGCCACGAAAGCGGAGATCCGGCTAAAGGAGGCCATTCGCGACTGGGTGGCTCCTGTGGACGCCAAACAGGAAGTCACCTCGGAGTCCGGGCTGACCGAGGTCGGGCGGAAGTGGCTTCTCGAACTCGAGAAGGATGCCGAGAAGAACTACAAGAGCTGGGGCACCATCGACACCTACCGGAACCGGTTCGAGACGATCGTCGTCCCGGCCGTCGGCGAGTTGCGGATGCGGGAGGTCGACAACCCGAAGGTGGGCGTGCCGGCGTTCGACCGCCTGTGCCGGCGTGTCCGCGACGAGTCCAGCATCAGCTCAGCAAAAACCGTTCGCGCCATCCTGTCCGGGCTCTCCGCGTTCGCCGTCCGCCACGGCGCCCTCGACGCGAACCCCGTACGGGAGATCGGCCGTTTGGAGAGCAAGAAGGCCAAGCACCAGCGGGCGAAGCCACGCGCGTTGACCGCCGACGAGGCCATCGACTTGCTGAGCAAGTTGGACACCGACCAAGCGGCCATTGCGGAAGACCTGCCGGACCTGGCGCGCTTGTTCCTCGCCACGGGCGAACGGACCGGGGAAGGGCTCGCGGCGCACTGGCCGGACTTCGACGAGGAACGCCGGTTGCTGGTCATGGCTGGGAACGTCATTCGCGCGAAGGGCCGTGGCAAAGTCCTCAACCGCGGCAAGACCCTGAACGCGGACCGCGACATCCCGTTGCCGGACTGGTGCGTTGCGATGCTGGTTCAGCGCCGGGCGACCGCGAAGAACCTCGACGGACCGATCTTCCCCAGCAGCACCGGCACGGTCCGCGAAGCGTCCAACGTGCGCAACCGCGCATGGCGCCCGTTCGTGGCTCGCGCCGGCTACGAGTGGGTGACCTTCCGGACCTTCCGCAAGACGGTCGCCACCCTGCTCGACGACGCCGGCCTGACCGCTCGCCAGATTGCCGACATCCTCGGGCATGCGCATCCGTCGATGACTCAGGACGTGTACATGGGGCGCGGCACGGCTAGCCGCCGGGGTGCGGATGCGCTCGGATCGACCCTGAGGCCGAACCAGTAAACCGGGAGTATTCCGGCCGGATGATCTTGATCCGATCGAGCGCAAGTCACTGACCTGGGCATTTTGGTGGGCCGCCTGGGGCTCGAACCCAGAACCTACGGATTAAAAGTCCGCAGCTCTACCAATTGAGCTAACGGCCCGTGCTACCAGCTTAGCCGGGGCCCGCTCAGCCGCCCTCCGCGGGTGGATCAGGCCGCCTGGAAGGTCAAGACTGGTCTTGGCCGGCGGTGGTGCTCATGATGGCGTCCATGCCTGATGACGCCGGTTCGCTGCTGATCCTCACCGGGCCGCCCGGGGCCGGGAAGTCCACCGTTGCCCAGTCGGTCGCCGCGGGGGCGGCGCGGCCGACCGTCCACCTGCACACCGACAGCTTCTACGTCTGGATCCGGACCGGGTTCGTGCCGCCGTACCTGCCCGAAGCCGCGCGGCAGAACGAGGTCGTGCTCGGTGTGCTCGCCGACGCCGCCTGTGGCTACGCCCGTGGGGGTTATGACGTCGTCCTTGACGGCATCGTCGGGCCGTGGGCTCTTCAGCCGTTTCGCGACGCCGCCAAGCGGGACGGTCTGGACCTGTTCTACGTCGTTCTACGACCGAGTCTGGAAGTGACCCTCGCGCGCGGGACCGCTCGTGAAGGCCGGGAGCTCACCGAGGTCGAGCCCATCAAGGGGATGCACGGCGCGTTCGCCGCGCTGGGTGAGCTCGAGCGGTTCGTGCTGGACACTTCGGAACAGAGCGTCGAGGAGACCGCGTCCGCCGTGCGGCACCGGGGCCGCACGGCGAACTTCGCGCTCTGACGCTCCCTTATGGACGGATCAGCACGTCACGTACAGGCCCGTGTACGCCGTGCACTTCTTCGATGCCACGTCGTTGGCCGTGTTCGGGTCGGCCGGGGTGCTCGCCGCGCGCTGGGCCGTGGCCGTGAACGCGCCCCAGGCGAGGATGCCGCCCTCGGACGTGAACTTGGCCGTCGCCGAGGCGCCCGGGGCGAGGGTGCCGATCGTGCAGCTCAGCGTCGCGCCGGTCTTGGTGCAGCCGGTCGTCGAGACGACCGAGCGGTTCGCACCCGGGTTGACCGTCACGCGGACGCCGGTCGCCGAGGCCGGGCCGGTGTTCGAGGCCGTGACCACGTAGTCGACGCGGGCGAACACGCCGATGCGCGGGGTGGCCGTCAGCGCGACCTTGACGTCGGCCTTCGGCGCCGCCGTGATCGTGACGGCCGGGCCGTCCTCGACGCCGAACGCGTAGTTGTCGCCCGCGAACTGGTGCTGCAGCGTGAACTGGCCGCCGGCGGCGTCGTCCTTGACCTTGAAGGTGAACGTCACCGACCCGCTCTCACCCGGGCCCAGGTCACCGACACCGCCGCGGTAGCTGCTGAAGTACGGCCCGCACGGCGCGATCGAACCGGTGCACGACACCAGGTCCACCAGGTCGACGATCGGCGTTTCCTTGGTGTAGACCGCCGCTTTCGCCCCGGTGACCGTGAAGTCGGTCGGGTTGTAGAGCTGCTCCGTGACCGTGAACGTGTCGCCGGCGTGGAGGCTCGTGTCGCTGACGTCGATCGCGCTGGCGGGCGGGGCCGCGGACGCGACCGCGGGTGCCGCCAGCATGACCGCCGCGGCCAGCGCGGCCAGAACGGCGGCTCTTCGACCGGTTCGCTCCATAGTTTGTTCTCCTGTTTCCGAACCGAAGGGTGCCGCTCCGACCGGTGGGGACTGGTACCGCGCAGCAGGTGACGAAGATCAGATCGCCGCTCCCGAAGATTCGTTACCGGGTCCGCGAAACCGTGTCTGAACTGGGCTTATCGGCCGTTGCCTGGTCACCGGCCGCCGCCGCGAACCGAAATTGTCGTACCCCTCTGGCACGCTCCGCACATGACCGAACACATCGTCTACGGGAGGCGGCTCACCGGTGAGCGCACCGAGCTGACCCAGGTCGCGGGCGAGCTGCAGGCTCTGACCGAGACCGTCGACTACTACCGGCGCACGTTCGAGCTGAAGTGCGCCGGCCTGGCTCCGGCGCAGCTGTCGGAGCGCTCGGTATCACCGTCGACGCTGTCGCTGCACGGGCTGCTGAGGCACCTCACCGGCGTTGAACGGTGGTGGTTCCGGATCCAGTTCGCGGGCGAGGACGTCCCGAACCTCTACACCTCCGACGACGACCCGGACTTCGAGTTCACCGTGCTGGATGGCGACGTCGAAGAGGCGTTCGCCCTGTGGCACGCCGAATGCGAGCGGTCACGGGCGATCGTCGCGGCGAGCACAGTGGACTCGACCGGCACCCGGATCAGCACCGGCACGCCGTTCACCTTGCGCTGGCTGATGTTGCGGATGGTCGGCGAGTACGCGCGCCACTGTGGACAAGCCGACTTGATCCGCGAACGGGTCGACGGCGTGACGGGCGAGTGATCAGGCTTTGCGAAACCGAAGGAGGAGACCGGACACGAGCGGAACGACGATCCAGCAGGCGTAGGCCCACTGCGTGAAGAACGCGACCGGGATCGACACGGCGAAGGCGGCGATCATCACGCCGGACCCGCGGTAAGTCCTGCCGAAGAGCTCCGGCGGGGTGTCCGTGCGGTACAGGTGGTGACGCTGGATCTGCCAGACCATCAGGAGGAACGCGGACATAGCGATGACCTGCACGATGGCGTAGAAGACGAAGCGGAATTCGAACGCGCCGTCTCCGCCGATCACCTTCGTGGCGAAGGGCATGATCACCTGCATCAGCAGCCAGCTGAAGCTGATCCTGATCAGGCCGGCGTTCACCGTGGTGACGTGCTCGAACAGGCGGTGGTGGGCACGCCAGTGGCCGCCGATGACGGCGAAACTGATCAGGAAGGAGACGTATTCGGACTTGTGATCGCCGAGTGAGCGCAGCAGCTCGGTGCCGGTGATGCCCTCCGGCAGCGGCAGCTCGAGCGCGAGCAGGGTGATGGCGATGGCCACGACGGCGTCGGAGAAGAAGACGAGCCGCTCGGCGGCGAACAACCGTTCCTCGGATGCGGCGGCGGTGTCTTCGCCGGGTGTGGCGTCACTCATGGACGGAGAGCGTGCCAGACGCGACCGGACGACAGCGGCGGAGGTCGACTGACGCGGTCGGTAAGCCACCGTCGCGTCACCGGACGACCTGCCTGGGTGAGGCATGCCCACGCTCTTCGGCTGGGCCGCCTCGGTGAGCCCACTCGCCTCCGGCTGGGCCGCCTCGGTGAGCCCACTCGCCTCCGGCTGACGCGGCTCGGTGGCCCACGGTGACGGCGACTCGCCTTGGTGAGGCGCGCCCGCGGCTTCGGCTGGCTTTGCCCGGCGAGGCACGCTCCCGCCGACGGCTCACCGCCTGGCGAGGCACGCTCTGGCTCTCGGCTCACCGGCTTGGCGAGACATGGCCGCGCCCTCGGGCTTACCGGCCTGGCGAGGCACGTTCGCGCCTTCGGGCTTACCGGCCTGGCGAGCGACGCTCGCGTCTCGGCTGACCGGCTGGCGAGGCGAGGCACGCTCGCGTTTCGGCTGACCTGCCCAGCGAGGCGAGGCATGGTCGCGCCTTCGGGTGACTGCCCTGCCGGGCGGGAGGTCGGATGCGTGCGATGCTGGCGCTATGACCGTCGACCCTGATTCCGGGCTGTTGTCTCCGGTGCGGGCCGGGACTCCGGCTGAGACGTCGACCGGTGATGAAGCCTGGCTGCGCGCCATGCTCGATGCCGAAGCGGCGCTGGCGAGGGCGCAGGCTCGGCTCGGCACCGTGCCCTCGGCGGCCGCGGATGCGATCACCGAGGCTGCGGGCAACGCTCGGATCGACGTCGTCGAGCTGGCGCGGGGGTCGCGGGCGACCGCGAACCCCGTCGTCGGGCTGGTCAAGGCGCTGACGTCGGCCGTTGGCGCGATCGCGCCCGACGCCGCCGAGTACGTGCACCGTGGCTCGACCAGCCAGGACATCTTCGACACCGCGATGATGCTGGTCGCCGACCGGACGCTGCGTCCGCTCGCCGACGACCTCGACGCCACGGCTGAGGCGCTGGCCGACCTGGCCCGTGCGCACCGGGACACGGTCATGGCCGGCCGCACTCTGACGGCGCACGCCGTGCCGACGACGTTCGGGCTCAAGGCCGCGGGCTGGCGCCGGCTGGTGCTGGATGCGGCGGCCCGAGTCCGGCGCGTGCTGGACGGTGGGCTGCCGGTCTCGCTGGGTGGCGCGGCCGGAACGCTGGCGGCGTACGTCGAGTACGCGCGTCTCGCCGACGCCGAGCGTGCTGACGGAGGGCTTGACAACGGCGGGCATGCCGCTGGCGTGCCCGCCGACGCTGGACCTGCCGGTGCCGGGACTGCCGGTGCGGTGCCGGCCGCTGGCGTGCCTGCCGACGCTGGACTCGCTGACGCGAGCGTGGCCGGCGGCGGGGCTGCGGGCACCAAGCCTGCGGGCGTCAGCGCGGTCGACGGCGGGTATGCGGAGCGGCTGACTGCGGCCTTCGCCGAGGAGACCGGGTTGGCCGCACCTGTGCTGCCTTGGCACTCGCTGCGGACGCCCGTTGTGGACCTTGCCGGTGCGCTGGCCTTCACGGCCGGTGCGTTGGGGAAGCTGGCGGTCGACGTCGAGACGCTTACCCGGACCGAGCTGGGGGAAGTCGCTGAGCCGGCCGCGTCTGGGCGGGGTGGGTCTTCCGCGATGCCGCACAAGCGCAACCCGGTGCTGGCGACATTGATCCGCTCTGCCGCGCTGCAGGTGCCCGTGCTCGCTGCTGGGGTCACGCAGTCAATGCTGGCTGAGGATGAGCGTTCGGCCGGGGTTTGGCATGCCGAGTGGCAGCTCGTCCGGGAGTGTCTGCGGCTGACCGGGGGTGCTGCTTACACGGCCGTCGAGTTGGCGCGGGGGTTGACCGTGCTGCCTGAGCGGATGCGGGACAACTTGGCGTCGACGCATGGGCTGATCGTTTCCGAGCGGTTGTCGGCTGTGCTCTCGCCGCTACTTGGGAAGGCGGCGGCCAAGGAGTTGCTCGGTGAGGCGTCCCAGCGCGCGGTTCGTGAGGACCGGCCGTTGCGCGAGGTGCTGGACGAGCTGCCTGCGATCACCGGTGTGCTCACCCCGGCGGCGCTCGACGGCCTTCTCGACCCGGCCGGATACACCGGCGCGGCGGCCACGCTGGTCGACCGTGCCCTGGGCGACGGCGAACCGGCGGGCGACGCAGCGGACGCGGGCGGCAAAGCTGCAGCCACGACGGCCGACAAAGCCGCGGGCAGCGACGCGTAATAGCGGACCTCACCTGGTCGCGTGGGCGGGCTCAGGGGCCCGACCTGCGTCGGAAGGTTCGTGAAAATACTTTGAACCGCCTCCGTGGAGTGTCCGTGTAGTGGGTATCAGGCAGCCGCACCGAGCGGCGGACAATCCCAACGGACACAAGGAGAACTTCCATGCTTCGCACGCGCATCGCCGTCTCCGTCGCCGCTGCGGCAGCCGGGCTGGCAGTGCTCACCGCTTGCTCGGGCGCCGAAACCGCACAGCCCGTCATCGCTCCGGCGGCGGCTGGTGGCACCGGCGGCGGCCAGCTGGGCAACGCGGCCCCGGCGTCGAACGAGTCGAAACTCGTCGTCGCCGATGTCGCCGCTGTGGGCCAGGTACTGACCGACCAGAACGGCATGACCCTCTACCGCTTCGACAAGGACACGGCCAAGCCGCCGAAGTCCAATTGCGACGGTGACTGCGCCAAGGCCTGGCCGCCGATGCTGGCCACCGGGGACGTCCAGGTTCAAGGCGTCGACAAGAGCCTCGTCGGGAAGGTGACCCGGACCGACGGTACCGAGCAGATCACCGTCGGCGGGTGGGCGCTCTACCGCTACGCCAAGGACGCCAAGGCCGGCGACGCGACCGGCCAGGGTGTCGGTGGCGCCTGGTACGCCTCGAACGCCAAGGGTGGCAAGGCCGGCCAGCAGGCCGCGACCGGGACCGGCACCGAAGCCGGCGTCGTGAAGCTCAGCGCCACCAAGATCGACGGCCTCGGCGACGCGATCACCGACCAGAACGGCATGACGCTCTACCTGTTCACCAAGGACACCAAGAAGGCCAAGACGTCCGCCTGCAACGGCGACTGCCAGAAGACCTGGCCGCCGGTGCTCTCCAACGGCAAGGTCGAACTGCAGGGCATCGACTCGAAGCTGCTCGGCAGCATCAAGCGCGCGGACGGCACCGAGCAGGTCACCATCGGCGGCTGGCCCGTCTACACCTTCTCGAAGGACCTGAAGCCGGGCGACGCGAACGGCATGGGCGTCAACGGCACCTGGTTCGTCATCGAGCCCGCCGGCTGCAAGCTCGGCACCAACCCCGCGACCGCCGCCACCAGCCAGGCTCCGGCCAGCAGCGGCGGTACGGGGAGCAGCAGCTCCAGCGACTCGGGTGGCTACAGCTACTGACCACCCGAACCCACTGATCTAGTGCGCGAGGCCCGGCGGACGCTCTTCACGAGCGACTTCCGGGCCTTGCTCGTTGCGGTCACGACGCAGGAACGGCCGGCGACGACGGGGCGCCTCGGTGTCCGCGACGGCGACGCGGTCGCGGTCGGCGGCGGAACCCTCGACAACCGGGACGCGTTCGGTCACCCGGTCGTTGTCGACGACACGGTCGGTGCGCTGCTCGACGACGGTCGGCTCGTCGGCCACCTCGTCTTCCTCGGGCACGAGAATGGTGCGGCGGGCCGGCAGGACGGCGATCAGCAGACCGAGCGCGGCGACACCGAGGTGCAGCCAGGTGTCGGCGGGGCCGAGGTCCATCGGGTTGCCGGCGTTGGCGAAGGGGTTGTTCGAGATGAGGCCGTCGATCATCAGGCCCCACACGAACAGGGCGCCGTAACCGATGAACAGCAGCCAGCCGAACGTCCGGGCGCGGCCCGAACCGAACGCGAGCAGCAGGCCGACCACGCCGGTGACGACGCGGACGAGGCTGGTCAGGGGATTGCCGGAGAACCGCCACAACCCGGCGTCGTGGTGACCGGCGAAGTTCCCGACGCCCGTCCTGGTGAATCCGATGATGCCGACGATGATGAACGCGATCCCGGCCAGTCCGGCCAGTACCTGCGCCGGCTGCAGGCCGCGAACCCGGATGCGTGCGCCTTTCGCGTGAGCCATGACTCCAGTCCTTCCCAGCATGTGGTGACGACTGTCACCGCACCCAGGTACCCCGCGACCACTGTGCGCGAAACGAGGCGAAAACCCCCAGACGTCCGATCACTGGCCCCACACCGATGACAACGATGTCGGAAATCGCCGGACCGTCCTCAGTGGACGGTGAACGGCTACTGGTCGGTGTCGGCGAGCGCGCCGCGCGCGCCCGAACGCGGCAACGGCCAGGGCTGCACGCCGCCAGTGGTCTCGACCTGTCGGCCGACCGGGCCGGGAGCCGTGCTGTGCGCGCCGATCCACGCGAGGACGTCGGGGATCTGGGACTTGAAGGTGTTCATGTTGTGCCCGGCATCCGGGATCTTCCACGACGAAAACCGCAGTGGCGGCCGGGCCGCGTTGCGGATCTGGTCGATCGCAAAGCTTTCGTAGCTCTCTTTGTCGCCCGCGATGGCCAGGATGTCCACCGGCGACGGGTGCAGGCGCACGTTCAGCCGGACGTTGTTGGCGTCGTTGATGTCCTGCCGGCCGTGGAAGAGGTCCTCGGTCTCGGAATCGACCTGCGCCTTGTCGTAGCCGCTGACACTGACCGCCTGTCCGTACCACTGCGGGTGCCGGGTCACGAGGTTCATCGCGCAGTACCCGCCGGACGACCAGCCCGCGATCGTCCAGGCCCGGCGGTCGGGCGCCGCGCCGAGCTTCTGCAGCGCCCAGTCCCGCAGGTCCGCGGTCAGGTAGGTGTCGTTCGCGGTGCCGTTGACCTCGTCGACGCATTCGGTGTCGTGGCCGACCTTCGGGACGCCGGTCGGGTCCGGCACGATCACCACCGTCGGGGGCAGCACGCGCTTGCCGATCGCCGCGTCCAGCTGCTCCGGCAGGTGGTAGCCGGCGGTGACGACCTCGGGGCCGGACGGGTAGTTCGGGATCCACTCGACCACCGGGAACTTGAGCTCCTTGAAGCCCGCGTCGAAGTACTGCGGCGGCAGGTAGACGGTGACGTCGCGGGTGATCTTGGTCCGGCGCCCGGTCACCTTCATGTGGACGACCGTGCCCTTGCCCTCACGGGCGTGCGCCACCGCGGTGTCCCGCAGCTTCTCGAGGTCCTCGCCGTTCTGCGCCGCCTCGGCGTCGGTGCCCGGCGCGGAGTAGACGCCGGTGCCGAGCAGCGAGCCGACCGTCGGGAAGAACCCGCCGATCATGTTGCCCGCCATGCCGGTGGAGACGACCAGGAGGACGACCGCGAGCAGGATCGTCGCGCTGCGCCACAGCCGCTTGCGCTTCCAGCGGTCCCAGAACCACGGCACCGCGATGATCGCGAGCAGCGTCAGCACGACCACGATGATCATGTTGACCGGCGAGTCCAGCCGGATGCTGCTCAGGTGCATGGGACGGGTCCTTCCAGGCGGGCAAAACGCGCGCCCGGACAACGGGACTCGCGTATATAGCACGTTTGACCCACCACCTGCGTTGCGGCCCTGTGAGTTCCGTCATAGGGCCGCAACGCCTCGCGCACTCAGCGCTCTCTCAGGAATTCACTTCGCGAAAGCCCGCGACAGCACGGAGATCGCCTGCGTGATCGCGCCTTCGGCGGCGTGCGTCTCGCGCATCGAGTTCACCATCACGAAGTCGTGGATGATCCCCTGGTACCGCACGGCCGTGACGGGCACGCCGGCCTGACGCAGCTTCGCCGCGTACGCCTCGCCTTCGTCGCGAAGGACGTCCGCCTCGCCGGTGATCACGAGGGCCGGCGGCAGCCCGGCGAGCTCCTCGAGGGACGCGCGCAGCGGGGACGCGGTGATCTCCGCGCGCTGAGCCGGGTCCGTCGTGTACTGGTCCCAGAACCACTTCATGCCCTCGCGGGCGAGGAAGTAGCCCTCGGCGAACTCCGTGTACGACGCGGTGTCGAAGTTCGCGTCGGTGACCGGGTAGAAGAGCACCTGCTGCCGGAAGGTGACGTCGCCGCGCTGCTTGGCGAGGATGGTGAGCGCCGCGGTCATGTTCCCGCCGACCGAGTCGCCGGCGACGGCGATGCGCGTGGTGTCGAGCCCTTTCTCGGCCCCGTGCTCGGCGACCCACTTCGCCACCGCGTAGCTCTGCTCGATGGCGACCGGGTAGCGCGCCTCCGGCGAGCGGTCGTACTCCGGGAAGACGACGGCCGCGCCGGTCCCGACAGCCAGCTCGCGCACCAGGCGCTGGTGGGTGTGGAAGTCACCGAAGACCCAGCCCGCGCCGTGGACGTAGACGATCACCGGCAGCGGACCCTCGACACCCGCGGGGCGGACGATCCGGGTCTCGACCTCACCGGTCGGCCCGCCGGGCACGGTCAGCACCTCGATCTCGGCGGCGGCCATGGCGATCTCGCCGTCCTGGACGCCGTCGACGGCCTTGCGACCTTCCTCCGGCGGCAGCTGGAACAGGTACGGCGGCTGGTCGGTGGCCTCGGCGAACGCCTGCGCGGCCGGTTCCAGAGCGATGTGGTGCGGGTTGGCGGTCATCTCTGCCTCCTCGGGGCGGGTGGAGCAAGCTGATGACTTAAAGGTAGCTCTCAACTGAGTTGTGCACAACTTAATGACGCTCAATGAGATCAGGGGCACTTAAGTTGCCACGCACCACCCGATCGGGGACCATGGAGAGTTACGAGAGAGGAGGCCGCCATGACGGAGAACGGCTCACTGCGCCTGGACGACCAGCTCTGCTTCGGCCTTTACTCGGCGTCCCGCGCGGTGACGTCGCTGTACCGGGTCGTCCTCGCGGAGCTCGACCTGACCTACCCCCAGTACCTCGTGATGCTGGCGCTCTGGGAGCAGGACGACCGCCTGGTCAAGGAGCTCGGCGCCGAGCTGAACCTCAACTCCGGCACGCTGTCGCCGCTGCTCAAGCGGCTGCACGCGGCCGGGCTCGTGCTGCGCAACCGGCAAGTCGACGACGAGCGCGCGGTCATGGTCAGCCTCAGCGACGCCGGGAAGGCGCTGCGAAAGAAGGCCGTCGGCGTCCCGGACGCGATCGGCGACGCGATGGGCCTCGACGCAGCCGGACTCGCCCGGATGCGCGGCGAACTCGACCGTTTGACGGCGTCCGTGAACGCCTATCGGGAGGCGTTGTCCCCGGCGTGATCAAGGCGTCGGCCTGGGTGGTTAGCATGGGCCACGAAGCAGGCAGGGGACGCGAATGATCAACCACGACGACGCGCTCAAGGCCGTCGAGAGCAGTCTCGACCGGCCCTCCGCCGCCCGGATCTACGACTACTTCATCGGCGGGAACACGAACTACGCGATCGACCGCGCGTTCGCCGAGAAGGTCCGCGCCCGGCTGCCGCTGATGGGCGAGTACTGCCTGACCAGCCGCCAGTTCCTCGGCCGCGCCGTGCGGGAGTGCGTGCGCGCCGGCATCCGCCAGTTCGTCGACATCGGTTCCGGGCTGCCGACGGCGGGCAACGTGCACGAGGTCGCCGACGAGACGCGCGACGAGCTCGACACCCGCGTGCTCTACATCGACAACGAGCCCATCGCGCTCGCGCACTCGACGCTGCTGCTCGCCGACACCGCCGACCCGGAGCGCCACCACGCGATCGCGGCGGACTTCCTGCAGCCCGAAGACCTCTGGGAGCGGGTGGCCGCCTCGGCCATCATCGACGTGCGGCAGCCGGTCGCCCTGGTGATCAACGCCGTCATGCACTTCATCAAGGACGACCGGAACCCCGACCGGCTGCTCGCCTTCTACCGCCGGAAGCTCGCCCCCGGGTCGCTGCTGGTGCTGTCGCAGATGACCAACGAGAACCCGGTCAACGACGACGAGCGGCAGGCCCTGATCGACCTGCTCGAGTACTACGAGACCACGACCAACCCGGGGTTCCTGCGGCCGATGGCCGAGTTCGAGCGCTTCTTCGGCGGCTGGCCGATGCTGGAGCCCGGGCTCGTCTACGCGCCGGCGTGGCACCCGGACGACCAGACCGTGTTCGCCGGTTCGCCGTCCGAGTCGCGGGTGATCGGCGGCATCGCCCGCAAGCCCTGATCCACCCGGCTTCCACCCCCGGGTTGACGCTCCGGGGCGCCGGCGCGAGCACCGTGGTGTCCACGCACCGCGGAAGGGACGCTCGTGAACAGCTCGGTCAACATCCTCATCGGAATCGTCGTCGTGGCCTGGATCCTGTGGCGCCAGACGCAGAAGCGCCCGGTCCGGGAGGATCGCAAGCCGACCGTGCTGCTGATCCTGCTGGTGCTCGGGGTGCTCCAGCTGAGCTCGTTCTTCAAGTCCGCGTCGTCGACGGCCCTGGTGATCGGCCTGCTCGTCGGCAGCCTGGTGCTGGCCGCGGGGTTCGGCGTGGTCCGCGGGTACACCGTGCGGCTCTGGCGCCAGGACGGGCAGCTGTTCCGCCAGGGCACCTGGCTCACGATCGTGCTGTGGCTGGCCGGGATCGGTGTCCACATCGGACTCGACGCGCTGATCGACAGCAGCGCGAAGGGCCTGGGCAGCGCGTCGATCCTGCTCTACCTGGCCGTTTCGCTGGGCACGCAGCGGCTGGTCGTCCAGTCGCGCGCGAACCACGCCGTGCGCGTCTAGGACGCTTCGCGCAGGCCTTCCAGGACGTCGAGGACGGCGCTCTTGCCCAGGTCGACGGCCTTGTGCAGGACCTCGGGATCGCGTTCCAGCACCGCCACGTCCGGTGCGCCCATCGGCGGCCGGACGCTGAGGATGCGCGGGTCGGTCGCGAGGATCTCCTCGTCTTCGACGTCGCGGCGGTAGGTGTCGTGCCAGGCGGTGATCGTGCCCGGCGCCTGGCGGCGCAGGAACCGCGGCACGACGACGTCCTGCACCCGCGGCGGCCGCACCGGCAGCTCGTCCATGCGGCGGGTGCGCAGCACCAGCACATCCGTGGCGTCCTGGGCGAGCGCGGTGCGGAACGGGATCGGCTCGGCCACCCCGGCGTCGACGAACCGGCGCCCGGCCATCGGGATCGGCGGCCCGGCCAGCACCGGCATGCAGGACGACGCCGCGAGCGCGACCTTGATCGCGTCGACGTCGTCGAGGAAGGGGTGCAGGTCGGTGGACTCGCCGGTGTCGGCGTCGGTGGCCAGCGGGTGGAACGTCACCGAATTGGCCAGGATCGCCGGGAAGTCCATCGGCTCCAGCACCGAATAGACCTGGTGGACGAGGTATTCGAGGTCGATCACGGCGCGGCCGCGCAGGGTGTGCAGCGGGTTGATGATCCGGCGCATGACCACCGGGTTCCACCAGGTCCGCACGCCGGTCGAAGAGCGGCCGCAGAGCAGCCAGGCGCCGTTCAGCGCGCCGGCCGACGAGCCGTAGACGGCGTCGAACGCGGGCGTGACGCCCAGTTCGTCCAGCGCCAGGACCATCCCGCTCGAGTAGGTGCCGCGGCTGCTGCCGCCCTCGATGGCCAGCGCGAGGCGCCGGCCGTCCGTGCGTTCGCCCGGGACACTGCCGGTCGCCAGCCGTTCGGAGATCAGTTCGAGTACCGGGTGCACTCCTCCCATCCTGGTCTTTTACGGCGATTCGTCGACCCGATTTGCCTCACTCGCGCGGGTGAAGTGATGAGCGCCTCGTTGCACTGCAACTCGTTGCATAGGACTCTCAGAGGATGGCACTGGAGCACGCGATCCTCGTTTCACTGTCCGAGCGCGCCGGCTCGGGCTACGAGCTGACGCGCCGGTTCGAGAAGTCGATCGGGCTCTTCTGGAGCGCCACCCACCAGCAGATCTACCGCGTGCTGAAGCGGATGGAAGAGGCCGGCTGGGTCGCCGTCGACGTCGTCGCGCAGTTGGGGCGGCCGGACAAGAAGGTCTACACGGTCGGCGAAGGCGGACGCGCCGAGCTCGTCCGCTGGCTGAGCGAGCCGGACCCGTCGGCCGGGCCCGTCGAACTCGCGGTGAAGATCCGCGGCGCGAGCTTCGGGGATCCCGGCGCCGTCGCGGCGGAGATCGTCCGGCACCGCTCCGCGCACGCCGAACGCCTCGACGTCTACCGCCAGATCGAGAAGCGCGACTTCCCCGCGCCCGGCGCCCTCCACGGCCGGCACCTGCACCAGTACCTGGTCCTGCGCGGCGGCATCCGCGTCGAAGAGGGCCAGGTCGAGTGGTTCGACGAAGTTCTCGCTGCTCTCCACCACGAGAAGGACGCCTGATGACCGACTACCCGAACTTGCTGGCCCCGCTGGACCTCGGCTTCACGACGTTGCGCAACCGCGTGATCATGGGGTCGATGCACACCGGCCTGGAGGACAAGGCCGCGCACTTCCCCGAGCTGGCCGAGTACTACGCCGAGCGCGCCCGCGGTGGGGTCGGGCTGATCGTCACCGGCGGGTTCGCGCCGAACCGCACCGGCTGGCTGCTGCCGCTCGCCTCGAAGCTGACGACGGCCGCCGAGGCGCGCGAGCACCGGCAGCTCACCGCGCCGGTGCACGAGGCCGGCGGCAAGATCGCGCTGCAGATCCTGCACGCGGGCCGCTACGCCTACCACCCGCTGAGCGTGTCCGCGTCGAGCCGCAAGGCGCCGATCAACCCGTTCCGGCCGCGCGCGCTGACCGGTTACGGCGTGCGTCAGCAGATCCGCGCCTTCGCCGACTGCGCCGCTCTCGCGCGCGAAGCGGGCTACGACGGCGTCGAGATCATGGGCTCCGAGGGCTACCTGATCAACCAGTTCCTGGCCGAGCGCACCAACAAGCGCACCGACGCCTGGGGCGGCACGGCCGAGAAGCGCCGCCGGTTCGCCGTCGAGATCGTGCGCCGGACGCGCGAGAAGGTCGGCGACGACTTCGTCATCATCTACCGGCTTTCGGTGCTGGACCTGGTGCCCGGCGGCCAGCCGTGGGAGGACGTCGTCGCGCTCGCGAAGGACGTCGAAGCCGCCGGGGCGACGATCATCAACACCGGCATCGGCTGGCACGAGGCCCGGGTGCCGACGATCGTCACGTCGGTGCCGCGCGCCGCGTTCACCTGGGTCACCGGGAAGCTCAAGCCGCACGTCGGGATCCCGGTGGTGACGTCGAACCGGATCAACATGCCGCAGGTCGCCGAGGAGGCCTTGGCCCGTGGCGACGCCGATCTGGTGTCGATGGCCCGGCCGTTCCTCGCCGACCCGGAGTGGATCCGGAAGGCCGAGAGCGGCCGCGAGGACGAGATCAACACGTGCATCGCCTGCAACCAGGCCTGCCTCGACCACGCCTTCAAGCGCAAGCTCGTGTCCTGCATGGTGAACCCGCGCGCCGGTCACGAGACGACGTTGACGCTCACCCCCACGCGGCGCGTCAAGCACATCGCCGTCGTCGGCGCCGGGCCCGCCGGGCTGTCGTCCGCCACCGCGCTCGCCGAGCGCGGGCACCGGGTCGAGCTGTTCGAGGCGGACGACGAGATCGGCGGCCAGTTCGGCATCGCGCGGAAGATCCCCGGCAAGGAGGAGTTCGCCGAGACGATCCGCTACTACCAGCGGCGCCTCGAGGTGACCGGCGTGAAGCTGCACCTCGGCACGCGCGTCACGGCGGCGGACCTGACCGACTTCGACGAGGTCGTGGTGGCCACGGGTGTCACGCCGCGGGTGCCGTCGCTGCCCGGCATCGACCACGCGAAGGTGCTGTCCTACGTCGACGTCGTCCGGCACGGCAAGCCGGTCGGCGACCGGGTCGCGGTGATCGGCGCCGGCGGGATCGGCGTCGACGTCAGCGAGTTCCTCACGCACCTCGGCTCCCCCGCGCTCGACCTCGACGCGTGGATGGCCGAATGGGGCGTCACCGATCCCGAGCACGCGCCCGGTGGCCTGGCCGAGCCGAAGCCCGAGCCGTCGCCGCGGCAGGTCTACCTGCTGCAGCGCAAGAAGTCCGGGATCGGTTCCGGGCTCGGCAAGACGTCCGGCTGGGTGCACCGCGCCGCGCTGAAGGCGAAGGGTGTCGAACGGATCCCCGGCGTCACCTACGACCGCATCGACGACGCCGGTCTGCACATCACCGTCGACGGCCGGGCGCGGCTGCTGGAAGTCGACACGGTCGTCGTCTGCGCCGGTCAGGAGCCCGTGCGCGCACTGGCCGACGAGCTGCGGGACCACGGGCGGCCGGTGCACGTGATCGGCGGCGCCGACGTCGCCGCCGAACTCGACGCGAAACGCGCGATCGACCAGGGCACGCGGCTCGCGGCCGCGCTGTAGCCCGGGAGGCGTCCGGCACTGGCAGGATGAACCCCGTGCGAGACGTATGCGTGATCGGGCTCGGGCTGATCGGCGGTTCGCTGCTGCGCGCGGCGGCCGCGAGCGGCCGCACGGCGTGGGGAGCGGCGGTTTCCGAAGTGGACGCCGACGCGGCGAGCAGAGCGGGGTTCGACGTCACGACCGACGTCGAGGCCGCGCTCCACCGGGCCGCCGCGGACGACGCGCTGGTCGTGCTGGCCGTGCCGCTGCCGGCCGTCGAAGACCTGCTGCGCCTGGTCGCCCAGCACGCGTCGCACTGCCTGCTCACCGACGTCACCAGCGTCAAGGCGCCGGTGCTCGACGCCGTCCGCCGCCGGGTGCCGTACACGCGCTACGTCGGCGGGCACCCGATGGCCGGGACGTCCCACTCGGGCTGGCTGGCCAGCGACGCCGCGCTGTTCCGGGGCGCCGCGTGGGTGGTCGGCGTCGAGGACGACACGGACCTCGAAGCGTGGGCCGAAGTGGCGCAGCTGGTGCTCGACCTCGGCGCGCACGTCGTGCCGCTGCCCGCGGAGTCGCACGACGAAGCCGTCGCGCGGATCTCCCACCTGCCGCACCTGCTCGCCGCGATCCTCGCCACCATCGGCGCCGAAGGCGGCCCGCTGGCGATGTCGCTCGCGGCCGGCTCCTACCGCGACGGGACGCGCGTCGCGGGATCGAACCCGCACCTGGTGCGCGCGATGACCGAGGGCAACCGGGACGCGCTGCTCCCGATCGTCGACGAGGCCCTCGGCCGGCTTGGCGCCGCGCGCGGTTCGCTGGCCTCGACCGGCGGCCTGGCGGCGACGATCAACGCGGGACACGAAGGCGCGCAAGCGCTTGCGGCCGGCCTGGACGCCGAGCGGGCGGGCGTGCGGATCAGCCTGGCCGCCCCGGACGCGCGGGACGGCCTGATCGCGCTCGGCGAGCGCGGCGGCCGGATCACCGGCCTCGCGGACGGCGTCGCGACCGGCGAGGTCCAGTAGGAAAGTCCGTGAATGCCACATTCAGGGACGGTGAGTCCGTGAATGCCACATTCACGGACACTAAGGCCCTCAATGTGGCATTCACGGACTTGGGAACCTACTGAGCGGGCGGGGCCGGCGGGGTAGCCGGGGGCGGGTTGTCCGGGGTGTTGTCGAACTTGTTGAGGAAGTCCTTCGCCTTCTCGACGCCGCCGTCGATCTGCGAGTCGTGGCCGGCGAACTTCGACTTCGCGAAGTCGGCCGCCTTGTCGAGGCCCTGCTCGATCTTGTCGTTGTGCTCCCGCAAGGCGTCTTCGGCCTTGCCCTTCAACGCGTCGAAGTCGATTCCCATGAGTGCATTGAACAGCACTCGTGTCACGTACGCCTGTGGTAGGGCAAAAACCGCCTGACCAGCCGCAACGGCGTGTGTTCGACCAGGTCCGGCCCGCGGACGGCGTCGAACGCCGACTCCAGCTGGTCGACCACGCCGGCCAGCTGCTCGCTGTCGGGCAGCGGCACCGATTCCGGCGTCCGCTGCTCGCGGATCGACGCCGCCAGCTCCTCGATCGCGGTGGTCAGCAGCTCGACGTCCGACGGCGACGGCGGCGCCACCCCACGCCCGATCGTCACGCCGACCTCGGTGACGGCGTCCGCGACGCGTTCCTGCGCGGCGATCACCGGCCACCACGCCACCGCCTGGCGGCCGTTGGCCGACGGCTCGACGACGACCTGCTGGAACGCCGTCCGCAGGTCGGCCAGGGCCCGGTAGGCGCCGCGCCGGGCCCGGGACCGCGCCAGCCGCGCGTCGCCCGACGAGGCCTCGACCAGCGCGCACTCGACGTACTTCGCGACGGCGTCCAGCCCGTCGGCCAGCCGGCCGCCGACCTGCGGACGACGGCTGCCGGGCCACAGCAGGTACCCGAAGACGAGCACGATCACGCAGCCCAGCACCGTGTCGACCAGCCGGGCCACGACGACGTCCCAGCTCGCGGTGTTCGCCAGGTCCATCTGCAGGATGATCAACGGCGTCACGAACGCGCTGAGGATGCCGTAGTTGCGCACCTTCCCGACCGCGACGCCGCCGGCGAAGATCGCGATCAGCGCCACCAGGATCCAGCCGCGCCCGCCCGCGACCAGCACGGCGGCGCCGATCCCGACGCCGACGACCGTGCCGATCCCGCGCAGCACCGCGCGGCCGAAGACCGAGCCGAAGTCCGGCTTCAGCACGATGCCGACGGTCAGGGTGAGCCAGTAGGACCGCTCCAGCGGCACGAGCAGGCCGACGACCTCGGCGATCGCGACGCACAGCGTCAGCCGCAGGGCGGCGATCCAGGTCAGCGGGCCGGACGCGAGCGAGCGCACCCAGTCCCGCAGGCGCCGGTACCAGGGCGCCTGCTCCCGGCGCTTCCGGTCGTCACCCTTCCCGATCCGGACCAGCCCGGCGTAGAGCGCGGCTCGCAGCGGGTCGGCGTCGTCGGCCGGCTCCGGCGGCGGCTCGGGCAGCGGCTGGCTCGCCAGCACCGCGGCCGACAGCGCGACGAAGTGGTCGATGACGTCGCCGGACACCCGGCGGCCGGCGTTGACCAGCGCCACCGACGCCTCGACCGCGGGGGTCGTCGCCGAGAGCAGGTTGAGCAGCTGCCGGTAGGCGGCGTCGCGGCCGGAGAGCCACGAGCGCGCGGTGAGCAACTGGTCGTAGGCGGTGTTCATGGCCGTGGTCAGCCGGTGGCGGGCCACCCGCGAGACGGCTTCGTCGGTCGCCGAGAGCATCGCGGCCAGCTCGACGTAGACGTGCGCGACGGCGCTGCGTTCGGCGCTGGTCGCGCGGACCGTCCAGGTGACGAGCGCGACCAGCAGGCTCCACGCGGCGCCGACGCAGAAGTAGCCGAGCAGGATCTCGACGCGGACGCCGGTCGCGTGCTGACCGGTGCCGAGCACGCAGAACACGAACATCTGCAGCCCGGCGACCGAGGCGTTGCTGCCGGCCGCGCTGATCAGCGCGGACACCGCGGCGACCAGGATCACCGCGGGCACGGACAGCGCCGGTGTGCCGCCGGTCAGCAGGCCGACGACGTACCCGGCGGTGGCGGCGAGCGTCGCGCCGCCCAGGCGTCGCGCGCGGTAGCGGTACGGCCCGGCGGACTCGGACAGCACGGCGGGCAGGGCGCCGGTCGAGATCAGGGCGCCGACGGCGATGTCGCCCGCCGCGAAGCCCACGCCCAGCGGGACGGCGAGGGCGAGCACGGCCCGGGCGACCATGTTCCAGGGCACCGGGACCGGCTTGCTCCGCAGCAGCTGGACGAGCCAGTGCGGCGCGGCGATGTCGGGACGCGGCGTGCTCACGCCCCCATCTTGACCTACGCTGCCGGGAACGCTTAATTATCAACCTGTCAACAACGCGGGAGGTTCCGGTGGGCCGCAAGTACTCCTTCGAGGTCAACCGCACGAGCACGGCGCCGCCGGCGGCCCTGTTCGCGCGCGAGGCGGACGGCCCGCGCTGGGCGGAGTGGGGAAAACCACTGATCATCCAGGCGAGCTGGGCCCGGCAGGGCACCGACGAGCCGAACGGCGTCGGCGCCGTCCGCGCGGTCGGCCTGTGGCCGGTGCTGATCAAGGAGGAGACCGTCGAGTACGAGCAGGACCGCCGGCACGTCTACACGTTCTTCGGGAACAACCCGATCAAGGACTACCGGGCCGAGGTGTTCTTCACCCCGACCGTCGACGGCGGCACGCACCTGCGCTGGACCGGCTCGTTCACCGAGCCCGTGCGCGGCAGCGGCCCGATCCTGGCCGCCGGCCTGAAGAACGTCATCCGGCTGTTCTCGGCGAAGCTGGTCAAGGCGGCCGAAACCGGGCACTGACCTGGGTGCGCCAGGCCACACAAGATCGTTTGACGCAACTTCGCGCCCCACCCCCGCGTCACCCTTTCGGGTAGTCCTCGACTACCGCGTGAAAGGGGGACGTGGGGATGTTCAGCAAAAAGCGACACGGACGAGTGACAGCAGTGGTGGCCGCGGCGGTGTTGACGCTCGCAGCGTGTTCGAGCGCCCAGCCGGCGCCGCCCGAGCCCAGCCAGCCGAACCCGGCGCCCGGCGGCGGCCCCGGCTCGACGCCGGCCGGGCCCTACGCGTTCGGCACCGTGCAGCAGAAGGCGCCCGCCGCGGCGAACGGCGAAGTCCAGGTCGTCCGCAAGATCAGCACCGACAAGCCGTACGTCTTCCTCACGATGGACGACGGCGCGGTCAAGGACCCGGACGCGCTCAAGCTGATGCAGCAGTCCGGCACGCACCCGGTGCTGTTCCTGAACCAGAAGTACGTGAAGGGCCACGAGGCCTACTTCAAGCAGATCCTCGACGCGACCGGCGCGACGCTCGGCGACCACACGGTCGACCACCCGAACCTCAAGGGCAAGCCGTTCGAGTTCCAGCGCAAGGAGATCTGCGACGACGCCGACGACTTCCAGAAGGGCCTCGGCGTCCGGCCGGTGCTGTTCCGGCCGCCGTTCGGCAACTACGACCACAACACCCTGCGCGCGGCGGCCGCGTGCGGGATGCGCGTCGCGGTGCTGTGGACGGCCGCGGTCAACGACGGGCACGTCCAGTTCCAGGCCGGCGACAAGCTCAAGCCGGGCGACATCGTGCTGATGCACTTCCGGAAGACGTTCAAAGAGGACTACACGGCGTTCGTCGAGCAGGCGAAGAAGGACGGGCTCACACCCGTCCCCCTCGCCGACTTCCTCGGTTAAAGCACCACGGTCGGCGTGACGACGGTCCGGCGGCACGTCACGTCACCCAGGTGCACCAGGATCTGCGTGGTCCCGCGCGGCACGTTGTCGAGCACGAACCGGCCGCCTTCGTCGGCGGTCGTGGACGTCGTCCCGTGCTCGGCCACCCGCACCTCGACGCCGTACTGGCCGGCCGGCACGAGCCAGCCGTCGATGCGGTGCTGCTTGCCGATCTTGGTCAGGTTGATCATCACGGTGAGGTCGCTGACGGTGAAGGTGATCGTGCCGGTGCCGCTGCCGCGCACGCCGGCGAGCGTGTCGAGCCGCTCCCAGCGGGCGACCTCGACGTCGAGGTCCTCCAGTGCGAGCGCGAACTGGACCCGTTGCACGAGGTCGTCCGGCGGCGGGTCCAGCTCGTCGAGGAAGCGGCCGATGTCGGCCAGGAGCACGTCGTCGGAAAAGGCCTCGCCCGGCGTCCCGAGGTCGTTCATCGGCTTCCCCCTTCACTGGCGAGGAGATCGCGCATCTGGTCGAGGCAGCGCCCTCTGGTCGGTCCGACGCTGCCGCGCGGCATACGCAGCGCTTCGGCGACGAGCTGGTACTCCGCGCGGCCCGCGAGGACGGTCAGCCGGAGCAACTCCTGACAGCGGTGGGGCAGCCGGACGAAGGCGCGCCAGACCCGGCGGTCGCGGTCGGCGCGGACGGCTTCGTCTTCGGGAGCCGGTTGGGTGCTGGGCATGGCTTCGGCCACCTCGTCGCTCAGCGGGACGGGCTGGATGCGGCGGCCGTGCGGGTGGGTCGCTTCGCGCCGGGTCGTGGTGATCAACCAGGCGGCGAGCGCCTTGGGATCACGCAGCTTCCCGAGCTGGCTGAAGAGGGCGAGCCACACGGTCTGGACCACGTCCTCGGCGACCGAGCGGTCGAGCCCGTTGGCCCGGGCCACGTGCCAGACGAGCGGGGTGAGCTCGTCGACCAGGCGGGCCATCGCCTGGCGGTCGCCTTCTCTCGCCGCGTGCATGCAGGCGGCATGCAGCTCGGCGCCGGTCAGGCCCTCCCAAGGAGGATCAACCTCTGCGGTTTGCACGTCGGTCACCGTATCTGCCCCTCTTCGGAAACGTCTTCGAGTCGGCTTCGGCAGTATCGCGGGTCCTTCGGGGGGAAGGAGCGTGCAGGTGGATCTCGGATACATCAAGTCTCTTAGTTCGTCGGTCACGCTCGCGGTCAACGGCTGCGGGGGAGGTACCGGCCGACGCAGGCGTGTGGACTCGCGCCGACCGGTACTCCCCTCCCTCACGGGCCCGCTCCCCAACGGGCCCCGCCGGATGACCCCTCCCCCGAAGGGCACCCGGCCGACGGCGTCCGGGGGCCCCCTCGGCTCCCGGCCACCGCGTTTTCCTCCGAACCCGGCACCCCCTGCCCGATCCGATCTCCGTGCTTGGCTGCTCCACAGGACGCAGTGGCGGGACCGCCAGATACACGGATGCTCGAGAATTTCCGAAGATCGACGGAATGCGGCTACTTGATCACCGAGAGTGCACCGGCAAGCGTTTGCGCCCACCGCGCGTAGCCCGCCGGACCCGGGTGGAAGCGATCCGGCGCGAAGGCCTCGGGGTCGAGCAGGCCGGGCGCCATCGGCACGTGCGTGACGCCGGGAACGCGCGCCACGGCGGCGGCCGCCGCGTCGAGCGCGCTCGACCGGGCGGCGAGGACGTCCCGCAGCGGCCGCGGCAGCGACGGGAAGCGCGCCATCGGCGGGACACCGGCGAGGACGACGTCTACCGGGCCGAGGCGGCGGCGCAGGTCGACGACGAGGGCCAGCAGGTCACGGCGGTAGCCGGCGGCGGTCCGCAGCTCGATCGTGTCGTTGACGCCGAGGGCGATCACCACGAGATCGGCGGGCTCCACCAGCGGCGCCAGCTCGGCGCGGACGGTCCGGGCGTTGGCCCCGGTCCGCCCGACGGCCTGCCAGCGCACGGCCCGGCCGCCCTGCGCGAGCTCACGAGCGAGGCAGCCGGTCAGCGCCTCTTCGTGGGTGGCCGCGCCGACGCCGTCCACTGTGGACTCCCCGAGCACGGCCAGCCGGAACGGCTCCCCCGCGCCCGCGACGACGCCGTCGGCAGGCCCGGCGGCCCCGGGCAGCCGCGGCGTCGTCCGCTTGACGTAGACCGCTTGGGCGGCGAGGAGGAGGATCACGCCTCGACGTTAGCTGGCGCGGTTCTTCTCTTCGCGCATCTTGTGCCAGCGCTCGTACATCCCGTTGAGCTCTTCGAGCATGAACGACAGGAAGTCCCGCATCTCCGCGAGCCGGTCGCCGGCGGGTGAACCTTCGCCCAGCGCGTCGATGCCGTTCTCGGCCGCGTCGCGCCACATGATGATCATGCGGTCGCGCTTGAGGAACGTGGCGTACCAGAGGTCGTCGAAGAGGCGGTAGTGGTCGCGGCGCTCGCCGGGCTCGCGTTCCTTGGCGACCAGGCCGATCTGCTCCAGGAAGCGCACGGCACCGGAGACGGCCGCGGGGCTGACCGACAGCTGGGAGGCCAGGTCGGCCGCGGTCAGGCGGCCCGCGTCCGTGGTCATCAGGGCCGCGAACACCCGCGCGGACATGCGTTGCATCCCGATCTGCGAGAGCACCAAGGCCAGGCTTTCGACGTACCGGCGGACGGCGTCTTCATCTCGCTTCGTGTCAGGCGTCGTCATCCGGCCATCCTCTCGCACCACCCAGTCAAGATCACTCAGTCTAGACATTTTCTTAACTTCACAACTTCGTGAAATCAGTGTAGCTTCCGAAGCATGGAAAATGCCATCGCGATCTCCGGCTTGCACAAGTCGTTCGGCCGGACGAAGGCCCTGGACGGCCTCGATCTGCAGGTACCTACTGGGGAAGTACACGGATTCCTGGGCCCGAACGGCGCCGGGAAGTCGACCACCGTCCGGGTCCTGCTCGGCCTGCTCCACGCGGATTCGGGGGACGTCCGGCTGCTCGGCGGCGACCCCTGGAAGGACGCGGCGAGCCTGCACCGCCGCCTGGCCTACGTGCCCGGCGACGTCAACCTCTGGCCCAACCTCTCCGGCGGCGAGGTGATCGACCTGCTCGGCCGGCTGCGCGGCGGCCTCGACGAGAAGCGGCGCGCCGACCTGCTCGAGCGGTTCGACCTCGACCCGAAGAAGAAGGGGCGGACGTACTCGAAGGGCAACCGGCAGAAGGTCGCCATCGTCGCGGCGCTGGCGTCCCGGGTGGACCTGCTGATCCTCGACGAGCCGACGTCCGGGCTCGACCCGCTGATGGAGGCGACGTTCCAGTACGCCATCCAGGAGGAGCGCGAGCAGGGCCGCACGGTGCTGCTCTCCAGCCACATCCTCGCCGAGGTCGAGGCGCTGTGCGACAAGGTGAGCATCATCTCGGGCGGCCGCACGGTCGAGTCGGGCACGCTCGCCGAGCTGCGCCACCTGACGCGGACGTCGATCACCGCGGAGCTCGCCGGACCGCCCAACGGCCTGGCGACGCTGGCGAACGTCCACGACCTCAAGGTCGACGGCAACCGCGTCCGGTTCGACGTCGAGACGCGCTCACTCGACGAGGCTCTGCGCCAGCTGACCCAGGTCGGCGTGCGGAGCCTGGTCAGCCAGCCGCCGACGCTGGAAGAGCTGTTCCTGCGGCACTACACGACCGAGGCGAGCGCGAAGTGACCGCGACCCTCTCCCGTGAAACCGAAACCGCGCCGGCCCACGAACTGGCCGGCACCTGGCACCTGACGCGGCTCGCGCTGCGCCGCGACCGCGTGACCCTGCCGATCTGGATCGTGCTGCTCAGCGTCATCCCGGCGAGCACCGTCAAGACGTTCGCGCAGTTCTACCCGACCGACGCCGACCGCCTCGCGCTGCAGGCGGGCGCGACCGCGAACCCGTCGTACGCACTGCTCTACGGGCCGCCGTTCGACCTGACCAGTGCGGGCGGGTTCATCGCCTGGCGCATGTGCGGGTTCCTGGCGCTGCTGATCGGGCTGATGGCGGTCTTCACCGTCACGCGGCACACGCGTGCCGAGGAGGACACCGGGCGCGCCGAGCTGCTCGCGTCCGCGGTCGTCGGCCGGTACGCGGCGCTGACCGCCGGGGTGCTGGTGGCCGGCGCGGCGAGCGTGCTGATCGGGCTGATCCAGGTCGGCTCGATGATCGGCGCGGGCCTGCCCGCGGCCGGCTCCCTCGCCTTCGGCGCGTCGATCGCGTTGGCCGGGCTGGTGTTCACCGCCGTCGCCGCGGTCGCCGTCCAGCTCGCCGAGTACTCCCGCACGGCCAACGGGATCGGCACGGCCGTGGTCGGCGCTGCGTTCCTGCTGCGCGGCGCCGGAGACTCCACTGTGGACGCTCGCTGGCTGTCGTGGCTGTCGCCGATCGGCTGGGTGCAGCAGATCCGCGCGTTCGCCGGCGAACGCTGGTGGGTGCTGCTACTGCCGGTGGCGCTGGCCTTGGTGATCGGCGCGGCCGCGTACTGGCTGCTCCCCCGCCGCGACGTCGGCGTCGGCTTCCTGCCGCCGCGGCCGGGCCCGGCGCGGGCGGCCGCGAGCCTGCGGTCCCCGCTCGCGCTGGCCTGGCGGCTGCACCGCGGCCCGCTGCTCGGCTGGACGATCGGGATGGCCGTCGTCGGCGCGGTGTTCGGCTCGATCGCCAGCGGCATCGGCGGTCTCGTCGGCTCGAGCCCGCAGGCGCAGCAGATCATGGAACGGCTCGGCGGCGCGCACGGCCTCACGCAGGCGTTCCTCGCCACGATGGCCGGTTTGTTCGCGATGGTCGCGTCGCTCTACGGCATCCAGGCCGTGCTGCGGATGCGCGGCGAGGAGACGGCGATCCGGCTCGAACCGGTGCTGGCGACCAGCGTCGGCAAGCTGCGCTGGGCGGGCGGGCACCTGGTGTTCGCGTTCCTCGGCACGGCGTTGCTGCTGCTGGCCGGCGGCCTGTTCCTGGGCCTGGCCAACGGGTTGCGCACCCACGACGTCGGCGGCTCGGTCGGTGACGTGCTGAGCGGGATGCTGGTCCAGCTGCCCGCGACGTGGGTGGTGATCGCGCTGGCGGTGACGCTCTTCGGCCTGCGGCCGGCCTACTCGGCCGCGGCCTGGGGCGTCGGCGCCCTGGCGCTGCTGATCAGCCTGCTCGGCCCGATCGTCAACGCACCGCAGGGCGTGCTGGACGTCTCGCCGTTCCAGCACCCGCCGAAGCTCCCGAGCCAGCCGTTCGTGGCGACGCCGCTGGTCTGGCTCCTGGTGGTCACGGTGGTGGCGCTGGGCGCGGGGCTGATCGGCTGGCGCCGCCGCGACGTCGGCTGAGGGCTCAGTCCTGGCTGGTGGTGGCGACCAGCGAGGTCGACGTCGGGGTCGGGGCGGTCGTCGGCGGCGTCGGCGAGACCGTCACCTGCACGAGGGTGGTCGACGTCGTCGGCGGCACGGTTTCGACGGCCGTGACCGTGGACGCGGGCGGGGCGGGGGCCGTGACCGTGACGGGCTGGATCGGCGCGGACGACGTCGGCGCCGGCTGGGTGGACTCGACGGGAGGCGGGGTCGGACGGCCCGCGACGAGCAGTGCGGCCACCAGCAATCCGGTGGCGAAGCCCGCCAGCCCGATCACCACGGCGGAGCCCCAGCTGGGTCGGGTGGACATCCGGGCACCCCCTCGCCACGCGCAGCGCAGATACGAGGAAACTCGCGTCGATCTTAACTCTCGTTACACCCCTCCGGCGGCTGCCGAACCGGTGACCCGGCCCGGCAACTGCCGGTCACGGCGTCTTGAGCCCGTCGACGACCACGCGGACCAGGTGCCCGCTGCCCGGCGCGTACCGCTCGACGGCCAGGCAGCCGACCATCAGCGCCCGCAGGTCGTCGCCGTCGATGTCGGTGCGGACGGCGCCGACGGCCTGCGCGCGTTCGAGCAGCACGCTGAAGGCGCCGCGGAAGTCGTCACCCGCGTCGGCCTTGAAGCCGATGCCGCCGGCCTCGGTGAGGGCGTCGCAGATGGCACGGTTGAGCGAAGCCTGCTTGATGACGCGGACGAAGTAGCCGAAGAAGACTTCGCCGGGGTCGGCCGCGTCGGCGAGACCGCGGGCCTCTTCGGTGAACTGGGTGATGCGCTCGAGGACGACGGCCTGGAACAGCGCTTCCTTGCTGGGGAAGTGCCGGTAGACGGTGCCGGCCCCGACGCCGGCCAGCCGCGCGATGTCGTCGAGCGGCACGGCCAGCCCGTCGGCGGCGAACGCCTCTTCGGCGGCAGCCAGGACCTTCGCCCGGTTGCGCCGCGCGTCCGCCCGCAGGCCGGTCTTCTCCATCGAGTTCCTCCTCGTTGACAACCGGAACGATGGCTCCGTATTGTCGTAAGCGGGTGCACCGTTCCGATTCAACGCACATCTTCTCAGGAGAATTCCGATGCCACGCAACGTGTCCGAGATAGCCGACCTCGTTCGCGCCGGGATGACCGCGCTGGACGCATCTGGGTTCGCTTCGCTGTTCGCCGCCGACGCGGTCTACGAGAAGCCGTTCCTGGGGCAGCGCACAGAAGGCCGCTCCGCCATCACCGCCGAACTCACCGCCGCCGGCGCACGAGGCCGCGCGCTCGGCGTGGCGAAGACCGAGGTCGAGGTGACCTTGACGGAAACGGGCTTCGTGCTCGAACTGGTCGCCGTCGGCGAGACGTTCGCGTTCCCGTCGTCGGTGGGGATCGTGACGGTCACCGACGGGTCGATCACCTCGTACCGCGACTACCCGAACGGCTCGGGCGCGTCCGCCGCCGCGCGCGAGGTGTTCGACCGGTTCCTGGCGGCGTCGGTGGAGAACCGCTGGGACGACCTCGCCGAGCTGTACGCCGAGGACGTGGTGATCGAGATGCCCTTCACCCCGGCCGGCGTGCCCCGGCTGACGAAGGGCCGCGAGGAGCTCCGTCGCCGCTTTCGCGCCGCGGGCGGCGTCCGACGGCTGGTCAAGGCGGAGAACGTCGTCGTGCACGAGACGGCGGACCCGGCGGTGCTGGTGGCGGAGTTCGACCTGCACGGGGAGATGGCGGGCGAGGCGTTCGCCTCGACGTACGTGATGGTCATGACGATCGCCGACGGCCGGATCACGCACTCCCGCGACTACAGCGACACGGCCGCGGCGGCGGAGCGGATCCGCCGGTTCACGGCGTCGTCGCCTGCTGGCTCGACGGCGGGATGAACAGGCGCTGGAACGTGCTCACCGAGTAGTCCCAGACCCCCGGCACCAGCAGGACCGCCAGCACCGCGAACACCGGGAAGATGAGCCGCTTCTCCACCTTCTTGCCGGTGCGGAAGCGCAACGCCCGCGGCGGCCGGATCTCGTACCAGGTCTCGCCCGCGATGGGCACCGGGAACAGGAACGGGCAGCCGGCTTCGGTCAGCGCGTCACCGAGGCAGTGCGTCAAGCAGCCCGCCGCGACCGCGACGCCGAGCCAGCCCGTGATCGAGGCCAGCTCGCCCGCGCGGTCCGGTGGGGCGGTGAAGAACCACCACGCGACCGCTGCGCCGCTCACCGGCAGCAGCCAGTCGCCCAGTGCGCCTTCCGCCAGCATCAAGCCGAAGACCACCACGCCGACCACGGCCCACGGGCCGCCCGTTTCGGTGCCCCAGGACGTCAGCGCGCCCAGGCCGGCCGCGAACAGGACCGTGTGGGAGAGGTGGCGGTGCTTGCCCGTGACGTTCTCGTCGCGGGGGCCCTTGGTGAGGGCGTAGATGCCCGCCGAGACGCGGCGCAGCAGCCAGGACAGGGCGCCGGTGAGCCAGCCGAGGAGGCGGGACGCGCTCGCGCCGGGGTGGTCCAGGTCGGGCAGCAGAGCGAAGCCCGCTGTCGTCGCGGCGAAGACCACCGCTTGGTGCACCGAGCCCGCGCCGACCGCGGGCGCGATGGCCAAGCCAGCGCACCACCCGGTCAGGGCATGTGTGCGCCCCATCATCGTGCCGCCCCCAGGATCCGCGAACCAGAATCAGACCGCCGGACCGTAGCGGGGGATCAGGCTTGCGGGTCCTCCGACACGCTCAGGTGTTCGGCCACGCCGGTGAGCTCGATCACCCGGCTGACGGCCGGGCTCGGGACGACCGCGAGCTGGACGTCCTGCTCGCCGGCCTGGCGTTGGGCGCGCAGCACCACGTTCAGCGCGGAAGAGTCGAAGAAGGTCACCCCGGTCAGATCGGCGACGACCCGCTGCGCGCGCTTGTCCGCGATCAGGCCGGCCAAGGCCTCCTGCAGCTGCGGGCTGGTGAGCAGATCGAGCTCACCCGTGACCACCACCCGGGGCTCCGTCGCTTCGGTGTCCAGCGTGATGCCGAACCCGGGCGGGGTGGCGTTCTGGTCGGCTGCGGGCATGCAGTTTCTCCTCGTCAGGCGCTGCTCCTGCGCCGGGTACGCGCCTGTTGTCTCAAGCGGCAACCGTGTCACCGTGCCTTTCACAGCCCGGGCAGGACCCCGCGCCGGACACGGTCAAGGCAACTCCGGGACCAACCCTAACCCAGCAGGCGACCGAGCCCGCCACGGCCGCCGCCCTTTCGCGTGGAGTGGTCACGTGCGATCGGATCCTGCCTGCTCACGGTGCTGTTCAGTGCGCACTGACGGCCTTGCGCTCGGCCCGGCGCTGCCGGAGGAACAGCTGCCGCCGTTCGATCTCGCCGAGGCCGCCCCAGATGCCGTAGGGCTCCTGCACGGTCAGCGCGTGCGCGCGGCACTGGGCGAGCACCGGGCAGGCCTGGCAGATGGCCTTCGCCCGCGTCTCGCGCCGCTCGCGCGCCGAACCCCGCTCGTTGTCGGTGTGGAAGAAGAGACTGCTGTCCGCACCCCGGCACGAGCCGCGCAGTTGCCATTCCCACTCTTCAGCAACCACAGTGGGCAGCCGGCTCACGTCAGCCATCTCGTTCCTGCCTTTCCCCGGATCAGCACGTCGACCGCTATGTGCCCGCCGGTGCAGCGGATCAAACGCGGGTTTGGTTTGCTCACACCACGGGCATCTCGCTGACCGGGCGTCGAGGGACACCGCAAGTCACCCAGCGCGAGTGCGGAGAAAGGAACAAACGTGGAGGACAACGCCCCGCTCGTGCCGGGAGGCGCGCAGGTCATCGAGGTGCGGACGGCCGCGATCCCGCACGTGGTGCCGACGTTGCGCACCATCGTGGCCGACATCGCGATGCGTCAGGACTTCGATCTCGACGCCGTCGAGGACCTCCGGATGGCGGTGGACGAGGCGTGCTCGCTGCTGCTGCCCGCCGCCTCGGACGGCAAGCTCACCTGTGTCTTCTCCTGGAGCGGGCCGCGCATCGAGGTTTCGGTGTCCGTTCTGTCGGACTCGCCCGACCACGGGGACGACACCGGCCTCTCCTGGCAGCTGCTGACCGCGCTCGCGACGTCGGCCGAGCGGACCGTGACCCCCGAGGACGGGCGCTACCTGTCCCGGGTCGACCTCGTCCGGGAGAGCCAGGCGGCCGGCTCGTGACCGATGCCGCCGGGAGCAGCGGGACGGGCCTCGACGTCAGCGCGCTGTTCACCCACCTCGCCGCTCTGCCGGCGGACTCCCCGGAACGGGAGCGCATCCGCGACACCCTGGTCCGCAACCACCTCGAACTGGCGCGCAACCTGGCGCGGAAGTTCCGCAACCGCGACGAGGCGATGGAGGACCTGGTCCAGATCGCCACGGTCGGGCTGATCCACGCCGTCGACCGGTTCGACCCGACGCAGGGCACGGACTTCCTGGCGTTCGCGGTGCCCACCATCTCCGGCGAGCTGCGCCACCACTTCCGCGACAACAGCTGGTCGGTGCGGGTGCCGCGGCGGCTGAAAGAGCTGAACGCGAACATCTCCGGCGCCCGCGAAGAGCTCACTGTGCAGCTCTCGCGCGCACCGCGCCCGAGTGAGATCGCCGCGCGGCTCGGCGTGCCCATCGAAGACGTCTACGAAGGCCTTCGCGCCGGTCAGGGCCGCTACGGCGCGTCGCTCGACCACCTGCTGGAGAACGCCGCGCACACGCGGTTCGGGGCGCCGGACGCCGAGCTCGGCCAGGCCGAGCTGCGGGAGGCGCTGCGCCCGATGCTGGACAGCCTGCCGGACCGGGAGCGCAAGATCGTGGCGCTGCGGTTCGGCTCCGGGATGAGCCAGTCGGACATCGCGCGCCGCGTCGGGGTCTCCCAGATGCAGGTGTCGCGGTTGCTGGCTGCGACACTGAAGAAGCTGCGTTCGGGCCTGGACGAATCCGAGCTGGCCGACGGCACCTGATTAGCTGCGCAAAGCCGTGGGTACTTCGCGGACAGTACCGAAAGCACAGGGAGGGGGACCCCGATGACGACGTCGAAGATGCCGCAGCGCATCGCCGCGGCCGCACCACTGACGGTGCTTCTCCCGTCGGACGTCACCGCCCCGGCGCTGGCCCGCCGCGAGGTCCGCGCGGCGATGGCTGCCTTCGGCCTGGACGAGGCGCAGCTGGAGGACGTCCTGCTGGCGACCTCGGAGCTGGTCACGAACGCCTTCGAGCACGGTGAACGCCCGCAGCGCTTCCAGATGGAGTACGCCGACGGCCACCTGACGCTGCGGGTGTACGACACCGGCCGGATGCTGCCCGAGCTGCGGGCGCCGTCCCCGGCCGAGGCACGCAGCCGCGGGCTCGTGCTGGTCCAGGCGCTGTCCGAGGACTGGGGCTTCGAGCGCTGCCCCGGCGGCAAGTACGTCTGGGCGATCTTCCGCGTCTCGGACCCGGCCTAGTCACAGCAGCTCGCGGGCGGCTGCCGTCTCCCCGATCCGCTCGCGGAACGGCTTGCGGTCCAGCGCCTCGACGATCGCGTCCAGCAGAGCGCGCAGCGAGTGCGGCAGCTCGGCCTCCAGCGCGTCCCACGCCTGATTCGTCGCCGTCCACTCGGCCTCTACCAGGGGCAGTACGTCACGCGTCCGGTCCGTGAGCGAGATGATCCGCTGCCGCGCGTCGGCGCCGGGTTCGAGCGTCACCAGGCCGGCCCGGCTCATCTGGGCGACCGTCTGGCTGGCGGCCGAGTGCGTCACGCGCAGCTCCGCGGCCAGGTCCCGGATGGCCAGCGGTCCCTTCGCCAGCAGCGCGCGCACGACCGGTGAGTACCGCGGCCGGTAGCCGTCGAGGCCGATGTCGCCGAGGAACTTCGCGACGTCGCCGTCGAGCAGTTCGAGGACGTGCCGCAGCCGGGTCCCCAGCCCGTCCGGACCCGAAGTCATGGCCATGACGGCCGATCATAGGTGTGCTTGGATCGCGGCATGGAGAACCGGAAGATCACCCGCCTCGGCCGTGAGGTCTCGGTCGTCGGGCTCGGCTGCTGGCAGCTCGGCGCGGACTGGGGCGAGGTCGGCGAGAACGACGCCCTCGCCGTGCTGCACGCGGCGGCCGACGCGGGCGTCACCTTCTTCGACACCGCGGACGTCTACGGCGACGGCCGCAGCGAGCGGCTGGTCGGCCGGTTCCGCGCCGACCACCCCGATGTCTTCGTGGCGACCAAGATGGGCCGCCGGGTCGACCAGGTGCCCGAGAACTACGTCGCCGCGCACTTCCGCGAGTGGAACGACCGGTCGCGTCGTTACCTCGGCATGGACACGCTCGACCTGGTCCAGCTGCACTGCCCGCCGACGCCGGTGTACTCCACGGACGCCGTCTACGACGCCCTGGACGCGATGGTCGAGGAAGGCCGGATCAAGGCGTACGGCGTGAGCGTCGAGACGTGCGACGAGGCACTGGCGGCGCTGGCGCGGCCGAACGTCGCGTCGGTCCAGATCATCCTCAACTGCCTGCGGCTCAAGCCGCTGGAGCGGGTGCTGCCGGCGGCGTCGGACGCGGGCGCCGGGGTCATCGCGCGGGTGCCGCTGGCCTCGGGCCTGCTGTCCGGGCGCTACACGGCGAGCACCACCTTCGCCGCCGACGACCACCGGAACTTCAACCGGGGCGGCGACGCGTTCGACGTCGGCGAGACGTTCTCCGGGGTGCCGTACGACGTCGGCCTGGAGGCCGTCGAGCGGCTGCGCGGGCTCGTTCCCGAGGGGCAGGCCCTCGCGCAGTTCGCCCTGCGCTGGATCCTCGACCAGCCGGGCCTGAGCACGGTGATCCCGGGCGCCCGCAACGCTTCGCAGGTGGCGGCGAACACCGCGGCGGCCGCGCTCCCGCCGCTGCCGGAGGAGGCGGCGGCCGGCGTCCGCGCGACGTACGAGGAGCTGATCCGCCCGCTGGTGCACGATCGCTGGTAGGCCCGGCATGATGGGCCGATGATGACGCCCGAAGAGCTCCTGACGACCACCAGGACGGTCCGCAAGCGGCTGGACTTCGACCGGCCGGTGCCGATCGACCTGGTGAAGCACTGCATCCAGGTGGCGCTGCAGGCGCCGAGCGGTTCGAACACCCAGCGCTGGCAGTGGCTGGTCGTCACCGACGACGCCCAGCGCGCGGCGCTGGGCGCGATCTACGGCCGGGCGTGCCACGAGTACCTGGAGTCGGGCAACGCGGCGGGCAAGCTGTTCGCGGACGACCCGACGCGGGCCCCGGTGCAGCAGCGGATCGGGTCGAGCGTGGAGTTCCTGGCCGACCGGATGGGTGACGTCCCGGTCCTGGTGATCCCGTGCCTGGAAACGCCGTCGGACGAGCTCCCGGCGGGCAACCAGGCGGGCCTGTGGGCGTCGCTGCTGCCGGCGGTGTGGAGCTTCATGCTGGCGGCCCGCTCGGTGACCCTGGGCACGGCGTGGACGACGCTGCACCTGAAGTACGAGCAGGAAGCGGCGGAGGTCCTGGGACTGCCGAAGAACGTCCACCAGGCGGCGATGATCCCGACGGCGTTCTACACGGGCGAGACGTTCAAGCCGGCATCACGCCAGCCCCTGGACGACGTGCTGCACATCGACCGCTGGTGACGTGGGCCGGAGTCCGGGGCCGGCTGGCCGAACTGTCGGCGGCCGACCCGGACTTCAGCCGCTTCGGCGCCGGGAAGCATCGGTACCGGCTCGAACCGCCGGTGCCGGCGGCGGAGATCGCGGACTTCGAGGCGCGCCACGGGGTGACGCTGCCCGAGGAATACCGCGGCTTCCTGCTGACCGTGGGCGGACACGGCGCCGGGCCGTACTACGGCTTGTACCGGCTGAGCGCGCCGGAATGCCCCGGCGAAGACGGCTGGCGGCCCGGGTTCCTCTCGACGCCGTTCCCGTTTACGGAGGCGTGGAACCGCGCCGAGCACCACCCGACCGACAACGAGATCCCCGACGACCTGTACTTCGACCAGCGGTGGATCACCGGCTCACTGAAAGTGGCCCACTTCGGGTGCGGCGCCTACTTCCGGCTGGTGGTCACCGGGCCGGAACGCGGGCGGCTGTGGTTCGACGACCGCGCGTCGGACGGGGGCGTTTCCCCGTGCGGCACGGGCTTTCGGGAGTGGTACCTGAAGTGGCTCGACGGCCGCGAGCCATGAAGGCCTCCTTGCCGGAGCGAAGGGGGGACGTCGGCAAGGAGGCTTCACGGCCTTTCGGCGGCCAGGTGGCTCTAGCGCACCGTCAGCGTCAGCCGCTGGATGCCCCACGCGTCGGCCTGGGAGCCCGGTAGCCAGACGTCGACGATGTCGTCCTTGATCCAGCTGCCGATGTCCGCGGCGTAGCACTCGCCGTAGCCCGGGACCGAGAACCTGGTGCCCCACGGGATGTTCCGGGCGTCGACCGCGCAGAAGCCCGGGCCCGCGCTGTAGCCCAGCGCCGTCTGGGCGACGTCGTTGTACGACGTGACGCGGTAGCTCAGCGTTGTGCCCGCCGGGATGCGGTAGGCCGCGAGGTGGTTGCCCGTGTCGAGGCGGTACGCCGTGGAGATCTGGCCGAGCGAGCCGGGTGAGTTGTCCTCCGCCGTCATCGCGTAGAGCTGGTAGTTCGCGTTCTGGCACGGGCTCGCGTCGGTCACCGTCAGGGTCGGCTGGCCCCAGTCGGAAATCCACTGCAGCGCCTGGCCGTTGCGGAACGCGCGGTACGCCTTCGCGCCGCTGACGCGGGCGAACGTGAACGTCACCTTGCCGTCCGTGCCGAGGCCGCCGCTGACGGAACCCGGTGCGGGCAAGCGGTTCGACACGTTCGCCGCGCCGACGAGCGTGCCGGGGCCGTGGCCGCCGGTGACCGGGCGGTCCGGGATCGTACCGGTGTAGAAGTGCTGGCACGCGGGCAAAGCCGCGGCGGACGCCGGGGCCGCGGGAGCCACGAGGAGGCTGCCGGCGGCGAAGGCCGTCAAGGCGATGATCCTGGCGAAGCGCATGACGGGGGAACCTCCATGGCGGGGACCGGAGCGGAGGTGAAACAGGTGGGAGGTGCGGGTTCGCCGCGCACCAGACGTTAAGTGGCCTGGACCACACAGTCAATAGGTCTAGACCTTTAAGTAACCAAAGCGACTAGAGGTAGCTGACCAGCTTCTCGGCGATGGCGGCCGGGTGGCTCAGCGGCGCGCAGTGCGGGCCGTCGGCTTCGTCCGGTTCGACGCCCAGCCGCGAGCGGGCCACGCGGCGCTGGAATTCCGGCGTGAAGAACCGGTCGTCGCGGAAGAGCAGCGCCCGGGTCGGGACGTCCGGGTGGGCCGGCAGCGGCCACGGCTCGTCCCACTCCTTGCTCACCTGATCGCGCCCGTGCGCCTGGCACTCGTCGGCCAGCGACGGATCGACGCCGTTGAAGAACTGCTCGGCCTCGCTCAGCCCGGTCGGCGCCGCGAACCCCGTGTTCCCCCACCACTGCCCGGGCTGCTCCCCCGGCGCCGGGATCATCCCGGCCAGGTACACCAGCACCCGCGCGCGGACCTTCGCCGCGACCAGCGGTGCGGTGAAGCCGCCGTACGAATGCCCGACGACGGCGACGTCCGTGCGGTCGCCCAGCGCGGCCAGCACCGTCTCGGTGAACTCCGCGAGCCCGGCGGCCGGGTCGGTGATCGGCAGGTCCGGGGTGACCGCGTCGTGGCCGCGGGCCGCGAGCTCGGGCACCAGCCGGTGGAAGTCCCAGCCGCTGCCACCGCCGCCGTGGATCAACGCGAACGTCGTCATGGCGGGTCAGCTCAGCAGCGGCGCAGCATGTCCGTCAAGGCGGTCTTCTCGCCCTCGGTCACGGTCAGCCCGTAGTAGTGCTTCACGACGATCCAGTCGGTCGCGTAGGTGCACCAGAACGCCACGAGCGGCGGCTTCCACTGGTCGGGCGCCTTGTCGCTCTTCTGCTGGTTGAGGTTGTCGGTGACGGCGAACAGCTGCGGCCGCGTCAGGTCGTTGGCGAACTGGCCGCGCTTCTCGGTCGTCCACGCCTTCGCGCCGCTCGCCCAGGCCTGGCCGAGCGGGACCATGTGGTCGATGTCGAGGTCGGTCGGCTTGGTCCACGTCTCGCTGTCGTAGACGCTCGTCCAGGTACCGGACGTCGCCCGGCACTCCTTGTCGGTCTTGACGTCCTTGCCGTCGCGCTTCAGCACGACTTCCCGCGTGTCACAGCTCGACCCCTGGCTCGCCCAGTGCGGGAACTTCTCACGGGAGTAGCCGTCCATGGACGTCCGCGCCGCGACGGTCAGCTCGCCGAGCTGCTTCTGCGCGTCGGCGGCGTTGACCGGGACGGGTCCGGAGGGGGCAGCGGAAGATGTCGACGGACCGGCCGGGGTCGCGCCCGCGCCTCTCGTCGCCCAGTAGCCGAAGAGGGCGATCGCGAGGATCGCGACTACCAGCAGGGTTCGCTGCGTCACGCTGAGCCGAAAGCCGCGGGCCGCCAAGATTTTCTCCTCTCACCCAGGGGTGCGCGCGGCGTAGTCTTCCTGCTGTCGACGTGGGAAAACCGCGTCGACACGACCGCCTGGCGCGAATGTGATCTCGCCCACCCCTAGCTGAGATGTCACATCGGGCCCATGAACTGCGACTACCGGAGCAAGGACCAGCCGGAGGGAGCAGGCCGATGCCCGGTCGGCTAAAGAAGTGGAACTCGAGCTTCGACGACTACGTGCAGCGCAAGGCCGCCGAAGGCGGCAACGTCGTCGCCATGGCCCGGATGGGTGCGGCGATGCGCGAGCGCGGGGAGCTCATCGAAGCCGAGTCGTGGTACCGCAGGGCCGCCATGGGCGGTGACCGCACGTCGATGACGGCGCTGGCGCACCTGCTCAACGAGCGCGGCCTCCTGGAGGAGGCCGAGCGCTGGTGGCACGAAGCGGCGCTGGCCGGCGACCCGCACGGGATGCTGAACCTCGCCCGCTCCTACGAACGGCGGGGCAAGCGCGACGACGCCCAGCACTGGTTCGGCGCGGCCGCGCGCACCGGCGACCTGTCCTCGATGGCCGCGCTGGGGCACCTGCTGCGTGAACAGGGCAAGACCGAAGAGGCCGAGTCGTGGCTGCGGCAGGCCTCCGACGCGGGTTACACCGGCGCGATGATCGACCTGGGCATCCTGCTGCGCGACCGCGGCCAGGCGGCGGAGGCCGCCCGGTGGTGGCGCGCGGCCGTGCTGGCCGGCGACCTCGGGGGCGCGTGCCAGCTGGGCAGGCAGGCCGAGCGGCTGGGCCGGCCCAGCGACGCCGAGACGTGGTACCGGCAGGGCGCGACCGGCGGCAACGTCGAGGCGATCGTCCGGCTCGGGCTGCTGCTGCACCGCCGCGGCGACCTCGAAGAGGCCGAGAACTGGTACCTCGACGCCGCCGAGCGCGGCGACCCGGCGGCGATGACGAACCTCGGCGTCCTGGCCCGCAACCGCGGCGACGAGGGTGAGGCCGCCGCTTGGTACCGCAAGGCCGCCGAGCACGGCAGCGTCCCGGCCCTGACCAACCTCGGGCACCTCGCCGAGCACCGCGAAGACCTCTCGGAAGCCGAGCAGTGGTTCCGCCGCGCCGCCGAAACGGGAGACGTCCAGGGCATGCTCAGCCTGGCCCGGATGCTCCGGTCGCGAGGGGCCGCCCACGAGGCCGAACTGTGGCTGGCCCGGGCGGAGCACGCCCAGGGCGACCACGAGCACCAACACTGATGCCGGAGGAATGAGCGAGAAAGTCACGCTCTGCCGACCATCACGGACCACGAATCACCCGAGTAGATCTATTGTGTGATCCAACTCACACCTCTAGCCTGGGGAAGCTCCCACCACCGAGCAGCTCCCGAGGAAGTGCCGCGATGCCGTGGTCACCGAATCACCCCGACTCCGTCGACGCGCTGTTCGCGCGCCGCGAGGCGCCGGTCCTCGCGCTGGCCGACGACGCGCGCAAGGTCGCGCTGGCGTGTCACGGCATGGCCCGGCGCTTCCACCGCGGCGGCAAGCTCGTCGTCTTCGGGAACGGCGGTCCGAGCACCGACGCCCAGCACGTGGCCGTGGAGTTCGTGCACCCGGTGATCGTCGGCAAGCGCGCGCTGCCCGCCCTCTCGCTGACCGCCGACGTCGCGACGGTCACCGGCGTCGCCAGCCGCGCGGGGCTCGACGACGTCTTCGCCCACCAGCTGCGGATCCTCGGCGAACCGGCCGACATCGCGCTGGGCATCTCCACCGACGGCGAGTGCGGCAACGTCCGGCGCGCCCTCGAGACGGCCCGTGACCTCGGCATGCTCACCGTCGCCCTGACCGGTGGTAACGGCGGCGCGATTGCCGCGACTACTGGGCTGGACCACGTCTTCACCGCTCACTCGGACGACCCGCGCGTCGTCAAGGAGGTACACGTGACGACCTACCACGTTCTGTGGGAGCTCGTGCACGTCTTCTTCGAACAACCGGGCGTGCTCACCCCGGAGGTGGCGTCATGAGCGCCAGTGACGCGGACAGAGCGGCTACCCCCGTCTGCCACGACGGGGTGTGCATCACCTGCTCGGACACCGCGGTCGAGGTGACCGTAGTCGAACTCCTGGACCTCGGGTTCGCAGTCGTGGAAACCGGCTCCGGCCGGGAAGAGGTGAGCGTGGCGCTGGTTTCGGCCGGCGTCGGCGACCGAATCCTGGTGCACGCCGGAGAAGCCATCGCTCGCCTGGAGAATTCCTAGCCGAGGAGTTGACGCGCCATGTCGCGGGAACACACCCCCGTGGGCGCGGACGGTCTCGAAGCGCTGTACCCGTTCCTCTACGCGGGTGCCGGTCATGTCGACGCCGTCCTCGATCAGGTCGAAAAGTCCACTGTGGACAAGGTGCACGAGATCGTCGCATTGCGCGCCCAGGTGCTGGCGGCCGATCGCGAGCGCCTGTTCGCCTGTGTGCAGGACGTCGCGCGCGCGTTCGCCGGCGGTGGCCGGCTGCTCGCGTTCGGCAACGGTGGCAGCTCGACCGACGCGCAGGACCTCGCCAGCCTGTTCCTGAGCCCGGCGGGTGCGGCGAAACCGTTGCCCGCCTTCGGGTTGACGAACGACATCGCGGTGGTGACCGCCCTCTCCAACGACATCGGGTTCGACGTCGTGTTCGCCCGGCAGCTGGCCGCGTTCGGCCGGGCCGGCGACATCGCGGTGGGCCTGTCCACCAGCGGGAACTCCGCGAACCTGTTGCGCGCTTTCGACGAGGCCGCCCGGCGCGGCATGGTGACGGTCGGCATCGCCGGCTACGACGGCGGGAAGATGGCCGAGCTGGACAGCATCGACCACCTCTTCGTCGTCCCGTCGCCGTCCGTGCACCGCATCCAGGAAGCCCAGACGACCCTTTACCACGCGCTGTGGGAACTGACCCTCGGCGCGCTCGACGACTTCGGGGTTGATCAGCCGTGACGCATGCCCAGCAAGAAGAGAAGCCCATCCACATCCTCTGGATCAACGCCGGCCTGTCGTGCGACGGCGACTCCGTCGCGCTGACCGCCGCGACGCAACCGAGCATCGAGGAAATCGTCCTCGGCGCGTTGCCCGGCCTGCCGAAGATCGCGGTCCACTGGCCGTTGATCGACTTCGAATGCGGCCCCGAGACGGGGGCCGACACGTTCATCGAGTGGTTCCACAAGGCCGACCGCGGTGAGCTGGACCCGTTCGTTCTGGTCGTCGAGGGGTCGATCCCGAACGAAGCGATCAAGGAAGAGGGCTACTGGTGCGGCTTCGGGAACAACCCCGAGACCGGCCAGCCGATGACGACCAGCGAGTGGCTGGACCGGCTGACGCCCAAGGCGCTGGCGGTGCTGGCCGTCGGCACCTGCGCCACCTACGGCGGCATCCACGCGATGGAGGGCAATCCGACCGGCGCCATGGGCGTGCCCGACTACCTGGGCTGGGACTGGAAGTCCGGCGCGGGCATCCCGATCGTCTGCGTGCCCGGCTGCCCGACCCACCCGGACAACCTGTCGGAGACGATCGTCTACCTGCTGTACCAGGCCGCCGGCCAGGCGCCGATGATCCCGCTCGACGACCACCTGCGGCCGCAGTGGCTCTTCGGCGCGACCGTGCACGAGGGTTGCGACCGCGGCGGCTACTACGAGCAGGGCGAGTTCGCCGACGAGTACGGCTCCCCGAAGTGCCTGGTCAAGCTGGGCTGCTGGGGCCCGGTCGTGAAGTGCAACGTGCCCAAGCGCGGCTGGATCAACGGCGTCGGCGGCTGCCCGAACGTCGGCGGCATCTGCATCGGCTGCACCATGCCCGGCTTCCCGGACAAGTTCATGCCGTTCATGGACGAGCCCCCAGGCGCGCACGTGTCGTCGCTGGCCAGCGGCGCGTACGGCTCGGTGATCCGGCGGCTGCGGAAGATCACCGAACGCAAGATCGACAACGAGCCCAAGTGGCGGCACAAGGGAAAGAAGCTCGACACCGGCTACAAGTCTTCTTGGCGCTGAAAGGGATCGGCAGATGACGGACAAGGGCATCAGCACCAAGGGCCGGACCGACCTCGTCGAGATGGCGTGGGACCCGATCACCCGGATCGTCGGCAGCCTCGGGATCTACACGAAGATCGACTGGGCGGCCAAGCGCGTCGTCGAGTGCCACAGCACGTCGTCGGTCTTCCGCGGCTACAGCATCTTCATGAAGGGCAAGGACCCGCGCGACGCGCACTTCATCACCAGCCGGATCTGCGGGATCTGCGGCGACAACCACGCGACGTGCTCGGTCTACGCGCAGAACATGGCCTACGGCGTCCGCCCGCCGCACCTTGGCGAGTGGATCCTCAACCTCGGCGAGGCCGCCGAGTACATGTTCGACCACAACATCTTCCAGGAGAACCTGGTCGGGGTCGACTACTGCGAGAAGATGGTCGCCGAGACGAATCCCGGCGTCCTGGAGCAGGCCAACCGCACCGAAGCGCCGCACGCGCGTGACCACGGCTTCAAGACCATCGGCGACATCATGCGCTCGCTGAACCCGCTGGAGGGCGAGTTCTACCGCGAGGCGTTGCAGGTCTCCCGGAGCACGCGCGAGATGTTCTGCCTGATGGAGGGCAGACACGTCCACCCGTCGACGTTGTACCCGGGCGGCGTCGGCACGGTCGCCACCGTGCAGCTGTTCACCGACTACCTGACCCGGCTGATGCGCTACGTCGAGTTCATGAAGCGCTGCCTGCCGATGCACGACGACCTGTTCGACTTCTTCTACGAAGCCATCCCCGGCTACGAAGAGGTCGGCCGGCGCCGCGTCCTGCTCGGCTGCTGGGGCAGCCTGAACAACCCGGAGTACTGCGACTTCAGCTACGAGAACATGGAGTCCTGGGGCCGGAAGATGTACGTGACGCCCGGGATCGTCGTCGACGGCAAGCTCGTCACCACCAGCCTGCTCGACATCAACCTCGGCATCCGGATCCTGCTCGGCAGCTCGTTCTACGAGGACTGGGCCGACCAGCCGATGTTCGTCACGCAGGACCCGCTCGGCAACCCCGTCGACCAGCGCCACCCGTGGAACCAGCACACCATCCCGCGTCCGGCCAAGCGCGACTTCGACAGCAAGTACTCGTGGACGATGTCGCCGCGCTGGTTCGACGGCAAGGACCACCTGGCCCTCGACACCGGCGGCGGCCCGATCGCGCGCCTGTGGGTGACAGCGCTCGCCGGGCTCGTCGACACGCCGTACGTCAAGTCGACCGGGCACAGCGTGACGATCGACCTGCCGCGCACGGCGACCAAGCCCGCGGTCAGCTTCGAGTGGAAGATCCCGCAGTGGAGCAACGCGCTCGAGCGCAACCGCGCCCGGACGTACTTCCAGGCGTACTCGGCCGCGATGGCGCTGCACTTCGCCGAGCAGGCCCTCGGTGAGGTCCGCAAGGGCAACACCAAGACGTGGGAGCCGTTCAAGGTCCCGGACGAGGGTGTGAGCTGCGGCTTCACCGAGGCGGTGCGCGGTGTGCTGTCGCACCACATGGTGATCAAGGGCGGCAAGATCGCGAACTACCACCCGTACCCGCCGACGCCGTGGAACGGCAGCGTCCGCGACAGCTTCGGCACGCCGGGACCGTACGAGGACGCCGTGCAGAACACGCCGATCTTCGAGGAGAACACGCAGGAGAACTTCAAGGGCATCGACATCATGCGCGCGGTCCGCAGCTTCGACCCGTGCCTGCCATGCGGCGTGCACATGTACACCGGCAAGGGCAAGGTCGTCGAGCGGCTGCACACCCCGCACGCGTTCGGCGGGGAGATCGCCTGATGACCGACGTCGGCCAGGTCGGGGAGCGGATCGAGCGGCTGCTGGGCGAGTTCTCCGGCCCGGACGCCGAAGTCGCCGAGGACCTCGTCCACACGCTGCTCGAGTTCTACGGCGCGGGGCTGGAACGGATCGTGGAGATCGTCGACCGTCCCCTGCTGGACCGGCTCGCCGAGGACGAGCACGTCCGGGGCCTGCTCGTCCTGCACGACCTGCACCCGAAGACCACGCACGAGCGGGTCGCCGAGGCGCTCGACAAGGTCCGGCCCTACCTCGGCTCGCACGCCGGCGACGTCGAGCTGGTCGGGATCGACGCCGACGGCGTGCTCAGCCTGCAGCTGCAGGGCACGTGCGACGGCTGCCCGTCGTCGACCGTCACCGCGAAGTACGCCATCGAGAAGGTGGTGCGGGAGGCGGCGCCGGAGATCTCCGACGTCCACGTCGCCGGCGTCGTGCCCGAGCAGACCGGCCCTGGCGGACGTCCGCTGCTGCCGCTGGAAGCGCTCGAGTGCCCGGTCCCCGCGGAGCCGGTGTGACGGGCGGACTGCGCAGGTTCCGCAACCCCGTCCAGCGGACGGCGCCCGGCGAGCGGTGCGAGCTGTGCGCCGAGCCGATCGGCGCGGAGCACGGGCACGTCATCGACCTGGAGTCCCGGGCGATCATGTGCTCTTGCCGGGGCTGCTACCTGCTCTTCACCCACCGCGGCGCGGGCGGGAAGCGGCACCGCGCGGTGCCGCAGCGGTTCCGGCACGCGCCGCGGTTCTCCCCCGGCGCCGCGTTGTGGGAGACGGCGGGGATCCCGGTGAAGACGGCGTTCCTGTTCCGCAACTCGGTGCAGGACCGGACGGTCGCGTTCTACCCGAGCCCGGCGGGGGCGACCGAGTCGCTCCTGCCGCTCGGCACCTGGGACGAGCTGCTGGCCGACACCCCGGCGTTCGCCGACGTCGCCGAGGACGTCGAAGCGTTGCTGCTGAACCAGCTCGACCTGGGTTTCGAGTGTTTCCTGGTGCCGATCGACGTCTGCTACGAGCTGGTCGGCATCGTGCGGACGACGTGGCGCGGCTTCGACGGCGGCACCGAGGCGCACGAGGCCATCGACGGTTTCTTCGCGAGTCTGCGGGAACGCAGTGAGGTCGTGGCGGATGGCTGAGCTGACCTTCGACTGCGTCGACGTCCAGCCGCTGAAGTACGCGGCGTCGCCGACACTGGCGTTCAAGCTGCGGATCAGCGAGCTGTCCGGGCAGCCGATCCACGCGATGGTGCTGCGCGTCCAGATCCGCATCGAGCCGCAGCGGCGCCGTTACGCCGACGACGAGTCCGAGCTGCTCACCCACCTCTTCGGCGACCGCTCCCGGTGGGGCGAGACGCTGAAGCCGTTCCAGTTCACGACGGTGTCGGTGGCGGTGCCCGGCTTCACCGGCGCCACCGAGATCGACGCCGAGGTCCCGTGCACCTACGACCTGGAAGTGGCGGCCGGCAAGTACTTCCACGCGCTGACCGAGGGTGTCGTGCCGATGGTGCTGCTGTTCAGCGGCACGGTGTTCGGCAAGGGCGGGGCCGGGTTCTGGGTGGAGCAGGTGCCGTGGCACGCCCAGGCCGAGTACCGGATGCCGGTGAAGGTGTGGGACGAGCTGGTCGAGCGCTACTTCCCGAACGTCGCGTGGATCAAGCTGCCCAAGGAGACGGTGGACGCGCTGCTCAAGTACAAGGCGCGGCACGCCATCCCGACCTGGGAAGCGGCGATGGAACGACTGCTGGCCGGTGAGCCGTGAACGTCCTCGAACAGGCCCGCGCGGTCGGCGACGCCGTCCTCTACGAAGGCTACCTGCTCTACCCGTACCGCGCGTCGGCCGGGAAGAACAAGGTGCGCTGGCAGTGGGGCGTGCTGATGCCGCCGTCGTACGCCTCGGCCGACATCGGCGAGCACGCGTCGGCGCGCGTCGAGTGCCTGCTGGAGCCGCTCGCGCACACGATCCTGCACGTCAAGCTGCGGTTCCTGCAGGCGCGGACGCGGGTCGACCCCGACAGCGCGTGGGACGAGGCCGTCGAGCAGGAGATCGACTTCGAGCTGCCGCTTTCGGAGCTCCCGGCCGAGACGGCGTTCCAGGTGCCCGGCGACGTGCCGGGCTCGAACGAGCTGTCCGGAACCCTCACCGCCCGGGCCGACCCGCTCGACGGGCCGTTCGGCGGCACCCGGCTGCACGTCGAGCTGCGCAACACGACGTCGTGGCCCTCCGACGGCGTCCGCGAGCACGCTCTCCGGCACGCGCTGCTCGCCGCCCACCTCGTGCTCGGCGTCGACACCGGGCACTTCCTGTCGATGCTGGACCCGCCGGAGTGGGCGAAACCCGCCGTCGAAGCCTGCCGACAGGAACGGCTGTGGCCGGTGCTGATCGGCGACACGTCGCGCAGCACGGTGGTGCTGGCGTCGCCGATCATCCTCTACGACGACCCGGCGATCGCGCCGGAAAGCCCGGGTGACCTGTTCGACGGCACCGAGATCGACGAGATCCTCACGCTGCGCACGATGACGCTGACCGACGAGGAGAAACGCCAGGCCCGGGCCACCGACCCGCGCGCGGCGGCGATCGTCGACCGGGTCGACGCGATGCCGCCGGAGCTGCTCGAACGGCTGCACGGCGCGGTCCGGTCCGTGCGGCCGGCCACCAGGGAGCCCGAGCCCGAGACGGTGACCGTCGCGGGCGTCGACGTCACCGCCGGGTCGAAGGTGCGGCTGCGGCCGAACCTGCGCGGGACCGACGCCCAGGACATGTTCCTCGCCGGGCTGACCGCCACGGTCCGGAACGTGCTGTCCGATGTGGACGGTGTGCGGTACGTCGCCGTCACCCTCGACGACGACCCGGCCGCCGACCTGCAGACCACGCACGGCCGGTTCCGGTACTTCTCCCCCGACGAGATCGAGCCATTGGAGGTCGCGGAATGAGGCCACGAGTGCTGGTGGCGGGCATCGGCAACATCTTCCTGAGCGACGATGGTTTCGGCGTCGAGGTGATCAAGGAACTGGAAGGCACCGAACTGCCGGAGTGGGTGCAGATCGCCGACTACGGCATCGCGGGCATGCACCTGGCCTACGACCTGCTGGGCGGCTACGACACGACCATCCTGCTCGACGCCACCCCGCACGGGAAGCCACCCGGCACGCTCTCGCTCATCGAAGCCGACGTCGACGACCTGGCGGCGTCGGCCTCGATAGACGCGCACGGCATGCAGCCCGAAGCGGTGTTCCGGCTCTTGCGGCTGCTCGGCGGCGACGCCGGGCGGGTGCTGATCGTCGGCTGCGAACCCGCGTGCCTCGAAGAGGGCATCGGGCTGTCGCCCGAAGTAACAGGGGCTATTCCGGCCGCGGTCCGCGCCGTCACCGAACTCGCCTGGGGCACCAGCCCGGCTCTGCCTGCCAAAACGCCGCCCGCCAAGGAGACCACGGAGGTCTGACGCATGAAACGTCTGTTGTTGCTGCTCGTGCTGATCGGCGGGGCGACCGTCGTCGTCAAGCTGGTCGAGCCCGACGTCCGGCGGTACCTCGAGATGAGCCGGATGTAAGGCCGTGTGCCTCGGGATTCCGGGCGAAATCATCGAGATCAGCGAGGATCGACCGGACCTCGCGAAAGTCTCGGTCAGCGGCGTCAAGCGGCTCATCAACATCGGCCTGCTCGACGACGACCCGCCGAAGCCGGGCGACTGGATCCTCATCCACGTCGGCTTCGCACTGTCCAAAATAGACGAAGCGGAGGCCGCGGCCGCGCTGGACTTCCTCGAAAGCATCGGCAAGGCGTACGAGGACGAAATGGCCGCGTTGCTGGAATCGCAGATCGAATAGGAGACGTCATGCGTTTCGTCGACGAGTTCCGCGACGCGGAGAAGGCGCGGGCGCTGTCCGCGAAGATCACGTCGCTGTGCGAGCCGGGCCGCCAGTACAAGTTCATGGAGGTCTGCGGCGGGCACACGCACACCATCTACAAGCACGGCCTGGAGGACTACCTGCCCGAGAGCGTCACGCTGGTGCACGGGCCCGGCTGTCCGGTGTGCGTGATCCCGATGGGGCGCGTCGACGACGCCATCCACATCGCGCGGCAGCCCGGCGTGCTCATGACGTCGTTCGGCGACATGATGCGCGTGCCCGGGTCCGGCGGGAACTTCTTCGACTCGAACGCCGAGGGCACCAACATCCGGATGGTGTACTCGCCGCTGGACTCGCTGAAGATCGCCCGGCAGAACCCGGACCTGCGGGTCGTGTTCATGGCCATCGGCTTCGAGACGACCACGCCGTCCACCGCGATGACGCTGCTGCGCGCGGCCGCCGAGGGCATCGGGAACTTCTCGGTCTTCGCCAACCACGTCACGATCATCCCGGCGATCAAGGCCATCCTCGACTCCCCCGACCTGCGGCTCGACGGCTTCATCGGCCCGGGCCACGTCTCGACGGTGATCGGCTGCCGGCCGTACGAGTTCATCGCGCGCGACTACGGCAAGCCCGTGGTCGTCGCCGGCTTCGAGCCGCTGGACATCCTGCAGTCGATCTACATGCTGATGGTGCAGCTGTCCGAGAAGCGGTCGGAAGTCGAGAACCAGTACTCGCGGGTCGTGCCGTGGAACGGGAACATGGTCGCGCTGAAGGCGATCAACGAGGTCATGGAGCTGCGGCCGTACTTCGAGTGGCGCGGCCTCGGGTTCATCTCGCACTCGGCGATGGCCGTCCGCGAGAAGTACGCGTCCTTCGACGCCGAGCGGATCTTCGAGATCCCCGGCCTGCGCGTCGCCGACCCGAAGGCGTGCCAGTGCGGCGAGGTGCTCAAGGGCGTGCTGAAACCGTGGGAGTGCAAGGTGTTCGGCACCGCGTGCACGCCGGAGACGCCGATCGGGACGTGCATGGTCTCGCCGGAAGGCGCCTGCGCGGCGTACTACAACTTCGGGCGGTTCAGCCGCACGCGCGTGCGGGAGGCGAGCCGGCATGAGCACGTCTGAGCGGCGCTCGACGATCCCGGTGCCGATGACGACGTCCGACCGCGAGCAGCAGGTGCTCGACCGGATCGACCGCGCCCGCCGCCGGCGCGCGAAGGTCCGTGAGGAGCGCATCACGCTGTCGCACGGCGCGGGCGGCAAGGCGACGCAGACGCTGATCGAGGCCGTCTTCCTCGACGCGTTCCGCAACCCGCTGCTGGAGCCCCTGGAAGACGCGGCGACGCTGGCCATCGGCGACGCCCGCCTCGCCCTGACGACGGATTCGTACGTCGTCTCGCCGCTGTTCTTCCCCGGCGGCAACATCGGTGACCTGGCGATCAACGGCACGGTGAACGACCTGGCCGTCTCCGGCGCGCGGCCGCTGTACCTGACCGCGGGGTTCATCCTCGAAGAGGGTTTCCCGGTCGAGGACCTGCTGAAGATCGTCGAGTCGATGAAGGCGGCGGCGCTCACGGCCGACGTCCAGATCGTCACCGGTGACACGAAGGTCGTCCAGCGCGGGAAGGCCGACGGCGTTTACATCAACACAGCGGGGGTCGGCGTGCTCACGCGCACCGGCCTCGGGGTGGCCACCGTGAGGCCCGGAGACGCCGTCCTCGTCTCCGGGCCGATCGGCGACCACGGCGTCACGATCATGCTGGCCCGCGGCGAGCTCGACATCGACGCCGACCTGGAGTCCGACACCGCGCCGGTGCACGACCTGGTCGCCGGCCTGTTGGCCGCGGTCCCGGGCGTGCGCGCGATGCGGGACGCGACCCGGGGCGGCGTCGCGACGATCCTCAACGAGATCGCCAAGGCGGCGGATGTCGCGGTGGTCGTCGACGAGAAGGCCGTCCCGGTCCGCACCGAGGTGCGCGGCGCGTCCGAGCTGCTCGGCATCGACCCGCTGTACGTCGCGTGCGAAGGCCGGATCGTGGTCGTCGTCGACGGCGCCCAGGCGTCGGACGCGCTGGCCGCGTTGCGCGCCCACCCGCTGGGCGCGGACGCGGCGATCATCGGGCGCGTCGCCGACGACCCGCCGGGCCTGGTGCTGCTGAACACCGCGTTCGGCGGCACCCGGATCGTGGACCTGCTGGTCGGCGACCCATTGCCGAGGATCTGCTGAATGCACGAAATGTCGATCACGCAGTCGGTCGTCGACGCGATCGTCGCCAAGCTGGGCGACACGACGGTGACCGGCGTGCGGCTGGAGATCGGGCGGCTGTCCGGCGTGGTGCCGGACAGCGTCCGCTTCTGCTTCGACGTCCTGTGCAGCGGGACGTCGCTCGACGGCGCCCGGCTGGAGATCGACGAGCCGTCCGGGCGGGCGCGGTGCCGCGACTGCGGCGCCGAGTTCACCCTGGACGACTTCATCCTGCTCTGCCCGTGCACCAGCGCGAACGTCGAAGTGCTGGCCGGGCGCGAACTGCGCATCACATCGGTAGAGGTGGTCTGAAATGTGCGACACCTGCGGCTGTTCCGACACCACTGACGTCCGGCTCACCGACCAGAGCCACACCGTGGTGCTGGAGCAGGACATCCTGGCGAAGAACGACGACCTCGCGGCCCACAACCGCACGCACCTGCAGGCGTCGGACGTCTTCGCGATCAACCTGATGAGTTCGCCGGGCGCCGGGAAGACGACGCTGCTGGAGCGCACCATCTCTTTCCTGGACACGCCGTGCGCGGTGGTCGAAGGCGATCAGGAGACGCTGCTCGACGCCGAGCGCATCAAGGCCACGGGCGCGCCGGTCGTCCAGATCAACACCGGCGCCGGCTGCCACCTGGACGCGTCGATGCTGCACCGGGCGCTGCACTCGCTGTCGCCCGCGCGGGGGTCGATGCTGTTCATCGAGAACGTCGGCAACCTGGTCTGCCCGGCGTTGTTCGACCTCGGCGAGGCGGCGCGCGTGGTGATCCTCTCGGTGACCGAGGGGCCGGGCAAGCCGCTGAAGTACCCGCACATGTTCGCCGCGACGGACCTGGTGTTGCTGAACAAGGTCGACCTGCTGCCGTACGTCGACTTCGACGTCGACGAGTTCACGCGCGATACGCGGCGGGTGAACCCGACGGCGTCGATTCTCCAGGTCAGCGCCACCCGCGGCGACGGCCTCACCGAGTGGTACGACTGGCTACGGCGACCTGGCCGAGGCTGATCCCGCCGTCGTTGGCCGGCACCTGCCGGTGGGTCAGCACGCGGAAGCCCAGCTGTTCCAGCTGTTCCACGGTCCGATCGAGCAGCAAGACGTTCTGGAACACCCCACCGGACAGCGCGACGGTGGTGCTGTGCTCGCGGAACCGGTCGCAGGTCCGGGCGATGACGTCGGCGACGCCGTTGTGGAACCGCGCGGCCCTCACCGCCTTGGTGCCGGGATCGTCCAGCAGAGCGGCGATGAGGTCTTCACCGTGAACGACGTCGTCGATGCGCGCCCGGTAGGCGGACGTTTCGGCCGGATCGGCCAGCTGTTCCAGCTCGATGGCGGCCTGGCCCTCGTAGTTGACGGTGTCCCGGACGCCGAGCAACGCGGCGGCCGCGTCGAAAAGGCGTCCCGCGCTGGACGTCAGCGGTGAGTTGAGGCCGCTGCGGATGAGCTTCACGACGTCTTCTCGCGCCGGCCGTCCGAGCGTGTCCACATAGGACGCGGCCATCCGCCAGGGCTGCCGGATGGCTTGCGCCCCACCGGGCATCGCCACTTGCTGCAGGTGCGTCAGCCGCTGGTAGGTCGTCAGATCGGCGAGGAGGAACTCCCCGCCCCAGATGGTGCCGTCGGGCCCGTACCCGGTGCCGTCGAAGGCGACGCCGAGCACGGGCCCGTCTTCGCCGTTGTCGGCCAGGCAGGAAGCGATGTGGGCGTGGTGGTGCTGGACGCCCAGCAGCTCGACGTCCTGTTCGAGGGCGTATTTCGTGGACAGGTATTCGGGGTGCAGGTCGTGCGCGACGAGCACCGGATCGACGGCGAAGAGCCGTTCGAAGTGCGTGATGCCTTCGGTGAAGGACTTGAGCGTCTCGTAGTTCTCGAGGTCGCCGATGTGGTGCGAGAGAAAAGCGTGCCGTCCCTTGGCGAGGCAGAAGGTGTTCTTGAGTTCGGCGCCACAGCCGAGGAGGTGCTGCTTCGCGGGCCGTTTCAGGGTGACCGGCTCGGGCGCATAACCGCGTGAACGCCGTTGCAGCTGCTCCCGGTTGCGCACGATCCGCACCACGGAGTCGTCGGTCCGGATGTGAATGGGGCGATCGTGGGTGAGCACAGCGTCGGCGATGGAGTCCAGCCGCTTGAGTTCTTCATCGCGGTAGACGATGGGCTCATCGGAGACGTTGGCGCTGGTCAGCACGATCGGCCCGGTCTCTTGGAGCAGGAGATGGTGCAGCGGGGTATAGGGCAGCATGACCCCGATCCGCCGATTCCCCGGCGCGACAGCCTGTGCCAGCTCCCCCCACTTGGGCAGCAGGACAATAGGCCTTTGCCGACCAGTCAACGCCGTTTCCGCGGCCTCGCTCACCTCGGCGAGTTCCCTGGCCTGCCCCAAATCGGCGACCATCACGGCAAAGGGCTTGTCCTCCCGATGTTTCCTCGCACGCAGCTTCCGAGCCGCCTCTTCATGCCGAGCGCCGACAGCGAGGTGATAACCCCCAAGCCCCTTCACAGCCAGAACGGCACCTTGCGCCAGTGCCGCGGCAGCTTTCTGGATCGCGTCACCGCCCCCGGGCTCGAACCGCAAAATGGGCCCACAAACCGGACAACAGACGGGCTGGGCGTGAAACCGCCGGTCGCCGGGGTCTTCGTACTCCCGCTTGCACTCGGCGCACATCTCGAACCCGGCCATGGTCGTGAACGGCCGGTCGTAGGGAACCCCGGTGACAATGGTGAACCGGGGTCCGCAGTTGGTGCAGTTGATGAACGGGTACCGGTAGCGCCGATCAGCCGGATCCCCCACCTCACGCAGGCAGTCTTCGCAGGTGGCAGAGTCGGCGGAGATCAGCGTGTCGGCAACACCCCCACCCGGGCTCTCGACGATGACGAACCCGACGTCACCCTTCGTCGCGATTTCCCGGACCTGCACCTCGTCGACAACAGCAAGTGGCGGCGCTTCGACCTTGAGCGCCGCCAGAAAAGCCTCGACGGCCTCCCCTTCGACCTCGGCGAAAACCCCGCAAACGTCGTTTCCGACAAAGCCGGAAAGCTCGAGCCGCGAGGCGAGCTGGTGCACGAAGGGCCGAAACCCCACCCCCTGCACAACCCCGAACACCCGGACGGCCACCCGCACGCGCTCAGTCTGCGCCTGCACCGGACCATTCGGCCAGCGCCGGGAGGTCCGGCTGCTGCCGCAGGGCGTCGAGCACCACGTTCACCGCCGCTCGCAGCGGCGACCCGCGGCGCACCGCCGCCACGATCGTGCGGTTCACCGGCGTTGTCAGCTCCCGCGTCGCCACCCGATAGCGCCGGTCCACCGCCAGGCCCGGGAGCAGGGCGATCGAGAGCCCGGCCTCGACGTGCTGCAGCGTCATCAGGTAGTTGGCGAAGCGGCACACCACCCGCGGCTCGAAACCGGACTCGCGGCACAGGCGCAGCGTCAGGTTCGCCATGTACGACTGCGGGACGTCCAGCGCCCACGGCTCGTCCGCGAACGCCGCCAAGGAGACGGGCGGGCCTCCCGAGGCCGTCACCAGCACGATCGGGTCGGTGGCCAGCGGGACGATGTCCAGGTCCGGGCCCAGGGGCAGCTCGACGAAGTCCGTCGTCGTGATGATCACGTCCGCGTCGCCGCCGCGCAGGGCGGGGATGCTCTCGTGCGGTTCCAGCTCCAGGAGCTCGACGTCCAGGTGCGGGTACGTCGCCGCGAGCCGAGTCACCGCCGGGACCGCCATCGTGTGGATCGCGCTCTGGAACGCGCCCAGCCGCACCAGGCCGACCGGCTCGTCGCCGAGGCCGCGCAGCTCCGCCTCGACCGTGTCCATGTGGTCGAGGATCGCCCGCGCGCGCCGCGCCAGCATCAGGCCCGCGGGCGTCAGCCGGACCCGGCGGCCGGTGCGTTCCAGCAGCTGGGTGCGGGTTTCCGCTTCGAGCACGGCCAGCTGCTGCGACACGCTCGACGCGCTGAGGTTCGCGTCCTGCGCGACCGCGCGGACCGTGCCCAGGGTGTCGAGCCGGCTCAGCAGCCGCAGGCGCCACGGGTTCAACATCAGCCCATTGTTGTTCGGCTGAGCCGAACAGGACAGCCGGAATTGTGAGATGGACGTGACGCTCGGACCGGACTTACCGTCGAGAGCATGGCTGCTCCGACTTACGAGACCACCTCCGCAGACGCCTTCTGGGCCGACGCCGACAAGCACCTGGTCCGCTACGGCGGCGCCTTCACCCACGAGATCATCGACCACGCCGAAGGCAGCTTCGTCTTCACCGAAGACGGCCGCCGGATCCTCGACTTCACCTCCGGCCAGATGAGCGCGATCCTCGGGCACTCGCACCCGGAGATCGTCGACACCGTCCGGCGGCAGGTCGGGAAGCTCGACCACCTGTTCAGCGGCATGCTGAGCCGCCCGGTCGTCGACCTCGCGCGCCGCCTCGCCGAGACGCTCCCGGCGCCGCTGGAGAAGGCCCTCCTCCTGACGACCGGGGCCGAGTCCAACGAGGCCGCGATCCGGCTGGCCAAGCTCGTCACCGGCAAGCACGAGATCGTCTCGTTCGCCCGGTCGTGGCACGGCATGACGCAGGCCGCGGCGAGCGCCACCTACAGCGCCGGCCGCAAGGGGTACGGCCCGGCCGCGCCCGGCAACTTCGCCATCCCGGCGCCCAACCGCTACCGGCCGGACTTCACCGGCACCGACGGCGAACTGGACTGGCGGCGGCAGCTCGACTTCGGCTTCGAGATGATCGACGCGCAGTCGGTCGGCAGCCTGGCCGCGTGCCTCGTCGAGCCGATCCTCAGCTCCGGCGGCATCATCGAGCCACCGCCGGGCTACTTCGCCGCGCTGCGGGAAAAGTGCCGCGAGCGCGGCATGCTGCTGATCGTCGACGAGGCCCAGACCGGCCTCTGCCGCACCGGCAACTGGTACGCCTTCGAGCGCGACGGCGTCGTCCCCGACATCCTCACGCTCTCCAAGACGCTCGGCGCCGGCCTGCCGCTGGCCGCGGTGCTGACCAGCGCCGAGATCGAGCAGGAGGCGCACGACCGCGGGTTCCTGTTCTTCACCACGCACGTCGCCGACCCGCTGCCCGCCGCCGTCGGCAACACCGTGCTCGACGTCCTGACCCGCGACCGCCTCGACGAGCGCGCGCTGCAGCTGGGCGGCCTGCTCCGGCACGGCCTCGAGCGCATCGCGCACCGGCACGAGGTCGTCGGCGACATCCGTGGCCGCGGGCTGCTGGCCGGGCTGGAACTGGTCGTGGACCGCGAAACCAAGCGCAGCTCGGACGAACTGGGCGCGCGCGTCACCAGCCGCTGCCTCGAACTGGGGCTGCACATGAACATCGTGCAGCTGCCCGGCATGGGCGGGGTGTTCCGGATCGCCCCGCCGCTGACGGCGTCCGAAGAGGAGATCTCCCTCGGCCTGGCCATCCTCGACGAGGCGATCGGAGACGCCGTCAAGACGCTTTGACCGGCCTGAAGAGGTTGACCAGCGTGCCGTCCGGGTCGCGGAGGAGCAGCGACCGGTTGCCCCAGGGCATCGTCGTGGGCTCGGTGACGAACTCGATCTCGCCCTGCTTGAGCCGGGCGTACTCGGCGTCGACGTCGTCGACGAGGAACTCGATGATCGCGCTGTGGTTGTCGGCCGGCCGCGCCGAGCCCGGGCTGAAGATCCCGACCGTCCGCGTGCTGCCGATGGCGAGGGTGAACGCCGGCGTCGCGACCTCGGCGAAGTCGGGCGTGGCCCAGGTGGCCGGCAGGCCGGTGACGTGCTCGTAGAAGCCGACGAGCCGGGCGACGTCGTCGGTGATGATGCGCAGCGAGGCGATCTGTGTGGTCATGCCGACGACGTTAGGACCGATACCGGACAGGATCCGCCCGGTATAGGACGCGGTATGAGAAAGGCCTCCTTGCCGGCCCGGGGAGCCGGCAAGGAGGCCTCTTTCAGGACAGCGTCAGAAGCCCGCCGTCACCCTGGTGAAGTCCCAGTCGTTCTGCGCGATGCCGCTGCACGCCGCCTGCACACCGCCACCGGGGCAACCGCGGTCGCGGTTGACCGACCAGAACGCCAGGCGGCCGATCTTGTTCGTCTTGGCCCAGTTCGTGATCTGGGTCCACGTCGAAAGATCGGTCAGCTCCTGCTGGTCGGACAGGCCGTTCATGCCCGAGATGCCGAGGTGGTTGTACGCCGTGGCGTCGTTCCACCCGAACGTCGACTTCAGCTTGTCCCGCAAGCCGTTCGCCGCGCCGGTCGTGCTGGCGTACATGTTGGCGCCGCCGCCGAAGTCGAACGGCATGATCGTGTAGATGTCGACCCCGGCGCCCAGCGCCTTCGACTGGTCGATGAGCCGGTTGCCGTAGTAGTTCGGGCCGGTCGTCGAGGTGCCGAAGGTCAGGATCGTCTGGATCCCGGGGTTGTTCTGCTTCACGATCTTCAGCGCGTTCAGGATGCGGTCCTGCACGGCCTCGTTCTCGAACTCGTCGGAGTTCTCGATGTCGATGTCGATCGCCTTGAGGCCGTACGCGTTGATGACCTGCTGGTAGGCGCCGGCCAGCGCGGCCGGCGTCGAGCAGTTCGGGCCGAGCTTGTTGCCGCTCCAGCCGCCGAACGACGGCACGACCTGGCCACCCGCCGCCTTGATCTGCGCGATCGCGGTGGCGTCCGCGCTGCCGCTCAGCGGACGGCTGCTGTCCCACGCCGGGTTGCAGCCACCGGAGGCGTTGACGAACGCCATGGTGAACCACTTGACGCCGGTCGCGTTCATCACCGTCTGCGGGTTCGGCGGGTTGCCCCAGCCCATGTAGAGGTACGGCGCGCCGCGGCCACCCGGCTGGTTCGGGGGCGTGGTGGTCGGCGGCGGTGTCGTCGTGGGCGGGGTGGTGGGCGTGGTCGTCGGGGTGGTGCCCCCGGCCGTGCACGCGCCGCCGTTGAGCTTGCAGTTCGCCGGAGCGGAGTACGCGCCCGAGTACGTCACGTTGAACCCGAAGCTCGCGCTACCGCCGTTGCCGACGTTGCCGTTCCACGTGTTCTTGACCGTGACGTGCTGGCCGGCCGCCGTGTAGCTGCCGTCCCAGAGCGACGCGATCTTCGCGCCGCCCGGCAGGTCGAACTCCACCGTCCAGGTCGGCAACGTCGAGCCCGAGCCGTTGGCGATCGTGTACTTGCCCTCGTAGCCGGTGCCCCAGTCGGAGCCCTTCGCGAAGGTCGCGCTCACGCCGCCCGCCGCGTTCGCCGGAGCGATCACGAACACGGCACCGACCGTGGCGGCCGCGGCCGCCAGCCCGAGTGCGGACAACCAGCGGCTTCTCACGAGAGGCCGTTCTTCATGGCGGTGATCAGCTCGCCGTTGCCGGTGTCACCGGTCAGCTCCCAGAAGAAGGCGCCGCCGAGGCCCTGCTGCTTGGCGTAGGACATCTTGCCGCCGATGGTCGCCGGGGTGTCGTAGCTCCACCAGTTGCTGCCGCACTTGGCGTACGCGGTGCCGGCGAACGTGCCGGTCGACGGGCAGCTGTTCTTCAGGACCTTGTAGTCCTCGATGCCCGCCTCGTACGTGCCGGGCGCGGCGCCGGTCGCGGTGCCACCCGGGGTGCTCTGCGTGACGCCGGTCCAGCCGCGGCCGTAGAACCCGATGCCCAGCAACAGCTTGCTCGACGGGACGCCCTTGCTCTTCAGCTTCTGGATCGCGGCGTCGGAGTAGAAGCCCGGCGTCGGGATGCCCGTGAAGTTGGTGAGCGGCGAGTGCGGCGCCGTCGGACCCTGCGGCGCCCAGGCGCCGAAGTAGTCGTAGGTCATGACGTTGAACCAGTCGACGGACGCCGCGGCACCGGCGTAGTCGGCGACGTCGAGCTTGCCGCCGTTGCTGCCGTCCGCCGAGATGGCCGAGGTGACCAGGAACGACGAGCCGAACTTCGACCGCAGCGCGGACAGCAGGTTCTTGTAGGCCGCGGCACCACTGGTGTCACAGCTCAGGCCGCAGGCGTTGGGGTACTCCCAGTCGATGTCGATGCCGTCCCAGATGTCGGCCCAGCGCGGGTCCTTCAGCAGGTTGTAGCAGGACTGCGCGAACGCGGCGGCGTTCTGCGCGGCCTGGCCGAAGCCACCGGAGTACGTCCAGCCGCCGAACGACCAGATCACCTTGAGCCCGGGGTGCAGCTTCTTCAGCTTGCGCAGCTGGTTGAAGTTGCCGGCCACCGGCTGGTCCCAGGTGTCGGCGACGCCGTCGACACTGCCCGCGGCGTCGTAGGTCTTCTGGTAGTCGGCGTACGGGTCGTCGTTGGCCGTGCACTGGCCGTTCTTGACGTTGCCGAACGAGTAGTTGATGTGGGTCAGCTTGCTCGCCGAACCCGAGGTCTCGATGTTCTTGACGTGGTAGTTGCGCCCGTAGACGCCCCACTGCACGAAGTAGCCGACGTTCTTCAGGCCACCGGGCGGAGGCGGCGTGGTCGTCGTCGGCGGGGTCGTCGTCGGCGGGGTCGTCGTCGGCGGCGTGGTCGGCGTGGTCGGCGTCGTGGTCGGCTGCGTCGGGGTCGTCGGCGTGGTGGTCGGGGTGCCACCGCCGGCGTCACAGGAGCCGCCGTTCAGCTTGCAGTTCGCCGGCGCCGAGTAGGTGCCGGAGTAGCTGACGTTGAAGCCGAAGCTGACGCTCGCGCCGTTGCCGACGTTGCCGTTCCAGGTGTTCTTGACGGTGACGTGCTGGCCGGCCGCGGTGTAGCTGCCGTCCCAGAGCGACGCGATCTTCGCGCCGGACGGGAGGTCGAACTCGACCGTCCACGCGGCCAGCGTCGAGCCGGAGCCGTTGGCGATCGTGTACTTGCCTTCGTAGCCGGTGCTCCAGTCGGAGCCCTTGGTGAAACTGGCGCCGACACCGCCGGCCGCGCTGGCCGGCACGGTGACCAGGCCGACCGCGATCGCGCCGACCGCGGTGAACAGACCGAGGAGGTGCCATCTCTTTCTGGACATTCGTCTCCCTTGACGCAGGTGCTTTGTGCGACGTTCCGGGCACGGCGTTCACGAACACCACCGACGGGGTCCAGTTGGTGTTTTTGTGCCGTTTGCGAAGACGGTACGTGGTCCAGACCAATTAGGGAAGCACGAGTACGGAGAGTGCCGAAGGGCGGCTGAACGGCTTAAACCTGTGATCGGCGTTGCCGGTTCGGTGGTCCAGTCCAGTTACGCAAAGCAGCTTTCGCACCATCGACATCCGCACGCACGGGCCACGCCACTCGGGATCGATTCCGAACCCGGGCACGCGCTCGCGACACGACTTCCCCACTGCGGGACAAGAAGAAAACCCGGTGCGCTGCGGCGGCGGGTGAACCATCGAAGTGCACGGACACACAAAAGAGCCCCCTCTTGCGAGGGGGCTCTAGTGCTGTCTCAACCAGACGTGCGCCCGAAGGGATTCGAACCCCTGACCTTCTGATCCGTAGTCAGATGCTCTATCCAGCTGAGCTACGGGCGCGTGTTCAGTTGTAACCTAGCACCCGGCGAACCGAGTACCAGCGGAGGCTCCGGGATTTGAACCCGGGAGGGGGGGTTACCCCCAACCGCATTAGCAGTGCGGCGCCATAGACCAGACTAGGCGAAGCCTCCTGGGCCCAACGACCACTGCTCAGATAGGTTACACACCCCCCGAACCCCCTCGGTAACCACCCCCCGTCACGCCCGGCGCAGCAGCCTGAGCAGGCGTGGAGATCGTCCGCCGAGGCCTTCCGCCTCGAACGTCGCGATGCCGACGCGCGGGAGTTCGCGCACGCCCGGGTAGACCAGATAGCGCGGGACCCAGCGCGGCTGGAACTTGGCGTTGAACTTGTAGAGCGTCTCGATCTGGATCCAGCGCGAGAAGAAGTGCAGCACCTTCGCCGCCGTCTTGGCGACCGGGCCGGCGCCGATGCGCTGGCCCTGCTCCATCAACGCCCGGAACGCCGCGAAGTTCAGCGACACCTGGCCGACGCCGTGGCGGGCCGCCGACAGCAGCAGTTCCGAGATCATCAGCTCGTTGACGCCGTTGTCGGCCGTGCGGTCGCGGCGCATGACGTCCAGCGACAGGCCCGTCGGTCCCCACGGGACGAACTGGAGGACGCCGCGCACCCGGCCGCCCTGCTCGGCCGTCACCAGGACCGATCCCCGGTCGCCCATGCGACCCAGCGCCATCGAGAAGCCGCGCTCGGTGTCCGTGCCGCGCCAGTTGGCGGCCAGCACCTCCAGCTCGGCCAGCTCGCCGGGGCGCAGGTCTTCCGTGCGCCGGACCAGGACCTTGTAGCCCGCGCGCTTCGTGCGGGCCGCCGCCTGGCGGACGCCGCGCATGACGCGGCCGTCCAGCGTGAAGCCGTCGACGTCGACGACCGCCTCGTCGCCGATCTCCAGGACCTCCAGGCCGAAGCGGGCCCAGACCGTCGCGCCCAGCTCCGAGACGCCCATCGCCGCCGGGACCCAGCCGCCCGTGCGGCAGACCTCCAGGTACTCCTCGATCGCGCCCGGCCACGCCTCGTGGTCGCCCAGCGGGTCGGCCGAGCAGAGCGCGACGCCGGCGATCACGCGGTAGGTGACCGCCGCCTTGCCCGTGCGGGAGAACACCGCGAACTTGTCGCGACGCAGCGCGAAGTAGCCCAGTGAGTCACGCTCGCCGTGCTCGTCGAGCAGCTTGCGCAGGCGGTCGACCTCGTCGTCGGTCAGCCGCGGCGCAGGCTCGGCCGAGCGCAGCAGGAAGTACGCCGACACCAGGACGGCCGCGATGCCGAACAGCAGGCCGACGGCCGCCGTCAGGTCCTCCAGCCACATGCCGCGGAACACCGCCGGCCCGCTGACGCCGACCAGCGCCAGCGCCGACTCCGCCAGCCGGTCCGGGAAGCTCATCGGCTCCAGGACCGCGTGCGAAGCGACCGACAGCAGGATGAGGTTGAGCACGAACCCGGCCAGCGCGAGCTCGACGAAGCTCCGCACCGCGCGCCAGCGCCCGACCACCGGATCCGGCTTCGCGACGAAGTACTTCCTGGTCGCGATCAGGCCGACCAGCAGCACCACCGCCACCAGGCCGGCGCCGAAGACGTGCTTGAGCCCGATGTGCGACACCGTGAGCAGCACCGTCGCGCCGACCGCCAGCTGCCACGCGCGCCGCTTGCGCCGTCGCAGCCCGGCGGCGAGCAGCACCAGCAGGACCCCCGTGACCAGCGCGACGGTCGCCGCGGCGACCGTCGCCTCCTGCGGCAGCTCCAGCCACTCCGACAGGTGCCCGCGCAGGTTCCGGCGCCCGGCCGGGACCAGGACCGCGACGAGCGTCATCAGTCCGGCCAACCGGGTCACCCAGGTGATCACCCCCACGGAAGTGGCCCCCGCCACCCGCCAGGTGGTCTGCGCGCGAGTCCCCGTCACCACCTGTACAACCCGTTGTGGACGATCATGCTTCCCCCATCTACCCCCCGGCGAGCTCCACGAACGGCGCCAGCGCCGCCGGGTTGGCCAGCGCGTCGCGGCTGACCGCCCGGTCAGGGGCCACACCGGCGAGGATCTTCTTGACCGGTACCTCACACTTCTTACCGTTCAAGGTACGAGGTATCTCGGAAACCACTACGAACCGATCGGGTACATGGCGCGGTGACAAGGCGCTACGGAGCTCTTTCCGCAGCGTGGGCTCGATGTCGTCGATCTCGACGCCGCTGGAGAGCACGACGAAGCAGAGCAGCTGGCCGTCCTCGTTGCCGGCCGCCGAGGTGTCCACGACCAGCGAGTCCGCGATCTCGTCGTAGCCCTCGACGACCCGGTAGAACTCCGCCGTGCCCATCCGGACGCCGCCGCGGTTGAGCGTCGAGTCGCTGCGGCCGTAGATGACCGCCGAGCCGCGGTTGGTGATCCGGATCCAGTCGCCGTGGCGCCACAGCCCCGGGTACATCTCGAAGTACGCCTCACGCAGCCGCGAGCCGTCCGGGTCGTTCCAGAAGAACACCGGCATCGACGGCATCGGCTTGGTGATGACCAGCTCGCCGACCTCTTCGACGACGGCGTTGCCGGCCTCGTCGAAGGCGTTGACCGCGGCCCCGAGCGCCGGGCAGGACAGCTCCCCCAGCCACACCGGGACGTCGGGCGCCGACGCGACGAACGCCGCGCACAGGTCGGTGCCGCCGGAGACCGAGCAGATCTGCACCCGCCCGCCGACCTCGTTCACGATCCACCGGAAGCCCTCGACGCTCAGCGGCGCGCCGGTGGAGCCGAGCGCGCGCAACGCCGTGAGGTCGTAACGCTCGGCGGGCTTGACGCCGGCCTTCAGGCAGCTCTGGATGAACGGCGCCGACGTGCCGAAGTACGTGACGCGGTGCTGCTCGGCCAGGTGCCAGAGCGCGTTGAGGTCCGGGTAGCCGGGGTTGCCGTCGTAGAGCACGATCGTCGTGCCGACGAGCAGGCCGGAGACGAGGAAGTTCCACATCATCCAGCCGGTGGTGCTGAACCAGAAGAACCGGTCGCCGGGGCCGAGGTCGGTCTGCAGGGCGAGGGCCTTGAGGTGCTCCAGCGTGATGCCGCCGTGGCCGTGGACGATGCCCTTCGGCAGGCCGGTGGTGCCCGAGGAGTAGAGCACCCACAGCGGGTGCGCGAACTCGACCGGCTCGAACACCAGCGGCGCGCCCTCGTGCTTCGCGAGCAGCTCGGCCCAGTCGTGCGTGCCTTCCAGCCGGCCGTCACCGACGTACTCGACGAGTACGGTCGCGGCCAGCGAAGGCAGCTTCTCCCGCAGATCGGCCACCGTGGTGCGGATGTCGAACTGACGGCCGCCGTACGCGTAGGCGTTGACGGCGAAGAACAGCTTCGGCTCGATCTGCACGAACCGGTCCGCGACGGCGCGGACGCCGAAGTCGGGCGAGCACGACGACCAGATCGCGCCGATGCTCGCCGCGGCGAGGAACGCGACCAGCGTCTGCGGGCAGTTCGGCGCCAGCGCGACGACGCGGTCGCCCTTGCCGACACCCAGTTCGACGAACGCCGCCCGCGCCGCGGCGACCTGCGCGCGAAGGTCGCCGTACGTCAGCTGATCCGCGAAGCCGTCTTCGCGGTGGAAGATCACCGCGGTCTCTTCGTCGCCCTTCGCGGCGCCGGCGACGCCGGGGGTGAGCGCGTGCTCGGCGTAGTTCAGCGTGCCGCCCGCGAACCAGACGGCGTCCGGCATCCCGCCGGAGAGCACCTCACCCGGCTGGTCGTGCCAGCGGACGCCGAGGAAGTCCGCGACCGCGGCCCAGAAGTCCGGTCCGCGCTCGACGGAGAACTCCCAGAGCGACTGGTAGTCGTCCACCTCGACGCCGCGTTCGGCGCCCAGCCACCGGCGGAACGCCTCGATCTTGGTGTCGGCAACGTGGCCCGGCTCGGGGCGCCACAGGACTTCGGGAGCGTCGGCGGTGTGCGTCACGCCCCGAGCCTAATCCCTCTGATCAGGAAGTCACCGTGGTCGGAACCGACATGGGACGGACACCAGGGGTGGTGCCGGCCCACACCTACCGCAGGTGGGCGTCGAACCAGTTGAGCGTGCGCTGCCAGGCCTCCGCGGCGGCGCCGGGGTCGGCGTCGAAGCGGTGGTTGGCGCCCGGGTAGTGGACGACGTTGGTGGCGACCTTCGCCGACGCGGCCGCGTCACGCAGGCGCTCGACCTCCGCGCCGCCCGCCTCGTCGCCGGAGTCGCCGTACATGCCGAGCCACGGGCTGGTGAGCTTGCCGGCGATCTCGACCAGCGCGGGCAGCTCCACGGCCTGCTGGCCGCCGACGCTGACCGCGGCGCCCAGCTTCCGGTGCGAGGCGACGACGAGCGCCGCCGTGCCGCCGAGGTCGAAGCCCATCACGCCGAGGAGGTCGCCCTGGACGCCGCGTTCGACGAGCCAGGCGAGTGTGATGTCCGTCGCGTCGAGCAGGTCCTGCTGGGTGAGGGGCTGCCCGTCGAGGTGCGGCGTGACGGTCAGCCAGCCCTCCGTGGCCAGGCTGGCCAGCAGCAGCTTCACGCCGTCGGTGACGCCGTCCGCTTCGTGCAGCACGACCAGGCCGCCGCGTAGCGCGCCTTCGGGTTCCGCGAAGGTGAGGCGGCGGCTGGGGCCGTCGGTGCGCTGGTAGTCCACGGTGCTGGTCGACGTCATTGCGTAACTCAATCACCTCGGGGTGAACAGAAGGAACCCCGAGGTCCCGCCAGAAGGGAGTCGCGGGACGGCGGCCGGGAAAGATACGGTGGACGGGCCGTCCCGCCGATTACCAGGAGCGCCGAAGATGTCGTCCGTGTCCCCGCGTGCCGATCTCGAATCGTTGCCGAAATACGTCCCTGGCCGGACGATCCAAGGCGCGATCAAGCTGGCGAGCAACGAGGTGCCCGGCGGCGCGCTGCCGAGCGTCGCGGCGGCGATCGCCGAGGCCGCGGCCGGTATCAACCGTTACCCGGACACCGGCTCGCAGCTGCTGCGCGAGCGGCTGGCGCGCGACCTGGGCGTGCCGATCGAGCGCGTCGCCATCGGCTGCGGCTCGGTTTCGCTGTGCCAGCAGACGATCCAGGCCCTCTGCGCGCCCGGCGACGAGGTCATCTTCCCCTGGCGCTCGTTCGAGGCGTACCCGATCGTCACGCAGGTCGCGAACGCCGTCTCGGTGAAGGTGCCGATCACCGAGGGCCAGGAGGTCGACCTCGACGCCATGCGCGCGGCGATCACCGACCGGACGCGCGTGGTCTTCGTCTGCAACCCGAACAACCCCACCGGGACGGCCATCCGCCGCGCCGAGCTGGAGCGGTTCATGGACGCCGTCCCCGAGCGCGTGCTGATCGTGCTCGACGAGGCGTACAAGGAGTTCGTCACCGACCCCGAGGTCCCGGACGGCGTCGAGTACACGCACGACCGGCCGAACGTCATGGTGCTGCGCACGTTCTCGAAGGCGTACGGCCTCGCCGGCCTCCGCGTCGGTTACGCCGTCGCGCCGGAGGCGATCGCGGACGCGCTGCGGCAGGTGTACGTGGCGTTCTCGGTGAACATGCTGGCCCAGGTGGCTGCGCTGGCGTCGCTCGACGCGGCGGACGAGCTGCTGGACCGGTGCAAGGACATCGTCGCCGAGCGCGGCCGGGTCCGGGACGCGCTGATCGCGGCCGGCTACCAGGTGCCGGAGACGCAGGCGAACTTCGTCTGGCTGCCGCTGGGTGCGCAGGCGGTGCCGTTCGCCGAGCACGCGCTGGACCGCAAGCTGATCGTGCGGCCGTTCGCGGGTGACGGCGTGCGCGTGACGATCGGGACGCCCGAGGAGAACGACCTGTTCCTGGCGGCGGCGCGCGAGTTCAGCCGCTGAGCTGCTTGACGACCAGCTGGATCACGGCCGCCGTGCCGACCACGACGATCACGCCGCGCAGCACCGCCGGCGGCAGCTTCCGGCCGATCTTCGCGCCGAGGAAGCCGCCGGCGGTGGAGCCGATCGCCAGCCAGAGCACGACGGGCCAGCTGATCGGCGCGACGAACGCGTAGATCAGCCCGGCGATGACGTTGACCACGGCAGCCAGGACGTTCTTCACGCCGTTGAGCTTCTGCAGCGGTTCCGACAGCAGCATCCCCATGACGGCCATCAGCATCACGCCCTGCGCGGCGGTGAAGTAACCGCCGTAGATGCCGATCAGGAAGATGAAGAACATCAGCAACGGGCCGGGTTTGTGCTCGGCGCCGTTCTCCTCGCGGCGCTTCGCGACCCACTTCGAGACGCGCGGCTGCACGATCACGAGGACCACGGCCAGCCCGACGAGGATCGGGACGACGGCCTCGAAGGCGTCCTTCGGCAGCGACAGCAGCAGGATCGTGCCGCCGATCGCGCCGAGGAACGACGCGACGGCGAACTTCGCGGTCTGCCGCCAGTAGCCCTTGAGCTCGTGCCGGTAACCCCAGGCACCGCTGAGGGTGCCGGGGGCGAGCCCGATCGCGTTGGAGGTCGTCGCCGTCACCGGCGGGTACCCCAGCGCGACCAGCACCGGGAACGTCACGAGCGTCCCCGACCCGACCACGGCGTTGATGGTCCCGGCCCAGATCCCGGCGACCAGGACGATCGCCGCGTGCCACCACGTCATGAAGCACTCACGTGCGGAGCCTAAGCAAGGTGACCGGGTCGCGCGACGCAGATGTGTCTGGTCAGACAGTCACGGCGTGGTCACTCAGGCGCGAAGACGCAGAACTCGTTGCCCTCCGGGTCGGCCAGGATGTCCCACCGGATGTCGTCGTCCTCCTCTCGCACCACGGTCGCGCCCAGGGCCAGCAGCTCCGCGCGGTCGCCCACGACGTCCAGGTGCATGCGGTTCTTGACCGTCTTCGGCTCGGTCACCGGGTTGAGCCAGATCAACGGCCCCTGGCCGGCGGGGTCGGCGATCGGGATCGGGTCGGTCGGCGGCCGCTCCGCCGCGGAGGCGTGGCGGACGTAGCCGATCGCCGAGCACCACCAGTCCGCCAGGGCCTGGTGGTCGTTCGCGTCGAGCGCGAGGTCCTTGAACCGTGCGGTCATGCCGCTTCCTCTTCCGGTACGTGAGCGGGGACGACCGAGGAGACCACGCGCCGGCCCAGCGCGCCGTACAGGCCGCGCCCGGCCTCGCCGGCCGGCAGCCACGCTCGACCGCGCGCCCGCCGACGTCACGACGACCTCCCAGGCCCGGGCAGGCCGACGTCGACGCGGTGGCCGTCCGGTTCCTCGACCGGTGGCGGTGCCGCCCGCGACACCGCCCAGCCCCGCGCCCACGCTTCCCACGTCTCGATGACGGACATGTCCGTGATCATGGCAGCCACCCCCGACAATTCCCGGCGTGCGGCAGGATGGGCCCGTGGGCGAGGACACCGAGCAGGTCTGGAGCGCGACCGTCGACCACCTGCGGGCGATGATCGACTCCGGCGAGCTGGCGCCGGGGTCGCGGCTGCCCGCCGAGCGCGTGCTGTGCGAGGAGCTGGGCATCAGCCGCGGGTCGTTGCGGCAGGCGCTGCGCGTGCTCGACTCCATCGGGTACGTCCAGATCCGCGCCGGTTCCGGCACCTACGTCGCCGAGGCGCGGGACCAGCCGCTGAGCACCTGGTTCACCGAGCACGACCAGCTCGTCGAGAAGCTGTTCGACCTGCGCGCGACCGTCGAGCCGACGCTCGCCGACCGGCTCGCGCGCCACGCCACGGCGAAGGTCGTGAGCCGCCTCGAGGACAACGTCGCCGAGATGGCGCGGGCCGCCGAAGACGGCGACATGCTGCGCGTGATCGCCACCGACGCCGAGTTCCACCGGGTCATCGCGCAGAACGCGGGCAACGACGACGTCGCCGGCCTGCTGCGGTCGGTACTGGCGCTGGTCGGCGAGGAGCGGCGGGCGGCGCTGCGGCTGCCGGGGCAGATCCGCAAGGCCGTCGACGACCACCGCGCGATCCTCGACGCGATCCGCCGCGCGGACCCGGCCGAGGCCCGCGAACGAACCCTCAAGCACCTGGTCGACGCGAAAACCTACGCGCACGACTACGCCGCGCACCCCGAAGAGCGCTAGCCTTTTCACAATGTTGTGAAACTTCTGGGGGTCATGATGGAGAAGGTCCACTTCACCGAAGAAAAGGCCACCATGCTGGCCACCCTCTACGGCCGCGCGCTCGACAGCCGCGAGGCCGACCCGGTGCTCGGCGACCACGCCGCCGACGAAGCCGTCCGCCAGATCGACTACGACTTCGCGAAGCTCGGCATGACCCGCGACGCCGCCGTGTCCGTCGTGCTGCGGGCGAAGCCGATCGACGACTGGGCCGCGGAGTACCTGGCCGCGCACCCGGACGCGATCGTGCTGCACCTCGGCTGCGGCATGGACACGCGGTTCCAGCGCCTGGCCCCGCCGGAGACCGTGCACTGGTACGACGTCGACTACCCCGAGGTCGTCGCCCTGCGCGAGAAGCTCTACGCGGCGGCGCCGAACCACACGAACATCGGCACGTCGGTCGTCGACTTCGGCTGGCTCGACCAGGTGCCGTCGGACCGGCCGGCACTGATCGTCGCCGAGGGCCTGACCATGTACCTGACGGCCGACGAGGGCACGGAGCTGGTCCGGCGGCTGGTCGCGAAGTTCCCGTCCGGCCAGCTGATCTGCGACCTGTTCAGCAAGCTGGGGATCAAGGCGCAGAAGCTCAACACGCCGGTCCGCAAGTCGGGCGCGACGCTGATCTGGGGCGTCGACAACCCACGCGAGCTGGAGCGCTACGGCCTGACGTACGTGTCCTCTTTGGACGCCGGGCACTGGACGACGCCGGCGGTCATGGCCCGGGTGCGACCGGTCACGCGGCTGCAGCTGCGGATGCTGAAGCTCGTCCCGCCGCTGGCGAAGATGGCGCACATCGCGCGGTACCGCTTCTAACGCGACTCGACCACCCGCGCGACGAACTTGTGCACCTTCTCCTCGAGCCGCGCGAGACGTTCGTCCAGCGTGAGCGTCTCGACCGGCTGGGGCACGTCGGACTTCAGCTCGCCGCGCACGTACTGGCAGCACCCGAGGTTGCCGCAGGCGTAGATGCCCAGCGTGTTGCCCTCGCGGCCGAGCTTCCCGGCGCGCTTGCCGGAGAACAGCGTGACGTCGGCCAGGCCGTGGGTCGTGGTGCAGAAGCCGCAGGTGTTGCTGCGCAGCCGTGACTTCGGCGACGGCGCGGCCCGCAGCGCGAGGCCGACGACCTCGCCGTCGTACGGCAGCACGAGGTAGGCGCGGCCGGGCGCCTTCGGGTCGCGCCAGCCGAGGAACTCGCGCCGGTCCCACGGGATTTCCTCGGGCCGGGCGGGCAGCGTGACGCCCTTGGCCTCGCCGCGGGTGCAGTTGACGAACGAGGCCCGGATCTCCTCCGGGCCGAGTGGCTCCATGATCGGCACGGTAACCGGCCGCCGAGGGGCGTGGCCACGCCTTTTCCCGGCGCACGCCATACGATCAACGCCGTGCGCGAGAACGCCGGGAGGTTTCGGGTCGTCCTGCGCACCAGCCTGGGCTTCGCCGGGCTGGGGCTCGGCTCCAGCGTCGCCGGCTCCGGTGTGGTCGCGTTGCTCCTGCTGCTGCAGGGCCTGCCCAACGACGTCGGCGACCGCGGCTGGATCCTCGGGATCGTCGCGGCCGGGATCGTCGCCGTTTCGCTGCTCGTCGGGACACTGTGGACGGCCTGGCTGCAGCGGCGCACGGCGATCTGGTTCGTGCTCGGCCGCCCGCCCGCCGAAAGCGAGGCCCGGCGGGCGCTGCGGCTGCCGGTCGACATGGCCGTGGTCAGCGGCACGCTCTGGCTGATCGGCACCACCGTCCTCGGCGTGCTCGCCGGGGTGCTCGGCTCGGCGGCGGACGCGGCCGCGATGGCCACGACCATCGGGCTCGGTGGCCTCACCACCGTCGGGCTCACCTACCTGGCCGCCGAGTGGGTGGCGCGGCCGGTGATGACGATCGCGCTGCACGTCGTCCCGCCGCGCGGGTCGCTGCCGGTGACCGTGCTGACGCGGCTGATCGTCACGTGGGCGCTGACCTGCGGGGTGCCGCTCGTCGGCGTGCTGCTCGTCGCGACGCCGCCGGACTTCGGCTCGGGCGACCACACCGCCAGCCTGATCATGCTGTCGGTGATCGGCCTGGTCGTCGGCGCGCTCGGCACGGCGCTGCTGGCCCGGGCCGTCGCCGCGCCGTTGCACCGGCTGCGCGTGGCGCTCGACAAGATCGCCCGCGGCGACAACGAGGTCGTCGTCGACGTCGACGACTCCAGCGAGATCGGCCTGCTCCAGACGTCGGTGAACCAGCTCGCCTCCGGGCTGCGGGAGCAGGCGCGGATGCGGGACCTGTTCGGCAGGCACGTCGGCGCCGAGGTCGCCCGGCACGCGCTGGAGTACGGCGCCTCGCTGTCGGGCGACGTCCGCGAGGTGACGGCGTTGTTCGTCGACGTCGTCGACTCGACCGCGCTCGCCTACCGGACGCCGCCGGAGGAGCTGGTCGGGAAGCTGAACCGGCTGTTCGCCGCCGTCGTCACCGCGGTGAACGCCCGCGGCGGGCTGGTCAACAAGTTCCAGGGGGACGCCGCGCTGTGCGTCTTCGGCGCGCCGACGCGGCTCTCGGACGCGCCGACCGCCGCCCTGGCCGCGGCCCGGGCGATCCGGGACGCGGTGCGCGAGACGGGCGAGCTCGACCTCGGCATCGGCGTCTCCAGCGGCCCGGTGTTCGCCGGGCAGCTCGGCAGCAGCAGCCGGTTCGAGTACACCGTGATCGGCGACGCCGTGAACGAGGCCGCGCGGCTCACCGAGCTGGCCAAGGCGGTGCCGTCACGGATCCTCGCGAGCGACGCTGCCGTGTCCGGCGCGCTGCGCGGCGAGCGCGCGTTCTGGACCGAGCACGGCGCGCTGGAGCTGCGCGGCCGCCAGGAGCCGACGCCGACCTGGACAGCCGGCCCGGAACCTCAGGACGGCTGACCCAGCTCCGGCCAGCGCAAGACCGTCGAACCCCAGGTCAGGCCCGCGCCGAACGCACTGAGCAGGACGCGGTTGCCGGGCGCGAGGGTGCCGTCGCGCCGGGCGTCGTCCAGCGCGAGCGGGATGGACGCGGCGCTGGTGTTGCCGACGCGGTCGATGTTGGCCACCACGGCGTCGGCGGGCATGCCGAGCTGCTTCGCCGTCGCCTGGAGGATCCGGATGTTGGCCTGGTGCCCGACGAAGCGGTCGACGTCGCCGACCATCCAGCCCGCGCGCTCCAGGACCGTCCGAGACGACTCGGCCATCCGCGCGCAGGCGTGCCGGAACACCGCGGTGCCCTGCATCGCGAGGAAGCGGTCGCCCGGGTCGTCCGACAGCCGGCGCCGCGAGCCGCCGGCCTCGACCCACAGCAGGTCGGCGTGCTCACCCTCGCTGTGCAGGTCGAACGGCCCGAACGCGCCGGGCTCGTCGGCGTCACCGGCGCGCAGGACGACCGCGCCGGCGCCGTCGCCGAAGATCGGGACGGTGGTGCGGTCCTCCGGGTCGATGAGCGTGGTGAAGGTGTCGGCGCCGATCACGAGCACGCGCTCGGCGATGCCGCCCGCGATGAACCCGGCCGCGGTGGCCAGCGCGTAGACGAAACCGCTGCACACGGCGTTGACGTCGAAGGCCGCGGCGGTGCCGAGCCCGAGCCGGGCGGCCACCTGCGGCGCGCTGGCCGGGCAGGGCTGGTCGGGCGTGGCGGTGGCGAGCACGACCACGTCGGCGCCGCCGTCGGTGGAGGCCAGCGCCTTGCGGCCCGCGCCGACGGCGAGGTCCACAGTGGACTCACCGGGCCCGGCGACGCGGCGCTCGCGGATTCCCGTGCGAGTGCGGATCCACTCGTCCGAGGTGTCGAGCCGGGCGGCGATCTCGTGGTTGGCCAGGACTTTCGTCGGCAGCCACGAGCCGAGTCCGGTCAACACGGCGGCAGGTGCGGGCACGGGAGAGCCTCCCCACGCCGGCGGGTTGGCGGAGAATCCGGCTGGTCTTCCACTTGTATGGGCTACCCCCTGGTAGACCGGTCAGTTGTGTTCGATGTCACTGAAAAAGTTGTTTCATCTTACCTGTGTACGGAGTAGTGAGCACGGTCACGAGCGAGTGAGGCGCCCGATAACTCCCGGCGGATCGTCGGTGCTCCCGGTTAGCCTGCTGGAGTGCAGACACCCGACCTCGACCAGCTGGACATCGCCATCCTCGCCTGCCTGCAGGCGGACGCCCGCACCATCGCCGAGACGATCGGCGCGAAGGTCGGCCTCTCGGCCGCGGCGGTGCAACGGCGGATCAAGCGGCTGCGCGAGGCGGGCGTCATCGAGCGCGAGGTGGCGGTGCTCTCGCCGCGGGCGCTCGGGCTCAGCATGACGTTCGTGGTCATGGTCGAGATGGAGCGGGAGAACCTCGCGGTCCTGGACGCCTTCCGCCGTCAGGTCCTCGGCGACGACTGCGTCCAGCAGTGCTACTACGTCACCGGCAACGCCGACTTCGTGCTGATCGTGACGTGCCCGGACATGGCGGGCTTCGAGGCCTTCACCCGGCGGATGTTCTTCGACAACCCGAACGTCCGGCACTTCACCACGAGCGTGGCGATGGACCGCGTGAAAGTGGGCCTCAACCTGCCACTCGGCCCGTAGGCGGGCGCCGCGGGCCGATATCCTGGAGCGCTGTCCACCTGGGGGGAAGCGTGCTTCGGAACCGTCGGATCTTCCTGGTCGCGACCCTGATCGACGCGCTCGGCAGCGGGCTCTGGGGTCCGTTCGCCCTGCTCTTCCTGGTGCACGCCCAGGGCCTCACCCTGCTCGACGCGGGCACGTCGCTCAGCACCGGCGCCCTGCTCGCGCTCGTCACCGGGCCGGCCGCCGGCGCCGCCATGGACCGGTTCGGCCCGCGCGCCCTGCTCATCACCGGCAACGTGGTGCGCATCGGTGCCTTCTGCGCCTACCCCCTCGTGCACAGCAGCTGGCAGGTGATCGTCGTGACGGTCGTCGCCGGGGTCGGCGACCGGCTCTTCTGGACGTGCAACGCGCCGATGACCGCCCGGCTCACCGAGGGCCGGGACACCGACCGCGTGCTCGCCACCCAGACCGCCGGCCGGTTCGCCGGCGCGGGGATCGGCGCCGGCGCGATCGCCGTGCTGCCCGCGATCACCAGCCCGTGGACCTTCCACCTGCTCGCCTACGTCAACGCGGCCAGCTTCGCCGTCGCCGCCGTCCTGATCCGGCTGCTGCCGTCACTTTCACGTGAAAGCGACCACCTGGGCGCGGCGGCACTTTCACGTGAAAGTGCCGCTCCGGGCAGCTGGCGCGCGGTGCTCGGCGACCGGCCGTTCACGGGCTTCTGCGTCACCCACATGGCTTTCACGCTCGCCAGCGCGAGCAAGTTCGCGGTGCTGCCGCTCGTCGTCCACGACCTGCTGCACGGTCCACAGTGGATCGCCGGGACGGCCATCGCGCTCGGCACCGTGGTCGTGGTGGCGGGGCAGCGCCCGATCGTCGCGCTGCTGGCCGGCCACAGCCGGACGGCCGGGCTGATCGGCGCCGCGACGATCTTCGCGGCCTGCTTCGGGTTGCTGATTCCCCTGGAAGCGGTTTCCCTGCCGGTGGCCACCGGCTTGATCCTCTTCACGAGCCTCGGCTTCTCGATCGCGGAGGCGATGTTCGGCCCGACCGGGACCGCGGCGGCGGCCGCGGCCGCTCCCCCGGGCGCCGAGGGACGCGCGAGTTCGATCTTCCAGCTCTCCTGGGGCCTGCCGGTGGCGCTCGCGCCCGGCCTGCTGTCCGCTCTGCTCAGCATCGGCAACGCCCTGACGTGGTCGGTACTGGCCCTGACCTGCGCGGCAGCCGTTCCAGCCCTGCTCGTACTGCGGAAGAAGCTGCCGATCGCACTGCGCGAACCGTCACCATCCGTCGCCGCCTGAGCGCAAGGGGTATGTGCCCGGCGTTACACCACAATGGACGGATGCAACCGATCAAGTGAACGTGAAGGTTTCTTCGTCATGACCGTCGGCCCTGGTCATCTCCTTGGCGAACAGTTCGCGCCGCGCGAACCGAAGCGAGACTCCAGGAGGGCCCGTGCACACCGAAGCCGTACACCAGAGCCAGTTCGTGGTGCTGAACGAGAGCACCACGCCCGTCCTGTCGCGCCTCTCCTACCACGCCGAGGAGCCGTTCGCGGTCACCGTGGCGTTCCGGACCGAGCGCGGCCGGTGGATCGAGTGGACGTTCGCCCGTGAGCTGCTCGTCGAAGGCCTGGACGAGCCGGCCGGCCTGGGCGACGTCCGCGTCCGCCCGGACCTGTCCGTGGACGAAGACTTCCTGACCCTCGAAATCGAGTCACCGGACGGCTATGCGTCGTTCGAGCTGGAGATCGAGGACGTCCGCACGTTCCTCGACGCGTCCTACGAGCTGGTGCCGCTCGGCGAAGAGGCCGCGTACTTCGACGTCGACGGGCTGATCGAGGAGATCAGCAACGTCTGACCCGCAAACCTCCCATTCCCGCGGCGAGGAACGGAAGGGCGGGTTTCGGGCGCGCTGGAGGCGCCCGAAACCCGCCCTTTCGCCGTTACCGGGGGAGGATCAGCCGAGGCGGAGCGTGGTGCCGGTCGCCGAGAGCGCGGCACCGATGGGGAAGAAGTACGTCACGGTCGTGTTGCCGCCGGACAGGATGCCCTGCGCCGAGTTGCCGGCGATGAAGCCGCCGCCCGAGTCACCCGCGGCCGAGCGGACGTTGGTCGCGGTCATGCCGTTGACCGTGCCTTCGGCGTAGCGGACGCTCTGGTTCTTGGCGCCGACCGTGCCGCAGGTCCAGCCGGTGGTCGAGCCGGCCTTGCAGACCGAGGTGCCGGTCGCCGCGTTCGACGAGCCGCGCACCGCGGTGCCGTTGTTCATCTGGCCGACCGGGGTCCAGCTGCTGTTCGTCCGGACCGAGGCGTAGTCGCTGCCCGGGAACCGGTAGGTGCCCCACGAGCCGAGCGCGGCGCCGTTGGACCCGGTCAGGGCGCCGCCGCCGGTGAGCGCGGCGCAGTGCCCGGCGGTGAGGAAGCCGGTGGTCGTCGAGAACCCGACCGAGCAGCGCGACGAGCCGCCGATGTAGTAGGCGTCACCACCCCGGATGTTGGCGTACAGCGACGGCTTCGCGGCCGTCTGGAGAACCGTCACCGCCGCCTTGTCCACACCGGACCGCGTGAGGAACGCGTCGGCCGCGCTCGTGTGTCCCTGCAGCACGGTCAGCGTGACGCGGTTGGTGGTGGAGTCCACGCCCCAGCCGGTGATCGACGCGGGCGCCGCCTTGTCGGCCGCGTTCAGGGTGTCCACAGTGGAGTCGAGCTGCCGGGAGCTGAACTTCACGAGCTCGGCCTCGGCGCCGGCTTCGCGGATCTTGCCGAGCAGCGCGGCGTTCGTCGTCTCGACGTGCGCCTTGCCCGTGGTGGCGTTGTAGGTGACGCCGCCGAGCGCGTCGCCGAGGGTCGCGGAAACGGCCGCGGAGACCTTGTTCGCGACGTCCTCGCTCTTCAGCCGGGCCACCGCCTGGTCGTGGGTCAGGCCGAGGTCGCGCTGCATCGCGGGCACGATGTCGGGGTTCAGCAGGTCCTGGCCGGACGCGGGAACGGCGATCGCGGCGAGCGCGCCCGTCGTCATCACGGCAACGGCAGCGGCACCGAAGAGTCTGGCGATCTTCATGCTTCTCCCTAGAGGTGGTTACGCGCGGCTCCCCACCGGCCACGCAGCGGAACTCCCCGGCAGAGCGTCCCCGTTATGGGCGTTACGGTGCAATCCGGGCACCCGGCGAATGGGTATACGCATTCCCCTCGGCCGTATCCGCTGCTCCAAGCGGCCTCAAGTGCGGAGCGTCACCCGGTCGGACAGGTCCGTAAGTAGGGTTTCCGTGCACTACTTTCCGTAGCCGACGCGATTCACCGAACGTGGTAAGCGCTGCCGGAACGGCTGAGACGCCGACGTTTCGCTCGCGCGGCGCCCGGGGAGCGGCGTTTCCCTCGGAAACCCGGTGACAGCCGGTAGGCGGACGTGCGTGTCCGGTGTCGGCCACCTATTCGGTGAAAGGTTTACGGACGGGTTGAGCGCTGCTTAGGCTCCCGCGCACAGCCCCCGGTGTGCGTCGAGGAGGTCAAATGTGGCTGACCGCGCCCCGCCCCACCTCCGTCTCCGTCCGGTCCGGACGGGCGCGGCTGACCGGCCGTGACACCGAGCTCGACGCCATCGTCGACGTCCTGCGGCTGCGCCCGGCCGCCGTGTTGATCGAAGGCGAGCCCGGGATGGGCCGCACCCGGCTGCTCACCGAGATCGCGCGGCGCCCCGAGTTCGACGGCGGCCGCGTGCTCACCGGGACCTGCCAGCCGCTGCGCGAACCCTTTCCCTACGGCCCGATCCTGGAGGCGCTGCGCTCCGCGGGCGACGCGCCGCTCGGCCCGCTCAGCCCGGTCGCCGGCGTGCTGCGGCCGTTGCTGCCCGAACTCGCGGAAGCGCTTCCTCCGCAGCCAGAGCCACTGGCCGACCCGGTCGCCGAACGCCACCGCGTGTTCCGCGCGGTGCGGGAGCTGCTGACCGCGTGCGGGCCCGCGCTCGTGCTGCTCGACGACCTGCAGTGGGCCGACGAGGACACCCTCGACCTGCTGCGGTTCCTCGCCGCGTCGATGCCGCCGGAGCTGGCCGTGGTCGCCGCGTCCCGCACCGGACCCGGCGCCCGCCCCGGCGCGCCGCTCCGGACCGGGGCGGCGGTGCACTCCGCGCGCGTCGCGCTGGGCGCGCTCGACGTCCCCGCGGTGCGCGCGCTCGCCGTCGAAATCCTCGACCTCCCGCGCGTCACCGACGACTTCGCCGCGAAGCTGCACGAGTGCACGGCCGGGATCCCGTTCGTCGTCGAGGAAACCCTGCGGGCCCTGCGCGACGCGGCCGAACGGCTGCCGGTCGGCGAAGTCCTCTCCGACCGGTTGCTGGAGAACCTCGAAGTGCCGGTGCTGCTGCGGGAAGCCGTCACCGAACGGCTTTCCGGGCTGCCCGGGCCGGCGGTGCGGCTGGCCGGCGCGGCCGCGGTGCTCGGCGTCGGCGCCGAAGCCGGGGTGCTCGGCGAGCTGGCCGGGCTGGCCGGCGACGACCTGCGCGCGGCGTTGCTCGCCACGCTGTCCGCCGGGGTGCTCGGCGAAGTCGGCGACAGCAAGTACGGCTTCCGGCACCCCTTGGCGCGCAAGGCCGTCTACGACACGGTGAGCGGACCCGAGCGCGCGCTGCTGCACGCGCAGGCGATCCGCGTGCTCGCCGCGCAGCCGGCACCCCCGCTCACGTTGCTGGCGCGGCACTCCCGCGCGGCGGGGCGCGTCGACCAGTGGCGCCACTACGCCGAAGCCGCGGCCGACGAGGCGATCGCCCGCGGCGAGACGTCGCGCGCGATCGACCTCCTGCAGTCGGTGCTCGCCGAACCCGGCCCGGCGCAGTCCGACGTCGGGCGGGTAGCGGGCAAGCTGAGCCAGGTCGCGCTGCGCGGGTTCCGCCCGGACGTCATCGGCACGCTGGAGCACGTCCTCGAAGAGGTGACGCTGCCGCCGTCGGTGCGCGGGTCGATCCGGCTGAGCCTCGGGATGCTGCTGGTCCGCACGATCGGGCAGCTGGGCCGCGGCCGGCTGGAGGTCGAGCGGGCGGTCGGCGAACTCGTCGACCGGCCCGACCTCGCCGCGCGCGGGATCACCCTGCTCGCCCAGCCGATCGACGGCCTGACGCCGTTGTCCTGGCACGAGGCCTGGCGCGCTCGCGCGGGCGAGGTCTACGACCGGCTCGACGACCCCGAGCTGCGGCTGGCGCTGACCGCCGACCGGATCGCGGCCGCGTCCCACGTCGGCGATCCTGCGTCGTGGGCGGAGTTCGAGGCGCTGTCGGACACCGTCGGCACGGTCGCCGAGCGCGTCCAGCTGGCCCGGCTGTGGTGCAACCTCGCCGACGGGCAGGCCTGGGCCGGCTACCTCGACCGCGCGCAGCGGCTGGTGACCGAAGGCGTCCGGCGCGCGACCGACGCGGGCGCGTTGTACGCGATCGGCCTGATCCAGGGCACCCGCGTCCGGCTGGACTGGGTGCGCGGGCAGTGGAGCGGGCTCGCCGAAACGGCCGAGCAGCTGCGCGACAGCTATCCGGAGCTGGGCCCGATCGTCATGGAGTCGTCACTGGTGCTGGGCGGGCTCGCCGCCGTGCGCGGGGAGTTCGCGACCGCGGCGCGGCACCTGACCGCGGCGAGCGTGCACGCGCCGGACCAGGGCCCGATCCCGGTGGTGCTGTCCGCCGCCGGCGTGCTGATCGGCGTCCGGCTGGCGACCGACGACGTCGACGGCGCGTGCGCGGTGGCCGACACCGCGATCGCCGCGGCCGGGCGCAAGGGCGTCTGGATCTGGGCGGCCGCGCTGGTCCCGGCGGCGGCCCAGGCGTACGCGCGGGCCGGGCGCTGGCCCGAGGCCGACAGCGTGGTGGAAGCGTTTGCGCGCGGCATCGAGGGCCGGGACGCGCCGGTGGCGACGGCCGCGCTGGTGGCCGGCCGGGCCGTGCTGCTCGAAGCACGCGGCAAGCACCTGGCCGCGGCGACGCTGTTCGACGAAGCCACCTCGGGCTACGGGGCGTTGCCGATGCCCTACCCGGCGACGGCCATGCGCGAGCGGGCCGCGCTGTGCCGGCTCGCCGCGGGCAACCGCGACGCCGTCGACGAGCTGTCCGCCGCGGCCGAGGCGTACGAGCACCTCGGCGCCACCCGCGACGCCGGACGCTGCCGCCACCAGCTACGTGAGCACGGCGCGTGGGCGCCTTCACAGCGTGGACGTCGTGGTTACGGCAGCGAGCTGTCGCCGCGGGAACGCGAGGTCGCGCGGATGCTCGCCGAAGGCCGGACGAACCGGGAGATCGCGGACGGGCTGTTCCTGTCGCCGCGGACGGTCGAGCAGCACGTCGCGAAGGTGCTGCGGAAGCTCGGCGCGCGGTCCCGGACCGACGTCGCGAACAAGATGCCGGCCGACGTCACGACCGCACCTGCGGGGTGATCGCCGCGGACGTACCGTGACCCGGTGACAGAAGAGGCACTTCCCGCGTGGCGCCGCCGGACCGCCGGTGAGACGCGCTGGCCCGCGATGGGCGTCGTCGTGGCCACGCTCGTGCTGCAGGTCGCCCTGCCCGACGACATGGCGCTGCACCCGCAGTGGCTCCTGCCCGCCGTCTCCGCGCTGCTCGTCGTCGCGCTGCTGCTGGTCAACCCGGGCCGGATGACGGAGTTCAGCGCGGTCGAACGGGTCGTCTCGCTGCTGCTCGTCGCCGCCGTGACGGCGGTGAACGCCGGGTCCGCGATCACGCTCGTCTACAGCATCGCGACCGGCACCATCGGCGACCGCGCCGGTGCCGTGCTCGTCACCGGCGGGATCGTCTACTGGACGAACATCGTCGCCTTCTCCCTCTGGTACTGGGAGTTCGACCGCGGCGGCCCCGGCAAGCGGGCTGCAGGCCGGGCGCCGTACCCCGACCTGCAGTTCCCGCAGATGGCCGACCCGGACCTGGCGCACCAGGACTGGGAACCGTCCTACCTGGACTACCTCTACTTCTCGTTCACCAACGCGGCCGCCTTCAGCCCCACCGACGTCATGCCCCTGCGGATCTGGGCGAAGATGACGATGATGCTGCAGGCCGCCATCTCACTCGTCCTCGCGGTGATGGTCGTCGCGTGGGCGATCAACAACCTGAAGTGACCGCTCGGTACCGGCTCAGTGGCGCGAGATGGTGAAGCTCTGGCCGTCCGAGCCGATGGCGCCCGGGGTCCAGGTGTTCGTGCCGCGGTCGTCGGCGCTCAGGCCGGACGGGCTGGTCGAGGCCAGGTTCGTCCCGTTGAACTTGACGCCGGTGAACTTGATGCCGCCGGAGATCGTCGGGTAGGAGTCGGTCGGGGACTCGATGATCGCCTCCGCCGACGCGTGCTTCGAGGTCAGCGACTTCGTGGTGGTCTTGGTCCAGCCCTTGGTGGAGTCGGTGAGGTCCAGCTTGTAGGTGTTGGTCGCGGTCCGCGTCACCGTCGCGGTGATCTTGTCGCCCGCGCCGACCGACACCGAGTAGTACACCGGCGCGGCCGGGTACATCTCGTACCAGGCCGAGTACACCGGGCGGCCGCTGGAGCAGTCCGTCTCGACGCCGGTCTGCTCCACTGTGGACGATCCGTCGCCGTCGATGCCGACCCACGGGGCGAACAGGTCGTTGCCGGAGCGGCAGGTCACGGTCGGTTCGGTCCAGCTCGCCGTGGCCGTGGTGAAGCTGCCGAAGCTGACGTAGCCGCCCCAGTTGCCCCCGGCGAACTGGTGCCCGTGGAAGTGAGACCCGTACTCGACCGCCGCGTGTGCCGGGCCGGCCATCGCCAGGCCGGCGGCCGCGGCGGCGGCGACCGTGAGCACGCGGACGGCACGAGAAGAAGCGATTCTGGTCATGACGGAGACTCCGTTCACAGGGTGGGGACCCGGGAAAACCGTGTGACCAGTGTTGAATCCGCGACAACCGGAAGGTAGCTACTTTCGAAGGGTCTTCACATTCCGGGAACGAATCACGATATTTGCCGTATTTGCTCCCGAATGGACGAAAAGACCCGTGAAGGCCTCCGCGGGGGAAGAGGCCTTCACGGGTCCCATGCTGCTCACCAACCGCCCGGTCAGGTGAGCGGGGTCACTGGACCGCCTGCGCCTTCGCCGCGTCGACGAACTTCGTCGTGTACGTCTTCGAAAGGTCGATCTTGTCCTTCTTCGGCTTGACGTTGCTGGACGAATCACCCAGCACCTTCAGCACGTTCTGCGCGCCCGCCGGGTCCATCCGGCCGTCCGCGGTGAACATCGGCAGACTGTCCTCGAGCGACTTCACGTAGAGCGCCTTGTCCCCGCCGGCGAACGACGGCGGCATGATCGCCGCCACCTCTTCCGGCGAGTGCTTCGAAAGCCAATTCAGCGACGCGACGTACGCGTTGGCCAGTTTCTGCACGACGTCGGGATAACGCTCGACAATGGTGCAGCTCATGTACAACGAGCTCGCCGGGTACAAACCGCCCAAAGCGGCCTTGGTGCCCTCGATCGTGCGCATGTCGTAAAGCACCTTGGCCTGGCCCGTGTTCGTGAGCTGCGCGATCGTCGGGTCGGTCGTCATCCCGGCGTCGATCGTGCCCTGGTTCAGCGCGGTGATGAACGTCTGCCCGGCGCCCGCCTTGTACGGCGTGTAGTCCTTCGAGCTGACACCGCCGCGCTGCGCGAGGGCCTTGGTCAGGAAGTCCGTCGACGAACCGAGCGACGTCACGCCGAGGGTGCGTCCCTTGAAGTCCTTGCCCGACTTGATCTCGCCCGCCTTGGCCGCGGCGACCATCTCCGCCTCGCCCGGCACGTTGGCGAACTGCACGACGCTCTGCATGCACTGCTCCTTGGCCTGCAGGTCGATCGTGTGGTCGTAGAACCCGACCACCCCCTGCACCTCACCGGCCAGCAGCGACGTCTCCGCGTTGGCGCCCGACGGCTGGTCGAACAGCTCGACGTCGATGCCCTGCTTCTTGTACTCGCCCAGCTGTTGCGCGAGCTGCGCCGGCAGGTAGATCACCTTGGACAGGCCGCCGACCATGATCTTGATGTGCGGCTGCCCGCCGTCGCCGAAGTCGATCGAGCGCGAGTCGCGGCACGCCGTGACCCCGCCGACGGTGACGGCCAGCGCGGCCGTGATCGCGAGTGTCCTCTTGAGACGCATGTCAGATCCCCTGCGCCGCGGAGCTGACGTTCGGCCGCCAGCGCAGCAAGCGACCTTCCAGAGTGCCGATGCCCCATTCGGCCAGCAGCGCGACGACGGTGATGATCAGCATCCCGGCGTAGACCCCGGCGGTGTCGAACGTGCCCTGCGCGTTGCTGATCAGGAAGCCCATGCCGGCCTTGGCGCCGGTGTACTCGCCGACGACCGCGCCGATCAGCGCGAACCCGAAGGCGACGTGCAGCGACGAGAGGATCCAGGACGTCGCGCTCGGCAGCACGATCGACTTCAGCACCTGGCCGCGCGTCGCACCGAGGATGCGGGCGTTGTCGATCAGGTTGCGGTCCACTTCGCGGGCGCCGGTGAAGGCGTTGAAGAACACCGCGAAGAACACCAGCACGACGACGGTCGCGACCTTCGACGACAGCCCGAGGCCGAACCAGATCACGAACAGCGCCGCGAGCACGATGCGGGGCAGGGCGTTGGCCGCCTTGATGAACGGCGCGAGAACCTGCGCGAGGTACTCACTGCGGCCCAGGACGACGCCGAGCACGACCCCGGCGATCGCACCGATCACGAAGCCCAGCAAGGCTTCCTCGACGGTGGTGAAGATGTTGTACCAGATGGACCCGAAGTCGGTGCCGGTGCTGAACCACTCGACCAGCCGCTGCCAGATGTTCGACGGCTTCGAGTAGAAGAACGGGTCGATCCAGTACGTCGCCGTCAGCTCCCAGCTGCCCAGCCAGACGACGACGATCGCCAGGCGCAGCAGCCAGATGTTGCGCTTGCGGCGCGCGGAGGCCTGCTTCGCGCGGGCCATGATGTCCTGCTCGGTCTCCAGAACCGGCAGCGGAGCGGCGGACGGGGCCGCCGGCGTCTCAAGCGACACTGGTCGCTCCCTTCTCGCGGGCCTTGTCGACCTCGCTGCGCAGCGATTCCCAGATGTCGGCGTAGAGCTTGCGGAAGTCCTCGGTGAGGCGCAGGTCCTCGACCTTCCGCGGCCGCTCCAGGGGGATCTCGAAGACGTCCTTGACGGTGGCCGGCGAGGACGTCAGCACGACGACCTTGTCCGACAGCGCGATCGCCTCGTCGAGGTCGTGCGTCACGAAGATCACCGCGGCACCGGAACCGGACCACAGCCGCAGCAGCTCGTCCTGCATGAGCGCGCGGGTCTGCACGTCCAGCGCCGAGAACGGCTCGTCCATCAGCAGGATCTTCGGCTTGGTGACGAGCGTTTGGGCCAGCGCGACGCGCTTGCGCATGCCGCCGGAGAGCTGGTGCGGGTAGTACTTCTCGAACCCGGCGAGCCCGACGCGGCCGATCCAGTCGACGGCCTGCGCGCGGGCCTCGGCCTTCGGCACGCCCCGGAAGCGCGGCCCGGACGCGACGTTGTCCAGCACCGAGCGCCACGGCATCACGGCGTCGGTCTGGAACATGTAGCCGACACCGTCCGGAATGGACTTCACGTCGGTGCCGTTCACCTGCACCCGCCCGGCGGACGGCGGCTGGAGCCCGGACACCAGCGAGAGCGTCGTCGACTTGCCGCAGCCGGTGGGGCCGACGACGGCGACGAACTCGCCGGGCTGGACGGTCATGGTCAGGTCGCGGACGGCCGTGTGCACGGAACCGGACCCGCTCGGGAACCGCTTGGTGGCTCCGGTGAGTTCGATCAGTGGGGGAACCATGGGGAGTGACTCCTTCGTCACGTGGTGCCTGTCACGTTGGAAGGCACGTTAAATACGCGTGGCGCCCAGGTGAAGCTTGTCGACGTTCTGCGTGCGAGCTGCGCGTTATGCATGTTTTGCTCATTTAGCGCACCCCCGTGAGCTGGGGGTATGTTCCCAGCCATGCCAAAGTGGGCGCTCTTCCCGCGGATGCGGTTCAGCAGGCAGGTGCTGCTGCTGCAGATCGGCGTGGTCGTCCTCGTCGTCGGGCTGGGTGTCGCGCTGGTCAGCGTCCTGCTGAGCCGCACGCTCACCGACCAGTACGGCCGCCGCGCGCTGGCCATCGCGAAGTCCGTGGCCGCCGACCCGGTGGTCGTCGCGAACGCGGCCGCGAAGCTCCCCGGCGGCCCGCTCGAGGACCGCGTCCTGGCGGTGACCGAGGTCAACGACGCGTTGTTCGTGGTGATCACCGACGACCAGGGCATCCGGCTCGCCCACCCGACGACGAGCCTGATCGGCCAGCGGGTGAGCACGTCCCCGGAGCTGGCGCTGGCCGGGCAGGACGAGATCAGCGCGGTGCAGAGCGGCACGCTCGGGCTGTCGGTCCGCAGCAAGACGCCGATCTGGCAGGGGCGGCGCGTGGTCGGCGAGGTGAGCGTCGGCTTCGAGGTCGGCGACCCGACCGGCGACTTCAACCGGCTGCTCGTCATCACGCTGCTGTTCGCCGGCGGCGCGCTGCTGCTCGGCGCGGGCGCGTCCGCGCTGCTCAACCGGCGCCTGCGGCGCGTCACCCACGGCCTCGAGCCGCACGAACTCACCGAGCTGCTCTACGAACGCGAAGCCGTGCTGCACGGGATCGGCGAAGGCGTGCTGGCCGTCGACGACGCGAACCGCGTCTCCGTCCGCAACGACGAGGCCGAGCGCCTGCTCGGCACGCAGCTCCCGATCGGCGCGGCGCTGGCCGAGCTGGAGCTGTCCCCGCGGCTGCACAAGGCCGTCGGTGAGGGCCGGCCGGTGGACAACCTGCTGGCCGTGGCCGGGAACCGCGTGCTGGTGATCAACTCCCGCGCGGTGCGGCTGGACGACCGGCCGATCGGCACCGTGCTGACCTTCCGCGACCGCACCGACCTCGACACGCTCACCCGCGAGCTGGACGGCATCCGCGCCCTGTCCGACGGCCTGCGCGCGCAGCGGCACGAGTTCGCGAACCGGCTGCACACGCTCTACGGGCTGCTCCAGCTCGGCCACCACACCGAAGCCGTCGAGTACCTGCAGACGCTCACGGACTCGCCGTCGGCGCACCCGACCGAGCTGGGCGACGCCGTCGCCGACCCGTACCTGCAGGCGCTGCTGGTCGCGAAAACCGAGCAGGCACAGGAAAAGGGCCTCACGCTCAAGCTCGCCGACGACACCTGGGTGCCGACGACGGTGACCGACCCGATCGCCGCGAACACCGTGATCGGCAACCTCGTCGACAACGCGCTGCACGCCGCGCGGATGGGACCGCGCCGCCCGGCGACCGTCGAGATCGGCCTGCTCACCGACGGCGCGACGCTCCATGTGTCCGTTGTGGACAGTGGCCCCGGCGTGCCGGCCGACCTGCGCCGGACGTTGTTCGACGAAGGCGTCTCGACGAAGATCGCGCCCGGGCACGGACTCGGGCTCGCCTTGGCCCGCCAGGCCGCGCGGGCGCGCGGCGGCGACGTCTGGCTCGCCGACCCCGGCGAAGGCGAGACCGGCGCCCTGTTCGTCGCCAAACTGCCCGGAATGCTGACGGAGGACGGATGATCCGCACGCTCATCGTGGACGACGACTTCCGGGTCGCCGGCGTGCACGCCGGGTTCGTCGAGGAGGTCGCGGGCTTCGCGGTGGTCGGCACCGCGCACACCGCGGCCGAGGCCCGGGCCCGGGTGCGCGAGCTGACGCCGGACCTGGTGCTGCTCGACGTCTACCTGCCCGACGAGTCCGGCCTCGCCGTGCTGCCGGAGCTGCAGACGGACACGATCGTCCTGTCCGCGGCGACCGACAGCGCGTCGGTGGCCGCGGCGATCCGGGCCGGCGCGCTGAACTACCTGATCAAGCCGTTCACCACGCGGCAGCTGGCCGAGCGGCTGACGTCGTACGCGCGCTTCCGCGGCCTGCTCGCCGACGGGCGCACCCTGGCCCAGGACGACGTCGACCGCGCGTACCGGGTGCTGCACGACCAGGACCGGACGTCCGCGCCGAAGGGCCAGTCGACGGCGACGTCCCGGCTGGTTTCGGAGCAGCTGCGGCGCGCGGGACGTCCGCTGTCGGCGGCGGAAGTCGCCGGTGAGCTGGGTATGGCGCGCGCGACGGCGCAGCGGTACCTGACGGCGCTGGCGGAGTCGGGCACGGTCCAGATGCGGCTGCGCTACGGCGCCACCGGCCGCCCGGAGCACGAATACCGCTGGTCCGGCGCCTGACTCAGCGCCCGGAGCGGTACTGGTACTGCTGCATCACGCTTTCCGCCGCGTCGACCCACTCCTGGACCGCGTTCGTGCTCGGCGGCGGGGTCGTCGCCGACGGCAGGTCGACGCGCGGCACGTCGGTGTCGTCCGCCGACGGCTTCTTCGGCTGGGCCTTCGCCTGCACCTGAACCTGCTTCGACGCCGGCTTCGACGCGGGCACCGGCACGTAGACGGTCGTCGGCGCCGGGACGACGACCGGGGGCTGCGGCTGGGGCAACGGCTGGGGCTGGGGCAGCGGCGCCGGGGCGGCCGCGACGGCGGGCCGCGGGTCGACCTGGGCGACGTCGTCCGCCGGTGCCGGCGCGAAGAGCCCGCCGCTCAGCAGTCCGCCGGCGACCCAGCCGACCGCGACGAGCAGCACCGCGGCGCCGCCGCCGAGCCACGTGCGGGCGCGGCGGCGGATCACCACGGACTTCGGGCGCAGGTCCTGGTCGCACACCGGCGGCCGGGTGTAGATCGGCTCGGTGAGCTCGGGCAGCTCGTCGTCGGTGCGGCGGCGCCGGGGCAGGCTGGCCGCGACGATGCCGGTGCGATCCGGCAGTTCCACCGCGGCGCGGTCACTGGACGGACGGGTCGCAACGCTCGGTGCGGTGCGCGGCATCGGGGACCTCCGGTACGGGGCTCACGGACCCCACGCATTCTGGACCATTTCGGACGGCCTTGTCAGAAACGCAACTCCATTGAGTGAAGCGTTCCGGAGCGGAGCAGGCCGGGAAGAGTGATCCACAGTGGCGCAGGTCCGCCGTCCCGGACCAGAGCGTTCGCCCGAAAGGCGCAGTAGCGAAAAGAGTTTCAGCTTTTCAGCTGTTTCAGGCCGAGCCGCGCGAGGACCGCGAGCGGCCGCTGGTAAGCGGAGCCGAGGACACGCGGGATGGCGTCGATCACGTAGGCGTCCGGTCCAATGAGGATCCGCGCCGACTTCCGCTCGATCCCCCGCAGGATCGTCAGCGCGGCCTTCTCCGGTGTGGTCTGCGCGATCCGGTCGAAGCCCACCGCGGCCTTCTCCTGATCGCCGTCGCCGCCTCGCGAGTTGCGCACGATGTTGGTTTTGATCCCACCCGGGTGCACGCAGCTGACCGCGACCGGGTGCCGCGCGATCAGCATTTCTTCGCGCAGTGCTTCGGTGAATCCGCGGACCGCGAACTTCGCCGCGTTGTACGCGCTCTGCGTCGGCACGCCGACGAAGCCGAACACGCTGGAAATGTTCACGACGTGCCCCTCGCCGGAGGCGATCAGGTGCGGCAGGAACGCCTTCGTGCCATTCACGACGCCGCCGAGGTTGACGCCCATCAGCCAGTCGTAGTCCTCGAACGCCATCTCCTCGACGGTCGCGCCGAGCGCGACACCGGCGTTGTTCACGACGACGTTCACACGCCCGAAGTCACGCACGACCTCGTCGGCGTGCGAGAGCACGGCGGCCCGGTCGGCGACGTCGAGCGGGTAGGCCCGCGCGTTCTCCCCGGCCAGCTTCGCCGTCTCCTCCGCGTTCGCGGCGTTGACGTCGGAGAGGGCCACCCGCGCGCCCCGCCGCGCGAACTCCAGCGCCGTCGCCCGGCCGATCCCCGACCCCGCCCCGGTGATCACCACGACCTTGTCCGCGAACTGCTTCATCGGCCCTCCCGCCCGTTAGGTGTTACTCCCGAGTTACGGATACTAGCGGCTGTGAGCTTGCTGTGGGTGTGCTGAAAGTGTCGGTGTGACGTCCTAAGGTGATCTGGTCGTGCCGGGGGCGACGGACGAGGAGGCGATGCACGTGCGGCGGCCCGCCGTTCTGCTGTCCCTCGCCGCCGTCCTGCTGCTCGGCGCGGTTTTTGTCGTGGTCGGCGTCGCCCGGCGGCCGCAGTCCGCGGACGCGACGACCCCGGCTCTCGACGCCACCCCGGCGTCGACGGCGGACCTGCCCGCGGTGTCCAGCCCGGCCGTCGGCGCGTTGTTCGTCGACGGCGCGCACTACTGCACCGCGAGCGTCATCCACAGCAGGCAGGGTGACGTGCTGCTGACCGCGGCCCACTGCATCCACGACGGCGAGGGCGGCGACTACGTCACCGGCGTCACCTTCGCGCCCGCCTACCACGACGGCCTCGCGCCCTTCGGCTACTGGACGGTGACCGACGAGCTCGTCGCCCCGGGCTGGACCGAGTCGTCGGACCCGGACCTCGACGTCGGCTTCGCCACCGCGCACCAAGAGGGCACCACGAAGACCCTGGAGAGCCTGGTCGGCGCGAACACCCTGGCCACCGGCAGCGCGTTCGAGCAGCCGATCACCCTGACCGGCTACCCGGACGACTCCGAGACCCCGGCCGTCTGCCGGAACACCACCAGCCGCCAGGACACCTTCCAGCTCAAGGTGGACTGCGCGGGCTTCCCGACCGGCACCAGCGGCGGGCCATGGGTGGTCGGCGAGGACCCGAAAACCCGGCTGGGCACGGTCATCGGCGTCATCGGCGGTTTCGAGTACGGCGGCGACGACCCGGACACGTCGTACTCGAGCTACTTCGACACGGACGTCCAAGGGCTCTACCGGCAGACGGACTCCCGCGCCTGACCCGGCATGATGCGCGTATGAGCGACCCCGTCGACGTACCCATCACCGGCGAGCCGATCCGGCTCGGCCAGTTCCTCAAACTCGCCGGCCTCGCCGAGGACGGCTCCCACGCGAAGGACCTGATCGACGCCGAGGAGGTCACGGTCAACGGCGAAGTGGAGACCCGCCGCGGCCGCCAGCTGACGAACGGCGACGTCGTGGCCGTCGGCCCCGACCGCGGCAAGGTCATCCTGGTCCACTAACCGACGTTGGTCAGCGGCGGCAATCCGAGCGACGCGGCGAGGCCGTCCAGTTCGCGCCGCACCGGGCCGGCCAGCGGGACGCCCAGCGCCCGGCACTGCTCGAGGTGCTGGGCCTCGCGCCAGCCGGGGTAGCGGATCGGGGCGCCGCCCTCCCAGCCGAGCATGCTGCCGAACAGCGCGCTCGCCGCGCGGTAGAAGCCGTCGGCGCTGCGCAGCGTCGTCGGCGCGATGGCCATCACCAGCAGGCCGGTGTCGTGTTCGTGGTCGGCGACGCCGGAAAGCACCCCGGCGAGGACCTCGACGAGCAGAGTGAACCCGGCGGCGGCCTCCTGCCCGGGGTGGTCCATGTCGAAGACGAACTCGGGGTACGCGCCACCGGGCGCGGCCATCCCCAGCGGGTTCATCGGCTGGCCGGGCTCCCCGCCCGCCGCCAGCACCAGCCCGATCATCGCGTGCGGCAACGCCCGCGCGGCGTGGTGCCCGGCCCGGCCGAACGGCCCGACCCCGCGCAGCGAGACGAGCCCGACGCCGAAGCGCCCGGCCCGCGTCACCGCGCGGTCCATCGCGTCGCCGACGGCCCAGAGGCCGGACGCGCGCCGGTAGTCGAGCAGCGCGGCGGCCCCGCGGTCGGCGATCATCAACGGCTCGGCGCGCGGCACGACGTGGCCGTTCTTCAGCAACGGCAGGTGGGTCCGGGTCAGCTCGGCGACGCCGGTGGCCGGCGATCCGGTCAGATCGCCGTGGCAGAGCGCTTCGGCCGCGATGCGGGCCCGCGCTTCGGGGAAACCGTGGGCGGCGAAGACGTGTGCCACGAGGGTGACCAGCTCGTCGGCCCGCACGCGGGGCCAAGCCTGTTCCGGGATCGGGGTTGCGGGTCGTTCTTCGAGAATGCCGGATTCGGGGCGGGTGGAGCGGAAGGGACGCGGTCTGAGGGGCACTACCCCGACATTGCCCAAGCGCAGGCAGCAGCGTCAACGAGGTCGGCGACAGCCAACCCGACCGTGTGATCCGGACCTCCGCAGCGTCGTACCCTGGACGGCATGTGCCGAAACATCACCACCCTGCGGGGACTCCAGCCGTCCGCGACGGACGAGGAGATCGAGGCCGCGGCCCGCCAGTACGTCCGCAAGGTGACGGGCGTGCAGTCCTTGTCGGACGCCACGCGCGAGCCGTTCGAGGCGGCCGTCGCGGAGATCACCGAGATCACCACGAGGCTGCTGGAGCAGCTGCCCGAACGCCGTCAGCCGCCGGCGACCGTGCCGCCGCTGCGCCGCCCCGAGGTGCGCGCCCGGATCGCCGCGAAGCAGCTGCGCCAGCCCTGAGCCGTACCGGAACTGTCGGTGGGGGCCGTTAGGGTGCCCGCATGAGCGGACAGGCGTTGGTGCTGGGTGGCGGCGGGGTCGCCGGGATCGCGTGGACGACGGGGTTGCTGGCCGGGCTCGCGGGTCACGGGCAGGACCTCACCGGCGCGGACCTGATCGTCGGCACGTCGGCGGGCGCGACGGTCGCCGCGCAGGTCACCAGCGGCGTCGCGCTGGCGGACCTGCTCGCGCGCCAGGCCGACCCGGCGCGGCAGACCCCGGAGATCCCGGCCGAGATCGACATGGAGAAGTTCGTCGCGGACTTCGGCGCCGCGTTCGAGGACGCCGGCTCACCCGCCGAGGTGCGGCAGCGCGTCGGCGAGCTGGCGCTGAGCGCCGAAACGGTGTCCGAAGCGGACCGCCGCGCGGTGATCGCCGCCCGCCTGCCGTCCCACGACTGGCCGGAGCAGCGCATCATCCTGGTGGCGGTCGACGCGGAAACGGGCGAGCCACGGCAGTTCGACCGCGCTTCAGGCGTCAGCCTGGTGGACGCGGTGGCGGCGAGCTGCGCGGTCCCGGGCATCTGGCCCCCGACCACGATCGAGGGCCGCCGCTACATCGACGGCGGCGTCCGTTCCGGCGAGAACGCGGACTACGCGGCGGGCGCCACCCGCGTCACGGTGGTCGCGCCGATGGGCCTGGAATCGCCGTTGCCCGGCGAGAAGGCCCTGCTCACCGTGCTGGAGGACCTGCGAAAGGCGGGCGCGGAGATCGCGGTGATCAGCCCGGACGAAGCCTCGGTCGCGGCGATCGGCCAGAACCCGCTGGACCCGTCGACCCGCACCCCGGCCGCGGAGGCGGGCCACGCCCAGGGCGCGGCTTTGACGCTCACCTGGAGCTAGGCCGCGGACGACGCCCATGACCCCGAGCACGTCCGGGACACGGCTGAGGTTGCCGCGAAAGGCCGTCGGCTACCCTCGTGACCAGAGGTAGCGTGTCCGAGCGGCCGAAGGATCATGTCTTGAAAACATGCGAGGGGGCAACCTCTCCGTGGGTTCGAATCCCACCGCTACCGCAAGCAGACCGGGTGCGCGGCTGACGCGAAACCGCGTCAGCCCTCCACCTGGGTCAGGTGGTCCAGCACCCGGCCGAACGCCGCGGCGATCGTCGCCTGTTCCTCGGGGCTCAGCAGGTCGATCAGGTGCTCGCGCACGCCCTCGACGTGTGTCGGGGCCGCGGACTCCAGCAGCCGCACGCCGTCGTCGGTCAGCTCCGTGATGACGCCGCGCTTGTCCTCCGGGTCGCGGACCCGGCGGACCATCCCCGCGTCCTCGAGGCGGCCGACCTGGTGGGACAGCCGGCTCTTCGTCGAGCCCATCAAGACGGCCAGCTCGGACATCCGCATCCGGCGTTCCGGCTGGATCTCCAGGCAGACGAGCACCTCGTAGTCGGTCAGCGAGACGTCGTGCCGGTCGGCCAGCTCGCGGTGCAGCCGCTGCCGCAACCGCAACGTCGCGACGATGTAGGAGCGCCACGCATCAGACTCGGCTTCGTCCAACCACCGCACAGGCCGCTCCTCGGTCATAAGGCAGCGTAGAACGTTGATCAAGGGACCGCGCGGTCCGAGTCCGAGTTGTCTGCGGGTAAAAATACCGTTGCAACATCGCCCGAAGGTGGGGTTACGAAAAGGTTGAGACTCGGCCGAAAAAGGCGCATTCTGCTTGTCGGCGGATGGTTGGCCGAGGTATAGGCGCGACGACGGCGACGTGCCGGCCCGGCTCCCCGCCAGAGAGGTCAGGTGGTTGCGTGACGGGTGATTCTCGCGGTTGACCGCCAGCTGCGTCCCCGCGACCGGAACGGACACCTACCGGGTCGGTCGTGATCGAGGCGAACCAGCCTCACTGCGAACAGCACCGTGCGGGCTTCCTGCGTTCACGCATTCGGCGTCGATCGGGCCTGTGTCAGGCCGCGATCTCAGCAATCGTGGCGACAGCGCCTGAACGCCGGTCCGTTCGCGGCCAACCGCTCTGTAGAGACAAACCTCGGTACAAGTCCTGGGCGTGGCCGCGAAGGCCGCGCCCAGGACCATGTCCGGCTACGATCTGCCGCGTGAGATTCGACGACGACGCGGGCTTGGACGCTTCCGAGGTCCAGGACATGCGCGGCAGCGGTGGTGGCGGCGGCGGGATCGGTGGCCGCGTGGCGCTCGGCGGTGGTGGGCTCGGTGTGGTCGGGCTGATCATCTACTTCGTGATCTCGCAGCTCGGCGGGATCAGCCCGGGGGCGGTGAACCTGGGCAGCGGCGGCGGGCTCGGCAGCGTCGGCTCCGGGCAGCAGGTCGACAACTCCCAGCTCGCGAGCACCTGCAAGACCGGCGCGGACGCGAACAAGAACCACGACTGCGCCATCGTCGCGATCGTCAACTCCGTCCAGGACTACTGGGCGCAGCAGTTCGCGCGCTCCGGCTCGACCTACCGGAAGGCGCCGACGAACTTCTTCAACGGCGGCGTCCGCACCGGGTGCGGCAGCGCCACCTCGGACACCGGGCCGTTCTACTGCCCGGCCGACTCCAAGGTCTACATCGACCTGAGCTTCTTCAACGAGCTGAAGACGCGCTTCGGCGCGCAGGGCGGCCAGTTCACCGAGGCGTACGTGCTCGCCCACGAGTACGGCCACCACGTGCAGAACCTGCTCGGCACGTCGAAGAAGGGCACCGGCACCGGCCCGACGTCGGGCTCGGTCCGGCTAGAGCTGCAGGCCGACTGCTACGCCGGCGTCTGGGGCAACCACGCGACGACGACGCCGACCGACACCGGCAAGCCGCTGATCCTCGACATCACGCAGGACGACATCGCGTCCGCGCTGGACACGGCGTCCCGGATCGGCGACGACTACATCCAGACCAAGCTCGGCGGCGGCCAGGTGGACAGCTCGCAGTTCACCCACGGCACGTCCGCGCAGCGCAAGAAGTGGTTCACCACCGGCTTCCAGACCGGTGACCCGGCCCGCTGCGACACCTTCGGCGCCAGCAACCTGGGCTAAGACACGACAGAAGGGGCCGTCCCGGGAGTTCGGGACGGCCCCTTCTGTCTGTCCTCAGGCGGTCAGCGCGTGCGGGTCACCGGCGACAGCGTGCGCGGAGAAGTTCCGCTGCCCGCTGCGTTCGGCGGCCTTCTGCTTGACGTTCTTCGCCTTGCCCGGCTTGACGCCGTTGATGCTCTCGGTGCTCGTCGCGTAGACGCCGAGGGCCCAGGCGACGCCGTCCGCGTTGCGGTCCAGCGCGACGCGGTCGATGTTGCCCAGGTTGTCGCAGGCCTGGTGGTAGCACGGGTCGAACGCGATGCCCGCCGTGCCGCCCCACTTCGCCGCCTGCGCCGGGGTCTTCAGGACCTCGGCGCCGGTGTCCAGGCCACCGGCCGGGATGCCGACGGCGATGAACTCGCCGTAGTCCGAGCGGCCGGTGAAGTCGGTGCCCTCGAGGGACACGCCCCGCGCGGCCTGCAGGTAGTCGACGAGGGTCTTCTCGATCTGCGCCGAGCCGTACGGGCCGGGGCCCGCGCCGACGCCGTCGGAGTCGTCACCGTCGTACGCGAAGTACCCGGCGTTCGGCGAGCCGATCATGTCGAAGTTCAGGTACAGCGCGATGTCGAGCTGCTGCTCGAAGCTCAGCGAGTCAACGTAGTAGGTCGAGCCGATCAGGCCGAACTCCTCCGCGCTCCAGAAGCCGAAGCGGACGGCGTTGTTGACCTTCGGGCTGCTCCCCAGCTGCAGCGCCGTCTCGAGCAGGGTCGCCGAGCCGGAGCCGTTGTCGTTGATGCCGGGGCCGGCCGGGACGCTGTCGAGGTGCGACCCGAGCATCACGACGTTGTCCTTGCGCCCGGACTTGGTCTCGGCGATGACGTTGTAGCTGGTCCGCGCCTCCTGGAAGGCGCGAAGCTCCAGCGTCACGGGCTGGCCGGCCAGGGTGGCCAGCTGCGCGCCCGCGGCCGCGGTCACGCCGCCGGTCGGGATCTTCGCGCCGGCCGGGTCCCCGAGCGTCCCGTTGAGGTCGCCGTCGGTGTTGTTGTAGACGATGGCGCCGATCGCGCCCGCCGCCGCGGCGGTGGCCTGCTTCTGCGCGAACGAGCAGCCGCCGCGCTTGATCAGCGCGATCTTGCCGGCGACGTCGGCGGTGTAGTCGGTCGCCTCGCAGCCGCTGGTGTCGTCGACCGCGACGACCGAGAGGGGCGCGGTGATGCCGCCGACCGGGGTCGACGGGGTGTACTCCATCGCGATGACCGGCACGTTCGCGCCGCCGGCGGTGAGCTTCTCGGCCAGCGTTTGCGAGAACGTGAAGGGGAACTCCTGGCGGGTCACCTGGAAGCCGGCCGCCTCGAGCTTGGTGGCGATGTACTCGGCGGACTTCTTGTGGCCGTCGGTGCTCGCCGCCCGGTTCCCGCCGTTGGTGTCGGCGATGCGCTGCAGCGCGATCAGGTGGCGGTTGACGCCGTCGACGCCGACCTTCTTGACGAGCTGTTTCGCCAGGGCAGGGCCGTCGGGGACCGTGTTCGCGGCGGCGGCCGGGGTGAGGCCGAGCGCGAGTGTCGCGCAGGCGGCCAGGGCCACCGGCGGGACGAATCTCTTTCGGAAGAGTGACATGGTTGCTCACTTTTGTGCGATATGGGAGGTACGTCAATGCGTCATTCGGCGGGACTCTCCCCCACCGGTATACGGTCGACGCATGTACGCGATCACCATCCGTGAACCAGGTGACCCGGACGTCCTCGAGTGGACGGAGATCGCGGATCCGCGGCCCGGACCCGGCGAAGTCCTCCTCGACGTCGCGGCGAGCGCGGTCAACCGGGCCGATCTGCTGCAGCGGCAGGGGCACTACCCCCCGCCGCCCGGCGCCAGCGAGACGATCGGCCTGGAGTGCTCGGGCACGATCGCCGAACTCGGTGAAGACGTCGAAGGGTGGAACATCGGCGACGAGGTCTGCGCGTTGCTCGCCGGTGGCGGTTACGCGCAGAAGGTCGTCGTCCCGGCCGGGCAGCTGCTGCCGGTGCCGGGCGAGGTCGACCTGATCGCCGCGGCCGGGCTGCCCGAGGTGGCCTGCACGGTGTGGGCGAACGTCGTGATGCACGCGAAGCTCACCGAGGGCGAGGTGCTGCTGGTCCACGGCGGCGCCGGCGGCATCGGCACGCACGCGATCCAGGTGGGCAAGGCGCTCGGCGCGACCGTCGTGGTCACCGCGGGCTCGGCGGAGCGGCTCGAAAGCTGCCGCCAGCTCGGCGCCGACCTCACGATCAACTACAAGGAAGAGGACTTCGTCGAGGTGCTCCGCAAGGAGACCGGCGGCGCCGACGTCATCCTCGACAACATGGGCGCGTCCTACCTGGGCCGCAACGTCGACGCCCTGAAGTCCGACGGGCGGCTCGTGATCATCGGCATGCAGGGCGGGGTGAAGGGCGAGCTGAACGTCGGCGCCATGCTCGGGAAGCGCGCCGAGGTGTTCGCCGCGGGGCTGCGGTTCCGGCCGCTGGACCAGAAGGCGGCGATCGTCGCCGACGTCCGGGAACGCCTGTGGCCGCTGGTTTCCGAAGGCGCCGTCAAGCCGATCGTCGGCCAGGTCATCCCGATGTCCGAAGCCGCGTCCGCGCACCGCGCGATGGAAGAGGGCAGCGTGTTCGGGAAGATCCTGCTGACCGCGACGTCTTAGCGCAGTTCTTCGAGGACCCGGACGAGCTGGTTGATCTCGAAGACGTTGGAGTAGTGGGCGAGCCCGATCCGCACGGCGCCGCCCACTTCTCCGACGCCGAGTGACGCGAAGACGCCGGCCGCGCCGTCGTCGGCGAACGCGCACAACCCTTGCGACGCAAGGTATTCGGCGACTTCGGGCGACTTCTTGCCGGCGACGGCGAAGGCGAGCGCGGGGATCCGGCGCATGGCGTTGCCGATGACCATGATGTGCCGCAGCGTCAGCAGTTCGGTGGACAGCTGCGCGAGCAGCCCGGCGTGGTAGGACTTCGCCGAGCCGAGCGAGGTGACGAGGCGCTCGCGCCGCGACCCGGAGGCCGCGTCGTCGAGGCCCGCGAGGTAGTCGATGGACGCGATCAGCCCGGCCAGCAGCGGGTAGGCGTGCGGGCCCAGTTCGAGCCGGGCCGCCCCGCGCGCACCCGGGTCGAGCGAGACGGACGAGATGCGTTCGATCAGTTCGGGGTCGCGGAACACCAGCGCACCCACCGAAGGGCCGCCCCAGGCCTGCGCGGACACGACCATGACGTCGGCGCCGAGGGCGTTGATGTCCAGCGGCAGGAACGGCGCGGCGTACGTGGCGTCGACGACGACGAGCGCGCCGACGCGCTTGGCGAACTCGATGATCGTCGGGACGTCCGGGCGGGTGCCGACCGAGCCGGACGCGAGTGTGACCGCGACGGCCTTGGTGCGCGCCGAAACGAGCTGCTCGTACTGCCACGCGGGCAGCTCGCACGTCTCGATGTCGATCTCGCCCCAGCGCACGACGGCGCCGACGCGCTTCGCGGCGCGCTGCCACGGCGCGAGGTTGGCCTGTTCGTCGAGCCGGGAGACGACGACCTCGTCGCCGATCGTCCAGCGTTCGGCGAGAGCGTCGCAGAGGCGGCGCAGCATCACCGGCGAACTGGGTCCGAGCACGACGGCGGCCGGGTCGGCACCGACCAGGTCGGCCACGGCCCTGCGGGCCGCGGTCACGATGCTTTCCGCGCGCTGTGAGGCCGGAAACGCTCCACCCGGCCCCGACACCGGGGCGCGCATCGCCGTCGAAACGGCCGAAGCGACCTGTTCCGGGACCAGCATTCCGGCGGCGCCGTCGAAGTGGATCCAGCCGTCACCCAGCGCGGGAAAGAGCCCACGGATACGAGCGACGTCGAACGCCATGGGGACACCGTACGGACGTGCGGTTTCGCCGTGCGTCCGGGGTTGGGTGGAGAGCCACCGGAACGCCGGAATGCCGCTACGCTCGGAGACGGACACCCCTCGGGTGTCGCAGAGCGTGTTGATGGCAAGCCAGGATGGAGCACATGACCGAGCCGAACTTCCGGGAATCGGGCACAGCGGGTGACGCCGGCCACGAATCTTCACCCCACGTGGTGGTAGTCGGACCGGACGGCTCTCCCCTCGAGGGCGCGGAGCACGCCGAGGCGGTGGGCGAGCTCATCGAAGAGCCGGCGAAGGTGATGCGGATCGGCACGATGATCAAGCAGCTCCTGGAGGAGGTCCGCGCCGCCCCGCTCGACGACGCGTCCCGCACGCGGGTGCGCGAGATCCACCAGACGTCGGTGAAGGAGCTGTCGAACTCGCTGGCGCCGGAGCTGCGCGACGAGCTGGAGCGCCTGGTCCACCCGTTCGCCGACGACTCGACGCCGTCGGACGCGGAGCTGCGGATCGCCCAGGCCCAGCTGGTCGGCTGGCTCGAGGGCTTGTTCAGCGGGATACAGACCGCGCTGTTCGCCCAGCAGATGGCGGCGCGGGTCCAGCTGGAGCAGATGCGCCGGGGCCTGCCGGCGGGTCCGTCGGCCACTGGCGGCAGCCTCGGTGTGCCGGGTGTCGAAGGGCACGGGCCCGGGATTTCGGGGACCGGGCAGTACCTCTAGGACTTGCGCCGGGGTTGTCCACAGTCTCACGGCCCTGTGGACAACCCCTGTGGACAACTCAGCGCAAGCTGCGGAAGAACGCCCGGATGTCGCCGATCAGCGCGTCCGGCTCCTCCAGCCCGGGGAAGTGACCGCCACGCGGGAACTCCGTCCAGCGGACGATCTTGTCCGTCCGCTCCGCCAGCGTCCGGATCGGCAGGCCGATGTCGTCCGGGAAGACGCCGAAGCCCGTCGGGACCGTGTTCGGCGGCGGCGGGGAGCCCCACGGCGCGGCCAAGGCCGCGTACAGCCGCGCCGAGGAGTTAGCCGTGCCGGTGAACCAGTAGATCGAGACGTCCGCCAGCAGGTCGTCGCGGTCGATGAGGTCTTCCGAAGTGTTCGAGAACGCGCGGAACTTCTCCGCGATCCACGCCAGCTGGCCCGCCGGCGAGTCGGTCAAGCCGTACGCCAGCGTTTGCGGCTTGGTCGACTGGATCATCGCGTAACCCGTGCCCAGGTACGAGAACTTCAGCCCCTTCTCCAGCGAGCGCCGGGCCGCCGCGAGCTCGTCGCCGGTCAGGCCCTCGAGGGCGGCCTCGCTCCGGACCACCGCCGACGGCAGCGTCGTCACGTGGATCCCCACGACCCGCTCGGGGAACTGCACCGCCAGTTCGCGTGAGATGGACGCGCCCCAATCACCGCCGTGGGCGCCGAACTTCTCGTAACCGAGGCGGGTCATCAGTTCCGCGAACGCCCGGGCGATCCGGTCCGGCCCCCAGTCCGCCTCCGGCGTCGGGCCGGAGAAGCCGTAACCCGGGATCGACGGCACCACCACGTGCAACGCGTCCGCGGGGTCACCGCCGTACGCCCGCGGATCGGTCAGCGGCCCGATCACGTCGAGGAATTCGACGACCGAGCCCGGCCAGCCGTGCGTGAGCAACACCGGCGTCGCACCCGGTTCCGGCGACTCCACGTGCAGGAAGTGCACGGTCGTCCCGTCGATGGCCGTCGTGAACTGCGGGAAGCCGTTGAGCCGCTCCTCCTGCGCGCGCCAGTCGAACTCCAGCCGCCAGTACTCGGCCAGCTCACGCACGTAGTCGACGGGCGCCCCGAGCCGCCACCCGGTGCCGGCGGGCTGGTCGGGCCAGCGGGTGTTCGCGAGCCGCGCCCGAAGGTCGTCGATCTCGGCTTGCGGGATGTCGATGCGGAACGGGGTGATCGTCATGCGGAAAACGCTAAGGGCGATCGAGGACAGTTGCGGTCCTCGATCGCCCCTGGCTCGGAGATCAGTCGAACTCGACGCCCCACCGCTGGTTGGCGGCGTACTGGCAGTCCCAGAGGACGAGCCTGGTGCCGTCGTCACCGCCGCCACCGATGGTGCTCAGGCAGCGGCCCGAGCCGGTGTTCTCGATCTGCCCGTCCGGCCGCTGGAACCACCGCTGGGAGTTGTTGTTGTAGCAATCCCACAGCTGGATCGGGGTGTTTCCGGCGGTCGCGCCGTTGGTGACGTCCATGCACCGGCTCTTCATCCGGATCGTGCCGTCCGCCTGCAGCTGGACCTGCTGGGCTCCGCTCCCGCTGCAGGTGAACAGCTGGATCGCCGTGCCGTTCGCGTCGACGTTCTGGTTGACGTCCACGCACTTGCCGAGCACGCCGACCAGCCGGCCCTTGTGCGGGTACAGCCGCTGGACCGTCCACACCCGGTTCGGCGAACCCGTGCAGGGCTGGATCGCCACCGAAGTCGCGCCCTGGGTGGAGTCCAGGCACTTGCCGGACTTCGGGTTGACCAGGCTGCCGTCCGCCCGCAGCTGCCAGAACTGCGCGGGATCACCCGTGCACTGGTACGACCACACCGGCGTCCCGTCCGCGATGGCGCCGCCCTTGACGTCGAGGCAGCGGCCGAGCGCCCGGATGCTGCCGTCCTTCGCCAGCGTCCAGGTGTCGGAGAGGGAGATCACGCAGCCGACCGTCCCGACGGTCGCCTGGTCGGCCACGACACGGCCGGTGACGTTGAGGCAACTGCCGTTGCCGTCGGTCAGCTGGCCGAAAGCCGCGTTGCGTTCGCTGGGCGTCCAGATCTGCTGGGCCTGGCCGTTGCAGTCCTGGAGCGTGACCGCGGCGCCGTTGGTCGATCCGGCGGCCGAAGCGCACCGGCCCGCGCCCAGGTTGAAGATGCGGCCGTCGGCGAAGACCTGCCACTCCTGGGTCGCCGAGGCCACGCACGCGACCGCGACCACCGCGGTGCCGGCGGTGGTGCCGCTGTTCTGGGTGTCCGCGCACTGCCCGAGCACGTGCAGCGCCAGATCACCGGTGGTCCACTGCTGTCCCGGCCCCGACGTGCACGACGACATGTTGACGACCGTGTTGTTCGGTGTGCCGCCGTTGAGGTTCAGGCAGGCACCGCCGACGCCGGTGATCGGACCGCTGCCGGCGATCCGGTTCGACCGCACCCGCAGGTTCCGGAACTTGACCTGGTCACCCGTTCCCTGCCCGTCGAGGCTCACCATGGTGCGCCGGGCGAACCCGGCGGGCGCGGTGTACTCGTTGACCTTTGTGCCGTTGAGCAGCACCGTGATCTTGGGGCCGGAGAGCGTGACCTCGAACGTGTTCCATTCGCCGACGGGCTTCGCGGCGGTCGTGGTCGGCGCCTTGAGGCCCTTGACGGCACCGGTGGCGTCCGTGCCCGTCGCCGCGGTCGGACCGATCACGATCTTCGCGGCGGCCGGGGCCCCCGCGATGCGCGACAACCCGACGTTGATCGCCGACTGCGAGTTCGCGCCGACGGCCTTCCAGTCCAGCCGGAGCGAGTAGTCGTTGTCGAAGAGGTCCGCGGGGTTCCACGGACCACCCGCGCCGGCGACCGTGCCGAACTCACAGCCGTCCTGAACGGCGGAGGTCGTGCCCCACCGCGCCAGCGACGTCTCGGCGCGGCCGTCCAGCAGCGGGAGGAATCCCGGCTCGTCCGCGGGGGTGACGCAGTTGCCCGCGGCCGTGGCCGCCGCGCCGCCGACGAAGTAACCGGCGACGTCAGCCGTCAGTTCGACCTTGCCGTTCTCGGTCGTGGCGGTGAGCTTGCCGCTCGAGCCCAACGGCACGAGCGCGCTCGCCGCCGCGGTCTGTCCCTGATCGGCCTGCAACGCCGGGAAGTTGGCCCAGCCGGTTTCCGGGGCGAAGAACGAAACTCCCGTGGGCAGCACCTTGTCCGCGGCGGCCGCCGTGACGAGGACGCCCGTGGCGTTCGACGGCACCCCGGCGATCCCGCCGACCTGAGCGGTCACCGGGACCCCGCGGTCGACGGGCGCGACGGCGACGCCGGTCCCGGCGCGCGTGTCGAGAACCCGGGCGGTACCGGCGGCCGGGACGAACTTCGCCCCGGTACCCGACGCGAACCAGCCCTGCAGGTCGACCGCGAGGTGGGTGAGACCGGCCGAGTTCCGCACGCGGATCTTGCCGTCGTCACCGATCCGGACGATCGCCAGGTTGGACCGGCGCTGCCCGACGTTGAGGTACAGGCTGCTGGTGTCCGGGGTGTAGCTCTGCGGGTACGCCGCGATGCTCGCCGGCGCGGTCGCCGCCATCGCGGTCAGGTTGACGGCGACGGCTGTCGCGTTCGTCGGAACACCGGCGGTGCCCCGCACCTGGATCGCGTACTCCTCGGCGGCGCCCAGCGCGCGCGGGTGCGCGCTCGCCGAGTCGCGTGTGTCGAGGAGCCGCGCACCGCCGCTCTTCGCGGTGTACAGACCCGGACCGTCCGAGCTGAAGTAACCGGCGAAGTCGACCGTCACCCCCGGCGTGCCGACGGTGTTGCGGATCCGCACCGCGCCGTCACCACCCAGCGGGACGACGACCGTCAGCGCCGCCTGCCTGCTCGTGTAGACGGGGAACCGGATCGGCTGCGCGGCGCCGGGGTTCTCGGCGGTGAACTGCAGCTCGGTCGGGCCGTCGGTCAGCCCGGCGGTGACGGTGAGCACGACCGCTTTCGCCCCGGCGGGAGCGCCGGGGACGGTCAGGGCGAACGTCTCCCCCGCGGTGAAGCGGCGCTGGTGGCCGCCGACCGCGGTGTTCGTGTCCAGGATCCGGACGGGGTTCGTCAGCGGGTTGTAGCCGGTCTGAGTCGGCGCGGCCGCGGCGCCCGGCGAGCCGAGCGCGAGGATCCCGACTCCCCAGTCGTTGGCCGCACCGCCCGGCACGGCCTTCGCGTTGGTCTTCAGGAGATATTCGAGCTGCGAGGCATCCAGCTGGAGGTTGGCGCCCTTGAACAGCGCCGCCGCCCCGGCGACGTGCGCCGCGGCCGCGGACGTCCCGCCGAACCCGGCCGGGCCGGAAGTGAACGTCGAAACCTGGTCGAACCCGGTGATGTCCGGCTTCACCCGGCCGTCGACGGTCGGGCCGTGACTGCTGTAGTCCTCGAGCACGCCGGAGTTCGGCTTGGTCGCGCCGACCGCGATCGCGTAGGGCGAGCTGGCCGGTTCGGCGATGCTGCCGGCGGGCGTCGGCCACTGCAGCGCGCCCCCGCCCAGCTTGGTCACGTAGAGGTCGAACGGCGTCGTGAACGGGGCGTTGTTGTTCTTGATCCAGATGTAGAAGGTGCCCGCGGAGCCGGTGTTGTTGGTGAACGACGTCTCCTCGACCGGTGCGGCCCCGCCGGTCGTGTCCCGCTGCGAAATCGTCGACCGGGCCAGGACGTGGGGATCGTTCACCCCGGTCGGGGCGATCGCCTGGTCGGTGACGTAGACGTCGAGGTCCTTCGTCGTGAGCGGCCAAGCGTCCCAGCGGAGGGTGACCGTCGCGGACTGTCCCGCGGGCAGTGCGAAGTTGTTGACCTCGGAAGCCCCGCTGAACTCGACCCAGCCGTTGCCGCCGCTGCGGTCGGCCGCCTGGCCGGCGAAGTGGAGCTTGCCGTAGTTGCCGGCCGCCGTCGACCAGAGGATCCCGGCCTGCCGAGACCGCTGGACGACCTGGGCCGGACTGTTCACATCCGGTCCGGTGCCATCACCGCGACCGGCACCCGGCACGGTGATCGCGGCGCTGATGACCTGGACCCCCTGCTGCTGCAACCAGTCGGCCGCAGGCGCGAAGCCCATGTCGTCCTGCACGCAGGACAGGTACAGCTGAGCGTCCGGCGCCATGTCGTGGACGACCTCGGCGACGTTGACGCCGTGGGTGTCGTCGACGGTCGCGTCGAGGCAGTTCGAACCGTTGGTGACCAGCTGGGTCCCGGTCGGCAGCTCACCGGCGGCCTGAGCGTCGGCGAGCCCGCCGAAACCGACGTCGAGGATCCCGATCTTGGTCCCGGCACCCTTGTAGCCGGCCTGGATCCAGGCGTCCGCACCGGACGGGCCGACGCCCTCGGAGGTGATGCTCGCGGGCAGGACGCGCGTCGGGCGTTTCACCTCGTGCACGCCGGGCTGATCGCCCAGGGCATCGATCTCGTCCTCCGGAACGGCGGCGCGAACCTGTCCTGTTTGGACAGCGGAGACGGTCCCGCCGACGTTCTTGACGGCCTGGCGCAACACGGTCTCGTTGTCGCCGCGGACGTAGAGGAGCACGTGGCCGGCCTTGTCCTTGGCCACCCGCTCCTTCGGTCTCGCCTTGGCCACCGACTCCGCAACGGGCGCATCCCCCGGAGCCGCCGCGTCGGCCGGCAACGTGAGACAGCTCACCGCCAGGGCTGTGGTGGCGGCAAGGATCGCCGCACGTCGCAAGATTTTCATTCGTTTCACACCAATCGAAAAAGGTCAGTTGCCCGGACGAGCGAATTCTTGGAATTCGGAGAAGAACTGACAGTCCACCCACTCGTCATAGAGAATTTCCGTCTCGAGTCGATCATTGAACAGCTCCACGAGAAACTCGGGGACACTTCCCGAGAATTCTCCCCATCCGGCACCATGCTTGTCGCAGTACAACACGACTTCGACATCCGGATCCGCAACGCCCGGCGCACGCCAAAAGTAGACGTGCTGGTCGCCGTGCCCCCAAGCGACGAGACCCGACTTCTCCGGGTGAAAATTATACGGAAATTCTTCGAAGTTCACCTGCCTCGCGTAACGGAGAGTCTCTCCAACCGATTTGAGGGTACCCATGAACATGGTCGAGGTTTGAACACTCTGAACCGGGTTGTAGAAGTTAATCCAATCACCGAAGGATCCCGCCGGGAATCGACTCGAGATTGCTTTCACGCCTAGGGGCACCGCGACTCCCAACTGCCCTTCGACATGCTCCCAGGTCAGCGCCGGCACCACCAATTCCTTTCGCCACTTCAGCAGTTCAACGAGTTGCTCAACAGGTTGTCCTTGGATCATTTCCCTCTTTCACGTTGTAGATCTGCACGTAACACTCGAAGCCGCCACTGCCGTACGCGGCGGCGTCGATCCGCCAGGGCACCGGATCCGATCCCTTGTACAGCACGCGGACCATGTAGAAAACACTTTGCGGCGCGCCGCTCTGCCGACCCGACGAAGTGTTGTTGCCGACGGCGTCCCTGGTACCGGTTTCAATCGAGTGGAGCATGTCTCTGATGTTGACCAGCTCGAACTGCGGAACGATATTCTCCTGGCCGTTGCTACCCCAGAAAATGGAAGCAATGATGTGCCCGCGGTGCATGCCACGCTCCCAACCGAACGGCTTGGTCGGCCGTCCCGTCCGGTTCCGGGTCTCCGTGAGACAGACCGAGCCGCCAGTCGCCCGCATGCCCTTGGTGCCGTCACCCAATTCCGCAGGCTCCATCGGTAAGTACTCCGGCTTGTTCGGCTCCATGTCGAGGCTGTCGCAGAACGTCTGGAAGTCGGCGTTGTCGGCAACAGGCGGCCGCCCAGTGCCGGGGGAACCTTGCTCCTGGGGTGCCTCGGTTGTCTCGTTGGCGTCCTCGTAGTAGTCACCCGTGGGATCCTCGACCGTCGTTGCGGGAGTCGTCGCGTTCGTGGCGTCGACCAAGTCCGCGACAGTGGCGCCAGGTGGCAACTGGTGGGCAGGGCGGATGGCATTGACCAACCAGGGAGGTGGCGGGGGCGGACTCGGGCGGACCGGACGGTGCGTCGATGTACCTCCGCTGGGACGACCACCTGGGCGTCCTCCGGGTCGGGGTCCGACAACCGACGGCCCTCGACTCGAACCGTTCGAACCTCGGACTTCTTGATGATGCCAAGCGCTATCGGTGGCGTCGTAGTGCCCGCAGTTGTAACAAATGGCCGAACACCGGTCTTTGATGCAATCCCGTCCGTCCGACATGGAACCCGGACATGCACCTGCACCGAAGAGGTCACCCACGATGTCCCCGAAAATCCCGAAGAACCATCCTCCCGCGGCCCCACCGATGATCGAGCACACGGGATTGTGGCCGCTCGGGTCGGTGTTCCCGACCGCGTCACCGTTGCCGTACGTGTAGCGGTTCGTCGCCGCCGATGGGTCCGGCGAAAGGTTCCAGTCGTCGCGGCTGACGAAGCCGCCCCGGTTCGGGTCGTACCAGCGGGCCGTCATGTTGACCAAGCCCGTGTCCGGTGTTGTCCAGTCCCCCTGGTAGCCCAGGTTCGACGTCTCACCCGACGACGACGTCACCGTGCCGAACGGGTCGTACGTGCGCTGGCCGTCGACCACCGCGCCCAGGTAGCGGCCCTCCACGTCTCCGTGGCGGTCGGCGAAAAGCGTTTTCCCGCCGGCCGCTCCCTTGTCGCCCAGCGCCGTCCCGTCCGGGAGGCGGGAGACCTTTCGCGTGCCGTCGGTCACCGTCTCGTTCGAGAGGCCGTCGTACGTCAGTGCCGTGCCGTTGCGGTTCACCACCCGGTCGTTGCTGTCGTACTGGTTCGTCGTCGTGCCCTCGCGGACCAAGCGATCGAAGGCGTCGAACCCGTTGGTCGTCGTCACGCTGCCGCGTGTGACCGACTGCAGCGTGCCGCGCTTCCGGTACGCGTACGTCGCGCCGCCGCCGGAGAGCAGCTGGTTGCGCTCGTTGTACGTGTATGCCGAGCCGTTGACCGACGTGCGGTTCCCGGCGTCGTCCCAGCCGTAGGTCGTGGTCTGGGACCCGGCCGTCCAGCTCGTCAGTCGGCCTGCTCCGTCGTAGCCGTAGCTGTTCGCCGTGGTGGCGCCCACCGAGCGCGTCGACGTCTTGGTCGTGACCTTGTCGTCGTTGTCGTACCCGTAGGTGTCGCCCAGCAAGACCCGCGAGCCGACGTCGGTGAGCTGGGTCAGGCTGTCGGATGACAGCCGGCCCAGGTTGTCGTAGCCGCTGGTGCGCATGATCCGGCCCGCGACCGCGCGGTCCTGGGTGACGGACAACCGGCCCACGGCGTCGTACTTGTAGTCCGTCGTGCGGCCGGTGAGCGGGTCCGCGGTCGACGACAGCCGGCCGGCGCCGTCGTAGGTGAACGTCGTGTTGCCGGCGGCGTCCGACCGCGTGGCCAGCGTGCCGTCACCGTTGTAGGTGTAGACGGCCGTGCCGGACGCGCCCTGGGACGTCCGCAGGTTGCCGCGGTCGTCGTAGCGGTAGTTCGTGTCACCGCCCGGGCTGCCGATCTTCGTCAGCCGTCCGGCCGAGTCGTAGCCGTAGGTCCGGTCGGTGGTGGCGTTCTCCGCGCCGGCCCCGTGTTCCGCGGCCAGCCGGTCCTGCTCGTCGTAGTCGCGGGTGCGGGTGACCCCGCCGGGCGCGGTGAGCTTCGCCGCACGGCCGGCCGCGTCGTACGACGTCGTCCAGGTGTGGTCCGCCGGCGCGGTCGCCCCGGCGACCGACGGCTCGACCACCGAATCCGGCATCCCCCACGGCGTGTAGGTGTAGTCGGTCGCGTGCCCGTTGCCGTCGATGAAGTGGCTCCGGTTGCCGAGCCGGTCGTAGCCCGTCCACGTCGTGATCGACTTGGCCGAGTCGACCTTTTCGACCTGCTTCACGAGCCGGTTGAGGAAGTCGTACCCGTAGTCGACGGTCCGTCCCTCGGGCGACTTCGTGTGCAGCACGTTGCCGTTGCCGTCGTAGTCGACGGTCGAGGCCCGCTGCTGCTGCCCGCCGAAGACCTGCGCCGACCCCGTCATCCGACCGGCGAGGTCGTACGTGTTCGTGCTGGTCAGGCCGGTCGCGTCGGTCGTACTCGCCTCGCGGCCGGCGTTGTCGTACCCGTACGTGACGGTCCGGTTCGTCGCGTCGGTCGAGCTGACCGGTTCGTCGGCGCCGTTGTACGCGGCGGTGCTGACGAAGTTCTGCGGCGACGTCGTCGACGTGACGTTCCCGGCGTCGTCGTAGCCGGTCTTGGCGGTGTAGTAGACCGGCTGACCGTCGTAGCGTTCGACCTGCGACGCGGTGATCTGCCGGCCGAAGTCGTCGTAGGTGAACTCCTGCCGCGCGCCGGCCGGATCGGTCGTGCTCGTCAGTTCGCCGTTGCCGTCGTAGCTGTTCTTCGCCACCGACGGCGTGTCGCCGACCTGCGGCAACGTCGTGGTCAGCACGTTGCCGTACGGGTCGTAGGTGCTGGCCGTCACGTGGTTGAGCGGGTCCGTGACGGTCAGGGCGTTGCCCGCGTAGTCGTACTCGGTGCGGGTGGTGGGCACGATCGGCGTCGTGGTGCCCGGCGGCGTGTACGCCGGGAGCGTGCCCGACGTCGCCCGGCCCATGCTGTCGCGTTCGGTCGTGGTGACGTTGCCGGACGCGTCCTTCGACTGTGTCACCTCACCGAAGGTGTTGCGCCCCAGCACCGAGCTCGTCGTCACCCCGGTGGTCTGGACACCGTTGACCCAGACGTCCACCGCGGGGTTGATCACCGAGACCTGCTGGCCCGTGGCGTCGTAGGTGTACTGCGTCTCGACCTGGCGCCGGTCCGACGTCTTGATCGCGAGACCGCGTTCGTCGTACGTGGTCGTCGACGAGAGGATCAGCCCGGACGCCGCGGTGGTGTCCTCTCGGCTGACCTGCCCGTCCGGGGCGTAGGTGTAGTCGGTCGTTTCCACCCGGGACGGGTCGGCCGCACCGGTCGCGGACATCCGGGTGACGTTCCCGGCGCCGTCCCGGACGAACGTCGCCTTCCGCTTCAACGCGTCCGGGTCCACTGTGGACTCGCTGACGTAACCCGCGGCGTCGTAGCTGCTGGCCGTCTTCCGGCCGCCCGCCGTGACGTCCAGGCTCACGTTGCCGGCCGGGTCGTACGTCCGCTCGTCGAGGACGACGTCCCGGGCCGGGCCGGTCGGCGGCCGGTAGTTCTCCAGCGTGGCCTTCCACAGCAGGCCGTCGCCGTAGTAGCTGTAGCGGGTGGAGCGGTCCATCGCGTCCTGGACGCGCTCGAGCCGTCCGGCCGGGTCGTAGCTGCGGTTCTCGACCCGCAGGATCCCGGGCTGCCCCGGCTTCGACGGATCGGCGCCGATCCCGTCGGTGACGCGCGACAGGAGCCGGTGCTGGTCGTCGTACTGGTCGGTCCACTTGACCCCGAGCACGTCGGTGGTGACGAGCTTCAGCAGGTCGGCGGAGTACTCGTAGGTCACCACCCCGCCGTCGGGGTACGAGACGCCGACCTGGTGGTCGAACTTGTCGTAGCTGAACACCGACTTCCGCGCGACGTCACCGCCGGTCGCATCGGTGACCTCGATCTGCAGGAGGTTGCCGTCGCCGTCGTAGGTGTTCGCCGTCACCGGCGTGTGCGTGACACCGGTGACCGGGTTGACGACGCCCGGCGCGGTCACCTTGGCGATCCGGGACTGCGGGGTGTACTCGAACGAAGTCGTGCCGTAGTTCGCACCGCCGGCGTTCCCCAGTCTCTGGGACGTCTTCCGGCCGATGCCGTCGTAAGCGAACGTCGTGACCAGGCCCTTGACGTCCGTGCCGGAGTAAAGGTCGCCGTTCGCGAGGTAGCTGTTGCGCGCGACCTGCCCGCGGCGATCGGTCACCTGGAGCAGCACCCCGGCCGGCACCTTGCCGTTGTTGTCCGCCGCGGCCTCGTTGCCCTGCGCGTAGACGCTGACCTCGGTCGGCGCGACCGTCTGCCCCGCCGGGATCGGGAACGTCGTGGTGGTCAGCCTGCCGGCCGTGTCGTAGGCGTAGGACGTCCGGTAGCGGGTGTCGGTCGCGCTCGACGACCGCGCGTCCGAGCTGGTCGCCGGTTTGTCCGCCCGTGGATCGAGCGGAGACGTCCCGGAGACGTAGGTGAAGTACGCGGTGTTGCAGCTGTCCACGGCCCGGCACGTCTTGCGGCTGAGCACGTTGCCGCGGTCGTCGGTCGTCTGCTCGACCCGGCCACCGGCCTCGTCCACGGTGGCTCGGACGAAGCCCTTTTCGTTGTACTCCCAGGACTTCGAGAATCCACTGTGGAGCGTCGAGGTGAGGCGGCCGCCCTGGTCGGCGTCGAACTTGTACGTCCAGTCGGGGTAGGGGCCGTGCAGCGTGACCGTCCGGTCCGCGTTGACGCGCACCGGCGCGTCGAGCGTCCAGTTGCGGCCGTCGTGGTCGGTCAGCGTCTTGACCCGGTCCGCGCGATCGTCGTAGGTGAGCTTCGCGAAGCTGCGGCTGTCCTGCGGGAGCGTGATGCCGGTCAGCTCGTCGACCGCCTGCGCGGCGTCGAAGTGCTGCTTGACCGCGAACGGGCTCAGCGTGTGCTGGTAGAGCGCGACTTCGTCGATCGCACCGGCGAAGTAGAAGTCGCCGCCGTTGGTGGACGGGTAGTTCTTGCCGACCCCGCCACCGACCGACAGTTTGCCGAGGGATCCCTGGTCGACGATGCCCGCGATCGTGCCGACGGCGGCGCCGTCGAGGTACAGGGTCTGGGTGTTCACTTCGGACGTCAGGACGGCGTGGTGCCAGGTGTTGTCGTTGACCTTGGCCGTGCTGACGACCTGGCTCGGACCCGTCACGTTCCGCGCGGTGAAGCCCCCGTAGAGGGAACCGTCGACGCCGACGTACAGCACCGGCCGCGCCTTGAGCGAAGTGGTGCCGGGGAAGGCCTCGTCGGCGTAACCGAGCAGCGTGCCGCTCGCGCTCGTCTTGAACCAGAGCTCCGCCGACGCGGACATGTTCTGCGACAGCAGGTCGTCCGGCAGCTTGAGGTAGCTGGCCATGCCGTCGAACACCGCGGCGGTGTCGCCGGTCCCGGCGAGCGCGCCGCCGGCGCCGAAGCCCAGGCCGTTCTGGGGCGCCGCGTCCGCACCCGGCGTCCGCGCCGCGACGTTCGCCGCGCTCGCACCGCTTTCCTCGTCGAGCCGCCAGTAGCCGCGCGGGCCGTCGTCGAGCACCGAGCTCCGGTAGTGCGAGCCGGTGGCGCGCCCGTAGTTCGTGCAGTTCGGCGCGGGTCCAGGGGCGCAGACGCTGGTCAGCGTGTCGCCGACGTAGGTGTAGGTCCAGCTCAGCGGCGCGTCCCCGGTCTTCGGCGCCGGCGTCTGCACCTGGGTCACGTGCGCCCCGGTCCAGGTGATGGTCAGCTTCCGGTGGGAGACGTCGTTGACGATCCCGTCGACCCGCCCGTTCGCGTCGTGCGTGAGGGTCTCGGTCAGGCCCGCCGGGTCGGTGATCGTGATCAGCTTGCCCGCGTTGTCGAACAGCCACCTGGTGCCGCTGACGTCGCGCAGGGTGTAGTAGCCCGTGCCGCTGTCGTAGACCAGGTCGACGTTCTGCCCCATCGGCGGTGCGAACGTGCCGTCCGGGTTGCGGCCGAAGCGGGCCTGCCTGCCGTTCGGGTAGGTCAGCAGGACATCGGTGACGACGTTCTGCGCGGAGCGGTTCGGCACCAGGCGCGTGTCGAGCCGGGACGCCCAGCCGACGCCGAACGCGGTGTCGCGCCGCGGGTCGAGGCTGTTGTACGTCCGGGTGATGGTGAGATCCGGTCCCACGGTGGCGACGCTCGCGTCGGTCACGACCGTGGAGTAGTTCCCGATCTGCGGGTCGAGGCCGGGGCCGTTCACCGTGTCCGGGCTGCCGGCCAGGTGTGAGGTGATCTCCGGCTGCGGCACCCGCGTGGTCAGGGCGAGCTTGGCCGCCCAGTCCGGTGACGGGCTGACCGTGTCGTGCGTCTTGATGCCCCAGTAGTAGGTCTTGCTCCAGGCCAGCGTGCCCGGCGGCGGCGTCCAGCTTTCCGGGCCCCAGCCCGATTCGGTGCAGTTCTGGGTCAGCGCGACGTCGGTGCAGATCCGGAAGAGGAACTTGAAGCCCTTGTTGGGCCAGCCGTCGTCGTCGACCGCGCGCGCGAACAGCGTCGGGGTAAGGGATTCGACGATGCCGCCGTTCCCCGGTTGCTGGTAGTTCGACCCCGGTGGCACGTTTTCGACCTTCAGCGGCGCCTGGCCGTAGGGGACGCCGTACACCGCGTTGAAGTCCTGGTTGGCCGGTGTCCACATGGTCAGGTTCAGGTCGTACGCGCCCGGCGTCAACGCGGTCAACGGCACCGTGATCGTGGTCTGCGCGCCTGGCGGCACCGCGGCCGCGGGTGCGACGCCCTGCGACGTCTTGACGACCGTGCCGCCCTGCTTGACGACGTAGCCCAAGCGGTACCCGACCCCGGCCGGCCAGGTCGAAGACCCCATGTTCGTCACGCGGGCGGTGAACGTGCCCTCGCGGTTGTTGGTGGGCAGCAGGACGTCGGTCAGCTCGTAGGTGGCGCCTTCGGGCGAGTAGCTGACGTCGATGTAGGGCTGGTTGACCGTATCCGCCGAGGCGAAGCGCTTGAACGCCGCGCTGTCACCTTCGTTGGTCGCCCGCAACGTGAAGCCGTTGCCGAGGGTCTGGCCGTGCGACCACTGCGCCGGCACCTCCTGCGGCAGCTGGAACCCGGCCCAGTACTGCCCGGAGCAACTCGGGCCCGTCAACGCGGGGATCTGCGTGGTGGCCAGGGCCCGGCCCGCGGCCGCGCCGGGCCAGGTCGTCTCGCGCCCCCAACCCTGAGTGGCCTCGAACAGCGTCGCCGGCCTGGCCTGGCACGAGTACGTGGCGAGCACGTTCACCGTCGCGCCGAGGATGTACTGGTTGCGCAGCCGGTTCAGTGCGTCGGTGAAGTGCAGGTAGGAGCGGGAAATCGTGGCACCACCGTTCGGCGAGCCCACTTCCAGCAGATCTTCCGTGGAGTGGTTCGCCGTGGTGCCGGAACGCACGTAGGTGTCGTCGGTGTCGCTGGAGAACTTGCCCAGGGTCGGGTCGACGACCACGGGGAAGACGCGCGCGGAATCGTGGAGCCAAGCCGGATCGACGTCGACCTGCAGGGTCCACGTCCGCGCGTCGACCTGGGAAAGCCCGTAGCTCACGCCGTCGCTGCGCATGCCTTGGCCGGTGGCCGGGTCGATCTTCGCGTCGGTCATGAACCCGGCGGGGACGGTCGCGCGGATCGCGCCGGCGGCGTCGGTCAGTTCGACCGCCCGTCCCGCGAGCCGGGGCTGCAGGCCGCCGGTGTGCAGGGTGAACGAGTAGCGCGTCTGCGCCCGTGCCGAGTGCAGGACGAGCTCTTCCTCGAGGCCGCCCGCGGTGGCCGTCAGCCGGAGGTCGGTGTCCGGCCGGACCGCCGGGTAGGTGACGGCGTCACCGTGCACCTGGCCTGCGGCCGGAGCCGCGTCTCGCAGGGCGTACCCGAGCGACAGCCCGTCGACCCCGAACGTCGCCACCGGGTCGGTGGCCGCGGAGGTGGCGAAACTGACGTCCGCGGCACTCGTCTTCGGCCGGATCCGCCCATCCGGCCCGGCGACCAGGTTCAGGTCGGCCCGCTGCCAGCTGCCGTCCGGCCGCCGGACGTTCGACGGCCCGCTGTGGACCCGAAGGGTCCGGGTGCCGTCCGGGTTGTCGAACGTTTCGGTGTTTTCCGTGCGGTCCTGCGGTCTTTCGACCGCCTTCGGATCGATCGAAGGCCGGTCGTTGCGCTGCACCACGGCCGGCTTGACGTGCTGCCGAGCGGCCATGGCGGCCGTCTGGGCGGGCGGCACGGCCCGTTCGTCCGCCACGGCACCAGGAGGCCGCGGGGTGTCCCTCGGTGACAGGGCCGGGTTGCCGTCGTCGCCGACGCCCGCTCCCGTGCCTGCGCGCTGCGCGGGGGAATCGAGTGACGCCCCGGCCGGCAACGGCGCACCGGGCTTGGCGTACTCCACCGCCGAGCCCGCGACGGGAAGCAGAATCACCAGGACAAGCGCGAAAATCGACCAAATCCGCGCAGAACTCAGCGCGCGTGAACGCACCACGAAGACGCCCCCTCGGACCACACCAAACGCAGCCGTCCCCCGACGCCAAGCGGAGACGCTATGCAAGAGTTGATCAGGAGGTCAATCTTCTTGACGCGGAGTTAACTCGAATGTTGTAACTCAGAGACAAGTCGACCTTACTCCGAGTGGTCTAGCGTCGGGGGCAGACCGTCAGCTCGCCCGCAGGAAGGGCGCGGTCGCAGTCGAACCGGCCGCGCAGCCGCGTCGCGACGTCCGGCGGGAGGCGGTCGACCGCCAGCCAAGAGGACTGGACCACCAGGTACTCGGCGGCGGTCCGCTCGATGCACGCCAGGTTCTCCCGGTAGCTCTCCAGGCCGCGCACCGCCGGGACGTAGGTACCGCGCTGCACGAACACCGGCGCCGGGTACCGGCAGTCGGCCGGGTTGCCGAAGAAGTACGCCATGTCGCCGAACGCCAGGTAGAGCACGGTGGCATCCGGGCCGATCCGCGCCCGGACCGGTTCGAACAGCCGCTCGTCGAGCCGCGCGGCCGCCACCCGTCCGGAATTCGTGTAGTCGGCGTGGATCGCGTCGAACGAGTAGGGCGCGCTCGGCCACACGGGCACGACGAGTACGGCGACCGCGCCGAGCACCGCCACCACCGGCCGGGTCCGCCGTCGATCCAGGAGCCCGATCAGCGCCACGGCGACCACCGACGCGACCAGCGCCGCGTAGACGACCGTCCCGTGCCCGAGGCGCCACTCCGTCGTCGCAGCCGAAACGATCGGCGCGCCGATCCCGAGCGCGACCGTCAGCAGCACGAGCGCGCGGGGCGGGCCGCCGTGCTCGGCGGACCAGCGCGCCACGGCGAGCCCCCACAGCGCCGCGGCGAACGGGACCAGCGCCGCGAGGTGGTACTGGAACCACTGCCCTTGGATCACCACAGCCGCCAGCACCACGCCCACGGCGACCGCCGGCAGGACAAGCCACGCCACGCGGGCACGACGTACCGTCGCCAGCCGCGCCAGCACCACGATGCTCACCGGGAGAAGCGCCAGCATCGGGACGGCCAACGCCTCGTTCAGCACGGTCCCGGCCAGTGCTCGCGCATCGCTCCACAGCAGGCCCCGGCTGAGCGGGCTCCCGCCGTTGAGGCTGGACAGCTCGCCGAACCACCGCCATTCCCGCGGCTCGACCAGCACGGTCAGGCCGAACAGGCCGAGACAGATCGGCAGGCCGAACGCGCCGGTCAGCAGCGCGCGCCGCCGGTCGAGGACGGCGAGCGCGCCGAGCGCCACCAGCGCGGTCGGCACCGTCGTGTACTTGACCAGCACAGTCAACGCCAGCAGCACGCCTCCGGCCGTGGCCGCGAGCAGTGGCCGGCGGATCCGGAGCGCAGCCCCGACGGCGCCGGCCGCGAACACCGCGGCCAGCCACTCCGGCTGCAGGAAGTCCCAGTTCGGGGCCAACGCGAGTGCGAGCCCCGTCATCGCGGCGACCGCCGTCGCCTCACCGGCCGGGCGGCACCGCGCCAGACCCGCACGCAACAGCACCGTCACCAGCAGCACGACGAGCAGGGCCAGCACCCGCACGACCGCTTCCCGCACGGGGATCGGCAGCGAACTGCCGACGTCCCCCAAGGCCAGCACCACCCGGTAGGCCATCGGCCGGTGCACGAAGACCTCGGCCGGCGAGAAGCCCGCGCGACCGGCCGTCTCGAGCGTGCCGAGGACGAACCGGACGTCGTGGTCGAGCCCGGTCCAGGCGATGGTCAGGGCGAGCGGGACCAGGAGCAACAGTCCCCAGGGAAGCAGCGCCCGGCGGGACCCGGTGGGCGCCGCGACGTCGTTTCGGCTCAGTTGCTCACCTCGGGCCGCGCGGTGAGGGACTCCTCCAGCCGCGCCAGCCGCTCTTCGTACTTCGAGATCGCCGACAGCCGCGCCCGGATCCTGGCGTGCTCGGCGCGAACCTGGTCGGCTTCGTCCGGCGCGTACTCGAGCTTGTCCGCCGGCCGGGCGGCCGAGCCCGGCCGCTCGACGGCCGCGACCCGCGCGTCGAGGGCCGCGAGGTGCGGCGCCAGGCGGCGCTGCTCGTCGTACAGCCACTTCACGTGACCATCGAGTTCTTTGGTGCACTTCTCGACGTCTTGGCGCAGTGCCGCGATGTCCCCGTGGAGCGCGTCGAGCTCGGGCCGGATCCGGTCGAGGGCGATGTTCTCGATCCGCGGCCGCACCTTCGCGACCACCGGCCGACCGACCGCCCGAGCGAGCTCTTTCGCCCGTGAGAGCGCCCCCTGCAAATCACTCACTGCACAATCTCGATTCTTCCGGAGTCACGCCAGGCACTCAGCAGCCGGGATTCCGCGTCGAGGCGGTGCTCGGCCGTCACGCCGACCTTGCTGCCCCAAGCGTGCTCGAAGTCGGTCTGGTCGGGTCGTTCGATGATCGACACGCCGGTGAGCCGCACCACCGCGTCGGGGAACAGCTCCTTGCACAGGTAGGTCACGAGGGTGCCTGTCGTGGCCCACACGTGCTGGTCCGTCGAGAGCCCGAGCAAGCGCGAAAGCGGCTGTACGAACCGCCGGTTGGAGATCGGCACGAACCCGAGGTCGGCGGGCCACCAGTCGGGCAGGGTCTCCGGCTCCCAGAAGAGCCGGCCCGGCTCCGCGAGCAAGTAGAGGCGCGAGGTGTAATCGGCGAAGGTGTACGGGGAGACGATGACCCCGCGGTGGACCACCACGACGTCGGTGCGGGTGCCGTAGGCCGGCTCGGCGTCCGGCTCGTCCAGCGCGAACGTCGTCATCCGGAAGACCAGGTCGCTGCCGTCGATCAGCGCGGCGCGCTCGGCGTCGGGTGCCATCGGCGCGTTCCCCACGACGGCGATGGTGCCGGCCTGCTGGCCTCGAGCGTAGGAAAGCAGCAGTTCTCGAAGCATGTGACCCGTATCACTCTCACCGAGCCGTCCGGACGTCTCATCTTTGAACTGAGTCCGATTCATTGCTTCCTCACCGACATGTCCGGAGCTGCCGACCCCGCCAGTAACCGGGCCGCCGTCAGGCGGCAGTTGAGCAGACGGACAATAGCCGACAGACCACCGTCGTCACCCGGAAGGGGTGCACTGTGACCGCGCTGGCCATCGTCCCGGCTAGGGGCGGCTCCGTCGGGCTGCCGGGCAAGAACCTGGCGCTCTTCCAGGGCCGTCCGCTGGTAGCGCACACGGTGCACACCGCCGTCGCGGCCGGGATCGCGGACGTCGTCGTCACGACCGACGACGCCGAGATCGCCGCCGCCGCGGCCGCCGAAGGCGCCCGGACCGTCGAACGCCCGGCCCGCCTCGCGGACTCGGCCAGCAGGACCCTCCCGGCGGTCCTCCACGCCCTCGACGCCCTCGACGTCCCGGACTCGACCCTGGTCCTGCTGCTCCAGCCCACGTCGCCGCTGCGGACGGCGGGCGACATCGCCGAGAGCCTCGACATCCACGCCGACCGGCCCACCGGCTCCGTCGTGCAGATGTGCCGGACGGCCGAGCACCACCCGCTGAAGGTGTGCCTGGAGACGCCGGACGGCGGCATCGCGCCGGTGCGGGACTGGTCCGACCTCGAGGCGCCACGGCAGACGCTGCCCGTTGTACTGCGCCCGACCGGCGGGATCTACCTGGTGCGGGCCGGGGACCTGCGGACGCACGAGCGGTTCTTCATCCCCGAGGTGCGACCGCAGTTCGTGCCGGTCGAACGTGCGATCGACATCGACTCCGCGGCCGACCTCGTGCTGGCCGAGGAACGGGCGGCCGCCCGCCGCTGACTCAGCGGTCGACGAAGGCCTTGTACAGCGAAGGCCGCCAGATCTCGTCGCCTTCGAGCAGTTCGACGATGCGCCGGTGGGCACCCGGTTCGCCGAACGCGGTGTCGGGCTCGCAGCGGCCCATCGCCCGGGCTTCGGCGATCCCGGCCGAGACGGCGTCCGCGGTCGGCTCGACCGTCAGCACGCTGGGCGCGACCGCGCGGTTGCGCTGCCGCGTACCGACGGTGACCGACGGCGTGCCCAGCACCGGCGCCTCCCGGACGCCGGCGCTCGAGTTCCCCAGCACGACCGCCGCGTTCTTCATCAGGGTGACGAAGTATTCGAAGCGCATCGACGGCAGCCGCACGAACCGCGGGCCGGCGAGGCGGTCGAGCTCGCTGCGGATTTCGCGGCAGCCCTCGTCGTTGTTCGGGTCGATGACGACCCAGTTGCCCTCGGCGAGGACCGCGTCGACCACGGCGGCCGCGTTCCGCCGGTTGAGGTCGCGTTCGGTGGTGACCGGGTGCAGCGCGAGCAACCCGTAGTCGGTGAACGGGATCTCGTAGTGCCGTCGCACCTCGTCGAGGTCGGGCAGCCGCGCGGACGTCAGGACGTCCACCTCGGGGCTGCCGACGACGAAGATCCGATCCTCTTCCTCGCCGAGTTGCAGCAGCCGCCGGCGGGCTTGCTCGTTGGCGACCAGGTGCACGTGGGCGTGCTTCGACAGCGAGTGCCGGATGACGTCGTCGATGGTGCCGCTGACCTCGCCACCTTCGATGTGCACGACCCGGACGTTGGCCAGGGACCCGACGATCGCGCCCGCAAGCGCCTCGACGCGGTCGCCGTGCACGACGATCGCGGCGGGCTGCTCCTCGTGCACCAGCCGGGCCAGCGCCTGGACGGTGTTCGCGAGCACGAGCGCCATCGGCTCGTCTTCGATCTGGTTCGGGATCAGGTGCAGCCGCTCCAGCCCGGCCAGCTCGATCTCGCGCACGGTGTAGCCGTAGCTGCGCAGCATGTGCATGCCCGTGACGACGATCCGGGCCGACAGCACCGAGCTCTTCTGCACGGCGAGCATGACGTCCCGGAGCTTCCCGAAGTCGGCGCGGGTCCCGGTGAGGAACAGGACCTCACGCCGCCCGGGCTCAGCCAAGGTCCGCCCAGCTCACCTGCGTGTTCGCGGGGAGCGCCCGCGTCGCGACCCGGCCGAGCAGGCTCTCGAAGTCCTTGGCCTTGATCTCGCCGGTGCCGGGCCGCTTGACCCAGATGTTCTCGGTGCTGAGCGACTCGCCTTCGGCGACGTCCTTCGTGGTGACCACGCAGGCGTAGGCGAAGTCGATCGTCGGCTGCTCCTCGGCGAGGATCTGCTTCGAGCCACCGCGCGCCGCGTGGATCAGCCGCGAGCCCACCACGAGCTCCTTGAACTCGGCCGGGGTCGAGGACACCGGGATGTCCGGACCCGGCCAGCTCATGTCGGACGTGAAGTGCCGCTCCAGCACCGAGGCGCCGAGCGCGACCGCGCCCAAGCAGGGGTAGATGGTGGTGGTGTGGTCGGAAAGCCCGAGTTCGGCGTCCGGGAACGCGGCGTGCAGCTCGGCGAGCGCGCCGAGGCGGACCTGCTCCGGCGGCGTCGGGTAGAGCGAAGTGCAGTGCAGCAGCGCGAACCCGACCCCGGCCGCGCGCAGGATCTCGACGGCGGGGGTGATGGACGCGACATCGTTCATCCCGGTCGACAGGATGACCGGCTTGCCGTACGAGGCGACGTGCCGGATCAGCGGGTAGTTGTTGCACTCCCCCGAGCCGATCTTGAAGCCGGCGACGTCCAGCTCGGCCAGCCTGTCCGCGGCCGCGCGGGAGAACGGCGTCGACAGGAAGACCAGCCCGCGCTCCTCGGCGTGCACCTTGATCTCGCGCTCGTCCTCGGCGGTGAGCGCGACCCGGTTCATCATGTCCCAGATCGGCTCGTCGGCGTTGCCGGGCACGACGTCGTTCGGGATCATCTCGTCGTCGACCACGTGGGTCTGGATCTTGACGACCTGGACGCCGGCGTCCGCGGCGTCGTCGACCATCTTGTGGGCCTTCTTGGGGTCACCCTCGTGGTTTATGCCGATCTCGGCGATCACGAGAGGCGGGTGGTCGGCACCGACCGGGTGCTCGCCGAGCATGAACATGAAAACCTCCGGGTCGCTGCGTGGCTGCGGTCCGTCCACGACCTTAGCCCGTGCCGTACCGGACCCCGGCGGCCCGACCCGAGTGCCCTACCAATGGGCCCGCTCATCCCATCGGTACCCTCGTCCACGTGCATGCCACCAGCACGGTTCAGGCCGCGGACTCACCCGTAGCGACGTCGGCACCGCCGAGGTCGGACAGCAAGACGTTCGCGCGAGCCATAGCCGACATCAAGGCCGGTTTCTCCGCCCGCGAGCTGTGGGGTCACCTCGGCTGGCAGGACATCAAGCAGCGCTACCGCCGGTCGGTGATCGGGCCCTTCTGGATCACGATCAGCCAAGCGGTCATCGCGCTCGGGCTCGGGCTGCTGTACTCGCAGCTGTTCCACTCGCCCATCGAGGTGTTCCTGCCCTACCTGAGCACCGGGTTCATCCTCTGGGGCTTCATCAGCGGCTGCCTGGCCGAGGGCATGGAGACGTTCATCGCCAACGAGGGGATGATCAAGCAGCTCCCGGCGCCGCTGAGCGTCTACATGCTGCGCACCGTGTGGCGCCAGACGCTGCTGCTCGCGCACAACATGATCGTCTACGTGGTCATCCTCGTGATCTTCTTCAGCGCGCTGGACGGCCCGTATTCACTGGGTTCCCCGGACGGCCTCTGCCACAACGGCCTCTACTGCCACCCGGGCCTGAGCTGGAACATCCTGCTGGCCATCCCCGGCTTCCTCCTGCTGGCGCTGAACGCGGCCTGGGTGACGCTGCTGCTGGGCATCATCTCGACCCGCTTCCGCGACATCCCGCAGGTCATCAACTCGCTGATCCAGCTGCTGTTCTACGGCACGCCGATCGTGTGGCCGGTCGACCAGCTGCTCGCCGGCGGCTCGCGGGCGGGTGTGGCCCAATGGGTGCTGCCGATCATCCAGCTGAACCCGCTGTACCACTTCATGCAGGTGGTCCGCGCACCGCTGCTCGGCCAGTCGTTCACGGCGGGCAACTGGATCGTGGTCGGCTCCATCACCATCGTCGGCTGGGCGCTCGCGCTCGTCGCGATGCGCAATTACCGTGCCCGCGTCTCCTACTGGGTGTGACACATGGTCTCCATTGATGTTCAGAACGCTTTCGTCGACTTCCCGATCTTCGACGCGAAGACCCGGTCGATGAAGAAGCGCGTCCTCGGCAAGGTCGGCGGCAAGATCGGCACCGACACCAAGGTGCCGATCATCGAGGCCCTCCACGACGTGACCCTCAACCTCCGCGAGGGCGACCGCGTCGGCCTGGTCGGCCACAACGGCGCGGGCAAGTCCACGCTGCTGCGGCTGCTCGCCGGGATCTACGAGCCCACCCGCGGCTCGTCGCGGATCACCGGCAAGATCGCGCCGGTCTTCGACCTCGGCATCGGCATGGACCCGGAGATCTCCGGCGAAGAGAACATCATCATCCGCGGCCTCTTCCTCGGGATGACGGCCAAGGAGATGGAGAAGCGGGTCGACGACATCGCCGAGTTCACCGAACTCGGCGACTACCTGCAGATGCCGCTGCGGACGTACTCCACAGGCATGCGCGTGCGGCTGGCGCTCGGCGTCGTCACCTCGATCGACCCCGAGATCCTGATCCTCGACGAGGGCATCGGCGCGGTCGACGCGGCGTTCCTCAACAAGGCACGCGACCGCCTCAAGGACCTGGTGAAGCGCTCGGGCATCCTGGTGTTCGCCAGCCACTCGGACGAGTTCCTGTTCGAGCTGTGCGACTCGGCCCTCTGGATGGACGAGGGGCACCTCAAGCAGCAGGGTTCGCTGCGGGACGTCCTCACCGGGTACAAGGGCCGCGACCCGTTCATGGACATGAGCCAGGAAACGCTGCAGCGCCTGGGCATCGAGCCGGTGGCGACGACGAACGGCGGGGAATGATGGCCAGCGAGACCCAGCAGCTGCCCGACGGCGCGGTCGTCGGCGTGGTCGTCACGCGGCACCGGCGCGAGCTGCTCGCGGACTCGCTGAAGGTCATCGCGGCCCAGACCCGCCCCGTCGACCACCTGGTCGTCGTCGACAACGGGCCGGACAACTCGGCCCGCGAGGTCGTCGAGAACTACCCGCTGCCGCACACGTACCTGCCGTCGCACCGGAACCTCGGTGGCGCCGGCGGGTTCGCGCTGGGCATGCTGCACGCGCTCTCGCTGGGCGCGGAGTGGGTCTGGCTGGCCGACGACGACGGCCGCCCGGCCGACGAGAACGTGCTGGCGATCCTGCTGGAGGAAGCGGAAAAGCGGGGCCTGGCCGAGATTTCCCCGGTGGTGTCGAACATCGACGCGCCGGAGAAGCTCGCGTTCCCGCTGCGCCGCGGCCTGACGTGGAAGCGGTCGCAGTCCGAGCTGGGCGTCGACTTCCTGCCGGGCATCGCGTCCCTGATGAACGGCGCCCTGTTCCGGGCGTCCACTTTGGACGTCGTCGGCGTGCCGGACCTGCGCCTGTTCTTCCGCGGCGACGAGGTCGAGCTGCACCGGCGGCTCGCCCGCTCGGGCCTGCCGTTCGGCACGTCGCTCAAGACGAAGTACCTGCACCCGGACGGCTCGGACGAGTTCAAGCCGATGCTGGGCGGCAAGTTCCACGCCCAGGACCCGGAGAACGAGGTCAAGCGCTACTACACGTACCGCAACCGCGGCTACCTGCTGTCCCAGCCGGGAATGCGCAAGATCGGCGCGCTGGAGGTGCTTCGCTTCGGCCTGTACTTCGTGGGCGTGAAGCGCGACCCGAAGGCGTTCCTGGCGTGGCTGAAGCTGGTCCGCCAGGGCCGGGCGGAGAAGTTCTACCGCTACTAGCTTTCAGCCGCGGTATGCGCCTTCGATCGGCACGGGCTCGGCTTCGGTCCGGACGTCGGTGAGCTCGGCGGCCGGCACGGTCTGGCGCCACACGCGGTAGTCCACCTCGACGAGCCCGAGGTCGCGGGCGAGCAGGTAGTCCTCGTCGACCAGGTGCAGGTCGGCGCTGTCCCGCCCGCGGCCGAGGACCTCGAAGGTGCCGCCGCGCCACCGGCACAGCGTCCGCACGAACGTCAGGTCGTCCAGTTCGACCTGCTCGACGACCTTCATCCGGAAGCCGTAGGTCTCGGTGAAGTCGGCCGGCGGCGCTGCACCCGGCAACGGGTGCAGCACGACCCGGCCGGCGCCGGCGAACTCGGCGTCGAAGTCGCTCCCGCGGTACCGGGCGGTGTAGCCGCGGCGCACCAACGGCGGTAGCGGCACGGGCGGCGGGAAGAACGCGGCTTCGCCGAAACCGTCCTTCTGGTCGGGGATCCAGCCGACCTTCCGGCTGTGGTACTGCGCCAGCCGCACGTCGCCTTCGTCGCGGCGGACGACCAGTTCCGCACCGGCCGGGATCTCGATGAGCCGCAGGACGTACTCGGGCAACGGGTGGTCGACCCCGGGGAAGTACCCGGTGCCGAGGAACGGCGGCGGGTACACCCGCGCCACCCCCAGCTCGGCCGCGATCTCCCGGTCCGACGAGCCGTAGGAGGTGCGGAACGGAAAGGTGTGGCCGGCCGCGAACTTGAGCAGGTAGAGGGCGTCGAGCGAGCCCCAGCCCGGGATCTTGGCCAGCCCGTAGTTCCGGAGAGCGGCGGCGGCATCGAGCTCGGCGACGTCCTCGGCGCGCCCGGCGAACCCCTGGATCCGGTGCGGTTCGAAGCGCCCGGGGACGATGACGTTCCCCAGGTAGAGCCCGACGAGCCCGGGCTTGACCGGCAGCTGGACGACGGTGCCGCCCGCGAGACCGGCGGGAGCGTCAGGACTCATCGGTTTCCTTCTGTCGTCGGATGGTCGGTGCGAACCTCATGGATGTCAGTCACCATGTGCTTCGGCACCAAGGCCTCGTAAGTGAACCGGTCCATCTGCTGGAAATGCACGTCGGGGTGTTCTTCCGGCTTGGCCCAGGTATCGGCGAGCCAGTGACCGTCGCCTTTTCCCACCACGCCGATGAAGAACTCGCCGTCCTCTTCGCTGTAGACCTCGAACCGGTGATCGAGAAAGGTGCCGTACGTGCGCACCGTGTACCACTCGTCCAGGTCCGCGATCGCCACTTCCTGGTCAGGAACCCCTTCGCGTCGCAGCATCACCCGGTCCGGAGGCCGCTCCGACACCGAAAAGACCGAACCCCGGTACACCCCGGACACCCGGGGGGAGATCCTCCTCGTCTCAGGCACCCGCCCCTCCTCGTCCACGTACGTCGAACCACCCTCGTCCGTCCAAGTACACCCCGGCCAAGGATTCCGTCCCGTCCGCGTGCACGAAGTACATCTCGGCACGGCCGCCGTAATCCGCCCGGGTGTGCAGCCATTCCGGTACGCCTCCGCCGGTGTAGCCCGTGCCGAGGAACGGTGGATCCCACGGGCGCGGCGCCGACTGTCCGGACAGGACCTGCATGTCGTGTGCGGACCCGGGATCCGTGCCGCCGTAGCTGATCTCCATCGCACCCGCGTCACGAGAAGCGGGGAACCTGAGCTGGTAGGCGTGGGGCGCATTGGCTTCGATCGGTGTCCACCCCGCCCCTTGGTCATCGAGCGCCAGCTTCGTCCGGAACTCCGCGGGCGTTCCGTACTGTGCGGTGTCGCTGCCCCGAGCGACGGAACCACCGACCTGCGCGGGGTCGAACACCTTGGTGTCGCCGGTGCTCAGCTCCACGTACCTGGTCTTGTTTTCCAACGTGGCTTCGCCCATTTCGGGCTTCACGACTTTCGTCATGATCTCGCCCGGGTTCGCGTGCAGCTCGTTGCGCACCGCGACGATCTCCGCGCGCTGGGCCGGGGTCAGGTTCGCCGTCGGTTGCAGGGTCATCGCCAGGTGGCGGTCCGGGTCGTAGCCCAATCTGCTTGCCGCGCCGCGGATCTGGTCGTCGGTGGACGTCGGGCGCGTTTGCATCGAGTCGCGGGTGTACTGGCCGCGCAGCTCGTCGTCGGTGGCGTGGTGGCCCTGGTTGTTGTGCATGCCGCCGGGATCGTCCGGCGGGTGGGGCGGGTTCGCACCGGGCGGTGGGGTTCCGCCGCCACCCGAACCGGCCGCCGCGGTCTTCTCCGCGGGCGCGTCGACGCGCTTGCCTGCGGCGGTCATCGTGTCCGCCGCGTTCGCCTCGGTGGTCTGGTAGTGCTCGCGGACCGCCTTGGTGCGGGTGCCGGCGTCCTCGACCGCCTTGCCCGCGCGGGTGACGTGCTCTTTGGCCGCCGAGACGGTGGTGTTGAGCGTGCCGGTCATCGTGGACCCGACCAGGCCCATCGACTGGGCGCCGAAGTTCGCGCCGGAGACGGTCCGGCCGACCGCGTGCACCTTGTCCTTCGTCCGGCCGAGGTGGCCTTCCATGGTGCCCAGGGACTCCGTGTGCAGGGCGTACCCGCCGCCGTGGCCGCCACCCGCCGTCGGACGTGGCTCGGTGGGGTGCGGGCTCGACGGCTCGTGGTGCGCCGGCGAGACGTCCGGGGTGTGGTGCGGCGTGCTCGTGTGGTGCGGGGTGCTGGTGTGGTGGGTCGCCATCACGCCTCCGCCGGCTGCTGGGTGTCGTACGGCTTGGCGGCCTGATACGCGCCTGTCGCGAGCCCGCCGACCGTGGAGAACCGGTCCAGGCCCGTGGTGAGCTTCTCCATGGCTTCGAGGAGCTTGGCCAGCCGGCCGCCCTGGCGCCCGAAGCCTTCGAGGAGCTTGCTGATCTTGCCGGCGATCTTCGACGCCGTCGCCGCGGCGCGGGCCGACGCGACCCCGCAGAACGCGGCGATCGAGCCGCCGAAGGTGCAGACCGCCGAGGCCGCCGCGATCAGCGCGTCCCGGATCAGCTCGGCGATCACCGACGAGATCAGCCCGAAGACGATGCCGCGCAACGTCGTGACGAGCATGCCGGAGATACCGGCCACCGCGGCCGTCCCGTCGAGCGTCTTGCCGAGCGACTCCAGCTCCTCGGCCATCTTCGTGAGGCTGTCGCGGTAGGCGTCGGCGGCCTGGCCGGTCCATTCGGCGACGCTGCGCAGGTCGTCCCGGTGTTCCTGGGCGAGCGTGTGCATCTCGGCCGCGGCGGACTTGAGCTGGTCGACGTTCGCGTTGATCTCGTCGGGGTTGCCGAGCAGGGCGTCCAGCGGCTCGCGCAGGAAGCTGATGTGCTCCAGCAGCCAGCCGACGCCGGCGTTGAGGACGGCGCCGAGCGGGTCGATGGCGGCGCCGACGGTGTCGACGACCGCGCCGGCCGCGCTGATGGAGACGTCGAGGACGCGCTGGCCCTCGGACTCCGAGTCGGCGGTGACGGAGTCGACGAGCCCGGCGTAGGTGTCGAAGACACCGGCCCCGGAAGTGGCGGTGGTCATGTCCGAAGTCCCCTCAGTCGCGGCGCATGATCGCGGAGCCGCCGAAGTCGTCATCGTCGTCGCGCGGCGGGCGCGTCGGACGGCGTGGCGGCGGCGGTGGCGTTTCCGGCTCTTCGTGCTGCCAGAGCTGTCGTTCCCGGATCGGATCGGGCGCCGGTGGCTCCTCGGGTTCCTCCGGCGGGACGTAGCCGGTGACCATGTGCATGGCCTCGGAGTCCCCGCCCAGCGGCGCGAACGCGGCCGCGACGTTGACGGCGGCGTCGCGCTGCGCCTTGCGGGCGAGCTTGAGGATCTCCTCGGCGAGCAGGGCCCCGGACTTGCCGGCGATCGCGGAGTCGGTGAGCCGCAAGTCGGTCAGCGAACCGTTGGGCGCGACCCCGACGTGGATCGTCCCGTCGGGCGAAGCGACGGTCGTGCCGGCGGCCTCGAGCCCGACGCGAAACTCTTCGGCCTTCTCGCGGACGTCGGCGATCTTCGTCTCGAAGTTCGCCAGCCATTCCTCAGGTGTCATCCCGGCCTCCCCGCAGTCCGACGCGCGGGGAAGGTTACTGGTTCCGTGACCAGCGTGGACGCAAAACGCCCCGCACCAGGTGCGGGGCGTTTCGCGTCGCTGTTATTCGCCGATGACCGGCGGGGCCGTGCGCATGTCGGTGCCGAAGACCTCGTCGGGGTCGCCCTCGACCAGGTACGTCGGGCGCGAGTGCTCCGTGTCCTCGTCGCCCTCGCCCTTCTGGCCGCGGCCCATGCCGCCCGCGCCCATCCCGCCGCGGCCCGCTGCGCCGCTGCCCGAGCCGAGGCCACCCATGCCGCGCCCCGCGGCCGCTTCGGCCGCGCCGATGCCACCCGGCCGGGCCGCACCCGAGGCGGCGCCCGCCCCGGTCGCGCTGCCGGAGCCCGAGCCACCGGGGCCGAAGCCGGAACCACCCCGGCCACCGCCGCCCGCGCCTCCGCCGAGCTTGGAGTTGTAGGCCTCGTCGCCGCCGAAGCCGCCACCCATGCCGCCGCCCATCGGCATCGGGCTCATCGGCATGCCACCCATGGACGTGTTCGCGTTGCCGGCCGACCCGGTGGGCACCCCGCCGGGCTGGAACCCGGACGGCGTGGTCGTGCCGGCGGGCAGGATCCCGGAACCGGTGGTCGAGCCGGGCCCGGAGAAGTGCGGCGTGACGTTGGGGCCGGGGACGTTGCCGCCGGTGAAGTTGCTGCCGGTCGAGTTGTTGCCGGTGGAGTTGTTGCCGTTGCTGCCGCCCGGCGTGTTCACCGAGCCGGAGCCGGGCATGTTGACGCCGGAGGGGTTGTTGATCCCGTCCTTGTCGCCACCGCCGGTCGGGTCACCGGTGCCGCCCCCGGTGCTGAAGCTGGGCGGCGGCGCGAAGGCGGGCTGCTTCGACGCGGCCTCGTAGAGGTTCTTGTCGTAGGTCGACATCACGCTGGCCGCCTGGTCGTGCGCCGCCTGGCTGTCCTTCTGCTTCTGCAACGACTTGTCGACGTTGTCCGGCAGGCTGAACGGGTTGGACGTCGCCCAGTTCTTCATCTCGTCGGTCCAGCTGAACGGGATGGGGGCGGGCATCGAGTTCTTGGCCGTGGAGGCGGCCTGGCCTTGGTCGTAGATGGTCTCCGAGGCCAGCTTCGCGTTCTGCGAGTTGGCGTCGGACCACTTGCCGAGACTGGTGAAGTAGGACTGCGCGTTCTCCGCGGCAGGCCCTTCCCACATCCCCTTCGACGAGTTGACCGCGGTGTTCATCGACGTGGCGAACTTGTCGAAAACCTGGTGGACCTGGTGGTACGCGGTCGAGACGTCGGAGACCTGCTCGACGTTCAGGTTGCTCTGCAGGTACGCCTGGAGCTGAGTGTGGTCGCTGCCCTTGTAGTCCGCGTTCGGCGCGTTCAGGCCGGAGACGTAGTCGACGTCGCGGCCCTTCGTGGCCTCCGCGACGTTCTTGTCGCCCATCTCCTGGGACTGGTTCTTGGCCTGCTGCTGGGCGATCCACTGCTGGAGCGGCCCGAAGAGCCAGTTGCCGGGGTCGACGCCTTCGTCGGCCTTCTGCTGGAGGTAGGCATCCCGGTCGGCGGGCGCCATGTCCTGGACCTGCTGCGGCGTCTTGTCCGGCGTCTTGGGCGCCGGAGGCTGCTGTCGCGTGCTCATCTGGGTCCCCTATCCCTTCGGCAACCGCGGCTCGACGATCTTCGTGGCCACGTCCTCGGCGAGCTGGCAGGCCCTCTCGACCGTGTTGACCGACGTGACGTTCACGTCCACTCGCGCCTTGTCCCCAACGCCGAGAGCGACCGTGCAGCCGAGCGGCGCGGTGCTGGACGCCTCTTTGGCCTTGCGGCCGTTCACCTGGAGGTCCTTGATGCCACCACCGGTGTCGACGACCGCGTCGAGCGGGACGTCGTCGCGGATGGCGGCGGTGATGGTCATGCCTTCTTCGCTCGCCGTGGTGGTCTTGTTCTCATAACCGCAGGTCCGCGCTCCGCCGAGCTTTTTCTCCTCGGCGTCGCCGAACGTGCTGTACGGGCTGACGTCGGCAGCCGTCAGCAAGGTGCACGGTTCAAGAGCGGTAGTCGTGGCGCTGCCGGGGTCCGCGGTGCTCGAACTGCCGGAGGTCGGCGCGGCCGACTCCGAATTCGCCGGCGTGGCCGTGCCGTTCTGGGCGCTGGTGCAGCCGGTCAGCAGGAAGGCGCCCGCGACGACGGGCAACGCAGCGCGTGCGAGGAGTTTCATCATTCCCTACGGCTTGGACTTCAGGCTGTCGAGAGCGGTGTTCTCAGCCTCGGTGTACTGACCCGCGGCCCGGGCCAGTGCCTCGTCGGCCTGCTTGGCCACCTCGCGGAGCTGGGACAGCGCGACGCCGGCCGAACCTTCCGCGTCCGCCGCACCCTTCTGGTCGTGACTCGCGACGGTGTGACCGTACGGGTGGTTCCCCAGCTGCGGCGTCTGGTTCAGGACCACGACGTCCTTGTCCAAGTGGCGCAGGTCGGTGACCAGGTCGTTCAGCGCGTCACGGATCGGCTTCACGCCTTCGGGGGTGATCTTGAAACCGCCGCCCTTGGCGGCGTCCACCAGCTTCTGGGTCTCCGCGGTGACGCCCTTGATCGCCTCGCTCATGCTGCCCGAGGAGAGCGGGTTGACTATGTCCGCGAACGAGCCGCCACCGCCGCCGTCGGCTATCAACATCGCTGTTCCACCCCGTATCGCTTCGCCCGTGCGTGTGCACCCGGGAGTCTACTAGCCGGGTACCCTGCGCAACTGCCGTTCACCGATCTTCACCTGTGACGCGTGGCCGCCGCCGGAGGTTCCGCAAGGGTCAGAACTGGCCTTCGAGCTGGGCGTACAGCTGCTGGGCCAGGCGGGCGTTGTCGGCCGGGGCGTAGGTGATCCAGCGCTGGCCGTCGTCGGATCGGCGGGAGGACATCAGCCAGCGGCCCTGTTCCGTGTCGAACCAGGCCAGCGGGGGGAACGTGCCGCCGCGGGTCTGGGCGGTGAACTGGCCGATGCGCTTCTTCGGCTCCTGGAAGACGCGCTCGATCATCCGGACCTGCGGGCCGCCGGCGCCGCTATGCGAGCGTGGGCCGCTGACGCCGGCGAAGGGGTCGTACGCGTCGTCGCGACGCTGCTGGCGGGGCTGCTCGGCCGGGCGGGAGATGGTGACCGACTGGCCGGGCGCGGCCGGGGTCAGCGGCAGCAGGTCGACGATCGCCGGGACGATGCCCGTCGGGCGGACCTCCTCGAAGACGATGAGGTTCTCGTCCTGCTTCGCGAGCACGGCGAACTGGCCGTCGGAGGCGACGCGGGCGAAGAGCTGCTTGCCGCCCAGCTCGGCGACCGCGCTGATGGTCAGGCTGCCGCGGACGAAGGTGGCCAGCGCCAGCTCGGCGTCCGCGTCGAGGCGGCCGCGCTGCCACAGCCCGCGCCCGGTGAGGTCGCGGACGACGGCGTCGCGGATCATCCCCCGCTGCTCGACGGTCGTGCCGACGTGCGGGACCTCGAACGGCGTCGGCGCGCGGCCGAGACCGAGGCGTTCGACCAGGATGTCCACCGCCGCCAGCGACAGCGAGAACGTGTGTGGCATCGCTTGCATCTCCCCCGCGGGTTTCAGATCTCCGGGAAACGGTAGTCCACCGCACACGATGACCGCAGCCGGACGCCGAAGCCGCTGCGCCCTCAGCGAACTCGCTTGCCGCGCGAAGATCGCCGCTGGTCCGATGGGTGCATGGCTGACCAGAAACCCGCACTCGTGCTGCACCTCGCCACCGGTGGCGAGCCGCTGCTGTTCGCACTGACCGCCGAAGAATCCGGGAAGCTGGCGGGCAAGCTCCCCCAGCTGGTGAAGTCCGCCGCGGTGGACACGGTGACCACCAAGAACGACGCCGAGGTGACGATCAACTTCGCCCACGTCGCCGCCGCCTACATCGACGATCTCAACCGGAAGACCAACATCTTCGGCATGCACACCTGACGCACGAAGGCCGCCTCACGACGCATCGTGAGACGGCCTTCGGGACACCTGGGTCAGAGCTTGTACAGGCGCTTCCAGTTCTCACGCGAGGTGAGTTCCGGCATGGCGCGCTTGTACTGCTCCTGCACTCCCGCGCCTTCCTTGCGCAGCCGCTGGACGACCTTCGCGCCGCGCTTGGCCAGGTCGAACATCTTGACCTTGTCGTAGGAGCGGACGCGGACGCCTTCCTGGTTCGCGTCGGTGACGACCGCCGTGTCGAACAGGGCGATGTGCCACCAGTTCGCCTCGTCGATCGGCACCGCGCCGAGCCCGAAGCGGCTGCGGCCGAGCACCCGGTCGAGCACGCGCTTGATCAGCACCAGGCGCTGCATGCTGGGCCGCGGCGCGCTGTTGATGATGCCGATGTCGTTGGACGCGATCCCCGGGACGTCGGTGGCCTTGTGGCGCTTGGTCTCCGGGTACTGGTCGCGGATCCGGCGGATCTCCTTCATCGCCTCCACGCCACCGTCGCGCAGGACCTCAGGGCCTTCGAGGAAGTCCTCCACGGCCTTGATCAGCGTCGCGGACAGGCCGTACTGCATGCCCAGCAGGTATCGCACGAGCTGGGCGAGCAGGACGCGGGAGAGGAGGTTCAGGTTGAACGGGGAGTGCAGGGCGGCGGTGATGATGGAGTTGCGCAGGTTGAAGTAGCGGTGCCACTCGTCCCAGTCCTTCATGTGGAAGTCCGCGTGCCACACCCCCGCACCCGGCAGCGTCACGGTGGGGAAGCCGTGGGCGCGGGCGCGGTAGGAGTACTCGGCGTCGTCCCATTGGAAGAAGAACGGCATCGGATACCCGGTGGCCTGCACGACCTCATACGGGATCAGGCAGGACCACCAGCCGTTGTAGCCGGCGTCGAGACGGCGTTCCTGCCGGTTCGGCTTCAACGTCTCCTCGTCCACCCCGAGCAGGTCCGCGGTGGTCAGCGAATGCTCGACCGGCTGGCCGGGTTCGAGGGTGTTCAACCGGGCGTATTCGGCGCCGACGTGGAGCTGGTTGGGGTGGAACAGGTTGAGCATCTGCCCGCCGACGATGATCGGGTTGGCGGCGCGGTTGGAGAACGCCGTCATCCGGATCACCAGGTCCGGCTCCAGCAGGACGTCGTCGTCCATGAACAGGACGTTGGCGTGGGCGGTGGCGGTGTGCCCGGCGACCTCGTAGAGGCCGCGGGTGAACCCGCCGGCGCCACCGAGGTTGGGTTGCTTGATGTAGTGCAGCTTCTCCCCGAGGTCCTTGACGACCTGGTCGAACCCGTCGCGGGATTCGACCAGGTCGGTGCCCTGGTCGGCGACGTAGATCGCGTCGAGGGTGTCGAGGGAGGAGACGTCGGCGGCGAGGGCCTGCAGGTTCTTCAGGCAGTCATCGGCGCGGTTCATGGTGCAGATGGTGACCGCGGTGGGGCGGATCGTTTCGGGGGCTTCGACGGTCCAGCGGACCTGCTCCACCCGCAGGGTCTGGCCGCCTTCGGTTTCCAGGTCGAGCCACAGCGCGCCACCGTCGTAGAACTTGTCCAGCTTCCCGGTCAACGCGACCTTGTGCTGGGTGACGTCGGTGACCTGCTCGGCCTCGATGACCCGCGGTTCACCTTCGACGTCGGAGGCACCCATGGACAGCAGCCCGGTGCCGGTGACGACCGCCTCGACCGACACCTCGGTCACGGTCGTCCAGCGCTGCCAGTAGGACGCCGGGAACCGCCCGAAGTACGTGTTGCCCGAGACCTTGGAGGCCGGCTCGAGGCTGATCGCCGCACGCTCCCGCACGGCCGAGCCCCACTCGAGCTCGGCGTAGAGGTCCTTGCTGACGATCGGCGCCGGGCCGGCGTAGAGCCCACGCTGCGCCGTCAGGCGACCCTGCGGAGTGTGCTCGGTGAACCGCGTCTCGGCGGCCGCGCCGGCAGTGGTGGTCGGCGCCGGGGTAGCTGTTTTACCGGGCATGAAGTTCCTCAGTTCTCCTCAGTCGACGGCTCGCGGAAGACGACCCACTTGAGCATCACGAAATTGATCACGGTGGCGGTGGCCTGCGACACGGCCCAGCACAGGGTGTGCTGCCACGCGGACTCCGGCAGCACCTGCAGCATCAGCTGGTTCACCCCGACCGCGACGAAGAACGTCACGGTGTAGAGCAGGACGAACGAGCCGACCTGCGTCTTCCCGTCGCGCCGCCCGCCGGAGAAGGTGAACTTGCGGTTCAGGAAGAACGCCGTGGTCGTGCCCACGATGAAACTGATAGCGCGCGCGATGTCGACCCACGGTGAAGCGGCCATCCCGGCCACCTGGGTCAGCAGCGTGTACGTACCCAGGTCGATCAGGGCGCAGAAGCCACCGATCAGGGCGAAGCGGATCAGCTGCCCGAGCAGTCCGATGGAGGACGGCTGCGCAGCTGCGATGTCGGCTTGCGGATCGGTCGCCACCACTGCATTACCTCGTTGCCTGAGTCATGGTCACCCGCGCGGGCGCTTGTGCCTTGATGCGCAAAGTGTAGAAGCGAGCACTTCAGGGTCACGTTCCGGGCATCGTTCGGCGTGGCTACTCCATCCATGCCCCCGCCGCCACCCTCAACGGAGACGCTGCGCGTCGCGCGTTTTAATGTACGGGTGACCCCAGGACTCGACACACAGCGTCGCACGCTCACGGGCTGGGCGCGGACGGCACCGACCACCGCCGACGTGCTGAGCACCGCAGACGTCGAAGTCATCGCGCGGGCCGTGACCCAGGCCGGTGAGCGCGGTGTCATCGCCCGCGGCCTCGGCCGCTCCTACGGCGACCCGGCGCAGAACGCGGGCGGCCTCGTCATCGACATGACGGCCCTGAACCGGATCCACTCGATCGACCCGGACAGCGCGCTCGTCGACCTCGACGCCGGCGTGAGCCTGGACCAGCTGATGCGCGAGGCGCTGCCGTACGGCCTGTGGGTCCCGGTGCTGCCGGGCACGCGCCAGGTGACGATCGGCGGCGCGATCGCCAACGACATCCACGGCAAGAACCACCACAGCGCGGGCAGCTTCGGCAACCACGTCGTGTCGATGGACCTGGTGACCGCGGACGGCAAGGTCCGCACGCTGACGCCGGAGGGCCCGGACGCCGAGCTGTTCTGGGCGACCGTGGCGGGCATCGGCCTGACCGGGATCATCGTCCGGGCCAAGATCCGGATGACCAAGACGGAGACGGCGTACTTCCTCGCCGACAACGAGCGCACGAACAACCTCGACGAGACGCTGGAGCTGGTCAGCAACGGCTCCGACGACAAGTACACGTACTCCTCGGCGTGGTTCGACACGATCTCCACCGGCTCGAAGCTGGGCCGCGCCGCCTTCGGCCGCGGCTCGCTCGCCAAGCTCGACGAACTGCCGCCGAAGCTGCGCGCGAACCCGCTGAAGTTCGACGCTCCGCAGCTCGCGACGCTGCCGGACGTCTTCCCGAACGGCCTGGCGAACAAGCTGACCTTCGGCACGATCGGCGAGCTGTACTACCGGAAGACGCCGAAGGAAGCCCACGGCGTCATCCAGAACCTGACCGCCTTCTACCACCCGCTGGACATGTTCGGCGAGTGGAACCGGGCCTACGGCTCCAAGGGTTTCCTGCAGTACCAGTTCTCGACGCCGCTGGGCGCGGCCGAGCCGCTCGAGAAGATCGTCAAGAAGATCGCCGAGTCGGGGCACGTCTCCTTCCTCAACGTGTTCAAGCGGATGGGTGAGGGCAACGCGGCGCCGCTGTCGTTCCCGCACCCCGGCTGGATGGTCTGCGTCGACTTCCCGATCAAGGACGGGCTCAGCCGGTTCTGCCAGGAGCTCGACGACGACGTCCTCGAACTCGGCGGGCGGTTGTACACCGCGAAGGACTCGCGCACCTCGCCCGAGACGTTCGCGAAGATGTACCCGCGGCTCGAAGAGTGGCGCAAGGTTCGCGCCGCCGTGGACCCCGAAGGCGTTTTCGCCTCTGACATGAGCCGGAGGCTCGCACTGTGATCGACGCCGTTGGCAACCCCCAGTCCCTGCTGCTGCTCGGCGGCACCTCCGACATCGCACTGGCGATCGCGGAGAAGTACCTGGCCGAGAAGCCGCTGCGGGTCGTGCTCGCGGCCCGGCCGTCGCCCCGGCTCGACGCGGCCGCGCAGCGCCTGAAGGACAAGGGCGCCGAGGTCGCGACCGTCGACTTCGACGCGAAGGACCTGGCGTCGCACCCGGGCGTGCTGGACAAGGCGTTCGAAGGCGGCGACATCGACGTCGCGGTCGTGGCGTTCGGCCTGCTCGGCGACGCCGAGGAGCTCTGGCAGGACCACGCGAAGGCCGTCGAGCTGGCGACCGTGAACTACTCGGCCGCGGTGTCGGTCGGCGTCGCGCTGTCGGAGAAGCTCAAGGTCCAGGGCCACGGCACGGTGATCGCGCTGTCGTCGGTGGCCGGTGAGCGCGTCCGGCGGTCCAACTTCGTCTACGGCTCGACCAAGGCCGGTTTCGACGGCTTCTACCTGGGCCTCGGCGAGGCCCTCGCGCCGCACGGCGCGAAGGTGACCGTCGTCCGCCCGGGCCACGTCAAGACGAAGATGACCGAGGGCATGAAGGACGCCCCGCTGGCGCAGACGGCCGAGCAGGTCGCTGACATCGCCGTGTCGGCCGCTCGCGCCGGCAAGGACCTGGTGTGGGCACCGGCGCCGTTCCGGCTGGTGATGTCGGCGCTGCGGCACGTCCCGCGGCCGATCTTCCGCAAGCTCCCCATCTGAGATCTCTCCTGGGGCCTCCACCCGCGGGTGGAGCCGGATTTCCATCCGGGCCCGACCCGCGAGCCGATGTGTCGTGACTCCCGTCGAAACAGACTGTCGTCATGACGAACACCTCGAGTGACCGCGCCCGGCTGACGATGCTCCTGCGCGACGTCGCGCTCCCGATGGCCCTGTTCTACGTCCTGCGCTCCTTCGACGTCGACGCGCTGTGGGCGCTGCTGGTCAGCGCGCTGCCGCCGGCGATCCGCTCCGGGTACGTCCTGGTGCGGCACCGCCGGATCGACCCGATCGGCGCGTTCGTGCTGGCCGTGCTCGTGGTCAACGGCGCGGTGGCGCTGATCTCCGGCGACCCGCGGCTGCTGCTGGTCCGCAGCGCCTGGGTCGGGCTGCTGCTGGGCGGGCTGATGCTGGGGAGCCTGGTCGTCGGACGGCGGCCGTTCCTGTTCCGGGCGATCTGCACGCTCCAGCCGGCCCGCGCCGCCGAACTCGAGGCCGGCTGGGCCGCCGACGAGGGCTTCCGGCAGCCGTGGCGCACGGTGACCCTCTGGTGGGGCGTGGGCGGCGTGCTGCTCGGCTGTGCCGTCGTGCTGATGGCGTTCACCCTGCCGGTCGACGTCGTGCCGTTCCTGGACACCGCGCTGACCGTCGGCTGCCTGCTGCTCGGCGTGAAGCTCACCCGGAAGCGGTTGATCGCCGGCATCAACCGGACGGTGGATGCGTAGGAGCCAGGTCGACGATGGCCCCGGTTCGGCCCGGCCGCGAAGCTCGGGGCATGGGGAAATCGCTCGTCGCGCTGTTCTGCGACATCGCCGCGCCGGTCGGCGGGTACTACCTGCTGCGGGCGTTCGACGTCGCGCCGATCTGGGCGCTGGCGTTCAGCGGCCTCCCGCCGGCGCTGCGGATGCTGTACCTGGCGCTGCGGCACCGGCGGGTCGACGGCATGGGCTTGTTCGTGCTGTTCGTCGTCGCGATCGGGCTGGTGACGTCGCTGCTGACCGGCGACGCGCGGCTGCAGCTGGTCCGGAGCGCGTGGTTCAGCATCCTGTTCAGCGTCTGGATGCTGGCGAGCCTGTGGGTGGGCCGCCGCCCGACGACGTACCAGGCCGTGCTGGCGCTGATTCCCCACCGCGCCGACACGCTGGAGGCGCGGTGGGCGGACACGCCGTCGTTCCGCCGGGTCTGGCGCGTGCTGACGGTGGTCTGGGGCGTCGGCGGGCTGGTGCACAGCGGGCTGAGCGTGGCGCTGGCGTACACGTTCCCGGTGGACAGCGTGCCCGGGCTCGATACGGTGCTGTCGATCGCGAGTTTCGTGGTGCTCCAGGTGGTCACCCAGGTGCTGCTCGCGCGGGAGGGCACGATGAACCGGATGTGGGCGCGCCGATGATCGAGATCCCGCCACCCGGCGAGTACCGGCTCGCCCCGGCGCGGTGCCGGGTCGGCGTGTCCGGCACGCACCTGTTCGGCATGTCGACGGTGACCGGCGAGTTCCCGCTGGCCGGCGGCACGGTGCTCGTCGGCGACCCGGTCACGGCGTCGCTGGTGACGGCGGAGATCGACGCGACGGGCCTCGCGACCGGCGACCGGCTGCGCGACACCGAACTGCAGTCCCGCCGCTTCCTGCACGGCCGCGAGCACCCGGTGATCACGTTCACCGAGGGCCACCCCCGCCAGGACGGCACGCGCTGGCTGCTGGACGGCATCGTGACGGTCCGCGGGACGGCGGGCCGAGTCCAGTGCGAGATCGACGCGGTCACATTGACACCGGACGGCTTCACGGCCCGCGCGGCAACGGTCGTCGACCGCTTCGCGTTCGGCCTCACGTACGGCAAGCGCATGGGCGGCCGCGAGTTCACGCTCACCCTCGACGTCACCGCGCTGCGGAGCTGACTCCCGGAGCGGGCCCCACCCACGCCCTCCTCCAGGGGGGCGTGCCCAGTTCCAGTCTATCGGCGCCGGGCGGTGAAACCGGCTTCAAAGCCGCCGGCGGGCCGAGTTGTCCACATCTGCCGTCGCTTGTGGACAAACGCCGGCAGGTCAGCTTCCGGGGGCCGGCGCGGGCATCAGGTAGAGGTTCTGCCGGCCCATCCACGGCGAGTCGATGCGCCAGCTCGCCAGCGCTGTCGACGGCGGGGCGTGGCGGGTCGTCGCCAGGACCAGCTGCGGGCTGATCGGGGCGACGCTGTGGTCGAAGTTGTGGAAGTTGGCCTCGAGCAGCGCGCGGCCCAGCTCGCCGCTGCGGCGTTTCGTCTCGGCGATCGCCGGGTCGACCGCGCCGCGGTCGGAGAACTCGTCCACCAGCTCGCAGTCGCACGCGTACGCCAGCGCGCCGACCTCGCCCGCCGTCTCGACCGTGCGGCCGTGGGCGATCGCCGCCAGTTCCTGGCCGATCTCGCGGTACTCCGTCGTCGACGCGTGGTTGCTGGTGATCGGCGCGAACTGGCGCGGGACGCCCGGCAGCACGTACACCGCGACGCTCGCGGCGAGCACCGCGCCGGCGCCGGTCCAGGCGGCCTGCTTCGCCCGGTGCGGCGCCGCCGTGACGCAGGCGCCCAGGAAGATCGTCGCGCCGATGATGCTCGGCGCGTAGTACCAGTGGTACGGCGGGACGCCCAGCTGGCTGTAGGCGAGGTAGTGCAACGCGCCCGCGACGGCGAGCATCGCGAACGGCCTCAGGCGGCGGGCCGTCGCCGAGCCACGGCGGAGCTGGACCAGCCAGAGCAGCCCGACCAGGCCGCCGAGCAGCAGCGGCAGGAACGACAGCGTGGCCGCGGCCGGGAAGTTGCGCCAGTAGAGGAGCGGGCCGTTGGTGAAGCTGAACGGGCCCCACGACTGCTGGCTGATCTTGATGACCAGCGTGTCCGGCACGGCCGAGCCGAGCACCAGCCAGCTGAAGCCGAACCACGGGAGCGTCACGGCGAGGGCGCCGAAGACCGTCCGCCAGATGCCGTCCCAGAACTCGCGGCGGGCCAGGAACACCACGAGCGCGATGAGCAGCAGGTCGATCCGGACCAGCGCGAGCAGCCCGATCACGAGCCCCAGCCGGCCCGGCCGGCGCTCCCCCGCGTAGACGAGCGTCCAGACGACGCCGGTGGCGCCGAGCGCCACCTCCAGGCCGACCGACGACAGCAGCAGCGGGTTGACCAGCAGCAAGGCGAACGTCAGGGGCGCGAACGCCGGCGGCAGGCCGGCGCGCCCGGCCAGCCGGCGCAGCCCGAGCACGAGCCCCACCTGCGCGGCGACGAACACGATCCCGGCGGCCACCACGGCGTCGCGCACGACGAACGTGACCGCGGCGAGGGCCAGCACGTTGAGCGGGGACGTCGCGGTGTTCGCCGTGCCCTGCTCGATCAGGCCCCAGTGCGCGTGGAAGGCGAGGTTCTTGGCGTAGGACAGCGTGATGTACGTGTCATCGATCAGATGGCGGCTGACCAGGGCGAACACCACGGCGGACGCCACCGCGGCACCCGCCGGGAGGATCCACGGACGGGTGACGGGCCGGGCCACCGGCAGCGCACCGGTGGCCTCGTCGAGTTCTGCGGAGGCGCTTCGCATCACGAACACCGTACTCTGCTCGTGACGCGAACGTGATCTGACCGGTATCAAGTGACACCAGAGCCGTCACTTTCACGGCGAAAGTGACGGCTCTGGGGTGGGTCAGATACCGGCTCCGGAGCCGTTCGTGCCGTTGGTGCTGCCGTTGAGGTTGCCCGGGTTGGTGTTGCCCGGGTTGGTGTTGCCGGAGTTGCCGCCGCCGCGGTTGCCGAAGCCGCCGCGGCCGTCCACGCCCGGGCCGGCGCCGGGGCCGGGGCCGGAGTACTGGCGGTGGATGCCCGGACGGCCGTCGCGGGGGCCGCCGCCGTGGCTCGTGGCCGCCGCGATCCCGCCGACGATGCCGCCGCCGATCAGGAGCCCGAGGATCCCGACGACGACGAGCTGGGTGGCGCGGTGCCCGACGAACCGGCGGAACCCGCCGGACTGCCGTGGTGCGGCCGCCGCCGTGGGGGCGCCCCAGGCGCCGTAGCCCGGGCCGGGAGCGCCGTAGGCCTGCCCGGGGCCGGGCTGGTTGAGCTGAGGGGTGGGCGGGCCCTGCTGGCCGTGGGCGGCGGTCTGGTCGGCCGCCGGAGCAGCGCCGGGCTGGGCCGCTGCACCGGGCTGGCCGGGCGCGGCCGTGGACGGTGGCCCAGCGGACGGCAGCGTCATGGTCGGCTGCCCGGATGACGGCTGCCCGGTGGCCGGTTGCCCAGCCGCCGGTTGCGCGGCGGACGGCTGCACGGCAGTCGGTTGCTCGGCTCCCGGCTGTCCGGCCGCAGACGCGGCGGAAGGCTGCACGGCGGTGGGCTGCTCGGCTGCCGGTTGCCCGGTCGCAGACGCGGCGGAAGGCTGCACAGCAGTCGGTTGCTCGGCCCCCGGCTGCCCGGCTGCAGCCGCGGCGGACGGCTGCGAGGCTGCGGGTTGCCCGGGCTGAGCCGTGGCCGGTTGCTCAGCCGCGCCGGCCTGGGCCGTGGGCTGTTCGGCGGCCGGTTGCTCCGCGCCCGCGTTCGGCGGGACCTGGTTCGGGTCGCGCGGCTGGTCGGTCATGGTCGCTCCTGTGGTCTACGGGGACGAGCGCGCTGCCCGCCCCCACCACCTCAGGGTGACCCCGTCAGCTGTGCTGAACCTGAAGCCAACCTGTCGATCGGCCATGAGACTTCACAGGTAGAACGACAGGAACAGCGTGGCCACCCAGGTCAGGCCGAGCACCTGGAGCACGCGGTCCTTGAGCGCGATCTCCTCGGGCTCGCCCGCGATGCCGCCGTCGACGTCCACCGCGTAGCGCAGCACCGCCACCACGAACGGCACCATCGAGATCAGCGCCCACACCGAGTTGTGCTCGGTCTGGCGGATCTCGAACGCCCACAGGCAGTACGACATGATCAGGATCGCCGCCGACGTCGCCCAGACGAACCGCAGGTAGCTGGCCGAGTACTTCTTCAGCGACGACCGGATCTTCGCCCCGGTGCGCTCGAACAGCATGATCTCCGCGTAGCGCTTGCCGGCCACCATGAACAGCGAGCCGAACGCCGTGACCAGCAGGAACCACTGCGAGAGCGCCAGGCCGCCCGCGACGCCACCGGCGATCGAGCGCATCAGGAAGCCCGAGCCGACGATGGCCAGGTCGACCACCGGCTGGTGCTTGAGGCCGAAGCAGTAGCCGAGCTGGACGGCTTCGTAGACCGCCAGCACGACCGCCAGCTGCCAGCTGGCGAGGAACGAGACGCCGAGGCCGGCGAGGAAGAACACGACCGCGGACCCGTACGCGACGGGCACCGGCACGATCCCGGCCGCGATCGGCCGGTTCCGCTTGGTCGGGTGCGCCTTGTCGGCCTCGACGTCGACCGCGTCGTTGATGAGGTAGACCGAGCTCGCCACCAGCGAGAAGGCCACGAAGGCGACGATCGCGTCGAGCAGCAGGCCCGTGCGGTCGGTCGATTTCGAGAAGGCGAAGAACGGCGCCGCGAAGACCAGCACGTTCTTCACCCACTGGCGCGGACGTGCGGTCTTGATCACGCCGCCGACCAGGCCGAACGGGCCGCGTGTCGCGGTCCCCGCTGTCGTCTCCGCCGTCACCGGTGTCTCCGGTGCCTCAGGAGTCACGGCCGCTTCGTCGCTGTTGCGCTGCTCGGTCGTCTCGCTCATGGGTTCTTCTTCAGCTTCCGTCGTATCAGACCACCGACGAGCCCCCCGAGGGCCGCACCGGCCAGAACGTCTGTCGGATAGTGAACGCCGAGCACGAGCCGCGAGGCGAGCATCGGCGGTACCAGGGCGGGCACCAGGTTACGCCCGGTCAATCCGGAGTAGAGCACCGCCGCCGCCGTCGTGGACGTCGCGTGCGACGACGGGAAGCTCAGCTTGCTCGGCGTGCCGACCAGAACCTCCACGCTCGGGTGGTCCGGACGCGGCCGCCTGACCACGCGTTTCACCGCGATCGACGCCGCGTGGGCGCCGACGACGCCCGCCGACGCGATCAGCCAGTCCTTGCGCCGCTTCTTGTCGACCGCGGCACCGATCAGGCCGATGCTGAACCAGCCGATGGCGTGCTCACCGAAGTGCGACATGCCGCGCGCGGCTTTCACCGAAACGTCACTCTTCAGAAAGCCCTGCGCCTTCGAGAGGACGGCGACCTCGCCCTTCGGGGCGCCCTTCTCAAGCATCGAGGGACCCGTCGAGCGGTGCGCCGTCGGTCAGGTGCGGGGCGATCTTGTTGTCGAACGCCGAGAGCGCCGACCCGATGGCCATGTGCATGTCGAGGTACTTGTACGTGCCCAGCCGGCCGCCGAACAGGACGTTCTTCTCGCGCGCCTCGGTCTTCGCCAGCTCGCGGTAGGCCTCGAGCTTCTCGCGGTTGTCCGGGGTGTTGATCGGGTAGTACGGCTCGTCCTCTTCCTTCGCGAAGCGGGAGAACTCGCGGAAGATGACCGTCTTGTCCTTGGGGTAGTCCCGCTCCGGGTGGAAGTGCCGGAACTCGATGATCCGGGTGTAGGGCACTTCCTGGTCGTTGTAGTTGACGACCGGGGCGCCCTGGAAGTCACCGGTCTCGGCGACCTCGGACTCGAAGTCGACGGTGCGCCAGGTGAACCGGCCCGCCGAGTAGCCGAAGTAGCGGTCCAGCGGCCCGGTGTAGACGGTCGGGGTGCCCGCCGGGATGTGCTCGCGGACGTCGAAGTAGTCGACGTTCAGCCGGATGTCGATGTTCTCGTGCTCGGCCATCTTCTCGAGCCACGCGGTGTACCCGTTGACGGGCAGGCCCTCATAGGTGTCGTTGAAGTACCGGTTGTCGTAGGTGTAGCGGACCGGCAGGCGCGTGATGATGTTCGCGCCGAGGTTCTTGGGGTCGTTCTCCCACTGCTTCGCGGTGTACCCGCGGATGAACGCCTCGTAGAGGGGCCGGCCGACCAGCGAGATGGCCTTCTCCTCGAGGTTCTCCGCCGTGTCGGTCTCGAACTCGGACGACTGCTTGGCGATGAGCTCGCGGGCCTCGTCCGGGGTGTGCGCCTTGCCGAAGAACTGGTTGATCAGCGCCAGGTTCATCGGGAACGAGTAGACCTGGTCCTTGACCCGGGCGAAGACGCGGTGCTGGTAGCCGGTGAACTCGGTGAACCGGTTCACGTACTCCCACACGCGCTTGTTCGACGTGTGGAACAGGTGCGCACCGTACTTGTGCACCTCGATGCCGGTCTCGGGCTCGGCCTCCGAGTAGGCGTTGCCGCCGATGTGGCTGCGCCGCTCGAGGATGAGGACCTTCTTGCCCAGCTCGGCCGCGGCCCGTTCGGCGACGGTCAGGCCGAAGAATCCGGACCCGACGACGACGAGGTCGTAACCTGCGAAATCGGCTTCAGTAATCTTGGCGGGGTTCGTGTGCGCGCTCACGGGCGTCGAGGGTACGCAGGTCGGTATCCCGGCCCGCACCCGACTATCACATTTCGGCCTACGACACACCTGGAAAGCAGTGCCTGCACCCGAGGACTTCTGGAGCTACTTCGCCGCCGTGGCCACCTACGTGGCCGTGCTGGCGGTCCCCGGCGGCGTCGTCGGGTGGGCCGCCGGCCTGCGCGGCTGGGCCCTCGCGGGCCTCGCGCCGCTGCTCAGCTACGCCATCACCGGCCTGGCCGGACCCTGGCTGGCGATCGCCCACGTGCCGTACGGCCCGCTCAGCGTCGCCGCGTGCACGCTGCTGCTCGCGGCCGTGCTGTACGGCCTGCGCCGGCTGGCCGTGGCCCGGGGGTGGATGACGCCGGGCGCCGAGGAGCCGCACCAGGCGTGGACCCGCCGGGCGCACCTCGCCGTCGCCGGCTGCGTCGGGATCGCGACGGCGGTGTCGATCGCCGTGGTGGTGTCCGGGCGCGGCGGCACGACCGCCGTCTTCCAGCGCTGGGACACCGTCTTCCACGCCAACGGCATCCGCTACATCGCCGACACCGGCGACGGCTCGCTGACCGGCATGGGCACCCTCAACTGGTACCCCGACGGCTCGTTCTACCCGAACGCCTACCACCTGGTCGGCGCGCTGGTCTACCAGCTGTCCGGGACGTCGATCCCGGTCACGCTGAACGCCGTCACGATGCCGATCGCCGGGCTGTTCGCGCTGGCCATGGTCGCGCTGGTGCGCCAGCTCGGCGGCCGCGCGGTGTTCGCGGGCTGCGCCGCGCTGGTCGCCGGCGGCGCCACCACCGGCGCGTACGAGTCGGTGTCGAGCGGGCTGCTGCCGTTCGCGCTGGGCATCGTCCTGACGCCGCTGGCCGCGGTCGCGCTGCAGCGGTTCGTCGTCCGGCCGGGCGTCGACACCGGCGCGGTGCTGGCCCTGAGCGCGGCGGGGCTGCTCGCCGCGCACTCGAGCGCGTTGTTCGGCGCGATCCTGTTCGCGTTGCCGCTGGTCGTGCAGCGCTGGTACCGGGCGGTGCGCGGCCGCCGCGTCGACGGCGTCCCCGACGGCAAGGCCGCCTGGCGCGTCGCGGGCGGCGACGTCCTGAAGATGATCCCGGTGATGGCCGGGGCGGGCCTGCTGGCCGCGCCGCACATCCTGGGCGCGATCACCTTCACGTCCGGGTCGTACCCGTACCACCCGTGGGGCTCGCACATGGCGGTGTGGAAGGCCCTGGCCATGCTGGCGACGTTCAAGCAGGTGCTGCCGGTGCCGCAGATCTGGCTCACGGTGTTCCTGGCGTTCGGCGCGCTCACGCTGGTGGCGCTGCGGCGGCTGCGCTGGGTGATGCTCTCGGCACTGGGCCTGTCGGCGCTGTTCGTCGTCGTCGCGTGCTTCGGCGGCGAAGACTGGGTGATCTCGCTCTCGCGGCCGTGGTGGAACGACCGGTTCCGGCTGATGGCGCTGGCGGCGATCCCGATGTGCCTGATCGCGGCGCACGGCATGAGCGAGGCCCAGCGGTGGCTGGCGAAGCTCGCCGACGGACGCGCCTGGGTGCGCGCGCGGCCGTGGCTGACCGGCCGGGTCGGGCTGGCGACGGCGGTGCTGATCGTGGTCGCGATGGGCGTGCTGACCGGCGGGTTCTACCGCGCGGCCAACGCCAAGACGGTGTCGCTGCTCTACTACAACGGCCTGCCCGGCGAGGTGGTCCCGCCGGTCAGCCAGGACGAGATCGACGCGATGGACCGGCTGGGCACGCTGGGCATCCCCGGCGACCAGAAGGTGCTCAACGACCGCCTCGACGGCACGGCCTGGATGTACGCGCTGACCGGCGTGCACCCGGTGGCCGCGCACTACGACGCCGGCGCGGTGAACCCCGACGCCGTCTACCTGGCGGCGCACTTCCGCGACTACGACACCGACCCCCGGGTCCGCGCGGTGGCGCGGCAGCTCAACGTGCACTACGTGCTGGTCGGCAGCGGCACGATCCGCCGGGACACGCCCATCTCGCCGGGCCTGCAGAAGCTGGACGGGCTGGACTTCGTGAGCGTCGTCTACCGGAACCCGGGCGCCGTCATCTACCGGATCACCAAGTAGACAAAGCCCTCGTGGCCGCGGCGCCCCGTGCCGCGGCCACGAGGGCCTCCCGTCCCCCAACCACCCCCGGGGTGATCCTTGACGTCTGCTCTGAAGGACGCCTGAGGGACGGCAATCGGTTTCCCGGCTACCCGGATGTCACCCGTTCGGCCCAGCGTGCAGCTCCGGCAGGACGTCGCTCGCCACCTGCTCCAGCACGGCTTCGTGGCCTTCGTACGGCGACGACGACCGCGGCCAGTGCGAGATGACGTCGGTGAAGCCCAGCTCGCCCGCGCGCCCGGCCGCGTCGCGGAACGCCTCCACGCTGCTCAGCGAGAACACCGGGCACGAGTCCAGGCTGAGGTGACGCTGGATGCCCGCCCGCTCCCGGCCGACGGCGTCGAGGCGCTCGTCGAAGACCTCGGTCAGTTCCTTGATCCCGCGCCACCAGGCGTCGACGGTCTCGCCGCCCTTGCCGGTGGTCACCCAGCCCGCGCCGAACCGGGCCGCGAGCGTCATCGTGCGCGGGCCGTTGGCCGCGACCACGAACGGCAGCCGCGGCCGCTGGACGGTGCCCGGCAGGTTCCGGGCGCCGCGGGCCTTGTAGTACTCGCCGTCGAAGTCGAACTTGTCGGTCATCAGCAGCCCGTCGAGCGACTCGACGAACTCCGTGAAGCGGTCGACGCGCTGCTTGGTCGTCAGCTCCGGCGCGGCGAGCACCTCGCCGTCGTAGTGCCGGTGGTCGACACCCGCGCCGACGCCGAGGACGAACCGGCCGTCGGAGACGTCGTCGAGGGTGGTCAGCTCGCGCGTGAACGGCACGGGGTGCCGCGCGACCGGCGACGCCACGAAGGTGCCGAGCCGGATGCGGGAGGTCACCATCGCCGCCGCGGTCAGGGTCGGGATCGCGGAGAACCACGGGCCGTCGACCAGGTTGCGCCAGCCCAGGTGGTCGTACGTCCACGCGTGGTCGAAGCCGTACTCCTCGGCCGCCCGCCACTTCGGCTCGGCGGCCCACCAACGATCTTCCGGGAGAATCACGATGCCTACTCGCACAGTGCGGAACGTAACAGTGAAGCGAAGCTTTTCCGTTGAGGGTGGCGGTGGGGAGGAAGGTCGGAAGTTATAGGCAACCACCGACATTCGCGCAGACGGGCGGAACCTCACCCGGACGTGTCAGGGACAATGACGGGGTGGAGAGACCCCTTCTGATCGCGTCCGACGTCGACGGCACCCTGCTCGGCCCGTCCGAAGCCCTCAGCGAGCGCACGATCGCGACCGTGCGCCGGGTGATCGAGGCCGGCGTGCCGTTCGTACTGGCCAGCGGCCGGCCGCCGCGCTGGATCGCGCCGATCGCGCGGCCGCTCGAGCTGACCGGGTACGCGGTGTGCGCCAACGGCGCCGTGCTCTACGACTGCGGCACCGAGGAGATCGTCGAGGTCCACGGCCTGCTCGAACCGTCGCTGCTGCACGACATCGCGAGCGCGCTGGACAAGGCGCTGCCCGGCTGCCGGCTGGCCTCGGAGCGCGTCGCTGTCGGCGCGGTGGACCACGACATGCGCAACTTCGTGATCGAGCCGGACTACCACAACCCGTGGGGCGACAACGAAGGCCGCACCGGGCCGCGCGCCGAGGTGCTCGGGCACCCGGCGATCAAGCTGCTGGTCAGCCACCGCGGCATGACGTCCGAGGAGATGGCCGAAGCCGTGAACTCGCTGTTCGACCGCGAGGTCGACGCCACCTACTCGTCGTCCGGCGGGCTGGTCGAGATCGCCGCCCACGGCATCACCAAGGCGACCGGCCTCGCCGACGTCGCCGCGCGGTTCGAGGTCCCGGCCGACCGGGTGATCGCCTTCGGCGACATGCCCAACGACCTCGAGATGCTCAGCTGGGCCGGCCACGGCGTGGCGATGGAGAACGGCCACCCGGCGGTGCTCGGCGTGGCCGACGAGGTCACCGGCCCGGCCGGGGACGACGGCGTCGCGCAGGTCCTCGAGCGCTGGTTCTGAGGCGTCAGGAGCGGTTGTCGAGCTCGGCCGCTTCTTCCGGCGTGGGCGCGGTCCCGCCCAGGTGGGCGGGCAGCCACCAGCGTTCCTCGTCGGACGCGGGGCGGTCCGGGTAGTCGGCCTGGGCGCGGTCGACGAGCGCGCTCATCCGGTCGCGCAGCTCCTTCGTCACGACGTCCCAGTCGTCGCCCTTCGCCGGGTGCATCGGCTCGCCGATGAGGATCGAGACCGGCACGTGCCGGCGCGTCAGGTCCTTCGGCCGGCCCTTCGTCCAGAGCCGCTGGGTGCCCCACAGCGCCATCGGCACGACCGGGACGTTCGCCGCCGCGGCCATCCGGACGGCGCCCGACTTGATCTCCTTGACGGTGAACGACCGGCTGATGGTCGCCTCCGGGAAGACGCCGACGACCTCGCCGTCCTTCAGCTTCTGGAGGGCCTCGCGGTAGGAGGCGATGCCCGCGGCGCGGTCGACGGGGATGTGGTGCATCCCGCGCATCAACGGCCCGGCGATCTTGTTGTCGAAGATCTCCTGCTTCGCCATGAACCGCGTCAGCCGCTTGGCCGGGCGCGCGCCGAGGCCGCAGAAGATGAAGTCCAGGTAGCTCACGTGGTTGCACGCGATGACCGCGCCGCCGGTGCGCGGGATGTGCTCCGCGCCCTCGATCCGGATGCGGTTGTCCAGTACCCGGAACATCGTCCGGGCCGCCGCGATCACGGGCGGGTACACGAAGTCAGCCATCCTGTCAGGTTACGGGACCGTAGGTTGGGGCCGTGGGTTCAGCGGGGAAGAACACAAACCGGGCGAACCTCACGCCGCCCGCACGCCGGCCCGCCGGCCGGGCACGGCGAGCACCAGGGCCAGCAGCAGCGTGAACAGCGCGACGGACTGGTGCTTGACGCCTTCGATGCCGTCGCCGAGCGCCGCCATGCCGAACTGCGTCACCGAGACGACCAGCAGGAAAGCCAGCACGACGCCCAGCGCGGCCCGGCGCTGACGCCACGCCCGGGCCGCCACCAGGAGCCACAGCGGCACCAGCGCGAACAGCCCGAGCGGCGCGATCAGCCGGGTCAGCCACGACACGACCGGCACCCGGTGCTCCTGCGCGTGCGGCGCGAAGCCCGCCGACTCGTCGAAGCTGCCGAGGTAGTCCGGCCGCGCGGTGAGCTGGTCGGTCGCGGCGCGGTTCAGCACCCCGAGCGTCCGGCCGGGGTGGCTCGCGAAGTAGGCGATGACGTTCGCGCGGTCCATCCGGTCGCGGTAGGCCGGGTAGAGCGGGTCGATCCGCGCCGGGTGCGGGTGCCACCAGCCGTTGCCCGCGTACTGCGCGAACGACGGCGGCAGCCCGAGGTCCGCCAGGTCGGCCTGGGTGTCGTGCCGGCCGTCGACGATGTTCAGGAAGATCGTGTTGAACATGTTGATCTCGCGCGAGTCGTCGCCGGGCAGTTCGGCGAGCGTGCCCTCGGGGGTGACGGCGGGCTCGACGCTCAGCTGCGCGGCGAGCGTCACGGCTCCGAGCGCGCCGATGACCAGCACCGCCGCCGCCCAGCGCCGGGCCCCGCGCAGCGTGCCCGGGCGGACCAGCAGGATCGCGACCACCAGGATCGGCAGGATGGTCAGCGTCTGGACCTTGGCGTTGACCGCCAGGACGCCACCGGCGAGCGTCACGGCCATGCCCGCGTAGCTCCACCGGCCGTCCCGCGCGGTGAGCAGCAGGCCGCCGGCGATCAGCAGCAGCCCGAGGAAGGCCGCGCCTTCACCGAGCACCGCCGCGAAGTACCCGAAGAACGCCGAATCGGCGACGACCAGCAGCAGCCCGGCCGCCACGGCGAGGCGCGCCCGCCGGCCGTAGGGCAGGCCGAGCACGATCGCGGCGACGGCCGCGGCGGCGATCAGGCTGCTGAGCAGGCCGAGGACGACCAGGCTCAGCGTCGCGTGGAAGCCGAAGAGGCCGCCGAGCCGGACGGCCAGGTCGGCCAGCCAGCTCTGCGTCAGCAGGTAGGTGGGCCGGCACGGCGCCGCGCCGGGCGGGGCGCTGTAGGCGAGGTGGATGAACGGCTCGGGCCCGCCGTGCCAGGTGATGCCGGCGCCGCAGAGCACGCGCAGGCCGTCGCCGTTGTTGGACATCGCGATCGGGCGCGGCACCAGGAACCGCACCACGAACAGGGTGAACGACGCCGCGAAGACCCCGATCCCGAGCGCGGCCTCGGAGGTCAGCCGCTGCTTCGGGACGTCGAGTTTCACGAAGGACAGGGTACGTAGCGGAAGTCCGGATCCTTGTCGAGGTCGTCGACCACGGACTTCGCCTGCTCGACCCGCGGGTAGACGGAGACCCAGTACGGCGTGCCGACCCGGCGGAACGTCGCGACCTCGTACTGGCCCGCGTAGACGGGGTCGATGGTGCAGTGCTGGCTGTCGGCGTAACCGCCGTCGGCGGGCACGGCGACGGTCGGCCGGCGGCCGTTGACGACGTAGTCGTAGTCCGTGGCGTACCCGCCGTCGTGCGTTCCGTCCCGCGCGATGTGGTCGTCGGTGCGGCCGAGGACGTCGACGATGAGCAGCTGCCCGCCGCGGGCCGAGAGCGCGCCGGGCGCGGCGGCGCTGACCACGGACCCCGGCGGCAGGTACGTGCCCAGCCAGCCGCCGATCTCGGTGAGCTCGGTGCCGTAGGTGTGCCAGTCGCGCACCCGGCCGAGCATCTCGGGGCTGAACACCGAGACGAGCACGGCGATCCCGGCCAGGCCGCAGGCGGTCACCGGGACCAGCCGGGTGCCGGCGGGCCAGGCGCGCGGCCGGGGTGACGGCTTCCCGTCGACGTCCGCCGTCAGCACGCCGTACGCCGCGACGGACCCGACCGAGAGCAGGGGCGGCACCGCGGCCAGCAGCCGCCACGACGGCCCCGCGTCGCCGCCCGACAGGACGGCCGCGGCGGCGAGGCCCGCCGTCATGGCGAACATCAGCCAGATCAGCGCCCGGGACTCCAGCGCGGCACCGGCCGCGCGACGCAGCAGCAGCGCGACCGCGGCGACCAGCGCGAGCAGCAGAAAACCCTGGTGCACCAAGGCGAACCCGGACAGGTACGGCCAGCCGCCCGCCACCTGCGCGCCGAACGGGCCGCCGAGTTTCGCGGCCAGCGGCGCGGGGACGTAGTGCTGGTAGAACGTCAGCCGCCAGGCCAGCCGGGGGATGAGGAACACGAGCGCGCCCAGCGTGTAGCCCGCGGGCGCCCACCAGCTGTGCTGCTTCTTCACGGCGGCACCGGCCAGCCAGAGACCGCCGAGGACGCCGACCACCAGGCCGGTCGGGCTGGTCATCACCGCGAACGCGACGAGCACCCCGGCCACGACCGGGCGGCGCGCGGCGAGCGAGTAGCAGACGGCGAGGACGAGGAGCACGAACAACGGCACCTCGGAGCCGGACGGCCCGTAGACGGCCAGCCCGCCGGCGGCCGCCGTCAGCACCGCGGCGGCGACCCCGATCGCCGGCCGCGGCTCGGTGCCCTCCGGCGTCGCGGCCGCGACCACCCGGTTGACGAGGAAGTAGGAAAGCAACACACAACCGAGGGCCGAGAGAACTCCGAACACGACGGCGGTGGTTTGCACGTCGGCGCCGAATGCGGCGCGCGGAAGGGCGATCAGCACCAGCCAGAAGAAGTTCGTATAACCCTCGACGCGTTCACCGGGGTTGAAGACCGGGCCGTTGCCGTCGGCGATGTTCATCGCGTACCGGAACGAAACGAGCGCGTCTTCCGTGACGGTCGCGAACAACAGCTGGTGCAGCAGCGAGAGACCCAGCGTGAGGGTGAGGACGACCCCGCGCAGCCCACGGTCGGTGCCCAGCCGGCCCCAGGTCAGCACCACGATCGCGGCGAGCACCAGCCACGCCACCACGACCGCGTAGACCACCCGGCCCCCTCACCTCGTCGCCCTGCCGGCCCCGCCAGGTTATCGGGCATCGGGAGGCGAACCCCGGGCCAATATAACCCGATCGGGTGGCAATTCCGACGATTCCCGCGACGCCTTCGAAATCACGCGCAAAAGCCCTGATCAGGGCCGTCCCCCGGGCTGTCCGGCCGGCCGTTGTCGGCTTAGTCTCCAGCGTGCTCTCCGTCTGCGTTGCCATTGCCGTCATCGCCGTCCCGGGCCTCCTGACCGGGTACGCGGCGGGCGTGCGCGGCTGGGCCCTGGCCGGGCTGACGCCGTTGCTGAGCTACGCCGTCGGCGGGCTGACCGGACCGTGGACCGCGGCGGCAGGCCTGTCGTTCACCCCGCTGACCTACGCCGTGTCGACCGTCGTGTTCGTCGCGATCGCTTCCGGGGTCCGGAAACTGACCGTGCGCCGCCGGCCGCCGGAGCCTGGACCGGGGCTGTGGGCGCGGCGCGGGCACCTCGCGGTGGGGGCGTGCCTGCTGTTCGCGGCGGTGATCGGCGGTTACGCGACGCTGCTCGGCCTGGGGCACCTCGGCGCGCTGCCGCAGGGGTTCGACGCGGTGTACCACGGCAACGCCGTCCGCTACATCGCCGACACCGGCGACGGCGGCCTGTTCGGCACCGGCCACGTGAACTGGTACGGCGACGCGGCACCGGTGTTCTACCCCAACGCCTACCACCTGCTGGCGGCCGTGACGTACCGGCTGAGCGGCGCGTCGATCCCGGAGGTGCTGGACGCGAACACCGTGCTGCTGCCGGGTTTGCTGGCGCTGTCACTGGTGACGCTGGTGCGTGAGTTCCGCGGCCGCGCGGTGCTGGCCGGCGCCGTCGCGCTGACGGCGGTGGCGCCGGTGATGGGCGTCTACGAGTCGATGGACCGCGGCCCGCTGCTGCCGTTCGCGCTGGGGCTGACGCTGACGCCGTTGAGCGCGGTCGCGCTGCGCCGGTACCTGGAGCGGGTCGCGCCGGACACCGGGCTGGTGCTGCTGCTGGCCGCGGTCGGGCTGCTGTGCGTCCACTCGTCGACGTTGTTCGGCGGGATCCTGTTCGCCGGCCCGCTGCTGGTCCAGCGCTGGCTCGGCGGGTGGCGCCGGATCGGCCGCGACCTGCTGGCCCTGCTGCCGATCGCGGTGGTGGCGCTGCTGGTGGCGTGGCTGCAGCTGTTCGGGGCGCTGGGCCTGGCCAACAGCGCGGTGCCGTACTACGGCTGGCCGAGCGAGTGGCGCGCGTCGACGGCGCTGGGCGCGCTGCTCGGGTTCCAGCACCAGGAGCCGCACCCGCAGATCTGGCTGTCGGTGGCGTTGTTCCTGGGCATCGTGTTCTTCGCCCGCGCGGGGGCGCTGCGCTGGATCGGCCTGACGGCGGCGGTGACGGGCCTGGCGTACATGGCGGTGGCGTCGTCGAACGCCCCGCTGGTGATGGCGCTGTCGCGGCCGTGGTGGGACGACCCGTACCGGTTCTTCGCGATGGCGGCGGTCCCCCTGTGCGTCCTGGCGGCGCACGGCTTGGCGGAGACGCAGGCGTGGCTGTCTTCGCGGTTCTCGCGGATACCGGCGGTCGCCGTGGCGGTGGTGGTGCTGCTGGGGTTCGTCCTGCTGTCGAACGGCCTGTACTTCCGGTCCAACGGCGCCCGGGTGGCCGCGGGCTACCAGGCCGCGGACGCGGCGAAGCTGCGGGTGACGCCGGGCGAGGCGGCGGCGATGGAGGAGCTCGGCAAGCTGGCCAAGCCGGGTGAGTGGGCGATGAACGACCGCTTCGACGGGACGGCGTGGACGTACGCGCTCTCGGGCGTCCGCACGGTGGCGGCGCACTACGACGAGACGCTCCCGCCGTCGGACGCCCTGCTGCTGGCCGACCGGTTCCGCGACTACGAGACGGACCCGGCGGTGCGGGCGGCGGTGCGGCGGTTGAACGTGCGCTGGGTGATCTTGGGGAAGCCGTCCACGGAGCCGGGCAAGCCGTACCAGCCGGGGCTGATCGGGCTGGCCGGGGAGCCGTTCCTGCAGGAGGTCTGGCGTGACTCGGACGCGGTGATTTATCGACTCCGGCCCTGAAGTTGTCCACAGGTACACAAGTGCCTGTGGACAACTTGGGTACAGGCCTGTGAGTAGCTGCCCGATCGTGCGGAAATCGGGGTGGAATGCTGTGACAGCACCGGAAAGCCCGCTTGCGTCACGGTGACGAAAGGCCCCAGTTACGGCTTCGAAGAAGGCTCCCGCGGGCTAGTTGTCCACAGGCCAAGAGCGAATCGGCAGGTCAGGCGGCTGCGGGGGTCTTGCCGCGCAGCGAGCGGGCCGCGAGGGCCGCGCCGCCCGCCGTCAGCAGGTCCGCGACCGTGAACATCACCCGGGAAGCCACCGCGAACGCCGTGGCCTGGCCGACCGTCAGGCCGCTCGCCGTGAGGACCGCGACCTGGGCCACTTCGCGGACGCCGACGCCGCTGGGCAGGATGAACGCGAACGTGCCCACCGTCATCGCCACGGCCATCGCGCCGACGCAGAGGATGAAGCCGCTGATGCCGGGGGTACCCACCGAGTTCGCCAGGAGCCACAGGTGGACGCCCTGCAGGCACCACGCCGCCGTCGAGGCGCCGAAGACCTTGCCGACGACCTTCCAGGTCAGCGGCTGCTGCAGCGGCGGCCGGCGCAGCACACGCAGCACCAGCGACGTGCCCCACGTCAGGATCTTCGGGTGCAGCATCGCCAGGCCGACCGGGATCAGCACGAACAGCCACAGCGCGCGCGGGCTGTTGCTGAACACCGCCGGCGCCGCCAGCAGCGACACGACCAGCGCCGACACGATGCCGACGCCGAGCTGGATCAGTGAACCGGTGAAGATGCGGGCGCGGGCCAGGCCGGCCTTGCGGCCCAGCTCCATCTGCAGCAGGTACGCCCAGACCGAGCCGGGCACGTACTTGCCGAGCGAGCCGACCAGGCAGATCTGCGCGCCGCGGGCGTAGCCGATTGGCTTGCCCAGGTCGTCGACCATCACCTGCCAGCCCCAGGTGGACACCATGATCGCCGCGACCAGGGCCACCAGGCTCAGCAGCGACGACTGCCAGGCCACGTCGTGCAGGGTGCGCCAGAACTCACCCCAGTTCGCCGCGAGCTGCTTGGCCGCGAAGCCGATGACCAGCAGCATCGCGACCCACCTGACGACGTCGAGGATCTTCGCCTTGGTGGACTTCGGCTGCTTTTTGGCAGCCGGCGTCTCCCACTCCGGCGACTCCAGTGTCGTCATCGACGCATCTCCTCAGGTCTGAGGCTTATTCTGGTCAGGCCGCCGCGGCCCGCCCGCATGGTGCTGATCACCGCAGAAGTCATGCGGCGGCCGACGGCTGAATAAGCCTCATTGCACGGTGACCAGGCGGCTGAACTCGGCCAGCAGATCGTAACCGTCCCAGACCGCCGAGAACGTCAGGGCCGAGCCGAACGGCACGATCCGGTCGACTCCGCGACCGGCCAGTTCGTACGCGAACGCCGTCAGCTCTTCCGTGGTAAAGCCGAACTGGCCGACCGTCTGGTCCTTGCGGAGGACGGTCGGGACCAAATCGGACAGAGACGCGACCCGCGCGTTCGCGAACGTGCCGGCGCCGAGCCACTCGCGCGGCATGGTCGCCGGGTCGGTCAGCTCCAGCGTGGCCAGCCCGTTGCCCGCGAAGGAGATGTCCTTGACCAGGCCGTCGACCGCCGCGCCGTACGCCGAGACGCGCTTCTGGACCGCCATCGCCGGCTCGGTGACGTGCTGCTTCGTCACGAGCACCTGCGCCAGCAGCGTGCGGAACTCCTGGCCCGCGACGCGGGCGCCGTCTTCGTCGCCGACCCAGAACACCGCGCGCGGTGACGAGCAGGCGGCCTGGTCGAACCAGTACGAGTCGTTGTAGAAGCCTTCGGCGGCCGCGCGGCGTTCCGCTTCGGACGCCCGCTGCCAGCCCGCCACCGACGCGACGGCGAACGACGAGCGGTCCGGGAACGTCAGGTCACGCGCGTGCGGCGCGAGCGGATACTTGCGCAGTGCGGCGACCGAACCGTCGCCGCCCCAGATGACGCGCAGGTCGGCGGCCAGCGACAGGGCGCCGCTCACCTCGTCGCTGCGGTCGTAGGTGACCATCCGCTGGGTGGCGGTGATCGCCGCCGCCGTAGCCGGGTCCACTTCGGACAGTGCGGCGTTCAGCGCCTCCAGCACCGCTTCCGCGGCCCCGGCCGAGCGCGACGACACCCGCACGACGTTGTGGTTGCCCGCCAGCGCGGACAGCGCCCACGAGTAGACGAAGATCGTGTCGACGTTCGCCGGCGGCACGTGGAACACGAGCCCGCGCGGGAACCGCAGTGCGCCACCCTTGGTGTCCAAAGTGGACAACGCCTTGGCGATCTCGCCCTTGCGCAGGAAGAACCCGAGCGACGCCAGCTCCGGGAACCGGCGCGCGGTGGCCGGCGCCAGCAGCTTGCGGGCGAACTTCGTGACGAACTCGACGACCCGCGGGTCACCGACGCGCAACCGGCCACCGGGCGGCTCGGCGCGCAGCTCGCCGACCAGGTCGGTCACGGAAACCGCGTCGGCCAACGGAAAACGCTGGGTAAGGGTGCTCACGCCGCCGCTCCCGAGAACGTGTCGGAGCAGCCGCGGGCCTCGGCCTTCGGCAGCCGCCCGAGGACGGAGAAGTGCTTGCCCGGCCAGTCGCCGTCGTCGATCCCGTTGTAGACGCCGAGGTCCTCGGTGAGCAGCACGTGCCCGGGGTAGGACCGCGGCAGCGTCGAGACGACCTCGATCACGCCCGGCTCCCCCACCGGCTGCTCTTCCCACGTCTCCGGGTCGCGGATCACGACGTCGGCGAAGTCCGGGCAGTACAGCGAGTTGCCGGACGGGCCTTCGAGGAACACGGTGCCGATCTGCTCGATCATCCCGTAGTAGTTGTGGATCCGGGTGAGCCCGGTGTCCTCCTTGAACCGGCGCCGGAACTCGGTGTTGTCGACCGCGCGGTCGATCAGCTTCTTCCAGCCACCGGAGTGGACGAGGATGCCGTTGGAGAGGTCGAGCCGGTGCTCCCGGGCGACCTCGTAGAGGTACTGCCAGACCATGAACGTGAAGCCGAAGATCAGGAACGGCTTGCCGCCGTACTCGGCCAGGAACTTCTTGACGGCTTCGACGTCCGGCTTGTCGTTTTCGTCGAGCACGTACGTGTGCTTGCGGCCGAAGTTCGCCATGCCCAGCACGCCCGCGCCGCGCGCGGAGAACGAGCGGCGGTTCTTGATGATGCCGATGGTGTCGACCATCAGCATCGGCAGCCGCTCGCCGCCGAGGACCTCCTGCAGGGTCGCGCCCAGCTGCTTGGTCTGCGCGCCCGCCGCTTCCTTGTCGAGGTAGATCCGCGACGCGCCGGCGCCGGTGGTGCCGGACGAGGTGAGGGTCTTGAACACCTCACTGTCCGGAACGGACTTCAGGTCGTGCGTCTTGAACATCCGCACCGGCAGCCACGGCAGGTCGGCGATCGACGCAAACTGGGCGCTCGGCGCGATTCCGAGCGACGAGAGGATCCGTTCGTAGCCCTCGGAATTCGCCCGGTGGTGTGCGGTCAGGGCGGCGAGTTCGGGCAGCAGCAACGCCTCCCGGTCAGCCTGCGACCGAGTGAACACACTCATACCTTCGCCTCCAACGACCGGTAGTCGATCTTGCCGCTGGCCAGCAGCGGCACGGTGTCGATCGGGCGCACGTCGAACCCGCTCGTGTGCAGGTGCAGCCGCTCGGACAGCGCCTTCGACGCGTCCTTGCAGATGTCCTTGCCGACGCCCTCGGCGAACAGCACGACCTTGTCGCCGGCGGGCACCGCCGCCACGACGTCGATCCCGACCGCCGCGGTGCGGACGGCCTGCTCGAGATCGTCGAGGCTGACGCGGTTGCCGAAGACCTTGCCGATGCGCTTGAGCCGGCCGGTGATGAACAGGAACCCGTCTTGGTCCAGGTACCCGAGGTCACCGGTGGCGAGCACGCCGCCGCATTCGTCACCCTTGGCCAGGCCGGACTCGTCGTCCGCGTAACCCAGCATCACATTGGGCCCACGGTAGACGACCTCACCGACAATTTTCGGGTGCGTGGTCTCCGACCCGTCGTCGCGGCGGACGGCGAACCGGCCGCCCGGCAGCGCCGGCCCGGCGGAACCGAGCTTTTCGGCCAGCCGCTCGGCGGGCACCGTCGTCATCCGCGGGGCCGCCTCGGTCTGGCCGTACATCACGTACATCCGGCCGCCGACGGCGATCATCTTGTCGTTGAACTCGGTGATCAGGTCGTCGCGCAGCTTCCCGCCGGCCTGCGTCAGGGTGCGCAGCGTCGGGTACTTCGCGGGGTCGAACTTGAGCCGCCGCAGCATTTCGTAGTGGTACGGGACGCCCGAGAGGGACGTCACGCCGTGGGTGTTCACCGCGTCCCAGAAGCCGCGGCCGAGCACGCCGGACGGCTCGATCACGACGGTCGCGTCGCGCACCAGGTGCGAGTTCAGCACCGACAGGCCGTAGCTGTAGTGCAGCGGCAGGCAGGTGGGCGCGACCTCGTCGGCGTCGATGTGGAGCACCTGCGCGATGGCGTCGGCGTTCGACAGGATCGCCTGGCGCGAGAGCCGGACGAGCTTCGGGTTGCCGGTGGACCCGCTGGTCGGGAGCAGCACGGCGAGGTCTGGGTGCGGCGCGACGCCGTCGGCCGACGAGCGGATCCAGTCGTCGCCGCGGGTCGTGTAGCCCGCGGGCGCGTCACCCGAAGCGGACAGCACGGCGGCCGGGCGGAAGCGTTCGACGAGCCCGGCGAGCACGTCCACGTCCAGCGCCGGGTCGATCAGCGCGATCGCGCGACCGGACTCGAACGCGCCCAGGTAGGTCAGCACGCTCGGCAGGTCGACGGACATCCGCGCGAACACCACGCCGACGGGCAGTTCCGCCAGGGCTTCCATCCGGCGGCCGACCTCGGCCGACAGTTCCGCACCCGCCAGCGTGCGGCCCCCGGCCACGTCCACCAGCCGAGCTCCCGCACCCAACAGCGTCACAACACCAAGCCTCCGTCGACGCCCAGCACCTGGCCGGTGATGAAGGACGCATCATCGCTTACCAGGAACCGGATCGCGTTCGCCACGTCTTCCGCCCGGCCGAGCCGCCCGAGCGGCGTCTTGCCGGCGTTCTCGGCCTTCGCGTCCTCGCTCAGGCCGGCGGTCAGGTCGGTTTCGATCACGCCGGGCGCGACCGCGTTGACCCGGATGCCGGACCGGCCGAGCTCCTTCGCCGCCGATCGCGCGATGTTCGCCACCGCCGCTTTCGACGCCGCGTACACCGTCTGGCCGGCACTTCCGTACACACCGACTATCGAGGCCAGAACCACGATCGAGCCGGTTTTCTTGCGCATCATCGCCCGCGCGGCCGCCTGCACGGTGTGCAGCGTGCCGGCGACGTTCGTGCTCAGCGTCGTGTCGACGAGCTCTTCGCGGATCATCCCGAGGAGCGCGTCCTCCATGATCCCGGCGTTCGCCACGACGATGTCGAGCCGGCCGTGCTCCTTCGCGACGCCCCTGACCAGCGAAGACACCGCCTTCGCGTCGGTGACGTCGAGCGCGAGCCCGGCCGCCGCGCCCGCGGCCGAAGCCGCTTCCTTGGCGCGGGCCTCGTCGCGGCCGGTGAGCACCACCGTCGCGCCCGCCGCGGCGAGCGCGCGGACGGTGGCCAGGCCGATCCCCCGCGTCCCGCCCGTGACGAGCGCGACGCGACCGGACAGGGACTCGTCAGTCATTCTTCGACTGGAGCTCGGTGACCATGTCCACGGCGACCTTGAAGCTCGACATGTCGATGACCTGGTCGGTGTCGAACTCGACGTCGAACTCGTCCTCGATGGCCGCGACCAGCGCCATGTGGCCGACCGAGTCCCACGCCTCGAGGTCGCGGTACTTCAGGTTCTCGACGTCCACGTCGCCGTCCAGGTCCAGCGCCTCGACGAAGACCTCGCGCAGCTTGGGGGCCACTTCAGACATGCTCACGACTCCTAGTGCTCTTCGCGCGGGCGGGCGTCCCACGCCTTTACCAAGGTAGAGAGGTCTCCGGGCAGGGTGGCGTCCGGGAGACCTTCCTTACCCTTCAGCCAGGGCCCGAGCGCCTCGATGGTCGCCTCGTCGAGGCCGCGGCGGGACAGGCCCACCACGTTGACGCCGGTGACCCGGGCCGGGTTGCCGACGGCGATGGTGAACGCGCCGATCTCGCGGCGGACCGCGGAGCCCATCCCGACCATCGCGCCGGGGCCGATCACGACCTTCTGGTGCAGCACGGCGCCCATGCCGAGGTTCGCGCCGTCCCAGATGTGGCAGTGGCCGCCGGTGACCACGTTGGACGCGATGGTCACGGCGTCGCCGACCAGGCAGTCGTGCGCGATGTGGGAGCCGCGCAGGTAGTAGCCGTCGCTGCCGAGCGTCGTCGTGCGCCAGGTGCCCTGGTGGACGCTCGCGTACTCGCGGATCTTGTTGCGGCTGCCGATGACGACGCCGTGGCCGTCGTGATCCGGGTCACCGGTCGGCGCGGTGTCCCAGGCGGCCGGGTGGGGGCGGCCGCGGTCCTCGCCGGGCGTGCCGATCGTCACGTGCGGGCCGATCCAGTTGCCGTCCCCGATCCGCGCCGGCCCGGCGATCACCGTGAACGGGCCGATCACGTTGTCGTCCCCGAGTTCGACGCCTTCGCCGAGGACGACGGTCGGGTGGATGCGGTTGGCCACGGGTCGGGTGTCCGTTCGTCGGCGGCTGGGTACTGGGCGTGCTACCGCGCCCGGTAACGTGTGGCCCGCGTTCATGCAGGGCGGCCGGGCGCAGAACCGGCGGCTCACTGTACCGGACGCGTCGAAATCGCCTGCCGAGAGAGACTGCCCATGATCCCCATCACCGTGGTCGACGTCCGCGACGCGGAGGACCTCGTCGTCGAGGTCCTGCGTTCCGGCGCCATCGCACAGGGACCGATGGTCAAGCGCTTCGAAGACGCCTTCGCGGCGGTCTCCGGGACGAAGCACGCGATCGCGGTCAACAACGGGACGACGGCACTGGTCGCCGCGCTCCAGGTCCTCGACCTGAAGCCGGGCGACGAGGTCGTCACGTCGCCGTTCACCTTCGTCGCGACGCTCAACGCGATCCTCGAGGCCGGCGCGACCGTCCGCTTCGCCGACATCCGGCGCGACGACTTCGCGATCGACCCCGACGCCGTCGTCAAGGCCGTCACCGACCGCACCAAGGTGCTCATGCCCGTGCACCTCTACGGCCAGACCGCGGACATGGGCAAGCTCGCCCCGCTCGCGGCCGAGCGCGGGCTGACGGTGATCGAGGACTCCGCGCAGGCCGTCGGCGCGTCCTTCGAGGGCAAGCAGGCCGGCTCGTTCGGCATCGGCTGCTTCTCGCTGTACGCGACGAAGAACATCACCACCGCCGAGGGCGGCGTCATCACGACGGACGACGACGCGCTGGCCGACAAGCTGCGGGTGCTGCGCAACCAGGGCATGCGGGCCCGGTACCAGTACGAGGTCGCCGGCCACAACTACCGGATGACCGACCTGCACGCCGCCGTCGGCATCCCGCAGCTGGCGAAGCTCGACCAGCTGACCGCCGCCCGCCAGGCGAACGCCAAGCGGCTCTCGGAGGGCCTCGCGGGCACGCCGGGCCTCGACGTCCCGCAGGTGCTGCCGGGCCGTGAGCACGTGTGGCACCAGTACACCGTGCTGGTCGGGCCGCACGCGTTCCTCTCGCGCGACGAGCTGGCCGCGGCGCTCACCGAGCGCGGCATCGGCAACGGCATCTACTACCCCAAGATCGTCTTCGACTACGACTGCTACCGCGGCCACGACCTGATCCCGGGCGCGCGCGTCGAAGACTTCCCGGTCGCGAAGTCGGTCGCCGACCAGGCGCTTTCGCTGCCGGTGCACCCGCACCTGACCGAGTCCCAGCTGGACACCATCATCGAAACCGTTCGCGAGGTACTGGGCGCATGACGCATCGGATCGCTGTTGTCGGGACGGGGAACATGGGTTCCCTGCACTCGCGCGTGCTCGCCGCCAACGAACGCGTGGAGCTGGTCCGCGTGATCGATCCGCGCGAAGAGGCCGGCAAGGCCGTCGCCGAGCGGTACGAGACGAAGTGGACGCCGGAGATCGGCTCACTGTCCGATGTGGACGCCGTCGTGCTCGCCTCGGCCACCGAGGTGCACTACGACCTGGCGCAGGAGATCCTCGGCCAGGGCAAGCCGATGCTGGTCGAAAAGCCGGTGTGCAACAGCTACGAGAAGTCGCAGGAGATCGTGGCGCTGTCGAAGAAGCAGGGCGTCGCGCTGATGTGCGGGCTGCTCGAGCGCTACAACCCGGCGGTGATGACCGCGCGGGCGCTGGTGCAGGAGCCGATCCACCTGATGGCCCGCCGCCACGGCCCGTACGCGCCGCGCATCAAGACCGGCGTCGCGTGGGACCTGCTGGTGCACGACGTCGACCTGGCGATCCAGTTCTTCGGCGGCGCGACGCCGGCGCGCGTGACGTCCGGCGCGGGCTACTTCCACCCGCAGTCGGTCGAGGGCGCCGAGGACACCATCGAGACGGTGCTGTCGTTCCCGACGGGCCTGGCCACGGTGTCGGCGTCCCGCTTGGGGCAGAAGAAGGTCCGGTCGCTGGTGGTGTCCGAACTGGACCGCCTGATCGAGATCGACCTGCTGCGCCGCGACGTCACCATCTACCGCCACATCTCGCACGACTCGGTCACCCCGGACGGCCTCGGCTACCGCCAGCAGACGGTCATCGAGATCCCGGAGCTGATCACCGCGCGGGAACCGCTGGCCACCCAGCTGGACCGCTTCTGCGACCTGCTGGAGGGCAAGATCGACGCCGACACCGAGCGCGACCTGATCCTGCCGTCGCACCACGTCGTCGAGCAGGTCCTCACCCAGGCCGCCGCCTGACGCTCCCCGGGGCCGCGTTGGCCGCTCCCGCCGCCGTGTTGGCCACTCCGGCCAGCACGGCGGTGGACAGCTGAGTTGTCCACGGCTGCATTGCGCTGGCGACCGCCGATGTGCACATGACCGTTCCGTATTCGCACTGGGCCAAGTTCTGTGCAGCCGCGGGCCGTGGCGTGCCCTCACCTGCTTCGACCAGGCGTTGATGGGACTCGGCGACCGGCAGGCCCGTGCATTTGTCGCGAAGATCGATCTCCGTCTCGCCGCCTGCGACGACCACCGAGGCACCCGGGTCGCCGAATCGTTGCTCTGCCTCAGATCCGGTAAGGCCGAGTCGCCACAGGAGGATGGCTCGTGATCCGGGCCCGCAAGGACGTGTTCACGGCCCCGGACAGACTTCTACAGAAGATCGAGGACGCGTTTCGAAGACGGCTTCGCTCAGTGCCTGACCGGAACCGCCAACACGGTGAGGTGGGCTACTTGGTGAGCCGGCTTCCCTTGCTGTCGTAGGCGATCAGCGGTGTCAGCGAAGCCGAGTCCGGGACCGCGACCGGGTCGAACCAGAAGATGACCACGTTCGGGTCCTTGCTCCACTTCGCCACGTTCGCCTGGATCGTCTTGCCGTGGACCGTCGTGGTGATGCTCGCGGCCGCGCCGGCGAAGTAGCCGAAGACCGGGATGGTCTGGTCCTGCAGGACCTCGCCGCCGTCGGTGGCGTGGAAGCCGAACGAGCGGTCGGAGCCGCGGAACTCGTTGGTGGCCAGGACCGGCTCCAGGTTCCCGCCGTCGCGGAATCCGGCGACCAGTCCGAAGTGGATGTCCGGCAGGATCTGCGGCTCGTCGACCGCCTTGGCGAAGATCACGATCTCCCCGGCCGCGGTGCGGATACCGGTGCCGACGACCTCGCCGAGCGGCTCGGCCGGGGGCGGCCCGGCGGTCGTCGGCGGCGGGACCGACGACGTCGGCGCGGGCGGGGCCGGCGGCTGCGCGACCGGCGCGGGCGCGGGCTGCCGCAGCTGGACGGCGAACACGACCACCAGCACGACGACGGCTGCGGCGGCGAGCCCGCCGGTGGTCGTCAGCACGCGGCGGCGACGCCGCAGGCGCGTGCCGTCGGCCATGATCCGGCTCAGGTCCGGCTCGGCGAAGGGCTCGGACGACGGCCGCCGGAGGGCGGCGCGGAAGTCGTCGAGGTCGTTCATCGCCCGCTCCCTCCGATCAGCGTGTCTTCGGTGCCCGCTTCGATCCGCAGCTTGGCCAGCGCCCGCGAATTCGTGCTCTTCACGGTACCCAGCGAAACGCCCAGTTCGCGCGCCACGTCGGCTTCGGGCAGGTCGAAGAAGTGCCGCAGCACGACGACGGCGCGCTCGCGGGCGGTCAGCGTCTTGAGCACCGCCGTGAGCCATTCCCGCTGGGTGACGGCCTGGTCGACGTCGACGCGGTCCGGCCGCTCGGGCATCTCCTCGGTGGCGTACTCGCGGATCGGGCGCCGCCAGCCGTCGATGACGTGGTTCATCAGGACGGTCCGGGCGTAGCCGTAGGCGTCCTTGTGGCGGACCCGCGACCACGCCGCGTACGTGCGGGTGAAGGCCGTCTGGGCGGCGTCTTCGGCCTGGTGCCGATCGCCCGTGAGCAGGAACGCGGCGTGCGTGAGGCGAGCCGAGGACGCGCGCACGAAGTCCGCGAACTCGTCGTCACCGCGCGCCATGCGTCACCCCTCTCGCCCCCCCAGCGACGGCCGGGCCCCGGAAAGGTTGCGCGGGCGCGTCTCAACCTTTCCGACCCTACGCCCGTAGTCACCGGCGGACGATCTTGCCGATCCGGGAGGAACCCGTGAAGAACCGCCTCGTCATCGCCGGTACCGTGGTCGCCGCTTGCGGCGCGCTGGTGGTTCCCGGCCTCCTGACCAGCGCGAACGCCGAGACGCCGCCGGCCGCTCCGGTGGCCGCCGCACCGGCCGCGCCCGCCGCGCCGGTTTCGCCGCCGCCGACCCGGGACGCCGCACCCGAGCACGAGGTGCTGGGCGACGTCATCGGCACGGGCCGCCGGGACAGCTCCGGCGAGCTGGTCTTCTACGGCGCCAAACTGCAGGAGCCGCAGTTGCCGAACACGACGTTCGGCATCATGGGCGGCATCCGCGACGCCGCGGGCGGCCTGCAGGACGTCATCGTCGCCAACGAGTTCGCGGGCAGCGACAAGGCCCCGGGCTTCCACGCGGTGACCGGCGGCGCGAACCTGGACGGCCACGACGTGCCGAGCTTCGGCTACTACGCCGGCCCGGCCGCGAAGATCACCGCCGCCGGCAACGTGGTCGCGCACCAGGCGAAGTGGAGCGCCGACCCGAACGTGGTGGTGTTCTGGTTCGACTCGGCCGCCGACCCGGGCCGCCTGCGCGCCTACGACGCCGCGGGCAACAACCTGCCGGCGGGCCACACCGGCGCCGGCCACGGCTGAAACGTTGCGTAACCGATATCCTGCGCTCGGTGACCGAGCGCTAGATTATCGTCCGTGCGCTTCGTAGGGGGAATCTTCGCCGCCGCATGCATGCTGACCTGCGTCACAGCGTGCACGGACGGCTCCACGACGGCGGCGCCGGCGACCACGCCGGCGCCGCTGTCATCCACTTCGGTGAGCAAGCCGAAGACCACGGCTCCGACCTTCACGCCGGCGGCCTCACCGGCCAAGCTGAGCGCGGCGTGCCCGTTCCTCGGCTCGGACGAGCTCATCAAGGCGATCGGCCACTCCGTCAGCGGCGGCGCGAAGGAGACTGAGCCGCTTCAGACGAAGGTCGGCACGGCGCTCGTGTGCGAATACGGCGGCGGCCAGACCGCTTCCTTGTTCGTCGGCCCGGACACCTCGGTGGCCCGGTTCGTCGCGGGGGTGAAGTCGGGGTGCAAGAACCCGGTGACGCTGCCGGGCACCGGTGAAGCCGCGCTGCACTGCGAGTCGACGGGTCAGGACGGCGGCACCGAACTGGCGGTCGCGAAGCACAGCCAGGGTGAGCTGCGGACCGCCGAGCTGAACCTCTACGTCTCGGTCGGCGAGGACACCTACGCCACCCTCGGAAAGCTCCTGGCGGACCGGCTCTAGGGGCGCTGGGCTCGCCGGGTGGTGAGTGCGTTCAGGTCGATGGTCAACGCGTGGCCGCCGAAGTCGAGCTCGGCGATGCCGGACTGTTCACCGAAGTTCTCGTAGTCCTCGTCGACCAGCCGGTAGGTGATCATGCTGATCGGCGGGTCGAGGTCGACGATCCAGTAGTGCTCGATCCCAGCTTCCGCGTACTCGGAGAACTTCGTGACCTGGTCGGTCCGCCTGGTGCCCTCGGACAGCACCTCGATCACCAGCTGCACATCAGCGACATCGAGCCGAGCCGGGTTCGTCGCCACCAGGGCGGCCGGGGCCACCAGCACATCGGGCACCCGGACGGTCAGCGGTGCCTCGGCGATGACTGCTTCGACTTCGCTCAGCGCACAGTACTCATCGGGGAGCTGCTCATTGATCAAGTAGCCCAGCCGGTTGACGGCTCGCTGGTGGAGGAACAATGGACGCGGCGACACGACAAGAACGCCTTCGACCGCTTCGACCTGGTGCTCCGGGGTTTCCGGCAGATCGATCCAGTCTTCAAGGGACAAGAGGTGGTGAGGCCACTCCATGACACTCATCGCCTTCTCCTCGCCGCAGTCACTGGACGTCATTTCGCACGTCAGCCTGCCGGAAAGCTACTGCTCCGAGTAGTCGCCCGATGGGGCTCCCCAGCCCGAAGTGTTCTGCCCGTGTGACTCCGCGATCTCGCGGCGGCGGGCGTTGTCCGCCCGGACACGGTCCACTTCGGACTGGATGTACTCCTCGTCGTAGCGCTGGAAGACCCGGGCCGGGTTGCCCGCGACCAGCGTGCGCGGCGGGACGTCCTTGGCCACCACCGAGTTCGGCTGGACCGTGGCGAAGTCGCCGATCGTCACGCCCGCCATGATGACCACCAGGCCGCCGATGAAACAGCCCTTGCCGATCTTCACCGGCTTGCGCTCGATCAGGTCGCTGCCCGAATGGTTCTGCAGCGTCATGTTGGCGAGCCAGCTGGAGTGCGTGAAGATCAGCGTGTTCAGCCCGATGCTGGTGTGCTCGCCGATCTCCAGGCCGCCGCTCGCGTCGAGCGCCGCGCCTTCGCCGACCCAGCAGTGGTCGCCCATCTTGAGGTTCTCGGGGCTGATGATCTTGACGCGCTCGCGGACGCGGCACGTCGAGGGCAGCCCGTAGAACTGCGCCCGCTCGGCGTCGTTCATGTACTGCGAGACGAGCTCGGTCAGGATCTGCGGGCGCAGCCGGTGGCTGCGCTCGTCATCGAAGAACATGGGCGTCCGACACCAGTTTCTCGAAGGTCCGCAGGTGCTCCTCGGCGACGACGTCGAGGCCGAAGTTCGACCGCACCATCTCGCTCGCCCGCTGCGCGATCTGCGCGCGCCGCTCGGGGTCGTCGAGCAGCTCGATCACCGTCGAGGCCACGGCTTCGGCGTCGTCCGGGCGCACCAGCAGGACGTTCTCGCCGTTGCGCAGCTCGATGCCCGGGTAGTTGTCCTCGGTGACCGACGCGATCGTCGCGGTGCCGGACAGCATCGCCTCCAGCGACGCCGTGCCGCAGCCGCCGTTGAGGTCGTGCGTCACGATGTCCGCCGCCGCGAAGTACGCCGGGACGTCCTCCTTCGGCACCGCGCCGGTGACGACCAGCGCCTCGGAGACGCCCAGTTCGGCGGCCCGCTTCAGGAACGCGTCGTGGTAGACGCGGCCGACGACGACCACCCGCACGCCAGGATGTTTGTCCAAAATGGACGGCAGGGCCTCGATGAGCGGCAGCCGGTTGCGCAGCGGGATGACGTGCCCGAGCGAGACGATCAGCGGCGCGTCGCCGATTTCGTGCTCCGCGCGGACGTCCTTCGTCACCGGCTTCGCGAAGTGGCCGGTGTCGACCGCGATCGGGAAGTACTCGGAGTTCGCGTCGCTGGTGCCGTAGCGCTCGACGCAGTAGTCGACGCCGAGCTTGTCGAGGATGACGTACCGCGGCCGGATGTAGCGCAGGATCGGCCGCACGAGCACCGCGTCGAGCACCCGGAACACGCCGCCGTACAGCTTGTTGTCGCTGATCAGCAGGGTGTGGATGGTCAGCAGCGCCGGGATGTGCCGCCGCCGCGCGTAGATCCCGGCCAGCCACGACAGGTCGAAGAACTGGCCGTGCAGGTGGATCGCGTCCGGCTTGAACTCGTCGAGCAGCTTCCACAGCCGCCGCCAGTTGCCCGGCCGCACCGACGCGAAGCTCATGTCGAAGTCGATCGACAGGCCGACCTGCGGCATCTTCGTCGACGGGAGGCGCACCACGCGGTAGCCGTCGCGCTCCTCCTCGGCCGGCGCGTCGGCGTAGGCGGCCGTGATCGCCAGGACCTGGTGGCCCTCCTCGACGAACTGCGCCGCGAGCGAGGCCGACATGTGCGCGCTCCCGCCCACCCGGGGCGGGAAGAAGTTGTTGACCACCGCGATGCGCATCGCACGTCCTCGGGCAGGGCCCGCGGCGGCACTCACTCGGAGTCCTTGACCAGCTGTCGCATGCCTTCTTCGACAGTGATCCGCGGCTCCCAGCCGAGCACGTCGCGGGCGCGGGTGATGTCGGCGGCGCGCCGCGAAACCAGCACGTCACGCTCGTTGAACAGCGGCTCGACGTCGACGCCGACGGCCTCGATCAGGATCTTGGCCAGCGCCGCGATCGAGGTGTCGATGCCGGTGCCGATGTTGATCGGCAGGTTCGCCTGCTCGGACTCCAGCGCGGCGACGACGGCCCGCGCCAGGTCGGTGACGTGCACGAAGTCCATCGACTGGTCGCCGCGGCCGTCGATGATCGGCGGCTGGCCGGCGCGCAGGCGCTGGATGAAGTGGTTGATCACCGAGGTGTAGTACGCCTCGATCTTCTGGCCGGGGCCGTACACGTTGAAGAAGCGCAACGCGTTCCAGGACAGGCCCTTCTGGCGCTCGTAGAAGCCGAGCATGTCCTCGCCGGCGCGCTTCGAGATGCAGTACGGCGTGAGCGGCTTGAGCTCGTCGTCCTCGTGCATCGGCAGCCGCTTCGGCTCGCCGTAGACCGACGCCGTCGACGCGAACACCAGGCGCTCGACGCCTTCGTCGGCGGCCGCGGCGAACACGTTGTGGTTGCCGGTCATGTTGATGTCGAACGACTCGTGCGGGTCGGCGATCGACTTGTTGATCGAGACCGTGGCGAAGTGGATGACGTGCGTGCAGCCGCGCATGGCCTCGCGCACCGCGCCGCCGTAGCGGACGTCCTTCTCTACCAGCTCGACCTTGCCGGTGGCGACGAACTCGTTGACGCGGGCGCGGTCGCCGCGGGTCATGTTGTCGAAGATGCGGACGGTGTAGCCGCCCTCGATGAGCAAGGGGATTACGTGTGCGGCGATGAAACCACCGGCCCCCGTGAACAGGACCTTCTTGTCGGACACCAAATTCTCCTCGGTCGGTGGCTTCAGGACAGGGACTGCACGGCGGCGCGCACGACCTCGCCGACGCGGGCCACTTCGGCGTCCGTCAGGTTGGCGTGCATGGGGATGGCGAGCTGACGCGCGAACGCGTCGGCCGACACGGGCAGCGGGGTCTGGGGGCCGTAGATCGGCTGGAGGTGGGAAGCGTAGGTGCCGAAGTTGCACTGGACGCCCTGCTCGCGGATGCGCAGGGCCAGCCGGTCGCGGCTGATCTCCGGCGCGACCGTGAGCAGGTAGGCCTGCCACGGGTGCTCGCGGTCGGGCAGCTCGACGGGGACGGTCAGCGCCCCTGTGCTCGCCACGTCATCAAAGGCCTCGTGGTAGCGCTTCGCCACCGAGCGGCGGGCGGCGAGGAGGTCGGGCAGGCGGTCGAGCTGGACGTTCATGATCGCGGCCTGGACGTCCGACATGCGGAAGTTGTAGCCGAGCTCGTGGAACTCCGGGATCGGCAGCGTGGTGGAGCCTTCGCGGCTGATCGCCGGTTCGATGCCGTACGTGTGGAGCTTGCGGGCGTGCGCGATGAGGTCTTCGCGGTCGGAGACCAGCGCGCCGCCTTCGCCCGCGGTGATGCCCTTGCGGCCGTGGAAGGAGAACGCGGCCAGGTCGGCGAGGCTGCCGGCCGGGCGCGTCTTGTACGTCGCGCCGGCGGCGCACGCGGCGTCCTCGAACAGCCAGAGGCCGTGCTTGTCGGCGATCGCGCGGTACTCGTCGAAGTCGCCCGGCTGGCCCGCGACGTCGACGGCGAGGATGCCGACCGTGCGCGGGGTGATCAGGGTTTCGATGTGCGCCGGGTCGGCGCTGAAGACGTCCGGGCGGATGTCGGCGAAGACCGGCTTCGCGCCGGCCTGGACGACGGCGTGGCCGGTCGCCGGGAAGGTGTAGTCGCCGACGATCACCTCGTCGCCCGGCTGGACGCCGAGCACCTTGAGACCGAGGAACAGCGCCGACCCGCAGTTCGCGGTGGTCAGCGCGTGCGCGGTGCCGGTGACCTGCGCGAACCGTTCCTCGAACCGGCGGCACGCGGGACCGGCCCCGGCCAGCCAGCCGGAGCGGAAGACTTCGGCGACGGCGGCGAGCTCTTCCTCGCCGACGGTCGGCTGACCTAGGGCAATGCTGTCGGGCGACATACCTCTCCCATTGCGTGGGGACCCGGCGAAGTGTATATACGTACGCTCAGCTGATTCACAGGCCCACGCCGAACCCCTCTTTCGAGTGACCCCCACCACGAGCCTGACCACGTCCTACGCTGGGCGCATGCGATTCGGGGTCCTGGGGGCCGTCACCGCGTGGCACCCGGACGGCGCACCAGCGGCGGTGGGCGGTCCGCGCTCGCGCGCGCTGCTGGCCCTGCTCGCCCTCGAAGCCGGGCGCTTCGTCCCGGCCGAGCGGCTGATCGACGGGATGTACGGCGAGGAGCCGCCGGACGGCGCGGCGAACGCCCTCCAGTCCCAGGTGTCACGGCTGCGGACGGCGTTGAAGGACCTGGCGCCGGTCGAGTTCACCGCCGCGGGCTACCGCTTGGTCGTCGAACCGGACGAAGTGGACGTCCACCGCTTCGAGCGGCTCGCACGCGAAGGCCGCGCGCTGCTGAAGGCCGGCTCGCCCGCCGCGGACGTCCTGGGCGAGGCCCTGGCGCTGTGGCGCGGACCCGCGTTCAGCGACCTGGCGGACGCGCCGTTCGCCGCCGCCCAGGCCGCCCGGCTCGACGAGCTGCGGGCCGAGGCGGCCGACGACCACGTCGAGGCCCGGCTGGCTCTGGGCCAAGCCGAAGACGTCCTCGCCGGCCTGCGCGAGACCGTCGCCGAGCGGCCCCTGCGGGAACGGCCGCGCGCGCAGCTCGTCCGGGCGCTGCACGCCGCGGGCCGGTCCGCCGACGCGCTGGCCGCGTTCGAGGACGCCCGCCGCACCCTGGCCGACGAGCTGGGCGCCGACCCCGGCGCGGAGCTCGCCGAAGCGCACCTCGCGGTGCTTCGCGGCGAAACCGAGAAGCCGGCGATCTCGGCGCTGCCCGCGCAGCTGACCAGCTTCGTCGGCCGTGACGACGAGCTGCGGCAGGTCTCGGAGCTGCTGGCGCGCGCCCGGCTCGTGACGCTCACCGGGCCCGGCGGCACCGGCAAGACACGCCTGGCCGTCGAGGTCGCGGCGACCGAGACGGGCCCGGTCGCCTTCGCCGAGCTGGCGCCGCACGGGCCCGCGGACGTCGTCGGCGCGGTGCTGACCGCGCTGGGCCTGCGGGACACCCCGCTGCGGCAACGCGAAGCTCAGGACCCAGCCGACCGGCTGATCGCGGCGCTGCGCGACCGCACGACGCTGCTGGTGCTCGACAACTGCGAGCACGTCGTCGACGTCGCGGCCCGGCTGGCCGGGCGGCTGCTCAGCGCGTGCCCCGGCCTGCGGGTGCTGGCCACCAGCCGCGAGCCGCTCGGCATCACCGGCGAGCAGCTGGCGCCGGTGCCGCGCCTGGCCGTGCCGCCGCCCGGGACGTCCGCCGCGCGAGCGGGCGAGTTCGCGGCGATCCGGCTGTTCGCCGACCGCGCGGCCGCGAGCGATCCCGCGTTCGCCGTCGACGAGTCGACGATCGGCGACGTCCAGCACATCTGCGCGGCGCTCGACGGCCTGCCGCTGGCCCTGGAGCTGGCCGCGGCCCGCGTCCGGCTGCTGCCGGCCGGCGAGATCGCGGCCCGGCTCGACGACCGGTTCCGGCTGCTCGCGCGCGGCAGCCGCACGGCCGAGCAGCGGCACCGGTCGCTGCGCGGCGTCGTCGAATGGAGCTGGGACCTGCTCGACGACGAGGAGCGGGAACTCGCGCGGCGGCTGACGGTGTTCCCCGGTGGCGCGACCGTCGCCGCGGCCGCCGAGGTGTGCGGCGCGGACGTCGACCTGCTGCCGGAGCTGGCCGACAAGTCGCTGGTCGAGGCCGTCGGCGGGCGGTTCCGGATGCTGGAGACGATCCGCGCGTTCTGCGCGGAGAAGCTCGACGAAGCGGGCGAGACGGACGCCCTGCACCGCGCGCACGCCGAGTACTTCCTGCGGTTCGCCGAGGAAGCCGACCCGATGCTGCGGACGGCGGCGCAGCTGGAGTGGCTGGCGCGCATCGACGCCGACTACGACAACATCCTCGCGGCCCTGCGCTGGGCGGCCGAGGCGGACGTCGTGATCGCGTTGCGCATGGTCACGCCGCTGGCGATGTACTGGTGGATGCGCGGCCGGCGGTTCGAGGGCGCGGTGGTGTCGCTGGAGGTCGTCAAGCGCTGCGGGCCGGAGGTGCGGGCGGAGTACCTCGAGGAGTTCCTGCTCTGCCTGCTCACCGCGCTGGCCGGCATGCCGAACGAGGAGGCGCTCGCGCCGCACGTGTCGATGGCGCAGCGGTACGCCCGGGACTCGATGTGGATGCCGCGGCACCCGATGCTGATCATGGTGCTGGCGGTGGTGGTCGGACCGCCCGCCGACGACGCGGAGCTGTACGGGCGCGGCGAGGCGATGCTGGCGCACGGCGACGCGTGGAGCTGGGCGCTGGTGCCGACCGGGCTCGGCCTGCGGTCGATGATGACCGGCGACCTCCGCCAGGCCGAGGAGGGCCTGCGCGAAGGCGCCGTGCAGTTCCGGGCGCTGGGCGAGCGGTGGGGCCTGTCGATGGCGCTGGACCACCTTTCCCAGCTGCTGAGCTGGCGGGGCGAGCACGCCGAGGCGCTGGTGAAGATGGACGAGTCGCTGGCCCTGATGCACGAACTGGGTGCGACGGACGACGTCGCGGACCTGATCACGCGCCGCGCCTGGACCCGGGTGCTGCAGGGCGACCACGACGGCGCGCGGGCGGACTACGAGCTGGCCGCGTCGACCGCCCGCCGCTCGGGCATGCCGGAGTCCCGGGCGGCGGCCTACGTCGGCCTGGCCGACCTGTCCCGCCTGGCCGGCGACCTGACCACGGCACGCGCCTTCTGCGAACGCGCGCTGGCGGAGTGCGAAGGCGGGTCGTTCGCGGCGGAGACGGCCCACGCGCGCGCGTTGATCTCGCTGGGCTGGCTGGCGCTGACGGAAGGCCGGGTCTCCGACGCGGCCGAGTCGCACCGGAAGGCGCTGCTGCTGGGCCGGCACTGGCACGCGGGCGACGTCGTGGCGTTCGCGCTGGAGGGCCTGGCCGGTGCGGCGACCCACCCGGACCAGGCGGCGGTGCTGCTGGGCGCCGCGGCGGCGGTCCGCGGCACGGCGATCAGCGGCGACCCGGACGCCTCGGCCGTCCGGGCCCGGGTGCGGGAGTCGTTGGGAGCGGCCGGTTTCGAGCGGGCCTACGGCACCGGGCTGGGGATGAGCGCGCAGAAGGCGCTCACGACGGCCGGGCTGGCGGACTGACCAGCGGGACCGCGTACCGGTCCCCCGACTTCACCATCGCCAGCAACGGCTTCGTCAGCACGCTCAGCACCCGCGCGGCCCACTGGCGGCCGTTGCGCCGGGCGATGTCCGGGCCGAACCGGTCCATCAACGCCACCAGCCCCGGCAACGTCCGCACGAACAACGTCACCTCTTCGATCAACCCGGCGGAGTTCAGCCGCAGCAACGCGGCCTCTTCGATCGGCTCGCCGCCGATGCGTGCGGTGTAGACGACCACGCGGGTCCGGTCGTCACCGACGTCCGTGTGGAAGCGGATCTCCGTCAGGTGGGTGTACGCCACCTCGATCAGCGCTCGCAGCTCCGCGTGCCCGGTGAAACGCACCCGCGAAGTCAGCGGTGAGTGCAGCACCGCGTCCGGGGCGAACGCCGTCATCGCCAAGTCGGCATCGCCGGTTTCCGCCGCGAGCCGGTACGTCTCGGTGCTCATCGCTCCCCCTTGGTCAGCGTGGCCAGGCCGCGCCACAGCAGGTCCACCGTCAGCGCCACGACCTCGTCGCGCGGGACTTCGCGGTGGCGCCACCACCACGTCGCCACCGCGTTCAGCGCGCTCTTGCTCGCGTCCGCCAGGACCTCGTCGGCCAGCTCGCGCGGGATGCGGGCGGTCAGGTCGAGGCTCGGGATGCCGCGGAACAACGCCGTCAGGTTGGCCGTCGCCCGGTCCTGGCCCGCCCGGTGCGTCGCCGCGACCGCCGGGTCCGACGGCGGCTCCGCGAAGATCATCCGCCAGCCGCGCTCGTGGGTTTCGATCCACGCGAAGATCGCCGACACGCGGCTGCGCAGCAACACTTCCGGGTCATCCGAGAGCGGCAGCTCGGCCCAGCCGGCCAGCAGATCGTCCACTTCGGACTCCAGCAGGGCCGCGTACAACTGGGCCTTCGCCGGGAAGTGGTCGTAGAGCACCGGCGTGCTGATTCCGGCCGCTGCCGCGACTTCGCGCATGCCGGCCGCGGCGTAGCCGGCCGAGGCGAACACCTCGGCGGCCGCGGCGACGATCAGCTCGCGCCGCGCTTCCCGGGTCAACCGCTTACCTGACATCGGTTAGGTACATTACCTGACGGACGTTAGGTAACGCCAGGGGGCGGCGCGTACGAGGGACTCGCGTAGCCTGGTCGATCGTGCGCAACGTGGTGGTCGTCGGGGGCGGGATCGTCGGTCTGGCTGTGGCCTGGGAGCTGACCAGGCGCGGGCTGGACGTCACCGTGCTGGAGAAGGAGCCGCGGTGGGCAGCGCACCAGACCGGGCACAACTCGAACGTCGTCCACGCCGGGCTCTACTACAAGCCCGGCTCCTTCAAGGCGCGGATGTCCGTCGCCGGCAACCGGTCCATCATGGACTTCGCGCGGCAGTACGGCGTGCCGGTCGAGGTGTGCGGGAAGCTCGTCGTCGCCACCGACGAGAAAGAGATCCCCGCGCTCGACACACTCGCCGAGCGGGCCGAGGCCAACGGCGTCCCGGCCAAGAAGATCTCGCCCGCCGAAGCGCGGGAGTACGAGCCCGAGGTGTCCTGCGTCGCCGCGCTGCGCGTCGAGTCGACCGGGATCATCGACTTCCCCGCGGTCTGCGCGGCGCTCGTGCGGCTGCTCGACGAAGCCGGCGTCGACCTCCGGCTGAACAGCCCCGCGATGGCCATCCGGGCCGGCGCGAACGGCGGCGTCGAGGTCGCGACCGGGTCCGACGTCATCGTCGCGGACGGGCTCGTCAACTGCGCCGGCCTGCACTCCGACCGCGTCGCGCGGCTGGCCGGGCTGACGCCGTCGGCGAAGATCGTGCCGTTCCGCGGTGAGTACTACGAGCTCAAGCCCGAACGCCGCGGCCTGGTCAAGGGCCTGATCTACCCGGTGCCGGACCCGACGCTGCCGTTCCTCGGCGTGCACCTGACCCGGATGCTCGACGGCAGCGTGCACGCCGGCCCCAACGCCGTGCTCGCGCTGCGCCGCGAGGGCTACCGCTGGGCCGACTTCTCCGCCAAGGACGTCGCCGAGGTCGCGGCCTTCCCCGGCGTCTGGCGGCTCGCGAAGAAGTACGCGTTGCCGACCGGGCTCGACGAGGTGCGGCGCTCGTTCTCGAAGAAGCGCTTCGCCGCCAGCCTCGCCCGGCTCGTCCCGGCCGTCACCGAGGACGACATCGTCCGCCACGGCTCGGGCGTCCGCGCGCAGGCGATGCGCCGCGACGGCTCGCTCGTCGACGACTTCCTCATCGAGACCGCGCGCGACCAGGTGCACGTCCTGAACGCGCCGTCGCCGGCCGCGACGAGCGCGCTGGAGATCGCGCGCCACATCGCGGACCAGGTCTCGGCCTGAGGTTCAGCCCGGCAGGTTCGCCGTCACCAGCGGCAGGCCCTGCTTGACGACGTCGCACGTCTTGGTGTCGTCGCCGATGAACCCGCTGACCACCTGCACCGACGACGTGTCCGTGATCGGCAGGGTCGCGCCGCAGGTCGCGCGCAGGCCGCCCATGTTCGGGAAGACGCCCCACTTCTTGCCGCCGACGTCGACGGTCTCGGTCGGCTGGACGTCCTGCGTGCCCGGCCATTCGGCCACCGGGGTGCTGGGGCCGACCCAGACCTCGAACGCCTTCTGGCCGTCGTCGCCGTCGGTGTCGTCCCACAGGCAGTAGGACGAGTTCGGCACCACGGTCGAGACGGTCTTCTCGCCGCTCGGCGAGATGTTCTTCAGCTGCGCCAGCTGTTCCGGCTTCATCAGCGTGCACGGGTCGACCGACAGCAGCGGTCCGCCCGGCTCGGGCTTCGCCGACGTCGACGGCGTGATCGAGGGCGCGTCCTGGCCGCCCGGCAGGTGCGAAGCGACCTGGGGGATCGCCGGTTTCGCCAGCGCGCAGGACTTGGCCAGGTCCGTGCCGGAGACGCTGACGTAGGCGAACGACTTCTCGCCCAGCACGGTGTAGAGCGAGCAGTCGCCGGCCAGGATCGACGCGTACTGCGTCCAGCTGAAGCCGCCGATCCGCTCCGGCGAGGACTTCGGGACGGCGCCGGCGAGGTACTCGTCGATGCTGATGTCCACCGCCATGCCGACGTTCAGCACCGACGACATCTCGGCGTCGTCCTTCGAGTTCCAGAGGCACATGGCCGCTTGGTTCCGCGATTTGTCGCTCGGCACCGACCGGCCCGCACCCTGGTAGCCGAGGGCGTCGACCTGCTCCGGGGTCAGCAGCGAACAAGCGTCGACGACCTTGGTCACCGGCCCCTGGCCCGGCACCGGCGACGCCGACCCGCCGACCGTCACCGTGCAGCCGGTCACCACGACCGCGGCCGCGATGGCCGCCACGGCCTGCCACTTCATGCGCATGCGTCCTCCCGTTCGGCCCGGACCTTACTGGGCCGAACGGGTGCGCACCTGGCATAACCCCAAATCAGCGGGGCGTGAGGACTTCCTTGCCGCCGACGAACGGGCGCAGCGCCTCGGGCACGCGCACGGAGCCGTCTTCCTGCTGGTGGTTCTCGACGATCGCGACGATCCAGCGGGTGGTGGCCAGCGTGCCGTTGAGCGTCGCGGCGATCAGCGGCTTGCCGTTCTCGCCGCGGTAGCGGACCGAGAGGCGGCGGGCCTGGAACGTCGTGCAGTTGGACGTCGAGGTCAGCTCGCGGTAGGCCTCCTGGCTCGGGACCCACGCCTCGCAGTCGAACTTGCGGTGCGCGGACGTGCCGAGGTCGCCGGTGGCGGTGTCGATGACCCGGTAGGGCACCTCGATCTTCGCCAGCATCTGCTCTTCCCAGTCCAGCAGCCGCGCGTGCTCGGCCTCGGCGTCCGCCGGCTTGGTGTAGACGAACATCTCGACCTTGTCGAACTGGTGCACGCGGATGATGCCGCGAGTGTCCTTGCCGTACGAGCCGGCCTCGCGGCGGTAGCAGGACGACCAGCCCGCGTAGCGCTTCGCGTCGTCGTTCAGGTCGAGGATCTCGTCGGCGTGGAAGCCGGCGAGCGGCACCTCCGACGTGCCGACGAGGTACAGGTCGTCGTCCTGGAGGTGGTAGATCTCGCTCGAGTGCTGACCGAGGAAGCCGGTGCCGGCCATGATCTCCGGGCGCACCAGCGACGGCGTGATCATCGGCGTGAAGCCGTTTTCGAGCGCCTGCGCGATGGCCATGTTGAGCAGGCCGAGCTGCAGCTGCGCGCCGACGCCGGTGAGGAAGTAGAACCGCGAGCCCGACACCTTCGCGCCACGCTCCATGTCGACGCCGCCGAGCGCTTCGAGCAGCTCGAGGTGGTCGCGCGGGGTGAAGCCGAGCTTCGTGGGCTCACCGACGTGCTTGACGACGGCGAAGTCGTCCTCGCCGCCGATCGGCGCGTCCGGGTGCACCAGGTTCGGCACGGTGCGGAAGAGCTGGTCGAACTCCTCCGACGACGTGTTCTGCTCCGCCTCGGCCGCCTTCACCTGGGCGGCGAGCTCCTTGGCCGTGGCCAGCAGCTGCTGCTTCTCCTCCGGCGGCGCCTTCGGGATCTGCTTGCCCAGGATCTTCTGCTCGTTGCGCAGCTTGTCCGCGGCCGCGATCGAAGAGCGGCGCCGGGAGTCGAGGGAGAGCAGCTTGTCGACCACTCCTTCGTCCTCGCCACGGGCGCGCTGCGACGCGCGCACGGCTTCCGGGTCATCGCGCAGAGTCCTGGGGTCAATCACGAAGACAGAGAGTAGTCCGTACAGACTGTGCGCCCGTCAGCGGTTGTCCCGACAGTCTGATCGTTGAAGCTCGGTTCGCGGGCTCCCCATACTCCAAGGAGACCCCGAGGAGGCGCCCCGATGACCGACGAGCTGCTCGCCCGCCACCGCGCTGTGATGCCGTCCTGGATGTCGCTGCTCTACGAGGAGCCGATCGAGATCGTGCACGCGCACGACCGGCGGATGACCGACTCGCAGGGCCGCACCTACCTCGACTTCTTCGCCGGCGTGCTGACGAACTCGATGGGCTACGACGTCGCCGAGATCGGTGACGCGGTCCGCAAGCAGCTCGACACCGGCATCCTGCACACCTCGACGCTGTACCTGATCCGCTCGCAGGTCGAGCTGGCCGAGCGGATCGCTTCGCTGTCCGGCATCCCGGACGCCAAGGTCTTCTTCACGAACTCCGGCAGCGAAGCCAACGACACGGCGTTGATGCTGGCGACGCAGTTCCGGCGCAGCAACCAGGTGCTGGCGATGCGGAACTCCTACCACGGCCGGTCCTTCGGGACGGTCGCGATCACCGGCAACCGCGGCTGGTCGGCGTCGGCGCTGAGCCCGGTCAAGGTCAACTACGTCCACGGCGGCTACCGCTACCGCAGCCCCTTCCGCGACCTGTCCGACGCGGCCTACATCGACGCCTGCGTCGCCGACCTGGTCGACGTCCTCGACACGGCGACCGCGGGCGACGTCGCCTGCCTGATCGCCGAGCCGATCCAGGGCGTCGGCGGGTTCAGCCTCCCGCCGGACGGCCTGTTCCGCGCCATGAAGGAGGTCCTCGACTCCTACGGCGTGCTGTTCATCTCGGACGAGGTCCAGACGGGCTGGGGCCGCACGGGCGAGCACTTCTGGGGCATCGACGCGCACGGCGTGACGCCGGACATGATGACGTTCGCGAAGGGCCTGGGCAACGGCCTCGCGGTCGGCGGCGTGGTCGCCCGCGGCGACGTGCTGGACTGTTTCCAGGCCCAGTCGTTCTCGACGTTCGGCGGCAACCCGGTCTCGATGGCCGGCGCGACGGCGGTGCTGGACTACATCAAGGACCACGACCTGCAGGCGAACTGCGCGGCCCGAGGCCGTCAGCTGCTCTCGGGGTTGCGGGCGGCTTCGTCACCGCTGGTGGCGGAGGTCCGCGGCAAGGGCTTGATGATCGGCATCGAGCTGATCAAGCCGGGCACGACCGAGCCCTTCGTCGCCGCGGCGGCCCGGATGCTGGAGGAGACGAAGAAGCGCGGCCTGCTGATCGGCAAGGGCGGCCTGCACGGAAACGTCCTGCGGCTCGGCCCGCCGATGACGTTGACGGCGGAGGAAGCCCAGGAGGGCCTGGACATCCTGGTGGACGCCTTGGCAGCCACCCAGACAGCGCTCGCCTGACCTGAGCAGCCCCCGATTCCAGCCTAGCGAGCACCCCCGACAACCCGGGGTCGGGAAAAGCCGTGAAGGCCTCCTTACCGGCTCTTATGGCCGGTAAGGAGGCCTTCACGGCTTTCGGGCGAGCGGAACTGTCGGCCCGTCCCGGTAGCGTGGAAATCGGGGGCTGCTCAGCTCCGGATGAAGCGCACCACGTGCTCGGCCAGCTCCTCGCCCGCGTCTTCCTGCAGGAAATGGCCCGCCCCGGCGATCACCGGGTGCGTCAGCCCCTGCGCGCCCTTCAACGACGCCTGCAGCACCGGGGCCAAGCCGCCCGTGATCGGGTCGCCGTCGGAGAAGGCCACCAGGAACGGGAGCTGCAGTTCGGTCAGGACCTCCCACGCGGCGCGGTTCGCCGCGGATGCCGGGTTGTCCGGGCGGAACGGGACCAGGCCCGGCATCGCCCGGGGCGCGGCCTTGTACATCTCGTTCGGGAACGGCGCGTCGTACGCCGCGCGCACCTCGTTCGACAGGGACGACTTGCAGCCGGACTGGACGAAGCGCGAGACGTCCAGCACCTGGGCCTTCTCGACGGCTTCGCGGAACGCGTGCCACACCGGCGGCATGTCGTGGTCGCCGGTCGGGAGGCCCGTGTTGGACGCCACGACGCGCGCGAACCGTGACGGGTGCTCGGCGACCAGGCGGAGGCCGATCAGGCCGCCCCAGTCCTGGCCGACGAGGGTGACGTCGTGCAGGTCGAGGGCGTCGAAGGCGAACCCGCGCATCCACTCGACGTGCCGGGCGTAGGTGTGGTCGACCATGTCGCCGGGCTTGTCGGACCGGCCGAAACCGACCAGGTCCGGCGCGATGGCGCGCAGCCCGGCGGCCGCCAGCACCGGCAGCATCTTGCGGTAGAGGTACGACCAGCTGGGCTCGCCGTGCAGCAGCAGCACCGGCGGGCCGTCCGCGGGGCCGGCCTCGACGTAACCCACTCTTATGACGCCGCCGTGCGGGTCGTCGAGCTCGACGTACCGCGGCTCGAAGGGGAAGTCGGGCAGGTCCGTGAACCGGTCGTCCGGTGTCCTCAGCAGGCGCACGAACTCCACGCTAGTGGGAACAAGAGAGCCGGGCCACGGACGTGGCCCGGCTCACCTGGATGCGCGAAAGGTCAGGAGATGCCGACCGCCACCACGAGACCAAGCCCGATGTGCGCGGCCGCGACGACGATGCTGACCGGGGCGAACTTCTCGCTCTCGATGGTCGACGCCACGTCGATGCGGGTCGCCCACTCCAGCAGCCGGACGGCGATCACCTGGACGGCGATCCCGAGCAGGCCGTAGACCAGCGAGGTGATGAGGCCCTCGGTGAGGTCGCTCGCCGAGTTGAAGATCGCCACGACGACGATGAACGCCATCGAGAGCAACCCGGACGCGGTCACGATCACCGCGTTCGGCAGGCCCTGCGTGACCAGCTTCGACAGCTTGCCGGGCGTGGTCCAGTCGATGGCGTAGAAGCCGGCGAACATCAGCAGCAGGCCGATGACGCCGTAGAGCAGGATCGCGCCGATCCCCCGCACGAGGTCGGAGCCGAACGTGTCGGACAGCGCAAGGGTCGTGTTCACGAGTTGTCTCCCAGAGAAAAGAGCTGATCAGCAGCGGTGTTGTATCACGACTCGGGGATGCGATGTGGGACGAATGCGGCACCGTCGTCGGTGACCAGGCCGCCGGTCTCCCGGATGCCCAGCCCCGCGGAGCTGTCGCCGACGATCCACGCGCCGAGCGCCGGCCGGTAGCCGTCGAACTCGGGCAGCGGGTCGAACGCCTGGTAGACGAAGCCTTCGGCGCCGTAGACGCCGTCGGTCTGGGTCTCGTAGCCGGGGGCGACGATCTGGACGTTCGCGCCCTCGCGGCCCAGTTTCGGCTTGCGCACGTACTCGGTGAGCAGGCCGGGGTCGTCGGCGAACGCGGGCAGCAGGTTCGGGTGGCCCGGGTAGTTCTCCCACAGGATCGCCAGCAGCGTCTTGTTGGAGAGGATCATCTTCCAGAGCGGCTCGACCCACAGCGTCCGCGGCAGCGACTCGACGGCGTTGCGGCCGAACTCCTCGTCGACCAGCCACTCCCACGGGTACAGCTTCAGCACGGTCGCCATCTGCTGCTCTTCGAGGTCGACGAACCGCTTGAGCACCGGGTCCCAGCCGACCTCTTCGATCGCCAGGCCCACGGTGTCGAGGCCGGCCTCGGCCGCCGTCTCCTGCAGGTACGCCGTGGTGACGTTGTCCTCGCCGCTCGGGTCGGCAGCCGACCAGGTGAAGTGCAGCTCGTTCGACGGCAGCTTCTCCTGCAGCGACGACCACCGCTCGACGAGCTTCTCGTGGATCGAGTTCCACTGGTCGTCGTCCGGGAAGACGTCGGTCTTCCAGTGCCACTGCAGCAGCGACGCCTCCAGCAGCGTGGTCGGCGTGTCCGCGTTGTACTCGAGCAGCTTCGCGGGCGAGCGGCCGTCGTAGCGCAGGTCGAACCGGCCGTAGACGTGCGGGTCCTGCCGCTTCCACGACTCGGCGATGTGCGGCCAGACCCACTCCGGGATGCCGAACCGCTGGTAGCCCTCGGTCGTCACGACGTTGTCGACGGCTTCCAGGCACATCGAGTGCAGCAGTTCGACGTCGGCTTCGAGCGAGAGCACCTCGTCCATCTCGAAGACGTAGTGCACGGACTCGTCCCAGTACGGCCGCACGCGGCCGCTGCTGTCACGGGCCGGCGTGCCGTAGACGAGCCCCTGCTCCTCGACGATCCGCTGCCAGTCGCGCCGCGGCTCACGCCGGTCCCGGTACACCTAGGATCCCCCGCTCTTGCCGCTGCCGCCGGTCCCGCCGGTGCTGCCGCTCTTGCCGCTGATGCCGAAGCCGCCGCGCTGGACGGACTTGCCCGACTTGGTGTTGACGTTGGTGCGCGACGACGGCGCGTCGAAGGAACCGCCGGACACGCGCTGCCCGATGGTGCCGGAGCCGCCGTAGTTGTAGCGGTAGCTGTTGTAACCGCCCCCGCCGATCGGCAGGAACAGGAAGCCACCGCTGGAGTACCCGCCGTGACTGGTCACGTAGTTCTCGTCGCAGTTGTCGTCGCCCTGGACGATGCCGTTCGAGTCGGTGCAGACGGCGGTGACGTCACCGGCCGGCTTCGCGACCGAGTAGAACGTCGCGACCAGGCCGACGAGCCCGACCGTGACGCCGCTGCCGATGAGGATCTTGCGCCGGGTGGCCGCCTTGGCGTCCGCCTGACGGGCCAGTTCCTCGTCGCGTTCTTCCTGGGCGACCGCCTGCTGGCGGGCCCGCTGTTCGGCGAGCGAAGGCTCGCGCCGTTGCGTGCTGGAGTCCTGGAACCTCATGGAACCGCGCTTCGGCGGCTCCGGGGGCGGCTGGTCCCCAGTGTTGTTGTCCTGCGTCATATACGCTCCGTAATCACCGGCCACCACGAAACCGTGACCACCCTAACCACCCGGATCGCGCACGTCGCGCGCGACGCGGGCATCATGGACTGCGATGTCTTCCAGCGCCGATCGGTTCCCTACCGCCACGCAGACGCTGCGCACCCGCGTCGTGATGGGCGGGATCTTCGCGGGCGCGCTCATCGCGCTCGCCCTCAGTGTCGTCTTCTCTTGGAGCGACGGCATCGCAGGCGGGGCCGGCGGTGGGGCCGGCAAGCTGTCGGCGGCCGCCGAAGAGGCCTTCCACTCGCCCCCTGGAAGCTGCCTGACCTGGGACAACCCGGATGCGAGCGACGCGCGCAAGGTCGTCTGCACCCAGCCACATCTGTTCGAAGTGACCACGCTCGTCGACATCGGCGCCCAGTTCCCGGAGGGCGCGCCGACCCCGACGCTGGACCAGTGGCAGCAGATCGCGCAGCAGAAGTGCACCGCCGACGTGAAGCCGTACCTCGGGCACAACCTCGATCCGTACGGAAAGCTCACGACGAACCTGCTGCGCCCGACGGCGTCGCAGTGGGACGACGGCGACCGCCAGCTGCGCTGCGGCCTGCAGTGGGCCGGCCCCGGCGGCAAGCTGCTGCCGACCACCAGCCCGGCGAAGGAGCAGGACCAGTCGCTGGTCTTCGAGCCCGGCGCCTGCCTCGGGCTGCTCGGCAAGGGCGTCGGCGACCCGGTCGAGTGCACGAAGCCGCACTCCTACGAGATCATCGCGACCCTCGACCTCAAGTCGAAGTTCAAGGACGGCTACCCGAAGCAGGACGACCAGAAGACCTGGCTCGACACCGAGTGCACCAAGTCGGCCGCGGACTACACCGGCGGCGCCGACCTCGACGCCAAGCACCTCATCCTGACCTGGGACCTGCGGGAGCAGGAGAGCTGGGACGCCGGCTCGAGCAAGGTCAACTGCAAGGTGGCGGCGAAGCTCCCCGACGGCAGCGGCCTGCAGGCCGTGACCGGCAGCATCAAGGCCGCGCCGGCGGGCACCGACGGCGGCCAGCCGGGTGACGGCCCGCCCGCCGACGGCCCGCCGTCCGACGGCGGTGGCGGCCCGGAGACGTCGAGCTCCGCGCCCCCGAGCTCGAGCGCGCCGCCGACCTCGAAGCAGAACGGCTGATGCCCGTCGAGATGAGCCGGGAGCGGTTCGAGGAGCTGGTCTCGGAGGCCCTGGACGAGGTACCCGCGGAGTTCGCGAAGGCGATGGACAACGTCGTCGTGCTGGTGGAGGAGTTCAACGACGAGGCGCCGGACATCCTCGGGCTCTACCACGGGATCGCGCTGACCGAGCGGACGTCGTCGTACGGCGGGGTGCTGCCCGACCGGATCTCGATCTACCGGCAGCCGATCCTGTCGATGTGCGAGGACGAGGACGAGGTCGTCGAGGAAGTCCTCATCACGGTCGTGCACGAACTGGGTCACCACTTCGGCATCGACGACGCCCGGCTCCACGAGCTCGGCTGGGGCTGACCCGCACCGCCTCGCCGGATGACGAATCGGCCTCAGCCGGGGCGCTTCCGCACCAGGATCCGCGAATGTGAGCTGGAATGTCTCATCACCCAGGTGGTGGGAGGCTGATATGCGCACCGTGGACCCCGGGACCGGCACCGACGCCGGTCCCGACTACGAAGAGATTTCGGCCGAACCCGGCGAGGTCGCGGCCCCCGCGCCGCCGTCGCGCCGGTTGCTGGTGCTCTGCGCCGTGGCCGGGTTCGTGCTGGGTGGCGGCGTGCTCGGCCTGCTCTGGGGGCTGTCCGGGGTGCACGCCGGGGCGCTGGACGACGCCCTCGCGGCGTGCCAGGCACTCGACCGCGTCGGCGACCTGCCCGACACGAGCCGTGACACCCAGCCGGCGCTGACGCCCGGGCTCACGCCCGAACGACTCCACCGGGTCACCGCCGCCCGCGAGCTCTCGGCGGCGGCCGCCCAGGTCAACGAGAACTACCAGCCGCTGGCCGACCACATCGACGGGGTCAGCCGGATGGTGCTGAGCCTGCACTTCAACGACATCTCCGGCCAGCGGCACCTGGTACAGGCGCGGGAGATCTGCGCCCGCATCTAGCGGCTCAGGACGGGTGGACCGTCTTCACCGCGAGCTGGTTGCCCGGGATCTTCGTGCTGGCGCAGCCGGTGCCCGGGGCCGGCACGAAGTTCGACGCCGTCTCCTGCGGCAGGTAGATCCGCAGGCCCTTGACCTCGGTCGGCTGGCAGGTGGCGGAGTCGAAGTTCCGCACGTTGACGAACTGGATGTCGGCCGCCGCGCTCTGGCCAGGGTTCAGCTTGACCGCGTTGCCCTTGGTGCCCTCGCGGAAGGCGTCCTTGCCGACCTGGTGCCCGTCGGTCCCGCCCACGTAGGAGACCCCGGGGAAGCCCTGGATCTCGCACGGCTTGCCGCTGGCGTTCGTGATGACCAGCGACCGGTACAGCGAGCCGGCGCCGGCGTCACCCTGGCCGAGCGCGAGCTTGACGTCCCCGGACTTGCAGAGGCCGTTGTCCACCGGCGCGGCGGTCGGCGACGTGGCCGGCGCCGGGTTGCTGGTGCTCGGCGTCGCCGTGGGGGCCGTCGAGGAGGTGGCGGACTCGGACGTCGAGGGGGTCGAGCTGCTCGCCGCCGGCGTCGTCCCGCCACCGCCGCAGGCGGAAAGCGCGAGGACGCCCGCCGACGCCGCGACGACCGGGAACAACCGTGAAAGCCTCGTGCGAACCATGTCACTCGCCTCCCTGGTACTGGGTGCTACTGGTGGGTGGACGCACGGGCACCCCACCAGGTTGTTTCCCGCCCGTGAATCACTCACGAACCCTATGCGGATCTTGTCCGAAGTACCCGGCGATGACCTGCGCCAACCCGCCGAACTCACCCGGGCGTGTCAGGGCGGGATGTCAGAGCGGCGTGTCGACCCAGGTGAGGCAGAACCACTGCGCGTCCGGCCGCGCCTGCAGCTCGACGATGCCCGTGTTCGGGATCAGGGCCGCGTTGGCGACGTCGGCGTGGACGTTGGGCGCCAGCCACTCGGCGCCGAGGCGGATCGCGCCACCGTGGCTGACCAGGGCGACGACGCCGTCCGGGTCGGCCTGCTCGTGCTTGGCGCGCAGGCGGCCGACGGCGTCGAGCATCCGGGTGCGGACGCTCGTGCCGTTCTCGCCGCCCGGCAGCGCCGGTTCGAGCTCGCCGAGCGTCCACTTCTTCACGGTGTCCATGTACGTCCGGATCGACGCGTGGTCGGTGGCGCCCTCCAGATCGCCGGCGCCGACCTCGTGCACGCCGTCGACGACCTGGACGTCCAGCCCGAACTGCGCGGCCAGCGGCGCGGCGGTCTGCTGGGCGCGGGTCGCCCGCGACGCGTACACCGCGACCAGCGGTTCCTCGGCCAGCTGGCCCGCGAGCGCCGCGGCCTGCGACTGCCCCAGCTCGGTCAGCGGCGGCCCGGGCAGGGCGGTGTCCAGCGCGCCGCGGACGTTCCCGTCGGTCTGGCCGTGGCGGATGAGCAGCAGCCTCACGCCAGGTCCCCCTTGCGGACGGCGTCGGCCCACCCGGCCGCGTCGACGAAGTCGTCGTTGCCGAAGCCCGGCTCGAGCGTGGTCCGGGTGCCGTCGGCCCGCGGGTGCGAGCCGAGGAACCGCAGGTTGCGGCAGTGCCGGCGCAACGCCGTGAGCGCGTCGAGGATCCGCGGCTCGGCCACGTGGCCCTCGAAGTCGATGAAGAAGCGGTACTCGCCGAAGTTGCTGCGCGTCGGCCGGGCGTCGAGGCGGGTCAGGTTGATCCCGCGGTCGGCCAGCGCGGTGAGCAGCTCGGCCAGCGTGCCGGTGCGGTTCACGGCCGCGGCCACCACCGACGTCCGGTCGGCGCCGGTCGGCTCGGGCAGGTCGCCCGGCGGGCGGACCAGCAGGAACCGGGTCGCCGCGTCGGTGACGTCGGCGACCTCGGTGGCCAGCACCTCGAGGTCGTAGTGCTCGACGGCGACGGGCGCGCAGACCGCGGCGTCGAAGTCGCCCTGGAGCACGCCGACCGCGGCCGCCGCCGTCGAGGACGCCGCCACCGGCTTCGCGTCCGGCAGGTTCGCCTCCAGCCAGTCACGGACCTGGGCGAGCGCGTGCGGGTGGCTGGCGACGGTCCGTATCTCGCGGTCACCCGGCCGGGTGAGCACGCTGAAGTGGACCGGCAGGATCGCTTCGGCGATCGCGACCAGCGGCGTCGACTCGCTGAGCGCGTCGAGGGTCGTGGGCACCACACCTTCGACGGAGTTCTCGATGGGGACGCACGCGGCGTCCGCCTGGCCCGTGCGGACGGCCGTCATCGCCAGCCGGACGGTCTCGACGGGAATCAGTTCCTCGCCGCCGGCGAGGACCCGCGCGGCCTGCTCGGTGAAGGTCCCCTGGGGGCCGAAGTATGCGATCCGTGACACAACACCCAGGTTACGGGGCCCGGGCGTGGCCACATTCACTCGGACAGCCGGTACGTGACCCGGTTACGCCGGGTGGCGTTTTTTGCGATGCTGGACGGGTGACCGCCGACTCGGGCACGCACGCCGGCCACGAGGGCGCCCACCCGCCGGTTTCCCCTCGGTCCCCGGAGCTGGTGCTGTGCGCCGTCGATGAACCGCTCGCCACCGCCTGGACCACCGCCACCCGCACGCTGGGCGGCCGGATCCGGGTGCACCGCGGGTCGGTGCTCGACGTCCTCGCCCAGGCCGTGGTCAGCCCGGCCAACTCCTACGGCCGGATGCGCGGCGGCATCGACGCCGTCTACGCGCGGGCGTTCCCCGGCGTGGAGCAGTCCGTCCGCAGCGCCGTGCTGGCGTTTCACGGCGGTGAGCTGCCGATCGGCGAGGCCGTGATCGTGCCGACGGGCGAGGCCGAGCCGGCCTGGCTGATCAGCGCGCCGACCATGCGGGAGCCCGGCGAGGTGCTGCCCGCCGACACCGTGCACCCCTACCTGGCGGCCCGCGCGGTCTTCCTGAAGTGGCGCGACGGCGTGCTCGACGACGGCCCGGTGCGCGAAGCCGTCGAGACGATCGCGATGCCCGGGCTCGGCACCGGCATCGGTGGCGTGGACCCCGCGACGTGCGCGCGTCAGGTCGCCGCCGCGTGGGACGACGTCTTCCGTCACTCCAGGTGAACACCACCCGGTGGGGTGGACATCACAGCGCGATCGGCGGCCGCAAGCCCTACCGTTGATGGACGCAGGTGAACGTCCGCCAGTGCAGGCGACGGCCGGAGGAGTGTGCGATGACCCGGGTCCGCGAACTCAGCCCCTATGTCGAGCTGCACCGGGAACAGTGGAAAGAACTGCGAAGTTCGACGCCGTTGCCGTTGACGGCGGAAGAGCTGCTGCGCCTGCGCGGCCTCGGTGAGCAGGTCGACCTGGCCGAGGTGGCCGACGTCTACCTCCCGCTCTCCCGCCTGATCAACCTGCAGGTCGCCGCGCGTCAGCGGCTCTACGAAGCGACCACGACGTTCCTCGGTGACGACTCCCGCGGCACGAAGGTCCCGTACGTCATCGGCATCGCCGGGAGCGTGGCGGTCGGCAAGTCGACCACCGCCCGCGTCCTGCGCACGCTGCTCGCCCGCTGGCCGGACCACCCGCGCGTCGACCTCGTCACCACCGACGGGTTCCTCTACCCCGGCGCCGAGCTGCAGCGCCGCGGGATCATGCACCGCAAGGGCTTCCCGGAGAGCTACGACCGCCGCGCGCTGCTGCGGTTCGTCACCGAGGTCAAGTCGGGCGCCGAGCGCGTCGCCGCGCCGGTGTACTCGCACCTCGCCTACGACATCCTGGCCGGCGAGGAGCAGGTCGTGCAGCGGCCGGACATCCTCATCCTCGAGGGCCTGAACGTGCTGCAGCCCGGCCCGCGGCTGACGGTGTCGGACCTGTTCGACTTCTCGATCTACGTCGACGCGCACACCGACGACATCCAGCGCTGGTACGTCGAGCGGTTCCTGAAGCTGCGGCACACGGCGTTCGCGGACCCGGCGTCGCACTTCCACCACTTCGCCGGCCTGCCCGACGACGAGGCCCGCGCCGAGGCGCGGCACCTGTGGCACTCCATCAACGAGCCCAACCTGATGGAGAACATCAAGCCGACCCGCCCCCGGGCGACGCTGGTGCTGCGCAAGGACGCCGACCACACCATCAACCGGGTGCGGCTCCGCAAACTCTGACGCTGTCACCGCGACCGTTCACCCACATGTCGTCTTTTCCACTGTGGGCGAACGGCCGGGCACGCGTGGTGGCTCTCAGCTCACGTTTGTCGGCCGATCGGCCGAGGCGACCCCCGCAGCCGTAACCGGTTGGCCGATACCGGCAACCGGTTCCGAAAGCGACCCTGAAGGAGTCAGGAAAACGGCTCTGAGCTGGGGAGGAGGCCCGCGATGTTCACGATGATCCTCACGTGGGTCGGTGCGGTGCTCGGTCTGGCCCTGCTGATCGCGATGGCCGCCGGGGCGTTCGTCGTCGACTTCGACGACAAGCTCCAGGAGCGGCACCACCGCACCAAGCCCGTCGAACCGGCGGGCCCCCTCCCCTGACTCACGCCAGCTCGGCCAGGGCCTCCAGGTAACCGTCGGCGTCGTACTCGAGCTCTTCCGATTCGAGCAGGGTGCCCGCCAGCGCGTCGATCAGCCGGTCGAAGATCTCGACGCGGTCGAGCTCGCCCTCCTGCAGGCGCTGCACGGCCTGCCAGGCCTCGACGGGCTCGTCGTCCCACAGCTGGTCGACGACGGTCGCGCGCAGCACCAGGCGCTCTTCTTCCTCGTCCTCGTCCGCCTCGGCGATGACGAGCGCGCGCCGCTGCTCGGGGTCGCCGGGGTCGAGGTCGACCTCCTCGTCGCCGATCTCCGCCGTCAGCGACGGTACGGCGAACATCCGGCGTTCCAGCGCGTCGGCCAGCTCGGACGGCGACAGGTCGCCGACGTCGCCGAAGTAGCGCTCGAGCGGGGAGTCGTCCTCGTCGTTGTACTCGCCCAGGTACTCGGCGACGGCCTCTTCGAGCGCCGCCGTCGCGGTCTCGGTCAGGCCGTCGCGCCCGGCCGCCCACTGCGCCCAGGCCAGCACCACCGGCTCGACGGCTTCCTCGTGCTCGGCGTCGAGCTCGTACTCCTCGCCCAGCAGGCCCTCGAGGAACCGCGCGAGCTTCTCCGGGCCGACGCGCAGCGGGTTCGCCGGGTCGGTGCGCAGGCCGTGCTCCAGCAGCAGGCCACCGATCGCGCGTGCCGATCCGGCCTCTTCGCCGCTCGCCACGACGAACTGCTCGACGACGGCGGCCCGCTCGGTGCCGGACCACTCGGCCACCTCGGGCACGAGCGACGGCTCCGGCAGCGCGCGGCACCAGGTGAGCGCGACGGCGTGGAAGCGCGCGTAGTCCTCGCTGACGTCGGCCTCGTCGAGGTGGTCGGTCGTGTCGAGGCCGTCGGCGATCATGCGGTGCGCGTCGGCGGGGTCGACCGCTTCCAGCACGACCAGCTCGGGGTCGGCCTCGGCCTGTTCCCGCATCTCCTTGAGGACCTCGCCGGGCTGGTCGATCACGACGAGGTCGCGCACCCGGCCGCCCTCGGTGAAGTCCAGCAGCGCGAGCAGGCCGTGCACCTGGTCGCCGTGGCCGAACACGATCAGCAGGGACGACTCGTCGCCGTAGACGTCGCCGGTGCGCCAGCACTCGCCCGCGGTGACGCGGCCCAGCCCGCCGGCCCACGGCGGCGCGGGGATGCCGCGGCCGAGGACGGTCTCCAGGCCGGCGTCGGCGGCCTTGCGCTCGACGTCGGTCTCCGCCACGACGGCCAGCGCGGCCAGCAGCGCGGCCGCGCCCGGCGTGATCTTGCGCTGCGCGAAGGCGATCAGCTCCAGGCCGAGCGGCTCTTCGCCGTCTTCGAGCGGGACGTCGTGGAACTGGCCGAGCACCTCGGAGGCGAGCAGTTCGACGTCCACCGGCGCCGGGTCGGCGCCCATCGCCGAAAAGTCGTTCAGGACGTCCTTGAACAGACCGGTCACGCTGTGCGTGACGGGTTGGGGGGCCTTCTTGCGGGCGCGACTCACCGGGCTCATGAGGTCATGTTTTCATGCACGCTCGGCGAGCAGGTCGCGGTGGCCCTGGCGCGGGTCCCACCGGCCGCTCGACGGGGAGGCGCCGAGCCGGACGGCGGAACAGGGCCACCGCGACATCACTGGCCAGAAGCGGTGTGACCGCCTTGGCGGGCTCGATGCCGGCGATGCACGTGCAAACCGGTTCAGCCGGTCAACGAGCCGCGCGCGGCGAGGTTACGGCTTTCGGCAGGGCGATGCGCGCGGCGCGGATTTCCGTGATCAGCCGCGTTTTCCGCTTGTGGGTTTCCACCAGCGTGCCGAGGTAAGCGGTGAATTCGTCCGGGGTCCCGGCGCGTTTGTGCAAGGTGCGCAACAGCTTCAGCCGGCGCGCGGCCTCCTGGTAGGACTGCGGGTCCTTGCGCTCGATGAGCTCGTCGACCGCCGCGCGGAACACCGGGATCGTCTCGGCCGGGTGCTCGGCCGACCGCAGCTCGGCCAGGTCGAGCCTGACCTGCGGCGATGCCTCGAACCGGACGCAGGCGCGCCAGGCCTCGTCGGGCCGGCCGTCCTCGAGCAGGACGCGCGCCAGCTCGTCGGCGCGCTCGACGCCGTCGGCGGCCAGCTCGCGCAGGCGGGCCAGCGCGGCCCGCCGCTGGACCGGCCACTTCCCTGCGTCCGTCGCGGCTTCGCGCAGCGCGGTGTAGGTCTCGCGGCCGGGCCGCTCGTCGAACTCCTTGCGGCGGCGCGAAACGTCGTCGTCCTCTTCGGGCTCTTGGGGTGGCGGCGGCTGGAGGTGCTTGTGCGGGGTGAGCGCGCGGGCGGCGTGCGCGATGGCCTCGCTGTGCCGGCCCGCGGCCCGCAGCACGCGCACGATCTTGAGGCTGACGTCGACGCGCGGCGGCTTGGCCGACAGGATCGCGACCAGCCCGTCGACGTCGCCGAGCACCTCGGCCAGCTGTTCCTGCAACCGCTCGGCCACGTCGCGCCGGTGGCCGGGCCCGCTCGCGGCGAGTACGTCGTCCACAGTGGACTTGATCCGGCGGAGGCCGGGTTCGCCCAGCGCCGTCGCGAACTCGGCGAGGTCGATCACCGGGCGGCCGGGGCCGTCGAACTCGACCTCGAGGATCCAGTCGGCCAGCTTCTCCGGGTCCGGCGGCCGGGCGGTGCACGCGCGGGCGTAGATCTCGACGGCCCGGTCCAGCCGGTCGCCGAGGTCGCCGGGGTGGTCACCGGCCTGCTCGTACATCGCGCTGATGTCGTCGACCGTGCGGCGGGCCAGCGGCGCGAGGTCGGCGCGGCTGCCGGCGTCGAGCATCCGCCGCAGGGTGTCGAGGACCGCGCCGACTTTCGCGGTGTATTCGACGTTCCCGTCGGACACCGCGGTGTCCAGGAGCCGGTGCGCCTCGCTGACGTCACCGGATTGGGTCGCGGCCCGCAGTTCGAGTGAATGGCGTAGCTCAGGGTCACGCTCGGCCTGGGCGTGCAACAGGTCCGCCAGCGTCTCCGCGTCCAAAGTGCGCAGGTAGGGGCGAAGATCCGAGGGGGGACTCACGCGCACCAGTCTGCCCCACGGTGACAAGGTGGCGTGTGGGCCAACCGCGTGCTCTTTTCGGAGTAGCCGATGACGTTCGGTGAGCGCCTCATCGGCGTCGCAGGCCTTCGAACACGGCTTTCATCGGCCACGGCTCGGGTTCCCGCGGCACCGGTGACCGTGTGTGGCGGGGCCGCGGGATCGCCGTGTGAGCCGCCGGGTGGATCGTCGGCACCATGATCGGCACGACCGGCACCGGCACCCGCGCCACCAGCCGCCGGACGACGAGCAGCAGGAGCACGGCGCCGAGCAGGATCCCGGTGCTCGCCGCGAGCGCGCCGGCGAGGGTCCGGCGGCCGTCGTCGAGGGTCAGCTGCACGGCGTACTGGCTCTGCCGGGTGTAGAGCTGGCCGAGCTGCAGCGAGACGGTGTAGGCGGCGCCGCGCCACGTGGATTCGGGGATGGGCAACGGTTCGGCGGCCGCGAGCGCGTCTTCGGCGGCGGCCAGCCTGCTCCAGTCGGCGCTGCGGGTGACGGCCTCGTAGGCCTCCCGGCCGGTCTCGGTGAGCTGCCCGGAGACCTGCGCGAGCTCGGCCCGGTAGGCGGCGACGGCCAGGACGAACGACCGCCGCGTCACGTCGTCGAGCCCCGCCAGCGCGAGGGAATCGGCGCGGTACATGCCTTCGGCCACGGAGAGCAGCTGGATCGCGGTGGTCTGCTGGTACCCGGATTCCGCGTCCGGCGCGCGGCGCGCGTAGTCGCGGAGCCCGGCGATCGCGGTGTCGATCCGCTGGGTGAAAATCGCGTACGCCGAGGACCGGTGGTCGGGCGTCGCCATCGCGGCCGCCCGCTGGCCCTGCAGGGAGACCACAGCCCGAGCCGTCCGATCGGCCGCGGCGGCCGTGTCCATCGCCTGCTCACGCGTCCGGACCGCTTGGTGGACCAGGAAACCCGCGATCACCAAAGCGACGACGACGAGAGCTGACCCGGGGATGAACGCGATGCCCAGCATGCGTCCACGCACGGATCGCAGGTACTTCAAGTACGTTCCCTTCCCAGCACCTGGCCCCGCAACCATCCCGACGGTGGTCAACCTATTGAGTGAGAGATTCACCGGTCAACGCCAGTCCGCCATACGGCCGTTAGCGGTCCGTGACCGCCCGAGGACAATCACCCCGGTGACCTTCGACGACGTGACCCAGCGCCTCCGCGACTTCGCGGCCGCCCGCTCTTGGGAGCCGTTCCACACCCCGAAGAACCTGGCGATGGCCTTGTCGGGCGAGGTGGGCGAGCTGACCTCGCTGTTCCAGTGGCTGACACCGGAGGAATCCGACGCGTGGCGCACGGATCCCGCGCTGGAGAAGAACGTCCTGGACGAGATCGCCGACGTCACGCTGTACCTGCTCCAGCTGGCGGACCGCCTGGGCATCGACCTCACGGAGGCGGCGCACGCGAAGATCGACCGCAACGAGCTGCGCTTCCCGCCGCCCTCGCCGAGCTAACCCCAGAAGATCCCGTTGGGATTGCGATCGATCTCGGCCAGCAACGGCGGCGGCGTACTGGCGACCGGCGCGTCCGGGTAGGTCAGCCACTTGCCGTTGCGATCGGCCCAGCGCACCGACCAGATCCCGTGCTCGTCGAGACGCAACTGCGCGATCTTCTGTTCGGTCCACTCAGGCCCGGCTTCCGGCGACCAGGGCGCGCGGCACTCCAGGATCGTGACCGTCCGGCCCCGGGTCCGGCACTCGACCCGGACCTGGTCCAGGACCCGCTCGGGTACCCGCTGAGCGCACCACCGTTCGATCTGCCGCAGGGCCAGTTCCGGAATCGCCGCCATGGACCCAGTGAACCCGACCCCGACTCAGAGCACGGCGACGACCTCGTCGTAGGTCTGGCCGGGAGCACACCCATCGGTCCGCACGACGACACAGCCGGGCCGCAACGGGAGGTAGGCCGCGAGCTGGTCGTGGATCCGCGCCACGACCGCGGCCCCACCCCGCCCCTGGACGACGTCGTCGACGCCACTGTTCGTCCCGCTCGCCACCCGCGCGGCGAACCGCTCCAGCGCAATGGGCTTTTCGGCGGTCAGCACGATTTCCCGGTACTCGCCCCCGGCCCGCGCGGCGGCGGCCTCGAAGGCCTCGACGTCACTGACGCGCGTGGCGAACTGCGGCATGACGACGTCGTGCCCGGTCCGCAGGTGCGCCTCCGCCATGGCGACGGTGAGCACCTGCGCGGCCTTGAACGTCTCGAAGAAGGTGTCCCGCCACCCACCGATCAGGCAGACAAGGCGATCGGTGTCGAGGTTCAGCACCCCCGGCCGCAGCTCGGCGTACCGCTTCGCGATCGTCGACTTCCCGATCCCGGACGGCCCGTTCAAGTGGATCAGTCTCGGCACCGGACCGAGGCTACCGAGTTTCCGGCTCCGTGAGCCACCAGCCACCGAGCAGGGCGCCGACGCCCAGCACAGCCAGCACGATCCCACCGGCCAACGCCTCGCCGCCGAACATCGCGATGACGACGATGAACATCAGCAGCAGTCCGACGCCCATCAGGACCCGTCCGCCGAGCCGCTTTCCCTGGACCGCCACGATCGGACGCGCCACCGGCGGCGGCTCGAACCCGAGCGCGACCGGCGCTTCCCGGACACCGAGCACCGCGACGCCCAGTTCACCGGCCCGCCCCAGCCGGGGCTCGTTCGACGCGACAGTCGTGTCCGCCACCAGGTGCGTGACGCTCCCCGTCAGCTTCTTCGCGAGCTGGACGCCTTCCGCGAGCACGCGGGCCCGCAGCTGGTCGGCCGCCGCGGTCGTGCCGAGCACGAGCACCCGCGTCGGCTTCCCGGCCGCCGTGGGTTGCAGGTCGCGGACGGTTTCCGCGACCCCGAGCGCCGTCGCGACCTGACGCAGTTCGCGTGCCTCCGCCGCGGTCACCACGCCGTCCCCTTCCGCGACCGCCCGCAACGCCGTCACGAACCGCTCGTGCGTCGCGCGCACGCTCTCGCCGTCCCAGCCCGCTTCGTCCGCCAGGGCGGCCAAGGCCGACACCTCGGTCGGCGACAGGTGCTGGTCGGCGACGACGCCGGCGAGCAGGTCCAGGTACGCGTCCTCGCCGGTCCGAGCGGCGACGACCCGCTCGACGGCTTCGGCCATCCAGCCCGGCTCGGCCGCCGGGACGTCTTCCCGTGGCCGCAACGGGCCCGCGGCGAACGTCGGCAGCGTGGGCAGCACCGGCCGCGCCGCGAAGGTGAAGCCGTGCCGTCCGAACAGGCCGGTCGCCAGCTGCGCGACGGTCCGCGCGCCGCTCAACGCGGACGGCCCGGGCCGCGGCACCCCGAACGCGGGAGCCACCGTCGCGAGCCGGTAGTTGGGCAGCCGGACGGCGGACCGCGCGGCCGTCAGCACCTCGACGCCCGGCAGCACCGGCACCCGGGCGCCGAGCCGCGCGGCCTCGCTGCCCAGGAACGCCGCGAGGAACGGCAGGTCGTGGGCCACGACGACGCTGCCGCGGCACAGGTTGAGCAGTGACCCCAGCACGGCGCCGAACGACGGCGCGGCGTCCAGCTCTTCCCGCGTGATGCCGTGCAGGACGACCGGGCCGGGCGGTACGCCGGGCCCCGGGTTCACCAGCGTCGTCAGCTCGCCGGCGAGCACGCCGTCGGCGCGGACCCGCACCGCGGCCAGCTCGACCACGCGCCCGGGGCGCAGGCCGGTCGTCCGGATCTCGAGGGCGGTGAAGTCGATGCCCTGCGCGGGGTAGCCGCCGGCCCCGAGCAGCGGGAGGGATTCGATCACGTCCGCCAGGTCGCTCGACCACGCGCCGTTGTGACGGTTTTTCGCGACGAAAAGGGTGTTCGTGACGCGATCGTGACGGTTACATTCCGCCGGATAACGACTGGTGGTCGATCACGGTCCGCGGCGTAACAACGGCGGGAGATTTCCCGAGTACACCGTCGGCACGTCGCGTCGAAGAGCAAGGAAATCCGTCATGAAGCGCCTACCGAATTGGCTGAAGATCGTCCTGGCCGCTTTCGGCGTCCTGTTCGTGCTCGGCGCCGTCTTCGGGAAGGCGCCCGAGCCGAAGCTCACGGCCGCCGCACCCACGACCACGGCTCCCACCAGCACGACCAGCGCGACGCCGACCCCCACGCCGGTCGCCGTGACCTACACGGTGGAGACCGTGACGGACGGCGCGAACGTGGTGGTGAACGGCAGCGACGGCACCCGGAAAACGGTGCGCGTGCTCGGTGTCATCGCCCCCGTCACCACCGTCGGCTGTTACGCGGCGGAATCGTTGGCCTGGGCCGCGACGACCCTTTCCGGGAAAACCGTCCAGCTCGGCGCGGAAACCGTCGACGGCATCACCGTGACGCTGGCCGGCGGGCAGGATTACGCGACACTGGCGCTCCAGAACGGCTATCTCAAGTACGCGACGAGTGCCGCGGCGCCGGCTCTGGCCGCCGCCGAAAACGCGGCGCACCAGGCCGTCAGCGGACTGTGGGCGGCGCCGTGCAACGGCACCATCGACGTCCCGGCGCCGACCCCCACACCGAGCCCGACGCCGATCCCGCAGCCGCCGGCCCCGGTGACCACCAAGGCGGCCCCGAAGCCGCCGCCTGCGCCGGTGACCACCGAAGACGCACCGGCGCCGGAGCAGGATTCCGCCGCGTACTACAAGAACTGCACCGCCGCCAAGGCCGCCGGCGCCACACCGCTGTACCGCGGTGAGCCCGGCTACCGGGCCGCGCTCGACCGTGACGGCGACGGCGTGGCCTGCGAACGGTGATCTAGCCTGGGCCGATGACCACCGCCGACGGATTGCTCGGGCGGCTCGCGGGGCTCGACCGGGGGCGCCTGGCGACGGTGCTGGCCCACCGGCCGGACGTGCTCGGGGAGCCGTGGCCGCGGCGGCTGGACGTCGTCGCCGCCCGGCTCGGCACCGCCGCCTCCCTGAACGAGGCCCTGCTCGGGTTGCCGACGCCGCACGCGCAGGTCGTGCGCGCCCTGCAGCTCTGTCACGCGCTGGGCACCGGACCCGCGTCGACCGACGACGTCGCGCGGCTGCTCGGCACCGATCCCGCCGTCGCCGAGTCCTTTGTGGACGAACTGGCGGACCGGGCGCTGGTCTGGCGCGAGCCCGGCGGCGTCACGCTGCCGGAGCTGCTGCACCGGACGAACTTCCGGGCGGACGGCCTCGGCGAACCGGCCGCGCACCTGCTCGGCGAGCTCGGCACGACGCGGCTCGCGCAGCTGTCGCGGGCCGTCGGCCTGCCGGACGACGTGCGGCGAACCGAGCTGCTGAGCGGTCTCGTGGAGTTCTTCCGGGACGCCGACGGCCTGCGTGAGCTGGCCGGCACCGCGCCGGAGCCCGTTCAGAAACTGTTGCGGGACATGGCCGACGGCGTTCCCGAGATCAACGCCGTGACGCCGCTGCCGGGCACGCCGGAGGCCTGGGCGTTCGAGCGCGGCTTCCTGTTCGGGACGTACTACGGCAGCGCCGCCATGCCCGTCGAGGTGTCGCTGGCCCTGCGCGGCCCGGACCACCCCCTGCCCTTCACGCCGGTGGAGCCCGAAACCCCCGTCGTCCACATCGGAGCCGAGTCGGCCGAAGCCGCGTCGTCGGCCGCCGCGTTGCGGCTGCTCGACCGCGTCTCGGCGGTGCTCGAGCTCGCCGCCGCCGAGCCGTTTCCGCTGCTCAAGGACGGCACGATCGGGTCGCGGCTGATCAAGAAGGTGGCCAAGGAGGTCCGCGCGACGCCCGAGGAGATCGAGCTGGCCATCGACCTCGCCGTGCAGACCGGGCTGCTGCTGGCCGAGGAGCCCAACCCGCCGCGCCGGGGCCAGAAGGCGCCGCCGCCCACGCTCGAACCGGACCCCGACGTCGTCCGCCCCGGCCCGGCGCTGCTCCACCGCCTGCTGCTGACGACCTGGTGGGAGCCCGCGCCGCCGGTGGAAGGCCCGGGCCACGGCGCGCAGGTGCGACGGCTGGTCGTGCGGTTGCTGGCCCGGCTGGCACCCGGCACCGGGATCACCGACGTCGACGCGCTGACGCGGCTCGCCGAGTGGCACGCGCCGATGGTGGCGGCCGAGGACTTCGCCGGGCACGTGCAGGCCGCGCTCGCCGAGGGCGAGCTGCTCGGCGCCGTCGCGCACGGCGCCGTCACCAAGGCCGGGCGCGCGCTGCTCGACCCGGGCAAGCTCGTGGCCGTCACCGAAGAACTGGTGGCCCACGCCCGCACGACGGCGTTGTTCGGCACCGACCTGACCGCGATCGTGCCCGGCTCCCCCGACGCCCGCCTCGCCGCGCAGCTGGACCGCGCCGCCGATCGCGAGACCCAGGGCACGGCGACGAGCTGGCGGTTCTCGCCGTCGACCGTCCGGCGGGCCTTCGACCAGGGCGCGACGGCGGCCGAGCTGCTCGGCGAACTGGGGGCGATCGCCGGCGGCGAGCTGCCGCAACCGTTGGTGTACCTGGTCAACGACGTCGCGCGGCGGCACGGCGAGGCGCAGGTGTTCGACGTCGCGAGCGTCGTCACCGGCGAACCCGCGGTGCTCGCCGAGATCGCCGCGCACCGCAAGCTCGTGAAACTCGGCCTGCGCTCAGTGGCCCCGACGGTGTTGACGTCCACAGTGGACGCCTTACGCACGCTCGAAGCGTTGCGCGAAGCCGGTTACGCGCCGACGCACCACGCCGCCGACGGGAGCATCGTGCTGCCGGCGCGGGAGCAGGGCGAGCCGAAGGTCGCCATCCGCGATCCCGAAGCCGCCGACCGGAAGCCCGACCCGCTGGACCACGCGGACCGGCTGCTGGCGGCCCCACCGAGCGGCCCGAGCCTGCTGCGCGGACAGCTCGCGCGGGCGATGAGCGACCGCTACGCGGGGCGGCTCACACCGAAGCAGCAGCAACTCTGCTGGCAGCTCGAAGCCGGCATCCCGGTGGACGTCGTCTACCGCGCGGACGGCGCCGAGCCCGCGCGGCTCGTCATCGCGTACCCGGAGCTGGACGACGACGTCCTCGACGTCTGGTCCCTCCACGATCGCGCCTACCGCCGGCTCGAGCTGGCGCGGATCGATCTGGCTTAGGCCTCGACGGCGGTGAGCTTCGCGAAGGCCACGACGTTGTCGAGGTAGTTCCCGCTCGACCGGTCGAACGCACCGCCGCAGGTGATGAGCCGCAGCTCGGGCTCGGTCGTGTCGCCGTAGACCTCGTCGGTGGGGAAGTCGGCCTTGGCGTAGCGGTCGACGCGGTAGACGGTGAAGACCGCCGTCCGGCCGTCGGTGCGGCCCACCCGCACCAGTTCGCCGGAGCGCAGGTCCTTCAGCTTGCTGAACGCGCCGGGCACGTGCTTGTAGTCGACGTGCGCGGCCAGCACCGCCGGCCCGACTTCGCCGGGCGACGGCGCTCCGGTGAACCAGCCGACGGTCGTCGCGTCGGGCGGGACCTGCAGCTCACCGCCGGGCGTGAGCCCGAGATCGGCGATCGACCCGGCGCGCACCCCGATCGCCGGGATGCTCAGCGACGCCGGTTTCGCCGCCGGGAGCCCGCCGTGCGGCGGGGTGGTCGTGGTGCCGGCGCTCCCCGCGGCGCTCGTGTAGGGCGGCGACGGCGGCGGCGCGACCTCGTCCGTCGCCGGTGAGGAGAAGGCCAGGACGAGTGCCACGACCACGACCACGCCGAGCGCGGCGGCCACCGCCGCGATCGCCGGCCACAGCGGCGGGTGCGGCCGCCTCAACTCGCGCGCCGGCGCAGGTAGAGCACCATCCCGCCGGACGTCGCCGCGGCCAGCAGCGCGCCGCTGAGCAGGAGGAACCCGGGGGTGCCCTCGTCGGGCTCGCCGCCGCCGGTGGCCACGCCGCCGACCGGCTTGACCTTGACCTGGCCGCCCGTCGTGGCCTTCTTGGTGGTCGTCGGCTTCGGGGTGGTGTGGGTCTTCGTCGAGGTCGACGAGGACGGCTTCGGCTGCTCGGTCGTCGGCGCGGTGGTGTCCGTCACCGGGCGGTGCGGCAGGTCTTCACAGGCCTTGCCGTCGTTGTCTTTTCCGTCCAGGCCGTTGGGGTCGGACGGGTCCTGGTCGTAGACGGCCTGCGCCTCCTCCTGGTATCGGAAGTCCGAGCAGTTCAGGTGGTCGACCGCGAGCGGCGTCGCGAGCTGCGCGGAGGCGAGGGAGACGGGGCCGAGGAGAGCGAGCCCGGCGACGGCTGCGGCCGTCGTCAGGGCACGACGAAATAAGGACAACGGAAGTCCTTCCGGGGAAGAATCGGAGTCGAACACGGCTCTGGCGCCGCGATGCGTGGTTAATATCGCGGCCACGTCGAGGCCGTTACGGACATTTCCGAAATTCGTACGGTTGCCGGTAAACGCCAGCACCCAACCAAAATCCGGGCGCCTCGTGATTCTTCGCCGGATTGATGATCGAATCGCGTTGACCAGCGTTTTCGGCCGTCCGGAAATTCGTTGTAATACGTACCGGTCGGAATGTCGGACGATCTCCGTCACCTCTTCGAGCGAATTGGCCGCCGACCCCGTAACCTGGGGGTATGCCGATCCAGGTACTGCTCGTCGACGACCACGAACTGGTCCGACGAGGGCTCCGCGACCTCCTCGGCGACGAGCCCGACATCGAGGTCGTCGCCGAAGCGGGCAGCGTCGAAGAGGCGCTGGCGGTCGCGATGCACGTCGAGCCGGAGGTCGCGGTGGTCGACGTCCGCCTCGGCGACGGCGACGGCATCACGCTCTGCCGCGAGCTGCGGTCGAAACCGAACCCGCCGGCGTGCCTGATGCTCACGGCGTTCGACGACGAAGAGGCCATGGTCGGCGCGATCATGGCCGGCGCGGCGGGCTACCTGCTGAAACAGGTGCGCGGGCAGGACGTGGTGAACGCGGTCCGCGAGGTCGCGGCCGGCCGGTCACTGCTGGACCCGGTGAGCACCGCGCGGGTGCTGGACAAGATGCGCCACCCGCCGACGGACGAGCTGGCCGCGCTGACCGAGCGCGAGCGGGACGTGCTCGAGCTGATCGGCCAGGGCCTGTCGAACCGGGAGATCGCGGAGCGGCTGTTCCTCGCCGAGAAGACGGTCAAGAACTACGTCACGTCGGTGCTGGCGAAGCTCGGCATGCAGCGCCGCACGCAGGCCGCCGCCTGGGTCGCGCGCCGGGAGAAGTAACCCGCCGCAGCCGGACTGTCCGCAAGCCGCCGTTCGCTGCGTACTTTTCACGGCCGTGTCACCGTGCGCCACGTCAAGCGGGGTTTGCGCACTCCGGATTCACTCGAACGTGAGTCGAATATATGTTCGAGAATTCGATAAGATCCTTCCTGAGGACGCGGGAAGGAGGCTTGGATGACCCGAGAAGGGTGAGGCCGAGTCTTGTCGGTCGTGTGTGCCGGTTTCAGTCGAGTGGCAGGTCGAACGCGACGAGCGTGCCGAGGCTGGGCGAGGAGTTCAGGAAGAACTTCCCGCCCGCGGCGTCCGCGCGTTCGGCGAGGTGGCGCAGGCCACGGGTGGCGACACCTTGGGGGACCCCGGAACCGTTGTCCCGGACGCGGAGCTTCACGCCGTGCGAGTCCCGGGCCAGGGTGACGCGGGTTTCGCTCGCACCCGAGTGTCTGACCACATTGGACAGTGCTTCACGCAGGGCGGCCCGGATGTGGTCGGCCCGTTCGGCGGGGACGTCGGCGAACTCACCCGACAGCTCCAGGGTCGGCGGGTAGCCGAGCAGCTCCCCCGCGATACGGACCTCGCCGCGCGCCGATTCGGCAAGATCGGCAGGCGTGCCGGTGTCGTGGCGAGGTTCCGCGGACCGCAGCGCGCGCACGGTCCCGCGGATCTCCTCGATGGTCTGGTCGAGCTGGTCGATCGCGTCGGACAGGCGAACACCGTCGGCCTGGGCGAACCGCTTGCGCATGTTGCGCCGCACCCGGTCGAGCTGCATCCCGGCACCGTAGAGCCGTTGGACGATGACGTCGTGGAGCTCGCGAGCAATCCGCTCTCGCTCCTCGTACAGCGCGACGCGGTGGCGAGCATTGGCGCCCTCGGCAAGCGCAAGCACGACCCCGGCCTGCGCGGCAAACGCGACGAGCATTTCGACGGTCCCCGCGGAGAAGGGCTCACGCCCTTGCTTCCGGTAGACGGTGAGAGCGCCGAGAACCCGCCCCCCAGACCCAAAGGGAGCGGCGGCGAAGGGCCCATAGCCGTGAAGCTCGGCCGGGACGTAGGGCGCGGTCCGCGGATCGACGGTGAAGTCATCGCTGGCGATGGGCTCACCACCCCGAGCCACCCGCCCGGCCGCGGAGTCGGCGGAGAGCGAAAGCCCACGAAGCGACTCACCGACGACCGGAGCAACGCCACCGCTGTCAGCGGCTGATCCCGGTTCGCTGGTGGGGGCGCCTGGTACCGGCGCGTCTTGCACCGTCGAGCCTGGCTGCGGAGCGCCTAGCGCTGATACGTCTGGCGCCGCGAGGGTGTCGCGAGCTGAGGTGTCCGGCCTGTCCGCGCGCACAGCCCCGGGGTCGCCTTCCGACTCTGAAGACTCGGGCGTCGCGTCGGCATTGCTGACCGCGGCTTCGCGTGGCTCGTCGGTCGGCGCGGCGAGCTCGCTCGGGTGCGGCGTTGCGTAGTGCGCGGCCTCCACGACGACGCGGCCGTCGTCGGCGCTGACCATGGCCAGGCCCAGGTCGGCGTCGGCGAGTTCGGCAGCGCGGGCGACGACCGTGTCCAGCACCGCGCCCGGGTCGTCGCCGGACAGGGCGGTGCTGGTGATCTCGGTGGCGGCGGACAGTGCCCGCGCGGCAAGCGTCGGATCCATGAGTTCCGTCATTATCGCGCGGCGTGGCGGCAGCGCGGCAAGGACACAGCGGGAATCGATCACGTCACCCTCGCCACCGGCACTCGCGTGACGACCCGGCCGTCCCGGACCTCGAGCACCACGTCCGCGTGTTCGGCCTCGTCGGCGCGGTGGGTCACGTGCACCACGGTCCGCCCCGCGAGCATCACACGCAGCTGTTCCCGCACGGCGCGCGCGGTCGGCTCGTCGAGGTGCGCGGTGGGCTCGTCGAGCAGGACGAGCCCCGCCGAAGACGCCCCGAGCAAGGCCCGCGCCAGTGCGACGCGCTGCGCCTGCCCACCGGAAAGCCCACTGCCCCCACTGCCGAGCACGGTCTCCGGCCCGACATCGTCGAGCGCGGCCTGGTGCAAGGCTTCCCGCAGTTCGTCCGCGGTGGCGGTCGGCCGCGCCAGCCGAAGGTTCTCGCCCACGGTGGTGGCGGCCAGCATCGGCTCCTGCGGCGCCCAGGCGACACCATCGGGCACGTTGACCACGCCTCGCGAAGGCGAGAGAAAGCCGAGAAGCGCGGCAACCAGCGTCGACTTGCCGGCCCCACTGGGCCCAACGACGGCGGCATAGGTCCCGGGAGCAAGAGCCAGATCAACCCCACGAAGCACGACGGGCCCATCCGGCCACCCGAGGTCAGCCCCACAAAGTTCGACGGACGGCCGCTCGCCACCCCCGAACTCACCCTGGTGCAACCCGGCGACCCGAGACCGAACGGCACCCTCAACGTCAACGGGTCGATGCTCGGCCGCAGTCGCGAGCGGTCCCACCAACTCGGCCTGAGGCTGAGCGGCGCCAACACTCTGCCCGGCGGCCCGGCGCAACCCACCGGCTGCCACGTCGACCCGAGGCTGAACGCCATCCCCGAAGTCGGCCGGTCGCTGCTCGGCAACAGCCGCGAGAGATCCCGCCGATTTGGCCCGAGACCCAGCGGCACCTACGACATCAGCCGGTCCCTGCTTGGTTGGTCGGCGCAACCCGGCGACCGCCACTTCGGCCGGAGGCCGAGTGACATCCTCGATATCGGCCGGGCGCTGTCCGGCCTGGCGTGGCCCTGCGGCCACCAACCCGACTCGCGGCCGAGCCGAGCCCGCTGGGCGCGGCTTGGTTGGCGTCAAGCTGGTGTGACCGGCCGTGGTTGGGATGTCGGCTAGGCGGTCGCGGGCCTGCTTCAGCGTGTCCCAGTGCTGGGCCACCGGTGGTAGCAGCGCCAGCACCTCCGCCAGCGCCAACGGCACCAGCGCCAGCAGCGGCGCCAGCACCGGGTCGAGACGGCCGGCCGCGACCGCCTGTGACGCGAACGCCGTGCTCATGATCGCCGCCGTGCCACAGGCCAATGTCACCAAGGCTTCCGCCGCGCCGGCTCCGAATGCCTGGCGGCGGGCCTGGGTCACCAGCCGGGTATCCGCCTCGGCCAGGGCGCGGCGGTGCTCCGCCGCGCGGCCGAAGGCTAGTAGTTCGGCTGCCGCGTCGAAGAGCACCAAGACCCGGGTAGCGACGTCGCGGCGGCCGGTCGCCAAGGCTGACGTTGCTCGGCGTTCGACTCGCAAGGCGACCAGTGGGGCGCACAACCCCAGGGCGACCGCCGCCGCAAGGGTCCAGCCTGCGGCGGGAAGGACCCACGCCTCCACGGCGATGGCTCCGGCCGCGACCAGTGCGACCACCAGTGGCGGCGACACCACCCGGGGCAGCAGGTCGCGCACCGTGTCGACGTCGGCGACCAAACGCTGCTGGCCTTCGCCCGCGCGCAGACTCCGGGCCGGGCCGAGGCGGACCAGGGACTTCCACAGCCTCACCCGGAGACGGCCCGCGATGCGGAACGCGGCGTCGTGCGTGACCAGGCGTTCCACGTACCTAAGACCGGCTCGGCCCAGGCCGAACGCGCGGACGCCGACCACCGCGACCGTCAGCGTCAGGATCGGTGGCTGCTGGGACGCCTTGGCGATCAGCCAGCCGGACGTCGCGGTCAGCGCGACGCCGGCCAGCAGGGCTACCGCTCCCAGGAAGGCGCCGCCGAAGAGACGTCCGTCCAGGAGGGCACGCCAGGGCAGGCGCGAACCAGAAGAGTCCAACGTGGACGCGTCAGAAACAACGGGCGAGACTGTCGACATATCGACCGCCGCCGTCCGTTCGTGGGCCGCGATGATCGCCGCGGCTCCGTGGTCGACGGCGCGCTGCACCGCGTCCAGCACCAGGCGCGCGCTGGCCTCGTCGAGGTGGGCCGTCGGCTCGTCCAGCAGGAGGAGCCACGCGCCATCGCGGACCCGCAGCAGTGCCCGCGCCACCGCGACGCGCTGTCGTTGGCCGAGGGAAAGCTTCGCCACCGGACGGTCCGCCAGCCCGGCCAGGCCGAGTTCGGCGAGGACGACGTCCGAGCCGACCTCTTCGCGGACCGTGCCGCCGGTGAACACCGGCGACTGTGGCACCCACGCGACCTGCTCCCGCCAGCGCGCGAGGTCGGCGTCGGCGAGGTTCGTCGTGCCGATGGTGATGCTTCCGTCGTGCGCGGGGACGAAGCCGAGGAGCGCCGAGAGCGTCGTCGACTTGCCGCCGCCGCTGGGGGCGCGCAACCAGACCGTCTCGCCGGGGCGGATCGCGAACGTCTCGCCGTCCGGGGCGAAACCGTCGCGCCGCGCCACCCGCAGAGCGGAAACCCGCAGGTCACGGCCGTCGATAAGTGCACTTCCGTTGGAAGGCGCGGGCACCGCCAGCAGGTCGACGACCCGGCGGACCGCTTCGATGCCGTCCTCGCTGGCGTGGAACGCCGCGCCGACCGCGCGCAGCGGCTGGTAGCACTCCGGCGCCAGGATCAGCACGCCCAGCCCGATGGCCAGCGGCAGGTGGCCGCCCGCGAGGCGGACGCCGATCACCACCGCGACGAGCGCGACCGACAGCGTCGCGATCAGTTCGAGCACGAACGCCGAGGAGAAGGCGACCTTCAACGTCTTGAGCGTCGCGCGGCGGTGGCGTTCGGAGAGCTTCCGGACCGTCTCGGCCTGGGCGTCCGCGCGGCGGAACGCGGTCAGCACCGGCAGCACGCGCACCAGCTCGAGGAGCCGCTCGGACATCCGGTGCGTCGCGTCCGTGGCGCCGGCGACGCGGCCGGCGGTGAACTTGCCGACCAGGATCGCGAACATCGGCAGCAGCGGCACGGTCAGCGCGACGATCACGCCCGACGGCCAGTCGGCGAACAGGATCGCCGCACCGGCGCCGAGCGGGACGACGGCCGCCGTCACCAGCGCTGGCAGGTACTCGCGGAAGTACGCGTCGAGCGCGTCGAGACCGCGGGTCGTCAACGCCGTCAGCTCGCCGTGGCCGCGGCGGGCGATCCACTCCGGGCCGAGGCGCAACGCGTGGTCGACGGCTTTCGCGCGCAGTTCGCGTTGCGCCGTCGCGGCCGCGCGGGCGGCGACCGTGCGCACCGCCCAGCCGGTCAGTGCGCGCGTCGCGACGAGCGCGAGCAGCGCGGCCAGCTGGGCGGTGCGTCCCCCGGACCCCGCTCCGACGATCGCCGCGAGGACGTCGGCGAGCAGGAATGCCTGGGCCACCAGCGCGGCGGCGTTGAAGAACGCGAGGAACCCCACCAGGGCCAACGCTCGGCGCACGGCCGGCACGAGGGCCGGCAGTGCGCCGAGCGGGCCCTTTCCCGGCCGCGCCGAGTCCACTGTGGACTCCGAGGCGGAATGGGGAGCGCGCCCGGGAAGCTGCGTCATGGTGCGTGGACCGCCGGGATGTGCTGGGTGCCGATGCGCTTGCGGAACACCCAGTACGTCCAGCCCTGGTAGATCAGCACGGCGGGGGCGCCGAAGACGGCGACCCAGGTCATCACCGTCAGCGTGTACGGGCTCGACGCCGTGTCGGCGATGGTCAGCGTGTTGGCGGCGTCGAGCGTCGAGGGCAGGACGTTCGGGAATAGCGAGCCGAACATCGTGACGGCGGCCCCGGCGATGACGACGCCGAGCGCGGCGAACGCCTGGCCGTCGCGGTCGGCGCGCAGCTTCAGCCAGGCGACGACGGCGGCGAGAGCACTGATCCCAAACGCGAGCAGTGTCCACAGCGTGCCTTCGCGCCACTGGACGACAGCCAGAAACGCGACGACCGGCACCATCGCGAGCGGCAACATGCGCAGCGCCAAGGTGCGGGCACGTTCCCGCAGGTCACCGGTGGTTTTGAGGGCGAGGAACGCGGCGCCGTGGGTGATCGAGAAGGCGGCGACGGCGACCGCGCCGAGCAGGGTGTCCCAGCGGAACGCGGCGAACGCGGAGCCGACGCGGTTGCCTTCGGCGTCGAGGGGCAGGCCGAGGACGGTCGTCGCGAGGATCAGCCCGACGCCGAGCGGTGGGATCCACGAGCCGGCCACGATCACGCGGTCCCACGCGCGGCGCCAGCGGTCGGAGTCGACCTTGCCGCGGTACTCGAAGGCGACGCCGCGCCCGATGAGGGCGAGCAGCAGGAGGAGAAGCGGCAGGTAGGCGGCGGAAAACAGGCTGGCGTACCACCCGGGGAAGGCGGCGAACATCGCCCCGCCGGCGACGATCACCCAGACCTCGTTGCCGTCCCAGACGGGCCCGATGGTGTTGACCATGACGCGGCGCTCGGTGTTGTCGCGCGCGAGCACGGGCAGCAGCATGCCGACGCCGAAGTCGAAGCCTTCGAGGAACAGGTAGCCGGCCCAGAAGAAGGCGATGACGCAGAACCAGATCGTCGGGAGGGTCATCGGACGCCGCCTAGCACGCCGGCCCGACGTTCGGCCGTGACCGAGCCTCGATCGCCGTGAGTTATCCACAAGTGGTCGAGTTGTCCACAGATTTGCTGTGGGTAACCCGTGAGAGTGACCAAGCCGATACGCTGGGTTCGGGGACGCCCCCCGGGACGGGTGGGGGCTGCGTTGCGGGAGGTTGGGCCCGCAGCAGGGGGTTTTGCCTGGTCAGCGGACTGGGGGTGGGTCAGGGTGCTCATCGTCGCCGCCTCAGTAGGCGAACGCGAGCGTGTCGCCCGGTTCGTTGTCGTCGTCTTGCTTCTTCGGGGGCATCACCGCGTCGACGCCGCCGCGGATGTACTTGCGCATCAGGTACAGCTCCACCACGCCCAGCACGGCGTACACCGTGGTCAGGGCGATGAGGGACGTCCAGACCTCGCCCGTCGACAACCGCGAGACCGCCTGGGCCGTGAACATCCAGACGCCGTCGACGCCCGACGGGTTCGGGGCCACCACGAACGGCTGACGGCCCATCTCCGTGAAGATCCAGCCCGCGCTGTTGCCCAGGAACGGGGTGGCTACGCCGGCCAGGACCAGCCACGGGAACCAGCGTGAGCCGGGGATTCGGTCGCGGCGGGTCAGCCACAGGGCCAGCAGGCCGATGCCCGCCGACACCGCGCCGAAGCCGATCATCATGCGGAAGCCCCAGTACGTCACCGGGAGGTTCGGGACGTAGTCGATCGGCTTTCCCGCGAGCGAACCCAGGTCCGGGTCGTCCGGGTAGTTCGTGCCGTACTTCGCCTGGTACTCCCCGATCAGGTCCTCGACGCCCTTGACCTCGGTCTTGAAGTCGTTGTGCGCCAAGAACGAGAGCAGCGCCGGCACGTTGAACGTCTTGACGTCTTCGCAGTTCGAGCCCGCGACGTCGCCGATCGCGATGATCGAGAAGCTCGCCGGTTGTTCCGTGTGGCACAACGCTTCCGCCGACGCCATCTTCATCGGCTGCTGCTCGAACATCAGCTTGCCCTGTGTGTCGCCGGTGACCGCGAGGACGGCGAACGCGGCGATACCGACCCAGCCGCCCAGGCGCAGCGACGACCGCCACACCTCAGCGTGGTCGCCGCGGCGCCAGAGGTGCCAGCCGGCGATGCCGACCAGGAAGGCCGCCGCCACCGAGAACGCGCCGGCCAGCGTGTGCGGGATCGCGGCCAGCGCCGTGTTGTTCGTCAGCACCGCCCAGATCGAGTTCATCGTCGGCTTGCCGTTCTCGAACGTGACGCCGACCGGGTGCTGCATCCACGAGTTCGCGGCCAGGATGAAGTACGCCGAAGCCATCGTGGCCAGCGAAAACGCCCACGCGCACGCCAGGTGCACCTTCTTCGGCAGCCGGTCCCAGCCGAAGATCCACAGGCCCAGGAACGTCGACTCGACGAAGAACGCGAGGAGCCCTTCCATGGCCAGCGGCGCGCCGAAGACGTCGCCGACGAAGCGGGAGTACGCGCTCCACGTCATCCCGAACTGGAACTCCTGCACGATGCCGGTCACCACGCCCATGGCGAAGTTGACCAGCAGCAGCTTGCCCCAGAACTTCGTCATCTTCAGGTGCCGCAGCTCGCCGGTGCGGACCCAGCGGGTCTGCATCGCCGCGACCAGGATCGACAGCCCGATGGTCAACGGGACCATCAGGAAGTGGTAGACGGTGGTGATGCCGAACTGCCACCGCGCTAGCTCAAGGACCTCCACGTAGCCCAGCGTGCTCCGGGCCCGGCGGCGCGACCAGTTCAACTGGTCCCGATGTGCCCAGGACCAACGTCCTGGGTGACTACATCCGGTCGAGTGCCGCCCGCGCTTCCTCGGCGACGGCCCGCCGCGGGCCGGTGTCGCCGAGGTCGAGCACGTGCTTCAGCGCCAGCGCGTACGCCGTGTCGAACGCCTCGTCCGCGTCGACCGGGATGTCCGGGCGGACGCCGGTGCCTTCCCAGTTGTCGCCGGTCACCGGGTGGAAACCGCGCGCGATCGAGACGGTCACGTCGAGGTGGGTGTCCACTTTGAACTGGTTGCGCGGGTGGGCGCCGCCCCGGGTCGCCGTGCCGACCGTCTTCGCGCGGCCCAGCCGCTGCAGCGAGAAGCTGACGTCCTCGCCGCCGGAGAACGTGTCCGGCCCGGTCAGCACCCACACCGGCTTGCCCGCGCCGAACAACGTGCCCGGCACGTACGGCCAGGTCCACATCTCGCTGGTCTTGCTGCCTTCGCGCTCGTAGATGCTCAGGTAGTGCGTCGGCTCGTCGACGAGGTAGCTGATCAGCATCGCGACCGTGCGCGGGTCGCCGCCGCGGTTGCGGCGGACGTCGAGCAGCAGCGCGTCGGTGCCGGAGAGCAGCGTCATCGCCCCCGCGACCGCGTCCCGCACGATCTCCGCCGGGTAGAACATCGTCGTGTCGAGGTAGCCGACGTTGCCCGCGAGCCGCCTCGCGGCCGCGAGGCCGTAGCCCGAGAGCTGGGCTTCGAGCCGGTACGCCTCCATGTCGAAGGCTTCGCCGTCGCCCTCGGCGTCCGGGACCGGGTCGACGTGGTGGCGCAGCCGCACGTGCTTGTCGCCGTTCACCGACTGCAGATCCACTGTGACGACCGTCGCGAACTCGACGTCGTCGAGGTCCGCGTACGCGCCTTCGTCGAGACGCCGGCGAAGCACCTCCGCCAGCTTCGCCGCGACGTCCGGGAAGACGTAGTGCGCGTCCAGCCGGCGGATGACCTCGTTGACCTGCGCAGTACGCGCTTCCGTCCCCATGACCGCAACCTACCGCAGGCCACAACCGGAAATTCGGCGTGCCGAAGAAAATTGTGCGACCGACCGCGATGACAAATTCATGGGTACCGATTCGGCAATTTCGCAGAAGCCATCAGCTTGCGACCCGCTGAACCGCCCCTTTATCGTTGCAGCGAAAGGGGCGAGAAATACTCATGACTACCGCGATGGTGGCGTTGATCAGCGCGTTCGGCCTGGTCCTCGCCGTGGAGCTGCCGGACAAGACGCTGGTCGCGACCTTGGTGCTGACCACCCGTTTCCGGGGCTGGCCGGTATTCGCCGGGGTGTGCGCCGCGTTCGCCGTGCAATGCGTCATCGCGGTCGCGTTCGGCAGTGTGTTGACGCTGTTGCCGGACGTCGTGCTTTCCCTGGTCGTCGCCACGATGTTCGGTCTCGGCTCTTTCATGCTCCTTCGCGAGGGATTCAGTGACGCGGACGAAGCGGGCGAAGACGCTTCGCGCACGGGCCCCTCGCCGGCGACCTTCTGGCGCTCCGCGCTGACGTCGTTCGGCGTGCTCTTCGCCGCCGAGTGGGGTGACGCCTCGCAGCTCGCGACGGCGAGCCTCGCCGCCCGGATCGGCAACCCGATCGCGGTCGGCGTCGGCTCGTTCGCCGCGCTCGTCGTGGTGGCCGGGCTCGCGGTGTTCATCGGCGGCAAGATCCGCGGCAAGATCCGGCCGAAGCTGATCCAGCGCGTCGCCGGGTTCGCGTTCGCCGGGTTCGCGGCGTTCGCCCTGCTCCAGCTGGCCTTCTGACCTGGACGTACGAGTTCTTCACAGGATCACGCGGTAACCTTTCGGGAACGAAAGGGTGAGGGCAAGGTGAACACCACCTTGCCCTTCTCCATGCCCTTCTCCATGCCTCGACCAGCAGGAGACCGCAGGTGACCGCTCCGAAGCCGCAGACCGCCGTCTCGCCGCTGCACGGCAGGCTCGCGCTGGGCGGCATCGGCCTGGCCGTGGCCATCTCGATCGACCTGCACCTGCGCCTGTCCGGCCAGGTCAGCCCGATCTGGCAGACGCTGTCGGAGTACGTCTACGGCAAGCTCGGCGGCTCGTCGGCCGCGCCGCTGTTCAGCGCGATGTGCCTGGCGCTGGCCCTCGGCTCGGTCGCGCTGCTCACCGGCATCGCCAAGGCGCGCCGCCCGGGCACCACCGCCGTCTGCGCGCTGCTCGGCGTCTGGTCGGCCGGGCTGCTGGTGTGCGGGCTCGTGCCCGTCGACCCGGACGGCGAAGCGCGTTCGCTGTCCGGACAGGTGCACAACATCGCCGCGCTGACGGCGTTCGTCGCGCTGCCCGCGGCCGCGTTCGTGCTGACCCGCAGGGGCCGCGAGCGCTGCCCGTGGGAGCCGCGCCGCACCACGATCCGGCGCCTGGCCACGGCGAGCTTCGCCAGTGTCGGCGTCGTGCTCGGCGGCTTCGTCGTCACGCTGGTCGTCGGCCCGGCGCACCAGGAGGTCACGCTCGGGTTGTTCGAGCGGCTCCTGTTCACCGTCGACGTCGCGCTGCTGCTGAGCATGGTCCGGCCGCTCGTGGCCGCGTCGCGGCGCTAGTTCGACTCCCCCGGCCCGACCAGGATCGGCTCGATGCCGTGCCCGGTCAGCCACCACGACTCGTACGCCGGATCCGGCCAGACGGACAGCTCGGCGCCGTTGTCGAACGTCAGCGCGAGACTGCCGGACCGCAGCCGGACGGCCGTCACCGTGTGGCCGAACAGGTCGAGCACGGGCGCCAGCGCGGCCCCGGTCGCCGGTCTGAGGTCGTGGCAGCGGCCGTCGGCGTCACGCAGCCGGAACGACGTCTCGACGACGAGTTCGGCGTCGACGCGCGGCTCGTCGTCCTCCGGCTCGTCGACGAGTTCGAGACGCACCTGGAAGTCGAACGCGGTCCGGCGGACCGCGCAGCCGACGAGCTCTTCGGGAATCTTCACCGCACCCCCGGCCGGGTCACGGCGGCTCCCCGCTGAGCCGCCTCTGACACCACGAGATCACATCCCGGCGCCGATGCGCCAACTACGCGTCCGTTCGGAGCACCTCGGTCAGCCGGGCGGCGGCCGCGACGACCTGTGGCCCGACCTCGGCGGCCTTGAGGGGTTCGAGGGAGACGACGCCGACGCTCGCCCGCAGCCCGGGCACCCCGCGCACCGGCGCGGCGACGCCGGACGCGCCCGCTTCCAGCTCACCGGCCGACGTCACCCAGCCGTCGCCACCGGGGCGCAGGGTCATCGCCTTGCCGGCCGCGCCCGAGTTGAGCGCGTGCCGGCTGCCGACGCGGTAGGCGACGTGGAAACTCGTCCAGGACGGCTCCACGACGGCCACCGCAAGCGCTTGCGCCCCCTGTTCGACCGACAGGTGCGCGGTCGCGCCGACCTTCTCGGCCAGCTCGCGCAGCACCGGGCCGGCCGCGTCCCGCAGCTGCGGCAGGACCTGCCCGGCCAGCCGGAGCAGGCCGACGCCGAGCCGGACCTTGGTGCCGTCGCGCCAGACCAGCCCGCGCTCGGACAGCGGCACGAGCAGCCGGTAGACGGCCGCGCGGCTGGCCCCGATGGACACGGCCAGCTCGGAGATGGTCGCCGCGTCGCCGCCGGCGTCGGCCACCGCTTGCAGCAGCGCCAAGCCCCGGTCGAGCGTCAGCGACCCCTCCCGGCCGGTCACAGCAAGCCGAGTTCGCCCATGTCGGCGACCGGCTCGTCGAACGAGGCCGCCGCGTACGACGCGAAGAGCTCTCGCACGGCCTTCGCGGCCGGCTCGGGCAGCGCGCGGGCCTCGTCGGCCAGCGCCTGGCCGTCGGTCTCCTCCAGGGCCGCCCGGACGTCCCCGCCGGACAGGCTGCGCGCGGACGCCACGAGCAGGTTGAGGAAGCCGTGGTGGACGAAGCCGGTGCCGGGGTCGGCGTGCCGGACCGCGCGGTGCAGGCTGTTCGTCGCCTTGAACGAGGCACCGGCGGACCCGCTGACGACGGCCAGGAAGTCCGCCACCTCGTCGACGCTCGGGAAGTTCTCACCCGCCTTGCCGCCGCAGCGGATCTTGGGCCAGCTGCCGTGCTCGATCACCTTGCGGACACCCTCGAGCCAGCCGACGCCGCGCCGCGGCTCGACGACCCGGATGACGTCCTCGGGGACGAACTCCGAGACGCGTTCCAGCCACACCTCGTCGACGTCCGACGGTGCCGGCATCTCGACCATCCGCAACGCGAGCAGCTCACTGCGCGACTCGACGATGGAGATCGCCTTCGGCACGCCGCCGAGCCCGGTGTCGATGATCAAGGAAAGCGGCAGCGGCTGCTTCGGCTTGATCTTGATCAACTCGGTGATCAGCTCGGGCAGACGGGACGCCTGGCAGAGAAAAACCCCCAGTACACCCGCGTGTTCGGACTCCCGGCTCGCGAAGTGCGCGCGCAGGGCTTCGGGCATGGCCGCATCGCCCGGCGGGAACAGCGCCGAGTCGTCGACGAGCCTCGCGAACAGGGGAGGGATCCCACGGGGGCCGGGGGGCGTGAGTTCCACAGCGCTTGACACGAATGACACGCTAGTAGCGTACGACATGAGGACAAAATCGTTCGCACAACGGACACGTCAGGAGGGGACATCGATGCCTTACTACCGGCGAGTAGGCGAGATCCCGCACAAGCGGCACACGGCCTTCCGCAAGCCGGACGGCGGGCTCTACGCCGAGGAGCTGATGGGCGTCGAAGGCTTCTCCGCCGACTCCGCGCTGCTCTACCACCGCGGGCTGCCGACGGCGATCGTCGACGCCGTGGCCGTCGAGGAGGATCGCGGGACGCTCACCCCGAACCACCCGCTCAAGCCGCGGGCCTACAAGACCGGCGAGCTCAAGTTCGGTGGTGACGCCGACGCGGTGACCGGCAGGCGGCGGCTGTTCGGCAACGCCGACGTCTCGATCGGGTTCGTCACGGCGACCGCGCCCAGCCCGCTGTACCGCAACGCGGCCGGCGACGAGCTGTTCTACGTCCAGGGCGGCTCCGCGACCGTCGAGACGATCTACGGCAGCCTCGAGATCGGCGACGGCGACTACCTGGTCATCCCGACGTCCTGCACCTACCGCGTCCTCCCCCACGGCGAGGTCGGCCTCTTCACGCTGGAGGCGCGCGGGCACATCGGGCCACCGAAGCGCTACCTGTCCGCGAAGGGCCAGTTCCTGGAGCACTCGCCGTACTGCGAGCGCGACGTCCGCGGGCCCAGCGAGCCGCTGCTGGCCGACGGCGAGGACGTCGAGGTGCTCGTGCGCCACCGCGCCGGGCTGACCCGCTACACGTACGCGACGCACCCCTTCGACGTCGTCGGCTGGGACGGCTGCCTGTACCCGTGGGTGTTCAACATCGACGACTTCGAGCCCATCACCGGCCGCGTGCACCAGCCGCCGCCCGTGCACCAGACGTTCGAGGGCCCGAACTTCGTCGTCTGCTCCTTCTGCCCGCGGAAGGTCGACTACCACCAGGACTCGATCCCGGTGCCGTACAACCACGCGAACGTCGACTCCGACGAGCTGATGTTCTACGTGCGCGGCAACTACGAGGCCCGCAAGGGCTCGGGGATCGGCGTCGGCTCGCTGTCGCTGCACCCGTCCGGTTTCACGCACGGCCCGCAGCCGGGCGCGGCGGAGGCGTCGATCGGCGCGGAGTTCTTCGACGAGACCGCCGTCATGGTCGACACTTTCGCCCCACTGGAACTGGGCGAAGCCGCCGACGCGTCCGAAGACCCCGGTTACGCGTGGACGTGGTCGCGCCGCGGCCCCAAGGGTTAGTCAAGTTTCGGCAACGCGCCCCCGGCGCTCCCCCGCCGACCGGATAATGGACTTTCCGGTCGGCGGAGGGGGCAATTTCGATGATCAATTCCCAGCCAGCGCGAAGAAAGCGGAAAATTCTTCCCTTCATCGCCGCGATTGTGGTTGCCGCGGGGTTGATCATCGGGATCCGGGCCTGGACCAGTAGCTCGGACGACACGGCCGACGCGCCGAAGTGCACCGGCTCGGACGCGATCGCGTTGCACGTCGCGTCGTCGCCGGAAAAGGTCGGCATCGTCCAGGAAGCCGCGAAGGCCTACTCCGGGCGGTCGGTGGCCGGGCATTGTGTCGACGTCGTCGTGCAGTCGAAGTCCTCGGGTGTCGCGATGCAGGCGCTGGCCAACGGCTGGAACGAAGCCACCGACGGCCCGCGCCCCGACGTCTGGACGCCGGCCGCGAGCGGCTGGGTCAACCTCCTGCGCGTCAACGCCAAGGGCGACAGCGCGTCGATCGTGCCGGACGGCGACACGCAGTCGGTCGCGAACTCGCCGCTGACCATCGCGATGCCGAAGCCGATGGCCGAGGCGCTCGGCTGGCCGGGCAAGCCGATCGGCTGGAAGGACCTGGCCGCGCTGGCCACGGACCCGGCGGGCTGGGCGAAGTTCGGGCACCCGGAGTGGGGCAAGTTCCGGCTGGGCAAGACGAACCCGAACATCTCCACGGCCGGCCTGAACGCCACGATCGGCGCGTACTACGCCGCGACCGGGACGTCGTCGGACCTCACCGCCGCCGCGCTCGAGAAGCCCCAGGCGAAGCAGTTCGTCACGAACATCGAGCAGGCGATCGTGCACTACGGCGACAACACGCTGACGTTCCTGACGAACCTGCAGAAGGCCGACGACAAGGGCGCGGCGCTGTCGTACATCTCGGCGGTGACCGTCGAGGAGAGCTCGCTGATCGGCTACAACCAGGGCAACCCGACGAACGACCCGGCCAAGGTCGGCCAGCACGCGCCGCCGAAGGTGCCGATCGTCGCGATCTACCCGTCGGACGGCACGCTCAACTCCGACCACCCGTTCGTCACGCTGAACTGGACCGACCCGGCGCGCAAGCAGATCGCCACGGACTTCCTCGGCTACCTGCGCGGGCCGGAGACGCAGCAGAAGTTCGCCGCGCTGGGGTTCCGCTCCTTCGACGGCAAGCCGGGCCCGCAGGTGACCACGGCCAACGGCGCGCAGCCGGACGCGAAGATCACCTTCCTGCAGCCGCCGTCGCCGTCGGTGCTCTCGAAGCTGCTGACGACGTGGACGGAGCTGCGCAAGAAGGCGAACGTGCTGCTGGTCGTGGACGTTTCCGGCTCGATGGGTGACGAGGTCAAGGGCACCGGCAAGAGCAAGATCGACCTGGCCAAGCAGGCCGCGATCGACGCGCTCGGCCAGTTCGTGCCGCGCGACCAGGTCGGGCTCTGGCAGTTCTCGACGCAGCTCGACGGCGACCGGGACTACCAGGAGCTGCTCCCGGTGCAGGCGCTCGGGAACAGCGGCAAGGAAACGCTGGCGCAGCGGCTGAGCGGGCTGACGCCGCAGGCGGGCACGGGGCTGTACGACTCGTCGCTGGCCGCCTACGAGTACATGAAGGCACACCTCGACCCGGCCGCGATCAACGCCGTGGTCGTGCTCACCGACGGCCGCAACGAGGACTCCGGCGGCGTCGACCTCGACCACCTGCTGCCGCAGCTGCGGCCCGAGGGCAACGCGGAGACGGTCCGGCTGTTCACCATCGCCTACGGCGGCGACGCCGACCAGGACGTGCTCAAGCAGATCGCCGAGTCGACCGAGGGGTCGGAATACGATTCGTCCAAACCGGACTCGATCAACCAGGTCTTCACGTCCGTGATCTCGAACTTCTGATGAGATTCGTCCGCGAGCTGGCCGAACCGTGGGGGCTGCTGCTCGGCGCCACTTCGGCCGGCGTGGCGTGGGCCGTGCAGCTGCCGGTGGTCGCCGCGCTCGGCGTCGGCGTCGCGGTACTGGCCGCCCGGGCCGGCGTCGCGCTCGCAACCCGCGAGAAGGAGCCTCAGCCGCGCGAAGCACGGGTCCTGGACGTCACGCCGGGGTCGGCGGAGGCCAACTGGCTGCAACGCGCCGAGCACGCCGCCGACGGGTTCGCTTCGCTGAGCGCCTCCCTCGGCGCGGGCCCGCTGGCCGACCGCGTGGCGGACATGGAACCGGTGGTCCGCGAGACACTGTCGACGCTGGAACGGTTGGCGGGCCGCGCCTCGGCGACGGGAAAGGCGCTGTCCCGCGTCGACCTCGAGGGCGTCGCGCGGGAAAAGCGCCGGCTGCAAGGGGAGTTGAAGTCGGCCCACGAGGACGTCCGGAGTGACCTGGAGTCGGCGTTGAGCGCGGTCCAGGCCCAGGCGGACGTCCACGCGCGGTTGTCGGGAGCGCGGGACAAGCTGCTGGCGCAGCTGCAGTCGGGCGCGCTGGGCCTGGACAGCCTGGTGGCACGGGTAGCGGAACTGACGGCGGCGACGACGGACTTCGCCGTGGACACGGGCGCGGTCCGCGAGCTGAGCGACCAGCTGGAGGGAATCCGCCAGGGAGTCCTGGAGACGGAACAGGCAACGCGCCGATCACTGGGCTGACCCGGATTTTGCCGCCTGCCCCGCCTAAGAGGGTCCAGACATCCCCCACCACTCCCAGGGGGGCGACCCCGGGACCAGTCTATCGGCGCCGGCTGACCGGAAGGCCGGAAATCGTTCTGGCCCACGGAGTTGTCCACAACCTGCGCCGGGTGTGGACAACTACGGCAGCCGTGTGAAACCGCGGTTGCGGTGCCCGGGACGGTGACGGTCTGCTCGGCCGGCGCGGTCACGATCGAGTCGATGAGCTTGTCGCCCACGCGAGGCGCGTGAACCTTCGCGATCGCGGTGAGTTGCGCCGCCCGGCCTTGGCGATCCCGGTGGGGCCGCCGCAACGGGAGAGGATCTCCGGCACGTCCGGTGGCTGACCCGCGAGCCGATGGCGTGGTCGAGGGCGTAGTGAATGCCGGTGAGCGGGCCGCGGATCCGGTTGGCGATGCGGCGCATCGCCAACCCGGCAGCGGCACCCACGCCACGACGGGACCTGCCTGGTGGTGGCGGCCGTGTTCCCAGTCTATCGGCGCCGACCGACCGGAAGGCCGGAAATCGTTCTGGCCCACGGAGTTGTCCACAACCGACGCCGGGTGTGGACAACTGTGGCAGCCGGGTGAGACCGCCGCCGAGCAGGCCCCGCGTGCTTGACCGGATCACCCGCTGGTGTGAACTTCCGTCCCATGAAGGCAGAGTCGCGAAGTCAGTGGGTCCTGGACGCGAAGGGCGTCGACGACGAGCCCGTGCCGCCGTCGGTGCTGGCCGAGTGGCGGCGTTACCAGCGGAACTCGTGGGCCGCGCGGCGCCGGCACTCCGTGGTCGAGATGTCGAGCCTGGTCGTCACCGCCACGATCCCCGTGCTGGCGGCCTTCGCCATCGACGCGCGGCTCATCGCCGCCGTCGGGTCGCTCGCGGTGCTGATCAACGGCGTCCGGGCGCTGGGCGGCTACAAGGAGAACTGGACCAGCCGGACGCGGGCGCGGTACGCGATCGAGAAGGAGATCGCGCTCTTCGCCGCCCACCACGGCACCTACGCCACCTCCGGTGCGGCCGCCGTCCTGGTGGAGACCGTCGAGGAGATCTGCGCCGGGGAGCGCGACGGCTGGGTCGCGCTCCGGCTGTCGTACGGCAGCTCCCGGGCGGCGAAGACGACCTAGCCGGCCCAGCTCGGCCGCCACGTCGTGGCGGCCCGGGCGCCCGGGCGCAGGTGCGCGCGCAGCCGGGCCAGCGCGGGGTGCGCGTTGTCGGCCCGCCAGATCAGCGAGTGCGGGTAGACCGGCGTCGGGTCTTCGAGCGGGACGCGGCGCAGGTCGAGGCCGGGCGGCCACGACAGCCGGATCTCCGCGCCGACCAGGGTGGCGACGTCGGGGGCGTCGGCGATGGTTTCGAGGAGGACCTCGGTGCCGAAGTTCGGGCCGAGCGCGTCGATCGAGAGGCCGAACGCGGTGGCCAGCTCGGCGTAGTAGGCGGTCCATTCGGCGCCGGGCACCAGGCCGGGCATCCAGATCCGGTGCCCGGCCAGCTGGTCGAGCCGCAGGACGGTGGCGTCCGCCAGCGGGTGCGCGGGGCCGGTGAGCAGCTGGAGCGGCTCGTCGAGGACCAGGGTCGCCTCGACGCCGTCGGGCAGCTCCCGGACGGCCACCGCGCGGAACGACGCGTCGATCGAACCGTCCCGGACCGCCGCGACCGCCGCGTCGGCGTCGGACAACGTCGCGACTTCGAGGGCGACGTCCGGGTGCGCGCGGTGGAAGCCGCGCAGCAGCGTCGCCGTCCCCAGCCGCCGGCCGATGACGTCGACGCGCAGCGCGCGGCGGCCGGACCGCACGGAAGCCACCGCCCGCGCCTCGGCGAGCAGCAGCTCGCGGGCGTGCGGCAGGAACGCCTCGCCGTCGCCGGTCAGCCGGGCGCCGCGCGCGGTGCGCGTGAACAGCCGCACACCAAGGGTTTTCTCCAGCGCGGCGATGCGTTTGGAGACGGCCTGCTGGGTGACCGCGAGGTCGGTCGCGGCGTCCTGGAAGCGGCCCGCGTCCGCGGCGGCGACGAACGTGCGCACGGCATCGAGGTCCACGACAGCCGACTCTAGAACCACAACGCGCCGTTGTGGCTCGCCGCCACGGCGGTTGTTTGCCCCGCGGACGTCTTCTTCGCTTTGCTCTCCGGGTGATGCGCAGGCGGTCGCTGGGACCGCGGTTCAGATGGCTGTGGACGGCTTACGCCGTCAGCACGCTCGGCACGTGGCTCGGGTTCGGCGCCTTTCCCCTGCTGGCGATCCTCGTGCTCCACAGCGGGCCGACGGCGGTTTCGGTGCTGGCCGCCGTCGGGCCCGCGGTGGGGGCGCTCGTGGCGGTGCCGCTGGGGCCGTGGATCGAGTTCCGGCCGAAGCGGCCGGTCATGGTGCTGATGGACGTGGTCCGGTTCGCGGCCCTGATGACCGTGCCGGTGGCCTACGCGCTCGGCTGGCTCGGTTTCACGCAGCTGCTTCTCGTGTCGGTCATCGTCGCCTCCGCCGACATCGCCTTCACCGCGGCGAGCGGCGCTTTCCTGAAGGCGCTGGTGCCGCCGGAAGACCTGCTCGTCGCGAACGGGCGGTTCGAGTCGACGACCTGGACGGCCACCGCGCTCGGCCCGCCACTCGGCGGCGCCGCGTTCGGGCTGCTCGGGCCGGTGACGACGGTGGTCGCCAACGCCGTCAGCTTCCTGCTTTCGGCGCTGGGGATCCGGGCGATCGGCGGGACGGAACCGCCACCCGCGCGCACGGCTTCGCGGCTGCGGGCGAGCGATCTGGCCGCGGGGTGGCGCTTCCTGCTGACGCACCCGGGCCTGCGGCCGCTGCTCCTCAACACGTTGCTGTTCAACGGCCTGATCATGGGGACCGAGCCGCTGCTGGCCGTGCTCATGCTCGGGCAGCTCGGGTTCACGCCGTGGCAGTACGGGCTCGCGTTCGCGGTGCCGTGCCTCGGCGGGCTCGTCGGCTCGCGGCTGACCCCGCGGCTCGTCGCGCGGTTCGGCCGGCACAAGGTGCTGTGGACGTCCGGGGTACTGCGCGCGTTCTGGCTGCTCGGGCTGGCTTTCCTGCCCGCGGGCCCCGGCGGGCTCGCCTTCGTGATGGCCATCGAGTTCGGCCTGATCTTCTTCTGCAGCGTCTACAACCCGGTCCTGGCCACCTACCGGCTCGACCAGATCCCCGCCGACCGCGTCGCGCGGGCGCTGTCGGCGTGGTCGGTCAGCACCCGGGCGAGCATCGCGGCGATGACCGCGCTCTGGGGTGTGCTCGCCGGCGTCATGGGCCCGCGCGTCGCGATCGGCGTCGCCGGCGTGCTGATCCTGGCGACGCCGTTCCTGCTGCCCCGCCGCGACCGCACGCCCGCTCAGCCGAGCCGGACCGTCCCCAGCACCGGGTAGCCGGGGACGCCGGTGGCGGCCCGGCCCGGGCGCGGGACGCCGGCGATCCACAGCCGGCCGGTCGTCGCGACGTTCGCGGCCATCGACGCGTCGACGTCGCGCAGCCGGAACGGGACGACCCGGCCGTCGGCGAGCATCGTCAGGCCGCTCACCCGGGCGGAGCCGTGCGCGCTCATCCGCACCGGGCCGTCCAGCACCGCGCGCAGCTCGGTCCAGTGCTCCGCCGGCTGCGGCCGGAGGTAGCCGACCGAGCGCGTCAGCACGGCGATCGCGCCCGCCAGCGCGACCACCGCGAACCCGGTGGCCGTCGAGACGGCGAACCCGGTCAGCCGGTCGTCCGCCGGGAAGTCGAGCCGCACCCAGGTCGCGAACCCGGCCAGGGCCAGCAGGAACGCGGCGGCTTCCCACAGCTCGCGGGCGAGCCGGCGCCGGTGCGCGGCGAGCACAGGGTCGAGCCGCGGCGAGCCGGACCACGCCGTGGGCGCGACGGCGACCGCGCCCGCGGGCGGCGCGTCGTGGATCCGGGCGCGGCGAACGCGCACGACGCCGGGGAAGCCCACGAACACCTTCGGGCCCGAGCCCAGCAGCCACACCCGCCGGTGCCCGGCCAGCAGCAGCCGGTACGCCTCGGTGAGCCGGATCCGCAGCCAGCGGCCGTCCGGCAGCCGGACGCCGACCGTCCGGCCGACGGCGACCAGGCCGTCCGCGGTGATGTCGACCGGCCGGAACGGCACGCGCTTCAGCCGCGTCTCGGGCACCCAGGCGCGGCCGCGGTAGATCCAGAACAGCTCGAAGACGCCGAAGAGCGCGACGATGGACACGGGCAGCGCGATGCCTGTCCCGGTGAAGAACTGGGTGACGCCGAGGAACACGAACGGCAGGCCGACCAGCCGCTGGTTCGCGGTGCTCCGGCCGATCCGGTCGAGGTACTCGCCGAAGATCGGCACCGCACCGGACGGCATGGCGGGGTCGAACTCGAACGCGCGCACGCGTTCGGGAACCGGGACGATCTGCACGCTGGGCCCCCACCGTGTCGGCACTGGTCACCGACCCTTTCGGTAAAGCGGTCATCGGCGTTACCGGATGCTCCGTTCAGCGGAGCGGCTCGTGACCGCCGCCGCGAACGAGCGACTACCCAGACCGGCGGATTCAGGTTAGGCTCACCTAAGTAGGAGGTGAGCCGTGACCGAAGCACCGACATCCATCCGCCGCCCGCCGGCCCCGAACCCCGCCGAGCGCGCGAAGACGATCGCGACTCGCAACGGCCCGGCGTCGCTGATGCCCACCTGCGAACGCGCCGGGCTGGAGTCCGAGCGCGTCGTCCCGGTCCTGCACCACGTGCACCACAGCGGCAGCGTGAGCGTGCTGCTGCCCGACGAGCACCCGATGGTCCGCGCGAGCAAGGAAACCCAGCGTGGCGAGCTGGCCGTGATGGTCGAGCTCGCCGACCAGGCGCCGGTCGAGCTGCGCGAGCCGATCCGCGGCCTGCTCTGGATCACCGGCTGGCTGCGGCCGCTGTCGCCGGTCTCGGCCCGCGCGCGGGCGGTGGCGATCGCCGAAAGCCGGCCGGACGAGCGGCTCCTCGACGTCGGCCACGGCCTGACGCTGCTGCGGCTCACTCCCGCGTCACTCGTGCTCGCCGACGCCGAAGGCACGCACTCGCTGCGGCCGCACATGTTCAGCGCCGCGCCGCCGGACCCGTTCCACGACTACGAGGCCCAGTGGCTGCGGCACCTGGAAAGCGACCACTCCGACGTCGTCGAGCAGCTGGCCAAGCACCTGCCCGCGGACCTGCGCGGCGGCCGGATCCGCCCGCTCGGGCTGGACCGGTTCGGCCTGCGGCTGCGCGTCGAGTCCGACGCCGGCGACCACGACGTGCGGCTGGCGTTCTCGAAGTCCGTGGACAGCCCGCCGCAGCTCGCGGTGGAGCTGCGACGGCTCGTCGGCTGCCCGTTCCTGCGGGGCGCGTCAGGCTAGTTCGGCGGGGAAGCCGCCCTTCGCGAGCGGGCCCCAGCTCTCGATCGTCACGCGGATGATGCTCTTGCCCTGCTTGACCATGGCTTCGCGGTATTCGTCCCAGTCCGGGTGTTCGCCCGAAATGCTGCGGAAGTAGTCGACGAGCGGCTCGACCGAGTCCGGGATGTCCAGCACCTCGGCGGTGCCGTTGAGCTGAACCCACCGGTCGTTCCACTCGTCGGACAGGATGCAGGCCGACACCTGCGGGTTCCGCTTGATGTTCACGATCTTCGCGCGCTTCGGGTAGGTCGAGATGACTAGCCGGCCCTCGGCGTCGACGCCGCAGGTGACGGGCGAGAGCTGCGCGCCGCCGTCGGCCTTCGTCGTCAGCAGGATCGCGCGGTGGCGAGTGGACAGGAACTCGACCAGCTCGGCGCGGTCGACGGTCTCGTTGGTGGCGATAGTCCTGGGCATACGTCGAAGGTAGCGTGCGCGCATGACCTTCACCGCGCGATCGTGGCTGGCCCCGGCCCGCCCGGACTTCCCGGACGCGATCGAGGACCCGCGCGAGCGCAAGGCGATCAAGATCGAGCTGCTGATCGTCTTCGGGATCACGCTGGGCCTGTCCGGGGTGCGCAGCCTGCTGTCCCTTGTGGACTCCCTGCTGCAGCCCGCACCGCTGGCGCAGCAGCAGGTGCAGCTCAACGTGCCGCAGGCCGCGGCGAGCCTGATCGACCTGCTCAAGCAGCTGCTCTCGGCCGCGCAGCTGGTCGGCTGGGGCGCGCTCGGGCTGTACCTGCTGTGGCGCGCGGGCGTGAAGATCACCCAGGTGGGGCTGGACCGCCGCTCCCCCGGCCGCGACGCGCTGCTGACCGTCGCGCTCGCCGCCGTCATCGGGATTCCCGGGCTGGCGCTGTACTTCATCTCCTACCACCTCGGCTTCAGCCTGGCGGTGCAACCGTCCACTTTGAACGACACGTGGTGGCGGCCGATCTCGCTGACGCTCTCGGCGTTCGGCAACGCCTTCGCCGAGGAAGTGCTGGTGATCGGGTACCTGCTGACCCGGCTGCGCCAGCTCGGCGTCCGCGAGAACAACGCGCTGTTCGGCGCGGCCGTGCTGCGCGGGTCGTACCACCTCTACCAAGGCTTCGGCGGGTTCGTCGGCAACCTGATCATGGGCCTGGTGTTCGGGCGGCTCTGGCAGAAGACCAACCGCCTGTGGCCGCTCGTCGCCGCGCACACGCTGTTCGACTTCGTGTCCTTCGTCGGGTATGCCCTGCTGAAGGGTCACGTTTCCTGGTTGCCTTGACTAAGCTCGGGTGGTGATCGACGAAACGACACCTCCCCGGGTGGACAGCGAAGTCGGACCTCTGCGCGCGGTGCTGCTGCACCGGCCCGGCAACGAGCTCAAAAGGCTGACGCCCCGCAACAACGACCAGCTCCTGTTCGACTCGATCCCCTGGGTCGACCGGGCCCAGGCGGAGCACGACGCGTTCGCCGAAGTGCTGCGCGGCCGCGACGTCGAAGTCCTGCTGCTGGCCGACGCGCTCCGCACGGCCCTCGAGGACACCCGCGCGCACGCGTCGGGCGTCCACGCGGCGGTCGACGACCGGCGTCTCGGCGGCGACCTGGCCGACTCACTGCGGTCGCACCTTTCGGGCGTCGACGCGGCCGGCCTCGCCGAGGTGCTGATGGCCGGGATGACGTTCGAGGAGCTGCCGTCGGCCGAAGGCGCGTCGCTGGTGCGGATGATGAACCACCCGCACGACTTCGCCGTCGACCCGCTGCCGAACCTGCTGTTCACGCGCGACTCGTCGGCGTGGATCGGCGACCGGGTGGCGATCTCGTCGCTGACCATGCCCGCACGGCGTCGCGAAACGGCCGTGCTGGACCTGATCTACGCCTACCACCCGTACTTCCGGCACGCCGCCCGCGCGTACGGCGCGCATTCGGCGCCCATCGAGGGCGGCGACGTCATGCTGCTGGCGCCGGGCGTGCTCGCCATCGGCGTCGGCGAGCGCACGACCGCGGCCGGCGCCGAGTCGCTGGCCCGCTCGGTGTTCGCCGACGGCATCGCGCACACCGTGCTGGCGGTGCCGATCGAGCAGTCCCGCGCGACCATGCACCTGGACACGGTCTGCACGATGGTCGACGCCGACGCGGTGGTGATGTACCCGCTGGCCCGCGACTCACTGATGGCGTTCACCATCCGCCCGACCGGCGACGGCGGCGTCAAGGTGGCCGGCCCGACGCCCTTCCTGGCCGCCGCGGCCGAGGCGATGGAGATCGACCGGCTGCGCGTCATCGACACCGGCCTCGACCCGGTCACGGCCGAGCGCGAGCAGTGGGACGACGGCAACAACACGCTGGCCCTGGCGCCGGGCGTGGTCGTCGGCTACGAACGGAACGTCGAGACGAACGAGCGTCTCGAGGCGGCCGGCATCGAGGTACTGCCGATCGCCGGGTCCGAGCTGGGCTCCGGCCGGGGTGGCCCGCGCTGCATGTCCTGCCCGGTGCGCCGCGACCCTCTGTGAATGAAAGTAAGCCTTCCCTAAATGGCGTCGACAATTTAGGGAAGGCTTACCAAAATTAGGTTCGTCTTTCTTTAGGAATGGTAACCTAATAGGGGATAGATCACCACTCTGAAGTGGCATTGAATCGCATTCTGACGTACCGTAAGAGGCATGGCCCTCATCAACAAGAAAGAACCGCGCTCCAAGTTCTACGAACTGCTGCAGGCGCAGATCCACAACGAGTTCAACGCGTCCCAGCAGTACATCGCGCTCGCGGTGTGGTTCGACGCCGAGGACCTGCCGCAGCTGGCGAAGCACTTCTACAAGCAGTCGGTCGAAGAGCGCAACCACGCGATGGCGCTCGTGCAGTTCATGCTCGACCGCGACCACCACGTCGACATCCCCGGCACCGGGGAGGTGCGCAACGACTTCTCCGGCGTCACCGAGCTCATCGAGCTCGCGCTTGAGCAGGAGAAGGAGGTCGCCACCGACATCTCCACGATGGCCAGGGCGGCGCGCGCCGAAGAGGACTACATCAGCGAGCAGTTCACGCAGTGGTTCCTCAAGGAGCAGGTCGAAGAGATCTCGCAGATGAACACGCTGCTGACGATCGTCAAGCGCGCGAACGGCAACCTGTTCGAGGTCGAGGCGCACCTGCACCGCGAATCCGTCGGCGACGCCGGCGCGGACGCGCAGATGCCGCCGGTGGCCGGCGGGGCGCTCTAGAAGACTTCCCACCACGAAGACCGGAAAACCCGGGCTCTCCCCCTGTGGACAGCCCGGGTTTTCCGTGTGCGGCGCCGGTCAGCCGGCGCAGTCCTGGTTGAGGCTCATCAGACTGGTCTGCACGACCCCGGTGTCGTCGAGCCGGAAGTGGTACTCCGAAGTGCTGCGGGCCGGGGCGACGATGCCGCCCGGCTCGGTTTTGGCCTCGGGGTAGGTGGCGAGCACCTGCTCCTTCGTGGACCCGGCGCCGACGCCCTCGGCGGTGTGCGCCGCCTGTTCCGGCGTGACGACGGTGAGCCCGACGGCCTTCGAGATGACGACGGTCGCCGCAGCCGGCACTCCGCTGCCCTGCGCCGTGTACGTGGAGCAGCTCGCGCCGGCCTGCTCGTCGCTGAACGTGACCCCCTGGGCCGTCAGCTCGGCCTCGGACATCCCCAGCTTGAGGGCGCCGAAGCCGTCCGAGGCGAGCAGTGGCCCGCTCAGGACGGCCGGGAGCTTCGAAGGCGGCTGGGCCGACGACGGCGGCACCGTCCGCGAGGGCGATGACCCCGCCGGCGGGGAGACGTCGATGTCCTGCGTGCTGGTCGGCTCGGGGGCCGGCGGCTGGGGCTGCCGGCCGGGCGTGAGGTTCTCCGGTGGTTTGACGCTGATCGAGGCGCCGTCGGCGGACATCACCGCGGTGCCTTCGTCCGTGTGGAGCCGCACCACGGTGAGCCCCCCGGCCACGAACACCACGGCGGCCGCGACGCCGACCGCGGTCAGCGCACCTTGACGACGGTGGCGACGGCGGCGCGCACCGACGACGATGACCGTGCCGGCGTCGGGTGGCGGGGGCAAGTCGAGCCGCTCATCGGCGAACAGGGCGCGCAGGCGCTGCTCCAGTTCGTCCTCGGAGATGTTCAACCCGCGTCACTCCCTTCGCCGTCGGCCGCCTTCAGTTTCATCCGCAGCGACGCGATCGCCTTGCTGGCCTGGCTCTTGACGGTGCCCTGCGTGACACCGAGCGCACCGGCGATCTCCGCTTCCGAGAGACCTTCGTAGTAACGCAGCACCATCACGGCGCGTTGCCGCGGCGGCAGCGTTCGTAACGCGCGCCACAGCGGCTCGTGCTCGAACGGGTCGTCCGGAACGTGCGGATCGGTGTCCGGCAGGTCGGCCACCAGGTTCTCGCGGCGCGTGCGGCGCCACCGGCTGACGTGCGCGTTCGCCATCGAGCGGCGGACGTAGGCCAGCGGGTCGCCGGTCTTCTCGTGCACGTAGGTCCAGCGTGAACCCATCTTCTCGAGCACGGTCTGGACCAGGTCCGCCGCGTCGTGCGGGTTGCCGGTCAGCGCGTGGCCGTAGCGCAGCAACCCCGGCAGCACGGCCTGCACGAAGTCCCCGAAGTCGGCGAGCTCACCCGGCAACGTCGCGGCCCTCCCTCGGCCTGCGCTGGTCACCCAGGTATCTCCCCCGGTGAAGACGGGTGCCGCAGCGGTCACCGTATCGCCTCCCATCGGGGTCGGGTAGCCAGAAGCCGAGTCACCTTCCTCCCCAACACGCATCACAACCCCCTCAGGTTGCCCGCGTCCCCGCACGAATGTCGGAGACGCTCTGACGTGCTCCGCGTCAGCGGAGCGCGAGCGACTCCGGCAGCCGGAAGCCGCCGTCCGCCACTTCGGTGAACTCGTGGACGTCCACGACGGCGGCACGCGGGATCGGGCCGTACACGTGCGGGAACCAGACCCCGGCCGGATGCGGCGGCTCGCCGTCCTCCCAGCGGACCGGGACGCCCAGCTTCGCCGGGTCGATCTCGAGCAGCACCAGGTCGGTCCGGCCCTGGTAGAGCGCGTTGGCCGGCAGGTGCGCCGTGCCGAAGTCGGAGCAGTGGATGAACCCGACGTCATCCAGCGACGGCGCCCGGTATTCACCGCCCTCGACGGCCTCGGCCCAGTCGGCCGCCCCGCAGATGTGGAGTATCACGCGGAGAATGGTCCCACCAGCGCGATCCGGCGGCGGTGTCTCGTGCGCCACATAATGCCTGGTTGAACGCTCATCGAGCATGTGGGAGAGCACCCGGTGAAACCGGCAGTCCGGTGCCGGATGACGAAGGGCCGCCCCGTGTGGGACGGCCCTTTCGTGGCTTTCGTGGCTCTCGGTCAGCGCAGGGTGAGCTGACGGCCGATCAGGCCGTCACGCGCCCGCCGCTCGGCGGCGTTCAGCGGCTCGGCGTCGAGGGACTTGAGCGCCGTGTCGAGACGGGCGCCCAGGGCGTCCTTCGCGTCCGCCCACTCGCGGGCGTGGGCCTCGGAGTCGAGGTCCCAGACCGGGACGAGCAGGCCGTGCGCCCGGAACGAACCCGCGTAGCGCGAGCCCTCACCGAGGCCCAGTTCACCGGCCGCGGACAGCCGCGCCAGGGCCTGGAGAAGCAGGTTCTCCGACTCCGGACGGACCCAGCGCAGGTGCGCCTTCTCGCCGGCGAGCACCCAGTAGGCGCCGAAGCCGAGCCGCTCGGTCGGCATGATCGCGGCGTTGGCGCGCTCGAGGGACACCGCGACGTCACCGGTGGCGTCCGCGTCCTCGGGCAGCCACCACGCGAAGTCGCTGTGCAGCGCGACGTCGAGCTCGGCGCCCGGGGTCAGCAGGTCCTGCAGCCGGGTGTGCTCGTCGGCCTCCGGCGGGGTGGTGGTGTCCGGCACGCCGAGGACGTCGCCCTCCTTGGCGTCCAGCAGCCACTTCAGCGAGCGGCCGAGGTCGCGGCTGATGTCGGAGGACCGGGTCTGCACCTGCAGGCCGAGGTAGCGCTCACCGTCGGAACGGACGAACGCGGCCGCGGCCATCGGCAGCACGGTGGCGATGGTGACGTCCCCGCCGTCGGCGAGGGTGAGTTTCGCCGTCGCGGACGGCACGAACTCACGCAGCGCGATCAGCTCGGGCTCCGCCGCCAGCCCTTCGAACGGCTGCCCGACGAAGACGTCGCGCACCTTCGGCTTGCGGTCCGACGCCTGCTTGGGACCCTTCTTGCGCGCGCCCTTGCCCACGGCTGCCTCCTCTGGCTCGGCCTGGAACGCTATCGAAGGGTTAGTCTCGCGACGTGTTCGACCCCCGCGATCCTGACTTCCTCGAAGACCCGTACCCCGCCTTCGCCGCTCTCCGCGCACAGGGCGACGTCCATTTCCACGAGGAGCTCGGCCTGGCGTTGGCGATGTCGCACGCCGCGTCGTCGGCCGTGTTGCGCCACCGCGGGCTGGGCCGGATCTGGCAGGACGCCCAGCCGCTCGAGCGGTTCGCCTCGTTCAACCTGCTGCACCGCAACTCCCTGCTGGAGAACGAGCCGCCGGCCCACACGCGGCTGCGCCGCCTGATCGCGGGCGCGTTCGGCCGCGGCCACGTGCAGCGCCTGCGCCCGATGGTCGCGACGCTCGCCGCCAAGATGGTCGACGACCTGGCCGCGGCCATCGCCACCGACGGCAGCGCGGATCTGCTGGAGCACCTCGCCCAGCCGCTGCCGGTCGCGGTGATCGCCGAGCTGCTCGGCGTCCCGGGCACCGACGGGCCGCGGATGGTGCAGCTGTCCAACGCGATCGTGAAGATGTACGAGTACGACCTGCCCGAAGAGGGCCGCGACGCCGCCGAGCAGGCCGCCGGCGAGTTCGTCTCGTACGTCCGCTCAGTCGCGGCTTCCCGGGCCGCCGCGCCCGGTGACGACATCATCAGTGACCTCCTGCGAAGTGAGTTGACGCCCGACGAGCTGGTCGCGACGGCGGTGCTGCTGCTGATGGCCGGCCACGAGGCGACGGTCAACGTGCTCGGCAACGGCATCACAGCCCTCCTCACCCATCGGGACCAATGGGATCGGCTGTTGGCGACGCCGACGCTGCTCGATCCGTGCGTCGAGGAGCTGATCCGGTTCGACGCACCCCTGCAGCTGTTCGAGCGGACGGCGACCGAGGACGTCTCGATCTCCGGCTTCGAGGTGAAGCGCGGCCAGAAGATCGGTGCGCTGCTGGGCGCCGCGGCTCGCGACCCGAAGGTGTTCGAGGAGCCGGACCGCCTCGACATCGGCCGGACCCCGAACGCGCACCTCGGCTTCGGCATGGGGATTCACTACTGCGTGGGCGCTCCTCTCGCTCGGGTGGAGATCGCGGCGGCGCTGACCGCGTTGACGGAAAAGTTGCCGGGGCTGCGGCTGGTGGAGGCGCCGCCGCGACGGCCGGAGTTCGTGATCCGCGGGTTGCGGGAGTTGCGGGTCACGGCCTGAGCTACGGACGCGGGGCTGGCGCTGGGTGAGCCGCATTGCGAGGGCCGCGGTAATTGGGCCCCGGGGGGCTCGTGTTGCCCGCGTCGCCAGTCCAGCCGATGGCTGACCTGCTGCGGTGGTCGCCATGGTCGGGGGCGTGAGCCGCGGCCTGCGTGGGCGGTCGTTGTAGCCAGGGTTGGGAGGCCCGCGGCCCGCGGGGCGAACACGGCGGCTCAGCTGAAAGACCCCCCGGCCTGTGTGGGCGGTCGCCGTAGCGGGTCGGAAACGCCTGCGGGGCGAATGCGGTGGCTCGGCTGGAGGAACCTTTGGCCTGCGTGGAGAGTCGCCGTCGTGGGGTGGGTGAGCCGCGGCAGGTGGGCGTGGGTGGCGGGTCATGGGGTGAGTCCTGCGAACAGGTCTGTCTCCAGCTCCGGGCCCGGAGCTGGGTGGGCTCGGTGGTAGTCCTCGAAGGGCCAGGTCTCTCGCTCGATTTCGCGGGAGTGGCTGAAGAACGGGTGCGCCGGGTCGACCTGGGTGGTGTGGGCCAGGAGTGCACGGTCTCGGGTTGCGAAGTGCTTCTCGCAGCGGATTTGGGTGGTGATCGGCAGCTTGTCCTCGGGCGGTAGTTCGTCCAGGACCGGGCCCATGGCCGATGTGAGGCCTGCAGCGAGGGTGGCTTTGTGGATGGCCTCGAACCACGCTCGGCTCAGGGTTGCTTGGTAGTACAGCTTTTGCGGTTGCCACGGGTTGCCGGGGTAGCGGGTGGGGTCGGCGGCCGCGGTGAGTGCCTCGATCGTCGCCTCGTGGGTGCGGATGTGGTCCGGGTGGGGGTAGCCGCCCGTTTCGTCGTACGTGATCACCACGTGCGGGCGGAACTTCCGGATCAGTGCGACCAGTGGGGCGGCCGCCTCTTCCAGTGGCAGGGCAGCGAACGAGCCTTCGGGTGGTGGCTCACCTTCGGCTGGAAGGCCGGAGTCCGTGTGGCCCAGGAACTGCTGGCGGACGCCCAGGATCTCGGCCGCCGCGGCCATTTCCCGGCGGCGGATGGCCGGGAGGTCGGCGTGGGTTTCGGGGGTGTCGAGGGCTGGGTTGAGGACGTCGCCGCGTTCGCCGCCGGTGCACGTTGCTACCAGGACGTCGACGCCTTCGGCGGCGTAGCGGGCGAGGGTTGCCGCGCCTTTGCTGGACTCGTCGTCGGGGTGGGCGTGGACGCTCAGGAGGCGGAAGGTCATGCCAGGCTCCTCTTCGGGCTTGAGGACTTCGGGAAGAACGCTGCGGGGACGAGGGTCAAGGCCGACAACGCCAAGGCCCACGTGAAGGTGGTGCCGAACGCCGTGGGGGCGGCGGTTCCGGCCAGTTCGTGGTGGAGGATCGCCGCCAGGAGCGCGGTGCCCAGGGAGCCGCCGATGCGGTTGACCACGTTGAACGCGCTCGCCGCTCGGGGGATGCGGGATCGCTCCAAGGAGCCGTAAAGCGTGGTCATGCCTGGGGTTGTCGCCGCGCCCAGGCCCGCGCCGCGGATCAGGAGGGACACGGTCAGCAGGACGCCGCCGGGAGACGAACCCAGCTGCGTGAACGCGATCGTGCCCAGCAGGGACAACGTGATCCCGGCCAGCATCATCGTGCGGGGGCCGAACCGGGCCAGCAGGCGGCCACCCATGAGCAGCACCGCTGCCGATCCCACCGCCTGGGGAGCCAGGAGCAGGGCCGCCTGCAACGCGCTCGCGTGGTCCACCTGCTGGTAGTACAGCGGGAGCAGCAACATCGAGCTGTACAGCGACGCGCCCAGCAGGAACGTGCTTGCGCTGGCGACCGCGAAACCCTTGTCCCGGAACAACTTCAGGTCCAGCACCGCCGATCGGGCCCGGGCCGCGTGGACGCCGTACGCGAGCAGCAACGCCGCTCCGGCGACCGCGGCTACGACGACGCCTTCGGCCAGGCCGTACACGAACGCGCCCAGACCCGGGGACAGCAGCGCGATCCCCCGGACGTCGAGTGGTTCGCGCACGCCACCCGGTTCCGGGGCCGGGAGCAGGCGGCGGGCGAACAAGAACGTCGCCACGCCCAGCGGGACGATGCCGAAGAACATCCAGCGCCAGCCGAAGCCGGCGACGAGGGCGCCGCCGAGCATCGGGCCGAGGGCCGGGGCGACCGTGGCCGGCAGCGTGATCACGCCGATCATCCGCCCCAGCGCCGGGCCCGCTTCCTGCGCGAACACCGCCTGGCCGACCGGCTGCATCAGGCCGCCGCCCAGGCCATGGAGCACCCGGAATCCGATCAGCGCGGGTGCCGACCACGCGAAGCCGCACAGCAGCGTGCCCGCTGTGAAGAGCGCGACCGCGGTCAGCCAGACCGCGCGGCCGCCGAACCGGTCGGTCAGCCAGCCCGACAGCGGGATCGCCGCCGAAGCCGCCAGCAGGTACGCACTGGCGACCCACTGCACGGTCGTCAGCGGGCTGCGCAGATCACGGGCGATCGAGTCGATCCCGACGGTCACGATCGTGGCGTCCAGGATCGACAGCACCGCGCCCATGATCAGCACACCGCCGAGGCGCCAGAGCGCCTTGTCCGGCCGGACTGCCGTGGTCATGCCCACCCCCCATTCGCTAGGTCCGACCTCAGATTAGGTCGAACCCACTCGATGGGTCAAGCACAAGTTTGGGTCCGACCCAGTAGAGTGACGGCATGAGCGAGGGACTCCGGGCCCAGAAGAAGCACGAGACCAGGAGGAACATCTCCGACGTCGCGACCGGCCTGTTCATCCGGAACGGCTTCGAGGACGTGACGATCGCGGAGATCGCCGCCGAGGCGCGGGTGGCCAAGATGACCGTGACGAACCACTTCCCGCGCAAGGAGGACCTGGTCTTCGACATCCGTGCGGACTTCGCGACTTGGCCCGCGTCACTGATCCACGACAGCGCCTTCCACGACACGCGCGAGATCTACTTCGAGGCCCTGGGCGCCGAACACGCGCTCGTCGGCTTTTCGGGCCGGGGGTTCGCGCGGATGATCAAGGAGAGCCAGGTCCTGACGAACGCGCTGCACGAGATGCACCGCGAGCGCGAGGAGGCGCTCACGCACCTCCTGATCGGCCGGCACCCCGAGCGGGAGCTCGGGCCGGTGCTGGCCGCCGCGCACCTCGCGACCGTGCTGCGGGTGCTCTTCCAGGAGGTCTTCGACCGGACGCTCGAAGACGAGCCCGCGAAGCAGATCGCCGCCGCCGTGTGGCCCCTCGCCGGACAGGCCTTCGACCAGCTGGAGCCGGTCTTCGGGACCTACTAGCGCGCCGCGCCGGCCGGGCGCTTGGTCCGCAGCTCGGGCTCGGGCGCGCCGTCGACCTTCAGCACGCGCAGCTCGCGCACGCCCATCGCGTCCGACGGCGCCAGCAACGCCGTGAACCGCCGCACGACCAGCGCCGTCACGACCGCGAGCGCGGCCGCCGCGAGGTCGGTCAGCGCGACCAGGACGACGCTGTCCGCCATCGACTGCACGTCGGTGCGGAAGCGCCAGACGATCGTCACGCCCAGCATGATCCAGTTCAGCAGCCAGGCACCCCACCAGACGAGCACCTGGCGGGACGGCTTCGGCCGGACGTCACGCGCGCGGCCCAGCACCGCGTGCTCCAGCTCGCCGACGATCGACAGCGCCATCGGCAGGTTCGCGATCGGCACCAGGATGCCGACCAGCACCTGCCACACCGGGCGCGGCGGGTCGTCGCCCGAGGCGTCCGCGGCCGCGTGCCGGGCGACCAGCAGCCACCAGACCGACAGCCCCGCCGGCAGCAGCGCGAGGATCGAGGCGAGCAGGCCCGCGGTGAGCACGAAGCCGTCGGAGAACGCGACGACCGAGCGGGTCAGCGCGGAGTCGCGGCCCTGGACGAGCAGCACGTACCGCCAGACCTCGGCGCTGGCGGCGACCACCGTGAGCACCGAGAACGCGAAGAGGATGCCGACCAGGCTGCGGCTGAGCACCCGCACGCGGTCGATCGGGCGGACGGCGTCGGAGGCCGTGCCCGGGACCGACGTTGGCCGGCGCCAGACCAGGTTCGGGAAGCCCCAGCGCGGCGGCACCGGGTAGGACGGCGGGCCGTAGTAGCGCTCGGGGGCCACCGCCCGACGGCGCGGCCAGGCACCGGGCGGCGGGGTGGCCACCCAGCGCAGCTTCGGCCGGTGGACCGGACGGCGGTGGTACGGGTACGGCTCCGGGTGCGCGGCCAGCGCCCGGCCCTGCAGCTGCTGCGGGTTCGGCGGCGGCACGGCCGGACGCGGCCAGTACCCGGGTGGGTACGGCTGTCCCGCCGGAGGCTGACCCGGGTGCAAGGCTAGATCACTTCGGGATCGATGCCGGGGTGCTCGCCGACCATCGGCCGCCCTTCGCGGTGCCACGCGCCCATGCCGCCGGCGACGTTCACCGCGTCCCAGCCGCTCTGGTTCAGCCACGCTGTGGCGCGGGCGGACCGGCCGCCGCTGCGGCAGATCACGTGGATCGGCTGGTCGTCGGGCAGGTCGGTCAGCTCGCCGACGCGGGCCGGGAGCTCCCCCATCGGGATGTGCACGGCGCCGGGCGCGTGCCCGGCGGCCCACTCGTCGTCCTCGCGGACGTCAAGCAGCACGAGACCGTCTTGGGGCAGGTCGCGGACCTCGGCGGTCGGCAGTTCAGCGGGGCTCACCACGTTGACCATGCTGCCATGTCAGGGCGTTGCCCGCGTGTGAGGTGTGCGTACGAACGGTCCGTTCGCGACGGAACAGGCACGAACGGACCGTTCGTGCCGGAAAGCGCACCCGGATCCGGGTGCCGGAACCCGGATCTCGCGTGATCAGAGACGGATCTCGCGTGATTGGGGGCGGATCTCGCGTGATTGGCGGGGCGACAGGGCGAAGGGGGCCTTCCGCACGCCCGTGCGGAAGGCCCCCTTCGTGACGTGGAGCTAGTGCGAGACGGCTTTTTCGGCGCCCGCGCCCGTCAAGGCCCGGACCTCCATCTCGGCGTACTTCTTCTTGTTGTGCTCCTTCGACAGGACCGTGCCCAGCCAGCCGAGGAAGAACGCGATCGGGATCGAGAACAGTCCCGGGTTGTCGAGCGGGAACCAGTGGAAGTCGACGCCCTGGATCATCGACGCGCTCTTGCCCGTCTTGGCGTCCACCGGCTTCCCGGAGACCGCCGGCGAGAACACGATCAGCACGATCGTCACCAGCAGGCCGCCGTAGATCGACCACAGCGCGCCCTGGGTGTTGAACCGCTTCCAGAACAGCGAGTAGAGGATCGTCGGCAGGTTCGCCGACGCCGCCACCGCGAACGCCAGGGCCACGAGGAACGCCACGTTCTGCGTCTTCGCCAGGATGCCGCCGACGATCGCGACCGCGCCGATCACCAGCGCGGTGATCCGCGCGACGCGCACCTCCGAGCCCGGCGACGGCTTGCCCCGCTTCACCACGCTGGCGTAGACGTCGTGCGCGAAGGACGCCGACGCCGTGATCGTCAGGCCCGCGACGACCGCGAGGATCGTGGCGAACGCGACCGCGGAGATGAACCCGAGCAGCACCGGGCCGCCCAGCTCCAGCGCCAGCAGCGGCGCCGCGGAGTTCGTCGTGCCCGGGGCCTTCGCGATCTTCTCCGGCCCGACGATCGCGCCGGCGCCGTAGCCCAGCACCAGCGTGAACAGGTAGAAGATGCCGATCAGCACGATGGCCCAGACCACCGAGCGCCGGGCGTCCTTGGCCGTGGGGACCGTGTAGAAGCGCATCAGGACGTGCGGCAGGCCGGCGGTGCCCAGCACCAGCGCGACGCCGAGCGACAGGAAGTCCAGCTTGGTCGTGCCGGTCTTGCCGTACTGCTTGCCCGGGTCGAGCAGCGCCGCGCCGCCCTTGCCGCCCTTGTCGACGGCGGCCTGGAACAGGTCGGACAGGTTGAAGCCGTACTTCCCCAGCACCCACAGCGTCATCGCGAACGCGCCGACGATCAGCAGCGCGGCCTTGATGATCTGCACCCAGGTGGTGCCCTTCATGCCGCCGATCAAGACGTACAGGATCATGATCACGCCGACCACGGCGATCACCAGGTCCTGCCCGAGCTCGCTGTCGATCCCGAGCAGCAGGTTGACCAGACCACCCGCGCCCGCCATCTGCGCGAGCAGGTAGAAGAACGAAACGGCCAGCGTCGAGACGGCCGCCGCGGCGCGCACCGGACGTTGTTTCATCCGGAACGCGAGCACGTCGCCCATCGTGAACTTGCCGGTGTTGCGCAGCAGTTCCGCGACCAGCAGCAGCGCGACGAGCCAAGCGACCAGGAAGCCGATCGAATAGAGGAAGCCGTCGTAGCCGTTGACCGCGATCGCGCCCGCGATGCCGAGGAACGACGCCGCCGAAAGATAGTCGCCGGAAATCGCGATGCCGTTCTGCGGGCCGGTGAACGCTCGCCCGGCGGCGTAGTAGTCGGACGCCGTCTTGGTGTTGCGGCTGGCCCGGAACACGATCACCAGCGTGATCGCGACGAAGACCAGGAAGATGATGATGTTGAGGGTGGAGTTGGAACCCTCCACGCCCGCGGCGAGGTTCATCGGCCGGGGTCTCCTTCGATGCTCGCGCGGATCTCGTCGGCCACCGGGTCGAGCTTCCGGTTGGCGTAGCGCACGTACAGCCCCGTGATGACGAACGTCGACACGAACTGCAGCAGGCCGAAGACCAGCCCGACGGTGATGTTGCCGGACAACCTGGTGCTCATGAACCCGTGCGCGTAGTCGGCGAGCAGGACGTAGAGCAGGTACCAGAGCAGGAACAACGCCGTCATCGGGAACACGAAGACGCGCAACCGCCGGCGCAGGCCGGTGAACTCGGGGCTTTCCTGGATCCTCTCCCACTCGGTCTGCGACTCCGCGCCACCGACGTCTTCCTCGGTGCTGCTCACAGAAGATCTCCACCTTTCCCGTTTTTTCGTACTGTCCGTACTGTTTGAAGCCAACGGACCGTAAAGAGTTAACGGCGTGGTTGGTAAGCCCCCAATCGGGCGCTTGACCTTCTGTAGAAAAACCGCTTGAGATTCGTGTGGGATGTCCGTTTAGCGGACGGGTGATCACTCGATCGGGTAATGCGTTCTCACGGCGAGTCAGCGAATTACTTGCGGTGCCGTCCCCGACCGGCGACCCGGGTCTTCTCCTCGGCTTGACCGAATCGGGCGACAGCGCGGTCGTGCATGAAGCCGAGCGGGTCCGGAGCGTGTAGGCGCAGCATGATGTCGTGCACGTGGTCCGGGCGGCCGTAGCCCGTGACGCGGCTGACGAGGTACGTCGTGACGAACGCGACCGGCACGGTGATCAGCGCCGGCTGGGTGGCGAACCACGGCGCCCAGCCCCCGGTGTAGCCGCTCACGATGTTGACGACCAGCGCGGCCAGCACCAGGCCGCCGCCGACGAACATCCCGGCCAGCGCACCGGGCCAGGACAGCTTGCGCCACCAGATGCCCAGTACCAGCAACGGGCTGAACGTCGACGCCGCGAGCGCGAACGTCATCCCCACCGACAGCGAGAGGTCCTCCGGCCGCAACAGCACGGCCAGGGCGACCGGGAACAGCGCGACCAGCACGGTCGCCACGCGGAAGTCGCGCACCCGGCCGGGCAGCAGGTCCGTCGACACCACGCCGGCCACGCTCACCAGCAGCCCGGACGTGCTGGACAGGAACGCCGCGAACGCGCCGGCCGCGGTGACCGCGCCGAGGATCTGGCCGCTGACGCCCGGCAGCATCGCCGAGGGCAGCCGCAGGATCGCCGCGTCCGTCTTGCCGGTGACCAGCAGCTCCGGCACGTACATCCGGGACAACGCGCCCAGCAGCGTCGGGAACAGGTAGAACAGGCCGAGCAGCAGCAGGACGTGCACGGTGGTCCGGCGCGCGGCCTTGCCGTCGGGGTTGGTGTAGAAGCGGACCAGCACGTGCGGCAGGCCCATGGTGCCGAGGAACGTCGCGAACATCAGCGAGTACGTCTGGAGCAGGTCGGTCAGGCTGCCCGACCCCGGGTGCAGCCAGTTCCCGTTGTCGGCGACGGCGTCGGCGACCACCGGCACCGGCGTGCCGGCCAGGAACTTCAGCTTGGTGCCTTCGGCGACCGTGTGCGGGGCCAGCGGGGTCCAGTGCGTCGGCCCGGCGGCCGGGCCGTTGTCCGCGAAGCCGTACGCGTAGAGGAACGTGTCGGAGGTGACGTGCAGGGTGACGTCGGTCTGGACGTCGACCGTGGTGTCGGTGGTGAACACCGGCGGGGCGGCCGTGCCGAGCGGGCGGAAGCCGTCCGGGCCGCCGCCGGAGAAGAACACCATGCACAGCACGAACGCGGGCACCGAGATCGCGAACAGCTTGAGCCAGTACTGGAACGCCTGGACGACGGTGATCGCCCGCATCCCGCCGGCGATCACGTTGAACGCCACCAGGACCATCACGACGACGGCGCCCGCCCAGGCCGGCACCGGCAGGATCGTCGCGAGCGTCAACCCGGCGCCCTGCAGCTGCGGGACCATGTAGAGGATCCCGATGAACACGACGAACGCCGTGGAGAACCGGCGCAGGCCGATCGAGCCGAGCCGCATCTCGAGGAAGTCCGGCAGCGTGTACGCGCCGGAGCGCCGCAGCGGCGCGGCGACGAAGAGCATCAGCGCGAGGTAACCGGCGGTGAAGCCGATCGGGAACCACAGCGCGTCGGCGCCCTCCTTGAGCACGATGCCGGCGATGCCGAGGAACGACGCCGCGGACAGGTACTCACCGGAGATGGCGGCCGCGTTGCGCCGCGACCGCACGGTGCGCCGCGCGACCAGGAAGTCGTGCGTGCTCGTGGCGGACCGCGAAGAGCGGTGACCGAGGTAGAACGTCACCACGGCGACCAGCACGATGCCGGTCAACGCCCACGGGTTCAGCTGCACGGAGGAATCCTCGCACGGGGAGGCGCGAAACTAGTTTTCGATCATGTCCACGAAGGCGCGCTCGTTGCGCTCGGCCAGCCGGTTGTACCAGAGGCCGACGCCGAACAGGAACGGGAACGGCAGCACGCCGAGGATCAGCCACGCCACCGGGATGCCGGCCAGGCTCAGCCGGGAGAACCCGGGGAGCAGGTAGAACAGCACCGGCAGCGAGCCGAACACCACGACCACCAGCAGGGACAGCAGCAACGCCGTCCGCAGCTGCACCTTCACCAAGTGGTCACGGACGAGCAGCTTCCCCCAGCTGGTCTGTTCCTCCAGCTCGACGCGGGCCCGCAGGGTGCCGGCGCCGCGCTTCGGGTCGCTGAGGATCACGCGTTCACGCTTGGGTTTCGCGTGCTGTTCGTGCTTCGCCGGCTCGTCCGGCGCGGGTGGCAACGGCTCGACGACGGCCTGCTCGGTCGGCTGCGGCAGCGGCCGCTGCGGGCGCCGGCCGAGCGTCGGATCGGGCTCGCGCACGCCGTTCGCGCGGCGGTCGTAGAAGTCTTCGGTCATGACCGGTCCCGGCTCAGCCGTTCCGGCCCGAACCGACCAGCCGGTCCTTCAGGGCCCGGGTGTGCCGCCGGCTGACCGGCAGCACCTTCTCCTCGTTGCCGATCACGACCTGGTAGCCGCCCTGGCCCATCCGCAGCTCGGTGATGAGCGGCAGCGCGACCAGGAACGACCGGTGGATCCGGACGAACCCGGCCTTCTCCCAGCGCTCCTCGAGCTGCGCCAGCGGGATGCGGACCAGGTGGCTGCCTTCGGTGGTGAACAGCCGCGCGTAGTCGCCCTGGGCCTCGACCCAGCGGACCGAGGAGCGCGGGATGAGCTTGGTGGTGCCGGCCAGCTCGACCGGGATGACTTCGTCGTCGTTCTTGACGCCGGGCTCGCCGCCGACGGCACCGGCGGCCGGCGCCGCGGCCGAGGCCAGCTTTTCGATGACGCGCGTGATCGCGCGGTCGAGGCGGTCCTGCTGGTACGGCTTGAGCACGTAGTCGAGCGCGCCGAGGTCGAAGGCGTTGACGGCCTCTTCGGCGTGCCCGGTGACGAACACCAGCGCGGGCGAGGGCCGGAGCGCGGCGAACACCCGCGACATCTCCATCCCGGACAACCCGGGCATGTCGATGTCCGCGAAGACGGCGTCGACGATCGGCAGGCCGCGCTCCTTGCGCTCGCGTAGCCTCGGGTCGTCGGTCGACAGCAGCCTCAGTGCCTCCGACGCGTCGATCGCCGGGAACACCTTCGCCACGTGCGGGCTGTTGCGCAGGCAGTGGACGAGTTCGTCCAGACCTCGAGGCTCGTCGTCCACAGCCAGGACCACGAGCTTCCGGGTGTCATCGTGAGCACTCACAGTGAAACGCATCCTGCCCATTGCCGAGTGCAATGTCCAGCCCCCGTCCGCCTGAAGTGAGAGGCTTATTCTGGTCAGGCCGCCGCGCCCCGCCTGCACGCCGCAGCTGCTCAGGGCAGCCATGCGGCGGCCGACGGCTGAATAAGCCTCTTAGGAGACCCGCGGACGGCAGCGCCGCCCGCGGGTCCCTCGTCTCAATGCACGAAGGTGAACCAGTTGAGGTTCACGAAGTCGGCGGGCTGGCCGCTCGTGAACGTCATGTACACGTTGTGCACGCCCGTCACGGCGCTGGTGTTCGCCGGCACCGTCCGCCAGGTCTGCCAACCGCCCGTGCTGCCGACAGCGAAGCTCCCGACCAGTGCGTTGGACAAGCTGTCCAGCCGGACTTCCACCAATCCGCTGACCCCGTTCGCGGCACCGGACGCCACGCGCGCCTGGAAGTTCGTCGCCGCGCTGCTCCCGAAGTCGACGCCCGGGTAGAGCGCCCAGTCGCCGTTGCCGGCCGGGCCGATGTTCTGGCCGCCGCCGGTGTCGGTGGTCGTCTGCTTGGCCAGGCCGTTCTGCTGGCTGTACGACTCGGCCTGGATGGTGCTGTACGCGCTGCTCCCACCGGACGGCGGCGTCGTGGTCGTGGTCGGCGGGGTCGTCGGGGTGGTGGTGCCGCCACCGCCGGAGCCGCGGGTGCTCACGGTGACGTAGTCGACGACCATCGGGTGTCCCGGCACGATCCCCGCGCCCGGCGTCGTGGTGCCGGAGTTGTTGTTGGGGAACGCGCCGCCGATGGCGACGTTCAGCAGCACGAAGTAGCCGGCGTGGCTCGTCATGTTGGCCCAGGTCGTGGCGTCGACCTGGTTCTGGCTGACCGAGTGGAACTGCTGCCCGTCGACGAACCAGCGGAACACCTGCGGGCTGACGCTCGCGTCCCATTCGAAGCGGTAGGTGTGGAAGCCGGCCTGGCAGGTCGCGCCCGGGCAGGCCCGGTTGTTGACGATGCCGGTGGTCTCGTTGCACGGGCCGCCGGGGTTGACGCCGCAGTGCATGACGCCCCAGACGGAGTTGATCCCGTTGACGTTCTCCATGATGTCGAACTCGCCGATGGCGGGCCAGTTCCACCAGTTGCCGCGGTAGGGCCCGCCGAGCGCCCAGAAGGCCGGCCAGTAGCCGAGCGCGGCGGCGCCGGTGACGTTGGGCATCTGGATGCGGCTCTCGATCCGCATCACCCCGCCCGCCGGCGGCTTGAAGTCGGTGCGCTGGGTTTCGATCCGCCCGGACGTCCAGTTGCCCGCGCCGTCGCGCAAGGGCGTGATGCGGAGGTTGCCGGAGCCGTCGAGCGCGAGGTTGGACGTGCTCGACGTGTAGTTCTGGATCTCACCCGTGCCCCAGTTGCCGGGGCCGCCGGGGTAGGCGTGGCCGGTGTCGATGATCCAGTTCGAACCGGATGGCAGGGCGCCGGAGCCGCCGGTGAAGTCGTCGGCGAACACCGTCGTCCAGCCGGACTCCGGTGGCGGGATGGACGCCGACGCGGGCAAGGTGAGCGGGATGGCGATGAGCGCGGCGCCGGCCAGGGCGCCGAGGGCCAACCGTGTCGAGGTGCGGGAGAGGTGGGGCATCGGGGGCGACCTCCTCGTCGAACCGGATTTGTTGCGGGTCACAACAAAGCCCGTGACGAGGAGACCTCCCCGGGCGGAGTGATCGCCAGGGGCGTTACGAAGCAAGAGTGATACAGGTCACAAAGTCTGCCCTGAAGTACTCGAAACGGACAGTTCCAACAGGGCCGATCCGACGACGCCGAGAGCGTCCTCGACCCCCGGCAGCGAGCGCAGGTGCGGTGTCCGGGCGACGTCGTTGACCACCGTGAGCGCGGCTTGGACCCGCACGCGCGCCGGGTCCGCGCCGAGGTCCGGGTGGACGTCGAGCAGCAGCCGGACCCACGCCTCGACGTACTCGCGCTGGGTGCGGCGCAGCTCGTGCCGCTCGGGTTCCGGCAGCAGCCCGACCTCGGTGATCAGCAGGTCGACGACGTCGTGGTGGGCCAGCGAGTACCCGGCGTACGACCGCAGCAGGGCGGGCAACGACGCCGTCCGCAAGCCGTCGCCGAGTGCGTCGGCCCCGGTGCGCAGGGCCGTCATCAGCAGCTCGGCCTTGCTCTCGAAGTGGTGGTAGACGCTCGGTCCGGTGATCCCGGCCGCCGCGCCGACCTCCTCGATGGCCACGCTGTGGAAGCCGCGCTCGGCGAAGAGCCGGGTCGCGGTCGTCAGCAGCAGCGCCCGCCGGTTCGCCGGCTCGACGACCGGGGCGGCCGTGCGTTTCCCCAGGTCCGGGAGATCGGCGGCGGCGACCGCGCCGGCCAGCGACGTCATCAGCTCGTCGTAGGCCGGGCGCGGCAGGTCGACGCGCTGGAAGGAGACGCTGACCAGCACCGCGAGCACCGACCAGGCCAGCAGCCCGGCCTGGTCGGCGGTCAGCTCCCGGCGCCGGTCGCGCAGCTGCCCGGTGAGCTGCCCGGCCAGCCGCCGCAAGGGCTCGCCGACGCGGTGGCGCTCGGCCGGTTCGAGGTGGCGGGACTCGCGTTGCCACAGGATGCCGACGTCGCGCCGGTCGAGCGCACCGGCCGCCAGGTCGGCGAAGTCGGTGACGGCGAGCGCGGTCAGCGCGTCTTCGACCACCGCGGCGAGCAGTTCCTGCTTGCCGCGGAAGTGCCGGTACAGCGCCGACGGGCCGATCGCGACGGCGTCGGCGATGTCGCCCATCGCGACGTGCGGGTAGCCGCGGCGGACGAACAGCTCGGCCGCCGCGGCCACGATCAGCGCGCGGCGGTTGCGCGGCCGGGTGCCGCGGGCGGGTGCGGACAACTCAGTGGACCCCGCGGTCGCCGTCGGTCCAGTGCCGCTTGCGCAGCTCGCGCTTGAGGATCTTGCCCGCGCCGGACATCGGCAGGGCGTCGGTGAACTCGAACGTGCGCGGCACCTTGTAGCCCGCAATGGCCTCGCGGCAGAAGTCACGCAGTTCGTCGCCGGTCGCCTCCCGGCCGTCGAGCAGCACGACGACGGCGTGCACCCGCTCGCCCCACCGCTCGTCCGGCACGCCGATCACCGCGCACGCGGCGACGGACGGGTGCTTCGCGAGCGCGTTCTCCACCTCGGCCGAGTACACGTTCTCGCCGCCGGACACGATCATGTCCTTGATCCGGTCGACGACGAAGACGTAACCGCGCTCGTCCATGTAGCCGCCGTCGCCGGTGTGCATCCAGCCGCCGCGCAACGCGGTCGCCGTCTCCTGCGGCCGGTTCCAGTAGCCGAGCATCACGTGGTCGCCGCGGCAGACGATCTCACCCACGCTGCCGCGCGGCACCTCGACGTCGTCGACGTCGACGATCCGGACCTCGGCGTGCGGCGCGGCCCGCCCGGCGGCCCGGCGCAGCGCCGGGTCGTCGTGGTCCTCGGCGGACAGCAGCGTCGCGACCGGCGAGAGCTCCGTCATGCCGTACGCCTGCACGAAACCCGCACCGGGAAAGGCTTTCCGGGCGCGGTCGAGCACGGCTTCGGAGATCGGCGAAGCGCCGTAAACGACGTGCTTCATCGACGTCAGGTCGTGCTTCGCGACGTCCGGGTGGTCGACGAGCAGCTGGATCATCGTCGGCACCAGCAGCGTGTCCGTGACGCCCCGGCCGCTGATCGCCTCGAGCACCCCGGCCGGGGTGAACATCGGGACGATCACGTGCGTGGCGCCGACGAGCTGCCCGGCAGCCCAGGCCGCGCCGTCGGCCAGGTGGAACATCGGCGCGGCGTGCAGCAGCTTCCCGCGGGCGGTGAGGAACCGGCCGGTGGCGAGGCTGCCCAGCGCCGACGTCAGCAGGTTGCGGTGGCTGAGCATGACGCCCTTGGGCGTGCCCGTGGTGCCGCCGGTGTAGTAGACGCCGAGCAGGTCGTCGCCTCCGCGGCGCGCGTCGTCGACCGGATCGGCGCCGGCGACGAGGTCCTCGTAGCCCAGCATCCCGTCCGGCGTCGGCGTCTCGCCGATGTGGACGACCGTGGTCACGCCGGCTTCGCGCAGCTTCGGCACCATCGGGACGAAGGCGTCATCGACGAGCAGCACGCGCGTGTCGGATTCGGTGAGCGAGTAGGCGATCTCCGCCGGGCTCCAGCGGATGTTGATCGGGTTGAGCACGGCGTTCGCCCACGGCGTCGCCAGGAGGTACTCGTGGTAGCGATCGGAGTTGAGAGCGAGGATCCCGACGCGGTCACCGGCGCCGACACCGAGCTCCTTGAGCGCCCCGGCGAACCGGGCCACGCGCCCGGCGACCTCGCCGACGGTCCGGACCCGCTCGCCGAACTCGGTCATCGGCCGGTCCGGCCCTTGCTGCACGGCCTGGTGAAGGGTCTGCGTGAGGTGCATCCGCCGCTCCTTTGCGGTCCGGTCCCCTAGCGCTGATTCACATAGCCTAGCGCCGATTCACTTAGGAGACCAGACCTCGACGGCCACGAGAGCCGTCGAGGGGAGGGGTCAGAGACCGAAGCGGGACCAGGCGGCCTTCTCACGCGTGGCGGAGGCACCCTTCGACTTGCGCCGGTGCGCCGGAATGTCCGGAGCGGTGGGCGTTCGGCGAGGCCGATCCATACCTGCCGCGTGGTGGACTTCGCGGACTGACAGAGGGTTTCCCAGCCTTCGCCGCCTAGGCATCGCTCAGACGTCCGTGAGGCCCGGGACGGGACCGAAGTCCTCCTCGATCGGGCCGCTGAGCTTGCCGGCGAGTACCGGATCGGCGTGAATGGCGGCGGTGCTGCGCCACTCCGTGATCGTCTGCGCGAGGACCGACCACTGCCCGAGCTCCGCGGAAGCCTGAAAGGCGCGCGCGAAGTCGTGGACGAACTGCGCCTGCTCCGCCTCGGGCAGGACGTCCACCCACGGAAACTCTTCGAGAAGAGCCATCGCCGCCACGTCGTGCGGCAGGTGCGCCAGCACGTTGCGCAGCGCGCACCGCGGCCACCGAGCCTTCCGACGCCCGAGACCGATGAGCTGAAGCTCGTTCAGAGACCGAAGCGGGACCAGGCCGCCTTCTGCGTCACGGCGTCCAGCACCGCGGATGCGGCGGCCGGGGCGCCGATGCCGAGGCGGGCCAGCAGGGGGCGCTTCGGTTCGGCTACCGAGATGTCGGCTTCCGGGTAGCGCTCGGTGATGATCTGGCGGAGGCTGCCGAGGCCGTCGATCAGGCCCAGCTCGACGGCCTTCGCGCCGAGCCAGACGTCACCGGTGAAAAGGTCCTCCGTGTCGGTCAGGCGGTCGCCGCGGCGGTCCTTCACCCAGTTGACGAACAGGTCGTGGAGCTGGGTGTGCATCTTCTTCAGCCACTCGACGTCTTCGGGCTTCTCCGGCGAGAACGGGTCGAGGCGCGACTTGTTCGCGCCCGCCGTGTGCAGCCGGCGCTCGATGCCGAAGCGTTCCAGCAGCCCGGTGAAGCCGAAGCCGCCGCTGATCACGCCGATCGAGCCGACCATCGACGTCCGGTGCGCGTAGATCTCGTCGGCCGCGCAGGCCAGCCAGTAGCCGCCGGACGCGGCGACATCCTCGCAGAACGCCAGGACCGGCACGCCCTTCTCGTCGGCCAGCTGCCGGATCCGCTCGGCGACCAGGCCGGACTGCGTCGGCGCGCCGCCCGGCGAGTTGATCAGCAGCGCGACGGCCTTGAGCCGCTCGTGGCCGAACGCCCTGGTCAGCGCGGACTCGACCGCGTTGAGGTTGATCGCGCCCCTGGCCAGCGGTGACGGCGACGGCGTGATCACCCCGTGCAGCTTCACCACGGCCACGACGTCCTTGCGCTCGACCCGGTCGGCCAGACCCGGAATCCGCGAAGCCAGCTTGTCCGTAACGCTCATAAGGCCAGGCTAGCCGGATTCAGCCCATGGGGAGGATGCCGGACCGGGTGCCGTTGACGCCGTTCGCCTCGGCGCCGTTGAGCTGCGCCGGAACGCCCTGCGACGGGACGTCGGCGCTGTCGTTGTCGGAGCTGTAGTCCGGCATGTTCGGGCGGACGCCGGGGACGAACTTCGGCACCCGCAGCGTCACCTTCATGCCGGCGCCGGGCGCCGTCTCGACCATCACCGCGTAGTCGCTGCCGAACACCTGCTGCATCCGCTGGCTGATGTTGCCGAGCCCGACGTGGGCGCCGGCGCTGTGCGCGTTCTTGACGTCCTTCAGCCGCCGCGGGTCCATGCCGATGCCGTCGTCCTCGACGCTGATCAGCGCCTCGGTGCCGTAGTCCTGCGCGATCACCGTGACGCAGCCGCCGCTGGGCTTGCTGGCCAGGCCGTGCTTGACCGCGTTCTCGACCAGCGGCTGGATGATCAGGAACGGCACGACCACGCTGAGCACCTCGGGCGCGATCTTCATCCGCACCTCGAGCCGGCCGCCGAAGCGGGCGTTCTCGATGGTCAGGTAGCGGTCGATGTTGCGCAGCTCCTCGGCGAGCGAGGTGAACATGCCCGACGACCGGAACGAGTAGCGCGTGAAGTCGGCGAAGTCCTGAAGCAGCTCTCGCGCCTCTTCGGGGTCCGTGCGGATCAACGCGGAGATGGTGTTCAGCGCGTTGTAGACGAAGTGCGGTGAGATCTGCGCGCGCAGCGCCTTGATCTCGGCCTGCTGCAGCTGCTGCTTCGACTCGTCGAGCCGGGACAGCTCGAACTGCGTGCAGACGAACTGCGCGACGGCGTCGGCCATCTGCACCAGCCGCCCGCGGGTCCGGCCGACGACGATCAGCGCCGCCTCGGTCTCGCCCTCCACCAGCAGCGGCACGATCACGGCGGTCTTCATCCGGCAGGTGCCGCGGTGGTTGCAGGGCATCCGGTCGTGCGCGACGACCTCCCGGCGGTGCTTGCGGATGGCCGCGCTGATCGCGTCGACGAGGTCGACGTAGTGCTCGTTCGCCTCGCCGTCCCACGACAGCAGCGTGCCCTCGCTGTCGGTGATGCCGACGGCGACGCAGTCGAGCATCTGCAGCAGCTGGGTGGTGATCTTGTCGGCGGCGTCCTCGTCCAGGCCCGAACGGAGGTTCGGCGCGGCTTTCGACATCCGGTGGACCGCCTGCAGCATGGCGTCCTCGACGACGCTGGCCGGCTTCCGCTGCTTGAACAGCAGCACGATCACCGCGATGCCGAGCAGCACCGCGAGGCCCCACGGAACGATCTGCGCAAGCGGAAACCCGGACACGGCGTCCATGCTCTGCGCTCGACCAACCGGGTGCAAGGCCTGATCCCACTTTCTGTTCAAACGTGACGACCGAGGGTGGGAACGACCCTACTAAGAGTCGGGCAACGGCCACCCCGGTCACCGTGCGCAACACGCGGACGTGGCGTCTTGTTCCACCACATCCGGGGATATGACCAGGAAGAACGCCCTTTCGGCGGGCACCGGCCGACGGGCGGCCGAGGTCGCACGCGTGGTGGCGCAGCACGTGCGGCCGAACGGGGGAATCCGGACCGTGACGCCGTGACCACACGTGTCACGCGCCGCCGGCGCTACTTCAGCAGGCGGGACATCCGGCGGTCGGCCAGCGGCTTGCCGCCGGTCTGGCAGGTCGGGCAGTACTGGAACGACTTGTCGGCGAAGGAGATCTCGCGGATCGTGTCGCCGCAGACCGGGCACGGCAGCCCGGTGCGGGCGTGCACGCGCAGGCCCGACCGCTTCTCGCCCTTGAGCCGCGCCGCCTTCTGGCCGACCGAGCGCTCGACGGCGTCGGACTCGATCTCGTGGATCGCCTCGGCGAGGACCTCCAGCGCGCCTTCGTCGAGCTTGCCGATCGTGGCATACGGCGAAAGCTTCGCGCGGTGCATGATCTCGTCGGAGTAGGCGTTGCCGATGCCGGCGAGCAGCGACTGGTCGGTCAGCGCCCACTTCAGCCGGGTGTTCCTCCCGGCGAACAGCTCCCGCAGCTGGGTGGCGTCCAGCGCCAGCGCGTCCGGGCCGAGGCGGGCGACGCTCGCGATCTCCTGCGGGTCCTTGACGATCCACACCGCGAGGCCCTTCTTCGTGCCGGCCTCGGTCAGGTCGAACCCCGGCCCGGTGGCGGCCTCGAGGTGCACGCGCAGCGAGATCGGGCCCTTGCCCGGCTTGAGCGGGGTCGCGGCCAGCCCGTCCGACCAGCGCAGCCAGCCCGCGCGGGCCAGGTGGACGACCAGGTGCAGGTCGCCGGCGACGACGTCGAGGTGCTTGCCGTGCCGGGTCGCGCCCGTGATCTCGCGGCCGTGCAGGTCGGTCCACGGCGGCGTGGCCGTCTTCAGCACGCTCAACGATGCGACATCGATCCGGAAGATCGTCCGGCCGACCGCGTTCTCCCGCAGGAAGTGGGCCAGCGCTTCGACCTCGGGTAGCTCGGGCATGCCCCCAGTCTCACCCTTTCGGCCGCAAACCGGTACCGGCTACTCGACCGGGTGCAGCGGCCCGTCGAAGTCCGGCAGCGAGTGCCGCTGGATGGTCTTGGAGATCTTCTTGACCTCGCCCTGCACGGTGAACATGCCGCGGATGGTGCCGACCCAGCGCTCGGACGGCCGGTCGCCGGTCATGTCGCCTTCGGTCTCCGCGACGACCGTCCACGGCCGGCGCAGGATCCACCGCAAGGGGAAGAACAGCATGATCAGCAGCAGTGCGAGCAGCACCCACGCCGGCACGCTGACCTGGTCAGGCGTCCAGACCACGAGGATCACGGCCAGCAGCGCGGTCACGACGATCATCGCGATGCCGGGGCCGTAGCTGCCCGCGACGTCGTGCTCGAAGTCGTCGGCCGTGGCCGGGGCCCGCCATTCCATCTGGGCACGGACCACCCAGTCGCGGCCGTCTTCGCCGCGCACCAGCCGGTTCATTCAGTAGCCTCCCGGGCCGCCCGCAAGATGAGCAGCACAACGGTACCTTGCGCGGCCGCACCCGCGCGAGAGCGGAATCGGACATCCCGCCACGCGGAGTTGATCACCGCTGTTCAGGAGCCCGACGACGTGAACGCCGTCGAATCCGACGATTCGCCCGAATCGGTGACTTCGGTGCTGCTGCTCGGGCACGGCTTCCCCGACGTCGGCGTCACCGAGGTCGAGGGTTCCGCGGTCGCGGAGTCGTCGCCGGAGGGCTCCGGCTTGGTCGTCACGGTCGGCGAACCCGTCGGGCGGCCGGTCGGCGACAGCTCGGGTACGTCGGCGCTCTCCGGCTCGTCGGGGTCACTCGACTCGGTGATGGTCATGTCCGGGCTCGGCGTCTCCGTGTCGAGCCGCGGCGACGTCGAGGAGTGGTCGGGCGCGCTGAACGTCGAGGGGGCTTCCTCGTCGTCGCGCGGGGCGACGAGCCCGCCGGTCCCGTTGCCGGTGTCCCCGGAGGTGGTGTCGCCCGGGGCGTCGCCGCCCGGGACGCTCGGCACCTCGTTCGCGCCGAGCTGCCGGTGCCCGGTGCTGCGGGCCGCCCGGCCCGGGACGGTGATCCCGGTACCGCGGCCGTTGAGCACGCCGATGCCGATCCGCGGGTCCTGCTGCGGCTGGGGTGGTGGCTGCTGGTGCGTCTCGCTCGGCGGCGCGACCACGAGCTCCGGCGCGCCGCCGGTCAGCCCGACGTCCTGCACCGGCGTCGAGCCGAACAGCACCGGCCCGGCGGCGACGCCGACGGCGCCCACGGCCGCGGTCGACGCCAGCGCGAGCCCGATCTTGACCTTCGAGCCGACCAGGACGCCCTTGACGGTGGCGCCGAGCCCGGCCAGCACGCCGCTGCCGCTGACCGCGGCGCCCGGCACCAGCAGCACCAGCACACCGGCGTGCGCGCGCAGCGACGAGCAGACGTCGCGCAGTTCGTCCTGGGTGGCGCGGCACGACGGGCAGCCGTGCAGGTGCGCCTTGATCCGCTCGGCCTCGGCCCCGGTGACGCTGCCCGCGGTGAAGCCGCCGAGCTTCTCGACGACCGCGCGGCACGAGTCCGGCCCGCGGTTCACCGAAAGGTGGGCCTGCAGGTAGGCCGCGCGCAGCCCCTGGCGGGCCCGGCGGGCCAGCGCCGCGGTGGCGTTGGCGCTCAGCCCGAAGTGGGTGGCGACCATGGCGGGCTGCTCGCCCTCGACCTCGGTCTGCCACAGCACGGTGCGCCAGCGCTCGGGCAGGCTGGTGAACGCCGTCGTGATCAGCGTGTGCTCGGCGGTGCGGGCGTGGGTGTCCGCCCCGGCGCCGGCGCGGAAGTTCAGCTCGTCGTCGGAGACCGGGACGTCGCGGCGGGCGCCGTGCCACTCCCACGACACCCGGCGGGCGACGGTGAGCAGGTAGGCGCGGACGTAGTCCCGGGGACCGGAGCCGCGGCGCAGGGCCTGCAGCACGCGGAAGAACGTCTCCGCGGTGATGTCCTCGGCCTCGGACCGGTCGGACGCCAGGCTCTGCGCGAGTCTCCGGACGGCGGCGGCGTGCAGCTCGAACAGCTCCCCGAACGCGGCGTCCTCGCCGTTTCGAAGTCGATGCAGCAGCGCTTGCTCGTCGGATTCCGAGGCCGCTGGTGGCGGCACAGTGCCCAGCTCGGTCATCCGGCCCGGCACCTCCTCCCCGAAGGTCTCCCCATTCGGTCGAATGGGGACACCATACGGAGGGAATCAGCCGTCGTCACCCCTTGTACGCCAGCTGTGACACCGAAGCACCGGGTCAGGGCACCGGGGGACCCGCTCATCGGAGCAGATTGGCGAGGGTATAGAGTTCTCCTCACAGCAACAACAACGCGGATGTAGCGCAGCTGGTAGCGCATCACCTTGCCAAGGTGAGGGTCGCGGGTTCGAATCCCGTCATCCGCTCGAGTGCGAGAGGGCTGTATCGGCAGAAAGCGCCGATGCAGCCCTCTCGCCGTTTCACCCGAGGGGCCGAGCCCCCCGGACCCCCCACGGTGCCTTTCTTGGGCTTCCGGGGCTGCCGCAGCTTCTCCGGGCTCGCCTGGCGCCGTGCTCGCCTGGTGCTGGTTCTCGGTGTTCCGGTGGGTGCTACTCCTTGCGTCTTTCGGTCCATTGTCTGGACCAATGGCACCAGTACCCGGCCCGCGAAGTTCGGCCGGACAGTGGTCTGAACCATTGCCGTGAATTCTTCACACTTCTGGGGTACCTGTTGTGAGAGGAGTCACATGGTCAAGAAGCTCGTCCTCGCCGTCGCAGCCGCTCTCGCCCTTCCACTCCTGTTCACCGGTGTCGCCTGGGGCCACGGCTACACCACCACCCCGCCCAGCCGGGCGTACAAGTGCAGCACCGGCGCCGTCACGAACTGCGGCGCCATCCAGTACGAACCGCAGAGCACCGAAGGCCCGAAGAACTTCCCCAGCGGCGGCCCCGCCGACGGGAAGCTCTGCTCCGCCGGCGTCTCGCGCTTCGCCGAACTCGACGACCAGCGCGGTGGCACCTGGCCGACCACGAAGCTCACCAGCGGGGCGACCTACACGTTCAAGTGGACGCTGACCGCGTCCCACGCGACGACGTCGTTCCGGTACTTCGTCACCAAGAACGGCTGGAACCCCTCGGCGCCGCTCACCCGGGCGCAGCTGGACACCACGCCGTTCCTGACCGTGCCCTTCAACGGCCAGCGGCCCGGCAGCTCGGTGTCGCACAGCGGCAAGCTGCCGTCCGGCAAGAGCGGGCGGCACATGATCCTCGCCGTCTGGGACATCGCCGACACGGCCAACGCGTTCTACCAGTGCTCGGACGTTGCTTTCTGACCTGGTTCGTACCGGTTCGGCAGCGGTTTTCACTTCGTGTTCCGCTCGCGTTCCCGGTTGCCACCTTTTCGGGTGACAACCGGGAAACGAAGGTGTCAGCCATGACCGAACTGACTCGTCGCCGTCTTCTCGGATCTGCTGCCGGGGTCGCCGCCACCGCGGCCGCGGCCACCCTGATGCCCCCGAACGTCCAGCGCGCGCTCGCCCAGGGCGCCCCGAAGCACGGCTCGCTGCGGGACATCGAGCACGTCGTGCTGCTGATGCAGGAGAACCGCTCGTTCGACCACTACTTCGGCACGCTGTCGGGCGTCCGCGGGTTCGGCGACCCGCACGCCGCGCGGCTGCCGAACGGCAAGCCGGTGTTCTACCAGCCGGACGCCGAGAACCCGGCGGGCTACGCGCTGCCGTTCCACCTCGACACGCACGCGACCAACGCGCAGAAGATCCCGTCGACGTCGCACGCCTGGCAGGTCCAGCACGACGCCTGGAACGGCGGCAAGATGGACAGCTGGCTGCCGGCGCACCGCAAGGCCGACGGCAAGAACGGCCCGTACGTGATGGGCTACCACACCCGCGCGGACCTGCCGTTCCAGTTCGCGCTGGCCGAGGCGTTCACCATCTGCGACAGCTACCACTGCTCGGTGTTCGGCCCGACCTGGCCGAACCGGATGATGTGGATGACCGGCACGATCGACCCGGACGGCGAGCACGGCGGCCCGATCCTCGACAACAAGGCGCCGGCCGGCGGCTACACCTGGACGACGTACGCGGAGCGGCTGCAGGCGGCCGGCGTCAGCTGGAAGGTGTACGAGCAGAGCGACACCTACGGCTGCAACATGCTGGAGAACTTCGCGAACTTCAAGAACGCGCCCGCCGATTCGCCGCTGGCGGTCAACGGCCTCACGCACCGGCCCGAAGGCCAGTTCGAGTACGACGCGCGCAACGACAAGCTCCCGACGGTCTCCTGGATCATCTGCACCTCGACGGCGTCGGAGCACCCGCAGTACACGCCGGCCGAGGGCGCGGCGTTCGTCGCGTCGAAGATCGACGCGATCGCGGCGAACCCGGAAGTCTGGGCCAAGACGGTCTTCATCCTCAACTACGACGAGAACGACGGCCTGTTCGACCACGTCGTCCCGCCGACGCCGCCCGCGGGCACGCCGGGCGAGTTCGTCACCAAGACCTCGCCCGGCGGCACCCCGGGCAACGGCCTCCCGGTCGGCGCGGGCTACCGCGTCCCGGCGATCGTCATCTCGCCCTGGACCGCGGGCGGCTGGGTGTGCAGCGAGAACTTCGACCACACGTCGACGCTGCAGTTCCTGGAGAAGGTGACGGGTGTGGCGGAGCCGAACATCTCGCAGTGGCGGCGTAGCACCTTCGGGGACATGACTTCGGCGTTCCGCTTCAACGACCACAAGGCCCAGCCGCCGGTGCTGCCGGACACGTCGGGCCCGCTGACGCTGTCGCGCTACGAGGCGGCGAACCTGCCGGCGCCGACGTTCCCGGGCACCGGCCAGAAGCCGCCGAAGCAGGAGCCGGGCGGCCGGCCGCGGGTGCCGCGCCACTGAGTTTGCGGACGGCCACCCTCTTTCGCGAGGGTGGCCGTTCCCCGTTACACGGTGGTTTCGATGCGGCTACACAACCCCCGCGCGCGTAAGCAGCCCCCACCCGCCCTGGGGGGCGGCCCCGCTTCCAGCGTATCGGGGGCCGCCGACAAAGCCGGGGGACGAAACGGAATCCGGCGGACTTGTCCACATTCGAGCGGGCCTGTGGACAACGGCGCTGTGCAAGCGGATCCGGCGGCGGCGCTGGTACCGGGGACGGCGCTGGTGCGGGGGATCGCGCTGGTGCCGAGGGCGGCGCTGGCCGGGGACGGCGGGGCTACAGCTCGTAGACGTCCAGGACTGTCGGGGCCACCGGGGTCAGATGTGGGTCTTCGCGCTCTGTTACCTGGCCTCGGGCCATGCGGTAGACGCGGAAGTCGTTGTCGTGCTCGGTGTCCTGGTCGTCCCAGACGTGGAGCAGGCCGTACGAGCCCGCGGCCAGTTCGCCGACCCTGGTGAACATCTCCAGGAGGTCCGGGGCGAGTTCGCCGCCGTGTTTGTCGAAGCCGCCGAAGTGGAGCATCGGCATGCCCGCGCTCCAGCGGAGGTCGACCAGGTCGAAGTCGCCCGCGTCGCGGATGGCGCGGTGCACGCGGTCGACCAGGCGCTCCAGGAGCGCCGCGTCGTCATCGCCGCTCGCGGTCGCCTGGATGGTCACCCAGCCGTGGTATTCGAACACCTGCACAACGGTAGCAAGAGATCAACCAGCGCAGATGCCGGGCTCAACGGGCCAGCGCGGACGGCTTCCCGTCGCGGCGCAGGACGTTGCCCAGCGCGCCTTCGCCGAGGCGCTCGAACGCCGAGACCAGGGGCTCGCCGAAGACGCAGAGCGTGCGCTCCCACGGGTGGCCGAGGGTGCCGTAGGAGAAGTCCGAGGCCAGGAACAGGTGGTAGTCCGCGCGCGGGAACACCGGCACCGGCCAGCGCGCGCCCGGGGTCATCCGGTGCGGGCGGACGCGGTAGGACTGGTGCTGCCAGTGCAGCGCCCACAGCCAGTCGTCCGGGCCGCAGACCTCGCGGAACGCGGCCAGCGCGATGCTCGCGACCTGGTGCTCGTCGACCGCGTACGGGCCGAGGCGGAACTCCGCCGACCCGCGGTCCAGGTCGCCGGGCGACAGGTCCCACGTGCGCGACGGCGCCGGCTCGCGGAACCCGGGCCAGGCGTGGGCGTAGGTGCTCGGCAAGAACGCCAGCTTGTCGTACACCCAGTACCAGGCGGGCTCGTCGGCGACGCGGGAGACGGCTTCCCAGGCTGCATTCACTTTTCGACCTCTGACTTGGCCAGGCACGAAAGAACACGCGAAAGCTTCGTGTTCGGCCTCCGGTTTGTCCAGTCCTCGTCCGCTCATCGCGAACTGTGTCACTCGACCGGGTGGGTTCTGTCAGGTTGTCACCACGCGGGCCGGCTTTGTGCAGGGGGCCTTCGTCCGCGACCGCCGACGTCCTCGCGGAGGACGGTTTGCGCAGCTCAGCGTCCGGGAGGAAGCAGCGCGAGCACGTGGTGCGCCGGCTCAGACGACGACGTAGCCCAGCAGGAATTCCTTCTTCTTGCCCTCGCAGCCGGCGTCCAGCGAGTCGAAGTGGCTCGCGCCCGCGTTGCAGCGGTAGAGCGCCCGCGAACCGGACCACGTCGGCGGGTCGGCGTAGACGTAGCCGAGCAGGCCGAGCGCCTGCTGGCCCTCGCACTTGCCGCTCTGGTCGGGCGAGGTGAACCAGTCCTTCTTGTCCTTCACCTTGCAGGCGAACAGCTTCCGCGTGCCGGGCTCGGCCGACGCGACCAGCTCCCCGAAGAGGCCTTCCTTGGTGAAGCCGGCCGGCGCGCCGACCTTTTTCGTCCCGCTGAAGTGGCCGCCTTCCGGGTGGTGGAAGCGGACCAGCGGCACCTTGACCGGCTCCGGCTTCCCCGCGGTCGACGACGGCGCGGTGGAACTCGCGGACGGCGTGGGTTTCTTGCTGCTGCTGTGTTTTGTGGTCGTCGGCGGCGCGGACGACGTCGGCGTGGGGCCCGGCGCGCCCGCGGCCACCGGCGTCGAGCTGTCCGGCTTGAGCAGGAAGATCGCGCCGAGCGCGGCGATCACCGCGACCGCCACCCCGGTCAGCACCAGCGGAAGCCGCCGCTTCCGGTCAGCGGTGGCCGGTACCGCCTGGAAGGCGGTCGTCGGCAGTTCGGCCGGCTCCACGACCCGGGTCTGCGCAACGACCCGGGTCTGCGTGCCGGTGCGCGCGGATTCCAGCAGGCGCCGCGTTCCGGCCGCGGTCAACCGGTCCGAAGTGGACTGGGTCAGCAGCCCGAGCACGGCGTCGGCGAGCGGGCCGCGGCAGCGTTCGAGCACCGGCCGGTCGTACATGATCGCGTGCAGCGTCGCGGCCGTCGTCGTGCGCTGGAACGGCGCCCGGCCTTCGGCGGCGTGGAACAGCGTCGCGCCGAGCGACCAGAGATCGGACGCCGGTGACGGGCCGGCGCCGGCGAACAGCTCGGGCGGCATGTAGCCGGGCGAGCCCATGATGCCGCCGGTCTGCGTCAGGCCCGGGTCGTCCGTCGCCCGCGCGATGCCGAAGTCGGCGAGCTTCACGCGGTCGCCGGGCCGCACCATGATGTTGCTGGGCTTGACGTCCCGGTGCACGATCCCGGCCGCGTGCGCGCTTTCCAGCGCGCTCAGCACCTGCAGGCCGAGCGCGGCGACGCGGTCGTTCCCCAGCGGCCCCTCGCGGCCGACGACGTCGGCCAGCGTCGGCGCGATCACCAGCTCCATCACGATGAACGTGGCGCCGTGTTCGCTGACGACGTCGTACACCGTGACGACGCCGGGGTGGTTCAGCCGCCCCGCCGTGCGGGCCTCGCGCAGGACGCGCTCGAGGTGCGTCGGCGACGCGCCCGGCGGCGTGGCCAGCTCCTTCAGCGCCACCGGCCGTCCGAGGAACTGGTCCTCGCCGCGCCAGACGACGCCCATTCCGCCCCGGCCCAGTTCGGCCGAAATCGCGTACCTGCCCGCGACAAGTCTCATTCGTCGCCCCCCTGAGCTCGGGGGCGATGCTAACGAGGGAGACGCGGGGCGACCCCAGCGCCTCCCCCGCTCTCAGGCGACGTCCCAGAGCGTCAGGAACGCCGAGGCCTCGCTGCGGGCCCAGGGCCGCAGCCGTTCGCGGTCGCGTGGGGTCAGCTGGAACTCCTTCGCCCGGCGGACGTCGATGACCAGTGCCTCACCGCCCGGCAGGATGTCCGGCATCGCCTGCTCCAGCACCCACAACGCGAGCTGGGCCGACGACTTGGTCAGCGGTTCCTCCTTGAAGTACAGCCAGGTCGCGTAGCGCCGGCCGTTGCTCTTGCGGAGCCCGATCTGCGGGCTGACGCCGATCTCGAGGTCGCCCAGCCGGCACCGGCCGCGGCCGACCTCGATGAGCCGGGGCGACTTGCGCCCGAGGTAGCGCAGCCAGCCCTCGGCGATCGCGCTGTAGTGCGGCTTCGTCCGTTCGTCCGCCGCGTTGACGAGCGCCCGGAGCGCCACTTCGTCCTGGTTCGCCGCGCGTCCCGACCGCACGGCGTTGGCCGCCCGCCGGTAGTAGTTGAACGCGGCTCGCGCCGGATCCTCGTACAACCGCCGCTGGCGCCGCACGAACGACGACCGCGACGGACCGGAACTGGCGCTGTAGCCCACGAATGTGGGCAGGGTGATGTAGGCCATGGCCCTGCCTTCCTCCATCACACCACCCGCGGTTGCGAGCGGCATCTCCCCTGTACAACGCCAATTTTAGAACATACGTACGACAGTTTCGGGGGCCTGACGGGTGACGCGGCCGGGTTGGTCCGCGGGACTCCCGAAATCCGGCGACTTGCGCTACGTTGCCGATCAACCTCAAACCGCAACCTCGCTGGTCGGCAGCCCGTGCCAGACTGATGCCCCGAATGGTGGATGGGGGTCCAAGGATGAGCTGGCAGGAAGAGCTTCGCCGCCTCGACGCGGAGCTTGCCGAAGGTCGGATAGAGCCCGCTGACCACCGCAAACAGCGGGACGAGCTGCTCGCACAGGCCTCCGGATCGACGGTTCCGTCACCGGTTCCGTCCCCGCTACGCCGTCCGGGTGAAGCCTGGCGGAGCACCAACCCCGCCGGCCACCCAGCACCGGTCCAGCAGGGCCCGCCGCCGCAGCGCATGGAGTCGCCGCGGCCGATGGTGCCGCACGCGCACGCGCACGCGCAGCGGCCGCACCCGCCGTGGCAGCGCACCGGGCTGCCGAAGGCGATGTCGACCAGCAGCGTGCCGGCCCTGCCGGACCACATGACCACCGCGCCGAGCCCGGCCGACATCACCCCGACCCGCTACCTGCGGGTCGACGGCCAGGTCGAGCAGCCCCCCGGCAGCCGGTTCCCGCCGATCACGCCGCCGGGCGGCGAAACCCAGCAGCACGAGACCGAGCCGGACGACGACGGCCCCGGGAAGCACCGGTGGGGCGTCGACGACGAGGAGTCGTCCGGGCGGACCTGGACGACGTGGCCGTTCATCGCCCTCGGTGTGCTGGTCGTGCTCGGCATGATCATCGGCGCGACGATGTGGCTCGGGCGGGACGACCCGGCGCCGAACGCGCTGACGACGTTCACGCCGAGCGTGACGCAGCCGCCGGCCGCCGCGGCCCAGCCGCAGCTGGAGGACCAGGTCCCGCCGCTGCCCGGCGTGCAGCACCCGGAGAGCTCGACGATGTCGCTGGCCAAGGGCCTCGACCTGAACCTCTACCCCAAGGAAACCGCGCAGGTCTTCTCGCAGCACGGCGTCACGCAGCTCGTCTACCGCGCGTCGAACTCCGGCGACACCGGGTTCCTCGCCTACGCGATCCCGACGGAGAACGAGGACGGCGCGAAGGCCGTCGTCGACTACCTCCGCGCCGCCGCCGACGCCGGCGGGTTCAAGCCGCTCGCCGCCGACGGGAAGATCGTCAGCGGCCGCAGCGGCGAGCAGCGGATGGACGGCACCTGGTACACCTCGGGCAAGATCGCCGTCGTGCTCTGGGCGTCCCTGCCGTTCGACCAGGACAAGGCCGGGCTGAAGACCAGCCTGGACAACGCGCTCGCCGTGTTCCAGAAGGCGTTGCCGCCCAGCTGATCACGACCCGTCGAGCACGCCTTCCAGGGTGCGGCGGGCGACGTCCGCGCCGAACAGGCGGTCCACCACGGTCTTGCCCTCTTCGGACAATCGCTGCCACAGCTTGTCGTCGTCGAGCAGGGTGACGATCTCCTCGGCGAGCTCCTCCGCCGTGCTGCCGACGAGGACGTCCCGGCCGTGCGTCAGGTGCATGCCCTCGGCGGCGAGCGGAGTGGCGACCACGGGAACGCCGTACCCGAGGCTCTCCCCCAGCTTTCCCTTGACGCCGGCGCCGAAGCGCAGCGGCGCGACGACGGCCCGGGCCTCGCGGTAGGCGCCGTCCAGGTGCTGCACCCAGCCGCGGACGACGACGCCGTCACGCTCGAGGTCGAACATCTCCTGCGGCGGGTTGCTGCCGACGATCTGCGCGACCGCGTCCGGCCGGCGGCGGCGCACGAGCGGCATGATCTCGGTCGCCAGCCAGCGCGCGGCGTCCCGGTTGGGCAGGTGGTCGAAGCTGCCGACGAACAGCACGCCCGACCGTCCTTCCGGGACGGCCACCGAGCCGTCGGCGTGGTGCACGTTGGACAGCACCTCGACGCGCGCCGAGGGCACGAGCTCGCCCAGCAGCGCACGCTCCACATCGGACACGACGAAGGTGACGTCGGTGGCGCGGGTCAGGCCCAGCTCGGACTCCCGCAGCACCTCGGCTCGGCGCCGCAGCGTCAGCTCCTCGCGGGTGTCACCGAGCCGCGCGGCCAGGTCGGCCTGCCGGTTGAGCCGGACGAAGTGCAGGTCGACGGTGTCGTAGGCGATGAGGCAGTCCGGCGCGTGCTCGCGGACCTGCTCCAGCAGCTGCCAGGCGACGTGCGGCCGCGACAGGATGGTCAGCTTCAGGTCGGCGCCGGCCTCGCGCAGGAACTCCTGCTGTTCGCCGAGCCCGGTGACGACTGTGACGCCCGCGCGGTACAGCGCGCCGGCGTACGGCTCGGGGAGCGCGTTGTTGAGCGGCATGAACACGACGCGGTGGCCGAGCCCGACGAGCAGCTCGAGGATCCGGAACATCCGCACCGAGCCGGAGTCCTTGTCCGGCATGGGCACCTGGTGGTCGGCGACGAGCACGGTGCCGCCGCGGTGGCCGTCCTTCGTGCGCTGCCGCCCGGCCCACACCGCGCGCGGGCTCGCCTCCGGGAAGTGGTCGCGCAGCTGGACGCTCCACTTGTCGACGAAGACGCCGCGGTTGAGCTCCTGGTGGCGCTTCACGCCGGAGGAGACGTCCGTGCCGTTGGTGATGCCTTCGTGGTGCACGACGACCGACGCGGGCTGGACCATCGTCCGGTACCCGGCCGCCCGCACCGCGAACGCGAGGTCGGTGTCCTCGTAGTAGGCGGGCGAGAAGCGCGTGTCGAAGCCGCCGACGCGCTCGAACAGGTCGCGGCGGACCAGCAGGGCCGCGCCCGAGCAGTAGTCGACGTCGCGCAGGGACTGGTACCAGGGCGCGTCCGGCGACTGCAGCCTGCCGTAGTTCCAGCCGGTGCCGTCGGCCCAGATGATGCCGCCGCACTCCTGCAGCCTGCCGTCCGGGTAGACGAGCTTCGAGCCGACGAGCCCGACGTCCGGGCGCGTCTCGACGACGCCGACGAGCTCGTCGAGCCAGCCCGCCGTGACCTCGGTGTCGTTGTTCAGGAAGAAGATGAAGTCGCCGCGGGCGTTTTCGGCACCGAGGTTGCAGGCGCCGACGAACCCGAGGTTCTTCGGCGCGCGGACCAGCCGGATCCCGGCGCAGCCGGCGACGCGGTCGGCGGAGTCGTCACGCGAGGCGTCGTCGACGACGATGACCTCGAACGGCGTCGAGGGCAGGTGCCGCTGGATCGAGTCGAGGCAGCCGCGGGTGAACGGCCAGTTGCCGTAGACCGGGATGACGACGCTGACGATCGGCTGGTCGCTGGTGGTCACCGCGACCGGGCCGGGCACCGCGGCGGCCTGGCCGGGCAGCACGCCGGCCGGCCGGCCGAGCGTCGTCTCGTAGAGGTCGCGACGGCGGGTGCCGCGGGGCGCGAACTTCTCGATCGAGCCGCGGTACTTGCCGATCGCGCGCTGCACGAGCGCGGACGTCTCGGAGCGCAGCTTCTCGTTCTCCGCGGCGAGCCGGCCGATGGTCTCGGAGAGGCCGGAGTTGTTGCTCGCCAGCCACTCCAGCCGTTCGCTGTCGTAACCGGCCTTGCGCTGCAGGCGGCTCAGCTCGCCGGCCGCGCGCTGCCGGTCTTCGCGGGCCCGCTCGGCCTGGCGCAGCGCCTCGTCGCGTTCGGTCGCGGTCTGCCGCTCGGCGGCGGTGACCTCCGACAGCCGGGCCGTCAGCTCGGCGACGGACGCGCTCGCCTGCGCGCGCTCGGCCTCGGTGCGGCCCAGCGCGTCACGCAGCCGGCCGGCTTCGGCGGCGGCGCGCGCGACGAGCGTCAGCTTCGGGTCGACCATGGCGGACGTCGAGGGCACGTCGATCGGCTTCGCGGAGGCGACCGAGACGAAGTAGGTGTGCGGCGCGCCGGTTTCGACGACCCAGCCGTCGGCGTCGTCCTGCTGGACGGTGAGGACCTCGGCGCCGGAGCCGGCCCCGCCGTCGTGGATCAGCGAGCCGACGGCGACGTTCTGGCGCAGCACCACGACGTGCTCGAAGCTGCCGGCGAGCAGCGAGCGGAACGCCGACTCGGTCAGCTCGTGCACGTGGTACGGGTTCTCGTTGCCGTGGTCGTGCGTGTAGACCTCGATGTCCGGCGTGCTGCAGAGGAAGACCCCGCCCGGCGCGAGCCGGGCCGTCACCAGCTCCATCAGCTTGTCCTGCGCGTCGACGTGCTCGATGGCCTCGAAGCAGGTGATGACGTCGAACGTCTCACCGTCGAGGGCCTTCGGATCGGTGATCGAGCCGACCTCGAAGCGCGAGCCCGGGTAGCGGGTCCGGGCGTGCTCGACGGTCCGCGGGTCGATCTCGAGGCCGACGACCTCGGCGGCCGTGCGCGCCAGCAGCGCGCCGCCGTAGCCCTCGCCGCTGGCCAGGTCGAGGACGCGCTTGCCGGCGACGAACCGGGCCGCGAACGCGTAGCGGTGGTAGTGCTCGTAGATCACCTGGAGGTCGTCGGTCCACGGCACGCACCGCTCGCCGGTCCAGTCGATCAGCCGCTCGGCGCCAGTCCCCTTGCCCATGCCGGGCAGATTAGCGGCCCGACCAGCACCGCCGGGCCGGACCTCAGTTTTCGATCCGTTCGAGCAGCGACAGCCCGACGAGGATGTAGGAGAGCGTCCGCCGGTCGCCGCCGAGCCCGGCGGTCAGCGACCAGTCGGCGTCGACGGACAGCCGCACCTGGCGGTGGGCGTCGAGCCGGACCGGCAGGACCTGCTCGACCAGCCCCGGTCCGACGTCGGCCTTCGCGACCGGGACGCCGTCCACGGAGACGGTGACGCCGCCGTACTCGGTGGCATCGTCCGGCAGGTAGGTGCGCAGTTCCAGGGCGCCGACGGCGGTGGTCGGCAGCAGCGGGAACTCGATCGACGGCGCCGCCCAGTCGTCGTGGTAGAGCCCGTTGATCCGGCCGGTGACGATCCCCGCGCCGCGCACGAGCCGCTCGCCGCCGGTGTCGCCGGGGCGGAACGACGCGCGACCCGCCGGATCGACGACGCGGGTGTCGCGAACGGACCGTTCGGGCGTCCGGGTGCCGTGCACGCGCAGCGGCTGCGGCGTCGGGTGGAACAGCGCGGTCAGCCGCGTGCCGGTGACGACCCCGAGGTCGAGCAGGGCGTCGTCGAGCACGCCGACCTGGTCGAGCAGCTCGACGTGGACCGGGTTGTCCAGGTCGACGTTGTGGCCGTAGATCCGGTCGACGAACGGGTCGATCACGTTGCCGTAGGGCAGGAACAGGCTCGGGTGCAGGTGGTCGAGCAGCACCGGCAGGACGTCCTGGGCGCGGATGCCCTCGAAGCCGTCGGCCGCGCAGTCGATGTCGACGAACTGCTCGTCGACCTGCCCGGTCAGCGCGTTGCGGCGCAGCTCCGGCGGCAGCGTCGCCCAGATCCGGTCGACGACCTCCAGGGCCTCCGGCCACCGGCGGTGCCCGTTGCGGCCGATCATGTCGTGCACGACCAGGACGCCGTCCGGCGTGAGGCTGCTCGTGATCTGCGCGTAGAGGTGTTCGAGGTCGAGCACGTGGTGCAGGGCCTGGAACCCGACGACGACGTCGTGCCCGGCGTCGGCCCGCCAGGTGTTGAAGTCCGCGGTGATCAGCTCGACGCGGTCGGCCACGCCCTGCTCGCGGGCGGCCGCCTCGGCGCGGGCCTGCATGTCCGGGTTCAGCTCCAGCAGCCGCAGCCGGACGTTGTCCAGCCCGGCCTCGGCCAGCCCGCGCAGCCAGCCGAGCTCCTGGTCGCCGTTGCCGCTGCCCAGCGACAGCACGACGGTGTCGCGGTCCAGCCGCGAAGCGCGTTCGGCGATCTGGCCGACGATCAGCTCGTCGATGCCCGGCACGCCGAGCGCGTCGAGCTTCGGCCGCACGTGCTTGTTGGACCAGCGGTGCGCCGACGGCGGCAGGTTGCCGTGGATGTCCTCCTGGTCGGCGAAGGTGTCCCGTTCCCGGGCCAGCCGCTGGTCGTAGCCCGGCCCTCGGCCACCGTTCATCGCACGTCCCCTCGCGTTCACCTGTTCGGGGCCGCCACGCTCCGGCCCGGCGCTAGGATACGGCCGTGTCCTCCCGTCCTCCGTCGCAGTTGCCCACCGACCCGGGCCTGCCGAGGACCCCGGAGTCCTGGCTGCCGAAGGAGCACAACCTCTACCGGCCCCGGCACAGCAAGCGCCAGCGCACGGCCCTCGCCTGCGCGGCCTTCTTCTTCGTGACGCCGCTGCTGCTCTCCGCGGTCGGCGTGCACCCCACCGCCTTCGAGAACCGGCCGCTGCGGGACTTCCCGAGCCTGGGCGACGGCTGGGGCTTCTTCACCGGCATGGCCGGCTGGGCCACCGACCACCTGCCGCTGCGCCAGGCCGGCGTCCAGGCCGCCGACGGCATCAGCACCGGCGTCTTCGGCGACCCGCCCGGGTCCGGCCAGGGCACCAGCCACGAGGGCGGCACCGTCGGCGTCGACCAGGGCCAGCCCAGCACCGGCGACGTCCCGGGTTACGTCTACCCGACCGTGCTCCCGGGCAAGGACGGCTGGATGTACCTCGGCGAGGACGTCAACGCCCGCTGCCGGCCGGTGATGGACACCGACCACGTCGTCGCGGCGCTGCGGAAGCTGCGCGCCGCCGTCGAGAACTCCGGGCGGAAGTTCGAGCTGGTCATCGCGCCCGACAAGTACAGCGAAGAGCCGTCGCACCTGCCGGACAACTACGTCGGCAAGCCGTGCGCCCAGGCCCGCACCGCCGAGTTCTGGAACCGCGTGCCCCGCGAGACGGGCGCGATCGACCTGCGGCCCGCCCTCGCCGACGCCGAGAAGCGCACCGGCCACTCGCTGTACGACCCCAACGACACGCACTGGTCGTTCGACGGCGGCTTGGTCATGACGTACGCGCTGGGGCAGTCCATCCAGCCGGGCAGCACGGTCCGCTGGCAGGCGGCGCCGAACGGCACCCGGCCGTGGCCGGCGGACCTGGCCCGGGTGCTCGGCCGCGACGAACAGCGGAAGCTGACGACCTACAGCCTCTCGACCGACGGTGGCGCCGACCGCACCCGCTACATCGCCAGCGACTTCAAGACGCCGCTGCACCTGACCCAGCCCGACGGCGCGAAACCGGCCGGTTCGATCGGGCAGAACACCGCCGTCGTGGCCGACTCGTTCACCCAGTTCGCGAGCCCGTTCCTGGCCGCGACCTGCCAGGACGTCACCATCGTGCACGCCGAGACGACGGCGCAGAGCAACGCGCAGGAACTCACCGGGTTGTTCGCCGACCGGGACGTGATCACGTTCGAACTGGTCGAACGGAGCGTGATCGGCGGATCGTCCCCACTGCTGCGGAACCAGACCATCGACCAGCTCGCCGCCGTGCTCGCGCAACACCCCAGGTGACCTGGGAAGCGGGATGCGCCACCCGAAGGTAACGACGGGGTGGTGGGCGACGAACAGGTGAGCACACCCGTGCACAATGACTCCGTGCGGTCACGCGGCTGCACCCATACACTCGCACGATTTCGCAGGCGATCTACCCGAAGGGGGTACCGGGGTGACCTGGCAGGAAGAGCTGCGCAGGCTTGACGAGGAGCTGGCGGCGGGAAACCTGACGGCCGACGAATACCGGACGCGGCGTGACCGGGTGCTGTCCATGGCCGTCACGACCGGCGACAGCCAGGCCGCCCCCGCTCAGCCCGCGCAGCAGCCGATGGGCGACAGCGCCTCCGAGACCCAGATCATCGCACCGGTGAGCCCGCCCGCGCCGCAGCAGCAGGCCGACGCGGCCGAGGCGACGCAGGTCGTCTCCGCCACCGACGCCGGGGGCGGCGAGCGGACCCAGGTCGTCCCGCAGTGGCAGCAGCAACAGCAGCCGCAGTACAGCCAGCAGTCCCCGGCCGGTGGTTTCCCCCAGCAGCAGTACGGCCAGCAGTCCCCGGCCGGTGGCTTCCAGCGCCCGCCGCAGCAGAGCCAGCAGAACCCGTGGGGCGCGCAGCAGCAGGACGTCAGCCCGCCGTGGGGCGGCTCGGACTTCCCGCCGATGTCCCAGTCGGGCAACGCGGACTGGATCAGCCAGGGCCCGGAGAGCTTCCAGACGCAGCCGTCGTCCGGCAAGGGCAAGAAGATCGCCTTCGCCGTGATCGCCGTCCTGGTCGTGGCCGGTCTCGGCTACGGCGTCTGGGCGCTGTTCATCAAGGACAACGGCACCACCCCGCCGGTCGCCCAGCAGAGCACCACCCAGCAGCCGCCGCCGGCCCCGACGGTGAAGCCGCTGCCGGAGCCGCCCGCGGCCAAGCCCGAGCCGAGCGACAATTCCGCCGCGCTGGTCACCCCGGCCGGCACGACCCGCGCCGGTGGTGGCGAGTTCGACCTGGACAAGCTGCAGTCGGCCAAGTACCTGCCGACCACGGTCATCGAGAAGCTCAAGTCCGGCGGCATGACCGACGGCCTGCTCAAGACGACCAAGGACGGCGACGTCACGCTCGGCCTGTTCGCGCTCGAGCTGCCGAACGCGCAGGCCGCGTCCGCGGTGGCGGCGGAGTACGCGAACGCCGAGCAGGAGGGCGGCCTGACCGCCAACCGCAACCTGTCCCTGCACGGGGTCCAGGTGTTCTCGGCGGCGGACAGCAGCCAGCAGGTCTACCGCGCGGTCTACGTCCTCTACAACCGCGTCGTCATCGTGGACTCGTTCGGCCCGTCCAAGGACGCGACGCTCGCCTCGTTCAAGACGCTGCTGACCGCCCAGGTCCAGAAGGCGCCGCCAACGGAGCGCACGAACAACTGAGCACGGCTTAGCGCTGCCGGAGTAAGTCTGCTCGATGGGCTTCGTGATCCAGGTGGTTCCTGGCGGTGCGGGCGGGTCGCCCTCGTACCGGGGTTGTACTCGGGCGGGCCGCCCGTGCCGTCAGGGGCCGCCTGGGCGCGAAGACCGCGAGCGTGACTTGCTCCGGTAGCGCTTAGCCCGAAGGTGTGACTTAGGCCGTGTCGATGAACCCCCTCCCCCTCCCGGACGCCCTCTGAACAGAGCATCGTCCGGGAGAGGAGGCGCCGTGATCTGGATCTGCCTGGTCGCCGTCCTCGCCGTCGTGTTCCTGGTGCGGGCGGTTCGCCTGGTCCGGCGGGTCAAGCGCGGCTGAGCTGTGGTTGGGTCGTCGGCGTGCCCAAGCTCGTGACGCGCCGGATCACCCCCGCCGGCTTCCTGCTCGCTTTGCTGCTCTTCCTGTTCCTGCCGTGCCTGGCCGCGTCCTGCGACGCGCCGGACGGCACCCGGGCCGCGGTGACCTACTCCGGCGCCGATCTGGCCTCCGGCCAGCAGAAGTTCACCGGGATCGACGGCCTCGGCCTGACCCCGGCGCAGCAGACGGCCGTGGCGGACAAGTTCGACATGCCGGGCCTGGTCCAGGTGCTGGCGATCGTCGTCGCGGTGCTGCTGGTCCTCGGCCTCGCGACGGCGTTGCCGCGGACGCCGAAGGTCCGCGCGCTGACGGCGGTCGTCGTCGCCGGCACGGCCGCCGCGCTGCTCGTGGTGACCGAGGTGTTCGCGCTGCGGAACCTCACCGACTACACCCGGACGATCGCGGCCACCGTCTCGACGCTGTCGACGAGCCAGGCCAACCTCGACGACGAAGCCACCGCCGCCGTCGACCTGCGGCTCGGGTTCTGGCTCTCCGCCGGCCTCGTGCTCGTCGTCTTCGTGCTGAACGTCTTCGTCGCGCTGCGCCGCTCCGGCGTCACGGCCGACGCGGAGTGACCAGGCCGGACTCGTAGGCGAGCACCACGAGCTGGGCGCGGTCGCGAGCACCGATCTTCGTCATGATGCGGCTGACGTGGGTGCGCGCGGTGGCCGTCGAGATCACCAGGTGGGCGGCGATCTCGTCGTTCGACATGCCGCCCGCGACCAGGCCGAGGACCTCGCGTTCGCGGTCGGTGATCTCCCGGACGGCGCTGGTGTCGATCCGCCGGTTCTCCGGGCGGCCGACGAACTCCTGGATCAGCCGGCGCGTGACGGTCGGTGCCAGCAGCGCCTCCCCGCTCGTGACGACGCGCAGCGCGCGCAGCAGCTCGACCGGCTCGGTGTCCTTCAGCAGGAACCCGCCGGCGCCGGCGCGCAACGCCTCGTAGACGTACTCGTCGATGTCGAAGGTGGTCAGGACCAGCACCTTCGTCCCGGCGAGCTCGGGGTTCGCGGAGATCCGGTGGGTGGCTTCGAGGCCGTCGACGCCCGGCATCCGGATGTCCATCACGACGATGTCCGGCTTGTGCTCGATGGCGAGCGCGACGGCCTGTTCGCCGTCACCCGCCTCGCCGCAGACGTCGAAACCGTCCTCGGTCTCCAGCAGCACCCGGAACCCGGCGCGGACCAGCACCTGGTCATCGGCCAGCAGGACGCGGATCATGCGTCTCCCTCGATCGGTAGCTCGACGAACACTTCGAAGCCGTCGCCGAGCGGCTGGGCCGTGAAGCGCCCGCCGAGCGCCGCGGCGCGTTCGGCCATGCCCCGCAGGCCGTGGCCCGGGGACGGCTGGGTGGTGCCGCGGCCGTCGTCGCGCACCCGGAGCGTGAAGGCGCCCGCCGGCCGGCCGAACCGGACGTCGACGTGGCGTGCCTGGTCGGCGTGCCGGACGACGTTGGTCAGCGACTCCTGCAGGATCCGGTACCCGGCCGCGTCGACCGGCGCCGGGAGCTCGCCGGCCTCGCCGTGGACGTCGACCGTGAGCCCGGCGTCGCGCGCGTGGGCCAGCAGCTCGGCGGCCTGGGCGAGGCTCGGCGCGGGCGCCTTGTCCTCCCCCGACCGCAGGACGGCGAGGGTGGCGCGCAGGTCCTTGAGGGCGGACGCGCTGGCCTCCTTGATGTTGAGCAGCGCCTCCTTCGCCTGCTCGGGCCGCCGGTCGGCGACGTGCGCGGCGACGCCGGCCTGGACGTTGATCATGGCGAGGCTGTGCGCGACGACGTCGTGCACCTCGCGCGCGATCCGCAGCCGCTCCTGCTCGGCGAGCCGGTGCCGGTGCTCGTCGGCCTGCTCGCGCCGGGCCGCCACGGCGGCGAACTGGTACCGGACGGCGGTGCCGATCCCGATCACGGCGACCAGCCAGACGACCAGGAACCCGGCGCCGACGGCCAGCACGAACGACCCCGACGTGACGATGTGGCCCAGGTAGAGCACGGCCAGCGCGCCGGCGCCGGCGATCCCGGCGACGAGCGGGCCGCGCTGCCGGGTGAGCACGAACAACGCGATGGTCGGCACGACGATGACCGGCCCGCCGGGAAAGCCCGAGGCGTAGTAGCCGAACGCGGACGCCGTCGTGATCAGGAAGAGCGTCAGCGGGAAGCGGTGGACGAGCAGCAGCGTCAGCGTGGTGGCGACGAGCCAGGCGCCGGCGACCGGCGTCATCGGCGGCGAACCGGGCTGCCAGCGCGACGCGCCACTGGTCGCGCCGAGCACGAAGACCGTGACGACGACCGTGCGCACCACCCGCCCCACCCACGGGGACAGGCTCGACTGCGGCGGCCGTCTCATACCGCGAAAGCTACCGGTCGGCGACGGCGGCCGCGTCCGTCCTGAAGCGACTCTCCGCGTACGTCGGGTGCCGTAGTCAGCCGGCCATGAGCGGCAGCTTCGCCGCCGTCTCCGCGTCGGCCGGGGTGTAGGTCGACACGGTGATCTCCGAGCGGCGGCCGAAGTAGAGGTAGGTGAAGTTGAAGCACAGCAGGCCGACGTCCGGGTGCAGGTAGCGCTTGGTGCGGATCGGCTCGGAGTTGACGTCGTGGTGCGGCCAGAGCTCGGCGAACAGCGGCGACTCGGCCTTCAGCCGCTTGACCAGCTGCTTCCACGCCGGCTCGGCGACGTGCTCGGCCATCGCCGCGCGGAACGAGGCGATGACGCGCGGGATGTTCGTGTCCCAGTCCAGCATCCGCTCGCGCCACTGCGGGTTGAGCAGGCACTGGACGAGGGTGTTGCGATCCTCGAAGGGGATGGCGTCGACGTCACCCATCAGCCAGCTGTAACCGCGGTTGTAGCCCAGCAGGTCGCAACGGGCGTTGCGCACCGCGACCGGGTACGGCTCGAGCTTCTTCAGCATCATTTCCAGCTGCGGCGAGAGGACCTGGCAGTCCTTTCCGCTCTCCGGCTCGGGCGCGCCGGCCAGCCGGAACAGGTGCGTGTGCTCGTGCGGGTCGAGGCGCAGCGTGCGCGCGATCGCCAGCAGAACCTGCTCGGACGCGTTGATGTCGCGGCCCTGTTCGAGCCACGTGTACCAGGTGACCCCGACGCCGGCGAGCTGCGCGACCTCTTCGCGGCGCAGCCCCGGCGTCCGGCGGCGGCCCATCAGCGGCAGGCCGACCTGCTCGGGCGTGATCCGCTCCCGCCGGCTGCGCAGGAACCGCGCCAGCTCCTGGCGGCGGAGTTCGGATTCGACGGCGGTGGTCATGGTGCCAGGATCGCATGCCACCGAAACTGGTACCAGGTAGTGGCGGTACCCGGATGAACAGCAACTGGTACCAGGTTAGCTAGAGGTCGATCGTAGTACCCATGACCACGACTGAACTCGCGCCGAGTACCCCCGGCGCCCCGGCCCGGCCGGGACTGACCCCCGCCGGCCTGGTCACCGTGCTGCTGGGGGCGGCACTCCCGATCATCGACTTCTTCATCGTCAATGTCGCTCTGCCGACCATCGACGCCGACCTCCACGCGTCCACGGCCACGCTGGAGCTGGTCGTCGCCGCCTACGGCATCGCGTACGCGGTGCTGCTGGTGGTCGGCGGCCGCCTCGGCGACTCGTTCGGCCGCCGTCGGCTGTTCTTCGCCGGCCTCTGGCTGTTCACGCTGACGTCCCTGGCCTGCGGAATCGCTCCGACGGCGACCACGCTGGTGATCGCCCGCGCCGCGCAGGGGGCGGCGTCGGCGTTGCTGCTGCCGCAGGTGCTCTCGATCATCCAGGCGACGACGTCCGGCGAAGAGCGGTCCCGCGCCCTCGGGTTGTTCGGGGCGACGGGCGGCCTCTCGACGGTCGTCGGCCAGCTCGCCGGCGGCGCCCTGGTGGCGGCGAACCTGTTCGGCACCGGCTGGCGCCCGATCTTCCTGGTGAACGTCCCGATCGGGCTGGTCGTGCTGCTGCTGGCGCGCCGCCTGCCGGAAAGCCGCGCGCACAACCCGCTGGGCGTCGACCGGCTCGGGACGACGTTGCTGGCCGTGACGCTCCTGTCGTTCCTGGTCCCGCTGATGGAAGGCCGCGCGCTGGGCTGGCCGGTGTGGACGATCGTGCTGCTGGCCCTGTCCCCGTTCGCCGCGGCCGCGTTCGTGCACGTCGAGCGACGTCTCGAGCGGCTCGGCGGGACGCCGTTGCTGCCGCCGTCGGTGATGCGGCTGCCGAGCGTGCGCCGCGGGCTGCTGGTGGGGGTCCCGTTCTTCTGCGCGTTCGGCTCCTTCATGTTCGTCTACGCGATGACGCTGCAGGAGGGCCTGCACTTCGGGCCGCTGGGCGCGGGCGCGGCGCTGACGCCGATGGCCGTCGCGTACTTCACGGTGTCGATGCTGAGCAGCCGCCTGGTGACGCGGTACGGCCAGAAGGTGGTCGCGGTCGGCGGCGCGATCAACGCGGTGGGCATGGTGGCGCTGCTCTGCACGTCGCTGGCGCAGTGGCCGGACCTGACGATCCTCGACCTGGCGCCGTCGATGGTGGCGATCGGCGTGGGCAACGCGCTCGCGATGACGACGTTGTTCCGGATCGTGCTGTCCCACGTCCCGACGGACCTGGCCGGCGTCGGCTCGGGCGTCATGACGACGACCCAGCAGACGTCGCTGGCGCTCGGCATCGCGACGCTCGGGAGCCTGTACGCGGCCCTGTCGGCGCCGGGCGTGCTGGGCGTCCGGGACGCGTTCGCGCTGGTCATCGGCTTGATCGCGGTGCTGGCGGTGGTCGTCGCGATCACCGCGAGGCGGCTGCCGGACCCGCGGACGTGATCAGCTGCCCGGCTGCTCCCAGAGCCAGAACTCGATGCCCTGGTTGTCGGTGCAGTCCGCCGTGAAGCCGTACGGGTGGTTCTCGACCTCGCCCGCCTGGCCGCCCTGGTCACGCACCCGGGTGAGCGCGGCTTCCAGGTTTTCCACCGCGAACATCAGCTTCCAGCCGACCTGGCGGCCGGGCCCGCCCCATAGGCCGCCCGGGCGGCCGTGGCCCTCGATGTTCCAGGCGCCTTCGACCGAGCCGGGCGCGAACTGCCAGCCGAGCACCGCGCCGTAGAACGTCTTCGCCGGCTCGGCGTCCGGGACCTGGAACGTGAAGTACATCGACTCGCCCGGCTTGGGCTGCGGCTCCGGTTTCGGCGTGCTCTGGGGGGCGGCCTGGGAGACCAGCCAGCGCTGGCCGAACGGGTCGCGGAACGAGCCGCCGCGGCCGTAGGGCGAGTCGCTCACCGCGCGGATCAGCGTCGCGCCGAGTTCGAGGGCGCGGGTGACGCTGACGTCCGGGTCCGGCACCTCGACCCGCACCGACGCGCCACCCTCGGCGGCGACGTGCCCGATCTCCGGGTACTCCTCGGCGAGCATCAGCACGGCGTCGCCGATGGCCAGCTCGGCGTGCCCGACGCGGCCGTCGTCCATCAGGATCGGCTCGCCGCGCCGGGTCGCGCCGAAGACGTCGACGTAGAAGTCGAGCGCCGCGCGGGCGTCGGACACGGCGAGGTAGGGCGTCAGCGACCGCAGCTCGGCGGTGGTGGCAGGGGCTTCCGTGGTGGTCATGTCGGCTCCGTTCAAGATCACGCGACGCAGGTTGTCGCGCAGTTCGGCGGCGAAGTCCGGGTCGGGGCCGACCCGGTCGGAGGGCCGGCGGAGCGCGTCGAACGGCTCAGGCATCGCGACCCCCCTTCTCGTAGGAACGCCGGAACGCGGCGCGGGCCCGCACGAGCAGCGCCTCGGTGGCGTGCACGCTGCGGCCCAGGTGGCCGGCGACTTCGGGGACGCCGAGGCCGTCGACGTAGCGCAGGGTCAGCGCCGCTTGGTGGTGCGGCCCGAGGGATGCGAGCACCTGTCTCGCGCGCAGGGCGTCGAGCTGCTCGTCCCAGGGATCCTCGACGTCCGGCTCACTGTCGTGAACCAGGCGCAGTCCGCGTTCCTCACGTTCTTTGCGCCGCCAGTGGTCGGCGAGCTTGTGCCGGGCGACGCCGATCAGCCACCCGGTGCTCACTGGAGGTGCGTACTCCTTGCGACAGGCGGCGACCGCCCCGAGGAAGGTCTCGGAAGTGAGCTCCTCGGCGAGCGTCCGGTCACCGCACCGGGACAGCAGGTACCCGTAGACCTCCGGCAGCGCGGTCTCGTAGAGCCCGAGCAGCGCGAAGGCCGGGTCCGGTTGCACCCGAGGTTCCGTCACACCCTCATCGTCGCTCGGGGGCGAGGTTTTCCGACGGGTGAATCCCGGATTTCTTCGATCGGCGCTACCGGCCCGCCGCGTACCCCTGCATGCCGCGGGCGTTGGCCCCCGCGCGGAGCACGCCTTCGGAGCGGGAGACCGCCGCGAGGCGGCCCAGCGCCCAGTCGCCGGCGTCGATCAGCTCGTGGCCGCGGTTTCGCAGGCCGGCCAGGGTGGCCGCGCCCAGGCGCGACTCGACCACCAGCTCGCGCGGGTTCCACGAGCGCGGGTAGAACGAGCTGGGGAACGCCGTCGTGTGCCAGGCGGGCGCGTCGATCGCCTCCTGGAGGTTCAGGCCGCCGTAGACGTGGGCGAGCCAGAAGCACAGCTGCCACTGGTCCTGCTGGTCACCACCCGGGGTGCCGAACGCCAGCGTCGGGACGCCGCCGCGCAGCGCCAGCGACGGCGACAGCGTGATGCGCGGGCGCTTGCCCGGGGCGAGAGAGTTCGGCAGGCCCTGCTCCAGCCAGAACATCTGGCCGCGCGAGTCGAGGCAGAAGCCCAGCTCGGGGATCGTCGGGCTGGACTGCAGCCAGCCGCCGGACGGCGTCAGCGACACCAGGTTGCCCGCCGCGTCGACGACGTCGAGGTGGACCGTGTCGCCGCGGGTCTGGCCCTGGGGGCCGACGGTCGGCTCGCCCGTCGCGCCGCCTTCCGCGCGCACGCCCTGCAGCGAGTCCAGGATCGCCGGGAGCCGGGCGGGCCCGCGGGCGTCGCCGGGCCGCAGGTCCGCGGACGCCGTGTCGGTGATCAACGCGCGCCGGGCGTCGGTGTACGACGCCGAGAGCAGCACGTCCAGCGGGACGTCGGTGTCGCCGTACCAGGCCTCGCGGTCCGCGAAGGCGAGCTTCGCCGCTTCGACCGACAGGTGCACCGTGCGCTCCGACGCCAATCCGTCCACAAAGGACAATTCGTCACGGAAACCGTGCATCAGCAACGCCTGCTGCAACAGCGTCGGCCCCTGCGTCCAGCCGCCCAGCTTCACCAGGCGCCAGTCGTCGACGTCCACCGAGACCGGGTCTTCGTAGCCCGCCGACCACGACGCGAGGTCTTCGCCGGTGAGCAGGCCCGCGTGGTCGCGGCCCGAGTCGTCGCGGAACGCCGTGCGGCTGAACGCGTCGATCGCTTCGGCGACAAAACCCTGTGACCAGGCACGACGGCCGGCGTCGATTTGCGCTTCGCGGCCGGAGACGGCTTCGGCCTCGCGCAGGAGACGCTCCCACGTGTCCGCCAGCGCGGGGTTCTTGTGCAGCCCGGCCGCGGGCTTGCCGTCCGGTAGCCAGAGCGCCGCCGACGTCGGCCAGTGCTCGACGAACAGCCCTTCGACGGCGCGGATCGTGTCGCCGACCCGCGAGACCAGCGGCGTGCCGTTGCGCGCGTAGCCGATCGCGTAGCGCAGCACCTCGCGAAGGGACTTCGTGCCGTAGTCGCGAAGCAGGAGGAGCCAGCCGTCCCAGGCACCCGGGACGGTCGCCGGGAGCAGGCCGCTGCCCGGGATCAGGTCCAACCCGAGCGAGGCGAAGTGCTCGGGCGTCGCGGCCGCGGGCGACGGGCCCTGGCTCGCGAGCGCGCGGGGTGTCGGATCGCCCGCCGTCACGAAGATGCCGGGCACCTGGCCCGCCGGCCCGCACAGGTGCGGCTCGGCGACCTGCAGGACGAACCCGGCGGCGACCGCCGCGTCGAACGCGTTGCCGCCGCCCTCCAGCACCGCCATCCCGGTGGCCGAAGCCAGCCAGTGCGTCGACGCGACCATCCCGAAGGTGCCGGCCAGCTCGGGCCTCGTCGTGAACATGCCCCGATAGTACGCATTGCTAAGGACCCCGCGCGCCCCTTGGGACGCACGGGGTCCGATCAGCTACCAGGAAGCCGGGCGTTGCCGCTCCGGCTCGTACGGCTGCGTGATGATTTCCATCCCGTTCCCGCCGGGATCGAGGAAATAAACGCCACGGCCGCCGTGGTTGTGGTTGATTTCGCCGACCTGCTTGCCCATCGGATCGGCGTGGTAGGTCACGCCGGTTTCGACGAGCCGCGCGAAGACGGCGTCGAAGTCGTCCTCCGGGATCAGGAAACAGTAGTGCTGCAGGCGGAGGTCCTGCTCGGGGACGGTCGCGAAGTCCAGGCGGACGCCGTTGCGGACCTCGACCGGGATGAACGGGCCCCATTCCTCCCCGACCTCGAGGCCGAGCAGGTGCGCCAGGAATTCGGCGGATTCCCGGTTGTTCCGGGACGGGACGATCAAGTGGTTCAATTCAACGGAAACTGATGCTGACACGGGTGAAATGCCTCCGGGGCACTCCCGCCACCTCCATGCCTCACCCAGCCGGTGACCGACACGCGATGCCGTGCCGACGATCTTAGCCAGCCGAAGGCACTCAGGAAACCTTGATTCGCGCCGCCGCCCGCGGCCGGCCGACCCCCTGCCAGGACAGCCCCGCGTCGACGATCACCCGCGGGTCCAGCAGGTTGCGCGTGTCGACGACGTCGACGCCGTCCATCAGCTCGGCCATCGCGGCCCAGTCGAGGCGCTTGAACTCGGCCCACTCGGTCAGCACGACGACGACGTCCGCGTCCTTCGCGACCTGGTAGGCGTCGTCGACGACGGTCATCCCGGGCAGCTCGCTGTCGACGGCCGGGTCGTAGGCGATCAGCTCGGCGCCGAGCGCGCCCAGCACCGAGCACACGGCGAGCGCGGGCGAGTCGCGCAGATCGTTCGTGCCCGCCTTGAAGGCCAGGCCCAGCACGCCGATCCGGGCGCCGGCGAGGGTGCCGCCGACCGCGCCGGCGATTTTCGCGACGATCCGGTCGCGCTGGGCGATGTTCTCGTCGATGGCCGACGTCAGCATCTTGAAGTCGTAGTTCACCGACTCGGCCACCTTGACCAGCGCGCTGGTGTCCTTCGGCAGGCACGAGCCGCCCCAGCCCGGGCCGGGCTTGAGGAACGTCCGCCCGATCCGCCGGTCGTGGCCCATGCCCTCGGTGACGAGGTCGATGTCCGCGCCGATGCGCTCGCACAGCTCGGCGATCGAGTTCACGTAGGACAGCTTGAGCGCGAGGTAGCAGTTCGCGGCGTACTTCACGAGCTCCGCGCTCGCCGCGTCGGAAACGACGACCGGCGCCGCGAGGTCGGCGTACAGCTCGCCGACCCAGCGCGCGGCGGCGAGGTCGTCCGAGCCCACGACGATCCGGTCCGGGCCCAGGAAGTCCGCGACGGCGGTGCCCTCGCGCAGGAACTCGGGGTTCGACACCACCGGGACGTCGGTGCGGCCCAACATCGCCTCGATCCGCTGCGCCGTGCCGACCGGCACGGTCGACTTGGTGACCAGCGCGCACCCGTCGGGCAGGACGTCGCCGATCTCGGCGACCACCGCCTCCACCGCGCGCAGGTCCGCGGAGCCGCCGGCACCCATCGGCGTCGGGACGCAGAGGAACACGGCTTCGGCGTCGCGGACGGCGTCCCGCGCGCCGACGACGAACTGGAGGCGCCCGGCCGCGACGCCGCGGCCGACCAGCTCGGCCAGGCCCGGTTCGAGGATGTCCACGCGCCCCGCGCGCAGTCTCGACACCTTCGCGCGGTCGACGTCCACGCACGTGACGTAATGCCCCAGGCTGGCCAGGCAAGCGCCCGTGGTCAGTCCGACGTAACCCGTTCCCACCACCACGATCCGAGCAGGCGTCATGGTGCTGAAGGTGACAGCCGGACGTGACCACCGCGCTAACGGAACCGGTCGCCTCCGGGAGCGGTGAGCGAAGACACGAATCGCGCCCATGCGAACGAGCGTTAACCTAGGGCCGGATCCAACGCAGCAGTCCGAAGGGAACGGCACAGATGCAGATCACCGACACCGCGGCGCTCGTCACCGGGGGTGCGTCCGGCCTCGGCGGGGCGACGGCGAAGGCCCTCGCGGCCAAGGGCGCGCGGGTGTTCGCGCTCGACCTCGCGTCCTCGATCGAGAAGGCCGAGCAGGTCGACGGCATCACCTACGTCGAGGCCGACGTCACCGACGTCGACCAGGTCGAGGCCGCCGTCGCGACCGCGTCCGGCTCGGGGGTGCCGCTGCGGACCGTGGTGAACTGCGCCGGCATCGGGCCGTCCGCGCGGATCCTGTCCAAGAAGGGCCGCCACGACCTCGCGCTCTACGCGAAGGTCGTCCAGATCAACCTGATCGGCAGCTTCAACGTGCTCACGATCGCGGCCGAGGCGATCGCGAAGACCGAGCCCCTCGAAGACGACGCCCGCGGCGTCATCATCAACACCGCGTCCATCGCCGCCTTCGACGGCCAGATCGGGCAGGTCGCCTACGCGTCGTCCAAGGGCGGCATCGTCGGCATGACCCTGCCCGCGGCCCGCGACCTGGCCTCGCAGGGCATCCGCGTGCTGACCATCGCGCCCGGCATCGTCGACACCCCGATGCTCGCCACCGTCAGCGACGACTTCCGCGCGTCGCTCGCCGCCGGCGTCCCGTTCCCGAAGCGCCTCGCGCGCCCGGACGAGTACGCGCAGCTCGCGCTCTCGCTGATCGACCACGACTACCTCAACGGCGAAGTCGTCCGCATGGACGGCTCGCTGCGCATGGCCCCGCGCTGACCCCAAGGGCGGCACTTTCACGTGAAAGTGCCGCCCCCAGGTGGTCACTTTCACGTGAAAGTGCCGCTTTGGTCAGCGGGTGAGACGGACCTCCAGGCCGATGCCGGCCTGGGTGACCGAGCAGCCGCCGAACTCGCTTTCGGTGGCCAGTTCCTCGAACTGCGCCGGGGTGAACGCGCGGCGCCGCAGCCAGCCGAGCGTCTGCCGCACGGTGAAGCCGCTGAGCACGCCGACGTCCATCGAGTCGACCTCACGCTGGATGTCCGCGCCGGTGGCCTGGTGGTTCAGGTCGTGGATCACCGCGAACCCGCCCGGCCGCAGCACCCGGTACATCTCGTTCAACGCCGTCACCGGCTGCCGGAAGTTCTTGAACGCGGCCTGGCAGACCAGCAGGTCGAACGACTCGTCGGCGAACGGCGCCGTCGTGACGTCGCCCTGCCGGAAGTCGACGGCCATCCCGGCGCGTGCGGCCTCTTCGAGCGCGATCTCGACCATCGTGTGACTGATGTCGAGACCGGTGACGCGGAAGCCGAGCTTCGCCAGTTCGATGGCGAAGAACCCGGGACCGGGCGCCACCTCCAGGATCTCGGCGCCGGCCGCCAGCCCGGCCACGACTTCCGCCGCCTGCCGCCGGTACTGCTTCAGCTGCGCCTCGGTCCCCCGGTTCTTGGCGTACCAGCGAGTCTGGCGGCCCTCCATCTCGGGCACTTTGTGCTTGCGGGTCGTTTCCATGGATCTCTCCTCTTCGGGTGAGCCGAACCGAAGAGCCGCCCGGTTATCCTTACCGGTGCCACCTCGTGACCGGGCGTGCTCGGTTCGGGGTCGAGGACCCCGGGCGGTGTGCCAGCACTGCCCGGGGTCCGTGCTACTTCTCTTTTTCCACGAGCTCCCCCAGGTCAGCAGGGAGTTCGCCGGTCTCGTAGTAACGCCGCCAGGCCTCGATGCCGGGCACGGCGCCACTGGTCAGCTCGCCCAGGAAGGCCCGGGTCCACTCCACTTCGGCGAGCGTCATCGCCAGGTCGTACTCGACCTCCACCAGGAACAGCCGCGGCATCATCGGACGCAGCTGCTCGAGCGACGTCCGTTGCGCCTCGACGTGGTCTTCGAGCTGCTCGATGCGCTGCCGCAGCAGGCTGATCGTCTGGTCCGGGCCGAGAACGCCCATCATCGACAGCCCGGACTGGAACCGCGGCGGCTCCCGTTCGACCGTGCCGACGAGCTCGCGGACCCAGTCCTCGAACTCCTCGTGCCCGGCCTTCGTGATCCGGTAGACGGTCCGCTCGGGCCGGCCGCCGTCCTTGACGCTGCCGACGGCTTCGAGGAAGCCGTGCTTCTGGAGATTCGCAACGACCGTGTAGAGCGAGCCCCACTTGATCGGCAGGTCGGCTTCCTTGCCGCGGTACTTGAGCACGGCCGCCATCTCGTAGGGGTGCATCGGGCGTTCCAGCACGACGGACAGCACGGCCAGCCCGAGCAGGTTGCCGACCTTCCGCCGCTTCATCCCGCACTCCTCGTAGCCGAATACTCGTGGACGAGTATACGCAAGACGCGTCAGCAGGCAAGTGTCTTAGCCGGTGAAACAATCAGAGGTCGAACATGTACGGGACCTCGACCTGGGCCCGTTCGCTGATCCAGCCACGCAGGGCGTGCGTCGCGAGGACGTCGTCCTCGTTGTAGCGCAGCAGCCGCTCGCGCTGGGTGTCGTCCGGCGTCTCGCCGTCCATCCCGACGGCGTCGCGGTACCAGCGCATCGACGCCTCGCCACCCGCCTCCGGGTCGCGCCAGGAGAAGCCGGCGGCCGGGGCGATCACCTTCAGGCCCTTGCCCTGGGAGCAGAGGAACTGGTCGGTGACGCTGCGGAAGAGGTCGACCCACTCCTCGGAGTCCACAAAGGACTGGACTTCCTTCTTCGTGGGGATGCCCGGGTGGTCGCCGAAGCGCTCGACCGAGCCGAAGAGCCAGCGGTTCTCGGCGAGCGCGTTGTAGCAGTAGGCGCGGAAGGTCAGCCCCGCCGCTTCGGTGCGCTCGCGGACGTCGGTCAGCCAGGCCCAGAACTCGGCGAACGAGCGGGCTTCGTCGCCGGTCGGCAGCGGGTCCCACGTCGCGAACGCGCGGTAGCCCGGCTCGAGGCCGATGTCGGCGCCGCTGAGCAGGCAGCCCCAGAGGTACGCGCCGGCGTCGCCGAAGCTCTCCATGTCGACGTCGACCTCGACGTCGCCGCGCGGCACGTCGACCCGGTCGACGCGGCGGACGAGCGTGAGGCCGGCCAGCCAGGCGCGGGCGAGCACGACGGCGTCCGGGAACGTCACGCCGGTCCAGTTGATCACCGGCGCCTCGCCCGCCGGGTCGAGCGCGGCCAGGTTGTCCACAGTGGACACGCCGGCGCGGCGCAGCTCCATCGCGTCTTCGCCACGCACCACGAGGCTGACGTCCCGGGTCTCGGTGAGCAGCGCTTCGCACGTCGGCCACCATGGACACCCGCGGCACTCCAGCACCCGCGACGGCTCGGCCAGCGGCTCCTCGCCGTTCGCGGCGGCGTTGGCGATGGCGAGCCGGTCGGCGAACCGGGCCTGGTACTCGGTGATCGCGCTGCGCCCGTTCGGCCAGGTGCCCGCGGTGAGGTCGTGCCAGACGACGACGTCGGCGTCGAGGCCGATCACGCCGCCGAGGACGAGGCCTTCGTCGGCCTGCCCGAGCGTCTGCAACATCCGGCGGATGTGCACCAGCCGGAGCTGGTCACGCGGCTGCGAACGGACCTTGCGGCCGCTGTCGGAGCCGCGGTTGGCCGGGTCGAGGTCGGTCATCTCGGTGACGATCGCGCCGGCGCCGCGGTCGGTGATGCGGTGGCGCACCACGAGCACCGGCACGTACCCGCGGCCGGTGCGGACGAGCAGGTCGATGCCGCCGCGCCGGTGCCCGGCCGGGTCGACCGGCAGCAACGCGCCCCAGATGTAGCGCGCTTCGGCGGCCAAGGCCTGCTCGGTGCGTTCGACGCGCTCGCCCGCCGGGAGGTCGCGGTCGATCTTCACCCACTGCTCCGGCCCGCCGGACGCGGCCATCAGCCGGGCGACGATGTCGTCCCGATGCGCTGCGGCGTCGGCGATCCGCTGCTGCGCCGTCGGATCCGGCGGTGACAGCGGGACCCCGCGCATGAGCGGATCGTGCTCGAGGTGCACCCGGCGGCGGCAGCGGCTGACCGCTCCCGCGTCGAGTACCACCTCGCCCTTCATGGAGATCACTCTAGAGGCCACCGCCGAGCCGCCATGCCCGCCACGGGCAAGACCAGTAAGTTCGGACTTCGACACGTCGCAGGAGGTGCCATGGCGCGCAAGGCCAAGGTCGAGGGTGAAGGCCGATTCACCCCCAAGAAGACGAAGAACGCGATCGCGGTGGCCAAGGTGCTCGGGCCCGTCGTGATTCCCGTGGTCGCGCCGTACGCGGTGCGCGCGGCGGGCGCCGCCCGGGAGGTGTACGACCGCTACCAGGCGCGGAAGCTCGGGGTCGAGGTCGACCAGCTCGGCAGCTACACCGGCCGCGGCGCGGCGCTGCACGCCCGGATCGCGGGCATCGCCGAAGGCTGCCGGGACCTGCAGAAGTCCGAGAAGGCGACGCCCGCCGACGTCGAGTTCGTGAAGGACTCGCTCGGGACGCTGGAGCAGCTGTCGGCGACGGTCCGCGCCGCCGAGCGGATGCCGGCGGCGCGCCGGAAGTCGGCGCACCGCGCGGTCGCCGGCGAGCTGGAGCGGTTGGAGGGTCAGCTGCTGCACCGCCTGGGCATCTAGCCTCAGCGCATCCCCACCTGCTGGCTGGTGGGCTCGATGAGCACGGCGAAACGCTCCTGCTCACGCGGGTACGGGCCGCCGGTGTACTTCTTCGCGATGGTGTCGACGATGTCCCAGCCGGCGTCGCCGTCGACCCGTTCGACGACCGTGCCGCGGATGATCACCGGCTGGTACGGGTTGTCGGCCGGCGTCAGGGAGATCGCGACGCGGGGGTCGCGTTCCCAGTTGCGGGCCTTGCGCGAGCCCGGGCCGGTGAAGACGGCGATGTGGTCGCCGTGGGTGCCGATCCAGACCGGGACGGCGTGCGGGCCGCCGTCGGGCAGCACGGTGGCGATGTGGGCGATCGGGGTGCCGGCGAGGATCTCGCGCAGGTCGTCGTTGATCATGGTGAGCTGCTCCTTCAGTTTTCGACTGCGTATCGAAGATGGGTGACACCGGGCGCCGGGACAACTTCGAGAAGGCGGAGGCGCACGTGCGCGGGCAGCGCCTGGAAGAACGGACGCCCGCCGCCGAGCAGGACCGGCACCTGGTGCAGGACGACTTCTTCGACGAGCCCCGCCTTCAGCCCCTCGGTCAGCGCACCGCCACCCATCAGGGTGACGTCCTTGTCGCCGGCGATCCCGCGTGCCGCCGCGATTGCGTCCTCGATCCCGGTGGTGACGAGCGTCTGCCAGTCGGTGATCCCGGGCGCCGGGTGGTGACTGAGCAGGACGAGCGGCGCCGTCGGGTGCGGGCTGCCGCCGCCGAAGCGGTCGGAGTCCTCGTAGGTGTTGCGGCCGACGACGACCGCGCCGACGCGGCCGGCGACGTCGTCGAAGACCCGCGCGCTCGGCTCGCTCAGCTTGAAGCCGTCGAACACCGCGCTGGGCGTGTCGCCGGCGAAGTACCAGTCGAAGAGCGAACCGCCGTCGCCGAGCCCGTGACCAGGGCCGGGTCCGGCGCCGGTGATGTACCCGTCGACCGACACCGCGTGTGCGCCGAAGACCTTGCCCATCTCGTCATCCTCCCAGAGTTCCTTCAAGAGACTCCAGAACCGTAGCAGCCAGAGTTCCCTGAGGGAACCCCGAGGCGTAGACTGGGTGCATGCAGCGGACGAACTTCGGCGAAATGGCGTGCTCGATCGCGCGCACGCTCGACGTCATCGGCGAGCCGTGGTCACCGCTGATCCTGCGGGACGTCTGGGTCGGCTTCACCCGGTTCGAGCAGCTCCAGGCGGACCTCGGCATCTCGCGCAAGGTCCTGACCGAGCGGCTGAACCACCTCGTCGAGCACGGCGTGCTCGACCGGCGGCCCTACGACCAGCGGCCGCGCTACGAGTACGTCCTGACGGAGAAGGGCACCGACCTCGTCGACCTGCTCATGGTGATGGCCGGCTGGGGTGACAAGTGGCTCGCCGGCGCGGCCGGGCCGCCGGTCCTCTACCGCCACCGCGGGTGCGGTGAGATCAGCGCGGCCGGCGTGCGGTGCACCTGCTGCGGCGAGCCGATGCACGCCCGCGACGTCGACCCGCTGCCCGGTCCCGGTGCGGCCGCCTGAGACAGCGAAACGGCCGGGCAGCGTGTGCTGCCCGGCCGTTCCCCGTCGTGGCGGGCTACTTCACGAAGCCCTTCTTGACCATCCAGTCGTGGGCCACCTTGCCCGCGTCCTGGCCGTCGACGTCGACCTGCTTGCAGAGCTGGACCATCTGCTCGTTGTCGATCGCCGCGCTGATCTTCTCCAGCGGGCCGCGGATGTCCGGGTGCGCCTTGACGAAGTCCGTGCGCAGCGTCGCGACCGCGTTGTACTGCGGGAACGCCTTCTTGTCGTCCTCGAGCACCCGCAGGTTGAGCCCGGAGATCCGGCCGTCGGTGGTGAACACCTCGCCGACCGGGCACGTGCCGCCCGCGACCGCCGAGTAGATCGTGCCGATGCCGAAGTTCTCGATCTTCGGGTTCTGGAAGCCGTAGGCCTTGACCGCGGCCGGGAACCCGTCCTGGCGGCTGGTGAACTCCGTCTCCAGGCAGAACACCGCCTGGTCCGGCTTCTGCTTGATGAACGCCGCGAGGTCCGACGTCGTCTTCAGGTTGTTCTGCGCGCCGTACGCCTCGGTGACGGCGAAGGCGTACTGGTCGTTGAGCGGCGAGTAGTTCAGCCAGGTGACGCCGAACTTCTCTTCGTCGGCCTTGGCCGTCGCCTCGTACTGGGCCTTCTCGCCGCCGGGCACCGGGAGCTCGTTGCCCTGGTAGTTGATCCAGCCCGTGCCGGTGTACTCCCAGGTGACGTCGGTCTGCCCGGAGAGCAGCGCCTGCCGCGACGAGTTGGACCCCTTGATGTCCGACAGGTCTACGACGTCCGCGCCCGACGCGGTCAGCGCCATCTCGGCCATGTACGCCAGGATGATGTTCTCGGTGAAGTCCTTCGACCCCACCGTCACCTTCAGGCCCTGCAGCGACGGGATCGGCTGGATCGTGCCCGGCTGGATGTCGTAGGGCACGGCCTGGTTGACCGTCAGCCCGCACGCCGAGAGCGTCGCGCCCAGCACCGCCGCGCCGAAGACTGCCGTTATGCGCCGGAATTTCATCGCAGCCCCTTCGGTCCGAAGAACTGTTCGGCGACCGCGCCGAGCCAGTCGACCAGCAGCGCGAGCGCCACGGCCAGCACCGAACCGGTGACCAGCACCGAGGTCAGGTTCAGCTTGTACCCGGTGTCGATGAGCAGCCCGAACCCGCCGGCGTTGACGAACATGCCGAACGTCGCGGTGCCGACCGCCAGCACCAGCGAGGTGCGCAGGCCGGCCAGGATCAGCGGGACGGCCAGCGGCATCTCGACGCGGAACAGCACCGCGGTCGCCGACATCCCGATGCCGCGGCCCGCGTCGATCAGCGACTCGTCGACCTGCTGGATGCCGACCATCGTGTTCCGCAGCACCGGCAGCAGCGAGTAGAAGGCCAGCGGCAGCGCCGCCACCCACAGCCCGCCGGTCGCGCCGGTGACGATGAACCACAGCACCAGCACGCCGAGCGCGGGCGCGGCCTGGCCGATGTTCGCGATCGCCAGGAAGATCGGCGCGAGGAACCGCGCCCACGGCCGCGTCACGATCACCCCGAGCGGCACCGCGACCAGTACGACGATCGCGGTCACCACCAGCGTCATCAGGACGTGGTCACCCAGCGCCGTGAACAACGAAGAGGCGTTGAGCGTCTCCTTCTCGGTCGCGGTCAGGCCGCTCGAGAACACCCAGATCAGGGTCACGGCGACGATCACCAGCACCACGGCGGGCTGCGCGAACAGCCGGACGCGTTCCGCGCGCTTGGAGCCGGACTCGGTGGAAAAACCGGTATCGACGGCAGCGGTCATGCGGACACCTCCTCGCCGTTCGTGTGCTCTTCACGCAGGTGCTGGATGGTCGCGATCACGGTGTCCAGCTGGATGGTGCCCGCGTACTCCCCGCGCGCACCGGTCACCGGCACCGAACCGCCCTCGGCGAGCATCGCCTCGAGCGCGTCCTGCAGCGTCGACTGCAGGCTGACGATGTCGCGCAGCGGCCGTCCGGCGGTCGCCAGTGACGACGCCGACGTCAGCTCGCGCACGTGCGCCCAGCGGATCGGCCGCTTGCGCTGGTCGAGGACCAGTGCGAAGTGCTTGCGCTGGTCTTCGAGCTTCTTGCGGACCTCGGCCGGGTCGTCGTCGACCGTCGCGGTCAGCGCGTCCTGCTGGAGCTCGACATCGCGGACCCGCAGCAGCGTCAGCTGCTTCAGCGACGCGCCCGCGCCGACGAAGCCGGCGACCGTGTCGTTGGCCGGGTTCGCCAGGATCGCCTCGGGCGTGTCGTACTGCAGGATCGACGACTGGTTGCCCAGCACCGCGATCTTGTCGCCGAGCTTCACGGCCTCGTCGAAGTCGTGCGTGACGAAGACGATGGTCTTCTTCAGCTCCGTCTGCAGCCGCAGGAGCTCGTCCTGCAGGTTGCCGCGGGTGATCGGGTCGACCGCGCCGAACGGCTCGTCCATCAGCAGCACCGGCGGGTCCGCCGCCAGCGCGCGGGCGACGCCGACACGCTGCTGCTGACCGCCGGAGAGCTGCCGCGGGAAGCGGTCGCGGAAGTCGGACGCGTCGAGGCCGACCAGGTCCATCATCTCCTCGACCCGGTCGTTGACCTTCTGCTTGTCCCAGCCGAGCAGGCCCGGCACGACCCCGATGTTCTGCGCGACGGTGAAGTGCGGGAAGAGCCCGGCCTGCTGGATTGCGTAGCCGATCCGGCGGCGCAGGGTGTCGACGTCCAGCTTGAGCGCGTCGTCGCCGCCGATGGTGATCCGGCCGGACGTCGGCTCGATCAGCCGGTTGATCATCCGCATCGTGGTGGTCTTGCCGCAGCCGGACGGGCCGACGAAGACGACGATCTTGCCGGCGGGCACGACCATGGAGAAGTCGTCGACGGCGGCTTCGCGGGTCCCGGCGTACTTCTTGGTGACGTGCTCCAGTTCGATCTCGACGCCGGAGACGCCGTTTTCTTCGGTCACAGCGTTCTCAGCCACGGACACCCCTCGAGATGGTGAAGCGCTTGATCAGGACGTAGACGCCGTCGAGGATCAGGGCGAGGATGACGACCCCGACCGTGCCGGTGACGGCTTGGTTCAGGGAGTTCGTGCTCCCCGCGTTCGTGAGCCCGGAGAAGACCTCGGCGCCGAGGCCGGGGCCCTTCGCGTAGGCCGAGATCACCGCGATGCCCATCAGCATCTGCGTGGAGACCCGCATCCCGGTGAGGATCGCCGGCCAGGCCAGCCGCAGCTCGACCCGGGTCAGCACGCCGAACCGGCTCATCCCGATGCCGCGCGCGGCGTCGGTGATCGCGGGGTCGACGCCGTCGAGTCCCACGATGGTGTTACGGACGATCGGCAGGAGGCCGTAGAGCACCAGCGCGATGACAGCGGTCGTCGGACCGAGCCCGGAGATCGGGATCAGCAGCCCCAAGAGGGCGAAGGACGGCACCGTCAGGATCGTGCTGGCCAGTGCGGTGGCGAGCGCCGAACCGATCGGGCTGCGGTAGACCGCCACCCCGATCAGCACGCCGAGCACCGCCGCGAGGATCGTGCACTGCACCACCAGGCTGGTGTGCAGGTAGGCCTCCAACCACAACTTGCTCGCCCGGTCCGAGATGTACTCGAAGAGATTCATCCGTGTCCGCACTCCCGCCCGCGTCCGTGAGGCTTCACCCGAACGGGCTAGCTCCTGACCGACGGCTCAGTACCCACCGTGCGCCGAAGCCAAACCCCCGTTCCAGGCCTCATTGATTCCGACACCGTTCCGTATCCGGACGTGATCGGCAACAAAAAGCCGATTTTTCAGGGTTTCGGGTGGCGGAGCCCCCGGCCCGGGGCGGAGACCCGGCGATGACAGCGTTGAACCGATGCCGATCGGGAGCCGTGAACTCCACGTGTGCTCAGTTGACGGGATCACCAAATCACCCGTCGGGGAGTCGCTTAGAGTGTTCGCCATGAGCACTTCAGGACGGCGTCCCGCCGTGCTGGGTGCTACTCGCGGCGTGTTGCTCGCGGTGACCGCGGGTGCGCTCACCGTCACCGCGCACCGGCTCGCCGACGGCGGGCTGCCGGATCCGGCGATGACCGTGCTGCTCAGCGGCCTGTTCGGCTGGACGGCGACCGCGCTGGCCCGCAAGGCCCGCGGCCCGCTCGCCACCATCGGCCTGCTGGGCGCGGCCCAGCTCGTGATGCACCTGCTGCTCACGACGCTCGCCGGGCACCACGACATGTACGCCATGCCGGGCACCGAGAGCCTCGGCATGGTCGCCGCGCACGCCGTCGCGACCGTGGTCACGGCGCTGCTGCTCGCTCGCGCGGACGAGACGCTGGTCGCCCTGCTGGCCGCGTTGCGCGCGATCCTGCCGCGGCTGCTCGGCCCGCTGCCGGTGCCGGTCGCGGCCGCCTCGCTCGTCCCGGCCCGCACCGCGGCGCCGAGCCACCTCGTCGGCGTCGACCTGCGCCGGATCCACGGGCGGCGCGGCCCGCCCGCCCACTCCTGAACCGAGCTTCTTCCCCCGCACCAGCGAACCCCCGAGTTCGCTGTCCCCTTTTGAGTTCATCAGGAGTGAACGCATGTCCCAGCACGTCTTCAAGCGCGCCGGTTTCCTCGCCGCCACCATCGGTGTCGCCGGCCTCCTCGGCACCGGCGTCGCCTCCGCGCACGTCACCGCCAACGTCTACGGCGCCCAGCCGACGAAGGGCGGTTACGCGGCGATCGTGTTCCGCGTGCCGAGCGAAGAGCCGACCACGATGACCACCAAGGTCGCCGTGGACTTCAAGGCGGACTACGGCATCGGCAGCGTGCGGACCAAGCCGATCCCCGGCTGGACCGCCGAAGTCACCAAGTCGAAGCTGCCGGCCCCGATCACCAAGGACAACGGCACGCAGATCACCGAGGCCGTCACCGCGGTGACGTGGACCGCGGCACCGGGCAGCGAGCTCAAGTCCACCAACTACCAGGAGTTCGAGGTCAGCTTCGGCCCGCTGCCGTCCAACGTGGACGAGGTCGAGTTCCCGGCCCACCAGACCTACAGCGACGGCAAGGTCGTCGACTGGAACCAGCCGACCCCGGCCGGTGGCGAAGAGCCGGAGCACCCGGCGCCGGCCGTCAAGCTGGCCGCGAAGGCCGCCGACGGCGACGAGCACGCCGGCATGGGCGCGAACACCGCGGCGACCACCGGCGAGCACACTGAAGCCGCGGCGTCGTCGACGTCGGACAGCACCGCGCGCTGGCTCGGCGGGGCCGGCCTGCTCGTGGGCGCGATCGGTCTCGGTGTCGGGGCCGGCGCGACGATCCGGGCCCGCAAGGCCACAGCGAAGCCGGGAGGCGCCAGCTAAATGCGGAAAGCCCTCGTGGCGCTGGCGTTGACGGTGGTGGCCGTGCTCGGCACGGCCACCCCGGCGCTGGCGCACAACGTGCTGATCTCCGCGGACCCGGCGAACGGCTCGTCCGTCGCCGCCGGGCCGCAGAAGGTCAGCCTGACGTTCGACCAGTACGTGCAGGGCGCGGACGTCAACCAGATCGCGGTGACCGGACCCGGCGGCGGCCAGTGGGCCGAGGGACCGATCAGCGTGGTGAACAACGTCATCAGCGCGCCACTGCGGCCGCTCGGACCGGCCGGGAAGTACACGATCGGCTACCGGGTGCTGTCCGCGGACGGCCACCCGGTGACCGGCGAGCTGACGTTCACCCTCACCGCCGCGGGCACCGGCACGCCGGCGACCGTGGACGCGGCGAAGTCGCCCGGCGGCTCCTCCTCGCAGGCGACGTCGCAGTCGTCGTCCACCGGGGTGCCGATCTGGGTGTGGATCGCCGGCGCGGTCGTCCTGCTGGCGATCGGGCTGGTCGTCGCGCTGCGGTCGGGCGGCAAAGCCGTGGAAGAGAACTGAGAAGATGACTCAGGCCGAGACCACCACCAAGCCCCGCTACGTCACGCTGCTCTGCATGGTGACGGCGGGGCTGCTCGGCGCCCTCATCGGCGTCGCGCTCACCGCCAGCACCCCGGTCCCCGGCGTGGTGGAGCCCAGCGCGGTGGTCTCGGCCGGCATCCCGATCGTCCGCGTGCTGCTCGACCTGTCCGCGGTCACGACGATCGGGCTCGCGCTGCTGTCGGTGCTCGTCGGGTACGACCGGCCGAAGCTCACCGAGCCGATCATGCGGCTGGCCCGGCCGGCCGGCGTCGCGGCCGCGCTCATCTGGGCCACGACCGCCGTCGTCACGCTGATCCTGCAGACCGCGGAGTACAAGCCGGGCTCCTCGACGCTCACGGCGTCCGACATCGGCAGCTACATCGCGAACGTCGGTGCCGGGAAGGCGCTCGTCATCGTCGCCGTGCTGGCCCTGGCGCACGCCGGGATCGGCGCGCTCGCCCTGCGGTACGGCGAGAAGATCCCCGCCGAGGTCCGCGTCGGGCTCGGCCTGTTCGCGCTGCTGCCGCTGCCGGTCACCGGGCACGCGTCGAACTGGAGCTACCACGACTACACGATGATCTCGATGGAGCTGCACGTGATGAGCGCCGTCGCCTGGACCGGCGGCCTCGGCGCGATGGCCGTGCTGCTCGTCGCGAACCGGACGCTGCTGGCGCACGCGATGCCCCGGTTCTCGAAGCTGGCGACGCTCTGCCTGATCATCTCGGCGGCGACCGGCCTGTTCAACGGCCTCATCGAGATCTCGCTCAACCCGACCATCGGGTTCTGGGCGGCGATCTTCACGACGCCGTACGGGCAGCTGCTCATCCTCAAGCTCGCCTGCACCGGGGTGATCGCGCTGCTCGGCGCGAACGTCCGCTGGCGGCTGATGCCCCAGATCGTCCGGCACAACCGGACGGCGCTCGCCTCGTGGGCGACGCTCGAGCTGACCGTCATGGGATTGGCGTTCGGCTTCGCCGTCGTGCTCACGCGCGCACCGGTCGTCGCGTCTTGAACGCGCGCCAATGCAGGTAGAACCGACGTGGCGTCACGGCGTGTAGCTGCAACTTGCGCATTGGAATGACTGGGCATCCATTGGAGGTGACCGGTCGGGCAGAACTTTCTACCGTGAGCAGACGACATTCCGTAAGCGACGAACGGTCATCCGAGGTCGTCGAATGCACGTGCAGGATGTGGCGCCGGTCACATGATGTGACAACGTCCGCTCAGCGGTAACGCGTCCACCGGACGTCCGTCCGGCCGTGCCGGAGATCGTCCAACCGGCGGAAGAGCTCCGGCCGCACCTGGGGCCGGCTGCGCAGGATGGGCAGCACGCTGGTCGTCAGCTTCAGTTCGCGGATCCCCCGCAACACGGCGAAACCGGGCCAGGACGTCACGTCGAAGCCGTAGGCCGCGGCGAACGTCCGGTACTGCACCGGCGGGTCCCCGAACCGCTCACGGCCGACGGCGAGCGGCGTCAGGTCCCATTCCGGCGGCCCGACGCACGACGAGTCGAAGTCGCAGAGCACCGGCCCGTCCGGGCCCGGGATGACGTTGCCGGGGTACGCGTCGCCGTGGACCAGGCCCCGGGGCAGCGGGAACTCCAGGCCGGCCAGCGCGGCCTCGAGCTCGGCGCAGCGGTCCAGCAGGAACGCGCGGTCGGCGGCGCTGATCTCCTCGGCGTCCGACACCCGGGCCCGCACCGCGGCGAACGGCGCCCACTCGGCGAGGCCGTCGGGCGCGGGGAGGGCGTGCACCTGGCTCAGCAGGCGGGCCAGGTCGGCCGGGGACGCCGGCCGGCCGATGCTCGGCACCTGGTGCCACACGGTCACGAGGTGCTCGCCGACCGCCATCGGCTGCTCGACGCCGCCGAGCAGCCGGATCGCCGGGACGCCGTGCTCTTCGAAGTGGCGGGCGACGCGGACCACGGTCCCGACGCGGTGCCGGAGCCGGGTCGAGCCGACGATCCGGACCACTACCGGGGCCGTGACCAGCGCGTACACCGCGTTGTTGGTGAACCGCAGCAGCCGCGCGCCGGTGGGGTCGAGGCCGAGCAGCGTGCAGGTCTCGGCCAGCACGCCGCGCAGCTTCTCCGGGGTGAACCGTCCGTCCAAGACGGTTCCGGCGTTACGCGGCGTAGAAAGCGTGGAGGCGATCGGCGAGGTCACGGGCGTCGGCGTTGTTGCGGCGGCGCTCGGCCTCTTCCTGCAGGGGCCGCATCCGGTCCTTCACGCGCTCGGACTTGATGCCCTCGGCGCAGTCGATGGCCTTGCCGCCGACCTTGGAACCGTGGTCGAGGTCGCCGTCCAGCAGGTGGTTGGTGGCCAGCGCGCTCAACATGAACGTCTTGGAGCGGGCCATCTCGTCGTCGTAGGAGTCGACGGCCCTGGTCAGCGCGGGGATCGCGAACTTGGTGTGCTCGGCGTTCTTCTGCGCGAGGACCGTGTGGACGGTGCCGACCATGGCGTAGACGTCGGTCTCGGTGAAGAACTTCACCCACGACTCGGCTTCGGCCAGGTTGGCGCGCTCGAACTCGTCCTTGCTCCGGCCGAGCAGCTTCACCGCCTGCTCCTCGTTGCCCATCATCGCGTAGGCCCAGGCCTCGTTCGCGCAGAGCACGGACACCGCCAGCTCGGAGCCCGATTCCTGGGCGGCGATCTGGCCGAGCTGGAACAGCTTCAGCGCGTCGTTCGGGGCGTCCTGGTGCAGGTAGACGCGGCCCATGCGGTAGAGCACGTTGGCCACCAGCGGGTGGTTCTCGCCCTGCTTGGCCAGGTCCAGCGCGTTCGCGAAGTGGCCGCGGGCGGAGTCCATCAGCCCGGTGTCGAACGACGTCCAGCCGGCCAGCGAGTGCAGATCGGCGAGCGCCACGTAGAGCCGGTTCTTGACCAGGTCGGTGCCGTTGGACTCCAGCATCTGCTGGCCCCAGGACAGCTGCGCCACGACGGCGTCGCGGCAGAACCCGCCGCCGTACTGGTAGTCCAGGGCGCGCAGCGCGCGCGTCGCGGCTTCCACCTGGCGCACGTCGGTCATCCCGATGCGCCCGGGAGCGGGCGTTCGCGCCGGTCCCGCCGACCACGTGCCCGATTCCGGACCGAACACCGCCGCACCCATCGTGACCTGGGCGGCGTGCGCGAGGAACCTCCGTCGCTTCACGGACTCGTCCTCCTCAGCCTGCTGGCCGTCGGCGGAGCCGACGACGCGTATCGCCGTGGCCTCGTCGTAGGCGAGGCCCATGTATCCACGCGGGACACCCAGGCCGTCGGCGATCCTGGTGAGGACGTCGTAGGCCATGACCTGGCGACCCTTGAGGATCTCCGACACCTCGGACTGGGACTGGCCGGTCATCGCGGCGATCTGGCGCTGCGAGACACCGTGCTTGCGAAGGAGCCGGTAGACGGCGCTGATCTCACGGGCGGCGAGCGCAGCTCTCATCTCGGGCTGCTCCCACGCGTCAGCGGGAACGGCGTGGCTCTGCCGGGCATCGGCACTGCCACCGTTACTGGCGTCCATCGCGCCCCCTCCACTGTCCGGTCGGGCGTCTGTGAATCAGCGTAAGCAAAGCTGCCGAACCTTGTGAACCAGGCGAACTGCGGCCTGATCGGTCCGGGCGAAGTCCGTTGACCGCTTACCGTGGAACCGAGTCCGGTCACCGCTATGACGCCATTTCGACCTTCTATCGCACCCGGTTTCACCTCACTGTAGTTGTCAGATCTCCGTCACCGCCCGGACACCGGTTGCGATCACGGAGAGCTACGAAAACCGCAGCGCTGTGACAACGCGAAGACGAAGCGATGTCGCAGAAGGCAGTTTCGAAGAGGACGACAGAGCGGAGAAGGGCGTGGAGTTCGTGGACTCGTTCGCAGGGGGACATGTCGGTACGGCCACTCGTGCCGTGCGGCCGGCGGTCTCTCCCATCTCCCCTGTCCGTCCGGTCACCCCCGCCGCCGCGGTGGACCCCCGCACCGCGGCCGTCCGCCACTACGAAGGCGGCCAGCTCGTGTGGCGGGTGCAGTGCGGAGACCTCATCGAGCGCGAACGCGCGGTGACGGTCTTCGTCGAGGACAACCAGGTGGTACTGGTCTCGCCCCCCGGCGAGACCGCGCGGTTGACGTCCGGCCAGCTCGGACAGCTGCGCGCCGCGCTCAACGAAGCCGCCAAGATGGCGGAAAGGTAACGGTGAGCTGATCATGGATCAGGTACTCGGGCAGGTCCTCCGCAATGCGGTCTGGGAGCGCCTCGACATGCTGACCGACCTGGCGAACCGCGCCGACGCCCAGTCGCTCGTCTCGGTCGCGCGCTCCGAACTCCCCCGCCTCACGGAGGCGTGGCGCGCGATGCTGAAGATGCACGAGCCCGACGAGCGCGGCGACTGCCCCACCTGCTCGACCCGGTGGCACCGCTGCAAGGCGCCGTGCTCGGTCTGGCAGGTCGCGCACGAGCACCTGGTGGCCGGCGGCCTCGCCCCGCAGCAGGCCTCGACGGCCCGTGGGCTGCAGGGCCGGCGCACGAGCCCGGTGCCGACGCAGGGCCGTCAGGTGCCCGCCCCGTCCCCGGCCGAGACCACCGGGCGACACGCCCTGGTGAACCCGCGCCGCGCGCTCACCGCCTGATCCACCCCGGTCCGGGAGCGCGGCCGGCCGATCGCCCCATCGGACCCGCGCCCGCTCTCGCCTTGGCCGGGGACTGTTTCGCCCGCACCCCCGAGCAGCGCGAACCAGTCCCCGGCCAACCTCCCGGTCCCCATCGCGATTAATCGAAAAAATTACGCGTTAGCCCTAGCCCGGGCGGTAATCGCCCGCTAGATTGATCATCAAGCGCAGCGTGATCATGGAGTTGGTCCGCAGCGCGCCCGCCCCACACGTGCGGCCCCGAATTCCGCGGGCCGGTGCCGTTGCACTCCCCTCCCCCGACCGGCACCGGCCCGCGGTTCCACGTCCGCGTCCGGTCGCTAACGGACCGCCTTCACCCGCAGGACCAGCACCGCGGCCAGCAGCGTCGCGACGGCCGAAGCGGCGAAGAGCCCGGAATAGCCACCCAGGTACGCGAGCACCAACGGCGTCAGCAGCGGGGCGACCACCTGCGGCAGCGAGTTCGCGATGTTGATGACGCCCAGGTCCTTCGCGCGGTCCTGCGCCGTCGGCAGCACCTGCGTCAGCATCGCGAGCGCGACGGCCATGTACGCACCGAAACCGACGCCCAGCAGCGGCGACGCGGCGAGCGCGACCGGCCAGCTCTGCCAGATCACCAGCAGCAAAGCGGCCAGCGCCATCACACCGGAGGCCGCAAGGACGTACGGCTTACGCCGTCCGGACTTGTCGGAGAAGTGCCCGGCGAGCACGGCACCGATCACGAGCGCCACGCCGTAGAGCCCCATCATGATCAACAGTCCCGTGTCGGGGTCCGGGTAGTGCACCGCGTCCTTGAGGAAGAACAGCAAGTAGAGCGTCCCGAACGCGTTGCCGAGGTTGATCATGAAGTGGCACGACCAGGCCCACGCGAAGTCCGGGTGCCGCCGCGGCGAGACCCAGAGGTTGCGCAGCACCTCACCGGCCGCCGACGACGGGCGGTGCTCGACCGGCAGCCGCGCGTCCGGCGTCCGGAGCACGAAGAACGCGGCCCCGACCAGGACGATCCCCGCGCAGACCGCGTAGGCCAGCGGGATCCCGGCGATGCCGAGCATCACGACGACCACCACCGCGCCCAGCACCGTGCCGAGCATCTGCGCGATGCCGACCAGCCCGCCGACCTGCGCGCGCTGCCCGACCGGCACCCGGTCGGCGATGGCGGACATCAGGGTGGCGAGCATGCCGTTGAGCCCGGCCTGCACCAGGCACCAGCCGGCGATCAGCAGCGCGACGTTCGGCGCGAACCCCAGCACCAGCAGGCCCACCGCGGCGACGACCGCGCCGACGACCGTCCACGGGTGGCGGCGGCCGAAGCGCGAGCACGTCCGGTCCGACAGCAGCCCGACCGCCGGGTTGACGATCAGGGCCACGACCGCGCCGGCACCCATCACGATGCCGAGCACGAACTCCTTGTTCACCTGGTCGAGCAGCTCCGCCTGCTGCGGCAGCAGCACCTGGATGGGCGCGTAGATCCCCAGCCAGAGCGCGATGTTCGCGAAGAACAGCAGGCTCATCCAGCCGGGCCGCACCCGCACGACGGGCTCGGCGAGGGCTTCGGGCAGGCCCGTGGCCTCGGTCGTCTCACTGCTCATCCCGCACCAGCTTCCGGTACCAGTGGAACGAGTCCTTCGGCGTGCGCCGGAGGGTCTCGTAGTCGACGTGCACCAGGCCGAAGCGCGGCGCGTAGCCCTTGGACCACTCGAAATTGTCCATCAGGGACCAGCAGAAGTACCCCCGGACGTCGACTCCGGCGTCCATCGCCTCGCGCACCGCGACGAGGTGACTGTGCAGGAAGTCGATCCGCTCGGGGTCGTGCACGCCGCCGTCCTCGGCGACGACGTCGGCGAAGCTGCAGCCGTTCTCGGTGATCTGGATCGGCGGCAGCTTGTCGCGGTAGCGCCGGTGGAAGTCCAGCAGCAGCTCACGCAGGGCGTGCGGGACGATCGGCGAGTCGTTGGTCGTCATCGGGTAGCCCTCGATCGGGCGGAGGTCGAACGGCAGCGGGTTGCCCGGGCTGGGCTTCGCGACGCCTTGGGGCTCGTAGTAGTTGACGCCGTAGAAGTCGAGCGGCTGCGCGATCGTCGGCAGGTCGCCGGCGAACCCGGCGGGCAGGTGCTCGTGGAGCTGCTCGGGGTAGGTGCCGAGCAGAACGGGATCCGCGAAGAGCCGGTTGAGCAGCGCGTCGAGCCACACCGCGGCTGCGTCGTCCTCCAGACTGTCTTCGACCGGCCAGATCGGCGAGTGGTTGTTGGCCGTGCCGATGTTCGTGGCGCCGGCCGCGCGCAGCGCCTGGACGGCGAGGCCGTGCGCGAGGTTCTGGTGGTGCGCGGTCGGGATGGCGTCGAGCAGGAGGGTCTTTCCGGGTGCGTACTCGCCGATCGCGTAACCGAAGATGGACATCACCATCGGCTCGTTCAACGGGATCCACAGCTTCACCCGATCGGCGAAACGTTCGCCGAGGATGTGGGCGTACTCGGCGAAGCGCCCAGCGGTCCCCCGGGCGAGCCAGCCGCCTTCGTCTTCGACGGCCTGCGGGGTGTCCCAGTGGTAGAGCGTGACCGCGGGCGCGATGCCGGCCTCGCACACGGCGTCGATGAGCTTGTCGTAGAACCCGAGCCCCTCGGCGTTGGGCGCGCCTTTCCCGTCGGGCTGGATCCGGGGCCAGGCGATGGACATCCGGTAGGCACCGACGCCGAGTTCCGCCATCAGCGCGATGTCTTCGGGGTAGCGGTGGTAGTGGTCGGCGGCTACGTTTGCCTCTTCACCGCGAGCGATCTTGCCTTCCGTCGCGGTGAACGTGTCCCAGATGGACGGACCGCGCCCGCCTTCGGTGGTGGCGCCTTCGATCTGGAACGCCGAAGTCGAAACACCCCAAAGGAAGTCTGGCGGGAAGTTCGGGTTCTGCACCGGCTGCTGACCCCTTCGTCAGGCCACCCGTACGGGTGAACATGAAAAGTTCTCATATACTAGGTCTTCACTCGTCCGTGGGGAAGCCCGTCGGCGCGATAAAGTCCCAGATCAGACGAGGAGGAGTGCCGTGTCCGACATCCAGGCCGCGAAGGTGCCGGCAGAAGCGACCCCCCTACGCCGGCAGCCGGTCCAGCAACGCAGCGCGAAACGGGTCGAGCAGATGCTCGACGCGAGCGCGGCGCTGATCGACGAGCTCGGCTACGACGCCCTGACGACCACCCTGATAGCCAAACGAGCAGGGGTCGCCGTCGGTTCGCTGTACCAGTTCTTCCCCGACAAGCGCGCGGTCGTGCAAGCGCTTACCGCCCGGAACCTCGAACGGTTCGTCGGCGCGGTCAACGAGCGCCTCAACCAGCTCGGCCCGGAGCACTGGTGGGACGTCGTCGACTCGATCCTCGACATCTACCTGGAGATGCACCGCTCGGTGCCCGGCTTCTCGAAGGTCCACTTCGGCGACATCATCGACCGCCAGCTGCTCGACGAGACCCGCGACAACAACGCGGTGATCGTGGACTCCCTGACGGACCTCCTGGCCTCCCAGGTCGACCGCCCGGTGGAGGACCTCCGCTTCGCGATCACGATCGCCAACGAGGTCGCGGACGCACTCCTGAAGCTGGCCTTCCGCAAGGAGCCGAGCGGCGACGAGAAGTTCGTGGCGGAGGCGAAGTACGTGGTGAAGGGGTACTTGGCGGCGCGGTTCGGGGAGAAGTCCTAGCTGTCCACAGAAGTTGTCCACAGGCTTCCCCAGTTGTGGACAACCCTGGGGTTTCGCCCGCTTTCGGCGGGGTTCGTCCGGGGGCGCCGATAGACTGGACGTGGGGACGCCCCCCTTGGGAGTGGTGGGGGCTGCTTTCCGGGCGGGGGTGCTGGCCGGGGACTTGGTTCGCCCGTCCGGGGTTGGGGACAACGCCCGGGGCGGGGGCGGTTCGGTGGGGAAATCGGTGTTCGTGTGCACGGACGTGGTGGGGGCTTGCTGCTGGTCGCGGGGCCGGTCGCCGGTAGTCCGCAGGGTTGGTTGCGGTTGTCGGTTGCGGCGACGGTTTGGCCGTCGGTCGCGGCAGTCTGATGCAGCGGCGGCTTGGCGGTCACCCCCGCGCAGCGGCCGGTCGCGGCGGCGGTTGGCGGTCACCCGCGGCAGTCCGATGCGGCGACGGTTTGGCGGTCACCCACGGCAGGCCGCTGCAGTCGCGGCTCGGCGGTCACTCGCAACGGTCGGGTCGCGGCGGTCGGGTCGCGGCGGTCGGGTCGCGGCGGTCGGGTCGCGGCGACGATTCGGCGGTCACCCCGCAGCGGTCGGTTGCGGGGATGGCGGCGTCCAGGGCCCGACCTCCGGTGGCTGTTCGTCGCGCGAAGCAGCCCGGGCTCCCGGAACCCGAGTGGCTCAGCCGAAGTTCTGGTGCTCGCCCCGGTATGTCGGGACCGTGCGCTCCACCCGGTCACCCAGTACCAGGTGGTAGTGCGTGAAGCGCTCCGCCAACTCGCCCGCCTTCGCGTGGCGCAGCCATACCCGGTCGCCCAGTTGCAGGGTTCGGGCGGCTCGGCCTGTCACCGGGGTCTGGACCTCTCCCGCGCCTTCGAAGCCGAGGAACTTCAAGCCCGTCGGGAGGTACGGCTTCGGCTGGCGCGACGGGCCCGTCGGCCCTGAGGCGATGTAGCCGCCGGAATACAGGGTGGCGATCTTGCGTGTGGGGCGGCGGACCACCGGGAGCGCGAACAGCGCCGCCGGGCGGGGGTGGAAGCGGGTGTACGCGTCGAACAGGGTCGGGCCGATCAGGCCCGAGCCCGCGGCGATCTCCGTGACCACGGCGTCCGCGCCCGTCGACTCGATGCTGCCGGTGCCGCCGCCGTTGACGAACTCCAGGTTCGCGACCTCGCGGACCGCGCGGACCACCGCGCCGCGGCGGCGGGCCAGTTCGGCCGCTGACCGGCGTTGCATCCAGCCGATCACCAGCTGGTTCGCGCGACGACCGGCCGCGTCGCCCAGGCCGGCGATCTGGCCTTCGTACGCCATGACGCCGACCAGCCGGAAGCCGGCGCGCGCCACGATCTGGCGGGCGAACGTCGAGGCCTGCTTCGGTGTGAAGATCGGGGACCGCCGGGTGCCGACGTGGAGCCCCGGGACCGGGCGCCACGACGCGTCCAGTTCGAGGCAGACGCGGATTTCCGGGTGGCCGTGGCCGAGGGCGGCGTCCACCAGGTCCAGGTGCTCGGGCGAGTCGACCATGATCGTGATCGCCGCGCGGGCACGCTCTGACGCGGCCAGGCGGCGGAGGGCGTCGTGGTCGGCTGTCGGGTAGGCGACGACGACGTCGTCGGTCGTGCCCTGCTCGACGTGCCAGATGGCCTCGGCCAGCGAGTAGCACATCAGGCCTTCGAAGCCCGGCATCGCGAGCACGCGCTCCAACAACGCCCGGCAGCGGACCGACTTGCTCACGACGCGGATGGGCTTGCCGCCCGCGCGTCGGTGGAGGTCGTCGGCGTTCGCGTCGAAGGCAGCCAAGTCGACGACGGCCAAGGGTGGATCGAGGTCCTTGGTCGCCAAGTCGTACACCGTCGCACTGGTCACGAGGTCTAAAGTACGACAACAAAGCTTGAAACGCGAATACTATTCACTTACTGTCTCGGACATTCGACCGATGGAGGGGGCGCACATGACCCGGTGGACCAACTGGGCGGGCACGGCGTCCGCCTCGCCGCAGCACGTTCACCAGCCGCGGAGCGCGGCGGAGATCGCGGCGACCGTCGCGAGCATCGCCGCGGCCGGCCGGACCGTGCGCGCCTGGGGCAGCGGCCACTCGTTCACCGCGATCGCCGTCGCCGACTCCGACGCGCTCGACCTGCGCGGCTGGACCGGCATCGAGCGCGCCGACCTCGAAACCGGCCACGTCACCGTCCGCGCGGGCACCACGATCAAGCAGCTCAACGCCGCACTCGACACGCTCGGGCTGGCCATGACCAACCTCGGTGACATCGACGCGCAGACCATCGCCGGCGCGATCTCCACCGGCACGCACGGCACCGGCGCCCGGCTCGGCGGCATCGCCACCCAGATCGTCGCCCTCGAGCTGGTCCTGGCGGACGGCTCGGTCGTCACCTGCTCGGCCGGCGAGCGCCCCGACCTCTTCGCCGCGGCCCGCGTCGGCCTCGGCGCGCTCGGCGTGATCACCACCGTGACCCTGCAGTGCGAGCCGTCGTTCGTGCTGCGCGCGCAGGAACGGCCGGAGCCGCTGGAGCAGGTCCTCGAAGGCTTCGACGACTCCGCCGCGAACAACGAGCACTTCGAGTTCTACTGGTTCCCCTACGGCAAGAGCGCGCTGGTCAAGCGCAACAACCGGTGCGAGACGGCCGAGCCGCTGAGCAAGGTCCGCGAGTTCGTCGACTACCAGGTGATGGAGAACGTCGCGTTCGGCGGCCTCTGCCGGACGGGCCGGCTGATGCCGCGGCTCGTGCCGTCGCTCAACAGCTTCGCGTCGAACATGCTCTCGGCGCGCGAGTACAGCGACCTCTCGCACCGCGTCTTCGTCACCGCCCGGAACGTCCGGTTCACCGAGACCGAGTACGCGGTTCCACGTGAATCACTGCACGACGTCCTCGCCGAGCTGCGCGCCCTGGTGCCCAAGCTGAAGGACCCGGTGATGTTCCCGGTCGAGGTCCGCGTCGCGGCCGCCGACGACATCTGGCTCTCGACCGCGCAGGGCCGCGACTCGGCCTACATCGCGATACACCAGTTCACCGGCATGCCGTACCGCGAGTACTTCAGCGCGTTCGAGAAGATCGCCGGCGCGGTCGGCGGCCGCCCGCACTGGGGCAAGATGCACGACCTCGACGCCGGCGTCCTCCGCTCGCGCTACCCGCACTTCGACGACTTCCTGCGCGTGCGCAAGGAAACCGACCCGAGCGGCGTGTTCACCAACACGTACCTGGACCGGGTGCTCGGGCCCGTCGGCTAGAAAAGCGCCGACACCGATTCGCCGTTGTGGATCCGGCGGATCGCCTCGGCCAGGGCCGGCGCGATCGAGAGGATCTTCAGCTTCTCGGTGCGTTCCTCTTCGGGGACCGGGACGGTGTTGGTGCAGACGATCTCCAGCACCTCCGGCCGGTCGCCGATGCGCTCGATGGCCTTCGCCGCGAACAGGCCGTGGGTGCAGGCGACGCGGATCGACCGCGGCTTCAGCTCGGCCAGCCTGTCGAGCAGCTCGAGGACCGTGCTGCCCTTGGCGATCTCGTCGTCGAGCACGATCACGTCGCGGCCGGTGACCTCGCCGATCACCGAGGTGATCTGGACGCGGTCGTCGGGGAAACGCTCCTTCGCGCCGGCCGCGACCTGGACGCCGAGCAGCCGCGCGAAGTGCGACGCCTCCTTCGCGTTGCCCAGGTCGGGCGAGACGACGGTGGTGCGCGAGAGGTCGTACTGCCGGAAGTGCTTGGCCAGCTCCTGCAGTGCGTGCAGGTGGTCGACCGGGACGCTGAAGAAGCCGTGCACCTGCGGCGAGTGCAGCGTCATCGCGAGCACGCGGCTCGCGCCGGCCGTCACCAGCAGGTCGGCGACCAGGCGGCCGCCGATGGAGATGCGCGGAGCGTCCTTCTTGTCCGAGCGCGCGTACGAGTAGTGCGGCATCACCGCGGTGATCCGGGACGCCGACGCGCCGCGGGCGGCGTCGAGCATCAGCAGCAGTTCGACGAGGTGTTCCTGCACCGGCTTCACCAGCGGCTGGATGATGAAGACGTCCCGCTCGCGGCAGTTCGCCTGCAGCTGGACCTCGAGGCAGTCGTTCGCGAAGCGCTGGATCTCGACGGGCCGCAGCGGCACGCCGAGATTGCTGCAGATCTCTTCGGCCAGCTCCGGGTGCGCGCTTCCGCTGAAGACGGCGATTTCCCTCGATGCCTCGTTCACAGCGCCGAGATCGCCGCGTCGATCGCCGTCTCGCCGGCGATCAGTTCCAGTGTCCGGCGCGTGGACGCGGGGGTGTCGAGCAGCGCGAGGAGCACCGCGGCGACGTCGTCACGCGGGATCGGGCCGCGGCCGGTCTTGTCGGCCAGCAGGACTTGGCCGGTGCCGGGGTCGTCGGTCAGCGCGCCGGGCCGCAGGATCGTCCAGTCGACGTCGCGGGCCTTGAGGTCGTCCTCGGCCGCGCGCTTGGCGCGCAGGTAGACGCGGAAGTCCTCGGTGGCGTCGGGGTTCTCCGGGTTGTCGGCACCCATGGAGCCGACCTGGATGTGGCGCCGCACGCCGGCCTGCACGGCCGCGTCGGCGAACAGGGCCGCGGCACCACGGTCCACAGTGTCCTTGCGGGCGGATCCGCTGCCCGGCCCGGCGCCCGCTGCGAATACCGCGGCGTCGGCGCCCTTCAGCGCCTCGGCGACGGTGTCCACATCGGAGCTCTCCAGGTCGAGCACGACGGCTTGGGCGCCGGCGGCTTCGAGGTCCGCCGTGTGGGCGGGATTCCGGATGATCCCGACCCCTTCGTCACCGCGCGCGGCGAGCAGCCGCTCGAGCCGCAACGCGATCTGACCGTGTCCACCAGCAATGACGACTCGCATGCCACCGACCCTAGTAGGGATCGATCAAGGCCGTCAGTCGAGTTCGGCGGGGACTTCGGCGGTGCGCAGCAGGTGGTCGTAGACGACCTCGTTCACCAGCCGCGAAACCGGGTCCTCCGCCAGCACAACGCGCTCGGTGCGGCCCTCGAGGTCGAGGTCGACGACCGCGTTCGGGTCGGCCGAGACGATCGCGAGGCCGTACGCGCGGGCCCGCGGCAGGCAGTTGCCGACGTAGTCCTCGGTCAGCACGGCCGGCGACGGCAGCACCATCGCGGCCTCGCCGTAGCGGGCGAACGGAACCGCGGAGGCCATCGCGGTGCGCCAGTGGCGCGCGACGGCCAGGACGCCGATGATCTCGGCGGCCGGGGCGGGGGCGGTTCCGGCCAGCTCCGGCCAGGTCCAGGTGTCGACAGTGGCCCGATCGGCCACCGGGCCGGCACCCATCGCGATGCGCTCGGCGTGCACGTCGGTGCGAAGCTTGGCGACGACGCAGACCTTGCGGCCCAGGATCGTGATCTCGGGGAGGACGACGCCGTTCCAGCCCAGCTGGGCGGCGGCGGTGCGGGCGAGTTCGTCGACGCTCGCGGGGAGCTCGATCGGCGGCACCACTCGGCTCGGCATCGACCGGCTGCGCTTCGCGCCACCGGCGACCGTCGAGCGCTCGGTGTTCTGAGGTGTAGCCGCCACGAGTCCGCCTCCTTCAAACCTGCACTGCTTCGTGACCGGGGAAAACCGGCACCTCACTTGTCTAACAGCGCGGCGGCGCGGCGTCGCCGGGTAGCGCGAGTGGCTGCGATCGGCGGCGGCCAGCGGTCGATGACCGGTCGGTAGGCGGTCATGGGACTTCGGTCGAACGGTGCGGCCAACCGAGTGATCGCGGGGTGAGTGGCACTACGGTCCGCCCGCGAACGATTACCCAGGGCGCGAATCCGGACTTGTGGATCACTCCGGCCCGACTAGCCCGTTCGGCGCAACCCGGGAAGAATCCACAGTGGACGCAGGCCGCTGAGCTGCGGTTGTCCGCCGTCACCCACATGGCGGTGAGCTGCACCGCAGCGCTCACGCGCGCCCGCGACTAAAGTTACCGACCAGTCACTTAGTCGTCGCCGTGGAGGACCGATGCGCTCCCCGAAGGACTTCTTCGCCCCGCTCGCCCTGGGCGCGCCCGCCCCCGTGCGGGAGATCCCGGTGACGCCGTCCCGGATGATCCACTTCTTCGACCCGAGCAACGAGAAGATGGCGGCCAAGGCGCCGGACATCGCCAAGAAAGTCGACGTCCTCCTGGGAAACCTCGAGGACGCCGTGCGCGCCGACCGCAAGGAGGCCGCGCGCGCCGGGCTCGTCGCCATCGCCAAGGCGAACGACTTCGGGAAGACGCAGCTGTGGACCCGGGTCAACAGCCTGGACTCGCCGTGGGTGCTCGACGACCTGGTGACGCTCGTCACCGAGATCGGCGACAAGCTCGACGTGATCATGGTGCCGAAGGTCGAGGGTGCGCAGGACATCCACTACGTCGACCGGCTGCTCGCCCAGCTCGAAGCGCGCGCCGGCCTGACGAAGCCGTTGCTGGTGCACGCGATCCTCGAGACGGCGAGCGGCGTGGCCAATGTGGAGGAGATCGCCGGCGCGAGCCCGCGGATGCAGGGCATCTCGCTCGGCCCGGCCGACCTGGCCGCGAGCCGCCGGATGAAGACCACCCGCGTCGGCGGCGGCCACCCCGGCTACCTGGTGCGCACCGACCCGACCGGCGACGACCTGATCGAAGGCCGGACGACCTACCAGCAGGACCTCTGGCACTACACGGTGGCGCGGATGGTCGACGCCTGCGCGATGCACGGGATCCTGCCGTACTACGGGCCGTTCGGGGACATCCGCGACGTCGTCGCGTGCGAGGACCAGTTCCGGAACGCGTTCCTGCTGGGTTGTGTGGGCGCGTGGAGCCTGCACCCCGTGCAGATCGACATCGCGAAGAAGGTGTTCTCGCCCGCGCCGTCCGATGTGGCCTGGGCGCGCAAGGTGATCGCCGAGATGGGCGACGGCACCGGCGCGGTGATGATCGACGGGAAGATGCAGGACGACGCGTCGGTGAAGCAGTGCCGCGTGGTCGCCGAACTGGCCGACGCCCTCGCGGCGGACGACCCCGAGCTCGCGGCCGCCTACGACGCCGCCACCAAGGAGGTTCTCGGATGACCGAGCTGAAGCCGAGACGCTCTGTTCTCTACATGCCCGGCGCCAACGAGCGCGCGCTGGAGAAGGCCAAGACCATCCCGGCCGACGCGCTGATCCTCGACCTCGAGGACGCCGTCGCGCCGGACGCCAAGGAGGCCGCCCGCGAACGCGTCTGCGTGGCCGCGTCGTCGGGCGACTACGGCGACCGCGAGGTGACGATCCGCGTCAACGGCCTGGACACCGAGTGGCACGACGCCGACCTGCGCGCGGCCGCGTCGGCCGGCCCGGCCGCGGTGGTCGTGCCGAAGGTGAACTCGGCGGCCGAGGTGCACAACATCGAGCGCGCGCTGGAGCTGGGCGGCGCCCCGGACCACACGAAGATCTGGGCGATGGTCGAGACGCCGGTCGCGATGCTGCACGCCGAGGAGATCGCGGCGGCGTCCGAGCGGCTGACCGTGCTGGTGATGGGCACGAACGACCTCGCCAAGGAGCTGCACGCGGAGTTCGTCCCGGGCCGCGGCCCGCTGCTGGGCGGGCTTTCGCTGTGCCTGCTGGCCGCGCGCGCGACCGGCAAGGTGATCCTCGACGGCGTCTACAACGACGTGAAGGACCTTTCCGGGTTCGAAGAGGAGTGCGTCCAGGGCCGCCAGTACGGCTTCGACGGCAAGACGCTCATCCACCCCGGCCAGGTCGAGCCGTGCAACCGGATCTTCGCGCCGTCCGAAGAGGAGATCGACCGGTCGCGCCGGATCATCGAGGCGTTCGAGAAGGCCGGCAGCGGCGTGGTCACTGTGGACGGTCGGATGATCGAGAACCTGCACGTCGACAACGCGCGCCGGGTGCTCGCGCTGGCCGAGGCGGTCAAGGCCTGACGCCGGTGGCCGGGCTACCCCACTGCCCGGCCACCGGACGGTTCACTGCGGCAGGCTGTTCGTCCACTCGGCACCGACCGTGATGGTTTCCGTGTCCTTGGTGCCGCTCATCACCGCGCCGTCCGGAGTCACGTACATCGATGTCCGGTTCACCCGGCCGGTCGCCGGGTCGACGACGAGCCGCTCGTTCCCCGGCAGCAGCAGGCCTTGGCCGCCCGGGACCGCGCCGAGCGCGCGCACCCCCGGGTACGCTGCGATCGCCCGGAACGCCGCCGCGCGGACCGCCGGGGGCGCCGGCAGGGTGGACACCAGCGAAACCAGGGCCTGGGGCAGCAGCTCCTGCCGCTCGCTCGAGCTCATGGGGCCCGCACTCGTCCGGACTTCGCTGCGCTCCAGCGCGTTCGAGATCCAGTCCCGCAACGCCGCCGGTTCGGTGGGCAACGCCAGGAGCTGGTCGAGGGTCACCTCGACGACGCTCAGATGGAAGGGCGAGTCCACAACCAGCCGGATGACCCGGCCCCCGGTCTTCGCGCCGCGGAACCACTGGTGGCCCTCGGCCGTGGTCCAGTACTCGTAGGTCTCCGACTCGGCGATCTTGAGGTGCCAGTACTTGCCCGTGCCCGCCGGTGCCTTCGCGGCCACGGTGGCCGCTGCGAGCAGGACCTCCTGGCCGGTGACGGCGACCGGCGCCGCGGCCTGCGGGGCCGGCGTCGGAGTCTGAGCCGGGGTTCCGGGCACGGTCGCCACCACGACGGCGGCCGCGGCCGCGACGGCGACCAGTCCGGTGCCGATCGCGAGCGGGCGGACGTGCCGGCGACGGCGGCCGGTGAGCATGTGGTTCTGCAGCCGGTGCCGGCTGCGGTCGACGACGTCCTGAGTGGGCTCGTCGGGGGTCAGTGCCGCGCGCAGCGTCTGCAGGTCATTCATCACGGGCCTCCTGGGCGAGAACGGGGGTGAGCTTCTTGCGGGCACGCGTCAGCCGGGAGCCGACCGTGCCCGGGGAGATGCCGAGGGCCTGAGCGACTTCCGCGTAGCCGAGGTCGGCCATGGCCACGAGCAGCAGCACGTCACGCTCACCCGAAGACAACCGCGACAACGCTTTTCCCAGTCGACCGGCGTCGAGGACGCGGTTTTCGTGGCCCTCGGCGGGCCGGGGCGACTCGAGCCGTGAGAGCGCCCGGTAGTGCCGGGCCTCCTTGCGGCGGTGCCGGGACACGAGGTTCGTCGCGATGCCGAAGAGCCAGGCCCGCAGGTCGCCGCGGGTGGCGTCGAACATCGTCCGGCGGTCGAAGGCGACGAGGAACGTCTCGGCGGCGACGTCCTCCGCCGCCTGGGCGCCGAGCCGGCCGGCGACGTACCGGTAGATGGCCGCGAAGTGCCGGTCGTGCACCTCGGTGAACAGCTCGGTGCCGAGCACCGGGGCCGCCGTCATGGGGCTGCCTCTGTCATGCGGATCCTTCCCGTCGGCGACAGCTTCACCACCACTTCGCCGCGGGCCCGGATCTTCTTCCCTCGTTCTTTAACCCACCGGCCAAGGCCGCTGCGGCGGGCGGACGCGCTCGTACGCCGCAGCGGCGCGCAGGACGCCGACGTCGTCGAAGCGGCGGCCGCTGATCTGGAGGCCGATCGGCCGGCCGTCGTCGGTGTACCCGCAGTTCAGGGACACCGCGGGCTGGCCGGACATGTTGTAGGGCACGGTGAAGCCGATGTGCTCGAACGGCCGGGCGGGGTCGTTCGTCGGGGACGCCCACTCCGCCGGCGGCGCCGCGACCGGGCAGGTCGGCGACAGGACGACGTCGAACCCCGAAGTCGCGCGGAGGGTCGCGACGCTGATCGCGTCGATCTGGGCGAAGCCGCGGTAGACGTCCACTCCGGACAGATCCGCGCCGCCCGCGGCCCACTCCGCGATGTACGGCAGCACCTTCGCGCGCCGGTCGAGTGGCAGCCCGGACATGTCCGACCAGGCGCGGGTGCGCCAGAAGACGTCCAGGCCGTCGAGCATGCTCCGGTCCAGGAACGGCGCGACCGGCTCGACGATCGCGCCCGCGGCTTCGAAGGCCCGGGCCGCCGCGGCGACGGCGTCACGCGTGGCCGGGTCCACCGGGAGGCCGGGGCCGGACTCGAGCTGCAGCCCGACGCGCAGGCCGTCGAGCGTGCCGTCGAGCGACGACCACTCCAGGTCGGCCGGTGGCAGGCTCAGGTGGTCACGCGGGTCGGGCGCGGACAGCACGCTCATCAGCAACGCCGTGTCGGCGACCGTGCGGGTCAGCGGGCCGGCGACGCGGCCGAGGAACGGCGGGTCGACCGGCACCCGGCCGAAGCTCGGCTTCAGCCCGACCAGGCCGCACCAGCCCGCGGGCAGCCGGATCGAGCCGCCGATGTCGGTGCCGACGTGCAGCGGGCCGTACCCGGCGGCGCCCGCGGCGCCGGCGCCCGCACTCGACCCGCCCGGCGACGCCGACGGCTGCCACGGGTTGCGCGCGGTGGTGTGGAAGCTCGACAGGCCGGACGTCAGCATCCCGTAGTCCGGCATGGTCGTCTTGGCCAGCAGGACGCCGCCGGACTCGCGGACGCGCGCCGCCGCCGGGGCGTCTTCGGCCGCCGGGACGAGCGCGGTCGCCGCGGTGCCCAGCGGGACCGGGGTGCCGCGGGTCGCGATGTTTTCCTTGAGCGTCAACGGGACGCCGTCGATCGGGCCCAGCGGTTCGCCCGCGTGCCACCGCGCTTCGGCCGCCTTCGCGTCGGCACGCGCGCTCGACGGGTCGTACGCGTACAACGCGTGCAGCTCGGGCTCCCGCGCGTCGATGCGTTCGAGGACGGCTTCGGTCACCTCGACCGGCGAGAGCGTCTTCGCGCGGTACTGCGCGACGAGTTCGACGGCGGTCAGGTCGGGCAGCTCGGTCATGAGCCCTCCTTCACGAAGCGGGCGGTTCGAAGCGGCCGTCGACGGCGGTCCAGCCACCGTCCACCGCCAGCACCGAGCCGGTGACGAACGTCGACGCGTCCGAAGCGAGGTAGACGACGGCGCCGGCGAGCTCGTCGGGACGCGCCCAGCGGCCCAGCGCGCCCTTCCGCGCGTAGGCGTCGTACCACTCCGGATTCGCCTTGATCTGCGCGGTCAGCGGGGTCTCGACGACGCCGGGGGCGATCGCGTTGACCCGGACACCGGCCGGGCCGAACTCCGCGGCGGCCGTCCGGAACAGCTGGACGAGCCCGGCTTTCGTTGCGGCATAAGGGCCCTGACCAGGCTCGACGGTCGTGCCGCGGATCGACGAGAAGCCGATGATGCTCCCCCGCCCGCGCGCGACCATGTCGGCGCCGAACGCGCGGACGACCTCGAACGTCACGCCGAGGTTGAGCGCGAGGACGCGGTCGAACTCGTCGCGGGTGTAATCGAGCAGGCGTTTGCGGACGTTGGTCGCGGCGGTCAGCACAACGACGTCGAGCGGCCCGAGGTCGGACGCCGCGCGGTCGACGGCACCCGGTTCCAGGAGGTCGATCTCGTAAGCCTCGCCGACGCCGGTTTCGCGGGCCGCTGCGATGTCGCGGTCCGCGACCACGACGTCGGCGCCGTGCGCGGACAGGGCTCGCGCGGCTTCGCGGCCGATCCCGCTGCCGCCGCCGAGCACGACGGCACGCCGTCCGTCCAGCCGGAACAGGTTCTCGTAGTTCACGGTCGCAGCACCGCCATCCTCGTCACGGTCAGCTCTTCGACGGCGAAGCGCGGGCCCTCGCGGCCGATGCCGGAGTCCTTCACACCGCCGTACGGCATGGTGTCCGAGCGGAACCCGGGCACTTCGTTGACGACGACCCCGCCGACGTCCAGCTCGTCCAGCGCCCGGAAAGCCGTGCGCAGGGACTGGCTGTAGACGCTGGCGTGGAGGCCGTAGCGCGACGCGTTGACCGCGGCGAAGGCTTCGTCCACATCGGACACCGTGCGCACGCAGACGACCGGGCCGAAGATCTCCTCGTCCCAGGCTTCGACGCCGTCCGGGACGTCGAGCAGGACGGTCGGGCGCAGCACCGTGCCCTCGATGCCACCGCCGACCTGGCGGGCACCGGACTTCTCGATCCACGCGGCGACGCGGTCGGTGGACGCGGGGTCGATCAAGGCCGAGACGCGGGTCTTCTCGTCGCGCGGATCGCCGACGACGACCTCGTCGAGCCGGGCCAGCAGCCGTTCGGTGAACTCCTGGGCGACCGACGCGACGACCAGCACGCGCTGCACCGAGATGCAGGCCTGGCCAGAGGCGTAGAAGCCACCGCGCAGGACGGCGTCCGCGGCCGCGTCGAGGTCCGCGTCTTCCGCGACGACCAGCGCCGCGTTCGAACCCAGCTCCAGCAACGTCTTCGTGGGCGCCGCGTCACGGGCGATGCGGTGGCCGACGGCGGCGGAGCCGGTGAACGACACCGCGCCGATCCGGCGATCGGTCGTCAGCGCGGCGCCGACGGACGCGTCCCCGGTGACCAGCTGGACCATGGCGGCGAGAGGGGCCATCGAACGCACGAGGTGGACCAGCCACAGCGTCGCGAGAGGCGTCTGCGGCGCGGGCTTGATGATCACCGGGCAGCCCGCGGCGATCGCGGGCGCGATCTTGTGCGACGCGAGCAGCAGCGGGTAGTTGAAGCCCGCGATGCCGACGACCACGCCGATCGGCTTGCGTTTCCAGAACCCGACCAGCCCGTCGCCCGAAGGCAGTAGATCCAGCGGGACGGTCTCGCCGTGCAGCCGCGACACCTCTTCGGCGGCGGCTTCCCACGTGACGATCGTGCGGGCGACCTCGACGCGGCAGTCGACCAGGGGCTTGCCGGTCTCCAGCACGAGCAGGTTCTCGAACTCCTCGCGGCGTTCGGTCAAGGCCGCGGCGACGTCGTTCAACAAAGAACGGCGAGTCCGCGAAGGCAGCGAGGCCACTTCGCGCGCGACGGCGACAGCCTCGTCGACCGCCCGACGTGCCAGCTCAGGCGTGCCGATGGGCGCGGTCCCGATGACACTCCCGTCGTACGGGAACACGACGTCCGATGTGTCCACAGTGGACATCCAGCCCGCGCCGATCGGCAGGCCGTCCGGGTGGTCAGGCATCCTCGCCTCCGCTCAACCGGGCCAGTTCCGCGCGCAGGTTCGGCGCGGCGGCCAGGAGTTCCCGGGTGTACTCGTGCTGCGGCGCGTCGTAGACCTGCTCGACGTCGCCGAGTTCGACGATCTCGCCGCGGCGCATCACCGCGACGCGGTCGCAGACGTGCCGGACGACGCCGAGGTCGTGCGACACGAAGATCAGCGTCAACGCGAACTGCTCCACGAGCGAGGCGAGCAGGTCGAGGATCTGGCCGCGCACGGAGACGTCCAACGCGCTGACGGGCTCGTCCGCGATGAGCACGCTGGGGTTCGGCGCGAGCGCACGCGCGATCGAGATCCGCTGCCGCTGGCCGCCGGAGAACTGGTGCGGGTACCGCCCGGCGGCGTCCTCGGGCAACCCGACGGCGGCGAGCAACTCCGCGACCCGGTCCGGATCGCGGTGGCCGAGCGGCTCGGAAATGATGTCCCGCACACACATCCGCGGGTCGAGCGAACCCATCGGGTCCTGGAAGACGATCTGCAGCTCCGACCGCAGGAAGCCGAGTTTCCGTTCCGGCAGGTTGTCGATACGCCGACCTTGGAATGACACTGTGCCCGCGGTCGGCTTGTCGAGCGCGGCCAGCAGCCGGACCAGCGTGGACTTGCCCGAGCCGGATTCGCCGACGATGCCGAACCGCTGGCCGGCCTCGACGTCGAAGCTGACGCCGCGCAGCGCGTGCACGTCCCGGCGGGCGTACCGGCGTTCCAGGTCGCGGACTTCGATGATCATCGGCGCGCCTCCAGGTCCGACGCGTCCAGGAGCTTGCGCGTGTACTCGTGCTTCGGCGACGTCAGCACTTCGCGCGTCGAGCCCGCTTCGACGATCTCGCCGTCGAGCATCACCAGCACGCGCTCGCACACCGACGCCACCACCGCGAGGTCGTGGGTGATGAACAGAAGGGCACTTTCACGTGAAAGTGACGCCTTGATGAGCGCGAGGATCTGGGCCTGGACGGTGACGTCGAGGGCGGTCGTCGGCTCGTCGCAGATCAGCAGCGACGGCTCGTTGGCCAGCGCCATCGCGAGCACGACGCGTTGCCGCTGGCCGCCGGACAGCTGGTGCGGGTACGCGCGAGCGGTGTCCGGCAGGCCGACGGCGGCGAGGAGTTCTTCGGCTCGGTGACGACGGCCGTGAACCCGGCCGGGCTCGGTGACCTGACGGCCGACGCGCATGGCCGGGTTCAACGCCGTCATCGGCTCCTGGAACACCATCGCCAGCTCGTCGCCGCGCAGCCGCGAAAGGTCCTTTTCGGACATTCCCAGCAGCTCGCGGTCGCCGAGGCGCACCGAGCCGGACGCGTGCAGCTCGTCGGGCAGCAGGCCCATGATCGCCAGCGCCGTCAACGACTTCCCGGAGCCGGACTCGCCGATCAGCCCGACGCGCTCACCGGCGCCGATGTCGAACGAGACGTCCCGGACCAGCGCGTTCACGCTGAGCCCCGTGACCGAGAGAGTCATACGCGGGCCGCCAATCGGGGGTCGAGGCGGTCGCGCAGGCCGTCGCCGAGGAGGTTGAACCCGAGGACGGCGACGGCGATCGCGATGCCCGGCACCAGCGCCAGCCGCGGCTGGACCGTCAGCAGCTCTTGGGATTCCTGCAGCATCCGGCCCCACGACGGCGTCGGCGGCCGGGTGCCGAACCCGAGGAACGACAGCGCCGCCTCCGCCAGCACGGCGATCGCGAACGACACCGACGCCTGCACGATCAGCAGGCCGGAGATGTTCGGCAGCACGTGCCGTACCGCGATGGTCAGCCGCGACCGGCCGCCGGCGCGGGCGGCGAGCACGAACTCGGTGCTCATCACCTGCAGCGTGCCGGACCGGGCGATCCGCGCGAACGACGGGATCGTGGCGATGCCGATCGCGACCATCGCCGTCAGCGTGTCCGCACCGAACACCGCGCCGAACATGATCGCCAGCAGCAACGCGGGAAACGCGAGCACGAGGTCGTTGACCCGCATGACGAACTCGCCGAGCCACCGCGGTGACATCCCGGCGAGGATCCCGAGCGGCGTCCCGATCACGGCGGCGATGCCGACCGCGACCACGCCGACGTACAGCGTCGTCCGCGCGCCGACCATGAGCTGGCTGAGCAGGTCACGCCCGAACTTGTCCGTGCCGAAGAGGTTCTCTCCCCCGAAGCCGAGCAGCCGGTGGGCCGCGTCGACCTTCACCGGGTCGAACGGCGTCCAGAAGAACGACAGCACGGCAGCCAGGACAACCAGGCCGACCAGTACCCCGCCGATCACAAGATTGCGCATCACGAACCTCGCAATCGCGGGTCGAGCACGGTGTAGAGGACATCGACGACGAAGTTGACGAGTAGAACTCCGACGACCAGGACGAGCACGATCCCCTGCACGGTCAGCAGGTCCCGCGACGCGACCGCGTCCAGCAGCATCGAGCCCAGCCCCGGCAGCACGAACACGCGCTCGACGACCACTGCGCCGATCAGCAACGTCGCGAGCTGCAGGCCCAGTACGGTGACGACTGGGACGGACGCGTTGCGCAGGCCGTGCCGCACCAGCGCCTGTCCGGGACGCAGGCCCTTGGACCGCGCGGTGCGCAGGTAGTCCTGGCCGAGCGTGTCCAGCACGGCCGTGCGCACATAACGCGTGAGCACCGCGCCCTGCACCAACCCGAGGGACAGCGCGGGCAGGACGAGCCCGCGGAGGAACTCGCCCGCGTCCTGGTCCGGCGGTGTCCAGCCACCCGAGGGCAGCCAGCGCAGCTGCACCGCGAAGATCTGCACCAGGATGATCCCGGCGAGGAACGCGGGTATCGCGACGCCGATCTGCGACAGCCCGGAAACACCCGCGCCGGCCGCCTTCCGGTGCTTCACCGCGGCGAACGTGCCCGCGGGGATGGCGATCACCAGCGCCACCAGCATCCCGGCGCCGACCAGCCAGAGCGTGACGCCGAGGCGGTCGAGCAGCTGCGGGCCGATGGTGTCGCGCGTGACGTAGGAACGGCCGAAGTCGCCGTGCAGCACGCCGCCGATCCAGTCGAAGTACTGCGTGACCAGCGGCCGGTCGATGCCGAACTCGGCGCGGGTCTTGGCGAGCAGCTCCGGCGTCGCGTTGACGCCGAGCGCGACCTGCGCCGGATCACCCGGCAGCACGGCCATGAAGAGGAACACGACGATCGACGCGACCAGCACGCTGACCACGAAGATCGCCACCCGGCGCAACACCTTGGCGGTCATCGCGGCACCAGCCCGGTCAGGTCGAACGACTCGCTGACCTGGTTGGCCGCGAACCCGCCGACCTTGGCCTTCGCCACGATCACGTTGGGGAACAGGAAGAGCCAGTCCGCGGCGGCGTCCGTGTTGAGCTGCTCGGCCACGAGTTTCATGTCCGCGACCTGCTGCTCCGGCGTCCCGCTGTCGGCTTCGGCGAGCAGCTGCTGGACACGCTTGTTGTCGTAGCCCCAGTAGTACGTCGGCTTGCCGAACGTCGTGATGTCACGGGCCTCGACGTGCTGGATGATCGACAGGTCGTAGTCGTGGTCGGTGAACACCTGCTTCAGCCAGACGGCCGGGAAGTCGAGCGGCTCGATGGTCGTCCGGACGCCGACGTCGGCCAGCTGCGACTGGACGACCTGCGCGGCCGACACGGCGTAGGGCAGGTTCGGGATCCGCATGCGCAGGTTCAGGTTCGTCGCGCCGGCCTCGCTCAGCAGCGCCTTCGCCTTCCCGGGGTCGAACGGGTGGACGTTCGCCAGGTCCTCGTACCAGGGGTCGGTCGGCGGGACCATGCTGCCGATCAACGTGCCGCGCCCGGCCCACGCCGTGTCCAGCAACGCCTTCCGGTCGATCGCGTACGTCAGCGCCTGGCGGACGCGCGGGTCGGTCAGCGGCGCGCGCTTGTTGTTGAACGCCAGCGTGACCTCGCTGTTCGACGTGCCCTGCACCACCTGGAACCGGTCGTCGGCCTGGAACTGCGGGATCGAGTCGGGCGCGGTGATCGCGGAGATGACGTCGATGCCGTTGCTGTACAGCGCGTTGTTCAGCGCGGTCGGGTCCTTGATGTACTTCAGTACAACTGTCCGATACGCCGGTTCCCGGCCCCAGTACGCGGGATTCGCCTTGAGCACGACGGAGTCGCCGCGCTTGCGGGCCGCCACGACGTACGGCCCGGTGCCGATCGGCTTGTTCGCCAGGTCGGCCACACCGGTGGGGCTGAACATCGCGCCGAGCCGGCTCGTGAGGCTGAACAGCCAGCCGTTCGACGGCTTCGACAGCACGACCCGCGCGTGGTCCGGCGCCACGACGTCGACGTGGTCGACGACGTCCATTGTGGACTTGATCGAGATCGTCCAGTCGGTCTTCACGCGCAGCAGCGAGAACTTGACGTCCTCGGCGGTGAACGGCGCGCCGTTGCTGAACTCGACCCCTTGCCGCAGCTGGAAGTCGTAGGTCTTCCGGTCCGGGCTGATGGTCCACGACTTCGCGAGCAACGGCACCACGCGACCCTGCGAATCGAGCTTCACCAGGCCTTCGTAGACGTTGTAGAGCAACGCCTGCGGGATCGCGGCACCGTCGGTCTTGGTGAAGTCGAAGTTGGCCGGCTCCGCCGTGAAACCGACGGAAAGTGTGTCCGGACCAGCGGAAACGCTCGCCGACGAGCCGGCCGAGCAGCCGGACACCACGAGCAGCAGCGCCGCCGCCAGCACGTGAATCCGGGCTTTCATCTGGCCTCCAGGTAGGTACACTGGTCTGACCAGTAGCCTGCACGCGACGGACGTCGAGGTCAAGGATGCGGTTCGAACCGGTGGCTCCGGTCCGCGCGTACGAGCGGGTCGTCGAGCAGATCGAGCAGGCCGTGGTCAGCGGGGCGCTCAAACCGGGAGAACGCCTGCCCAGCGAGCGCGAGCTGATGATCCAGTTCGGCGTCGGGCGCTCGACGATCCGCGAAGCCCTGCGGGTTTTGCAGGCCGCCGAAATGATCCGTTCGCGGCCCGGCGATCCGCGCGGGCCCGAGGTGCTGGCCGCGTCCCCGGTGGCGTTGCACCGCTCGATGCACCGGCTCGCGCGCGCCGACCACGTCGGGCTCGCCGAGCTGTTGCAGTTCCGGATGATCCTCGACGGCTCGGCGCACCTGCTCGCCGCGGAGCTGCGCACCGACGACGACCTGACCGGCCTGGCCGAAGCCCTCGACGCGATGCGCGAAGGCGTCTCACGCGGGTACGCCGAGTTCAGCCGCGCGGACGTCGCGTTCCACGAAGTCATCGCCCGGAGCTCGCGGAACCCGTTGCTGGTGGTCAGCGAGGAAGTCGTCCGCGGGGTCGTGCTGGAGCTGATCGAGGACAAGCTGGAGCACGCCAGCAACCGGACGTCGCTGATGCGCACCTGGCTCGCGCACCACGCCGAAGTCCTCGACGCGGTCCGCGCGGCCGACGGCGCCGGCGCGTCACAGCTGGCCAAACAGGCGTTGTACGACAACTACGCCGAATACGTCCCGGCCGGGCAACGCCCGCTGCTGACCCCCTTGCTGCGGTAATACACTCGGCCGGGTGGATTCCACGGAACGCAGCGGCGTCGGCTTGGCCCTGTCCGGCGGCGGCTACCGCGCGATGCTCTTCCACACCGGCGCGCTCTGGCGCCTCAACGAACTCGGCTGGCTGCCGAAGCTGACCACCGTCTCCAGCGTGTCCGGCGGCTCGATCGCGGCCGGCGTCCTGGCCCACGCGTGGCACCAGCTGTCCTTCGGCGACGACGGCATCGCGGACAACTTCGGCAAGTTCGTCGTGGAACCGATCCGGAAGCTGGCCCGGACGAACCTCGACGTCCCGGTGACGCTCAAGGCGATGTTCATCCCGTGGCGCAGTGCCGGCGAAGAACTCGCGCGCGTCTACGCGAAGCACCTCTTCGACGACTTCCGCCTCGACCAGCTCGACCCCTCGGGCCCGCACTTCGTGTTCACCGCGACCAGCCTGCAAGACGGCTCGCTGTGGTGGTTCTTCCGGCAGGACGGGCCGCACGGGCAGATCCCGCTGGCCACCGCCGTCGCCGCGTCGTCGGCGTTCCCGCCACTGCTCTCGCCGGTCGTGATCCCCGACCCGAACCAGGCGGACCGCAAGATCGTGCTCAGCGACGCGGGTGTGTACGACAACCTCGGCCTGGACCCGATCGAGAACCAGCGCGCGGTCGTCCTGGTCAGCGACGCCGGCAAGAAGATGCTGCACGAGGACAACCCGAAGCGGAACTGGCCGATGCAGCTGCTGCGCGTGCTGACCGTGATGGACAACCAGGTCCGCGAGCTGCGCACCGGCACGCTGCTGAAGTCGTACCAGGACAAGACGTACGCCGGGACGTACTGGGCGACCTACAGCGACATCGAGCACTTCGAGCTGCCGGACGCGCTGCCCGCGCCGGTCGAGCAGACCCACGCGCTGGCCGTGACGAGCACCCGGCTGACGCGCACGTCGGAGCGACTGCAGGACCAGCTGATCAACTGGGGCTACGCCGCCTGCGACGCGGGCATGCGCAAGTGGGTCGACCCGTCGGCGGTCGCGCCGAAGTCGTTCCCGTACAAGGGATCAGGCGTTGGCTAGGTTCGCGTAGACGACGATGTTGTCCTCGTAGCTGTGCGCGGCGTGGTCGAACACCCCGCCGCACGTGATCAGCCGCAGTTCCGGCTTGTCGCTGTTGCCGTACACCGCGTCCTTCGGGAACGTGTCCTTAGGGACCTGCGTGACGTGGTCCACGACGAACTTCAGCTTCTCGCCGTCGCTGCGGTCGACGTCCACCTCGTCGCCGGGCGCGAGGTCCTTGAGCTTGTAGAAGATGCCGGGCTTCTTGTCGCCGTCGACGTGGCCGAGCACGATCGCCGGGCCGACGTCGCCGGGCACCGGCGAGAGCTTGTACCAAGCCGCCTGCATCGGCGTGTGCACCGACGGGACGGAGATCGAGCCGTCCGTCTTGACGGCGACCGCGAGCAGGCTGGACTCCGCGCCGATCTTGGGGATCTTCACCGACGTCGGGCGCAGGCCCTTGAACGGCGCGGTCACCGGGACCGACGACGGCACCGGCGCGGGTGCCGCTTTCGGCGGCTCGCCGGAGCCGCAAGCGGCCAGCGTCAGCGCGAGGGCGACCGCGGCGACCGCCGCGACCGCCCGGCGGACGGTCACCAGGCCGTGCCGCCGAAGCCCGTCTCGACCCCGCCGTGGGGCGTGACCTTGACCTGGGCCTTCGGTGCGGCGTTGCCGGGGGTGCTGGTGGTGGTCGACGTGCTCGGCCCGCTCGACGTCGTGATCGGCGCGGTGATCGGCGCGGTGCTCGACGGCGCGCTGGTCGTGGTGCCGCTGGTCGTCGTCGGCGCGCTGGTCGTGGTGCTGGTCTCCGGCGGCGGCGCCTGCTCGAAGTCGACGACGCCTTCGCCGTCGACGCCGGCGCAGGTCCAGCTGAACTTGCCGGTGGTCGTGCCCGGGGGCAGGCCGTTGACGCGCACGGAGTAGTTCCAGGTCCGGCCGTCGGACTCGTCCTGGTCCGGGCCGCCGGTGACGTCGAGGTACTGGGTCGCCACGTTCCCGGGCGCGCCCGCCGCGCAGTTGATGACCAGGACGCCTTCACCGCCGACGCCGACGAAGCCGTGGCCGGTGTTGTCCTGGTAGCCGTCCGAGGGCGGCCCGGCCGTCGTGGTCGTGGTCTCCGGCGTCGTCGTCTTGGTGACGTCGGTGGTCGGGTCGGCCGGGGTCGTCCCGGTGGTCGTCACCGGGGTGGTCGGTGCCGTCGTGGTCTCCGAGGTGCTCGGGACCGTCGTCGTGGTGGTCGTCTCCGAGGTGGAGGTGGTCGTCTCCGTGGTCGACGGCGCGGTCGTCGTCTCGTCCGTCTGCGCGAATGCGGCCGGTGCGGCGGCGAAGGTGATCAGCGCGCCCGCGGAAACGATCCCCGCGACTCGGTTCAGCGTTCTACCCACGGTCAGACTCCCAACGGCATTGAACTGCGATGCCGCGACTATCGACGATTCCGCCGTTGGTGTTACTCCGCGAGGGCGATGGACAAATCGCGCCAGAGGTCTTCCGGATCTTCGAGGCCGACGCTGAACCGGACCAAACCGGCCGGCACCCGCTCCTCACCCGGCAGCCACGCCCGCCGCTCGACCAGGCTTTCCACGCCGCCGAGGCTCGTCGCGGGGCGGATCAGCCGGACCGTCGAACAGAGCTTGTCGGCGGCTTCGGCGTCGGCCAGTTCGAACGCGACCATCATCCCGAAACCCGGGTAGCGCACCCGCGTCACCGCCGGGTGCCCGTCGAGGCGCCCGGCCAGCAGCGCGGCCGTGCGGGACTGCTCGGCGAGCCGCACCGGCATCGTCCGCAGGCCCCGCAGCGCGAGCCACGCCTCCAGCGCGCCCGGCGTCGACCCGACGCGGGTCCGCGCGCCGCGCAGCTCGTCGGCCACCGCCGGGTCCTTGGCCACGGTGATCCCCAGCAGCAGGTCACTGTGCCCGCCGATGAGCTTGGTCGCGCTGTGCACGACGACGTCGGCGCCCAGTTCCAGCGGCCGCTGCTGCAACGGCGTGGCGAAGGTGTTGTCGACGACGACCCGGCCCCGCGCGGCGGCGGCGATGGTCTCGATCTCCATGACGTCGAGCGTCGGGTTGGTCGGCGACTCGAGCCAGACCAGGTCGGACGTCGCGGCCTCGGCCACCCAGGCGGCCGTGTCGGTCGGCTCGAGCTCGGTGACGGCGAGCTTGCCGAGCTTCTGCGCGTGGGCGAGCACCCCGCGCGTCACGGCGTAGCTGAACGTCGGGACGACCACCCGCGACCCGACCGGCAGCAGGTCCAGGACCGCCGACAGAGTGGCGACGCCGGACGCGAACGCCGTCGCGTAGCCGCCTTCGAGCGCCCCGATGGTCTCCTCGAGCGCGTGCCAGGTCGGCGTGCCGTCGCCGCGCGCGTAGACGAAATCGCCACCGGCCTGGTACGTGCTGGTGGCGACGAGCGGGGTGTTCAGCGGCTCACCGGGACCGTGCGGCCGGCCGGCGGCGATGGCCTTGGTGCGGGGCGTCCAGTCGTCCATGTGATCACCGTAACCGCAGGTCATCCGCTGGTCACTGTGACGAAGACGGCCGGCCCGCCCGCGCGTCCGCGGGCGAGCCGACCTGGTCTCAGTGGGCGTAGACCTCGAACTCGTAGAGCGAGTAGCCGTACTTCGTGCCGCGCTGGACGCCCTGCAGCTTCACGAACCGGGCCTGCGTCGGCGCGAAGGACACGTTGTCCTGCCCGCCGTTGCCGTCCGTGACGACCGCCGAGTCCGTCCAGTGCACGGCGTCCGGCGAGGTCTGGATCTTGTAACCCTTGCCGTACGCCGATTCCCAGCTGAGCTGCACCCGCGAGACCGGCTGCACCGACCCGAGGTCGACGGTGATCGCCTGGTCGTCGCTCCAGTCGCTGGCCCAGCGGGTCGAGGCGTTCCCGTCGATCGCGTTCGACGCCGGTGAGGGGTAGAAGCCGGTTTCGGCGCTGGTGGCGCTGACCGTCTTCCCCGGCGCGAGGTTGGCGATGTTGTCGCCGCGGTGCGCGGTGTACTCGACGACCTGCTGGAACGTCGGGCGGTTCTGCCAGCTGATCTTGTCCTGCGTGATGCCGCCCAGCGCGTTGTGCACGATGGTGTCGGCACACCACTGGTCACCCGCGGCGCAGCTCGCGTCACCGGGGTAGACGGTGTTCGCGGCCTGGCCCGCGGCGGTGGTCAGCGAGTCGACGAGCGCCTGGCGGCACGTGGTGACGTTGCCGCCGCCGCAGAACGTGCTGCCGAGCGGGCCGGCCACCGGCTGGCCGAGCACCTGCCGGATGTCCTTGCTGACGTACCCCCACCAGCCGAACTGGAACGACGAGCCCTTGTGCGGCTGGCCGGTGTGCTGGCCGTTGCCGTTCTGGAAACCGGACGGGCTCTCGTTGATGCCCAGCACGCCCGTCATCGCGTTGTAGGCGTTGTCGCCCATGCCCGGCTTGAACTCGGCCTGGACCAGCAGCGGCCACCACGCGTCGAAGATCCGGATCGCGTCGGCGTCGGCGTACGCCTTGCTGCCGGGCGTGGTTTCCGTCCGCTGGTGGCCGTTGGCCATCCACGCCTTCAGCTTCGCCTCGGCATCGGCGGCCGCACCGGTGGTCGGCGTCTTGTCGAGCACCTGCAGCAGCAGTGGCAGGACGCGCTCGGCACGCAGGTCGGCCAGCGCGGCGTCCTCCATCGCCTGGGTCAGGTTGAGCCGGGTGACCTTGGTGCCGGTGAGGATCATCGTCTTGACGCGCGTGTCGAGCAGGTCGACGCGGTGCACGGCGGACTTGTCGGCGCCGGCGGCCGCGTAGCCGTTGGCCTGCGCGTTGTTCCAGCTGACGTAGTAGTCCTGGTTGACCGACTGCGGGTGCTGCGACGCCGGGGTGTAGGTCGCGACGTTGCCCGCCGGGTTCCAGCCGGTCCAGTCGTGCCCCTGGTCACCCCACACCGGCATGTTCGGGTCCACATTGGACTGCCGGGCCGGGTTGGCGCCGGAGTTGAAGTACGCGACGTCCTTCGAGTCGGCGTAGAACCAGTTGAACGTGAAGTTGATGTCGGCCGCGGCCTTCTGGAAGTCCGCCGCGGACTTGACGTAGCCCGGGTCGTTCAGCTCCTGGAAGCCGATCAGCGAGTCGGCCTCGTGGAAGAGCGAGGACCGCAGCTGCGCGTACGCCACGGGCTTGCCGCCGACCGTCGCCCGGCTGAGCACCGGGCCGTACTTCGTGCGGTAGCTGCGCAACGTGTACGAGCCGGCCGCGGTGCCGTCGGCCACCGTCGGGTTCCAGGAGTTCTTGACCTCCACGGTGTCCATCGGGAGGCACTGGCCCTTGTAGGTGTAGTAGTTCGAGTCCTTCGTCGGCGCCTTGCCACTCGGGTCGCACAGGTTCAGCGCGTAGGTGTCGATGATGTCCTGCGCCGACGTCGTCGCGCTCCACGAGTAGTCCTGGCCGCGGCCCAGCAGCACGTACATGCTCAGCCCGGCGAAGGCCGCGCCGCGGGCGCTGATGCCCGGGCCCTGCAGTTCCTGCAGCATGAGCAGCTGCGGCGCGAAGTACCCGGTCTGCGGGCCGAAGACGGCGACCGGGTGGCCGCTGGCGGTCTTCGAGCCGGACACGACGAGCGCGTTCGACATGCCGTGCTTGTCGGTCAGCATGTCGCCCGGCAGCACGCCGTTGTCGAACATCCCGCGGGCGGGCTCCTGCGCGGCCGGGGCCGGGACGTCCACAGTGGACGGAGTCGCGGTCGACGCCGAGCCGGTCTGGTCGAACACCAGCTGCTGCGGCGTCACCGACCCCTTGTCCGGCAGGGCCTGGCCGACGGCGTTGGCCGGGGTCTTGCCGTACGGGAACGTCTGCCCGTCGTGCAGCGTCTTGACGGCCTCGGGATCGTCCTCGGACCGCAGGCTCTGCCAGACCTTCTCGCCCTGCACCGCGCCGTACTGCTCCTGCAGCGCCAGCTTCGCGACGGCGTTCTGCACCTCGCCGCCACCGCCGGCGCCGAACTCGGCGCCGACCAGCGAGGCGAGCGCGACCAGGTCGGTCAGCTTGAACGGGTCGATGGTGCCGGCGTTGGTGATCGCGTCGACGTGCCCGGTGAGCACGTACTCGCCCGGGAAGTAGCGGCCGCTGTGGGAGTCGGAGATGTACTTGTTGATGCCGTCGACGTACGCCTGCGCGTCGGCGAGGCCCTGCGCGCCGCGCGGGCCCTTCGCGGCGACGTTGTCGATCTGCTGCTGCAGCTCGGCTTCGGTGTAGGGCGCGTTGGCGAAGAAGCTCTGCTCCAGCTCCCGGTTGGCCGCGGCGCCGCCGGCGAACGACGTCACCTGGCCGCGGGCCGCGTGGCGCAGGACGTCCATCAGCCACAGCCGGTCCTGCCCGGCCGCGTACCCGGCGCCGAACTCGGTGCCGGCGCGGGTGGTGCCGGTGATGTGCGGGACGCCGAGTGCCTTGTCCCGCACGATCGTCACGTCGGAGCGCGGCTGGGTCGTGCTGGCGACCTGGTCGGCGGCGACGCCGAACGACGAGTCGTTGAAGTACTGGTTGATCGTCCCGGTGGTCAGCGTCTGGTAGCCGCCGGCCAGCGAGGAGTACTTGCCGAGCTGGTCGGCCGCGTGCGCCGGGCGGGTGCCGAGCACCTTGTGCGCCAGGATGTCCGCGAGGGTGGCGTTGCCGTTCTCACCGGGCGGCAGGATGTCGCTGCACTGCCCGCCGCAGTAGTCGTTGGGTGCCGCGGCCGCCTCGGCGGCCGGAGCGGTGACAGCGACCTGGGTGAGCCCGGCGACCAAGCCCGCCAAAGCCGTCAAGGTCAGGGTACGGATGCCGCGTCGCATCAGGGCTCCCTCGCAGGTCAAGGAGAGTGACGAAGCGCACGCTACCGAGCAGTAGCACACATGTGAAGAGTTTTCGCGTTTTTCAGCCCTTGGGCGTAGTCCGAACGGCGCAGCCTCGCGCGCGTGGGTACGGTGGCTGCCATGACCTTGGAAAAGCCCCAGATCGACCGCCCGGACGGCACCCCGCCGGCCGACCTCGAGATCACCGACATCACCGTCGGCGACGGCGTCGAGGCCACGCCCGGCAAGTCCGTCACCGTGCACTACGTCGGTGTCGCGCACTCGACCGGCGAAGAGTTCGACGCCTCTTGGAACCGCAACGAGCCCCTGCGCTTCGGCCTCGGCGCCGGCCAGGTCATCTCCGGCTGGGACCAGGGTGTCGCGGGGATGAAGATCGGCGGCCGGCGCAAGCTCGTCATCCCGCCGCACCTCGGCTACGGCGACCGCGGCGCGGGCGGCGTCATCAAGCCCGGCGAGACCCTCATCTTCGTCGTCGACCTGGTCGGCGTGAACTGATTTCCCCGGCGGTGGCGGGACTTCCCGCCACCGCCGCACCGGGTTTCGCTACCCTCGCCCCCATCGCCGGCCGGAAGCCGGCCCAACCAGGGGGTTGAGAATGCGCATCCGCGCTTTGCTTTCCGCAGGTCTGTTCGCGCTCGCCGCGGCCGTCGTCACCGCGGCACCGGCATCGGCCGTGGCCAACGGCGCCGACGTCTCGCAGGGGACGTTCAAGTTCGCCGCGAAGCTGACCATGACGGACATCCCGCGCACCGACGGCACGAAGTACAACAGCGCGTGCTCGGGTTCGCTGATCGCCAAGAAGTGGATCGTCACCGCCGGCCACTGCTTCCACGACGCGGCCCGCAACCCGGTCTCCGGTCCGGTCCCGTACCCGACGTCGGTGCTGCTGGGCACCACCACGGTCGACAAGCCGGGGATCACGCGCAACGTCGTGACGGTGTACCAGTCACCGAGCAACGACATCGCGATCGCCGAGCTGGACAAGCCGGTCTTCGGCATCGAGCCGCTTTCGGTCAGCCACAAGGCGCCGGTCGTGGGCCAGAAGGTCGTGCTCGCCGGCTGGGGCAGCCTGACGTCGGTCGACCCGACGCCGGGCACGAAGCTGCAGCAGGGCCTGATGAAGGTCGCGACGGTCGACCCGCTCTACACCGGCGTGACGGGCTTCGCCCCGACGTCGACGACGAGCGCGTGCACCTACGACTCGGGCGCCCCGTACTTCGTGCCCACAGGCAAGAGCGGTGGCCGCCTGGTCTCCATCGAGAGCGACGGCCCGGACTGCCCCCACGACCAGGCCGAGACCACCGCGCGCGTCGACGTCGTCGCGGACTGGATCGCCGCGCACATCGGCTGATTCCCGGCAAAACGGCCCCGACGCGAGGCGTCGGGGCCGTTTTCTTACTCCGTGCAGCGCATTCCGACCCCGCGCGCCGTCGCTACGCTCGAAGGTGATCACCGGCGCGAGCCGCCGGTGCGTGACAAGGGGGATCCACCGATGCGCGTCCGCGCTGTGCTTTCCGCTGCCCTGCTCACCCTCGCCGCCGGTCTCGCGACCGCGGGCCCGGCTTCGGCCGTGGCCAACGGATCCGACGTCCCGGCGGGCCAGTTCAAGTTCGCCGCGAAACTCACGATGACGAACATCCCGAAGCCCGACGGAACGAAGTACAACAGCGCCTGCTCGGGCGCGTTGATCGCGGCGAAGTGGATCATCACCGCCGGCCACTGCTTCCACGACGCGAACCGCGTCCGCGTCTCCGGCCCGGTGCTGTACCCGACGTCGGTGCTGCTCGGCACGGTCAACCAGAGCACGCCGGGCGTGACGCGCAACGTGGTGACCGTCTACCAGGCCGCCGCGAACGACATCGCCATCGCCACCCTCGACGCCGACGTCACCGGCATCACGCCGCTGACGGTCAACCGGCTCACGCCGTCGCTCGGCCAGCAGCTGACGCTCGCCGGCTGGGGCAGCCTCACCGCCACCAACCCGACGCCGTCGACGAAGCTGCAGCAGGGCACCGTGAAGGTCGGCCAGGTCGCCACCTCGACGCTGGGCGTGCAGGGCGTGGCTCCGACGTCGACGACGAGCGCCTGCGTGTACGACTCGGGCGCGCCGTACTTCGTCGCGGCCGGCACCGGCGGCCAGCTGGTGTCCGTGGAGTCGTCCGGCCCGGACTGCCCCCACAACCAGCTCGAGACGACGTCGCGGGTGGACGTCGTCGCGGATTGGATCTCTTCGCACACGGGCTGACTCCTTCCGGGCGTCACCCGGTGGGCCAACGGGTGACGCCCGGCCAGGGAATTCCCCCCAGCCCGGCGGCGGCAATAACCTCGAACGTCGATCATCGATTCGACGAAGGGGAAGAATGCGCCTGCGCGCCCTGCTAGCCGCTGTTGTCCTGACCATCACCACCGCCCCTGCCGCCTTGGCCGCGCCAGGGATCGCCAACGGTTCAGACGTCCCCCAGGGTCAGTTCGGGTTCGTCGCGAAGCTCGCGATGACGAAGATCCCCCGCCCGGACGGTTCGACGTACAGCAGCTACTGCACGGGCGCGCTGGTCGCGCCCGGATGGCTCCTCACCACAGGCCACTGCTTCCACGACGCGGCCCGCAACCGCGTCTCGGGCAAGGTCCCCTACCCGACGACGGCGACGCTGGGCCTCACGGACGAGGGCATCGAGTCCGGGGTGGCCCGCAAGGTGACCGAGGTGGTCCAGGCGAAGGAGAACGACGTCGCGCTGGCCCGCCTGGACACCCCGGTGAGCACGGTGAAGCCCCTGCCGCTCAACCGCGCGCTCCCCAAGGTGGGCGACCAGCTGACCTTGGCGGGCTGGGGCAGCCTGACCAGCACGAACCCCAAGCCGGCCACCCGGATGCAGCAGGGCACGGTAGCGGTGGCCACGGTGGCCCCGACCACCCTGGGAGTCCGCGGCGCGGCCCCGGCCATCACCACGAGCGCCTGCACGTACGACTCGGGAGCCCCGTACTTCACCCCGGCAGGCCTGGTGGCCCTGGAGGCAACGGGCCCCGGCTGCCCCCACGCGGGCATCGAAACAACATCCCGGACGGACGTCCTGGCGGACTGGATCACCAAGACAACAACCTGACCGAGCCATCAAGCCGACACCAGAGGCTCAGCCGAGGCACTCTGCTCGGCCAGCCGCAGCGCTGCAGATGCGCCTGTCGATAGCCCTGACCCCAGCCTGACAAGGGCCTAAATACACCCACACCTAAGCCCCAAGCGAACACCACGCAGAGCCAAACGGGTGATATTCACCACCAAACCAAACCCCAAAAACCCCCGCACCGAGCCCACAACGACCCCGCTCAGCCACGCTGGAAGGTGAGAGAAGGCACCGTGGGGGGTCCGGGGGGCTCGGCCCCCGGGAGACACAAGGACAACGGGAAGAGCCCCGGTCGCGCTAGCGACCGGGGCTCTGAACAGCGTGGGCGAGGAGGGAGTTGAACCCTCACGTCCTTTCGGACACACGGACCTGAACCGTGCGCGTCTGCCATTCCGCCACTCGCCCGAGTGCTTCCTTGCGGCAGCGAGGAGAACACTAGCAGGTCGTTCGCACCGGTTTCACCGGGGGCCGTGTCGAGGCTCGCTCACCCGGATAGGATCGGGGCGCAAGCACAAGTGTGAGGAGGTTTTCCCCGGTGGGCCGCGCTGAGAGATTCGACAGGCGACTCGAGAACCTGGTGGGGAACACTTTCGCGCGCATGTTCGGTGGCAACGTCGTCACGCAGGAAGTGGCGATCGCACTCGAGCGGGAGAGTGAGGAGAACGTTCGTGAGCTGGCAGGCGGTCGGCAGCTCGCCCCGAATCACTACATCGTGTCCTTGGGGACGGCTGACCACGAGCGCATGGCCGGTGACGAGCAACGCGTCACCCAGGTGCTGGCCAAGGCGGTGGCCGAACACCTCGCCGCCGAAGGCCTGGACACCTATGGTGACGTCGTCGTATCACTCGAGCGCAACGAGGCGCTGCATACTGGACAGTTCAAGACCCGTTCGTCCGTCGATCCCGACGCCCGCCCCGCAGGCGCCGGTTCACCGCGGTCGGCACGACCCAGCAACGCAGGAGACCCAGCAATGAGCCAGCCCCCCGGCTACGGCCAATACGACCAGGGTGACCCGTACGGCCAGCAGGGCCAGTACGGCTACGGACAGCAGGGTGGCCAGCAGCCCGGGTACGACCAGGGTTACGGCCAGCAGCAGGGCGGCTACGAGCAGGGCGGCTACGGTCAGCAGCCCCCGGCCGGTGGCTATGAGCAGGGCGGCTACGGTCAGCAGCCCCCAGCCGGTGGCTATGAGCAGGGCGGCTACCAGCAGGGTGGCTACGAGCAGGGCGGGTACGCCCAGCAGCCCCCGCAGGGTGGCTACGACCAGGGTTACGCCCAGCCCCCCCAGGGTGGCGGCTACGACCAGGGCGGTTACGCGCAGCCCCAGCAGGGCGGCGGGTACGACCAGGGCGGCTACCAGCAGGGTGGCTACGACCAGTACGGCGGCCAGCAGCAGCAGGGCGGCTACGACCAGTACGGCCAGCAGCAGGCGTACGGCCAGCCGGCCGGCGACCCGTACGCGCAGCAGCAGGGTGGCTACGGCGCCCCCGCGGCGGCGCGTCAGCTCGCGGCGAGCCTGCAGCTGGACGACGGCTCGAACCGGACGTACTCCCTGAAGCAGGGTGGCAACGTCGTGGGCCGTGGCCAGGACGCGGACTTCCGGCTCCCCGACACCGGTGTCTCGCGCCGTCACCTGGAGATCACCTGGGACGGCCAGAGCGCGACGCTCGCCGACATCGGGTCGACGAACGGCACGACCGTGAACGGCACCCCGGTGCAGACCTGGCAGCTCGCGGACGGTGACGTCATCCGAGTGGGGCATTCGTCCTTGGTGTTCCGTACACAGGGCTGACTCCGGGCGCGAAATACTGTTCCCGCAGAATTGACGTGCGGGGGGACCGCGGCGTACCCGCGTCGCGGCTGCACGGAAGAGTCGGGAGCGGACACACCAAGTGCCAGAGCTGGTCGTACAACTCACCAGGGTGGGCTTCCTCGTGCTGCTCTGGCTCTTCGTGTTCGCTGCGCTCAGAGTCGTCCGCTCGGACCTCTACGCGGCGTCGGGCATGCGTGTCCAGGTGCCGACGTTCGGGCGCAAGAAGGAGAAGAAGCCGCGCGGCGGGAAGTCGCCGCAGCAGCTGCTGGTGACCCATGGGGCGCTCGCCGGGACCCGCATCGCGCTGGACGGCAGGCCGATCCTGATCGGCCGCGCCGACGACTCCACGTTGGTGCTCGACGACGACTACGCGTCGACCCGGCACGCCCGGATCGCCCAGCGCGGTGAGGACTGGTACGTGGAAGATCTGGGCTCGACCAACGGCACTTATCTGGACCGGGCTAAGGTCACTGCACCCCTCCGGGTCCCGCTCGGAGTCCCCATCCGGATCGGCAAGACGGTGATCGAGCTTCGCCCATGACTCTCGTCCTCCGCTATGCAGCCCGCAGCGACCGGGGCCTGGTGCGTTCGAGCAACCAGGACTCCGTGTACGCCGGCCCTCGCCTGCTCGCGCTCGCCGACGGCATGGGTGGGCATGCGGCGGGCGAAGTGGCCAGCAAGGTCGTCATCGCCTCCCTCGCCCCGCTCGACGACGACGAGCCGGGTGACGACCTCCTCGCCCAGCTGCGCGAGGCGGTGGCGAACGGCAACGCCGCGATCGCCGAGCTCGTCTCGCAGGACCCGGACCTCGACGGGATGGGCACCACGCTCACCGCCGTGCTGTTCGCCGGGACCCGGCTGGGCCTCGTGCACGTCGGCGACTCGCGCGCCTACCTGTTCCGGGGCAGCCAGTTCGCGCAGATCACGCGCGACGACAGTTTCGTCAACGAACTGCTCGAACAAGGCCGGATCACGCCCGAAGAGGCGGCGGTGCACCCCCAGCGGTCGCTGCTGCTGAAGGCGCTGACCGGGCACGAGGTCGAGCCGAGCCTCACCGTGCGTGAAGCGCGCCCAGGCGATCGGTACCTGATCTGCTCGGACGGCTTGTCCGGCATGGTCAGCGACGAGACGCTCGCGGAGGCCGTGCAGATCCCGGACCCGCAGCAGTGCGCGGACCGGATGATCGAGCTGGCGCTCAAGGGCGGCGGCACCGACAACGTCACGGTGATCATCGCCGACGTCGTCGACGTCGACTTCGGGGAGGACGCGCCCATCGTGGGCGGCGCCGCCGGGGACGGCAGCGACGAGCGGCACCAGGGCGACTCGCCCGCGGCGCGCGCCCGGGCGCTGACCCAGCCCCCGCCGCAGCCGCGCCAGGAGCTGCCGCAGCCCACCGTGGACCCCAAGGCCAAGCGCCGGAAGCGGTTCCGCTGGCTGGCCGGCGCGCTGGTGGTGCTCGTGGTGCTCGCCGCGGCCGCCATCGCCACCCGCTACTTCGTGCTGAGTCAGTACTATGTCGGCGAAGGTGCGGACCAGGAGGTCGTGATCTACCGCGGCGTCCCCGGCAGCATCCTCGGCATCGACCTGCACACCTACGAGCAGGGCTCGTGCCCGCCGAACCAGGTGTGCACGGACAAGCTGCGCGTCAACCAGCTCCAGGAGGACGCTCGGCTGGCGGTGCAGAACGGCGTCAAGAAGGACAGCCTCGACGACGCCCGGAAGTACATCGACGACTTCCTGCAGCTGCACAAGCGCTTGAACAACTGCGCGCCGGCGGGGACCCAGCCGTCCCCGACGCCGACGCCTTCGGTCACGCCGACGACGACTCCGTCGGCACCGGCCGGTTCCACAGCTCCGTCGTCGGCGAACCAGCCTGCGGGGAGGGACTGCTCGACGCCGAGTTCGACGGCACCGACGACGGGAGGCGGTAACTGATGAGCCAGCCTGCCGCGAACACCGCCGAGCCGCTGGCGGCGCAGTTCCAGACGAACCCGCCGCGCGACGTGCCGACCCGGCGCAACACCGAACTGGTGCTGCTGGGGTTCGCGGCCTTCATCGTGACCATCGCGTTGGTCCTGGTGGAGGCGAACCAGGAGCAGGAACTCACCGCGTCGATCCTCTGGCTCGGGCTCGCCTACCTCGGCGTGCTGACCGGGGCGCACCTCGCGGTGCGCAAGTGGGCGCCGTACGCGGACCCGGTGCTGCTCCCCTGCGTCGCGCTGCTCAACGGCATCGGCCTGGTGATGATCCACCGGATCGACCTGGCCCAGGCCGAGAAGGCGCTGCAGAACGGCAAGGACTTCTCGCCGGACGTCACCAAGCAGGTGCTGTTCACGGTCGTCTCGCTGGCGTTGTTCATCGTGGTGCTGGTGGTCGTCAACGACCACCGCACGCTGACCCGCTACGGCTACACCGCCGGCCTGATCGGCATCGTCGCGCTCGCGCTGCCCGCGCTGCTGCCGTCGAGCCTGTCCGAGGTCAACGGCGCCAAGGTGTGGCTGAAGCTGCCGGGCTTCTCGATCCAGCCGGGCGAGTTCGCGAAGATCCTGCTGATGATCTTCTTCGCCTCGTTCCTGGTGTCGAAGCGCGACCTGTTCATGGTGGCGGGCAAGAAGTTCCTCGGCGTCGAGCTGCCGCGAGCCCGTGACCTGGGCCCGATCCTGATCTCCGCCGTCGTCTGCATCGGCGTCCTGGTGTTCGAGAAGGACCTCGGCACGTCGCTGCTGTTCTTCAGCGTCATCCTGGTGATGCTCTACGTGGCGACCGAGCGGGCCATCTGGGTCGTGCTCGGGCTGAGCTTCTTCGTCGTCGGCTGCGTGATCGCCTACAACCTCTTCGGGCACGTGCAGCAGCGCGTGGCCAACTGGCTGGACCCGCTGGCCACCTACGACGACGCCGGCGGCGGTTACCAGCTGGCGCAGGGCCTGTTCGGGCTCGGCACCGGTGGCGTCGGCGGCACCGGCCTCGGCGCGGGCCGGCCGGACATGGTGCCCGAGGCCGCCACCGACTTCATCACCGCGTCGATCGGCGAAGAGCTCGGCTTCATCGGGCTCGCCGCGGTCCTGATGCTGTACTTGCTGGTGGCGATGCGCGGCATGCGGAGCGCGCTCGCCGTGCGCGACACGTTCGGCAAGCTGCTCGGCGGCGGGCTGGCGTTCACCATGGTCATGCAGATCTTCGTCGTCGTCGGCGGCGTCACGAAACTCATCCCGGAGACCGGTATCACCGCCCCCTTCCTCTCCAAGGGTGGTTCGTCGCTGCTCGCGAACTACATCCTGGTCGCGCTGCTGCTGCGGATCTCCGACGCCGCCCGCAGGCCCGGCGCCCGGCCGAAGCCGCAGCAACCGCAGGCGCCGATCGCCGAAGCGCACACGGTGCTCGTGCAGCGCCCGCCGGCGAACGGGGGCGCGCAGGCATGAACACCCCGCTCCGCAAGGTCGGCATGGCGATGCTCGTGATGGTCGTCCTGCTGCTGGCCAACGCCACCTACATCCAGGTGGTGAAGGCCGACGACTACCGCACCGACTCCCGCAACGCCCGCGTGCTCTACGACGAGTTCGCGCGCCGGCGCGGCCAGATCGTGTCGCAGGCGAACGGCGAGGTGCTGGCGAAGGTCGACCCGTCGAACGACAAGTACAAGTACATCCGGTCCTACGTCGACGGCCCGATGTACGCGCCGGTCACCGGCTACTACTCGATCAACTACGGCTCCGGCGGCCTCGAGCGCGCCGAGGACGACGTGCTGAACGGCTCGGACCCGCGGCTGTTCGTCCGGCGGCTGTCGGACATGGTCACCGGCCGCGACCCGAGTGGCGGCAACGTCCGGCTGACCATCGACCCGGCCGTGCAGAAGGCCGCGTACGACCTGATGACGCAGCGGAACTACACCGGCGCCGTCGTCGCGCTGGAGCCCAGCACCGGCCGGATCCTGGCGATGGTCTCGACGCCGTCGTACGACCCGAACCAGCTCGCGTCCCACACGTCGAAGACGCAGATCGACGCCTGGAACGCGAACATCAAGAACGACAAGAACCCCATGCTGAACCGGGCGATCTCGGAGACCTACCCGCCGGGCTCGACGTTCAAGCTGGTCACCGCCGCGGCCGCGCTCGAAGACGGCAAGGGCCCGGACACCCCGGTCAACCCGGCGCCGAACACGAAGCTGCCCGGCACGACCATCACGCTGGAGAACTACGCCGGCGAGGCCTGCCCCGGCGCCACGTTCAAGGACGCGCTCGCGCACTCCTGCAACGTGCCGTTCGCGGAGTTCGCCGGTCAGCTCGGCGCGGACAAGATGAAGGAGACCGCGGCGAACTACGGCATCGGCCAGACGGACCTGACCGTGCCGATGAAGGTGGCGCCGTCCACGGTCGGGCCACTGGACTCCCAGGGCGCGCTGTACCAGAGTGGCATCGGCCAGCGCGACGTGCGGCTCACCCCGCTGCAGGACTGCCTGCTCGCCGCGACCGTGGCCAACAACGGGATGGCGATGAAACCGCAGCTGGTGCAGTCGGTGCTGGCACCGGACCTGTCCACCATCGAGGACTACAGCCCCACCGAGCTCACCGGCACACCGGCGCTGTCGTCGTCGAATGCCGCGATCCTCAAGGACATGATGATCGCTTCCGAGGGCTTCACCAAGGGCGGCGGCAAGCGCCCGGACATCCAGATCGCGTCGAAGACCGGCACCGCCGAGCACGGCACGGACTCCAAGAACACCTTCCCGCACGCCTGGTACACCGCGTTCGCCCCGGCGAACGACCCGAAGATCGCGGTCGCCGTGATCGTCGAGGACGGCGGTAACCGCGGGCTCGCGGCGACCGGCGGCTCGGTCGCCGCGGAAATCGGCCGCGCGGCGATCAACGCCAAACTCGGGGGTGGATAGCGCATGCTGTCCTCCGGTCAGCTACTGGCCGAGCGCTACAAGCTGACGAGCCGGATCGCCGTCGGCGGGATGGGCGAGGTCTGGCAGGCCAGCGACACCCGGCTGGACCGGACCGTGGCCGTCAAGATCCTCAAGGCCGAACTCTCCGGCGACGCCGAGTTCCTCCACCGCTTCCGCACCGAGGCGCGGATGACGGCGTCCTTGAACCACCCCGGCATCGCCGCGGTGCACGACTACGGCGAGACCCTCTTCGACGGCGACCTGTCGATCGCGTACCTGGTGATGGAGCTCGTCGACGGCGACCCGCTGGCCGGGTTGCTCGCCAAGCACGGCCGGCTGTCGGCGGAGTTCACGCTCGACATGCTGGAGCAGGCGGGCAACGCGCTGCAGGCCGCGCACGAGCGGGGCCTGGTCCACCGCGACGTCAAGCCGGGCAACATCCTGGTGACGCCGGCGGGCCAGGTGAAGATCACCGACTTCGGCGTGGCGAAGGCGGCCGACGCGGCGCCGGTCACCCGGTCCGGCATGGTCATGGGCACGGCGCACTACATCGCGCCGGAGCAGGCGCTCGGGCACCCGGCGGAACCGGCGTCCGACGTCTACTCGCTGGCGGTGTGCGGCTACGAATGCCTCGCCGGGCACCGGCCGTTCCTGTCCGAGAACGCCGTGACGGTCGCGATGATGCACATCCGCGACATCGCGCCGCCGCTGCCGCCGGACGTCCCGCCAGCCGCGCGCGCGGTGATCGAGGCGACGCTGGTGAAGGACCCGCGGCAGCGCTACAGCAGCGGCGGCGAGTTCGCGGCCGCCGTCGCCGCGGTGCGCGCCGGGATGCCGCTGCCGGCGCCGTCCGGGCTGGTCAACGCGTCCTACTCGACCGGTCAGCAACCGGTCCAGCAGCAGCCGGTTCAGCAGCAACAGCCGATTTCGCAGCAGATTCCGCAGCAGCAGCCGCACATGCCGATCGGGCCGCCGTCGCCCGCGATGAACCCGATGCCGGTCATCGGCCCGCTGTCCCGGCCCGCGATGCGTCCGCTGATGGTGCCGGCCGCCCGCAAGAAGTCCCAGTGGGGCTGGTGGGCGCTGCTGGCCGCGATCCTGCTCGTCGTCCTGGTGGCGGGCATCGTGCTGATCGCGAAGATGATCGGCGGCTCCGGCTCGCCGCCGCACGGTGGCCAGACGACGAGCCAGGTGGTCCCGGGCAGACAGCCGCCCGCGGAGGATCCGCCCGCGTCTTCGAGCGCCTACCCGGCGGACACTCCCGGCACGACCGACGATGGCCAGCAAGGCATCATGAACACACCTTGGACGGAATGGAACGGCACCCAGAGATGAGCACACCCAGACTGCTCTCCAACCGGTACGAGCTGGGCGAAACGCTCGGCTACGGAGGCATGTCCGAGGTCCATCACGGCCAGGACGTGCGTCTCGGCCGGGAAGTCGCGATCAAGATCCTCCGTGCCGACCTCGCCAGGGACCCGCAGTTCCAGGAGCGCTTCCGCCGGGAAGCGCAGAACTCCGCCGCGCTGAACCACCCGGCGATCGTCGCGGTCTACGACACCGGCGAAGCGAACACCGAGTTCGGTCAGCTGCCGTACATCGTCATGGAGTTCGTCGAGGGCCGGACGCTGCGCGACATCGTCAAGACCGAGGGCCCGATGTCCCAGAAGCGGGCGATGGAGGTCATGGCCGACGTCTGCGCGGCGCTCGACTTCTCGCACCGCCACGGCATCGTCCACCGCGACGTCAAGCCGGCCAACGTGATGATCACGAAGAACGGCGCCGTCAAGGTGATGGACTTCGGCATCGCGCGCGCGATGCACGACGGCCAGTCCGCGATGACCCAGACCGCCGCGGTGATCGGCACGGCGCAGTACCTGTCGCCGGAGCAGGCCCGCGGTGAGTCGGTCGACGCCCGGTCCGACGTCTACGCCGCCGGTTGCGTGCTGTACGAACTGATCACCGGCGAGCCGCCGTTCACCGGCGACTCCCCCGTCGCGGTGGCCTACCAGCACGTCCGGGAAGATCCGAACCCGCCGTCGTCGGTCAACCCGGCGGTCGCGCCCGAGCTGGACGCCGTCGTGCTGAAGGCGCTGGCGAAGGGCCCGGCGAACCGCTACCAGTCGGCCGCGGAGATGCGCTCGGACCTGGTCCGCACCCTGTCGGGTCAGCGCCCGGCCGCGCCGATGGTGATGTCCGAAGACGAGCGCACGCAGGTGATGAACAACGACCGGCGGCAGCCGCAGCGCTACGAGGAGTACGCCGAGCCGGACGACGAGGACCCGAAGGCCAAGCGCCGGCGGCGCACGATCCTGGCGGTGCTGGCGGCGGTGTTCGTGCTGGGCGCGGTGCTGCTGATCATGTGGCTGTCGGGCTCGTTCAAGAGCACGCCGGGCACGGTCGCGATCCCCGACGTGGTGCACCAGACGGTCCCGCAGGCGCGGGAAACCCTGACGGGCGCCGGGTTCAACTCGATCGGGACCAAGAACGTCACCTGCGGGGTGCAGCCGACCGACGGCAGCCCGCAGTGCGAGCAGGGCGACGTCAACCGGGTCATCAAGATCGACCCCGCGTCCGGGACGCCGGTGAGCACCGACGCGAAGATCACGCTGTACGTGGGGGTCGCGCCGGGCAAGGCCCGCGTACCGGACCTCAAGAACAAGACGCGCGACGCGGCACAGCAGGCGCTGACCGACGCGAAGCTGACGCTGGACACGAACGTCGCGGAGGTCGAGGTCGACGACCCGAACCAGGCCGGCCTGGTGCAGTCGCAGACCCCGACCGCGGATTCCGAGGTCGACGAGGGCACGAGCGTCAAGATCACGGTCGCGAAGTCCAAGGAACTGAAGCAGGTCCAGGACTTCACGGGCAAGCCGTACTCGCAGGCCGACCCGGCGCTGCGAGGCCAGGGCTTCAAGACGAAGCGCGTCGACCAGGCTTCGGACAGCGTCCCGAAGGACAGCGTCATCACCCAGAACCCGAACGGCGGTTCGGTGATCCCGGGCACCACGATCACCCTCACGGTGTCGACGGGTCCGGAGCAGACCGACAAGATCGAAATGCCGAACCTGTCCGGCATGACGACCGACGAAGCGCAGTCGAAGCTGCAGAGCATGGGCTGGACCGGAAACCTGCGGCAGCAGTCCGACAAGACGAGCAAGGAACCGGAAGGCACGATCACCAAGCAGAACGTGACGCCGGGCACCCAGATCGACAAGGACCAGGCGATCACCGTGGGCGTGTCGGAGGGCAACGGCGGCTTCCCGTTCCCGACGACCACACCGGGAACGCCCGGCGGCTGACGGATCCACGAGAAAGGCCCGCACGGTTCACACCGTGCGGGCCTTCTTCGTTTCAGGCTTTGTCGAGAAACCCTTGGACGGCGCCGAGAACCTGCTCGGCGTCGCTGCCGGCGCCGCAGTCGATGTCCAGCTCTTCGGCGGCCCCCGAGCGCTTGACCTTCAGGGAGACGCCGGACTGGCAACGGCGCAGCCACCCGAACAGCGAGCGGCAGAAGACGCCGGCGGAGTTGCTCGTCACGCCGACGAGGACGGCGTCGAAGAGCTGGACCCGGCCGCGGAGCTCGTCCTCGCCGCGCAACCACGCCGCGAGGTCCCGGAGCTCACCATCGGAGTTCGGGACGGTGATCGCTACGATCCCAGCCGTCACCCGGTCTCCCTTCACCCAGAACCGGAGAGGACCCGAACCTTAGTCGTGTTCGAGGACCGCCGGGAAGTCTCGCCGGGCAATTGAAGATTGCAAATTGCACTCAGGAACGGCGCTGCACGAGCCGGGAGACGACCACGAAGCTGACGGCCAGCGCCACCGCCGACGTCACCACCGCCAGCGCCAGCGGACCGCCGACCGGATCTTCGTTCGTCAAAGCCTGCAGCAACGGGTGGACCAGCGGGATCTTCGCCAGCAGCACGACGACCAGGGTGATCACGGCGGCGAGCACCGTCCAGCCGATCCGGTTCACCAGCAGCCGCGAGCACGGCAGCGCGATCGCGATCCCCAGCAACGCGCACGCGATGTGGGCCAGCAGCCCGATGCCCAGCGCGGCCGGCTGGACCTTGAACGACTTGAGCGCCGACCACGCCTCGGTGATCACCGTCAGGACCAGCGAGCAGCCCAGCACGGTCAGGACCGCGCCGGTGATCAGCCGCCGCCACTGCCGCGCGTGGCTCAGGGTCACCAGGCGCTGCACCGGATCCTCGATGTCGAGCAACGCGATCGTCAGCCAGCACGACACGACCAGCAGCCCGCCGGCGCTCACCCCGAACAACGGCAGCGGCGGCGAGTGCGGGTCGGCGTAGAGGATCACGCAGAGCGCGAGGTAGGCCAGCAGCGCGGGCAGGTACCGCTGCGAATGGCCCAGCAGCGCCAGGTAGTACCGCGTCAACGCGAGCACGGCGCGACCTCCCGGACCGACCAGCCGTCCTTCAACGCGCGCAGCAGCACGGCGTCGACGGAATCGACGTCGACGGTGAGCACGACCTGCGCGCCTTCGACGACCGCGTGCCGCACGCCGGGCTCGTCCGCCCAGTCGGCGCCGTGCCCGCGCAACACGATCCGGGTGGCCGGCGCGGCGGTTTCGGTGGGTTCTTCGGTGAGCCGGCCGGCGTCCATCAGGTGCACGACGTCGGCGTGGTCGTGCACCACCTGCGGCCGGTGGTCGGTGAACACGACGCTCGCGCCGCGCGCCCGCGTCTCGTCGACGAGCTCGCCGAGGATCGCGTGCGTGGCGACGTCGAGCCCGGACCACGGCTCGTCGAGGATCAGCAGGTCCGGCCGCACCAGCACGGCCTGGGCGAGTCCGACCTTCTGCGCGTTGCCCTTGGACAGCGTGCGCAGCGGCGCCGTCGGACCGCCGACGAGCGCGAGCCGCTCGAGCAGCGGGTCGATCGCCGACAGGTCGGTGAGACCGCGGATGCGGCCCATGTGCCGCAGGTAGGCCCGCGCGCCCATCCGCTGGCCGGCCGGGAAGCGGTCCGGCAGGTAGCCGATCCGGGGGCTGCCGGTGACGGTGCCGGTGGTGGCGTGCGAGACGCCGGCCATGATCCGCAGCAGCGTCGACTTGCCGGAGCCGTTGGTACCGAGGATGCCCACGACCCGTCCGGGTTCGACGCTCAGGTCGACGTCGTGGAGGACGAAGTCGCCGCGCCCGTACCGCTTACCGACGCCCTCGAGCCGGATCACGCAACGGCGGCCTTCTGCAGGGCCTTCGTCGCGCGCTCGAGCTCGGCCACGCGCTTCGGGTCGACGGGGTGCCCGGCCGTGGCCATCCAGTTGGCCAGCATCCGGTGGCCGCCTTCGGTGAGCACGGACTCGGGGTGGAACTGGACGCCTTCCAGCGGCAGCTCGCGGTGGCGCATGCCCATCACGATGCCGGTCGCGGTGCGGCCGGTGACCTCGAAGACGTCGTCCGGGATCGTCTCCGGGAGCACCGTCAAGGAGTGGTAGCGGGTGGCCGTGAATTCTTCCGGCAAGCCTTTCAGGACGCCGACGCCGGCGTGGCGCACCTGGCTCGTCTTGCCGTGCAGCAGTTCGGGAGCGCGGTCGACCGTCGCGCCGTAGACGACACCGAGCGCCTGGTGGCCGAGGCAGACGCCCAGCATCGGGGTCGACGTCTCGGCGCACTTGCGGATGACGTCCATGCTCTGACCAGCGCGTTCGGGGGTGCCGGGGCCGGGTGAGACGAGCACGGCGTCGAACTCGGAGACGCGGTCGAGGTCCACGACGTCGTTGCGCCAGACCGTGCAGTCCGCGCCGAGCTGGGCCAGGTACTGGACCAGGTTGTAGACGAAGCTGTCGTAGTTGTCGACGACCAAGACGCGCATGCGGCGAGCTTACCGGCTCCCACTGGCTGGACCGTACCGCAAATCACATTTTAGGTTAGGGCATCCTAACTTACCGTGGAGGGTGTGAGCCGATCCCTTCGCGTAGCCGTCGTGGGCGCTGGTCCCGCCGGCATCTACGCCGCCGACATCCTGGACAAGTCCGACGCCGACGTCACGATCGACCTGTTCGAGCGGATGCCCGCGCCCTTCGGGCTGATCCGCTACGGCGTCGCGCCCGACCACCCGCGCATCAAGGGCATCGTGACCGCGCTGCACAAGGTGCTGGACAAGCCGAACATCCGGCTGCTGGGCAACATCGACTACGGCACCGACATCAAGCTCGAAGAGCTGCGCGAGTTCTACGACGCGGTGATCTTCTCGACGGGCGCGTCCGCCGACCGCGCGCTGGACATCCCGGGCGTCGACCTCGACGGCAGCTACGGCGCCGCCGACTTCGTCTCCTGGTACGACGGCCACCCGGACGTCCCGCGCACCTGGCCGCTGAACGCGTCTTCGGTCGCGGTGCTGGGCGTCGGCAACGTCGCGCTGGACGTCGCCCGCATCCTCGCGAAGACGGCCGACGAGCTGCTGACCACGGACATCCCGGACAACGTCCACCAGGGCCTCAAGGCGAGCCCGGTGACGGACGTCCACGTGTTCGGCCGCCGCGGCCCGGCGCAGGCGAAGTTCACGCCGCTGGAGCTGCGCGAACTGGACCACTCGCCGAACGTCGAGGTCATCGTCCAGCCCGAGGACATCGAGTTCGACGAGGGCAGCATCACCGCGCTGCGGGCGTCGAAGCAGATCGACATGGTCGTGAAGACGTTGCAGGAGTGGGCGATCCGCGACCCGGGTTCCCGCCCTCGCCGCTTGCACCTGCACTTCTTCCACTCGCCGTCGGAGGTCTTGGGCGCCGACGGCCGCGTGACGGGCCTCCGCACGGAACGCACGGAACTGACGGGAGACGGAAACGTCCGCGGCACGGGCGAGTTCCACGACTGGGACGTCCAGGCGGTGTACCGCGCGGTGGGCTACCTGTCGTCGCACCTGCCGGAGCTGCCGTTCGACCACGTGAACGGCGTGGTCCCGAACCAGGCGGGCCGCGTGCTGGACCTGGACGAGAACCAGCTCCCGGGCGTCTACGTGACGGGCTGGATCAAGCGCGGCCCGATCGGCCTGATCGGCCACACGAAGGGCGACGCCGCGGAGACGATCACCAGCCTCCTGGCCGACGCCGACACGCTGACGGCCCCGAAGCACCAAGCACCGGAAGCGATCCTGGACTTCCTGGCCGCCCGCGGAATCCCGTTCACGACCTGGGAAGGCTGGGCCAAGCTCGACGCCCACGAGAAGTCCCTGGGCCTCGCGACCGGCCGAGAGCGGATCAAGGTGGTGGAGCGCGAGGAGATGACCCGGGTCTCGCGCGGCTGAGCTTCCTCAACGCCGTGGCGGCCACCCCCGGACAGGCCGGACCGGCCGCCACGGACCAGCCCCAACACCCCGATTTTCGGCCCACTCACCTCACAAGACAGCCCCCACCCATCCCTGGGGGGCGTCCCCTGTCCAGCGTATCGGCCCCCGGTCGCTCAAAAGGGTGACGCGGGGAATCTGTGGACAACTTGCGCCCTGTGGATGGTTTTGTTGCGCGTCAGCTCGCGCCGAGGTAGGCGAGGACCGCCAGGACGCGGCGGTTCGTGTCGTCCGAAGCCGTGATGGTCAGCTTGGCGAAGATGTTCGCCGTGTGTTTGCCGACCGCTCCTTCGCTGAAGTGCAGCCGTGCGGCGATCGCCGCGTTCGAACAGCCTTCCGCCATCAGGCCCAGGACTTCGCGTTCGCGTGCGGTCAGGGCCGCCAGTGGGTCGGATGGGTTGCCCGCCAACAGCTTGGCGATCACCTCCGGGTCCATCACCGTGCCGCCGGCGGCGACGCGGCGGACCGCGTCGATGAACTGGTCCGCGTTGAACACGCGGTCCTTCAACAGGTAGCCGATCGCGCCCGTGCCGTCGGCCAGCAGCTCGCGCGCGTACAGCTGCTCGACGTGCTGGGACAGCACCAAGATCGGCAACCCGGGGATTTCACGGCGGACCGCCAGCGCCACCTGGATGCCTTCGTCCGTGTTCGTCGGCGGCATCCGGACGTCCACAATGGACACGTCGGGTCGGTGGGAACGCAACGCCGACTCCAGTTCCGGGCCGGAGCCGACCGCCGCTACGACGTCGAAGCCGTGCGCGGCCAAGAGGTGCGTCAGGCCGTCTCGGAGGAGGTACTGGTCTTCGGCGATGACGGTCCGGGGTCGAGCTGGCACGGGATCTCCACGGTCGCCCTCGTCGGCCCGCCGGTCGGGCTGGTCAGCGTCAACCTACCGTCGAAGCCGCCGAGCCGGCGCTCGATCCCGCGCAGGCCCGAGCCCCGCGCCGGGTTCGCGCCGCCGGGGCCGTCGTCGGTCACCGTCAGCGTCAGCACGCCGTCCTCGAACGCGACGGCGATGGTCGCGCGGCGCGAGCCGTGCTTGGCCGCGTTGCCCAGCAGCTCCGACACCGCGAAGTACGCGCACGCCTCCACCGGCTCCTCGACGCGCCCGGGCAGCGAGCCCGTGACTTCCGCTTTGACCGGGCTGTCCAGCGCGATCGCGCGCACCGCGTCCAGCAGCCCGCGCTCGGACAGCACCGGCGGGTGGATGCCGCGGATCAGCACCCGCAGCTCGGCGAGCGCCTCCGCCGACGCCGACCGCAGCTCGGCCGCCAGCCGTTTCGCCGCCGCCGGGTCGTGGTCCACCAGCGCTTCGACCGCGCCGAGCTTCATCCCCATCGCGACCAGCCGCGACTGGATCCCGTCGTGCAGGTCGCGCTCGATCCGCCGCAGCTCCGCGGCCTGCGCGACCGTGACGTCCGAACGCGTCTGCTTCAGCCGTTCGACGCGCTGGGCGAGCCGGGACGCCTCGGTCGGCCCCAGCAGCAGGCGGACGAACTCGCCCGTGCGCCGCGCCAGGAACGTCGTCGGGACGAGCCCGAGGAAGAACGCGGCGAGCGCGAGCGGGGTCAAGGCCAGTGCGCCCGCGGTGTCCGACGGCTCCGGCAGGCCGACAATCGAGAACCAGGGCCAGGCCACGCCCCACGTCGCCATGATCGGCCGCCAGATCCACAGGTCGAGCAGGCCGAGGAAGCCCCCGAACACCAGCACGGCCGTCGGCAGCGCCAGCAGCGCCGAGCCCAGCGGCAGGACGACGGCCGCGAGCACGTCGCGCCAGGTCGCGCGGTCGCGCAGCACCCACCGCGTCCGCGAGAGCTGCATCGGCCACCACGGCTCTTCGTAGAGTTGCTGGCCCACCTGGAAAAGCCCGTCGGGCCGCGGCGTCGGCAAGGGCGGCGGTGGCAGGTACGGGGACAGGATCCGCACACCGGTCCAATTGCCGACTTCGCGGCGCAGGGTGTTCGCGATGTCCCGGCTCCACCGCACCATCCGCGCCGCCATCGGCGGGGCCACGAGGAACAGGGCCACCGGCCACACCGCGAACGCCGTGAGCACCAGCGAAAGCGCGAAGATCCCCAGCTGGTGCCCGAGCGAATCCAGCCGCCGGTGCATCCACCGCAGGGCGCCGATCTTCGACGCCGCACCGGGACGGCGGCCGAGCCACCAGCGCGTCCAGTGGCCGTAACCGCGCAGCGCCACCGGCCCGCCGAGCAGCGCGAACACCGGCAGCAGCAACGTGACCAGCGGGTTCACCAGCTGCCAGCTGAACTCGCGCTGCGCCGCCGGGTCTTCCATCACCCACGTGAGCCGGCGGCTCCAGCTGATCCAGAACGCGCGCTTGTAGAGCGTGTTGCCGTCGCGGTACCAGCCGTCGCGTTCCCGTTCCGGTGCCGGCGGCTCGGGTCGGTACGGCGGCTCGACCTCGACGCCGCACCAGCGCCCGGACAGCGTCCGGACCGTCGCCGAGCGGTGCCGGGCCCATTCGATCGCGGGGCCGAGGAAGAAGACCAGGCCGAGACACAGCAACGCGAAGGCGACCAGCTCGACCAGGACGTCGAACCAGCTCAGCAACGCGAACGCCGCGAGCGCGAACGCCCGGCCGACCGCACGCACGTAGGCCATCTCCCACCTCCTGTCCCGTGATCCTCGCCGATCGACGCGCACCCGCGCACTGCCCGCAGCTCCCCGGCCGGGGTGGGCCCAGCCCCACCCCGGCGTCAGCAAAACCCTACTTGAGCTGGGGATTCAGCAGGATTCTCCGGACGCTCCCGAGTTCGTAGCGTTCGAGCCATGCCCCTCATCGAAGTCACCGACCTCCACAAGCGCTACGGCGACCGGGTCGCGGTCGACGGCGTTTCGTTCACCGTCGACCGCGGCGAAATCTTCGGCATCCTCGGCACGAACGGCGCCGGCAAGACCACCACGGTCGAATGCCTCCAGGGCCTGCGCCAGGCCGACGCCGGCACGCTGTCGGTGCTCGGCCTCGACCCCGCGACCGACCGGGCGGCGCTGACCCGCCGCGTCGGCGTCCAGCTCCAGGAGAGCCGGCTGCCCGCGAAGCTGCGGGTGCGCGAGGCGCTGGAGCTGTTCGCCTCCTTCTACGCCGAGCCGGCCGACGTCGACGTCCTGCTCGACCAGCTTGACCTGCGGGCGCACGCCCGCAGCTACTTCGGCAAGCTCTCCGGCGGCCAGAAGCAGCGCGTCTCGATCGCGCTCGCGCTGGTCGGGAACCCGGAGCTGGCGATCCTCGACGAGCTGACCACCGGCCTCGACCCGCACGCCCGCCGCGACACCTGGAAGCTCGTCGAAGCCATCCGCGACGCCGGGGTCACGGTCCTGCTCGTCACGCACTTCATGGACGAAGCCGAACGCCTCTGCGACCGCGTCGCGATCTTCGACGCCGGGCGCGTGGTCGCCACCGGCACCCCCGCCGAACTCCGCGCCGCCGCCGGAGAATCCACTTTGGACGACGCGTTCGTGTCCCTGACCGGCCGCGCCTGAGGAGAACCAGATCATGCACACCTTCGCGAAGATCACCGCCACCGAAGCGAAACTGTTCCTGCGCACGCCGATGTGGGCCGTGACCGGGTTGCTGCTGCCGACGGGTGTCCTGCTCGCCGTCGGCCTCATCCCGGGCATGACCGAGCCGAGCGAGATCACCGGCGGGTACCGGTTCATCGACCTGTGGGTGCCGTCGCTGATCGTCATCAGCATCGGCATCCTGGCGCTGCAGTCCATCCCGGCCGCCGTCGCGACCTACCGCGAACAGGGCGTGCTGAGACGCCTGGCCACGACGCCGGTGCACCCGGCGTACCTGCTCGGCGCGCAACTGCTCGTCCACGTCGTGGTCGCGCTGGCCGGCATCGCGCTGACCCTGGGTCTCGCCGCCGCCGTGTTCGACGTCCCGCTGCCTAAGCACCCGCTGGCGTTCGCGGTGACCCTGCTCCTCGGCATCGTCTCGGTGTTCGCGCTCGGCCTGCTCGCCGCGGCGGTGGCCCGGACGGCGAAGAGCGCCGGCGGCATCGCGGCGATCGCGTTCCTGCCGATCATGTTCTTCGGCGGCGTCTACCTGCCGCGGCCGCTGCTGCCCGAGGTGCTGCGCCGGATCGGCGACTACCTCCCGCCGGGCGCCCAGCCGCTGCAGGACGCCTGGGTCGGCCCCGGCGTCCAGCCGCTGCAGCTGGTGGTGCTCGCGGCGTTCGCCGTAATCGGGACGGCATCGGCCGCACGGCTCTTCCGCTGGGAGTGACCTGCCCTTCCGCCATAATGGTGATGATCATCGTTTTCTCTTGTGGCCGGGCCACCCGGCCGGTAGCCAAGAGGGTGGCCCTGCTCAAACTGGAGGTTCGATGTCCCTGGACGTGTCACCCGCGCTGCTGGAGAAGGCCGAGCGCGGGGAGGTCTCCGACGCCGAGTTCGTCACCTGCGTCAAGGAATCCCTGCCCTACGCCTGGGAAGTCATCACCGGCGTCATCGCCGACGCCGAGGGCGCCGCGGACGGCTTCGCCGACAACGAGACGCCGCCGCCGAGCGAGGCCGCCCGCGGCCAGCTGCTGCGGGCGCTGGCGTCGGACGCGATCCGCGGCGGCCTGGAGCGGCACTTCGGCGTCAAGCTGGCGTTCCAGAACTGCCACCGGATCGCCGTGTTCAAGAACTCCGAGCTCGACGGAGACCGCTACCGCGCGTTCGTCTCGCCACGCGGGCAGCTGCTCAACCAGAGCCCGGAGCTGCGGGACTGCTAGCCCGCAGCGCGGGCAGCACCTCGGTGCCGATCCGCGCGCAAGTCCCCTTCGGCGCGCCGGCCGCCTCCACGAGCATCAGCACGTGGGCGACGCCGGTGCGCCGGAGGCTCGTTTCCCGCGTCCGCACGCAGTGCCCGCGTCGCCGACGGGGTGGATCGCGCAGAGCCGTTCGGTGTACTCCCCCGGGTCCCGCGCGGGGCCGGGCCGCCCGTCGACCGTGACGTGCGCGGCGAGCGTGATCGCCGACAGGCACACGCCGTAGGGCAGGAAGATCCCGAACCTCACGGAGCCAGCTCGTTCCCCAGGTACCGCAGGAACAGCTCGTTGTGCAGCACGCGCGGCGAATGGCGCGCCCGGACGAGCGCGATCGCTTCCGTCACCCCGAGCCCCAGCTCGACGAGCGTCCGCGCGACGACCAGGCCGGACCGGTTGTACCCGGCGTGGCAGCGCACGAGCGTCTTGCGGCCCCCTCGTACGGCCGCGGCGGCGAGCACGGCCAACCGCGCGACCTGCTCGAGCTGCTCCGGGGACAGCGGTCCGTCCGGGATCGGGACGCAGTGGTGCTCGACGCCGTCCGGGGGACCGTGCCCTTCGCGGCGGTAAAGGCTGATCACGACATCGAACTCGCGCGCGACGACCACCGGCACCTCACCCGTCGCGTCGAACCGGGTGTGCCCGCCGATCCAGAGGCCCGGCCGGACCTCACTCCAGACCGGGTCGTCCACGTACCAGCTCAGTTGACCGCGACCTCGTTGAACCACAGCCGCGGCTCGAGCCACGGGAACACGATGAACATCAGCAGGGCGACCACGCCGAGCGCGAGGACGACGGACACCGTCAGCTTCGCCGCGAACGGGCCCGGCAGCTTCCGCCAGAGCCAGCCGTACATCAGGCCTCCCCGATCTTCGAGAGCAGGTCGCCGTAGTCCTTGACCTGGTTCTTCGGCACCTGCTGCGTGAGCACCGAGGTGATGATGAGCCGCTGCTGGGCGGAGAACTGCGGGTGGCACGTCGTGAGCGTGAGCAGCGCGGCCTGCTGGGCCTTCGGCAGCGTCTCGGCGTCCTTGTACGGGACCGGGTTCACCGCGGTGCCCTGGCTGGGCAGCACGACCTTGCGGCCGAAGGTCTCGCTGTACGCGCCGCCCTCTTCGGCGTTCGTGTCACGCAGCGTCGAGACGCCCTTGCACCGCGGGTCGGCGCCCTTGCCGCCGGCCCAGTCCTTCATCTCGTCGTCGTACGGGAGGACCTTGTAGATGTAGAAGTCGGTCGAGGTCTCGATCACGATCTGGTCACAAGATGAGAGGTTGTCCAGATCGTTGAACGGGGCGCCCTTGCCGACGCGGTGGCCGGCGACGGCGAAGTTGCCGGGCTCGCCGGGCAGCGCCGTGCCCTTGTAGTGGCCGGGACCGACTTCGAGCGAGGCGTCGTCGGTGCCTTCCTGGATGGTGAAGTTGTAGTCGACGCCGAACGTCGGGATGTGGATCCGGGCGAACGCCTTGCCGTCGACCAGCTCGGGGTGCAGCGTCCGGTCGTGCTCCCACTCGCCGTTGAGCTGGTCGCTCGCCTCGGACTGCTTGCCGGCCGAGAACAGGTCGGTCACGTACAGCTCGTAGACCATGAACAGCAGCACGACCAGGCCGAGCGTGATGAGGATTTCGCCGGCCGTGCGGATGGCGACGCCGCCCTTGCCCAGCGGGGCCGGGGCGGGTTTCTCCTTGGTCGCGGTGCCGCCCTTGCCGACCGGGGCGAAGACGACGGTCTCCTCGGCCGAGCCCGGCGGCGGGACGGGGCCGGTGTAGCGGCGGGGCGGCGGGCCCTGCGGACGCCGTGGCGGGGGCCCCTGCGGGGCCTGGCCGCGCGGCGGCGTCGGGGGCTGGCGGCGTTGGGGCACCGGCCGCTGTCCGGGGTGTCTGCGCCGGTCGTCATCCGGTCCTTCGCGCGTAGCCACGCAAGCTCCTCTCAAGCCGCGTCGAACCCTGGGTGACGCATGCGTCACGGTCCGGGAAATCCGACCACTCCTGGACGCTGCTTTACTGCGGTCGTTTACGTTAACGTGTGCGGGTGGCGCTGGTTGCGCACCCTAAGCGGGACAGCGCCACCAGACGAGCCCGAAGAGCACCGCGAGGAACACACGATGCCCAAGTCCAAGGTCCGCAAGAAGACCGCTTACACCCCGCCTGCCGACCGGCGCACGCCGGTGAAGGTGCGGGCCGCAGGCCCTACCGGCCTCGCCTGGAAGATCCCGATGTTCGGGTTGATGATCCTGGGCCTGGTGTGGCTGCTGGTGAACTACATCGCCGGGGACAAGATCTCCTGGATGGCCGACCTCGGCAACTGGAACTTCGCCGGCGGGTTCGCGCTGATGATCGCGGGTCTGCTGATGACGATGCGCTGGCGCTGATTATTACTCCGAATGGCGGCTTGACGCCGAATTACACCGGTGTGACTCATCCCCAGTGTGGATAACCCCTGTGGATAACTACCCCACCTCGTGGGCGCCACGGCGAGCCCTTGTGGTATCCGCGTGGGCCGTCACGGCGTTGCTGGTGCTCGGCGTGGTCGTCGACGCCTTGACCGACGACCGCGGCGGCCTGGTGCTGTTCGCCCTGGCGGCGGTGGCTGTCGGCGCCTTCGCGACGCACGCCACGATCGTCCGGCCCCGGCTGGCCGCCGACGCCGACGGCCTGCTGACCAGGACGCTCGGCGGCACGCAGCGGCTGCCGTGGGCCCAGACCCGGACCCGGCTGCGCACCACGCGCCGGCTGGGCCGCGACGGCGTCACCCTCGAGATCGAGCACGACGACCAGCTGTACGTCTTCGGGTGGCTGGAGCTCGGCGAGGACCCGCGGGACGTCCTGGACGTCCTCAGCTCCCTGCGTGCGCGCGGCTAGACGCAGTTGTAGAGCTGCAACCCGCGGTACGGGACGAGGCCGCACGTCTGGGCGGCGAACTGGCTGTCCTTGTAGACCAGCAGGCCGACGATCGCGACGACGATGATCGCGAGCCCGGTGATCTGCCAGCGCCGCTGGTCGGCCTCCGGCGCGTAGAGCAGCGCTACGGCAACCAGCGCCCCGGTCACCAGGCCGCCGACGTGCGCGTAGATCGAGATGCCCGGGATGCCGAACGTGATGAAGGCGTTCAGGGCGAGGGTGATGATCAGCCCGGTCGGGTTCAGCCGCAGCTTCAGCACGATCACCGCGTACGCGCCCATCAGGCCGAACAGCGCGCCGGACGCGCCGGCGGTCGACTTCTGCGGGTCGTCGAACAGCAGCACCGCGGCGGACGCCCCGAGCATCGAGATGAAGTAGAGCGCCAGGTAGCGGCCGCGGCCGCAGACCTGCTCCAGGGACCGGCCCATCATCCAGAGCGAGAACATGTTGACCGCGACGTGGATCGGCCCGAAGTGCAGGAACCCGCTGGTCAGGACCCGCCACCACTCGCCGCCGCCGAGCGTCGCGCTACCGTAGAGCTCGCCGTACTGGAAGAAGCTCGAGTAGTCGTTGTTCGTGAGGCTCTTCGCCTGGAACGCCGTGAACAGGAAGACCAGGACGTTCACCGCGAGGATGACCTGCGTGACGAGCACCGACTGGGACAGCCGCGCGCCGAAGACGGTGCGCTGGCCGAAGCCGGCTTCCTGGTAGCCGCGTTGCTGCCGGCGCTGCTGCTGGCTGCCGGCGTGCACGCAGTCGGTGCACTGGAAGCCGACCGGGGCTTCCTGGAGGCAATCCGGGCATGCCGGACGCCCGCACCGGGAACAGCTCAGCCCGGTCGGGCGGTTCGGGTGCCACCAGCACCCGGGCAGTGCGGCCTGGGGATTTGCGGCGGGGTTCGGCGGTTGGCTCACGATAGGAACCAACCTACCGAAACTCCCCGCAGCTCAGCCCTCGTGGTCGATCGTGACCTTCTCGATGACGACGTCGGACAGCGGACGGTCCGCCGGCCCGGTCGAGGCACGGCCGATCGCGTCGACGACGTTGCGCGACTCCTGGTCGGCCACCTCGCCGAAGATCGTGTGCTTGAAGTTCAGGTGGGTGGTCGGCGCCACGGTGATGAAGAACTGCGAGCCGTTGGTGCCGGGCCCGGCGTTCGCCATGGCCAGCAGGTACGGCTTGCTGAACTGCAGCTCCGGGTGGAACTCGTCGCCGAACTTGTAGCCCGGGCCGCCGCGGCCGGTCCCGGTCGGGTCGCCGCCCTGCAGCATGAAGCCGTCGATGACGCGGTGGAAGATCGAGCCGTCGTAGAACGGGCCGGAGTTCGTGCCCGCCGCGTTCGGCTGGGTGTACTCCTTGGTGCCCTCCGCGAGACCGACGAAGTTCGCGACCGTCTTGGGCGCGTGGTCGGGGAGCAGGATCAGGTTGATGTCACCCTGGTTGGTGTGCAGCGTCGCTTTCACGCGCCTCATGGTGCCATCTGCGGCGGGCGCGCGGAAAAAGGGGCACGATAGGTTACGGGCAACAGAGCAGTGTCAAAACGATTGATGAGGTGAAGGCCATGTCCCGGGCGACAGCCCAGGCCGTCGATGCCGCCGACAAGCTTGTCTCCGAAGGAGCCAAGACCGGCCGCCGCGTGCAGAAGCAGCTCGCGAAAAAGACGGAACTGACCCGCAAGGAGCTCAAGAAGAGCTCGAAGGCCGCCCGCAAGGAGGCCCTCGCCCGGCTCTCCGAGCTGCGCAAGCCTGGTCGCAAGGCGAAGAGGGCCGCCATCAAGGCCGCGAAGGCGGCCGGTGACTCGAAGCGTCGCGGCAAGAAGGACTTCAAGTCCGCGAAGAAGGACTTCGCCGCTGCCGTCGTCGAGGCGAAGGCGGCTGCCAAGGGCACCCGCAGCCGTCGTCGCTGGCCGTGGCTGCTCGGGCTGGTCGTGGTCGGCGCCGGTGCCGCCTACGTGCTGCGCTCGAAGCAGGAGCCGCCGGTCGCCCCGGCGCCGCCGAAGGCCACTCCGCCTGCTCCGCCGAAGCCGGCTGAAGCAGTGAAGCCCGCCGCGGCTCCGGCTCCCAAGCCGGCTCCGCAGGCGAACGGCAAGGCGCCGTCCTCGTCGCCTGCCGAAAAGAAGAACTGAAGACGACGCGAAGAGGCCCCCGGGGGTGCACCGGGGGCCTCTTCAGTCGTGCTCAGGTGTTGCTCAGACCGCGGCGGCGTGCTTGTCGACCAGCTGGCCGAGACGGGGCAGCGCCTCTTCGACGTTCTTCTTGCCGTTCGGGCGGAGCTTGCCGTAGACCTTCTTGATGCTGTCGCGGCTGCTGCGCTCCGCGCGCGAGTCGGTGACGCTCAGCAGCGCGTCGGACGCCTCGTCCGAGCGGCTGGTCAGGTAGGCACCGAAGTCGCTGCCGCCCTTGGCGCGGAAGTCGCCGTAGAACGGCTCGAGCGCGCCGACGAAGTCGGGCAGCAGCGTGTCGACGGCCGAGGGGATGATGCCCGGCTTGATCTTCTTGACCGCGGCGAAGCCGGTCTTGACGACGGCACCCGAAACGCCGCCCTTGTCCGAGACCTCAGCGTCCACGAGGCCTTCGAAGTCGCTCACGACAGCCGGGCGACGGCTGGAGTCGAGCAGGATGTCCTTGAGGGTGTCAGCCACGAATCTAGTCCTTTGTCGTTGCAGAGTTGGTGCCCCGCCCCGGGGTGGGGATTCCCCGGCGGCTGCGGTGCGCGAGTCCACGAAGCCTGCGCGTGACGCACAGGGTAATACAAGATCAACTTCACTCACCCGTGTGGCTACGACTACCTAGAGCTTCAGGGCTGTGATGGCCTTCCTCACCACGGAGCGTGCCTTCACGCTCTGCTTCTGGTTGGTCGTCGCGACGATGGCCGCGGTCCCTTTCGAGACCGCGTAGACGGCGCCGTCGTCGGTCGACTGGTAGCCGCCCTTCCACCCCGTCGGGTCGTTGGCCGGGTTGGACGTCTCGACCGGCGCAGCCTTGTTGACCAGCGCCGTTGCGACGCTCGCCGCCCCGACGTACACCTGGACGGTCAGCTGGACCTTGCCGTCCGGGCGGTAGAAGAAGCACGCCGGATGGGGCTGGTCGGCGGACACGCGTACCTTCGAAACGTGCTGCCCGTTCGCGTCGGCCACGAACTGGCTGTCGAGGTACGGGCAGTCCTCGGTCGCCCCCGGCTGGGGATCCGGTGGCAGTTCGGTGCCCGCCGCCGCACCGGCGGACTTGGACGGCGGACTGGGAGTCGCGGTCCCGGACACGATGGTGGCGCTGCAGCCGGCGAGGAGAGCCACGGCGGGCGCGAGAAGTACGAGTCGTCGCATAGCGCGCTCAGTCAATCATGTCCAGTCACACGAGTGAGTGCGGTCGAAAGTTCAAGTACCGCTCAGTATTGGACCAATCACACATTGTGTTCCCTGGAGGCTTAGGGTCTCCTAACCTGGCTGTCACGTTTCTTTCCAACAGCCAGCCTGGGAGACGACGAAATGAAGCTGTTCGACAAGGGTCGAGACCACGTGATGGCGCTCTTCCGCATTGTGTTCGGTTTTCTGTTCCTGTGCCACGGCGCTTCACGGCTTTTCGGCCTCTTCGGGGCCAAAGCGGCGGAATTCGGGTCCTGGCCGACGTGGTGGGCCTCGCTGATCCAGGTGGCGGGCGGGGTGCTGGTGACGATCGGGGTCGCCACCCGGCCCGCCGCGGTGCTCTGCTCCGGCTCGATGGCGTTCGCGTACTTCACCGTGCACCAGAGCGGCGGCCTGCTGCCGGTCGAGAACGGCGGCGAAGCGGCCGTGCTGTTCTGCTGGGGCTTCCTGGTCATCGCGTTCGCCGACCGCGGCCTCTGGTCGGTCGCGGGCGCGTTCCGCCGGGCCCCCGCCCAGCTGGAACCCGCAGCTTGACGCGACCGGCCTGACGGCGTCGGCACCGCCCGGCATGGGAGCATGACCGGGCGGTGTCCGGCCGTGTCCGTCTTCGGCGAGGGAGGTCTCCCCGCGTGCTCACCTCCGAGCAGTACCTCGGTGCGGTGGCCGAGCGCATCCAGCGCTCCGGTGGCCGGCTGAACTCCGTGCAGTTCGGGCCCGCGGTCGCCGTGGTCGGCCTGTTCACCGAGTCGGTGATGCTCTCGACGATGAACTACTGCGTGGTCGCCTGCGCCGTCCCGGAGGTCACCGCCGCCGCGCTGTACGACTTCACCAGCCGCGCGACCCAGCACGCCCGCGCGAACGTCATGGGCACCGTCGGCTGGACGGCGGCTTCGGTCGTCATCGCCGGGCTGATCGGCCAGCGCGTCTACCCGGACGCCGCGCAGGCCGCGTCGGCGAAGTCGGGCAACCAGTTCGGCGGCGAGACGCGGATGGTCGCCGTCGACGTCTCGGCCGGGCAGATGTACGCGTTCGTGGGCGGGAAGTTCTGGGGCGCCGCGGTGCAGGGCTCGGTCAACGCGAAGCTGACGTACTGCTTCCCGCAGCCCGCCGAGGTCTACCAGCAGGTGCAGTGGCAAGCGCAGCAACAACAACAGCAGCAGCTGCCGCCCGTGCAGCCGGGTCAGCTGCCGCCGCCGGGCTGGCAGCAGCAACAGCCGCACCAGCCGCCGCAGCACCAGCCCCCGTACGGTTACTGACATGGTCGCGTTGCGCGGATGGCCGTCGTTCCCCGAAGAGCTCCCGGCGTTCACGCCGGAAACGGCGTCGCCGGAGCCCCAGGAGCTGTTCCTGGAGTGGCTGACCGAAGCCGGTGAGCACGTACTGGCGCCGCACGCCGTCACACTGTCCACTGTGGACGCCGACGGCGCGCCGGACGCCCGCGTGGTGATCCTCAAGGACGTCGGCCCCGGCGGCTGGGCGGTCGCCACCAGCTCGGAAAGCCCGAAAGGCCTGCAGCTGCGCAAGGATCCGCGCGCGGCGCTGACGTTCTTCTGGCCCGGCCGCGGCCGGCAGGTGCGGCTGCGCGGGCCGGTCTCCCCCGCCGCACCCGAGGTGTCCGCCGAGGACTTCCTGGCGCGGCCGCCGGCGTCGCGCGTCGAGGCGTTCATCGGGCACCAGTCGCAGGTGCTGCGCCACCCGGCCGAACTCGACACAGCGGCCGCGGAAGCCGAGCGTTGGGTGGCAGAAAACCCCGGCGTCGCCCCGGAAACCTGGACGCGCTACCTCGTCGACCCGGACGAAGTCGAGTTCTGGCAAGCGAGCCACGACCGCCGGCACGTGCGGTTGCGGTACCGGAAGGCCGACGGCGAATGGGTCCGCGAACGCCTCTGGCCTTGACGCACCGGGGGCGGCGCGGGTAGGCAGGAAATCCGACAAAACGGAGGCCCTGATGCGCCGAACCGTCGTCCTTGCCGCCACCGCCGCGTTGTCCGCCGGGCTGTTGTCCGGCGCGTCCGCCGGTGAAGTGCCCTCATCGCAGCGTCCCGCCGTCTTCGAGACGGTGTTCGCGTCGCCGCTCGGCCTCGAAGGCCTCACCACCGACGGCCGCGGAAACCTCTACACACCCGCGCGCGGCGCCGATCCCTGCCCGGTCTACCGCGTCGCGGCCACCGGCGGCCCGGCCGCGGTCGTCGGCACGATCCCCGCGCCGTGCGGCCCGGCCGGGCTGACCTTCGACCGCCGCGGGCGGCTGTACGTCGCGAACGCCGACACCGTCGTGTCGTTCGTGCCGGACGCCGCGAACCCGCCGGCCGCGACGGTGTTCGCCCGCGGTGTCCCCGGCGCGAACGGCCTGGCGTTCGACCGGGCCGGCGCGCTGTGGATCTCCGACGGCGGCACCGGCCAGGGCCGCGTGTGGCGGGCGGGCAGCGACGGCGTCGCCGCGGAGATGTTCCGCGTCCAGCCGCTGGTCAGCGACGTCATCGCGGGTGGCGTCGGCCGGGACGTGCGCGGCTTGCTGCCCGGCACCGTGACGATCACGCCGACCGGCCGGACCGCCGCGGACACCGCCGGCTCGCAGCACATCGTCGCGAACGGCCTGGCGTTCACCGAGGACGGCACGCTCCTGGTCGCGGACACCGCGCGCGGCGCGCTCTGGCGCGTCCCGATGGACCGCGCGGGCCGGCCGCGCGCGGCGACCGGCTGCGACGCCGCGTTCCCCGCGAACACGCTCTGCCTGGACGACCTCGACGTCCAGCACCCGTACCTCGAGGGCGCCGACGGGATCGTCCTCGACCGCGCGGGCAACGTCTGGACGGCGGCGAACGAGCGCAACGCGATCGTGCTGGCCCGGCGCGACGGCCGTGTCGTCGAGTACTTCCGCAACCCGGCCGACGCGGCGACGAAGCTGCGCAACGGCGGGCCGCTGGAGTTCCCGACCAGCCCGGTGCTGCTGCCGGACGGCCGCTTGTGCGTCACCCAGTCCGACGGCAACCGGCGGGACAACTCGCCGAACACGGCGGGCGAGGCCGGCCCCGGGAAAGCCGCGCTGGCGAAGGTTTCCTGCGTCAGCCGGTGAGACGGTCCGTTCGGGGGTTTACGGCGCCGGGGCCGGTGGGGCCATGATGGATCATGCGTTCGAAACTGCTGACCGCCGGGCTGGTCCTGGCGCTGACCGCCGCACTCGGGGGTGTGGCCGCGGCCGACACGCGTCCCGGGGGACGACCGACGCTGACGGACTCGCACCCGTGCCCGGGCCAACCGGGCTTCACGTGCTCGACCCTGACCGTCCCGCTCGACCACACCGGCCGCGTCCCGGGCACGCTGAAGCTGCCGATCGCGGCCGCGGACAACGTCGACGCGCCGAAGGGCGTGCTCCTGTTCCTCACCGGCGGCCCCGGCCAGGGCGGCGTCGGCACCATCACGCGGATCGCCACCCAGCGGCTGCCGGAGGTCGCGAAGGACTACCGGTTCGTCATGCTGGACCAGCGCGGCACCGGCCCGTCGGGGGCGCTCCTGTGCCCGGGCCTGCAGGCGCAGATGGGCAGTTCGGACATCGCGACGCCGACGCCGGACGCCGTCACCGAATGCGCCCGCATCCTCGGTGACACGGCACCGCTCTACTCGACGGACCAGACGGTCGCCGACTTCGACCAGCTGCGGCAGGCGCTGAACGTGCCGAAAATGGTCGTCGACGGCGTCTCGTACGGCTCCTTCACGGCGGCGCGGTACGCGATCGCGCACCCGGGCAACGTCAGCAAGGTCGTGCTGGACTCGGTGTTGCCGCACCACGCGACGGCGTCGGCCTCGCTGTACCTGACCGGCCTCCAGGCCGAGGCCCGTGTCCTGCGGCTGGCCTGCGCGACACCCCCGGCGTGCGGCTACGACCCGGCCGAGGACCTCGCGTGGGTGGTCCGCCACCGGAGCACAGCGGACGGCGTGAAGATCTTCGACACGATCGTCTCGTACGAGTTCAGCGACCCGTCGTACCGAAACCCGGCGGCTGGCGACATCATCGGCGCCCTCCACCAGGCCCGCAGCGGTTCGAGCGGGCAGCTGGACAACCTGCTGGAGGCGTACAAGTCGGGCGGCGACAACCCGGCGTCGTTCAGCGCGGGCCTCCACGCGGCAACGCTGTGCGCCGACCAGCGCTTCCCCTGGGGCTCGGCGGCGACGCCGGTCTCCTTGCGCCAGCCCCTGCTTTCGCTGACGGCGCGGGCGTTGCCACCGCAGGCGACGTGGCCGTACACCACGGCGGTGGCGACGCAGCAGGGGTTCATCCAGAGCTGCCTGCCGTGGCCGGCCGAACGTCCGGGCTCGAACCCGTCGTCAAGGCTGCCGAACGTCCCGATCCTGCTGCTGAACGGCGACCACGACCTGTCGACGCCGCTGGAGTGGGCGAAGGAGGAGGCTCGCCAGGCACCGCGGGGGAAGCTGGTGGTGGTCCCGGGAGCATCGCACTCGATCCAGAACCGCGAGCTGGGCCACGCGGGCCGCGACGCGGTGATCGCCTTCCTCGGCTGAACGACCTCAGGGCCAGGTCAACGGATGACCTGGCCCTGAGGGGTTGTGGAGCTGAGGGGAATCGAACCCCTGACCCCCGCCTTGCAAATGTCCGTCCGCAGATTCCGGCCGACCTGCTAAGGTCGCGCGACCCGTCGACCTGCGATTTTAGGACAACATTCCCCGTGAGTCCCCCACTTGCCCCTTCTGATCGGGCACGCCAAGGGCACGGCGGCAAGCCCTGTTAGCTGCGCTACGCCAGCCAGTAGCTCACCACAACGCAAGTTGCACCCACCACGGCGAGCACCATCGAGAGCTGAACCCGCCGATGCTTCTGCCAGGCAATTTTGCTCATCGTGACGATCTGGCGGGTCAGCATGGGGAGAAGGTCCAGGTCCCGTAGTCCGCTCGCTAAATCAACCGCGTCCCACTCCTTCAGGTGGCCAAAGTAGATGAAATTTCTACCGGCCTCTTCACGAACCTTGGCACGCCTGATCCGAGGAGTAACGACGGTTATTGCCGAGAGAATAGCAATTGCCAGAAAAGCAAAACCGAGGTCGCGAAATATCTCCGCCAGCCCGATTAGTCTACTTAATCCCCTACCGTCAGCAGAAATAGAAATAATCCCAGCCACAGCTGCCGACTCTACGGCAACACAAAAGGAAGCCTTCGCGTCAACCTTACCAGTCCAGTCAACTACCGCCGCGTGGATCTTCCAGGCCGTTTCAATCGGGTCGTGATCAGTCATAGGTTCCAGGTCCACGCCGATTTATAAACTGTCATCTTTTCTCCGCCAACTTCACGGCTTACCGATGTCCACATATTCGTCTTATCCGACATCTTGGACGAGTCCAGCATGTTCTTGTATACACTTTCAGTAATGTATGAGTGAAATTCACCGTTTCGCACATCGCTAAGCTTAGCTGCAACATTCGGCGCTCGACCGATCGATACGAGGTCGTTGCTGCCACGCACACCACCTCGAACGAGCATGGTTTTACCCCCCGCCACACCCACACAGTGACTAACAACGAATCCACTTTCTCGAATCGTGGAGAACCTGGCAGTCACAGCCGGACGTATGACCTTTTTTACAGCGTAATTGATCTGGAGTGCACACTTAGCTGCATTCGAGTTCTTCGTATCGCCCACGAAGATTGCCATGACGCGATCCCCGTCAAAGCTAGTAATAGTTCCACCGCGAGCACGGATTACACGGCAGGATGCATCCAGGAAGGACCTGATTACTTTTGCCGCAACCTTCACGTTAAAGTCACGCGCCAACCTTGTCGAATCCGCGAGGTCAGCATACAGGTAAACAGCATCAAGAAGAACGGCACCGTTCTTCAATGCAATATTATCGGTCCCAGGTACAACGGTTCCATTCCTGGTGTTCCAGTCCGAGTTGACTACCGTCCGAACTGCTGCCTCGATCTCGCTAGCTAAACTCACCAACTACCCCTCTCCATTTACACCACGAGGCCCGTCGTCGAATCTCGCGCGACCGAGTGAGGCGTACCGACCGCTACTAGCCGAGTAGCGACCGTAGAGACAGTTTGCGCGAGGCCGGCGAGACTACAGCTCAATCGCGACCGCCCAGCAGCTTATCTCGAAATCGCCACGCACGATCGAGGATGCACGCTCCCGGTGACGCCATCGGCTCGTCAGTCAGTAGCCGTCGCACCGTCTCCTCCGTGAACGGCAGCCCGTCCGTGACCTTCGTCGAGTCGGCCGCCGAAACCAGGGAGCCTTCGGCGTTGATGCTGACGGCGTCACCGAACAGCCGATCGAACACGTCGTCATCGAACACGACAACCGTCAGGATCGTGGCCGTCAAGGTGAGCGTGTCGAGCCCAACGCCCAGGCAATACGGGGCAACTTTCCCCGCCGCACGAGCCTTTTCCAGCTCTTTGTAGAACTCCCAGTTTTCGTAGTCGAGGGGTTCGGCTTGACTACCGTCGCGCTCCGGCTCCCCGAGGACTTCCTCGGAGTATTCTCGCACCATGTTGCGCCATAAATTGAAGTCGTTTTCTCGGTCATGCGTGGCAACGGTGGATGGCTGGAATTCGCCAGCCGGAATCAAACCGTAGATTCCCGCAGCAGTAGCCACCTTTTCCGGGTCGCGCCAATGCAAAAGGAATGTCGCGTCCCCGGTTTTAGTTTCACGCCGCAACGTAAGCGTCTCAATCGCGGGAATAAGTGCGCGACGGTGGAGATGGAACGGATCACCGATAAGGCTCCGGAGAGGCAGTTCCTCCCACTTCGCTTCAGCCTTTCGCCCCTGCGCCGACGGAGCAACCGCCAACTCGTGCGCGATGGCTTCGGAGAGATCGAGTTTGTCGAAGTAGGTGGCAAGCCCGAAGGTCATCGATCCCTTGGACTCGGTCAAATCGACGTCGAGCAGTCGATAGCTCGAACGGTTCTCGAAGAGCTTCGGAGGATCCAGGTAGCGAATGGCTGTCGTGTACCGGTCGAATCGGCGGCCGGCCGCGCGAAGGGGCAGCACCGGATCCGCCTCAGGCTCGGACCCGGTCACGGCCATGGCCTCGACGGAATCGGACCATTTGAGTTCGATGTTCTCAAGCGGCACCGGACCCGACGTAATCCAACGACTTTGCGCAATGAACGGAACCTTGCCAATTCGCGCTTCAGTCCGATACAGCTCCGACGCCGCTCGCGCCAGATCACCACGTCTGCGATTCAAATCGCGACGTGAACGCATCCATTCAGCCTGGCTCACCTGGACCGGGTCCACGTGCCCAACGAGCACCGAATTTTCAGGAGCCGAAACAGGCTGCAGGAGCGCGTTCGATATCCCCAAACGGCTCGGTGCAACGTCGAGCGTCGTAGCGATTCGCAACAGGACGTCAAGGTCTCGAACCTGGCGCTGCTCGTTCTCGATTTTCGAGACGTACGACTGGTCAAGGTTCAGCATCTGCGCCAAGTCGGCCTGGCTCATCTTTTTCGAGGCTCGGTACTCGCGCAAGACCTCAGCGAGCAGACCGGTGTTCAGCTCCATCTCCGCCGTTGCGCGCGAGGACAGCCAGGACTGTTGGTCTGTCTGCACTAGGTGCCACACCCTTTCGCAAGAGTTCTCCGGCCTGCGATTTTCGCGGCCGGCTGCTGAGTTGTACCCGCTCCGACCTGGCCCTATGCCAGGCGGTCATACGGGGCGCGCAATAGGACTAGCGGACCTTGGACGCACGCGCCCCGGCCGGGCGATCGTGAAGGGACAACAGCGATCACGGACGCCAGAGCCACCACCGGGTCCAGGGCCAAGACGGGAGACCTAGCCATGACTGCGCAACTGCTGCTCGACCACCGCGAGGCGTTCGCTCAGCTTCGCGATCTGCGTAAAGGCGTCCGCCAGCGTCGCGGCGGCTTCCGCTTGAGACTCCGCGGTCCGCTGCCGAACGTAGGTGCCCATCCCTTGCTTGGGCACGATCAGCTTCGCGTCCTGAAGCAGCGCATAGGCGCGCTTGACGGTGCCGACCGACACGCCGAACTCGTCGGCAACCTCCTGATGTGGCGGCAACTTGAGCCCCACTGCGTACGTGCCGTCCTCGATGCGATCCCGGATGGTGTCGGCCACCAACTGGTAGGACGCGCGAGGGTCGTCCGGATCGAATTTCTCCACGTCGAACAGCCTACGCGGTCAGCCAAGCTAGGCCATTCAGGTGATAACAGCTATGTCTGACTTGCCTAGGTATTCTGTTCTCCGTAGCGTCTCTGGTGTCGCACAGAGCGCACACAACGCAAGCGGCCCCGGCGGTGCTGGAACACCGGCCGGGGCCTACATCGAAACCTTGGGAGCCACGATGCGAGTTGAGGATAACGCCATCTTTCGCGTGAAGGCGCTGGCGGAACTGCTGGACGTCTCGCGCTCCACCGTCTACCGGGCCATCACCTCCGGCGAGCTGGACGCACTGAAGATCGGCACCGGCAAGGGCGCCGTGCGCATCCCGGGCCACTCCGTGAACGTCTGGCTCGACGCCTGCGCGGAACGCGGCTACGCGGACTTCGTGGAAGGCGGCCAGTCCCCGGAATCGGCCGACGACGAGACGGCGGAGGTGGCCTGATCATGACTTCTACACTCCCCACCACCTTGGCCAAGGTCAACGGCCACCGCGTCGAGTTCGCCCCGGCCCACCGCGAAGGCAACCAGTCCTGCGTCGTCACCACCATCACCATGGGCGTGCCGCTGTCCTTTGAGGACATCACGGCGGTGCTGATGTACGTCACCGACGGGTCCAGCCGCGAGGATTTGATCGACTGGCTCGCCGACCCGGCGCTGGTCCGGCGGACCGTGATCGAGTCCGCGTGGGCCATGGGCGGCTTCGCCATCGAGCAGGAACGCCTGAAGCTGGCCGGGATCGAGTCGGGCACCTGGGACAGCGAACGCCTTGACCTGGCCTGGACCTGCTCGGTTCGCGTGTTCGCCACGGACACCGACGTCCCGGCCCCGCGGCTGTCGCCGGAGATCGCGTGATGACCGCGCCCGGGTTCACCACCACCTCCGGCGTGGCGCTGGCCCCGGCCCCGCCGGAGCCCGGGCCCGACGGCACGCCCGTGACCCGGGTGGGGCTGTGGGCGGTCGACACCGGGCGCGGGCCGGTCGCCCTGGCCGCCGACGAGGTGGCGTTGGCCATCGCTCACGGCGGCCACGAGCCCAGCCAGTACACGCTGCTGGTGGACGAGTCCGCCCGCCAGGCGCTGGCCGGCCTGGCGACGCTGGGCCGGACGCAGCTGCGCGCACTCGCCGCCCGCCATCGCCACGGCGACAGCGACGTCTGGCCCGGCCACTCCCAGCGTTCGGCGCAGCGGTGCGCGGCCAAGGTCTGCAAGACCGCTCACCGCGACCGCTGAATCTGCTCGGTTCCTGTCGGGGGCGGGTGAGCCGAGTTAGCTGGAACCCGGCCCCCGCCAGGACCGCGAAAACGGGGGTTTTCGGGGCCTTCTAGAGGCCGCCTCACCCGCCTCACCCGAACTCACTTCCGCAGGCCAGGCCCCTGAAACGGCAACTCACCCGCAAGTGCGTTAACTCACCCGGTTTCAGCCGAACTCACCCACAAACTCACCCGACTCTCCGGCAAAACGGACACCCCCCGGCCCGCGTGGGCAGCCTCGCAGGCTCGCCCGGCCACCCTCACCGTTCTACCGCTCGAAAGGACTTCCGATGACCAAGCGTCACCGCGCCCGGCAGGCCCGCCCCAGCGGCGAGGCCCCCGGGACTCCGGCCGGCCAGCCGGTCGAGCTAACTGTCAACGTGCTCACCGACGGGCTGGGCCGCTTCTACGTCCCGGTGTTCCTCGCCCGCCCCGACGGCACCGCGGAACTGGTCGGCGTGGACGTCTACGACGAACTCGAAGCCGCCGTCCGCGACGGCGGAGCCACCCCCGACGCCTGACCGAGGGACAGACCACCGGGCCGCGTTTGCGCCCCGCTGTGTGCGAGTGCGCCCCCTTGTGTGCCTTACCCGTGCCCCCGCGTCGACGGCACGCTCGACACCAGCACGCCACCCCGCGAGGTGGCCCGATCCACCCGCACGACCCGCCGTGAGTCCAGGGCCGTGACCAGCACCAGTCCACACCCCCAGCCCTGGACCCGGGCAGCACAATCGGAGGTTCACCAGTGACCCAGCCAGACGCCTTCGGGCGACACCTGCGGGCCGTCACCACCACCCCCGGCGACACCGTTCACGAACCGTCCCCCGACCCGGTCCAGTCCGACCCGACCGGGCACGGTCCGGACCGGTCCGCACCCGCCGGGACCGGCGACGATGCGGCAGCGGAGGCGTTCACCGTCGCGGAGATCGGCCGGGCTCGCGCCGCGCTCCCGGCCATCGACCCGGCCGTGTTCGACTGCTACCTCGGCGGCCTGGTCGAGTCCGTCGCCGACTACACCGAGGGCGACCCCGTGAACGTCCTCGCCTCGCTGCTGTGCTTCGCCGGAGTCCACCTCGGGCAGGGTCCCCACGTGCGGGCCGGAGACGACCTGCACCCGCTGCTGGTCTGGCCACTGGTGATCGGACGGACCAACTCCGGCCGCAAGGGCGCCGGGTGGTCCAGCGCCCGGCGGCTGGCCGTCGCGGCAGCCCCGGACTTCATGGTCACCAACCAGCGGTCCGGACTCACCTCCGGCGAGGGCCTGGCCAACCTGTTCACCGACACCCCCGAGGAGTCCACAGAGAACGACGACCCGGCCGCGCGCGGCAAGCGCCGCGCAGGTGGCCGGCTGCCACCGGGAGATCGGCGGCTGCTGGTGGTCGAGCCCGAATGGGCCGGGGTGATGGAGCGGATGCGCCGCGAGGGCAACAGCCTGTCGGCGACGCTGCGAGCCGGGTGGGAGGGCGGTGATCTGTCCACATTGGCCGTGACCGCCCGGGTGGCGCCGGAGTCGCACGTGGGCATCCTCGGGCACATCACGCCGGAGGAGTTCCGCGCGAAGGTCAGCGCGTCGGACCTCGCGGGCGGGACGTACAACCGGTTCCTGCCGGTCATGGTGTCGCGCGCCCGATTCCTGCCCGGCGGGCAGGGCGCCCCGGACATGCTCGTGAAGGGCATCGGGGCGGAGCTGGCCGAACGGCTGGACCAGGGCGGCCAGCTGGGAGCGATCGGGTTCACCGCCGCGGGCAACGAGCTGTGGCGGCGGCTCTACGTTGAGTTCGGCACCGACACCGGTGACGTCCCGGCGGTCGAGCAATTCATCTCCCGCGCCGCGCCCTACTGCCTGCGCATCGCGGCGATCCACACCGCGTTGGACGGCGCCACGGCGATCGACACCCGCCACCTACTCTCCGCCGCCGCGCTGGTCCGGTACTCGATCGCGTCGGCCCGCACCGCGCTGAGCAACGACCAGGCCGCCGCGAAGCTGCTCCGTTGGATCGCCGACGCCGGAGCCGCCGGGCGGAGCCGGGACGAGATCCGGGAAGGCTTCTGCCACAAGCACAAACGCGCCAACGACGACGCGCGCCGCAACCTGGTCACGCTGGTCGAGGCCGGACGGCTGGTCGTCGGGAAGCGCCCGGCCGCCGGGAAGGGGCGCCCCACCGAGGTCTACACCGCCGTCCAAGTCCCGCGTGACGGCTGACCCCTGCGCGGTAAGCGCGGTAGCGCGGTAAGTCGCTGACCAGCGGAAACACTGGCGCGGTTTCCGACTTACCGCGCACGGTGCGCGGTAAGTCGCGCTCGCCCTGCCGCATAACCGCAGGTCAGGCAATTACCGCGCTACCGCGCTTACCGCGCACACCCCAATACCGCGCACCGCCACCGCTCCCTCGCGAAGGGGAGCACCACCCACCCGTCCCGACACCGCGAAAACCCTCGAAACCGGGGGGTCGCAGGAAGCTGTTCCCCTCGCTCCCCTCTTCCCCTACCGCACCGAAACCTCAGGTCGGGCTAGGGGAGGCGGGAGGGGAGCCGGCGAAGCAGATCCTTCCCCGGCGCGTCGGCTCCCCCGCCGGCTCCCTCCCGTTCCCCCCATCGCCCGCGCACCACCACCGACGGAGGATCGATGTCCGCGTTCGCAGCGCCCGACGCCCACCAGCGCGAGCACGCACAGCAACCGCGCAGGTTCGGGGTGCCGAGTGCCCGGATGAGTCGGCCCAGCCCGCGCCGACACCGGCGAAATGGGGGTCCCGGGGCGGCCAGTCGGGGCCGACTCATCCGGCTCATTCGCGGCAGACCGACTCATTCCCGCTGATTAAGCACCTGAACAGGCAGCTCATCCGCCGAATGAGACAGCTCATTTGCATTCGCACAACTCATCCGGCGACTCCATCCACAACTCATCCGCCCGGGAGACACCTCATGTCCGTGTTCGACGTCCTCGACTACTACGGACCGTGGCGACTGGCCGCGTTCGTCCTCGCCGTCGCGCTGTTCCTCACCCTGCACGTCGCGCGGCTCCCGCTCGTGGGCCTCGCGTGGCTGCTACACGCCGCGATGCGCGCCATCGACCACCAGCTGTCCACTCGCATCACCCCCGCCGGCCAGTCGCCCCGGCCCCGCACCGCCGGAGCCCCGACCTGATCTCAACACGCGGCGAATTACGGGCTGCGCGGGCCGCGCGCACCCGCGAAACCAGGCTCTCGAAGGCCTCTCCCGAACACCTCGCAAACCGTAATTCCTGTAACTTTCCGCAGGTCAGACGGGATTACGGGCCGCGGTAACCCCGAATTACAGCGGTAATCCGGCCGGCAGGTCCGTAATCCGGGCCGTAACTCGCCCGGGGCGCCCGGGTTAGGTCCCCGCACGTCGCCGCCGCCCCCCTGTTTGAGCCGCTTCCGGAGCCCCGACCTAACCCGCTCCTGCGACCTAACCCACCTAACCCACGCAGGTCAGAGCCGCATTCGGGCACCTAACCCGCCGGGTTACGGAACTAACCCGGCCAGCCCGACCTAACCCACGACCTAACCCGCCCGGCAGCACGCCGGACAGCCACAACAGGAAGGAGCTACGCCATGTTCAGCGCGTCGGCCGCCACCCGGATCACGTACTCGAGCGCGGCTCGCCTCCACCAGCTGGTCGCCCGCGCCCTCGACCGCCTCGACCGGTGCGAGGCCGCCCTCACCACCGCGGCGTGGGCCGCCGCGACCGGAGGGAGCCACGAGGGAATCGGCGAGGGAGCCGGCCGAACGGCAGGGAATTCTCCCTACCCGCCTCCCTCGCCCGATTCCCTACGGCTGAGCTGCGGAGATCACCCCAGCAGGGAGGCGAGGGAGCCTAGGGAATGAAGGGAATCCGGCCGCTCGACCCCCGGGATTCGCGGGGTTGGCGACCCTCGCCGCGGTTCCCTCCCTCGCCTCCCTGGTCTAGCCGCTCTAGACCGCAGAGGGTCTAGGTCTAGACCCCTCCCCTAGACCCCTCCGTACCCGCTGACCAGCCACCTAGGTACCTAGGCCCCTCGAACGGAGACACCCGTGAAACCGCCCCAGAGCCGCACTCAGCGCCACCGCCAGGGTCTAGGCCTAGCCGGGCGCGCGCCGCCTAGCGTCCGGCCGGCACCTAGCGTCCGCCGACGCTAGATCTAGCGTCCCCGCTAGCACCCGAACGGCCACCCGACCAGGCAGCTAGCACCCAGCGTCTACACGCGACACCGGCCCGGAAACCGTGCCACAGCGGCACTCCGGGACACCTACGCCACCACGACGCTAGGCGGATACGGCAGGGCACCCCAGGCCATCACCCTCCCTGCCAGCTTCCTCTCGCCAAGGCTGGCAGAGGGGCAGAACAGCAACCGAGCAGCTTCGCACCGCAGCGTGCGCCACCAGCTGGCCGCACGGCGATCCCGCACGCCCTTTCCCGGCCGCCGCCGGGCAGTGACCACACCCGAAGGAACCACCGATGACCGCACGCCTGTACCGCTTCCCGCACCACGCCAGCACCACCGACCCGGTGGCTGGCCACCCCGACAACGATGCGCCCTTCACCGGCCCCGTCCCGATCTTCGCTCCGGACGCGACCACCTACACCGTCGAGCAGGCCGCCTACCTGATCAGCCTGTCCGTCGACCTCACCCGCGGCTACGTCGAAGACGGCAGCATCCCCGCGGTCCAGACCGCGAACGGCTGGGAGATCCCGCGCAACCGGTTCACCGAATGGATCAACGCCCTGCCGGAGGGCTGAAGCACCACGACCACCTAACGCACCCGCCAAGTGACATCGCAGCGTGCGCCACCAGCTGGCCGCACGGCGACCCCACACGCCCAAATTCGCCCCGGCCGACCGGGGTGGGAGAGGACCCACCGCCATGACGAAGCGCGCCGTTCGCCGCCCACCGCGAGACCTGGAGACCACTGTGGACAGCACCACGCCACGACGAGAGCACTACCTGAAAGTCGAGGAAGTGGCCGAAATGCTCGGCACTTCCGTCCGGTTCCCGCGCCGCCTGATCGAGGAGAGGCGCATCGAGTTCGTGAAGGTCGGTCGTCACGTCCGCATAGCCGAAAGCGTCGTGACCGCCTACATCGAAGCCCGCACCGTCCGACCACGGCCGGAGTGGCGAAAGGAGGTGGCCTGATGGCTGACCGGCGCCGCGATTGGGGCCGTATTCGCCCCTTGAAGTCCGGCCGTTTCCAGGCTCGCTATCCCGGGCCGGACGGCCTGCTCCGGCCCGCGCCGGACACGTTCAAGACGCGTCGCGAGGCGTCCGAATGGCTCGCTGCGAAGCGCACGGAGATTGCCCAAGACGACTGGGTGAGCCCCGAGTCGGGAAAGGCCAGCTTCATCGAGTACGCCACAACGTGGGTAGCAGAACGGAAACTCAGCGACTCGACGCGCGAGCGCTACGAAGGGATCGTGCGCAACCACCTCGCGACAACGCGACTCGACGGCCTTTCGGTGGCCGCGATCAAGGAAGCCACGGTGCGGAAGTGGCGCAGCGAATTGCTGGCGCGGAAGGTCGGTGAGCCGACCGTGGCGAAGGCGTACCGCTTGCTGCGGGCGATCTTCAACACGGCCGTGGATGAGGACCGGATCGTGAAGCGCAACCCGTGTCGGATCAAGGGTGCAGGCGAGGACAACTCCGCTGAACGACCGGTGCTCACCATTGGGCAGGTGTACAAGCTCGCCGACGCGATGCAGCCGCGTTACCGGATGCTCGTGCTGCTGGCGACGTTCACGTCACCGCGTTTCGGCGAACTGGCTGCGCTGCGACGTCGCGACGTCGATTTGCAGCGTCGGGAAATTCGCGTCCTTCGCTCGCAAACCGAGGTCAAGGGCGGGCCGCGCGTGAAAGGGCCGAAGAGCGAGGCGGGAAAGCGTCGCATCGCGATTCCCCGGGCGATCGTGGCGGAGCTGCGCGAGCACGTCGAGCGGTACGCCGAACCGGGCGCGGACGGCCTGGTGTTCGTCGGCCCGCAGGGTGGCCGGCTACGTCGGCACAACTTCCGGCGGCTGTGGGTGAAGGCGAAGAAGGCCGCGGGGATCCCGGATGACGTGCACTTCCACGACCTCCGCCACAGCGGCAACGAGCTGGCCGCCGAAGGCGGCGCGACGACGCGTGAGCTGATGGCACGGATGGGCCACTCCACGACGCGGGCCGCGCTGCTCTACCAGCGGGCGCGGCGCGAGCGTGACCACACGATCGCGGACTCGATGAGCCGCAACATCGAGTCCGCACGCAAGCGGCCGGAGGGCAAACGCGCCCGCCGGCGGGCGCGTGGCCGGGGCGAAGGGCACGCAGGGGGCACGGCGGGAGGTACGGCCGCCTGATACGACGAAGGCCAGGCCGGAGGAAATGCCCTCTGACCTGGCCTTTGTCACGTCTACAGCGCTGTGGAGCTGAGGGGAATCGAACCCCTGACCCCCGCCTTGCAAAGGCGGTGCTCTACCAATTGAGCTACAGCCCCGGGTGCGGACGGCGGACCGCCCGCACGAAGACTCAGTTGTGGGACGCGCCCGCCGGCTTGGCCGGGGTGGTTCCGTTGTTGGAGGGGACCGGAGCGGTCGCCTCGCGCCAGAGGTCGGCCTCGGCCTTCGCCGCCTTGTTGCGCTTGACCACGAACAGGACGCCGCCCGCGATAACCGCGAGTGCCAGCAGCTTCTTCACCGAAGCCCCCTTCTCAGCTTGCTTCCCTTACCCCGCGATGTTACCGGACCGGCCGGGCACGAGATCGACCGGTGCCGCAGCGCCGTGTTCCACGTGGAACCACTGGAACCACCAGTAACCCACGTCACACCCGGCCGGAAATACCGCACCGAGCGCCGTCGTTGTACAAGGTGGTCGACCCCCAACTCAGCCCTGCCGGCACTTCTCTTCCCGGCAGGGCTGACCTGTACCCAGGATCGTGGCTCTCGCAGTACCTGGATCACCAGGATCTCCCAGCCGTCCAGAACGCCTGCCAACCTGGTCGAGCACTGCGGTTTCCCCGACAAAAGGAATGACGACCAATGGCGGACGGCCGATTCACCACTCACGCGGACCTTTTCGATCTGAGTGGGAAGTACGCACTTGTCACTGGCGGCACCAAGGGCATCGGGATGATGATCGCGCGCGGCCTTCTGCAGGCGGGCGCCCGCGTCGTCATCAGCTCACGCAATGCGGACACGTGCGCGGAGGCCCAGGATCTGCTGTCCGAATTCGGTGACGTCAAAGCAATCCCCGCCGACCTTTCCAGGCACGACGAGTGTCAACGCCTCGCCGATCTTGTCACGGCCGGCTCGGAGCGCTTGGACATCCTCGTCAACAACGCGGGAGCGATGTGGCGCGAGCCGCTGGAAACGTTCCCGGACGAGGCCTGGGACTCAGTGATCGACCTCAATCTCAAGTCGCCGTTCTGGCTGGTGCAGGCGCTGCTCCCCGCACTTCGCCGGGCGGGCACCGCCGACGATCCCGCGCGGGTCGTCAACATCGGCAGTATCGCCGCCATCCACGTCGCCGCGTCGCCCAACTACTCCTACGCCAGCAGCAAAGCGGGACTCCACCAACTGACCAGGGTGCTCGCCAGGGAACTGGGCCCGCAGCACGTCACGGTGAACGCAGTGGCCCCAGGACCGTTCCCGTCGCAGATGATGGCGTCCACGCTGGATGCCATCGGCGACACGATCGCGGCGAAGGCCCCGCTGCGCCGGCTCGGCCGCGACGACGACATGGCGGGTATCGCCGTGTTCCTCGCCAGCCGGGCCGCGTCCTACCTCACCGGCACCATCATCCCGGTCGACGGCGGCATCGCCACGACCGCAACGGGTACCTAGGCGTCGGGGGTACCAGCAGAACCTCCCTCCGCCTGCGGACTGGGCCTACCGTGACGAGGTGGCCACGATCGATCTGCGCACCGAGATCAAGGAATTCCTGAGCTCCCGTCGCGCGCGGATCACGCCCGAGCGAGCCGGACTGCCCGCCTACGGCGGCAACCGCCGGGTCAAAGGCCTGCGTCGCGAAGAGGTAGCTCTGCTGGCCGGAGTATCGGTCGACTACTACGTGCGCATGGAGCGCGGCGGCCTCGCCGGCACTTCCGACGGAGTGCTCGACGCGTTGGCCGCCGCCCTGCAGCTCGACGAGGCCGAGCGCGATCACCTGCTCCACCTCGCGCAGCAGTCCAGAGCCTCCAGCGTTCCACGCCGCCGGCGACCCGCCTTGACGGTGCGTCCGGCGCTTCACCAGGTGCTCGACGCCATCACCGATGCACCGGCGTGGATTTGCAACGGCCGTTATGACGTGCTGGCCGTGAATCACCTCGCCCGCGCGCTGTATTCACCGGTACTGGCCGACACGCGACGACCGGCGAACACCGCGCGGTTCTTGTACCTGGATCCCGAATCGGCGAGAAAGTTCTTCGTCGACTACGACCGAATCGCCCGCGATACGGCCGCGAAGCTCCGCATGGAAGCCGGCCGCAATCCGCACGACGAGGAGCTGATCGCCCTGGTCGGCGAATTGTCGACGCGCAGTGAACTATTCCGCCAGCGATGGGCTTCCCAGGACGTTCGACTCCACCGGTCCGGCCGCAAGCGTCTGCACCACCCGGTAGTGGGCCAGCTAGACCTGGACGTCGAGTCGATGGAGCTGCCAGCTGAACCCGGCTTGCACCTGACCGTCTACACCGCCCCCGCCGGCACGCCGACCGCGGACGGTCTGGCCCTGTTGGCATCGTGGGCGGCCAGCCAGGTTGCTCTGGAAGCCTGAGACGCAACCCACGCTGGGTCAGGAACGAAACGCACCGTGGGGGTCTGGGGGCTCGGCCCCCAGGGCAAAAAAACACCCGGTTGTGCGTAGGCTTTCTCTACGCGCAACCGGGCCAATCGGGTGGGCCTACCAGGACTTGAACCTGGGACCTCTTCGTTATCAGCGAAGCGCTCTAACCACCTGAGCTATAGGCCCTTGAACGAGGAGAACTTTACAGGACCCCCGAGGGGGCCCTGCAACCGGGTTACTCCCGTTCCGACAGCGTGACTTCCAGGCCTCCGGCGAGGTCGGCCGACACGTTGTAGATGAACGCGCTGACCGTGGCCAGTGCCGACACCAGGACGATGTTGATCGCGCCCAGGATGGCCGCGATGCCGAAGACGCGGCCCGCGCTGATCAGCGGTTCGGAGGACGCGTTCGCGCCTTCGCCGCCGACCAGGGAGGAGTACGTGCCGTTCAGCTTGTCCCAGACGCCCATGCCGTCGAGGACCGTGTAGAGGACGCCGACCGCGACCAGCCAGACGAAGAACATCGCGACGCCCAGCACCAGCGACAGTTTCAGCACCGACCACGGGTCGAACCGCTTGACCTGCAGGCTCGCCCGCCGCGGGCCTCGGCCCGGGCGGCGGAGGGCGCTGGGGCGGGCGCGCTGGGTCGACGCCGACGGGATGGCGGCCGCGGACGGCTCGCCTCCCGGCGGGGTGTCGCCGCCGCCGAAGAGGCGGGGGGCGGCGCTGCCGGTCACCACCGGGTGCTCGGCCGGCGAGACGGTTTGCGTCTCGCCGGCCGGGCGCACCTCGTCCGTGGCCAGCCCGACCGTCGCCTCGGCGTCGCCGCCGTCCTTGCCGACCCGCTGCCAGGGTGGGCTCGACGGAGTCCCGTTCGAACCCGCTGCCTCGGGATTCTCGGATGGTGTCACGAAGAGTCAGTCCTTACCCGTGCCGTGGTGGCGCCGTCTCACTGCTCCGGCGGCGCCGTCGTTTCTTCATCCGCGTCTGTGGTTTCGGCCACTGCTTCCGACACGGCTTCCGCAGTGTCGTCCACCGTGACGTCCGCTTCCACGGTGTCGTCACCGTTGGCGACGTCCGAGGGCTCGTCCGCGTTGCGTGCGACCGCGAGAAGAGTGGTGCCTTCGCCGAGATTCATCAGCCGCACCCCCTTCGTCTGCCGCCCCGCCTTGCGCACGTCGACCGCCGGCGTGCGGATCACGCCGCCGCTCGAGGTGATCGCGTACAGCTCGTCCTCGGCGTCGACGATGAGCGCCCCCACCAGCCTCCCACGTTTGCGGTCGTGCTGGATGGTGAGCACACCCTTGCCACCGCGGCCCTGCACCGGGTAGTCCTCGATCGGCGTGCGCTTCGAGTATCCGCCGTCGGTCGCGACCAGCAGGAACTTGTCCGGCTTGACCACACTGATGCCGAGCAGCTCGTCGCCGTCGTTGAACCGCATGCCGAGCACGCCGGACGTCGGGCGGCCCATCGGCCGCAGCGCCTCGTCGGTCGCGTGGAAGCGGATCGACTGGCCCTCGGCCGACACCAGGAGCAGATCGTCCTCGGCCGCCGCCAGGACCGCGCCGACCAGTTCGTCGCCCTCGCGCAGGTTGATCGCGATGAGGCCGCCGGAGCGGTTGGAGTCGAAGTCGGTGAGCTTGGTCTTCTTCACCAGGCCGCGCTTGGTGGCGAGCACCAGGTACGGCGCGACCTCGTAGTTCTTGATCTCGATGACCTGGGCGATCTTCTCGTCCGGCTGGAACGCCATGAGGTTCGCCACGTGCTGGCCGCGCGCGTTGCGGTTGGCCTCGGGCAGGTCGTACGTCTTGGTCCGGTAGACGCGGCCCTTGTTCGTGAAGAACAGGATCCAGTCGTGCGTCGAGCAGACGAAGAAGTGCTGGACGATGTCGTCCTGCTTCAGCGTCGCGCCCTGCACGCCCTTGCCGCCGCGCTTCTGCGAGCGGTACAGATCCGTCTTCGTCCGCTTCGCGTACCCCGTGCGGGTGATCGTGACGACGACGTCCTCGACCGCGATGAGCTCTTCGTCGGTGACGTCGCCGTTGAAGGCGATGATCTTCGTGCGCCGGTCGTCGCCGTACTTCTCGACGATCGCCATCAGCTCGTCGCGGATGATCGAGCGCTGGCGCTCGGGCTTCTCGAGGATGTCCTTGAGGTCGGCGATCTCCAGCTCGATCTCGGCCAGCTGGTCGATGATCCGCTGCCGCTCGAGGGCGGCCAGGCGCCGCAGCTGCATGTCGAGGATCGCGGTGGCCTGGATCTCGTCGACGTCCAGGAGCTCCATCAGGGCCGGCCGGGCCTCGTCCGCGGACGGCGACCGCCGGATCAGCGCGATGACCTCGTCGAGCGCGTCGAGCGCCTTGACGTAACCACGCAGGATGTGGGCCCGTTCCTCGGCCTTGCGCAGGCGGAAGCGGGTCCGCCGGACGATGACCTCGACCTGGTGCTTCACGTAGTGCCGGATGATCTGGTCGAGCCGCAGCGTGCGCGGCACGCCGTCGACCAGCGCCAGCATGTTGACGCCGAAGTTCTGCTGCAGCTGGGTGTGCTTGAACAGGTTGTTCAGCACGACCTTCGCGACGGCGTCCCGCTTGACCGTGACGACGATCCGCATGCCGGAGCGGCTGTTGGACTCGTCGGCGATGTCGGAGATGCCGGTGAGCTTGCCGTCGCGGACCAGGTTCGCGATGTTCTCGACCAGGTTGTCCGGGTTGACCTGGTACGGCAGCTCGGACACGACCAGGATCGTGCGGCCCTTGACGTCTTCCTCGACCTCGACGACCGCGCGCATCCGGACCGAGCCGCGGCCGGTGCGGTAGGCGTCCTCGATGCCGGACGTGCCGAGGATCATCGCCTTGGTCGGGAAGTCCGGGCCCTTGATCCGCACCAGGAGCGCGGCCAGCAGCTCGTCGTCGTCCGCCTCGGGGTTCTCGAGCGCCCAGACGACACCCTCGGACACCTCGCGCAGGTTGTGCGGCGGGATGTTCGTCGCCATCCCGACCGCGATCCCGGAACCGCCGTTGACCAGCAGGTTCGGGAAGCGCGACGGCAGGACGTCGGGCTCCTGCGTGCGGCCGTCGTAGTTGTCGCGGAAGTCGACGGTGTCTTCTTCGATGTCGGCCAGCATCTGCATGGCCAGCGGCGCGAGCCGGGACTCGGTGTACCGCATCGCGGCGGCGGGGTCGTTGCCCGACGAGCCGAAGTTGCCCTGGCCGTCGATCAGCGGGTACCGCAGCGACCACGGCTGGGCGAGCCGGACGAGCGCGTCGTAGATCGCCGAGTCGCCGTGCGGGTGGTAGTTGCCCATGACGTCGCCGACGACGCGGGAGCACTTGTTGTACCCGCGGTCCGGCCGGAAGCCGGAGTCGAACATCGAGTACAGGATCCGGCGGGCGACCGGCTTGAGGCCGTCGCGCACGTCCGGCAGCGCGCGCGACACGATCACGCTCATCGCGTAGTCGATGTACGAGCGCTGCATCTCCTGCTGGATGTCGACCGGTTCGATCCGGTCGTGGTCCGGAGCCGGCGGCAGAGTTTCCGTCATGGGTCCTTCTCGAGTGCGGGGGTCCTAGCGGGACAAACGAACGGGGGACGCCTACACGTCCAAGAAGCGCACGTCCTTGGCGTTGCGCGTGATGAACGAGCGGCGGGCCTCGACGTCCTCGCCCATCAGGACGGAGAACAGGTCGTCGGCCTGGGCGGCGTCGTCCATCGTGACGCGCCCCAGCAGCCGGTTGGCCGGGTCCATCGTGGTCTCCCACAGCTCTTCGGCGTTCATCTCGCCGAGACCCTTGTACCGCTGGATCGCGTCGTCCTTCGGCAGTCGCTTGCCGGCCTCGACGCCCGCGCGGATGACGGCGTCGCGCTCGTTGTCGGAGTACACGTACTCCGGTTCGGCCCGCGGCCACTTGATCTTGTACAGCGGCGGCCGCGACAGGAAGACGTGGCCGTGCTCGATCAGCGGCTTCATGAACCGGAACAGCAGGGTGAGCAGCAGCGTGGTGATGTGCTGGCCGTCGACGTCGGCGTCGGCCATCAGCACGATCTTGTGGTAGCGCAGCTTCTCGAGGTCGAACTCGTCGTGGATGCCGGTGCCCAGCGCGGTGATCAGCGACTGGACCTCGGTGTTCTTGAGGACGCGGTCGATGCGGGCCTTCTCGACGTTGATGATCTTGCCGCGGATCGGCAGGATCGCCTGGTACATCGAGTCCCGGCCCTCCTTGGCCGAGCCGCCGGCCGAGTCACCCTCGACGATGTAGAGCTCGCACTCCTCCGGCTTGGTGGAGCGGCAGTCCTTCAGCTTGCCGGGCAGGCCGCCGATGTCGAGCGCGCCCTTGCGGCGGACGAGGTCACGCGCCTTGCGCGCGGCCATCCGGGCCTGCGCCGAGGAGATCGACTTGTTGATGATCGTCTTCGCCTCGGCCGGGTTGCGCTCGAACCAGTCGGCCAGCCACTCGTTCGACTGCTGCTGCACGAACGTCTTCGCCTCGCTGTTGCCCAGCTTGGTCTTCGTCTGGCCCTCGAACTGCGGCTCGCTCAGCTTGATCGAGACGATCGCGGCGAGGCCCTCGCGCACGTCGTCACCGGTCAGGTTGGTGTCCTTCTCCTTGAGCAGCTTCTTGTCGCGCGCGTACGTGTTGACGACGCGGGTCAGCGCGGCGCGGAAGCCCTCTTCGTGGGTGCCGCCCTCGTGGGTGTTGATCGTGTTGGCGAACGTGTAGACCGACGGCGTGAACCCGGTGTTCCACTGCATCGCGACCTCGACCTCGAGGCCGGGGCCCTTGGCGTCGAAGGAGATCACGCTGGCGTGGATCGGGTCCTTGCTGCCGTTGATGTGCTTGACGAAGTCCTCGAGCCCGCCCGGGTAGCAGTAGACCTTCTCCTTGACCCGGGCGACCTTGCCTTCGGCGTCCGCCTCGGCTTCCTCGTCGGCGACGCGCTCGTCGCGCAGGGACAGCGTCAGTCCCTTGTTGAGGAACGCCATCTCCTGGAGGCGGCGCGAGATCGTCTCGAAGTTGAAGGTGGTGGTCTCGAAGATGCCGCCGTCGGGCCAGAAGGTGATCGTGGTGCCGGTCTCGGACGCCGGGCCGAGGTCGTCGAGCGAACCCGGGATCTGGTCCGTGTACAGCTGGCGCCAGTCGCGGCCGCCGTACTTGACCTCCGCCAGCAGCCGCGTCGACAGCGCGTTCACCACGGAGATGCCGACGCCGTGCAGGCCGCCGGACACCGCGTAGGAGTCGCTGTCGAACTTGCCGCCCGCGTGCAGCTGGGTGAGCACGACCTCGATGGTCGGCTTGTGCTCCTTGGGGTGCATGTCGACCGGGATGCCACGGCCGTCGTCGACTACCCGCACCCCACCGTCGGCGAGGAGGGTAACCTCGACCTTGGTGGCGTGGCCCGCCATCGCTTCGTCGACCGAGTTGTCGACGACCTCCTGGACGAGGTGGTGCAGCCCGCGCTCACCGGTGGAACCGATGTACATACCGGGGCGCTTGCGGACCGCTTCAAGGCCTTCGAGCACCGTGATCGATGACGCGTTGTACTCGCTCTTGTTCTCGGTCACAGGCCTTGTTTCTCCTCGTCTCGCCCGAGCGGACGCTCGCTCCCCTCCAGTGTACTTGGCCGTGTCCGCTGACATGCGGCAAGGACACCCCTGAACGCGTCACAGACGGACGAAATCGGTCCGAGTCGAGTCTTGACGTATTTCAGCGCGTCTGGATGCGTTCTCGGGGCATTCAACCGAGCAACGCGCAACCCGGGTCAGCCGTACGTGTCACGCGGGCCGCGACCCGACACGTGCCGGGGCCCTTTCCGCCAGCTCGGGGCCATCGGACCCTGGATCCGCATGCGCTTGACCACGCCGTTTCCGACTCCCGCCGCGATCTTGGCCAGCAGCTTTCCCTGCAGCAACCGCAGCTGGGTGGCCCACGCCGTGGAGCTGGCGCGGACCGTGAGCTCGCCGTCTTTCAGCGCGACCGGCTGGGCGTGTTCCGCGACGTCTTCGCCGACCAGGCGCGCCCACTGCGCGAAGACGCGGGCGCCGGAGACGCTCTCGTTCCAGCCGCGGTCGCTGACGAGCCGCGAGACGAGCCGGCCGAGGGGCTGGGGATCACGCGCGTCCGCACCCGGTCCCGACCAGCGGCGGCGCCGGGGGTTCTGTCCGCTACTGGCCACGCGGCGGCGCTGCCCCGGCGGCACGCCCCGCTCCTTGGCCTTGGCTTTCGCGGCCTCGAGTGCGGCGTGCGCGAGGTCCCGGCCCGTCATCGCCGCCCCGTTCGGAGCAGCGGGGTTCTCACTCTGCGTACTCGGCGTGGCGTTCCCGGCCGGGTTAACCCCCTTGAGGGGGGTGTCAAGCGGCCGATCCGGCCTTTTGGTCACGCGCGGCGATAACCCGGGTACGGGTTTATCCACACTGTCCACAGGTTTGTCCCCAGATCGGTGGGTAACTCTTGTGTCAGCGGTCACACCGGGTGGTCGAGTCGATCTTGGAGCGCCTTTTTTGCGCTGTTCAGCCACGCGTGACCTCACCATCCGCCACCACGAACCGGCTCCCCGCCAGCTCGCTGGGCACGTCTTCGTCGACGGCGGCCGTCACCAGCACCTGTTCGGCGCTCGCGGCCACCTCGGCCAGCCGGGCCCGGCGCTTGCGGTCCAGCTCGGCGAACACGTCGTCGAGCAGGAGCACCGGCTCACCCGCCTCCCCGCGCAGCAGCTCGTAGCTGCCGAGCCGGAGAGCGAGCGCGAACGACCACGACTCGCCGTGGCTCGCGTACCCCTTGGCCGGCGCCTCGCCCAGGATCAGCTCCAGCTCGTCCCGGTGCGGGCCGACCAAGCTGATCCCCCGCTCCAGCTCGGCTTTGCGAGATTCCCCGAGCGCTTTGAGCAAGACGTCCTTCAGGACATCGGGTTGCGCCCGCTCGCCGTCCGGTACGCCGTACGTCTCCGGCAGCCCTTCCCCCAGCGAAGACTTGTACGAGATCTTCGCCGGCCGGGAGTCCGGAGCGACGCCCATGTACGCCGCGGCCGCGTACGGCCCGAGGTCGGCGACGAGGTTCAGGCGCGCGGCCAGCAGCTCCGCGCCCGCCACCGCGAGGTGGTCGTCCCAGACTTCGAGCGTCGACAGCGCATACGGGTCCTCACGTCCGGTCCGGCGCTTGCCCGCCGTCTTGAGCAGGGCGTTGCGCTGCTTCAGCACCTTCTCGTAGTCCGCGCGAACCCCGGCGTACCGCGGCGCGCGCAGCACCAGCAGCTCGTCGAGGAACCGGCGTCGCTCGCCAGGGTCGCCCCGCACGAGCGCCAGGTCCTCCGGGGAGAACAGCACCGTGCGCAGGATGCCCAGCACGTCACGCGGCCGGCCGACCGCGCCGCGGTTGACCCGGGCGCGGTTCGCCCGGCCGGCGGTGATCTCAAGCTCGACGGTCAGCTCGCGGTCGTCGTTGACCACCGCGACCCGCACCAGCGCGCGCTCGCAGCCGTGCCGGATGAGCGGCGCGTCCGTCGCGACGCGGTGCGAGCCCAGCGTCGCGACGTACCCGATCGCTTCCAGCAGGTTGGTCTTGCCGCGACCGTTCTGGCCGACCAGCACGGTCGGCCCCGGTTCGAGGGCGAGATCGGCCTGGGGCCAGGAGCGGAAGTCGGTGACCTGCAGGTGGCGCAGATACACGTGGTTCCTTCCCGGACGGGACCTACCCGCCGACCTTCTTCACGGCGTGCCCGCCGAACTGGTTGCGCAACGCGGCGACCGCGCGCATCGCGGCCGAGTGCTCCTGGCGGGAGGCGAACCGGGCGAACAGCGCGGCCGAGATGACCGGCGCCGGCACCGCGTTGTTGATCGCCTCTTCGAGCGTCCACCGGCCTTCGCCGGAGTCCTCGACGTACCCCTCGAGGTCGTCGAGCTCCGGGTCCTCGTCGAGCGCGCGCACGAGCAGGTCGAGCAGCCAGGACCGGACGACGGTGCCGCGCTGCCAGCCCTTGATCACGGCGGGCACGTCGTCGACGACCTTCGCGGCCTCGAGCAGCTCGAAGCCTTCGGCGAAGGCCTGCATCATGCCGTACTCGATGCCGTTGTGGATCATCTTCGCGTAGTGGCCGGCGCCGACGCTGCCCGCGTGCGAGAAACCTTCCTCGCGCGGGCCTTCCGGGCGCAGCGCGTCGAAGATCGGCATCGCGCGCTCGACGTCGGCGGCCGTGCCGCCGACCATCAGGCCGTAGCCGTTTTCCTTGCCCCACACGCCACCGGAGACACCGCAGTCGGCGTAGCCGATCTTCTTCGCGGCGAGCAGCTCGGCGTTCAGCTTGTCGTCGGTGTACTTCGAGTTGCCGCCGTCGATGACCATGTCACCTTCGGCGAGCAGGTTGCCCAGCTCGGTGATGGTCTGCCGCGTGGGGTCGCCGGCCGGGACCATGATCCAGACGATCCGGGGAGCGTCCAGTTTGGACACCAGGTCCTCGAGCGACGTCGTGTCGCTGACGTCCGGGTTGCGGTCGTAGCCGACCACTTCGTGACCGGCCGCGCGCAGCCGCTCACGCATGTTGAAGCCCATCTTGCCCAGGCCGATCAGACCGAGCTGAACCATGAGATCCCCTTACGTGCGAACAAAAGTTGTGGGTCAGCCCGGCAAGCGGACGGGCATCAGGAGGTAGAGGTAGCCGGGGATGAGGTTGCCCTCGGCGTCGGCCGGCTTGATGAGGGCGGGGCGGTTCGGCGTGGTGAACGTCAGCTCCGCCCGGTCGCTGTGGAGGGCACCGAGACCGTCGACGAGGTATCCCGGGTTGAACGCGATCGTCACCGGCTCACCTTCGTAGTCGACCTGGAGCTCTTCCTCGGCGCTTCCCTCGTCGTCGCCGCCCGCGGACAGCCGCAGCGTGTTGTCCCCGAACTCCAGTCGTACCTGAGTCCCCCGCTCCGCGACCAGCGAAACTCGCTTGATCGACTCCGTGAGAGCCGACACCTCGATGACCGCGCGCGACGTGTGCGTCGCGGGCAGCAGCTGGCGGTAGGGCGGGAACTCGGCGTCGAGCAGCCGGGTCGTCGTGTAGCGCCCGGAGCCGGACAGGCCGAGCAGGCCCTCGCCGCTGGCGAGCGCGAGCCGGATCGTGGCGCCGCTCGCGCCGAGCGTCTTGGCCGCCTCGGCGAGCGTGCGCGCCGGGACGAGCACCGCGGCGTCGGCCAGGCCCTCGGCGGGCTGCCAGGTGAACTCGCGCATGGCGAGCCGGAACCGGTCGGTCGCGACGAGGGTCAGCGAGCTGCCGGAGATCTCGAGCCGCATGCCGGTCAGCATCGGCAGCGTGTCGTCCTTGCCCGCGGCGACGACGACCTGGGTGACGGCTTGGCCGAACGCGTCGCCGGCGAGCTCACCCGCGAAGGCGGGCTGGGACGGCAGCTGCGGGTAGTCCTCGACCGGCATGGTCGGCAGGGAGAAGCGCGCGCTGCCGCACGTGATCGTGGCGCGGGCACCGTCGACGGCGATCTCGACCGGCTGGTTCGGCAGGGACTTGGTGATGTCGGCGAGGAGCCTGCCGGACACCAGCAGGCGGCCGCCGTCGGCGATCGTCGCCGGGACGCCCACGGTCGCGGACACCTCGTAGTCGAAACCCGACACGGTCAGCGCGTCGGAGTCGCCGTCGGAACCGGCGTCGAGCAGGACTCCGCCCAGAACCGGCACGGGAGGCCGGGAGGGGAGGCTTCTCGCCACCCACGCGACGGCGTCGGCGAGCCCGTCACGCTCGACGCGGATCTTCATGCGCGCATCCTTTCGACGACCCGAGCCACTCGGCTCGGACAGGGCGACGGGGCCGGCCCGGCCTCGCTCTGGCTTGGGGCAGTGACCGGCTGCCCGCTCCGGCCGGTCCGCCCTCCGCGTCAGCGGCCGGAGCACGGACCAGGTGCAGACATCCACGGTAGGCCGTCGCGGGGGCAGCCGTCACTTCGGCCTCCCCTTGACTTTGTCGACTTGGCGACAGTCTCTCGCGGTTGTCCCCAGATTCGTCCTCCGCCTGTTTTTATCTTTTTCTCTCTTAGAAGAGATCTAAAAGGCAGTAGCAGTAGTAAGTCCTGTGGATTGTGTGGATTGAGGTCGTTCGCGCAGGTGGGAGTGCTCGCGGGCATGTGGAGAACCATGGTGGTGGATCTGGGGACAGATCGGGCCGTCCGTGGACAACTTCGAGCGGCCCCGGATCCGTCCACAGTTGTCCCCAGTTATCCCCACGGTTGTCCCCAGGTGTGGGGCCTTCTGTACCCAGGGTCTGGGGGTGCGCGGCACGGTCCGGATCGCTCTTCCGGGTGATCGGGCCCTCCTGTGCACACAATGTGGGCAACCTGTGGAATCAGCGTGGACAACGGTGTGGATTTCTTGTGGATCACCTGTGGGCGGGGTGTGGACGGATTCCGGGTCGTCGCTGGTGGGAGATCCGCGGACGCTGTGGGCAAACTGCCCACACCATGGGGAAACTTCCTTGTGTACAAACAATTTTCGCGACTTTGCGAAGCGCGCGTACGTGCGCTTCGCTGCTTCGCGGGCGTAGGCGTGCTCCAGGCAGTCCAAAGACGACTCAGGGGCGCCCACATCGCGTGGACGCCCCTGAGTCGTTGGGAGGTAAGGAAAGACGGGCTACTGGCGGGCGCGCTGCTTGATACGCGACGTCAGCTCCTGCACCTGGTCGTAGATGCGCCGGCGTTCGGCCATCTCCTTGCGGATCTTCTTGTCCGCGTGCATGACGGTCGTGTGGTCGCGGCCGCCGAACGTCTGCCCGATCTTCGGCAGCGACATGTCGGTCAGCTCGCGGCAGAGGTACATCGCGATCTGGCGGGACGTGGCGAGCGCCTTCGTCTTGCCCGGGCCGCAAAGGTCGTCGAGCGAGACGTCGAAGAACTCGGAGATGACGCCCATGATGGTGGGCGCGGTGATCTCCGGGGCGTGCGAGTCGGGGATGAGGTCGCGCAGCACGATCTCGGCCAGCCCGGCGTCGACCGGCTGCTGGTTCAGCGACGCGAACGCCGTGACCCGGATCAGCGCGCCTTCGAGCTCCCGGATGTTCGCCTCGACGCGCGAGGCGATGAACTCCAGGACGTCACCCGGCACCGCGAGCCGGTCCTGCGCCGCCTTCTTGCGGAGGATCGCGATGCGCGTCTCCAGCTCGGGCGGCTGGATGTCGGTGATCAGGCCCCACTCGAACCGCGTCCGCAGCCGGTCCTCCAGCGTTTCGAGGCGCTTGGGCGGGCGGTCGGAGCTGACGACGATCTGCTTGTTCGCGTTGTGCAGGGTGTTGAAGGTGTGGAAGAACTCTTCCTGCGTACCTTCTTTACCCTCCAGGAACTGGATGTCGTCGACGAGCAGGATGTCGATGTCGCGGTAGCGGCGCTGGAAAGCGACCTTGCGGTCGTCGCGCAGCGAGTTGATGAAGTCGTTCGTGAACTCTTCGGTCGAGACGTACCGCACGCGCATGCCCGGGAAGAGCCGTTGCGCGTAGTGGCCGACCGCGTGCAGCAGGTGCGTCTTGCCGAGCCCGGACTCGCCCCAGATGAAGAGCGGGTTGTACGCGCGGGCCGGTGCTTCGGCGACGGCGACCGCGGCCGCGTGCGCGAACCGGTTGGACGCGCCGATGACGAACGTGTCGAACGTGTACTTCTCGTTCAGCTTCGTCTTCGACGTCTGCGGCTGCGCCGGCGCGGTGTAGGGCTGGCCGGCGATCGGCTGCCCGGAGAACGTGGGCCAGATCTCGTGGACGGCAGCGAGCGCTTCGCCCTCTTCGTCGACTTCCTCGTCGGTGTCGTCACCGTCGTCGGGCTTCGGCCCGGCGGACTGGTGGGCCGGCATCGGCGGAGCAGGCTCGGGACGCTGCGGCGGCATCATCGGGCCGGGGCCCGGCATCGGCGCGGGGGCCGGCTCGGCGCTCACGCCGTTTTCCACCCGGGCGGGTGACGGGACGTAGCGCGGCGCGGCGACCGGGGCGAGGGTCTCGGCGGTGTCGACCTTCACGGCCAGCGAGATGGCGCGGCCGAGCCGGCGGGAGAGCGCGTCGGTGATCGCGCCGCGGAGGCCGCGCTCGATCGCTTCCTTCGCGAAGTCACTGGGGGCCGCGAGCAGCGCGGTGCCGTCGAGCAGACCGATGGGGCGGGTCACGCGCATCCAGGCACGCTGCTGGGGGGACAGGGTCCCGTCGGACAGTTCGCGTACCACCTGTTCCCAGATGACACCCAGGTTGTGCTGGTGCTCCGACACCTGGCTGGCTCCCCTCCCCTCGACGGCGCGTACGGCCGGATCGGCCCGGGAACGCCCCTGGTCACACCGCCCTATGACCCCCTGCGGACCTGACCGGGTACCGGCACAGCGAATATCCACATAGTTGTCCACAGCTGTGCACTAATGTACGGCGACCCGCGGCGACGCCACCTGCGGGCTCGTCGTAAGCCGGTGGGCACTCCACCACCCGGATACTCGTGCACCTCGACCGGTGACCCGAGAGAGGCACGCTAACAAGCCCCGCTCGCTGCCACAAGGCATCCTGGGCCGCCAGCATTTCATGGTGTACGGCGTGTTGCCATTCGATGCCGCGGCGTCGACGAACGGGCCTCGCGCGGCCCGTCACCGGCGGTGGCGGAGGGGGTGCTTATCGGGCTCCGGGCGGGGGTGCGTACCCTCGTAAGGTCTCCCGTATGCGACGGGCGCGTTTCGCGTGCCCTAGTTGTCGTCGCTCGTCGTGACGAGGCCACACGTTGGTAGGAGACACCAGAGACTGCCGTGCGCCCGCACGACACGCCAGGTGAGAGGGATGACCGTCCCTCTCCGGCGGGTGGGCAGACGACACAGCGACACACAGGAGAAGCAGTGAGCAAGGGTAAGCGGACCTTCCAGCCGAACAACCGCCGTCGCGCGAAGACCCACGGGTTCCGGCTGCGCATGCGGACCCGGGCAGGCCGGGGCATCCTGGCGGCTCGCCGTCGCAAGGGCCGCGAAGCGCTGTCGGCCTGATCCGGCACGTCGGGGCGCGCCGTGCTGCCGGCTGCCGCACGTTTGCGGCGGAGTGAGGATTTCCGCGTGGTCCTCCGTCGCGGATCCAAGGCAGGCAGGCGCCGCCTCGTCGTCCACGCGTTGACCACGGACCCGTCCATGGCCGCCGATGCTTCGTCGGCGACCAGGGCGGGTTTTGTGGTGAGCAAGGCCGTGGGGAACTCGGTGGTCCGCCACCGGGTGTCCCGCAAGTTGCGTCATCTCGTTTCGGCCCGGCTCGGAACCCTGCCCGCCGGCAGTGCGTTGGTCGTACGGGCATTGCCGCCGTCCGCGTCCGCGTCCAGCGCGGAGCTCGGGGCCGATCTCGACGCCGCGCTGCGGCGGCTCGGACTACTGTCGTCGCGCCGTCCGGCCGGGGATGTCCCCAGCCCGACGCGTCCCGCGGACGCGGCCCCCGACCACGGATCAGCGGTGTGACCGGTATGCGAGCCACCCCCGAGCACTCAGTGCACGACGAGCACGACCACGACGACGAGCCCGGGCCCACCCGGCCCGGCCCGGTCGCGTGGGTCCTGTTGCTCCCCATCAAGCTCTACCGCAAGGCGATTTCGCCCTTCCTGCCGCCGGCCTGCCGGTTCTACCCGAGCTGCAGCGCGTACGCGGTCGAAGCCCTGACCCAGCACGGCGCCGGCCGCGGCTCATACCTCGCGGCGCGCCGCCTGCTGCGTTGCGGCCCGTGGACCATGCCCGGCCGCGACCCCGTGCCCGAGACGTTCTCGTGGCGGCACCGACGACCTGAAACACCGATCGAGGAGTAGCAGCAGTGCTCGATTTCATCTACTACCCCGTGTCCTTCATCCTCTGGTGTTGGCACAAGGTCTTCGGGCTCGTCTTCGGGGAGTCGACGGCGATCGCCTGGATCCTCGGCATCATCTTCCTGACGTTCACGGTCCGCGGCATCATGTTCAAGCCGTTCGTGAACCAGGTCCGGTCGATGAAGAAGATGCAGGACTTCGCGCCGGAGATGAAGAAGCTCCAGAAGAAGTACGCGAACGACAAGCAGCGCCAGGCGCAGGAGATGCAGAAGCTCCAGAAGGAGCACGGCGTCAACCCGCTGGGCAGCTGCCTGCCGATGCTGCTGCAGATCCCGGTGTTCATCGGCCTGAACCACGTCCTGCGCGCGTTCTCGATCATGCCGGCGGACGGCAAGCCGAAGACCGAGAACTACTTCTTCACCCAGCACGACGTTCTCTCGTACACCAACGCCAAGCTCTTCGGCGTCAACCTCGGCGAGGCCGTCTACAACGGTGTCGGCGTCGTCAGCGGGGGCAACGCCGCGAACGTCGGCTTCCACTGGAGCGTGCTCCCGGTCGCCCTGCCGCTCATGATCATCGCGTCGATCGCCACGCACCTCACCGCGCGGCACTCGGTGGCCCGCCAGAACGCCGCGTCGGCCACCTCGCAGACCGCGATCATGAACAAGCTGACGATGTACATCTTCCCGCTCGGTGTCCTCGTCTTCGGTGCCCTGTTCCCGCTCGGCCTCCTCTTCTACTGGCTGGCGAACAACGGCTGGACCCTGATGCAGCAGCGCCTCGTCTACACGAAGATCGACAAGGAAGAGGCGGCTCGCAAGGTGGAGGCCGCGGAGAAGCGCGCGACGCTCGGCCCGAAGCCCGGGCAGAAGCCGACCGCGCCGAAGGTGGGCCAGAAGCCCGTCCAGCAGAAGAAGAACCAGCCCGCCCAGACCGGCTCGCAGAAGAAGGTCACCAAGGCCGGCTCGGCCCACGGCTTCGCGCAGACCACGCCGGCGGAGGCCGCCGCGGCCAAGGCCGCCGAGGCCGCCGAGGCCGCCGCGGCCAAGGCGGACGGCGCGACGGTGGCGGAGGCCACCCCGGTCGCCACGAACGGCCAGAACGGCTCATCGGAGAACGGCACGGGAGTGCCCGGGCTCCTCAAAGACTCGACCAGGAAGTCGGGCCGGAAGCGCCGCTGAGGCGCGACCGGTTCGGAGAGGAGACGAATGATGTCGGAGACGATCGACACGATCGACGCCGATCAGGACGACGCGGCCGCGGGCGCGACCACCGAAGAGGAGAGCGAGCAGAAGGCGGGAGGTGGCGACGACGTCCTGGTCCAAGAGGGCGACATCGCCGGCGACTACCTCGAGCGGCTGCTGGACCTGCTCGACTACGACGGTGACATCGACCTGGACGTGGAGGCCGGCCGCGCGATCGTGAGCATCGACGGCGGCGAGGACCTCGAAAAGCTCGTCGGCCCCCGCGGCACGGTGCTCGAAGCGCTGCAGGAACTGACCCGCCTGGCGGTCCAGCAGGAGACCGGCTCGCGCAGCCGCCTCATGCTGGACATCGCGGGCTGGCGCGCGGACCGCCGCGAGGAACTCCGCGAACTCGGCCGTTCGACGGCGGAGTCGGTCCTCTCGAGCGGCGAGCGGGTGCGGCTGCAGCCGATGAGCCCGTTCGAACGCAAGGTGGTCCACGACGCGGTGGCGACGGTCTCGGGCGTCACGAGCGAGAGCGAGGGCGAAGACCCCAAGCGTCGCGTGGTGATCTTCCCGGAGTCCTGACGGACTTCGTTTCAGCGGCCCGTCGGACTTCGGTCCGGCGGGCCGTTTTTGTGCCCTTGTGGAGGGGTAGGTCAGGGCGGATCTGTCGCGGTGGCGACCGCGGGTATGACGTGACGCTGCCCGGCTCGACATCGGCTGCGGTGGGACGCGGAGGCGGTCATCCCGTCGTGGATGGGGCACACCCCGGCTTCAACGGATCCGCCTCCTGGGGCCGCACCCGCGCTGACGTTCGGGGAGGCGCGGCGCCTTCGTCCTTCGGCACGACTCGCCCGCGGCCTCCGCCGGGCGGTCGACCGCCCGGCAGACGAGCCGACGAAGTCGGCGCTCGCCGGTGACACGCGATTACAGCCTTCCCGGACGGACAAAGAGGCCGGCCGTTCGGCCCTGCCTCACGGCTACCAGTCCTCTGGCCCCAGCCCAGCCCAGCCCAGCTCGGCCCAGCCCAGCTCGGCCCAGCTCGGCTCGGCCCAGCTCGGCCTGGCCTGGCCTGGCCCTGGCCTGGCCCTGGCCTGGCCATGGCCCGGCCCGGCCAGGCCCAGCTCGGCTCAACCCGGCTGAGCCGGCCCAGCACCGCCTGCCCCGCACCGCCCGCACCGCCCGCACCGCCCGCACCGCCCGCACCGCTGGAGCCGTACCGTCCTGCCCTACCGCCACTTGCTGCGGTGGCCTCCGCTCCACCTGCTGCGGCTGTCGCGGTCGCGGAAGGGCCGCCGTTCCGTTCTCCGTGCGCCCGCGGGCAAGCTGACCGGCGGACAACACGCCCAGCTGACCCTCGGCCTCGCGCTGGCACCGTTCCGCTGCCGCGCACCGCGACCACCACCGTGCACTTCGCCGCCCCCGCCTAACCACGACGGTCAGGCGCTGCCACTGTGGGGCGGCTCCCGCCTGCTTGGCGCGACCACCGCGGTCGCGGCGACCGCCGCGGGCCGTTACCGCGAGGCTGCGGGGCGCCGTGTGCCAGCAGCGGGCGCGACCACTACTCCCACCGGCTGCTGCCGCGGCAGCTATGACCGCCACCTCTGGCCGCGGCAGCCACGCCCTCCACCTCATGGCGCAGCCACGCTCGCCGCCTGCCGCGGCGACATCTCGCTCTGCCCGGTGCCGCCGTGGCGTCTCGCTCCGCCCTGCTGCCTCGGCAGCGACCGCCTCACCGTGCACCATGCGTCGGCACCGGCCGCCGCGATCGCCGCCCCGGCACCCTGAGGTCACGGTCTCCCGCTTCGCGTCACAGTCGCGCGAGCGACTGTGACCGTTCATGTGCCGGTCCCCTCCGCCGCTGCTGTTTGCCGTGACCATCGCTGGGACTCAATCACCCTGCCGCTGTGACCATCGCCGCGGCTGCAGTCGCACGCTGCCGTATGGGCTGCCGTTGCCGCAGCGGTAGGTCGCTGCGCGGCTGTCGTCGCCCCAGGATCGCCTTGCTTCGCCTCGCTCGTTGTGCCGTCGTGTCTGGACGCTCGACGTGGCTGGCCCACCAGTCGCACCCGCCAGACCGCGACGTCCCTGACCGGCTGCGCGCGACCGTCACATCTGCCGCGGCTGCCGCCGTGCCCTGGCACGTCACCCTGCCGCCACGTCGTCCCCTCTCGGTGGCCCTCCGCCTGCGTGGCCGCTGCCGCCGTGGCTGCCGCTGCTGTGGTGGAGCGCGGCCTTCGCCGGCCTTGGCCCGCCTGCCTTCACCACGGTGACTGGCCGTGTGACTGTCGCGTCTGCCGAGGCCTGCGGCCAGGCCACGCCGCCGCGTGGTTGCCGCCGCTGGGAGTGCAGTCAGCCGTCGCCACTACCCATCTCTATCGCCATGGCCGCACCCGATCGTGGCCGCAGCCGGCTTGCCTTGCCGGTTGCTCCGCTGCCCTGGCTGGTCGCTTGCGTGGTCGCGGCCGTCGCGGACGTGTGCTGCCGCGCAGCGGCTGCGGTCATCCCGCCACCGTGCGATCCATCGCCCAACACTGCCGCCGCCGTGGTGAGTGTGCAGACTGTCGGCCCTCGACGGTCGCGGCTGCGCCCTGACTGGTCGCGTGCTGCGGCGATCGCATCTGCTGTAGGCGCCGTGGTCGCCGCGCCACGGGCTGCCGTCCCACCGCTGTGGTGTGCCTCGCCATCCACGGCCGCACTGCCGCCGCTGCGGCGACACAGCTGTCGCCGGCGTGCCTCGCCAATCGCGCCTCTGCTCTGGCGGGCCGTGCGACGCGACCGCGGGCCCCGTCGCCGCAGTCTTGCCGCGGCGGCCGCCACTCCGCGGCCGCGCCTCAGTGTGGCTCGCCACCGCCTCGCTGCCACTGTCCTTCCGTCGTTGCCTCGGCTCCCGCTCCGCCCTGCCGCGGCGCACCCCGCCGAGCCAGACCGCGCCCCGCCCCGAGCCCGCGCCCCGCCCCGCCGCACCGCACGGCGTCCCGCCGCCCCGCGGCAGGGCGCGCGGCCACCGCCGCCACCGCTGCCGCTGCGGGGACGACCGCTGGCCCGCTCGCCTCGCCCCGCCGCCGCTTGGGCCGTCGACTGCTGTGGCTGACCGCCGTGACTCTGGCCGTGTGCTGTCGTGGCTGGCTGGGCGACGTTGCCGATGCTGTCGTGGTCGGTCACTGTCGCGGCTCCTGCGGGCCGGATGCTGCGCAGCCGCTATCCGCGGCTGGGCCCCTGCCGACGCTGGCGTCGGAGCGCAGCGTCGGTTGCCGCGCTGCCGTGGCTGGTCGTCGTCACGGGGTGATCGTTGAGACGGTCACCGTCCTGTCCTCGGTCGCTTGGCGCCTTGCTGGGTGCGGTTGCGGCGCGGTGGTGGCGCGGGGCGAATTACAGCCGTGATGTTTCACGTGGAACGCGCACCGGGGCCGGCGGTGGCGGTGTGGTGTTTCACGTGGAACGCGCCGCTGGGTGAGTGGAGTTGTCCACATCTGCGGTCTGTCGGCTCGTTTTCGCGTCGACATCAGGGACAATCGCTGGAGCGCCGTTTCACGTGAAACGCGCGGACTAGGAGTAGCCGGAGTGAGCTTGGAGCAGGCCGCGGGTGCGGTGCGGACCGCGGCGGAGCGAGTGTTCGGTGCTCACGTCGACCAAGCGGCTGGGTATGTCGAGCTCCTGGCGAGCCATGGGGTTGAGCGTGGGCTGATCGGTCCGCGGGAGGTCGAACGGCTTTGGGAACGGCACGTGCTCAACTCGGCGGTGATCGGCGAGCAGATGCCTGAGGGGGCTCGCGTCGTCGACGTCGGGTCCGGGGCGGGGCTTCCGGGTGTGCCGCTCGCCATCGCTCGGCCGGACCTCGATATCGTCTTGCTCGAACCTATGGCCCGCCGGGTGGACTGGCTGGCCGAGGTGGCCGAGAAGCTGGAACTCCCGATCACCATCGTCCGTGGACGCGCGGAGGAGCGGCCTGTGCGTGAGCAGCTCGGTGGCGCTGACATCGTCACCGCTCGCGCGGTTGCCCCCCTGGCCCGGCTTGCGGACTGGTGCTTGCCGCTGGTTCGTCCCGACGGCTTCCTGGTCGCTCTGAAGGGCGCCAGTGCGGCGGACGAGATCGAGCGGGACGGTGCCGCCATCAGGAAGGCGGGCGGCGCCGACGCGATGATCGTGGAGTGCGGTGTGGCAGTACTAGAGGTCCCCAGCACGGTCGTGAAGATCCGTCGCCAGTCGTCGAAGACGGCTCAGGCGCGGAGCAGGAAGCGCTAGCGCAGACAACGGGCCGCGGTGTTCCACGTGAAACGACGCGACTCGTCCATCGACCAGACGTCTATATGGAGGAGGTGTCGAGACCGGTGAATCCCCCGCCGTCCGACTCCACGGAGACCAGCCACGACGTGGGCTGGACGCCGATCGCCGAAGAAGCCACCCGCGCCGCTCGGCTGTTGCACCCGGATGGGTCGCTGCCCCGGCCCGGCCGTCGCCGCGTGATGACCGTGGCCAACCAGAAGGGCGGCGTCGGCAAGACCACCAGCACGGTCAACCTCGCCGCCGCGCTCGCCGTTCACGGGCTCAAGACGCTCGTCGTCGACCTCGACCCGCAGGGCAACGCGAGCACCGCGCTCGACGTCGACCACCGGTCCGGAACGCCCTCCATCTACGAAGTGCTCATCGGCGAGGTGACGCTCGCCGAGGCGGCGCAGCCGACCGAGCAGTCCCCCAACCTCTTCTGCGTCCCCGCCACGATCGACCTCGCCGGCGCCGAGATCGAGCTCGTCTCGATGGCGTCGCGCGAGTCGCGGCTCAAGGAGGCCATCTCCTCGGAGATCCTCGACGAGATCGGCGTCGACTACGTCTTCATCGACTGCCCGCCGTCGCTCGGCCTCCTGACGGTCAACGCGATGGTCGCCGCGCAGGAGGTGCTCATCCCGATCCAGTGCGAGTACTACGCGCTGGAAGGGCTCGGGCAGCTGCTGAGCAACATCGAGCTCGTGCAGCAGCACCTCAACCGCGAACTCCGCGTCACGACGATCCTGCTCACCATGTACGACGGCCGGACCAAGCTGGCCGACCAGGTGACGAACGAGGTGCGGAACCACTTCGGCGACACCGTCCTGAAGACCGTCATCCCCCGCAGCGTGAAGGTGTCGGAGGCGCCCGGGTACGGCCAGACCGTGCTCGCCTACGACCCCGGTTCGCGCGGGGCATTGAGCTACGTCGACGCGGCGAAGGAGATCGCCGAGCGAGGTGCACTCATGGAAAGGGGTAGTTCCACATGACCGAGCGCAGAGGAGGGCTGGGGCGCGGCCTCGCCGCCCTCATCCCCACCGGGCCCACCGGCGGCGCCCTCCCCGCGCCCAGTGACGGGTCGGCGGCGGACAAGAAGGCGGCCGACGAGAAGGGCTGGTTCGCGGCGAACGGCCAAGCGAAGCAGCACAGCGGCGAGGTCGCCGGGGCGGTCTACCGCGAGATCCCGGTCGGCTCGATCAAGCCCAACCCGAAGCAGCCGCGGCTGGCCTTCGACGAAGAGGCGCTCGCCGAACTCGAGCACTCGATCCGCGAGTTCGGGCTCATGCAACCCATCGTGGTTCGCGAGCTCGGGAACGACGAGTACGAGCTCGTCATGGGCGAGCGGCGGCTCCGGGCGTCACAGCAGGCGGAGCTCGAAGCGATCCCGGCGATCGTCCGGCAGACCGCCGACGAGTCGATGCTGCGCGACGCGCTCCTGGAGAACATCCACCGCGTCCAGCTGAACCCGCTCGAAGAGGCGGCGGCGTACCAGCAGCTGCTCGACGAGTTCGCGGTCACGCACGAGGAGCTGGCGAGCCGGATCGGCCGCAGCCGGCCGGTCATCACCAACACCATCCGGCTCCTCAAGCTCCCCCTGCCGGTGCAGCGCCGGGTCGCCGCGGGCGTCCTGTCCGCCGGGCACGCGCGTGCGTTGCTGTCCCTGGAGGACGCCGACAGCCAGGAAGAGCTCGCCGCGCGCATCATCGCGGAGGGCATGTCGGTCCGGGCGACCGAGGAAGCCGTCACGCTCAAGAAGAGCGAGAAGCCGGCCAAGCCGAAGCCCGCGCCGCGCAAGCCGATCCAGGCGCCCGGGCTCCAGGATCTCGCCAACCGGCTTTCGGACCGGTTCGACACCCGCGTGAAGGTCGACCTCGGCCGGCGCAAGGGGCGGATCGTGCTCGAGTTCGGCTCGGTCGACGATCTCGAGCGCATCGTCTCGATCATCGATGCGAATGGGGCGAATCAGACACCGGAAACCGATTAGGGATCACCCCAGGGTGTTTCGTCACGGTGATGATTGCTCCACGCGGTTGCGGCGACCACGTCCGGTGATGATCGCTCGCGACACCAAAAGGCTGTGACAGTCGGGGCTCCGCCACCCGGAGCCCCCGCGAAAAAGGCCACCACGGAAAATTCCGTAGTGGCCTTTCGCGTACGAGGAGTCAGCGGGAGATCGCGCGCCCGATCAAGTCGGCGAACACCGTGCCGAGCGACTTGCCCGCCGCGTCGATCGCCATCGGGACCGTCGACGTCTCGGTGAGCCCGGGCGACGGGTTCACCTCGAGGAAGTGGACCGTGCCGTCTTCGGCGACGATCGCGTCGGTCCGGGAGATGTCCCGCAGTCCGAGGACGCGGTGTGCGGCGACGGCGAGTTCGGCCGCCGCCTTGGCCGCGGCGTCGTCGAGGCGGGCCGGGGTGAAGAAGTCCGTCAGGCCGGCGGTGTAGCGGGCCGTGTAGTCGTAGACGCCGCTCTCCGGCACGATCTCGACGGCGGGCAGGGCCTCGGGACCGTTCTCACCCTCGATGACCGTCACGGCCACCTCGACGCCGGCCACGAACCGCTCGGCCAGAACCGTGTCGCCGTAGGCGAAGCAGCCGACCATCGCCGCGGGCAGTTCCGCCGCTTCGCGCACCACCTGCGTGCCGAGCGCCGAGCCACCCTGGTCCGGCTTGAGGATCAGCGGCAGGCCGAGCTGCTCCACCATCGCGTCGAGCACCGCCTGGGCGCCGAGCTCGCGGAACGTGCTGTGCGGCAACACGACCCAGCCCGGCGTCACGAAGCCGGCGTTCTCGATGAGCGCCTTGGCCGTCGGCTTGTCCCACGCGCGGCGGCAGCCCTGGGAACCGGTGCCGACGAACGGCACGTCCAGCATTTCCAGCACCGTCTGCACCGAGCCGTTTTCGCCTTCACCGCCGTGCAGCGCGACGACCACGGCGTCCGGGCGCTGCGTGCGCAGGCGCTCCAGCAACCCCGCGTCGGTGTCCCACTCCTCGATGCCGAGGCCTTCGGACTTGAGCGCCGCGGAGAGCCGTCGCCCGGACCTCAGCGAGACGTCGCGTTCGTGCGAAAGCCCGCCGGCGAGCACGGCAACGGTACGGTCGACCACCGTGGAAACTCCTTAGCTGGTAAAAGAAAGACTCAGATCGTGTCGGGGGACGGGTTCGGCGGCCCCTGGATCTGGCGCGCGCTCACGTTACCGAAGGTGCGCGCGAGGTCCATTTCGGACTCCAGCACGGCGGCCAGCCGCCGGACGCCTTCCCGGATGCGCTCCGGTGTCGGGTAGCAGTAGGACAACCGCATCTGGCGGCTGCCGAAACCGTCGGCGTAGAAGCCGGTTCCGGACGCGTACGCCACCCGCGCGGTCACCGCGCGCGGCAGCATCGCCTTGGTGTCGACGCCTTCCGGCACCGTCACCCAGACGTAGAACCCGCCGTCCGGCTTCGTCCACGAGCAGCCCGGGGGCAGGTACTGGTCGAGCGCGGACAGGATCGCGTCACGCCGCTCGCGGTAGTTCTCGCGGAACTTCTTGATCTGGCCCTTCCAGTCGTGCGTGGCCAGGTACCGCGACACGATCAGCTGGTTGAGGGTCGGCGGGCACAGCGTCGCCGACTCCGCGGCCAGCACGAGCTTTTCGCGGACGGCGTGCGGCGCCAGCACCCAGCCGACGCGCAGACCGGACGCGAACGTCTTCGAGAACGAGCCGAGGTACACGACGTTGTCCGGGTCCGTCGAGCGCAGCGCCGGGTAGGTCTGCCCGTCGAAACCGAGTAACCCGTACGGGTTGTCTTCGACGACCAGGACGCCGTGCTCGCGGCAGATCTCCAGGATCTCCGCGCGGCGCTCGACGGCCAGCGTGACACCGGCGGGGTTGTGGAAGTTCGGGATCGTGTAGAGGAACTTGACGCGCCGGCCGGCCTTCTCCGTCTGGCTCAGCGCCTCGCGCAGCAGTTCCGGCACCAGACCGTTTTCGTCCATCGCCACGTGCACGACCTGCGCCTGGTACGCGGCGAAGGAGCCCAGGGCACCGACGTAGGACGGGCCCTCGGCGATGACGACGTCACCCGGGTCGCAGAACAGCCGCGTGACCATGTCCAGGCCCATCTGGGAGCCGACGGTCACCACGACGTCGTCCGGGTGCGCCTTGATGCCCTCCAGCGCCATGATTTCGCAGATCTGCTCGCGCAGCGCCGGGACGCCGTGCGCCGAGCCGTACTGCAGGGCCACCAGGCCGTCTTCGGCGATGATCTCCGCCACCTGCGCCGAGAGCGTGTCGAGCGGGAGCGCGGCCAGGTTCGGCATGCCGCCGGCGAGGGAAACCACCTCGGGCCGGCTGGCGACCGCGAACAGGGCCCGGATCTCCGAGGCGGTCATCCCGGCGGTGCGCGCGGCATACCGCTCGAGGTGCGGGTCGAGGTTCTGACGGCCGCTGTGCGGCTTGCTGGGGCGGTTCTCGGTCATCGACGATTCACCCGGGGGTCGGTGGACACGGTCCGCTCCCGCGCGGGAGCGGTAGATCCATCGAGTGTAACCGGGGCCTGTCGAGGACCCCTGACCTTTCGGTGCTTCTCACATCGGCCTACCATCGACCATGGCTCCCGTGTTCGTGCTGTGGTTCCGCGCGGCTTGACGGCGGAGGAGCCCACCGGGAGCGCAGGTCAGGGAGGTCGCGGGTGTCGCGTCGCGTCGTGGGCGTCACACTGGACAACCTCGAGCATCTGCCGAAGAGCTGTCGCAGGTGCGTGTACTGGGAACTGGCTCCGCATCTGAAGAACCAGGCCGAGGAGTTCGGCGCCACCGAGGTCGAGAAGGAAGCCTGGGTTTCGAGCGTGCTGCTCGAGTGGGGTTCTTGCGGCCGCATCGTCTACAGCGACACGCTGCCGGTCGGGTTCGTGCTGTACGCCCCGCCGAACGCCGTCCCGCGCTCGCTGGCCTTCCCGACGTCCCCGCCGAGCGCGGACGCGGTGTTGCTGACGGCCTTCCAGATCCTCCCGGAGTTCCGCGGCGGCGGCCTCGGCCGGATGCTCGTCCAGGCGGTCGCGAAGGACCTCACCAAGCGCGGCGTCCGCGCCATCGAGGCGTTCGGCGACGCGCGTCCCGACGAGTCGGACCCGGACGGCGGCCACAGCTGCGTGCTGCCGTCGGCCTTCCTGCAGAGCGTCGGCTTCAAGACCGTCCGTCCCCACCAGAAGTGGCCGCGCCTGCGCCTCGAGCTGCGTTCGGCGATCACCTGGAAGGAAGACGTCGAGGCGGCGCTGGAGCGGCTGCTCGGCCAGGTCACGATCACCACGGCCGAGCCGATCCTCGGCCGCGCCTGACCTGCCGCAAACGTTTGCGCCGGAGCTCCGGCACGCCTGGAACACGGATTCCGTCGTGTGTGCACAGCTGTGGAAGAAGTGCCGAGTTATCCACAGAGCCCTGATAGGCGCGGTGGAAAAGCTGTGGATGACTGCACCGAAACCTGGGGACGGCGCATGCGCGTCCCCAGGTGTGGTGGAGCAGATGAAGATGAGCCGCTAGGGGTTGTGGTCGCCCTACTCGGCCTTCGCGAGTTCGTGCGCGAGGACGTCCGCGAACGTGAACGTGCCCGTCGGCTGGTCGCCCTCGCCGAGCAGGTACAGGCGCTTGACGGCGATCAGGATGCCCTCGGCGACGATGTCGCGGAAGGCCGGGTCGCCCAGCTTGCGGCTGTCGTCCGGGTTCGTCAGGTAGCCGATCTCGACCCGGACGGCCGGGCAGCGGGTGCGGGTGAAGATGTCCCACGACTTGTAGTGCGTGCGGTTGTCCTGCAGGCCCGTACGGGCCGCGACCTCGCGCTGGATGAAGCCGGCCAGCAGCTCGCCCACGGTCGACGTCGTGCCGTTGCCGTTGCCGAAGTGGAAGCTCGCGACACCCTGCGCGCGCGGCGACGGGTTCTTGTCGCTGTGCAGCGAGAGGAACAGGTCGGCGCCCGCGTCGTTCGCGAACTTCGCGCGCTCCAGCTCGGTGGGGCTGTGGTTCGGGCCGCGGGAGATCAGCGCCTCCATGCCGGTGGCCTTCATCCGGCCTTCCAGGCGGCGCGCGAGGTCCCACGCGATGTCGGCCTCGCGGAGCCCGCCGGCGACCACGCCGAGGTCGTCGCCGCCGTGGCCGGGGTCGATCACGATGCGCTTGCCGCGCAGCCGGGGACCGGCCTGGCGCACCTGCTCCTGCTCGCGCAGGAACACGGGGCGGCCGCCCCGGGCCCGCGGCGAGGACAGGCGGTGCAGCTCTCGGATGGTCGCGGGGCCGCACATGCCGTCCGGCGTCAGGCGCATGTCGCGCTGGAACGTCTTGAGGGCGCGCTCGGTCGCCGCGCCGAAGTAGCCGTCCGGGCGGCCGGCGTCGAAGCCGAGTTCGGTCAGCCGCTCCTGCAGCGTGAAGACGTCGTCACCCTGGATCGGGGCCGCGATCGTGTACGACAACAGCCGGCTGCCCAGGTGGTAGCTGGCGCCCTTGAGCGCCTGGAAGGTGGCCTGACCCACGATGCCGTCGGTCATCAGCCCACGGCTCTGCTGGAAGGCTCGTACGGCGTTCTCGACGGCGACATCGAACGTGTCGTAGGCGTCGGTACCGGTGACCGGCGGGAGCAGGTCCATCCCGGCCAGGATCGACCTGATCTCGGCGACGTCCGGACCGGCGTCACCGCGGCGGAGTACCCGCATGCACTCCTCGCTCTTCCTCAGGCACCGATTGGGGGTTCGGTGCGTGGCAAAACTTCGGGGAAAACCATCACTGGGACGGGCCCAGGTCCTCTATTGTGCCTTGCGAACTCTCGGTGACACCGCAGGCCCGGTCGGTTCGTCAAGAGCCCGTTCGTGGCGTCCCGGTGGTGGCCCTCGTCACCCAGGATTCACCCACACCGGTGAGATTCCCCCGAACGACGAGAACCCGGGGCCCACGGGAGGGTTCCCGCAGGCCCCGGGTTCGCCGGGCTTGTTCGGTTCAGAGAACGTCGGCGAGGTCCGACAGCAGCGCGGCCTTCGGCTTGGCGCCCACGATCTGCTTCACCGGCTTGCCGCCCTGGAACAGGATCAGCGTCGGGATGGACATCACCTGGTAGTCACGCGGCGTGTTCGGGTTCTCGTCGATGTCGATCTTGGCGATGGTCAGCTTCTCGCCGTTCTCCGCCGCGATCTCCTCGAGCACCGGGGCGACCATCTTGCACGGCCCGCACCAGGTGGCCCAGAAGTCGACCAGAACGGGCTTCTCGCTGGTCAGGACCTCGTCGACGAACGTCGCGTCGGTCACCTTCACGGTGTTGGACATGGTTTCTCCTTCAGGTGGGTGTTACGCCGGAAAGTCAGTTGGTGCCCGCGCCGTAGCCGCCGCCGACCAGCTCGGCCGCCTCGTGCGCGTCCGAATCGCCGTGCTCCGCGAGCCAGCGTTCCGCGTCGATCGCGGCGCTGCAGCCGGAGCCGGACGCGGTGATCGCCTGCCGGTAGGTGCGGTCCACCAGGTCACCAGCGGCGAAAACGCCGTCCAGGTTCGTGTAGGAGCTGCGGCCCTGGGTGATGACGTAGCCGTCCTCGTCCAGGTCGACCTGTCCGCGCACCAGCGCGCTGCGGGGGTCGTGCCCGATCGCGACGAAGAAGCCCGACACGTCCAGGGTCGACTCGGAGCCGTCCTGGGTGTCCTTCAGCTTCAGGCCCTCGACCTTGTTGTCCCCGACGACGCCGGTGATCTGCGAGTTCAGCTTCCACTTGATCTTCTCGTTCGCGCGGGCGCGCTCGAGCATGATCTTCGACGCGCGGAACTCCTCACGCCGGTGCACCACGGTGACGGACTTCGCGAACTTCGTCAGGAAGGTCGCTTCCTCCATCGCCGAGTCGCCACCGCCGGCGACCACGATGTCGTGATCGCGGAAGAAGAAACCGTCACAGGTCGCACAGGCCGACACCCCGCGCCCGAGCAGCTCCTGCTCACCGGGCACGTTGAGGTACCGCGCCGCGGCACCCATCGCGAGGACGACCGCGCGGGCGGCGTAGCGCTTGCCGTTCGCGGTCACGTACTTGACCTCGCCGGTCAGCTCGACCGACTCGACGTCCTCCGCGCGCAGCTCGGCGCCGAAGCGCTCGGCCTGCTTGCGCATCTCCTCCATCAGGTCCGGACCCATGATGCCGTCGCGGAAACCGGGGAAGTTCTCGACCTCGGTCGTCGTCATCAGCGCGCCACCGAACTGCGTGCCCTCGAACACCAGCGGTTCGAGTTGCGCCCGCGCCGCGTAAACGGCAGCGGTGTATCCGGCAGGACCCGATCCGACGATGATCAGGTTCCTGATGTCTTCGGCAGCCACCCGTGACCTCCGCTCGTAGTGACCCGTGTACCAGGCTCAACACGATCGTAGGTGGCCATGTTCCCGGCCGTGACGGCCGCTACTTCTCCCCGACGACCTTGTCGAACAGGACGGCCGGATTTCCCGGTCCGCAGTCCGCGCCGAAGGCGACCAAGCGGAACTGGGCCAGCTTGCCCGTGGTCAGGATGATCAGCACCCCGGCCTTGCCGCCGACGTTCACCGGGCGGATGCCTTCGGGCCGCACCTTGGGGTCCAGTCCGGCGGCCTCGACGCAGGCGTCGAGCCGGTCCTCGGTGCCCAGCGGGCCGAAGTCGCGGACGCCGACCGCCTTGCCGACCAGGGCCTGGGCGCCGCTGCCGTCGGCGCCGACCGTCGGGCCGGACGGTGCCGGGGCCGCGACGTTCGGGGTGCCGCTCTGCTGGGACGTGCTCGGGATCGCGACCGTCACCGCGACGACCGCCGCGGCGGCCGCGGTCAGGACGCCGGCGGCCCAGCCGAGCCGCTTGTTCCGGCGCCGCCGGGCGGCCGCGAGGTCCACCACTTGGGCGTCCCCGGCCCCGGTCTGCTCCGGTGCCGGCGCGGTCCGCTGCTTCGACTGTGCTTGTCCAAGAAATGCGGCGGCCACTTCCGCGGCCAGGGCCGCGTCGAGCCGTGCCGCGAACTCCGCCGGCATCGGCGGCGCGGGTGCCTCGGCGAGCGAGGCCAAGTCGGCCTGCGTCGCGTCGAGGGCGTCCAGGATCGCGCGGGCCTCCGGGTCGGCGTTGACGACCGGCCACAGCTGCGCGGCCCGGTCGTCGTCCAGCACGCCGGCGTGGAGATCGGCGAGCACGTCGACAGACCAGGGCGGACCGACGGTCCCCCCGATCCCCCGGCTTTCGTCCGTCATCGTCCCTCCCCGCTACCCGGCTGGCGCCCGGCCCGTTTGCTTTCGTGAGTTGGGACGTTCGCAATCGCATCGGGGTTCCGCAGGTGTCCGAGAACCTTCGCGAGTTTTCCGCGCCCCCGGGCACATCGGCTCTTCACCGTGCCCTCGGCGATGCCGAGCATCTTCGCCGTCTCGGCCACGGAATAGCCCTCGACGTCGACGAGCAGGATGGGCGCGCGCTGGTCTTCCGGCAGCTGGGCGAGCGCTTCGCGCACCAGCAAGCTGGTCTCGCGCTCGGCCATCGAATCGCGCGGGGTGGCCGGCTCGTTGAAGCCGGTTTCCGGCAGCGGGACGGTCGGGCGGGCCTGGCGGCGGCGGATCCGGTCGAGGCAGGCGTTCACCACGATCCGGTGCAGCCACGTCGTGACCTGCGACTCGGCGCGGAACTTGCCGGCGGCCCGGAACGCCGAGATGAACGCGTCCTGCAACGCGTCGGCGGCTTCCTCCGGGTCGCGGACCGTGCGCAGGGCGACCGCCCACATGCGGTCGCGATGTCGCTGGACGAGTTCGCTGAACGCATGAGGGTCCCCCGCGGCGTGAGCCGCTATCAGATCCGCATCCGTGGGAGCTGCAGCTGTCACCCGCGAGAGCCTACTGACCCTGTCGGGTGCGTCACCCCGCAGGCAGGAAGGACAGGTCCGCGATCTGGGTCAGGAACTGGCCGTCCTCGCCGCCCAGCTGGGTGATCCAGACGATGAAGTACTCACCCTGGGTGGGCTGAGCCAGCGGGATCGTCGTGTCGCCGTCCTGCAGGTCGCCGTTGCCGACCACCTTCGTGTCGGCCAGGTCCGGGTTCTTCTCGGTCGCCGAGCGGATCTCGACCTTGGTGCCCGCGGTGCCCCCGGAGACCTTGACCTGGCTCAGGTTGATCGGGTCCTTGAAGGTGACGACCAGCCCGACGCCCGACTTGATGACGGGGAACTGCTGCTTGTACTTCTCGGTCCGCCAGGCCGTCTCGGGCTTGCCGTCGGTCGCGTACCGCGCCCGGGCGGTGTTGTCGCCCTTGCCGTCGGGGTTGTAGACGGCGATCGCCTGCGGGGCCACCGCGGCACCGACCGCCGGCGACGGCGGGGGCGCGGGCTGGCTCGACGCCGGCGGCTGCCCGGCCGGCTGGCTCGACGCGGGCGGCGCCGCGACGTTGATCGTCGGCCCCGTCGCCTTGGAGTCGCCCTGGAAGACGTTGATCAGCATCAGCCCGCCCCAGGCGAGGATGACGACCGTGGCGACCACCAGCACGGTGACGCCGAGCGCGAGCTTGCGCCGCCGGGCGACGTCCTTGACCGGCTTCTTCGTGGTCCAGACGGTGCCCTCGGTCTCGGCGGCCGGGTCACCGCCGACGGCCTTGATCAGCTGGGTGCGCTCTTCCTCCTCGGCCACCTGCTCGAGCATGCGGAGGATGGCCGCGCTGGTGCGGATGCCGCCGTTGCCGCCGTCCTCGATCGTGCGGACGGCCAGCGACGACAGGTCGGCGGGCACGGTCGGGATGAGCTGGCGCGGTGGGACGATCCGGCCCTGCGGGTTCAGCGGTGCCGCCGGGATGGCGGGCGGGCCGCCGGGCAGCGCCCAGCGGCCGGTGAGCAGCAGGTACAGCACCGCGCCGAGCGCCTTGACGTCGTCGCGCAGCGTCGCCTCCGGCAGCGGGCCGGGGAACGCGAGCTTCAGCGCGCCGTTCGGCGTCAGCCGGAGCCGCTGGGGGTGGTCGAGGCCGAGGACCAGACCGTTCTGGTGGGCCTGCTCGACCGCTTCGGCCAGCGCCTGCACCATCCGGGCGGCCGCGCCGGGCGCCACCGGGCGCTGCGCGACGAGGTCGACCAGGTCGCTGCCCTTGGTCCATTCCGCGACGACGACGCCGAGCAGACCCTCGCTCGACGTGATGCCGCTGCCGAGCGCGAGCACGTCGAGCACGCGGGCGACGCCGCCGTGGCCGAACTTGGACGCGTGCGTCGCCCGTTCGAGGGTGCGGCGCGCGAGCCGCGCGGCTTCCGGGTCCGCCGGGTCGCCGACCAGCAGGGTCAGCGCGACGTCCCGCTTCAGCTGGCCGTCCCGCGCGCGCCACAGGTGCGCGTCACCCCGCTCGTCCACGCCGAACTGTGCGAGGAGGCGGTAGCGGCCGTCGCCGACCACACGTCCGGGGGCCAGCGATCCGACCTGGGCCTTGCCCACGTGGTTCGCACCCCCTGCCTGTTCGCTGCGCCTCGTATCCACCCGCACTCTCCCGTTAGCTCCCCGCGTCGAGGGTACCCAGAATACGACGCGGGAGTCGTAGGCAGCCGTACCGGAATCGTTACCCCCGCTTGATCAACCGGGTGAACCTGCTCGTGGCCGGCTGCAGCTCCTCCACCTTGAGCGCCATCAGGACGCCGAACGAGACCACGATGCCGACGACGCTTTGCAGCAGAAGCTTCACCCAGGCCCCGAAAGTCGGCCCGAACGAGTCCGGGACGACCTTGCCCACGACCCACGCCGCGGCCACCCCGAGCCCGCTCGCCACGACCGTGAACAGGATCACGCCGATGATGCGCTTGCTCCGCAGGTTGCCCAGCGTCACCCAGAGCCACACCTGGCCGAGGATCGCGCCGACGACGAACGTCAGCGCGTTGACCATCATGACGCCCAGCACGACGTTGTCCGGCGTCAGCAGCACCGGGCACAGGTACAGCAGCGGCACCTTGACCAGCGTCATCACGATCATGATCAGCGTCGGCGTCCGCGCGTCCTTCATCGCGTAGAACACCCGCATCTGGAGCATGACCAGCGCGTACGGCAGCAGCGCGAACGCCGAGATGGCCAGCGCGTCGCCGAGCCGCTCGGCGGTCTCGACCGTGCCCTTGCCGAACGTGAACAGCGCGATGCCGATCGAGCCGCCGACCACGGTCATCACCGCGGAGATCGGCACGAGCATCACCGTCGAGATCCGCGACGCGTAGGACAGGTCGCCGATCAGCTTCTTGTGGTCGCCGTCGGCGGCCGCGCGGCTCATCCGCGGCATGATCGCCGTCAGCAGCGAGACGCCGATGACGCCGTACGGCAGCTGGAAGAGCAGCCACGCGTTGCTGTACGCCGTCACACCGCCGGGAGAACCGCTGGTCAGGACGCGGGTGTTGATCGTGTAGCCGATCTGGCTGACCGCGACGTAGCCGAGGATCCAGAGCGCGAGACCGCCGAACTCCTTCATCTGCTTGTCGAAGCCCCAGCGCCACTTGAACCGGAAGCCCGACCGCAGCAGCGGCGGGACCAGCAGGATCGCCTGGGCGACGATGCCGGCGGTGACGCCGATGCCCAGCGTCAGCACCTTCGGGTCGGTGAGCGACGGGTGCGCGGTGTCGATGTCGCCCGGCATGACCCAGACGACCATGATCGTGAAGATGACCACCAGGTTGTTGATCACCGGTGCCCAGGCCGTCGGCCCGAAGATCTGCTTGGCGTTCAGCACCGCCGAGAGCAGCGCGAACACGCCGTAGAAGAAGATCTCCGGCAGCAGCAGGTAGGCGAACGCCGTGGTCAGCCCGGAGCTGGCCTTGCCGGAACCGTCGACGTAGAGGCTCGTGAACGCCGGCGCCGCGACGACCGCGACCGCCGTGCCGACCAGCAGCAGCGAGAACGCGACCGTGATCAGCCGCTGGGTGTAGGCCGCGCCGCCGTCGGGCTCGTCCTGCGCGCGCACCAGCAGCGGCACCACCACGCTGGCGAGCACGCCACCCATCAGCAGCTCGAAGATGATGTTCGGCATCGTGTTCGCGACGTTGAACGAGTCGTTCGCGATGCCCTGGCCGATCGCGCCGACCAGCAGCAGCTTCCACAGGAAGCCGGTGATCCGGCTGATCAGCGACGCGATGGCCATCCGGCCGGACGCCTTCGCGAGCGACGGCGCCTTCGCCGGGGCCGCGGCCTCCGTGCCGGGTTCGACCGGCTTGACGAGCGGCGTCTTGATCGCCGGCATGACCTGGGTGGCCAGCGCGTCGTAGGGCCGCATGACGTCGGGGTCGGCGACCGGCCAGCGGGAGGCCATCGGGACGCCGGCGGTGCGCGGGATGAACCGCGTCGCCTCCGGGTCGACGGGCCGCTGGGCCTCCTCCTGCCACGGCCGGACCGGCGCCGGACGGCGGGGCGCGCGGCCGCGCGGCGGCACCGGGATGCCCGGGGGCGGGGTGCCCATGGCCGGGTTGCCCGCGGCCGGCGTGCCTGGCGGCGGGGTCGCCGGCGGTGCGGCGACCGGCGGCGTCGCCGGCGGGGCCGGCTGCGGCAGCCGCCCCTGGTGCGACGGCGGGCCCTGCGGTGGTGGCGGGCCCGGCGGGTTCTGCGGCGGTAGCGGCGGCACCGGCTGGACGCGGGTGGGTGCCGGACCGGCGGCGGCGCGCGGCGGTTGCCCGCCACGCGGCGGCTGGGGCGGTGGCCCCTGCGGGGGCGGGCCCTGCGGCGGCGGGACGCGGCGCGGCGGCCGGTCGTCCCGCGGCGGCCGGTCGTCCCGCGGCGGGTGGTCGTCGCGCGGCGGACGCTCGCGGACCGGGCGCTCGTCGTGGACCGGCCGGTCGTCCCGTGGCGGGCGCTGGCGATCGTCCTGGACCGGCGGCTTGCCGCGGGCCGGGCGCCCCTCGCGCGGTTCCTCGCGCAGGGCGCGGTCGTCCCGGGGCGGACGGCCGTCGCGCGGTTCGTCACGCGGCGGACGGCCTTCGCGGACCGGCCGGTCGTCGCGCGGCGGACGCCCCTCGCGGACCGGCTGGTCCTCGCGGGGCATCTGGCGGGTCTGGCCGTTGCGGGGCGGCTGGCGGCGGCCGCGCTCCGGTGGCGGAGGCGGCTGCTGCTTCGGCGGGGGCTGGCGGCGGCCCGGTTGCGCCGCTCGTGGCGGCCCGTCTCCCCGCTGCGGGGGCGGGGCGCCTTCGCGCCGAGGACGACTCGCACGCTCGGGGGGTAAGCCCGGCTCTCTCTCCAACGCGTGCCCAATCCTCAGTGCTCGGTCCCCGGTGCCGCGGCCCGTTCGCCGCGCACGTGCGGACCCAGGGTAATCGGGAACCGCCCGGAACACTCGAAGGCCGAGAGATCAGTCCACTGCGTCCCGGCCGGCCTTCGCGTCCTTCACCCGCCGGTAGATGCGCCGGGAGGCGAGCAGAAGCAGGGCCGCACCTGCGGCGACGGTCGCGATGATGGTGATCGCGCCGTACTCCGTGGACGTCAGTTCGAACCGCGCGGATGACCCGAGCGGGGTATCCGTGGGGGTGCGCAACGACACATCCACGCTGAACCGGCCGGCCCGCAGCGCCTCGACGGGCAGGAAGTAGTTCTTGCCGCCGCCCGCCGGGAAGAACCAGGCCTTGGCGTCGTCGGAGCGCAGGCCGGTGTTGTTGGTCAGGACGAACCGGGCGTTGATCCCGACCGGCAGGTCGTTGCTGACGTACACCGGCAGCGGCGAGTTGCCCGAGGCCAGCGCGATCGTCTGCTTGGGCTGCGAGACGGACACCTGCTCGCTGATCGCGGCCAGGTCGGCGCGCGCGTTCGCGGTCGCCGCGTCGGCGGGCAGGCCCCGCCACGCGGTGGACGCGCCACGCAGCTCGGCCAGCCGGACCGGCGCGACGACGTCGTCCGGTTTCACCCGTTTGGTGGGATCCAGCTGCATCGCGGCGGCCAGGCCGGTGGTCTTGTCGTCGAGGGTCGACAGCGTCGAGACGAGGGCGGGGTCGGCCGCCGCGGCCGGGTCCTGGCCGCCGTCGCCGACCGGGCCGGAGCCCTCCGGGTCGGCGGCCAGCAGCGTCGGGAGCGAGGTCGCCGTGACGAGCCCGGCGTCGAGGTAGTTGCCGACCTGCTGCAGGTACGCGGTGAGCTCGGCGGCCGGGGCGGCCCAGCGGCGCGGCGGCGCGACCAGCAGGTGGTCCGGCCGCTGCTGGCCGGCGGGCAGGCCGAGGCCGGCGCGGAAGGCGAGCGCGCCGAGGCCGTTCTGGCTCGCGACGGCCGCCTCGGTGGTGGCCGGCATGGTGACCGAGTCGGGCACGGTCGGCACGCCCGTCATGGCCGAGGAGACGAGTGAGTCGGTCGGCTGCGCGCGGACGGTGCTGCCCTGCACGGTGACGCCGCCGCCGGCCGCGGCTGGCGCGAGCTTGCCGGCGTCGGTGAGCACCGTGCGGATCCCGGCCTGCGACAGCGCGGTGAGGACGGCGTCGCCCGGCGTGCCGTCCGGCCAGAGCACGCCGGTCTGCGGCGTGGCGCCGGTCAGCTGCTGGATCACGGCCGCGCCGGAAGCCGCCTTGGTGACCAGCGCGGGGTCGCCCGGGCGGATCCGCGAGACGGCGTTCAGGTCGGCGTCGGCGAAGGGCAGGGCCACCACGCACCGGCTGCCGACCAGCGAGCGCAGCGCGGCCAGCCACGTCTGCGCGGTCCCGGCACCCTTGCCGTCGACGTTCCCGGCGTCGGTGTGCACCTGGTAGCCGCGGCTCATCGCGTCGACGGTCGCCAGCAGGTCCGGGTCGAGTGCGAAACACATCGACCTGGCCAGGTTCGAGTAGCCCTGCACGGCCGTGTGCGCGGCCGTGACCAGCGCGTTCAGCCGGCCGTCCGGGCCGATCTCGTCGGCCAGGCGGTCGTCGGCCAGCACCGGCCTGCCGCCGAGCGGCGCCGCGTAGACGTGCGGGACGCTGCTGGTCAGCGGCCAGAGCAGCGTCATGCTCGGCGCGCCGGACGCGTGCGTCGCCTGCTTGCCCGGGCCGGCCAGCACCGGCATCAGCATGCTGACCGCGCCCAGCCGGGCCGGCCCGCCGAACTCGGGCGTGCCGTTGACGTTCACCAGCAGCGGGTAGACGCCGGGCTTGCCGAACAGCGCCGCGCGCTGGCCGGTCAGGGTCACCGAGATGTTCAGCGGCGCGGTCTGCCCGGGCTCCAGCGCGTCGGCGACGGCGGTGAAGTCCGTCAGCGGGCTGTCCTTGATGACCGCGCCCGACAGGACCTCGCCGATCCCGCGTTCGGTCGTCTGCCGCTCGCCGACCTGCAGCCGCACCTGCGGCCGGTTGACCTTGCGGTCGCCGGTGTTGGTGACGCTGCCGGCGACGGTCAGCGTCGTCGTCGAGCCGGTGATCACCCGCGGGTTGAGCTCGTCGAGCTCCACGCGCAGGCGGGCGCCCTCTTCCGCGTGGGCCACCGTGGCGCCGGCCAGGGCGGGGACGGCCAGGAAGAGGACGGAAAGGAAGGCTGCGGCGAACCGCTTCACTCGGGGGCTCCCTCAGGGGCGTGCTCGTCTCGTCCGTGGACGTCCGGGCGCGCTAAAAGTTCCTTGGCTTTCCGGACGAGCTTCCGCTCGTCGGAATACGCGAGTTTGGTCTCCAGCTCGGCCAGCGGGACCCAGGCCACCTCGGTGACCTCGACGTCTTCGTCGGACAGCTCACCGCCGAGCGCTTCGAGCAGGAAGTGGTGCACGGTCTTGTGGATCCGCCGCTTCTCGGCGACGAACCAGTAGTCGATGGTCCCCAGTGGCCGCAGGACCCGCGCGGAGATGCCGGTCTCCTCCTTCACCTCGCGCACGGCCGTCTGTTCCACTGTCTCACCGTCCTCGATGTGGCCCTTGGGCAGCGACCAGAGCAGTCTGCCGTGCCGGTCGAGCCGGCCGATCAGCGCCGCCTGTTCGCGCGCCGCGTCCAGCACGAGGCCACCGGCCGACGTCTCGTCGACCGTGGTCAGGCGCCTGCCGCGCTGCCGCCTCCGCCGCCTCCGCGGCTTCGAGGCGCCGGGGCGGCCGGCTGATCCAGACATGCTGCGATGCTAGAGCAAACGGTTGCCCCGGTAGGCTGGCTCTCCGTGTCCTGTCCGGTGGTGCCTGTAGTAATCGCACCCGAAAGTAGTGGGTTTTACGTGAACGACGTGGTCGCCAAGCAGAACGCGGTGGTGGAGCGGATGCAGGTCCCGCCCCTGGCGGAAGAGCTGGCGGAAAGGTTCGCCAGGTCCGGTCACCGGCTGTACCTCGTCGGTGGCAGCGTGCGCGACGCGCTGCTCGACCGGCCCTCAGGCGACCTCGACTTCACGACGGACGCGCGGCCGGACCGCGTGCTCAAGATCGTCAGCGACTGGGGCGACGCCGTCTGGGACGTCGGGATCGCGTTCGGCACGGTCGGCGTGACGAAGAAGGGCATGCAGCTCGAGATCACCACGTTCCGCGCGGACACCTACGACCGCGTCGGCCGCAACCCCGAGGTCACCTTCGGCGACACCATCGAGGGCGACCTCCTGCGCCGCGACTTCACGGTGAACGCGATGGCCATCGAGCTCGCGTCCAAGACGTTCATCGACCCGCACGACGGGCTGCACGCGCTGGCCGAGCGGGTGCTCGACACGCCCGCGACGCCGCAGGAGTCGTTCGCCGACGACCCGCTGCGGATGCTGCGGGCCGCGCGCTTCGCCGCCCAGCTCGGCTTCACCGCCGCGCCGCGGGTGGTCGACGCGATGACGTCGATGGCCGAGGAGATCGACCGGATCACCGCCGAGCGGGTGCAGGCCGAGCTGTCGAAGCTGCTTCTGGCGGCCGACCCGCAGCCGGGCCTGGAGCTGCTGGTCGACACCGGGCTGGCCGAGCGGGTGCTGCCCGAGGTGCCCGGGATGCGGCTGGCGATCGACGAGCACCACCAGCACAAGGACGTCTACCAGCACTCGCTGACCGTGCTGGCCCAGGCGATCGACCTGGAGTCCTCGCACGAGCCGACGTCGGAGCCCGACCTGATCCTGCGGCTGGCGGCGCTGCTGCACGACGTCGGCAAGCCGGCGACGCGGGAGTTCCAGGCCGGCGGCGGCGTGAGCTTCCACCACCACGAGGTGGTCGGCGCGCGGATGGCCCGCAAACGTTTGCGGGCGCTGAAGTTCTCCAAGGAGATCATCGACGACGTCTCCCAGCTCGTGTTCCTCCACCTGCGGTTCCACGGCTACGGCAAGGGCGAGTGGACGGACTCGGCGGTCCGCCGGTACGTCACCGACGCCGGCCCGCTGCTGAGCCGGCTGCACAAGCTCGTCCGCGCCGACTGCACCACGCGCAACCGCAAGAAGGCGGCCGCGCTGCAAGCGACCTACGACGACCTCGAGGCCCGCATCACCGCGCTCAAGGCCAAGGAGGACCTCGACCGCGTGCGGCCGGACCTCAACGGCGAGCAGATCATGGAACTGCTCGGCCTCCGGCCGGGGCCGGACGTCGGCAAGGCGTGGAAGTTCCTCAAGGAGCTGCGGCTGGACCGCGGGCCGCTGGAGCACGACGACGCCGTGGCGGAGTTGAAGAAGTGGGCGAGTGCGGAGGGAATCGGCAACTCCTGACCAAACTTCGGTGAATTCCGTAGAACGCTGGACCTCGGCGCCACGGATTGGGGATACTCCGGACCTCGGCTCACCGATGTGACCAGGGAGTTGTCTGCGCGATGTCCACTGAAGCGCCCGACTCGCCGAAAGCGGTGGGCGGCGGGAGCTTCTTCGTGGCGCTCCTGCGGCAGGGCGCGCCGGCCATCGCGACGGCCACCAGCGAGCTGTCGGAGGAGATCGGCGACCCGACCCCGATCCACGCGCTGAAGCGGATCTCGAAGATGGCCGGGCCGATCGACCCGGCCCAGCGCGACGGCCTGCTGCTGCGCGCCACCCGGTACGTCGTGCTCATCCCGCTCGCCTACCGGCTGCTCGCCGTGCCGGGCCAGTTCGGCGTCCACGTGCTCGAGCACGGGACGACCGGGTTGCTGCCGGTCGGCGTGTTCACGCTGCTCTCGGTCGTGCTGAACGTCGTCGGCTTCCGCTGGATGCTCCGCTCGGCGCCGTTCCACGGCCGCGACGCGGGCAAGCTGCTCGCCGTCGACATCGCGTTCACCGTGCTCTCGCCGCTGGTCCTCGCGCTGACCGTGCCGCGGGAGGCGTACTTCGACGCGCTCGCGGTCAGCAGCGTCCACCTCTTCGGCGAGGCCGGGCTGCTGACGCTCGCCCTCGGCGTCCCGGCCGGCCTGGTCTTCGCGCTGATCAGCTTCCCGCTGCGGATGCTGGCCAACTGGCTCAACACCGGCCAGTTCCACGTCGACGCCGCGTTCTCGACGTACTCCGCGCTGCTCGCGCTGATGTTCCTGGCCACCGCCGGGCTGGTGCTCACCGGGCTCGGCACCCGGCTGGCGCTGGCCTACGGCACCCGCAACGGCCGGCTCGCCGAGCGCGCCCAGCAGCACCGGATGCTGCACGACACCGTGCTGCAGACCCTCGAGGCGATGGCGCTGTCCGGCACCACGAACCCGGAGGAGCGGCTGGTCGAGATCCAGCGGCTCGCCCGGGCGCAGGCGATGGAGATCCGCCAGGAGATCGAGTCGGCGGCGTCGGAACGCGCCGAGGCCGGCGCGCGGCCGCTGGGCGAGAAGCTCGCCACGCTGGCCGCCGAGATGGCGCGTGACGGGCTGCGCGCCCAGCTCGTGGTGGCCGAGCTGGACGACGACACGCTGTCCGAGGTCCGGCAGATCGCCATCCGCGACGCCGTCCGCGAGGCCCTGCGGAACACGATGAAGCACTCCGGCACCGACCGGGTCGTCGTGCGCGTCGAGGCGCGCGACGGCGGGATCGCGGTCATCACCCGCGACCACGGCACCGGCTTCAGCCCGGCCGACCGCCCGGCGGGCTTCGGCATCAGCGAGTCGATCACCGCGCGGCTGGCCGAGGTCGGCGGGACGTCCCTGGTGGAATCCAGCCCCGGCGGGGGCACTCGGGTAACGCTCTGGGTCCCCTTCTGATATCTCCTTGGCATGACCTCGATCGAGCTGCTCGCCGACGCCCTCGCCGCCTACCGCGCCGGTGACCGCGAGCAGGCCACCGACCTCGCCGGCCAAGCCGGCCGCGACGGCTCCTCACTGGCCGACGAGCTGCGGACCTACCTCGCCGGCGACGGCTCCGCGCCGGTGTACGACGCGCCGAGCGCGTTCACGGCGTTCATCCGCGGCGGCGGCAACGTGGGCCTCTACCGGGCGCTGAGCGCCGAGCTCGCGGCCCGCTACGACGCCGGGAAGCCGGAGTCGCTGCTCGACCTCGGCTGCGGTGACGGCCTGGCCGTCGTGCCCGCGCTGGAGCAGGCGACGCACGTGCCGAGCCGGATCGACCTGGTCGAGCCGTCGGCCGCGCTGCTCGAAGGCGTCCACGAGCGGGTGCCGGCGGCCCAGTGCTGGCAGTCGACCGCGCAGGAGTTCCTGGCCCGCGACGACCTCGGCTGGGACTTCGTCCAGTCGACGTTCGCGCTGCAGTCCATCGAGCCGGAGCAGCGCGCGGAGGTGCTGCGCGCGATCCAGCTGCGCGCCGGGACGCTGGTGCTCGCCGAGTTCGACGTCCCGGAGTTCACCGAAGGATCGCCGGAGCACCTGCGCTCGCTCGTCGAGCGCTACGAGCGTGGTGTCGCGGAGTACGGCGAAGACGCTTCGCTCGTCGCGCAGGGTTTCCTGCTGCCGGTGCTGCTCGGCCTGGTCGCCGGGCCGGAGCGGACGAACTGGGAGCACCCGGCCGCGGCCTGGGTCGAGCAGCTGAAGACGGCGGGCTTCACCGACGTCGGCGTCGAACCGCTCGCCGACTACTGGTGGTCGCCCGCCGTCCTGATCACGGCTTCCTGATCACACCCGGCTCAGGGAGCCCGTCTCGAGGTGCTGGGCGATCGGCCGCGGCAGCAGGTACGCGACCGCACCGCCCGGCATCCCGCTCCACGGCGCGGTGACGCCGGTCAGCACCCGGATGGACCGCAGCACCCGGTACTGCCGCTTCTCCCGCTCGCGCTCGAACGCCAGCGACGTCTCGACGAACCGCGTCGCGTCGGCGTGCACCAGGTTGCCGGTCTCGTTGCCGAACCGGACGACCTGCGTGCCCGGCGGCAGGACGATCAGGCGCTTGCCGCGGTAGAAGTTCAACGGCGGTTCGCCGCGCATCGGCAGGATCGGCCAGTCGGCGGGCTGGTCGGACTCCTCCGCCGGGCGCGCCGGCAGCATCAGCAGCACGCCGAGCAGGAACCGGGCCGCGTCACCGAGCGAGGTGAACGCCACCGGCTCGTCGGCGGGCGGCCGGGAGACCTCCCAGCCGTTCTCGGCGCGCCGGAGCGTCCAGACGCCTTCGGCCGGCACCTCGTTCGCGCCGATCCGGTAGGTCGCGGCCGGCACGCCGTGCTCGGCGAGCCGCTGCTGGAGCAGCTCCAGCGTCTCCGCGCCCTTCAGGTTCCGCACCTGCTCGCCCTGGGCGACGCGGGTGAGCGCGCGGTCGTCGGGCAGGTCGGTGGCCGTCTGCGGCGGCCGCGGGTGCCCGGCGACCTCCGCCTCCGCCGTCGCCCGGACGAGCTCGCCGACGAACGGCGGCCGGAACCCGGCCGCCCGGACGTGCTCGACCAGCTCCGGCTCCGGCGGCACCCCGTACTTGCGCAGGTAGTGCGGCACGGCGGCGGGCCAGATCCAGGTGCCGTCGGTGTGGAACGCGTTCGGCACCTCCGGCTTCGCGCCCGGCACCCCGAAGATGTCCGGCAGCGGCGTCGGCCGGTGCAGCGCGACCGGCGCCCGGAACAGGTAGTCGAGCACGCCGCGGACCTGGTCCGGCGGCACCGGTGGCCGGTTGACGACCGGGCGTTCGCCCTCGGCGTGCGAGTCGGCCGCCCTGGCGAGCCGGAAGGTCAGGTCGAGCGGGAGCCCGGCGCGCGCGGTGAGCCACGACGGCAGGTGCTTCGCCGACCGCGGGAACGTCGCCAGCTCCAGCTCGTAGGCCGCGGTCGACGGCCGGCCGCCGTCGTTCGGCGGGACCCGCCACTCGGGCTCGCGGTCGGCGTCGAAGTCGAAGTCGAACTGCGAGGCCGAGTCGAGCGTGAACGTCCCCTGGAACCACGTCCCGGACTCGGGCTGGTACATCGACGCGCGCAGCCGCGCGAAGAGCCCGCCGAGACGCGGGACGGCGGGCAGCGAGACCGAAACCGGCCCGTCCTCGTCGCCGACCGCGCGCAGCTCGATCTCGGCGTAGTCGCCGACCTGCCGGAACTGCGCGCCGACGCGCGCCCAGCCGCCCGGCACCGTGTGCAGCAGTGTCCGCCCGATGGCCCGCAGCAGCGCGTTCTGGTCGCCCTCGCCCGGCTTCGGGCGCGCGTCCGGCGCTTCGGTGAAGTCCTGCCGCGCCTGCCAGATCGACTGGACGCGCTTCGCCGGCACGGTCACCGAGAAGTCGGTCAAGCCCAGCTGGGCCGCGCGCGCGGCGTCGTCGCGGACCCAGCGCAGCGTCAGCTCGGGCCGCTCGCCCGGAGCGACCTCGAAGACCTCGTCGTCGTACTCGCAGAAGGTGCGCAGCGTGAACGTCGACGGCACCTCGCTCGCCGGCACCACCCGCGCGGGACGGCCGTCCTGCTCCTTGTCGAAGCCGTCGGGTGCCTCGTCGTCCGGCAGCACGGACAGCAGCACCGTGCCGTCCGTGGTGGAGCGTTGCGCGCGGAAGGTCCCCTCACCCCACGCGGCGTACAGGCCGTCCGGGCGTTCGGCGACCTCGACCCGGTAACGCACGTTTCGTCCTCCCCTGACCCCAGTGACACCGGAAACCTAGTCGAGCGGGTACCGAGCGAACCACCGGTCTTCGTCCGGCGCATCCGCGCCGAACTCGGTGAGCGCGTCGTCCGCCAGCTCGACGATGACATCGCGCAGCTCGAGCTGGTCGAGCCAGCTCCGCCGCAGTGCTTGCTCGCCGTACATCGCGCCGACGAGGTTGCCGCAGACCGAACCGGTCGAATCGCTGTCCCCGCTGTGGTTGACGGACGCGAGCAGCGCCGTGTCGGCGTCCGTCGTGGTCAGCGCGACGTAGACGGACATCGACAGCGCCGTCTCACCGACGTTGCCCTGCCCGAGCGACTCCACCTTCTCCGGCGTCGGCGGCCCCTGCTCCGCCAACGCCAGCGCGGCGTCCAGCGCCGCGCTCTGCTCCTCGTGCGCCGGGTACTTCACCAGCTCGGCCCGCGCGGTCGCGACGGCGTCGAGGAGTGCCCTTCCGTGCAGCAGTTCGTGCACGATGACCGCGAAGCAGCCCGACGACAAGTACCCGCTCGGGTGACCGTGGGTCAGCGCCGCGCTCTCCGCGCCGAGCCGGAACACCTCGGCGAGGTCGTCCGACCAGAGCGCGATCGGCGCCGCGCGCATCACCCCGCCGCAGCCCTTCGAGTTGTTCACCGGCCGGTCCACGGTGCCGCGGACGCCGGAGCGGCCGTACGCCTCCAGCTCGCCGAAGCACGTCAGCCCCGGCGCGCGGCGGCTGAACAGCTCCTGGTGCGTGACGAGCCAGCCGTCCGGCGCCTCGACGTCGGACCGCGGCCCGCGCGCCCGGTCCCACGCGACGCCCTGGGTGTGCAGCCAGCGCTGGTAGGCCAGCTGCAGCGAGTGCACGACGTCGGCGGAGCCGGTGTGCCGCCGCTGGGCGTGCGCGCGGATCAGCGCTTCGAGCGTGAACAGCGTCATCTGCGTGTCGTCGGTGATCCGGCCGACGCCGCCGTACGCGGGGATGAAGTCGGTGATCCCGGCCGGCCCGGCGAGCTCGCGGATCCGGTCGATCGAGTCGAACTCCGTCTTCGCGCCGAGCGCGTCGCCGATCGCGCCGGCCAGCAGGCTGCCGCGCAGCCGTGAGCGCAAGTCCGGTCCGGCCGCGGCTGGCGGGGGCTTCGGGGTGAACCGGCCGCTCGGGTACCGGCGCTCCCACCGCGCGTGCTCGGCCGTCTCCGTCTGGAGGCCGTTGCGGTTGAAGTACCAGAAGACGTCGCTCGCGACGTCGTCGAGCAGCCCGAGGTCGGGCAGCGCCGCCACCCAGGCGGCGGGCAGGCCGGGCACGCCGAGCCGGGCGCCGACCATGGCGCCGGCCAGTGCCCCGGCGACCGGGCCGGACCGCGCGGCGAGCGTGATCGCCGCTTTCGGGTCGTAGCCGCGCTTGGCCGCGGCGAACAACGCGCGGCCCAGCACCGACCGGACGCTCCGGCCGTCACCGATGCTTTCCAGCTGCGTGACGTCGTCGGCGTCACGGTCTTCGCGCAGGGCCAGCGTCGACGTTGCGAGCTCGCCGCCGAGCTCCCCCAGCCGCAGGTGCACCGGCAGCGCGAACTCCTCCCGCGTGAGCAGCGCCTGGAACAGGGCCACCAGCAGCTCGACGCCTTCGGTGACCTCCGGCCCGGCCGCACTGCCGGTCAGCTCGCGGGCGACGTCCTTCGCGTACTGCTCGCCGTCGACATCCGCCAGCGCCACCGCGCCGGCCGGCGTCGCGGCCAGCGCCGTGGCCAGCAGCGCGGAGAACTCCGCGGGCGCGGGGCCCGCGTGCCGGGTCGCGACGGCCAGCCAGCCGACCGGGTCCGGCTCGGGCAGCGTTGCCGGCACCTCGCCGGTGGGAACGGGCGGCAGGCCGCGCAGCACGGCGTCGGTGTGGAACAGCAGGTGCCGCGTCAGACCGCCCAGCTCCAGCCGGCCCGGTTCGGCACCGCCGCCGAGCGCGTCACCGATCGCGAACCCGACGTACGCGCCGACGATCCGGTGCCACGCGAAGCGCCCGGCGAGCGTGCCCGTGGCGAAGAACTTGCCGGACGTCCACGGCACCGGCCGCGGACCGGCGTCCTCACTGACGTGCGCGATCAGCCCGTTCGCACCCAGGTCGGCCGGCCACTGCGGGTCCTGGCCCGCCCGGCGCCGGACGCCGTTGCGGTGCTGCCAGGCGAACCCGCGCAGGTACCGGACGCACTCCGCCGGCGTCAGCTCGACGCGGTGGTCACGGGCCTGGTCGACGGCGTAACGCAGGTGGCGGGTCAGCAGGTCCGGCGGCTCGATGCCGAACTCCCCGGCCAGCGCGGCCAGCGCCTCGGCGACCTCCGGCCCGGCTTCGGGCGCCGGCTCGTCGAGCCACGGCCGGGGGGTGGTGTCGTGCCCGGCGTCCGCCAGCTCGGCCGCGGCCAGGCTGCGGACGAGCCCGGTGCCCGGGTCGAGCGTCAGGCCGGTCCCCGGCTGGTGCCGCAGCAGTTCGCGGACGACCACGCGCCACCGCTGGGGGTAGCGGCCGGGCACCTTCGCCGACGAGCTGAAGGCGATGACCTCGTGGCCCGAGGTGCCGGGCACCGGCCGCAGCAGCGGCTCGCCGTCCGGCGTCGGCACGAGGACTTCGGTGTCGAGCAGCGCCTGCGCGAACTCGGCGCGGCTGATCCAGTTCGCGCCCAGGTAGTTCAGCAGCTTCTCGGCGTCGGTCGTCGGCTTCGGGAAGCCACGCCAGACCGGCCCCGGGGTGTAGCCCTCGTTGGCGCGGCGCGGGCCGGTCGGCTCCCCGAACAACGTGTACTGCGCCCAGCCGCGGATCGCGCGCACGGGGATGCCGAGGCCGGGGAACGCCGCTTCGTCGAACTCCGGGTCGACGTCCGGGCGCCACTCGACGAAGCCGTCGTCGACCGCCGCGGCCGCGCCGGGACGCGCGACAGCTTCCTCTTCGCTCATTCTCCCCATCCTCGCGCTAATGCCGCGGGTACCGCTCGATCCACCGGTCGCCGAGCGCGCTCAGCGCCGAGTGCCGGTCGAAGTGCCAGTAGGCGTCCGAAGCCACGTTCTCGACCAGGTAGCGCAGCTCCAGCTGGTCGACCCACTTCTGCGGCAGCCCGGGGATGCCGGTCCGCGCGCCGAGCAGGGCGCCGGCGATCGCGCCGGTGAGCGCGCTGCGGCCGGAGTGGTTGACCGCGCGCAGCAGCGCCTGCTCCGGGTAGTTCTCGAAGCCGGACAACGCCGCGAAAGCGCGTCCGAGCACCGAGAGCGTGCCCTTGCCGTCGCCGATCAGCTCCGGCATCCGCAGGTCGGGCAGGCCGTGCTCGCCGAAGAACGGCACCGACTCGGCGACCATCTCCTTGATCTCGGTCCACTCCGGACCCTGCTGGAACTGGTTGTCCGGGTTGAGGATCTCCCGGCCGAGGTTCCAGATCGGGAAGCTGAACGCGTCCTTGGTCAGCGCCTGCTCGAACAGCCAGGTCAGGTAGGTCGCCGCGGCCAGGTCGGGCTCGCCGGGGTGGGTGACGCCGGCCATCGCGCGCACGGCCTGGCGCGCGCCGCCGCTGAACCCGCTGCCGGGACCGGCCATGGTGAGCGCGGCGGGCAACGCGGGCAGCAGCGCGGCCGGGCCGGCCAGCGGCGTGCCCCCGGCCCCGGTGGCGAGCTGGTGGTAGGCGTTGAGCTCGGCGTCGTCGGCGTCGCGGCGGGCGTGCAGGTCGGTCACCTGCACGAGCCAGCCGTCCGGGTGATCCAGCGGCGCGCCCTGCGTCTTCAGCCAGCGCTGCAGCGCGCCGCGGGTGACGTCGGGGAGCAGCTGCTCGGCCTCGCGGGACTCCGGCTGCTCGCGGTGCGGGCTGCGGATCACGGCCTCGGTGTAGAACAGCAGCCGCTGCGTCAGCGAGCCGATCCGGCCCGGCTGGTCGAACGCCGGGAGCAGGTCGGAGACGCCCTCGATGCCGTACTTCGCGTGGATGTCGTGGAGCGGCATCCGGTCGACCGCGGCGCCGAGCGCCTCGCCGAGTGCGAAGCCGACGAACGCGCCGGTGACGCGCTGCCAGCCGTAGCGGAACCCGTCGAGGTCCCGCTCGAAGTACTTGCCGAACGTGTCCAGCCGCGGCACCGGGCGCCCGTCGTTGTCGTACGCCGGCGCCAGGCCGTTCGCACGCAGGTCGTTGGGCTTGCTGCGCGGCGGCTCGGGCATGGTCATCCGCTTCAGCCACGACTCGCCGAGCACGGTCTTCGCGCACTCCTCGGCGGTGAGCTCGTAGCCGCGCTTGCGGGCCCGCTCGGCCGCGGCGAGCGGCGGCTTGACCGGCGCCGGCAGCGCCATCCGCGACGCGGTGTCGGCGGCGACGCGGATCAGGTCCTCCTCGGCCTCCGGGCAGCGGCCGTGGACGTCGATGCGCGGCTCGTGCCGCGGGAACCGCTTGACGATCTGGGCCAGCTCGTTGCTGGAGACGTCTTCGATGGTCGTCGGGCCGCCGTTGATCACCAGGTTCGGCGGGTGCTCGAACTCGGCCAGCGTGGCGACGTCGACCCGCCACCAGCCGTGCTCGCGCGGGGGCAGGTGCCGCGTCGAGCTGAAGACCTTGAGCTCGTTGCGCTCCTCGGCGAAGTAGAACCGGTCCGTCTTGCCCGTCTCCAGGTCGAGCGGCACGAACACCTCGCACCGGATCAGCCCGATGAGCAGCAGCTCCCGCGTCAGCCAGCCGACGCTGGCGAACGACAGCAGCGTCTCGAGCGTGTTCTCCGGCTTCGGGTAGCCACGGCGGATCGGCCCGGCCTTGTACTCCGGGTTCTCGCGCTCTTCGCCGGTCTGGTTGCCGTCGGCGTCGACCTTCACCCAGCCGGCGACGGCCTGCAGCGGCACGCCCAGCTCGCCGAGCCCGGCCTTCACGTACTCGGGGTCGACGACCTCGCGCCAGTTCTCCTGCCCGGGGAACGCCACCGGGACCGAGAGCCCGCCGGGGTGCGGGTGCGCCTGGCGCAGCTCGCCGTCCGGCTCGCGGACCACCACCGACGGCGGCGGGAAGATCTCCTTGTCCGGCCGGCCCTCGTCGAGGAACGCGATCGTGTTGTAGGGCACCGACCAGCCTTCGGGGATGCGCAGCACCTTCTCGGTGTCCACCCGCAGCCCAGCGGGACCGGAGACGTCCGGGCCGTGCACCGCGCGCAGCCACTGGCCGACCTTGGCAATCGCTTCCGCCGCTTCCACCTACTCGATCCTCTCCAGGCTTCCGTCGGACTCGTGCTCGGCGATCGTCTTCGGCAGCACGTAGGCCACCGCGCCTCCCGGCAGGTTCGCCCACGGCACCGTGATGCCGGTGATCACGTGCACGGGGCGTCTCAGCCGGTAACTCCGCTGCACCCGTTCGCGTTCTAGCGGCAGCGACGTCGTGGCGAACCGTACCTCCCCGTGGTGAACGAGGTTGCCGGGTTCCTCGCCGAAGCGCAGCACGACCGTACCCGCCACCAGCCGGGTGATGCGCTTGTTGCGGAGCAGGGTGAGGGGAGGCTCACCCGGGGCCGGGTGCACCGGCCAGTCGGCCAGCTCCCGAGCCGTTTCCAACGGTGTTTCGTGGCCGGCCGTCATCCGGGCGGGGTGCAACAGCAACGCGCCCAGGAGCTGCTGCGCGGCGTCCTCGAGCCGGCCGAAGTGCTTCGGCTCGCGGGGCGCGCCGTCGGCGTACGCCGCGACCTCCCAGCCGTCCGGCGTGTAGTTGAGGCACCACGTGCCGTCCGCGCGGTCGCCGACGCGGTACGCCTCGGGCCAGACCCCGTGCTCGCCGAGCCGTTGCACCAGGACGGTCAGCAGCTCTTCGTCGTCCAGCGACGGGTCCGGCGTGGTCTCCAGCGCCGCGACGACGTCACCGCCGGTCGTCTTGCCGTCGGTGCGCCCCGGCTTCGGCCGCGGCTTCCCCAGCAGGTCCGCCTCGGCGGTCCGCCGGACCAGCGGCTCGACGTACGGCGGCTGGAAGTGGTGGCGCCGGATGTGCGCGACCAGGTCCGGCTCGGGTGGCAGGCCGAACTCGGCAAGCAGCCGTGGCACGGCTTCGGACCAGATCCAGGTGCCGTCGGAGTGGAAACCCTCGGTCACGACGGCCTCGCGCTCGAGGTACTGCAGCACGAGCGGCGCCTCGGTGTCGGTCAGCAGCGGCCGGTCGGTCTCCGGGCCGCCGACGTCCGCGATCCGGAAGACGACGCCCAGCGGTAGCTGCGCGCGGATCCGCCACCAGTCCGGGACGTGCTCGTCGGGCCGCGGGAACTCACCGAGCTCCTCGGGGAACGCCGTCGCCTCCGGCGGGTCCGTCCACACGGGCTCGTCGTCGAGCGCGAAGTCGAAGTCGAAGGTGCCGTCGGGCGCGAGCGTGAACCGCGCCTGCAGCCAGGTCCCGCGCTCCTCGGTGTACATCCCCTGCCGCAGCCGCCCGAAGAGGTCGGCCAGCCCGTCCGGCGTCGCGGCGTTGTGCCCCTCGACCTCGACGTGCTTCCCGACCTGCCGGAAGTCCACGACGGCCGGCCGTCCGGCGTCGGCCCGGTGCTCGCGCAGGAGCTTTCCCAGCTGCACCAGGAGGGCGCGCTGCTCATCGGGCGAAAGTCGTTGTTCCACGTGAATCATTGCCTCGGGTAACGCGGCTTGGCTTCGAACGTCGGCGCCTCACCGGCCGCACGACGGGTGGCTTCGTCTTCCCACATCTTGAAGGTCCGCTTGTAGATCGACTGGACCAGTGCGGACTCCTGCGGCTCCAACCGTCGGCTCTCCCGTTTCCTCGCCTGCTCGTAGAGCCCGCCCACCGTCTCGTAAAGCGCGAAGATCGGCCCGTCGCCGGTCAGGTGGAAGTCCCGTTCACGCTCGGTCTCCTGGACGAATCGTTCTTCCTTGAAGGGACCGTCGATGTTCGATTCGGTGGTCGACCAGATGACCTCGCGGATATGGCTGCTGTCCTGGACGAAGAAGCCGCTCTGCAGGTCGAGTAGGAAGCCGACCAGGCCGCCGTCGGGCGTGGCGTCGATCCGGTAGGTCCGGGAGTAGTACTTGTAGAACATCGGGGTCTGGAAGGCCATCAGCCGCTCTCCTCGGATGTCAGTCCCCGCCGGAACGCTTCTTCGAAACGGCCTCGGACCTGCTCGGTCAACGCCGCGTCGAGCGCCGCTTCTTCGGGCGACAGGATGCCGTCGCGCCCTTCCTTCCTGCTGAAGGTCTCGAAGTCACGACGCACCTCGTAGAGCGCGTGTTCGTACGACGCCACCTCGTCGATGTGCGTCAGGTGCAACCGCAGTTCGGCGACGTGCCCGTTCGGCAGCCGCACGTTGAGCTGCAGGTCCCGGTAGCCACTGCCCTTCGGCTCGGCCAGCCGGTCGGTGAAGTCGACGATCGTCAGCTCGGGGTCGTTGCGCACCGCGTCCAGCGCGCGGTACATGTCCGCCACCCGCTCGAACTGGATCTTCGCACCGACGAGGTCGTGCAGCTTCCCGCCGTTCCAACCGTGCTTCTCGATCTTGGCCAGAGCGCGTACGTCGTCCTTGGGCTCCGGCCGGAACCCCGCGTGACCGTCGGTCTCACCCGCGATCCGCTCGGTGATGCGGTTCAGCGTGCCCTGGGTTTCGGGCCAGCGCTCGCGTTCCTCGGCGACCCATTGCCGGCAGTACTCCGGATCTCCCGCCCTGCCGAGGTCGAAACTCTCGTGCAGCCGCAACCCCCGGTCGACATCCGTGGCGATCGCCGCGACGTCGGCAGAGATCTCCGCCTGCTCGGGAGTCGGGTCGAACGGCTCGACCCCCTGGTGCTCGACGTCGTCGACCACGCTGTACCCGCGCTCGTTCACCTCGTGGACGGCGTCTTCCAGGATCGGGATCGCCTCGGGGTGCTTGAGCAGGCTGGCCAGCGTCTTCGGGTTGTCGAGCAGCGAGCGCGTCAGGTAGTCGTTGGCCGGATCGGTGAGCACCCGCACCAGATCGGGGTGCTCGCCGAGGTGGGCGCGGATGTAGTCGGCGTCCGGGTGGCCGTCGAGCGCCGCGGCGACGTCGTCGCGGGCCAGGAAACCGTCTTCGGAAATGCCGTAGCCGCCGTGGGTTTCGGTGTGCACGTGCTCGGTCTGGACGTGTTCGGTGCCCGGCGTCCCGACGTGCAGCAGCTTGATGTCCTTCGGCGGGTGCGGCAGGTGCATCAGGTCGCCGGACTGCGGGTCGATGAACGCGACGCCCTCGCGGGTGTGCACGACCATCGCGACGTGCCCGTACTCGACGCCGTTGGGGCCCTCGTACTTCACCGCGACCACGGCGTGGTGGTCCACCGGCCGCTCGCGCATCTCGCGGATGACGTCGTCGTAGCTCGCGCGACCGGAGAACGTCTCGCCGAACCGGCTCTCGATGTGCTCGAGCGTGCCGCGGGTGCCCATCTCGTGCAGCGGGATCGGCTCGGCCGTCGCGTCGCCGCCGTGCAGCCGGTCCCAGTACGCCTCGGGGCCGCGGGTGCAGTTGGAGACGTAGCCGTTCTCCAGCGCGCCCGGCTCGTGGAAGCCCGGGTTGACTTCGCGCAGGTGCGGATGGCGGTCCTGGACGTAGGCCGCGCGCTCCGCCGGCGTCGCCGCGCCGGCGTGGATGGCCGGCTCTGCGGGCGGGTTCGTCGCGCGCGCCAGCGACGAGTAGTCGTGGACCGGCGCTGGCGTCGGCGGTGTCTCGGCCGGGCCGTCGAGAACGTCGCTGACCGAGGTCGGGTGGTGCTCCACGACCGGCTCGTTGAGGCCGCCCAGGCGTTCGGCGATCGACTCCTGCTTGCGCCGGTCGAACTCGGCCGCGTTGTGCTCGTTCTCGGCGCGCCGCTCGGCCATCTTCCGCTGCGCGGCCTCGGGGTCGAGGTAGCGCGGGTGGCCGGGCCCGATCTCCTCGGCCTCGACAACCCACTTGCGGCGCCCCTCTGGCGTGATCTCGAGCCGCTTGTCGTGCACCAGCAGCTGCGTCCCGGGCGGCGACAGCGACTCGCGCTCCCCCGGGTTCTCGGCGAGCTTCGAGATGTCGCGGACGTTGTCCGACCGGACGTGCAGCTCGACGTCGTCACCGAACTTCGACGTCGACAGCTCACCGGTCTTGATCGACGCGCTGGAGAACGCGGGCTCGACGACCACTGAACCCGGCTCGTACGGCCCGGCGACCAGCTCGGCCAGCCGCGGATCGCCGCCGACGTCGATGCCGCGGACGGTCTCGCCGGACGTCCGCGGCACCTGGCCGAGGCCGTCGACGATCGCGCGGGTGTTCTCCTGCGCGAGGTCGAACCCGGGGTGGCCGGGGCCGCGGCGCAGGGCGTCGTTGACGTCGTAGGCGTACTCGCCGCGGGTGTAGCCGTGGACCGCGACGGCGCCCTCGTCGGTCAGCGGCGTCCCGGCGGCGTCCCGGCGGGCGAGCGCGCGGTCGTGGACGTCCTGGTAGACGTCGTCGTCGCCGACGGCCCGGCGGATGCTCTCGTGGTCGGCCGGGGTGGCGTGGTGCTCGCCGTCGAAGAGGTAGCTCTCGTCGTGCGGCCCGCGCTCGGGCGTGGGGTTGAGCCGATCCGCGATCTCCGGCGCGTGGTGTGGCGCCGCGTCTCCGCCGCCCAGCGGCATCTCGTGGATCCCGGTGGCGTCGTGCGGCAGCTCGGCCAGACGGCCGGTGACCGGATCGGCGAAGACGACACCGTGCTCGGTGTGCACGCCGGCGACCAGGTGCGTCTCGCCGCCGGCTTCGAAGGCCACGGCCGTCCGCGCGCCGACCGGACGTTCGCCCAGGTCACGGGCGACGTCGCCAAAGCTGTCTCGGCCGCTCCACTGCCCGCCGAGCTGGTCACTGACGTGCGCGGGGCCCTGGTTCGTGCCCGGCCCGGCGCCGACGTCTTCGCCGTTCATCCGCCGTTCGAAGGCGACCATCGACTCGGCGGAGTTGGTCCGGAAGCCGCCTTCGAGCGCGTCCGGGCCGTAGTGGTTGCGCGTGTTGACCGCGGCGAGCTCGGGAACGGCGTCCCGGACGAGCCGCGCGTGCTGCTGCGGGCTCTCGACGGACCCGGCGTGCAGCACGGGCGCACCACCCGGCGTGAGCGGCTCGGCGAGCCGCGACCAGCCACCGTCGGGCTCCCGCGTCGCCGGCACCCGCCGTTCGGCCGCGGGCGGCTCGGCGTCGTCCCCGCCCAGCAGCTTGAACAGGTTGCCGCTCGGCTTGAGCTCGGGGTGTTCGGCGTAGAACTTCTCGGTCTCGGCGTCGGCCTCACGCTGGAACCGCTCGTCGTCGGCCCGCTCCTGCGCCCGCCGCTCGTCGACCGCGCGCTGGGCGTCGGCGTCCCCGAGGTGCCGCGGATCACCGGCGGTGACCTCCTCGGCGTGCACGACCCACTGCGGCTGGTCCATGGTGCCACCGGAGCCGTGGACGTAGTCGGGGTGCTCCGGGTGGCCCGGACCCTTCTCGATACTCGTGATCTCGAACTGCGACCCGGCCTTGAACAGCACCTCGCGTTCGCGCCCGATGCTGGCCATGGACTCGACGTCCCGGCCGGTCTTGGAGTCGATCCGCATCTCGACCTCGCCGGGGAAGATGCTCCGCGGGTGCTCGCCGTCGACCTTCGACGAGCTGAGGAACGACGGCTCGGTGATGTGCGCACCCTCGTGGAACCGCCCGAGGAAAGCCTGGACCCGCGCAGGATCGCCCTGGAAGTCGATCCGCCGAGAGACGGTCCCGACGTGCGGCGGCATCTCGTTCAGTCCAGAGACGAGCGCCCCGGCCTGCGGAGCGAGGTCCGCAAGCTCCGGGCTGCCGAACCGCAAGGCCCGGTTGAGCGGCCCGACCATCTCGTGCCGCGTGTAGGCGTGCACGGCGAAGGCCCCGTCATCGGACATGCCGGGATGGAACTCGTCGCGCTTGAGGAGCGCCTCGCGCCGGACCTGCTCGTGCCGCCACTCACCGGTCTCGGAGCTTTGACGCCCAGAGTCGATGAAGGTGTCCTCGATCCGCCGAACCCCGGCGGGATCATCGGTGTGGAACCGCTCATCGGTCAGGTAGGGCTCATCAGCGCGCCCCTGCTGCGGTCCCGGCACAGCCGAGTCGTCGCCATCACCGTGCTGTTCGGCAGGCGCCTGCTCAGCTGAGTGTTCGGCGAGCGGTCGCTCTGCGGGCTGTTCTGCATTCGGCTGCTCGGCGGGGTGTTCGGCGGGCAGTTGCTCCGCGGGTGCGTGCTCAGCAGTTGCCTGGTCAGTGGGCCTTTGCTCGGTGCGTGCCTGTTCGGCAACTGCCTGCTCAGCGGCATGCGATTGCTGGCCGGAGCGCTCAGCCGGTACCTGCTCGCCCGGCCGGTCCTCGGCGGTTGCCCGCTCACCACCGGGTTGCCCGGCCGCCTGCTCAGCAGGCCGTTCAGCCGCACGGTCCTGCTCAGCGGCCGACGGTTCGGCAGGCCGCTCGGCCGCAGGCGCGTGCTGCTCAGCTGCGTGGTTGGGGGTGGCCGATTGCTCGTCGCCGGGCTGCCGGACCGCCCGCTCGGCGGGCTCAGCCGCGTGGCCGCGCCCGACCGGCGCCGGCTCAGCCGCGTGTTCCCGGGCCGGCGCCTGTTCGCCCGGTCGCTGAGGAGCGGTCGGTTCCGCCGGACGCGCAGGTTGAGCCGGTCCGGCGAACCGCTCCGTCGCCGGCGCGACGGGCGGTCGCGAAGCTTGGTCAGCCGGACGATGCACCGGCGGCTGCTCCGGGGCGCGATCCACCGGCCGAGGCTGCTCGAAAGCCCTGGGCGGCTGATTGTGCGGACCGCGCGGAAGATTCTCCTGCGGCGGCCCGAAGCGCGGCGGCGGCACCACACGCGGATCATGCGGCGGCATCGGCGGCCGCCCACCAGTCGGCGGTGACGGCATCGAAGGCCGCCCACCCGGCCCCTGCGGCCCCCGCGGCTGGTTCGGATACCCCGCAGGACGCTGCCCACCCTGCGACGGCCACCCACCCGGCGGCATCCGCCGAGGATCATTCGGATGCGGCCCACCCTGCGACGGATGCCCCTGCGGAGGCGGCCCCCCATGAGACGGCGGCCCCGAACGCCCACCCTGCGCCGGCCCCCCAACCTGCGGACCCTGCGACGGCAGCCCACCTTGCCGCGGCAGCCCACCCTGCGTCGACGGCCCCCCATGCAACGGCTGTCCACCTTGCGGCGGCTGCCCACTATGCGGAGCCTGCCCGCCCTGTTGCGGCTGCCCGCCACGCGGCGCTTGCCCACTGCGCGACGACTGCTGACCCTGCGACGGCTGCCCGCCACCACTGTGCGGCGACTGCCCGCTCTGCTGCGGCTGCCCGCCGTGCGGCGCTTGCCCGCTGTGCGGCGGCTGTCCACCCTGCTGAGGTTGCCCGCTGTGCAGACCCTGCCCGCTGTGCGGCGGCAGCCCGCTCTGCTGCGCCCGCCCGCTGTGCGGAGCCTGCTCACCGTGGGAGGTCGGCCCACCCTGGATCGGCTGTCCACCGGGGCTGGCTTGTCCCCCGTGCTGCGCCGGTCCACCCTGCGTCGGCTGCCCACCGAGCGGTGCCTGTCCACTGTGCTGCGGCTGCCCGCCCTGCGGTGGCTGTCCACCCTGCTGGACCTGCCCAGCGTGAGGCTGTTGCCCACCGTGCGGTGCCTGCCCGATCTGCTGCGGCTGCCCTCCGTGGACTGGCTGCCCAGTCTGCGGTGATTGCCCACCATGAGGCGGTTGCCCACCATGAGGCGGCTGCCCACCTGGCTGCGGCTGTCCGCCGTGCGGGGCCTGTCCACCGTGTTGCGGTTGCCCACCCTGGGGCGACCGACCGCCCTGCGGCATTGGCGGCTGACCACCCGGCGGCATCCGGCGCGGGTCCTGCGGCGGTACTCGTCGCGGCTGCTCGTGCGGGGGTTGGCCACCTCGCGGGGGCATCGGCGGCGTCGGCCCGCCCGGGCGCGGACCCGGGCTACCCGCGCGTCCGCCCGGAGCACCGCCGCTCGGCATCCCGCCAGCCTGCGGCGTGAATCCGCCAGCCGGTGGGGGCGACATCTGCTGCGGCGCTCCACCGCCCTGGAACGGCGTTGGTCCCGCGTCCGCAGCGAGTGGCTGGCCCGGGCCGCCGGTGAACCCGGCTGCGCCGACGTTGTCCGTCGGACGTCCGCCGCTCTGCCGTCCCGGCTCGGGGCCGAATGCCGGCGGGGCCATGCCATAGCCGCTGCTCGACGAGCCGCCGGATGAACTCTCGCCGTGCGCCGAGCCGCCGGACGAGCCCCCGGCCTGCGACGGGCTCGGCGAGCCGCCACCGTACGACGGGCTGCCCGCCGAGCCACCGCCGTGCGACGGACTGCTCGGCGAGCCTCCGGCATGCGACGGGCCGCCAGAGGAATCCGCGCCGTGCGAACCGCCCGACGAGCTGCCACCGTGCGACACCCCACCCGACGAACTCGGCATTCCGCCGCCACTCATCGGGGGCGTTGATCCACCTGCGGGTGTCTGCTGCTGGGCAGCCGGACCATCCGACGCGACTCGCTGCGCCTCGGGCTGCTGCTGTGCGACGGGCTCAGCCGCCTGACGTGCAGGACCCTGCGCATCGGGCTCCGAACGGTGCGACGCGGATTCCGGCTCCCGCTGGGAAGCAGGTGCCTCACCTCGCGACTCAGGCTCTTGCCGCGACTCTGCCTCGGAAGACGCCTCACCCCGAGACTGCGGCTCAGACGCCGCCTCACTCCGCGACTCGGGCTCGGACGGCGCCTCGCTCCGCGTCTCCGGTTCTGACGACGACTCCGCCCGCGACGGCGGCTCTTCACTCCGAGACTCCGGTTCCGACGACGAATTCGGCTCCTCCGAGCCCCGCCGCGAATCCCCGGACTCGTCGGCACCCCGGGACTCACCCGGGCCGCTCGGGTCGCCGAATTCACCGGTGCTGCGCGAACCCCCGGACTCGCCCGATTCACCAGAGCTGCGGGACTCCCCAGAGCTGCCCGAGTCGGAATCTCCCGAGCCCGAGCCTCCGGACTCGCCGGTCCCACGAGACTCCCCGGAGCCGGAATCCCCCGACCCCGAGTCCCCGGAGCCAGAACCCGACTCCGAATCCCTCGAGCCAGAGCCAGATCCCGAGTCCCCGGCTCCCGGGTCACCGGCGCCAGTCCCAGACCCAGCGCCCCCATCCCCACCAGGCTCAGCCCGCGGAATGTTCGCCTCGTGCACCGAGTGCATCTGCTCCTTGGCGCCCCCAACAGCCCCACCGACGGCCCCACTCGACGCGCCCGTCAGCAGCTGCTCCGGCGTCAACGACCCGAGATCCCCAGTCACCGCGGCCTGACCGACCGTCTGCGCGACCCCTTCGGCCGCCCCCCGCGCCCCGGCGCGCATCGCCGCATCCGCGATCTGCCCACCAGCGCTGTGCGACAACCCCTCGGTCGCTCCACGCCCGATCGCGCCGCTGCCGGCTCCGACGACTCCGCCGACCGCGCCCGAGATCGCCGAATCCGAGGTCTTGGACCAGTCCCAGCTCTGGCGGTCGCCCTTCGCCATCTGCAGGCCTTGAATACCCGCGTCCATGCCGAGGTTGATGGCCTCGTTCTTGAGGACCTCCATGCCGATCTTCTTGAGGCCCTGCTTGAGCAGCTTCTCCAGCAGCTCCTTCGCGACCTGCTTGAACCCCTGCTGCGCCAGCTTCTCGAGCAGCTGCCGGAACAGCATCTGCACGGTCATCCGCGTCGCGATCTGGGCCGGCGCGATGCCCGCCGTCGAGCCGCCGAACGTCACCGCCGCGGCTGCGATCATCGCCGCGATCTGGGCGGCCAGCACGATCAGCGAGATGATGATCATGTACTTCGTGTACTCGACGTCCAGCGCCGTCTGGTCACACGAGTCGCCCAGCGCCTTCGTCGCGTCGGCCAGCTGCTTGAAGTACGCCTCGTCGCCCTCGACGAACTTCTTCCACTGCTCGACGAACGCGTCGGCGCCGTCACCCGTCCAGTTGTCGCGGATCCCGGACGCCGCCTGGTTGCCGGCGTCCGAAGCCGGGCCGATCGCGGACGACGCCGTGTGCCACGCGTCCCGCAGCGCGCGCAGCTTGGTCTCGTCGCCCTCCGGCCAGCTCTCGCCGACGACGATGGGCAGCAGCCACTTGACCGCGTCGGGCATTTCCATACCCACGGGTCATTGCCCCTTGCCGAGCTGGGACGTCACGTCTTGGTCGGCGCCCGTCAGGGCCTTCATCGACTTGTCGACGTTCTGCTGCATCCCGCGCAACCCCTGCACGAGGTTGGTGAAGCCCTCGACGGCGCCCTGCGCGCCCGGCACGTAGTCCTTCGCGAACTCCTTGCCGGAGTCGTCGTCGCCCCAGCACTCGCCCTGCGCGGACAGCGCGCCCTGCAACGCCTTCAGCGCGTTGTCGAGCCCGTCCGCAGCCGTGACCAGGCCGTTCGACGCGCGCAGCACCGCGTCCGGCTCCGCGGTGAAGCCGGCTCCCCCGTCCGGCATCAGTCGCCCCTCGTCATCCAGGACGACGGCGGCTCCTCGTCCTGGTCCGCGCGCGGCGGGCGGACGCGCTTGGGCGCCGGCGGGGCAGCGGGGGGCGCCGGCGGCTGGTCGTTGCGCAGGATCGAACCGTCGTCCTCGAAGGATTCGGGCCGCGGCGGCTCGGGAGCTTCCTCGGCGAAGTCCGGGATCGGCGGCACCAGCCCGGCCAGCGACGGCGCGCCGTCGACCAGGTCGGCGAGGTCGGGCAGGCCTTCGGTGATCGGCGCCATCAGGTCCGCGATCTTCTGCTTGACCTGCAGCGATCCCTGACGCACCAGGGTCTGGACGGTGTTCGCGAGCTGCGCGGGGGTCGTGCGCTCGAACGCGTTCGGCGAGAACTCGAGCTTCGCGAGGCTGCCGCCGGCGTCGATGGTCGCGCGGACCAGGCCGTCGGGGGACGTCACGTGCGCGGTCGTCTCTGCCGCCGCGGCCTGGGCGTCACGCAGCTGCGCCGTCTGCCGCTCGAAGTTCTCCAGGAGGGTGTCCATCTGGTCCTTCATCGCGGCATTGCGTGCCTGAAGGCGCGCACGGTCGTCGCCCGCGGTGGTCACAGGAGCCCCCGGTGTCCCTCGAACCTACTAATGACTTCCCGTCACCCTAATGCCAATGGAGCAGTCATCGGAGCCGGTTCGGGCTTTTGCCTCAGCGAATCGTCCGGCGCCGGGCGAGGAGGTACCCGGCCCCGCCGACCAGGTAACAAACGGTTGCGGCGATCAACAGGCCCGGCGACCGGCCGTCGTCCGGGATGACGAGCGCGCCCAGCGATACCGCCGCCACCTGGGTGATGTTGAAGAGCGTGTCGTAGAGCGCGAAGACGCGGCCGCGGGCTTCGTCGGCGACGTCGAGCTGGATCGACGAATCGACGGACAGCTTCAGCACCTGGCCCGCTCCGGTGATGAAGAACGACGCGAGCAGCGCGCACGGCAGCACCATCGGCAGCCCGAGCGCGGACTGCGCGATCGCGGCGACGACCAGCGCGCCCAGCACCGCGCGCACCCGTCCGGCGCGGCGGATCAGCCGGGCGGTCAGCAGGCCGGCGATGAGCAGCCCGGCCCCGGCCAGCGCGGCCATCTGCCCCAGCCCGGGCAGGCCGGCGCGCAGGAGGCCGTGGTCGGTGAAGTAGTTGCGCATCAGCAGCACGGTGACCAGCAGCGAGACGCCGAACGACGCCCGATGCGCGAAGAGCGCGATGAACCCGGCGGTGACGCTCGGCGCGCGCCAGGCGTGCTTCGCGCCGTCGGCCAGCCCTCGGGCGACCGCGACGAGCGGGTTCGTCGGCTCGTCGACCACGGACGGCCCGAGCAGCCCGCGCGCGAACCCGCGGGCGATGAACGCCGCGACCAGGGTGCCGAGCACCGCGAACGCCGTCGTGTACGCCGAGCCGGCGTCGTCGCTGCCGAACAGGGCGCGCAAGCCGATCGCGCAGCCGCCGCCGATCACGGCGATGACCGAGCCGATCGTCGTGGCGAACGCGTTCGCCGTCACCACACTCGGCGGCGGGACGACGTGCGGCAGCGACGCCGAGAGCCCGGAGCCGATGAAGCGGGAGATCCCTTCCGCGGCCAGGGCCAGCGAAAACAGGCCTATGCCGCCGAAGCCGAACCCGACGGCGGCGGCCGAGGCGAGGATCGCCAGGCCGCGCAGAAGGTTCGCGAAGATCAGGACCTTGCGCCGGTCCCAGCGGTCGAGCAGGGCGCCCGCGAAGGGCCCGACGACGGAGTACGGCAGCAGCAACGCGGCGAACCCGCCGGCGATGGCCAGCGGGTCGGCGGCGCGTTCGGGGTTGAAGAGCACGGCACCGGCGAGCCCGGCGCGGAAGACGCCGTCACCCCAGCTGGCGGCGAAGCGGGTGAAGAGCAGACGCCGGAAGGCCGGGTCCTTGAGCAGCGCTTTCGGCCCTACGCGCGGGGTTGCCGTCTGGGCGCTGATCGTCACGAACCCAGAGTAGAGGGTGGCCGACGCACTGAGGTCGCCTCTCGGCGGCTATGCGCAGTGTGGCTCCAGCCGGACTGGTATTCCACAAAGGCGGTTCTTCAGTGAGCCCGGGGGACACGGAGTGCGCCGACCACTGTTTCAAACGAGGCGGGTGGGGCGATTGTTCCCGAGCCGAAGTAATTCGCCGGGCCAGAGGTGAGATCATGGGTCGCGTGCCAGCGGACGCCGAGGTTGAGCCGGGAACGCTCCTGGTCGCCGCCCCCACCATGGTCGACCCCAATTTCCGGCGGACCGTGGTGTTCGTCATCGATCACCGCGACGAGGGCACGCTCGGCGTCGTCCTGAACCGGCCGAGCGACGTCGCCGTGCACGACGTGCTGCCCAACTGGGGTGGCCACGTCGCCGAGCCGCAGTCCGTGTTCGTCGGCGGGCCGGTGGAGAAGAAGACGGCGTTGTGCCTGGCCGCGCTGCGCACCGGCGAGACCGCGGCGAGCGTGCCGGGTGTGATCGCGGTCCGCGGGCCGGTCGCGCTGGTCGACCTGGACACCGATCCCGAGGTCCTGGTGCCGAAGGTGCGCGGCGTGCGCGTGTTCGCCGGATACGCGGGCTGGGACTCGGGCCAGCTGGCGGGCGAGATCGAGCGGGACGACTGGGTGATCGTGCCCGCGTTGCCGAGCGACATCCTGGCCTCGCCGAGCGGCGACCTGTGGAGCCAGGTGCTGCGCCGCCAGGGCGTGCCGATCGCGCTGCTGGCCACCCACCCGGGTGACCTCCAGCGCAACTAGGCCTTCTTGAAGACGCCGCAGCCGCCCTCGCCGCACGCGCAGCCGCTGCAGCCGGCGGGTGCCGCCGGAGCCGGCGCGGGGACGGTCAGCGCGGCCCGGTTGCCGAGCACACCACCGCCCACGACCAGCACGAACATCGCCACGATGCCCCCGAGCGCGGCGGCGATCAGGCCACCGGTCGACGGCATCGCGAGCCCGGCCAGCCCGGAGAGGATCGAGATCGCGCCACCGGCGGCCGTCGGCAGCCCGGCCACGCGGTTCGCGAGCTTGAACGCGTCTTCGCTGCGCAACGCGGCCTGGGTGCGCACGCCGGTGCCGCCTTCGCGCGTCAGTTTTTCGCGGACGCCGAGGACACCGCCCCAGCCGACGACGACACCGAGCAGGATCGGAACCAGCGCGATAGCGAACACGGGTCAAGGATAAGCGTGACGTCCTGGCAACCTGCCGGATACCCTGATCGACTGTGCTACAGGCCATGTCACCCCGCGTACTGCCCACCGTGTTGGCCCTTGCCCTGATCGGGGGATTGGCCGCCGCGGCGCCGGCCGATGCCACCGAGAGTCACCAGCGCCCGATCCGGCTGCTCGGCGAGAAGATCGTCCCGAACTCCCTGCAGTACCAGGGGACGACGGTCGGCGGCCTGTCCAGCATCGACTACGACCCCCGCACCGGCGGCTACGCCCTGATCTGCGACGACCGGTCGGCGATCAACCCGGCCCGGTTCTACACCGCGACCTTCCCGATCACGGCGAAGGGCGTCGGCGACGTCACCTTCACCGGCACGAAGCCGCTGCTGCGGCCGGACGGCACGCCGTACCCGCCGCTCACGCAGAACGACCCCGCCAAGCCGCAGAACGAGCAGACGATCGACCCCGAAGAGCTGCGCGTCGACCCGTGGACCGGCGACTACTACTGGTCGCAGGAGGGCGAGCGCACCGCGACGACGTTGATCGACCCGTCGATCCGCGAGGCGCGCCGTGACGGCAAGTACGTCCGTGACCTGCCGATCCCCGCGAACGAGAAGATGACGCCGACGGCAGGCCCGCGGCAGAACCTGGTGCTCGAGGGCATCACGTTCGCCGGCTTCGGCGCGTTGCTGGCCAGCGACGTCGAGGGGCCGCTCCTGCAGGACGGCCCGGAGTCGACGCTGACGACCGGCGGCGTCTCCCGGATCACGCTGCAGGGCCGCTACGGCCCGGTCCTCGCCCAGTACGCCTACCCGCAGGAGCCGATCTTCGCGTCACCGGTCCCGGCCGGCGCGTTCGCGACGACCGGCGTCTCGTCGATGCTGGCCGTCGACCAGGCCGACCCGACGAAGTTCCTGATGATGGAACGCTCGTTCGTCACCGGCGTCGGCAACAAGGTGCGCGTCTACGAAATCGACACGAAGGGCGCGACGAACGTCCTGAACGTGCCGTCACTGGGTGCGGCGAAGCACGTCACGCCGGTCAAGAAGCGCCTGCTCTTCGACGCGGCCGACCTCGGATTGTCCACTGTGGACAACATCGAGGGCATGACCTGGGGCCCGAAGCTGCCGAACGGCGAGCGCAGCCTGGTGATCGTCAGCGACAACAACTTCTCGCCCACCCAGGTCACGCAGTTCGTCGCACTGGCGGTCCCCTCCGAACGGCTTTGACCAGCAAGTTACGATGAACGTATGAACACGGCTCGGCTGCTCCTTAGCCTGCCGCGCTGACCGGGCCCCGGCCGGCGCGGCGACCCCTCATGCCCTCGAGGCTGAGGGGTCGAGTTGTTTCTGGAGTACCTCGCGACGAAGGAAGACGGCGATGACCGAGACAACAGGGACCGACGTCCCGGCGCACCGCTACACGGCCGCGCTGGCCGGTCAGATCGAGCGGCGCTGGCAGGACTTCTGGGCCGACCACGGCACGTTCCACGCGCCCAACCCCGTCGGGCCGCTGGCGGTCGAGGGGCAGCCGGTCCCCAGCGACAAGCTGTTCGTCCAGGACATGTTCCCGTACCCGTCGGGCTCCGGCCTGCACGTCGGGCACCCGCTGGGCTTCATCAGCACCGACGTCTTCGCCCGCTTCCACCGGATGATCGGGCGCAACGTGCTGCACACGATGGGCTTCGACGCGTTCGGCCTGCCGGCCGAGCAGTACGCGGTCCAGACCGGGCAGCACCCGCGCAAGACGACCGAGGAGAACATCCGGACCTACCTGCGCCAGATCCGGCGCCTGGGCCTGGGCCACGACGAACGCCGTCGCATCTCCACGATCGACCCCGAGTACTACCGCTGGACGCAGTGGATCTTCCTGCAGATCTTCAACTCCTGGTACGACGTCGAGGCGGGTGGCGCGCGGCCGATCGCCCAGCTGGAGGCCGCCTTCGCCGACGGCTCGCGCCCGACACCGGACGGCCGTGACTGGGCGTCCCTGAGCGCGGTCGAGCGCAAGACGATCATCGACGACCACCGTCTGGTCTACATCTCCGAAGCGCCGGTCAACTGGTGCCCGGGCCTGGGCACGGTGCTGTCGAACGAAGAGGTCACCGCCGACGGCCGCAGCGAGCGCGGCAACTTCCCGGTGTTCCGCCGCAACCTGCGCCAGTGGATGATGCGGATCACCTCCTACGCCGATCGCCTGGTCGACGACCTGGACCTGCTGGACTGGCCGGAGAAGGTCAAGTCCATGCAGCGGAACTGGATCGGCCGCTCGCACGGCGCCCGCGTCACGTTCAGGGCCGGCGAAGACGCCATCGAGGTCTTCACGACGCGGCCGGACACCCTGTTCGGCGCCACCTACATGGTGCTGGCGCCGGAGCACCCGCTGGTCGACAAGCTGACCGCGGCCACCTGGCCCGAAGGCGTCGACAAGCGCTGGACCGGCGACGCGGCGACGCCCGCCGATGCCATCAAGGAATACCGCGTCGCGGCGTCGCGGAAGTCCGAGCTGGACCGGCAGGAGAACAAGGAGAAGACCGGCGTCTTCACCGGCGCGTACGCGACGAACCCGGTCAACGGCAAGCAGATCCCGGTCTTCGTCGCCGACTACGTCCTGATGGGCTACGGCACCGGCGCGATCATGGCCGTCCCGGGCCAGGACGTCCGCGACTGGGAGTTCGCCGAGAAGTTCGGGCTGGAGATCATCCGGACCGTGCAGCCGTCCGACGGTTTCGACGGCAAGGCGTTCACCGGCGACGGCCCGGCGATCAACTCGGGCTTCTTGGACGGCATGGACGTCGCCGAAGCCAAGAAGACGATCATCGAGCGCCTGGCCGAGGACGGCACCGGCGTCGGCACCGTGCAGTTCAAGCTGCGCGACTGGCTGTTCTCGCGCCAGCGCTACTGGGGCGAGCCGTTCCCGGTCGTCTACGACGAGGACGGCCAAGTGCACGCCGTCCCGGAGTCGATGCTGCCGATCGAGCTGCCCGAGGTCGCCGACTACTCGCCGGTGACGTTCGACGCCGACGACCGCGACTCGATGCCGTCGTCCCCGCTGGCCCGCGCGACCGACTGGGTCGAGGTCGAGCTGGACCTGGGCGACGGCCCGAAGACCTACCGCCGCGACATCAACACGATGCCGAACTGGGCGGGTTCGTGCTGGTACCAGCTGCGCTACGTGGACCCGACGAACGCGGAGTCGTTCTGCGCGCCGGAGAACGAGGCGTACTGGATGGGCCCGCGCGCCGCCGAGCACGGCGCGGACGACACCGGCGGCGTCGACCTGTACGTCGGCGGCGTCGAGCACGCGGTGCTGCACCTGCTGTACTCGCGGTTCTGGCACAAGGTGCTGTTCGACCTGGGCCACGTGACGTCCAAGGAGCCGTACCGGAAGCTGTTCAACCAGGGCTACATCGAGGCGTACGCCTACACCGACGACCGCGGCGTCTACGTCGCGGCCGAGCAGGTCGAGGAGCGCGACGGCAAGTACTTCTTCGAGGATGAGGAAGTCAGCCAGGAGTACGGCAAGATGGGCAAGAGCCTGAAGAACGTCGTCACGCCGGACGAGATGGCCGAGAACTACGGCGCCGACACGTTCCGCTTCTACGAGATGGCGATGGGCCCGCTGGCCATGTCCCGCCCGTGGGCGACCAAGGACGTCGTGGGCTCGCACCGCTTCCTGCAACGGCTGTGGCGCCTGATCGTCGACGAGGCGAGCGGCGAGCTGCGAGTGTCCACAGAGGACGCATCGGAGGCGGACCGCAAGGTGCTGCACCGAACCGTGGCGGGTGTCCGCGAGGACTACGCGGAGATGCGCTTCAACACGGCCGGCGCCAAGCTGATCGAGCTGAACAACCACGTCACCAAGACGTACGGCGCGACCGCGTCGACACCGCGCGAGCTGGCCGAGCCGCTGGTGCTGATGCTGGCCCCGCTGGCCCCGCACATGGCGGAGGAACTGTGGCGCCGCCTGGGCCACGCGGATTCGCTGGTGCAGGGCCCGTTCCCAGTGGTGGACGAGAAGTACCTGGTCGAGGACTCGGTCGAGTACCCGATCCAGGTCAACGGCAAGGTCCGCTCCCGCATCACGGTCCCCGCGAACGCCGCACCGGACGCAGTCCAGGCGGCAGCACTGGCAGACGAGAAGGTCGCCGCCCTGGTCGGCGACGGCACGCCACGCAAGGTGATCGTTGTGCCGGGCAAGCTGGTCAACATCGTCCTGTAGGCCACGCTGGTGGCCACCCTTTGCGGGGGTGGCCACCATCCAGCCCGAGCCCGGCCACCGTCCGTTGGGGGCCTCGCCCGGGTCCAGCTGCGGTTGTCCGCCGTCGCCGACCGACCGTCACCGGTCCTCCGGCCAGTTGTCCACACCCACCGCCGAATGTGGATAACCGTTGCTGCACAACCGCTTTTCCGGCCCTCCGTCGTACCCCGCCGATAGACTGGACCTGGGGACGCCCCCCTGGGAGCGGTGGGGGGTGTCTTGGTCCCGTAGCGCGACGGCGGAAAGGTGCCAGTGCTCGCGAGGTGTTCTCGATTTGATTGAGCGGTCAAGGAAATCCGCTCGATCGAAGGAGAACCCGGCATGACCCTCGACGGCAAGGTGGCCCTGGTGACGGGCGGCAGCCGCGGCATCGGTGCGGCCACGGCACTGCGGCTCGCCGAGGACGGCGCGGACGTCGCCCTGACCTACCAGCACAACGCCGCACAGGCGGCTGACGTCGTCGACAAGATCAAGGCCCTCGGCCGGCGGGCCCTGGCGATCCAGGCGGACTCGGCGGACGCCGCCGCGGTGTCGGCGGCCGTGGAAACCACGGTCGCGGAGTTCGGCCGCCTCGACGTCCTGGTGAACAACGCCGGCGTCGGCTTCGTCGGGCCGCTGTCGGACACCGCGATCGAGGACGTCGACCGCGTGCTGGCGGTCAACGTCCGCGGCGTGCTCGCGGTGACCAAGGCAGCGGCCGCCCACCTGGGTGAAGGCGGCCGCGTGATCACGATCGGCAGCTGCGTGGCCGACCGCGTACCCGGCCCGGGCATGGTCCTGTACGCGACGAGCAAGGCGGCGATGACCGGCCTGACCAAGGCCCTGGCCCGCGAACTCGGCCCGCGCGGCATCACGGTCAACCTGGTCCACCCGGGCCCGACGGACACGGACATGAACCCGGCCGACGGACCGTACGCGGCCGACCAGCGCGCCCTGACAGCGTTCGACCGCTACGGAACGGCGGCCGAGGTGGCGTCGGCGGTGGCCTACTTCGCGGCCCCGGCCAACGCGTACGTCACGGCGTCGACCCTCTCGGTCGACGGCGGCCACGCGGCCTAGCTGCGGTCGAGCCCGATTTCCTTCGCGAGGTCGATCAGCATGGACTCGAACAGGACGTCCGGCTTGGACATCGGGATCGGGTAGTTGCCGAAGACCTCGAGCGTGACGTGCCCGTAGAGCCGGGCCCAGAACTGGATCATCAGGTACGTCACGCCGAGGTCGAGCCGCTCCGCCGGGATGTTCTGCCCGGACTCGGAGAGCACGTCGGCCAGCGACTGCTGGAACGTCATGAGGTCATCGCGCAGCTCGTCCGGCACCCCGCTGCTGGGCGGCGTGACCAGGTCGTGCATCGCGAGCACCCGCCCGGCGGCGGCCAGGAAGATCCGCCCGAACGGCTCGTCGACCCGGCTCAGCGCACTCCCGGCCGCGGACCCGACCCCACCGGTCGGCGACGCGAACACGAGCGTGAATTCCTTCGTGTGGGTGAGCGCCCACCGCCGGAAGCCCTTGCAGATGGCGAACAGCTGCAGCATCCCGTCGTCGGGGATCTCCGCGATGTCCTCGGCCAGCTCGTCGGCCAGGTCCGCGCAGACGTCCAGCCGCAGGTTCTCGACCAGGTCATCGCGCGATTCGTAGTACCGGTACAAGGCGGGCGCGGTGATCCCCAGCTCCCGCGCGATCGCGCGCAGGGTGACCGCCTCGGGCCCCTGCTCGACCAGGAGCCTCCGGGCGGTCCGCCGGATGTCCAGTTCGGTAGCCGCACGCGCGCGACCCCTCCGCGTGGGGTGGCTCATCCGAACAGTCTAGGCGCTTACGACAACAAGTCCCGAACCAACGCGGCGGCGAAGGTTACGGAAAGGTGCAGCTCAGGCCCTCGCCTTGAGGTTCGCCGTCGTCCGAGTTCGCGCAGACGACGGCGATTGCGCGAACTCCCTGGATCGGTTCGATCGGCTTCCACCGTGCGCCTTGCCGACAGAGCACTACGCCCGCGCCTTGATGTTGGTCATCACCGTGTCGGCGACCCCCCGCCCGAGCTGACAGGCGTCCTTGCCCTGCCGAACAGCCGAATCACCCAGACTCAACGAGACCGAAAACGACAGGTCGTCCGCGACGCCGACGACGACTACGCATGTCCGGTTGTCCGTGGTTCCGACATCGACGTAGCCGACTGCGGGGTAGCCCTGAACCGGGTCGAAGTCGTCGACCCAACGGGACGCCTTCGGCTTCTCGTTCTTGTACGTCAGGCTGATTCCCTCTTGGGTCTTCGTCTCGTAGCCGACCAAAATCCCCGCGGCGTTTCCTGACGTGCTGTGCCAGTCGCACGTCGGCCCCAAGGACGTGTCCTTCGGTTTGGGATCGCTCACGTTTCCCAGAAAGCCGGTCAGCTGCTCGCTGTTGAGGGCCGAGTCGCACGGGCTGCCATCCAGCACCTTCGCAGGCAGTGGGTTGTCCACCTTCGGGGCGCCGCTGTTCGGTAGCTCCGCGCTGCTGCTGCTTGCCGGCGCAGGTTCAGCCGTGCCGGAAGTCGGGTTCTTGCCAGTGCACGATGTCAGCAACGTGGCGCCGACGGCTGCTAGCGCAATGGTCGCGGCGACACGATGACTCATTCGAGCGTCCCCTTGATCGTCTTGGTCGAATCCGCCGCTTGCTGGTCCGCGGCCTCGGTTATGCCGAGTGCCTGGTGCAAGCGGGAAATCAGCTCCGAGTAGTAGTTGAACTGGTATTGCAGATGGCCCTGGTAGTACACGCCGGTCTCGTTGACCCCGTTCGGTCCGTTCACGGCGGCCTGACTGACTGGCTCCTCAGCCGGCGGGCGTGCCTTGGACAGGTTCTCGGCGGCTCGCATTTGCTCGATGAGGGTTTCGCGTTGCGCTTCGGCCTTCTTGAGCATTGCCCGCATCTCCGAGCTGCTCATCGCGAACCCCTGCCCACCGGCCGGCCGCGACGCTCCGCTGGGCATGTCCGTCGCCCAGAAGCCGATGCCGCTGAAGATCGCTCCTCCTGGCGCCGTCATCGCGCTCCTCCTCCCAGTCCGTTGAGCGTCGCGTACAGCACGTCGACCAGTGCCGCTCGGGTGCCCGGCTGGATGCTGACCATCCGTTCGCGCGCCGGGAACGCGTACGTCAGCACCCGTCCGACTCCCGCCGCGTCCACCGCGGTGATCGGGGCGCTGCGGGCACCGCCGTTGACCGCGTAGCACTGGTGCAGCCCCGTTCGCTTGGCCGCCATCAGCCGGCGGGCCCACGGCAGTGGGTCGCGGGTGGCGTCGGACGTCGGGTCGGCCAGGTCGTACGACTCTTCGTGGCCCGAGAACCGCGACTCCGGGATCGCCACCCGCTCGATCCGGGCGGGTGGGACCGGCGGCAGCACGTCCACCAGCGACTCGGCGATCCGCGACGGCTCCACGGCGTCGATCCGGATCGTGTCGGCCTTCCGGATCAGCCGAAACGCGCGCGGGCCGTCGGCCGAGACCAGGGCCGTGCCCGACTCGTCCGCCTCGATGTCGCCCAGCCACGCCGTGAACTGCCGTGGTCCGCGCGCCAGGACGCGCAGGACGTCGCGGAACTCGCGTGTCAGCGTGCCGCCGACGGCGAGGCGAAGCGACGCGAGGACGTCGAGCACCTTCTCGTCCAGCCGCTTGCGGGTCTCGTCGCCGAGCCAGAGGTTGTCCGGGCCGAGGACCGCCGGGGGTGGGCCGTGCCGCTCCCACTCCCAGGCCGTCAGCAGCGCGGACTTGGGCAGGTAAAGCACCGTCACAGCCCGATCACCGGGGGCACGGTCCTCTCGTCGGACGCCCCGAAGATGCTCTCCGGGTCGGCTTCCACCAGGTACGACGCCCGCTGGTGCTCTTCGTCCTCGGTCTTGCCGCCCTTGGCTCCCTGGCCCATGCCGCCCATCCCCGGCGAGCCCGGCTTGCCCGCCGCGCCGCCGCGGATCCCGCCGGGTGCGCCCGGACGTCCTTCGCCGGGAAGCCCCGCTCCGGTGGACGCGCCGGGAGCACGGGTTCCGGTGGCGCTGCCCGTTCCCGGCGACGAGCCCGGGCCGAACCCGCCGCTGCCGCCTGAGCCGAAGCCACCACCGGGCCCGAAACCGCCACCGCCGGGGCCGAAGCCCGGGCCGAAACCGCTGCCGGGTGACGAGGGCGAAGAAGGCTGGTAGCCCGGCGGGAACTGCGTCGACGGCGGGACGTAACCCTGCGCCCGGACGCTGTCATCTACGCCCGGGACCTGCGTGTACGAGCCCGGCGGTGTGACCTGACCCGGAGGCGGCGGCACGACCTGACCAGGAGGCGGCGGTGGCTGCACGCCCGGTGGGTGGACCGCCGGTGGCGGCTGCACCTGCGCGCCGATCGGCCGGTGGTCGTCGTCGCCACCGCCGACGCGGGGGCGCTTGGCGGGCGGCTCGACCGGCTCCTTCGGGTCCTTGACCTCGAATTCGCCGCCGCTGTACTCGCGCAGCTGGCCGTAGTCGATCGTCCGGCCCGCGGTGTTCGTGCTCGACTGCTGCGAGTACGAGGTGTACCGCTCGACGTTCTCCTGCGCCTTCTGGTTGTACTGGTTGATCTTGTCTTCGGTGTCGGTGTCCCACGGCGTCGCGACGTCCCAGGCGCTGCGCGTCGGCGGCTGGTCGGTGACGTCCGGGTGCAGCGAGTTCTTCAGCTGGTGGAACTGGTCGATCTGCGTCTGGGACAGCGTCGAGTTGCGGTCCAGCGTCGCCGACGCCGAGGTCGCCGACGCCGTCAGCGGCTGGAGCCGTTCTCGTGCCGCGTCCGCGGCGCCGCCGGTCCACGCGGATTCGAGGCCGGACGTCAGCTCGCGCGTCCCCTGCTCCAGCTGCAGCTGGTACTTCGACTGGTCCACGCCGGCCCGGTGCACGCTCTGCAGCGACTCGGTGCCGGGCCCGGTCAGCACGGCCTGCACCAGCTGCCCGGGTGACAACCCGGCGGCCTGCGGGTTGTCCGCGCCGGTGCCGGTCTGTGAAGCGATGTAGCCACCCGCTATCGCCCCGGGCAGCCCGCCCGCGAGCATGCCGATGCCGGCCCCGTTCAGGACCTTGCCGAGGCCATCGGCCCCCGACTCGACGGTGTGCGCGATCTCCGACCCGACGTGCTTGGCAGCGTCGAGCATGTCACCGAACAACCCCACCGAACTGCGCTCCCCTCGCGTTCGATCTCCCCTCTTGCGTTACGCACAATAGCGCACCGGTTACAGTTGGTGGGAGGAATCGACCTGGTCAGGGGCCCGGGTCTGCCACCGCGTCAGCGGCCGCAGCAGCCACATGCACGGAACGGCCATGCCCAGCGCGCAGAAGAAGTGCACGATCCAGGCCCCGGCCAGCGAGGGCCCACCCCACGACCCGGCCGCGTCGGCGTCGCTCCAGAAGAGCCCGTAGGTCGCGATCCGCCCGACGAGGTACCAGACCAGCAGCGCGACCGGGAACGCCGCGGCACTGGCGCCGACACCTCCCCGCCGGGTTTCGGCGCCCAGCAACCGCCGGGCCAGCCGTCGCCGCACCTCGGGGCCGCCCAGGTGCGCGGGGAGCGCGAGGAGGGCGTAGATCGTCCGCTTCCAGTCAGAAATGCTCATGACGCCGACGCTAGGACGCGCTGAGCAGTGCAAACACCCGGTTGACCGCCCACTCAGGTAGGGAAAGCCACCTCACAAAAAGCGGAACCGCCCGCGACTGTCGGTGCCCTATGCCACACTCGGTCGCCGTACGGTTACTGACGTGAACGGGGAGGTTCGCGTGACGAATCCTGAGCAGCTTTTCGCGGCCTTCGAGGCCAAGATGGCGCAGGCGCAGCAGAAGGCCGACCGGATGCGCGCCGAGATGGCGACGGTCTCCGTCGCCGAGCGCAGCAAAGACGGCCAGATCGCCGTCAAGGTCAACCACCTCGGCAACCTCGTCGGCCTCGAGATCGGCCACGCGGTCCGCGACAAGCCCGATCTGGCTGGGGAGATCCTCCGGACCGTCCAGGTGGCGCAGAGCAGGCTCGCCGCCGCGGTCGAGTCCGGTGTGCCTTCGATCGCGGGCACCGACACGATGAACGAGCTGGTCGGCCAGTTGCACCGCGAATACCCCGAACCCGAGCCCGACGGCTTCGTCGAAGGTGGCGGCGGTTACGGCGCTCGCGCCGACGACGGTTCCCGCTTCATCGCCGAAGAAGAACCACCGAAGCCGGCTCCGCCCGCGGTCCGCCCGCCGGCGAACGACGGCGTGGACGACGACTACTTCGGCGACGGCGACTACCTGCGCTGAGCGCAGGAAAAGAGGGGGAAGGTAGACGTGGCCGGACAAACTGGCCCCGGGTTCGACGAGAACCCCGAGGCGATCGACGAGCACGCCAAGCAGATGGAAGCGACGTTCGACGTCCTCAAACAGGCCTTGGACCTCAGCCGTGACGACCCGATCGGCCCGGACGCGTTCGGGCTGATCGGCCGGCTGTGCCAGCTCAGCACCTGGTGCGGTCACCTGGCGGGCCAGGCGACGGACACGCTCGAGTCGGTGGTCGCCGGAGCCGATTACCACGTACAAGCGGTGCAGGCCTGGGCGAAGGCACGCCGGGTGGACGAAGAATCGGCGTCGGCACTGGTGAACCGGGCCTCGGAGGTCAGCCGTGGCTGAAAGCCCGCTCATGGCGGAAGCCAAGCGCGAGACGGACTCCGAGAAGTACGGCGCCGACAGCCTCCTCGAAGGTGCCGGAGCCCTGCAGGACTACTACGGCGGCTTCGAGAAGATCCTGCACGGCGACTGGACCGAAGGCCTGTTCAGCCTCGCGAACGCCGGCCTCGGTGCCATGGACCTGGTCAAGGACGGGAATCCCCTCGAGACGCTGGTGAGCTGGGGTTTCGGCTGGCTGATCGAGCACCTCGACTTCCTGAAGGAACCGCTCGACTGGGTCACCGGTGACCAGGACGCCCTGGATCTCGAAGGCAAGAAGTGGGAGACGATCGGCGAGCACGTCCAGAAGACCGCCGAGGAACTGACCGTCGAAGTGCGGAAGAACTGCCTCGGCTGGAAGGGCAAGGTCGCCGACCAGTACCGGGTCTACGTCCAGCAGCAGCTGGACGCGTACGCGGCGCTGTCGGACGCGGCGACGAAGGTGGCGCAGGTCATCGGGATCTGCAAAGCGATCCTCGACGTCGTCCGCACGTTGATCCGTGACCTCATCACCGACACGCTCGCGAAAGTCGTCATGATCCTGCTCCGCTACCCGCCGCCCGGGTATCCCGCGGCGCTGGCCGCGGAAGGCGTGCCGTTCGCGGTGAAGCAGGGCGGGAAGATGGTCGAGGAGTGCAGCCGGCTCGCGCGAGCTTTCTCGCGGGCGAAAGAGTTTCTCGGCGCGCTCGGCGACTTCTTCCGCAGGGTCGTCTCCGCCGTCGGAACCGCGGGCAAGGAAATGTTCGACGGCTTCGCGAAAGCGGCAGCGCGGGAAACCGGCATGAAGGCGTTCGAGCAGCTGGCCACCGGACCCGGTCAATCCGCCGGGGAGTCGCAGCACGACCGTGACGCGACGTCGATCGTCCCGGAAGACCACTCGACCGCTTATCCGGTCGACAAGGTGCCTCGCTCCGGCCCGGTCACCGCCGACGACGGCCGGCCGTTTTCCGGGCAGCCGGGCGCTCAGCGGATCTCCGGGTCGATCTAGCCGCCGTGCCCTCGACATCGGAAGAGCTCGGGACCCGGAAGGCCGCCGCATGAACATTCCCACGGTCGGCCGACCGCAGTGGGTGCGAAGCGTCGTCATCGCGGTTCTCGCCGTGCTGTTCGTGGTGGGGTCGTGGACGGGGGTGGCGTGGGCGACCGCGAGCCACGGTCCGGACCGCGGCGGCACGCCCGTCGCTCTCGCTCGCGTCAAGTCGTGTGAGCGGCTCGGGCCGATCAGCCGCGGGGGTATCGGGTTCTACTGGATCTGCGTGGCCGACGTGACTCCCGTGGGCGACGCGACCAGGTCCGTGCGGTTCGGCCTGGACGAACTGACGCCGGACGACTTCGGGAAGGCCGTTCCCGTCGTGGGCTGGGAGACGGATTTCCAGCGTGATGTCGTGAAGCGGAAGATGCCGTCGTGGGTGCCGGCTCTGGTGGTCTTGCTTCTCGTCTTTTTGGGCTGGGCGGAACGTCGACGCCTCAGGCGGCTGCGGCGTCCGGTCGTGCACCACCCGGCCGACGTCCGGCTCACGGAGCCGGTCCGGGTGCCGAACCCGCCGGCTGCCGGCAGTCCCGACCGTGGTGCGTCGGTGATTTCGCCCGCCGAGTGGTCTCCGCGGAGGTACTGGCGCACGGCCGGTGCCTTGGTGGGGGTGGGGGGCGTGATCGCCGCGCTCGCGCTGCCGCTCGACGATCCTGAAAGCCGCAGAGCGCTCCTCACCCTCGCGGGGTTCGGGTTCGCCGCGCCGGTCTGGTTGATCTGCTGCACACCGCGCTGGTACCGGAAGAGCTCCTACTCCGCACAACTGACCATTTCGGCCGAAGGAATCAGCTGGAAGCGTCGCCGGCGTGAGGAGTTCTTCGCACTCGCCTGGCCGGACTTGGCCGAGGTCCGGGTCCTCACGGTCACCCACGACACGCTGACCCTGCGCGTGGTCGATCTGCTCCCCGTCGATCCGGAGGCGCCGGAACGGCGTCCTGAACTCCGCAGCTTCTGGCAGATCGGGGCGAAACTCGGCGTGTACTGGCTGCCCGGGGAGCCTCGGACCGTGCGGGTGCCCGAGGCGTTCAGCGACGCCGCGATCGGTCAGGTGCGGGCGGCGATGGCCGTCTTCCGGCCGGATCTCTTCCGGGAGTACGCCGCGGGCGTGGCGGCGGGGGCGCCGCCGACGCCGATCACTCGGGGGGCTACGTGATCGGCGCCGGCGACCCGATGCCCTGCCCGGCTCGCGCCGGTCGGGCAACGTCATCACGTCTCCGTGCTGACGCTCCAAGAGAGCGGAGCCGGTCTGTGAAGTGACGTCCGGGGGACATGCATCCCCCGAACGAGTGACAGACATCCGCTGCTCGCATGATTGTCGCACTCAGCCCCGGATAAGTTACAAAAACCTTCACTTTCTTCCGGGCCGACCCTGATGACCTGGTCGGACGGCGTTTCGTGGCAAAGTACGGAGATGAACTCCGACGTGCTCGTTGTGGGATCCGCCAACGCCGACCTCGTCGTCGCGGCGGATCGGCGGCCGGGTGGGGGTGAGACCGTGCTGGGCGGGGACACCGTGCTCTCCCCCGGCGGCAAGGGCGCCAACACGGCGGTCGCGGCGGGGCGGCTCGGGGCGGACGTCGCGCTGCTCGGCGCCGTCGGCGACGACACCTACGGCCGGCTGCTGCTCGGTTCGCTCCGCGCGGCGGGCGTCGACACCGGGCTGGTCCGGACCAGTGACCGGCCGACCGGCATCGCCTACATCACCGTCACCCCGGACGGCGAGAACTCGATCCTGGTCTCCCCGGGCGCCAACTCGAGCCTCGAACCGGCCGACGTCGAGGCCGTTTTCGACGGCGTGCGGGTCATGGTCGCCTCGCTCGAGGTGCCGCTGCCGACCGTCGAGCACGCCGTCGCGAAGGCCGCCGAACAGGGCGTCAAGGTCCTGCTGAACCTGTCGCCGGCGGCGAAGCTCTCCACCGGGACGCTGGCCAAGCTGGACGTCCTGCTGGTCAACGAGCACGAAGCCGCCTGGCTGACCGGACCCGGCGCGGACTTCCGGCAGCTCCTCGACCTCGGGCCGCGCGCCGCCGTCGTCACCCTCGGCGCGGCCGGTGCGGTCGTCGTCGAAGCCGGTTCCACCACCGAAGTCGCGTCGCCGAAGGTCGAAGCCGTCGACAGCACCGGGGCCGGGGACGCCTTCGCCGGCGCGCTCGCGGCGTCCCTCGCCGACGGCGCCGACCTGGTCTCCGCGGCGAAGCACGCGGTGCGCGTGGCGGCGTTCAGCGTGACCCGGCACGGCGCGCAGCCGTCCTACCCGACGGCCGCTGACCTGGGGGAATGATCGTCCGGACGCCCGTGTTGCACCTCACATGGGCGATTCATTCGGCTCGGCCTGGTGGCGTGGCTACGCGGCTCACCTGAGGGCGATTGCCGAAGCGAGACGCGCGGATCACCTCGCGATCATGCCGCTCGACGAGACGCTGAAGGCGCTCGGCAGGCAGTTCGAGATCGACGAAGGCGGCTACGACGTGCCGCTTGAGGACATCGTCGGCACCGTGGCCCGCGCCGGCGACTTCGACCGTGAGTTCCGGCCGCGCAACCGGGCGCTGCGCGAACGCTGGGAGAGCCTGACGCGGACGTCGGCCGAGCTCCCGCCGGTGCGGCTCGTGCGGCTCGAAGGCGTCACCGACATGTTCTTCGTCGACGACGGCCACCACCGCGTCGCCATCGAGCGGGCTCGCGGCGCCCGCACGATCCGCGCGCGGGTCCGGCGGATCTGCACGATCGCGTGCGCGATGCGCTGCCTGACGCTCGCGGACCTGCCGTCGAAGACCGCGGAGCGGCTGTTCCTGGAGCGCGTACCGCTGCCGGACGACGTCCGCTTCGGCCTGTGGCTCGACGATCCGGCCGACTGGTTCCGGCTCGCCGACTCGGCCGAGGCCTGGGGATTCCGCCGTATGCTGGCCGGACGGCCGGTGTCCAGCCGCGACGAGCTGGCCGAAGCCTGGTGGCACGAGGAGGTCCGGCCGGTACTCGAACAGGTACGCCGTCGCGGCTTGTGCCCGCCACCACGAGATATCCAGGTCTATCTGAGCTATGGTCTAGACCATGTCGTCTGAGCTTGATGCCGCCTCCGCTGCGGGACGCACGTCGGCGGGGCCTTTGTCCGGGGTCGCCGTCAGCCCCGGCCGCGCGAGTGGTCCCGTCGTCCGCGTCGCGGAGCCGCTGGGTGAGCCCGCCGCCACGCCGGCCCCGGCCGATCCGGCCGCCGAAGCCGCCCGGATCGTGCCCGCCGCCGAAGCCGTGGCCGCGCGCCTGGAGAAACAGGCCGAGACCGCGTCCGGCGAAGCGGCGACGATCCTGATCACGACCGCCGCGATGGCCGCCGACCCGGCGCTCGCCTCGCAGGCGGAACAGCTGGTCAAGACCCAGGGACTGCCCGCAACGCGCGCCGTCTACCAGTCTGCCGAGGGCTTCGCCGAGGCGCTGGCCGCCGCGGGCGGGTACATGGCGGAGCGCGTCCGCGACGTCCGCGACGTGCGTGACCGGCTGATCGCCGAGCTGCTCGGCATCGCGCCGCCCGGGGTGCCCGAGCTGGCGACCCCGAGCGTGCTGGTCGCCCGCGACCTCGCGCCCGCCGACACCGCCGGCCTCGACCCGGCGAAGGTGCTCGCCCTGGTCACCGAAGAGGGCGGCCCGACCAGCCACACCGCGATCCTGGCGCGCGCGCTCGGCATCCCGGCCGTCGTCGCGGTCCGCGGCCTGCTGGCGCTGGACGCGCAAGCGCTTGCGGTCGACGGCGACACGGGTGCCGTCGAGGTCGCCGACCCCGCGGCCCCGGTCGTCACCGCGACGGTGGCCCAGCTGGCCGACTGGAACGGCACCGGCGCGACGTCCGACGGCCACCGCGTGAAGGTCTACGGCAACGTCGGCTCCCCGGCCGACGCGCAGGCCGCGGCGGACGCGGGCGCCGAGGGCGTCGGCCTGTTCCGCACCGAGTTCTGCTACCTGGACGCGCCGGCCGAGCCGTCGGTGGCCGACCAGCGCGCGGCCTACACCGCGGTGCTGTCGCCGTTCCGCGGCAAGCCCGTGATCGTCCGGACCTTGGACGCGGGCGCCGACAAGCCGCTCGCCTTCCTGTCGCCGGAGGCCGAGCCGAACCCGGCGCTCGGGGTGCGCGGGCTGCGCGTGGCGTTCGACCGCCCGGAGATCCTGGACCGCCAGCTCGAAGCCATCGCGGGTGCGGCGGAGGACTCGGGCGCCGAGGTCTCGGTGATGGCGCCGATGGTCGCGACGGTCGAGGAAGCCGCCTGGTTCGCCGACCGCGTCCGCGCGGCGGGCATCGCCCGGGCCGGCGTGATGATCGAAATCCCGGCGGCGGCGCTGAGCGCCCGCGAAATCCTCGAGGCCGTCGACTTCGTCTCGGTCGGCACGAACGACCTGGCGCAGTACACGTTCGCGGCGGACCGCCAGCTGGGCGCGGTCGCGAAGCTGAACGACCCGTGGCAGCCGGCACTGCTACGCCTGCTCAAGCTGATCGGCGACGCGGCCAAGGCCACGGGCAAACCAGCAGGAGTCTGCGGCGAAGCGGCGGCCGACCCCCGGCTGGCGCTGGTCCTGGCGGGCCTCGGCCTGACGAGCCTCTCGATGAACGCCCCGGCAGTCCGCACGGTGGGCGCCGGCTTGGCGAGCGTCACGCTGGCGGAGTGCGAGGCCTTGGCGGAAGCGGCCTTGGCGACATCGAACCCGACGGCGGCACGAGCAGCTACCCGCCCCTGACCTGCGGATCGGCCTTCGGTGCCCGGTCGCGAGGCTGGGCACCGAGGCGGATCCCCCGGAGAATGGCGCGACCAAAGCCTCCCGAGGCGTCCGCACCCTCCCTATGCGGTGGTCGCAGCGTGGGCAGGAGCCGTTCGGGATGGCGGCAGTGGGTCCTGTTGCGCAGCATCGCCAACAGGACGTCGCAGCGACGGCGGGTCATGCGAGGCGGCGCGGGCGACCGTGACTGGCAGTGCCCCGACCCGGACCTGGTGGTGGCCGTGACCACAAATCCCGGATCAGGAGCCACGAAAGTACGACGGCCGCCCCCACGCTCAGTCTATCGGTCATCACCGACGGTCCGGGTTTGTGCGAACCTAGGACGCGGAGTTGTCCACAACGTTCGAGGGGTGTGGACAACGACGTCCCGTGAAGGCCACTTCGGACCCCGGTCCGAGGTGGCCTTCACGGCGTTCGGACGAAAAGAAGAAGGAAGAACTGTCGATTCCGGCCCGGCTCGCTCGACGCCTAGGTGAAGGAGAAAGCCGAGTCGGGAGGTAACGGTCATGGCCACAGGTACCCGGGCCGGGCGGCGGGAGTGGGTTGGGCTGGCCGTGCTTGCGCTGCCCACCCTTCTCGTGTCGCTCGATGTCTTCGTGCTCATCCTCGCGCTGCCGAAACTCGCCGTCAGCCTGCACGCCGATGGCACCGAACAGCTGTGGATCATGGACACCTACGGCTTCATGGTCGCCGGGTTCATGGTCACCATGGGGACCCTCGGGGACCGGATCGGGCGCCGGAAGCTGCTGCTCATCGGGGCCACCGCCTTCGGGCTCGCCTCCGTCGTCGCGGCCTTCTCCACCAGTGCCGCGATGCTCATCGGGGCGCGGGCCGTGCTCGGAATCGCCGGGGCGACGCTCGCTCCCTCTACCCTCGCGCTCATCGGGACGATGTTCACCGACCCTCGGCAACGCGCGTCGGCGATCGGGATCTGGGCCGGGTGCTTCTCCGTCGGCGCGATCATCGGGCCGGTGGTCGGTGGGTTCCTGCTCGAACACTTCTGGTGGGGCTCGGTCTTCCTGCTCGGCGTCCCGGCCATGGTCCTGCTGCTGGTCATCGGCCCGAAGCTGCTGCCCGAGTACCGCGACGAGACTGCCGGCCGCCTCGATCTGCCCAGTGTCGCGTTGTCGCTCGCCGCGATCCTGCCCGCCGTCTACGGCGTCAAGGAGCTCGCTCGCGACGGCGTCCACCCGCTGCCGGTCGCGGCCCTGGTCGCCGGGATCGCCGTCGGGTACGTCTTCGTGAAACGGCAGCGGACGCTCGACGAGCCGCTGCTCGACCTGCGGCTCTTCGCCGGGAAGGCGTTCCGCACCGCGCTCGGCGGGATGCTGCTGTTCAGCATGCTCGGCGGCACCACGATGCTGTTCGTCGCGCAGTTCTTCCAGCTCGCGCTGCACCTTTCGCCCATCGCCGCGGCGCTCGGGCTGCTGCCCGGGATGGTCACCTCGACCATCAGCTTCCTCGTCGCTCCCGTGCTGGCCCGGCGCGTGCCGACCGGCACGCTCATCGCGGGCGGGGTCGTCACCGCCGCGCTCGGCATGGTCGTGCTGGCCTTCGCGGACGCCAATCCCGTGTGGCCGGCGATCGGGTTCGCGGTGACGTCGCTGGGGGTCGGGCCGATGGTCACGCTCGGGACCGATCTCGTCGTCGGGTCCGTGCCGCCGCGCCGGGCCGGGGCCGCCGCGTCGCTCGCCCAGACCGCCAACGAGTTCGGTTACGCCCTCGGCATGGCGACCGTCGGCACCCTGGGCAACGCCATCGTCCGCGCCCACACCGAAGCTGACGGCCTCCACGCCGTCGCCGGGCTGAGCGCGGTCGCCTTCGCCGTTCTCGTCTACTTCGTCGCCCGGCACCTGCGGACCGCCCAGCCGATCGCCGCCCAGCCGGTCGCCGTCTAACGGGCGAAGGCCTCCCCCGCCCGATGCCTGGGCAGGGGAGGCCTTCTTGACGCCGGGGGCAGAGGGGCCCCGGGCTAGCCGAAGAGCCCGCGTCGCGGGTGGCGGATGACCAGCGAACCGCCGTGGACGCGGCCGCTCAGCACGTACCGCGGGTTGCCCATGCGGCCGTTGCTGTGGGTCTTGTCCTCCATCGAGCCGAACTTGACGTCGCTGATCGCGTTGACGTCGACCGCCGCGTGCTCGGGGATGACGATCTCGACCGAGCCCCACTTGGCGTCCAGCTCGATGTGCACCACCGGCGACTGGACCTGGGCTTCGGTGAAGTCCAGCTTGGTCGAGCCGTACTTGTTCCGCACGACCATCTCCGACGGCACCACCCACGGGCCGCCGCGGTGCAGGGACGAGTACTTCGCGTTGAGCTCGAAGCGCTGACCGGGCACGTAACCGCCGCTGAAGCCCACCGGGGGCGCGTACGACGGGGCCGCCGCACCGGCCGCGGCCGGGTGGTAGAGGCCGGCGAGGTCGGCCAGCACGGTGTTCAGCTCGCCCCGCGTCTTCGACGCGAGCGCGCGGTCCGTGCGCTCGGTGAACTCGTCCAGGTCGATCATCCCGCGGCCGATGGCCTTCTGGAGCACCCCGACGACGTGCTCGCGCTCGTCGTCGGACACCCGAAGATCGCGCTCGCTCAACGGCTTGGTCTCGGTAGCCGGCTGTACCGTCGTGGTCTCTTCCTCGCCCATGTCCACGATGGTAGAACCGGATTCCTCCAGGGAGATCGGGGGAAAACCCTGAACGGACCCGTACTTCGCGGTGCCGCGCTCGGCGCGGCGCTCTTCGTGCTGGCCGGGTGCACCGGCGACGAGCCCGCCCCGCCGCCGGCTCCGGCGCCGACCAGCGCGCCGCCGACCTCCGCGGCTGCCCTGCCGGAGGGCCTTCACGGCGTGGCCGCTTCCGGCGGGATCGGCGTCACCGCGTTGCTCCCCACCACCGGCCCGACCCTCTTCGACGCCGACCGCGGGCCCGCGGGCACTCCGCCCGGTTACCCCGGCGGTGGCGCCGGGATGAGCGTCGTGCGCGTCGGGAAGTCCGCCGTCCTGACCGCCCACCACGACAACGACCTGTTCGACGTCTTCGTCTACACGGGCCCGGCGAGCCCGCCGCGGTCGCTCGGCCGCGCCTGGTCGGTGGCGCCCGGCGTCGACGACGTGAGCGTGTGGGTGATCCGGCAGGACGCGCCGGACAGCTGCCGGCTCCAGCACGTGCGGCTCGACGGCGGCGAGGTCGGCCACGGCCAGTCCGCCAGCTGCCACACCCAGGTCCGCGCCGAGACGAAGAACGGTCTCCTGATCACCATCAACGCCGACGGCGCCGAGTCGACGGACGCGCTCATCGAGCCGGCGACCGGCCGCACCGTGCAGCAGGCGCCGCGCATCCTCGCCGTCGCCGGGGACCGGATGCTGCTCGACGGCCTGACCGATCTCACCCTGGTCGACCTGCGCGACAACAGCCGCAAGAAGCTCAGCCGGCCGACGATCGGGCCCGCGCCCACGGTGGTGCCCTCCCGCGAAGGCGCTTTGTTCGCCGCCGACTTCGCCGTCCACTCCTACCGGGCCACCAACACGCAGCTGCGTGACGTCTGGCTGCTCCGCCCGGACTCGCTGAGCTGGGAACACGCGCCGGGGATGCCGTTCGTCACCGAGCACCTCAACGACGGTGGCGGGATGGACTGGAGTGACTCGGGTGATCTGGTGCTCGCCGACGGCGTCCTCGCCGCGTGGCACCCGGGCGAGCCGGCCTGGCGGCTGGGCAAGGCCGCGCTGCCCGCGGGCGACTGGGGCGGCATCACCGTCCTGCCGTGACTACTCCTCGTCGAGGCCGTGCTCGATCGCGTACCGGGCCAGCTCGACGCGGTTGTGCAGCTGCAGCTTCCGCAGCGTCGACTGCACGTGGTTCTCGACGGTCCGGTGCGACAGCACGAGCCGCTCGGCGATCTGGCGCGCGGTGAGCCCCTTCGCGACCAGGCGCAGGACGTCGGTCTCGCGCTCGGTCAGCCGCGGCGGCTCGGCCCCTTCGGCGGGGGCGTCGGCCATCCGCCGGTACTCGCCGAGCACCAGGCCGGCCAGGCCCGCGGTGAACACCGGGTCGCCGACGGCGGTCCGGCGCACGGCGTCCACCAGCTCGGCCGCGGACGCCGACTTCACCAGGTAACCGGACGCGCCGGCCTTCACCGCCTCGAGGACGTCCTTGTGCTCCCCGCTCGCCGAGAGCACCAGCACCCGCGTCGACGGCAGGGCCGCCGTGATCTCGCGGGTGGCGTCGACGCCGGAGGTGGTGCCGAGGTTGAGGTCCATCAGCACGACGTCCGGCCGCACGGTCCGCGCGATCCGCAGCGCCGCGTCGGCGTCCGGGGCGGTCGCCCGCACGTCGAAGCCGTGTTCGGTGAGGTCGCGGGCCACCCCGTCCCGCCAGATCGGGTGGTCGTCGACCACCATCACCGAAATCCGTGGTTCGCTCATGACGCGCTCCTGGTGCTCGGCACCCTGACCTCCCACTCCGTGCCCCGGCCGGGACCGGTGTCGAGGGCCGCGCTCCCGCCGAGGTCGCGCACCCGGCCCCGGATGGATTCCACCACGCCGAGGTGCCCGTTCGCGGCCGCTCGCTCGAGAACGCCGTCCGGAATGCCCGGTCCGTCGTCGCGGACGCTCACCACCACCTCGGTGCCGAGGTCCTCCAGCAGCACCCACGCGTGCGCGCCCGCACCCGCGTGCTTCTCGACGTTGGCCAGCGCTTCCCTGGTGACGGCGACGAGCTCGTCCGTGACGTGCGCGGGCAGCTCGACGTCGTCGGCCGGGGTCGAGACCTGCACCGACGGCGTCGCGAGCAGCTGCAACGCCGTGCGCAGGCTCGTCGTCCCGGTCTCGCTCGGCTTCAGCGGTTCCGTCGTCACCAGCGACCGCAGCGCGATCTCCTGCTCACCCGCCAGCCGGGCCAGCTCGGCCGCCTCGCCGCCGACCTCGTTGCCGCGCTTGCGGACGCGGGCCAGGACCTGCAGCACGCTGTCGTGGATCGACCGGGCCAGCCGCTCGCGTTCGGCGGTCGCCGCTTCCTTCCGCAGCGCCTGCGCCAGCCGGGTCGCGGCCTGCCGGCTCAGCGTCGCCGCCATCCCGACCAGCAGCCCGGCGGCGGCGAGCAGGACGCCGTCCCGCGCGACGTCGAGGTCGAACTTCTCGCGCGCGAGACCGGTCGCCACCCCGACGACCAGGCCGGCGAGCACGCCGCCGACCGCGCCGAACCGCGCGCCCGCGGCCACCGGCGGCACCGCCGCCCACACCGTCGTGATGAGCGGGACGCTCAGCGCGAACTGCGCGTCGCTCAGCACAAAAGGCGAGGTGAGCAGCAGTCCGGTGCCGACCACGACGTCGGCGACGACCAGCCACGGCGGCCGCGTCCGCTCGCGCAGGTACAGCAGGCTGATCACGACCGACCAGACCGCCATCGCGCCCAGGAGTGTCCAGGCCAGCCACTCACGCCGGTACTGCTCGTGCTGCACGACGACCGTGCCGCAGGCGAACGCCCAGGTGAGCACGCGGAACGCGTTCACGCCGCGCCACAGCGGCGTGATCGGGTCCGGCGTCCGCGCGGTGGTCATTCCTTCTTGTCGTCCTTGTTCACGGCCGTCGCCGCGCGGGCGTTCTTCTCTTCGTCTTCTTCGTCGTCCTCACCGATCGTCGGCACCTCCGCGTCGGGTGTGCCGGGTTCGGCGTCGTTCGGCTGCGCGGCCTGGTCCTTGAGGACGTCGACCTCGGCCGGGTCCGGGTTCCGCTCGTGCAGCAGCGACCGGACGCCGGCGTTCAGCACGGCCAGCAGCGGCACGGCCAGCAGCGCGCCGGCGATCCCGCCCGCGACCAGGCCGGCGGTGATGGCCAGGACCACGGCCAGCGGGTGCAGCTTCACCGCCCGCCCGAGCAGCAGCGGCTGCAGGATGTGGCTCTCCAGCTGCATCACGCCGATCACGATGCCGAGCACGATGACCGCGCCGATGGGGCCGTTCGTCACCAGCGCGATCAGCACGGCGACACCACCGGTCAGCACGGCGCCGATGATCGGGATGAACGCGCCGATGAAGACCAGCGTCGCCAGCGGGATCACCAGCGGCACACCCATGATCCACAGGCCGACGCCGATGCCGACCGCGTCGACCACGGCGACCGCGGCCGTCGCGCGGACGTAGCTGACCAGCGAGGCGAACCCGCGGCGCCCGGCGACGTCGACCCGGTTGCGGACCCGGCCCGGCACGACGCGGACCAGGAACGTCCAGATGCCGTCGCCACCGCTGAGGAAGAAGATCGTGATGAACAGCGTCAGCAGGAAGCCGGTGAGGATCTCGCCGACGGTGCTCGCCGTGGTCAGCGCCGTCGTGGTGATGGACGCCTGGTTGTTCTGGATGAAGCCGATCGCCTGGTTGATGAAGTCCTGGATCTGTTCCTGCCGCAGGTGCGGCGGGCCGTTCAGCAGCCAGTTCTTGATCTGGTCGAGGCTCGCGTTCAGCTGTTGCTGCAGCTGCGGCAGGCCGGAGGAGAACTGCGTGATGACGAACGTCAGCAGCCCGCCCAGCACGGCCAGCCCGGCGATCACCACGATCGCGGTCGCCAGCCCGCGGGGGAACTTCAACGCCACCAGCTTCTGCACCGCCGGCGCGAGCAGCGCCGAAACCAGAAGGGCGATGGACAGCGGGATGACGACCACCGAGAGGTAGCCGATCACCCACACCACCGCGTACAGCGCGGCGACGATCACGATGAACCGCCACGCGAGCGCGGCGCTGATGCGCAGCCCCCGGGGGATCAGTCCCGTGATGTCCTCGTGCTCCGGCAGGAACGGGTCTTCTCCTCGCGCGTGGCTCACCGCCACACCGTACTGGCTGAGACGTCCGATTCGCCGGACTGCCAGCCGTGATCACTGATCGTCAGAACGAAATACACCGTGTGTTCTTCACACGATGGGGGCATCAAGTCGTTTCGAGGGTGCGCGTCACGCCGTGTGTTTGGTTAGGTCGCTACCGCAACGTTATGTGGCAACGGGTCGAGTGCGTCAGGAGACAACGAGTGGCGAACACCGCGACGAACGAGGGGCAGGGCGCCAAGCGCTCACGCCGTCTCGTGTCGCGTGCGCTGCTCGTCCTCGGTGGCGCCGTCGCCGGCACCGCCGCCGCGTGGCTCGTCTCCGGCGGCACCGCGTCCGCCGACACCGTCGAGGTGGGCACCACCCCGATCGCCGAAGCCGCCACCGGCAGCCTCGGCGACGTGAACGAAGGCGCGGCGAACGCGGCGACCGACGTCTCGGCCTCGAGCTGCCACCAGGACGCCACGGCGTGGAGCAAGCCGTGCGCCCGCACCCTCGAGCACGAGGTCTCCGAGCGCGTCAGCGACTCGGTCTCGGACCTGGCCGAGGACGCTGTGGTCAGCCCGGCGCACCGCACCCTGGGCGCGGTCGAGCACATCGCCCGCAAGCCGCAGGACACCCGCGAGGTCCTCGAGCAGACCTTCACCCCCGAGCCGGCGCACGATGTGCTGCAGCTGCTCGACCCCGCCGGCCAGGGCAACCTGGTTCCGCTCCCCCAGCTCCCGGGCCTCGCCCCGGTCGAGCAGCAGGAGCCGGTGACCGAGGAAATCGGTCAGGCCACGGACTCGGTCGCCGTCTCGGCCGTCCAGCTCCCCGCCGTGTCGCGAGCAGCGCTCGCGATGCCGACGGGTGTCCAGCAGAACGACGTCACCGGTGCCGCGGGCGAGTCCCGCGACTCGCACCGTGATCTGCCGTCGTCGCCGCTGGTCCCGGTGCAGCTTCCGGCCGCACCGTCTGTTCCCACCGCCCCGGGTGGCACCTCTGCCCCCGGTGGTCACCTCGACGGCTTGAACTTCGGCGTCCCCTCGTGGGTCTCCTCGGCCGTCAGCGATGCCGCCGCCAGCGCTTACCGCGGCGGCCTGCGGCACACGCCGCGCACCCCGGGCACGCAGCCCGGTGTCACTCCTGACTGAAACACCTCCCTCCACGGGTAGCTGACGCGCCCAAGTCCGTCTTCATCTGACGGCGCAGCGTCCGCACGAATCCCCGTGGCACGGCGGTGCGCTTTGTTGCGCCCGCAAGAAGTTCCTTCCCCTCCCGGTGCGGCTCGGACTCCATTTCGAATTCGACGAGCGCACCCCCATAAGCCCGTAAGGGAACCCGAAATAAAGGAGAAACACCCCATGCAGACGTGGGCAAAGCGCGGCCTCCAGACCGCGCTGGTCACGGGTGGTTTGCTGATGCTGGGCACCGGCATCGCCTCGGCTGACGAGAACGTCAACCCCGACTCCCCGGCCTCCCCGCTCGACCTGAACGTGACGGCTCCGATCTCGGAAGCCAACAACGCGGTCGGCACCCCGTTCGGCCAGCTGGACCTGCCCGCCGGGCAGACGGAGCTGAGCACCAAGCCGGCCACCAAGGCCGCGAACGAAGCGGTCAAGCAGCTCGACGAAGCGAGCCCGATCAGCCAGAGCACCCTCGGCGGTGCGACCAAGGCTGACGGCGCGGGCGCCTTCACCCCGGGTCACCGCAACCTCAAGGGCAACAAGGTCGCCGGCGACGTCGTCGTGCCGATCCAGATCGTGGACAACGCGGTCGGCGTCATCGGCGACGCGCAGGTCGACGGCACGGACCACTCGCAGACCTGGAGCCACAACCAGGACGTCGCGACCGACGGCTCCAAGTCCGGCCTCGCCGGCAACGCCGTCGTCCTCGACTGGGCGCTCCCGGTCCAGATCGCCGGCAACTCCGGCGGCGTGGCGGGCGGCAGTGGCGCGGTGCACGGCGGCTCGGCCAGCCAGAGCACCAGCGAGACCGGCAACATCGACACCGACGGCACCGGCTCCGGCCTGTCCGGCAACGTGGTGGCCGGCCAGTTCGCCACCCCGGTCCAGGTGACCGGCAACGCCGTGTCCTACCTCCTCGGCAACGCGTACAGCCAGTACGACGCCGACAGCGACGCCACCTCGGGTGGCTCCATCAAGTCCGCCGGTGACGGTGGCTCGGGCTCGGGCAACATCATCGGTGCGCCGATCGCCCTGCCGGTGAAGTTCAACGGCAACGCCGGTGGCGTGTGGGGCTCGGACGCGGACACGCTGTCGAACTCCTCCGCCGACGCCAAGGCCGGGGACACCCGCGAAGGCTCGCTGGGCATCCCGACCTACGAAGAGACGAGCGGCAACGACTCGTTCCTCGACGGCAACGCGGGCGCGGTTTCGCTCTCGCCGGTCGCCAACGTGGCGGGTGTCGCGGCGTCGTGGATCGGCAACGCGGCCACCGGCAACGCGACCGCGGGTCGCGACGGTGAAGAGACCCAGGGCGGCAGCTCCTCCAGCACTGTCGACTCGGGTGGCTTCGTCAAGACGGCCGGCGACGGCTCGGCGGCGGGCGGCAACGTCCTGAACCCGTCGGTCGCGCTCCCGGTCGAGGCGTTCGGCATCGGTGGCACGTACATCGGCAACTCGCACGCCAGCCACGACAACACCACCGACGTCAACGCCGGCAACGGGTCCTACACCAAGGGCAACGACGGCTTCCTCGGCGGCAACATCGTCAACACCCAGACCGCGGGCGCGCCCGAGGTCTACGGCATCGGCGCCAGCCACATCGGCAACGCGACCGGCCAGTCCACCGAGGACAAGACGGTCACCGCCGGGGCGTACGACGGCTCGCAGGGCGACGACTCGTCCGGCTCGGGCAACGTCGTCCAGGTGCCGGTCGCCGTCCCCGCCGAGGTCTTCGGCATCGGCGGCTCGTTCATCGGCCAGGGCTCCGGCTCGGCGGAGGAGACCAAGGTCGTCTCCGGCGGCGGCGGTGGCAGCACCAAGGACGACAACGGCTTCCTGAGCTCCAACCTGGGCACCGTCCCGGCGTCGCTCCCGGTGCAGGTCGCCAACATCGGTGGCGCCTTCATCGGCCAGGGCCACGGCAAGGGCTCGACCGACACGACGTCCAACGCGGGCGGCGACGTCAAGGCGAACGGCCCCGCGGGTGCGGGCGCCGGCAACATCGTCGAGGCCCCGGTCTCCCTGCCGGTGCTGGCCGCCGGCTCGGGTGCCGCCCTCGGCGGCATCGGCACCGGTGAGAACGACAACATCACCGACTCGTCGGCGGGTGGCGACGCCCTCACCGACGGGCAGGACGGCGCGATCGCCGGCAACATCGTCAAGGCCCCGATCGCGGGTGCCGCGCAGCTGTTCAGCGACGGCGTCGCGGGTGCGGCCCTGGGCCACGGCACCGGCACGAACGACACCGTGTCCACCGCGGGCGGCGACGCCACGACCAACGGTGACCGCGGCGCGATCGCCGGCGACATCGTCGGTGCGGACGCGCTGCCGGTCGTGCAGGTCTTCGGCGACGCGGTGAGCGCGGCCGGGGTCTCCAGCGGCAACGGCATGAACACCACCACCGTCACCAACGCGGGCGAAGACACCACCTCCGGTGTCGAAGGTGCCATCGCGGGCGACATCCTGGACATCCCGGTGACGGCGATCCCCCAGGTGTTCGGTGACGGCGTGGCCGTGGGTGGCGTCGCGCACGCCATCGGCGACAACTCGCTGACCACGGAGAACGGCGGCGAGCCGGTCACCGAGGGTGACGGGTCGAGCCTGTCGGGCTTCGACTTCTACCACGACCTCGTGGTGCCGGTGCAGATCTTCGGGGTCCCCCTGGAGCTGATCGGCAACGCGACCGCCGACGCGACCGACATGACCAGCGTCGACGGTGACGACGCGGACGCGGCCAACGCCATCTCCAACCCGGTCGAGGGTTCGGAGCTGGGCGCCGGCGAGCTGCCGTCGCTGACCGGTCTGGCCAGTGGCCTGCCGACCGCCGGGCTGCCCACCCAGGGCCTGCCCGCGCTGCCGACGGCCATCCCGACCCAGCGCGCCGACGTGCCGGTGAGCGGCCCGATGTCCGGGCTGCCCCACCTGCCGACCCCGGGCCTGCCCACCGCGGGTGGCCTCCCCGGCCTGAGCAGCCTGTCGGCGCTGGGCGGTGCCCTGCCCGGGCACGGCACCGAGCGTGCGGACCTGCCGACCGGTGGCCTGCCGGTGCACGTCCCGGCCCTCGGCGGCGGCCTGCTGCCCACCCTCCCGGCCGTCCCGGCCCTGGGTGGCGGCGTCCCGACGCTGCCCGTCGCGCTCCCGGTGACCCCGGCCCTGCCGGCGAACCCGCAGCTGCCCGCCGCCCCGACGACGCTGCCGGCCGCGCCGGCCGCGCTGCCGGTCAACGCGAAGCTGCCCGTGCTCGACGGTGCGGCCCCGGCCGCGCAGGTCCCGGCCATGTCGGGCCTGGACTCCACCAGCCTCCTCTCGAAGCTGCTGGGTTTCGTCAAGCGCAAGTAGTTCTGATTTCGCGCCAGTAGTACCTGCACTACCTGAATTGGTGTCGGGGGCTCCGGGTGGCGGAGCCCCCGGCCCGGGGCGAAGCCCCGGTTGTAACTGAATAGACTCTCCCTCCCTGGAGACGACGAGCCCCAGGAGCCAGCGCCGGCTCCTGGGGCTCGTTCGCGTCCCGGGTCAGGAGAACTGGAGAGACCGCTTCGCCAGGCCGTGCCAGAACCCGTCGATCACCGTGCGCCCTTCGGCGGAACTGGCGCCGAGCGAGACGAACAGCGGCGCGAAGTGCTCGATCCGCGGGTGCGCGAGGGCCGCCGCGGGCGCCTTGTGCCGGAAGTCGAGCAGCGTGTCGACGTCGCCGCTGCGCAGCACCTCGTCACCCCAGTGGTCGAACTCGGCCGACCACGCCGGCGGCGTCCCGTCGGTCGAGCGGGCCATGCCGCTCAGGTTGTGCGTGAAGAAGCCGCTGCCGATGATCAGCACGCCTTCGTCGCGCAACGGCGTCAGCTTGCGGCCGAGGTCGAAGAGCTCCTGCGGGTCGAGCGACGGCATCGAAACCTGCAGCACCGGGATGTCGGCGTCCGGGTACATCTCGACGAGCGGTACGTAGGCGCCGTGGTCGAGACCGCGGTCGGGCGCGTCGTGGACCGGCGTCTCGGTCGCGCGAAGCAGCTTCTTCACCTTCGCCGCGAGCTCCGGCGCGCCGGGCGACGCGTACTTCACCTGGTAGTAGCGGTCCGGGAAGCCCCAGAAGTCGTAGACCAGCGGCACGGTCGTCGTCGCCGAGAGGGTCAGCGGCGCTTCTTCCCAGTGCGCCGAGACGACCAGGATCGCGGTGGGTTTCGGCAGGCCGGCGGACCAGCCGGCGAGCTGACGGGTCCACGTGGCGTCGTCGGCGAGCGGCGGCGCACCGTGGCTGAGGTAGAGGACCGGGCTGCGGGTCATCGACGGCTCCAGTGCTTGAAAGTTCAACTACTAGAGTACTCGACGCCGCCGTGGTCGTGGTTATTCCTCAGGCGGCTTCGAGGTTCGCCGCGCAGCGCTCGAGGGTGCGGATCGTCGTGCGGTAGTCGTCGTCGCTGACGCCGTCGGTCACCGCCGTGCGGAACGCCTTGACGCGCGCTTCGACACGGGCGTGCGCTTCGCGGCCTTCGCCGGTGAGCTCGCCGGTGTCGGCGACCCAGCCGCGTTCGCGCAGGTCGGCGGCCTGCGTGGACGTCGAGCCGAACGGTGCCATGACGACGTCGATCTCCGCCTGCGTGCGGGCGCCGACGGTGATCGTGTTGAGGACCTGCCACTGCCGGCGGGTCAGCGACTCCGCGTCGAGAGCCTGGGCCATGGAAGTTTCGAGGAGCTCGTGGACGTGGCGAAGCCACCAGCCGAGGGGTTTCATGGATACTCCGAATGTTGTCGGACAACTACATGTAAAAGTACATGCAGTTTGGGAGTGGAGCAACCATGACGGACGCGGTGGCCGAGGTCGAGCGCGCGATGATCGCGATCCGCCGCAGCCAGCAGCGGCGGGCGCTGAGCCGGATCGCCAAGGAGCGCGGCCGCGGCGGGCACGACCCGGTGCACGAGCTCCTCGACGTCGTCGAGGAGCTCGCCGAGCGCGGCGAAGCCGGCACGGTGACGGCGCTGAGCACGGCGATGGGCGTCGACCAGCCGCGCGCGAGCCGGCTGGTCGCGCGCGCGGTCGAGCAGGGACTTCTCCGGCGCGAAGCCGATCAGCACGACGGACGGCGTGCGGTGCTCGTGCCGACGGAGGCCGGTCAGGCCCACCTCGACGAGCTGCACACCTTCCGCCGCGCGGTGTTCGCCGAGGTCATGGCCGGCTGGCCGGCCGACGACCGCGAGAACTTCGGCCGGCTGCTGACGGCGTTCGTCCGCGGGTACGGCGAACTCGGCCGCTAGCCGCTAGTCGTGGGACAGGTCGACGAAGCGGCTGTAGTGCAGCTGGTGCGCGACGACGATCGTCGCGGTCGGGCCGGCACGGTGCTTCGCGATGATCAGGTCGGCTTCGCCGGCGCGCGGGTCGTCCCGCTCCCAGGCGTCCGGCCGGTTGACCAGGATGACGAGGTCGGCGTCCTGCTCCAGTGAGCCGGACTCACGCAGGTCGGACAGCATCGGGCGCTTGTCGGTCCGCTGCTCGGGACCACGGTTCAGCTGGCTGATCGCGATCACCGGGACCTCGATCTCCTTCGCCAGCAGCTTCATCTGCCGCGAGAACTCCGAGACTTCCTGCTGCCGCGACTCGACGCGCTTGCCGGACGTCATCAGCTGCAGGTAGTCGAGGACCACGAGCTTGAGGTCGTGCCGCTGCTTCAGCCGGCGCGCCTTCGCGCGGATCTCCATCATCGTCATGTTCGGCGAGTCGTCGACGAACAGCGGTGCTTCGGAGACCTCGCTCATCCGGCGGGCCAGGCGCGTCCAGTCGTCGTCGGACATCTTGCCACCGCGCATGTCGGCGAGGCGGATCTTCGCCTCGGCTGAGAGCATGCGCATGACGATCTCGGTCCGGCTCATCTCCAGCGAGAAGATGACGCTGGTCAGGCCGTGGCGGATGGACGCCGAGCGCGCGAAGTCCAGCCCCAGCGTCGACTTGCCGACACCGGGGCGGGCCGCGACGATGATCATCTGGCCCGGGTGCAGGCCGTTCGTCAGCTCGTCGAAGTCGGTGAAGCCGGTCGGGATGCCCTGGGACTGCCCGCCGCGGGACGCGATCGCGTCGATCTCGTCCATCGTGGGCTGCAGCAGCTCTTCCAGCGCGACGTAGTCCTCGCTGGTCCGGCGCTCGGTGACGTCGTAGATCGCGGCCTGGGCGCGGTCGACGACCTCGTCGATGTTCGCGCCGTCCGCGGCCGCCGCGCCGTAGCCGTACTGCACGATCCGGGTGCCCGCCTCGACCAGCCGGCGCAGCACCGCCTTCTCCGCGACGATCTCCGCGTAGAAACCGGCGTTCGCCGCTGTCGGCACCGTCGCGATCAGGGTGTGCAGGTACGGCGCGCCGCCGATGCGGCCCAGCTCGCCCCGGCGCTCCAGCTCGGCGGAGATGGTGATCGGGTCGGCGGGCTCGCCACGGCCGTAGAGGTCGAGGATGCAGTCGTAGATCGCCTGGTGCGCCGGGCGGTAGAAGTCGTCGGGGCCGAGGGCCTCGATGACGTCGGCGACGGCGTCCTTGGACAGCAGCATGCCGCCGAGCACGGACTGCTCGGCCGTGATGTCCTGCGGCGGCTGGCGGTCGAACCCGCCACCGGAGCCGGGGTCGCTCGGACCCGGGTCGTTCTCCGCATACATCGGACCGCGGTCGTCGGTCAGCGCCACCGCTCCGGACACCTCCTCGTCATCATGCGAACACCCGTTCGATTATGCCGGAACTTCACTCTCGAAGCACGTGGCGCGAGCCGCGCCACCAGTCCTCTTCCGCCGTGTCCACCGATGATCGGCGAAGACGGGTCACGAGTGTCCGACCGCCACGCCGGACACCACGTTGAGTACCGGCTCGGCGGGGACGCTATGTCCCCCGGAAGGCCGAAAGCAATTCAGGGTGGGGACCCATCTGTGGACAACCTGTGGATGAATGGGGGCAACCAGTCACAGGTGCCGCGATAGCTGTGGACAAGTTGGGGACAAGGGTGATCGGCATCCGCGAATCCCCAGGTCAGGGCCTGTGAGTAAGGTGTGGAGAACTTCCGCAAAACTCGTGCGGCGTGTCGTGTGAAACCCGTCGCTCGGCGTGTCGTGGACCAGCTCGGGCCCATTGACCCCCACAGCCTGTGGATGAAAACTACGGACGGTAGAGGCGTAACCCGGTGGGCTGAACGGCCGTCGCGTCACGCCGCGGTGAGCCGGGCCTGTGCGCTGCGTAACCGATCGGCGAGAACGCGCTGGTCGGCCGGGGTGAAGGCGATCCGGCTCTCCCCACGCCCCGGAATCTCCTCGGTCAGCCAGCGGCCTTCCGAGGTATCGATGTAGTTCACCGGCCGTTCGATGCGATGCCACGATCCGGTACGGCTGCGGGCCGCGACGTACAGGCTGCCGCTCCCCATTCGGCGTAGCGCGAGGATCCGCCGGAGCTCGTCGGCCTCCTGCGAGCCGTCGGCCGGCCGGTCGTTGCGCATCAGCGCGAAGCCGTCGTCGTCGCGGCGGCCGTCGCCCTCGAGCTGGCTCTTCGGCACCGCGAGCGGCGTCCCGCGGCCCGGCGCGAGCTTCGGGATCTGGCCGAGGAAGTCGTCCAGCACCTCACCGGGCCGGGTCGACTCCAGCACGACGACGTCCAGCTGCTCGTGCTTGGCCAGCACGAACGCCTCGCCGCCGGCGCTCCCGGCCAGCAGCCGGTAGCTGACCGCCTTGCCCTGGAAACCGCCGTCCACCCAGCCGTAGTACTCCAGCTGCGGCCGCGCGACGGCTTCGATCGTCGCGACGAACCCCGGGTGCATGCCGCGCGGCCCGAACAGGCCCGCCTTGGTGAGCTCGGCGTTGACGCGCTCGTCTTCGGCGCGCTGCGCCTCGTCGCTGTACCAGGTCGGCGTCTCGGCCAGCACCGTGTGCGGCTCCCCGCCACGGCGCCGGATCAGGTTGATCACGGTGCCGGTCGAAAGGGTGACCTGCCTGTCCAGCACCGCTCTTCCCCCTAGTGAAGATCAGCTTTGATGAACCCGGAAAGCCGGGCGCGCCCATCTTGGCACGCGCCCGGTGGCCCCGCGTGCGTTACTCGCCGATGACCGGCGGCGCGGTCAGCTCGTCCGTGCCGAAGATGTCGTTCGGGTCGTCGCCGAGCAGGTACTTCGACGTGCGTTCCTCGTCGCCGCCGCCCTGGCCCTTCGCGCCGTGGCCCATGCCGCCCATGCCACCCATCCCGGTGGAGCCGCCGCGCCCGGCCGCCGCGCCGCCCGCGCCCATCGCGCCGCCGGCTCCGGCACCCATGCCGCCGCGGCCGGCGCCGGACGCGCCCGCACCGCCCGGCATCGCCGCGCCGGTCGAGCTGCCGGGCCCGAAGCCGCCGCTGCCGCCCGGCCCGAAGCCCGCCGTCGGGTCGCCGATCCCGCCGACTCCACCGACCCCGCTCGAGCCGCCCGGTCCGAAACCGCCGGCACCGCCGCCGCCCGAGAAGCTCGGCGAGCTACCCGGCCCGAACCCCGGCATGCCGGGCACGTCCGAAGGCGAGAAGCCCGAGGAGTGCGTGCCGTCGCTGTTGAAGTTCGGCGGGGTGTAGTTCCCCGTCGGGATCTTGGACGGGTCGTAGTTCCCGCCGGGGACCTGCGACGGGTCGAAGCCCGGCACCTTGGACGGGTCGTAGCTCCCGCCCGGCACCTTCGACGGGTCGAAGCTGCCGCCGGGGACGTTCGGGCTGCCGAAGGACGGGACGCTGCCCGGCCCCGGCATGTTCACGCCGCCGGGACCTCCGCCAGGACCGCCGCCCGGACCCCCACCGGGGCCGCCGCCCGGACCGCCGCCGGGTCCGGTCCCGTCGCCGTTGCCGTTCTTGTCGTCCTTCTTCTTGCCGTTCTTGCCCTGGTCGACGTTGACGTTCTCCTGCTGGCCCTGCAGCGCGGAGTACGTCGGCATCTTCTGGCCGTTGTCGTTGCTCGACTTGTAGTAGGTGTTGAAGGCGTCGACGTTGGCCTGGCCCTTGGTGTTGTAGTCGCGGATCGCCCGGTCGGTGTCGGTCGTCCACGGCGTCACCGCGTTGAGCAGGTTGTTCTTCGGCGGGTCCTTCGGGACCTCCTGCACCTGGGCGTGCACCGTGGTGAAGGCGTTGTTCTGCTCGCCGAGGTACTTGTCGGAGTCGGTCAGCTTGGTGCCCGAGTCCTCCATCCAGGTCCGCAGCGGGTGCGCGCCCGCGTTCTGCGCCGCCTCGGAACCGCCGCCGGTCCAGGCCGCGTCCATGTCCTTGGCCAGGCCGTCGATCGTGGTGAGCCGGTCCTGGTAAGCGCCCTTCAGCCGGCTCGCCGCCGCCTGGCCGTTCGAGATCGAGCCCGTGCCGGGGCCGGTGGTGATCTGGTTCCAGATGTCGTAGCAGTCGATCTTGCGATCACCCTGCACCGAGTTGTGGTCGTCCGAGTGCGTGGTCGCCATGTTGTACGCGGCGAACCCGCCGAGCAGGACCAGTTCGAGCATCTCAGCCCCCCATCAAGGTCTGGATCATCGACTCGCCGAACTTCTGCACCACCGCGCAGGGGTCCGTCGCGCCGGCGCCGTTGTCGTACTGCACCAGGATGTTGACCGCCAGCTGGTCGGTCACCCCGATGAAGACGCCGCACTTGCCGTCCTTGCGGTCGTCGACCGCGGCGGCGTAGACGGCGGGGTACCCGTAGGCCTGCGTCTCTTCGAAGTAGGCGTCGTTCGCCTTGGTGTCGTAGACGTCCTGCAGCCCGTTCTTGTTCGCCGTCACCGTGGTCACGTCGATCTGGTTGCCCGGATCGGCGGCCTCCTGGAAGGTGCAGCTCGGGCCGTTCGCCGTGGTGCGCGGGGTGCCGTCGCCGAGGGCGAGCTTGGCGCGGCCGGTCGCGTCGATCGTCGTGCAGGCGTCCGACGTGATGTTCGCGGTGTTCAGCGGGCTCGGCACCCGCGGCGCGGAGTCGGCCGCGGACCGCGACGTCTCGCTGCCGCCGGAGTCGGCGGTCGGCGCCGGGTTGGCGGTGCCCCCGGTCTTGCTGGAGCAGCCGGCGACCGCGAGCACGGCGAAGGCCACGGCCGGGACGGCGAGCAGTCGGCGGTTCACGTGGCCTGGTTCCCCGTCTTCGAGAGGTCGGCCTGCGTGTCCGACTCCTTGGTGGTGATCTTCTGCTTCGCGGCGGTCAGCGCCTCGATGTAGTTCTTGACGTACTCCTGCATCTTCTTGTTCTGCTCGAGGAACGCCTTGCCGGACGGGTTCGCGAGCTTCTCCCAGTCGCCGCTGGCGAACTCCTTGCCGGGCGCCTTGACGTTCGCCATCAGGTTGGCGTCGTCGTAGTCGCGCTTCAGGTCGGCCTGGAGGTCCTGCCACTGCTTGATGACGCCGTCGATCTTGGCGGCGTCGAACGTGAACCCGCCGCCACCGGCCGGCGCGGACATGTTGACCTCGTTACCCATCCGGATCCATCCCCTTCGCGTCCCCGCCCATTCTCCTACGACGTGGCCGTTGTGTCCGGGGTTCCCCCGAAACGCGTGAAGGCGGGCCGCCCACCAGGGGCGACCCGCCTTCAGCACGTGCTACTGGCTACTTGGCCTTGACCTCGAGCCGGACCTCGACCTTGACGTCGGGGTGCAGCCGGGCGCCGACCGAGTGCTTGCCGACCGTCTTGATGTGGTCGCGCAGCTCGATGACGCGCTTGTCGAGCAGCGGGCCACCGGCCGCCTTGATCGCGTCCACGATCTCGGCCGAGGTGATCGAGCCGAAGAGCTTCTTCGAGCCCTCGGCCGACTTGCCGGTGAGCTGGATGGCGCCGAGGCCCTCCAGCGTCGCCTTGATCTCCTTGGCGTGGTCGAGGTCGCGGATGCGACGGCTCTCCTGCGCGCGCTGGATCGTGCGGACGTTCTTCTCCGCGCCCTTGGTGGCCGCGATCGCGTAACCCCGCGGGAGCAGGTAGTTGCGCGCGTAACCGTCCTTGACCTCAACGATGTCGCCGGGGCCGCCGAGGTTGGCCACGTCGGTGGTGAGGATGATCTTCGCCATCTCCGGGCCTCCTTAGCGCGCGGTCGAGGTGTAGGGCAGCAGCGCCATTTCGCGGGAGTTCTTTACCGCGATGGCGATGTCACGCTGGTGCTGGCTGCAGTTGCCGGTGACGCGACGGGCACGGATCTTGCCGCGGTCGGAGATGTACTTCCGCAGCAGGTTGGTGTCCTTGTAGTCGATCAGTTCCGGACGGCCCTTTTTCTCGGCCTTGCAGAACACGCAGACCTTCTTCTTGGGCTTGCGAATGGGTGGCTTGGCCACTGGTTACTCCTGGAATTCAACTCTTGTGGATGTGTACGAGATCAGAAGGGAGGCTCGTCGGAGAAGCCGCCGCCACCGCCACCGCTGCTCGCGGCCGGGGCGGAGCCCCACGGGTCGTCGGCCGGCATTCCGCCGCCACCGCCGCCACCGCGGTTTCCGCCGCCACCGCCACCGCCGCCGCCGCCGAAGTCACCACCGCCGCCGCCACCGCGGCTGACCTTGTTGACCTTGGCCGTGGCGTACTTCAGCGAGGGGCCGATCTCGTCGACCTCGAGCTCGACGACGGTGCGCTTCTCGCCTTCCTTCGTCTCGAACGACCGCTGCTTCAGCCGGCCCTGTACGACGACGCGAGCGCCGCGCGTCAGCGACTCGGCGACGTTTTCCGCCGCCTGCCGCCAGATGTTGCAGCGCAGGAACAGCGCCTCGCCGTCCTTCCACTCGCCCGACTGCTTGTCGAGCGTGCGGGGCGTGGACGCGACGGTGAAGTTCGCGACCGCCGCACCGGACGGGGTGAAACGCAGTTCCGGGTCGGACGTCAGGTTGCCGATCACCGTGATGACGGTGTCTCCAGCCATCGGGAATACCCTTCGGCTCAGGCCTTGGCGGCGACGACGGGCGGCTTGGCCGCGGCGGCGCGCTTGATCTCGCGACGCATGACCTTGGTGCGGAGCACGGTCTCCTGAAGCGACAGCTGACGGTCCAGCTCCTTCACCGCGTCCGAGGACGAGTTCAGGTCCAGCAGGGCGTAGATGCCCTCGGCGTGCTTCTTGATCTCGTACGAAAGCCGGCGCCGGCCCCAGACGTCGACCTTCTCGACGCTTCCGCCCGAAGTGCGGATCACGTTGAGGAAGGTGTCCAGCGTCGGAGCGACAGTGCGCTCGTCGAGCGTGGGGTCCAGGATGACCATTACCTCGTAATGGCGTGACACAACCACTCACCTCCTATGGGCTCGCGGCCACGGACTGTCCGTAGCAGGAGGGTTTGTCCAGGTAAGGCTACCTGGGGGTGCCGATCGGGCCGGACGGCGGGGGTCGGCTGGGGCTCAGGCGGCCCGGCGCAGGACCCAGGTCCGCACGAGCGCCGCGGTGACGCCGGCGAGCACGATCACCGCGAGCAGCATCGGCAGCTGGACGTCGTCCGGGCCGACGGGCGAGGACATCGACTGCGCGTTGCCGGCGTCGCGGATGTCGGCGCCCTGGCCGGCCTGGTCGCCGGTGCCGACCTGCGGCGCGGAGGCGTCACCGGGCAGCGTGCCGTTGGCCGGGTAACGCACCCCCGGCGCGACGGCGGTGCCCGGGGTCGCGGTGGGGAGGCCGCTGTAGTCGCGCATCGGCGCGGTGCCGCCACTGCCGCCCGCGGTGCCCGGGTTCAGGTTCGAGAGGTTGCCGGTCGAGCCGCCGCCGGGGCTGGTCGCGGTCCCGCCGCCCTGCTGCGCACCGGTCCCGCCGGCACCGGGCTGGCCCGGGGCGACGTAGTTGGTGGCGATGGTGGTCAGGCCGCAGCTCTTGGCGACGCTCGCCGAGACCGCGCCGAGCACCTCGTTCTTGGTGCCGTCGAGCACGCCGAGACCGTTGGAGCCCTTGAGCGCGGTGGCGACCGCGCTGCCGACCGCGGAGCCCGCGATCGTGCCGCCCGCGGCGTTCGGCACCTGGCCGACGGCCAGTGCGCCCTTGCCCGCGATGGTGTCGGCGATCGTGTTCGGCCACACCGAGAGGGCGGTCCAGAGGTGGGAGTTCACGTAGTCCTGCGCGCCCTTGCGGACGATCTCCTTCACGGAGGTGCCCTGCACCGCGACCGTGTCGCCCATGCTGCCGTTCACCGAACCCGTGCAGGTGCCGGCCAGCGTCGTCGCGGCCGAGGCGGTGCCCGCCGACAAGAAGGCACCCCCGGTGACGAAGGTGGCGATGGCGGTGACGGTCAGTGCGCGGCGGGTCGTCTGCCAGGTGGGGATCTTCCGCACGAGCACTGACCTCCGGAGGTCTATCGGGGCGTCGTCCTGGGCAACAGCAACACCAGGTGTACCAGGATCAACGACGGGGGTACGTGAAAGATACTCGGCAGTCGGCTCAATTGGCAGCGGCCATCCGGCGGAGCACCCAAGTGCGGACCAGGCCCGCGCTGACTCCGGAGAGTGCCAGAACGGCGATCAGCAGGGGCAGGTTCGACCCGTTCGTGAAACCGTCCTGTGCGGACGGTAGCGCTTCGGCCCGTCCCGCGGTCTGGATCCCGGAGTTGCCGGCGGCCGCGTCGTTCGGTCCGGTGAGGCCGTACTGCGGGGCGTAACCCGGGATCTGGCTGCCGTACCGGATCGCCGGCGACGGCGTGAACAACCCGGCCGTCGCGAACGGGATGCCGCCGTAGTCGCGCATCGGCGCGTAACCGGAGCCGACGGAGAACGGGAAGCCGCCGAACACCGGGCTCGTCGCGAAGCCGGGCAGGAGCGGGCTGTTGGCGTCCGGGATCGGGGTGGTGCCCTGCGGGGTCCCACCCTGCGGCGCGCCCCCGGTCCCGCCCTGGGCGGGTGGTTGCTGCGGGTTGCCACCGGTGCCGGGCGCCGGGGACTGCTGCTTGGCGCCGCCGCCGTTGATGGTGTTGAGACCGCCGGTCGCGGCGGAGTTGAGGCCGTCGGCGCCTTGGTTGACCGCGCTCGCGAGCGGGGCGCCGACCACCGGGACCGGCGACACCACGGTGTTCACGACGTTGACGGTGACCTTGCAGAGCGTGTTGAGCAGGCCGCCGACGGTGGCCGTGAGCACGGTGGTCGCCTGGCCGACGATGCCCAGGTCGATCGGCGCCAGGCCGAGCAGGGTGCCGGTGATCTTGTCGCCGGGTTTCGCGGTCACGGTGCTGCCGCAGGGCACGGTCTTCGTCTCCGCGGCCGAGGCGGTGCCTGGCATCCCGAGCACAGCCGAACCCGCGAGGACGAACGCCGTCGCACCGACCGCCGTTGCTCTGCGTGCCCGGTTCTCCATGCTCGCCGCCCCTCGTCTCGTGCCCTCTGCCCAGGACAACGACGTTAAGGCAGACGAGTAACGCCCGCTCGCTCAGGAATGTCCGGCATTCGAGTGGAAGCGGGCGTCACGGTGGGTGAATCTCACGCGGGGCGGCGGCGGATCCAGGCCCGGACGAGGGCCGCCGCGACGATCGCGAGGGCCAGCACCGCGAGCAGCATCGGCAGTTTCGCCGGCGGCGTGACGCCGGGGAGCGCCACCGCGGAGCCGGACTTCTGCTCGTCGACCGTCGGGACCTGCGCGCCCGGGATGATCTGGGCGATCACCGGCACCTGCACCAGGCTGCCGGGCAGCAGCGCGGCGTTGGTGAAGACGCCCGAGATCGCGTCACCCGGCAGGCCCGCGCCGCCGGAACCGGGACCGGTGAGCACCGGGCCGAGGCTGTCGCCGGGCGGGGTCTGCCCGGGCGGCGTCTGCCCTGGCGGCGTCGTCGGTGGGGGCGGCTGCTGGGGCGGCGTCGTCGGCGGCGGCGTGCCGGGCGGCACGGGCAGCTGCGGCACGCCGACGTCTTGCAGGATGCTCTGTGTCGTGTTCCCGACGGCGTTGACCGTGCCCTGCGCGACGGGGCAGACGGCCTTCGCGGCGACGTCGCCGACCACCGGGACGTCACCGAGGCCGAGCGTCCGCACGGTGTCGCCGACCGGGAGGGTCAGCAGCGGTGCCGAGCCGTTCGTGTTCTTCGCGCTCGAGTCGAGGCCGACGGTCAGCCGGTCCGGGGAGTTGAGGGGCGCACCCGCGTCCAGCAGCAGGCCGTTCGGCCCGCTGCGGGCCTGGCCGTTCTGGAGGGTGGCCGCGCAGTCGCCGCCGAGGGTCGGACTGGAAGCGGCGCTCGCCACGCCCGGTGCCGCGAGGGCGGCGGAAGCGGCGAGCGTGAACCCCAGTGCGGTGATCCGGGCGACGTGCTTCCCCATCGATGCCCTCCGGCAGTCGGACCAATCTGGATCACGGAACGCGCTCACGGTACTCCACGAGCGTCACCATCCGGGTCCGCAGGCCGAAGTTCATCCGGGAGTAGCGTGCTCGGCATGCTGATTGGCGCCCATGTCCGTGACGACGACCCGTTGACCGCGGTCGCCGACCGCAAAGCCGACGTCGTCCAGTTCTTCCTCTCCGACCCCCAGGGCTGGAAAGCCCCGAAGCCGCACCCCCACGGCGAGGCCATCCTGGCCGACCCGGTCGAGGTGTTCATCCACTCGCCGTACCTCATCAACGTGGCGTCGCTGAACAACAAGATCCGGATCCCGTCCCGCAAGAACGTCACGCAGCACGCGGACGGGGCCGCCGCGGTCGGCGCGAAGGGCCTGATCGTGCACGGCGGGCACGTCGGCGCCAACGACGACGTCGAGGCCGGGCTCGACAACTGGCGCAAGCTCTTCGAGCGCGAGCAGGAGAAGGGCGGCTTCAAGGTCCCGATCCTGATCGAGAACACCGCCGGCGGCGAGAACGCGATCACCCGCGACCTCGACGTCATCGCCCGGTTGTGGGACAAGGTCGGCGAGTTCGGCGCCGGGTTCTGCCTGGACACCTGCCACGCCTACGCCGCCGGCTGGGACCTCGCGACCGCCGTCGAGAAGGTCAAGGCCATCACCGGCCGGATCGACCTGGTGCACCTCAACAACTCCCGCGACGAGTTCGGCTCGACGCGGGACCGGCACGCGAACGTCGTCGAGGGCGAGGGCACGATCGACCCCGAGGCCCTGGTCGCGGTCGCCCGCGAGGCCGGTGCCCCGGTGATCGTCGAAACCCCGGCCGACGGTCAGGCCGCCGACATCGCGTACCTGAAGGAACAGCTCGCCTAAACGGCCACGGCCCGCCGGCGGCGCCGGGTGGCGTTCGGGATGATCACGTCCCGGGCGCCGTCGAGGAAGCCGCCGGCCGGGTCGTCGTCGCCGGCGATCCGGACCAGGTCGGTCGCCGGGCGGTAGATCTCGCGGACCACCAGCACGCACAGGCCGACGACGGCCAGGTCGCGGAGCACGACCGTGCCCAGGAAGAAGCCTTCGGGCAGGCCTTTGTGGTCGACGCCGAGGTAGTAGAACATCCGCGGCACCCACACCAGCGCGTCGATCAGCATCCAGCCGAGCAGCAGCCGCCAGCGCGGGATGGCCAGCACGGCCAGCGGCACCAGCCACAGCGAGTACTGCGGGCTCCACACCTTGTTGGTCAGCAGGAACGCGGCCACGACGAGGAACGCCAGCTGCCCCAGCCGCGGCCGGCGCGGCGCCGCCAGCGCCACGTACGCGATGCCCGCGCAGCAGGCCAGGAACAGCACGGCGATCGTCCAGTTGAGGTAGGTCGGCGGCTGGTTCTTCTGCAGCACGCCGTCGAACCCGGCCCAGCCGGTCGTGTACGAGAAGACGTTGTAGAGCGAGTCCGGGTCCATCGGCCGCAGGGTGTTCAGCCGGAAGAACTCCCACCAGCCGCGGGTCGCGGTGAGGATGAACGGCGCGTTCACCGCCACCCACGTCACGACGGCGGCCGCGGCGGTGCGCCAGAACGGCGTCAGCTTCCCCGCACGCAGGCAGAGCACGAACAGCACGCCGAGCAGCAGCAGCGGGTAGAGCTTCGCCGTCGCGCCCAGGCCGAGCAGGAGCCCGGCGAGCAACGGCCGTTTCCGGGACCAGGCGAGCAGGCCGGTGGCCGTGAACGCGGTCGCGATCGCGTCGAAGTTGGTGAACGCGTGCACCAGGACCAGCGGTGACGCCGCCACCAGCACCATGTCCCACGGCCGGCGTTTCATCGTCCGGCCGGTGGCCCAGACGGTGATCAGCCAGGCCATCGACAAGAAGAACGCGGAGATGTTGAAGTAGATCGCCACGGGCAACGCGCCGGGCAGCCAGCCGGTCTCGGCGATGTTGAGCCAGCCCGCCGCGAGCTTCGCGTTCACCCACTGGAAGAGCCCGGTGAACACCGGGTACTCCATGTACCGGGTGTCGTTCTCCGCGGTCTGCGAGCTCTCCTTCCACGACGTGTAGTACGGGAAGGTGCTCGGCCGGTCGAGTCGCTCGGAGCTGTAGAGCGGCACGATGTCGGAGTAACACATCGCGACGAACGGGCGGCCCGCGCGCCAGTCGAGCTGGGTGGCGCCGCTGGAGTCCTGGTACTGCTGGATGCAGGAGCCCTTGCCGAACCAGCAGAGCATCAGGGCCAGCGTTGCCAGCAGCAGCCCGACGCGCTGCGGGGACCAGAACCAGTGCCTGCCGACCGCGGCGTGCTCGCCCAGCGGCCCGCCGACGGGTCTGGTGACCGCCGCCGCGAGTGGGTCGTTCCAGCTCGGGACGACCCGATCCGCCCTGCTCAGCGTCACGGGGCCGGGGTCCGGCTCGCGCGTGGTCTCCTCTGGCACGACCGGGATGTTATCGGTGATCGCCCGGCGGCGAGGTGAAGGCGACGATCATGCCGGATTCGCGTAGTACGAGGCCAGGACCTCGGCGGCCGCGCCACGCGTGACGATCTCCTCGCCGAAGGAGTCCTCGACGACCTCGATGCGCTGCCAGTGCGGCAGCGGCAGCAGTTCCTCGAGCCGCTCCGAAACGGCGTCACGGTAAGTGCCCGGTTCGTCCCGCACCGCGCGTCCGGCCAGCACGATCCGTTCCAGATCGAGCACCTGGACGAGGTCGGCGAGGCCGATCCCGAGGAAGCCGGCGGCGGTCCGCGTGTCGGGGGCCTGCTTGGCCATGATCTCGACGCAGCCGCGCCGCCCGCAGGCGCAGCGGGGGCCGTCGTAGGCGATCGTGGTGTGCCCGAACTCACCCGCGTTGGTCCGCGGGCCGCGGTAGAGGTGCCCGTCGATCAGCAGGCCGACGCCGATGCCGGTACCGACCAGCACGACGGCCGTCGCCGTCGGCTCGCCGTGCGGCCACAGCTGGGCGAACGCGGCGGCGTTGGTGTCCTTGTCCAGCACCACCGGCAGCCCGGTGCGCTTCTCGAGCAGGTCGCGCAGCGGGACGTCGTGCCAGCCGGGCATGCTCGTCGCGTCGCGGACCAGGCCGGCGAGGTGGTCCAGCGGGCCGACCGCGCCCAGGCCGAGGCCGAGCACTCCGAAGCCGTCCGCCAGTTCGAGCGCGGTGGTCCCGATGGCTTCGACGGCCTGGTCGGGGGTGAACCCGACCGGGAGCGGGCCGCCCGCCGTCTCCTCGACCTCGCCGATGAGGTTGGTCCGCAGCACGCGGTACTCGTCGCGGTCGAGGCGCGCGCCGAGCGCGTGGCGGGCGCCGGAGCGGACGGTCAGCTGCGTGCGGGGCTTGCCGACACCCGCGGACGGCTGCCGCTCTTCGTCCAGGAGGCCGGCGTCGAGCAGTTCGGGCACGATCTTGGACACGGCCTGCTGGGTGAGGCCGGTGCGTTCGGCGAGCTCGACCCGGCTGAGGCCACCGGCCCGCAGGATGTGCGTGAGCAGGAGGGCGCGGTTGTGCTCGCGCACGTTGCGCAGGTTCCGCCCGGTGGCCGCCATGGTCTAGATCTTCGCACGCCTGGTCAATTTCGCAACACTGTTGTTTAATGGGCGCCATGGTTGACGACTTGCGGGTGGGCATCCTCGGCTACGGCATCGGAGGACGCGTCTTCCACGCACCGCTGGTGGCGGCGACGCCCGGGCTGACCCCCGCGGTGATCACGACGTCGAGCAACGCCGTCCAGGCGCGCACCGACAACCCCGGCGCGGAGATCGTCCCGGACGCCGACGCGCTGTTCGAGCGCGCGGGCGAGCTCGACCTGATCGTGGTCAGCACGCCGAACCGCACGCACGTCCCGCTCGCGCTGCGGGCCATCGCGGCCGGCGTGCCGGTGGTCGTCGACAAGCCGTTCGCGCCGACCGCGGCCGAGGCCGAGCAGGTCGTCGCCGCGGCGAAGGCGGCGGGCGTCGGGCTCACCGTCTTCCAGAACCGCCGCCTCGACTCCGACTTCCTCACCGTGCGGCAGGTCCTCGACTCGGGCCGCCTCGGCGAGGTGTTCCGCTTCGAGTCCCGCTACGACCGCTGGGTGCCCAAGCCGAAGGACAACTGGCGCGAGTTCGGCGACCCGGCCGAGGCCGGCGGGCTGCTCTACGACCTCGGCGCGCACATCGTCGACCAGGCGCTGCAGCTGTTCGGCCCGGTCACCCGGGTCTACGCGGAGGTCGACCGCCGCCGGGCAGGCGTCCAGGTCGACGACGACGTCTTCGTCGCGCTGCACCACGCCAACGGCGTCCGCTCGCAGCTGTGGGCGTCGGCGCTCGCGGGCACCCAGAACCCGCGGTTCCGCGTGCTCGGCGACCAGGCGACGTTCACCAAGTACGGCCTCGACGTCCAGGAACCCCAGATCAAGACGGGCATGCGCCCCGGCGACGACGGCTGGGGCGTGGAACCGGCGGCGGACGCGGGCAAGATCGGCGTCGGCAACGACGTCAAGACCGTGCCCACCGAAACCGGTCGCTACGAGCAGTTCTACGCCCAGGTTCGCGACGCCCTGCGCGGCGAAGGCGAGTTCCCGGTCGACCCGGAGTCGTCGGTCGCGGCCCTGCGCGTGATCGAGGCGGCGCACCGCTCCGGCGTCGAAGGGATCGTCGTCGAGCTCTGACCCCCAGACCGGCCGTGACCTCGGTGTCCCCCAGCTCCGAGGTCACGGCCTTCTCTTTGTGAAACGCGGGTCAGCCGCCCGGATCCGGGTCGCCGCTCTGGCCGGAGTCGTTGCCCCCGTTGCCGTTCCCGTTGTTCCCGGTCGTGTTGTTCCCCGTGGTGTTGCCGTTGTTGCCGCCGCCGTTGCGGTTGCGCTGGCGGTCCTGCAGCTCCTGAAGCCGTTGCTGGAACTGGCGGAGCTGGTCCTGCTGTTGCTGCCGGTCGCCGGGCTGGGCCTGGTTCCGCTGGTCACGCGGCTGCTGCTGTTGCTGCTGTTGCGGTGGCGGGGGTAGCTGGACCTGCACCTGCTGCTGGTCCACCGGCGAGCTGATCGCCGCGACGCGGTCGAAGCGTTCGGCCGGTTTGCCCTGCAGGTACAGCTGCATGAAGCGGTCCCAGATCGGGCCCGCCAGCGTCGACCCGAACAGCGGGGCGCCGCCCGGGCCGTGCAGCGCCTTGTCGCCGTCGCTGCCCACCCAGACCGCCGCCGAGACCGACGGCGTGTAGCCGACCATCCACGTCTGGGCGTTCGCGTTGGCGGCCGACGCCGGTTCGTCGTTCTGCGGGGTGTGCTGCTGAGTGCCGGTCTTGCCCGCGCACTCGTGGCCGGCCGGGCAGGTCAGGTGCGAGAACTGGATGACCGGCGCCAGCGCCGCCGTCACGTTGCCCGCGATCTGCGCGCTCTTGGCCGCGTCGTTGTCGGCGAAGGCGTCCGTGGACCGATCCTGGGCTTCGTACGCCGTTTCGCCGTTCGCGTTGGTCACCTTCTGCACGAAGTGCCGCTGACGCTGGACGCCGCCCGCCGCGAACGTCGCGTAGCCCGAGGCCATGTCCGCCGGCGTCACCTGCGTCGCGCCGCCGCCGATCGAGATGTTGTTGTCACCGGTGAACAACGCGCTGCGGCCGCCGTTGTCCTTCGTTCGGATGCCCGCTTCCTGCGCGGCTTCCGCCACCCCGGACGGCTTCGTCACGTTCAGCACCATGTCGTAGAACACCGTGTTCGTGGACCGCTGCATCGCCTCCGCGACCGTGCACTCGTCGGAGCAGCTGCTGCTGTCACCCGCGTTGCGGATCGGCAGGTTGACGCCGGGGAACGTCCGCGGTGAGGTGCCGTCGAACCGCGCGTCGAGGCCGCGGCCGAGCTTGAGGAACGCCGCCAGGTCGAACGGCTTCATCGACGACCCGGGGTTGTGCGCCTCGTCGGCCCAGTCGCGGCCGGCCTGGTCTTCGCCGTTCGGGCCCTTCACCACCGGATCGCCGCCGTAGTAGGCGAGCACGCCGCCGGTCTTCGGGTCGACGGCGACCAGCGCGTCGAGGATCTGGGTGTCGGTCTGTTCGGCCATCTGCTCGGTCACGGCCTGCTCGGCCGACTGCTGCGCCTGCGAGTCGATCGTGGTGAACACCTGGAACCCGCCGCGGTAGTACTCCTGCTCGCTGATCCCCTGCGCCGCCAGCTCGGCCTTGACCTGCTTCTTGACGAACGGGTTCAGCGCGCCGGCCTGCTTGCTCTCCACCAGCGGGATCGGGGCCGGGAACTTCGCCGCGGCGCGCTGGGCCGGTGTCAGGTAACCGTTCTTGAGCATCCGGTCCAGCGCCGTCGTCCAGCGGGCCGTGGCGACGGCGGTGTTCTCCGAGCGGCCCGGCTGCTGGATCAGCCCGGCCAGCAACGCGGCCTGCGAGTAGTCGAGCTGGCCGACGTCCTGGCCGAAGTAGGCCTGCGCGGCGGCCTGGATGCCGTACGCGCCGCGGCCGAAGTAGATGATGTTGAGGTAGGCGGTGATGATGTCCGCCTTCTCGTAGGTCTGGTTCATCTTGAACGACTTCGCGAGCTCGGTCCACTTGCGCGTGAGCGTCGGATCGTCGTCGCCGGACGCGTTCTTGATGTACTGCTGGGAAATCGTCGAGCCACCACCGGACCCGCCGGTGACCTGGTTGTACGCCGCCCGCAGGATGCCGCCGACGTCGAAGCCCGAGTTCGTCTCGAACGACGCGTCCTCGGTCGCGATCACGGCTTTCTTGACGACGTCCGGGATCTGGTTCGCCGCCAGGATCTGCCGGTTGCCGCCGGTGGGCACGTCCTTGCCCATCTCGGTGCCGTCGCGGTAGAGGTACGTCACGGCCTGGCCCTGTGCCTGCGCGACGGTCTCCGGTGACGGGACGTCGACGGCCAGGTAGGTGATCGCGAACGCGATCCCGGGTACGACGACGAACAGTCCCGCCGCCACGTACCCGATCCGCCGGATCCGCCGCCAGCGCCGTTTCCGCACGTCCTGCTCGGTGCTCGGCCGGGGCCGCCGCGGCGGCTGACCCGGGCGGGGCAGCAGGATCGGCACCGTCGGCGGGTCGTCCGGCTCGGTGCCGTTGTGGACGTGGTGGGTGATCAGCTCCGGTTCGCTGCCCTGCAGCCCGGCGCGGGGCAGCGGCCGGGCGCCCGGCCGCCGGGGACGTCGGCGGGGATCGGGAGCGCGACCGCGCGAAGTGCGGGTTCGGTCGTTGGTCACGGGCCGGCCTCCACGGTGGGCTGCGGACGCAGTCCTCTCGGAGGGCACACGTACCGCGGCCCACCGTGGTTCAGGCCGTCAGTGGCCCGGATCGTCCCCCGTGGTCGGCGTCTCCTTCGACGACGTCGGCTTCGTGTGCTTCGGCGTGCTCTCCTGCGACGACGACTGGTCGCCGTCGTGGCCGTGGTCGCCGCTGTCGTTCCCGCCGTTGTCGCCCTGGTCGCCGCCCTGGTCGGGGTTCTCGCCCGTGGGCGTCGCGTCGGTCGTCGTCGCGACGTCCGACGACGGCGGCGGGGCGACCTCGCCGCCGATGCGATCCACCTTGTCGAACTTCTCGCCCGGCTTGCCCGCCAGGTAGAGCGACATGAACTTCTGCCACATCGGGCCGGCGATCGTCGAGCCGTAGATCGGCGAGTTGTTCTTGCCGTGCAGCGGCTTGTTGCCGTCGCCGCCGACCCAGGCCGCCACCGAGACGGACGGCGTGTAGCCGACCATCCACGTCTGCGAGTTCGCGTTCGCCGCCCACGACGGCTCACCCGCGGTCTTCGTGTGCTGCTGCGTCCCGGTCTTGCCGGCGCACTCGTGGCCGGCCGGGCACTTCAGGTGCGAGAAGTCGATGACCGGCTTCAGCGCTTCGGTGACGTTCCCGGCGATCTGGCGGCTCTTGTCCGAGTCGCTGTCGAACGCGGGCTTGGCGTCGGTCGGCGCTTCGTACGCGACCTCGTCCTGCCCGTTGACGACCTTCGTCACGAAGTGCCGCGCGCGCTGCTCGCCGTTGGCCGCGAAGGTCGCGTACGCCGAGGCCATGTCGACCGGCGTGATCTGCGTTTCGCCACCGCCGAGCGAGATGTTGTTGTCCTTGGTCGAAATGATCGACTGGCCACCGTCGTCCTTGGTCGTGACGCCGGCCTCCTGCGCGGCCTGCTTGACCGGGCCCTGCTTCGTGTCGTTGAGGACCATGTCGTAGAACACCGTGTTCGCCGAACGCATCATCGCCTCGGAGACGGTGCACTGCGTCGAGCAGCTGCTGCCCGGGCCGGCGTTGCGGACGACGCGGCCGTCGAACGTCCGGTTGTTGGAGCCGTCGAACGTCGAGTCGAGGCCCTTGCCCATCTTGAGGAACGCCGTGAGGTCGAACGCCTTCATCGACGAACCCGGGTTCTGCGGGGTGTCCGCCCAGTCGCGTCCGGCCTGGTCCTGCCCGTTGACCTGGATGATCGGCTTGCCGCCGTAGTAGGCGAGCACACCGCCGGTCTTCGGGTCGACCGCGACGAGCGCGTTGAGCAGCTGGTCGTCGACCTGGCCCTTCATCGCTTCGGTGGCCGCCTGTTCCGCGGCCTGCTGCGCCTTCGGGTCGATCGTCGTGTGCACCTGGAAGCCGCCGGAGTAGTAGCGGTCCTCCGGGATGTCGTGCGCGGCGAGCTCGTCCTTCACCTGCTGCACGACGAACGCGGGCGGCGCGCCGGCCTGCTGCTTGCTGTCCTCGAGCGGGATCGGCGTCGGGAACTGCGCCGACTGGCGCTCGGCCGCGCTGATGTAGTTGTTCTTCAGCATCCGGTCGAGCGCGGTGGTCCAGCGGTCGTGCGCGACCTTGTCGTTCTCCGACCGGCCCGGCTGCTGGATCAGGCCGGCGAGCAGTGCCGCTTCCGAGTAGGTCAGGTCCTTCGCGTCCTTGTGGAAGAAGGCCTGCGACGCCGCGCCCACCCCGTACGCCCCGCGCCCGAAGTAGATGATGTTCAGGTACGCGGTGATGATGTCCTTCTTCTCGTACGTCTGGTTCATCTTGAAGGACTTGGCCAGCTCGGTCCACTTGCGCGTCAACGTCGGGGCGTCGTTGTCGGTGGCCTTCTTGATGTACTGCTGGGAAATCGTCGAACCGCCACCGGTACCGGCGGTGGCCTGGTTGTACACCGCGCGCAGCAGGCCGCCGACGTCGAAGCCGGAGTTCGTCTCGAACGACGAGTCCTCGGTCGCGATCGCCGCGTGCTTCATGATGTCGGGGATCTGGTCCGGGCTGAGCAGCACGCGGTTGCCGCCGCGCGGCACGTCCTTGCCCATCGGCGAGCCGTCGGCGTAGAAGTACGACACCGCCTGGCTCTGGTTCTGCGCGACCTCCGTCGGCGACGGGACGTCGACCAGGAAGTACGTGATGACGAACGCGATCGCCGGGAGCACGACGAACACCCCGACGACGCCGTAGCCGACGCGCCGGATGATCTTCCAGCGCCGCTTCTTGCGTTGTTCCGGGGTGAGGACCGGTTTGCCGTCGCCGTCCGGCTCGACGTCGTCGTAGGCGTCCTGCTCCTCGTACGCGTGGTGCGTCATCAGCTCGGGCCCGCCGCTCATCGGCGGCGGCTCGGGCCGGTAGCCACGCGGCTGCTGCCACGGCTGTTGCGGCTGCGCCGGGGGTTGCTGCTGCGGCCGGCCCCCGGGCGGCGTCGGCGGGCGGCGCGGGCCCTGGCCGCGCGGTCCCTGTGGTCCGGACGGCCCCTGACGGCGCGGATCAGGACCCTGGCCGGGCCAGGAGCGGGATCGATCGTCGGGCACGGGGCAGTCCTCCAGTCAGTGTGGGCGGCAATGGTCGCCACCCCTGTTGGAAGGGACGCGCGTGAACCCCGTGGGTTGCCGGATGATCACCCCGGAAACGGTTCAGGGCCCTCCGCGCGATCGCGGAGGGCCCTGAACGTCGGCTAACCCGGGCCTGCGCCCGGTGGGGCAGCGATCCCGCCACCACCTCCGTTGCCGAACGTGTTGCCGATCCCGGGATCGGAGGTTCCCGGCGGGCCGGGTCGCGTCCGGCTCGTCTTCGTGGTCGACGTGTTCGTGTCGGTGTCCGTCGGCTCGGTGCTGGTGGTCGTCTCCGGGGTGCTCGGCGGCGGCGTCGTGGTGGTCGGCGTGTCCGGCGGCTTCGACTGCGTGGTCGTCACGTCGTTGACGTCCTTGCCGATCGCCTGCACCTTGTCGAACTTCTCCGCCGGTTTGCCCTTGAGGTAGAGCTTCATGAAGTTTTCCCACGTCGGACCAGCGACGGTGGCACCGAAGATCGGCTTGTTCTTCGGGTCGTGCAGCGGCTTGTTGCCGTCACCGCCGACCCAGACCGCGGCCGACACGGACGGCGTGTAACCCACCATCCACGTCTGCGCGTTGCGGTCCTTGTACGCGGCCGGGTCGCTGTCCTTCGCCGTGTACTGCTGCGTACCCGTCTTGCCGGCGCACTCGTGGCCGGTCGGGCACTTCAGGTTCGAGTGCGCGATGACCGGCTGCAGCGCCTCGGTGACGTTGCCCGCGATCTGCTGGCTCTTCGACGCGTCGTCGGCGAACGCCGGGTTGGTCTTGATGTTGTTCTCGTCGAACTCCACCTCGTCCTGCCCGTTCGTCAGCTTCCCGACGAAGTGCTGCTCGTGGTAGACGCCGCCGCTGGCGAACGACGCGTACGCCGCCGCCATGTCCTCCGGCGTCACGGCCGTGCCACCACCACCGAGCGAGATGTTGTTGTCGTCGGTGTAGAGGACGCTCTTGCCGTCCGGCGCGACCTTGACCCCGGCTTCCTTCGCCGCTTCCGCGACCCGCGACGGCTTCGTCACGTTCAGGACCATGTCGTAGAACACGGTGTTCGCCGAGATCTCCATCGCCTTCGCGACGGTGCAGTCCTTGCCGCAGCTGGCGCTGTCACCCGCGTTCCGGACGACACGGCCGCCCAGCGACCGGTTGTTCGAGCCGTCGAACGTCTCGCCGAGGCCCTTGCCCATCTTCAGGAACGCCGTGAGGTCGAACGCCTTCACCGACGAACCCGGGTTGCGGGCCTGGTTGGCGCGGTCCTGGGCGATCTGGTCCTTGCCGCTGGCGTCCTTCACCAGCTCCGGACCGCCGTAGTAGGCGATCACCCCGCCCGTTTTCGGGTTGACCGCGACCAGCGCGTTCAGCAGGTTCTCGTCCGTCTGGCCCTTCATGCCTTCCTGGGACGCCTGCTCCGCGGCCGCCTGGGCCGCCGGGTCGATCGTGGTGTAGATCTTCGCGCCGGTCGAAAACAGCTTGTTCTCGTCGTAGCCCTTGGCCGCCAGCTCGTCCTTGATCCGTTGCTGGAGCTGGTAGGTCATCTTCCCCGAGTCCTGCTCCTTGTTGGAGTTCTTCGCGATCGGGGTCGGGTACTGGAAGCCGGCGCGCTCGTCCGCGCGCAGCCACTTGTTGGCGACCATCTGGTCCATCACGTACGCCCAGCGCTTCTGGGCGTACGCCTCGTTCTCCGAGCGGCCGGGGCCCTGGATCAGGCCGGCCAGCAGGGAGGCTTCGGAGGCGTTGAGGTCCTTGGCGTCCTTGTTGAAGTAGGCCTTGGCGGCCGCCTGGATGCCGTTCGCCCCGCGTCCGAAGTAGACGATGTTCAGGTAGGAAGTGATGATCTCTTCCTTGGACTGCTGGTTGTTCATCTTGAACGACTTCGCCAGCTCGGTCCACTTGCGGGTCAGCGTCTGCTGGTCGTTCTGCGTCGCCTGCTTGATGTACTGCTGGGAGATCGTCGAACCACCGCCCTGGCCGCCGGTCACCTGGTTGAAGACCGCGCGCAGGATGCCGGTGACGTCGAAGCCCGAGTTGGTCTCGAACGTCGCGTCCTCCGCCGAGTAGACGGCGTGCTTGACGACCTCGGGCACCTCGCCCGGCTTCAGCAGCTGGCGGTCGCCGCCCGGGGGCAGCTCGCGGCCCAGCTGCTGGCCGTTGGCGTCGAAGTAGGTGATCGGCTGGCTCTGCAGCGCCTTGATGCTCTCCGGCGTCGGCACGTCGACCAGGAAGTAGGTGATGACGAACGCGATCGCGGGCACTACGACGAACAACCCGAAGAAGACGTACGCGCACCGGCGGATGATCTTCCAGCGGCGCTTCTTCTTCTGCGCCGGCGTCAGGACCCTCTTGCCCTTTTCGTCGAGCTCTTCCTGAGGCTCGACGTCGTCCGCGTACTCGTTGAAGGCGGCGTCTTCGTAGCCGTCGTCGTACGGGTCGCGGCCGATGTCGTCGGTGCCGTTGTGCGCGTGGTGGGTGATCAGGTCCGGCTCGCGCCCGGGCGGCGGCACCGGGCGGCGGCCGGGCGGTGGCTGGCGGAAGCCCTGCGGCGGCGACCCGGGCGGACCCTGCTGCGGCCGCTGGCCGGGCGGCGGCGGGACCGGCCGGCGCGCGGGCATGCCCTGCTGCCGGGGTCGCTGCGGACGGCGCGCGGGTTCGTCGGCGGGCCACTGGGGACCGCTTTCGTCGCCGGCCGGCCACTCGGGCGCGGCGCCACGGCCACTGGGGACACCGCGCGGCGGCGTGCCGCGCTGGGGTCGCCGGGGGGCTTCTTCGCCGGGCCAGGCCGGTGCGGGGTCTTCCCCCGGCCACGGGCCTGACTGGGCACGGCGAGGTGCATCTGGCTCCTGGCCGGGCCAGGAGCGGTTGCGATCGTCGTTCACGAATGGGCCTCCCAGACCGGCGCCCGGTAGTGCGCCGTTCTGCGCTCTTCAGCGGTAGTGATGCAGCTCACCGGCCCGCGGTCCTTCGCGGACCGTCGGCCGGCTCCCCCGTGCCGAGGACGTACGACCGGACCAGGTGGTTCCAGTGGCACGCTCGGCACACCTCGACGTCGTACACGGTGAACTCGGCGAACGAGCCGGCCATCCTGGCCAGCTCTTCGGGGGTCCTCGCCGAGCCCGCGACGTGCTTGAGTTCGTCACCGTAGACCCAGGACACCAGGGTCAACGGTTCCTGGCGGCAGATCGGGCAGGGCTGGTCACCGGCCCGGCCGTGGAACTTCGCCGCCCGCAGCAGGTACGGGCTCGCGTCGCACGCCTCATGGCTGCCGACGCGCCCGGAGCGGACTTCGGCCAGCAGCGCACGGCGCTGCAAGGCGAAGTCCACGACCTGCCGCTGGTTAATCACCAGGACAGAGTACGGGCTCTTCCTGTGTGGTCCACGCCCCCTAGCGTGACCTCTCTCGCGACCGGTGGGGACACGCCGGACGTTCGATAACTCTCCGGTGACTTTCGCCCACGATCTGCTGATCTCGCCTGTTGGCTTCGCCACTTCGATGTATCGGGGCGATATAGTGGCTGGGTAGGTTGAACCGAGGCGATCATTCGGAGCAACGCGGATCGCTGAGGTTTGTTCCCGGAAGGGGGTGCGGTGTGCTGGAGTTCGCGATCCTGGGTCTTCTGCACGAAGCGCCCATGCACGGGTACGTGCTGCGCAAGCGGCTGCACGACACGCTCGGCACGCTCCGGACGTTCTCGTACGGCTCGCTGTACCCGACCCTGCGGCGGCTGCTGCGGGCCGGGTACCTGGTCGAAGAGCTCGACGAAGCCGACGACCGAGCGTGGTCGAGGCGGGGAAAGCGGGTCTACAAGCTCACTGCGGAGGGCAAAGAGCGCTTCAGCGAGCTGCTCGGCGACGCCGGGCCGCAGACCTGGGACGACGAGGGGTTCGGCGTGCACCTGGCCTTCTTCTCGCGGACCCCGGCCGACGTGCGGATGCGGATCCTCGAAGGCCGGCGGCGGCGCGTCGAAGAGCGCCGCGAAGGTTTGCGCGCCGCGCTGGCCAGGACCGAGGAGAGGATCGATCGCTACACCCGCGAGCTGCACCGGCTGGGCCTGGAGACCAGCGAGCGGGAGGTGCGCTGGCTCAACGAGCTCATCGCGCACGAACAACACGAACAAGCCGAGCGGCAGGGTCCCGAGACCTGAGCCGGGCGGCCGCGCCGCAGCGTAGCGGCAGACCTACTGAACAGACACGGATTGAAGGAGAAACCCCCATGGGCGAGAACCGCCGCGTACGGGTGGCCATCGTGGGCGTCGGCAACTGCGCGGCGTCGCTGGTCCAGGGTGTCCAGTACTACCGCGACGCGGACCCGGCCACCCGCGTCCCCGGTCTGATGCACGTCGACTTCGGCGGCTACCACGTCCGCGACATCGACTTCGTCGCCGCGTTCGACGTGGACGCCAAGAAGGTCAGCCGCGACCTGTCGGAGGCGATCTTCGCGTCCGAGAACAACACCATCAAGATCGCCGACGTGCCGCCGCTCGGCGTCACCGTCCAGCGCGGTCACACCCACGACGGTCTCGGCCGCTTCTACCGCGAGACGATCGAGGAGTCCGACGAGACCCCGGTCGACATCGTCGCCGCGCTGCGCGAAGCGAAGGTCGACGTGCTCGTGTCGTACCTGCCGGTGGGCTCCGAGGTGGCCGACAAGTTCTACGCGCAGGCCTGCATCGACGCGGGCGTCGCCTTCGTCAACGCGCTGCCGGTGTTCATCGCCTCCGACCCGGAGTGGGCGAAGAAGTTCACCGACGCCGGCGTCCCGATCGTCGGTGACGACATCAAGTCCCAGGTCGGCGCCACCATCACGCACCGCGTGCTGGCGAAGCTGTTCGAGGACCGCGGCGTGCAGCTCGACCGGACGATGCAGCTCAACGTGGGCGGGAACATGGACTTCCTGAACATGAAGGAGCTGGAGCGCCTCGAGTCGAAGAAGATCTCGAAGACCCAGTCCGTCACCTCGCAGATCGACCGCGACCTCGGCAAGGCCAACATCCACATCGGCCCGTCCGACTACGTCCAGTGGCTCGACGACCGCAAGTGGGCCTACGTCCGGCTCGAGGGCCGCGCCTTCGGCGACGTCCCGCTGAACCTGGAGTACAAGCTCGAGGTGTGGGACTCGCCGAACTCGGCGGGCATCATCATCGACGCCGTCCGCGCCGCGAAGATCGCGCTCGACCGCGGCATCGGCGGCCCGATCCTGTCGGCCTCCTCCTACTTCATGAAGTCGCCGCCGGAGCAGTACGACGACTCCACCGCGCGCGACGCCGTCGAGAAGTTCATCCGCGGCGAGCTCGAGCGGTAGAGCAGTCCCCCCCGAAGGAGGCCGTCACCGCTGGTGGCGGCCTTCTTCGCGTGGTGCACTAAACCGGTGGGGTGGGGCGCGCGTGAGCGTGGTGTGAGTGCGAGCGTTGGGGAGAGCGTGCCGGGGGACCTGGGCGCGCCGACCTTCCACGCCCTGTTCCAGGAGTACTTCGCCCAGATGACCCGGCTCGCGCACCTGCTCGGCGCGGACGACGCGGAAAACGTCGCCCAGGAGGCTTTTGTCAAGCTCCACCAGCGCTGGGACACCCTGACCGACCACACCCGCGTGGCGGGTTACCTCCGCGCGACCGTGGTGAACATGTCGCGGTCGCGCACCCGGCACCTGCGGGTGGTCCGGCGGACGCCGCAGGAGCTGCCGCCGGACGAGCTGTCGGCGGAGGTCCGGGCGGTGGCCAACTGGGAACACCAGCGGATCCGCGCGGTTCTGGGCAAACTGTCCAGGAGGCAGCGCGAGGTGCTGGTGCTGCGCTACTGGCTGGACCTGAGCACGGCGGGCATCGCGGAGACGCTGGGGATCTCCCCGGGCACGGTCAAGGCGACCACGCACCACGCGATGGAGAATCTGCGCAAGCACCTGGGGGACGACCTGGGAGGTGAGCGATGACCGACCTCGAACGCAAACTGGCCGAGACACTGCGGGAGCAGGGCGGGGAGGTCACGCCCGACCTCGCCGGCGCGTGGGCGGAGCAGCTGCGCCGCCAGCGAAGGCCGCGAGCGGCCCGCCGCCGGCTGACGGTGCTGGTCGCCCCGCTGGCCGCGGTGCTGGTGGTGCTGACGAGCGTGCTGCTGGCCACCCAGCTGAACACGCCTTCAGACCCAATCCAGCCGGCGCTCCCCGGTGAGTCGTTCAGTCTGGCGCCGCCCGAATATCGAGACTTGATCGGCTTGCTGGTGACGGGCACTCCGGTCGCCCTCACTAACTTCGCTGGCCAGACCGACAGGTGGACGGCCTATGCTTTCTCGTCCACCCCGGACGGGCTCAAGGACAAGTTCGAGTTCTGCGTTGCCGCTGTGCCCCAAGGGAGCCCGGTAGAAAGAAGCACACCGCAGTACGGGACGAAAGGCTCTGCTTGTATGCCTCTTGCGGCAATCTCGACGGTGTGCGCGGGTTATGTCGGCGAGTTCGGTGGCCCATTACCGGTAGGCAAGGCGGTCTACCTGATCAAAACCACGGTTCAAGAGGTGAGGCTTTACGACGCGGAGGGTGATCTGAGCATTGGGCGAGCTGTCGGTGATGCGGGGCCAGGCCGCGTATTCGTCGCCGACGTGAAGCCGGGTTCGCCGCCGGTCCGCTTCGAGGTCAGCTCAAAGGAAGCGCGTCCGGCAAGTCGGTGATCTTCTCCACCACCGCCGTGGCCTGCTTCAGCACCTCGGGGTCCGGCGGGAAGTGCGGGTTCGGCACCGCATAAACCGCCATCCCGGCCGCCAGCGCCGACCGCAACCCGTTCGTCGTGTCCTCGACAGCCGCGCATTCCGCCGGCGCCACGCCCAGCAGCTCCGCCGCCCGCAGGTACACGTCCGGCGCCGGCTTGCCCGCGCCGACCTGCTCGGACGACACCGCCGCGCCCACCGGCAGGCCCGTGACGTCCAGGAAACCCTTGATCAGGATCACCGGCGACGAGCTGGCGATCGCCACCGGCCACTTCTTCGCCACCGCCCGCACGACGTCGACCGCGCCGTCGATCAGCGGCGGCCGCTCGGCGTACCGCGCGGCCATGCGCTTGACGACGATCGTCGCGATCTCGGGTGGCGTGAGCCGCGCGCCCAGCTCTTCGACCAGGTAGCGCGCCCATTCCGGGGTGCTCATCCCCTGCTGTGCGCGCGTCGCCTCCTCGCGCCAGGTCCCGCCGTTCTCCGCGACGACCGCGCGGCGGACCTCGTCCCAGATCCGCTCGGAGTCCACGAGTACGCCGTCGAGGTCGAAGATCACCGCGTCCATGCCCCGAGCGTAGCTTGTGAGCCGACTTACTTAGCCACCCTTAGTAATATTTGTTAGCATGGCTAAGTGACTTCCCCGATCGCCGATCTCGCCCACCGGCTGCGGCCGCTGGTCTTCCGGCTGTACCACCAGGTGCGCCGCCAGACCCCGCAGCTGACGCTGACCCTCACCCAGGGGTCGGTGCTGAGCGAGCTGGTCAACGGCGGGCCGCGGCGGATGAGCGCGCTGGCCGAGTTCGAGAAGGTGAAGCTGCCGTCGATGACCGACGTCGTCAGCCGCCTCGAACGGCTCGGGCTCGCCACCCGCGCGCCGGACCCCGCCGACCGGCGGGCGGTGCTCGTGGACGTCACCGACGAGGGTCGTCGCTTCTACGCCGAGATGGTCACCGCCCGCGAAGAGTTCCTTCGCGAACGCCTGATCGCGATGGACGACGCCGACCGCGCCGCGATCGAAGCCGCCCTGCCGGCTCTCGCCAAGCTACTCATCGACACGAAGAAAGAAGCACTGATCAGTGATGAGCGCTGAACACCACTCGAACCTGCTGGACGCGGTCAAGGGCCAGCCCAAGCAGGTGTGGATCACCGCGTTCGCCGCGGTCATCGCCTTCATGGGAATCGGTCTCGTCGACCCGATCCTGCTGTCCATCGCCAAGGGCCTGGACGCGACGCCGTCGCAGGTCACCCTGCTCTTCTCGTCCTACCTCGGCGTCCAGGTCATCGCGATGCTGGTCACCGGCGCGGCGAGCGCGAAGTTCGGGCCGAAGCGCACGGTGCTCGTCGGGCTGACGCTGATCGTCGCGGCCACCGCGCTGTGCGCGGCCGCCGGCTCGATCGAGCAGCTCGTCGGGCTGCGCGCGGTCTGGGGTCTCGGCAACGCGTTCTTCATCGCGACGGCGTTGTCGGTGATCGTCGGCGCTGCGACCGGCGGCCAGTCCGGCGCGATCCTGCTCTACGAAGCCGCGCTCGGTGTCGGCCTGTCGGTCGGCCCGCTGCTGGGCGCCCTGCTCGGCAGCATCTCCTGGCGCGGCCCGTTCGTCGGCACGTCGATCCTGATGGCCGGCGCGCTCGTGCTGTGCGCGATGTTCCTGAAGGGCGACAAGCACGAGAAGCGTGATCCGATCAAGCTGCTCGACCCGCTTCGCGCGTTGAAGCACACCGGCCTGCTGCGCACTTCGGTCGCTTCGGCGCTTTACACCGCCGCGTTCTTCACGGTGCTGGCCTGGTCGCCGTTCGTCCTCGGCTGGAGCGCCATCGCCGTCGGCCTGATCTTCTGCGGCTGGGGCCTGTGCGTCGCCGTCGCGGGTGTCGCGCTCGCGCCGCGGCTGGCCGCCAAGCTCGGTGAGCGTCACGCCGCGGCGGCCGCCGTGTTCGGGTACGCCGTGCTGATGCTCGTGCTGGCCGTGCCGAGCAAGCCGGTGCTGGTCGTCGGGATCATCGTCTCGGGGCTCGTGTCCGGGCTGCTGAACACGCTGTTCACCGGCACCGCGATGTCCATCAGCGACGCGCCGCGCCCGGTCGCCAGCGCGGGGTACAACTTCTGCCGCTGGCTCGGCGGTGCCGTCGCGGCGACGCTGGTCGGGCACGTGGCCGAGTGGTTCGGTTCGCCGCAGGCGCCGTTCGTCGCCGCCGCGGTGCTGTGCGTCGTCGCCGGTGGCCTGCTCTCGCTGCGGGAGAAGAAGGCGGACGCGCACGCCGTGCCGCAGGAAGCCGCGCTCGTCGGCGAAGAGTTCTGACGAAGGCCAGTCCGGCGTTCACTCGAATGTCTGTATTGACTGGTTTGGGAGACTTACGGTCGGTTCGTTCCCGAACTCCCACCATGGAGGCCTCGTGCCCGACCGTCTGCTCCCGCTCTTCCCCGCCCACCCCGGCGGCCGCTCCCCGGTCACCTGCGAATACCGCTGCGGCAACGCTTGCGCGCACCCCGAGCCGAACGAGTCCGGCAACGCGTACTTCGGTGACGTCGTCAAGGACATCTCCCGCCGCCGGGTCTTCAAGGCGGGCGCCGTGATGGCCGCCGCGGCGGGCGGGTTCGCCGCGCTCTCGGGGACGGCGTCAGCTTCGAAGCCGCGTCCGGCGCCCGGAACCGACTTCGACCCCGTCCCGCCGAACAAGCTCGACGCGGTCGTCGTCCCGGACGGTTACGCGCAGCGCGTCGTCATCCGCTGGGGCGACCCGGTGGTGCCGGGCGCGCCGAAGTTCGACTTCACCAAGCAGACGGCGGCCGCGCAGGCGAAGCAGTTCGGCTACAACAACGACTTCGTCGGCCTCATCCCGCAGGACGCGCTGGGCCTGAACAACTTGCTCGTCGTGAACCACGAGTACACCGCCGAGGTGCACCTGTTCCCGGCTGACCAGTACGACCCGGCGAACCCGACCGAGGAGCAGGTGAAGATCGCCTGGGCGGCACACGGTCTTTCGGTGCTGCAGGCCCGGCGCGACCCGGTCCGCGGCGGCCTCGAGGTCGTGCCGAGCCGGTTCGCCCGCCGGATCACGCTCGACACCGTCTTCGAGGTCCGCGGGCCGGCCGCCGGCTCGCAGTACCTGAAGACGTCGGCCGATCCGAGCGGGCGCAAGGTCCGCGGCACGCAGAACAACTGCTCCGGCGGCGTGACGCCGTGGGGCACCGTGCTTTCCGGCGAGGAGAACATCCACCAGTACTTCGCGAACTCCGAGACGGTCACCGACCCGGTGGCGGCCGCGAGGCTGAAGCGGTACGCCATCGGCACCGGCGCCAGCACCCGCAAGTGGGAGCGTTTCGACAAGCGCTGGGACGTCTCGCAGGAGCCGAACGAGCCGAACCGGTTCGGCTGGGTCGTCGAGATCGACCCGAACGACCCGCACTCGACGCCGGTCAAGCACACCGCACTGGGCCGCTTCAAGCACGAGGGCTCGAACATCAAGATCACCGCCGACGGCCGCGTCGCCGCGTACTCCGGGGACGACGAACGTTTCGAGTACATTTACAAGTTCGTCTCCAAGGGGAAGTACAAGCCGGGCAAGAGCGCGCACGCGCGGCGGCACAACTCGGCGCTGCTCGACGACGGCACCCTGTACGTCGCGCGCTTCACCGGCGACAGCCCGGCGTCCGAGATCGACGGCACCGGCAAGCTCCCGGCCGACGACGAATTCGACGGCACCGGCGAGTGGCTGCCGCTGGTGAGCGGCGACAAGTCCTTTGTGGACGGATTCACCGCCGAGGAGGTCTACGTCTTCACCCGGCAGGCCGCCGACAAGGTGGCCGCCACGAAGATGGACCGGCCCGAGGACATCGAGCCGAACCCGGTCACCGGCCGGATCTACGCGGCGCTGACCAACAACAGCGACCGCGGCGCGGCGGGCAAGGCGGGTGTCGACGAGGTGAACCCGCGCGTGGCCAACCGGAACGGGCAGGTGCTGGAGTGGGCGGAGGCCCGCGGCGACGCGGCGTCGACGACGTTCTCGTGGCGGCTGCTGCTCGTCTGCGGCGACCCGGTCGCCGCCGACACGTACTACGGCGGCTTCGACAAGAGCCAGGTCAGCCCGATCTCCTGCCCGGACAACGTGGCCTTCGACCGCCACGGCAACCTCTGGGTCTCGACCGACGGCAACGCGCTCGGCGCGAACGACGGCCTGTTCTCGGTGCCGGTGACCGGTCCGGAACGCGGCCACGTCAAGCAGTTCCTGTCGGTGCCGCCCGGCGCCGAGACGTGCGGCCCGAACGTCACCGACCACGTCGTCCTCGTCGCGGTGCAGCACCCGGGCGAGAACGCGCCCAGCTCGGCCACCCCGACGTCGCACTGGCCCGACGGCGGCACCGCGCAGCCGCGGCCGTCACTCGTCTCGGTGTGGAAGAAGGGCCGCTTCGGGCGGCCCGGCCGCATCGGCGAGCGCTGACGCGGCGGGTTCGCGCCGGCCGAGGTTCACCCTGAAGGGGACCGCTCTCGGCCGGTGCGGGCCCGGGCCCCGCGCCATAGTCGGGGGGTGATCTTCTCGGCGCGCGCGATGGCAGTGGCGATGGCGGTCGCGGGCGCGGCGGTGCCCGTGGCCGCGGCTTCCCCCGCGGACCCGCCCCCGGCCTGCGGCGGCGTCGCGGCGAACCCGAGCGTCGAAACGACGGCGGCGAACGGCGCGCCGGACGGCTACGTCTTCACCCCGGCCGCGCCGGTGCCACCCGGGACACCGGCCGCGAAGCAGCCGAAACTGCTGACCGACCAGGCGTACGCCGTCGACGGCCGGCGGTCCGCGGTGATCCAGACGCCGGACGGCAAGGCGAGCACCGCCTACCAGACCGAGAAGTTCGTGCCGGGCGGCGTTTACACGCTCAGCGTGTCGACCGGCGCCGCGCTGCCGAGCGCGAACCCGGCCACCGGCCTGCGGTTCTACGACGCGACCGGTGCCCAGGTGCTGGAGAACAAGCTCGTCGCCGACCACAACGCGAGCGACGGGCACCTCGCCAAGCAGGACTTCCCGGCGTCGACCGCGCCGGCCAAGGCGTCGGCGGTGAAGTTCTTCGCCACGACCAGCGCGGAACGGCTCCGCTGGGACTGCGTCGTCGTGCAGCTCGCGGCGTACTCGGTGAAGAAGGAGGTGCAGAACCCGGCGACCGGCGCGTGGGGCCCGTTCGCGACGGTCACGGCGGGCGAGACCGCGCACTACCGCGTCACCGTGACGAACGACGGCACGCAGGACCTGACCGGGATCACCGTCCAGGACCCGTGGTGCGCCACGCCGTTCGCGCCGTTCACGCTCGCCGCGGCCGCGAACAAGCAGCTGACCTGCGACCACCCGAACCTGACGGTGGCCGACACCGGGCACGTCAACACGGCGAAGGTCACCGGCGTGCACTACCCCGGCGGCACGCTGGGCGACAAGACGTCGTCCGCGACGATCACCGTGGTCCCGCCGCCGGCGATCGCCAAGATCGGCGACTTCGCCTGGAACGACCGCAACCGCGACGGGCTGCAGGACCCGGGCGAGCCCGGCGTCGCGGGCGTGAAGGTGACGTTGAAGGACGGAGCGGGCGGCACGGTCGGCACCGCGACGACGGATGCGAACGGCAAGTACGGCTTCGAGAAGCTGAAGGACGGCACCTACCAGGTCTGCTTCGCCGTCCCGGCGGACTTCACGGTGACGCGCGAGGACGCCGGCAACGACGACCAGGACTCCGACGCGGACCCGGACGGCTGCACCGCGCCACGCACCCTGGGCGGCCCGGAGCGCGAGGACTTCTCGGTGGACCTCGGCCTGGCCCCGCCGACGAACCGGATCGGCGACTTCGCCTGGACCGACACCGACGGCAACGGCCTCCAGGACGCGGGCGAGCCGGGGCTGGCCGGGGTGAAGGCGGTGCTGAAGAACGGCACGAGCGTCGTCACCGGCCCGGACGGCGCCTACGCCTTCACCGGCCTCGAAGACGGCACCTACGAGGTGTGCTTCACGGCCGACGGGCACACGCCGACGAAGAAGGACGCCGGTGACGACACTCGCGACTCGGACGTGGACCCCTCGGGCTGCGCCTCCCGGACACTCGGCCCGGGCAACCGCGACGACCGCACGGTGGACGCCGGGTTCGTCGTTACGGTGGGGGCATGACGGATCTTCCCTTGGCCCTCGTGACCGGAGCCTCGCGCGGAATCGGCGCGGCGGTCGCCCACCAGCTCGCCCCGACGCACCGCCTCCTCCTCGGCGGCCGCGACGAGGACGCGCTGGACGCACTGGCGAAGGAACTGCCGGGCGCGACCCCGTGGCCGGTGGACCTGACCGACCAGGCCTCCCTCGAACGGGCGGCCGCGGACATCGCGTCCCTGGACGTCCTGATCCACTCGGCCGGAGTGGCTCGCCTGGGCCGGGTCGAGGCCACACCCGCCGACGCGTGGCGGGAGAACTTCGAGGTCAACACCGTGGCGGTGGTCGAGCTGACCCGCCTCCTGCTCCCGGCCCTGCGAGCGGCCCACGGCCACGTCGTGGTGATCAACTCGGGAGCGGGCCTGAACGCCCGCCCGGGCTGGTCCCCGTACGCGGCGAGCAAGTTCGCAGTCCGCGCCTTCGCCGACGCCCTGCGCGAGGAGGAGCCGGACCTGCGCGTGACGTCGGTCTACCCGGGCCGCACGGACACGGAGATGCAGCAGAAGATCTTCAAGGGCGAAGGCCGCGAGTACGACAGGTCGCACCTGCTGAAGGCGGACTCGGTGGCCACGGCAGTGGTGACGGCGGTGTCAGCAACCCCGGACGCCCAGGTGACCGAGGTCATCCTCCGCTCCCGCTGACCAGGCGGCCCCCCACCCTCCCCAGGGGGGCTGCCCCGTGTCCAGTCTATCGGTGGCGGCCGACAGACCAGGCGTTTCGTGGCCTCACGGCCCGGGTTGTCCACATCCAGCGGGGGCTGTGGACAACCCCGCGCCAAGCCCGCGACGCGCGCGCGTCGGGCCTGCGACGCGCGCCAAGCCCGCAACGCGCGTGCGTCGGGTCAGCCTCGCGACGTGCGTCAGGCCCGCAGCCGGGCCGCGGTTTCGGCTACGCCGGCCTGCACCTTCGAGCGGTCCACCCGCAGCGACTCGCCGTCGGCCACCACCTGCTCGCCCGCTACCCACACGTCCCGGACCCGGCGGGAGCCCGCCGCCCAGACGAGGTTCGACAGCAGCTGGACGTCCGGGACGTCCAAGCCGCACGCGAACGCCGGGTCGTCCAGGTCGATGTGGACCAAGTCGGCCCAGCGGCCCGGTTCCAGTGCGCCGATGTCGTCACGGCCCAGGGCCGCGGCGCCGCCGCGAGTCGCGAGCAGGAACGCGTCCGCCGCCGTCAGTACCGTCGAGTCGCCCGTCGCGAGGCGGGCGAACATCGCCGAGAGCTGCAGTTCTTCCCACAGGTCGATGTCGTCGTTGGACGCCGGGCCGTCGGTGCCGAGGCCGACCGCGACGCCCGCCGCGCGCAGCTCGGCGATCCGCGCGATGCCTGATGCCAGCTTCGCGTTGGAGCCCGGGCAATGCGCCATGCCCACCCCAGAAGCGGCGAACAGCGCGATGTCCGCGTCCGACAGGTGGATCGCGTGCGCGGCCAGCACCCGGCCGTCCAGCATGCCGAGCTTGGCCAGGAACGCGGGCACCGAGCCGTGCACTTCGCGAACCGCGAGGTCCTCCGCCGCCGCCTCGGCGATGTGGATCTGGATCAGCGCGCCGCGAGCGGACGCCGACTCCGCCGTCGCGCGCAGGCCGTCCTCCGACAGCATGTACGCGGAGTGCGGGCCGTAGCCGAGCTCGATGCGGTCGCCCGGGCCGAAGCGCAGGCCGTCCGCGTCGATCCAGCGCTCGATCGCGGCCAGCTGGGCGCGCCAGTCGAGGCCCGGCAGCTCCATCACCGGCGGCGCGACCAGCACGCGCCCGCCCGTCGTGAGGACGGCGTCGACCAGCTGCTCGCCTTCGAAGTACATCTCGGCGCTGGTCGTGACGCCGTGGCGCAGCATCTCGACCGAGCCCAGCAGCATGCCGGTGCGGACGTCTTCGGGCCGCAGCTTCGCCTCGGCGGGCCAGATGATCTCGTTGAGCCACGGCAGCAGCGGCAGGTCGCCGCCCATGCCGCGCAGCAGCGTCATCGGGCTGTGCGCGTGCGTGTTGATCAGGCCGGGCAGCAGGATGCCGGTCAGGGTGGTGACCGGTGCGGCGGACCCGGGGGCGGTGGCCACCGGTCCGCAGTACGAAATTCGCCCATCGGTGTCGACATCGACGACCGCGTCGCGCAGGAGTGAACAGGACGGGTCGGCGGGGAGAACGACAGGAGCGTGGAAACGGCGTTGCATGTCGGGATACTACGCACCCGCAATTACGAGACGACTCCGCTCCGCCACGCCCAGGCCGCGATCTCCACCCGGTTCCGCGCGCCGATCTTCCCCTGCACCGACGCGAGGTGCGTCTTCACCGTCGAGAGCGACAGGTAGAGCTCCGACCCGATCTCGGTGTTCGTCAGCCCGCGCGCGGCCGCCTTCACGACGTCCATCTCGCGCGCGGTCAGCGGCTCGGAAGGCGGCTTGACCTGCGGTTTCGCCGGGCCGCTGCCGTCGAAGTGCTTGAGCAGCCGGACGGTGATCTGCGGCGACACCAGCGCGTCGCCGCGGTCGGCCGCGCGGACCGCCTCGATCAGCAGCGCCGGGCCGGCGTCCTTCAGCAGAAACCCGGACGCGCCGTTGCGCAACGCCGTGTGCACATACTCGTCGAGGTCGAAGGTGGTGACCACCACTACCTTCAGCGGGTCGGTGACGTCCGGGCCGGCCAGCTGCCGGGTGACTTCGAGGCCGTCGAGGCCGGGCATGCGGATGTCGAGCAGGCAGACGTCCGGGCGCAGTTCGCGGGCCTTCGAGACCGCCGAGACGCCGTCCGCGACGTCGGCGACGACCTCGATGTCGTCGTGGGAGTCCAGGATCATGCGGAACCCCATCCGCACCATCTCCTGGTCGTCGGCGATCAGTACCCGGATCACTCGTCCCCTTCCGCTTCTTCCGTGGCGGCCAGTGGCAGCCAAGCTTCGACGCGCCAGCCGCCGTCCGGGCCGCGCCCGGCCGAGAGCCGGCCCTTCAGCAGCGCGACGCGTTCGCGCATGCCGACCAGACCGTAGCCGCCCGAGCCGCCGGCGGGCCGGTGCGTGCGCTCGCGCCCGTTGTCCGTCACCCGCAGGTGCAGTTCCGTGCCGTTCGCCTCGGCGAGCACGAACGCGTCGGTCGCGTCCGCGGCGTGCTTGCCGACGTTCGTCAGGGACTCCTGCACCAGCCGCAGCGCCGAGCGGCCGACCTCGTGCGGCAGGTCCGGCGGCAGGTCGAGGTGCATCGACGTCGGCACGCCGTGGTTGGCGCCTTCGACCAGCTTCCGCAGGTCGGCGCCGAGATCGGTGGTGGCCTGCTCGCTGAACTCGCTCGACCCGGCGGGCGCGTCACCGCGCATCGAGCGGACCAGCCGCCGCATCGCCGCCAGCGCCTCGACGCCGGCGTTCTCGATCCGGCCCATCGCCTCGACGGCGATCTGCGGGTTCTTCTCGGCCATCATCCGCGCGGCCTGCGCCTGCACCACGATCCCGGTGACGTGGTGGGCGACGACGTCGTGCAGCTCGCGGGCCAGCGCCATCCGCTCGGCGGTCTGCGCCTCGGACACCGCGGACTGGACGACCGTGGTGCGCTCGGAGTCCCGCGACCGCAGCATCAGGCCGACGGCGATCGAGATGCCCAGCATCAGCGCCGCGGCGAAGGCCAGGATCGACAGCGTTTGCGGGTCGGTCTGCAGGTTGCCGGCGGGCTGGTTCGAGTTGACGATCGCCGCGAGCGCGACGACGGCCGACAGCACGGCCACCCGGGCCCACGAGGCGCTCAGCCCCCGGGCGCGGGTCAGGGTGACCACCACGCCCATCCCGGCGATGACCTGCACGAACGGCACTCCGCCGGGCATCGGGTAGGAACTGCGCAGCTGCAGCAACGGCGTGATGACCGCGGAGAGCAGCAGAACCCCGGCGATGGCGAGGACCGCGTCCGCGGGCCGCCGCGGCGACAGCACCGCGATGACGGCCGCGACGAGCGAGCAGAACAGGATCGGGAAGCCGCGGGCGGTGCTGGAGTACGTGTAACCGAACTCGAAGATGAGCGCGAACCCGAGCAGCCCGATCAGCGGCCACTGCCCCATCGCCAGCTCGTTGACCCGGCGCAGCTTGCGCGTGCGCGGATCGGCCTTCGGGCCGCGGTCGCGGATCGCGATGGCGGGCACCACCGCGCCGGCGAGCAGCAGCACGCCGAACAGCAGGGCCTGGTAGAGCGATCCGCCGTCCAGGTCGCCGACGCCCCGGTAGCGGCCGAAGACCGCGACCAGGCACCCGACGACCAGGGCGCTGACCACGCAGAACGCCACGCCCGCCCGCGCCCGGCGAGTCACGTAGTAGAGCATCAGCTCCCCCGCCACGATCTCGGTGATCGTCACCTTCGGCAGCACGCTCGAGTACGGCGGGATGTGGAACGCGTGGATGAAGAGGGTGGAGAACACCAGCACGGCGGCACCCGCCGCACCGGCGACGGCGGCCCGCTTCTGGGCCCAGAGGGCACAGGCCACCATCGCGAACATGCCGGGCAGCAGCCCGAAGTCGACGAAGCGCGAGCCGTGTTCGTCGAGTGCGGCCTGTGTTGTGTAGACGAGGTCGAAGAGCAGCGCGGCGAACAGCACGGCCGCGGGCACACCGATGCGCCGCACCAGGGCGGCGGTGCGGGTGTAGAGGGTGTTCGGCGGAGGCGCGGCGGTCACAACGTGACGTTAGAGGATCCGCGGGCGTCCGCACCTTGGCCGAGTGGCTCGCGCTCCCTCGGCCGATCGGCCGATGCGGGCGGGCCCGTGACTGGCCGTCTGCCCGAAGTGGACATCCCTTGCTCTCGGCGAAGCTCAGCGGCATCAAGATCCGACCGACAGGGAGAACCTCGTGGACCCGAACACTCCACAGTGGACCGATGGCCCGGTGTTGTCCGGCCGTGGGCTCGTCAAGCGCTACGGCGCGCAGTACGCCCTGGCCGGCATCGACATCGACATCCAGCCGCGGGACGCCGTCGCCATCGTCGGGCCGTCGGGCTCGGGCAAGACGTCGCTGCTGCACGTGCTGGCCGGCATCCTCCGGGCCGACGACGGGCAGATCTTCCTGGCGGGGCAGCGGATCGACCACCTCGGCGAGAAGAAGCGCAGCGAGCTGCGCCGCACCGAGTTCGGTTTCGTCTTCCAGTCCGGGATGCTCGTCGCCGAGCTGTCGGCCGAGGAGAACGTCGCGCTGCCGTCGCTGCTGGCCGGGCTCGGCCGCAAGGAGGCCATCGAGGCCGGGCGCCAGTGGCTCTCGCGGCTCGGCCTGGCCGGCAAGGAACGCCGCCGTCCCGGTGAGCTGTCCGGCGGCGAGGCCCAGCGCGTCGCCATCGCCCGCGCGCTCACCCACCGGCCGAAGGTGATCTTCGCCGACGAGCCGACCGGTGCCCTCGACACGCGCACCGGCCGGGACACGATGGACGCCCTGCTCGGCGCCGCCCACGAGACGGGCGCCGCGGTGATCGTCGTGACGCACGACCGCGAGCTGGCCGAGTCGATGCCGAAGACCGTCGCCATCCGGGACGGCCTGATCGCCACGAGGCTCGCGGCATGAACTCGCTGCAGATCGCCCTGCGGGTGCTGAAGGTCGACCGGCGGACCCGGACGTCGGCGATCCTCACCGCGGTCGGGGTGGCCGTCGCGACCGGGCTGGTGCTGCTGCTGGCGACGCTGCCGTTCGCCACGGTGCAGCGCGAGGAACGCGCCCTCTGGCAAGGCGACCACTTCTACAGCCGCGGTTCCGACGGCCCGGCGAAGCTGGTGTACTCCGCCTCGAAGGACTACTTCGACGGCAAGCAGATCATCCGCGTCGACGTCGCACTGGCGCCCGGCGCCACCGCGGCCGGGCTCGAGCTGCCGCCGGGGGTGCCGCAGCTGCCCGGACCGGGCGAGACCGTCGTGTCGCCCGCGCTCGGCCGGTTGCTGCAGGGCAACTCCGCCGCGCAGCTCGGCGACCGGTTCGGCAAGCCCGTCGGGGCGTTGAGTGACGACGCCTTGCGGTTCCCCGAACAGCTCGTCGCGCTCACCGGGCACACGGCGGACCAGATGCCGGAGGCCTCTTCGCATGTCGCCGGGTTCCCGAAGGGCGAAGCGCGTCCGGACGGCCTGCTGATGCTGCTGTCCTGGGTCGGCATCATCGTGCTGCTGGTGCCGAGCCTGGTGCTGGTCGCGTCGTCGGCGCGGCTGACCGCGGCCCGGCGCGAGCGGCGGCTGGCCGCGCTCCGGCTGGCCGGCGCGACGCCGGGGCAGGTCACGAACATGGTGGCCGCCGAGACGACGTTGTCCGCGGGCATCGGTGCCCTGCTCGGCCTGCTGCTCAGCCCGGCGTTGCGCGGCCTCGCGTCGTTCGTGCCCTGGGCGGGCGGCACCTGGCAGGCGGCCGACTTCGCGCTGCCGGTCGGCCTGACGGTGTTCATCGTCATGGCGATCCCGGTGCTCGTGGTGCTGGCCGGCGTCCTGGGCCTGCGGCGGGTGCTGAAGAACCCGCTGTTCGCCACCGGCGGCCACACGAAGAAGCCGTTGCGCTGGTGGCGGCTGCTGGCCCTGCCCGCGGCCGGGCTGTTCTTCCTCTACGCGGTGTCGACCTCGGGTGACTCCGGCGGCATCGGGATGGTCATGGTGGGGCTGTTCCTGCTGGTCGGCTCGGCCGCGATCGTCGGGCCGTGGGTGACGTCGGCGGTGGGCGGCACGTTCGTCCGGATCTGGCGGCGGCCGTCGTCGCTGCTCGCCGGCCGGCGCCTGCGTGACGACCCGAAGAGCGCCTACCGCGCGTCCGCCGGGATCGTGCTCGCGGTGTTCGCCGGGTCGATGGCGCTGACGCTGCTGCCGACGTTCGAGTCGATGGCGGGCGGCGGCCGGTCCTTCCAAGACTCCGTGCTCTACGTCGACACCGACGGTCAGCACGCGAGCAAGATCGTCGAGCAGGCCAACGGCTCGCTGCAGAAGTACGGCCAGTCCGAGAAGGCCGTCGCGGTCGGGCAGGTCTACCTGGTCCAGGGCGAGGGCTCGCACCGCACCGGCAACCGGGCGCTGGTGATGAGCTGCGCGGACGCGGTCAAGCTGACCCGCTTCGGGCTCACCGCGGAGAACTGCACGGGCGGTCCGGCCGTCTTCGGCGACTCGGCGCTCGACCTGGCGCAGTACAAGATCGCCGACGACTGGGACGGGACGGCCGTGGCCGTCAAGTCGGGCACGCGGACGGAAGCCGTCCACCTGCCGGACTCCGACCTGGCCGGCACGTCGATCATCGACCCGGCCGCGCTGCCGGACGGCCTGGCGCGGAAGTACGTCACCGTGGTCGCGCCGACCACCGACGCCAACCGCGAGATCGTCCGCACGGCGCTGGCCGCGCCGGCCGCCGGCGAGGAGATCGGCAGCCGCGACCAGTACCTGTTCAACCAGCAGACCGAGCTCGGTGACCTGCGCCGGGTGACGGTGATCGGGCTGCTCGCGGCCGGTGTCCTGGCCGGGTGCAGTGCCGCGGTCGCGACCGCCGGCTCGGTGATGGACCGCCGCCGCACCTTCGGCGCGCTGATGGCCGCCGGCACGCCGGTGCGGGTGCTGTCGAGGGCGTTGCGGATGGAGGCCGCGCTGCCCGCGCTGGTCGCCACCATCGGCGCGGGAATCGTCGGGGTACTCGTCGGTGTTGGGCTCTACAGCATGGTCGATCCACGCGGGATCGTGCTGAGTCCGTGGCTCCTGGCGCCGGTGGTGCTGGGGGTCGGTGTGGCCCTGCTCGGCGCGTCGGTCTGCACGCCCGCCCTCAAGCGGGTCCAGGCTGAGCCGCTGGCCGAGGAATAGGACGTTCGCCCTTCTGTCGGGGGAGGGGCGAGCACCGGGGGTAGTGAGCTGAAGGGGACCTTTCTCCGCGGGGATCCGGGGAGAGGTCCCCTTCAGCGTTTCTAGCGCTTCTCGAAGATGAGGTCGTGCGAGACGCGGCCGTCGACGTCGGCGCGCTGCTCGAACTTGGTCACCGGCCGCCACTCCGGGCGCGGCGCCCAGCCGTCGTACCGGTTCTTCAACGCCGGCTCGGCGGAGCAGACCTCGAGCATCTGCTCGGCGTAGTTCTCCCAGTCGGTCGCCATGTGGAACGTCCCGCCGGGCGCCAGCCGCGACGCCACGAGCGCGGCGAACGACGGCGACACGATCCGCCGCTTGTGGTGCTTCTTCTTCGGCCACGGGTCCGGGAAGAACAGCCGGACGCCGTGCAGCGTCCCGGGCTCGACGTGCTCGGTGAGCAGCACGACGGCGTCACCGTGCAGCAGCCGGAGGTTCTCGACGCCCAGCTTTTCGGCGCGCAGCATCAGCTGGCCGAGGCCCGGGTCGTAGACCTCGACGGCGACGTAGTTCAGCTCCGGCGCCGCGGCGGCCAGCTGCGACGTCGTCTCGCCCATGCCGGAGCCGATCTCGACCAGCACCGGCGCCTCACGGCCGAACCACGCGCCGAAGTCCAGCGTCCCGGCGGGCAGCTCGCCCACCGTGCGGCCGACTTCCGGCCACAGCTCGTCCCACGCGCGTTGCTGCCCGACGGTCATCCGGCCACCGCGCTTGACGTAGCTGACGACGCTGCGCAGCCGTCGACTGTCCTCGTTTTCCACCAAGCGAGGCTAACCGGTGGTCACCGAGCGGCTTCGAACTCCCCGAGCCGGGACCGCAGGCCGGCCAGTCCGGCGACCGGGATCGGGTCCGGCGTCGGCCCGGTGTGCGCCGGGAGGACGTCGATCCAGCCGCCGTGCCGATCCGTGTTCATCACCGTCGTGGGAATCGCGTGTCCCGATTTCCCGCGTTCGGACGGCATGAACTCCCAGTAGCCCGATTCGCCGTCCGCGGCCCAGGGGACGAATTCCCAGCCCGGCCGCCTGCCGAGCAGTTGCGCGATGCGGTCCTCGACGCGGAAACCCTGTTCCCGGGAATCGAGCTTGCCGTCCGCGACCGCGCGCAGCCACCACGGCGCGGGGATCGGCCCGGCCATCCCGGCCGACGCGCGGAACAGCGCCAGCACGCTGTCCTCGGGCGCGCGATGCACCCAAGCACGGCGAAGTTCCGCGGGCGTGCCCGCCGCCATGGCGTTCTGCGGGAGTTCGATGGCCCGCGACCATTCAAGATCCAACATGGGTTCGAGCCGCGGTGCGTCGTCTTCGACGCGGGCCCGGGGAATCGTGCTGCCCAATTCTTGACCGGTGTCCACCGCCAAGGATCACCTCCAGGGGAGCTCAGACGGGTCCGGTTCACTCACTTACGAATATTGCCTGGTCATAGCATTATGTCCGGCGCCTGTGAGAGAAGCCACAACGTTTTCATCTTCTCTTAACACAGTTTTGTGGAGTAGTGAGACGGCGATCACGCTCAGGCGTCACGCTTCGCCGTGACGACCACGCCGGCCACGAACAGGGCAACGCTGATGGCCGCGAAGTAACCGAGGTAGCCCCACGGGCTCAGCGGCGCGGCCGACAGCTGCAGCGGCCCGGCGGCGAAGCCACCCGCGCCGACGAACTCGTCCGCGGCGTGGAACGGCATCCACTGGTAGATGTGCCTGCCCGCGCCCGGGATGAAGACGACCAGGCCCTCCAGCAGCTGCGTCCACACGAGCACCGCGGCCAGCGCGAAGGCGACGTTGCGCAGCAGCAGCGCGACGCCGACGCCGGCCACCGCGGTGAACAGGAAGACGAGGCTCTGGCCGAGCACCGAGCGCCACTCCGCACCCGAGTGCAGCGCGAGATCGGCGTCCGGCTGCACCAGCGTCCCGACGCCCCAGGCGCCGAAGCCGACGACCAGCCCGAGCACGGCACCCACCGCGCCGATGATCGTCACCTTCGCCAGCAGCGCGGGCACCCGGCGCGGGACGGCCTGGAAGGTCAGCCGCATCGTGCCCCAGCCGAACTCCGACGCCGTCGCGAGCACGGCGAGCACGAGCAGCACGGTCCGGCCGTTGCCACTCGCGAGCTGCGTGTTGCCGACGGTCGCCGGGATCTCCGGCCCGGCCAGCGCGAAGAACAGCGCCGTGAAGCCGAGCGGCGCGACGAACGCGAGGGTCAGGCACCACCACGGCGCCCGGGTGCTGAAGAGCTTGATGCGCTCGGCGCGGAGCAGGTTCGACGTCGTCGTCACTTCGCGACCTCCGGAGCGGCGGAGAATTCGACGGCCTCGCGGGTGAGGTCGAGGTAGGCCTGCTCGAGCGAGCCGGTGATCGGGCTCAGCTCGTGCAGCGTCGCACCGGCGTCGAAGGCGAGCTGCCCGATCCGGTCACTGTCCACTCCGGACACCACGAAGGTGCCGTCGGCCTCGGTGAACTCCACCTGCCCGGTGAGCGCGGCCCGCAGCTCGTCGGCGTGCGGGGTGCGCACGCGCACGCCGTGGTGGCTCGTGCGGGCGACGAACTCGTCCATCGTGCCCTGGTAGATCAGCCGGCCCCGGCCGATGACGACCAGGTCCTGGGCGGTCTGCGCCATCTCCGGCAGCAGGTGGCTCGACACGAACACGGTCCGGCCCTCGGCGGCGAGCGAGTGCAGCAGCTGCCGGATCCAGGCCATGCCCTCGGGGTCGAGGCCGTTGACCGGCTCGTCGAACAGCAGCACACGCGGGTCGCCGAGCAGCGCGGCGGCGATCCCCAGCCGCTGCAGCATGCCGAGCGAGTACCGCCCGGCCCGCGTCTTCCCGACGCTCGTCAGCCCGACCAGCGCCAGCACCTGGTCGACGCGCTTGTCGGGGATGCCGTTGGTCGCGGCCAGCCAGCGCAGGTGATCACGCCCGCCGCGGCCGGGGTGGCGCCAGCCGGCGTCCAGCATCGCGCCGACCGTCGTCAGCGGGTCCTTCAGCTCGGGGTACGGGACGCCGTCGATGAGCACGGTCCCGGCGTCCGGCGTGTCGAGGCCGACGATGAGCCGCATCGTCGTGGACTTGCCGGCGCCGTTCGGGCCCAGGAACCCGGTGACGCGGCCGGAGCGCGCGGTGAAGGTCAGCTGGTCGACGGCGGTCGTGTCGCCGTACGCCTTGGTCAGTGCCGTCGCTTCGATCATCCGCCCACCCGTCCCGTCGCGGTGAGCCTAGCGAGAAACGAAAAATCCGGGTCGCCCCCCGACAGCGCGACCCGGATTTCCCGTTTTCCCCTGTTTCCCCTCAGGCGTCCCGCTTCTTCGCCACCCCGAGGGCGATGAGCAGGAACACGATCGAAACCCCGGCGAAGTAGGCCAGCGCCCAGCCCGGGCTCAGCGGCGAATCCGACGGTGCCGGGCCGTTCCCGGCCGGCGTCGAGCCGACGAGGAACTTGTTGGCCACGTTGAACGGCATCCACTCGTGGATGTGGTTGCCGATCTTCGGGATCAGCTGCACCAGGCTCTCGACGGCCAGTGCGTAGATGAGCAGCAGCGCTATCGCCCCGGCGCTGTGCCGGATCATGATGCCGATGGCGACGGCGAGCACCGCGCTGAAGGCGAAGATCAGGCCGAGCCCGGCGACGTTCGCCCAGTCCTGGCCGGTGGTCAGCGCGAGGTTGTCGTTCGGGCGCATCAGCTTGGCGAGGCCCCACGCGCCGAACCCGGCGATCTCGCCGAGGATCAGCGCCATCAGGCCGACGACGACGGCCTTGGCGACCAGCGCCGGCGAGCGGTGCGGCACCGCCTGGAACGTGGTGCGGATGGTGTTGAAGCGGTATTCGGTGGTCACCGCGAGGGCGGCGAGCACCATGACGACGGCGATGCCGAACTGCGAGCCACCGAACTGGGTGGCCGAGACGGTCAGCGAGTCGCCGGCTTCGGTGGCGCCGGCCAGGATGGCGGCGAAACCGACGGACAGGACGAGGGTGATGAGCGCGCACCACCACGGCGAGCGGGTGGTGAACAGCTTGATGCGTTCGACCGCGAGCAGGTTCATGATCTTTGGTTTCCCCGTGGAGGTTTCGGTTACTTGGCGGACTCGAGCACTTGGTGCGCCTCGGCTTCGAGACCGGTGTGGTACTCGACGGAGTCGCCGGTGATCTGCATGAAGGCCTGCTCGAGCGAGCCGGTCTGCGGGCTCAGCTCATGCAGCACGATCCGGTGCTCGGCGGCGATCTCGCCGATCTTGTCGCTGTCCATCCCGGACACGACGAGCGCCTTCTCGTCGCCGGTGACGCCGGCGCTCGCGCGCTGCAGGACGTCACGCAGCTCGGTCAGCTGCGGCGAGCGAACCTTGACCGTGTTCTCCGCGGCGCGGGAGACGAAGTCTTCGGTCGACGACTGCGAGATCAGCTGCCCGCGGCCGATCACCACGAGGTTGCTGGCGGTCAGCGCCATCTCCGAGAGCAGGTGGCTCGACACGAAGACCGTGCGGCCTTCCTCGGCCAGCCGGTGCATGAACTTCCGGATCCAGAGGATGCCCTCGGGGTCGAGGCCGTTCACCGGCTCGTCGAACAGCAGCACCTCGGGGTCGCCCAGCAGGGCGGCCGCGATGCCGAGCCGCTGCGACATGCCGAGGGAGAACCCGCCGGCGCGCTTGCTCGCGACGTTGCTCAGGCCGACGGTGTCGAGCACCTCGTCGACGCGGGCGGCCGGGATCTTGTTGGACTTCGCCATCCACTGCAGGTGGGCGCGCGCCGAGCGGTTGGGGTGCACCCACTTCGCGTCGAGCAGCGCTCCGACGGTCCGCAGCGGCTGCTTGAGGTCGTGGTACTTCTTGCCCCCGATGGTGACCTGGCCCCCGGTGGGGTTGTCCAGGCCGAGGATCATGCGCATGGTGGTCGACTTGCCCGCCCCGTTGGGACCGAGGAAGCCGGTGACCTGCCCCGCGGCCACGGAGAACGACAGGTTGTTCACCGCCAGCGTCTTTCCGTACCGTTTGGTGAGGCCCGTTGCCTCGATCATGGCTTGCTCCTCTTCGCCCCTCGCTTACGACGTACCTATCGTCGCGGGTGAGGACCTGTTCGCGCGTCACCCTGTAGACCGAACCGGGCCCCCTACCTGAGTAGTACCTTCCTGGCTTTTCGGCCGATGCGCGATCGGTGATGACCCTGACCCGACCCTGATGCCGACCCGGGTGACACCATTAATGAACTGTGGTTCAATAACGCCGTGGCCCGGCCGAGGAGCATCACCGACGAGCGGCTGCTGGCCGCGGCGGAGACCGTGATCGGCCGGTGCGGACCCGGCTTCACCCTGGCCCAGGTGGCCGCCGAGGCCGGGGTCGCGGTCGGCACGGCCGGGCAGCGCTTCGGGTCGAAGGCCGGTCTGCTGCAGGCGCTGAGCCGGCGCGCGACGACCCGCGCGGTCGAGCAGATGCGGGCGTGCGCGGATTCCTGGGATGACCCGATCGTGGGACTGCGCGAGGCGGCCGTGACGGTCTACGCGGTGCTCGGCGACGCCGAAGAGGCGGCCAACCACCTGGGCCAGCTCGGCGTGGACATCGGCGACCCGGTGCTGCGGGCGCTGCTGGGCGAGCACTACGCGGCGGTGGAGGCGGAGCTGGGCCGCCTCGTCCGCGCGGCGGCGGGAGAGCTGCCGCACGCGCCGAGCGTGCCCCGCGCCGCGCGGGCGTTGCTGGCGGTGATCAACGGGGTGTCGCTGGACTGGTCGATCCGGCCGCAGGGGCGGCTGGCCGACCGGCTGGCCGAGGACGTCGACGCGGTGTTGACCGCGTGGCGGGGACGGGAGAAGACATGAGTTTGCTGGGCAAGGTCGCGGTGGTCACGGGGGCGACCCGGGGCTGCGGCCGCGCGATCGCGGTGGAACTCGGCCGTGCGGGGGCGATGGTGTACGTCACCGGCCGGTCGACGCGCGAAACGACGTCACCGATGAAGCGTCCGGAGACGATCGAGGAGACGGCGGAACTCGTCGAAGCGGCGGGCGGCAAGGCTGTCGCGGTGCGCTGTGACTTCACGTCGGTGTCCGATGTGGACGCTCTGAAGGCGCGCATCGAGTCCGAAGTGGACGGAGTCGACATCCTGGTCGACGACGTCTGGGGCGGCGACATGTACTTCCACTTCGACGCGCCCTTCTGGGAAACGCCGCTGGAAGACGCGCTGAGCCTGACGCACAACGCGCTCGACACGCACCTCATCGCGCTGCACAAGCTGCTGCCACTGGTGGTCGCCCGCCGCGGGCTCGTGCTGGAGGTGACCGACGGCGACAACGACGACTACGTCGGCGCGGGCCTGCCGTACTACCTGGCCAAGTGCGGCATCCGCGCGCTCGGCCGCGCACTGGGCGTCGAGCTGAAGAAGAACGACTGCGTCGGCCTCGCCGTCACCCCGGGCTTCCTGCGCTCGGAGTCGATGCTGGACATCTTCGAGGTCACCGAGGCCACTTGGCGCGACGCGGTGGGCAAGCTCGCCCCGGTCGACTTCAAGATCTCCGAGACCCCCTACCTGCTGGCCCGCGGCGTCGCGGCCCTGGCCCAAGACACCGACGTCGCCCGTTTCGCAGGGCAAACGCTGGCGTCCTGGACCCTGATGCACGAATACGGCCACACGGACATCGACGGCGACCGCCCGGACTTCGGCCGCTGGCTCACCGAAGTCCGCAACACCGGCAAAGACCCGGCAACCACACCCCCGGACGACTACCGCTAGGCGAGGCCGGGGCGGGCGAGGCCGGTTTCGTAGGCCAGCACCACCGCCTGCACCCGGTCGCGCAGGTCCAGCTTCGCCAGGATCCGGCCGACGTGCGTCTTCACCGTCGCCTCCGAGAGGAACAGCGCCTCGGCGATCTCCAGGTTCGACATGCCCTTGGCGATCAGCACGAGCACCTCACGCTCGCGGTCAGTGAGCACGTCCAGCTCGGCCGTGTCGCGCATCGGCGTGCCGCCGGCGCCGACGAAGCGGTCCAGCAGCCGGCGCGTCACCGACGGTGAGACGACGGCGTCGCCCGAAGCCACCGCCCGCAACGCCGAGACCAGGTGGTCGGGCTGGGTGTCCTTCAGCAGGAACCCGCTCGCCCCGCCCTGCAGCGCCGCGTAGACGTACTCGTCGAGGTCGAACGTCGTCATCACGAGCACCCGCGCGGTGCCGTCGGCGACGATCTTCTTCGTCGCCTCGACGCCGTCGAGCACCGGCATCCGGACGTCCATCAGGACGACGTCGGGGCGCAGCTGTTCGGCCAGCCGGATGGCCTGGGCGCCGTCGCCGGCCTCGCCGACGACGTCGATGTCCTCCTGCGCGCCCAGCACCATCCGGAACCCGACACGCATCAGTTCCTGGTCGTCGACGACCACCACACGGATCACTGCGCCAACCTAACCGGCAGCGCCGCGCGGACCTGCCACCCACCACCCGGTGCCGGGCCGACTTCGAGCGTCCCGCCGTAGACGTGGGCGCGTTCGCGCATGCCGATCAGCCCGTTGCCGCCCGGCACGGCCAGCCGGGGCGTGGCGCGGCCCGCGGGGATCAGCTGCGGGAGGCGGCCGGCGCCGTCGTCCGACACCAGGACCTCGACCAGGTCGCCGGTCCGGTGCAGCCGCACGGACGCGGTCGCGCCGCGTCCGGCGTGCTTGAGCGTGTTGGTCAGCGACTCCTGCACGATCCGGTACGCCGCGAGCGACACCCCGGCGGGCAGGTCGCCGAGCTCGTCGGTCTCCAGCGTCACCGGCACACCCGCCGCGCGCATCCGCTCGGCCAGGTCGGCGATGGCGTGCGCGTCCGGCTGCGGGACCCGCGGCTCGCCTTCGGCACGGTCGTTGCGCAGGACGTCGAGCAGCGCGCGCAGCTCGCCGAGCGCGCCGCGGCCGGTCTCGGAAATCGTCTGGAGGGCTCGCTGGGCGAGCTCGGGGTTGCTGCGGATCGCGTACGAGGCGCCGTCGGCCTGCACCACCATCACGCTGACCGCGTGCGCGACGACGTCGTGCAGCTCGCGCGCGATGCGGCCGCGTTCCTCGGCCACCGCGATCCGGGTGGCCTGGTCGCGTTCGGTTTCGAGCAGGTGCAACCTCGCCTCCACTTCCACGTCGTAGGCGCGGCGCGCCCCGACGAACTCGCCGAGCGTCCAGCACAGCGCGATGCCGAACGCCAGGAACAGCACCGCGATGAGGATGTCCCCGGACTGCTCGATCAGCAGCTGGACGGCCGACGCGACCACGACCGCGCCGACGAACACCACGCCCTGGCGCCGCCCGGCGTAGACGACGACGGAGTAGATGCTCATCGCCAGCCCGGCCGCGCTGCCGATGCCGAGCATCAGCGCCGCGTGCACGATGCTGATCACGAGCACGACGTACGCCGACCACAGCGGCGACTTCCGCCGGAACACCAGCGGCGTCACCATCGCGATGATCACCGGGATCCCGACGTACCAGGGCGGCAGTTCGGGCACCTCGGCGAAGCCATCGGCGGCGAAGAGCATCAGGTCGAATAGCCCGAGCAGGACGGCCAGCACCGAGTCGCCCGCCATGGGGTGGGCACGCATCCAGAGACTCAGCCGTCGCACCAGGCAACACTAGGTCCCGGCCCGCGGATCCCGCGTCGGTCGCCGGTACCACCTTCGGTGCGACCCAGGGATGAGGCTCGTGGGACGATTCCCGGGGTTGTCCGTACGACGGGAGGGCTGGGGGCCGTGACGTCACCGGAGCAGGGCCGGCTCGCCGGTCCGCTGTCGATGTCCGTGGCCAACCTGTGCCACCGCCTGCAGTCGCAGGTGTCCGCGCGGACGTCGGCCGGGTTCGCCGAGGTGCTGCGCCGGCTCGGCGCGCCGCTGCAGGTGGCCGTCGCCGGGCGGATCAAGTCGGGCAAGTCGACGCTGGTCAACGCGCTGATCGGGCGCCGGGTCGCGCCGACCGACATCGGCGAGTGCACCCGGCTGGTGACCCGCTTCCAGTACGGCACGGTGGACCGCGTCGAGATCGTCTTCACCGACGGCCGCAAGCAGGTGCTCCCGTTCGCCTCGGACGGGATGATCCCGGCCGAGCTGGGCGTCGACATCACCAAGGTCTCGCACATCGAGGCCTACCTGACCAACGCCGTCCTGCAGGGCATGACGGTGATCGACACCCCCGGCCTCGGCTCGCTCGACGCCGCGTCGGTGTCGCGCACCGAGCTGCTCCTCGGCGCCGCGAAGCACCGCAAAGACGACGACGAAGAGGGCTCCGACGACCTCGACGACACCTCGCGCAACGCCGTCGCCGGCGCCGAGGCCGTCCTCTACGTCGTCACCCAGGGCGTCCGCGCCGACGACCAGCAGGCGCTCGCCGCGTTCACCGCGGCCACCGCGAGCCGCGAGGCCGGCCCGGTCAACGCCATCGCCGTGCTGAACAAGGCCGACACCATCGCGCCCGAGTCGGTCGAGGGCTCCGACGGCGACATCTGGAAGGCCGCGACGATCCTCTCGGAGAAGCAGGCCTCGACGCTCAAGCCGCGCGTCGCCGACGTGCTGCCGGTGATCGGGCTGATCGCGGAGTCCGCCGAGTCGGGCGGCTTCACCTCCGCCGACGCCGAGGCGCTGCGGGCGCTGGCCGACCTCGACGACGACGTCCTGCAGACCATGCTGATCTCGGCCGACATCTTCACCAGCTGGGAGTGCGACGTCCCGGCCGGCACCCGGCTGCGCCTGCTGGAGAAGCTCGACCTGTTCGGCGTCTCGCACGCCGTCGACGTCATCCGCAAGGAACCGGAGATCACGGCGGGCGCGCTCCGGCGGTCCCTGCTGGACGCGTCCGGCCTGGAAGCCGTGCGGCAGCGGCTGTCGATCGTGTTCGCCGCCCGCGCCGACGGGATCAAGGCGGCCGCGGCGCTCGCGTCGGTCACCGCGCTCGCGCACGCCTCCGGCGACCCGGCCGAGCGCCAGCGCGTGCACGACGCCATCGAGGTGCTGCTCGCCAAGCCCGAGGCCCACCAGCTGCGGCTGCTCGAAGCGCTGACGCTGGTCGCCTCCGGCGCCGTCGACATGCCCGAAGACCTCTCCGAAGAGGTGCTGCGGGTGGGCAGCAACGCCGACATCGGCGCCCAGCTCGGCAAGCCGGGCGCGCCCCGGCCGGAGCTGGCCGCGCACGCGCTGGAGCGCGCGGGCTGGTGGCGGTCCTTCGCGTCGTTCGGCGCGACGCCCGCGCAGAGCCGCGTTGCGCACGTGGTGCACCGTGCATATTTCCTGATCTGGCAGCAGGTGCGCGAGCCACAGGCCTGACGCTTGTTTCACCTTGCCGACTTCTCCTGGAGAAGCGGCTTTTCCGCGTACTGTGGAAAGCGTGCAGCTGGAGAACACGACATCCTGGCGAGCGGGCTGGAGCAGCGAGACGGAGATCGACGTCGCGCTGTACATCCGTGACGCCTTGGCGCTGTCCGTTTCCGAAGGACAGGTCCTGCCGCCGGTGGAGCCGCAAGTCCCGGTGCACGTCCCGCCGGAGATCGACCGCGCCGCCGTCCAGGAGCAGTGGGCGGACTGGTGGAACGACCTCCTCGCGTTCCTGCGCGGCCGGGTGGACCCGGACCCGCGCAGCCCGCGCAACCGCTACGGCAGGCCCGCGCTCGCCCACGATTCGGCGATGCGCCAGGCGATCGAGTACTTCGCCCCGGCCGCGTCCCGGCACTTCGCCAACGCGCGCGGCCCGGCGCTGCGCGGGGCGGGCGAGCCGTCGGGCACGACCCCGTGGGCACCCGGCTTCTACCGGCGCCAGATCGTCGCCGGCGAGCGGCTCGGTCAGCTCGTGCGGGAGGCCGAGGTCCGGCAGGGGCGGCGCGCGTACCCGTTCCGGCTGAACGTCATCGAGATCTCCGTGGCCGGCTCGATCTGCCTGCGCACGGCCGACGACCAGCTGCTGGTCTCGTCCCGGTTCGCCGAGGACGGCCCGGGGCTGGAGGCCAAGCTCCGCGAGGTCATCAACGAGCTGGTCTGACCCCCGGCTTTCATAAACCGAGCGCGCGGTCTGATAATGGACGGCATGGAGACGACCGTCGACGAGCCGTCGTGGCTGCGCACCGGGTCCTGGGTCGGCTGCCCGCTGGCGGGCGCCGCGCTGGGCGTCGGGGTGTGGGCCATCGCCGCGTGGGTCACCGGCCTGCCGGCCTTCCCGTTCCAGGGTGTGTTCAAGGTGCTCACGAAGCTGCCGCAGCCGTGGGCGACGCTCGCCGCCGTCGCCGGCGGCCTGGTGCTCGGGTTCGCGTTCGCGGTGATCTGGGCGCACGACCGGCTGGTCGTCACGGTCTCGCCGGCCCGCGTCACGCTGGTCCGCGGTGAGAAGACACGGCGCATCGAAGCCGAGCTGGACGCCGTCTACCTCGACGGCAAGGAGCTCGTCCTGCACACCGTCGACGGCCGGGAGATCGCCCGGGAGAAGACCGACCTCGGCGGGCCCGAGCTGGCCAGGGCGTTCGCCGAACACGGCTACCCCTGGCTCGACGAACCGCCGGCCGAGCGATGAGGACGGTCGACCCCGCGAAGCACGCGGCCAAGCGCCGGGCGATCGTCGACGCCGCCGCCGGGTGCTTCGCCGAGAAGGGCCTGGAGCGGACGACGACCGCGGACATCTGCCGCGCCGCGGGCATCAGCTCCGGCAGCCTCTTCCACTACTTCCCCACCAAGCGCGCGGTGTTCACCGCGATCTTCGAGGAAGACGCGCGCGACACGGCCGAACGGCTCGCCGCGGCGGCCGAGGCGGCCGACCCGTGGACCGCGCTGCTCGACGTCGCGCTCGCGCTGGCCGCCGAGGTCGCGCACCCCGCCATCGCCCGGCTGGTGCTCGAGGCCGCCGCGCAGGCCGCGCGCGACGACGAGTTCGCCGCGCTGATCCGGCGCAACGAACGCGCGCTGGCCGACGGCCTCGCCGTCTTGATCGAGCGGGCCGTGGCCGCCGGGCTGATCGACCCCGGCGTCCCGCCGCACGCCGCGGCGGGCTGGGTCGCCGCCCTCGCCGACGCGCTGATCACGCGGGCGGCGTTCGACCCCGACGTCGACACCGCGGCCGAACTCGCGGTCCTCCGGACGATCTTGATCCGGTTCCTTCGCCCGGTTTCGCCCCCGGATGGCGTCTGAGTGCTCCAAACTGGTGGAATCTGCGGTGAGCCGGACGGGGTGGTGCGGGTGGCGTGGTTTCGGAAGGACGGCGTGGTGGATGCCGACGAGACGCCCACCGGCCAGATCCCGGCGCTGAGCATCGCGCAGATCATCGAAGAGGCCGACGCGGAGAAGGGAACCGACGGCGCGAAGCCGGCGTCGGACACCGATGTGCACCCCTTGCAGCCGGTCATCACCTCCCCGATCGACCTAGAGCACGCACTCGCCGATCGCCAGGCCTTGATCCAGATGTGCTTGTACGCACTGGATCGCGCCCGCAGCGGCGGTGTTGTCGAACGGCTCGAAGAGGGGCTGGCCGCGATCGGCGTCCAGGCCCTGCGGCCCGACGGCGAGCGGTTCGACCCGGCCCGGCACGAAGCCGGCGGCGCGCTGCCGACCGAAGACCCGTCGCTGGACGGCGTCGTCGCGGAAACCGAGGTCACCGGCTTCGCCGACCACGACCGCCTGCTGCGTGCCCCGATCGTCATCGTCTACGCGAAGAAGACCCCGTGAGCGCACCCACCGCGCCGAGCCTGCCCGCGCAGGTCCAGGCGGCCCGTGACCAGCTGCTGACCGTCGTCCGCGACGCCGACCCCGACGCCGCCAGGTGGGTCGACGCCATCCGGAAGGCGCGGCCGAAGAAGCCGGCCGTCGTGGTCGTCGGCGAGACGAACCGCGGCAAGAGCTCCCTGGTCAACGCCCTGCTCGCGCGACCGGGACTGTCCCCTGTGGACGCCGACGTCGCCACCGCCACCTACCTCGTGTTCGACCACGCGGAGACCTGGGGCGCGCAGGCCTGCTACCCCGGCCAGCTGGCACCGGTGCCGATCGACCTCGGCCAGCTGATCAACTGGGTGTCGGCCGCGCACGAGCTGCCGCCGGGCCAGATCCCGCCGCGCTACGTCGAGGTCACCGGCCCGGTGCCGCTGCTCGAACGGCTTTCGCTGGTCGACACCCCCGGCGTCGGCGGGCTCGACTCGATGCACGGCGAGCTGGCCAAGGAGGCCGCCGCGGGCGCGACGGCGCTGCTGTTCGTCGTCGACGCGTCCGCGCCGTTCACCTCGACCGAGCTGCAGTTCCTGCGCGACGTCGGCGAGCGCGTCGAAACCGTGGTGTTCGCGCTGACCAAGGTGGACATGTTCCGCGGCTGGCGCGAGGTGCTGGCGGCCGACCGGCAGCTGCTGGCCGAGCACGCGCCCCGCTTCGCCGACGCCGTGTTCCACGCGGTGTCGCCGCGGATGTTCGAGACGGCCGCGAAGGCGCCCAACGAGCAGATGGCCGCGATGCTGCGGGAGAAGTCCGGCATCGCAAGCGTCCAGACGGCGTTGCAGGAGCTGCTGGTCGGCCGCTCGGCGATGCTCGGCGAGGCCAACACGCTGCGCGCGTTGTCCAGCGCGCTCGCCGTGCTCAAGGCGAAGCTGCAGGCCGAGAGCCGGGCGCTGTCGGCGGGCGAGGCCGAGGCCGAGCAGCTGCGCGAACGCCGTGACCAGCTGCAGGCCGAACGCCGGACGTCGACCCGCGGCTGGCAGCTGAAGCTGCGGGGCGAGGTGCAGCGCACCCGCGTCGAGGTGCTGCACGAGAGCAGCCGCCAGATGCGGGACGCGCAGACCCACTTCCGGCAGCTGATCGATGCCGCGAAGCGCGACGAGCTGACCGCGTTGCCGCAGCAGGTCGACATCGCGCTGCAGACGACGTCGCAGCGGATCTCGATGCTGCTTTCCCAGCGGCTCAACCAGGTCACGAACGTCTCGCTGTCGGAGCTGTTCTCGCCGGAGGAACTGGACGTCATCCGCGCGCAGTTCGCGCGCGCCGGCGGGCCGCCGGTCGTGCTGCGCCCGCCGGACAAGAAACCGCCGACGGCCGAGGACAAACTGCTCGTCTTCATGGGCATCTCGGGCGGCGTCGGTGCGGGCAAGGTGGCCGCGCTGCCGCTGGCCGGCGTCGCGATCCTCAACCCGGTGGTGCTGCCGGTGACGATCATCATCGGCCTCGGCGCGGGCTGGTGGATGGCCCGCACGCGCAAGCACGCGGCCGACAAGCAGCACATGAAGCAGTGGCTCGTCGAAGCCATCGCGGACGCCCGCTCGACGCTCGACCAGCTCGTCGCCGAGCAGCTCATCGAGGCCGAGCAGCAGCTGTCGATGGCCCTGGACGAGGCCCTCGGCCGGCGCATCGACGCGATCGAGGCCGAGCTGAAGGAAGTCGACAAGACGATCAAGATGGGCGCCCAGGAACGGGCGAAGAAGATCGCGATCGTCTCGAAGCGGCTGAAAGAAGTCAGCGACGGCCGTGACCGGGCCGAAGCGTTCCTGACCCGGATCCGGGCATTGCGGGACAAGCCGGCCTGAGCGCGCGTCCGGTTGTGGTGGGGAACCGAACCGGCCTACGGTGAGTCATACCCTCAGACAGCAGGTCGGAGAACGGCGTTACCCGGTTCGAAGGGGGAAGTCCCATGTGGGTCGACGAGAGTGGCGGCAGCGACACCGACGCCAGTGGTGCCGAGGCGATGACCGTGCACGTCGACGGCCAGGAGTACCAGGCCGAGGTCAACTACGACGTGAACGACGACGGCGTCAACGACACCGCGATCGTCGAACACGACGACGGCACGGCCCAGGCCTTCATCGACACGAACCACGACGGCCAAGCCGACCAGTACGCCGTCCTCGACGAGACGGGACACGTCGTCGAGCAGGCCGTCTACGACGAGGCCAGCGGCGAGTGGATCCAGTCGGAAGGCGGGGGCCACGACGACTCCGACTCCGGCACCGGCCACGAGGACAGCTCCGGCGGCCACATCCACGCGGACATGCCGGACGGTGAGGTCGACGCGGGGGCGGCGACCATCGACACCGACCACGACGGACACAACGACACCGCCGTCGTCGAGACGAAGAGCGGCGGCACCATCGCCTTCACCGACAAGGACGGCGACGGCGAAGCGGACATCGCGGTGCAGGTCGACGCCGACGGCACGTCCACGACGTTCGAGCACAGCGGCCCCGGCCAGTGGACCGAGGTCTCCAGTGGACTGCTGGATTCGGGCAGCGACCAGCAGATCGGCGACCCCGCGGGTGACGCCGAGTGGGGCGGCGCCGGCACGCAGACGCTCGAGGGCGTCGCGCACATCGACTCCGGCACCGGGCAGTGGATCTCGCCCAACTGAAACGTTACCCAGGTCACAGTTTGAAAGCCCGGCGCACGCGCGCCGGGCTTTTTTCATGTCGCAAATGAAAACAAGCAGGTCACGGGTGTGAGGCCGCCCACCGCAAGATTTACTGCGAATGCACCGATCCGGTGACGTCTGAATCGATTCCCTTATCGTTCTTGTGAGAGAACGTACACGTCAGCTCTCGGTTACCTGCCGGTCATGCGGCTACTCTCGGGGAATCCCAAAAAACGCACACCGGCTTCGCCAGCCGGTGTGCGAAGCCATTCGGTCGCCGGCAACGCAGCCCGCTCCGGAACACAGCCGTTCCGAGCGGGCTCATTTGTCGTCGGAAGTCAGGAGCAGAGATGACCGCAGTCGCCATCCCCGGACTGGACACCGCGCCGACGACGCACACCGGCGTGCTGTCCTTCGTCCGGGAGGTCGCCGAACTGACCACCCCGGACCGCGTGGTGTGGGTCGACGGGTCTGACGAAGAAGCCGCCCGGATCAACCAGGAGCTCGTCGAAGCCGGCACGTTCGTGCAGCTCAAGTCGAAGCCGAACTCCTTCTGGGCCACCTCCGACCCCAACGACGTCGCCCGCGTCGAGGACCGGACCTTCATCTGTTCGGAGCGTCCCGAGGACGCCGGTCCCACCAACAACTGGACCGACCCGGCCGAGATGAAGGCCACCATGACCGAGCTCTTCCGGGGCTCGATGCGCGGCCGCACGATGTACGTCATCCCCTTCTGCATGGGCCCGCTCGCCGACGAGAATCCCAAGCTGGGTATCGAAATCACCGATTTCGCCTACGTTGTCGCCTCGATGCGCGTGATGACCCGCGCCGGCCGCGCCGCCCTCGACAAGTTCGTCGGGCCGGACGGCAGCGAGCGCGAATTCGTGCCCGCGCTGCACTCCGTCGGCGCGCCGCTCGAGCCCGGTCAGAAGGACTCTTCCTGGCCGTGCAACGAAACGAAGTACATTTCGCACTTCCCGGAGGAGCGCGCGATCTGGAGCTACGGCTCGGGTTACGGCGGCAACTCGCTGCTCGGCAAGAAGTGCTACTCGCTGCGCATCGCCTCGGTGATGGCGCGCGACGAGGGCTGGCTCGCCGAGCACATGCTGATCCTCAAGCTGATCTCCCCCGAGGACAAGGTCCACTACGTCGCGGCGGCGTTCCCGAGCGCCTGCGGCAAGACCAACCTCGCGATGCTGCAGCCGACCATCCCGGGCTGGCGCGCCGAGACCCTCGGTGACGACATCGCCTGGATGCGCTTCGGCGAAGACGGCCGGCTCTACGCGGTCAACCCGGAGTTCGGCTTCTTCGGCGTCGCGCCGGGCACCGACTGGCACACCAACCCGAACGCCATGCGCACCATCGAGCAGGGCAACACGGTCTTCACGAACGTCGCCCTGACCGACGACGGCGACATCTGGTGGGAGGGCATGGAGAACCAGCCCGAGCACGCCACCTCCTGGAAGGGCCAGGAGTGGACGCCGGAATCGAGCGAGAAGGCCGCGCACCCGAACTCGCGCTACTGCACGCCGATGTCGCAGTGCCCGATCCTCGCCGACGAGTGGGACGACCCCAAGGGCGTGCCGATCTCGGCGATCCTGTTCGGCGGCCGCCGCAAGACCACGGTGCCGCTGGTCAACGAGGCCCGCGACTGGCAGCACGGCGTCTTCATGGGCGCCACCATGTCGTCGGAGACGACGGCCGCGGCCGCCGGCGCGGTCGGCAACGTGCGCCGCGACCCGATGGCGATGCTGCCGTTCCTCGGCTACCACGCCGCCGACTACTTCAAGCACTGGCTGACGTTGGGCAAGAACGCCGACGCGAACAAGCTGCCGAAGATCTTCTACGTCAACTGGTTCCGCCGCGGCGACGACGGCCGCTTCCTGTGGCCGGGGTTCGGTGAGAACTCGCGCATCCTGAAGTGGGTCGTCGACCGCGTCGAGGGCAAGGGCAACGCGGTCGAGACGCCGATCGGCTTCGTGCCGCGCGCCGAGGACCTCGACACCGAGGGCCTCACCGAGTCGCTCGAGGACATCCAGGCCGCCCTCGACGTCAAGCCCGAGGAGTGGCGCGCGGAGCTGCCGCTGATCGAGGAGTGGTTCGACAAGATCGGCGACACCGTGCCGACGTCGCTGCGTGACGAGCTCGACGCGCTGGCCCAGCGCCTCGCCTGAGTCTCTCTGCCGAGAAGGGGACGTCCCGTGTGGACGTCCCCTTCTCTGCTGTCACCGGGGCTTCGCCCCGGGCCGGGGGCTCCGCCACCCGGACCCCCCGAAAGATCCCAGGTAGGTTCGCGCCATGAGACCGTTCCGCTTCGGGGTGGCACTGGTGACGCCCGGCTCACGGGCCGGGTGGGTGGCGAAGTGCCGCCAGGCCGAGGACCTCGGTTACGACGTCGTCGGCGTGGTCGACCACCTCGGGCGGGTCGCGCCGGTGCCGGCGCTGCTGCTGGCGGCCGAAGCGACCGAGCGCGTCAAGCTGAACACCTACGTGCTCAACGCGAGCTTCCACAACCCCGTGCTGCTGGCCCGCGACCTCACCGGGCTCGACGAGTTCACCGGCGGTCGCCTCGAGATCGGGATCGGCGCGGGGTACGTCCGCGCGGAGTTCGAGGCCGCCGGGATCGAGTGGGGCACACCCGGACAGCGGTTCGCGCGGCTGAAGCGCGTGGTCGCCGAGATCGAGCGTGCGTACGCGGGTCGCCCCCGGCCGCCGCTGCTGCTCGGCGGCCGCGGCGACCGGATGCTGGAGTTCGCCGCCGAGCACGCCGACACCATCGCCTTCACCGGCACCGCGCCCGGCGCGGCCGAGGGACGGCTGGCCCTGGCCGGTCCCGCCGCGGTCGCCGAGCGCGTCGACTTCGTGAAGCGGGCGCTCGGCGGTCGTGACACCGAGCTCAACCTGATGGTCCACCTCGTCCGGATCACCGACGACCGGCAGACGGCGCTCGAAGAGGCCCACCGGCTCGTGCCGCACCTCGGCGCCGACGAGCTGGGCGAGCTGCCTACCGTCCTCATCGGCTCGGCGGAAGCGGCGGCCGAGCAACTGCTGCGCACGCGCGAGACGCTCGGCATCAGCTACTTCACGGTGATCGAGGACGACCTGACCAGGCTGGCCCCGGTGATCGAAAAGCTCCGCTGAGTACCGTGTCCCTATGACTGGGGACTTCCGCTTCGGCGTGAACATGGTCGTGCCGGACAGTCGCGCCGCGTGGGTCGGGAAGTGCCGCCAGGCCGAGGACTTCGGCTTCGACGTCGTGTCCGCGGCCGACCACCTCGGGTTGGCGCCGCCGTTCCCGGCGCTCGTGCTCGCCGGCGAGGTCACTTCGCGCGTCAAGCTCAACACCTACGTGCTCAACACGCCGTTCTACAACCCGGTGCTGCTCGCCCGCGACGTCACGGGCACCGACCGGTTCACCGACGGCCGCCTGGAGCTGGGGCTCGGCGCGGGGTACGTCAAGCAGGAGTTCGAGGCCGCCGGGCTGCCGTTCCCGTCCGCCCGCGAGCGCGTCGACCACCTCGAACGCACGATCCTCGAACTCAAGCGGTCCTACGCCGACCCGGAGCACAAGCCCGCGCCGGCGCGTCCGGAAGGCCCGCCGCTGCTGCTCGGCGGCCGCGGCGACCGGATCCTGACCCTCGCCGCCGAGCACGCCGACATCATCGGCTTCACCGGCACGGCCAAGTCGCCGGACGCCGGCGCGCTGGTCCCGGCGAGTGCCGAGGACATCGGGGAGCGCGTCGAGTTCGTCCGGTCGAAGCTCGGCGACCGGGCCGTGGAGTTCAACCTGCTCTGCCACTTCGTGAAGATCACCGAAGACCGCGCGGGCGCGCTCGAGGACCTCGCGAAGCTGACGCACGGCGTGCTGAGCGCCGAGCAGCTCGCCAGAGTCCCGACCGCGCTGGTCGGCCCGCCCGCCGAGGTCGCCGAGCAGCTCCACGCGCACCGCGAGCGGTTCGGCCTGACCTACTTCACCGTCCTGGAGCACAACATGGCCCAGTTCGCCCCGGTCCTCGAAGCGCTCCGATGATCGACGCGAAGGGGATCGGCGTCCGCGCCGGCGACATCTGGCTGTTCGACGACCTCGACTTCAGCGTCGACGCCGGTGAGGTCGCCGCGATCGTCGGGCCGAACGGTGTCGGCAAGTCGACGTTGATGCGCTGCTTCTACGGCATGCAACGGCCGCAGCGGGGGCGTGTGCTGGTGGACGGCAAGCTGCCCGACGAGCGGGACGTCGAGTTCCGGCGGAAGGTGTCGGTGCTGTTCGACGACTCCGACTTCTTCGCCGAGCTGACCCCGTTGCAGCACCTCGACCTGCTCTCCGGCACGTTCGGCGCCGACCTCGGCGACCACCAGGACCTGCTGCGCGACGCGGGCCTCGGTGAACGCATGCACGTCACGTCCGGGCACTTCTCCGCCGGCCAGCGCCGTCGGTTGCTGCTGCTCGGCGTCACCGCGCGGCCGCACCGCGTCCTGCTGCTCGACGAGCCGGAGCGCGCGCTGGACACCGCGGGCAAGGAGTGGCTGGTCGAGGTGATCGCCCGGTCGACGGCGGCCGGCGCGGCGGTCGTGGTGGCCACCCACCACCCGCCGCTGCTGGAGGCCGCGGACAGCGTGCTCGAACTGTGGTGACCGTCGCGCCGCGGCGGATGAAGATCCCGGGCCGCAAGCGCTTCGGCGGGATCTTCAGCGGCGACACGGCGTCGTTCGTCTTCCTGTTCGGCTTCGGGTTCCTCTTCACGGCGTTCTTCCACGTCGACGGCTGGCGCCCGGCGGTCTACGGCTCGTCGCGAGTGGACTTCCCGGCCGTCCTCGGCCTGCTGACGCTGTGCTGCGCGGTCGGCTGGCGCGGCCTGCTGCGCCGCGGGTTCGCCTGGGTCGAGCCGGCCGAACTGACCTGGCTGGACTTCGCCCCTGTGGACCGCGGCCGCGTGGTCGCGCTGCGGCTGCTCGGCGCGTGGACCGGCGTCGTGGCGGTGACCGGTTACCTGGCCGCGCTGCTGCTCGCGGTCGGCGGCGGCGGGCTCGACGAGTGGCGCGCGGGGATCGCCGTCGTCGCGGCGACCGCCGTGATCGCGTACGTGACGGCGCGTCGGACGGCGTTGTGGTTCGACGCGGCCGGCCCGCTGGTGCTGGCGGTGCTCGGGCTGGCGATCGCCGCGTTCCACCTCGGCGCCGCCACGGTGGAGTTCGTCGCGGCCGGCGTGGTCGTCGCGGCCCTGCCGCTGGCGTTCGGCGGCGAGCCGGTGACGCGCGCGGGCCGGTCGGCGCTGCTCGCCGGCTGGGAGGGCCGGGTGCTGCGCTCGGTCGCCGTCACCTTTCTCGACCCGATGATGCTGCTCCCGCCGTCGGCGCCGGTCGGGCGGATCTCCGTGCGCCGCCCGACGCCGCTGCGGCTGGCCGTGGCGGAAATCGTCGGCCGGACCAAGTACGCGGGCGCGGCCGTGCTGGTCGGCTTCGCGATCGTGGTCGCGCACATCGCGCTGCCGACGCTGCCGGGCCCGGTCCTCGTCGGCCTCGGCGCGTACCTCGCGTTGACGCCGTTCAGCGCCGGGCTCGGCGAGCTGTGGCGCAACCCGGGACGTCGCCGCTGGCTGGGCTCCCCGGACCGCGACCTGGTGCTGGCGAACGGCCTGGTGCTCGCCGGCGTCGGCCTGCTGTGGGCGGTGGTGCTGTACGGCGTCACGCTGGCGGCCGGGACGTCGTTCGCCGGGCCGGCGTGGCTCGCGGTGCCGCTGTCGGTGCTTTCGATCCTGCGCACGGTCACCCGCAAGGCCGTCGACTACGGCAACCCGGCGTTCGTGGACACCCCCATGGGCCCGATGCCCGCGAACCTCGTCCGCCAGCTCTTCCGCGGGCTCGACCTGCAGGTTATCGGGATCGTGCTGCTTTCCTTGCGCATTTGACCTACCCTCGATGCGACGAATGGAGCAGTCATGGGTGGCGGACACGCGTCAGGGGTGGGGCGCCGGGCGACCAGCGAGTTCCCGCCGGGCTGGAACGACGAGCACATCATCTCGGTGGTGAAGGACGTCGCGAACGACCCGAGCGAGGCCCGGCGGCAGCAGCGGAACGGCCGTTGGCGGTGTGCCGGCGAGCGGTTCAACGTGCACATCGTCGTGCTGGTCGAGGAGAACGGCTACGTGCACACGGCCTACCCGGTGGCGGGCCCCGGCGTGACCCGCAACCCGGACGCGGCCCGCGACCCGGCGAACCCGACGGTCGCCGACCTCAAGGAGAACCGCATCAGCTTCTTCGCCGACAGCGTGCTCACGATGCTCGGCGACCGGCTCTCCCCCGAGGACTTCACGCACTACCGCACGCTGCTGTGGTCAGGCGAGTGGGAAGAGCTGGCGGACGTCCTGGCCGCGCACGCGGCCAAGGTGGACCTGAAGTTCTCGGCCGACGAGCTGTCGGACTTCGAGAAGCTGCTGAACAGCTACGACCTGCCGGTAGCGGGCTGCGCGTTCCTCAACGACCGCGACCACATCCTGACGCAACTACGCCAGAGCTAGGCGAAGGGAGCCGGGCCAACTGCACCTAGCTGGCCTGCGAAAGCGGTGGTGACGCGGCCGGCGCGACGGCCGCGCGCAGCTCGTCCAGCGGCAGGCCGACGGCGTCCGCGATGGCCGTGACCGTGAAGAACGCCGGCGTCGGGATGCGGCCGGTCTCGATCTTGCGGAGCGTCTCGACCGAGATGCCGGCTTCCCCCGCGACGTCGACCATGCTCCGGCCGGCCCGTGCCGTCCGCAGCGCCTGACCGAGGCGTTCGCCTCGCTCGCGCTCTTCCTCCGTCAGCGGTACTCGCACCATGAAACCAATTCTAATACCAGTAGTTATCCACTGCCTGTGGACAACTCTGTGCACAGGTGTGGAAAAGCCCCGCCGAACCGGAGTTCGGCGGGGCTTCCACAACACCTGGTGGCGTCAGGCGCCCGGAGGCACCGGAAGTGCCACACCGGGCAGGCTCTGGTCGTTCGGCACAACACCGTCGACCAGGTAGGCCTCCACGACCTTGTCCACACCCGCGTTGCCGCCGGCGTAGATCCCGTGGTCACCCTCGCCGGTGATCGTCAGCATCCGCGAACCCGCGAACGCCTTGTGCGCGCGGCGCGCGCCCTCGATCGGCGTCGCCGGGTCGTGCTCCGACTCGACGATCAGCACCGGCGGGACACCCTTGCCGTCCAGCACGGGCAGGGGCGCCGGGGTCTTCTTCCAGAACAGGCACGGCTGGATGAACCAGCCGGCGCCCAGCAGCGGCTGCTGCTTGTCGATCAGCTTCTGCGAGTCCTTGATGGCACTGTTCGTCGTGCCGGTCCACGGACCCTCGTTGCAGGGGATGCTCCAGAAGCTGGCGTCGTACGAGTCGCCGTCGCTCGGCACCATCAGCGGCTGCGGGCCGAAGGTGGTGGTACTCGTGTCGCCGGCCTTGACCTTCTGCGCGGCCGCGGCCTTGGCCTGCGCCGAAGCGCCGCCCTGGGTCAGCGTGCGGACGCTGACCAGGTAGTCGGCCAGCGCCGGGAAGGCGCGCTTCGAGTAGATCTGCGACGCGATGAAGGCGTCCAGGCCGTTGGCCGACACGCTCGAACCGTCGGGCAGGGTGACCGCGCCCTGAGTCAGGGCGTAGCGGACCTGCTCGTAGGTCTGGCGGGCCGCCTCGCCGGTGGTGCCGAAGTGGTAGAGCTTGTCGTACTTCGCCACCCACGGGAGGAAGTCGGACCGGAAGCGGCGCTCGAAGCCGAGCGGCTGCCAGTCGAACGACTTCTGCCAGGTCGTCGTGAACTCCGTCGAGGAGTCGAGCACGAACCGGCCGGTGCGCGCGGGGTAGGCCTGGGCGTAGTGCGCGCCCATCCAGGTGCCCGCGGAGTAGCCGACCCAGTTGATCTTGTCGCGGCCGAGCAGCACGCGCAGCAGGTCGATGTCCTTGACCGTCTGGTCGGTGTTGATCAGCGGGCCGAGCTCGCCGGACTTCACCTGGCACGACTGCGCGGCGTACTTCGTCGCCTGCAGGATCAGGTTCAGGTTCGCGCGGTCGCGGTCACGCGGGTCCAGGTCCGAGCCGGTGCCGATGGCGCCGCCGCACGTGATGTTCGTGCTCTTGCCGGTGCCGCGCGGGTCGAACCCGACGATCTCCTGGTGCTCCCGCAGCTTCGGCTGGTTGCGCAGCCGCGCCGGGAAGTTCCGGCCGGGCGCGCCGGGGCCGCCGGGGTTGGTGACGACGCTGGCCGTCGCGTCGCCGGTCGCCTTCAGGCGGCTGACGGCGATGGTCAGGTCGATCTGGGCGTTCGCCTGGTACCAGTTGCGCGGCGTCTTGTAGGTCGCGCACTCCATGTCCTCGGCGCCCGCGGGCGGGGCCGTCGGCAGCTCGGAGGGGACTGCGCACTTGTGCCAGTCCAGCTTCTGGTTCGCGTACTGCACCGGGATGTTCGTGGAGTTCCGCGGCAGCTTGGCCGCCGCGGCCTCCTGACCTGCGAACGCAGGCGTGAACCCGGCCAGCAGGGTGCCGGCGATCGCCGGGATCACCACCGCGTAGCGGAGTCGTGTCATACGGTTGCCCCTTTGGATTTTCTTCAAGTGGAGTCGCGCTATTGATATAGGGCGGGTAACGACGGGGCAACCGACGTTGGTCGGGGTGTTGGCCGGCAACGCGGTACGCGGCGATCAAATCGATATCGGACAGACGTGACGTCCCGTCAGCCAGGTTCTAAGGTCAGGCGGTCGGTTACGGGAGTGTTAGGTGAGGTCCGATGTCGACTGTGAAGCACGACGACGGGAAGGTGCGCGGGAAGCCCTTCAACCCGTGGTACCTGCTCTTGATCGTCCCGCTGCTGGTCCTGGTCACGCCACTGTTCAACATGGACGGTCCGCGGCTGTTCGGGATGCCGTTCTTCTACTGGTTCCAGTTCCTCTTCGTCGTGGTCGGCGTCCTCAGCACGTGGATCGTCTACCTGATGACGCGGGAGAAGCCGGCCGGTGACGCCCCGGACAAGCTGAGCGTCGACGACCTGGACGAGGGGGACGCTCGATGAGCAACCTGCAGTGGCCGGAACTGATCATCTTCACGGTCCTGTTCCTGCTGGTCACCGTGCTCGGGTTCATGGCCGCGCGCTGGCAGCGCGGCGGCGGGCTGGACCACCTGGACGAATGGGGCCTCGGCGGCCGCAAGTTCGGCTCGTGGGTCACCTGGTTCCTGCTCGGCGGTGACCTCTACACGGCGTACACGTTCGTCGCGGTGCCCGCGCTGGTGTTCAGCGCCGGCGCGCTCGGCCTCTACGCGCTGCCGTACACGATCGTCGTCTACCCGATCGTCCTGCTCCCGGCCCTGCGGATGTGGTCGGTGTCGCGGGTCCGCGGTTACGTCACCCCGGCCGACTTCGTGCGCGGCCGCTTCGGCTCGCCGATCCTCGCGCTGCTGATCGCCATCACCGGCATCGTCGCGACCATGCCGTACATCGCGCTGCAGCTGGTCGGCCTCGAAGCCGTGCTGCGGACGATGGGCATCAACGGCTCCGGCATCGTCGGGCACCTGCCGCTGCTGATCGCCTTCATCATCCTGGCGGTCTACACCTACCAGTCCGGCCTGCGGGCGCCCGCGCTGATCGCGTTCGTCAAGGACATCCTGATCTACATCGTCATCCTCGTGGCGATCATCTACCTGCCCTCGAAGCTGGGCGGCTGGTCGCACATCTTCGACACGGCGGCGGCGAAGCTCGGCACGCCGAACCCGGCCACCGGCAAGCCGGCCGGGTCGATCCTGCTGAACGCGAACAACCAGCTGCAGTACGCGACGCTGGCCCTGGGTTCGGCGCTCGCGCTGTTCCTCTACCCGCACTCGCTGACCAGCGTGCTGGCCTCGCGCGGCCGCAGCGTCATCAAGAAGAACATGGTCGCGCTGCCGGCGTACTCGCTGGTGCTGGGCCTGCTGGCGCTGCTCGGGTACGTCGCGATCACGGCGGGCGTCAAGCCGCTGACGAACGCGGCGACCGGCAAGCCGGACGGCAACACGATCGTCCCGGTCCTGTTCGACAACCAGTTCTCGTCGTGGTTCGCCGGCATCGCGTTCGCCGCGATCGGCATCGGCGCGCTGGTGCCGGCCGCGATCATGTCGATCGCCGCGGCGAACCTGTGGACGCGCAACATCTACAAGGAGTACATCCGCAAGAACGCGACCCCGCAGGAAGAAGCGAAGCAGGCGAAGCTCGCTTCGCTGGTCGTGAAGCTGGGTGCGGTCGCGGTGATCATCCTGATCGACCCGCAGTTCTCGATCGACCTGCAGCTCATCGGCGGCGTGCTGATCCTGCAGACGCTGCCGGCGGTCGCGCTCGCGCTGTACACGCGCTGGTTCCACCGCTGGGGCCTGATCGCGGGCTGGGTCGTCGGCATCGGCTGGGGCCTGATCATGCTGTATGGCATCCCCAACCCGGCCAACGGAAAGCTCCACTTCGGCGGTTCGGCGTTGTCGCTCGGCAACCTGTCGATCTTCGGCTGGCACCCGTTCTCGGGCTCGCTGGTGCAGATCTACGTCGGCTTCGTCGCGTTGATCGCCAACCTGGTGGTCGCCGCGATCGTCACGGTGATCGCGCGGCAGATGAAGGTGTTCAACGGCACCGACGACACCAACCCCGCGGACTACCTGGCCGACGAGAACGACAAGAACCTGCGCCCGATCGGCGCGGCTCACTGAGCGGTGCGTCTGAGGATCACCGTGCGGGAAACGAGGTAGAGCACCACGCCGTTGAGCAGGTGCCAGAGGAAGTGCGAGCCGGCCGGGACGTAGTCGCAGACGTCCCGGTCGAGCGTGCGCAAGCTCAGTGACAGCGCGAAAATCGCGCCCGCCACAGCGAAGTGCGTCCAGGAGGCGTCGCGCGAGAAGGCGAGAAGCGCGACGACGACGCCGAACGTGATGAGCGCGGAGAGGTAGAGCCCGCCGCCGAGCAACGCCGTGACGACAGTGAGCACGAGGAACGCGGGTGCGGCGAGCCAGGCGAACCGCAGGTAGAACACGCGCGCGAACAACACGACGTACACCAGCACAAAAACGAGAATGCTCACCGAATCCGCGACGCCGGCCCAGCGCGTCGCGAGCAGGTGAAACGCTGTGCTGGCCGCGAAAACGAGTCCGATCAGCCCGGCCAGCAGCCGCCCGGCGCGGTCCCCCGCGGCCAGCCGCCACACGAGCACGGCGGCCACCAGGAACGCCAGGTTGCTGAGACTGTTGAGCGGCTCACCCCAGAGCCCGGGCGCGACCCGTTCGCAGTACCCGTCGACGTAGTCCGTCACGGTGACAGCCAACCATGACTAGCGTGGAGTGTATGAGCGACGCGGTGAGCCGGTTCCCGGTGACGGAACTCGAAGACCTGCCCGACGACCTGCGCGAGCGCGTCGGCGTGATCGCGGAGAAGTCCGGGTTCACGCCGAACATCTTCCGCGCGCTCGGCCACCGGCCAGCCGAGCTGCGGGCGTTCCTCGACTACCACGACGCGCTGATGGAACGGTCCGACGGACTCAGCAAGGCCGAGCGCGAGCTGGTCGTCGTCGCGACGTCGGGCGCCAACCACTGCACCTACTGCGTCGTCGCGCACGGCGCGATCCTGCGCATCCGCGCCAAGGACCCGGAGCTCGCCGACCGCGTGTCGAGCAACCCGTGGCAGGTGGAGCTGGACGAACGCGGCCGCGCGATCGTCGACCTGGCGCTCGCGCTGGCCCAGGACTCGGCGCTGTTCGGCGAGGGCGACCTCGAAGCCGCGCGCGAGGCGGGCCTGACCGACGACGAGATCTGGGACGTCGGCGCGATCACGGCGTTGTTCGCGATGTCGAACCGGCTCGCGCACCTGACGGCGTTGCGGCCGAATCCGGAGTTCTACACGCTCGGCCGCGTCCCGCGTTAGAACTCCCGGCGCCAGATCTCCTCGGTCAGCTTCGGACCCCAGCCGTCGAAATCCGCTTCTTCGACGAGTTCGAACCCGGCCGCGCGGTAGAGCGCCCGCGCGGCGTCGAGGATGGACACCGTCGACAGCTCCATCACGCGGTAGCCGTGGGCCCTGGCGAACTCGACGCACTCGGTCACCAGCCGCTTGCCGACGCCGCGACCCCGGGCCGACGGCTCCAGCAGCAACAGCCGCAGCTTCGCGGTGTCCGCGTCGGAGCCGCGGGCGCAGCCGATGCTGCCGACGCGCTCGCCGTCGAGCTCCGCGATCCAGAAGCCCTGGCGCGCGTCGTCGTGCACGGCGAAGTCCGCGACGATCCGGGCGACCAGCCCCTCGAACCGGTTGTCGAAGCCGTACTCGCGGGCGTAGAGCGCGCCGTGCCGCTGCACCACCCAGCCGAGGTCGCCCGGTCGTGGCGGGCGGAGGACGAGCGCCGGGTCGCGCCGGCGCTCGCCGACGACGTCGCCGATCGTGCGCATGGCGGCCAGCACGCGCCGCTGGTCTTCGTCGGCGAAGCGCCGGAGCAGGCCACCGATCTGTTCGGTGGAGCGGCGGTTGAGCAGCGCGAAGGCGTCCCGGCCGGCGGCGGTCGGCCGGACGAGCTGACGGCGGGCGTCCTCGTCGGACCGTTCGCGGGTGATCAGACCGCGGCCCTCGAGGCGGGCGAGCAGCCTGCTGGCGTACCCGGCGTCGAGGTCGAGGCGTTTCCGCAGGTCGGTGACGGCCAGCGGGTCGCGCTGGGTCAGCTCGAAGAGCACCCGGGCTTCGGGGAGGGAGTACTCGGCGTCGGCCGGGCCTTCGTCCAGCACGCCGATGACTCCGGTGTACAGCCGGTTGAAGGCGCGAACCGCGGCGACCCGTTCGGCCAGCTCAGTGTCGTTCATTGACCACCTCAACAAAGTCGTTGACGGAGTCAATGATCACGCCATGAGGCGGCGCAGGCAAGAAGGTTTCGGGGAAATGGGAAACCCCGTGATGCTGCCAGGTCGGGGGTCCGCCAGCATCACGGGGTCGTAGGGGGTATCGACGCGGATTTGCGCGGCGTTACACCTTCACCAGTTTGTGGGCTAGGTCACTCGAATGGGCGACCGCCACTGGTGAGTTGGTCAGCGCATGTAGCCCGAGCGGGCCTGCGCGATCGCGATGAGTTCCTGACGAACCGTCGCGGTGGCAGCGGTGTCGATCGCCCGGTCCAGCGCCCGGCGAGTGCGAACCTCGGCGCGACGGGCTCGGAGCTTGGCGGCGATGTTGTTCATCGGTTTCTGCATCCCCTTCGGAGGGTCTCGGTGGCTTGTAGCTCTAGTATGCACCTTTTTTCACAAGGAAGCCAACGAATGTCCGGTGATGTGGCGCACTCGCCGATGAATCATCGGCAAATTTGAGAAAGAGCCGAAGAGATCATGGTGTCGGGGGTCACGACGAGGCAACCCCTCTGTCGTTGTCTACGACTGTCTAGTGATTCACCGATACTTGGCTAGCGACGCCCATAGACCGCGATACGGCCAGGTCAGGAGCGTCAGGCGCGGTCAGTCGCGGCTGAGCAGGTAGTGCCCGAAGTGCGGGACGGTGAAGGCGATCTGTCCCCGCTCGGCGGAGAACACGAGGCCCTTCTTCATCAGGCTGTCACGCGCCGGCGACAGCGACGACGGCTTCCGCCCCAGGAAGACGGCGACGTCGGCGGTGCCGGCGGCCTCGTCGCGGCCCTGGGTCAGCTCGGCCATCGCCAGCAGGTACTCGCGCTCGGCCGGCGTCGCGCGCTCGTAGCGCGAGCCGAAGAACCCGACGGCCAGCTCGGACTCCGCCTCCGGCGCGGCGACCTGGACGTCCTTGAGCGTGATCGGGTCGGCCGGCGCCGCGTCCCAGGCCGCCTTGCCGTAGGCCTGGATGAAGTAGGGGTAGCCGCCGGACGCGTCGAAGAGCGCGTCGAGCGCCTCCGGCTCGATGCTGGCGTCCTCACGCTCGATCGGCGCCATCACGGCGAAGTCGGCGTCCGCGCGGTCGAGCCGGTCGATGCGCGCGTAGCGGAAGAGCCGCTCGGAGTAGGACTTGGACGCCGAGAGCACTGCGGGCACGTGCGGCAGCCCGGCGCCGACGACGACGAGCGGCGCCCCGGACTGCGAGAGCTCGTGACAGGCGGCGCAGAGCGCCGAGACGTCGTCGGGCTGCAGGTCCTGGATCTCGTCGATGAGCAGCGCGACGCCAGTGCCGACGTCCGCGGCCAGCTCGGCGACGTCGGTGAACAGCTCCACGAGGTCGATCTCGATGTCGCCGGAGTCGGCCCGCCCCTGCGCGGCGGGCACGTCGATGCCCGGCTGCCACCGGTCACGCAGCTTCGCGTCGGCCTTGTTGGCCCGCAACGCGAACGCCTTGAGCACCCCGAGCACCTCTTCGACCCGATCCGGCGCCCGGTGCCGCACGGCGAGATCCCGGATGGCCCGGTGCAACGCGGCGGAGAGCGGCCGCCGCAGTTCGGCGTCCGGCCGCGCCTCGATCTTCCCGGCCCCCCACTTGTGCCGCACGGCCATCGCCCGCAGCTCACCGAGCAGCACGGTCTTCCCGACCCCACGCAGCCCGGTCAGCACAAGACTGCGTTCAGGCCGCCCCCGCGCCACGCGCTCCAGCACCACTTCGAAGGCCTTGAGCTCACGCTCACGCCCGGCCAGCTCGGGAGGCCGTTGCCCGGCGCCCGGCGCGAAGGGGTTGCGGATGGGGTCCACTCTGCCAAGCTATCGACGTATCTAGCGCCAGGACGATATTCGGCCATAGACAGCTAGCGCGTGTCGCCGGAGTTCGACCGGATGGCCGAACGATCACCAGCCGGGCTCGCGGGCCACACGTCGGCGTGACGGCCCCACACCGCGGCGCTGATGGCCCCTCCGCAGGCCCCGCCAACAGCAGCAGTGACAGCCTCACGGGAACCCGAGCGGCCCTTCGCCCCCACTGGCGTCCCCCACCCATCCCTGGGGGGCAGCCCCGTGTCCAGCGTATCGCCGCCCACCGACGAACCGGCTCCGTCGCCGCGATTCCGGCCCAGTTGTCCACAATCGCCACGACCTGTGGACAACCACGACCGGAAGCCGCGAGGAAGGACCACGATGTGGCACCGTGGGTGGCGTGACCGAATTGGCCGTGGGCGCGGTGGTGGCCGGCACCGTGTCGATCATCCCGAGGCCCGGCGCCATCGGGTTGTTCGTGGACCTGGGCGGTGCGCCGCAAGGATTTGTCGACGTCTTGAGCCTGCCGAGGCAAGCGACGGACTGGCCGCCCGTCGGCACGAAGACCACCTTCGAAGTCCTCACCCGAAGCCCGAAACAGATCCGTTTGTGGCCGCTCGATCCGCGATTCCGAGCAGGGCCGTTCGACAACGGCGTCTCCGAAGACGAGTGGCAGGCGCGGAAAGCGCGCTACCCGGTCGGCGTGAGCCTGACCGCGGAGGTGAGCGACACCTACATCTCGGACGGTTCTTACGTAGTCCGGTACGAAGGCGGCTGGTCCTCGATGGAAGGACAGGGCGAGCTGTCCGAAGTAGGCACCCGCGCCGAATACGAGATGGTCAGCCACCTCGACACGACCCGGCGCACACTCCTGCGCCCAGCCGGTACATAGAGACGAACAGGTCTGCAGCCCTGCTCGTCTCTACCCCCAGCGCGCACTACGACGCAGCGCTAGTCGCTCAGGTTCCGCTCCGCGTAGATCTTCATCGCGTCGCGGACGAACTCCGCCGTCGCGCCTTCGAACCCGTAGCGCGGGTCGTCCGCGTACAGCTGTCCCAGGCCCGCGAAGTAGCCCGCGGACACCGACGAAACCGCCGGTCGGAGCCACGCGTGCAGCCGGCCCGTGATCGCTTGGACCTCGGCCGAGTCCGGGGAAAGCCCGGCCGTGCGGGCCGTGCCGAACGCCGTGGAGACGTCCACCTGCTCCTGCTGGTGGGCCTGCTTCTCGTCGGCCGACAGGGAACTCCACCACCGGTCCCCCGTCGCGTACGCCGTAGCGCCCCAGCGCCGGGTGACCTCTTCCTGGTACTGCGTGTGGTCGAAGCCGTCGAACACTTCTTCTGCCATCAGTCGTTCACCTCCCTTCAGTTTCCGTAGCGTCGTGCGGACCGACGCGATCTGCCGCCCGATCCGCCGCTGCTCCTGTTCGAGCAGGTCCAGGTGGGTCTCGAGCGCGGCCGCGCGGTCGCGTTGCCCGTCGAGGACCTCGGCGATGGCCGGGAGCCCGAGGCCGAGATCGCGCAGCAGCAGGATCCGCTGCAGCCGGACGAGCGCGTGCTCGTCGTAGTAGCGGTAGCCGTTGCCGCCGATCCGGCTGGGCTCGAGCAGGCCGACCGCGCCGTAGTGGCGCAGCGTCCGGCTCGTGGTCCCGGCCGAGCGGGCGATGTCCTGGATCGACCACTCCATGACGTCGACGATAGAAGTTGACGCAGCGTCAAGGTCAAGCGCTAACGCTTTCTAGTGTTCTCTAGGAACGACACGATATTCGCCCAGACAACGCTAGGAGGGTTCGGCGCCGGGCCGAGCGGGCATTCCAGCTGTAGGTTTGACCAGGAAGAAGCCCGGACCAGGAAGGCAACGACCGTGATACTCCGTCGTGTGGCTCGTCCACTGATCGCCGCGACATTCGTGTACGGCGGGATCAACGTGCTCCGGAACACGCAGTCGCACGCGAAGACCGCCGAGCCGTTCCTCACGGACGCCTTCGACAAGCTCGAAGGCGTCATTCCCGAGCAGGTGCCGCGCGACCCGGCCACGCTCGTCCGCATCGACGCCGCCGTGAAGATCGGCGCAGGCCTCGCGTTCGCGACGGGCAAGGCGCCGCGGCTGACGTCCGCTCTGCTGCTCGGCAGCCTGGTCCCGACGACGCTGGCGGCGCACAGCTTCTGGACACTCCAGGACCCGGCCGAGAAGAAGAAGCAGCAGATCCAGTTCCTGAAGAACGCCGGCCTGGCCGGTGGGCTGATGCTGGCCGTCGCCGACACCGCGGGCAAGCCGTCGGTCGGCTGGCGGGCGCGTCGCGTGGCGAAGGACGCCGGTCACGGCGTCGAGAAGCTGGGCCGCAAGGCCGAGAAGCGCGCCAAGAAGCTGGCGAAGAAGGCCGAGAAGGCCCTCCCCAACTGACGAACGCGAAAAGGGGCCGTCCCAACCGGGACGGCCCCTTTCGTGTGCCTTACTTCTCCAGGATCGCGGTGACGCCCTGGCCGCCCGCCGCGCAGATGGAGATCAGGCCGCGGCCGGACCCCTTCTCGTGCAGCAGCTTCGCCAGCGTCGCGACGATCCGGCCGCCGGTCGCGGCGAACGGGTGCCCGGCCGCCAGCGACGAGCCGTTGACGTTCAGCTTCGCCCGGTCGATCGAGCCCAGCGGCTCGTCCAGTTCCAGCTTCTCCTTGGCGAACGCCGGGTCCTCCCACGCCTTGAGCGTGGCCAGCACCTGCGACGCGAACGCCTCGTGGATCTCGTAGTAGTCGAAGTCCTGCAGCGAAAGCCCGGCGCGCGCGAGCATCCGCGGCACGGCGTACGCGGGCGCCATCAGCAGGCCTTCCTCGCCGTGCACGTAGTCGACGGCCGCGGTCTGCGAGAACGTCAGGTAGGCCTGCACCGGCAGCTTGTGCGCCTTCGCCCACTCCTCGGTGGCCAGCAGCACGGTCGACGCGCCGTCGGTCAGCGGCGTCGAGTTGCCGGCGGTCATCGTGCCGCCCGGGCCGCCGAACGCCGGCTTGAGCTTGGCGAGCTTCTCCGCGGTCGAGTCCGCGCGCAGGTTCTGGTCGCGCGCCAGCTTGAGGAACGGCGTCACGAGGTCGTCGAAGAACCCGCGGTCGTAGGCGGCGGCGAGGTGCTGGTGGCTGGCGGCGGCCAGCTCGTCCTGCGCCTCGCGGGTGACGTCCCAGATCTTCGCGGTCAGCGCCGCGTGCTCGCCCATCGACAGCCCGGTGCGCGGCTCGGAGTTGCGCGGGATCGCCGGGACGATGTGCCCGGGGCGGATCTTCGCGACGAGCTTCAGCCGGTCGCCGAGCGTCTTCGCGGCGTTGAGCCGGATGAGGATCTGGCGCAGGTCCTCGTTCACGGCCAGGGGCGCGTCGCTGGTGGTGTCGACGCCGCCGGCGATGGCCGAGTCGATCTCGCCGAGCGCGATCTTGTTCGCGACGTTGACGATGGCCTGCAGGCCGGTGCCGCACGCCATCTGCACGTCGGACGCGGGTGTCGCGGGCGAGAGCTTGCTGCCGAGCACGCTTTCGCGGGCCAGGTTGAAGTCCTTCGAGTGCTTGAGCACGGCGCCGGCCGCGACCTCGCCGATCACCTCGTCCTGCAGCGAGAAGCGGCTGACCAGGCCGTCGAGCGCGGCGGTGAACATGTCCTGGTTCGACGCCTTCGCGTACGGGCCGTTCGACCGCGCGAAGGGGATCCGGTTGCCGCCGATGATCGCGACCTTGCGGACGGCTGGTGCTTTCTTGGGCGGCATGAACGTCACCTCTCTGGTCGGCTCTCTCACACTGTAACCTACTCGCAAGTAGGTTAGACTGCGACGTGACGCAGACTGCACGGGAGGCAACCGATGGCTGACAGGTACCAGCAGTTCACGAAAACCCCGTTGGGGAAGTTCGTGGTGCCGAAGCTCGGCCTGCCCAGCCCCGCCACCCTGCGCCGGTACCAGCCCGGGCAACCCGCCCTCGAGGGTCCCGCACTTCTCGGCGCCGCGCCCGGCGGACGCCTGGAGAAGAAGGTCCGTGACCAGCTCGCGGACGCGGGCATCACCGTCGTCACCACTTCGGGTGACAGGCATGCGGCGCTCGTCTTCGACGCCACCGGCGTCACCGAGCCCGGCCGCCTGCGCGAGGTCTACGACTTCTTCCACCCGGTGATCCGCAGCGTCGGCCCGTCCGGCCGCGTCGTCATCCTGGGCACCCCGCCGGAGCAGGTCGAGGGCCGCGAGCGCATCGCGCAGCGCGCTCTCGAGGGCTTCGTGCGCTCCGTCGGTAAGGAGCTGAAGCGCGGCGCGACGGCTCAGCTCGTGTACGTCGCCGAAGGCGCTGAAGACGCGACGGAGTCGACGCTGCGCTTCCTGCTGTCCGCGAAGTCGGCCTTCGTCGACGCCCAGGTCATCCGGATCGGCGCCGAAGGCAAGACGGCGACCGCGCCGGCCAGCTGGGAGAAGCCCCTCACCGGCAAGGTCGCGCTGGTCACCGGCGCGTCCCGCGGTATCGGCGCGGCGATCGCCGACGTACTGGCCCGCGACGGCGCGCACGTCGTCGCCCTCGACATCCCCGCCCAGGGCAGCGACCTGTCGAAGGTCGCCAACAAGATCGGCGGCTCGGCGCTGCAGCTCGACATCACGTCGCCGAGCGCGCCCGCGAAGCTCGCGGAGTACCTGAAGGAGCGTCACGGCGGCGTCGACGTCGTTGTGCACAACGCGGGCATCACGCGCGACAAGACGCTGGGCAACATGAGCGAGAGCGCGTGGGACTCGGTGATCGCCGTCAACCTCGCGTCGCAGCTCGCGGTGAACGACAAGCTGCTCGCCGACAAGATCCTGAACGAGAACGGCCGCGTCATCGGCGTCTCGTCGATCGCGGGCATCGCCGGCAACGTCGGCCAGACGAACTACGCGACGTCGAAGGCGGGTGTCATCGGCATGGTGAACGTCGGCGCGCCGCAGCTCGCGGAGTACGGCGGCACGATCAACGCCGTGGCGCCGGGCTTCATCGAGACGAAGATGACGGCGGCGGTCCCGCTGTTCATCCGCGAGGCCGGCCGCCGGCTGTCCAGCCTCGGCCAGGGCGGCCTGCCGGTGGACGTCGCCGAGACGATCGCCTGGTACGCGAACCCGGCGTCGGCCGCGGTGAACGGCAACGTGGTCCGCGTCTGCGGCCAGGCCCTGCTGGGGGCCTGACGTGGCGATCCGCGAACTCGACAGCACGCCGAGCCTGGCGACGCTGTACCCGAAGGCGCTGCTCGGCGGCGTCCTGCGCAAGCCGGCCGGCTCGTCGCTGCCGGACACGGAGCTGGTGCGCACCGGCGTCGTCGTCGACCCGGCACACCTCGCGGCGTACAACACGGTGTGCGGCTTCCGGCTGAGCGACGAGCTGCCCGCGACGTACCCGCACATGCTGGCGTTCCCGCTGCAGATGGCGCTGATGACCGAGCAAGGCTTCCCGTTCCCGCTGCTGGGCATGGTCCACGTCGCGAACCGCATCACCCAGCACCGCGCGCTGCGGCTGGGCGAGCCGCTGACGGTGCGCGTCCGCGCGGAGAACCTGCGCCCGCACGAGAAGGGGCGTCAGTTCGACGTCATCAGCGAGGCCCAGGTCGGCGACGAGACGGTGTGGACGGACGTCAGCACGTACCTGCGCCGCAGCGGCTCTACTGGCACTACCTCTCGCCGCGAGCAGCTGGCGCCCCCGACCCCGGACGCGATCTGGCGAGTCCCGGGCGACATCGGCAGGCGCTACGCGGAGGTCTCGGGCGACCGCAACCCGATCCACCTGCACCCGCTGACGGCGCGCCTGTTCGGCTTCCCGAAGGCGATCGCCCACGGCATGTGGACGAAGGCCCACGCGCTCGCGGCGTTCGAGGGGCGTCTGCCGGAGGCGTTCACGATCGACGTCCGCTTCAAGCAGCCAGTGCTGCTGCCGGCCAAGGCGGGCTTCACGTCGTGGGCCACGCCGGAAGGCTGGGCGTTCGAGCTGTGGAGCAAGTCGAAGCCCCACCTGGACGGCACGATCACCTCACTCTGAGGGCGGTGTGTTTGTGTAGGTGATGAACTGGCTTGGATGAACGATCGCTGACAGGTGGAGGGTGAAGGTCGCCAGCTCCACCCACCTCCGTCGGTGTCCGGTCTTTGCCTCCAGCCGGACCGAGCGGTCGATCCTGCCCAGTTCATGCCGCGCATCGAACTCTGCGAAGAGTTGGTGTGCCTGGTGGCCCGGGACGCTGAAGACCGACGCAAAGTCCGGCTCTTCGTCGCTCCTCGGCCTTAGCTGCCTGCGCGTTCGTTCCCACCGAAGTGGCTCGAGCTTCGGCTCGCCCAAGACGGCCAGTCGCAGATCTTGGACCACGATCGATTGGGCTCCGGTATTCTGCAAGACGAGTGGGAGCAAGATGATCGCCCGGTCAGGCGTGTTGGATCCGGAGAATGTCTGAGGTGCGAAAGACCTCAGCCGTCCTGTCCGTGCGTTCAACCACCAGAACGAGATGACCGTGAACGCCAGCGCGCAGATCGAGACAACGAACGCTGCGGCCGTCACTCCGACGGCTTCCAGACCTCGCCCTCGATGAGGTCGTTGAAGCCCAGCCAGACGAGGTTCATCAGCCAGGACGCCAGGACGCCGTCCGAGATGTCGGGGTGGTCGAGGGCCCAGTCGGCCAGCGACTCGGCCGCCCCGACCAAGGCCGCGGACAGGCCTTCGCCGGAGAACTCGGCCTGCTCGCCGACGCCCTTGCGGGTGCCGGCGGACACGACGAGCGCCGCGACCAGCTGGATCGCGCGGGCCCGCATGTCGGTGACCTCCGCGGCGAACGCGCCGCCGACCGTCAGGGCCTGGCGGTGCAGCACCGTCCACGACTCGCGGTACTCCGCGACGAACCGGTAGAACGACCGCAGGCCGTGCCACAGCTGCATGTCCGGCGGCAGGTCGGGCTTCACGCCGGCCTGGATGGCCTCCAGCAGCCGCGTCGCCTCGCGGCGGATGCACGCGCCGAACAGGTCCTCCTTCGAGCCGAGGTAGGTGTAGATCATCGGCTTCGAGACGCCGGCGACGTCGGAGATCTCGTCCATCGACGCCGCGTGGTACCCATGGCGCGAGAAGACCTGGACGGCGGCGTCCAGGATCTGGCGCTCGCGCACCGCACGGGGCAGCCGCCGAGCCCGTTCGGGCGGACGCTGATCATCCTCTGACACGCTGGACCTCCCTGTTACTGACCGGAGACGGTACCGGGCGTTGACCCGGTGGGGTGATTTCGGCACGCTTGCCCGCCTACCTACTGGCGGGTAGCCTTACGCTCGGGTAACTGGAGAGGGAGTGACCATGGCCGACAATGCCGGGATGACCAGCGCCGATCAGATCGTCGGCCTCCGCGGGGCGGCGTTGCTCGACACCCTGGAACGGCTCGACCCGCTCGGCCCCGAGGCGCACGCCCTCGACATCAACACCCTCGCCGACGCGGTCAACCCCCGCGATCTCGGCAAGGACGACTTCCGTCGGCTCCTGAACGCCCTGTTGCGCCTGGCCGAGCGCGCCCCCGCGTTCGACCTGAGCAAGGTCGACCCGGCGCGCTTCGCATCGCTGGTCGCCGCCGCTTCGCGCGCCCAGCTCGAAAGCGTCGTCGCCGAGCGGCCGCTGCGCGAGCGCGTACTGGACGAGATCTTCGCCCGGATGGGCGCCCACATCCGCCCCGACCGCGCCCGCGACCTGCACGCGGTCGTCCACTGGCGCATGGCCGGCGGAACCGGCGACGGCGGCTACGACCGCTACGAGACGGTCATCTCCCACGGCTCGTGCACGGTCAGCCGCGAGATGCGCGAACGCCCCCGCGTCACGATCACGATCGCCCCGGTGGACTTCTTCCGGCTCATCACCCACCAGGCGACACCCGCAGTGTTGTTCGTCACGGGAAAAATCAAAGTCAAAGGTGACCTCGCCTTTGCCGCCGGCCTGATCGGATTCTTCGATCTTCCGAAACCCGCCTGACCGGATACACTTTCGGCCGTGCCCCGAAATGCGGAAGACCGCCCCTGGCGATCCCGCCTGCGCGCTTCCCGCCGCCCGGTCCGCATCCGGGCGAGCCACGCGATCAACGGCTTCGCCGAGAAGCTGGTCATCGGCAACCTGACGGCCGGCCAGTTCGTCCAGGTCCTGGAAACCCTGCACATGCTGGGAAACGCGGGCGCCGGCATCGAGCTGAGTTCACTGTCGACAGACGTCCTGGTCGACGTGGTCCGCCGAGCATCCCGCGACCAGCTGAAGGCCATCGCCGACCACCCGGAACTCCGCTCGGTCTTCCTGGACGAGATATTCCGCAGAATGTCGGAACACTTTCTCCCCTCCCGCGCTCGTCACGTGGACTTCGTAGTTTCTTGGCGCTTTTCCGACGGCCAAGGCGAAGACGGCTACGACCGCTTCCAGACGGTGATCGAGGACGGAGTGTGCGTTTCCAGCACAGACCTGTCCCGCAGCCCGGACACCACAATCACCCTCTCAGTGGACGACTTCATCCGCATGGCCACGGGCAACGCAGCGGTGGCGGCGATGTTCGTGACGGGCAGGGTGAAGGTCAAGGGCGAGTACGCCCCGGCGGTCCGCTTCTCAAGCTACTTCGACATCCCGAAGCCTGGCGGTGCGTAGGGGCTCGTCAACGCGCCGACGAGCCCCTACGCACCGCCGTTCGTGACTAGCTGTCGTTGGACGTCACGATGTCGATCACCCACTCAACGACGGCCTTGCCCAGCGCGTAGATCGCGCCGCGCGCGAAGGTGGACGGCCAGCTGGGCTCTCCGCCGGCTCGCGCCGGCTCACCGGGGCGCGAGCCGGCGGTCGCACGGGGACGCGAACTGCCGGCCGAGCGCTTAGACTTGCTCATGGAGCTCCTAACTTGTTTGCCCAGGTGAGGGGTTCTGAAGGGGAAGGCCCGCCGGTGATCGCTTCCAGGCAGACCGGCTGGCTTTCCCCGACTACGTTGATTGACCCAGATGTCTCGACGAGACATCTGGCGCGGGGGCGTGCACGCGGCCGAGTGGTCACGTTGCGTGTTCGATGAGAAGTTCTCACATGCTGTCCCCTTGCTGTCGCTTCATGCGTTGTCACCGCATGCAACCGTCACTTCATGCAAAACGTGCCGCCCGTCACAAGCCTGTTCTGGGATCGTGGCCCGGGCTTGTAATGCCCGACCGTCTGCGTGCCCCGGCTTGATGTGGCGACGATGCCGTTACGGGCGCGATGCCGGTAGCGATGATGTAAGTAGTATGACCTGCAGTTCGATAGCGTTGATAGAGGGTTTCGCTTCTTTCTCTTCGTTGTCGGCGAGTGATGGCAATCCCGTTGCGCCGGTCGACTTGGAGGCAATCCCTGAGGCAATCTCTGTTGCGCCGGTCCCTTTCGTGTTGATCTCCACGGCTTGATGCAGGCTGCATCAAGCCGTCTGGCACGGTCGCTGAAACTTGGCCATGCTCAGCTGATACTTGACGAGTTCGCGCAGCTTGAGAAGCTCGGGCAAGGTGCAGGGGGCCTGAGTGTGACCGCCCTCCCGTGCGAGCGAGTGCAGCTTCCTCAAGGTTTCAACGTCGGGAACCCTGTGTGCATTCGCGAAGCGTGACAGCAATGCAGGGGAAACCCACAGCTGCCCCGCTCGGGCAGCCTGCGTCTGCTGCTTCATGCAACCGCACAGTTGCACGATGAGATCCGCGAGCTCGCGCTGCTCGGGAGTTGAATTCAATGGGTAGTTTCCCCCAGTGTCACCTAACCTCATCTGCTTCCTCTCGAATTTGGGCGCGCTTAACAGAGGTGGTGGCCCCGGCTCCTGTTGCAGGCGGGGCGTCTTGGGAATGTGTCCGCTTGGCGAGTCGGCGTTGGCGGATCAGCCTGTTGCGGATCAGCGTGTTTCAGTGTGTAGACAGTCCAGCTTCGACCTCTCCTACCTGCAGGATGTTGCGGGCCCTGCTCAGATGGGTGACAACCCGTACGGGTTGTACCGTAGCCTACTTCGCGCGCTTCAGGGCGCGAAGCGCCTCTGATGTCACGAAGTTCGCGAGAGGGCTGGAGTCGGCGTCGCTGACGAGAGCTGAACCGTTTCCCGGCGAGGGCGTGACTGCCTGGACCTGTTTGCTGAGGTCAAAGCAGTCACTGCTGGAGTACTAGCTACCGCGCCTCGATGTCGAAATGATCTTGAATCGAAGATGAGCCTTGGAGTGTTTACAAAAATTGTAAACACTCCAAGAGGTGGCTCTCCCGTGCTACAAAGGAAGAGCGATGGAGTCTTCCGATCCAGGAGTCTCCGATGTGTGACTGGAACGTGAACAGAAAGTGATGGTGGATGATGCTGCCTTCGTGGAAAGACCCCAACCTGGGGACGATGAAGCGCGTTGCCTTGTGGCTGCTGGCCGAGGTCGGCGAAGGGAACGAGTTCACCAAAGAGCAGATGCGTTCAGTCTTTCCCGGTGTTTCGCAAATTGATCGCCGCATGCGTGACCTGCGCAGCTTTGGCTGGCGGATCGACACGAACCGGGAAGACCCGACCCTCACGGCTGCACAGCAGCGCTTCGTGAGCAGCGGTCAGCCGGTGTGGGAGAAGGGAATGGCGTCGCGGATCGCTTCCGCGTCGGCCATCGGAGCAGTGCAAAGGCGGGAAATCATCTCCAATGACGGCAACATGTGCCGCTCGTGCGGGATCACCCCCGGCCAGGTCTATGCCGGCACCTTTGAAGGCGCCCAGCTCGACATCGCCCGGCGGGATGTCATCGTGTCTGGTGAGCAGACTGAGATGCAGCTGGTGACAGAGTGCAACAGGTGCCGGGTTGGCGCGAAGAACCTCGTTGCTGACCTTCCTGCAGTGGTGGATCGCGTTAACGCGCTGTCACCGGACGAACGAGAGCTCCTCGCCGGCTGGATCGCTGCCGACGAGCGAGTCTTCAGTCCTGCTGAGCGAGCGTGGGCCGAGTACCGCGCCCTGCCGGAGGACGCTCGTGCTGTGGTGCGCACTTCTCTGGGCTGACCAGGGGGTGTGACACGGGTCCGGTTATGGTTTGTAGCTGCCGCGGCACGTAGGTCGTACAGGAGAAGCATGATCAAGGATTACGGTCGGCCGCCCCGGTCTGACGAGAACCAGTCCCTTATCGAGCGTCGCCTCAAAGAAGTCACCGAGACCGGCGGCCCGCGTGAGACGCAGACTGTCGACTGGCGGGGCGGCCAAGCCCACCTGGATGTCATCCAGCTGCCCGCCGGCGACCTCTACTACAACCCGGCGACCCATCGCATCCGCGCACAGCGAAGTCATGATCCGCAGCTCGACCAGCTGGTTGACGAGGATCCCTGGAGCAGTGAGAGCCAGGACTACCTCGGGTATCTCCTGCAGGCGCTGCCGGCAGATCCCAGCAGGACCGATCCGACCTTCACTGAGCTGCTGGAAAGCCTTCGCGAGTACGATCAGACTGAACCAGGCCTGATCACGCGAGACGGCGTGCTGGTGAACGGCAACACGCGCCGGGCCGCAATGCTGAAGATGGGCGGGCCACAGCAACCCATCAGGGTTGCTGTGCTGCCGGAATCCTGTGACTGGGAGGACATCCGGGACGTCGAGCTGTCCCTTCAGCTCAGGAAAGAGCACCGCCGCGACTATTCCTACATCAACCGGCTGCTGGCCATCGACGAGCTGGTGAACCAGGGCCTGCCGATCGCGAAGATCGCCGCGATCTTCCGGACCACCGTGCCGGCCTGCAAGCAGGACCAGTGGGTCTTCGCTAGCATCAAGTCGTTGATCGAACGCAGCGAGGTGAACGGGCACCGCATTCCGCTCGTAGCGTTCGAAGATCACCAGGAGAAACTGAAGGAACTGCACAGGCGTTACCGGAAGGATCTGTCAGCGAACGGTGAGCGTGCAGAGCTGACCAAGGAGTCGCGGCTCGCGGCGATCATGCTCGGCTTCTCGAAGACCGATGTCCGTTTCATCGAGTCGGACTTCCAGTCGCGTTACCTGGACAAAGTTCTGCCCGCTGAGCTCAAGCCCGAGTCGGCGTCGGCGACGGTGGCCATTCCAGGTTTGGGTGTCTCGGTGAAGGGCGCGTCGGACGAGGTGGCAGCCGCCCGTGAACTGACGAACACCGTGCTCAAGGCGCGCACGGTTGAGATCACACACACCAGCGGGTATGCGGGTGAACCGGTCGAGGAAGCTGCGGAACTCAAGGAAGCAATGAACCAGGCGATCGAGCGAGCCGGCCGCCAGATACAGCTGCGAAAGCGCAAGCAGGCGGCGCCGGACCGGCTGAATTCCGCAACGGCGGAGATTGATCAGTGCATCACGGAGCTGGTCATGTCGCGCGCGTCCCGGGCGCTCGACGAGGAGGCGTTCAATGATGCGCTTCTGAGCTTCCGCCGAAGCCTGCGTGGCCTCGCTGTCGAGACGTCCCGGACGGTCGAGGAGCAGAACGAAGGGGTTGCGTGGCTGCGCCAGATCCTCGAACTGGAGTCCTGAGTGGAGGAAACCGTTTCTAGCCTGCTCATCGGTTTCGACCTGACCCGGACACAGGCGAAGTTGCAGACCGTAGGCCAGTTCCGGGAGAACCTCGCTAGCCTTCTTGCTGCTTTCCCTAACGGCCAGATGACAGAGCATCTTGTTGCGCTGATCCCGATCGACGAGTTCATCGGAAGTGTCGAGGTGCTGGCCGAGTGGCCGGCGCCGGAGTCGGTCGTCTGGGAGGATTCGTTCCGCAACCTGGTCATGGAGATGATCAGTGACGCGGAACGGTCGGAACGTCTCCTCGACGGTGAGGAAGACGACCTCGTCGTCCGCGAAGACGAGGTCGTTGACCAGCTCGAGCCCGGCTGGTCTGGCGACCTCACGCCGTTTCAGCGGCGGGACGTAGCAAAGCTCGTTTCGCTCGGCCATGGTGCGAACTTCAGCGTTCCCGGCGCGGGTAAGACCCGCGTGGCTCTGGCGGCGTTTTCCGCTTTTCGCCGGCGCCGTCGCGTACAGCGTCTACTCGTCGTCTGCCCGAAATCCGCGTACGAGGCGTGGCAGGAAGAGGGAGAGAAGTGCTTCGCCGACACGCTCGATGTCCAGGTCTACGACGGCAGGTCGTCGTTGTCCGCGGACGTGCTGCTGGTGAACTACGAGCGCCTGGATCGATCGCAAGGGGTCATCACCAGCTGGCTGCAGGAGACGCCGACGATGATGATCCTGGACGAAGCGCACCGAATGAAGCTCGGGAGCGCCGGCGTGTACGGAGCTGCGTGCATGGCCTTGGGCCCACTCAGCATGATCAGGATGATCCTTACCGGTACGCCCGCCCCGAACGGTCCCCGAGATCTCGAAAGCTTGATGGCTTTCGTGTGGCCTGGCCGCGGGAGGCGCGTGGTCACCAACGCGATCGACGGCGGCAATCTGATCCATGCCAGCCGTGTGCTCAAACCTCTGTACACCAGGACCACCAAGAAAGAACTCGGGCTGCCGCCGGTGTCGTTGAGCATGCGCATGGTCGACCTCCCTCCACTGCACCGGGAGATCTACGACGCCATTGTCGGGCGGTTCTCTGCCAGAGCTGAGCGGAGCAGGTCCGGTTTTGATGCGCTCGGCCGGACTGTGCTGAGGTTGATCATGGCTGCGACGAGCCCGGCGCTCCTGGCCGAGGGGGCCTCCAAGTACGAACCACTGTCACTTCAGGTTCCGCCGCTGGAGGTCCCGCCCAACGATCCGCTGCACCTGCTGCTCGGATCACTTTCCGAGTACGAGATGCCGCCGAAGTACCAAGAGGTGCTGGCGATCGTGAAGGAGAACGCTGAGCGAAAGCGGAAAACACTGGTGTGGGCCAGCTTCGTCCGCTCCATTAGCACCCTCGAAGTTCTTCTCGCCGACTTCCAGCCGGCTGTCGTGCACGGGGGCACCGTCGATCGTGAAGAACAGATTGAGGCCTTCCGCAATGATCCAGATTGTGCAGTGCTCATTTCTAACCCAGCGACTCTGGGTGAAGGCATCAGCCTGCACCAGGTCTGCCACGACGCTGTCTACGTCGACCGCGACTTCCAGGCCGGCCGGTTCCTGCAGAGCTTGGATCGTATTCACCGGCTAGGTTTGGCGCCTGACACGGAAACCCGGATAACCGTTCTGGCGACGCGCGGAACCGTCGACGAGATCGTGGCGATGAGGCTCGGGGAGAAGCTCGAGTTCATGGGCAAGCTTCTCGACGACGCTGCTGTTCAGCAGCTCGGCGACCCGTTCGAGGAGCCGTCCGTTGTCGCGGGCATGGACTCTGCGGACGTCAATGCGCTGCTCACCCACGTCCGGAAGCCGGACGCTAGCTGATCTTGGCCCGGTTCTGGCTGAACTTCTCGTGACGGTCGTGGTCTTCCTGCCCGATGAACGCCTTGAATTCACCTAGTCGGTAGGTCAAGGTCGAGTCGGATGCCCGCTCGTAGGGAACGTGGAAGTCACGGCGCAGCTGAGCAATACGTTCCTCCAGCTCGGCGACCCCATTGCGAAGCTTGGCCCGCTTGATGATCACCTCGGCGGGGACGTATCCCCCCAGCTCCTGCAGAACCTTGTACACGGGGTCGTGGCTCGAGGTCTCGCGCGAAACGGTATTGCCCTCGTGTTTGAGAGCCTTCATGATCGCCGTTCCCACGGCTTCGGCGACCGGGGGAGGGAAGGCATTGCCGATCTGCCGGTAGCGAGTCGTCTTCCGCCCGGTGAACGTCCACTCGTATCCGGGAAGCCAGCCCTGGATGCGGGCTACCATTTCGTTCGTCAGTTTCGGGCCAGGAGCTTGGTTTTTCTCGGTCCTGAACCGGGCGTCTGATGCCGGCGGGGCGTCGGCGAGGCCCATCGCATCGACGCTGAGCTCAGCCCAGGCGCGCTTAGCTCTGGTCGGCCCCAGATCGGCGCCGCCATGTTTCTTGGAGCCACCGACGATGGTGGGACCGATCTTGTCAGCGTCTTCTATCCATTGTTCGAGCCCTTCCCAGCCGTCCGCGCCCATGAGGTCGGAGATGGCGGCGCTGACCGTGAGCTGCTTGGCGACCGGCTCCGGCCATTTGAAGTACTTGGCATCCTCTTCCTGCATGGCAACGAGGACGAACCGAGGGCGCAGCTGGGGGACTCCGTAGTCGCACGCATTGAGCAGCCGCCACTCGGCGACGTACTTGAACTCGGCGAGACGATCCAGGACGTACTGCCGGTAACCCGAGAAGCGGGGCAAGCTGAGCCCGCGTACGTTTTCGAGCATCAGGGCGCGCGGCCGGACCTTGTCGACCTGCTCGACGGCCCAGGCAAAGAGGTCACGTTCGTCGCTCGCGCCCAGCTGCTTTCCGGCGATCGTGAACGGGGGACAGGGAACTCCGCCGGCCAGCAATGCGACCTCGTGGTGCTCTTCGGGGTTGAAGACAGCGGGGTCGGCGACGTCGCCCTGCAGGACGATGTCGCGCTTTTCCTCGTTGATCTCGATTTGCCCCCGGATGTTCGTCCGCAGGGTCTGGAAGGCGTTGGCGTCGAGCTCGACGGCCAGGCGGTGCTTGAACCCCGCTCGGTCGAGGCCCAGGGCTTGGCCACCTGCGCCTGCGCACAGCTCGACGACTTCGAAGGAGCTGTCGTCGGATGCGCGGGTCATCGGAGTCCTTCCGGGGGTGGCGTAGCGATGTGGCGCCTGAGACTATCTGGCGCATGCCGCGCCGTGTAACGCCCCCGGCAGCTGAGAACGAGGCGAAGCCGAAGCCCTACCCTGCTGCCGCGAACGAGGGCCGATCTCGCAACATGAAAGCCAATCGGCGAACCGACACGAAGCCCGAGGTGACTCTTCGTAAAGCGCTGCATCGGCTCGGTTACCGGTATCGCAAGGACTTGCCGATCGTGCTCGATGCCGTACGAGTCCGCCCTGACATCGTCTTCACCAGCCGCAAAGTCGCAGTCTTCGTTGATGGCTGTTTCTGGCATGTTTGCCCCCAGCACGGCAGGCAACCGACGAGCAACGAGTGGTATTGGACGCCGAAGCTCCGGCGTAACGTCGACCGCGACAAGCTGGTCACGGGCGCGCTCGAGGAGGCTGGCTGGCAAGTGGTGCGGATTTGGGAGCACGTGCCGTTGCCAGACGCCGTCACGGCTGTCGAGAACGCGATCACGTAGGGCGAACACGCGTTCGATCCTAACGCTGACCTCTTGCAACGCCCAGCAATGCTTGCATGGCGTGTCGGTCGTACGGGTTGTCAGCCTTCGATGACGCGGCCTTCGATCACCGGGTGCGGCTTCTCCTCCGAGGACGACGACGAAGGCGGCACCACCTCGCTGTCCACCACCATCACCGGCCCGCGGCGTTGGTTGGCGAACTTCAGCGCTCGCTTCTCCATCCGCTTCAGCCACAGCCGACGGGCCACCGCGCGTGACGGCGGCAGCATCAACAGCAACCCCAGGACGTCACTCACGAACCCCGGGATCAGGATCAACACCCCGCCCAGGCCGACGAGCATGCCGTCGGTCAGTTCCTTCTCTGCCGAACGCCCGGCTCGGGATGTCTCGATGAACGCGCGCATCGCCTTGGCGCCTTCGCGGCGGGCCAGCCAGGAGCCGATGAAGGCGCCGGCCAGGAGGAGGCCCAGCGTGCCGAGCACGCCGACGGCCGAGCCGACCGCCCAGATCGCGGCGATCTCGGCGAAGACGTAGAGCAGGAACGCGACAGCCATACCGGGACAACGAACGAGCTGTCCGATTTGCTCCCGGGTCCGCGGGCCACCGGCTAGTCTCACCGATCGTGTCCGACTGGCTCGCTGGCTCCTGATCGCGCTCGCCGTGCTTGCCGCGGTCGCGATCAGCGTGAGACGGCGACGGTCTCGGCTCACGTTTCCGCAGCTCAGGGTGCATTGAGATGTCCGTTCTCGCGTGGCTGTTCATCGGGATCGTCGTCGCGGGCGTGACCGCCTGCGGGTTGCTGTGGTTCCTCGGCTGGCCGCACTTGCCGAATGCCGCAGTCTTCGACGTCACCCAGGTGCTCGACCTGCTGAAGATCGCCCTCTGCGTGGTCGCCGGATTCGGCGGGGTCGTGCTGCTGGCCGTCAACTACCGCAAGCAGCGGGCGACCGATAACGAGCACGCTCTCGCCGTCGAGAAGGCCGAGCGCGAGACTACGCAGACGTCCTCTGCGGTTCGAGAACGCGCGCCTGCCTGGTTGAACCTCCGCAACGTCGAGTTGCGCAGCGGCACCAAATCCCCGAGCGGTGCGTCCGGCGGTCAGCGCAGGAGCGTCTCGATCATTGATCGCAACCCCAGCGCCAAGCGGTGGGATTCCCCGGTGCGCAGCAGGTGGAGCATCAGGTCGCTGTGCAGCGAGCCCAGCAGCAGGTGTGCGATCAGGTCCGCGTCCAGCGACGGGGCCGCCGCGGTGAGCAAGCCTGCCACGTGTGCGTGCCACGACAGGTAGATCGGGCTGTTCAGGCGGTCCGTCGACGCCTGCTCGAACGCCGCCATCACCGTGACGTTCTTCGTCGCCAAGTCGACCACCGCGTCGAAGAACGCCGCCAGCCTCGACGCCGGTGGGGCGCCCGGGCCGAGCGGCGGCGGTCCGTCGGAAAGGGCCGTGGACAGCGCTCGGACTCGCTCCTCCACCACCGCGCGCATCAGGCCTTCGCGGTTGCCGAAGCGGTGGAACACCGTGCCCTTGCCGACGCCGGCCGCCTGTGCGACGCGGTCCATCGAGACGTGCTCCAAGCCTTGGGTGGCCAGCAGTTCCTCGGTCGCGCGCAGGATCGCGCGGCGGTTGCGGGCCGCGTCGGCGCGTTCCATACATGCTCCTCGACAAGTTGACTGGCGGTCCATATAGTAGGCGACCGTAAGTTGACCGATGGTCCAGTTGCTGGGGAGAACCAACATGCGAGCAGTGGTGCAGCACGGCACGGGTGGTCCTGAAGTGCTGAAGGTCGAGGAACGACCTGAGCCCACGCGCGGCAAAGGCGAGGTGCTGATCCGCGTCGAGGCGATCTCGGTGCCGTTCTACGAAACTCAGCTGCGGGCCGGGATGCTGCCCGGTGGGGAGCCCGCGGTGTTCGGACACGAGGCCGCTGGTGTCGTCGTCGAGGCTGACGATCCGGAATTGATCGGCAAACGCGTTGTCAGCATGTCTTACGTCGGTGGCGCCTACGCCGAAGTCGTCGCCTCGAGCAGGTACACCCTGGTTCCCGCGCACGTCTCCGCGGAAAGCGCGGTCGCCGCCGCCGTGCCCGCGTCGGTGGCGCTCGTCCTGTTTCGCACGGCGGACGTCGGCGACGGCGAGACCGTGCTGGTCGAAGCCGCGTCCGGGTCGATTGGTGGTTACCTGACGCGGCTGGCGAAGGACGCGGGCGCGCGGGTCGTCGCGACCGCGGGTGCGGGGAAGACCGTGAAGGGCGCCGACGTCGTGCTCGACCACGACGATCCGGACTGGCGAACCCAGGCCCCCGACGGGATCGACGTCGTCTTCGAGTCGATCGGCGGGCCGCGGGCGGCCGAAGTCCTGCCGAAGGTCGTGCCGCGTGGGCGGGTTCTCGCGTACGGCCTGCTCAGCGGTGAGTTCCCGGCGATCACGGTCGCGATCTCATCCCACGTGGGCTCACGCTGATCGGCTTCGGCGGGCCGGACGCCTACGGCAAGGACGCCGGTGCCGCCACCGGCGAGGCGCTGGGCCTCGTCGGTGACGGCACGCTGACACCCGTGATCGACCGGACGTACGCGCTCGATGACGTCGTCGAGGCGCACGCCCGGGTCGAGAGCCGCGAAGGCGTCGGCAAGGTCCTTCTCGTGCCCTAGCTCGGAATCTCGTCCAGGTACGCCTGCGCCTGGAGCGTGAACAGGTCCGCGTAGCCCGCCTTCGCCGCCATCAGCTGCTCGTGCGTGCCGTACTCGGCGACCTTTCCGTGCTCCAGCAACAGGATCCGCTCCGCCTGGCGCACGGTCGAGAACCGGTGCGAGATGTACAGCGTCGTGCGGCCCTCGGACAGTTCGCGCAGGCGTGCGAACAGGTCGTGCTCCGCCTGCGCGTCCAGGGCCGACGTCGGCTCGTCGAGGATCAGGATCGGCGCCTCCCGCTGGAACGCCCGGGCCAGCGCGATCTTCTGCCACTCGCCGCCGGACAGGCTGACGCCCTGGTCGAACCAGCGCCCCAACGGCGTTTCGTAGCCGTTCGGCAGCCGCTCGATGCGCTCGTCGGCCCCGGCTCGGCGGGCCGAGTCCTCGATGTGGGGCCGGTCCTCGAGCCGGGTCTGGTCGCCGAGGCCGATGTTCTCCGCCGCCGTGCCCTGGTAGGTCACGTAGTCCTGGAACATCGCGCTGATCCGCGTCCGCAGCTCGTCCGGGTCGTACTCGCGGATGTCGACGCCGTCGAGGCGGATCCGGCCGCCGGTCGGGTCGTAGAGCCGGCAGAGCAGCTTGAACAGCGTCGACTTGCCCGCGCCGTTGCGGCCCACGACAGCGACTGTTTCGCCCGGGCGGATCTCGAAGCTGACGCCGTCGAGCGCCGGCTCCTCCGCGCCCGGGTAGGCGAAGGTCACCGAGTCGAACTCGATGTGACCCTCCACTGTGGACGGCATGGGCCGCGGCTTCTCGGGCGCCGTGATCTCCGGCTTCGTGCCCAGGAAGCGGTAGAGCGTGTCGAGGTAGAGGTTGTTCTCGTACATCCCGGAAAACGCCGTGAACAGCCCGGACACCGACGTCTGCACGGACGTCGCCGCGGCCGTGTACAGCGCCAGGTCACCGAGCGTGAGTCGCCCGCCGACGGCCTCCAGCGCGATGTACAACGCGATCGCCGAGCCCACGAACGTGCTCAGCAGGCCCCAGGACGTCGAGCTGATGTTGCGGTTGATCGTCAGCTTCCGCTGCCGCTCGTAGGAGACGACGCCGAGCCGGCGGAACCGGTCGACGAAGTACGGGCCGAGCCCGAACAGCTTCGTCTCCTTGGCGTAGGTGTCCGTCGTGACCAGCGAGGACAGGTAGTCCATCCGCCGCTTGATCGGCGACATCAGGAAGGTGAGCCAGAACGCGCGCGAGCCGTACTTCGACTGCGAGATGAACGCCGGGATCGGCGCGAGCAGCGCGACCAGCGCCAGCAGCGGGCTGACGGCCACGAGCAGCGCGATCATGCTGCCGAACGTGATCAGCGTCCGCACGAGCCCCAGCGCGGAGTTCATCATCGACAGCGGGCGCGTCGGCGCTTCCTGCGCGGCCTGGCGCAGCATGTCGTAGGACGCCGAGCCCTCGAAGTAGGCCAGGTGCAGCTCGCTGGCGTGCGCCATCACCTGGTGGCGGATGGTCAGGGTCATCCGCTCCTGCAGCAACGTCTGCGCGATCGACGTCACCGCGCTGCTGACCGCGGTCGCGACGAGCACGCCGAACTGGAACAACGCGACGTTGACGATGTCCATCGTCGTGCCGCGGTGCTGGATCGCCGCGACGACCGAGTCGAGCAGCAGCTTCGCGATGTACGCGGTGGCCGTCGGCAGCAGGCCCGACAGCAGCGTGATCAGCGCCAGCAGGATGGTCAGGATCGGGCTCGCCTGCCAGGTCAGCTTCACGACCTTCGGCAGGCCGCGGACCGTGCCCGAGACCGACGTCTTCGCGCGTTTCAGCCGGGAACGCCAGTCCTTCGGCTGGTCGTCCTGCTTGGGCTCCGGGATGTCGACCGGGCCGGTCAGTCCGCTGTCCGGGACTGTCGAGATGGCTCGCCGCCGGCCGCGCCGGGCGATCGCGAACTCCATCCCGCCCCCACCACCCGGGATCATTCAGCCTCCAACGCGCCGTGCAGGAACAGATCGACCACCTGGCGCGTGGTGGGCGCGTCGTCGTCCGGGGCCATTCGGCGGCCGCCGAACAGCATGGTGAGGAACAGTGCGGCCAGGTGCTCGGGCGACAGCCGGAGCCGGTCCTTCTCGGGCTCGAACAGCTCGGTCATCGCGCCGCGCATGGCGGCCATCGACTCCCGGCGGCCGCCCTTCCAGCTGCCGCGCAGGCGCTGCTCGGGGTCGCGGTGTTTGATCCGGCCGGACGCGTGGAGGGCGCCCATCAGCGCGCCCATCCGCTCGAGGTGGGCGCCGAGCGCTTCGGCGGCTTCGACGAGCCGGTCTTCGAGCGGCTGGTCGACGGGGATTTCGGCGATGGCGTCGAGGACGTGGTCGGGACGCAGGGCTTCGGCCGTGCAGGCGTCGAACAGCTCGTCCTTGTCCTTGAACGCGCGGAAGATGGTGCCCTCGCCGATGCCGGCGGCGCGGGCGATCTGGCTCGTGGTGACGGTGGCCCCGTGCTCCATCAGCAGGGGCAGCACCGCGTGCACGATCATGCTGCGCCGGGCTTCGGCGCTCATGCCCGGCGCTCTACGCCGGGTTTCGGGTGCTGGTGTCATGGCACCAGTGTGCGGAGTGAGTGCTCACTCCGTCAAGCGAGTATAAGTTGGCTCTCATGGGTGTGGTCTGGGCGATGGCGTTCCCGATGCTGCTCGTGCTGCTGTTCCTGCTGGCCGTGCTCGAGGTCTGGGGCCGCCGGTTCCTCCCGTGGCACCGCCGCGGCGACGGCCAGCGGGTGGCGAGCGTGGCCGCGACCGAGGAGGTCGAAGCGCTGCTCGGCGGCACGAAGCACCACGACCTCGAGCAACGCCAGGTCCAGCTGATGCTGGTCGACGACGAGGCCGACGGCGCCCCGCCGCGCACCCGCGTCGACCTCGACGCCGGGAAGTTCGTCGTCCGAGAGCCGTGAAGGCCTCCTTACCGGCCGTAAGAGCCGGTAAGGAGGCCTTCACGGACGATCAGTAGGTCATCGCCATGGCCGGGTCGGCCAGCAGCGCGCCGACGTCGGCCAGGAACTCCGAGCCCTGCTGGCCGTCGACCACGCGGTGGTCGAAGCTCAGCGACAGCTGCAGCACCTTGCGGACCTTGATCTCGCCGTCCACGACCCACGGCTGGTCCTTGATCGCGCCGAGGCACAGGATCGCGGACTCGCCCGGGTTGATGATCGGCGTGCCGGTGTCGACGCCGAACACGCCGACGTTGGTGATCGTGATCGTGCCGTTCGCCATGTCCGCCGGGGACGTCTTGCCCTGGCGGGCGACCTCCGTCAAGGCGGTCAGTGCGCCCGCCAGCTCCTTCAGCGACAGCGAATCGGCGTCGCGGACCTTCGGCACGATCAGGCCGCGGGGCGTCGCCGCCGCGATCCCGAGGTGCACGTAGTCCTTGTAGACGATCTCCTGCGCCGCCTCGTCCCACACCGCGTTGATGTCCGGCGTGCGCTTCGCCGCCAGGCACACGGCTTTCGCCGCGAACGTCAGCGGCGTGACCTTCACGCCGGCGAACTCCCGCGACTTCTTCAGCTTCTCGCGGAACTCCATCATCGGCGTGACGTCGATGGTCAGGAACTCCGTGACGTGCGGAGCGGTGTACGCGCTCTGCACCATCGCGGCCGCGGTCATCTTGCGGACGCCCTTGATCGGGACGCGCCGCTCGCGGGTGGCCGGGTCGTAACCCGAGTCCACAGTGGACACAGTCGCGGCGGCCGGGGCGGAGCCGTTGGCCGCCTTGTGGACGTCGTCCCGCGTGATGACGCCGCCGTCGGCGGTGCCGGTCAGCGCGTGCAGGTCGACGCCCAGCTCCTTGGCCAGCTTCCGCACCGGCGGCTTGGCCAGCGGCACGTAACCGCCCCGAGGTGCAGGGGCAGGAGCGGGCGCAACAGGGGCAGGAGCAGGGGCGACAGGAGCAGGTGCGGCGACGGCGGCCGCGGGAGCAGGCGCCGCGCCCTTCCGGGCCCGCCGCTGCGTGACGACGGCCTTGGAGCCGTAGCCGACCAGCGGCTTCATCTCCTCTTCCTCGGCCGGAGCCGAAGCGGCGGCCGGAGAAGCGGCCGGAGCCGGAGCCGCCGCGCCGCCCGGGTCGACGTCGATGGTGAGGATCGGCGTGCCGACCTCCACCGTCTGGCCCGGCTCGACGTGCAGCTCCGTGACCACGCCGGCCCACGGGATCGGCAGCTCGACGGCGGCCTTCGCGGTCTCGATCTCGACCACGATCTGGTTGACCGTCACCGTGTCGCCCGGCTTGACGTGCCACGAAAGGATGTCGGCTTCGGTCAGCCCCTCGGCCGTGTCGGCCAGGGGGAACTGCTTGAACGTTGGCATGACGCGGAAATCCCCCTTACCAGGCGAGCGAGCGGTCGATGGTGTGCAGCACCCGGTCCAGGTCGGGGAGGTAGTGCTCCTCGAGCTTGGCCGGCGGGTACGGCGTGTCGAACCCGGTCACCCGGAGGACGGGCGCCTCCAGCGAGTAGAAGCACTCCTGCTGGACGCGCGCGGCGATCTCCGACGTCAGCGACGACTCGGACGGCGCCTCCGACAGCGCGATCAGCCGGCCGGTCTTGCGCACCGACTCGAACACCGGGCCGAGGTCCAGCGGCGAGAGCGTGCGCAGGTCGATGACCTCGAGGGACTTGCCCTCGTCCGCGGCCGCGGCGGCCGCGTCGAGGGCGACCTTCACGGTCGGGCCGTACGCGACGACCGTCGCCGTCGTGCCCTCGCGCACGACCTGCGAGGAGAACACCGGCGACGGCGTGCCGGCGACGTCGATCTCCGCGCGCAGCGCGCCCGAGTGGTAGAGCCGCTTGGGCTCGAAGAACAGGATCGGGTCGTCCGACTTGATCGCTTCCTGGATGCCCCAGTAGGCGTCGACGGCGTTCGAGATCGAGACGACCTTCAGGCCCGGGATGTGCGCGAACAGCGACTCCGGGGACTCGGAGTGGTGCTCGACCGCGCCGATCCCGCCGCCGAACGGCACCCGGATCACGACGGGCATCTTGATCTTGCCCTGCGTCCGGTAGTGCAGCTTCGCCAGCTGGGACGAAATCTGGTCGAACCCGGGGAAGATGAAGCCCTCGAACTGGATCTCGCACACCGGCCGGAACCCGCGCACGGCCAGGCCGACCGCGGTGCCGATGATGCCCGACTCGGACAGCGGCGTGTCCAGCACGCGCTGCTCGCCGAAGTCCTTCTGCAGGCCGTCGGTGATCCGGAAGACGCCGCCGAGCTTGCCGACGTCCTCGCCCATGATCAGGACCTTGGGGTTCTCTTCCATCGCCCGGCGCAGGCCGAGGTTGAGCGCCTTGCCGATGGTGAGTTTCTGGAGGTCGGTCATCAGTGCTCACCCGCCGCTGCGAAGCCGTCGAGGTAGGACAGGAACTCTTCGCGCTGCGCGTCCAGCACCGGGTTGCCCTCGGCGTAGACGTTGCTGAAGATCCGCTCCGGCGGCGGCTCCGGCATGTTGAACGTGTACTCGCGCAGGTCCGCGGCGAAGGCGTCGGCCTCGGCCTGGACCTGGTCGAAGAAGTCGTGGTCGGCGCCGCCCTTGCGGGCCAGGAAGGCCCGGACGCGCTCGATCGGGTCCTTGAGCTTCCACTCTTCGAGCTCGTCGGAGAGCCGGTAGCGCGACGGGTCATCGGTCGTCGTGTGCGCGTCCATCCGGTAGGTGAACGCCTCGATCAGCACCGGACCGTTGCCGTGGCGGCACTCGTCGAGCGCCCAGCGGGACACCGCGAGGCAGGCCAGGACGTCGTTGCCGTCCACGCGGATGCCGGGGAAGCCGTAACCGCGGGCGCGCTGGTAGAGCGGCAGGCGCGACTGGCGTTCGGTCGGCTCGGAGATCGCCCACTGGTTGTTCTGGCAGAAGAACACCAGCGGCGCGTCGTAGACCGCGGCCCAGACGAAGCCCTCGTGGACGTCGCCCTGCGAGGTCGCGCCGTCACCGAAGTAGCAGATCGTGGCTTCGCCGTCGTCGTCACCGACCTTGCCCTCGAACCGCTGCCCCATCGCGTACCCGGCGGCGTTGAGCACCTGGTTGCCGATGACGATGCAGTACGGGTGGAAGCCGTGGGCCTTGTAGTCCCAGCCGCTGTGGTCGGTGCAGCGGAAGATGCCCAGCAGGTCCTTCATGTCGACCCCGCGCGCGTACGCGACGCCGTGCTCGCGGTAGCTGGGGAACGCCATGTCGTTCTGCTTCAGCGCGCGGCCCGACCCGATCTGCGCGGCCTCCTGGCCGAGCAGCGGGACCCAGATGCCGAGCTGGCCCTGGCGCTGCATCGCGTTGGCCTCGCGGTCCGCGCGGCGGACGAGCACCATGTCGCGGTACAGGTTGCGCAGGGCTTCGTCGTCGATGTCGTCGACGTACTTGTCGAACTGCGGCGACGGGACCCGCTCGCCTTCGGGGGTGAGCAGCTGAGTCAGCTCAGCGCCACCTTCGCTGGTCGCTCGCAATCCGGCGATCACCTGCTCGGGGGAAGGCTGGGCCGCGACGGCGGCCGGTCCATCTCCAGGCTCCGGGTGCGTCCACTGTTCGGACGGCATGGGCGTTGCTCCTCGGTGTCGGTGCCTCTGGCGGCCGCTTGTGGCGACCACAGCGACTGCACCGGCGGGGACCAGCGTTTCGGGTCTCCGAAGCGCTCGGTCACCGTCGGCGTTGACGGTTCACGCCGACATCCTGGCACGAAGGTCCACGTCTTGGTCAGACGCGGTTGCTGATTTGTTGCTGAGAAACGGGCTCTGAACAGGCAAAACGCTAGGAAGCCCGAGCATTGGACCTACGAGAGTATGGCGCCGGTCCGCGCGTTCACCAGGCTCGCACGCGTGGGTGCGTACCTGTGCGTGTGCGTCTTTGTGCCCTGCGGAGTCGACCTTGTGATGTGCCGCACGCCGGAACCCGCGTGGCACGATGGACGCCGTGGAGCACAAATCCGTTCGTGAATCCGTCGTGTCCGGCTGGACCGACGACGTCATCCCGAGCCTGTCCGGGCTGGTGGCCATCCCCGCCTTGTCCCCGGCGTTCGACGCCGACTGGGCGAAGACCGGGCACCTGGCCGCCGCCGTCGAGCACGTCCGCGCGTGGATCGCCGCGCGCGACCTGCCGGGCGCGACGATCGACGTCGTCGAGCTGCCGGACCGGACCCCCTTGCTGCTCGTCGACGTCCCGGCGACCCCGGGCGCGGCGGCCGAGGGCACCGTCCTGATGTACGGCCACCTGGACAAGCAGCCCCCGGTGGGCGGCTGGTCCGAGGGCCTCGACCCGTGGACGCCGGTGATCCGCGACGGCCGGCTGTACGGCCGCGGTTCCGTCGACGACGGCTACTCCGGCTACGCGGCGACGACGTCGATCGAGGCCGTGCACGCCGCCGGCGGTGAGCACGCGCGCATCGTCGTGCTGCTGGAGACCGGCGAGGAGTCCGGCAGCCCCGACCTGCCCGCCTACGTCGAGCACCTGGCCGACCGGATCGGCGATGTCTCGCTGGTCGTCTGCCTCGACGCCGGCGGCAGCGACTACGAGCGGTTGTGGCTGGTCACGAGCCTGCGCGGGATGCTGCACCTGGACGTCAACGTCCAGCTGCTGGGCTCGGCACAGCACTCCGGCGTCGCTTCAGGCGTCGTCGCGAGCTCGTTCCGCATCCTGCGAAGCCTCATCGAGCGCCTCGAGGACAGCGCCACCGGTGAACTGCTGCTCGACGAGCTGAAGGTCGACGTCCCGGCGGACCGGCTGGCCGAGCTGGAGGCCGTCTCGAAGGACTTCCCGGAGGCGCTGTCGAAGGCGTTCCCGCTGGTCGAAGGTGGTCGCGTGATCACCGAGGACGCGCTCGAGCTGATGCTCAACAACGCGTGGCGCCCGACGCTGTCGATCATCGGTGCCGACGGCTTCCCGAAGCCGGCCGACGCGGGCAACGTCCTGCGCGAGAGCACGACGTTGACGCTGAGCTTCCGCCTCCCGCCGACGGTCGACGCCGCGAAGGCGCTCGAAGCCGTGAAGCGCACCCTGACCACGGACGTCCCGTACGGCGCGAAGGTGACCTTCGGCGACAACACGCAGTCGGAGGACGGCTGGAACGCGCCGTCGGAGGCGCCGTGGCTGACGGCGGCGCTGCAGACGGTCAGCGAAGGCGTCTTCGGCCAGCCCCACCGCGCGACGGGCATGGGCGGGTCGATCCCGTTCATGGGGCTGCTGTCGCGCAAGTACCCGGAGGCGCAGTTCCTGGTCACGGGGGCGTGCGGCTCGGACTCGAACATCCACGTGCCGGACGAGTGGCTGCACCTGGAGTACGCACAGCAGGTCACGGAGGCCGTCGCGCACATCCTGGACGCCCACGCCCGCGGCTGACCCAAGTCGAGCTTTCGCTACGAAAGTGTTCCGGAGGAGGCCTCCACAACACTTTCGTAGCGAAAGTGCGGTATACGGAGAGTTACGCCAGCCGGGTCAGGTGGACCGAGACGTCCAAAGTGGACTGCCCACCCCCGGTGAAGATGCCCTTCAGCGGCGCCACGTCCGCGTAGTCCCGTCCCATCGCCACCCACACGTGCCGCGGTCCCACCGGGATCGCGTTCGTCGGGTCGTACGCCCACCAGCCGCCGGTCCAGACGTCGACCCAGGCGTGTGACTCGCCCTCCACCACTTCGCCGAGCTTCGCTTCCCGTCTCGTGTGCAGGTAGCCCGACACGTACCGCGCCGGGATGCCGATCGCGCGCAGCATCACCAGCGTCACGTGCGCGAAGTCCTGGCAGACGCCTTCGCGCGCGTTCCACGCGTCCGTCGCCGTGGAGTGCACGCCGGTCGTGCCCGGCTGGTACTTCAGCTGCTTGTGCACCCATTCGCACACCGCCAGCACCGCCTCCGCCGGATCGAGGCCGGTGCGCAGCGCGCGGGCCTCGCGGGCCAGCGCGAGGTCCCGCGGGGTGTAGTCGGTCGGCGTCAGGTACTCCGTGCGGTGGTCGACGACCGTGTCGCTGCGGAGGTCCTTCCACGACGCCACGCGGATCGGCTCGGCCTCGTCGGCCGTCTCGACCACCGACGTAGCCAGCACGGTGAACTCCGTGTGCGGCGCGTGGAGGTCGAACGACGTCACGACCGTGCCCCAGTAGTCGGTGTACCGGTACGCGCGGGTCGCGGGCGTCGTCTCGATGCGCGTCGCCACCGTCGTCTGACGGCGGTCCGAGCGCGGGGTCAGCCGCGCCTCGTTGTACGACTGCGTGGCCGGCGTCGCGTACCGGTACCCCGTCCGGTGGGCCACCCGAAGCTGCCAGGTCACAGCGAAACCTCCGCACCGCTCCACGCCACCCACGGCGACGTGCTGAAGTACTGCATGGACACGGCCTCGCCGATCTCCTTGATCGACGTCTGCAGCGTCCCGAGCCGCCGCGGCAGGTCGGTCAGCAGGTCCGACGGGCGCAGGAACTCCAGCTCGCTGCGGGCCCGGCCGAGTTCGCGCAGCGCCTCGGTCTTCTCGTTGTTGCGTGACCCGCCACCGGTGTCGAGCCGCTGCAGGCACTCCTCCGCCTGCCGCAGCGCGTGGAACACCGACCGCGGGAACAGCGTGTCCCGCAACAGGAACTGGACGACGCGGCCCGCGTCGAGCGCGCCGCGGTAGGTGCGCAGGTAGGTGTCCTGCGCACCGGCCGAGCGGAGCACCGTGATCCAGCCGGGCGACGACGCGCGGTCCGACACCCGGGACAGCAGCAGCCGCACGACCATGTCGGCGCGTTCGATCGACCGGCCGAGCACCATGAACAGCCAGCCGTCGTCGCGGCTCATCGTCGAGTCGGCGAGGCCGGCGAACATCGCCGCGCGCTCCTCGACGAACGACAGGAACGCGTGCGGCCCGGCGCGCCGGGCGTAGCGCTGGCGGTCCGGCACCGCGTTCCACGTCGCGTTCAGGCATTCCCACAGCTCGGTCGAGACGACCTCACGGGCGCCGCGGGTGTTCTCGCGCGCCGAGTTGATCGAGCCGACGATCGACGCCGGGTTGTCCTTCGCGTACGCCACCAGTTCGGTCAGCTTCCAGACGTCGAGGGACTCGGTGCCCTCCGACTCGATGCCCAGGACGGCGAGCAGCTGACGGCTCGCGTGGTCCGAGTCGACACTCGCGTCCTCCAGCAGCTGGTGGACCGAGACGTTGAGGATTCGCGAGGTGTCGTCGGCGCGTTCGACGTACCGGCCGATCCAGTACAGCGACTCCGCGTTGCGTGCCAGCACTTCGAACCCCCTAGCTCTGCTGTTGCTGCTGTTGTTGCTGCTGCTGTGACAGAGACAGCTCGGGACCCTGCTCCGCGACCATTCCGTCCACAGTGGACACCGCGCCCAGTGCCGGTTGTTCCAGCTCGCGTTCGGCGGTGGACGTCCGGGAGGCCAGCACCCACGTGTCCTTCGAGCCGCCGCCCTGCGACGAGTTGACGACCAGGCTGCCTTCCGGCAGCGCCACCCGGGTCAGCCCGCCGGGCAGCACGAAGATGTCCTTGCCGTCGTTGACGGCGAACGGGCGCAGGTCGACGTGCCGCGGCGCCAGCCGGTCCTCCACCTTCGACGGTACGGTCGAGAGCTGCACCACCGGCTGCGCGATCCAGCCGCGCCGGTTCGCCCGCACCTTCCGCCGCAACGCCGTCAGCTCCGCCGGCGTCGCCTCCGGCCCGAAGACGATGCCGTACCCGCCGGAGCCTTCGACCGGCTTGACGACCAGCTCGTCGAGGTGCGACATCACGTAGTCGAACTCGTCCGGCAGCCAGCAGCGGTAGGTGTCCACGTTGGGCAGCAGCGGCTTCTCGCCGAGGTAGTACCGCACCATCTCCGGCACGTAGGTGTAGACGAGCTTGTCGTCCCCGACGCCGTTGCCGATGGCGTTCGCGACGACGACGTTGCCCGCGCGCGCCGCGTTGAGCACGCCGGCGATGCCGAGGACCGAGTCCGGCCGGTAGTGCACCGGGTCGAGGAACTCGTCGTCGATCCGCCGGTAGATGACGTCGACCGGGCGTTCGCCCTCGGTCGTCCGCAGGTAGACGACGTTGTCACGGCAGAACATGTCGCGGCCTTCGACCAGTTCGACGCCCATCAGCCGGGCCAGCAGCGAGTGCTCGAAGTACGCCGAGTTGTGGACGCCGGGGGTGAGCACCACGACCATCGGGTCGGCGACGTTCGCCGCGGCGGCCGCGCGCAGGGCCCGCAGCAGGTGCGACGCGTAGTCGCCGACCGGGCGCACCCGGTGCTGGGCGAACAGGTCCGGGAAGACCCGCGCCATCGTCCGCCGGTTCTCCATCACGTACGACACCCCGGACGGGTTCCGGAGGTTGTCCTCCAAAACTCGGAAGGTGCCCTCCTCGTCGCGCACCAGGTCCACACCGGACACGTGGATGCGCACGCCGTTGGGCGGGTTGATGCCGTACGCCTCGCGCTGGAAGTGCTCACACGACGTGATCAGCCGACGCGGGAAGACGCCGTCGCGCAGGATCTGCCGGTCGCCGTAGATGTCGGCGAGGAACGCCTCGAGCGCGCGGACCCGCTGCGCCACCCCGCGTTCGAGCTTCGACCACTCGGCCGCCTGGATCACCCGCGGCACCAGGTCCAGCGGGAACGGCCGCTCCTGACCGGACAGCGAGAACGTGATGCCCTGGTCGACCATCGCCCGGTCCAGCGCGAGCGACCGCGAGTTGAGGTCGTGCGCGTCGAGCGCCGCGATCGACTCGTACAGCGCCCGGTACGGGCCGCGGACCGTGCCGTCGTCGGCGAACATCTCGTCGTAGGCGTCCGCGTGCGGACGTTCCGGCGAGAGGTAGCCGTCGAACCGGGCACCCGGCCGGGTGATCCGGCGGGTCGTCGCCTTCCGCGCGCGTCGACCGGAGGGGGGCAGCCGGGGCGGGATCGCGTTCATGAACGACATCCTCACCTACGTGCCCACCAACGCGCGACACTCCCACGCTGGTTGAAGCGTTGCGAAACTTCGCTGTAACTCGACAGTGCTGTGCTTTGGTATGGATGAGTGGCAATATGCGTGCTCTCACGAACTGAGAACTACGAGGAGTGACGACGTGGCCCGAGGACCCCAGCTCAAGGCGCTCGCCCTGTTGCCGGCATTCGCCCTGGTCGGACTGACCATGGCCTGCGGCGCGGGTGGTAGCGGTGCCGGCGACGTCGGCTCGAGCAGTGCCGCTCCGGCGGGTACTGGATCGGGTGACGCAGGCACGGTCGCGAAGGACGACGCGCTCGCCGCGCTGGTGCCCGCCGACGTCAAGACCGACGGCAAGGTCCTCGTCGGGCAGGACCAGAGCTACCCGCCGAACGAGTTCCAGGACAACGGCAAGGCCACCGGCTTCGACGTCGACCTCGGCACCGCCATCGGCCAGGTGCTCGGCGTGCAGATGGAGTTCCAGAACTCCTCGTTCGACGGCATCATCCCCGGCCTCGGCGCCAAGAAGTACGAGATGGGGATCTCGTCGTTCAGCATCAACGCCGACCGGCTGCAGTCGGTCGACATGATCTCCTACTTCAGCGCCGGCACCTCGCTGGCCGTGCTGAAGGGCAACCCGGACGGTCTGAAGGTCGACGACCTCTGCGGCAAGAAGATCGCCGTGCAGAAGGGCACCACGCAGGTCGAGGACCTCGACAAGAAGAACGCCGCCTGCACCAGTGGTGGCAAGCCCGCCATCGAGGTCACGCAGCTGCAGGCCCAGACCGACGTCAACCTGGCGCTGACCGCCAAGCGCGTGCAGGGCGAGCTGGCCGACTCCCCGGTCATCGACTACGCGGTCAAGCAGACCAACGGTCAGCTCGAGTCGGTCGGCACGCCGTACGACACCGTGCCCTACGGCATCGTGCTGCCGAAGAACAGCGGTGACTACGGCAAGGCCGTCCAGGGCGCGATCCAGAAGCTGATCGACAGCGGCGCCTACAAGAAGATCATGGACAAGTGGGGCCTGAACGCCGCCGGTGCGGTCACCAAGTCGGAGATCAACCCGGCCAGCTGAGATAGGACTTAGTTCGCGTGTCCAGTTCCTCCGAGGCGTCCCCCGCTGGGGCGCCAATCGACGCCGAGCCCATCAAGGCCGTCCCGGTGCGCCACTACGGGCGCTGGGTGGCCGGCGTGATCATCCTGTTCGTCGCGTTCATCGTGCTCCGCAGCGTGATCACCAACGACGCGCTGCAGTGGCCGGTCGTCGGGGACTACCTCTTCGACGACCGGATCCTGCGCGGCCTGCAGAACACGTTGATCCTGACGGTGATCTCGATGCTGATCGGGATCGTCGGCGGCATCCTGCTGGCCGTCATGCGCCTTTCGCCCAACCCGCTGACGTCGGGCGCCGCGGCGCTCTACGTCTGGCTGTTCCGCGGGACCCCGCTGATCACGCAGCTGATCATCTGGAACTTCCTGGCGCTGGCCTACCCGCGGCTCGGGCTCGGGGTGCCGTTCGGCCCCGAGTTCGTCAGCTGGGACACCAACCAGCTGATCACGCAGTTCACCGCGTCGCTGCTCGGCCTGGGCCTCAACGAAGCCGCGTACATGGCGGAAATCGTGCGAGGCGGCATCCAGTCGGTCGACGACGGCCAGCTGGAAGCGGCGGGCGCGCTCGGCATGAGCCGCACGCGGACGTTGCGGCGGATCATCCTCCCGCAGGCCATGCGGGTGATCATCCCGCCGACCGGCAACGAGACGATCTCCATGCTGAAGACGACGTCACTGGTCGTGGTCATCGGGTACTTCGAGCTGATGGTCGCGGCGCAGACCATCTACTCGCAGAACTACAAGACCGTGCCGCTGCTGATCACGGCCGCGGCCTGGTACCTGTTCATGACGTCGGTGCTGACGCTGATCCAGATGCAGATCGAGAAACGGTTCTCGCGTGGCACTTCGCGCGGTGAGGCGAACAAGACCAGGTGGGCGGGCCGGATGCTCGGTTTCCGGTTCGGCTCCGGTGGCGCGCAGGGTGGAGCGGGGGTGTCGGGATGACCCCGGTCGTTTCCGCGCAGAAGATTCGCAAGAGCTTCGGCACCGTCGACGTCCTCAAGGGCATCGACCTCGAGGTGCAGGAGCGTGAGGTGCTCTGCCTGATCGGGCCGTCCGGCTCGGGCAAGTCGACGCTGCTGCGCTGCATCAACCACCTCGAGAAGATCGACGCCGGCCGGCTCTACGTCGACGGCGTGCTCGTCGGCTACCGGCAGCGCGGCGACAAGCTGCATGAGCTGCGCGAGAGCGAGGTCGCGTTCCAGCGCAAGGACATCGGCATGGTGTTCCAGCGGTTCAACCTCTTCCCGCACATGACCGCGCTGGAAAACGTGATGGAGGCGCCGATCCAGGTGCGTCGCGAGCCGAAGGCCCAGGTGCGGCAACGCGCGCTGGAGCTGCTGGACCGCGTCGGCCTCGGTGACAAGGCGAAGAACTACCCGGCGCAGCTGTCCGGTGGGCAGCAGCAGCGCGTCGCGATCGCCAGGGCGCTCGCGATGAAGCCGAAGCTGATGCTGTTCGACGAGCCGACGTCCGCGCTGGACCCGGAGCTCGTCGGCGACGTCCTGGGCGTGATGAAGCAGCTCGCCAAGGACGGCATGACCATGGTCGTCGTCACGCACGAGATGCAGTTCGCGCGTGAGGTGGCGGACAAGGTGCTCTTCATGGACGGCGGCGTCGTCGTCGAAGAGGGCCCGCCCGACCAGGTCATCGGGGACCCGCGGGAGGAACGGACCAAGTCGTTCCTCGCGCGCGTGCTCAACCCCAACGCCTGAGGATCTCGCGGCGGAAACGGTGTTCCGGCACCGTTTCCGCCGCGGTTTCGCTACCTTGGTGGCGGGGCGAGGGGAGATCGGGCCATGTCGACCGAAAGCGCGCTGCCGCCGTTGGACCCGTTCGCGGGGATCCCCGACAAGCGCTACGAGGTCAAGGCCTCCGAGCTGCTGAAACCCGGCAACGGCGGGTTGCTGCGCTGGCGCCGGCAGGCCACGAACGCGCCGATCGTCTACGTCGAGGACGCGTACATCACCGGCACGCTGGACCTGCGGGCCGCGGACCTGAAGTACCTGTTCCGGTTCGAGCGCTGCCGGTTCGAGCAGCCGCCGGACGTGCGCGAGGCGAACCTGCTCGGCCTGGTCTTCCGCAAGTGCTGGCTGCCCGGGCTCAAGGCCCGCAACATGCGCAGCCGCAACGACGTCCGGCTGATCCGCTGCGTCGTGCAGGTCGACGGCGACGACCGCGAGATCGAGGAGACCACGGTCCAGCGCGGCGACGACCGCGAACGCGGCATGCCGAACGCCGCCGTCAACCTGACGGACGCGGTGATCGAAGGCTCGATGGTGCTGACCCGGACGGTGATCTCGCACCCGCACGGCAAGGCGATCCAGGCGGACCGGCTGGTGCTCACCGGCGCGCTGCTGGCCTACCGGATGGTCGCGAACGGCGAAGTGCGGCTCCCGGGCCTGCGGACCGGCGGTAACGTCAACTTCTCCGGCGCCACGCTGAACAACCCGGACGGCTTCGCGCTCAACGGCAACGGCCTGCACATCGGCGGCAGCCTGCTCTGCGAGGTCGACAACTACGGCCCGGCCAGTCAGCGCAAACGCTTCTCCGCCACCGGGATCATGTACCTGCCGAGCGCCACCGTGGACAGCGACATCATCCTGCGCGAGGCGAAGCTGACGGTGTCGCAGCAGGGCCCGATCGCCGTCGACGCGTGGAAGTCGAACGACCCGTACCTCGACCCGCGCCCGGCGCTGGTCGCCGACCGGCTGAGCGTCGACGGCAACCTCGAGCTGTCCGACGGCCTGCAGGCGCTGGGCACGTTGCGCATGGTCAACGCGCGGATCGGCGGCTCGCTGCGGCTGGCCGGCGCCGAGATCAGCGTCGTGCGCGGCAAGACCCCGCCGTACTACGACCGGGCGCTGCACCTGGACGGCACCGAGATCGGCGGCGACATCGAGGCGACCAGCCTGCGCGTGCCGGCCGGGCAGCTGCGGCTGGCCGACGTCACCATCGGCGGCAACTTCCTGGCCTGGAACTCGATGTTCCGCCACCCCGGCCGGGATGTGTTCTCCGCGCGACGCTCGAAGATCGCCGGCAACTTCCAGCTCACGGACGCCACGATCCACGGCACGCTGCGCCTGCAGGGCCTCGAGGTCGGCGGCAGCATCAACCTCGCGGGCACCCGGCTGACGGACCCGGGACGTCGCGCGACCAGCAGTTTCTCCCTCGACGTCCGCACCGGCCGGATCGGCCGCGACCTCCTGCTGCGCGACGACAACAGCCGCCCGTTCGTCGCCGAAGGCGGCGTCAACCTGGACGGCGCCCAGGTCGCGCGGCGCGTCGACATCCGCGGCGCCCAGCTGGGCTCGTTCCCGCCGTTCAACGTCGCTCTCGACGCCGGCGACGTCGCCGCGGACGAGTTCACGTTCACGCCGAGCAGCCCCCCGGCAGGCCGCGTGGTGCTGCGCCGCGCGCACTGCGGGACGTTGACGGACAACGAGGCGTTCTGGGCCTCGACCGAGGGCATCGAGCTGGAGGACTTTCGCTACGACGCCCTGAAGAAGGGCATCCCCCTCGACGACGACAAGTCCCTGGACCACCGCATCGAGCTGCTGCGCAAGGCCATGCGCGGCTACCGCCCGGGCCCGTACGACCAGCTCGCGCACATGCTCCGCGCGGCGGGCAACGAAGAGCACGCGTCGACGGTCGCCCTGCGCAAACAGCAGTTCCGCTACGAGGCACTGGCCCGCGGCTTCAAGTTCTTCGGCCCCGGCGTCCGGCTGTGGAGCTGGCTCCAGCGGTCGATGGTCGGCTACGGCTACCGCCCGGTCCGCGCGCTGGGCTGGCTCTTCACGCTGCTGGTGCTGGGCAGCCTGTGGTTCGGCCTGGGTACGGACGACTGCGTCAACTGGCCGGCCACGGACCAGGCCCACCAGATCATCGCCAACGGCCCCCGGTGCGTGGTGAACCAGCAGGACACGGGCCTGCAGTGGAACCCGGTGATCTACACGGCGGACCTGCTGGTCCCGATCGTCGACTTCGGCAACAAGTCCCGCTGGTACATGCACGGAGCGGACAACTGGGTAGCGGCGGGCTTCACGGCGTCAGGCTGGATCCTGGCGACCACGGTGGCCGCGGGTGTGAGCCGGATGCTGCGCCGGGAGAACTGAGTCTCGCGCTCTCTGCCGATCTCTAGAACCAGCGCGATAAGGCCCCAGAAACCCCAAGCCACTCCTCGACACCCGCACACCTGCCAGCTGCGGCGCCCGCTCGGACCCCCAGACAGCCCCCACCACTCCCTGGGGGGCGTCCCACGTCCAGCGTATCGGTCACCCCCGACAGAACCGGCTTTTCCGGCCGCTGGGCGTCGAGTTGTCCACATCGCCCGAAAGTCATCCACAGGCAGCTTCGCTGAACTGCGGTCGGTGACATACCCTCGGTATGTCACCCTCGACGCGGAGGTCACCATGAGCCAACCCGACGCCACCGGCCGGATCGAGGTCGGCGCGACTCCGGCAGCCGTGTACGACCTGGTCAGCGACCCGGCGAGGCTGGCCGACGTCGCCGAGGAGTACGCCGGGCACCGGTGGGTCGGCGGGGCGCGCGGGCCCGTCGTCGGCGCCCGGTTCCGCGGGCACAACCGGCGTGGCCTGAGGCGGTGGAGCACCTTGTCCACCATCACCGACGCCGATCCGGGCCGCCGGTTCGGCTTCGAGGTGACCTCGGTCGGGTTGCCCGTCGCGCGGTGGCAGTACGACTTCGAACCCGCCGGTGCCGGCTGCGTCGTCGTCGAAAGCATGTGGGAGCGGCGGCCGGCGTGGTTCCGCGTGCCGACGTCGACGGTCACCGGCGTCTGGAACCGGCGCGAGGCCAACACGGCGAACATCGCCGCGACCCTCGCGCGGCTCAAAACCGCCGTCGAAGCTAGTCGATGAAGCGGGACCAGAAGGGTATGTAGCGCGGGCCGTCCGGTGGGGCCGTGCAGATGCCGCCCGTGCCGAACTCGCGCTGCAGGTAATCCCGCAGGTCGGAGCCGTACACGACGATGTCGGTCTGGTACACCGACAACACCGGGTAACCGGACGTGCCGGCGAGACCGGGCAGGTAGCGGTGGCCGCACACCGGCACGAGCTGCGGCACGTCGGCCAGGCGGTGCCCCGCCTCGCGGACCGCGTCCTCGGGGCCGACCGGGCGCGTGCCCCAGTCGGGCAGCCAGAAGCCGTTGTGTTCGACGTCGTACAGGACGCCGTCGACCGGCCAGGCCAAACGTTTGCGCAGCTGCTCGGGGTTGCCGCAGCGCCAATCAGGCCAGCGGTCGCCGATCGGGACGCCCGCGGCGAGGAACGTGCGGTGGTCCGCGGCGAAGCGGAAGCCGAACCGGCGCTCGACGTCGTCGAGCTCGGCCTCGCTCAGCCCGGGACGCACCGGTTCCCGGAGGTTTTCCTGCAGGTGCCGCGCCTCCTCCGGGGAGAGGGCGCCGGTCGGCTGGACGGGAGTCATGACCCAAGAGCGTAAGTGGCGCCCGACCCCGCCGCGCGTTCTTTTCTGCTCTCTTGACGTGCGGCCAGGGGTGACCCCGGTCGGGTGAGTTTGTTCTCTCATCGGCTGGACTCCGGAACAGAGCGTGAGCGCGTGTAGTTCACTCTTGCCGTGACATCTCCCCGACCGCAGGCCCGCGTGCGCGCTCCCGAGCTGCGCGGCGACGTCTGGCTGAACACCGGCGGCCGCCCGATCACCCTGGCCGAACTGCGCGGCCGCATCGTGCTGCTGGACTTCTGGACCAGCGGCTGCGTCAACTGCCTCCACGTCCTCGACGAGCTGCGCCCGCTCGAGGCCGAGTTCGCGGACGTGCTGGTCACGATCGGCGTCCACTCGCCGAAGTTCCTGCACGAGGGCGAGCGCGCGTCCATCGAGGCCGCCGTGCGCCGGTACGAGGTCCACCACCCGGTGGTCAACGACCCGAAGATGGAGCTGTGGTCGCAGTACGCGGTTCGCGCGTGGCCGACGCTGGCGGTCATCGACCCCGAGGGTTACGTCGTCCACGTCGCCGCCGGTGAAGGGCACGAAGAGGCGCTTCGCCGCGTCATCGCCGACCTCGTGAAGAAGCACGAAGCGAAGGGGACGCTGCGCCGCGGCGGCAGCCCGTACGTGCCGGTCGAGGAGCAGCAGAGCGAGCTGCGGTTCCCGAGCAAGGCCGTCGCCACCGCCGAAGGCCGCATCCTGGTCGCCGACACCGGGCACCACTCCGTCGTCGAGTTCGCTTCGGACGGCGAGACGGTCATCCGGCGCTTCGGCAGCGGAGAGCGTGGCGGGCAGGACGGGCCGTTCGACGTCGCCACGTTCACCGAGCCGGCGGGCATCGCACTGCTGCCCTACGACGTCGCCGAGCGCGCCGGCTACCACGCCGTCGTCGCCGACACGGCTGGTCACCGGCTGCGCGGCCTCGACCTGATCACCGGCGAGGTGACCACGGTCGCCGGCACCGGCGCGCAGTGGCGCAACGGGCCGGACTCGGGCAAGGGCGTCGAGGTCGAGCTGAGCAGCCCGTGGGACGTCGAGTGGTGGGGCCCGGCCGGCGGCGTCGTCGTCGCGATGGCCGGCAACCACACGCTGAGCGTGTTCGACCCGGTGTCGGGGAGCATCCGCCGCTTCGCCGGGACGACCGTCGAAGGCCTCCGCGACGGCGACGTCAGCGAAGCGTTCTTCGCGCAGACGTCCGGCCTCGCCGCCGACGGCGACAAGCTGTGGCTCGTCGACGCGGAGACGTCCGCCCTGCGCTGGATCGAGCCGGCGGGCGACTCGTTCACCGTGCAGACGGCGATCGGGATCGACCTCTTCTCCTTCGGTCACACCGACGGCCCGGCCGACAAGGCGCTGCTCCAGCACCCGCTCGGCCTCGCCGTGCTGCCCGGCGCGCGGATCGCGATCGCCGACACCTACAACGGCGCCGTCCGCCGCTTCGACTTCTTCACGCGTGAGGTGACGACGCTCGCCACCGGCCTCGCCGAGCCGCAGGGCCTGTTGCTGACCGACGGCCGGCTGCTGGTCGTCGAGTCCGCGGGCAACCGGATCGGCCCGGTGCCGGCGAGCGAGCCTTCGGTGGTCACCGGCGACGCGCACGCCGTGCGCCGCCCGCCGACGGTCCTCGCGCCCGGCGAGATCGACTTTTCGGTCGTGTTCACCGCGCCGCCGGGCGAGAAGCTGGACGACCGGTACGGCCCGTCGACGCGGCTGGAGATCAGCGCGTCACCGCCGGAGCTGCTGGCCGACGGCACCGGCGCCGGAACCGAGCTGACCCGCAAGATCCGGTTCGCGCCGGGGGTGACCGAGGGTGTGCTGCAGGTCGTCGCCCAGGCGGCGAGCTGTGACGACGGCGGTGCGCACCCCGCGTGCCGGATCACCCGGCAGGACTGGGGCGTCCCGGTGCGGTTCGAGGAGGGCGGGGCGAGCGAGCTGAGCTTGGTCATGGCCGGGGAGCCGCGCGACGCCGAGTAGGATGCGGACCGTGTCTGACGGGCCGAAACTCGAGATCCAGATGCTGCACGACCGGGTACTCGTGCGGCTGTCGCCGGAAGAGGGCGAGCGGCGCAGCAGCGGTGGCATCGTGATCCCCGCCACCGCGCAGGTCGCGCGCCGCCTTTCGTGGGGTGATGTACTGGGCATCGGGAACAGTGTGCGGAACGTCAATCTCGGCGACCGCGTGCTCTTCAACCCGGAGGACCAGCTCGAGGTCGAGATCCAGGGCGAGGGGCACCTGGTGATGCGCGAACGCGACATCCACGCCGTAGCGACCGAACGGACCGAACACGGCACCGGGCTCTACCTCTAGAGCCCGCGGAGGGCAGGGCGTGGCAGACGACGAGGCGCACAACCGCGCCGACGCGCGCGAAGCACCGGACGCCGGCCAACCGAAGCCACCCGCCACGAGGGGTGCGACTGCCGCGGAGCTGCCTGTCGCGAACCGGGCCACTGCCGGAGAGCCACCCGCCACGAATGGGTCAGCTGTGGAGCCACCTGCCGTAAACGGGTCGGCTGCCGCGGAGCCGGGTGCTGCTTCGGACTCGCCGACGGAGGAGCCCGCGGCCGAGGTGCCGCCTGCCGAGGCGCAACCCACCACCGAATCCGACCCTGCCACGGCGACCGGATCGGCCGACGCTGAGCTGCCCCTCGCCGTCGCCTCCGGGTCGTTGCGGAATGAGTCCGCCGCCGGGGAGCAGTTCGCCGCCGATTCCGAGCCAGCGGCGGCGGCCGGTGCTGAGACGCCATTTGTCGCCGACTCTGGGGTGTTGCCGGACGGGCCCGCGAGCGAGGCGCGGTCCGCCGCCGATTCCGAGTTGACCGCCGTGGACGGATCGGCCGGTGCCGAGGTGCCGCTTGTCACTGGCCCCGGGTCGCTGCGGGAACGGCCTGAGGGCGAGGCGCGGTTCGCCGCTGATTCCGAGTCGGCGGCCGCGTACGGAGCGGCTGGTGCCGAGGTGTCAACCGCCGCTGATCCCGGGGTGTTGCCGATCGGGCCTGAGGGCGAGGTGCGGTTCGCCGCTGATTCCGAGTCGACCGCTGCGGACGGAGTGGCCGGTCCAGCCGCCGCTGATTTCGGGGTGTCGCGGGGCGGGTCTGCGGGTGAGGCGCAGCTCGCCGCTGAATCCGAGTCGGCCGCCGTGGACGGAGTGGCCGGTCCAGCCGCCGCTGATTCCGGGGTGTTGCCGGTCAGGCCTGCGGGCGAGGTGCAGTTCGCCGCCGAATCCGGGGTCGTTGTGGCGATCGGTTCGGCCGGTGCCGAGGTGCTGACCGCCGGCGACCCCGCGCTGTCGCCGGAAGTGCCTACGGTCGAGGTGCCGTCCGCCGCCGGTGGATTCGGGAGCCCTGTGGCTACCGAGGCCGCTGCGGAGGTGCGGCCCGCCGCTGAGTTCGGGCCGTTGCCGGAAGGGGCCGCGGTTGAAGTGGCGCCTGCCGAGACGGGGTTCGTTGCCGAGCCCGCGTTGCAGCCGGACGAGCCCGCGGCGCCGGCCACAGACGGTGCCGAATCTGTGCAGTCGCTGAATGAACCAGCCGCTGCTGCTACGGACGTGGCGCAGCCAGGGCCGTGGCCGGATGAGCGCGCCGCTGTCGAGGGTGGGCCGCGGTCTGGGCTGTGGTCGGTTGAGTCTGTTGGAGATGCGGCGCCGTCTGGGGCCTGGCCTAGTGAGTCCGCTGGGGATGCGGGGCCGCCTGGGCCGTGGCCCGATGAGCGGGCTGCTGCCGCTGCTGAGACTGTGGCCATCGAGGCGGTGCCTGGTGCTGCGCCTGTCGACGATGCCGTTGTCACCACTGATCTCTTCGCTGAGGACCTGCTTGGCGAACTCCTCGAGAACCCCGCGGCCCCGCCTCCGCCGGAGACTCCGGCGCGGAAGCTGCGCAAGGGTGTCGCTCGTACGATGATGATCGTCGGGCTCGCGCTGGGGCTCTTCGTCATTCTCTACGCCGTCGACCTTCTCTCCAGTGCCGGTGATGTGCCGCGGGGGGTTACCGTGGCCGGGATCGGTGTCGGTGGCATGACCCATGCCGAGGCGGAAGCCAAGCTGCGCAAGGAACTCGAGCCGCGGCTTACCCGGCCGGTTGTTGTGCACGGTGGGGATGTTCAGGCCGAACTCGTTCCGGCGCGTTCGGGGCTGGGGCTCGACTGGCCCAATACCCTCGGGCTCGCCGGGCACCAGCCGCTTAGTCCGATCACCCGGATCATGTCCTTCTTCACCAGTCGCGAGGTCGGTGTCGCTACCCGGACCGATGAGAACCAGACCAGTCAGGCCGTCCGCGCGCTGGCCGACGGCAAGCTCGACCACGCCGCCACCGAGGGCGCTGTGGGGTTCATGCCGTTGCCGGGCAGCGATGGTGGCGTCACGCCCTACCCGATCCTGCCGCGCCAAGGGCAGCAGCTGACCGATCTCGCGGGCGCCGTCCACGCCGTCACCGAGCACTGGCTGGACCCGGGTGGCGTCAAGCTGGCGATGGCCATCACGCCGGTGCGGGCGACCGCCGCCGGGGTGCAGGCCGCGTTCCAGCAGATCGTCGTGCCCGCTGTGGCCAAGCCGGTCGTCGTGCACGGGCAGGGCAAGGACGTGCCGCTCAAGCCGGACGCGATCGCCTCCTCGTTCCAGTTCGCGCCCGTCGAAGGCGGTGCCGTCGAAGTGCGGATCGACCAGGGCAAGCTGCAGGCCGCGCTCAAGGACGGCCTGGCGAGCACCGAGACCGACGGCAAGGACGCGCAGATCGTCTTCGCCGGCGACCAGCCGACCGTCGACCCGTCCGAAGACGCCCGGAAGATCAACTGGGAGAAGACCTTCCTCCCGTTGATCGACGTCCTCAAGAAGACCGACGGGCGCGATCTGCCCGTCGCCTACAACGCGTCGAAGCCCAGCGTGACCACCGAGGCCGCGGGGGCGCTCGGCATCACGGAGGTCATCGGCGAGTTCACCACCGCCGGGCTCACCGGCCCGGCGACGACGAACAACCGCACGCTGGCCGATCGCGTGTCCGGCACCATCGTCAAGCCCGGTGAGACGTTCAGCCTCGGCGGCCGCTCCGGCCCGCGCACCGCGGACAACGGCTACGTGCCCGCCCCGGCCAACGAAGACGGCACCGGTCCGACCGTCGTCGGTGGCGGCGTCTCGCAGCTGGCGTCCACTTTGTACAACGCGGGCTACCTCGCCGGCCTCGCCGACGGCGGTCACCTCGAGCACGACACCTACCTCGACCGCTACCCCGTCGGCCGCGACGCCAAGGCGATCAACGCCGACGGCAGCCCGGTCGAGCTCAAGCTGACCGACGACGCCCAGACCGGCATCGCCCTGCAGGCCGTGGTGTCCGGCGACTCCGTGACGGTCCGGATCTGGGGCACCCGGCACTACCGCGTCGAGGGCTCGACCGGCGGGCAGACGCCCGGCGACCCACCGCCGGTGCAGTTCGGGGGCGCCACCCCGTGCCAGCCGTCGATCGGCACGCCCGGCTTCAGCGTCACCGACACGCGCGTGCTCTACGACGTCGCGAGCGGCGCCGAGGTCCGCCGGACGTCGCACACCGCGACCTACGGACCGCGTCCGACGATCCTGTGTTGAGTTGTCAGCGAAGGACCATGCAACCCGCCTCCTCGAAGTCGCGCAGCCACGACGGCTCCCGGAAGTTCTTGTTCCACCGCAGATCCAGCTTGTCCAACTTGGACAGTCCGGCCACCGACGCGGGCAGCGTCACGAGCGAGTTCTCCCGCAGGTCCAGCTGACGCAGCTCGCTCAACGCCCCGATCGACGCCGGCAGCTCGCGCAGCCGGTTCCCCCGCAGGTGCAGCTCCCGCAGGGAACCGAGCGCGCCGATCGACTCCGGCAACGCCGTCAGTTCGTTGTGGTAGAGCCGGAGTTCGCGCAGCGACGCGAGCCCGGAGAGGTCGGGCAGCGATTCGATCCGGTTGTCCGTGCACCCGAGGTACCGCAGCTTTCCCAGGCGGCACAACGACGACGGGAACTCCGTCAGCCGGTTGTCGCTGACGTAGAGGTACTCGGTCAGCCCGGCCAGGTCGCCCAGCTCGTCCGGCAACGCCGGGAACCGGTTGTGCCCCAGGTCGAGCGTGTGCAACGACGACAACGCGGAGATCCCCGGTGGCAGCTCGGTCAACGAGTTCGTGGCCAGGTTGAGCACGCGCAACCCGGTCAGCCGCCACAGCGACGGCGGAACGACGGAGATCTCGTTCGCGTACAGGCTCAGGTGCTCCAACGCGGAACCCAGCGCGGGCACGGACGTCAGCCGGTTGCGATCCAGGTCCAGGCGCGTGACGTCGTCCGGTACCGACGGCACCGAAGTCAGCCCCTGCCCGCTCAGATCGAGCCACGTCATGAGCCCTCCCGGCGGCGGGTCGCGGGCAGCAACGCCCAGGTGGCCGCGTCGTCCGGCGTCGACACCTGGATCCGCAGGCCCGGCACCTCCGACACCGCCAGCTCGGTCAGCCGGAAGTTCAGCCGCCCGGCCCGCGGGTGGTCGAACCGCCGCAGCCGGGCCAGCGGCTCGGCGACCTCGTTGCGCGCCCACAGCTCGGCGAACTCCGGGCTCAGCGCCGAAAGCCGCCGGATGTCCTCCGCCCAGCACGGGTCGCCGAGGTGCCGGCCGTACTCGGCCCGCATCCGCGCGACCATGTGCGGCACCTCCTCGTCGTAGTTCAGCAGGAACGCCCGCGCGTTCGGTTCAGTGACGCAGCACCAGAGCAGGTTCTTGTGCAGGCACGGCAGGCTGTGCCACTCCCAGAACAGCTCTTCGTGCGCCGCGTTCGACACGAGGATGTCGAACCGGCCGTTGACGACCGTGGCCGGCAACGGTTCCAGTGCGCGCAGGACCTCGCACACCGCGTCCGGCACCACCTCGACCGCCGACGGCAGCCGTGAAGGGGTCAGCTCCGCCAGCCGGTAGAGGTGTTCCCGCTCGGTGTGGTCCAGCCGCAGTGTGCGCGCGACGGCGTCGAAGACCTGTGCGCTCGCGTTGATCGGCCGCCCCTGCTCCAGCCACGTGTACCAGGTGACGCCGACCCCGGCGAGCAGCGCGACCTCCTCCCGCCGCAACCCGCTCGTGCGACGGCGCAGGCCGGGCGCGAGCCCGACCTCCTCGGGGCCGATCCGCGCCCGGCACGCCTTGAGGAACCGGCCGAGTTCCTCTCGGTGGCTCACGGGGACCTGCGTCTGGGTCATGTCGGCATAGTGCCCGAGGGGTACGACAGTTTTGGAACGAAGCAGGTGCCGCCAGTACCAGCATCACCGGACTCTCGGTACCGCAAGCGAAAGAGCCGCAGGGTCAGGGGCATGACACTCACCACCCCGGCCCCGGCCGTCCCGGGCCGGAGCACGCGGCCGTGGTTCATGCTCGGCGTGCTGCTGCTCGGCCAGTTCATGGCGCTGCTGGACGTCACCGTCGTGAACGTCGCCATGACCGACATCCGCACCGACCTGCACGCGTCCGGCGCTGCGCTGCAGCTGGTCGTGTCCGGCTACACCGTGGGCTACGCGATGCTGCTGATCACCGGCGCCCGGCTCGGCGAGCTGTACGGGCGACGCCGGATGTTCGTCACCGGCGTCGTCGCCTTCACGGTCTTCTCGCTGTTGTGCGGCTTGGCGCCCGGTGCGGGAACGCTGATCGTCGCCCGGATCGCCCAGGGCGCCGGCGCCGCGCTGATGATGCCGCAGGTCATCAGCGTCATCCAGGCGCAGTTCAGCGGTCCCGCGCGGGCGAAGGCGCTCAGCGCGTACACCGCGGTCATCTCGGTCGCGTTCGTCGCCGGCCAGGTGGTCGGCGGCGTGCTCGTCGGCGCGGACCTGTTCGGCGCCGGCTGGCGGCCGATCTTCCTGGTGAACGTGCCGATCGGCGTGCTCGTCGCTGTGCTGGCGGCGAAGCTGGTGCCCGGTGGCGGCGCCCGGAACGGCCGTCGGCTCGACTTCGCCGGGCTCGCGATCGCGGTGCCGGCCGTGGTCCTCGTCGTGCTGCCGCTGGTGCTCGGGCACGAGACCGGCCGGCCCGCCTGGACGTTCGCCTCGCTGGTCGCCGGCGCCCTGCTGGCCGTGCTGTTCGTGGTCGTGGAACGCCGGGTGCGCGATCCGCTGGTGAACCTCGACGTGCTGCGGATCCGCGGCGTCGCACCGGGCCTGGCCGCGCTGGCCGCCGGCGTCGCGTCGTACGGCGGTTTCCTGTTCTGCCTGGCCCTGCACCTTCAGACCGGATTGGGTGACACGGCGTTGACGGCCGGGCTCACCATGGCGCCCGGCGGTGTGGTCTTCGGCCTGTGCGGGTTCTTCTGGCACAAGCTGCCCGCGCGCGTCCACGCGGCGGTGACGCCGATCGGGTACGCCGGATCCGCCGCGGCGTACGCCTTGCTGGCGCTGAGCCTGCGCGACGGCGGCCACGGCGGCGCGCTGTTCTTCGTGGCGCTGATGCTCTTCGGGCTCTCGATGGGACCGGCGTTCGGGTCCCTGATGGCGCATTCGCTGACGCACGTCCCGCTCGCGAGCGCGGCGGACGTCAGCGGGCTGCTGACCACGACGTTGCAGCTGGGCCAGGTCGTCGGCGTCGCGACGTTCGGGAGTGCTTTCCTGACCCTGGCCGGGGGTTCGTCCGCGCACGCCATCACCACGACGATGACCGGGGCCGCCGTGCTGCTGCTCGTCGGAGCCGGGTTCGCCGTGGTGCTGGCGCGCGCGTCGGTCAGGCGTTAGCGCGGCTGCCGCCCTTGATCCGCGCGTAGATCGCCGAAGCCGCGATGACGCCGACGACGGCGGCGACGATCTGGAAGACGTGCCGGATCCAGTCGATGCCGTTCGTGTCCCGGACGCCGAACACGCCGGCGAGCCAGTTGCCGATGAACGCGGCCACGATGCCGACGACGATCGTCAGCCAGATCGGAATCTTCTGGTCGCCGGGCGCGAACAGCCGGCCCAGCACGCCCAGGATCAGGCCCACGATGATCGTCGAGATGATGCCCCAAAGTCCGCCGAGCACGGGTGCCTCCTCGGATTGCCGAATAAGAACAACCGTGACACCGCCCGGCGCCGCCTGCCCGTTTGAACCCTCGATGGGGTGACACACAAAAAGATCCGGCCCGGCCCGCCCCCGACGGCGAACCGGGCCGGATCGGCCTGGTGGTGGTGCGCTGGTGCGTTACCTCGATACGCCGCGTCGGCCGTAGGCCCCGGCGGCGATGCTGACGCCGATGGCGGCGAGGACGACCTGGGTGAGGATCTCCAGCCAGTCGATCCCGTTGGTGTCGGCGTAGCCGATGCCACGCGCGATCGCCGTGCCGATGAACGCGGCGACGATACCGATCAGGATCGTCAACCAGATCGGGATGCTCTGCTTGCCCGGTGCGACCAGCCGCCCGAGCACACCGATGATCAGGCCGATGATGATGGCGCTGACGATGCCGGCGATAGTCATCGCTTCTCCTCTCAAGGGATCCGCGGTCCCGGTGTTCCGGGGCTCCGCGGCTCGATGGTCGGAATGCCCCGGGTGGGTGACGGCGAAACACGGTGTACCGGGAATTACCCTCCTCGCCGCCGCATCGTTACTACGTCTGCCGGACACGGCGAAGGGGCCCTCCCCAGCGGGAAGGGCCCCTTCGGGCGTGACTCAGAACGCGGCTTCGTCGAGCTCCATGAGCGCGTTGTCCGCGGCCTCCACGATCGCGCGACGCGCGGTCAGCTCCGGCAGGACGCTCTTCGAGAAGAACGACGCCACGGCGATCTTGCCCTCGTAGAACGGGACGTCCTTGGCGGACGCGCCCGCGTCGAGCTTGGCGATGGCGACCTCGGAGTGCTTGAGCAGCTGCCAGCCGATGAGCAGGTCGCCGACGGACATCAGCAGCCGGACCGTGTGCTGGCCGACCTTGTTGATGTTCTGCGGGTCTTCCTGCGACGCCGTCAGGTAGCCGATCAGCGAGCCCAGCATGCCCTGGGTGTCCTCGAGGGCCTGCTTGAGCAGCCCGCGCTCGTTCTTGAGCCGGCCGTTGCCCGCCTCGGACTCGATGAACTTCGTGATCTCGCCGGCGACGAAGGCCAGGGACGCGCCCTTGTCGCGGACGATCTTGCGGAAGAAGAAGTCCAGCGACTGGATCGCCGTGGTGCCTTCGTACAGCGAGTCGATCTTGGCGTCGCGGATGTACTGCTCGATCGGGTAGTCCTGCAGGAAGCCGGACCCGCCGAGGGTCTGCAGCGACTGCACGAGCTGCTCGGTGGCGCGCTCGGAGCCGACACCCTTGACGATCGGCAGCAGCAGGTCGTTGACGCCGTGCGCGACCTTCTGGTCACCTTCGCCGGTCCACAGCTGGTCCTGGAACGACGCCGTGTACAGGTACACCGCGCGCAGGCCCTCCGCGTACGCCTTCTGCAGCATCAGCGAGCGGCGGACGTCCGGGTGGTGCGTGATGGTGACGCGCGGCGCGGCCTTGTTCAGCATGTTCGGCAGGTCGGCGCCCTGGACGCGCTCCTTGGCGTACTCGAGCGCGTTGAGGTAGCCGGTGGACAGCGTGGCGATGGCCTTGGTGCCGACCATCATCCGGGCGTACTCGATGACCTGGAACATCTGCGCGATGCCGTCGTGCACCTCGCCGAGCAGCCAGCCCTTGGCCGGGGTGCCGTGCTGGCCGAAGGTCAGCTCGCACGTCGTCGAGGCCTTGATGCCCATCTTGTGCTCGACGTTCGTGACGAAGGCGCCGTTGCGCTCGCCCAGCTCGCCGGTCTTGGTGTCGAAGTGGAACTTCGGCACGAGGAACAGCGACAGGCCCTTGGTGCCGGCCTTGGTCTCGATGCCGGGACCCTCGGGGCGGGCCAGCACGAGGTGCATGATGTTTTCGCTCATGTCGTGCTCGGCGGAGGTGATGAACCGCTTCACGCCGTCGATGTGCCAGGAGCCGTCCTCCTGCTGGACGGCCTTGGTGCGGCCGGCGCCGACGTCGGAACCGGCGTCCGGCTCGGTCAGCACCATCGTGGCGCCCCAGGCCCGGTCGATCATCAGCTCGGCCCAGTGCTTCTGCTCTTCGGTGCCGTTCTTGTTCACGATCATCGCGAAGTTGGGGCCCGCGAGGTACATGAACAGCGGGGCGTTGGCGCCGAGGATCAGCTCGGACGCGGCCCACTGGACGGTCGGGGGCAGGCCGAAGCCGCCGAGGTCCTCGGTCAGGCCCAGGCGCCACCACTCGCCGTCGAGGAGCTGCTGGTAGCTCTTCTTGAACGACTCGGGGATCTTGACGCTGAAGGTCTTCGGGTCGTACACGGGCGGGTTGCGGTCCGCGTCGGCGAAGGACGCGGCCAGCGGGCCGGACGCGAGCTTGTTCAGCTCGGCCAGCACCCCGCGCGCGGTCTCCTCGTCCGACTCGGCGAGCACACCCTTGCCCAGGCGCTCCTGAACGCCGAGTACCTCGAAGAGGTTGAACTCCAGGTCTCGGACGTTGCTCTTGTAGTGGCCCATGTCGTCACTCCAATGTGTTCGGCTCCCCGGCCGGGCACACACTCGCCTTACTCGCCGGTAACTTCAGGATATTACCTGCGGGTAACTGGAGCAAGCAGATCCGCACTTCCGAGTACTGGAAATCCCCCGAAAAGTGGGCCTCGAGCAGCGTGACCCGGGTCAGCGGTTGCCGGGGATGGCCGTTGTGTCCGCCGTCACCGGCACGTGGCCGTCGTCCGCTCGGACGATCAGTATCCCGCCCCGGAAGGCGATCGTCACGGCGTGTGTCCGGTCGCGGGCCGAGAGCTTCCGCAGGATGCTCTTCACGTGGGTCCGCACGGTCTCGACGGACAGGAAGAGCAGCTTCGCGATCGCCGAGTTCTCGAGCCCTTCGGCGACCAGCTGCAACACCTGGTATTCGCGCCTGGACAGCGGCATCCCGCCGCGCGGCGCCGGTGGGCTGTCGTGGGCGAGGTCCCCCTTCGGCACGGTCGAGCGCTTCGGCCGGGCGGTGAGCGCGGCCAGTCCGGGGTCGATGTACCGGCGCTCGGTGTGGGCCCGCCGGATCGCTTCGGCGAGCCGTCGTGAATCGATCGACCGCGGCACGATCGCGTGCGCCCCGGCGGCGATGGCGGCCGCCAGGTACTGCTGCGTGCGATTCGCGTCACGGACGAGCGTGACGATGATCAGCGCCGGGTCGCCGGCGTTGAGCAGCTTCGTCAGGTGGCAGTTCGGATCCAGCGCCGAATCGAGCACGACGACGTCCGGTTTCACCTGCTCGCACAGCTGCAACGCGGCGTGGTGGCTCGCCGCTTGGCCGGCCCAGTGCAGCCCCTGGCTGCGGTGGACCAGCGCGGCGAGGCCGTCGCGGTAGATCGGGATCGGATCGACGACAGCCACGCCGAGACTGCGCCCGCCGGGTCCGGCCGGCCCGGTGGGCCTGCGGGTGGGCTCGATGCCGTGCATCGTGGGCCTCCGTCTCTGCGCCGTCGCTCTTGGGACGCCGGACGTGTCCCCTCGGTTTCACGCGATCCGGCACCACCCGGTCCCCCCTGCCGGGACCGGCCAAAAGTGACTCCCTCTGCTTGGTACGAGTCGCAAGTTCGCAGCTCATGACGCCAGTTCCCCCTCATGGCCCAACCCGCCGGTTACAGCAAACTCTGGGTAGAAAACCCCTCCGGGACGACTGCTCGACCGGGAGCAGAACGACCTGATGGGGCGGCGGGTGCTACTGAGGGTGGCCCGTGTCGATTCGCGTCCTCCCGGCTCGTCCCCCTCTAACGTCCAAGGTGCCGGTTGGATGCGGGTTGTGACTGGTCAGCAGGGTGCGAGCGGGGCTAGCGACTCACGACCGCGGCCCGTAGCGCGGCGAACTCCGCCGCCAGCCCGTCGGGCGTCCAGTGGGCGTTCAGGCCGCTCGGGTTCGGGAGTACCCACACGTGTGTCCCTCCGATGAGCAGCTCCTGCGGGCCGACGCGCGCCTTCGGGAAGCCGAACGCGGTCCGGTACGCCGTGATCCCGACCACGGCCAGCCACTGCGGCCGGAATTCGAGCACCTTCGCGGTCAGCACTTCCCCGCCGTCACGCAGTTCGTCGTCGGTGAGCTCGTCCGCGCGGGCGGTGGCCCGGCCGACGACGTTCGTGACCCCGAGCCCCAGGTCGAGCAGCTTGTCCTGTTCGGAGGGGGTGAACCGCCGCGGGGTGAAGCCGCCGCCGTGCAGCGCCGGCCAGAACCGGTTCCCGGGCCGCGCGAAGTGCTGCTTGAGGGCGCCGGAGTAGAGGCCGGGGTTGATCCCGCAGAACAGCACGTCGAGGCCGGCCGCGATGACGTCCGGAATGGTGGTGCCGTACGCGGCGGTCAGCTGGTCCTTGGTGGGTCGGGTGTTCACCCGTCCAGTCTCCGGTACGACTTTCGGACCGGCACGGCACAAGTCCCCCTGCCCGCGACGTCGATCACCCATCCGGTTCCGCGTGTTCGGCTCGTCGTCCGGCTCGCGAACCGGCTGCCCGCGACGTCGTCCTGACCTCGGCCGACCTGAGCTTCGACGCCTGGCTCTCCGCGGACCGGACCTGGTTCGCCGCACGGGCTCGTTGCCGGGGGTAGCGAATTCGCCACTGACCTGCGTACCCTGTGTGATCTCCCGCACAGCGTCGTACCGAGGAGGATTCGTGCAGCTTCCGATCGTCCTCGGGCTGGTCGCGCTGGTCCTGGCCGTGGCGGCCATCGTGGTCGTTCTCGAGGACCGCCGTGCCGCGAAGCGTGCCGCTCTGCAGCGCAAGGCTCGGTTAGCGCGTCTGGGCGAGGTGGATCCGCTGGCTCCGGGCCGGCTGCACGTCGACCGTTGAAGGCTTGGCCCGCAGCAGGGCCAGCAGGAGCGCTCCGAACACCCAGCCGACGCCGGCGCCGAACGTGTTGTTCACGAGGTCGTCGACGTCGAAGATCCGGTAGACGTACGGCGCGGTGCCGAAGTTCGCGGTGACCTGCGTGATCTCGATGAGCAGTGACGCCGTGAAGCCGATCAGCGTGGTGCCGACGAGCCCGCGGCGCCACAGGATCCGCGCGAACACGCCGAGCGGGACGAACAGCAGGACGTTCATGCAGGCCTGCTGGAACGTCTGCGTCATGAACCACTGCGACAGCGGCTCACCGTGCTTCAGCAGCTCGGTGTGGATGTCGGTGATCCACTGGAACGGGTGCAGCTGCACGGTCTGGCTCAGCCGCCGGGTGCCGGGCCCGGGCAGCGGCAGGAAGACGACCGCGAAGGTCATGCACCCGTAGAGCAGCACGGCCGCGGTGGTGACGATGCCGCGCAGCCGCAGGCCACCGTGCCGCGCGAGCTGGGTGAGCAGCTGCGGCACCAGCACGACGGTCCACAGCGCGAAGAAGCCGATGAGTCCGTACTGCAGGGCGGTGACCTGTGCGTTCGTCATGCCACCGACGTTATGGATCTTGCCCGGGGTGCCGCTTCGGTCGAACAGCCGGACGCCGGACACCCCCATCGGCCAACTGGCCGACCCGGCGACGGGCCGATCGGTCAGGGCCGGTGGCCGCGACAGCCGGTGTTACCGGACGCCGGCGAACTCCGGCTCGCTCGTTCGCGTGCGGCCGAATGGCTGGTCTTCCCGATGTGCGTTGCGCCACAGCTACAGGGTCACGGCCCGGCCGTGCGACTCGTGGACGCGGTCCGCGCGGCGGCCGCGGAAGCCGTCGCTGTGCACGTCTTCGAGGGGAACGCCGCGCGAGACGTGGCTGCGAGCGACTCCGTTTCGTGCCCACCGGAGACAGCAAAGACGTTCGGGGCAACGGCCGCCGCCATCTGGTGTGGCTTGCGCTCACGCGGGAATGACCGCGACGCTCGGCACGTAAGTCTTGTGGGGGAAACGAAAGGAACGCTCATGGCACCGGTCCGGGTCGGCATCGTCGGGCTCAGCGCGAACGGCGGCTGGGCCGCGACCGCGCACGTGCCCGCGCTGGCCGCGGTGGAGGGCTACGAGCTCCGCGCGCTGAGCGCGAGCAGCGCCGAGTCGGCGCGCGTGGCCGGCGAGAAGTACGGCGTGCCGCTGACCTTCGGCGACGCCGGGGAGCTGGCGCGGCACCCGGAGGTCGACCTGGTCGTCGTCGCCGTGAAGGTGCCCGAGCACCGGGCGCTCATCGAGCCCGCGCTGGCCGCGGGCAAGCAGGTGCTGAGCGAGTGGCCGCTGGGCGTCAGCCTCGCGGAGACCCGGGAGCTGGCCGAAGCCGCGAAGGACGGGCAGACGGCCGTCGGGCTGCAGGGCCGCTCCGCGCCGGCGTTGCGCTACCTGCGTGACCTCATCAAGGACGGCTACGTCGGCCGCGTGCTCTCGACGTCGTTGATCGCGTCCGGCGGGAACTGGGGCTCGAGCGTCCGCGCCGGCCGCGACTACCAGCTGCACCCCGAGGGCGGGGCGACGCTGCTGACCATCCCGTTCGCGCACACCGCCGACACGCTGCACATGGTGCTCGGCGGGTTCGCCGAGCTGTCGGCCACGATGGCGACCGTCCGGCCGCGGGTGCGCGACGAGGTCACCGGCGACGCCGTCCCGATGACCGTGCCCGACCAGATCGCCGTCTCCGGCGTGCTGACCGGCGGCGCGATCGTGTCGCTGCACCTGCGTGGCGGGACGTCGCCGGCCACGGACTTCCTCTGGGAGATCAACGGCACCGAGGGCACCCTGGTCGTCGAGGCCGCGGACCCGCTGTTCTGGATCTCGAAGCTGACGTTGCGCGGCAGCCGCACCGGGACGCTGGAGCGGCTCGCCGTGCCGACGCGGTACGAGCTGCCGCAGCTGGCCGGGCGCGCGTCCGAACCGTCGTACAACGTCGCGCACGCCTATGCGCGGCACCTAAAGGGCGACCTGCCGGACTTCGGGCACGCGCTGCGCGTGCACCGGGTGCTCGACGCCGTCCAGCGGTCGGCCGACGCGGGGACGCGGGTTCACCCGGACGCAGAGTAACTGTTACCGGCGGTTGTAGCTTTTCCGCGGACCCGGACCTACTCTCGGGTAATGGACGACGTTGTCTACGACCGCGCGGGCCACGGCGAACCGCTGGTGCTGATCCACGGCATCGGGCACCGCCGCCAGGCGTGGGCGCCGGTGTTTCCGCTGCTCACGCCGCATCGTGACGTCATCGCCGTCGACCTGCCCGGCTTCGGCGAGTCGCCCGAGCCGGCCGGCGGTTACGGCGTCGAGCCCGCGCTGGTGATGTTCAAGGACCTCTTCACCGAGCTCGGCCTCGACCGGCCGCACGTCGCGGGCAACTCGCTCGGCGGGCTGCTTTCCCTGGAACTCGGCCGCGCCGGGCTCGTCCGCAGCGTCACGGCCCTGTCGCCGGCCGGGCTGTGGAACCGGCGGCAGAAGCTCTACGCGATCGCGACGCTCAAGGCCCACCGCGCGCTCGCCCAGCGCACCCCGCCGAACGTCGTGCGCCGGCTGGCCGCGACGGCGGCCGGGCGGAAGGCCCTGGTGGGGATGATCGTCGGCCGCCCCGAGCTGCTCTCGCCCGAGATCGTCGCCGAAGACGCGCACGCGCTCGCGACCGCGCCGGGCTTCGAGCCGACCGCCGCGCAGTCCCGCGGCAGCTTCCGCTTCACGGGCCCGGTCACCGGCGTCCCGGTGACGATCGCGTGGGCCCAGCACGACCGGGTCCTCGCCCGGCCGCGCGTCGCCGAGCTGCGGAAGGTCGCGCCGAACGGGACGTTCACGCTGCTGCCGGGCTGCGGGCACGTGCCGATGAGCGACGACCCGGAGCTGGTCGCGAAGACCCTGCTCGCCGGAAGCCGTTAGATGACATTCGCTTTACGTCCGTCTTTTGACCCTGGTAGTTGACTCCGCCGCGAGGCAGAATCCTCCGCCGTGCGCCCGTGTGGGGACCTTGGGCGCGAATCGGAGGAAACACGCATGAGGCTTTCAACCCGGCTCGTGGTGCTCGCCGCGGCCGCGCTGGCGACGACGGCGGTGACCACCGCACCCGCGTCCGCGGGCCAGCGCCCGGATCCGACGACGGACGTCCGGATCATCACGTTCAACGACTTCCACGGCAACCTCGAGCCGCCGTCGGGTTCCAGCGGCCGGGTCACGCAGTCGGACGGGACCACAGTGGACGCCGGCGGCGCCGCTTACCTGGCGACGCACGTGAAGCAGCTTCGCGCGCAGGTGCGCAACTCGCTCGTGTTCTCCGCCGGGGACAACGTCGGCGCGTCGCCGGTGGTCTCGGCGCTGTTCCACGACGAGCCGACCATCGACTTCCTGAACCAGATCGGCGTGAGCGCGTCCGTCGTCGGCAACCACGAGTTCGACGAGGGCTACAAGGAACTGCAGCGCATGCAGTTCGGCGGCTGCAACCCGACCGACGGTTGCCAGTTCGACAAGAAGTTCAAGGGTGCGGACTTCCCGTTCCTCGGGTCCAATGTGTACTTCACCAACGGCCTGCCCGCGCTGCTGCCGTTCACCGTCAAGTTCGAAGGCGGTGTGCCGATCGGTGTCATCGGCGCGACGCTGAAGGACCTGCCGACCGTCGTCACACCGGAGGCCATCAAGGGCCTGAAGTTCGGTGACGAGGTCGAGGCGATCAACCGCACCGCGAACCTGCTCGACTTCCTCGGCGTCAAGTCCCAGGTCGTGCTGCTGCACCAGGGCGACAGCACCGAGATCGAGGGCCCGAACGACTGCCGGGTGCTGCCCGGCCCGGCCACCGCGATCGCGAAGGCGGTGACCCCGAAGGTCGACGCCATCTTCACCGGGCACAGCCACCAGCAGTACAACTGCGTGATCAACGACCCGGCGGGCCAGCCGCGCACGGTCATCCAGGGCGCGTCGTTCGGCCGCCTGCTGTCCGTGGTGGACCTGAAGATCAACCTGAAGACGCGCGACGTCGTCCGGTCGGCCACGCAGGCCCACAACGAGATCGTCACGCGCACGGTGACGCCGGACCCGGCCGTCTCGGCGCTGGTCGCCGACGCCAAGGCGAAGTCGGCGCCGATCGCGAACAAGCCGGTCGGCACCATCACCGCCGACCTGCCGGCGGCGGGCAACGCGGCCGGTGAGTCCTCGCTCGGCGACGTCATCGCCGACGCGCAGCTCGCGGGCACGCAGTCGAACAACGCCGTCATCGCGATCACCAACCCGGGCGGCATCCGCGCCGACCTGACGTACAAGTCGTCCGCGAACAACGAGGGTGACGGCGTGGTGACCTACGGCGAGGCGTTCACCGTCCAGCCGTTCGCGAACATCATGCAGACGATCACGCTGACCGGCGCGAACCTGAAGAACGTGCTGGAACAGCAGTGGGCGCCGGGGGTGAACCCGAAGTTCCTGCAGATCTCGAGCTCGCTGCACTACAGCTACTCGGCCGCCGCGCCGCAGGGCTCGCGGATCTCGAACATCACGGTGAACGGCACGCCGGTCGACCCGGCGGCGACGTTCCGCGTGTCGGTGAACAACTTCCTCGCCGCCGGCGGGGACGGCTTCACCGAGTTCACCAAGGGCACGAACCTGGCCGGCGGACCGGTGGACCTGGACGCGCTGATCGCGTACCTGGGCGCCCACCCGAACCTGGCCCCGCCCGCGGCGGACCGGATCACCCTGCTGCCGTAGCTCCGGTATTTCCAAGACGCCGGGTCGACAATGGACCCATGACGACTTGGGAAGACGTCGTCCGCCTGGCCTCGGGACTGCCCGAGGTCGAGGCGGCGACCTGGTACCGCACGCCCGCGCTGAAGGTGGCGGGCAAGGGGTTCGCGCGGCTGCGCACCGAGGCCGAAGGCGGCCTGGTCGTGATGTGCGGGCTCGACGAGAAGGCCGCGTTGCTGGAATCCGGCGACGCGGCCTTCTTCACGACACCGCACTACGACGGCTCCGGCTCGATCATCGTCGACCTCGGGAAGGTCGACGTCGATCAGCTGCGTGAGCTGCTCGAAGAGGCGTGGCGGCTGAAGGCGCCGAAGCGGCTCACGACTTGAGCTCGCCCTTGAGCAGGCTCATCAGGATCATGTCGTGGCGCTCGCCGTCCATCGCGACGAACGCCTCGCGGTGGCGGCCGTCCTCGGAGAAGCCGACCTTGCGGTAGACGTGCCGGGCGCGCTCGTTCCCGGCGACAACCCAGAGCGTGATCATGTGCAGGCGCATGGCGTTGAAGCCGTAGCGGCACATCAGGCGCAGCGCTTCGGTGCCGTAACCGCCGCCGTTCCGGTACCCGGCGTCACCGATGTAGACGTCCAGCTCGGCGTTGCCGATCTCGGGCTCGGCGTCCCGCAGGTCGATGACGCCGATGAGCTTGCCGTCGGCCTTGGCCTCGATCCCGAGGACGACCAGTTCGTAGCTGTTGACCGGGCGTTCCTCGGCGCGCTTGCGCAGTTGCGCGAGGGAGCGCGGGTGGCTGTTGTTCATCCACCGGCCGACCTCGGGGTCGTGAACCCACCGGTGGATCTTCTCGGCGTCCTCCGGCTCCAGCGCGCGCAGCCGGACGAGCTCCCCCTCGAGCATCGCTCCCCCTAGTCCCGCTTGAGCAGCAGGAAGTCGTGGACGTTCAGCAGGCCGAGGAACTGCCGGACGGGCGTCGGCATGGCCTGGCGCGACTCATCATGCACGAGCCGGGCGCCGTGCACGCGGTGGTTTTTCCGCCGGGTGACGACCGTGCAGCCGCCCTCGGCCAGCACGTTCTTCACCCAGTCGGCGTCCGGCCCGTAGGTCAGCGCGACGACGTAGCCCTCCGCCGTGCCGAAGACGTTCACCGGCGTCCGGTACTCCCGGCCCGACTTCCGTCCCTTGTGGACGATCATGCCGAACCCGGGCGCCCAGTTGACGACGTACTTGTTGACGCGGTTGGTCGCGATGCGGTTGAAGCGGGCGAGACCCTTGGGGAGCACCATGGCGGCCATAATATCAACGTGCGATGAATTAAGCGACCGGACGACCCCGGCTCCCGGGCCGCCGTCGCCCGATGGTGGGATACGGGGCATGCCGACCGAATGGCCGCTGCGCCAGGACCCGGAAGCACCGGTCATCATCGCCCTGGCTCTGGTGGCCGACGCCGACGCGCTGGGCTTCGTCGTCCTGGACGACGAAGACGACTGGTTCATCAGCGACGGCACCGAGCTGTCGGAAGACGTGCTGGTCAACCGCGAGAACTTCGGCAAGCTGTCGGTCCGCGAGGCCCTCGAGCTGCTCCCGCAGCTGGCCGCGCTCGCGGAGCTGCCGACGGGCATGGCCGCCGACTGGGACCCGGACCACCGCGCGTGGCTGCTGTCCTCGGTGACCGGCTCCGACGACGAGGACGAGGACATCCGCCTGCTCGCCCAGCGCCGCGCGGCCTGGGAGTTCGAAGGTTCGCCGGACGACGAGGTCCAGATCAGCAGCGGCCTCACCGAGCTCCCGACCGGCTCGGAGCGTCCGGTCCGCGCGGTCCGCCAGGTCGTCCGCGAGCAGGACGGCACGTGGCTCTTCGTCGGCTTCGAGGTCCCGGAAGCGGAAGACTTCGAGGTCGAGGGCCTGGAGCTGGAGCACGTCGCGAAGCTGTACCCGGACGTCCGCACGGTGCTGAAGGCCGCGCCGGGCCAGGTCTACGACCGCGAGACGCCGGACGCCGAGTGGGAGCTCGTCGAAGGCTGAGAAAGTCCGGCGCGGTTGTCCTGGAGACGTCCGCGCCGTTCGTCCTTACAGTGAGAGCCGGCGATCGGCGCCGGCCGACCTCTGTGAGGAGCTGTCATGCCCAAGTACGCCGCCATCATCTACGCCTCCGACGTCGACCCGACCCAGCCCGAAGCCGCCGGCATGATGCGGGACTACGACGAGTTCGGCGCGGCCGCACAGGCCGTGATCCGCGGCGGCGCGGCCCTGTACCCGACCGCCACCGCGACGACCGTCCACGTCACCGGCGGCAAGGGCGGCGACATCGTCACCACCGACGGCCCGTACGCCGAGACGAAGGAAGCCCTCACCGGCTTCTACCTCATCGAGTGCGCCGACCTCGACGAAGCCGTCAAGGTCGCGGCGCAGATCCCGGGCGCCTGGGACGGCGCCATCGAAGTCCGGCCGGTCGTCGAATTCGGCAAGTGACCTTCGCCGGTGACGCGGTCGCGCGGCTGGTCCGGGACGAGGGCACCCGGGTACTGGCCACGCTGGTCCGCGTCACCGGCAGCGTCGACCGCGCCGAAGACGCCGTCCAGGACGCGGTGGTCCGCGCCCTCGAGACGTGGCCACGCGACGGCGTCCCCGCCAACCCCCGCGGCTGGCTGCTGGTCGCGGCCCGCAGGCGCGCGGTCGACGTCGTCCGCCGCGAAGCGAAGCGCCTGGGGAAGGAGGCCGACGCGATGCCGGCCGTCGACCCGTCCCCCGACCCGTCCCCCGACCCACTCTCGGTCCGCGACGACCTGTTGAGGCTGGTCTTCACGTGCTGCCACCCGGCGTTGTCCCTGGATGCGCAGGTCGCCCTGGCCCTCCGAACGCTGGGCGGCCTGTCGACGTCAGAGGTGGCCCGCGCGCTACTGCTCCCCGAAGCGACGCTGGCGAAGCGCCTGACGCGCGCGAAGCAGAAGATCGCGCAGGCCCGGATCCCCTACCGCGTGCCGTCTGCCGAAGAACTGCCCGCACGCCTGACCGGCGTGGCGTCGACGGTGTACCTGATCTTCAACGAGGGCTACACGGGCCGCGCGTCGTTGACCACCGAGGCGGTGCGCTTGGCCCGCCTACTGGTCTCGCTGATGCCCGACGAGCCGACGGCGCTAGGTCTCTTGGCGCTGGTACTACTGCAAGACGCCCGCCGCGAGGCCCGCTTTTCGTCGGGCTCGCCGGTGCTGCTGGCTTTCCAGGATCGCTCGCTCTGGGACTCTGAGTTGATCAAGGAAGGCGTGTCGTTGGTGGGCGCGGGCCTACGTCGAACCCCCTCGGTGCCGAACGCGTACGTCATCCAGGCGGCGATCGCTGCGTGCCACGACCTCGCGCCGACATACGAGGAGACCAACTGGGACGCGGTGATCTCCTGGTACGACGTGCTGTTGTCGATCCAGGACACGCCGGTAGTGCGCTTGAACCGCGCGGCCGCGGTGGCGGAACGGGACGGCCCCGCGGCGGCTTTGGCTTTGGTGGACGCATTGCCGGGCCTGGAGGACTACCCGTGGTGGCACGCATCGCGGGCGGAGTTATTGCACCGCTTGGATTCCCCGGCGGCCTCCGAGGCGCTGGATCGCGCGGAGGCGACCGGACTTCCGGACGGTCACGCGGCGCACCTGCGTCAACGGATAAATCAGTTGCGCCAGACCCGGACAATGGACTCATGAGTTTGAAAGAGCGATTGGTCGACTGGACCGACTTGGAGGAAGCGGAATATTATCTGGCGATCGAACTCGGCGTATTTCGCGGTGACGAAGAGTGGGTCGGGATCAAGTGGATCTTCTGGTCCGCGAACAAGCTGGGCAACGGTCTCTACAAGGCACTGCTCGGGTTGGTCGACGCCGGCGTGCTCGAATACCGCGACGAACCCGACCATCAGGTGCGCTGGTGTCACGCTCGTGAATCGGAAAGCGAAAAGCCCCGGATCTGAGACCCGGGGCTTTCGACTGAGAGCGGATGACGGGAATCGAACCCGCGTATTCAGCTTGGGAAGCTGATGTTCTACCATTGAACTACATCCGCAGTGCGTGGCAAGCATACACGGCGTGGTGATCCCCCTGTCCAGACCCTCCCCTCCTTGACGTCGGCGCGTCAAGTGACAACACTTGTTGTCGACGTCGGAGGTGTGCCGGATGGATGATCCCGAGCTGTTCCGGGAGGGCGGGTTCCGGCTCGCGTCGCGGCTGTTCATCGAAGGTGACATCCGGGGTGACGAGCGGCAGGTCGCCCGGCTTCGGGAGTTCGCGCAGGTCGAGGATCGGCTGGCCGATGACGTTGTCGCCTGGATGGCACAGCAGCCGAGGGGCCAGGGGCACCGGCTCTTCGAGGACGCTCTCAAGAACGGCGCCGGGGCCGAGGGGCCGCTGGAGGCCTTCTTCGCCGCCGTTGAAGCGAAGCCCTATTGGGTTGATGACGAGCGGCTCGAGCGCGGGGCGAAGGCCATCACGCGGGCCGGGTTGCTCGGGCTCTTTCCGCTTGGCGACATGTCGCTAATGGGTGGCTACCTCGCCTCGCGCGCGACGAAGTCGCTGGTCGGGACCGGGGAGATCGAGTACAAGGCCACCCGGCGGCTCGTCGAGACCGCGGCCTGGTGGATCGATGTCACCACGCCCGGTGCCCTGAAGCACGGCGCCAAGGGGTACGCGTCCGCTCTCCGCATCCGGGTCGTGCACGCCCACGTGCGCGCCGCCATGCATCGGCGGGACGACTGGGACTACGCGGCCTGGGACAAGCCCGTCAACCAGGTGCAGACCGCCGGCACGCTGCTGCTCTTCTCGCTCGTCTACGTCTTCGGGACGCAGCTGCTCGGCCTTCGCTACTCCGCCCGCGAGCGCGGCGACATCCTGCACCTCTGGCGCTACATCGGCTGGCTGATGGGCGTCGACGACGAGCTGCTGCCCAGTGACGAAGAGGACGCGTGGCGGCTGCTCTGGCTGCTCGCCGCCACCGAGTTCATCCCCGACGACGACTCCAAGCGGCTCGCGAAGGCGCTGGTCGAGGCCAACGCCGCCGTCGGAGAAGGGCGTGGGGCCGTCGGGAAGGTGCTGTCGCACGTCTCCGTCGCCGTGCACTCCTCGATCTCGCGGCTCGTGCTCGGGAAGACCAACGCCGACTTCCTCGAGCTGCCGAACGACCTTCTCGCGCAGGCCGTGATCGTCACCGCGGCGGGTGTCAACTTCGCCGCCGAGACGGTGCGGCGGTTCATTCCCGGGGCCACCGCGCTGCAGGAACGGATCGGCGAGGCCGGGCGGCGTGGGTACGTGAAGCGGCTTGAGAAGCTCTTCTCGCCCGATGCCACCTATGCGCAGCACATGCGTGCGGCCTGAACCCACCGGATAGGCTTTGCGACGTGCTGCTCAGTGACCGTGACCTTCGCAAAGAGCTCGACGCCGGCCGGCTCGGCATCGACCCCTTCGATCCCGGCATGGTCCAGCCGTCCAGCGTCGACGTCCGGCTCGACCGGTTCTTCCGCGTCTTCAACAACAGCAAGTACACCCACATCGATCCCCAGCTGCAGCAGGACGAGCTGACCTCGCTCGTCGAGAAGGAGGGCGACGAGCCCTTCGTGCTGCACCCGGGCGAGTTCGTGCTCGGCTCGACGTTCGAGCTCGTCACCCTGGCCGACGACCTGGCCGGCCGCCTCGAAGGCAAGTCGTCGCTCGGACGGCTCGGGCTGCTCACGCACTCGACGGCTGGCTTCATCGATCCCGGCTTCTCCGGGCACATCACGCTGGAGCTGTCGAACGTCGCGAACCTGCCGATCACGCTCTGGCCGGGCATGAAGATCGGCCAGCTGTGCATCTTCCGGCTGTCCAGCTCGGCCGAGCACCCGTACGGCTCCAGCGAGGCCGGCTCCCGCTACCAGGGCCAGCGCGGGCCGACGCCGAGCCGGGCGTACAAGAACTTCCACCGCGTCGACACCTGGCGCTAAGCCGCGACCTTCTCGTTCCAGTCGATGTGGTGGTTCCACATGAACGCGTTCGGGTCCTCGCTCTGCGGCTTCGCGAACGCGCGCTTGATGAAGAAGTCGCGGATCACCCGGCCGACCGGGCCGATCACCTTGTCGTCGCCGTTGCGCTTGCCGCGCGCGACGACCGCTTCGACGCGCTCGCGCCGCAGCCCCTCGTAAGTGGTCAGCGCCTGGGCGATGTCCGGCACGTCGCGCAGGCACTTCCCCAGCGTGACGGCGTCTTCGATGGCCATCGACGCGCCCTGGCCCGCCGCCGGTGACGTCGCGTGGGCCGCGTCGCCGATGATCACCATGCGGCCGCGGTGCCAGATCGGGACCGTCGGGAAGTCGAACGTCGGCCAGGCCGGGTAGACGTCGCGGGTCGCGCGGATGATCTCGGCGGCCGGCGTCCGGTCGCGCGACACCAGGTCCAGCAGCTCGGTGCGCAGTTTCTCGCCGGCGAGCGCGGCCAGTTCCGAGCCGGTCGGCTCGGTCTTGCGGGCCGGGTTCGCGAACCACCAGACGCGGCCGTCCGGGCTGACGACGTGGCAGAAGAACAGGCGCCGGCCGAAGACCATGTTCAGCACGCCCGGCTCGTCCGGCAGCGTCAGGCCCTCGGCGAACCCGCCGGTGTTGAGCAGCGGCACGTACCGCGGCGACGGCGCGTCCGGGTCGATGATCGTCCGGACGCGGGAGCGCAGGCCGTCGGCGCCGATCAGCAGGTCGCCCTCGGCGTGCGAGCCGTCCGAGAACTCGGCCCTGACCTGCGAAGACGTCTGGTTCGCGCCGATCAGGCGCTTGCCGTACCCGGCGTGGATCCCGCGCCGCGCGGCTTCGTCGCGCAGGGCGACGTACAGGTCCGAGCGCAGCACCGTCTGGCTCACGGTGCCGTCCGGCAGCGTGCCGCCGAGCGGGAACTCGGCCAGCCGCGTGCCGTCGCCCAGGCCGATCGACATCCGCGGCGAGTCGAAGCCCGTGCTCTTGACGACGTCCTTCAGGCCGAGCGGCAGCAGCGCGTCCAGGCCGTTGACCGCCAGGGTCAGGAACGCGCCGACGCCCTCGGCGCCGCGGTCGTAGGCCTCGAACAGCAGCGGCTCGTGGCCGGCTTCGTGCAGTGCGATGGCGGTGATCGTCCCCGCGATCCCGCCCCCGATGATCAGCGCCCGTGTCATGTCCTTCGTCTCCTCGAAACTCTTAGAAACTAATTCGTTCTGTCGAACTAAAGAGTGGGCTACGCTGGTCGCCGTGTCAAGCGAGCGAGCGAAGCTGGTCGAAGAGGTCCTGCTCGGGGCGCGGGAACTCTCGACGGAGACGGTCATGTTCCACACCGCGATCGCCGAGACGCGCGGGCTGTCGCCGGTCGAGAGCAAGGTGCTGGACTACCTCGCCCGGCTCGGCCCGCAGATGCCGAAGGAGCTGGCGCGGCTGTCCGGGCTCGCGCCGGCGTCGGTGACGGCGCTGGTCGACCGGCTCGAGCGCAAGGGGTTCGTCGCCCGCGAGCCGCACCCGGACGACCGGCGCAAGGTCCTCATCGCGCTCGACCCGGGCGCGATCGAGCGCAGCGTGCACCTCTGGGACCACCTGGTCGCCAAGGTCCTCGATCTCTGCGAGCGCTATTCCGACGACGAGCTCCGCACGGTGATCGGGTTCGTCGCGGCCGCCGCGGCCATCACCCACGAGTCGACGACGCGGCTCACGCATTCCCCGGGCGGGTGATCACCGGGGTCAAAAAGGGCGGGAAAGACGGGAGCGTGTCAGGCTCCGAAAAGTCGCCTCGGCCCCCGGGAGTACCCGTATGTCGCTGTCCAGGAAGTCACTCCACCTCCTAGTGGTCCTGGCACTGGTCCTGATGGCCTCGGCAATCGCTCCCCTTGCGGAAGCGGCGGTCGTCAAGCCGTTCCAGCTGAACTACGACGAAGTCGTCTACGGCGATTTCCTGTACGCGGGCAACGGCGTGGTGCGGTGCCCGGTGAACGCGGACAACGCGCCGACGACCGGCACCGGCAACACCCCTGCGACCTGCGCGAACACCGCCGATCGGCGGGACACGCTCGTCAACGACAACTTCTTCATGCAGTGGGCCGACGTCGACGCCGACCGCGGCACGTTCGATTCCGCCAAGGCGACGGTCACCATTCCGCCGGGCGCGAAAATCCTCTTCGCGCGGCTCAACTGGGCGGGTAACACCGGCGCTTACACGACGTCGCCGGGTGTTTTGTCGCCGACGAAGATGTGCCAGTCGCGCAACAACAACACCGCCGCGATCGTGCCGCCCGGAACACCCGCGAAACAAGACGTCCGGCTCACCGTCGGCGCCGGGAAATCCGTCGACGTCCCGCCCGCGGTCTACACCGAGGACCCGCTCGACACGTTCAGCGGCGGCCAGTACTACTCGGCCTACGCCGACGTCACCAAGCAGTTCGCCGACGCGCCGACCGGGTCCGCGCTCGACCTGACCGTCGGCAACGTCTGGGCGCCGAAGGGCTTCAACTGCATGGGCGGCTGGTCGGTCGCCCTGGTCTACGCCTACCCCGAACGCAACGCCGACTACGCGCCGAACAAGCGCGAGGTGTTCATCTACGACGGGCACGTCCGGCAGAACAGCACCGACAAGCCCACGACCACGACGATCACCGGGTTCCGCGCCGCCGCCGCGGACGCGCACGTCGGCGTCACCGCCTACGAGGGCGACTGGGGCATCTCGGGCGACCAGTTCCTGATCAACGACAAACCGGCCGCCGAACCGTCGGCGGGCGGGACGTCGAACTTCTTCATCTCGAACGCCGATGGTGCCGGCGATCCCGCGGTGAAGAACAACTTCAGCGTGGACGCGAAGTCGTTCAACGTCGACACCATCCCGGCCGGCGCGACCAGCGCCAAGCTCGGCTTCGCCACCACCGGCGACTCCTACCTGGCGCAGAACCTCGCCTTCTCGACGCCGGTGCCCGAGCTCCAGATCAGCAAGCGCGCGGAACCGGCCCAGGTGCACCCGGGCGAACCGGTCACGTTCACCATCGTCGTGACCAACCCGAGCGGCGCGCCGGCGTCCGGGGTGAAGGTCGCCGACGACGCGTTCCCCGCGTGCAGCAAGGACATCGGCTCGCTCAAGGGCGGCCAGACGGTCAGCTACACCTGCACCGCGACCGCGCCGGACAAGGACTTCACGAACACCGCGAAGGCCACCGGCACCAGTGCGCTCGGCGATCCGCTGGACGGCACGGCGACCACCTCGGTGAACGTCATCCACCCGGCCATCGGCATCACGAAGATCGCCGACAAGCCCGCTTACCGCGCCGGCGACACCGTGACGTTCACGCTCAAGGTCACCAACACCGGCGACGCCAACCTCACCGCGCTGCAGGTCGCCGACCCGAAGACGCCGTCGTGCGCGCAACGGCTCGCGGGCGTGCTGAAGCCCGGCGAGACCCGCACCCTCACCTGCACGACGAAGGCACCGGTCGCCGACGGCGTCAACACCGCCACCGCCAGTGGCGTCGACGGCCTCGGCAAGCAGGTCACGGCCACCGCCGACGCGCCAGCACCGACGATCGCCCCGGCCATCGACGTCACCAAGACGGCCGGCCCGACGGTGATCCACGCCGGTGAGGCCGTCACGTGGACGATCACCGTGAAGAACACCGGCGACAGCCCGCTCGCCCCGGTGAAGCTCACCGACGACACGACGACGTCGTGCTCGCGCACCATCGACAGCCTCGACGCGGGCGCGTCGCAGACCTACAACTGCACCGCGAACCCGTCGAAGACCACGACGAACACGGTCACCGCCACCGGCACCGACCGCTCCGGCCAGCCGGTGACCGACACCGCGTCGGCCACCGTCACGGTGATCAGCCCGGCGCTGACCATCACGAAGGACGCCTCGCCGACGACCGTCCGCACCGGTGACCAGATCACCTTCACGATCACCGTCACGAACTCCGGTGACGTGCCGCTGACCGACGTCACCGTCACGGACGACCGGACCCCGGCGTGCGCCAAGACGTTCGGCACGCTGGCGCCGCAGGCGAAGCAGACCTACACCTGCACCACCCCGGCACCGGCCGACGACTTCACGAACACCGCGACCGCCACCGGCAAGGACCAGCTCGGCCGCGAGGTGAAGGTCACCGACGACGCCGTCGTCGACGTGATCCACCCGGCGATCGCGATCGTCAAGGACGCCGCGCCCGCGCAGGTCCGCGAGGGCGACACCGTGACCTGGACGATCACCGTGACCAACACCGGCGACGTGCCGCTCACCGACGTCGGCGTGGCCGACGACCGGGTCGCCCCGTGCGCGAAGCCGCTCGGAACCCTGGCGCCGCAGGCGAAGCAGACCTACACCTGCACCACCGTCGCGGGCGCCGCCGGCTTCACGAACACCGCGAAGGCCACCGGCACCGACCCGACGAGGCGGCCCGTGGACGCGTCCGACGACGCCTCGTTCACCGTGCAGCACCCGGCCGTCACGATCACCAAGGACGTCCCCGGCGGGCCCTTCCGCCAGGGCGACACCGTGCCGTTCCGGATCACCGTCCGCAACACCGGTGACGTGCCGCTGACCGGCGTCCAGGTGACGGACGCGCTCGTCGCCGGCTGTGCGCAAGCCTTCGACGGCACGCTCGAACCCGGTGGCACGTGGGGCTTCGGCTGCACCGGCACCGCGCCGGCCGACGACTTCACGAACACCGCGCAGGTCACTGGCACACCGCCGGTCGGCCCCGCCGTGACCGCGTCCGACGACGCCGCCGTCGACGTGATCCACCCGGGCATCGCGATCACCAAGGACGCCGACCCGAAGGTCGTTCGCGCGGGCGACACCGTGACGTTCACGCTCACCGTGACGAACACCGGCGACAGCCCGCTGCGGGACGTCTTCGTGGCCGACCAGCTCGCGCCGGAGTGCGCTCAGCGTCTCGGCACGCTGGCGCCGCAGGCGAAGCAGACCTACACCTGCACGCTCGTGGCCGGCGAAGCGGACTTCACCAATACCGCCACCGCCAACGGAACCGACGGCACGAACCGCCCGGTGACGTCGACCGCCGACGCCGCGGTGGACGTGATCCACCCGGCGATCAGCATCACCAAGGACGCCGCGCCCGCCCAGGTTCGTGAGGGCGACACAGTGACGTTCACGATCGTCGTGAAGAACACGGGCGACGTGCCGCTGACCGAAGTGTCCGTTGTGGACAGCCGGACGCCGTCGTGCGCTCAGACCATCGGCTCCCTCCTTCCCGGTGCCGAACGGCACCACTCCTGCACCGTAACCGCGGGCACCGACAGTTTTACGAACACGGCGACCGCGACCGGAACGGATCCGACCGATCGCCAGGTCACGGCCACCGACGACGCGTCCTACACCGTGCTGCACCCGGGGCTGGCCATCACGAAGGACGTCAAGGGCGGCCCGTTCCGCGAGGGCGACGCGGTCACGTTCACGATCACCGTCGAGAACACCGGCGACGCCCCGCTCACCGCGGTGACGGTGACCGACGAGCTCGCGCCGGCCTGCGCCAAGACGTTCGAGACGTTGGCCCCCAACGAAAAGCAGACCTACGACTGCACGATGACCGCGCCGGCGGACGACGTCGTCAACCGGGCCGAGGTGACCGGGCAGCCGCCGACCGGGCCGCCGCTGGACGCCGACGACACGGCCAAGGTCGACGTCATCCACCCGGCCGTGAAGATCACGAAGGAAGCTTCGCCGACGACAGTGCGCGAAGGCGACGAAGTCACCTTCACCATCGTCGTGACGAACACCGGCGACGTCCCGCTGACCAACGTGTCCGTTGTGGACGATCAGACGCAGTCGTGCCCCCGGACGTTCGACACCCTGGCGCTCGCCGGCGTCCAGACCTACACCTGCACCACCACGGCCCCGTCGGACGACTTCACGAACACCGCCGGTGTCAACGGCACCGACCCGACCGGCCGCCCGGTGACCTCGACCGCCACCGCCGCGGTCGACGTCATCCACCCGCAGCTCGCGCTGATGAAGGACGTGACGCCGTACGAAGTCCGCGAAGGCGACACCGTCACCTTCTCCATCCTGGTGAAGAACACCGGTGACGTGCCGCTGACCGACGTGACGGTCGCCGACGACCGCACCCCGGCCTGCGCGCACACCGTCGCGACGCTGGCGCCCGACGCCGAAGAGACGTACACGTGCACCACGGTGGCGGGCCGGGACGGCTTCACCAACACGGCCACGGCCACCGGCCAGGACCCGACGAACCGGCCGGTGACGGCGACCGACAGCGCCACCTTCGTCGTCCAGCACCGGGCCTGAGCATCACCAAGAACGTCCGCGGCGGCCCGTTCCGCACCGGCGACTCGGTGCCGTTCGACATCGTGGTGACCAACACCGGGGACGTCGACCTGCACTCGGTGACCGTCGCCGACACGATCGCCCCCGAGTGCGTGCGCAGCATCGGCGCGCTGCCGGCCAAGGGCGTCGAGCGCTACGAGTGCACGATGACCGCGCCCGCCGACGACGTCACGAACGTCGCGAAGGTGACCGGAACGCCGCCGACGGGCGACCTCGTGACCAGCGAGGCGCAGGCGGACGTCGACGTCATCCACCCGGCAGTCAAGATCGACAAGTCGGTCTCGCCCGCGCAGGTCCGCCCGGGCGACGAGGTCACCTACACGATCGTGGTGACCAACACCGGCGACGTGCCGCTGTCCACTGTGGTCGTCACCGACGACAAGACGCCGGGTTGTGCCTTCACCGTCGCGAAGCTGGACGTCGGGGGCAAGGAGACGCACCAGTGCTCGGCGACGGTCCGCGAGGACGTCACCAACGTCGCGTCGGTGACCGGCGACGACCCGACCGGGCGCCCCGTCACGGCGACCGACGACGCCAGTGTCGAATGACCCGATCGCGCCGAAATGCTCGGTCGAGATCGGCACGCTCGCGCCGGGAGAATCGTCGAAACCGATCTCCTGTTCCGTGACGATGGGCAATGACGACGTCACGAATACGGTGACCGCGACCGGCCACGATCCGAACGGAAAACCCGTCACGGCGACCGACGACGCGCCGGCCAAGGTGGCGAAACCCGCGATCGACCTGCAGAAGAAGGCCGACCCGACGATCCGTCCGGGTGGGACGGTGACCTTCACGCTCGTCGTGCGCAACACCGGGAACGTCGACCTGGCCGACGTCGACGTCACGGATCCGGCGTACCCCGCCTGCGCCCGGAAGTTCCCGCGGCTTCCCGTCGCCGGCCAGCAGGAATGGACGTGCACGACGACCGCGCCGGCCAGTGGTGATGTGAGCAACACCGCGACGGCCACCGGGACGCCCGACACCGAGCAGCCCGGGAAACCCGTGCGGGACAGCGCATCCACCACCGTCCGCGTCGTGACGACGCCGGTTCCCCCTGGTCAGGACCCGGAGCCGACGCCGTTGCCGAACACCGGTTACGACCCGGTTCCCGCGGGCCTGACGGCGTTGTCGCTGCTGGGGTGCGGTGTCCTGCTGCTACTGGGCGTCCGGCGGTCGCGTCGGAGCTGACGGAAACCGTTCTCGAAATCGTGTGTTCGCCACAATGCGAAGAGTCACAGTTCGTTAGGAGGGTTCTCGCTGTAATCGTTCCGTGATACGTTCCTGCGCCGTGTCCCCCATTGGTGAACGTGCTCGCGTGGTGATGGTGTCACTCAGTGTGCTACTCGGCGTCTTTTCCGCCGCGACCGGCACCTGGATGGCCACCGCCGAAGGAAACACCTCCGAGGCGGCCGCCGCGGCTCTGGTGCTCCCGAACGAGCCCGGCGGGTCCGGTGGCACCAGCGGCACGGACCTGAACGGCCACGCCCAGAACCACGGGGGACAGCAGCAGCCGGCCCCGACGACCTCGGCCGCGGCGCCGACGACGTCCAGCGCGGCCCCGGCGCCGACCGAGACGTCCACGCCCCCGCCGCCGTCCACTTCCGAGGCGCCGCCGACCACGAAGCCCGCGGCCCGCGTCGCGCCGTCGGTCGCCGGCCAGGTCCTCGACCTGGTCAACGTCGAGCGCGGGAAGGCGGGCTGCAAGGCGCTGACCGAGGAATCGCACCTCACCAAGGCCGCGCAGGACTACAGCGACGACATGTCGGCCCGGAACTTCTTCTCTCACACCAACCCCGAGGGCGTCACGTTCGACCAGCGCATCAAGACGGCCGGTTACTCGAAGCCGGGCGCGGAGAACATCGCGAAGGGGCAGACGTCGGCGGCGCAGGTCATGGACTCTTGGATGAACTCCGAGGGCCACCGCGCGAACATCCTGAACTGCTCGCTCACGAAGCTCGGCGTCGGCTTCACCAAGGCGGGCAACTACTGGGTCCAGGACTTCGGGTACTGAGCTAGGCCGGGTTGTTCCACCGCTCCGCGATGTCGCCGTAACGAGCTAGCACGGTCGCGCGCAGGTCGGGATCCGTCCGCGGCACCGGCTCGATGAACACCTCGGTGACGTCGTTGAACGCCTCGGTCAGCTCGGCGGCGATCCGGACGCAGGCGCGTTCGAGGTCCGCGGCGCCGAGGGAGTCGTCGAAGTCCACCCGGGTGCAGACGAGGACCTGGTCGGTGCCCATCAGCATGGTCTGCAGGTCCACGACGGCCTCGATCTCCGGCGCGGCCGACAGGTGGTCACGGACGCCGCGGACGATCTCCGGGTTGGCCTGGCGGCCGATGAGCAGGCCGCGGTTGGTCCGCCCGAGCAGGTAGGCGACGCAGGCGAGCAGCAGGCCGATGATGATCGACGCGACGCCGTCCCAGACCTCCGAGCCGGTGAGCTGGTGCAGCCCGATGCCGGCGAAGGCGACCAGCAGGCCGACCAGCGCGGCGGAGTCCTCGAATAGCACGGTCTTCGGCGCCGGGTCGTCGATCAGGCGGAGGTACGCCCAGAACGACCGGTTCTCGGCCTTGGACTCCCGGCGGGTCTGGCGCACGGCCTGCACCCACGACGTGCCTTCGAGCAGGAACGCCACGGCCAGCACGATGTAGCTGAGGATCGACGTGCTCTGCGCTTCACCGTGCCCGAAGAGTGTCGAGACGCCCTCGTAGAGCGCGAACATCGAGCCCGACGCGAAGATCGACACCGCGGCGAGCAGCGACCAGAAGTAGCGCTCCTTCCCGTAGCCGAAGGGGTGCACGCGGTCGGCCGGGCGATCGGAACGTTTCAACGCCGTCAGCAGCAGAGCTTCGGTGAACGTGTCGGCCACCGAGTGCGCGGCCTCGGACAGCATCGCGCCCGAGCCGGTGATGATCCCCGCGACCAGTTTCATGATCGCGATCGCCAGGTTCACCCCACCGGCGAGCAGAACGGTCAGGGTGCTTTCGCCGCCGGAGTTGCCGGAATCCTCGCTCACCTTGGTGAGCGTAATGGTCAGAGCCGGCGCAGGCCGTGCAGCACGCGCTCCATGAGGGCGACCGCAGGCCGGCCGTCGACGCTCACGCGGGTGTCGTGGATGGTCACCAAGCCCTGGTCGGCCATGTCGTCGAGCAGCACCCGGGCGACGCCGAGCGGGACGCTGAGCCGGGCCGCGACCTCGGCGACCGAGAGCGGGTGGTGGCACAGCGTCCGCACCGACCGGAACTCGCCGGACAGCCGGGCGCCGTTCCAGTGCGCGCCGGCCCGCGTCGAGACGAGGGCCTCGATGGCGAGGTGGCGTCGCGACTTCGTGCGGCCGCGGGTGAGGACGTACGGGCGCACGAGCGTCCGCGAGGCGGTGGCGTGGTCCTGGGGCGGGATGACGGGTTCGGCGAAGTCCTCGTCGAGCTCGACGTCACGGACGGGCGGCGGCACCGGGGCCGGCTCACGCACCACCGGGGCGGGCTGGTCGGCGGCCGGCGCGGCCGGGAACCGGGCACCGACCCGGCCGACCGAGGAGGACGGTCCGGGCAGCGCGACGCGATCCTCGACGTCGTCCGGGAGCGTGTTGAGGGCGTGCCGCCCGGACGACGGGAACCGTGCGCCCACTCGTCCGGTGGTGGTCCGCCGGTCCTCGCCCATCCTTGCCGCCCCCTGATTTTCACGATCGTCAAAGGTGATCCCGGCGGCTGCGCCGACGTCGGGGAAAGGCCAGGATACGCCGGTTGTCCGGCGGACAGTCCAGGATTTGTCCTCGTCTTGCTCCGCCATTTCGGTGATTTTTGCGATCGCTATTGGGGTAATCGATTGCCTTGAGGAATTCCCAGCTAGTGGACCATGCGAACACTCACCTGGGTACGAACTCGGCGGGCGGTGACAACGAGTAGTGCCACGGACACGACAATCAGCGCGGACTGTTCGAATATCGCGGCGGGGCCGTGTTCGATCGCCGTTTTCAGCCCCAGCCAGCAATAAGTGAGCGTCGCTCCGGCGGCCAGCGGGAACGCGGGCGGCCGCAGCCGCACGACGGCGACCACGGTGGCCGCCTCGATCGCCAGCAGCAGCCCGACAAGCAGCCACGGCAGGCTGTCCACCGACCGGAAGACCAGCTGGAACGCGGTGCTCGCGCCGAGGCCGAGCGCGAACGCGACCCACGGACGCCCCGGCGTCGACGACCACGCCGGCGCGCGGAACCGGAACGCGGCGACGGCCAGCGCGAGGACGACCAGCGCGGCCCCGGCGAGCTGCGCGGGGTGCGCGATGAAGGGCGCGAAGGCGTAGGTGATGGCGAAGGTCGCGACGGCGCCGACCAGCAGAGACGCGCTCCACAGGCTCAGGCCCACCTTCTTCAGCCACGGTTCGCGGCCGAAGAGCGCCTCGGCGATCGCGATCGGCGCGCCGATGCTCCACACGACGTGCAGCGTCAGCACGTAGAGCGTCCACGGGCCGCCGATGCCGAGCAGCGGGACGTGCCCGAACGACAGCAGGTCCTGGCCCAGGTAGTGCGGGTTGAACAGCGTCTGCGTCAGCAGGCCCTCTTCGAAGACGCCGAACGCCAGCGCGAGGGTGAGGATGGTGGGCCAGCCGCGTCCGGCGCGTCTCGCGGCTTCGCGGATGAGCAGCGCGGCCGCGCCGTAGAAGGCGACGTAGAGCGCGAACATGCCGAGCTGCTGGCCCAGCTCGGGTGGGCCGGCGAGGTACTGGTCGGCGAGCAGGAACTCGGCCGTGAACGGGGCGAGCAGCGCCAAGGTGAGTATTCGCATGCCCTCATCGTCGAGCGGCCGCGACGTCGGGACCTGGGCCAACGATCACGGCCCGGCCATGACATCCGTCGTGGCCGGGCCGTGTGCGCGTCAGGCTTCTTCGGACGTCTCCGCGAGCGACGGCGCCCCGAGGGCCACCGGCTTCGGCTCCGGCTTGCGCTTCACCGACTCGAGCAGCATCTGCGCGACGTCGACGATCTCGACCTTCTCGCTCGCGCTGCCGTCGGCCTGCCGGGCCGTGAGGCCGTCGTTCAGCATGACCTTGCAGAACGGGCAGCCCGTCGCGATCTTCGACGGCGCTGTGCCGAGCGCCTCGTCGACGCGCTCGACGTTGATCCGCTTGCCGATCTTCTCTTCCATCCACATCCGCGCGCCGCCGGCGCCGCAGCACATCGACTTGTCGCCGTGCCGCGGCATCTCGCGCAGCTGGGCGCCCGTCGCGCTGACCAGCTCGCGCGGCGCGTCGTAGACCTTGTTGTGGCGGCCGAGGTAACACGGGTCGTGGTAGGTGACGTCCTCGGCGACGGGTGCCACCGGCACCAGCTGCTTCTCCCGCACCAGCCGGTTCAGCAGCTGCGTGTGGTGCACGACGTCGAACTGGCCGCCCAGCTCCGGGTACTCGTTGGCGAGGGTGTTGAAGCAGTGCGCGCAGGTCACGACGACCTTGCGCGTCTTGCGCTCGCGGCCCTCGAACACCGAGTTCAGGATCTCGACGTTCTGCTGCGCCAGCATCTGGAAGAGGAACTCGTTGCCCGCGCGGCGGGCCGGGTCACCGGTGCAGGACTCCTCCGAGCCGAGCACCTTGTACTTGACGTCGGCCATGTGCAGCAGCTCGGCGACCGCCCGCGTCGTCTTCTTCGCGCGGTCTTCGAACGCGCCGGCGCAGCCGACCCAGAACAGGTACTCGGCGTCGCCCATGTCGCCGTCGAACACCGGGACCTCGAAGTCCAGGTCCTCGGTCCAGGCCAGCCGGTCCTTGGCGTTCTGGCCCCACGGGTTGCCCTTGTTCTCCAGGTTCTTGAACATGCCGTTCAGCTCGCTGGGGAACGACGACTCGATCATCACCTGGTAGCGGCGCATGTCGACGATGTGGTCGACGTGCTCGATGTCCACCGGGCACTGCTCGACGCAGGCGCCGCAGCTGGTGCAGGACCAGAGGACGTCCGGGTCGATGACACCGCCGTCGTCGCCGATCAGGGCCTTCTGGGACTCGGCGATCGCGAGGACGTCGATCCCGGCGTACATGTTGTCGCCGCTGAGACCCACCTCGTCGCCGGCCATGTCGCGCTTGCCGCCGGCCAGCAGGTACGGCGCCTTCGCGTAGGCGTGATCACGCAGCTGCGTGATGAGCAGCTTCGGCGACAGCGGCTTGCCGGTGTTCCACGCGGGGCACTGCTCCTGGCAGCGGCCGCACTCGGTGCACGTCGAGAAGTCGAGCCAGCCCTTCCAGCTGAAGTCCTCGATCTTGCCGACGCCGAAGGTGTCCTCGTCCGGGTCGGCTTCCTCGAGGTCGAGGACCTTGCCGCCGCTCATCATCGGCTTGAGCGCGCCGAGGGCGACGCCGCCGTCCTGCTCGCGCTTGAAGTAGATGTTGAAGAACGCGCTGAAGCGGTGCCACGCGATGCCCATGGTCATCGTGCGGGCGACGACGATCAGCCAGACCGTGGCGCTCATCAGCTTGACGAACGCGAAGACCGTGACCAGGTTCGGGCTGGCCGGCAGCAGCTCGCCGAGCGGGTTCGAGACGAAGGCGGCCCAGGTCGGCGTCTCGTGCGCGCCGAGCGCGGCCTTCGCGGCGCGGACGCCGATGATCCCGATGCCCTCGATGAGGACGACGGCCTCGATGAAGTAGGCCCACTTGAAGTTGGAGCCCTGGAAGCGCGACTGGCGGTCGGCGCGGCGCGGGTGGTTGCGCTGGCGGATCGCCATCAGCACCAGGATGCCCACGATCGTGCCGAGCCCGAGCAGCTCCATGAGCAGCTGGAACGGCGGGAAGTCGTCGAGGACCGGCCAGCCCCAGGTCGGCACGAACACCTCGCCGTAGGCCTCGAACAGGGCGAGCGAGCCGAGCAGGAAGCCCCACATGACCAGCCAGTGGGCCGGCCCGACACTGCGCTTCCGGTTCATCCGGGTGTGCGCCGCGAACTCCTTGACCAGCGTCATGAGACGCGGCACGAAGGGCCCGTTGCGGGTCGCGTCGGGCTGGCCGAGGCGGATGACCCGCACGAAGCGGGCGATCGTCGCGGCGAACATGCCCCAGGCGACGAGGCCGAGCAGGACGGAGAGCCCGCCGAGCGTCAGTTGCAGAGCGCCCATCTTTCGGGTGCCTTTCGTCCGGATGGATCAGTGGTGGTGCCGGGAGACTAACCTTCCTTACTGATGAGTAACCCGTTGAGTGGGGCTAAGTCCCACCGATGTGGTGTACGTCGCTCTTTGTTTTGGGACGATCGTTCAGGTAGTTTTCACCCTATGGGTGCGTACCTTCTCCTCGCGCTGGCGATCGCCGCCGAGGTCTCCGCGACGGTCTCCCTGAAGCTCTCCGAGGGCTTCTCGAAACTCGGCCCGTCGATCATCGTGGTGCTCGGGTACGCCGTCGCGTTCGTCGCGCTGTCGTACGTCCTGAAGAAGGGGCTGCCGATCGGCGTCGCGTACGCGATCTGGGCCGCCGCCGGCGTCGCGCTGGTCGCGATCGTCGGCGTCGTGTTCCTCAAGGAACCGGTCAACGCCGCCATGATCGCCGGGCTGGCGCTGGTGATCGGCGGCGTGGTGCTGATCGAGATCGGGAGCGCGGCGTCGTGAAACTGCAGGTCGACGGCCGGAAGATTCGCGGGGAGAAGCGGCGCGCGGAGATCATCGCGGCGACGCTGCGGGTGATCGAGCGGGACGGCGTCGCGGGCGTCACCCACCGCACGGTCGCGACCGAGGCCGGCGTCCCCACGACGTCCACGACGTACCACTTCTCGTCGCTGGACGACCTCCTGATCGCGACGCTCATCTCGTGCGCCCGCGACATGGCGACCGAGGTGTACTGGATGATCGACCGCGCCCGCTCGCGTGGCAGCCGCGGCGCCGAGGAGGTCGCGGGCCTGCTGGCGGAGGCGTTGGGACCGCGCCGCGGCCGCACGATGGCGGAGTACGAGCTGTACCTGCTCGCGGCCCGCAAGCCCGAGCTGCGCCCGGCCGCGCGGCGCTGGCTGGACGTCCTGACGTCGATGGTCCGCCACGACGACGAGGTGTCGTTCCGGGTCTTCCTGGCCGGCATCGACGGGCTGCTGATCCAGGGCTTGATCGACGACGAGCCGCCGTCCGCGGACGAGCTTCGCCCGGTTGTCGCCTACCTGCTGAAACCCAGGTGATCTAGCGTCGGCGCATGACGACGAAGCAAGAAGCCGCAGAGGCCGTTCTGGCCGCGAAGGTCCGGCTCGGTCTCAGCTGGGCCCAGCTCGCCGAAACCCTGGACGCGCCGCTCGCCTGGACGACGTCCGCGCTGCTCGGCCAGCACCCGGTGCCCGCGGAGATCGCCGCGAAGGCCGCGCAGGTCCTGGAGCTGGACGCCGACGCCGAAGCCGCGTTGCGTCTGCAGCCGACGCGCGGCGCGCTCGACGACGTGGTGCCCACCGACCCGACGATCTACCGCTTCTACGAGGTCCTGCAGGTCTACGGGCCCACGATCAAGGAGCTCATCCACGAGCAGTTCGGCGACGGGATCATGAGCGCGATCAACTTCAAGCTCGACGTCTCGCGCCGGGAGGACCCGGGCGGCGAGCGCGTGGTCGTCACGATGGACGGCAAGTTCCTGAAATATCAGTGGGGCTGAGCCGCCGGTCTTGGGTAGCTTGCCGATCATGCGGACATTCGGCGACTACGAACTCGACGACGACCGGGCGCGGCTGGACATCGAGGTGGTGTGGAAGTTCCTCTCCGCCGAGGCGTACTGGGGCCGCTGGCGCACCCGCGCGCAGATCGAGGCGGCCGTCGAAGGCTCATGGCGGGTCGTCGGCGCCTACCGCGGCGGCGAGCTGGTCGGCTTCGCCCGCGCGTTCTCCGACGGCGTCTCGTCGGCGTACCTGGCCGACGTGTTCGTAGTGGACTCCGCGCGCGGAACCGGCGTCGGCAAGGAGATCGTCCGCGAGATGATCGACAACGGCCCGGGTGCGGGCTTCCGCTGGATGCTGCACACGGCCGACGCCCACGGGCTGTACCGGCAGTTCGGCTTCGGCGAGCACACGAAGGGCCGGTACCTGGAGCGCGAGGGCGTCAACGCGGAGTCCTTGCGCTGAACCAGATCGGGCCGGCGCCGGTGAAACCGTGCCGCCGGTAGAGCGCGGCGGCCGCGGTGTTGCCGTCGGCGACCCGCAGCGTCACGCGCCGGGGTCCGGCCCAGTCGAGAACGGCGCGGACCAAGGCATTGGACCCGCCTCGACCGCGGCCCGCGAGCATGTTTTCACCGAGCACAAGGAATATCCCGGCCTCGGCGTGGAGAACCGGTGCTCTCGATCGGGGTATCGCCATCGGTGGTGACATGACCGCAGTGTGTCACCGAGGTCCGACAATTTCGCGATACCCCGATCTAGCGCCGTCAGCCCTTGTTCTCGTAGACCGGCGTGAGCACCGCGCGGGCCAGGGTGTGGCCGAACATGTTGAAGCCCAGGAACGCCGGCGTCGAGTCTTCGCCGATCTCCAGCTTGTCGACGTCGAGCGCGTGCACCGCGAAGTAGTAGCGGTGCGGGCCGTGTCCGGGCGGGGGCGCCGCGCCGAGGTACTGCTTGACGCCGCCGTCGCCCTTGAGCGTCACCGCGCCGTCGGGCAGGCCGGAGCCGTCGCCCGCGCCCGAGGCCAGCTCCGTCACCGTCGCCGGCAGGTTGAACGCGGCCCAGTGCCAGAAGCCGCTGCCGGTGGGCGCGTCCGGGTCGTAGCAGGTCACGACGAAGCTCTTGGTCTCCGCCGGGAAGCCCTCCCACGCCAGGTGCGGCGAGCGGTCCTCGCCGCCGGCGCCGAAGATGCCGGACAAGTGGGGCGTCGCCAGCGTTTCGCCGTCGGCGACGTCGTTGCTGCGGAGGGTGAAGGACGGCACGTCGGGCAGGGATTCGTACGGGCCGGGTTGCTGCGGCATGGATCCTCCTGATCACGGAACTGGAGACGTCCGCCAGGTTAGGCCCCGGAGCGCGACCCCGCGTGTCAGGGACGGATCTCAGGGTTCTTCGGGGGGTTACCCCCATGTACTGGGTGGTGCGCCGGTCCTAACGTTTTCCGGGCAGAGGGAAACTTCACTGAGGGGACCAAAGACCATGGCGCGCCCGCTTCTGGCTCTTGGTGGCATCGCACTGATCGGCGTCGGCCTGGCGACCGCGTTCGGCTGGGGCTGGGGATCGGACTTCCAGAACGACAACACGCTTTCGCAGACGATTCGCAGCGTGAAGCTCGAAGGCGACTCGGGTGACGTGAAGATCCGCACCGGCACCGGGCCGTCGACCGTGCACCAGGAGATCAACTACCACTGGCGCGGCAACCCGGGCGACACCTTCTACCGCGTCGACGGCGACCAGCTCGTGCTCGGCGACTGCGGGAACAACTGCTCGGTCGACTTCGAGGTCGTCGTGCCCGCCGGCGTGCCGGTCACCGGCAAGGTCGACTCGGGCGGGCTGGACATCGCAGGCGTGGCGAGCGTCGACGTCCAGGCCGACTCCGGGAGCGCCCGCGTCGAAGACGTCTCCGGCGCGGTGAAGCTCCACCTCAGCAGCGGGTCCATCGACCTGCACGACGTCGGCGCGGTGACGGTGCAGAGCGATTCCGGCAGTGTGACCGGGGACGACGTGCGCGGCCCGGTCGACGTCGGCGCCGACAGCGGCCGCGTCGAGTTCACGCTGGCGCAGGCGAACGACGTCAAGGTGCACGCCGACAGCGGCAGCATCGAGCTGACCGTGCCGGGCGGCCCGTACCGCGTCCAGGGCGACAGCGACAGCGGGCACCGCGAGATCGACGTCCCGACCGACGGGTCCGCCGCGCACACGCTCGACCTCAACACCGACAGCGGCAGCGTCACGGTCCGCGCGGCCTGACGCTTCTCTCGTACCGACTTTTCTTACGACACAGGGGAAATTCCGATGGGCAAGATCGAACGGCGCGTGCTGGCGGCCGCGCTGCTGGGGGCCGTCGCGATGTTCGGCGTCGTGGGTTTCACGCGCGGCGAGAACGCCGAGACGCCGGCGCAGGGGGTGCCGGTCACGGTGGATTCCCACTATCGAGTGACTTCTTGGGACGGCACCGCGGCGGAAACCGTTGCGCTGCAAGAAACTCCGGATTTCTTCCTCTCCACCTGGACCGGCCGCCGCTCCTGAATTGTCGGGGGCCGCTGTTAGGAAGGGGGCACGCCGAAAGCCGGCGTGCAGGGGGAGGAACCAGATCATGGACATGCGCCGGGTCGTCGCGTTCGCAGCGGCGGTCGTGGTCCTGGCGGCGGTGCCGGCCGTCGCGGAGGCAGCCGTCCTGCCGTGGCACCCGTGTGCCACCCAGCAGGAACCGGCCGCCGAGTGCTCGGCAGTCGACGTGCCGATCGACCGCGCACAACCAGGCCTGGGCTCGGCGCGGCTCGCGCTGGCACGGCTGCCGGCGCTCGATCCGGCCCACCGGATCGGCGCGCTGCTGGTGAACCCGGGCGGGCCGGGCGGCTCCGGTGTCGGGTTCGTGCAGTACGGCGGGCTGGCGTCGCCGGACCTCGCGCGGCTGCGCGAGCGGTACGACATCGTCGGCTTCGACCCGCGCGGCGACTGGTTCAGCACGCCGCGGATCACCTGCGACCCGGCGACGCTGTACGACCCGGCGCTGGACCGGTTCCCGGCGACCGGGCCGGGGTTCGCCGCGCTGGTGGCGCACAACCGCGCGGCGGGCCAGGACTGCCTGGCCCGCACCGGGCCGCTGCTGGCGAACGCGGACACGCAGAGCGCGGCCGAGGACATCGAAACGATCCGGGCCGCGCTCGGCGAAGCGAAGATCTCGTGGCTCGGCCTTTCCTACGGCACCGAACTGGGCGCGGTCTACGCGTCGAAGCACCCGGACCGGGTGCGCACGATGGTGCTCGACGGCGCCGTCGACCACGCCCGGCCGCTGCGCCGGGCGATCCTGGAGGAGGCCGCGGCCACCGAAGACGCGCTGGTCCGGTTCGCGGACTGGTGCCGCGGCTCGGCGGACTGCGCACTGCACGGCCGGGACGTCCTGCGCTTCTACGACGACGTCGTGGCCCGGGCGGGCAGCGGTGCCGTCTGGTCGAGCGAGCTGGGGCGGTCCGCGACGGCCGACGAGATCTCGGCGGGCGTCTACAACCACCTCTACATCCGCGAGGAGTGGCCCGCGCTGGGCCGGGCGCTGGCCGCGGCCGGCGGGGAGTTCCCCGAGGCCAGGGGCCTGACCGAGCGGAACCAGTTCCTCTCCCCGATCTACGGGGCCTACCGGGCGATCGGCTGCCACGACTTCCCGTCGCCGTTCACCGGCCCGGCGGACATGGGACTGATGGCCGGGTTGCTCCGCGTCGCGGCGCCGCACAGCTGGCGGTACTCCGAGTACTGGGACTTCACGAGCGGCTGCACCGGCTGGCCGGTCCCGGCGAAGAACCCGCCGCAGCCCCACCCGGTGCACGGCGCCCCGCCGATCCTGGTGGTCGGCGGCGCCCACGACCCGGCGACGCCACTGGCCTGGGCCCGCGGCCTGGCGGCGAGCATCGACGGCGCGGCCCTGCTGACCCGCACCGACGACGGCCACACCGGTCTGTTCAACTCCGCGTGCGCTCGCGCGGCCGAGGTGGACTACCTGATGAGCGGCCGCCCGCCGGCGCGGGGAACGGTCTGCCGGTGAGCAAGCTTCGCTCGGTGCTCGTCCCGTCCCAGGTGGACCACCTGGTGAGCGGCCTCACACCCACTCGGGACCAGGTCTGCTGCCGACTCCGGGAACAAGAACCCCGGACCGCTCGTTAGCCACCATGTAAGGTTGAGCGCAGTCGACTCAAGTCCGACTTGACGAGTCGCGTGAAGGCCCGATAGAACTTGCCAGTACCTCGCTCAAGGCGAGGACGAATTTGCAGGTCACGAACCATAGCAGGCATACACAGGAGGAAGCACCATGGCGCGAGCGGTCGGCATCGACCTCGGCACGACCAACTCGGTCGTCGCCGTCCTGGAGGGCGGCGAGCCGACGGTCATCGCCAACTCGGAAGGCTCCCGGACCACCCCGTCGATCGTCGCCTTCGCCAAGAACGGCGAAGTGCTGACCGGTCAGCCGGCGAAGAACCAGGCGGTCACGAACGTCGACCGGACCATCCGGTCCGTGAAGCGGCACGTCGGTACCGACTGGAAGACCGAGATCGACGGCAAGAACTACACGTCGCAGGAGATCAGCGCGCGAGTGCTGATGAAGCTCAAGCGCGACGCCGAGGCGTACCTGGGCGAGACGATCACCGACGCGGTGATCACCGTCCCCGCGTACTTCGAGGACGCGCAGCGGCAGGCCACCAAGGAAGCCGGCCAGATCGCCGGCCTGAACGTGCTCCGCATCGTCAACGAGCCGACCGCCGCCGCGCTGGCGTACGGCCTGGACAAGGGCGAGAAGGAACAGACCATCCTGGTCTTCGACCTCGGTGGCGGCACGTTCGACGTCTCGCTGCTGGAGATCGGCGAGGGCGTCGTCGAGGTCCGCGCGACCTCCGGTGACAACCACCTCGGTGGCGACGACTGGGACGAGCGCATCGTCAAGTGGCTGGTCGACAAGTTCAAGGCCACGAACGGCATCGACCTCACCAAGGACAAGATGGCGCTGCAGCGCATCCGTGAGGCTTCGGAGAAGGCGAAGATCGAGCTGTCCAGCTCGAACTCGGCCGGCATCAACCTGCCCTACATCACGGTCGACGCCGACAAGAACCCGCTGTTCCTCGACGAGCAGCTTTCCCGCGCCGAGTTCCAGAAGATCACCTCGGACCTGCTCGAGCGCACCCGCAACCCGTTCAACAACGTGATCCGCGACGCCGGCATCGCCGTCGGCGACATCGACCACGTCGTGCTCGTGGGTGGTTCCACCCGCATGCCGGCCGTGTCGGACCTGGTCAAGGAGCTGACCGGCGGCCGCGAGCCGAACAAGGGCGTGAACCCGGACGAGGTCGTCGCGGTCGGCGCGGCGCTGCAGGCCGGTGTGCTCAAGGGTGAGGTCAAGGACGTCCTGCTGCTGGACGTGACCCCGCTGTCGCTGGGCATCGAGACCAAGGGTGGCGTGTTCACCAAGCTCATCGAGCGCAACACCACGATCCCGACCAAGCGCTCGGAGATCTTCTCCACCGCGGACGACAACCAGCCGTCGGTGCAGATCCAGGTGTTCCAGGGTGAGCGCGAGATCGCGGCGCACAACAAGAAGCTCGGCATGTTCGAGCTGACCGGTCTCCCGCCGGCCCCGCGTGGCGTGCCGCAGATCGAGGTCACCTTCGACATCGACGCGAACGGCATCGTGCACGTCCTGGCCAAGGACCTGGGCACGAACAAGGAGCAGTCGATGACGATCACCGGTGGCTCCGCGCTGCCGAAGGACGACATCGAGCGGATGGTCAAGGACGCCGAGGCGCACGCCGAGGAGGACAAGACCCGTCGCGAAGAGGCCGAGACCCGCAACCAGGCGGAGACGCTGGTCTACCAGACCGAGAAGTTCCTCAAGGACAACGACGACAAGCTGCCCGAGGACCTCAAGGGCAAGGTCAAGTCCGCGATCGACGAGTCGAACGAAGCCTTGAAGGGCACCGACTCGGCGAAGATCCGCGAGTCGATCGAGAAGCTGAACACCGCTTCGCAGGAGCTGGGCACCGCCCTGTACGCCAACGCGAACGCCGACGCCGCGGCCGGTGCGGCCGGAGCTTCGGGTGCCGCCGGTGACACCGGCGCGGCCGGTGCTCAGGACAAGGCCGACGACGTGGTGGACGCCGAGATCGTCGAAGAGGACGAGAAGAAGTGACCCACAGCTACGACGAATCCGAGAACCAGGGCCGCGGCCCCGAGGAGCCGGTGGTCGTGCGTGATCGACGTCGCGTGGACCCGCAGACCGGGCAGGTTCGCCCGCCCGGTCCGGCCCACGCGGCGCCGGAGCCCGAGGCGCCCGTGGAACACGCGGGCCCCTCGCTCGGCGAGTCCATCATGGACGATTCGGTGGCCGTGGTCTCCGACGTCGAGAAGGAGCTTTCCGAGCGCACCGCCGACCTCCAGCGGCTGCAGGCCGAGTACGCCAACTACCGCAAGCGCGTCGAGCGTGACCGCGAAGCGGTCGTGATCGGCGCGAAGGCGACGGTGGTCAACGACCTGCTGCCGCTGCTCGACGACCTCGAGCGGGCCGACCAGCACGGTGACCTCACCGGGGCGTTCAAGGCCGTCGGCGACAAGCTGATCAGCGGTCTGCAGCGCGCGGGGCTCGAGTCGTTCGGCAGCGAGGGCGAGCCCTTCGACCCGAGCGTGCACGAAGCCGTGCAGCACAACACCTCGCCGGACGTGGCGGGCCCGACGGTCACCGTGGTCATGCGCCGCGGCTACCGCTTCGGCGACCGCGTGCTGCGGGCGGCGCTGGTCGGCGTGACCGACCACGAGCCCGGCGCGGCCCCGGTGGACCCGCCGGTCGGTGGCGAGCTGCCGCTCGACAGCGGACTCGATGAGCAGCAGCAGTAAGCAGTATCCGGTTCCAGCGGAAGGAGGAGGCGCCCGATGAGTGCTCGGGAATGGATCGGTAAGGACTTCTACCGGGAACTGGGCGTCTCCTCCGACGCCACGGCGGACGAGATCAAGAAGGCCTACCGCAAGCTGGCCAAGGAGAACCACCCGGACGCGAACGCCGGCAACGCGCAGGCGGAGCAGAAGTTCAAGTCGGTCTCCGAGGCCTACGGCGTGCTCTCCGACGCGAGCAAGCGCAAGGAGTACGACGAGGCGCGGCGCCTGTTCGGCGGCTCGGGTGGTGGCGGGTTCAACTTCCCCACCGGCGGCGGTTCCGGCGGCTTCGACATGGGCGACATCTTCGGCCAGGCCGGCGCGGGTGCGGGCCAGCAGGGCGGGATGGGCGGGCTCGGCGACATCCTCGGCGGGCTGTTCGGCCGCGGCCGGTCTTCGGCCGGCGCGACGGCGAACCGGCCGCAACGCGGTGCCGACGTCGAGACGGACGTCCGGATCGACTTCACCGAGGCGGTCAAGGGCGCGACCCTGCCGCTGCGGCTGTCGAGCCCGGCGACGTGTTCGACGTGCGGCGGCAACGGCGCGAAGCCGGGCACGTCGCCGCGGACCTGCCCGACCTGCAGTGGGTCGGGCCTGGTCAGCCGGAGCCAGGGCGCGTTCGCGTTCTCGGAGCCGTGCCGCGACTGCCGCGGCCGCGGGCAGATCATCGACGATCCGTGCCCCGAGTGCGGCGGCGAAGGCATCAGCACGCGGACCCGCACGCTGACCGTCCGGATCCCGCCGGGCGTCGACGACGACCAGCGCATCCGGCTGGCCGGTCAGGGTGAGCCGGGCCGGGGTGGCGCGCAGGCGGGCGATCTGTACGTCCGGGTGCACGTGGCTCCGCACGCGTTGTTCGGGCGCAAGGCGCTCGACCTGACGATCGCGGTGCCGGTGGACTTCACCGAGCTCACGCTCGGCACCACGATCACGGTGCCGACCCTCGAGGGCAAGGTCTCGCTCAAGGTGCCCCCGGGCACGGCGAGCGGGCGGGTGCTGCGCGTGCGCGGCAAGGGCATCGCGAAGCGCGACGGTGCGCAAGGTGACCTGCTCGTCACCCTGCAAGCGGCGATTCCCGCCAAACTGGACGACAAGGCGCGCGAGGCTCTGCAGTCGTACGCCGAGGCGATGGCCGGGCACGACCCCCGGCCGGAGATCACTGAGCTGCTCGAAGGCAGGTGAGTGGGATGTTCGGCGGGATTCCCCCGGAGGGGGACGAAGAGACCCCGGTGTTCGTCATCTCGGTGGCGGCCCAGCTGGCGGGGATGCACGCGCAGACGTTGCGCACCTACGACCGGCAGGGCCTGGTGTCGCCGGGCCGCACCTCCGGTGGCGGGCGCCGCTACTCGATGCGGGACATCGCGCTGCTGCGCGAGGTCCAGCGGCTGTCGCAGGAAGACGGCGTGAACCTGGCCGGCATCAAGCGCATCATCGAGCTGGAGAACCAGGTCGACGCGCTGCGGGCGAGGCTGTCGGAGATCACCGAGGAACTGGCCGCGGCGTACGCCGCCGGGGAGCAGGCCGCGGCGGCGGCGCACGCTTCCTACCGCCGGGACCTGGTCCCGATGAACCAGCAGACCGCGATGGTGGTCTGGCGCCCCAAGCGCCGTTAGTCCGCAAGGTCCGTGAAGGCCTCCTTACCGGCTCTTAAAGCCGGTAAGGAGGGGCGGATTCACGCAGTGGTTGCAACACCTGGTGTTTGTTGATCTGACAGTAGCTTCGTGAGGGCCTCGGTTGGTGTCCGCCAGCCGAGGGTCTCCCGAGGCCGCCCGTTCAGCTCCTCCGCCACCCGCACCAGATCATCCGCGCTGTGCTGGGACAGGTCGGTGCCTTTGGGAAAGTACTGCCGGAGCAGACCGTTGGTGTTCTCGTTGCTGCCGCGCTGCCAGGGCGAATGCGGATCGCAGAAGTAGATCTGCAACCCCGTGTCCAGGGTGATCTTCCGGTGATGGGCCATTTCTTTGCCCTGATCCCAGGTCAGCGAGCCCAGCAGCAGCGGCGGCAACGTCTGGATCATCTCGGTCATCGCCGCGGCGACGGTGGCTGCGTCCCGCCCGTGGGGCAGGTGCAGCAGCATCACGAACCGGGTCGAGCGTTCCACCAGCGTCCCGATCGCGGACCGATTGTCCTGGCCCAGGATCAGGTCGCCTTCCCAATGCCCCGGCACCGCACGGTCGGCGGCCTCGGCCTAGCCGCTCGGAAATGTTGACCATGTCCTGGATCCCGCCCGACGGGCGTTCCCGCCGGGTCTGGGCCTGCCGCCGCGGCATCCGCAACGCCCGCCCGGTCCGCAGTGCCGCGGTCAGTTCCCGGCGCAACGCGCCCCGGCCCTGCACATACAGCGACTGATAGATCGTCTCGTGCGACACCCGCATCTCCGGCCGGTCGGGAAAGTCCAGCACCAGTCTCTCGGAGATCTGCCGCGGCGACCACTTCCGGGTCAGCCCGTCCTGCACCGCCGCCCGCAACGCCGGATCGGCGCGCAGCTTCGCCGGTTTGGGTCGTTTCGCGCGTTCCTCGGCCGCGTGCTGGGCACTGCTGGCCCGGTAGTGGCCGGTCAGGCCGGTGTTGCGGGCCAGCTCCCGTGACACTGTCGAGGCCGGCCGGTCGATCGTTCTGCCGATGGCGCGTGGGCCGTGACCTGCGGCTTTCAGACAGGCGATCTCTTCCCGCTCGGCGATGGTCAGCCGGACCGGCCCGGGCTGGTGGGGTGCGTTGCTGATCACCCCGCCAGCTTGGCGGAACAGCCGCCCGCCTGTGGCGGGGGCGAAACCGGCCGCTTGCGCGGCCGGTTTCGCGGTCAGGCCTGCCCGGATCTGCTGCCAGAACAGCAGCTGCGCCGAGCGTGGTAGCCACCGATGGGTTCGTACCCGTGTCATCGCAGTTCCACCCTTCGCTGGGCGGTGTTGCAACGACTCCATGACTCCGAGAGGCCTTCACGGCTTTCAAGCCCCGGGCGCGTCAGGGCTTGAAGTTCAGCAGCTGCTTCACTTCGGCGCTACGCGACTCGATGACGCGGCGGGCCAGGTCGCGGGCCTGGGCGTTGACGCCGCCGCTCGTGCCGTTCTCCGTCTGGGCCAGCTCGACGGCTCCTTGCTGCTGACCCGTCAGGACGTCCAGGAACTTGCGGCCGAACTCCGTGTCCGGTGCGGTCTTCAGCGTGCCGACCAGGTCCGGGGCGGTCATCTGCATGCCGCCGTGGCCGGCGTGGGCCGCCGGGTTCATGTCCATCGTTTCCGGCTGCTTCCAGCTGCCCAGCCAGCTCTTCATGTCGTTGATCTCGGTCTGCTGCGTCGACTCGATCGCCGCCGCCAGGACCTTCAGTTCCGCGGGTAGCTGCCGCGTCTGCGCCAGCCGGGCGATCTCGATGCCCTGCTGGTTCTGGGGGATCAGCATCTGCAGGAACATCACGTCGGCCGCGTTGTACGCCGGGGCGGCCGCCGTCGCGCCGCTGCCGCATCCGGCCAGCAGCAGTGCGACGGCGACCAGCAGGAACCTCACTGGCGCTGCCAGAGGGCCGGGGTGTTCGGCGGCTCCCAGCCCGCGATCGCCGTGTGCGGCTGGAGGCAGCGGTAGCTCGCGCCGCCGTACGTGACGACGTCACCGGCCTTGTACGCCGTGCCCGCGGCCCACGTTCCGCCGGCCGGCGGGGTCGTGGTCGGGGGCGGGGTCGTGGTGGGCGGCGGGGTCGTGGTCGGGGGCGGCGTGGTGGTGGGCGGCGGGGTCGTCGTGCCGCCACCACCGATCTGGAGGTCGACGCAGCTGTAGAACGCGTTGGACGTGTCGGAGATGTTCCAGATGGCCAGCACCTTCACCCGGCCTGAATAGCCCGAGAGGTTCACCGTGTGCGACAGCGTCGCCGGCGGCTGCTGGTTGTTGCCGGGGAACGTCGCGACGCGCGTGTTGCCGATGTAGTAGTCGTAGCTCGACGTGGCGTGCCGGGCGGTGAACACCCAGTTGAACGTCACCGTCGTGCCGACGGACTTGGCCGGCCACGGCTTCGACTCGTCGGCCAGCTCGGCGAACTGGGACAGCCCGCCGTTGCAGCTGCGCAGGCCCTTCGGGCCCTCGACGCTCTGGGGTTCGTAGACGATCTGCCCGCAGTTCGGCACCTTCCCCGCCGCGCAGTTGGCCTGCCTGCTGGGTGGGTCGGAGATGTAACCGTGGGCACTGGCTGAGGCGGCAGGGAGGACGACCACCAGCACCGGCGCGAGGATCGCACCGGCGGCGGCCGCCAAGAACTTGCGCTTCAAGGTCATTTCGGCTCCTCGAAGGGGGAACGACGTCGTTCCGGAGGGAGGGCGAACGAGCACATCCGGGGGAGATGTGGTCTAGACCATAAGTTGATTCGGGCACAACGGTCAACGAACTACCGCCATTCGGCGGTTTTCCTGCTCCGGTCGGCTCAGCGCGAAGGTCGGTCCAAGTGTTCACCGAAGAAGTCCGTCACCCGGCGCCACGCGTCCTCGGACGCTTCGTGGTGGTAGGTGAAGCCGACGACCTTGAGCAGCAGGTTCAGCGGCGCCGCGACGTCGATCTTGTTGGCGAACCCGTGACTGGCGCCCGGGTACTCCTTGACGTCGTGCGGGACCTCACGCTCGGTGAGCGTCGTCTCGAGTTTCGCGGCCGCGCCGCGCAGGCCGAAGTCCTTCTGGCCGAAGCTCGCGACGATCGGGCAGGCGTCGTCCAGCACGGACAGGTTCTTCGGCAGCTGGCCGTAGTAGGGCGCGGACGCCTGGAAGCCGCGTGACGCCGCCACGAGCGCGAAGCCGCCACCCATGCAGAACCCGGCGATGCCGATCCGGCCGCTGCAGTCCGGGCGCGCGGCCAGGAGCGCGCGGGACGCCTCGATGTCGTCGAACGCCTGGCCCCGGTTCGCGAACATGTCCGAGAACACGCGCCGCACGCACCGGCGCATGCCGCCGCGCGAGTACAGGTCGGGGCTGAGGGCCAGGAAGCCCTCGCCGGCGAAGCGGTCGGTGATGTTGCGGGTGTCCTGGCTCAGCCCGAACGCGTCGTGGATGAGCACCACGCCCGGGTGCGGCCCCGCTCCCTTGGGTTCCGCCAGGTAACCGCCGATGCCGCCCGAAACCGGAATAGTCGTCTCCATATCGGCGACGATAGCGAGCGATCAGTCGAGCGTGAACGGGTCGTACGATATTCGTTCCAGATCGACGCCCTTGGTCAGCAGTTTCGCAATCGTCGCCTGGATCATCTGCGGAGATCCGGAAACGAGCACGTCGTGGTTCTTCCACGTGCCGCGCTGGGTCACAGCGTGGGCGAGCGTGCCGCGGTCGCCGCCGGACAAAGCGCCCTCTTCGGTAACCGGGGTTACCGTAAGCCACTTCGACGTAGCGCTCAGCCGTCGCAAATCTTCCAGCGCGTAGAGATCTTCCGGTCTGCGGCCGCCGAAGAACAGGTGCACCGGCGGGTTCCGCTTCCACCGCTGGAGGTCGTCGAGGATGGCGAGCAACGGCGTGAGCCCGGTGCCGCCGGCGATCATCAGCAGCCGTTTCTTCGTGGTGCTCGGCCGTACGCTCAGCGCGCCCATCGACGGCCCGAGCCGCCAGACGTCACCCTGCTTGGTGTGGTTGACGATGGCGCCGCTGACCCAGCCGCCCGGCACGGTCCGCACGTGGAAGGTGAGCTGGCCGTCGCCGCGGGGCGCGTTCGCCGGCGAGAGGTACCGCCACAACCGCGGTCGTTGCGGCACCTCCACGCTGACGTAACCGCCGGCGCGGTACGGGAGCAGGCCCTCGGTCTGCACCTTGACCAGCGCGACGTCGCGGGTGAGCTTCCGGTGCTCGAGCACGGTCGCCGACCACGACGCCGGCCCGGTCTCGGCCTGGGCGGCCTCGCGCATGGTCTTGGCGATGATCCCGTACGCCGTGGACCACGCGGACTCCACCTCGGGCGTCCACTTGTCCTTGAGGAACCGCTTCAGCGCCGCGAGCAGGGCGATCCCGACGGCGTCGTAGTGGCGCGCGACGACCGCGAACTTGCGGTGGTCGCGGCCCAGCTGGCCGAGGAAGGTGACGAGCTCGTCCGGCCGGTCGACCATCTGCACGACGTACACCAACGCGCGCAGCAGCCTGCTGCGCTGGGTCGTCATGGAGACCGGGAACAGGTCACGGCAATCGGGCGCGACCACGAACAACGCACCGTAGAAGTACTGCGCGAGTTCGTCGGCTTTCGCCTCGACCACCGCAAAACTTTCCCGGATCAGCCGGGCCATCTCTCGGCCCTCTCCAGCCGAAACGGGAACGGGGGTGGACACGGGCAGGGTGGGGATCTTCACGGATTCAGCAGTCATCGGGAACGGTTTTCTCCAGTCGTGCATGGCTTTGTGGCGCCGTCCACGCGGCACAGCTGTAGCGGTACCGCCCCCGAGGGTTCCCGACTGTAGGCGCATTCCCGTGCAGATGCGCGTGATTCCGCGCGTTCCCCTCGAACGGAGCAATTTCGCCACGCGCGGTCAACCCGGCCTGGCACTGCGTAAAAACGATCACCCGGAAGGATTCACGAAAACCCGTAACAATTGCCGAAGTGCAACCGACTCATTCATCGGACGGGTGCGTCACCATTGTCGGGCGCTAGTCGATCGTGAACGGGTCGTACTGGATCTGGTCCAGCGCGCTGCCCGCGACGAGCATCCGCGAGACGGTCGCCCGGATCATCGCCGGCGAGCCGGAGACGAGGACGTGGTGCCCCGGCCAGGAGCCGTAGCGCGTGACGGCCTCGGCGAGCGTGCCCTGCTCGAACCCGGGGACGTCGCCGCCGCGTTCCACCACCGGCGTCACGTTCAGCCAGGGGTTGATGGAGGCGAGCGCACGCAGTTCTTCGAGGTCGTAGAGGTCCTCGCGGGCCGCGCCGCCGTAGAAGAGGCGCACCTTGGGGTTCTCGCCCCACAGCGCGAGGTGGTCGAGGATCGAGCGCAGCGGCGCGATGCCGGTGCCGCCGGCGATCATCAGCACGTTCCGCGCGGCCTCGCGGTCGACCGCCAGCCGGCCCAGTGGCGGCCCGAGCCGCCAGACGTCGCCGGGCTGCGTGTGGCTGACGATGGCGCGTGAGACCCAGCCTCCGTCGACGGCGCGGACGTGGAACTCGATGCCGCCGTCCTCGCGCGGCGCGTTCGCCGGTGACAGGTAGCGCCACAGCCGCGGCCGCTGCGGTACTTCGACGCTCATGTACTGGCCGGGGTGGTAGGGCACCAGCTGGTCCGGGACGAGCCGCACCAGGGCGAGGTCCCAGGTCAGCCGCCGGTGCTCGACGACGGTGGCGTGCCACGACGGCGGGTTCTGGTCGGCCGCGGCGGCGTCCTGCATGGCGCGCGCGGCGATGGTGAACGCCTCGGCCCAGGCCCGCTCGACCTGGGGCGTCCACTCCCGGCCGAGGTGGTTCTTCAGCGACGCCAGCAGCGCGGTGCCGACGGCTTCGTAGTGCCGGGGCGCCACGCCGAACTTCCGGTGGTCGCGCCCCAGCTGCCGCAGGAACGGCGCCAGGTCGTCGGGCCGGTCGACCATCTGCACGATGTGCACCAGCGCGCGCACCAGCCGGCCGCGCTGGATCTCCATATTGATCGGGAAGAAGTCACGCGTGGTCGGCGCCAGGGTGAACAGCATCCCGTAGAAGAACTGGGAGATGTCCGCGATGTACGGCTCGGACCTGGCCCAGCTGTCCCGGATGAGCTGGACCATCGCGGTGACGGCCGGGGGTGCCTCGCGCGAGGTCGAGGAGCGGGGGAGCGGGCTGACCGAGTCGGCTGTCATGGGCCGGGGTTCGCCGGTCGGGGACGGAGGGTGGGCGGCACCCGGTCGGTCACCGCCGGTCCGGGCACGGCGACGGCAGTTCCGCGCACAGCCGCCTCCCGGTGTCCATCGCTTCCGCCAAGCCACTCCGCGCACGCTTCGTGCGCGGCCCGTCCGCAGAGTAGCGGCCGGGCGCCCTTTTGCCCGCATTGTTGCTCCGACCGGGTGTACTGCCGCCGGTGCGGGCGTGGGGGACCTCACCGGGCCGATGCTTGCCCTGCGCAAGTGTCCGGCAATAAACTTGTATTGCACAACTAACAGGCAGTACCGGGAGGGCTCCGATGAGTTTCGACGACACCGAGGACGACGTCCGGGTCGAGCTCATGCGTGAGCTGAAAACCGCGTCCCAGCTGCAGCACGCGTGGATCATGCAGGCCTGGCAGGACGCGCCGGGGCTGCACCCCGCGGCCGCGATGCTGCTGTCGGACCTGGCGAAGAACGGCGAGGCGCGGCCGTCCGAGCTGGCGAAACGCCGGTTCGTCGACCTGTCCGTCGTCAGCAGGCAGATCACCCAGCTCTCCGCCGCCGGGCTGATCGACCGCCGTCCCGCACCCGAGGACGGCCGGGCGACGCTGGTGAGCGTCTCCGAGAAGGGCCGCGCGGAGCTCGCCAACTGGCGGACCAACTACCTCGAGTTCATGGAGCAGGCCCTCGGCGGCTGGGACGACGCCCGCGTCACCGACCTCACCGGGCGGCTCGCGGAGATGAACACCGACCTCCGCCGCGCGCTCGGCAGCGTGGCGTGTCTCGCTGACACGACCAAGTGACGGACGGGCAATCGGTCACACCGCCAGTTGCATTCGGCGTGACCGATTGTCTCCGTTCGGTCCTGACTTCCCGGTGCTGACCAGAGCTAACGTCGATGGGTGACGCGTAGCCGGGTCGCACTGCTGTGCGCGTTGGGGATCGACAACTTCGGCTCAGGTCTGTTTCTCCCGCTCGCCCTGGTCTACGTGACCCAGGTGGTCGGCGTGCCGCTCGCCGTCGCGGGCACCGCGGTCACCCTCGGCACGGTCGGCGGCCTGGTCGTGCCGCCGCTGGCCGGACGGCTGGTGGACCGCGTCGGCCCGCGCGTCGTCGTCATCTGCGCCCAGCTGCTGCAGGCCGCCGGTGCCGGCGCGTACCTGGTGGCCGACGGCGCCGGGGCCGTGGTGTTCGCCGCGGTCCTGCTCGCCGCCGGGCAGCAGCTGTTCTACAGCTCCCTGTTCGTGCTCATCGCCGACGTCGCGGGCGACGTCCCGAAGGATCGGCCGTTCGCCGAGGTGGGGATGGTGCGGGCCGGCTGCTTCGGCCTCGGCGGGCTGGTGGCGGGAGTGCTGCTGACCTGGCAGGGGCTGGCCGGGTACCGGGTCGCGCTCCTGCTGGACGTCGGCACGTTCGTCGTCGCCGCCGGCATCCTCGGCTTCTGCGTCCGGCTCGTGCGACCGCGCCAGAAGGACTGCGAGCGGCCCGCACGGGTGCTGCGCAACCGGCCGTACCTCGCGTTGATCCTGTTCAGCGGCCTGTTCGGGCTCTCGCTCGACTTCTTCCTGATCGGCACGCCGGTGTTCGTCCTCGACCGGCTGCACGGGCCGGCCTGGCTGCCGGGCGCGATCCTCGCCCTGCTCACCGTGCTGACCAGCGTCGGCGGCACGCTCGCGCTGCGGCTCACGGCGAAGCTGACCCGGATCGGCGCGATGCGGGCCGGCTCGGCGTTGTTCTCCGCGTGGTGCCTGGTCAGCCTGGGCGTGCTGCTCGTCCCCGAGGGCTGGCGGGTGGTCTACCTGCTGGTCTCGACGCTGGTGTTCGCCGCCGGCGACCTGGTCTTCGGGCCGCGCTCGGGGGCGCTGGCCGAGGCCGCGGCACCTCCGGACGCCCGTGGACGTTATCTCGCTGCGTACCAGTACGCGTTCACCATGGCGCAGGTCCTCGCGCCCGCTGTGGTGGCCTTGTTCTCGGTCGCCGACTGGTTACCCTGGGTGCTGGTCGGGGTGTGCGCCGGGCTCGCCGTCGCCGGGCTCGGGACGCTCGCGCCCCGGTTGCCGGCGGACGCGGTCGCACCCGGCCAAAGTTGAGCGGAACAGACTCAAGTCTTCGTGCGTTGTAGAAATTGACGGGCTTCGGTCAGGCCTGTCACCAGGACTTTCTTGTAATCGAGCATGAGGTGAGGGATGGACGCTTTCAACCCGACCACGAAGACCCAGCAGGCGATCTCGTCCGCGGCGCAGGCGGCCACCATGGCCGGCAACCCGCACGTGTCGGCCGCCCACCTGCTGGGCGCCCTGCTGGCGCAGGGTGAGGGGCTGACCGCACCGCTGCTGACCGCGGTCGGGGCCGACCCGGGGGTGGTGCACAAGGAGCTCGAGCCGATCACCGCGGCGCTGCCGTCGGCGACCGGCGCGACCGTGTCGAGCCCGCAGTTCGACACCTTCGCCGTGAAGTCGCTGACGCACGCGCAGAAGCTGGCGACCGAGCTGGGCGACGAGTACGTCTCGACCGAGCACCTGCTGGTCGGGCTGGCCACCGAGGGCGGCCAGGTGGCCGACCTGCTCAAGCGGCACGGCGCCACCCCGGACGCGCTGCGTGAGGCGTTCGCCAAGGTTCGCGGCTCCGCCCGGATCACCAGCGCGGACCCGGAGAGCACGTTCAAGGCGCTGGAGAAGTACGGCGTCGACCTGACCGCGCGCGCCCGCGCCGGCGAGCTCGACCCGGTCATCGGCCGGGACACCGAGATCCGCCGGGTCGTGCAGGTGCTGTCGCGGCGCACGAAGAACAACCCGGTCCTGATCGGCGAGCCGGGCGTCGGCAAGACGGCGATCGTCGAAGGCCTGGCCCAGCGCATCATCGCCGGCGACGTCCCCGAGTCGCTGCGCGGCAAGCGCGTCATCGCCCTCGACCTCGGGTCGATGGTGGCCGGCGCGAAGTTCCGCGGCGAGTTCGAGGAGCGGCTGAAGGCCGTGCTCAAGGAGATCACCGACTCCGCGGGCGAGGTCGTCACCTTCATCGACGAGCTGCACACCATCGTCGGCGCGGGCGCGACCGGCGAAGGCGCGATGGACGCGGGCAACATGATCAAGCCGATGCTCGCCCGCGGTGAGCTGCGGATGGTCGGCGCGACCACGCTCGACGAGTACCGCCAGCACATCGAGAAGGACGCCGCCCTGGAGCGGCGCTTCCAGCAGGTGCTGGTCGGCGAGCCGTCGCCGGAGGACACCATCGCGATCCTTCGCGGGCTGAAGGAGCGCTACGAGGTGCACCACGGCGTCCGGATCACGGACGCCGCGCTGGTCGCCGCGGCGACGCTGTCCGATCGCTACATCACCGCGCGCTTCCTGCCGGACAAGGCCATCGACCTGGTCGACGAGGCCGCGTCCAAGCTGCGCATGGAGATCGACTCGCGGCCGGTGGAGATCGACGAGGTCGAACGCGCCGTGCGCCGCCTGGAGATCGAGGAGATGGCGCTCGCCAAGGAGAGCGACGCGGCTTCGAAGGACCGGCTCAGCGCGTTGCGCGCCGAGCTGGCCGAGAAGCGCGAGACGCTGACCGCGTTGACCGCGCGCTGGCAGAACGAGAAGGGCTCCATCGAGAAGGTCCGCGAGCTCAAGGAGCAGCTGGAGCAGCTGCGCGGCGAGTCCGAGCGCGCCGAGCGCGACGGTGACCTTGGCAAGGCCGCCGAGCTGCGCTACGGCCGGATCCCGGCGCTGGAGAAGGAGTTCGAGGCCGCGACGGCCGCGAACGAGGCGAGCCAGCAGAACGTGATGCTCAAGGAAGAGGTCGGCGCCGACGACGTCGCGGACGTCGTGGCCGCGTGGACCGGCATCCCGGCGGGACGGCTTCTCGAGGGCGAGACCGGCAAGCTGCTCCGGATGGAAGAGGAGCTGGGCCGGCGGGTCATCGGGCAGCCCGAAGCCGTGCAGGTCGTGGCGGACGCGGTGCGCCGCGCCCGGGCCGGCGTCGCCGACCCGGACCGGCCGACCGGGTCGTTCCTGTTCCTCGGCCCGACCGGCGTCGGCAAGACCGAGCTGGCCAAGGCGCTGGCGGAGTTCCTCTTCGACGACGAGCGGGCGATCCAGCGGATCGACATGAGCGAGTACGCCGAGAAGCACTCGGTGGCGCGCCTGGTCGGCGCCCCGCCGGGGTACGTCGGGTACGACCAGGGCGGGCAGCTGACCGAAGCCGTCCGGCGCCGGCCGTACTCGGTGGTGCTGCTCGACGAGGTCGAGAAGGCCCACCCGGACGTCTTCGACGTGCTGCTGCAGGTCCTCGACGACGGGCGGCTGACCGACGGCCAGGGCCGGACGGTCGACTTCCGGAACACCATCCTGATCCTGACCTCGAACCTCGGCTCGCAGGCCATCGCCGACCCGAACCTGGACGAGCGCCAGCGGCGGGACGCGGTGCTGGACGTGGTGCAGCGGCAGTTCAAGCCGGAGTTCCTCAACCGGCTCGACGACATCGTCGTGTTCCACTCGCTCGGCACCGAGCAACTGACGTCCATTGTGGACATCCAGGTGGCCCGGCTGGCCGCGCGGCTGGCCCAGCGCCGGCTGCACCTGGAGGTCACCGACGGCGCCCGCGAGTGGCTCGCCCTCAACGGCTTCGACCCGATCTACGGCGCCCGCCCGCTGCGGCGGCTGGTCCAGTCGGCGATCGGCGACAAGCTCGCGAAGGAACTGCTGTCGGGCGAAGTCCGTGACGGCGACACGGTCCGGGTCGACATCCCGGACATCGAGGCGGGCAACGCGCTGACGGTGACCCGCGTCTGATCCGCCACTCGGAAACCCCGAAAGTGCAAGTATCACCAGGCCAACCGGCGCTCGTCTTCGAAGACGGCGCCGGTTGGCCCGTTTTCGTCCACAGTGGCCAGCCGGATGGCCACTTCGGCGCCTTCTTCGGGAGTGCGGCTCCCGCGAAAGCCGTTGAAATCCGTGGCGACGTGGCCGGGTGCGGCGCCGTTCACCTTGATCTTCGTGTCCGCGAGTTCCCGCGCGTAGTGCGCGGTCAGCGCGTTGAGGGCGGTCTTCGAGCCGGAGTAGGACATGGACGGCTGCCCGGCCCAGGCCCCGTCTTCGCCGATCGAGCCGCGTTTGCTGGTCACGTTGACGATCCGGCCCGCGGGTGACCGCCGCAGCAGCGGCAGGAACGCGTTCGTCACGCGGACGACCGCGAACACGTTGGTCTCGTAGACCCGCCGCAGTGTCTCCGCGGTCTCGTCCGACGGCTTCCCGTACCCGCCCGCGTTGATCCCGGCGTTGTTCACCAGTACGTCCAGTTCCCCGATCGCCGCCACCGCGTTTTCGACGTCCTCGTCGGAAAGCACGTCGAGCCGGACGAACTTCGCGCCGATCTCCGCGGCGGCGGCCGCACCGCGGCCGACGTCACGCGCTCCCGAGTAGACGGTGAATCCCCGCCGGACGAGTCCGGCCGCGATCGCCTTGCCGATGCCCCTGTTCCCGCCCGTCACCAATGCTGTTGTCATGACAACACCGTACGCCGGATCTTGTTGTCATGACAACACCGTCGTAGAGTTGCCGCTCGTGGACCGGCTCAGCAAGGACGACATGGCGTTGTGGCACGCCTGGAAGCGCGCGGCCGAAACCGTGCGGGCCCGGGTCGTCGAGGACGTCGCCGCCGCGACCGGACTGTCCGATCCGGACTTCGGCGTGCTCACCCGCGTCGCCGAGGACGGGAAGGGGAGCCTGCGGCAGAACCAGCTCGCCGACTCGATGGGGTGGCACCGCAGCCGGTTGTCGCACCACCTGACCCGCATGGAGCAACGCGGGCTCGTGACGCGGCGGCCGGCCGACGGCGGGGTCGAGGTCGTCATCACCGACGCCGGCCGCGCGGAAGTCGCCCGCGCGCGGCCGGTGCACGCCGCCGCCGTGCGGGCTCACCTGGTCGAACCGCTCGGAAAGGCCGACCGGGCCACGTTCTTCGCGTGCCTTGCAGCCCTGGCCGAATCGTGCGATTAAGCGATTTGTCGACGTTGCGGGCGGGAAATGCTTCGAATGGGCGCGGCGACACGGGTACCGGCGATCATCTCTTCGGCGTAGCAGGCGATACGCTGACGATCGTGGGTATTCCGGCGTGGATCTGGTTCGTCATCGCGGCCGTCGCCCTGGTGGCGGGGCTGGGGCTGCTCGCCGCCGATCGGGCGAAGGAGGGCTCGCGCAACCGCGAGCGCATGCGCTGGGCACAGTTGCGCGGCTGGCAGTTCGTCGAAGAGGACGAGCGGCTGCCGCAGCAGTGGTCCAACGGTGCGATCGGCTACTTCGGCGCGGACGCCGCCGTCAACGTCGTCGCGGGCTCGACCTTCACCTCCGACGGCCGCCGCCCGGTGTTCATCTTCGACATCGAGTCCGAGGGGCAGATCCCGGCCGTCGTCGTCGCGGTGCGCTGCAACAAGAAGCACAAGATCCCGATCGAGATGTGGCTGTCCAGCGTGCCGTTCCAGCGCGCCGACATGCCCGAGATGCTCGGCCCGATCGGCTCCCGCTACGCCTTCGCGGACGACGCCGACGGCGCCCGCGCGGTGATCACCCAGGAGCTCGTCGACGCCGCGGACCAGCTCGGCGGCGACGTCGGCGTGGCCTGGCTCGAGAGCGAGTGGGTGCTCGCCAGCGTCGTCCCGACCGCCGGCCCGTCGCGCCTCGAGCGCCTGCTGCGCGACCTCGGCGAGATCGCGGACATCGTCGACCCGTTCGACGAGGACTACGACGCCGGTCGCCACCAGGCGAGCGCGCCGATCCCCGCCGTGGGTTCCGCGCCGGGCACCCCGGCCGCCGGGATCCCGGTGCAGCAGCCGCCGCCCACGGACACCCCGCAGGACTAGCAGGACTAGAGCACCGGCCGGTCCAGCACGCTCAGCGACACCGACGGGTGCTGGTCCAGCGTGCCGCGCACCGACGTCGTGCTGCCCTGGACGTGAACCACGCGGTCGACACCGAAGTCGCCGCTGAACGAGCCCGATGACAGGCTCTGCGACGTCCTGACCAGGCCGGACGCCGGCCCCAGCGTGCCGCCCACCTCGTGCCTCTGGCCCACGTCGAGGACACCGGTGAAGCTGCTGATGACGTGCTGCTCGGACGTCGTACCGACCGCACCCAGCTGACCGAGGTCGACGGCCTGCCCGGACGAGCGGCGGGCGGCGATCCCGCCGGTGAGGTCGCCGGTGAACAGCCCGGTGTCGAGCTGCTCGGCGTGCTCGCTCAGGACGTCGACGCCGTGGCCCAGCCAAACGCCCTGGTGGGCGCTCTCGGCGACGCCCGCGCGTTCGCCGCCCGTGGCGACGGCCTCCGTGCGGTCGGCGGCCAGCCGCACGTCACCGAGCCGCTTGCCGACGACGTCGCGGCGGGTCGCGGTGAGGGCGTCGCCGTCGTTGTTCAGCGTCGTGGTGTGCCGGTGGTCGATCGGCAGCGTCAGGTCGGACGGGGCGGCGAACGCCGAAACGGGGGCGGCGAAGAGGAGGGCGACGGGTGCCGCGCCGGCGGCGACCCTGGGCAGATAGCCGCTCTTGCGCCTGCTGTGCTTACCCATGCCGGGACGATAGCCCGGGCGCCAAACGGCTGCACCTCGGGCCCTGACCAGCGCGTATGGTTCACCCACATGACCACCACCAACGTCTTTGCCGGGGGTCCGGGTGGCGGCGCCCCCGGCCCGGGGCGAAGCCCCGGACATCACACCGCCGTGATCACCGGAGCCACCGCGGGCATCGGCGCGCAGTTCGCGCGCACGCTCGCCGCCGAGAAGTACGACCTGGTGCTCGTCGCCCGGGACGCCTCGCGGCTGGAGACCTACGCCGCCGAACTGCGCGAACGCCACGGCGTCGCCGTCGAGGTGCTGCCCGCCGACCTGTCCGAAGTGGACGGACGAACGGCCGTCGAGGAGCGGCTGGCCGCCGGCCCGATCGACCTGCTCGTGAACAACGCCGGGTTCGGGTTGGGCGGCGACTTCTGGACCGTCTCGCCGGACGCGCTGCAGCGCCAGCTCGACGTCAACGTCACCGCCGTCCTGCGGCTGACCCGCGCGGTGCTGCCGGGCATGGTCGACCGCGGCCGCGGTGACGTCATCCAGGTCAGCAGCGTCGCGGGCTTCTTCAGCGGCCGAGGCTCGACCTACACCGCGAGCAAGAACTGGGTCACGTCGTTCACCGAGGGCATCGCCGCGTCGCTGCCGAAGGGCGTCCGGATGATGGCGCTCTGCCCGGGCTTCACCGCGACCGAGTTCCACGAGCGGGCCGGCCTGGACCGGCCGGGCCCGAAGATCGCCTGGCTGGGCGTCGAACAGGTGGTCAACGAGGCCCTCGCGGACCTGCGCCGCGGCAAGGTGATCTCGGTGCCGAGCCTGCAGTACAAGGCCGTCGTGGCGATCGGCGGCCTGCTCCCGCGCGCGGTGCTGCGCAAGATCAGCGGCGGTTTCGGCGGCAAGGGCCGCACCTGAGTAGGGCTGTCCCTACCTTCGAAACGCGCGTCAGCACCAGGGAGGTCCGGGCGCTACCTGCCTAGCGTTCTTCCCATGACAACTGGGTGGCACGAGGCAGCCGACGCGGTCCGGCTCGAAGCCGTGCGCAAGGAGTACGGCGAAGGCGTGGTCGCGCTGGACGGGGTCTCGATCTCCTTCCCGCGCGGCGGTTTCACGGCCGTGATGGGCCCGTCGGGCTCGGGCAAGAGCACGTTCCTGCACTGCGCGGCGGGCCTCGACCGGCCGACGTCGGGGCGGGTCGTGCTCGACGGGCAGGACCTCGACGGCAAGAGCGAGACCTACCTGACCAAGCTGCGGCGCGACCGCGTCGGCTTCGTGTTCCAGGCGTTCAACCTGCTCCCGGCGCTGACGGTCGAGCAGAACGTCGTCCTCCCGCTGCAGCTGGCCGGGAAGCGCGCGGACAAGCGGCTCGTCTCGCGGATCCTCACGCACGTCGGGCTCGACGGCCGCCGCAAGCACCTGCCCGGCCAGCTGTCCGGCGGGCAGCAGCAGCGCGTCGCGATCGCGCGGGCCCTGGTCACCGACCCGGCCGTGCTGTTCGCCGACGAGCCGACCGGCGCGCTCGACACCCGCACCGCCGCCGACGTCCTCGGCCTGCTGCGCGAGTCCGTCCGGGCGTCCGGCCAGACGGTGATCATGGTGACGCACGACCCGGTCGCCGCGTCCCACGCCGACGACGTCGTGTTCCTGGCCGACGGCCGGATCGCCGGCCGGCTGGCCCGGCCGACCGCGGAAGCCGTCGCCGAGCGGATGACCCACCTCGGTGCCTGGGACCGGTCGGCGGTGCGGGCCTGATGTTCAAGCTGGCACTGCGCACCCTGCGCCTGCGCAAGGGCGCCTTCCTGGCGACGTTCGTCGCCGTCTTCTTCGGCGCGGTGATCGTCTCCGCCTGCGGTGGCCTGATGGAGTCCGGCATCCGCTCCGAGACGCCGGTGCAGCGGCTGGCCGCGGCGCCGATCGTCGTCGGCGGGCAGCAGACGCTCAAGCTGCCGGAGGACGACCCGGCGACCCTCGACCCCGAGGACAAGCACAAGTTCGAGAACGGCACCCTGGCCGAGCGCGTCCGGGTCGACGCCGCGCTGGCCGACCGCATCCGCGCGGTCCCCGGCGTCACGAACGTCGTCGGCGAGGTCAGCTTCGCCGCGCAGATCGGCTCCGCGAGCGCGCTCGGGCACGCCTGGGACTCCGCCGTGCTGACGCCGTACACGTTGCAGGGCCAGGCACCGCAGCCCGGCGAGGTCGTGGTGGACGCCGGGCTGGGGCTCGCTGTCGGCGCCACGCTGCCCGTCGCCGCGCACGGCGAGGTCGCCCAGTACCGCGTCTCGGGCATCGCCACCGCGCCGCAGCCGATGCGGGACGCGGCCGTGTTCTTCGCGCCTTCGGACGCCGAGCGCCTGGCCGGGCACCCCGGCCGGTTCGACACGATCGGCGTCTTCGGCGGCGACGTCGCCGCGGTGACGGCGGCGGTCGGTGACGCCGGTGTCGTCCTGACCGGCAGCGACCGGGGCCTGCTGGAGTTCCCCGAGGTCGACGCGGGCGGCGAGAACCTCATCGTGCTGTCCGCGGTGTCCGGCGGGCTGTCGGCGTCGGTCATGGTGTTCGTCGTCGCCGGGACGCTCTCGCTGTCGACGCAGCAGCGCCAGCGCGAACTCGCGTTGCTGCGGGCCATCGGCACGACCCCGCGCCAGCTGCGGCGGATGGTGCTCGGCGAGGCGCTGGTCGTCGGGCTGCTCGCGGTGGGGGCCGCGATCGCGCTCGGCCCGCTGCTCGGGCGGTGGCTGTTCGACCAGCTCGCGGCCAACCACGTCGTCCCCGACGTGCTGCGCTTCGAGCAGGGCTGGCTCCCGGCGACGGTCGCCGCGGGTGCGTCCTTGCTGGCCGTGGTCGGCGCCGCGTTCGTCGCGGGACGGCGCGCGTCGAAGGTCCGCCCGACCGAGGCGCTCGCCGAAGCCGCCGTCGAGCGGCGCTGGCTGACGCCGATCCGGCTGATCACGGCGATCCTGTGCTTCGGCGGCGGGACGGCGCTGGCGATCGTCACGGTCGCGGTGATGACCGGCCCGGTCGCGGCCAGCACGTCCGGCCCGGCCGTGATGCTGTGGGCGTTCGGCCTGGCGGCGATCAGCCCCGGCGTCACGAAGGTGATGGCGACGCTGCTGCGCTGGCCGCTGCAGGCGGTCACCGGTGTGGTCGGCCGCGTCGCGCTGCTCAACACCCGCGTCGTCGCGGTCCGGACGGCCGGCGCGGTCACGCCGATCATGCTCGCCGTCGGCATCGCGACCGCGAACATCTACCTGCAGACCACCCAGGAAGCCGTCTCGAACCAGGCCTACACCGAGGACTTGCAGGCGGACGCGGTCGTCGGCTCGCCGATCGGGCTCGATCCGTCGGTGGTCGACCGGGTCCGCTCGGTGCCCGGGGTTGCGAGCGCGTCGGAATACGTCACGAGCACGGTCTTCATCGAGAAGCCGTTCGACTCGAACCAGGACAAGGACGGCTGGCCCGCGATCGGTGTCAGTGAGCTGACCGGGAACGCCGTCACGGTGCCGGACACGCTCGGTCGCCACGTCGGCGACACGTTGTCGCTGCGGCTCGGCGACGGCACCCCGGTGGACGTGCGGGTGGGGGCCGTCGTGAGCCAACGCGCCGGGTTCGAGGACCTCGTCCTGCCCGCCGGGCTGCTCGCGCCGCACACGACCACCGGGCTCGTCCCGCAGCTGCTGGTCCGCGCCGCTCCCGGCGTCGACCCGGCGACGCTGGCTTCGCACCTCCGCGCGGCGACAGCGGGGCTGCCGGTGCAGATCGGCGACCGGAACGCGCTGATCGCGGCGCACGCCAAGGGCAACGAGGTCGGCGCGTGGGTCAACTACCTGCTCGTCGGGATGATCATCGCCTACACCGTGATCTCCGTCGTCAACACGCTGGTGATGGCGACCGGCAAGCGGCGCCGCGAGTTCGGGCTGCAGCGGCTGAGCGGGTTCACCCGCGGTCAGGTGCTGCGGATGGCCGGCGTCGAAGGCGGGCTGATCGCGACCATCGCGATCCTGCTCGGCACGGCGACGGCGGCCGGCGCGATCGTCCCGTTCTGCCTCGTGGTGACCGGTTCCGTGCTGCCGCAGGGGCCGATCACGATCTACCTGACGGTGCTCGCCATCGCCGTAGTGCTTGCGCTGGTGGCGATCTTGGTCCCGGCCTGGGCGGCGACGCGCGGGCGTGCGGTCGACGCCACATCCATCGGGGAGTGAACCCGGTCGTGTGTAAGACTCACGGCCGTGGCGAACCCCGTTCTGGATCAAGCGGCGAAACTCGAACTGGCCAGGTTGGTCACCGATCTTTCCGTGGTGCACGGAAAAGTGACCCTGGCGTCCGGCAAGGAAGCCGACTACTACATCGACCTCCGGCGGGCGACGCTGCACCACGCGGCCGCGCCGTTGATCGGCAAGCTGCTGCGGCAGCTCACGGCGGACTGGGACTACGTGGCGGCCGGCGGGCTCACGCTCGGCGCCGACCCGGTCGCGCTGGCGATGCTGCACTCCGCGGCGACCGACGGTGTCGTGCTCGACGCGTTCGTCGTCCGCAAGGACACGAAGGCGCACGGGATGCAGCGGCGCATCGAGGGCATGGAGGTCCGCGGCCAGCGCGTGCTGGCCGTCGAGGACACCTCCACGACCGGCGGCAGCGTGCTCACCGCGGTGGCGGCGCTGCGTGAAGCCGGCGCCGACGTCATCGGGGTCGTGACGGTCGTCGACCGCGACACCGGCGCGCGCGAGGCCATCGAGAAGGAAGGCCTCGAGTACCGGTTCATCCTGGGCCTGGACGACCTGGGGCTGGAAGGCTGACGCGGGGCCGGGGGCGGCCGCGCGTCAGCCCCCGGCTCACTTCTTGCCGAAGAGGTCCTTCGCGGCGTCCTTGACGTGCTCGACGGCGTCCTTCAGGCCCGCCTTCGCCTGGTCGCCCTGGCCCTCGGCCTTCAGCTGCTCGTCGCCGGTGACGTTCCCGGCGGTCTCCTTGGCCTTGCCGCCCAGGTCCTCGGCCTTGTTGCTGATCTTGTCGCCCAGCGACATGGGACACCTCCCGATCCGTGGCACCCCGGTGGGTGCCTGGTGCCGGAAGGACCCCGGCGGTGATCTTTCGTCACGGATTCGCACGAGTGATGGCTGTCACCCACAATCAGTGCGTGACGTTTCCCGGGCTCCCGTGTCCTCTTGCCGAGGAGGTGCCGTGACGACGACCAGCGCGGATCCCGGCACGCCGCTCGACGACGCGACCCTGGTGGGCCGCGCGCGGGACGGCGACGTCCGGGCGTACGAACAGCTCGTGCTGCGCTACCAGGGCCCGATGTTCCGGCTCGCGGCGAAGATGCTCGCGAACCGCGGTGACGCCGAGGACGTCGTGCAGGAGGTGTTCCTCAACGCCTGGCGCAAGCTCGACCAGCTCGGCGAGGACGCCGCGTTCGTTGGCTGGCTCTACCGGGCCACGACGAACCGCTGCCTGAACGCCATCCGGGCGCGCCGGCCGCAGGCCGACGTCGACCTGGACACGGCGGAGTCGCCGCGCCGCGACCTCCAGCCGGAACGGGCCGCGCAGGTGAGCGGCCAGCTCGCGGCGTTGAACACGGCCTTGGCGCAGCTCACCCCGGAACAGCGGGCGTGCTGGCTGCTGCGTGAGGTGCACGGCCGGTCCTACGAGGAGATCGGCGAAATCGTCGGCGTGAACGGCACTGCGGTGCGGGGCCGGATCGCGCGGGCCAGGGCACAGCTGGCGGAGGTGATGAAGCCATGGCGATGACGGACTACGAACTGCCCTGCGAACGCGATGTCGAGCAGGTGTGGGAGCGGCTCGACGCGGTCGGCGCCGGGCTGGCCGACGAGCACGAGCTGACCTGCCCGCACTGCCGGGCGGCGCGCGAAAGCCTGCTCGCGTTGCGCGAGGCGACGTCCGAGATGGTGGCCGAAGCGGACGCGCCGCCACCGGACCTGTTCGGCCGGATCATGTCGGCGGTCCGGGCCGAGGTGCGGCGCGGCTCGATGGTGCCGCTGCCGAGCCCAGAACCCGGGAGCGTCGAGATCAGCGAGCAGGCGGTGGCGGCGGTGCTGCGGTACGCGGCGGACACCGTCGTGGGCATCCGCGCCCGGCGCTGCCGGATCCACGACGACGGCGCGGGTGTCGTCGAAGTCCAGCTCACCCTCGCGGTGAGTCTGCGGAACGCTACGGGCGGTGAAGCGTTGTCGCTGGTGCGGGAGCGGGTGACCGCGGCGGCCGCGGCCCGGGTGGGCCTGACGCTGGCGAAGCTCGACCTGCTGGTGGACGACGTTTTTGAAGAGGACGCTGTCGAGGAAGACACTCTCGGCGAGGACACTGTCGGGGAGCCAGGGGAATGACTGTGGAGTACGTCATCGCCGACCCGGTGATCGCCAGCGTGGCGGCTCGGGCGGCGATCACCGCGCCGGGCGTGGTGCGGCTGGAGCCGGGCCTGCGGGGGCTGGTGACGGCGTGGACGCGGGCGGCCCGCCAGCGCTGGAAGGGCCTCGACCCGGCCCCGGCCGACGGCGTCCGCGTCCGCACGGTGGACGGCAGGCTGAGCGTCCAGGTGGACCTGATCGCGTCGGGCGCCGACCAGGCCGCGACGGTCGGCCGGTCGGTGCAGCGCGCGGTCAGCCGGTACGTCACCGCGCAGACCGGCCTGGTCGTCGACGAGGTGTCGGTGTCCATCATGGACATCGAAACGGCGAACCGGTGATCGCGGGCGAGGCGGTCGAGAAGATCATCGTCGCGATCAAGGGCATCCCGGGCCTCCGCCCGGCGACCCCGGTCTCCGCCGGCACGACGTGGCTCCCGGTGGACTGGGAAGGCATGGCGGTCGACCTGACGCCGGAACTGGTCCAGATCCGCCTGATCGCGTCCCGGCTGCCGATCCCACAACTGCTGGACCGCGCGACGGAAGTCGTGCGCCCGGTGCTGGCGGGCACGGAGTGGGAGAACGCCCACCTGCGCTTGGTCGTCACCGACCTCGACGGCGCGGCCTTCGCCTGATCGCCCCCGCCCCCACACACATACCCCCACCGCTCCCTGGGGGGACGTCCCACGCCCAGCGTACCGGCGCCCACGGACAAAACCGGTGTCGTACGGCCGATTCCGCCGAGTTGTCCACATGTGGTTCGCCCTGGGGACAACCGGCCTGAGGCCCACGGATCCGCGCCACCGACAGCGTTTCGGGGCGGCGGACCCCAGCGGACACCTGCGGCCCAAGCCGAGACCCACGTCACACGATCGGGGCAGTGACGATTCCCCATCCCCGGTGTCCTTACCTACGAACCAGGCGGAAAGCCTTGTTCCCCAGGACATTCCCAGAACACCCGAGGAGGACCTCATGACCGCGACCGCCGAGAAGACCGTGGTGACCACCGCGAACGACGCCACCAGCGCGCTCGTCTCGAAGCAGGGCACCACCACCATCGCCGACACCGTCGTGCAGAAGATCGCCGGGCTCGCCGCCCGTGAGGTCAACGGTGTGCACGAACTCGGCGGTGGCGGGGCCGCTCGCGCTCTGAGCGCGCTGCGCGACCGCATCCCCGGCGCGTCCTCCAGTGTCGGCCAGGGGGTTTCGGTCGAGGTGGGCGAGAAGCAGGCCGCCGTCGATCTGCAGCTCGTGGTCGAGTACGGCGTCGCCATCGCGGATCTCGCGCGGTCGGTGCGGCGCAACGTGATCACCGCGATCGAGCAGATGACCGGGCTGCAGGTCGTCGAGGTGAACATCAACGTCAACGACGTCCACATCCCGGGTGACGACGACGTGCCCGTCACCAGCGACCGGGTGCTGTGACCGTGAACGGCACCCTGATCGGCCTGCTCTTCGGCCTGGCGCTGGGGTTCGCGGCCGCCTTCGGCGGGTTCGGCGCTTTTGTCGCCGTGCTCGTGCTGGGCGGCCTCGGCCTCCTCGCCGGCCGCTGGGCCGACGGCAAGCTCGACCTGTCCGCCCTCGTCGGGGCCGCCCGGGATCGGAGGTAACCCCATGTCCACGGTCACCGCGCGGCACCGCCGCGACGACGTCGAGACGGTCGAAGAAGAAGAGCGCGGCGAGACGACCGTCGAGCCGCGGGCGGTCGGGCGCATCGCCGCCCGGGCCGCGCGTGAGGTCGACGGCGTCGCCGCCGACGTCACCGCGAAGGCCACAGTGGACGGTGAAGTGACCACTGTGGACATCCGGTTGCCCGTGGTCTACCCGGCGCCCGTCACCGGCACCGCCGACCGGGTCCGGGCCCACCTGCTCGGCCGCACCACCGAACTGACCGGCCTGCGCACGCAGCGCGTCGACATCACGATCGCGCTGCCGCCGGTCGAGCAGCCGAAGCGGCGGGTCCGATGAGGCGGCCACGGCGGAGCGTGCCGGCGATGCTCACCGCGCTCGTCCTGCTCGCCGCGTGCGCGTTCGTCGTGACGGCGCTCGTGCAGCGGCTGCTGGGCGTGCCACCGGTGCTGTCCTACGACGCGGTCGCCGCCCGCGTCCACGACACCTCCTGGAACGAACTGCCCGTGCTCGTCGGGGGCGGGGCCGCGGTTCTCGTGGGGTTCGTGCTGCTGGCGGCGGCGCTGCTGCGCGGCCGTCCGGTCGTCCTGCCGCTGGTGCCGGAGCCGGGTTTCGACACCGGCACCACGCGCCACGGCCTGCGGACGTCGCTGCGGGCGACCGCCGCGCACGTCGACGGCGTCTCGGCGGCCGCGCTCAAGCTGCGTCGCCGCACCGTGCGGGTCAAGGTGAAGACCCAGCGGACGCGCACCGACGGGCTCGCCGACGCCGTCCGCTCCGCGCTCGAAACGCGGCTCGGCCAGGTCGATCTGGCCACGCCGCCGCGGGTCCGCGTCCGCGTGCGAGGTGCGCGATGAACCGGCCCGCCGCGCTCAACCGCACCCTGCTCGCCCTGATCGGGCTCGTGCTGCTCGCCGCCGGCGGGTTCGCGCTGGCCACCCACTTCGGCCGGCTGCACGTCCTCGACCCGGCGTCTTCGCTGGTCCCGGGCTCGACGGCGCCGCCGACCTGGGTGTTCTACGCGGCGATCGCGGTCGCCGTCGTGCTGGGGCTGCTGTGCCTGCGCTGGCTGACGGCCCAGGCGTTCCGGCGGCCGAAGACCGTCGCCTGGCGGACCGAGGAGGCCGAGGGCGCGACCACGCTGGACTCGTCGACGGCCGCCGCGCCGGTCGCGGCCGACGTCGAGGGCTACGACGGCGTCCGGTCGGCGTCGGCCTGGCTCACCGGGCCGCGCGAGGCACCGGCGCTGTTCCTGATCGTCATGACCGATGCCGAGGCCGACGCGGGGGCGATCCGCGCCCGGATCACCGAGCACGCCGTCCCGCGGCTGCGCCAGGCCCTGGAGGTCGACGCCCTGCCGGTGCGGCTCGAAGTTCGGCTGACGGCGAAATCGGGCGCTCGCGCCCGGTGAAGCGGCGGCCGCCGGGGTTACCGTCGACGGATGGACGAGCAGCCGTCGACGCCCGGTGAGCCGCACCGCCCGAACGACCCGAACCGAAAGAAACCGGACGGCGCACCCGATCAGTACCCGCACGAGGAGCCGACGAAGTACCCGGCGAAACGGCCCCCCGAATTTCCACCCGGTGTGACGCCTCCGTCACCACCCAGGTGAAGAAGTTGCTCCGGTGGGTTGAACATCACACGCCTGGGCATTCTTCGAGCAGGCCGATTCCGATCAGCGGAGTAAAGTCCCTGGTAGGGGGATCGGGGTAAGGGGGTGGGCGGTGGCGAAGTTCCTGGCCGACGTGACCGTTGCGGTGCACATCCTCGCCTTGCTGCTGATCGGCCTCGGCGGCTTCCTCGCCTGGCGCTGGCCCAAGCTGATCTTCGTGCACATGTTCGCGGCGTTCTGGGGCATCCTCGTGAACATCACGCCGGTGCCGTGCCCGCTGACCGCGCTGGAGAACTTCTTCCGGAACCAGGAAGGCCTCGGCGACCTGCCCGGCGGGTTCAACGCGTACTACCTCTACGACACGGTGTTCCCGCGTTCGTGGCTGCCGGCGATCGGCATCATCGCGGTCGTGCTGGTGATCTACTCCTACGTCGGCGTCTACCACCGGTGGCGCCACCGCGATCACCACGAGGACGCCCGCGCGCACGCCGTCCACCTGGGTTAGGCGACAATCGACGCCGTGAGCACACCCCACGACGTCGGGCCCACCGAGTGGGTGAGCCGCGAAGAGGTCGGCGTCGGCCCCTGGCCGGGTGACTGGCCCTCGGACGACCGCTACGACCCGGACCTCCTGCGCGACGGCGACCGCCGCAACGTCGTCGACAAGTACCGCTACTGGCGCCGCGAGGCGATCGTGTCCGATGTGGACGCCCGCCGCCACCCGTTCCACGTGGCCATCGAGAACTTCCAGCACGACCACAACATCGGCACGGTGGTCCGCACCGCCAACGCTTTCGCCGCGGCCGAGGTCCACATCGTCGGCCGCCGCCGCTGGAACCGCCGGGGCGCCATGGTCACCGACCGCTACCAGCACCTCCGCCACCACGACGACGTCGCCGGCCTGCTCACCTTCGCGGCCGAGCAGGGCCTCGCGGTCGTGGCGGTCGACAACACGCCGGGGTCCCAGCCGGTCGAGACGGCGGACATCCCGCGCGAGTGCGTGCTGCTGTTCGGCCAGGAAGGGCCGGGCCTGTCGGAGGCCGCCCAGGCCACGGCGGCGCTGGTGGTGTCGATCGCCCAGTTCGGCACGACGCGCTCGATCAACGCCGGCGTCGCGGCGGGCATCGTGATGCACGCCTGGGTCCGGCAGCACGCGGACCTGTCCCAGGCCTGGTGATCAGGCCGGCGCGACCTCGACCGGGATGCCGTTCAGCACCGAGGTTCCCGACGGCACGTCCAGCAGCGTCTCGTCGGCGACCAGGTTCGAGTTGACGCCCGGGTTCGCGCTCGCCACCCGCGTGCGCGAACCGGCGACGTCGTGCCCCCAGCCGTGGGGGATGCTGATCACGCCCTCGCGGACCTCGTCCGTCACCTCCACCGGGACCTCCAGTTTCCCGGCGCGCGACGTCACCGACGCGAGACCGCCGTCGGTCAGGCCGAGGCGGGTCGCGTCGCTCGGGTGAACCTGGACCGTGCAGCGGTTCCCGCCGCGGACCAGTGGCGCGAGGTTGTGCATCCACGAGTTGTTCGAGCTCAGGTGCCGCCGGCCGATCAGCACCAAGCCGTCGTCCAGGGGGCGGGCCAGCTCGTCGCGCAGCCGCGGGACGTCCGCGACGATCGGTTCCGGCGCCAGCTCGATCCGCCCGGACGCCGTGCACAGCACCTCCGGGATCCGCGGCTTCAGCGCGCCGAAGTCGATGCCGTGCGGCGCGGCTTCGAGGTCGGCCAGCGTGACGTCGTACGGGCCGCTGCGCAGCATCAGGTCGACCAGCCGCGCGGGTCCGGTCCGGTCGCCGGTGATCTCCAGCTTGTTGCGCCGCGCGGTTTCGGCGGCGACGAAGTCGTCCAGCGCGGCGACGTCCGCTTCGGGCCCCTGACCGGTGACGATGCCGGTGAGGCGCAGCATGGTCTCCCACTCCTGCGGGAGCTTCGACGGCAGCGTCGGCGGCGTCCAGTTCGCGATGTTGCGCACCGAAAGCTGGTAGAACGCCAGGTCGAAGTGCGGCCGCTCGAGCGGTGACGGCCCGGGCAGGATGACGTCGGCCTGGCGGGACGTCTCGTTGAGGTAGACGTCGACCGAGATCATGAAGTCGAGGCCGTCGATGGCCGCGGCCAGGCGGCCCGCGTTCGGCGTGCTCAGGCAGGGGTTGCCGCTGACCGTGATCAGCGCGCGGACCTGGCCCTCGCCCGGGGTTTCGATCTCGTCGGCCAGCGTCGCGACCGGCAGTTCGCCGACGACCTCGGGGTAGCCGCGCACCCGGCTGTGCCAGCGGCCGACGGCGAACGGGCGCCGGTTCCCGGTCGGCGTGCACGCGGCCAGCGGGAACATCGCGCCGCCGGGCTCGTCGAGGTTGCCGGTGAGCACGTTGAGGACGTCGACCAGCCAGCTCGCGATCGTGCCGAACGTCTGGGTGGTGGTGCCGATCCGGCCGTAGACCACGGCGTTCTCGGCGTCGGCCAGGTCCAGGGCCATCCGGCGGATCTCGGCGGCGCCGATGCCGACGCGCGGCGCGGCGGCCTCGGGGGTGAACGGCTGAGCCAGCGCGCGGACGTCGTCGAGGCCGTTGACGTGCTCCGCCAGCCGGCCGAGCTGGACGCGGTTCTCCGTGACCAGGACGTTGACCAGCGCGAACAGCAGCAGTGCGTCGGTGCCGGGCCGGATGGCGTGGTGCTCGTCGGCGAACTGCGCGGTGCGCGTGCGGCGCGGGTCGACGACGACGATCTTGCCGCCGCGCTCGCGGATCCCGCGCAGCCGCCCGCGCATGTCCGGCGCGGTCATCAGGCTGCCGTTGGACACCAGCGGATTCGCGCCGAGGATGAGCAGGTGCCGCGTGCGGTCGACGTCGGGCACCGGGATGGCGAGCGGGTCGCCGAACATGGTGCCGGACGAGTAGTGCTTCGGCATCTGGTCGACCGACGTCGCGCTGTAGAAGTTCTTGGTGCCCAACGCTTTGTAGAGCACGCGGCTGTAGAGCGTCAGCGCGATGTTGTGCACGCCGGGGTTGCCCGCGTAGACGGCGACGGCGTTGCGGCCGTACTTCTCGAGGAGCGGCGGGAGCCGCCGGTCGATCTCGTCGTAGGCCTCCTGCCAGCTGACCTCGACGAACTCGCCGTCGCGCTTGAGCAGCGGCGCGGTCAGCCGGTCGGGATCGTGGTGCAGCGCGCCGAGCGATGCGCCCTTCGGGCAGATATAGCCCTTCGAGAAGACGTCCTGCTGGTCGCCGGTGACGCGGGTGACCTGCTGGTTCTCGTCCAGCGTCACCTCGAGGCCGCAGGTCGCTTCGCACAGCGGGCAGGTGACGTGTGCCGTGGTCATGAGTACCTCGCAGGCCGTCGGGTCCTTCAACATACCGAGCGGTATGTCGGTGGGCAAGGCAGGATTGCCCGCATGGACGTCTCGGCCGCCGAACGCGCGGTCACCTCGCGGCACCTGCGCCGGGTGTGGGGGCTGCCCGGCACGGTCCTCGGCCGCAGCGGCTGGCCGGCGACGCCGGGGCAGCGGCTGCACTGGCACTGGAACTACTGGTGGCAGGCGCACCTGCTGGACACGCTGATCGACGCCCAGCTGCGCGAGCCTTCGGCGTCCCGGCTCGCCCTGATCCGTTCGTTCGTCCGCTCGGTCCGGCTGCGCAACTTCGGCCGCTGGACGAACGACTTCTACGACGACATCGCGTGGCTGGGCCTTGCGCTGCAACGGGTTCAGGCACTGGGCATCGACGTCGGCCCGGCACTGGCGGCGATCGACACGCAGCTCCTGTCGGGCTGGACGGAGGCGGCGGGCGGCGGCATCTGGTGGCGCGTCGGCGACGAGTTCAAGAACGCCCCGGCCAACGGCCCGGCGGCGATCTTCCACGCCCGCTCCGGCAACCGCACCCGCGCCCGCGAGATGACGGACTGGCTGTCGTCGACCCTGGTGGACCCGTCGACGGGCCTCGTGTGGGACGGCATCCGGACGGACACGGGCGAGCTGGTGAAGCACATTTACACGTACTGCCAAGGGGTCTACCTCGGCGCGTGCCTGGAACTGTCCTTAATGGACGAAGCGGCCCGGACGATCCGAGCGGTGGCATCACACTGCGCGCCGGGTGGCGTGATTCGCGGCCAAAGCGGCGGCGACGGCGGTTTGTTCGCGGCGATCCTGGCCCGCTACCTGGCTTTGGCGGCGCGGTCCCTTCCGGGCCCCGAGGCTTCGGTGGCCCGATCGCTGGTGCTCACGTCGGCCGATGCGTGCTGGTCAGGCGCGTCGGAGGGCCCGGTGTTCAGCGCGTTCTGGGACCGCCCGGCACCCTCGCCGTTGCCGAAAGACGCCCCGGAGCGCGACATGTCGGTCCAGGTGGGCGGCTGGATGCTGCTCGAAGCGGCGGCGACGCTGTCACCAGACGTCGCCGGCCCGCCAGTCGGCGGTTAGCTCCCCGTCCAGGTCCAGATCCAGTGGCGCCCGGCCCGGGAACACGTAGACGCTGCCGTCGTCGTCCTCGGTGCGCTGGATTCCCGACGGTGTCAGAGAGAACGTCGGCCCGCGCCATTGCTGCCAGCCGCAGCTCTCGTACAGCGGCCTTCCGACCGTGGACGCGCTCAACGCGCCCACCTCGAACCCACCCAGCAGCGCGTCCATCTCGGCCATCAACGCACTCGCGATCCCATGCCGCCGATGGTCGGGATGGACGGCGACGCCCTCGATGTACCCGGTGTTCAGCACGCGGTCGCCGTGCAGGAGACGTCGCTGCACGAGCGAGGCGTGACCGACCAGCTCATCGCCGTCGAAGGTCAACGCGTGCATCCCGCCCAGCGTGTTCTCCCAGCCGGCGAGGTCGAAGTCCTTGAACGCGCCCTCGAGCAGGGCGCGCGCCGCTAGCAACTCGGCGTCGGACAGCTGGGCGGTGTGCAGGAGACGGTTCACCACGTCCATCATGCCGGGGCGGTCGGCAAGGACAGCTTGTCGATCTCGGTCACCCAGGTCTGTGTGATTTCCCGGGCTTCGAGGAGCAGGGTCAGGCTCTTGCGAAGGCGCCGGACAACGGGCCGTATTGCCCTGGTCATCCCCTCAGTCTGCTCCAGCATTTCGGTCATGGTCTCGATGTGTCCCAATCCCTCTGCCGCAGCTTTGGCGAGACCGGTGAGGGAGTCGCAGAACGACCGGATGTCCGTTGCCGACGTCGTCTGGCTGGCGATCTCCGCGGGAATCATCCGCAGGATCAGCGAAATCCCTTCATCGACGTTGTGCAGTTGACTCGAATAGGCGTTGGCGAGTGATTCGATCCGCGTCGTGGGTTCTTCCAATTGGCCGGCCGCCTCTTCGAGGATGGCCAAGCGCGCCGAGTACGGCTCTGCGCGCTTCACTCCGTCCTGGATCGCAGTGCCGGCTACGCCCATTATTTCGCCGATCTCGGTGATTGCTTTGCCGAGCTTTTCGAGGGTAGCGCTCCACTGCGGGAACGCCACCTCTGACTGCGAGATGATGTCGACGAATCCGAGGGCGTCGTCCGCTCCACCCGCGTCCGGAACGACCGGTTTCGGTACGGTGACCGAGGTCGCTTCGAGTGCCGAGTTGACCCGGTACATCCGTTCCGCGAGCCGGGCCACCGCCTGCCGGTACTCCGGAGATGTGCGGGAGCAGAACCGCGTCTCGGTCCAGTCCTCCCACTGGAACGACTTGATCAGACTAATGGAGTCATCCAACGGACTGTCATCCGTCAAGCCCGGGAAATCGATGTACTTGATGGGCATGACGAGCTCGGGGATTCCTAGTTCATTCGCTCGCCTGGCGAAGAAGTTCAACTCGCGACGGCACTCGGTACTCATGAAATATCGAGGCGTGATGATGGGAACGAAGAACGCAACGGATGCGAGCGTGGTGTCGATCTTCGCGCGCCACTTGTCACCCCACTCCATGCTGTCCCGGTCCAGGAAGAGGGAGATGGTCTCACCGCTGATCATCTCGAACTGCGACACGACATCCCGGGCGAGTTGCGAGATCCGCTCGCCTTCGGCCGCGTCGTCCCTGTGGACGTAGGACCAGAAACCAGACGTCTCACTCAAGACCCACCTCGCTGATTGGAAGATGTGGTCCAGGTCGCGCGGACGATTCGTCTTGTTACACGCTCAGCAGCCGCAGGACGCGCCGTGCAGGAACCTCGGCGTCAGCAGTACCGACTCCGGGGGCCGGTCCGGGTCGGCCATTCGGGACAGCAGCAGCTGTACCGCCCGGCGGCCGATATCGGCGATCGGCTGGACCAGTGTCGTCACCGCCGGGCTCACCCGGCGGGCCCAGTCCATATCGCCGTAGCCGACCACGGCCAGCTCCGAGCCGATGCGGATGCCGCGGCGGTGGGCCTCGTACTGGACGCCCACCAGCATCGCCTCGTCCGCCACCACCAGCGCCGTCGGGGAGGGCCAGCCGTCCAGGAGCTTGGCCGTCGCGCGGGCCGCTCCGCCCGACGTCGACAGGCCGCTCTCCACCAGTTCGCGGTTCCAGCGCAGGCCCGACTGCTCCAGACCGAGGCGATACCCCCGGACGCGCTCGCGGCTGACGTCCTGGCCGTCGTCGCCCGAGATCAGGCCGATCTTGCGGTGGCGGCGCTCGATCAGGTGCTTCACCAGCGTGCTCATCGAGTGGACACTCTCCGTGCCCACCTGGTCGACGTCGTTGCGCGCCGCGACGCGATCCATCAAGACCGTCGGCACGCCCATCCGGACCAGGCCGTTGACCACCGCTTCGTCGCCCGGCGTGGGAACCAGCAGCACGCCGTCCACGAGGTCCGCCCGCAGCGCGCGGACGACCGCGGCCTCTTCGCTGACGCTGTCGCCGGTGTCGGCCAGGGTGACGTCGCAGCCGGCCTGCGCGGCGGCGGCCCTGATCGAGCGCAGCAGCTCACCCGAATCGGGGTGCGCTTGCGCACCCAACGCGACGCCGATCCGGTAGGTGACCGGGGGGTCCCAGAACCGGAGCTCCGGCGAAAGTGCCGTCATAAGCCCTCGCAGACGCTCAGCCGAAAGGTATCCGCTGAGCGGCCTTAACACCCGAGAATCACTGATGTGAGTGAACCGCCGGGCAGCCGCACGACTCTCGGTGACGCAGGGTTGGCGGTAGGCGCACGGTTTCGGCCTTGCGGGCCGGGTCGTTGATGCGCGCCAGCAGCAGCCGCACCGCCTGCCGGCCGATCTCCTCGATCGGCTGCGCCATCGTCGTCAGGGGCGGGTCCACCAGGTCGGCCCACTCGACGTCGTCGTAGACGACCACCGGCAGGTCCTGCCCGATCTTGAGCCCGCGCCGCCGCGCTTCGTGCAGCACCCCGACCATCATGCTGTCGTTGCCGACCACCAGGGCGGTCGGCGGCTCGGGCAGCGCCAGCAGCTGGCTGACGGCCAGTGCGCCGCCCTCGTGCGAGGAGTTTCCGCAGGCCACGAGGTCGGCCGACCACGTCAGCCCGGAGCGGCCGAGCCCCAGCCGGTACCCCAGCACGCGCTCCTCGCTGGTCGACAGGCCGGGCGCGCCGCTGATCATGCCGATCCGCCGGTGCCCGAGCGTGGCCAGGTGCGCGGTCAGCGCCGACGTCGCCTGGATGTTCTCCGTACCCACCTGGTCGACGTCGACGCGGGTGGTCAGCCGGTCGATCAGCACTGTCGGGACGTCGAGGGAGACCAGCTCGCCGATCACCGAGCCGTCGCCCGGCGCCGGCGTGATGAGGAGGCCGTCGACGCGACGGGAGCGCAACGTCCGGACCGTGTCACGCTCCGTGTTCACCGTGTCGTGGGTGTCGGCCAGCAGCACGGTGTACCCGTGCGTGGACGCCTCCCGCTCGATCGCCTGCATCAGCGTCGCGAAGTACGGGTTCGCGACGAGCGAGATCGCCATCCCGATCGAGCGGGTGCCGCCGGTGACCAGCGAGCGCGCGATGGCGTCGCCGGTGTAGCCGGTCGTCTCGATCGCCCGCAGCACCGCCGCCTTGGTGTCCTCGGCGACCGCGCGCGTTCCGTTCACCACGTGCGAAACGGTCGTGATCGAGACGCCGGCGAGCTCGGCGATGTCCCGCTGGGTCGGCCGCGATGATCTCGGCTGGGGCATACCAATCCTTACCTGGGGGTAACTCGGCAAGCGTTTGCGCAAACGCTTGCGTCCGGGGTTGAGTCTGTCTACCTTCCCGACCATCGGCAAGCTTCGACCTATAAAAGGGTGGGAACCCATGAGACAGCGAAGTCTCACAGCACTCGCGCTGGCCGCCGTCCTCGCCACGACGACCGGGTGCACCGTGGAACGCCACTGGGGTGGCAACACGAACACCGGTGGCAGTGGAAAGGCGAAGGTCGGCCTGGTCACCAAGACCGACACCAACCCGTACTTCGTGGCGTTGCGCGAATCCGCGAAAGCCACCGCACAGGCCAACGGCGCCGATTTCAGCGCCCTCGCCGGTCAGTTCGACGGCGACAACGACGGCCAGGTCCGCGCCATCGAAAACCTCGTGCAACAGGGCGCGAACACCATCCTCATCACGCCCAGCTCGTCGACCGGCGTGCTGAAGGCGATCAAGGACGCCCGCGACGCCGGGATCCTGGTCATCGCGCTCGACACCGCGACCGAGCCGCCGGACGCCGTCGACGCCACCTTCGCCACCGACAACTTCGCGGCCGGCCAGCAGCAGGGCGCGTACGTCAAGGCGTCGCTCAAGGGCACCCCGCCCAAGCTGCTGATGGTCGACGGCACGGCGGGCAGCTCGGTCGACACCCAGCGCCACGGCGGCTTCCTCAAGGGCATCGGGCTGACCGACGGCTCGCCCGAGATCAAGGGCCACACCGCGGCCAACGGCGACCAGAGCCTCGCCCAGCAGGGCATGGAGAACCTGCTGCAGCGCACCACGGACATCAACGCCGTGTACTCGATGAACGAGCCGATGGGCCGCGGCGCCAACGCGGCGCTGAAGGCCCGCGGGCTCACGAACCAGATCGTCATGGGCTCGATCGACGGCGGCTGCGAAGGAGTCCAGAACGTCAAGGACGGCCTCTACGCCGCGACCGTCATGCAGTTCCCCAAGAAGATGGCCGAGCAGGGTGTGCTCGCCGCCGTCGAGTACGCGAAGACCGGCAAGAAGCCGACCGGCTTCGTCAACACCGGGTCCGCCGTGATCACCGACAAGCCCCTGCCTGGCGTCGAAAGCCACGACACCGCGTGGGGCCTGCAGAACTGCTGGGGAGGCGCGAAATGACCACGGCCACCGTCGCTCGTTCGTCCACAAAGGAACGTGAGTCGCTCGGCGAGTTCCTCCTCCGCGCCCCCGCGGTCGGCCCGGCGCTCGCGCTGATCGTCGCGATCGTGGTGTTCTCGCTGTCCACGGACACCTTCTTCGACCTCGACAACCTCTCCACCGTCGTCCAGCAGTCGCTGGTCGTCGGGACACTCGCGCTGGGCCAGACGCTCGTCATCCTCATCGCGGGCATCGACCTGTCCAACGCGTCGTCGATGGTCGTCGCGACGCTGATCATGGCGAAGCTCGCCGCGGCCGGCACCAACGGCTTCGTCGCGCTGCTGGCCGGCGTCGTGCTGACGATCATCGTCGGCATCTTCATCGGCTCGCTCGCCACGCGCATCAAGCTCCCCGCGTTCATCATCACGCTCGGCACGTTCACCATGCTCACCGCCGTGTCCAAGCTGATCGCCGGCGGCCAGGCCGTGCCGGTGACCGACGGCCTGCTGCAGTGGCTCGGCACCAAGCGCTACCTCTTCGGCGGCATCCCGATCACCTACGGCATGACGCTGGCGCTGCTGATGTACCTCGGGGTCTGGTACGCGCTGACGAAAACCGCGTGGGGCAAGCACGTCTACGCGGTCGGCAACGCGCCGGAGTCCGCGCGGCTGTCCGGCATCAAGGTCAACCGCACGGTCCTGTCGGTGTACATCGTGGCGGGCCTCGCCTTCGGCCTCGCCGCGTGGCAGGCGCTCGGCCGGACGCCGAACGCCGACCCGAACCAGTTCCAGCTCGGCAACCTCGACTCGATCACCGCCGTCGTCCTCGGCGGGACCAGCCTGTTCGGCGGCCGCGGCTCGGTGCTGGGCACGTTGATGGGCGCGCTGGTCGTGGCGGTGCTGCGATCCGGGCTGACGCAGATGAACGTCGACGGCAACTACCAGGACCTCGCCACCGGGGCCCTGCTCATCGCCGCCGTCGTGGTGGACCGGATCGCGAGGAGGCAGCAGTCATGACCGAACCGATCCTGCAGGCCCGTGGCCTGGTGAAACGCTACGGCCGGGTGACCGCCATCGACGGCGCCGACTTCGACCTGCTGCCCGGCGAGGTGCTCGCCGTCGTCGGCGACAACGGCGCCGGGAAGTCGTCGCTCATCAAAACCCTGTCCGGGGCCGTGATCCCGGACGAGGGTGAGATCAAAGTGGACGGTGAGACCGTCCACTTCAAGTCCCCTTTGGACGCTCGCCAGTACGGGATCGAGACGGTGTACCAGGATCTCGCCGTCGCGCCCGCGCTGGACATCGCGTCGAACATGTTCCTCGGCCGCGAGAAACGCATCGGCGGCGCGTTCGGGCTGTTCCGCAAGCTCGACACCGCCACCATGCGGTCCGAGGCGCAGCGGATCCTCGACGAGCTGGGCATCAACATCAAGTCGATCACCCAGCTCGTGGAGACGCTCTCCGGCGGCCAGCGCCAGGGTGTCGCCGTCGCGCGCGCGGCGGCGTTCGGCACCAAGGCCGTGATCATGGACGAGCCCACCGCCGCGCTCGGCGTCGCCGAGTCCGGCAAGGTGCTCGACCTGATCGGCCGGATCCGCGACCGCGGCCTGCCGGTGGTGCTGATCAGCCACAACATGCCGCACGTGTTCGACATCGCCGACCGCATCCACGTGCACCGCCTCGGCAAGCGCGTCGCGGTCGTCTCGCCGAAGACGCACTCGATGAACCAGGTCGTCGGCCTGCTCACGGGGGCGTTGCGGCTCAACGAGAACGGCGAGATCGAAGAGGCGGCTGCCGCGACCCACGTGGCCGGCTTGAAATGAGGGTGCTGCTGGCGGGCTTGTGCACCGTGGACGTCGTCCAGCGGGTCACGGAGCTTCCGGCACCGGGCGAGAAGGTGCAGTCGCTGCAGGTGGACGTCGCGGCCGGGGGGCCCGCGACGAACGCCGCGGTGACGGCCGCCGCGCTCGGGGCCGAGGCGACGCTGCTGACGGTCCTCGGTGCACACCCGCTGGCGGCGCTCGCCCGCGCCGACCTCGAAACCCACGGCGTCGAGGTCGTCGACCTGGCTCCCGAGCACCCCGATCCGCCGCCGGTCAGCGCCGTCGCCGTCCGCGACCGCGACGGCGAGCGCACGGTCGTCTCCCGCAACGCCGAAGACCGCACTGTCCTGGCGAAAGATCGGTTTTTTGGGGCTGACGGGGTTGGTGGGGCTGATGTGGTGCTGCTCGACGGGCATCTTCCGGAACTCGCGCTGGACGTCGCGAAGGCGGCCAGGGCCGCGGGTGTGCCGGTCGTGCTCGACGCCGGGAGCTGGAAGCCCGTGCTCGACGCGCTGCTGCCGCTGGTCGACGTCGCCGCCTGCTCCGCGCACTTCCGGGCACCGGAACCCGGCCTCCACCAGCGGGGCGTGCCGACCGTCATCACCACGTCCGGCCCTGGTCCGGTGCGGTGGACGACCGCGGACGGGCGTTCGGGAGAGGTGCCCGTGCCGGCCGTCGAAGCGCGGGACACACTAGGTGCGGGAGACGTCTGGCACGGCGCGCTCGCCGTCGCCGTGGCGCGAGAACACACGGTGGCGGACCGGATCCGCTTTGCCAACGAGGTGGCCGCCGAACGGGTGCGGTTTGTGGGACCGCGGTCTTGGACGACCGCGATCGCAGGAAGGAACAGGACATGACGGCGTTCGACGACCTGCTCGCCCGGGCCGAGGGGCTGACCGTGCGCGGGCAGCGCAACGTGCTCGGCATCATCGGGGCGCCCGCGTCCGGCAAGACCACGCTGGCCTGGGCGCTGGCCAACGCGCTCGGTTCGCGCGCCGCCGTGGTCGGGATGGACGGCTTCCACCTGGCGCAGGTCGAGCTGCGCCGGCTCGGCCGCGCCGAGCGCAAGGGCGCGCCGGACACCTTCGACGCGGCCGGTTACTACCACCTGATCCGGCGCCTCGCCGAAGGCCGCGAGACGGTGTACGCGCCGGAGTTCCGCCGCGAGATCGAAGAGCCGATCGCGAGCGCGGTCGCCGTCGCCCCGGAGGTCCAGCTGGTCATCACGGAGGGCAACTACCTCCTGCTGCCGGACGACCCGTGGAGCGCCATCCGGCCACTGCTCACCGAGGCCTGGTTCCTCGCGCCGGACGAGCCCGAACGCATCGAACGGCTGGTGTCGCGCCACCGCCGTTACGGCCGTTCGCTCGTCGAGGCGCGCCAGCGGGCCCTCGGCTCGGACCAGCGCAACGCCGACCTGATCACGCAGACGCGGGACCGCGCGGACCTCGTGCTGGAGAACCTCCCGCTGGTCAACTTCGCGCTGTGAGCGTCCTGATCGTCACCGGCGGCAGCCGGGGGATCGGTGCCGCCATCTGTGAGCTGGCCGCATCGCGGGGGTACGACGTCGTCGTCAACTTCTCGGGTGCTGCCGCGCCCGCGGAGGAGGTCGCGGAGCGCGTGCGGGCCTTCGGGCAGCGAGCGCTGGCGGTCCGCGCCGACGTCTCGGCCGAGGACGACGTGCGCGCGTTGTTCGACGCCGCCGCGTCCCTCGGGCCGGTCGACGCGCTGGTCAACAACGCCGCCACCACGGGAAACACCCCCGGCCGGCTCGACGGGTACGAGGTCGACGTCGTCCGGCGCACCCTCGACGTGAACGTCACCGGCGTCTTCCTCTGCTGCCGCGAGGCCGTCCGCCGGATGTCGACGCGGCACGGCGGCGCGGGCGGCGCGATCGTCAACATCTCCTCGACGGCCGCGCGCACCGGCTCGGCCGGGGAGTGGGTGCACTACGCCGCGTCGAAGGCCGCCGTCGACACCCTGACCTTCGGGCTCGCCCAGGAGGTCGCGGGCGAGGAGGTCCGGGTCAACGCCGTCGCGCCCGGGATGATCCACACCGGGCTGCACGCGGCGGCCGGCCTGCCGGACCGGATGGCGAAGTACGCCCCGCTGATCCCGATGGGCCGCGCCGGCCAGCCGAGCGAGATCGCCGAAGCGGTGCTCTGGCTGCTGTCGCCGGCGGCGTCGTTCACCACCGGCGCGGTGCTGGCCGTCGGTGGCGGTCGGTGATCGTGCGCGTACGTTACGATACCTCGAAATAACGGTCGGTCACCAGCGTCCGCGTACTGGGACGGCCGGAGACGGCGAGATCACGATTGTCCCGGGAACTTGGTCACCGACGTTTTGCCAAGCGAACGCTGTGCAACTCTGGGGAGCCGCCACGCGAAAGGACGGCTTCGAAAGCCATGGCGAAACTCATGTCCGTGCACCATCTGGCGCTGACCGTGACCGACGTCGACCGCAGTGTGCCGTGGTACGCCCGGGTCCTGGACCTCGAGGAGGTCACCCGGCGCGAAGAGCCGGACACGGGACTGCGGAAGGTCGTGCTGCGCTCCGCCGGGGACGAGTTCTCCGTCGTGCTGGTGCAGCACGCCGACACCGGCCGACGCGGCTTCGACGAACGCCGGACCGGGCTGGACCACGTCGCGTTCAAGGTGGGTTCGGTGACCGAGCTGGTCGAGTGGGAGGACCGGCTCGCCGAGTTCGGCGTCTCCTACCTGCCGGCCGCGCCGTCGCGCACCTTCGAGGGATCCCGGGTGGTCGTGTTCCGCGACCCCGACGGCATCCAGCTGGAGATCTGGGCCGACCCGGAACTCTGAGTCAGGCGCGCGCGTCGTCCGTCTCATCGGCCTTTTCGACGGGACGGCGCATTTCCTGGCGGTAGCGCAGCACGCCGTACGCGGTCCCGAACACGAAGAACGCCACGCTGGCCCAGAGCGCGGCCGTCTTCAGCCACGGCAGCACGTCCAGCAGGCCGGCGCCGTAGTAGCCGAGCAGCACGAGCGTCGGCACCCAGAGCAGCCCACCGAGCGCCGTCGCCAGCATGAACCGGCGCGGGTCCATCCGGGCGGCCCCGGCGATGAGCGGCGCGAGCGTGCGGATCCACGGGATCCACCGCGCGGCGACGATCGCGAAGAAGCCCCGGCGGTCCAGGAACTCCTGCGCGCGCTCGAGGCTCTGCCGGTTGAGCACCTTGCCGTCGCGCCGCGCGATCAGCTTGGAGCCACCGGTGCGCCCGATGTAGTAACCGATCTGGTTGCCGAGCACGGCGACGATCAGCGCGGCGCCCGACAGCAGCCACGCGTTGAGGTCCGAGCCGTGCTGGGCCAGCACGACGCCGGCGCCGAACAGCAGCGAGTCGCCGGGCAGGAACAGCCCGATGATCAGCGCGCATTCGACGAGCACGAAGCTCAGCACGATCACCCAGACGAGCACGGGCCCGGCGGTGTCCAGCCAGCTCACGCCGACGCCCGCGGCCTCCACGCTCACGACGTTCACCCCCGAAGCCTACGTGCCCCAGGTGAACGCCCCGCGGCCAACGACCGAATCGAGCGGTCCGGAAGCCGCGCCCCGCACCAACCGTGAAGGCCCCCTCACCAGCGGTGAGGGGGCCTTCGACGTGGGTTTCTCAGAACTGCGGCAGTGACTCGCCCTGGACCGCTTCGATGTCCAGCTCGACCTTCACCGTCGTGCCGACCGCCGCGACGCCGGCGCGGACCATCGCGCTGTAGTTGATCGCGAAGTCGTTGCGGTGCAGCTGCGTCTCGGCGTGGAACGCGACGCGGACGCCGCCCCACGGGTCCGGGCCCCAGCCGCCGTAGGTCAGCTCCAGCTCGATCTCGCGGCGCTCGCCGTGCAGCGTGAGGTCGCCGACCAGCGTCCACGAGTCCACGCCGCGCTGGCGCATCCCCCGGCTCGCGAACGTGATCACCGGGTGGACGTCGACGTCGAGGAAGTCCGGCGACCGCAGGTGGTCGTCGCGCATCCGGATGCCGGTGTCGATGCTCGCCGCCTTGATCTCGGCGTGCACCGACGACTGCTCGGCCGGGCGGCCGATCTCGAGCCGGCCCGACACGTCCGGGAACCGCGCCTTGATGCTCGCGATGCCCAGGTGACGGGCGGTCGCGACGACCGACGAGTGCATCGGGTCGATCGTCCACGCCCCGGCGGGCGGCAGGTCGATCGCCTCGGCGACCGGGGCCAGCACGACGTCGCCGAGCGAGCCGGTGCCGTCCGAGGCGATCTGCGCCATCCGGGCGACCGGGGTGTACCCGGCCGCCGTGACGACCGCGGTGTAGGTGCCCGGCGCGAGCGCGTCGGTGGCCACCTCGCCGCGGACGTCGGCCGCCTGCCGCGAGACCTGGCGCCCGGCCGGGTCCGTGACGGTGAGCACCGCGTGCTCCACCGCCCAGCCCTCGGCCGTGCGCAGGGTGGCGCGCAGTCCGGTCATGACCGGTCGACCAGCTCGTCGAGGGCCTGGTCGTAGCTCAGCCGGACGTCGTGGTCCGCTTCGCCACCGGTCAGCTCCACCTGGCTGGTCGCCGGCGGGTAGCCGCTCGCGACCACGGTGTAGGCGCCCGCGGGCAGGTCGCTGACCAGGTACCGGCCTTCGCTGTCGGTCCGGGCCACGGCGGCCACGTTGCCTTCGGGGTCGAGCACGGTGATCCGCGCGTCCGGGACGATCCGGTCGCCCTCGGTCCGCGCGGTGCCCGCGAGGAGCACCGAGCTGGCCAGCTCGACGTCGTGGCGCAGCACGCCGCTGTCCGGCACGGTGAGCGTCACCGCGACGGGCCGGTAGCCCGGGCCGCTGGCGACCAGGGTGTAGGCCCCGGCGCCGACGCCGATGAAGGCGTAGGTGCCGTCCGTGGTCGTGATGAACGCGCCGTTCACCTCGCCGCGGCTGTCGGTCAGGGTGACCGTGACGCTCGCCAGCGGCGCGCCGGTGGCGGCGGCCTTCACGGTGCCGGTCAGCTCGCCGGACCCGGTGAGCGTGACGTCGACCGTCGCCGGCCCGTTGCCGATCACGACGCTGGAGGCCTGCGGCTGGTGGCCGTGGGCCGACACGATCAGGACGTACGCGCCCGGGCCCTGGCTGGGCACCGAGTAGCTGCCGTCGCCCGATCCGGTGGCCCGCGCGACCTGGCGGCCGCGCTGGTCGATCAGGGTGAGCGCGGCGCCCGCGACGTGGCTGCCGTCCTGGCGGCGCACGTGCCCGATGACCGGCACGCCACCCGCGCCGACCGGCGTGTCGATTTCGGCGTCCGAGATCGAGTTCGTGATCGGCAGCGCGCCCGACACGGCCTGGTAGTCACCGTGCCCGTTGCTCAGTGCGTGCTTCCCGCCGCCCACGAGCGCCGGTTCGCGGTCGAGCGGGCGGACCGGCTCGACGATCTCGGTGGGCGCGTCCGCGAAGTCGTCGGCCTCGGCATCGGCGTCGAGGAACGCTTCGCCGCCTTCGACCGCCGCCGCGGCGGGGTTCATCCCGGCCAGCGGGATCTCCTTCATGAACAGCAGCACGACGGTGGCCAGCAGGGCCACCGCGCCCGCGACGTAGAACACCGTGGTGATCGACTCGGTGAAGCCGATCAGCACCGGGGTCTTGATCGCCTCGGGCAGGTCCTGGATGCCGCTGGTGTTCTCGGACAGGTTGGCGACCCCGGCACCCGCACCCGCCGGCAGCTTGCCGCCGAAGGCCTTGGTGATGTTCGGGCCCAGCGTGTTGAACAGGATCGTCAGGAAGATCGCGACACCGGCGGTACCACCGATCTGGCGGAAGAACGTCGCCGACGCGGTCGAGGCGCCCATGTCACTGCGCGGGCCGGCGTTCTGCACCGCGATGACCAGCGTCTGCATGCACTGGCCGAGGCCGAGGCCGATGATGGCCGCGGCGACCAGCGGGTGCCACAGCGCCGAGTTGTACTCGACCTGCGCGAAGAAGAACGCGCCGACCGCGATCAGCAGGGTGCCGAGGATCGGGAAGATCTTGTAGTGCCCGGTCTTGGACGTGATCCGGCCGGAGACGATCGAGCTGGTCATGATGCCCGCCATCAGCGGCAGCATCAGCAACCCGGACTCGGTCGGCGTGTAGCCCTGCACGACCTGCATGAACTGCGGGATCATCGTGATCGCGCCGAACATCGCCACACCGACGATGACACCGCCGATGATGGCCACGGTGAACGTCGAGTTCTTGAACAGCCGCAGCGGGATCAGCGCGGCGTCCTTCATCAGCCGTTCGATCAGGATGAACGCGATCACGCCGACGCCGCCAACGACGTAGCAGAGGATCGCCTTGCCGTCGCCCCAGCCCCACTTCTGGCCCTGCTCGGCGACGATCAGGAACGGCACGACCGCGACGACGAGCGCCAGCGCGCCCCACCAGTCGATCTTCTGGTCGTGGCGCTCGTGCGGCACGTTCAGCACCTTCGCCACGACGAACAGCGCGATGATGCCGATCGGGACGTTGATCAGGAAGACCCAGCGCCAGCCGGAGATGCCGGCCAGGGTGTCGAAGCCGGCGAAGAAGCCGCCCAGCACCGGGCCCAGCACGGTCGAGAGACCGAACACGGCGAGGATGTAACCCTGGTACCGCGGGCGTTCCCGCGGCGGGACGACGTCACCGATGATGGTCATGGCCAGCGACATCAGACCGCCGGCGCCGAGGCCCTGGACCGCGCGGAACGAGGCCAGCTCGTACATCGACGTCGAGAAGCTCGAGGCCAGCGAACCGGCGACGAAGATCGTGATCGCGGCGAGGTAGAACGGCTTGCGGCCGTAGATGTCGGACAGCTTGCCGTAGATCGGCGTGACGATCGTCGAGGTGATCAGGTACGCCGTGGTGGCCCACGCCTGCAGGTCGAAGCCGTGCAGGTCGTTGGCGATCTTGACGATCGACGTGCCGACGATCGTCTGGTCGAGCGCCGCCAGGAACATGCCGCACATCAGCCCGCTCAGGATCGTGACGATCTGGCGGTGGCTCAGCTGCGGCAAGGCCTTCGACGGCAATGGCAGATCGGGTTTTTCGACGGTGGTGCTCATGCAGTGGCCCCCTTGGCCGGTGCAGCGGTCGGCGCCTGCGCGTCCGCCAGCTGTGGAGAGTGTTTCTCGATACCTGTGTTGAGCCGGCCGAAGAGCCGGTTGAGGTTCTGGCGGTCCGTTTCCGACCAGTCCTCGAGCACTTCGGCCAGCCACTGATTGCGTTGCTTGCGGTTCTCTTCGAACACCCGGAGGCCCTCGGCTGTCGGCGCGAGCAGGCAGGCCCGCCCGTCCTCGGGGTCGGCCTGGCGCTCGACCAGGCCGTGCTGGACGAGCGAGCTCGACTGCCTGCTGATCGTCGAGATCTCGGCGTGCAGCGACTCGGCCAGCCGGCTGGTGCGCTGCGGGCCCTCGTGGATGAGGGTGAAGAGGATCGCGTAGGCCGCCCGCTCGATCCCGTCCGGTCCCTGCTTGGAGACCTGGGACTTCGCCTTGTTGATCAACCGGATGAAGCGCACGAGCTCATGGCCGAGCGAGTCGGCCAGATCCAGTTCGGCCCGTGGCCGGGCTGCTGCTGAGCTGTCGGGTGCCATGGTTGGTCCTCACGCGGCTTTGGTTGGCGGCTGCAACTAGTTGCCTCAGGCAAGGATGTGCCTTCGCGGACGGTTCTGCAAGCGAGGACCGGCCCGATGTGTCACAACACACTTTAGTTGCCGTATGCAAGCAGATTCCCGTGCCCCAGTTTGTCGCTTCTGTGCGGTTCGAGGGCGCTGAGCTGCGCTTATGGGTGACACTCGGCCGTGTGAGCGCGTCCTCCGGACTGCGGAACAACGACGGCGCCGACGGGTTGGAAGGGGTATGACCGACGACACAGCGTTGAGGGAATTCATCACCGCGCGCCGCCACGGCGTCCTGGCCACCATCCGCCGCGACGGCCGGCCGCAGCTGTCCACCATCACCCACCTCTACAACCCGGAGAGCGACACCGTCACCGCGTCCATCACCGAGACCCGGGCGAAGACGAAGAACATGCGCCGCGACCCGCGGGTGACCTACCACGTGGGCAGCGAGGACGGCTGGAGCTACGTGGTCGCCGAGGCCCGCGCGGAGCTGACGCAGCCGGCCGCCGCGCCGGACGACGCGACCGTGGAGGCGCTGGTCGACTACTACCGCCGCGCGGCGGGCGAGCACCCGAACTGGGCCGAGTACCGCGAGGCGATGGTCACCGACCAGCGCGTCCTGCTGACCCTGCACTTCGACAAGGTCTTCGGCGTGATCCGCTGACCCGGGCGTGTCCTGAAGGGCACCCTCATGGCTTGTATGTCCCTGAAGGTGCCCTTCACGGCATTGCGCGGACCGGGCGGATTCGAAAGAAGATTTCCGCAGTGCGGACTATCCGGGCTTACCATGAAGTCATGAGCGACGAAGCTTTGGTCACCCGGCTCCGCGACCTGCTCGGCAAGAGCGCCGTGCTCACCGACTCCGACGTCACGGCGTCGTATTCGCGCGACATGATGCCGCTCGCGCCGTCGGGCACGCCGCTGGCCGTGGTGCTGCCCGAGAACACCGAGCAGGTGCAGGCCGTCGTGAAGGCCTGCGCCGAGGCGAAGGTGCCGATCGTGCCGCGCGGGGCGGGGAGCGGGCTGTCCGGCGCCGCCAACGCCATCGAGGGCTGCGTGGTGCTCGCGCTGACCAAGCTCAACGAGATCGTCGAGATCGACGCCGGGAACCGGCTGGCCGTCGTCCAGCCCGGGGTCGTCAACCTGGACTTCCGCAACGCCGTCGAGAAGCACGGCCTCTTCTACCCGCCGGACCCGTCGAGCTACGACTGGTGCACCCTCGGCGGCAACCTCGCCACCAACGCCGGCGGCCTCTGCTGCGTGAAGTACGGCGTCACCACCGACTCCGTCCTCGGCCTCGAGGTCGTCCTGGCGGACGGCGAGATCCTCCGGACCGGGCGCCGGACCGTGAAGGGGGTCGCCGGGTACGACCTCGCGCGGCTGTTCGTCGGCAGCGAGGGCACGCTCGGCGTCATCACGCAGGCGACCGTGCAGCTCAAGCCGCTGCCCCAGGCGCCGGCGACGTTCGTCGCGGGCTTCAGCAGCACCGAAGCCGCCGGTGAGGCCGTCGCGCGGGTCGTCCGCGAAGGGCTTGTGCCGTCGCTGCTGGAGATCATGGACGCGTCCTCGATCAAGGCGTCCGAGGCCTACCTCAAGACCGACCTCGGCGCGGGTTCGGACTGCCGGGCCCTGCTGCTCGGCCAGTCCGACGCCGGCGGCGAGGTCGCCCGCCGCGAGCTGGCCAAGCTCGAGCAGATCTGCGTCGACTGCGGGGCCGACCTCGCGTACACCACCGAGGACCTCGAAGAAGGCCGGATGCTGCTGCAGGCCCGCCGGGTCGTGCTGACGGCCCTGGAGACCTACGGCCTCTGGCTCACCGACGACGTCTGCGTGCCGCGCACGCGCATCGCCGAGCTCATCCGCGGCTGCGAAAAGGTCAGCGAAGACGTCGGCCTGCGGATCGCCGTGGTCGGGCACGCCGGCGACGGCAACATGCACCCCACGATCGTCTACCGGCCCGAAGACCCGGACGAGTTCGCCCGCGCCCAGCGCGCGTTCGACGAGATCCTCGAGATCGGGCTCTCGCTCGGCGGTACCGTGACCGGCGAACACGGCGTCGGCAAGATCAAGCGCGAGTGGCTGGAACGCGAGATCGGTCCGGTCGGGATGCGCGTCCACCGGGAGATCAAGCGGGCCCTCGACCCGGAGAACCTGTTCAACCCGGGCTCGATGTTCTCGATGACCTGATCCGCGGAATGGCGAAGGGCCCTCACCGCCGACCGGTGAGGGCCCTTCGCCGTTTCTACGGAAAGAGTCAGTCCTTGATGCGCGGGATGCGCTGCGTGACCTCGGGGTCGGACGACGCCATCGCGGCCGACGCCTTCTTCTCGCGCCGCGACTTGAGGTACTCGAACAGGATCGGGACGACCGAGACCAGCACGATCAGCACGAAGATCGAGTCGACGTTGTTCCGGATGAAGCCGATGTTCCCGAGCAGCGACCCGAGGATCGTGATGCCCGCGGCCCACAGGATGCCGCCGATGACCGTGTACGTGAAGTAACGCTTCGGATCCATCCGGCCGATGCCGGCGATCCAGGTGATGAACGTCCGGACGAAGGGCACGAACCGGGCCAGCACGACCGCCTTGGGGCCGTGCTTCTCCAGGAACTCGTGCGTCTTGTCGATGTACTCGCGCTTGAAGAACTTCGAGTCCGGCCGGTTGAACAGCTTGGGCCCGGCGAAGTAGCCGAGGTAGTACCCGACGACGTTGCCGAGCAGCGCCGCGACCGTGACCAGCACACACACCAGCCACAGCGAGGCGTCGAGGGTGCCGTTCGCGATGAACAGGCCGGCGGTGAACAGCAGGGAGTCACCGGGCAGCACCGGGAAGATGCTGCTCTCGATGAAGATGATCAGGCACAGCACCGCCAGGACCGGCGTAGTCAGGCCGCTCAGCAAGTGCTGCGGGTCCAGCCATGACGGCAGCAGCGACATCGTGTTGACCGTGCTCTGGGCGAGAATCACCTCAAAAACGGTACAGGGTCACCCTGAGTGCCTGATAAGACCCGTTCAGACCAGGGTGAGCAGGCCCACCACGGACCCCGCGGCGAGGCCCAGCAGGACCGCCAGCATCAGGATCCAGTACGCCGGGAGCTGCGCGCCGGACGACGCCGGCTGCCGGACGGTCTCCGGCTCCGGGCGCGGGGTGAACGTCGTGGGCGCGTCGGCGTCGGCGTCGTCCAGCGCCGCGCGTTCCCGCTCGAGGGAGTCCGCGCTGGCGCCGGAAAGCAGCCCGTACGCCGAGGGCAGCTCGGCGGGGGTGGCCAGCGCGTCCGTGGGCACGGCGTCGGTACCCGGCTCGGAGTCCCGGGCCGGGGCGGGCGACACCTGCGGGGCGAAGACGGCTTGCGCGCGAAGGGCGTCCGCCAGCAGCTGCTCGGGGTCCTTCGGCTCGCTCATCCCGCCCGTCTCCTCGTGTTCGTTCAGGTGCTCAAGGTAGCCGTTCCCACCTCGGCGACCCATTGTCCCCGCCGCAGCACCTTGGCCGGCCGCAGGTCCGTGTCGAGCACGACGATGTCCGCGACCTTGCCCGGCGTGAGCGAGCCGGTGCGGTCGGCGATGCCGAGCAGCTCGGCGGGCCGCAGCGATGTCGCGTGCACGGCGTCGAGGATGCCGAGTTTCGCACCGTTGAGCAGGTTGCGGAAGGCGGTGTCCATCGTCAGGGTGCTGCCGGCCAGCGAACCGTTGTCCGCGAGGGTGGCGACGCCGTCGTGCACGTCGACCTCGAGCCGGCCCAGCGTGTAGCGGCCGTCGGCGGCGTCGGTGGCCGACATCGCGTCGGTGATGAGCACCGTCCGGTTGCGCCCCGCGTGCTTGGCGGCCAGCCGCACCACGGTCGGGTGCAGGTGCACCAGGTCGCAGATGAGCTCGATGGTGATGCGCTCGTCGTCCAGCAGCGCGCCGACCGGGCCGGGCTCGCGGTGGTGCAGCGGGCGCATGCCGTTGAACAGGTGCGTCGCGACGCTCGCGCCGGCGTCGATCGCCGGCAGCAGCTGCTCCTCGACGCCGTCGGTGTGCCCGATGGCGGCGATGACGCCCGATTCGGCCAGCTGGCGGACGGCCTTCACGCCGCCGTACAGCTCGGGGGCGATGGTGACCATCCGGATCGCGCCCTGGCCGGCCCGCAGCAGCTTGTCGACCGTGCCCGTGTCGGGCTCGAGCAGCGTCTCCGGGTCGTGGGCCCCGCAGCGGGCCTTCGAGATGAAGGGCCCCTCCAGGTGGATGCCCGCGACCTCGCCGTCCTGGACGATCTCACGCAGCGCGGCCACCTGCTCACGCAGGATGTCCACTGGATCGGAGACCAGGCTGGCGAGCATGGTCGTGGTGCCGTGACGGCGGTGCGCTCGCACCGCCGTCAACAGCTCCTCGGGATCGAGGGAGGTGAACGAAGCACCTCCCCCGCCGTGGCAGTGGGTATCGACGAATCCAGGTACGACCAGTGCCCCGCCGACGTCCACGTGCTCGCCGGACGGCGGGGTCCCCGAACCCACGCCGGCGATCCGCCCGTCGGAGACGGCTACCCAGCCGTCGTCGAGTACACGGTCCGGGGCGGCGACCCGGCCGCCCATGATCACGAAATCTCCGGCGCCTCTCACGCACCCCAGCATATATTGGTCTGGACCAAGCATGGTGATACGACTCAGTGATCGGGATGGTCCACCCGGGTCACTGTGGGGCCTGCATGGCCTTCTGGAGGGCCTCGAGCGCCCGGCTGGCGGTCGACTTGACGGTACCCTTCGAAATGCCTGCGGCCTCAGAGATCTCGGCTTCGCTCAGCCCGCCGTAGTAGCGCAGCACCAGCACCTCGCGCTGGCGGGGCGGCAGCTTGGACAGTGCGCTGACCACGGCCTGGTGCTCGCTGGAGAGCATCGCGAGGCTCTCCGCGGACCGCGCGTTGACCGCGTGCGGCGGCACGTACTCCCGGGCGGTCTTGCGGCGGCGCAGCACGCTGCGCGACCCGTTGACCACGGCGGTGCGCAGGTAACCGACAGCAGCGGCGGCGTCACGCAGCCGGCCCCAGTTGCGGTGCAGGCCGGTGAAGGCCTCCTGGACCACGTCTTCCGCGGTCGCGGGCTCGTCCACCAGCAGAATCGCCAGCCGGACCAGCCGCATCCGGTGCTGGCGGTAGAGGTCTTCGAGGTTCAGCGGCGCCGGCGTCTGCACCGGCGCCGGTCCGTCCATGACCCGCAAGTGGCCGAGGGTCGCCTCGACACTGCGTTCCGCATTGCCTTCGAGCATGAACCCCTGCCTGTCCTCGACCCCGGTTTGCACGGTGTGCCGCGTCAGCAGGTTCACGGTATTCACAGCGCTCACACAGGTACTGACGCACACCTAGCCTATCGGGTTGGCCCCGCGTCGCCAGCGTTCGGATGCTGGGACACAGAGTAGCGTCGGTCGCATCCCGCCCGTCCGAGCACGGAGATCCACATGGCCTGGTACCTCGTCGAAATCACCTACGTCCAGGAGAAACTGCAGGAGGTGCGGCCCCGCCACCGCGAGTTCTTGACCAAGCTCGCCGAAGAGGGCCGCGTCGCGGTCGCCGGCCCGCTCGGCGACGGCACCGGCGGCGTCACGCTCTACCAGGCCGACGACGAGGCGCACCTGCAGGAGACGATCGGCAAGGACCCGTACTTCCTGGAGGGCGTCATCGCCGAGCGGACGGTCCGCGAGTTCAAGCCGGTCATCGGCGCCTGGCTGCCCGAGGGCTCATAACTCCAGCACCGCGGGGCCGCGGTCGACGCAGATCCGCATCGATCCGCCGTCGGCCGTCGGCACCGCGCAGGTCCCGCAGAAGCCCTGGCGGCACGAATACGGCGTGTCGGGCAGTGCCTCCCGGACGACGTCGAGCGCGGACCGGTCGCCCGGGACGTCGAGCACCCGGCCGGACCTGCGCAACGTGAGCGTGAACGGCGCGCCCGCCACGATCGGCGGCGGCGCGAACCGTTCGAAGTGGACCGCGCCCGTGGTCAGGGCCAGGTCCACCCGGAGGCCGGCGATCATCGGCACCGGACCGCAGCAGTACACCGAAGCGCCGTCCGGCATGCCGTCGAGGAGTTCGGCGCCCGAGGCCGGGACGCCGTACTCCGTGTCCGGGCGGATCCGGACACGGCCGTAGCGCGCGAGTTCGTCGAGGAACGGCATCGTCGCCCGGCTGCGGCCGGTGTAGACCAGCCGCCAGTCGGCTCCCTTGGTGGCCGCGCGGTGCACCATCGGCAGGATCGGCGTGATCCCGATCCCACCGGCGACGAACCAGAACGGCCCCTCGCCGACGAACGGGAACGCCGTCCGCGGCCCGCGCACGACGACCCGGGTGCCCGCCCGCAGCGCGTGGACCTCGGCCGACGCGACGCCGATCCGCCGGACGGCAATGCGGTAATGGTCGTTTTCGGTTGGGTTGCCGCACAGGGAGTACTGCCGGACCAGACCGGACGGCAGCACCAAGTCGATGTGCGCGCCGGGCCGCCAGCTCGGCAACGGCGCGCCGTTCGCCAGGCGCAGGCTCACGACGCCCTCGGCTTCGGGACGCACCGCTTCGACCGTCAGCGGCAGGTTCCGGTCGACCGCGCGCACCGGCGGCCGCCGCTTCCCGCTGACCTGCGAGAGCCTGCGGTAGGCCCCGACCACGCCGACCAGTGTGGACATCAGCCGATCGGGCCGGTCGCTGCCATCCAGCCGGGTGGGCCGGCCAAGACCGGCACTTTCACGTGAAAGCGCCCACCTGGGGGCGGCACTTTCACGTGAAAGTGCCGCTTCGGGCTCGGTCACCTCGGTGCGTCCGCCGCCCGCGCGGCGGGCGACGAAGCCAGGTAGGCCACGGCCTGCTCGGTGTTGCCGGTCTCGGTCGGGTGGTACGACTTCCGGAAGTACGGCCGGATCTCGCGCAGCAGCTCACGCCCGGTCGGCAGCAGGCCCTTCTTCGCCGCTCGGCGATAGCCCCGGAGCGACGCGCGGCCCGGGCGTGTCGGATCGTTGCGCATCAGGAACCGCGTCCCGCGGGCGAAGACCCACGCCAGCACCGGCGTCACCGCGGCCATGCTGCGCACCCGGCGGGTGTAGCGGCCGTCGAGGTGCGTGAACAGGTCGTAGGCGACGGACCGGTGTTCGACTTCTTCCGCGCCGTGCCAGCGCAGCAGGTCGAGCATCACCGGGTCCGCGCCGGCCTCGGCGAGCGGCGCGTCGAGCACCCACTGGCCGAGGAACGCCGTGTAGTGCTCGATCGCGGCGATGATGCCGAGCCGTTCGACCAGCCACTCCTCGGCGGCCCGGCCGGTGAGGTCGCGGTCGCCGAGCAGCTTCCGGAACAGCCACTCCATCTGCGCGATGTAGGGCCGGACGCGCACGCCCGCGGCCTCCAGGTGCGCCGCGGCGCCGTCGTGCGCCTCGGCGTGCACGGCCTCCTGGCCGATGAAGCCGAGGACGTCCTCCTTGAGCCGCTCGTCGCGGATCAGCGGCACGGCCTGCTTGAACACCTCGACGAACCAGCGCTCGCCCTCGGGCAGCGCGAGGTGCAGCACGTTGATGGTGTGCGTCGCCTGCGGCTCGCCGGGGATCCAGTGCATCGGCAGGCTCGCCCAGTCGAAGTGGACGTCCCGGGCGTGCAGGACGACCTGCTCGGTGTCCTCGTGGGTCATTGCGCACGACCGGAAAGCTCGTAGTCGGCGGGGTCCACCTTCCGCGTCTCCAGCCAGTAGCGCCAGGTGAAGCCCGGCCAGATGGTCCGGTTGACGCCCTTGGCGTCGAGGTACCAGCTCTTGCAGCCGCCCTGCGTCCAGACGCCCTTGACCAGCTTGTCCTGGATCTCGCGCTGGAACTCGTCCTGCACGCCCGGCCGGACGTCGATGGCGGCGGCCTCGCGGGAGTCGGCCAGCTTGATGGCGTCGACGACGTAGCGCGACTGCGACTCGATCATGAAGACGACGGAGTTGTGGCCCAGCGCGGTGTTCGGGCCGAGCAGGAAGAACAGGTTCGGGAAGCCGGACACGGTGATGCCCTTGTGCGTCCGCATCCCTTCGACGGCCCACTCCTTGGCCAGGTTGCGGCCGTCGACGCCGGTGATGTCCAGGTACTCGAGCGCGTCGGTGACCTTGAAGCCGGTGCCGTAGACGATCGCGTCGACCTCGTGCTCGACCCCGGCGGCGTCGACGATCGAGTGCGCCTTGACCTCCTTGATCCCGGCGGTGTTCACGTCGACGTTCGGCCGGTCCAGCGCCGGGTAGTAGTCGTTGGAGATGAGGACGCGCTTGCAGCCCATCGTGTAGTCGGGCGTGACCTTCTTGCGCAGCGCGCGGTCCTTGATGCCCTTGGTGATGTTCCGCTTGGCGATCAGTTCGCCGGCCTTCATGACGCCGGGGTGGCCGTTGAAGCCGATGGCGCGCGCTTCGAGGACCCAGTAGAGCGCGTTGCGGTAGGCGCGCTGGGTGCCGGGGACGCGGCGGAACAGCGTCTGCGCCCACTCCGGCATCGCGTGGTCGGGCTTGGGCATGATCCACGGCGGCGTCCGCTGGAAGAGCGTCAGCTCGGCGACGTCCGGGGCGATCTTCGGGACGAACTGGACCGCGCTGGCGCCGGTGCCGACGACGGCGACGCGCTTGCCGCGCAGGTCGTACTCGTGGTTCCACTGCGCGGAGTGCCAGGTCTGGCCCTGGAAGTTCGCGATCCCGGGCAGCTCGGGGACCTGCGGGATGTGCAGGCCGCCGACGCCGGAGACGAGGAACTGCGCGGAGAACTCCCGGCCGTCCTTGGTCGTCGCCGTCCAGCGGCGCTCGCGCTCGTCCCAGTGCGCGCCGGTGAGCTCGACGCCGAAGCGGATCTTCTCGCGCAGCCGGTACTTGTCCGCGACGCCCTTGAGGTAGCCGAAGATCTCCGGCTGCGGCGAGAACGACCGCGACCAGTCCGGGTTCTGCTCGTAGGAGAACGAGTACATGTGCGACTGCACGTCGCAGGCGCACCCGGGGTACGAGTTGTCGCGCCAGGTGCCGCCCACCTCGGTGGCCTTCTCCAGGATCACGTAGTCCCGGATGCCGGCCTTTTCGAGCTGGATCGCCTGGCCGAGCCCGGAGAACCCGGTGCCCACGATCACGACCTTGAACCGCTCGGTCATCTGTCGGCCTCCGCTGCGCTGGGGGTCTGCCGCAGATGACGTTACCTCAAGTAACAGTTACTTGGAAGTATTACCTACCCGTTAGTACGCCCCGCCGAGCTTCGTGTGGTCCCAGCTGACGATCTTCGTCGGGCGGAAGACCAACCCGACCCGCTTGGGGGCCTGACCTGCGATGAAGCCGCTCAGCTCGGACGGTACGGGGTCGCCCGGCTTGGCGCCCGCGTAGCGCTGCATGAGCGTGATCCCCATCCGGGTGACTTCCTCGGTGTCTTCGACGAGCTCGACGTCGGCCTCCAGCGAGACGCCGCGGAGCTTCTCGTAGCTGCCGCCGTCCTCGATGAGCACGGTCGCCTCCGGCAGCCGCCGCAGGTTCTTCGCCTTCTGCGACGTGCCGTACGTCCAGGTCGCGACGCCGTCCTCGTGCGGGTAGTACCAGAGCGGCGCGAGGTGCGGGCGGCCGTTCGGGCCGACGCTGGCGACGTTGATGACCTTCTGCTCGGCGAAGAACGCGCGGACCTCGTCCTCGGTCATCCTGATCTGGTCGCGACGTGACATCCGCAGCTCCTACGACTTGGTGGTGGCCGCGCGGCCGCCGTGCCCGGTGACCGCGGACTCGAACGCGCCGCGGGCCTCGATGTCGGCGAGCGCGGCCCTGTCCGCCGAAGGTACCCGGCTGCGGGACCCGATCTCGATGATCGGCGGCAGGAACGCGCGGAACAGCTTGAGCCCACCGACCCAGCGCGGCACGTGGATCGTCCTGGCGCGCTTGAGGATCCCGGCTTCGAGGTCGTCGAGGGCGACGTCGAGCGGGTAGGTCTTGCCGATCAGGCCGGGCATCGACGAGCGGAGCTTGCCGAACACGGGGTGCGCGTCGGCGCTCTCGACCAGGTCGGTGCGGATCCACGTCGGGTGCGCGACGCCGACCTTGACACCCAGGTGGGCGACCTCGGCGCGAAGGCTGTTGGAGAACGCCTCGACGCCGGCCTTGGCCGCGGAGTAGTTCGCCATGCCCGGCGCGTGCGTGATCGCGGCCAGGCTCGAAATGGCCAGCAGGTAGCCCTTGCGGTCGATGACGTGCGGCAGCGTGACGCGGAACGTGCGCCAGACGCCGAGCAGGTCGACCTCGATGACCTTCTCGAACGCGGCCCGGTCGACCGAGCGGACGAAGCCCGCGGTCGCGATGCCGGCGTTCGCGATGACGATGTCGATCCCGCCGAAGTGCTCGACGACCCCGGCCGTGGCCGCCTCGAGCGCGTCCCAGCTGGTGACGTCGGCTTCCCAGGACTTCGCGTTGGCGCCGATGCGGTCGGCGACCTTCCGCTGCTCCTCGGCTTCGAGGCCGACGAGAGCGACCTTCGCGCCGCGCGCGGCGAGGCGCTCGGCCAGGCCGGCCCCGATGCCGCGGGCGGCGCCGGTGATGAGGACGACTTTGCCGTCGACCTTCTTGGTGCCGCTGAGCAGCGAAAACGGGTTGGCCACGGTGCCCTCCTGGACGTCGCACGTCGCTTCTGAAGGGCACCGTACCCCAACTTACCCGCAGTAAGCTACCCAAGAGTAGGCATCAGGCTTCGCTCAGCTCGGTGATTTCGGCGCTGGTCAGGTCGAGCGTCACCGACGCGATCAGGTCGGTCAGCTGCTCGGGCGTCCGGGCGCTGGCGATCGGCGCGGCGACCGTCGGCTGCGACCGCAGCCAGGCCAGCGACACCGTGGCGACCGAAACGCCGTGCGCCTGCGCGATTTCGTCCAGTGCCGCGAGCACGCGCTCGCCGTGGGCGTCCAGGTAGGACGACGCGCGGGCGGCGCGCGGGCTGTCGACCGTCTCGTCCTTCGAGCGGTACTTGCCGGTCAGGAACCCCTTGGCGAGGGCGAAGTACGGCAGCGTGGCCAGGCCTTCGCGCTCGACGAGCGGCGCGAGGTCCTGCTCGTAGTCGCGCTCGACGAGGTTGTAGTGCGGCTGCAGCACGGCGTAGCGCGCGAGGCCGTTCTTGTCCGAAATGGACAGTGCCTCGGTCAGCCGCTCGGCGTTGTAGTTGGACGCGCCGAGGTAGCGGACCTTGCCCGCGCGGACCAGGGCGTCGAACGCGGTGAGCGTCTCCTCGAGCGGGGTGTCCGGGTCGTCCCGGTGCGCGTAGTACAGGTCGATGTGGTCGGTTTTGAGGCGGCGCAGCGAATCCTCGGCCGCGGCCTCGATGTTCTTCGCCGAGAGGCCCGGCCGGCCGTCCCACATGCCGACCTTGGTCGCGACGACGACGTCGTCCCGGTTGCCGCGCGCGGCGAGCCAGTTGCCGAGGATCTCCTCGGAGCCGCCGCCCCCGCCGTAGAGGTCGGCGGAGTCCACGAAGTTGCCGCCGGCCGCGGTGTAGGCGTCCAGCACGGCGAAGGACTGCGGCTCGTCCGCCGTCCAGCCGAAGACGTTGCCGCCGAGGTTGAGTCCGTACACGTCGAGGTCGGTGTTGCCCAGCTTGGTCATGTCACCACGCTAGCTTTCCCACGAACTGGGAGGGTGGGAGGAAAACCGCCGTCCCACGCGTTGGAGTGTTCCATGGCAATCGAACTGGGCAAGCTCGGAATCTGGCGGTACCACGGGAACGTCGACGCGAAGTTCGCGGCCGACGCGGAGGAGCTCGGCTACGGCGCGATCTGGCTGGGCGGCTCGCCCGGCGGCGACCTGGCGCACGTCGACGACCTGCTCGCCGCGACGGACTCGCTGGTCATCGCGACCGGCATCGTGAACATCTGGCAGGACGAGCCCGCGGACATCGCGAAGGCCTACCACCGGATCGCCGGGAAGTTCCCGGACCGCTTCCTGCTCGGCGTCGGCGCGGGGCACCGCGAGGCGACCAAGGAGTACAAGAAGCCGTACGCGGCGCTGGTCGACTACCTCGACGGCCTCGACGCCGCGGGCGTCCCGGTCGAGGGCCGGGCACTGGCGGCGCTCGGCCCGAAGGTGGTGGCGTTGTCGGGCGAGCGCACGGCGGGCGCGCACCCGTACCTGACGACGCCGGCGCACACGCGCGACACCCGCGAGATCCTCGGCGCGGGCAAGCTGCTGGCCCCGGAGCACAAGGTCGTCGTGTCGACCGACGTCGCCGAAGCGCGGGCGATCGGCCGCAACACCGTGAAGTACTACCTCGGGCTGTCGAACTACGTCGCCAACCTGCGGAAACTCGGCTTCACGGACGAGGACCTCGAGGGGGAGGGCAGCGACCGCCTGATCGACGCGCTGGCCCTGCACGGCGACGCCGACACGGTGGCCCGCGGCCTGGCGGCCCACCTGGAGGCGGGCGCGGACCAGGTGATCGTCCAGGTCCTGAACGAGGACCCGTGGCCGGCGTACCGCGCGCTGGCGGCGGCGCTGCGCTGAGCGCGTGACGCCCGTCCGGCCGCCGGTTCCGCCGGTGGCCGGACGGCTTCCTTCTGAACCGATCCCACGTGCGCGGAAGTTTCGGAGCGGGGACCGGTGTGCGGCGGCGGTACACCTCGTACGATGCGGTCGGGACCCATCCCTGCCAAGGAGGAATACCGATGCCCATCGCGACCCCCGAGGTCTACGCGGAGATGCTGGATCGGGCCAAGGCGAACGAGTTCGCCTACCCCGCCATCAACGTGACCTCGTCCGAAACCGTGAACGCCGCCATCCGCGGCTTCGCCGAAGCGGAGAGCGACGGGATCATCCAGTTCTCCACCGGCGGCGCCGAATTCGCCTCCGGCCAAAAAGTCAAGGACATGGTCGTCGGCTCCGTCGCCCTCGCCGAATTCGCGCAGGTCGTCGCCGCCCGCTACGACGTCAACGTCGCCCTCCACACCGACCACTGCCCCAAGGACAAACTCGACGGGTTCGTCCGCCCGCTGATCGAGATCTCCGCCGAACGCGTCAAAAACGGCCAGAACCCGCTGTTCCAGTCCCACATGTGGGACGGCTCCGCCATCGACCTCGACGAAAACCTCGTCATCGCGCAGGAACTGCTGGCCAAGACCGCGGCCGCGAACATCATCCTCGAAGTCGAGATCGGCGTCGTCGGCGGCGAAGAGGACGGTGTCGAGGCGGAGATCAACGAGAAGCTCTACACCGCCGAAGGCGACTTCCTCAAGACCATCGACGCGCTCGGGTCCGGCGAGAACGGCCGCTACCTGCTCGCCGCCACGTTCGGCAACGTCCACGGCGTGTACAAGCCCGGCAACGTCAAGCTGCGCCCGGACGTGCTCAAGGGCGGCCAGGAAGCCGCGTCGAAGAAGCTCGGCCTCGACGCCGGGTCGAAGCCGTTCGAGCTGGTCTTCCACGGCGGCTCCGGGTCGCTGCCGGAAGAAATCCGCGAGGCGGTTTCGTACGGTGTGGTGAAGATGAACGTGGACACGGACACGCAGTACGCGTTCACCCGCCCGATCGTGGACCACTTCTTCAAGAACTACGACGGCGTCCTGAAGATCGACGGCGAGGTCGGCAACAAGAAGTTCTACGACCCCCGTTCGTACCTCAAGGCCGCTGAGGGTGGGATGGCCGCCCGGATCGTGGAGGCCTGCCAGGCCCTCGGTTCGGCTGGTACGAAGCTCAAGTAGAACGAAACGAAGGCCGCCACGAAAGGTCGTGGCGGCCTTCGTGCTGCTCAGACTTCTATGACCTCGAGCATGCTCTCGAGGCCCTGGAAGTCCTTCGCGTTACGGGTGTAGAGCGGCAGGTTTCGTGACGACGCGATCGCCGCGATCATCAAGTCCAGCTGCCGTGATCGCGGGGTCCGCCCGGCGGCCAGTGTCAAGGCGACCATCGTGCCGTACCGTGCGGCTGCTTCACCGTCGAACGGCAACGGGGTGTACTCGACGAGTGCGGCACCGAGTTGCTCGGTCCGCACGGCTTTCTTCGCCGGGTCCGTCGTCATGACGACGCCTTGGTGAAGCTCGGCCATGGTCACCGCGGTGACTTCCGGGAACTCCGGGAGCGTCGCCGGGTCCAGTCTGTCGATTTCGATGCAGGTGCAGGTGTCGAGCACGCCGGCGGTGTGACGCTCAGCCACGCGTACGCTCCCACGGGTTGTCGTCGTCGCTGAGGCGATCTTCGCCGAAGAACTCATCGGCCTCTCGTCGCAGCTCGGCGGCATCTACCCTGGGTAGTCGCTTGTGCCGCTCGACAAGTTCCTCGGCCGTGAACCTGCGTCGTCGGGACAAGGGGCGCAGCTCCGCGATCTCCGTGCCATTGCGCGTGACGTGGAATGTCTCGCCGGCTTCCACGGCGTCCATGATCGCGGCGGAGCCGTTGCGGAGCTCCCGTTGGCTGATGATCTTCACGAGTCAAGTGTAGCACCGCGTGCTACGCCGTGACCCGCCTCGCGTTCCACCGCCGGGTCACCGGGCCGGCCGCTGCCCACAGCACGAACACCGCCACCAGCGCCACCCCCGCCGTCCAGTACTCCACCGGTGGGGCCGACTCCGTGTGCGCGTCGCCCAGGACCCACGGCCTGACCTGCGACTGCACCCACAGCGCCCCGTAGCCGAACGCCGTCACCAGCAGGGCTCCCGCGCCCGCCGTCAGCAGGCCGTGACCGCGGCCGATGGTGAACGCCAGGTCCACGGCGAGACCCACGAAGAGCAGGTAGAACGGGATCGTCGAGACCGGGAAGCCCAGGCCCAGCAGCAGCGGCCACATCACCGCGCGGTACGCGATGTAGGCCAGCGCCACAAAGGACGCCGACCAGCGGCGGCCGAGTGTCTGGCGGGCCAGGGCCAGGATCAGCGCCATCACGCCGATGCCCCACAGCGGGTACACCCACTCCGGGATCGGCATCGTGAAGTGCAGGATCGCCGTCCGGTCGACCGGGTGGCCGATCTGGTTCGCCGCGAACGAGAGCAGCGACGGCTCGGCCTCCGGCGCGCCGCGCTCCCAGGCGCGCAGGCCGAGGATGCCGTACTCCTGCTGGCCGTTCGGGAAGAACGTGTTCTCCAGGAAGAACGCCCACAGCGCGAGCAGCACGCCGCTGCGGAAGCGGCCCGGCGGCGCCAGCCGGAGCCAGCCGAGCAGCACGCCCGCCTGCATGATGCCCGTGCCCAGGTAGAGCATCATGTGCGACGGGCTCCACGCGGTCAGGTCGAGGCCGTTGACGCGGTGGTTGATGACGTCCAGTGGCGCCGCGACCAGGAACATCAGCAGGCCGATCTGCATCAGCCGCAGCGACGGCTTGTCGGCGCCCAGCCCGGTGTAGCTGTGGATCGCCACCAGCACGACGATGATCACCGTGCCGACGGTGTTGATCAGATGCGGCGGAGCCAGGTCGTCGCGCAGCCACATGAAGTGCCACGACATGTCCCACGACGAGCCGACCAGCTTGAACGCGAACGCCGCCAGCCACATCCCGTAGCAGAACCGGAGCACCCAGTCCGGTGTCGGCTGCCCGGGTGCGCCGCGGTGCCAGTGCCGCGTGAAGAACAGCCGCGTCTTGCCGATGGGGCTGCGCGGGATCACGTCCGCAACCGGGACGTCCACTGCCTTGGCCATGCGGACATCATGGCCGGTCGTGGTCACGAGCGGGCCAAGACAGTGGCAAACGACGCCAAAATCGGGGTTCACCCGTAGGGGTGGACGATTTGCTTTCGAGCTGCGGGGCTTGGCAAGGTGTGCCGCCATGATGCCGAAACGAGTTGTGGCCGCGGTCCTGATCGGCGCGCTGGTGCTGGCCGGCGGCGGGGTTCTCGCGGGCCTGTTCTTCTGACCCACCAGCCCCTGACCCGCGGGCGTGAGCAGAATGGGCGCATGACGCACAACCTGCTCGGCCCCGAGCCGACGCTGCTGCCCGAGCACACCGCCGCCCAGGCCGCGCTCGACGCCGGGAACGACCCGGCGACCGTCGCGGCCGAACACCCCTACTACAGCGAGGCGTGGGCGTCGCTGGCCGAGAAGGCCTTCGAGTCGGGGGAGACCGTCGCCGCCTACGCCTACGCGCGCACCGGCTACCACCGCGGCCTCGACCAGCTGCGCCGCGCGGGCTGGAAGGGCTTCGGCCCGGTGCCGTGGACGCACCGCCCGAACCAGGGCTTCCTGCGCGCCCTCGCCGTGCTGGGCAAGGCCGCCGGCAAGATCGGCGAGACCGAGGAGTACGACCGCTGCCGGACGTTCCTCGCCGACTCCGACCCGGCCGCCGCGGAAGCCACCGGCCTCAAGTGACCCACCCCTCGTGAGTGGTAATGAGGGTTCTAACCCGAATTACCACTCACGACGGGCCGCGGCAGACCGCAGAACCAGTGAGGTGGGTCACCATGTCGAGCCCCGCTCCGCGCGGGCGGCCGCGGAAGCTCCCGGTCGCGGAGCAGCGCGCCCGCGTGCTGCAGGCGACGGCGAAGGTCGTCGCGCAGCACGGGATGCAGGGCGCGACGATGGAGCAGATCGCGCGCGAGGCCGGCGTCTCGCGCCAGGCCGTCTACGAACAGTTCGGCGACCGGACGGCGCTCTTCGCCGAGGTCGTGGCCGAGATCGAGGAGCGGGCCTTCACGGCCATCGCCGGCGCGTCGGTGGCCGATCCGCAGACCGGGCTGCGGGGGTGGGCGCGGGCCAACTACGCCACCATGGTCACGTTCGTCGCCGACAGCCCGGAGGCCTACGGCGTGCTCCGCGCGGCGGAACGCGCGGGCGACCCCGCGCTCACGCGGCTGCGGGAGCGGCTGGCCGTCGTCTACGCCGACGCCACCGCCAAGCGGTGGGCCGCGCACGGCATCGACTCCGGCCGGGCCGACCGCGCGCTCATCACGCTCGTCTTCGCGATGACCGAGTCACTGGTCCAGGCGACCTGGGACGGCGAGCCGCCGCCGCAGGACGCCCTGATCGACCTGCTGACCGAGTTCACCGTCGGTGGCGTCGCCCGCCTGCAGACCAAGGCGAGCGACGTCATCGAACGGCTGCGCTGAACCAAACCTGCGCTAAGCGGCGGCCATCGTCAGTTCCCGCGACCCGACGACGCGGTTGCGCCCGCCGTCCTTCGCCGCGTAGACGGCGGCGTCCGCGGACGCCATCACTTCCTCGATGGACGCCCCGTCGAGTGGGTAGCAGGCAACGCCGATCGACGCCGTCTGCCGCTTGATGTCCACCGCCTCGCCCTCGTTGGTGGTGGTGCTGATGATCAGCTCGCTGACCCGTTGCCGGATGCGTTCCGCCGTGACGATCGCGTCCTCTTTGGACGTCGACGGCAGCAGCGCGACGAACTCCTCGCCGCCGAACCGGCCGACCAGGTCGTGCGCCCGCGTCTCCTGCTTGACCACGGCCGCGACCGCCTTGAGCACGTCGTCCCCCGCGAGGTGCCCGTAGGTGTCGTTGATCCGCTTGAAGTGGTCGAGGTCGATCATCATGGCGCCGAAGCTGCCCTTCTCCCGCTCCGCGCGGGAGATTTCGCGCTGCGCGCCGTCCTGCCAGGTCGTGGCGTTGAGCAGCTGGGTCTTCTGGTCGGTGGTGGCGAGCTCTTCGAGCCGCTTGATCAGCATCGAGCGCTGCAGCACGTACAGCGGCAGGATCACCAGCACCGACAGCAGCGGCTCGTCGGTCAGCACCATCACCAGCAGGCCGCCGACGCACAGGGTGGCCAGCTCCAGCAGGTTGTCGTCCATGTTCCCCAGGCAGCCCTCGATCGTGGCGTTCTCCTCGTTGGCGAGGTAGAGGCCGACGCTGGTGAGCAGGGCGTTGACGACGAAGTACACGGCGACCGCGACACACACGGTCAGCACGCTGAGCTGCGGCGACACGTGGATCGCGAGCCCGGCGGTGCACGCGGAGAGGCTGGCGGTGGTGGCGTTGGCGGCGACCCGGTGCGGCTGCCCCGGCCGCGTGCCGGACCAGCTGCGCAGCGCCATGTTGAGGTAGAGCGACACGCTCAGCGCGACGACCAGGTGCGCCGGCAGCAGCAGGCCGGCCGGGATGAGCCAGACCGACGTCATGTTGACGTGCGAGGTTTCGCTCAAGCTGCGGCGCGCGCGCTCGATCCGGCGGCTGATCTCGTTCTGGGCGACGGCCAGCGCGAGCAGCAGGCCGAACATACCGATTTGGTCAAGGGAGACCGAGTTCGTGATCGTGGCGGCGGCTCCCCAAGCCAGCGCCGCGGTGATTGCGGTCAATGTGAGGGCGATCCAGCGCGGCGGCCGCCGCCAAAGTGCCCACTCCGCAACACCAAATACCCGGTCTTGTCCAGATCGTTCCCCCGATGTGACCATTTTTCCCCCAAGCTATTGCGTAGATCCGCGGTGACACCCCACTCACGGACAGTTTCAGCCCGTTTGCCTCCTGTCCACAAGGGCAATCGGTGTGTACCTTTTTCCTGACGCCGGATGAAGGGTGACCAGCGATGCGAACCAGAGACCAGTAACCAGGCGCACCGCAAGGTCGCGAGGTCTAGTGACCCGCGCGTGGGGCACGAGGATCAAGCGTGCTCGGCGCGCGGGGCTTCGTTGTCGACTCTGGACGTCGTCCCCGTGTTCATCGACCGGTGCCAGGCCACGGCCAGCGGGAGGGTGAGCACAACTCCTGCCACGCCGAAGATGCCGACCGTCGTCTGTGGACCCACCAGGTCCGTGAGCAGCCCGCCGATCAGCGGGCTCACCCCCAGCATCGTCGTCAGTCCCGTGTTGGACAGGCCCATCGTCTGCGCGCGGTTCTCGTCCGGCACCGCCAGTGTCAGCGACGCCGTCGCCTGCAGCAGCGCCACCGAGCCGAACGCGCCCGACAGGACGAAGAGGACGATCGAGAGCGGCGTGCCGGGCTGGGTAAAGCCCACCAGCATCGGCACGGCGCACAGCGCCGACAGCGGTGCGATCAGCTTCGGCCGGGCCTGGGCGGGCACCCAGCGCGTGAACACGAACGTGCCGATCACGCTGCCCACCGGGTCGGCTGCCAGCAGGAGCCCGACGAGCTCGGGGCCACCGCCCGCCGACGAGACGTACGGCGCCGCGATGCCCTCGTAGACCGGCAGCAGGCCCATCAGCCAGGTGAACAGTACGAGCGCCCGCAGCGCGGGGCTGGACCACGCCACCCGGCCGCCGGTGCTGATCATGGCGAAGAACGACTTCCGCTTCTCGGCGCTCGCGGCGGGCGGCCGGGCCTGGACGCCGAACCGGACGAAGGCCGCGGACAGCAGGAACGTGGCGGCGTCGATGACGAGCGCCAGGTGCGGGTCCACCGCGAGCAGCAGTGCCCCGCCGCCGGCGAAGCCGAGCAGCTGCGCGGACTGGACCGTCATGCTCCGCACGCCCATGCCGACCACGAACCGGTCGCCTTCGAGCACCTGCGGCAGCAGCGCGAGCTGCGCGGCCTTGAACGGCGGGTTCAGCAGCGAGACGGCGCCGACGAGCACGCAGACGACCCAAAAGGGCAACGCGGGGAGGGCGACCAGCACGATCAGGCCGGCCCGCAGCAGGTCGACGACGACCATCACGGTGCGGCGGGAGAAGCGGTCGGCGAGGCCGGTCAGGAAGATCCCGCCGAGCAGCGACGGCGCGAAGGTCAGCGCGTAGGTCAGGCCGGTCAGGGTGGCGGAGCCGGTGGCGGTGAACACCAGGATCGACAGCGCGACTCTCGCCAGCTGGTCACCGGCGATCGAAAGCAGTTCCGCGAGCCACAGCGCCCGGAACTCGGCGATTCCGAACACCTCGCGGAACGTGACTCGATCCGGCGGTGCTGCCATGCGTTTCTCCGACCCTTTGTGCCAGTCCTTTGCGCTCCCTTGACCACCGGCGTGTCACGGGGCGATCACGAGACGTGAGTTACCTCCGCCAGTGTCTCGTGACTGTTGGTGAATCTCTAGGTTCTTTCGCCGGTATCGAAGGTGTGACGAAGCTTTCCCGAACGTGTCAGACGATAGCCCGCCGTGTCTGCCCGATCGCTCAGGAGTCACCAATGGATCATTCCTCACCCGTTGACCCAGGACCAGAGGCAAAAGTAGCCACCTCGCGCGGGGCGAGGTGGCTACCGGGTGAAGTGGATCGGGCGACTCGGGCTCAGCCGTCGACGGCGAGGGCGTCCTCCGCGGGGGTCCGGGTGGTCCCGGCGGCCCGGGCCGCGTCGCGCTTGGCGACCTCTTCGCGGACGATCGGGATGACGTAGCGGCCGAAGTCGATCGTGTCGCCGAGCATGTCGTAGCCCCGGGCCGACAGGATCTCGACGCCGAGGTCGTAGTAGTCCAGCAACGCCTGCGCGACCGTCTCCGGGGTGCCGACCAGCGCGTTCGAGTTGCCCGCGCCGCCCGTCGCGGCCGCCGTCGGCGTCCACAGAGCACGGTCGAACCGCTCGCCCTGCGCGGCGACCGCCAGGAGCCGCTGGGAGCCCGTGTTCTCCGGCTCGGTCAGCTTGTGCCGCCGGGTCAGCGGCTGCCCGCCCTTCGTGCGGTCCTTGATCGCGCCGACCGTGCGGTGGGCCTTCTCCCAGGCCAGCTCCTCCGTCGGGGCGATGATCGGGCGGAACGCGACCTGGATGCGCGGCACGTCCGTGCGGCCGGCCGCCAGCGCCGCCGCCTTGACCGACTCGATCTGCTCGGCGGTCTGGGCCAGCGGCTCGCCCCACAGGCAGAAGATGTCGGCTTCGGCGCCACCGGCGGCGTACGCGGCCGGCGAGGACCCGCCGAAGGACACGCCCGGCCGCGGCTGCTGCGCCGGCTTGATGTCGCTGACGTAGTCGGCGAAGCGGTAGTACTCGCCGTCGAAGTCGAACGGCTCGGCCGACGTCCAGGCCTTCTTGATGATCTGGATGGCCTCGCGGGTACGCCCGTAGCGCTGGTCCTTCGTCAGGAAGTCGCCCTCGCGCTGCTGCTCGTGGTCGTTGCCGCCGGTGATGAAGTGGACCGTCAGCCGGCCATCGGAGATCTGGTCGAGCGTCGCGAACGTCTTCGCGGCGAACGTCGGGTACGAGACGTTCGCCCGGTGCGCGAGCAGGATCTGCAGCTTGTCCAGCTTCGTGGCGACGTACGCGGCCGCCTGCGCGGGATCCGGCGAACCCGAGCCGTAGGCGAACAGCACCCGGTCCCAGCCGAAGTCTTCGTGCGCGCGGGCCAGGCGCAGCGTGTACTCCTTGTCGAACACCCCGCCCGAGCGGGCGTGCGTCTCAGACCCGTCGTGCGTGCCCCCGATGCCCAGGAACTCCACCGGCATGACGTCCACCTTCTCTCGCGTCGCTCCCTCAACGGCTACGCCTGGACGCCCCGGCGCGGCAACGACGTCCGCAGGGTGGAACGGTTCGAGGCTGCTGCGGGAACCCCGGCGTAGCTTCGAACACGTGGCCGATCTCGCGCCGTTCACACTCGCCGTCGTGGGCGCCGGACCCCGCGGGGTCGGCGTCCTCGAACGGCTCGGCGCGAACGCCGCCGAGCTGCTCGGTGGCCGGCGGCTCGAAGTCCACCTGATCGACCCGTTCCCGCCCGGGCCGGGCCGCGTGTGGCGCTACGACCAGTCACCGTTGCTGCGGATGAACTCCATGCCCGAGGACGTCACGATGTTCACCGACGACTCGGTGAAGATGGCGGGCCCGGTGCTGCCCGGGCCGGCGCTGCTGGAGTGGGCGCGGCAGGTGCGGGACGGCTCGCTCGAGGCCGAGGTGCCCGCGGACGTCGTCGCCGAGCTGACCGCGCTGGACGCCTTCCACTTCCCGACCCGGCGGCTGCAGAGCGCGTACCTGACCTGGGTGTACCGGAAGATCCTCGGCGACCTGCCCGGCGGCATCGACGTCGTCGAGCACGCGGCGCGTGCGGTGGACGTCGACGGTTCGCTGGTCCGGCTCTCCGACGGTGCGGAACTGCGCGCGGACGCCGTCGTGTTCACGGTCGGGCACCTCGACGCGGAACCGGACGAGCGGGAGCGCGAGCTGGCGTCGTTCGCCGGGCGCCACGGGCTGGCCTACTACCCGGCCGGCTACACCGCCGACGTCGACTACTCCGCCGTCGAACCGGGGGAAACCGTGCTGGTGCGCGGGTTCGGCCTGGCGTTCGTCGACCTGATGCTGCTGCTCACCGAAGGCCGCGGCGGCCGTTTCGAGGAGCTCGACGGCGGCGGCCTGCGCTACCACCCGAGCGGCACCGAGCCGGTGCTGCACGTCGGCTCGCGGCGCGGCGTGCCCTACCACGCGAAGATCGGCTACCGGCTGCGCGGGAAACCGTTGCGGCTGCCCAGGTTCTTCGACGCCTACGCCATCGACGAGCTGGCCGGGGCGCCGGGCGCGCTCGACTTCCGCGCCGACGTCTGGCCGCGGATCGCGAAGGAGCTGGCCTGGGGCTACTACAGCGAGCTGTTCACCGGGCACCCGGACCGGGTGCGGCTGGACTTCGCCGTGTTCGCCGACGCCTTCGCCGACCTGGCCTGGGGTTCGCCGGGGATGCACGACCTCGTCGCGCGGGCCGTGCCCGCCGAGGAGGACCGCCTCGACCTCGACCGGCTGGACCGGCCGATGGCGGGCCGCGCGTTCGGGACGGCCGAGGAGTTCGGCAAGGAGCTGCGCGAATACCTCGAGGCGGACCTCTCGCGCCGCGCCGACCAGACGTTCAGCGCCGACCTCGGCGCGTTCATGGCGCTGCTCTCGGTGTACGGCCAGATGCCCGCGCTGGTCCAAAAGCGACGGTTGAACGCGGCCTCCCAAGTGTCCGATATGGACGGCTGGTTCCACGGGTTCTTCTCGTACTACGCCAGCGGGCCGCCGCCGCGCCGGCTGGAGGAGCTGCTCGCGCTGCACGAAGCCGGGGTGGTTTCGTTCGCGGGCGCGGAAATGCGCGTCACGGCGGACGCCGCGCGCGGCGTCTTCGTGGCGTCCGGGGCGAGCTACCCGGGCGAGGTCGTGTCGCGCACGCTGATCGAGGCACGGCTGCCGGGCCCGAGCGTGACGCGCGCGGCGGACGTCCTGCTGCGGCAGCTGCGTGACACGGGCCAGCTGGCGGAGGAGACGGTGGCGGACCCGGAGACCGGCGTGCACCTGCCGTCGGGCCGGATCCACACGCGTGTCTCGGACTCCCGCCTCCTGGACGGCGCGGGCAATCCGCACACGCACCGCTTCGCCGTGGGCCCGCACACCAGCGCCCGCTCGGCGGCGGCCTTCACCCGGCCGCGGACGAACGCGTCGTCGTTCCGGCAGAACGACGCCGTGGCGCGCGAGATCCTGGCGCTGGTCAACCCGCCCAGCTGACGAGCTCGTCGAGCACCTGCTCCGGCGCGGGCATGGCGGCGATCTCCCGTGCGACGCCTTCGGCGATGGCGCGCGGCTTCGGGTCGGCCAGCAGCTCGCGGGCCGCGGCTTCGATAGCGTCCATCCGCACGGCGTCGCCCACCAGGGACTGTGCCGCACCCAGAGCGGTGAGCGTCTCGGCGTTGACGAACTGGTCGGCGCCCTGCGGCAGCACCAGCTGGGGCAGGCCGGCGGCGAGCGCGGCGAGCACCGTGCCGGTGCCGCCGTGGTGCACGACCAGGCCCGCGTGCTTCAGCACCTCGGCCTGCGGCACGAACCCGGCGGCCCGCACCCGATCCGGCAGCTCGCCCAGCAGCGCGGGATCACCGGGGCCGAGCGCCACCAGCACGTCGACCGGCAGCCGGGCCAGCGCGTGCAGCGCCCCGCGCAGCACCTTCGTCGCGCCGAAGACCACGGTGCCCAGCGTCAGGTAGACGAACCCGTCGGCCGGCAGCGGCGGCAGCGGGACGTCGGGGTCGACCGGCGTCGGGCGCATCCGGAACACCTTCGGCACGCCCGCGGTGCCCGGGTCGCGGACGCTGTCGGGCCAGACGTCCACGCAGGCGTCGCCGAACATGGCGTCCGCGGGGAGCGTGCCCCAGAGCGGGGCCAGCCGTTCGGTGGCGAGGGCCAGCAGCTCCGGCGGCATGGACCGGCCGATCACGACGGAGACGGCGGGGATCCCCGCGCGGCGGGCCGCCACGCCGGCGCCGACGTCACTCTGCTCGTAGACGACGAGGTCCGGGCGCAGCCGCGGGAGCAGCGGAGTCAGGTCTTCGAGCAGCGCCACCGGCAGCAGCTCGCCGAACATCGTGATGCCGACCTCGGCGAAGCCGGCGTCCTCGCCGTGCCGCCGGTTGGCCTCGGTTTCCGCGTCGCTGATGGCGATGCCGGCGCGGTGGGCCTCGAAACCGCGGTCGCGCACGGTGGCGAGGAAGGCCTCACCGGTGCCGAACACGACGTCGTGACCGACGGCTTTCGCCGCGTCGGCCAAGGGCAGCAGGGGGAAGAGGTGGCCGTACGCCGGGCGGCACGAGAAGAGGATTCGCACCACCCGAGCGTACTGGTCAGCCCTTGACGACCGGGGCGATCTGCTGCACCCACTGCCACGGCGCGGACGTGCCGCCGGGCAGGGAGTTGAAGTACTCCCAGCCGTCGATCCCGCCGAAGTCCGGGTACTTCGAGACGAGACCGCGCACCGTCGACTGGAGGGTCGACATGGCGACGTAACCACTGCAGTTGGCGGGGTTCGTCACGGTCCCGGCGACGACCTTGCTCGCGGGCACGATGCCGCGCTTGACGATGTTGTCGTAGCCGGACGTGCTGCTCAGCGAGCCCCAGCCGCAGTAGAACTGCGTGTTGAACCAGGAGATCTGCGCGCCGCGGTCGCGGTAGAGGGTGTCGTAGTTCAGCCCGGACAGCCCGCCGCCGCCGGTCAGCTCGCTCGCCACCGGGGCGAGCGTGACGAGGAACGAGCTGCCGAAGTCCGCCCGCAGCGCGTCGATCAGCTTGTTGAGCGCGCCGTTGGACATGTGCTCTTCGACGTCCAGGTCGATGCCGGAGAGCGAGTACGTCCGGATCAGGTTGCGCAGCAAGGGGTAGTAGGTGTCGAACTGCGTTTCGAGCCGCTGGAAGCTGCCCGCCGCGGCCCCGCCGACGAAGGCGAGCACGTGCACCCCCTGGCTGCGCAGGGTTGCGAGGTCCTGCCACATCCGCGTGAACTTCGACGCGTTCGGCGGATCGTCGTTGAGGTGCACGACACCGTTCGTGTCGAGGTGGATCGCCCCGACCACGACGTCGGTGACGCCGGTGTTGTTCTGGGTGAGTGTGAGCGGTGAGACGTAGGTGGAGCCGTTGTAGATGGTCTGGTAGTAGACGATCACCCTGCGCCCGGCGGCGGCCGAAGCCGGCACCGCACCCGAAAGCAGCATCACCAAGGCCACGAAGGCCACGCCGATCCTCCGCATGGTCCAGACCATACGTCGCGGAGGGTGGTGAGGAAAGAACCCACCGTCGATCCTGTCCGGTTTTGTCTCAACCGACCTCCTGGACCGACCGTCCCGGGATCGCCGCCAGCAGTTCCTTCGTGTACTCCGCCTTCGGCTCGTGCAGCACCTGTGCGGCCGGGCCCAGCTCGACCATCGTTCCCGCCCGCAGCACGCCCACCTGGTCCGCGAGCTGCCGGACCACCGCCAGGTCGTGCGAGATGAACAGGTACGACAACCCCAGCTCCGACTGCAGCTCCGCCAGCAGCCGCAGGATCTGGGCCTGTACCGAGACGTCCAGCGCCGACACCGGCTCGTCGCACACCACCAGGTCCGGCCGCAGCGCCAACGCCCGCGCGATCGCGACCCGCTGTCGCTGGCCGCCCGAGAGCTCCGCCGGCTTTCGGCGGGCCACCGACGCCGGCAGCGCGACCTGCTCCAGCAGCTCCGGAACCCGGGTGCGCGGCAGACCGAACGCCCGCAGCGGCTCGGCGATGACGTCCTCGATCGAGAACTTCGGGTTCAGTGACGCGTACGGGTTCTGGTAGACGATCTGCATCCGGCGCCGCAGCCGGCGCAGCTCGTTGCCGCCGAGTGACGTGATGTCCTGGCCGTCGAACTCGATCGCACCGGCGGACGGCGTTTCGAGCCGCAGCAGCATGCGCGCCGTCGTCGACTTGCCCGAGCCGGATTCGCCGACCAGCGCCAGGGTCTGGCCGCGGGGGATGTCGAACGAGATGCCGTCGACCGCGCGGATGCCGCCGTCGAACGTCTTCGCCAGGTCTCGCGCCGTCACCAGTGGCTCGGCGGCCGGAGCCGCCGGACGCAGTGTGCTCGTCATGCTCGGTGCCGCCGCGAGCAGTTGCTGCGTGTAGGGCTGCGAAGGCGCGCTGACGATTTCGGCGGTCTTGCCCTCTTCGGCGACTTCGCCGCGGGAGAGCACGACGATCCGTGACGCGCGATCGGCCGCGACGCCCAGGTCGTGCGTGATCAGCAGGATCGCCGTCCCCGACTCCGCGGCCAGCGACGTCAGGTGGTCGAGGATCCGCCGCTGCACGGTGACGTCGAGCGCGCTGGTCGGCTCGTCCGCGATGATCAGCTTCGGCCGCCCGGCCAGCGCGGCCGCGATCAGCACGCGCTGCCGCAGCCCGCCCGACAGCTGGTGCGGGTACTGCTTCGCCCGCAGTTCCGGCGAAGGTACGCCCGCGCGTTCGAGCAGTTCGACGGCCTGCAGCGAAGCGGCGCGGCGGTCGGCGAGGCCGTGGATCCGCAGCACCTCCGCGACCTGGTCGCCGATCCGGTGCACCGGGTTGAGCGAGACGGCCGGGTCCTGCGGCACCAGCGCGATCTCCCGCCCTCGCACACTCCGCCACTGCTTGGGGGACAATGACGTCAGGTCGCGGTTGCCGAACGTGATCGCGCCGCCGTCGATCCGGCCGCCGCGGGGCAGCAGGCCGATCGCCGCGTGCGCGGTGGTCGACTTGCCCGAGCCGGACTCGCCGACGACCGCGACGACCTCGCCTTCGCCGACGTCGAGGCTGACGTCCTGGACGGCCGGGACCAGCCCGGCCCGCGTCCGGTACGACACGGCCAGGTTTTCGATGCGCAGCAGGGTCATCGTTCGCCTCCGTCCAGTGCGCGGGAAAGCCGGTTCGCGGACAGGACCACCGCCGCGACCGTCAATCCCGGGAACGTCGTCATCCACCAGGCCGTGGCCAGGAAACTGCGGCCGCCGGCGACGAGCGAGCCCCACTCCGGCGTCGGCGGGGTCGCGCCGAAACCGAGGAAGCTCAGCGCCGACACCTCGAGCACGGCCGTGCCGAGGGTGAGCGTCGCGAGGGCGAGCACCGGGCCGGCCGCGTTCGGCAGGACGTGCCGCAGCAGCACGCCGGACCAGCGCACTCCGCTGGCTCGCGCGGCTTCGACGAACACGCCGCTTCGCACGCGAAGCACCTCCGCGCGCATGACTCGCGCGAAGGACGCGAGGTTCGCGATGCCGACGGCGATCGCGACGTTCGTCGTGCCGAAGCCCAGCGCCGTGACCAGGGCCAGCGACAGCAGGATCGGCGGGATGGCCAGGAAGACGTCGACGATCCGCATGATCACGGTGTCGGCCCAGCCACCGCGGAAGCCGGCGAGCAGGCCCAGCGCCGAGCCCGCGATCAACGCCGTCAGCACGGCGATCGCGGTGGCGCGCAGCGAGAGGGACGCGCCGTGGATCACCCGCGCGTAGACGTCACGGCCGGTCTCGTCGGTGCCGAAGAAGTGGTGCAGCGACGGCCCTTGCAGCCGTTCGGCCGGGACGCCGGTGATCGGGTCGTAGCTGGTCAACAGCCCCGGCACGAAGGCCGCCAGCAGCACGAACGCCAGCACCACAACGGCGATCACGAGACCGGGCGGGAACGGCACTTTCACGTGAAAGTGCCGTTTGGTGGCGAGGTCAACCACGGGCCACCGCCTCGGGGGTACGCGCGATCCGCGGATCGAGCAGCGGGTAGAGCAGGTCGACGCTCAGGTTGAGCACCACGAACACCAGCGCGGCCAGCACGATCACCGCCTGCACCACCGGGACGTCCTGCGCGGTGACGGCGGCCGCGGTCACCCGGCCGACGCCGTCGCGCGAGAACACCGTCTCGGTGATCACCGAACCGGCGACCAGGTTGCCCGCCACCACCCCGGCGACGGTCAGCGTCGGCACGGCGGCGTTGCGCAGCAGGTGTCCGAAGTGGACTCTCCAGCGGCTCGCGCCCTTGGCCGCGGCGATCTCCGCGTACGGCTGCTCCTGCTGCGTGGCCAGGCTCTTCGCCAGCACCTGGCCGATGATCGCGCCGGTCGGCAGGGCGAGCGTGATCGCGGGCAGGATGATCGTCTCGAAGCCCTGCGTGCCGAGCGCGGGCAGCAGCCGCAACCGGAACGAGAAGAACTGGATCAGCACCAGGCCCACCCAGAACGGCGGCAGCGAGATGGCCAGCGACGGCAGGGACAGCAGCGCCTGCCGCAGCCAGCGGAACCGCGTGAACGTGCCCAGGAACGCCGAGCCGCCGCCGAACAGCACGGCGAGCACCAGGGCCAGGCTCGTCACGGCGAGCGTCGGCGGCAACGCCGTGACGACCATGTGCGTCGCGTCGTCGCCGGTCGCGACGCTGCGGCCGAAGTCGCCGTGCAACGCCGAGACCAGCCGTTTCAGGTACTGGACCGGCAGCGGCGAGTCGAGGCCGTACTCCGCGCGGGCCGCGGCGAGCTGCTCCGGCGTCGTCGACGACCCGGCCTCCCCGCCGGCGAGCTTCGCCGAAACGGCGTCACCCGGCAGCAGGTAGAGGATCAGGAACGACAGCGTGAACGCCGCCCACAGCACGAAGACCGCTTGCGCGACCCGGCGGAGCAGGTAGTTCCTCACGACAGCCACGCGTCGAACAGCTGCAGCCGTGACGACGCTTCGAAGTCGACGGCGTGCGCCTTGGCGCTCTCCGCGACGACCTGGGTCAGCTCGAACACCGGCACCGCGTAGGCGTGGTCGACGATCAGCTTCTGCGCCTCGTCGGCCGACGGCTCGCGCTTGGCGTTGTCCACAGTGGACGACTGGGCGTCGAGGGCGACGTCGAGCGGGTTGCCCGGCGTGAGCCGGCTGCGGTTGCCGGCCTTCGTGGAGAACTGGCCGCGCAGGATGTCCGGGTCGGCGCGGGTCACGTTGTACCAGAGGAAGTCGTAGTTGCCGCTCAGCTGGATCTGCGTGGTCTCGGCGTTGGTGTGCTGCTCGATCTTGAGGTCGAAACCGATCTTGCGCAGCTGCTGCTGGATCAGCTCCAGCACGCTGCGGTTCTGGTTGAACACCGGCGAGAACACGACGGCCGCGCTCAGCCGCTGCCCGTTCTTCACGCGGATGCCGTCGGCGCCGGGCACCCAGCCGTCGCCGTCCAGCAGCGCCGTGGCGCCCTTCTGGTCGTAGGCCAGCTGCGCGGACAGGTCGCTGTGCAACGGCGTCGCCGAGCCCAGGATGCTGGTGGCCGGCTTGTAGCTCGGCGTCAGCACGGTGTTCACGACCTCGGTGCGGTCGACGCCCTTGAGCACGGCCTGGCGCACCTTTTCGTCGGTGAGCACGCCGCGGGTGGTGTTCGCGTGCAGGTTGAACACGACCCCCGGGTTCGGCCGGATGTTCTCGGTGAAGCCGTTGCTCGTGAACTGCGGCTCGTCGACCGGCTGGACGTCGGTGATCGCGTCGAGCTGCCCGGAGGCGAGGCTGCCGGTGCGGACGCCGGGCTCCGGCACGATCTTGTAGTCGATCTTGTCGAGGTACGCCTCACCCTGGTGCTTGAACAGCGACGAGCCCCAGGTGTAGCCCTTGCGCTTGGCCAGCACGATCTCCTGGTTCTGCTTCAGGCTCTCGAAGGTGAACGGCCCGGAGCCGACCAGGCCGTTGCCCTGGCAGCGCTGCTCCGGCGTCTTCTGGAACGCCGCGGGGGCCAGGACGCCGAGCGACACCGTCGAGCTGGCCTGCAGGAACTGGGCGCTGGGCGCGGAGAACTCGAGGCGCGCGGTCCGCGGGTCGACGACGGTCGTGCTCTTGTAGGCCGCGAGGTAGCCGTAGCCGAGCTGGGCCTTCGTGCCGAGAGCCTTGATGCCGTCGAAGCTGGTCTTGATCGCGGCGGCGTCGACCGGGGTGCCGTCGGAGAACGTCGCGCCGGCGCGCAGGTGGAAGGTGAACGCCGTCGAATCGGCGTTGCTCTCCCACTTCTCGGCCAGCCACGGCTTGATCTCGCCGCTCTTCGGGTCCTGGTCGGTCAGCGAGTCGACCAGCTGGCGCGCGACGTTGATCGACGCGTTCGTGGCGGTCTGCTGCGGGTCGATGCAGTCGGGCGCGGACGAGATGCCGAGCCGGAGCGTGCCGCCGGCCTTGGGCGGACCGGCGTCGGCGGCGGACTGCTCGCCGCCCGCAGCGGAGCAGGCGGTCAGCAGCAGGGGCAGGGCGAGCAGGGCCGCGGCGTTGCGGGCACGGGAAAGCTGGGACACCGACGGCCTCCAGGGGAGCGGTTGCGACTTCAAGCGCGACGCTAGTTCCGCACTTGAGGCCGTCCCACAGTGCGAACCCGGGTCCCAACCCCTGGCACCGCAACGATTCCCCCTTGACTTCCGCTCGGCTCGAGTTGTCGTGAGTGTTTAGGGCGGTTAGAACCGCCCTAAACACTCACGACGAGCTGCGGCAGACCCGGGTCAGCAGCGGCCGAGCATGTCCGTCAGGGCCGTCTTCTCCGCGGTGTTGACGGTGAGCTTGAACTTCGTCTTCACCGCGACCCACATCTTCGCGTAGGTGCACCAGTAGCCGGTGAGCGGCGGCTTCCACTGGTCGGGCGACTTGTCGCCCTTCGACTGGTTGACGTTGTCCGTCACGGCGATGAGCTGCGGGTCGGTCAGGTCGTTCGCGTACGCCTGGCGCTGGGCCGTCGTCCACGACGACGCCCCGGTGCGCCACGCGGCGGCCAGCGGCACCACGTGGTCGATGTCCACATCGGACGCCGCCGTCCAGGTCTCGCCGTCGTACGGGCTGAACCAGCTGCCGGAGGTGGCGGCGCAGTTCGACCCGGTGACGACGTTCGTGCCGTCGCGCTTCAACACGACTTCGCGCGTGTCGCAGCTGTTGCCCTGGTCGATCCAGTGCGGGAACTTGTCGCGGCTGTAGCCGGTCTGGGACCCGTCGGCCTTCACGGTCAGCGAAGCCAGCTCGGACTTCGCCGTCGCGGCGGACGGGACGCCCGGCGGGGTGGCGTCGGCGACGCCGGCCAATGTTCCGGAGAGCACCGCGGTGGCGGCGAGGACAGCCAAGGAATGACGAACAGCACGCCTGGTTGGCATATTGCTGCCTCCATGTCAGGTGTGGGGACAGCTAACCCTGATACACCTGAGTGGCGTGTGCAACACGTATAGGTGACATGTTGCTGCCCGTTCGCCAACGCTGAGTGTCTGCTGGCTCACGTGAGAGTGAAAAACGCAGGTCAGGCCGCTCCGCGAACGAGTCGCAGATCCTCCGTGTGCCGGTACCAGGTCCACTTGTTCACCGCGCGGTCGAAGACCACGTCGTCGCGCACCGGCCGCGTGGGGATGCAGCCGATCTGGAAGGCACGCGAGTACAGCGTCGTCGGCCGCTTGAAGACGGTCCCCTTCACCACGCGCACGGCCAGGCCCGGCCCGCCCGGATCCGGCGTCACCTCGATCGACGCGGCCGGCCCGCGCAACGCGACCTGCTCGTCGCAGTAAGCCACGCCGCGGACGAGCCGCAGCAGCCCGCGCCCGACGAGCACGCCGCCGACGTCGTCGCGGATCAGCGGCACCGGGTCGACCTCGCCGCGCAACGCGAGCGCGAGCGCCTGCAGCGGCGTCTTCGGCAACCCCCACAGCGCGGCGACCGACGAGTCCGGCGAGGACGGCACGAACCCGACCGACACGCCGGAGATCGCGTCCTTCCGCAACAGTCGCAACACGACCGCGGCGAGATCGGCGTCCGTGCCCGACACCACCAGGTGATCGTGTTCGCCCAGCAAGGGGTCGATTTCCGCTTTGCCGGGACGGCTCGGCACGCGGACCGATTCGACGTCATCGACTTCTTCGAAGCCGGCCGCGTCGTCGCCACAGGCCACCACTATTCCGCGCACCCGCGGGTCCTCCGTTACAGTCATGCACCGGCATTTACCAGCGCCACCGGTGTCCGCCCCGGACACCAAACCTCACGTCGTCGAACACCTTGGAGTGTCACATGCCGGCCATCGTGCTCATCGGTGCCCAATGGGGAGACGAAGGCAAGGGCAAGGCCACCGACCTGATGGGTGACCGCGTCCAGTGGGTCGTCCGCTACCAGGGTGGCAACAACGCCGGTCACACGGTCGTCCTGCCGAACGGCGAGAACTTCGCCCTGCACCTCATCCCGTCCGGCATCCTCACCCCCGGCGTGACCAACGTCATCGGCAACGGCGTGGTCGTCGATCCGGGTGTGCTGCTGGACGAGCTGTCCGGACTCGAAGCGCGGGACGTCGACACGTCCAAGCTGCTGATCTCCGCCGACGCGCACTTGATCATGCCGTACCACGTGGCCATCGACAAAGTCACCGAGCGCTACCTGGGCAGCCGCAAGATCGGCACCACCGGCCGCGGCATCGGGCCGTGCTACCAGGACAAGATCGCCCGCGTCGGCGTCCGCGTGCAGGACCTGCTCGACGAGAAGATCTTCCGGCAGAAGGTCGAAGCCGCGCTGGAGTTCAAGAACCAGGTGCTGGTGAAGGTCTACAACCGCAAGGCGCTGGAGGCGAACCAGGTCGCCGACGAGGTGCTCGCCGCGGGCGAGAAGTTCGCGCACCGCATCGCCGACACCCGGCTGCAGCTCAACCAGGCCCTCGAGCGCGGTGAGACCGTGCTGCTCGAAGGCTCACAGGGCACGCTGCTCGACGTCGACCACGGCACCTACCCGTTCGTGACGTCGTCGAACCCGACGTCCGGTGGCGCGAGCGCCGGTTCGGGCATCGGCCCGGGCCGGATCGGCACGGTGCTCGGCATCCTCAAGGCCTACACCACGCGCGTCGGCTCCGGGCCGTTCCCGACCGAGCTGAACGACGAGTCCGGCGAGTACCTGCGCAAGCAGGGCGGCGAGTTCGGCGTCACCACGGGCCGCTCGCGGCGCACCGGCTGGTTCGACGCGGTGATCGCGCGCTACGCGGTCCGCGTCAACGGCATCACCGACTACTTCCTCACCAAGCTGGACGTGCTGTCCGGGCTGGAGAAGGTGCCGGTGTGCGTGGGTTACGAGGTCGACGGCTTCCGCACGCAGGACATGCCGATGACGCAGACCGACGTGCACCACGCGATCCCCATCTACGAAGAGCACCCGGGCTGGTTCGAGGACATCTCGGCGTGCCGCACGTTCGAGGAGCTCCCGGCGAACGCCCGCGCGTACGTCGAGCGCCTCGAAGAGCTGTCGGGCGCCCGGATCTCGGCGATCGGCGTCGGCCCGGGCCGCGAGCAGACGATCGTGCGGCACCAGTTCGTTTAAGTCAGTTTTGTGCTGACCGGCGTCTCGTTGCGGAACAGGTCGAGCACCGGGCAGTGCTCGTCGACCTCGCGCTTGAGGTCTTCGTAGCGCTCCCGGCTCGCCGGCCCTTCGAGCTCGACGGACACCCGGACGTCCCCGAAACCGGGGCGGGTGTTGAGCGAGAAGCCGAAGAAGCCGTGCAGGTCGAGGTCACCGTCGACGGTGACCTTGACCGAGTCGAGCGGGATCCCGCGCTTGGCCGCCCAGAACTGGTACGTGATCACCTGGCATGACCCGAGCGCGGCGAGCGCGAACTCGACGGGGTTCGCGGCCTGGTCGGCACCGCCGAGCGCCGGCGGCTCGTCGACGGTGAACTCGTGCCCCCGCACCTTGACGGCGACTTCGGTCCTGGTGCCGGGCTTCAGGGTGTGCTCCACGCTGAAGGACACGGCGGCGTTGTGCGGGTCGGCGTCGACGGCCTTGCGAGTGCCGTCGATGACGTCGGTCAGCGACATGGGATCTCCTGAGGATGGTGATCGGGATCTCGCCCCAGAGTGGGTGATTCCCTCACGGTTCGCGCGAGTTCCCACGCGCTGGGAGCGCCGGTTCCCGGGATGCGGAAGCGCTTGCCTGACCGGCCGATGCGGGGATCATGGCGCGGTGGTCCACCTTCTGGCGTGGGCCGGGTTCGCCGGGCTTGCCCGGCCATCCCGCCACCGAGGCCCACCCCGCCCTTCCCTTGGGGGGCCGGTCCCGCCTCCAGCGTATCGGCACCCCCGGCGCGAAAACGGGTCCGGACGAAATCTGTGGACAACCGAACCCATTGTGGATAACTCCGCTTCTCAAGCGCTGAGAAGCCGGAAACCGGTGGCACCGAGGGTTAGCGTGAGGATCATGACCATCGGAGTCACGCTTCCCTCGGGCGACACCGCCGCCGCGCCCAACCTCGTCGACGAGCTCCTGGCGCAGGCCAGGCAAGCCGCCGACGCCGGGCTCAAGTCCGTGTGGTTCTCGCAGCTTCCGCTCAGCCAGGACGCCATCACCGTCGCCGCTCTCGCGGGGCGGGAGAACCCCGGGCTCGAGGTCGGCACCTCCGTGGTGCCCATTTACCCGCGGCACCCGCTGGTGGTCGCGAACGCGGCGCAGACCGCGCACGCCGCCACCGGTGGGCGGTTCACCCTCGGCGTCGGGCTCGGCTCGAAGGGGTTCCTCGGGCCCGTCTACGGCGTCGAGTACCCGCCGCCCATCAAGCACCTGCGCGAGTACCTGACCGTGCTCAAGCAGGTCTTCACCGGCGAGGCCGTCGACTTCGACGGCGAGACCGTCCAGGCCCACGCGCCCGGACTGTCCACTGTGGGCGGTGATGTGCCGATCATCGTCGCCGCGATGGGGCCGCAGGCGCTGCGCGTCACCGGTGAGCTGGCCGACGGGACCCTGCCGTTCCTCGCCGGGCCGCGGGCGCTGGCCGAACAGATCGTGCCGCACCTGCCCGCGGGCAAGCGGATCCTCGCCGCCGTGCCCGCGATCGTCACGAACGAGCCCGACGCCGTGCGTGCTCTCGCCGTCGAACAGATGGCCTTCTACGCGCAGATCCCGTCGTATCAACGGATCCTGGCCGCGGAAGGTGTCGATCATCCGGCGGACCTGGCGATCATCGGTGACGAGAAGACCGTCCTCGCCGGGCTCCGGCGGTACTACGACGCCGGCGCGACCGATGTCCTCGTGTCGCAGACCGGCATCCGCTCGTCCGAGGAGCGGCGACGGACCTGGGAGGTGATCAGCTCAATCGGTTCGTGAGCGTCGTCGACACCGACAGCTCCTCCAGGTCCAGCTCGCGCAGCATCTTCCCGAGGATCTCGTCGTCGAGCCGGCCTGCGCGGTTCTCCTCGATCATCGCCTTGCGCTGGGTGATCAGCAGCTCGCGCCGGGCCTTCGCGAACTGCGCCTGCGGGCTGCCGGAGCGGTCCTCGCCGGACAGCGTGATCGCCGCTTTGGCGAACCGGTAGCGCGTGTCGACGAGCCGTTCCAGCCGCTCCTTCAGGCGCTCGACCTTCTCCGGCGGCAGGTCCAGCTCGGCGAGCCGGTCACGGCTGATCTCGCGCAACCGCGCGTGCGCCGCCTTCTGCGCGACTTCCCGTGCGGCGAGTTCCTCCGCTTCGTCCCGCGAGGTCTCCGACGGGTCCTGCACCTTCAGCACCCGGATCAACGGCGGCAGCGTGAGGCCCTGGATGAGCACCGTGCCGATCGCCACCGCGAACGCGAACAGCTGGATCTCCTCGCGGCCGGGCGTGTCGGCCGGGACGCCGGCCGCGGCGGCGAGCGTGACGACGCCGCGCATGCCGGTCCACGAGATCACCGCGATCGTCTGCCAGCCGGGCGCCCGGCGGACCTGGCCGAACAGCCGCAACGTCTTCGGCAGGTACGCGAACAGCGCCACCGCCGGGATCCGCACCAGCATCGTCACCGCGAGCACGGCCAGCGCCACCAGCGCGAGGGTGCCGTTGTCGCGGGCCGCGTGCGCGGCGCCGTCGAGCACGAACGGCAGCTGCAGGCCCATCAGCGCGAACACCAGCGCCTCCAGCAGGACGTCGATCGACGCCCAGACGGATCTGTCCTGCATGCGCGTCGCGGGTGACGCGTAGAGCGAGCGGTGCCCGAGGTAGAGGCCCGCGGCGACGACGGCGAGCACGCCGGACCCGCTGAACTCCTCACCGAACGGGTGCAGGTGCTCGGCGGTGACGTACGCGCCGAACGGCACGATGATCCCGAACGCCGACTCCAGCAGCGGGTCGTCGAGCAGCCGCCGGATCCCCACCACGAGCGCGCCGATCGCCAGGCCGACGGCGATGCCCAGCACGGTCGCGACGCCGAACACCGCGAAGCCGTGCCCGGCCGAGCCCGCGGTGCCGGCGACGGCGGCGAGCGCGACCTTGTAGAGCGTCAGCGCGGCGGCGTCGTTGACCAGGCTTTCGCCGGTCAGCACGCTCATCACGCGCCGCGGCAGGCCGAGCTTGCGGCCGATCGCCACCGCCGTCACGGCGTCCGGCGGCGCCACGACCGCGCCGAGGACGAGTGCGGAGGCGAACGGCACGTCCGGCAGCAGCAGGTGCACGACCAGCGCGACGACCACCGCGGTGACGGCCACGAGCACCACGCCCAGCGCGACGATCGGGCGCAGGTTGCGCTTGAAGTGCGTCACCGAGCTTTCGAGCGACGTCGAGTAGAGCAACGGCGGCAGCACGACGGTGAGGACGAGCTCCGGCTCCAGCTCGAGCCGCGGCACGCCGGGAATCAGCGCGACCCCGAGCGCGACCACGACGACCAGCAGTGGCGCGGACAGGTTGTAGCGCCGCGCGAACGCCGTCAGCGCGAGCGAACCGGTGAGCACGCCCATCAGGACCAGGATCTCCACGCGCGTGATCTTCCCGCAGGTAGAGAGCCTGCGCTTGCCTTCCGGTGAATGGAAGTGACCTGGATTACGTCGTACCCCCTGTGCATACTTGTGCGCACTACGCACACCTGTGCGGATGACGTGCACCGACGCACATCCGGAGGTTCCCCATGTCCCCTGGCACTCGCTCCTGGGTCGTGCCCCTGGCCTGGACCGCCGTTCTGCTCGACGGGTTCGACCTCGTCGTGCTCGGCTCCGTGCTGCCCGTGCTCCTGCGTGACCACGTCTGGGGCCTGACGCCCGCCACGGCGTCGATCGTCTCGACGGTCGGCCTGGCCGGGATGATGCTGGGCGGCCTGGCGATCGGCACGATCACCGACGTCATCGGCCGCCGGAAGTCCCTGATCATCTCGGTCGCGTTGTTCTCGCTGTGCACGCTGTTGTGCGCCTTCGCGCCGTCGACGTTCGTCTTCGGCCTGCTGCGCTTCGTCGCCGGGCTCGGCCTCGGCGGCTGCCTGCCGACGGCCATCACGCTGGTCACTGAGTACGCGCGCCGCGGCAAGGCCGGCAGCGCGACGACCACGGTGATGACCGGCTACCACGTCGGCGCGGTGCTGACGGCGCTGCTGGCGATCGTGTTGATCTCGCCGCTGGGCTGGCGCGCGATGTTCGTCGCCGGGGCGCTGCCCGCGGTGGTGCTGATCCCGCTGATGCTGAAGTTCCTGCCGGAGTCCGAGTCGTTCCAGCGGGTCCGCGAGACCGAGCGCTCGGCCGGGCACGCCGTCGCCGGGCTGTTCCGCGGCGGGCTGCTGCGCGCCACCATCGCGTTTTGGATCACGTCGTTCATGGGCCTGCTGCTCGTCTACGGCTTGAACACCTGGCTGCCGGAGATCATGCGCCAGGCCGGCTACCCGCTCGGCGCCGCGCTCAGCCTGCTGCTGACGCTGAACGTCGGCGGCATCGTGGGCCTGCTCGTCGCGGGCCGGGTCGCCGACCGCGTCGGCATCCGGCCGTCCGCGCGCGTCTGGTTCATCGCGGGTGCGGTGTTCCTGGCGCTGCTGAGCGTGCGGCTGCCGGCCGTCGGGCTGTACGCGGCGGTGTTCCTGACCGGCTGCTTCGTCTTCAGCGCCCAGGTGCTGGTGTACGCCTACATCGGCCGGATCTACCCGGACGCGATCCGCGCGACCGGCCTCGGCTGGTCCGCCGGCATCGGCCGGATCGGCGCGATCTCCGGCCCGCTGCTGGGCGGCGCGCTGCTGACGGCCGGAATCGCCTACCCGTGGGGCTTCTACGCCTTCGCGGCGGTCGGCGCCCTGGGCGCGGTGGCGGTCACGGTCGTCCGCCCGGGCCACGACGTCCGGGTCGAGGACTCCGTCCCGGCACGGGAAGCCCGGACTTCCTGAGTCTGCCGCGGCTTGTCGTGAGTGGTAATGAGGGTTCTAACCCTCATTACCACTCACGACAACTTGCACCGAGCGTCAGCCGAGTTCCTTGAGTTCCTGTTCCACGGCCGCGAGTTCGGCCTCCGAGCCCTGGACCTTGGGGCCCTTGAACCACTTCCGGGCCGAGAGCACCCACCACAGCCCCGCGCCGCCGAGCACCACGAGGAACGCGACCGGTGTGTAGTTGAACGAGTCCACCGTCACCGGGGAAACCTGCGGCAGCATGAACAGGATGAAGATCAGGACGACCCACGTGGTCGCGACGATGCCGACCGGCTTGCCCCAGCGGCCGAGGTGCCACGGCCCGCGCTCGAAGTCGTCACCCTGGCGGACGCGCAGGAACACCGGGATCACGTACGCCACGTACAGCCCCACCACGGCGATCGAGGTCACCGCCGCGTAGGCCGTCGCGCTCCACAGGTACGGCAGCGCGAGTATCAGCGCGCCGCCCGCACCCAGCCAGACGGCGTTGGTCGGCGTCTGCGTGCGCTTGTTGATCTTGTGCCAGAACTTCGACCCGGGGATCGCGCCGTCGCGGGCGAACGCGTAGATCATCCGCGAGTTGGCCGTCACCGACGCCATGCCGCAGAACAGCTGCGCGCCGATGCAGATCAGCAGCAGGAACTTGCCGGTGACCGCGCCGGTGGCGTCGATGAAGATCTGCGCGGGCGGGACACCGGTGGCCGAGCCGACCTCGCCCGCGTAGTCCTGGATCGCGAACGTGAGACCGATCAGCAGGATCCAGCCCGCGACGAGCGAGACGACGATCGACATCACGATGCCGCGCGGCCCGGCCGTCGCCGCGCTCTTCGTCTCCTCGGTCATGTGCGCCGACGCGTCGTAGCCGGTCAGCGTGTACTGCGCCACCAGGAGACCCAGCGCGAAGACGTAGAACGCCGAGCCCCAGCCCGTCTGGTTCACGAAGCTGCCGAAGACGAACGACGCGTCCTGGTGCTTGGCGGGCACGAAGATCAGCACGCCGACGATCACCAGCACGCCGATGAGGTGCCACCACACGCTGACGTTGTTGAGGATCGCCACGATCCGGACGCCGAAGGTGTTCAGCAGGCCGTGCACCACGAGGATGATCGCGAGCAGCAGGATCGTGTGCCCCGGCGTCGCCGAGAAACCCCACTGCAGGTCGAGGAACGCGTTGAGGAACAGGGCCGCGCCGAAGTCGATGCCCGCGGTGACGGCGATCTGCCCGACGAGGTTGAACCAGCCGGTGAACCACGACCACGCGGGGCCGTTCTTCCGCGCCAGCCGCGCCGCCCAGTAGTACAGCCCGCCCGCGGTCGGGTAGCTGGAGCAGACCTCGGCCATGCCCAGGCCGACCAGGATGACGAAGATCCCGACGAGCGGCCAGCCCCAGATCATCGCGGCCGGCCCGCCGGTCTTCATGCCGAACCCGTAGAGCGTCAGGCAGCCGGACAGGATGGAGATGATGGTGAACGAGACGGCGAAGTTCGAGAACCCCGACATCGTCCGCTTGAGCTCCTGCGCGTAGCCGAGCTGGTGCAGGCGTGCGGAGTCGTCGTCCTGGGCGGGGTCGTGGTCGGGAGTGGTCTGCTGGTCGGAGACATCCATCGGGCACCTCTTGAAAGGTATGCGGCCAGACCATTGAATTCGCCGAAGTTAGCCCCGGCGGCCGAGGGGTGTCAAGGCTTCGTCAAGAACTCGTCCAGCCGCTGGAGCAGCGGTCCGCCGCCGCGGTGGTCGTTCGAGAGGAGCGTCGCGGTGACGCCGCCGGAGTGCGTGCTCCGGAACGAGACGCCGTGGTCGCCGCCTTCGAGCCGCACGGCGCCGGGCCACGGCAGCCAGAAGCCGAGGCCGTAACCCGGGGCGTGCGGGCGCAGCATCCGGGCCACCCACTCGCGGGGCACGATCCGGCCGTCGAGGAACGCGGGCCAGAACCGCCGGAAGTCCGGCGCGGTGCTGTAGCTCCCGCCGTCGCCGTGCCCGCGCACCGGCAGGCTGAACACGTTGGTGCGGCCGTCTTCCAGGTAGCCGGTGGCGGTCCGGCCGGGCAGCGCGTCCGACCGGAGGAACGCCGTGTCCGCCATTCCGGCGGGCTCGCAGACGCGCTCGTGCACGAGGTCGTGGAACGGCCGGCCCGCGACCCGTTCGGCGAGCAGGCCGAGGACGGCGAACGCGCCGTTGTTGTAGCGGAACTCCGTGCCGGGCGCGGACCTCTGCGGATAGCCGTCGAGCGCGGCGAGGTAGTCGGCGGACGTGGCGAGGGATGGCGTCGGCGGCGGGTCCGCCTCTTCGTCGCAATAGTCGCCGATGCCGGACGTGTGCGTCAGCAGGTGCTCGACGGTGACGGCGTCGTCGATCAGCGGCAGGTCGCCGCCCAGCAAGTCGCGGGCGCGGGCGTCCAGGGTCAGCCGTCCTTCGGCGATCAGCCCGACGACGACCAGCGCGGTGAACCCCTTGGTGCCGCTGGCGATCGCGAACCGGGTGTCGACGGTGTTCTCGACGCCGTAGCCGCGGTGCGCGTACCCGGCCGCCCCGGCGAGCAGCGTCTCGTCACCGCGGCTGACCAGCACCACGCCGGAGAACGCCGTGAGGGGCACCTTCATGGACGAAGCGTCCCTGAAGGTGCCCCTCACGGCAAAGCGTTTAGCGACCCAGGAACGCGTGCAGCGATTCGAGCGCGGTGTCGCCCTGGTCGGCGAAGAAGCCGTCGACGCCCGCCTTGAGGAACGCCGCTTCTTCGGTGAACACGTCACCGTAGGCGTCCGGCTCGGCCGAGGAGCGCAGGTTGGCCGGCAGGAACGGGTTCTCGTTCCGGAACGTGTACGGCTGCACCTTCAGGCCCGCCTTGTGCGCGTCCGCGACGATCGCGGTCGGCTTCGTCAGGTTCCCGGCGGCGTCCAGCGGGATGATCTGGCTCTTGTCCGGCCCGAGGTACTTCGCGTACTTCGCGACGTCCTTCAGCCCGGACGTCGTCACGAGGTCCGCGTACGTCCGCTTGTCGCCCTTCGCGACGAAGTCGGCCGGGGCGCCGGTCGCCGACGTCAGCTGCAGCAGCGGCGTCCGGACCTGCTTGTGCAGCGCGATCAGGTTCGACACCTCGAACGACTGGATGATCGCCGGCGCGTCCGGCCGGTCGAGGCCGTTGCGCTTGAGCGCCGTCACCAGCTTCGGCTCGATCGGGTTGCCGATCGTCTGGAAGAACGTCGAGTGCTTGACCTCGGGGTAGGTGCCCAGCGTCCGGTGCAGTTCCTTGCCGAGGCGCTTGGTCAGGTCGAGCACCTCCTGGAAGGAGGCGATCTGGTAGCGCCCGTTGTACAGCGTGTTGTGCGGCCGGTTCGCCGGGATCCGCTCGACCGCGCGCAGCGTCTTCAGCTCGGCCAGCGTGAAGTCCTGGGTGAACCAGCCGGTCGTCGAGACGCCGTCGATCACCAGGGTCTTCTTGCGGGACGCGAACTCCGGGTGCTGCGCGACGTCGGTGGTGCCGCCGATCTCCGGTTCGTGCCGGGCGACCAGCCGGCCGTCCTTCGTGGGCACGAGGTCGACGTCGACCCAGTCGACGCCGAGGCGGTAGGCGAGCTCGTACGAGGCGAGCGTGTGCTCCGGCCGGTACCCGGGCGCGCCGCGGTGTCCGATGATCACGGGGTCATCGTGACCCCGCCCGTGCGCGGCCGCATCGGCGGACCCGGTCTCGGCCGCGTTGGCCGAGCCGATCGCGAATCCGGTGACGCTCAGCAACGCCAGTCCGGCGAGTGCCAGGACGCCGACACGTTTGCGCTTCATCTGGTGACCTTCTTTCACAGGGTGTGCCCTGACTACCCGCGTCACCCTTGATGCCGCAAGCGTCGTCCGGTCGTACCTGGGCGGTCAGCGCGGTAAACGGCACGTGGACACCCGTCCCGGGGACGGCGAAATGTCCGGCGCGAAGCCGTCCGGATACGCTGTGCGGCGTGCGCGTACTGGTAATCGGCTCCGGCGCCCGTGAGCACGCTCTCGTCCTCGCGGCGTCCGGCGACCCCACGGTCACCGCCCTGGCCTGCGCGCCCGGCAACGCCGGGACGGCCGCGATGGCCGAGCAGCTCGGCGTCGAAGCGGCGGACCCGGAAGCGGTCGCGGCCCTCGCGAAGAGCTGGCAGGCCGACCTGGTGGTGATCGGGCCCGAGGTCCCGCTCGTCGCCGGCGTCGCCGACGCCGTCCGCAAGGCCGGCATCGCCTGCTTCGGCCCGTCGGCCTCGGCGGCCCGCATCGAAGGCTCGAAGGCGTTCGCCAAGGACGTCATGGCCGCGGCGAACGTGCCGACCGCGCGCAGCGAGGTGGTCGACAACCCGGCCCGCCTCGACGCCGCGCTCGCCCGCTTCGGCCCGACCTGGGTAGTCAAGGACGACGGCCTCGCCGCGGGCAAGGGCGTCGTCGTCACGACCGACTACGACGTCGCGCGCAAGCACGCCATCATGCTGCTCGACGGCGGTCACCCCGTCCTCCTGGAGTCCTTTTTGGACGGTCCGGAGGCCTCGCTCTTCTGCTTCGTCGACGGCCACACCGTCGTGCCGCTGCTGCCCGCGCAGGACTTCAAGCGCGTCGGCGACGACGACGCCGGCCCGAACACCGGCGGCATGGGCGCCTACGCCCCGCTGCCCTGGGCGCCCGAGAACCTGGTCGACGACCTGGTCGAGCGCGTCGTCCAGCCGGTCGCCGACGAGCTGGTCGCGCGCGACGCCTCGTTCTCCGGCCTGCTCTACGCCGGGCTCGCGCTGACGTCCGAAGGCCCGCAGGTCATCGAGTTCAACTGCCGCTTCGGCGACCCGGAGACCCAGGTCGTGCTGGCCTTGCTGCGCACGCCGATCGCCGGGCTGATGCAGGCGACCGCCACCGGCAAGCTCGCCGAGCACCCGCCGCTGGAGTGGGCCGGCGGCGCCGCGGTCACCGTCGTGATCGCGGCCGACGGTTACCCGGGCAAGCCGCGCACCGGCGACGTCATCACCGGCGGCGAGATCGACGGCGTGCTGCACGCCGGCACCCGGCGGCGTGACGACGGCGCGGTCGTGTCCGCCGGCGGCCGCGTGCTCTCGGTCGTCGCCACGGGCAAGACGCTCAAGTCGGCGCGCAAGCACGCGTACGAAACCGTGGAGAAGGTGCACCTCGCGGGCTCGCACCACCGCACGGACATCGCACTCAAGGCGGCGAACGGCGAGGTCGGCGCCCCGGTGGCGCAGCAGAACGCCTGATCTGAGGGGCCAAGGGGGAACCGGCGGGCGACGAACTTCGTCGAATCTCAGGCTCCGGCTACGTCGTGGTTGGTAGCCTCAACGGGAATCGACCGGTCACTGTCGGTATCACGTCAGGGGAGAGCATGTCAGGACCCTCGTACGACCTCAGCACGGCCGTCCCGGTGGCGCCGGCCGCCGCGGACGTCCTGGTCCACCCGGACAAGGTCCTCGACGTCGCCCGGATCGTCGAAGAGCAGGCCAACGCGCTCGAAGACCAGCTGCTCACGCGGCTCGGCGAGCTGCGGATCGACGCGCCGTCCGCCGACGTGATCAGCACCCAGTCGATGGCGGCCTGGAACTCCGTGATCGCCGACGGCGACCGCTCCTACGCGGGCCAGGTCCGCGAGTACGTCGCGGGTCTCAAGCGCCTGGTCTCGCAGCTGCGAGACGCGGCGAAGGATTACCAAGTCAGCGAAGACGAGAAGGCGGCGGTGTTCGGTGACCGCGGCAAGCACGGTGCGTAACCGGACCTTGCGGATCACCGGTGGCGTGCTCGCGACAGCGGCGCTCGCCGGCTGCTCGGCGGGCACCGAAGGCACCCCCTACCCGGTCGAGACGGCCGCGACCGCGGCGTCGCAGAGCGCCAAGGCGGCTCAGCTGCCGCAACGGCCGGCCGAGCTGACGCTGCAGGGTGTCAACCTGTGCGATGTCTTCCCGCAGGTGCAGCTCGACGCGCTGAAGATCACCAGCGCGCCCCGGGAGGCGCCGGAGCAGGACGGGCCGACCTGCGTGTTCGACGCGGACGGCGCCGAGCCGGTGCACTCCTACCACGTGCGGGCGGTGTCGTCCGACCTCGACCAGTGGATCACCGGCGCCCGCAAGAAGAACAGCATGACCACCGAACCGAAGAACATCGGCGGTTATCCGGCGCTGACGAACTACCGCGCGGCCGGCGAACCGGCCGACTGCGAAACGCTCGTCGGCGTGGCGAGGGGCCAGACGCTGGCCGTCCAGACCTTCGCCGTCACCCGCGGCCAGCTCACGCAGCCGCAGCTGTGCGACATGTCGGCGCACGCCGCCGACTTGGCGCTGCAGTCCTTGAAGTCACGCAACTAGGGAGAGCGCGTGGAATTCTCCGAGCTCGCGGCCGGGATCCAGAACCACCGGTTCGACGGCTGGACCAACACCGCGATCGCCGACCAGATCACGCGGATGATCACCGGCGACGGCACCGGCAGCATCGGGACCGCCGTCGACGCGCTGAAGGCCGTCGCGACCGCTCTCGCCCACACCGACCAGACGCTGCGCGCCCAGCTGCTCAAGCTCGGCGTCGAGTGGCAGAGCCAGGCCGGCGGCGCGGCGAGCCAGGTGCTCACCGAGCAGGCCGGGTTCTCCCAGGACGCCACCACGAAGGTCGCGCACGCCGCGGAGATGGTGTTCGAGCAGGGTGAGGCGTTCAACCGCACCAAGTACAAGCTCCCGGACGCCGAGACCGTCCGGAAGGGGGCGGGCGGTTACACCCTCGGCGACGGCCTGCTGCTGAGCCTGATCGGCTTCGAGACCGATCACGCCCGGCAGGTCGAGGCCGCGAACAACGCGAAGGCGCAGGCGACGCAGGCGCTGAACGAGTACGCGCAGGACAGCGGCACCAACCTGCTCTCGACGCAGTCGCTGTCGGACCCGGAGTCGCTGAAGCTGGCCGCTCCCGGCGTCACGCCCGGCGTGCTGGACGTCGCCGGCGCGTCCGTCGCGGTCACCCCGGACGGCAGCGTGCGGCCGGCGTCGGACAAGGTCCGCTCGGTGCACGTCGACCCGCCGGTGGTGCAGCCGGTGTCGCACACGGTCCACGCCGACCCGCCGACCCCGGTCTACGGCACCCCGGCGCAGCAGCAGCCGTCGCGGCCGGTGGCGCCGCCGCCGCGGCACACCGGCGCGACCGTCCCGGCGAGCCAGGGCACGTCGCCCAGCTCCGCGACGGCGCCGTCGGCCGCGAAGCCGCCGACGTCACCCGGCCCCGGCTGGGTCAACGCGCCGGGTCGCGGCACGGCCGGCGAGCCCGGCCGGCCCGGCGGGTTCAACCCCGGCCAGCCCGGTGGCGGCGACCCGAACACCTTCGTCCCGCCGGGTGCGCCCGGTTCGTCCGGTCCCGGCTCTAGCTCTGGCTCTGGCTCCGGCCAGCTGCCGGGCGGGCCCGCGACCGGCTCGACGCAGACGTCGCCGATCAAGTCGCTCGGCGGTGGCGGGGCTTCCGGCAGTGGCGTGACCGGGCTCGAAGGTTCGGCGAGTGGCGCGAACCGCGGTGCGGACGGCCTGCTGGCGAAGGGCCGCACGGTCGGCGCCGCCCCGCAGGCCCCGATCGCGCCGGGGCAGTTCACGGCCGAACGCGGGTTCGCGGCGAAGCCGGGCGCGACCCCGGGCGAGCTGGGCGCGGGTGCGGCGGCGGTCGGCGCGGGTGCGGCCGGTGGCGCGCTCGCCGGCGACAAGGACCGCGAGAAGCGCAGCCAGAACCAGCCGAAGGGCCCGGTGCGGCCGCTGCCGGTCGGCGAGCTGCCCGAGGAGGAAGCCGCCGCGCTGCGGAAGTCGGAGCAGATCGGCACGAAGCAGAAGGGCGAGGACCCGCGGTTCCTGTCGAAGGCCGCGCCGCAGGAGGAGGACGACGAGCACGTCCGCCGCTTCGGCGTCGACGACAAGGACCTGTTCGCCGACCAGCGCATGGTTTCGCCCGACGTGATCGGTGACCACGGCGGGGACGGGCACTGACCGTGACGCGTGACCACGGCAGCCTCGTGCTGTCCGCGTCCGAGTTCGACGTCCTCTGGGAGTCGCTCGGACTGCCCCGCCGGCACGTCGCGCTGGACGTGCCGAGCGGGGGAACCACCCGCACGGAACGCGCGGACGTCGTCGAGGCGGCCTGGACGTCGCTGGCCGAGCGGCGCCTGGCCCGCAACCGCCGGGTGTCCGGCGAGGTGGCCGACATGCTGCACCTGCTGGCCCGCCCGCAGTTCGGCATCGACGTGTGGGTGTGGGCCGAGCGCGAGATCCGCGGCCGCGCGGTCAACGTCCGCAGCCAGGCGGTCCTGGCCGTGGTCGACAACAACGAGGTCTGGCTGATCCCGGCGACGGAGGACGGCCTCCCGGAGGCGGCGGTCTCGGTGGCGGGCGACCTCGGCCCGGGCATCGGCCAGACGGTCAGCATCCCGTACGACACGCTGCGCGTGGCGGACGCGGCGGCGAGCGGCGACCCGAAGGCGCTGGTCACGGCCTTGGAAGACCAGGGCGTCGTGCTGTTCCAGGCCCAAGAGCTGTCCGGCATGCTGCTGGGCCAGGAAGCCCGCGGCCAGTTCGGCGCGGAACGCACCGGCCGCGACGGCGTGGCCCACCGGGCGCCCCGGGTCCTGGCGTTCTTCGACACGGACGCGGGCCGCTACCTGTTCCAGGTGGCGAAGGACCGCGACGGCCGCGAGTGGGCGACCGTCACCCCGGCGGACAACGCCCTGCTGGCGACCCGGATCCGCGAACTGGTGGCGGAGGCCTGAACCCCGCCGGGGGAAGTTGGCGGAGATCGGTACGCACAGTGCGCGGGACGTCATAAAGTATGCGGGGAACCGTCCTGGTCGTGCCGACGTCTGATCGGGCGGACACAAGTTTTCCGAAGGGGATGACGAACCGTGCCTGTCTACGACGCCGACTCGATGGCCATCGCGGCCGGCCAGGTGGAGAAGCTGAAGGACGAGTTCGAGAAGTCCAAGGGCAAGCTCACCGGCATGGACCACGAGAAGGAAAGCCCCTTCGGCGGGATGGACGCCAACGGCGAGGCGCACAGCTCGGTCGGCAAGTTCAAGGACGGCGTGCACAGCCAGTTCGACGCCGCGGGCAAGCACATGGAGGCGCTGGGGTTCGCCATGCGCAAGGCCGCCGGCCTGATCGCCGAAACCGACCAGGTCGGTGCGAGCGACCTCAAGCTGCACGTCGACAAGTGAACTGAGCAGGGGGCACGAGAGTGGCATTGAACGGGGTCGGCGCCGGGACGCCCGACAATTGGGACGCCTTCCTGCAAAAGGTGAACCAGGTCGAAAAGGTCGATCTGCAGAAGATCACCGACGCCGCGACGCAGTTCCGCGACGCCGGAAAGAACGCGGGTGACCACAACGCCTCGCTGAAGACCTCCACGGACTCGCTGGACGCGCACGTGTGGGCCGGTCCCGCGGCGGACCAGTTCTTCACCTACGTCCGCCAGGTCCGTGACGCCGGCACGAAGGTCCAGACCCACCTCGAAGACGTCGCCAAGGACCTCGACGACCTGCAGCAGAACCTCGCGCAGATCAAGAAGACCGTCCAGGACAAGCAGCTGGCCGCGGAGAAGGACGTCAACGCCCGCAACACCACGGCCGAGTCGGCCATGAACAAAGCGCTGGCCGACGCCAAGACGGCGGTCGACAACGGCAAGCCGGCCCCGAGCCCCAGCGCGGCCGAGATCCTCGCGACGGCCAAGACCGACATCCACACCATCACCGCGGGCTACGACGGTGACGTGGCCGGGCTGCAGACCCAGGCCGACACCGCGATCAAGGCGTCACAGACGCTGATGTCCCAGCAGATCGAGGGCGGCTACGACCAGGTGCCGCTGCCGGCCAGCTCGGCCGCGGCTCCCAAGAGCACCGGCGGCATCCACTCCAACGGCGCGTCCCACGGCGGCGGCGGTGGGGGCGGAGGCGGCGGTGGTGGTGGCGGAGGCGGTGGCCTCGGCCCCAGCGGCGGCCCGCCCGCGTCGCCGCCCCCGGGCAACGTCCAGCAGTGGATCCAGGAGGCCATCAAGGCACTCCAGGCCGCCGGCGTCCCCGTGACCGACGCCGACATCCCCAACATCTGGGCGATCATCCAGCACGAGTCCGGCGGGAACCCGAACGCCATCAACAACTGGGACTGCGTGCCACTGGACACGCTGATCTTGACCAAGCGTGGTGTCCTGAAGCACGACGCGGTCGAGGTCGGCGACGAGACGATCGGCTTCGACCCGGCCACCGGGCGCGGCAAGTGGACGCGGATCACCAGGGTCGTCCACCACGAGGACGCCGAGCTGGTCCGGATGAGCAACTCCCGGTGGAGTGCGACCACGACACCGAACCATCGCTGGCTCAACCTGCCGCGGGTCAATGTCCGGCGTTCCGACCTGCCGGTGATTTGTCCGGAATGTGGGTGGGCGCCGCGTGCGGCGCACCAGCCGGAGAACGGCGTGGCGGTGCATCGGCGCAAGAAACACGGCTTCGTTTCGCCGAAGCAGGAGAACCGGTACGAGAACGAGCCCGGCTTCGTCGCCACCCAGGACGTCGGATCGCGTGACCGGATTCTGCTGACGGCGCCGGCCGCGACCGAGTCGACGCTGGAAATCAGCGTGCCGGAAGCCGCCGTTCTCGGGTGGATCGCCGGTGATGGTCACGTCGAAACCCGGCAGCACCGCCCGACCATGTCCATCGCCCAGTCGAAGCCCGAAATGGTGGCGAAGATCCGCCGGCTTCTCGACGGCGTGCCGCACGCGGTGTACGTCGACGACCGCGGCGGGTGCGGGCCTCGACACCAGTTCCGCCTGGACCACGACTACGCCCAGGATCTGCTGAGGCGAGCCGGAAATCCCAAGTCCGACGCGGTCGCCCAGGTGCTGGCGATGTCCAGCGGGCAGCGTGCGGCGTGGCTGGAAGCGGTCATCGACGCCGAGGGAAGCCGGTACTCGCGGCCCGGCTATTCGCGACCTCAGGTGGTCGTCTACCAGGCGGCCGGTGCCGTTCTCGACGCCATCGCGCTGGCCGGTTACCTGTCCGGATCGCGGCCTCGCGTTCTCCCGGTCGAACGGGCGAACCAGCCGAAAACGTGGCGCCGGGAGTTCTCCGTGCACCTGAACAACCCGGTCGTCACTGGAGCCTTCCTGAACAAGGAAGCTGCCGGCCGGGGTGACGTGTGGTGCGTGACGACGGAACTGGGCACGTGGACGGCTCAGGAAGGTGATCACATCTTCTTGACCGGAAACTCGAACGCGGCCGCCGGGCACCCGTCCAAGGGGCTCATGCAGTGCATCGACTCGACGTTCAACGCGCACAAGCTGCCCGGGCACGACAACATCTACAACCCGGTCGACAACATCATCGCCGGCGTGAAGTACTCGGTCGACCGCTACGGCGGCCTCGGCAACGTGCCCGGCATCAAGGCGATGGCCCACGGCGGCGCCTACCAGGGCTACTGAGCCCAAAGCCGTGAAGGCCTCCTTACCGGCCATAAGAGCCGGGAAGGAGGCCTTCACGGCTTTTCGGTGACCGGGAGCTAGCCTGGCGGCATGGTCGACCTCGGAGCCTTCGCCGGGCCCGCGCTGCGGGCCGCGGTGCCGCCCTTCCACGTCATGGACGTCATCTCCGCGGCCGGGGCGCGGCAGCGCAGTCACGGCGATCTCGTGTCGCTCGCCGCCGGGCAGCCGTCCGTGCCCGCGCCGAAGCCCGTCCTCGAAGCCGCGGAAAAGGCGCTCCGGAGCAGCCCCCTCGGCTACACCGAGCAGCTCGGCGTCCCGGAGCTGCGGGACGCCGTCGCGGGGCACTACCGGCGGAAGTACGGCCTCGACGTCAGCGCGCAGGACGTCGTCATGACGACCGGGTCGTCCGGCGGGTTCCTGCTGGCCTTCCTCAGCGCGTTCGACCCCGGCGCCCGGGTCGCGATGGCCCGGCCCGGCTACCCGGCCTACCGGAATCTGCTGTCCGTGCTCGGCTGCGAGGTCGTCGAGTTCGCGACGACCGCCGAGACGAACTTCCAGCCCACCGTGGCCCTGCTCGACGAGCTGGGGCCGATCGACGGCCTGATCGTGGCGAGCCCCAGCAACCCGACCGGCACCGTGCTGCCGCCCGGGGAGCTGGCCGCCATCACCGGCTGGTGCGCGTCGCACGGCGTCCAGCTGATCAGCGACGAGATCTACCACGGTGTCTCCTACGGCGCCGAGCTCGACTGCGCGTGGCAGTACGGCCGTGAGCCGATGGTGCTGGGCAGCTTCTCGAAGTACTTCGCGATGACCGGCTGGCGGCTCGGCTGGATGCTCGTGCCGCAGCGGCTGCACCGCGCGGTCGACGTCCTGACCGGCAACTTCACCATCTGCCCGCCCGCGGTCTCCCAGTACGCGGCCATCGCGGCGTTCACGCCGGAGGCGTACGCCGAGGCCGACGCGCACGTCGAGCACTACCGGGCCAACCGCGACCGGCTCTTCGCCGGCCTGAAGGGCATCGGCCTCGACAAGCTGGCCCCCGCTGACGGCGCCTTCTACGCGTACGCCGACGTCAGCGCCCACACCGAGGACAGCCTCAGCTGGTGTCAGCGGCTGCTGGCCGACACCGGGCTCGCCATCACGCCCGGCGTCGACTTCGACCCGGTCGACGGCGGCAAGTACGTGCGCTTCTCCTTCGCGGGCAGCGCCGACGACATCGACGAGGGCGTCCGCCGCCTGGGGGCCTGGCTGGGCCAGGGGGAACCCTGATTCATCCCTGAACGTTGCTCTTGCGAGGGGAGTTTCCCCGGCCGAGGTGGCACGCTTGAGTCACGAGGCCGGAGGGGCCACGGGAACACATCGGAGGAAGCCATGTTCTGGAAGATCGTCGGCGGCCTGATCGTCGCCTGGGTGGCGTTCATGGTGCTGGGCGCCGTGATCGGCTTCGTGTTCAAGGCCGTCCTGTGGATCGCCATCATCGGCGGCGTGATCTTCCTCGGCACGGCCGCCTACGGCGCCATCAGCGGCAAGAAGGACCCCAAGCGCATCAACCGCTACTGAGCGCGGCGCCGGAGCGGCGCCGGGCGGCTCACCCGAGCCACGCCCGCGCCGCCTCGGCACCGTTCCACAGCTGGGCCTTGAGCCCGACCGCCCGCGCGCCGTCCACATTGGACTGACGGTCGTCGAAGAACAGGCAGTCGCCCGGCTCGGCCCCGAGCTGCTCCAGCAGCAGCTCGAAGATCTTCGCGTCCGGTTTCACGCACCGGACGTCGCCGGAGAAGAGCGTCACCTGGAACAACCGCGCCCAGTCCTGCTCGCGGACCCACTCGCCGAACACCGACGGCGCGTTCGAGAGCAGGGCCAGTGACGCGCCCGCCTCGGCCAGCGCCTCGAGCAGGTCCTTCGACGACGGCTCCAGGTGCGCCCAGCCCTCGACGTCGATCCGGGTCAGCTCGTCCGACAGCGCCTCGTCGACGGGCCGGCCCAGCGCGTCGCCGACCGTCTGCCAGTACTCCAGCGGCGTGCTGCCGGCGTCGTAGGGGATCCGCAGGTCCCAGTAGGCCCGCTCGAACTCGGGCAGCGGCGCGCCGAGCTTGGCGGCCAGCTCCGGGCGGGCCGCGCTCGGCTTGCTGAGCACGTCGCCGTAGTCGAAGACGATCCAGTTCACTGCTTCTCCATCCGGCGCAGGGTTTCGTCGATGTCGGCCGCGCTCAGGTCCCGGTGCGTGACGAACCGGACCTTGCCCGCCATCGGCCCGGTGCGGATGCCCAGCGAGTCGAGCCAGGCCAGCGCCGCCGGCACGTCGGGCACCTCGGCCAGCACGATGTTCGTGTCCGGCGTGTTGGCCGGCCAGCCGTGTTCGTTCAGGCCTTCGGCCAGCCGCCGCGCGTTCTCGTGCGAGGCGGCCAGGTCGGGGACGCGGTCCAGGGCGATCAGGCAGGCCGCGGCCAGGACGCCGCCCTGCCGGACGCCGCCGCCGAGCATCTGCCGCATCCGGCGGGCCCGCTCGACGAAGTCCACGCTGCCCGCGACGACCGAGCCGACCGGCGCGCCGAGGCCCTTGCTGAAGCAGGCCGACACGGTGTCGACGCCGACCGTCAACGCCGCCGGCGGCACCTCCAGCGCGACCGCGGCCTGCCAGAGCCGGGCGCCGTCGAGGTGCACGGTCAGCCCGGCCTCCTTCGCGACGGCCAGCAGCTGGGCGTGCTCGTCGGGCGGGGTCACCGCGCCACCGGCCGAGTTGTGCGTGTTCTCGAGGCAGAGGAGAGATGTCCGTAATGTGAAGTACGGCCCGGGTTGTCCGATCGCCGCCTTGAGGGTGCTCGGCGAAGGGCGGCCCGGGCCGCCGTCGTGCTCCAGGGCTTCCGGCATGCCGCCGGCCAGCCACGCGGCCGAGCCCAGCTCGTTGGCGAGCACGTGCGCCCCGCGCGTGGCCAGGAACCGGTCGCCGCGCTGCAGGTGCAGGCTCAACGCGACGAGGTTGGCCATCGTCCCGCTCGGCACCCACAGGGCGGCCGGCATGCCCAGGACGTGGGCGGCCTTCTCTTCGAGCTCGGCGACGGTCGGGTCGCGTTCGAGGACGTTGTCCCCGACCTCGGCGGAGGCCATCGCCGCCCGCATCGTGTCGTCCGGCCGGGTGACGGTGTCGGAACGGAAGTCCAGCGGAGGCAGCGTGAAGGTCACGGAGTGATCACATCACACCGGCCGGACGGGGATCAATGAGCCCTTGAGTGGTCGAACCCGGGTGGTCCGTGCAACCGTGGACGCCCCTGATTCCGTCCTACCCACCGACGACAACAGAGCGGAGCACGACAGCGCGTGGATCAGCGCGACGAACAGGAGTTCGCGGAGTACTTCGCCGCCCGGCGGGACGCCGTGCGCCGGACCGCGTACATGCTCTGCGGCGACTGGCACCGGGCGGACGACCTCGCGCAGACGGCGTTCGTCGCGCTGCACCGGAGGTGGAAGAAGATCAGGGATCGCGCGGCGACCGACGCGTACGTGCGCAAGACGCTCGTGCGGGCGACGATCGACGAATCGCGGCGTCCGTGGCGGCGCGAGTGGCAGACCGAAGTGCTGCCGGAACGCGTCGACGACGGACCCGGGCTCGACGACCTCGTCGCGACCAGGGAAGACCTGCTGGCGGCGTTGAAGGAAGTGCCGCCCAAGCAGCGGGCGGTGCTGGTCATGCGGTTCTTCGAAGGACTGGACGTGACCGGCGCGGCGCAGGCGCTGGGCTGCAGCGAAGGCAACGTGAAGAGCCAGACCGCCCGCGGGCTGGCGAACCTGAAGCAGGTACTCGAACGGGAGGTGGAGACCAATGGATGAGCAGGAGCTGCGGTCGTTGTTCTCCGCCGCGCCCGGGGACGCGCCGTCGCCGTCGTTCGACCAGGGCGACGTCGTGCGCGAGTCCCGCCGCCAGACCGTGCGGCGCCGGAACCGGATCACCGCCGGGGTGAGCGCCGCGGCCCTGGTCGTCGTCGGGTTCGGCGCTTACGGGCTGCTCTCCGGGGGTACCCCCGAGTCGCTGACCGCGGCGAGCGACAACGCCGTGTCGGCGCAGTCGGGCCCGGGTTCGGGACAACCGAACCCCAGCGTGGCCCGTCCTCAAGCCGGTGGGGAGTCACCGAACTTCTCGTCCACGCCGCCCCAGCAGGGGGGCAGCGTAGACGGGAAGACCGGCCAGCTGGCCGAAGGCGCCTCCGGGTGCGAAGAGGTGGACGGGGAGCTCGCCATCGCCCTCGCTGGCGAGCTTCCCGGCCACGTCGCCGCCGCCCAGGCGTCCCCGGGCAGCGCCTGTACGACGGCGTCGCGGTCCGCGGGGTTCCCGGTTCCGGGCGGCGAGGTCGCCGCGGCGGTGTACCCGAAGGGCATTTCGGTGGCCTTCAAGTCCCAGCCGGCGGGCACGGTGACGGCGCGGGTGGCCACGGCGTCCGGCGGCACGTTGGTGCTGGTCAGTGTGCCGGACGCGGCGAACGCGGCCCCGTACGCGGGTGACGTGGGCCGCTTCGCGAGCGAACTCGCGCCCCGCTTCTGAGCCGCCGCCGGGCCGCTTGGCAGAATGAACGGCCATGACCGCTGCGGCAACTCCCAAGGGGGAACGACGGCGTGCCGCGCTCGTCGAGGCCGCCGCGAAGCTGCTAGTCGAGGGCGGGTTCGACGCCGTGCGGCACCGTGCGGTGGCCGAGCGGGCCGGGCTGCCGCTCGCGTCGACGACGTACTACTTCGACTCGCTGGAAGACCTGGTCGCCGCGGCCGTCGAGCACCACGGCAACGCCGAGCTCGAAACCGGCCGCCGCCGGCTGGAGGAGCTCGCGACGCGCAACCGCGGCGTCCAGGCGATGGTCGAGCTGGTGCTCGACATGCTGCTGGGCCCGGAGAGCGGCGACGAGGAAGCGGACGCCGAAGCCGTGCTGCTGCGCTACGAGCGCCTGGTCGCCACCGGCCGCCGGCCGTACCTGCGGCCGTTGATGCGGACGCTGTCGGGCCAGCTCAACGAGCTGCTGACGGAGATCTTCGCCCGCTCGGGCACGCCGGTGCGCGAGGCCGAGCTGGAGAAGCTGGTGGCGCTGGTCGACGGCGCGGTCGTCAACGCGCTGATCGCCGTCGACCCGGCGCCCCGCGCCGCCGCGGCCCGCATGCTGCAGGCGGCGCTCGACGGCTCGTGAGTGGTAATTAGGGTTCTAACCCGCATTACCACTCACGACCGCGTGCGCTGAGCCTTCGCCAGGTCGTCGCGGGACTTGGTGACCAGCGCCAGCATCGCCTGCTCGGCCGCGGCCGGGTCCTGGGCGATGATCGCGTCCAGCACCTTGCGGTGCGACGGCACCGGGTCCTCCGCCGCCGAAGCGCCGTGCACCACCTTGTCGCGCTCGGCCAGGCCGATCGCGATGATCCGCTCCATCCGCATCAAGAAGTTGTTGTGGGTGGCCGTCATCAGCCGCCGGTGGAACGCCAGGTCGGCCTGGACGCTGGCCTCCGGACCCTCGGCCGCGGCCATGTCCGACAGCGCATCCCGCAGTGACTCGATGTCCTCGTCGGACGCTCGTTCCGCCGCGATCCGGGCGGCGGCCGGTTCGACGACCGCGCGGACCTCGGTCAGCTCGTCGAGCAGGCCCGGGTCGTCGGCGGCCGCGGTCTGCCAGCGCATGACGTCGGCGTCGAGCATGTTCCACTTTTCACGCGGCTGGACGAACGTGCCGCGCTTCTGGCGCGCGTCGATCATGCCCTTCGCGGCCAGCACTTTCAGGGCCTCACGCAGCGCGGTGAGGCTGATGTCGAGCTCTTCGCGCAGTGCGGGCAGGTCGAGGACGGTGCCCTCGCCCCACTCGTTGGAGAGGATCCGGCTGGCCAGCGCCTCCACGGTCTGGCCGTGCAGCCCGCGTGGCCGGTGTTCGGTCAATGGAGGGGCCTTTCAGCTGGCGGCGGTCTAGCTGAGCGCATCCTACGCTGACGGCGAAGTCGTCATAAATTATGAATACATCTTGACAGCGACGGCGCCCGGTTGCACTCTTTGGCAGCAGTCACGCCCGTGCGGACATCGAGACAAAGGGGTCAAGAGATGACGAGTGCCGGCCTGTCCCGCCGTCGTTTCCTGCGCAACGCGAGCCTGGCCGGGCTGGGCGCGATCGGCTCGAGCAGTTTCCTCGCCGCCTGCGCCACTTCCGCGTCCAACGGCCCGGTCAAGCAGGCCGCCGGCGCGGTCACCGTCCAGTCGAACCTGTCCTCGCCCGAGGCGAAGAAGGCCATCGAGGCCCTCGCGCAGGCGTTCGGCGCGAAGGGCGGCGCGACGGCGACGGTCAACACCGTCGCGTCGGAGACCTTCCGCACCCAGCTGCCCAGCTACCTCACCGCGGCCAACCCGCCGGACACCTTCACGTGGTACCCGGGTTCGCTGCTGTCGGGCTACGCGCGCAAGGGCCTGCTGCTCGACGTCGGCGACGTCTGGCAGACCATGGGCAACTACAGCGCGGCCTTCCGGAACCTGTCCGGCGACGGCGCCGGGCACCAGGTCTTCGTCCCGACGTCGTACTACTGGTGGGGCTTCTTCTACCGCAAGTCGAACTTCGCGAAGTGGGGCGTGCGGCCGCCGACCACCTGGAGCGAGTTCCTGGCGCTGTGCGAAACGTTGAAGGGCAAGGGCATCGCGCCGATCGGCATGGGCGCCGGCGGCACCACGCCGTGGACCGCGTCGGCCTGGTTCGACTACCTGAACATCCGGATCAACGGCGCGCCGTTCCACCGCGAACTGCTGGCCGGCAAGCAGCGCTTCGACGACCCGCGCGTCAAGAAGATCTTCGACCCGTGGCGCCAGGCGCTGCCCTACACCGACCCCAACGGCACCGCGATCGCGTTCCAGGACGCCACGACCGTGCTGCTCCAGGGCCGCACCGGGATGATCCTGACCGGCACGTTCTTCGCCGACGCAGCTCCGAAGGACGCGCTGGACGACCTCGACTTCTTCCAGTTCCCGATCCTTGACCCGGCCGTGCCGGTCGCCGAGGAGGGTCCGACCGACGGCTTCTTCGCCAGCGCGCGTACCCCGCACGTCGCCGAGGTCAAGGAGTGGTTCTCCTACGCCGCGACGGCCGAGGCGCAGGAGCTCTACATCAAGAACTCCTCCGGCACGGTCCTGCCGACCAACCCGGACGCCAAGGACAACGGCACGCCGTTGGTCCGAAAAGGACGGAAGCTGCTCACCGACGCCAAGGAGATCACGCAGTTCTTCAACCGCGACTCCTCCGACGCGCTGCAGCCGACGGCCGACGCGGCCCTGATCCGGTTCATCCAGAAGCCGAACGAGCTCGACTCGATCCTGGCCGACTGGCAGACCGCCGCGCAGAAGGTCTGGCAGTCCTGAGATGGCGGTGCTGACCGCGAAACGGCCCGACACGGCGTTCCTGGCCGCGAAACGCCGTCGTCGCCGCCGGGTCTCGCCCGTGCTGCTGGCGTTCGTCCTGGTGCCCCTCGTCGTCGAGGGGTTCTGGGTGTTCTGGCCCGCGCTGCAGGGGTTCTACCTGGCGCTGACGAACTGGGACGGCGTCTCGGCGCCGCAGTTCGTCGGCCTGGGGAACTTCGCCGAGATGTTCTCCGACGACATCTTCGGCACGGCCGCGCTCGACACGGTGATCTGGCTCGTGCTCTTCGGCGGCCTCTCGGCCGTCGGCGGGCTCGCGCTCGCCACGCTGCTGCAGAAGGAACGCAAGGGCGTCGGCTTCTACCGGGCCGCGTTGTTCACGCCGGTGGTGTTCTCGCTGGTCGCGACGTCGCTGATCTGGCAGGTGATCTACCAGCCGGACGGCGTGATCAACCGGCTGCTCGCCGCGATCGGGCTCGGCAGCTGGCAGCACGCCTGGCTCGCCGACCCGAAGACCGCGCTGTACGCGGTGCTCGTGCCGGCGCTGTGGCGGCAGCTCGGGTACGTGATGGTGCTGTACCTGGCCGGGCTCAAGGGCATCGACCCGGTGCTCTACGAAGCGGCCAAACTGGACGGGGCCACGGCGTGGCAGCAGTTCCGCAACGTCACCTGGCCGCAGCTGCGCAGCGTCAACTCCGTGGTCCTGTCGGTGATCATCATCGATTCGCTGCGGTCGTTCGACGTCATCTGGTCGATGACGAAGGGCGGGCCGTACCACTCGTCCGAGGTGCTCAGCACGTACATGTACGCGACGGCGTTCCAGTCGCTGCGGCTCGGCTACGCGTCCGCGCTGGCCGTCGTGATCTTCGTGCTGGCGTTCGGCGTGATCGTGACCTACCTCGTGCGCGCATTCCGGGAGGACTCGTGAGGCGGACGCGGACCGCGGGGTTCCACCTGCTCGCGGGCGGGCTTTCGGTGCTGTGGCTGCTGCCGATCGTGCTGGTGCTGACGACCAGCGTCCGGACGTTCTCCGACATCGCGTCGAACGGCCTCGGCGCGCTGCCGGCGTCGTTCTCGCTCGACGGCTTCGGGCAGGCGTGGGGCGAGGGCGGCGGCGGGCACGCGATGCTGAACAGCCTGATCGTCACGATCCCGACGGTGCTGCTGTCGTTGCTGCTCAGCGCGGCGGCGGCGTTCGCGCTGAGCCGGTACCAGATTCCGTTGCGGCGCACGATCATCCTGGTGATGCTGTCGGGCAACCTGCTGCCACCGCAGATCCTGCTGGTCCCGGTGGCGAAGCTGTCGGAGCTGCTGGGGATCTACGACACGCTGACGGCGCTGATCGTCGTGCAGGTCGGGTTCGGGCTCGGCTTCTACACGTTCGTGCTGCAGGGGTTCATGCGCTCGATCCCGGACGAGATCCAGCAGGCGGCGCTGATCGACGGCGCCGGCGTGGTGCAGATCTTCGGCCGGATCATCCTGCCGATGACCCGCCCGGCGCTGGCCGCGCTCGGCGCGCTGGCGTTCACCTGGACGTTCAACGACCTGCTGTGGTCGATCACCGTGCTGCGCACCGGCACGGTGATGCCGGTGACGCCGGCGCTGCTCGGCCTGCAGGGGCAGTACGTGTCCAACTGGAACGTGATCGCGGCGGGCTCGGTCATCGCGGCCGTCCCGACGGTCGCCGTCTTCCTGCGGTTCCAGAAGCACTTCATCTCGGGGCTGGCGATCGGGGCGATCAAGTGACGTGGACCGTGGCCATGAAGACCACCTCGTACACCGTGGCGCTGGACCCCACTTCCCGGTGGGCCGAACTCGTCGCCTGGGGACCGGCCGGGATCGAGGACGGCCCGTCGGTGTTCACGAACGCGGGCTCGGTGCACTTCATCACCGAGGCCGACGCGGCCCCGGTCGAGTACGCACCGCTGGGCCTGCGCCCGTTCTCCGGCGCGGACGTCGCCGTGCGCGGCGGTTCGTGGTGGCGCTTCGACGGCGCCGCGTCGGATGCGGATCTGCGTCTGACCTTTGTGGACGAAGTGACCGGGTTGCGCGCGGTGCTGTGCTACCGGCCGGTGCCCGACACGGACGTGCTCACCCGCTGGGTCGAGTTCACCAACACCGGAACATCGACGCTGGAGTTCGACCGGCTCGGCTCGGCGGGTGTGTGCGTCCCGACGGTCGGCGGCGCTCAGCTGACGTACCTGACCGGCCAGTGGTCACAGGAGTTCACCCGGCAGACACTGGCTCTGCCCGCCGGCGGGTTCCGGATGGAGAGCCGGTTCGGCGTGCCGGGCCACGCGCACGTCCCGTGGCTGGCGGTGCAGGACGTCTCCGGCGGCCCTGCTTACGGCGTCTCGCTGGCCTGGCCGGGATCATGGGCGATCTCCGCCGATGTCGAGCCGTCCGGCTTGACGCGCATCCGAGCCGGACGGCTGCCGTCCCCAGGCCCGGTGTTCTTAGAACCCGGCGCCTCTCTGTCAACACCGCCGGTCGCCCTGGCGTCCAGTGTGGATGGACTGCCGGGGCTGGCATCGGTCTGGCACGACTACGACCGAGTGCTGGCCGGTTCCCGGTGGCGACGCCCGCGTCCAGTACTCTACAACTCCTGGGAGGCAACGGGTTTCGACGTCCGGAGCGAGCACCAGCTGGAACTGGCGAAGCACGCGGCCGACATCGGCGTCGAGCTGTTCGTGGTGGACGACGGCTGGTTCACCGGCCGCGACGACGACACCGGCGGCCTGGGTGACTGGACCCCGGCGGACGAGTCGTTCGGCGCGTTCGTCGACTCGGTGCGGGACCTGGGGCTGGAGTTCGGCCTGTGGGTGGAGCCGGAGGCGGTGAGCCCGAAGTCGCAGCTCTACGCCGCGCATCCGGACTGGGTGTACCGGATCGACGGGCGTCCCTTGACGTTGATCCGCAACCAGCTGCTGCTGGACCTGGGCCAACCCGCGGTGGTCTCCTTCATCAAGTCCACTCTGGACTCACTGCTGTCGACGTACCCGATCTCGTACCTGAAGTGGGACATGAACCGCCCACCAACAGAACGCGGCCGCCCTGGCTCCCCTTTCGCCGACTTGGACGCCGAGCACGTCGAGGGCTACCTCTCAGTTCTGGACCACCTACGTTCGGCGCACCCCCACGTAACGATCGAGGCCTGCGCAGGCGGCGGCGGCCGCACGGACCTGGCGACGGTAGCGCGCACGGACGTCGTCTGGCCGAGCGACAACACGGGCCCCCTGGACCGCCTGTCCATCCAGGACGGCTTCCTGCTGATGCACGCGCCGCACTTGATGAGTTCCTGGGTGACGGACGCACCGGGAGTCTTCGACCCACGCCCGCGTTCGTTGCGTTTCCGCTTCGTCACGGCAATGGCCGGAGTGCTCGGAATCGGCGCGGACCTGTCGAAGTGGTCTGACGCCCAGCACTCCGAAGCGGCTTCGCTGGTTTCTCTCTACAAGCAGATCCGCCCAGTGATCCACCACGGCACGGCCCAGGTAATCCACGGCCCAACCGCCCCCACGGCGGCCACTCAGTACACCTCGGAAGACGGCGACACGGTGGTCGTCCTGGCGTGGAACACGGGCACCTTGACCGGCGCGCCACTGGTCCCGGGCCGCTCGTCGCGAGTACGTCTCTCGGTGCGTCCGGATTCGTCCTATGTGGACGCTTCCGGCGCGCACTACTCGGGCACACACCTGAAGTACGCGGGCCTCCCGTTCGACTGGACCGCAGACCACGACGCCGACGTGGTCATCCTCCGCCGAAAGCCGTGAAGGCCTCCTTACCGGCCATAAGAGCCGGTAAGGAGGCCTTCACGGCTTCAGGGAAGCGAGACCGGCAGCACGAACGTCGGCGATCCCGTCGGGTAGCGGCGCAGCTCCGCGTCACCGGACGCCGTCAGCGTGAACGCCGTGATCGCGTCGTCGCTCTGGGCCGCGACGTAACACGTGCCGTCCACCAGGGCGAAGTGCCGTGGGTTCGCGCCGGACGGCTGGTCCGACACCGCAGCCGCGTCGTCGAGGGCGAACTCCGTGACGCAGTCCGGGCCGCGGTTCGAAACGTACATCCGTGAGCCCGCCAGCTCCAGGTGGGCCACCAGGTTCGGTGTCACCGACGACAGCGTCGACGGCGTCACGGCTACAACTGAGAAGGCGCCCGGGGACGTCTCGCGGACCGTCACCAGCGTTCCGGCCAGCTCGCCGACCACGTACGCCAGGTCCGTGCCTGGCCGCCGCACCAGCTGACGTGGGCCCGTGCCCGGCGGCAGAGAAGAGACGGCGAGTGGCGACAGGGAACCGTCAGAAGACAGCGTGTAGCTGCGGATCTCGTCCGTGCCCAGGTCGACCGCGCTCACCACCGTCGAATCGGCCGACGGGACCGCCATGTGGACGTGCGCCGCCTCCTGGCGGTCGGCAGAGGGGCCGCTGCCGGTGTGCCGGACCAAGGCCGTCCGGGAGACCAAGGCGCCCGAAGTGGACAGCGAGAACACCGCCAGGCTGCCGCCGGTGTAGTTGGCGCACAACAGGAACCGGCCGTCCGGGGTCACCGCCAGGTGGCACGGGTGGGCTCCGCCGGTAGAAGCAGTGCCCAGCACCGAAAGAGCCCCGGCAGGCGACAACGACAGTGCCGTCACAAAGCCGGTGGCGGTCTCGTTCGCCGCGTACAGCACCGGGAGCGACGGGTGCCGGACCAGCCACGACGGCGACTCCAACGGCAGCGAGGCGACCTCGGTCAAGCCGGACGACGACCGCGCGAACGTCGTGATCCCGGTGCCGTTTCCCGCCTCGCCGGTGTAGCAGCCGACGAAGACCAGCTCAGCCATGCGTGCTCCTCAACAACGTCTCGACCCGGACGGCGATCTCCTCGGTGGTCCCGCGGGTCAGCGCCGAGCCGACCCCGCAGGCCACCGCGCCCGCCGCCAGCCAGCGTGGCACGTCCTCCGGGCCGATGCCGCCGGTGGGTACCAGCGGCGCCTGCGGCAGCGCCGCCCGGACGTCCGAGATCCACGACGGCGCCAGCGCGGACGCCGGGAACACCTTCACCGCGTCCGCGCCTTCCTCCAGCGCCCGCACGATCTCCGTCACCGAGCCCGCGCCGGGGAACGCCGCGACGCCGTACCGGTGCGCGGTCCGGATCACCGCGGCGTCCACCGACGGCGACACCAGGAACCGCGCGCCGGCGCGGATGGCCAGGACCGCCGACGCCTCGTCGAGCACCGTGCCGGCGCCGATCGTCGCGTCCGGGTAGGCCGCGGACAGTCCCGAGATCGCGTCCAGCGCGCCGGGGTTCGTGAGCGGCAGCTCCACCGAGCGCAGCCCGGCTTCGATGACCGCGCGCGCCGCTTCCACCGCGGACTCCGCGTCGTGCGTCCGTACGATCCCGACGACGCCCTGACGCAGCGCATTCGCCGTGATCTCCCAGCGGTAGGTCATCGGTCCACCTCCGTGCTGATCAGTGCCAGTTGTCTCCGGTCCGGCAGGCCTTCGAGGTCGGTCCGCGTGCCGACGACCCGGGCCGCGCAGGCCGCGCCCGCGCGCAACGCCTCCTCCGGCGACGCGCCGCGCAGCCACGCCGACAGGTAGCCCGACGTCAGCGCGTCCCCCGCACCGACCGGGTCGACGACCCGCGTGACCAGGCTGTCCTGCTTCCACGAGCCCTCCGCCGTCACTGCCCGCGCGATCTTGTCCTGCTGCTTGACGACCACCGTGTGCGCCCGGCCCGCGAGCAGCGCGTCCCGTGTCTGCCCGAGCAGTTCGAGTTCCTCTTCACCGGCGAAGACCAGATCCGCCCTGGTCAGCAGCGGCCCGACGGTCTCGCGCCAGCGCTCCGGGCTGCCGAGCTTCAGCCGGACGTTCGGGTCGAAGGACACCCAGGCGCCCGAAGCGCGTGCGAGCGCGAAGAGCGCTTCGACGGCTTCACACGCTCCGGGTGACAGCATCGCCGTGATCCCGGAGACGTGCACGAGCCGAGCGCCATCGAGGCCCGCTTCGCGCACGTACGCAGCTGACAGGCGCGAAGCAGCGGAGCCGCTTCGGTGGTACTCGACCGTTTCGGTGTCCCGGAGCAAGAAGCCCGTGTAGCGCTCGGGATCAACCTCGACGCGCGAGACGTCGACGCCGTCCGCGCGCAGCGTCGCGAGGACGTGCGCGCCGGACGGGTCGTCGCCGACGCGGCTCAGCCAGCGGACGCCGTGGCCGAGCCGGGCCAGGCCGACCGCGACGTTCGTCTCGGCGCCGGCGACCGACGAGGTGAAGGTGTGCGCGCGCCGCAGCGCGACGCCGGGCTCGGCGAGCAGCAGCCGCATCGCCTCGCCGAGAGTGACGACTTCGGTGTTCATCAACGAGAGCATAGCGCGTGAAATCTTAATTTAGGATTTATTCTTGACGGAGCCTCAGACGCCCCGGCATGCTGCTCCAGGCTTAGCTCGACGCTGTAACAACCGGGGCTCCGCCCCGGGCCGGGGGCTCCGCCACCCGGAGCCCCCGCAAAGCACCTGTTCACTGGAGAAGGGTGTCCAGCAACATGCTCCTGAAGAGATCCCTAGCGGTCGTAGCAGCGGCAACCGCCGCGCTCACCGCCATCGCGATCCCGGCCCAGGCCACACCGGCCGTCGACCAAGGCGCTCCCGACTACTACGACAGCGGGGTCGCGAAGACCCCGTACATGGGCTGGAACACCTACTACGGCCTGGGCGCGCCCAGCGAGTCGTCGGTCGAGTCCGTCGCGGACTTCCTCGTCTCCAGCGGCCTGCGCGACGCCGGTTACCGCTACGTCTGGATCGACGGCGGCTGGACCGCCGCGGACCCGCGGGACAAGAGCGGCAACCTCCTCGCGGACCCGGCCAAGTTCCCGAGTGGACTGTCCACTTTGGTCAACTACCTGCACGCTCGCGGGCTCAAGGCCGGCATCTACACCGATGCGGGAGCGTCGGACGGCAAGAACTGCGCGGCCGGCTCCGGCGGCCACTACGAGCAGGACACCAAGCGGTTCGCGAGCTGGAAGTTCGACGCCGTCAAGGTCGACTTCCTCTGCGGCATCGCCCAGAACCTCAAGCCCGCCGACGCGTTCTCGCAGTTCAGCAGGGCCCTCGCCAAAGCAGGCCGGCCGATGGTGCTCAACGTCTGCAACCCGGTCACCGACGAGTGGGGCACCCCGCACGGGCCGGACCAGGTCGCCGGGATCGCCTACAGCTATGGCCCGCTCGTCGCCGACTCCTGGCGCACCAGCACGGACATCGCGTTCGGCACGCCGTACGAGGGAATCTGGACGGACGTCCTGCGCAACATGGACGCCAACGCCGCGCACCCCGAGGCCAACGGGCCGGGGCACTACAACGACCCCGACTACCTGATCCCGATGCGCAAGACCGAGCAGGGCACCTACGAGCTCAACGAGGAGGAGTCGACCACCCAGTTCGTCATGTGGGCGGAGATGGCCTCCCCGCTGATCCTCGGCTCCGACCCGCGCACGCTGCCCGCGTCGATGATCAGCACGCTGAAAAACCCGGAGATCGTGGGCGTCAACCAGGACCGCCTCGGCACCCAGGGCGTCCGCGTCGCGAACAACGGCAGCACCGACACCTACAGCAAGGTCCTCTCCCGCGACGGCGAGCGGGCTGTAGTTTTGTTCAACCGCGGTGAGACGCCGACGCAGATGACGCTCAGCTTCGCCGACGCCGGGCTCAAGGGCCGGGTGTCCGTTCGCGACCTGCGCGCCCGCGCCGACCGCGGCAGCGCGACCGGCTCGTACACGGTCACCGTGCCCGCGCACGGCACGGCGTTCCTGCGCCTGCACGGCACCGACCTCGTCCCGGGTGACGACCTCGGCGGCGACGCGTCCGCCAGCCCGGCGATCGTCCGCACCGGCGGCAAGACGGTGACGTTCTTCCGGGACCGGAACGGCTCCCTGCAGGTCAAGGGCCTCGACGGCCCGCGTCAGGTCGGCGGCGAGTTCCTCGGCCAGCCCGCCGCGGTGGCCGGTCCGAACGGCATCGACGTCTACGTCCGCGGCCTCGACAACGCCGCCTACCAGCGCACCTACGCGAAGGGCCGCTGGGGCGACTGGAAGCGGCTCGGCGGCACGCTCACCGATTCGCCGTCCGTCACCGGCGACGGCACGCTCTTCGCGCGTGGCGCCGACGGCCAGGTCTGGCTGCGGACCAGCGCCGGTCAGTGGTCCGGTCTCGGCGCGCCCGGCGGCAAGCCGATCTACGGCCGGCCCGGCGCGGCGACGTCCACGAACGGCACGGTCGTCGCGGTCCGCACCGCCGACGACAGCGTCTGGACGCGCACCAAGACCGGCGCCACGTGGTCGGACTGGACGGGCATCGGCGGCACGGTCAGCAGCAGCCCGACGCTCGTGGCGGTCGGCGTGAAGGTCGCGCTCACCGCGTCCGCGAGCGACTACTCGCTGTGGGCCAACGAGTGGTCCGGCACCTGGGCGGGCTGGTTCAAACGGCCGGAGTACCCGAGCGGGAGCATCGTGGGAACCCTCGGCGCGGCTTCCGACGGCGCGTCGCTGTGGCTCGCCGCCCGAGGGCCGGACGACCATGTCCATGTAGCCAAGTTCTAGGAACGGGAGAGGCGATGTCCACGCGCACCGCGGTGGTGACCGGAGCGGCGTCCGGGATCGGGGCGGCGACGGCCCGGAAACTGCTCGACGACGGCTACCGCGTGCTCGGCGTGGACATCGCCGAACTCCCCGACGGCGTCACGCCGATCCGGGGCGACGTCACCGAAGAGGCGACCTGGGCGGCCATCGGCGAGGTGGACGCCCTGGTCAGCAACGCCTACGTCCCCAGCACCGGGCCGCTGCACGAGATCGACCGCGCCGAGTGGCGGCGGCAGCTCGACGTCAACCTGACCGGCGCGTACCTCGCCGTGAAGGCCTGCTTGCCGTCGCTGCGGGCGCGGGGCGGGGCGATCGTGCTCGTCTCGTCGGTGCACGCGCACTTCGGCCTGCCGGGTCATCCCGCGTACGCCGCGAGCAAGGGCGCGCTGGTCGCGCTGGCCCGGCAGCTGGCCGTGGAGTACGCCCCGGCCGTGCGCGTCAACTCCGTGCTGCCGGGGCCGGTGCTCACCGAGGCCTGGAGCCGCATCTCGCCCGAGGACCGCGAGCGCAGTGCCCGCGCGACGCCGGCCGGGCGGCTCGGCGAGCCGGCCGAGGTGGCGGACGTGATCGCCTTCCTGCTCTCGGACGCCGCGTCGTTCGTCACCGGCGCCGAGCTGACCGTCGACGGCGGCTGGTCCGCCGCCAAGGATTCCGCATGATGGGGACGCAGATGGGGGACACGGGTGAAGATCACCGGGGTTGAAACGTTTCTGGTCGCGCCGCGCTGGCTGTTCCTCAAGGTCAGCACGGACGAGGGCATCAGCGGCTGGGGCGAGCCCGTGGTCGAGGGCCGCGCGGAGACCGTGCGCGCGGCCGTGCACGAGCTGTCCGAGCTGCTGATCGGCCAGGACCCGCTGCGCATCGAGGACCACTGGCAGGTGCTGCGCCGCGGCGGCTTCTACCGCGGCGGGCCGGTGCTTTCGAGCGCCTTGGCCGGGTTCGACCACGCGCTGTGGGACATCGCCGGGAAGGTCCGCGACGCGCCGGTCCACGAGCTGCTCGGCGGCCCGGTCCGCGACCGCGTCCGGGTCTACAGCTGGGTCGGCGGCGACCGGCCGTCCGGCATCCGCGAAGCGGTGACCGCGCAGGTCGAGGCGGGGTTCACGGCGGTGAAGATGAACGTCGCCGGCCCGTTGACGGCGATCGCGTCACCCCGCCAAGCCGACGCGGCGGTCGCCCGCGCGTGGGAAGCGCGCGAGGCGCTCGGCCCGGACCGCGACCTCGCGATCGACTTCCACGGCCGCGTCTCGCCCGCGATGGCCCGGCGGCTGGTCAAGATGCTGGAAGACGTCCAGCCGATGTTCGTCGAGGAGCCGATCCTGCCGGAGACGCAGGGCGACGCGCTGCGCTCGGTCGTCGAGGCGTCGACCGTGCCGATCGCGGTCGGCGAGCGGCTGTACTCGCGCTGGGAGTTCAAGCCGGTGCTCGACGCCGGGGTCGCGGTCGTGCAGCCGGACCCGTCGCACGCCGGCGGCATCTCCGAGCTGCGCCGGATCGGCGCGCTGGCCGAGATGTACGGCGCGTCGCTCGCGCCGCACTGCCCGCTCGGGCCGATCTCGCTGGCCGCGTCGCTGCAGGTCTCGTTCGCGACGCCGAACTTCTTGATCCAGGAACAGAGTCTCGGCATGCACTACCACGAGGGCACCGAGCACTCCTACCTCGTCGACCCGTCGATCTTCACCTTCCAGGACGGCTACGCGGCCCGCCCGCTCGGCCCGGGCCTCGGCATCGAGGTCGACGAAGCCGCCGTCCGCCGGGCCGACGAGATCGGGCACGCCTGGCGCTCGCCGGTGTGGCGCCACGACGACGGCGGCCTCGCCGAGTGGTGACCTGGCTCGAGCGCGGCGACCTGCGGCTCGGCCTGGTGCCGGAGCTGGGCGGCCGGCTGCTGTCGGTGCGCCACCGCGGCGTCGAGCTGCTCTGGCGTAACCCGGCGCTGCTCGGCGCCGACCTGCGCGGCGACTACGCGCCGAACTCCGGCCGGATGGGCGACTGGGTCAACTACGGCGGCGACAAGACGTGGCCCGCGCCCCAGGGCTGGGACGGCCCGGACCAGTGGGCCGGCCCGCCGGACCCGGTGCTGGACTCCGGGCCGTACGCCGTGGCCGCCGACGGCGACACGGTCACCATGACCAGCGGGCCGGACCCGCGCACCGGCCTGCGGTTCACCCGCGCGATAACCATCCTCGACGACGGCTACCGGCTGGACCTGCGCGCGGAGAACGTCAGCGACCGCGAAGTGCGCTGGGCCCTGTGGAACGTGACACAGTGCCCCGGCGGCGGCGCGGTCACCGCCGGGCTCCAGCGGCCGGACGTCGTCGCGCTGGTGGCGGGGACGGGCACGCCGGAGTACACAGTGGACGGTGACCGGCTGGTCGTGCCGCCGCAGGACGTCGTCGGCAAGCTGGGTGTGCCGGGCACGGCGGGCTGGGTGTCCTACGGCGCATTGACGCTGTCCTTCGACGTCGACCCGGCGGGCGAGTACCCGGACGAGGGCTCGCCGCTGGAGATCTGGCTGGAGCACCCGCTGCCGGAGCCGCTCGCGGAGCTGGGCGACCTGGACCCGCCCGCGCGGATCGTCGAGCTGGAGGTCCTCGGCCCGCTGACGACGCTGGCGCCGGGGGCCTCGACCGCCCTCACGATCCGCGCGACCCTCGCCTGACCTGCACAGGTATCGTGAAAGCCGTGACGGACAAGCCCCGCATTCCCAACGTGCTCGCCGCCCGCTACGCGTCGCCGGAGCTGGTTTCGCTCTGGTCTCCGGAGGAGAAGGTCGTCCTGGAGCGGCAGCTCTGGATCGCCGTGCTCAAAGCGCAGAAGGACCTCGGCGTCGACGTGCCCGACGGTGTCGTCGAGGACTACGAGCGCGTGCTGCGGCAGGTCGACCTCGGGTCGATCGCGGCCCGGGAGCGGGTCACCCGCCACGACGTCAAGGCGCGCATCGAGGAGTTCAGCGACCTGGCCGGGCAGGAGCACATCCACAAGGGGATGACCTCGCGCGACCTCACCGAGAACGTCGAGCAGCTGCAGCTGCTCCGCTCGCTGGAGCTGGTCCGCGCCCGCGTCGCCGCCGTGCTCGCCCGGCTGGCCGTGCTCGCCGTCGAGCACACCGACACCGTCATGGCCGGGCGCTCGCACAACGTCGCCGCGCAGGCCACCACCCTCGGCAAGCGGTTCGCCACGGCCGCCGACGAGCTGCTGGTCGCCTTCGAGCGGCTCGACAACCTCATCGGCCGCTACCCGCTGCGCGGCATCAAGGGCCCGGTCGGCACGGCGCAGGACATGCTCGACCTGCTCGGCGACGAGTCCACTTTGGACGAACTCGAAGACCGCGTGATGCAGCACCTCGGCTTCAACCGCCGGTTCGTCAGCGTCGGCCAGGTCTACCCGCGCTCGCTCGACTTCGACGTGCTGTCCACTGTGGTCCAGGTCGCCGCGGCGCCGTCCAGCCTGGCCAAGACGATCCGGCTGATGGCCGGCCACGAGCTGGTCACCGAGGGCTTCAAGCCCGGCCAGGTCGGCTCGTCCGCGATGCCGCACAAGATGAACACCCGCTCCTGCGAGCGCGTCAACGGCCTCGCCGTCGTGCTGCGCGGCTACCTGTCGATGATCGGCGAGCTGGCCGGCGACCAGTGGAACGAGGGTGACGTCTCCGACTCGGTCGTCCGCCGCGTCGCGCTGCCGGACGCCTTCTTCGCGCTCGACGGCCTGCTGGAGACGTTCCTCACGGTGCTGGCCGAGTTCGGCGCCTTCCCGGCCGTCATCGAGCGTGAGCTGGATCGCTACCTGCCGTTCCTCACCACGACGAAGGTGCTCATGGCGTCGGTCCGCGCGGGCGTCGGACGTGAGACGGCCCACGAAGCCATCAAGGAGCACTCCGTCGCCGTGGCGCTGGAGATGCGCGAAGGGCGCGCGGAGAACGACCTGCTCGACCGGTTCGCGGCCGACGAGCGCATCCCGCTCGACCGCGGTGAGCTGGACAAGCTGCTCGCCGACCGGATCTCGTTCACCGGGACGGCCGGGCGTCAGGTGACGCAGGTCGCCGAGCGCGTCGCGCAGGTGCTCGAGCAGTTCCCCGAAGCGGCGGGCTACGCGCCCCAGCCGATCCTGTGAGCTGACGCACGAGTCCACGGACTGGAACGAATCCACACGAACGGGCGAAATCCCTAATCTCGACCGCTGAACCCGGAGCGTCAGATCGTCTACCAGATGACCTGACGTGCTTTCCTCGCGCCACCGGCGCGCCAACCTCTGGAAGAAGCGATGAGATCCACGCTGTCGAAGATCGCCGCCGTCGTCACCGCGGGCGCGCTGACGCTGACCTTGGCCGCCTGCGGCGGTGCCGACTCCTCGGCCGCGAGCAAGACCCTGCGCGTCGGCACGCTGAGCGACGCCCCGCCGTCGATCTACCTGGAGAACGGCCGGTTCACCGGCTACGACAACGAGCTGCTGCGCGACATCGCGAAGCGTGAGGGCTTCGAGGTCGAGTTCGTCGGCACCGAGTTCTCCGGCCTGCTGGCCGGCGTCGCGACCGGCAAGTTCGACATCGGCAGCTCGACGATTTCGAGCACCGAGGCGCGCAAGAAGACGGTCTCCTTCTCCAACGGGTACAACACCGGCTTCACGACGATCGTGACCGAGAAGGGCGCGAACCTCAAGGACCCGGCGGCGTTCGCGGGCAAGCGGCTCGGCGTCGTCCAGGGTTCGGTGCAGGACGAGTTCGCGGGCAAGACCAACGGGGCCCAGGTCGTCCGCTTCCCCGACTACAACGCGGGTTTCGCGCAGCTGAAGAACGGCACGCTGGACGGCTGGGTCGTGCCGCAGGACATCGGCCAGAAGTACCTGGACCAGAACCCCGCGGTGCCGCTGGAGCTCGGCTACACCGTCGAGGACAAGGACACGCCGTCGGCGTTCGCCGTCGCCAAGACCGATCCCGACCTGCTGAAGAAGCTGAACGACGGGCTCGCGAAGGCCATCGCGGACGGCACGGTCGCGCGCATCTACGGCCAGTTCTACAAGACGACACCGCTGTCGAAGGAACTCCAGCAGGGCGGCCCCGGCCTGCCCGTGAAGAACCTGGGTGCGTGACATGAAGAAGCTGATCGTCACCGTACTGGCCGCGGCCCTCACGCTCACCGCGTGCGGCAGTGGCTCGGACAGCGCTTTCCCGACGCTGCACGTCGGCACCCTCAGCGACGCGCCGCCGAACATCTTCCTCAAGGACGGCAACTACACCGGCTTCGACAACGAGCTGCTCAAGGCCATCGCGGCCAAGCAGAACCTGAAGCTGGAGTTCGCCGCGACGGACTTCTCCGCGCTGCTCGGCCAGGTCGCGTCCGGCCGCTACGACATCGCCAGCTCGGCGATCGCGCAGACGGACGAGCGCAAGAAGACCGTCGACTTCTCGGCGGCCTACGACTTCGAGACCATGAGCATCCAGGCCAAGCAGGGCACGCCGGTCACCGACGAGAAGGCGTTGGCGGGCAAGCGGGTCGCCGTCATCCAGGCGACCGTCGGCGACCACTGGCTGGGCACCACGGTCCCGACCGCGCAGGCCGTGCGCTTCCCGGACTACGCCGCCGCGCTGACCGCGTTGAAGACCGGCGCCGTCGACGCGTACATCCTGGACCAGAGCATCGCCGAGAAGAACGTCACCGACAACCCCGACGCCAAGCTCGTCGTCGTGAAGAGCTTCGTCACGGACGTGCCGCACGGCTTCGCGGTGAAGAAGGGCAACACCGAACTGCTCGGCAAGATCGACGCCGGGCTCAAGCAGGTGATCTCCGACGGTACCTGGCTTAAGCTGCACCAGCAGTTCCTGCCGACCGCTCCGGTGCCGGCCGGGTTCCAGGGTTAGGAGACCCATGAAGAAGACACTGGTCACGGCGATCGCGGCGACGCTGCTGGCCGCGCTCACGGCGTGTGGCGGCGGCTCGGACAGCGGCGGCGGTGACAAGACCCTGCGCGTCGGCACGCTGAGCGACTCGAAGCCGAACGCCTACCAGGAGAACGGCACCTTCACCGGCTTCGACAACGAGCTGCTCAAGGCCATCGCGCAGAAAGAGGGCCTGAAGCTGGAGTTCGTCGCGACGGACTTCTCGGCGCTGCTCGGCCAGGTCGCGAACGGCACCTTCGACATCGGCAGCTCGGCGATCTCGCAGACCGACGCCCGCAAGAAGACCGTCGACTTCTCGGCGCCGTACAACTACCAGTCCCTCGGCATCGAAGCCAAGGAGACCGCCGGCATCACGGACGAGAACTCCTTGGCGAGCAAGCGGATCGGCGTCGTCCAGGGAACGGTGTCGGACACCTGGCTCGGCACGAACGCGCCGACCGCGCAGGCCGTCCGGTTCCCGAACGACGCCGCCGCGCTGGCCGCGCTCAAGACCGGCGCGGTCGACGGCGCGGTGTTCGACCAGGCCACCGCCGAGGACTACGCGAAGAACAACCCGGACGCGAAGCTCAAGGTGACCAAGGCGATCACCACGACCATCCCGCACGGGTTCGCCTTCAAGAAGGGCAACACCGACCTCATCACCAAGGTCAACGACGGCCTGAAGAAGGTCATCGCGGACGGCACCTGGGTGAAGGTGCACGACCAGTTCGAGGCCACCGCGCCGGTGCCGGCGGAGTTCAAGGCGGGGCAGTAGAACCGCGATGGATCAGTTCTTCGACACCTTCCTCGACTGGGAGTACATCTGGCAGGTCTTCCCGGACCTGCTGAAGACCGGTCTGCTCAACACACTGATCCTGGCGTTCACCTCCGCGGTGATCGGCACCGTGCTCGGCATGGTCGTCGCGGTGATGGGCCTGTCCACCAAGGCGTGGCTGCGCTGGCCGGCCCGGGTGTACACCGACATCTTCCGCGGCCTGCCGGCGATCCTGACCATCCTCGTGATCGGCCAGGGTCTCGGCACGCTCGCCCGGGACGTCGTCGGCACCAACCCGTACCCGCTGGGCATCCTGGCGCTGAGCCTGATCGCCGCCGCCTACATCGGCGAGATCTTCCGGGCCGGCATCCAGAGTGTCGAAAAAGGACAGCTGGAGGCCAGCCGCGCGCTCGGGATGAGCTACAGCAAGGCGATGCTGCTGATCGTCATCCCGCAGGGCGTCCGGCGCGTGCTGCCCGCCCTGGTGAACCAGTTCATCTCGCTGGTCAAGGACTCCAGCCTGGTGTACTTCCTCGGCCTGCTGTCCGAGCAGCGCGAGCTGTTCCGGATCGGGCAGGACCTGGCGGCCAACACCGGGAACCTGTCGCCGCTGGTCGCGGCCGGGTTCGTCTACCTGGTGATCACGGTGCCGCTGACGCACCTGGTGAACTACATCGACAAGAAGCTCCGGACCGGGCGCAAGGTCCGGGCCGACGAGCCGGACGAAGGCGACCCGGTGGAGATCGGTCCCGGCGGAAGGGTGAGCGCGTGGTGACGACGACAGCGGTGCGTTCGTCCAGTGTGGAACTGCGGGACATCCACGTCAGCTTCGGCACGCTGGAAGTCCTGCGCGGGGTCGACCTGAAGGTGCCGAGCGGCAAGACGACCTGCGTGATCGGGCCGTCCGGTTCCGGCAAGTCGACGCTCCTGCGGTGCGTGAACCGCCTGCAGGAGCCCGACTCCGGCGACCTGCTGCTCGACGGCGAGTCCGTGATCCGGTCCGACCCGGACGCCCTGCGTCAGCGTGTCGGCATGGTGTTCCAGCACTTCAACCTCTTCGGCCACCGGAGCGTGCTGGACAACATCGTGCTGCCGCTGCGCAGCGTGAAGAAGCTGAGCAAGGAGGAAGCGGCGGCGATCGCCCGCGCCCGGCTGGCGGACGTCGGCCTGGCCGACAAGGCGCCGTACCGGCCCAGCGCGTTGTCGGGCGGGCAGCAGCAGCGCGTCGCGATCGCCCGGGCGCTGGCGATGGACCCCGAGGTCATGCTGTTCGACGAGGCCACCAGCGCGCTCGACCCGGAGCTGGTCAAGGGTGTGCTGACGCTGATGGCGGGCCTGGCCGAACGCGGGCTGACGCTGATCGTGGTCACCCACGAGATGGGCTTCGCCCGCAGCGTCGCCGACGAGGTCGCGTTCATGGACGCGGGCAGGATCGTGGAGCAGGGCCCGCCGGCGCAGCTGTTCGATGACCCGCAAAGCCCGCGCCTGCAACGGTTCCTCTCGCAGGTGCTCTGACGCGGTCGTGAGTGGGAAACAGTGTTAGAACACTGTTTCCCACTCACGACTGTGGACTGCCGGGTCAGGTGGCCGTCGGCGACGAGGTGATCGTGCACTCCTGGGCCGGGCCCAGCCCGAGCACGGCCGCCGCCGAGCCGCCGTTGACGGCGACGGCGAGCCGGCCCGCCGAGTCCGCGAAGAGCACGCTCGCCCCGATGGGCACGTCCGCGAACGTCCGCCCGACCGCCGTGATCACCGCGACCCGCTCGCTGTGCACCGAAACCGCGCCGGTCAGCCCGCTCAGCTCGAGATCCGCCGGCGTCGCGGCCAGCTGGACGTTGCCGAAGTGGTCGACCGTCAGCACTTCCGACACCAGCTTGCCGGGGAACGCCGCCACGAACGGCTCGGGCAGCTCCACCAGCGTCTCGACGGCGTTGCCGAATGCAGACGGCAAGACGCCCAATGCAAGGTGCGCGGCCGCGGGCGCGAAGACGTCCCGTCCGTGGAACGTCGCCGACGTCACCGGCAGCCGCAGCGACGGCTCGGTCAGCTCGTACGCGGCCCGGACCCCGCCGAGGGCCCGCGCGGCGGGCAGCAGCAGGCCGTTGTCCGGCCCGACCAGCAGCCCGCCCTCGGCGACGACGACCACCCCACGCCGCGCCGTGCCGACGCCCGGGTCGACCACGGCGACGTGCACGGCCTCCGGCAGGTAGGGCGCCGTCTGCGCCAGCGCCATGGCCCCGTGGCGGACGTTCTGGGGCGGCACCTCGTGCGTCACGTCGATGACCCGCACGGCGGGCGCCAGCCGCGCGATCACGCCGTGGCAGGCCGCCACGAAGCCGTCGCGCAGCCCGTAGTCGGTGGTCATCGAGGCCCATGTCAGCGGCATGTGCAGCATCATCCTCGGTGGCGGAGCGTGCCCGTTAGGGTTCAGTGCGTGACACCCCTCCCCAGACACCCCAAGCTCGTCACCGGCAAGGTCCGCGACCTGTACGACGCGGGCGACGACCGGCTCCTGATCGTTGCTTCCGACCGAATTTCGGCTTTTGAACGTGTATTTGTCACCCCGGTTCCGGACAAGGGCCGGGTGCTCACGGCGATGAGCGTGTTCTGGTTCGGTGAGCTCGCCGACGTCCTGCCGAACCACCTCGTGGCCAGCGACGGGCCGGGGATCCCCGACGCCGTGCGTGGCCGGGCGATGCTGGTCGAGCGGCTCGAGATGCTGCCGGTGGAGGCCGTTGTCCGCGGCTACTTGACCGGCCGCGGCTACGCGGACTACCGCCGTGACGGCGCGGTGTGCGGCGTCGTGCCGCCGCCCGGGCTCGCCGAGGCGGCCCGGCTGCCCGAGCCGATCTTCACGCCGTCCACAAAGGCCCGTCCCGGCGAACCCGACGAGAACATCGACTTCGACACGTTCGTCTCGGTCCTCGGCCGCGCGCTCGCGGAGGAGGTCCGCGAGGCGTCGCTCGAGCTGTACCGCCGCGGTGCCGCGCGCGCCGCGGAGCAGGGCCTGCTGCTGGCCGACACGAAGTTCGAGTTCGGCATCGGCGCGCACGGCGGCCTGGTGCTGGCCGACGAGGTGCTGACGCCGGATTCGGCGCGCTACTGGCCCGCCGACGGCCACCGGCCCGGCCGGCCGTCGTTCGACAAGCAGCACGTGCGCGACTGGCTCGTCGACCCGGTGTCCGGTTGGGACTGCGCGTCCCCGTTGCCGCCGTTGCCGCCCGAAGTGGTGACGGCCACGCGGGACCGCTACATCGAGGCTTATCACCGCATCACCGGGCTGTGCCTGGCAGACTGGCCCCGTGATCCTGCTGATCTGCGGCAGCCTGCGAGCAGGCTCGGGCAATGCGGCGGTACTGGGGACCGTCGCGACCCTCACGGAGACCACGACGTTCACCGGACTCGGCGATCTCCCGCACTTCAACCCCGATGACGACCGCGACCCGCTGCACCCCGCCGTCGCTTCGCTGCGCGCGGCCATCGCGGCCGCGACGTCGGTGCTGATCTGCACCCCGGAGTACGCCGGCGGCCTGCCGGGGTCGTTCAAAAACCTGCTCGACTGGACGGTCGGCGGTGGTGAGATCTACGGCAAGCCGGTCGCCTGGATCAACGCCTCGTCCGTGGCGGCGCCGACTGGCGGCGGCGACGCACACGACTCGTTGCGCAAGGTGCTGACGTACGCGGGCGCCGAGATCGTCGAGGAAGCCTGCGCGCGGATCCCGGTCCCGCGCGCCGCGGTCGCCGATGGTGTGGTCGCCGACCCCGACCTGCGCGAGCGCATCGCCGTGGCGGTCCAGCGCCTGAGTGAAGGCGGCTGACCCTTCCGGCAACGGCCGCCCGCCCGTTCTGCGCAGTTCACGCCGACGTCAGACGCGTGCGTCCCAATGGTGGCGTGGACGCTCAGTTGCTGGTTTCGCTGTCGGGCATCACCCCGCGCACGCTGCACCGGTGCGCCGATCTCGCGGCCGAGCTCGACCGCCGCAAAGTGCCGCTGTCGGTGCTGTACGCCGCGCGCACCGGCGAAGGCCCGGTGACGGAGTGGGTGCGCACCCGCGCCCGCCGTGGTGATTCCGTGCTGCTGCACGGCTACGACCACGTCGTCACGCCCACGCACCGCACGGTGTACCTGGGCAAGAAGGCGGAGTTCGCGACGCTGCCCGCGCACGAGGCGCGGCTGCGGCTGATCGCCGCGAAGGCCGCGCTGGACGCCGCCGGGCTGGCCGTGGACGGCTTCGCGCCGCCGCGCTGGATCGCGTCCCAGGGCACGCTTCAGGCGCTGGGCGAGCACGGCTTCCGCCTGTGCGCGGACCTCGGCGCGGTGCGCGACCTCGTCACCGGCGAGGTGCGCCGCGCCCGCGTCCAGGAGTTCACCAGCCAGTCGCAGCGCACCGAGACTGTCCGCTGCTTCGCGCTGGTGCTGGCGGCCGCCCGCGCCGCGCGCCGGGGCGGCCTGGTCCGGCTCGGCGTCGACGCCATCGACCTCACCCGCCCCGGCCTCCGCCAGGCCCTCCTCGACGCCGTCGACGTCGCCCTGGAGAACCGCGCGTTCGGCGCGACCTACGGCTCACTGCGCGCCGTCGCCGCCTAGAGCTTTGCCGGCTCCGCGCGGTCGAGCACCTTCACTTCGGTGCCTTCGGGTGCGAGGTTGCCGAACAGGCCGTAGTGCATGCCCGGGTTGGCGAGCACGGCTTCGTGGATCGGCACGGCGATCCGCGGCGCCACCGCGCGCAGGTAGTCGACCGCCTCGCCGGCCTTGAGCCACGGCGCGCCGGTCGGCAGGCCGAGGACGTCGATGTGCTGCTCCGGCACGAAGAACGAGTCGCCGGGGTGGAAGAACGCGCCGTCGTCGAAGACGTAGCCGATGTTCGGGATCGTCGGGATGTCGCTGTGGATCACGGCGTGCTCGCCGCCGACGGCCTTGATCGACGTGTCCCCGATCGCGAACGCGTCCCCGACGTTCGCGATGTCGAACGGGACACCCAGCTTCCCGACGGCCTCGGCCGAGCCGGGGTCGACGATCAGCTTCGCGTCCGGGTTGGCTTCGAGCACCTTCGGCAGCCGCTCGACGTCGAGGTGGTCGAAGTGCTGGTGCGTGATCAGCACGGCGGCCAGCTCACGCTCGCGCTCGAAGTCCGTGGAGAACGTGCCGGGGTCGATCAGGATCCGCTCCGAGCCGGTCTCCAGCAGCACACAGGCATGTCCGAAATGGACGATACGCATCGATGATTCTCCTTCACGGGTCGTGATTCCACCCTAGTCAGAGTTTGCCGGTCAGCAACGCGTCGCCGAGGCCGGTGCGGCGGTACAGCACCCGGTGCCCGCTGCGCTCCGACGTCAGCAGCCCGGCCGCGCGCAACGCCGTCAGGTGCGCCGACACCGTCGCCGGGGCGAGGTCGAAGCGGCGCGCCAAGTCGGCCGTCGCGGCTGGGGCGTCCAGGCCGGTCAGCAGCAGCGCCCGGGTCCGGCCGAGCACCTCGGCCAGCGGTTCCGGCGGCGCCGTCGCCGACGTCCACAGCGACGCGACGCCGCGGGCGGGGTAGAGCAGTGACGTCTGCCACGGCGGCACCGTCACCACCCCGACGTTCGGCCACGCGAACACCGCCGGGATGAACAGCAGGCCGCGGGAGTCGATCTCGAGCCGTTCGCGGGAGCGGACGTCGACCAGCACCGACGTCCCGGTCAGCCGGACCTGAGGGTGGAGTCCGGCCAGCATCGCGGTGATGCCCCCGGAGCCGAGCAGCCGCGTCCGGTAGGCGATGTCGGCGGCCAGCAGCTCGCGCAGGCGCGGCCACCGCGGGGCGAGCAGCGCGTTCCAGACGGTCTCGAGCTGGCCGGCCAGCAGGTCCCGCGCGGCCGCCGGGTCGGCCGGGAGCAGCGAAAGGTCGGCGTCGACCATCGCCAGCTCCAGCGCGACCTGGTGCGGCGGCGTCTCGCGGACCACCCGCAGCTGGGCCTCGGCGGTGGTTTCCGGCCCCTCGGGCGGCGGGCTCAGGAACTCGGTGATGTAGTGCCGCGCGCTCAGGACCGCCGCCAGCTCGGGGACGTCGAGCGCGGGGGCGGCGGACACCCACGGCAGGTGCGCCGGGTGCCCGCGGAGCCCGAGCAGCGTCTGGACGGCGCCGAGGACCTCCTCCAGCGGCGAGATCGCGAAGCGGACGCGCTGGCTGCCGGCCGCGCTCAGGACCAGCTCGATCATGGCGACCCCGGATTCGCTCGTGCCCGAATCAGTATGGCGCAAACCGCCGCCGTAAGAGCGTGCTCCCATGTCGTTGTTCACCCATCGCGCCTACTGGCGCTGGTCGGCGGGCGTCCAGTTCGCCCGGCTCCCGGCGACCATGGCGCCGCTCGCGTTCACCCTGCTGACCACGGCCACCACTGGCTCCTACCGGCTCGGCGGGGTGCTGATGTCGGTCTACGTCGTCGCCGAGATGGCCGGCGCGGTGCCGGTCGGGCGGCTGCTGGACCGCGTCGGCGTGACGCGCGGCCTGCCCGCGCTGCTGCTCCTGACCGCCGCCGGCTTCGCCGTGCTCGCCTTCGCGGCGTCGGCGGCCGCGCCGACCGCCGTGCTGCTCGCGCTGGTCCTGCTGCCCGGCGCCACCGCGGGCGCGTTGTCCGGCGGGTTCCGGACGCTGCTCGCGGACACCGTCGACGACGCGCTGCTGCCGCGGGCCATCTCCGTCGACGCGATGCTGCTCGAAGGCGTGCTCATCGGCGGCCCGGCGCTGGTCGCGCTGCTCGACCTGGCCGGTCCGTTCGTGCCGCTCGCCGCGATGGCCGCCGCCTGCGTGGGCGCCGCCGTGCTCGTCCCGCGCCGCGCGGCCGAGCGCGAACGGGAAGAAACCGGGCCGGACGTGCCACCGGTCGGCGTCGGCACCTACCTGCCGTGGCTGTGCTGCGCGTTCACCGTCGGGCTGCTGCTGTCGACGATCGAGGTCGCGCCGCTGCCGCTCGTCCAGCGGCTCGGCGCGCCCGACACGGCCGCGCCGGTGGTGATCGCGGTGCTCAGCGGCGCGAGCATCGTGGGCAGCGCGCTCTACGCGTGGCGCGGCAAGACCGGCGACCCGCGGCTGTTCCTCGGCGGGTTCATCGTCGGCGGACTTGCCCTCGCGGGCGACTTCGGCTGGCCGGGCCTGATCGCTTCGGTGGCCGTGATCGGCGGGTGCACCGGGCCGCTGGTGGCCGCGACCTCCGTCAACCTGCAGCGGCTGCTGCCGAAGAACCGCAGGTCAGCGGGTTTCTCGCTGTCGTTCACGGTGCAGGCGTGCGGCTTCGGGCTCGGCTCACTGGCGGTGGGCGTGCTGCCGCTGTGGCTCGCGCCGGTGTTCGGTGTCTTTGCTGCGGCGATCGCCGGTGCAATGCTGGTGGCGAAGCCCGCGGGCGCTATTGGCACCACGTCAGTAACGTCGTAACCTGGGCTGAACCTCGACCTTGCGGGAGACGCCGATGACTGCCGTCCAGCCTAAGCCGACGTCCCTCGGCGAGACCTTCGACTCGCTGAGCCCGGCGACCGACGAGGTCGTCGGGACCTACCCGGTGCACAGCGCCGAGGACGTGCAGGCCGCCGTCGTGCGGGCGCGCGTTGCGGCGAAGTGGTGGGCTGACCTCGGCTTCGCCGGCCGCGCGGAGCGGCTTCGCGGCTGGAAGGGCGTGCTGACGCGACGGCTGCCGCAGCTGTGCCAGGTGGTGCGCGACGAGACCGGCAAGCCGATCGCCGACGCGCAGCTCGAGAGCGTCCTGGCCATCGAGCACATCGCGTGGGCCGGCAAGCACGCGAAGAAGATCCTCGGCAAGCAGAAGCGCTCGGCCGGACTGCTGATGTCGAACCAGGCGGCCACCGTCGAGTACCAGCCGCTCGGCGTCGTCGGCGTGATCGGCCCGTGGAACTACCCGGTGTTCACGCCGCTCGGCTCGATCGCCTACGCGCTCGCGGCGGGCAACGCCGTCGTCTTCAAGCCCAGCGAGTACACCCCGGGCGTCGGCAAGTGGCTGGTCGACGCGTTCGCCGAGATCGTCCCCGAGCAGCCGGTGCTGCAGCTGATCACCGGCTTCGGCGAGACGGGCGCGGCGCTGGTCGGCGCGGGCGTCGACAAGATCGCGTTCACCGGCTCGACCGCCACCGGCAAGCGGATCATGGCCGCGGCCGCCGAGACGCTCACCCCGGTCGTCATCGAGGCGGGCGGCAAGGACCCGGTGCTGGTCGACGCGGACGCCGACCTGGACGCCGCGGCCGACGCGACGGTCTGGGGCGCGTTCTCCAACTCCGGCCAGACCTGCATCGGCGTCGAGCGGGTGTACGTCCACGAGAAGGTGCACGACGAGTTCGTCGCGAAGGTCGTCGAGAAGTCGAAGGACGTCCGCGCGGGCTCGGACGAGGCCGCCCAGTACGGCCCGGTGACGATGCCGTCGCAGCTCGGCGTGATCAGGCGCCACATCCAGGACGCCGTGGCCCGCGGCGGCAAGGCGGTGCTGGGCGGCGAGGACTCGGTCGGCGACCGGTACGCGCAGCCGACGGTCCTGATCGACGTCCCGGAGGACTCCGAAGCCGTCACGGAGGAGACGTTCGGCCCGACGGTGACCATCGCGAAGGTCCGCAACATGGACGAAGCGATCGAGAAGGCGAACAACACGAAGTACGGCCTGGGCTCGACGGTGTTTTCGAAGTCCCGCGGCGTCGAGCTGGCGGAAAAGCTGCGCACGGGCATGACGTCGATCAACGCCCCGCTCTCGTTCGCGGGCATCGCATCCCTGCCGTTCGGCGGCGTGGGCGACTCGGGCTTCGGCCGCATCCACGGCCCGGAGGGCCTGCGCGAGTTCGCCCGCACCAAGGCCATCGCCCGCCAACGCTTCACGGCGCCGCTGACGCTGACGTCGTTCACCCGCAAGCCTTCGACGGACGCCATGGTCGCCAAGCTGGTGACCATCCTCCACGGCAAGCGCTGACCGGCTCCGGGGTTGTGGACAACTCGCGTCCGCAGCCCCGGAACTGTCGGTAGCCCCCGGTAAACTGGATACCGGGGGCCGCGGCCCGCCCGCCCTCAGCGCCCCCGGATGAGGTCCGCCGCCTTCTCCGCCACCATGATCGTCGGCGCGTTCGTGTTCCCGCGCGGCACCACCGGCATCACCGACGCGTCCACCACCCGCAGCCCCTCGATCCCGCGCACCCGCAGCTGCGGGTCGACCACCGCCTGCTCGCCGGTGCCCATCGCGCACGTCCCGACCGGGTGGTACAGCGTCTGCGTGTTCTCGCGGATGTGCTCCACGAACTCGGCGTCGGTCAGGTCGTGCCGCGCGGGCAGGAACGGCTTGTCGAGGAATCGCTTGAGCGGCCCCGACTTCCCGATCTCGACGAGCGCCTTCAGCCCGGCGATCATCGCGTCCATGTCCTTCGATTCCGCGTAGTAGGCCGGGTCGATTTCCGGCTTCCACAAGGGGTTCGCCGACTTCAGCCGCAGCCGGCCGCGGCTGGCGACGTCCACCAGCGTCGCCGCCGACGTGAAACCGGGGACGGTCGGTTCGCGCATCCCGTTGTCGTAGAACAACGTCGGTGCCACGTGGATCTGCATGTCCGGCGCGGGCAGGCCGTCGCCGGTCGGGAAGAACGCGCCCGCCTCACCGATGTTCGACGCCAGCGGCCCGCGCTTGGTCAGCTGGTAGCGCACGAGTCCGGCCGGCGTGGCGGCGTTCACCAGGTCGGTGGTGCCGCGGGTGGACCAGATGATCCCGCACGCGGGGTGGTCGTGCAGGTTCTCGCCGACGCCCGGCAACGCGGTGACGACGTCGATGCCGTGCTCGCGCAGGTGCTCGGCCGGGCCGACGCCGGAGACCATCAGCAGCTGCGGCGAGTTGACCGCGCCGCCGCTGAGCAGCACTTCGGCCGACGCGCGCGCGGTGCGCTCGACGCCGTTGTCCACATAGGACACGCCGATCGCGCGCGTGCCCTCGAACACGATCCGGGTGGCCTGCGCGCCGGTCTTCACGGTGAGGTTCGGCCGGTCGAGCGCCGGGCGCAGGTAGGCGTCCGCAGTGGACCAGCGACGGCCCTTCTTGCAGGTCACCTGGTAGTTGCCGGCGCCTTCCTGGCTCTCGCCGTTGAAGTCGTCGGTGCGCTTGAGGCCCCACGCGACGGCGGAGTCGACCCACGCGCTCGACAGCTCGTGGGTGAACCGGCGGTCCTCGACGTTCAGCGGGCCGTCGGTGCCGTGCAGCGGCCCGCCGAGGCGCTGGTTGCCCTCGGCGCGCTTGAAGTAGGGGAGGACGTCGTCCCAGCCCCAGCCTTCGGCACCGTGGGAATCGCGCCAGCCGTCGTAGTCGGCGCGGTTGCCGCGGATGTAGATCATGGCGTTGATCGACGAGCAGCCGCCGAGCATCTTCCCGCGCGGCCAGTACGCGGACTTGCCGGTGTGCTTCTGCTCGACGGTCTCGTAGTTCCAGTCCCACCGGGTCTTGAACAGCGACGCGAACGCGGCCGGAATGCGGACTTCGTCGGCGGTGTCCTCGCCGCCCGCCTCCAGCAGCAGGACCTGCGCCGACGGATCCTCGGTGAGGCGGTTCGCCAGCACGCACCCGGCGCTGCCCGCACCGACGATCACGTAGTCAAAGGAGTCCTGGACGGCCACGGTGCCTCCACTCGCTGTTGGCGCGATGTCAACGACTCATCATGGCGCAGCACCGCGCCGTGGGCCAGTCTAGGTTTTCCGGTGGCCCTCGCCACCTGGGCGCGGGTCCGGTGAACCGGGTGAACTATGCTCGCCGGGTACCCACGACCTGCGTGAATAAGGAGCAGCCTGCCGTGGCCCGAGTTGTCGTCGACGTCATGCCCAAGCCCGAAATCCTCGACCCGCAGGGACAGGCCGCGCTCGGCGCCGCCGGCCGTCTCGGCTTCACCGGGATCAAGGAGATCCGCCAGGGCAAGCACTTCGAGATCGAGGTCGACGACTCCGTCGACGACGCGACGCTCGAGAAGATCGCCGAAGGTTTCCTCGCGAACCCGGTGATCGAGCAGTGGACCATCACGCGGGTCGGCGCGTGAGCGCCCGCATCGGCGTCATCACCTTCCCGGGCACCCTCGACGACGGCGACGCGGCCCGCGCGGTCCGCTACGCCGACGCGGAGGCCGTGCCCCTGTGGCACGCCGACGAGGACCTGCGCGGCGTCGACGCCGTGGTCGTCCCGGGTGGCTTCTCGTACGGCGACTACCTGCGCGCGGGCGTCATCGCCCGGTTCGCGCCGGTGATGACGTCGGTGATCGAGGCCGCGCGGGCCGGGATGCCGGTGCTCGGCATCTGCAACGGGTTCCAGATCCTCTGCGAGGCCGGCCTGCTGCCGGGCGCGATGATCCGCAACCAGGGCCTGCACTTCATCTGCCGCGACCAGTGGCTGCGCGTCGAGAACACCTCGACGGCGTGGACCTCGCGGTACGAGCAGGGCGCCGAGATCCTCATCCCGATGAAGAACATCGACGGCTGCTACGTGGCCGAGCAGTCCACTTTGGACGCGCTGGAAGCCGAGGACCGTGTCGTGTTCCGCTACGTCGGCGGCAACCCGAACGGCTCCCGCAACGACATCGCGGGCATCCGCAGCGAGAACGGCCGCGTGGTCGGGCTCATGCCGCACCCGGAGCACGCGATCGACGCACTCACCGGCCCGTCCGACGACGGTCTCGGCATGTTCTACAGCGCGGTGGACGCGCTGATCAAGGCTTGACGCACCGGCCGGGGAGGGTGTCGCCTCCCCGGCCACCGCGTCGACCCTCCCGGCACGCAGCCCCGACTCCCCAGGTACGCGAGTCGACTCTCTGGGTACGCGAGTCGTCCATCCAGGTACGCGTGTCGTCCCGGTGATCACGCGTGTCGGCTGCTCAATCACGCGAGTCGGCCCAACCCCGGACCGGTCAGGTCAGGTCTTGCTCTGGTCGTTCGAGAGCCACTTCTCCGGCCGCACCCGCACGAGCACCGACTGCGGGCCCAGCGCCGAGTCGACGTACTCCTTCGCCTGCTCCGCCGGCCAATACCGGCCTGCTATCCGCAACGCCTGTTCGCGCGTCGGGGGCTCGTCGTTCGCGATCACCGGGCCCTCCACCGTCACGTACCTGTACGGCGGTGTCTCGTCCTGGGCGGCCAGGCTCAGCCGGCCCGCCGCGCGGATCGCGCGGTCCTTGACCGTGTCGCGTTCCATCCAGATCAGCAGCTCGCCGCCCGGTGCGTAGTCGTACCAGACCGGGACCGCCAGCGGTGCGCGTCCGGCGCGCTCCACCGCCAGCACCCCGACGTGCACCCCGCTCAGGAACGCTTCGCGCTCCGCAGCCGTCATGACGAAAGACGACATGTCACTCCCCAGGTAGCCGGTCATCTACCGGGGAGCAACACGTCGGCGAGTCCGGACATTCCGGACTCAGCTCGCCGCCGCCACCAGGCGGGCGTACGAACCGCCCGCCGCCAGCAGTGACGCGTGCGGGCCCAGCTCCGTGATGCGGCCGCCCTCGACCACCGCGACGCGGTCGGCCGCCGCCGCCGTGTGCAGGCGGTGGGCGATCGCGATCACCGTGCGGCCGGCCAGCACGCTGTTCAGCGAACGCTCCAGGTCGCGCGCCGAGCCCGTGTCCAGCAGGGACGTCGCCTCGTCGAGCACCAGCGTGTGCGGGTCCGCGAGCACGACCCGGGCCAGCGCCAGCTGCTGCGCGACCGCCGCCGGCACCGGGTACGCGCCCGAGCCGATCTTCGTGTCGAGGCCGTCCGGCAGGCCCGCGACCCAGCCGGACGCGCCCGCCGACTCCAGGGCCGCCGTCAGCTCGACGTCCGGCCAGTCGCCGCCCGCGCGGCGGGCCGGCAGGGCCAGGTTCTGCCGGAGCGTCCCCGAGAAGACGTGGTGCTCCTGGGTCAGCAGCAGGACCTCGCCGCGCAGCACGTCGTCGGCCAGCGCCGAGACGTCCCGGCCGCCGATGCGCACCGAGCCCGCGGACGGCACCGCGATGCCGGCCAGCAGCCGCCCGAGCGTCGACTTGCCCGCGCCCGACGGTCCGACGATCGCCAGCCGCTCGCCGCGCGGGACGCGCAGGTCGATGCCGTGCAGCACTTCGCGGTCGGCGGTGTAGGCGAACCGGACGTCGTGCACGTCGATGTCGCGCCCGCGCGGCACCTGCGTCACCTTCGGGGTCTCCTCGACCGCGACCTCGCGGATGCCGAGGATCCGGCGGGCCGCGGCCGCCGCGACCTGCAGGTCCTCCAGCCAGAACAGCGCGGAGTTGAGCGGGTTCGCCATCGCCTGCATGTACAGCAGCATCGTGGTGATCTCACCGAGCCCGGCCCAGCCGCGCGTGTACGCGAGCAGCCCGAGCAGCAGCATGACGGCCAGCGGCAGCACGTAGCTGATCTCCAGCGACGGCAGCCAGCGCAGCTGCAGCGCCCGCATCCGGCGTTCGCCGAGGATGCTCCGGTCCAGGTCGTCGTGGGCGCCGGTGACCCGGCGTTCGGTCAGCCCGAGCGCCTCGACCGTCCGCGCGCCCTCGGCCGTCTCGTGGACGCTGGTCGTCAGGTCCGCCCAGCGGTCCAGCATCGCCTGCATCAGCGCCGGGATCCGCCGTTGGTACCAGACGTTGACGCTGATCAGCAGCGGTGCCGCGACCAGCAGGCCCAGGGCCAGCAGTGGTGACGTCAGCACCATCGCCGCCACCGTGAACACCACGGTCACCGCCGCGACCAGGATCTCCGGCGCCGCGAACCGCGCCGCGTGGTCGATCCGGCCGAGGTCGGTGGTGGCCCGGCTGAGCAGGTCGCCGGTGCCGGCTGCCTCGACGGTGCCGAGCGGCAGCTGCAGCGCCGTGCCGACGAACTCCTCGCGGGTCTCGGCCAGCACCAGCTCGGCGAACACCGCGCCGCGCATCCGCGCGACCTTCCGCGACAGCGCCTGCAGCAGCAGGATCACGACGAACACGCCCGCCAGCACGTCGACGTGCGTGGTCGTGGTCCCGGCCGCGACGGCGTCGACCAGCGAACCGAGCAGCTGCGGGCCGGCCAGCCCGATCAGCGTGGACACGGCGAGCGCGCCGAGCAGCAGCGCGACCTCGCGCTTGTGGGCCGCCGCCGTCCGCAACGCCCAGCGGCGGACGTCCCGCCGGGACGCCGTGGGGAGCCGCTTCACACCGTCACCACCTTCGTCGTGAATACCTCGTCGGCCACATGTGTCCACAATGGACTCTGGCTGAACACCACCGTCGTCTTGCCGCGGCGCAGGGCCGCGACGCGCTCGGTGATGCGTGCCTCCGTGTGCGCGTCGACCGCCGACGTCGGCTCGTCCAGCACCAGGACGTCCGCGTCCACCGCCAGCGCGCGGGCCAGGTTCAGCCGTTGCCGCTGGCCGCCGGACACCTCGCGGCCGCGCTCGCCGATCACCTCGTCGACGCCGTCGGGCAGCGCCTCGACGATGTCGTCGGCGTCGGCCGCGTACAGCGCGTCGGTGATGTCCACGCCGCTCGGCCGCGCCGGCGTCAGCTGCTCGCGCAGCACGCCGGAGAACCAGATGTCCTGGTTGTGCGCGTACACCACCCGCCGCCGCAGCTCCACGAGCGCGACCTGGTCCGCCCGGACTCCGCCGACCAGCACTTCCTCGCCCGCGGCCGGGTCGGCGAACCGGGCCAGCCGGTCGGCCACCGCCTCGCCGCCGGCGCCGAAGTCGACGACCGTCAGCTGCCCGGCCGCGACCCGCACCCCGGACTCCGTGTCCGCCAAGTCGAGCGGCCCGTCGGGCAGCCGCACCGGCGTTTCGGGGTCCGCCAGCGCCGGGTGCAGCGCCAGCAGCGCCACCACCTTCCGCGACGCCACCAGGCCGGACGTCAACGACCCGACGGCTTCCGTGGCGGCGGAGACCGGCCAGATGAGGAACATCGAAACGCCGTAGAACGCCACCAGCTGCCCGAGGTCGATGGTGCCGCCCACGGCCAGCCGCGCGCCCAGCCACGTGATCACCACGGTGACCAGGCCGGGCATCGCGACCTCGGCCGCGGCCAGCCACGACTCGGCCTTGCCGACCTCGACGCCGGCCCGGCGCACGCGCTGGCTGGTCTCGCGGAAGCGGCCGGAGAACCGCCGCTCACCGCCGATGCCACGAAGGATCCGCAGGCCGGACACGATGTCCGCGCCGAGGGCGTTGACCTCGCCGCGCATCTCGCGCTGGCTCGTCTTGCGCTTCTGCAGCGGGGCCAGCAGCGGCCCGATGCCCAGCACCGCGAGCGGCACACCGACCAGCGCGACCACACCGAGCAGCGGCGACGTCGAGACCAGCCAGATCGCGACCACGACGAACGCCAGCAGCGAGCCGAACGCCCGGCCGGCCATCTCGACGGTGTTGCCGATGTGGTTGATGTCGGTGGTGGCGATCGCGACCAGGTTGCCGGTGGTCGTCTGCGCGCGCAGGCCGGCGCCGACGCGCGTCGTGTGCGCCGACACGAGCCGCTGGGTGGAGCCCGCGCCGTGCAGCCACAGGCCGTAGTTGATGAAGTGCATCCAGGTCCCGGACACGGTCTGCACGACGCCGAGCACGGCCGCGGCCAGCGCCCAGCGCCCCACGCCCGCGCCGTCGTGCGCGGTGATGGCGCCGATGCCCTGGCCGATCACCAGGGGCAGCAGGGCGCCCGGCAGCGCCCACACGACGCCGATCGTGGCCGAGCCCAGCACCGTGCCGAGGCGAGCCCGGAACACGGCGAGCAGGAACCGGCTCGCGGTCGGCCGTGCGGGGAGCCGCAGCGGCGGGAAGGGATATGTGGCGGAAAGCACGATTCCCGACGTTAAGCCGACGACCTCGGGTTGGCGACCGATTTTCGCGCGCCCGCCTGCGGCCGCGCCTCCGCTCGGTGGCCGCGCACCCGGCCGGTCGCTCGTCTGCCGGAGTCCCGGATCAGCCGATCCGGGACCGGAAGTACTACTCCGCGCGGGCCTTCAGCCGCAGCTTCCGGAGGATCTTCGCCCACTCGGGTTGTCTGCTCCGTCACACCCGGAACGGTGAGATCCGGTGGGGCGGCCCAGTGTCCGGGGCACCCGGGCCCGGCACGTATCCTGGCGGCCGTGGCGAACCCTGACACGGACACCGTGACCAGCACCGTTGACACCACCGAGCGGGCCGGGGCGACCCCGGACCACACCCAGCCCTATCGCGAGCTCGGGCTCGCCGACGACGAGTACGCCCGCATCCGGGAAATCCTCGGCCGCCGGCCCACCGACGCCGAGCTGGCCATGTACTCGGTGATGTGGAGCGAGCACTGCTCCTACAAGTCCTCCAAGAAGCACCTTCGCTACTTCGGCGAGACCGCGACCGACGAGATGAAGGCCAAGATGCTGGCCGGCATCGGCGAGAACGCCGGCGTCGTCGACATCGGCGAGGGCTGGGCGGTCACCTTCAAGGTGGAGAGCCACAACCACCCGTCCTATGTGGAGCCCTACCAGGGCGCCGCGACCGGCGTCGGCGGCATCGTGCGCGACATCATGGCGATGGGCGCGCGACCGCTCGCGGTGGCGGACGCGCTGCGCTTCGGCCCGGCCGACGCCCCCGACACCAAGCGCGTGCTGCCCGGTGTGGTCGCCGGCGTCGGCGGTTACGGCAACTGCCTCGGCCTGCCGAACATCGGCGGCGAGCTGGTCTTCGACCCGTCCTACAGCGGCAACCCGCTGGTCAACGCGCTGTGCGTCGGCGCGATGCGCGTCGAGGACCTGCACCTGGCCTTCGCGTCCGGCACCGGCAACAAGATCATCCTGTTCGGCGCCCGCACCGGCCTCGACGGCATCGGCGGCGTGTCCGTCCTGGCGAGTGACACCTTTTCGGGTGACGAGTCGTCGGGCGGCCGCAAGAAGCTGCCGAGCGTCCAGGTCGGCGACCCGTTCACCGAGAAGGTGCTCATCGAGTGCTGCCTCGAGCTGTTCGCGGCCGACCTCGTCGTCGGCATCCAGGACCTCGGCGGTGCCGGGCTGTCCTGCGCGACGTCGGAGCTGGCCGCGGCCGGTGACGGCGGCATGCACGTCTACCTCGACCGGGTTCCGTTGCGCGCCACCGGGATGACGCCGGCGGAGGTGCTCTCCAGCGAGTCGCAGGAGCGCATGTGCGCGGTCGTCTCGCCGGAGAACGTCGAGGCGTTCATGGCCGTCTGCCGCAAGTGGGACGTCATCGCCACCGACATCGGCGAGGTCACCGACGGCGAGCACCTGGTGATCACCTGGCACGACGAGGTCGTCGTCGACGTCCCGGCGCACACCGTGGCGCACCAGGGCCCGGTGTACGACCGGCCGATCGAGCGACCGTCCTTTCAGGACGCTTTGATCGCCGACACCTCGGCGAACCTGCCGCGTCCGGCCACTCCTGAAGAATTGCGCGCGGACGTGCTCAAGCTGATCTCGTCGCCGAACCAGGCGTCGAAGGAATGGGTGACGTCGCAGTACGACCGGTACGTGCGCGGCAACTCCGTGCTCTCGCAGCCGTCCGACTCGGGCATGATCCGGATCGACGAGTCGAGCGGCCGCGGCGTCTCGGTGGCGACCGACTGCAACAGCAAGTTCGTCTACCTCGACCCGTACCGCGGCGCGCAGCTGGCGCTGGCGGAGGCGTACCGCAACGTGGCGACGGGCGGCGCTACCCCGGTCGCGGTGTCGGACTGCCTGAACTTCGGCGCGCCGACCGACCCGGGCGTGATGTGGCAGTTCGAGCAGGCCGTGCACGGCATCGCGGACGGCTGCGTCGAGCTGGGCATCCCGGTCACCGGCGGCAACGTGAGCTTCTTCAACCAGACCGGCTCGACGGCGATCCTGCCGACGCCGGTGATCGGCGTGCTCGGCGTGATCGACGACGTCACCCGCCGCATCCCGACCGGCATCGGCGCCGAGGCCGGCGAAACCCTGCTGCTGCTGGGCGAAACGCACGACGAGCTGGACGGCTCGGCGTGGGCCCGCGAGCTGCACGGCCACCTCGGCGGCGTGCCCCCTCGCGTGGACCTCGCCCGCGAGAAGCTCCTCGCGGACATCCTGGTGGCGGGTTCCCGTGACGGCATGATCTCGGCCGCGCACGACCTTTCGGACGGCGGCCTGATCCAGGCGTTCGTCGAGACCGTCCTCATCGGACAGTGCGGCGCCCGGTTCTTCCTCGACGCCGACCAGGACCCGTTCGTCCAGCTGTTCTCCGAGTCGTCGGGCCGCGTGCTGGTGGCGGTTCCGCGCACGGAGGAGCTGCGCTTCACGGAGATGTGCACCGCGCGCGGCCTCCCGTGGCGCAAGACCGGCGTGGTCGACCCGGAGTCGGGCAAGCTGGAGCTGCAGGACATCACGGAGTTCACGCTCGACGAGCTGCGCGAGGCGTGGGAGAAGACCCTCCCGGCCCTGTTCGACTGAGACCTGTGGACAGCTGACCGGAGGGCACCGATTTCTGTCGGTGCCCTCCGCTAGCGTGGAAAACGGGGGCTGCTCAGCCGGCTTCGGCGACGATCCGGTCTTCGTCGCCGTCGCGCAGTTTCTCGCGCTTCCAGCCGCCAGGCAGCTGAACGTCCTTTTCGGACTGGACGCGCGTGTTGTACAGCGAGAGCGACTCGGGCAGCACGGCGAACCGCAGGTCGGTTTGGCCCTCGAAGCGGGTCCGGCGCAAGTCCAGTTCGCCGGTCGCGCGCACGTCGTGGAAGACCGCGTCCTTGACGAACGTCGCGTCCTTGAAGGTGGTCTTGCCCGCGAAGGTCGTCGCGGTGAAGTCCGCCAGCTCGGCGAACCGGGTGCCGCTGAACCAGGCGTGGCTTTCGAAAACCGCGCCACGGCAACGGAAGTTGCCGATGAGCCGGCCCTTGTCGGTGCCCGCCGCGGTGAAGTACACCCGCCCGGTGAAGCGGCAGCCACTCAGGTTGGTGCTGCTGTGCAGCGCCGCGTACCGCAGCACCATCCCGCCGATCCGGCACCCCGAGAGATCGAGGTATTCGACGACCGCGCCGGTCAGGTCGAGGTCGTAGTCCGGCGCGTCCGCCTGGTCGGCCGCCGGCAGCAGCTCCCGGATCAGCCGCTGCGCGGTCAACCGGACCTGGAGTTCCTGTTCCTGCGCGGGCGTGTCCCGCCTGGCGTCGGGGTCGCGGCGGTCGACGTCCGCCTTGTAGCGCACGTGCTCGAACGGCCGCCGCAGGTACGAGCACAGCACGTCCAGCACCGTCTGCGTGTACGCCGGGCGGCTCCGCGCCAGGCCCGCCAGTGCGTGCAGCGCGCCCACCCGCACCTGGTCGGCCGCGTGGCCGAGCAGCTCGACCGCCTTCGCGAACCGCTCGTCCGCCACCCGCTCGCGGTCCTGCTCCGCGCGTTGCGACTCCAGCTCGTGCCGCTGCCGCTCGATGTCCTGGCGGCGTTCCTCGACGCGGCGGCGCCGGTCGTTCAGCCAGAGCGCGTACAGCGCCACGATCGCGCCGCCGGCCAGGCCGCCGGTCTTGAGCGCGTCACTGCGGCTGGTGGCGGGGTCGGTCAGCAACCAGCCGCCGACCCCGAGCAGCAGCACCAGCGACGCGGCGAACGTCCACGCCAGCGGTGATCGCCACAGCTTCACCCGCTCAGGACACCAGCATGGTGCTGACGCAGAAGCCCTTGTCGTCGAAGTTCGTCGCGCTCAGCGTGCCCTTGACCGACTTGCCCGCGGACGTCCCGGTGACCTGGCCCTCGACGAGGTACTCGTCGTCCGGCACGTCGCCGAGCTCCAGCTGCAGCGGCGACTTGAGGAACGTCTTGAGCCACGAGTCGAGCAGGTCCTTCGAGTCCGAGCAGCCCATCGCGATCGCGGCGTTGTTGTCGCCGGCGTTCAGCTTGTCGATGAAGCCCTGCAGCACGACCTTGCCCTGCGCCGAGCCCGAGCCGCCGCCCGGCGTCGACGTCTTGGTGCTCGGCGTCGTCGACTTCTTCGGGGTGCTCTTCGGCGTCGACGGCTTGGCCGAGGTGCTCGTGCCCGGGGACGCCACGGTGTTGTCGTCCTTCGAGAGGAAGAACCCGGGCGCCACGAACCCGGTGATGCCCAGGCCCGCCAGCACCAGCACCACGACGGCGCCGACGGCGATCCACATCCCGGTCTTGCTCTGCTTCGGCGGCGCCGGCGGCCCGCCGAAGCCCTGCCCGTAGCCGCCCTGCTGGTCCCAGCCCGACATCTGGCCGCCGGCGTTCGGGTCCCACGCCTGCTGGCCGTACTGCTGGGCGTTCGGGTCCGCCCAAGCCTGCTGCTGCTGGGCGTTCGGGTCGGCCCAGCCCTGCTGCTGCTGGTTCGGGTCGCCCCAGCCCTGCTGCGGGTAACCGGCGGTGCCCGGCTGCTGGTAGCCCTGCTGGTTCGGGTCCCAGCCCTGCGGGTACTGCTGCGTCGGGTACGGCTGTTGCTGCTGGTTGGGGTCCCACCCGCCCTGCTGGGGATACGGCTGCTGCGGGAAGCCGCCGGACTGCGGCTGCTGGCCGTACGGGTCGGGCTGGCCGGGCTGGCCCGGCTGAGGCGGGTAGGTCATCGGTCATGCCTTCCGGGCGCGGGGTGTTCGTGCGCATCCGACGCCCGGCGGACGCGTGCGGTTCCCCCAGGAGTCGTGAGCAGCATTCTGCAAGCTCGGACGGTACGGCATGAAACCGGCTCCCGGCCGCGACGACGCGAAGTCGTCACGATCCGGGAGCCGGGGTGGTGCGGGTCAGCCGTTGGCGAGGGCCTGGAGCCGGTCGAGGGCGCCGTTGAAGGTGTCCTGGTCGAGCGGGCTCGAGGTGTACTGCCAGACGGTGTAGAAGCCCCAGTTGTAGGGCAGGGCCCCGACCGACGACGCGTACCGCGCGACCCACAGCGGGGCCGTGCTGGAGAAGTCGGCGCTGACGCACTGGTTCCACCAGCTCTGGGACGTGTAGATCACCGGGTACCGGCCGGTCTTGGCGTGGTAGGTGTCGTGGAAGTCGAGGATCCACGACGTCATCGCCGCCTGGCTCAGCCCGTAACAGGTGGCGCCGTACGGGTTGTACTCCATGTCCAGGGCGCCGGGCAGCGTCTTGCCGTCCCTCGACCAGCCGCCGCCGTGGGCCAGGAAGTAGTTCGCCTGGGCGGCACCGCTCGCCGTGTTCGGGGTGGCGAAGTGGTAGGCGCCGCGGAGGAAGCCCTGGTTGAAGGAACCGTTGTACTGCTGGGCGAAGTAGGGGTTGGTGTAGCTCGTGCTTTCGGTGGCCTTGGTCCAGACGAACCGCTTGCCCTGGTTCCACCAGCTCGCCCAGTCGACGTTGCCCTGGTAGCTGGCGACGTCGATGCCGGCCACCGTGGCCAGCACCTGGCCGGGGATGGCCTGAGCGGGTTGCGGCTGCTGCGCCGCCTTCTGCGTGTCCGGCGTCGACTTGTCACCTTCGACGCGCCGGATCTGCGAGCCCATGTCGTGGTTGTGCACGGCGATGTCCGCGTTGATCGCGGTCACCGGGTCGACCTCGGGGGAGATGGTGGCGGCCGTCGCCTGGACCGTGCTGCCGAGCAGGAGCAGCGTGGCGGGGACGGCCAGGGCAGCGAACAGCCGCCCTCTTCGGGAAGTGGACATCGTTGAATCCCTTCACAGATACCCTCGCTGAGGACGGCTTACTGCAGGTAGCCGTCCGAGCACGATTGTTAGCGACGCACCCGGGGTTTGTCACTCAGTTCCGTGAAATTGGGTATACGCGTGGGTGATTTTCTGTGGAAGTCGATCATCAATTGGTGACTGGTTAACACCTATTACCGATGAGCTGCGCCGTTCAGCCGAGCGAACGCGCCCGCAATCGGTCGGCCGGGCACGCCCGGGCCGTTCCGGTAGCCGGCGAACCGCGGTCAGCCGAGCGCCAGGACCCGCAGCCGCTCGGCCGCGCCGTTGAACCAGTTCTGGTCACCGGGCAGCGTCCCCTTGTCGGCGAACTGCCAGATCGTGTGCACGGTCCAGCCGGCCGGGAGCTCGCCGATGTAGGTGTTGTAGCGGGCGATCCAGAGCGGGTTGGCGCCGAAGCCGCCGTTGTTCGCCGTGCACCGCTTCCACCAGCTCGTCGACGTGTAGATCGTCGGGTACCGGCCGGTGGCCGCGCGGTAGGTCTCGGAGAAATCGCTGAGCCAGCGGACCATTCCGGCGGCGTCCTTGTCGTAACAGGTTTCGCCGTACGGGTTGTACTCCGCGTCGAGCGCGCCCGGCAGCGTCCGGCCGTCGGCCGACCAGCCGCCGCCGTGGGCCAGGAAGTACCGGGCCTGTGCCGCGCCGTCGGAGACGTCCGGCCGGGCGAAGTGGTAGGCGCCGCGGATGAGCCCGGCGTCGTAGGACCCGTTGTACTGCTGGGCGAACTGCGGGTTGACGAAGCCGGTGCCCTCGGTCGCCTTGACGTAGACGAACTTCGCACCCGCTCCCGCCGCGCCGCCCCAGTCGACCGGCCCCTGGTGCCCGCTGACGTCGTGGCCGAGCTGCTGGTCGTCGGCCGCGTACAGCACGTCCGGGAGCGCCTCGATCCCTTCGACCTTGGCGATCTGCGAACCGGCGTAGTGGTCCTCGGCGCCCTCGTACAGGTCGACGGCGGTCGCCGGGGTCTGCCCGGCGACCAGGAACGCGGCGGCGGCGAGGAGCGGCAGCGAACGGCCTCTTTGTGAACGGCCCAGCACCCTCTTGCCCCCCACCAGTCCCGTGAGTCTCATTGAGCCTCACGATGCACCCGTGTCGCCGGATCGGCTACCCGGTGCCACTCGAAAGTGTGAGGGGCTGAAGGGTGACGCCGTCAGCGCTGCTGTTCGTCCGCGAGCGCCTTCACCAGGTGTTCCGCCGGCACGACGGCGGTGATCAGGTCGTGTGGGTTGATCGCGACCGGGTGACCACCCAGCAGGCTGACGATGTCGCGGCCGACGACCGCGCGGGCGTGCGGCCACTCGCGCGGCACCAGGGTCTTGCGGGTGTACGCCGGCACCATGACCCGGCCGTCGGTGTTGTGGAAGCCGATGACCGTGCGCTGCACCGGCGACATCGCGTACACGAACAGCGTCGAGTCGAGGACGATCTTCGGCAGGTCCGACGGCGGCCGGTGCTCGGTGCGCACGAGCTGCAGCAGGTGCTCGAGGTCGTTCGACGGCTCCGGGAACCCGAGGGCCTTGGGCGAGGGCCGGTAGCGGTCGTTCGGGTGGAAGTCCGCGACGACGTCGCCGGCGGCGTTCACCGGGTACGCGCCGACGACCGCCCACGACGGCACCGGGCCGTTCGGGTCGAAGGCCTCGTCGATGACGTAGAGCCAGCTGTCGGGGTTGGCGCGCGCGTTCGCGCGCATCTCCTCGGTGATCTCGGGGGTGCCGTGCTTGCCGGAGCGCCGGGCCTGCTGGCCACCGCGCCGCGCCGACCGGCTGTGCTTGCCGTGCTTGCCGGGGCGATCCGGTCCGTTTCCGGCTGGCTGCTGCGAAACCATCCGATCTGCCTCGTCCCGCTGCGCCATCGTGATCCCCACGTTCTCGGGTGTGCCGGAAAACTCTTGGTGCGCCACTCTACTGTTTGCCCATGGCCTCTTCGCGTTCGGTCGACCCCGGACAGTTACGTGCGGCGGTGCAGGCGATTTCCCCGTGGCTGCAGGGCGACGGGCCCGACCCGGCCCGCGCGGAGCTCGCCGCCGCTGTCCGGCTCAGCCTGCGCGCGCTGGCGGCCGACGCTCCCGGAAGGACGGTCGAGGTCCGCGTGCCGCCGTTCGCCGCGGTGCAGTGCGTGGACGGACCGCGCCACACCCGCGGCACGCCGCCCAACGTGATCGAGACGGACCCGCGTACGTGGCTGGAACTCGCGACGGGTCGATTGGACTGGACCACTGCGGTGGCCGACGGCCGGGTGTCCGCTTCGGGCACCCGGGCCGACCTCGCGCAGTGGCTCCCGCTCGTCCGCGTCTGACTACGGCTTGCGGCCGACGCCGCCTGCGATGGTGCGCTGCGCGACGTTGAGCTCCTTGAGGCGCGGGCCGTCCGGCCACCAGTCGGCGCACAGGGTCACGCCGGGTTCGACCATCTCGAGGCCGGCGAACAGGGCCTCGATGTCCTTCTGCGTCCGGAACGTGCCCGAGCCCATCGGGCTGTGCACGAAGAAGTCCTCCATGCGGCGCGCGGTCGCGGAGTCTTCGTTCTCCGGGTCGAAGAAGTGGCTGAGCCCGACGAAGGAGCCGGACGGCAGCGCGTCGACGTACTCCCGCATGATCTCCGCCGGCCGGTCGTGGTCGCCCTTGAAGTGGTGCAAGGTGCCCATCTGCAACATGATCAGCGGCTGCGTGAAGTCGATGTGCTCGCGCACGGTCTCGTTCTCGAGGATCCGCGCCGGCTCGAAGATGTCCTCGGCGACGAAGTGGGTGTGCTCGTTCTCCTCGAGCAGTGCCCGGCCGTGGGCGAGCACCACCGGGTCGTTGTCGACGTAGACGACCCGGGTCTCCGGGTTGATCCGCTGGACGACCTGGTGGGTGTTCTCGGCGGTCGGGAGACCGGACCCCAGGTCGAGAATCTGGGTGATACCCGTTTGGCCCGCGAGGAAGCGGCACGCGCGGATGAGGAAACCCCGGTTTTCGAAGGCCAGGTCCTGCGCTTCGGGAGCGGCCTGCTGCACCTGCTTCAGGACCTCCCGGTCGATCTCGTAGTTGTCCTTGCCCAGCAGGAACGCGTCGTAGACCCGCGCGATGCTGGCCCGGGTCGGGTCGACTCCAACGGGAACTCGTTCGGTCCGGGTCGCGGCGTCGGGCATCTTGAACCTCGCAAGTTCTGTGTCGAAAGTCTCGTACTCTACGTAGAGTAGGACTACACACGCATGCGGTAAACCGGGTCACCTCTTTGCGCAGGACGGCCCAACGTGTACTTTCGGTAGTCGGGCTAGAGCCCCCTGGTGACTGACGCGCGGAAGGTCCGGGAATGAACGCGGTGAACGCGTCCAGTGCTGAACAGAACATCGGCCCGACGGCGCGCCGGATGATCCTCGGCTCGCAGCTGCGACGACTCCGCGAAGAAGCGGGCATCACGCGGCAGCAGGCCGGCTACAACATCCGCGGGTCCGAATCGAAGATCAGCCGCCTCGAGCTGGGCCGGGTCGGCTTCAAGGAACGCGACGTCACCGACCTCCTCACGATGTACGGCGTCGAGGAGTCCACCGAGCGCCAGACGTTCCTCGACATGGTCAAGCAGTCGAACGAACCAGGCTGGTGGCGCCGCTTCGGCGAGACGATGCCGAACTGGTTCACCGACCTCGTCGGCCTGGAAGAGGCCGCGGCCCGGATCCAGATCTGGGAGCCGCTCTACGTCTCGGGACTGCTGCAGATCGAGGGGTACGCGCGGGCGATCTTCAGCCACGGCCGGCCGGACATGGCCGACGACCGGGTCGACCAGCTGGTCGCGCTGCGGATGCGGCGGCAGAAGATGTTCAGCAGGCCGGACGCCCCGCGCGTCTGGATGGTGCTCGACGAGTCCGTGCTGCACCGGCCGATCGGCGGCGTCAAGGTCCTGAAGCGGCAGATCGAATACCTGCTCGAGATGAGCGCGCTGCCGCACGTGTCGGTCCAGGTGCTGCCGTACTCGCGCAGCGGGCTGTCCGCGGAGCACGCGTTTTCGCTGATGCGGTTCGGCGAGCCGGAACTGCCGAACATCGCGTACGTCGAATACCTCACCGGCGCGCACTACATCGAGAAGCGCGAAGAGATCGAGAAGTACAGCCGCGCGCTGGACATGCTCGCGGTCGACGCGGAGACGCCCGACCGGAGCCGGTCCATGCTCGCGAAGCGCCGTCAAGAGATCTAGAAGACTCGCGTTCGACGGTATCGACGGGTTCCCGCTGATCGGTGACCCACCGTGGCGACTAGCCCATTGGGGAACGCTTCTCTCGCCCGTTAGGTGAAGTGTGACCAGGTGATCCTTCACTGTGGGAGAACTTTGCAAGAACTTCTGCACGTGCATTTACCGCTGCAGGCACACGTGCTAGCGTGCTTTACGCGGGCAAATGCACATGCATCTGCACCGCCTCAGGTATCCCGTATCGAGAGGTTGGGACCATGGCAGAGCGATTCGAGAACGGCATCCCGGCCGATCGGCTGTCCGGTGCCCAGTGGCGCAAGGCGAGCTACAGCGGCGCCGTCGGCAACTGCGTCGAGGTCGCACCCCTGACCACCGGCGAGATCGCGATGCGCAACTCGCGCTTCCCGACCGGCCCTGCGCTCGTCTACACGCGTGCGGAGATGGCCGCGTTCCTCGCGGGCGCGAAGGACGGTGAGTTTGACGATGTCCTCGGCTGAGGCCCCCGTCGCTCCCGTCTACGACATCGAGACCGGACTGCAGGAACTGGTCGCCCGTGGCTACCAGTTCGTCCACCCCGCCGATGACCGTGGTGAAGTTCTCGCCGTCGTCGGTGTGCGGGTGCACGACAACGTCGTGGACGTGGTCCGGCTCAACGCCGAGGACGACGTGGTGGCGACGCGCATGCCTGGTACCGAAGAGAACATCTTCGAACCCGAGCGGTGGTTGTGGCGCCGCAGCGGTGACGGAGCCCGGGTGCTCACGGAAATCCTCGCGCTGCCGGATGCCTGCTAGCGCACGAAGAACTTCAGGCCCTGTCCGAAGTGGTCAGAACCACGTCGGGCGGGGCCTGACTCATGTCCGGACCGTTTACACTGAAATCGGCCTGACCGCGTCTTCCTGGGAGCACCTCGGTGGTTTCCGACCCACAGCACGTGTCCTCCGACCAGCCCGACCCGGAACCCCGCGAGGAGTGTGGCGTCTTCGGCGTCTGGGCTCCCGGGGAAGAAGTCGCCAAACTGACCTACTACGGCCTCTACGCCCTGCAGCACCGGGGCCAGGAGGCCGCCGGCATCTCCGTCTCCGACGGCTCCCAGATCGTGGTCTTCAAGGACCTCGGCCTGGTCAGCCAGGTCTTCGACGAACAGATCCTGCAGTCGCTGCAGGGCCACATCGCCGTCGGCCACTGCCGGTACTCGACCACCGGCGCGACCATCTGGGAGAACGCGCAGCCGATCTTCCGCACCACCGAGACCGGCAGCGGCCTGTCCTTCGCGCACAACGGCAACCTCGTCAACACGGCGGAGCTGCGTGAACGCACCATCGCCGCGGGCCTCAAGCCGCACGCGGGGCTGACCGGTTCGTCCAGCGACTCGGACCTGATCTGCGGGCTGCTCGCCGCGAACGCCGCCGACAAGGGCATCGAAGGCGCCGCGATGGAGCTGCTGCCCACGCTCAAGGGCGCGTTCTGCCTGGTGTTCGCCGACGAGAACACGCTGTACGCCGCGCGTGACCCGCACGGCGTGCACCCGCTGGTGCTCGGCCGTCTCGAACGCGGCTGGGTCGTCTCCAGCGAGACCGCGGGCCTGGACATCGTCGGCGCGTCGTTCGTCCGCGAGGTCGAGCCGGGCGAGCTGATCGCCATCGACGCCGAAGGCCTGCGCTCGTCTCGGTTCGCCAACCCGGACCCCAAGGGCTGTGTCTTCGAGTACGTCTACCTGGCGCGGCCCGACACCACGATCGCCGGCCGCGGCGTGCACGCCACCCGCGTCGAGATCGGTCGGCGGCTCGCCGGCGAGGAGCCCGTCGAGGCCGACCTGGTGATGCCGGTGCCGGAGTCCGGCACGCCGGCCGCCATCGGCTACGCGCAGGGCTCGGGCATCCCGTACGGCACCGGCCTGGTGAAGAACGCCTACGTCGGGCGCACGTTCATCCAGCCGTCGCAGACCATCCGCCAGCTCGGCATCCGGCTCAAGCTGAACCCGCTGCGCGACGTCATCCGCGGCAAGCGGCTGGTCGTCGTGGACGACTCGATCGTCCGCGGCAACACCCAGCGCGCGCTCGTGCGGATGCTGCGCGAGGCCGGCGCGCTCGAGGTGCACGTCCGGATCGCGTCGCCGCCCGTCCGGTGGCCGTGCTTCTACGGCATCGACTTCGCGTCGCGGGCCGAGCTCGTCGCGAACGGCGTCGACCTCGACGGCATCCGCCGCTCGATCGGCGCGGACTCGCTGGGTTACATCTCGCTCGACGGCCTCGTCGCGGCGACGGAACAGCCGAAGACGCGGCTGTGCACGGCGTGCTTCTCCGGCGAATACCCGATCGCGCTGCCCGACGACGCGCTCATCGGCAAGAACCTGCTGGAGAGCCTCGACGCGGTCAATGGCGCGGCGACCCCGGTCAGCCCGGCCGGGTACGGTGCCGAGGACGCTGTTCGGCGTCCCTAGCCCTCCGGCTAGTCCTTCCAGTTGGGAGTCCTTCTACCGTGAGCGAGTCCACGTACGCCGCCGCCGGCGTCAGCATCGACGCCGGCGACCAAGCCGTCGAGCTGCTCAAGCCGCACGCCGAACGGGCCACGCGGCCGGAGGTGCTGGGCGGTGTCGGTGGTTTCGCCGGGCTCTTCTCGCTGAAGCTCGACAAGTGGAAGGAACCGATCCTCGCCTCCTCCACCGACGGCGTCGGCACCAAGATCGCCGTCGCGCAGGCGCTGGACAAGCACGACACCGTCGGCATCGACTTGGTCGCGATGGTCGTCGACGACCTGGTCGTGACCGGCGCCGAGCCGCTGTTCCTGCAGGACTACATCGCCGTCGGCAAGGTGCACCCGGAGAAGATCGCCGCGCTGGTCGGCGGCATCGCCGAGGGTTGCGTCCAGGCCGGCTGCGCGCTGCTCGGCGGCGAGACCGCCGAGCACCCCGGCATGATGGGCGAGCACGACTACGACATGTCGGCCACCGGCGTCGGCGTGGTCGAGGCGTCCGCGCTGCTGTCGCCGGAGAAGGTCCGCCCGGGTGACGTCGTGCTGGCGCTCGGCTCGTCGGGACTGCACTCGAACGGGTACTCCCTGGCCCGGCACGTGCTGCTGGACATCGCGCGGATGCCGCTCGGCGGCCACGTCGAGGAGTTCGGCCGCACGCTCGGCGAGGAGATGCTGGAGCCGACGCGGATCTACGCGAAGGACTGCCTCGCGCTGGCCGCGGAGACCGAGGTCCGGACGTTCGCGCACATCACCGGCGGTGGCCTGGAGGCGAACCTCGCCCGCGTCATGCCGCGCGGCCTGGTCGCCCGGCTCGACCGCGGCACCTGGTCGCCGTCGGCGGTGTTCGCGCTGATCGGCCACCGCGGCCGGGTCGAGCGCGCCGAGCTGGAGAAGACGTTCAACATGGGCGTCGGCATGGTCGCGATCGTCGGGGCCGAGGACGTCGACCGGGCGCTGGCCATGCTGACCGCGCGGCACGTCCCGGCGTGGGTGCTGGGCGACGTCCAGCCCGCGAACGACGTCGACGGCCCGCGCGCGGTGCTTTCGGGCGACCACCCGCGCTTTTAACGGTGTTGATCGAAAACGGGCTTGATCGCGGCTGTCACACTGGTGACATGGCAGCCGGAGACGTGGTGATCGGCTCCCGGTTCACGATCCCGGGAGCCGAGCTCAACGAACGCTTCTCGCGGTCGTCCGGCCCGGGCGGCCAGGGCGTGAACACCACCGATTCGCGGGTCGAGCTGTCGTTCGACGTCGCCGCGTCGCCGTCGATCCCCGAGCACCTGCGGGACCGCGTGCTGGCCGGGCTCGAGGGCCGGCTGGTCGACGGCGTCCTGACGATCGCCGCCAGCGAACACCGCTCCCAGCTGCAGAACCGCGAAGCCGCGCGCGGCCGCCTGGCCAACCTGCTGCGCGACGCGTCGGCCCCGCCGCCCGCCAAGCGGCGCCCCACGAAGCCGTCTCGCGGTTCGAAGGAGCGCCGCCTGGCGTCGAAGAAGCGCCGGAGCGACGTGAAGCGCGGCCGCTCCGGTCGCTTGAACGACTGAGCGGCTAGCTCAGCGAGAGGTGCACGCACTCCCCGGCCGGCTGGTAGCCGACCCGGGCGTAGACGTTCCCGATCCCCAGGTCACCGGGGGTGAGGAACGCCGTGTGCGCGCCGGATTCGTGTGCTTCACGGGTGAGTCGGGCGGTGATCGCCGCCGCGATCCCGCGGCCGCGGTACGGCTCGAGCACGGCGATGCCGGCGACCTCGGTGGTGCCGTCGACGATCGCGAGCGCGAGCCCGCCGCCGAGGACCGTGCCGGTGGCGATGTCCTCCGCCAGGAGGTGCCGCACCCCGGCCTCGATGCCGGACCGCAGGCGTTCGACCTCCTTGTCGGGCACCTCCGGCGACTCGCCGAACGCCGTGTTCTGCGCCGACCGCAGCCGCCGGATGTCGTCAGCGGACTCCGGCGCGCGCAGCCGGACCCCCGCCGGGACCGGTTTGTCGACCCGCTCGGCGGGCGCGCACGTCATCAACGGCACCTGCCGTTCGAGCCGGTAACCGGCCTCGACCAGGAGTTTCTCCAGGTCCGGGGCGATGTCGGTGAAGTACTCCAGCCGCGGGAGCAGGCCCCGCCGCCGGTACGCCGTGGTCAGCGCGTCGATCTCGGCCGCCGACGGCCGCGCGCCGTCGTCCGGGATCGCGTAGTTGAGCATCGGGTGGTCGTTGTCCGGCGAGTAGGTGGCCAGGAACGGCCCGACCTGCTCGGTCTCCCGGCCGCGGGGCGCCGTCTTGCGGACATACGTCTGGATAGCGGACATTGCTGGTGGAAGCCCTTTCGAGAGCACGACGAGGAACCGCAGCTCAGTGCGGGTGGATCGCTGGGCGTCGGGCCTAGCGGAGGCCGACGCCGGAGACGGCGCCAGGCATAGGCGTTCATTCCTCGAGTCGAAAGGGGCTCTTCGGAGCCAGTGTCGCACGGCTCGCAACCCGGTTACTGCCGGTCGGGGTGGGCGATGGCGGCGTACCGCGCGTCCCAGACCGACCGCGGGACCCGCATGGTGAGCGTCGGGGTTTCGCAGACCGTGCGACGCTGCTGCGTCGGGATGACCACCGGCGGTGGTGGCGGCGGGTCCAGTGAGCGCCAAACGCGCCTGCTCAGGGCCCCGCCGAGCGTCGCGCCGGCGGTGTTGAGCAGGACGTCGTCGGTGGACGTCACCCGGCCGGTGTGGATCAGATATTGCGTACCTTCCACCAGCACGGAGGCGAGCAGGGCGACCAGCGCGATCCGGAGGAGGGTGCGCAGGCCGCGCAGCCGCAGCGGGAGCAGCGCGCCGAGCGGGCAGAGCAGCAGGACGTTGCCGATCACCTGCCACAGCGAGCCGTCGTCGCCGAACGCGGCGGTGATGTCGGCGCCCGGGACGAGGTCGAGCGTGCTCTGGCCGGAGCCGCCGACAGGCATCGTGACCAGGCACAACACCAGGAAAGCGACCAGGACGGCGGCGCTGTCGACGCCGGCGGTCGCGCTCGCGTACCGGGCCGGGAGTCTTCGTCGCCGTCGAGCCGCGAGCAGTGGCCACCCGAGCAGCGCGTACGGCAGCGCGATGGCCGAAACCGGAATCATCCCCCAGAAGGCGCGCAGCAGGGCTTCCATGCGCCTCCCTCCTTGAGCACCCAAAGATCGTCTGTGCGCTGGAAACGGCCCTCCCAAGATCACCTTCGCATCACAAGATCGTCTCGGCATGCTGAGGGAGGCGCACTATTCGGTGATCTTTCCGGTGGCGCGACGGAACTTTCCGTGGTTCGGTCGGGAGGCACACTGTCCACTGTGGATGCTGTGGACAACCCTGTGGATGAATCGGGGGATGCTTCGTAAACCCCTTGATTCACAACGGAAACTCTCAGGGGGTGCCTGTGTACTACTTTTCGCCGGCCAGCTCGCGAGCGCGCTCGATCAGGCCCTGCAGGTGCAGGCCGCGGCGGACGTCGCAGGGGTGGGCCGTGGTGCCGCTGGCGATCATCGCCGCGAAGTCGTCCAGCAACGCCGTGTAGGACTCCGCCGCCGAACCGGGCTTGCGCCCGAGCGTCCGGTAGCCGTGCTGACCCCAGACGGCGACCTCGACGACGGTCGGCTGCACCGGCAGCCGCAGGGCCAGCGTGGCCGTGCTGACCACGTTGTTCTCGTGGGCCAGCATCAGCTGCCACGTGTCGCCGGGGCTCCGCCGCGCGGCGACGACGTCGGTGATCGGCCCGAGCGCGGCGTCCAGCAGGTCGAGGGCGTGCGGGCCGATGTCGAACAGCGCGCCGCCGTCGTCCTGACGCCACTCCGAGGCCGCGTACTGGCCGCCGAGCAGGGCGCCGGACAGCCAGCGCGCGCCGCCACCGGCCCAGCCGCCCGCCTGGGCGAGCCCGGCGAGCCACTCCTGGGTCTGCGCCGAGTACCGCAGGGTCAGCACGACGAGGGCGGCGACGTCGGCGGCCGCGACCGCGTCGGCCAGCCGCTGCGCGCCCGCCAGGTCCGCGGCGATCGGCTTCTCGAGGATCAGGTGCTTCCCGGCTTCGGCCGCGCGGACGCCCAGCTCGGCCTGGATCGACGGCGGGACGGCGAACGCCACGGCTTCCACCTGCGCGAACAGGTCTTCGATGGTCTCGGCGGCGGTCGCGCAGTGGGTGTCCGCAAGCGCTTGCGCCGCCGCCGGCCGCCGGGCCCAGACCGCGGTCAGCGCCGTGCCGGGGTGATCCGCCAGGCCGGGCGCGTGAACCGTCGTGGCCCACGGGCCGGCGCCGACGAGGCCGACCCGCAGCTGTCCCTCCGCGATGCGCTGTCCCACGGGCCGCAGTCTAGGTGTGGTCGGCGTCGCGCCGGAACCGCACCTGCGACGGCGGCCGTCCTGGCTAAAGTGCCTGCATGATCACCCTGCTGTCCCGCATCGCCGCGGTCTGCCTGCTCCTCCTGGCCACCTGCCTCGCCGGGGCCGCGCCCGCGTCGGCGACGGGCACGGACGGCACCTGCCCGGCCGGTGGCGGCGTGACGGTGGTCGTGGACTTCGGCGACCTGGCGCCGCAGCCGCTGGTCCGCTGCGCCCCGGGCACCCCCGCGACCGGCATCGCGGCGCTGCAGGGCGCCGGGATCGACGTCGCGGGCTCGCAGAAGTACGGCCTCGCCATCGCCTGCCGGATCGACGGCAAGCCGGGCCCGGACGTCGAGTCGTGCGCGGGCATGCCGTCGGCGACGGCGTACTGGAGCTACTGGCACGCCGCGGCCGGCGGCAAGTGGGAGTCGAGCCAAGAGGGCGCCCAGACGTCGAAGCCGGCGGCCGACGGGTTCGAGGGCTGGGCGTTCGCCCGGCCGAAGACCGCCAACGACCTGCCGACGCCGCCGCGGGTGGCGCCGGTCCGCCAGGCGACGTCGGGAACGGCTGCTCCGGACGTCTCGGACGCGAGCACCGGCTCGTTCCCGTGGGGCGTGGTCATCGCCGTCGTGGTGATCCTGTTGATCGGCGGCGCCGCAGTGGTCGTCTCCTCGCGCCGTCGCCGTCGGCGTGACCAGTAGGGCGCTGCACCCCGGCGCGTGGTGGGTCTGGGCGCTCGCGCTGGCCGTCGCGGCCAGCCGGACGACGAACCCGCTGCTGCTGGGGCTGGTCATCGCGATCATCGGCTTCGTCGTCGCGAACCGGCGGAGTGACGCGCCGTGGGCGCTGGCGTTCCGGCTGTACGCCTACGTCGGCGCGGTGATCGTCGCGACGCGGGTGCTGTTCCGGATCCTGATCGGCGGTGAGGACGGCGGGCACATCCTGTTCACGCTGCCGCGGATCCCGCTGCCGGCTTTCGCGGCCGGGGTGTCGCTGCTCGGCTCGACGTCGGCGGAGGAACTGCTCGGCGGCTTCTACGACGGTCTGCGGCTGGCGACGATGGTGCTCTGCGTCGGCGCCGCGAACGCCCTCGCCAACCCGAAACGCCTACTCAAGGCCGTGCCGGGCGCGTTGTACGAGGTCGGCACGGCCGTGACGGTGGCGCTCACGGTGGCGCCGCAGCTGGTCGAGAGCGTGCAGCGCGTCCGGCGGGCTCGGCGGCTGCGGGCGGGGCGGACTCGCGGGCTGCGGGCGGTCAAGGGCATCGTGGTGCCGGTGCTGGAGGACGCGATGAACCGCTCGCTGCTGCTGGCGGCGGCGATGGACTCGCGCGGCTACGGCCGCCGCGCGTACCTGAGCGCCGGAGTGCGCGCGGCGATCGCCGGCTGCGTGCTGGGCGGGCTGGTCGGCGTGTGCGTCGGCGTCTACGGCGTGCTCGACGGGACGTCGTCGTGGCTGGGCGTGCCGCTGCTGGCCCTCGGGCTGGCCGTGGCCGCGGCCGGGTTCGTGCTGGGCGGGCGGCGCATCCGGCGGACGGCTTACCGGCCGGACCCGTGGCGCCGGCCGGAGACGCTGGTCGTCGCGTCCGGCGTCGGGGCGTGCGCGCTGCTGTTCTTCTCCGCGCGGGTCGATCCGGGGAACCTCTACCCGTCGCTGAGCCCGCTGAGCTGGCCCGAGGTGTCGTTGCTGCCGGCGTTGTCGTTGCTGCTCGGGGCGCTGCCCGCGTTCGTCGCGCCCCGCCCCCCGTCGTTGTCGGAGGTGGTCCGGTGATCGAGTTTGCGCAGGTCACGGTGACCTACCCGGACGCCGCGCGGCCGGTGCTGTCCGACGTCTCGCTGCTGGTCGAGGAGGGCGAGCTGTGCCTGGTCGCCGGCCCGACCGGCGTCGGCAAGTCGACATTCCTCGGCGCGATCAACGGGCTCGTCCCGCACTTCACCGGCGGACGGCTGGCCGGGCGGGTGCTGGTCGACGGCTTGGACACGTCGTCTCACCCGCCGCGCGAGCTGGCCGCGGTGGTCGGCGTCGTCGGGCAGGACCCGCTGGCCGGCTTCGTGACCGACACGGTCGAGGAGGAGCTGGCGTACGCGATGGAGCAGCTGGCGGTGGCGCCGGACGTCATGCGCAAGCGCGTCGAGGAAACCCTGGACCTGCTGGGCATCGCCGAGCTGCGCCACCGTCCACTTCGGACACTCTCGGGCGGGCAGCAGCAGCGCGTCGCGATCGGCTCGGTCCTGACGGCGCACCCGCGGGTCCTGGTGCTCGACGAACCGACGTCCGCGCTGGATCCCACGGCGGCCGAGGAGGTCCTCGCGGCGATCACGCGGCTGGTGCACGACCTCGGGACCACGGTGGTCGTCGCGGAGCACCGCATGGAGCGCGTCGTCCAGTACGCCGACCGCCTGCTGTACCTGCCGGGCGACGGTTCGGTGCGGTCCGGGCCGCCGCCGGAGATCCTGGCGACGGCGGAGATCGCGCCGCCGATCGTCGAGCTGGGGCGGCTCGCGGGCTGGTCGCCGTTGCCGCTGTCGGTGCGGGACGCGCGGCGGGTCGCGGGGCCGCTGCGATCGCGGCTCCAGTCACATCGTCCGAAATTGTCGGTGGTGGGTCGTACCCTCTCGGTGACCGGTCGAGCACTGGATGTGAGAGGGGTGGTGGTCCGCTACGGAGATGTCCTGGCGGTGCGTGGGGTGGACCTGCGCGTCGGGCCGGGGGAAATCGTCACGCTGATGGGACGCAACGGCTCCGGCAAGTCGTCGCTTCTCTGGGCGGTGCAGGGCAGCGGTCCGCGGTCGGCGGGGAAGGTCGACGTCGGCGGCGTGGACCCCGCGTCGCTCAAGCCGAGAGCGGCCCGTCAGCGTGTGGGGCTGGTCCCGCAGTCACCCGCCGATCTGCTGTACCTGGATTCGGTCGACGCCGAGTGCGCACAGGCCGACACCGAATCCGGCGCCACAGCAGGCAAGGCGAGGTCCCTGCTGGACCGCCTGGCCTCAGCGGTCGCCGGTGAAGCGCACCCCGGCGACCTGTCCGAAGGGCAGCGACTGGCGTTGGTGCTGGCCGTCCAGCTGGCGGCGGCACCCCCGGTGGTCCTCCTCGACGAGCCGACGCGCGGCCTCGACTACCACGCCAAACGGCGCTTCGCGGCGATCCTGCGAGAGCTGGCCTCGCAGGGCCACGCGATAGTGCTGGCCACCCACGACGTCGAGTTCGTGGCATCGGTGGCCCACCGCGTGGTGGTCATGGCCGAGGGCGAGGTGGTAGCGGACGGCCCGACGAAGGACGTCATCGTCGCCTCCCCGGCCTTCGCGCCCCAGGTGGCCAAGGTGCTGGCGCCCCAGGAGTGGCTGACGGTGGACGAAGTAGCGGAAGCCCTGTCATGACGTCCGCCGTTCGACGTCGCTCGCGTGTTGCGCCCTCGCGTACCTTCGCGCCGCTGGTCGGCTCGCGAACCGGTGTCGGTGGGCGGGCGTGGTCCCGCGCGACTTCGTGCGAGGTGCTGACGTGACCGGCTTCCTCGACCCGCCACCCCGGGCCATCCGCCTCCGGCCGCGTCCTGCGCTGGTGCTCACCGTCGCGGCGGTCCTCGGCCTCGTCATGTTCTGCTGGCCGCTCTTCGCGCACCCCGCGCCCAGTGTGTCCGCGCACACCGCCGATGCGCCGTTCGTCTTCATGGCGACCCTGCCCGTGCTGATCCTCGTCGTGCTGGCCGAACTGTCGCGTGGCGGAATCGATGCGAAAGCGCTTGCGCTGCTCGGCGTCCTGTCCGCGGTGAACGCCGGGCTGCGGCCGCTCGGGGCCGGGACCGGGGGGATCGAGCTGGTGTTCTTCCTGCTCGTGCTCGCCGGGCGGGTGTTCGGGCCCGGGTTCGGGTTCGTGCTCGGCTCGACGTCGCTGTTCACCTCGGCGCTGCTGACCGCGGGCGTCGGGCCGTGGCTGCCGTTCCAGATGCTCGCGTCGTCGCTCATCGGGCTCGGTGCCGGGCTGCTGCCGCGTGCCCGCGGGAAGGCGGAGATCGCGCTGCTCGTGGCGTACGGCGTCGTCGCGGCCTACCTCTTCGGGCTGCTGATGAGCCTGTGGTCGTGGCCGTTCCTCGCCGGGTCGTCGCTCGGCGGCACCACCGCGGGCCTCGGCTACGTGCCCGGCGCGCCGCTGCTGGACAACCTGCACCGGTTCGCCGTCTTCACCGTCCTGACCTCGACGCTCGGCTGGGACACCGGCCGTGCGATCACCAACGCCGTCGCGATCCTCGTGCTGGGGCCGGCCGTCCTGGCCGTCCTGCGCCGCGCGTCGCGGCGGGCGGCCTTCGACGCGCCCGTGGTCTTCGATCAGGAGCGCGTCAACCCGTCGTAGATGTCGACGAGCTCAGCCAGCTTCGCCGCGTCCGGGACGTGACTGGTGTCCAGGTCGACGACGTGAAAGCGGTTTCCCGGCGTGGCGGCGTCGGCCTCGCGGATCATGCGATCCTGCAGTTCCAGGGGGATGATCCGGTCGCGCAGGTGCCGGACGTAGACGCGGGGCACGCGGCCCCACCTCGCGCGGTCGCCGCGGGCCGGGGTGGCGCCCTTGCCGAGGAGGTCGTCGGGGGCCATGGCGTTGAGGAACGCGTAGAACTCGGCGTCCGTGCCGTCGGCGACGAACGCTTCCTTGGCCTTCGCGAGCAGCGCGCGGTCCGCCGTGCGCCAGTTGAACCGGACGGCGCCGATCACCGACGGGTCGGCCGCGGCGAACCCCAAGAGATCGCCGACGCGGGTCTCGGCCGCCTCCGGGGTGGCCATGTACTCGTCCGGGGTCTCGAGGTCGACGCAGCAGAACGCCGTGTCGTAGACGAGCAGGTCGATCAGGTCCGGCACGGCGTCGGCGACCAGGCTGATCGCCGCGCCGCCGATGCTGGCGCCGACCAGGACCACCGGGCCGTGCGCCGCCGCGCGGCGGACGACCTCGACCGTGGCCGCCACCTGGTCGGCGAGCGTGACGCCGGCCAGCGCCGACGGCTCCGTCGCGAACGCCGCCAGGTCCTGCGGTGCCTGGTAGGAGAGCCGGAACTGCTGCCCCGGCTGGTCGACGCCGACGCCGCGGTGCCCGCGCAGGACCAGCTCGTTCGGGGCGGCGGAGACACCGTTGGCGCCCGCGGCAAAGACGAAGGTGGTCACGCCGCGACGGCGTTGCGTGGTCGCGTCCGCGGGCGAAGCACCCGCGAAAGCGGGCGCCAGGGCGGCGGAAGCGGCGAGGGCAGCACGGCGGCTCAGCTCAGGCATGTCTGACAGTCAAGCGAGCCCGGCCGCCCGGCCCAAGACGACAAAGTCGCCGCACGGACCACCGAAAGTGGATCGTGCGGCGACGAAGGTCGGTCAGCCGTAGGAGTAGAAGCCGCGGCCGGTCTTCTTGCCCAGCAGGCCCGCGTCCACCATGCGCAGCAGCAGCGGCGGGGACGAGTACAGCGGCTCCTTGAACTCCGCGTACATCGAGTCCGCGATCGCCTTGATGGTGTCCAGGCCGATCAGGTCCGACAGCCGCAGCGGGCCCATCGGGTGGGCCGTGCCCAGCTCCATGCCGCGGTCGATGTCCTCCGCCGAGGCGAAGCCCGACTCGATCATCCGGATCGCCGACAGCAGGTACGGGACCAGCAGCGAGTTCACGATGAACCCGGCGCGGTCCTGGGACCGGATGACCGTCTTGCCCAGGGCCGTCGTCGCGTGGTCCTCCGCGCGGCGCACGGTCTCCTCGCTCGTCAGCAGCGAGGGCACCAGCTCCACCAGCGGCAGCACCGGGACCGGGTTGAAGAAGTGGATGCCGACCACCTGCTGGGGGCGGTTCGTCGCCATGCCCAGCTTCATGATCGGGATCGAGGACGTGTTGGACGCGAACAGCGCGTCCTCCGCCTCGACGATCTTGTCGAGCTGGCGGAAGACGTCGACCTTCGCCTGTTCCTGCTCGAGGATCGCTTCGATGACCAGTTCGCGGTCGGCGAACTCGGCGATGTCCGTGGTGAAGCGCAGCCGGCCGAGGGCCGCGTCGGCGTCCTCGGTGGAGAGCTTGCCGTTCTTGACGCCGCGCTGGAGCGACTTCTCGATGCGCGCCTTGCCCGCGTCGAGCGCCGGCTGGTTCACCTCGGTGACCACGACGTCCAATCCGGACCGCGCGTGCACCTCGGCGATGCCGGAACCCATCAGTCCCGCCCCGACGACTCCAACCCGACTTACCACCGGCTCACTCCTTCATCCGCTACGCAGCCCACAGGTTTTTGGGCAGCACGCAGCGCGCGAGGGCGGTCGCCGGGTTGTGCCCAGCTACGCCCTCGCGCGGTTACGCGTGCTCAACGACGGTACTCGTCGTACCCGTCGTCGTACGGATCTTGATCATTGCTATCGGGCTCCTCATAGTGACCACTAGAGGAACCAGTCGACAGCTCGCGCTGCAAAGCATCGAAGTCGGTTTCGTGCGAGCTGTACTTGAGCTCGCGCGCCACCTTCGTCTGCTTGGCCTTAGCCCGGCCGCGCCCCATGGCTCGACCCCCTCGCACAGGGGCGGGGCGGCCGGGGGAATCGGCGGCCCCGCATCGTCTCGACAATTCTTTCCTGCTGACACCGTACCGTGTCCGGGGGGTTCGATGCGACGTGGCACGGTGTGCCGGTGGTGACAGTGTCCGCCGGACACCGGTTACCGGCCGGTCGGTGACGATCGGCGCAGGTCGGCGTGCCACGATCTACTCGTGCTCCGTCCCTTCGTGGCCTATCTGCGGGTGTACGAACCCCTGCTCGCCTTGGGCGAGCCGCCCGACGATCGGCTGCGCGCGGCCGTCGCGGCGGCCAAGCTGGGGCGGACCGACGCGGGTGCCCGCGAGCAGGCCATGTGGCTCAAGTCACAGGTCGCCGCGCCCCGCCGGTTGCTGCCCGCCGAGCTCGCCAACGGCAAGGCCGCACCCAGCCTGCAGACCGATGTCCTGGTGCTCGATCCGGCCGACGTGCCGGCCGCCCAGCGCGTGCACGGCCCGTTCGTCTGCCCGCTGGAGCTGCGTGCCCGCTCGGCCGCCGCGCTGGTGACCTTCCTCGGCGACGCGCACCCGGCGCTGAAGAACGTCATCCTCGACGAAGCCGGCTTCACCCAGGACGCGATCCGCGCCCGCACGAAGTCCGCGCTGTCGGATCTCAGCACCTCCGCCGCGCACACGCTGTCGACCACCTGGACCGTTCCGCTGCCGTGGTTCGTGCTGGTCGACCCGGAGGAGCGCAAGCTCGTGCTGGGCTCCGGCCGCGACGACCCGAAGCGCGAACTGTCCTGGCGGAGCACTCTCGCCGACGCCCAGCACCGGGCGCGCGAGGCCGGTGACCTGCTGGAACAGACCTTCGGCGACTCCGGGCCGGGCCGGGTGCTGTTCGAGACGCGGCGCTGGCTCGACAACTTCCACGCGGACTCGATCGTCGAGCTCGACTACGGCGGCCTCGTGCAGCTGTTCGCGGACCCCATCCTCGAAGCCGACACCACCGCCGACGAGGTCCACGACATCCTGGACGCGCTGCGCTCGGGCAACGTCGAGGAGCTCGCCGAGCTGTTCTCCGACCTGCGGGAGTTCTGGGGCGACCTGGCCTCGCGGGAACGCGCGAACTAGCTAGCCGCGCAGCTCCGGCACCCGGATCTCGCCGACCGGGCGACCGCCGCCGAGCACCGAGCCGTGGGCGAGCTCGTCGAGGCCGGAGACGTCCACGCCGAGGAACCGCAGCGCTTCGACGGCCAGCGGCGCGCAGGCCCGCTTCGCGCCGTCGTCGATCTTCAGCGCCACCGCGAACCCGTCCGGCAGCGCGAAGGCCTGGACGCCCTCGGCGCCGCCCTTCGCGACGAGACCGTCCACGGCGGACATCAGCTCGGTGTCCTCGCGCCCGGTGCCGGCGACCAGCCACGGGTGGGCGCGCATCGCGTCGGCGACCGTCCGCTCGGGACCGTCGGCGGCGCTGCCGACCCGGCCGAACGCGCGGGCCAGCCCGGTCAGGGAGAACGCGAGGAGCGGCGCGCCACAGCCGTCGACGCCGGTGTGCGCGACCGGCTCGCCGGTCAGGTCGGCGACGGCGGCGGCGATCGCCTGCTGCAGCGGGTGGTCCGGCGCCTCGTAGCCCGCGGTCGGCCAGCCGGCCCGGACGCAGGTGGTGAGCATGCCGGTGTGCTTGCCGGAGCAGTTCATCATCACGCGCCGCGGCTCGGCGGCGTCGCGCATGCTCGGCACGTGCAGCGGGAAGTCGGCCGGGCACGCGAGGTCGTCCTCGGTCAGGCCCGCCGCCTGCAGCAGCTCCAGCACGCCCTTGACGTGCCGGGGCTCGCCGGAGTGGGACGCGCAGGCCAGCGCCAGGTCCTCGCCGGTGAAGTCCAGCCCGGACCGCAGCATCCCGACGGCCTGCAACGGCTTGTTCGACGAACGCGGGAAGACCGGCGAGGTGACGTCGCCGAGCGCCAGCCGGACGTCGCCCTCGGGGCCCGTCACCACGAGCGCGCCGCGGTGGACGCTTTCGACGAAATCGGAACGGACTACTTCGGCCAGGACAGGGTTGGTCACTGAACCTCGTGCCCGCCTTCGCTCTCGAGCAGCTCGTCCACTGTGGCCGAACCTTGCTGGTAGCGCTGGGCGATCTCCGCGTTCAGGGTGTCCATGACGTTCTGGACCTCGCGCCGGAACGACGACACCGAAACCTCTTCGCTGGCGTAGGTGTCCAAAGCGGAGGCCAGCTTCTCGTCCGTCAGGGAACCGACGTCGGTCAGGTCGGTGTCGCCGATCAGCGCCTCGGCGTGCCGGCGGTGCTCGCCGGCGCGTGAGGGCTCCAGCTGCTGGTGCCGCCCGGAGCCCGCGGCCGGGCCCAGCGCGTTGTCGGCGAGGATCGTGGCCAGCTGGTCGACGATGCTGGACTCGCCGCCGGAGCTGCGCCGGGTCTGCTCGGCGCGGACGATGTCGATCCGGGCGTGCAGCAGCCTGCGCAAGTAGGAAAGATCGGTCTCTTCTTGGGCGGCTTCGTCGCGCCGCTCGCGGAGCACCTTCAACGGCAGGTCACCCAAGCCGCTGAGGTATCCCGGGCCGAGCACGCGGTCGATCCGCCGCCTGCCGCCGGGCCGCACTTCGATCACAGCGCAGTTTATCCCGGTTGGGCGTGATCCTGCTGTCAGGGGTTTTCGATCAGCCACGAAGTTGCGCCGCCGCGGCCCGCCCGGGCGCCGGGAGCTCCGACGGCACGGAGTCGGGGTCGATCGCCGCCTGGACGAGCTCGTCTTCGGAACCGGTCAGCAGCTCGGCACCCACCGGTGTCGACCGCTTGACCAGGGCCAGCGCGATCGGGCCGAGCTCGTGGTGCTGGATCACCGTGCCGACGCGGCCGACCGTGCGGCCGTCGAGCAGCACCGGGTCGCCGGGCTCCGGCCGGATCTCGGGGGAACCGTCCAGGTGGAGCAGCAGCAGGTTGCGTGGCGGGCGGCCGACGTTGTGCACCTTCGACACCGTCTCCTGACCGCGGTAGCAGCCCTTCGCGACGTGCGCGGCCGACCCGACCCAGCCCACCTCGTGCGGGATCGTGCGATCGTCGGTGTCGACGCCCAGCCGCGGCCGCAGCGACTCGACGCGCAAGGCGTCGAACACCCAGCTCCCGGCCGCGCGGGCGCCGGCGTCGGTGAGCTTCTTCCACCAGCCGGCGAGCTCGGCGCGCGGCACCGCGAGGTCGACGCTGAACCGCCCGGGCCACGGCATCCGCCGCGCGAAACCGCCACCGGGCAGCGCCACGACCGCGTACGGCTCCGGCCCGACCTCGGCGCCGACCGCGCTCAGCACGCGTTCGCTGTCCGGGCCGAGCACGGTGAGCAGGGCCAGCTCGTCGGTCGCGTCGCGGATGTCCACCTTGGACCAGAACTTCATGGCTTCGAGGTATTCGCGCAGCGTCTGGGGGCCGCCCTTCGGCAGCGCGCTGGTCACGCGCGGCTCCGGGTCGCCGTCGAGCCAGACGGTGCCGTCGAGGTGCGCGAGCACCATGTGCGTTTCGACACGGCCTTGGCTGTCGAGCACCAGCGCCTCGGTGCCGGACCCCTCGGCGAGCTCGGTCACGTGCTGCGAGATCACCAGGTGCAGCCACGACAGCCGCTCCTCGCCGGTCACGGCCAGGACTTCGCGGTGTGACCGATCGATCACGACGACGCCGCGCGTCGCGGTGCGCTGCTCCGCGAAGGGGTCTCCCCAGTGCCAGGGGACGCCGGCTTCGGGGTGGTCGTCAGGCGGGGGGATGGATCCGGGCACGTCCAGCAGCGGCGAGCGGTACGGCATACCGCCCAGCCTAGGTGAGTACCGTGTGGGAATGCGCGTGCTCGTCTTCCTCGACGGAACCCTGGCCGACCCGGACACCGCCCAGATCAAGGTGGACGACCTCGGATTGACCCGCGGCGACGGCGTCTTCGAGACGATCCTCGTGGTCGGCGGCAAGCCCCGTGAGCTGCGGCCGCACCTGGAGCGGCTGGCGCGGTCGGCGGCCATGCTCGACCTGCCGGCGCCCGATCTCGCGGCCTGGGAACGAGTCGTCTCGCTCGTGCTCGAACACTGGACCGGCAGTTCCGAAATGGTGCTGAAACTGGTGTACACCAGGGGTTCCGACGGCGATCCCGCCGCGGTGCCGACCGGTTTCGCGCTGGGTTCGGAGGTCGCGCCGTCGATCCTGAAGGCGCGCGCCGAGGGTGTCGCCGCGGTCACCCTGGAACGCGGTTTCCCGCCGGACCTCGCCGAGCGCGCGCCGTGGCTGCTGCTGGGCGCGAAGCCGTTGTCGTACGCCATGAACATGGCCGCGCTGCGTGAAGCCCGCCGCCGCGGCGCCGAAGATGTGATTTTCACCGCCGCCGACGGCTCGGTGTTCGAAGGCCCGACGTCGACCGTGGTGCTGGCGAAGGGGCGGACGCTCTTCACGCCGCCGTCGAGCGTCGGCATTCTGCCGGGTACCACCCAGGCCGCGCTGTTCCGCGGCGCGGAGCAGGCCGGCTGGGCGGTCAAGGTGGAGCCGCTGCGCGTGGCCGACCTGGTGGCGGGGGACGGCGTGTTCATGGCTTCGTCGGTCCGCAAGCTGACGCGCGTCCACACGCTGGACGGTGTGCGGCTGCCCGACTCGTCGGCGGTGTACGCCGAGCTGGTGGCGGCCTACGAGGCCGAGTACGCCTGAGCGATCCGCACGACCGCGGGCGCGATCTCCTCGGCGCGGTAGGCGGCGATCTTGTGGTGGCCGTCGAGGATCAGCTCGCGCTCGCCGTCGGCCAGCACCACGGCGACCGGGCGGTGGCCGGTGCGGATCGCGGTCCGGTAGTAGCCGACGCGCGCCTCGTCGGACGGCGGCCAGGTGTCGGTCGGGGTGAGGGACACCTCGTCCGCCAGGCGTTCCGGGCCGCTGACGCGGTAGTCGCCGTCGACGAGCAGGTCGAGCACGGGGCCGAGCGTGGTGGCCAGCGGACGCCGCAGCTGCCCGGTGGCGAGCGCGATCCGCAACGCCTGGGGCAGCTCCGCCCGCGCGCGCACGTTCACGTCCAGGAAACCCGTGCCACCGCTGATCGTCACCTGTTCCACAGCTATCTGGACGGGTGGCGCCGCGACATGGTTCCGGGCGCTACCCGGACGGGTGCACCGGGTGATCCGGGTCTCACCCGCGTGGCGGTACAGACCTTTCACGTCACCCGGAAGCGCGCCCGAGCACACCCTCCACTCCACCGAAAGCCGTGAAGGCCTCCTTCCCGGCCATAAGAGCCGGGAAGGAGGCCTTCACGGCTTTTCCCGACACCGGTGGCGCGGTTGGGGCAGCACCGCCGGGAGGCCGTGGGGCGGCTGCTGCGGTGGGCGGGGCGCTTCACGTCACCCGGAAGCGCACTCGGGTGCCCGGTCGGGCCTGGGCGAGTGCGCTCAGTGTGGCGGTCCGGACCACTGCCGCGACGGGGTAGCCGCCCGTGGTCGGGTGGTCGTTCAGGAAGACCACCGGGAGGCCGCTCGGCGGGACCTGGATCGCGCCCGTCAGCACGCCTTCGCTGGGCAGCTCCGCCTCGGCGAACTCCGCGGCCCGGCGCAGCGGGGTGCCGTCCAGGCGCAGGCCGACGCGGTTCGACTCCGGCGTCACCGTCCACCACGCCGACAGGCCCTCGGCCGGGGACTCCAGCCAGTCGTCGCGGGGGCCCGGCGTCACCGGGATCACCAGGCTCGCGGGCGCCGCGGCCGGGACGACGACGTCCGCGCCCGCCGGGACTCCGCGGGCCGGACCCAGCGGGAGGACGTCACCGGACCGCAGCGGTGCCGGGCCGATGCCGGACAGGACGTCCCGGGACCGGCTGCCCAGCACCTCCTCGACGTCGATCCCGCCGGACACCGCCAGGTAGCAGCGCAACCCGGCACCGGGCGTGCCCACGGCAAGCGTTTGCCCGGCTCCGACGAAGACCGCCGTGTGGGAGCCGAAGGGACGGCCGTCGACGTCGACCGCGACCGACGGGCCGGTCACCGCCACCGTCGCCGATGCCGTGAAGCGCACCGAAAGGCCGCCGAGCAGGGCTTCGATGCCGGCCAAGCTCTCGGGGTTGCCGGCGAGCCGGTTCGCCAGCCGCAGTGACGCCGTGTCGAGCGCGCCCGACGGTGCTACGCCGAGGTGCGCGTAACCGGGGCGGCCGAGGTCCTCGATCAGCGCATAAGGGCCTGGCGAGACGACTTCCAGTGACCTCACCGGACGCTCCGGAACCGCACGCGGTCGCCCGGTGCGAGCAGGGCGGGCGGGTCGGCGTGGGCGTCGAACAGCGGCGTGGTCGTGTGTCCGAGCAGCCGCCAGCCGCCCGGGGACTCGCGGGGGTAGACGCCGGTGAACTCGCCCGCCAGCCCCACCGACCCGGCCGGGACGCGGGTGCGCGGGGAGTCCAGCCGCGGCTGCCGCAACGGCGAGGGAAGTCCGGTCAGGTAGCCGAAACCGGGCGCGAAGCCGGTGAACGCGACCGTGTAGGCGGCGCCGGTGTGCAGCTCGGCCACGGCGTCTTCGGAGCAGCCGGCGTCGGCGGCCACCAGCGCGAGGTCCTCGCCGTCGTAGTGGACGTCGAGGGTCACTTCGCGCGGGTTGCCGCCGGGTGGGTGCGTGAGGTCGGCGCCGTCGAGCAACGCGCGTACCGCGGCGACCGCGCCGACGACCAGCAGGCTGCGAGCGCCGGGAACGAGGTCGACGACGCCGTCCGGGCGCGCGGCGAGCACCGTCGCGTGCGCCGCCCGCATCTGGTCGAGCGAGTCGCAGTCCAGCAGGGCGGCGTCTTCGCCACACCGCCGCCAGCGCATGCCGGGTGCCGTCAGCCGACCACGCGGTGCAGCAGGGCCGAGGTGTGCGGCTGCAGCTCCTGGCCCATCATCGCGCGCTCCTCGACGTAGCCGAGGGAGCCCTCGATCAGGCCGTACAGCCGCTGGGCGGCCTTGACTTCCTTCGCGCTGGCCGTGCGGATCACCGCGTCGGTGCCCAGCTCCCAGGACGTCTGGTTGCGCGGCTTGCCGTAGTACAGCTCGACGAGGCCGGTGTTGTGCGTGAGCAGCAGCTCGAGCGTGTCGTCCGCCTGCGGCCGCCAGAACCCGGTCTCGCGCGCGGCGGGGCGGATGACGTTGCCCTCGTCGTCGAGCAGCCAGGACCGCGATTCGTGGATCAGGAACGGCCGGCCGTCGTGCGCGATCGTCAGCTGCTGCGCGAACTTGCGGGGGCCTTCGATGGTCGGGTAGTCGACCTCGCCCTCACCGCGCCAGACACCGACCATCGGCAGCAGCGCGAGACAGGCCTCGTTGAGGTCCGGCCCCTCGCGCAGGTTGGCCGTGTCGTTGGGGATGGGCAGGTCGTCCCACAACGGGAGGTTGCGCGCGCGGGTGCTAGCCGCGCGCATTTCCGCTGCTGCAATGGCGTCATCGCCGCTGTCGGTCATGGGTCAGCGCTGGTCCGCGTAAAGCCGGTAGACGACGTACACGGCGAACCAGGTGATCGCGACGCCGGCGAGCACCAGCAAGGTCGTAAACAGTGCTTCCACGCCCAGCAGGATAGTCCGCCGCCGCTCAGCCGGCCCGGCGCAGGGTCGCCGCGGTGAGCACGGTCACCGCGAGCAGCACCACGCCGGCCACGCCCATCGCCGCGTGCAGGCCGCTCGGCAGCGTCGAACCGCGGGCCAGCAACGCGCCGAGGGCGGCGACGCCGAGCGCGGTGCCGGTCTGGCGGGCGGCGTTGACCGTCGCCGACGCGATCCCGCTGCGGTGCCCCGGCAGCCCGGCCAGCCCGACGATGTTCGACGGCGTCACCGACAGCCCGACCCCGGCGCCGGCCAGCGCGAACGCGAGTGCCACCAGCCAGTACGGGCTCCGCGCGTCCAGTACCAGGAACGCGAAGGAGCCGACGGCCGCGACGAAGTAGCTGATCGGCAGGAGCCGTTCCGCGCCGTAGCGGGCCGAAAGCCGGCCGGCGGTGAAGGCCGCGGCGACGTTCGCCAGCACGTACGGCAGCATCTGGACGCCCGCCTCGGTCGCCGTCGCGCCGCGGGCCTGCTGCAGGTAGACGCCGATCAGGAAGACCGCCGGGTAGGCCGCGAACCCGAGGCTCCACGCGGCGAAGATGGCCACCGAGAACCGGGTCCTGGCGAACAGCCGCACCGGCAGCATCGGGTGTTCCGCACGCAGCTCGACCACGATGAACGCCGTCAGCGCGGCGAGCCCGAGAACCCCGGTGACCAGCACGGACGTGCTCGGCCCGAGCCGGCCGGCCTCGATCACGGCGTACGTCAGCAGGCCGATCCACAGGGCGCCGAGCACCTGCCCGGTCAGGTCGAGCGCGCCGTGCGCCGGGTCGCGGGACTCGCTGATCCCGCGGCGGCCCAGCACGACCGCGACCAGCCCGATCGGCACGTTGATGAGGAAGATCGACGGCCAGCCGAAGGCGTCCGTCAGCGGGCCGCCGATCAGCGGGCCGAGCACCAGCGCGCAGCCCGCGACCGTGCTCCACAGGCCCATCACCCGCGCCCGCGCCGCCGGCTCCGGGAACGCGTGCGCGAGCAGCGCGACCGAGCCCGGGATCACGGCGGAGGCGGCGAAGCCCTGGATGATCCGGGCGACGACCAGCACTTCGAGCGTCGGCGCCAGTGCGCAGCCGGCCGACGCGATCGTGAACAACGTCAGCCCGCACAGGTAGACGAGCTTGCGGCCGTAGCGGTCGCCGAGCGTGCCGCCGGAGAGGATCACGGCGGTGAGCGCGACGGTGTAGCCGTCGATGATCCACTGCAGGCCGCTGAAGCTCGTGCCCAGCGTCCGCTGCATGGTCGGCAGCGCGACGCTCACGACGCTGACGTCGAGCAGGGCCATGAAGCTGCCCAGGAAGACGGCGGTGAGCAGGCCGGTCCGGCGCGTCTCGGTAGCGGTAAGGGTCACCTAAACAGGTTGCGACCTCAACCCGGGTTGAGGTCAACTCGCCTCATGCTGTCCATCGGGGAAACCGCCGCGACCGTCGGCGTCGCGGTGCTCAGCCTCGACGAGATCGCGCTGGTGCTGCGCGGCCCGGAGGATGGTGACTGGCGGACCGCGGCCCGCGACCGGATCGCCGAGCCGGCCGAGCAGCAGCGGAAGCTCGCGATCGCGGAGACGTGCCCCTCACTGCGGGACTACACCGACCGCGTCCTGGCTGCCGCTGGAAAGCCGTGAAGGGCACCCTCATGGACATAAAGTCCCTGAAGGTGCCCCCCACGGCAGAGCAGAACTCAGGCGACCGAGATGGCCAGCTGGTGCAGGCCGGGCCCGGCGGCGGTGACGGACGCTTCGCCGTTGCCGCTGCGGTGCAGCGCGCGCACGGTCCACTCGCCCGGCGCCGCGTAGAAGCGGAAGTCGCCGTCGGCCGAGGAGACGACCTCGCCCGTGAAGTCGCCGCCGCCGTCCAGCAGCCGGACGAACGCGCCGCCGACCGGCCCGTCCGCGCCGGTCACCTTGCCGGCCAGGACGACCTGGCCCTTGGTGTCGTAGTCCGCCGGCGTGGCCTCCTGGACCGGTGCGCCGCAGCTGTCGTCGACCGCCATCACTTGGCTCCCAACTCGACCGGCACGCCGACCAGCGAGCCGTATTCCGTCCACGAACCGTCGTAGTTCTTCACGTCCTGGTGGCCGAGCAGCTCGTGCAGCGCGAACCACGCGATGGACGAGCGCTCACCGATGCGGCAGTAGGCGATGGTGCCCTTGCCGGCGTCGATGCCCTGCTCCTTGTAGAGCTCGTCGATCTCGCCCTCGGACTTGAAGGTGCCGTCCTCGTTGGCGACCTTCGCCCACGGCACGTTCAGCGCGCCCGGGATGTGGCCGGGGACCTGGGACTGCTCCTGCGGCAGGTGCGCCGGGGCGAGCAGCTTGCCGGAGAACTCGTCCGGCGACCGGACGTCGACGAAGTTCTTCGCGCCGATGGACTGGACGACCTCGTCGCGGAACGCGCGCAGGGACAGGTCCTGGTCCTTGGCCTTGTAGTCGGTGGTGTCGCGCTTGACGTCGTCGGAGTTCAGCTCCCGGCCGTCGAGCTCCCACTTCTTGCGGCCGCCGTCGAGCAGCTGGACGTTCTCGTGGCCGTAGAGCTTGAAGTACCAGTACGCGTAGGCGGCGAACCAGTTGTTGTTGCCGCCGTAGAGGACCACGCGGTCGTCGTTCGAGATGCCCTTCTCCGACAGGAGCTTCTCGAAGCCCTCCTTGGAGACGAAGTCGCGGCGGACCCCGTCCTGCAGGTCCTTGCGCCAGTCGAACTTCACCGCGCCCCGGATGTGGCCGCCGTCGTAGGCGGTGGTGTCCTCGTCGACCTCGGCGAACACGACGCCGGGGGTGTCCAGGTTCTCCTCGGCCCACTGGGTGGTGACCAGGACGTCTTCACGGCTCATGGAGATGAACTCTCTTTCTGGGTTAGATCTTCAGGACGACGCGCGGGCGGGGCTGAAGCGTTTGAGGAGCAAGAACATTTCGCAGCCCAAGCAGAAGTTGAAGGCCGCGTTGAGGAAGGCCGCGAAGAGCGCGAAGGCCGTCGCGACGATGCCGAGGGGCGTGATGCCGACGGCGAAGCCGATGGTGCCGACGAGCGCGAACACGAACCCGACGGCCTGGGCGAACCGCAGCGGTGCCGCGTCCTCCCGCTCGGTCGTCGGGCCGAGGCGCGGGGCCACCAGGTAGCGGTAGGCGATCGAGTACGGCGCGGGCTTGAGCCCGACGAACGCGCCGATCGCGAAGACGACGGTCTGGATCGCCAGCAGCGGCCACCACTGGGTGACCAGGACGACCGCGAGCACGATCGTCGTCAGGATGGCGGCGAACCGCGGGCCACGCGGGTCGACGGCCGGTCCGGCGGACATGGTTCCTCCAGCTGGAGCAGAGGGGATGCGTGCGAACGGCACGCGTCAGCGTTTTCAGGCTGGCTGGGGACCGAGGCGATGAAGACGTCGTTCAGCGCTGGTCTGGCTGAAGGCGACACAGGCTGCTGCGGACGCGGCAGAGGTCTACTGCGCGTCGCTGCGTCAAGAAGGTGGTCAGCCTGGTCACGGGTGCGAGGGTACCCAGTGCTCCCTCAGAGTGGGAACCACGTTCATACCTTGGGACGATTCCCGCCCCTTGGGACGAGGTCCTGGTCAGGACGTCCGCGCAGTGAGATGCGGGCGCAGCGCGTCCAGCAGTTCGGGGCCCTTCGGGACGCCGCCGACGCGCAGCAGCTCCCGGCCGTCCGGGGTCAGCGCGATCGTGGTCGGCGTCCGCAGCACGGCCAGCGACTGCGCGACCTCCGGCTGGTTCGTGACGTCCAGCTCGACGTGGTGCAGGCCCTCGGTGCGCTCGGCCAGCGGCGCGAGGACGGCCTTCGCGTGCCGGCAGGGCGCGCAGAAGGTGGTGGAGATCTGGACCAGCGTCACGGCGGACGCCGGGTCGAGGACGGCGGCGACGGGGCCGGGCAGCTCACGCACGGGCCCGGCGTCCCGCGCCTCCCGCACCCGGCCGTTGCGGGCCCGCAGCAGCAGCCCGGCGGCCGTCCCGGCCACCAGTACCGCCACGAGCACCCACAGCCCCGTCACCGGCCACTCCTACTTGCTCAGGTCCGCGAAGGACACGTTCGACGCCTCACCCTTGATCGTCACCGATCCGCTCTGCACCCGCACGCCGGTCGGCGTCACCGACAGCGGCAGGTCCTTCGTCGCGATCGACGCGTTGAAGTTCGGCAGCAGCGCCTTCTGCACCGCCTGGGGAACGACCGTCGTCTCCTGGTCATTCCCGAACTGCAGCCGCTTCGGCGCGAAGGTGATCGTTCCCGCCTTCGCGTCCGCCTCGATCATCGCGAAGCAGAAGATTTCCAGATCCTTGCCCGCGAACTGAAGGTGTCCCGAAATGCGGACGCCGGTGCTCGACTCGTCGACCGGCTGGCCGTCGGCGGCGGTCGTGGTGGTCGTCGGCGTCGGCTCGGCCTGCCCGGAGTCGCCGTTCTGGACGTAGTCCGTGGTCGCGGGCTCGATCCGGAGGTCCTTGATCTTGTCCAGCGGCGAGATGCGGGCCAGGTCGGCGGCCTTGATGGTGACCGCCCCGGTCAGCTTGCCGATGGTGATGGCCTTGGTGTTGCCGTTCGTGAGGTCCGACAGCGGCGCGGTGACGTCCTCGAGCTCGGCGTTCAGCGCGACGTCCTGGAGCTTGTCGCCGACCGGCACGCCGGCGGCCGACACGCTGATGTGACTGTAGTCACCGCCCAGGGCCTGCGTGAGGAACGGGAAGCCGTGGATGGTCACCGACGGGTCGTCGGTCAGCTGCAGCTGTTCGCGCGCCTTCTGCGAGATCGTGTGCTCGGCGAACGCGGCGGCCCCGAAGTCGGCGCCGACCAGCAGCAGCACCAGCACGACCAGGGCGATCACCCAGCGACGGCCCCGGCGGCCGCGGCGTCGCGCGTCCGGCCTCGGTGCGGGTCGGTCGTCCCGGGTCACGGGCCTGCTCACCATCGCGTCCGTACTCCTGTTTCGTCGGGGTTGCTCGGGGTTCGTCGGGCGCACCGGGGGTTTCTCCAGGTGTGATCGATCCAGCAAGGGTTAGGTACCCGGCCGTCGAGCCGCTATTCTCACTTAGCACCGACTAACGCCACCGTGAGGCGACGACTTGAGAAGGCGGTGCGGCTCATGAGCCTGGACCTTCTGGTACTGACTGCGGAAGCGGATGCCACGTCGGTGCTGCCCGCGCTGGACCTGCTGCCGCACACCGTACGCGTCCGTCCCCCCGAGGTGACCGCCCTGCTCGACGCGGGTCACCGGGACGTCATCCTGCTGGACGCGCGCAGCGATCTGGCCTCGGCGAAGAGCCTCTGCCGGCTGCTCAAGGGCACCGGCGAGGACGAGGCCTCCACCCCGATCATCGCCGTCGTCGGCGAAGGCGGCCTGGTGGCCGTCAGCGCCGAATGGCGCACCGACGACATCCTCCTGCCGACGGCCGGCCCGGCCGAGGTCGACGCCCGGCTGCGGCTGGTCACGACCCGCGACGGCGGATCCGCGCAGGTCGACGCCGAGCTGCGGGTCGGCGAGCTGGTCATCGACGAGGCGACCTACACCGCGCGCCTCAAGCGGCGCACGCTGGAGCTCACCTACAAGGAGTTCGAGCTGCTCAAGTACCTCGCGCAGCACGCCGGCCGGGTGTTCACCCGCGCCCAGCTGCTGCAGGAGGTCTGGGGCTACGACTTCTTCGGGGGCACCCGCACCGTCGACGTCCACGTCCGGCGGCTGCGCGCCAAGCTCGGCCCGGAGCACGAGCAGATGATCGGCACCGTGCGCAACGTCGGCTACAAGTTCGAGCGGCCCGCCAAGGGCCCGCAGCAGCGGCCCAACCTGCCGGTGCAGGCGTCCGCCGAGGCCCCGGCCGACACCCCCGAACACGCGCACTAGGTCCCCCACGCTCTCCAGGACGTCCCGCACGACCTTCGCGTTGCTCCGGTCCCGGGTACGGTCCAGGGGTGAGCGGAGACGGGGAATGGCTTCAGGAGCTGGACGAGCAGCAGCTCGCGCACGTGCGGCAGCTGCTGCTGGCCGTGCGCGAGGCGGACGGGCGGCCCGAGGTCGAACCCGACGGCGCGCTACCGGGTGAGTTCGACGGCGGTGAGCACCTCGTCGCCTGCGTCGAAGGCGACGTCGTCGGCTACGCGCACCTCGACACCACGGGTGACTCCTTCGGCCACCAGGTCGCCGAGCTGCTCGTGCACCCCGCCCACCGCAACCGCGGGTACGGCGCGAAGCTGCTTCAGGCGCTCGACGAGCGCGCCGCCGTCGGGTTCCGCGTCTGGGCCCACGGCGACCACCCCGCGGCCCGGCAGCTCGCGCTGCGGACCGGGCTGGAGCGCAAGCGCGAACTGCTGATCCTGCACACCACCGTCGACGGCGCGGACTGGCCGGAGCCGGTGTTGCGCGACGGAGTCTCGCTGCGCACCTTCGTGCCGGAGCAGGACGAGGACGCCGTCGTCCAGGTCAACGCGCGCGCCTTCGACTGGCACCCCGAGCAGGGCGCGATGACCGCGGACGACATCCGCGCCGACGAGCGGCGGTCGTGGTTCGCCCCCGCCGGCTTCTTCCTCGCGGAGGAAAACGGTGCGGTGATCGGCTTCCACTGGACGAAGGTGCACGAGGCCACGCCGGGCCGGTTCGGCGGCGAGCGCGTCGGCGAGGTGTACGTCGTCGGCGTCGACCCGGCCGCCCAGGGCGGCGGCCTCGGCCGGGCGCTGACGCTGGCCGGGCTGCGGTACCTGGCGGAGCAGGGGTTGCGGCAGGTGATCCTCTACGTCGAGGGCGACAACGCCCCGGCGCTGGCGGTCTACACCAAGCTCGGGTTCACACGTCACGAGACCGACGTCCAGTACGGTCGGTGACCACGTTGGACGCCGTGCAAGCAAGCCGTCACTGTCGGCAAACCCCCAGGTCACGGCCAGGACACGGCATCCTTTCGGAGTAGTCGCACTGCTCACATCCGGGGCCTTGTTCACTTTGCGTTCATTTGTTCACGGCTGACCGTCCACCAGGGCTGCCTAATGTCCGGATCCGGCGCGGCGAAACACGCCGCTGCCGAACCCGTGATGCTCCTGATGGAGGAAATGCAGTGAAGATCATGCGGCCCCTGAGCGCGGTCGGCATCGTGGCGAGCGCCGCGCTCGTGCTCGCCGCCTGTGGTTCCGACCCCGCGGCGACGAACAGCAGCAGCTCGAACTCGGCTGCGGCTCCGGCCGCCACCGGCACGGCCGACGTGGCGTGCGGCGGCAAGAGCCCGCTGTCCGCCGAAGGCTCGTCGGCACAGAAGAACGCGATCGACATCTTCACGCAGCAGTACAGCAAGAAGTGCTCGGGCCAGCAGGTCAACTACAACCCCAGTGGCTCGGGCGCCGGCGTCAAGCAGTTCAACGCCAACCAGATCGACTTCGGCGGCTCGGACTCGCCGGCCACCGGCGCGGACCTCGAAGCGGCCACCAAGCGCTGCGCGAGCCCCGCCTGGAACATCCCGATGGTCGTCGGCCCGGTGGCCGTCGCCTACAAGCTGTCCGGTGTGGACAAGCTGACGCTGACCCCCTCGGTCATCGCCAAGATCTTCAGCGGCGGCGTCACCAAGTGGAACGACCCGGCCATCAAGGCGGTCAAGGGCAACGAGAGCGCGAACCTGCCGGACAAGGCCATCCAGGTCGTCTCCCGCGCCGACGAGTCGGGCACCACCGACAACTTCCAGAAGTACCTGGGCGCGGCGGCGAAGGCCGACTGGACCAAGGGTGCCGGCAAGAAGTTCAACGGTGGCGTCGGCAACGGTGCGCAGGGCTCCAACGGCGTCGCGACCGCGGTGAAGGCCGCCGACGGCGCCATCACCTACGTCGAAGGCGCGTTCGCCAAGGACGGCCTCACGCCGGCCCTGATCGACAGCGGCTCCGGCGGCGTCGAGCTGACCTCGGAGAACGTGGCGAAGTCGCTCGACTCGGCCAAGTTCCTCAAGGACGGCACGAACGACCTCGCGCTCGACCTCAACGGCATCTACGCCAGCAACACCCCGGGTGCCTACCCGCTGCTGCTGACGACCTACGAGATCGTCTGCTCGAAGTACGCGAACGCCGATGTCTCGAAGGCCGTCAAGGCGTTCCTGACGGTGGCCGCCACCGACGGTCAGCAGCCGCTGTCCGCCAAGGGTTACGTGCCGATCCCGCAGTCGCTGCAGACCAAGGTCCTGGCCGCGGTCCAGGCGATCTCCTGACCCCGCGTTGCGACTGGTACCCGAGTTGATAGAGGCTGGTCAGAAGTAGCTGATGAGCGAGTCATCCTCGACGCGAACGCCCACCGGCGACCCCGGTGGGCGTTCGTCGTCCGCCACCACGCCCCCGGAGGATCCGATTTCGGAGCAACCCACCTCGACGGCGGTGCCCGAGCCGCCCGCGAGCGAGAAGCGGAAGAAGGTGCGGCCCGGTGACCGCATCTTCCAGAACCTGACCACCGGGGCCGGGATCTTCGTCGTCGCCCTGATCGGCCTGATCGGGCTCTTCCTGCTCATCCAGGCGATCCCCGCGCTGCAGGCCAACAAGGCCAGCTTCCTGACCAACCACGGCTGGTCGACCAACGACCCGGCGAACATGTCGTTCGGCATCCTCGACCTCCTCGAGGTCACGGTGGCGACGTCGCTGGTGGCGCTGATCATCGCGATGCCGGTGTCGCTGGGCATCGCGCTGTTCCTGACCCACTACGCGCCGAAGCGGCTCGCGCGGCCGTTCGCCTACGTCATCGACCTGCTCGCCGCGGTGCCGTCGATCATCTTCGGCCTCTGGGGCATCCTGGTCTTCGCGCCGGCGATCGAGCCGTTCTCGCAGTGGATCAACGACACCTTCTCGTGGTTCCCGCTGCTGGCGCCCGGCAACGTCGCGCCGAGCGTGCGCGGCACGATCTTCACCGCCGGCATCGTGCTGGCCGTGATGATCCTGCCGATCATCACCTCGCTCTCGCGCGAGGTGTTCGAGCGCACGCCGACCCCGCACCTCGAAGGCGCGCTGGCGCTCGGCGCCACGCGCTGGGAAGTCATCCGCACCACCGTGCTCCCGTTCGGCAAGGCCGGCTACATCGGCGCGTCGATGCTCGGCCTCGGCCGCGCGCTCGGCGAGACGATCGCGCTGGCCGTCATCCTGCTCATCCCGCAGGGCCGGAACTTCGACTGGAGCCTCTTCGACGGCGGTTCGACGTTCGCCTCGAAGATCGCCGCCAACTACAGCGAGTTCAACAACGAGATCTCGGCGGGCGCGTACATCGCGGCCGGCCTGGTGCTGTTCGTGCTCACGTTCCTCGTCAACTTCGCGGCGCGGTCCGTCATCGGCAAGAAGGGAGAGTGAGCATGACCAGCACGCTCGAAGCCCCCGCCACGACTCCCGCGTTCCAGCAGGTCAGCCTGGCCCGCAAGACCAAGAACGGGCTGGCGACCACGCTGGTCTGGCTGTCGTTCCTGATCGCCGTCGTCCCGCTGGTGTGGGTGCTGTACACGGTCGTCGCGAACGGCATCAAGCGCATCCCGTACAGCAACTGGTGGTCGCAGGACCTGGGCAACTACCTGTCCGACGAGGTCGGCGGCGGCGTGCTGCACGCCATCATCGGCAGCCTGCTGCAGGGCCTCGTCTGCGCGATCATCGCGGTGCCGATCGGCATGCTCGTCGCGATCTACCTCGTCGAGTACGGCCGCGGAAAGCTCATGAAGGCCACCACCTTCATGGTCGACATCCTCTCCGGTGTCCCCTCGATCGTCGCCGCGCTGTTCATCTACGCGCTCTGGATCACCACGTTCGGCCTGCCGCGCAGCGGTTTCGCCGTGTCGCTGGCCCTGGTGCTGCTGATGATCCCGGTCGTCGTCCGCTCGTCGGAGGAGATGCTGCGGATCGTCCCGGACGACCTGCGCGAGGCCTCCTACGCGCTGGGCGTGCCGAAGTGGAAGACGATCGTGAAGATCGTGCTGCCGACGGCGTTGTCCGGCATCATCGGCGGCATCATGATGGCGCTCGCCCGTGTGATGGGCGAGACCGCGCCGCTGCTGGTCCTCGTCGGCTACTCCGCCTACACGAACTGGGACATCTTCAGCGGCGAGCAGGCGGCGCTCCCGCTGCTGATGAACAACGAGCGCGTCACCAACTCGATGGACCCCGGCTCGGTCGGCTTCGACCGGATCTGGGGCGCGGCCCTGACGCTGGTGCTCATCATCGCGATCATCAACCTCCTCGCCACCGTGTTCGCGCGCCTTGTCGCCCCGAAGAAGAAGTGAGCTGTAGCCATGGCAAAGCGAATCGACGTCAAGGACGTGGACATCTACTACGGCAAGTTCCACGCCGTCGACGGTGTCTCCCTCTCCGTGCCGCCGCGTAACGTCACCGCGTTCATCGGCCCGTCGGGCTGTGGCAAGTCGACGGTGCTGCGCACGCTGAACCGCATGCACGAGGTCATCCCCGGCGCCCGCGTCGAGGGCGACGTCCTGCTGGACGGCGAGAACATCTACGCGTCGGCCGTCGACCCGGTCCAGGTGCGCCGCACGATCGGCATGGTGTTCCAGCGCCCCAACCCGTTCCCGACGATGTCCATCCGGGACAACGTCGTCGCCGGGCTGAAGCTGGGCGGCACCAAGAACCGCAAGACGCTCGACGAGATCGGCGAGCGCGCTCTGCGCGGCGCCAACCTCTGGAACGAGGTCAAGGACCGCCTCAACAAACCGGGCGGCGGCCTCTCGGGCGGGCAGCAGCAGCGTCTGTGCATCGCCCGCGCGATCGCGGTGCAGCCGGACGTGCTCCTGATGGACGAGCCGTGCTCGGCCCTGGACCCGATCTCGACCCTGGCGATCGAGGACCTGATCGGCGAGCTGAAGAAGGACTACACGATCGTCATCGTCACGCACAACATGCAGCAGGCGGCCCGGGTTTCCGACCAGACGGCGTTCTTCAACCTCGCCGGCGTTGGGCAGCCGGGCCGGCTGGTGGAGCTCAACGACACGGAGAAGATCTTCTCCAACCCGGACGAGAAGGCCACGGAAGATTACATTTCCGGCCGTTTCGGCTGAGTAGTCGTTGTCACGGAAGGCCTTTCTCGCCCGCGCTCGGGGCCGGCGAGAAAGGCCTTCTTCTTTTGTCGGTTGGTGTCCGAAGTGGATGTTCGAAACCATTTGATACACAAAGAAAAGCCCCCGGCGCCGGCCGGGGGCTTTCCTGTCGAACGAGGCTCAGATGTCGTCGTCGGAACCGTAGCCCGGCATCTTTCCGGTGACCACGAAGATCATCCGCTTCGCGACCGACACCGCGTGGTCGGCGTAGCGCTCGTAGAAACGGCCCAGCAGGGTGACGTCGACCGCGGCGGCGACGCCGTGGGGCCACTCGCGGTCCATCAGGACGGTGAACAGGTGGCGGTGGATGTCGTCCACCTGGTCGTCGTCGGACTCCAGCGACTTCGCCGCCTCGACGTCCTTCGTCTTGATGACCACCTCGGTCTGCCGGGCCAGCTTGACCGCGACCTCGCCCATCTCGGCGAAGTACGGCCTCACGGCATCGGGCAGCACCGGTTCGGGGTGCCGCCGCCGCGCCGCCTTCGCGACGTGCAGGGCCAGATCGCCCATCCGCTCCAGGCTTTCCGCGGCGTGGATCGCCGCGAGCACGGTCCGCAGATCGGTCGCCACGGGCGCCTGCAGCGCGAGGAGGGCGTAGGCCTGCTCCTCGCACAGAGCGCGGGCGTCGTCGACCTTCGCGTCGTCGCTGATCACCTGCTCGGCGAGACTGAGGTCGACCTCCAGGAGCGATCGCGTGGCGCGCTCCATGGCGTCGGCGACCTGGAGCGACATGGCCGCCAGGTTGTCGGCGAGCTGTTCGAGTTCGACATGGTAGGCCTCACGCATGGCCCAACCCTACGGCCAACCGTGGTCCGATACCGCATCGCCGGGTGAACCGCACGTGAACCCGGACTAACGATCCTCGCGCGTCAGCCCGTGCTGCTCGTGCTGCTCGTCTTCTTGCTGCCGCTCGACGTCTTCGACGTGGTCTTGGACGACGATGACGACTTCGACGAGCTGCTGGGCGGCGGCTGCTCGCTCTGCGGGATCGGCGCGTTCGGGTCGGGCAGCGCGGTGTTGGTGCGCAGCGCGTCGAACAACGCCTTCGCCTTGCTGCGGACGAGGACCTCGTTGCCGCGGTTGTTGGGCAGCCCGACCGTCGGCACGGTGAGGAACGAGATCTTCGACTGGTCGAGGCCCTTCATCGACTGCGCGAGCGTCATCATCTGCTTGACGCCGAGGTTGTCGCCGAAGGTGGCTTTCGCGAACGCCGTGATGAAGTCGCTGAGCTTCCCGGGGTCGAGGACGACGTCGGACGACATGACCTTCTTCAGCAGCGCCCCGATGAACGCCTGCTGCCGCTTGATCCGGCCGTAGTCGGACGTCGGATCGCCCTTGACGTGCCGCGCGCGGACGAAGTTCAGCGCCTGGTCACCGGAGATCGTCACGTCGCCGGTCTCCAGCAGCACCTTGCCGAGGATGGTGTCGTCGATCGGGATCTCGTTGTGGACGGTGACGCCGTGGACCGCGTCGACCATCTCCTTGAAGCCGTTGAAGTCGATCCCGACGAAGTGGTTGATCCGCAGCCCGGTGATCTGCTGGATCACCTTCGTGATGCAGGGCGGTCCGCCGACCGCGTACGCGGTGTTGAGCTTCGCGATCTTCTGGCCGGGGACCTTCTCGTCGGTGTCCTTGTTCTGCGCCGGGTCCCAGCGCTGGCAGTCGGGCCGGTCGATCTCGAGGTCGCGCGGGAACGACGTGACGACGACCCGCTGCCGGTCGGCCGGGATGTGCGCCACCATCACGGTGTCCGAGCGCGCGCCCGGCGTGCTGTCCGCCGTGCCGACGCCTTCTTCGGCCGCCGCGCCGTCGCGGGTGTCCGACCCGACCATGAGGAAGTTCTCGTCGTTGGCCTGCGCCGCGGCGTCCTGGATGTCGGACGAGTTCTCGTCGAGGGCCGAGATCTGCGTGAACTTCGCGTCGAAGTAGGTCTGGGCGCCCCACGCGCCGCCGACGCCGAGGAAGACGAGCGCCGCGACGACGGCGGCGGCGATCCGCCCGAACCGGCTCACCCGCTCGTTCTTCCGCTGCTTCTTCTCCTGCAGCCGGGTCTGCGCGGCCAGCTCGGCGGCGTCGACATCGGGCTCGTCGCCACCGATCGGGGTGACGACGCGCTGAAGCGCCGTACGCGTGCTTTCGATCAGCGAAGCAGGCGAGAGCCGCTCACGGCGTTCGCGTCGCTTCGCCTCTTCGGCGTTTCCTTCGTCGTGCGCGGCCGAGAACCGGGCGAGGGTGTGGTCGATCTTGCGGCGGTACTGCGTCGCCTCGTCGATCGCTTCCATCTCGTCGGTCATGGTCAGCGGGTCGAGCTCGGCGCGCGACGGCACCGCGCTCACGGCGGGCGCGTCGGCCTGCGGGTGCCGGAGAGCGGTGGTGTCGGACGCCGCGGTGGCGGGGCGCTGCGCCGGTGCGTCGGCCTGCGGACGCCGTAATGCGGTGGTGTCGCCGGTGGGCCGGGCGCGTCCCGGTGCCGAAGATTCCTTGGCCGCGGCGCGCTTGGCGGCCGGCGAGTCGGCCGGCGGGCGCCGCACGGGCGGGGTTTCCCCGGCGGGGCGGACGCGTCCCGGCGCCGACGACTCGTTCGCGGCGGCGCGCTTGGCCGCCGGGCCGTCAGCGGGCTTCGGCGGGGCAGTTGGTGGCCGCTTCACCGGAAACGCGTCGGGCCCCGGGGGGCGCTGGAGTGCCGGCGCGTCCGGCCGCGGCGGCACGGCGCCGTCCGGAGCGGGCGCCGGGCGGCGGAGCCGGCGGGGCGGCTGTTGCGCGGCCGACGTCTGCTGCTGACCGGGGTTCGTGGCCGGCGGGCGGCGCTGGAGCGGGGCCTCGGGCTGCGGGGCGGCGGCGGTCGAGCGGCGGGGCTGCCGCGGCCGCGGGGGGCCCGGTTGCCGCGTGGCGTCCGCGGGTGCCAGGTTGTCCGAGGCGGGCTGCGCCGGTCGCGGCGCACGCGCCCGGGGCGGCTGCGCGGCCCGGGGCGGGGCGGCCGGCTCGGCTCCGTGCGCGCGGTGTCCTGGCTGGTCAGTGCGGTCCTGCTGGTCACGCGGCGGAACGGGCCGGACACCGGTGGTCTTGGCGACGACGTCCGAAACGCTGATCCCGCCCTGGTCCTCCATGGACCTGCGTCTGCCGCTTCGGGGTCGCGCTGGACCATCGACGTGGCGACCGGTTCCCGGGCTGTCGTGCTCGTCCGGCACTCGGTCTCCTTTCGCGCGGTCGCAGGGCGGCTCTTCGACTAGGCCGTCTTCCCCCGCCAGAGGTGATCGTTCCCCCGGAGGTTTTCGTTATCGTACGGATACCCCCCGTTCGTGACGACACCCTCCCGGAATTTTCTTCACCTTGAGTCGACGAACGGCCGCTTGGCGTCGACAAACGGGTGAAGACGCCTTTACTCAATCCGGGGTAATCCGAAGTTTACGTTACTCTGAGTGGGTTATTAACCGAGTGGTTTGCGCGTCGTGATAGGCGACTTTGTTCCGCCCGGCACGTTTCGCGGCGTAAAGCAAGGTGTCCGCGCACCGAAGCTGGCGCTCCGGACTGGGCTCCGCGTCCGGCTCGGTCGCACCGTCGTGGGCGAGCCCGGCGCTGATCGTCACGCGGAGTCCCGGCTGGAGTTCTGACCACGGGTGACGGGCGACGCGCACCCGGGCGGCGTCGACGATGCGGACGGCCGCCCCGACGTCGACACCGGGCAGCCACAGCACGAACTCCTCGCCGCCGTACCGGGCGCAGAAGCCGTCTTCGGGCAGCTCCTCCTGGAGGAGGTCGGCCACCCGGCGGAGGACGCGGTCGCCGACGAGGTGACCGTACGTGTCGTTGACGCGCTTGAAGCGGTCGAGATCGATCAGCGCGATGGCCAGCGGCGGCCGCGGCCGGGCGGGGTGCCGGCCGGTGAACGGTCCGTAGAGGCGCTCGTCGAGGTACCGGCGGTTGTAGCTCGACGTCAGCGCGTCGCGCAGGCTGCCGTCGCGGGCGATGTCGAGCGCGGACCGCAGGTGCTGGTAGGCGCGGCGCCAGTCGCCCTGGGTCGCCAGCAGGCTCGCGACGGCCTCGTGGAGGCGGAGCAGGTCCGGCGGCCGGGGTCCGCCGGGCCGGCGCAGCGCGCCTTCGTCCTCGGCGACCATGCCCACCTCCACCACGCATTGGTTGTCGTCGTAGAGGTGCCCGCGCTTGAGGTGTGGGTACGGACGAAAGTGAATTACGCTCAAACGGGAGGTCGCTGGTGACTCAGCGGAGTCGGGGCGTCAGAGGTCCGAGAACGGCTTCATGCCCTTGAGCTGCGCGAACTGGTCCTTGGCCCAGTAACTCACATTAGCCGTCTTGTCGGTCAGCAACTCCGTGTAGTCGTTCCAGGAGATCCAGCGCCAGCCGTCGACCTCGGCGGGGTTCGGCGCGGGCTCGGTATCGGTCCAGGCGGTGAACACCGGGCAGAACTCGTTTTCGACGATTCCCTCGAACGGCGGCGTCCGGTACCGGTACTTCGGCAGCACGCAGTGCAGGCCGGACAGCGACGGCAGCCCGATCTCGTAGGCGGCGCGGCGGCGGACGGCGTCCTCGAGGGACTCGCCCGGCGCGGGGTGCCCGCAGACGCTGTTGGTCCAGACTCCGGGCCAGACCTTCTTCTCGTGGGCGCGCTGGGTGATCAGCAGGGCCTGGTCGCTGCGACGCAGGACGTAGCAGGAGAACGCCAGGTGCAGCCGGGTGTGCTCGTGGTGGCTGGCCAGCTTGGGCCCGGTCTCGCCGGTGGGCACGCCGTCTTCGGTGACGAAGACGACGCGCTCGGTCTCGGTTTCGGTCGCGGTATCCACGCGCCCCAGTAGACACGACGGCCGCGGGTGTCTCGTACCGCGAGGCGGGTGGCTGCGGTGATCACGGCAGGGTGATGGGCGGCTACCGCGCGTCGAGGTGCTCGACGAGCAACGTCGTGACGGACTCCGGCGCCTCCTCAGGCGCCCAGTGCGTGACGTCTTCGAGCATCTCGAAGCGGTAGGGCCCGGTGACCCAGTTGCCGGTGTCGAGCGCGGCGGTCGAGCCGAACGAGACGTCCTCGGTGCTCCAGATGTAGAGCGTCGGCAGGTCGATCTTGCCGATCTTCCCGCCGGGCCGGCCCGCGCGGTACCAGTTGAGCGCGGCGGTGAGCGCTCCCGGCTCGGACAGCCGCCGGATGTACTCGTCGACCTTGCTCGGCGACACCCGCCGCTCGAACATGTCCCGCAACGCCCGGCCGTCGTTCTCGAGCATCCGCCGCTCGGTGACGCGCGTCTGCCGCCACTCGGTCATGTACTGGGTCCGCAGGTACTGGTCCTCGTCGGCCTTCATCGCGGCGGAGAGCGCGGCGGGGTGCGGCGTCGAGACCACGGCCAGGCTGCGCAGCCGTTCGGGGTGCGCGTCGGCGGTCCACCAGGCGACGGCCCCACCCCAGTCGTGCCCGACGAGGTCGAACTTCCCCCACCCGAACCGATCGGCGATCGCGATCACGTCCCCGACGAGGTGATCGATCCGGTAATCGGCGGCCGGTTCGGGCCGCACCCCGGGCGAATACCCCCGCTGATCGGGCGCGACGGCCCGATAGCCGAGCACCCCGAGGGTCGCGACCTGGTGCTCCCACTCGACGGCGGCTTCGGGAAACCCGTGCAACAGCATCACGGGCCGCCCGTCTTCGGGCCCGGCGGCAATGGCGTCGAAGGAACCGGCTTCGGTGGTGACGCTGATGTGGTCGATCACGGTTCCGAATCTACTTCGGCCGAGTTGAGCGTGACGACGGCACTGCCAGGTCCCAGCGAGTCGGTTCCGATGAGTTCGATGTGGGTGCTCACCTCGACGCGCAGCCCGGAGTGCCCGGCGAGCGGCCGCAGGTCCAGCGGACCCGACCCGGTCACCCGCAGCGCTTCGAGTTCGTGGAGATCGGCCAGCGGTGCCAGGTCGGGCACCGTGCGGAGCGCCCGCAGCCGCAGCGTCCGCAGCCGGCTCAGCCCGGACAGCATCGACAGGTCGGTCAGCTCGACGCCGGTGAGATCGAGCAAGCGCAGCTCGGTCAGCTCGCCGATCGGGGCCGGGTCGACGGCCGGGCAGGCGATCAGCCGCAGCCGGCCCAGCCGGTCGGCCCACCGGCGCAGCAGCGACACGTCCCTGAGCGCCTGACAACCCTGGAAGCTGAGGGAAACCGGCGCGGTCAGGAACGCCAGCGGCGTCAGGTCGGTCAGCCCGAAGACGTTGCCGAGCGACAGCGATCGCAGGCCGGTCAGCGCCGTGAGGTCGGCCAGGCGCGCCGGGTCGTCGATCCAGGTCAGCTGGAGGTCCTTCAGCCGGGGCAGGCTCGCCAGCGCCGCCCAGCCGTGGGTTTCGATCCGGGCCTCGATCGAAGTCAGCCCGCGCACCTCGGCGAGCGGGGCGAGGTCGATCGACTGCGGGAGTGGCGGTCCGGTCAGCGCGAGCTGCTTCAGGCCCGTGCCGGCCAGCGCCGGCAGGTCGTACCCGGCGAGGTCCGAGACCCCGAGCACCTTCAGCCGGGGCAGGTCGCGAACGAAGTCCAGCCGGCCGTAACCGTCGCCGAACTCGCACCGCAGCCCCACGAGCCGGCGCAAGTGCTTCAGGTTCGCCGACATCGCCGGGTCGCGGACGCTGACAAAACCGTCCACCAGCGGGGACTCCGCGAGCACCCGCTCGGCGTACTCCTCGGGATCGAACTTGTCCCACGCCGCAATCAGCGTCGAGGCGACGTTCGGATCCTCGCTCCCGGCGTACCGGGCGAGGAGATCGAGGGCCGCGGCGCCACCGACGAGCGCGACCGCGTTCAGCAGGAACGGGACCTCGGCGGGCTCGGGTTCGCAGGTGGCGAGGAGGTCGAGGACGAACTCGCCGGCCGCCGCCAGCGCCGCCGCCTCCTCGGTGGACTTCGGCGGGATCAGGGTGCTCGCGCGGTCCTCGATCTCGTTGCGCAGCCGCTCGTTCAGCTCCGGCGACGTCTCCAGGCAAGCCAGTGCCACCAAGTCGAGCTTCAGCCGCTGCGCCTCGTCGGCGTCCCAGGTGAGCAACCCGTCCAGGAGGCTTTCGCGCTGCGCGGGATGCGCGTGGCCCGCCGCCATCACGACCACCTCGCGCCACTCGTCCCAGTATGCGTTGGCGATCAGGATGCCGATGTCGTCCTCTTCGACGGCCGCCTGGGCCGCCAGGTACTCCTGGAACGTCCGGTGCACGAAGTCGATGCGGCCCGGCACCGGCTGGCGCAGCACGCCGCCGCGGTCGAGGAGGTGGCGGAACACCGTGCGCGGGGTGACGTCGATCTGGCCCATCGACCGCAGCTTCGCCGCGATGCGCGCCTCGGCGTCGGCGATCGAGGTGTCCGTGTGGCCGTTGCGCACGAGCCAATAAGCTATGTGCCGCAACAGAACCAGCTTCTCCGTCAACGAGAGCCGGATCGGCGACTCGATCCGCCGCTCGACGTCGCGGCTGTCGAGCAGCATGCGCAACGCGACCTCGTACAGCTCCATCCGGTTGTCCGGCAGCTGTCCGTTGCCCTCGTGGTGCAACGCGCAGAGCAGCGCGCACAGCAACGGGTTCTCGGCGAGCCGCCGCAACGCGCTGCGCGCGCCGATGGCCGTGATCAGGGCGTCACGCCGGTCGTCGAGGGGGTCGCCGGGCATGGCCGCGTGCCAGCGGGTGACGAACGTCCGGACGTCGCGCGGGGTCATCGGCTGGAGCCGGACCTCGGTGAACCCCTCGCCGTGCAGCCAGTCGGGAGCCACAGCGGCCGGTCGGGTGGTGACGACGTACCGGGCCCGCGGGAACGCGACGACGAGTTCGCGGAGCCAGTCCCGCACCTCGCGGCGGCGGTCGTCCGGCAGCTCGTCGAGGCCGTCGACGAGCAGCACGGCCCGGCCGCGGCGCAGCCGCTCCTGCACCCAGCCGCGCGGCATCTCGTCGGCGATGTGCCGGCCGACCTCGTCGAGGAACTGCTCCGGCGCCGGCAGCCGGGACCGGCTGAACCGCCGCAGCCGGACCAGGAACGGCTCCAGGCCGGCCCAGCCCTCGACGTCCTGCAGGCTCCGGCTCGCGCACTGCACGGCCAGCCACTGCAGCAGCGTCGTCTTCCCGGAACCGGCCTCACCGCGCAGCAAGATCCGCGACGTGTGCGGCAGGACGTGCTCGATCCGGTCGCCGGACACGCCGTCCTGGTCGGCGCTGACACTCAGGCTCAGGTAGGCGACCGACAGCGGGTACAGGCGCGTCGCGTCGGCCAGGCCCGCGCCGAACAGCGCCATCCGGTCGAGCGCCGTCACGACCTGACGGCGGAAGTCCGCGGCGAAGTCGTCCGGGTGCCGGCGTTCGGGGAGCGCGGCCAGCACGTTGCGGACCGTCTCGAGGATCTCCGTCTCCCGCTGGAGGATCTCGACGAGCGCACCCGGCTGGAACCGGGGCAGCGTGCTCGTGACCTGCACCAGGTACGCGCAGCACTCCCGGAGGACGCGCTGGTACAGCTCCACCGCGTCGGCCGACAGCAGGAACTCGCGCGGGACACCGGGGACGGTCCGGAGCAGCGAGCGGTACAGGAACGCGGCGTCGAGGTCGGTCGCGAACAGGTCGTCGTCGGTCAGCGCGGCACGGTCGAACGTCTCGCGCGCGGCGTCCACCGCGGCGGCCCGCTCGTGCTCCGGCAGCGCGCGGAACTCGACGTCGAGGAACGGCAGGAGGCGGTCGGCCACCCGCGACTCGAGGTTGGTGAACAGGAGCCGGAGCTTGCGGCGGTCGTTGAGCCCGGTGACCTGCTTCTCCAGCAGGTCGAAGACCTTGGCCGTGGCGTCGGCGGCGATCGGGCGGTCGCCGAGCCAGATCTTCGCCGCGGCCTTCACGACCGCCGTGGTCAACGCGATCGCCGAGGCTTCGAGGCTCACCTGTCGAGCCTAGCCGAGCACCTCCTCCGAAGTGGCCACCTTCACCAGCGGCCCGTACAGGCGCAGGATGTCCAGCGTCTTCGTGTGGCTCTCGTCGTCCACCCCCGCGCACGCGTCCGAGACGACTGTGACCGCGACGCCCGCGTCCACCGCCGCCAAGGCCGTCGACAACACGCAGCAGTCCGTCGACACCCCCGCCAGCACCAGGCGCGCGCCGCCCACCCGGGTCGCCAGGCGTGGGTTCCACTTGCCGAACGTGGTCGCGTCCACAGTGGACGCTGGCTGGAACTCGGGGATCACTTGGTACAACGGCGACTCCGGTGGTTGCAACGCGAACGGCCACCGCGCGTAGTACTGCTTCCACGCGCCCTCCGGGCGAGCCGGCGCGATGAACCGGGTGAACACGACGTCGTCGCCGAACGCCTTCACCAGGCGGTGGATTCGCGGCACCACCTCCGCGAAGCGCGGGGTGAACCACTCGCTCGCCGGGTCGGCGAAGATGTTCTGCAGGTCGATGACCGCCAGGATCGACTTCACGCCGCCTCCTGGGCGCGGATCCGCCGTTTTGTCGCCAGCGTGACGGCGAACCCGAGCACCAGCGCCACCAGCACGCCGAGGTTGGCGAACGCCCACGAGCCGTCGCGGCCGCCGAGGCCGAACGGTTCCAGCAGGTAACCCTGCCAGTTCAGCCAGCCCGCGGACGTGTTCGTCACCAGGCCCCAGCCGAGCGCCGTCGCGACCACGATCAGCGCGATCGGGCCGAACCGGACGTCTCCGTAGCGCCCCGCCCGGTCGAACAGGTCCTGCTCGGCGTAGTCGCGACGGCGCAGCAGGACGTCCGCCAGCATCACGCCGCACCAGGCCGCGACCGGGACGCCCAGCGTGACCAGGAAACCCTGGAACTGCCCGAGGAAACCGTCGCTGAAGAAGACGATGTAGACCGTGCCGAGCACCATGAGCACGCCGTCGACGAGCGCCGCGATCGGGCGCGGCACGCGCAGGCCGGCCGAGAGCAGCGCCAGCCCGGACGAGTAGATGTCCAGCACCGCGCCGCCGACCAGGCCCAGTACTGCGACGATCGCGAACGGCACCAGGAACCACAGCGGCAGCAACGTCGTCAGCGCGCCGATCGGGTCGAGGCCGATCGCTTTGCTCAGGTCGGTCGACGACCCGGCCAGCAGCAGCCCGAACACCAGCAGCACCAGCGGCGCGACCGACGCGCCGAACGTCGTCCAGCCGATCACGCCACGGCCGGACGCCGAGCGTGGCAGGTAACGCGAGTAGTCCGCGGCCGCGTTGACCCAGCCGAGGCCGAAGCCGGTCATCAGGAACACCAGCGCGCCGATCCACTGCTGCGCGGAGCCGGACGGCAGCGCGCTGACCGCGGCCCAGTGGACGTCACCCGCCACCAAGATCACGTAGACGATCGTGAGCACGCCGGTGATCCAGGTGATCCACGTCTGCAGCTTCATGATGGCGTCGAACCCGAGCACGCCGGCGCCGACGATCAGCACCGCGACCACGACCAGCGCGATCACGCTCGCCGCCGTGCCATCACCCCAGCCGAGCCGTTTGACGACGGTCCCGGTGGCCAGTGTCGCCAGCGCCGTGAGCACGGTTTCCCAGCCCACGGTGAGGATCCACGAGATCGCCGACGGCAGCCGGTTGCCGCGGACGCCGAAGGCCGCGCGCGAGAGCAGCATCGTCGGCGCGGACCCGCGTTTGCCCGCGATCGCGACGAACCCGCACAGCAGGAACGAGAAGACGATCCCGACGACGCCGGCGACCAGCGCCTGCCAGAACGAGATGCCGAACGCGAGCGTGAACGAGCCGTAGCTCAGCCCGAGCACCGAGACGTTCGCGCCGAACCACGGCCAGAACAGCCCGCGCGGGCTGCCGCGGCGCTCGGCGTCGTCGATCACGTCGAGGCCGTTGGTCTCCACCTTGAGCTTGCGTTCGGTCGTGGTCATGGCTCGTTCCTGGTCAGTAGGCGGTCGATCGCCGCCCGGTCCGGCGCGGTGGCCGGACCCCGGCGGGTCACCGAAAGCGCGGCCGCCGCGTTGGCGCGCACGGCGGCGTCGAGGAGGGTACTGCCGCGCAACAGCTCCGCGGCCAGCACGCCGCAATGCGTGTCGCCCGCGCCGTTGGTGTCCACGGCGTCCACGGGGAAGCCCGGGACCTCCGCGGTCCGGCCGTTTTCGTGGACGCGGCAACCCTTCGCGCCGTCGCGGACGACGGCAACCGAGGGCAGCTCGCCGAGGACCTCGGCTTCGCACGCGTTGCAGCTGAGAATGTCTACTATGGACAGTGTGTCACGGAGGGCTCCAAGATCAAGCTCGGCGATGAGTGGGCCGGGGTCGAACAGAATCCTCGAGCCGGGCAGATGAGGCAGCCAAGCGAAGAGAGCAGTTCGATTGATCTCGTGCAACAGACTGTACCCGGTGACGTAGACGACGTCGTCACTCTTTGGGTGGACATGATCGAGGAGTGCTGAGTACAGCCGTCCTTCGGCGCCGGTGCCGGTCGCGAAGGTGCGCTCACCGGTCGCGTCGACGAGCGCGACGACGACGCCGGTGTCCAGGTCCGGCGTCGGCTCGTGGGCCACCTGGATGCCTTCGTGCGCAAGGGCTTCGCGGGCGAGGTCGCCGAAGGCGCCGGTGCCGTGGCTGCCCGCGTACAGCACGCGGGCGCCGGAGCGCGCGGCCGCGGACATGACGTTGAAACCGCCGCCTGGCAGCAAGTTCGTCGAAGACGCCAGGACGTCGCCGCCCGGCGGTGGCAGCGTGGGCACCGCCATGACCAGGTCGATCACGACCTGTCCGGTGTGCACCAGCCGCCCGGTCACCGCGCGCGCCGTCTCAGGGTGAGGAGCTCGTCCACCAGCGGGCCGAGGTCGAGGTGGTTCACGGCGCGGACGGTCTCGGCGAGGTCCGCCGGGATGGCGTCGACGCCGTGCGCGGCGCCGAGCATGGCCCCGCAGATCGCCGCGACGGTGTCGGTGTCGCCGCCCAGCCCGGCGGCCAGGCGCAGCGCCGCGGCGGGGTCGTCACCCATGGCTTCGGCCAGCGCGAAAGCGGCCACGACGGACTCCTGCGACGCCACCGACGTCCCGATCACCTCGGCGACCGCGTCGGCGACGGCGTCGTGCGTCATGCCCCGCACCCAGCCGCGCGCCCAGTGGATCCGGGCGGCGATCTCGCCGCCGGCCGCCCAGTGCCCGCGTTCCCCGCCGACGACGGCCGCGCGCTCGCCGGCGTCGAGCGCTTCGGGCAGGCTCGCGCCGTCGACCCCGGCGGAGACGGCGGCCGCGACCGCCGCCGCGGCGGCGATGCCGAGGCTGGTGTTGTGGGTGACGCGCGCGGTCGCGACGACCGCGTCGACCAGGGCGTGCAGGTTCCCCGACGGCGTCGCGATGCCGACCGGCGTGACGCGCATGGCGGCGCCGTTGGTGGTCCCGGTGCGGCCGGCTTCGTCGGCCGGGACGCCGTCCTGGAGGCGGGAGAGCGCGCGCTTCGTCGACGGGCCGAGCAGGTCCGCCGAGCCGCGGCGGACCATGTCCGCCTCCCAGATCAGCAGGGCGTCGGCGAAGACCCGCGGGTCGACGGTGCCGCGGCCGTCGATGAGCAGCCGGGCCAGCAGGATGGCCTGCTCGGTGTCGTCGGTGATCGAGCCGGCGGGCATCGACGGCGCGACCGGCTGCTCGGCGACGGCGGTGAGCAGCCCGGTGACCGGCCCGTAGGCGGCGGCGATGGCGGCGCGGGACATGGACTGCGTCGGCATCCCCAGCGCGTCGCCGACGGCGAGCCCGGTGAACGCGCCGAGCGCCCGGTCCCGCGCGGTCATCGGTGTCCGAAGGTGAGGTGGAACTGGAACCGGTCGGGGTCCAGGAGGCTGACGACGCGTTCGACGAGCCGGCCCTCGACGTCGACCGAGGTGCGCTCGGCGCGGAGGAAGAGCTCACCGATGGCGCGGCCGAGGAGTCCGGCGGCGCAGGCGTCGAGCCGTTCGGTGCTGATCCACTGGTCACCGCCGGTGGAGACCAGCCCGGCGGCTTCGAGCGTCTTGGTCAGGGAGTCCTCCCGGAGACCGGTCCCGGGGAGTTCGGCCAGCGGCCCGATCGCGGGCACGGTCGCCGTCTCGAGGGAGATCCCGCGCCCGTGTTCCCGCCGCACCCGCCGGACGGCGACGTAGCCGTCCAGTCCGAATTCCTCTTGCAGGGCTTGGTCTTCGACGGCTTCGATGCCGAGCAGCTCGGTGGTGACGGGCGCCCCGGCGTCGGCGAGCGCGCGGGCCCAGCCGAGCCGCTGGTCGAGCTGGACGCCGTCGAAGGTGACGAACGAGCCGACGCCGGCCTGAGTGGAGATGAGCTCGAGCTGCTGCAGTTCGGAGAGCGCGCTGCGGACGGTGCCGCGGCTGACCTGGTACTGCAGCGCGAGCTGGTTCTCGCCGGGCAGCCGATCGCCGTGGGCGAGCCGCCCGGACCGGATCAGGTCGGAGAGATCGCCGACCAGCTGCTCCCGCTTGGTGTACATGTACACACCTGTACACCCGTGGTTTCCGCAGGTCAAGCGGCGACGAGCGCGCGGTCGTCCGTCTTGGCCTCGTTCGCGACCATCTCGCCGGCCTCGGCGCTCATCGCCCCGGCCACGACCATGATCAGCGCGAAGGAGCCGATGAACAGGACGGTGCTCAGCCACACCATGGTCTCGACGGGCAGCGTGAAGGCACCGACGATCCGAGCCGCGCTCTCCAGCATGAAGCCGATGCCCCACACGAAGCTGGCGCGACGCAGGACGGTCTCGAACCGGCGGTTGCCGGTGAGGCGCTCCCAGGCGCCTTCGTGGTCGGCCTTGCCGTGGGTGAGGAACGGGCGCAGCGCCTTGGTCATGATCGGCTGCGCGCCGAACGCGGAGATCAGGATGACGAGCCCGGTGATCCCGCTGCCGATCGAGTCCTTGGCGATCATCATCCGCGCATCCCCGGCGACGAAGGTCAGCAGCATCCCGACGACGTTGGTCACCAGCACGACCAGCGCGAGACCGTTGAGCGTCCGGTCCTTGGCGAACTGGTAGAGCGTCCGCGCCAGGGGAACGACCCCGCTGAGGGCGAGCGACAGGAAGACACTGGCACCGAGCGAGTGGAGCCCGTAGTAAACGCCGGTCGGCAGAGCGATCTCGACGGCGAGCGTCTTGAGGAGCGAGGCGGGAGCGCTGGAGTTCGTCATGGGAAGAGCTTGTCGCGGCGGAGGGCTGGGGAAGGATGCCGTCCGCCACGACTTCGGGCTGACAGATGTCATGGTTCGCCGGTGTCTCCGAAGCCGTTGACTCGCTAGCATTCGAGCCCACGGCTTCGACGACGGCAGGTGACAGTGAATCCCTGGGTACAGGCCGGCCTGTCCCTGCTCGCCGGTGTGCTGACCGCAGGTGCGGCCGTGGTGGGAGTCCGCTTCTCGGTCCGCGGCAACGACCGGGCCACCGAGCAGCGTGAGCTCGCGGCTCGCCGCGAAGAGTGGTGGCGGCGCTTCGTGTGGGCGTCGGAACTCGCTCTCGACGACCAGCCGGCCAAACGGGTCGTCGGCTTGAAGCTGCTGGCCAAGCTCGCGCAGTCCGAGCTGGCTCAGCGCGACGAGTGCCTGTTGCTCGACGTCTTCCAGGGGCGTGTACTGGACAAGCTGCTCGACGATCTCGCTGAGCCGGAGTGAATCCGATGGACATCACGGAGGAGCACATCGCGGCCGCCCAGCTGCGCGTGGTGCTGGACGAAAAGCTGGGGCGGCCGACGCCGGAACAGGTTCGCCGGCTCGCTTCGACGTCCTTCACCTTGTCGGCTACGTCGAAGTTCGCGTCTTCGATCGTGTCTGCGGCCGGAGGCGGGGGAGTTTCCGGCCTCGTCACCGCTCTGCGGGGAATCGCCGAGCTGGCGGGTGAGGGCGGTGCCGTGACCCGCGACCGGCTGGCGGAGTTCACCTCGCCCGACGAGCAGGTGGCGGACGCGGTGATCTACGACCTGCGCCGAACCGGCCTGGTCCACGGCGATGCGGTGACCGGATTCAGCCTGACGCCGGCGGGGTGGCGGGTTCAGGCGGATCTGCGGGGCGTCGAGAACGACCTGGACGTCACGTTGCCGACCTGGACGGACGAAGCCGCGTTGGACGGCCTCGCCACCGAGTTGTCCGGTCGATTGGAAGCGCTGGAGACCTGGACCATCCTGCGGCAGGGCGAGCACGGGCTGCGCATCGTCGACCTTTCGGCTCCGGGCGTCGAGGCCGTCCTGGGGGTCCTCACGAGCTGGGCGTCCCGAAATCGCGAGGGGACAGTGCGAGTGCGCCGCGGCGACCGGACCGCCGAGCTGCGGGCCGGCCAGGAGTCAGACGTCGCCGCGCTGATCTCGGAGCTGGTGCGCCCTTAGCCGCCGGAGTGCATGTCTTCCGTTTCCGGGACGCAGTCGTCGTCCGGGTCGTTCAGCCAGCCGTGGGGGAGCGTCACCTTGCCCGGCGAACCCTGACGGCCACGCGGGCCGTCGGCGTTCGCTGGGAACGGGGCGTCGTGGTCCAGCTTGCCGATCAGGTCGTCCAGTTCCGGTAAGCCCGACACCATCGCGAACCCGCGGCGCAGTTCCGCACCGACCGGGAAGTTCATGAAGTACCAGGCCATGTGCTTGCGCAGGTCGCGCAGGGCCTTGGTTTCGCCGTCGTGCTGGATGAGCAGCTCGGCGTGGCGGCGCAGGACCTGCGCGACCTCGCCGAGGTTGGGCGGGGTCGGCAGCGGGCGGCCGGCGAAGGCCGCCTCCAGCTCGCCGAACAGCCACGGGCGGCCCAGGCAGCCGCGGCCGACTACGACGCCGTCGCAACCCGTTTCCGCGACCATGCGCAGGGCGTCGGCAGCGGAGAAGATGTCGCCGTTGCCCAGCACCGGGATGGTGGTGACCGCTTCCTTCAGCGCCGCGATCTTGGTCCAGTCGGCCTGGCCCGAGTAGCGCTGCGCCGCGGTGCGCGCGTGCAGGCTGACGGCCGCCGCGCCTTCGGCTTCCGCGATGCGGCCGGCGTCGAGGTAGGTCAGGTGGTCGTCGTCGATGCCGACGCGGAACTTCACGGTGAAGGGGACGTCGCCGGCGGCGGCCGCGGACTCGCGCACGATGTCGGCGAACAGCTTCCGCTTGAACGGCAGCGCCGCCCCGCCGCCCTTGCGCGTCACCTTCGCGACCGGGCAGCCGAAGTTGGAGTCGATGTGGTCGGCGAGCCCCTCGCCGACGATGATCCGGACGGCTTCGGCCATGGTCTTCGGGTCGACGCCGTAGAGCTGCATGGACCGGGGCTTTTCGTGCTCGCCGAAGGTCATCATGTGCATGGTCCCGGGGTGCCGTTCGACGACGGCCCGCGCGGTGATCATCTCGCACACGTAGATCCCCGCGCCGTACTCGGCGCACAGCTGCCGGAAGGCGACGTTGGTGATCCCGGCCATGGGTGCGAGCACGACCGGCGGATCGACCTCGTACGGGCCGATCTTCAGGGCGGGCTTGCTCAGGGTGGCGGTCACGTCCTCCATTGTCGCTTGTGGTGTCGGTCACGTCGACCAGGGGCCGGAAGCACCGCGCGCCTTCACGCGGCAGACCCGCTCCACTACGCTGGGTGCGCTGATGCCCGAGGTCGCGGACCTCGCACTGGAGAACCGGCGGTACCGGTCGTCGTCGCGCACGGGCGGGCGCTGCTCGAAGAGAACGACCGGACGCGGTTCATCGCCGGCGTCGTCGCCCGCAAGCCCTGACGCGCTACTCCGCCGCGAGCGCCTGCGCCGCGCGGAGGAACGCCGCCCGGTCGGCCGCGGGCAGCCGCGCCAGCAAGCGTTCTTCCTTGGCCTGGATCCGGTTCTGCGCGGCCCGCCGCCGCTCCCGGCCCGCCTCGGTGATCGCCAGCAGGCGGACGCGGCGGTCGGCCGGGTCCGGCTCGCGGCTGATCAGCCCCGCGTCCTGCAGCTCGTCGAGCGTGCCGATGATCCGCGTCTTGTCGGCGCCGATCGCCTGGGCGAGCGCCGCCTGGGTGCGCACCGGGCTGTCGTCGAGCGCGCTGAGCACGACGTAACCCCACATGCTCAGCCGGTGCTCCTCGAGCACCGGTGTCTCCAGCGCGACCAGGCTGCGCACCAGTCCGCCGAGCATCGCCGCGAGATCCGGTCGCTCCGCCATGCGCTGACCCTAGCCGCTTGACAGATGATAAGCGTGCGTAGACGATATGCGTATGCTTATCAATGAACTTGACGCCGTCGCCACCCGGACCAGCCTCGATCTCGTCGCCCGCAGCACGCCGGCCGACTTCGCCAAGCCGACGCCGTGCGCGGCCTGGACCCTGTACGGCCTCGTGGCCCACATGACCACCCAGAACCTCGGGTTCGCCGCCGCGGCGAGCGGTGACGGCGACCTCGGCCGCTGGAAGCTCGTCTCCCTCGGCGACGACCCGGTCGCCACCTACCGCGACTCCGTGGAGCAGGTCCTGGACGCCTTCGCGGCCATCGACCGCGAGGAGATCCCGCTGCCGGAGTTCAGCGCCGAGGTCACCTTCCGCCCGGAGCAGGTGCTCGGCTTCCACTTCGTCGACTACGTCGTGCACTCCTGGGACGTGGCGCGCACGCTCGGCCTGCCGGTCCGCTTCGACCAGGACGTCCTGGACGCCGCGCTGCGCATCACCGCGTCCGTCCCGGGTGGACAGTCCCGGCTCGCGCCCGGTGCGGCCTTCGGACCGGCCGTCGACGCGGGCGAGCTGTCCGGTTTGGACCGCGTCGTCGCGCTGCTCGGACGTTCGCCGAAGTGGCCGGAGGACCTAGAGTCGGTGGCATGACGACCACACCCCTGCGCTGGGGAATCATGGGCACCGGCGGGATCGCGAGCGCTTTCGCGGAAGACCTGGAGCTGACGGGCTCCGGCGTTGTCGCCGCCGTCGGGTCGCGCACGGCCGAGAGCGCGGCCGCCTTCGCCGACCGGCTCGGCGTCGAAACCCGGCACAGCAGCTACGAAGCCCTCGCGAACGATCCTGACATCGATGTCGTCTACGTCGCGACGCCGCACCCGCTGCACCACGGCAACGCGCGGCTCGCGCTCGAAGCCGGCAAGCCCGTGCTCGTCGAGAAGCCGTTCACCATGAACGCCGAGGAGGCGCGGGACCTCGTCGCGCTGGCCCGGGAGCGCGGCCTCTTCCTGATGGAGGCGATGTGGACGCGCTTCCTGCCGCACATCCGGCACGTCCGGGAGCTGCTGCCGCGGCTCGGCGACGTCGTCACGGTCACCGCCGACCACGGCCAGTGGTTCGCCGAGGACCCGGCCTTCCGGCTGTTCGCGCCGGAACTGGGCGGCGGCGCCCGGCTGGACCTGGGGATCTACCCGGTTTCGTTCGCGTCGATGATCCTCGGCGCGCCCGACCGCGTCCTCAGCATGGTCGCGCCCGCGTTCACCGGCGTCGACGCGCAGACGTCGATGCTGTTCGGCTACGCCGGTGGCGCGCAGGCCGTGCTGAGCTGCACGTTGCGCGCGGTCTCGCCGACCTCGGCGACGATCGTCGGCACGGACGCGCGGATCGAGATCGAGGGCCCGTTCTACGCGCCCGCGTCGTTCACGCTCATCCCGCGCGAAGGCGACCGGAGCCGCTTCGAGTACGTCGACGAGGGCCGCGGCCTGCGGCACCAGGCCGACGAGGTGGCGCTGCGGCTGGCCGCCGGGGAGACCGAGAGCCCGCACATGCCGCTCGACGAGACGGTCTCGATCATGACCACGATGGACCGGGTGGTGGCCGCGACCAGGACGTGACCGGGGTTTGAGTAGTGCTACGGATCCGCAGGTGGGGGCCGGTGCGTGACGCTGTCCGGTATGACCACCGAAGCGAATGTGCTCCTCCGGCTCGCCGGCGAGATCGACGACCTGGGGCGTCGGCTCGCAGTGGTGGGTTCCGAACTGCGGACCGCCCAGGGCGAGCCGAAGCCGACCGAAGCGCCGAAGCCTGCTGAAGCGCCGAAGCAGGCCGAAGCGCAGAAGCCTGCTGAAGCGCCGAAGCAGGCTGAGCAGCCGAAACCGCAACCGCAGCAGGCACCGAAGCCGCAGGCCGTGCCGCCGCATCCCCAACCTCAACCCCAGCCCCAGATGCCGCCGCCGTGGCCGCCGCAGTACCAGTGGCAGCCGCCCCAGCCGCCGCCGCAGCAGCGGTACTTCACGCCGCAGCCGCCGTACCAGCCCGTGCCGCGTCAGACGCTGGGCGAGAAGCTCGGCAAGGAGGGCGCGGGCAGCCGGGTGCTGGCCTGGGTCGGCGGTGGCGTGACGCTGCTCGGCGTCGTCCTGCTGCTGGTCCTGGCCGTGCAGCGGGGCTGGCTCGGGCCGCTGCCGCGGGTGCTCATCGGCGCCGCCTTCGGGCTGGCGCTGACCGGCACCGGCGTGTGGCTGCACCGCAAGCCCGCCGGCCGCACCGGCGCGTTCGCGCTGGCCGCCACCGGCATCGCGACGCTCTACCTGGACGCCGTCGCGGCGACGTCGCTGTACGAGTACCTGCCGGTGCTCGCCGGGCTCGCGATCGGGCTGGCCATCACCGTCGGCGGGCTGCTCGTGGCCGTGCGCTGGGAATCGCCGCTGCTGGCTTCCGCCGTCGTCATCGGCTGTGTCGTGTGCGCGCCGATGATCACCGGCGGCTTCACCGCGGAACTGGTCACCTTCCTGCTGATGGTCCAGCTCGCGACGACGCCGGTGCAGCTGCGCCGTGACTGGTCGTCGCTGACGCTGGCCGCCGGGATCCCGCCGCTGCTCGCGTCCGTGATCGCCACCGCGGTCGCGGGTTCGGGCGGTAGCTGGGCCACCACGGCCGCGGCGGCCGGCACCTCGGTCGTCGGGATCGCGCTCGCGCTGATCGTCCTGCGGCGCCGGGAAAACGACCCCGCCGCGCTTTCGGTGCTGGCGACGGCGGTCGTGCCGACGCTGGTCGCCGCGCTGCTGCTGCCGAAGGTCCAGGCCGTGCCGGTCGCGGCCGGGGCGGGCGTCGTGCTGCTCGCCGTGTGGGCCACGCGCAAGTTCTGGGGCGGGCTCGCCGGGCAGCTGGCCGGGCTCGCCGGGCTGCTGGCGATCCTGCAGGCGACGGTCACCCAGTTCGACGGCCCGGCCCGCGCCGGGGTGCTGCTGGGCGAGGCGCTGCTGCTCGTCGTGGCCGCGCTGGGCGGGCGCAACCGCCTCGCCCTCGGTGCCGCGCTCGGCTTCGCGACCCTCGGCGGCCTGATCGGCGTGTTCTTCGACGTGACGCCGGCGCTGCTGATCGTCTCGCGCCCGCGGTCGGCCGCCGACCTGGCCGGCGCGCTCGTGGTGTCACTGCTGATCCTCGCCGTGTCGATCGCGCTGCCGTGGGCGGCGGCGCGGCTGGAGATCTTCAAGGGCCCGTCCGACGACCTGCCCATCTGGCTGCTGGCCGGGATCGCGGCGCTGTACGGCGCCGGCGGGCTCGTGCTGAGCGGGTCGATGCTGGCGCTGCCCGGGCGCGCCGGGTTCCTGCTGGGCCACGCGCTGATCACGGTGTCCTGGACGGTCGCCGCGCTCGTCCTGCTGCTGCGCGGCATCGAGCTGGTCGCGCTGCGCGTGATCGGCTTGATCCTGGTCGGCGCCGCGGTGCTGAAGCTGGTGCTGTTCGACCTCTCGGCGCTGGACGGCCTCGCCCGCGTCGGCGCGTTCCTCGGCGCCGGGCTGGTGCTGCTGGCGGCCGGGTCGCGGTACGCGCGGCGCGTCGCCTCGCGCTGAGCGGGAAGAAATTGTCGGTGCCCCGTGGTTACCTGGATCACAAGTCCGACCGACCCAGGGGAGCACGAAGCCATGGCCGCACCGAAACTCGCCGACCGAGCCGGGGAACCGATCGGCTGGCTGACCACCGTGACGCCGAAGGGGCGGCCCGCGCCACGGCCGGTGTGGTTCGTGCTCGACGGCGACGACATCCTGGTGTTCAGCCGGCCGGACACCGCGAAGCTGCGGCACATCGAGGCGAACCCCGAGGTCACGCTGAACCTGAACAGCGATGACCACGGCGGTTCGATCCTCGTGGTGAACGGGAAGGCGCAGATCGAGGCGGGCAAGGCCTCGGAAGCGCCCGGGTACCTCGACAAGTACGGCTCCCGCTACAGCGCCATCGGCTTCGAGACGCCGGAAGCGTTCGACGCCGCGTACTCCGTCCGCATCCGCGTGGTGCCCGAGCGGTCCTGGGGGTTCTAGCGGAGTTCTAGAAGGCGACGTCCAGGCAGGCGAGGCGGGCGCCGGCGGTGCCCGCGTGACCCGGGTCGGTGTGCGTGTGGGTTTCGTGGACCACCACGGAGTGCGCCCGCCGCACGCCGAACGTCCAGTCCACAGTGGACCTGGCGAAGCCGGTGCCCAGCCGGTCGGTGGTGAAGTCGAGCCAGATCTCGTTGCGGGGGTTCGCGTACGCGGGGTCGACGGACGGCTTCACCGGGTCCGGCACGTGCTGGAAGTGCGGCCCGGCGGCGTCACCGGTGGCGCCGCACGGCTGGGCGTGCGCGTGGGCGCCGTAGGAGTGGCCCGGCAGCAGCCCGGTGACGACGAGGGAGGTCGTCGTGCCCGAGTGGGCGGCCGCGAGGCTGAACACGTGGGCCCGGGCGCCGAGCGGGACGAGGTCGGGGCGGTACGTCACCGCGTGCGCGCCGGGGGCGTACGCGGTGAACGTGCCGCCCGCGGTCACGGCGTGCACGGGTGACGCGCCGGCGACGCCGGGAACCAGGACAGCGAGGGCGGCGGCCACGACGACGGAGGGGAGAAGGCGCATGGTGCTTCTTAGCGGGCTTGCTCAGGGCGCCGCCATGATCGTCACGCCAACGAGTGACGCGCTTCTCAGAGGGTGGGCGTTGCCGGGGCCGCGTATCGTCCTCCCGTGCCCGAACACACCGGTGAAACCCGCAACCAGCAGCTGACGCGCAACGTCGGCGAGCTGCTGCAGGAGCTGCGGGTGGCGCAGGCCGGCGTGCAGATCCTCTTCGGCTTCCTGCTGTCGGTCGTCTTCACCGACCGGTTCCACAACGCCAGCGGCTTCGAGAAGTCGCTGCACCTGACCGCGGTGATGCTCTCGGTCGCGGCGACGGCGTTGCTGACCGCGCCCGCGGCGTGGCACCGGCTGCTGTTCCGCACGGGCAGCCGTGAGCGGATCCTGACCGTCGGCAACCGGTTCGTGCTGGTGGGGCTCGTCTGCCTGGCCCTGGCCATCACGTCGACCGTCGCGCTCATCGCGAAGGTGGTCTACGGCGAACCCGCGATGATCGTCGTCGCGGTGCTCACGCTGCTGATCTTCGGCGTGCTGTGGTTCGCCATCCCGTTCCGGCTGCACCCGACCGACGACGATCCGCTGGAGGACGCTCAGCCGACGGGCCCGCCCACGTAGAGCGTGTCCTCCTGGACGAAGCAGAGCGGGTTGCCGAACGGGTCGTCGGCGTAGAAGGAGCGTTCGCCCCAGAACTGCGTCGCGATGCTGTCGTCGAGCCACCGCGGCCCGGCGGCCCGCACCCGCTCGAAGACCGCGTCGACGTCGTCGACCGCGAGGTAGACGATCCGCGGGTCCCTGGCGGGCCGGGCTTCCCGGTGTTCGAGCGGCGCTTCGACGCAGGCGAGCACCACGCCGCCGCAGGTGAAGTAGTGCCGGTTGAGCGCGACCCGCTCGCCGGGGTCGCCGATGACCCGCGCGTAGAACGCGACCGCCGCCTCGATGTCGTCGACGGGCTGGATCAACCGGAACACCCGTGGACCGCTCATGCGTTGAGACAGTACCGGTGCTCATCCCGCGTCCGGCGGCAGTCGCCTGACCAGCGAGGCCGTGCGGACGAGTTCGCTCTTGACAGCGGGTGGAAAATAAAAAATCGACGTGCTCTCCGTAAAGAATGGGAGAATCCGCCGAATGTGTTGTCAGTCTAACCGCTGTGAGGGGAACTTGTCAAATCTGGGGTACGACGAGGAATTGCGGGCCGAACGCGCGTACACGGCCGAGCTGTACGCGCGTCTGGACCGTGAACGCGCGCAGGCGGCGGCCCGCTTTCGGGCCGCACTGGGGGAAACCGGGATCGCGCTGGTCGAGCGCGACGCCGACGTGCGCGTCCGGGCGCGCGAGACGGCACGGCTGAACGTCGTCGACAACGGGCTCTGCTTCGGCAGGCTCGACGCCGTTTCGGGAGAACGGAGTTACATCGGCCGGATCGGCATCTTCGACAGCGAAAACGACTACGAACCACTGCTGCTCGATTGGCGGGCGCCGGCGTCGCGCGCGTTCTACGTCGCGACGGCGGCGTCGCCGGAAGACATGCGGCGACGCCGCCAGTTCCACACGATGGGCCGCCGGATCGACGACTTCACCGACGAGGTGTTCGGCCGTCCCGGCGACCACGAGCGCGGTGACGCGGCCCTGCTGGCGGCCGTCAACGCGCCGCGGGGCGCGGGGATGCGCGACATCGTCGCGACGATCCAGGCCGAGCAGGACGAGATCATCCGCCTCGGCCACGCGGGTGTGCTGGTCGTCGAAGGCGGCCCCGGCACCGGCAAGACCGCGGTCGCGCTGCACCGGGTGGCCTACCTGCTCTACACCCAGCGCGAGCGGATGTCGCGCAGCGGCGTGCTGGTGGTCGGGCCGAGCCCGGTGTTCCTGGACCACATCGGCCGCGTGCTGCCCTCGCTCGGCGAGTCGGACGTCGTGTTCCTGACCACCGGCGGCCTCGTGCCGGGCCTGCGCGTCACCGCCGAGGACGCACCGGAGGTGGCGAAGCTCAAGGGCTCGCTGAAGATCCTCGACGTCCTCGCGGCGGCGGTCGCCGACCGGCAGAAGGTGCCCGACGAGCCGGTGCCGGTCGAGCTGGCCGACGTCACGGTCGAACTCGACGAGGACGTCGCCGACGAGGCGCGGACCGAGGCGCGGCGGACGGGACTGCCGCACAACGAGGCTCGCGCGGTGTTCCGCGAGACCGTCGCCCAGATCCTCACCGAGCGGGCGGTGGCGGAGATCGGTGCGGGCTGGCTGAGCCGGGAGGACGAAGGCGCGTGGGAGAACCTGCGCGCCGACGTCCGCGAAGAACTGGCGGAGCACGAAGAACTCGCCTCGGTGGTCGACGCGCTGTGGCCGTCGCTGACGCCGGAGACGCTGCTGGCGCCGTTGTACCTGTCCCCGCGCCGGCTCCGGGCCGCCGGGGCCGACCCGTCGCTGGCCCGCGCGGACGGCATGGCCTGGACGGTCTCGGACGTCCCGCTGCTCGACGAGCTGGCCGACCTGCTCGGCCGGGACGACGCCGCCGAACGCGCCGCCGCGAAGCGGCAGGCGGAGGCGGACGCCGAGTACGCCGGCGGCGTCATGGACCTCCTCAAACTGGACCGCGAGGAACTGGACGAAGACGTCCAGCTGGTCGCCACGGACCTGCTCTACGCCGAGGACCTCGCCGGCCGGTTCGCCGAGCGCGACACCCGTGACCTCGCCGAACGCGCGGTCGAGGACCGCGACTGGACGTACGGGCACGTCGTCGTCGACGAGGCGCAGGAACTGTCCGAAATGGACTGGCGGGTGCTGATGCGGCGGTGCCCGAGCCGGTCGTTCACGATCGTCGGCGACCTCGCGCAGCGGCGGTCGGCGGCCGGGGCGACGGCGTGGGCGCCGGTGCTCGCGCCGTACGTCCGCGACCGCTGGCTGTACCGGGAACTGACCGTGAACTACCGCACGCCGGCGGAGATCATGACCGTCGCCGGCAAGCTGCTCGCGGAGTTCGCGCCGGACGCGCGGCTGCCGGAGTCGGTGCGCGCGAGCGGGGTCCGGCCGTGGTCCAGACAAGTTGCGGAGGGCGACTTGCAAGGCGCCATCGACGAATTCGACCGCGACGAAGGCGGCCGGGAAGGCACGAGTGTCGTGATCGGCCCAGCGGGGGTGCCGGGCACGGTCCCGCCGTCGGCGACCAAGGGCCTCGAGTTCGACGCCGTTCTCGTCGTCGAGCCCGAGCGGATCCTGGCCGAAGGGCCGCGTGGCGCGGCCGAGCTGTACGTCGCCCTCACCCGCGCCACGCAGCGCCTCGGTGTCCTCTACCGGGACGCGCTGCCGTCGTCGCTGACCGGGCTCGCGGAGGCCGGCGTGCCGGTTTCCGCGGGGCACCGCCGGTTCCTGTAGCCGGACGGGGGTGGCGGGCTGGGTCTCGGCCCGTCATCCCCGGCCGTCACGCGGTGAGCCGGCCCCAGGCGTAGTTCTGCTTGGCCAGCTTCAGGTACACGAACAGCTCGGTGCCGGAGACACCCGGGATCTGCCGGATCTCCTCACCGAGCACTTCGAGCATGTGGTCGTCGTCCCGGCAGACGAGTTCCGCCAGCAGGTCGTAGCGTCCGGCGCACAGCACGACGTAGTGGACGTGCGGCAGTTCGGACAGCTTGTCCGCCACCGCACGGGGATCCGCGCCGTCGACGCTGATCCCGACCATCGCCTGCCGCGTCAGATCGACGTTGGCGGGGTCCGTCACCGCGACGATCTGCATCAGGTCGTCGCGCAGCAATCGCTGCACCCGCTGGCGGACGGCACCCTCGGAAAGTCCGACCGCCTTGGCGAGCGCGGTGAACGAGGCCCGGCCGTCCTGCTGGAGCAGAGCGATCAGCGATCTGTCCGTATTGTCAAGTCCTCGCGCACGTGATTCGTCACCCATGCCGTCCCTCCCTGTGTTTCGGCATGTGATTTGTCAAGTGCGCAGCGTATCGAGACCTGACCAGAAAGCGAGAGCCCCAGGCCAGCTTCACGTGATCCGGCGTGCGCGCGGCGATCAGCCGAGGAATCGGTGGCCCGGGAGGAAAATCACAAGCCAATCCGAGGCTCTTCCGCGCGCCCGCGCACGGCCGGGGGCACCCGTGGGTCGCTCCCGGGTCCCGTTCGGTGGCTCGTCGTCACCGAACCGGAACTCCAGGAGCACAAACGCATGCCGCGCGGGGCGGCGTCGTCCTCACCCGAGATCCCGCCGGCCGAGGTCTTCCTCGGTCTCGCGGCGCACCAGCAGCGTCGCGACGCCGTCCTTCACACCGACCAGCGGCGGGCGGCCCACCTGGTTGTAGTTCGAGGCCAGCGAGTGGTGGTAGGCGCCGGTGCACGGCACGGCCAGCAGATCGCCGGCGTGCAGGTCGCCGGGCAGGAGGATGCCGTCGGCGAGGACGTCGCCGGACTCGCAGTGCCGGCCGACGACGGTCATCGGGGCGCGCTTTTCCTTCGACCGGCGGCCGACCAGTCGCGTCGTGTAGCGCGCGCCGTAGAGCGACGGCCGCGCGTTGTCGCTCATGCCGCCGTCGACCGCGACGAACGTGCGGCTGCCGCGCTTGACCGCGCACACGCGGTACACCGTGATCCCGGCCGGCCCGACGATCGCCCGGCCGGGCTCGATCGTCAAGCGCGGCAACGGAAAGCCGTGCGCCGCGCACTCGTACCCGAGCGCCACGCGCAGGCGTCGCGAGTAGCCGCCGAGGTCGAACGCGGGCTCGCCGCCGAAGTACGGGACGGCGTGGCCGCCGCCGAGGTCGAGCTCCCGCAGCGTGACGCCGTGGACGTCCCGGATCCGGACGAGCACCTCGGCCATCCGTCGCGCGGCGGCCTCGTACCGGTCGACACGCGAGACCTGCGAGCCGATGTGGCAGTGCAGCCCGGCCAGCCGCAGCCCGGGCTGGGCGAGGACGGCTTTCACGGCGGCGTCGACGTTGTCCGGGACGCCGTCGAGCAGCGAAAAGCCGAACTTCTGGCCTTCGGTGCCGGTGCTGATCGACGCGTGCGCGCCGGCCGCGACACCCGGCGTCACGCGGATCATCACCTGCTGCGCGCCGTGGGCGAGTGCGCCGAGCTGCTCGATCTCGTCGAGCGAGTCGACGACGATCCGGCGGACGCCGTACTCGAGCGCGGCCTTCAGGTCTTCGGGCGTCTTCGCGTTGCCGTGCAACAGCATGCGCTCCGCGGGGAAGCCGACTCCGCGGGCGACCGCGATTTCGCCCGCGGAGCAGGTGTCGAGCGACAGCCCCTCTTCGGCGACCCAGCGCAGCACCGAGCGCGTGCACAGCGCCTTGCTCGCGTACGCGACTTCGACGTCCGGCAGCACGCGCCGGTACTCGCGCGCGGTGTCGCGGACCTGCTGCTCGTCGATGAGGTAGGACGGCGTCCCGAAGCGGGCGGCGAGGTGGCTGACCTTCGCGCCGGCGAGGAGCAGCTCGCCGTCTTCGCCGAGTCGGGTGCTTCGCGGCCAGAGTCCTGGCTCGAGGTGATCGGCGGCCTCGCAGCCGAGGCTGGGAAGAAGCTCGCTGAGCGTCACGGTGTGCCTCCGGGCATCACGGCGGATCGGACTCCGTCAGAACACCTCTGCTTCGCTGTTCGCGGAGTACCTCCGAATGCCGTCCTGACGGGTTTCCGACGCCCGCTGACGTGTCCTTAACGCGCGAGTAACTTCGGCCACACCCTTGTTGACCTGCGAAGAGGTGACTTTCGCGGCGCGCCGAGCCGAGCGGCGACGAGTGCGGGGTCGTCTCGCGGTACATCGCGGCGATCGCGGCCGGAGACGACCAGGCCATCGCGGCGGTCCTGCGGATGTGGTTCGTGCGGGCCGACGCCGGCCCCGCCGTGGCGACGTACCTCCGCCACGACGGCGCGTTTCACGCGTCCGGCCGTGCTGCCGGACCGAGCGTCAGCGGACGGGCTCGGGCACGGTGTCGAGCTCGTGCACCATCCGCACGGCCAGCGCCAGTGCCTTGGTGTCGTTGAGCTTCGTGTCTTCCATGACGATGTTCTTGACGCGCTCGACGCGCAGGTCGTAGCGGCTGTGGTAGGAGGTCGACGCGGTCATCGTGATCCTTGTCCGGTGCTCTGTTTTTTCTGGTGGTCCTGTGCGGTACCGCAGACGCAGCCGCGGTCGACGCCCTGGCCGGCCGCGGTGGCGGCGCAGTAGCGGCGCGCGATGGCGTCGTGCGCGTCGAGGGAGTGCGGGCAGTTGGGGCACTGCGGACCTGTGGCGGACGTTTCGAGAGCGTCCGGGGCGGGGGCGGTCACGCCATCACCTTCTTCGCTCGTAGCGGTTCACCCGCTTCATGGAGGTGTTGCAGTACGTAGCCGTAGGAGCGGGCCCAGCCGCACTCCGCGTAGGAAATCCCGTGCCGGTCGCAGAAGTCCCGGACGATGACCTGCGCGTGCTTGAGGTTCGGCCGGGGCATGCTCGGGAACAGGTGGTGCTCGATCTGGTAGTTCAGGCCGCCGAGGGCGAAGTCGACGACCGGGCCGCCGCGGACGTTGCGGGAGGTGAGCACCTGCTTGCGCAGGAAGTCCAGGGTGTGCCCGGCGGTCAGCATCTCCATGCCCTTGTGGTTGGGCGCGAACGAGCAGCCCATGTACAGGCCCCAGAGGAACTGGTGCACGAGGACGAAGATGATCCCGGTGAGCGGGGAGAGCACGATGAACACGGCCGCGAGGTAGGCGGCGAGGTGCGCGATCAGCAGCGCGGACTCCAGCTTGCGCTTGCGGATGTCCTTGTTCAGCACCGCTTTCACGCTGGAGACGTGCAGGTTGAGGCCTTCGAGCAGCAGCAGCGGGAAGAACAGGAAAGCCTGGTACTTCGCCATCCAGCGCAGGAAACCGCGTTTGCGCGCGCTCTGCGCCTTGCTGAACGCGAGCGCGGCGATGTCGACGTCCGGGTCTTCGTCCTCGTGGTTCGGGTTGGCGTGGTGGCGGGTGTGGGTGCCCATCCACCAGCCGTAGCTCAGCCCGGTGAGTCCACCGTGGACGAACCCGGTCGCGTCATTCGCTTTGCGGGTGCGGAAGATCTGCTTGTGGCCGGCGTCGTGCCCGATGAACGACAGCTGCGCGAACATCATCGCGAAGAACGCGGCGAGGAACAGCTGCCACCAGGAGTCGCCGAGGTAGACGAACGCCACCCAGCCGCCACCGAAGGCGGCGAGGTTCAACCCGATCCGCAGCACGTAGTAGCGCCGGCGCCGCTGGAGGAGGCCGGCGGCCTTGACGAGCCGGGAGAGTTCGGCGAAGTCGCTGCCGGTGGACACAGGGGTATCCGGAACTTGGGTGGCACTCATCGGCACAACCGCTCTGGGTAAGTCGTAAAGGCTTGACCAGCAACGGTTTCCGGCCCCGACAGGGTCCGGGTCCGGTCCGGGAAAAGGGCACTGGGGCCTGGTCGCGGTGGTACCGCGTCCTTAGGCAAGCCTCTCACTCCACCGCCGTATTGGCAATTCCCGCAGGTGGCCGCCGAGGTGTACAGTCGGCCACATCGGGATGGCGGTGACGTACCGCACACCCGGAGCCTTCCGGCCGGGAGAAGTTTCGGCCGGGGACGGGAGCCGCGCCGGGCACGAGCCCGCGTGTATCGCAACCATGTCAGCCGTTCGGCTGGCGAGCAGCCGCCCGTGGTCGTGTAAAGCGACGCCCGAGGCGCCCAGTGGGGTTGCTACCGCGAGGATCGCGCTCGGTGGACCCCTGTCGCAGGGTGGTTCGCCGGCGCGTCGTGGTTCGGCGTCATCGCACTTCCGGCCCGCCGGCGGGCCGCCATTCGCGCGTCACGAGAGCCCCCAGGACGAGAGCAGGCCGAAGAGCCGTTCCCGCTCGCCCGCCGTCAGCAGCCGGCTGGGCGGCCGGACGTCCGGGCGGCACAAGCCGAGCTGGGCGAGCGCGTCCTTCACGACGCTGACGTTGTTGGCGTTCCCGTTGGCCGCACGGAGTTCTTCGAACGGCCGGATACGTTCCCAGACGGCCATCGCCGCCGGGTAGTCCCCTGTGGACAGTGCGTGGAACATGCCGAGCGAGATCGCCGGGTCGACGTTCACCAGCCCCGACGTGAACCCGGTGGCGCCCACGGCGAAGTAGCCGGGGGCGGAGAGCTCGGCCAGCCCGGCGATCCACACGAACCGTTCGAAGCCGGCGTCCCGCGCGACCGAACCGAAGCGCACCGGGTCGGGCACGGCGTACTTCACACCGATGACGTTCGGCGCCGCGACACCCAGCGCGTGCAGCTGTTCGCCGCCGATCGCGGGGTTGCGCACGTAGAGCACCACGCCGAGCTCCGGCACCGCGCCGGCGATCGCGGCGTGGTAGTCGACCCAGCCGTCACCGGAGACGTACGGGTGCACCGGCTGGTGGATCATGATCATGTCCGCACCGGAGTCCCGCGCGTGCCGGGCGGCCCGCGTCGCCGACGCGACGTCGTGCCCGATCCCGGCGAGCACATCGGCCCGCCCGGCGACGGCTTCGACGGTGACCTCGAGGCACTGCCGGGCCTCATCGGCGTCGAGCGCGTAGAACTCGCCGGTGTTCCCGTTGGGGGTCACGACCTCGATGCCGCCGGTGACCAGCCGGTCCACGAGCTTCGCGTAGGTCGAGGCGTCGACGGCACCCTCGGCGTCGAACGGCGTGACCGGGATGGCCACCACCCCGGAAAGCCGCCGCCTCTGCTGCTCGAACGTCATCGGGCCCCTTCCGGATCACGGTCACCACGGTCGTCGCGTCCGGCCGGAAAGGCGCGAAAGTCCTCGCCAAGGCCCTGTCCGATCTGATATATGATGCGACATACAACATTATCACGGGCAAGGAGCAGCCATGCAGGGTCGCAGCGGCTTCCGATTCCGACGGGTGGTGCTGGCGGTGAGCCTCGCCGCCGGCCTCACGGCGTGCGGCGCCCCCGGCGGCGACGGCGGCCAGGCAGCGGCCCCGCAGGCCGTGCCGGACAAGCCGAGCAAGCCGGTCGTGCTCAACATCCTCGACATCGCGGGCAACCTGCAGCTCACCAAGCAGATGATCGAGAACTTCAAGGCCGCGCACCCCGAAGTGCTCTCCAAGGTCACCTATTCGACGGCCCCCGCCCCGAGCATGGCGGGCAAGCTCAAGGCCGAGCAGGACGGCGGCGTCGCCCAGACCCACCTGGTCCTCAGCGGCACCGACGGCCTGTCCGCCGGTATCGCGAACGGCACGCTCGCGAAGGTCCTCCCGGACTTCGCCGGCCGGTTCCCGAACCTGATGCAGAACTACCTCGAGCCCGCGGCCAAGATGCAGGACCTGGCCAACGGCTACGGCGTCGAGGTCGTCTACTACCCGTCGGGCCCGTTGCTGGAGTTCAACCCGGCCGCGGCCGCCACGCCGCCGGCGTCACCGCAAGAGCTGCTCGACTGGGCGAAGGCGCACCCGGACAAGTTCCAGTACGCCCAGCCGGCGAACTCCGGCCCGGGCCGGACGTTCCTGATGGGCCTGCCCTACCTCCTCGGGGACAAGGATCCGAAGGACCCGGACAAAGGATGGGACAAGACCTGGGCGTTCCTGCAGGAGCTGGGCAAGTACGTGAAGTACTACCCGTCCGGCACCACCGAGGCGATGAAGAACCTCGCCTCCGGCTCGGTCGACATGGTCATGTCCACCACGGGCTGGGACATCAACCCGCGCAAGCTCGGCACGGTGCCGAACACGGTCAAGACCGCGATCATGCAGCCGATGCACTGGGTCACCGACGCCCAGTACGCGCTCATCCCCAAGGGCCTCTCCGGTGACCAGACGTCGGCGATCCTGCAGCTGATCGCGTGGATGCTCAAGCCCGACCAGCAGGCCATCGCCTACGACGACGGCTACTTCTACCCCGGCCCGGCCGTCAAGGACGTCACCCTCCAGATGGCGCCGCAGAAGAGCCAGGACACGATCAAGCAGTTCGGCCGCCCGGAGTACGAGCAGTGGATCGCCCAGTACCCCAAGGAGACGTCGCTGCCGGCCGAGCAGCAGGTCAAGGCGTACGACAAGTGGAACCAGCTGGTCGGCGGCTCGAAGGTCGGCAAGAAGTGACGTTCGAGCAGCTGCGGCTGGACGGTGTCTCGCGCAGCTTCGGCTCCGCGAACGCCCTGCAGGGCCTGGACCTCGCCATCACGCGCGGCGAGTTCGTGGCCCTGCTGGGCCCGTCCGGCTGCGGCAAGTCGACGGCCCTCAACTGCCTCGCCGGCCTGCTGCCCCTGACGGGCGGCAGCATCTGGCTCGACGACACCCGCATCGACGGCCGCCCACCGGAGCAACGCGGGTTCGGGATGGTCTTCCAGAACTACGCGCTGTTCCCGCACCTGTCCGTCCGCGCGAACGTCGGCTTCGGCCTCCAGATGCGCAAGGTCGCCCGCGCCGAGCTCCGCCGACGCGTCGACGAGGCGCTCCGGCTCGTCCAGCTCACCGAGCACGCGGCGAAGTTCCCCGCCCAGCTCTCCGGCGGCCAGCAGCAACGCGTCGCGATCGCACGGGCCGTGGTGCTGGAACCGGCGGTCGTCCTGATGGACGAGCCGCTGTCCAACCTGGACGCCAAGCTCCGCCTCGAGATGCGGATGGAGATCCGCCGCCTCCACCAGACCCTCGGCCTCACCACCGTCTACGTCACCCACGACCAGGAGGAGGCGCTCTCGCTCGCCGACCGCCTGGTCGTGCTGCGCGAGGGCACGGTCCAGCAGATCGGCACCCCCGAGGAGGTCTACGCCCAGCCGGTCAACAGCTACGTCGCCTCCTTCATGGGCTACCGCAACCTCCTGGACCTGACGCTCACGAGCGCCACCGGCGCCACCGGCTCGTCGGCCGCCGGATCAGCGGCTCTCGGCTCGTCGGCCGCGGGCTCGTCCGTCACCGGTTCGGCGGCCACCGGTTCGCCGGTCACCGTCGAAGGCGACGGCGTCCGCCTGACCGGCACCAACCGCGACGACCTCACGGCCGGCCCGGCCAAGGTCGCCATCCGCCCCGAGGACTTCGTCGTGGGCGAAGGCGCCGAGAACGCCCTCGACGTTACGGTGGAAATCGTCGAGTACCACGGCCGCGAGCTGTCGGTCTCGGCCCGCTTGGCGAACGGGGTCCCGGTCTACTTCCGCACGGACAAGCGCCTCGCCCCCGGCGACCCGGTGAAGATCGGCGTCCCGGCCGAGCGGGTCCTGGTGTTCGCGCCGTGACCGCCACGACCTCCACGAACTCCACGACCGTCGTGACCGCTGCCCGCCCGGCCCTGCGCCACCGCCTGGCCGAACGCGGCATCGACCGCGTGCTGCTGCTCCTGGTGCCCGGGTTGCTGGTCACCGCGTGCCTGTTCCTGTATCCGTTCCTCTACGGCCTCCAGTTGTCGTTCGCCCCGCGCCAGGGCGGGGTCTTCGCCAATTACGCCAGGTTCTTCGGCGATCCGTACCTGCGCGACACGATCTGGACGACGCTGGGCATCGCGCTGCCCGCGACGTTCATCAACGTCCTCGCCAGCATCCCGATCGCCTACGTGCTGCGCGGCCGCGTGCGCGGCAAGCGCCTCCTGACGACGATCCTGGTCGTCCCGATCACGCTCGGCACGGTGCTCACCGCGCAGGGCCTGATCATGTACGGCGGCCAGTCGGGCTGGCTGAACAAGGTGCTCACGGTCCTCGGGATCACCGACGAGCCGCTGCCGCTGATCCACAACTACACGGGCGTGCTCCTGTCGCTGGTCATCACCGGCTTCCCCTTCTCGTTCCTGCTGACGTTGTCCTATCTCTCGGGCATCGACCCCTCCTTGGAGAAGGCGGCCGCGACGCTCGGCGCCAGCTGGAGCCAGCGCTTCCGGCGGATCACGCTGCCCCTGCTCGCACCCGGTCTGGCGATCACCTTCTGCCTCTCGTTCGTGATGGCGTTCTCGGTGTTCCCGTCGGCCCAGCTCGTCGGCGACCCGGCGAACGAGACCCGTGTCATCTCGATCGCGGCCTACCACGCCGCGTTCGAGGAGTACGACTATTCGATGGGCTCGGCCGTCGCGATGATCATGGCGGTGCTCATGCTGATCGTGATCGGCCTGGTCATGGCGTGGCGCGGCACGCTGTACCGCGGAGCGACCGGAGGCAAGGGATGACCGGTTGGGTCACGCGTCCCGGACGTTGGGTCGTCTGGGCCGTCGTCGCGTTCTTCTTCGTCAACCTCGCTGGTGTGGTCCTTTCGGTCGTCGTCGATTCGTTCGGTGTGCAGTGGTTCGGCACCTGGCTCCCGGACGGTTTCACCACCCACTGGTACGCCGACGCCTGGCGCGAGTTCGGCCTCTCGGACGTCCTCCTCACGACGGCGATCGTGGCTCTTGTGGTGATCGCCGTTTCGGTGGCGGTCGGTGTCCCGGCCGCGTACGCACTGGCTCGCCGGAAGTTCCCCGGCAAGCGCCTGGTGATGCTGCTGTTCGTGCTGCCGATCCTGATCCCGCCGATCACCTACGGCATCCCGCTGGCGACGGTGCTCTACAAGTTCCACCTGGCCGGCTCGATCACCGGGGTCATCCTGGCGAACCTGGTGCCGTCGGTGCCGTTCGTGGTGCTCACGATGACGCCGTTCATCGAGCAGATCGACCCGAAGATCGAAGCCGCCGCGCGCATGTCGGGCGCGCGGACGCTGTCGGTGTTCACCCGGATCCTCGGGCCGTTGCTGCTGCCGGGCATCCTGGCCGCGTCGATCCTGGTGCTGGTGCGCACGGTCGGCATGTTCGAGCTGACGTTCCTGACGGCCGGCCCGGACTCGACGACCCTCGTCGTGGCCCTCTACAACTCCGTGTTCGCCGCGGGTATCCGCGCCAACCAGTCGGTCGACGCGATGGCGACGATCTACACCGGTTCCATGCTGTTGCTCCTTGTCGTGGCGTTACGGTTCGTGAATCCGACGCAGCTGGTGACCCGGATCCGCGAAGAAACCTGAGGTGGTGCGAAACCATGAGCAGGGCGGTGGCCTGGGACGGCTTCTTCAACATCAGGGACCTCTGCGGCCTGCCGACCCGGTCCGGGGAGACGACCGGCTACGGCGCCTTCTTCAGGTCGGCGGACCTGCGTTTTGTCACCGACGCGGGCTGGGCCCAAGCTCGCGAAGCCGGCGTTCGCACCGTCGTCGACCTGCGCAACGACGACGAGATCCGGCCCACGGCCGAATCGCGAACAGCGCAGGCGGGTTCGGCGCAGTTCACCGCACCCGCCGCGACCCCGGCCACGCCGGGCATCGACCGGCTCGAAGTGCCGCTCGACGACATCGACGACGTCGAGTTCTGGCAGCAGGTCAACCGCGAACAGCTCAACGGCAGCCCGCTCTACTACCCCCTCTTCCTCCAGCGGAAAGCCGGCCGCTGCGCCGCCGTCATCAAGGCGATCGCCCACGCCGCTCCCGGCGGTGTCCTGTTCCACTGCGGTGCCGGTCGGGACCGGACCGGGCTGATCACGCTCTTGTTGCTCGCGCTGGCCGGTGTCGAACCCCGGGCGATCGCGGCGGACTACGACATGTCGGCCGAAGCCCTCAAGGCACTGTTCGCCGCCATGGGCACCGACGACCAAGGGCCGGTCATCGAGGCCATCCTCGCGAAGCGAGGCACCACGACCGAAGGTGCTGTCTTGGCGGCCCTCGACGGTTTCGACGTCGAGCACTATCTGCTCGATGCCGGTGCCTCCCGCGAAGAACTCCGCGACGTTCGCCATCGGCTCTCGGGATCACGCGCTCACTGACTGTTGCTTCCACGTGATCGACTTTACCGCCATTCATCGAACATGTGATCGACACGATGAGGTGAAGCGACCCTTGCGTCTCCCCTCAGGGGAGGTGCCACGCTGACCGGCATGCGGTACTCGATCGGCGAACTGGCCCGGCTGACCGGCCTCACGGTCAAGGCCGTCCGCTTCTACTCCGACCGCGGTCTCGTGCCGCCGGCCGAGCGCAATTCCGCAGGTCATCGCCGTTACGACGCGACCGCACTCGCGCGGCTCGATCTCATCCGCACCTTTCGCGAACTGGGTGTCGACGTCGCCACGATCCGGCGGATCGTCGACGGCGAAGTCACCGTCGCCGACGTCGCGGCGAGGCACGTCGGAGCCCTGGACGTCCAGATCCGGGTGCTGCGGTTGCGTCGCGCTGTCCTGGCCGCCGTCGCGGAGCGTGGTTCGTCACCCGAGGAGACAAGTCTCATGAATCAGTTGGCCCACCTGACGGACACCGAGCGTCGCCGGCTGATCGACGACTTCCTCCGTGACGCGCTCGGCGACCGTCCCGAACTGGCGGGCATCGCGCGCACGCTGACGCCCGAACTGCCCGAGAACCCGGCGTCCGCGCAGGTCGAGGCGTGGATCGAGCTGGCCGAGCTGACGCAGGACCCGGAGTTCCGCGCGGTCCTGCGCCGGCTCGTCGACCAGCACGAAGGCGGCCTGCGCCGTGACCTGGCCGCCGAAGTCCGCGTCGCCGTCACACCGGCTCTGGCCGCCGGAGTGCCGCCGGATTCGCCCGAGGCCGCCGCGATCGTCGGCGGCCTCGGGCGCGAACCCGGCCGGCTGCGGGAATGGCTCGCCGTCGTCAACGACCCACGTCGCGAGCGCTACGTGGAGCTGCTCGCCGTCATCAACGGCTGGTCGGCTCCGGAAAGCCTGACGCCGGCGCTGGATTGGCTCGCCGCAGCGGTTTCCTGATCTCGTCGGCCAGCGCGGCCAGCGCTTCCGCCGCCGGTCGTGCCGCCACCTGGCTTCCGTCGCGCAGCCGGAAGGAAAGCGAGCCGGACGAAACCTCCCGAGGCCCGATCACGGCCTGGTACGGCACCAGCCGTCCCTCGCGGATGCGCGCGCCCAGGCTGCCGCGGGACGCGTCGACGACCTCGATGCGCAGGTCGTCGCTCTGGATCCGGTGCGCGTAAGGCAATTCCGCGTCGGACAACGGCAGCAACCGCAGCTGGACCGGTGCCAGCCAGGCCGGGAACGCGCCGCCGTGGACCTCGATCAGCTGCGCCATCGCCCGCTCGATGCTGCCGATGATGCTGCGGTGGACCATCACCGGGCGGTGTTTCGCACCGTCCGTGCTGACGTACTCCAGGTCGAACCGCGCCGGCTGGTGGAAGTCGACCTGGACGGTGGACAAGGTCGCTTCGCGGCCGGCGCTGTCGGCGACCTGGACGTCGATCTTCGGTCCGTAGAAGGCCGCTTCGCCCTCGACGGCGTCGTACTCGAGCCCGCTGCGGTCGAGGACCGAACGGAGGATTCGCGCCGCCCGCGCCCACATTTCCCCGTCGCCGACGTACTTCCCGGTGTCCCCGGCGAGCGAGAGCCGGTAGCGCGCCGGGCGGATGCCGAGGGCGTCGTAGGCCCGCATGATCAGGGTCAACGCGGCCGCGGCTTCGTCCTCGACCTGGTCGAGGGTGCAGAAGACGTGCGCGTCGTTGAGCTGGATCGCGCGCACCCGGCTCAGGCCGCCGAGCACCCCGGACAGCTCGGCGCGATACATCCCGCCGAGCTCGGCCAAGCGCAGCGGCAGCTCGCGGTAGCTGCGGCCGCGCGAGCGGTAGATCAGCGCGTGGTGCGGGCAGAGGCTCGGCCGCAGCACGACCTGCTCGCCGCCGAGGTCCATCGGCGGGAACATGTCGTCGCGGTAGTGCGACCAGTGCCCGGAGATCTCGTACAGCTCGCGTTTGCCGAGCACGGGCGAATGGACGTGCCGGTACCCCGCGCGTCGTTCGACGTCGCGGACGTACTCCTCCAGGCTGTGGCGGACGATCGCGCCGTCGGGCAGCCAGTACGGCAGGCCGGCGCCGATCAGCGGGTCGGAGCCGAACAGCTCCAGCTCGCGGCCGAGCTTGCGGTGATCGTGCATTGTGGACTCCTCGTGGACGGCGAGGCGGATGACCACAAGACGAAGCCCGGGGCAACCGCCCCGGGCTGGAAACGTCGTTCAGCGCGCCGGGACACTCTCCGGCGTCGTCGTCATGGCGCGCATCATGGGTCCACGCTAGCCAGCGGCGTCCGGCGCCGCGACGGAATTACTCCGTCACCAGCCGGAACGTGTCGTGGCGGGGTTTCCCGGCCGGGCGCAGGACCAGCACGTTCGCGCCCGACGAGGTCCGGCGCGTCTCGACGTGCTCGAACGACTTCGGCGCCACGCCCTCCGGGAACAGCTTGCGGCCCTGGCCCAGGACGACCGGGTAGAGCCACAGCCGGTACTCGTCGACGAGGTCGTGCGCGATGAGCGTCTGCAGCAGGTCGCCGCTGCCGTGGACCTGGATCTCGCCGCCCGGCCGCGCCTTCAGTTCGCGGACGAACTCGACGACGTCGCCGTCGACGACGGACACACCGGACCAGTCCGAACCCGACAGGGTGCGGGACACGACGTACTTCGGCAGGGTGTTCATCGCGACCGCGACCGGGTCGTCCTGGTCGGTCGCCTTCGGCCAGTACTGCACGAAGATGTCGTACGTCCGGCGGCCGATCAGGAGCGAGCCGGCCTGGCCGAGCCACTCGGCGGCGTAGGCGGCCATGTCGTCCTCGTAGAACGGCGTCACCCAGCCGCCCTGGTCGAAGCCGCCCGACGGGTCCTCCTCGACGCCGCCGGGGCCCTGGTAGACGCCGTCCAGGGACAGGAACGTCGTGACGATCAGTTCGGCCATCGTGCCTCCTCGAATCGGGGTTCTCGGAAGACGCGTCGTCCGAGGCGGACCCCGGATCGACAAACCCGCTCGAAGAAATTTCAAGACGCCAGGAACAGCTCCAGCTGCTCGACGACGAACGCGTGGTCGTCGGCCTGGGGAAGGCCGGACACGCCGACCGTGCCGACCGGTCCGACGCCCCGGACCAGCACCGGGAACACGCCGCCGTGGGCCGCGTAGACGTCCGGATCGAGGCGGGAGTCCTCTTCGAACGTGCCGCCCTTCGCGCGGAACTGCGTGCCGACCAGGAAGGAGCTGTGGCCGTAGCGGTCGACGACGCGGCTCTTGCGCTCGATCCAGGCGTCGTTGTCGGCCGACGTCCCGGGCAGCGCCGCGTGGAAGAGGCGCTGGCCGTTGCGGCGGACGGAGATCGTCACGGCCAGCCCGCGCTCCCGCGCGGCGTCCAGCAGCTGGGCGCCGAGGGCGAGCGCGGTCTCGTTGTCGAACTTCGTGAACTGGAGGCGTTCCTCCTGGTCAACGAGCTGGGCGAGGCGTTCGGCATCGGTCATGGACCTATTAAATCAACACTGTTGTTTAATTGCCAGTGAACTCGGTCAGGGAGAGCACGTTGCCGTCGGGATCGCGGAACCAGGCGATCCGGCCGCCGGGCGTGGTCCAGATTTTGTCGGTGTCCTGTGGCAGCGTGTCGAAGGTCAGGAACTCGACGCCCCGAGCACGCAGCTCGGCGACGGCCGCGTGGATGTCGGCCACCGCCCAGCCGAGCACGGTGAACGGGTGCGGCGTGAACTCCTGCACAGTGGTGACACGCAGCATGGTGCCACCGCTGCGGAACACGCAGGCGAAGGGAGACTGCTCGATGAACTCGAGCCCGGCGACATCCGTGTAGAAGGCACGTGAGCGTTCGAGGTCGGTCGACGGTGCGAAGGCGACTAGATCCGCTGAGTCGAGCATGGCTCCACCTTTCTCCCGGCGGCGACGGTACTCCTTGCCCGGCGTGCTGACGTGCGGAAAGCTCGCGCCGAGGAGGTGGGCATGGGCCGGATCCGGCGGCGGACGGTGCTCGGTGGTGCGGCCGCGGTGACGGTGGCCGGTGCGCTGCCCGCGGCGTGCGCGGTGCCGGCGTCGCGCACGGGCACGATCGATGACGTCCGTCACGTCGTGGTGCTGATGCAGGAGAACCGGTCGTTCGACCACTACTACGGGACGATGGCCGGAGTGCGCGGGTTCGGTGACCGCGCGGCCCTGCGTGACGTCTTCCGGCAACGCGGCAGCGGTGGTGGCGGTGACCCGGTGCTGCCGTTCCGGATCGACACGTCCGTGGTGGACGGTCAGGACCTCGGCGAGCTGCCGCACGACTGGAACAGCACGCACCGCGCGTGGAACGACGGCGCGTACGACGGCTGGATCGCCGCGAAGAGCCCGATGACCATGGGGCACTTCGCGCGTGAGGACATCCCGTTCCAGCGGGCGCTGGCCGGCGCGTTCACCCTGTGCGACCACTACTTCTGCTCGATCCAAGGGCCGACACAGCCGAACCGGCTGTTCCACTGGACCGGCACGATCGACCCGGACGGGGTCGCGGGCGGTCCGGTCACCCACAACTTCCCGGACTACGAGCCGTCGTTCCGCTGGACGACGTACCCGGAGCGCCTGGAAGCCGCCGGGGTCTCGTGGCGGATCTACGCGAACGACGAGGAGCGTGGCGTCCCGGAGCACTTCGTCGGGGACTACGGCGACAACCCGTTGTGGCTGTTCCGGAACTACCACGACGCGTTGTACTCGATGGACCCCGTGAAGCAACGGCTGGCCGAGCGCGCGAACCTGCGCACGAAGCTCAAGCCGGACTCCGGCCGTGGTCAGGACCTCGACCACGTGCTGGCCGAGTTTCTCGCGGACTGCGACGCCGGCACCCTGCCCGCGGTGTCGTGGGTCGTGGCGCCCTACGGCTACTGCGAGCACCCCGCGGCCCGGCCGGTCGATGGCGCCGCGTACGTCCAGCGGATGCTGAAAGCGTTGTGGGACAAGCCGGAACTGTGGGAATCAACCGTCGTGTTCATCAACTACGACGAAAACGACGGGTTCTTCGACCACGTCCTCCCGCCGACCCCGCCACCCGGGACGCCCGGCGAGTTCCTGCCGGCGAACCGGCCCGCGAGGGGTGCGCCGTCCGGGCCGCCGGCGCCGATCGGGCTGGGGCCGCGGGTGCCGATGACCGTGATCTCGCCGTGGAGCCGCGGCGGCTGGGTGAACTCGCAGGTCTTCGACCACACGTCGGTGCTGCGGTTCCTCGAGACGTGGACGGGGGTGAAGGAGCCGAACATCTCGGCGTGGCGCCGGGCGATCTGCGGCGACCTGACCAGCTGTTTCGACTTCCGGACGCACGACACGACGATCCCGCTGCTGCCGGACGTCGCCGCGTTGCGCGCCGAAGTGGACCGGACGCAGGCACGGCTGCCGAAGCCGGGGGTGCGGCCCGGCGCGTTGACGCAGGAGTCCGGCACCGCGAAGGCGCGTCCGCTGCCGTACCAGCCGGTCGCGTGGGCCACTGTGGAACCAGGTGGGCTCAAGCTGCACCTGGCGAACCACGGCACCGAGGCGCTGCAGCTCTCCGCGCACGCCTACCACGCGGGCGCGACGGTGCAACGCTTCGACGTCCCGCCGGGCGGCGTCGTGACCGGCGACGTCGCGTACAGCGCGTCCTACGACGTCGCGATCCACGGCCCGAACGGCTTCCTGGTGGAAGCGTCGGGCAGTGGGCCCGGCCTCGACGCCGTCGTCACGTTCGAGGCGACACCGGCGTTGCGCGTGACGGTGACCAACGCCGGAGCGGCGCCGGTCGCGCTCAACGGCGTCACGATCCCGCCGAGCGGCGAGCACGACTTCCCGGTGGCGACGGCGAACGGCTGGTACGACGTCACGTTCGAAGCGCCGGGGTGGCGCCGGCGCTTCGCCGGGCACCTGGAGGACGGCCGCCCGTCGCGCACCGGGCCCTAGCGGAGGGCGTCCAGGGCGAAGGCGGCCAGCATCGCGACCCCGTTCGGCATCGCGTCTTCGTCGAAGAGCACGCGGTTCGAGTGGTTCGCCGCGGCTTCGGCGGGGTCGACGCCGGGCGGGCACGCGCCGAGGAACGCGAACGCGCCCTGAACGCGTTGCAGGACATAGGAAAAGTCCTCGGCGCCCATGATCGGGTCGGCCATCAGCTCGACGTTCTCCGGGCCGAGCACAGCTTCGCCGATCGTCAGGACCTCGGCGGCGACGCGGTCGTCGTTGACGGTCACCGGGTAGCCCGGCCCGACGTCGGCGACGACGCGGCAGCCGTACGCCGCGCCGACCTGCTCGCACACCTTCGGCACCTCGGCGCGGACCAGCGCGCGCGTGTGCTCGGACAGGGCACGGATCGTGCCCTCCAGCTCGGCGGTCTCCGGGATGATGTTCGACGTCGTGCCGGCCTGGATCCGCGTGACCGAGAGCACGGCCGGGTCGAACACGCTGACCCGGCGCGTGATCATCGTGTGCAGCGCGCCGACCATCGCCGCGGCCGCGGGCACCGGGTCGATCGTGTGCTGCGGCGCCGAACCGTGCCCGCCCTTGCCGGTGACGCGCACGAAGAACGAGTCCGCCGACGCCATCTGCGTTCCCGGCCGGACCGCCAGCAGCCCGCTGCGCAGGTTGGCGAGGATGTGGACGCCGAACGCGCGCTCGACCCGCGTCCCGGCGGCGTCGAGCACGCCTTCGTGGATCATGAACCGGGCGCCGTGGTGGCCCTCTTCGCCCGGCTGGAACATGAACACGACCGACCCGGCCAGCTGGTCCTTCCGCTCGGCGAGCAGCCGGGCGGCGGAGGCGAGCATCGCCACGTGCGTGTCGTGCCCGCACGCGTGCATCGACTCCTCGTCCTCGGACGCGAAGTCCAGCCCGGTCGCCTCGGTCAGCGGCAGCGCGTCCATGTCGCCGCGCAGCAGCACCGCCGGGCCGGGCCGGGAGCCGCGCAGGACGGCCGTCAGTGACGTCGCGGCCTTGCCCTCGGTGATCTCCAACGGCAGGTCGGCGAGGGCTTCGCGGATGGCCGCCTGGGTGATCGGGAGGTGGAGGCCCTGTTCCGGGTGCCGGTGCACGGCGCGTCGCAGGGCGACGGTGCGCTCCTGCAGCGCCCGCGCGTCGTCGAGGAGGCCGGCGAACGGCGTGCCGGGCAAGGTGGGCAGGTCAGTGGGGCCGGTCATGCTCCCGATAGTGCCCCATGCGGCGCTTCGGGCGCACCGTGCGTGCGCTCGGTCGAGCGGCGGAATACGGTGTGCGCATGGCGGTGGATGAGCCGGTCACGGGCTTCGCGGTAGCCGTGGTCCGGGAGGACGGTCGGTGGCGGTGCAGTGCGCTCGACCCGGGGGCGTTGACAGAGCTGGACGCGGCGATCACTGAACTGGGCAAACTACGTTCCACCGGCGCGGCCTTCGGGCTACTGGCGGTCGACGACGAGTTCTTCGTCCTCGTCCGGCCGAGCCCGCGGGGACCGGCGTTGCTGCTTTCGGACGCGGCGGCGGCACTCGACTACGACATCGCGGCGGACGTCCTCGACGTCCTGCGCGTCGAACCGCCGGACGAGGAGGACGACTCCGTCTGGCCCGAAGGCGACCTCGAGATCCTCGCGGACCTCGGGCTGCCGGCGCCGGAGCTGGAGGTCATCGTCGGCGAGGTCGACCTGTACCCGGACGAACAGCTGCAGATGATCGCGCAGCGCGTCGGGTTCGGCAGCGAGTTCGCCAAGCTCCTGGACGAGCTCTGAGACGCCCGTCCGACACCGAGGCCGTGGAGGCGGCGCTGGAGGCCGCGCGCGCCCCCGGTGCCGACGTCCCGATCGGCGCGGTCGTGTTCAGCCCCGAAGGCCTCCCGTTGGCCGCGGCGCGCAACGCGCGCACGGAGCTGGGCGACCCGACGGCGCACGCGGAGGTCCTGGCGCTGCGCGCGGCCGCCAAGGTGGTGGGCGACGGCTGGCGCCTCGAGGGCTGCACGCTGGCGGTGACGCTGGAGCCGTGCACGATGTGCGCGGGCGCGCTGGTGCTGGCGCGGATATCGCGGCTGGTGTTCGGCGCGTGGGAGCCCAAGACGGGCGCGGTGGGGTCCCTGTGGGACGTCGTCCGCGACCGCCGGCTCAACCACCGCCCGGAAGTCCACGGCGGGGTGCTCGTCGCGGAGTGCGCGTCCCTGCTGGAGACGTACTTCGCGACGCGTCGCTGAGTTCTCCTGTGGGTACCCCTTAGGTGAGGTCCCCGTCGAAGGAGGAACGTCGTGACGATGAAGGACAAGGTCCAGCAGGCAGTCGGCGGCGCTCGCGAGAAGCTCGGAGACGTGACCGGCAACGATCGTCTCAAGGCTTCGGGCCGAGCCCAGCGAAGGACGGCCCAGGTCCGCGAAGTGGCTCATGACCTGCGAGACAAGGCACGAGGCGTGATCCGCGACGTCCAGACCCGACGTCGCCCCGGCCGCCCCGCTGACCCCATGTGAGGCCGAGGAAGGCCCTCCGGTATATTTCTCGGCGGTGGCGTGTCCGAGCGGCCGAAGGAGCACGACTCGAAATCGTGTGACGGCTAATCCCCGTCCGTGGGTTCAAATCCCACCGCCACCGCGCACCCGGACCCCCGGTCGGCTCAGCCGACCGGGGGTTTCGGCTTTCGCGGGAGGCTGCGGGTTCACCACGATCCGTGGGTCGTGTGCCACCTGCCGATCTCGTAACCGAAGAGGTGCGCGGAGCTGACTCCGGTGGCACGCAGCCAGTCCAGGCCGGCGTCGAGCATGGTCTCGCAGTTCGGATCGGTCAGGTGCTCCGACGTCAGCAGCTCCCAGACCACCCGAGCGCCGCCGCGAGAGGCCTCGCCGCCGGCCGGCAGAACCGCGGATGCGAGCTTCTCGATGAAGAGCGCGGGATCGGCGTGCGCGGTCGAATGCAGGCTGTAGATGAGACCAGGAGTGTCGAACGATGCCGGCGCGTTCGGTGAATGCGCCTCGGTCCGGATGTAACCGACGACCCGGTCGACGATGTCTGCGGGTAACAGAGAAGTCTCCCGTTTGCGGCTGAACAAAGCCATGCTGTTCCTTCCCGCGGTCACCTAGAAGTGGGTGACGGCACCCTCCCGGTTCGCGCGGAAGCCGGTCCTTGTTGCAGGGCGGGCGAACAATCACTCGAATGCCTCATTCTTGACTTGAAGGGCTCTTGAAGTGTGACCGTGGTGGGGTAGCCGATCACGAGGGAGCACACCATGACCGTTCTCGTCACCGGGGCCACGGGCCACACCGGACGTCATGTCGTCAGTGGCCTGCTGGACGCCGGGGTCGACGTGCGCGTTTTAGTGCGGGACGCGGCGAAGGCCCCGGCGGACGTCGAGGTCGTTCAGGGGGACATCGCCGATCTCACCGAAGCCGCCGAGGGCGTTGACGCTGTCTATCTGCTCTGGCCTTCCTTCGATTCCGAAGGCATCGAGAAGGCCCTGAAACCGTTGGAAGGCAAGAAGATCGTCTATCTCTCCGCGATGAGTGCGGAGCACGGCGGTGTCTGGGGAGACGTCGAGAAAGCCGTCCAACGGATCACTGACGACTGGACCTTCCTACGGGTCACCGGCCTCGCCACCAACACCCTCGGCTGGGCGTACCAAGCCACGACCGGCGTCGTCCGGGGGCCTTATGGGCAAGCCCGGAGGTCGCTCGTTCACGAGCGCGATGTTGCCGACATGGCGGTGAAGGCCATAACCGGTGACCACGCCAAGCAGATCTACCTCGTCACCGGGCCCGAAGCGCTCACCCAAGCCGAGCAGGTGAAACTCATCGGGGATGCGATGGGAAGGCCGGCCGTGTGGGAAGAACAGCCGGTCGCGGAAGCGAAAACGCAGCTGGAGCAACAGATGGGTGTGGAATTCGCTACTACCGCCCTGGGGTATTGGGCGTCGCTCGTGGCGGAACCGGAGCCCGTCTCGCTGGACGTCGCTCGGGTCACCGGGCATCCTGCGCGGCCCTTCGAAGACTGGGCCCGGGAGCACTTCAGCTGAGGTCGACCGCCGGGGTTGTCAGTGGTTCCAGTTCCGCGGCAAGGGAAGTCAGCGACGACGCCTTCTCCTGGACCGTCCGGACCACCGATGCGCACGCGCGGCTGACCGTGCTCACCACCTCGGCCGACCGGTCGTCCGACAGGACCGCTGACGCCGCCGCCTCGGCCGCGTCGGCGATCGCGGTGACCTCGGCTGACGTCGATCGGGCCAAGGCGTCCAGTTCCGAGGCGATCCGGAGGCCCAGCGCCGCCGTCGTGGCCGCCGCGTGGGCGGCCTCCGCGTACTGACCGTCCACTGTGTCCGCCCAGGTCGCGAACGTTTCCGCGCTGCCGCCGGTTTCCGCCAGGTCGACGCCGGTGCGGAACTCCGCGGACGCCGCCGTCACCACCGACGAACCCGCGTCCACCTCCGTGGCGGACGCGCGGATCGCCGCGGGGGAACAGTCGACGTGGCGCAGGGCCGCGACGGGGTCGGCCGCGCCGATCCGGCCGGCCGCCGCTCGGAGCGTGGCCAGCCGGGTCGCGGCCGAGGTCAGTGCCGGGTGTTCGAACAGTTCGAGCGTCACGGTGCCACCGCGATCCGCCTCCGGAAGCCCGAACCGCTCGTGGTCCCGGCCGCCATGCGGAGCCGGCCGGCCAGGTCCGACGTCGCGTCGCCGAGGACGCGTGCGTCCGCTTCGCGCGCGGCGAGCGCGGCCGACCAGCGCGCCGCGAGCTCGCGGGCCTGGGCCGAGATGCCGAACGGCGTCGAGTCGACGCGGGCCTCGGCGAACCGGCCGGCGGCCTTGTCGTCGGCGGCCGCGGCCTGGTCCAGCTGGTCGGCCGCCCGGCGCAGCCGGTCAGGCTTCTTCCGGGTGGCGGAGCCCCCGGGGCGAAGCTTCGGGAGGGGGTTCCCGGCGGCGGAGCCCCCGGCGCGAAGCTCCGGGGCACCACTGTCGATCCGCGAGCCTCTGCCTTTCGGCATGGGGAGACCTCCGTCGTCAAGGGCGCTCACTCGATCGGGGAAGATCTTGCCTCATCGGCCCGCGTGACCCGCATCGCGGTGACCTGCGGCGTTGGGGGCGTTCCACCAAGTGGACGTCTTGACCGCAGGGCGGGACTAGGTTGACCATGGGCGCATGCCCGCCACCTCGGAAAGCACGCCAATCCGGTGGCACGACCGCGCCTCCGAGCGGTCGATCGGGGAAGGCACCGTGGAGCTGCTCCTGCGCCGCGGCCGCCTGGGCTCGCCCCCTGCCTGACGCGAGCCCGGCGTCCGAATTCTCCCGAAAACCCTTGGAGCACAGTCATGTCCGTAGATCTGCCTGCCCGGATTCAGTTGCGTGAGGCCGTGACGCCCACGGACGGCATCGTCGAGGGCCCGCGCGCCCTTCGCGACAACCCGAGCGAACCGTACGAACGGTTCCGGATCCGCCCGCTCGGCCGGGTGATCGGCGCCGAGATCGACGGCGTCGACCTCGCCGAGCCGGTCACGCCCGGACTGCGGGCCGAGCTCAACCGCGCCCTGCTCGAGTGGAAGGTCGTCTTCTTCCGCGACCAGCGGATCACGCCGGCGCAGCAGCGCGCGTTCGCCGCGAACTGGGGCGAGCTGGAGACCAACCCGTTCATCCCGCGCGGCGAGAACGACGAGGTCACGCGCTTCGAGCGCACCGCGTCCATGCCCGGCTTCGAGAACATCTGGCACACCGACGTCACCTGGCGGCCCAACCCGGCGCTCGGGTCGGTGCTGCGGCTGATCGAGGTGCCGCCGGTCGGTGGCGACACGATGTGGGCCGACATGGCCGCCGCCTACGACAACCTGCCCGAAGACGTCCGCGCCCGCATCGACGGGCTGACCGCGGTGCACGACTACCTCCCCGGCTTCGACCGGTTCGCCGATCCGGCGTTGCTCGCGCAGTGGCAGGAGCGGTTCCCGCCGGTCGAGCACCCGGTGGTCCGCACGCACCCGGAGACCGGGCGGCGCACGCTGTTCGTCAACCAGGCGTTCACGACGCACATCGTCGGCCTGGACCGGGCCGAGAGCGACCGGCTGCTGCGGTACCTGTTCCTGCAGGCCCACACGCCCGAGTTCCAGGTGCGCTTCAGCTGGCGGCCGGACTCGGTGGCCTTTTGGGACAACCGCGCGACGCAGCACTACGCCGTGAACGACTACCACCCGCACGTCCGGATCGCGGAGCGCGTCGCCATCGCGGGCGACCGGCCGTTCTGAGCCTTAGCCTGAGGGTATGACCGAAGACCCCCAGGCAGTGGTGACCGGTTTCCTGAAGGCTCTCGAAGACCTCGACATCGACCGCGCGCTGACGTTCGCGGCGAGCGACATCGTGTACCAGAACGTGCCGTTGCCGCCCGCTCGCGGCGTCGCCGCGGTCGAGAAGCAGCTGCGGCTGATGGTCCGGTTCGGCTCCGGGTTCGAGGCGCGCACGCACCACATCGCCGCCGACGGCAACATCGTCCTCACCGAACGCACCGACGTCCTGCGCCGCGGCGCGTGGGAAGCGGAGTTCTGGGTGTGCGGCACGTTCGAGGTCGAAGGCGGCCGGATCGTGCTGTGGCGCGACTACTTCGACTGGACGACGGTGCTCGCGGCGAGCGCGAAGGGCGCCGGGCGGGTCGCGCTGGCCGGCGCGCGGACGCTCATCGGCCGTTATCGGGCGAGGTCCGCCGTCCGCTGACCCGGGTACTGCCGCGATCGTGGGCCCGAAGGTCCACGACCGCGGCTGTCCCCAGTACCAGCACGAACACGCAGCTGAGAACGATCAGCCCCCACATGATCATTCTCCCTCCCCCCGTGTCGTGCTGACTGTTGTGCCTCCAGAAGTGGTCTACGCCACTTTTCCGGCGGCTCTCGCAGACCGTACCTCTGCTTCACAGCGGTGACTCCGGTCCTTGACCTGCATTTAAGGCAGATGCGCCGGATGGGTGACAGGCGTAACGCGAGCTGTAACTCCTCGCGCGCGATCCGTTACGCCCCAACGCCTAAGCCCGCCACCGACGCGATCCCGTCCCGCACGGTCACGGCGGTGGCGCGCTGCGCGGAGACGTCCGTGACGTAGCGCAGCACCCGGTCCGCTTCCTCGCCCGCGAGCGGTTCGCACTCGTTGTCGGCGTTGCGCCGCACCGGGATGAGCTCGAGCCGGGGTTCGTCGCCGAAGATGCAGCCGGCCAGCAGCCCGTCGAGGTGCCGGCCGCGCATCGCCGGCCAGTCGAACACGAGGTTGCCGAGGCTGTAGAGGATCGCGCGGCCGCGGTACACCTCGACGGCCTGGATGGTGTGCGGGCCGTGTCCGGCGACCAGGTCGGCGCCGGCGTCGATCGCCGCCCGGCCGTAGGTCACCTGGTACTCCGCGAGGTCCGCGCCGGGCAGGCCCCAGTGCATCGAGACGACGACGTGGTCGTTGGCCGCCTTCGCCCGGCGCACGTCGGCGGCGAGCCGCTCCAGGTGTTCGGGCACCGGTGCCGTGCGCACCAGCGGCGGCAGTCCCGGCACGTCGGCGACGCGCGGGTCCGGCTGGTAGGACGTGGTCGCAAGCGCTTGCGCGACGCCCGGAGCCGTCACCTGCGCCGCCTGGCCGAACGGCCAGCAAAGCGACGTGTACGCGAGGAAGGCGACCTTCTGCCCGGCGCGTTCGAGCACGGCGGGCGCGTGCGCGGCGGCGAGGCCCGTGCCGGCGCCGCAGTGCGCGATCCCGGCTTCGTCGAGCACGGCGAGGCTCGTCATCGCGGCGGCCGGCGGGTAGGTGACGTCGTTCGCGCACGAGACGACGTCGACGTCGGCGGCCGTCAACGCCTCGACCATCTGCTGCGCGGAGTGGCGCCAGTTCGGTTTGTGCGGGATGTCCGCGCCGCCGGAGTTCCCGGCGGTGCCCGACAGCGGTCCTTCGAGGTTCACGAACCGGATGTCGGCGCCCTGGAGCAGGGGATGCAGGTGTTCGAAGGCCTTCGACGGTGTCGCGCGGCCCTGAACGTTGACGTCTCCGCCAAGTACCAACGTGATCACGAAGCCTGCTCTGCCGATCGAGTGACGACGAAAGTAGTTGTTACGAATCGTTGCATCTTTGTCTTCCTGCTCCTCATCTGTTCGGGGGACTATGCCACGACTGTTCAAGCACAAAGGGGACTCAGGGTGACCAAGACCCACAGATCCAAGGCCGCGCTGACGGTGGCCGTCGCGTCGGGCCTGGTGCTCGGCGGGGTGGCCGCACCAGCCGCGCTCGCGACGCCCAGCGCCGACGCGGTCATCGCCGAGGTCTACGGCGGTGGCGGCAACTCCGGCGCCACGCTGACCAACGACTTCGTCGAACTCGCTAACCACGGTACTGCGGCCGCGAGCCTGGCCGGCTTCAGCGTCCAGTACCTGCCCGGTTCGGCGAGCGCGTCGAGCACCTGGCAGGTGACGCAGCTGGCCGGGAGCGTCGCGCCGAGCGGGCGCTACCTGGTGGCCGAGGGCAAGGGTGCCGGGGGCACCGTCGCACTGCCCGCACCGGACGCGACCGGCACGATCGCGATGTCGGCGACCGCGGGCACGATCGCCCTCGTCTCCGGGACCACCGCGCTGACCTGCAAGACCGCCGCGGACTGCGCGGCCGACGCCCGGGTCAAGGACCTCGTCGGGTTCGGCGCCGCCACCGTGCGCGAGGGCAACCCGACGGCGGCGCCGGCCAACGCGACGTCCGTCGCGCGCGGCACGACCCTGGCCGACACCGACGACAACGCCGCGGACTTCACCGTCGGCGACCCGACGCCGACCAACGCCGCGGGCGAGACGACCGGCGGCGGCACCGGGCCCGGCGAGCCGGGGACCCCGGCGAAGATCCACGACATCCAGGGCACCACGCGGCTTTCCCCGCTGAAGGACCAGAAGGTCAGCGGCGTGACCGGCGTCGTCACCGCGACGCGGACCTTCGGCTCGTCCCGCGGCTTCTGGCTCACCGACCCGGCCCCGGACAACGACCCGCGCACCAGCGAGGGCCTGTTCGTGTTCACCGGCTCGACCAGCCCGGCCGTCGCGGTCGGCGACGCCGTGACCGCGACCGGCACCGTCCGCGAGTTCTACCCGGACACCCCGTCGACGTCGGTCTACCAGTCGCTCACCGAGCTGGGCACGGCACAGTGGACGGTCGATTCGCACGACAACGCGCTGCCCGCGCCGACCGTGCTGAGCCCCACGACGGTGCCGGAGACGTACGCGCCGTCGCCCGGCGGGAACATCGAGGCGCTGCCCCTGGAGCCGGCGAAGTACGCGCTGGACTTCTGGGAGGCGCACGAGAGCGAGATCGTGAGCGTCAGCGACGCCCGCGTCGTCGGCCCGTCGAACTCGTTCAACGAGCTGTACGTGACGACCAAGCCGGACCAGCACCGCTCCGTCCGCGGCGGCAGCGTCTACCTGGGCTACGACAAGCTCAACAGCGGTGTCCTCAAGGTGCAGTCGCTGATCTCGTTCGACCAGCGGCCGTTCCCGAAGCTCAACGTCGGTGACGCGCTGACCGGCGTCACGTCCGGTCCGGTCGAGTACAGCACCTTCGGTGGCTACACGCTGTTCGCCAGCGTGCTCGGGGCCGACAAGGACAACGGGCTGCAGGCCGAGACCACGCGCAAGCAGCGCACCGGCGAGCTGGCCGTGGCCACCTACAACGTCGAAAACCTGGCGCCGAGCGACCCGCAGGCCAAGTACGACCGGCTCGGCGAGGCGATCGTGACCCACCTGGCGACGCCGGACATCGTGAACCTGGAAGAGATCCAGGACAACACGGGCGCGACCGACGACGGCGTCGTCGTCGCGGACCAGACGCTGCAGAAGTTCACCGACGCCATCGTCGCCAAGGGTGGCCCGCGCTACCAGTGGCGCTCGATCGACCCGGTGAACGACCAGGACGGCGGCCAGCCGGGCGGCAACATCCGCGTGGCGTTCCTGTTCAACCCGGCTCGGGTGTCCTTTGTGGACCGCCCGGGTGGCACGTCGACCACGCCGGTCAGCGTGACGAAGGACCACGGCAAGGCGCACCTGTCGGCGTCCCCGGGGCGCGTCGACCCGGCCAACGAGGCCTGGACGGCCAGCCGCAAGCCGCTGGCCGGCGAGTTCGTCTTCCAGGGCCGCACGGTGTTCGTCATCGCCAACCACTTCAACTCGAAGGGCGGCGACCAGCCGACGCACGGCCGCAACCAGCCGCCGGTGCGCAGCTCCGAGGTGCAGCGGGCCAAGCAGGCGACGGTGCTGCGCGGGTTCGTCGACTCCCTGCTGGCGGCCGACAAGAACGCCAACATCGTGGTGGCGGGCGACCTGAACGACTACCCGTTCTCGCCGGCCGTCCAGACGCTCACCGCCGGTGGCGCGCTGAAGGACCTGATCGCGACGGTGCCGGAGGCGGAGCGCTACAGCTACGTCTTCGAGGGCCAGTCGCAGGTGCTGGACCACATCCTGGCGTCGAAGGCGCCGCGCGGGGTGGACTACGACGTCGTCCACATCAACGCGGAGTTCGCGGACCAGGCCAGTGACCACGACCCGCAGGTGATCCGGTTCCGGCCGAGCACCGGCAACGCGATCCAGGATGCGCTGTACGACCTGCTCGACTACCTGGAGCAGGTGCTCGGGAAGTACTTCCCGCAGCCGTAGGTTTCGTTCGGAAGGCCGTCATCGGGCGTTGCCCGGTGGCGGCCTTCTTCGTGCCCACACCTTCGAGTGACATCGAGTGACTTCGAAACCGCTCTGCGTGTTCGGTCGTCTTACTGGGCGACGGGACCACAGGGAGGGTGGCGTGGACGGATACGCGGTGAAGGTCGACGAGCTGGGCAAGCTCATCGCCGACCTGGATACGGCGGCGGACCGGATGGCCGACGCGAACCGAAAACTCGGCGGAGGCGGGGCGTTCGGCTCGCTCGGCAACGCCGAGCTGGGCCGGGCGGGAGCGGAGTTCGAGGAGGCGTGGGGGTACGGGATCGAGCGTCTCGGTGACGCGGCTGCCGGGATCACGGAGCGGCTGAAGCAGGCGAAGGGGAAGTACGAGCAGATCGAGGCCCAGTTCGGTGGGGAGCTGGGGAAGTTCGGGTCCGCGGTGTTCGGCTCGGGTGATGGTCCGGTGGGCGGCGGGATCACGGGCGGGATGCCGGGTGTGGGTGAGTTGGCGGACCGGGGCGACGGCCCGGTCGGTGGTGGTTACACGGGTGGTGTGGCCGGGATCGACGACCTCGCCGGAAGCTCGGCGGCGGGTGTGGACGTCGGCCCGGTCGGCGGCGGGTACACCGGCGGTGTGCCGGGCGTCGACAAGCCGGCGGACCTCGAAGACCGGCCGGTCGGTGGCGGTGCGACCGGTGGCATCACCGATCTCCTGAACGGTCTCGATCGATGAGCGCCCGCGACTTCCCGGCGCTGGGCTTCGACCCGGCGCCCGGCGATCTCGACGGCGTCGCCGACCTGGCCGGCAAGTACCGCGTCGTGAGCCGTGATCTGGCCGAGGCGAACGTCTCGCTGCGCGAGATCGTCACCAAGCAGGGTGTCTGGCAGGGCGAGGCGAGCGAGGCCTTCACACGGCGCGTCGGCCCGCTGCCGGGGTACCTCGACGGCGCCACCAAGTCGATGGGCCAGGCCGCCGACGCGCTGGACGCGTGGTCCCACGACCTCGGCGACCTGCAGAAGCGCGCGGCGGACCTGGAAGCCCGCGCGGAGGCGGCCGCCCGTGCGGCCGAGCAGGCACGGGCGAACCCGGACCTCGCGCTGGCGAACCGGACGTTCCCGGACCAGCCGTCCCTGCAGATCGCCCAGCGCCTGCTGGACAACGCGGGTGAGCAGCTCGAGACCGCGATCGACGGCTGCCAGAACGTCCAGGACGCGGCGAAGCAGCTGCTGACCGAGCACACCGGCGCCGCGGGCCGGGTCGCCGAGCTGCTGCGCAAGGCGAAGGAACTGGCGCCCGACGAGCCGGACGTGCTGGACAAGCTGTCCGACGCGGTGGGCGGGGCGCTGGCCGACCTGTCGAACACCCTGGCCGACTCGGTCGACGAGGTGTGGAACTTCGTCCAGGACCACGCCGAGGTGATCTCGAAGTGCTCCGACGTGGTGGGCGACATCGGCAACGCGCTGGGCGTGCTCGGCGACTTCATCCCGGATCCGGCGGGCGAGATCGTCGGCGCGGTCGGCGGCGGGTTCGGGCTGGCGGCGCTCGACGGGCACGTGCTCGCCAAGACCGCCGGGGCCGACGTGGCCACCGAGACGTTGGTCTTCGACGCGGCCGGAGTGGCCACCACCCTGGTCGGGCTCATCCCGGGGGCGCCGGACCTGGCGGTCAAGGTGGGGACCTACGCCCTCCTGCGTGAGCAGGAGCTCGGTGAAGTCTTCGGTGGTGAGGACTTCGAAAGCCCGTTGGACGACCTCAAGAGCTACTGGGTACCGCAAGACGACCACGGTTGGGTCCACGTGGCTTCCCCGGCCGTCGGCGCGTTCATGAGCGCGGCCGATGCCGGGACAGTGGCCGACAACGCGCCTGATCGTCGTCGCGAGCGGGCGGAAGACGAGGTGTGGAACTGATGCCGCTGCAGATCGACCTGCCGCCCGGGTTCGCCGGGATGCCGGTGGGCGGGGACGACAAGCTGAACCGCGGGCACGCCTGGACCGTCGCCGGGAACCTGGCGGCCGGAGCGGGTACGAGCGTCGAAGAGTTCGGCAGCTACCTGATGGCGCTGGTGCCGGCCATGCAGGCCAACGGTATCCGCGTGTTCGGCAAGTTCGCGGTCGGCCCGCGGCCGCCGGACGTCGCGACCCTGACGCTGGGCGTGGTGCAGTGGCCCGAAACCGCGCCCGCCAACCCGGACGCCGTCGTCGCGGCGATGGCCGAGCAGTACCGGAGCAGCCACCCCCGCTCGGTCGTCCAACCGGTGCGGTTGCCGATCGGCCCGGCTGTCGTCGCGATCAGCGGCGGCGAGTTCCACCTGCCGGCGGGGGACGTACGCGCGCAGATCAAGGCCGAGTACCAGATTCCGTTGCCGGACGGCCGGTCCGTGGTGGTGCTCTCGGTCGCCACAGCATCGGAGGACGCCTGGCCGGCGGTCGCCGAGGCGACGGCCAGGGTGGCTTGGAGCTTGCGCAGCCAGGAGAACGCGTGACCGCCTGGACGCCGGCGGCGGACGCCTCGTATGTGCTTGGGTTTCACCGTGGTGGCCTGACGCAGAACGTCGCCGGCAGCAACTTCATGACGCTGGGAGTCCTCGCCGCGTTCGTGGTGACCGGCATCTCGGTGGCTCTCTTCGTGAGGAGCCGGATCGACAAGCGCCGGCGGGCCGGCATCCGATTGCTCGTCCAGCGGCTCGACGGGCGCCCGCTCGCCTACGTCCCCTATGCGGAATTCGCTTTGTCCGTACCGGATGCGTTGAGCACGGCTCAGGCCCACGGTTACGCCTTGACTCCGAATCCGGTGGCGTTGCGGTACGAGTTCGCGCGTGGCGCGCCCCAGACGGCGTTCACGGGCAACCCCCGGGCGGCGTACGTCGCGCAGATGCTCGACGGCCGCCCGCTCTACCGGCTGGCCGCCGCTTTCGAGGAGCTGAGCCTTCCCGAGCTGATGGTGCTCGCCCACAGCCGGGGGTACACGGTGCAACTGAACCAGAGGTACTACGAATTCGTGCGGTATCCGGGGAGACCATGAACAATCCGCAGCTGATCGATGAGATGCGTTGGCAGCTCAAGCAGATCGAGGACCGCAAGGCCGAGAACCGGCGGCTGCTCGCGGGGATGGCGGGGAGCGGGCACACGACCGTCGTCTCGGCGGATCGGAGTGTCACCGTGCTCGCCGGGCCCGGTGGGGTCGTCAGTGAGGTGCGGCTGGCGCCCGAGGCCATGCGGTGCGACGCCGTCAGTCTCGGCCGGACCATCACCGCCGCTGTCCGGGAAGCCGTTGCCGCCGGTGGCCGGCTCGCGAGTCCGCCGGAACGGCAACAACAACAGCCGGTGGTGCGGCCGCGCAGGCAGGTTCCGGACGAAGACGAGCCCTACGACACCGTCTACGACGTCTGAGCACGGCTGGAACGGCTAGGCCGGCGGCGGCTGCTCGCCCCGCTTCGCCGCCGCGCGCTTGGCTCGCCACCCCAGGCTCAAGACCGCCTGCACCAGTTCCTGGTAGCTCGGCTTGACCTCCTCGAGGTACCGCTCGAGGTAGGCCGCTCGAGCCGTCGGGACGGGGCGGGGGTGGTCGCCCGGGGGGAGCCACGTGAGGCCCTGGATGTTGTGCAGCGCCATCTTCCACCAGCGCGTCGCGCGTTCGGCCGCGCGTTCCTCGCGTTCGGTCGCGACGGCGATCGCGTTCGACGCTTCCTCGATCTCCGCCTCGATCGACTCCGCGCGCCGGAGCTCCCAGGCGCGGAGGTTGTCCGCCGAGCCGCGGGACAGGGCGATGATTTCCTTGTACCGCATGGCCGCGGTGGCGCCGTCGTCGGTCATTGCGCGTTCTCCGGACGCTGGAACGGGATGATCACTTCGGGGGCGCCGTGCGTGGTGCGGTCGAAGAACAACGCCCGGCCCGGGCGCGGCGACCAGTGCACGACCTGCCCCGCGGCGAACGGCGCGAGCTCGTTGCCCTGAACGTCGAGGGCCGCCCACGCGCCGATGTCGTCGGTGCCGGCGAACCCCAGCGTGTCCTTGAGCCGGGCGATGCTGCGCCACCAGCCGATCGTGTGGATGCCGTGGCTCGGTCCTTGTTTCAGGATCACGCGCAGGTGGTCGAGGCCGCTCTTCAGCTGCCCGACCGCCTTCGCCTCGAGCGTCGGCAGGGCCGCGTCGACGCCGTACAGCAGCATGATCTTCGCGCCGCCGGACATCGAACCCGTCATCGACTCGAGCACGCCCGTGAGGTCGTCGACGAGGGTCGCCGCGTGGCCGTCGGCGCGCAGGTGCTCGGTCAGCTCCAGTGCGGCCGAGGCGCACGCTTCGATCGGGCAGCTCAAGATGAACTCGACTTCGCCGGGTTCGTACTGCCGGGACAGCGACCGCGCCGCGGAGTCCATGATGGACAGAGCCTCGGCGGTGGCGGACCCGAGCACCGCGACGTTGCGGCCCGGCGCCCGGGGCAGCTCGACACCGCACGCCGCCTCGGTGACGTCGATCGACTGGCCCAGCAGCGCCCGCGGCTTGGACGTCGGTTTGAGGTCGAGGAACGCCGGGAACCGTTCCAGCACCGGGGAATGCGCTCCGTCGAACAAGCGCGGGCGCGGGAACCGGCCCTGGTACTCCTCCCACAACCGGTGCTGCAGCCGGACGAACACGTTCTTGCTGCTCGCGTCCGGCACGTGGGACAGCTGGTTGCCGTGCGCGATGCCGGAGTCGTGGTTGATCACCGCGTGCCACTTCGGCGCCGACACCGCCGCGTTGTTCGTCTCGGCCAGCACGCGGCGCGCCTTCGGCATCGCGATCCGCAGCGTGCACTGCTCGAACACCGCCGGCTTGCCCCAGAACGCCTCGATGCCGGCGACGTCCTGGCTGGCCAGCACCATGTGGATGCCCTGCGACCGGCCGCGGCGGGCGATGTCCTCGAGCAGCTGCGTCGCCGTCGCGGTGACCTGGTCGCGCCCGGCGAACAGGTACTGGAACTCGTCGATCACCGCGACGATCCGCGGCCAGTGCCCGCCGGGGTCGGCTTCGCGCAGGTCGGCGAGGTTGGTGACTTCGTGCTCCTTCGCCGCCGACGAACGCCTTCGCAGCTCGTCGGTGAGGAAGCGCAGCAGGGCCAGGCCGAACTCGCGGTCGGTGTTGACGTTGACGCCGACGAGCCGCGCGTGCGGCAGCCAGCTCGCGTCCTTGCGCCCCGGCGCCAGCCCGGCGAACGAGACGCCTTCCTTGAAGTCCAGCAGGTACAACGCGAGCTCGTCCGGGGTGTAGCGCGCCGAGAGGCTGCCGAGCAGCGCGTACAGGAAGTTCGTCTTGCCGGACCCGGACGGCCCGCCGATCAGCGCGTGCGGGCTCGCGTCGCCGATCACGACCTCGACCGGTTCGCCTTCGAAGAACCCCACCGGGGCCCGGAGTTCACGCGCGGAGCTGTGGTGCCCGAGCTCGGGCGGGAGCAGGTCGTCGAACGACCGCGGCCCGCCCTGCTTGGCGATCAGCGCGTCCGCGATCTTGCCCGCCGCCCGGATGACCTGGCCGGACGGCATCGGCGGATCGAGGTCCACGAGCAGGTCGGTGCCGGTCATGCTGCTGATCGCGTGCCGGTCGTCGGTCAGGCTCAGCGTCTCGACCGACGCGCTGACGACCGTCGGCACGTCGATCATGATCAGGCAGATCCCCGCGGCCAGCGCCCCGCTCGCGACGCGCTTGAGGTCGCGCGCGCGTTCCGGTTCGAGGGTTTCGCCGTTGCCGTACAGTACGGCGATGCGGAACGGCTCGATCCGTTGCTGCTGCGCCTTCCGCAGTTCCCGCAACGAGGTGTGGCCCGCCTGCATGCCGGTGGCGTGGATGCGGCGGATGTGCCCGGCCAGCTCGTCGAGGAGGTCCTCCAGCCGGCCCGGGTCGTACAGCGAGAGCGCGCTGGTGCGGCTCAGCGGGTAGAGGTCCGGCAGGATCGCGGTCAGCTGCCCGATGTCCCACAGGTGGATGCGCACGGCGCCGGGTTCGAACGTCGAAAGCACGCGGATCAGCAGGTTCTGGACGATGCCGTCGATCGTGGGCCGGGTCTTGGGCGCCGACGTGATCGCCAGGTGCGACTCGTCGAGCAGCGGGACGGCGACGTCGAACGCGCGGGTGGGGTCACCGCCGGCGGCCGTGGCGGAACCGACGCGCCACAGGCCGGGCGCGGTGATGCCGGCGTTGTGGCCGACGCGGCCGAGCCAGTCGCCCGCCGGCAGCCCGGCCGGGCCGGGTGCATTCTGCGCCACCACTTCGCGCAGGGTCGCGGGGCCTTGGCTCCAGTCCGTGTAGTGGGTGCTGCGGATCGCGCCGAGCGCGCCGAAGACCTCGTGCGCGGCGGGGTGGCGGGACCAGTCGTTCTGCTGCTCGGTGCTGGCGTGGTTCATGCCGACGCGGACGATGTCGCGCTCCAGCTCGAGTTTGGCCAGGTCGGCTTCGGCCGCTTGACGGGCTCCGGCCGCCGCGCCCAGTACCAGCCCGATCTGGTGGCGGACCCGGTCGAGTGCGGTCTCGACGCGGTTGCGTTGCTCGGCTGACTTGTTGGCCATCGGCGTCCCCAAGAAAAAAGGTGTCCCGGAAAGGATTACAGGCGCGATCGGTATCCGCTCACCAGATCCTCGGCGGAGGCCAGGCGGCCGAGGAGCTGATCCAGCCCCTCGCCGGCCTGCGCGTACTGCGAAGGGAGCCAGGGATCGGCCTTGGCCTGGGCGTCCACCAGCGCTTGCCGGGCTTCCCCGAGCAGGCTTGTGGCCCGCTCGGTTTGGGCGCGCGCGTCGGCGAGCCCGGCCACGACGGCGGTGAGCAGCTGGTGAAGTTCGGCGAGTGTCATCCGGCTAGAGACGCGCCGAGTACGAGTCGGCGGACGAAATGCTGGCCTGGATGGTGCTCTGCATACCGCTGATGTCGTGCAGCGCCTGGGCCAGCAGGCCGTGGGCCTGGCTCACTTCGTGCTGGCTGCTTCCCTGCGTCGCCTGCGAGAGCGACTGCTGGGCTTCTTCGAGAGACTGCGCTGCTTGCTGGAGGGCGGCGATGCCTGCGGACGCCTTTTCGTTGGCGAGCGCGATGCCAGCGCGGATCTCTTCGACTCCGGCCATCGGGCCTCTACTCCTCGAGTCTGGTTGGTCTTGCGGGGACGGATTTCTATTGAAACAGATCCAGCGACGCACCGTGATCATCAGATGATGCCCAGTGATCGCGGGTCCGGAATCAGCAAGGCCCCGGACGCAGGAACGTCCGGGGCCTGGCCGATCACGGTGCGTGCGGGGGTCATCCCGGCACGAATGCCGCACACTGGCGTCGGTGGCCTGCACTACCCCAGGTCAGAGCGATTTTCGTGCCACTTCGGGCCTCTCTGAACGGGGGCGGTCGAGGTGGTCCGAAGACTATCGCGCGCTGATCGACAGGCTTCGATCAGCCCTGCTCGTAACTCCCTGCTACCGCGCAGAAAACTTCAGTTCGTTTTTGAAGACGTCTCACGTTAGGCCTGCTGGCCGAACGCGGCTGGGCCGCTGCGATTCCGGGCCCGCAAACGACGAAACGCCGAGCGGCCCGTGAAGGCTGCTCGGCGTCTCGCCTGATCAAGTGCGGAGGATACAGGATTCGAACCTGCGAGGGCGTGAACCCAACACGCTTTCCAAGCGTGCGCCTTAGGCCGCTCGGCCAATCCTCCGCAGGAGACGATACCGGACGCCCTTCCGTGCCTGCGAAGGCGGGTCAGGCCGACGCGGTCAGGGTGCGACGTCGGCGACCACGCACGTGATGTTGTCGGGGCCGCCCGCTTCGTTGGCCAGGCGGATCAGCTCCGCGACCAGCTCCGCGGGGTCCGTGATGCCCGCGAGGGTGTCGCGCAAGGTGGGTTCGCTGACCGGGCCGCTGAGACCGTCCGAGCAGAGCAGGTAACGGTCGCCCGGCTTCGCGGTGAACGTCCAGACGTCCGCCTCGCTCGAGCCCGACGTCTGCAGGGCGCGCATCAGCAGGGAGCGCCGCGGGTGGGAGTCGGCGTCTTCGGCGGCGACGCGGCCGTCTTCGACCAGGGCCTGGACGAGCGTGTGGTCGCGGGTCAGCCGGCGCAGGTCGCCGTCGCGCAGGAGGTAGCCGCGGGAGTCGCCGATGTGGGCCGCGGCGAACGTGCCGCCGTCGAAGAGCAGTGCGGTGAGCGTGGTGCCCATGCCTTCGGTGGTGGGCTCCTGCGACGCGACCTCGGTCAGCCGCTCGTCGATCGACTTGACGACACCCGTCAGCGTCGGGATCAGATCGATGGTGGTCAGGTCGATCCGGCGCAGGTCGACGTCGAGCTCGCGCAGCACGTCGACGGCGGTCGCGCTGGCCACTTCGCCGTGCGGCTGACCGCCGATGCCGTCGGCGACGGCGATCAGGCGGGAACTCGCGTACATCGAGTCCTCGTTGATCCGGCGCCGCCTGCCGACGTCCGACCCCGCGGCGTACCGCAGGACGTACCGATCGTGTGTCATGCTCCCATGAAAGCATTGGTTGACTGAGTTCACAAGCAAGACGGCTGAACGGACCATCCTCCGATAGAGTCCTCGCCATGGACGACGACGCCACGGTCAGCGCGGCAGACATCGCGCGCCTCGGCGGGGTCGGCCGGGCCGCGGTGAGCAACTGGCGCCGCCGGTACCCCGACTTCCCGCAGCCGGTCGGCGGCACGGCGTCGAGCCCGCTGTTCGGCCTGTCCGACGTCGCCGGCTGGTTCCACGCCCGCGGCAAGAAGTTCGAGCTGTCCGCGGCGGAACGCGCCTGGCAGCGCCTGCGCGCCCTCGGTGACGACCTCGACCTCGCCGAGCGCGTGAACCGCGCGGGCGTCTTCTTCGCTTTCCAGGCCGGGATCTTCGACACCTTCGACCACAAGCTCGCCGACGCCGAACTGCTCACGCTGCTCAGCGAGATGACCCACCGGACGGGTCCGGTCGACGCCTTCGAGTTGTTGTGCCGCAGGTACTTCGAGGCGCACTCGCGGCGGTTGTCGACGACGCCGGAGCCGGTCGCCGAGCTGATGGCCCGGCTCGTCGGGCCGGTGTCGGCCATCCTCGACCCGGCGTGCGGCTTCGGCGCGCTCGCCCTCGCGAGCGGCGCGAAGACCGTGCTGGGGCAGGACAGTGACCCGATGACGGCGTCGATCGCGTCGCTGCGGCTGCGGTTGCGCGGCGTCGAGGCCGACGTCCACGCGGTCGACGCGTTGCGCGAAGACGCCTTCGCCGGCCGAACCGCCGAAGCCGTGCTGTGCGACCCGCCGTTCAACGAACGCGCCTGGGGCCACGACGAACTGGTCGGCGACGCGCGCTGGGAGTACGGCCTGCCGCCGCGCGGCGAGCCCGAGCTCGCCTGGGTGCAGCACTGCCTGGCGCACGTCGAACCCGGTGGCACGGTGGCGATCCTGATGCCGGGCGCGGCGGCCGGGCGGCGCAGCGGGAAGCGCATCCGCGGCAACCTCCTGCGCGCGGGCGCGGTCCGCGCGGTGGTCACGCTGACGTCGGTGGGCCCGGACCTCTGGCTGCTGCGGCGGCCGGTGGCCGGCGAACGCCCGCCGTCCACCGTGCTGCTCGGCGAAGCGGGCGACGATCTGTCCACAGTGGAGGTCGACTGGCTGGAGTTCCTGGCCCGGCCGGAATCCGGCGTCCGGATCATCGACCTGCTCGACGACGATGTCGACCTCTCGCCCGCCCGCTGGCGGGCCCGGGACGAGGACCCGGGGCAGGCGTTCCAGGCCGTGCGGGAGCGGTTCGACGAGCTGGCGCCGCACCTGCCGCCGCTCGAGACGGCGGACGTCGAGCAGACGTTCACGACCATCGGCGAGCTGGTGAAGGCCGGCGTCGTCGAGGTCCGGCACGCCGCGCGGGCGGACGCCGAGCCACCGGTCGCGGAGGCGGGTGACGTCGTCGCGTCGGTGACCGGTACCGCGTACGTCCACAGTGGACCGTCGCACCCGGTGGGGGCCGGGCTCACCGTCTACCGCGTCGACCCGGAGCGGCTGGACGCGGACTTCCTCGCCGGCTGCCTGCGCGCGGCCGACCTCCCGGCCACCTCGGCGTCGACCCGGATCGACAGCAGGCGCGTGCGGATCCCGCGCTGCCCGCTCGACGTCCAGTACCGGTACGGCCTGGTCTTCCAGCAACTCGCCGAGTTCGACGACGTTCTGCGCGAGGCGGCGGAAACGGGCCGTGAGCTGGTCCGGCTAGGCTTCGCGGGACTCGTCGAAGGACGGCTCCGCCCCACCACCGCGGTCGGGGGGTCCGTGGGGGCGGAGCCCCTCGGGCGGGGCGCGGGGGTTGCACCCCCGCATTAGCACAGGGGCCGAAGGGGAACGGATGCTGATCGCCGACCGCTACGAGCTCGACGAACTGCCGCTCGGCCGCGGCGGGATGGGCGCGGTGCACGGCGGGCACGACCGCAGGCTGGGCCGGCGCGTCGCGATCAAGCTGCTCAGGCTCCCCGGCCGTGACGAAGAGCTCGAAGCCCGCTTCGCCCGCGAAGCACGGATTCTCGCGACGCTCGACCACCCCGGCGTCCCGGCGCTGTACGACTACGGCACGCACGACGACCGGTTGTTCCAGGTCATGCAGTTCGTCGACGGCGTGACGATCGCCGATCTGCTCGCCGAGCACGGGCCGCTGCCGGTGCCGTGGGCCGCGGCGATCGCGGCGCAGGCCTGCGCGGTGCTGACCGCCGCCCACGCGCTCGCGGTGTGCCACCGCGACCTCAAGCCGTCCAACCTGATGCTCGGCCCGGACGGCGGGGTGAAGGTGATGGACTTCGGCCTCGCGGTGCTGCGCGAAGCCGACGCCGCGCAGTTCACGCGGGCCGGGCAGCTGCTGGGTACGCCGTCGTACATGGCGCCCGAGCAGATCCAGCGCGGGGGCGCCGAACCGCGCAGTGACCTCTACGCGCTCGGCTGCGTGCTCCACGAGATGCTCACCGGGCAACGGCTCTTCGACGGCCCCACCGCGTACGCGGTCTTCGAGCGGCAGGTCAAGGAGCTGCCGCTACCGGTCGCGGGGATTCCCCCGCACCTCAACGCGTTGCTCGCCGAGATGCTGGCGAAGGACCCCGAAGACCGGCCGGCCGGCGCGGCGGTGCTGTACGACCGGCTCGGGCCGTTCGTCAGCGGACTGCCGCCGCTGCCGGGGTTCCTGGCGCCGCCGTCGGTGGCCAGCCCGGGCCGGATGTACGCGCGGATGCTGGGCCGCGTCACCGGCTGAGCGCCACCGGGCCGCGTTCGGCCAGCGGCAGGCCGGCCAGCCGGATGCGGCGGCAGGTCGTCGCGTTCTGCACCGCGATGCTGATGCCCAGGGTGAGCGCGATCGACGCCGACGACAGCGGGCCCGCGACACCGAGCACGGTGGCCAGCGCGACCAGTCCGATCCGGACGCCGATCGTCAGCACCCAGAGGCCGAGCGTGGCGGCCGAGCCCTTCTGGAACGTCGTGCCTTCGCGGACGCTCAACGTCGTCGTGGTGCTGCGGAGCACGCCAAGCCCGGCGAGCACGACCAGGTCGACCCCGAGGAAGCCGAGCTCGGCGGCCGAACTGCCAGGCAGCGCCTTCAGCGTCAGGTAGCCGCCCACCACGACGAGGATCAGCGGCATCGTCACCAGCGACTTGCGGTTGAGCAACGTGCCGCGCAGCTGCTTGTAGACGACCTTGTAGAGGACGAGGCCGGCGAGGGCGACGTAGAGGAGGACGGTGGCGGTGCTGGACATCGGAGGCTCCCGGTTTCGAAGGTGCCTCCAGCTTCGGCGTCCGGCCGCCTGATCACGTCGGCGTGCGGATCGGTCCCGGGTGGAACCCGGCCTCCACCCCCGGGTTGACGCGCTACTCCTCCCAGACCGGCTCGGGCGGCAGGCCGCGCTCGGCGCGGGCCGCGTCGGACAGTTCCTGGATGAGGTCGGTCTTCGCCCGCGTGTAGGCGTCACCGGTCATCCCGGACGCGGCCAGCTTCTGCTTCAGCTCGCCGTACCGGCGCGCGGCTTCCGGGTACTTCCGCAGGTGAGCGGCCATGACCCGCTCCTTGTTGTGCTCCCAGTTCGTCGGCGGGAAGACGTGCAGGTGGTGCGTGCGGACGTCGCCGGCGCGCCGGACGAACAGCAGCCGTCCCGGGGCGCCGAAGTCCTCGGCGCGGTAGCCGAGGCCGTCGAACAGGCCGGGCGGGACGGCGTCGAGATCGGGCGCGAGCGCGGCGATGTCGATGATGGGCTTGGCCGCGAGGCCGGGTACCGATGTGCTGCCGACGTGCTCGACCTGGGAGAACCGGTCGCCGGCCACGGCGAGGATCTCGGCGCGGGCCTCGGCGAAGCGCTGCGGCCACGCCTGGTCGTAGGAAGAAACGATCACCATCGGGTCATCATCTACCCAATCGTGACCTTCGTGGACGAACCTCTGGCGGGGGACTCCCGTCTTTAGGGGTGTCCGACGGAGATCGAGTCTTCTGGGGGTACGGGATCGTGAAGAGGCTTCTGGCGGGAGCGGCCGCGCTGGCCACGGCGTTGGTGCTGACCGCGTGCTCGGGCGGGTCGTCCGGTGCGGGCGAGCCGAACGCCGGCGGCGGGGCCGTCGCGGCGGGCACCGGCGGCGGGGCGCCGACGACGTCCGCGAGCACGTCCACGGCTCCGCCCACCACGTCGGCCAGCGCGACGCCGACTCCGACGCCGTCGACGACCAAGCCCGCGCCGACCAGCACCACTCCCAAGCCGAAGCCGAAGCCCAAGCCGGTCCCGAAGCCCGCCGCCGACCCGAGCGTGCCGTGCGCGGCCGCCGCCGCGTCCGCGGGCACGGCCGCCTGCGTCGACCTCTCGGCGCACAAGACCTGGATCCTGCAGGGCGGCAAGGTCATCTACGGGCCGGTCTCGATGCTGCCGGGCCGCAAGGGCTACGCGACGCCGACCGGCACGTTCCACGTGCTGTCGAAGGAGAAGGTGCACCTGTCGAAGGAGTTCGACAACGCGCCGATGCCGAACTCGGTCTTCTTCTACCCGGGTGACGCGTTCCACACCGGCAGCCTGTCGGTGTACTCGCACGGCTGCATCCACCTGGCGGCGAGCTCGTCGCTGAAGTACTTCAACACGCTGCACGTCGGCGACGTGGTGCAGGTTGTTCCGTAACGAGTCATCAATCAATACGGACAGTAGATCACGGTAGAGTAACTTCACTCGTAAGAGTGCAACTGGCCCCCCTGTTCAGGCGATAAGAAATCGCTTGGGAAGGGGGGCCAAATGGCCTTGGGAACGCTTCGAGCACTACGCCACGCTCTCGTGGCGGTCGTGCTGACGGGGGCATTGCTGCCGGCCGTGACCACTGGGGTGGCCACGGCGGCGGCAGCACTCCCGCAGGGATTCGTCCTGCGGGACACGGACACCGGACTCGGTGTGGGGGAACTGACCGACTTCGCTTACCTGCCGGACAACTCGATGCTCGCCATCGGGAAGAGCGGCGGCGTGCGATGGATCTCGGCGACGAGTGGCGCGCCGAAAACCGTCACCAACCTGACCGTTCGCACGATCGGTGACCTCGGCCTGGTGGGCATCGCCGTGGCGCCGGACTACGCGACCACGCACAACATCTACCTGACGCGCTCGATAGACAGCGGGACCGGCTTCGTCATGCGGCTCTCGCGGTTCACCGTCACGCTCGACGGCACGGGGACGCCGTCCGGGCTGACCGGCGAGCAGGTCGTCTTCGAGACGCCGGGCATCCACAACGTCCACGGCATCAACACCGTCCTCGCGCCGGCGGACGGCACGCTCTGGGTGTCGATCGGCGACAGCGGCGACTTCACGCAGGCGGACCCGGGTTCGCTGCGCGCGCAGGACGTCAACCAGCCCTACGGCAAGATCCTGCACCTGACCAAGGACGGCAACGGCGTCCCGGGCAACCCGTACTACGACGCGGCGAACCCGGCGTCGAGCGCGAGCAAGGTCTTCGCACGCGGCTTCCGCAACCCGTTCCGGTTCAGCATCGACCCGAACCTCGGCCTGCCGGTCGCCGGGGACGTCGGCTGGAACAGCTACGAAGAGATCGACGTCGTCCAGCGCGGCGCCAACCAGGGCTGGCCGTGCTGGGAGGGCAACCACCCCACGCCCGGTTTCACCGGCCTCGCCGAGTGCGCCGCGGTGGTGAACCAGCCGCCGATCACCGAGTACCAGCACGGTGACGGCATCAACAACGGCAACAGCGTCAGCGGCGGGATCCTCTACAACGGCTCCAGCTACCCGGCGGCCTACCGCGGTTCCTACTTCTTCGGCGACTACGCGACGCAGAAGATCTGGACCCTGCGCTACGACGACCAGGGCAAGCTCACGCAGGCGCCGGAAACACCGCCCGTCTTCACCGGCGTCGGCGGCCCGGTCAAGTTCGCCCCCGCGCCGAACGGCGACATCGTGTTCGCCGACATCCTCAGCGGCACGATCCGGCGGCTGACCTACACCTCCGGCAACACCGTGCCGATCGCGGCCGCGACGTCGACCACCAACCCGGACACCCGGACGGTTTCCTTCGACGGCTCGACGTCGGTCGACTACGACAACGACCCGCTGAAGTACGACTGGGACTTCGGCGACGGCACGACCGCTCTCGACGCCGGCCCCCAGGTGAACCACACCTACGCGGCGGGCACCGACGCGTTCACCGCGACGCTGACGGTCCGGGACCCGCTGGGGGCGACCGGGACGACCACCGTCGCGGTCGCGCCGGGCAACCACAGCCCGCAGCTCACCCTGACCACGCCGGGCGACACCGCGACGTTCGCGGTGGGCCAGCAGGTCAGCCTGAGCGGCACCGCGACGGACGCCGAGGACGGCTCGCTGCCGATCACCTGGACGTCCACGGTGCGCCACTGCCCGAGCGAGGCGACGTGCCACGCGCACCCGGGCGTCGGCGGGACGGGGGCGAGCTTCGCGCAGCCGTTCACCGACCACCCGGACTCCCGGATGGAGTTCACCGCGACGGTGACCGACAGCGCCGGCGTCAAGGCGTCCCAGACCTACGTGGCCCGGCCGCGTGAGCACCGGATCACCCTGGTCAGCACGCAGCCCGCGGCGCTGAGCATCCCGGTCGAGGGCGGCGTCACCACGGCGCTGGTCGCCGAAGGCGCGTCCTTCGACGTCGAGGCCCCGGCACTGGGCGTCGACGGCGTCTCGAAGTTCACCGGCTGGCAGGGCGGGCCCACGACCACCACGTGGGTCGTCACGGTCGGCACGAGCGACATGACGCTGACGGCGAACTACGACACCCCGATCGACCAGCGCTACAACGCCGACGCGGCGTTGCGGACCAAGCTCGGGGCGCCGACCGCCGCCGAGGTCACCGACGGTGCGGTCCACTACCGGGCCTACGCCAACGGCAACCTCTACTGGAGCGCCGCGACCGGCGCGAAGTACGTCACCGCGCCGATCCTGGCCAAGTACCTCGCGCTCGGGGGCATCAACGCGCTCGGGGCCCCGGAGAACGACACCACGGTCGCGCCGGACGGCGTCGGCACCTACAACCACTTCACGGCCTGGTCCTCGATCTACTCCACCCCGGCCACCGGGGCGCACCTGATCAAGGGCCTGATCCGCGACAAGTGGCAGGCGCTGGGCTGGGAACGCGGCATCGGCTACCCGACGACCGACGAACTGTCCACTCCGGACGGTGTCGGCCGGTACAACCACTTCCTCAACGGCGGGAACATCGGTTCGATCTACTACACGGTCAACACCGGTGCCCACGCCCTCTACGGGGAGATCCGCAAGAAGTTCGCGGCGCTCGACTACGAGCGCGGCCTCGGCTACCCGACGACCGACGAGCTCGGCACGCCGGACGGCCGCGGCCGGTACAACCACTTCAGCCTCGGCCACTCGATCTACTACACGGTGGCCACGGGTGCGCACGCGGTGAAGGGCGAGATCCGCAAGCGCTGGGCGGCGCTCGGGTGGGAGAACTCCTACCTGCACTACCCGAAGACCGACGAGTACGTGGTGAACGGGGTGTACCGCAGCGACTTCGAAGGCGGCTACATCACGTTCACGCTCGCCGGCGGGGCGGTCGACCGACCCTGGTGAGCTGGTAACCGAAGCACGACGAGGGCCGTCTCCGGAATTCTCCGGGGGCGGCCTTCGTCGTTTCACTCAACCTTTCGTGGCCTCCGCGCGTCTTGGTGGCAGTAAGAGGGAACACGGATTGCTGGGGGAGAAATGCGGATTCGTCGTGCGTTGGCCGGTCTGTCCACTTTGGTCGCCGCGGCGGTGCTGACCGCCTGCTCGGCCGGGGGTACCGCGGATGTCCGGCTGGCGGCCGAGACACCGGCGTCCACTTCGGACACGGCGACGGCGCCCGCGGCGACGGTGCCGGCCAAGCCCGTGATGGCGGCCGGGGTGCCGTGCACGATCACGGCGAAGGCCTGCGTTTCCCTGTCCGGGAAACAGGCTTGGCTGCTCGACGAGGGCAAGATCGTCTACGGCCCGGTGAAGATCATGCCCGGCAAGAAGGGCAGCACCACGCCGCTGGGGACGTGGCACGTGCTCTATAAGGAAAAGCTGCACCTCAGTCGGGAGTTCAACAACGCTCCGATGCCGAACTCGGTGTTCTTCTACAACGGCGTCGCGTTCCACGAAGGCAGCTTGGCCAAGTACTCCAACGGTTGCGTGCACCTCTCCGCGCCGGTGTCGCTGAAGTTCTTCTCCTCGCTGAGCAAGGGTGACGAGGTCCAGGTCGTCAGGTGAGCAGGTCCGCGGGGGTCGTGCCGGTCGACGTCAGCGGCAGGCCGAGGGTGACGCGCTCGGTGAGCCACGGGCTCGGCCGGTAGCGGGGGTCGCCGGTGGCCGCCTCCAGGCCGCGCAGGATGCGCAGCACGACGTCGCCACCGACCAGGTCGCCCCAGGCCAGCGGGCCGCGCGGGTAGCCGAGGCCGAGGTGGACCGCCGTGTCGATGTCCGCCGGGGTGGCCAGGTGGTGGCCAGCGATGAAGCACGCCGTGTTGACGATCGAGGCCAGCAGGCGCTGGGCGATCGGGGCCGGGCCGTCGCGGACCACCGTCACCGGGTTCCCGGTGGCGGCCAGCGCGCCCCACGCCGCGCGGCCCACGTCCGGGTCGAGGCCCGGGTGCACCGACAGCGTCAGCCGTCGCTCGTAACCGCCGAGGGGGTCGACGCCGGCGACGCGCGCCAGCGGCAGGCCGGCGCGGGTGGCGGCGTCCACTGTGGACTCGCCGTAGAGCGGGACGAGCAGGACGGCGTCCGGGTAGGCGTCCGACACCACGTGCACGCCGGCCGCCGACAGCACGCGCGCGAGGTGCTCGTCGGCGGTGAACACCGGGCCGGTCGGCTTCGGCGGCGCGGCCGGCTCGTCCGGGTTCTGCTGCTTGCCCTCGACGTGCCGGTAGAAGCCCTCGCCGTTCTTGCGGCCGAACAGGCCCGCGGCGACACGCGGGCGCGTCAGCCACGACGGCCGCAGCCGCGGGTCGCCGTGGAAGCCGCTCCAGATGCTCTCCAGCACGGCGTGCGAAACGTCGAGACCGGTGAGGTCGAGCAGCTCGAACGGGCCGAGCTTCAGGCCGAGCACGTCCCGCGCGACGCGGTCGACGTCGGCCGGCTCGGCCAGCGCCTCGCCGAGGATCTGCAGCGCCTCGGTGCCGAGCCCGCGTCCGGCGTGGTTGACCAGGAAGCCCGGCGCGTCCTTCGCGAGCACCGGCTCGTGGCCCCAGCCGCGGACCAGTTCGACCGCCTCGGCGGCCAGCCAGTCGTACGTGCGGGTGCCCGGGACGACCTCGACCAGGCGCATCAGCGGCACCGGGTTGAAGAAGTGCAGGCCGACGAGCCGGCCGGGGTCGGTCAGCTCGGCGGCGATCTCGGTGACCGACAACGAGCTGGTGTTCGTCGCGAAGATCGTCTCCTGTGGACAGACGCGCTCCAGGCCGGCGAACAGCGCCCGCTTGGTCGCGAGGTCCTCGCGCACGGCTTCGACGACCAGGTCGACGCCGTCGGCGGGCGCGTCCGGCGCGTCGAGCGGGACGAGCCGGTCCTTCACCGCCTGCGGGTCCTCGGTCAGCTTGCCCTTGGCGGCGAGCTTGTCCACCATCCCGCCGACGAATTCGATCGCCTTGGCGACGGCCTCGGGCTGGACGTCGGCCAGCTCGACGGTCACCCCCGCGGTCGCGGCGAGCTGGACGATCCCGCGGCCCATCACCCCGGTCCCGATCACCCGGATCCTGCCGACCTTCCCGGCCCACCCCGTCACGTCGTGCCCGCCTTCCGCAGTTTGCCGTCCGGGCGACGGTACCGTCTCGGCCGTGGCAGGGAAGCGCCTGACGCGGGCGGAAAGCCGCGAACGCACCAAGGAGCGGCTGCTCGACGCGGCGGCCGCGCTGTTCGCCGAGCGCGGCGTCAACGGGACGTCCGTCGAGCAGATCGCCGAACGCGCCGGTTACACGCGCGGCGCGTTCTACGGCAACTTCGAGGACAAGCACGAGCTGGTGGTGGCGCTGCTGGACCAGCGGCGTTCGCAGGAGGCGGTCGAGGTCGCGGCCCTTGCCGATCTTCCCGGGGGCCCCGGGTGGCGGAGCCCCCGGCCCGGGGCGGAGCCCCGCGTGTCATCGGGTGACGTCATGGCCCAGCTCAAGGAGTGGCACGGCGAGCGCGCCGAACACCTGCCGGAGTGGTTCGCACTGCGCACCGAACTGACCCTGTACGCGCTGCGCAACCCCGGGGCCCGGCCGGCGATCGGGGAGAACGAACGCGCCGCGCGTGAGCTGATCGAGGCGGGTGTGCGGGCGACGTTCGCCGCGCGCGGGGTCGAGCCGCCCGCCGATCCGGCGTTCCTCGCGCTGATCATCCACGCGCTGGAGGACGGCCTGCTCCGGCAGCGCTACCTGAGCCCGGAGGGCACGAGCGACACGGTGATCGCCGACGCCGTCGAGCTGCTGCTGCGGACCTGGCTGCGTTAGAGCCCGACGAACTCCGCCATCCGCTTCGCCGTGTGGGCGAAGAACTCGTCGGCCGGGTCGACGCTGCCGACGTACTGGCCGAACAGGTCGAAGTTGATCGCCCCGAACAGCTGGGTCCACGCCATGAGCAGCCGGGCCACCGTCTCGGGCCCGGCGACGATCCCGAGGACCTTCGTGAGCGTCTCGGCCTGGGCCCGCAGCCCGGGCGCGACGTCGCCGTCGACCGCCCGCAGCTCGGTGTGCGTGAGCACCTTGACCAGGGCCAGCGCGACGCGGGCCGCCGGCGCGACGGTGTCCTGCGGGGCCTGGTAGCCGGGGATCGGCGAACCGTAGATCAGCGCGTACTCGTGCGGGTGCGCCTTCGCCCACTCGCGCGTCGCCAGCCAGATCGACAGCCAGCGCTCGCGCGGTTCGCCTTTGCCAGGGTCGGCGCCCTCGGCCGCCTCGCCGATCGCGTTGTAGGCGTCGACGATCAGGTCGGTCAGCAGCCGGTCGCGGCTGGGGAAGTAGCGGTACAGCGCGGACGAGACCATGCCCAGCTCACGCGCCACCGCGCGCAGCGAAAGCCCGTTCGCGCCGACCTCGGCGAGCTGGCGGCGGGCCTCGTCCTTGATCTCCTGGGTGAGTTCGGCGCGGGCACGTTCGCGCGCGGTCCGGGTCGCGGTCATGACGCCCAGTCTGCCATGCACGAGAGCGGCGCACAAAATCGAGAGCACTGCTCTTGACTCGTCGCGACAAAAGGTGTTCACTGCTCTTAACCGAGAGCACTGCTCTCCCGAATCTCCGGAGGACACCATGACCGAGACCCGCTACCTGAAGCCCGCCAAGTCCACCAACGTCTTCAACGAGCTGGTCGCGAAGCTGACCAAGATGGGCGTGAGCATCCTCGGCAGCCGGGTGCTGACCGTCGTCGGCCGCAAGAGCGGCGAGCCGCGCTCGACCCCGGTCAACCTGCTGACCATCGACGGCGTCGACTACCTCGTCGCCGCCCGCGGCGAGACGCAGTGGGTGCGCAACCTGCGCGTGGCCGGCCAGGGGCAGCTGCGCGTCGGACGGCGCGACGAGACCTTCACCTACCGCGAGCTGGCCGACGACGAGAAGCCCGTGATCCTGCGTGCCTACCTCAAGCGCTGGAAGTTCGAGGTCAGCGCGTTCTTCGAGGGGGTCGACGCCAAGGCGTCGGACGAGCAGCTGCGCGAGATCGCCCCCGGCTACCCGGTCTTCGAGATCTTCACGAAGTAGGTTTGCGCCGCCGGGTCACGTTCGCCGCGACCAGGACGATGCCGGCCAGGAACGCGACGAGCCCGATCAGGAACCACAGCTTCTGGCCCGTCATGAAACTTCCGGTGATGACGCCGAGGCCCTGCAGCACCCAGACGGCGCCGACGAGCAAGAGCACGACCCCGACCGCGAACGTGATCCACCGCTTCATCGCGCCAGTCTCGCACGAACGGCGTCAGTCGCCGGGGACGAGTTTGTGCTTGTAGGCGTAGACGACGGCGTGCACGCGGTCAGGCAGCCCGAGCTTCGAGAGCACCCGTGACACATGGGTCTTCACCGTCTCCTCGCCGACGTGCAGCTGCCGGGCGATCTCGGCGTTGCTGCAGGCGTTGGCGAGCAGGAGCAGCACCTCCCGCTCCCGGGACGTCAGCCGGGCCACCTCGGGCGGTTCGGCGGCGGCCGGCTCGAGCACCGACGTGAACTTCGCGACCAGCCGCCGGGTCACCGACGGGTCGATCAGCGCGTCACCCCGGGCCGCCACCCGCATCGCCGCGACCAGCTCCTCCGGCGCCAGGCTCTTCAGCAGGAACCCGCTCGCCCCGGCCCGCAGCGCGCGGTAGACGTACTCGTCGGCGTCGTAGGTGGTGAGCACGAGGACGCGGGTGTCGTTGCCCGGCGCGGAGAGGATCGCCTCGGTCGCGGCGAGGCCGTCGAGGCGGGGCATCCGGACGTCGAGGACCGCGACGTCCGGGCGCAGGCGAGCCGTCTCGGCCACCGCCTCGCGGCCGTCGGACGCCTCGCCGACGCACGTGAAGTCGGGCTGGGTGTCGAGCAGCGCGCGCATCCCGGAGCGGAACATCGCGTGGTCGTCGGCCAGCAGGACGCGGATCATGTGCTCTCCACCGGGAAGGTCGTGCGCAGCTGCCACTGCGTGCCGTTTTCGCCGTAGGCGACCTGGCCGCCGAACAGCGTGACGCGTTGCCGGATCCCCGCCAGCCCGCGGTGCGCGTGCTCACCGCGGGAGGTGCGGCCGGGTCGCAGGCCGTTGGTCACCGTGAGCACGACTTCGGTGCGGCCGTGGTTCAGTTCGACTTCGACCGGGCCCACGCCGTGGCGCAGCGCGTTGGTCAGGCCCTCCTGCGCGATCCGGTACAACGCGACGTCGAGCGAGCCGGCCAGTTCGCGCGGTTCGCCGAGCAGCGTCAGCCGGGTCGGCAGGCCGGCCGCGCGGACGGTCTCGACCAGCTCGTCGAGGTTGTCCAGACCGGGCTGGGCGGCGCCGGTTTCGGCGTGCAGGAGGTCGAGCAGGCGGCGCAGGTCGGCCATCGCCGAGCGGCTCGCGGACTCGACCGCGCCGAGCGACTTGCGCACCGGCGAGTCGCCTTCGGGCAGCCCGAGCCGGGCCGCGCCGGCGTGCACGCCGATGGCGCTGACGTGGTGGGAGATGACGTCGTGCAGGTCGCGCGCGATCGTCGTGCGCTCCTCGGTGACGGCCCTTCGCACGGCCGCTTCTTCGTGCTGGCGGCGTTCGTCCGCCTCGCGCTCGAGGTCGGCGATGTAGGCGCGCCGCGCCGTCGTGTACCGGCCGACCAGCCACGGCAGCAGCGCGCTGACGCTGACGCTGACCGCCATCAGCCGCAGGTCGCTCGCGGTCCGGCCGCCGCCTTCGACGCAGCCCGCGGTGACGCCGGCGACCATCGCGAGGAGCGCGAGCACCGCCGGTTTCGGGCGCAGCCAGGCGCCCGCGCGGTACCCCGCGATCAGGATGCCCGCGTTGTTGCCGACGACGTACCCCGCGGTGGTGCTGATCAGCAGCGGCGAGGCGGCGAAGAGCAGGGCGTGGGCCAGCGAGACCCAGCCCGAGTAGCGGGCCGGCCCGGCGAGCGCGGCGTTGACGGCGACGCCGCCGAGCAGCACGGCCCACGGCTGCCAGTGGCCGTTGCCGAGCGGTCCGCGCACGCTGAAGAGGACGGCGTCGCAAACGACGCAGACCACCGCGACGAGCAGCGACTGCCGCCGCAGCGACCCCCTGATGTCGTACACGCCCGCAACTGTGCCCTAACCGGGCCGCCGGGGTCCGCAAAAGCCGTGAAGGCCTCCTTCCCGGCTCTTACGGCCGGTAAGGAGGCCTTCACGGCTTTCGGTGTGGTGGAGCGGGAGCGTCAGTTCGAGGGGCGGGCCGGGTAGCCGCCGCGGCGCTGGCCCGGCTGGCGCTGGCCCTGGCCCGCCAGCGCCTGGCCGAGGGACGTCGCCGTCGCGGTCTGGCCGTCGACCTTCGCCACCACCGTCACGTTGGTGTCGCCGGTCTTCACGTCGCCCGTCTTCTGCGTCGAGCCGTCGAGCGCGTACGTCTGCTTGTAGCCGTCCTTGCTGGTCAGCGTCACGGACGTGGCGCTCAGCTCGGTGACGTCGCCGGTCTGCAGCCGCTCGGTCGTGTAGCCGCCGTTCGGGTTGGCGACGACGAAGTCGCCGTGCAGCGCGTCCCGCAGCGCGGCCGCGCCGCCGCCGAAGTTGCCGCCGGGCATGCCCTGTCCGCGGAACTGGCCGCCGCCGGGACCACCCGGGCCGCCGAAGCCGCCGGGGCCGCCCTGCTGCGCGGAGTTGTCGGCGCTGCTGGTGCCCGCCCAGATCGCCGCGCCGCCACCGGCCGCGATCACCACGGCGATGCCGGCGGCGATCGCCGTCTTCTTGCCGGACCAGCCCTTCTTCGGCGCGGCCGCCGCGGGGTCGCCCCAGTTCGCCGCGGCCGGTTGGCTCGCGGGTGCCGGCTCGCCCTGGGGCGGAGTGTTCGGCGTCGGCTCGGTCGTCATCGTGTCCTCCGGTCGTACCCACACTGGTCCAGCCCAGGCTCACCGCCCTGGCTGTGTTTGAGCTGTGCGAGCCGTCAGCGGGTCCTGTGGCTCCCTTACCCAGGCGAAGGACCTCACAGGCAACGCACAGCGCGCCCACAGCGAACCCGGTGGGCGCGTGGCGAAGATGGCACTATGACCGCTATGAACACCACGTCACCCGGCCCCGGCAAGGCCGACCTGCGCCGCGCCGACGGGAGCCCCGTGCGGGTCCTCGTCGTCGACGACGAGGCGACGCTGGCCGAGCTCGTCTCGATGGCCCTGCGGATGGAGGGCTGGGAGGTGCGCAGCGCGGGTGACGGCACGGAGGCCGTCCGGATCGCGCGCGACTTCCGGCCCGACGCGGTCGTCCTGGACGTCATGCTCCCCGACTTCAGCGGCCTGGAAGTGCTGCGCCGCATGCGTTCCGAGGCCCCGCACCTGCCGGTGCTGTTCCTGACGGCGAAGGACGCGGTCGAGGACCGCATCGCCGGGCTCACCGCGGGCGGCGACGACTACGTCACCAAGCCGTTCAGCCTCGAAGAGGTCGCGCTGCGGCTGCGCGCGCTGCTGCGCCGGGCGGGCGGCGTCACCGGCGCGAGCGGGTCGACGCTGGTCGTCGGCGACCTCACCCTGGACGAGGACAGCCGCGAGGTGCACCGCGGCGGTGACCTGGTGCCGTTGACGGCGACCGAGTTCGAGCTGCTGCGCTACCTCATGCGCAACCCGAAGCGGGTGCTGTCGAAGGCCCAGATCCTGGACCGCGTGTGGAGCTACGACTTCGGCGGCCAGGCCAACATCGTCGAGCTCTACATCTCCTACCTGCGCAAGAAGATCGACGCCGACCGCGAGCCGATGATCCACACCATGCGGGGCGCCGGGTATGTCCTCAAGCCAGCGGGCTGAGCGGCGGCGGTTCGGGACGCAGCGGCCGTGGTCGTTGCGCCGGCGGCTGATCGTCCAGCTCGCCGCGCTGCTCGCGCTCGTGTGCGTCGTCGTCGGCGTGGTCACGGAGTTCGCGCTCAGCGAGTTCCTGGTGCGCCAGCAGGACGACCGGCTCGCCGCAGCCACCGACCGCGCCAAGCACGGCGGGGAACGGCCGCCCTGGACCTACGGCGACGCGCCACCACCGGACCCGCTTCGGGCGCTGGGCCAGGGCGAGGGCACGCTCGCCGCCGTCCAGGTCGGTTCGCGGGGCACCGGGGCCGTGCTCGACTCCAGCGTGGGCTCGCCGACCAAGCGGCGGGCGCCGTACCGGCAGCTCGACGAGGGCCAGGTGCGGACGCTGCTGGCGTTGCCGTCCGACGGGAAGCCGCACAGCATCGTCCTCAGCGGCAGCCTCGGCGCTTACCGCGTCGTCTCGACGGCGTCTCCGGCCGGCGACAAGACCGTCATCGGCCTGCCGCTGAAGGACGTCGACGAGACGCTATGGCGGCTGGGCTTCATCCTCGGTGGCGTCGCGCTCGCCGGGATCCTGGTCGCGGGCGCGGTCGGCGCGGCGACGATCCGCCGTACGATGCTCCCGCTGGACCGGCTGGCCGCGACCGCCACGCGCGTCTCGGAACTGCCGCTGGACCGCGGCGAAGTCGCGCTGTCCGAACGCGTCCCGGAGGCCGACACCAACCCGAACACCGAGGTCGGCAAGGTCGGCTCGGCGCTGAATCGGATGCTGCAGCACATCGCGAACGCGCTGACCGCGCGGCAGGCGAGCGAAAGCCGCGTGCGCCAGTTCGTCGCGGACGCGAGCCACGAGCTGCGGACGCCGCTGGCCGCGATCCGCGGGTACGCGGAGCTGACCCGGCGCAGCGGCGAGCAGGTGCCGCCGGACATCGCGTTCGCGATGAGCCGCGTCGAGTCGGAGTCGCGCCGGATGACGACGCTGGTGGAGGACCTGCTGCTGCTCGCCCGGCTGGACTCGGGCCGCGCGGTGGTGCCGGAGTGGGTCGACCTGTGCCGGCTGGTGGCCGACGCGGTCGCGGACGCGCACGTCGCGGGCCCGGACCACAAGTGGCTGATGGACGTCCCCGGCGAGCCGATCGGCGTCCTCGGCGACGCGGGCCAGCTGCACCAGGTGGTGATCAACGTGCTGGCCAACGCCCGCACGCACACCCCGGCGGGCACCACGGTGACGACCACACTGTCCACATCGGACGGCTTCGTGCGGCTGCGGGTGGCCGACGACGGCCCGGGCATCCCGCCGGAAATCCTCCCGGACATCTTCGAGCGCTTCGCCCGCGGCGACAACTCACGCTCACGGGCGGCGGGCAGCACGGGCCTCGGCCTGGCGATCGTGGCGGCGGTGGCGGGTGCGCACGGCGCCCGCGTCGGCGTGCAGAGCCGGCCGGGACGCACGGAGTTCGAGATCGTCTTCGCGGCGGCCCCGGCGCCGGAGTGACGGCGACCACACCGCCTGGTTGTTGTCCACATCCTCCGAAATCGCTCCACAACCTCGCATCTTTCGTAGTGAAAGTGGCGCTTTGGCCGGGCGAGGTTGGCTGTTGGGCCGGGTGCGCCACTCGATCGGGGCGGATGCACAGCGGGTCCACAGGTTCGGCACAAGTTCACCACATGCGCCACCGAGACGGTGGGGCTCATGACGACCACCCTGTCGGCGCCCGAACTCGCCCAGCCCGCGCCCCAGGCCGCCCCGGAAGCGCGGTGGGTCAAGCCTTCGGTGGCCGCGCTGTTGCTCGGGACCGGGCTGCTCTACCTGTGGGACCTGGCGAAAACGGGCTGGGCCAACGACTTCTACGCGATGGCCGCGCAGGCCGGGACGTGGAGCTGGAAAGCACTGTTCTTCGGCTCGCTCGACCCGGGCAATGTCGTCACGGTCGACAAACCGCCGTTCTCCCTGTGGGCCATGGGGTTGTCCGGCCGGATCTTCGGGTTCTCCAGCTGGAGCCTGCTGGTGCCGAACGCGCTGGCCGGCGTCGCGTCCGTCGGCCTGCTGTACCTCGCGGTGCGCCGGCTCTCCGGACCCGGTGCGGGCCTGCTGGCCGGGGCCGCGCTCGCGCTGACGCCGGTCGCCGCGTTGATGTTCCGCTACGACAACCCGGACGCCTTCCTCGTCCTGCTGCTCGTCGCCGGCGCGTACTGCGTCGTGCGCGCGCTCGACAAGGCGAGCACCTGGTGGCTGGTGCTCGCCGGGGTGGCGATCGGCTTCGGCTTCCTCGACAAGATGCTGCAGGCGTTCCTCGTGCTGCCCGCGTTCGTGCTGGTGTACGCCGTCGCGGCGCCGACGTCGCTCGGGCGCCGGGTCGGCCAGCTGTTCGCGGCCGCCGGTGCGGTGCTCGTCTCCGCCGGCTGGTGGGTCGCGGCCGTCGCGCTGTGGCCCGTCGCGGACCGGCCCTACATCAGCGGCTCGACCGACAACACCGTGCTGGAACTGGCTTTCGGCTACAACGGCCTCGGCCGGATCTTCGGCGAGGGCCGCGGCGGTGGCGGTGGCGGCTTCACCCCGCCGACCGGGGCGGCAGCAGGCGGCTTCGGCGGCGGCGCGTTCGGTGGCCAGACCGGGCTGACGCGGTTGTTCAGCGGCGAGTTCGGCGCCGAAGCGTCGTGGTTGCTGCCCGCCGCGCTGGTCGGCCTGGTCGCGGGGCTGTGGTTCACCCGCCGCGCGCCGCGCACCGACGGGACCCGCGCGGCCCTGCTGCTGTGGGGCGGCTGGACGGTCGTCACGGTGCTGGTGTTCAGCTACATGAGCGGCATCATCCACCCGTACTACACGGTCGCGCTGGCACCCGGGATCGCCGGCACGCTGGGGATCTCCGCGCGTGAGCTGTGGCGCGGCCGGGCCAACTTCGCGGCCCGCGCGGTGCTGGCCGTCATGCTCGCGGCGTCCGCGGTGTGGGGCTTCGTGCTGCTCGCCCGGACGCCGGAGTGGCAGCCGTGGCTGCGCTACGCGCTGCTGGTGCTGAGCGCGCTCGCGGCGTTCGCCCTGCTCTTCGGCGCGGACCGGGTCCGGCGGCTCGGCCCGGTCGTGGCCGCGGCCGGCCTGTGCGGCGCGTTGCTCGGGACGGCGTCCTTCACCTTCGCGACGGCGGCGACGGCGCACTCGGGCGGCACGCCGTCGTCCGGCCCGGCGGTCGCGAGTGGACGCGGCTTCGGCGGGTTCGGTGGCGGCCGCGGTGGGGCCGGCGGGTTCGGCGGGGGCCAGGCCGACACCGCCGTGATCGACCTGCTGAAGGGCGCGACGACGAAGTGGGCCGCGGCGCAGAGCGGCGCGATGCAGGCGGCCGGGCTGGCGCTCGACAGCGGCCGGCCGGTGCTCGCGATCGGCGGTTTCAGCGGCAGTGACCCGGCGCCGACGCTGCAGCAGTTCGAGAAGTACGTCGCCGACGGCGACATCCACTACTACGTCGCGGGCGGGCGCGGCGGTTTCGGCGGGGGCCGCGGCACCTCGGGCGAAATCCAGACGTGGGTGGAGCAGAACTTCGCGTCTTCGACGGTCGGGAGCACGACGGTTTACGACCTCACAAAATCGATCGCTTGACAGAAACATTGAATGTTTCAGCCGTGTAAACAGTTGCGGAATCATTCGACGGCCTTGAAGTCCGTGCGGTATTTGCGGATGCGGACACCTGTTCGAACGGGACGCCGATCAGTGGCACATTCCGAACGACTGTTCGCTTGTCCGGCGAGGCCTCGCTGCTGATCTCGACATCCCCTGCCGACGTGTAACAACGCGGCCTTGCTGCCCGTGCGCCTGCACGGGCGGACCTCTTCAGGCGTGCGGAGATCTTGACCGGGCGGCCGACAGAACACCCGCGTACTTGATCTTGCCGACCCGCGAAGACGCTGGTTGACCTGGTTGAGCGTCACCCTTTTGGAGGCGCTGGGATGGCGTTGTGGGGATCTTGTGTCACTCGCTAGAGTCTCCGCCGGGAGAGGGACAAGGGGTGAGTGGTCCGGTGCGTGCGGCGCCGGTTTTCACTGGGTGTAGGTACTTCTTGTCCGCGTTCTCTCGCCTTGACCCGATCAGGTGCGTCTGGAAGAGAGCAGCGATGACCGTGCGCGGTGGCGCAGCCTTGCCCGAACCATCTCCTCGTCGTCACGGCAGGTAGGCCTCGTTCCCTCTTCGGTGTCGCTCTACTCCACTTCCCCCGCCTTCTGGAGTTTCGCTGTGACTTCCCGCCCTCGTCGTCTGCTGACGGCGCTCCTGACGCTGCTGACCCTCCTCGGGGTCACCGCCCTGTCCGGCTGCAGTGACAGTTCCGCCTCCGGCGACGGCGGCAAGATCACGCTCGGGTTCAGCGCCTGGCCGGGGTGGTTCCCCTGGCAGGTGGCGCAGGAGCAGGGCCTGTTCGCCAAGAACGGCGTCAACGTCGACCTCAAGTGGTTCGACAACTACACCGACAGCATCAACGCGCTCTCCAGCGGCGCGATCGACGCCAACAGCCAGACCCTCAACGACACGCTTTCGTCCGCCTCGGGCGGCGCGAAGCTCTCGATCGTGCTGGTGAACGACAACTCGACCGGCAACGACAAGATCATCGCGCGGAACGGGATCACCGCCGTCGCCGACCTCCGGGGCAAGAAGGTCGCCGTCGAGCAGGGCACCGTCGACCACTACCTCCTGCTGCTCGCGCTGCAGGAAGCGAAGCTGACCGAAAAGGACATCCAGCTGGTCAACCTGCCGACCGACGCCGCGGCCGCCGCGTTCGTCGGCGGTCAGGTCGACGCGGTGGGCGCGTTCGCGCCGTTCACCACCAAGGCCCTCGAGCTCCCGGGCAGCCGCGCGATCTCGTCGTCGACCGAGTTCCCCGGCGCCATCCCGGACCACCTGGTCACCTCGCAGAAGCTGGTCAAGGAGCACCCGAAGGACGTGCAGGCGCTCGTCAACACCTGGTTCGAGACGCTGACCTGGATCAAGAACAACAAGGACGCGGCGGTCAAGATCATGGCCGAGCGCGGCGGGGTGTCCGACGCGGACTACAAGTCCTACGACGCCGGCACCACGATCTTCACGCGCCAGCAGAACCTCGACGCGTTCACCCCGGGTGTCACCGCGCAGCACCTCGACTTCCAGGCGAACAAGATCATCGACTTCATCGTGAGCACCGGCCTCGCCCAGCAGCGGCCGTCGCTCGACGGCCTGTTCGACGACCAGTTCGTGAAGGCCGCGCCGCAGTGACCGGTCCCACCCAGCGCACCACTTCCGGCGCCTCGGCCGACGCACGCGCGGCCGAGGCACTGGAGGCCGAGCAGGGGCTCGCCGAGCGCGTCCAGGCGGGCCGGGGCCGGCCGGCTTGGACGCCGCTGCCGCGCCGGGCGACGCCGAAACCCGCGTCGCCCCTCTTCTCCTTGCGGACGCCGATTTCGGCGTCCGCGCGGTGGACGCTGGCGGTGCTGTCGTTCGCGATCCCGTTCGTCGCCTGGGTGCTGCTCAGCGTCAGCGGCGCCGTCGACTCGACGTTCCTGCCGTCCCCGGTGGCGGTGCTCAAGGCCGGGGCCGACATGGCGGGCACCGGCGAGCTGTTCGACGACCTGTGGGCGACGACGCAGCGGGTGCTCGAAGGCTTCGGCCTGGCGGTGCTCGTCTCGGTGCCGCTCGGTTTGCTGATGGGCACGTTCACCGCGGGCCAGGCCTTCTTCGAGCCGCTGATCGGGCTGCTGCGCTACCTGCCGGCGAGCGCGTTCATCCCGCTGCTCATCATCTGGCTCGGCCTCGGCGAGCCGTCGAAGATCGCGATCCTGTTCATCGGGACGGTCTTCTTCAACACCCTGATGACCGCGGACGTCGTGCGCGCGGTGCCGAACGCGCTGCTCGACGTCTCCTACACCCTCGGCGCGCGCCGAGGCGAGGTGCTGCGCAAGATCGTCGTGCCGCACTCGCTGCCGGGCATGATCGACGCGGTCCGGGTCAACGCCGCCGCGGCGTGGAACTTCGTGGTCGTCGCCGAGCTGATCAACTCCCAGGCCGGCCTGGGTTACCGGATCGTCCGCGCGCAGCGGTTCCTGCAGACGGACAAGATCTTCGCGGTGCTCATCGTGATCGGCGTCGCCGGGCTGACCATCGACGTCGTGCTGCGCCTGGTGCGCACCCAGGTCGGGAAGTGGGCGGCATGACGCTGGAACTGCGGAACGTCGCCAAGGACTACACCGTCCGCGGCAAGGTGACGCGCGCCCTCGACGGCGTCGACCTCGAAGTGCTGCGCGGCGAGTTCGTCTGCGTCGTCGGCGCGAGCGGCTCGGGCAAGTCGACGCTGTTGTCGCTGGTGGCCGGGCTGAGCGGGCCGACCGAGGGCGAGATCCTGCTCGACGGCGTCCCGGTGACGGGCCCCGGCCCCGACCGCGGGCTGGTGTTCCAGGCCGGCGCGCTCTACCCGTGGCGCAGCGTCGAGAAGAACGTCGCGTTCGGCCTCGAGCTGCTCCCGATCGACGCGGCCGAGCGCGGCGAGCGCGTCGACTGGTACCTCGCCGAGACCGGGCTCGACGCGGTGCGCCGCTCGCTGCCGAAACAGCTTTCCGGCGGCCAGAAGCAGCGCGTCGCGATCGCGCGGGCGCTGGCCTGCGAACCGGAAGTGCTGCTGCTGGACGAACCCTTCGGCGCCTTGGACGTCCAGACCAAAGAGGACATGCAGGTGCTGATCCGCCGGATCTGGGCCGACACCGGCACCACGGTGCTGATGGTCACCCACGACGTCGAAGAAGCGGTCTTCCTGGGCGGACGGGTCGTGGTGCTCGCCTCCGACCCGGGGCGGATCGCCGCCGACGTCGAGGTGACGCTGCCGGCCGAACGGGATCTGGCGGTGAAGCGCGAACCGCAGTTCCTCGCGCTGCGCGCCCGGATCGAGGACCTCGTCCGGGAGCAGCACCGCGGCCACGTGAACCGGGTGGCCGCGGGCGAGTGAGAACGTCGGAGGGGAAAGGTGGCGGGATGAGGCACGGCAGGTCGACCGCGAAACGGGCGGGCGGCGGGGGATTCCTCGCGCGGCTCGGCATTCGCGGCAAGCTGAACCTGCTGCTCCTGCCGCCGCTGGTTGCGGTGGTCCTGGTTTCGGTGCCGTTCGTGCTGACCCAGGTGAACAGCGCGACGGCGGCCACGCAGTCGGCGACCGTGGCGCGGCACACCCAGCAGCTCGGCGGCCTGGTCTGGCAGCTGCAGCGGGAGCGGCTGCTGACCGGCGCGTTCGTCGCGACGCCGTCGATGTCGCCGGACGAGATGACGAAGCAGCGCCGGATGGTCGACGCCGCGGTCGAGGACGTGCGGTCCTCGCTCGGCGCGGACGCGCCGGACGAGCTGTCGGCGGCGCTGACCCGGATCGGCTCGCTGAACGAGCTGCGGCAGAACGCCGAACGCCGCGGGGTCGCGCTCGACAGCGTCGCCCGCACCTACCACGCCGTGATCGGCGCGGTCATCGACTCGCTGCGGCTGGTGCCGCAGCTGACCAGCGACGCCGAGGGCACCCGGGAGCTGACCGCCCTCGAAGCGCTGCTGCGCGCGAACGAGGAGAACTCGTTGCGCGGCATGGCGTTGATCGTGACGGCGGTCGCGCCCGACGCCGGCAAGTCCATCCTGGACGACGCGACCCAGCAGGCGCCGATCTTCACCGACCGGTTCGTCCAGCAGGCCGACAACGCGTCCGACAACCAGCAGGCGTCGCTGGTCGTCAACGTCGAGCAGAGCGACGCCGGCCGCCGGATCGAGGACCTCGCGGCCCAGATCGACAACCCGCGTGACGCGGCGGCCACCGGCCAGTACGTCACCGACGTCCTCGCCGCGGCGGAAACCCAGGCGGGACAACGGAAGCTCGTCCAGGAACGGGTCACCGGCGAGATCGCCGACGGCGCGACCGGCCGCGCCGGCGACGCGACCCGGCTGGCCTGGACGGTCGGCGTCGGCGCCGCCGCGCTGTTCCTGCTGGTCGCCTTCCTCGCCGTCGCGGTGTCCCGCTCGATCGCCCAGCCGCTGCGCCGGCTGACCACGGCGGCGACGTCGGTCGCCGACCTCGCCGGCACCGAGCTCGTCCGCGTGACCGACACCGAGGAGGCCGAGGAGCAGGTCCCGCGGCTGGCCACCATCGACGTCACCTCCGACGACGAGCTCGGCAAGCTCGCCGCGGCGTTCAACCGGGTCCAGACGACCGCCGCCGAGCTGGTCGAGCGGCAGGCACTCACCCGGCGCAACACCAGCCTGATGTTCGCGAACGTCGCGAAGCGCACGCAGAACCTCGTCGGCCGCCAGCTCGCGCTGATCGACGAGGTAGAGCGCAACGAGCAGGACACCCGCCTGCTGGCCAGCCTCTACCGGCTCGACCACCTCTCCACCCGCCTGCGCCGCAACGCCGACAACCTGCTCGTCGTCTCCGGCACCCGCGACGAGGCCCGCATCGCCGGCCCGATCGAGCTGGCCACCGCCCTGCGGTCCGCGCTGGCCGAGATCGAGGACTACCAGCGCGTCAAGCTCGGCGTCGTCGCGGAGATCCTGCTGTCCTCGGCGCTGGGCGCCGACCTGGTGCTGGTCTTCGCCGAGCTGCTGGAGAACGCGACGTCGTTCTCGCCGCCGGGCTCGATGGTCGAGGTGGACACGATGTTCCTCACCGACGGCTCGTGCCTGGTGAGCATCGTCGACCACGGCATCGGCATGACCGCCGAGAAGATGGCGCAGGAGAACAAGCGGCTCGTCGAGCGCGAACGCCTCGAGCTCGCGCCGACCAGTGTGCTCGGCCTGTTCGTGGTCGGCCGCCTCGCGCGACGCCACGAGCTGGGCGTCGAGCTGCTCGCGACGCCGACGACCGGCGGCGTGACCGCGCGGCTGACGGTCCCGCCGTCGCTGTTCGACCACCGCACCGGGCTGCTCCCGAAGGTCGAACGCGCGCCGGCGATCCCGGCGCAGGCGGCACCCCCGGTGGCCACGCCGAAACCCCGGCATGCCGCCCCGGCGCCGGCGCCGCGCTCGAAGTCCACTTTGGACATGTTCCGGCCCGCGGAGCCGGAGCGCCAGAAGGAACTGCCGTCGCCGGCGATCCCGGCCCTGCTCGGCACCCTCCACGCCAACGGGTTCCGCTGGTTCAACCAGCCGGCGCCGGTGTGGCCGGACGACGAACCCGCCGATCCCGCTCCCGCCGTCGCCGCTCCCGCCGTCGCTTCCGACGTCGCCGAAGAACCGAAGTCCGAGTCCCGTGGAGGCCTGCGCCGTCGCGTCCGCGGGGCGCAGCTGCCCAGCCCGGGCACGACCGCCGCGGTCGTCGACGACAAGCCGCGCCACGACCCGGAGGCCACCAGGGTCGCCATGGACGGCTTCCAGGAGGCGTTCGCCAAGGCCGCCGTGGACGTCGAGGCCGGTGCCGCGCCGGCCGATCCGCCGCCCGCGCCGCCCACCGTCGTCACCGAATCCGTCGCGGCGACCCCGCCGCTTCCGGTGCGCGTCCCCGGAACCGACCGGATCGCGCTCTCGGCCGCCGTCGCCCCGCCGCCGGTCACCGCCCCGATCTCGCGGGACGGCCTGACCCGGCGCGTGCCCGGCGCCCAGCTCGCCCCCGGCCTCCGCAAGCAGGAGGCCGCGGGCCGGCCGATCGCCCGGCCCGTCGTGAACCGCGCCAAGCGGGACCCGGCGGCCGAGCGCGCGGCGTTCGACTCGTTCGCCGCCGGCCTGGCCAAGGCGGACGAGCTTACGGCAGACACCCCGCCGCCGGGCGTGGTCGCCGGTCGTGTGATGGAACGAGAAGAAGAGAGCAGGAAATGAGCATCCCCGCACCTGGTGTCAGCGTCGAAGCCCAGAACTTCAACTGGCTGGTGAGCCGCTTCGCGCAGCACACCGCGGGCGCGATCGCCGCCATCGCGGTCTCGGCCGACGGCTTGCTGATCGCGGTGTCCTCGGAGCTCGAGCGCTCCAACGCCGACCGCCTCGCCGCGATCTCGTCCGCCATGCTCGGCCTCGCCCACGGCGTCTCCGAAAGCCACCCGCTCGGCGCGCCCGACAAGGTGATCATCGAGCTGGAGCACGGTTACCTGCTGGTCTGCACCATCAGCATCGGCTGCTCGCTCGGCGTCCTCGCCAACAAGCAGGCGAGCCTCGGCACGATCGCCTACGAGATGGCGATGTTCGCCAACCGCGCCACCGAAGTCCTCACGCCCGGGCTCATCGAGGAGCTGAAGAACAGCGTCGGCTCGTGATGGCCGACGACCCGGACATCTCGCTGCTGCGGCCGTACCTGATGACGTCGGGACGGGCGCAGCCGGTCGACCAGAGCCTCGAGATCGAGGCGCAGGTCATGACGTCACGCCTCGGCGCGGCGTCGCACCCGAAGCTCACCTTCGAACGCCAGGAAATCGTTTCCCTCTGCCGCAGCACGGTGTCGGTCGCCGAAGTGGCCGCCCTGCTCGGCCTGCACATCGGCGTCGCACGCGTGCTGGTGGCCGACCTCGCCGAGCAGGGCTACGTCGTCGTCCGCCGGCCGGGGAACCACAACTCGCACGACCTCGGCATGATCGAAAGGGTCATTCGTGGACTCGAAGCCATTCACTGAGCCGGCCGCCCGCCCGCCGGCGCCGGTCAAGATCGTCATCGCGGGCGGCTTCGGCGTCGGCAAGACGACGGCGGTGTCGTCGATCTCCGAGATCAAGCCCCTGACGACCGAGGCGGCGATCACGTCGGTGGCGGCGAACGTCGACCGCACGGGCCACGTCCCGGCGAAGACCACGACGACGGTCGCCCTCGACTTCGGCTGCATCACGATCGACGACGAGGTCAAGCTGTACCTGTTCGGCACGCCCGGCCAGGACCGCTTCGGCTTCATGTGGCAGGACCTGGTCCACGGCGCCCTGGGCGCGCTGGTCATCGTCGACACCCGCCGGATGGACGACTGCTACCCGGCGGTCGACTACTTCGAGAACGCCGGCCTCCCGTTCGTGGTCGCGGTCAACATGTTCGACGGCGCGCTGGGCCACAACCTGGACGACATCCGCTGGGCACTGGCGGTGAGCGAGGACGTCCCGCTGATCACGTTCGACGCACGCCAGAAGCTGTCGGTGCGCGACGCGCTGCTGGCGGTCCTGCACAACACGTTCAAACGGGCCCGAGCCCAGGCTGGTGCGGGGGCCTGAGCGGGACCCGCTACACTTGACCACGGACCCCGCGCGGCGTCCACCCTGTGAACTTCCCCAGGGCCGGAAGGCAGCAAGGATAAGCAGGCTCTGACGGGTGCGCGGGGTCCCCTTCGTTTCGGCTTCCCTGCTTCGGGGCTTCGCCCCTTCGCCGGGGCCTTCACTTCGTCCTTTCACCCGGGGGCTGAGCCCCCGGACCCCCACGGTGCCTCCCTTGCGGCCTGACAGCGCTGCCGTGGCCTTCCTCGTGACCTGGGAGCGCTGCCGTGGCCTTCCTCGTGACCTGCGTGCGCTGCCGGGCTCTCTTCGTAACCTGAGCGCCGCCGGGCTTCCCTCGTAACCTGAGTGCGCTGCCGGGCCCTGCTCGTGGTCTGAGCGCGCTGCCGGGCCTTCCTTGCGACTTGGTGCGTTGCCGGGCCGTCCTTGTGGCCCCCCGGGGACCCCAGGGTGCCTCTCTTGCGGCCTGCGTGCGCTGCCGGGCACTCCTCGCAACCTGAGTGCGCTGCCGGGCCCTGCTCGTGGCCTGCGTGTGCTTGCCGGGCCTGCCTTGCTGCTTGGGTGCGCTGCCGGGCCGTCCTCGCCGCCCGGGTGCCACCCCCGGTGCCACTCTCGCGGCCTGGGAGCGCTGCCGTGGCCTTCCTTGCAGCCTGAGCGTGCTGCCGGGCTCCTCATAACCTGAGCGCCCTCGCCCCCTGTGCCTCTATTGCGGCCAGGGAGTGCTGCCGGGCTTGCCTTGCGGCTTGGGTGCGCTGCCGGGTCCTCCGCGTGGCCTGCTTGCGCTGCCGGGCCCTGCGCGTGGCCTGCGTGCGCTGCCGGGCCTCTCTTGCGACCTGCGTGCGCTGCGCCCTTCTTGGGGTCTGGGTGGGGTGGCGTGGTTGTCGTGAGTGGTTAGGGCGGTTCTAACCCTACTAAACACTCACGAGGCCTAGAAGATGCCCAAGATGTCTTTTGGTGGTTTTGGGGGTGGGGGTTTGTCGTTGTCTGTTATCGGCTTTGCTTTGCCTGCCAGTTTGGTTAGTTCTGCGCCTTCTACGCATCTTGCCGGGAAGGCTGCTGAGGCTGTTCGGGCGGCCAATGCCGCTGTGGGGATTCCTGTTGCCGATGCTGCGAATACCAGGTTTCCGAAGCGGCGTCCTCTCAGTACTCCTGGGTCCGCCAGTAGTACTACCTGGGGGAATACCTCTTTCAGGGTGGCCAGGAAGCGGCGGGCGAAGGGGAGGCCTGCTCCGTCTGTGATGTTGGCCAGGTAGGTGCCTGTGGGGCGGAGGATTTGCTCTATCGAGCTTACTGATTCCAGGGTTGCCAGGCCGCCTGCCAGGGTTGCCTGTTCGAATGCGTCTACCACTATCAGGTCTGCTGTGTTTTCCCTGCGGGTTGTCAGGCCTTCTCGGCCGTCTGTTATTCGGACTCTCAGGCCTGGGATTTTCAGGCCCAGCTGGGTGCGTACTACGTCTACCAGTTCCGGGTCTGCGTCGAAGACCAGCTGGCGGGAGCCCGGGCGCTTTGCCGCTATGTAGCGCGGGAGGGTGCAGGCCGCGCCGCCTATGTGCAGTGCCTCTACCGGGCCTGGTGGTAGTAGGTCCACTACGTCGCCGAAGCGGCGGACGTAGTCGAACTCCAGGTGGGTCGGGTCGTCCAGGTCCACGTACGACTGGGCCACTCCGCCCACTGACAGCAGCCATGCGTTGCCGCGGTCGGCGAAGCGCTGGAGCTCCGCTGCCCCGAACCGCACCGGGTACTGGCCCGGGATCGGTGCCGGCTTGCTCGTTCGACTCACGGAACCGGAGCCTAGCCGGGGTCGGAAACATTCTTGCTTCACCGGCGATAGGGGAGTGGAAGATCAACGATCCGAGGGGGATCACCTTGCGTGTGAACGCAGTTCTCGTCGCCGCGGCCTTGGCCGTCGGCGTACTCGCGACGCCCGCTTCGGCGGACGTCCTGCCCGACCGGGCGCAGGCCGTCTCGCTGCTGGAGACCGGCGGCCCCGGCGTGGCCCGGGGCGCCGAAACGGCGTTGCTCGGCTCGCCGGCCGACCTGCAGGCCTTCCTGGCCACCGGCCGCTACCAGGCCAAGGACGACGACGACCGGGTCCTGGTCACCCAGGTCCTGTCGACCGGCGGCCCGGTCGCCAAGCGCGCCGCCCAGCAGGCGCTCAGCGGCACCATCGACGACGTCCGCGCGTTCCTGGCCACCGGCCTGGCCCGGGCGCGGGTGGCCGACGACCGGATCGCCGTCGGCCAGGCCATGAGCACCGGCGGCCCGACCGTGAACGCGCGTGCCCAGCAGGCGCTCGACGGCACGCCCGCCGACGTCCGCGCGTTCCTTGAAACCGGCCTGCAGCAGGCCAGGGACACCGACGACCGGATCACCACGAACCAGGCGCTCGCCGCCGGCGGGCCCGAGGTGAAGGCCGCCGCGCAGACGGCCCTCGACGGCGACCCGGCCGACGTCCGCTACTTCCTGGCCCTCTGGAAGCAGGTCGCCGCGGCCGGTGACGCCGAGGTCACCGCCGTCCAGGGCCAGGTCGACGGCGCGAAGGCGGCCAAGGCCCGGCACAACGGCGTCGCGGTCCAGATCGCGGCGAACCAGGCCGCGAAGCTCGCGTCGGACGCGCGGAAGGCGAACGCCGACCGGCTCGCCGCCCAGCAGAGCAAGAACCAGCAGGACGGCCAGGCCGCGGCGGGCGCCGAGGCCACTGCGCAGCAGCAGGCCAAGGAGGCCGCGGCCCGCGCCGCGCAGGCCAAGACCGACAACGACGAGCTGCTGGCCGACGCGGCCGACCCGGCCCTGACGGTGCCGAACGGCCGGCGCGCGTCGGTCTACCTGCTGCGCAACGGCGGGGCCGCGGTCAAGGACGCCGCCCGCGCCGCGCTCAGCGGTTCGGACGACGACGTCGTCACCTTCGTGCACAGCGGCCTGGCCGTCGCGCAGGAGTCCGACGACCGGGTGGCCGTCGCGGCGATCGCGGCGGACCCGAAGGCCCGTCCGGGCCTGCGCCAGGCCGCTCGGGACGCGCTCGCGGGCCCGTACGCCGGTGTCGCCGCGCTGCTGCGCACCGGCGACTACCCGGGCCGCGACACCGACGACCGCGTCGAGGTCGACCAGATCCTGGCGGCCGGCGGCCCGTCGACGAAGCCGGCGGCCCAGAAGGCCCTCGACGGCACCGTCGCCGACGTCCGCGAGTTCCTGGCGCACGGCCAGTACGTCACGCACCTGATCGACCTGTCGGTGTACGCGACCCGGACGCTGTCCGAAGGGCCCGAGGTCGTCGCCGTCGCGCAGGGGGTGCTCGACGGTCCCGACTCGGCTCTGCAGGCGTATCTGGACGGCGAGCTGCTCAAGGCGCGGGCGCGTGACGCCTTCACGGCGCAGCACGTCGCCAAGGTGAACGCCCTGGTCGCCGAGGCCGCTGCCCTGGCCTGACCCGCACGGCGAAGGTTGTCGGACGGTCCCGGTACTCTCGCGGCGTGGCTCTCGCGCTGTACCGCAAGTACCGTCCGGCAACCTTCGCCGAGGTCGTCGGGCAGGAGCATGTGACCGAACCCCTCCGCACGGCGTTGTCCGCCGGGCGGATCAACCACGCCTACCTCTTCTCCGGCCCGCGCGGCTGCGGGAAGACGTCGAGCGCGCGCATCATGGCGCGCTCGCTGAACTGCGTGAAGGGCCCGACACCGGACCCGTGCGGCGAGTGCAGCTCCTGCAAGGCGCTCGCGCCGGAGGGTTCGGGCAGCGTCGACGTCACGGAGCTCGACGCGGCCAGCCACGGTGGTGTCGACGACGCCCGTGAGCTGCGGGACAAGGCGTTCTACGCGCCCGCCGAGTCGCGCTACCGCGTGTTCATCATCGACGAGGCGCACATGGTCACCACGCAGGGCTTCAACGCCCTGCTGAAGATCGTGGAAGAGCCGCCAGAGCACGTCATCTTCATCTTCGCGACCACCGAGCCGGACAAGGTGCTCACCACCATCCGCTCGCGCACGCACCACTACCCGTTCCGGCTGATCCCGCCCGGCGCGATGCGCACGCTGCTGGAGAGCAACGTCGCCTCCGAGGGCGTCGAGGTCGAGCCCGCGGTCTACCCGCTGGTCATCCGGGCCGGTGGCGGTTCGGCGCGCGACACGCAGTCGGTGCTCGACCAGCTGCTCGCCGGCGCCGGGCCCGACGGGATCAACTACAGCCGCGCGGTGTCGCTGCTGGGCGTCACCGACGTCGCGCTGATCGACGACATGGTCGACGCGCTCTCGACCGACGACGCCGGCACCGTGTTCGGCACCGTCGAGAAGGTCGCCGAAGCCGGGCACGACCCGCGCCGGTTCGCGACCGACCTGCTCGACCGGCTGCGCGACCTGGTGCTGCTGCGCGCGGTGCCGGAGTCCGCGGGTGGCCTGGTGTCCGCGCCCGAAGACGAACTGGCGCGGATGGTCGGCCAGGCCGAACGCCTCGGCCTCGGCACGCTTTCGCGGTACGCCGACATCGTCCACAATGGACTCCTGGAGATGCGCGGCGCGACGTCCGCCCGGCTCGTGCTCGAGCTGCTGTGCGCGCGGATGCTGCTGCCGTCGGTCACCGACGCGGAAAAGGCGCTGCTGGCGCGGATCGAGCGGCTGGAACGCCGCGCGACGGTGGTCGCCGGCGGTGGCGCGCCCGCCGAGGGCGGCGTCGAGCCGCCGATGCGGGCCGCGCCGGAGAAGGAGTTCTCGCGGCCGTCGCAGCGCCCGGCATCGGCCGGTCCGGCGCCGGTGGCGATCCCGGAGCCGCCCACGGCCGAACCGAACCCGCCCGCTTCCGCGGCGGCCGCTCCGGCGGTGGCTCGTCCCGCGCAGTCTGCTGCTGCGCCAGGCGGTCCTGCGCAGCCTGCTGCCGCATCAGCCGGTGTGGCCCGGCCTGCCTCCGCACCGGCCGGCCCGGCCCAGCCTGCTGCTGCGCCGGGCGGTTCTGCCCAGTCTGCGGCTGCGCCAGCCGGTGCTGCTCAGCCTGCTGCCGCATCGGCCAGTGCCTCCGCATCGGCCGGTGCCGGTGCACCGGCCTCCACTTCGGCGTCCGCGGACGGTGGCTGGGGCACACCTCGCACCCCGGGCGGCGGGATCCCCGCGCAGCCGGCGGCGGCCGCACCCAGCGACGCCAGCGGCTGGGGCGCGACCCGGACGCCGGGCGGGGACCCACCCGCCCCGGCCGCCGAGCCCGAGCCGGTGGCCGCCGCCGCACCCGCGGCGCCCGGCGCGCTGGACGCGGCCGGGCTCCGGAACATCTGGCCGCAGCTGATGACGGCGCTGCGCAAGTTCACCGGCGGCCGCAGCCTCGAGGCGATGCTCACGCAGGCCACGGTGGCGACCGTCGAGGGCAGCGCCGTCACGCTGACGCACAAGTCCGAGCCGCTGGCCCGCCGGCTGTCCGACCAGGACAACGCCCGCAAGATCGCCGGCGCGCTGACCGAAGTCCTCGGCGGCGACTGGCAGGTCCGCTGCGTCCACGGCAACGCCCCGTCGGCCGCCCCCGCGGCCCGCGCCCAGCAGGCGGCGCCCGCGCCGAAGCAGTCGTTCACCCGCCAGTCGGCGGCCGCCCCCGCGGCGCCCCCGGCCCCACCTGCCGCACCGACCCGCCCGGCGGCCCCGCCCGCCCCGGCAGCCCAGCCGGTGCGCCCCAAGGTCACGACGGCCGAGCCGGACATCCCGCTGCCCCCGGAACCCTCCGACGAGGACGACGACGACCTCTACAACGAGGACGCCAGCCCGGCCCCGCCGCCACCTCCGCCCCCGCCGGACCAGGACCCGGACGAGCTGGCCCGCAGGCTGATCTCGGACCAGCTGGGCGCCCGCCCCCTGGACTGACCAAGTCCGTGAATGTCACATCGAGGGATCTGAAGTCCCTCAATGCGACATCCACGGCTTCGGCCCCGCCACCCCACGTACCCGGACGGTCGGCCGGCGTACCCGCACAGTCGGCTCGCGTACCTGGACGGTCGGCTCACGACCCGGCCCTCTAGGTACGCAAGCCGACCCTCTGGGTACGCGACCCGACCCTCTGGGTACGCGACCCGACCCTCTGGGTACGCAAGCCGACCCTCTGGGCACGCGAGCCGACGCTCTCGGCACGCGAGCCGACTCTCTCGGTGCGTGAGCCGACTGCCTGGGTGTGTGGGCCGACCTCTGGGTCGGGGGTCAGGAGGCCCAGGGGCCGATGCCTGTGACCCGGTCCGCCTTGATCCGGACGATCACCGCGGTCGGCGAGCCCTGGTTGCCCAGCAGGTACTTCGGGACGCCGAGGTAGCGCTGGGCCTGGCGGTCCATCAACGCCGTGAACTCGTCGGCGATGTCCGGGCCGACGATCGACGCCGTGCCGCGGACCAGCAGGTACTGCGGCAGCCCACGGGCGTCGTGGCCGTCGTGGTCCTCGATCAGGACCGTCACGCGCGGGTCGTTGCGGATGTTGCGCACCTTGGGCCGGCGGCCTTCCATGCCCATCACGATCTCGTCGCCCTCGCGGCTGGCCCAGACCATCGACGTCTGCGGGGAGCCGTCCGGGTTGATCGTGGTCAGGACGGCGTTGAAGGGCCGCTCGAACAGTCGGTGGCTGCTTTCGGGGAGTTCCATAACCCCGAGACTAGGAAGCCGACAGGTACTCCTCGGTACCTTGGTTCCCATGGGTGACTTCTCCGGCGACGTCTTCCTCGCGGACTGCCCGGCCCGGCTGGCGATCGAGATCATCGCCGACAAGTGGGCCGTCGTCGTGGTGTTCGCGCTCAGCCGCGGGCCGCGGCGGCACGGTGAGCTCGTCGACCTCATCGGCGGCATCTCCCGCAAGGTCCTCACCCAGACGCTGCGCAAGCTCCAGGGTTACGGCCTGGTCGACCGCCGCGGTTACGCCGAGGCGCCACCGCGCGTCGACTACAGCCTCACCGACCTCGGGCAGACGCTCGTCGAGCCGATCGGCGTCCTCACGAAGTGGGCGACCCTGCACGGCGAGGCCGTCACCGCGGCTCACGAGGCCAGGTAGGCCTCGATCGCCGCCGCGATGGCGGACGCGAACTGCTGCCGCCCCTCGGCGCTCGACATCCGGGCCGCTTCGGTCGCGTTGCGCATGTTCCCGCACTCGACGAGCGCGATCGGCCGCGTCGAGAGGTTCAGGCCACCGAGGTCCGCGCGCGCCGAAAGGCCGTTGCCGCCGATGTAGTTCGACGTGCTGAAGCCGCCGGTGCGCATCGTGTCGCGCAACGTCTGGGCCAGCCGCGTCGACGGCGCGCCCTGTGCCGCGTTCAGCGGCGGCGACGAGTAGGCGACGTGGAAGCCGGTTGCCCCGGGCGCGTTCGAGCCGTCGGCGTGGATCGAGACGACGGCGTCGGCGTTCGCGTCGTTGCCGGCCGCGGCCCGCTTGTCGACGCACGGGCCGACGCCGGTGTCGTTCTGTCGCGTGTAGACGACGCGGATTCCCTTGGCCGACAACGCTTCTCCGACCCGCTGGGAGACGTCCCAGGTGAACGCGTGCTCGGGGTAACCGGCGTTGGTCGACGTGCCGGTGGTGTTGCACGGCTTGGTCTGCCCGCGCCCCGCGGGCACGAGCCGGTTGATCTCCGCGCTGTGCGAGCCGTTGCCGCCGTTGTGCCCCGGGTCGAGCACGACGACCTTGCCCGAAGCGACCGGGGCGACCGGCGGCGCGGCCGCCGAAGAGGGCGGCGCGGGCGGCACGACCGGCGAAGGCGTGACGGTCGTCGGCGTGGGCGTGACCGTCCGGGTGACGACGGGAGCGGGCGCGGGAGCCGCCGGGGTGTCTTCTTCGCAGCCGGTGAGCAGCAGGGCACCGGCCAGCAGGAGGGGAGCAATCGCGCGTCGCACGGCGACCACGGTGCCACAACCGGGGCCCGCCCGTGGCGCGACTACCCTGGTGGTGACACAGGCGTGCAGAGAGGACCGAGTGCGATCATGGTGCAACCCGGCGGCGGCTTCGACATTTCCCAGCTGATGCAGCAGGCCCAGCAGATGCAGCAGAAGCTCGTCGAGGCGCAGGAGGAGCTCGCCAACACCGAGGTCACCGGCAGTGCCGGCGGCGGGCTGGTCACCGCGACCGTGTCCGGTGACAGCCAGCTCAAGAGCCTCCAGATCGACCCGAAGGTCGTCGACCCGGACGACGTCGAGACCCTGTCCGACCTGATCGTGGCGGCGGTCCGCGACGCGTCGGCGAGCGCGCAGAAGCTCACCGAGCAGAAGCTCGGCCCGCTGGCCGGCGGCCTCGGCGGCGGTGGCGGCATGCCGGACCTCGGCGCCCTCGGCTTCGGCGGCTGACGAACTTGTACGAAGGTGTCGTCCAGGACCTGATCGACGAGCTCGGGCGGTTGCCGGGGGTCGGGCCGAAGAGCGCCCAGCGGATCGCGTTCCACTTGCTGGCCGCGGACCCGGTGGACATCTCCCGGCTGCAGGACGTCCTCGGCAAGGTCAAGGAGGGCGTGCAGTTCTGCGAGGTCTGCGGCAACGTCTCCGAGCAGCAGCGGTGCCGCATCTGCCGCGACGAGCGCCGCGACCTCACGGTCATCTGCGTGGTCGAGGAGCCGAAGGACGTCCTGGCGGTCGAGCGCACGCGCGAGTTCAAGGGCCGATACCACGTCCTGGGCGGCGCGCTGGACCCGTTGTCGGGCATCGGCCCGGAGCAGCTGCGGATGCGTGAGCTGCTCAAGCGCATCGGCGAGGCGGACATCACCGAGATCATCATCGCGACCGACCCCAACACCGAGGGTGAGGCGACGGCGACGTACCTGGTCCGCATGCTGCGCGACTTCCCGGGGTTGAGCGTGACACGGCTGGCGTCGGGCCTGCCGATGGGCGGTGACCTGGAGTTCGCGGACGAGCTGACCCTTGGCCGCGCGCTCTCGGGCCGCCGGGTGCTCTAACGGGCGTCGAAGCGGCGCAGGTCGTAGAGGTCCATCAGCCGGATCACCTTGTTCGCGTACTCCGGGTCGGTGGCGTACTTCCGCGCCACCGCCCGGATGAACGCGTCCGGGTCGGCGCGCACCGGCAGCGCCGCCGCGTAGTTCGGTGACGTCGTCAGCAGCCGGCCGTAGTCGCGGAACGAGTCGTCGGCCGAGGCGTACGAGCGGAAGAACGCGTCCACCGGGTGGCACGGCGACGGCACGCACTCGGACGTCTGGTAGCGCGCGCACCGCACCGCGATCGGCCCCGGGCTCGCCGGGCGGACGCACTTGAAGCCGAAGTAGTTCAGCTCGGCCGTCGACAGCTTGCTGCGGCCCCAGTTCGACTCCAGGATCGACTGGGCCACCGTGACCGACGCCGGGATGTCGTACGCGGCGCGGATCCGCAGGGCGATCGGGGCCGCCGCGCCGACGTACGCCTGCTGGTAGCCCGCGCTCAGCGCCGCGTCACGCGTGGCGGCCTGGTCGATCGGCGGGACGACCAGCAGGACCGCCGCGAGTCCGAAGTGGATCATGGCGGCAAAGCTGCCCGATCCCCGCGGCCGCGGCGACCCGCGTCACCCCAACGGGCGTCAGCAGTAGCCGAGCTGCGCCAGGGTGTCCACGATGATCTCGGACGGGTGGTACTTGTCCATCCAGGACTCACCGCGGCGGTACTGGTAGGTGTCGAGGAAGTTCTGCAGCTTGTCGCCGCGCATCTCCGTCAGCACCACCGTCTCGCCGAGGTGCTGCGGCGTCTCGGTGCGCTCGCGGTGCACCGCGCACGGCAGGCCGAGGTAGTAGCACTCCGCCGAGAGACCACCCGAGTCGGTGACGACGTACTCGGCGCGCGCGACCAGCGGCAGGAACTTCAGGTACCGCATCTTCGGCTGCGCGATGAACTTGTCGTCGAACAGGTTGTCCAGGCCCAGTGAGCGGATCTTCTCGCGCTCGGGCGCGCCGGCCATGTACAGGATCGGCATCTTGCGGCTCTGCTCGCGCAGGATCTCCAGCACCTCGCGGTACTTGTCCGCGCGCGAGACCAGCTCGAAGCGGTGCAGCGTGGCCAGGCCGAACTTCTCCGGCAGGTTCGGCACGTCCAGCGGCTGGTTGATGGCCAGGCGCATGGCGTCGATCGCGGTGTTCGCCTCGGTGTCGACGACGACGCCGCGGGCGTTGCGCAGGTTGTTCACCTCGCGGATGCTCGGCGCGAAGTGCATGTCGACGATCTTCGCCGCGATCTTGCGGTTGAGCTCCTCGGGCAGCGGCGACAGGATGCTGCCCGACCGCGCCCCGGCCTCGACGTGCCCGACGCGGGACTTCAGGATCCGCTTCCCGATCAGCGAGCCGTACGGCGTGGTGAACGTGTCGCCGTGCACCAGCACCAGCGGCGGCCGGCCGTCTTCGTTCAGGGCGGCGCGCAGCTCGTGGCGGCGGCTCCAGGCGGTGCGCATGACCTGCGCGGCCCAGCCCGGCACCTGCGACGGCGACTCGAGGTTGTGCGCCTTCTCCTCCGGCACCAGCCAGACGTCGGGCGCCGGCATGTCCAGGTCGGCCAGTACGTCGGCCACCTCGTCGACGTGCTGGGCGGTGAACCAGATCTTGGGCCGCATCCCGCGCTCGCGGATCCCGTGGTAGACGGGCGCGATCTTGATCAGTTCCGCGGTGGTGCCGAGAATGAAGGAAATCACCGTGAAGGCCCATTTCTGGTCGGGTGCGGTGGCGCAAGGATACTGGCCGACCCGGCGTGGAGGCCGCCGGGTAGCCTCGGCCCGGTGAGTGCGAACCCGCTCCTCCCCTCGCTCAGCGTCGTGATCCCGGTCTACAACGAGCAGGACTGGATCGAACGCAGTGTCGGCGCGCTGCTCGCCTCGGCCGAGGCGGCCAACTGGCCGATCGAGGTCGTCGTGGTCGACGACGGCAGCACCGACGCCACGCCGACCCGCCTCGACGCACTGCGCGAACGCCACGGCATCACCGTGCTCAGCCAGGCCAACGGCGGCCGGTTCGAGGCCCGCAGCGCGGGCATCGCGAAGTCGTCCGGCGAGTGGATCGCGCTGCTCGACAGCCGCGTCATCCTCGACGAGCCGACCCTCACGTTCCTGCGCGACCAGCTCGTGGACCACCCCGAGCGCGCGGTCTGGAACGGGCACATCAACGTCGCCTCCGAGCACAACCCGTACGCGGGTTTCATGGCCGGGCTGGTCAAGGTCCCGTGGCGCAAGTACTGCGCGAACCCGCGGCTGATGTCCTACGGCATCGAGGAATTCGACGTCTACCCGAAGGGGACGACGTTCTTCTGCGCCCGCCGCGCCCTCCTCGAAGGCTCGGTCACGGCGTTCGCGTCGCTGTTCGACGACATCCGCTTCGCCAGCGACGACACCCGCATGCTGCGCTGGATCGCCGAGCGCGAGCGGATCTGGCTGGCCCCGGAGCTCTCCGCGACCTACAACGGGCGCGACTCCTTCAAGAAGTTCACGCAGCAGGCCTACTTCCGCGGCACGACCTATGTGGACTCCTACATCGGCTCGCCCGGCCCGGCCCGCAACGCGCTGTTCGGCGCGCTCGCCGTCGGCGTCCTCGGGCTGGCTTTCGCCGCGAAGAAGCCGAAGACGACGCTGGCCGCCGGGGTGCTCGGCGCGGTCGCGGCCGGCGAGGTCGTGAAGAAGTGCGGCGCGACCGGGCCGGAGGCCCGCGCGGTCACCAAGCTGCTGCCGGTGTTCGCCGGCGGCTTCGGCGCGGGTGTCGTGCGCGGACTGGCGATGGCCGTGCGGACCTCGCTCCGGCGCCGATGAGCACCGAGGTGGAGACTCCGGCCGCCGCCCGCAGCGGCCGCACGACCGCGGGCAGCCTCGGCGGCTCGCTGATCGTGTCGATCGGCCTCGGTTACGTCCTCACCGTCGCCTGCCAGCGGCTGTTGCCGCCGCAGGAGTACGCCATCTTCGTCACGTTCTGGGGCCTGGTGATGGGCCTCGGCAGCACGCTCTCGCCGCTGGAGCAGGAGCTCTCCCGCCAGTCGGCGGTGGCCGCGCTCGGCGGCGGCAAGGCGGGCCGCCCGGCGCTGCGCGCGGTGGCCGTCGGCGTGCTGGTCGCGGCGGTCTTCTCCCTCGCCCTGCTGATCCCGCCGGTCAACGAAAAGCTCTTCCACGGCGACTGGTCGCTGGCCCTGATCGTGCTGGCCGGCGGCGTCGCGTTCGCCTGCCAGTTCGGCACCCGCGGGCTGCTGATCGGCCAGCACAAGGTGAAGGCGTTCTCGCTGCTCGTGGTGGCCGAACCGGCGATCCGGGCGCTCGTGCTGGGTGTGCTGGTCGTCTCGGTCGCCTACAACATCGTCTCGCTGGCCATCGCGGTCGCCGCGGGGTCGTTCGCCTGGCTGCTGTTCGCCCGGCCGGCCCGGCGGCTGCTCGACCCGCACGTGGACGGCGACGGCTGGGGCGTCACCTCCCGCCGGATGGGCATGCTGCTGGTCGGCGCGGCCCTGACGGCCGCGGTCATCACCGGCTACCCGGCGCTGGTCGGCCTGCTGGCCCCGGGCGGCGACGGCGACCGCGTCGGCGCTCTGTTCGCCGCGCTGGTCATCGCCCGGCTGCCGCTGACGCTGATCGGGCCGGTGCAGTCGCTGGCCGTCCCGTTCGTCGTGCGGCTCTCGGTCACCGCCGAAGGCCGCCACAAGCTGCGCCGCGTGCTCGCGCTCGGCGCGGCCGCGTCCCTCGTCCTCGCCGCGCTCGGCGCCCTGGTCGGGATGTGGCTCGGGCCGTGGGCGGTGCGGTTCATCAGCGGCCCCCGCTACGACATCGACGGCTGGTCGGTCGCGGGGCTGGTGTGGTCGTCGGTGCTGCTGGTGCCGATGCAGCTGCTCACGGCCGTGCTCGTGGCCCGCACCCAGGCCAAGCTCGTGCTGCTCACCTGGGCCGTGGTCACCGGCACGGCGTCCCTGCTGCTGGTGCTCCTACCAGGCGACACCGTGTTCCGCGCGGTCGTCGCGCTGGCCGTGGCGCCGACGCTGGGCCTGGCCGTGGTGCTCGCGTTCGTTCTCCGGCGCGCACCGGAATCGACGGCCGTGACAACCTCGGACACCGGTGAAACGTCTTCATAGCGGCCCAGTAAGGTGCGTTGGGCCCGCCGGTGGGGACGGGAAACGGCGTGAAGTGCCGGTAAGGTTTGGACTGCGAATTCGATGAACGTACTGCTCGTTTTGCTCGCGTTCTGGCTGCCGGGTCTGGTGTTCGGTGCCGCGATCCAGCTGCGCGGCTGGACGCTGGCCGCCGCCGCGCCGATGCTGACGTTCGGCCTGGTCGCGCTCGGCATCCCGGTGCTCGGCCGGTTCGGCATCCGCTGGACGACGCTCAACGTCGCGTTGTGGACGCTGGTGCTCTCGGCGGCCGGCTTCGGCCTGGCCTTCGCCGTGACCCGGTTCACGCGCCGCCGCCACCCCGACTGGGAAGAGCCGGAGCGGCCCGCGCGCAGCGTCCGCGACCACGTGCTGATCGGCCTCGGCGTCGCCGCCGGCATGGGCATCGGCACCGTCACGATCCTGCGCGGCTTCCGGAGCATCGACAACGTCCAGCAGGGCTGGGACGCGCCGTTCCACGCCAACCTGGTGCGCTGGATCGCCGAGCACGGCGACGCGCGCCCGTCGACCGTCGGCACGATCGCGAACCTGCCGAACGAGACGCACTACTTCTACCCGGACACCTACCACGCGCTGCTCGCCCTGGTCTTCGGCAAGGGCGGCCTGACGATCATGCCGACGCTGAACCTCGCGGCGCTCGCGGTGGTCCTCACCGTGCCGCTCGGCGTCGCCGCGATGTGCCACGCCTGGCGGATGCCGGCCATCGGCGTCGCCGCGGCCGCCACGGTGTCGGCGTGCTTCACGGTGTTCCCGTACGACTCGCTGTGGCGCGGCCCGCTGTGGCCGTTCGTCGCCGGTGTCGCGCTCATCCCGGCCATGCTCGCGGTGGCGCGCCACCTGCTGGAGCCTCGCTCGATCGCCGGGCCGGTCGCCATCGGCGTCGGCGTCGCCGGGCTGGCCGGGCTGCACACGAGTGTCGTGTTCGTCGTCATCGTGTACTTCCTGCTGATCCTGCTCGCGGTGGTGTTCCGCTTCGAGAAGATCGTCTGGCGGCGGTCGCTGACGTCGCTGGTCGCGAGCGTCGTGCTGGCGGCCGCGTTCGGCATCCCGGTCGTGCTGCCGTCGCTGTACAACGCGGGCGGCGTGACGAGTGCCTTCTGGGCGTCCGAAGCCACCGTGTCCGGCGCGTTCGGCGAGACGATCACGTTCTCGCCGATGGCCGCGTTCCCGCAGTGGTGGATCGGCATCCCGGCCATCATCGGCGTGTTCCTGCTGGTCAAGCACCGCCGGATGCTGTGGATGGTCGGCGCCTACGTCGTGCTGGGCACGCTCTTCGCCGCGACGGTGTCGATGGAGAGCAACCTGATCCACACGCTGAGCAGCCCGTTCTACAACGACAACTGGCGCGTCGCGGCCCTGGTGCCGCTGGCCGGCTGCGTCGCGTTCGGCGAGTTCGCGCACACCGCGTCCGGCTGGTTCGCCGAGAAGGTCGCACCCCGGCTGCCGAACCTCAAGCCGGCGACGCTCACCCTGGCCGGTGTCGTCGTGGTGGCCCTGGTGGTCGGCGGGCTGAGCCGCGGCGGCTACATCGGCCGCAACGCCGCCCGCCTGCAGCTCAACTACAGCGACGGCCCGACGGTCAGCAAGGACGAGGAGACCGCGTTCGCCTGGCTCGCGCAGCACACCGCGCCGGGCGAGCGGGTGCTGAACGACAAGGCCGACGGCTCGGTCTGGATGTACGCGCTGGCCGGCGTGATGCCGACGCAGTGGAACTTCTACGGCGCCGAGCTGAACACGGACGCGGGCTACCTGAGCGTCTACGCCAACGAGGTCGAGAAGTACCCGGAAGTGCGCCGGCTGCTCACCAACCTGAAGGTGCGCTACGCCTTCGTCGGGGAGGGGAAGGTCACCAAGACGACCCCCAACGACGTCGGCCTCCTGGGCCTGGACAAGAGCCCCGGGTTCAAGCTGGTCTACCACAACGCCGGTGCCTCGATCTACGAGATCGAGGGGCAGCAGGGTGTCGTCGCTTCCGGGGCTGCTCCTGGGTCTCCGGCCGGTAACGGGCAGTGAAAGGCTAAAGTGATCGCGTGTCCGCGTCTTCTGTGACCTCCGTGACCCACCGCAAGGTGCTGATCGTGATGCCCGCGCTGAACGAGCAGGCGAGCGTCGCTTCGGTCATCGAGCACGTGAAACGGGCTCGGCCGGACGTTGATCTGCTGGTCGTCGACGACGGTTCGGCCGACGACACCGCCCGCCTGGCCCGCGCGGCCGGCGCCGAAGTGGCCCGGCTCGCCGTGAACCTCGGGGTCGGCGGGGCCATGCGCACCGGCTTCCGCTACGCCGCCGCCCGCGGGTACGACGTCGTCGTGCAGGTGGACGCGGACGGCCAGCACGACCCCGACGAGCTCGAGGCCCTCCTGCGCGGCCTGGACGACGCGGACATCGTGATCGGCTCGCGGTTCGCCGGCAAGGGCTCGTACAAGGCCAGCGGCCCGCGCAAGTACGCCATGGTCGCGCTGTCGCTGGTGTTCTCGCGGCTGGGCAAGACCAAGCTCACCGACGTCACGTCGGGGTTCAAGGCGATGGGCCCGCGCGCGATCCGGCTGTTCGCCGGCTACTACCCGGCCGAGTACCTCGGCGACACGGTGGAGTCGCTGGTGATGGCGATCCGCGCGAAGCTGGTCATCAAGGAGATTCCGGTCGTCATGCGCGAGCGCGCGGGCGGCACCCCCAGTCACTCGCCCGTCAAGTCCGCTGTCTACCTGGGCCGGGCCGGGCTCGCGCTGCTGCTGGCGCTGGTGCGCCGCCGCCCCGCGGTCGACTCGTCCGACTCGGCATAAGGAGCTCGCGAAGATGGCCGGTTGGCGCATCCTCAGCATCGTCATCGCCTGCTTGGTGCTGTTCGTCGTCCTCGAGATGATGCGACGCCGCAAGCTCCGCGAGAAGTACGCGGGCGTGTGGCTGGTCGTCGCCGTCGGCGTGGTGGTGCTGGCCGTGATCCCGTCGGCCGCGCAGTTCCTGGCCAACCTGAGCGGGGTCGAGACCCCGTCGAACTTCGTCTTCCTGCTCGCCGGTGTCGTGCTGGCGCTGGTGTCGCTGCACCTGTCGACCGAGGTCGGGCACCTGGAGGAAGAAGTGCGCACGTCGGTCGAGGAGACCGCGTTGCTGCGCTGCGAGCTCGAAGACGCCAAGCGCGAGCTGGAACGCCGGATCGTCGAGCTGGAGGCCCGGGTGTCGGCCCCGGACGACGTCAAAGGGCTTCCCGCGGTCGAGCGCGTCGGCAAGTGACGCGCTGATCGAAGCCCTGCTGGCCGCGCCCGCGCGGCTCGGCGGGGTGCGGCTGCTGGCCGTCGACGGCCCCTCGGGGGCCGGGAAGTCCACGCTGGCCTCGGAAGTCGTCGCCGGGCTGCGGGCCCGCGGGTGCCGCACCGAGCTCGTGAGCACGGACGCTTTCGCGACCTGGGACGACCCGGTCGGGTGGTGGCCACGGCTCCTCGACGGCGTCCTGAAGCCGCTCGCGGCCGGCGTCGAAGGTGCTTACCGGCGGACTGACTGGTCCTCCGGGGTCCCACAACCGGGGGAACTCGTCCGGGTGACAGTCGCGGACGTCCTGGTGCTGGAAGGTGTTTCGAGCGGCCGGGCTTCGGCAAGACCCCTGCTTTCCCACCTCTGCTGGATCTCCGGCGGCACGGAGGCCGAGCGGCTGGCCCGGTCCGTGGCGCGCGACGGCGTGGCGTCGAGGGCGGAACTGGGCCGCTGGCAACGGTTCGAGCGCGGCTGGTTCGCCGTCGACGGCACCCCCGATGCGGCCGGAACCCGACTTTCGTCGGGGTTGGATCACTCACGCTCCGTGTCCGAAGCACTCCGTATCGATCAAGGGTGACTGCGCGCAAAACACTGCTGGGCTAACGCGGGTACCGCCATCTGAGTCAGGGTTCGGGCACTCGGCGCACCCATAGCCCACAAATGGTCACATTCTGTCGTGATTTACGGACACATTGCGGTCAAATCGACGCCCACGTAGCGCGATCGTAACCTCACGTGCTTAAGTGCGAGCCGAGTTCCCGCTAGTGTCGGCGAGCACACCGATCGTCCGGGGTGTTCCTGACCGACCGGACGGTGACTTAAAAACCCGAACATCTCCCAAGGGGTGCCAGATGCAGCAATTGCGGCTGACCCGAACACGCCGCGTGGCCCTGATCGGGCTCACCGGCGCGCTCGCGGTTTCGCTGTCCGCCTGTGCGGATTCGAAGCGTGACGAGGGCGCCGGAGGTGGTACCGGAGGCACGCTGATCTTCGGCGCCGCCGGAAACCCGAAGATGTTCGACCCGGCGTTCAACGACGAGGGCGAGACCTTCCGGATCACCCGCCAGATCTACGACACGCTGATCCAGAACAAGCCGGGCACCGCCGACCTCGAGCCGTCTCTCGCCGAGAAGTGGGAGCCGAGCAACGACGGCAAGACCTGGACGTTCACCCTGAAGTCGGGCGTCAAGTTCTCCGACGGCACCCCGATGGACGCCGCCTCGGTCTGCTTCAACTTCGACCGCTGGTTCAACATGAAGGGCGCCGCCGCCCAGAGCCAGATGATCTACTACGGCGACGTCTTCGAGGGCTTCGCCAAGAACGAGGGCGACGCGACGGGTGACCCCGTCTACAAGAGCTGCGAGGCGAAGGACCCGGCGACCGCGGTCCTGAACCTGAACAAGCCCAAGGGCGCGTTCCCGTCGGCGTTCACGCTGCCGTCGTTCGCCATCCAGAGCCCGACCGCGCTCAAGGCACACAACGCCGACACGGTCACCCAGAGCGGCGACTCGTTCACCTACAGCGAGTACGCGAACAAGTTCCCGGTCGGCACCGGCCCGTTCAAGTTCGAGAGCTGGGACCAGGCCAAGGGCGAGATCACGCTGGTCAAGAACGACAGCAGCCCGACGCCGCCGAAGCTCGACAAGCTGATCTTCAAGGTGATCCCGGACGAGAACGCCCGCAAGCAGGCGCTCAAGGCCGGCGACATCAACGGCTACGACTACCCGAACCCGGCGGACTACGGCCTGCTGCGCAACGACGGTGAGCAGGTTCTCATCCGCCCGTCGTTCAACGTGCTGTACCTGGGCATCAACCAGGCCAACAACCCGAAGCTCAAGGACGTCAAGGTCCGCCAGGCGCTGGCCTACGGCGTCAACCGCGAGCAGTTCGTGAAGTCGAAGCTGGCCGAGGGTTCCGAGGTCGCGACCGAGTTCGTCCCGAAGGTCATCTCGGGTTACACCGACGACGTCACCAAGTACCCGTACGACCCGGAGAAGGCCAAGCAGCTGCTGCAGGAGGCCGGGGCGACGGATCTGACGCTGAAGTTCTACTACCCGACCGAGGTCACCCGGCCGTACATGCCGAACCCGGCGGACACCTTCACGGCGATCTCCGAGGACCTGAAGAAGATCGGCATCAAGATCGAGACCCACGCCGAGCCGTGGAACGGTGGTTACAAGGACGACGTCCAGAAGGCCGGCAAGCAGGACCTCCACCTGCTCGGCTGGACCGGTGACTACAACGACGCCGGCAACTTCGTGGGCACGTTCTTCGGCCGTGAGAAGAAGGAGTTCGGGTTCAACAACCCGCAGCTCTTCTCGGCTCTGAGCGCGGCGGACGCTTCGGCGGCCGGTGACGCCCACGCCAAGGCGTACCAGGAAGTCAACAAGCAGATCATGGACTTCCTGCCGGCGATCCCGATCGCCTACCCGACCCCGGCGATCGTGGTCGGCCCGAAGGTCAAGGGTCTGGTGGCGAGCCCGCTCACCGACGAGCGCTTCAACACCGTGACCGTCAGCTGATCTGAATTTCGGCCAAGCAAGGGGTGGGCGCTACCGCGCCCACCCCTTGCGCCTAATCCCGGGCTGGCTACGAAGGACTGCACGTGCTCCGTTTTCTCGTGCGTCGGTTGCTACAAGCGATTCCGACGCTCTTCATCCTGTCCATCCTGATCTTCGCCTGGCTCCGGTCCCTGCCCGGCGGCCCCGCCGCCGCGCTGCTGGGTGACAAGGCGACGCCGGAGAAGATCGCCAACCTCAACCACGTCCTCGGGCTCGACCAGCCGATCATCCTGCAGTACTTCGGGTTCCTCGGCCGGGCGTTCACCGGCGACTTCGGCAACTCCCTGGTGTCGACCCAGCCCGTCATGGGCGAGATCGTCACCTTCCTGCCGGCGACCATCGAGCTCGGTCTCACCGCGATGATCATCGCGATCGTCGTCGGCATCCCCGCCGGTTACCTGGCCGCGCGGTTCCGCGGCGGGCCGGTCGACAACCTGGTCATCGTGCTCAGCCTCATCGGCGTCGCGGTGCCGGTGTTCTTCCTCGGCTACATGATGCAGGACCTGCTGGCCTCCCCGCTCGGCTTGCCGTCGCAGGGCCGCCAGGCCGCGGGTCTCGACGCCACCGCGATCACGAACTTCGCCATCCTCGACGGCATCATGACCGGCGAGTGGGACGCCGTCTGGGACGCGATCAAGCACCTGGTCCTGCCCGCGTTCGCGCTCGCCACCATCCCGCTCGCGGTGATCACCCGGATCACCCGCGCGTCGGTGCTGGACGTCCTCAACGAGGACTTCGTCCGCACGGCCAACTCCAAGGGCCTGACGCAGCAGGTGGTGCGCACCCGGCACGTCCTGCGCAACGGCCTGCTGCCGGTGGTCACGACGATCGGCCTCCAGACCGGCGCCCTGCTCGGCGGCGCGGTGCTGACCGAGCGGGTGTTCAACTTCCGCGGCCTCGGGTTCCTGCTGGCCGAGGGGATCGAACGGCGTGACTACCCCCGGCTGCAGGCCCTCCTGCTGTTCGGGGCGGTGGTGTACGTGCTGGTGAACATGCTGGTCGACGTCTCTTACGGGATCATCGACCCGAGGGTGCGTGTGCGATGAACACTCTGCTGAACAAGAAGAAGGAACCGATCGACAAGCTCGCCGCGGCGAGCGGGCGCAGCCTCGGCGGTGAAGCCCTGCGCCGGATGCTGCGCAGCCCGGTCGCGCTCACCGGCGGCGGCATCACCGGCCTGTTCCTGCTCCTGGCGATCTTCGCGCCGCTGCTGGCCCCCAAGGACCCGCAGGACCGCGCGTTGCAGGACCAGGTCCAGCTGGGCCGGGGCATCATCCCCGGTTCGATGCCCGGTTACCCGCTCGGCGTGGACGACTTCGGCCGCGACTTCCTGTCCCGGCTCATCGTCGGCGCCCAGCAGACGCTGCTCGTCGGTGTGCTGGCCACGGTGATCGGCGTGCTCATCGGCGTCATCATCGGCGGGATCGCGGGCGCGTTCGGCGGCTGGGTCGACACCGTCCTCATGCGGCTCGTCGACGTCATGCTGTCGTTCCCCTCGCTGCTGCTGGCCATCTCGATCGCGGCGCTGTTCGCGAACCCGAGCCAGTGGACGGTCATCCTGGCCGTGTCGATGGTCGGCGTGCCGATCTTCGCCCGGCTGCTGCGCGGTTCCATGCTGGTGCAGCGCGACGCCGACCACGTGCTGGCGGCGACGTCCCTCGGCGTGAAGCGCGGGGCGATCGTGTTCCGGCACATGCTGCCGAACTCGCTCGGCCCGGTCATCGTGCAGGCCACGCTCACCTTGGCCACGTCGATCCTCGAGGCCGCGGCGCTGTCGTTCCTCGGCCTGGGCGACCCGGACCCGTCGCGCGCGGAGTGGGGGCTGATGCTGGGCAAGGCCTCGCGCCAGTTCCTCGACATCCGCCCGGAGCTCGCGTACTACCCGGCGATCGCGATCATCATCGTGGCGCTCGGGTTCACGCTGCTCGGCGAGTCCCTCCGCGAAGCCCTCGACCCGAAGAACAGGCGGTGAGAACCCATGGCACTCCTTGAAGTCCGTGACCTGACGGTCGACTTCGTCCGCCGTGGCGAGCGGCCGTTCACCGCGGTGGACAGCGTCAGCTTCGACGTCGAGCCGGGCCAGACCGTCGGCCTGGTCGGCGAATCCGGCTGCGGCAAGTCCGTGACGTCGCTGGCGATCATGCGGCTGCTGGCGCGGCGCGGCAACAAGGTCAGCGGTTCGGTGAGCTACGAAGGCACCGACCTGCTGAAGCTGTCGGACCGCGAAATGCGCGACCGGCGCGGCCGCGACCTCGGCATGGTGTTCCAGGACCCGCTGTCCTCGCTGAACCCGGTCATCCCGATCGGGCTGCAGATCACCGAGGTCCTGGAGCGGCACCGCGGGATGTCGCGCAAGGCGGCGTCCGTCGAAGCGACGGACCTGCTGGACAAAGTCGGCATCCCCGACCCGTCGCGGCGGCTTTCCGAGTACCCGCACCAGCTTTCCGGCGGCATGCGGCAGCGCGCGCTGATCGCGATCGCGCTGGCGTGCCGGCCGCGGCTGCTCATCGCCGACGAGCCGACCACGGCCCTAGACGTCACCATCCAGGCGCAGATCCTGGCGCTGCTGCGGGAACTGGTGCAGGACACCGGAACCGCGCTGATCATGATCACGCACGACCTCGGCGTCGTCGCCGGGCTGTGCGACGAGGTCAACGTGCTCTACGGCGGCCGGATCGTCGAGCGGGCGAAGCGGCACCAGCTGTTCGCCGAGCCGCGTCACCCGTACACCCACGGCCTGCTCGCCTCGATCCCGCGCCTTGACGCGGGCCGCGGCGAGAAACTGGTCCCCATCAAGGGATCCGTGGCCGACAACATCCCGTGGGACGGCGGTTGCGCGTTCGCGCCCCGCTGCCCCAACGCACTGCCGGTCTGCCGCGAGGTCTCGCCGCAGCTGGTGCCCGACCACGGCGGGCTGCTGCGCTGCCACAACCCCGTGCGGCCGGCGGTCGTGGCGGGAGGAGGAGCTCGATGAACCAGCCTGCTGGTGACGTGCTGCTCGAGGTCAACGACCTCAAGGTGCACTTCCCGATCAAGAGCGGCGTCGTGTTCGACCGGACGGTCGGGCACGTCTACGCGGTCGACGGCGTCGACCTGGCCATCCGCCGCGGGGAGACCTACGGCCTGGTGGGCGAGTCCGGCTGCGGCAAGTCCACGCTGGGCCGGGCGATCCTGCGGCTCAACGAGCCGACGTCCGGTTCGGTGAAGTTCGACGGCACCGACGTCGCGAAGCTCAAGGGAGAGGATCTGCGGAAGGCCCGGCGCCGGATGCAGATGATCTTCCAGGACCCGATGTCCAGCCTGGACCCGCGGCAGTCGGTCGAGTCGATCCTCGTCGAGGGCATGCACGCGCACGGCCTCGACAAGGACAAGGAGGCCACCCAGCGGCGGCTGCGTCAGCTGCTGTCCGCCGTCGGCCTCCCGGAGTCGTCGCTGCGGAAGTACCCGCACGAGTTCTCGGGCGGGCAGCGCCAGCGCATCGGCATCGCGCGGGCGCTGGCGGTGGAGCCGGACCTGATCGTCGCGGACGAGCCGGTGTCCGCGTTGGACGTCTCGGTGCAGGCCCAGGTGGTGAACCTGCTGGAGGACCTGCAGGACCAGCTCGGCCTGACGTACGTGGTGATCGCGCACGACCTCGCGGTGGTGCGGCACATCTCCGACCGCATCGGCGTGATGTACCTGGGCGCGCTGGTGGAGGAGACGGACGCGGACTCGCTCTACCGCGACCCGCTGCACCCGTACACCCGGGCGCTGCTGTCGGCGATCCCGGTGCCGGACCCGCAGGTGGAGGACACGCGCGAGCAGATCCTGCTCGCGGGCGACCTCCCGTCACCGGCCAACCCGCCGTCGGGCTGCCGCTTCCACACGCGCTGCCCCTGGCGCCAGGCGAGCTTGTGCGACACGGACCGCCCCCAGCTCCGCGAAATCGGCGGCGGCCACCGAGTGGCCTGCCACTACGCGGAGGACATCCGCGACGGCCGCATCCAGCCACACGAGGTGAAGCCGGAACTGGTGGAACTGACCGGGGCGTTGAACCCCGACCTGGGCCCGCCGGACATCGGCACTTCAGCCGAGATCCTGTGATCTCGTGACCTGGTGACCTTGTGAACCGAAGACCGGCCGGGCAGTTGCTGCCCGGCCGGCCTTTTGTTCGGGGTCCGCTTCCCTTTCGTCGATGGAAGTTTCGGGACACTCGACGTCCCGATTCCTCCATCGACCCCGTCTCATCGGTCGATATCCACAGGCCCGCTCCAATGTGGACAACTCCGGTCACGAGACCCGAAACCAGGCTTCCGGTCGGTGGCCGCCGATAGACTGGACTCGGGGCCGCCCCCCTAGGGGAGGGCGGGGGCCGCTGTCGCTGGGTCCCGCGGCATACGCTGCCGAGCGGGTCGACGACGTGGAAGTCCTTTCGGGAGGCGCTCGTGAAATACGTGGTCCTGATCTACGGCAACCCCGAGTCCCGCCGGGCGTGGGAAGGGATGAGCGCTGAGCAGCGGGCCGCCGGGCTGGCCTACTACCAGCAGCTCAACGACGATCTCGACGCGTCCGGTGAGCGGCTCGTCTCCGAGCGGCTCGCCTTTCCCGAGCTCACCAAGCAGGTCAGCGTCGGCGACAGCGGGCCGCTGACCACCGACGGGCCCTTCGCGGAGGCCAAGGAGTTCCTCGCCGGCTTCTACCTGCTCGACTGCGAAAGCGAAGAGCGCGCGCTCGAGATCGCCGGGCGGATCCCGGAGGCGGCGTTCGGGGTGGTGGAGGTGCGGCCGGTCATGGGGCTGCACGGGACCGAGCTGTGATCGAAGGCCTGCTCCGCGAGCTCGCGCCGCAGGTCCTCGCCGCGCTCGTGCGGCGGTACGGCGGCTTCGACACCTGCGAGGACGCCGTCCAGGAGGCGCTGCTGGCGGCGTCGCTGCAGTGGCCCGTCGACGGGTTGCCCGATCACCCGAAGGGGTGGCTGATCACGACGGCGTCCCGGCGCCGGATCGAGCAGTGGCGCAGCGAGACCGCGCGGCAGCGGCGCGAGGAGACGGTCGCGCTGGCGGAGCCGCCGGATCCGGCGCCGGTCGCCGGCGTCGACGACACGCTGACGCTCCTGCTGCTCTGCTGCCACCCGTCGCTCACCCGGCCGTCGCAGGTCGCGCTGACGCTCCGGGCGGTCGGCGGCCTGACGACCGCGGAGATCGCGCGCGCGTTCCTCGTCCCGGAGGCGACGATCGGCCAGCGCATCAGCCGCGCGAAGCAGAAGCTGCGCGGCGAGCGCTTCACGCCGTCGCCGGACCCCGGCCGCCTGGCCGCGGTGCTGCAGGTCCTGTACCTGATCTTCACCGAGGGCCACACGGCCAGCTCGGGTGACGCCCTGAACCGCGTCGAGCTGACGACGGAGGCGATCCGCCTGACCCGGCAGCTGCCGGCGGGCGGCGAGGTGACGGGTCTGCTGGCCTTGATGCTCCTGACCGAAGCCCGCCGCCCGGCCCGGGTCGACGCGACCGGCGCGCTGGTCCCGCTCGCGGCGCAGGACCGGTCCCGCTGGAACGCGGAGCTCATCGCCGAGGGCGTCTCGCTGATCACGACCGCGTTGTCGACGTCGCCGGTCGGCCCCTACCAGCTCCAGGCGGCGATCGCGGCCGTCCACGCGGAGGCCCCGACGGCCGCGGACACCGACTGGGCCGAGATCCTCACCCTCTACGACCTGCTGCGCGTGGTCGCGCCGGGCCCGATGGTCACGCTCAACCGCGTCGTGGCGTTCGCCCAGGTCCACGGGCCGGAAGCGGGCTTGGCCGAGCTGGCCGGCGCCGATCTGGAGGCCCACCACCGGGTGGACGCGGTCCGGGCGCACCTGCTGGAGCTGGCGGGGGACGTCGTCGGGGCGCGAGAGGCGTACCTGACGGCGTCGAGGCGGACGTTGAGCCTGCCGGAGCAGGCCTACCTGCAGTCACGGGCGTCCCGGCTGACGTGAGTTGTCCACATGGGGGCACACCTGTGGACAACCTGGGGAAGGACGAGCGCGGCCGCCGTTCTTGCGGGAGGATCGACCGCATGCAGGTCACCGTGCTGGGCGCGTCGGGGCGAACCGGGTTCCACATCGCACGGCTTCTCGCGGCCAAAGGACACACCGTCCGGGCCGGGCTCCGCAGCCGCCAGCGGGCCGAAGTCCTCCGAGACCTCGACGTCGAACCCGTGGTCGCCGACGTCACGGCGGATCCCGAGGACCTCGTCGAGGCCTTCCTCGGCTCGGACGTCGTCATCGCGGCCATCGGGGCGCCGGACCCGGAACCGGCGTCGGTGAACCTCGTGGACCGGGACGGCTCCGTCACGGCCATCCACGCCGCCGAGAAGGCCGGCGTCGCGCGGTACATCCAGGTCTCCGCCCAGTTCGCCGACTCCCCGGACCAGGGTGACCGGCTCGTGCGGTCGATCCTGCTCGCCAAGCAGCTGTCCGACCTCGCGCTGCAGAAGTCCGCGCTGACCTGGACCATCGTCCGGCCCGGCACGCTCACCGACGGCCCCGCCACCGGGCGCGTCAAGGTCGCCGGGCACCTCGAACCCGGGCGGGTGACGCGGCTGGACGTCGCCGCCGTGGTCGTCGGGGTGCTCGGGGAGCCGCTCACCGAAAACCGCGGGTTCGACGTCGTTTCCGGCGACTTCCCGGTCGGGCCGGCCCTTGCCGCGTTGGGGTGAAAAACGCGACTTAAGTCGTACACGGAGGGATACCTGAGTGGGGCTCCCGGTGCGGACCGGCCCCGGTACCCTGCGGTGACAGACGACCGATTTCCAGGGGGTACGAGCAGTGAACGTCGACCATTGGCTGGAGACGATCCCGGCGCTCTCGGTGTACCTGATCGTCGGCGCGGTGATCATGGTCGAGAGCCTCGGCATCCCGTTGCCCGGCGAGGTCGTGCTGGTTAGTGCCGCTGTGATCTCCATCAGCCACCCCAACGTGAACCCGCTGTGGGTCGGGATCGTGGCCAGCGCCGGCGCCATCATCGGCGACAGCATCGGCTATCTCATCGGAAAGACCGGGGGACAAAGGCTGTTCGCCTGGGCCGGCAGGAAATTCCCGAAGCATTTCGGGCCGACGCACATCGCCAACGCGGAACGTATCTTCAACAAACGGGGTATGTGGGCCGTGTTCCTCGGCCGGTTCATCGCGTTCCTGCGGATCCTCGCCGGCCCGCTCGCTGGGTCGCTGAGGATGCACTACCCGAAGTTCCTGATCGCCAACGCGCTCGGCGGCATCGTCTGGGCGGGCGGCACCACCGCGCTGGTCTTTTACGCTGGGGAGGCGGCGAAGAAGTGGCTCGGCGACTTCTCCAAGTACGGCCTAATCGCCGCCATCGTCATTGGCATCGTCGTCTTCTTCGTGGTGAAGAAGCGTCTCGGCCAGAAGCACGAGGGTGAAGAAGAGACGCCGCAGGAGAAGCAGGAAGCGGCCTCCTAGACCGGCACTTCCTCCGGCAGCAGCTCGGGATCGGGCTTGCGCGCGGACTTGAGCGAGCCGAGGAGAACGCCGCCGATCACGACCACGGCGGCGGCGATCTCCAGGCCGCTCGGCCGCTCGCCCAGCAGCAGGAACGACGCCGTCAGCCCGACCACCGGCACCAGCAGCGAAAACGGCGAGACGACGCCGGCCGGGTTGCGGCGCATCAGCGTCGTCCAGATGCCGGAGCCGACGATCGTGCCGAACAGCACGACGTAGGCCAGCCCGCCGAGCGCGGTCAGCCCGGTCGGCGTGCCCAGCGTCGTCAGCGCGTGCCACTGCGCCGCCGGACCCTCCATGACCAGCGACAACGCGAACATCGGCAGCGGCGGGACCACGGACATCCACAGCGTGAAGTGCAGCGGGTTGTCCGGCTCGGCCCGCCGCGTGCTCAGGTTGCCGAACGCCCAGCTCAGCGCGGCCAGCACGGTGAGCACCATCGGCAGCAGCGCCGCGTGCCCGGACTGCTGCCACGCGATCGCCGTCATCCCCGCGACGGCCAGCAGGATCCCGGCCAGTTGCCGCGCGGTGACGCGTTCCCGCAGGAAGACGGCGCCGAGCAGCACCGTGAACGGCGCCGACGCCTGCAGCACCAGCGACGCCAGCCCGGTCGGCATCCCGGTGTCCATCGCGATGAACAGGAACGCGAACTGCCCGGTGCCGAAGCCGAGCCCGTAACCGAGCAGGTGCCGCACCTTCACCTTCGGCCACGGCACGAACAGGATCGTCGGCACGGCGATCACGGCGAACCGCAGCGCGCCCGCGAACACCGGCGGGAACTGCCCGAGCGTGGCGTGGATGGCCAGGAAGTTGAGGCCCCACAGGACGGCGACGAACATGGCCAGCAGACGGTCACGGGTGGGCATGCCTCCACTCTGACAAGACTGACCGTGAAGGACCAGCGAGAATATCTGCAGGAATCGTGTAGCCATGCTTCACGTACGCTGACGCCGTGGATCTGGGTCGCCTGCGCACGCTGCGGGAGTTCGCCGACCGCGGGAGCGTGACGGCGGCCGCTCGCGCGCTGCACTGCACGCCGTCCGCGGTGTCGCAGCAACTGCGTGCGCTGCAGGGCGAAGTCGGCCTGCCGCTCACCGAGCCGGCGGGCCGCGGCCTGCGGCTGACCGACGCCGGCCGCGCGCTGGTCGCCCGGGCCGACGAGGTGCTGGCCGCGCTGGAGCGCGCCGAGTCCGAACTGGACACCTACCGCAGCGCGCCGCGTGGCCGCGTGCGCGTCGCGATCTTCCAGTCGGCCGGGCTGATGCTGCTGCCGGGCCTGCTGACCCGCGTCGCCGGATATGAGGGCCTGGAGATCGACGTCCGGGACGTCGACATGACGCCACCGGAGGTGCCGGGCCTGGTCGCGGACTACGACGTCGTCGTGGCGCACCGCGACGAGCACGCGCCGGAGTTCGACGCCGGCCGCCTCGACGTCGTCCCGCTGCTGCGCGAACCCCTCGACGTCGCGCTCCCGGCCGGGCACCGGCTGGCGAACCGGCGCCGCGTCGAGCTGCCGGAGCTGGCCGACGAACGCTGGATCAGCGTCGACTTCGGCTTCCCGGTGGACGACGTGCTGCGCTCGCTGACCGTCCGCACCGGCGTCCGGCCGGTGGTGGTGCAGCGGATCAACGACTTCCGGATCACCGAGCGGCTGGTCGCGGCCGGGCACGGCATCGCGCTGCTGCCGCGGTACACGATGGACACCCGCCGCGGCAGCGGCCTGATCGGCCGGCCGCTGGCCGGGATCCGCGCGGCTCGCCTGGTGGAAGCGGTTTGCCGCACCGGCGCGCTGCAACGTCCGGCCGTGGCCCAGGTGATCGAAGAGCTGCGCGCGGAGGTCGCCCAGCTCACCGGCTCGTGAGTGTTTAGGGCGGTTAGAACCGCCCTAAACACTCACGACGTGCTGTGGGCGCGGAGGTGGGCGACGGCGATGTGCAGCGCGTCCTCCAAGGCCGTCAGGTCGCCGCGGATGTGGGCCAGCAGCAGGCCGCCCTGGACACACGCCATCGCGGCCTGGGCCAGCCGCGCCGGGTCGGCGCCGGCCGCGAGTTCGCCCTGGTCGCGTAGCCGTTCGAGGCCGCGCGTCAGGTGGGACTCCCAGGTCCGGTAGGCCTGGTCGAGCAGCGGCCGCACCTTCGGGTCGTCGCCGAGTTCGCCGGCGAGGTTGCCGAGCGGGCACGGGATCGGCGCCGCGGCGCGGCGCTGGACGTCGAGGAGCTGCTCGGTCCACGTGTCGAAATCCGCCCACGACGCCAGCGTGAAGATCGCGGGCTGGTTGCCGAGGATCTCCGTCAGATAGCGGTCGATCACGGCCTCGACCAGCTGATCCTTGTTCTTGAAGTAGTGGTACATCTGCGATTTCCCGGCCCCGCTCGCGGCGAGCACCTTGTCGACGCTCGTACCCGCGACGCCGTGGACGTACATCAGCTCCGCAGCCGCGTCGACGATCGCGTCGCGGGTCCGCTGGCCACGCGCGGTCGTGGCCGCTGCTTGCGTCTCCATGTACCGAACAGTACAGTCAGCTCCACTGTACCGATCAGTACAACGAACGGGGACCCAAGTGGGGAACGATCTGAAGAGCGGGCTGGACGGCGTCAAGGACTACGGCCGGAGCGCGTTGCCGCCGGAGGTGTTCACGGTCTTCGAGGCCGACATGGCCCGCGCGGCCGACGAGACGAAGTTCGCCGAAGCCGGGGTCACGATCGAGGACTTCACACTGCCGGGCGCGAACGGCGAACCCGTCAGCCTGGGGCAGCTCGTCGCCGACGGGCCCGCGGTGCTCGTGTTCTACCGCGGCGAGTGGTGCCCGTTCTGCAACCTGACGCTGCGCACCTACCAGCAGGAAGTCGTCCCCGAGCTGGCGAAGCTCGGCGCGACGCTGGCCGCGATCAGCCCGCAGACCGCGGACGGCTCACTGACCACGCGGGAGAAGAACGAACTCGACTTCGCGGTGCTGTCGGATGTCGGACACGTCGTCTCGCGGCAGCTCGGACTGACGTTCCGGGTGTCGGACGCCGTGCGGGCGGCGATGAGCTCGATCGGCACGGACCTGGGCCAGGTCAACGGCACCGGCGAATGGGAGCTGGCGTACCCGGCGGTCGTCGTGGTCGACCGGGACCGCACCATCCGGTACGTCGACGTCCACCCGGACTACACCACGCGCACGGAGCCCGCGGCGATTCTCGAAGCCGTCAAATCGCTCTAGCTCCGCGCTTCACGCTGTAGGTGATCACCGAACCCAGGACCAAGGCGACGCCGAGGGAGAGCAGCATGCTGATCCCGGGTTCGGTGATGATCTGGCCGCCCGCGTAGCCGAGGAAGGCGACGTAGGACGTCCAGAGCGTGACGCCGACGGCCGACGCGGTGAAGAACTCCGCCATGGGCCACCGGAGGGAGCCGGCGAGGAGGGCGCCGACCGTCCCGCCCGACGGCAGCCAGCGGGCCACCACCAGCACCGGCCGCGGGTGGCGCTGCAGGCGGCCGTCGAGCCAGCCGATGCCGGCGGCGATCTTCTTCCGCCGGCTCAACCGGTCCAGCGCCGCCCGGCCACCGAACCGGCCGAGGGCGTAGAGCGCCTGGTCGGAGGCCAGGCATCCGGCCGTGGCCACGGCGATCACCAGAGCCAGCGACGTCCCGCCCTGCGCCGCCGCGATGCCCATGCCGAGGAGTGTCACCTCGGTGGGCAGCAGCGGCACCAGCGAGACGACGAACAGCACCAGCAGTCCTGCCGTAGTCGCGTCCACACCTCCATTAACCGCCCGCGCGGCCCGGATGAATCCCGATCAAGGGGGACTCACAGGAAGCCGACAGCTCTTCCACAGATTGGGTGAACCATGTCAGGAGTTGTCATGGTTCGGGGTGATCGTGAGGTCATGAGCACCGAATCGAACACCCTGTCCGGAAAGGTCGCGCTGGTCGCCGGCGGCACCCGCGGCGCGAGCCGGGCGATCGCGGTCGAGCTGGGCCGCGCGGGCGCCTTCGTCTACGTGACCGGCCGCAGCAGCGGCACCACGAAGTCCGAAGTGGACCGTCCGGAGACCATCGAAGAGACCGTCGAGCTGATCGAAAAGGCGGGCGGCCAGGCCGAGGCCGTCCGGGTCGACCACCTGGAGCCGGCGGAGGTCGCGGCGCTGGCGAAGCGGGTCGACGCCGCACACGGCGGCCTCGACATCCTGGTCGACGGCATCTGGGGCGGCGACCAGCACCTGGGCTGGGGCAAGCCGGTCTGGGAGCACGACCTGGACGCCGGCCTGCGCATGATCCGCCTCGGCATCGACGCGCACCTGATCACCGGCCACCACCTGCTGCCGCTGCTGATCCGCCGCCCGGGCGGCCTGGTCGTCGAAATGACCGACGGCACGGCGGAGTACAACGCGAACTACCGCGAGGGCACGTCGCTGCCGTTCTACGTCGCGAAGGCGTCGGCGCACCTGCTGGCAAAGGGTGAAGCGGCGGAGCTGTCGGCGCACGAGTGCACGGCGGTCGCGTTCACACCGGGTTACCTGCGCTCGGAGGCGATGCTGGACATCTACGGCGTCACGGAGGAGAACTGGCGCGACGCGCTGGAGAAGACCCCGCACTTCGCGATCTCGGAGTCCCCGACCTTCTGTGGCCGCACACTGGTGGCCCTGGCCACGGACCCGGAACGGCACCGCTGGTCCGGGCAGACGGTGAGCAGCGGCCAGCTGGCAAGGGAGTACGAAGTCGACGACACCGACGGCAGCCGCCCGGACGCGTGGCGCTACATGGTCGAGGTGGTCGACGCGGGCAAGGAGGCGGATACAACGGGCTACAGGTGATCGCGACCCGGCTGAGCGTGGTCCCGCCAGTCGCAGGCCCTGCTGGCGGGGCTCGCGCTGGCCGCGGCGCCCGCTGGCCGCGGCGCCCGCTGACCGTGGCGCCTACGGTCCTCGCCACCTGCAGTTCCCGCGGCGCCCGCAGCCCTCGCTGACCGCAGCTCCCGCTGTTCGCAGCCCCTGCCGCCACAGTCCTCGCGATGGCAGCCCCCACCCACCTCAGGGGGGCGTGCCCTTGTCCAGTCTATCGATGGCCCCCGACGAAACCGGCCGCAAGCCCGTCGGGGCAGCCAGTTGTCCACAACCGCCGGGGCCTGTGGACTACCCGCTGTTGCGGGTCGCGACCTCGGTGCCGATTGCCGCGAGCGCGGCCCGGATCTCCGGAGGCGTCACGACTTCTACGCCGGGGCTCAGTGCGATCAGCTGGCCGAGGCCGATCTCGGTGCTTTCCAGGGCCAGTTCGGCTTCGGCCCAGCCGTCGGCTGTCGGCTCGCCCAGCGATATCACCGTGTGGGCCAGGTCTTCGGCGCCGAACACGCGTCGCAAGCCGCGTACCGCCGTTCGGTTCAGTCGGGCCGTCACCCGCAATGGGCGGTCTACCTGCTCGAACGTCGCCGATGCCGCGCGCCACCAGCCCGCCAGGTCGAAATCCGGTGGCCGCTCGAAGCGCGCTTCCAGCTCTGCGGCCGTCAAGATCCGGGACACGCGGTACGTGCGGCGCGCGTCGTCGTCCGGCACGCCGGCGACCAGGTACCAGACGCCCGCCTTGAGCACGAGACCCAGCGGTTCTAGCACCCGATCGGCCACCTTGTCGCGGCGCCGGTAGCTGATCGCGATCCGCCGTTGCGCCCAGACCGCGCGGGCCACCGTCGCCAGCTCGGGTGAGGAGTCCGCGGCGCCGAACCAGCCCGGCGCGTCCAGGTGGAAGCGGCCTGCGACGAGCGCGGCCTGCTCGTGCAGCTCCGGCGGCATCCCCGCCGACACCTTGGCCCGCGCCGCGCTGCCCGCGGTGTCGAGGCCGAGCCCGGCCAGCGCCTCCGGCACGCCCAGGGCGAACAGTGCGACGGCTTCCCGCGCGGTCAAGCCGTCCAGGCCCGCGCGCCAGCCGTCGACCAGGCGGAAGCCGCCGTGCCGGCCCGGCTCCGTCCACAGTGGAACGCCGGCGTCGCGCAACGCCGTGAGGTCGCGGTGCATGGTGCGTTCGGAGACGCCCAGCTCGGCGGCCAGCTCGGCCGCCGTCGCGCTGCGCCGCCGTTGCAGCGTGAACAGCAGTGCCACCAGACGCTCGGCCTTCATGTCCCCAGAATGCCGTGAAGGCCGCCCCGGGCCGGGGCGGCCTTCACGAAAGGAGGACTAGCGGTTGGCGCGGTTCACCGCCGAGACGACGGCGCGCAGCGACGCCGTGACGATCGACGGGTCGATCCCGATGCCCCAGAACACCCGGTCCGAGATCGCGCACTCGATGTACGACGCGGCGCGCGCGTCGTCGCCCGGCGAGAGCGTGTGCTCGGAGTAGTCCAGCAGGCGCAGGTCGAAGCCCACCGTCGAGAGCGCGTCGAAGAACGCCGCGATCGGCCCGTTGCCGCGGCCGGTGACCTCGTGCTCGTCGCCTTCCACGCGCACCGTCGCGGTGATGTCGTACTCGCCGTCACCGTTGTCGCGGACGTGCTGGCGCACCAGCTCCAGCGGCGTCTTCAGCTCCAGGTACTCGGCCGAGAAGGCGTTGTACATCGTGGTCGGGTCGACCTCGCCGCCCTCGGTGTCGGTGTAGCGCTGGATGACCTTCGAGAACTCGATCTGCAGGCGCCGCGGCAGGTCGAGCTGGTGCTCGGCCTTCATGATGTAGGCGACGCCGCCCTTGCCGGACTGCGAGTTCACCCGGATCACGGCCTCGTACGTGCGGCCGACGTCCTTCGGGTCGATCGGCAGGTACGGGACCTCCCACGGGTACTCGTCGACCGGCACGCCCTGCTTGCCGGCGGCGTCCTTCAGCGCGTCGAGACCCTTGTTGATCGCGTCCTGGTGCGAGCCCGAAAACGCGGTGAACACCAGGTCGCCGCCCCACGGCGAGCGCTCGGGCACCGGCAGCTGGTTGCAGTACTCGACCGTCCGCTTGATCTCGTCCATGTCCGAGAAGTCGATCTGCGGGTCGATGCCCTGGCTGTAGAGGTTCATGCCCAGCGCGACCAGGTCGACGTTGCCGGTGCGCTCGCCGTTGCCGAACAGGCAGCCCTCGATCCGGTCCGCGCCGGCCTGGAAGCCCAGCTCGGCGGCGGCGATGCCGGTGCCGCGGTCGTTGTGCGGGTGCAGCGACAGGATCACCGAGTCGCGACGGGCCAGGTTCCGGCTCATCCACTCGATCGAGTCGGCGTAGACGTTCGGCGTGGCCATCTCGACGGTCGCCGGCAGGTTCAGGATCACCGGCTTCTCCGGCGTCGGCTGCCAGATCTCGGTGACGGCGTTGCAGACCTCGAGCGCGTACGACAGCTCGGTGCCGGTGTAGGACTCCGGCGAGTACTGGAAGCGGAAGTCGGTGTCCGGCTGCTTCGCGGCCAGCTCGACGACCAGTTCCGCGGCCTGCGTCGCGATCTTCTTGATGCCTTCGCGCTCCTCGCGGAAGACCACGCGGCGCTGCAGGATCGACGTCGAGTTGTAGATGTGGACGATCGCGCGCGGCGCGCCTTCGAGGGCCTGGAACGTCCGCTCGATCAGCTCGTGGCGGCACTGGGTCAGCACCTGGATGCTGACGTCGTCCGGGATGGCGCCCTCTTCGATGATCTCGCGGACGAAGTCGAAGTCGGTCTGCGACGCGGCCGGGAAGCCGACCTCGATCTCCTTGTAGCCCATGCGTACGAGCAGGTCGAAGAACTTGCGCTTGCGCGCGGGCGACATCGGGTCGATCAGGGCCTGGTTGCCGTCCCGCAGGTCGACGGCGCACCACAGCGGCGCGCGGTCGATGCGCTTGTCCGGCCAGGTGCGGTCGGGGACGTCGATGTTCTCGATCAGGTCGTACCAGGGGCGGTAGCGGTGCACCGGCATGGACGTGCCGCGCTGGGTGTTCCAGGCGGGCTGATCAGCGGGCGCGGTGCGAGAGGGTTTGCGGATGCGCGAACTCATGGAAAGGGTTCTCCTGAAAAAACGGGTGCGGACGACCGGCACCACGAAGCCCCGCGACGGGGAGCCGGTCCGGTCAGGCCCCGTCGCGGCAGCGAAGCAGGAGAGCACGCGCCACGTACCCACCATAACCATCGAGCGAGGCCGGGGGGAAGTGAGGTCGCGATCCAACCGTTACTTCTCATCCGCCATCCGAGTTACCAGCGGGTAGCAATCGGCCCAGTGCCGTGCGAAACTGCGGGCATGGCTGAACACGCAGAGTCGTCGGCGTCTTCGGAGGACACGGAGACGCGCGTCGCCCGCCGGGCACCGGTCGACTGGCGCCGCGCCGGGGGCAAGGTGGCCAACGCGGTGGCGTCGATCGTGCGCTGGGTGGGCTTGGTCTTCGCCGCGATCCTGGTGATCCACGTGATCTTCACGGTCGGCTCGGCCAACCCGGACAACGGCATCGTCTCGTTCGTCCACTCCTGGGCGGACGGCTTGGCGCTGGGCTTCAGCGACCTGTTCACACCCACCGACGCCAAGCTGCGGGTCCTGGTGAACTTCGGCATCGCGGCGATCTTCTGGCTCGTGGTCTCGGGAATCCTGGCGAAGGTGATCCGCCGGGTGGGCGGCGGTTCCTGAGCCGGCCTAGCTCTCGGCGAGTTCGTCGTACACCCGGTCGCAGATGTACCGGCGCCCGTAGTTCCCCCCGGTGACCTCGCGGAGGAAACCGGCTTCCTCCAGCTTCCTGATCGCGCTGGCGGCGGTCGGATAGGACACGCCGAGGTCGGCCTGCACCTTCGGAATGGTCATCATCGGGTATCCGATGATGTTCACCGCCAGGTCGTGGACGCTGCCGCGCGCGCCTGCGTCCTTCATCGTTTCGATGACTTCCTGGGAGAACGCCATCAGGCTCCGGATGGTTTCCGTGGCCGCCAGAGCGCGTGCTTTCACGGCTTCGGCGAAGAATCGAACCCACGGGTCGAAGTTCCCCGTCCTGCTCACTGTGAGCAGGTGGTCGATGTAGTCGTCACGCCGGGGTTCCAGCCAGGGGGACAGGTTCAGCACGGGGTGCTTCAGCACGTGCTCTTCGATGAGCTGCAAGGTGATGATCAGCCGGCCGATCCGGCCGTTTCCGTCGCTGAACGGATGCAGTGTTTCGAACTGGTAGTGGCCAAGTGCCACTTTCACCAGTACCGGCATCTCCTGATCGGCGTTTATACACTTCTCCCAGTCGCTCACGCCGTCGCGCAGCACGTCGCCATTGGGTGGCGGGACGAACCTGGACTGTTCGATTCCTCTGCCGCGGTCTCCGATGCAGACGAGTCGCTCTCGGAGCCGGCCGGCGTCGTAGGTGTCGCCGCGTGTTCCCGTCACCAGTATCTGTTGAAGCCTCGACACCACTTGCAGACAGATCGGCAGCTTCTTGATGAGGTCGAGTCCGGCGAAAGCCGCTTGGACGTAGTTCTGCACCTCCTGCACCTCTGCCGTCGGCTGGTGACTTTCGGTGTACTGAGCTTCCAGCACATCGGCGTAGGGGGCGAAGGTTCCTTCGAGCGCCGAGGTGCTGACGGCTTCCCGGGTCAGTGACGGTCGCACCAGAAGGTCGGGGTTGGGTAGCCGGTCGGTCAGGGCGTCCAGTACGCCCAGCGCGCGATCGGCCTCGCTGATGAACTTGTAGGTGCCGGGCGACAGCTCGACTACAGTCGGGAGCGGAGCGGGTACGAAGGCGAAGTGGTTGTAGGCCTGTTTGGTCCGGCCGTCCACGCCGCTGATCGGCTCCAGCCGGCCGACGGGTGACTTGCTGAACGTCTCTACCTGCACTTTTAAAGCTTAGCGCATGAAGCTTTCGTTCTGGCGGCGACATCTAAGGGTTCTTACAGTCTCGGCCTCGAACTTCAAGGTTCGGGCTCAAGTCTTGAAATCTGGTGCTTGCCAGAGTGGCGCCTAGAGCGCCGGGTTGCCCCACTTTTCGGTGAACGCGAACTCCTCCAGCGGGATCCGGACCCGGTCCGCCCGCTCGCGCTCGATCCGCCAGTCCTCCTCCAGGACGTCCGGGTGCGCCGGCGAACCGACCGCGATCGCCACCTTCGGGACCGCGTCCGCGGGCAGTGAGAACGTCGACTGGACCGCCTCCGCCGAGAAGCCCGCCATCTGGTGGGCGATCAGTCCCAGCTCCACCGCCTGCAGCACCAGGTTCTCCGAAGCCAGCCCCAGCCCGTACTCCGTGTAGGGGACTTCGCCCTTCGCGTTCGTCGTCACCATGACGCCGATCAGCAGCAGGCTCGCCCGCCGGGCCCACGCCTGGTTGCCCGAGTTGAGCGTCGCCAGGATCGCGTCGAACGCCGGCGTGCCGCGGACGCCCACCAGGTACCGCGCCGGCTGGGTGTTGCCGAACGACGGTGCCCAGCGGGCCGCCTCCAGGAGGGCCCGCAGCTGGTCCGGGGTGACGACGGCAGACGCGTCGTAGGCCCGCGGGCTCCAGCGCTCGGCCATCAGGGAGGCGATCGGGACGCTCGTCACAGCTGGTTTGCGCACGATCGAAAAGCTACAGCGGCGCGAAGCGCCTCCGCTGAGGGTGGTGGCGGGGCATGGATGGAGGTACCGAGGAGTGCGCTGCATCACTCGGAAGGAAGGGCTCCGCGCATTTCCTTGGTGTTACGGAAGATTTACTTCCGCGCCGCCCCGGACCGGTGGCCGGCGCCACTCGATGGTGTGGCAGGCCGCTGAACCCCCGGTAGGCTCCTTCTCAACTATGGGACGCGGGGGCTCTCCGGTGCCCACCAGGGAGCAGACCCGGCCCGTCGAGGAGGTTCGGGCGTGGCCCTCGTGGTCCAGAAGTACGGCGGATCGTCGCTGGAAAGTGCCGACCGGATCAAGCGCGTCGCGGAACGGATCGTCGCCACCAAGAAGGCCGGCAACGACGTCGTCGTGGTCTGCTCGGCGATGGGTGACACCACCGACGAGCTGCTCGACCTGGCGCAGCAGGTCAACCCGGCGCCGCCGGAGCGGGAGATGGACATGCTGCTCACCGCGGGTGAGCGCATCTCGAACTCGCTGGTCGCCATGGCCATCGCGGCGCAGGGGGCCGAGGCGTGGTCGTTCACCGGTTCGCAGGCCGGCGTCGTCACGACGTCCGTGCACGGCAACGCGCGCATCATCGACGTCACCCCGAGCCGGGTCACCGAGGCCCTCGAGCAGGGCTACGTCGCGCTGGTGGCGGGGTTCCAGGGCGTCGCGCAGGACACCAAGGACATCACCACGCTGGGCCGCGGCGGTTCGGACACCACCGCCGTCGCGCTGGCCGCCGCGCTGAACGCCGACGTCTGCGAGATCTACTCCGATGTGGACGGTGTGTACTCGGCGGACCCGCGCATCGTGCCGGACGCGAAGAAGCTCGACGTCATCCCCTACGAGGAGATGCTGGAGCTGGCCGCCAGCGGGTCGAAGATCCTGCACCTGCGGTCGGTCGAGTACGCGCGCCGCTACGGCGTCCCGATCCGAGTCCGTTCTTCCTACAGTGACAAGCCGGGCACCACGGTGACCGGTTCTATCGAGGAGATCCCCGTGGAACAAGCGCTGATCACCGGTGTCGCGCACGACCGCTCCGAAGCCAAGATCACGGTCACCGGGGTACCGGACCACGCCGGTGCGGCGGCCCGGATCTTCCGCGTGATCGCCGACGCCGAGATCGACATCGACATGGTGCTGCAGAACGTGTCGAGCACCGTCTCCGGCCGCACCGACATCACCTTCACGCTGTCGAAGGCCAACGGCGCCAAGGCCGTCAAGGAGCTGGAGAAGGTCAAGGCCGAGATCGGCTTCGAGTCCGTGCTCTACGACGACCACGTCGGCAAGGTCTCGCTGGTCGGCGCCGGGATGCGGTCGCACCCGGGTGTCACGGCGACGTTCTGCGAGGCGCTGGCCTCCTCCGGCGTCAACATCGAGATCATCAACACCTCGGAGATCCGCATCTCGGTGCTGATCCGGGACGCCCAGCTCGACGACGCCGTGCGCGCGATCCACGCCGCGTTCGAGCTCGGTGGCGACGAAGAAGCCGTGGTCTACGCGGGGAGTGGTCGCTGATGGCGGACGGGCTGCGGGTCGGGGTGGTCGGCGCGACCGGCCAGGTCGGCGCGGTGATGCGCAAGCTGCTGGCGGAGCGGGAGTTCCCGATCGCCGAGCTCCGGTACTTCGCTTCGGCGCGCTCGGCGGGGTCGAAACTCCCGTGGCGCGACAGCGAAATCACGATCGAAGACGCGTCCACGGCGGACCCGTCCGGATTGGACATCGCGCTGTTCTCCGCGGGTGGCTCGACGTCGAAGGCGCAGGCGCCGCGGTTCGCCGACGCCGGCGTCACGGTGATCGACAACTCGTCGGCGTTCCGGATGGACCCGGACGTGCCGCTGGTCGTCAGCGAGGTCAACCCCGAGGCCATCAAGGAAGCGCGGAAGGGGATCATCGCGAACCCCAACTGCACGACCATGGCCGCGATGCCGGTGCTCAAGCCGCTGCACGACGAGGCCGGCCTGGTCCGGCTGGTCGCGTCGACCTACCAGGCGGTGTCCGGCAGCGGGCTGGCCGGCGTCGACGAGCTGGCCGGTCAGGTTCGCGCGGGAGCGGAGCACGCGGCGCTGCTGACGCACGACGGCGCGGCGATCGCCTTCCCCGCGCCGAACAAGTACGTCCGCCCGATCGCGTTCAACGTCCTGCCGATGGCTGGGTCCATTGTGGACGACGGTGAGCTCGAGACGGACGAGGAGAAGAAGTTCCGCAACGAGAGCCGCAAGATCCTGAGCATCCCGGGGCTGGGCGTGTCCTGCACCTGCGTGCGGGTCCCGGTGTTCTCGGGGCACTCGATCTCGGTCAACGCGGAGTTCGCGCAGCCGCTGACGGTCGAGCGCGCGACGCAGCTGCTGGCCCACGCGCCGGGCGTCGAGCTGTCCGACATCCCGACCCCGCTGCAGGCGGCGGGCAACGACCCGAGCTACGTCGGCCGCATCCGCGTCGACCAGGGCGTCGGGGGCGGCCGCGGGCTCGCGTTGTTCATCGCGAACGACAACCTGCGCAAGGGCGCGGCGCTGAACGCGGTGCAGATCGCGGAGCTGATCGCGCAGCAGTAGGTCCACAGTGGACGACAACTGACTGTGTTCACTGAAAACTCGCTTGGTGGTTTCGCGGTGCCCGGGAGATCCTGGGCACCGCGAAACCATTTCCAGGGGAGGAAATCATGTACACGGCTGTCGACGGTGCCCGCGTGCCGATTCGGATGTGGGCTGATCCCGCGTCCGTCGAAGAGCAGGCCATGCGGCAGCTGCACAACGTCGCGAACCTGCCGTGGGTGCACGGGGTCGCCGTGATGCCCGATGTGCACTACGGCAAGGGGGCGACCGTCGGCAGTGTCATCGCCATGCGCGACGCCGTTTCGCCCGCCGCGGTCGGCGTGGACATCGGGTGCGGGATGAGCGCGGTGCGGACGTCGCTGACCGCGGCCGACCTGCCCGACGACCTCGGGAAGCTGCGCCGGCGCATCGAGAACACCGTGCCGGTCGGGTTCGGGCTGCACAAGACGCCCGTGAACCCGGCGAAGGTGCACGGTGTCGGTGGCTGGGACGCGTTCTGGAAGGGCTTCGGCGAGCTGCACACCGGCGTCCAGGAGCTGCACGACCGGGCCGCGCGGCAGATCGGGAGCCTCGGCGGCGGGAACCACTTCATCGAGGTCTGCCTCGAGCAGGATGGCGCCGAAGAAGGCCGCGTCTGGCTGATGCTGCACTCGGGTTCGCGCAACATCGGCAAGGAGCTCGCGGAGCGGCACATGGCCGTCGCGCGCAAGCTGCCGCACAACGCCGACCTGCCCGACCGGGACCTCGCGGTGTTCGTCGCGGGCACCCCGGAGATGCAGGCCTACCGGCGCGACCTGTTCTGGGCGCAGGACTACGCGGCGCGCAACCGCGCCACGATGGTCGCGCTCGTGAAGCTGGCGCTGGCGGACGTCGTGCCGGGCACGACCTTCGACGACGCGATCTCGTGCCACCACAACTACGTCGCCGAAGAGACCTACGACGGCGTCGAGCTGCTCGTCACCCGCAAGGGCGCGATCCGCGCCGGCTCGGGTGACCTGGGGATCATCCCGGGCAGCATGGGGACCGGTTCGTACATCGTCCGCGGGCTCGGCAACGAGTCGTCGTTCCAGTCGGCGTCGCACGGCGCCGGCCGCCGGATGTCGCGGACCAAGGCGAAGAAGCTCTACACCGCGGACGACCTGGCGGCGCAGACGGCGGGCGTCGAATGCCGCAAGGACTCGGGCGTCGTCGACGAGATCCCGGCGGCGTACAAGGACATCGACTCGGTCATCAGGGCCCAGACCGACCTGGTCGAGGTCGTCGCCCACCTCAAGCAGGTGGTCTGCGTCAAGGGCTGAGCGGTACCTTGGGTGATATGACCAGTTGGGGGAGGACGGCCGCGTTGCTGGCCGGGGCCGCACTGCTGCTGAGCGGGTGCGATCAGGTCAGCGACGCGGTCGACCAGGGCAGCAAGACCGCGGACAAGGTCGGCGCCTGCGCCGAGGCGCTCGGGCTGGCGGACCTGAATCCGCTCGTCGACCCGCAGCGGCTCAAGGAGCGGGCCGCGGACAAGGCGCAGCGGCTGCGCGCGCTGGCCGGGAACGTCGGCGACCAGGACGTCAAGAACGCGCTCCTCGGCATGGCCGACTCCTACGTCGAGGTGCAGAAGGAACACATCGAGGACGCCGGCGTCGTGGCCCGGTGGGCCAAGCGCAACGTCGGCAAGCTCGACGCGCTGCGCACCGCCTGCAGCTGACCGGTCGTGAGTGGTAATGCGGGTTAGAACCCGCATTACCACTCACGACGGCCTCAGCAGGACTCCGCGAGCGCGGCCACCGGCGCCGGGGTGGGCCTGCGGGGCCGGCGTAGGCCGACCAGGCCCGCCGACGCGATCACCAGCCCGCCGATGCCGGCCGCGGCGAAGCCCCAGGCCGGGCTCGAGTGGTCGATCGCGAAGCCGACCACCGGGCTGCCCGCCGCGAGGCCGAGCCGGGTGAAGCCGTCCATCAGCCCCATCGCCTCGCCGCGCACCCGCGGCGGCGCGAGCCGGCTGACCGTCTCGGTGGTCGCGGCCAGCGTCGGCGCGCAGAGCAGGTTCGTCGGGATCAGCACGAGCGTCAGCAGCCACCACGGCTGTTCGGCGAGCCCCACCGGCACCACCAGCAGCGCGAGCAGCAGCATCAGCACGCCCTGGGGCAGCGACCGCTTCACCGAGCCGTGCACGATGCCGCCGGTGATCGACGCGGCGCACATCACCGCGATCACCAGCCCGGTCACGCCGATGTCGCCGTGCGCGCGCAGGGTCGCGAGTGTCGCCAGCTCGGTGCCGACGAGCACGAACAACGCGCCCGCGGCGACCATCAGCGTGCCCACCAGCCTGCCGGTCAGCCAGCTGCGCAGCGGCGGCCGGGCTGTGGCCACCCCCAGGTCGGCGGCGTCGCGGATCGGCGGGTTCACCAGCCAGATCAGGAACGCCGTGCCGCCGAAGAGCACGCCGAGCGCGCTGAGCGTCCACGTCGGTGAGAACGCGGTGATCGCCGCGATCCCGGCCGCGGGGCCGATCATGAACGTCGCCTCGATCGAGATGGTGTCGAGCGAGTACGCCGCCCGGCGCTCCTCGACCGGGACGAGCGTGGCCAGCACCTGGCGGGCCAGCGAGCCCGCGGGCACCGAGAGCATCCCGGCCGGGACGGCGACCGCGGCGAGCGCTTCGAACGGCAGGTGCGGCGCGAGGATCCAGAACGCCGTGGTGCCGGTGCCGCAGACGGCGACGATCGGGCGCAGCCCGTACTTGTCGAAGGCGCGGCCGAGCAACGGCGCCCCGAGGGCCATCCCGAGCGTGACGCCGGCGCCGACCAGCCCGGCGGCGCCGTAGCCGCGGCCGAGCCCGGTGACGACGTACAGCGTCAGCAGGACGCCGTTCATGGTCATCGGCAGCCGGGCCAGGAACATCATGGCCATCGTCGAGGGGACGCGGGGGACGGAGAGCACCCGGCGGTAGGGCTGCAGAGGCACGCCTCGATGAGAACCCAAGGTGGTACGCGCGTGCAACTTATTTCTCGGACCTGGCGCCCGGACAACATGACAGCTACTCTCATTTGGTAGTCACTACCAAATGGGGGGCACTATGAATCAGCTGTACCCACGCAGGTGGTGGGCGCTCGGGGCGCTCGCGGTGAGCCTGCTGACCGTCGGCCTGGACCTGACCGTGCTGAACGTCGCCGTGCCGACGCTGGCCGTCGACCTCGGTGCCACGACCACGCAGCTGCAGTGGTTCGGCAACGCCTACACGCTGGCGCTGGCCGCGCTGCTGCTGCCGGCGGGCCTGCTCGGCGACCGGTTCGGGCCGAAGAAGCTGCTGCTCGGTGCGCTCGCGGTGTTCGGGCTGGCGTCGCTGTGGTGTGCCTACGCGGGTTCGCCCGGCGAGCTGATCGCCGCCCGGGTCCTGCTCGGCGTGGGCGCCGCGTTCCTGATCCCGCTGTCGCTCTCACTGCTGAACATCCTCTTCCCGCCGGAGGAGCGGGCGCGGGCGCTGACGACGTGGGTGCTGGCGACGTTCGCCGGCATCCCGCTCGGCCCGCTGCTCGGCGGCTGGCTGCTCGACCACTTCGCCTGGGGTTCGGTGTTCCTGATCAACGTCCCGCTGACGGTTGTCGGCCTGGTCGCGGTGCTGCTGCTGGTGCCGCTCACCCGCGGCTCCGGCCGTGGCGGGATCGACTACCCGGGCATCGCGCTGTCGGCGGCCGGGCTCGTCGCGCTCACCTACGGCTTCGTCCACGCGGGCGAGCACGGCTGGGCCGACCCGGTGACGTACGGGCTGCTCGGGCTCGGCGCCGTCCTGCTCGCGGTGTTCGTCCGGGAGCAGACGCGGGTGGCCGCGCCGCTCGCCGACCTCGCGCTGTTCCGGGAGCCGCGGTTCGTCTGGGGCGCGGTGCTCGCGACCGTCGCGTCGTTCGCGTTGATGGGCCTGCTGTTCGTGCTGCCGCAGCTGTTCCAGGCGGTGCAGGGCGCCGACGCGCTGCAGACCGGGGTGCGGCTGCTGCCGCTGATCGGCGGGATGCTGGTCTCGGCGAAGATCGCCGAGCGGCTGGTCGCCGCGTCCGGCGTCCGCGTGGTCGTCACCGGCGGGTTCGTGCTGCTGGCGGCGGGTCTGGGCTGGGGTGCGACGGCGCCGGCCGCGGCCGGGTACGGCCTGACGATCGGCTGGGAGATCGTCATAGGCCTCGGCACGGGGTGCACCCTGCCGCCGCTGATGTCGATGGCGATGGGCGCGCTGACCGAGGGCCGCTCGGGCGCGGGTTCGGCGTTGATCCAGGTGCTGCGGCAGGTCGGCGGCACCATCGGCGTCGCGGTGCTCGGTACGGTCCTCAACGGCGTCTACCGCGACGGCGTCGCCGTCGAGGGGCTGCCCGCGCCGGTGGCCGACGCGGCCCGCGGGAGCGCGTCCGCCGCGGTCGCCGTCGCGGCGAAGCTGCACCTGCCCGCGCTGGCCGATTCCGCGCGGGCGGCGTTCGCCGACGGCATGGCCGCGACGCTGTGGGTCTGCGCCGGGCTCGGCGTGGCCGGTGCGCTGCTGGCGGTGCTCTTCCTGCCCGGCCGCGCGGCCGCCAGGACCGAGCCGCGAGAATCGGAGCATGACGTCGTCGCCGGCTGAGCCCACGGGGTTGCGAGAGCGCAAGAAGGCCAAGACGCGGGCCGCGATCCAGCGGCACGCGTTGCGGCTGTTCCGGGAACAGGGCTACACGGCCACGACGGTCGACCAGATCGCGGCCGCGGCGGAGATCTCGCCGAGCACCTTCTTCCGGTACTTCCCGACGAAGGAGGCGACGGTCCTCTACGACGCCCTCGACCCGATGATGGTCGAGGCCGCGCTGGCCCAGCCGCCCGAGCTGAGCTTGATCGGCGCGCTGCGGGCGACGTTGCGCGACGTCTACGAGGCGCTGCCGGAGGACGCCTGGCAGGACGAGCGCGAGCGGCAGCTGCTGGTGTTCAACGAGCCGGAGCTGCGTGCCCCGATGCTGGAGCAGTACGGCGCCGGCATCGACCTGCTCGCCGACCTCGCGGCCCGCCGCGCCGGCCGGTCCGCGACCGACTTCGAGGTGCGCAACTGGGCGGGCGCCGTGGTCGGCGTCGTGCTCGCGGCGTTCTACACCGCCGGCGGTGACCCGGACCTGCTCCTGAACTCGCTCGACGAGGCCTTCGCGCACCTGGAGGCGGGCCTCCCGCTCTGAAGCGTTTTCCGGTTCGTGCTCCGACCACGGGGAACGCCGTTTTTCGGCGCACCTTGTGGGTGGCGGTGCGAACGCGCGGGCCGCCCTTCTGGAGCAGTTGCGACACGCGGTCCCACGGAGTGATGAAGCCAATTGATCACCAGTTACACCCGGATGAGTGGCCGAACTGTTCCATAGTGGACGGCCGCGACCCGCGGTGGCGAACGGGATCGTCTCGGATGATCTTCAGGGGTATTGGCAAGGTTTCGGCGTTAATCAATTGCGGGCGAGTTCACCGTTTCCGCATCCGGCACGTAAGGGTAGGAAAACGTCACCAACCGGTGAGAGGGTGGCTTATCTCCGATACGGCGGGTATCGCTTTAACCCGTCAGGTCTCCCGAGGCCAGGAGGTAAAAGGTATGAAAGGCAAGTTCGGGCGGTCCATCGCCCTGGTAGCCGCCGGCAGTCTGCTGGCGGTCGCGACGGCGGGTATCGCTTCGGCGAGCCCGGACGGGGGCAAGGGTTCCTCCAGCACCCAGGCCCTCGCCGCGCAGGTGCTGCAGATGCGTGACGACCTGACCAAGGTGGCTTACGCGGGCAACGTCGGCGCGACCCGGTCCGACCTGGGGCAGATGAGCCCGGTGATGTCGGACATCGCCGCCGGGAAGCGCTACACGATCCAGACCGACACCCAGCAGCTCGCCGGGCTGGCCAAGGGCCGCGCGGACGAGTCCGTCCGGCTGCTGACCGACCCGACGGCCAAGGCGCGCCAGCTGCCGCCGTTGCCGCTGCCGATCCCTTCGCTGCCGGACCTGCCGGGACCGCTGAAGATCGTCAGTGACCTGGTGAAGGCGCTGCTGGGCGCGGTAACGGGCATTCTCGGCGGCCTGCTCGGCGGGCTCCCGGTGCCGCCGTTGCCGCTGCCGGTACCGCCACTGCCCGCGGGCTGAGCCATCGGAGGAACAGGGGGACCCGGAGCCCGGCGGCGGACATTTCTCCGCGCCGGGCTCCGGGTCGTTTCCCGGGGCGCCGATCAGTCCTCAGTGGACGGATCCGGGTCCCGCGTCAGTCGCGAATGGACAGACCCTGGCGTAACGCTCCCGCCGTCTCGGCGAGGGCTTCGCGGAACCTCGTGCCCACGCCGGTGAAGTTGATGAACCCGTGGATCAGGTCCTCGTGCCGGCGCAACGCCACCTCGACCCCGGCATCGGCGAGTTTCTTCGCGTACGCCTCGCCTTCGTCGCGCAGCGGGTCGAAGCCCGCGGTCACGACCAGGGCCGGCGGGAGGCCGCTCAGGTCGTCCGCGCGCAGCGGGGAGAGGCGCGGGTCGGTCAGGTCGCTGCCCTTCGGCACGTAGTGGCCCTCGAACCACTTCATGTGCACGTCGGTGAGGAACAGGTTCTCGGCGAACAGGTCCTGCGAGCGGTAGCGCTGCGCGAAGTCGGTGGCCGGGTAGATCAGCAGCTGGAACGCCGGCGCCGGGCCGCCGCGCTTGACGGCCTGCTGGGCCGTCACCGCGGCGAGGTTGCCGCCCGCGCTGTCGCCGCCGACCGCGATGCGGGCCGGGTCGGCGCCGAGATCGCCCGCCTTGGCGTGCGCGAAGTCGAACGCGGCCAGCGCGTCGTCTGCGGCCGCCGGGAACGGGAACTCCGGGGCCAGCCGGTACTCGATCGACAGCACCCGCACCCCGGCGTGCTTGGCCAGGAAGCGGACGGCGTTGTCGTGGCTGGCGCGGGTGCCGATCACCCAGCCGCCGCCGTGGAAGAACACCAGCAGCGGCGACTTCTCCGGCAGCCCGACCGGCGTGTAGAGCGTCGCCGGGAGATCGCCGTCCGGGGTCGGCACGGAGAGTTCGCGCACCGAGACGGGCTCGATCGACTTGCCGCTCACCAGGTGCCGGCCGACGTCGAGCAGGGCACGGGAGCTGTCGACCGAGCCCTGGACCAGCTCCGCGCCGGAGAGCTTCTGCAGCCGCAGCAGCAGCTGGGCGTCGAGGGCGAGGTCCTGGCCGTCGAGGCGCACCGGGCGCCCGGCCACCGCCCGCCGGACCGGCTCGGGTAGCCAGAACACGAGCTGGGACGCGGCGGCCTGGACGCGGACCGGGAGCGGGATCGCCATCGTTGCCTCCTGTGCATCGGTGCCGCCCAGACGTTACTTGTCAGTAGGTAGCTGGTCCAGTGGGACACCGGCTGTGACCTGGACCTCCGTCCCAAAGTCTGGTCCTCCACTTAAGTGGAGGGGTTAGCCTGGAAAGCGTGACTTCAGCCAAGACGGTCAATGTGCTCGGGATCGGCGGCTCTCTGCGCGAGGGCTCGCAGTCCGAACGCGCGCTGCAGATCGCGCTCGCCGCCGCGGCGGAAGTCGGCGTCCGGACGCGGCTGCTCTCCGGCCCGGACCTGGTGCTGCCCTTCTACGACGCGGGCGAGCCGGCGCGCGACGAACGCGCGATGCAGCTCGTCGACGCCGTCCGCCACGCCGACGGGCTGATCGTCGTCTCGCCGGGCTACCACGGCGCGCTGTCCGGCCTGGTCAAGAACGCCTTGGACTACGTCGAGGACCTCCGCGACGACGCCCGCCCCTACCTCGACGGCCGCGCCGTCGGCCTCGCCGCTGTCGCGTACGGCTGGCAGGCCGCGGTCACCACGCTCGAGCAGCTGCGCACGATCACGCACGCGCTGCGCGGCTGGGCCACCCCGCTGGGCGGTTCGATCAACTCGGCCGAGACCAAGTTCGACGACGGCGGCGGCGCGTCCGACGAGAAGAGCACCCGCACGCTGCGGCTGATCGGCCGTCAGGTCGCCGAGTTCGCGGTGTCGCGCCACTCCTGAGCGTTTCGCCCGGCCGGTGCCGGGTAACCGAAGCACGTGATGCCTGCCATGTAGGGGCACTGTTCCGCGGGTGCGGGATGTTGTACCCAGTGAGACGCTCGACGCGGAGCGTTCCCGAAAGAAGGCAGGCGAAGCATGGGTCAGGCGATCTACACCGCGGTGGCGACGGCACGCGGAGACGGCCGCAACGGCGAGGTCACCTCGTCCGACGGCGTCATCGACGAGTCGTTGGCCATCCCGAAGGAGATGGGTGGCCCGGGCGGGGACAAGACGAACCCCGAACAGCTCTTCGCCGCCGGCTACTCGGCGTGCTTCCACAGCGCGCTGCAGCTGGTCGCGCGTCAGGCCAAGGTGCCGCTGCACGACACGACCGTCACGGCCGAGGTCAGCGTGCTCAAGCAGGACGCCGGGTTCGGTCTCGGCGTCGCGCTGAAGGTGTCGCTGCCGGGTGTCGAGCAGGCCCAGGCCGACCAGCTGGTCGAGCAGGCCCACCAGGTCTGCCCCTACTCCAACGCCACCCGCGGGAACATCGAGGTCGCGCTCTCCGCGACCGTCTGATCCCGCTCCGGATTCCAGGAAAGGATCAAGCATGGCCAAGTCCCCGATCAAGAGCCCGCTGGCCGAGGCCGACAAGGAGATCACCGGCAACGCCCTCCAGGCGACGCTGGTGGACCTGGTCGACCTCTCCCTCATCGCCAAGCAGGCGCACTGGAACGTCGTCGGTGCGAACTTCCGCAGCGCGCACCTGCAGCTCGACGAGCTCGTGACCACCGCGCGCGAGTACGTCGACCAGGTCGCCGAGCGGGCGAACGCCATCGGCGTCTCGCCGAACGGCAAGGCGAAGACCGTCGTCGAGAGCTCCGGCGTGCCCGACTACCCGGACAACTGGCAGTCGGTCGAGTCGACGGTCGGCGCGATCGTCGACATCCTTTCGGCCCTCATCGAGCGGCTGCGCAAGCGCATCGACGAGACCGACAAGAGCGACCTCGTGACGCAGGACCTGCTGATCGAGATTACCCGCGCCCTCGAAGAGGCGCACTGGATGTGGCAGGCCCAGCAGGCCTGACCCCGTCTCGCGAACGGCCGGTTCCTCCGGGAGCCGGCCGTTCGCGCGCTCAGTGGTGGAACGCCGTCGCCTTGGCCGGGTCCTTGGGGCGGCCTCCTTCCTTCTCCAGTTCCGGGACCACCCGGGCCAGGTCGGCCAGCAGCAGGTCCGCCAGGTCGTGCGTGAAGCCGTTGCGGACCACGATCCGGAGCACCGCCAGGTCCGCGCGGTCGGCCGGGAACGTGTACGCCGGTACCAGCCAGCCGCGCTCGCGCAGCCTGCGGGACACGTCGAAGACGTCGAAGTTCACGCCTGGGCGGGTGGTGACCGCGAACACCGGTAGCTGGTCGCCGTGGGTCAGCAGCTCGAACGGGCCCAGGTCGGCGACGCCGGCCGACAAGTGCGTCGCCACATCACGTGAGGCCTGTTGCACCGCGCGGAATCCCTCGCGGCCGAGTCGCACGAACGTGTAGTACTGGGCCGCGACCTCCGCGCCCGGGCGGGAGAAGTTCAGCGCGAACGTCGGCATGTCGCCGCCGAGGTAGTTGACGTTGAACACCAGCTCCGACGGCAGCGCCTCCTTGTTCCGCCAGATCACCCAGCCCACACCCGGGTACACCAGCCCGTACTTGTGGCCGGACGTGTTGATCGACGCGACCCGCGGCAGCCGGAAGTCCCACTCCAGCTCGGGGTCGAGGAACGGCGCGATCATCGCGCCCGACGCGCCGTCGACGTGGACCGGGATGTCCCAGCCCGCGCGCTCCTGCAGCGCGTCGAGCGCCGCCGAGATCTCCGCCACCGGCTCGTAGCTGCCGTCGAACGTCGAGCCGAGGATCGCCACCACGCCGATCGTGTTCTCGTCGCAGCGCGCCACCGCCTCCTCGGCGGAGAGGTGGTACCGGTCGCCCTCCATCGGCACCAGCCGCGGCTCGACCTCCCAGTACTCGCAGAACTTCTCCCAGCACACCTGTACGTTCACGCCCATCACCAGGTTCGGCTTCCCGGTGCGGCCCAGCTTGGACCAGCGCCGCTTCAACGCCATCCCGGCGAGCATGCAGGCCTCGGACGACCCGGTCGTCGAGCAGCCCATGATGTCGGTGAGGTCGGGCGCGTGCCACAGGTCGGCGAGGATGTTCACGCAGCGCCGCTCCAGCTCGGCGGTCTGCGGGTACTCGTCCTTGTCGATCATGTTCTTGTCGACGCACTCGGCCATCAGCTCACGCGCTTGCGGCTCCATCCACGTCGTGACGAACGTGGCGAGGTTCAGCCGCGCGTTGCCGTCGAGCATCAGCTCGTCGCGCACGAGCTGCAGCGCCGTGTCCGGTGGCACGGGCGCGTCGAGCAGCTTGTCGTGCGGCATGACGAAGCCCGCCGCGAGCGCCGGGTTCGCTCCGGCGTACATCGGATTCGTGCCGCCGACGCGGTCCGGGCGGTCGGTTTTTCCCTGGTGCAGAACCATGAAACCGACGGTAGCGCCATCCGCCGGCAGCCGCGTGCGCGAACGGTCGGTCCCGGTCCGAAAGAGACCGCAACCGACCTTTCGCGGCAAAAGTCAGTCCCGCCACGGCCCCGGAACCCCCGTGATCAGAGCCGGAACTCGCGTGTCTGAACCCGGGACTCGCGTGATTGGGCCCGGAACTCGCGAGTTCCGGCCCCAATCACGTGGGATACGGGTCAAGACACGTGGGAGACGGGCTCGAGCCCGTGGGTTGCGGGGTCAGTGCCAGGACTTGGCTCGGGCGTACTGGTTCGGCCAGCGAACCTCGCCGCCGAGGACGTTCGCCGCGCGTAGCGGCCAGTGCGGGTCGCGTAGCAGGGCTCGGGCCAGGAACACCGCGTCCGCCGAGCCCGAGGCCACGATCTCCTCCGCCTGCTCCGGGTCCGTGATCATGCCCACCGCGCCCGTCGGCAGGCCCGTCTCGGTGCGGATCCGGGCGGCGAACGGGACCTGGTAGCCCGGGCCGACCGGGATGTCCGGGTTCGGGGTGTTGCCGCCCGAGGACGCGTCGACCAGGTCGACGCCGCGCTCGGCCAGCAGCTTCGTGAGACGCACCGAGTCCTCGATCGTCCAGCCGCCCTCGGTCCAGTCCGACGACGACAAGCGCGCGAACAGCGGCACGGACGAGCCCACTTCGGCGCGCACCGCGTCGGTGATCTCCAGCGCCAGCCGGGTGCGGCCCTCGAAGTCGCCGCCGTAGCGGTCCGTGCGCGAGTTGGACAGCGGGGACAGGAACTGGTGCACCAGGTAGCCGTGCGCGAAGTGCAGCTCCAGCAGGTCGAACCCGGCGTCCAGCGCGTGGCGGGCGCCGGCCGCGAACGCCGCCGGCAGGGCGCTCACCTCGTCCGTCGAAAGCGGCCGCGCCGGGTCGTAGGTGCCGAACGGCTGGTCGTCGGCGCCGACGCTCTGCCAGCCGCCGTCCGAAGCGGCGACGCTGCCCGAGCCGTCCCACGGGCGCTTCGTCGACCCCTTGCGGCCGGCGTGGGCCAGCTGCATGCCGATCGACGTGCCCTGGGCGTGCACGAATCCGACGACCCGGCGCCACGCGTCGGTGTGCGCCTCGCTCCAGATGCCGGTGTCCTGCGGGCTGATCCGGCCCTCGGGGGTGACGGCCGTCGCCTCGGTCAGCACCAGGCCGGCGCCGCCGGTGGCGAACTGGCCCAGGTGGACGAGGTGCCAGTCGCCTGGCAGGCCGTCGGTCGCGGAGTACTGGCACATCGGGGACACCCACGCGCGGTTCGGCAGCGTCAGGCCGCGGACGGTGATCGGGCTGAAGAGTCGGCTCACATCCCGATCAACGACACGTGCTCGCGGTCTCTTCCCGTCGCCGACCCGGGTACCGGCGAGTAGCGTCACACACATGGGTGTCGCTGCTGACGAACGCCAGGCGTTGAGCTCGCTCTTCGAGGACCTCGGGCCCGACGCGCCGACTTTGTGCGAAGGCTGGACGACGCGGGATCTCGCCGCGCACCTCGTCGTGCGCGAGCACCGGATCGACGCCGCGCCGGGCATCGCGGTGCCCGCGCTCGCCGGGTACACGAAGAAGGTCCAGGACCGCTACGCCGCGAAGCCGTGGGCGAGCCTCGTCGACCAGGTGCGCCAGGGGCCGTCGAAGTTCTGGCCCACCTCGATCGGCCCGCTCGACGAGCTGACCAACGGCGCCGAGTTCCTCGTCCACCACGAGGACGTCCGCCGCGCGCAGCCGGACTGGAAGCCGCGGCCGGCCGACCCCACCCGGGACGCCACCGCGTGGCGCTCGGCGAAGGGCGCCGCGAAGCTCAACCTGCGCAAGTCCCCGGTCGGCGTCACCTTCCGGACCGCCGACGGCCGCGAGGCGGCGGTCAAGACCGGGCCCGACCCCGTGACGGTGGTCGGGGACCCGGTCGACCTGCTGCTGTTCGTGTTCGGCCGGGACGCCGTGAACCTGGACTTCCAGGGCGACCCGGCCGCGGTCACGAAGCTCCAGTCGGTGAAGCGGGGACTCTGAGCGCCCGGTTCACCCACCGGCCCACCGGCAACGCGACGACGATCGCGGCCAGCACCAGGTGCACGGCCATGAACGCCACCGCGGCGGGCACGCTCGGCGGCCCGCCGAGGAACACGATCATGTGCGACGCCCACTTCAGCTCGGTCGGCTTCGTGCCCGCCGCCCAGACGTCGTTGAGCGCCCAGAACGTCAGGTCGTTGACGCCCGAGATGACCACCAGGATCGACGCGACGCCGGCCTTGAGCACGTTCGCCGTCCGGCCGCCGCCGAGGCGGTAGGCCAGCAGCGCGAACAGCACGATGAACGTCGTCACGAACAGCTCGAACTGGTAGACGGGCTGGAACGCGTCGTCGTCCGTGGCCGCGTCGCGGGCGAACGCCTGGACCCGCATCACCAGTTCGGTGTCCAAATAGGACATGTAGACGAACACGGCGAACACGATCAGCGCCGGGCCCAGCTTCGTGCGCGGGAACAGCGAGACCGTGAGCACCGCGAACAGGAACGGGCACAGCTTGAACGCCCAGTCGCCGACGTTGTCCAGCGTCTGGTCCGGCGGCAGGATCACCATGATCAGCAGCGTCGTGACCACGGCCGGGACGGCGGCCACCAGCCACAGCCACCGCCGCCGCCGGTACAACGCGCCGACCCACCCCTGATCGGGGGTGACCGGGGCGGGTGCGGAGATCGTCATTCGGTGTCTTCCTCCAGCCGCGGCTTCTCGACCCAGAACGGGCCGAGGGCCAGCGCGTCGACGTCGGTCTTCAGGTAGCAGGCGATGGCGTCGGCCGGGCTCGCCACGATCGGCTCGTTGTTGTCGTTGAACGACGTGTTGACGACCATCGGCACGCCGGTCAGCTTCTCGAACTCGCTGATCAGCCGGTAGTACAGCGGATTGTCCGCCTCGCTGACCGTCTGCACCCGCGCGGTCCCGTCGACGTGCGTGATCGCCGGCACCTCGGCGCGCTTGTCGGGCAGGACGTCGAACACCAGCAGCATCACCGGAGACGGGTAGTCGCTGACGAAGTACTCGCCCGCGCGCTCGGCCAGGCACGACGGCGCGAACGGCCGGAACGCCTCGCGGTGCTTGACCTTCTCGTTCATCCGGGTCTTCGACTCCGGGTCGCGCGGGTCGGCGACGAGCGAGCGGTTGCCCAGCGCCCGCGGCCCGCACTCCATCCGGCCCTGCACCCAGCCGACGATCCGGCCGTCGGCGATCTTCGCGGCGGTGTGCGCGGCGATGTCGTCGACGTGGGTGTACTCGACGCCGGCGTCCTGCAGCGCCACCTCCATCTCGGCCTCGGTGTAGTCCGGGCCGGTGTAGGTGTAGCCGTCGCGCGGGCGCGGCTTGCCGTACTTGCCGACCGAGACCTCCAGCGCCGCGCCGAGCGCGCAGCCGTCGTCGGCCGCCGCGGGCTGGGCGAAGAAGTCCTCGAACGGCGTCTCCAGCAGGATCCGGCCGTTCATGACGCTGTTCAGCGCGACGCCGCCGGCGACGCACAGCCGCTTCGAGCCGGTCTCGCGCTGGAGCCACCGGGCCAGGTGCAGGCCCGCTTCCTCCAGCGTCACCTGCAGCGCGTACGCGATGTCGCAGTAGTGCTGGGGAACGGGGTTCGCGGCCGTGACCCGGGTTTTCGGCCGCGCCGGGCCGAAGGTGCGGGAGAACTTCTCGGCCATCACGTGCTTGCCGGTGCGGTGGTGGGCGAACCAGCTCAGGTCCAGCTCGAAGCCGCCGTCGTCGTCGAGGTGGATGAGCTGCTTGAACGCGTCGACGTAGGTGTCCTCGCCCAGTGGCGCGAGGCCCATGATCTTGCCCTCGTCGCGGGTCGGGTAGAAGCCGAGGTAACCGGTGACGCCGGCGTACATCGCGCCGAGCGAGTGCGGGAACTTGATGCGCCGCAGGTCGACGATCTTGTTGCCGCGGCCGTGCGCGAGGTAGGTCGCCGTGCCGTCGCTGCCGATGCCGTCGAAGGTGAGCACGGCGGACTCGTCCCACGGCGAGATGAAGTAGCCGCTGGCCGCGTGCGCGCGGTGGTGGTCGACGAGGTGCGTCTTGAACTTCGTCGGGCCGGTCCACCCGGTGGCGTCCTTGACGTCCTGCTCCAGCGTGTAGGACCGCTTGATGTGGGCCAGGACCGCGCCGCCGACGTGGTAGTCGTCGTGGCCCGAGCCGCCGCCGGTCTTGAAGGTGTCGACCATGCCCGACGAGCGGCCGCCTTCGTCGCCGCCTGCGTTGCGGAAGACGTCCAGCGTGCCCGGGAAGTAGCGCGCGAACACCTTGGCCGCGTGGATGCCCTCCTTCCAGCGCTGCCAGTAGTAGGCGACGTGGTCGACGTCGGCCAGCGTGATCCCGGCGCGCTCCAGGCAGAACTTGATGGCTTCGGCGGGGAAGCCGCCGTCGTGCTTCTTGCGGGTGAAGCGTTCCTCCTCGGCGAAGGCGATGATCTCGCCGTCGCGCACGAGTGCCGCCGCCGAGTCGTGGACCCTGCTGATGCCCAGTACGTACATGATTCTCCCAGTTCAGAACGAGTGACGGCGGTGGAGCAGGCGCCGCAGGACGGCCGCCTTGACCGCGAGCGCGAGGACGAGGGCGGCGAACCCGCCGACCGGCCCGAGCGGGGGCACGAGCAGCGCGGCGCCGACGGCGGTGGCGGCGAGCGCTACTACGGCGGTGCCCGACGTCAGGGTCAGCACCTTGCTGTTGGTGTTTTCGATGAGGAAGCTCGCGTAGAGCCCGGTCGCGTACAACGCCGTCTCGACGAGCACGAGCACCCCGAGCACGACGTAGCTGTCCTCGGTCATGAGCAACGCGCGCGTCGACGGCACGGCGAGACCCGCCCCGAGCAGCACGGCGAAGCCGATCCCGGCCCGTTCGACCAGCTTCAGCAGCTCCGACGCGCGGGCCCGGCCGGCCACGGCGCCGGTGCCGCGCATGCGACGTGACGCCGTCGGCTGGTGCAGCTTCAGCTGGTAGAACAGCAGCGAGCAGAACGCGCTCGACACCAGCAGCGCCAGGTAGAACGGGCCGCTGTCGGTCGTCCGCCCGGACAGCGCCAGCACGCCGAACACGACCGACGTCGAGATCACGTCGAGCAGTTCGGTCAGGCCGAGCAGGACCGTGCTGCGCCCGTACGCCGGCAGGAGCCGGTGCCCGGGCACGCCGCCGCCGCGCAGCCACGGCCTCGGCAGCAGGGCCACCGACGCGCCGAGGATCACGACGAGCCCGGCGAGCAGCAGCGCGAGGTGCGTCTCGGGGGACCACCGCACCGCCCAGGTCACGCACGTGACGATCCCGACGACGACCGAGCCCGCGGCGAACGCGAGCGCGTCCAAAATGGACTTGTCGCGCAGCCGGTGCAGACCGGACACGGTCATCAGCAGCCCGCCGGCGATCGACCACGCGGCCGCCGTCAGGTACAGCGCCGCGTCCGATTCCGGCGCGACGACGAGCGCGACGACCATGGCGGCCAGCACCACCAGCACCGGCACGGCGGCGATCCGGACCGCGAGCGCGGCGACCGCGTCCCGGGTCAGGCGCAGCCGGGGCAACGCCTTGAGCGCGGACTTCTCCGCCGCGGCCGGCACGAAGTTCAGCCACGTCATCAGGCCGAGCGCGTTCGTGAAGCGCCCGTAGTCGTGCGCGCCCCACGCGGTGAGCAGGACCAGCCCCATCAGCTGGACCGACAACCGGAACACCCCGCGGCCGGCGAGCAGGCGCAGCACCACCGCCGGCCGTGGCGGGGCCACGACCGGCGGGGCGGCGGGGGACAACCCCGTCACGGCAGGGGTACCGCCATGTCCTGCTCGTGGAGCAGGAACTTCAGCGTGCCGCGCACCTCGTTCTCCGCGGCGAGCACCTCGGGCACGGACCGGGCGGTGAGCACGACGTAACCCAGCTTGTAGCCGGCCTGCTCGTACGGCTTGACGTAGGACCCTTCGTCGGCGAACAGGTGCAGCCCGACCACGCCGGGCATCATGCGGACGTCCTCGACACCGTCCACCCGGGACAGGTGACCACCGCGGTCGGACGCGAGGATGTGCACCAGCGTCGGCTTCGCCGCGTGCAGGTCCAGCTCCACCGCGTCACCGGTGGCCGCCGCGATCCCGGCGGCGATCAGGTCGGCGCCGTAACAGTGCTGGATCGCTTCCGCCAGGCCGTTCCCGCCCATCCGGGCGCCCATCTCGATGAGGTAGAGCTGCCCGTCGCGGCCCAGGACGGCGTCCAGCGTGAGCGGCCCGGTCCGGTAGCCGAGCTCGGCGCAGATCAGGTCGAGCGCCTCGATCAGCCGCAGCTCGGCGTCCGCGGGCAGTTCGCCGGGCAGCAGGTGCGACGACGTCACGAAGAACGGCGGCGGCGTGAGTGTGCGTTCGGTGACGGCGTGGAAGACGATCCGGCCGTCCACGACCAGCGCTTCGATCGTGTAGTGCGTGCCGTCGAGGTGCTCCTCGACGACCAGGCGGCCGGACGGCGAGAACGCGAGCGACTCGGTGAACGCCTTGGCCAGCCGGCCGGGGCCGGAGCACGAGACGACCCCGCGGCTGCCGGACGAGTCGACCGGCTTGACCAGCGTCGGGAACCGCAGCTGCTGGGCGGCGTTGACCAGCTCCGGGCCCGGACGGCCGGCGACACTGCGATAGCCCGGGAGTCCTAAGTGGTCACACAACGCGCGGAAGACGGACTTGTCCGTCGACGCCTGGACCGCGTACTCCGGCAGGGGATCCGGCAGGCCCCAGTGCCGGGTGAGCCACGCGAGCGTCGGCAGGCCGACGTCGCTCGCCGGGCAGAGCACCCCGGCGATGTCGGGCCGGCCGTCGAGCGCCGCCGCGATCTGCTCCGGCGCCCGCACGCTGACCTGCAGGAACTCGTCCGCGAACGCGACACCCGGCGCGCCCGGCCGGACGTCGACGCAGATCGTGCGGAAGCCCAGCTCGCGGGCCCGTTCGTAGGTGCTCACCGCACCGTCCGCGCCGCCCAGGATCACCAGGGTTCTCGCGGAGCCTCTCTCGGAACTTGTCACGCTGAAATGCCTTTCCCCAGTTGCACATCGATCCGCCGGGGCCCCTCGGGGTCCTCGGTCGTGAAGAGCCGGTCCTCGACGTCGACCACGACGTTCGCCTCCCGGATGTAGAACTGCCGCGGCTTCGGCTGCCCCGCGCCGACCACGACGAGGTAGCGCACGGTCAGCGAGAGCACCAGCAGGAGCACGGTGAGCAGCATGAAGAGCGTCACGGCCGTGGCACTCGCGCCGAGCAGGCCGGACGCCGCCGCCGCGGCGGCCAGCACCCCGAAGCCGGCGGCGAACAACGCGGTCGCCGAGGCCATGGTGGTCAGCCGGCGGGTGAACCCGACGAACAGCTCGATGGCGTGCGACGACAGGAAGCTCATGCCCACTTTGGACTCGCCGCGCTCGCGGGCCCGGTGTGCCACCTGGACACAGGTGTAGCGGCTCGTCAGCCGCGGGACCGTGGCCAGGAAGTACGGCGTGCCGAGCCGCAGGTCCACGATCTTCCGGGCCAGCTCGGCCCGGACCAGCCGGAACGCCGTGGCGCCCGGCGGGATCTCGATGCGCAGCAGGCGGGCGCCGATGAAGTGGAACGCGGCGGTGCCCCAGCGCCGCAGCCGCGGGTCCTGCCGGTTCGTGCGGACGCCGAAGACCGCGTCGTACCCCTGTTCGGCCGCCGCGATGAGCTTGTGCGACTCGGCGGCGGGGAACTGCTGGTCGGCGTCGATGTGCAGCACCCAGGGTTGCGACGCGTACCGGTAGCCGGCCGAGAAGGCGGCTTCGAAACCGAAATTGCGGCTGAAGGACACATACCGCACCCGGGGGTCGGCCGCGGCGAGTGTGCGGATCTCGCCCAGCGTTCCGTCGGTGCTCCCGTCATCGATGTAAAACAGTTCGAGTGAATAGTCGGACAGTTCGTTGGTTATTTCCCGATAAGACGGTCCGACGTTGTCGACTTCGTTGAAGCACGGAATGACTACGGTGAGTCCGCATGTCGCCGGACCAGGGAATGCCCTGGTCATCTGCAACGCCGGGCGGGTGATGCCGGATTCGTGTCCGTCCGATCACCGACAGTGCGAATGGTGCTCATGAATACCCCAGTTGGATCTGCTCAGACCGCTTGTCGATGCGCGGCGTTGCGGAGTTATAAGCAGACCGATCGACGTTTGGGGACGGGTTCACTACGAATTCCTCCGTTCAGACCCAGACCAAAGTATTAACCCATCCGGCATTCGGGGTGTCCTGCGGACGAAGTCCTTCCACTACGCCCCGCGATGGCGCAGACTCCCCGGCCATGTGGAGTCTGGGGGCAGGTGTTGTGTGGCGTGCTGCCTACGCGCGGGCGGTGCGCTCGGCGTTCGCCACGGTGCCGTTCTACCGCGAGCGCTGGGCGCTCGACGGCCGTGAAGATCCGGTGCTGGTACCGGGTCGCACCGGGACGAACGGCGGCGCGGCACCGCTCGCGGAAGCCGTGCACAAGCTCGTGGACCTGGTCCCGCTCGCCGGGGGCGCGCAGCGGACCGACCCTTCGCGCGGCCTCGGCCGGGTGCTGCGGACGGCGCGCCGGCCCACGCCCGGGAGCTTGATCGTCCTTTTGGGACACGACGATCTCCGCCCGCCTGCCGACCTGCCGAAAGATGTTCGTGGCTGCGTCGCCGATCCCGACGCGCCGAGCGCGTCCGTGCTCCGCGAGCTGACGGCGGTGCTGGCGCGCGGTCACCGCGTGCTCGCCGTCGGCGACGACAAGGCGATCACGACGTTCACCGCCGCACTGCCCGAAGACAGCGCGCACCGTGTCGAAGCCGTGCCGCACCGTGAACTCGACTCGCTCGACGCCGGCCCGTACGGCGTGCTGCACGACCCGGCGCTCGGCTACCTCGGCGCGCTGGCCGGCTGCGGGCGGTGGCACCTCGACTGGCCGCACGTCCACGCCCGGCCGACGGCCGGCGGGCTCGCCTTCACCTTGCTGCGCCAGGAGTCCCCGCGGTTCGTCGACGTCATCCCGGCCGGCGGGGTGCCCGGCCGGATCGAGTCCTGCCCGCGTCACGGCAGCCCGGTCGTCGTCGCATGAGGTTCGTGTTCCACGATCCCCGCACGGACCCGGCGCCCGCGGGCTGGGCGGACTTCTCCCGGACCGCGCGGCTGCACCCGGTGTGGGACTACGGCTTGATGGGTCTCGAGGCCTGGGGCGCGCGCAACCCGCAGCTGGTGGCCGCCGCCGTCGAGGGGGACGAGGTCGTCGCCGGGATGTCGGTTCTGGTCTGCCGCCTGCCGTGGTCCTCGCGGTTCGCGCCCGCGCCGGGACGTCGTTCGCCGCGCCCGTGCTGGGCCGAGGTCTACCAGCCGTGGCTGAGCGGCTTCCCGGGCATCGTGTTCGCGCCGGCGCTCCCGGCCGCCGACCGGCAGCCGCTGGTGCGCGAGTTCGAACGGCAGCTGCGCCGGCACCTGGGCCCCGGGCTGCTGGGCGTGGTCTACCGCGCGATCGGCGAGGAGTTCGCCGCCGGCGTCGGCGGCCGGGCCCGGCTGGTCAAGCCGACCGACCCGACGACCGTGCTGGAAAACCGCTTCACCACCGAAGACGACTGGCTCGCGACGCTCCCGTCCGGCCGCCGGTCGAGCCTGCGGCGCCGCGGCCGGCGGATCGCCGAGGACCCGGCGCTGGTGGTGCGCGGCGGCCCCGGCCGGGACGACGTCGACGGCGTCGAGGTCGCGTCGCTGATCAAGGTGCACCGCGAGCGGTACGGGAAGCTCCCGCTGGACACGCGCACGATGCCGTCGGCCGGGTTCCTGCACCGCTACGTCCGGCGCCCGGACGTCCACACGCTGACCTACCGCGACGCCGACGGCCGGCTGCTGGCCGTGAACACCATGCTCGACCACCCGGACAGCCCCAGCCTGCAGCACTGGGCGGCGTTGCCGCTGGACGAACGCGGCCGGGGCGCAGGTTTGTATTTCGACGCTTATGTCCGCGCTGTCCGATTCATGGCGCGGCGCGGAGTAAAAGAACTTTCGGCGGGCCGGGGCATGGTCGAACTGAAGCAGGAATTGGGGTTCCGGCCGCGCGCGCTCTTCGCCGCGGCAGTGCCGAGGCCGGTGCTGGGCCGATGACCGCGACCGCGACCAGGGTGTCGCAAGTGGACGTCGTCGACCCCCGCGTCGACCCGCAACCCGACGGCTGGGCGGCGTTCCGCGCCCGGTGCCTGCCGCCCGTGTGGGACTACGAACTACTGCGCCGCGAGGCGTGGTTGGCGAAGAACCCACCGGTGCTCGCGGTTGTCCGCGAGGGTGAGCGGGTCGTCGGGGCGCTGTCGGTGATGGTGTGCCGGGGCTGGCGGTCCCGGGAGTTCGGCCCGCTTTCCGGCGGCCGGCTGCGGCCGCGCTGGGCCGAGGTCTACCTCCCGCTGCTGAGCGGCTACCCCGCGTGCGTCTTCGACGACGGCGTCGACGAGCGGGCCGCCGTCCGGCAGTTCGAACGCGCGTTGCGCGAGTACGTCGGGCCCGGGCTGCTCGGGGTGATCTACCGGGCGATGAACCCGGAACTGGTGCCCGCGCTGGCAGGCCGGGGCCGGGCGGCCCGCGAGATCGACCCGGCAGCCGTGCTGCGCAACACTTATTCCACAGTGGACGAATGGGAGCGCGGGCTGGCTCCCGAAGTCCGGCGGTACCTCCATCAGGACGTCGGCACCGAAGCGGCGTTCGGCCGCACCGACGTCGACCCGCACGAACTGGCCGTGCTGCTCAACGCCCACCGCGCGCGGCAGGACGAACGCGCGTGGGCGGGCGGACAGCGATCGCGGATCGGCGGGCTGCACATGGACACCCGCAGCCCGGTCGCGCCGGGTTACCTCGACACGCTGGTCCGCCGTTCGGACGTCCTGACCCGGACCTACCGCGACGACGCCGGCCGCCTGCTCGGCTTCGCCACGATGATCGACCATCCCGCGGGTTGCGCGGTGCACCACTGGGCGGCGCGGCCGAGCGCGGCCGGCGGCCGGAAGGGGCTCTATGTCGACTGTTACGCCCGCTGCGTGGCGCACATGATCGCCGAAGGGAGGCCGGAACTGACCGCGGGCCGGGCGATGCTCGCCGAAAAGGCCGCGCTCGGCTTCGGCACGCGCTCGTTGTGGTCGGTCGCCGTACCGCGTCCGGTGCTGGGCCGATGACCTTCACCGTGCGGGTGCTCGACCCGCGCACCGATCCCGAGCCCGCCGGCTGGGCCGCATTCCTGCACGCCCAGCAGGCGCCGTTGACCTGGGACTACAGCCTGCTGTGCACGGAGTCGCGGCACTCGCGCAGCCCGTACCTGCTGACCGTGGTCACCGACGGCGGCGCGATCGTCGCCGCCGTCCTCGCCATGCTGTGCCGCCCGGGTTCGGCCACCGGGCCGGGCCCGGTCGGCGGGGTCGCCCGCTGGGGGCCGCGCTGGCTGGAGGTCCAGCACGCCTGGCTCAGCAGTTATCCGGCGTGGCTGTTCGCCGAAGACGTCGACCCGGCCGGGCAGCGCGAGATCCTGCGCCGGTTCGAGCGGGCGGTCTGCCGGTTCGCCGGCCCGGGCTGCCTCGGCGTGGTCTACCGCGCGGTCGCGCCGGACGCCACCGGGCTGGTGTCCGGCCGGGGCCGGCTCGTCCGCGAGATCCAGCCGACGCTGGTGCTGGAGAACACCTTCACCGACCTCGACGGCTGGCTCGCGACGCTGAGCCGCAACCGCCGGTCGAGCCTGCGCGGCCAGATCCGCAAGATCGCCGCCGACCCCGGGCTGACCGTCCGCGCCGGCACCGCCCGCGACGACCTCGACGGCGCCGAACTGGCCGCGATGCTGCACGCGCACCGCGCGGCCAAGGGCCCGGTGAAGTTCGACCAGCGCGGCCCGGTCACCGGCGAGTACCTCGACGAGCTGATCCGGCGCCCGGACGTCGTCACGACGACCTACCACGACGCCGACGGCCGGCTGCTCGCCTTCACCGACCTGCTCGACCACCCGGTGATGCCGCTGCATCAGCACTGGGCCGCGCTGCCGCCCGCCGAGGGCCGGCCCAAGCACCTCTACTTCGACGTCGTCGCGCGCGGGGTGGGGCACATGATCGAGCACCGCCGGAAGTTCCTGTCCCTGGGCCGCGGGGTCACCGACCTCAAGACGTCGCTGGGGTTCTCCCCGGCCCCGATGGCCGGGGCCGTCGTGCCGAGGCCGGTGATCCGATGGTGACCGACGTGCTCGACCCGCGCCACGACGCGGAACCGGCGTACTGGACGGCGTTGCGCGAGCGCGCCGGGCTCCGGGCCGACTGGAGCTGGGAGGTGCTCCGGACCCAGGCGTGGGCCGCACGGACCCCGCAGCCGGTCACCGTGCTCCGCGACGGCGACGAACCCCGCGGCGTCGTCTGCGCCGCCTGGGTCACCGGCCGGACCCGCCGCAACCGCTTCGGCTCCGCGACCGCGCGCCGCGGCCGGCTCGGCGGCCTCGACGTCCGCGGGCCCGGCGCGAGTTCCCAGCCCGGCTGGTGGTTCGCGGACCCGGGCGACGACGGCGGCGTGACGCGGCTGCTCGAGACGTACGTCCCGGCGATCCGCGCGGAGCTCGGCCGCGGGTTCCGCGGGATGCTGGTCCGGCAGGTCGGCGAGGCCGGGCTCGACGCCGTCGGCGGCCGGTTCCGGCTGGTGCGGCGGACCGAGGACATCGCGGTGCTCGACGTCAGCGCGTTCGGCTCCCGCGACGACTGGATGCACTCGCTGGCCCGCAAGCGCAAGCAGAACCTGCGCAAGATCTTCCGCACCTTCGACGCCGATCCGAGCGTCCAGGTGCGGTGCGTGCCGGGCAAGGAAGCCGATCCGGTCGCCATCGCGGAAGTGTTGCGGCACAACGAACGCAAGCACCACGACGTGCCGATCGTGCCGCTGCCGCACTTCACCGGCTACCTGACGGAGCTGCTGCGCCAGCCCGACGTCACGGTGATCGAGTACCGCGACACCGGCACCGGGCGGCTGCTCGCCGTGGCCACCCTGCTCGACCACCCGGAGCTGCCGATCGCGCGGCACTGGGGCGCGCTCGGGCCCGAGGCGGGCGGGCGGCCCAACCTCTACTTCCACTTCTACGGCGAGGCGGTGAGCTGGGCGATCGCGCACGGGCGGTCGTCGGTGGTGTTCGGCAAGAAGATGACCGAGATGAAGGCGACGCTCGGGGCGCGGCTCGTCCCGCAGTACGCGGCGGCCGTCCCGGTTTGCTAGCTTCGCGGCGTCTCACCCGCCGCGCTTCAGGAGAGTCCCGCCATGCCGATGATCAGCGTCTCGATGTTCCCCGGCCGCACGCCCGCCCAGAAGAGCGCCCTGGTCCGGGAGCTGACCGACGCGTTCGTCCGCACCTGCGGCGGCAAGCCCGAAGGCGTCCAGGTGACGCTCATCGAGGTCGGCGCGGACCACTGGGCCACCGGCGGCGTCCTGCACTCGGAACGCTGAAAGCCGTGAAGGCCCCCTTCCCGGCTCTTATGGCCGGTAAGGAGGCCTTCACGGCTTTGGGGCGGGCTTCGGGCGGATCAGCGCAGGCCGAGGGCCCGCTGGGCGAAGTTGACCTCGATGGACGTCTGCTTGATCGTCTCGGCGATCACCAGCGAGCCGTGGCCGGCGTCGTACCGGTAGAACTCGTGGTGCAGCTCGCGGCCGCCGAGCCGGTCGAGGTAGTTCTCGATCTGCCGGATCGGGCAGCGCGGGTCGTTGTCGCCGGCCAGCACCAGCACCGGCGCGGTGACGGCGTCGACGTAGGTGATCGGCGAGCACTCCGCGTACACCGCGGGCACGTCGTCGGGCGAACCGCCGAAGAGCGCGCGGTCGAACGAGCGCAGCTGCTCCATCTCGTCCTCGTACGCGGCGACGTAGTCCGCCACCGGCACCCCGGCGACGCCGGCCGCCCAGCGCGCGGGCTGCGTGCCGAGCGCCAGCAGGGAGAGGTAACCGCCCCACGAAGCGCCGTTCACGACGCACTTCTTCGGGTCACTGAGTCCACTTTGGACGGCCCAGTCGTGCACCGAGGCGACGTCTTCCAGCTCGGTCAGCCCGGGCCGGCCCTCGATGGCGTCGCGCCAGGCCGAGCCGTAGCCGGTCGAACCGCGGTAGTTGACCTCGACCACGGCGAACCCGGCGTCGAGCCAGGTCGCGCGGTACGCCGAGAAGCGGTCCTCGTCGGCCGCGTGCGGGCCGCCGTGCAGCGAGAACACCGTCGGCAGCGGGCCATCCGGCGCGCCGGACGGCCGCGAGACCAGCGCGTGGATCCGCCCGCCGACGCCTTCGACGAACGCGTCGGTCAGCGGCTCCGACCCCGGCGCCCGGTCACCCGGGGGTGACAGCAGCACCGCGTCGGCGCCGTCGGTGGTGCGGGCCCGGACGGCGGCCGGCTCGGCCGCGCTCGACCAGGAGTACTCGACGGTCCCGTCGGGACGCACGCCGGCGCCACCGATCCGGCCCGCCGGAGTGTCCACAGAGGACAGCTCGGCCGAGTCGAGGTCGTAGCGGTACAACGAGCTGCGGCCTTCGTGGAAGTGCACGACCAGCAGGGCACGCGCGTCCGGGTACCAGCCGGCGACGACCTCGCCGGGCAGGTCGAGCTCGATCTCCGTCTCGGTGTCCGCCCGGACGTCCCAGACCAGCAGCTCCTCGCGGCCCCGCCGTTCGTGCAGCACCAGCAGGCGCTGATCGCCCGGCAGCGGGGAGAACTCGAGGGCGGACAGGGCCTTGCCCTCGCCGTCCCACTTGTCGGCGACGGTGGCGAACCCGTCGGTGGCGAGGATCCGCAGCGCCGGGTGGCGCGAGTCGCCGTGCTCGGAGTGCGAGATGGCGATCAGGCTCTCGTCGCGCGAGAGCGACGTGATGCCGGCGTCGTCCGCGTGGCTGTAGAAGCGGTGCGTCTCGCCGCCGATCCGGGCGAACAGCTCGCTGCCGTCGTCGGTCGAGACGCCGACCGCGATGAGGCCGGTGCCGATCTCGAGGCCGGCCGGGTAGCCGTCGTGGACGTCCGGCACCGCCTTCTCGGGCTTGCTGCCCTCGGTCGCGGCGAACGGCTCGCGCACCCACGAGCCGAACTCGTCGCCGTCGGTGTCGTCGAACCACCAGATCCACTCGCCGTCCGGCGACGGGGTGGCGTGCATGGTGCCGTTGGGCCGATCGGTGACGCGGCGGTGCTCGCCGGTCGCGCGGTTCCAGGCGTAGACCTCCCAGACGCCGCTGGAGTTGGAGACGTAGACGTTCGAATCGGGGGCGTCGCGGGCCCAGTCGGGCACGGAAATGCGCGGCGCGTGGAAGCGGGCGCGCCAGCGGGCTTCGGTCTCGGCCTCGTCGAACAGCCGGTCCGGGACCACCGCGGGCGGATATTGGTTGGCTGACTGCGTGCTCACCCCTCGATCCTGCCACCTTCTGGCCGTACTGTGTGCGGGGTGCTGGAGGGTTACGCGCCGGGCTACGGGCGAGACGCGGTTTCGATGATGTCCGCGCGCACGGCTGCCGAACGCGCGACGTTCGCCCAGCCGCTGTTCGGGCCGGGGATGTGGGTGGTCGACCTCGGCTGCGGCCCGGGTTCGATCACGCTGGGGCTGGGCGCCGGGTCGCGCGTCACCGGCGTCGACCGCGACGCCGGTCAGGTCGCGATGGCCCGCGACTCCGCGCGCCGGGCCGGCCGGTCCACAGTGGACTTCGTGGTGGCGTCGGCGTACGCGTTGCCGTTCGACGACGGCTGCGTCGACGTCGCGTTCTCGCACGCGCTGTTCGAGCACCTCGCCGCGCCGGTGGACGCGCTGGCGGAGCTGCGCCGCGTCCTGAAGCCGGGTGGCAGGCTCGCGCTGTCCACTTCGGACTGGAGCAAGGCCCGGCTGCGCCCGAAGACGGCGAACGTCGACGCGGCCCTGCGTGGCCACTACCTGCTGCGCCGCCGTGCGGGCGGCGACCCGTTCGCCGGCCGCAAGATCGCCGACCACTGCGCGGCGGCGGGGTTCACGGAGATCGTCTCGCGCCCCCGCTACCGCGAGGACCTGACGTACCGCGACCTGGCGAGGTACGTCGAGTCCCGGTTGGACGCGGCGATCTCGGACCCGGACTACGGCCGTGACCGCGACCAGCTGGCGAGCGCGGCCCGCTCGGCGTGGACGTGGGTCAGAAGCGGCGACGGCGACTTCAGCCAGTGCTGGGTGGAACTGACCGCGACGAGAGTGTGAGAACCCCGGAAACCAGAAGAGCCGGTGTCCGAAGACACCGGCTCTTACTCGTCGGGGTGGCGGGATTCGAACCCACGACCTCCTCGACCCGAACGAGGCACGCTACCAAGCTGCGCCACACCCCGAGGTACTGCTTAACGGGTCGTGGAGAAGTCTAGCGGACGTTGTCACGGGCTTTCCGGCGGGCTGCCTTACGCGATTCGTCGGCCCCTGACCCGCGCGGGACCAGCGTCAACAGGCTCGCTTCCGGCGGGCAGGCGAACCGGGCCGGGGCCCACGGCGACGTCCCCAAGCCGGCCGAGACGTGCAGCCACATGTGCGCGCCCCAGCGCGAGGCGCCGCGGGCGCGACTGCGATCCAGGTCACAGTTGGTGACGAGCGCGCCGTAACCCGGGAGGCGCAGCTGGCCGCCGTGGGTGTGGCCGGCCAGCACGAGGTCGTAACCGTCCGTGGCGAACGTGTCGAGCACCCGCGGCTCCGGCGAGTGCGTCACCCCGAGCCGGACGGCCGCGCCGCTGTCGGCCGGGCCGGAGATGTCGGCGTAGCGGTCGCGGCGCAGGTGCGGGTCGTCGACGCCCGCCGCGAACACCCGCTGCCCGCCGACGTCGATCGTGCGGCGCACGTGCGTCAGGTCGGTCCAGTCGTGCTCGACGAACGCCGCGCGCAGGTCGCGCCACGGCAGCTGGACGCCGTGGATGCGCTTCTTCTTGCCCTTCGGCATCAGGTAGCGGGCCGGGTTCTTGGGTTTCGGCGCGTAGTAGTCGTTGCTCCCGAAGACGAACACGCCGGGCCGGTCGAGCAGTGGGCCGAGTGCGCGCAGCACCGAAGGCACGGCCTGGTGGTGCGACAGGTTGTCACCCGTGTTGACGACCAGGTCCGGGTTCAGCTCGTTGAGGGCCGCGACCCAGCGCTGCTTGCTCCGGTGGCTCGGCAGCATGTGCAGGTCCGAAACGTGCAGGATGGTGAACGGCCGCGACCCGGGCGCCAGCACCGGGAGTTCGGCGGTGCGCAGGGTCCAGAGGCGCCGTTCGATGCCGACGGCGTAACCGAGGGTGGCGGCGCCGAGCGCCACTGTCCCCGCGGCGAGGCGGATCGCCTTCGCCCCCGACGTGGGTTTGTTACTGAGCGTGCTCACGGGCTCCAGGATACGTGCTCAACGGTTGGATGACTTCGCCCCCGTTCCGGGGAACCTCGCGCATAGCATTTGCGTCGGCCCTGTCACGGCTTCTTTTCGGGGGCTCCGGGTGGCGGAGCCCCCGGCCCGGGGCGGAGCCCCGATTGTCACAGTGTGTCGAGCCGGGGGGCTTGGGGAGAGCGATGGAGCAGTTCGGGCCGTACCGGATCGAAGGCCTGCTGGGCCGCGGTGGCATGGGTGAGGTCCACCGCGCCTACGACACGGCGCACGACCGCGTCGTCGCGTTGAAGCTGTTGTCCGACCCGTACGTATCGGACGAGGCGTTCCGCGCGCGCTTCCGCCGTGAGTCGCAGATCGTGGCGCGGCTGCGCGAGCCGCACGTGATCCCGATCCACGCGTACGGCGAGATCGACGGGCAGCTGTACCTCGACATGCGGCTGGTCGAGGGCAAGGACCTGAAGGAGCTGCTCGAAGAGGGGCCGCTGACGCCCGATCGTGCCGCGGGGATCGTGGAGCAGGTGGCGGGCGCGCTCGACGCCGCGCACGTGGACGGCCTGGTGCACCGCGACGTCAAGCCGTCGAACGTGCTCGTCACGAGCGGCGACTTCGTGTACCTCGTGGACTTCGGCATCGCGCGCTCGATGAGCGGCGAGGCGACGTCGCTCACCGGCACCGGCAACGTGATCGGCACGCTCGACTACATGGCGCCGGAACGCTTCGGCGACGCCCCGATCACCGGCCTCGTCGACGTCTACGCGCTCGCGTGCGTGTTCTTCGAGTGCCTCACCGGGCACCGTCCGTTCCAAGCGGAGGGTGCGGCCGCGCAGATGGGCGCGCACCTGACCGCGCCGCCGCCCGTGCTTTCGCAGGCGCGCCCGGGCGTGCCGAGCGCACTGGACGCCGTGGTGGCGCGCGGGATGGCGAAGAACCCGGCGGACCGCTACCCGACGGCGGCGGCGTTCGCGGCCGCCGTCCGGACCGCGCTGGCGGCACCGGCGCCCACGCCGATCCAGACCTGGCAGAAGACCCTGCCCGGCCCGGTGACCCCGCCGCGCCCGATGCCGACTCTGCAGGCGCAGCACGGCATGTCCGCACCGATGACCCCGCCACGGCCGATGCCGGCCTACGCGGCCCCGCCGACCGGCCCGTACCCGGGCCCGCCGACGGGGCAGTACACCGGCCCGCCGACGGGCCCGCGGCCGCTGACCGGACCGGCCCCGCTGACCGCGCCGTCGCAGCCTCAGCCGTCGAAGTCCCAGCGGGGCCGGTGGATCGCGTTGTGCAGCGCCCTCGCCGGGATCGTCGTGGTGGCGTTGCTGGTCACGTACTTCGTGAGCAAGGACAAGACGACGCAGACGGGCAGCCCGGCGCCGACCGTGCCGGTCACGGTGCCGCCGGGTTCGTCCTCCTCGCCGCCGCCGTCGTCATCACAGCCGCCACCGTCCACTTCGGAATCTTCGCCGCCGAAGCAGGAGCACGACATGGCGCTGTACAACGCCCTTCCGGCCGTCTACAAGCAATACACGTGCGTCGACGCGGCCGCACCGGCCGGCACGGCGGCCGCGGTCGAGTGCACGGATTCGAACGTCGGCGACGTCAGGATCGGCAACGTGGTCTTCCCCCAGCCGACCGGAGCGAAGTTCTACCGCTTCGCCGACGCGGCCGCGATGGACGCGTACTTCCAGAACGTCGTCAAGACCCAGGGCCTGACCCGCAACGACGCGCAAGGTGCGTGCCGCCCGAAGACGTACCCGAAGATCTGGGGCACGTACTACCGAGCGGAAGTCCCGAACCCGATTCCGGGCGAGTACCTGACGTGCTTCCTGGGCGACCCGGCGCAGCTCGTGTGGACGGAGAAGAAGAACCTGATCGCGGGCGTCCTGCTGTCCACGAAGGTCGCGGACACCAACCAGCTGGACATGCTCTACCAGTGGTGGAACACGGAGGTCCTGTCGGAAATGCCGCAGAGCTGATCCGAGAAGATCGCGGGGCAGCTCGGAGGGCTGAGCCGGCTCCGAGTGTCAAACGCTGCTGCGGGACAAAAATGGGCGAGGCCGGAGCAAGTCAAGCCGCTCCGGCCCCGCCCAGGTGTTTCTAGCGGCCCGGGCCGCCCATGTACTGCGGGTCCGGCTGGGGTAGGCCCACGACCGGCTGGCTGGCGTCCATGATGTTCTTCATCGCGCCGAACCACGTCCGGGCCGGGGCCTTGCCGCCGAACATGTTTCCGCTGCCGCACACCCGGACGTTGCCCGGGCCGGCGTCGCAGAGACCGCCCGAGCCGCCGCCGCCGAACTTGAACGTCATCGCCGCTCCCGCTAGCTGCGGGGTGCCGCCGACGAACGTCGCCGAGACGTTGCCCTGGGTCGTGCCCGTCTTGCCGATGATCGGGCGGTTCCACCCGGCCGCGGCGGCCGCGGCCGCCGACGTGCCGCCCGGCTGGTCGTCCTTGCTCATGCCGACCGCCAGGGTGTTCGCCAGGCCTTCGGGCACCGCCTGCTCGCAACCGGCTTCCTTGACCGGCACCGGCTGGCCGTTGCGGTCGGTCACGCCGGCGATCGGCGTCGGCGGGCACCAGACGCCGCCGGAGAGGATCGTCGCCGCGACGTTGCCCAGCTCCAGGCCGCTCAGCGGGCTGAAGCCCAGGGTGAACGCGCCGAAACCGGGGCTTTTGTCGTTCGGGCCGTAGAACGTCGCCTGGGTTTCGCGCTCCTCGGCCCGGGGCGCGTTCGGGTCAGGCGTCTTGCCCGAGGCGTTCGTCGCCATGGTGTCGCGCATGCCGAGCCGCTTGGCCATGTCGATGCCCGGCGCGGTGCTGCCGAGCCGGTCTTCCAGCTCGACGAACGCGGTGTTCGGCGACGTCGCGAGCGCGGTCTGGACCGTCGCGCCCTGGGCGATCCGGCTGTAGTCACCGGCGTTGCCCACGCAGTACCAGTTCGAGCGCAGCGGCGGCCCCGTCGGCGGGCAGGTCTTCGCGCCACCGGTGAACACGTGCGAGGTGTAGGAGTCCGGCACCTCGACCGGCGAGTAGATCCCCGCCACGCCCTTCTCCATCGCCGCGGCCGTGGTGAAGATCTTGTACGTCGACCCGGCGCCACCGGTGTTGTAGACACCCGCCGGCAGCGCGTACGTCGTCTGGCCCTGGTCCGGGTCCTGCCCGTAGTCGCGGTTGGCGGCCAGCGCGACCACCTCGTGCCGGTTCTTGCCCGGCTTGATCAGCGACAACGTGTTCGCCACGTACTGCTGTGTCTTCTTGACCTGCGTCTCCGCCGAGACCTTCGCCTCGTGGTTGGCGCGCTGGTCCAGCGTCGTCTTGATCGTGTAGCCGCCGGTGTAGAGCTGGTCCTTGCTCATCCCGGACTTGATCAGGTAGTCCTCGACGTACTGGCAGAAGAACCCGGCCTCCGGGCCCGCGCCGATGCAGTTGGCCGGCGGCTTCGCCGGGAAGTCCGGCACGACACCCAGCGGCTCGCCCTTGAAGCGGTCGGCGTCGGCCTTGGCCAGCTTCTTGTTCTCGACCATCCGGTCCAGCACGATGTTGCGGCGCGCGGTCGCCTTGTCCGCGTGCTTCCACGGGTCGTTGTTGATCGGGTTGTTCACCAATCCGGCGAGCAACGCGGCCTGCGGCACGGTCAGCTTTTCCGGCGTGGTGTTGAAGTACGCGTGCGCGGCGGCGCCGATCCCGTAGATCTGCCGGGAGAATTCGACGATGTTCAGGTAACCCGCGAGAATCTGCTGCTTGGTCAGCTTCGTCTCGAGCTGGATCGCGATCCGCGCTTCCTTCAGCTTGCGGGCGACCGACTGTTCCTGCGCTTTCTTCTGACCCACCGTGTCGCCGCGGTAGACGACGTTGATCAGGTAGTTCTTGACGTACTGCTGCGTGAGCGTCGACGCACCCTGCGTGTCCGCGCCGGTGCTGTTGCTGACGGCCGCGCGCAGCGTGCCCTGCCAGTCGACGCCGTGGTGGTCGTAGAACCGCTTGTCCTCGACCGAGACCAGCGCCCATTTCATGGCTTCGTTGATCTGGTTCTCGTTGATCGGCAGCCGGTACTGGTCGTACATCGTCGCGATCGGGGTACCGGCGCTGTCGGTGACGGTCGTGACCAGCGGTGGCGGGATGTCCGCGAGGTCCGACGACGTCTTCTCGACCGTCTCGCTGGCCTGGTTGGACATGACACCGGCGGCCCCCACGACCGGGAAGAGCATGCCGGCGACGAGCACCCCCGCGAGCAGGCAGAGGCCGATGAGCTTGAACAAACCATCCGCTTTTCGCACGAGGGCCAGCCTACGCGGGGCGGGTCAGGCGCCGGTGACGCCGTGTCCCCGAAGATGTGAATTCAGTGACAAACGCGACCCCCTTCGGTGACATCTGGTAACGGAAGGCATTCTAGGTCTTGGCGGAGGGAACCGAGGGCCCTTACAGTCCGTCAACGTCTCACGAAGAAAGCCGAGAGGCGGATCACCGCGAGTGGGAGCTCGCGCGGTCCGGCTTCAGGCACCGGCACCGGGGAGGTGTCCGGCAAACCGACGTGAGCTGAGGGAGACGCTCGCGGGGGCGAGGAGCGCAGTGCCTTTGTCCCCGCTGGTGCGTCGATCACCAGGGTAGGGAGCTGGGGGTATGGAAACCAACCAGTCGAGCTGGCGAATCAACGCGTCCTGCCGGGACGCCGATCCGGACGGCCTGTTCGTCCGGGGTGCGGAGCAGAACCGGGCGAAAGCCGTTTGCATGGGCTGCCCGGTCCGCACGGAATGCCTCGCCGAAGCACTCGACGGCCGGATCAACTTCGGTGTCTGGGGTGGCATGACCGAACGGGAACGGCGGGCGTTGCTGCGCCGCCGTCCCGACGTGCTGAACTGGGCCGAGCTGCTCGAGGCGGCCAAGAGGGACGCCCTGGAGCGGGTCGAAGTCGGCTGACCGCTCGTGAGTGTTCAGGACGGTTCTAACCGCCCTGAACACTCACGAGGAGGCGAGCTTGGTGCCGATGTCGCGCAGGCCGTCGAGGTCGTGCACGTCACCGGCCAGCGCGGGCACCCGGGCCAGCGCCACCTCGGGGTGGGCCCGGGTGAACCGCGCGAGCAGCCGTTCCTCGCGGGCGGCGAGGTCGACGCGGTCGGCGTGCAGCCGCAGCACGGCTTCGGCCAGCGGCGCGTTCACGTCGCCCTCCTGCAGGGACTCGGCCGCGGCCAGCGCTTCGGAACCGGACAGCTTCGCGAGCACCGGGTGCGTCCGGTTCGCGATCAGCCCGCCCAGCGGCATCGACTCGGCCGAGAGCCGTTCGACGAAGTAGGACGCCTCACGCAGCGCGTCCGGCTCCGGCGCGGCCACGACCAGGAACGACGTCCCGGACGAGCGCAGCAGCTCGGCCGTCTTGCGGGCGCGCTCGCGGAAGCCGCCGAACATGCTGTCGAAGGCCTGCATGAACGCCGACGCGTCGGTCAGCAGCTGGCCGCCGATGATCGTCGACACGGCCTTGGCGAACATCGAGAACCCGGCGTTGACGACCTTGCGCAGGCCCCAGCCGCCGGCCTTCGCCGGGCCGGTGAGCAGCCGGATCATCCGGCCGTCCAAAGCGGACGACAGGCGCGTCGGCGCGTCGAGGAAGTCCAGCGCGGAGCGGCTCGGCGGGGTGTCGACGATGATCAGGTCCCAGTCGCCGGTGGCCGCGAGCTGCCCCAGCTTCTCCATCGCCATGTACTCCTGCGTGCCGGAGAACGACGTGGAAATGGTCTGGTAGAAGGGGTTCTGCAGCAGCTGCTCGGCGCGTTCCGGCCCGGCGTGCACGCGCACCATGTCGTCGAAGGTGCGGCGCATGTCGAGCATCATCGCCCACAGCTCACCCTTGGGCTCGAACCCCTCGACCTGCACCTGCCTCGGGTGGTTGCCCAGCTCACGCAGGCCGAGCGCCTGCGCCAGGCGCCGCGCGGGGTCGATGGTGAGCACGACGGTCTGGCGGCCGCGCTCGGCCGCGCGCAACGCCAGCGCCGCGGCGGTGGTCGTCTTGCCGACGCCGCCGGAACCGCAGCAGACGATCACGCGGCTCTTCTCGTCGTCGAGCAGCGCGTCGATGTCGATGGTGGTGGTCACAACCGCACCCCCTGGTCGGTCAGAGCCTCGGCCAGCTCGTAGAGCGCCCCGACGTCGACGCCGCCGGTGAGGTCCGGCAGCTCGAGCGTCGGCAGGTCGGCTTCGGCGAGCTGCTCGCGGGCCCGCTGCTCGGCGGCGACCCGCACCGCGTGCTCGACGGTCTCCTCGACCAGCGCGTCCAGCGTGGTGTCGGGCAGCTTCAGCCCGGCCGACGCGAGCCCGGTGCGGACGCGGGAGGCGTCGACGCGCCCGTCGGCCGCGGCCAGCACCGAGCGGGCCGGCAGCCGCGGCGGCCGGACCCGGTTGACCAGCACCGCGCCGGGGCGCAGGTCGGCGCCGTCCAGCTCGGCGACGGCCTCGACGGTCTCGCGGACCGGCATCTCCTCGAGCAGCGTGGCGATGTGGATCACGGTCTCGCCGGAGTGCAGCAGCCGGACGACGCCGTCGGCCTGGCCGCGGATCGGGCCGGTCTTGGCGAGGTCGGTCAGGGCCTTGGTGACGTCGAGGAACTTGACGACCCGGCCGGTCGGCGGCGAGTCGACGACGACGGCGTCGTAGGTGTGCCGCCCGTCGGACTCGGTGCGCCCGACGCACTCCTTGATCTTCCCGGTGAGCAGGACGTCGCGCAGGCCGGGCGCGAGGGTGGTCGCGAACTCGATCGCGCCCATCCGCCGCAGCGTCCGGCCGGCGAAGCCGAGGTTGTAGAACATCTCGAAGTACTCGAGCAGCGCGGCTTCGACGTCGATGTGCAGCGCGCGCAGCTCCCCGCCGCCGGGGACGGAGGCGATCCGCTGCTCGGCGTAGGGCAGCGGCTCGGTGTCGAAGAGCTGCGCGATGCCCTGCCGGCCCTCGACCTCGATCAGCAGCACCCGGCGGCCCTCGCGGGCGAGCGCGAGGCCGAGCGCGGCGGCGAGCGTCGTCTTGCCGGTCCCGCCCTTGCCGGTGACGAAGTGCAGCCGGGCGCGGGCAAGCTCGTCGGTCCAGCCGGCATGGGAAGTGGTCACTTCTTCACCCTAAACCGGTGCTCAGCTGGCCAGCAGCATGACGCTGACCGCAGCCGCCACGGCGGCGACCAGCAACCAGGTCGCCAGGCCGGGCAGCACGGTGAGCATCAGCACACCCAGCACGACCAGCAGGGTGAGGGTGACCACTCCGCCGAGGGCGACCTGCCCCGAACTCTGCGTCCGGTCGCGCACCTTCGCCATCACGACCAGCACGAGCGGCAGCCCGGCCGCGGCCAGCAGCGCCGTCGCGATCACCCGCCACGTTTCCACGCGCCCACGCTAGCGGCCCCGGCCGGATGTGAGGTGCCCCACAACGAGTGATCGTTCACTCGGACGGGGTCACCCGGACCTCGGCGCTTTTCCGGCGGCGGACCCCGGCGCCCTTGCCCGCTTGGCTACGCTCCCGAGCTATGAGCGCCACCAAGTGGGAGTACTCGACGGTCCCCCTGCTGATCCACGCGACGAAGCAGATCCTCGACCAGTGGGGCGAGGACGGCTGGGAGCTGGTCACCGTCCTGCCGAACCCGACGGGCGAGCAGCACGTCGCGTACCTCAAGCGTCCGAAGGGCTGAGCCGCAGTGAGCTGGAGCGAACGGCTGAAGGAACTCGGCGTCGAGCTGCCCGGCGTGGCCGCACCGCTGGCCGCCTACGTGCCCGCCGTGCGGAGCGGCCAGTACGTCTACACGTCCGGCCAGCTGCCCTTCGTCGACGGCGTGCTCGCCGCGACCGGCAAGGTCGGCGCGGAGATCAGCCCCGAGGAGGCCAAGGGCCACGCCCGCACCTCGGCGCTCAACGCGCTCGCGGCGGTGCACGCTCTGGTCGGCATTGACAACGTCACGCGGATCGTCAAGGTTGTCGGCTTCGTGGCTTCCGCGGAGGGCTTCACCGGCCAGCCCGCGGTCGTCAACGGCGCGTCCGAGCTTCTCGGCGAGGTCTTCGGCGACGCGGGTGTCCACGCCCGCTCGGCCGTCGGCGTCGCGGAGCTGCCGATCGGCTCGCCGGTGGAGGTCGAACTGATCGTGGAGGTGCAGTGATGGACCCGGACATCGAGCAGTCCACCCACGAGCTGCTGCTCCGGTTGGCCGGGCGGCTGCCCGACCAGCTGCTGTGGCGCTTCCGGGACTGGCTCGGCGAGGGCGCGATGGGCACTCTCGCCCGGACCCTGCCGAGGTCTTTGCTTAAGCACAGGATTGACCTCGACCAGACGGAGTACCGCCTGCTCGTGGCCGGGCTCATCCCGCACGGCGCCGACTGGCACCAGGTGAGTTCGACCCTGGGGGTAGACGACGTCACCGAGAACAGGTACACATTCACGTCGAGTGCGCCCGAATGGGTTAACTCGGTCGACTCCGTGTCCGTGTTGATCCACGCAACGTTGCGGGGACGTCCGGACGTGGGGGAAGTGCGGCAGAGCTGGCGGCACGTCGGTGTCGTCGGGCAAGGAACGGCCAAACGCGTCCTGCTGATCACCGCGCTGTCGGGGCTGCCGAGGTTGACCGGCGAACTGCAGCGGGTGCTGCGGGTCCTGGGCGACGAAGAGCCCAGCGTCGAGGTCATCCCGCCGCGCTTCGACCTGCCGGGCTACCACCGGGCCGCGCTGGCTGATTCCGAGCTGGTCTGCGTGGGCGCGGTGGCGGGCAACCGGCTCGTAGCCGCTTAACGCTCGCACCGCCAGCGAGCCGGGAGGGAGCAAGGCAATGGTGGAGGTCCACGACGGCCCGCCCATGGACGGGTTCTCGGTGCCCCTGCGCCTGCACAACCTGTTGCTGGCCTTGGCGGGCCGGATCGACGACAGCGCGCTCACCGAAGCGCGGGAGCTGATCGCCCGCGCGCACATCGACGAGGCCGTCGAGCTGACCACCGGCACGCTCATCGCGGGCCGGATCCCGGTCAGCTCCGCCGAACAGCGCGAGCTGGCGCTGGTCCTCGAGATGAGCCGGTCGGACGCGACGCTGGCGAACGACCTGCTGGTCGACGAGGCCGAGCCGGTCAACACGCACCGGTTCACCGGCGAGAACTCCCCGGAGTTCGGCATCGCCGAGGCGCTCGACCGGACGCTGCAGGTGCTGCCGGACGTCCGGTCGGTGCACGCGGTGTGGCGCAACACCCCGGCCGGGAGCGTGCCGGGCGCGCTGCCGCAGCGCGTGGTGCTCGTCGAGCTGGGGCCGGAGGGCAACCCGCCCGCCGTCGCCTTCCGCGTCGACACGGCGCTGCGCCGGGCCGGCATCCACTCGGTCGTCGAGGTGAGCGGCCCGGGCGTCGCGCACTCCGAGTACCACCAGGCCGCTTCGGCGGCCGCGTCGCCGGCCTGGGTGACCGGGAGCGCGACGTCGAACACGTCCTCCTACCGGCCCGAGCCGGTCGCGAAGCCGCCGGCCCCCGCCATCTCGGCGGAGCCGGTCGCGGAGTCGGGCAGCCGGCACAGCATGCGGGCGAACGCCCCGACGACCACGGCGCCGGAGCCGGTCGCCCCGGTGGTGCCGATCGTGTCGCCGCCGCCCCCGGTCCCCGAGCCGCCCCGCAAGGTGCGGTCGGAACGGGCCGAGACGCGGGCGGAGCGCACGGCCGACCTGACGCCGGCGGAGGTCGCGCAGCTGCGGCAGGCGCTGGCCGAGGACCCGGAGAAGGGGCGCGAGATCGCCGCGGGCAAGCCGTCGATGCACGAGGTCGTCGAACTGCCCGCGCTGGACCTGGACGACCCGAGCCTGAGCGAGCGCGACCGGGCGTTGCTGCGTGAGCTGCACGCCGAGCTGGCCGAGCGCGAGCGGGCCGAGGCGGCGAAGATGCGGCTCAACGGCGCGTCCCGCTCCGGTGGCGACCAGCGCGGCTGGACCGCCCCGTAGGTTTTGCGGCACGAGGCGGCACTTTCACGTGAAAGTGCCGCCTTCGCTGTGTCCGGGACACCACAACTGCGCGACGGAACGTCGGGTGTCGGAGGTATGTTTCCCGGGTGGAGCAGCCCAAGGAGTTCGTCTTCGACATCCCCGTCGGCGCCGGGATCGCCACCCGCGCCAACGCCGATGGACCACCGGCCGTCCCCAAGGACGCGGCCACGGTGATCCTCGTCCGCGACGGGGCCGAGGGCGTCGAGATCTTCCTGCAGCACCGGGTCAAGGGCATGCCCTTCGCCGGCGGCATGACGGTCTTCCCCGGCGGTGGCGTCGACAAGCGCGACGCCGACGCGTCCGTGGCGTGGGCCGGCCCGGCGCCGTCGTGGTGGGCGGCCCGGTTCGGCTGTGACGACGCGCTCGCCCGCGCGTTGACCTGCGCGGCGGTGCGCGAGACGTTCGAGGAGTCCGGCGTGCTGCTCGCGGGCAGCGCCGAGGAGGTCCTCACCGACGTGACGCCGTACGCGCCGGCCCGCCACGCGCTGGAGACCCGCGAGGTGTCGCTGGCCGGGTTCCTCGCCGACGCCGGGCTGACGCTGCGCGCGGACCTGCTGCGCCCGTGGGCGCACTGGATCACCCCCGAGCAGGAGCCGCGCCGGTACGACACCCGTTTCTACGTCGCGAAGCTGCCCGAGGGCCAGCAGGCGGACGGCGCGACGTCCGAGGCGTCGAGCTCCGGCTGGCAGCGCCCGGAGGACGCGATCGCCGACGCCCGCGAGGGCCGCCGGATGCTGATGCCGCCGACCTGGCTGACGCTGAGCGAGCTGGCCGAGTTCGCGACGGCCGACGACGTGCTGAACGCGCAGCGCGAGATCGTCCGGATCGCGCCGACGCTGGTCCGCGAGAACGACCAGGTCCGCGTCGTGCTGGAGCGGCGATGAGCGCCCCGGCCTACGGCGTCCTGCGGCGGGTGTCGGAGACGGCGTCGGTGCTGCTGGAGAACAACCCGTCGTCGATGACGCTCGAGGGCACGAACAGCTGGGTGCTGCGGGCGACGCCGGACACCCCGGCCGTCGTCGTCGACCCGGGTTACCGCGACCTCGAGCACCTGGAGCTGCTGGCCGGCGTCGGCGACGTCGAGCTGATCGTGCTGACGCACTTCCACCCGGACCACGCCGAGGGCGCGCCGTGGTTCGCCGAGCGCGTCGGGGCGCCGGTGCGCGCGTTCGACCCCGCGCTGTGTCTGGATGCTCAGTCCTTTGTGGACGGTGACGTGCTTTCGGCCGGTGGCTTGGACATCCGCGTCCTGCACACCCCCGGGCACACCGCCGATTCGGTGTCGTTGGTGCTCGAGGGTCAGGTGCTGACCGGCGACACCGTGCTCGGTCGCGGCACCACCGTGCTGCACGACCTCGGTGACTACCTGCGGTCGCTGCGCAAGCTGATCGAGCTGCCGGCGGGCACGCGCGGGCTGCCGGGCCACGGTCCGGAGCTGTCCGATCTGCCCGCGACCGCGCGCGAGTACCTTGCCCATCGGGAACAGCGGCTCGACCAGGTGCGTTCCGCTTTGCAGGTGCTCGGGGCGGACGCCACACCGCGCCAGGTGGTCGAAGTCGTCTACGCCGACGTCGACCGGGCACTGTGGGCGCCCGCCGAATGGAGCGTGCAGGCGCAGCTGGACTACTTGCGGTCGGAAGGACAGGGATGAGCAACGTCGAGGTGGAGTTCTACTGGCGGCCCGGGTGCGGGTTCTGTGCCGCGCTCGACCGGCCGATCTCCAAGAGCGGCTTCAACGTCCGGAAGATCAACATCTGGGAGGACCCGGACGGCGCGGCGCGCGTGCGCGAGGTGGCGAACGGGAACGAAACCGTCCCGACGGTGATCGTCGGCTCGGTCGCGATGGTCAACCCGTCGTTCGCCGAGGTTGAGGCCGCCGTCAAGGCCGCTCAGGCGGCCTGAGCGCGGCCCACTCGAGGCTGGGCCGCTTTCCGTGCAGGAAGGCGGCCCAGACCTTGCGCAGCCCGGCCTCCTCTTCGAGGCCCTTCGGCGCGCCTTCGAGCATCGGCGCGGCCCAGACGTCGTGGGTGCCGAACAGGAACGGCAGGTCGACGCAGTGGCACGCGCCGAACCGGTTGCCGGGCGCCTGCCAGTCGAAGCGGAAGGTGACGGCGTCGAGCTTCCCGGCGAGCCGCGGGATGTCACCGGCGAAGAACGTGCTGGTCGCTTTGTCGACGACGTCTTGGGGCGCGTCGGGGACGAACGCGCGTAGCTCGTCCCGCGTCCAGCTGATGAGTGCTTCGCCGTGCGGTGCCGCTTCGATGAGATCTTCCGCGACGAGATCGCCGTCGGCGACGAGCTGGAACGGCGGTTCGAGCGAACCGGGCTTCGTGGTCTTCGCGGCGACCTTGAGCTGCGCTGCGAGCAGCTTGTCCAGTGTGGTCGTTCGGACGTCCACTTCTTGCTGTAGCAGTAAGGCATTCTGATTCGCATCGTCCCAAGTGGACGGTCGCATACCGAGCGGTGCGCTCTGCAGGGCGATCCGCTTGACGAGGTTCCTCGCCCGCGGTGACGACCACAGTGCGAGCGTCGACTGGGCGCCGGCCGACTGACCGCCGAGGGTGACCTCGGCCGGGTTTCCGCCGAACGCGGCGATGTTGTCGCGGACCCATTCGAGGGCGGCGAGCTGGTCGGCGATCCCGAGGTTGGGCGGAACGCCGTCCACGGCCAGGAAACCGAGGGCGCCGAGCCGGTAGTTGAGCGTCACGACGACGGCGTCCGCCTCACGGGCCAGGCGTGTGCCGGTGTACCAGACCTGGGCGCCCGAGCCGCTGGAGAACCCGCCGCCGTGGATCCACACGAGCACCGGGCGACGGCCGCTGGTCGACGGCGTGAAGACGTTGAGCGACAAGCAGTCTTCGCTCTGGGGGAGCGGCATCGGCCCGAGGGCGTGTTCGAGCCGCGACGGCGGCTGCGGCGTCGCGGGCCCGGGTTCGAGGGCGTCGCGGACGCCGGTCCACGGCTTCGGCGGCGTCGGAGGTTCGAAGCGTTTCGCTTCCGCGTAAGGGATCCCGCGGAACGTGCCGTTCAGTCCGCGGACTTGCCCGCTGGTGGTGTCGACGATCATCAGGCCTCCTCTTCGAAGTACACCGCGGCGCCGTACGCGTCCTCGGCGCGGACGAAGAACCCGCGGTCGCGAGTGGTGGTCGGGACGTGCCGCTCGACCAGTTTCCGCGCCTTCTCCAGATCGTCCACCGCGACGCCGTGCGCCGCGAAGTAAGGCAGCCGCGGCGCGGTCTCACCGGGCAGGACGGCGTCGAGGTCGCTCGCGCCGACGATGTCGACGACGTGCTCGCCGCCGGCGATCACGTCGTAGCGCTTGCGGTAGGTCTCGACTTCGTCGTCGGCCACGACCAGCAGGATCCCGGCGACCCGGCGGGCGCCGTTCGGGTGATCGAGGTAGCGCGGCTGGTGGACGTACTCCGGGGTGAGGTGCTCGGCGGTGTGCAGGATGCCTTCGGGCGTCTTGTCGCGGCTGATGTGGACGCTGCGGAAGCGTGCGGTGCGCGTGCCTTCCGGCAGGTCGACGTCGCGCTGCAGCGAGAGCACCCCGGACGTCGAGAGCCCGGCTTCGCGCAGCCGGCGTTCGGCGGCTTCGGAGTCGTCGCAGCCGAAGGAAACGCCGTGCAGGCCGTCGCCGCGCTCGTCCAGGATGGGCAGCACGCGCCACGGGTCGCCGGCGGCCGCGTCGACGACGCCGATCAGTTCGAGGAAGGAGCCGCCGAAGTAGGCGCAGCGGTTCGCCGTGCAGCTCGGCAGCAGTTCGCCGCCCTCGCTGCGGGACGCGAAGTGCCGCGACGGCGGGCTGAGCGTGAAGCCGAGTTCTTCGTAGCGCTGCCAGGTTTTCTCGTAGTTCCGGGTGAGGAAGACGGTGTGGTCGATGTTCATGACCCCAGCGTGGGTTCTCTCGGGCAGCTCTTCCATCCGTGGCGGGATTGTGCGCGAAATCCGACGTTCTCTAGGCTGATTTGATGAATTCCGACTTGCTGGACGACCTGGACCGCCGGCTCGCGCACGCGCTCCAGCTGGACGGGCGCGCGTCGTTCAGCACGATCGCCGAGGTGCTCGGCGTCTCGGACCAGACGATCGCGCGCCGCTACCGCAAGCTGCGCTCGTCCGGAGTGCTGCGCGTGGTCGGCGTCCCGGAGGCGGCGCCGCTGGGCCAGGTCCACTGGCTGGTGCGCTTGAGGTGCGTCCCGGACGCGGCGGCCCCGATCGCGACCGCCCTGGCCCGGCGCGCGGACACACAGTGGGTGAGCCTGATGTCCGGCGGGACGGAGATCGTGTGCTTCATCCGCGCCCCGCAACGCGAGGAAGCGGACGGCCTGCTCCTGGGCCAGCTCCCGCGAACACCGAGAGTGGTCTCGATGACGGCGTACCGCCTGCTACGCCGTTTCGCGGGCGGCCCGGCGGGCTGGCCAGGCCGATCGAGTGCGCTGCCGGAGTCGGCTGTTCTGTCGCTACGCCGTCCCCCTGCCGAGGTCGCCTACCGCCCGGAGCCGGAGGACCCGGCCCTGCTGGCAGCCTTGGCCCACGACGGCCGCGCCGACATGTCGACACTCTCCGCGGCCGCGGGCCGCTCGGAGTCGACAACCCGCCGCCTGGAGCACCTGCGAGACGCGGGAGCGCTGTACTTCGACGTCGAGATAGACGCAGCCCGCCTCGGCTACCCCCTGACGGCGACCCTTTGGCTCACGGTGGCCCCCTCGGCCCTGTCGTCGACGGGCTGCGCACTGGCACAGCATCCGCAGGTCGCCTTCGCGGCGGCCACGACGGGCCCCTCGAACCTGGTGGCGAACGTAGGCTGCCGCGACGACGCGGCCCTGTACGAGTACCTGGCCGACGACCTGGGCGGACTGTCCGGAGTCCAGCAGGTGGAGACGGCCCCGATGGTCCGCACCCTGAAACGCTTCGGCACGCTGGATCCGTGAGTCAGCGGGGCAGCATCGGCATCAGGTAGTACGTCAGCTCCACCTCCCCAGCGTCCACAGCCCGGAGGATGCACGCCCTCATGCCCGGCTGGATCGACAGTTCCACCCGCTCCCCGGCGAACGCGCTCAACGCGTCCAGCAGGTACCGGGCCTGGAACGACGGTGACGTCCGGCCACCACTGACGTCCGCCTTCAGGGTCTCCTCCGCCTCGCCGGCGTCCAGGCGCGCGCTCGCCAGGCGGACCTGTGCGTCGCCGACCTCCAGGGTCAGCACCCGGCGGTCCTCCGCGTACACCCCGACCCGGCGGACCGCTGCCGCCAGGGCGTCCGACTCCAGTGTCACCCTGGTGTCGACCGCGCCCGAGGGGATTGCTTCCTCCGACAGGAAACCCGCGTCCAGGACCGCTGTGCCCACCAAGCCGCCCGCCCAGCTCAAGCCGAACCGGCCCGGTCCCGTGTGGAGTCCGACCACGCCCCGCGCCTGCCGCGCCGCCTCCGTCAGCAGGGCCGCGGGTACCAGGACGTCGAGGGACCCCGGCGACCGCAGCGGCAGCCGGGCGACCGCCATCCGGTAGCGGTCCGACGCCGTCAGCGTCAGCCGGCCGTCGGCGGCCTGGACGCGGACGCCGGTGAACAACGGCAGCGGGTCGTCCTTGGCCGCCGTGCCGGCGACGATCCGCAACGCCGACGCGAACGCCGGTCCGTCCACTTCGGACACTTGGGGTGCGGCAAAAGCCGGAGACGCGGCCGCGGAAGCCAGCAACGGCAACGCGAACCGGGCTTGCTCCAGGCGCAACGCCAGCCGGCTGCCTTCGACGACCAGGCGCACCGGCGCCGCGCCCAGCATCTTCAGCGTCTCGGCCAGCGGGGCCGCGGGCACGGCCACCTCGCCGTCGGTGTGGGTGGTCGCCGGGCAGTCGAACCGGACGGCGAGATCCGGGTCGCTGCCCGCGACCGTCAGCCCGGACGCGTCCGCCCGCAGCCGCAGCGCGGCGCGCGCGGGCAGCAGGCGGGACGCGGCGGAGACGGCCGCCGAGAGGCGGTGAGCAGGCGCGGTGACGTCCATCCCCGCAAGCTAGCGGCGACCACCGACAAAAACGACGCCGTCGCGGAGGGCGTCGAACAGCCGCTCCAGCCGGACGCGGTGGTCGTCCACCACGGCATCCGGCGATTCTCCCGCGACGAGCCGGGAAGCGGTCTCCGTCAGCACCGCGGCGTATCCGGCGATGAAGAAGGCGGCGAGCAACGTCCCGTCGGCGCCGAGTTCCTCGACCAGGACGCCCTGGAGTTCGGCGGCGATCTCCCGGGCGCGCGCGATCAGCGCGGGCGAACCCGCGACGGTCCGGAAGAACGGGATCGAGTGGTCGTTGACGCCGGAAAGCGGGTGACGGTCGTCGAAGAGCCGGAAAGCCGCGTTGCGCAGGGACGTCAGCACGTCGACGTCCGGGGCGCGGTCGCGCACCGCCGCGCGCAGGACCTCGACGGCGTCGTCCGCGCGGTCCAGGAAGAGGTCCTCCTTGCGCGGGAAGTGGTTGAAGACCGTCACGCTCGAGACGCCGGCCTCCTTCGCGACCTCGGCGACCGTGACCTTGTCGTACCCGCGCTCGAGGAACAGCCGAGCCGCGACCTCCGCGATCTTCGCGCGCGTCTGCGGCCCGCCGCGTTCACTCGTCCTGGGCATCCGGACCTCACTCTCTTGTGTAACTAAACTTAGTCGCTTAACCTAGTGGCATGCACACCGAACTGACAGCCCGCTCGCCACGATCGTTGCGGGAAGCCTGGGTGGCCCTGGCGGGGCTGTCCGCGGTCTTCCTCTTCGAGATGCTGGACAACTCGATCCTGAACGTCGCGCTGCCGACGATCGGCCGCGAACTGCACGCGTCGACGACGTCCCTGCAGTGGGTGACCGGCGCGTACTCGGTCGTCTTCGGCGGGCTGATGCTGGCGTTCGGCGCGCTCGCCGACCGGTTCGGCCGGCGGCGGATCATGCTCACCGGGCTGGTCCTGCTCGGCCTCGCGAGCCTGGCGACGGCGTTCGTCGGCAACGCCGAACAGCTGATCGCCGTCCGGGTGCTGATGGGGATCGCGGCCGCGATGACGACGCCGGGCTCGATGGCGCTGGCCTTCCGGCTGTTCGAGGCGGACGACCTGCGCGTCCGGGCGACGACGCTCATCTCGACCGTGGGCCTGGTCGGCCTCGCGATCGGCCCGACCGCGGGTGGTCTCGTGCTCGCGATCGCGCCGTGGCAGGTCCTGCTCCTGGTGAACGTGCCGATCGCCGCGCTCGCGATCATCGGCGTGCGGGCCGGCATCGCCGCGGACGACCCCGCTGACCTCCACCGCGACCCATTGGACGTCCTCGGAGCGGTGCTGGGCACGGCGACGATCGTACTCGCGCTCGTCGCGCCCACCCTGTTCGTGAACGAAGGCACCGGATCGTGGGCGCCGTGGACGGTCACCGCCGCGGCCGTCGCGGGGGCGATCTCGTTCGTCCGCCGCGAGCGCTCGACCCGGTACCCGCTGCTCGACCTGAAGCTCGTCGCCCGCCCGCTGGTGTCGAGCGGCCTGGCGTTCAAGTCCGCGGCCGGGCTGGCGACCGCCGGCCTCGGGTACCTGGTGACGCTGCAGCTGCAGCTCGACTGGGGGTGGCCGCCCGCGCTCGCGGCCCTCGGGCTGCTGCCGCAGGTGGTCGTCCTCGTCGCGGGCGGCGCGTTCGTCAGCCCGTTCGTGCGGAAGGTCGGCCTCGAGCGGGCCGCGTGGCTCAGCGCCGCGGCGGTCGTGCTCGGGCTCGCGTTCTACGCGCTGCTCGGCCGGCTCGGCTACGTCTGGGTCGCGCTGGCGCTGGCACTCGTGGCCGCCGGGCTGCGCGTGGTCGGCGTCGTCGCGGGGGTCAACGTCCTCCGCGGCCTGCCCGAGAACCGCACGACGATCGGCGCGGCCCTCATCGACACCGCGTCGGAAGTCACCACGGGCGCGGGCATCGCCGCGGCGGGCACCATCTTGGCGGCGCTGTTCACCGGCAGCATCGCCACGTCGAACTGGAGCGCCCAGCAGACGTCACAGTTCGAGACGGCGGTCATGATCGCGGCCTTGGTGCTCACGGCGGCCGCCGCAGCGCTGGTCGGCTGGGGTTTCGTCAGGTCACGGCGCGGCTTAGCGGCCGACGCCACGACCTGACGAACTGCCTCAGTGGTCCACGCTCACCAGTTCGGTCGGCTCGACTGCCGCCGGTCGGACGGAGCGGACCGTGCCGCGCAGCAGCCAGACGACCCCGGCCAGCACCACGCCGGCGACGCTCGCCACCAGGAATGCCGTGCTCGGGCCCGCGTGCTCGACTACGTAACCGCTCACCGACTGGCCCATGGCCAGCCCCAGCGTCACCGCCGTCAGGACCCAGCCGAACGCCTCCGCGGCCGTGCCCTCGGGTGCTACCACCTCGATCGCCGCCGAGTGGGCCGTCGACTGCGGGGTGATCAGCGCCCCGGCGACCAGCATCGCCAGCGCCAGGCCCCACAGCGACGACGGCCACGCGAGCAGCGCCACCAGTGCGCCGAACCCGCCCAGCAGCACCGGCAGCCGCACGCCCAGCCGGCGCGGCCACGGTGACAGGCTGTACACGACGCCGAACGCCACCGAGCTCAGCGACCACGCCGACAGCAGCAGGCCGCCGACCGACGCGTGCCCGGCTTCGGTGGCCGACGCCGGGACAGCGACCTCGACGAAGCCGATCACGATGCCGAAGCCGAGCGCGGCCACGGCGAGCGTCCGCATGCCGGGGCTCGACAGCGCGCCCAGCAGCGAGCCGCGCGAAGCGGCGGCCGGGCCCCACGCGCGGACGGCCGGGCTCAGCGCGAACAGCACCGCGCCGGTGAACTGCAGGGCGACGCCCAGCACCAGGCCGGTGCCCGCCCACGGCGCCATGACCAGCAGCCCGGCCACGCCCGGGCCCAGGATGAAGAAGACCTCCATGCTGATCGCCTCGTACGAGAACGCCGCGTTGCGCGCGCCGCCCGGCGGCAGGAGACGCGTCCACAGAGCACGTGACGCCGACCCGACCATCGGCTCCGACAGCCCGGTGGCCGCGCCCAGCGCGACCAGCACGGCGGTCGGCGCGTGCGACTCGATCGCCGTGACGAGCGCGCTCATCAACAGCATCAGGAGGACCGCGACGGTGAGCAGCGGCCGCGTCGGCCCGAACCGGTCGATCAGCCGGCCCTGGATCACCGCGCCCACGGAGACACCGGCGAGTGAACCGGCCGAGACGAGCCCGGCGGCGGCGAAGGAACCGGTTTCACGCTGGACGTAGAGCAGGGCCGAGATGCCGATCATCGCGATCGGCAGGCGGGCGAGCACGGACGCGACGGCGGGCCGCCGGGCCGCGCGGGTCGTCAGCGCGGTGCGGTAGTCGGCGAGGGACGTCCGGCTTTCGTGGTTCGAGGCAGACTGGGACACGCGTACCAGTATGCCGCAGAGTGGTACGTCGGTACCAGTTATTTGACGGTCAGGTGGGTCACCGGCAGACTGGTGGTGGATCTTGGTGCCGAAGCGCGAAGTCTCGATCAGGTAACACTCACGACATTCTGTGTGGTCTCCTGCAACGAAACGGCGCCGACCGCGTCCTTGAGAGTGAATGGCCTTGAATTAGTGGGTATGGGCCGTGATGGTTGAACAACAGCAACAGATAACCCAGCTCCCTCCGGCATATGGGTCGGGGCCTGGCCCGGAGGGCGGGGAGCGCGGATCGTCGGGGGATGGTCCGCGCGACAAACGAAGAGCCGGTGCGCCACGTCGGGGGTGGCGCCCGGCTCTTTGTTTTGGGCAAGCACTGTGGTTTTGCGCTGAGCTATGAAGAAGGCCTCCTGACCCGCAGGTCAGGAGGCCTTCTTCGTGCGTGGAACAGGATCAACGGGCGCGGCGGGCCAGGCGCTCCGGGTCCAGGATCAGGACGCTCTTGCCTTCCAGCCGCAGCCAGCCGCGGTGCGCGAAGTCGGCCAGGGCCTTGTTCACGGTCTCACGGGACGCGCCGACGTACTGGGCGATCTCTTCCTGCGTCAGGTCGTGCGTGACCCGCAGCAGGCCGGCCTCCTGGCTGCCGAACCGCTGCGCGAGCTGCAGCAGCGCGCGCGCCACGCGGCCCGGGACGTCGGTGAAGATCAGTTCCGCGACCATGTTGTTCGTCCGGCGCAGGCGGCGCGCGACGACGCGCAGCAGCTGTTCCGCTATCTCCGGACGGGTCGAGATCCACTGCCGCAGCGCCGGGCGGTCCATCGTGACCGCGCGGACCTCGGTGACCGTGGTCGCGCTCGACGTCCGGGGGCCGGGGTCGAAGATCGACAGCTCGCCGAACATGTCGGACGGGCCGAAGATGCCCAGCAGGTTCTCGCGGCCGTCCGGGGACTTGCGGCCGATCTTCACCTTGCCGGACTGGATGATGTACAGCTTGTCGCCGGGTTCACCCTCGTTGAAGATGACATGGCCGCGGGGGAACTCCACGGATTCCAAGGTCTGGGCCAGCGCCTCCGCCGCTGCCGGCTCCACACCCTGGAAAATGCCCGCACGGGCCAGGGTTTCATCCACCTCGGGTGCCTCCTCGTCGAGAAACGATCACGCTCGGCGTCGGTCGCAGAGCGTGACGCCAGTCACTTGCGCGTCAGTCTAGGGCGTACAGCCGAGATCGCCCGCCGGGCGCGCGGCCCGGCAAACGATCTCGTCCGAACGTGGAGCCTAACTCCGCACGCGCCGCGCGCGTTGCCTGGCTGCCCGTCCGCCCAGCCTACGCAGCCGGAACAGCTCCAGCGCGCGGCCGATGCCGTGCCCGTAGAGCGCCCGGACCTCGTTGGGCTGCGCCTGCTCGAGGAACTCTTCGACCTCGTTCTCCTGCACCGCGACGTGCTTCAACCGGCTCTCCACCCGCTCCATGAACAGGGCGAAGAACATGATCACCAGGGGGACCAGGATGACGAACCAGACGGTCATGGCCGGACTCCTGAACACAGCCGGAAACACTCAGTGAAAAGCATCTACTCCAGATCCTCGCTCATGGCGGCCGGAAACTGCGCCGAGGTGGTGCTCTGGCGTGTCGGTCGTCCACCGGTGCTGTGCCCGGCCCGTCCGACGGCGCCCGTAGGCTATCGGGGTGCCACCTGCCACCACGAACGCCCCCCGTGAGGGCGCTGGTGAAAGCCGGTTAGCTCTGGTGAGACGCGCCAGGCGGATGAAGCGTTGCCTCGACGACGTGTATCCGGACGCCCACTGCGAGCTCGACTTCACCACACCACTGGAACTGCTGGTCGCGGTCGTGTTGTCCGCCCAGACCACCGACGTCCGGGTGAACCTCGTCACGCCCGCGCTGTTCAAGCGCTACCGGACCGCCGCCGACTACGCCGGCGCCGACCGTCCTGAACTGGAGGAATACCTGCGTTCGACCGGTTTCTACCGGGCCAAGGCGAACTCCGTGATGGGGCTCGGCGCGGCGCTGGTCGAACGCTTCGGCGGCGAGGTGCCCGCCAAGCTCGCCGACCTCGTCACCCTGCCCGGCGTCGGCCGCAAGACCGCCAACGTCGTGCTCGGGAACGCCTTCGACGTGCCGGGGATCACCGTCGACACCCACTTCGGCCGGCTGGTCCGGCGCTGGGGCTGGACGGCGGAGGAGGACCCGGTCAAGGTCGAGCACGTGATCGGCGAGCTGATCCCCCGCAAGGAGTGGACGATGCTGTCCCACCGGGTGATCTTCCACGGCCGCCGCGTCTGCCACGCCAAGAAACCGGCCTGCGGCGCCTGCCCGCTGGCCCGGGACTGCCCGTCCTACGGCACCGGCCCGACCGGGTTCGAGGAAGCCGCGAAGCTGGTCAAGGGCGTCGAACGGGACCACATCCTGGCCCTGGCGGCGCCCCGGTGACGACCGTCACCAAATGGGCGCTGGCCGTCGCCGTGCTGGTGGTGGCGCTGATCGTCGCGCTGCTGCCGCGCGGGGGCGCGGACACCGCGGCGACGCCGTCGGCCGGCCTCGCGCCCGCGCGGTCGGCGGCGGCGCTGCAGCCGTGCCCGCCGGCGAGCCCGGCCGCGCCCGTGAAGCAGCTCGACGGCGTCCGCGCCGACTGCCTCGGTGACGGCGCGAGCGTCGACGTCGGACGCGCGCTGGCCGGCGCTCCGGTGCTGGTCAACGTGTGGGCGTCGTGGTGCCAGCCGTGCAAGACGGAGCTGCCCGTGCTCCAGGACTACGCGAAGCAGCCGGGCGCGGTGCGCGTCCTCGGCGTCCAGGTCCAGAGCCCGGCGGAGGACGGCTTGAACCTGCTGGCCCGGCTGGGCGTGCACCTACCGTCGGTGTTCGACGGCGACGGGCAGAGCGGGCCGGTCCGGACCGCGCTCAAGGTGCCCGCGTCGTTGCCGGCGTCGTACCTGGTCACCGCCGCGGGCGCGGTGCGGTTCATCGCGAATCCCCGGACCTTCGGGAACACTGACGAGGTGCGTGTGGCTGTCGAGGGGGCATCGTGATCGGACCGCTGGTCGAGCCGGAGTCGGTTCCGGAGTGGCTCCGGCCGCTGGTCAAGGTCAGCGGTGAGGTCGACTCGAAGACGTTCACCCGGTTCAGCCCGCCCGACGGCGCCTACACCCGGTCCGCCGCGGTGCTCATCCTCTTCGGCGAGAGCGAAGCCGACGGCGAACCGGACGTCCTGCTGCAGCGGCGCGCCGACACGCTCGGCTCGCACGCCGGCCAGGTCGCCTTCCCGGGCGGCGGCGCCGAGGACGGCGACGGCGGCCCGGTCGGCACGGCGCTGCGCGAGGCCGAGGAGGAGACCGGGGTCGTCCCGGCGGGCATCCAGCCTGTCGCGATCCTGCCGGAGCTGTTCGTCCCGGTGTCGGCGTTCGCCGTGACGCCGGTGCTGGCGTACTGGGCCGAGCCGTCGCCGGTGCACGCCGTCGACCCCGGCGAGACGGCGTCGGTGGCCCGCGTCCCGGTGGCCGAGCTGGTCGACCCGGCCAACCGGTTCACGGTCAAGAAGGCCGGCGCGCCGTGGAAGGGCCCGGCCTTCGAGGTCTCGGGCCTGTTCGTGTGGGGGTTCACCGCCGGGTTGCTGTCCGTGTTGCTCGGCCTGGGAGGCTGGGAGCGCGAATGGGACCCGGGCGACGTCCGGGACCTCGACGAGGCGCTGGCCGTGTACCAGGCGCGGATAGCGGCGTCTCACCAGGGCTCCGCCCCGGGCCGGGGGCTCCGCCACCCGGAGCCCCCGAAAGCAGTGGAGGAGTGACACCGTGAACTGGGTCGATGTGCTGGTCCTCCTGCTCGCCGTGCTGGCGGCGGTGTCCGGTGCATACCAGGGCGTGATCATCGCGCTGCCGTCCTTGGTCGGGGTCGTGCTCGGCGCGATCACCGGCATCAAGCTGGCGCCGGTGGTCGTCGCGTTCTTCGACGACCCGGTGTGGAAGGTCGCGTTCGCGGTGGCGACCGTGGTGTTCCTGGTCGCCTTCGGCGAGGCGCTCGGCGTGTACGTCGGCCGCCGGCTGCGGCAGAAGATCAACCCGGACAAGCTCTCCGGCATCGACAAAACCCTCGGCGCGGTCGTGCAGGCCGCGGTCGTGTTCGTGGTCGCGTGGCTGATCGCGACGCCGCTGACGACCGTGTCCGGCCTGCCCGGGCTGGCCAAGGCGATCAACAACTCGGTCGTGCTCGGCAAGGTCAACGACACCATGCCGGCGGCCGCCCAGGGCTTCCCGAGCCAGCTGCGGAAGCTGCTCGACGCGTCCGGCTTCCCGTCCATAGTGGACCCGTTCGAGAAGGCGCCGACGGCGGACACGTCCCCGCCGGACCCGGCCCTGCAGAGCAGCGGGATCGTCCAGCAGCTGCACGGCAGCGTCGTCAAGATCCGCGGTACGGCCAGCTCCTGCTCGCGGTCCCTCGAAGGCAGCGGGTTCGTGATCTCACCGCAGCGGGTGATGACCAACGCGCACGTCGTGGCCGGCACCGACACCGTCGGCATCGAGACGACGCAGGGCGACTACCCGGCGCGGGTCGTCTACTTCGACCCGGAGGTCGACATCGCCGTGCTCGCCGTGCCCCGGCTGAGCGCCCCGCCGCTGCAGTTCGCGCCGGAGACGGCCCGCGCGAGTGACAGCGCGGTCGTGCTCGGCTACCCGCTCGACGGCCCGTACCGCGCGACGCCGGCCCGCGTGCGCGGCCGGATCAACCTGCGCGGCCCGGACATCTACGAGGCCAACACCGTGCAGCGCGACGTCTTCACGGTCCGCGCGGAGATCCGCAGCGGCAACTCCGGCGGCCCGATGGTGACGCCGGACGGCCGGGTCATCGGCGTCGTGTTCGGCGCGGCCGTGGAGGACCCGGAAACCGGCTTCACGCTGACGGCCGAGCAGGTCCGCGGCGAGGTCGACGCGGCGTCGACGCAGACGACGGAAGTCTCGACCGGTTCCTGCGCCGCCTGACACCTGCTGCCGCGGCCGGTCGTGAGTGGTCAGGGCGGTTAGAACCGCCCTAACCACTCACGACCCCGTAGCGCAGGGCGAGGCCGTCGAGCAGGGCGCGCAGGCCCGACTCGAAGAGGTCGTCCAGGACGAGGTCGTAGCCGTTCGTGCTCAGCTCGGTCATCATCCGGGTGAAGATCGGGTGGCCGCTGACCATCGCCGCCATCGCGGGCGCCTGGTGGTCGATCCACTGCTCTTCGGACAGCCCGGACGCCGCGAGCGCGTGCTGCTCGCGTTCGAGGTGGATCGCGATGCCCTGGACGTAGCTGAAGAACAGCACGTGCAGGTCGCACAGGGTGGCGGCGTCGTCGTCCAGCTCGGCCAGCGCCGAAAGCGCCCATTCCGCGTGCGTCGCGAGGTTGCGCAGCGGCAGCGGGCGGGTGATCGGCGTGAGCTGGGCCAGCCACGGGTGCCGCCGGTGGAGCGACCAGAGCGTCCGGCCGGCCAGCGTCAGCCGCTCGCGCCAGCCCGCCGGCGGGATTTCCGGGTAGCCGCGCTCGCCGTACGCGGAGTCGGCCATCAGCAGCACCAGCTCGTCCTTGCCGCGCACGTACCGGTAGGGCGCCATGGCCGCGACGCCGAGCCGGGCCGCCACCCCGCGCATGGACAGCGCGCCGAGCCCTTCGGCGTCGGCGATGTCGATCGCCGTGCGCACGATCCGGTCGCGCGTCAGGCCCTGGTGCCCACCGCGGTGCTCACGTCCGGCGACGACCGTGCCGGACCGCGGCTCCGCGCGCACCAGCCCCTCCTGGTTCAGCAGGGCGAGTGCCTTCGCCGCGGTCGCCATCGCGACGCCGTGATCGGCCGCGAGCCGCCGGGTCGAGGGCACCCGCGCGCCCGGCGGGAGGTCGCCGCGCGCGATCCGGTCGCGTAGCTCCTCGGCGATGACCACGTACTTCACGGTTGCCCCCTGACCTAGCACAGATGGCTATCTGTACTAGTACAGAATTAGTCTCTGAACTGCGATGACTCCAGTGTGATGCGGGCAAGCGTACAACTCTGGAGGAAGCATGCGGAACGTACTGATCTCGGGAGCGGGCGTCGCCGGCGGCACCCTGGCCTGGTTCCTGGCGCGCGACGGCTGGACGGTGACCGTCGTGGAACGCTCGGCCGGGCCGCGCACCGGCGGCCAGGCGGTCGACGTGCGCGGGGTCGCGCTCGACGTCGTCGACCGGATGGGCCTGGGCGAGCGGCTGCGGGCGAAGCGGACGCGGATGCGCGGGATGTCCGTGGTGGACGGTTTCGGGCAGGAGCTGTACCGGTCCGAGGAGTTCACCCACAGCAGCGGCCGGCTCGACAGCGCCGACTTCGAGCTGCTGCGCGACGACGCCGTCGCGATCCTGCACGAGGCGACCGCGGACCGCGTCGAGTACGTCTTCGGCGACTCGATCACGGCGTTGACCGAGGGCGCGCACGGCGTGCGCGTGGAGTTCGAGCACGGCGGCTTCCGGACGTTCGACCTCGTCGTCGGCGCCGACGGCCCGCACTCGGCGGTCCGGCGGCTGGCCTTCGGCCCGGAGGAGCGCTTCAGCACGCACCTCGGCCAGTACCTGGCGATCTTCCCGGCGCCGAACTTCCTGGGCCTCGAGGACTGGCAGCTGTGGGTCCGGCACGAGGAGACCGGCGGCGCGGTCTACCCGGTGCGGGACAACACCGAGCTGCGCGTGACGCTCGGGTTCGGCTCGGCGCCGCTGCCCCCGATGAGCGTCCCGGAGCAGAAGCGGCTGGTCGCCGAGCAGCTGGCCGGCGTCGGCTGGGAGATGCCGAAGCTGCTGGCCGCGATGTCCGAAGCCGAGGTGTTCTACTTCGACGCGATGGCGCAGATCCACCTGGACCGCTGGTCGGCGGGCCGGGTCGCGCTGGTCGGCGACGCCGGGTACTGCGCGTCGGCGCTGTCCGGCCAGGGCACGAGTCTCGCGCTCGCCGGCGCGTACGTCCTGGCGCAGGAGCTCGGCCGCGCCGAGCACACCGACGCGTTCGCCGCGTACGAGCGCCGGATGCGGCCGTTCGTCGCGCTCAACCAGGCGCTGGCCACGGAGAACCCGACCGGCGGACCTTCGGAGGAGTCGCTGGCGCGGGCCAAGAACGCGCTCACGCTCGGCTGAGGAAGTCCACCAGGGCCGCCGACGTGCGGTCCGGCACCTCGAGGTGGGGGAAGTGCCCGACGCCCGGCCAGAACTCCGGCTCGGCGTGCGGGCCCGCCCAGCGCGCGGACGACCTCGCCGTCTCGGGGAGGATGCAGGTGTCGTCGGCGCCGTGCAGCTGCAACGTCGGGGCGGCGATCCGGCGGCCGACGGCGTCGGTGAACCGGCGGCCCTCACCGCGGAACTGCGCGCGGAACGCCCAGCGGTAGTACTCCAGCGCGCTGTGCGCGACGCCCGGCACGAGCATCGCCTGCCGGAACGCCGCCGTGCTCTCGGCGAAGTCCGAAGTGGACCGCCAGGAATCGCCGGCCCACGCGTCGAAGAGGTCCTCGACGGCTTGGGCGTCTTCGCGGGTCAGCCACTTCTCGGGCGCCATCGGCATCTGGAAGCGGAAGAGGTGCCCGGCCGCGCGGCCCTGGCCACGCCAGAGCGTGCGGGCGATCGACGACCGCAGCGCGAGCGGGTGGGCGCCGCCGATGGCCGTCACCGACGACACGAGCCGGGGGTGCAGCGCGGCGACCGTCCAGGCGAGCATGCCGCCCCACGCGTGTCCGACGAGGTGCGCGCGCCGGGCGCCGAGCGACTTGACGAGCCCGCCGATGTCCCCGGCGAGCGTCCACGCGTCGTAACCCCGTGGCGGCTTGTCCGAGTCGCCGTACCCGCGCAGGTCGACGGCGACCGCGCGGTACCCGGCGTCGGCGAGGGCCTGCAGCTGGTGGTGCCAGGTCCACCAGAACTCGGCGAACCCGTGCAGCAGCACCACGACGGGACCCTCGCCGAGCTCGGCGATGTGCAGCCGGATGCCGTTGGCGGAGACGTCGCGGTGCGCCCACGATCCGTCGATGCGGACGATCGACGGATCGGGGGACGGGTGCAACGAACTCAGTCGCGCGTGGTGGTCAAGTCGGCTTCGGGCGCCTTCTGCGGCTTGAGCGCGGCGGCGGTCTCCTTGACGCTGGCGATGGTCCGCTCCGGTGCCTTGAACTTCTTCACCTTGCGGTAGCCGAGGAACCCGGCCACACCCGCGACCAGCAGCATCAGGAAGAACACGATGCCGAACGCGATCCAGCGGTAGCGCACCCACTCCGCCAGGCCTTCGGCCGCGAAGAAGAACAGGAAGAACGTGCTGTACAGGAAGACCGTCAGCGCGATCAGGAAGTAGACGGCGCCCTTGAGGCCCTTCTTCACCTCGCCGACCAGCTCGGACTTCGCCAGTTCCATCTCGGCCCTGACCAGGGTGGAGATGTGCTGGGTCGCGTCGCCGACCAGGCGGCCGAGGGACTGGTCGCCGGGGACGTCGGTGTCGGAGGACAGCGGGAGGTAAGGCACGGCCCCCACGCCGTCGGGGCCGGTGCGTTCGTGTTTGGGGCTGCTCACCGGGTCATCGTGCCATGACGTCGTGGAGCGGGCGCGGCGGACTGTCCGAGTGTCGAGGATCAATCCATCTCGGCGTGGACCTTGCTCCGCCGCAGAAGCATCACCGCGGCCAGCAGGGACGCGATCCCGGACGCGATCAGCACCGCCGCCTTGGCCAGTTCGCTCGCCTCCGCGGGCAGCGCGAGGTCGGCGATCAGCAGGCTGACCGTGAAGCCCACGCCGCCGAGCAGCGACAACGCGCCGATGTCGCGCCAGCCCATGCCGCGCGGCTTCTCGGCGAGCTTCAGCTTCACCGCCAGGAAGCTCGCGCCGAAGATCCCGACGACCTTGCCGCCGAGCAGCCCGGCGAGCACCGCGAGCGGCAACGCCGTCGTGAACACCTTGCCGAGCGAGTCGCCGCTGACCGAGATCCCGGCCGCGAACAGCGCGAAGAGCGGCACGGCGACGGCCGCCGACCACGGCTGCAGCCGGTGCTCCAGCCGCAACGCCGGCGCCTCGGCCTCGCCGTCGTCGGCCCGGACGCGGGTGAGCAGGCCCAGCGCGACGCCGGCGATCGTCGCGTGGATGCCCGCGGAGTGCACCGCGACCCAGGTGACGAGCGCGAGCGGGACGTAGATCCACGCCGTCCGGACGCGCTTGTGCTGCAGGAAGGCGTAGAGCGCCAGGGCCACGACGGCGACGGCCACCGCGACCAGGTCGAAGCCGGTCGTGAAGAGCACGGCGATGACGATGATCGCGCCGAGGTCGTCCACCACGGCCAGCGACAGCAGGAACACCCGCGCGCTCGAGGGCAGGTTCGACGCCGTCAGCGCGAGGACGCCGAGCGCGAACGCGATGTCCGTCGCGACCGGGATCGCCCACGCCCGGTCAATCCCCGGCGTCCCCCAGCCGACGCTCAGCGCGACCAGCGCGGGCACGATCATCCCGCCGATCGCGGCGACGATCGGCAGCACGGCCTGCTTGAACCGCGACAGCTCGCCGATGACGAGCTCGCGCTTGAGCTCCAGCCCGGCGACGAAGAAGAAGATCGCGAGCAGGCCGTCCTTCGCCCAGTCGCCGATGGTGAGGTTCAGGTGGAGCAGCTCCGGGCCGAGCCGGAACTCGCGCAGCACGTGGTAGCTCTCGCGCAGCGGGGAGTTGGCCCAGACCAGGGCGAGCGCCGTCGCGCCGAGCAGGATCATCCCGCCGGTGGTCTCGGTGCGCAGGTAACGCGCGAATTCGCTCAACGGGCGGGACACGGGCGGCTCCTGGGGTCGCTGATCACTGTTGCCGACCAGACTTCCCGGCGCACCTTGACGGTATTTTAATGCCGTTCGTCACCGACCGTTATGGCGGGGACCACACCTTGTGCCGGTGGTGGGTCACACGGTGGCCTCATAACATGCGAACGGACAACGAAGTCCAGACAAAGGATGACTCAGTTGTGAGCACCTCCACCGAGGTCCAGCAGGACAAGAGGTTCTTCGGGCACCCACGAGGGCTGGCGAACCTCTTCGGCGTCGAGATGTGGGAGCGCTTCTCCTACTACGGGATGCTCGGCATCCTGCCGTTCTACCTGTACTACGCGATCGACCAGGGCGGGCTCGCGCTGCCCAAGGCGCCGGCGCTCGGCATCGTCGGCGCGTACGGCGGCCTGGTCTACCTCGCGACCGTGCTCGGGTCGTGGGTCGCGGACCGGCTGCTCGGCTCCGAACGGACGTTGTTCTTCAGCGCCGTGCTGATCATGGTCGGCCACATCAGCCTGGCCGTGATCCCGGGCGTCGCGGGCCTCGGCGTCGGCCTCGCCTGCGTCGCGATCGGCAGCGGCGGGCTCAAGGCGAACGCCACCGGCATCGTCGGCACGCTCTACGCGCCGGACGACGAACGCCGTGACGCCGGCTTCACGATCTTCTACATGGGCATCAACCTCGGCGCGTTCGTCGGGCAGATCCTCACCGGCCTGGTCTGGGACCAGGCGGGCTTCCACTTCGGCTTCGGCCTGGCCGCGATCGGCATGGCGCTGGGCCTGGTCCAGTACACGCTGGGCCGGCGCAACCTGCCGGACAAGGCGAACGAGGTGCCGAACCCGCTGCCGTCGTCGAACCGCCTGCTGGTCGTCGCCGGCGTGGTCGTCGTCCTCGCGCTGATCGTCGTGCTGCTGCTCACCGGTGTCGTCCGGGCGGACAACCTCGCCGACGTCGTGCTCTGGGCGGTCGGCGGGATCTCGATCGTCTACTTCGCGGTGATCCTCTCGAGCCGCAAGATCGACGCCGACGAGCGCAGCCGGGTGTACTCGTTCATCCCGATGTTCATCGCCAGCGCCGCGTTCTTCTCGTTGTACCAGCAGATCTTCACGGTGCTCGCGACCTACGCCGACACCCGCCTCGACCGGCGGATCTTCGGCTGGGAGATGCCGATCCCGTGGGTCGGCTCGGTCGGCCCGGTGTTCGTCATCCTGTTCTCGCCGCTGTTCGCGCTGCTGTGGACGAAACTGGGGACGCGGCAGCCGTCGTCGCCGATCAAGTTCGTCATCAGCACGATCATCATGGGCGTCGCGTTCCTGCTGTTCCTGCCGTTCACCGGCACCGGCCAGAACGGCACGCCGCTGATCGCGATGGTCGGCGTGCTGGCCGTGTTCACCCTGGGCGAGCTGGGCCTGTCCCCGGTCGGGCTGGCGCTGGCCACGAAGCTGGCGCCGAACGCCTTCCGCACCCAGATGGTGGCGCTGAACTTCCTGTCGATCTCGTTCGGCACGGCGATGTCTGGCAAGCTCGCCGAGTTCTACTCACCCGAGCACGAAGGCGCGTACTTCGGCACGGTCGGCGGCGTCGCCATCGTCATCGGCGTCCTGCTGTTCGCGGCGTCGCCGTTCATCCGCCGGATGATGAAGGGCGTGCACTAACCGATCGTGACGCCGAACAGCACCCCGACGAAGTAGGTCACCACCATGGTGAGGGCGCCGACGCCGACGTTGCGGAGGATCGCGCGCCCCACGTGCGCGTCGCCGAGCCTCGCGCTGACCCACCCGGTCAGCGTGAGGCCGACGACGACCGCGGCCGCGCACGCCCACACCCGCAGCGAGACGCCGGTCCAGGCGATGGCCAGCAGCGGCAGCAGCGCGCCGACGGAGAACGCGATCAGCGACGCCCACGCCGCCTGCCACGGGCTGGTCAGGTTGCCCGGGTCGATGCCGAGCTCGGCTTCCGCGTGCGCCTGCAGCGCGTCCTTTTCGGTCAGTTCCCGGGCGACCTGCCGCGCCAGCTCGGGCGAGAGGCCCTTCTGCCGGTAGATGTCGGCGAGCTCGTGCTCCTCGGCCTCCGGCATGGTCGTGAGTTCTTGTTTTTCCAGCCGGATCAGGGCCTGCTCGGTGTCGCGCTGGGTGCTCACCGAGACGTACTCGCCGCCGGCCATGGAGAAGGCCCCGGCGACCAGCCCGGCGATCCCGGCGGTGAGGATCGTGGTGCGTTCGGCGGTCGCCCCGGCCACCCCGACGACGATGCCCGCGACGGACACGATCCCGTCGTTCGCCCCGAGAACCCCGGCCCGCAGCCAGTTCAGCTTCCCACCGACACCTTCGTGCGGCTCGTGGGGATGCGTTTCGATCACCCGGCAAGTGAAACACGAAAGACGTTCCTGAGAGAGTCCTCAGTGGACTTCTCGCTCAGCGGGACCTTCGGTCATGATGGGGGCATGGACGAGCAAGTGTGGCAGCCCCTGCTCACGGTCGAGGGCCTGCCGCTCCAGGGCGGCGAGGGCCGGTTCCGGCTGCTGGAGAGCGCGGACTCGGGGCTGGCGTACTTGATCCACTACCCGGCCGGGGTGTCCTCACCTGCTCATTCGCACGACCACGACTCGATCGTGTACGTCCTGTCGGGTCGCCTGCGGGGCGTGGTGGACGGGGTGGAGTCGATCCTGGAGCCGGGAGATTCGGCGGTGCACCCTCGCGGGGTTTCGCACCAGGTGGAGGCCCTGACGGACGCGATGTGGGTGGAGTTCAAGTCCCCACTGCCGGCCCGCCCCCCGATCGCCTGACCCCCCGCTGCCCCAGCTCCCGTGTCGACCCCCGTGTCGACCCCCTGATCACGCGAGTCGACCCTCTAATCACGCGTGTCGACTGTCCAGTCACGCGAGCCGACTGTCTCGGTGCGCGAGCCGACCCTCCAGGTACGCGAGCCGACCCCTCGGGTGCGTGAGCCGACCGTCCAGGTGCACGAGCCCGACCGCGCAGTTACGTCAGCAGACCGTCTCGGTGCGCGAGCTGACTCGTCGGCCACCGTTTCAAGTGTCTGCCGATACCGGAATTCCAGCGGCCACGCAAACGTCCATCCACAGTCGCGCAAGTTGTCCACAGATCGCTGAGCGGCCGTTTTCGCAGGTGGGGGCCGGTAGACTGGAACAGGGGACGCCCCCCAAGGGAAGGGTGGGGGGCGCCCTTCGGGCGTCGCGGCCGCCGCAAAGCCGCGGAAGGGCCCGGAAGGCGGAAAGGCCCGGCCCCGCCAATGCGGAACCGGGCGCTTCCTGGAGAGAAAGCTGAAACTCAGGCGTCCAGCTCGGCGAGGGCCTGCTTGGCCTTCTCGAGCTCGGCCTCCAGCGCGGCGACCTTCGCGGCCTGCGCCTCGCGGGCCTGGTTGATCACCTCGTCGATCGGGCCGGACAGGTCGGCGTGCAGTTCCTTCGCCGCGCGCGACACCGCGGCGGCGGGGATCTCCAGACCCTTCGCGACCCACTTCGAGCCGTTCTTCAGCTCGGCCTGCCACTCGCCATCGGCGGTGCCGGTGACGGTCAGGATCAGCTCGACCGTGCGGGTCTTCTTCGCCGTCGACGCGGTCGCCGCACCCTTCGGGCGGCCTCGCTTCGGCTTCGGTGCCTCTTCGGCGGCGGGCTCAGCGGAAGCAGAGTCCTCCGAAGGAGCGGCAGCCTCCGAAGAAGCAGCGCCCTCCGAAGAGGTGGACGCGGACTCGGTGACGGTCGTCGCCTCGTCAGTGGCAACGGCGGGCGCCTCAGGGGTCGCCGAAGCCGTTTCCTCGTCGTGCGTCAGGACATCCACGGTCATCGTCGTGTCGTCTCCTTGCCCGGGAAGGGGGTGTGGTTCGCGGCACAGTGTAGAACATGCGTTCGAAGTGTGCCGCTCGGGGGGTTCATGAAAGAGCCCTCCCGGCGCGAAGCCGGAAGGGCTCTGACACGCAAGACGCTAGCTCACTCCTCGGACTTGCCCGTCTGCAGGCCCGACGAGATCAGATCCATCACCGTCGAGTCGGCCAGCGTGGTGACGTCGCCGACCTGCCGGTTCTCCGCGACGTCGCGCAGGAGGCGGCGCATGATCTTGCCCGAGCGCGTCTTCGGCAGCTCCGGCACGACCATGATCTGCCGCGGCTTCGCGATCGGCCCGATCTCCTTCGCGACGTGGTTGCGCAGCGCCTGGATGGCCTCCTCGCCACCGTCGACGGCGTTGCCGCGCAGGATGACGAACGCGACGATGCCCTGCCCGGTCGTCGGGTCGGTCGCGCCGACGACCGCCGCCTCGGCGACCGTCGGGTGCGAGACGAGCGCCGACTCGACCTCGGTCGTCGAGATGCGGTGGCCGGACACGTTCATGACGTCGTCGACGCGGCCGAGCAGCCAGATGTCGCCGTCGTTGTCGTACTTCGCGCCGTCACCGGCGAAGTAGAAGCCCTGCTCCTTGAACCGGGACCAGTACGTCTCCTCGTAGCGCTCGTTGTCGCCCCAGATGCCGCGCAGCATCGACGGCCACGGCTCGTCGAGCACCAGGTAGCCACCGCCGCCGTGGGGAACCTCGGACGCCTGGTCGTCGACGACCTTCGCCGAGATGCCCGGCAGCGCCTTCTGCGCCGAGCCCGGCTTGGTCGAGGTGACGCCCGGCAGCGGCGAGATCATGATCGCGCCGGTTTCGGTCTGCCACCACGTGTCGACGATCGGCGCCTTGCCCGCGCCGATGTTCTCGCGGTACCAGATCCACGCCTCGGGGTTGATCGGCTCGCCGACCGAGCCCAGCACCCGCAGCGACGACAGGTCGTACTTCTCCGGGATTTCCGCACCCCACTTCATGAACGTGCGGATCAGCGTCGGCGCGGTGTAGTAGATGGAGACCTTGTGCTTCTGGATGATCTCCCAGTGCCGGCCCTCGTGCGGGGTGTTCGGCGTGCCTTCGTAGACGACCTGCGTGACGCGGTTCGCGAGCGGGCCGTAGACGATGTAGCTGTGGCCGGTGATCCAGCCGATGTCCGCGGTGCACCAGTAGACGTCTTCGCCGGCCTTGTGGTCGAAGACGTTGTGGTGCGTGTACGCCGTCTGCGTCAGGTAGCCGCCGGAGGTGTGCAGGATGCCCTTCGGCTTCCCGGTGGTGCCGGAGGTGTAGAGGATGAACAGCGGGTGCTCGCTGTCGAACGCCTCGGGAGTGTGCTCTTCGGACTGTCCGCCGACGAGCTCGTGCCACCAGAGGTCGCGGCCGTCGGTCCACGGGACGTCGCCCTCGAGCTGCTCGCCGGTGCGCTGCACGACGATGACCTTCTCGACGCTGTCGGCGCCTTCGAGCGCTTCGTCGACGTTGGCCTTCATCGGCGCGGCCTTGCCGCGGCGGAACTGGCCGTCGGAGGTGATCACGATCTTCGCGGCGGCGTCGTCGACGCGGGCGCGCAGCGCGGTCGGGGAGAAGCCGCCGAAGACGACGCTGTGCAGCGCGCCGATCCGGGCGCACGCGAGCATCGCGAAGATGGCCTCGGGGATCATCTGCAGCTGGATCGCCACGACGTCGCCGGCGGTGACGCCGAGGGACAGGAGGGCGTTGGCGGCCCGGGAGACCTCGGTCTTCAGCTCGGCGTAGGTGATGTCCCGGGTGTCACCCGGCTCGCCGACCCAGTGGATCGCGACCTGCTCGCCGTGGCCGGACTCGACGTGCCGGTCGACGCAGTTGTACGCGACGTTCAGCTTGCCGCCGACGAACCACTTCGCGAAGGGCGCATTGGTCCAGTCCAGTACCGTGGTCCACTTCGTGTCCCACGTCAGCCGCTCCGCCTGCTTCGCCCAGAAGGCCTCGCGATCGGCGTCCGCCTCGGCGTAGAGCTCGGCCTGCGCGTTGGCCTGAGCAGCGAAATCGTCACTGGGCGGGAAAGTACGGCTCTCGGTGAGCAGGTTGTCCAGGGCTGGGGACTGCTCGGTCATGTTGCAAGGCCTCCTGTAGTGCGCCGATCACCGGCTAGCGGCACGCTAGCGACGTTAGTCCGCCTTGTAAAAGGTTGCACCCACGTTGCCCCGGGGTTTCACCGAGGCAGGCGAGCGCCGGTGACTAAGCGTTCAGTCAGCCGGGCTTTCACGGCCGGCCACTCCGGCGCGAGCATCGAGTAGGTGACGGTGTCGCGCGACGACCCGTCCGGCCGGATCCGGTGCGCGCGCAGGACGCCTTCGCGAAGCGCGCCAAGTCGTTCGATGGCGCGTTGTGAGCGCAGGTTGCGGATGTCGGTCTCCCACGCGACCCGTTGCGCGTCAAGGGTTTCGAACGCGTGCGTGAGCAACAGCAGTTTCGACTCGGTGTTCAGCCCGGTGCGCTGCCAGTCCGCGCCGATCCAGGTGTGCCCGATCGAGAGGATCCGGTGCTGCGCCACGACCTGGTAGTACGACGTCGTCCCGGCGACCCGGCCGGAGGCGGCGTCGAGCTGTGCGAAGGGCCGCCGGGCGGGGTCGGCCAGCGCGTCCGAGATCATCCGTTCGGCGGCCGGGACGTCCAGCGGCTGCCGGATGCTGAGCCAGGCCCAGATGCCCGGGTCGGCGCCGGCCTCGAACAGGCCCTTGGCGTGGTCGGGCGTCAACGGCTCCAGGCGGACGTGCTCACCGGACAGGGTCGGCAGGGTGCTCCAGTCACTCACAGGACCACCGTAAGGTGGCCAGTGGCTGTTCGTGATAGCCAATTTCGGAGCAATTCCAGAGTCCACTTCGGCGTTGCCTATGCTCGGCCGACCACGACCGAAGGGCGAGAACGATGGCCGAAGAGCGGGAAGAGCTGAGCTGGGAGCTGTTCGGCACGGCGGCGCGTGAACTGGCTCACACCATCGCGGACGACGGTTTCGCGCCCGACCTCATCCTGTCCATCGCCCGCGGCGGCCTGTTCGTGGCCGGCTCGCTCGGCTACGCGCTCGACGTGAAGAACCTGCACGTGATGAACGTCGAGTTCTACACCGGCGTCGACCAGCGCCTCGACCTGCCGGTGATGCTGCCGCCGGTGCCGAACGCCGTCGACCTCACGAGCAAGAAGGTGCTGATCGCCGACGACGTCGCCGACACCGGCGCCACCCTCAAGCTCGTCCGCGACTACTGCCTCGACCACGTCGCCGAGGTGCGCTCGGCCGTCGTCTACGAGAAGCCGCACTCCACCGTGAAGTGCGAGTACGTCTGGCGCCACACCGACAAGTGGATCAACTTCCCGTGGTCGGTGCTGCCGCCCGTGGTCAAGCGCGAAGGACAGGTTCTCGACGCATGAGCGACCCGCTGAAGCCCCTGCTCGACCTCGAAGGCGTGGCCGCGGCGGCGAAGTCCGCGCAGGACGCCGTGTTCGCGGTGCACCGCCTCCCGGCGAACCTGCGCGGGGGTGCGGCGACCGCGAGCGAAGCCTCGGTCCGCGCGGCGCGCGCGTCCGCCGGGATCGAAGGCGCCAACCCGGAACTGCCGGCCGACGGCGCGGTGGCCGACCCGGTACTGGCGGGCGCGCTGCGCGTCGCCGAGACGTTGGAGACGCTGCTGCCGACGTGGCGCCGCGCGCCCATGCAGGCGTTGGCCCGCATGCACGTTCTCGCCGCGGCGGACCTCGTCAGCGACCCGGATGCGTTGGGACGCCCGCATTCCGGTGGTGGGCGGCTGGAGCTGCTGGCGCAGCTGGTGACCGGCGCGACGTCGGTGCCGGGTCCGGTCCTGACGGCCGTCGTGCACGGGGAACTGCTGGCCCTCAAGCCTTTCGGCAGTGCGGACGGCGTCGTGGCGCGCGCCGCGGCGCGGCTGACGATGATCGCGACGGGCCTGGACCCGAAGGCGCTGAGCATCCCGGAGGTCGCGTTCTTCCGCCGCGTGCCGCGTTATCTTGAAGCGGCACAAGGATTCGCGAGCGGGACGTCGGACGGCGTCCGCGCGTGGCTGCTCTTCAACTGCGAAGCGTTCGAAGCCGGTGCGCGCGAGGCGAAAAGCATCTCGGACGCGGCTTCTTAAGCAAGTACAGCGTCCAGCAGGCCGGGAAACCGCGCCTGCAGGTCGTCACGCCGTAGTTCGACCCAGCGCCGGCGTCCGTCGACGAACGTCGTCGTCAACCCCGCTTCGCGCAGCACGCGCCAGTGGTGCGACAGCGTCGCTGCCGTGATGTCAACGTCGTACGCCTCGAGCGAGCAGCTGCGCGGCTCCGTCACCGTCGACAGCTCACGGATGACCTCCAGGCGCACCGGATCGGCGAGCGCCTGCAGCACCGTCACGATCTCGATCGCTTCACGCGCCGGTTGAGGCAGCGTCCTGGTCACCGCGATCTCCCAACAGTTGGATCGTTTGACAACGATCGAAGTATAGCTCCATCATGACCGTATGACGATTCGACGATCATCTAATGATCGGCTGGGGATCCTGCTCGTCCTCGCGGTGGGCACGTTCACCGTCGGCACCGACGGGTTCGTGCTCAACGGCCTGCTGCCGGTCATCGCCGCCGACCTGCACGTGACGGAGTCCATCGCGGGCCAGCTCACCACCGTCTTCGCCCTGACGTACGCGGTCGCGTCGCCGCTCATCGCCGCGTTCACCGGCTCCTGGGACCGCCGGTGGGTGCTGGCCGGCGGCATGGCGCTGTTCACCGTCGGCATGGCCGGGCAGGCGCTCGGGACGTCGTTCGCGGTGGTCGCCGCGGCCCGGCTGCTCGCGGCCGTCGGCGCGGCCGCGTTCCAGTCGAACGCCTACGTCCTCGCCGGGGCGCTCTCGTCCGAACAACGCCGCGGGCGGGCCCTGTCGACGGTCGCCGCCGGGATGAGCGTGTCGATGGTGCTCGGCGTCCCGATCGGCGTGCTTGCCGGGCACTGGCTCGGCTGGCGCGCGGTGATGTGGGGGATCGGGGTGGTCGCGGTCGTCGTCGCGGCGCTGATCCCGATCATCCCCGAGGTCCGCGTGCCCGCGGCCGGGCTGCGCGAGCGCCTCGCCGTCGTCGCCCGGCCGGCGGTCGCCCGCGTCCTGGTGGTGACGGTCTTCGGCACGCTCGCCGCGTTCACCGTGTTCGTCTACCTGCCGGTGCTGGTCGCGCCGGTCGCGAGCGGCGCCGTGCTGTCCTGGGTGCTGGTCGGGTTCGGGCTCGGCCAGCTCGCCGGGACCACGTTCACCGGCCGCGCCACCGACCGGCTCGGGCCGGCCCGGGTCCTCGCGTTTTCGCTGACGGGCACGGCGGTCGTGCTCGCGGTCGTGGACGTCGCCGTGCTGTCCCTGCCCGGAGCGCTGCTGTTCGCGCTGTTCGCGGGCGCGTTCGGCGGGATGCTGATGGTCCCGCAGCAGCACCGGCTCTTCACGATCGCACCGGACGTCCCGACCGTCGCGCTGGGCGTGAACGGCTCGGCGATCTACGTCGGTGGCGCGCTCGGCTCGGTGCTCGGCGGCGTCGTGCTGGCCGACGCAGGCCCGGGGTGGGTCGGGCCGGCCGGCGCGCTCGCCGCCTTGGCCGCCCTCGCCCTGGGCGTCAACCCAGCTTCGCGGACCACTTCTCCTCGATCCGCCCGAAGCGCCACACCGCCAGTGCGATCACCCAGGTGAGCACGAACAACCCGACGATCGCGAACCCGACGTAGTCCAGGTCGACCGACGCGATCGCGGCCAGCGGCCCGGACGTGATGTCGAGCTTCTCGGCGAGGATCGACACCAGCTCGATCGTGCCGATCAGCAGCGCGACGGCGACCGACAACGCCGTCACCGTGAGGTTGTAGAAGATCTTGCGCACCGGCTTCGCGAACGCCCAGCCGTAGGCGAAGTTCATGAAGCAGCCGTCCACGGTGTCGAACAGGCTCATCCCGGCGGCGAACAGGATCGGCAGCACGAGGATCGCGTACCAGGGCAGGGCGAACGTCGCGGCGCCCGCGGCCAGCACCAGCAGGCCGATCTCCGTCGCGGTGTCGAAGCCCAGCCCGAAGAGCAGGCCGACCGGGTAGATGTGCCACGGCTTGCGCACGGCCTTCGTCGCCCCGCGCAGCAGCCGGTTCATCAGGCCCCGGTTGTCCAGCTGGTGCTCCAGCGCGGCTTCGTCGAACTCGCCGCGGCGCATCCGTTTGAAGACCCGCAGGATCCCGACGAGCACCACGAGGTTGAGGATCGCGATCACGTACAGGAACACGCCGGACACCGACGTCCCGATGAGGCCGGTGGTCCGGTGCAGCGTCGAGGAGTCGTCCTCGACCTGCCCGGCCAGGGCGCGGACGCCGAGGGAGAGCAGGAGGCACAGCACGAAGACGATCGTCGAGTGCCCGAGGGAGAACCAGAAGCCGACCGACAGCGGCCGCTGACCGTCGGCCATCAGCTTGCGGGTGGTGTTGTCGATCGCCGCGATGTGATCGGCGTCGAAGGCGTGCCGCATGCCGAGCGTGAACGCCGTGACGCCCAGCCCGATCCCGAACACGCCGGAGGTGCCCAACGCGTAGTGCTGGGGTGCGACGAAAGCCGCCAGCACCACCCAGCCCACGACGTTCAGCAGCAGGATGAACCCGGCCATCCCGCCCACGGAGACCCATTCACGGCGTGAAAGCCGCGAACCGGTCGCTTCGAGCACGCCCATCGTCGCCACCCGCCTTCCCTCATCTGAGAGGTTAGACAGGTGAACAGATGAACGGCAATCAGTCTGTGACAGCCGAGGCTTCGCCTCGGGCCGGGGGCTCCGCCACCCGGAACCCCCTAACCGCGTCCTAGCTGGCGCGTGCCCGCACCAAGTCCAACGCCTTGCGAACGTGTCCGCCGGACGTGTGGAGCGCCTTCGCCGCGCTCGTGACGTCCGCCCCGGACAGCAGGTGCACCAGCGCCACCTTGAGGTCGCCCCCGGCCTCGGTGAGCGCGTCGGAGCAGTCCGCCATCGTCATGCCGGTGGCTTCCTGCAGGATGCGGATGGTCCGGCCGCGCAGCTTCGCGTTGGTGGCCCGCATGCTGACCATCAGGTTGGAGTAGGTCCGGCCGAGCTTGATCATCGTCGCCGTCGAGAACGACGTGAGGATCATCTTCTGCGCCGTGCCCGCCTTCATCCGGGTCGAGCCGGCGATCGCCTCCGGCCCGGTGTCGACGGCGATGAGCACGTCGACGCCCGGCGGCTTGGCGGCCTTCGCGTTGCCCGACACCAGCCCGGTGCGGGCCCCCTGACGCGACGCCGCGAGCAGCGCGCCCAAGACGTACGGCGTCCTGCCCGACGCCGTCAGCCCCAGCACGAAGTCGCCCGGCTGGACCATGGCGGCCATCTCGGCCGCGCCCGCCCCGTCGTCGTCCTCCGCGTTTTCGACGGCCTGGCGCAGGGCGCGCTCGCCGCCGGCGTGGTGCGCGATGAACCAGTCACCCGGCACGTTGAACGTCGGCACCAGCTCGGCCGCGTCCAGCGTGGCGAGACGACCCGAGGTCCCCGCGCCGACGTAGTGCACCCGGCCGCCGGCCCGCAGTGCCTCCACCGCGTAGTCCACCGCCCGTGCCACCTGCGGCAGCACCGCGGCGACCGCGCCGGCGACCGTGCGGTCCTCGGCGTTGATCGCGCCCAGGATCCCCGCGGTGGACATCAGGTCGATGTCCGTGGTGCGGGGGTTGCGGGTCTCGGTCGGCGAATCGACGTGCACCGCCTGCGTGGGGACGGTCATCATGCGCCTCACATTTTCTCCGGTCATTACTTGCCGGTTTCCCGAGGACGGCGACGACCGTCCGGCCTGACACCCAGGCGGTGCGAGCCGACCGCGTCCCTGGTGGCGTCCAGGGCGTTGACCGACGCGTCCATGTGCCGCTGCGCGACGCCGATGAACAGGCAGTCGATGACGGTGAGCTGGGCGATGCGGCTCGCCGTGGCCCCCGAACGGAAGGTGGTTTCCCGGGCGGCCGTCGTCAAAACGTAGTCGGCGACCTCGGTGATCGGGGAGCGCGGGAAGTTCGTCACGGCGATGGTGATCGCGCCGTGCTCCCGGGCCACCCGCAGCGCCTCGACGGTGTCGGTGGTCGCGCCGGTGTGCGAGACGCCGATCGCGACGTCACCGGGGCTCAGCACCGCGGCCGAGGTGAGCATGATGTGCGTGTCCGACCACGCGAAGCACACGCGGCCGATGCGGTGCAGCTTCTGCTGCAGGTCCGCGGCGACGAACGCGCTGGCGCCCACGCCGTAGACGTCGGAGCGGCCGGCGTTGGCGACGACCTCGATGACGCGCTGCATCGTGGCGACGTCGAGCTGCTCGGCCGTCTCTTCGACGGCGCGCGCGTCGGCGAAGCTGACCTTGCTGATCACGGCGGCCAGGTCGTCGTCCGGGCCGATCTCGCCGCCGAGGTTGCGCGAGCTGCGCGCCTCGGTGCGGGCGGTGTCCGCGGCCAGCGCGATGCGCAGCTGCGGGTACCCGCCGACGCCGACGGCCTTGCAGAACCGCGTCACCGTCGTCTCGCTCGTGTTGGCGGCCAGGGCCACCTCGGTGATGCTGCGTCTCGCGACGTGCGCGGGATCCTCCAGCACCACCTTGGCCACGCGCTGCTCGGCGCGGGCCAGTCCGGGGAGCAGCGACCGGATCCGCACCAGCGGGCTGGCGTCGGCGTCCCGCACGGCCGTCTGGACCGGTACGGCTTCGGACGGTGCCGTTCCGACTACGGATTCGGTATCAGTCACCGTCGGAAAGTTACTAACCGTTGGCATTTGCGACAAGGTTACCCACACCCTTCGGTACGATCGCAACCCGTCCGTGTCTGCGGATCTCGATTTGCGATTAATCGTTGACCAGAAAGTCGCCAACAGGGTCGACCTTGTTAACGAGGTCAAGCTAACGACTTGGCAACTTAGTGTCGCGACGCAAACGGCTTGGTACCGCTCAGCGGTACACGGATGTCGGCGTTGGGCGACCGAACGGTCACCGTGCGCTCAACTGGAAACCTTCAGCGGTGAAAGCAGACGATTCTCGCTCACCGTCGAGGAGTGCTCGGCCGCGTTCGGTGACTTTCACACCGTCGACCGAAACTCCGCGGCCCGTGTAGTTCGGATCGGTGCCGTAACGCCACCTGAGGCTGATCCCGGCGGCCTGGGGCAGCTTGGCCGTCACCTTCCACCAGGCACGGTGCCCGTGTCCGGAGAGCGACGTCACGTCTCCGAACGGTGCACCCGGCCCGGATACCGATAGCGCGATCGGTTGCCAGTTCACCCCGTCGGTGCTGGTCTGCAGCTGAAGTGGATCGGTGCTTCCCTCGGTGTCCACGAAGGCGTAGAAGGACACGCGAGCTTGATCACTTTGCGTAGTAATGGGGCGGGTACTCAGCGTGGCGACGGCGTTGTTACCCAGCGTGCTCGTCCAGGCGTCCTTTCCGGCGGCCGGCTTGACGGCCATCGCGCGCGCGAGCGACGTCGCCCACACCTGGCGAGCGGTGTTGATCGAGCCCCAGTTGCGGCTCGGGTGCACCCGGTTCGTCAGCAAGATCGCGAACGAGCGCGACTCCGGGTCGATGACCAGCGTCGTTCCGGTGAAACCGGTGTGCCCGGCGGTGACCGGCGAAGCCAGCGCACCCATGTACCAGGGCTGGTCGAGCTCGAAGCCGAGGCCGTGCGAGTCGTCCGGGAACTGCTGGTTGTAGTTGGTGAGCATCAGACGCACGGTGTCCGGGCGCAGGACCCGGTGCCCGCGGTAGCTGCCGCCGTTGAGGATCGTCTGGGCGAGCACGGCCATGTCGCCCGCCGTGCTGAACACCCCGGCGTGCCCGGCGACGCCGCCGAGCGACCACGCGTTCTCGTCGTGCACGCTGCCGCGCACCATCCCGCGTGGCGGGTTCGCCTCGAACTCCGTCGCGGCGATCCTGCTCAGCTTCGACGCGGGCGGGTTGTACCCCGTGTCGGCCATGCCCAGCGGCCCGGTGATCCGGTCGTGCACCACCTTGTCCAGCGGCTGCCCGGTCAGCTTCTCGACGATGAAGCCGAGGGTGAGCAGGTTGATGTCGGAGTAGAGGTACGTCGTGCCCGGCTTGTTCTTCAGCGGGCTGTCGAGCACGGCCTGCCGGCGCGACGGGATGTCCGGGTAGCCGGCCCACAGCGAGGGGATCGGATCGGCGTCGAACCCGGAGACGTGCGTGAGCAGCATCTTGATCGTGATGGCGGCCTTGTCGCCGGTCGCGAACTCCGGGAAGAAGCGGGACACCGGGGTGTCGACGGTCAGCTGCCCGCGTTCGATGAGCTGCAGCACGGCGATCGAGGTGAACAGCTTCGAGATCGACGCCATGTCGAAGATGGTGTCGTTCCGCATCGGGACCTGCTGGTCGGCGGGCAGTTCGGTGCCCGCGGCGTCGGCGTACCGCACTGCGCCGCCGACCGCGTACCGGTCGACGACCACGCCGTCGTGCCCCAGCAGCCCGACCGCGCCGGAGAAGTGCGGGTGCCCGGTGGCGTCCGGCTTCGTCCAGCTCGCCAGGAAGTCCTCGGCGGACTTGATCGGCGCCGGGTCGAGGTTGACGTCCTTCGGGGGCCCGTCGCGCAGGGTCGTCCACGAAGGCGCGAAGCCCTGTTGTGGCCGGTCGAAGCGGCCGGCATCGGGGTCATGGCGCCCGGCGGGGGTGGTGATGGCACTGGCTCCCGAGGTCAACGTGGTCAGCGCGACCAGCACTCCGGTGGCCGCGGCGAGGACCTTCCTAGCACGCACGACTCTTCCTCTCAGCGGTAGAGCAGGTGGCGACGGCGGGTGTGGTCGAACGCGGCGAGCTCGGCCCGCCAGGCCCCGGTGACCTCGTCGACGCCCGCACCGGCGTCGATCATGGTCCGGAGCCGGTCGGACCCGGAGAGCTTGTCGATGTAGTTGTCGGGGCGCCAGGCGAACTTGTCCGGGTGCAGCGCCTTCGCCGTGACGAGCATGGCGACCGCGGTCCGGATCGCGTCGAAGGCCCGCGGATCGCTGACGCTCACCTGGACACCACCGCAGGTCTCGTTGACGAACTTGTTGAACGTCGGCACGAAGTAGATCTCCCGGAACTTCGCGCCGGGCAGGTGGAGCTCCTCGAGCTTCTCCCGCCAGCGCCAGTCGAGCCCGGGCGCGCCGATGATCTCGAACGGCCGCGTCGTCCCGCGGCCTTCGGAGAACACCGTGCCTTCGAACATGCCGGTGCCGGGGTAGACGAGCGCCGTGTCCGGCGTCGGCACGTTCGGGCTCGGCAGCACCCAGTTCAGCCCGGTCTGCGCGAACTGGACGTCACGCTGCCAACCGCGTACCTGGACGACGTCCAGCTTCGCGAGCTTCACGCCTTCGCCCGGCAGGAACTCTTCGGCGAAGAAGTGCGCGAGCTCGCCGACAGTCATGCCGTGCTGCTGGGCGATCGGCTTCTTCCCGATCCCGGAGGCGAACTTCGGGTCGAGCACCGGCCCGGCGAGCCGTCCGCCGATGGGGTTCGGGCGGTCGAGCACGACGACGGCGACGTCGGTCCGGGCCGCGGCCACCATCGCCGTGTAGAGCGACCAGATGTAGGTGTAGAAGCGCGCGCCGACGTCCGCGATGTCGAACACGAGCGTGTCGATGCCCGCCTTGGTGAACAGCGAAGCGAGCTTCGTCGCGTCGGCGCCGTACGCGTCGTACACGGGCACGCCGGTGCGCGGGTCCGTGTAGTCACCTTCGGAGCCGCCGGCCTGCGCGCTGCCGCGGAAGCCGTGCTCGGGCCCGAAGGCCGCGACCGGCTTGACGCCGGCCGCGACCATCGAGTCGACGATGTGGTCCCCGTTCAGCAGGACCCCGGTCGGGTTCGACAGCACGCCGAGCTTGCGGCCCTTGAAGGCCTGCCAGCCCTGGCCGGCCAGCTGCTCCGCGCCGGTCAGCACCCTTCCGTGGGTCTGCGTCTGCCCGGGTTGTTCCGACTGCGCCCGGGCCGAACCACCGGCCAGGACCGGGACCGCGAGGGCGCCCGCGCTCGCGCCGAGGAAGTGGCGCCGGTTCAGGTTCACCAGGTGAGCCCGTGGCCGAACGGGTACTTCACGGTCTGCAGGTCGGCGCCCGCCGGGATGTCGACCGGCAGCTTCCCGACCGGCTTCGTCTCGCCGAGGATGACCTTGGTCAGCGCCTCCAGCGTCGGGTTGATGTAGCCGTAGGTCGCCAGCCAGGTCGGCACGGCGTTCGCGTAGCCCGCGTCGTACGGGATCTGCGCGGCGACCGCGACGACCGGCTTGCCGGTGGCCTGCAGGGCCTGGAGCAGCTTGGTCTGCAGCGGGAAGCCGCCGATGTTGTTGGTCAGCACGACCACGAGGTCGACGTTCTTGGCGTTCGCCGAGGCCTGCGCGATCTGGGCGTCGGTCGGGGCCTGCCCGGTCTGGTACGCCGTCGCCGCCGTGCCGTGCGCGGTGAGCTTCTGAGCGAGCGTCGCCGTCGTGGAGACGCCCCAGCCGGTCACGAGCGCCGTCGCGGGCTTCTGCTTGAGCGGCAGGACGCCGGCGTCGTTGGCGATGGCCGTGATGCCGCGGTCGGCGATGTCCTGCGCGGTCTTGAGGTTGGCCGGCGTGCCGACAGTCTTCATCACCCGGTTCGCGTCGACGAACGGCGAGAACAGGATGCCGCGCTTGAACTTCAGCTTCAGCACGCGCAGCACGCTCTGGTCGATCCGCTGCATCGACAGGTCGCCGGTCTTCACGGCGTTGAGCACCGCGTTGATCGCGACGTCCAGGTGCACCGGCATGAGCAGCTGGTCGATGCCCGCCTTCAGTGCGAGCACCGGGATCTCGGCGTCGCTGTGCATTTCCCGCACACCCTGCATTTCCAGTGAGTCGGTGATGACCACGCCGTTGTAACCGAGTTCCTTGCGCAGTTTGCCGGTGATGATCGGCTGCGACAGCGTCGCCGGCTCGAGCGACGGGTCGAGGCTCGGGAACTGGATGTGCGCGCTCATGATCGAGTCGATGCCCGCCGCGATCGCGGCCTTGAACGGCGGCACGTCGATGGCGCGCCACTGCTGCTCGGTGCGGTCGATCCGGGGCAGGCCGGTGTGGCTGTCGGTGGCAGCGTCACCGTGGCCGGGGAAGTGCTTGGCCGTCGCGGAGACGGTCTTCGTCGGGAAGTCCGAGTTCTGGTAGCCCTTCACCTCGGCCGTGACGAACTGGCTCGCGAGGCCGGGCTGCCCGGCGAAGGAGCGGACGCCGATGACCGGGTTCGCCGGGTTCGAGTTGACGTCCGAATCGGGCGCGAAGTCCTGGTTGATGCCGACCGCGCGCAGCTCGTGCCCGAGGACCGTCGCGGCCTTCGTCGCCCGGCCGGTGTCACGCCCGGCCGAGACGGCCATCGAGTTCGGGAACTCCGTGGCGGGCGCGCCCATCCGGGTGACCGTGCCACCCTCCTGGTCGGCGCCGACCTGCAGCGGGATGTGCGCCCCGCTCGAGACGGCGGCCTTCTGGAGGCCGTTGGACAGCTTCGCGACCTGGACGGGGTCGTCGAAGTTGTCGCGGCTGTCGTTGTTGAAGTAGATGACGCCGCCCAGGTGGTACTTCTGGACCACCTGCGCTGGAGTGTCGACGCCGAAGTCGGTCTGGTTCTTCGGGTTGACCTCGTCCGCGGACTTGCCGTTCACCCAGGTGACGAACAGCTGCCCGACCTTCTGCTCGAGCGTCAGCCCCCGAAGCGCCTGCGTCGCCGCGGCGTCGGCCTGCGCGTCCGCGCTCACCGCCGGTGCGCTAGCCGCGGTCGCGACACCCACACCGGTGAGGGCGAGCAGCCCCGCGACGGGCAGCGCGAACGCATGGAACCTCCGATTTCGGGTCGTCACGACCAGCCTCCCAGAAAGTTGCGGGCGCCCGGTGTGACGTGAGAAGTCCACTCAGAGGCGCCAATATCGGGAAGCTACTCACCGAATCCTTCGATGTCCATCGACCGACCGCAGCAACGGTCGAGTTCGTACCCGGATCGGTAGGAAATTCGCCGTTCGCAAGATGCGGCTCACCCGAACGGACTGGTGGGAGGGGTGACCCGAACGGCCCAGCCTCGCCTCGCACGGCCTCGTTCCACCGCCGGCGGCTCGGCTCCTGTGCGCCAAGGGGCGCGCCTCGACGGCTCCTCCGAGTGGCCGACACCGCGCTCGGGCTACCCATATGACGAGGCGGCGCCCGTGGCCAAAGGCCAACGGGCGCCGCCTGCAAAGCGCGAACATCTCGGGCGACCAAGCGTGCAACTCTGGTCGTACCTACATGGACTCGGCGTGTGGCGTCCCACTACGCAGTCCCTAGACGACGAGCCTCCCGCGGCGCGCTGCGCGTGGGTTCCCGGAGTCCGCGCACGGAGATTCGCCGGGGTGGAACAGGCTTCTCTTCTACCTGTTCCCTGGCCGACCGAACGTCCGCACCTTCTTTCTACGCCGTGAGCCCGGTCACTTCAAGTGCGCGGATGGGTGCACCGGTACAGAGGCTGGATCGGGTGACACGGGCACCCTCAGCGACGGACAATTCGGGGCTGGGCCAAGCAAAGCGGACGCTGTACGGCCGTATGGGTGGCCCGGCCGCCGCTACCGGGTCCGCCGGCGCCGGCTGAGGCCGTACCAGGTCGCCCCGGCGGCCATCGCCCCGACGCCGAGGGCCACCATGCCGGCCGACCGGGTCGGGATCCGGCTGCGCAGCGACATGGGCCGGTCGAACGCCAGGATCGGCCAGCCGCGGTCGAGCGCCTCCCGCCGCAGCAGCTTGTCCGGGTTGACCGCGTGCGGGTGCCCGACGACCTCGAGCAGCGGGATGTCGGTGCTCGAATCGGTGTAGGCGAAACACTCGGCGAGGTCGTAGCCGTGGGTCGCGGCGAGCTGCTTCGCGGCGACGGCTTTGTTGGCGCCGTAGCAGTAGAAGTCGACCTCGCCGGAGTAGCGGCCGTCGACGATCTGCATCCGCGTCGCCACGCTCCGGGTCGCCCCGAGCATCTCCGCGACGGGCGCGACGACCTCCTCGCCGGTCGCCGAGAGCACGATGACGTCGTGGCCGTCTTCGCGGTGCTGCGCGATCAGCTCCGTCGCCTCCGCGTACACGAGCGGGTCGACGACGTCGTGCAGGGTTTCCCGCACGATCGCCGAAACCTGCGCGACGTCCCAGCCGGTGCACAGCGCGGAGACCTCCGCGCGCATCCGCTCGGTCTTGTTCTCGTCCGCGCCGGCGAGCGAGAACACCAGCTGCGCGTAGGCGCTGCGCAACGCGGCGCGACGGTTGATCAGTCCCTCCTTCAGCAATGGTTTGCTGAACGCCAGTGCGCTCGAGGAAGCGATGATCGTCTTGTCCAGGTCGAAGAACGCGGCCACCGCGTGCTCCGGGCCCGGCTTCCGGATGCGCGTCGGCGCGCTGATCGGTTCGGCCACGTGTCCAGGATAAGAGCTTGATCGCGACGCGTCCCGTTGATCCACCACAAGCGCGTCGTGTCGCCGGAAAATCCATGACAGGAAGGGACTTTCGACGCGCGATGCCGTTACCGAACTGTGTGCCTCGTCCGCTGGGCTCCCGGGCGTCCGGCGGAGTTACAGTGAGGGAGCCCGGTGTCCAACCGGGCCGGTTCAGTCCGACCCCCCGGGGCTGAACCCTTGGCGGCCCCCGTCCCTCCCCCCTGGCGGGGGCCGCCTTCTTAACCTCCCGCTCGCCTTTCGCGAGCCCGGGTTCCGAATTGCCGGACGGTTCTGGCGCGCCATTCGCCTTTCCGGAAATCTTTTCCCATCGGGCCTATTGCGACGCGGGTGCCGCCGCGATCCTGCCACGCCCCACCGACAGAACCGGTGCGCGAGCCGTTCCCCGGCGGCAGTTGTCCACATCCCCCCGGTTGTCCACAGCCCGGCCCCCGACCCGTTGTGCCCCCAGGCCCCCCGCCGCGACGGTGGAACCCGGGCCATCCGAGGCCCGCACCGACGACGGGGGAGGAACACATGGCGGGGGAACGACCGCTCGTGGTCGCCACGGACGAAACCGTGCTCGACGAGATTCTGCGCGTGGCCGCGGTGGCGGGCTGTGAGCTCGACCGCGCCCCGGACCTGACCGCGGCCGGCGGGCAGTGGGCCCGGGCGCCGCTGGTGGTCCTCGACGAGGAAACGGCGTTGCGGCCACCCTCGCTGCCCCGGCGTGGCGGGATCCTCCTGGTCTGCAAGGGCACCCCGGAGCCGAGGACGTGGGAGCACGCGTTCCGCGTCGGCGTCGAGCGCGTGATCTCGTTGCCGGAGGAGGAGACCGAGCTCGCGGGAGCGTTCGCGGACGTCGTCGAGACGCCGGCCGAGCAGGCCGGGCTGGTGCTCGGCGTGGTCGGCGGCCGCGGCGGCGCGGGCGCGTCCGTCTTCGCCGCGACTCTCGCGCTGGCGGCCGACCGCGACCCAGGCGGCGCGCTGCTCGTGGACTGCGATCCGCTGGGCGGCGGTCTGGATCTGTTGCTCGGCTTGGAGAAGACGCCCGGACCGCGCTGGTCCGAGGTCCGGCTGAGCGGCCGGGTGTCGGTACCGGCGCTGGCCGCCGCGCTGCCCCAGCGCCGTCATCGAGGTGGCAGCCTGCCGGTGCTGGCGTGCGGCCGGGAAGGTGAAGGCCCGGGGGTGGAGTCGCTGTCGGCGGTCCTCGCCGCGGGCCGCCGCGCGGGCCGCACGGTGGTCTGCGACCTCCCGCGCACCTTGGGTGACGCGGCCTTGGAAGCGGTCACGGTGGCCGACCTGGTGGTGCTCGTGGTCCCGGTCGAGTTCCGCGCGTGCATGGCGGCGAAGCAGGTGCTGCGCGGGCTGTCGGAGCTGACGGCCCGCCTGGGGGTGGTCGCGTGTGGACGGTCCCGCTCCGGAGTCTCACCCGCCCAGACGGCCGGCCTCCTCGGGCCGCCTCTGCTGGCTTCGATGCCCCTGGAGCGAGGCCTGCCCGCGGCCGTGGAGCGTGGCGAATTCCCGGCCAAGCAGACCGGGCCCCTGTCCACAGCGGCGGCGGACGTCCTGTCCGTAGCCCGCCGCGAAGCCCGGGCGGCGACCCGATGACGTCAGGTCTGCCGACATCCCCGACCCGAGTGGGTGACCTCCTGCTCCCGACGATCCTGACCCTGGCCGGCCGCAACACGGCGAGCGTGAAGCAGTTCCTGGAGCTGTTCCCGCCCCGCAGCTCCCCGTCCCGGCCACCCTCCCAGCCCAAGGCGGTGAACCCGTGACGACCGACTTCGTGGACCGCGTCCGCAACCGCCTCGCCGGCGACCGCCGCCAGGCCGACCCGGTCGCCGTCGCGACCGCGGTCCGTGCCGAGGCGGGCGGCGCCCTCGGCCACGACGCCGTGCTCGACGCCGTCCGCCAGGCCCGCGACGAGTTCGTCGGCGCCGGCCCGCTGGCCCCGCTCCTCGACGACCCGGCGACCACCGACGTCCTCGTCACCGGCCCGGACGAGGTCTGGACGGACGGCCCGCACGGCCTCACCTGCACCGGAATCCGCTTCGAAGGCGAGGAATCCGTCCGCCGCCTGGCCCAGCGCCTCGCGCTGGCGGCCGGCCGTCGCCTCGACGACGCACAGCCCTATGTGGACGGCTGGCTCCCCGGATCCGGCCCGCACGGGCGCATCCGCGTGCACGCCGTCCTCCCGCCGGTCGCGGCCAACGGCACCTGCCTGTCCCTGCGCGTCCTCCGCCCGGCCACGCACGACCTCGCCGCCCTGGAAGAGCTCGGCGCGTTCGACGCGAGCGGCGCGAAACTGCTGCAGCACGTCGTGACGCGGCGAATGGCGTTCCTCGTCACCGGCGGCACCGGCGCGGGCAAGACCACCCTGCTGGCCGCGTTGCTTGGCGCGGTCGACCCGCGCGAGCGGATCGTCTGCGTCGAGGACGCCGGCGAGCTGCAGCCCGCGCACCCGCAGTTCGTCGGCCTCGTCGCCCGGCCGGCCAATGTGGAGGGTGCGGGCGCGGTCGGCCTGCCCGAGCTGGTGCGCCAGGCCTTGCGCATGCGCCCCGACCGGCTGGTAGTCGGCGAGGTCCGCGGCGCCGAGGTCGGCGCCCTGCTCACCGCCCTGAACACCGGCCACGACGGCGGCGCTTGCACGCTCCACGCCAACTCCCCGGCCGAGGTGCCCGCCCGCATCGAGGCGCTGGCCGCACTCGGCGGGCTGGGCCGTGACGCCGTGCACAGTCAGCTCGTCGCGGCGGTCCGCGTCGTCCTCCACATGCGACGCGAGCCGGGCGGCCGACGCCGTCTCGCCGAGGTCGGCGTGCTCCGCGGCGAGCACGGCCGCGCGCGGGTGGTACCGGTGTGGCGCGCGGGCCGCTGGACGGTCGACCGCCACCTCTTCGTGACGACGGGATCCCTCACGTGCTGACTTTGCTTACCGGACAACGTTTCCCGCACCATCGAAGGAGAGAACGATGATCACCGCGTGGCTCCCGTTGTGCGTCGGCGCGGCCCTGGCGTGCTGGCCCGCGGCGCCGGACCGGCTGCAGGTCGTGGTGGAACAGCCGGCGACGAAGTCCCGCAGCCGGCTGCCCGAGCTGTGGCCGGTCGTCCGCTGGCTGCTCCCCGCCGCGCTGGCCGGGCTGGTCGCCGGAGTCGGCGGCGCCGTCGCCGTCGGAGTGCTGACGCTGGCGTGGCGCCAGGAATGGCAAGCCCACCGCCGCGCGAACCGGGACCTCGCGATGGCCGCGCACACGGCGACCGCGTTGCGGACGATGGTCGCCGAGCTGCGCGCCGGAGCCCACCCGGTGACCGCGGCGGAGGCCGCCGCCGAAGTCGTCCCCGCGGTCTCGGCGGACTTGCGTGCCTTGGCGGCCGCGGCCCGCCTGGACGGTGAGCTACGGGCACCGGCCATCCCGGAGCTGGCCACGGCGTGGACGTTGGGCAGGCGCTACGGCCTGCCGATGGCCGACGTCCTGGACGCCGCCCGCCGCGACGCCGAAGCCGCGCTGGCGTACGCCCGCAGGATGCGCGCGAAACTGGCCGGCCCACGCTCGAGCGCGGCGGTGCTCACCGGCCTCCCGGTGCTGTGCGTGCTCCTCGGGCAGGCGATGGGCGCGTCACCGCTGTCGGTGTTGATCGAAAGCACGCCCGGGCAGCTCCTCCTGGTCCTGGGCAGCGTCCTCCTGTGGGCGGGAACGGCCTGGTGCCGCGCCCTGACCGGCCGAGTAAGGCTCCGATGAACGCGGCAGCACTCCTACTGTTGGCCGGCGCGGTCGTCACCTGGCCGACCGACGCCACCGCGGCCCGGCGATTCGCTTGGCTGAGGGCCGCCCGAAGACCCGAGCCCGTTCGCAAGTGGCCGGGCGCAGTCCCGCACATCGCGACGACCTTGGGCGGCGTCTCGCTGGCCGTACTCGTCGGCGGCCTGGCCGGGATCGTCGTGGGCGCGCTGGTGACCGCCGCCGGCTGGTGGGCGATCGGCCGTTCCCGGCGACCACGCGCACCCACGGCCGACATCGCCACCAGACTGCGGCTCGCGGGCACGCTCGACCTCCTGGCGGCCTGCCTGCGAGCGGGCCTCCCGGTCCCGACGGCGCTCGACGCGGTCTCCGGCGCCGCACCCACCGAGGCAGCCACGGCGTTGCGATCAGCCGCGGCCCTGCTCGCCCTCGGCTCGGAGCCCGGCGAGGCCTGGGCGCCGGTGCAGGCGCTCCCAGGCCTCGACGAACTGGCGGTCGCGGCGATCCGCACCTCCCGCTCGGGCGCGGCGTTCGCCACGGCCGCCGCTGACCTCGCCGAGCGGTTCCGCGAGGAGCTGGCCACCGAGGCCGAGGAACGCGCCGAACGGGCCGGAGTGGCGCTGGCCCTGCCGGTGGGTCTGCTCTTCCTGCCCGCCTTCTTCTGCCTGGGTGTCCTGCCGGTCGTCCTGGGCCTGGCCGCCCGTCTCGGCCCCCTCTTCTGACCTCTTTATCGAAGGGAATCCCCATGAACACGCCCCACCGACGTCCCACCAACGACGACGGCTCCACAACGGTCGAGTACGCCATCGTCACGGTCGCGGTAGCGGCTTTCGCGGCCGTCCTCTACACCCTGCTCACGGGGGACTCGGTCGTCTCGTGGCTGACAAGCTTGGTCATGAAGGCCTTGTCGGTCCCGTCATGACCCGCCGCGACGACGGCTCGGTCACGGTCGAAGCAGCCCTCGGGCTGGCCGGCCTCACAGTGCTGGGGCTGTTGCTGTTGGCGGCAACGACGATGGTGACAGCCCAGCTGCACTGCACAGACGCGGCCCGCGAGGCAGCGCGCCTCCTGGCCAGAGGCCAACCCACCCAGGCCGAGGCGGCGGTCCACCAGATCGCACCGCCGGGAGCAACCCTCGACGTCCAGCACATGGGCGAAGAAATCACGGTCAGAGTGGCAGCCCACCCAGCCGACAGCCTCCTGCCGATGATCACCTTGAAGGCGACGGCGTACGCCCTGGCCGAGCCAGGCGCAGAGGCCCCCAATGCCTCACGCTGACAACCAGAGGGCCCGAACACAGCACAGTCCGCGCACCGCCAGCCGACCTGACGCCAAGACGCGATGCCGCACAGCGGCAACCACGCGGATGCATAGCCGCCAAGCCGGCTCCACCACGAAGGCGGACAGCGGAGCGGCGACAATCTGGACAGCAGTGGCAGTCGCGGCGCTAACGGGAATAGCAGTGCTCGGCCTCTGGCTGAGCACGGTGACCATCGCCCGGCACCAGGTCGAATCGGCAGCCGACCTGGGAGCCGTAGCAGCGGCATCACACGCATCAGAGGGCCCGGACAAAGCCTGCGGCCGCGCCCGCTGGGTGACCGAACGCATGGGAGTCACACTGCTGACCTGCCGCTGGCAAAGACTGGACGCCCTAATCGAGGTAGAAGCCCCAAGCTCAAAGTTCGCCGGACTACCCGCCCCATCAGCACACGCCCGAGCAGGCCCCGTCAACGAACCACCCTGACCCAACCCCACACCGGCCACCCACGCTGGCAACCAACTGCCGAGGCCGACCAGCCTCGCTGGCCGACCACAGTGCCCCGCCCCGCCGACCACCCCCGGCCAAACCAACCCACGAGGACCTAGCTGCACCGAACCGGCCCACTGTCCAACCGCCGTGACCACCTGCGCCGCAGACCAGCGTCCGTGAGCGGCATCGAGCACGGATCACCAGCGAAGCCGGTTAAGCCGTGCGTGGGCGTGAGCCGACCCCGCAAGCGGTGAACCGAGCACTTGCTCGGCGGCGAGCCTGGCCAAGCCCAACTGCTGTCCGTGCAGACCGCTGGCCACCGCCCGCGCTCGCCGAGCAAGAGACTCGACCCCTGTCACATGCGGTGAACAGCTGCGGCGACCAAAGGGCGCCAAGTGACTGGCCGTTCACCAACGCGTCAACCAGCGGGGACCCATCGCACCGGCAATGTGCCGCCCGGAATCGCCGCTCGCCTCCATCAGGCTGACTCGCCGGTGTGGTCGACCGGCGGACGCCGACCGGTCGGTATGCGGGGGTGACCGGCGCGGCGGGTGGGCCGCGCGATGAGCGGTGGTTGGTCACGCGCAGCGGTCATCAGTACACGGTGAGCGGTCAAAACCCTCTCTCACCTGGGCTGATGGGTGGCCTGTGTGGGCTCTGTGAGGCCTCCTGCGGGTGCCGATCCTGGGGTTCACCGCGACGAACGGTCTTTGTTTGCCTGCCGTTCACCGTCGGAGGCCCGCCAGTCCGTTCGGTCCGGCGTAGGGACTACTGGGCGCTCATCGCCCCGTAACCACCGGTTGTCGCGTGGGGGTTCCGGGCAATGTGCAACTTGCCGTTAAGTGAGACGTGCGACACCACGGCAGGGTCTCGGGGGGTCGCGACGAACCAGACCTCACAGGCAGGAAAGACATGTTGGACGCGAATTGGCCGGACAGCTGGCGCGGCGCCTTCCGCATCGAAATGCGGGCGGAGGCGATCGGTCTCGCCTGGCGTGGCTGGCCGGTGCTGCCGGGCGTCAACCCCGCGCCGCTCACCGAGGGCGACGACCTCACCTGGCGCCGTCCCGTTCCGGCCAGTGACAACTGGCGCGAGCAGATCGGCACCCACGCTCACGAGGTCGCCACCTGGTTCTCCGACCGCACTCACAGCCTGCTCGTCGCGACCGGCACCGTGCTCGACGCCATCGAGGTCGACGACGAACTCGGCAAGCGCGCCTGCCGCCTGCTCCGCGCCCTCGGCCACCCCGCGCCCATCATCGCGCTGCCGAACGGCCGCTGGCTCTTCCTCACCACCGCCGCCGACAGCATCCCGGCGGAGCTCGCCTCCCGCGCCACGATCCAGTGGCACGGCAAGGACAGCTGGATCCCGCTGCCTCCCTCGCCGTTCCAGCACGGTGTCGTGCACTGGCGCGTCAAGCCCGAGGTCTGCGGCTGGCAGCTGCCGGACGCCACCGAGGTGCACGACGTGCTCGTCCGTGCACTGGCCGGCGCCGACGCCGCCCTGCTGGTTCAGACCACTGCGGCCTGAGCCACTCCGAACCACCGCCCCAGGCCGGTCCCAGCCCGGCCGAGGCGGAGCAGGACACAACTCCATGGACCACTGAGTGGCCGTTCTAGGCGCCGTGTTGACGCAATGCCCCGAGCACGGTTCCGAGAACTGCCACCGCCCCCGCCTTGTCCAGCGGTTCGTTGCCGTTCCCGCACTTCGGCGACTGAACGCAGGACGGGCATCCCGTCGGGCACTCGCAGGAGACGATCGCCTCCCGCGTTGCGACCAGCCACGGGACAATCGCGGCATAACCGCGCTCGGCAAATCCCGCACCCCCGGGATGGCCGTCGTGCACGAACACCGTTGCCTCCCCGGTGTCTTCGTGCCACGCGGTACTCACCCCGCCGATGTCCCATCGGTCGCACGTAGCAAAAAGCGGTAGCAGGCCGATCGCCGCGTGCTCGGCGGCATGCAGGGCACCGGGGACCCGTGCCGGAACCAATCCGGCACCCCCCGGTGTCCTGCCACCCTCGTGAACGGGCCCCCGACCGTTCGCCAGGGTTTCCTCCCCGGTCCCCACCGTCCCCGCAGATTCGGTCCCCACCCGATGGCCCCCGGTCCCCGCCTCGCCATCGGCCCCAGATCCGCGGATGACCTCAACCGGGCCGGTCACCACCGGCACGCTGCCGACGACGGTCTCGCGGTCGGCCGAATCCCGTCCGCCGGAGCCCTCGCCGCCCGCGCCTCGCCCGACCGGGCCACGGCCGCCCGAATCCCGATCGGCCGCCGCACGGTCGCCCGGATCCTGGGCGGCCGCACCATCGCCAGCCGAATCTCGCTCGGTCGGCCCGCGGTCGCCCGAGCTTCGCCCGGCGGGGCCGCAGTCGCTCGGATCCCGATTGGTCGCGCCACAAGCGCCCGACTCCTGAACGGCCGGATTCCGGTGGTCGGAATCCACGCCACTCGAGTCTTGCCCGGTCGGCTCGCGGTCGCCCGAATCCCGATCGGCCTCGCCGCGTTCGCCTGGCTCCCGTCCGGCCGGATTCCGGTCGTCTGAGTCCGCATCACCCAGGTCTCGCCCAGCCGCATCACGGTCGCCCGACTGCCGTCCGGCCGGATTCCGGTCGTCCGAATCAGCGCCGCTCGAGTCTTGCCCGGCAGGCCCGCGGCCGACTGAGTCCCGGACCACTGCGCGTGGCGGCTCGCTAGGGCCGAGCAGGTGTGACGAGATCGTGTACCAGACCGCCCGCGTGTGGAGGCTTTGCTCCGGCAGGTCCAACGGTGTCGAGTCCAGCACCTCGCCCGACGGACGTCTTCGCAGGTAGCCCACCACTTGGGACGTCACCGCTACCTCGCCCAGGCAGATGCTCACTCCGCCGAAGTCCTGCTTCTCCTGGGTGCTCAGCACCGAGATGTCCACGATCTCGCGCGGCGTTGTCGTCCAGTCCGGGTTCTCCGCGTGCACCAGTGCCAGGCCCTGCTCCAAGTCCAGCTCATCCACTACGTACGACGAACCCTGGTGCAGGTAGACCGCGCCGGGGTGGACGGCGAAGCAGGCCGAGCCCGGGTCGACCGTGCCCAGCATTCGGCCGGAGTCCGACTCGACCACCGCTATCTGCTCGCCGCCCGTTCCGCGGATGCCGACGTCGGCGTGGGGGCGGTCGCGGGATGTCCAGTACCAGCCGCTCGATCGGCGGCGCAGCAGTTTCTGCTCCGCCAGTTCCGTGAGCACCGCCTGGGCGGCCGCGCCGCCGAACATCTCCAGCTCCGGGACCGTCAGCGGCAGCTCGGCGACGGCGCACGCGAGCTGCGGTGCCAGCACGTACGGGTTCGACGGGTCTAGCACCGCCGACTCCACCGGCCTCTCGAGCAACGCCGCCGGGTGGTGCACCAGGTACGTGTCCAGCGGGTCGTCGCGCGCGACGAACACCACCAGCGCCGAGTCGCCCGAACGACCCGCCCGGCCGGCCTGCTGCCAGAACGACGCGAGCGTGCCCGGGTAGCCTGCCAGCACCACCGCGTCCAGCCCCGCGATGTCGACGCCCAGTTCCAGCGCGTTGGTCGTCGCGACGCCCAGCAACCGGCCCGACAGCAACGCCGCTTCGAGGGCCCGGCGCTCCTCCGGTAGATAGCCAGATCTGTACGCCGCAACGGTTCCCGCCAAGCGGGGGTCCACTTCGGACAGTTTGCGACGCGCACCCAGCGCGGCCAGCTCCGCGCCCCGGCGCGAGCGGATGAAGGCCAGCGACCGCGCGCCCTCGACGACCAGGTCGGCGAGGATCCGCGACGCCTCCGCGCCGGCCGACCGCCGGACCGGTGCGCCGTTCTCACCCGTCAGCTCCTCCAGCAACGGCGGCTCCCACAACGCCACCGTGCGAGCGCCGCGCGGCGACGCGTCATCGGTGACGGCGACACACGGAACACCAGTCAGCCGCGAAGCGAAAGAAGCCGGCGAAGCCGTTGTCGCGGAAGCCAGTACGAACACCGGTGAAGCGCCGTAGTGCTCCGCCACCCGTCGCAGCCGGCGCAGCAACAGGGCTACGTGCGATCCGAAGACTCCGCGATAGCTGTGGCACTCGTCGACGACGACGCAGCCGAGCCGCCGGAAGAACGGCGCCCACCGCCCGTGCGCCGAGAGGATTCCGCGGTGCAGCATGTCCGGGTTGGTGAAGACCCAGTTCGCGTGCGCGCGCACCCAGTCGCGTTCGACCATCGGGGTGTCCCCGTCGAACGCCGCCGCGCGGACGCCGGGCACGTCCAAAGAGGACACCGACCGCAGCTGGTCCGCGCCCAGCGCCTTGGTCGGCGACAGGTACAGCGCCGTCGTCTTCTCACCCGCGGCCAGCCGGGAGAGCACCGGCAGCTGGTAGGCGAGCGACTTGCCGGACGCCGTGCCGGTCGAAATCACGACATGACGACCCTCGTACGCGTGCGACGCCGCCTCCGCCTGGTGCGCCCACGGCGACGGGACGCCGCAGTCACGCAGCGCGTTCACGACCGCCGGATCCGCCCACGACGGCCACGGCGAGAAGCGCGCCGCGCGGCCCGGCAGGTCCGCGACGTGCGTGATCGGGTCTTCGCGCGCCGGGATGCCCGCGGTCACCCGCCCCAGCAGCCGCCGCCCACGTGAATCGTCCACTCGCCGAGCTTGGCACAGGGGTCCGACAGTTCCGGCGCATCCCAGCAGGGCCAACGGATCGGCGGCAGAGTGATCGATCAAGTGAGGAGGCTCACAAGGTAACGGATTGTACCGACCCTGGGACGGCTTGTCGGGCCTGGTTGCAGTACCAATACACTCCCGCAATCCACACTCTCTGTGGTGAGCGTCATGTGAGACGTGCGTTGCTGCCCGGCTAGCGTGTCGCTCGGTACAGGGTCCAAGCCAGCGTCGGCCGTGTCGAACCTCGGCCTGCCGTCGACGCTGGCGCATGTCGACGTCTCCTGGAGGACGAATGGCACGGCAGTTCCTCGCGGAGGGCGGCAACATCACGCTCTCCGGAGGTGGCTACACGATCGTCGGTGTAGTCGCCGTGGTCGCGCTTGCCGCACTCGTCATCGGCTACGTCTTGCTCAAGGAGGTGCTGGCCGCGGGCCAGGGCACCGCCAAGATGCAGGACATCGCCAAGGCGGTGCAGGAAGGCGCGGCCGCTTACCTCAAGCGGCAGCGGAACACTCTCGCCATTTTCGGCGCGATCGTGTTCCTCCTGCTCTTCGCACTTCCCGCCGACGACTGGAACGAGAAGATCGGCCGCTCGCTCTTCTTCCTGGTCGGCGCCGGCTTCTCGTTCGCGATCGGTTACCTCGGCATGTGGCTGGCGACGCAGGCGAACCTGCGCGTGGCCGCCGCGTCGCGTGAGGAAGGCGGCCGCGAGACCGCTATGCGCGTGGCCTTCCGCACCGGTGGTGTGGTCGGCATGATCACCGTCGGCCTCGGCCTGTTCGGTGCCGCGGTCGTCGTGCTGGTGTACACCGGCCAGGCGCCCAAGGTCCTCGAAGGCTTCGGTTTCGGCGCCGCGCTGATCGCCATGTTCATGCGTGTCGGCGGCGGTATCTTCACCAAGGCCGCCGACGTCGGCGCGGACCTGGTCGGCAAGGTCGAGCAGGGCATCCCGGAGGACGACCCCCGCAACGCCGCGACCATCGCGGACAACGTCGGTGACAACGTGGGTGACTGCGCCGGCATGGCGGCGGACCTCTTCGAGTCCTACGCCGTCATGCTCGTCGCCGCCCTGATCCTGGGCAGCACCGCCTTCGGTGTGCACGGCCTGATCTTCCCGCTGATCGTGCCGGCCATCGGCGTGATCACCGCGGTGATCGGTGTCTACATCACGAAGGCGCGCGTCGGCGAGCCCGGTCTCGTCACGATCAACCGCTCCTTCTACATCTCCGCGGTCATTTCCGCGGTGCTGTCGGCGATCGCGGCGTTCGTGTACCTGCCGAGCAGCTTCTCGGACTTCGGTGCGGGCTTCGAAAACTCGGGCAACCCGGCGGTCATCGCGACCATCGCGGTGATCATCGGCATCGTGCTCGCCGCGGTCATCCTGAAGCTGACCGGTTACTACACCGGCACCGAGTACAAGCCGGTGAAGGACGTCGCGCAGACGTCGGAGACCGGTGGCGCGACCGTCATCCTCTCCGGCATCTCGGTCGGTTTCGAGTCCGCTGTGTACACCGCGCTGGTGATCGCCGCGGCCGTGTTCGGCGCGTACCTCCTCGGCGGCGGCGTCGCGCTGTTCGCCGTGGCGCTCGCCGGTACCGGCCTGCTGACCACCGTCGGCGTCATCGTCGCGATGGACACCTTCGGCCCGGTTTCGGACAACGCGCAGGGCATCGCCGAGATGTCGGGCGACGTCGACGAGAAGGCCGCGCAGATCCTCACCGAGCTGGACGCGGTCGGCAACACCACCAAGGCGATCACCAAGGGCATCGCGATCGCCACGGCGGTCCTCGCGGCGACGGCGCTGTTCGGTTCCTACTCGGACGCGATCGCGAAGACGCTGACCGGCATGGGCACCGGCGTCGCCGACGGCATCGCCGGGGCGAACTCGTTCGTCAACACGATCGTCAGCCCGAACACCCTCGTCGGCGTCATCGTCGGCGCGGCCGTGGTGTTCATGTTCTCCGGTCTCGCCGTCAACGCGGTCTCCCGCGCCGCCGGCGCGGTGGTCTACGAGGTCCGTCGCCAGTTCCGCGACATCCCCGGGATCATGGAGGGCACCACCCGTCCCGAGTACGGCCGGGTCGTCGACATCGTCACGCGCGACTCGCTGCGTGAGCTGACGACGCCGGGTCTGCTGGCGGTCTTCGCCCCGATCGCGGTCGGTTTCGGCCTGGGCACCGGCGCGCTCGCCGGTTACCTGGCCGGCGCGATCGCGTGCGGCACCCTGATGGCGATCTTCCTCGCCAACTCCGGTGGCGCGTGGGACAACGCGAAGAAGCTCGTGGAGGACGGCAACCACGGTGGCAAGGGCTCGTCCGCGCACGAGGCCACCATCATCGGTGACACCGTGGGTGACCCGTTCAAGGACACCGCCGGCCCGGCGATCAACCCGCTGATCAAGGTGATGAACCTGGTCTCCGTGCTGATCGCGCCCGCCATCGTGCAGTTCTCGATCGGCCCGGACCAGAACACCGCGGTGCGCATCATCATCTCGCTGGTCGCGGTCGCCGTGATCGTGGCGGCGATCGTGGTCTCGAAGCGGCGGGGAACGGTCCTCACGGACACCCCGACGGAGATCAAGGCCTGATCCTCGCGGTACCCGTTCACGGGCCCGGCACGCAGCGTCGCGTGCCGGGCCCGTGGCGTGCCGGGGCATCCCACGCCGGGACGGCGAGTTGCGAAGCGGCATCGAGTCGGTACCGTCGGGCTCTCCGGGACGTCGTCGAGCAGGAGGTGTGCAGGTGCGGCCGCGGTCAACCGTCTTAGCCGCTCTGACCACGACGATCACGATCGGCCTCGCCGGCTGCGGGCAGCAAGCCGCCACGCAGCCGCCGGCGCGGGACCAGGGTCTGTCGGTGACGACCGTGGTGCCGCAGGCCGATCCCGCGGCGAGATGGGCGGACGCCTACTGCGGCGCGGTGGGCGGCCTGGTCCGCACTCTGGCTTCGCTCCCGACGGTCGATCCGAGCACGCCGCAGCAGGCGTCCCGGACGTCGAGCGAGCTGCTCTCGTCGGTGGTCGGCGGGCTCGACCGGAGCCTGGCCGGGCTGACCGCGCTCGGCGCACCACCCGTGCCCGCCGCGGACGGCGGCCGCGAGGACGTCATCGGGCAGTTCACCGAGATCCGCACGCAGGCCGAGAACGCGCGTCAGCGCATCGACGCGGTCCGCGGCGACGCGGCGGCGACCAAGGAGGCCCTCGGCGAGGCCAGGGCCACGCTGGACCGCATCGACGCGCTCGACTACCTCAAGGGCCTGAAGGACGTCCCGGCCCTGGAGGCGGCGCAGCAGCGGGCCCCCGGCTGCCGTCAGCTCGACGCGCCGCCACGCTGAAAGATCCCGTGACCCTCGCCACGAATCGAACTTGTGTTCTAGTATGGCGCGGTGGATCGGACGATCTCGCTCTTCTCCGCGGAGGCCAGCGGGCCCGGCCTGGGCGACCTGGCCGGGCTCTTGTGCTGCCACGGTCAGATCACCGGGTTCGGGCGCACCGCCGCGCGGCTTTCGGTGGTCGTCGAGGAGCCGTGGCGGGCGCACATCCTCGCGCGTGAGCTGCGGCAGCGCGGCGCGGACGCCCAGGTCTCCAAGGCCGACTGCGGCAACCCGCAGGTCCGGACGTCGTTCCGGGTGGACCTGCTCCCGATGGCGGTGAAATGGCTGCGCACGGGCTGCGCCGGCCCGGTCGAGGACGACTCGGGCAAGGCGGTGCCGGACGGCTTCCGGCTGAGCGGGGCGATGCTGCGGATGTGGGCGCTGGCCGGCGGCCGGCCCGGCACGCAGGGCTACCTGCTGGCCGTCGACCCGCTGGCGCCCGGCATGCACGAGCGGCTGGTGGACGCGCTGACGCCGCTGGGCGTCCTGGCCAAGCTGACCGGCCCGAAAGCCGAGGTCCCGGCCGTGAAGGTCACCGGGAAACGCCGGTTGGAGGCGCTGCTGGAGCTGATCGGCGAGCCGCCGCCGGGTGCCGAAGCGGCGTGGCCCGGGGCGGTGCCGGTGGAGGTGGAACCGCACCCGGAGGCCGTGACGAGCACGGCCTGACCGGGTGCGGTCGCCGCGTCAGGGCCGGGGCAGCGTGCAGCCGGCCTGGGTGAGCGCGATCTCGTTGGCCGCGGTGAGGCAGGCCGGGATGCCGTAGGTCTCTTCGCCGTAGTTCGTCAGGTGGTGCACGGTGACGTTGCCGGCCTGGTCGACCTCGCACGGGTTGTTCTCCGTGCAGCGCTGGCCGTCTTCGTTGCCGGTGTTGTTGACGCCGACGACCTTGCCGCCGGAGATGATCGGCGAGCCCGAGGTCCCGCCGATGGTCTGGCACGCGGAGGTGTAGCGGATCGAGTCCTTCCAGGTCCAGCTGCCCTCCTTGAGCCGGTAGACGAACCCGTCGATGTTGCAGGAGTAGACGCGCTTCCAGTAGCCGGAGACGACGTCGATCGCGGAGCCGGCGGTCGGGTGCGCGTTCGACAGCTCGAGCGGCGAGATCCCGTAGTTCGACTTGATCTGCGCGTAGGTGGTGGTGAGCTGGTAGAGCGACACGTCGGTGTCGGTCATCGTGCCGTAGATGATCTTCTTCGCCCGGAGCGTGGCCTTGTTGCTCCCGCTGGCCGTGAGCAGCGTGAACGTCCGGGTCGAGGTCTGGTTCGTGATCACCTGGCCGGGGCCGGGGAAGCCGCTTTCGAGGCAGTGGCCGTTGGACATGACGAGGGCGGGCGCGGTGTCCGGCGTCGCGGCCGGCTTGACCACGGAGCCCGAGCAGTTGGACAGCGCCACGGTGCCGGCGAAGTTCGCCGCCGCCGCGTTCGCCGGAGTGACTCCCAGTAATACGGTGGCGGTCACGGCGGTGAGCAGGGCGCCGAGCAGGCGTCGGGTCATGGCGGTTCCTTTCGGCTGGACGGGGAATCCAGTGAAGCGGTCACCTCCACGCGCCCACCACCGTCGAACGGAGGGTATCCGGACGGTCACGCGCTAGGCTGCGCGGCACGTGGCCGAAATCACGTGCCCGGTGTAGAGAGGAAACATCGCCGAGGTCAGCGGCGATGCGGTGGACACGGGCCCAGCGGCGTGTTGGGCCACCTCCACGCCGTCCGGGCTGGGAGAGCGTGCACACTGACAGGCCGAGACGCGGGCTCGGGCCCTCCGTCAGGGGTCCGGACGTGGTGCAGTCCCGCGGCGGCGGGACGAGATGAGCGGAGAGCAGGACAGCGTGGCAGGAGCAGGGACCAAGAAGAACGGAGCCGGGGCGGACAACGGCGCCGGGCACCGGCGGCTCGTGATCGTCGAGTCACCGACCAAGGCCCGCAAGATCGCCCCCTACCTCGGCGGCGGTTACGTCGTCGAGTCCTCCGTCGGGCACATCCGCGACCTGCCGCGCGGCGCCGCCGACGTCCCCGCCCAGTACAAGGGCGAGTCGTGGGCCCGGCTCGGTGTCGACGTCGACAACGACTTCAAGGCCCTCTACGTGGTCACCCCGGACAAGAAGTCCAAGGTCACCGAGCTCAAGGGGCTGCTGAAGGACGTCGACGAGCTCTACCTCGCGACGGACCCCGACCGCGAGGGCGAAGCCATCGCGTGGCACCTGCTCGAGACGCTGAAGCCGAAGGTCCCGGTCCGCCGGATGGTCTTCCACGAGGTCACCGAGCAGGCGATCCTCGCGGCCGCCGACTCGACCCGTGAGCTGGACGTCGACCTCGTCGACGCCCAGGAGACCCGCCGCATCCTCGACCGCCTCTACGGCTACGAGGTCTCGCCGGTGCTGTGGAAGAAGGTCATGCCGAAGCTTTCGGCGGGCCGCGTGCAGTCGGTGGCGACCCGGATCGTGGTCGAGCGCGAACGCGAGCGGATGCGCTTCACCTCGGCGTCCTACTGGGACATCTCGGCGACGATGGACGCGGGTGAAGAGGCGTCGCCGCGGAACTTCCCGGCTCGCTTGGTCGCCGTGGACGGCGCGCGCCTGGCCACCGGCCGCGACTTCGGCTCGGACGGGCAGCTCAAGGCCTCGAACAACGAGATCCGCGTGCTGGCCGAGGCTGACGCGCGGCGCCTGGCCGACGCGCTGAAGCAGCGTGACTTCAAGGTCTCGAGCGTCGAAGAGAAGCCGTACACGCGTAAGCCGTACGCGCCGTTCATGACCTCGACGCTGCAGCAGGAGGCGGGCCGCAAGATGCGGTTCACCTCCGAGCGCACCATGCGGATCGCGCAGAAGCTGTACGAGAACGGTTACATCACTTACATGCGTACCGACTCGACGACCCTGTCGGAGTCGGCGATCTCGGCGGCGCGCAGCCAGGCCACGCAGCTGTACGGCAAGGAGTACGTCTCGCCGTCGCCGCGCCAGTACACCCGCAAGGTGAAGAACGCGCAGGAAGCGCACGAGGCGATCCGGCCGTCGGGCGAGGTCTTCCGCACGCCGGGCCAGGTCGCGAGCGAGCTGGACACCGACGAGTACCGCCTCTACGAGATGATCTGGCAGCGCACGATCGCCTCGCAGATGACCGACGCCAAGGGCACCACGATGTCGGTGCGCATCGTCGGCAACGCGACGTCGGGCGAGGAGTGCACCTTCGCGGCTTCGGGCCGCACGATCACCTTCGCGGGCTTCCTGAAGGCGTACGTCGAAGCGGTCGACACCGAGACCGGTGGCGACGCCGACGACAAGCAGAGCCGCCTGCCGGTGCTCGAGAAGGACCAGGACCTCACCGCGACCGAGCTGAGCCCGGACGGGCACACGACGTCGCCGCCGGCCCGGTACTCCGAGCCGAGCCTGGTCAGCAAGCTGGAAGAGCTGGGCATCGGCCGCCCGTCGACGTACGCGTCGATCATCAAGACCATCCAGGACCGCGGCTACGTCTGGAAAAAGGGCTCCGCGCTCGTTCCGTCGTGGGTCGCGTTCGCCGTGATCGGCCTGATGGAACGGCACTTCGAGCGGCTGGTCGACTACGACTTCACCGCCGGCATGGAGGACGAGCTCGACCGCATCGCCAACGGCGACGAGCAGCGCGGGCAGTGGCTGTCGAAGTTCTACTTCGGCGGCGACATGGGCGTCGACGGCTCGATCGGCCGCCTCGGCGGGCTGAAGAAGCTGGTCGAGGGCAGTGTCGAGGACATCGACGCGCGGGAGATCAACTCGATCCCGCTGTTCAACGACTCCGAAGGCCACAAGGTCGTCGTCCGCGTCGGCCGCTACGGGCCGTACCTGGAGCGCGAGGTCGACGGGAACTCGCAGCGCGCGAACCTGCCCGAAGACCTGCCGCCGGACGAGCTGTCCCTGGAGCTGGCGGAGAAGCTGTTCGCGACCCCGCAGGAGGGCCGCACGCTGGGCGCCGACCCGGTGAGCGGGCACGACATCGTCGCGAAGGAAGGCCGCTTCGGGCCGTACGTGACCGAGGTCCTGCCGGAGGCCGAGCCGCTGCCCGAGACCGCGACGGCCGCGCAGAAGAAGGCCGCGAAGGCGAAGCAGCCGAAGCCGCGCACCGGTTCGCTGTTCAAGTCGATGGACATCGAGTCGGTGACGCTCGAAGACGCGCTGAAGCTGCTTTCGCTGCCGCGCGTGGTCGGCAAGGACCCGGAGTCCGGCGACGAGATCACGGCGCAGAACGGGCGCTACGGGCCGTACCTGAAGAAGGGCACGGACTCGCGTTCGCTCGCGACCGAGGACCAGCTGTTCTCGATCACCGTCGAAGAGGCGCTGAAGATCTACGCGGAGCCGAAGCAGCGCGGCCGGTCGGCCACGGCGAAGCCGCCGCTCAAGGAGCTCGGCGAGGACCCGGTGTCGAAGAAGCCGATGGTGGTCAAGGACGGCCGGTTCGGCCCGTACGTGACCGACGGCGAGTACAACGCGACGCTGCGCAAGGGTGACGAGATCGAGGAGCTCACCACCGAACGCGCGTCCGAGCTGCTGGCGGAGAAGCGGGCCAAGGGCCCGGCGCCGAAGCGGAAGGCGCCGGCGCGCAAACCCGCTTCGACGACGGCGAAGACGGTCAAGGCGGGCACGAGCAAGACCGCCAAGGCTGCGGCCACGAAGTCCACCGCGACGAAGACCGCCCCGAAGCGCACCACGGCCACCAAGGCCAAGTAGCGCTCCCGGGAAGTCCGTGAAGGCCTCCTTACCGGCTCTTATGGCCGGTAAGGAGGCCTTCACGGCGTTTCGGACCATGCGCCGACCGTTCGGCGACTCATCTCGCCTGTTCGAACGTATGTGCGAGAAATTGTCGGTGCCAGGGTGTTCAATTCAGGGGTGAACAACTCAGTCGCGGTCTTCGACGTCATCGACGAGGTCATCGCCCCGCTCTCGGCCGAGGTCCCCGAGCGGCCCTCCGTGATGGAGTTCTACGACCCCGAGTTCGAGATCCCGCCGGTGCTCGCGGACACCGAGCCCCGGTTCTCGCGCCGGGCGAGCCGGCCGCGGACCCTGGCCGACGAGGTCGAGCAGTACACCCGGTTCGTCGCCGGGATGGCCGCGATCGGCCTGGCGCCGGGCGGCGAGGTCACGGCGGAGGCCGTCGGGCTGTACCGGGCGTTGCGCGGCGGCTTCATCCGCGGCGTCGTCACCGGCGTCTTCCCGGCCCGGCGCGAGCCGTGGGAGGTCCGGTTCTTCGGCGACGAGGACTACACCACGGTGCTGCACAAGCTGGGCAACCGCGCGCGGCTGCGGTCCGGGTTCCTCAGCGAGCTGCCGGGCTGGGTGTTCGACGGCCTGCCGGACCGGCCGCCGGGCCCGGGCCGGCAGGTGCGCATCGAGACCGACGAGGGCGGCCTGATCCCGCGGCGGTGCGAGGAGGCCGTCGAGCTGATCCGGGAGTGCGCGGCGCGGCCGCGGCTGGGCACGGTGCTGGTCGACCTCGCGGTGCGCGACTCGATACTGGCCGAGTACCCGCACGGCGCGTTCGGCCTGGTCGACAACGACCTCGGCCGCTACCAGTTCAGCGCGGCCGTGGGCCGGACCGGGCGCTGGACGGTCACGTGGGGTCCGGCCTCGCGGAGCACGGCCGAGCAGTGGATCGTCGAGGCGGTGCAGAGCCATGCCTGAGCCGGCTGCCCGGAGAGACCTCACGGTGCGCGACGCGATCCTCGCCGCGGTCGAGGAGAACAGCGGTGTGCCGGAGTGGCGGGGCGCGGCCGCCGCCGGTGAGCCGCCGGTCGACCCCGGCTCCGGTTCGGGCGAGGGCTCTGGCGGGCCGCCGGTCGAGCGGAGCGACGTGGAGGGCGAGGTGCGACGCCATGCCTGAGCGGACGGCGGCGCGCGAGCTGCTGGAGCTGGCGGCCGGGCCGGTGCTGGCGGCGATGCCGGACCGCGAGCCCGTGGACCGGCTCTACAACCCGGACGTCAGCGACCACGACATCCTCGTGCACGGCCCGGTCTCCGACGACCCGGCGGACCTGGCCGAGGAGGTCGAGCGGCACGTGGCGTGGGCCGCCTGGATCGACGGCACGCCGTTCGGCGAAGACGGCGAGCTCAACGACGTCGGCTTCGAGGTCGTGTCGCTGATGCTGCGCGGTTCCGTCCGCGCGGCGCTGTGCGGCGTGTTCGACGAGGGACCGGAGACCGCGGACATCCGGTGCTACGCCGACGGCGAGCGGGCCTTCATGATGGGCTCGCTGCCCGGCCGCACGGCGATCCACCTGGCCGACTTCGAGGAGCTCCCCGAGATGCTGGTGGCGGAGCTGCCGGAGGCGCCGTTCGGCAGCCCGCGCCGCGCGATCTGGGTCACGGTGGACGACGACGGCCTGGTCCACGACGGCCAGGACGACGACGTCGGCGCGATGCGCGACGTCCTGGCCCGGCCTCGCTCGGGCACGGCGGTCCTGGACATGCTCGCGTTCGGCGGGCTGTGCGCGGAGTTCCCCGACCACGGCTTCGTCCTGGTCGACACGGACCTCGGCCGCTTCGCGCTGGCGGCCCTGGACCGCGGTGACGGCCGGCGCCAGCTGGTGCTGAGCCCGTTCAGCCGCGAAATGCTCCGCGACTGGTGCCGGAAGATGATCGACCTCGGGCAGGAGGAGGTCTCCTGACCTGTTGACGACGACGCCGACGGCGCCAGGGCTGCTCCATCCGGGCTCGATCGCCACGCGCGAAACTGGTCATCCTGACACCCTGGGTATGACCGGTTACGGGCGGTCGCTGTCGGCGACTGTGATGGGCTTCACTACGATCTGTCACCATTGGCGGTCGACCGGAGCCTCGGCGGATTGGACACTGCTGGGGGTTCGGGCGTGGGCTTGCGCTGCGTGACGAACCCTCCCGTGGAGACAGAGCCATTGGGCGGATGCGTTATCCGCCTTGGTCGCTACCCTGGAAAGGCGAGGACATTCAGTAGTGAGGTGGTCACCATGAGCGCGAACGGTGAGGCTCCCTTCTTCAGTGCCCCCGAGCTCACTCAGCGCGACGGCACACTGTCCGAAACACCAGGCGAGACGTTCGCGGACCCGGTCTCCGGACTGGTCACCACGGACCCCGAGCCCCGCACCGCGATGCCGAACGGCCACGAGCCCGCCGCCATCTCGGTCGCCGGGCCCGTGCAGCACGACGAGGAGGTCGTACGCCGGATGGTGGAGGAAACGCTCCGCGAAGACGGCGTGCCCGGGGCCCGTGCCCCGGAAGCGATCCCACCCGCCGGCACCACGGGCACGCTCGGCGAGGACGTGACGCCGCCGCTCGGGGTGTTGCCACGGCAACGCAACCGGCAACGGACCTGGCCGAAGCGGGCACCGCAGATGCTCCGGCCCGTCCGGCAGCTGCCACCGCCCGCCGAGGACGACTTCGACGACGACCTCGAGGTCGTGCCCGTCAAGCGGCGCAAGCTGCCGAAACTGCCCGCGGTGTCGATGCCGGCGATCGGCAGGCCGTCGTCGAGCGCCTCGGGCGTGATACTCGCGGTGGTGCTGCTGATCGTATTCGGGGTCGTCGCCATCGAGATGGTCTCGAGCCTGGTCAGCAGCGTGACGGGGTTGTTCGACTGACGTTCACCAGCTGATCCCCACCCCACTGGGACCTCGGGGTCGTCCGCGTGCCAGAGGCCGATCGGGCTACCCTGGCTACACGGTCGGGCTAACTCACGAGGGTGTCCGGCACCGCGGTGACTAGTGGGGTGGGCGTATCAGCGAGGGCGTGCGATCGGTACCCGGGTCCGGCCCGGGCGGGTCGTCGGGCGCCGAGGCGTCCACGATCAGCCGGGTCCGGCGGGTGCTGGCGATCAAACCGTTCCGGCGTCTCTGGGGCGTCACGTATCTGTGCAGCGTGGCCGACTGGCTGAACATCCTGGCCCTCACCGGCCTGGCCACGAAGCTGACGAACAACTACTTCGCGCAGAACTTCGCCTTCGTCGGCGTCGTGCTGACCGGACTGGCGCCGGGGCTGCTGTTCGCCCCGGTCGGCGGCCTGCTCGCGGACCGGTTCGACCGCCGCAAGGTGATGGTGGTCGCCGACCTCCTGCGCTGCGGGTTCCTGCTGTCCATCGCCTTCGTCAGCGCGCCGTGGTGGCTGCTGGTCGGCAACTTCCTGGTCGGCAGCGCGGCGAGCATGTGGATCCCCTCGAAAGAGGCGGCGGTCCCGAACCTGCTTCGCCGCCCCGACCAGGTCGAGACGGCCAACCAGCTCGGCATGGTGATGACCTACGGCCTCGCCGTCATCACCGCCGCCGGCGCGAACGCGATCCTCACCGGCATCAACACGAACTTCCTGCACGTTCCCGGCGAAGACACCAGCCTCCGCATCGCGAAGCTGGTCGTCATCATCACCGCTCTGCTCTACCTGGCCAGCGCGATCCTCATCGCCACCCGGATCCCCGAGCTTTCGCTGCGCAACGTCCACGAGTCGCCCGAGAAGAAGGCCGACCTGGCCGACGAGGAGAAGCTCGGCATCGGCCGGATGATCGCCGACGGCTTCCGGTTCGTCCGCAGCACGCCGCTCGTGCGCGGGCTGCTGGTCGGCGCGTTCGGCGCGTTCGCCGCCGGTGGCGCCGTGATCGGCTCGGCCAAGCCGTACTCCTCGAGCCTGCTGGCCGGTGACTCGGCGTTCAGCCTCCTGGTGCTGGCCATCTTCCTCGGCCTCGCCTCCGGCATGGCCTTCGCGCCCAAGCTCTCCCGGCGGCTCCCGCACGACCGGCTGTTCGGCGTCTCGATCATCGCGGCCGGGCTCTCGCTCGCGCTGGTCGCGTTGTCGCCGCACCTGTCGGTTTCGCTGGTCACCGTGGTCCTGGTGGGGTTCTGGGCCGGGACGGCGTTCCTCACCGGCGTCACGATCATCGGCTCCCGCGTCGAAGACGCCATCCGCGGCCGGATCAACGCGATCTACCAGCTGATGATGAAGCTCGTGCTGTTCGGCACCACGGTCACCGTCCCGGTCCTGGTCGGTGTCGTGGCGACGCGCACCATCAACGTCTGGGGCAGCCCGGTCACGATCGACGGCACCCGGCCGATCATGCTCGTCGGCGCCGCGCTCGCCCTGATCGCCGGCTTCTTCGCCTACCGGCAGATGGACGACAAGCGCACCGAGCCGATCCTGTCCGACCTGCGCAACGCGCTGCGCCGCACACCGCGGCGCGTCAACGGCTTCCTCATCGCCGTCGAGGGCACCACCGCGATCAACACCGCGATCCAGGCCGTCAATCTCGCCGACTGGATGCGCGGCGGGACCCGGCCGGTCGTGGTCGCCGCCGACCCGGCGCTCGACGACAAACGGTTGACAGCACTGGTTTCCGGCGCGTCACTGACCGGCGCGCGGGCCCAGGCGCTGGCCGCTGCCGCGGTGCGGGCCGACATCGTCGAGCGGCACGTCCAGCCGGCGCTCGACGCCGGTTCGGTCGTGGTGATGGAGCGGTTCGTCGACTCGCCGCTGGCGCACCTGTCCGCCGTCGCGGGCCTCGACAGCGACGAGCTCGAAGGCCTCGCCGACTGGGCGACCGGACGGCTGCGGCCGGACTTGACCGTCCTGCTCGACGCCGCTCCGCCCGGGGCGCCGCGCGACCGGGCGGCCACGATGAACGACCAGTGGCGCGTCCAGCACCTGCTCGTCGAGATGGCCGCCGCGGACCCGGACCGCTACGTCGTGATCGACGCCGACGGCACCGACACCGAGGTCGCCGCGCGGATCCGGACCGCTCTGCGCGCCGTGTTCGTCGGCCGCCTTTCGGCGTTGGCCCCGGCTGCGTCCACACCGGACAAGCCGGTGACCCTGCCACTCGACGTCGACGAGCCGTCGGCCGAGGAGACCCGGCCCGTCGAGACCGCGGACGCGTCTCGCGTGGAGGCGAAGTGACGACGACCGAACGCATCGGCGTCTGGAACCAGCTGGTCGGCCAGGAACCCGCGGTCGAAACCCTGACGGCGGCCGCGTCCGCCGCGGCGAAGATCGTCGCCGGGGAGCCCGCGCCGCCCGGCGCGATGACGCACGCCTGGCTGATCACCGGCCCGGCCGGGTCCGGCCGCTCGGTGGCCGCCCGGACGTTCGCCGCGGGCCTGCAGTGCAGCACCGGCACCGGTTGTGACGCCTGCCCCGGCTGCCACACGACGATGGCGGGCACCCACGCCGACGTCCGGCTCGTAGTGCCGGAAGGCCTGTCGATCTCGGTCGCCGAGATGCGCGCGCTGGTCCAGGCCGCGGCGCGGCGCCCGACCACCGGCAGCTGGCAGGTCGTGATCATCGAAGACGCCGACAGGCTCACCGAAGGCGCGTCGAACGCGCTGCTGAAGGCCGTCGAAGAACCGCCGGACCGCACGGTGTTCCTGCTCTGCGCGCCCTCGGACCACCCCGAGGACGTCTCCGTGACGATCCGTTCGCGCTGCCGCCTGGTCAACCTGCGGACGCCGCCGCCGGAGGCGATCGCCGACGTGCTCGTGCGCCGGGACCACGTCGACCCGGAGCAGGCGCAGTGGGCCGCCGCGGTCTGCGGCGGGCACGTCGGCCGCGCGCGCCGGCTCGCCACCGACGAGGCCGCGCGCCAGCGTCGCGCCACGGTCCTGCGGATCCCGCTCGGTCTGCGCCGTCCCAGCGACGTCTTCACCTGCGCCGACCAGCTGATCAGCGCGGCGGAGGCCGACGCGGGCGAGGCGAGCAAGGGCCGCGACGAGGACGAGCGCAACGAGCTGCGCACGGCGATGGGCGGCGACGGCGTCGGCAAGGGCGTCGCCGGGGCCAAGCGGGCCGCGGAAGCCGCGGTGAAGCAGCTGGAGAAGAAGCAGAAGTCCCGCGCCACCCGCACCCAGCGCGACACGCTGGACCTGGCGCTGATCGACCTCGCGGGCTTCTACCGCGACGTCCTGGTGACGACGACCCGCTCCGGCGCGACGCTCAACCACCCCGACCACTTCGACCAGATCGCCGAAGCCGCGACCGCGTGGACCCCGGAGTCGGCGCTGCGTCGTCTCGAAGCGGTGCTGGAATGCCGCGAGGCGATCGACCTGAACGTGAAGCCGCGCATCGCCGTCGAGGCGATGGTCACCACGCTTCGCCAGGGCTGAGCACAAAGAAACCCCGTCAGGAGCCGGGCTCCTGACGGGGTTCTTCACTGTCCCCGGGGCGGACTCAGGTCACTCGCGCGGCCGCGGTGACGGCTTGAACGGCTTCTCCTCGGCCAAGATCGGCAGCGGACGACGTCGCGAGCCCGGCATCGCGGCCACCATGACCACACCGAGCAGGAGCATTGCGGTGCCCGACCAGAACAGCGGCACCGTGTCGTACGCGCCGCCGGTGTAGGCGAGGTTCTTCACCGGGCCCTTGGGCGCTTCGCCGCCCGCGGGCGGCGGTGTCGTCGTGCTCCCGCAGACCACGCCGTCGGTCGGCGCGTAGGCCCGCGCGATCTGCTCGCCGATCGACAGCTGCGCCAGCGAGGACGGCAGGTTGCTCGCCGCGTCGCCGGGCAGCAGGCTCTTCAGCTTCGTCGTGGGCAGCAGCTGCAGGTCGAACATCCGCGCCGAAGCGCCGAGCTGGAAGCCCTTGAACGGCGTCGTCATCGCCGCGCTCTTCTGGTCGAGCCCGGCGATGCTCAGCCGCAGCACGCCCAGGTCGAGCACGGTGCCCGCGGTGTTGCCGACCTGCTGGATGCCCTTGGTGAGCGTCGAAACCAGGCCACCGACCACCGGGATGTCGTTGAGCTGCCCGAACTGGTCGCTCAGCCCGGCCAGCGGCAGCCCGATCGGGATGTCCTTGGTCGGGTGCGCGGCGTCCAGCGTGTAGAGCACCTTGCCGCCTGCCTCGATGGTCAGCACCGGCGCGGTGTACTCCACTTTGGACGTCTTCGCGTCGCCGGTGGAGGTCACCTTCAGCGTCGGCTGGCTGGCCACCTTGATGCTCAGCGCCAGCGGCGTGCCCTTGAGGATCTCGATGTCCGCGCCCTGCAGCGTCGACGTCGACTGCACGGCCTTGTTCTTCGAGCCGGGGATGTCGACGAGCTTCACCTGCGAGCGCGACGACAGCGCGTTCGGCAGGCTCAGCAGCGAACCGGTGCCGCTGGCCGCGGTCTGCCCGCCGCCCTGCAGCAGGCCGCCGAGGCTCTGCAGGCCCTTGGTCAGGTCGAAGCCCTTCGCGAGCGTCGACGGGTCGAGCGCCAGTTTGTCGAGGCCGAGGTTCGGCAGCGACGGGATGACGTTCAGCAGCGACAGGCTCGCGACGGACGTGCTGGCGTCGGCGATGGTGTCGACGCACGGGCCGAGCGTCGGGCTCCAGCGCGCGTGCGCGGAGCCGTTCAGCACCCCGACGTTCAGCAGCGGGTTGGACGGCGCATTGAGCCCGCCGGTGATCGGCTGCGGGTTGTCCGGCAACGCGGTCTGCACCACGCTGCCCGGCGTCTGCGGCGCGTTCCCGCCCACCGACAGCCCGAGCGGCGACGCCTGCGCGACGGCCTTCTCGTAGCTCAGGTAGGCGTCGGAGTTCGCGGACGCGCTGGACAGGCCCATCCCGGCCTCGAGCGCCGACTGCTTGGGCAGCGTCGCCCCGAAGCCGGGCAGAATCGTGCTGGTCGGCACGGCGTTGGGCAGCAACCGCACGATGCCGAGCGCGGTCCCGGCATCCCCGACGGCCTGCCCCAGCGGCTGCGGCCCGATCGGCGCCGAGATGGGCGCCTGCCCGGAACTCGCCGGCTGCGGGATCGGCGTGGTCGGATAAGTCGGGTCGGCCATCGCCGGCGCCGCGCTGAGCAGGAGCAACGCCGCGGCCGCCGGCAGGGCCGCCGAACGGGGCAGTCTTCGCCGCATGTGCCAGTGCCTCCAGGTAGGTCGATCCTGGTGTGAGATCGACGTCATAGGGCCCTAACGACGGTGCCCCGGGAAAGTGACGCTCACAGCCTCCGCTACACTGGTTCCCGTCGCCAGCGCGAGCCGGAGACATGCCGCCTTAGCTCAGTCGGCCAGAGCGATTCACTCGTAATGAATAGGTCAGGGGTTCGATTCCCCTAGGCGGCTCCGCAGGTCAGGCCCCATCCGAGAGTCTTCGGATGGGGCCTGACTCGTCTGGTGAGTGTCTAAGTGAGTGACAACGAAGGCTCGTCGGTGGGCGAAGAAAGTTCCGCAGGTTCACCCGTCGCGGGGAAACCGGGTAGCCGCGAGATCTGCGGGAAGTGGCTTAGCTGCGCCGCTTCTTTGCTCAGCCGCGAAGACCTCCAGAACGTGCCGGAGTGATCCGTCACGGAAAGGCGGCCGCTCGGCGAGGGTTCTAGGAGCGGTTTCGGCGGCGCGGCGCTCGCGCCTCGCGATACGGCGGCTCGACAAGACCTGGAAGGCCCGTGCTCGCACAGAGCGCGGGCCTTTTGGCTTGTCTCGCGTGTTTTGTGGGGCTCCGCCCCACACCCCGTCCGGAGGGCTTCGCCCCCGGCCCCCCTTGCCGTGGGCGCCTTCGTGGGTGGGCGCGGCTTGGCGAGATTCTTCCGGGGAACCACCCCTATGGGTCAAGTTTGGGTTTGAAGCAAGCGAAGGCCCCCGCCTTGTGGGTGGGGGCCTTCGAGGTGAGCAGGGGGTTACTTCGGTGGGGCTACCTTGACCACGCTGGCCTTGGCGTCGCCTCGGGGGGTGCGGTAGGTGATCTCGTCGCCCGCTTTGCGGCCGACCAGGGCCAGGCCCAGGGGGCTGTCCGAGGTGATCGCGTCGGAGTCTTCGCCCGGGACCGTCACCACTTGGAACGTCTCTTCGTCGCCGTCCGAGAAGCGGAGGGTGACCGTTGTGCCGTCCGGGAGCTGGGCGTTGCCGTAGCCGCCGTGTTCCATCTTCGCGGCCAGGTCCGCGATCTGGCGGTCGAGCCGCGCCGCGGCTTCCGCTCGGTCGATCACGTCCGCCTGGTCCGCCGCGTCGCCCGTTCGCTCCTGCTCGCCGGGTTGCGGTGCGAGAGCTTCGCGTTGCGTGCGCAGGTTCGCGATTTCCTTCTCCAGCTGGCTGCGCGCAGCCGGGCTGAGCCCCTTGTCCCCTGAGATCACCATGCCGCGCATTGTCCGCCGCGCGGACCGGGGTGGCCAATCCGGTTTTTCACCCGGCGGCCACCCGCAGGACGTCTGCCCTAGGATTTGGGGCCGTCGTCCAGGAAGAAGGTAACGAGAATCACCGTGAGCGCCGTCCCCGGTCGCAGTGACCGGCTCTCTCCCAACCAGCTGGCCAAGCAGGAACAGATCGTCGAGGCCGCCCGCGTCGTGCTGGCCCGCGACGGCCTCGCGGGCTGCACCGTCCGCGCCATCGCGGACGCCGGACCGCTCACCAAGAGCGCGATCCACTACTACTTCGCCGACATCGACGTCCTCATCGACCGGGCCATGGCCGCGCACATCACCGCGTTCGCCGCGGGCCTGCGCGACGTCGGCGCGAAGCACGCCGACCCGCGCAAGCGGCTGTTCGCGGTGGTCGAGGAGTACCTGAGCGTGTTCGCCGCGAACCCGAACGCCGCGTTCCTCTGGTTCGAGTACTGGATCGCCGCTGGCCGGGCGCAGCACCCGCAGGCCATCGACGTGATGCTCACGTCGCTCACCGAGCTCCTCGCCGAGCTGCTGGCGCCCCTGGACGTCGACGACCCGCGCGCCCGGGCCCGCGCGCTGCTCTCGTACCTGCTGGGCACGGTCGTCCAGCAGCGGGTGCGGCCGCGGTCGTTCGCGACCCTGCGCGCCGACATCGAAGCGCTCTGCTTCGCCAACTACGGCTGACGGCAGAGCCGTAGCGCGCTCTCCAGGCACAACCTCTCGGCCTCGTCGGCGGTGACGCGCCCGGCCGTGACTTTCGCGGCGGCCGTGTGCAGGAGCCCGAGGATCGCCGCGGCGAGCCACGCCGCGGGCAGTGCCGCGTCGAACTCGCCCGTGTCCTGGCCTCGCACGATGAGCCGCTCGAGCCGCGGCGGCACGACGTCGTGCGGGTCGTTGCCGGGCCGGGGGAGTCCGGCGGCGGGGCTCAGCAACAGCGGGAAGCGGTCCAGGAACCGCCAGCCCGCCCCGAGGAACGCGGCCAGCGCGTCGGCGGGCGGGGCCGTGTCGAGGCCGGCGTCGTCGAGCAGCGCGACGTATTCGGCGGCCGCCACCTCGACCAAGGCGGCGAGCAGGGCGTCGCGTGACGGGAAGTGCGCGTAGACGGTCTGGCGGGTGACGCCGGCCGCGGCCGCGATGTCCTCCATGCCCGCGTCCGGCTGTTCGCCGAGCACGCCCCTGGCCGCCGTGAGGATGGCGTCGATGCTGCGCTGGGCGTCGGCGCGGCGACGGCGTGGCTGCGTGGTGACCATTCCGAGCATCGTAGGAGCCCGGTCATAACCTTGACAACTTGTCAGAGATAGCTAACTCTTACGGCATGTCAAAGAACAGTGATCCGCCGGCGGTCGAAGCACGCGGCCTGGTCAAGGCCTACGGCGGGCACCGGGCGCTGGACGGGATCGACCTCACGATCCGGCGCGGCGAGGTGTTCGGCTTCCTCGGCCCGAACGGCGCGGGCAAGACGACCACCATCCGCGTCCTGGCCACGCTGACCAGGCCGGACGGCGGCGCCACCCGCGTCCTCGGCCACGACGTCGTGACCGGAACGGCCGCGATCCGCGCCCGGGTGGCGGTGACCGGCCAGTTCGCCTCCCTCGACGAAGACCTGACCGGCTCCGAGAACCTGCTGCTCCTCGGCCGGCTGCACGGCCTGTCCCGCGCGGCCAGCAGGAAACGCGCCGACGACCTGCTCGCCGCGTTCGACCTGACCCGCTCGGCCGGGCGTCCGGTGGGCGGCTACTCGGGCGGCATGCGGCGCCGGCTCGACATCGGCGCCAGCCTGATCACGACGCCCGACCTGCTGTTCCTCGACGAGCCGACCACCGGCCTCGACCCGCGCAGCCGCAACCAGGTGTGGGAGCTCGTCCGCCGGATCGCCGCGGCCGGCACCACGGTGCTGCTCACCACCCAGTACCTCGAAGAGGCCGACCAGCTCGCCGAGCGGATCGCGGTCATCGACCACGGCCGGATCGTGGCCGAGGGCACCAGCGCCCAGCTCAAGTCCCGGGTCGGCGCGGGCACCCTGCACGTCCGGCTGCTCGACGGCGAGCAGCGGCCGCGGGCCCGGCAGATCCTGGCGGCGGCCGGTGCGGTCCAGCTCGCCGACGACCCGCTCGCGCTGTCGATACCGCTCGACGCCGGGGTGGACGCGGGCCGGCTGGCCGGGCGCGCCATGACGCAGCTGGCCGACGCCGGGGTGGGCGTCGCGGAGTTCTCCCTCGGCCGGCCCAGTCTCGACGAGGCCTTCCTCGCCCTGACCGAGCACCGGGAGCTGACGGCATGAGCACCCCGATCGACGTCCTGCTCGCCGAGGGCCGCACCCGCCACCACGCCGGCGCTCTCACGGCCTCAGCCACCTTCGGCCGGCGCGGCCTGCTCAAGATCAAGCACGACCCCAAGCAGCTCGTGGACTCGGCCGCCGTGCCGATCCTGTTCACGGTGCTGTTCACCTACCTGTTCGGCGGCGCGCTCAGCGGCTCGACCGGCGACTACCTCGAGGTTCTCCTGCCCGGCGTGCTGAGCATGAGCATCGCCATCGTCACGATGTACGGCGGCGCCCGGCTCGCCCGGGACGTCCGGAGCGGCGCCTTCGACCGCTTCCGCGGCCTGCCGATCTGGCGTGGCGCCTTCGTGCTCGGTGGCCTGCTCAGCGACGCGGCCCGGTACGTGTTCGCCGCCGCCATCGTGGTCGTCCTCGGCCTGGTCATGGGCTACCGCCCGGACGGCGGCGCGCTGGGCGTGCTCGCCGCGGTCGCGCTGGTCGTCGCGTTCGGGCTCGCGCTGTCGCTGGTGTGGGCGGCGGTCGCCCTGGTCGTGCGCGATCCGGCCGTCGTGATCAGCATCGCCAACGCCGTGCTGATCCCGCTTTCGTTCGCCAGCAACATCTTCGTCGAGCCCACGACGTTGCCTGGCTGGCTCCGGGCCTTCGTCGACGTCAACCCGCTGAGCCACGTCGCGAGCGCGGCGCGGGACCTGATGAACGACGCCGGCGGCACCGGTGTCGGGTGGTCCCTCGTCGCGACGGCCGTCCTCGTCGTCGTGGCCGGCCCGGTGACGCTCCGGCTCTACAGCAGGCAGGGCTGAGGAAACCGCTCGTCTAGGGTGCGGACATGCCTCTGTTCTCGTTCGAAGGGCTCAGCCCGCAGGTCCACCCGGACGCCTGGATCGCGCCCACCGCCACCCTCATCGGCGACGTCGTCGTCGAGAAGGACGCCTCGATCTGGTACGGCGTGGTGGTCCGGGCCGACTTCGGCCGGATCGTCATCCGCGAGGGTGCCAACATCCAGGACAACTCGGTGATCCACGTCAACGACGGCGTCTGCGAGGTCGGCAAGAACGTCACCGTCGGCCACCAGTGCCTGGTGCACGACTGCACCATCGGGGAGCAGGCGCTGATCGGCAACGGCTCGACGGTGCTCGACAAGGCGAAGATCGGCGCGCGGGCGCTGGTCGCGGCGGGCGCGACGGTCACCCCGGCGACCGAGGTGCCCGAGGAGGTCATCGCGATGGGCAGCCCGGCGAAGAAGTTCGTCCCGCTGACCGATTCGGCGCGGATGTGGGTCGACCACAACGCCGCGATCTACCAGGAGCTGGCCCGCCGCCACCGCGCCGGCACCAAGCCGATCGATTGAGGTTGACTCTCCAGTAACTGGAGACTCTAGCTTCGGGCCATGGCTCCGAAGAAACTCACCCACCAGGTCACCCTCGAACTCGCCGCGGGCAACGCCCCGGTCGTCGACCTCGGCAAGATGCTGGGGCAGACCGGGGTCAACCTGGTCGAGATCAAGAAGACCTACGACGCGGTGACGGCGAACCAGCGCGGCGACGTCGTGCCGGTGGTCGTCTCGGTCTTCGAGGACCGCTCGTTCGCGCTCCGCCTCAAGTCCCCGCCGACGGCGTTCCTGATCAAGAAAGCGTTGGGGGACAAGGGGTCCGCGCGGGCGGGGCACGAGGTGGCGGGCAAGATCACGACGGCGCAGCTGCGCGAGATCGCCGAGCGCAAGCTGCCGGACCTGAACACGTCCGACGTCGAGATGGCGATGCGCACGATCGCCGGTACGGCCCGGTCCATGGGTGTCGCGGTCGTCGGCTGAAGTGAACCGCGGCTCGAGCGGGGTGCACTAAGCTCTGCCCCGCAGCAGCGACTGGCGCCATCGAGGTGGAGCACCACCGGGAAGCGACGACGAGGCCGGCACCGCGCGCCTGGGTGAAGGCCACTCCAGAGCCGGAGTACGCCCATGACCCACCAGCCGAAACTGAACGCGCTCGCCAGCGCCGACCCCGCCATCGCCGGGCTCGTCGAGGACGAAGCCAAGCGCCAGCACGACAAGATCCGCTTGATCGCGTCGGAGAACTACGTCTCCCAGGCCGTGCTCGAAGCCACCGGGACCGTGCTCACCAACAAGTACTCCGAGGGGTACGCGGGCAAGCGGTACTACGAGGGCCAGCAGTTCATCGACCAGGTCGAGCTGCTCGCCATCGAGCGCGCGAAGGCCGTCTTCGGCGCGGACCACGCGAACGTCCAGCCCTACTCCGGGTCTCCGGCGAACCTGGCCGTGTACCTCGCCTTCGCGAAGCCCGGCGACACCGTGCTCGGCATGGCGCTGCCGGACGGCGGCCACCTGACCCACGGCTGGAGCGTCTCCGCGACCGGCAAGTGGTTCACGCCGGTGCGCTACGGCGTCACCAAGGAGACCGGCCGCGTCGACCTCGACCAGGTGCGCGACCTGGCCCGCGAGCACCGGCCGAAGCTGATCTTCGCCGGTGGCACGGCGATCCCGCGCACCATCGACTTCCCGGCGTTCGCCGAGATCGCCGCCGAGGTGGACGCGGTGCTCGTCGCCGACATCGCGCACATCGCCGGGCTCGTCGCGGGCGGCGCGCACCCGTCGCCGGTCGGGCACGCGCAGGTCATCACCACGACGACGCACAAGACGTTGCGCGGCCCGCGTGGCGCGATGATCCTGTCCGACGCCGAGCACGCGAAGGCCGTCGACAAGGCCGTGTTCCCCGGCCTGCAGGGCGGCCCGCACAACCACACGACGGCGGCCATCGCGGTCGCCCTCGGGGAGGCGCAGCAGCCGTCGTTCAGCGAGTACGCGCACAGCATCGTCGCCAACGCCCGTGCGCTGGCCGACGCGCTGCTGGCCCGCGGTTACGACCTCGTCTCCGGCGGCACGGACAACCACCTGCTGCTGATCGACCTGACGAACAAGGCCGTCGCGGGCAAGCCGGCCGCGCAGGCCCTCGACCGCGCGGGCATCGAGCTGAACTACAACACGGTGCCGTTCGACCCGCGCAAGCCGTTCGACCCGTCCGGCATCCGGCTCGGCACGTCCGCGATCACCACCCGCGGCCTGCGGCCGGAGCACCAGGTGCAGGTGGCGGACTGGATCGACCGCACGGTCACCGCGGCCGCCGCGCAGAACGAGTCCTCTTTGGACACGATCGCCGCGGAGATCCGCGAGTTCCTGGCGCCGTTCCCCATCCCGGGCTACTCGGCCTGAGTTGTAAAGCCGCGAAGGCCTCCTTACCGGCTCTTATGGCCGGGAAGGAGGCCTTCACGGCTTTTGCGCCAAGGCGGCGAGGGCGAGCGGGTGCAGGGTGGGGGTGGCGGCGAGGAAGCTCGGTGACGCGGGGGTCCAGGGGGCGCCGTCGGCGGTGGTGACCACCGCGCCGGCCTCGCGGGCGATCAGGGCCGCGCCGACGAGGTTCGTCGCGTCGCGGCCGTACTGCCAGAAGACGTCCAGGCGGCCGGCGGCGACGTCGGCGACCTGCCACGACGTCGGACCGAGGTTGCGGACCGCGGCGACCTCGTCGAGCACCGCCGTGAGCGATCGGCCCGCCGCGGCCGAGACGCCGGGCTGGCGCGTGACGAACGGCGGCTGGCTGGTCGCCGCGACCGCCGCGTCCAGGGAAGTCTTGTGCGACGGCGAAATCGGCGTCCCGTTGCGCCACGCGCCGGCGCCGCGCGCAGCCGCGTAGGTCTCGCCGAGCCACGGCGAGTGCAGCACCGCCAGCTCCGCCTCGCCGTCGCGCAGCAGCGTCACGGTGACGCAGTACTGCGGCAGGCCCTGGACGAGCTGGACGGCGCCGTCGAGGGCGTCCACCACCCAGACCTCGCCGCCGGGGACGTCCTCGAACTCGTCGACCCAGCCCGCGTCCGGCCGGATTTCGGCCAGCGCCGCGCGCAGGCTCGCGGCCAGCGGGTCGTCGATCGCCGAGAACGTCGTGGCGAGCTCGCCGAGCGACGCGGGTGGCCGCCGCGGGTGGCCGCTGCGGGACGCGGATGCCGGTGGCCAGGGTTTCCACGACGTCGATCACTGATTTCAGCATGCGCCCAGGGTTACGCTCGGGTGGCTGAGAGCGCTCGTGCCCGACGGATCGGATGTTGGCGCCATGGCTTGCGCTGCGGTTGTCCACAGGGGCGGAGCGTTGTGGACAGGTCGGCCGAGAACCCGCGCTACGGCCGGGTTTGCCGCCCGCCGCCGATAGACTGGACTGGGGACGTCCCCCCGAGGAGGGTGGGGGTGTTTCGGTTGCCGGCCCCGAGCCTGAGCCCGAGCGCGGCGCGCTGCTTCTGCGGGTGAAGCTGTTCCGCGGCTGGACGCCGGTGATCGGCGAGGCTGGCCGGGCGCACCCAGTGTCGACCTCCTGGCCGGTAGCGCGGAGATCAGCTTACGGCCGGCTGGTGCACGACGCGCTGCCGTCGACCTCCGCGATCACCGAGCTGCGCGCGCACTCGATCCTCCACGTCTTCTCCGACGCGACGCGCTGGTGCACCGGCCTGCTCACCGACGCCGAGGTCGCCGCGCTGACCCCGCCGCCGCCCGGCGGCGACGTCACCCTCGACGAACTCGACCGGCGGCTGCTGGCCCGGCTCGCGATCGACGCCCGGCTCGGCCCCGGCGAGCTGGCCGCGGAAGCCCCGGAGTCCACCGTGCGCAGGCGGCTCGACCGGCTCACGGCGTCGGGGCGCATCCGCACCTACGCGAACATCGACGTCACGACGCTGGGCCTGACGGTCGACGCCAACGTCTGGATGACCGTCCCGCCCGGCCGGCTCGACGACGTCGGGCGCGTGCTCGCGCGGCACCCGATGGTCCACGGGACCCTCGCCACGACCGGCGTGACCAATCTGATGGCCGCCGTCTGGTGCCGTGACCTGGCCGGCCTCTACGCCTTCGTCACCGGCCTCGACGTGCCGTCCGCCGAGGTCACGGTGGTCGCGCGGGCCGTCAAGCGGGGCGGGAGACCAGGGTCACAGGATATTTGATTGCACGATACAAGCTTCCGCGGAATAGTTGGCCGAAGCAAGTAGTTGACAGCTACAAGCAACTACGACGAAGGCTTCATCCGAGGGAGACCACCATGAGCGACACCACCACGGCGGAAGGAGCAGCCGCTACGAAAGGCCGGCTATCGCACCGTCAGATCCTGACCATCCTGTCCGGGCTGATGCTCGGCATGTTCCTCGCCGCGCTCGACCAGACCATCGTGTCGTCGTCGATGCGCACCATCGCCGACGAGCTCCACGGCCTGTCCCTGCAGGCCTGGGCCACCACGGCGTACCTCATCACCGCCACGCTTTCGACGCCGCTCTACGGCAAGCTGTCCGACCTCTACGGCCGCAAGCCCATGTACCTGACGGCGATCTCGCTGTTCCTGGTCGGCTCGCTGGCCAGCGGCATGGCGACCTCGATGTACGAGCTGGCCGCGTTCCGCGCGTTCCAGGGCCTCGGCGCCGGTGGCCTGATGTCCCTGGCGCTGGCGATCATCACCGACATCACCGCGCCGCGTGAGCGCAGCAAGTACCAGGGCTACTTCATGGCGGTGTTCGGCATCTCGAGCGTCGCGGGCCCGGTCGTCGGCGGCTTCTTCGCCGGCATCGACTCCTTCGCCGGCATCACCGGCTGGCGCTGGGTGTTCCTGGTCAACGTCCCGATCGCGCTCGCCGCGCTGGCCGTCGTCAGCAAGGTCCTCAACCTCCCGCACACCCGCGTCGAGCAGAAGGTCGATTACTGGGGCGCGGTGACGCTGGCCGTCGGGCTGGTGCCGCTGCTGATCGTCGCCGAGCAGGGCCGCGAGTGGGGCTGGGGTTCGGCCGCGTCGATCGCGATGTACGTCATCGGCGGGCTGGGTGTCGTGGCCTTCATCTGGCAGGAACGCCGGATGGGCGACGCCGCGCTGCTGCCGCTGCGCCTGTTCAACCGCCCCGTGTTCCGGATGGCCACGCTGGTCACCGTCGTGCAGGGCGCCGGGATGTTCGGCGCGATGATGTCGCTGCCGCTGTACCTGCAGATCGTCAAGGGCGCGACGCCGACCCAGGCCGGCCTGCAGATGCTCCCGCTGACGCTCGGCATCATGGTCGCCAGCCTGACCAGCGGCCGGCTGATCTCGAAGACCGGGCGCTACAAGATGTTCGCGGTGGCCGGGATCGGCCTGATGGCGGCGGCGCTGTTCGCGCTGTCGACGATCACCGTCGACACCTCGCTCAACCTGGTCATGGTGATCGCCTTCGTGATCGGCCTCGGCCTCGGCGCCTCGATGCAGACGCTGGTGCTGGCCGCGACCAACGACGTCCGTCCGCAGGACATCGGCGTCGCCACCTCGGCGGCGACGTTCTTCCGGCAGATCGGCGGCACGGCGGGCACCGCGGTGTTCCTGTCGATCCTGTTCGGCACGGTCGGCGACAAGATCGCCGGCGCCGTCCGCTCGGCGATCAGCACCCCGGCCTACGCCGCGGCGCTGGCCCAGCACCCGGAGTTCGCGCAGCAGCTGAAGAGCGGCCTGGACGTCAACGACACGTCGTTCCTGTCCTCGCTCGACCCGACGCTGGCCCGGCCGATCCTGCAGGGCTTCGCCGACTCGATGAGCACGGTGTTCCTGGTCGGCGGGATCGTGCTGACCGTCGGCTTCGCCCTGGTGTGGTTCCTCAAGGAGAAGCCGCTCTCGGACAAGTCGGCGATGGAGCAGCGCGCGGAGGCCGAGGAAGAGGGCACTCCCACCCTGGCCCTGGCGCACTGACCTGCTGAAACACGAAGAGGCCCCTCGGTTTCCGAGGGGCCTCTTTCGCGTGGGGCGTCAGTGGGCGGTGCCGCCGTCGGCCTTCTCCTTGGCCAAGCGGTCGGTCTCGCGCTCGTACGAGCGGCCGATCTCGGCCTCGGCCTCCGTGCGGCCGACCCAGGACGAGCCCTCGACGCTCTTGCCGGGCTCGAGGTCCTTGTACACCTCGAAGAAGTGCTGGATCTCCAGGCGGTGGAACTCGTTCATGTGGTGGATGTCGCGCAGGTGCTCGAGGCGCGGGTCGTTCGACGGGACGGCGATGACCTTGTCGTCCGGGCCCTTCTCGTCGGTCATCCGGAACATGCCGATCGCGCGGCAGCGGATCAGGCAACCCGGGAAGGTGGGCTCCTGGACGAGCACCATCACGTCCAGGGGGTCGCCGTCCTGGCCGAGGGTGTCGTCGATGAAGCCGTAGTCGGCCGGGTACTGCGTGGCCGTGAACAGCGTCCGGTCCAGCTTGATGCGGCCGGTCTTGTGGTCGACCTCGTACTTGTTGCGCTCCCCTTTGGGGATTTCGATCGTGACGTCGAACTCCACGGCGTCCTCACTGCTTCTTTTAGATCCGGGCGTGCCCGCACGTCGCGGGCGGCAACCTCAGCGACTGTCTTGACGTCTCCTAGTGTGGACTACGGCCTGCCCGGCGGTCGCATCGATGTCGGCCGGGAGGCATGTGAGCTTGGCCCCTTCCGGGGCAGGTGAGAAGGAGTGGTGGGTGCCGGAAAACGACCAGCCGATGTGGCCTTCGTCGGACGAAGACCGCTCGTCGTCGGGTGCGGGCAAGACCACTCCGATGTCGCTGCCGGACACCCCATCGGCGTCAGCCGGACGGGTGAGCGTGCCGAAGGTCACAGGCAGTGAAGCGCCGAAGGGCTCGTGGTTCGCGCCGAACGTCGAGCCGGAGCCGGTGCCGGGCTTGAACGCGCCGGTCGAGCCGCCGGAGCCGCCCGAGCCGCCGCCCGCGGCCAAGCAGGACCTCGCCGACCGCCTCGGCGGCGCCCCGAAGCCGAAGCTGCCGCAGCAGGCGCCGGAGCCGAAGCCCGCCGAGCCCAAGCCCGCCGAGCCGGAGCCGGCCGAAGCCGTCGAACCGGCCGAGGCCGAGCCGGAGCCCGCGGAGCCGAAGGCCGCGGAGCCGAAGTGGGACCCCGAGAGCACCCGGCAGATCAAGGTCGAGAAGCAGGAGAAGCCGGAGAAGGCGCCGTGGGTGCCGGTCGAGCGGAACGTCTGGCCCGGCGGGAAGCCGGAGCAGGGCGAGCCGAAGAAGCCGGACGAGCCGCAGCAGCCGTGGCGCGAGGAGCTGCAGCACTGGCGCGAGACGCAGCAGCGCGGCGAGACGCACCAGCAGCAACAGCGGCCGCCGGACCAGCAGCGGCCCCAGGACCAGCAGCAACGCCGTGACGAGACGTCGTCGCGGCCGAACCCGGACACCCCCTGGGCGCAGCGGATCGACCTGCGGGAACACCGCGGCGACCGGCCCGCCGAGCCCGGCGAACGCCGTCCCGGCCTGCCGCCCGAGCCGCCGCGCGGGGTCGTCCCGTCGGCGTCGGCCGGCTCGCTGGCCCGGCCGATGCGGATCGAGCCGGACGGGCGGCAGTTCGACGCCGAGGCGACCGTCGGGATCGAACGGCCCGCCCAGTTCCCCGGCGCCTTCCAGCAGCAGCCCCAGCCCCGCAACGAGCAGCCCCGCAGCGAGCAACAGCCACAAGCCGAGCCCCCGGCACCGGAGCCGCCCGCCGAGGCCGCGACCGCCGCGGAGCCGCCGAAGAAGAAGCGCAAGGGCAAGCTGATCGCGATCGGCGCCATCGTGCTGGTGGTGCTCGTCGGCCTCGGGGTCGCCGCGGCCATGCCGAAGGTGTCCAACCGGCTGGGCCTGCCGTGGGCGCCGAACGCGCCGAAGGGCGACAGCCCCGACCCCGCCGCGGCCAGCCGCGTCTTGCAGGGGCCGAACACGTCCGGGCAGCCGCCGACCGCCAACGGCGTCAAGTCGGCCCTGGCCGGTGCGGCCGGCAGCAGCGCGCTCGGCCAGCTCACCGGCAGCGTCGTCGACCCGGTCAGCGGCACCGAGCTGTGGAACCGCAACGCGACGTCGCCCGTCACGCCCGCGTCGACGACGAAGGTGCTCACCTCCGCGGCCGCGTTGCTCTCGATGGACCCGAACACGCGGCTGTCGACGAAGATCGTGCAGGGCACCGACCCGGGCACGGTGATCCTGGTCGGCGGCGGCGACCCGACCCTCACCTCGCTGCCGCAGGGCACCGAGTCGCCGCTGTACCCGAGCGCGGCCCACGTCGACGACCTCGTCGCACAGGTCAAGAAGGCCAACCCGGGCGTCAAGAAGGTGCAGGTCGACCTGAGCCTGTTCAAGGGCGCGACGACCGCGCCGGGCTGGGCCGCGGGCGACGCGCCGTCGACGTTCGCCACCCAGATCTCGTCGGTGATGGCCGACGCCGGCCGCACGGACCCGAAGAACAACAACTCCCAGCGCGTGCCCAACGCGGGCAGCGCGCTCGCGGGGACGATCGCGTCGAAGCTCAGCGCCTCGGCCGGCGGCCAGGCGACCGCGCCCAAGGACGCCAAGGTCCTCGCCGAGGTCAAGTCGGCCCCGCTGACCGAGCTGGTCTCCGACACCATGGAGCTGTCCGACGACGTCCTCGCCGAAGCCCTCGCCCGCCAGGTGGCCATGGCCACCGGCCAGGAAGCCAGCTTCGCCGGCGGTGCCGCCGCGACGCTCAAGGTGCTGAAGGACCACGGCTTCGACACGACCGGCGTCCAGCTGTCCGACGGCAGCGGCATCTCGGACCAGAACAAGATCCCGGCGAAGCTGCTGTCCCAGGTCCTCGCGGCCGCGGCGGGCCCGGAGGGCAAGCATCCGGACACCGCCAAGCTGCGCGCGCTGCTGGCCGGCCTGCCCGTGGCCGGTGCGTCGGGCACCCTCGCCGACAAGCGGTTCGACACGGCGGGCTCGCAGGCCGGCCGCGGCTGGGTGCGGGCCAAGACCGGCACGCTCACCGGCGTCAACACCCTCGCCGGGGTGGTGCTCGACCAGGACGGCCGGGTGCTGGTGTTCGCGTTCATGTCCAACGGCTCGGACACCGACGCCGGCCGGGACGCCCTGGACGTCCTCGCGACAGGCCTCCGGAAGTGCGGCTGCGGCTGATCGCGTACCGGTCCGTGTGCGAAGCGTGCGGAAGTCGTGGCCGGAAACCCGCTCCGGGCAGGTAGCGTCGAAAGGGTGAGTCAGGAAACCGACACCCGGCCCATGGTCGACTGGTCGCTCGCCGCGCAGACGGGGGCGCTGCTCGTGCGCGGCGGTCCCCAGGTCCCGCGCGACGAGGCCGAGGCCGCCGTCACCGACCTGCGCGAGCTGACGATGGCGGCCGAGGGGCACGTCCGGCAGCTGACGAACCTCGGGCTCGACCTGCCGCTGCTGCCCGGCGAGGTCGTCGACCGCCCGGGCTGGGTCCGGTCCGCCGCCGCGGGCCTCGACGCGCTCACCGGGCGCGCGCTGCCGCAGCAGGGCGGGCCGTTCGGGCCGATCCTCGCCGGCGGTGCCGGCGTCCAGACCGGCCTGGTGCTCGCGTTCCTCGCCAGCCGCGTGCTCGGCCAGTACGACCCCTTCGGCGGCCCCGAGCGCCAAGGCCAGCTGCTGCTGGTCGCGCCGAACGTCGTCGCCGCGGAACGCGCGATGAAGGTGCCCGGGCGCGACTTCCGGCTCTGGGTCTGCCTGCACGAGTGCACCCACCGGCTCCAGTTCACCGCCGTCACCTGGCTGCGCGACTACTTCGCCGACGAGGTCGAGCGGCTCGTCTCCGGCCTGGCCGGTGGCAGCAACGACAGCCTCGCCGACCTGGTCGGCCGGCTGCCCGAGGCGATCAAGCAGGGCCCGAAGCTGAACCTCGCCGAGCTGCTCCAGTCGCCGAAGGAACGCGCGGTGTTCGACCGGCTGCTCGCGCTTTCGACGTTGCTTGAAGGCCACGCCGACTACGTGATGGACGCCGTCGGCCCGCAGGTCGTGCCGAGCGTCGACACCATCCGCGCGCGGTTCTCCGCCCGGCGCAAGGGCGGCGGCGTCTTCGACCGGCTGCTGCGCGCGCTGCTCGGCGTCGACGCGAAGATCCGTCAGTACGAAGAAGGCGCGAAGTTCACGAAGTACGTCGTGGACGCCGTCGGCATGGAGGGCTTCAACGCCGTCTGGCGCTCGCCGAACACCCTGCCGTCGCGTGCCGAGATCGCCGATCCGGCCGCCTGGGTCCGGCGCCTGCACGGATGACCGGGCCTGCGGTCGCGGCCGTCCGGCGGGCCGTCCGCGGGTTCCTGGAGAGCGTCGAGGCACCCTCCGAACTGTGCGTCGCGGTCTCCGGCGGCGCCGACTCCCTCGCGCTGGCCGAGGCCACGGCGTACGTCGGGCGTCACCGCGGCCACCGCGTCCGCGCGCTGGTCGTCGACCACGGCCTCCAGGAGGGCTCGGCGAAGATCGCGCGCGACGCCGCCGCGGCGGCGAAGTTCCTGGGCGCCGACGAGGCCGAGGTGCGCCGGGTCGACGTCACCGGACCGGGCGGGCCCGAGGCGGCCGCGCGCAAGGCCCGCTACCGCGCGCTCGCCGGCCATGACCTCGTCCTGCTCGGCCACACCCTCGACGACCAGGCCGAAACCGTCCTGCTCGGGCTCGGCCGCGGCTCCGGCCCGCGCAGCGTCTCGGGGATGCGGCCGCACGACCCGCCGTGGGGCCGGCCGCTGCTGGCGGTGCCGCGCGCGACCACCCGGGCGGCGTGCGCCGAGCTCGGCGTCGAGCCGTGGGAGGACCCGCACAACACCGAAGCGCGCTTCACCCGGGTCCGGCTGCGCACCGAGGTCCTGCCGCTCCTGGAGGACGTCCTCAACGGCGGGGTGGCGGCCGCGCTCGCCCGCACGGCCGCGCAGCTGCGGGAGGACAGCGAGGCGTTGGACACATCGGCGGACAGGATCTTCACCCGTGCGGGCGGCGTCGAAGGGCTGGATGTCGCAGTCCTCGAAGGCGAGCCGGCGGCCCTGCGGCGGCGGGTTCTCCGCAGGTGGCTGCTGGAGTCGGGGGTGCGCGAGCTCACCGACGGGCACCTCCGGGCGGTCGACGCGCTCGTCGCCCGGTGGCGTGGTCAGGGTGGCGTCTGGTTACCCGGCAACTTGGAAGCACGACGGTGCCGTGGCAGGCTCTGCGTCATCTCCCAACCCACCACCCGAGGGGACTGACCCGTGTACGAGGGCGAAATCGCCTCCGTGCTCGTCACCGAGCAGCAGATCCAGGACAAGATCACGGAGCTGTCGGCGCAGATCGCCGCCGACTATCCGGCCAACGGGCAGGGTGAACTCCTGCTGGTGGGTGTCCTGAAGGGCGCGGTCATGTTCATGACCGACTTCGCCCGTGCGCTGCCGCTGCCGACGCAGCTGGAATTCATGGCCGTCTCTTCCTACGGCTCGGCGACGTCGTCGTCCGGTGTCGTCCGCATCCTCAAGGACCTCGACCGCGACATCGCGGGCCGCGACGTGCTGATCGTCGAGGACATCGTCGACTCCGGCCTCACGCTCTCGTGGCTGCTGAAGAACCTGGCCAGCCGCAACCCGGCCTCGCTCGAGGTGGTTTCGCTGCTGCGCAAGCCGGACGCGGTCAAGGTCGACGTCCCGGTGAAGTACATCGGCTTCGACATCCCGAACGAGTTCGTCGTCGGCTACGGCCTGGACTACGCCGAGCGCTACCGGGACCTGCCCTACATCGGGACGCTGGACCCGAAGGTCTACACGTCCTGACGGACGGGGTTCACCGACCGTTCACCGCAATTACCGGTTTCGCGGAACCCCGGCGCCGCCGATCGCGTCATACGCTCTGATCACGTGCGTTAACCTATGCGAAGACATTGTCGTGCCCGCGGTGACCGGGTCGGGGGAACGGGAGAGAGTTCTGATGGCGAACAGCAGCGCTGCCGACGCGAACGCCTTCAAGGCGGCCGCCGCGGCTGGTCAGGTCGGGATCGACCCCGACGCCGCGCAGACCGTGCTGAACAAGATCCGCACCGGCAAGGACGCCGTCGAGGCCCTGCTCAGCGGTGCGGGCACGCTCGCCCAGCCGCCGAAGCTCGGGGACAACCCGGTCGGCAACGCGATGGCGGCGAAGTTCGTGCAGCGCGCGGACGGCGGGGGCGACTCGTACGCCGCCGCCCTGCAGAACCTGCTCGACCAGTACTCCGCCGCCGAGGAGGGCATCGTCACGGCGATGTCCCGGTACCACGAGATCGACCAGGCCGCGGCCGACCCGTTCCGCAACGCCTGAGCCCAGAGGGGGACTCGAAGTCATGGCTCCGAACCACAGCGACCAGCCGTCGACCGCCACCACTGACCCGGGCTCGCTGGTCCCGCTCGGCGACAACGCGTCGGCCCAGAACATCGTCGCGGACGCCCGCGGCCGTTCCGACGGCTTCGACATGGGCAGCGACCGCGCGATCGCGAACCCGCCGAACTGGAACGCGCAGGCCAGCCAGCAGCTCTACGACGGCGCGGTCAACAACAACGACCCCGGCACGGCCGAGGCGACCGGGCAGGCCTGGTCGCACCACGGCAGCGAGCTGAAGCAGGCCTCCGACCACCTGTACAACGCGATCTCCGAGCTGGGCAACGCCTGGGTCGGCCGCGGTGCCGCGGGTGCCCAGGGCGCGCTGGTGGCCATCGCCAACTCGGGCTCGCAGGCCTCCGAGGCCGCGCACACGATGTCGGACCGGCTCGCCCGGCAGGCCGCCGCGGCCGCCGAGGTCAAGAAGATGCCGGCCCCCAAGGACTACGACCCGAAGCAGTCGATGGCGGCGGCACTGGCCGGCGGCCCGGCGGCGCTGGTCGCCGACCAGAAGGCCCAGGCGGACGCGGCCAACGACGTCAAGACGCAGCAGGTCGCGTTCTTCAACGCCTACACCAAGTCGATGAGCGACGTCGACAGCTCGACCCCGAGCTTCGGCCCGGAGTCGCTCGGCATGAAGCCGACGGGGTCGCACAACTCGATCTCGTTCGACGGCATCAGCAGCGTCGGCGCCACCGGCCCGGTCCACGGCCTCGGCGGCGCGGGCAACGCGGTCTTCGCCTCGAGCGGCGGGGGCTTCGGCGGCCACGGCGGCGCGTTCGACGCGCAGCACTCGGCGTTCGCACCGAACGCGGCCCACGGTGGCGTTGGCGGGACCGGCGGTTTCGGCGGCCACGAAGCGGCGGCGGCGCTCGGCAGCGACGTGCCCGGTGGCACCGCGGCCGGGACGACCGGCGGTACCACCACGGGTGCCGGCCAGGTGCCCGGTGGCGCGCAGACCGGCGGTGGCAGCAGCAACCCGCTCGGCAAGATCGGCATGGGCCTGGGCATCGGCGGCGCCGCCGGCGGTCTCGGCGCCCTGGCGTCCCGCGCGCTGGGCAAGGGCAACCGCTCCGGTGCGAAGTCGGAGAACGAGACGTCCCTGGCGTCGGCGGACGGCCAGGCGCAGAGCGCCGCCTCGGCCCAGGCGCCGCAGCAGGGTCTCGTGTCGTCGGCCGGCACCATCGGCGGCCAGACCCCGCCGCCGCCCGGCATGGGCGGCATGGGCGGCGGAATGGCCCCGCGCGGTGCGCAGGGCGAGCAGGACGAGGAGCACACGCACGCGTCGTTCCTCATCGAAGCCGACCCGGACGAGGCCTTCGGCGCCAACCAGGCGACCCCGCCGCCGGTCATCGGCGCGTGGTCCGAGGACGACGAAGATCGCTGATCCTGATCGGGCCGGACGCGCTTCCCGCGCGTCCGGCCCGCTTTCACATCTCTGGGGGGTGGCTCGATGCCGAACGCTGAGCTGCTGACCCCGGCCGAGGTGGACTTCCTGTGGGAGTCGGCCGGGCTGGGTGAGCTGCCGTACCCGCTGCGCGTCCGGTCGCACGGCGAGACGCTCGACGAGCGGTCGCTGCTGCGCCGGCGGACGCTGGAGGGGCTGGCGGCACGCGGGCTAGCGGACGGCCGCGGCCGCCCTGAACCGCACGTCGAGGACTACTTCGGCGTGCTGGCCACCCCCGAACTGAGCTTGGACGCCGTCCAGCTGATCGCCCCGGACGCCGAGCCGCTGCTCGCGATCGCCGGTGTTTTGGGCGGCCAAGGGCTGCTGGCGGTCCAGGACACCCGCGGCCTGCACCTGCAGCCGTGCCCGGTGGACGGCCTGGCGAGCGCGATCGTCTCGCTGCTGCCCGCCGCCCCGCGTGGCAGCGAGAAGTCGATCACGGTGCCGCTGGAGCAGCTGGTCGGCGCACACGGCGTCGACTTCCTGCAGCGCCGCGGCAACCCCGAGGACCGCACCAGCGCCGACGACGACCGCAAGGCCCTCGCCCGCCTGCACGCCCAGCCCCGCCTGCGCGGCGGCCAGATCGCGGCGAACGCCCGCACCCGGATGGGCGCCCGCAGCCGCACCCCGGTGCTGAGCTGGTTCGACACCGAGACGGGCCGCTACTTCACCCAGGCGTCCAAGGGCCACGACGGCCGCGACTGGATCACGATCGCCCCCGCCGACGCGGCGACGCTGCGCCACCGGCTCGGCGAGCTGCTAGCGGGAGCGTCGGCGACCAGCTCGGTCTGACCCGGCTGCCTGCTTTAGCGGGCGGATTCCGGATCCCGTCGCCCGGCTTGCCTCGCGCCCGCACCCGGCGCGGCCCCGCGAGTGGCTGATTCCGGACATCGTGAGCACCGGTCCCGCACGATCACTGCCAGGAAGCTACCCCGCGGCCGAGGTGGGTTCGAGAGCTGCTCACCGGCTCAACTCGTGCCCCCACCCCGGCGCTGCCTCGCGAACGGCTGATTCCGGACACCGCCGCCCACGCCCGGCTCGACTCGCGCTCGGCGCGGCCCCGCGAGTGGCTGATTCCGGACACCGTGAGCACGGGTCCCGCACTATCACTGCCAAGAAGCTGCCTCGCGGCTGATGTGGGCTCGAGAGCTGCTCACCGGCTCGACTCGCACCCGCACCCGGCGCTGCCTCGCGAACGGCTGATTCCGGCCACCGTGAACGCGGGTCCCACACCATCTCTGCCAAGATCGGCCCCGGGTTCTCCGAGCGTGCCCAACCGGCAGCGGGAACGGTCCCGTTCTGTCGGTGGTGCGGGCTACGCTGAGCGAGAATCCGATCCGGGAGAGTAGTGATGCAAGAGTTCTTCTCGCCGCTGGCGTTCGACTTCCTGTGGGAGTCGGCGCGGGTCGGTGAGCTGCCCTACCCGCTGCACGTCCGGTCGCACGGCGCGACCGAGGATGAGCGGGTTGCGCTGCGCCACCGCACCGACGTCGAGCTGAAGGCGCGCGGCATCCGCGAGCCGCGGGGCCGGCTGGCGCCACCGATCGAAGACGCGCTGGAGCTGCTGGCCTTCGCACCCCTGACCATCGACGCGCTGCACATCCCGCGGTTCGAAACCCCGACGGTCGGGGTGCTGGCGGCGGCCGACGACACCAAGGGCGTGCTCGCGGTCCAGGACGCCGACGGCATCTGGCTGCGGGACGTCCCGCCGGACGCGCTGGTCTCCGCCGTCATCGGCGTGCTGCCCGCCGGGCCGCGCGGGACCGAGGCCTCCGTCACACTCCCGCTGGACGACGCCCTGCACACGGCCCCGATCCGGGTGCCCGTGTCGCTGCCGGCGTCCGGTGAGGAAGAGAACAAGGGCAAACGCCGGACACCGCTGAGCGAGCGGGTCGTCGCCGACCCGCGCGAGGCCTACGCTCGGCTCGCCGGGCAACCCCGGCTGTGCGGCGGTCAGCTGGCAGCGAACAGCCGGTCCCCGGTCGGGGCCAAGCAGCGGTCCCGGGTGCTGGCCTGGTTCGACACGGCCACCGGGCGCTACCTGAGCCTCTCCCGTGCAGGTACAGACGGTCGGGAGTGGGTCACGGTGGCCCCGGCGGACCCGCCGACACTGCGGACCCGGCTGGGCGAGATGGTGAGTGGTGTGTCCGACGGCACGCGATAGCGTGACAGAGGTGTAGGCCGAACGGGAACCAGGACGCGGTATCGCCCGTTGACCTGCGAGAGGCTCACAGGGGATGAACGCGGCAGCGGACGGTACCCTGTTGGGACGGGTGTCCAGGCACCATGGGTTGTCAAGATCGTGATGGCGGGTATCACAGGAGCCGCCCAACCAGGGAGGGTCGAGGCCACCAGGGCCGAGTCGTATGAACCGGAAGAGCGTGCTCAGGAACCCACTGCTGTGGATCGTCGCGGGGTTGCTGGCGTTGTTCGCGTACAACACGATCTTCGACAGCGATCGTGGGTACACCCAAGCACCCATCTCGGTGGCGAACTCCCAGATCACCACGAACAACGTCAAGGAAGCCAGCCTCGAGGACAAGGAACAGCAGGTCAAACTCCTGCTGAACAAACCTGTCGACGTCGATGGCCAGCAGACCACCCAGCTCATCGCGCAGTACCCGGCCAACGCGTCGCTTGAGATCTACGACAAGCTGCTGGCCGCGAAGAACGGCGATGGCGGGGTCAAGTTCACCACCAAGGTCACCCAGCAGGGTGTACTGACCCAGATCCTCATCTTCGCCATCCCGCTGGCCCTCGTGCTGGGCCTGCTGATGTGGATGATGAACAACGCCCAGGGCGGCGGCAACCGCGTCCTCAACTTCGGCAAGTCCAAGGCCAAGCAGCTGAACAAGGACATGCCCAAGACGACCTTCGGGGACGTCGCGGGCGCCGACGAGGCCGTCGAAGAGCTGTACGAGATCAAGGACTTCCTCCAGAACCCGGCGCGATATCAGGCGCTCGGCGCGAAGATCCCGAAGGGCGTCCTGCTCTACGGGCCGCCCGGTACCGGCAAGACGCTGCTCGCGCGAGCTGTCGCGGGTGAAGCGGGCGTGCCGTTCTACACCATCTCGGGCTCGGACTTCGTCGAGATGTTCGTCGGTGTCGGTGCCTCCCGTGTGCGTGACCTGTTCGAACAGGCCAAGCAGAACGCGCCGTGCATCATCTTCGTGGACGAGATCGACGCGGTCGGCCGCCAGCGCGGCGCCGGCCTCGGCGGCGGCCACGACGAGCGCGAGCAGACGCTGAACCAGCTGCTCGTCGAGATGGACGGCTTCGACGCCCGCGGCGGCATCATCCTGATCGCGGCCACCAACCGGCCCGACATCCTCGACCCCGCGCTGCTGCGCCCGGGCCGCTTCGACCGGCAGATCCCGGTCTCCGCGCCCGACATGCGTGGCCGTCGCGCGATCCTCGAGGTGCACTCCAAGGGCAAGCCGATCGCGCAGGGCACCGACATGGGCAGCCTGGCCAAGCGGACCGTCGGCATGTCCGGCGCCGACCTGGCCAACGTGCTCAACGAGGCCGCACTGCTCACCGCCCGCAAGAACGGGCACGTGATCAGCGACGTCGAGCTGGAGGAGTCCGTCGACCGCGTCGTCGGCGGGCCCGCCCGCAAGAGCCGGATCATCTCCGAGAAGGAGAAGAAGATCACGGCCTACCACGAGGGCGGGCACGCGCTCGCCGCGTGGGCGATGCCGGACATCGAACCGGTCTACAAGCTGACCATCCTGCCGCGCGGCCGCACGGGCGGGCACGCGCTGCTCGTCCCGGAGGACGACAAGGACCTGATGACCCGCTCCGAGATGATCGGGCGGCTGGTCTTCGCGATGGGTGGCCGCACGGCGGAGGAGCTCGTCTTCCACGAGCCCACCACCGGCGCGTCCTCGGACATCGAGCAGGCGACGAAGATCGCCCGCGCGATGGTCACCGAGTACGGCATGAGCGCCCGCCTGGGCGCGGTCAAGTACGGCCAGGAGCAGGGCGACCCGTTCCTGGGCCGCTCGGCCGGCCGTCAGGCGGACTACTCGCTCGAGGTGGCGCACGAGATCGACGAGGAGGTGCGCAAGCTCATCGAGACCGCGCACACCGAGGCGTGGCACGTGCTCAACACCTACCGCGACGTGCTCGACGAGCTGGTCATCGAACTCCTCGAGAAGGAGACGCTGACCCGCAAGGACCTCGAGCGGATCTTCGCGACGGTCGAGAAGCGCCCGCACATCACTGTGTTCAACGAGTTCGGCGAGCGCACGCCGTCCGACAAGCCGCCCATCAAGACCCCGGGCGAGCTGGCGATCGAGCGCGGCGAGCCGTGGCCCCCGCCGGAAAAGGAGAAGCCGGTCCTGAAGCCGGAGCCGACCCCGGTCGGCACCGCCCAGGGCGCGGGCGACCTGCCCGGTGGTCCGCCGTACCCAGCGTCGGCACCGGACCCGAACGCCAACCCGTACGCCCCGCCGCCGCCGGGCGCCTACCCGAACGGCGGCCGCTCCTACGGCGGTCCCAACGGTGGCCCGAACGGCTCGTCCCACTGGCCGCAGAGCTACACCGGCCAGACGGGCGGCGGTGGCCCGGCGGGCCAGAGTGGCCCGCCGAACTACGGTGCCCCTCCGGGCTGGACCCCCGCGACCTCCCCCGGCGGCCAGCCGGGCCAGTCGTGGCGGCCCGGTGGCGAAGATCGTTCTCGCGAGCACGGCTGGTTCGCCGATCAAGCGGGCGGCAACCAGCAGCAGAGCGAGGGGGAACGACGTGACGTGGACGGACCAGAAAAGCCCCAGTGACGCCGACCGCCCGGTCTTCGACCAAGACCGGGCGGAGAAGGCGATCCACGAGCTTCTGCTGGCCTGCGGCGAAAACCCGGACCGGGACGGCCTGAAGGACACCCCGGCCCGGGTCGCCCGCGCGTACAAGGAGATGTTCGCCGGCCTGTACACCGAGCCCGACTCGGTACTGGACAAGACGTTCGACGAGTCGCACGAAGAACTGGTGCTCGTCACGGACATCCCGATGTACAGCCAATGCGTGCCCAGCAAGCAGACCGTGAACGCCGTCGGCGGTCGCAAGCAGGCGGCCGACGTGCGGGTGGGCGACAAGCTGTGGACCCTCGTCGGCGGCAACGTCGAGGAGACCGAGGTCACCGAGATCAGCTCGCACCAGACGCGTGAGCTGGTCGAGGTGAAGACCTCGGTCGGCAAGTTCCTCGTCACTCCCGACCACCCTTTGGCGACGCCCGAGGGTTGGAAGGAAGCGAAGGACGTCGAGGGTTCGTTCATCGAGTGGACGCACGCGAAGAAGCTCTGCCGCGATCGCTGGCGGCCGAGCCTCGGGTACAGCCAACGCGACTACGCGAACGATCGTGCCGAGTCAGCGGGCCGCGCTTTCGACTTCGACGCGAAGGTCGAGTCAGCATCGTGGCCGTCTCTCGCCACTTTGACGCGCCAGCACGTCAGTGGAGAAATTGACCAGAGGCGGCGGCGAGTTCCGGTGGCTACTGCCAACGGTTACGTCGACGGAGACGGACACCGGAGCAAGCATTCGGCGGGGCGGATCATCGCGAGCGCGAATACGCCGTTCCTGGAGGATCTGGCCACCGTGATCGGTGCCCGGTTCACCGCGAACACCGGCGGTGCCGCATCGCGGTTGTACGTCGCCGACAGCTGGTTCCGGAAGCACGGCTTCCCTCAGGACGACTATGCGACCGATCTGATCGAGTCGGAGTACGTGCAGGTCGAGTCGGTGACACCGGTGACCGCGTCGGGCACGAAGCCCTACACTGTTTACAGTTTCAAATGCGATCCGCATCCGACATTCTTGATTGCGGGACATTTAACGCATAACTGTGAACACCACCTCGTGCCCTTCCACGGTGTCGCGCACGTCGGGTACATCCCCAACGCGGGCGGCAAGGTCACCGGGCTCTCCAAGCTCGCGCGGCTCGTCGACCTCTACGCCAAGCGGCCCCAGGTTCAGGAACGCCTCACCTCGCAGGTCGCCGACGCGCTCGTGCGCAAGCTCGAGCCGCGGGGGGTCATCGTCGTGATCGAGGCCGAGCACCTGTGCATGGCCATGCGCGGCATCCGGAAGCCCGGCGCGCGCACGACCACCTCGGCCGTGCGGGGGCAGCTCAAGACCTCCGCTTCGTCACGGGCGGAGGCGCTCGACCTCATCAAGGCGCGTCGGTGAGCACGAACCTTCCCGCGCCGGGGCGGTGCGTCGTGATGGGCGTGCTCAACGTGACCCCGGATTCCTTTTCGGACGGTGGCCGCTACCTCGACGTCGACCAGGCGTTGGAGCACGCCCGGGCGATGTGGACGCGCGGGGCCGACCTGATCGACGTCGGCGGGGAGTCGACGCGGCCCGGGGCGTTGCGGGTGGACGCCGGGACCGAGCTGGCCCGGGTTCTCCCGGTGATCCGGACGCTCGCCGGTGAAGGCGTGGCCGTGTCGGTCGACACCACGCGTGCGGCCGTCGCCGCCGCCGCGCTCGAGGCCGGGGCCCACGTCGTCAACGACGTCTCGGGTGGGCTGGCCGATCCGGACATGGCGCGGGTCGCGGCCGAGTCCGGGGCGCCGTGGGTGCTGATGCACTGGCGGGGCCACAGCGAGGACATGCAGGCCCTCGCGCAATACGAAGACGTCGTCGCCGAAGTCCGGTCCGAGCTGCTGTCCCGGGTGGACGACGCGCTCGCGGCCGGCGTGGCCGAGAGTGCGATCGTGCTCGATCCCGGGCTCGGCTTCGCGAAGAACGCCGAGCACGACTGGGCGTTGCTGCGGGGGCTGGACTCGGTGCTCTCCCTTGGTTTCCCGGTGCTCGTGGGAGCTTCGCGCAAACGGTTCCTCGGCCGGCTGCTGTCCGAAAAGGACGGTACGCCGCGGTCGCCTGACGGCCGGGAGGACGCGACCGCGGCCATCTCGGCCCTGGCCGCGGCCGCCGGGGCCTGGGGCGTGCGGGTGCACGAGGTCGGGGCGTCGCTGGACGCGGTCGCGGTGGCCGCGGCGTGGTGGAAGGGTTCTCCGGATGTCTGACCGGATCACGTTGACCGGGTTGCGCGTGTTCGGCCACCACGGCGTGTTCGAGCACGAGAAGCGGGACGGCCAGGAGTTCGTCATCGACGTCACGGTGTGGCTCGATCTCGGGCCGGCCGCGGCGTCGGACGACCTGACCAAGACGCTGCACTACGGCGAGCTGGCCGAGCTGGCCGCCGGGATCGTCGCCGGTGAGCCGTACGACCTCATCGAGAAGGTCGCCGGCACGATCGCCGACGCGGTCATGCGGGACGAGCGGCTCGACGCGGTCGAGGTGACGGTGCACAAGCCCTCGGCGCCGATTCCGCTGACCTTCGACGACGTCGCCGTCACGGTCCGGCGCGACCGGTGAGCCGCGCCGTCCTTTCGCTCGGTTCCAACCTCGGCGACCGGCTCGGCTTCCTGAAGCTCGCGCTGGACGCCGTCCGGCCCGTGCTGGTCGCGGTGTCGAGCGTGTACGAGACGAAGGCGTGGGGCGTCGAGGACCAGCCGGACTTCCTCAACGCCGTCTGCGTCGTCGACGACCCGGGCCGCGACCACTGGGCGTGGCTGCGCACCGGCCAGGCCGCCGAGCAGGCGGCCGGGCGCGTGCGCGAGCTGCGGTGGGGGCCGCGGACGCTGGACGTCGACGTCGTCACGGTGGACGGCGTCACCTCCGCCGACCCGGAGCTGCTGCTGCCGCACCCGGGCACGCCGGAGCGCGCGAGCGTGCTGGTCCCGTGGCTGGAGATCGAGCCGGACGCGATCCTGCCCGGCCACGGCCCGCTCGCCACGCTGCTGGCCGCGCGCCCGGCGTCGGACGTCGGCTCGGTCCGGCGGACCGATCTCGACCTGAAGGCATAAGGATCGGTGAACCGGGGGTGTCCGTTACCGCCCACCCCCGGTTCGTCGCCGAACTGCGGTCCTCGTGCGGTCAGCCGCGCAGGGCCGCGATCATGAACTGCACCGCCGGCTGGGCCGTCGGGACCGGGGGCCAGCCGTTGATGGTGGCCAGCAGCTGCCAGTAGCGCTCGGCCCGGGGGTCGCCGCTCGCGGCGAAGCGGTCCGCCATCTCCGCGCGGAACTCCGGCGACTTCGCGTCCTGGCCGGGGCGGGCGGTGGCCGTCGCGATGTCGGCCGCAAGCGTTTGCCCCGCCTCCGACGTCGGCGACTCTCCGGCCGTCACGGCCGCTTCGGCGCGGGAGACCCAGCCCGGCCAGTTCTGCTGCCAGGCGTCCGCGGGCGGGTGGAACTCGCCGTCCGCGATCTGCCGGGCCTGGGTTTCGCTCAGCTCGCGGATCAAGGTGCGGAACGACGGGTCCTGGACGAGCTCGGCGAACTCGATCCACGCCTCCAGCTGCTCGGGTGACGGGTCGTCCGGCAGCTCGGGCTTCCCGGCACGCATCCGCGCGTAGAACTGCGGGTCGATCTCCAGCCCCGAGACCATCTCGTCCCAGAACTCGTCGACCAGCCGCTTGCGCTCCTCGTCGGACATCGACGCGAGACGGTTCATCAGGTTCACTTCCTCCAGCTCGGAATCACGCTTGGCCACCGCGCGCAGCACCGCCCGGCGCAGCCGCAGCCGCCGGATCTGCTCGTCGAGCGCCTCGACGTGCCGGTTCGCCAGCTCGCCGACCGTCGCGGAGCGCGACAGGGCGGCTTCGACGTCGGCGAGGCCGAGACCGAGTTCGCGCAGAGTGCGGACCAGCTCCAGCCGGGCCATGGCCGCGGCGTCGTAGAGCCGGTAGCCGGCGTCCGTCCGGTCGGTCGGGGGCAGCAGGCCCTCGTCCGAGTAGAACCGGATGGTCTTGACCGGCAGGCCCGTGCGCCTGGCCAGCTCGCCGATGGTGAAGATCGCGGTGGTACCCACAAGACGCATGGTGAACTCTCCAGTCGGTGGAGAGTCAAGGCTAGGCGCGGGTCCGGGTGCGCGGGGGCGAGCCCCGGTACGGTTGGTACATGCACTTCACCCGGCCTCGCGACCTGGTGGTGGCCGGGGTACTCGGCCTGGTCCTCGGCTACCTGCTCTTCCAGATGGCCTACGGCTCGCTGCCCCAGCTGCCGCTGCTCGCCGGCGTCACGTTCGCGGTGCTCGCCGTGATCGAGGCCGTGCTCGCGTTCCGGGTCCGCTCCCGGATCAGGAACGGCCGCGTCGTTGCCGCTATCGGGATCGCCCGATCGGTGGCGCTGGCGAAGGCTTCGTCACTCGCCGGCGCGTTCATGGCGGGTGCTTGGCTGGCGGCGCTCGCCTACCTTTTTCCCCGACGTGACGAACTCGTCGCCGCGGTCCTCGACACCCGGGCCGCGGTGGTCGGCGTGGTCTCCGCGGCACTGCTGGTAGCAGCGGGTTTGTGGCTCGAACACTGCTGCCGGACCCCGCGCGACCAGCCCCGTGAACGGACCCGCGGGACGACCGGTTAGCGCTCGAATCCCACCGCTCGCTGGACCGAGTAGGTCTCGTTCGGATTACGAGCAGGTACGGTGTCAGTCATGACCGGCGTGGGTGACGACTCGCGCGGCCGCCTTCTGGGTAGGCCGTGGCTTGTTGTCGGATTCGTCCTCGCCATCGGAGCCACCCTCGCACTGGTGCTCAGCAACGATCTCAAGTACCTCAGGCTCGGGATCGTCGCCGCCCTCTGGGCTGCCCTGATCGGCGCGTTCCTCGCCGTGAAGTACCGCAAGCACGCGGCACAGAGCGAGGACGCGGTCTCCGAGGCGCAGGCTGTGTACGAGTTGGAGCTGGAACGCGAGATCGCGGCCCGGCGCGAGTACGAACTGGAGGTGGAGGCGGAGAATCGCACGACGGCCGACTCCCGCGGCCGCGAGGAGCTCGAGGCGCTGCGCGTCGAAGTCTCCGCGCTGCGCGACAGCCTCCAGTCGCTGTTCGGCGGTGAGGTGCTGCTCGAACGCGTCGCGCTGACCGCGCAGGCGACCCGCATGCGCAAGGTGTCCGACGACAACCGGATGATCCCCGACGGCGCTCCGAAGAAGAAGCCGGCGCAGCTGATGGCCGCGAAGAAGCCCGTGCCCGAGGGCGGCGAACGGCCGACCGAGCTGATCGACCGCGTGCTCGACGAGCGCCGCCGCAAGGCGTCGAACGGCAAGCCCGCGAACGGCAAGGGGTTCGGCGGCAAGGGCAAGGGGTTCGGCGGCAAGCCGGGCACCGGCCCGAAGGCTCCGGCCAACGTCAACGCCCAGAGCACCCAGCAGATCGCCCGGCCGAAGCCGCTGAGCGACCGCCGTCCGCCCGTGCCGGAGGTCGACCCGGCGCTGAACGCCGCGCAGCGCGAGCTGAAGGCCGCCGAGCTGCGCGCCGAGGCGGCCCGCCGCCAGGCCGAGTCGCAGCCGATGCGGCTGCCGGACCCGGCCGAGGTCGCCAAGCAGCCCGAACGCCGTCCCGAAGCCCCCGCCGAGCCGACGCGCCGGGAGATGCCGCGGACCCCCGACCCCAGTGCCGAGGTCCGCCGCCCGGAGCCGAAGACCGAGATCCGCCGTCCCGAGCCGCCGCCCGCGCGCCGCGCGGAGATCTCGCGCTCGGAGATGCGGCCCGTCGAGATGTCCCGCCCCGACATCCCCCGCGTGGAGATGTCGCGTCCGGACATCCCGCGTGTCGAGATGTCGCGGTCCGACCTGCCCCGCGTCGAGCGGCAGCGGCCCGCCGAGCGGTCGCGCCAGGAGATGCGGCCCGCCGAGATGTCCCGGCCGGACCTGCCGCGCGTCCCCAACCCGAACGGCGCGCGCCCCGATCCGCGGAAGGCGCCCGAGCCGCCCGCGCGCCCGCTCCAGGGCCGTCCGGCGGCCAGCGTGCCGCCGCCGAAGCCGTCCGAGATGTCCCGGTCGGACATCCGGCCGGTCGAGCGCCCGGTGGCCGACCTGAGCGCGGCGTTCCAGAACCGCGACGACTTCGCCGAGCGGCAGCGGCCCAACCGGCCGAAGCCGCCGGAGCCGAAGCCCGCCGACCGCAAGCCGCCGATGCCGCGGGACGCCACGGCATCGCGCACCGACCTGCCCGCGGTACCCAGGCGGGATCCGGCCGGCTCGCGGACCGATCTGCCTGCCGTGCCGCGGCGCGATCCGGCCGGGTCGCGCACCGACCTGCCCGCCGTGGCGCGCCGGGACCCGGCCGGGTCCCGGACCGACCTCCCGGTCGTCCCGATGACGATGCCGGTGCCCAGCGCCGGTCCGCCGTCGCGGACCAACCTGCCGCCCGTCGTGCCGCCGACCACGCCGGTGCCGGCCGCCGACGGCCGACGTCCGTCGCGTCTCGAGCAGTTCTCGCGGCCCGACATGTCGCCGATCCTCGACGAGCCGCCGTCCCGGCACGGGTCGCACGGTTCGCACCGCGCTCCCACGGAAGCGGCGGCCCAGGCCGAGGCGCCGGTGAACCCGACGCTGCCGGAGTCGATGCGCAGCTTCCAGGGCCGCTCCACCGGCGGTGGTCGCCGCCGGAAGCCGGACGACTCGCAGGTGATGCCCGCCGTGCCCCCGCCGCCGCCCGAGCCATCGGGTGGCCGCCGGCGCCGTCCGGACGGCGAACCGCCGGCCTGGGAAGGCATGGTCGCCGAACGCGCGTCCATGTCGCGGCGCAACATGACGCCGGTCGACCCGGCCGACCTCGAGAGCAACGGCACCGGGCAGCACGGCAACGGCCAGAACGGCAACGGGCAGAACGGGAACGGCCAGAACGGCCACAGCAACGGGAACGGCAACGGCCAGGCCCCGCGCAACGGCCACCGTTCCACCGAGGTGCCGGGCAGCGGGTCGCACAACACCGGCCGGTCGGTCAGCGAGCTGCTGGCGGCCAACGGCGGCACCGGTTCGACCCCGCGCCGCAGGCGGCGTGCCGAGGACTGAGGCGAGCCGGGTGGTGGCCGCGACGGCCCCGCCGGGCCACACCCGGGGTTCGCATTCCGGTCCGTGTCCGGTCTGCGTAGGGTGACCCGCTGTGAGCGGAACCCTCTCGCCCGCGACGGGACTCGATCGCGGACGGCGGCCTCGCCGGATCACCGTGCTGCTGCCGGTGCTCGGGCTTATCGTGGTCGCCCTGTGCGGCCTGTTCCTGTTCGGCCTGGCGACGGCGCGGGTCGGCCCGCTGGCCGTCACCATCGGTGTGCTGGCCGCCCTGGTGCCGGTCGCCGGGGTGGTGGCGGGCTTCCTGTGGGTCGACCGCTGGGAGCCCGAGCCGGCGAAGTTCCTGCTGCTGGCCTTCGCCTGGGGCGCCTGCATCGCGACGATCACCGCGCTGCTCATCAACACCACCGCCGAGGCGGTCGGTGACGAGCTGCTCGGCAAGGGCAGCGGCAACACCGTCGCCGCGCTGGTGTCCGCGCCGGTCGTCGAGGAAGCCGCGAAGGCGCTCTTCGTGGTCCTCATCCTGTGGCGCCGCCGCAGCGAGTTCGACGGCGTCGTGGACGGCGTCGTCTACGCCGGGTTCAGCGCGGCCGGGTTCGCCTTCACCGAGAACATCTACTACTTCGGCCGGGCCTTCTACGACTACGGCTTCGGCGACGGGCACAGCCAGGGCGTCATCACGGCGTTCTTCCTGCGCGGAGTGCTCGCGCCGTTCACGCACCCGCTGTTCGCGGTGCTCACCGGCATCGGGATCGGCATCGCCGCCCGGACGACGACCAAGGCGCTGCGGATCATCGCGCCGGTCGCCGGGTACCTGGCCGCGGTCTGCCTGCACGCGCTGTGGAACAGCGCCGCGCTGCTGGGCGGGTCGAAGTTCCTGACCGTGTACTTCCTGATCATGCTGCCGCTGTTCCTCGGCGTGGTCTACCTGGTCATCCTGCAGCGACGGCGGGAGCAGCGGATCATCGAAGCCGCTCTGCCGCACATGGCCGCGGCGCGGTGGATCGCGCCGTCGGAGGTCGAGCTGCTGGCCAGCCTGCCCGGCCGCCGCGCTTGGCGCCGTCAGGCGAAACGCCAGTCCGGCAAGCAGGCCGCGAAGGCCGTCGCCGTGTACCAGGCCAGCGTCACGGAGCTCGCGTTCCTGGACCGCCAGGAGCTGCACACCGCGCTCGACCGGCAACGCCAGCAGGAGCTGCTGCGCACGCTCAAAGCCGCTCGTGCCGAAGCCACCCGGCTCGCCCAGGAAGCGCCACAAGGGTGAACCGGTCCGGGTGAAGCTTGTCACCCGGGCTCAACGGTCCACGCTCAGCCGAGTTAGTCTCGCGCCGTCGTCCGGTACCCGGAGCGGGACTGGAACGAGAGCAGAGGGAGTCTGCCAACCATGAGCGTCCACAGGCGCACGCCATGATGAGACCTGCTCGCCTCGCGGTCGGGGTCGTTTCCGCCGGCCGGGTGGGCAGTGTGCTCGGTGCTGCCCTGGCCCGGGCGGGACACACGGTGGTCGCCGCGTCCGGCCTGTCCGCCGCGTCGCTGGCCCGCGCCGAACGCCTCCTCCCCGACGTGCCCATCCTGCCGCCCGACGAAACCGTCCGCCGGGCGGACCTGGTCGTGCTCGCCCTCCCCGACGACGCGCTGGCCGGCATGGTCCGCGGCCTGGTCGCCACCAAGTCGCTGCGGCCGGGCCAGATCGTCGTCCACACCTCCGGCGCGCAGGGCATCGACGTCCTGGCGCCCGCGGCCGAAGCCGGGGCGCTCCCGCTGGCCCTGCACCCGGTGATGACGTTCACCGGCCGCGAGGAGGACCTCGAGCGGCTGGCGGCGTGCAGCATCGGCGTCACGGCGATGGCCGACGACGAAGCGGCGTGGAACGTCGGCGAAGCGCTGGCCGTCGAGATGGGTGCCGAGCCGGTGCGCATCCCCGACTCCGCGCGAGCGCTCTACCACGCTGCGTTGACCCACGGCGCGAACCACCTGATGACGCTGGTCGCGGACTGCGCGGAAGTCTTGCGCGAAGCGGGAATCGGGCATTCCGAACGCCTGGTCGCACCACTGCTTTCGGCCGCGTTGGATAATGTGCTCCGACACGGCGACCGCGCGCTCACCGGCCCGGTCGCCCGTGGCGACATCGGCACCGTCCGCAAGCACCTCGAGGTGCTGGGGGACCGGGCGCCGGACGTCGCACCGGCCTACCGCGCGCTGGCCAAGCGCACGGCGGAGCGTTCCGTGGTCGCCGGGCTGCTCGACACCGCGGCCGCCAAGGAACTCACCGACCTCCTCGACGATCCCGCCGAAGGGCATCCAGACCAGTGACCACACCGAAATTCAGCCGCGGCACCCTGAACACCTTCGCCTCGCCCGAGCAGATGAGCCAGGTCAGCCGGGCCCTGCACGGCGTCGGGCGCAAGCTGGCGCTCGTGCCGACCATGGGCGCGCTGCACGCCGGGCACCGCGAGCTGATCCGCCGCGCCAAGCGGCTGCCGAACAACGTCGTGGCCACCTCGATCTTCGTCAACCCGCTGCAGTTCGGCGAGGGCGAGGACTTTGAGGCCTACCCGCGTCCGCTGGAGGCCGACCTGGCCGTGCTGGACGAGGACGGCGTCGAAATCGCCTTCACCCCGGCCGCCGACGCGCTGTACGCCGAGGGCGCCGCCGTCACCGTGCACCCCGGTCCGCTCGGCGACGAGCTCGAAGGCGTCGTCCGGCCCGGCCACTTCGCCGGCGTGCTGACCGTCGTGGCGAAGCTGTTCAACCTGCTCCGTCCGGACTACGCGCTCTTCGGCGAAAAGGACTACCAGCAACTGGTCCTGATCAAGCGGATGGTGCGCGACCTGAACATCGGCACGCACGTGATCGGCGTGCCGACCGTGCGTGAACGCGACGGGCTCGCGCTGTCGTCGCGCAACGTCTACCTCACGCCTGAGCAGCGTGAGGACGCCATCGTCCTGTCGGCCGCCCTCACCGCGGGGGCGTTCGTCGGCCGGGACGGGGCGGAAGCGGTTCTCGAGACCGCGTGGAAGACCCTCGCCGCGCGGCCCGCGGTCGAGGTGGATTACCTGGAGTTGAGGGGAACCGACCTCGGGCCCGCGCCCGTCGATGGTGAAGCACGACTGTTGATCGCGGCCCGGGTGGGGAGTACCCGGCTGATCGACAACGTCCCGGTGTTGCTCGGTGCGGCGGTTGACCACCCAGCGCAGCCGGAGCGGGACGCAGGGGAATAGGAGTCCACGATGTACCGCACCATGCTCAAGTCGAAGATCCACCGGGTCACCGTCACCCAGGCCGACCTGCACTACGTCGGCTCGGTCACCGTCGACGAGGACCTGATGGAGGCCGCGGACCTGCTGCCGGGGGAACAGGTGTCCATTGTGGACGTCACCAACGGCTCGCGGCTGGAGACCTACGTCATCAAGGGGGAACGCGGCAGCGGCGTGCTCGGCATCAACGGCGCCGCGGCCCACCTGGTGCACCCCGGTGACCTGGTCATCCTGATCTCGTACGGTCAGATGGAGGACGCCGAGGCCGCGACGTACGAACCGCGCGTGGTGTTCGTCGACGCGGACAACCGGATCGTCCACCGGCACACCGATCCCGGCCACGCGCCGGAGGGTTCCGGGCTGCTCAGCGGCACGGTGACCCTGCCGGAGGAGGAGACGGCGATCTTCCCGGTGGCCGAGACGGCGGACGCCCGCCGGCTCGACGCGTTGCTGCACGCGGAAAGCTGACCCGCTTGCTGCTCACCGTCGACGTCGGCAACACGAACATCGTGCTGGGGCTCTATTCCGGCACCGAGCTCGTGGGCGACTGGCGCATGCGCACCGACGCGCGGATGACCGCCGACGAGCTCGCGCTGACCGTGCGCGGGCTCCTCGGCCCGCACGCGGATGACGTCACGGGGATCAGCGCGTTGTCGACGGTGCCGGCGGTGCTGCGCGAACTGCGGGTGATGCTTTCGCGCTACTACGCGAAAGTGCCGAAGATCGTCGTCGAGCCGGGGGTGCGCACGGGCGTGCCCCTGCTCGTCGACAACCCGAAGGAAGTGGGCGCGGACCGGCTGGCGAACACGCTGGCCGCGCACCACCTGCACAGCGACACGGCGTGCGTCGTCGTCGACTTCGGCACGTCGACCAACGTGGACGCGATCTCGGCCCGCGGCGAGTTCCTGGGCGGCGCGTTCGCCCCCGGGATCGAGATCTCGGTCGACGCGCTGGCCGCGCGCGCGGCGGCGCTGCGGAAGGTCGAGCTGGTGCCGCCGCGGTCGGTGATCGGCAAGAACACGGTGGAGTGCCTGCAGTCGGGCATCCTGTACGGCTTCGCGGGCCAGGTCGACGGCCTGGTCCGCCGGATCGTCCGCGAGCTGTCCCCGGGCGGCCGGGAACCGGTGGCGGTGCTCGCCACCGGTGGCCTGGCGCCGCTGGTGATCAGCGAGTCGGAGACGATCACGGACCACGTTCCGGACCTGACCCTGCTCGGGCTGCGCCTGGTCTACGAGCGCAACATCCGCCCTTAGGTCCGCGCCAGGCGCCGGCGTTCGAGAACGTAGCCCAGCGCCGTCACGGCCAGTGCCGGGAACGCGATCACCGCCTGCGGGAACTTCGCCGTCCCCGGCGGGTCGACGGCCTTCGAGCCCGGGTAGGCCAGCGCCGAGATCTGCGTCAGCCAGTACAGCGAAGCCAGCGCGGCGCCCGCGTCGAGCCCCTCCCGGGACGAGGGTGCCCGCCAGAGCTGCCACAGGCTCGTGACGCCGAGCGCGAGCCCGAGGCTCATCGTCTGGCCGTTGTGGAACTTCGCGTGCGGTGGCCAGGCCGGGTTCTTCACGTGGGTCTCGTTCCAGTCGGCCCGGTACGGGCCGGCCGCGGTCACGAGCGACGTCAAGGAGATCAGTGCCCGGCCCCAGGATTTGGTACGCATGGGGTCCAGTCTGGAACCTCCAGTTTGCTGGAGGTCAAGGTAAAGCTTCAGCGGCGCCGGCTGCGGAACGTCCAGGTGATCAGCGGCAGGTCGAACTCGCCGGACGCCGTCGCGGGGTTCGTCTCCAGGAAGTGGCGGACGCGGGCGACCAGCGGCGCGGACTCCGCCGGGTCCGAGATGATCACGCGTGAATAGGTCTGCAGCGTTTCGAGCAGGCTCTCCGCCGTCCGCCGGTGGGCGTGGTGGAAGCGGTGGCTCTCGAACGTCGTGAACGCCGGGTGGGTGGCCGGTTGCCGATCGCCGTCGGCGGCCGGGCGGCGCCGGCCCATGCTCGCGCTTTCGGTGAACTCCGCCACCCACGGCACCGATTCGTCCTCGTAGTTCCACATCGGCACGAACACCCCGCCCGGACGCAGCACCCGCGCCATTTCGGTCATCGCGGGCCCGACGTCGAACCAGTGGAACGCCTGGCCGACGAAAATCGCGTCGACGGCCGCGTCGGGCAGCGGGATCCGTTCCGCGCTGCCGGGCAGCGCCGTCACCGCCGGCAGCAGGCGGGACAGTTCGGCCAGCATTTCCGGGTCGGGTTCGACGGCGGTGACGTCGAGGCCGAGGTCGACCAGGGTCGCCGTGACCTTGCCGGTTCCGGCGCCGAGGTCGAGCACCCGCCGGGGGGTGCCGTCCGCTCCGGCGAGGCCCCACTCGACGGCTTCCCGCGAGTAGCCGGGCCGGTGCTCGGCGTACGCGCCGGCGCGCGAACCGAAGGAAGCGGCTTGCCGGGCGCGGATGTCCGCTGTGGGATCACTCACCGGCCCAGGTTAATGGACGGAAAGGAAAGGTAATCCGGTTGGCGTAGCGCCAGGTGAGGTTCGTACCCTATGGGCCATGACCGAAAACCCCGCGTCCACCAGCGACCCCGCCGAAGACGAACTGCCCGAGCAGATGCGGGTGCGCCGGGAGAAGCGCGACCGGATCATCGCCGAAGGGATCGATCCGTACCCGGTGGAGGTGCCCCGCACGCACTCGCTCGCCGAGGTGCGCGCGTCCCATTCCGGCCTGCCGGCCGACACCGCCACCGGCGATCTGGTCGGCGTCACCGGCCGGGTGATGTTCCTGCGCAATACGGGCAAACTGTGCTTCGCGAGCCTTCGCGAGGGCGACGGCACCGAACTGCAGGCGATGATCAGCCTGGCGAAGGTCGGCGAAGACGCGCTCGCGGCGTGGAAGTCCGACGTCGACCTGGGCGACCACGTCTTCGTGCACGGTGAGGTCATCACCTCCAAGCGCGGCGAGCTTTCGGTGATGGCCGACAGCTGGCGGCTCACGTCGAAGTCGCTGCGCCCGCTCCCGGTGGCCCACAAGGAGCTCGCCGAGGAGACGCGGATCCGGCAGCGCTACGTCGACCTCATCCTGCGCCCGCGCGCGCGGGACGTCGTGCGCACGCGCGCCGGCGTCGTCCGGTCGCTGCGGGAGTCGTTCCACCGGCGCGGGTACACCGAGGTCGAGACGCCGATGCTGCAGACGCTGCACGGCGGCGCCGCGGCCCGCCCGTTCGTCACGCATTCGAACGCTTTCGACCTGGAGCTCTTCCTGCGGATCGCGCCGGAGCTCTACCTCAAGCGCTGCGTCGTCGGCGGCATCGAGAAGGTTTTCGAGATCAATCGCAACTTCCGGAACGAGGGCAGCGACTCGTCGCACTCGCCGGAGTTCGCGATGCTGGAGTACTACGAGGCGTACGCCACGTACGACACCAATGCCGTGATGACCCGCGAGCTGATCCAGGAAGCCGCGCAGGCGGTCTTGGACACCCAGGTCGTCACCCTGCCCGACGGTTCGGAGTACGACCTCTCCGGCGAATGGACCACACTCGGAATGTACGAGTCGTTGTCCGATTCCCTCGGCGAAGAGGTGACGCCGGAGACCCCCGCCGCCAAACTGCACGGATTCGCGCAGGCCAGGGGCTTGGAAGTGGATCCGAAGCTCACGCACGGCAAGCTGGTCGAGGAACTGTGGGAACACCTCGTCGGAGATCACCTGCACGCCCCGACGTTTGTGCGTGATTTTCCGCTGGAGACGTCGCCATTGACCAGGCAGCACCGCTCGCGGGCCGGTGTGGCCGAGAAGTGGGACCTCTACGTGCGCGGATTCGAACTCGCCACCGGATACTCCGAGCTGGTCGATCCGGTCGTCGAACGGGAACGGCTCACCGAACAGTCCAGGCTGGCGGCGCAGGGCGATAGCGAAGCCATGCGGCTGGATGAAGATTTCCTCCGGGCACTTGAGTACGGAATGCCACCGAGCGGCGGGGTCGGAATGGGGATCGACCGGCTGCTGATGGCGCTGACCGGTCTCGGTATCCGGGAGACGATCCTCTTCCCGCTCACCCGGCCCGAATAACCCGGCCGTGTGAGTTGTCTACTGGTTATCTCAATGAGATTTGCGCTGTCACCCGGAAGCGGGTACTAATGTACAGACAAAGTCTTCTGTGCGGGGCACGCCCCGTAACCAGATCATTGAGTAAGCCCCCGCAGGAGGAAACAGATGGCACAGAAGGTGCTCGTCTCGCTGGTCGACGACCTCGACGGCAGTGAGGCGGAAGAGACCGTCGAGTTCGGTTTGGACGGCATCAGCTACCAGATCGACCTCTCCTCGGAAAACGCCGAGGAGCTCCGGGACGCGCTCGCGCAGTATGTCGAGCACGCCCGCCGCGCCGGTGGTCGCAAGCGCGCTTCCGTGCGTCCGGTCGCGGGTGGCAAGGGCTCCGCTCGCCCGGCCGCCGTCGACCGTGAGCAGAACCAGGCCATTCGGTCCTGGGCGCGCAAGAACGGGTACGCGGTTTCGGACCGGGGCCGGATCCCCTCCGAGGTCGTCGAGGCCTACCACAAGAAGAACTGACGCGGGGTTTGCGGGACTGGGGCCGCCGGGCGAATTCGCCCGGCGGCTTTCTTCATGTCCGGTGACTGTCCGGCACCGGTCCGGGGCCGGTCCGGGCCGTTCGGGCGTACTCACCGGGCGACTGACCGGTCACCGCCGCGAAATCACGGATGAAGTGCGACTGGTCGCTATAGCCCAGCCGAGCCGCCAGTCCGGCGTAATCCACTGGTCCTTCGGTGGCGATCCGGTGCGCGGCGTCGTTGAGCCGGTATATCCGGATCGCCCACTTGGGTGCGCATCCGACGTGTTCGGCGAACAGCCGTTGCAGTGAGCGGGTGGTTAGTCCAGTATCGGTGCAGAGCTGTGCCACCCGGGTAATTCCCGGATCCCGCGCGATTGATTCGACCGCGGCTGCGGCTTCTCGTGCCGCCGGTCGGAGTACCGCCGCATTTGCGATCAGCAAGTTGTCGATCGCACCGACCATTTGCGCGTCGTCCGGCGCGGTCCGCACCGATTCCGCGGCTTCGCGGGCCTTCGCGCCGAAAACGTCCGTGAGCGGGACGGCGCGGTCGGCGATGTCACTCACCGGGCCGTCGAGGAACGCGCGGAAGCACCCGGGCCGGAATCGCACGCCGAGGCCCTGCACCCGGCCTTCCAGTCGATGTGAAAAGACTTCACGACCTGGTCCGTACACCCCGGAAGCGGTGGGGAAGAACGTCGCGTGCACCGCGAGGTTCGGCAGCACGCGCTGCTCGTGCGGCGGTTTGCCGCGCCGGTCCCAGTGCAGCACCCAGTGGTAGTCGACGCATTCCGCCAGTTCGGGCGCTGGCGGGTACCGGGTCAAGGTGAACATCGTGCGGGCGGTGGCCGCGGCCACGATGCCCTGCGGGATCCGGTGTTCCACCACGGCTCAACGGTAACTGTCGCGTTCTTTCAAGACGCCGCCGCGGCGGGGCCGTTTTGATCTCGGCATGACTGCCGAGTTGATGCGCCCCGCCGCGGCCGAGTTCCTGAGCGTCGCGCTGGCCGTGGACGACCTGAGCGCCCCGACGCCGTGTGCCGGCTACGACGTCTCCGGACTGCTGAACCACCTTCTTTACTGGGGCCCGTGGCTCATCGCCGCGGGACGGCACGAGGAGCCGCCGTCACCCGGAGCGGGCGAGGCCGGCGCGGGGCTGGTGACGGCCGGCTGGGCGGCCGCGCTGGAGAAGCAGACGGAGACACTGGTGGAGATCTTCGAGGCGGCCCCGGCGTGGACCGGCACGACGAAGCTGGGCACGGCTGAGCTGCCCGGGGCGGTGCTCGGCGACATGGTCCTGGGCGAGTTCGTCCTGCACGGCTGGGACCTGGCCCGGGCGAGCGGCCGACCACTGCACTGCGCGCCCCCTGCGGCGACGGCGGTCCTGGAGTCGGCGCGGGCGATGGGCGAGCAGGCGCGCGCGATGGGCGTCTACGGCCCGGAGGTACCGGTTCCGGCGGAGGCGGCTGTGTTGGACCGTGCGCTGGGGGCGGCGGGCCGTGATCCGTCGTGGAGCCGCTGAGCGGTGGTCCTGGGCGCTGTGTGCTGTCTGTGGCCCTGGCTGCGCTGAGCGTCGGCCCTGTCCGCTATCCGGCTGGCCGCTGGCCGCTGGCCGCTGCCCGGCCGTCCGGCTGTCCGCGGCCTTGGCCGCGCTGAGCGTCGGCCTTGCCCGCTGTCCGCTGTCCGGCTGTCCGCTGCCCTGGCCTGCTGAGTGTCGGCCCTGCTCGGCTGTCCGCAACCCTGGCTGCCCAGAGCGTTGTCCACGGCCCTGGCCCCGCTGAGCGTTTGTCCACAGCCCGGCCCGGATGTGGACAACTCCGGCGCTCAGGCGGCGATTCGGGCTTTTCGTCCTACCCCGCCGATAGACTGGGTCGGGGCCGTCCCCCCGGGGATGGGTGGGGGGCGCCGTCAGGCGCCGGAGGGCTGGAACAGCATCGGACGTTGCCGGGGGCTAGCGGGCGCAGGTGCGGGGGCAGCCGTCGCACTCGGACTCGGCCGGCAGCAGGTACGAGAAGCAGCAGCTCTCGCGGCGGCGGGTCCACTCGCGGTGGCCGTCCGCCCCCTCCGCCAGCCGCAGGGTCGATGCCGACGTCAGTGGTGGGTAGACCGTGTCCAGCACCAGGGCCGCGTCGGCGACGCCCGCGCCTTCGGCCTCCGCGGTGCCTCCTTGGCGGCCCGCCCACCAGAGCGAGTTCTCCAGCGCGTCGGTCGCCGCGGCCCAGAGCATGCGGCGGCCCAGCCTGCTGACCGGGGCGTACGCCTGGACGAACTTGGCCGCGTGGGCCAGGTAGTGGGCCCGCAGCACCGCCGCGAGGGTTCGCTCGTCGCGGACGACCGTCGCCTCCGGGCGGGCCGAGCCCGGGTCCGTCGGGAGGCAGTAGAAGTCGTCGCCGAGCACGGCCATGCCGTCCGGGTGCGGGCGGTCGTCGGCCAGCCGGAACGCCAGCTCGCCGGGCTTCAGCGAGGGCACCCGGCGCTCGTGGTGCAGCAGCAGCGCGCCGACGTACGCCGGGACGTGCAGGTACCAGGTCATCACGTAGCTGGCCGTGGTCCGCGCCGGCGCGGCGTCGTGCTCGCGCAGCAGCCAGTCGCCCAGCAGGCCGCGCCACTCGTCGAAGTACGCCGGCGTCTCCAGCAGCTCCGAACAGCGGATCCAGCCCACCGGGACGTCACGCCGCAGTTCGTTGCGTTCCTGCAGGCCGGAGACCCGCAGGAGCGACGACGCGAGGCCGTCGCCGACCTCGCGTGCGTCACGGAAGGACCGCTGCTGGTTCAACCGCGGCCCTCCTAGCGCCGTGGGGATTAGGCCTGCCTAACCTTACAGGCTTTCCGTTACTGCGCCAATCGGGTGGCCGGTCTCACGGGTCTCCCATGTTGCGGACCTGTTCGCGTTGAGCGGACACCGCGCGGATGGCGGAATCCGGGTGGCCGTCCGCACGTTGGGGTTGACGTAAAGGTGCAGGGCAACCTGATGATGGGATGCGCCCGGAGTGCTCCACGTCCGGGTGCGAAAAAGACCGCGAACAGCCGTAGTGGTACGCCAGCGCTACCAGTTGGCTACTAGAGTGGTCTCACGGTGCTGAATCCATCGCGGTGAAAGCACGGATGGATAACGGGCCGCCGGCGCAGCAGTCGAGGGAGTGCACATGTTTGAGAGGTTCACCGACCGCGCGAGGCGGGTGGTCGTTCTGGCTCAAGAAGAAGCCAGGATGCTCAACCACAACTACATCGGCACCGAGCACATCCTCCTGGGTCTGATCCACGAGGGTGAGGGTGTCGCCGCCAAGGCGCTGGAGTCGCTGGGCATCGCCCTGGAGGGCGTGCGCCAGCAGGTCGAAGAGATCATCGGCCAGGGCCAGCAGGCGCCGAGCGGGCACATCCCGTTCACGCCGCGGGCGAAGAAGGTGCTGGAGCTGTCGCTGCGCGAAGCGCTGCAGCTCGGCCACAACTACATCGGTACCGAGCACATCCTGCTGGGCCTGATCCGCGAGGGCGAAGGCGTCGCCGCGCAGGTGCTGGTCAAGCTGGGTGCGGACCTGAACCGCGTCCGCCAGCAGGTCCTGCAGCTGCTCTCGGGCTACCAGGGCAAGGAGTCCACCGAAACCGGTTCCGGCGGTCGCGGTGAAGGCACCCCGTCGTCGTCGCTGGTGCTGGACCAGTTCGGCCGCAACATGACCGTGCTCGCCCGCGAGGGCAAGCTCGACCCGGTCATCGGGCGCGGCAAGGAGATCGAGCGGGTCATGCAGGTCCTGTCCCGCCGGACCAAGAACAACCCGGTGCTCATCGGCGAGCCCGGCGTCGGCAAGACCGCCGTCGTCGAGGGCCTCGCGCAGAGCATCGTCAAGGGCGAGGTGCCCGAGACGCTCAAGGACAAGCAGCTCTACACGCTTGACCTTGGCTCCCTGGTCGCCGGCTCCCGCTACCGCGGTGACTTCGAAGAGCGCCTGAAGAAGGTGCTCAAGGAGATCAAGACCCGCGGCGACATCATCCTGTTCATCGACGAGCTGCACACGCTGGTCGGGGCGGGTGCCGCCGAGGGTGCGATCGACGCGGCTTCGATCCTGAAGCCGATGCTCGCCCGCGGTGAGCTGCAGACGATCGGCGCGACCACCCTCGAGGAGTACCGCAAGTACATCGAGAAGGACGCCGCCCTCGAGCGCCGGTTCCAGCCGATCCAGGTCGGCGAGCCCTCGCTGGAGCACACCATCGAGATCCTCAAGGGCCTGCGTGACCGGTACGAGGCGCACCACCGCGTCTCGATCACCGACTCGGCGCTGGTCGCCGCCGCGACCCTGGCGGACCGGTACATCAACGACCGGTTCCTCCCGGACAAGGCGATCGACCTGATCGACGAGGCCGGCGCCCGGATGCGCATCCGCCGGATGACCGCGCCGCCGGACCTGCGCGAGTTCGACGAGAAGATCGCGAACGTCCGTCGCGACAAGGAGTCCGCGATCGACGCGCAGGACTTCGAGCGGGCCGCCCGCCTGCGTGACGAGGAGAAGACCCTCCTCGGCCAGAAGGGCGAGCGGGAGAAGCAGTGGAAGGACGGCGACCTCGACGTCGTCGCCGAGGTCGACGACGAGCAGATCGCGGAGGTGCTGGCCAACTGGACCGGCATCCCGGTGTTCAAGCTGACCGAGGAGGAGACCACCCGGCTGCTGCGCATGGAGGAAGAGCTCCACAAGCGCATCATCGGCCAGGAGGACGCGGTCAAGGCCGTCTCGCAGGCGATCCGCCGTACGCGTGCCGGTCTTAAGGACCCGAAGCGCCCGTCGGGCTCGTTCATCTTCGCCGGCCCGTCCGGTGTCGGTAAGACCGAGCTGTCGAAGGCGCTGGCGGCGTTCCTGTTCGGCGAGGACGACGCGCTCATCCAGATCGACATGGGTGAGTTCCACGACCGCTACACCGCGTCGCGGCTCTTCGGTGCCCCTCCGGGCTACGTCGGCTACGAAGAGGGTGGCCAGCTGACCGAGAAGGTGCGGCGCAAGCCGTTCTCGGTGGTCCTCTTCGACGAGATCGAGAAGGCGCACCAGGAGATCTACAACACGCTCCTGCAGGTGCTGGAAGACGGCCGCCTGACCGACGGTCAGGGTCGCACGGTCGACTTCAAGAACACGGTCCTCATCTTCACGTCCAACCTGGGCACTTCGGACATCTCGAAGTCCGTCTCGCTCGGGTTCGCCGGCGGCAACGACGTCAGCACGAAGTACGAGAAGATGAAGCAAAAGGTCAACGAGGAAATGAAGAAGCATTTCCGCCCGGAGTTCCTGAACCGGATCGATGACATCATCGTGTTCCACCAGCTGACCAAGGAACAGATCATCATGATGGTCGATCTGATGATCGGCCGCGTGGAGAAGCAGCTCAAGGCCAAGGACATGGAGCTGGAGCTGACCGAGAAGGCGAAGTCCTTGCTCGCGAAGCGCGGCTTCGACCCGGTGCTGGGTGCCCGGCCGCTGCGCCGCACCATCCAGCGCGAGATCGAGGACCAGCTGTCGGAGAAGATCCTCTTCGGCGAGGTCGAGGCCGGCCAGATCATCCTGGTCGACGTCGAAGGCTGGAGCGGCAACCCCGAGGACAAGGACGACCAGGCGAAGTTCACCTTCCGCGGTGAGCGCCGGCCGTCCTCGATCCCGGACGCCCCGCCGGTCAGCATCGGCGCCGGCCACGAAGAGAACGGCGGCGAAGCCGAAGGCGAGTGATCGCCTGAACGCTTGAAGGTCGAGTAGTACGCCGGAAGGGCGGTTCCCGTTGGGGAGCCGCCCTTCTTGCATGTGTGGACTCTGGTCCCGGACGCGTTTGTGCTGGCGGAAACTTGCGAAGCGGAGAGGAGCACTGAGCGATGAGCCGATCTTGGCGGGAAGTCAAGGCGGACAAGCTCGCGATCGACCGCGAAGCTGGCCGTGACGTAGATGTCGCCCACGCGGCGGGGCGCGAGGCTACCCAGGTGTACGTAGACGACCATGACGTCACCGTTTCCGCGAGTCAGCGGGACCAGCGCGACCAGCGCGACGCCTGCGCCTGATCGAGGCACCGCGGGCGCATGAGACGATGCCCGCGGGCCTTGGGAGGGGACGCCGCGTGGATGTTTTGTCGATCGACTTCGGGACTTCCAGTACGGTCGGCGTGCTCTCCGCGTTCGGGCGGGGGCCGCGGGCCATCGAGGTCGACGGGTCCGTCACCATGTCCTCCGCGGTCTTCCTCAACGATGACGGTCTGCTCATCGTCGGGCAGGATGCCGAACGTGGTGGGCGGCTCGATCCCAGCCGGTTCGAGGCGAATCCCAAGCGGCGGATCGACGAAGGCATCTTGCAGCTCGGCGGTACCGCCGTCCGGATCACCGACGCCTTCGCCGCCGTTCTGCGGCGGATGGGTGAGGAAGCCGGGCGGCAGCTGGGACGGCTGCCCGGGCAGACGCGGATCTCGCACCCCGCCGGGTGGGGTGCGGCGCGGCAGGAAGTCCTGCGGATCGCCGCCGCCGATGCCGGGCTCGTCGACGTGCGGCTGGTTCCCGAACCGGTGGCCGCCGCGGCGCACTACGGGAGTCTCGGCAACCGCGACGCCGGGCCGATCGGGGTTTACGACCTCGGGGCCGGCACCTTCGACTGCGCCGTCGTCGGCATGTCCGCGCACGGCTTCGCCGTGCTCGCCGAGGACGGCCTGCCCGACCTGGGCAGCCTCGACATCGATCAGGCGCTGCTCGTCCACATCGGCCGCTCGGTGTCGCACGCCGATCCGGCGCAGTGGCAACGCCTGCTGCGCCCGCAGACGACGGCCGACCGCCGCCTGCGGCGCGCGTTGCTCCAGGATGTCCGTGACGCCAAGGAAAGCCTCTCCCGCCACCCGCAGACCGACGTGCCGATGCCCGAGCCGTTCGGCGACGTCCTCGTCAGCCGTGCGGAGCTCGAGGCGCTCGTGCGGCCGAGCCTGCTGCGCAGCGCCGAACTGCTCGCCGCGACCATCCACCGCGCCGGGCTGAACCCCGCGCAGCTCGCCGGCGTCTACCTGGTCGGCGGGCCGAGCCGGATGCCGTTGCTGGCCGGGCTGCTCGGCCGCCAGCTCGGCGTCGTGCCGACCACGCAGGACCAGCCCGAGACGGCCGTCGCGTTCGGGCTGCACCACGTGCCGCTCGGCACGAGCGACCCGAACCTCACCGTGCCCGCCTTCGCGCCGGTCCGCCCGCCCGCGGCCCCGCCGCGCCCGCAACCCCGGCCCCAGCAGATGTTCCGGCCGCCGCCACCGAAACCCCAGGCCGGCAAGAAGAAACCACTGCTCATCGCGGCAGCCGTGCTCGTCGTCGTCGCGATCGTGGTGACCGTCGTCCTGCTCGCGACCCGCACCGACGCCGCCGAGTCCACAGTGGACTGCACGAGCACGGCGCAGCGCGACCAGGCCGGGTTCACCGGCTGCCTGCGGTCGCTCGCCGGAACGGTGCCGGACCGCGCCGCGTGCCGGCCGTCCGACAGCGTGGCCCGGATCGTGCACGCGCAGACCGCCGTCACGTGCGGTTTCCCGGGCGGGTCCGGCAAGAGCAGCGCCGTCACCTACTACCAGGGCCTGACCGTCGACGCCTTCGAGGCGGGCGCGAAGCTGCAGATGGGCGAGGGCACCGTCGTCCGCGGGACCTGGGACGGCGGCGGGCTGCACGGCCGGTACGTCGCCGGCGTCGGCACCCTCGCCGGGATCGTGCTCTTCGGCGCGGACGGCCGCGAGGCGGCCGCGCTCTACGTCTCGATCGACTTCACGGGCCGCGACCGCCGCACCGAAGACCTCGTCGCGTACTTCACCGGCGACCTCAAGCCGGCCTGACTCACCGGCCGGGTGGGCCCGACGTCACGGAGCGGCGGCCGGGCAGGAACCGGATCCCCGCCAGCCACGGCCAGAGAGCCTGCAGCAGGCCGGAAACCACGGCCAGCAGGAGGATCCGGTAGTCGCCGAGGGTGCCCGTCACGTTGTAGACGACCAGCAGCGGCACCTGGGTGATGAGCGCGGACACCACGGCCTGCAACTGCGGCCAGATCCGGGCCGCCATCAGCGCGGCCAGGGTGAGCAGGGCCGAGCCGCCGGACGCGGCCCACAGGACGAACACACCGAGCGCGCTCTGGTTGACCATCGCGCAGAAGCCTTCGACGGCGTCGGCGCACATGGTGTCGTAACGGTGGCCGGCCCACACCCAGAGCGCGCCGGTGCCCGCGCCGCCGCCCAGGGCCGCGAGGACCACCACGAGCACCGCCCGTGGGTCCGCCCGGGGTCTCAGTGCTCCACGCCCGCACTGACCGCGATGTCCTCGGTGAGCTTCGACGCCGTGTCCGCCAAGGCTTCCAGCGCGTCGGCGATCCGGTCGACGCCCAGCGACGGCGCGGTCTTGCCCGACGCCGCGACCTGCTCGGGGCTGAACGGCACGTGCACAAAACCGCCGCGCACGCCCGGGAAGTCCGTGGCCAGCAGGTGCATCAGGCCGTAGAAGACCTGGTTGCAGACGTACGTCCCGGCCGTGTGGGACACCGCCGCCGGGACGCCCGCCGCGCGGATCGCCGCGACGCAGGCCTTCACCGGGAGCGTCGTGAAGTACGCCGCCGGGCCGCCTTCGACGACCGGGACGTCGACCGGCTGGGCACCGGCGTTGTCCGGGATGCGGGCGTCGACGAGGTTGATCGCGACACGCTCCGGCGTCACCTCGGCCCGGCCGCCCGCCTGCCCAACACAAACCACCAGCTCCGGCTGGTGCTCGGCCAGAGCCCGCCGCAACGCGGGCAGCGACGCCGCGAACTCGACCGGCAGCTCGACGGCGGCGACGTCGTCCCGCCGCGCCCCGACGAGCGACACCGCCTGCCACGACGGGTTCACCGGCTCGCCGCCGAACGGCGCGAACCCCGTCATCAGCACCCTGGCCATGGTTCCCTCCCCGAAGTCCGTGAATGCCACATCGAGAGACACTACGTCCCTCGATGTGGCATTCACGGACTTGAGGCTCAGGCGGCGGGCTTGAGGCCGCCCGGGTAGAGGTACTGGTCGGCCGGCTTGCCGGTGCCGTAGATCCACGCGTCGAAGAAGCCCTTGAGGTTCTTGTGCGCGACGCTTTCGGTGTAGCGCTGGAAGTCCTGCATGCTCGCGTTGCCGCCCCGGTGCAGCGACGGCCAGGTCTTGAGCACCCGGTCGAACGCGCTCTGCCCGATGTAGTTGCGCAGCGCGTGCAGCATGACCGGGCCCTTCGAGTACACGTACGTGAACTCGTTGCCGGCGCCCATGTCGTAGAGCTTGCCGTTCCAGAACGCCGTCGACGCCTTCTTGACGTCGTCCGAGTACTGCTTGTTCAGGTCGACGCCGTTCTTGGCCTCGTCCCAGAGCCATTCGGCGTAGGAGGCGAAGCACTCGTTCATGCAGACGTCACGCCAGTGGTCGACGGCCACCGAGTCGCCGTACCACTGGTGGGCGTTCTCGTGGACGATCGTCGGGACCGTGCCGGCCCAGCCCGCGGAGTAGATCGGCCGGCTCATCGTCTCCAGCGAGAAGCCGATCTGCTCGTTGAGGAAGATGCCGCCCGCGGCGTCGATCGGGTACTTGCCGAACTTCGACTCGAGGAAGTCGAGGATCTCCGGCAGCTTCGCCTCGGCCTGCTTCGTCGAGTCGGGCGTACCCGGGGCGAACGCGCTGATGATCGGCGTGCCGTCCTTGCGCTTCTGCTTGTCGAACGTCCACTTGTCGATCGCGACCGTGGTCATGTACGGCACGATCGGCGTTTCCTCGGCCCAGACGTGCGTCGTGCCGCCGGGGGCCGGGAAGGTGGCGCGCTCGCGGCCGTTGGAGATCACGCCCCACTCGTCGGGCACGGTGATCGCGAGGTGGAACGTGGCCTTGTCGAGCGGGGTGTCGTTGACCGGGTACCAGGTGGTCGCCGACTTCGGCTCGCCGGCGACGAACGCGCCGCCCGCCTGGGCGTACTGCCAGCCGTTGTCGCCCAGCGACGGGTCGCTGATCGCCGCGGGCACGCCGTGGTAGCCGATCTTGACGTCGAAGTCCTGGCCGCGCCGCAGGGGCCGCGACGGCGTGATCGTCAGCTCGTGGTCGCCACTGCGGCCGAACTTCGCGTCCCGCCCGTCGACCCGGACGTTGTCGACGGTCAGCCCGCGCAGGTCCAGGTTGAACGAGCTGAGTGCCTGCGTCGCCCGCGCGGTGATGTCCTGCAGCCCGATGAGCTGGTGCGACGCCGTGTCGTAGGTGACCTTCAGGTTGTAGTCGGCGACGTCGTAGCCGCCGTTGCCGTCCTGGGGGTAGTAGCTGTCCCCGGCGCCGTCGCTGCCCGGCTTCGCGGCGCCCCAGTCGTTCCCGGCGGCGGCGACGCCCGAGCTCAGGCAGATGCCGGTGAGCAGGGCCGCCGCGAGCACGACCGGTTTCTTGCCCCTCATGAACGCTCCTGTCCGTCTGGGGTGCGTGAACCCGCAACGTAGCGCCACGACTGTGTGCCGGGCCGGGTCGAAGTCGTATTTGTCCGGAAAATCAACCCTTCCGTCGGTGCCGCTCCGGGCATCCGCCCCCGGCCCTCAGCGAGGGTCTGGAAAGCTGGGTGCATGCGCGTTGCGCTGCTGGGCCCGCTGCGGGCAGCGGAGGACGACGGCACCCCGATCGACATCGGCGGCGCCCGCCTCCGCATGCTCTTGGCCAGGCTGGCGCTGGACGCCGGCCGGGCCGTCCCGGCCGACGCGCTGATCGACGGCCTCTGGGGTGCCGAGCCGCCCGCCGACGCGCCGAACGCCCTCCAGTCGCTGGTCTCGCGGCTGCGGAAGGCCCTGCCGGTGGCGATCGAGTCCGGCCCCGGCGGCTACCGGCTCGCCGTCGCGCGGGAGGACGTCGACGCCGAGCGCTTCGAACGGCTGGCCGCCGACGGCCGGCGTGAGCTCGCCGCCGGCCGGGCCGCCCGCGCGGCCGAGCTGCTGGCCGAGGCGCTCGTGCTGTGGCAGGGCGGTGCGCTCGCCGACGTCCTCGACGCGCCGTTCGCCCAAGCTCCGGCCCGGCGGCTCACCGACCTGCGCGCGGAGGCGGCCGAAGACCGCTTCGACGCGCTCATCCGCCTGGGCGAGCACACCGCCGTCCTGCCCGACCTGGCCGCCGCGGCCGAGGCCGACCCGCTGCGTGAACGGCTCGCCGGCCTGCTGATCCGCGCGCTCTGCGCCGCCGGGCGGCAGTCCGAGGCGCTGACCGTCTACTCCGGTCTGCGCCGCACGCTGGCCGACCAGCTCGGCGTCGACCCGTCCGCCGAGCTGCAGGAGATCCAGCTGGCCGCGCTGCGGGGCGAGTTCGCGCCGCCGTCCCCGGTGGCCGACCGGCTGCCGACGCGGCTGACGACGTTCATCGGCCGCGACGACGAGCTCAAGCTGCTGGCCGAGCTGCTCGGCGGGAACCGGCTGGTCACCCTGACCGGGCCGGGCGGCGCCGGCAAGACCCGGCTGGCCACCGAAACGGCGTCCCGGCACCCGGTGCACCAGCAGGGGCGGGTCTGGTTCGCCGCGCTGGCCGGCGTCCGCGACCCCGACGACGTCGAGGCCGCGCTGCTGGGCGCGCTGGGCGTCCGTGACATGCGCAGCACCGAGACCGACGTCCGCCGGCGCCCGGCGGACCCGCTCGAGCAGGCCGTCGAGGTGCTCGGGGGCGCGGACGCGCTGCTGGTGCTGGACAACTGCGAGCACGTCGTCGACGCCGCCGCGCGGCTGGCGGACGACCTGCTGCACCGCGCGCCGCGGCTGCGGATCCTGGCCACCAGCCGCGAACCGCTGGCGATCACCGGGGAGGCGCTCTGCCCGCTGGGGCCGTTGCCGGTGCCGGCGGAACGCGCCGCGCCCGCCGAAGCCGCCGAGCTGGACTCGACGCGGCTGTTCCTCGACCGCGCGGCCGCGGTCCGCCCCGACTTCGTCCTCGACCGGTCCACTGTGGACCACGTCGGCGAGATCTGCCGCCGGCTCGACGGCATGCCGCTGGCCCTGGAGCTGGCCGCGGCGCGGCTGCGGTCGATGACGGTCGCGCAGATCGCCGGCCGGCTCGGCGACCGGTTCCGGCTGCTCACGTCGGGCAGCCGCACGGCGTTGCCGCGTCAGCGCACGCTGCGCGCGGTCGTCGAGTGGAGCTGGGACCTGCTGACCGACGCCGAGCGGGTGCTGGCCCGGCGGCTCTCGGTGTTCACCGGCGGCGCCGAGCTGGAGACGGTCGAAGCCGTCTGCGCGGACGAGCCGCTGCTCGCGGCCGACGTCCCGTACGTGCTCGGCAGCCTGGTCGAGAAGTCCATTGTGGACACCGTGCCGGGGAGTTTCGGCGAGCCGCGTTACCGGATGCTGGAGACGCTGCGGGCCTACGCGACCGAGCGCCTGGCGGAGTCGGGCGAGCTGGACGCGACGCGACGCGCGATGGCGAAGTACTACACCGAACTGGCGGCCCGGCTGGAGCCGGTGCTGCGCACCCGTGAACAGCTGCCGGCGATCGCCCGGTACGAGGCCGAGAACGCCAACATGATCACGGCGCTGCGTGGCGCGCTCGAAATGTCCGATGTGGACAACGCGATCGGCCTGCTGGACGGGATGTTCTGGTACCTCACCATTCTCGGGCAGAGCGGCCGGTTCGGCGGGCTGGTCCGCGAGACGCTCGCCTTCGGCGACCGGTTGCCCGCCGTCGTCGCCGCGGCCTACAAGGCGATCCTGTACCTGATGGACATGGTCCCGATGCGCACCGACGACTCGGACACCCTGCCGGTGGTCGACGAATGCGTCCGCACCGGCGCGATGGACCGCTACGCCGGGCTCTCGGTGGCCCTGCCGATGCTGGCCTTCCTCGGCGGCGACCGTGACGTCGCGCTCCGCGAGGTGCGCCGGTCGGAGCGGAGCGCGGACGCGTGGACCCGCGCCGGCGGCCACTGGGTGGAGAGCTTCGTGCTCGACGACGAGGGGGACGTCGAGGGCGCGGACCGGGCGCGCGACCTGGCTTACGCCGGCTTCGTCGAGGTCGGCGACCGCTGGGGCATCGCGATGACGCTGAGCTTCAAGGCGTACGCGCTTTCGCAGGCGGGCGAGAGCGCGAAGGCCATCGAGACCTACCAGCAGGGCCTGGCGATGTCGATGGAGCTGCGTTCGCACGAGGACGCCGTCCAGCACTGGTGGCGGCTGGCCGTGGAGCGGGCCCGGGCCGGCGACATCGAAGGTGCCTGGCGCGACCAGGAGGCGGCCGAGCGCTACGGCGCGGGCGTCACGAACCCGCAGCAGAAGATCGTCCTGATGTTCGGCCGGCTGGAGCTGCTGGTGCGCACGGACCGGCTGACCGAGGCCCGGGTGCAGCTCGACCGCATCGCGGAGCTGGCGCGGGACGAGGCGTTCCCCGGCGGGATGGGCGAAGAGTGGGTCTGCGCGGCCGAAGCGCGGCTGAGCCTCGCCACCGGCCGCGCCGACGAGGCGGAGGCCCCCGCCGCCTCGGCGATCCGGTCCACCTACCGCCGCGGCGACATGCCGGACCTGGCCGGGGCGGTCGAGCTGCTGGCGCTGATCCGCGCCCGGCAGGGCCGCCTCGACGTGGCGGTCCGGGCGCTCGCCGCGTCCGCCGTCATCCGCGGCCGGCTCGACCTCGGCAGTCCCGAGCTGCGGGAGCTTCGCGTCGAGCTGAACGACGAGCTGCCGGACTACGAAGAGCGGTACGAGCAGGCCCGGGCGATGTCCAAAGAGGACACGATCGCCTGGGTGCTGGCGGAGCTGGACGCCGTCAAAAGCTGAAGGGGACGCTCGCCCCCGCGAACGTCCCCTTCAGCTACTGGCGTGGGTCACCCCCGTGCACCCGCGCCCTCAGACCCGCCGGCGGTAGGCCCAGGTGGCCAGCGGGAAGAACACGATGACCGCGCCTGCCATCCAGGCCAGGGCCCCGGCCAGCGGACCGGCGACGGCGCCGCCGTTCATCAGGCCGCGCAACGCGTTGGCCATCAGGCTCACCGGGCTGATGTCCGCCCACGCCTTCAGCCAGCCCGGCATGGTGGCCGTGCTGACGAACACGTTGCTGCCGAACGTCAGCGGCATGATGAAGACGAACATCAGCGCCTGCGCCGCGCCCGGCGACTTCATGATCATGCCGACGAACACCGAGCCCCAGCAGAAGCAGAGCCCGAACGCCAGCGCCAGCAGGATCGCCACGGCGAACTCGCCGGGGCTGGTCGCGATCCGGTAGCCCATGATCGTCGCGACGACCATCAGCACGACCAGGCAGACCACGTACCGCACGATGTCCGCCAGCACCGCCCCGATCAGGGGTGCCGACCGGGCGATCGGCATGCTGCGGAACCGGTCGAACACGCCCTTGGTGATGTCGGTGTTGAGGTTCGTGCCGACGGTGAGACACGCCTGCAGGATGTTCATCACCATGATGCCCGGCACGACCATCTGCAGGTACGCGTCGGTCGATCCGGACAGCGCGCCGCCGAACAGGTAGACGAACATGACCAGGAAGATGATCGGCATCAGCGTGACGTCGGCCAGCTGCTCCGGGTTCTTGCGGATCTTCAGCACGCCGCGCCACGCGAGCGAAAGCGCGTGCTGGAAGCCCTTTCCCGGGCTGATGTGCCGTGGTGGGGCCGGGCGGTCGAGTGCCAAGGTCGTCATGCCAGGCTCCCTTCGAGGTCGCGGGTGTCCTTCTTGGGTTCGTCGGCGGCGTGCCCGGTCAGGGCGAGGAACACCTCGTCGAGGCTGGGCAGCCGCAGCGCCAGCTCGTCCGCGGTGATCCCGGCCTCGTCGAGCTTGCGGACCAACGTGGACAGCAGTACCGGGTCGCTGACCGGCGCGGTGAGCAGCCCGGAGGCGTCGTCCCGGGTGGGCCGGACGCCGCTGAGGTCACCGAGGATCCGGTTGACGGCGTCCATGTCGGACAGCTGGGTCGGGCGCACCTGCAGCGTCTGCCCGCCGACGCGGCGCTTCAGCTCGTCGGCCCGGCCGTCGGCGACGACGCGGCCGTGGTCGAACACGGTGATCTTGTCGGCCAGCTGGTCGGCCTCCTCCAGGTACTGCGTGGTCAGCAGCACCGTCGCGCCGTCGGCGACGAGGTTGCGCACGACGTCCCAGACCTCGTTGCGGGCGTGCGGGTCGAGCCCGGTGGTCGGTTCGTCGAGGTAGAGCACCTCGGGGCCGCCGACGAGGCTGGCGGCCAGGTCGATCCGGCGTCGCATGCCGCCCGAGAACGTCCGGATCGCCCGCTTGGCCGCGCCGGTCAGCTCGAACCGCTCGATCAGCTCGGTGGCGCGCTTGCGGGCCTGGGCCCGGGGCAGGCCGTACAGCCGGCCGATGAGCATCAGGTTCTCGATGCCGTTGAGGTCCTCGTCGACCGACGCGTACTGCCCGGTCAGCCCGATCAGGCTGCGGACCCGGACCGGGTCGGAAACCACGTCGTAGCCCCCGACCGTTGCTCTCCCGGAGTCGGGTTTCATCAACGTCGCCAGAATGCGGATCGCGGTCGTCTTGCCCGCGCCGTTCGGCCCGAGCACCCCCACCACCTGGCCGTAGGGGACCTCGAGGTCCACCCCGTCCAGCGCCTTGGTTTCCCCGAAATGCTTGACCAGGCCTTCGGCCTGGATCGCGTGCGACATGGGCGTCCTCCTTCGCTGGTCGCTGTGAGGACCACAGTGGACGTCCGGGCTGGCAGGCCGCGCACAGCGCGCTGACAGCGGCTGTCCGGCGCTGGCAGCGCCGGTGGAGATGTTGTGGAGGTGTGGTCGCCGCCCGGGCCGTCCGGCGGCGACCTCGGCATACTCGGCTGCATGGTGACAACGGAAGAGACGCGGGTGCGGCGGAAGAACCCGCTGGTCACGGCCCTGCTGGTGGTACCGGTGGTGCCGCTGGCGGTGCTGGTCGTGCTGCGCCTGGTCGGCTTCGACGGCGACTGGTACGTCCTGGTCGCGCTGTCGTTGACGCCGTACGCGGTGCTGTACGGCGTGCTGGCCGGCGGCCTGGCGCTGGCGTGCCGCCGCTGGTGGGTCGGCGGGGTCGCGCTGGTGCTGGCGATCGTGCTGGCCGTCCTGGTCGTGCCGCGGATTTCGGCGAGCGACCAACGCGACGTGCACGGCAGGACACTGCGCGTGCTCTCCTCGAACCTGCTCTACGGCCAGGCGGACCCGAAAGCCGTCGTCGACCTGGTGCGCGCGCAGCGGATCGACGTGCTGAACCTGGTCGAGATGACGCCCCGTGTGGTCGACGGCCTGACCGCGGCCGGGCTGTTCCAGACGCTGCCGTACCGCGTCCTGCACCCCGCGCCCGGCGCGTTCGGCTCGGGGATCGTGTCGCGGTTCCCCCTGACGGAGGTCAACCTGACGGGTGATTCCGCGGCCAAGCAGCCGGGCGCCCAGGCCGATCTCGGCGACGGCGTGGTGGTGGAGATCGTCGCCGTCCACCCGATCTCCCCGGACGTCGACACCCCGCAGTGGGAGCGCGAGACGAAGGACCTCTCCCGCGCGGCGGGCGAGCACGGCCTCCGGATCCTCGCAGGCGACTTCAACGCGACCCTGGACCACGCGGCGTTCCGCACGGTGCTGTCCCGCGGCTACAACGACGCGGCCGAGCAGCACGGCTCGGGGCTGACGCCGACGTGGCCGTCGTCGCTGCCACTGGTGACGATCGACCACGTCGTGGTGGACAACCGCGCGGCGGTCCGGGACTACGGCGTGTTCGACGTCCCGGGCAGCGACCACCGCGCGGTCTTCGCCGAGGTGCAACTGCCGTGAGCACGCCCGTCGTGAGTGTTTAGGGCGGTTAGAACCGCCCTAAACACTCACGAGCTGTTCGAGCGTCTCCAGCGCACCGGCCGCGATGGACACGCCGCGGCCGTGGCGGATCTGGGGTTCGCGCGGGTTGATGCGGATCAACGCGCCCGTCGCGGCGCTGGCGAGTTCGCTGTAGCGGCGGACCGTCGGGACCGCCTGGCCCGCGCCCAGCTCCACCACCACGAGGTCGCGCGCCGTGCGGCGCCACGTCGTCAGCTCGTCGAGCTGGGCCTGGCTGCGGTCCGGCACCCATTGGTAGTCGCCGAACATCAGGATGTTGGGGCGGGCCAAGCCGCCGCAGCGCGGGCACGACGGCAGCGGCGGCACCGCGCGCATCGTCTCGGTGTCGACGGGGACGTCGACGTCGGCCGGCCAGATCTCCGTGGTGCAGCCGGACAGGCACTGCAGGTGGTGGATCGAGCCGTGAGCTTCGGCGACGTGTTCGAAACCCGCCTTCTGGAACTGGCCGTCCACATTGGACGTGAAGACGCGGACGCCGCCCGCCGGCCGGAGTTCGCGCAGCAGGCCGAAACCGCGGTGGGGCAGCGTCTTGCGGTACAGGTCCAGGCGGTGGCCGTAGAACCCCCAGGCCAGCTCGGGGTCCTCGGCGAAGTGGCGCGGATCGGCGATCTCCTCGAACCGCAGGCCGAGCCGCGCGTACGGCGGGTACGCGCGCCAGAACCCTTCGCCGCCCCGGAAGTCCGGCAGCCCGGAGTCGACGCCCATCCCGGCGCCGGCGCAGATCAGGAGCGCGCCGGCGCCGTCGAGCAGCTCCGCGGCGCGGGCGAGGTCACTCACCCGGCTGCGAGCCGAGGACGACCTCGAACTCCAGCAGGCTGGCACCGCTCGACACGGGCTTGGCCCGCTCCCCGGAGTGCGCGGCCGCGGCGGCGCCACCGGTCGCCCAGGCCTGGTAGGCCTCCTCCGTCTCCCACTTCGTGTAGACGAAGTACCGAGTCTCGCCGGAAACCGGCCGCAGCAGCTCGAAGCCGAGGAAGCCGGGCTGCTGGTCGACGGCGTGCAGCCGCGCGCCGAACCGCTTCTCCAGCTCGGCGCCGGAACCTTCGGGAACCTCGATCGCGTTGATCTTCACAACACTCATGGCTCCAGCCTACTGACGCCGTGTCGACCCTCCAATCATGTGTGATGACCGTTCAATCACACGAGATGTCTCCCCAATCACGGGTGTGACCCGTCCGAGTACGGGCTCCGGGGCATCTCGCGTGATTAGAGAGACATCACGCGTGATTGGGGGGTCGACTCACGTGATTGGAGGGTCGACACGCGGGGCCCGGTCAGCTGCGTAGGGAGCCGGGGAAGAGGTCGGCGTCCGCGGGTAGTGCTGTGCCGTGGAACCAGTCGGCGAAGAAGGCCTTCAGGTCTTGGCCCGCGATGCTGCCGGCCATGTTCTCGAAGTCGGTCCACGTTGCGTTTGCGTGGCGGTACTTCGCCGGCCACTCGTGCAGGAGGCGGTCGAACGCCGGGTCGCCGATCTTGCGGCGCAGCGCGTGCAGGGCGAGGATGCCCTTGTCGTAGACGCCTTCGAACTCGTGGCCGGCGCCCATGCCGACCAGCTTGCGGCTCCAGAAGTCGGTGCTGCCGCGGGTCAGCTCGATCGCCGCGCGGTAGCGGTCGTCGAGGTTCTGGCCCTCGCGCTCGCCCCACAGCCACTGCGCGTACGACGCGAAGCACTCGTTCAGGCAGGCGTCGGACCAGTCGGCCACCGACACCGAGTCGCCGAACCACTGGTGGGCGTTCTCGTGCACCAGCGTCAGCAGCTCGGCCCACTTCGCGTACGTCGGCCGGGTCTGCGTCTCCAGCGAGAAGTGGATGTCCTCGTTCAGGTAGATCCCGCCGGCCGCCGACTGCGGGTACGGCCCGAACTTGCCGGTCAGGAAGGTGAGGATCTCGGGCAGCCGGTCGCCGGTCGCGCGGTGGGCCTCGGCACCGGGCGCGTACGCGGAGACGACCGGGGTGCCGTCCGGCAGCGTCGAGCGGTCGACGCTGAACTTGCCGATCGCGACGGTCGTGAGGTAGCTCGCCACCGGGTTCGTCTCGGTCCACGTCGTCGTGGTCTTGCCGCCGGCGTGGACCGGCGGCAGCTCACGGCCGTTGGAGATCACCGTCCAGCCGTCCGGGACGTGCGCGGTGAGCGTGAAAGTGGCCTTGTCGCGCGGGGTCTCGTTGACCGGGTACCAGAACGCCGCCGAGTGCGGCTCGCCGACCATGAACGCGCCGCCGTCGGCCGAGTGCTGCCAGCCGTTCTCGCTGCCGCCGCCGTGCGGGGTCTTCGCCGGGTCACCGCCGTATCGGACGCGCGTGCGGAACGTCGTCCCGGCGCGGATCGGCGCCGCCGGCGTGACGACCAGTTCGTACGCCTTCTCCCGGCTGAACTTCACCGGCTGCCCGTCGACCTCGACGCCGGCGACGTCGAGCCCGCGCAGGTCGAGGTCGAACCGGCTGAGGTCCTGGGTCGCCTTGGCCGTGACGGTCGTGTCGCCGTCGAGCCGGCCGCTCGGCGGGTCGTAGCTCGCGTCGACGTCGTAGTGCAGGGCGTCGTAACCGCCGTTGCCGTCGTCCGGGTAATACGGATCACCGGCGCCGGACGCGCCGGGTGCCGGGTGCATGGGCGGCGGTGGTGGCGGCGCCGGGACGGCGTCACCGCTGCAGGCCACGGCGGAGATCACCACACTGCAGAGGGCGAGGGCGGTGAGTCGGCGGCGCATGCGACCCAGCCTAGGTCATCGTGCGCGACCACTCGGTCACGTTCCGCACCTGCGGATCTGTGGTTAGGTGGCCGCGTGCTCTGTTTCGGCGGCAGCGGCGTGCCGATCGTTCTGCTCCACGGCCTGATGGGCCGGGCGCGGACGTGGCGGCGGGTCGCGGAGTGGCTCCGGCCCTACGGCGCGGTCTACGGCCTCGACGCGCGCGGCCACGGCAGCGCGCCGCGGGTCGGGCCGTGGACGACCGAGCGGTTCGCCGCCGACGTCGCCGACGCGCTGCGCACCCTCGACGCCGGCCCGGCGGTGCTCATCGGCCACTCGATGGGCGGCCTGCACGCGTGGGCGACGGCCGTGCGGTACCCGGAGCTGGTGCGCGCGGTGGTGTCCGAGGACTTCGCGCCGGACCAGCGCGGCCGGACGGTCGAGACCTGGCGTGGTTACTTCGAGAGCTGGCCGGTGCCGTTCGAGTCGCTCGACCACGTCCGGGAGTTCTTCGGCGACGCGGGCGAGTACTTCACCGACTGCGTCGAGGAGCGTCCCGACGGCTACCACCTGGTCGCCGACCTCGAAGACCTTTACGTCATCGCCGCCGAATGGGGCCGCGTCGACTACTGGTCCACTGTGGACGGAATCCGCTGCCCGCTGCTGGTGGTCGAGGGCGAGCACACGGCCATGCCGCCGGGCCAGCAGGCGCTGGTCGCCGCCCGGGTGCCGGGCGCGAAACACCTGGTCGTCCCGGGTTCGGCCCACCTGCCCCACGACGAGGCCCCGGAGACCTACCGGGGCGCCGTCGAGGCCTTCTTGTCCCAGGTCCTGAACCGTTAAAGCGGCACTTTCACGTGAAAGTGCCGCTTCAGGTCCGGGACAGGTCCGCTCGCCAAGCCGTCGTGGAGCGGTCCGCCGGGACGATCAGCGGCCAGACGTCCGAGCCGAGGAAGCCCGTCTCGTCGGCTGCCTTCGCCGCCGTGCACGTGTCGCGCGGCAGGTCGGCCCGGGCCGCCAGCGCGGCCACGGCGTCCTTTGTGGACGCTCCGAAGACGCCGTCGGTCGGCACGTCGGCGCCGGCCGCGCGCAGGAACTGCTGCGCGAGCTGGACCCGCCGGCCCGTGTCACCCGGCTTCAGCAGCGGCCACTCCGCGACGTCCGATCGCGCGACCGAGACGCCGAGCACGCGCCCCACCGCCGTCCGCAGCTCCGGCAGCCGGTCGTAGAGGACCTGGCCGCAGCACTCCGTCGAGTTGAAGTCGCGGTGGCCCTTGATGAACTCGGGCGTGATGCCGTACTGGTGCGCGATGTAGGCGACCAGGCCGACCAGCGAGTTCCACAGCGCCACCGGGACGTCGACCGTGCTGTAGAGGCCTTCGTTCTCGATGCCGATGCACTCGCTGTTGTGGTTGCCGACGTTCGCGCCCTGCACGTGCTGGGTGCCACCGCGCAGGATCTCGAGGCTGCGGTGCCTGCCCTCGGTGATGAAGCCGCCGCGGCTGTTCGTGAACTGCTGGCCGGTGTCGATCCAGCCGCGCGTGTCCATGTGGAAGTTCTGGATGTCCCGCGAGATCTGCAGTGCGTGGGCCAGCGAGTAGTCGGTGACGTTCCCCGGATCCACGGTGTGGTGCACGACGATGTACGTCGGTTTGTGGTTCTCGACCACGATCGCGCCGGTCGCGGCCCGAGCTTTCCACTCCGCTGTGCCGTGGATGGTCGGCGTCGGTACCGCGGCCGCCGCTGCCGCTGTTCGAACCCCGGTCAGCCCCAGTGTTCCGACCGCGGTCGCCGTGAATCCCGCCTTCAGCAGGGCACGGCGGTCAAAGTCCGCCATTGCGAGAACCTTCCGCCGGAATGCAATCAGCAGAAGGTAGCCCCGGAGCGCGCCGTTGACAACTATTGACCAACTTTTGTTGTAGCGCGTTAGTGTTCGCCCGGAAGTGCGAACAGGCCGTCGCGGGTCTGCTCAAGCAGGCCGTCGACCAGCAGGGAGTCCAGGCATCGATCACGCTGGCCGTCGTCGTGCCAGACCAGGTCCAGCTTCGCTTTTTCGACCGGCCCGTCGGTGCCGCGCAGGACGTCGAGCAGTCGCCCGCGGACCTGCCGGTCGGTGCCGGCGAACTTCTGCACCGGCTTGGCCGGGCCCGCGTACTCGGGCCGGCCGGCGTGCTGCCACGCGCACTCGTCGTACACCGGGCAGTCCGCGCAGCGCGGGGCGCGCGCGGTGCAGATCAGCGCGCCGAGTTCCATGATCGCCGCCGAAAACCGGGCCGCCGGCGCGTCGTCGGCCGGCAGCAGTGCCTCGACGTCGGCCATGTCGCGGGTGTTCGACGCGGGCCCGGCGTCGCCGGCGCCGTGCACCGCCCGCGCGACGACCCGCCGCACGTTGGTGTCCACGACCGGCGCGCGCTGCCCGTAGGCGAACGCGGCGACGGCCCGCGCGGTGTAGGCGCCGATCCCCGGCAGCGCGAGCAGGGTGTCCACATCGGACGGGACGACGTCGCCGTGCTCGGCCGCGATCACGCCCGCCGCCTGGTGCAGCCGCAGCGCGCGGCGCGGGTAACCGAGCTTGCCCCAGGCCCGCACGACCTCGCCCTGGGACGACGCGGCCAGCGCCGATGGCACCGGCCAGCGCGCCAGCCACTCGTGCCAGATCGGCTCGACGCGCGCGACCGGCGTCTGCTGCAGCATGATTTCGCTGACCAGGACGCCCCAGGCCGAACACTCGGGCTCGCGCCAGGGCAGGTCCCGGCCGTGCGCGGAGAACCAGTCGAGCAGTACGTCAGCGTCCACAGCCACGCCGGGAGGCTACTTCGCGTGCTTCGGCAGCTCGCGAGCGACCTCGTCCGGCGACGGCATGGCGGCGATCTCCGCGGCGATCGCGCGCGCCGCGTCACGGCGGGACGGCAGCTTCCGCGCCTGTTCGGTGACGGCGTCCGCGCTCAGTTCGGCCGGGAGGAGGCGCAGCGCCGCACCCACGGTGACGAGCGCTTCCGCGTTGGCGAACTGGTCGGCGCCGTGGGGCAGGACCAGCTGCGGGACGCCCTCGGCGAGCGCGCCGAGCGTGCTGCCGCTGCCGCCGTGGTGCACCACCAGGTCGGCGTGTGCCACCACGTCGGCCTGTGGCACCCAGGCCCGGACCGTGACGTCGGCCGGCAGTTCGCCGAGGTCGTCCGGACGCACCCGGCCGGAGGCGACGACCACGTGCGCGTCCAGGCGGGCCAGGCCCCGGATCGCCGTGGTGAGCACCTCGGCGGTGCCGAACGCGGTGCCGAGCGTGAGGTAGATCAGCGGTCGCGGCGGCCGCTCGAAGGGGCCGGGTTCGAACCCGATCCCGTCCGGGAGCATGCGGCCGAACCCGTGCCAGAGGGCGGGGATCCCGGCGCGTCGCGCGGCGACCGCCGCCTCTGGCACGCCCCACCCGTGCACCACGAGATCCGGTCGCAGCCGCGTCAGCTCCGGTTCGAGGTCTTCGGCGTAGATCTCGTAGAACGAATCCGCCGGCCGGAAGGGCCGGAGCCCGTTCCGGACCAGCGGCGCGTCCACGTTCTCACCGGCCGCGAAGTGCACCTCGTGCCCGGCCTCCCGCGCCGCGACGGCGAGCTACTCGACCTCGGAAAGCCGCCCGGTCTTGACGTCGTAGACGAAGCCGCGGACGTTGTCGGTGTGCGGCAGGAAGTCGCTGCGGCGCACGCGCTCCACTGACGTCCGCACGCTGTTCTCGACGTTGCGGAACGCCTCGACCGCCCAGGTCGGGCGCAGTCCGGTGTCGCTCTCGAGCTCGTCCTTGAAGTCGTCTTCGGTGACCATCGAGAGGCCGCACTCGGTGTGCTGGACGATCAGGACCTCGCGGGTGCCGAGCTTGCGCTGCGACAGGGCCAGCGAACGGATCATGTCGTCGGTCACCACGCCACCGGCGTTGCGCAGGACGTGCGATTCGCCCTGGAGCAGGCCGAAGAGCTCGAACACCCGGATGCGGGCGTCCATGCAGGTCAGGACGGCCACCTGGAGCGACGGCTTCGGCGACGAACGGTCGCCGGGCGTGACTTCGCCGAGTTCTTGGTTCCGCTTGAGCAGTACGTCGATCGAGGTCATCGGTCACCTTCCGGCCAGTGGCCCCGCGGCGCGGGCGTACCCCACCTATTGGACCGGCCGGTGCTCGATCGGGCAACGGGATACGAGCAAAGTCACGGCGAAAGCCGGTGCTCAGCCCCCGAACCAGGGCTCCTCGACGGTCCGCGGCGGCGCCGACGTCCGGCCGATGCGCAGCTCGGTCGGCAGCGTGATCACCTTCGGCGCGCTCCGCTCGCCCGAGCTGAGCAGCAGCCGTCCGGCCGCCTTGCCCTTCTCGAGCACCGGCTGGTGCACGGTGGTGAGCCCGATCCGCTCGGCTTCGGCGATGCCGTCGAAACCGGTGACGGTCAGGTCCTGCGGCACGCGCAGCCCGCGGCGTTCGGCCTCGGCCATGGCGCCGAGCGCGAGGATGTCGGAGGTGCAGATCACGGCCGTGATCTGCGGGTACGCGTCGAGCAGCTGCCGGGCGGCCGACGCGCCGTCGTCCACCGTGTGGTCGAACCGCTCGACCACCGGGACGCCCGCCCAGTCGACGCCGGCGCCGGAGAAGGCCACGGCGAGCGCTTCGAGCCGGGTGCGCTGGACGTGGAAGTGCGCGCCGCTCTGGCGCGCCGGGGAGACGAAGTCGTCGTTGCGCTCGCGGGCCAGCCGCATGCAGATGACGCCGACCTGCCGGTGGCCGAGGCCGACGAGGTGCTCGGCGATCTTGCCGACCGCCGCCGCGTCGTCCGGGCCGACGCGGTCGATCCCCTCGATGCTCGGCTGGTCGATGATCACCGTCGGCACCGGCCGCTCCAGCACGGCGGCCAGGTGCGGGTCGTCGTCCGGCACGGAGTAGACGACGAAGCCGTCGACGCCCGCGCGGTGCACCGCGGCGACGTCCTCCCGGCCCGGGCTGGCCGGCACCAGGTGGAGGCCGACGCTGGCGTCTTCGCAGGCCAGGGCCAGTCCTTCGAGCACGCCGACGGCGGCGGGGTCGCGGAAGGCGTAGGAGAGGTTCTCGGTGAGCAGCAGCCCGACGGCGCCGGCCCTGCGGGTGCGCAGCGAGCGGGCGACGGGGTCGGGACCGGGGTAACCGAGGCGCCGCGCGGTCTCGAGGACCCGGCGGCGCAGTTCCGGGGACAACTGGTCCGGCCGGTTGTAGGCGTTGGACACCGTGGTCCTGGACACACCGAGCTCCGCCGCGAGCGACGCCAGTGTCGCCTGCCTCCGGGTGCGAATAGGACGTCCCATCAGCAAACCGTAACGGTTCAGATCGTTTTCCTGAAGAGACACCCCGCGTGGTCGATGTCTCGATCCGTATGCACGTCGGCGCATACACCAGCCACGATCGGATTGCCAGGGTGTCATCCGGATGGGGTAAAGTGAATCTGACAACGGTTTCCATTAGCAGTCGTGCATCTCTCGCAGGAGTCCCCGATGAGTTCCCGCCGCACCAGGAGCGCGCTCGCCGCCGCTTCGGCCCTGTCCCTCTTCGCGCTCGCCGCGTGCTCCGGCGGCGGGTCGTCCGGCGCCGACGGCGGCGGCCAGTCCGGCGGTGACGGCAAGATCGAGGTCGTCGCCTCGACAGACGTCTGGGGCAGCGTGGCCAGTGCTGTCGGCGGCGACAAGGTCGAGGTCAAGTCGGTCATCCACGACCCGTCGGCCGACCCGCACTCCTACGAGACGACGGCCGAAGACGCGCTGGCGGCCAAGGACGCGCAGCTGCTGCTGTCCAACGGCGGCGGCTACGACGAGTTCTTCGGCAAGCTCACCGACCAGGCGGGCGACGCGAAGAAGCTCGTCGCCTACGACATCGCCGCGACCGGCGACGAGAACGAGCACGTCTGGTACGACCTGCCGGGCGTCGACAAGGTGGCCGGCCAGGTCGCCGCGCAGCTCGGCGAGCTGCAGCCGGCGTCGAAGCAGCTCTTCACCGACAACGCGACGGCGTTCAAGGCGAAGGTCGACGCGCTGGAGAAGCGCCTCGGCGAGCTGGGCGCGGCGCACCCGGGTGTGAAGGTCGTCGTCACCGAGCCGGTCGCGCACTACCTGCTCCGGAGCGCGAAGCTGACGGACGCGACGCCCAAGGCGTTTTCGGACGCGGTGGAGAACGACACGGACGTCCCGGCGGGCGCGGTCAGCGAGTACAAGCAGCTCATCGCCACCAAGCAGGTCAAGGCGCTGATCAACAACGCCCAGACGGTGACGCCGCTGACCCAGGACGTCGTCGGCCAGGCGAAGGCCGCCGGGATCGGCGTCGTGGACGTGACCGAAACGCTGCCCCAGGGTGTGACGGACTACATTGGCTGGATGACCGGGGAAGTCGATGCACTCGCGAAAGCGTTGAGCTGAGCATGTCCCCCGTCTCCGACGACGTACGCCCCGCGGTCCGGGTCCGCGGCGCGGGTCTCGCGTTCGGTCCCCGGACGCTCTGGTCGGGCCTCGACCTCGTCGTCGAGCCCGGGGAGTTCCTCGCCGTGCTCGGCCCGAACGGCTCCGGCAAGAGCAGCCTGCTCAAGGCGTTGCTCGGCATGCAGGGCCTGTCCGCGGGCACGGTCGAGATCGCCGGCGGCCGTCCGGGCGGCGCGAACCGCAAGGTCGGCTACATCCCGCAGCAGCGCGCGATCGACGAGTCGCTCACGCTGCGCGGCGTCGACCTGGTCGGGCTGGGCCTCGACGGGCACCGCTGGGGCCCGGGCCTGTTCGGCATGGCCGCCCGCCGCCGTCGGGTCGCCGAAGCCATCGAAGCGGTGGGCGCGACGCGGTACGCGAAGCAGCCCGTCGGCCGGCTGTCCGGCGGCGAGCAGCAGCGGCTGCGGGTCGCGCAGGCCCTGGTCGGCGACCCCGAGGTGCTGCTCTGCGACGAGCCGCTGCTGTCACTGGACCTGGCGCACCAGCGCGCGATCAGCGAGCTGATCGACGAGCGGCGCAGCACGTCCGGCACCGCGGTGCTGTTCGTGACGCACGAGATCAACCCGGTGCTGCCCTTCGTCGACCGGGTGTTGTACCTGGTCAACGGCTCCTTCCGGATCGGCAAGCCGGACGAGGTGATGAACACCGAGACGCTGTCGCAGCTGTACGGCGCGCGGGTCGAGGTGCTCGAGGTCGGCGGCCAGATCCACATCGCGGGCTCGCAGAGCTCGCTGTGCGAGGAAGAGCCGCACCACCACGAACACGACGTCGAAGAACAAGTGGGCTGAGTCTTGGATCTGTTCGACTTCGGCAAGACCTGGGAGCTGATCACCGAGCTCGAAGGCGTCCAGACGGCGTTGCTGGCGGCCGCGATCCTCGGGCTGGTGGCCGGGGTGCTGGGCCCGCTGATCGTGATGCGCCGCATGTCGTTCGCCGTGCACGGCACGTCCGAGCTGGCCTTCACCGGCGGCGCGGCGGCGCTGCTGCTGGGCATCGGCGTCGAGTACGGCGCGCTGATCGGCGCGGTCGTCGCGGCCCTGCTGCTGGGCATCCTGGGCGCGCGGGACGCCGACCGCGACTCGGTGATCGGCGTGATCCTCTCGTTCGGTCTCGGCATGGGCGTGCTGTTCCTGTCGTTCTACAAAGGACGGTCGGGCAACAAGTTCGGCATCCTGACCGGCCAGATCATCACCATCGACTCGACGAACCTGACGTTGTTCGTGGTGTCGTCGGTGGTGGTGCTGGCCGTGCTGGCACTGGTCTACCGGCCGCTGCTGTTCGCGTCGGTCGACCGCAACGTGGCGATCGCGCGCGGCGTCCCGGTGAAGACGCTGACGGTGGTGTTCGCGCTGCTGGTGGGCATCTCGACGGCGCTGAGCGTGAAGGTCGTCGGCTCGCTGCTGGTGGTGGCCCTGATGGTGACACCGGCCGCCGCGGCGGCGCGCGTGACGGCGTCTCCGTGGAAGGCGACGGTCCTGGCGATCGTGTTCGCCGAAGTGTCGGCGCTGGGCGGCATCGTGCTGTCGCTGGCCCCGGGCCTGCCGGTGAGCGCGTTCGTCACGGCGATCTCGTTCTTGATCTACGTGGTCTGCCGCCTGATCGCCTGGCGGCGCGACCGTCGGACGCGGGTGCGCGCGGTGACCTCGGCCGCCGAGCTGACCCCGGTCGCCTAACCCAGCATCAGCAGGACCTGCAGCTCTCCGACCAGGAACCCGATCACCCCGCCGACCGCGATCAGCTTCCACTCGTCCTGGCGGAACGCCGGGCGCAGCAGGCCCTCGAACTCCAGCGGTGTCAACGCCAGCATCCGCTGCTCGATCATTTTCGCGACGTCCATCGCCTCGGTCAGGTAGCCCTCGGCGTAGCGCGCCGTGTCCGGCAGCTGCTCCAGCGCCTTCGTCGCGGCCGCGTGCTTCATCTCGCGCAGCCGGGGGCCGCCCACCGTCAGCGTCAGCACCGAGGCCGACATCTGTGTGTCGACCGCCGACGAGACCATCTGCTCCACCATCGCGGCCAAGCGATCCGCGCGCGGGCCGCGCAGGACGGCGTCCAGCAGGTTCTGGACGGTGAGGACCTCGGTCGCGATCAGCTCGCCGTACTGCCGGGCGACCTCGGCGCGGCGGCGCTGGAACTTGCCCTGGAAGATCACCCGGCCGACGCGGACCGGCTCGCGGGGGACGAAGATCAGCTTGATCGCCAGCCAGTCCGTGCACAGCCCGATCACGCCGCCGAAGACCGGCAGCACCCACGGCTCGCGCGTGAACGCCCAGACGATCGTCTGCACCAGGCCCAGCCCGAAGCCGAAGTAGATGCCCATCCGGGCGATGAACGCCATCTCCGGCCGGGACGTCTCGCGGATCAGCCGCACCAGCAGCGCCTTGTCGCGGGTGAGCCGCTGGACCGTCATGTGCTGGACGTCGAGCACCTCGTCGAGGTTCTCGCGGACGTCGTCGAGGAACTCCCGCACCAGCCGCGGCGCCGACGCCTGGACCTGCTTGATCAGCATCTCCTGGGCCAGCGTCGGCATGACCTCCCACAGCCGCGGGTGGTGCTCGGCGAGCACCTCGCGCGCGATGTGGTCGACCGCGCGCAGCAGCGGTTGCTCCAGCTCGCTCGTGATGATCACGGGGTCGATCCGGCCGAAGACCTCTTTCAGGTCGAGCAGGTTCGCCGTCAGCAGCTCGGTCGCGACGGCCGCCATCCGGCCGCCGTGCTTCGGGACGACGCCCTGCCAGCCGAGCAGCGGCGGGACGCCGAGGAACTCCAGCGGCCGGAACATCATCTCGATCGCGACGCGCTTGGTGACGTACCCGATCAGCGCGGCGATGAACGGCATCGCCGCGTACAGCGGCCAATGCAGCGCGAGGTCGGCCAGGACAGCGTCCATCCGACCTCCCTCGCCGTGCCGAGAACGAAACCGTACCGGCTAGCCGAGCAGCGCGAGCACCTGCAGTTCGCCGACGAGACCGCCGATCACCGCGCCCACCGCGATCAGCTTCCACTCGTCCTGGCGGAACGCCGGCCGTAGCAGCTGCTCGAACTCCAGCGCGCTCAGCTTCCGCATCCGGTCCACGATCGTGTTGCGGACGTCGAGCGCGTTGACCGCGTAGTTCTCGGCGTACCGGATCGTCTCCGGGACGCGCTCCGCGGCCTTCGTCGCCGCTGTCTGCTTCATCTCCTGGAACCGCTTGGTGCCGACGGCGATGGCGACGAACGGCTTGACGACGCTCGCCTGCGCGTCGATCGTCTTCTGCACCTCACGCGTGATCATCGCGAAGAGCCTGTCCGACTTCGGCCCGCGCAGCACGGCTTCGAGCAGGTTCGGGATGGTGATGATCTCGCGCGCGATCATGTCGCCGTAGTCGGCGGCCACGACGTCGCGGCGCTTCTGGAACACGCCCTGCCAGGTGTAGAGCCCGAAGAACCGGCGCGGTTCGCGCGGCAGGAAGATCATCTTGAGGGCCAGCCAGTCGGTGAGCCAGCCGATGCCGATGCCGAACAGCGGCAGCACGATCGGCGACTTCGTCAGCGCCCAGACGACGAGCTGCACGCAGCCGAGGATGAACCCGAAGCCGATCCCGGAGCGGGCGATGAACCGCATCTCCGGGCGCGAGATGTCGCGGATCAGCCGGTTCAGCAACGCCTTGTCGCGCACCAGGTTCGTCACGACCATGTGCTTGAGGTCGAGGACGTCCTCGATGTTGTCGGCGATCTCCCGCATGATCTTGGTGATCGCCTTCGGCGCTTCGGCCTGCACGCGCTTGAGCAGCACCTGCTGCGCGGTGTTCGGCAGCACCTCCCACAGCCGCGGCTGGTAGGTCTCCATGACGTCGCGGGTGACGTCCTCGACGACCCGCAGCAGCGGCTGCTCGATCTCCTTCGCCACCTGCTCCGGGTCGAGCCGGGAGAAGATCTCCTTCGGGTCGACGAGGTTCGTCGTCAGCATCTCGGTGGCGGTCGTGGCCATGCGCTCCGCGTTCGCCGGCAGCACGCCCTGCCAGCCGAGGAACGGTCTGACGCCGGTGAACTCGAGGGGCCGGAACATCATCTCGATGGCGACGCGCTTGGTGACGTACCCGATCAGCGCCGCGATGAACGGCATGGTGACGTACACCTGCCAGTGCGTGCCGAAGTCCACGTCCGCACGCTAGCGGCCCGGTGTCAGTGGAGCAGGAGCAGGACCTGCAGCTCGCCGACGAGCCCGCCGATGACCGCGCCGACCGCGATGAGCTTCCATTCGTCCTGCTTGAAGGCCGGACGCAGGATCCCTTCGAACTCGATCGGCGTCAGCTGCCGCATCTTTTCGACGATCGTGTTGCGGACGTCGAGGGCGCCGGTGGCGTAGCTCTCGACGTGTTTCACCGTTTCGGGGAGGTAGGCGATGGCCTTCTCGGCGGCCGCGCGTTTCATCTCCTGGTACTGCTTGCCGCCCATGGTCAGCGCGACCAGTGGTTTGGCGATGCTCGCCTGGGCGTCGATCGTGCGCTGCACCTCGCGGGTGATCAGTGCGAACAGCCTGTCCGCGCGCGGGCCGGTGAGCACGGCCTCCATCACGTTCCGCACGGTCAGCACCTCGTCGGCGATCAGCGCGCCGTAGTCGGCGGCCACCTCCTGACGGCGTTTCTGGAACATGCCCTGCCAGCGGAAGAAGCCGAAGCCGCGGGGCTCGCGCGGGTAGAAGATCATCTTGAGGGCCAGCCAGTCCGTGACGAAGCCCGTGACGAAACCGAAGATCGGCATGATCAGCGGCTCCTTCGTCAGCGCCCAGGCGACGAACTGGACGAGCCCGATCACGAACCCGAAGTAGATCCCCGACCGCGCGATGAACTTGAACTCGGGCGCGGCGACCTCGCGGATCAGCCGGCAGGTGAGCGACTTGTCGCGGACCATGGCGCCGATGAGCATGTCGTTGACGTCGAGGACGTCGTCGATGTTGGTCGAGACCTCGCGCAGGAGCCGCTTGACGACGTCCGGCGCCTGCGCGCGCACCTGGTCGACGAGCAGCCGCTGCGCCCGCGACGGCAGCATCTCCCACAGCCGCGGCTGGTAGGTCTCCATGACTTCCCGCGTGACGTCTTCGACGGCCTTGAGCAGCGGCGTTTCGAGCTCTTTGAGCATTTCCTCCGGATCGAGCCTGGCGAAGATCTCCTGCGGGTCGACGAGGTTGCGGGTCAGCAGATCGACGGCGGTCGTGGCCATCCGCCGCGAGTTGGCCGGGATGACCCCCTGCCAGCCGAGGAACGGCTTGATCCCGGTGAACTCGAGGGGCCGGAACATCATCTCGATGGCGACGCGCTTGGTGACGTAACCGATCAACGCCGCGATGAACGGCATCGTGAGGTACACGTGCCAGTGAGCGCCGATGTCCGCGAGGATCGCCGATGTGTCCAAAGTGGCCTCCCCGCGGCAACCGCTGGTCAACGGAGGTCAGAATGCCATGGGTGACCGGGGGTTCCCAAATTCGTGATGCATCCGTTTGGCGGTACGTCCGGAAGGCCCCTTGCTTACTAAGGTGGCGCGATGGTCGCGCCTGAGAAGCCCCAATCCGCCCCGAAGACCGCCCAGTTCGCCGTGGGCCTCCGCGGCTACAACCAGCGTCAGGTCGACGAACGCATCGCCGAGCTGACCAAGGAGTTCCGCGAGACCGCCCGCAACCGCGACGACGCCGTCGCGACGTCGTCCGATCTCACGAAGGCTCTCGCGTACGCGCAGAAGGAGCTGGCCGAGACGAAGGCCGCCCTCGCGCGGATGAGCTCCAGCCCGTCCGGCGCCGGCGCGATGGCCGAGCGCGTCCGCACGATGATGCAGCTTGCCGAGGAGGAGATCGCCGACCTGCGCTCCGCCGCGGACGCCGACGCGGCCTCGACGCGCGACCAGGCGGACAAGTACGCGCACGAGACCCACCGCACGGCCGACAAGCTGGCGAAGGACGCGGAAGAAGAGCGCGCGCGCCTGCTGAAGGACGCGAAGATCGAGATCGACAAGCTGACCGCGGCGGCGGGCGCCAAGCGGGTGGAGCAGGCGGCGGCGGCCGAGCGGACCCGCAAGGAGGCCGACGCGAAGGCCGAGGCCGCGGCGGCCGCGAAGCGTGCCGACGCGGACCGGGTGGCGTCCGAGGAGCTGGCGAAGAAGAAGCAGGCCTTCGAGCAGGAGGTCGCGCGCAAGAAGCAGGAGACGGAAGCGGCGCTGGCGCAGGCCCGCGACCGCCAGGCGGAGGCGGACCGGAACCGGAAGCTGGCACTGGACCTGCGGACGAAGGTCGCGGAGCGGATCGCGGCGACGGACGTGGCGGTACGCGAGGCGATGAAGCTGCTGGCCCCGGCGGAGGACGCTCCGGCTTCGGCGTCGACTCCGGCGTCGGCGTCGGCGTCGGCGTCGGCTCAGACCCCGGCTTCGGCTCCGGCGAACGGGGACCGCAAGCCGGCTCCGGCGCCTGCCCCCGCCTCGACGCCCGCTGCCAAGCCCCAGGCCCAGGCTGCTCCGGCGCCCGCAGCCAAGGCTCCGGCTCCCGCGCCGGCCGCGAAGGCGTAGTTATCCACATCGGCTCCGGTTGTCCACAGATTTCCGGAGACCCCGTTTTTGCAGGTCAGACCCGATAGACTGGACAGGGGACGCCCCCCAGGGAGTGGTGGGGGCTGCGTGTGGGCCAGAGTGGTGGGCGTGAGCTCACGAGACGGGACCCGCGCATGATCCTCGAGACCGAGCGGGCCGCCGTGTGCGCTTATGCCCGGCGGATGGTCGGTGACGGCCTCGTCGTCGGGACCTCGGGGAACGTCTCCGTGCGCGCCGGGAACCTCGTCGCCGTCACGCCCACCGGCGTCGGCTACTCCGCGATGACCCCCGCCGACATCCCCGTGGTCGATCTCGGCGGGGAGGTCATCGACGGCGAGCTGCAGCCGACCAGTGAGCTGCCGATGCACCTGTCCGTCTACTGGGACGCGCGCGATCCCGACGGCGAGCCGGTGACCGCCGTCGTGCACACGCACTCGCCGCACGCCACCGCCGTGTCGACGCTCGTGCGGGAGGTGCCGCCGATCCACTACATCGTCGCCACCATCGGCCCTTCCGTGCGCGTCGCGCGCTACGCCACCTACGGCACGCCCGAGCTCGCCTCCGCCGTTCTGGAAGCACTCGAAGGGCGCCGTGGCTGCCTGATGGCCAACCACGGCACCCTCACCTTCGGCGACGGCCTCGAAGCCGCTTACCACCGCGCCCAGCAGCTCGAGTGGGCGTGCCGCGTGTGGCTGCTCGCGCAGAGCGCCGGCCGGCCGAGCCTGCTGCCGCCGCCGGAGGTGGCGAACGTCGTCGACCGGTTGCGGGGCTACGGCCAGCGTTAGGACGCCAGCGCGTCGACCGCGTGCACCGCGTCCAGCAGCTCCACGACCGTCGGGTCGTCGACCGCTTCCTTGATGCACTGCCACAGCTGGAGGTTCGCCATCGCCCAGCGCGAGTACGTCGCCGCCGCTTCGGGGTTGTAGAAGTAGTACCCCTCGTCGTGGACGTCGCACTGCTCGCCGACGATCTTGTCCGCCAGCTCCCGCAGGCTCAGGCCGTTCTCGCGCAGGTAGCGGTGCGCGAGCACCACCGGCGTCACCGGCAGCGCCTTGAACAGCGTGTCCGCGTCGCTCAAGGCTTGCGCCTCCAGCGAAATGTCGCGGCCGCGGGTGGCCATCTCGGCTTCGTCGACGATTTCGTCGATCCAGCTCGCCACACCGTCGGCGACGCCGCACTCCGCGAGGATCTCCCCGCGGAGGCCGCTGCCGGCGGCGGCCGGCGAATTGCGGAGCACCAGGTAGTTGACGTCGTGCACCAGCGCGGCCACCTCCACTACGGTGCGGTCGGCGCCGTTGTGCTGGGCGAAGCCGGCCGCCTTCGCGCGGACGAAGCTGACGTGGTGCCAGCCGTGGAACGGCAGCCGCTCGGCGTACTGCCGGCACAGCCGGCGAACCCGGTTTTCGACGGCGTCGAGAGTCACGTTGTCGATCGTGCTTTCCTGCGTACGCATACACCTCTCCGATCCCGGCCGTGGTATTCAGACGGGTGGAGTAATGGTAAGCGTCGCTGACGCCGGTGTGTAGCTAGATGCGGTCCGCCAATTCCCCCAATCGGACCTCGACCGGAACGTGACGATGGCCGATTCCGCTGGTCGGATCGTAGGAAAGGCTGAACGTGCTCACCGGACGTGATTTCACGAGGAAGGTCATCGTGCCGGGGGCCGCTTCGGGAATCCGGTGGTATTCGTCGGCCAGCATGGTGGCGCAGGCCCCGGCCTGGCACAACGTCCGGCGGCGCAGGTGCGCGGAGTCGATCAAGCCGGTGCCGGGATCGTGGGTCGTCTCGTACCTTTCGTGGAGGTAGCTGCCCCGGAGAATGGTGGTGCAGAAGTGGTACCTGTGGTTGTGCACGGAATCCGCGTACCCCTCCCGCCAGTCCTGCTGCGGCTTGTATTCGTGCAGCCAGAAGGAAAACGGGTCGGTCGGCGAATCGAGCAGGCACCACGCGAAATGGGTCGTGGTTTCCCGGGACGAGCGCAGCAGTTTCGCGGCCTGCGCGGCGGACAGTGAGCGGAGCTGCGAGCGCAGCTCCTCCCGCAGCTCGGGGTGGTCGGCCCACGACCGGAACCAGGTCTCGACCGTGCGCCAGTCGACGGCGAGCGGGAACCCGGCCGTGCGCAGGCGCGTGGCCAGTTCGGTGAGCGGGGACAGGCGGGTGAGCAAGGTCAGCTCCCTAGCTCGGCGACTTCGGAGAACTCCGTGCGGAAGGCGTGGAACTTGCTTTCCAGCTCACGGAACTGCTCCTCGGACAACGGGGATCCGGTGATCTTTTCGAACAGCGCCAGGAAATCCGCCCGCGTCGTCGCGGACGTGATGCGGAAGTGGCGGCCGGTCCGGGACTGCGAGACGCGCACGAACTCGGCGCGCTCCATGTTGTAGAGGAAGGAACCCTCGGTGAACCGCAGGGACCGCGGGTACAGCTTGGTGGCGCCGCGCACGTCGCTGTAGAGCGACATCCACACGCTGTCGTCGAACATCTCGAGCCGGTCCAGCGGCGGGTCGGCGATCACGGTGATGTCGACCTGCGCGCAGCGGCTGCGCGCCAGGAAGAGGCCCACCAGCCCGATCCGGATCTCTTCGTCGAGCCGGGTCTGGATCTGTTCGTAGTCGACGTCGCCCGCCTCGCGGCGGAGCAGGTAGCGGGCGCGCCCGCTGATCGAGCTCGCGTCACGCGGATCGGCGATCACGGCCCGCAGTTCGCGTTCCGTGCGGGAAAGCAACAGGCGGGCGGCGGCGTGCCGCCCGGAGAAGCCGCGGAAGAAGTACTGCCGGGTCGCGTCGAGGTCGGCCATCAGCGCGCGGTTGAACGCGGGGTCGGGATCGGTCGTCGCCTCGAACACGTCGGTGGGGAAGAACTCCTTGTTCAGCGCGCGGTATTCGGCGCTGAGGTCCTCCAGCGCGCGCCTGCTCTCTTCGATCACCGGGGTCACCAGCGCCCGCTGCGAGGCGCTGGCGGTGATCAAGCTGGTGCCGAACCCCACGATCGCGGAGATCAGGGTGCCGGTGCCCAGCGACGTCACCAGGTTCTTCCCGGTGCCGGGTTCCATCAAGCCGGCCAGCCACAGGCTGAGACCGGCGACCACCACGAGTACCGTGAGCAGCAGGCTCGTCCTGGTCCAGAAGATCTCCTGCAGTGGGGTACGGCGGAGGCGTCCGCCTTCCGCGGCCACGTGCTTCACCTCCCTCGAATCACCCGAACAGACGAATGCGTAAAGTGTCGGTTCGAGTGCGGGGAGTCACTTTACGCGCGTCTCGGGGACCGCGAAATAAGAGATTCGGGGGACAGGCGGAGGCCCCGGACGTCACTCTCGGCAATAATTCACCGAATTGCCGGGTTTTCGGAAAATACCGCTAAACCTGGGGTTCCAGGGTGGCCGGCAGGCCGGTTTCGTACCAGCCGGCCCCCGGTGCGACCGTCATCAGGAAGTCCACGACCGCCGGCGCGGGCGCGGGGTGGATCTCCGGGTGGTCGCGTTCACCGCGCGCGGGATCGACGGGCCAGGCGAGCCGTTCGACGTCGAGGGAGAACTCCCCGCCGGCCCCCGTGCGGTTGCCGCGGGCGTCGAGGCGCGACCACTTGCCGTGCAGGTACACCGCGTTCAGCCCGTGCAGCGCGGACAGCTCCTGGTAGCAGAAACCGGCCGGGATCCCTTGCGCCCGAAGCAAAGCGGCCAGCAGGTGCGCCTTGGCGTAGCAGATCCCGACGCGTTCGCGCAGCACGTCCGACGCCCGCCAGGTGACCCGCGGGTCGGCGGCGTCGACGACGTGGTCGACCTCGTCCCGCACGAACCGGAACGCGGCTTCGGCGTACCCGGCCGGGCTGTCCGTCAGGGGTCTGAGCGCGTCGGCTCGTTCGCGGATCGACGGGTGGCCGTGATCGATGACGGCGTCGGCCGCGAGGTAGTCGCTCAGCCGAACGGACGTGGGCGACGGCACGAAACTCATCCGGCCATCGTGCCAGGCTCGGCCATTCGGGCGAGACCTGTTTTCGGTGCCGGACACGCTCCGCGTTCCCCGGTTACGGAAGGTAAAACTCGGGCGGGAAGCCCGTCCAGCGCAGTGCGGGCGGGAGATGACCTTGGTCGTTGTACGCCAGCAGTGCGGCGGGCCGCCCCGGCACGTAGCGGATGACGGTCAGCGCCGCGTTGCCGTGGTTGAGGGCGAGCCACCGCCACGGCGGTGCGTCCTGCGACGCGCGCACGAGCCAGGAGATGAGGTAGTTGTGCGTGACGACGAGGTCGAACCGCGCCTCGTTCCCGGGAACGGGCCCGGTGAACCGCCGTTCGGCCTCGGCGGCGAGCTCCTCGTCGGCGGGCGGCAGCTGCCGGGTGAAGGCGAGCAGCCGGTCGGCGGACGTCTCGGGCAGTTCCTCGCGCTTCGGCAGGTAGGGCACGAAGTCGCCGGCCGCTTCTTCGACGTGGAGCGGAACGCCGGGCAGCTGGTCCCCGATGATCGCCGCGGTGAGCGCGGCCCGCCCGAGCGGCCCGTGGTGGATGGCGGCGACGGGCAGCTCGCGCAACCGCCGTCCGAGCAGAACCGCCTGCTGCTGCCCGGCTTCGGTGAGCCCGGCCTCGTCGGGGGTCGCTTCGCCGTGCCGGGTGAGGAGGAGGTAGCGCGCAGCCAGCACGTGGTTCACCCGAGGGGCACGAGCGAGCCCTGGGGGCCCTGGCGCGGCACGAACTGGGCGAGCAGCCGCAGCGGCGCGGAGTGGGCGGACAGGACGATCGAGGCGAACGGCGTGATCGTGTGCTCGTGGCCGCTGTTGGTGTGCAGGTGGACGCTGACGTGCACGTTGCGGTCGGCGGGGATCTCGAAGGTCACCGAGCCCCAGGAGACCACGTACTGCCTTCCGTCGACGCTGGCGATCGGGGCGTAGGCGCGGACGGTGTGGGCCACGTGGGGGATTTCCAGGGTGAGCAGCCGTCTCGGGCCGGTGTGGTGGTCCACGTAGGGGATCACGCCTGGGATGTTGTCCAAGTCGGTCATCCCCGCCACCTCCTTACGGCTTTCGATCATGCTGCCATGGCTGTTGGTTCTCTGCCGTGGCTCCACCGACCCGAACGCCGGATCGTCCAACGGCCGCCTGGGCGGCTGTTTATCGGTTCGATGGGGGCGGGCTGGTCTTGGTTCCTTCTTGCGCCTTAGAACTGGTAGTACAAGAACGGGCTGAATGTGCCCGTTGCTATCAAGATGGCCGCGTAGATCAAGCCCACCGTCATCACGCCGATGCGTAGCGCTGTTGCCGGGCGGCTTCTGGACGACTCCAGTAGGGGGCCTGTCACCGGGTGGGCCGGTAGTGCGAATACCGCCAGGGCCGCCAATAGCAGGACCAGGCGTTGGTTGGTGAACGCCTGTTCCACTCCTGCGCCCAGGCCGTCGAAGTCGGGGATCAGCATGTGGCCGATCATCGCCAGTGCGTGGCCGATGTCCTGGGAGCGGAAGAAGACCCAGCCGAACACCACCAACAGCATCGTCAGGGCCCTGCGTAGGTAGCGCTGGCGGGGGTTTGCGGGGTTCAGGTCCAGGCCGAAGCGGCGCTCTATCACCAGTAGCGCTCCGTGGTAGCAGCCCCACACCAGGAACGTCCACTGCGCGCCGTGCCAGAAGCCTGTCAGGACGAACACCACGCAGAGGTTGCGGTACGTCTTGCCCGCTCCGTGACGGTTGCCGCCCAGGGGGATGTAGACGTAGTCGCGGAACCAGCGGGACAGGCTCATGTGCCAGCGGCGCCAGAACTCCGTGATCGTCACCGACGAGTACGGCCTGGCGAAGTTCTCCGGGAGGCGGAAGCCCAGCATGCGGCCCAGGCCGATCGCCATGTCCGAATAGCCCGAGAAGTCGAAGAACAGCTGCAACGTGTAGCCGATCGCGCCGAGCCACGCCGTCGCGAACGTCATCTGGTCCGGTGGCACCTTGAAACACGCCTCGACCAGCGGGCTCAGGGAGTCCGCGATGATCGTCTTCTTGCACAGGCCCAGCGCGAACCGGGGGAAGCCCGCCGCGATGTCGTCCAGGCGGTGCGAACGCAGCTGGGGCAGCTGGTCGGCGATCTCGCGGTAGCGGACGATCGGGCCGGCCACCAGCTGCGGGAACATCGCGATGTACGCGGCGAACGACACCGGGTTGCGCAGCGCCGGCCGCTCGCCGCGGTAGATGTCGACCACGTACGAGATGTGGTGGAACGTGTAGAACGAGATGCCGATCGGCACCACCAGGCTCGCGACCGGCAGGCTGCCGCCGAACCAGTGCGAGACGGCGGCGATCTGCTGCGTCGCGAACCCGGCGTACTTCCAGATCAGCAGGACGCCGACGTCGAGCGAGACGACGGCGATGAGGATCCGCCGCCGCCGGACGCCCTGGACGTCCCACGGGCTCGCCTCCAGCAGCGGCCCGGCCATGAAGTTGACGACCATGCAGCCGAGCAGCAGGAACACGAACGGCCCGGCGCCGATCGTGTAGAACAGCAGGCTGCCGACCGCGATGATGCCGTTGCGCCAGGTCCGCGGGCACACCAGGACGGCGATGAGCACCGCCGGCATGAAGTACCACAGGAACAGTGGCGAAACGAATGACATCGGTGGTCAGGTCCCCTCGGTTTATCCGATGGTGACCTTAACCCGAGTGGGTGGTTCCTCGTCGTGAAGGTGGGTCGTGGAGGCGGGGCTCAGATCCGTCCGGCGAGACGACGGCGCCGCGCCACCTCGGCCAGCAGCACACCGGCCGCCACCGACGCGTTCAACGACTCCACGCCCGCCGCCATCGGGATCGACACGGTCGCGTCGCACGTCTCGCGCACCAAGCGCGACAGGCCGCGGCCCTCCGAGCCCAGCACGATGACCAGCGGGTCCGCCGCCAGCTCCAGCCCGTCGATCTCGACCGAGCCGTCCGCGTCCAGGCCGACCAGCATCAGGCCCTCGTTGGCCCACGACTTCAGCTGGCGCGTGAGGTTGGTCGCGACCGCGATCGGCAGCTTCGCCGCCGTGCCCGCGCTCGTGCGCCACGCCACCGCCGTCATGCCCGCGCTGCGCCGCTCCGGCAGCAGCACGCCGTGGGCGCCGAACGCGGCCGCCGAGCGGATCACCGCGCCGAGGTTGCGCGGGTCGGTGACGCCGTCGAGCGCGACGAACAGGGGCACCTCGCCCGAGTTGCGCGCCGCCGCCATCAGGTCGTCCGGGTGGGCGTACTCGAACGGCGGGACCTGCAGGCCCAGGCCCTGGTGCACGGCCCGGTTCGTCTTGCGGTCCAGCTCCTCGCGCGGGATCTCCAGGATCGAGATGCCCTTGTCGCCGGCCAGCCGGACGGCGTCGTTCACGCGGTCGTCGATCTCGATGTTGATCGCGACGTACAGCGCGGTCGCCGGGACGTCCGCGCGCAGCGCCTCGACCACCGGGTTGCGCCCGGCGATCAGTTCCGGCTTGTCGGCCTTCTTCTGCCGCGCCTGGTCGCGCTTGGTCTGGGCGTTGTTCTGGCGGTAGGCCTTGTGCCCGGGACGGTCCTCCGCCTTCGGGGTCGGGCCCTTGCCTTCGAGGGCCTTGCGGCGCTGTCCGCCGGAACCGACGACGGCACCCTTCTTGGTGCCCGTCTTGCGGATGGCGCCCTGGCGCCGGGAGTTGCCTGCCATGCTGAAAAGTCCTTGCGGTTATGGAGAACGGCTCAGTCGGACTTGACTGTCCACTGTGGACCGTTAGGGGTGTCCTCCACCACGATGCCCGCCTGCTGGAGGCGGTCACGGGCGGCGTCCGCGCGGGCGAAGTCCTTCTCGGCCCGGGCCTGCTGGCGCTCGGCCAGCAGATCCTTGACGAGGAAGTCCAGCGCCTCTTTGGTGGGCGTTTCGGAACCGCCCGCCTCGGACCAGCGCGCGGACAGCGGGTCGAGGCCGAGCACGTCGGTCATCGCGCGCACGGCGGCGGCGAGTTCGAGTGCCTTGGAGGTGTCGCCCGCGTCGAGGGCGGCGTTACCGTCCCGCACCGTGGTGTGGACCACGGCGAACGCCTGCGGGGTGGCGAGGTCGTCGTCCATCGCGGCGGCGAACCCGGCCGGGATCGTGCCGATCCCCACCTCGCCGGAAGAAGTGGCGCGACGCAGGAACGTCTCGATCCGCCGGTAGCCCTGCGCGGCTTCCGAGACCGCGCCGTCGGAGTACTCGATCTTGGACCGGTAGTGCGGCTGCATCAGGTAGTAGCGCAGCTCGGCCGCCCGGTATCGCTCCAGCATCGCGGGGATCGTCACGGTGTTGCCCAGCGACTTCGACATCTTCTCGCCGGACATGGTCACCCAGTCGTTGTGCAGCCAGTAGCGGGCGAACGGGTCGCCGGCGGCGTTCGACTGCGCGCGCTCGTTTTCGTGGTGCGGGAAGACCAGGTCGCGCCCGCCGCCGTGGATGTCGAACTCCGCGCCGAGGTAGGCCGTGGCCATCGCCGAGCACTCGAGGTGCCAGCCCGGCCGGCCGTCGCCCCACGGCGTCGGCCACGACGGCTCGCCCGGCTTCGCGGACTTCCACAGCGTGAAGTCGTGCGGGTCCCGCTTGCCGCGGGCCGGCGTCTCGCCCTGCTGGACGTCCTCGAGGACCTGGCCGGACAGCTTGCCGTAGTCGTCGAACGACTTCACCGAGAAGTAGACGTCGCCGTCCACGGCGTAGGCGTGCCCCTGGTCGATCAGCCGCTGCATCAGCTCGACCATCTGGGTGACGTGCCCGGTCGCGCGCGGGTTGATCGACGGCGGGAGGCAGCCGAGCTGCTCGTAGGCCTGCTCGAAGGCGCGCTCGTGCGTCGCCGCCCATTCCCACCAGGGGCGATCCGCGGCCGCGGCCTTGGTCAGGATCTTGTCGTCGATGTCCGTGACGTTGCGGACCAGCAGCACGTCCAGTCCACTGTGGACGAGCCAGCGGCGCAGGACGTCGTAGTTCAGGGCGCCGCGGATGTGCCCGATGTGCGGCACGCCCTGCACGGTGGCACCACACACGTAGATCGACGCCGTTCCGCTACGGGCGGGCTGGAACTCCCGCACGCTCCGGGTCGCTGTGTCGAAAAGGTGTAGGGCCACCCTGAAAGGGTACGGGGTGGGCGTGAGCGAGGTCGCAGGCGCCTAGCTGGGCTCTTGCCCGACACCGAACGCGCTCAGCGCCGTGAGCAGGGCGTCCGGCCGCTGCGCCGTCGGCAGCGGGTCGACCAGCGCGAACTCGCAGCCGAGCGCGCGGGCCCCGCCGTCGGCCTCTTCGCTGTCGCCGACCATCAGGGTCTCGGTGGCCGGGACGCCGAGCGCCTGCACGGCCCGGCGGAAGATCTCCAGCTCCGGCTTGATCGCCCCGACCTCGAAGGACAGGACGAACTCGTCGACGTAGGCGTCCCAGCCGCGGGCGGTGAACGCGGGCCGGATGTCGAAGGCGATGTTGCTCAGGACGCCGACCTTGAGCCCCTGCTCGGACGCCGCCTTGAGCGCGGCCTCGGTGTCCGGGTAAGGCGTCCACTGGCTGGGATCGATCAGCCGGTCGTACAGCGCGACGGCCTGCTCGGGCCGCGGCACGCCGGACTTCTTGAGGACCTCCAGGTACACCTTCCGGTGCAGCACCGGGTCGCGGTCGCGGTGGTGCCAGGCGTGCTGGTGGTCGGCGTCCAGCTCGACGACCTGGCCGACCGGCGCCGTCATCCGGCGCATCAGCTCGGCCTGGGCCTCGATGTCGAGCGGCGTGCCCACGTGGTCGGTCAGTTCGGTGAGCCAGGTCTCGTCCTGCTCGAGCCGGAAAAGTGTGCCGGAATAGTCGAACAACACCGCCCTGATCGTCATGGGTTCAGCCTAACGGGATCGTCAGGCCGAATGCCCTGTGATGTGTTCGGGAACAACGCGGACGAGCACGCGCACGACGTCGGCCGGCTCGGGCGGGAAGGCCTCGCCGATGTACTTGTGGGCCAGCTCGTCGTTCAGCTCGGGGCCGCCTTCGACGGTGACCTCGGCCCGCCCGCGGATTTCGACGTAGTTCTCCGGATCGGCCAGGTCGAAGACGGAGAGCGACACGCGGGGGTCGCGGCGGATGTTGCGTTCCTTCCGCCGGCCCTGGACGGTCACGAAGACCACGGTGTCGCCGTCGCGGCGCGCCCAGACGACCGAGCTCTGCGGCGAGCCGTCGGCGTTGGTGGTGGCGACGACGGGGTAGTTCTTCCCGTCGAGGAGCGCCTTGGTCGCGTCGTTGAATGTCACACCCATGGTCCGGACCCTATTTGACGTTGCCCGCGATCTTCTCGACGTGCAGGCGGACGATCACCCGTTCGACGTCGCCGCCCTCCGCGGGCGGGTCCTCGCCGAGGTACTTGTGGCTCAGCGTCTTCGGCAGCGTCTTGCCCGGGTCGGGGGTGAGCGTCACCGTGCCGCGCAGCTGCGTGTGCCGGTAGGGGTTGCCGGCGTCGGTGATCGACACGCCGACGCGGGGGTCGCGCCGCAGGTTGCGGACCTTCCGGCGGTCTTCGGTGGCGCTGAACACGAGGTCGCCGCCGTCGAGGCCGATCCAGACGACGGAGGTCTGCGGGCTGCCGTCGGGGTCGAGCGTGGCGACGGTGGCGAAGTTCCTGCCGTCGACGAGCGCGCGGACGGCGTCGGGGAGAGTGAGGGCCATGTCACGCCGAACATGCTCGGGCGGCGAGGCTATTCCGCTGCGCGGGCGGCTGCGCGGCCGCGGTCATTTCGGAACGACCTCCGCCGAGCAAGGCAGCCCCGCCGGAAAGCACCCCCCACCCTCTCCGGGGGACCGGCCCCGCTTCCAGCGTATCGGGACCCTCCGACGAAAAGCGGGAAACGTCACAGGTAGGGCCTCGTTGTCCACATCTCGGCCCGGCTGTGGACAACCCGGGCGGCGGGGCTATTCCGCCGTCAGCAGCAGTGCTGTGGCGAAGGCCGCGATGCCTTCGCCGCGGCCGGTGAGGCCCAAGCCGTCGGATGTGGTGCCGGAGACACTCACCGGGCCGCCGACGGCCTCCGAGAGCACCTTCTGCGCCTCTTCGCGCCGCTTGCCCACGCGGGGGGCGTTGCCGACGATCTGGACCGTCGCGTTCGCGACGCGCCAGCCCTCGGCCTCGATCAGGCCGCGGACCTCGGCGAGCATGTCGGCGCCGTGCGCGCCGTCCATCCGGGGGTCGCCGGTGCCGAACACCGCGCCGAGGTCGCCCAGGCCGGCCGCGGACAGGAGCGCGTCGCACAGGGCGTGCGCCGCGACGTCGCCGTCCGAGTGGCCCGCGCAGCCGTCGACGCCCGGCCAGCTCAGCCCGGCGATCCAGCACTCGCGGCCCGCCTCGATCGGGTGGACGTCCACCCCGTTGCCGATCCTCACAGCGTCTCCTCCGTGCTCGGTGCCGCCGCGATCGCCTCGGCCAGGGAAAGTTCGAAGTCGGTGGTGACGCGCATCGCGTCCGGGTGCCCCGGCACGGTCGCCGCGCCCTCGGGGAACGCCGCCTCGAGGTCCGCCGCGCGGAAGGCGTCGAGGGTGTAGCCGACCGGGGTCTGGGCGGTGCGCAGCCGCGTGCGGTCCTCGGTGCCGACGATCAGCTCGGCCGCGTCGGTCACCTTCACCGTGTCGGCCATCGGGAGCACCGGGACGACGACGGGATTCGCGCTACTGACCGCGGTGATCACGTCACGCACCGTTTGCGCAGGAATGAAGGCCCGCAAGGCGTCATGGAGGAGTAGAACGGAGTCACGGGAAAGTTCGGGCTCGACGACGGCGAAGGCCTGCCGGAGCGAACCGGGGACGACCCGGCACGAGAGATCCTCGAGGACCTGTGAATAGACTTGCGCACACCGCTGGGGGGCCGCCACGAGAACCAGATCGATCTCCGGTACTGCCAGCAGCCCCCGCACGGTGTGCGTGAGTAGCGCTTCACCACGGACCGGCGTGAGAGCGAGCTCTCCGTCGGAGGCGTGGTGTGCGACGGTCACGATCACGGCGACGTTCATCGGTTCGCGATCGTAGAGGCATCTGCTCGCCCGTCGAGCAGGACGCCCTGGGGTTGGAGAACCTTATTCAGCCGTTGGCCGACGCGAAGTCACCGTAGGCAGGCCACCTGCGGTCCGTAGCGTCGTCCTGACCAGAATAAGATTCTCAGACCGCCGCGGTTTCCAGAACTTCGTCGAGGAGGACTTCAGCCTTGTCCTCGTCGGTGCCCTCCGCGAGCGCGAGCTCGCTGACCAGAATTTGCCGCGCCTTCGCCAGCATGCGCTTCTCGCCGGCTGAAAGTCCGCGGTCCTTCTCTCGTCGCCAGAGGTCGCGCACCACTTCGGCCACCTTGTTCACATCGCCGGAGGCGAGCTTCTCGAGGTTGGCCTTGTACCGACGAGACCAGTTCGTGGGCTCTTCGGTGTGCGGAGCACGCAGTACGTCGAAAACCTTGTCCAGTCCTTCTTGCCCGACGACATCACGCACACCGACGATCTCGGCGTTGTCAGCGGGCACGCGAACCGTAAGATCCCCTTGCGCGACTTTGAGGACGAGGTACTTCTTCTCCTCGCCCTTGATCACGCGGGTCTCGATGGCTTCGATGAGTGCGGCACCGTGGTGCGGGTAGACGACGGTCTCTCCGACCTTGAAAACCATGTGTCCTCTGCCCCTTTCGCTGACCCCATCCTATCACGGTCCGCCAGTGCCCACCTAGCGGGCCGGACTCGTCCTCGCAGGTCAGCGGCCTGAGCGGGGGTTGACAAACGTCGGACCCCCGTGCTCACGCAGGTTAAGGCGAAGGGTCCGTGCGACCATTGGGAATTCCTTTGTGGACGGTTGATCTTGAGGACAACGCGGACCGGTTCCGCGCTGGAGATCGCTCCGGGCTAGTCTTCGCGGGAACGAGGCCGTGAAAAGGGAAGGGACTGCGACGTGAGGCTGCAGAATCGTCGCGTGCTCGGTACGGGCGTGCTGGCGCTCGGTGCCGCGCTCGCGCTCGCCGGGTGCGGGGCCGGCCAGATCACCCAGACCGACACGCAGCAGCCCGCCGTCAACGGCACGCACGCCCAGGTCAAGACCATCGTGATGCGCGACGTCGCGGTCCAGTACCCGACGTCCGGTCCGGGCTACGCGGCCGGCGCGACCCCGGCGCTGACCCTGACGATCGTCAACCAGGGCGCCCAGGACGACTCGCTCGTTTCGGTGACGACCGAGGATGGCACGCAGGCGACCGTCGGCGGCTCGAAGGACATCGTCGCCGGGCACTCCCTGGTGATCGGCCCGGACGACGCGGTCGAGTCCACCAACCAGGTCGAGCCCACCTCCTCGGGCGCGCCGAGCTCTTCTTCGGAAGCGCCGACGGCGACCGGGACCAGCACCACGGGCACCGCTACCTCCTCCTCCTCCTCTTCCTCTTCCGCGGAGGCTCCCGCCACCAGTGCGACGCCGACCGCGGCCCCCGCGACCGTCGGCAAGGGCACTGTGACGCTCGCCGCGCTGAAGCAGCCGCTCTGGCCCGGTCAGACCGTGAAGGTCACGTTCGTCTTCAAGAACGCCGGACCGGTCACCGTCGAGCTGCCCGTGGCGGCGCCGGCGCACGACAAGGGGTAGGTCCCCGTTTTTGTCGGTGGGCGCCGATAGCCTCGCGGGGTGAAGAAAGGCGTCAACTACCGCTGCGCGGGCTGCGGCTACGAAGCGGCCAAGTGGCTGGGCCGGTGTCCGGAGTGCCAGGAATGGGGCTCGTTCGCGGAACGCGGGGCCGCCGGGAAACCGGCGATCCAGCGCGTCGCGGCCGGTGCGCCGAGTGCGCCCGCGCGGCCGATCGGCGAAGTCGACGTCGAAACCGCCCGCGCCCGCCGCACCGGGGTGTCCGAGCTGGACCGCGTCCTCGGTGGCGGCCTGGTGCCGGGCGCGGTGGTGCTGCTCGCGGGTGAGCCTGGTGTCGGCAAGTCGACCCTGCTGCTCGAAGTCGCCTACCAATGGGCGAAAACGGTCGACCGCTCCCTGTACGTCACGGGCGAGGAGTCCGCGGGCCAGGTCCGGCTGCGTGCGGAGCGGACCGGCAACGTCCACGACCGGATGTACCTCGCAGCCGAAAGCGACCTCTCGGCCATCCTCGGGCACGTCGACGACGTGAAGCCGGGCGTGCTGATCGTCGACTCGGTGCAGACGATGGCGTCCCCGCTGGTGGACGGTTCACCCGGTGGGGTGACCCAGGTCAAGGCGGTGACGTCCGGGCTGGTCGCGCTGGCCAAGGAGCGCGGGCTGCCGGTGGTGCTGGTGGGGCACGTCACGAAGGACGGCACGGTGGCCGGTCCGCGCGTGCTGGAGCACTTGGTGGACGTCGTGCTGCAGTTCGAGGGCGACAAGCACTCGACGCTGCGCATGGTCCGCGGCATCAAGAACCGGTTCGGCGCGGCCGACGAGATCGGCTGCTTCGAGCTGGTGGAAGAAGGCATCGTCGGGGTGCCGGATCCGTCGGGGCTGTTCATCAGCCAGACGGCGGAGCCGGTCCCGGGCACGGCGATCACGGTCGCGATGGAGGGCAAGCGCCCGCTGCTGGGCGAGGTCCAGGCGCTGGTGTCGTCGACATCGGCACCCCAGCCGAGGCGCGCGGTCAGCGGCCTCGACTCGGCGCGGGTGGCGATGGTCTTGGCGGTGCTGGAGAAGCGCGGCGGTTTGAAGCTCGCCGACAAGGACGTCTACGTCGCCACGGTCGGCGGCATGAAGATCACCGAACCGGGCATCGACCTGGCGCTGGTGCTGGCCCTGACGTCGTCGTTCGGCGACGTGGCACTGTCGCCCCGGCTGGTGTCGGTGGGCGAGGTCGGTCTGGCGGGCGAGATCCGCCGCGTCCCGAGCGTCGGCCGCCGCTTGGCGGAGGCGGCGCGGTTGGGGTTCACGCACGCGCTGGTACCGCCGGACTCGGGCAAGCCCCCGGCCGGTATCCGGGTGCTGGAGGTGGCGAACGTAGCGGACGCCCTGAACGCGGCAAGCCACGCCCGCTGACGCCTTTGGCTCGGCGGTGGCCGGCTGGTGGACGAAGTCGGCTTGGTGATGGCCGGCACGCTGATGCCGTCAGCCTGACGGGTGGCCGGGCTGCTGCCGTGGTCCGGCGGATGGCTGGCTTGGTGATGCCGTCGGCCCGAGAGTGAGCCGGCGGATGGCCCGGTTCGCTGATGCCGCCGACTCGACGGGTTGCCGGGCCGCTGGTGCCGTGGCGCCGGAGGATGGCAGGCATCGCTGATGCCGCCGGCCCGAGGGTGAGCCGCTGGCTGGGGTGAGCCGGGTCGTTCCCCTCTTGGCGTGGTGGCCGGGCGCCCCCAGGGCGCCCGGCCACCACGGGTCAGTGGTCGGTCTTGGTTATCGAGTACGTGTAGCTCTCCGCCATCGAGTTCTGCTCCTCCGCCGGCTGGTGGGGCGAGCGTGGCGGGAGAATCGTGGTCATGATCGGGACTCTGGGCTCGTTGGACGTCGACGAGTCCGGTGGGACCACCTCCGAACTCTGGATGCCCGTCCCGCCGATCGACTCCTTCAGCGGCAGCGTGTAGCCGATGAGCTGGGCCGTTGCCTGGTCGGCGATCAGGGTGCCGCCGTCCTTCGCCGTGAAGCCGATGCCTGTCCGGCCGTCCGGGGAGGGCATGCCCGGGGTCGTCACGATGCCTTCGACGCCGGCCAGTGCGCGCCAGAGCGCCACCCGGACGTCGCCGCGGGCCAGGCCCAGCTCCAGCGTTTTGCGCACCATCTGGACGACCGCTCCGGGGCTGCTCTCCTCGCCCCGGCGCACCGGGGTCCCCACGCCGGCCTGGGCGTTGGTCAGCTGCGCTCGCAGCGCCTGGACGTCCGCGGGCAGGCTCGTGACGAACAGCGCCGTCGGCGCGTCCCAGGAACCCTGGAAGTCGGGTCCGCCGTACATCCCGGGGAAGATCCCGCCGGCGCCGGTCGTGTCGGTGTTGTGCACCGGTACCGGTTCGAGGCGCGGTACGGGGACCTGCAGGCCGGTCGGGGTGTTCGTGAGCGTGGAGCGCAGGTGCCAGTCCCCGGCCGGGTCGGCGGGGATCCAGAGCCTGGCCTGCATCCCCACGTAGGTCTTCGGGTTCGCGCCCTTGTCGGCCGCCATCCACGACGACGACGTCGTGAGCCGGAACTCGCCGGGGCCGATCGGGAGGTCCACGCCACGCAGGTCGTCGAGTCCGGGCAACGTGGCGGCCGGTGCGATCGGGGTGGGGGCGGGATCGCGGTTGGTCAGCTGCGTGGCGACGACCAGGCCGCCGGTGAGCGTGGCGACGGCGGCCGCCACCGCGATCCACCGCCACGCGCCGCGGGACTCCGCCGGCGCGGGGGGTGCTTCGGGCTCAGCACCGGCCGCCGCCAGCAGCGAGGTGCGGGCAAACGTCAGATCACCGTCGCCGACGTCGTCGTGGAGGTCGGCCAGCGCCGCGTCCAGCTCGGCGTCGGACCAGATCTGCCGGATGTTGTCGTCGGTCATGGCACTACGCCTCCTTCACGGCGGTAGCGGCGGGAGCGGGGATGGCGGGAGTGGGGGCGGCGGTTCTCAGCCAGCGGCGGATCCGGTGCAGCCGGGAGCGCACCGTGCCCTGCGGGATGCCCAGGGCTTCGGCCACTTCGGCCGCGTCGAGCCCGGCCCACGAGACGAGCAGCAACGTGTCGCGGTCGGCCGGGTTGAGCTTCGCCAGCGCGCCGGCCAGCTGGGCCGCGCGGGCCTGGGCGTCGACCCGCTCGGCGACGCGGCCGTCGTGCCCGGCGTGGCTGAGCTCGCCGGTGTGCGCCAGCCGCGCGGTCGCCTGCAGGCCGCGCAGCTCGGACCGCACGTGGTGGCGCAGCAGGTTGGTCGCGATGCCGTAGAGCCACGAGCGCGCCGTGCCCAGCTCCGGCCGGTAGCTCTCCCGGCGCCGGAGCGCGACGAGGAACGTCTCGGCGACGAGGTCGTTGGCCGTTTCGGCGCCGGCCCGGCGGGCGAGGTAGCGCCGCAGCGGCCCGGCGTGGGCGTCGAAGAGCTTGGCGAACACCGGTGCCGGATCGGCCCCGCCCAGGTCGGGACGGTCCTGCCCCCAGACGTCGGCACCTTCTTGGATCACCTGCATGCCCCCTGTTGCCCGCAGGCGCCGCCGGCGTTCACGGCGAACCTACCTTCGTCGTGATCCGTTCAGGGACGGTACGAGACAACGGGCGTCTCTTGTCGCGATCATCCCTTTGTTCGGCGCTGGCCAACCGGCGTCAAAACTGGGGAAGGATCGTCATGCGCAGATTCCGTCTGGGGCTCGTCACGCTCATGGCCGTTTCCGGGCTCCTCACCGCGCCCGCGGTGGCCGGGGCCCAGAAGTACGTCGTGCCGGCGCCCGGGTTCGTCAACGCCATGGCCGCGCCCGCGCACGTCGACGGCGTCGAACGGGCCGAGGCCGTGCTGAACGTCCAGTACCAGGTCCAGAACACCGGCTACTGGTGCGGACCGGCCGCGACCCGGATCGCCATCTCGGCCCGGACGTCGAACGTGCCGAGCCAGGCCACGCTCGCCTCGCAGCTCGGCACGACCACCAACGGCACCGACTGGATCGGGCAGGTCACCGGCGTCCTCAACCAGGACCTCGGCACCAGCTGGTACGAGACGAAGGAGATGCCGAACGACCCGCCGACGCAGGCCCAGCGCGACCTGCTGTGGCGCGACATCGTCCTGGACGTCAACAACGGCTACGCGATCGTCGCGAACATCGTCGCCCCGGCGAACAACCACCCGCCGGGCTACCCGAACTACACGATCTACCACTACTTCACGGTGATCGGCTACGACAGCTCCGACATGACGGTCAAGATCGCCGACCCCGCCAGCTTCGGCGGCAACCAGATCTACTGGCTAACCTTCAACCAGCTCGCGACGCTCATCCCGCCGAAGGGCTACGCGGCCTGAGCCGTCCACTGTGGACTGAACCCGCTCACCAGATCGGGTGGTCGCTGAACCGCCGCAACGTCTGCATCGAGGGGCGTACGTAGAACATGCCCGCCAGGAAACCCATGGTGGCGAAGGCGAGGGTCGCGACCGTCGTGAGCAGGTCCGGGGCTCGCGCCGCGTGGGTTTCGTGCCAGACGTGGAACACGATCGGGACCGCGCACGCGCCGATGATGAGGATCAGCGTCAGCACGTAGGTGACCACGAACGCGTTGCGCGCCGACTGGGCGCTCGCGATCACGAGGTAGTCGCCGCGCAGGCACCGGCGGCACGTCAGCACCAGAACCGCCATCGCCAGCACCGCCAGCGGGGGCAGCACGGCCGCCGCTTTGCCCAGCAACGAGTCCGGGAACGCGTGGCCGTGGACGATGCCCTGCAGGAACGTGGTGAGGCCGAACAGCAGGACCGTGCCGACGATCATCGAGCAGCCGATGACGACCGATCCCCAGCGCACGCGCTCGGCGAACCGGGGCGGCAGCGGCACGTACTCGACCTGCCCGAACGTTCCTTGCACCGCATCACCTCCGAACGCCGTCAAGGCCACCTTACGGGCGCGAGACGCCTGCAAGGTGGCCTTGACGGCACTTCGGACCGAAAGGGCTAACTGGTCGCCAGCAAGTTGGCGCACCGGATGAGCCCGATGTGCGAATACGCCTGCGGGTGGTTGCCCAGGGACCGTTCGGCGATCGGGTCGTACTGCTCCGGCAGCAGGCCCGTCGGGCCGGCCGCCGCCACGATCTGGTCGAACAGCTCCTGGGCCTCGTTGCGCCGCCCGGTGAGCAGGTACGCCTCGATCAGCCACGCCGCGCAGATGTGGAAGCCGCCCTCCCCGCCGGGGAGGCCGTCGTCGCGGCGGTAACGGTACACAGTGGACCCACTGCGCAGCTCCGCCTCGATCGCGGTCACCGTCTGCTGGAAGCGCTCGTCGGCCGGGTCGATCAGGCCGGTGAGCCCGACGAACAGCGACGCCGCGTCCAGGTCCGTGCCGTCGTAGGCCGTGGTGAACGCCTGGACCTCGTCGTTCCAGCCGTGCTCCAGCACGTCGGCGGCGATCGCGTCGCGCAGCGGCGGCCACGCGCCCGGCACGTCCCGGCCGTACTGCGCACCGAGCTTGACCGCGCGGTCGATGGTCACCCAGCACATGACGCGCGAGTAGACCCGGTGGCGCGGCACGTGCCGCTCCTCCCAGATCCCGTGGTCCGGCTCGTTCCAGCGCCGCGTGACGGCTTCCGCCATCGCGCGCACCATCTGCCAGTCCTCGTCACGCAGATCGCCGCGCGCCGCGGCGAGCGTGCCGACCAGCTCGACGACCGGGCCGAAGACGTCCAGCTGCACCTGGTGGTTGGCCAGGTTGCCGACGCGCACCGGCCGCGAACCCGCGTACCCGGGCAGCGACTCGATGACGGCTTCGGCGCCGATGACGCTGCCCGCGAGCGTGTACAGCGGGTGGAGCCGCTCCGGGCCGGCCAGCGTCGCGAGCACGCCGTGGAGCCACTTGAGGTAGCCCTCGGCCTCCTCGATCGAGCCCAGGTGCACGAGCTCCCGCACGGTCATCGCGGCGTCGCGGATCCAGCAGTAGCGGTAGTCCCAGTTGCGGACGCCGCCGATCTCCTCCGGCAGCGACGACGTCGCCGCGGCCAGCACGCCACCGGTGTCGGTGTTGACCAGGCCGCGCAGGGTCAGCGCCGAGCGCAGCACCAGGTCGGTCTGCACCTTCGGCAGCTGCAGCTTCGACGTCCACTCGCTCCAGTACCGGCCCGCGCGGTCGCGTCGCTCCACTTCGGACAGTTCGTGCGGGCCGAGGTCCGGCGTGCCGCAGCGCAGCTCCAGCACGACCGGCTGGGTCGGCGTCGGCTGCACCAGCGCGGTGGCCGTGTCGTGCAGGCCGTCCGAGGTGATCGTCCACTCGACGCCCGGCGCGTAGAGCACGAACGGCTCCGACGTGCCGAGCACCTTGACGCCACCCTCGGTGATCTCCAGGCTCACCGGCACGCCGCCGAACTCGGGGCGCGGCGCGAACGTCACGGCCGCGGCCGCCTCACCGGAGATGACGCGGACCAGGTCCGTCCGGTGCGGCGCGCTCTCCGGCTCGAGGTAGTCGGTGACGAGCAGGCGCGACCAGCGCGTCTCGACCGTCATCGTGTTCGGCAGGTAGCGCTGGCCGAGCGGGAGGCCGTTGCGGTGCGGCTTGATGGAGAAGTGGCCCGCGCCCTCGCCGCCGAGCAGGTCGGCGAACACCGCGGGCGCGTCCGGGCCCGGGTGGCACAGCCAGGTCAGCTTGGCGTCCGGCGTCAGGAGGGCGACCGAGCGCTCGTTGGCCAGCATCGACAGCCGCTCGATCGGCGGCGCCGACTCGCCGTAGAGCCAGTTGCGCCGCTCCTCCAGCAGGAAGCCGAGGACCAGCGCGACGTCGACGGTGTCCGGCACGTGGTAGCCCGCCAGCGTCTCGCCGTCGCCGACCTTGATGCCCAGGTCGGGGCCGGAGAGCCGGGCGAAGGCCTTCTCGTCGGTGACGTCGTCGCCGAGGAAGATCGCCGCGGTCGCGCCCACCTGGTGGCGCAGGATGTCGAGCGCGTGGCCCTTGTCCGTCTGGACGACCGCGAGCTCCACCACCTCCTTGCCGTCGGTGGTCGAGACGCCGTCCCACTTCGACGGTCCGTTGTGGACGTCCGCGAGCACGCGGCGGCCGGCCTCGTGCTCGGCGCGGCGCACGTGCACCGCGATGCTGGCCGGCTTGACCTCCAGCGACACGCCCGGGACGTCGAGCACGAGTTGTTCGAGCTCGGTCTCGAGCCGTCGGTGCAGCTCACGCGCCTTTTCGTCCAGCGCGTGGATGAAACCGATGTCGAACTCCGACCCGTGGCTGCCGACGAGGTTCACCTCGGACGGCAGCCGCGACAGCGTGGCCAGGTCGCGCAGGGCCCGGCCCGAGATGACCGCGGTGGTCGTCTCGTGCAGACCGGCGAGCGATCTGAGGGCGCCAACGGACTCCGGCAGCGGCCGGGCCTCGTCCGGGTTGAGCGTGATGGGAGCCAGCGTGCCGTCGTAGTCGCAGGCGACCAGCAGTCGCGGAGTACGGGCGATCTGGACGATCGCGCGCCGCAGCTCGGCGGGCAGGGCCTCGGCAGTCAACACTCCTCCTCAGGAGCTCGTGCGTGGTCGGGACCAATCAGTCGACCGCTTCGGCACCCAACGCCTGCAAGAACGAGCGCGCCCAACGGTCGACGTCATGTGTGAGGACCTGGCGACGCATGGCGCGCATCCGGCGACGGCCCTCAGCCGGGTCGAGCGTAATGGCAGCCACCAGAGCATCCTTCACCCCGTCCAGGTCGTGGGGGTTCACGAGGAATGCGCTAGAGAGTTCCGAGGCCGCGCCGGCGAACTCGCTGAGCACCAAGGCGCCGCCCAGATCGTGCCTCGTGGCGACGTACTCCTTGCAGACGAGGTTCATGCCGTCACGCAGCGGCGTCACGACCATGACGTCCGCGGCGGAGAAGAAGGCGGCCAGCTCGGTGCGGTCGACCGATTGGTGCAGGTAGTGCACGACCGGGTGACCGACGCGGGAGAACTCGCCGTTGATCCGGCCGACCATCTGCTCGATCTCGCCGCGCATCCGCTGGTAGTGCTCGACGCGCTCGCGGCTAGGCGTGGCCAGCTGCACGAACGTGACGTCGTCCGGCTGGAGCCTGCCCTCGTGCAGCAGCTCGTGCAGCGCCTGCAGCCGCAGGTCGATGCCCTTGGTGTAGTCGAGGCGGTCGACGCCGAGCAGCACGGTCTTCGGGTTGCCGAGGTCGCGCCGCAGCTGCGCGGCCCGCTCCTGGACGCCCTTCGTGCGGGACAGCTGGTCGAGGCCGGCGGCGTCGATGGAGATGGGGAACGCGCCGACCCGCACGGTCCGGTCGCCGACCTGCATGGTGCCCGGCCGCGACCGGACGCCGACCGCGCCGCGCGTCGACTCGAGGCCGATCAGCTGGCGGCACAGCCACAGGAAGTTCTGCGCCCCGCCGGGGCGGTGGAAGCCGACGAGGTCCGCGCCGGTGAGGCCGCGGATGATCGCGGCGCGCCACGGCATCTGCATGAACAGCTCGACCGGCGGGAACGGGATGTGCAGGAAGAAGCCGATGCGCAGGTCCGGTCTCAGCTCGCGCAGCATCGCCGGCACCAGCTGCAGCTGGTAGTCCTGGATCCAGACCGTCGCGCCCGGCGCGGCGACCTCGGCGCTGGCCTGCGCGAACCGCTGGTTCACCTTCACGTAGCTGTTCCACCAGGCCCGGTCGAACACCGGGCGCTCGACGACGTCGTGGTAGAGCGGCCAGAGCGTCGCGTTGGAGAAGCCCTCGTAGTAGTCGCGGACCTCGTCGGCGCTCAGCGAGACGGGGTGCAGCACGAGGCCGTCGTCGTCGAACTCCTCGACGTCGACGTCGGGCACGCCCGGCCAGCCGACCCACGCGCCCTTGCGCGACCGGAGGAACGGCTCGAGCGCCGACACCAGCCCGCCCGGGCTGGCCGTCCAGCGGCGTTCTCCGTCGGTCGTGCGTTCGAGGTCCACCGGTAGCCGGTTCGCCACCACGACGAAATCCGCCTGGTTCGAGTTCTCCTTCGTCGCTTCAGTCACGTGCTCGCTCCTCGCGTCCCGGGTCGCGGCCCCAGAGTGAAACCCTATCGCGTGAGCGATGAACAGCCGGTGACCGTCGGGTTACTCCAAGCGCCGATCGGCCGGTTCGAGCGGACCGGCCATGCGTGGTCCGGCGAACCGGCGTTCGAGCCTGCCCAAGCCGGTGCGGACCGGCTGAGCGAGCCATTCGCCGAGTACCACGCCCGCTGCCAGCGCAAGCCCGATTGCGACCGCCGTCATGAGCGTCGAGATATTGCCGTTCGGCTCGACCCCGATTTGGTATAGACCACGATAGGTGGACAGGCCCGGGAGCAGGGGAGTGATCCCGGACACGGCGACGACGAGGGGCGTGACGCCCAGTCGTCGCGCGAGCACGCCGCCGCAGAACCCGACCAGCGTCGCGGCGATCGCGGACGAGCTGACGCCGTCGAGCCGGATCACCGTGAGCCCGCCGTAGACGGTCGCGCCGATCGCGCCGGCGGCCATCGCGACCAGCATCGCGCGCATCTTGGAGTAGGACGCGAGCGCGAAGCAGGCCGAGGCGCCGGCCCCGCCGAGGATGACCAGCGGCAGGTGCTGCGGTGTGGAGGTGGGGACGTCGGGCAGCGGGGTGGGCGGCAGCCCGAGCATCACGGCGATCCGCAGGGCCAGCACGACCCCGGAGATCAGGCCGGCCGACATCAGCACCACTTCCATGGTGCGGCCGGCGGCGGTGACGTTGTAGCCGGTGATGGCGTCCTGCACCGCCGAGACCGTCGACAGCCCGGACAGCAGCACGGTCAGCGCGGCCGCGACGACGAGCGTCGGTTTGTCGGTGGTCAGGACGTGGGTCCGCATGATCGTCATCGCGGACAGCGTCGCGACCAGGCCGCCGATCACCTGCTGGAAGAAGAACGGGAGGGAGTAGCGGTTGACGAACCGCCCGATCCGGTCGATCACGCCGCTGATGACGAACGCGACGGCGGCGATGTCGGGCCCGCCGCCGAGCAGGATGGTGATGAACGCGGCGACCCCGCCCCAGGCGAGCGTCGCGACCCAGCGCGGGTACGGGTGCGGCGCCTGCGAGATCCGCTCCAGCTCGGTCTGCGCCTGCTCGGCGCCGAGGTGCCCGCGGACGATCCGGCGGATGAGCTTCTCGGTCTCGGTCAGCCGCGTGTAGTCGAGGCTGCGGCTGCGCACGACGCGCAGCGCGGTCACCGGCGCGAGGTCGGTGCCGCGGTGGCAGGTCACGGTGATCGACGTGAAGATGACGTCGACCTCGCAGTGCGGCAGCCCGAGCGCGGCGGTGACGGCGATGATCGTCGCGCTGACGTCCGAGGCGCCGGCCCCGCTGGCCATCTGCACCTCGCCGAGGCGCAGGGAGAGGTCGAGCACGAAGTTGACGGTGGCGTCATCGGGCAGCTGCGGCCCCATCGCCTCCTCGGCGTCGACCGCGGGGAACTCCCCGGTGGGCGCTTCGAGAACGTGCCAGGGACGGCGTCGCAACAGGTTCGGCCGGTGGGTGCGCGGCCTCTGCGCGGGCGGTTCCAGCAGGGGCCATCTGGTCGCCTTGCCCCCGTTGGTGCGCTCGTTGATCTTCATGATCCATCCACCTCCTCGCTCGTTCCCGAGGACCATCGACGCCCGTCCCCCGACCGTTGCACGGATCATGGAGTGGCGTCCACCACGTTCTGATCATCTTGTCCTGACCAGGGGATCTGCGCTCGTCGGACGGCTTTCGCCGGGGGCCGGCCGACGCCGTCGTCCCGATCTTCGAGACGGGCAGGCGGGGGTGGCTCCCCGGGGCGCGCGGCAGGGGCCCGGTAGACTGCGAGCGGCGCTGCGGCGCCAGGCCGCTATAGCTCAGCTGGTAGAGCATCTGTCTTGTAAACAGAAGGTCAGGGGTTCGAGCCCCCTTGGCGGCTCCTCTTGTTCCGCTCAGGTCCGGGCGACGGCGATCGCGAACGGGCTGATGACCTTCACGAGCGCGTTCAGCTCGGCCGAGATGTCCTTGCCGCCTCCGGGGATGGCGAGCTGCGTCAGCCGGTCGTGGCTCGCCAGCAGGGCGAAACAGTGTTCGGGTGGGGCTTTCGGGGTTCTGTCGGTGCAGAACACTTCGTGGGCCTCGGTCGCGTCGGCGGCGCTGGTTCCCACGGTGCTCGTCCGGTGGTACCGGGCGCCTTCGTAGGTGAAGCTGCCGCAGGAGTCCAGGGCGGCCCGGATCGCGTCGAGCACCTCCCGGGCGGAGACTCGGCCGTAGGCGATGATGACCTGCCGGATCTCCTGGCCGTCGGCTTGCCAGGTGAGCGCCGCGCCGTAGCGCACCAGCGCGTCCCACGGCTGGGGGAGGTCGCAGACCCGCAGCAGCGCCGCCGGCGGCTCGGACACCAGCGGGCCGGCGCGGGTCAGGCCGACCCCGAACGCGCTGCCGTCGGCTTCGGTCGGGAGGTAGTGCGTCAGGTCCCGGATCGACGGCCAGACGGTCGGCGCGGGCCGCGGCGTCCACGACGACGGCGAGGCCGCCACGTCGATCGGATCGCATCCGGTGGTCGCCACGGCCAGTGCGGCCAGCAGGACCGGCAAGCCGAGCCGCCGTCTCATCCGGAGGATTCTGCCGGGGCCGCGCGGTCGCGCCAAGGACCGTCCGGCCCAGTGACCGCGCGGCCCGGCCGCCGGTTCAGCGCTGGATCATCGTCGTCTCGGCGGCGAGGACGTCGCCGGTGTGGCTGCTCTTCAAGTACCCGACCGCGGCGAAGTTCCAGCGGCCGGCCCGGCCGTCGTACTTCGGGGTCCAGCAGCGGGTCTGACCCGGCATCACCTTTTGATTGCCGCCTGGGCTGTCGCAGTCGACGTCGCTGAAGTAGGCGACCTGGTCGTACCGGACGATGGCCGCCTGCCCGTACTGGCTCGCCGTCGCCGGCCTGTTGAAGAGCACGAAGCCCCAGTACTGGTAGCCGCTGTCGCGGCAGAGGTCGATCCGCCCGATGACGGTCGTGCCGATCGTCAGGTTCACCTTCTCCACGACGATCCCGTAGGAGCTGCCGTGCTGGCAGTCCGGTGCCGCCGCGACCTCCGCTGACGCCGCGGGGGTCAAACCCGTCACGGCGATCGCCGCCGCGCCTGCCGCCGCCAGGATCTTCTTGATCATCGTGCTCCGTCCGCCGGGTTGGCCATCACGCTCACCACGTCCGGTGCGGCCGGGTGGTTTAGCCGGCACCGCCGGTTGACGTAGGGTCCGGGCAGTTTCTCGACCCGGGAGGATCCCCATGGCTACGACGTACACGCTGGAGACGGCCGAAGCCGGTCTTGTCTATGACGTGCATGGGCCCGCTTCCGCCGACAGTTCCGCGCCGCCGTTGGTGATGGTTGGGCAGCCGATGGCCGCTGATGGGTTCACCACCCTTGCTTCCTTCTTTCCCGAGCGGACCGTTGTCACCTATGACCCTCGGGGGATCGGGCGCAGTGTGCGGAAGGACGGCCGGGTCGAGCATGAGCCCGAGGTTCAAGCTCGGGATGTGCACGCCGTCATCGGGGCGGTCGGGGGTGGGCCTGTCGATCTCTTCGGCAGCAGTGGCGGCGCCGTGACCGCGCTTGCGCTCGTGGCTGCCTTTCCGGGTGATGTGCGGACGCTTGTGGCGCACGAGCCGCCGTTGCTCTCCGTTGTTCCTGATGCCGCAGCTGCCGAGCGGGCTCGGAACGCCGTGACCGATGCCTATCTCGCCAAGGGGTTCGGGGCCGGGATGGCCGCCTTCATCGGGATGACGTCGTGGGCCGGCGAGTACAACGATGACTACTTCGCGCAGCCCGCCGCCGATCCGGCGCAGTTCGGGATGCCTGCCGATGACGACGGGAGGCGGGACGATCCGTTGTTGTCCGACCGGTCCTGGGCCGTCAGCGGGTACCGGCCCGACGTCGACGCGCTCGCCGCGGCGTCCACGCGGGTGGTGATCGCCGTCGGTGAGGAATCGCTGAGTGTCTTCACCGGGCGGACGGCGGTGGCTACCGCGGAGTTGCTGGGGCAGCGGGCCACCGTGTTCCCGAGTCACCACGGTGGGTTCCTCGCCGGCGATTTCGGCTATGCCGGTCAGCCGGCGGCCTTCGCCGCGCGGTTGCGTGAGGTTCTCGGCTGAGTGGGCGCCGAGCGGAATCCGAGAAAAGCGGTTCGGCTGATCGGAAGATGCTTTTGGTGCGCTCGGGTGCTCGCGTGGTGATCATGAATTGCCGCGGGCTTGATCATCCGGCCGGCAGTGCTCCGAACGGCGCAAAGCCGCGCCTCGAACTTGTCGGAATGTGAGCACTCGCGCCAGGTGAACCAGGCATATCCGGCTTATTGCCGGCGCGTGAATCCGCCCTTGAAGACGGCCGTTCGAGGGTTTCGACGGTGTGTCTGTTCGCGTACGCTGCGCAGCGTACGCGGGTTGACCTCGGGCAACGACGGCGGGTAACCTGCTTTCGGCACAAGTCGATCTACGAATGTGTCGCCTGGGGTGGTGGTCTATGCGGAATTCGAGTGTCCGGACGCAGTTCCGGATGCGGAAAAACTACCTGCGATAAACAACGATGTGCGGTGCGGCGGCTTGGGGGAGGTGCCGGTTCCGTACTCGCTTTCGTGGGTGATCGCAACACATTTCCGGACGTCGGGGAAACCGGGCTGACGGAATCGTCATCTGGGGGATGTTCGGCGTGTTGCTGCAATTCAAACTATTGGGTCCGTTGTGCGTGCTGTCCGACGACCGGGACATCACGCCGAGTGCGCCCAAGCTCCGGGAAATCCTCGCGCTGCTGATCGTGCGGGCCAACCAGTTCGTGTCGACGACCGATCTCGTCGACGAAGTGTGGGGTGCCGACCCGCCCCGCAGCGCCCACGTGACCGTGCAGACCTACATCCACCGGCTGCGGAAGTCGTTGTTCCCCAAGGAATCCGGGCACGAACCCGCCGGGCTGCACACGGGGTGGCACGGGTACCGGCTCGAGATCGCCGCCGAGGCCGTCGACAAGATCCAGTTCGAGCACCTGGCGCACCAGGGCAGCGCGGCGCTGGAGAGCGGCGAACCCGGGGAGGCCACCGAACTGCTGCGGCACGCGCTGCGGCTGTGGCGCGGCCCCGCGATGAGCGACGTCGAGACCGGCGAGCTGCTCAGCGCGTACGCCGTCCGGCTCGAGGAGAGCCGGCTGCGCGCGCTGGAGGGCCGGATCGAGGCGGACCTGCAACTGGGCCGGCACCGCGGCCTGGTCAGCGAGCTCAAGGAGCTGACCATGACCCAGCCCCTCCACGAGGGGTTCCACAGCCAGCTGATGCTCGCCCTGCAACGCTGCCAGCGCCGTGACGAGGCCCTCGACGTCTACCGGCGCTTCCGCGGCCGGCTCGTCGAAGAGCTCGCCCTCGAACCGTCGCCCGACCTGCAGCGGCTGCACCGCTCGCTGCTGACCGAGACCGCCGACGCCCGCCCGGCGCCCGAGGTCGCGGCGGAGCGGGTGCAGCTCGTCGCGCCCGCGCAGCTGCCCAACGACATCGCCGACTTCACCGGACGCGCCGAGCTGATCAGCTCGGCCGTGCAGTGGCTTTCGCCGGCCGAACGCTCGGACGACGGGCTGCGGATCGTGTCGGTGATGGGCATGCCCGGCGTCGGCAAGTCGACGTTCGCGGTCCGCGTCGCGCACCGGCTGCGGTCCGCGTTCGGCGACGGGCAGTTCTACGCGAACCTCGGCGGCCCGGCCGGCGCCGGCCCGAAGGAGGTGCTCGGCCAGTTCCTGCGGTCGATCGGGTTCCCCGGCGAGCGGCTGCCCGACAGCGTCGACGAGCGCGCGACGATGTTCCGGACCTGGAGCGTCGATCGCAACGTGCTGGTCGTGCTGGACGACGTCACCTCGGACGCCGACGTCCAGCCGCTGCTGCCCGCCGGGCCGCGGTGCGCCGCCGTGGCCACCGCGTGCTCCGGCCTGCAGGGCCTGGCCGGCACGCACACCATCGACCTCGAACCGCTGACCGGCGAGGAGAGCCTCGAGATGCTCGCCGTGATCGTCGGGCGGGACCGGGTCGCGGCCGAGCGCGACGAGGCGCGCAGCCTGGTCGCGCTGTGCGGGTACCTGCCGCTGGCGGTGCGGTGCATCGGCGCGCGGCTGCGGTCGGTGCCCGGGTGGCCGGTGCGGAACATGCGGCAGCACCTGGAGACCAGCAACCGGCCGCTGGACCTGTTGCAGTTCAACCAGCTCGACGTCCGGGCGCGGCTGGCCGGCAGCTACCGGTCGGTGCCGTCGCACGCGCAGACGGCGTTCCGGCTGCTGCCGACGCTCGGCGCGAGCTCGTTCACCGCGGCCGAGGTCGCGGTGCGGCTCGACTGCCCGCCGAAACGGGCCGAGGCGCTGCTGGCCCGGCTCGTCGGGCACGGGCTGCTGCGGATCCAGAAGGACGTGGTCGACGAGGGTCCGGTGCGGTTCGAGTTCCACCCGATCGCGCGGTGCTACGCCGAGGAGCTGCTCGGCGGGGAGGCCGACGCGACGCCGTACCTCTGGCCGATCTACATGCGCACGGTGCTCGGGTTCCGCAACCACGCCTGAGCGAAGGGCATCTGGTCCACCCCGGAAGCCGGTCCGAGGTGCTGTCGAGGCGGGTTCGAGCCGTGGTCGACAGGCTCGGCGGCAGCCGAACGACCAGATGGAGGCCAGCATGTGTGGTATCGCCGGTTGGGTGGACTTCGGGCGTGACCTGTCCGGGGAACGCGCCACGATCGAAGCGATGAACGAGGCCCAGAAGCACCGCGGGACCAACGCCCGCGGGGTCTGGTGCTCCCGGAACGTCGCGATCGGGCACACCAGGACGTCGGTGATCGACCTGGCCGGCGGCGTTCAGCCGATGTTCGCGGAGGAGGACGGGCGCACGATCGCCGTGCTGACGTACTCCGGGGAGGTCTTCAACTTCAAGGAGCTGCGCAGCGAGCTCGAACGGCGGGGGCACCACTTCCGCACCCGCAGCGACACCGAGGTCGTGCTGCGGTCCTACCTCGAGTGGGGCGCCGACTGTGGCAAGCACCTCGAAGGCATGTACGCCTTCGGGGTCTGGGACCTGCGCACCGAGACGATGCTGCTCGTCCGGGACCGGTTCGGCATCAAGCCGCTGTTCTACAGCCTGCAGCCCGAAGGCGTCATCTTCTCGTCCGAGCCGAAGGCGCTGCTGACGCACCCGCTGACCAAGGCGGTCGTCGGGATCGAGGGCCTGCGCGAGGTCTTCTCGACGGCGAAGCTGCCGGGCGAGGCCGTGTTCCGCGACCAGGACCAGCTGCGGCCCGGGCACACGCTCGCGATCGGCCGCAACGGCGTCGTCGACCGGACGTACTGGGAGCTCGAAGCCAAGCCGCACACCGACGACCTGGACAACACCATCTCGCACACCCGGCAGCTGCTGGAGGACATCGTCCTCGGCCAGCTGACCGCCGACGTCCCGCTGTGCACACTGCTCTCCGGCGGCCTCGACTCCAGCGCCGTCACCGGGATCGCGGCCGGCTGGCTGAAGAAGAACGGCGAACGCGTCCGCAGCGTCACGACCACCTACGTCGGCTACAGCGAGAACTTCCGGCCGGACGACACCCGCGACACCGCGGACGGCCCGTTCGCCGACGAGGTCGCCCAGCACCACGGGGCCGAGCACATCCACCTCGTGCTCGACACCCGCGACCTGATGGACCCCGAGGTGCGGCTGGCCGCGCTCGTCGCGCAGGACATGCCGACCACGGCCGGCGACATGGACGCGTCGCACCTGCTGATGATGCGCGCGACCCGGGAGCACTCGGTCGTCGCGCTGACCGGCGAGGTCGGCGACGAGGTGTTCGGCGGCTTCCGCTGGATGCACGACGACGAGCTCGTGCGCTCGGGCACGTTCCCCTGGATCGCCAACGAGAAGCGGGTGCCGGGCTGCGTCAAGGGCCAGGGCCGTGGCTTGTTCGACGACGGCTTCCTCAAGAAGCTCGACATGGACGGTTACTACCGCGACAACTACGCCCAGGCACTGCGCGAAACCCCGCACCAGGAGGGCGAAAGCGAGTTCGAGGGCATCATGCGGAACGTCCGCTACGTCAAGCTGATGCGCTGGCTACCGATGCTGCTGGAACGCGGTGACCGGCTGGCCGCGGCGTGCGGGCTCGAGGCGCGGCTGCCGTTCCTCGACCACCGGCTCGTCGAGTACATGTACAACGCGCCGTGGGCGTTCCAGTCGTTCGACGGCCGCGAGAAGAGCATCCTGCGCGCCGCCGTGAAGGACCTGCTGCCGGAGTCGGTGTTCGAGCGGCGCAAGGCGCCCTACCCCGTCACGCAGGACCCGGCCTACACCGAAGCGCTGCACGGGCTGCTCGCCGAGACGCTCGCCGACCCGAACGCGCCGATCCGGCCGCTGCTGGACCAGGCGTCCGTCGACGAGGTCTTCCGGCACCCCAAGGGCGTTTCGCAGGACTGGCCGAGCCGGATGAACGTCGAGATGGCGCTGCAGTTCAACACCTGGCTCACGCACTACGGCATCACCCTCGACATCTGAACCACGCCGTCCGACCCGCGATCCGCGGAAGGAGCAAGCCGATGACCCAGACCCGGCCCAAGCCCGTGCCGATGACCCGGCGGTGCCCGCTGGCCCCGCCCGACGAGTACGCGCAGCTGCGCGAGGAGACCCCGGTCAGCGAGGTGGCCCTGCCGGACGGGAACACCGGCTGGCTGGTCACCCGCTTCGAAGACGTCACGACCGTGCTGGTGCACCCCGACGTGAGCGCCCAGCGGAAGTTCCAGACCTCGGTCACGTCGGTCACCCTCAGCCCCGAGGAGTACCTGGCGTCCGGGTTCGGCGTGTCGTTCATCGGGATGGACCCGCCGGACCACACGCACTACCGCAAGCTGATGACCGGGATGTTCACCGTGAAGCGGCTGAAGTCGCTGGTGCCGCGGATCGAGAAGATCGTCGACGACCAGCTGGACGTCCTGGTCGCCGGCGGCTCGCCCGCCGACCTGATCACGGACTTCGCGACGCCGGTGCCGTCGCTGGTCATCTGCGAGCTGCTCGGGATGCCGTACGAGGACAGCAAGCTGTTCCAGGAACGCACGCACGTCATCATGAGCCTCGAGCGGACCAAGGAAGGCCTGCTCGACGCCATGACCGGGATGTCCGACGACATGCGCGCGCTGGTCCACGAGAAGCGCGCGCACCCGGACGGCCGGCTGATGAGCAACCTCATCGAAGCCGTCCCGGACGACGGCGTCCCGCTCACCGACGACGAGCTGGTCGCCATCGGGAACCTGATGATGATCGCGGGCTACGAGACCACCGCGAACATGATCGGGCTCGGCGCGCTGACGCTGCTGCACTACCGCGAGCAGTGGGAAACCCTGTGCCGGCAACCGGAACTGGCCGAGCGCGCGGTCGAGGAGATCCTGCGGTACCTCACGGTCGGCCCGTTCTGCCTGCCGCGCACGGCGAAGACGGACCTCGAGCTCGGCGGCAAGCACATCCGCGCCGGCGACCCGATCCTGCTCTCGACCGAGTCGGCGAACTGGGACCCGGCGCAGTTCGAGCACCCCGAGGCGTTCGACGTCACCCGCAAGCCCAAGCGGCACGTCGGGTTCGCCTTCGGCGCGCACCAGTGCCTCGGCCAGGAGCTGGCCCGGATGGAGATGCGGATCGCGTTCGCCAAGCTGGCGCAGCGGCTGCCGGGGCTGCGGCTGGCCGTGCCGCTGGAGGAGATCCCGATGCGCACCGACATGCAGATCTACGGCGCGCACGAGGTCCCCGTCGTCTGGTAGGTCTGTCCGGTAGGTCCCGCTGGCAGTTCCCGCGACGAAGCAGTCGCCTCCGGCCCTTGTCGCTCGCACCGGCCGCCGGCCGGTGCGAGCGGCTTTTTTGTGTCCGGGCGGGGATTCGTGCGGCTTGGTCCCGGCGCCGGCTCGTGAGTGTTTAGGGCGGTTCTAACCGCCCTAAACACTCACGACAGCCGCGGCAGACCCTGGACTCGCGCCCGTCGCGCTCTGCCGCGCCGACGTCACTGATTGTAGTTTCGGATGAGTCGGACAACCTCTTGATCGACTTAATCAAACAAGTAGTTGACAGTGTGAGTCGCCTCGTTGATTATGAGTGCAGACGAGAGTTCACTGTGGGAAAAGGAGTACGTCGTGGAGAAGCACCCGCTCAGGTGGTGGGCACTGGCGGTCGCGGTTCTGGCCGTCCTGGTGGACATGATCGACAACCAGATCGTGGCGGTGGCGCTGCCCACCATCCAGCGGGAGCTGGGCACGGGGGATTCCGCGCTGCAGTGGATTTCGGCCGGGTACGCGCTGGGGTTCGCGCTCACCCTGATCACCGGTGGCCGCCTGGGTGACCGGTACGGCACCAAGAAGCTGTTCCTCGCCGGCATGGTCGTGTTCACGGCCGCGTCGCTGGCCGCCGGGCTGGCCGGGCACGTCGAGGTGCTGATCGCCGCGCGCGTGATCCAGGGTGTCGGGTCCGGGCTGATGGTGCCGCAGGTCCTGTCGTTCATCCACGCGGAGTTCGACGAGAAGGAACGCCCCAAGGCGATGACGTACTACGCCGGCGCGTTCCCGATCGGCGGACTCGCCGGGCCGCTGCTGGGCGGCGTGCTGACGCAGGCCGACCTGTTCGGCATCGGCTGGCGCGCGATCTTCCTGATCAACCTGCCCATCGGCGTGCTCGCGCTGGTCGGTGCGCTGATCACCATGCCGAGCCGGCCCGGGTTCTTCCGGCACCGCATGGACTTCAGCGGCCTGCTGCTGCTGACCGCGGGGCTCTTCGCGATCTTCTACCCGCTGGTGCAGGGTCGTGAGCTGGGCTGGCCGAAGTGGTCGATCTACCTGATGCTGGCCGCGATCCCGCTGCTCGCGATCTTCGCGCTGCACCAGCGGATCAAGGCCAAGCGCGGCGGCGAACCGCTGGTCCCGCCGGCGCTGCTGAAGTACCGCAGCCTCTCGGGCGGCCAGGCCGTCATGCTCTGCATCAACACCGCGGTCGGCGTCTTCTTCATCCTGACGCTGCACCTGCAGCTCGGGCTCGGGTTCTCGCCACTGCAGGCCGCGCTGACGTTCGCGCCGTCGACGATCGGCATCGTCGTCGGCAACGTCCTGGGCATGCAGCTGGCCCCGAAGCTCGGGCGGGCGTTCACCGCCGGGGCGATCGTGGTGCTGCTGGCCAGCCTGGTCGCGATCGCGGTACTGGTGCAGCAAATGGGTCACGACCTGAACGTGTGGGCGCTGCTGGCCCCGGTCATCGGCTTCGGGCTCGGCATGGGCGCGGTGCTGAACTCGCTGTTCGGCGTCTCGATGTCGGAGATCCAGATGCAGCAGGCGGGCGCCGCGTCCGGGCTGGTGAACACGACCGTCCAGCTCGGCACCGCGACCGGGATCGCGTTGTTCGGCACGGTGTTCTTCTCGCGGCTGGGCAGCGGGTTCGAGTCCGCCACGGTCAGCGCGATCGCGGTCAGCGTCGGCGTGCTGGTGCTGGCGTTGCTGTTCACGACCGCCCTGCCGGGCAAGAAGGCCGCGGGCCGGTCGGCCGCGGCCGCCGACGAGCACAAGGCCGGGGCCTCGGCGCGATGACCGAGCCGGGCAACCACGAGACAGCGGTGCTCATCGTGGGCGGGGGCATCACCGGCCTGTCCACGGCGCTCTTCCTCGCAAGGCTCGGGGTTCGCCCGATCCTGGTCGAACGGCACCCGTCCACGGCCCTGCTGCCCCAGGCGCGCGCGTTCAACCCGCGCTCCATGGAGATCTACCGCGCCCTGGGGCTCGCGGAGGCCATCCGGGACCGGACGTCGATCCTCACCGACATGCCCGACATGATCGGCGCGGACACCCTGGCCGGGCGGGAGCACTTCCGGTTCGACGTGCTCGCCCAGGCCCGGCCGCCGGCGTCCCTCAGCCCGGCGGACTGGGAGATGATCGACCAGGACGAACTGGAACGGATCGTGCGCGCCCGCGCCGAAAGCAGCGGCGCGGACGTGCGGTTCGGCACCGAACTGGTCGCGCTGACCGACGCCGGCGACGGCGTCACGGCGGTCGTGCGCGACCTGGAGACCGGCGTCCACCAACGGCTTCACGCCGATTACGTCGTCGCCGCCGACGGGCACCGCGCGGGGCTGCGCGAGCGGCTCGGCGTCGGCGCCGACGGGCCGGGCGTGCTCCTGGAGGTGGCGAACTTCGTGTTCGACGCCGACCTCGGGGCCGCGCTGCAGGGCCGCCGGTTCCTGCTCGCCTACCTGGACCGGCCGACGAAGGGCTCGACCCTGATCCCGCTGCGGGAGTTCGGGCGGTGGGCGCTCGCCGTGCCCTACCGGCCCGAGCTGGGCGAGAGCGTCGCCGACTTCACGCGGGAGCACTGCGTGGAGCTGGCGCGGCAGGCGATCGGCCTGCCGGACGTCGACATCCGGCTGGTGCCGTCGATGCCGGGGTCGGACCGGATCGTCACGACCACCACCATCGGCGGCTGGGTCGCCCGGCGCTACCGGACCGGGCGGGTGTTCTTCGCCGGCGACGCGGCGCACGTCGTGCCGCCGTCGGGCTCCTACGGCGCGAACACCGGCATCGCCGACGCGCACAACCTGGCGTGGAAGCTCGCCGCCGTGCTCGAAGACGGCGCCGGTGACGAGCTGCTCGACACCTACGAGGACGAACGGCGGCCGGTCGCCCGGCTGACGCTCGAAAGCGCGATGCAGCTGCTCCACGACCGCCACGAAGGCGCGGGCGACAAGACGAAGACCGATGACCTGGCCATGATCTTCGGGTACCGGTACCGCTCGTCGGCGGTCCTCGCCGGGACGGCCGGCGCGGGCCGGCCCGTCGAGGACCCGCGCACGCCCAGTGGCGAACCCGGGTTGCGGGCGCCGCACGTGCGGCTGGAGCAGGGCGGCGCCGGACTGTCCACACTGGACCTGTTCACCGGGTCGTTCACGGTGCTGGCCGGGCCGGCCGGGGTCGGCTGGGTCGCGGCGGCGAAGGCGGCCGCGGCGGCGCTCGGGCTCGCGGTGGACGTCCACCGCGTGGGTTTCGAGTTCGACGACCCGGACGACCGGTGGGCCGCGGCCTACGGCGTCACCGCCGGTGGCGCGGTCCTCGTGCGGCCGGACGGGTTCGTCGCCTGGCGGGCCGGGGAGCTGCCCCGCCACCCCGAGCAGGAGCTGCGGGCCGCGCTGGCCCGGGTGCTCGCGTTGCGCGAGGAGGATCGCCGCTGCGCAGGCTGATCAGTTCGCCGGCACGCCGTCCGGGCCGTGGGGGACCATCCCCGCGGCCCGGACGGTTCGTCGGCTCAGGTCCGGTTCGGCAAGCACGTCTTGGGAGCACGAGTTGTGTGCAACGCGCGAAGGGGGACCCGCCCGGCCGTCGAATCCGCCCGGCCGGGACGAGGTGCGGTGGCTGCCGGTCACGGACGAGCGCTGCGGCGACGACGGGTTCGCGGGCCCCGCGATCGGGGCCCTGCACCGGGTCGGTGACCTGGTCCCGGTGCCGGAGACGATCGTGCTGACCGCGCCCGTCCGGCACTGGCGGGACCGGGTGCGGCAGCGGCCCGCCGACCCGTTCGCGGAGTACGCGGGGCTGGTCGAAGAGCCGGTTTCGGTGCGGGCGTGGCAGATCCGGCCGCGGCGCTCGGACCTGCCGATCGGGCCGGTGTTCAACAACCTCGGCCCCGGCACGGTGGCCGAGGCGATGCTGGAGCTGCTGGCGCTCGCCGAAGACGGCGCCCGCGAGTTCCCGCGGCTGGCGTTCGCGCTGCAGCGCTTCACCGCGGCGGAGGCGAGCGCGCACGTCCACGCGGCGCCCGACGGCGAGCGCGTCCGGGTGCAGGCGTTCCTGGGGCTCGCCGAGCAGCTGTCCGAGCCCCTGCACCCGGACCTGATCGTGCTGGCGGGCCCGGAGCTCGCCGTTCGCGAGTACCGGGTGGCCGACAAGCCGACGGCGACGGTCGCCGCGGCCGGTGGCAGCCGGACGTCGACGGTCGCCGAGCTGCGCCGGCGCGCGCCGGCGCTGCGCGTGAAGACGGTGCAGCACCTCGGTTCGCTCGCCGTCGCGGCCGCCCGGCGGCTGGCCGTCCCGGTGGCCGCGGAGTTCGCCGTCACCGATGGCGAGGTGGCGTTGCTGCGGTGCCGCCCGGTGCCGTCGTGACCGGGGAGCTGGGTGCGGTGTTGCGGGTGGGTTCGGTCGCGGCCGCGCGCCGGCTGGATGTGCCGGTGGCTGCGGAGTTCGCGGTATCCAGGGCGAGGTGGCGTTGCCGCCCGGTGTCGCCGTGACCGGGGAGCTCGACGCCGTGTTCCGGCCGGTGCGGGCGGGCCGGGCGGTCGAGGAGACGATCGAGCGGCTGCGGCAGCTGGTGCGGCTCGGTGTCGTCGCCACGGGCTCGCGGCTGCCGGCCGAACGGGAGCTGGCCGAACGGCTCGCCGTCAGCCGCGTGACGCTGCGGGAAGCGTTGCGGGCGCTCGCTTCCGAGGGGTACGTCGAGTCCCGGCGGGGCCGCTACGGCGGCACGTTCGTCGTCGAGCGGCTGCCCGCGCCGGCCCGGACCGGCCGGCTCGACGCGGCCGGGCTGGACGACGTCCTGCGCCTGCGGCACGTGGTGGAGACGGGCGCGGCGGAGCTGGCGGCCGGACGGCGGCTGAGCTCGGCGGACCGGCGGCACCTGGTCACGACCTGCGCCGAGGCGGCCGCGGCGAGCCCGGCCGACCACCGGCGCCGGGACGCGCGGCTGCACCTGGCGATCGCGGAGGTCACCGCGTCCGGCTCGCTGACGACCGTGGTCGCCGACGTCCGGATGCGGCTCGCCGAGTGGCTCGACGGGATCCCGCCGGACCCGGAGCGTTCGCAGGCCCAGCACGCGGCGATCCTCGACGCGATCCTGGCGGGCGACCCACCCGCGGCCCGCGCGGCGATGGCGGCCCACGTCGAAGCGACGGCGGCCCGGCTGCGCGCGTCCCGGTCGTGAGTGGTTAGGGCGGTTCTAACCGCCCTAACCACTCACGACGGGTGGTGAGACGGGTGCCGGGGCGGTGGTGGACACGCCCCGGCACCCGGGGTCCTAACCGGCGAGCGCCGCGGCCAGCAGCGGGAACTCGTCGTCCGTCGGGGCCGTGATGCGCAGGCCCGGGACGCGGCCCGCCTGGTCGTCGCCGAAGACGCGGACCACCACGCCCGCCCGGACCAGCTCGTCGTAGTCGCGCTGCGGGTCGTCGGAGGCGACGAACCGGTAGTGCACCGGCGCGCCCTTGACGACGCCCGGGTAGCGGCGGACCAGCAAGGCCTCCATCGCCGCCGCGTTGACGAGCAGCCGCTCGCGGGTGCGTTCGGCCCAGGCCGTCTCCCGCAGGGCCGCGATCGCCACCACGGAGTCCACATAGGACAGTGGCCAGTTGAGGCGCTGGGCGGCGACGGCCGTCCGCAGGTCCTCGTTGACCGTCCACATGGCACCGGTGCGGGCGCCGGCGATGCCGAACAGCTTGTTCGGCGACGACAACACGACCACGTTGGACAGACCGGACCACGCCATCGACCGCCGGGTGCCGCCGCCGAGGAAGTCGACGTAGGCCTCGTCGACGATCAGCGTCGACGCCGGGTTCTCGCGGCACACCTCGGCCAGGTCGCCGGGCGGGATGTGCAGGCCCAGCGGGTTGTTCGGGTTCGACAGCACGACGTAGCCGTAGCGGGCCATGCCTTCGGCGACCCGCGCGAGCCGCGTCGCGACGGTGTCGATCTCGCCGGTCGCGGGCGGCAGGTGGTTGGTGAACCAGCGGATGCTGTCGGTGTAGTCCGGCGTCACCACGGCGATCCGGTCCGCCGGCAGCAGCCGCGCCAGCACCCGGATGAACTCGGTTATCCCGCGCCCCGAGACCAGCAGCTCGGGGTCCACCGTCAGGTAGTTCGCGTAGGTGGCCCGGAACAGCGAGTCGGCTTCGTAGGGGTGGGCGCGCAGCCGCTGGACGTCCAGCTCCCGCAGCGCGACGCGGACCGCGGACGGCGGCCCGTACCGGTTCACGCAGGTGCCCAGGTCCAGGTAGGTGTCGCCGGCGAGGCCCCGGAGATCTCCGCCCTGCCTGTGGATGGCGTCGTCGGAAAGACTCTTCATCACTTCCTGCCTTCTGGTGGCGGACGTCCGGTGCCGCCTCGTCAGGGTCCGCTGACCGTGCCAGGGGGCGGTCCAGCTTGGCTCGAACCGGGCTGACGCGGCGGGAATCCAGGTCGTCGCGAGTTGCGCACGAGTGCGCGTGGTGACCATCCGGGGGTTCGCAGAACCCCCGCCGAAACCAGGAAGGACCCACGATGACCGCTGCGTGGATTCGCAGACTCGCCCTCGTCTCCGGGGTGCTGACCGTCGTCGGGCTCAGCACCCCGGCCGCACTCGCCGACACTTCGCACGCGCGGGGGACCCAGTACTACGTCGACTGCGCCGGCGGCCACGACTCGGCGTCCGGGCTCGGGGCCGGACAGGCGTGGAAGACGCTGGCCAAGGTGAACTCCGTCGTGCTCCAGCCGGGCAGCCGGATCACGTTCAAGCGCGGGACGACGTGCGACGGCACGTTCGCGCCGAAGGGCTCCGGCACCGCCGGCCGGCCGATCACCACCGGCACCTACGGCTGGGGCGCCAAGCCGAAGATCGACGCGCACGGCGCGCTCGCCGCGGTGCTGCTGCACAACGTCGAGGGCTGGGAGGTGCGCGACCTCGACGTCAGCAACCAGGGCCCGACGCCGGGCGACAACGACGTGCGCATCGGCGTCTTCCTCCAGCTCGAGGACTTCGGCGTCGCGCACCACCTCGTCGTCTCGGGTGTCGACGTCCACGACGTCAACGGCTGCGACTGCCGCAACCCGCACACCCCGGACGTCAGCGGCGCCATCGTCGTCAAGGCGGGCGGCACGGCCAAGCCGAGCGGCTTCGACGACGTCGTCATCGAGAACAACACGCTGCGGCACGTCGACCGCCAGGGCATCGCGACGTCGTCCGACTGGGAGAAGCGCGCGCAGTACCCCGACGGCCGCGGCACGACGTACGTCCCGATCACCCGGCTGCGCATCGCGCACAACTACGGCGAGGACATCGGCGGCGACGCGGTCGGCGTCTACAACGCGACGAACGCCGTGGTCGAGTACAACACCTTCCGCGGCTGGGCCGAGCGCGCGCCGTCCTACACCGCCGCGCTCAGCGCGTTCAACGCCGACGGCACGGTGTTCCGCTACAACGAGGTCTCCTACGGCCACGGCTCCGGCCCGCTGCCCTCGGCGGCGTACATGACCGAGCACGCGAACCTCGACACGGTGTTCGAGCACAACCTCAGCCGCGAGAACCAGGGCGGCATGCTGGTGGTCTGCGCCGACGCTGGCCGCCCGACGGACCGCACCACGGTCCGCTACAACATCAGCCAGAACGACTTCTCCAACGGCTACTACCCGGACTTCAACGGCGGTACCGACCCGGTCGGCGTCATCACGGTGATCTGCCTGGAGACCGGGCGCGTGCAGGTGTACGGCAACACGATCTACGCCCCGAACGCCGAGCGGCTGCTGATGAACTACACCACCGACCCGCTGGAGTTCACCGACAACATCTTCGTCGGGCGCGCGGGCGGGTCGGCGTTCAGCGACGCGTACGGGACCTACGACCACAACCTGTACCGGAACGTCACGACCGTGCCGGCCGGTGACGCGCACGCCGTCGTCGCGGACCCGAAGTTCACCGCGCCGGGCCTGGCGGCCGACCGCCAGGACGCCACCGGCTACCGGCTGCGCGGTGGTTCGCCGGCGCTGTCGGCGGGTGCGGCCAACCCGGGTGTGCGGGACTACTTCGGTTACCCGGTCCCGCCGGTGCGCCCGAACATCGGCGCGTACGCCGGTCCCGCGGTCCGATGAGCCGGCGGGTCCTCGTCGTCGGGGCCGGGATCGGCGGGCTCTGCCTGGCGCACGGGTTGCGGCAGGCCGGCGTCGACGTCGTGGTGCACGAACGCGACGAGACGCCGGCCCCGCGGCACCGGCTGCGGATCACGCCGGACGGCGAGCGGGCGTTCCGCGCCTGCCTGCCGCCGGCGGTGCGGGACCGGTTCGTCGCGACGTCCATGCGCTACACGAAGGGCATGGCCGCCTACGACGAACACCTTGTACAGCAATGGGAACACCACGACGAGGACGACGGGGACCTCGACCGCGTCGACGCCGTCGACCACCGGACGCTGCGCGAGGTGCTGCTGGCCGGGCTCGGCGACGTCGTCCGGCCCGGTTCGTCGTTCAGCCACCACGCGTTGACGGCGTCGGGCGGGGTGCGCGCGTACTTCCGCGACGGCACCTCCGACGCGGGTGACGTCCTGGTCGCCGCGGACGGGACGGACTCCGCGGTGCGCGCGGCGTGGCGACCCGGCGACGAGCCCCGCGACCTCGGCGTCCGCGCGATCGTCTCGCGGATCCCGATGGCGAAGGCGATCAAGGGCGGGCTGCCGGAGTTCATGCACGACCGGTTCACGTCGGTCGTCAGCTCCGGCGGCGTCAGCTTCGGGTTGCTGCCCATGGTGTTCCGGCCGGGCGCCGACGCCGAGGACTACTACACGGCGGTGTTCAACACGCACCGCGCGCACCTCGGGATCGCCGACGACGTCCTGTTCGGGCTGCCCGGCGCCGCTCTGCGGGAGGTGCTGCTGAACCGGACCGCGGACTGGCACCCGGACCTGCACGGGCTGTTCGCGCACGCGGAGCCGGCGGAGACGCACGTGCTGGCCCTGCGGGCCACCGCGCCGGGTCCGGCGTGGGGCCAGGGGCCGGTGGTCCCGCTGGGCGACGCGGCGCACACGATGCCGCTGTCGGGCGGGGCCGGGGCGAACGTCGCGGCCCAGGACGCGGCGGCGTTGTGCCGGGTCCTGACGATGCCGGGCTCACTGGCCGAAGGCCTGGCGGGCTACCAGGCGGACGTCACCCGCCGCGGCACGTCGGCGATCGCCGAGTCGGTCCGCATGGCCCAAGCCTCGATGCGCCTGGACTGGGAGTACTGAGTTCGAACGCCGTGAGGGGCACCTTCAGGGACACCACGTCCCTGAAGGTGCCCCTCACGGCGTTGCGGCGCGCGGGGATGGCGGGCGCGCCACCTCGTTGTGGGGTAACGGGTCGCGCACCGCACCGGGGGGTAGCGGTGCGGTGCGCGATCCTCTTTCACCGGGGAGGCTGGGGGTCAACCCCGGTTCGGCGCGACGGCCACCCGCCCGGCCTCGTGGCACAGGGGCTGGTAGGCGTCGCCGGTCGTGACGGCCAGTGCCGGCTGCGGCTCGGTGCGGGCCGCTCCCAGGAGCTCCGCCTCCAGGTGCAGCCGGCGGCCGATGTCGCGGAAGGTCGGCAGCATGCGGTAGTGGTGTTCCTCCGTGTGGTCGGCCGCGTGCTCGAACTCCAGCAGGTGCAGGTTCACCAGGTCGTCCAGCAGGGTCTCCGCCAGGCAGCCGTCGAGGTTCAGCACCGCCGACGCGGCCGCCAGCGACAGGCTCCCGGCGTCGGAGGTGCTCAGCGTGCGGAACGCCCAGCGCACCTCCGGCGTCGCGACGCGGTAGCTGAGCGACACGCTCGAGCGCAGGTCGAACGGGTCGTCCGCGCCCGTCGCGGCCCAGTCCGCCGCCCGCCGCACCGGCCAGTGCGGGCGGTGCCGCAGCCGGGTCGCCGCCGCGTGCAGCGCCAGCGGCAGGCCGTCGCAGCGGGCGACCAGCGCGCGGGTGCCGTCCGGGTCCTGAGCGAGCCGCTCCGGGCCGACCAGCCCGCTCAGCACCCGGACGCCGTCCGCGCCGCTCAGCGGGCTCAGGCTGACCACCGTCGTCACCGACGGGTCCGACAGCTGCATCCGGCTCGCGACGACGACCGCGCACCCGCGGCCCGCGGGCAGCAGCGGCGCGAGCTGGTGGTCGTCCAGCACGTCGTCGAGCACCACCAGCACACGGCGGTCGGCCGTCCAGGTGCGGAACTGGGTGCTGCGTTCCGCGACCGAGCCGGCGATCCGGTCGCCCGGGACGCCGATCGCGCGCAGGAACCCGGCCAGCACCGTGCCCGGGTCGACCGGCTGCCCGGCGGCGTCGGCCAGGCTCGCGTGGAACTGCCCGTCCGGGAACTTCTCCCGCACGTCGTGGCCCGCGTGCACGCACAGCGCCGTCTTGCCCGATCCCGGCGGGCCGTCGACGGTGACGACCGCCGGGCCCCGCCGGTCCGGCGCGGTGACGGCGGTGACGACCGTGTGCAGCTCGCTGTCCCGGCCGACCAGCCCAGGCCCGGCTGGTGGCAGCTGACGCGGCGGTTCCGGCCGCGCCACCTGCCGCCGGACCTGGGCCGGGACGGCGTCGAGGCTGCCGTTGGCGGCCAGCACCGCGCGGTGGACGCGCTGCAGTTCCGCGCCCGGGTCGAGGCCCAGCTCGTCGGCCAGCGCCGAGCGGGTCCGTTGATAGACGCCCAGCGCTTCGGAGCGCCGGCCGGAGCGGTAGAGCGCCAGCATCAGCTTGGCCTGGAAGCCCTCGTGCGTCGGCTGCTGCGCCGCCAGCCGGGTGAGCTCGCCCAGCACCTCCTGGTGCCGGCCGAGCTGCAGCGCGGCGTCGATCCGGTGCTCCAGGGCGTTCTTGCGCATCTCGTCGAGCCGCAGCACCTCGGCCTGCAGCACCGGCCCGGGGTTGAGGTCGACGAGCGCGGAGCCGCGCCAGAGCCGCAGCGCGCCGTCCAGGGTGTGGAAGGCCGCCTCCGCGTCCCCGGCGTCGAGCTCGGTCCAGCCCTGCGTCGCCTGGCGCTCGAAGTGGCTCGAGTCCAGGGCGTCGCGGTCCACCGCGAGCATGTAGCCACCGGAGAGGGTGAGCAGCACGGGCTGCCCGTCGTCACGGCGGACGCGTGCCGACGGCCGCTGCGCCGGGTCCAGCTCCAGCAGCTTCCGCAGCTGGTAGACGTAGGTCTGCAGGGTCGTCTTGACGCTGGTCGGCGGGTTCTCCTCCCAGAGTTCCTCGATGAGCTGTTCGGTCCGGACGATGTGGTTAGCGGACACGGCGAGCAGGCTGAACACGCGCTGGAGCTTCGGCGCGGACGGCGTGATGGGCACCCCGTCGCGTACGACCTCCAACGGGCCGAGAACCTTGACGCACAACATCTGCATCCTCCAAGTATCGATGCGGCGTGGTCCGCTCCCCGTCGGATGACACCGCTCCCCAGTCCCCAGGTTTGCCCGCATCCCGAACCGGGTATGAACCAGTCGGGTGCGGGCTTCTGCCCACCATGGCCGGGTCCGCTGGACGAGCATTAGCAGAGCGCTGACGCCGCCTTGGGAATGTCAGCCTATCGTGCAAGGTTTTCGTAGCTCCAGGTGCATTCTAGTGACCGGCGGTCACTTTCTGGTCGAAGAGCGCACGATAGAAGGGGTGATCGGGATGCAATACTCCCGGCGAAATTCACCTGATCGGCCCGCATCGTTCTGACCTGGGGCGACGTAGATCGTGAGCAAGGCGTACGACTTCGGCCCGCACCCGGCCGCGGATTTCCCGTCGGCCGCCGAGCGGATTTTCCCGCGACGGGAACGGCACGCGCGCGCGTATTGCCGAGGGGTCATGAATGAATTCGAGGACGCGATTGCCGCTCGACGCGAAATGGTCGCGGAGCGGTCGCTCGACTCGTTTCCAGGACTGCTGCCACGCAATTCCGGAGGCGGCTCGCGGGCGTCCCGGTGCAGTTCACGGGGGCGCGAGAAAGCGCTGTCTTCGGTTGTCCACGGCGGCCGTGAGTGGTTGCTCCCGTGCCGGGTGGGCGGTGTTGCCGGTGTGTCTCTCACCATAGTCAGGGACTTGCCTCACTGTGTCAACCGTCTGTTTCATTAAGTCGATCAGCCAGTTGAGGTGGTTGGGCGCATGTATAGTCGCCGGTGTGACCGCGTCGTCGAAGCCCCGCCGTTCGCCGAAGCCGCAGGAGCGGCAGCGGGATCCGGACCGCACGCGCCGGCTGATCCTGGAAGCGGCCGTCGCGGAGTTCGCCGCGCACGGGTACGCGGGCGCGCGCATCGCGGCGATCGCGTCGCGCGCGGGCGTGAACCAGCAGCTCATCTCGTACTACTTCGACGGCAAGGAAGGCCTGTACCAGGCCATGTCGGAGGGCTGGGGCCAGCGTGAGAGCGAGCTGGTGGCGCCCGGCACCCCGCTGTCGGAGCAGCTGCGCCGCTACGTCCTGGAGGTGCTGACGTCCCGGGACGGCATGCGCCTGCTGGCGTGGTCGGGCCTGGAGTACGGCGGCCCGGACACCGACCCGGACCACGCGCCGCGGTCGGCCCGGCTGGGCGGCACGGTGGACCAGGTGGCCGAGCTGCAGAAGTCCGGTCAGCTCCCCGAGTGGGTGGATCCCGCCTGCCTGACGGTGATGCTGATGGCCGCGGCGATGGCGCCGGTGACCCTGCCGCACGTCATCGAGGGCGTGGCGCAGCAGGACCCGGAGTCCCCGGAGTTCGTCAAGCAGTACGCCGACCAGCTCGCGCGCTTGATCGAATACCTGAACCCCGACAAATCGTGACAACCGGTCGTGAGTGGTAATGAGGGTTAGAACCCTCATTACCACTCACGACTTGTTCGTGGGCACGGGAAAGAGCGGTGGCGCCGCGAACCCGCACCACCGCTCCTTCTCCTCCCTCAGGCGCCGGCCGCTCCCGGCCGGGCCAAGACCATCGCGCTCTGGAAGCCGCCGAAACCGCTGCCGACCGTGAGAACCACGTCCATCTCGTGCTCGCGCGCGGTCAGCGGGACGTAGTCCAGGTCGCACTCCGGGTCGGCCTCGTGCAGGTTCGCCGTCGGCGGGACCACCTGGCGGTCGAGCGCCAGGGCGCACGCCGCCACCTCCAGCGAGCCGATCGCGCCGAGCGAGTGCCCGATCATCGACTTGATGGAGCTGACCGGGACCTCGTACGCCCGCTCCCCGAGACTGCGCTTGAACGCCGCCGTCTCGTGGCGGTCGTTCTGCTTGGTCCCCGAACCGTGGGCGTTGATGTAGTCGACGTCCGCCGGCGCCAGCCGCGCGTGGTCCAGCGCGACCCGGATCGCCTCCGCCATCTCCCGGCCGTCCGGCTTGAGGCCGGTCATGTGGAAGGCGTTGCTGCGCCCGGCGAACCCGACGATCCGCGCGTACTCGCGAGCCCCGCGCCGCAGCGCGGCCGACGTCTCCTCGAGCACCAACACCGCGGACCCCTCGCCGAGCACGAACCCGTCGCGCCGCGCGTCGAACGGCCTCGACGCGTGCTCGGCGTCGTCGTTGTTCGCCGACGTCGCGCGGATCGCGTCGAAGCACGCCGAGGTGATCGGCGACAGCGGCGCGTCCGTGGCGCCGGCGAGCACGACGTCCGCCGAGCCCTCCTCGATCAGCGCCACACCGTGGCCGACCGCGTCGAGCCCCGACGTGCAGCCCGTCGACACCAGCGCCGTCGGGCCCTCGGCCGCCACCTCCCACGCGACCTCGACGGCCAGCGTGCTCGGCACCATGTAGCCGTAGAGGTGCGGGACGCCGTAGGTGTGGTCGACCAGCCAGTGCTTGCCCTCGTCGGCGAGCACGGCGTACTCCTCCTCCAGGCCCATCGTGCAGCCGACGGCGCTGCCGATGCTGACCGCGATCCGCCCGGGGTCCAGGCCCGTGAGGTCGAGGCCGCTGTCGGCCACCGCCTCCCGGGTGCACACCGTGGCGAACTGCGCGGCCCGGTCCATCCGCCGCACCTGCTGCGCCGACAAGCCCGCGGCCCGCGGGTCGAAGTCCACCTCCGCCGCGATCTTCGAGCGGAAACCGGTGGCGTCGAACAGGCTGATCCGGCGGGTCGCGGTGCGCCCGGCGCTCAGCAGTGCCCAGAACGGTTCCCGGCCGACCCCGCCGGGCGCCACCACACCGATCCCGGTGATGGAGACGCTCCGGGTCACGAAGCACCCCCGACCGCCGGGTTCGGGGCGTCCGGGCGCTGCGGGTCCTCCGTGTCGACGTGGCCGAGCTCCGGCCGCGGCGCCAGCGGCGACAGGTGGAACACGCCGCGCGCCTCGACGTCGCCGACGTTGACCAGCCGGTGCCGCACGCCGATCGGGACCATCAGTGAGTCACCCGGGCCGAGCCGCACCGCGACGCCGTCGAGCGTCATCTCCAGCTCACCTTCGACGACGTGCAGGAACTCCTCGGAGTACGGGTGGTAGTGCTCGGTGACGTGCTCGCCCGCGCCGAGGATGAGGAAGCCGCCGAAGCCGGACGTCGAGCCGACCGTCTTCGGGCTGAGCGTCACGCGGATGTCGCCGCCGCGGCGCTGGTTCGGGGCCGCCTCGGCGACGTTGACCTTCACCCTGTCCACTGTGGTCATCGAACCCGGCCTTCCTCGGGAGTCCAGACGTAGAACGGGGACGCCATCGCGTCCTTCGGTTCCTTCCAGCCGGGGTCGTACGGCGAGACGAGCTCGGCGAGCTTGGTGTTGATGTCGCTGTACAGCTCCGTGCCGCGCGCCTTGTACAGGCTGGGGTTGATGTCCTGGTCCGCCTCGACGAGGTGGAAGTACAGGTCGTGGAAGTTGAAGAGGGTCCGCCGCGAGACGCCGACCATGCGCGGCAGGTCGGTGGCGTCGGACTCGGCGAAGACGTCCGCGATCCGTTCGGGTGAGTCGGTCTTGAGCTTCGCGACGATCAGGGTGCGGTGCACGTTCTCGCCTCCTGGCAACGTGGTGGTACGGGACGCTTCATGTTCCGGGCCGCCGGTGTAGCCCGGCTCGAATTCACCACGGAATCCGCTTGCCCGACCGCAGAAACGCGCCCGTCGGGCCGTCGTCGGGCAGGGTCGCGACGTCGGCGATGTCGACGGCGGCGTCTTCGGGACCGCGTTGCGCGCTGGGCACCATGCGCGTGCGGACCTGCCCGGGGTTGACGGCGTTGACCAGCACGCCGGTGCCCTCGATCTCCCGCGCCAGCATGGTGGTCAGGCCGTTCACCGCGGTCTTCGACAGCGAGTACGCCGGCGCGCCCAGCCACAGCCCCAGGTCGAACGACCCGGTGGCGCTGGAGAGGAACACGACACGCCCCCAGCCGCGGCGCACCATCGCGGGCAGGAACGCCTGCGCGGTGCGCCAGCCGCCGAGCAGGTTCACCGAAAGCGTTTGCTCGACGAGCTCGAGCGGCACGGTCAGCGGGTTCTGGCCGCCGTCGAGCAGGACGCCGGCGTTGCACACCAGCACGTCCACCTCGGTCAGCTCGGCGGCGGCCCGCGCCACGCTCGCGGGATCGGTGACGTCGAGGGCGTACGGCCGCGCGCCGATCTCGGCGGCGGCTTTGGCGGCGGCGTCGAAGTCCCGCGCGGTCATGATGACGTCGAGCCCCCGGCCGGCCAGCTCGGCGGCGACGGCCTGGCCGAGCCCCCGGTTGGCCCCGGTGATCAGGGCGGTGCGTTGTGCGGCCACGGTGTTCCTCCGCTGTCGGTGGTCGTTCCGCCGCGATGGTCGCGGCCGCTGCTCGATCCGCGCTGGGGTGCCGGTCGTTCGAGTCAGGCTTCAGAACGCGGTGCCACCGTCGTCGCCGAGACGGCCGTCGGCGAGAAGCACAGGAGGAACGGACATGCGGGTGGTGTTCACGACGTGGGCCTGGCCGACGCACCTGTACGCGCTGGCGCCGCTGGCCTGGGCGTGCCGGGCGGCCGGCCACGAGGTGCTGTTCGCGAGCCAGCCCGGGCTGGCCGGGGAGATCCGGCGGGCCGGGCTGACCGCGGCGCGGGTCGGCGCCGACGTCGACACCGCGGGGATCGTGCGGGAGTACCTGCTGCCGACCGTGCCCGGGGCCGCGTCGCCGGCGAAGAGCGGCAAACCCCGTGCGGTGCGGCTGTTGCTGGAGCACGCCGAGTCCATGGTGGACGATCTGGCCGAGCTGGTCCGCGACTGGCGCGCCGACCTCGTCGTCTACGACCCGACGGCGCTGGCCGGCCCGCTCGCCGCCGCGGCCGCCGGCGTTCCCGCCGTGCGCCACCTCTACGGCGCCGACCTGCTTTCGCGGGTGAGCGGCGTGCTCGCCGAGGCGTTCGCGCCGCTGGCCGCCCGGTTCGGCGGCCTGCCCTTCGACGCCGCCGGCGCCGCGACGATCGACCCGGTGCCGGCGAGCATGCAGGTGCCGGGCGAGCACCGGCGGCTGCCCGTGCGGTACGTCCCGGTCAACGGCCCGGCCACGCCGCCGCGCGGGTTCCGCATCGGCCGTGACCGGCCGCGGGTCTGCGTCAGCTGGGGCCACACGATCGCGAAGGTCGACCCGCGGCGGTTCCTCGTCGACCGGGTCGTCGCCGCGACGGCGGACCTCGACGTCGACGTCGTGCTGGCGGTTTCTTCGGCGCAACGTCCGCTGCTCGGGCCGCTGCCGGGCCACGTCCACGTGCTCGTCGACGAGCCCCTGCAGCCGATCCTGGCCGGCTGCGACCTGCTGGTCGGCCACGGCGGCGCGAGCAGCCTGCTGACGTCGTTGCACGAAGGCGTCCCGGTGCTGCTGGTGCCGCAGCTGCCCGACCACGCCGGGCACTCGGCGCGGGCCGGGGCGCGCGGGGCCGGCGTGGTCGTGGGGATCGCCGACGCGACGGCCGACGTGCTGCACGACCACATCGTGCGGCTGATCGCCCCCGGCACACCGCAGCGGACGGCGGCCCGGGAGGTCGCGGCGGAGATGCGCGAGCAGCCGTCGCCGTCGAAGGTCGCCGCCGCGCTGGAAACCCTGACCGGCCCGGTCCTCAATCGTCCGTAGTGGACTGTCCATAGGAGACGCAGATGACCCAAGAAGCCGTCGACACGCTGCGGTTTCCCTTCACCAGCAAGCATCCGCTGCTGCCGCCCGAGGAGTACGCGCGGCTGCGCGCCGAGGAGCCGGTCGCGAAGGCGACGCTGCCCAACGGCCACGCCGTCTGGCTGGTCACCAAGCACGCCGACGTCCGCAAGGTGCTGGCCGACGCGCGGTTCAGCCGCGAGGCCATCACCCGCCCGGACGCGCCCCGGCTGCTGCCGGTCGCGGCCGGGTCGAAGTCGATCTTCGTGATGGACCCGCCCGAGCACACCCGGCTGCGCAAGCTCGTCGGGCGCGTGTTCACGACGCGGCAGGTGGAGAACCTGCGCCCGCGCGTCGAGGAGCTGGCCGAGGAGATGGTGGCCGGGATGGTCAAGGCCGGCCCGGGCGCCGACCTGATCGAGCACCTCGCGCAGCCGCTGCCGATCACCGTGATCTGCGAGATGCTCGGCGTCCCGCAGGACGACCACGACCTGTTCCGCGGCTGGACCGACGTGATGCTGAGCGTCGGGCACCGGTCGTCCGGTCAGGTCGGCGAGGCCGCCGGGAAGCTGAGGCAGTACCTCAACGACCTCATCGAGACCAAGCAGAAGAACCCGGCCGACGACCTGCTCGCCGTGCTGATCACCGCGCGGGACGAGGACGACTCGCTCAGCACCGAGGAGCTGCTCGCGTTCGCCGAGACGATGCTGATGGCCGGCTACCACGCGACGACGTCCGAGATCGCGCACGGCGTGCTGACCCTGACCGAACAGCCGGGCGCGGTGCGGCGGCTCGTCGAGCACCGCGACGAACTGCCGGCCGCCGTCGACGAGCTGCTGCGGTACTCGCAGGCCGGCGGCGGGGTCGGGCCGATCCGGATCGCCTTGGAGGACATGGAGATCGGCGGCATCACGGTCAAGGCGGGCGACGCGGTGCTGCCGTGCATCAACTCCGCGAACCGCGACGAAAGCGTTTTCACCGGCGCCGAAGAGGTGGACCTGACCCGCGCGCACAACCCGCACCTCGCCTTCGGGCACGGCATCCACCACTGCCTCGGCGCGCACCTGGGCCGGGTCGAGCTGACGGTCGCGCTGGACCGGATGCTCGAGCACTTCGGCGAGTTCCGCATCGCCGTCCCGCCCGCCGAACTCGAGTGGAGCGCGAACCGCGCGTTCACCCGACCGGACACCCTGCCGCTGCAGTGGTGACCCCTGTTGATCACACCACGCAAGGAAGGACCGTTCATGACCACCACTGCTGACCAGGGCACGGTTTCCGCGATCAACGCCCGGCCGCTGATCGAGCTGGGGACGTCGTTCTGGGCCGCCAAGACGCTGCTGACCGCCGTCGAGATCGGCCTGTTCACCGAACTGGGCGCCGGGTCGGCGAGCGAGGAGCAACTGCGGGCGAAGCTGGACCTGCACCCGCGCTCGTCGCGGGACTTCCTCGACGCGCTCGTCTCGCTCGACCTGCTGGAGCGCGAGGACGGGCTCTACCGCAACACCGCGACCACGGGGTACTTCCTCGACGAGCACAAGGAAACCTTCCTCGGCGGCTGGATGCGGCAGGCGAGCAAGCACCTGTTCCGCGCCTGGGGCGGGCTGACCGAAAGCCTTCGTTCGGGCAAGCCGTTCATCGGCTGGGACACCGCGGACTACTTCGAGCGGCTGTACGAGGACATGGAGGAGCGGCGCTCGTTCATCGCCGCGATGGACGCGTGGACGACGCACATCGCGACCGAGCTGGCCGACGGCGTCAACTGGGCCGAGCACAAGACGTTCGTCGACGTCGGCGGCGCGCGCGGCAACCTGTCGGCGTCGCTGGTGAAGGCCCAGCCGCACCTGGACGGCGTCGTGTTCGACCGGCCGGAGATCGCCGAGCTGTTCCACGAGCACATGGCGGCCAAGGGCACCACGGGGCGCGTCGGGTTCGTCGTCGGCGACTTCTTCACCGAGCCGATCCCGCCGGCGGACGTGCTGATCTTCGGGCACATCCTGCACGACTGGAACGACGAGGAGCGCGCGACGCTGGTGCGGCGCGCGTACGAGTCCGTCAACCCCGGCGGCATCGTGGTGATCTACGACCGGATGATCGACGACGACCGCCGCGTCAACAAGGTCGGCCTGCTGGGCTGCCTGAACCTGCTGGTGGTGACCCCGGGCGGCTCGGAGTACACGATCGCCGACTGCCGCGAGTACGCGTCGGCCGCGGGTTTCGAGTCGACGACGACGGTGGCGCTGTTCGACGGCCTCGAGACGGCCGTCGTCTGCCGGAAGGCCCGCTGATGCCGTACGTGGCGATCACCTACGACATCAAGAGCGGCTGCGAGGACGACGTCGCCGAGGTGTTCGCGGACTTCCAGCGTCCGAGGTCGAGCGTCCTGCCGGACGGTGCCCGGATCCTGGCGACCGCGGTGTTCATCCGGGACGCGACGCTGGTGAGGTTCATCGAGTACGACGGCGACCTGGACGCCGTAGCCCGCTTCATGGCGAACCAGCCGGGGGTGCGGGAGGTGGAGCGCAAGCTGGCGCCGTACCTGAACAACCCGCGTGACACGGGGACGGTGGAGGGTTTCGTCCGGACGTTCCGGGAAAGCATGCTGCGGTGCGTCACGCAGTTCGCGGTGCCCCGGAGCCCGGTACCCGCCTGACCCGCCGTACCTGCCGCCACGAGAACGGGCCGGGATCCTGTCGGATCCCGGCCCGTTCTTCGTGTCGACCCTCTGATCACGCGTGTCGGCTTCCTGATCACGCGAGTCGACCCTTCGATCACGGACCCTGCCCGGCCCCGGAGGGTCGGCTCGCGCGCTTGGAGGGTCGGTTCGGGTGTCTGGAGGGTCGGCTCGCGTGATCCCAGGGTCGACACGCGTGATTGAAGGGTCGACACGCGTGATTCCGAGGACGACACGCGTCGCGTCTCAGGTCCGCGCCGACACCCGGACCCCGGAGGGTCGGCTCACTCTGCGGCCGGCCTCCCCGGGGGTAGCGAAAAGCCGTGAAGGCCTCCTTACCGGCCGTAAGAGCCGGTAAGGAGGCCTTCACGGCCCTTGGGGTGCGGGACTCAGGCGGGGCGGCGAAGGACGACCAGGGTGTCGTAGTCGCCCAGGGGCTTCGACGTGAAGTCCGTGAAGCCGACCTCCGCGGCGTGCTCGCGGACCTCCGAGGCCGGGTACTCCGAGCCGCCGTCGCTGACCAGGAGCATGTCGATGCTGATCACCAGGTTCTCGACGTGGCGGGGGTCCTCGTCCAGCATGCGGTCGTACACCAGCAGCGTGCCGCCGGGGTTGACCGACGCCGAGGCCTTCTGCAGGATGCGCTTGCGGTGGTCGCGGTCGAAGTCGTGCAGGATGTGGCCCAGCACCACCAGGTCGGCCGATGGCAGGTCGTCGTGGAAGACGTTGCCGCCGTGGAACTCCAGGCGGTCGGTCAGGCCGAGCGTCGCCATGTGCTCGGTGAAGAACGGCTTCATCGGCGGCAGGTCGAAGACGTGCCCGTAGAGGTCCGGGTTCGCCTTGACGATCTGGCTCGCCATGTTGCCGCGGCAGCCGCCGATGTCGAGCATGGTCTTGAACTCCGACCACTCGAACGCCTCGATCAGCTGCGGCCCGAGCACCTGCGTGAGCGCGTCCATCATCCGGATGAACTGGCCCAGCACCTTCGGGTTCGCGATGACCTGCTCGAAGTCGCCCTCGGCCTGCGGCTTCCCGGTCTTGAGCGCCTCGGTGAGCAGGCCCCACGCCGGGTACAGGTTGTTGTTGGCGCGGTGCATGAAGCCGCCGACGTACGTCGGGAGGTTCGTCACCAGGTAGCGGTCGGCGCCGGCGGCGTTGCGGTAGCGGTCGCCCTCCTTCTCCAGCAGGCCCAGCGCCACCAGCAGGTTCAGGAAGTCGCCGAGGCCGCGCCCGTGCAGCGCCAGGCTCTTCCGGAGCTGCTCCTCGGTCGCCGAGCCCGAGTGCAGCTTGGTGAACAGGTCGAGTTCCACCGCGGTGAGCAACGCCTTGGCGTCACAGAAAGCGTTGCAGAGCCTGATGATTCCCGCCGGGGTGCTGACATCCGGTGCGGTACTCGTCATGTGCCGACTTCCCTTCTCGACAGTTCGCGCGGCCACTGACCGGGCCGGATCTGTCGTCACCGTTCCACCGCGGGGTGGAGCGCAACTCGAACCGGCGTGGAACCGGCGGCCTCCACCCGGGTTCGAGTTCCGGTTCAGCGGTCCTTGTCAGGCTCACGGCCAAGTCGAACGGGAAAGGTGGCGTCCGGTGGAGCAAGGACTGCGGGGCAAACGAGTACTGGTGACCGGTGGCACCAAGGGGATCGGCCGGGCCACGGCGCTCGCCTTCGCCCGGGCCGGAGCCTGGGTGCTCGCCGGCCACCGAACCGGTGACGAGGCGGCGGAAAGCCTGGCGCGGGAACTTAAGGCGCTCGGCGAGCACCACCGACTGGTGCAGGCGGACGTGACGCGCCGCGCGGACGTCGCGGCGCTGGCGGAGACGGTGCGAGCCGACTGGGGTGGGCTCGACGTCGTCGTCAACAACGTCGGGGTCGACGGCGGGGTCCCCTTCGGGGAGATCGACGACGCCGAGTGGGACCGGCTCATCGACCACAACGTGACGTCGGCCTACCTGGTCACGCAGGCCGTGCTGGACCTGCTGACCGACGGCGCGTCGGTGGTGAACGTCGGGTCGTCGGTCGCGCTGCGCGGCCGGGTCAACGGCGTGCACTACACCGCGTCGAAGGCCGCGCTGATCGGCTTCACCCGCGGCCTGTGCAAGGAGCTCGGCCCGCGCGGCATCCGGGTCAACACCGTCGCCCCCGGTCTCACCGAGACCGAGCCGGGCGCGGGCCTGCCGCCGCACGCCGTCGAGCGGATCGTCGGGATGACGGCGCTGGGCCGGATCTGCCAGCCGGAAGACGTCGCCGGCGCCGTGCTGTTCCTCGCCGGTGACACGGCGAAGTACATCAGCGGTGTCACCCTCAACGTCGACGGCGGGGTCTGATGGCCACCGCGCGACGCGGCCTGCGGGTCGTCGTCATCGGCGGTGGTGTCGGCGGGTTGTGCCTGGCCCAGGGGCTGCGCAAGGCCGGTGTCGACGTCTCCGTGCACGAACGCGACGACTCGATCCGCGGCCGCAACCAGGGCTACCGGCTGCACATCAGCCAGGACGGCGAACGCGCGCTGCGGGAGTGCCTGCCCGAGCGCGTCCAGACATTACTGACCGCGACGGCGAACAGCCGCTACGGCTTCGGCATGGCGAACTACGACGAGCACCTCACTCCACAGTGGACTCCGGAGATGAGCGACCCGCGGGCCGGGCAGGCGGACAAGGTCGACGCCGTCGACCGCGTCACGCTGCGGAAGGTGCTGCTGGCCGGGCTCACCGACGCCGTCCACTTCGGCAAGCGCTACACCCACCACGAGGTCCAGCCGGACGGCACGGTCGCCGTGCAGTTCGCGGACGGCAGCGTCGACACCGGGGACGTGCTCGTCGCCGCGGACGGCGCGAACTCCGGCATCCGGCGGGCGCGTGGCGGAGCCGAGCCGCGCGACCTCGGCGTCCGGACGATCTTCGGCCGGATCCCGATGACCGCGCGGCTGCGCGCGGAACTGCCGGAGATCCTGCAGGACCGGTTCACCTGGGTGATCGGCTCGGACGAGCACAAGCTCGGCCTGATGCCGATGGTCTTCCGGACCGAGCCGGCGACGGCGTCCGCGCGGCTGTGGCCGGAGCTGGCCTTCGAGCCGTGCGACGACTACTTCATGTCGGTGTTCTCCATGCACCGCACCGCGACCGGGATGCCGGACGAGCAGTTCCTCGCGATGAGCGGCGCCGCGCTGTGGGAGTTCGCGAAGGCCCGCACCACCGGCTGGCACCCGCACCTGCGGGCGATCATGGAGTTCGCCGACGTCGAGGAGACGTTCCCGGTGGCCGTCCGGGCGACCGCGCCGATCGAGCCGTGGGAACCGGGCCCGGTCATCCCGCTCGGCGACGCCGTCCACGCGATGCCGCCGTCCGGTGGTGTCGGCGCGAACACCGCGCTGCGCGACGCCGCGACGCTCACCCGCGAACTGCTCGCCGCCGACCGCGGCGAGCAGCCGGTCGCGCTGGCTTCCGAGCGGTACCAGACGGAAATGCTCGGGTACGCGACGGACGCCGTCGCGATGTCGCTGCAGGTCGCGAAGTGGTCGCTCAAACGGATCGACTTCGACGAGTCGGTGCTCCCGGCGCGCGTGGCCGGCTGACTCGGCCGGCTGAAAAGACAGGAGGAGTTATGGACATCGGAGTGGGCCTGCCCAACACCGTCCCCGGCACGGACGGCCGGCAGCTGATCGAGTTCGCCGCTCGCGCGGACGAGCTCGGGTTCAGCACGCTGGCCGTGCTCGACCGGCTGGTGTACGACAGCTACGACGCCACGGTGGCGCTGGCCGCGGCGGCCGCCGCCACCAGCCGGATCACCCTGGCCCCGACCATCCTGCTGGCCGGCTACTGGCCGAGCGCGGCGCTGCTGGCCAAGCAACTGGCGAGCATCGACCGGCTCTCCGGCGGGCGGCTGGTGGTCGGCGTCGCCGCCGGCGGGCGCGAAGACGACTTCCTCGCCACCGGCGTCGACTTCCACACCCGCGGCAAGTGGCTCGACCAGCTGCTCGGCGAGCTCAAGGAGGTCTGGGCGGGCCGCGGCCCGGTGCCGGGCATCGGCCCGAAGCCGTCGAACGGCGCGGCCGTGCCGATCTGGGCCGGTGGCAACGGGCCCGCGTTCATCCGCCGCGCCGCCGAGCACGGCATCGGCTGGGTGTCCGGTGGCGGCCCGGTTTCGCGCTACCCGCAACAGGCCGACCAGGTCCGCACGGCGTTCGTCGCGGCGGGCCGCACGGACACGCCGAAGATGGGCGCGCTCACCTACGTCGCCCTCGGCGAGGAGCGCAAGGCGGCCGGCGGCCGCTACCTGCTCGACTACTACTCCTACATGGGCGAGAAGGCGCAGTTCCTGGCGAACGGCGTCATCTCCGACGAGACCCGGCTGCGCGAGACGATCGACGCCTACGCCGCCGCCGGGTGCGACGAACTGCTGCTCTTCCCCTGCACGTCCGACGTCGACCAGCTCGACGAGCTGGCCAAGGTCTGCCTGTAACCCGGCCGCGAGCAAAGGAAAACGCATGACTGACATCCGAGTGCCGGTGCTCGTCGTGGGCGCCGGCCCGGTCGGCATCTCGACCGCGCTGTTCCTGGCCCGCCACGGCGTCGGGCCCCTGCTCGTGGAGCAGCGGGACGGCACGTCCACGCTGCCGCGGGCGCCCGGGCTGCAGGCCCGGACCATGGAGCTGTTCCGCGCCGCCGGGGTGAACCAGGAGATCCGCGCCCTCGAGGTCGGCGACTCCCACCCGTACTTCGAAGGCGGCATCATCCAGGTCCGCACCTTCGCCGAGATCGACGACGCCGAGGTGCTGGAGTCGCCGTCGCTCGACGGCCCGACCGTCAGCCCCGAGCGCGTGATGGGCTGCGGCCAGGACCGCTACGAGCGCGTGCTGGCCGACTTGGCCCGCGGCGCGGGCGCCGACATCCGGTTCGGGACGCGGCTGACGTCGTTCACCCAGGACTCCGACGGCGTCACCGCGCAGATCAAGGACCTCACCACCGGCGAGGAGACCACGGTCCGGGCCGACTACCTGGTCGCCGGGGACGGCGCGAACAGCCGGATCCGCAAGGCGCTCGGCGTCGAGCGCAGTGGCATCGGCACCGTGTTCAACGCGCTGAGCGTGTACTTCCGCGCGCCGCAGCTGACGTCGGTGCTCAAGGACCGCAAGTTCATCCTGTGTTACGCCACCGCGGCGCCCGGCACGCTGATGGGCCTGTCGCGGCTGCACGGCGCCGACCCGTGGCTGGCCGCGCCGCTGTACTACCCGGAGAAGGGCGAGACGCCCGCCGACTACCCGGACGAGCGGTGCGTCGAGATCGTGCGCACGGCCGCCGGGGTGCCGGACATGGACGTCGAGATCGTCGCGAAGGTGCCGTGGCAGGGCGCGCAGCTGGTGGCCGACACGTTCCGCAGCGGGCGCGTCTTCCTCGCCGGCGACGCGGCGCACGTGCACCCGCCGGCCGGCGGGTTCGGCGCCAACACCGGCATCCACGACGCGCACAACCTCGCGTGGAAGATCGCCGCCGTGCTGGCCGGCACGGGCGGTGACGCGCTGCTCGACAGCTACGACGCCGAGCGCCGCGGCGTCGGCGGGGCGATGGCCCGCCAGGCCATGGTGCGCAACCGGATCCGGCACGGTTACGCCGACGAAGAGACCCGGGCGTCCCTGGTGGACGACGTCATCATCACCCTCGGGTACCGCTACCACTCCGAGGCGATCACCGGCGGTCAGGCGGACGCCCCGACGCTCAGCCCGGGCCTGGAGCTGGCCGGCGAGCCCGGCACGCGCGCGCCGCACGTCTGGCTGGAGCGCAACGGGCAGCGACTGTCCACAATAGACCTGTTCTGGGACAAGTTCGTGCTGCTCACCGGCTCGCGCGCCAACGGCTGGGTCGAGGCCGCCGAGCGCGTCGCCAAGCAGACCGGCCTGCCGCTGGAGGTCCAGGTGATCGACGGCGGCGAGATCACCGCCGTCGACCGCGACTGGGCCAAGGCGTACGGCGTCTCGGCGGACGGCGCGGTGCTCGTGCGGCCGGACGCGTTCGTCGCGTGGCGCTCGGCCGGCAAGGTCGCCGACCAGGACACCGTGCTCGCCGACGTGCTGACCCGCGCCAGCGGCCTGCCGCCCGAGGGCGTGGCGTGAGCGCGCCGGAGATCGACCGGGTCGCGCTCGACGGCACTGTCTCGTTGCGACGGATGCCGCGCTGGTACACGACGCTGTTCGTCACGGACACGTTGGAGCGCTTCGGGTTCTACGGCATGCAGGCGATCCTCGTGCTGTACGCCGCCGCGCCGGTGGAGCGCGGCGGCCTAGGGCTGCGCACGGCCGACGCGGCCGCGTTGTTCGGCGCCTGGATCAGCGTGATGTTCCTGCTCTCGCTGCCCGGCGGCTGGATCGGCGACCGGCTGCTCGGGCAGTGGCGCGGGTTGCTGTGCGGCTGCGTGCTCAGCGGCGCGGGCTACCTGGCGCTGGCCGCGCCGACCGGCTGGGCCACCACGGCCGGCCTGATCCTGCTCGCCGCGGGTGGCGGGTTGTTCAAGCCGAACCACCAGGCGCTGATCAACCTGATGTTCGACGGCCGCCGCGGCCGCGAGTCGGGCATCTCGCTGATGTACGTCGGCGTCCAGATCTCGGCGCTCGCCGCGCCGCTGATCACCGGCTACCTCGGCGAGAAGGTCAGCTGGCACCTCGGGTTCTCGGTCGCTTCGGCGGCCGTCCTGGTGACGGCGGTGCTGCTGGCCTTCTCGGCCGGGCAGTTCGGCGGCACCGGGATGCGCGCGCGCCGGCCGGCCACGCCGGTCGAGCGGCGCCGGGCCCTGCGCGGGGCGGGCCTGGTGCTCGGGCTCGTCGTGGTGCTCGTCGCGCTGCTGGCCGTGACCGGCCGGCTGTCCGCGACCACCGCGATCATGATCGCGAGCGTGCTCAGCATCCTGCTGCCGGTCGTGGGGTACGTGACGCTGTACCGGAACCCGGCGCTCACCGCGGGGCGGCGGCGCCGGCTGCGCGGTTACCTCGCGGTGTGCCTCGGGGCCACGTTGTTCTGGATCATCATCGCGCACTCGGCGTCGCTGCTGACGCTGTTCGCGCGGGACCACACCGACCTGACGGTGTTCGGCCTGGGCATCCCGGCCAGCTGGCTGCAGGCGGCGACGCCAGCGTTCATCCTGGTGCTCGCCCCGGTGGTGGCCAAGGTGCTGCCCGCGGTCGACGGCGTCGGCGTGAAGCTCGGCGTCGGCCTGGTGATGGTGGGCACCGGGTTCCTCGTGATGTGCGTCGGGTCCTCGCTCGCCGAAGACGGTCAGCAGGTGTCACTGCTCTGGCTCGCGCTGGTCTACCTGCTGCACGCGGCCGGTGAGGTGATCATCGCGGCGGTCGCGATCTCGTCGGCCGCCGACGTGCTCGGGCCGGAGTTCATCGGCCGCGTCATCGGGATGCTGTGGCTGTTCGCCGCCCTGGGTGGCGGGCTCGGCAGCATGCTGGTGCGGCTGAGCACGGCCATGAGTGAGCCCGTCTACTACGCCTCCCTCGGCGGGGTGGCCGCCCTCATCGGCGTCGTCTTCCTGCTGTCCCGCCGCACGCTCGGCAACGCGCTCGTCGCCGAAGTCGCCGACGTCGTCGATGTCGCTGATGTCCAGAAAGGACACGTGTAATGCCCTACGCGGCCATCACCTACCGGGTCAAGCCCGGGTTCGAGGACGAGATCGCCGACGTCTTCGCGCGGTTCAAGCGGGTCGACACCCCGGACTTCCGCGGCGACGACGGCGACGCGGCCGGCCGGCTGCTCGGCACGGCCGTGTTCGTCAAGGACGACATCGTCGTGCGGTTCATCCACTTCGAAGGCGACTTCGCGGCCGTCGGCAAGCACATGGCGGCCCAGAGCGGGGTGCACACGGTCGAGCACGAGCTCGCGCCGTACCTCGCCGAGCAGCGCGACACCGACAGCGCTTCCGGGTTCGCCGAGTACTTCCGGAACGCGACCATGCGGTGCGTCTCCCAGCTGTCCGTGGCGACCCACCCGGCGGGGAGCTGAGCCATGACTCTGGCACGCATCGGCGTGATCGGCCTCGGGATGATGGGCGGGGGCATGGCCCGGGCCCTGCTCGCCGCCGGGTTCGAGGTCACCGCCTACAACCGGACCGCGGCGAAGGCCGCCCCGCTCGCGGAAGCGGGGGCGCGGATCGCCGCGTCCCCGGCGGAAGCCGCGGCGGACGTGGACGTGGTGCTGCTCAGCCTGGCCGACGAAGCCGCTGTCACGCAGGTCGTGTTCGACGGCCTCGCGACCCGGCTGCGGCCCGGACTGACCATTGTGGACACTTCGACGGTGTCGCCCGCTTTCGCCGAGGAGATCACCGAGCGGCTCGACGCGCTCGGCGTGCGGCGGGTCGAGGCGTGCGTCATCGGGAACCCGAAGATGGCCGCGACCGGTGAGCTGCGGGTGTTCGTGGCCGGCGAGCGCGCGTGGGCGGACGACGTGTCCGGCGTGCTGTCCGCGCTCGGCCGGGACGTCCGCTACCTCGGCGGGCCCGGCAGTGCGGGTGTGCTGAAGCTGGCGTTCAACCTGCTGCTCGGCGTGCAGACGGCCGGGCTGGCCGAGGCGGTCGCGCTCGCCGAGTCGATGGGCATGGAACGCGACCTGCTGCTGGACGCGTTCGACAACAGCGGCTGGCGCTCGCCGGTGCTGGCGTTCCGCGCGGACTTCATGCGGCGTCGCTCCTACCGCCCGGCCGCGTTCCGGACGACGTTGATGCACAAGGACCTCCGGCTCGCGACGGCCGAGGCGGAGCGGCACGGAGCATCGCTGCCACTGACGTCGAAAGCGGCCGAGCGGTTCGAAGAACTGCTCGACGCGGGCCGCGGTGACGACGACGCGGCCGCGGTCGTCGAGCTGTCCCGGGCGGCTGTCCGGCCATGATCACGTGGCTGCTGTCCGTCGCGGTGCTGGCCGGCAGCGGTGTCGTGGCCGGGGTGCTGTTCGCGGTGGCGCTGAGCGTGCTGCCCGCCCTGATCACGATGCCCGCCGACCGGTACGTCTACGCGCACCAGCTGATCGGCAAGCGGTGGGACCCGACGATGCCGATCATCGTGCTTTCCTCGACGGTGATCGACATCGTGCTGGTGTTCACGGCCGATTCCGGGAACGGGTTGTTCGCGGTCGCCGCGGTGCTTTTGCTGGCGGTTTCGATCGTCTCGCACTTCTGCAACGTGCCGATCAACCGCGTCGTCAAATCCCTCGACCCGGAAAGCGTTCCGCCGGACTGGCGCGACCCGCGTCCATTGTGGCGCCGCTTCCACCTGCTGCGGACGGCGTTGGCGCTGGTCGCAGTGGTCGTCAACGCGGTCGCCTTGGTCCCGGCCTGAGCGGTTTCGAGTCCCGTCCTAGGTGGGTTGTAGGGGTGGTCCGCATTCTGGATCGCGTGAGCAGGAAAGCGTTTGCCGTTATCCGTCTCGGATTCTTTTCGCGTGGAGGGCATCGATGAGCACGGTCGTCACCGGGATCGGCGTGGTCGCGCCGACCGGGATCGGCGCCACGGCGCACTGGGAGGCGGTCCTGGCGGGCAAGTCGGGCATCGCCCGCATCGACCGCTTCGACGCCTCCGGCTACCCGGTCCGGCACGCCGGCCAGGTGCCCGGGTTCTCCGCGAAGGAGCGGATTCCCGGTCGGCTGATCCCGCAGACCGACCACTGGACGCACCTCGGCCTCGCCGCCGCGGCCGACGCGCTGGCCGACGCCGCGCTCGACCCGGCGGGCGTGCCCGAGTTCGAGATGGCCGTCGTCACCTCGAGCTCGTCCGGCGGCACCGAGTTCGGGCAGCACGAGATGGAGCGGCTGTACCAGAACGGGCCGTCGTGGGTGGGCGCGTACCAGTCCATTGCCTGGTTCTACGCCGCGACCACCGGCCAGATCTCGATCCGGCACGGCATGCGCGGCCCGTGCGGCGTGCTGGCCTGCGAACAGGCGGGCGGGCTCGACGTCCTCGGCCAGGCGCGGCGGCTGATCCGCGGCGGCTCGCGGGTCGTCGTCAGCGGTGGCACCGACGCGTCGCTGTGCCCGTACGGTCTCGTGGCCCAGCTGTCCGCCGGCGGCTTGTCCACAGTGGACGACCCGGCCCGCGCGTACCTCCCCTTCGACGTCGAGGCGTCCGGGCACCTGCCCGGCGAGGGCGGCGCGATCCTGATCGCGGAGAGCGCCGAAAGCGCCCGCGAGCGGGGCGTCGAGGCGTACGGCGTCATCGCCGGGTACGCGGCCGGGTTCGACCCGCCGCCCGGCTCCGACCGGCCGCCGGTCCTCCGGCGCACCATCGCGCGGGCCCTGGCCGACGCCGGCGTCACACCGTCCGAAGTGGACGTCGTGTTCGCCGACGCGTCCGGCGTGCCGGCCGCCGACCTGATCGAGGCTCGAGCCCTCGTCGAGACGTTCGGACCAGGGTCGGTACCGGTCACCGCGCCGAAGACGCTGACCGGCCGGCTCTACGGCGGCGGCGCCGCGCTCGACGTCGCGACCGCGCTGCTCGCGATGCGGGCCGGGATCGTCCCGCACACCGTCGGCCCGGAGCGGCTCGCCCCGGGCTGCGACCTCGACCTGGTGACCCGGCCGCGTGACGCCGACCTGCGCACCGCGCTCGTACTGGCCCGCGGTCACGGCGGCTTCACCGCCGCACTCGTCTTGTGCCGCCCGTAGCACCGAAGAACGGAGAAACCCATGAGCGAGTTCACCCTGCTGGAGCTCAAGGAGATCATGACGACCAGCGCCGGCGTCGACGAAGGCGTCGAGCTGGACGGCGACATCGCCGGCGTCGAGTTCGCGGACCTCGGTTACGACTCCCTGGCCATGCTGGAGCTGCGCAGCCAGGTCGAGCGCCGCTACGGCGTGAGCCTGCCGGACGACGCCGTCTCGGAGACGACCACGCCCGGCGACGCCGTCGCGTTCGTCAACGACCTGCTCTCGAAGGCGGCCGTCTGAGATGGCCGGGCACACCGACAACGAGATCGTCATCGACGCGCCGCTCGAGCTCGTTTGGGCGATGACCAACGACATCCCGACGTGGACGACGTTGTTCAGCGAGTACTCCGAGGCGACCGTGCTGTCCGAAAAGGACGGAACGATCCGCTTCCGCCTCGCGCTGCACCCGGACGAGACCGGCAAGGTCTGGGGCTGGGTGTCCGCGCGGACGCCGGACGAGGCCACGCACACCGTGCGTTCGCAGCGCGTCGAAACCGGCCCGTTCAAGTACATGTGGATCTACTGGGAGTACTTCGCGGTCCCCGAAGGCACCCGGATGCGCTGGGTGCAGGACTTCGAGATGAAGCCGCAGGCGCCGGTCGGCGACCAGGCGATGCAGGACCGGCTCAACACCAACACGCCGATCCAGATGCGGCTGATCAAGGACAAGGTCGAGGCGGCGGCGCGGGCCGTCGTCTGAAGCGAGCAGTGAAGGAGGTGTGCGGTGCTGCAGGTGCTCGTCCCGCTCGTGATCCTGGCCAACGGCCTCGCCGCGGGGGTCCTGATGGGAACCCAGCTCGGGGGCTGGCCGTTGCTGCAGAGCCTGCCGGCGGACCGGTACGTGCACGCGCACGCCTTCTTCGCCACGCGCTACGACCCGTTCATGCCGGTCTGCCTGATCGTGACCGTGCTCGGCGACGTCACGCTCGCGCTGGTCGCGGACGCGGCCGGCACCCGGCCGCTGTTCCTGGCCGCGACCGTGCTCGCGCTGGCCACGATCACCATCTCCCTGCTCAAGAACGTCCCGGTCAACAAGTGGGTGCGGGCCCTCGACCCGGACGACCTGCCCGCCGACTTCGCCGGCCGCGACCCGCGGCCGGCGTGGGGCCGGTGGAACCGGACGCGCACCGCGCTGTCGGTGCTCGCCCTGCTCGCCAACTGCCTCGCGCTCGGCCTGTCGCTGTGAGCCGCGACGCCCACGTCACCAGAACACGGAGGACCTGATGAATCTCGGTTTGGCAGGCAAGAAGGCACTCGTGACCGGCGGGACGCGCGGGGTCGGCCGCGGCGTCGTGCTCGCGCTGGCACGCCAGGGCGTCGACGTCGTCACGTGCTACCGGCAGGAGGGCGAAGCCGCCCTTTCGCTGGAGCGCGAGCTTAAGGAGATCGGCGGCAACCACCACGTCGTGCGCGCCGACCTGGCCGACCCGGCGCAGATCACCGAGCTGCTCGGCGAGTGCCGGACGCGCTTCGGGCAGCTCGACGTCATCGTCAACAACGCCGCGATCATCAACCACGTGCCGTACGAAAAGCTGTCGCTCGAGGACTGGCAGCGGACGCTCGACACCAACGTCACGGCCGTGCACCTGGTCATCCAGGGCGCGCTTCCCTTGCTGCACGAGGGAAGTTCGGTGATGAGCATGAGTTCGAAGTCGATCGAGGTCGGCATCCCGCTGCGGGCGCACTACACCACCACCAAAGCGGCGTTGCACGGACTCCACAGGTCGGTTGCTCGTGAACTGGGTTCACGAGGTATCCGCTTCAACATCCTGTCCCTCGGCATGATCCACACCGAGGCCATCGACGCGATGCCGGAAGAGCAGCGCGCGCTGATGATCCAGCGCTACAGCGACAAGACGGCGCTCGGCCGCCTCGGCACGCCCGACGAGGTCGCCGGCGCGGTGTCCTGGCTCAGCAGTGACTACGCGCGGTACGTCACCGGCTCGGTCGTCTCGGTCGACGGCGGGATCGCCTGATGGCCGCCGCGTTCCGCGTCATGCTGCGGATGGAGATCAAGCCCGGCCTCGGCGGCGAGTTCGAGCGCGTCTGGGCGGAGATCGGCGACTCGGTGACGTCGCACCCGGCGAACCTCGGGCAGTGGCTGTCGCGGTCGGACGAGGACGGCGTCTACTACATCGTCAGCGACTGGGTCGACGAGCCGCGCTTCCGGGAGTTCGAGACCAGCGACCGGCACCTGGAGCACCGGCAGAAGCTGCACCCGTTCCGCTCGGGCGGCTCGATGACGACCATGCACGTCGTCGCCCACCTGGCCGGCAGTGCCGAAGCCGGTCGAGCGCACGCGGACTGGGCGGTGGCCCGGTGACCGACGGCGGCGTGCGCGTCCTGCTCTACCACGTGACCGACGACGCCGCCGGCATCGAAGCGGCCTACCACGAGGCCGGCGACCGGCTGGCGGGCACGCCCGGCCTGCTGGGCAACGAGCTGCTGCGCTCGGTCCACGCCGAGAACGGCTTCGTGGTGGTCAGCTCCTGGGCCGACCTGGCCGCGTTCGACGCCTGGGAGCAGGGCGCCGGGCACAAGGACCAGACGGCGCCGCTGCGGCCCTACCGCGATCTGTCGCTGGCGCGGCCGTTCGCCGTCTACCGGGTCGCCGCGACCCGCTCGGGACCGGACGCGCCGTGAACCCCGAGTTCACGGCGGAACCGCGGTGGCGGACGGCGGGCCGGGCCGTGCTCGGCGTGCTGATCGAGTGCGGCGGCGCGCTGGCCGGGCAGCCGCCGTTCAGCCCGGCCCCTGACTCCGGCTTTCAAACCGAGGAACACCATTCCGAGACGCAAGAGGGAGACGGTGCGTCATGACGACTTCGGTGACGAACCGCCCGCCGGACACGGCCGGGCCGGTGGAGGAGGAGTGGCTGTCCTGTCCGGACTGCCGCTCGCTGCTCTACCGCAAGCGCCTCGAGCGCGGCGCCAAGGTCTGCTACGAGTGCGGCCGGTACTTCCGGCTGACCGCGGCCGAACGGCTCGACCTGCTGCTCGACCCCGGGTCGGCCGAGCTGGTCGAGCCCGCCGCGACCGTGCACGACCCGCTGGAGTTCACCGACCTGCAGCCCTACGAGCGCCGGCTGGCCAAGGCGCGGGAGAGCAGCGGGACGTCGGACGCGGTGCTCGTCGCCCGCGGGGCCATCCGCGGCGCGCCCGTGGTCGTCGCGGTGATGGACTTCGGGTTCCTGGGCGGCAGCCTCGGCACGGCCGCGGGCGAGGCGATCACGACGGCCGCCGAGACGGCGCTCGCCGACCGCGTCCCGCTGCTGGTCGTCACCGCGTCGGGCGGCGCCCGGATGCAGGAAGGCGTGCTCTCGCTGGTGCAGATGGCCAAGACCAGCAACGCGATGGCCGCGCTGGACGAGGCCGGGCTGCTGACCGTCACGCTCGTCACCGACCCGACGTTCGGCGGGGTCGCCGCGTCGTTCGCGACGCTCGCCGACGTGATCGTCGCGGAACCGGGCGCCCGCATGGGTTTCGCCGGCCCGCGCGTCATCGAGCAGACGATCCGGCAGCGGCTGCCGGAAGGCTTCCAGTCCTCGGAGTTCCTGCTGGAGCACGGACTCGTGGACGACGTCCGCGCCCGCGCCGAGCTGCCGTTCGTGCTGGCGGCGCTGTTCACCGCGACCCGGCCGGTCGACCCCGACTGGGGTGAGAGCGACACCGACCCGGTGATCCGGGACGTCGTCGCGCTGGAGCGCCGCGACATCCGCCAGACCGTCGAGCTCGCCCGGCACCCCGACCGGCCGACCACGCTCGACCACGCCGTCTCCTGGCTCGACGGGTTCGTCGAGCTGCACGGCGACCGCGCGGGCGAGGACTGCCCGGCCATCATCGGCGGCCTCGCCGCCATCGACGGGCTGCCGGTGATGCTGATCGGCCACCAGAAGGGCCACGCGACCGACGAACTGGTGCGCCGCAACTTCGGCATGCCCTCGCCCGCGGGCTACCGCAAGGCCGCCCGGCTGATGCGGCTGGCGGGCAAGCTCGGCGTGCCGGTGGTGACCCTGATCGACACCCCGGGCGCGCACCCCGGCCTCGACGCCGAACGCGCCGGGCAGGCCGGCGCGATCGCGGAGTGCCTGCGGGTGCTCGGCGGGCTGCGGGTGCCGGTGGTCAGCGTCGTCACCGGTGAAGGCGGCAGCGGCGGTGCGCTCGCGCTGGCCGTCGGCGATCAGGTGCTGCTGTGCGAAAACGCGACCTACTCGGTGATCAGCCCCGAAGGCTGCGCCGCGATCCTGTGGCGCGACCCGGCGGCGGCCGGTGTCGCCGCGGAGGCGTTGCGGGTGGACGCGAGGTCGTTGCTGGAACTGGGCGTCATCGACGGGGTGGTGCCCGAGCCACCCGGTGGGGCGCACCGCGACCCGGCGCGCGCGGGACTGCTCGTGCGCGACGCCGTCGTGTGCGCGTTGCGCGAGCTGCGCGGCCGGGACGGCGCCGGCCTGGCCGCGGCCCGGCGGGCCAAGTTCCGCCGGTTCGGGACCCTTGAAGCGGCGCGGGAACGGAGCTGAGCATGACCAGGACCTATCCCGAGATCACGACCGACGAGGACTCGGTGCTGCCGTCCTCGACGTTCGGCGGGCTGGACGCGGAGGACGCCATGGCGATCCTCGGCCGCAGCCTCGCCGACGCCGTCCGCGCGGCGCCGGAGCCGCCGAGCCGGGCCGTGGTGCGGTTCGGCTGCGCCAGCATCGAGGTCGAGTGGCCGGTGGGGGTGCGCGTCACCGACGGCGTCGCCGTCGTGGCCCGGCCCGAGGTGAGCGACCCGGCCGAGGACCTGGTGGCGGTGGCGGCCCCGGTGGTCGGCACCTTCTACCGGTGCCCCGAGCCGGGTGCGCGGCCGTTCGTCGAGGTCGGTGACGAGATCGAGGTCGGCACGCAGGTGGGCATCGTCGAGGCGATGAAGCTGATGAACCCGATCCTCGCCGAGGAGGCCGGCGTCGTCGCCGAGATCGTCGCGGGTGACGCCGAGTCCGTCGAGTACGGCCAGCCGCTGCTGCTGCTCCGGCCGCGAACCGAAGGGTGACGCCGTGACAGCGCAGACGTCACAGACGTCGCAGACCGAGCCGCCGTTCCGCAAGATCCTCGTCGCCAACCGCGGCGAGATCGCGCTGCGCGTCGTGCGGACCTGCCGCGAGATGGGGATCCGCACGGTCGTCGTGCACTCGACGGCCGACCGCGACTCGGCGGCCGTCCGGCTGGCCGACGAGGCGGTGCAGATCGGGCCCGGGGCGCCGCGCAAGAGCTACCTGTACCCGGCGATGATCATCGAGGCCGCGCTGCGCACCGGCGCGGAGGCGATCCACCCCGGGTACGGGTTCCTGTCGGAGGACCCGGACTTCGCCGAGATCTGCGACAAGAACGGCATCGTGTTCATCGGCCCGCACCCGGACGTCATGGCGCGCCTCGGCGACAAGGCGACCGCGCGCGAGCTGATGGCCGCGGCCGGCCTGCCGGTGGTCCCCGGGTCGGCCGAGGCCATCGGCTCGCCGGCCGAGCTGGTCGAGACGACCAAGCGCGTCGGCCTGCCGGTGATCATCAAGGCGTCCGCGGGCGGCGGTGGCCGCGGCATGGCGGTGGTCCGCGAGTGGGACGAGCTGCTCCCGACGTTCCGCACGACGCGGGCGACCGCGCGCGGCGTGTTCGGCGACGACCGCGTCTACCTGGAACGGTACTGGGAGAACGCGCGGCACATCGAGGTCCAGGTGCTGGCCGACAACCACGGCACGGTGCTGCACCTGGGCGAACGCGACTGCTCGGTGCAGCGGCGGCACCAGAAGCTGATCGAGGAGAGCCCGGCGCCGCTGCTCCCGCCGGCCTTGCGCGAGCGGCTCACGCAGGCGGCCGTCCGCGGCGCGGCGGCGGTCGGCTACACCGGCGCGGGGACGTTCGAGTTCCTGGTGGACGGCGACGAAGCGGCGTTCATCGAGGTGAACTGCCGGATCCAGGTGGAGCACCCGGTGACGGAGGCGGTCACCGGGATCGACCTGGTCCGCGAGCAGATCCGCGTCGCGGCGGGCCTGCCGCTGTCGGTGACGCAGGACGAGGTGCGCCCCAACGGCGTCGCGATCGAGTGCCGGGTGAACGCCGAGGACCCGCGGCGCGACTTCGCGCCGTGCCCGGGCCTGCTGACGGAGTTCGTCCCGCCGGGCGGCCAGTTCGTCCGGGTGGACACGCACGCGTACGCGGGCTGGCACGTCCCGCCGTACTACGACTCGTTGCTGGCCAAGGTGATCGTCTGGGCCCCGGACCGCGACCAGGCGATCGCCCGCATGCGGCGCGCGCTCGCCGAGTTCCGCATCGCGGGCCCGGGCATCAGCACGACGAGCGACCTGCTGCAGGAGGTACTGGCCGACCCGGTGTTCCGGGCCGGCCAGCACAGCACAGCGTTGCTCCGGAAGTGAGGCGGCGATGCGCACGACGGCACCGGACCCGGGCCGCATCGCGGACCTGGGCGGCCGCCTGGGAACGGCGCTGCGCGAGCGTTTCGACGCGGTGACCCGCGGCCTGGGCTTGACGTTCCGGGAGTACCAGTGCCTGGAAACGCTCCGCGGCGCCGACGGCCCGGTGACCGCGGGGCGCATCGCCCTGGAGACGCACCTTTCGACGGGCGCGGTGACGGGAATGCTGGACCGCCTCGAACGAGCGGGCCACCTCCACCGCCGGAAGGATCGCCTGGACCGCCGCCGCATCCTGGTGGAGTGCACGCCCGCGAGTGCGGCCAGGGTGGCGACGGCGCGGGCGGCGCTGTCCCGCCTGCCGGAGGCGGTGGTATCGAACTGCACGGTGACGGAACTGCTGGCGGTGGAGCGCTGCTTGACCCTCTGGCTGGCGGCCCTGCCGGACGAGCCGGCGTGAAACGCGACAATATCCGGACATCGCGGCCGGTCGACTTTTCCCGCGTGGGTAACGGAGTTCAATCGACGTGACCACCCGCGGCGGCCGAGGGACACGTCATGACGCTGGAGCAGCAAGAGTCCGCGGATCCGGACGCGGCGGCGTCGCCGCGGGTGTTCATCACCTACTCCCACGACGACGAGGCGCACAAGAACCTGGTCCGGGAGTTCGCCACGTTCTTGCGCGACGAGGCGGGCGTCGACGTCCACCTCGACCAGTGGGCCGACGACGGCCGCCGGGACTGGTCGCTCTGGGCGATCGAGCAGCTCACCGAGGCCGACTTCGTGCTCGTGATCGCGTCACCCGACTACAAACGGCGCGCGGAAGGCGCGGAAGTGCCGGAGCAGGGTCGGGGCGCGCAGTTCGAAGCCGCGATGATCCGGGACAACATCACCAAGGATCTGCCGAGCGCCACCCGGCGCTTCCTGCCCGTCGTGTTGCCCGGCCGGTCCGTCGACGAGATCCCGGTGTTCCTCAACGCGCACTCCACCACCCGGTACGAGATCCCCGAGTTCACCGTGGCGGGTGTCGCGGACCTGCTGATCGCGTTCACCGGGGTGCCCCGCTTCGAGCTGCCCCGGCTCGGCACCTTCATTGGCGCGCAACGGGGCGGCATGCTGCTCACCTCCGCACTGAACCCCGTCCGGCGTGGTCTTGACGTGCGAGTGGGCGACGTCGAGATCGACGGAATGCGCCACACCGGCAGCATCGCCTACCGGCCGTCGGTGTTCGCGCTCCAGCTCGAGGGCGTCGTCGAATACAACCTGGGCAAGCGGTTCACCCGGTTCGAAGCGGTCGCCGGGGTGCTCGACGACGCCGACGACGCCGACCAGACCGGCTGCTTCCAGGTGATCCTCGACGGGGTGCCGCAGGATCAGGTCTCGGTCCGGATGGGACACCCGGTGTGGCTCCGGAACGACCTCACCGGGGTGCTCCGGCTCAAGCTCGTGGCGTACCGGCCCAAGACCACCGTCGGCCCGCTGATCACCGCTGCGCTGGTGGTGACGGGTCGGCGGACCAAGCTTCCCGCTCTCGCCTGGGGCAGCCCGACGCTCTTCGCGTGACACCGGCGATCAGTGATCGACCGGTTCGGGCGTGGCCACCGTTCTCGTCGAGGTGGGCACCGGGCCGGAGTCCGGCGCGGTGGCCGGCGACGCGGTGCCCGCGAGCGCCAGCCCGGCGACCATGGCGAGGGCGACGAGCCACAGGGCGACCCGCACCAGCGACGAAAACGAACAGAGAACCATCATGGCGGACTCCTCGAATTGCCCGGACCAGCCGGATTTTCGATGATTTCGACGTGGACGCGAAATCGGGACTGCCTTGATGGTGCGCGCTCGAATCCGGTGCCGACAAGGCGTTTCCTGTTGCCGGTAAAGGGTTTCCGGATGGTCGGTCGAGAGGTGTGCGGAGGGCCGGCCGCCGGACCGACGTCGGCGGCCGCCTCGGTGCGCGGTACTCAGTGCGTGGTCATGACGGCTTCCTCGCTACGGATTGCGGCTACCTGCACCCGTTAATCGGCGGTCACGCCGGCTTCGCTACCCGTGGCGCGGCGAGGCTGGGAAGTGTCGTGTTTTTGACCCCTTTTCCGGCGGTGAGAACCACACTATCGAGTGCCGAGGTGGTTACTGAACGCGACATAATCGGGACAATGCTCGCGGTGTGGCAACGCATTCGGCCGAGCCGGCGACAGGGCACCAGGAATGCGGCATTCGTTTCCCGGTCAGCACCGGACGCATTCGGAGGACAAAGTGCCGGATCCCCACCTCGCCTCGGCGTGAGAGGGCGATCCCCGGAAAGGAGAAAACATGAGTGCGGAACCGCAGACCCCTGCCGGCCCGGTGCCGGGCCCGACCACCGCAGTCCGTCCCTACAGCGAGGCGAAGCGGGCGGGCTACGGCCTGCTGTGGACGGCCTGGACCCTCGTGCTGACGATCGGTGGCTTCGTCCTGCTGTCGAACGCGTCGGTCTTCCCCGGCCTCATCGGGCTCGCCCTGGGTGCGCTGAGCGCCTCCTACGCGTGGCGGATCTGGACCTGGCAGGCGAAACGGCTCATCTTCTTCATCATCTTCTGATCAGCGGGTGTCGACGGCGGCCAGCCGCCGGTGGCTCTCGGCCTCACCGAGCACCGAAGGATCGAGGGTCACCCGGTACGCGGCGGCCTCCGCCCACCAGCGAGCCGCCGCTCGCCGGTTCCCGCGGGCGGCCGCCGCGTTGCCCAGCCCGGTGAGCGCCCGCGCCCGCTCGTATTCGCTGCCCGCGTCGTCGGCCAGCTCGGCCGCGTCGGTGTAGCAGCGCTCGGCGTCCTCCCAGTGGCTGTCGCGGAACCGGACCCACGCCTCGCAGTTGGCCGACATCGCGCGGTCGATCGGCAGCTGGGCGAGCTCACGCGCTTCCCGCGCCGCGGTGAGCGCCTCCGGGATCCGGTCCAACGCGGCCGCCGCCAAGGCGATCCCGCGAAGCGCGATGACGACGTTGCGGGTGCGCCCGGTGCGGCGGTAGACGGCCAGCACCGTCGTCAGGTCGGTCAGCGTCGTCTCGGCTTCACCGTGGTAGAGCCGGGCCCACGCCAGGCTGGAGAGCGCGTCGATCGCTCCCCGGTCGTCGCCGGCCAGCGCGAACTGCTCCTGCGCCTGCCGGTGGCATCGGATGGCTTCGTCGACGCGGCCCGATTCGACGTGGGCCATGCCCAGGTTGTTGAGGATCATCCCGGTCGCGCTCGGGTCGCCGGCTGTCCGCGCGGCTTCGAGCGCGCGGCGGTGGGTCCGGATCCACGGCTCGAACAGCTTCTCGCGGAAGAAGTACGCGCGGAGCACGAACGCCAGCTGCCAACAGCGGTCGTACAACCGGTGCCGGGCAGCGGAATCGACGATCTCGACCAGCGTCGGCCACTGCGCGCCCAGCCACGCGAACGCGGAGTCCGCGTCGGTGAACGGCACCGAGGACGGCGGCGTCAACCCGGTGGGCGGCCGGAACCGGTGGGGCTCCACCAGTTCGTCGGCGGCGATCGTGGTCGCCACGGCGTGTTCGGTCAACCGGGCGGCCGCGACCTCTTGGTCCGCGGCCCCGACCTCGGGCAGCGCGTGCTCCAACGCGAACATCCGCATCAGGTCGTGGACTTCGACGCACCCCCGTTCGTCGCGGACGACCAGGTGGGCGTCGTGCAGCCGGTCGACCAGCCGGTCCGTTTCGGCGGGGCCGAGGCCGGCCAAGGCTTCCACCGACGCCGCTTCCGCCGCGGTCGGCGGGTGGAGGGTGAGCAGGCCGAGCAGCCGCCGCTGGTCGGGCGGCAAGGACGCGTAGGACACGGCGAAGACCGTGGCGACGCTCCGCTCGCCGTCGTCCAGCGCCCCGAGCCGGGTGTTCTCGTCGGCGAGCCGGTCCCGCAGCCGCGCCGCCGTCCAGCCGCCGGCGACGAACCGGGCGGCCGCGATCCGGATCGCCAGCGGGAGCCGGCCGCAGTGCCGGACGATCTCGGTGGCCAGGTCCTCATCGGCCGGCGCGCGGCCGCCGGCGATGGACCGGAACAGGCGGACCGCGTCGTCGAGCGGCAGGACGTCCACCGGGAAGTGCCAGGCGTCGTCGAGCGCGGGGAGCCGGCCCCGGCTGGTGACGAGGATGCGGGACGCCGTGTCGCCCGAGACGATCGGCCGGATCTGCTCCGCCGAGCGCACGTTGTCGAGCACGAGGATCATCCGGCGCCCGCGCAGCTGGTCGCGGACCAGATTGGCCAAGCCGTCGTCGTCGGCGGGCGCCTGCTCGGCCGAGACGTCCAGCAGCCGCAGCAGCCGGCGCAGGGCCTCGGCGGGGGAAAGCTCGGTCGCACCGGGGGTGAACCCCCGGAGGTCGAAGAAGAGGCAGCCGTCCGGGAACGCGGGCGCGGCCCGCCGCGCGGCGGTGACGGCCAGCGCCGTCTTCCCGGCCCCGGCCATTCCGTGCACGACGCCGACCCGGGCGCCGTCCGCGGTCCCGAGCAGCGCGGAAAGCGCGTCGAGCTCGCTTTCCCGGCCGACGAAGTAACGGCCGCCGTCCGGCAGGCCGACAATCCCGCCGGCGTTCCGGCGGGCGGGCAGCGCCGGTTCGGTGACCAGCGCGAGCAGTTCCCCGTCGGCGCCGAGCGCGCGATCGCAGGCCTTGGCCAGCTCCCGGTTCACCCGGGACTTGCCGTTCTCCACCTTGCTGAGGTAGCCCTTGGTGAAATGTACCGCGGCCGCCAGGCCGGTCAGTGACATACCGACCGATATCCGCCGTCGTCGCAATTCCTCTCCAAAGTCCTTCATTCCGCAATCATCCTGTGCTCGGCCGTATCTGGGAAGGTCGGCCGGCGGCCCGGGCCCGCCGGCTTCCGACCTGGTCAGCCCAGCAGTGAAACGAGCTGGCTGAGCACGATGATGAGGTGCGTGTGCATCGCATTCACCCTTTCCGGAGTCCGCTCGCCGCCGTTGCCGGGCCGCGAGTTCCCTGTGTCGTCGAAGGATTTCGACGACACAAGCCTCACTCGCGGATTTCGCTTTCGGCAGGCGTTTCGCGTTGCCTCCGGGCCGGGAAACGTCACGCGCCGGGCCGGCCTGCATCGTTTCCCGAGATTGGGAAACACCGAGGAAACGGGTGACGACGTCGTGGTCGTCAAGGAAGATGAGTAGACTCCCCGCAACGACCAAGACGGAGGTGCGGCTTGGCTCAGGAGGCGGCCGACGCGAAGATCAACGCGCTCTCAGCGGAGCTGCGAGCCCTTCGCAAAGGGCTGGGCGTCCAGGCGAAGACCCTGCCCGACGCAGTCGGCGAACGGCTGCGCGAGGTGTGCGGCGTCCGCGAGGACGACAACCCGGGGACGGTCCGCGGCAAGGTTGTCACCACGCTTCGCACGCTGATCGAGAAGCTGTCCGAGTCGCAGCGGGAAACCGCCCGGATCGTGCTGGGCTTCGGCACCGGCGCGAACGAGCGCTACACCGCGCGGCTCGAACTGCTGGGCAGCGGGGCCGACCGCAACGTGCGCACGATGCAACGCCGCGCCGACGACGTCATCTACCTCATCGCCGAAGCCGCGTACGAGTCGCCGCCCGCCTACGGGCGATCGCCGGTCCTCGGCCAGAAGGGGCCGTGGCACACCTCCACGCTGGCGGTGCAGCTGACCCTTTCGCCGTCCGGCGCCGAAGTCTTCGAGACCCGCCGGATCATCAGCCACGTCGCCGGCCTCGCCGAAATCGACCACGGTGTTTCCCTCGCCCGGCCCACCAGCACAACCGCTCGTCCCGACCTCTCCAAGCTCGGCATCGACGTCGTCGCGGGGGGTGAGGTGCATTCCGTGCGGATGGTCTCCGCCACCCGGGTGGCGTTCCGGCTGCGGCCCCCGCGGGTGCTCGACGCCGGCGACCAGCACGAGTTCTTCTTCCGCATCCGGCTGGAGGAACTGCCGGCGCCCTTCTACTGCTGCACCCCGGAATTCCCGTGCGAGCAGTTCGACCTCAATGTCCGGTTCGACCGGGAAGCCTTGCCGTCCCGGCTTTGGCGCATCGACGGTGACTTCTCGAAGGACGCGGAGGACCCGCTGCCGGCACGGAAGCCGCTCTTCCTCGACAGCGCGGGCGAGGTGCGCACGGGGTTCCACGGTCTCGAGCCCGCGAGGTCCTACGGCGTCGGCTGGCAGCCGGCGTCCTGACCCGGTGGTCCGGCGCCGGGCCGCTCTCGCGTCCGGGCAGGCCGGAGTGAGCCGGTTCCGCGGTGCACGCGTCATGCTCCTCCTCGCCCTGAACGCCTCCTCGTAACAATGCCGCACCGGCGTCCGGAACGGATCGCCGAAGACACGACAAAACCACGACAGTTCCGCATGACGTGTCCAAGGGCGTCCGATATCCCGTTGTGACAATGCGATGGCCGGTAACACGGCGGCCGTTTCCGGCGACTGGGTGGTATCTGTCGCCGATGACATTTTCGGCGGTGCACACGCATTGTCGATTGTTCGTCGTGTTCCGAGGAGGAAAAATGGGCGTGAGCCTGAGCAAGGGTGGCAATGTTTCACTGACCAAGGAGGCGCCGGGCCTCAGTGCCGTCACGGTCGGCCTCGGCTGGGACGAGCGGACGACCAGCGGCGAGAAGTTCGACCTGGACGCCAGCGCGATCGCACTCGGGACGGACGGCAACGCGTTGTCCGACAAGCACTTCGTCTTCTTCAACAACCTGACCACACCGGACGGTGCCGTGCGGCACACCGGCGACAACCTGACCGGCGGCGGCGACGGCGACGACGAGCAGATCACCGTCGACCTCGCGGGCCTGCCGGCCGAGATCGACAAGATCGTGTTCCCGGTTTCCATCTACGAGGCCGAGACCCGCGGACAGGCCTTCGGCCAGGTCCGGAACGCGTTCATCCGGGTCGTGAACCAGGCGGACGGCGCCGAGCTCGCGCGTTACGACCTTTCGGAAGACGCGTCCACCGAGACCGCGATGGTCTTCGGTGAGCTCTACCGCAACGGCGGTGACTGGAAGTTCCGCGCCGTCGGCCAGGGCTACACCTCTGGCCTGTCCGGAATCGCCAAGGACTACGGGATCAACGCCGTCTGAGGCGTCGGGGACCGCCGGGAGAAACGCACACGGATGTGGGTGTGAAATGGTACTGAAGACATTCGGCGGCTCGTTCGCGATCACGGTGGGCGGCCTGGCACTGGCGTTCCTCTACGGCGGAACGCTAGGTCTCGCCGTCGCCGCCGTGCTCGCCGTTCTCGAGATCTCGCTTTCGTTCGACAACGCGGTCGTGAACGCGAGCGTGCTCGGGCGGATGAACCAGAAGTGGCAGCGGCTGTTCCTGACGGTCGGCATCCTCGTGGCCGTCGTCGGGATGCGGCTGCTGTTCCCGGTCGTCGTGGTCTGCCTGACCGCGAAGCTGTCGCCGGCCGGTGCGTACCACCTCGCCATGGCCGGCGGCGACGTCCACACCCCCGGCACCTACGCCTTCGTCCTGCACGAGGCGCACCCGGCCATCGCCGCGTTCGGCGGTGTGTTCCTCCTGATGCTGTTCCTGAACTACATCTTCGAGGAGCGGGAGCTCACCTGGCTGTCGTGGCTGGAACGCCCGCTCGCCCGGATCGGCCGGCTGAAGCAGCTCTCGGTGGTCGTCGCGGCCGGCGCGCTCCTGCTGACCGCGGACTTCCTGGCGCCGTCGGGAAAGCCGGTGAGCGTGCTCGTCTCCGGCGCTCTCGGGCTGATCACCTACCTGCTGGTGAGCGGGCTGGGTGAGCTGTTCGAGCCGACCGAGGCCGAGGCCGAGGCACGGCCGCGCGGTGGCCCGGTGGCGCTGGCCGGCAAGGCCGCGTTCGCTCTGTTCCTCTACCTCGAGGTGATGGACGCGAGCTTCAGCTTCGACGGCGTCATCGGGGCGTTCGCCATCACGTCGGACCCGGTCGTCATCGCGATCGGCCTGGGTATCGGCGCCGCCTACATCCGCGCGCTGACGGTCTTCCTCGTCCGCAACGGCACGCTCAGCGAATACGCCTACCTCGAGCACGGCGCGCAGTGGGCGATCGGGGCGCTGGCCGTGCTGCTGCTGTGCACCATCCGGTACGAGGTGCCCGAGATCGTCACCGGTCTGATCGGCATCGGGTTCATCGGCACGGCGCTGTTGTCGTCGGTCGTCCGGAACCGCCGGCTGTCCCGCGGCACGCCGCCGGTGACCGACGTCGGAGCCGGCCCGGCCCGCCTGACCTCCGCCCACTGAGCGGACGCAATCCACCCACGAAAGGAACCGGAAGATGACTGTGACACTGAGCAAGGGCGAGCGTGTCTCGCTGACCAAAGCGGACGGCGGCACGCTGACGCAGGTCCGGATGGGCCTCGGCTGGGACGCCATGAAGAAGCGCGGCCTGTTCGGCAGCCGGTCGCAGACGATCGACCTCGACGCCTCCGCGCTGCTCTTCGACGTCGGTGGCCGGCTCGTCGACCAGGTCTGGTTCAAGCAGCTGACCAGCACCGACGGTGCGGTCCGGCACACCGGCGACAACGTCACCGGGGACGGTGACGGCGACGACGAGTCGATCCGCGTCGACCTCACCAAGGTCCCCGGTCAGGTCACCGCGATCGTCTTCACCGTCAACTCCTTCACCGGCCAGGACTTCTCGCAGATCGAGAACGCCTACTGCCGGCTCGTGGACGAGTCGGACGAAGGCGAGATCGCCCGGTACGACCTTTCCGGGTCCGGCCGGCACACCGCGCAGATCATGGCGAAGCTCACGCGCGACCGCAGCGGCTGGTCGATGACCGCCATCGGCGCGGCGGCCCTGGGCAAGACGTTCCGGGACCTGCTGCCCGCGGTGTCCCGGTACCTCTGACCCGATCGGCGACCCAGACCCAGGAGGTGTTCCGATGTCCGATCTCGAACTCGGCGGCCCGCCGCCGTCGTCGTCCCCGGCCGGGCCGTCCGGGAACGAGCTCTTCCTCGTGCCACCGGCCCCGGTCCAGGTCGTCGCCCAGCAGGAGGCCGCCGGTGCGGTGCCGCTGGCTCCCGGCAAGCAGGAAGAGCTGCAGCGGAAGGCCCGGCAGTTCGTCGCGGAGCTGGCGGAACTGGACGTCCATTCCCCGGCGTACACCCAGAAGATCACCGGCATCACCAGCATGGGCGACCGGGACATGCGGGCGGCGGCGGGCATGTCCAACCGGATGCTCGAACGCCCCGCCGCCGCCCTTCCCGGCCGGGGCCGGCACCACGACGACGCCCAGACCCGCGTGTCCACGACGCTCATCGACCTCCGCGCGACGATCACGGACCTCGACCCGAACCGCGCGGACCTCAAGGGTGTGCGCAAGCTGCTGAAGTTCCTGCCGGGCGGTGACCGGATCGAGCGTTACTTCGCCAAGTACCAGACCGCGCAGTCGCACCTGAACGCCATCATCCGGTCGCTGGACTCCGGGCAGGACGAGCTGCGCAAGGACAACGCGAGCATCGAGACCGAGAAAGCCAACCTCTGGGCCACGATGGGCAAGCTCACCGAGTACAACGAGCTCGCCGGCGCGCTCGACGCCGAGGTCGCGCGGAAGATCGGCGATCTCGAGGCGGTCGGACGGGTGCAGGAGGCGGACACGCTGAAGACCGACGCGTTGTTCGGGATCCGGCAGCGGCGGCAGGACATCCTGACCCAGATGGCGGTCTCGGTGCAGGGGTACATGGCCCTCGACCTGGTCCGCCGCAACAACATCGAACTGATCAAGGGCGTCGACCGCGCGCAGACGACGACCATCTCCGCGTTGCGGACCGCGGTCGTCGTCTCGCAGGCGCTGGCCCGGCAGAAGCTCGTGCTCCAGCAGGTCACGGCGCTCAACACGACGACGTCGGACCTGATCGAAGCGACGTCGCGGCAGCTCCAGCAGCAAGGCGCGGAGATCAACCAGCAGGCGGCTTCGTCGACGATCGACATCTCGAAGCTGCAGTCCGCGTTCGACAACATCTTCGCGACCATGGACGCCCTGGACACCTTCCGGGCCCAGGCCGCGGATTCGATGCTGGAGACGGTCGCGGCCCTCGAGGGGCAGATCGACCGCGCGAAGCCCTACCTCGAACGCACCCGCCGGCACGAAGGCGCGGGCTGAGCCGATGGCCTGGCGACGCAGAGAGCTGCTGCCCCTGACCGAGGGCCGGCCAGAACTCGGCCCGGAGGCGTTGCGGGCCGAGCTGGCGGCGCTGGTCCGGTACGTGAACGCCCGGTCGGGGCAGCTGCCGCCGGCGGCCGTGGTGACCGCGCGGGAGATCACCGACGTGCTGGCCGAGCTGGCCGGGCCGCTCGACAGCTACACCTCCGTCGCGGTCACCGGCTTGCTGACCGACCACGTGCCGACGACCCTGAAGACGTTCCTCACCGTGGGGGACACCGGACCCGGCCCCGCCGCGTCGCTGCTCGACCAGCTCGAGTCGCTGCTCGACGAGGTGGTTTCGCTCCGGGAAGCCGAACGCGCCAAAGCGGCGGACGCCATGCGCACGCAGGAGAAGTTCCTCCGCACCAAGTTCTCGAACTCCGATCTGGACCTGTGATGGCCTCTCTCAGACGCGGCTCGAACGTCGAGCTCACCCGGGAAATCCCGGACCTGCCGGGCGTCGTCCTCGGTGTCCGGTGCGACGCGGGCCCGGAACGGGCGCTCGCCGACAGCGTTGTGCTGGCGGCGATCCTGTGCGATCGCGGGAGCCGGGCGCTGTCCGGCGAGCACTTCGTCTTCTTCAACCAGCTCACCGAGCCCAGCGGCTCGGTCGGCATGGCGGCGGAGGTCACCGGGGACGACCTCGAGCAGGTCGAAGTCGTGTTCGCCGAGGTGCCCGCGGAGGTCTCGCGGATCGTCGTCGTGCTGTACGTCAACGAGGGCAACGGCTTGCGCCGTGCACTCGGCCGGCTCCGGGAGCTGACCGTGCGGGCCCTGGACCCGCGCGGCGAGCGGGAGCTGGTCCGCTCGGAGAACCTCGCGACCACGCTCGACGGCGAGACGGCGCTGGCCCTCGGCGAGGTCTACCGGCACAACGGCGGCTGGAAGTTCAAGGTGCTGGGCGAGGGCTACCGGGCCGGCATCGCCGGCTTGGCCCAGGACTACGGGGTCACGCGATGACCCCCGACTTCGGGACGCCTGCCCGCTCGGTGCCCCGCGTCGACGTCGGGTTCCTCCGGCGCCGGCGCCGGACCACACCCGCGGTTGAGCCGCCCCCGGTTCCCTCCGGCAGGTTGCTGGACCTGTCCGGCGAGCCCGCTCCGGCGTCGTCCGGGCTGTCGCCGGACTTGCCGGCCGGGCCGGCGGTTTCTCCCGGTGCCTCGCTGGATCTGTCCGAGCCGTCGGCTTCTTCCGGCGCGTCGCCGGAGCTTTCCGGCCGGCCCGCGACGGCCCCGTCCGCCCGGCGCCCAGCGCCCTCGCGACGGACCGGTCCGCTGGTCGTCCGGGCCCGCCCCGGCACCCGGATGCTGCTCGGGCCGAAGGTGCCGGCCGTGACCCTGGACCGCCTGCAGAGCGGGATCGGCCTGCTGACCGTCGAAGCGGTTCCCGCGGGCGGTGTCGAACTCGCCTGCGCCTACGACCTGGCCGACGGCCGGTCCGCGCTCATCGGGCCCGGGACCGCGGCTCCACCGGCGTCCCGGACGCCGTTCCTGGCGGTCCGGCGCCGGTCGGTGGCCGTGGACCTGCGGCAAGTGCGGCTGCTCACCCGGCTGGTCGTGCTCGCGGTCTTCCCCGCGGCCACCCCGGCCGAGCCGGGCGCGCTCGTGGTGACGACCTGGGACGGCTGCCGGTTCGAACTGCCACTCGAACGACCGGGACGCGTGAGCGTGCCCCTGTCGATCTGCAACGTCGGCGGGGAGCTGGTCCTGCGCGCGGAGGCCGCCGAGGCGTTCTCGTTGCCGCGGGCCGCCTGCGAGGCGTTCGGCTTCCCGCGGATCAGCAGGCTGGACGACCTCGGCGGGTGCCCGTGACACAGCCCTACGACGTCTTCCTCAGCTTCACCTGGTCGGACATCACCGAGGTGCTCCGGCTCGAGCGCGCGCTGAAGGCCGCCGGACTGCGGGTCTTCCGGGACAGCGAAGAGATCCGGCCGTTCGACGGCATCACCGAGGGGCTCGACGCGGCCTTGGCGACGTCGAAAGTGCTGCTCGCCTTCTACTCACGCCGGTTCCCGACCAGGTACGCGTGCCAGTGGGAGCTGACGTCGGCGTTCATCGCGGCCCAGGCACTGGGGGATCCCCGGCTGCGCGTGCTCGTGGTCAACCCGGAGCACGACGGCGACCACATCGCTCCGGTGGAGCTGCAGGACGCCGCGTACGTCAGTGCACCCCACGACGACCGGGAGCGGACTCGGATCGCCGAGCGGGTCGCCGAGGTGGTCCATGCGGCCGGGACCCCGCTGGGTGCGGCACGCAGCACGGCGCCGCTGTTGCCGCGGCTGCTCCGGCCACGCCGGTTCGTCGGCCGGTACCGGCAGCTCTGGGCGATCCACACCGCCCTGCACACGCGCGAGCTGCCGCCGGCCATGCCCCGTACGTCGACGGCGCTCGCCGTCGTCCGCGGGTTCGCCGGGCTCGGGAAGACCAGCTTGGCCGAGCAGTACGCGTTCCTCTTCCGCGACGCCTTCCCCGGTGGCGTGCGGTGGCTCAGCCTGTTCGGCCACGACGACCCGGCGGGCGCGCTCGGGCAGTTCGACGCGCAGGTCCGCGGGATCGCCACCGAATTGGGTGCCGACGTCACCGACTTGCCGCCGGACCAGGTCCGCGCCCTGGTCGCCCGGCGCGTCGTAGCCGAGCAGCTGTGGATCCTCGACGACGTCCCGTCCGGGCTCTCGCGCGAGGAGCTCGACGACCTCGTCATGCCGACGTCGCTCATCCGGACCGTCGTCACCACGAGAACCGGCAATCCCGCGTGGCCGGCGCCCACCGTCGACCTCGGTGGCCTGTCCGAGGACGAAGGTTCGGTGCTGTACACGGAGATCGTCGGCTCGGCGGACCCCGGTGAGCTCGCGGCCGTGCGCCGGCTCGTCGAGCGGTGTGGCGGCCATCCGACGGTGCTGGTGAGCGTCCTCAACTCCTTTCGCGCCCGCCGCGGTGCGGCCGACGTGACCGAGATCGATCTGCTCGCCCGAGCCAAGCACGACGTCGTCGACGTGCTGCGGGACGAGGTCGGCCGGTGCACCGAGACCGCGCAACGGGTCCTGCGGGTCGCGGCGGCCCTGTCGGCGGCGCCGGTTTCGTCCGCACTGGTGCAGCGGGTGCTGGACGGCGAGAACGTCGCCGCCGCGGTCGAGCAGCTGACCGACCGGGGGTTGCTGACCCACCTCGGGACCGACTGGGACGTGCACGCGCTGGTCCGCGAAACCGTCCGGCTCGACGACGACCTCACCCGCCGCGCCGCGTCCGCCGTGCTCGGGCTGTCCCCGGAGACCCGTTACGTCCACCAGCACGCGGCGGCCCTCGCGGAGCACAGGTGCGTGCCACCCGGCGACCGGTCTCGGCTGCTGAGGGCCGGGCTGGACTGGTTCCGGCAGCAGGGTGACGTCGTCGCGGCGCGGGCCGCGGCGGACCGGATCCTGACTCGGGCGGGGACGTTGGCGGCCGACCGGATCGCCGCGGCCGCCGTACTCGTCGAGGCGGGGGACTTCGCCAGGGCCGCCGAAGTCTGTGAGTCGTTGGTCAACGCCGCGGGCCACGACGGTTTCCGCGCGCGGCTGACGGCAGCTCGCGCCTTGGACCAGCTGGGCCAGTACGCGAAGGCCGGTCCGCTGTGGCCGGCCGAAATCCCGGATGACCTGCCGGCGAAGGAAAGCGGCGAAGCCCGGGTGTTCCTCGCCGTCGCCATGCGCCTGCGCGGACGGTTCCGCGAGGCCCTCGAACTGCTCGAGCCGGCTGATTCCGATGCGCGGGCGCGGCTCGAACTGGCCAGGCTGCGGATCATCACCGGCGACATCAAGCAGGCGCGGGTGATCGCCGAGGCGATCATCCGCGAGCACGACACGCCGGACCACGAACGGCACCCACTGCGGCTGGAGGCGATCGGCGTCCACGCCGAAGCCGAAATGACACTGGAGCTCACCGAGCTCAAGGTGCACGACGAAGATTGGGACGCCCTCGAATCGCACCTGCGAGCCGCGCGCGAAAGCCTCGCCGGACTGCTGGGCGCCGACAGCCCGCTGACTCTGGCCGCCGGTGTCCGGTGCGCCCGGACGTCCGTCACCCGCGGTCGCCCGAAACGGGCGCTGCGGGAGTTCGCGGCCCTCGAGCCGGCCGTCCGGAAAGTGTTCCGCGAGCACCACCCGCTGTACCACTGGTTGCGGTACTCGACCGGGCAGGCGCACGCGCAGCTCAAGCAGTACGCCGAAGTCGTCGAAATCCTGCGACCGCTGCTGGAAAAGCAGCGGGAATCGATCGGGCCGCACCACCCCGACACCATGATGACCCAGCTCGACCTCGGGATCGCGCTCGTGCTGACCGGGCACAAGGCCGAGGCGGTCCCGCTCGTCGTCGAGGCCGAGCAAGGGATCAGCGAATCCCTCGGCCTGCGTTCCGACCTTCGGACGCGTGCCTGGGTCACCCGCGCGCTGATGAACCTGCCGCAGTTCCTCTGGCAGGCCTTTCCCTACCTCGACGACCTCTTCGGGAAGAAGAAACCCGAGCAGGACTGATCCTGTCGTGCTTTTGTCGTCTTTCTTCGGGGAATATCACGCTTCACACCGGCGGTGCCGTAATGCGTAACAAAAGGTGGCGCCGGATTGATTTCCCTGGGCGTCGGTAATCGAAATGCAGCGCGGAGGTCTTCGCATGGAAAAGCCGTTGGGGAGCCGGTACCGGCTGGGGGACCAGCTGGGCACGGGTGCGATGGGGCGGGTCTTCGCCGGTTCCGACGAGCAGGGAAAGACCTACGCCTTCAAGGTGCTGCGGGACGAACTCGTCGAGGACCCCGAGCTGGTCGCGCGGTTCCTGCAGGAACGGTCCATCCTGACCGGCCTGCGGCACCCGAACCTGGTCGGGGTGCACGACCTCGTCGTCGAAGGCGAGACGGTGGCGATCGTGATGGACCTGATCGGCGGCGGGGACCTGCGGGCCCGCCTGTCCGCCGAGAAGACGTTGCTGCCGGCCGAAGTCGCCCGCATCGGCGCCGGCGTGGCGGCCGCGCTCGCGGCCGTGCACCAGGCCGGGGTGGTGCACCGCGACGTCAAGCCGGAGAACGTCCTGATGGACGGGACCGTGCCGCGCCTGACGGACTTCGGTATCTCCCGGCTGGCGACCGCCACCGACCTCGGCCGCCGCTCGCTGCTGGTCGGGACGCCGCAGTACCTCGCCCCGGAACTGGGCAAGGGCCTCGAAGCCACCCCGGCGTCGGACCTGTACTCACTCGGCATCCTGCTGTACGAACTGTGCTGCGGCGTCACGCCGTTCGCCGGGCAGTCGACGTTCGCCGTGATCCGGTTGCACGAGAGCGCGATGCCCGGCCGCCCGGCGGGCGTCCCCGACCAGCTGTGGGACGTGCTGTGCTGGCTGATGGCCAAGCGGCCGGCGGACCGGCCCGAATCGGCTCAGCAGGTCGCCACCATCCTCGACGCGCTGGTCCTGGAACTGATGAGCCAGCCGCTCGTGCTCCCGCTGACCACGCCGCCGAAACCCGTGCCGCTGAACGAAACGAGCCTCGGCACGGAGACCGTGTTCGGCACCCCCGCGCCGCCGCCTCCACCGCCGCGCCGGCCCGTCACGAGCCCGCCGCCGGGCCGGTCCACCGGAGTCGACGTGACCCCGCGCAGGCGGCGCCGCAAGGGCCGGGTCGTGCTGACCTTGTTCGTCGTCCTGGCGATGCTGCTCGGTGGCTGGTTCGTCTTCCGGCCCACGCAGAGCACCGGTGCGGCGCAGGCGCCGGCCGCGCCGACGACCTCCGCGGCGCCCACGCCGGTGCCCGCTGTCGACGCGCCATCAGCGACCACGACGGCGAAACCCAGCGTGATGCCCGAAGTAGTGGGCAAGAAGCTGGCGGACGCACAGGACACGTTGCCCGGCATCCAGGTGACCACGGTGGACAAGATCGACGCCACAGCTGCCGACGGCACAGTGATCGAGCAGGACCCGGTGGCCGGCGCGGCTATCGGCGGCGCGGTGACGCTCACGGTGGCCCATCAGGCGGAGGTGGTCTACCTCGACTCGGTGCGTCCGGCGAGCGGGGAGTGGCGGGACATCAAGAGCACCGACATCGCCGGCAAGAACTACTTGCACGCGGTCGGGGCCGGCGTGGACGCGAGCTCACGGACCGATCTCGTGGAGTACAACGTCTCCAAGGGATTCCGGAAATTCACCGCGACCGCGGGTATCGACGACAACGCGATCGACTCGTCCTTGAAGGTGCAGCTGGAGATCTTCGCCGACGGTCGCGAGATCTTCAACAAGCCGGTGTCCTTCGGCGCGCCGGTGCCGGTGGACCTCGATGTCAGCGGTGTGCTCCGGCTGCGGTTCCAGTGGGAGAGCGTCGGCGGAAACCAGCGCTTGTGCTGCGGTGGCAACTACATCGTGCTCGGCACCGCGGAGCTGCTCGGGCTGCCCGGTGAGGTGCCGACCTCCACGCCGACCACGACCGGCTGACCGGCGTGTGGATCGGCAACCGGGTCCGGATCACCATCGGCCGGGCGTCCGACAACGACATCGTGCTGGGTGATCTGCAGGTCTCCCGCCGGCACGCCCGGCTGGAACGCGTGGGCGGGGCGTGGCGGCTGACCGACCTCGGCAGCCGCAACCCGACGCTGGTCAACGGCCTCCCGGTCGCAGGCCGCGCGCCGCTGGCCGACGGTGACCGGATCACCGTCGGGGCAACGGATCTGCGCGTCGACGGGGACAACCTGGTCACGACGAACGGGGAGCGGACCCGGCTGGTCGCCGACGACGCCGGGTTCGCGGTCGGCGGCCGGTCCCTGCTGTCGGGGATCTCCCTCGACCTGCGGCCCGGGCAGCTGGTCGCCGTGGTCGGGCCGTCGGGCGCGGGAAAGTCGACGTTGCTGAAGGTCCTGTCCGGGGAGGTCGCGCCGACCAGTGGCTGGATCACCTACGACGGCTACGACATGCACCGCCAGCGCTCGGCGGTCGCCCGGCGCGTCGGGGTCGTGCCGCAGGACGACGTCGTCCACACGCGGCTGACCGCACGCAGTGCGTTGACCTACGCGGCGCGGCTGCGCCTGCCCGAGGACACCGGCGCGGCCGCGCGGCGGCAGCGGGTGGCGGAGACCCTGGCGGAGGTCGGGCTCACCGAGCACGCGCGAACGCCCATCCACCGGCTGTCGGGCGGGCAGCGCAAGCGCGTCTCGATCGCGCTCGAACTGCTGACCGCGCCGTCGCTGCTGATGCTCGACGAGCCGACCTCCGGCCTGGATCCCGCGCTGGACAAGCAGATCATGGGCCGGCTGCGCGAACTCGCCGACGCGGGCCGGACGGTCATCGTCGTCACGCACAACGTCACCAACCTGGAGGACTGCGACCTCGTGCTGCTGCTGGCGCCCGGTGGTGTCCCGGTGTTCAGCGGGCGGCCCGCGGAGCTGCGGGCGCGGTTCGGCACGGCCGACTGGGCGGAGATCTTCGACCGGGTGGTCTCGGGTGCGGCCCCACCGCACCAGCCGTCCCCGGTCGCTCCCGCGGCCGCGCCGGACACGGCCGCGGAACCGCCGCCGGTCAACGCCGGGCTGTGGCCCCAGGTCAGGACGCTGGTGTCCCGGCACCTGCGCCTCATCCTCGCGGATCGTGGCTACGCCCTGTTCCTGCTGCTCGTCCCGGTCGTCCTCGCGGTGCTCGCGCTGGCCGTGCCCGGGCACGAGGGGCTGCGGCGGTCCGTACCGGACCACCCGACGGAAGCCGCGCAGATGCTCGTGCTGGTGTTCGTCGGCGCGGCGTTCATGGGCGCGGCCGCGTCGGCGCGGGAAGCCGTCGCCGAACGCGCGATCTTCCTGCGGGAACGCGCGGTCGGGCTGCGGCCGGGGTCCTACGCGCTCGCGAAGGCGGGCGTCTTCGCACTCGTGTCCGCCGTCCAGTCGGTACTGCTCGTCGGGGTCGTGACGACGGTCAAGCCGGGTCCGGTGTCCGCGGTGCTGCTGCCCCGGCCGGTGGTCGAGCTCGTGGTCGCCGTCTGGCTGACCACGCTGGCGTCGTGCTTGTTCAGCCTGCTGGGGTCGGCGCTGGTGCGCTCGATCGAGCAGACGACGCCGGTGCTCGTCGTGACGGTGATGGCGCAACTGGTGCTGTGCGGCGGGATGATCCCGGTCACCGGCCGGCCGGTGCTGGCCGAGCTGTCGTGGCTGGCGCCGGCGCGGTGGGGGTACGCGGCCGGGGCGTCCACCGTGGACCTCAAGCTGACCGGACCGGCCGTGTCCCAGGACGACCTGTGGACCCACGACTGGCCGTGGTGGCTGGCCTCGGCGGGCGCGCTCCTGCTGACGGCGGCGGCGTGCACGGTGCTGGTCGCGGTCCGGACGGGCCGGCAGCGCCGGACCTGAGCCGTTCCCTCGCGGGTCCCGGCCGGTTCAACCCTGGGAGGGAGTGCTCGCGCCGGTCGCGCGTCGAAGATCGGGCTCATGACAACAACGCCTCCTCGCTGGGCCGTGGTCGCTGCGCATCTGGTGCCTTTGGTGACCTTGCCGTCCGGGTTGTGGCGGATCGCGTTGGTTGCCGGGGTGCCGCTCGGGCTTCGGGCCGGGGACGCCGATGTCGGCGGGGACGCGGTCTACATCGTCGGGCTCAGTGTCGTTTCCGAGGCGCTCGCGCTGCTGACCCTCGGGCTCGTGCGGCCGTGGGGTGAGCGAGTGCCGCGGTGGGTGCCGCTGCTGGGTGGGCGGCGCGTGGCGCCGTGGGCCGCGATCGGGCCGGCGGCGGCCGGGGCCGTCGCGCTCGCGGTGATCTGGGGCTTCGCCTTCCGGGACTTCCCGGACTTCGGGCTCGTCGCGTTCTCCCACCCGGCCGGGCACGTCCTGCTCGTGGCGTGTTACCTGCCGGTACTGCTGTGGGCGCCGCTGCTGGCCGCGGTGACGTGGAGCTACCACCGGCGGCGCTGCTGACCGGCTCGGGAGCGCCGTCCGTGCCATCATCGGGCATGGCCACCCTTCGCGAAGCCCGCGAGCCGGAGCTCAACAGCGGGATTCTGCCCGGGAACGTGCGCGCCGACGACTGGATCATGCTCATCCTGGCCGCCGGTTCGGTCGGGTTGCTGGGGTTCACGCTCCTCAGCCCGCCCGCCCGCGACGTCGGCCTGGTGCTCTTCTACATCGACTGCGGGATCTGCGCGATCTTCCTCGGCGAGTTCCTGTGGCGGTGGCGCAAACGCAAGTGGGCCAAGAAGTTCCTGGTGCGCAACTGGTACGAGCTGTTCGCCATGATCCCCGTCGCGCACCCGTTCATCGCCGGGCACAGGTTCATCGGCGTCGTGCTGCTGCTGATCCGGATCGGGCGGGCCGCGGACCGGGCCGTCGGGGAGCAGTTCACTTATCGGCTTGTCGACAAACTGTCCGAGCCGATCGTGAAGGCCATCAAGAAGCCGGTGACCATCGCCGTGCTCGACGAGGTCGTCAAGGTCCTCGAGACGGGCAACTACCCCGAGAACCTCGCGAAGTCGCTCGGCGCCAACAAGGACGAGCTGCGCACGATCATCGCCGAGAAGATCGCCGCCGACCCGCAGCTGGGCAAGCTCAAGCGGCTGCCGTTCCACGACGAGATCGTCCGCACGGTCGTCGACACGTCCTTCCGCGTGCTGCTGGAGGTCCTGCTCGACCCGCGGATCGACGACTTCTTCTCCACGGTCGTCCGCGACAACCGAGAGCAGATCCGCCAGGCCGTCCAGCTGGGCCTCAACGACCTGGACGCCGAAGACGACGAGCACTCACTCCCGACACGCACCCAGCGCGAAGCGGCCCACGAGTACGACACGCTCCACCCCAAGCGCTGACGACGAAGGCCGCCCCACCGGGGTCGGGTCCGGTGAGGCGGCCTTCATTGCGTTACCCGGTTTACGGGTAGCTCACCACGTTGACCGGCACCGTGCCCGTAGGCGTGACACCGCCCGTGTCGTTGATGACGTGCGTGATCGTGCCGCGGTAGTTGAGCGACACCGTCAGCAGGCTGTGGAACTTCACGCCGCTGTTGTTCGGCACCTCGAACGCGTGGTAGCTGGACACCGCCGGGTTCGTGTCGAAGAAGCAGTAACTCCCGAGACCCCAGGCCTCATGGGACGTCACCCCCGCCGCGACCTTGTACGCGGCGTACCCCGCCACACCCGATGGCGCGTTCCACGACGCCTGGTTCGGCACGTCGTAGGGCATCTCGTTCTGGAAGAAGATCGTCTTCCCGCCCTGGCCGTTCCAGATCACCTGGTACTTCTGGTAGTGCTCGACGAACAGGCCGGTCGCCAGCACGTTCGCGCCGTTGACCACCAAGCCCGTCTCGGCCGTGTTCGTGTTCCAGCCGACCGTGCCCGCGTTGCCGTGGTCGGCGCGCCAGGCCCAGATGTGGTCGATGATCGTGTTGGCGCTGTTGACGATCAGGCTGTTGGTCGCCTTGCCGGCGATCGCGCCGCCGATCCGGAAGAACACGTCCTGGACCGTCGTCGGGTTCGCCGCGTGGGACGCCGTCGAGCCGGACTGGCCGACCGTGAGCAGCGCCTGCGAGTTCGTCGTGCCGGCGTCGAACAGCAGGCCCTTGAGCCGCACGCCGTCCACATCGGACACCTGCATCGCGTTGACGCCGTTGTCCGGCACCAGCGTCGGGTAGCCGATGCCGAGGATCGTCGTGCCGGCCTTGGTCACGTTGAGCGTCTGGTTGAGGTGGTAGACGCCCGGCGTGAAGAACAGGTTGCAGCCCGCCGCGAGCGCGTTGTTGATCGACGAGGCCGTGTCGCCGGCCTTGACGACGTAGAACTGGCTCATCGGCGCCGACGTGCCCGGGGTGCTGCCGTTCGCCCAGCTCGGGCCGGACGCGTTGGTGCGCAGCGAAGGCAGGAACACGCGGTACTTGCCGGTGCCGTCGACGTAGAGGTACGGCACGTCGCGGGAGACCGGGGTGGTCGCCAGCGTCGTCTCCGGCGGGTTCGGGAACGTCGTCGCCGGCGCACCGCTCGTGCCGGAGAAGACCATGTTCCAGACGCCGCCGTTCCAGCTGCCGAGCTGCGAGTCGCGGGTGTACCACTGCTGCTGCGAGATCGACGCGGCCTGGCCGGCCACCTTCGTGTCGGCGATGTAGCCGCCGCTCGCGTAGCCGTAGCTCGCCGGGTACAGCTGCAGCCCACCGCGGACGTCCATCCGGCGGAACGGCGCGGCCTGCGCGACGGCCCAGCGTTCCTGGCCACCGGAGGGGTTGACCGCCATGTTCTCGGCCGAGCGCCAGAAGTTCTGCAGCGCCACGCCGTTGTCGGAGGCGTTGAACGCGTCCACGGTGACGTCGCCGTTGATCAGGACGTCGCCGGGGTTCTGGCCGAGGCCGGCCACCGAGGTGTAGAAGCCCACGTTGTCGTGCACGTTGTTGTACGTGCCGGGCTTGAACAGGTGGGCGACGCGCCGGTCCGCGAACTGCGCGGTGAGCGTGTCCTTCTGGTTGTTGAAGTCGGTGTCCAGCTGCGCCTGGATCGTCGCCGCGGACATGCTCGGGTCGAAGATCCGCACGTTGGACCCGAAGTTCGGGGTGTCCGACTGCGTCGGGCAGCCCGCCTGGGTGCCGATCGTGTAGGTCGCGCTCGACACCGCCGACGTCGTCGAACCGGACTTGAGCGCGATCGCGTTGACCGTCCGCGAGCCCGGGACGCTGATCGGCGCCGTGTACTGCGGCGACGACGCGGTGGGCGTCGAACCGTCCACTGTGTACCGGATGGTCGCGCCGGAGGTGGCGCTGCTGATCGTCACCGTCTGGCCCGCCGAGTACGTCCCGCCGGGCGGGCTGAACGTCGGCGCCGCGACGGTCGTCGTGCCGCCGCCACCCACGGTGAAGGTGAAGTGCGGGGTGTCGTACTGCGGCCCGCTCTTCTCGTAGGTGAACCAGTAGTCGAGCGTGTTTCCGCTGCTCAGACCGTTGACGGTGGAGTGCCACGTGCCGGAGGCGTTCGTCATCCGGACGTTCTGCTGCCCGGCGCCCGGCACGCCGGTGTAGTGGACGTCCACGTACACCGCGGGGGTCGTCGGGGTGAAGTTGAGCTGCAGCTGCGTCGAGCTGAGCTGCGTGACGCTCTGCGTGTAGTCGTCCGCGGCCAGTGCGGCCGGGGCGTTCAACCCGGCGCCGAGCAACAGGGTCGACGCCGTGAGGGCGAGCGTCGCGACGGCGCCACGCCGGCGTCGTCGAATCTTTTCCAAAGTCCGGGCCACGCCGTGACACCTCCGCCGTTGGGGATCCACGAGCATTTGTTGCGAGTCACAACAAAGTAGCTCCCGCTCAGCGGTGCTTCGATCACGAATCGATAACAGTTGTCTGGACCAATCATCCAGGTGGGTGAGGCGTTCTGTGATCGATGACCCGATTTGCGCGGTAGTGGGCGAATGACTGAACCGAGAAACCTCCGTCGGTCGGGTGACCTCGATCGTGTGACATGCGACGATCCGGTGCCACACCGTGGTCCCCTACCGAGGAGTAGGTATGGCTGAATCATCGCGTGGCAGAACCCTCGTCCGAGCCCTCGTGGCCTTCGCCCTCGTCGCGGCGCCCGTGGTCGCCGCCGTCCCCGCGGTCGCTGCTGAGGCCGCGCCGTTGCCGAGCGGCGGCGTGATCAGCTTCGGCTGCGCCACATCCGGAAAGATGCACTGCCTGGGCAAGGCCATCCGGTCGCCGAAGGGTGCCGGCCCGCTGCTGACGTCGACGCCGGTCGGCTACGGCCCGGCCGAGATCCAGGCCGCGTACAACCTCGGCGGGCTGCACGCGAACGGCCGCACAGTGGCCATTGTGGACGCCATGGACGCGCCGACCGCGGAGGCCGATCTCGCGAAGTTCCGTGCGGCGCGCGGACTTCCGCCGTGCACGTCCGCCAGCGGCTGCTTCAGGAAGGTCAACCAGAACGGCGCCACGAGCCCGCTGCCGGCGGGCGACTACGGCTGGGCCGAGGAGATCAGCCTCGACCTCGACGCCGTGTCCGCGACCTGCCCGGACTGTCACATCCTGTTGGTGGAAGCCAATTCCGCGGACACCGACCCGCTGATGACGGCGGTCGACACGGCCGCGGCGACACCCGGCGTGGTGGCCATCTCCAACAGCTACGGCGGCACCGAGGACTCGACGATCCTCGCCGCCGACGCGCACCTGAACCACCCGGGCATCGCGGTGACGGCGTCGTCGGGCGACTCCGGGTACGGCGTGAGCTGGCCGGCGTCCTCGCCGTACGTCACGGCGGTCGGCGGCACGACGCTGAAGAAGGCCGCGGGCACCACGCGCGGCTGGTCGGAGACGACGTGGTCCGGCAGCGGCAGCGGGTGTTCGGCGCTGGAGGCCAAGCCGTCGTGGCAGCACGACACGGGCTGCGCCAAGCGGACCGTCGCCGACGTCTCGGCGGTCGCGGACCCGGCCACCGGGCTCGGCGTCTACGACACGTACAACAGCTGCGGCAGCTCGTCGTTCTGCGACCTGCTGCTGGCACTGGGCCTAGCCCAGGGCGCGGACGGCTGGGTCCAGGTCGGCGGCACGAGCCTGTCGTCGCCGGTGATCGCGAGCGTGTACGCGCTGGCGGGCACCGCGGTGACGTCGGGGTCGTACCCGTACGCCCACGCAGGCAGCCTGAACGACGTCACGTCGGGGTCGAACGGCAGCTGCGGCGGCACGTACCTCTGCACGGCGGGCACGGGTTACGACGGCCCGACCGGCCTGGGCACCCCGAACGGCACCGGCGGCTTCTGACGCATCTTCCCACCGACGAGTCCGCTGTGGACGATTTGGCCGGTTCGTCCACAGCGGACTCTTCGCGGCCGATCTTCCACGGACGGGTGACGTTCGTGCCGCGCGTTTTCGCGGATCCCGGGGTGGGGTGAGGATGACTGCATGCTGGACACCGACGTGCTGTCGACGACACGGCCGCGGGCGCTGGGCATCGACACGCCGCTCGGCGCCGTGCGGTTCGCCGTGCGCGTCGACGGGTGGGACGTGCCGGCGCGGCCGGAGCTGACCTGGGGCCTGGACTCCGGCGCGTGGCTGTGCCGGTGGCGGCACCGGTCCGTGCGGCTCGACGTGCTGTCCGGGCCGAGCGCGCCGCACCTGCCCGACGGCTACCCCGCCGTCACCCGGCAGACCACCATCTTCCGCGTGCTGGCGCGGGAACCGCTGAGCGAGTTCGCTGTCCAGGCCGAGCTGATCGGCGCCGAAGACGTGAGTCCCGCCGATGCCGGTTTCACGGCCGAGAGCGCCGACGCCGTGGTCACCGTCGGCGGCCCCGGCGTCGAGGTGCTGCGCGGGTGCGCGCGGGCCGGGCAGCACGTGCCGCCGTACTGGGCCGGGTCGCTCACCGAGGACACCGTCGAGCGGGAGGGCGCGCGGCTCACCTGGCAGCTCCCGGCCGTCGACCGCGGTGACTACGCCGACCTGTGGGTGTCGGCCGCGTGGAGCGCGCCGAGCGAGCACCCCGGCACGTGCCGCGCGGTGGACGTCGATCCGGCGCGGGTGCTGCGGGACCTCACGCACTGAGCTGTCACATCTCGCGCACGGGATCCGTCAAGGTGGTGAGGGCACCTGAGCGAAGGACGAGAACCGTGAACGACGCCGACTGGCTGGCGCACCGCTTCGAGACGCACCGCGAGCACCTGCGGGCCGTCGCCTACCGGATGCTGGGCTCGTTGAGCGAGGCCGACGACGCCGTGCAGGAGTCGTGGCTGCGGCTCAGCCGCAGTGACACCTCCGACGTCGAGAACCTGGCCGGCTGGCTCACCACCGTCGTCGGGCGCGTCTGCCTCGACATGCTGCGCTCGCGCAAGGCCCGGCGCGAGGAGTTCGTGCCGGACCCGATCATCACCCGCGAGGACGACGGACCCGAGGAGTCGGTGCTGCTGGCCGATTCCGTCGGCCTCGCGCTGCTGGTCGTGCTCGACACGCTCACCCCGGGCGAGCGGCTGGCGTTCGTGCTTCGCGACATGTTCGCGATGCCGTTCGAGGAGATCGCGCCGATCGTCGGCCGCTCCGAGGCGGCGACCCGCCAGCTCGCGAGCCGCGCGCGCCGGCGGGTGCAGGGCGCGCCGGTCGCGCCGGACCCGGACGTCGCCCGGCAGCGCGCGGTCGTCGACGCGTTCCTCGCCGCCGCCCGCGGTGGCGACTTCGAAGCGCTCGTCTCGGTGCTCGCCCCGGACGTCGTCCTGCGCGCGGACCGCGGCGCGGAGCGGGGTGGCTCGATCGAGGTCACCGGCGCGGCGGCGGTCGCCGACCAGGCCCTGACGTTCTCCCGCCTCGGCGCGGGCGGCGGTACGGTCCGGCGCGCCCTGGTCAACGGCGCGGCCGGCGTGGTGGCGACCCGCGAGGGCCGCCCGTTCTCGGTGCTCGGCTTCACGGTCGCGGGTGGCCGTATCGTGGCGATCGACATCCTCGCCGACCCGGCCCGGCTCGACCGGCTGGACCTGGCGGTGCTCGACTGAGCGCGCACTCTGTGGAGTTGATCCACTACGTGGTGCTACCATAGGGTGTATCGGCGCAAGGGGAGGGGTCGACATGGGGAAGCACGAGAAAAAGGACAGCGGTGACGCGAACACCACCACGGGCACCGAGAACTCCGGCGGTGAGCGGCAAGGGGGCAAGCACCGCAAGTGACCGCGGCGGTCACCACGCGAGGTCGGCCACCGCGCCCTTCTCGTCCGTGACCAGCGCGACCCGGTCCCGGTCGTCGAAGTGCAGGTACCGCCGGGCCCCGTCGGCGTGCCGCCGCACCGCCCCGGCGACCACGACCACCAGCTCGCCGTCCTCGATCGCGTAGAGCTCGTCCGGGGTCAGCGTCTCGTGGATGTCGGTGCCGTGGGTCACCAGCGTGCGGACCTGCCGGCCGGCGTGGTCGTAGCCGTACAGCTCGTTGACGCCGTCGTCGCCGTGCACCCCGCGCAGCCGGCCGAACGCGTCGCGGATCTCGATGCCGGCGGGCTGGTCCAGGCCTTCGACCGGCGCCGGCGGCGGGATCTCGCGCAGCAGGCCGCCCGGGCCGCGGACCACGTGCAGGCCGTTGCCGAAGTGCTCGCTGACGCCGTTCGCGTAGTGGACCGCGGTGCGCCGGCCGCGCACGTCGTACTGCACGGTGTCGACAAATCCCGGCACGCTCACCAGCCTGCTCACGTCGTCGTACTGGTACCGCACGGTCAGCCGGCCGTCCCCGGCGTCGGGGTAGGTCACCTGCGACAGCCGCCCGTCGGCGCGGCGGACGATGTCGAGCCGGTACTCGATCGCCACGTGCGCCGGGCGCCACCGCTTCGTGACGGCGTGCCCGAGCGCGTCGTAACCGAGCAGCGTGACGCCCGATTCGTCGGTCACGCGCACCAGCCGCCCGCAGCTGTGCGGGCCCGCTTCGAGCGGCACCGGGAGCCCGCCGTCGTGGTAGGTGAACGTGGTGACCGGCGGCCCGGCCGGGTCGTCGACCCGCACCGCGGCCACCCGGCCCGCCACGTCGTGGACGCGGTACACCGTGCGCCCGCCGGTGGTCCGCGCCTGGACCGAGTTCCCGGCCGCGTCCCGCACGTGGACAACACCGTCCGCGTCGCGCAGCACCCGCCCGAGCAGGTCGCGGACCGGCTCGACGGCTTCGGGAGCCGACGACGCGGGCTCGAACGTCCGGACCGAGCCGTCCGGGGCCGTCACCCGCACCGGGCGGGCCAGCGCGTCGTAGCGGTACTCGGTCGCCGGCGCGCGCCGGCCGCCGATCCGGAACGCCCGCGACGTCCGGCACACCAGGCCCCGCGCGCAGTACTCGTGGTGCTCGTCGACGACGTCGCCGAGGAGCTCGGCGTGCCGCCGCTGCAGCAGCCGCCCGGCGCCGTCGCGCACCTCCGCCGTCACGAGCACCTCCGCCTCGCCGGACACCGCGCGCTGCTCGGTGGTGACCCGCACCGGCCCGTGGTGGTGGTCGTAGCGGTGGCGCAACGTCGGCAGGTCCGCCGAATCGCCCGGCCGCACGACGGTTTCCGGGCGCCCCAAGGGATCGTGCGTCACGGTGGTCACCGCACCCGCCGGGTCGATCACCTCGCAGACCCGCGCCGTCCGGACGTCGTAGCGCGTCGCCGTGATGTTCCCGACCGGGTCCGTGGCCACCTCGGGGAAGCAGCGGTCCGCTGAAAACCGCACCTCGTGGCTGTCGCCGCGTGGTCCGGTGGTCGTGGTGCGCAGCCCGGTGACGTTGCCGACCCGCCGGTGGAACGTCGTGGTCCACCAGCCGGCCTCGCCGTCGCGGCGGTGGTAGCCGTGCCGGCCGAGGTCCGGCGGGATCGGGCCGTAGACGTCGGCGACGAGCGCGTCGGGGAGCACCAGCTCCTCCCGCGCGGTGAGCAGCCCCTGCGAGCCGGCGCTCCCGTCGGGACACTCGTCGTAGCGGAACAGCTTGTCCGACAACACCTTCCCGGCGCCGTCCAGCTCGCGGACCCGGGCGGGCAGCGCGGCGAAGCGGTGGTCGGGATCGGTCGCGTACGTCGTGCGCGTCTCGCGCACCGCGGGCTCCTGGCCGGGCCGCTCGGTCGTCTCCACCACCCGGACCGGGTTCCCGGCGGCGTCCAGGTCCGACTCCGTCGTGGTGACCGAGACCGGCTTCTCCTGGCGCTCGAACACCGTCGTCACCGACCTCGTCCACTGTGGACGTCCACTGTGCTCGATCCGGCGGTACGGCCGGACGGCGTCGGGCGAGTCGTCGAGGCCGTAGGTCTCCTCCTGCCGCAGCAGCCCGTCGTCGCCGAACCAGCGCACGGTCCGCAGGGTCGGCGCGTGCTCGTCGCCGAGGTCGTCCTGGACGACCCGGCCGAAGCCCGTGAAGGCGTCGCCGGACCGCCGCTCGTGGTACTCGAACTCGGTCGCGCCCGCGTGCCCGGTCGCCGACTCGCGGTGCGTGACGCGCCAGATCACCGGAACCGCTTCGACCGTCGTGTACTCGATCGCGGTGCGCAGGCCGATGCCGTTGTCGATCTCGCTCAGCCGCCCGGCACCCGCGAGGTCGCCGGGTTCGAGGGCGTACCACGGCAGCGGTTCGTCCTCGGCGTCGAGGAGCAGCACGCCGGAGCCGCTGCTCGCGCGGGCCCGGGCCGGGACCGGGACCCGTGGCGCGGCCGGTGGATCCGCACGGGCGTAGGCGAGCCGCAGCAGCGGCGCGGCCGCTTCGGCGCCGCGCGCGTCGAAGCCGGTCAGCGCGACGGACGTCAGCACGGAAGCGCCGTCGTCGACGTCGTAACCGAGGGTCCAGCGGCGGACGAGCGGGCGCGCGGCGGCCGGCACCCGCAGCTCGATCCGGGAGCAGCGCAACGCCGTCGTCACGCGGTCGGCGTGCAGGACGTCCGGCCGCGGCTCGTACGCGAAGTCCACTTCGTACGGTCCGTAGGAGATGCGCGCGAGGTACGCCTGCCCGCTGTGGTGCGCCCAGCCGAAGGCCGTGGTGTTGCCCAAGGCGTCTTCGGTCCGCTCGAGGTGCCAGGCGTGGGTGCCGGACCGGCCGCCGTCGGAGGTGCCGAGGAAGTGCCGGGCGCCCGACCGCGCGGTGAGCACGAAACCCTCGCCGCGGCGGGCCAGCCGGCCGCTCGTCCGGCTCCGCGCGCGGCCGTCGTCCAGCCGGACGTTCGGCAGCGGCACGGCGAACCCCGCGCCGAACGGGCCGTTCGGCGCGCCGGTGACGTACCGCAGGGCCAGCGCCGGCGCGATGCCGCCCGGGCCGGCCGGCAGGTCGAGCGGGACGGCGAAACTCCCGCCCCCGGTCGCGGGTTCCGGTGTGAAGGCGCCGCCCAGCCCGCGGACCCGTGCGGGCTGGGCCGCGTCCTGGACGCTCGACCGGAGCAGAGCCATGGCGATCTCCCCGAATGCCGGGCGGCGCGGGTGCGCCACCGGTGACTTCCGAGGTCCAAGTGGGTGAGTCGGCGACGCCAGATACGTCGTCACCCGTTTGCCGTCGTAGTTACGCATTCGTGACGTCCGTGCCGTATCCCGGGTGCGGCTGCCCGGTCTTTCCCGAGTAACCACACGTGATCAATGGCGGGGGCGAACGAGAGGGTGGACCCGATGGTGGTCAGGTTCGTGAGGGACGAGGGCTCCAGAGCACCGAAGGAGGATCCCGGCACGCTCAACGAGCTCCCGGCACCGCCGAGGCAGCTGCTCGACCGGCACGGCGCGCGGGTGCTCGACCCGGCGACGTCGACGGCGGTGCCGGGCCGGCCGGTGCCGCGCACGACCGTGTACCGGCCGGGGGTGTTCCTCATGCCGAACCGGTACCTGCACGACCAGGGGACCCTCGACGCGGTCAACGGCGTGCTCGCCCGCATCGGCATCTACGCCGAGCCGGCCGACCGCGGCGGCGACACCAAGGCGAGCGCCCGGGCCCGGCAGCTCGAAGACCTGCCCGTGCGGGCACTGCTCCACGTGCGCGAGGACTCCGACCCCGTCGTCGTCGACTGCTGGAAGGCCGTGCAGCTGCTGCGGGGCGCGTCGGCGGGCGAGAACCCGGAGATCGACCCCGAGATCGTTGCGAAGATTTCCGTTGAGCACCTGGTGTTCTCGACGCCGGTGTTCGGCGGCGTGCCGTGGGAGACCAGCGGCCTCGGCGGAACCCCGTGGGAGACCAGCGGGTTCGGTGCCGGCAGCTCGTACGGCCGGACGCGCGGCGCCAACCGGATCCCGGTGACGCTGTCGGCGGCCCCGCCCCACCGCAGCGCCGAGCCCGCGCACCGGCGTCCGGTCGTCGCGGTGCTCGACACCGGCATCGGCCCGCACCCGTGGTTCGGGCTGGCCGACCGCAGCGGCCCCCCGCCCGCCGACAGCGGGCTGCGCGTCGCGCCGGACATCCAGGCCGCGATCCTGCAGGCGGAGAGCGACTCCGGCGTCACCGTGCCGACCCAGCTGCTCAGCGACTACTGGGACGCGCCGACGACCGGCCAGCCGCTGATCGGCGACGTCGACACCGACACCGGCCACGGCCTGTTCATCGCCGGCATCATCCGGCAGGCCTGCCCCGAAGCCGACACCCTCGCGATCCGCGTCGTGCACAGCGACGGCGTCGCGTACGAAGGTGATGTGCTGCTCGCGCTGCACCTGCTGGCCGACCGCGTGCGGAGCGCGCAGGCGGACAACCGGCCCGAGGACATGGTCGACATCGTCTCGCTGTCGCTGGGCTACTACGAGGAGAACCCGGTCGACGTCGCCTACACCGGCCAGTTCGCCGCGGCGATCACCGAGCTGACCGACCTCGGCGTGCTCGTCGTCGCCGCGGCGGGCAACGACGCCACCACCCGCCGCTTCTACCCGGCGGCCTTCGCCGACCAGCCGCCCGGCCCGAACGGCGGCCCGCCGGTGATCAGCGTCGGCGCGCTCAACCCCGACCGCACCGCCAGCAAGGCGCTGTTCTCCAACGAGGGCCCGTGGGTCCGCTGCTGGGCGACCGGCGCGGGCGTCGTCAGCACCTACCCGGACGACGTCCGCGGTACGGCGTCGGCCGACCACGAAGTGCCGGACCAGGGCCGCAACTCGTTCGACCCGGACGACTACAGCGCCGGCTTCGCGGTGTGGGACGGCACGTCGTTCGCCGCGCCGCTCGCCGCCGCCGAGATCGGCAAGGCGCTGCTCAAGACCGCGGGCGCCGACCTCGCGACGGTCGAGCGCGACACCGTCGTCAAGCGGGCTTGGACCGCGCTGGGCGCACTGTGACCGTGGCCAAGACGGACCACGAACGGGTCGCCACGCTGTTCGACGCCGCGCGGGACGGGGACCGCGCGGCGCTGGACGAACTCGTCGTCCTGCTCACGCCGCTGCTCTGGCAGGTGGCGCGTGATCAGGGCCTGGACGTCGATCAGGCGTCGGACGTCGTGCAGACGGCGTGGCTGCGCCTGCTCGGCTCGTTCGCGGAGATCCGCTCGCCGGTGGCGCTCACCGGCTGGCTGATCACCGTCACGAAGCGGGAAGCCTGGCGTACGGGGGAAAAACGCCGGCTTGAACGGCCGTTGCCGGAACTGCCGGAGCGGCTCGCCGAAGCATCACCGGCACCCGAGGAGGGGGTGCTGCGCGACGACCAGCGCGCGCGGTTGTGGCGCGCGGTCGACCAGCTGCCCGAACGCTGCCGCAGCCTGCTGCGGATCGTGGCGTTCGTGCACCGGCCGGACTACGCCGAAGTCGGCGTCCGGCTGGGCATGCCGAGGGGGAGTATCGGCCCGACCAGGGGACGCTGTCTCGCGCGCCTGCGTGAGCAGCTACTCGCCAACGGCGAAGGAGATTGGCTGTGACCACCGTCGAACCAGCAGGCGCGAACGAGCCCTTGGACGAGCTCGACCTCCGGCTGCTGGCCGGGGTGCGCGAGCTGTGGGAAGACGCCGACCCGATGCCCGCCACGCTGGTGGACCAGATCCGGTTCGCGATCCAGCTCGAGGACATCGACCTGGAAGTGATGCGGATCCGGGAACAGGAGGGACTCGTCGCCGCCCGCAGCGCCGCCGAGCAGGGCAGGCTGATCACGTTCGACAGCGAAAGCCTGACCATCATGGTGAACGTCAGCCCGGAACAGGCGGGCACGATCCGCCTGGACGGCTGGCTCACCCCACCGGCCGAGCACCCGATCGAGGTCCGCACCAGCGGCGGCCCGCTGACCACGACGTCCGACCCCGAAGGCCGGTTCGCGGTCTGCGGTGTCCCGCACGGAATGGTGCAGGTCCTGGTCCGCACACTCGGCCGGTCGAGGACGGTGAGCACCCCGGCCATCGAGTTGTGACCCGCTCCTGTCGGCCATAAGTTCGTCGGTGGGCTGCTCGTTGAGCAGCCATGACGTGCGCGGGAGCAACCATGGCCGGAGTCGGCGACTTGTCGTCGGCCGTCCGGAAGGTTTTGCGCGAGCTGCCTCCCGGCGGCCTGGAACGAGCTGCTGATCTTGCCGACGAAGCCCGGCAGGCACTCACGCGGCTGGGTTCCGAGCAGCCCGAGGTCCGGCAAGCGGTGGCGGGCTTCGAGCGGGTGGCAGCGGGCGCGAGCGCTCTTCGGCAGGTTGTCGACTGCGCGGCTGGGTTGTTGACCGGCTATTTGGACAGGCTGGGTGTCAGTGAACCGCCACCGGCGGGCGCGGGCACCGCGGTCGGTCCCGTGCCTTCGACGGCCGCCGGCAAACCCGCGGTGAGTCCCTCGAAGCCGGACGGTCAGCGCCTCACCCGCGAGCAGGCGGAAGCCCTGCAGGCCGGTATGCCGCCGCTCGTCACCGGCAACACGGGGGCCAAGACGCACGGCCGTTGGGTGGACGAGCACGGTCGGACGCACGAGATCGTCAGCGGCTTGGACGACGACTCCGCCGAGGCCGTCCGCCTGCTCCGCGAACACGGCATACCTCCGCGTGGTCACCTCGCCGCGACGGCCGATGTCGAACAGAAACTGGCCGCGCGAATGGTGCGGGAAGGCCGGAACTACCGCAAGACGTTCACCGGAGGAGCGAAACCGTGGTCACGCTAGAGGTCTGGTACAACCAGGAGCCGGACAACGACCATGCCGACGGTGACCCGGCAATCCTCGTGAGTTCGGCGGCCGAATTGGATGCCCTCATCGCGCAGGTCCAGGCGGACACCAAAGACGTTCCGGTGCCGTCGATGGTGGAATGCAGTGTTGCCGGAGATCCGAAGCAGGGCGTATTCGACATGGGCATCGGGCAGGACAGAGGCTTTGTCGTGTTCATGACGCCGGAGGCGGTGCAGACGCAAGGCGACGGAGATCCAGCCGAATACGTCACGTACGACTACATGGCGCATGTGCGGGAAATCCCGGCCGGGTGCGAAGTGGCGATGGACGAGGTGCGGCGGGTCGCGCGGCACTTCTTGGAGACCGGGAGCGTCCCTGCGGGGCTGGCTTCCGCCCCGTCCGTTTGAGACCTCGGCGTGGCGCGCGGCCGGGGCTGGATCCGCCCGGGCCGGGGCGCGGCGCGAGGACGGTGAGCACCCCGGCCATCGAGTTGTGACCCGCTCTTCGCGAGCGCTCAAAAACGCGAGCACCGCGAGGTAGGATCCGGCCGGGGGAACGGTTCCCGGCCGGAAGGGCTGCCTGTGCGCACCGAGGTCGCCTCGCCGAAGGTCGAAGACCGGGTGCGCGACCTGCACAAGCGCGCGGTCGCGGCGACCAACGACGGCCAGCCGGTGGTCGGCGGGCGGCTGATCCGCGCCGCCGCGCGGTTGCTCGGCCTGCCCGCGACGTCCGCGCCGGAAGACTGGCCGGGGTGGACGGACCTCGCCACGCGCGTCCTCGGCACCTACGCGGCCGTCGAAACGGCGCTCGGCAACAGCACCCGCGGCCTCGCGCTGCTCGACGAGGCCGACGTCCTCGTGTCAGACGCCGGGCGCGGGATCCTGCGCCAGCAACGGGGTCTGGTGCTCATCCTGATCGGCCGGATGGACGAGGCCCTCGACTGTTTCGACGAGGCGATCCCGTTGCTGCGGCAGGCGGGCGAGTTCGTCGTGCTGGCCCGGACCCTGCTCAATCGCGCGATGCTGCACCAGTACGCCGGGCGCGTCCGGCTCGCCCTCGCCGACCTCGACCAGTGCGAGCAGATCGGCGCCGGCCAGTCCGAAGAAGAGGGCCTGGCCAGGATCTTCGCGAAGGCGGCGCACGGCCGCGGCCAGGCGCGTGTGCTGACCGGCGACATCCCGGGCGCCTTGCGCGACTTCGACGCGGCGAGCGGCTTCTACGCCGAGCAGAGCGTCGGGATGCTGCCGGTGCTGGCCGTCGACAAGGCCCGCGCGCTGCTCGCGGCCGGGCTGCCCAACGAGGCCGCGGCCGAGCTCGGTGCGGCGCTGGAACAGTTCCCGCGGCTGCGGATGAACCAGGAACACGCCGAGGCCGAGCTGACCCGCGCGCTGGCCGCGCTGGCGAGCGGGGAGACGTCGACCGCGCGCAGCTGGGCCGGGCGCGCCGAGCGTCGATTTCGTCGAAGGGGCAACGAAACCTGGGCGGCGGTCGCCCAGCTGACCGTGCTGCGCGCGGACTTCGCGGCCGGCCGCCGGATCGCCCGCGTCGCCGCCGACGCGACGTCGCTGGCCGCCAGGCTCACCGCGCTGGGCCTGCGCAACGACGCGGAGATCGCCGCGCTGCTCGGCGCCCGGGCCCGGATCGTGCTGGGCGACCTCGACGGCGCCCGCGCCGGCATCGCCGCGCGCGACCGCCGCACCGCGCCGCTGGAGAACCGCCTCTTCCGGCGGCTGGCGCTGGCCGAGCTCGGGGCGGCGACCGGCAACCGGCGCGTGACGTTCGCGAACGCGCGGGCCGGGCTGACGCAGCTGCAGCGCCACCGCAGCCGGTTCGGCAGCGTCGACCTGAAGACCGGGACGACGTCGCTGGGCAAGGAACTCGCCGACGCCGGCCTCGCCGCGGCGCTCGCCCAGCGGTCGCCGGGGGTGGTGTTCCGGTGGCTCGACCGGTCGCGCGCCCAGGCGTTCCGGTTCCGGCCGGTGCGCCCGCCCGCGCACCCGCAGACCGTCGACGCCGTCGCCGAGCTGCGGTACCTCTCGATGCAGATCCGCGCCGGCGAGCTGTCCGGGAAGCCGGACGCGCAGGCCGTGAAGCGTTGTGCCGCACTGGAACACGAGATCCGCGCCAAGGGCTGGCAGGCCGAGGGCACCGACGAGGACCACCCGGAAGCGAAGCTGCGCGAGGTCGGCGACGAGCTCGCGGCGAGCGGCAGCGCGATGGTGTGCTTCCTCGCCGACCACGGCGCGTTGTGCGCGCAGGTGATCGCCGACCACCGGGTCGCGCTGATCGAGCTGGGCCCGGCGGCGGCGGTCGCGGAGCCGGTCGCGCGGCTGCACAGCGACCTCGACGCCCTATGCGGCCGCCAGCTGCCGCCGCAGCTGGACCACGTCATCCGCCGGTCGGTGCGCACCCAGGTCACGGCGCTCGACGCGATCCTCCTGAAGCCGCTGGCCGCGCGGCTGGGCGACCTCGACGTCGTCGTCGTGCCGACCGGCGCGCTGTCCGCGATCCCGTGGGGGCTGCTGCCGACGCTGCGCGGCCGCCCGGTGACCGTGACGCCGTCGTCGTCGGCCTGGCTCGACGCCGGCCGCCGGCCGCGGCGCGCGACCGGGGCGCCGCTGCTGGTCGCGGGCTCGGACCTGACCCACGCCGACGCCGAGGTGTCCCGGCTGGCCGCGCTCTACCCGGAGGCCGCGGTGCTGACCGGCCCGGACGCGACGGTCGCGGCAACGCTCAAGGCGTTCGACGGCTGCCGCCTGGCGCACTTCGCCGCGCACGGCCACCACGAGCAGGAGAACGTGCTGTTCTCCCGGCTCAACCTGGCCGACGGGCCGCTGATGGCCTACGACGTCCAGCAGCTTTCGACGGCCCCGGAGCAGGTGGTGCTGTCCTCGTGCGACGTCGGCCAGACGGTCGTCCGCGCGGGTGACGAGGTCCTGGGTTTCACGGCGGCGCTGCTCTACGGCGGCAGCCGGACGGTGGTCTCGAGCGTGGCCCGCGTCGACGACCGGACCGCGGGTGGCGTGATGCTGGCCTACCACCGGGCCCTGTCGTCGGGAACACCCCCGGCCCGCGCACTGGCCGACGCCGCCCAGGCCGAGCCGCTGATGCCGTTCGTGTGCTTCGGCCGCAGCTGAGCTTGCTTCCGCTGTTGTGGCGGCGGGGATGCTCGCACTGACGGCGTGCGGTTCGGCCGCGCCTGCCGCGCCGCAGACGTCTTCGGCAGCCGCGACGAAGGTGGCGCGCCGAAGGAGAGCCAGGACGCGAAGGGCCAGTTCGACGTGCCGCTGACGTTCAAGAACACCTCGGCCCGCACCTGCGGCCTGCACGGCGTCCCGGGCGTCGACCTGATCGGCCCGGACGACTCAGCGACGCATCCGGGCAGCTACGTCAACGGCATCCTCGCCGGGTGAGCGTTCTTTCTTTTCGACGTCTCACCCGGGCCGGGGTTGCTTTCGGGTGATCGACCCCATCGGGACGCATCCTCGGTGATCACTTGGGCATCTTCCTCATGAGTCCGAAAGTTGTTGACGGAACGAGGGAGAGCACCATGAAGCGCACTGTTACCGCGATCGCCGTCGGTGGCCTGGTGGCCGGGGGCCTGTTCCTGGCGGCCGGCGCCGCGAACGCCATGCCGAGCGACACCCCGTGCGGCGCGTCCGACGTGCACGTGACGGTCGCGAAGGACCCGTCGAACGCGGCGGGCCACGAGGCGTACGTCCTGACCTACACCGCGACCTCGCCGACCACGAACTGCAAGCTCCAGGGCGCGCCGACGGCGTTGACCTTCGTCGCCGACGGGCAGCGGCTGCCGATCGCCACCACGGTCGACGGGGCCGAGGCGCTGCCGGTGAACCTGCGTGCCGGCCACCCGGCCGTGTCGCGGATCGTGCAGCGCTCGGCCGCGACGCCGTCACCGGTCGTGCCGACGACCGTCACGTTCGACCTGCCGACCGGCCCGTACGGCCAGCCGGTGAGCGTCGACTGGCCGGCCGGTGCGCCGGTCAAGGGTGACTCCGTGCAGGTCACGCCCGTCAGCAGCTGAATCTCGCCGGCTTTCCGGACACAGGGAGGAATGTCATGAAGCGCATCTTGACGGGGATCGGGGCCGCGGCGGGGATGGCCGCGTTGACCGCTTGTGGCGCGGCGGGGGCCGCGACGCAGCCGTCGTCCGGCGCGGCGGGGGCCGCGGGGACGGCCGGGGGCGCCGTGGCTCCGGCCGCGTCCACCGCGACGCCGCGCTGCACCACCGCCGACCTGGCGGTCTCGCTGGGCAAACCGGCCGGGAAGACCGACGCGCCGGGCCAGTTCGACGTGCCGCTGACCTACCGCAACACCTCGGACCACACGTGCGGCCTGTACGGCGTCCCGGGCGTCGACTTGGTGGGCCCGGACGACGCGACGTTCGGCCCGGTCTACCACCTGCCGCGCGAGGACAACGGCGTGAAGTACAACGAGGTCCCGGCCGGCACCACGGCGTCGGCGACGATCACGGTCCTGACGCCGTCGGAGGGCGGCGCGTCCTGGACGCCGACGTCGCTCAAGACGATCCCGCCGGGCCAGACCCAGCCGCTGACCGCGGACTGGCCGGCCGACCTCCCGGTCCTGCGCCAGGACGCGGCGACCCACCCGGGCACCTACGTGAACGGCATCCTCGCCGACCCGGCCTGACCCGTCCCCGAGCGCCCCGAGGCCACCTCGGGGCGCTTGGGCCGAATGCCACGCCCTCACTCGATCGGGTGAAGCGCGAGAGCGCGCGTCATACCTGAGGCGAGGTGCCCTCTTCCTCCATGCGGCGGTAACCGGCCGGCACGCCCCCCGACTGGCCGGTTACCGCTGCGGTCTTTCCTACTCACGGTGGACCGGCTCGACGCGCAGGCACCCGTGCTCTCCGGCTCGGTCAGGTCGTCGACCAGCCGTCGCCCCACTCGACGTCGCGGGCGGCGCGGTACCGGGGGCCCTGCTTCTTCGAGACGGCGACGCCGCTCTCGAGGCCGTCGCCGGCGGTGCAGAGGTCGAGCGCGACCCAGCCCTTGTGCTTCTTCGGGTGCCGGATGATCCGCGCGTCCGGCCGCGACGGCGTGAACCGCCCGGCGACGACGTAGGCGAACTTCTCGTCCTCGAACCCGAGCGTGGCGGTCTTCATCCGGCGGTGCAGGTTGGACCGCGGCAGCCGCGCGGCGAAGTGGCACCAGTCCTTGCCGGGCGTGATCGGGCACTCGCCGTCGTGCGGACACGGCGCGACGACCTGCAGGCCGAGCCCGATGAGCTGGGCGCGCGCGGCCCGGATCCGCTCGTAACCGGCCGGCGTGCCGGGCTCGACCACCGCGACGGCCCCGGCTTTCGCGGCGAGCCACCGGACGACGTCTTCGCGGTCCGCTTCCGGCAGCTCGCCGAGGACGTAGGACAGCGTCACGAGGTCCGCTTCCGGCGCGGGCGCGGCCGGGTCGACGAGCCCGCGCCGCCACTCGGCGCCCCGGACGGCGGGCTTCCGCGCCCCGGCGGCCAGCCGTTTCCCGAGCCCGATGGCCCCGGCGACCTGCTCCACGACGGCGCACTTCTCGAGCGAAGGCCAGACCTCCGCGGCGGCCCAGACAGCGGCGCCGGTTCCCCCGCCGACGTCGACCTGCGTACGCGGCTCGAAGCCGGGAGCACGCGAAGCGGCTTCGGCGAGCACAGCGTGCACGGCGGCGTAGGTCGCGGGCATGCGGTAACCGGCGTAGGCGGCGACGTCGACCTCGGAGGCGAGGATCGGCGACGTGGCCGCGTCACCTTGCCGGTAGCGCGCACTGAGCCGGTCGAAGGCCTGCGTGAGCCGGTGGAGATGGTGCTTGGCCAGCTCGTCGTCGAGCGCGGCGGAGAGATCGTCGGGGAGTACGGCCACGGCCGTTGATTCTCCCCTGTCCGGATCGTCCCGGCTCCACGCACCCTGAGCTGCTACTTTCCGGGCGCGAAAAAGTTTTCCGGCGCACCCGTCGATCCGGCGTCCCGCTGTTCGACGCGTAAGCAGAAGCGAGAGGAGACCGCGATGCGGTTCATGGTCATCGTCAAGGCGTCGGAGGAGTTCGAGGGCGGGCAGGGTCCCAGCGCCGAGCTGCTGGAAGAGATGGCGAAGTTCAACGAAGAGATGCTGAAGGCCGGCATCCTGCTCGCCGGCGAGGGGCTCACGCCGAGCTCGCAGGGCGCGCGCATCGTGTTCTCCGGCAAGGAAGAGCCCAAGGTCGTCGACGGGCCGTTCGCCGAGACCAAGGAGCTCGTCGGCGGCTTCTGGATCCTGCAGGTCCGCAACCGCGAAGAGGCGGTCGAATGGATCAAGCGGATGCCGAACACCGACGGCTCGACCCACGAGGTCGAGATCCGGCGCGTCGCCGAGGCGTCCGACTTCGACAACCTGAGCCCGGAGGTCGCCGAGATCGAGGCGCAGCTGCGCGCGAAGACGTCCGGGGAGGCGTGATGCGCTTCCTGGTGATGGTCAAGTCGAGCCCGGAGTCGGAAACGGGCGCGCCGCCGAACGCCGTCCTGCTCGAAGAGATGGCGAAGTTCAACGAGGAGCTGCTCGCCGACGACCGGATCGTGCTGGCCGAGGGGCTCACCGCCAGCGCGGAAGGCGTGCGCGTCCTGTTCGAAGGCGACGCGGAACCGAAGCTCATCGACGGGCCGTTCGCGGAGTCGAAGGAGCTCGTCGCCGGGGTGTGGGTGCTCAACGGCGAATCGCTCGACGACGTCGTCGCGCTGATGAAGCGGGCGCCGAACCCGGAGGAGCAGGGCGGCGTGATCGAGATCCGCCCCATCGCCGAGTAGTGGGTTGCACCGGGCGGGCGCAGCCTGTCTGATGGCCGGGTGACGGTAGCGGACACCCGGAGCACGGTCGAAGCGGTTTGGCGGATCGAGTCGCCGCGGCTCATCGCGGGCTTGGCCCGGATGGCCCGCGGCGACGTGGGGCTCGCCGAGGAGCTGGCGCAGGACGCGCTCGTCGCGGCGCTGGAGCAGTGGCCGGAGTCCGGCGTGCCGCGCAACCCCGGCGCGTGGCTGATGACCACCGCGAAACGCCGCGCCGTCGACCAGTTCCGCCGCAACGAGCGGTACGCCGAGAAACTCGTGGAGGTCGGCCGCGACCAGCAGGTCGGCGAGGGCGTGCTGCCGGACTTCGACGCGGCGCTCGACGACCACATCGAGGACGACCTGCTGCGGCTGCTGTTCGTCGCGTGCCACCCGGTGCTCAACACCCAGGCGCGCGTCGCGCTGACGCTGCGGATGCTCGGCGGCCTGACGACCGACGAGATCGCGCGCGCCTTCCTCGTCCGCGAGTCGACGATCGCGCAGCGGATCGTCCGCGCGAAGAAGGCCCTCGCGGCGGCGAAGGTCCCGTTCGAGGTGCCCGAGGGCGACGAGCGGGTCGCCCGGGTGTCGTCCGTGCTCGAGGTCCTCTACCTGGTGTTCAACGAGGGTTATTCGGCCACCCGCGGCGACGACTGGATGCGCCCGGCGCTGTGCGAGGAGGCCATGCGGCTCGGCCGCGTGCTGGCCGGGCTGATGCCGGGCGAGTCCGAGGTGCACGGCCTCGTCGCGCTGATGGAACTGCAGTCGTCCCGGTCGAAGGCCCGCACCGGCCCGGCCGGCGAGCCGGTGCTGCTGCTGGACCAGGACCGCGCCCGCTGGGACCGGCTGCTGATCCAGCACGGCCTCGCCGCGCTGACGCTGTCGGAGCAGATCGCCGAAGGCGCGTACGGCCCGTACTCGGCCCAGGCGGCGATCGCGGCCTGCCACGCGCGCGCCCGCAAGGCCGACGAGACGGACTGGGCGCGCATCGCGGCGCTCTACGAAGGACTCGGCAAGCTCCAGCCGTCCCCGGTGGTCGAGCTGAACCGCGGAGTCGCGGTGGCGATGGCGTACGGCCCCGAGGCGGGCCTGGCGGTCGTCGACGCGGTGGCCGACGAGCCGGCGCTGAAGGACTACCACCTCCTGCCGAGCGTCCGCGGCGACCTGCTGCGCAAACTGGGCCGGCTGGAGGAGGCCGAGCAGGAGTTCCGCCGCGCGGCGGAGATGACGGAGAACGCCCGAGAGCGAGCCCTGCTCCTGTCCCGCGCGACGGCGGTCGGTCGCTAGTCAGGCCTCGATGAACACGATCTGTTCCGGCGCCACCGTCAGCTTCACGCTCTGCCGTTTCACCTCCACCAGCGTCGAGAGCTCCGTCGCGTGGCCGCCGGGGACCGTGAACAGGCGGTCGTTCCTCGTGTCCAGGAAATGCGCGAAGCCCGACAAGGACGCGCCGCCCGTTTCGTCGAGGACCAGGTAGTCGGCCAGTCTGCGGAACAGTTTCGGCAGCAGGACCAGGTCGTCGCTGAGCTGGGCGCGGTTGCTCAGCTTGAAGCCCGACGTCGTGACGTCCGACGCCCACACGCCGCTGCCGGACTTCCGGGCCGCGACCGCCGCGTCCGACAGGGCCTGGCGGAGATCCGGGTACAGCAGCGAATAGAACGTCGGGTACGCCAAGCCCTCGGTGATCATCCGGAAGTTGACGGAGTTCTTGAGCTGCTTGACGTCCAGGTGCACGAGGCTGCCGTCGACCGAACGGCCCGGGCGTTGGCCGGGGAACGCGAACGCGACCGCGCGGCCGTACTTGTCGGCGAAACGGGTGAGAATGTGCCCGGTCACCTTGTCCGGTGTCGCCGACTTCACCTTGCCGTCGTCGGCCCGGAGAACGTCGGTGAAGCCCAGCACCGCGACCAGCCGGTCGGCCGCCGCCGTGCCCAGGGCGACCGGCTGGTGCAGCATCGGGCCGCCGTGCGGGCGGTAGTGCGTCTCCAGCGCGTCGATCGCGTCGAGCCGCAGCTGCATGCCGCCGCGGGAATTGAGCCGGACCTTCAGCCCGGCCTTCTTCGTCGCCTCGGGATCATCCGGGTAGAACCGCACGGAATCGCCGTCCGGCGAAGCTCCGACGAGCTGGAACGTACCTTTGATCAGCGTCATGGGCATACGACAACGGTAGGACGCCCGGCCATTGATCCGTTCGCTTTTCCACCCGGACAGACCAGTGACCACAGTGGAAACAACCGCGATACCGCCGAACGCCGTTAACGGGTTTCCCGCCACGAAAGCGGGGAAAGCGCCACCGCCGCCGCGGCGATCCTGCGGGCGGTCTCCGTGGTGAGACCCGTTCGGCCGGATTCGATCCACTCGCCGACCGGCCGGATGCCGGCGTGCTGGTACTCGAGCGCCTGCAGCAGCATCTCCAGCTTGTCCGCGTCCTTGGCGCAAAGCGCTTCGGGCGTTTCCCGTGACTCGTATTCGTCGACGGCCGCGCGGACGACGTCGCGCGAAGACACCGGCAGCGCCGCCGTCTGGTCCGCGGTGATCTCCCGCGGTTCCGGCTTCCGCAGGTACGCCACGGCCGTGTGCGGCAGGTCGCCGGTGCGGGTTTCCTGCGTGTCGTGCCACAGCGCCAGGAACGCCGCCCGTTCCGGCGACGCGCCTTCCTCCGCCGCGAGCAACGCGGCCAGCTGCGCCGCCCGCAGGCTGTGCTCGCCGACCGACTCCGGGTCGCGGACGCCCGCCTGCCACCACCCCGACCGCCGGATGCGTTTCAGCACCCCGAGTTCGTAACCGAAAGCGGCCAAGGCGTCAGCACTCATGCCGTCAGCCTAGGGCGACGGGATCATCGCCGTGAGGATCGTCGCCTGCAAGAGGGAGATCACGCCCACCACCGCGGTCAGCGCGAACGACCACAGGAACGTCTGCCGCAGCAGCGAGCCCTCCTTGCCGGTCTGCCCGATCGCCGTCGCGCCGATCGACAGGTTCTGCGGCGAGATCATCTTGCCCATCACGCCGCCCGACGTGTTCGTCGCGCCGGCCAGGATCGGGTCGATGTGCAGCTGCTGGGCCGAAATCACCTGCATCGGGCCGAACAGGCTGTTCGTCGACGCGTCCGACCCGGTCAGGAACACGCCCAGCCAGCCGATGTACGCCGAGAACAGCGGGAACACCGCACCGGTCGTCGCCAGGGCGAGGCCGAGGGTCTGCGTCGCGCCCGAGTAGTTCATCACGAACGCGATCGCCAGGATCATGAAGATCGTCGCGAGCGCCCAGCGCATCTGGTGCAGCGTCTTGCGGTACGTCGAAAGCAGCAGCCCCGGCTTCGCGCCCATCGCGAACCCGGCGATCACCGCCGCGATCAGCGCGACCGTGCCCGGCGAGAACAGGAAGTCCACCGTGAACGTCGCCGCGTACGGCGCGTTCTTCGCGGTGATCGGCGGGTGCTGGATCACGTGGTTGTGCAGCCCCGGCCAGGCGAAGATCCAGTCGGCCTTGTGCAGCAGCTTCGTCAGGTCCAGCCACACTGGCAGGTTCTTGAAGATCGTGCCGATCCGGGTCAGGAAGATCGCCGCGATCAGGATGATGTACGGCATCCACGCGTAGAGCGCGCCCCGCGAAGCCTTGGCCGCGCCCAAGTTCGACGAGGCGGGAACGGGCGTCTCGCCCTCGAAGCGCCACACCGACGCGGGCTGCCAGAAGCGGGTCAGGATCCACAGCGCGGCCATCGCGGTGAGCGCGGCGAGGACGTCGACGAGGCTGGCGCTGATGTAGTTCGACGCCACGAACTGCATGGCCGCGAACGCGAGACCCGCCGTCAGCACCGCCGGCCAGACCTCGACCATGCGCTTGAAGCCCGCCAGCACGACGACCAGGAACGCCGGGATGATCAGCGCCAGCACCGGGACCTGACGCCCGACCATCGCCGAGAACGCGTCCGTCGCTTGGTCCGGTTTCAAGTGCATGATCGGCGCGGTCAGCCGGCCCAGCACGATCAGCGGGTTGCCGAGGCCGCCGAACGCCACCGGCGCGGTGTTCGCCAGCAGGGCCAGCACGACGGCCTTCACCGGCGGGAAGCCGAGTGCGGCCATCATCGCCGCGGTGATCGCGATCGGCGACCCACCGCCGGCGACGCCTTCCAGGAGCGCGCCGAAGCCGAACGCGATCAGCAGCGCCTGCAGCCGCCGGTCCTCGCTGAACCCGGCCAGTACCCGCTTGATCGAGTCGAACCGGCCGGTCGCGACCGTGACGTTGTGGAAGTACACCGCGTGAAACGCGATCCAGGCCACCGACCAGACGCCGAACACCACGCCCATCGCCGCCGAGTCGAACGCGAGCCCGGCCGGCATCCCGTACAGCAGCAGGGCGACGCCCAGCGCGGTGACCAGGGCGAGCGCCGCCGACAGGTGCGCCGACAAGCGGACCACCCCGAGCGCCACCAGCAGCACGATGATCGGGAGCGCGGCCAGCAGGGCCGACACCCACAGCCCGCCCGCCGGCTGGTAGTCCTGGATCCAGGTCACGTCAGCTCCTTTGCCCTCGCACGTACCCGAGCCTCAGCGACAGGGCGGCGGCGGTCCCGGCCACGGAGGCACCCAGTTCGTCCAGCCGGCGCAGCACCCGCGGTGCCGGCCCGGCGACGCTGATGGCGGCGATCGGCCGGCCCGAGTGGTCGCGGACGGCGGCGGCGACGCAGCCGACGTCCGGCTCGTTCTCGACCTCGTCGACGGCCCAGCCACGGCGGCACGTCCGCGCGAGCTCGTCGAGCAGCCGGTGCGGGTCGATGATCGTCTTGAGCGTGAGGGAGTCCAGCTTCATCCGCCGGACGCGCTCGGCGCGGTCGGGCTCCGGCAGCGCGGCGAGCCAGGCCTTGCCCAGCGACGTCGCGTGCTGCGGGCGCCGCGTGCCGAGGCGGCAGGCCAGGGTGACGGCGCTGGCGCTGCGTTCGGTGGCGACGTAGACCATGGTGTCGTTGTCCGGCACGGCCAGGTAGGTCGTCTCGCCGGAGCGTTCCGCGAGCGACGCGAGGTACCGCGGCGCGCACCGGTGCAGATCAGTCGCGGCCATCGCCCGGGCACCCAGTTCGACGAGCCGCGTCCCCAGCCGCACCCGGCCGGTGACCTGGTCGGCTTCGAGGTATTCGAGGTTCTTCAGGGTGCCGACGATGCGATAGGCGGCACTGCGGGAAAGCCCCAGTTGCCGCGCGATCGCGTTGGTGGAAATCTCCTGGTGACGACCCACGTGCTCCAGCACCGCGAGCCCGCGCTCGAGAGTTCCGCTCTGTTCCAGCCCGCGCTCCGGTCCCACGTTGCCCTCCGTTGGACGTTCCGTTCCCGCTCAGCGGTACGTATTTCCGCTGGGCGGGTTTGGACGGTAACACCTCCGATGTATGCGGGGAAGATCTTGGAATAACTCGCAATAGCGCGGAATGTTAGCTCGGCTAATTGGTACAACCTCCGATGGTTAGGTTTCCTACCTAAGGCGGTTGTGGCGGCGGTCACGTCACGCTAGGCGGTGGTCCACGTTCATATCCGTGAACATTCGGCCGAACGAGTGGGCAATTCGGAGTGACCATTGGTCACCCGTGCGGAGACCGCCGTCACGCGCTCAGGAAACTCACAGCGCCTTCCGGGCACCGTCTGCGGCATGACCGTCCTGCGTACCCGCGCGTCCGTGGCCGCCGGCCGGCTGACCGCGTGGCTGTCCCGCAGCGCCGGGCTCGGCTCGGGCGGGATGATCGGCGGGCGCGTCACCCTCGCGCTCGACCCGCGGGCGCTGCGCCGCCTCGGCCGGGAACGCACCGTCGTGCTCGTCACCGGCACCAACGGCAAGACGACGACGTCGCTGATGCTCACCCGCGCGCTCGAAGCGCTGGCCGAGGTCGCCTCCAACGGCGACGGCGCGAACATGCCCGACGGCGTCCTCGCCGCGCTCACCGCCCGCCCGGACGCGCCGTACGCGGTCCTCGAAGTCGACGAGACCTACGTCCCGCAGGTCGCGGACCAGGTCCAGCCCGCGGTCCTGGTGCTGCTCAACCTGAGCCGCGACCAGCTCGACCGGGTCGGCGAGGTCCGCGCGACCGAACGCGACCTCCGCGCCGCGATCGCCGCGCTGCCCGGCACGCTGGTCGTCGCCAACTGCGACGACGTCCTCGTGACGTCCGCCGCGAGCGCGGCCGCGAAGCCGGTGTGGGTGAGCACGGGCCGCCGCTGGACCGGCGACGCGACCGCGTGCCCGCGTTGCGAAGGCCTGATCGCCGAGACCGACCGGCACTGGAGCTGCGGCTGCGGCCTGAGCCGCCCGGAACCCAGCTGGACGCTCGAAGGCGACCTCGTCCGCACGCCCGGCGGCCGCCAGGTCGACCTCGACCTGCGGCTGCCCGGCGACGCGAACCGCGGGAACGCCGCGCTCGCGCTGGCCGCGGCGCACCGGCTCGGCGTGCCGCCGCACACCGCCGCGGCCCGGCTGCGGACCATCACCGACATCGGCGGGCGCTACCGCACGGTCCGCCGCACCCGGCATTCCGTGCGGCTGATGCTGGCGAAAAACCCGGCCGGCTGGGTGGAAACGCTGCGCGTGCTGGACGAAGACACGCCGGTGGTGGTCGCGGTCAACGCCCAGGAGGCCGACGGGCGCGACCTGTCCTGGCTCTGGGACGTCCACTTCGAACGGCTGCGCGGACGCCAGGTCGTCGTCACCGGCGAGCGCTGCGCCGATCTCGCCGTCCGGCTCTGCTACGCCGAGGTGGCGCACTGGGCCGAGCCGGACCCGGTCGCCGCGATCGACACGCTGCCGCCCGGCGCGGTCGAGCTGGTCGCCAACTACACCGCGTTCCGCGACCTGGTCGGCAGGCTGCCCGGTGGCTGAGTCGATCGTCCACATCGGACTGCTGCTGCCCGAGGTGCTCGGCACCTACGGCGATTCCGGCAACGCGCAGGTGCTGTGCAAACGGCTGCAGTGGCGCGGGTTCGACGCCGAGGTCGTGCCGGTCGGACTCGGCGTGCCGGTGCCGTCCACTTTGGACCTCTACCTGCTCGGCGGCGGCGAGGACGGCGCGCAGGTGCTGGCCGCCGCGCACCTGCGGAAGCACCCCGGGCTGCGGCGTGCGGTGGCCCAGGGCGCCGTGGTGTTCGGTGTCTGCGCGGGGCTGCAGGTGCTCGGCACCCGCTTCCGCGGCCTCGACGGCGTCGACCACGACGGCCTCGGCCTGCTCGACGTCACCACCGAACCCGGCGAGCGCCGGTCGGTCGCCGAGCTGGTCGCGACGTCGTCCGCGCTCCTGGGGAACTCGCCGCTGACCGGCTTCGAGAACCACCTCGGCGTCAGCAAGCTCGGCGCCGACAGCGCGCCGCTCGGCCAGGTCGTGCGCGGCACCGGCAACGGCGACGGCACCGAGGGCGCGGTGACCGGCCGGGTCATCGGCACCTACCTGCACGGCCCGGCGCTCGCCCGCAACCCGGCGCTCGCGGACCTGCTGCTCGCCTGGACGGCCGGGCACCCGCTGCCGGCGTTGCCCGTGCCCGAGGTCGACCGGCTGCGCGGGGAGCGGCTCACCACTTCGCGCCGCCGCCGGACGTCGTGACGGCGTCGCGTCGTGGTTACGCTGAGTTGGTGAAACTGGGCAGGGTGATCGCCGCGACCGGCGTCCGGATGCGCACCACCGCGGTGGCGGTGTTCGCGCTCGCGCTGGCCATCGCGGCGGCGCTCGCGATCGTCGTGGTGCTGCTGGAGGAGTCGCTCGACCGCAGCGTCACCGAGAGTGCCCGCAGCACCGGCCGTCAGGTCGCGATCCAGCTCGTCCGCGAGGGCGCGCGGGACCTGAGCGCGAGCGACGTCGCGAGCACCGGCGACACCGAGGCCGTCACGCAGGTGCTGAACGCGCAGGGCCGGCCGATCGCGAGCGACCCGGCCATCGTCGGGCACCCGCCGCTGACGTCCGCGCGGCCGACGATCGGCCACGAAACCGTCGAGACGCTCCCGCTCGGCCTCAACGGCGACGGCGACGACTACCGCGTCGTCTCCCAGGAGGTGAACGGGCCGGGCGGGCCGTTCACGGTGATCTCGGCGCGCTCGCTGGAACCGGTGACCGAAGCCTCGACGCGGCTGACGTTGCTGCTCGGCCTGATCGCCGTGCCGCTGCTGGCCATCTCCGGCCTCGCCGTCTACCGCGCGGTCGGCTCCGCGCTGCGGCCGGTCGAGCGGATGCGCCGGACCGTCGCCGAGATCTCGACGCGCGACCTCGAAGCCCGCGTCCCGCTGCCGCCGGGCGGCGACGAGGTGCACCGGCTTGCCGTGACGCTCAACGAAATGCTCGGCCGGCTCGCGTCCGCGCAGGCGGCGCAACGCCGGTTCGTCGCGGACGCCAGCCACGAGCTGCGGTCGCCGCTCTCGACGATCAGCACCGCGCTCGACGTCTCCGGCCGGCACCCGGAGAGCACCGAGGAGCTGGTGCCGGTGATCGCCCGCGAGACCGCGCGGCTGCGGGAACTGGTCGACGACCTGCTGATGCTCGCCCGCACCGACGACGCCACCGACCGGCCGTCGCGCACCGAGGTCGACCTCGACGACATCGTCCGCGCCGAAGCCGAACGCGTGCGCGGCGAATGCGCGCTGGAGGTCGAGGTCCGGGCCGGCCCGGCGAAGGTCTACGGCAGCGAGGCCCAGCTGCGCCGCGCCGTGCGCAACCTCGTCGACAACGCGCGCGGCCACGCGCGGGACCGGATCCGCGTCGCCAGCTCGGTGCACGGCGACCTCGCCGTCGTCGAGGTGAGCGACGACGGCCCCGGCGTCGGTGAGGCCGACCGCGACCGGATCTTCGAGCGGTTCGTCCGGCTCGACGCGTCCCGCCAGCGCGGCCACGGCGGCACCGGGCTGGGCCTGCCGATCGTCGCCGGCATCGCGGCGCGCCACGGCGGCCGGGCGCGCTACGCCGCGGCCGAGGAACCGGGGGCGCCGGGTGCGCGGTTCGTGATCGAGCTGCCCGTCATCGTCGTGCCGGAAGAGGAGGAGGACTGACGTGCGCCTGCTGATCGTGGAGGACGGGCGCGAGTTCGCGGAGACGCTCCGGCGCGGCCTGGTCGCCGAGGGCTTCACCGTGGACGTCGCGCACACCGGCAAGGACGGCCTGTGGTCGGCGACCGAGCAGGAGTACGACGTCGTCGTGCTCGACATCATGCTGCCCGAGCTGTCCGGCTACGAGGTGCTCAAACGCCTGCGGGCGGCCGAGAACTGGACGCCGGTGCTGATGCTGACCGCGAAGGACGGCGAGTACGACGAGGCCGACGCGTTCGACCTCGGCGCCGACGACTACCTGTCGAAACCGTTCTCGTTCGTCGTGCTCATCGCCCGGCTGCGGGCCCTGCTCCGGCGCGGCGCCCCGGCCCGCCCGGCCGTGCTGGAGGCCGGTGACCTGCGGCTCGACCCGTCGGCCCGGACCGTCCACAGAGGACAAAGGCGGATCGAGCTGACCGCGCGCGAGTTCGGGCTGCTGGAGTTCCTGCTGCGCCGGGCGGGCACCGCGCTGACGAAGAACGAGATCCTCGGCCACGTCTGGGACGCGCACTACGACGGCGACGAGAACGTCGTCGAGGTCTACATCGGCTACCTCCGCCGCAAGATCGACGTGCCGTTCGGCACCCACACCATCGAAACGGTCCGCGGGGTCGGTTATCGGCTGGCCGGTGGAAATTAACCGGAATCACCTTTTCGGCGCAGTCACCGCCAACCGGGTGGCCGAACTCGGCGAACCGGTGAAAACCACGGTGTGAACGGCATTAGTGCCGAAGCTCCGACGTTGCTACGGTGACGGTCCGGCCGGCGAAGGAGCCGATTTCCCGCAATTTCGCCGCGGTGTCGAGAGCAATTGTCGAACGAGAACGGAGAACCGTGGCGCTGCAGTTGTTCGGGGTGGTCCGGGCCGGTCATCCGAGGGTGCCGCGCGCGGTGCGGTGGGAGGACATCGCGATGGTCGTCGGCGAGACGCCCGCCGACCCCGACCCGGCCGCGCACCTGGCCGTGGTGTCGTCGCTCGTCGAAGGCGGCCCGGTGCTGCCCGCCCGGTTCGGCGCGGTCGCGGAAGACGAAGAGGCCGTCCGCCGCGAGGTGCTCGCCCCGGCCGCCGACGAGTACCGCGCCGACCTCGCCCGCCTCGACGGCCTGGCCGAGGTGCACGTCTGCCTGCGGTTCGGCGACTCCGTGTCGGGGGTGGGCCTGCTCGCGGAGGTGGCGGAACGGGCCCGCGACTCGGTGTCGCTGCCGGCGGGGGAGCACGCCGACGAGCGCTGGGCGTTCCTGGTGGGCCTGGGCGACCTGCTCGTCGTCCGGGAGGCGGTCGCCGGGCACGGCGCCGACTGGCTCGGGCCGCTGCCCGCGTACAGCTTCGTCGACCGGCGGTGAGCGACGGCGGAACAGTTGCTGAACAGTCCTGACGTCGCTGGTCACCGCGGCCCCGCGTCGGTGATCCTGACGCCGTGGCCATGATCGCGACCCGCACCGACCAGCAGGCTCCGCCGCCGGAGTACCGCGGCGCGTTCGGCCGCGTCGGCCCCGGGCCGGGGCAGTTCGCCGGCCCGGCCGGAATCACGGTCGACGCGCGCGGGCAGCTCTGGGTGGCCGACACCGGCAACGACCGCGTCCAGGCGTTCACCCGCGACGGCAAGCTCGTGCGCGTGCTGGCCGGGCGGCTCAAGGCACCGGAAGCCGTCGCGGTCGACGCGGCGGGCAACGTCTACGTCGCCGACACCGGCAACCACCGCGTCGCGCAGTACGCGTGGTGGGGCGGGTTCGTCCGGGAGTTCGGCACCGGGGAGCTCGCCGGCCCGTGCGGCATCGCGCTCGATTCGGCCGGCCGCCTGCTCGTCGCCGACCCCGGGCACCAGCGCGTCGCGCGCTTCGACACCCGCACCGGCGCGGCGCTGAGCGACATCACCGAGAAGGTCGGCTCACCGCGGGGCATCGCCGGCGATGGCGCGGGCGGCGCCTGGATCGTCCACAACGGACACCCGGCGGACGGCGACGTCGCGGTCGTGCGGTACAACGCCGACGGCCGGGTCATCGGGTCCATCGGGTGCGGCCGGTCCAGCGCGGCGGACGTCGCCGTGACCGCGTCGGGCGACGCGTACGTGACGTCGCCGGACCACGGCCGGATCACGCGGTTCGACACCACCGGCTCGTGCCGCGTGGAGTTCGGCTCGGACGCGCTCGGTGCCCCGCTCGGCGTGGCCGTCGACGCGGCCGGCGGGATCTGGGTCACCGACGCCGGGCGCCATCGCGTAGTCAGCTTCGGCGGCTAGCTCTTCGAGATCGACGCCGTCGCGCGGACCACCGCGGTGCAGCGGTTCTGCACGAACTCCAGCCCGCCCTCCTCGGCGATGCGGCGCGCCTCGGCGGAGGTGATGCCCTGCTGCAGCCACAGCGCCTTGGCGCCGATCTCGACGGCGTCGCGCGCGATCCCCGGCGCCTCGGCGGACGGGCGGAAGACGTCGACCAGGTCGACCGGCTCCGGGATGTCCTTGAGGGACCGGTAGACCTTCTCGCCGAGCAGCTCGGTCGCGGTCGGGTGGACCGGGATGATGCGGAAGCCGTGGGCCTGCAACACCGCCGGCACGCCGTGCGCGGCCTTGGCCGGGTCGCGGCTCAGGCCGACGACCGCGATCGTCTTCGCGTTCGCCAAGATCTCTTCAGCGTTCATGCGGGTGGAACGTCCGGCGCGCGTCAAAGCTTCCAGAGCCGCAGGCCGCGGACGCGGTAGACGGGCCAGAGCACGTGCCACGGCTTCCGGTGGGCGAACGTCGCGCAGCAGGTCAGGATGTTGCGCGCGGACGTCGTCGACACCTCGTGCCGGTCCGGCCACGCCTCGCCCTTGGCGCCGACGGCGATGCGGAACACCGTCAGCAGGCCGCGGCCCTGCAGGTCGTACTTGGCGCCGGTGTCACCGGAGTCGGGGCCGAGTTCGAGGATCTCGGCCCCGAAGGCGCGCGCGATCCCGGACGCCCCGCTGGGGACCGCGCCGACACTGCGGGTGATCGCCTTGCCGTGCAGCCGCCGGGCGTAGCGGGCGAGCAGCAGCCGTTCCCACAGCGGGAGGACGCGGCGGTGCGCGAGCAACGCGGCGCACTCGCCGTGACCGATCGCGAAGATGCTCTCCACGTCGTCGTAGCTGCCGTACTCCGCGGGCTCGTTCAGGTGCAGCCGCACCTCGAACCGGGTGCGGGCGGTGAGCTCGTCGAGGTGCTCACGGCGGTCGAGCCGGGCCTTCGCGCGGGAAAGCGACCAATCGGCCATCGGACCTCCAGACGTCGCGGACAGGGTAGATCGCCCGCGACGTCCAGACCACGCTTTCAGCCGATCTTCTCGCCGTACATCTCACCCAGCGGGTCGGAGATCAGCTCGACGCGGGCGCCGTCGGGGTCGGCCAGGTAGATCGACGTCTCGCTCTCGAGCAGGTACTGCACGCCGGCCTCGTCGAGCTTGTCCTTGATGACGCTCCACCGCTCCGGCGTGACGGACAGCGCGAGGTGGTGCAGTCCGCCGAGGACCTCCGCGTACGGGCCGAGGTCCAGGCCGGGCAGGTCGAAGAAGGCGACCGCGTTGCCGTTGCCGACGTCGAAGAAGAAGTGGCTGGAGCCGGGGTAGTCGCGGTTCTCGATCAGCTCGGTGAGCGGGAAGCCGAGGATGTCCTGGTAGAACCCGATGGTCCGCTCGACGTCGCTGGAGATCAGCGCGGTGTGGTGGATGCCGCGGCCGTTGGTTTCGGGCCGGTCGGCGGCCGGGCGCAGGTGGCGCTCGCGCAGCTCGTCACGGACCTCGGCGAGCTTGGTGACCTCGGCCTGTGTCGGTGCCATGTCCCTCACGTCCCTTCCTGGTGGTGTTGTTCAACGTACGCCCGATTTATCTCGCGCGCAAGAGGTTGTCTGGCGAGAGTTCCGCTGGGTGGAACACCCGGGCTTGTGTGCGGCTGCCGCCGCGGGCAGAGTTCCCGAGCGTGGACGCCAGCAGAGTGCAGGAGGCCGCCGCCGTTCTGGCCGGGGCCTACGCGACGCGCGAGCCGATCGAGCCGCTGATCAAGACCTTCCCGGAGGCGACCGTCGAGGACGCCTACCGGATCCAGCAGGAGCAGGTGCGGCACTGGACGGCCGCGGGTGACGCCGTCCGCGGGCACAAGGTCGGCCTCGCGTCGGCGGCGATGCAGCGGCAGATGGGCGTCGACCAGCCCGACTACGGGCACCTGACCGGCAGCATGTTCCACCTGGAGCACCAGCCGATCCCGACGTCGGCGTTCCTGCAGCCGCGGATCGAGCCGGAGATCGCGTTCGTGCTCGGGTCGGCGTTGCGCGGCCCCGGCGTCACCGTCGCCGACGCGGTGGGGGCTGTGTCATTTGTGCTGCCGTCGCTGGAGATCGTCGACTCGCGGATCCAGGACTGGAAGATCACGCTCTTCGACACGATCGCGGACAACGCGTCGTCCGGCGGCGTGGTGCTGGGCAGCAGCCCGACGGCGCTGGGTGCGGTAGACCTGCGGCTGGCCGGTTGTGTGCTCTACCAGAACGGTTCGGTAGCGGCGACGGGCGCGGGCGGTGCGGTGCTCGGGTCGCCGTTGAACTCGCTGGTGTGGCTGGCGAACACGGTCGGCCCGCTGGGCGTCACACTGGAACCCGGGCACGTCGTGCTGCCGGGCTCGATGACCCGCGCGATCCCGGTGTCGCCGGGCGACACGGTCGTCGCGACCATCGCCGGCATCGGCAGCGTCACCGCGGTGTTCGCCCCTTCGGAGGAATCATGAACGTGCGCGAAGCGGCGGCTTCCTTGCTGGCCACGGAGTCGGAGCGCCCGCCGCTGTCGGCGGACTGGCCGGACCTCGACGTCGACACGGCGTACGCGATCCAGGACGAGGCCCTGCGCCAGCGCCGGGCCCGCGGCGAGACGCTGATCGGCGTCAAGCTGGGCCTGACGTCCCGGGCGAAGCAGCAGCGGATGGGCATCGACTCGCCGTTGCTGGCCTGGCTGACCGACGCGATGGTGCTGCCCGCGGGGGTGCCGGTGCCGTCGTCTTCGCTGCTCCACCCGCGCGCGGAGCCGGAGCTGGTCTTCGTACTGGGCCGACGGCTGTCCGGCCCCGGCGTCACGGCGGCGACGGCGCTGGCCGCCGTCGACCGGGTCTACGGCGGGATGGAGATCATCGACAGCCGCTACACGGACTACCGCTTCACCCTCCCGGACGCGGTCGCGGACAACGGCTCGTCGTCTCACTTCACCCTGGGCCCGGTCGGCCTCCCCGCGTCTTCCTTGGACCTCACCTTGGAAGCGGCCCTGCTGGAGGTCAACGGCCAGATCGTCGACACGGCCACGGGCGCAGCGGTCCAAGGCCACCCAGCGGAGGCCCTGGCCCTGGCCGCGAACACCCTGGCGACCCGCGGCCTGGCCTTGGAACCAGGCTGGCTGGTCCTGACAGGCGGCATGACAGACGCAGTGCCGCTCAACCCGGGTTCCCGAGTAGCGGCTCACTTCTCCCACCTAGGCTCAGTAACCCTTTCCACCTAACCGAGTCACGCCCTCAATCACGCGAGTCACGCGCCGGATCACGCGAGACCCGCGCCGGATCACGCGAGTTACGCGAACCGGCCCGGCGAACTCGCGTACCTGAAGGGTCGGCCCGCGTACCTGGGCGGTCGGCTCACGTACCTAGAGGGTCGGCTCGCGTACTTGGAGGGTCGGTTCACGTGCCTGGAGGGTCGGCTCACGAACCGACCGTCCAGGTACGTGACCCGACCGGCTGGGTACGTGGGCCGACCCGCCGGGTGCGGGTCAGGTCGTAACTTTGGCTCGGTCGGCGATGCGGGTGATGCCCGCGACCACCCGGGGCCAGACCGCGCGGGGCAGGTCGTGGCCCATGCCGGGGACGATGTCCAGGTCGGCGCCCGGGATCGCGCGGGCCGTCGCGCGGCCGCCGGAGACGTGGACCAGCGGGTCCCGCGATCCGTGCACCACCAGGGCCGGTACGCGCACCTTGCGCAGCTTCGGCGTCCGGTCGCGGTCGGCCATGATCGCCGCGAGCTGGCGGACCGTGCCGCCCGGGTGGACGCCGCGGTCGAACGTCCGCTCGGCCCGCTCGCGCATCCGGGCCTCGTCGAAGGGGTAGCCCGGCGAGCCGATCACGCGGAACGTGCGGACCGCCAGCTCGACGTACTCGGCGCGGTCGCGCGGCCGGGCGCCGAGCAGCATCGACATCGCCTTCGGGCTCGGGCGGCCGACCAGCCGGCTCCCGGTGGTCGACATGATCGACGTCAGCGAAAGCACCCGCGACGGGTACCGGATCGCCAGCGTCTGCGCGATCATCCCGCCCATCGACGCCCCGACGACGTGCGCCGCCGGGATGCCGAGGTAGTCCAGCAGCCCGGCGGCGTCGGCGGCCATGTCGGCGAGCGAGTACGGCGCGCCGCGCAGCAGGTACGCCTGCGCGAGGTTGGCCTGGCCGCGCATCCGGCTCGACCGCCCGGAGTCGCGGTTGTCGAACCGGATCACGTGGAAGCCTTGCGCGGCAAGGGATTCGCAGAACTCCTCGTCCCACCAGATCATCGGCGCGCCGAGCCCCATCACGAGCAGCAGCGGCCGCCCGCCCGTGTCGCCGAACGTCTCGTGGCACAGCTCGACGCCGTTGACCGCCGCGACGCGCTCCGCCATCAGGCCTCCCGGGTGTGCTCGGCGGCCAGCTTGGTGAGCTCGGCCAGCGCGTCGTGCAGGTGGTCGATCAGGTCCCAGACGTCCGGGATCAGCTCGCGGCACGCGACCAGCCCGAAGTCCAGCTTGCCGTCGTAGGACATCACGGTGATGTTCAGCCCGCCACTCGCGTCGGTGATCGCGGACACCGGGTAGTTGGCGAGCAGCCGGGCGCCGGCCAGGTAGAGCGGCACCTGCGCGCCCGGGACGTTCGACACGACGAGGTTGACGACCGGCGTGGTCGCGCCGAGGTACTTCATGGTGGCGCGGGCGGCGAGCCCGCCGAGCGCGGCCGGGAGCATCCCGCTGAAGTCGACCAGCCACGACGCCGGCAGCGGCTGGTACCGCTGCTTCGCGGCGACCATCGCGCTGGTGACCTCGGCCAGCCGCGCGGCGGGGTCCGCGAGGTGCGTCGGCAGCGGCGCCAGCATCACCGACACCTGGTTCCCGGCGTCCTTGGCCTGCTCGGGTGTGCGCACCGACAGCGGAACCAGCGTCACGAGCGGCTGGTCGGGCAGCGCGTCGTGGTCGACGAGCCACCGGCGCATGACGGTCGCGCACAGGGCCATCACGACGTCGTTCACCGTGACGCCGAAGGTGTTCTTGACCCGCTTGACCTCGTCGAGCGGCAGCGAGCCGTACGCGAACCGGCGGTGCGGGCCGATCGGGCCGTTGAACGGCGTGTCCGGCGCGACCAGCCGCGGCCGGTCGGCTTCGTGGCGTCCGGCGCCCTGGCGCGTGACGCGGTTGAGCACGCTGCCGGCCTTCGCGAGCAGCCCGACGCCGGGGTAGCGGGCGAGGCCGGGCACCTCGTCGATGTGCTGAAGCAGCTTCGGCACTTGGAGCGCAGCCTTGACGGGGTGCAGCGCGAGCCGTTTCACGCCGTTGAGCGCGAGTTCGACGGGGGACGGGATGTCGTCTGTTCGTGGCTCCCCGGGTGGGTTCACCTGGCGCGGCTCAGGGGTGACGTCCATGAGCACGCCGATCAGCTCGGCCCCGGAGACGCCGTCGATCGCGCTGTGGTGCACCTTCGTGTAGACGGCGACGTTGCCGTCGCGCAGGCCCTGCACCAGGTAGGCCTCCCAGAGCGGCCGCCGCCGGTCGAGCGGCCGCGCGGTGAGCCGCGCGATCTGCTCGGCGAGCTGCCGTTCGTCGCCCGGCGCGGGCAGCGCGATCTCGCGGACGTGGTACTCGAGGTCGAACTCGGGATCGTCGATCCAGTACGGGTGGTCGAGCCCGAGCGGCACCTGGAGCAGCCGCCACCGCAGGGGCTTGGCGAGGTGCAGCCGCGAGCCGATGAGCGCCCGCAGGTCGTCGACGGTCACGGTGCCGCCCGGCGCGGTGGCCGGATCGAGGATCGACAGCCCGCCGACGTGCCCGGTGGTGGTGGTCGACTCGGCGTTGAGGAACTGCACGTCCAGGGCGGTGAGCTGGCGCATCGGGCCTCCTCGGGGACTCGGCAGGCCAGTCTGCCCGGCGGGGTGACGGCCGTAAATCCGCTAGGAGGGTGCGGAGGTGCAGCTCAGGATGGCTCTGCTGTGACGTGCGTTGTCGCGGCGCATTGGCGTGGCGAGTTGTCCACATCGGGTCCGGGCGTCCACTGATTGCCGCGTCACCCGATCGAGGAGGGGGGTGGCCGACAAACTGGAACTGGGCACGCCCTCTAGGTGAGTTGGGGCACGGTGTGGTGGGGGCACGGCTGGTCAGGCTGAGGGCTTGGCCGGTCGGGCCGAGCCGGTGCGGTAGGCGCTGGCCTGGATCTCGTACAGCTCGTGGTACACCCCGCCGACGCGGATCAGGTCCTCGTGCGTTCCCTCCTCGATCAACCTGCCCTTCTCCAGGACCAGGATGCGGTCCGCGGACTTGATGTTGGCCAGCCGGTGGGTCACCAGGACCGTGGTGCGGCGGCCGCGGCTCGACGTGCTCGCGTGTTGCAGGCCCGCGAACACCTTCGCTTCGGCGCGGGCGTCGAGGGCCGCCGTCGGTTCGTCGGCCACCAGGACCGACGCGTCGCGGTAGATGCCGCGGGCGATGCCCATGCGTTGCCACTGGCCGCCGGACAGGTCGTGGCCTTCGTCGAACTTCTTCGACAGCACCGTGTTTTCCTGACGTGGCAACGATTCGATCACCTCGCCGGCGCCGGAGTGGTCCACCGCTTCGCGCCACGCCCGGCGGTCCGGGTCGGGGCGGCCCAAGCGGCCGACCGTGATGTTGTTCGCCGCGGTCATCGGCCACTCCGCCGGTTCCTGCGCGATCACCGCGATGTTCGTGTGCACCGATTCCGGGTCGGCCCGCGCGAGGTCGACGTCGTCCCAGTGCACGGTGCCTTCGTCCGGTGGGTAGAGGCCGGTCAGCAGCTTGCCGAGGGTGGTCTTGCCCGAGCCGTTCTCGCCGACCAGCGCGATCACCTCGCCGCGCCGGATCGTCAGGGAGATGTCCCGCAGTGCCGGCTTCTTCTGGCCGGGGTAGGTGAACGTGACGCCCTCGAGCCGGATCTCGGCCGGGTCGGCGGGCGCGGTCAGCGCCGTCGGCGGCGGCCGCAGCTTCGCCGACTCCAGCAGCAGCTGGTTGTAGAACCCGATGTAGAACGAGTCCTCGTACAGCGAGTTGACCGCGCGCATGGTGTTGGACAGCGCCGTCGACGCCGTGCGCATCGCCAGCACCGCGGTGCCGGCCAGGGCCAGCTCCATCCCGCCGGTGTAGAGCAGCCAGCCGAGCACCAGGTAGGCGACGGCGGTGCCGAGGCCGGCCGCGGCGCGCCCGCTCGTGCGGACCAGGTTGCTGCGGTGCGCGAGCCGGATCTCCTCGCGCGTCAGGCTGCGCGAGATGCGCCGGTACTCGCCGAGCAGCGGCTCCTGGAGTGTGAGCGCGTGGCGTTCGAGGGCCATCGACCGCCAGGTGGCGACCTCCTCGACGATCGACTTGCGGATGTTGCGCCCGACCGTGTCGAGGAAGTGCCGGTAGTTCAGCTTGGCCACGCGCGCCGCGGACCAGCCGTCGGCCGCCGCCGCGAGCAGCAGGACCGGCGCCAGCCACGGGTTGAGCAGCCCGGCCGTGAGCATCGCCGCCGCGAGCGAGATCGCCGACGACGTCAGGTCCGCCACCCGGCGCAGGCTGGTCTCGATCGCGCGGACGCCGTAGCGCGCGCCTTGGCGGGCCAGCTCGCGGAAGTCCGCGTCTTCGAAGGCGATCAGCCCGACGCGCACGACCGCCGCCGTCACCGCGTCGTCCGCCGCCGCGGTGACCTGCGGCCGCAGTGCGCCTTCGACGGCGGCGACGGCGGCGTCGAGCACCGCGCGCGCCGCGTACGAGCCGGTGACGACGGCGATCGCGGGCAGCGACTGCATGACCCGCTCCGGGGTCGGGCCCTGCTGGAGGAGCGCGGTGAAGACGTTCGCGGTGGCGAGCAGCCCGAACGCGGTGACGCAGCCGGAGACGACGTGCACCACCCCCGCCAGCAGGGTCAGCCGCGGCGAGGTCCGCCACGCCAGCCGCAGCACGACGGCGATCGCGGCGGGCAACGCGCGCACGGCCCGCCCGAACCCGGCGCCGGCCACGCGTTCGTCGACCCGCGCCCATTCGGGCATCTTCATGTTCTCGACCCCGATCAGCGGGGGCGAGTCCGGGGTGTCCTGGGGTGGTCCGGCGGATCTGCGCACGCGTTCAGGTGTACTCCGGGGGTACGACAATTTCGGGCGCCCGGCGTCCGCCCTCGGGGACACGGTTCGGAGTCGGAGTTCCGCCATCCGGGTGAAAGTAATCGTTTTCTCTGGGCTGATCGCGGCTTCGAGGACACACTCGCTGCATAGCCTGAAAGCGCACGACTGAATAACTAACAATCGTTGTGGAATTGCCCCGCCGCCGGACCTCTCGTATCGAGCGAGTCCGCGGATGTGGTGGTGGAGACCGGAAACAGGTGACGTCCTCGTGTACGGGGGGAGGGACGTCGCCTGTTTCCACTACCTGTTTTCGCGGGTGTACCGGGCGCGCAGGAATGGGCTGAATTCGCGGTCTTCGCCCATCTTCACGTCGATTTCGTGCGTGAGGGTGTCACCGCCCGGGGTGAGCCGGTGCCGGGCCACGCCGCGGGCGGTCTGCTTGTCCAGGACGAGCGTCGCGCCGTCCCAGCCGCCGCGGGCGGGGGTCTCGGGCGGGAAGCCGTAGCTGTCGAAGCCGTACCAGAGCGTCTCGCCGGTCCGCGGGTCCGCGGTGAAGACGTTGTGGCCCAGGAACTCCGTACCGTCTTCGCGGCGCTGACGGTACTGCTGGACCAGCACGAAACCGTTGAGCTGCAAGCGGTATTCGCAGTCGGCGCGCGCCGTCGAGGCCGGCGCCCACGGGGACGCGGCGAGGTCTTCGGTGCCGGTCCAGTCGCCGACAAAGGCCTTCAGGGCGTCGTGCGCGGGGCCGAGGGTGGGCAGGTCCATGGTTCGCCTCCGTTCGACAGGTGCCTGTCGATGTGCGAGGCTAGCACGCATGCGTTCCCCGCGAGCCGAGACGTTCACCCGGGTGATCGACGCGGTCTTCGCGTGCAACGGCGGCTTCCTGGCCGCGGGCGACGCGCTGACGTCGCCGGTCGGCCTGACGGCGGCGCAGTGGCAGGTGCTGGGCTTCCTGGAGGACGGCGCGGCGACCGCCGCGGACGTCGCGCGGCGGCGAGGGTTGCGGCGGCAGAGTGTGCAGGAGACGGTGAACCGCTTGCTGCGCAACGGAATGCTGGAACGCTCGCCGAATCCCGGGGACGCGCGGGCGCCGCTGCTGGTGCTGACGCGACGCGCGAAGGCGGCGATGGCCGAGCTGGGCGCGGCGCAGGTCGAGTGGGCGGAGGAGCTGGCGGCGGAGGTGCCGGAGGAGGACCTGGAGGTGACGCTGCGGACATTGCGGCGGCTGCGGGAGCTGGCGGTGGGGCCGCGGTTGTGAAGCTGCGGATGTTGTGGCGGCTGCGGGAGTTGGCGGTGCGGCCGCGGTTGTGAGGTGTCGGCTGGGCGAGCTGCGCTGGGGGTGTGGCTCGCTTGGCCGGGTGGGCTGTGCGGCCGCGGTTGTGAGGGGTCGGCGGGGTGGGGGTGTGGCTCGTCTGGCCGGGTGGATGCTTCGCGGCGGGCGGGAGTGGTTGTGGTGGGCGGAATGTCGCACGGGGGCGAGGGCGGCAGCGGGTGGCGGCTGCTCCGGTGGAGTGCCGCTGATCGAGTGGTGGCCGCGGCGACCGGCCCGGGGCCGGCGGGTGGGGGAGCCTGCGCTGTTGGCCGGGGAGGCGCCCAATGCGGCGTCGGGCGCACCGAACGCCGCCGTTGCGGGGTCAGTCCGGTTTGATGCCCAGCAGGGTCAAGAACGTGCGGAAGCCGGCCGACATGTCGACCTCCTCCGGGGCCAGCAGCCACTGCAGTTGCAGGCCGTCCAGGACTGCTATTGCCAGTGGGGCCAGCTGTTCCGGTGTCGATCCCGGGGGTAGCTCGTCGCGGTGGCGCTCGAGCATCTCCGTCATTCCGGCGCGGACCCGGGTGTAGCGGTCCTGGAAGTACGACCTCGCCGGGTGGCCGTCCGTGACGCTGTCCGCGGCCAGGACCGTGTACGTCTGGACTATCCCCTTGCGGGTCGCGTTGTAGTCGACCAAGTCGGCCAACTGGTTCACTGTCATCGCCGACGAGTCGCGGCCGAAATGGAGCAGGTCCCACTCGTCGCGGGTCTCCAGTACCGCCGTGAGCAGGTCTTCCTTCGTCGGGAAGTAGTGCATCAAGCCCTGCTGGGTCAGGCCCACCCGGTCGGCCACCGCGGCCAGGGACGTGGCCCGGTAACCGCGCTCGGCTATCACGTCGAACGCGGCACGGACGATGCTCGTGCGGCGGTCGGCGCCCCTGGCCCGGGTCATGATCCCGAGCCTACGGGACAACCTGTCACGGAAGCGTAACTTTCACTACTCGGCGCCAGGTAGGGTGACAGCGGGACCTCCGGAAGGGGCGGCATGAGCTTCGACGTCGACGCGCTGCTGGACGAACTCGACCTGGACGCCAAGGCGAGCCTGCTCGCCGGCCAGGACGTCTGGAGCCTGCCCGCCCGGCCGGAGATCGGGCTCAGGTCGCTCGTCCTCTCCGACGGCCCGGTCGGCGTCCGCGGGGTGCGGTGGAGCCCGGACGACCCGTCCGTCACCCTGCCCAGCCCGACGGCGCTCGCCGCCGCCTGGGATCCGCGCCTGGCCGTGCGCGCCGGGCGGCTGCTCGCGCAGGAGGCCCGCCGCAAGGGCGTGCACGTGCTCCTCGCGCCCACGGTCAACCTCCAGCGCTCACCGCTGGGCGGCCGGCACTTCGAGTGCTACTCCGAAGATCCCCTCCTCACCGGGATGGTCGGCGCCGGTTACGTCACCGGCGTGCAGGACGGCGGGGTGGCCGTCACGGTCAAGCACTTCGTCGCCAACGACTTCGAGACCGAACGCTTCACCGCCGACGTCCGCGTCGGCGAACGCGCGCTGCGCGAGCTCTACCTCGCGCCGTTCGAACTCATCGTCCGGCGGGCGAAGCCGTGGGGGATCATGGCCGCCTACAACAGCGTCAACGGCATCACGATGACCCAGCACGCCGGACTGCTCAACGGCGTGCTGCGCGACGAGTGGGGCTTCGACGGCTTCGTCGTCTCCGACTGGCTGGCCGCGCGCGACACCGTGGCGTCCGCCAATGGCGGGCTCGACGTCGCGATGCCGGGCCCGCGCACCGTGTTCGGCGACCGGCTCGCCGAAGCCGTGCGCGGCGGCGAGGTCGACCCGGACGTCGTCGACGACATGGTCCGCCGCGTGCTCCTGCTGGCCCACCGGACCGGCGCGCTCGGCGAAAACCCGGCAAGACAGGACTCCACTATGGACGGTGAAGCGGTCGCGCGCGAGATCGCGCACCGGTCGTTCGTGTTGCTCAGCAACGAAACCGGCGCGCTTCCGCTGCGTGAACCAAAGCGCATCGCCCTGATCGGCGCGCTGGCCGTGGACCCGAAGATCCTCGGCGGCGGCAGTGCCACCGTGTTTCCCGACCACGTGGTCTCCCCTCTCGACGGCCTCCGGAAGGCCGTTCCCGTTGGCACCGAACTGACTTACGCCATCGGTGCCGATCCGCGAACGACGCTACCGCCGGCCACCGACAATTTCCGGCTCCGCGCGACCGCCAAAGCCGCCGATGGCACCCGATTGGCTGAATTTCCGTTGCGAGAGGCGAGAATCGACTGGATCGGCGAGCTGCCGGCCGGCCTCGACCTGGCCACGCTCGCGAGCGTCGAGATCGACGGCACGTTCTTCCCGGAGACCACCGGCACGCACACCTTCGGCCTCACCGGCCCCGGCGACCTCCGCCTGGTCGTCGGCGGGCAGACCCTCTTCGACGGCGTCAACCTGCCCGAAGGCGGTGACGTCTTCACGTCGATCATGCAGGTCATCGAGCAGCGGCGGGACGTCGAACTGACCGCGGGCGAGCCGGTCGACGTCAGCCTGACCTACTGGATCCCGTCGGAGATGGCGGAGTTCGCGCGCGGCACCTTCGCCTGGGTCACCTTCGCGCTCGGGCACCGCGGCCCGGTGCTCGACCCGGACGCCGCGCTCGAGGAAGCCGTTGCGCTGGCCGGGAAGTCCGACGTCGCGATCGTCGTGGTCGGCACCACCGCCGAGGTCGAGAGCGAGGGGTTCGACCGGACGTCCCTGGCCCTGCCGGGCAGGCAGGACGAGCTCGTCACGCGCGTCGCGCGGGCCAACCCCAACACCGTGGTCGTCGTCAACGCCGGTTCGCCGGTCGAGCTGCCGTGGCGCGACGACGTCGCCGCGGTGCTGCTCACCTGGTTCCCCGGCCAGGCCGGCGGCGACGCGCTCGCCGACGTCCTCTTCGGCCGCGAAGAGCCCGGCGGACGGCTGCCGACGACCTGGCCGGCCAAGCTCGAGGACGCCCCCGTCACCCGCGTGACGCCCGAGGAAAGCGTGCTGCCGTACGAAGAAGGCGTCTACATCGGCTACAGCGCGTGGGCCCGTTCCGAGAAGCAGCCCGCCTACTGGTTCGGCCACGGCCGCGGTTACACGACCTGGTCCTACGACGAGCTCGACGTCTTCCCGGACGACGAAGGCGGCGCGAAGGTGCGCGTCCGCCTCCGCAACACCGGGACGCGCAAGGGCCGCGAAGTCGTCCAGCTCTACCTGGTCCCGACCGAACGCGGCGACCGCCCGCACCGCTGGCTCGCCGGCTTCGCGAGCGTCGAAGCGGGCCCGGGCGAGGCGGTGGACGCCGAGATCGCGATCGCGCCGCGCTCGGTCTCGACCTGGCGCGACGGCTGGCAGCACATCGCCGGCGAGTACGTCCTCGAGGCGTCGCACTCCTACGCCGAGCCCCGGTTGAGCACGCGGACCGTGCTGCAGAAAATCCGTTGACGCCCGGCGCGGGCGGCCCGTAGGTTCTGCCTCGCACCCTTGACCAGCGAAAGGAGGTGGGTCCGATGATCACGCAACCGATCACGCGCTCCCACCTCGCAACGAGGGTGCCCAGTCCGTAGACCGGGAGCGCGCGCGTACTCCCGGAAGGATTTCCATGACCGATCTGGTCGTGCGCCCGCTCGAAGCGGGCGAAGAAACACTGTTCACCTCCCTGCCCGACCGCGGTCTCGTCGGCCGCAAGCTGCTCGGCAAGGACTACGCCGAGATGGCGCTCCGAGGCGAGTACCGGCCCGGCTGGTCGTGGGTCGCGCTGCGCGACGGCGTCGTCGTGGCGCGGGCCGCCTGGTGGGCCGGGCCGGACGACGAAGAGCCGATCGCGCTCGACTGGTTCGACTTCACCGACCTCGACGCCGCCGTGCAGTTGCTGACGACGGCGCCGTTCCGGGCGGAGTACTCCCTGACCACGCCGCCCGCGTGGCAGGACGACCCGGATGTCGCCCACGAGGTGACCATCCGCGTCGAAGCGGCGGAGAAGGCGGGTTACCGCAAGCTCGTCGAGCGCTACCGGTACTGCTGGACGCCGGAAAGCGGCCTGCCGGAGCGGCCCGGACGGCTCGAGTTCCGGCCCGAACCGGACGACGACGTCATCCTCGACGTCTTCCGCAAGGTCAACGCGGACAGCCTCGACGCGCACGTCCGCCGCGTCGTGGCCGAGCAGGGCGTCGAGGCCGCCGCGCAGGAGGACCTCGACATCATGCGGTGGATGCCGGCGCCGCGGGACTGGTGGCGGCTCGCGTACACGCGCGAAGGCGACCTGGTCGGCTTCGCGTTGCCGAGCCGCAACCACTACGACCCGGTGGTCGGCTACATCGCCGTGGTGCCCGGGCAGCGGGGGCACGGTTACGCGTACGACCTGCTGGTCGAGGCCACGCACGACCTGGTCGCGCAGGGCGCCGACCGGATCGTCGCGGCCACCGACGTCCCGAACATCCCGATGGCGAAGGCCTTCGCGAAGGCGGGCTACCCGGTGACGCAGCACCGCATCGACCTGGTCTGAGCAGGGGTCGTGAGTGGTGATGCGGGTTAGAACCCTCATTGCCACTCACGACCGGTCGCGGTACCTTCGCTAGAGCGATCTATCTAGTCGACTCTGGGGGCCCGTGATGGACGTTCTTCAGGAGAAGGGGCTGACGCCGCTTCGCGTGATCCTCGGCTTCTCCCTGCTCAGCACCACGCTGCACTACACGCACAACACGATCCGCGTCGCGGACTACCCGCAGCTGCCCGGCATCCCGGCGGTGGTGGCGGGCGTCGTCGTGGCGTTCGGCTGGGTGCTCTTCACGACGTTCGGCTACCTCGGCTACCGCGCCTACACGCGGGGGCGCTACCCGCGGGCGCTGGCGTTCTTGCTCGTCTACTCGCTGGCCGGGATGATCACCCTGGGCCACTTCCTGACGGGCGTGCCGCAGATCCCGGCGTTCTGGTTCGCCACGATCTTCACGGACTCCGCGGCCGGCCTGGCGCTCTGGGTCTTCCTCATCTGGGCCTGGGCGACGCTCAACCGGGTGACCTTGCGAGATCAAGTTTCTACACAACATTGACGTTCGCAGAATTCGTGTAGACAATCGGAGGGGTGACCACCACCACACCGGTTGACTTCGGCCGCCGTCCGGACGAGTACCGCCACTGGCGGCTCAGCCTCGACGGGGAGGTGGCCTGGCTCGAGCTGGACGTCGACGAGCAGGGCGGGCTGGTCCCGGGCTACGAGCTCAAGCTCAACTCCTACGACCTGGGCGTCGACATCGAGCTGTACGACGCGACCCAGCGGCTGCGGTTCGAGCACCCCGAGGTCCGCGTGGTCATCGTGACCAGCGCGAAGGACAAGGTGTTCTGCGCCGGCGCGAACATCCGGATGCTCGCCGCGTCCGAGCACCACTGGAAGGTGAACTTCTGCAAGTTCACCAACGAGACCCGCAACGGCATGGAGGACGCGACCGCGCACTCCGGCCAGACCTACGTCGCCGCGGTCAACGGGACGTGCGCCGGCGGTGGGTACGAGATCGCGCTGGCCTGCGAAAAGATCCTGCTGATCGACGACAACTCCTCGACCGTCGCGTTGCCGGAGGTGCCGCTGCTGGGCGTGCTGCCCGGCACCGGCGGGCTGACGCGCGTGGTCGACAAGCGGCGCGTCCGGCGCGACCTCGCCGACGTCTTCGCGACGCGCTCGGACGGCGTCAAGGGCAAGACGGCCGTCGACTGGCGGCTGGTCGACGAGCTGGTGCCGCGTCAGGGGTTCCGCGAGACCGTGCTGCAGCGGGCCCGGGAGATCGCGCGCGAGTCCGGCCGGACCGGCGAGGGCGGCATCGAGCTGACGCCGCTCGAACACCGCTACGTCGACGTCGAAGTCGAAAAGGACCAGGCCACCATCACCGTCAAGGGCCCCGAGAACGACCCCGGTGACCTGCACGAAGAGGGTGCGAACGGCTGGTTCCTCGCCATGACGCGCGAGCTGGACGACGCCATCCTGCAGCTGCGCACCAACGAGGTCGAAGCCGGCACCTGGATCCTGCGGAGCCAGGGCGACCCGGCGAAGGTGGTCGCGCACGAGCAGGCCGTCCTCGGCGGGAAGGACTGGCTGGCCAACGAGATCACGCACTACTTCAAGCGCACGCTCAAACGCCTCGACGTCACCAGCCGCAGCCTGATCGCGCTCATCGAGCCCGGCAGCTGCTTCGCCGGCGCGCTGCTGGAGGTCGCGCTGGCCGCGGACCGGCAGTACATCCTCGACGGGCCGCCGATCGACGACGAAGACAGCGACGCCCGCGCGTCGATCCGGCTGACCGAGGCCAACTTCGGCGCGTTCCCCATGGGCAACGGCCTGACCCGGCTGCAGACGCGCTTCTACGGCGACGACGACCACCTCGCCTGGCTCGCGCGGGAGAAGGACCACGACCTCAGCGCCGCGGAAGCCGTCGAACTCGGCCTGGTCACCGACGCGCCGGACGACCTCGACTGGGAGGACGAGATCCGGATCGCGCTGGAGGGCCGGGCGTCGCTCAGCCCGGACGCGCTGACCGGCATGGAGGCCAACCACCGGTTCGTCGGCCCGGAGACCATCGAGACCAAGATCTTCGGCCGCTTGGCGGCTTGGCAGAACTGGATTTTCACCCGGCCGAACGCATCCGGACCGGAAGGCGCGCTGCGCCGATACGGTACTGGTCAGAAGGCCGTCTTCGACAGGAAGCGGGTCTAGCGCTCATGCCCGAGAAAATCGACTACGACGCCAAGATCCCCAACAACGTCAGCCTCGCCGACGACCGCCGGCTGCAGCGCGCGCTGGAGGGCTGGCAGCCGAAGTTCATGCACTGGTGGGGCGAGATGGGCCCGACGCTCGAAACCCAGGGCGTCTACCTGCGGACCGCGATCAGCGTGGGCCGCGAGGGCTGGGCGCACTTCGACCACGTCAACGTGCCGGAGTACCGCTGGGGCATCTTCCTCGCCGAGCGCGACCCCGACCGGCGGATCTCCTTCGGCGAGCACAAGGGCGAGCCCGTGTGGCAGCAGGTGCCCGGCGAGTACCGCGCCGACCTGCAGCGGCTGATCGTGATCCAGGGCGACACCGAACCGGCGTCCGTCGAGCAGCAGAAGCTCCTCGGCCTCACCGCGCCGAGCCTCTACGACCTGCGGAACCTGTTCCAGGTCAACGTCGAAGAGGGCCGTCACCTGTGGGCGATGGTTTACCTGTTGCACGCCTACTTCGGCCGCGAAGGCCGGGACGAGGCCGAAGGGCTGCTGCTGCGCAACTCCGGCAGCCCGGACGCGCCCCGCATCCTCGGCGCGTTCAACGAGGAAACCGCCGACTGGCTGGCGTTCTACATGTTCACCTACTTCACCGACCGCGACGGGAAGTACCAGCTCGGCACGCTCAAGGAGTCCTCCTTCGACCCGCTCTCGCGCACCTGCGAGTTCATGCTGAAGGAGGAAGCGCACCACATGTTCGTCGGCACCACCGGCGTCGACCGCGTGGTCATGCGCAGCGCCGAGCTGATCCGCGAGCACGACACGCGCGACATCGGCCCGCACGGCGGCATCCCGCTGGAGCTGATCCAGCGCTACATCAACTTCCACTACACCGTCTCGCTCGACCTGTTCGGCAGCGAGACGTCGACGAACGCGGCGAACTACTACACCGCCGGGCTCAAGGGCCGCTGGCAGGAGACCCGCCGCAAGGACGACCACAAGCTCACCGAGGACGCCCGCACGCTGGACAAACCGGCCGGCGACGGCACCTGGACGTCCGAGGAGCTGCAGGCGATCCTGCTGCTGAACCTCGACCTGCGCGGCGAGTACACCGCCGACTGCCAGACCGGCGTGAAGCGCTGGAACAAGATCCTCAGCGAGGCCGGGATCGACTTCACGTTCCGGTTGCCACACCCTGGTTTCAACCGGGATGTGGGCATAAACTCCGGCCACCACGTCACTCCCGACGGGACGATCGTCGACGAGACGACGTGGCTGGCCGGCAAGGACAAGTGGCTGCCCACGACCGAGGACCTCGCGTTCGTCCGCTCGCTCATGCACCCGGTGTACGAGCGGGGGAAGATCGCGAGCTGGGTGGCACCGCCGCGGCAGGGCATCAACGGCAAGCCGTTCGACTACGAGTACGTGTACCTCACGTAGGAGGCCTGGGTGGCGACAGGGTTCAACGCGGCCGAGTACCTGCTCTCGGCCGGGCAGCCGGACGCGATCGCGGTCGTCTCGCCCCGCCGTTCGCTGACCTACGCCGAGCTGGCGGCGGAGTCCCGCCGGGTCGCCGCCGGGCTCACCGGGCTGGGCGTGCGGCCCGAAGAGCGGGTCATGTTCTGCATGGTCGACGACGTCGAACTGCTCACCGGCATCCTCGGCGCGATGCTCGCGGGCGCCGTCGCGGTGCCGGTGTCGACCATGGTCACCGGCCTGGAGCTGGGCAAGGTGCTCGCCGACTCGCGGGCGCGGCTGTTGTGCGTCTCGGGTGAGTTCGCCGAGCAGGCCGTGACCGCGCTCGGCCTCGCCCCCGAGGTCACCGACGTCCTGCTCGACCGCGCCGAGGCGACCGGGTTCGGCGTCCGGACGCACAAGTGGTCTTCGTTGGGCGGCGAGTTCCGAAGTGGACGGACGTGGGCGGACTCGCCCGCGTTGTGGCTGTACACGTCGGGGACGACGGGGCAGCCGAAGGGCGCGATGCACCGGCACGCGAGCATCCGGGCGGTCTGCGAGACCTACGGTCGCGAAGTGCTGGGAACCGTCGCGACCGACCGGGTCCTGTCCGTGCCGAAGCTCTTTTTCGCCTACGGGCTGGGAAACTCGTGCTTCTTCCCGCTCGCCGCGGGCGGGACGACGCTGCTGGAGCCGTCGCGTCCGACACCGGCGTTGTTCGCGCGACGCGCTCGTGAAGAGCAGCCGACGTTGTTCTTCGCCGTTCCGACGTTCTACGCGGCGTTGCTCGCCAGCGACGTCCCGGACGACTCGTTCGCCTCGGTGCGGTACGCCGTTTCGGCGGGCGAGCCGCTGCCCGCGTCGCTGTTCGAACGCTTCCGCGCGCGCTTCGGCCTGGAGATCCTCGACGGCATCGGGTCGACCGAGGCGCTGCACATCTTCCTGTCGAACCTGCCGGGCTCGGTGCGGCCGGGCAGCACCGGCGTCCCGGTTCCCGGGTACGCCGTCCAGATCCGAGACGAGGCCGGCGCGGTGATCGACGCCGTCGGCCGGCCCGGCGAGCTGTTCGTGTCGGGGCCGTCGACGGCGACCGGGTACTGGGCGCGTTACGACGCGACGAAGCTCGTGTTCCAGGGCGACTGGCTGCGCACCGGCGACAGCTACGTGCGCAACGAAGACGGCACGTACAGCTGCCTCGGCCGGTTCGGGGACATGCTGAAGGCGGGCGGGATCTGGGTGTCACCGTCCGAAGTGGAGGAACGGCTGCGGCAGCACCCGGCGGTGGCCGAGGTCGCGGTCGTCGCCGCGCCGGACGCCGACGGCCTCGACAAGCCCGTGGCGTGCGTGGTGGCCGCTCCCGGGGTTACGGTGGACGCGGAAGAGCTGATCGAGTTCTGCCGCGAAGGGCTCGCGGCGTTCAAGCGTCCCCGAGGGGTGGTCGAACTGGCCGAGCTGCCGAAGACGGCGACCGGGAAGATCCGCCGCAACGTGATCCGCGAGCAGGTCCGCGACGCGCTGCTGGTGGTGCCCAGCCCGTGATCGACGGGCACTTCGTGGTCGACGCGCACGTGCACACCCCGCGCCTGCCGACGCTCAAGCCCGCGTGGCTGCAGTGGGCGCACGACTTCGCCGGGGCGTACCCGTGGCGTTCGGTGTACGCCGACGACGGCTCGGTGATCCCGGCGGCGATGGACGACCTGATGGAGTCGGAAGGTGTCGACCGGGTCCTGCTGTTCTGCGAGTACAGCCCGCGGGCCACCGGGATCCAGGCCATCGAGGACAACCTGCCGCTGGTGGAGCACAACCCGGAGCGGTTCCGGCTGGTCGCGAACGTCAACCCGCACCTGCACCACCCGGCCGCGGCCGAGGTCGCGCGGCAGCTGGACCTGGGTGCGGTGGCGCTGAAGCTCCACCCGGTGCACGGCGCGTTCTCGCCGGCGGACAAGGAGCTGTACCCGGTCTACCAGCTGTGCCTCGAGCGCGGTGTGCCGGTGATCCTCCACTCGGGAACGTCGAGCTTTCCCGGTTCCCGCACCAGTTTCGGCAATCCCGAGCTGCTGTCCGATGTGGTCGAGGACTTTCCGGCCCTGCAGTTCGTGTTCGCCCACGGCGGCCGCGGCTGGTGGTACGACGTCGCGGCGTTCCTCGCGCTGGCCCGCGACAACGTCTGGCTCGACCTGGCGGGCCTGCCGCCGAAGAAGCTGCCGGAGTACTACCAGCGCTTCGACCTGGCGCGGCTGGCGGGGAAGTTCGTGTTCGGGACAGACTGGCCGGGGGTGCCGTCGGTGGCGAAGAACGTCCGGTCGCTGGCCGGGCTGGGGTGGCCCGAGGACGTGCTGACCGGGGTCTTGTCGGGCAACGCGATCAAGCTGATGCCCTCGCTTGCTTGACCACGGGGAGCGCGCTTGACCACGGGAGCGCCGGTGCGGCCACTTCGGCCCTGGCGTGGGCCGCACCGGCGTCCCCATGGCCCCCAGACGTCGCTCATCCCATCGTGCGCCTGCTCAGCGGCCCTGGCCAGCACCGGTTTTTCAACGGTGCTTCCCGATGAACGCGAGTGTCCGGCTCCAGGCGTCGTCGCACGCGTCTTGCCACTCCTCGTAGGTCGCGTCGAAGAACGAGTGCGGGGCGCCCTCGTACACCTGCCTCTCGTACGGCAGGCCGTAGAAGCCGATCACGCCGCTGACGCCGAGGTCGCTCGCGGCCAGGCGCCAGGACTGGCCGCCGCCGAAGCAGAAGCCGACCGTGAACAGCGGTCCTTCGCCCAGGTGCGCGGCCGCCGCCTCGACGTCGGCGACGACGTCGTCCGGCCGGACCGACGGCAGGTGCCGCCGCCACTCGAACCGGTCGTCGCGTACGCCGACACCCGCGGTACGGCCGTAGTAGTCGATGGCCGCGGTCGCGAAACCCGCCTGCGCGAAGCGGTCAGCGAGCGCTTGGTAGTACGGGTGCGTGCCGCGGATGTCCGGCAGGAGCACGATCCGGACGCCGGTGGGCTCGGCCGGGATCGCCTCCAGGGCCGAGAACACCGTGCCGTCCGCGGAGGTGAGTTCGAGCGCGCCGCTCCGGGCGATCACGCCGGGGTTCGGCAACGCGGGCGGGCGGCTGTCCGTGCTGTGACACATGTTCGTCCTTTCGCAGAGCACCAGTTTCGGGGCGCGCCACCCGGGCAGCCAGCTCCCGGCGTGACCCCCGGACGGCCGTTACTGGTACTGGCAGGACCACGCTCGAACCACGCGGGTGTCGCACACTGGCCTGATGAGCGAGCACAACGAGCTGGGCCGGTTCCTCAAGTCGCGCCGGGCCCGGATCGCTCCCGGCCGGGCCGACGCCCGCCGTCGCGTCGCCGGGCTGCGGCGGGAGGAGGTCGCCGCGCTCGCCGGGATCAGCGTCGAGTACTACGTCCGGCTCGAGCAGGGGCGCGCGTCCCGGCCGTCGGAAGCCGTGCTCGGCGCGATCGGCCGCGCGTTGCGCCTCGACGTCGACGAGCGCCGTTACCTCGACGGCCTGGCCCGCCCGCGGCCTTCGGGCCGGCCGCGACCCGAGCGCGTCCGCGCCGAGCTGACGCAGCTGCTCGCCATGATGGACCGCGTGCCGGCGCTGGTGATCAACCACCGGATGGACGTCCTGGCCTGGAACTCGCTGGCCGCTCAGCTGTTCTTCGACTTCGCCGCGGTGACGCCGCGCGAGCGCAACCTCGCCCGCTTCGCTTTCCTCGACGCGGCTAGCGAAGAGCGGTTCGCCGACTGGCCGGAGGTCGCGCGGGCGACCGTCGGGGCGCTGCGCCTGGCGACCAGCCGGCACTACGACGACGAAGCGCTCGCGACGTTGCTCGGCGAGCTGATGATGAAGAGCGAGCCGTTCCGGACGTGGTGGGCCGGGCGGGACGTCCAGCAGCGCACGCACGGGAGCAAGCGCTTCCGGCACCCCGTCGTCGGCGAGCTGACCCTGCGGTTCGAGCACTTCGACCTGCCCGGGGAGACCGGGCAGCGGCTGGTGGCGTTCAGCCCGGAACCGGCGAGCCCGGCGGCGTCGGCGCTGGAGCTGCTGGCGATGTGGACGGCACCGGCCGCCTCCTGAACCGGCTCACTCGCCGTTGAACGTCCGCAGGGTCCGCATCGCCTCGGCGAGGCCGGCCGCGTCGTCGCCCAGCGGGGTCAGGACGATGCGGCGCAGGATGTTCGCGGCGGCCGCCCGGGCCTTGTTCGCCACCTCCAGGCCGTGGTCGGTCAGCGACGCGAACGTGACGCGGCGGTCGTCCGGGCTCGGGACGCGGCAGATCAGGTCGGCCGCCACCAGGCGGTCCGCGACCTTCGTGAAGCCGCCGCTGGACAGCGCGGCCTCGGTCGCCAGCCGGGTCATCGGCATCCGGTGCTCGGGCGAGCGGACCAGCCGCATCAGGATGTCGAACGACGCGGGCGCGAGGCCGAAGCGCTCCGCGATCTCGCCCATCAGCTTGTCCTGGGTGGCCAGGTAACCCTCGATGACCAGGCCCCACCAGGTGACGATCTCGTCGTCGTCGGTCTTCGGATCGGGTGTCACGCGAACAGCCTAGCGGAGAGTCTGCCCGGAATATATCTTGCGCGCGAGAGGTTCTCCGGTTACCTTGGCCAGAGGAGGCACTCCATGTCGATCAAGACGTCCGGCCTGCACCACGTCACCGCCATCGGCGGCGACCCGCAGCGCAACGCCGACTTCTACCTCCGGACCCTCGGACTGCGGCTGGTGAAGACCACCGTGAACTTCGACGATCCGGGCACCTACCACCTCTACTACGGCGACAGCTCCGGCAAGCCGGGCTCGCTGATGACGTTCTTCCCGTGGCCCGACGCGCCGAGCGGCCGCCACGGCACCGGCCAGGCGACGACCACGTCGTTCTCCGTGCCCGAGGCGTCCATCGGCTGGTGGAAGCAGCACCTGAACGCGCAGCAGATCGAGACGGGCGAGGTCACGGGCGCCGACGACGAGGACACGCTGACCTTCCGCGACCCGGACGGCCTGCAGCTCGCGCTCGTCGCGCACCCGCAGGGCGATCCGCGCGACCCGTGGGACACCGAACTGGTGCCCGCCGAGCACGCCGTCCGCGGCCTGCACTCCGTGACGCTGTCGGTCAACAAGGAGGACGCCACCGCGGGCATGCTCACCGACGGCCTCGGCCTCGGCTTCACCGGCCAGGACGGCAACCGCCTGCGGTTCGCCGCCGGCGACGGCGGGCCGGGCGCGCTGGTCGACGTCCTCGTGACGCCGGACGCGCCGCGCGGGCTGGTCGCCGCGGGCACCGTGCACCACGTGGCCTGGCGCGCGCCCGACGAGGCGACGCAGAAGACGTGGCGTGAGGAGCTCGTGGACAAGGGCGTCACCGTGACGTCCATTTTGGACCGGCAGTACTTCCGCTCGATCTACTTCCGCGAGCCGGGCGGCACGCTCCTCGAAGTCGCGACCGACGAGCCCGGGTTCGCCATCGACGAGCCGCTGCTGGAGCTGGGCCGCGCGCTCAAGCTGCCGCCGTGGCTGGAGCCGCGCCGCGACGAGATCCGGCACATGCTCCCGAAGCTGAACCTCCCCGCCGAGAACAACCCGGAGCTGTCATGACGCTGGTGCACAAGTACGTCGAGGGTGCGCCGGACGCGCCGGTGCTGCTCCTGCTGCACGGCACCGGCGGCGGCCCGGACGACCTGCTCGGCCTGGCGCGTGAGCTGGCCCCGGGTGCCACGACCCTGGCGCCCGCCGGGCCGGTGTCGGAGCACGGCGCCGCGCGCTGGTTCCGACGGCTCGAAGAAGGCGTCTTCGACCACGAAGACGTCGTCAAGCGGGCTCATGAGCTGGCGGACTTCGTCGTCGAGGCGCGGGAGAAGTACGGCTTCGGCGACCGCCGGCTGGTCGCGGTGGGTTTCTCGAACGGCGCCAACATCGCGGCCGCCGTCGCGCTGCTGCGGCCCGAGGTCGTGCGTGAAGCCGCGTTGTTCGCGCCGATGTCGCCGGTGCCGGACCCGCCGGCCCACGACCTGAGCGCGTCGCGGATCTTCCTGGCCAACGGCGAACACGACCCGATGGCGCCGCTGGCGTCCACGGAAGAGCTGATCCGGCTGCTGCGCGAGCGCGGTGCCGACGTCGTCACGGATCGTCACCCCGGCGGCCATCAGGTCACTGTGGACGGTGTCCGCGCGGCGGCGAAGTGGCTTGCGCCGTAGCGATTGTACGGAGCGTATACGGCGTCACCCTAGGATCGGGTGATGACTAACGAGGCACTACAGCGTGCTACCGAACTGCTGGACGGGGTCATCCTCGCCGACGGGCACAACGACCTGCCGTGGGAGCTGCGGCAGCACGGTGGTGCGAACCCGGTCGAGGCGGCCGCCTCGCTCGACCTGAACGTCCGGCAGCCCGCCCTCCACACCGACTTCCCGAAGCTCGCCGACGGGAAGCTGGGCATGCAGTTCTGGTCGGTGTACGTGCCGTGTGAGTTCGAAGGCCACAGCGCGGTGACCGCCGTGCTGGAGCAGATCGAGGTCGTCCACCAGCTCGCCGAGCGCTACCCCGACCGGCTCCGGCTGGTCGACACCGCCGACGAGGCCGAGGCCGCGTTCGCCGACGGCCGGATCGCGTCGCTGCTCGGCGCCGAAGGCGGGCACAGCATCGCCGAGTCGCTCGGGGTGCTGCGGAGCCTGCGCCGCCTCGGCGTCCGGTACATGACGCTGACGCACAACTTCAACACCACCTGGGCCGACTCGGGCACCGACGAGCCGGCCCACGGCGGGCTCACCGAGTTCGGCCGCGACGTCGTGCGCGAGATGAACAAGATCGGCATGATGGTCGACCTCTCGCACGTCGCGCCGTCGACGATGCGGGCCGCGATCGAGATCAGCTCGGTGCCGGTGATCTTCAGCCACTCCTCGTGCCTCGCGGTCAACGACCACCCGCGCAACATCCCCGACGACGTCCTCGCGAAGCTGTCCGGCAACGGCGGCGTCGCGATGGTCACCTTCGTGCCCGCGTTCATCTCGCCGAAGGTCGCCGCCTGGGACGAGCAGCTCAAGGCGGCCATGGCCGAGGCCGGGCAGGACTACCGCAACCTCACCCAGCGCGGGAAGTTCGTCGCGGAGTGGGACGCGCCGGTCAAGCCGAAGGCGACGGTCGACGACGTCGTCGCGCACGTCGAGCACGCCCGCGAGGTGGCCGGGGTCGACCACATCGGCCTCGGCGGCGACTACGACGGCGTCGGCACGCTGCCGGAGGGGCTGGAGGACACGTCCAAGTACCCGGTGTTGTTCGCCGCGCTGCTCGACCGGGGGTGGAGTGACGACGACTGCGCCAAACTGGCCGGGAAGAACACGCTCCGCGTGCTCCGGGACGTCGACGCGTACACCCGTTAGGGGGTTTGACGCAGCGGTCCCCGCGTGCTGGACGGACACTGGAGACATGACGCACGCGCGCGGGGACGCGGCCGGCCACCCCACCGGCTCCGCAGACCACGACCTGCCCGGGAACCTGTCCGGAACCGAGGTGCCGGAAGGCGCCTTGGAGCCCGCCGAGCTGCGTGCCGGCGACGTCCGGCCGGGCCCGGAGGAGGTGACGCCGGTGCGGCCGGCGCCCACCCGGGTCGGCACGTCGACGTCGTCGGCGGGCCGGGGCAAGGCCCGGCCGACGCGGATCAGCGGCACCTGGGTCGCGGTGATCGCCGGCCTGCTCGTGCTGACCGTGCTGCTGGTGTTCATCCTGCAGAACCTCGACCCGGCGACGGTCCACTTCTTCGGCGCCGAAGGCAGCCTGCCGCTGGCCATCGCGATGTTGTTCTCGGCCCTGGGCGGCGCGGCGCTGGTCGCGCTGATCGGCGGCGCCCGCATCCTGCAGCTGCGGAAGCAGGCTCGCCGCCCACGCCGTTAAAGGATGATCGACGTCATCCCGAGTACCACCGCGCAAACGTTTTCGTCGCCTGAGGTCTTCACGCGGCTGACGTCCGGGCCGTTGCGGGTGCAGAGCCGCCAGAACGTGTCCGCGTCCGTCGTCACCGTGGCCAGCGGCGTGCGCGACGGCGGGGCGCCGCGGTCGAGGACCCAGCCGTCACGCTCCAGGCGGGCGTGCCACTTGCCGCCGCCCGCGCCAGTCACCGTGTAGCCGACCTGCTTGCCGACGCGGGCCTCGACGTCGCGCAGGGTGTGCGGCAACGCCCGGACGAACGTGTCGGCGATCGGCTCGGCGTGCTCGGCCTCCAGCGGCGTGTGCTCGAGGGCCTCGCGCAGCTGCACGTGGTGCACCCAGAACTCCGAATAGTCGCGCGCCGCGTCGAGCCAGCGCGGTGCCGGCGCGTCACCCGCCCAGCTGACCGGCTCACCCAGGACGTCGAGGTCGAGCTTCGCCCAGTAGTCGGTCGTCTGGCCCATGAACTCGTACAGCATCGTGAGCAGGACGTCCGTCGAGAGCCGCCGGCAGGCGACGACCCACTCGTCGTTGAGCCGGTCGATGAACCGCGGGAACGCCTCGCCGGGACGCGGGCCGTCGGCGGAGTGGCCGTCGCGGCCGCGGGACAGGCGGCCGACCTTGTCGCCCAGCAGGTGGGCCGCGATGTCCTTGACCGACCAGCCGTCGCACATCGTCGGCCGCTCCCAGTCCTCGGGAGTCAGCGCGCCGAGCAGCGTCATCAGCGACTGCTCCTCCTTCGAAAAATACGGGAGGACGTCGATCGGCGGACCCCAAGGATTCATGGCCACATCATGCGCTGCTGTCCGGGGCTTCGCCCCGAGCCGGGGGCTCCGCCACCCGGGCCCCCGAAGGATGCTGGTAGTCACACCGCCATCCGGCCTACTCGCAGGTAGCATCACCGCGTAAGCAGAGGGGAGTCCGCCCGTGAACGCAGAGCGACCGAACGGCCGGGGCACCGGCGACGAGGTGGCCGACCTGGCCCGCCGCGCCGGCCAGCTGGCCGGCTGGGCCGCGCGCACCGGCTTCGCGTTCACCCGCCGGCTGCCCGGCGTGGAGACCGCCGAACGCGGGGTGCGGCAGGTGGAACGCCAGCTGCTGGGCGAGCTGCGGCGGCGGCTCGACGAGGTCGACGACCCGTACCACGCGGCGCTCACCGCGGCGTCCGCGATGAACCGCCCGCAGGTGTCGGGCAACAGGCCGATCGAGGCCACCGTCACCCTCGTGCCCGCGCGCGACAACCACACCGAGCCGCTGCGTGCCGCGATGGCCGAGCTGCTCAACCACTCCATCGGCTTCGGCCGCGCCCGGGCCCGCGAGTACTTCTACGCGATCATCCTGCGCCAGCTGACGCCGGACGAGGCCCGGATCCTGTCGGCGCTGTCGGACGGCTCGCCGTTCCCCGCGATCGACGTCGCCGAGCGCACCAGCCTCGGCGGCGCGGGCCGGCTGGTGCTGCGCAACGCGTCGACCGTCGGCAAGGTCGCCGGCGTCTCGCTGCCCGACCAGGTGCCCGGCTACGTCACGCGGCTGATCGGGCTCGGCCTGGTCGACCTCGACGAAGAGGTGCCGTCGCTGGAGACGCAGTACGAGATCCTGATGACGGACGAGACGGTCCGCGACGCCGAGAAGCACGTCAAGCGCGCGAAGTTCGTCAAGCGGACGATCCACGTCTCGCGCCTCGGCGCGGAGTTCTGGCAGGCCTGCGACCCGAGTCTCGGCTGACCCCGTGGGGTCGTTCCTCGCCGGCATCGTCGCCGACTTCGCCCAGCACTGGCCCCTGTACGTCTCGATCCCGATCGTCGCCGCCCTGATCGGCTACGGCACCAAGCTCGTCGCCATCCGGATGATGTTCCAGCCGGTCGAGTTCATCGGCATCAAGCCGTTCTTCGGCTGGCAGGGCATCGTGCCCAAGCGCGCCGCGCGGATGGCGAGCATCGCCTGCGACACCATGACCGAGCAGCTGATCAAGCCGGCCGAGGTCGTCGCGCGCCTCGACGCCGGCCGCATCGCCCGGGAGATCGAGAAACCGCTGCTCGCGGGCGTCGAGGACATCGTGCGCGAGGTCGCCGGGCACTACCAGCCGGGCCTGTGGGAGTCGCTCCCGGTGCGGGTGCAGCAGCTGGTGATCGAGCGCGTCCAGCACGAGTCGCCGCGGATGGTGGCCGCCGTGCTCGACCTGATCAAGTCCGATGTGGACAGTGTGTTCGACCTCAAGGGCATGGTGGTCACCAGCCTGGTCAAGGACAAGCGGCTGCTGAACCGGATCTTCCAGGAGGCCGGCGCGCAGGAGTTCAAGTTCATCGCGCGGTCGGGCCTGGTGTTCGGCGGCGCGATCGGCGTGATCCAGATGATCGCCTGGATCCTGTTCAAGTTCCCGCTGATCATGCCGGTGTTCGGCCTGTTCACGGGCTGGTTCACCGACTGGCTCGCGCTGCGGATGATCTTCTTCCCGATCGAGCCCAAGAAGTACTTCGGCGTCGAGTGGCAGGGGCTGTTCCTCAAGCGGCGCAAGGAGGTCGCGGAGGCGTACGGCGAGCTGATCGCGAAGGAGATCATCACGCCGCACAACGTCATCGAGGCGATCCTGCACGGCCCGCTGTCCGACCGCGTCCTCGCGCTGATCCAGCGCCAGCTGGACGCCGAGCTCGGCCGGGTCGCGCGGCCGCTGGTGGTGTTCGCGGTGGGCAGCCGCAAGTACCAGGACATGAAGCTGTCGATCGCGTCGCAGATCATGAACCGCCTGCCGGAGACGATGCGCTACATCGAGGACTACGCCACGGACGCGATGGACATCCGCAACGTCCTGGTGACGAAGATGAAGGAGCTGTCCCCGCACGAGTTCGAGCGCCTCCTGCGCCCGGCCTTCGAGCAGGACGAATGGATCCTCATCGCCACGGGCGCGGTACTGGGCTTCGCGGTCGGTGAGGCCCAGGTCCTGCTGCTGGAGCACCTGGCCTCGTGAGTGGTAATTCGGGTTAGAACCCTAATTACCACTCACGAGTTCGTAGGCCTTCCGCGCCTCGGCCACCTTCGAGCGGTGCTTGGCCGCCCACGCCGAGAGTGCGTGCAGTGGCTCGTCCAGCTCCGCCGCGTGGGCCGTCATCGTGTACTCCACCCGCGGCGGGACCTCGGGGTAGACCTTGCGCGTCACCAGGCCGTTGCGCTCCAAGCCGCGCAACGTCAGGGACAGCATCCGCCGGGAGACGCCGTCGAGCGCGCGTTCCAGTTCGCTGAACCGCCGCGGGCCGTCGCCGAGCCGGACGAGGACGCGGACCGCCCACTTGTCGCCCACCAGATCCAGCACCTCGCGCAGGGAGCACGCGTCGGCCGGAGGAGTTTCGCCGTTGTCCATCGCTGTGACCTCGTTCGTAACAGGCGTGTGCCGTCGTACCAGGAAAGTGCCGTCTTCCAGCGCAAACGCATCCGGACCACGATCGATTCCGAGGCAACCGAAAGGAATCGAGAATGACGAAGACGGTGCGGTTCGCCGCCGAGGGCGGACCGGAAGTGCTGGAACTGACCGACGTCGACCCCGGCGCGCCGGGCCCCGGCGAACTGCGGCTGCGGGTCGAGGCGATCGGGCTCAACCGGGCCGAGGCGATGTTCCGCGCCGGCACGTACTTCGAGCGCCCGGACGAGTTCCCGGCGAAGCTCGGCTACTCGGCGTCCGGGATCGTCGAGGCGCTCGGCGACGGCGTCACGGAGTTCGCCGTCGGAGAGGCGGTCAGCACGGTCGCGGGCTTCTCGATGCGGAACTACGGCGTCTACGGCGAAGCGGCGGTCGTGCCCGCGTCGGCGGTGCTGCGCCGTCCGGAGGGGCTCGACGCGATCGAGACGGTCGCGCTGTGGGGGCCGTTCCTCACCGCGTACGGCGCGATCGTCGACGAAGGACACGTGCGGCCGGGCGAGTTCGTGCTGATCACGGCGGCGTCGAGCAGCGTCGGCCTGGCGACGATCGACGTCGTCAACCACATCGGCGCGATCCCGCTCGCCGCCACGCGCACCGCGGCGAAGAAGCAGCGGCTGCTGGACGCGGGCGCGGCGCACGTGATCGTCACCGACGACGAAGACGTCGCCGGCCGCACCCGAGAGATCACCGCCGGGCATGGCGCGGACTTCGTCTTCGACGCGGTCGCCGGCCCGGGCGTGCGCGCGCTGTCCGACGCGACGGCGAAGGGCGGCTCGCTCGTAGTCTACGGCGCGCTCGACGTCCCCGAGACGCCGTTCCCGCTGTGGACCCCGCCGACCATGCGGATGTTCAACGCGTTCGACCTGACCATGAACCCGGAGCGGCTGGTCCGGGCGGGCCACTTCATCCGGGCCGGCGTCCGCGCGGGCACCTTCCGGCCCCGCGTGGACCGGACGTTCGACCTCTTCGACGTCGCCGAGTCGCACCGGTACCTCGAAGCGAACGGCCAGTTCGGCAAGGTGGTGGTCACGGTCGGCTGAGAAGCCGATCAACTCCACCCGAACGGCCGTACACCCACGCGTATCCCGCGCCTAACCTTCCGCCTCTAGTCTGCGTCGGGCAGGGACGACAACCGGCTTGGGGAGCTCATGGCGGAGCAAGCGGAACCGTGGCAGCAGGAGATCCGCCTGGCCATGACGATGGTCGGTGGCGCCAGCCTCGCCATCTGGATGGGCGGCGTCGCCACCGAGACCTCCCAGCTGCTGCGGGAGTCCCGGGGCGACGCCGAGGCGGGGCTCTACCGCGGGCTGCTCGACCTGCTGCGCGCCACGGTGTCGATCGACGTACTGACCGGCACCAGCGCCGGCGGGATCAACGCGGCCTGCCTCGGGCTGGCGGAGGCGTTCGGCTCGACGCCGCAGGTGCTGCGCGACACCTGGATCCGGATCGGCTCGCTGGAGAACCTCATCCGCGACCCGGCGGAGACGCAGCCGCGGTCGGTGCTGGACGGCGACCGCGTGCTGCTCGGTGACCTGGCGCAGGCCCTGCACGAGATCACCGGCCCGGGCACGCCGCCCGCCGAACCGCCGGACATCACCGTGCTGCTCACCGGCACGATGATCGACGGCGAGACGACCCGGTTCGACGACGCGCTGGGGAACCTGGTGCGCGACACCGAACACCGGATGCTCTTCCGCTTCGAAGGTCCACTGTGGACGGAAGGGGTGCAGGGGCCGCTGGCGCTCGCCGCGCGCGCCACCGCGTCGTTCCCCGGTGCGTTCGAGCTGGCCCGGCTGCCGATCGGCACTGAGGGCACCGACGCGCTGCACCCGGACATGACGGCCTACACCGACCTGACCCGGTCGCACTGGCTGACCGACGGCGGGGTGCTGCTCAACAAGCCGCTGCGACCGGCGCTGCGGGAGATCTTCGAGCGCCCGTCCCACGCGGACGTCCGGCGGCTGCTGCTCTACGTCGTGCCCACCGGTGAGAAGGACACGACGGCGATCGCCTGCGACCCGGCGGCCCCGCCGTTGCTGGCGAACGCGATGAGCAAGGTCGTCTCCACGGTGATGAGCCAGTCGGTCAGCGCCGAGCTGGAGGAGCTGACCCGGCACAACGACGCCGTCGTCCGCACCCGCGACACCCGCGTTTCGCTGGCCGCGCTCGGGCTGCGCGGCGGGCCGGAGGCGCTGATCGACAAGCGGCTGGCCACGGCGTACCTGGACCGGCGGACGGCCGAGGACGCCGCCGAGCTGGTGCAGGTGGCCAGCCGCCGGTACGCACTGTCCGATGTGGACACCGAGGACCGCGAGTGGGCGTCCGGGATGTCGCAGCAGCTGCGCGCGGTCGCCGTCGGCGGGCTCAGCGCCGGCATCCCGCTCGCGCCGCCGTCGACGAGCATGTCCGTGCCCGAGCTGGTCGGCTACCGCACGAGCGCGCTCGACGACGCCGTGGCGACCGGATTGCAGCTGATCAACGCCGGGTTCCGGCTCGGGCCGGACCCCAAGGAGGCCAAGGAGCTCAACGACGCGCGGGCGGGGCTGCACGCGGCGCGCAAGACGTCGGCCCGCGGGGTGCGGCTGGCGCAGTGGATCGCCGCGCACGACGGGCCGGGCGCGAGCAGCACCCTCGAGGTGTGGATCGGCGAGCTCGCCCAGGAGTGGGCCGGGCTCGGCCGCTCGGACGCCGTCGTCGAGGCCTGGCCGCTGGTCGTGGCGGCGCTGCGGGCGGCGACGCCGACGTTGCGCACGCTCGCCAACGCGGCCTTGCGGAACGCGACGGCGCCGACGTCGCGGGCGCTCGCCAACGGCGCCCTCGAGTCCGCCAACGCGGCCATCGAGACGGCCGACACCGTCTCGGTCCTGCTGGACTGGCTGGCCCTCGAGAACGGCGCCGACAACGTCGTCCAAGCGCGGCTGCTCGGCCTGCACGTCGCGACGCGCGGGCTGCTCGCGCAGGCGCCGTCGGTCGACCAGCGCGTCGAGCTCGTGCAGGTCAGCGCCGACTCCCGGACGCTGCTGGACCTGAAGCGGCGCCGGTCGGGGGACAAGCTGACCGGGATGCAGGCCGACGACTTCGGCGCGTTCTACAAGGCGTCCTGGCGGGCCAGCGACTGGATGTGGGGGCGCGTCGACGGCGCCGGCTGGCTGGTCCAGTGCCTGCTCGACCCGGCCCGGCTGGCGACGCTGCGCGACCTGATCGGGCCGGAGGCGTTCCGCGCCGAGTTCGTCGCGGCGCTGGGCCCGCTCTGGCGCGAGCCGGACCCCGCCGACAACGCCGAGCCGGCCGAGCTGGCGCAGCTCAAGGACCAGCTGAGCGCCGAACTGGCGTTCCTCGGGCTGGACTGCGCGCTGAAGCCGGTCGCGAAGTTCTCGGACGACCCGCCGATCAGCATGCCGGTGACGGCCATGGTGCTCGCGCGGACGCGGCAGGCGCAGATCGCCGCGGAGGAGCTGCCGGTGGTCGCCGAGCAGGCCCAGGCCGACGTCGAGATCGGCGGCAGCAGCGGCGCGGCGTCGGCGGCGTTCCGGGCGCGCAGCGCGCGGCCGATCGGCGACGCGGACACCGCCCAGCGCGCCTTCCAGGCCTGCCAGGTCTCGGCGGAGAAGCTCGCCGGCGAGCAGGGCACCCCGCAGCTGACGCGGACCCTGGTCAAGCTCGGCGCGGCCGTGGTCAACGCCGGCACCGTCGCGTTCCGGCTGCCCGGCGGCTGGCCCAAGACGGTGGCGGGCATCCTGCGGACGGTGGCCCGCAGCTCGGCGAAGGTCTCGCAAAGCGCGTCCAAGCTGGGCACGCTCGGCTCGCTCGCGGCGGGCGTGCTGGCGCTGCTGGCCGGCCTGGTCATCGGCGACAGCAGCGGCGCGATCCTGCAGTGGATCGGCCTCCCGGTGCTGGCCGGCGCGGTCGTTTACCTGGCGACGGCCCTGCTCACGATGGGCCGCACGCCACGGCGGCTGGCGGGGGTGCTCGGCGCCCTGGTTGTGGCGGCGCTGCTGCTGGCCGCGTTCCTGCCCCCGATCGCGAGGCCGTTCTTCGGCTGGCTCGGCAACGTGGTGGCCGGCTGGCGCCGCGGCGACGGCGCGGTGTGGTGGCTCGTGGTCTCCGGCCTGCTGATCCTCCCGGCGGTCGTGATGCCGGTCAGCGGGGCCTGGCGACGTCTCCGCCACCGCCGTCGCCCCTGACCCGCGGCACTTTCACGTGAAAGTGCCGTGTGGTCACCCGCGGGGATTCGGCCCGGCGCCTTGCGATCTTCGGCCCGGGGGTTCATGGTGCGGGTAGGTCACGGACAACGAGGACGCGACCTGGGCGCCCGTGTGCCCCGGAACTTCTTCCGTCAAACACGTTTGTGGGACTCCTCACCGGGTACTCCACGTCGCCCCAGGTCATCGCGGGGTGCGTGAGCTGCGTCGCTGGCGGCCGGAAAATTCTCTGTTACGTTTCCTGAGTATGTCCGTAACGCACTTGATCGAATCGCCGACCAAGGCGGACGGCGCGGAGCTGTGGCGAATCGCGCGTGATTCCGCCAAGCTCGATCTCAACTCGCCGTACGCATACATGCTGTGGTGCCGCGATTTCGCCGAGACATCGGTGGTCGCGCGCGAGGACGGCAAGGCGGTCGGATTCGTGATCGCCTACCGCCGGCCCGACGAGCCCGAGGCCGCGCTCGTCTGGCAGGTCGCGGTCGACGCGTCGCAACGAGGGAAGGGCCTGGCCGGGGCCCTGCTCGACGCGTTGTACACGCGCCTGGTCGGCGCGGGGGTGCGCTACCTCGAGACCACCATCACCCCGGACAACGAAGCGTCCATCGGGTTGTTCACGTCGTTCGCGAAGCGCTGGAACACCGCGATGGAAACCAGCGTGCTGTTCGGCGGGAACGAATTCCCCGAAGCCGGGCACCTGGCCGAAGAGCTTTACCGCATCGGTCCGCTATCGGTACGCACAGATCCGGGCGAGTAGGAGAAAAGAAACGTCATGAGCATCTTCGAAGAGCTCGAATCCGAAGTACGCAGCTACAGCCGCGGCTGGCCCGTCGTGTTCGACCGCGCGCAGGGGAGCTGGCTCCACGACGAGAGCGGCAAGCCGTACCTGGACTTCTTCGCCGGGGCCGGCGCGCTCAACTACGGGCACAACAACCCGGTGCTGAAGCAGGCCCTGATCGACTACATCCAGCGTGACGGCGTCACGCACGCGCTGGACATGTACACCGTGGCCAAGCGCGACTTCCTGCAGACCTTCCGCGACCGGATCCTCGACCCGCGCAACCTGAACTACAAGGTCGTGTTCCCGGGTCCGGGCGGCGCGAACGCCGTCGAAGCCGCGCTGAAGCTCGCGCGGAAGGTGACCGGCAAGGAGTCGGTCATCAACTTCACCAACGCCTTCCACGGCATGACGCTCGGCGCGCTGTCGGTCACCGGCAACTCGATGAAGCGCGGCGCCGCGGGCATCCCGCTGGTGCACGCCACGCCGATGCCGTACGACCGGTACTTCGACGGCGCGATGCCGGACTTCCTGTACTTCGAGAAGCTGCTCGAAGACTCCGGCAGCGGGCTCAACGAGCCGGCCGCGGTGATCGTCGAGGGCGTCCAGGGCGAGGGCGGCATCAACGCCGCGCGCCTGGAGTGGCTGAAGGGTCTCGACGACCTCTGCAAGCGCCACAACATCCTGCTGATCCTCGACGACGTCCAGATGGGCTGCGGCCGCACCGGCCCGTTCTTCAGCTTCGAGGACGCCGGGATCTCGCCGGACATCGTCTGCCTGTCGAAGTCCATCAGCGGCTACGGCCTGCCGATGGCGCTGACGCTGATCAAGCCGGAGCTCGACGTCTGGGAGCCCGGCGAGCACAACGGCACCTTCCGCGGCATCAGCCCGGCGTTCATCACCGCCACCGCGGCGATCGACACCTACTGGCGCGACGACGAGCTGGAGAAGTCGACCAAGGCCAGCGGGGAGCGCATCGCCAGTGCGTTCTCCGGGCTCGTCGAGGCCTACCCGGAGGCGAAGCTGTCCGCCAAGGGCCGGGGCCTCGCGCGCGGGCTCGAGTTCGAGAACGGCGACCTGGCCGGGCGCGTCTGCGCCGAAGCCTTCGCCCGCGGCATGCTCATGGAGACGTCCGGTCCGGACGGCGAGGTCATGAAGCTGCTGCCGCCCCTGACCCTGACCGACGACGAGCTGACGCAGGGTCTGTCCATCATCGACGAGTCCGTCAAGGCCGTCCTGACCAAGTAGAGGAGTACGACGTGCTCGTTCGCACGCTCGACGAGGTGACCGACACCGACGCCGACATCAAGACCCCCAACTGGCGCAGCAAGCGCATCATCCTGGCGAAGGAGGGCGTCGGCTTCTCGGTGCACGAGACCACGCTCTACGCCGGGACCGTCAACGACTTCTGGTACGCGAACCACATCGAGGCCGTGTTCATCACCTCGGGCGAGGGTGAGGTCGAGGACCTCGCCACCGGCAAGGTGCACGAGCTCAAGCCCGGCACGCTGTACCTGCTCAACGACCACGACAAGCACCAGGTCCGGCCGCGGACCGAGATCAAGTGCGTGTGCGTGTTCAACCCCCCGGTGACCGGCCGCGAGGTGCACGACGAAAACGGCGTGTACCCGCTGATCACCGAGGACGCGTAAGAGAACCGGAGCGGCAACACAGGAGGCGAAGCCCGTGACGCTGATGGACACCCGGGTCGACGACGGTTACCCGACCCGGATCACCGGTGCGCCGGAGCACCTTCCGCGCGTGCACCCCACCGTGTGGGGCACCGAAGCCGATGGTCCGATCGACGCCGCGACCCTGGCGAACCACGAGGCCCGCGGCTACACGGTGGACGACGACCTGCTCTCGGTCGGCGAGGTCCAGACGTACTGGCAGGAGCTGGTGCGGCTGTCCTCGAACCGGGAGCCGGCGCAGGACGAGCGCGTGATCACGGAGGCGCGGACCGGCGAGGTCCGGTCGATCTTCGCCGTCCACGACATCTCGGACCTGATCTCGGAGCTGGTGCGCGACCCGCGCGTGCTGGACCGGGCGCGGCAGCTGCTCGGCTCCGACGTCTACCTCCACCAGAGCCGGGTGAACTACATGCCCGGGTTCAAGGGCACCGGGTTCTACTGGCACTCGGACTTCGAAACCTGGCACGCGGAGGACGGCATGCCGGCCCCGCGGGCGGTCAGCTGCTCCATCGCGCTGACCGACAACTACCCGTTCAACGGCGGCCTGATGATCATGCCGGGCTCGCACCGGACGTTCGTCCAGTGCGCCGGCGAGACGCCGGCCGAGAACTACAAGGCCTCGCTCAAGGACCAGCGGGTGGGCGTGCCGACCGAGGACGACATCACCAGGATGGCGGCCGAGCACGGCATCGAGCAGTTCACCGGGCAGGCCGGGTCGGCCCTGTGGTTCGACGCGAACATCATGCACGGCTCGGGGAACAACATCACGCCGTACCCGCGCTCGAACATCTTCCTGGTGTTCAACAGCGTGGAGAACGCCTTGACCGAGCCGTACGCCGCGAGCCGGCCGCGTCCGGCGTTCATCGCCGGCCGCGACACGACGCCGATCTCGCGCTGACGCGCACCCGAAAGCGGCCGACACGCACGCGTGCCGGCCGCTTTCGGCGTTTCTGTCGGCTTTTCGGGGCCGGCGCGGAGAATTCGCGTCAACCCGGCGGTGACTGATCCGGTGCGCTTTGTTACCGTGTCGCCACCGCGAGGGCGTGTGGCCCGCGCGAGAACCGTCTTCGCGGACGACCGGCGGGTGCTTCGCTCGGGGTGAGCAGACCCCACCCGGTCGCTCACGGCGACGACGGGCGGACCGCGCCCCCTGGCGGCCCGGCCGGAGTTCCATTCACGACCCCGCACCAGCGGATCGGGACCGATGGTGCGGGGTCGTGTCATGTCCGGCGGAAGCCGCAGGCCCGGCGCGCCCCGGCAGCGGAATCCGCAGAGTGACGAAGTTCCTGGTGACCGGCCTGTGGCCGTCCCGACTGGGTGGTACAGGTCCGCCTGCCGTCACGGTAAGTTGAATTTTCCGACGAGGGAGACGTCGGACAACCGTGATCCCCGGGGAGGTGGGCGCGAGCGTGGCCGAAACCCGCTTCCAGCTGCTCGGGCCCGTCCAGCTCTTCGCCGGCGACGTCCCGGTGCCCATCGGCGGCCCCGGCGTCCGCGGGCTGCTCGCGCTGCTGGCCCTCCAGCCCGGCAAGGTCGTCGCGCTCGACGACATCATCGACGCGCTCTGGGGCCACGACCCGCCCGCGACGGCCCGGACCATCATCCACGGCAACGTCTCCCACCTGCGGCGCGTCCTGCGGGACATCGAGAGCGACGCCGCCATCCTCACCACCCCGCCCGGCTACCGGCTGGTGGCCGAGCCCGGGCGGATCGACGCCCACCGGGCGCGCACGCTGCTGGACCGCGCGTCCGTGGCGAACCCCGAAACGGCGGCCGCGCTGCTGGCCGAGGCGCTCGCGTTGTGGCAGGGCCCGGTGCTCGGCGGGGTGCCCGAGTCCGTGCGGGCGCCCGAGCTGGCGGAGCTGCGCCGGGCCGTGCACGGCGCCCGCGTCGACGCGGACCTGAACCTGGGCCGGCACGCCGAGCTGATCGTCGAACTGAGCCCGCTCGCCGATCCCCTGGAGGAGCGGACCGCGGGCCAGCTGATGCGGGCGCTCTACCACGCCGGGCGCCGCGGGGACGCGCTCGAGCTGTACCGGACCGTCTCCCGCGCCACCGTCGCCGCCCTGGGCGTCGAACCCGGCGCCGAGCTGCGCTGGCTCCACGAGCGCGTGCTCAACGACGACCTCCCGGCGCCGGCGGAAGGGCCCGCGAAGGCGATTTCGCAGCTGCCCGCCGCGGTGCCGAGCCTGGCCGGGCGCGCCGGCGAACTCGACTGGCTCGACGCGCTGGTCACCCGCGTCGAGGCCGGGGAGACCACGATCGCCGTAGTCACCGGGACCGCCGGCGTCGGCAAAAGCACGCTGGTCGTCTGGTGGGCCCACCGCGTCGCGGCGCGGTTCCCGGACGGCGTCCTGTTCGCCTCGCTGCGCGGCTTCGACCCGCACCACCCGCCGCTGGAGCCCGCCGAGCTGCTGACGCAGTTCCTGCTCGGCCTCGGCGTCGAAACCGCGCAGGTCCCGGAGCTGCTGCACGAGCGCGTCGCGCTGTACCGGTCACTGATCGCCGGGCGCCGGATGCTCGTGCTGCTCGACGACGCCCGCACGGCCGAGCAGGTGCGCCCGCTGCTGCCGCCGAGCGCGCGCACGATGACCGTGGTGACGAGCCGGTCGCGCCTCGACGGGCTCGCCGTGTCGAACGCGGCCAGGCAGCGCGTGCTCGGCACGCTCGCCCCCGGCGACGCCGTCCGGCTGATCGAGGAGCTGGCCGGCCCGGCCGAGCACAACCACACGCTGGCGCGGCTCTGCGGTTACCTCCCGCTCGCGCTGCGGATCGCCGGCGCCCGGCTGTCGGCAAGCCCGCAGCGCACCGCGGCGGAGCTCGTCGACGAGCTCGGCAACGAGCGCACACGGCTGGCCGGGCTGCAGGTCGACGGCGCCGAAGACGGGGTGCGCGCGGCCTTCGACGTCTCCTTCCGCGGCCTGCCCGGCGAGATCGCCGAGACGTTCCTGCAGCTGGGCGGGGTGCCCGGGGTGATGGTCGGGCCGCACCTGATGGCCGCCGTCGCGCAGATCCCGGTGGCCGAGGCCCGCCGCCGGCTGCGGGCACTGGCCGCGCACAACCTCATCGAAGAGACCGCCCGCGACGTCTTCGCCCCGCACGACCTCGTCTGGCTCTACCTGCGCGAGCTGGCGGAGCAGGAGCTAGGCGAGAAGGAGCGCGACGAGACGCTCGTCTGGACGGTCCGCTACTACCAGGCGGTGGCCGACCGGGCCCGGCGCCGGCTCGCCCGCGTCGTCGACCCGCTCGACTTCGCCGGCGTGCTCGCCGAAGACGTGATGCCGCCGCTGCCGGGCTTCGCCGAGGCGCAGGACTGGTTCGGTGCCGAGTGGCCGAACCTGCTGGCGGTGCTCGACGCCGCGTACGCCGCGGGCCGCTACGACGACGTCTGGCGGCTGGCCCTGCTCGGGCACACCTACCGCGTCGCGTGCCCGCTGCTCGACGAGTGGACGCGGATGGCCGAGCTCGGCGTCGCCGCCGCCGTGGCCGCGGGGGACGTCGCCGGGCAGTGCTGGCTGCGGCTCACCCGGTGCGAGATCGCGCTGACCTTCGAGCTGCCGGGCGCCGGGCTCGCCGACGCCGAGCGGGCGCGGGAGCTGGCCGCCGGGCTCGCCGACGACCGGCTTGCCACCGCGGCCGACCTGCAGCTCGGCCGCGCGCTGAGCCGGCTCGGCGAACACGACCGGGCCGTCGAGCGGCTGCGCACGGTCATCGCGGCGGCCGACGGCGACGCCGTGCTGCTCGGGCAGGCGCTCAGCAGCTGCGCGGCGGCGGAACAGCGGGCGGGCCGCTTCCCCGACGCGATCGCCCACCAGCTCGCCGCGCTGCGGATCGACCGCGAGCTGGGCGACGACGACCGGGTCGTCCGCTCGCTGGACGACCTGGCCGCGCTGAGCCTGCGGGCCGGGGACCAGCCGGCGGCCGAGCGCTACGTCCGCGAGGCGATCGACCTCGCGATCAGCCGGGAGTTTGTCGCGCGCGAAGGCGCGTTACGGCTGACATTGGGCCGGGTCCTGCGGGCGAAAGGCGATCCGGCCGGCGCCCGTGAGCAGCTCGCGATGTCCGTGCGCATTTACGAACGCGTCCACCCGAAGCTCGTCGGCGAAGTCCGCGCCGAACTCGCTGAACTGCAGTGACGATTCGGCCGGCTGTTGCAAACGGGTCACGGCCGCCCGGTGACCGGGGAATCCTTAGTGGATTCTTAGTGCCCGCCTCCGCCGTCCGCGTAGGTTCGGCGGTGCCGGTGGAGCCCTGGGGAGGGGCAGGCTGTGAAGCCGGTGCCAGGCCCCATCAGGAGCACGGGGGAAACCCCGGCGGGGCCCGGAGCCGCCAGGAGCGGCTCGTGGCGGCCCGGCCGGCCGAGATGGGGGTAGGCCGGCCGGTCGCCAGGCGGGTGCCGCCGATCAGCCCACGTTGGCCGTGCAGAGCGCGATGCTCGTCCCGCTGTTCTCCGCGACCTTCTTGCCGTCGACGAGAATGGCGCACCCGATATCGTTGTATGAATTCGAATTGCGCGTGTCCGCGGTGAGCGTCAAAAGATAAGAACCATTGTTGTACGAAGCCTGGCCCTGCCACGCGTCGGTGCTCGCGGGCGCGGTTTCGGTGCGCTGGTCGCTGAGGCTGCCGTAGCGCACGGTCGCGCCGCCGGCGGAGGTCACCTGGAAGACCACGGCGTGCTTGTCGCCGGCCGCCGCGGGCATGTGCAGCCCGGAGCTGCCGCCGCCGAGGAAGGTCGAGTAGACCAGCATCCCGCCGGTCGAGAGCAGCGCCACGACGGAGACGACGACGGCGGTGATCGCCAGCCCGCGGCCGCCCACGGTGCCCTTCTTGACCTGGACCACCCCGAGGACGCCCAGGACCAGCCCGATCGCGCCCAGGGGCCACGCGACGAACCCGATGTCCGGGACGAAAGCGACGGCCAGGGCCGCGATCCCGAGGAGCAGGCCGACGATCGCCAGGATGTTCCGGGCGGGTTTCGCATTCGCTTGACGACGCTCAGTGGCCGTCACCGGCGGCGCCGGCCTGCTGCCGTGGCGCGCGGTGGTCGGCGGGTACTGCGGGTCGGTCATCATGCCTGCCCCTTCGGATGGGAGTGCGACGACGTTAACCCATAAGTGTGGCCCAGAACGAAATTGTTACATTCTGGAAAAAGTCATTGTCCCACCATTTTGCGCCGGGTATCGGTATTTCCTGACCTCGCGCGCAGGGTGTGGCCCGGTGATCAATGGGAAGAATATCGGAGTTCCCACTGTTCGATGCGGTCTTCCGCGACCTCACGGCCGGTATCGTAAATTCGGTACGAACATCCCGGCACCGCCGTGAGGCCTACGACGAGTGGCGGGTCGGTCGCGGAGTGCAGGCCGGATATCGGACTTCTCAGTCGAAAAGACTCACTTCGGGAGTGATCTCGAGGAGCTCGAACACCGGCCGGCCGCGGCGGCCGTCGATCGTGGTCGTGCGCACGACCCGCAGCCGGGCGGTCACCGGGTGGTCGAGGTTCTCCTTGATCTCGTCGAGCAGGTCCTCGGCCACGGCGCCCTGGATGGTCCCGCCCGACTCGCGGTCGAGGTAGAAGATCCGCCGCCGGGTGCGGACGCCGTCGAGCCGCCCGCGCACCGTCTCGTAGCCGACGGCCTCGCGGGACTCCCGGAGGCTGCCCTGCAAGATCCGCGCCTGCTCGGTCGTCATGCTGCGGGTGACCTGCTCGCCGGCGGTCGGCGTCAGCGCCATCCCGATGCCGGCGTTCTTCGCGACGGCGTTGACGATGTCGCTCACGGCGTTGCGGACGGTGTCGCGCTGCAGCAGCACGGCGTCGAGCGCGCCGTCGTCCGAGCCGTTGGCCGGCAGGAAGTCGCACAGCTCCTTCACGGCCCGCTCGGACAGCGTCTCGATGCCGTCCACGATCAGCGCGTCGTCGGCGACGTCGAGCTCGGGGAAACCGAAGAAGATCGCGTTGCCGGCCTGGCCGCGCTGGATCAGCGGCGCCTTGTCCCGGTCGGCCTGCTGGACGATGGTGACCTCGCCCGAGGGGTTCCGGATGATGTGCCCGATCTTGGCCGTCGCGTCCTGCAGCGCCCGGCTGATGTCGGAGAAGGTGTAGGCGTCGATGTGCTGCTCGCCGATCACGGACACGTGCAGCAGCGGCGACCGGGACGTCCGCTCGAACTTGGCGTTCGCGGCCATCGCCGACGCGCGCGCCAGGTCGTCCAGCCAGGTGCCGCCCGGGATCTCGTCGGCGATGCGCCGGAACTCGTTCCTCACCAGATCATCTCCGGGTAGCCCTTGCCGCCTGCGGCCCAGACCTCGGCCCAGGTGTCCTCGTCGCCGGGGCGGCACAGGAAGCCGTCCAGCATGCCCCCGACCGGCTGCACCTGGTCCAGGTACATCGCGGGCTGCCCGACGATCACGCCGCGCAGGGTCAGCAGGCCGTACAGCGCCGACCGGCCTTCGTCGTCGAGCCGCTTCAGCGCGCCCCACTCGTCCGGGATGAGGACGACGTCGAGGCCGCGCGGCGGGTGCGCGGTGCGCATGACCAGCTCGCCGCCGATCCAGGCGCGCCCCGACGGCATGATCCGGCGGGCCACGCCGAGGTAGCTGTTGAGCGCGCTGAAGAGGATCTCGCGCTCGTTCTGGTGCGGGGCGTCGAAGACCAGGCGCTCGTAGACGTCGGCGAGGTCGCCGGCGTGCCGGCCCGGCGGCAGAACCTGCTGGGGCGTCCAATGGGGGAGCGCCACGCCACCCCCTTCTCAGCCTCGCTCACAGTGCGTAGCCGAATTTACCAGGATGGGTGTCAGGCACCGCGCCCAGGCTGGTGCGGGGCCTGCGGCCACTGGTGGGTGGCGTCGGGCAGGTCGTCCGCTTCGGGCCAGACCGGTTCCTCTTCGGCGGGCCAGTACTCGTCCTGCGCCCCGCGTTGCGGTGGTAGCGGGAGGCGCCCTTCCCGGTGCCCGGCGGGCTCGGGGGTGTCCTCGTCGTAGCGGGACTCCTCGGTCGGCTGGAAGTTCGCGGCGGGGATGAACTGCGTCTGCTCAGCTTCATTGCGGGGCGTGGGCTCGTAGTAGGGCTCGGGTTCCCGGGTGGGCTCCGGCGCGGTGTGCTGGGTGCGCAGGACGAGCCACGCGGAGACCGCACCGAGGGCGAAGGCGACGATCAGCCACAGCCAGATCTGCCCGAACAGCCACACCATCCTGCTCACACCCTTCAGACGACGGTGATCTCGACGCGCCGGTCCTCTTCGCCACCGGCGGCGGGCCGGGTGTCACCCAGCCCCCGCGACGTCACACGCCCGGCGGTCAGCCCGTTCGACGTGAGGATCCGCGCGACGGCCCGGGCGCGGTCCCGGGAGAGTTTCAGAGCGGCGCTCTCGCCACCGGGCCCACGGGCGACGTGCCCGGTGACGCGGTACCGAAAGGTCGCAGGCGACTTGGCGAGCGCGACGGCGACGCCCTTGGCGGCCAGCTCGCCTTCGGGAGTGAGCCGAGCGGTGTTCGGCACGAAGGCGATGGGCGCTTCGGCAAGCATCCGATCGATCTCGGCCTGCACGCCGGCCTTGTCGGTGGGCGGCGGTGCTGAGCTTGTGGTCGTTGTCGGGCTTGGCTGTGTTGTCTTTGTCGGGCTGGGGCTGGGGCTCGTTGTCGGTGTCGGGGCCACGGGGATGACGTCGCCGGAGATCTGCGCGGCCCGGACACCATCGACGTTCTGGACGACATCGAGGGCGCGCAAGGCCTTGTCGGGCGGAAAGCCGCTGAGGGTGGCATCCCGGCCGTCGAAGCTGACGGAGCCCGCGGGAAGCCCCGCGGCGGCGAGCGCGTCTTGGGACTTCGTGGTGAGGTCGCGCTGGATGCTCCCGGCCTGCGCCCAGGTCACGACCCCCGCCAGCAGCGCCGTGACCAGCACCGCGATCGGGATCAACCGGATCCAGCCACGCCCACCGGACATGAAGCGACTGTAAGCCGGACGAGGCAGCTTGGCGACCTGGGAGAGCGGTCCGTCCACAGTTTGTCCCCAGCCGGGTCGACATGTGGACAACTCGGGTTGCGGTGATCGTGCGGACACGTTCTGTCGGATCCCCCCGTTACGCTGGAGACGGGCGGCCCCCCTTGGGAGTGGTGGGGTATGTCTGTTGGGTCACCAGGGGGCGGTTTTCGCAGGTTGGTGGGGGTGGTGGTCTCGGAGCGCGAGCGGAGCCGGGCGGAGCGAGCGGGCGGAGCCGGGCGGAGCCGGGCGCAGCGAAGCAGCGGAGCGAGCGGGCGGAGCGCGAGCCGGCGGAGCCTGGCTCAGCGAAGCGAGCCTGGTGCAGCGGGTGGGCGGAGCGCAGCGGAGTGGGGGAGCTGAGCGGGCGGAGCTGAGCGGAGTCTGGCGCAGCGGAGCGGAGCGAAACCGGGGAGCTGAGCGGAACCTGGCGCAGCGGAGCTGAGCGAAGCAGAACCCGGCACAGCGGGCTGGCAGAGTCTGGCGCAGCAGAGCGCAGCGCAACGGGCGAAACTGAGCGGGGCGAGTGAGCGAAGCGAGCCTGGCGGAGCAGTCGGGTTCGGCAGGGCTTGGAGCCAGGCGATCCTTCGGCCGTCAGACAGTTCGGCGGACTTGAGGTGGGCGGGCAGCCGGAGCCCCGATGATCCTGGGCCGTGTCGGGTGCCCACAGACATGCGCCGCTAGGACCGGCGCGAGATCGGTAGAGAGATCAGCCGCGAGGCGGGCAGCGAGATCAGCCGCAGGGCGGCAGCGGAACAACCGCAGACCGTCAAGCAGAACTAATCACAGAGCCGCAGGCAGCCGGACAAACCGCAGGGCAGACCCCTCAGCCCGACAGCAACCAGCCGAGAGGCGCGAAGACCCCCGACGTGAAACCCCAACCTCAGCTGGCCTGCTGCTGTTGCTGAGCGTTCTCCGCCGCTTCGAGAACCTCGATCGGCACCAGCGGTGCCAACTGCGGCCGCTTCGGGGACAGGCCGTCGCCCATCGACTCGCCTCGTAGCTGGCGGCGGATCCACGGCAGCAGGTGCACCTTCGTCCACGCCAGGTCCGACCTGCGCGAGTCGATCCAGCGGCTCGGGGTGTCCTCTGATGGCCACGGCTCGCGCCAGTCGCTGGCCACCGGGATGCCCAGGACCTCCGCCGACTTCAGGGCGATGCGGCGGTGGGCCTCCGGGGAGAAGTGGAGGCGGTCGTCGCTCCAGGCTCGGCGGTCGTGTAGCGGGCCCATTGTCCACAAGTCCACCATGCGGGCTCCGTGGCGCTCCGCGATCGCCCACAGGTGCGTGTTGTAGATCGCCACCTTGCCGCGCAGCACCGACATCACCGACAGCACCTTGGTGTCCGGGCCGTTGAAGATGAGTACCGGGATGCCGGCCTCGCGCAGCTTCGCGACGCCCTCCTCGAACCGCTCGACGACCGCTTCGACGTCGGCGCCCGGGACGATGATGTCGTTGCCGCCGGCGCAGAGCGTGACCAGGTCGGGCTTCAGCTCCAGCGCGATCGGCAGCTGCTCGTCCATGATCTCGTCGAGCATCTTGCCCCGCAGGGACAGGTTCGCGTACCGGAAGTCGGACCGCCCGGCCGCCAGGATCTCGGCCAGCCGATCGGCCCAGCCCCGGAACGAACCGTCCGGCAACGCGTCGTTGAGCCCCTCGGTGAAGCTGTCACCGAGCGCCACATAGCTGTCGAATCCGTACACGTTGGGTCCCCTTCCCGTCCTGCGACCGACCACCCCGACATATAGTTGTACACCCCAACTAACGAATCGGGCCGCACCCCCACGATGCGCCCACCGCCACCGCGGGTTCAGCCAGCGGTAACAGTGTCTTATCTTGTCGGCCTTCCGCGCTTCTGTATTACGCAGTCTTCACCTTCGGTATGCCGTGAAACAGCACACTCGGAGTTAAAACCGGCACCCGATGTGGCGAAGATCTCCCCGGCCGGGGCGTTCCGGGGCTGATCCGGCAGGCTGGACACGTGTCCGAACAACCCCGCGAGTCGCTCGCGCAGATCCTCGGCGGCCGCCGGGGTGCGCTCGACGCCAGCATCCCGCCGGTCGGTTTCGTCGTGGGCTGGCTCGCGGCCGGCCAGTCCATCGCCTGGGGGGCGGGCGCCGCCATCGCGGTCGCCGTCGCGCTCGGGATCTTCCGGTACGCCCGCGGCGGCAAGATCCGCGCGATCGTGGTCAGCCTCGCCGCCGTCGTCGCGGCCGCGCTGATCGCCCTGCACACCGGCCGCGCCCAGGACTTCTTCCTGCTGCAGCTGATGTCCAATGTGGCCAGCGCGCTGCTCTGGGCGGCCAGCATCGTGGTCCGCTGGCCGCTGCTCGGCGTCGTCGTGGGCCTGGTGCTGGGCCAGAAGACGCGCTGGCGCCGCGACCCCGTCCTGCTCAAGGCCTACTCGAGGGCGAGCTGGGTGTGGGTGTTCGGCCAGTACGTGCTGCGCGTCGTCGTCTACGGCCTGCTGTGGTGGTCCGGCCAGGTGATCGCGCTCGGCGTGGCCCGCACGGTGCTGTCGTGGCCGCTGGTCGCGCTGACCGTCGCGGTCAGTGGCTGGGTGCTCTACCGCGCGTTGCCGCCGGAGCATCCCGGCCTGCGCTTGACCCCCGAAACCCGGCCGGACGACGTACCCGGGGCATAAGGCGGCCCCCGGCGAGGGGGGAGGGTCCGGGGGCCACTGCCTACGGTACCCGGACTACCCGGGTTCAGTCGACGTTTTCACGTCTTCGCGCCGCGTTTTGCTCATTTTCCCAGGAGCGCCGGTCTCGGTGCCCCCTCGCCGAAGGCGTCGACGGCGGCCAGCCAGGCCGCCCCGAGCACCCCATCGGAGCTGGTCAGCACCTCGAGACCGGTCAATCCACGCCGCACGAGCGCCCCGACCGGGCTGGTCCCGGTGAGCACCGAGCCGACGAGGACGACCGGGGTCGACTCGCCGGGCTCGCGCGCGGCGAGGGCGTTCGCGACCAGCAGCCCGGCCCCGCGGGCCACGATTTCGCCCGCCGCGGGCTCGCCGGCGTCGTGCGCCGCGCTCACCAAGGGGGCGAACCGGGCCAGCCGCACCGGCGCCTCCGCGTTGGCGTTCGTGATCAACGCCCGGGACGCGGCGAGCCGCTCGGCGTCGGTCCGGACGTCCACACCGGACGGTCCGAGCGCTTCGGCGAGCACCGCCGAGGGGAGGCCGTCGAGTGACGACCCGCGCCCGAGTGCCTCCAAAGTGGACCGGACGGCTTCGCGGCCGAGCCAGAACGCCGACCCCTCGTCACCGAGCAGCCAGCCGTAGCCGCCCGCGGTGCCGGCCAGCCGCCGCTTCCGGATCCGGCCCGCGATCGAGCCGGTGCCGGCGACGAGCACGGTCCCGTCCGGCGCGGCGGTCGCGGACGCGTACGCCACTTCCGCGTCGGCGACCGTGCGCACGACGCCGGTGAGGCCGATCCGGGCCCACGCCGCGTCGAAAACCGCGGCGATCGCCGGGTCGCTCAGCTTGCTGACCCCGGCCATGCCGACGACGCACGCGCGCACGCCGCCGGGGTCGCGCCCGCCGAGGGCCGCGGTGATCGCGTCGGCGATCCGGCCCGCGGCCACCTCGGGCGCGTGCGCGTTGGGGTTGGCGCCGTCGCCGCGCCCGGTACCCAGCACGACGCCGGCGGCGTCGACCAGTGCGGCCCTGGTCGACGTGCCGCCGGCGTCCACGCCGACAGCGAAGGTCACCGGGTCTTGGTCACCTTCAGCAGGCCGCGCGGGCTGTCCGGGTCGCCGCCGCGGGCCAGCGACAGGCCGAGCGCGAGCCGCTGGAGCGGCAGGATCTCCAGGATCGGCGCCAGCTCCTCGACGGTCGGCGCGACGTCGATGCGCAGCGCCGCGGGCACCTCGGAGGCGGCCGAGCCGACGGCGAGGACGTCCGCGCCGCGCTTGCCGACGGCCTCGAGGACCTCGTGCATCGCCTGGCCGCCGTGCCCGGCGCTGGTCACCGCGAGCACGGCGGTCTCGCCGTTGACCGCCGCGACCGGGCCGTGCAGCAGGTCCGCGCCGCTGTACGCGCGGGCGGCGAGGTAGCTGGTCTCGGCCAGCTTGAGCGCGCCTTCGAGCGCGGACGCGTAGGAGTAACCGCGGCCGGTCGTGAGGACGCGGTCCACGAAGCGGTAGCGGTCGACCGCGCGCTGGACGCCCTCGACGGAGCCGTCGAGGGTCTGCTGGGCCAGCTCGCCGATCTTCTCGGCGTCGGCCGCCTTGCCGCCGCGCACCGCGTCGATCAGCAGGTACAGCGCCATCAGGGTGGCGGAGTACGTCTTGGTCGCGGCGACGGCCGTCTCGACACCGGCGCCGATGTCGATGCCGAGCTCCGACGCCGCGCGCAGCGGCGACTCGGGCGTGTTGGTGACGGACACGGTCAGCGCGCCCTGGCGGCGGGCCGTCTCGGTCACCTCGATCAGGTCAGGTGAGCCGCCGCTCTGGCTGACCGTGACGAACAGCACGTCCCGCAAATCGGGCCGCGCGCCGTACAGCGTCGCCGTAGACGGGGAGACAAGACCAGCCGGAAGGCCGAGCATTACCTCGATCAGGTACTTCGCATACAACGCTGCGTGGTCACTCGATCCACGCGCGGCGAGCAAAGCGAAGCGCGGGGGGCGTTGTGAGATCTTTTCCGCCACCCCGGCGATTTCCGCCTGACGCTCGACCAGTCCGGCCAAGACGTCCGGCTGCTGGGCGATCTCCGCGGCCATGTGCTCGCCGGGCCGTTGTTCGGTCATCATTTTCCTCTCCACCTCCGGCATTATGTACCGGACTCAGGCGGCGTCGGTCAGGTCTAGACCAATCTTAGTGGGGCGGCGCGTTTGGGGAAAAGGGTACGTTTCTTACGGGGACGTGGCGTGTTATGAGGGAAGACATAGGGAGTCGGGCATGTTGGACACCACCACCGCGGGCGAGGCGGGTGCCGTCGCCGGGATGCGCGGTCAGCGAGAGCCCAAGTACTGGGCACTGAAACAGCACCTGCTGGACCTGCTCGACGTGCTGCCGCCCGGGTCGCCGATCCCGACGGAACGCGCGCTCGCCGGGGAGTTCACGGTCTCCCGCACCACCGTGCGCCAGGCGCTGGCCGACCTCACCGCCGAGGGCCGGCTGCACCGTGTGCAGGGAAAAGGCACCTTCGCGGCCGAGCCGAAGCTCGCCCAGCGGCTGCAGTTGTCCTCCTACACCGAGGACATGCGCAAGCAGGGCCTGAAGCCGTCGTCCAAGCTCCTGGAAGTCGAGGAGCTCCCGGTCGAGGGCGATCTGGCGAAACTGCTCGGAATCCGGACGGGCGCGAAAATTCTTCGCCTTCGACGGCTTCGACTGGCGGATTCCCAGCCGATGGCACTGGAGACGACGCACCTGCCGCTCGGCCGCTTCCGCGGCTTGCGCAAGCACGTCTCGGCGGGCGCGTCGTTGTACGCCGTTCTGCGCGAGCACTACGGCGTCGAACTGGAACGCGCGGAGGAGACGATCGAGACGTCGCTCGCCGGGCCGCAGGAAGCGGAGATGCTCGGGGCGGACGTCGGCATGCCGGTGCTGATGCTGACACGGCACTCGTTCGCCACCGACGGCAAGCCGGTGGAGTTCGCCCGCGCGATCTACCGGGGGGACCGCTACAAGTTCGTCACGACGCTGATGCCGTAGGGCCAGGTTGACGGGGGTCTTCGGGCACGGTGGAGTGTGCTGGTGACAGCCACCGAAGACACCGGGATCCGGTGGGGGACGCACGCCGCGCGCGGCGTGCTCGCCACGACCATCCTCGGCTCCGGCATGGCGATGCTCGACGGCACGATCGTCAACGTCGCCCTGCCCCGCATCGGCACCGAGCTGGGGGCGTCCGTCGCCGGGCTCCAGTGGATCCTCGACGGCTACATGCTGGCGCTCGCCGCGCTCATCCTGGTCGCCGGCTCGCTCGGCGACCGGTACGGCCGGCGCCGCATGTACCTCATCGGCGTCGTCTGGTTCGGCGTCGCGTCCGGGCTCTGCGCCGCCGCGACGTCGACCGAGATGCTCGTCGCGACGCGCATCCTGCAGGGCATCGGCGGCGCGCTCCTGACGCCCGGGTCGCTGGCGATCCTCCAGTCGTCCTTCGCGCACGACGCGCGCGCCCGCGCGATCGGCGCGTGGTCCGGCCTCGGCGGCATCGCGGCCGCCGCCGGGCCGCTGCTCGGCGGGCTGCTGGTCCAGCTGTGGTCGTGGCGGCTGGCGTTCCTGATCAACGTGCCGATCGCGGTCGCCGTCGTCTTCATGGCGCGCAAGTTCGTGCCCGAGTCGCGGGACGAGGAAGCGACCGGGCACCCGGACTTCGGCGCCGCCGCGCTCGGCGCGATCGGCCTCGCCGGGATCACCGGCGCGCTGGTCGAGGCGCCGGGACGCGGCATCGGCGACCCGATCGTGCTGGTCGCGGGTGTGCTGGGGATCGCGGGGCTGGCCGCGTTCGTGTTCGTCCAGCACCGCTCGCGGGAGCCGCTGGTGCCGCCGTCGCTGTTCCGCGACCGGACGTTCACCCTGTCCAACGCGCTGACCTTCGCCATGTACGCGGCGCTCGGCGGCGTGCTGATGCTGCTGGTCATGCAGCTGCAGGTCTCGCTCGGCTACTCGCCGACCGCGGCCGGCCTGTCCGGCCTGCCGCTCACGGTGATCATGCTGCTGCTCTCGGGCCGCTCGGGCGCGCTCGCGCAGCGCATCGGCCCGCGGACGCAGCTGGTGGTCGGGCCGATCGTCGTCGGCATCGGGATGCTGCTGATGCTGCGCATCGCGCCCGGCGCGTCCTACCTCGGGGCCGTGCTGCCCGCGGTCGTCGTGTTCGGGCTGGGCCTGGCGACCGTGGTGGCCCCGGTGACCGCGACGGTGCTCGCCGCGGCCCCGGACCGCTACGCCGGCGTCGCGTCGGGCGTCAACAACGCGATCGCCCGCTCCGGCGGCCTGCTGGCGGTGGCGGTGCTGCCCGCCGCGGCCGGGCTGACCGGCGAGGCGTACAACGACCCGGTCGCGCTGACCGCGGGCTGGCGGACGGCGTTGATCATCTGCGCGGTCCTGGCCATCGCCGGCGGGCTGATCGCGCTCGGCATCCACAACGGCGTCCTCGCGCCGCCGACTCCCGCGCCCGCGCCGCCGGCCGCGGACGAGTCGTCCCACCCGGACGAGGCGCCGCACCTGGGCGAGTGCTTCAGCTGCGGGGTCGAGGGCCCGCCGACGCACGTGCGCCGGGGGACCCCCGCCTGACTCAGGCCAGGATCTCCGCGAACAGCGCCGGGTCGACGTTGCCGCCGGAGACGATCGCCACCGTGCGGCCGGTGGGCAGCTCGGCCGCGTGGTGCAGGTAGGCCGCCGTCGTCACCGCGCCGCTGGGCTCGGCGACCAGGCGGGCCTTTTGCGCCAGCGTCCGGACGGCGTCGCGGATCTCGTCCTCGGTGACCGTGACCATGGCGTCGACGACCTTCGTGAGGTGCGCGAACGTCAGCTCGGACGGCTGGGCGCGCAGGCCGTCGGCGATCGTGCGGGCGCGGTCGGCCATCGGCCAGTCGACCTGGCGGCCCAGCCGCAGGCCTTCGGTCGCGTCGCCGGCCAGCGCGGGCTCGACGCCGATGACCCGCGCCCGCGGGCAGCGCGCCTTGATCGCGGTGCCGACGCCGGCGGCGAGCCCGCCGCCGCTCACCGGCACCAGCACGACGTCGACGTCCGGCAGGTCCTCGGCGATCTCCAGGCCCGCGGTGCCCTGCCCGGCGATGATCGCCGCGTGGTCGTAGGGCGGGACGAGGGTCAGCCCGCGTTCGGCGGCCAGTTCGTGCGCTTTGGCCTCGTGTTCGCCGATCGGCACCTCGATCACCTCGGCGCCGTAGGAGCGGGTGGCCTCGACCTTGATCCGCGGCGCGACGTCCGGCACGACGATCACCGCGGGCACGCCGTACCGCTGCGCCGCGTACGCGACGGCCTGCGCGTGGTTGCCGCTCGAGTAGGCGATGACGCCGCGGGCGCGCGTCGCGGCGTCGAGGGTGCCGATCGCGTTGAACGCGCCGCGCACCTTGAACGCGCCGATCGGTTGCAGGCTCTCGGGTTTGAGCCACAAGGACTTGCGCGGGTCCCACGTTTGGAGCAACAGCGGCGTGCGCACGGCGACACCTTCGACGCGCTTCGCGGCCGCCTCGATGTCGGAGATCGTGACCAGTTCCATGTGCCGAGTATGTCAAGAAACCGTTCGGTTTACACTGTCCATAGTGGACGGTCAACGTGGCGCTCCTCACGCTGCGGCAACGAGGGGAGTTTCCCGCGCGCCTTACACGTTGGACAGGGGAGAAGACTTACTACCGGATCGGGATCATGAGCAAGGAGAACGCAGCGACTTCCGAAACGAAGGAAGCAAAGTCAGGACTGCGCATCGCGCAGGTGATGGCGGCGGCGCTCGCGGCGGTGACGGCGGCGCTGCTGGGGTCGACACTCGGCGTGGCGGGCACGGTGGCCGGCGCGGGCGTGGCGAGCGTGATCACCACGGTCGGCGGCGAGGTGTACCTGCGCTCACTGCAGCGCACGCGAGCGGCCGCGTCGAAGGCCCGCCAGCTGGCGACGTCGGGCATCCGCCGCCGAGGCGGCGCCGAGGTGCCCTTGGCCGAGCAACCCACGGTCCGGCTGAAGCGCCCGGACGACCTGCCCACGGACGGTCCGGACGACGAGCCGGGCAGGCTGCGAAAACTGCGCTGGCCACTGATCATCGGCACGAGTGTGGTGGCGTTCGCGGTGGCAATCCTGGCGATGGTCAGCGTGGACGCGGCCACGGGCGGCAAGGTAGCGGGCGGCACGGGAGCGGGCATCGGCAAGATCTTCGGCAGCGGCTCGGGCCCCTCGACCCCGACCCCGTCGACGACGCCCTCGACCTCGACGAACGACACCCAGGACTCACCGACGGACACGTCGTCGACGACGACGCAGTCGAACACCCCACCGACGACCTCGTCGGACACACCGACCACCACCCCGACAACGCCGAGCACGACCTCCCAGAAGCCGACAACCTCGGCGGCACCCCCGACCAGCCAGGGCGCGGCGTCCACCCCGACCCCGTAAAGCCGTGAAGGACTCCTTACCGGCCATAAGAGCCGGTAAGGAGTCCTTCACGGACTTCAGCGTCAGAGCAGGTGGGAGCGCAGTTCGCGGGCTGCCGCAGCCGGGTCCTCCGCCTCCGTGATCGCCCGGACCACCACGATCCGCGACCCTCCCGCCGTCAGGACCTCCGGCAAGCGCGGGACGTCGATGCCGCCGATGGCGAACCACGGCCGGGACACCGCGGCGGCGGCCGTGGAACGGACCAGGTCCAGGCCCGGCGCCGAGCGACCCGGCTTCGTCGGCGTCGGCCAGCAGGGGCCCGTGCAGAAGTAGTCCACACCCGGCTCGGAAGCAGCGGCCGCAGCCTGCGAGACCGAGTGCGTCGAGCGGCCGATCACGACGTCGTCGCCCACGATGCGGCGGGCCAAGGGGACCGGGATGTCGTCCTGGCCCAGGTGGAGGACGTCCGCGCCGACCGCCAGGGCCACGTCCGCCCGGTCGTTCACCGAGAGCAGTGCTCCGTGACGCTCGCACGCCTCCGCCAGCACCTCCAGCGCCGCGATCTCGCCGGCGGCTTCCAACGCGCCGGTCTTGTCGCGCAGCTGGATGATGTCGACGCCGCCGGACAGGGCCGCGTCGGCGAACGCGGCGAGGTCGCCGCGGGTCGTCCGGGCGTCCGTGCACAGGTACAGGCGTGCGGTGTCGAGGCGGGCGCGGATCTTGTCACCGGAGAGGGCGGGCATAGCGGCGACCGTACCCGGCGAGCTAGGGTGGCCGAGTCCGCACGGGAGCCCGAGGCACGGGCTGAGAGGGAGCTGCCGCTCCGACCGTGGAACCTGATCCGGGTCATGCCGGCGCAGGGAGCGTGATCCCATGACGAACACCTTGGCCGTGGTCGGTGCCGGCGTGATCGGCCTGTCCGCGGCGTGGCGCGCGGCCGCGAAAGGTCACGCGGTCACCGTCCACGACCCCGAACCCGTGCGCGGCGGCGCGTCCTGGCTGGCCGGTGGCATGCTCGCCCCGGTCACCGAGGCCTGGCCGGGTGAGGAAGACGTCCTCGCCCTCGGCGAAGAGTCCCTCCGCCGCTGGCCCGGATTCGCGGCCGACCTCGTCCAAGAAGGCGTCGACCCCGGGCTCGCCGGACACGGGACGCTGGTCGTCGCCTTCGACAGCGCCGACGCCGGGCACCTCGACATCCTCGCCGACCACCTGCAGTCCCTCGGCCGCGCGGCCGAACGCCTCACCGGGCGCGAGGCCAAGCGGCTCGAACCCGGCGTCGGGTCCGTCCGAAGTGGACTCCACGTGCCCGGCGACCTGGCCGTGGACAACCGGAAACTGCTCAACGCGCTGTACGCGGTCTGCGTCAACCGCCAGGTCCGGTTCGTCCGCGAACGCGTCGAAACGATCCCGGACGCCGACGCCGTCGTGCTCGCCGCCGGCGCCTGGACCGGCCGGCTGCACCCGCGGCTGGCCGACGCCGTCCGCCCGCTCAAGGGCGAGATCCTCCGGCTGAAACCGCGCCGCGGCTGCCTGCCGCCGCCGACGCGGACCGTCCGCGCCGTCGTCGAAGGCCGGCCGATCTACCTCGTCCCGCGCGGCGACCAGGAGCTCGTCCTCGGCGCGACGCAGTACGAAGCGGGCTTCGACCAGGCCGTCACCGCGCGCGGTGTCCGCGAGCTGATCGAGGGCGCCGAGCGCGTCTTCCCGGCGATCACCGAGTACGAGCTGGTCGAGACGGCCGCGGGCCTGCGCGCCGGCAGCCGCGACGCGCTGCCGTACCTCGGCGTCCTGGCCGACGGCGTCTACGCCGCGACCGGGCACCACCGCAACGGCCTGCTGCTGGCCCCCGTGACCGCGGCCGCCGTGGTCGCCTGGCTCGAAGGTGAGAAGCCGCCCGAAGGCGTCGAAGCGGCTTCACCCGCCCGCCTGCACCAGAAGGAGCACGTGTGATGGAGATCAAGCTCAACGGCAAGTGGACGGAGTTCCCGGACGACGCGACCGTCGCCGATGTCCTCGACGCCGCCGGCGGGCAACGGCCCGGCATCGCCGTCGCGGTCGACGGCGTGGTCGTCCGCCGCGGCGACTGGGCCGCCACCGCCGTCCCCAAGGGCGCGGCGCTCGACGTGCTCACCGCCGTCCAGGGAGGCTGAAGTGGACGAAGCACCGCTCGTCATCGGCACGCACAAGCTGTCGTCACGGCTGATCATCGGCACCGGCGGCGCGGCGAACCTCGCCGTGCTCGAACGGGCGCTGGTCGCGTCCGGCACCGAGCTGACCACCGTCGCCATGCGCCGCGCCGACGCCGAGGGCGGCTCCGGCGTCCTGGAACTGCTCCGGCGCCTCGGGATCGAGCTGCTGCCGAACACCGCGGGCTGCCGCACGGCCGCCGAGGCCGTGCTCACCGCGCGGCTGGCGCGCGAGGCGCTCGGTACCGATCTGATCAAGCTCGAAGTCCACGCGGATGATCGGACGCTGCTCCCGGACCCCGTCGAAACCCTCGACGCGGCCGAGCAGCTGGCCGCCGACGGGTTCACCGTGTTCGTCTACACGAACGACGACCCGGTGCTCGCGCTGCGCCTGGAGGAGGCCGGCTGCGCCGCCGTGATGCCGCTGGGCGCGCCGATCGGCACCGGCCTCGGGATCCGGAATCCGCACAACATCGAGCTGATCGTTTCGCGAGCGGGCGTCCCGGTGATCCTCGACGCCGGAATCGGCACCGCGTCGGACGCCACCCTGGCGATGGAGCTCGGCTGCGACGCCGTCCTGCTGTCCACCGCGGTCACCCGGGCCAGCGACCCCGAGCGGATGGCCGCGGCGATGCGGTCGGCCGTCGTCGCCGGGCGGCTGGCCCGCGGCGCGGGGCGGGTGCCGCAGCGCTTCTGGGCGCAGGCGTCGAGCCCGCCGCGGTGAACCGGAGCGCCTTAACACCGAACCTGCACCGCCAACCCGTAAGGTAGACGGAACTTTCCGGCGCACCCGCGCACGGGTGAGGGCAGAAGGAGCCAGCCGTGACCACATCGGTTCAGGACACCTCGGGCAGGTTGTACCTCGCCGTGGGAAGGCTGTCCCGGTCACTGCGCCAGGCCGGTGTGCCGGGCCCCGGCCACGGCGCGATCTCCGCGCTCGCGACGCTGGTCCACGCCGGCCAGCTGCGCCTCGGCGACCTCGCGGCCAAGGAGGGTGTCGCGGCGGCGACCATGTCGCGGATCATCGCTTCCCTGGTCGAGGCCGGGTACGTCAGCCGCGAGTCCGACCCGGTCGACCGGCGGGCGTGGCTGGCGAAGGCCACCGAAGAGGGCGAGCGGCTCGTGTCCGGCGTCCGGTCGACGCGCGTCCAGGAGCTGAACCGGCGGCTCGACAAGCTGTCGCCGGAGCACCGCGAGGCGCTGACCACGGCACTCCCGGCGCTCGAAGCGCTGATCGCCGACGAAGACCGCTAAGCGGCGTTCTGCCGCAGCTCGGCCAGCTCCGCGCGCAGGGCGCGGAGCTCTTCGAGGATCTCGCGGTTCGCTTCGGCCTGCGTCGCGGCCTGCTTCGCCTCTTCTTCGCGGATGTCCTGGCGCAGCTCGTCCTCCATGCCGCTGACCACGACGGCGATGAAGAGGTTCAGCACCGCGAAGCTGGACACGAGGATGTAGACGACGAAGAAGATCCAGGCCATCGGCGCCTGCTGCATGATCTCCTTCGCGATGTCCGGCCACGCCTCGCCGGTCATCACCTGGAACAACGTGAACAACGACGTCCCGAGGTCGCCGAAGTTCTCCGGCGAGATCACGCCGAACAGCTTGGTCGCCATCACGCCGGCGACGAAGATGATCAGCCCGAGCAGCGCGGCGATCGACGCCATCCCGGGGATCGCCGCGAGCAGCCCGGAGACGACCTTGCGCATCGACGGGACGACGGAGATCAGCCGCAGCACCCGGAGCACGCGCAGCGACCGCAGCACCGCGAACGGCCCGGTCGCCGGGATCACCGCGATGCCGACGACCAGCAGGTCGAAGACGTTCCAGTTGTCACGGAAGAACGCGCCGCGGTAGGCGTAGAACTTCGCCAGCAGCTCGGCGACGAAGATGCCGAGCGCGATGTGGTCGAGGGTGTGCAGGAGGCCGCCGTAGCCGTCGATCAGCGACGTCGACGTCTCCATGCCGAGGGTGACCGCGTTGAACACGATCACCGCGATGATGAAGTTCTGGAAGCGGCGGTCCTCGAGGAACCTCGCGACCCGTTCGCGCCCGGTCAAGGCCGTCCCCCGTTGTGGTCAAGGATCAGTAAACGAGGAAAGGGTAACCGGACGGGTACTCAGCGCTCTTCGGGTGCCAGCCGCCAGAAGGCCGGGGCCGGTGTGGTCCGGGCGCCGCGCGGTGCCGTGTCGCGCAGGCGTCCGGCGACCGGTTTGCCCGGGTGCCGGGCACGGGCCGCAGGAAGGGTGCGGCCGCGGCGGGGTGACCCGCGATCTTCGGGGGCCGGCTGCCGGACAGCCTGATTCGGTCGCCCCAACGGAGGGTCCGTGCGCGAATGGCGGCGACCGGCGGGTCTTCGGGCGCAAGTCGTGACGGGTACTCAGCGCTCTTCGGGTGCCAGCCGCCAGAAGGCCGAGACCGGGCCGACCTTGGCGCCCATCGGGTAGGCGTGCTCGACCGCCTGGGAGACGAACCACTTGCCGTAGCGGGCCGCTTCCACCACCGACATGCCCTTCGCCAGGCCCGCCGTCAGCGCCGACGCCATCGTGTCGCCCGCGCCGTGCGTGTGCTGGGTCGGGTAGCGCTCGCCCGGCAGCTCCACGAACGTCGAGCCGTCGAAGAGGAGGTCGACGCACTCCGGGTCCGCCTGCAGGTGGCCGCTCTTGACCAGGACGTAGCGCGGGCCCATCCGGTGCAGCACCACCGCCGCGGTGTGCATGCCCTCGCGGTCCTTCACCGTCATCCCGGTCAGCAGCCGGACCTCGTCGAGGTTCGGCGTCAGCACCGTCGCGCGCGGCAGGAGCTCGTCGCGCAGGGCGCGCAGTCCGGCGTCGTCGAACAGCGGGTGGCCGTGCATCGAAGCCGCGACCGGGTCGACGACGAACGGGATCTTCTCGTCGCGGCCGATCTCCGCCTTGTCGCACGCCGCCGCGACGGCGTCGATGATCTCCGCGGACGCGAGCATGCCCGTCTTGGCCGCGCCGACGCCCATGTCCGCCGCGACGGCTTCGATCTGCCCGGCCACGATGTGCGGCGGCAGGTCGGCGCGGTCGTGCACGCCCAGGGTGTTCTGCACCGTGACGGCGGTGACCGCGACCAGGCCGTGGACGCCGCAGGTCAGGAACGTGCGCAGATCCGCTTGCAGACCGGCGGCGCCGCCGGAGTCCGAACCGGCGATGGTCAACGCGGTGGGCGGGCTCGTGGTCATTCTCTTCCCGACTTCTGGTCTAGGCCAATCGGCCGCTTTTGCTTCATCAACAGGCCACCACGGTGGCACATTGTGTGGGCTACTCACCAGTTCACGGGCGAAGGAGCCTGGATGAAGCTCTTCTCGGTGGTACTCCTCACGGCCGCTCTCACGTTCTCCGGGGCGACCGCCGCCAACGCGGACGGCCCGAAGCTCTCCCACGTCACGACGGTCGGCGTGCACAACACGTACGACCCGGCGGCCTACGACTACCTGGCCAGGGCGCTCGACGCCGGCTCGTCGCTGATCGAGCTCGACGTCTGGCCGGACTTCTTCACCCACGAGTGGAAGGTCAGCCACTCGAACCCGTTGGGGAACAGCAACAACTGCGTCGCGGCGACGTCGGCGGCGCAGCTGTACACCGGCGGGAAGAACAAGAACCTGGAGTACTGCCTCGACGACATCCGGATCTGGCTCGCGGCCCACCCGGGGCACACCCCGCTCACGCTCAAGCTCGAGATGAAGACCGGCTTCTCGGACAACACCGGCATGGGCCCGGACGAGCTGGACGCCACGTTCCGCGCGCACCTCGGCAGCGTCGCCTTCCGCCCGGGTGAGCTGCTCGGCAGCTACGGCACGCTGGACGACGCGGCCAAGGCGGACAACTGGCCGTCCGTGGACGCGCTGCGGGGCCGGGTGATCACCGAGATCATCCCGGGCACGGTCGAGGAGCAGAACCCGACCGACACGCTGAAGACCGACGTCGAGTACGGCCGCTACCTGCTCGGGCTCAAGAACGCCGGCCGGATCGGCGACGCCTACATCTTCCCGACCGTGCACGGCGCGGCCGGCGGTGACCCGCGGGACAAGTACACCGCCGACCTCAAGCCGTGGTTCGTGGTCTTCGACGGCGACGCGAACGCGTGGGTCACCCAGACCGGGCCGGGGTGGTACGACACCAACCACTACTACGTCGTGATGACCGACGGCCAGAACGTCGCGCCGGCCATCGACGCCCACAACCCGACGGTCGAGCAGGCCAACCAGCGCGTCGCCGACCTGGCGAAGCAGCACGCGTCGGTGATCACGTCCGACTGGACCGGGCTCACGACGGTGCTGCCCCAGGTGCTCGCCAGGGGTTAGACGGTCAGCACGAGCTTCCCGGACACTCGCCCGGACTCACCCAGCTCGTGCGCCTTCGCCGCGTCTTCCAGCGGGAAGGTCTGCTCGACGCGGACCTTCAGCTGACCGGCCTCGATCAGCTCGACGAGGCCGGTCAGCCCGCCGCGGTCGGGTTCGACGAGGATCCGCTCCGTCCGCACTTTCCGTTCGGCAGCAGCCTTTTCGACGCGGTCGCCGACGCCGCTGGGCACGCCGATCAACAGTCCGCCTTCCTTGATCGCGGGCAGCCAGCGCAGGTCGCTCTCCTCGCCGACGAGTCCGAAGTAGACGTCCACATCGGACGCCGTCGCGGCTTCGTCGTGGTAGTCGATCGGCTCGTCGACGCCGAGTTCGCGCAGCAGGTCGTGCTTGCCCGCGCTGGCCGTGCCGAGCACGTACGCGCCGCGCGCCTTGGCGATCTGGACGGCGAGGTGCCCGACCCCGCCCGCGGCGGCGTCGACGAACACCCGCTGTCCGCTGTGGACGTTCGCGACGTCGACCAGGCCCTGCCAGGCGGTCAGCCCGGCCAGCGGCAGCGCGGCGGCCTCGGCGAACGAGAGTCCGGCGGGCTTGCGCACGAAGTGGCGCGAGGGCGCGGTGACGTACTCCGCGTAGGCGCCGGCCGGGCGCGGGAACCAGGGCATGCCGAGGACTTCGTCGCCCTGCCGGACGCCGGTGGCGCCGAAGCCGGTCTCCTCGACGACGCCGGCGACGTCCCAGCCGACGGTGAACGGCGGCCCGCCGAGGAAGCCGCCCCCGGCGCGCACCTTCCAGTCGACCGGGTTGATCCCGGCGGCGTGCACGCGCACCAGGACCTCCGTGGGCCCGGGGACCGGCCGCGGTGCTTCGGTGACGGTCAGCACCTCCGGGCCGCCGAGTGCCTGCTGGGTCACGATGCGCATCTGTTCGCTCCTTCGTTCCGGGGTCGGCTCCTATACTCGGATGGGTAGGCACTTTTCGCCAGAAGGCACTTCTTCGTAAAGTAGGTACCCGATGGAAACCACCTGCGACCAGGACGGACCCTGGGACGTCTACCTCCGCAGCTGCCCGTGCCGTGACGTGCTGGACCTGCTGGCCAACAAGTGGACGGCCCTGGTCCTGGGCGCGCTGGCCCGCGGCCCGCACCGCTTCGGCGAGCTGCGCCGCGCGGTCGACGGCGTCAGCCAGAAGATGCTGACCCAGAACCTCCGCCAGCTGGAGCGCGACGGCTTCCTGACGCGCACGGTCTACCCGACGACACCACCGTCGGTGGAGTACGCGCTCACGGACATGGGCGCCGAGGTCGGCGCGCACCTGATCGCGTTGAGCGCGTGGTCCCAGGCCAACTTCGGGCGGATCCGCTCGGCCCGCGAGTCCTACGACGGCCGGGAGCTGCAGCCGGTCCGCTGATGGCTCACCGGGTTTCGCCCCGCGTTCACCTCTTCGTCTTCGTGACTCCCTAACCTCCGGGTAACTCATCCGAACCAATTCCTGGAGGGTTCATGCGGAGACTGTTCTGCCTGGTCACGGCGCTGGTGGCGGCCGCGGGGCTGACCGCCGGCGTGGCCGGGGGCGCGGCGAAGACGCCCAAGGTGCTGGTGATCGGGCTCGACGGCACGCGGTTCGACAAGCTCCTCGCCGCCGACACGCCGAACGTGCACGCGCTGGTCCGGCGCGGGTACTCGGCGCGGAGCTCGCTGTACGGCAGCGGGATGGCGCCGACGCTCAGCGGGCCCGGCTGGTCGTCGATCCTCACCGGCGTCTGGCCCGACAAGCACCTGGTGAAGGACAACGCGTTCACCGGCAGCAACCTGGCCGCCTACCCGAGCTGGCTGGCGCGCGCCGAGACGGCGAACCCGGCGCTCGACACGTACGCCGCCGTCGACTGGAAGCCGATCGGCGACAAGATCCTGCGCACCGGTCAGGACCGCAAGTACGTCCTGGACGGCGACAGCGCCGGCTACGAGAACACGGATCCGCAGCTCGCCGCGGACGCCGAGAAGCACCTGAAGCAGGACAAGGCCGACGCGTCGTTCGTCTACTTCGGACAGACGGACGAGGCGGGCCACGCGCACGGCGCCGACTCGCCGGAGTACGCGGCGACCCTGCGCGCGGACGACGCGTACCTCGGCCGGCTGCTGACGGCGATCAGCGCACGACCCTCGTATTCGTCGGAAGACTGGCTGGTCATGCTGACGACCGACCACGGCCACACCGGCCCGGGCGGCCACGGTGGCGACAGCCCCGAGGAGCGCATGACGTTCGTGATCGCGGCGGGCGGCGCGGTGCCGGCCGGAACGCCCGCGGTGGCGCCGAAGATCGTCGACATCGCGCCGACGGCGTTGCGCCACCTGGGAATCCCGCTTTCCCTGGACGGTTACGCGCTGGGCTCGCTTCCCGCGGACCCGTTCGACTCGGCGGTCTTGAAGCCGCGGGCGGACGAAACGGGCGTCCCGGCGTCGGTGCTCGGCTGGACGCACGACGCGCCGTCGGGCTGGACGGTCCGCAACGCGTCGGCCATGCCCGCGGGTGTCACGGAGTGGCAGGGCTGGGCGTTCACGACGGACGACTTCTGGACGCGCACCGCGCCCGGGCAGGAGCGGGAGGCGAACGTGCGCGCCCGGGGCGTCTTCGCGGTGGCGGACCCCGACGAGTGGGACGACAAGGGGTCGCCGTCTTCGTCGGGGACCTTCGACTCTTCCCTGGTGTCACCGGCTCTTGCGGTGACCGGTAAGTCCACAGTGGACGTCGGGTTCGTCTCGCACTACCGCCAGGACGGCACCCAGCGCGGCGCGCTGACGGTCTCCTTCGACGGCGGCGCGGAGCAGCCGGTCCTGGCGTACGGCCCGGAATCCTCGTCCGCGAACCGGGGCGGCGACGTCCTGTCCCAGCCGACGACGACGTCGGTAGCGGTCCCGGCGGGCGCTCGTTCGGCCCGCTTCACGTGGCGCCTATACGCGGCGGGCAACAACTGGTACTGGGCGGTCGACGCCCCGCACCTGACGACCCGCTGACCAACGTCGTGAGTGGTAATTAGGGTTAGAACCCTAATTACCACTCACGAGGACCCGAGCACCCAGAACGGTGACACCGGGCCCACGCCCGCGCCGAGCGGGTAGGACTCCGCTACGCAGCGCTCGATGAACCGCTTCCCCGCCGCCACCGCGTCCGGCACCGAGGCGCCCTTCGCCAGCGATGACGTGATCGCCGAGGCCATGGTGTCGCCGCCGCCGTGGGTGTTCTCTGTGTCGTAGCGGGGGCCGCTCAACGACAGGAACGAGGCGCCGTCGGTCAGGAGGTCTACGCACGTGCTGCCCGTCATGTGGCCGCCCTTGACCAGGACCCAGCGCGAACCGAAGGCCAGCAGTGCCTCCGCCGCCTCCCGTTGGGATGCGGGAGAAACCACCGAGATGCCCGTCAGCAGGCGGACCTCGTCCAGGTTCGGGGTGATCAGCGTCGCTCGGGGGAACAGCTCCGTGCGGATCGCCTCCAGGGCGTCCTCGCGCAGCAGCGCGTGGCCCGTCATCGACGCCGCCACCGGGTCGACCACCAACGGGATGTCGCCGCCGACTTCGTCCAGGGTTTTGGCCACGGCTCGGATGATCTCCGCCGTCGCCAGCATGCCCGTCTTGGCCGCGTTGACGCCCATGTCCGTCGCCACGGCCTTGATCTGCGCGGCCACGACGTCGGCGGGGATCTCGGTGAAACCCTGCACGCCCAAGGAGTTCTGCACGGTGACGGCCGTCAGCGCGACGAGCCCGTGGACGCCGTGCGCGAAGAACGTGCGCAGGTCCGCCTGGATGCCCGCACCACCGCCGGAGTCGGATCCGGCGATGGTGAGGGCGGTGGGCGGAGTCACAGCTGCACCACGGGCAGGTAGACCTGGCCGCCGGACTCGGTGAACTCCGCCGACTTCGAAGCCATGCCCGCCTCGATGGCCTCCACAGTGGACAGACCGTGCTCCTCGGCGTACTTGCGGACGTCCTGCGTGATCCGCATCGAGCAGAACTTCGGCCCGCACATCGAGCAGAAGTGCGCGGTCTTGGCCGGCTCGGCGGGCAGGGTCTCGTCGTGGAACGCGCGCGCCGTGTCCGGGTCGAGCGACAGGTTGAACTGGTCGTTCCAGCGGAACTCGAAGCGCGCCTTGGAGAGCTCGTCGTCCCACTCCTGCGCGTACTGGTGCCCCTTGGCCAGGTCGGCGGCGTGCGCGGCGATCTTGTACGTGATCACGCCGGTCTTGACGTCGTCGCGGTTCGGCAGGCCGAGGTGCTCCTTCGGCGTGACGTAACACAACATCGCCGTGCCGTACCAGCCGATCTGCGCCGCGCCGATGGCGGAGGTGATGTGGTCGTACGCCGGCGCGATGTCCGTCGTGAGCGGGCCGAGGGTGTAGAACGGCGCCTCGCCGCAGAGCCGTTCCTCCAGCTCGACGTTCTCCTTGATCTTGTGCATCGGCACGTGGCCGGGGCCCTCGATCATCACCTGGACGTCGTGCGAGCGCGCGAGGTGCGTCAGCTCGCCGAGGGTCTCCAGTTCGGCGAACTGCGCGCGGTCGTTGGCGTCCGCGATCGAACCGGGCCGCAGGCCGTCGCCGAGGGAGAACGTGACGTCGTACTGGCGCAGCAGCTCGCAGAGTTCCTCGAAGTGCGTGTACAGGAAGGACTCCTGGTGGTGCGCGAGGCACCACGCCGCCATGATCGAGCCGCCGCGGCTGACGATGCCGGTGACGCGCCGCGCGGTCAGCGGGATGTAGCGCAGCAGCACGCCGGCGTGCACCGTGACGTAGTCGACGCCCTGCTCGCACTGCTCGACGATGGTGTCGCGGTAGACCTCCCACGACAGCTTTTCCGGCTCCCCGTCGACCTTTTCCAGCGCCTGGTAGATCGGCACGGTGCCGACCGGCACCGGGGAGTTGCGGATGATCCACTCGCGCGTCTCGTGGATCCGCTTGCCGGTGGAGAGGTCCATGATGGTGTCGGCACCCCATCGGGTGGCCCACACCATCTTGTCGACCTCCTCCTCGACCGACGACCAGACGGCCGAGTTGCCCATGTTCGCGTTGATCTTCACCAGGAAGTTCTTCCCGATGATCATCGGCTCGGACTCGGGGTGGCGCCGGTTGACCGGGATCACCGCGCGGCCGCTCGCGACCTCGTCGCGGACGAACTCCGGCGAAACCCGTTCGCGGGCGGCGATGTACTCCATTTCCCTGGTGACGACGCCTTGTTTGGCCCACCCGAGCTGGGTGTTGTGCTCCCGGCCGTCGGCCCAGCCGGCCCGCAACCGGTGCAGTCCACTGTGGACGTCGATGTTCGCTTCAGGGTCGGTGTACGGCCCGGAAGTGTCGTAGACGTCGAAGTGTTCGCCGTTCGAGAGGTCGATCCGGCGGGCCGGAACACGCAGTCCGGATTCGGTCTGGTGGTAGATCTTGTGCGAGCCCGTGATGGGCCCGGTCGTGACGGAGACGTCCTTGTTCTCCAGCGTTGTCAACGACTTTCACTCCCTACGCCGGCATTACCCGGTCAGGTTCATGCGGTCGGTGACACCCGGGACAAATCCCCAGTCACCCTCTCAGCCCGCCATGGCGCGAGCTCCCGCGTTGTGGTGTTGTGCCACCGACCATGCCACGCCGGGGCGCCAGACTCAAGTCCGCTCACCTCACCCGACCAGTTCGGCCGGTGTGGCGTAGACGTCGACCATGGCTCCGTTGCGCAGCACGGTGATCGGCAGTGCGGTGCCGATCACTTCGGCGAACAGCTGCCGCTGGATGCCCTGCGCGTCCGACACCCGGGCGCGGCCGACGGTCAGCACGAGATCGCCCGTTCGCAGCCCGGCGCGCTCGGCGGGCCCGCCGGAGACGACTTCGCGCACGCGCAGCCCGGCCTCCTGCCCGGTGCGCTCGGCGACGTCGTCGGGCAGCGGCGCGGGCACGCCGACGACGCCGAGGTACGCCCGCCGCACCCGGCCTTCGACGACGAGCGTGTCGATGATCCGGCGCGTCGTCGAGTTGATCGGCACGGCGAGCCCGAGCCCGACGCCCGCGACGGCGGTGTTGATCCCGACGACGCGGCAGGCGGAGTCGGCGAGCGCGCCGCCGGAGTTGCCCGGGTTGAGCGCGGCGTCGGTCTGGATGACGTCCTCGATCACCCGGCCGGCGCGCCCGTGCCGCACCGGGAGCGCCCGGCCGAGCGCGCTGACGACGCCGGCGGTCACCGAGCCGGAGAAGCCGAGCGGACTGCCGATCGCCACCACGAGCTGCCCGACGACGAGGTGGTCGGCGTCCCCGAGCACGGCGGCGGACGGCGTCTCGTCCCGCGCCCGCAGCACGGCGAGATCGGACAGCGGATCGGCGCCGACGACGTCGAAGCGCGCTTCGCTGCCGTCGGCGAAGGTCGCGACGCCGTGGCGTTCGCCGTCGACGACGTGGGCGTTGGTCAGCAGGTAGCCGTCGTCGGCGAAGACGACCGCGGAGCCGCTGCCGCGCCCGAGCTGAACCCCGGCGACGTGCGGGGTGACGGTCTTGGCGACCGTGCTGACCGCGCGCGAGTAGGCGTCCATCGCCTCGTCCATGGAGTACCTCGATTACACCGTTGCAGTACTTCAAGTGTGCGCCGCGAACGGCCGGAAGTCCGTTCGCTGCTGGTGAACCGGCGGCGTGACCGGACCAGTGACGGTCAGTGGTTCACCAGTTCGGACCATGCGCCCGTGAAGAATCGGCGAGACACTGCCTGTCGCTTCTGTAACGGTGCAGAAGCGACATCACTGTGGGGTTGATATGCGCAAACTCATGGTTCCGGCACTCGCCGGGCTGCTGGTCACCGGGCTGATACCGGCGACCGCGGCGGCCCAGGGGACGGCTCCCGGCGCGCCCGGCGCCCATCCCAGCTGGCTACCCGCGAACAAGACCGGCTTCGGCACGGCCCACGACCGCGGCAGCAACGTCTGGTTCACGCTCCAGGGCGGCCAAATGTCCGAGGTCTACTACCCGGACCTGTCCACGCCCAGCGTCCGCTCGATGGACTTCGTCGTCACCGACGGGCGCAGCTTCGCCGTCGCCGACAACACGGCCAAGTCGCAGCAGGTCCGGCGGACCGACGACGACAGTTTGACCTACGAGCAGACCATCACCGACGACCAGCACCGGTGGCGGCTGCGCAAGACCTACGTCACCGACCCGGCCGCGACGACCGTGCTGGTGGACGTCGACTTCCAGTCGCTCACCGGCCGGCCGTACCAGCTCTACGCGGTCGCCGACCCGGACCTGACCAACGACGGCTCCGACGACTCGGCCGCGCGCAAGGGGGACGCGCTCACCGCGTCGGACGCCACCAACGCCGCCGCCCTCACCGCGAAGCCCGGCTTCACGCGCACGAGTGTCGGTTACGCGGGCGCGTCCGACGGCGGCACCCAGCTCGCGAAGACGTTCAAGCTCGCGACGTACGACACCGCCGGCAACGGCAACGTCGTGCTCACCGGGCAGACCGCGGCCGACGGCGTGCGCACCCGGCACGTCACCCTCGCGCTCGGCATGGGCGCGAAGGCGGCCGACGCGCTCGGCAACGCGCAGGCGTCGCAGCGACGCGGTTTCGGCGCCATCACCCGCGCCTACGACCGCGGCTGGGAGCAGTACCTGCGCGGGGTGAGCAAACCGCCGTCGTCGCTGAAGACCGACAGTGAGCGCGACCTCTACAAGGCGTCGATGCTGACGCTGGCCGCGAGTGAGGACAAGCACCACCCGGGCGCGTTCATCGCGTCGCCGAGCATGCCGTGGCGGTTCGGGAACAACGACCCGGAGTGGTCGCCGTCCGGCACCTACCACCTGGTCTGGCCGCGCGACCTCTACCAGATCGCGACCGGCCTGGCCGCCGGCGGCGACACGGCGGCCGCGAGCCGCGCGGTGACCTACATGTTCGGCACGCAGCAGCAGGCCGACGGGCACATGCCGCAGAACAGCCGGGTCGACGGCGTGCCGTACTGGACGTCGGTCCAGCTCGACGAAACCGCTTTCCCGATCGTGCTCGCCCAGCAGCTCGGGCGCAACGACGTCTGGCCCGGCGTGCGCAAGGCCGCCGATTTCCTGTTGTCCTACAAGGGTCCTGACGGCCAGGCGGCGCCGTGGACGCAGCAGGAACGCTGGGAGGAGCAGGACGGCTGGTCCCCGTCGACCATCGCCTCGGTGATCGCCGGGCTCGTGTGCGCCGCGGACATCGCGTCGCACAACGGCGCGGCCGCCGACGCCAAGAGGTACCTCGCCGCGGCCGACAAGTTCAAGGCCGACCTGCCGAAGCAGACGATCACCACGAACGGGCCGCTGTCGAAGGACCCGTACTTCGTCCGGCTCACCAAGGACGGCAACGCCAACGCCGGAACGACGTACAACCTCGGCAACTCCAGCGTGACGATGGACCAGCGCGCGGTCACCGACGCCGGGTTCCTCGACCTGGTGCGCCTCGGCATCTACCGCGCCGACGACCCGGTGATCCGCAACAGCGTGCGCGTCACGGACAAGGAGATCTCGTTCACCACGCCGACCGGCCAGTTCTGGCACCGCTACACGAAGGACGGCTACGGCGAGCAGGCCGACGGCTCACCGTGGGACTACACGTTCCCGGCCGAGAGCCGCACGACGTTCGGCCGGCTGTGGCCGCTGCTGGCCGGCGAACGCGGCGAGTACGAACTGACGCTGGGCCAGCCGTCTTCGGCCGCGCGGCGGCTGCGTGACCTCGGCCGGGTGAGCAGCTCGGCGGAGACCATGCCGGAGCAGGTGTGGGACGAGAACCCGCCGTCGGGTCAGACGGGGTTCCCGGCCGGGACCCCGAACAACTCGGCGACGCCGCTGGCCTGGACGCACGCGCAGTACGTCCGCCTGGCCTGGGACGTCAAGGCGGGCTCTGTGCTCGAAACGCCTCGCGTGGTCCGCTGCCACTTCCTCGGCTGCTGAGGTTCGCCAAAAGCCGTGAAGGCCTCCTTACCGGCCATAAGAGCCGGTAAGGAGGCCTTCACGGCTTTACGGAGTACGGGAGGTCAGATGACGGCGCCGTCGTCTTCCGGGGTGCGCGGCGGCAGCCACGAGAGGCCCGGGACGCCCCACTTGTTGGACTTCAGCATCTTCTTCGCGGCGCGGGCGTGGCGTCCGACGAGCCGGTCGAGGTAGATGTAGCCGTCGAGGTGGTCGGTCTCGTGCTGCAGGCAGCGCGCGAAGTAGCCGGTGCCCTCGACCTCGATCGGGTTGCCCTCGATGTCGGAGCCGGTCACCTTCGCCCACGACGCGCGGCCCGTCGGGTACGACTCGCCGGGCGCCGAGAGGCAGCCCTCCCAGTCGTCGTCCGGGTCCGGCATGGTCTCCGGGATCGCCGACGTCTCGAGCTTCGGGTTGACGACGACGCCCTTGTGGCGCACGCCCTCGTCGTCCGGGCAGTCGTAGACGAACACCCGCAGGTCGAGGCCGATCTGGTTGGCCGCTAGGCCGACGCCCTCGGCTTCGTACATCGTCTCGAACATGTCGTCGGTGAGGACGCGCAGCTTCTCGTCGAACTCGGTGATCTCCCGAGTCGGGTGGTGCAGCACGGGGTCGCCGGCGATCCGGATGGCGTGGACGGTCACGAGCGGGCAGTTTAGTCGGACCCTTCTGGTAGACCTGCATCAGACCGTGACGCGCCGATGTCGATGCCCACGTCGGCGTGTTGATCCGTGGTTGAATGACGCCCGCGGAAGAGGTAGGTCTGGATCACCATGTCGCCCGATTGAGAGGGACTCGGATGGACGCCGCGGAGTCGATGGCTGAGCCGCAGCCGTCGCCGCCGAAGCCCGTACCCGGCCTGACCGAACGCGAGGTCGAGATCCTCGCTTTCGAGCGCCAGTGGTGGCGACATGCCGGTGCGAAGGAGAACGCCATCCGTGAGCGCTTCGAAGTCTCCAGCACGCGCTACTACCAGCTGCTGAACAAGCTGCTGGAGAAGCCGGAGGCGATCGAAGCCGACCCGATGCTGGTGAAGCGGCTGCGCAAGACGCGCGCCGCCCGCCAGCGCAAGCGTGGGGCCAGGCGACTGGGGATCGAGCTGAAATGAGCGTGTTTTCGGGAATGTCCCGGCCGATGAAGGCCGCGGGCGTCGTGCTGATCGGCGTGGCGATCGTCGCCGCCGTGATCGGCGGGATCTCCGCGTTGAGTGGTGGCGGTTCGAACGAAGCCGGGCCGAGCGGTACGCCCAGCACCCAGCCCGGCACGCCGCCGGGCGGGACGTCGCCGCCCACCTCGCCGTCGACACCGCCGCCGTCGTCCACGACCCCTCCGACGTCACCCACGCCGTCGTCGCCGACGCCCGGCCAGCCCACACCGGGGCAGCCGACGTCCGGGCAGCCGGGTCAGCCCGGTGACCAGCAGACGGGCAACAAGTGGGTGACCGTCCGGGTCTTCAACAACTCCCTGATCAAGGACCTCGCCGAGCGGGCCGCGAGCGACTTCCGCGGTGACGGCTGGACCGTCAACGAGGTCGGCAACTACTCGCAGGGCACGATCCCGGTGACCACGGCGTTCTACCGCCCGGGCACCGACGAGGAAGCCGCGGCGAAGCAGCTCGCGCAGGAGTTCCAGATCAAGGCCGAGCCCCGCTTCCCGGGGATAGAGAGCGCCAGCCCGGGCGTGATCATCATCGTGACGAAGGAATACGAGTCGGGCCACAAGGGCAGCTGACGAGCTCGTGCCGAAGGGGCGCCACCCGCGGGTGGCGCCCCTTCGCGCGTTTCAGTCGCCGGCCTGGGCGTGGGCGTAGGCCTCCAGGGCCGCGAGCTGGCCCGGGTCCAGGCTCGGCCGGACCGTCTTGCGGGCCGTTTCGAGGTGGGCCGCGGTGACTTCGTGGGCTTCCAGCGACTCGCGCATCGCCGTCAGCGCCGCTTCGCGGATCAGCGCCGCGCAGTCGGCCGCCGAGTAACCGTCCAGAGTGGACGCCACCGCGGCCAGGTCCACATCGGAGGCCAGCGGGGTGTTCTTCGAGGTCGCGGTCAGGATCGCCGTGCGGGCCTCGGCGTCCGGCGGCGGCACGTAGACGCGGCGCTCCAGCCGGCCCGGCCGCAGCAGCGCCGGGTCGACCAGCTCGGGCCGGTTCGTCGCCCCGAGCACGACGACCTCGCGCATCGGCTCGACGCCGTCGAGCTCGGTCAGCAGCGCCGCGACCACGCGGTCGGCGACGCCGGAGTCCGACGACTGGCCGCGGCGCGGGGCCAGCGCGTCGATCTCGTCCAGGAAGATCAGCGACGGCGCGGCCTCGGCGGCGCGGCGGAACAGCTCCCGCACCGCGCGCTCCGACTCGCCGACCCACTTGTCCATCAGCTCGGCGCCCTTGACGGCGAACACGTTGAGCGCGCCGGTGCCGGCCAGCGCCCGGACCAGGAACGTCTTGCCGCCACCGGGCGGCCCGTAGAGCAGCACGCCGCGCGGCGGTTCGACGCCGAGCCGGGCGAACGAGTCCGGGTACCGCAGCGGCCACAGCACGGCCTCGGTGAGGGACTGCTTGACGTCGACCATGTTCCCGACGTCGTCCAGCGTCAGCCCGCCGGTGGCCAGGTTGTCCGAAGTGGACATCGAGACCGGTCGGACGGTCGCCAGCGCGTCCACCAGGTCCTGCTGCGACACGCGCGGCTCGTCCTCTTCCCGCTGGCGCAGCGCGGCCCGCAGCGCCGCGTCCCGCCGCAGCGCGATCAGGTCCGCCGCGACGAACCCAGGCGTCCGCTCGGCGAGCACGCCGCAGTCGATGCCCGGCTCCAGTGGGACGTCGCGGAGCAGGACGTTCAGCAGCTCACGGCGGGTCTTCGCGTCCGGCAGGGCCAGGCCCAGCTCGCGGTCCAGCAGGTCCGCGGCCCGCAGCCGCGGGTCGGCCGACTCGGCGCGGGCCGTCGTCGCGACCACGGCGAGGCGGTCGCGACGCAGGGCCGCGCGCAGCTCCTCCAGCACGACCGTGGCCACCGGCGGCGGCGTGGTCGCGGGCAGCAGCGCGTCGACGTCGGTGATCAGCAGCACGGTCGGGCCGGACGCGGCGCGAATCGCCTCGCGCAGCCGCACCACCGCGACGTTCGGGTCCAGCACCGCGAGGTTGGGCGCGGCCACCGGCACGACCTTGACGTTCTCGGCCTGCGCCACCGACCGCACGAGCGTCGCCTTGCCGACGCCCTCCGGGCCGGACAGCAGCACGCCGAGGTGGGCGGGCGCGCCCAGCTTCGCGAGCAGCTCGGGCCGGTGGAAGGCCAGGTCGAACCACTCGGACAGCTTGCGCGCGGCCGCTTCGCCACCGATCAGGTCGGCCACCGCCACGGCCGGCTCGGTGAGCTCCTCGGCCTCGACCTCGTCTTCGACGATTTCGGCGTCGATCCACTCCTCGGCCGCGGTGACGGCGGTGGTGCGGACGAGCGCGGTCGCCGTCCGCGGCGCGGCGGGTTCGGCGGCGGGCCGGGCGCCGTCGCGCCAGACGACCACAGTGGACGGTCCAACCGCGACAGTGCCGGCGGGCTCGGTCGCCGTGACGGTCAGCAGCTCGTTCGTCCAGGTCGCGCCGATGGCCCGCGACAGCTGGCCGCGCAGGCCGGCCGGGTCGGACCCCGGCTGCGGCGCGAGGTCCTGCGGCAGCAGGGAAACCGCGTCGCCGATGGTCAGGACCTTGCCGATCAGCGCCAGCCGCAGCATGTGCGGGCTGACCGACGAGCTGGCCAGCCGTGACCCCGCGACCGTCACCGTCCGCGCGGCCGACACGTCGGCGGGTGCGACGACGACCTCGGCGCCTTCGGTGACGCCGAGGTTCGACATCGTGACGTCGTCGGTGAGCAGCACCCCCGGCACGCCGGTCTCGTCGGCCGGCGCCGCGAGCGCGGCGCTGACGCGGGCGCCGGTCAGGTGCACCGCGTCCCAGGCCCGCAGGCCCAGCGCGTCGAGCACTTCGGGGTGCAGCCGGACGACGCCGCGGCGGGTGTCCAGCGCGGACGGCGTGTGCCGGACGGTCAGCGTGATCTGGGGGTGGCTCACGCCGTTCACCCTAGCGATGCGGAGCGCTCCCACGCGTCGAAGTAGGTGATGTCCCGGACCGCCGGTCGCGCCGCCGGGCGGAAGTCGCGCTGGGTCGTGTACGCGACGGCGAGCAGGCTGATCTGCGTGACGCCGGCCGGGATGCCGAGCAGGGCGGCGACGGCGGCCTCGTGGTCCTGCAGGTGGTAGCCGCAGATCGAGCTGCCGAGGCCGCGGGCGCGCAGCGCCAGCTGGAAGCTCCAGATCGCCGGGTAGGCCGAGCCGAAGTACGCGGACTGGGTGAACGCGTCGGCCGGCGGGCGGCCGATCATGCAGAGGTGGGCGCGTACTTCCGCCGGATGGCGACGCCGTCGGAGCTGCCGAGCTTGCACCGGGTCCTGCCGGCCCTGGAGTCCGGCGACTGCGTCCAGGACTTCGAATACCAGCTGAACCTGCTGATCGGCGGCCTCGGCTCTGCGAGCTAGACCGCGTGTCGCCCCCTCAGTCACACGTGTCGACCCTCTGATCACGCGTGTTGGCTGCTCAATCACACGCGATCGCGTGCCCGGAGGGTCGGCTCGCGTGCCTGGAGGGTCGGCTCACGTGATTGCGGAGTCGACTCGCGTGATTGGAGGGTCGACTCGCGTGATTGGGGGGTCGACACGGCTACTTGCGGCGTAGGCCGATCTGGCGCCAGGAGCGACGGCGCTGGCCGTCGCCGTTGGTGGCGCCGTTCTCGCGGGGGCCTCGGGGGGTGCGGACGTACTCGCCGTTGCGGGGGAGGCGGACCGCGCGCATCGCCGCGCCCGCTACGCGCCTGCGCAGCGGGGGACGCAGGCCGAGGCGGCGCTGGGAGCGTGCTCGGCGGATCGCCCGGCGCTCGCGCGGCGGGACCGTCCAGGCCTCGGGGTGTGCGGCCAGCCAGCGGCTGCGGTAGACCGAGTACGGGATGTGCGCGAGGTACAGCACCATCGCGACGAGCAGCGCGACCAGCGGGAACTGGATGATCGCCGCCGCCAGCAGGGCGACGCCGATCAGCAGGGGGGCGATCGCCTTCGCCGGGGCCTTGACCGTCTTCAGCGACAGCGTCGGGATGCGGCTGATCAGCAGGGCCGCGATGGCGATCGTCCACGCCCACACGACCCACTGCGACGACCACCAGCCCTCGCCCCACTGCAGCCAGGCGACCAGCGGCAGCATCGCGAGCAGGCCGCCCGCGGGCGCCGGGACGCCGACGAAGAACTCGCTCGAGTACGGCGGCTGCTCGGTGTCGTCCAGCAGCGTGTTGAACCGGGCCAGCCGCAGGATCATGCAGACGGCGAAGATCAGCGACGCCACCCAGCCGATCCGGTCGGCGCCGGCCTGCCACACGTAGATGACCAGCGCCGGCGCGACGCCGAACGAGATGCCGTCGGACAGCGAATCCAGCTCCGCGCCCATCTTCGACGTCGCGTCGAGCAGGCGGGCGATCCGGCCGTCCAGGCTGTCGAGCACCGCGGCGATGCCGATCGACGCGATCGCCATCGAGTAGTTCTTCGTCAGCGCGAACTGCACCGCCGACAGGCCGGCGCAGAGCGCCAGCACGGTGATGGCGTTCGGCAGCAGCCGCACGCCGGGGGTCGTCGTGGTCACGCGGACCATGGGTCAGCCCTTCGAATCGGACACAGCCGCAGGGAGTTCCGCGATCACCGTCTCGCCGCCGACCGTGCGCTGGCCCTTCGCGACCAGCACCCGCGAACCCGGCGGGAGGTAGAGGTCGACCCGGGAGCCGAAGCGGATGATGCCGTACGTCGCGGCGGCGCCGACCTTGTCGCCCTCGCGGATCTCGCAGAGGATGCGGCGCGCGACCAGCCCGGCGATCTGCACGACGACGAGCTCGTGGCCGTCTTCGGTGCGCATCAGCACGGAGTTGCGTTCGTTGTCCTCGCTCGCCTTGTCCAGGTCCGCGGAGAGGAACTTGCCCGGCCGGTAGGCGACGCGCTCGATCACGCCGTTCGCCGGCACGCGCTGGACGTGCACGTCGAACACCGAGAGGAACACCGACACGCGCAGCCGCGGCTCGGCGGGCAGGCCGAGCTCGGCGGGCGGGACGGCTTCCTCGATCAGGGAGACGAGACCGTCGGCCGAGGCCAGCGCGACGCCGCCGCGCGACGGCGGGACCCGCTTCGGCTCGCGGAAGAACGCGGCCATCGCCACGGTCGTCAGCGCGCCGAGGACGCCCAGGCGCTTGGAGAACCGGCGGGCGACCAGCGTCGCGACCGCGCCGCCCGCCACGAACGGGCGACCGGCCGGGTGCATCGGCGGCAGCGTCTCGCGGGCGAGCTGGAGGGCGTGGGCGACGGGATTGCCGGCGGATTCCGGCCGGTTGCCGCTCATGGTCGGGTCCCCTGGTTTCGTGTCGTGAGGGCGGGTGACGCCGGGGTTCCGGCGGCCGCGTACGGGCGCCACCACGCTACCGCTGCCCCTGGTGGGGGTCTGGTCCGGTACCGCCGGGCTCCTCCGTGAGGGTGTCCCCGGCACGGGTGGGAGTGCCGGCTTCGCGGTAACGCAAGGTCGAAGTCTGCGATAACTCTGGGTAGTTGACGCCGTTCGGGGCGCTGCCGCGCGCATCCCCGCCAGACCTGTGAGGACCGATGACCGACCGCCGCGAAGCCGCCGATGCTCAGCTCACGGAGCTGCTCGGCGCGTGGCGCCGGGACATCACCGAGGTGCCGATGCCGTCGCTCGTCGACCCGGACCACGCGGTGGACGTCGTCATCGAAGCGCTGAGACGAAGCCGGGTGCATGCACCCCCCGACGGCGCATGCACCCGGCCGCGGAATCAGGGCCTGAAAGAAGCACCGAAGGACACACTTTAGTGGCGGAGGCCGTGTTGACCACGGTTCGTCCGGCAACTGTTACGAACGATCGCCCGAGCGCCGGCCGATCCCGCTGACGAGCCGCAGGATCGCCAGCAGCACGACGGCGCCCAGGATGGCCACGCCGAAGCTGGGGAAGTCGAAGTCGAACGACTTCGCCTGGCCGGTCGCGAGCCGGTAGATCAGCCCGCCGAGGGCCGCGCCGACCACGCCCACCAGCACGCTGACCAGGCATCCCTGCCGGCGCCGGTCCCGGCCGCCGACGACCAGGTTGGCCGCCCAGCCGACGAGCGCGCCGAAGATGACCCATGCGACGAAACCCATGCCGGGAGCTTACGGGAACAGTTGTACAAGAGATATTGCACAATAACTCTTGTACAACTACTCTTGTGCGTCATGAGCGATGAGGTCCGGAACATCCGGGATTCGAAGGTGCTGGCGGCGGTGTCGCACCCGTTGCGGCGGCGGCTGATGGAACTGCTCCACCTGGACGGCCCGGCCACGGCGTCGATGCTGGCGGGCAAGACCGACCAGGCGGTCGGCAACATCAGCCACCACATGAAGGTGCTGGCCGCGGCCAAGCTGGTCGAGGAGGCGCCTGAACTGGCCCGTGACCAGCGGGAACGCTGGTGGAAGCGCGCGGTGAAGACCATCCGGTGGGCGGCCGAGGACTTCCCGGGCGACCCGATCGCGGAGGCCGCCGAGGTGCTGACCCTCGACCACCAGACGGCGATCGCGCGCGAGTGGATCGCGAACCGCGAGACCTACCCGGAGCCGTGGCGCGGCTCGGCGTTCAGCACCGACACGTGGATGCGGCTGTCGGTCGCGGACCTCGAGGAGCTGAACGAGCGGGTCCTGCTTCTGCTGACCGAGTTCGAGAGCCGCACCGAACCGGGTGACGGCGTCGAGCGCCGCCCCGTCTTCTTCGCCGCGCGGGTTTCGCTGGGCAAGCCGTGAAGGGGCTCTGGGGGAACCGCGACTTCCGGCTGCTGTGGACCGGCGAGACCACCAGCATGCTCGGCAGCATGGTCGCGAGCACGGCGTTGCCGCTGGTCGCGGTGATCACGCTGGGGGCGTCCACGTTCCAGGTCGCGCTGCTGACGGCGGTGGCCTGGCTGCCGTGGCTGGTGATCGGCCTGCCCGCCGGCGCGTGGGTGGACCGGCTGCCGAAGCGGCCGGTGATGCTGGCCTGCAACACGGTGTCCATGGCGGTGTTCGGCAGCGTCCCGCTCGCCGCCGCGTTCGGCGCGCTGACCATGTCGTACCTGCTGGTGGCCGCGCTGCTCGGCGGCGTCGCGAAGGTGTTCTTCACCCTCGCCTACCGGGCTTACCTTCCGGCACTGGTCGGCCGCGAGGACCTGCTGGGAGCCAACGCCAAGCTGCAGGGCAGCGAATCCGCGACGCAGGTCGGCGGCCCCGGCCTGGCCGGGGTGCTGGCGCAGGCGTTCGGCCCGGTCAGCGGGGTGCTGGCCGACGCCGTCAGCTTCGGCGTCTCCGTGCTGTGCGTGCGGGCGATCCGCGTCCGCGAGGCGGTCGTCCCGGTCGAGCGCACGCCGTTGCGCAGCCAGATCGCCGTGGGCCTGCGGTTCGTCGCCGGTGACCGGTACCTGCGCTCGCTGATGGTGTTCGGTGCGGTGTCCAACCTCGCGCTGACCGGCTATAGCTCCATCCAGATCGTCTTCCTGTCCCGCACCCTGGGCGCCGGCCCCGGCCTGGTCGGCCTGGTCCTGGCCCTGGCCGGGCTGGGCGGGGTCCTCGGTGCGGCGCTGGCCGGACGGCTCGGCGCGCGCTTCGGCACCGCCCGCGCGTTCCTGCTGTGCGAGGTGGCCGCGGCGCCGATGATGGTGCTCGGGCCGCTGAGCGGACCGGGCTGGCGGCTGTCGCTGTTCGTCCTCGGCGTGTTCGGCGTCTGCGCGGGCGTCGTCGCGTCGAACGTGCTCACCACGACGTTCCGGCAGGGGTACTGCCCGCCGGAGCTGTTCGGCCGGATCACTTCGAGCGCCTCGCTCGCCGCCTACGGGACGATCCCGCTGGCCGGGGTCCTCGGCGGGGTGCTCGGCGAGGTGATCGGCGTCCGCGAGACGCTGTGGGTGGCGTCCGTCGTGCTGGTCGCCGCGCTCCCGATCCTCGCGCCGTTCCGGAAGCTGCGCGACTTCCCGGTCACAGCAGCAGGACGTCCACCTCGTCGCCAACCGCAGCCGAGCTGACGTCCTCCGGCAGCACGATCAGGCAGTTGGCCTGGGTGAACGCGGCCAGCAGGTGCGACCCCGGGCCGCCGTGCGGGCCGACGACCCCGGTGACCTCCCGCTCCGACAGCGTGAACACGCCGCGGCGGTACTGGCGGCGCCCGGGCGGTGAGCTCATCGCCTCGGTGAGCCGGGCCCGCACCCGCCGCCGGAAGACGTCGGTGTGGCCGAGCGCGGCCAGCAGCGCGGGGCGCAGGAACGCCTCGAACGAAACCAGCACGCTCACCGGGTTGCCGGGCAGCGTCACGACCGGCACGCCGTGCCAGCGCCCGTTGCCCTGCGGCCCGCCCGGCTGCATCGCGACCTTCTGGAACTCGACGCCCTGCCCGGTGAGCGCGTCCTTCACCACTTCGTACGCGCCGGCGCTGACGCCGCCGGAGGTGACCAGCAGGTCGGCGTCGGCCAGCCTCGGCTCGATGACCTTGCGGAACTCCTCGACGTCGTCGACGACGCTGCGGACCACCTCGACCTCGCAGCCGAGCTCGCGGATCGCCGCCGCCAGCATGACGCTGTTGGACTCGTAGATCTGGCCGTGGCGCAGCGGCGCCGGCGCGTCGACCAGCTCGGTGCCGGTGGAGGCGACGAGCACCCGCGGCGGCCGGTGCACCCGCACCTCGGCCAGCCCGACCGCGGCGGCCAGCCCCAGGTGCGAGTGCCCCAGCACGGTCCCGGCGGCCAGCGCGAGGCTCCCGGCGACGACGTCCTCCCCGAGCCGCCGGATGTGCGCGCCTTCGCGGGCCTCGGCGGTGATCGTCACGGTCTCCGTGCCGCCGTCGGTGTCCTCCACCATCACGACGGCGTCCGCGCCCGGCGGCAGCGGCGCGCCGGTCATGATCCGGTGCGCGGTGCCCGGCTCGAGGGTGCCGACGTCGACCCGGCCCGCCGGGATGTCGTCGGCGACCGGCAGGGTCACCGGCACCGACGTGACGTCCGCGGCGCGGACCGCGTAGCCGTCCATCGCGGAGTTGTCGAACGGTGGCAGGGAAACCCTCGCCGGCACGTCCTCGGCCAGCACGAGGCCGGCCGCGTCGGCGAGCGGGAGGACGGTCGCGGGAGCGGTGCCCAGGAGCGCGGTGATCCGCTCCCGGTAGTCGTCGACGGAGATCACCGGACCATCCTCCCCCTTCGTGAACGGCGTGCAAGACTCTGCGTCGTCTGAGAGCACGCTTAGGGGAGAACGCATGCAGGTCCGAGTCCGCAACCAGCCCTCTTTCGCCGTCGCCCGGCTGATGCTGGCGCCGGGGGAACCGTGCCAGGTGGAGTCCGGCGCGATGATGGCCACCAGCTACGGCGTGCAGGTCCAGTCCCAGGCGCAGGGCGGCATCATGAAGGGCCTCGGCCGCGCCTTCCTCTCCGGTGAGTCCTTCTTCATCTCCACCTTCACCGCGCCGCAGAACGGCGGCTGGGTCGACGTCGCGGCCAACCTGCCCGGCGACATCCAGACGATCACGCTCGACGGCCGCACCGGCTGGGCCGTCACCCGCGGCTGCTGGCTCGCGTCGTCGCACGGCGTGCAGACCGAGACCAAGTGGGGCGGGATGAAGAACCTGATGGGCGGCGAAGGCGGCTTCCTGACGCACGCGACCGGCCAGGGCGAGCTGCTCGTCAGCTGTTACGGCGCGGTCGAGACCATGACCCTGCAGCCGGGTGAGATGGTCACCGTCGACACCGGGCACGTCGTCGCCTACGCCGACACCGTGCAGTACCAGATCCGGAAGGTCGCGACCGGCATCATCCAGTCCATGAAGAGCGGTGAAGGCCTCGTCTTCGACTTCGTCGGCCCCGGCCAGATCATGACGCAGACGCGCAACCCGTCCGCGCTGATCAGCTGGATCATCTCGCACGTCCCGTCCCGCTGATGCGCGTCCAGACCCGGCACACGCCGGGCTTCGGCGTCGCCCGCGTGCTGCTCGACCCGGGCGAGGCCGTGCAGGCCGTGCCGGAAACGCTGCTCGCCAGCCGCTTCGGCGTCACCGAGACGGCGGCGGGGCGCGGCGGCGTCCGCGTGGGCAAGGCGACGATGGCCGTGTACACGGCGCCGTCCGACGGTGGCTGGATCGACTTCGCGCCGCTGCGCCCCGGCGACGTCTACCCGCTGGAGCTGCGCGCCGGCACGGGCTGGTCCGTGCACCGCGAAGCCGTGCTGGTGCGGCCCTCGGCCGTCCGCCACGACCCCGGCTGGACGCCGTTGCAGCAGCTCTTCGGCGCCGACGCGGGGTTCCTCGAGCACTACAGCGGAACCGGGCCGCTCGTGCTGGCCGCGCCCGGGCCGGTGGACGCGTTCGAGCTCGCCCAGGGTGAGCTGGTCACCGTCCGGCCGGACTACCTGCTGGCCTACCCCGACACCGTGCAGTGCCGGCTGCGCGCGCTCGACCCCGGCGGCCCGCAGTCGGTGCGCACCGGGGAAGGACTGGCGGTCGACTTCGCGGGTCCCGGGACGGTGCTCGTGCACGCGCGCAACCGGCGCCTTTCCGGTGCGTGATCTTCAGACGAATTGCCCATTGCCGAGGGGAATAATTCCGGTAGCGTGATTGTCACTCGCGCCGCTGGCCTACGCTGGGCCAGCGGATCCTTGTGTGCTGAGGGAGGCGCCGTGACTGTCGGCACCGTCAAATGGTTCAACTCGGAAAAGGGCTACGGTTTCATCGAATCGACCGAAGGACCGGACGTCTTCGTGCACTATTCCGCCATTCAGGCTGACGGATTCCGCACTTTGGACGAAGGCGATCGGGTCGAGTTCGAAGTGCAGTCCGGCCGGGACGGCAGAAGCCAGGCGGCCGACGTGCGGAAGGTGTCGTAACCACCGCTGTTGACCTGTTGGGCCAACCCCCGGCAGCCGCCGAACCAGGGGCGTTAGGCTGCCGGGCGTGACAGGCGATGTGTCGGGGGACCTCACCGGTCGCCGGCTGGGCAACTACCGCATCGACGGAGTGCTCGGCAAGGGCGGCATGAGCGTGACCTACAAGGCCACCGACGTGCGCCTGGGCCGGAAAGTGGCGCTGAAGGTCATCGGCGACCACCTCGGGACCGACGCCGAGTTCCGCGAGCGGTTCGTCGACGAGGCGCGCAACACGTCCGCGATCGACCACGCCAACGTCGTGCCGCTGTACGACTTCGGCGAGCTCGACGGGATGCTCTACATCGCCATGCGCATGGTCGACGGCGGTGACCTGGCCGGCCTGATCGCGGGCGGCCCGATCGCGCCCGCGCGCACGCTGACCATGCTCGACCAGGTCGCGGACGCGCTCGACACCCTGCACAACCGTGGTCTGGTCCACCTGGACGTCAAGCCGGCCAACGTGCTCGTGACGAAGAAGGAGACCTCGCGCGAGCACGTGTACGTCGCCGACTTCGGGCTGACGCGCCGCGGCGCGACCGGCCACCGCACCCGTGGCGGCGACTTCCTCGGCTCGCCCACGTACGCGGCGCCGGAGCACCTGCGCGGCGAGCCGCTGGACGGGCGCACCGACCAGTACGCGCTCACGTGCGTCCTCTACGCCTGCCTCACCGGCAGCCCGCCGTTCAAGGGCGACGTGCCGACGGTGATCAAGGGCCACCTCAACGGCGAGCCGCCCGCCATCTCCCGCGCCGTCGCGCTGCCCCCGGCGATCGACGAGGTCATCCGCAAGGGCATGGCGAAGAGCCCGGCCGACCGCTACGCCAGCTGCGTCGAGATGGTCGCGGCCGCCCGTCGCGCGCTCGGTGCCCAGGCGGCGTCGGACACCCCGCCCGGGCCGCCCGGGTCCCCGGGGACCAATCCGGGTGGAATCCCCGCGCCGCAGCGTCCTGGTCAGGTACAACAGGGACCGCACCAGACCACGGCACCGCAGCAGGGAGAGGGGGCCCCCGTGCACCCGTACGGAGGACAGCAGCAGCCCGGTTACGGGCAGCAGCCCGGACCGCAGGGCCCCGGTGGTCCTGGCGGCCCCGGCGGCCTTGGTGGCCCGCCGCAGGGCCCGCCCCCCGGCTACGGCTACCCCCAGCAGGGCCCGCCGCAGGGGATGCCGCCGCAGGGCCCCTACGGCTACCAGCAGCAGCAGGGCATGCCCCCGCAGGGCCCGCCGCCCGGCTACGGCCCGCCCGGCGACCCGATGCGCCTGCGCCCGCCGATGCCCGCGGGCGGAGCGGGCGCGTTCCACCAGGCCAAGAGCGGCAACGTCAAGTGGATCTGGATCGTGCTCGGCGCGGTCGTGGTGATCGGCGTCATCGTGACGGCGATCATCCTGTTCACCGGCGGCGACAGCGGCGGCGGCAGCCAGACCACCGCGCCGAACATCCCGGTCGGCCCGGGCGACTCCCAGGGCAACCCGACGTCTTCGCTCAACGCGCCCCCGTCGTCGATCTCCATCAAGCCGAGCTCCTGAAATCGTGCGGCGCTGAGCAGGTCTTCTTGCACTCTCCCCCCGAGAGTGCTAAACACGGACTTGGCACTCGACGCCGTTGAGTGCCAGGCGCGTGGTCACCGATCGCGCGCTTGAAGGTCGGGACGGTGAGGCTGAGCCCCCACGTGGGAGCAGTCGTCCGTCGCGGGCACCGAGCCTGGCCGAGGAAGAGTCCTGCTGCCGCCGCTGCAAAGCATTCAGCGCGGCGGTGGCGCCCAATACCGGAGGACCACACCGCAATGGCCAAACTGATCGCGTTCGACGAGGACGCCCGCCGTGGTCTTGAGCGCGGCTTGAACATCCTCGCCGAAGCCGTCAAGGTGACCCTCGGCCCGCGGGGCCGGAACGTCGTGCTCGAGAAGAAGTGGGGCGCGCCGACGATCACGAACGACGGCGTCTCCATCGCCAAGGAGATCGAGCTCGAAGACCCGTGGGAGAAGATCGGGGCCGAGCTCGTCAAGGAAGTTGCCAAGAAGACCGACGACGTCGCGGGTGACGGCACCACCACCGCCACCGTGCTTGCCCAGGCCCTGGTCAAGGAAGGCCTGCGCAACGTTGCCGCCGGCGCCGACCCGATCAGCCTGAAGCGCGGCATCGAAGCGGCCGTCGAGGCCATCATCGAGCAGCTGCACAAGATGGCCGTCCAGATCGAGACCAAGGAGCAGATCGCTGCTACCGCCTCGATCTCGGCCGCTGACCGCACCATCGGCGAGCTGATCGCCGAGGCGCTGGACAAGGTCGGCAAGGAAGGCGTCGTCACCGTCGAGGAGAGCAACACCTTCGGTCTCGAGCTCGAGCTCACCGAGGGCATGCGCTTCGACAAGGGCTACATCTCGGGCTACTTCGTGACGGACCCGGAGCGTCAGGAAGCCGAGCTGGAGGACCCCTACATCCTCCTCTTCGGTTCCAAGATCTCCACCGTCAAGGACGTCCTGCCGCTGCTGGAGAAGGTCATCCAGTCCGGCAAGCCGCTGCTGATCATCGCCGAGGACGTCGAGGGCGAGGCCCTGGCCACCCTCATCGTCAACAAGATGCGCGGCACCTTCAAGTCCGTCGCCGTCAAGGCCCCGGGCTTCGGTGACCGCCGCAAGGCGATCCTGCAGGACATCGCGATCCTGACCGGTGGTCAGGTCATCAGCGAGGACGTCGGCCTCAAGCTGGAGAACGCCGACCTGTCGCTGCTGGGCAAGGCGCGCAAGGCCGTCATCACCAAGGACGAGACGACCATCGTCGAGGGTGCGGGCGACGCCGACCAGATCCAGGGTCGCGTCAACCAGATCCGCGCCGAGATCGAGAACTCGGACTCGGACTACGACCGCGAGAAGCTCCAGGAGCGTCTGGCGAAGCTGGCCGGCGGCGTGGCCGTCATCAAGGCCGGCGCCGCCACCGAGGTCGAGCTGAAGGAGCGCAAGCACCGCATCGAGGATGCAGTGCGCAACGCCAAGGCCGCCGTCGAAGAGGGCATCGTCGCCGGTGGTGGCGTCGCTCTCATCCAGGCTGCCGAGGCTGCCTTCGCCGGTCTGAAGCTCGAGGGCGACGAGGCCACTGGTGCCAACATCGTCAAGGTGGCCGTCGAGGCCCCGCTCAAGCAGATCGCGATCAACGCCGGCCTCGAGGGCGGCGTCGTCGTGGAGAAGGTCAAGGGTCTGCCGCAGGGTCACGGCCTGAACGCCGCCACGGGTGTCTACGAGGACCTGCTCGCCGCCGGCGTGCCGGACCCGACGAAGGTCACCCGCTCCGCGCTGCAGAACGCCGCGTCCATCGCGGCGCTGTTCCTGACCACCGAGGCCGTCGTGGCGGACAAGCCGGAGAAGGCTTCGGCCGCTCCCGCCGACCCGTCCGGTGGCATGGGTGGCATGGACTTCTGAGCCACGCCTGAAAGAGCCCGGTCCGCTTCGGCGGGCCGGGCTTTTTCGTTGTCCGCTAAGGCTTGGTGAAGAACCAGACGGCGAAGGCGCCGACGATCACGACGCCGAGCGCGAGCACGCCGAGGCCCCCGAGCCAGGCGGTGCTCGCTTCTTCCGCTTCCAGTGCGACGACGATCGCGCCGATCCCGGTGAGCAGGATCCAGATCGCCGCCGCCGCGGCGGTGTAGAGCACGGTCCTGGTGACGCTCGCGCTGCCGGTGTCGTTGAAGGCGAGCGCGAAGAAGGCGGCGAAGGCGGTCAGCCCCAGTCCGGCGAGCAGGTAGAGCCCACCCAGGACCCCGACGACGACCTTCGCGGCCGTCCGGCCGGCGGTGTTCCCTTGATCCACGACCGCGAACCCTAACCCCTCGAACGGGGTTCGCGGAGGGCATTTCGGCCGGTCAGCTTAGTGGTCTACGCCGAACGGCCCGGACGTCCCCTTGGCGTCCGGGCCGTTCAGTGGCACACCCCGTGATCGTCCGGCGGGCACCGGTTCCCCCTGCGAACCGGCGCCCGCCCCGGTCAGGAGTCTTCTTCGGGCGTCAGAATCGCGGCGGCGACGTAGATCGGGATGGCGATCCCGACGGAGAGGAAAACGGCGGCGACGAGCCCGATGCGCAGCACGTTCGCGTCAATGCCGAGGTACTGGGACCAGCCACCGCAGACGCCGGTGAGCATCTTGTCGGTGCGGCTGCGGCGGACCTTCTTGGTTTCCGGGGTGTACACGCTGTTCGTCATGCACCAATGTTCGCCCGGCGGCGGCCCGGTCCACATCGGGAAGGGCCCGGATCCGGACCCTGAACTCGGCCTCGGGGTCACCCTGTCGTGAGTGTTCAGGGCGGTTAGAACCGCCCTGAACACTCACGACAAGCTGCGGACCCTCGCCAGCCGGGCTTCCCACGCGGCTTGGACGTCGGGCGAGGCCGCGTACGCCGCTGTGGGCTCCGGGGGCCTGCGCAGGACCGGGAGATAACCGTCCACAGGGGACAGTGGGTTCGCGCAGACGTCGCCTTCCAGCAACGAGATCGTGCCCAGGCCGCACGCGAACTCCAGCTCCGGGAGAGCACCGGCCAGTGCGAGGCCCGCGGCCAGGCCGACGCTCGTCTCCACCGCCGACGACACCACGCACGGCAGGCCGCAAGCCTCGGCGACTTCCAGCGCCCGGCGGACGCCGCCCAGCGGGGAGACCTTCAGCACCGCGATGTCCGCCGCGCCGGCGACCGCGACCTTCAGCGGGTCCTCCGCGCGGCGGATCGACTCGTCCGCGGCGATGCGGACCGACACCCGGCGGCGGACCGCGGCGAGGTCGTCGATCGTCGGGCACGGCTGTTCCGCGTACTCCAAGCCGCCCGCCGCCTTGTCGAGGTCGGCGATCGCGCGGACCGCGGTGTCGACGTCCCACGCCGTGTTGGCGTCGACGCGGATCGCACCGCCCGGGCCGAGCGCGTCGCGGACCGCCTCCACCCGGGCGCAGTCGTCGGCCAGTGACGAGCGGGGGTCCGCGACCTTCACCTTGGCCGTGCGGCAGCCGGACGCGCTGACCAGCTCGTACGCCTTCTCCGGGCTGACCACCGGCACCGTCGTGTTCACCTCGACGCGGTCGCGGACCGGCGCCGGCCAGCCCGTTTCGCCGGCTTCGACGGCCGCGTGCAGCCACGGCAGGCTCTCGGCGTCCGAGTAGTCGGCGAACGGGCAGAACTCGCCCCAGCCCGCCGGGCCGGGCAGCAGCACGCCCTCACGGACCGTGATGCCGCGGAAGCGGTTGCGCAGGGGAATCGCGTACACCTTCATCGACGTCGATCATGCCACCGTCCCGCGTTTCGCGATCGGGTGCCGATCAGCGCGTTTCCGGACAGAATGGGCCGGTGGTCCTCGATTTCCGCCTGCTGGGCCCGGCCGAGGTCACGGCCGACGGCCGCCCGGTGCCACTCGGGGGGAGCCGGCCGCTGATCGTGCTGGCCGGGCTGCTGCTGCGCGCCAACCGCGTCGTGCCGGTCGACGAGCTGGGCCGGTGGCTGTGGAACGACGACCGCCGCCGGTCCAAGGGCGCGCTCCAGACGTACGTGCTGCGCCTGCGCCGCGCCCTCGGCGACCAGGTCTCGATCCGCACCGAGAGCGGCGGCTACCTGATCGAGGTCGACGACGACCTGCTCGACCTGTCGCGGTTCCGCGCGCTCGCCGCGCGGGGCCAGGCGGCGCTGGACAGCGGCGAAAGCCGGCAGGCCGCGGCGCACTTCGCCGACGCGCTGGCGCAGTGGCGCGGCCCGGCGCTGCTGAACGTCGAGTCCGACGCGCTGCACCGCGACGAAGCCGGGCAGCTCGCCGAAGAACGCCTGCGCGTGCGCGAACTGTGGGCCGACGCGCTGCTCGAAGCCGGCGAATACGGCACCATCGTCCCCGAACTGACCCGGCTGACCAGGGAAAACCCGCTGCGCGAGCGGCTGCACGAACAGCTGATGGTCGCGCTCTACCGCTCGGGCCGTCAGGCCGAGGCGCTCGACGTCCACCGCCGGATCAGCGGGGTGCTGGCCGACGAGCTCGGGCTGGACCCCGGCCCGTCGCTGCAGCGCACCCGGCAGGCGATCCTCACCGGCACCGACGCCGCCGAACCCGCGCGCTACCGCCTCGGCGTCGAACCGCTGGTGCCGCACCAGCTGCCCGCCGACCCGCGGACGTTCGCCGGCCGCGAGAGCGACCTCAAGGCGTTGCACGCGCTGCTGCCGGAGGCGCTCGACGCCGACGCGTCGACGCCCATCGCGTCCGTCGAAGGCATGGGCGGCATCGGCAAGACGACGCTCGCGGTGCACTTCGCGCACGAGATCGCCGACCGCTTCCCCGGCGGGCAGATCCACCTCAACCTGCGGGGGTACGGGCCCGGCGAGCCGGTCGAGCCGGCGGCGGCGCTGGAGGCGATGCTCACCGCGCTCGGCGTCCCGTGCGAGCAGATCCCGGCCGACCTCGACGGCCGCGCGGCGAGCTGGCGGACGCACACCGCGGGCCGGCGGCTGCTGATCGTCCTCGACAACGCCAACCGCACCGAGCAGGTGCGGCCGCTGCTGCCGGGGCCGGGCTGCCTGGTCCTGATCACCAGCCGCTGGCAGCTGCGAGCGCTGGTCGCGACGCACGGCGCCCGGCGCGTCGCGCTGGCGGAGCTCGGCGCGGAGGACGCGGTCGAGCTGCTCGCGTCCACGATCGGCCTCGAGCGGGTGGCGCGCGACCCGGCGGCGACCGAACGGTTCGTGCGGTACTGCGGCGGGCTGCCGCTGGCGATCCGGATCCTCGCCGTGCGGGCGGCGCAGTTCCCCGGCCTGCCGCTCGGCGAGTTCGTCGACTCCCTCGAAAGCGAGCACGACCTGCTCGGCTCGTTCGACCTCGCCGACGGCGACGGCACCAACATCCGTTCGGTGTTCTCGTACTCCTACCAGGCACTCGAGCCGTCGGCGGCGCGGTTGCTGCGGCTGCTCGGGCTGTCCACCGGCGTCGACTTCAGCGTGCCCGCGGCGGCCGCCGTCGCCGGTCTGGACCTGACGCGGACCCGGCCGCTGCTCACGACGCTGGCGGCCGCGCACCTGCTCGCCCAGCCGCGGCCGGGCCGCTACCAGTTCCACGACCTGATCCGCGCGTACGCGGGCGAAGCCGCGGAGCAGGTCGACACCGCGGAGGAACGCGACGCCGCGCTCGACCGGCTGCTCGGCTGGTACCTGGCGACGGCGTTCAACGCGTCCCGGCGGATGCGGCCCGAGCGCTACTACCGGCTGCTGGAACTGGACGGTCTCGACGGCTTGACGTTCGCCGAGTACCACGACGCGCTCGACTGGTTCGACGAAGAGGCCGGCAACCTGATCGCCGCGGTGCACCTGGCGCGGCGCCGGCGGCGCGACGACGTCTGCTGGAAGCTCGCCTGGCTGCTGCAGAGTTATTTCGGGACGCGCTCGCGGCTGGACGACTGGCGTTCGGTGTTCGGCGTGGCACTGGAAGCCGCGCGGGACGGCGGCCACCGCCCGGGCGAGGCGGGCATCCTCAGTGGACTCGGCGTGGTCAACGGCGTGGTGCGGCAGTACGACGAGTCGCGGCACTACCTGGAACGGGTGCTGACGATCCAGCGCGAACTGGGCGCGCGGGAGGGCGAAGCGCGAGCGCAGTACAACCTGGCGCTGGCGGCGCACAACCTGGCCGACTACGCCGGCGCGTACGAGCACGGCATGCGGGCGCTGGAGATCGTCCGCGAGCTGGGAATGGGCGCGTTCGAGGCGAGCGTGCTGCGGGCACTGGGCGACATCTGCACATCGATGGGCGACCACGAGCAGGCCCTGGAACTGGCCGACGCGGCCCTGGCGATCCCGGGCCCGGACGGTAGCCCGGTCGACACCCGGTTCACGCAGCACACAAGAGGCCTGGCCCTGCTCGGCTTGGGCCGGCTCGCCGAGGGCATCGCGTGCATCAGCGAATCGGTGGAGATGTTCTTCACCATGGGCGAGCACTACGAGGCCGCGGACGTGCTGTCCCAACTGGGCACGATCCACCTGAGGCAAGGAGACGGGGCGCTGGCCCGGGAGTGCTGGGTCCGATCGGCGCGCTTGCTGACAGAGCTGGGCCACCCGGACGCGGACGACGTACGCGCCAAGCTGGCAGCGCTGGTGGGCACGCCGAGCTGAGGCCCTTTCGGCAGGGTCGCCGGGTGGGCGGGGTTCTGGCGGCGGCTTGGTGGCTGGTGGTGGCGCGGCCGGGTGGGCGAGATTCTGTGGTTGCGAGAGCGGCTCGCTGGCCGGTGGCGATGCGGTCGGTTGGGCGAGGTTCCGCGGCGGCGGCTCGGTGTCTGCTGGCGATGGGGTCGGGTGGGTAAGGCTTGGCGGCGCCTCGATGTCTGGTGGCAGCGCAGCCGGTCGGGCGAGGTTCGGTGGTTGCGAGAGCCGCTCCACGGCCGGTGGCGATGCGGTCGGGCGAGGCTCTGCGGCAGCGGCGACTCGGCGCCTGGTGGTGGCGCGGTCGGTCGGGTGAGGCTTTGTGGTTGCGAGAGCGGCTCGCCGGCCGGTGGCGATGCGGTCAGGTGAGGCTCCGCCGCTGCGGAGCCTCAGAGCCTGGTGGTGGCGCGGCCGGCTGGGTGAGGTTCGTGGTTGCGAGAGCGGCTCGGTGGCCGGTGGCGGCGCGGTCCGTGCGCTATCGATGCGTTGCGAGGAGTCCTTGGCCGGCTTCACCTGCTCGGTGGGGTTCTCCTCGGCCACGGCGGTGCAAGTCTGCGCGCGGGGCCGCTGCGCGGGCGAGTTCTGCGGGTGGACCGGGGTCCTGCCTGGCGTGGGAAGCCCTGCCTGGCGTGGGAGGCGCTGCTTGGCGAGGTTCTGTGGGTGCGGAAGGCCGTGCGAGGGTGAATGGTCCGCCAGCGGCGTGGGTCGTGGCTGTTCGCGGCGGGACCTTCTCGGCGTGGTTCGTGGTGGTGATGGCCGGGTGGCTGTGCGCGTGCGGCGGACCGCTCGCGTGCTGACCCCCAGTCGCGGCACGCGAGGCGGTCCCGCCCGCTTTGTCATCCAAGACCGGGGCGCTCACTGTCCACTCACTGTCTTGTTCGCGGGCTTGACGCCCAGCATGTCGGCCAGGGCCTGCGCGTTGCGTGGGGCCTCCACTTTGGCGTCGTTGTCGAAGTAGACGTGGACGTCTCGCTTGCCGTCGTCGTGCCAGGTGCGGATCTTCTCCGCCCACTCGCGCAGGGCCTCGTCCGAGTAGCCGCTGACGTACAGCTCCTCGGCGCCGTGCAGGCGGACGTAGGCGAAGCCGGCGGTCTGGTCTTCGATGAACGGCCACTTGCCCGCCGTGTCGGCGACCACCAGGGCGATCCCGTGGTCCCGCAGCAGCTTCTTCGCCGCGGGCTCCGCGAAGCTCGGGTGGCGGACCTCCAGCGCGTGCCGCAACGGCCTTCGTTCCCCTGCCTCCAAGTACGGCTTCGCCTTCAGCTTGTCGTCGTGCTTCGTCGCCAGCTCGGCCGCGTCCGTTGTGGTGCGCGGGAGGAGGGCGAAGAAGTTCGCGAGGCGGTCCGGGTCGAACGTGAGCCTCGGTGGTAGCTGCCAGAGGAACGGCCCCAGCTTCGCGCCGAGAGCGAGGACGCCGGACGCGTAGAAGTTGGCCAGCGACGTCTCGACGTCGCGCAGCTGCTTCATGTGCGTGATGAAGCGGCCGCCCTTCACCGCGAAGAGGAAGTCCGACGGTGTCTCGTCGAACCACGCGCGGAAGCGCTCCGGGCGCTGCAGCGAGTAGAACGAGCCGTTGAGCTCGACCGTGTTCAGCTGCCGCGACAGGTATTCGAGCTCGCGGCGCTGCGCCAGGCCCGGCGGGTAGAAGTCGCCGCGCCACGGCGGGTAGCGCCACCCCGATGTCCCGATCCGGATTTCGGCGATCGTTCTCACCGCCTTCCCGCGGTGCGTGATGCCCGTTCGCCGGGCCGTCCAAACGCGCCCGAGCGGCCACCGTCCGGACCGGTGGACCGCCGGCCGGGACAAGTGACCCAACTTCGCGGACGGCCGTCTCGCCGGGCCTTTGACGCGCTTGCTCATCGCGCCGCCCCGCGCCGGGCACCCGCCCCGCGCCGGGCACCCGCGCCGCACCCGCGGGCCGCGGGACGCAGTGGGCGGCGCGCGGCCCGCGGCGAGGATCCGGCGGCGAGACGCCCGGAACGGTTGCCGCTGCTCGGTTTCACGCCCAGGAGAACCTCCAGTGCCGGGCCTGCACCAGGTCCGACGCGTACTCGCGCAGGTTGCCCGGCTGGGCCGCGAACGTCGGCAAGCTGAACGCCCGGTGCTCCGCCGCCACCGACAGCGCCCTCGCCTGGTTGCGGGGTGGGGCCGACACCGACAGCTCGATCGCGTCGAAGCCCAGCACCACCAGCGTCGCCCCGAACCGCTCTTCCCAGCTGCGCAGTACCGCAGACAGCTCGGCGACCTGGTCGGTGCACTTGATCATGCCCGTCCAGCCCAGCAGGGCCGGGATGTCCGCGGGCCGCTCGGTCTGGACCAGGCCGAGCCGGTGCGGGGCGCGGGTGGCCAGGATCGAGCCCGTGTTGCCCGCCTCGGCCAGCGGGTCGGACCGGCGCGGGCTGCGCTTGGCCAGCCCGGGGAACTTCGCGCTGAAGGGGCGCAGGCAGGCGCCGTCACAGCAGGAGCCGTCCCACCAGCGGTCGAGCACGCTCACCGCGTCGGCGGAGGCGACCCGGTGGCCGGCCGGGGCGAGCCGGCCGCGGTCGTCGATCCAGTCCTCGCCGTTGGCCGCGAAGCGCTGGTCGTGCGGGATCAGCACCGGCCACAGCCCGGACCGCTCGAACTCGGCCACGCAGCCCAGATAACGCTCGGGCCGGGTCAGTGGCAGGTCGGACACCCACAGCCGGCCGTGCCACGCCCCCGGTGGCAGGGTCTGGACCGGCGGCGCGGGCGTACCGGGGCGGAGCGGTGCGATCGTCATGACGTCCCCTCGAACTTGTGTTCGGCTGTACTCGTCGAACAGTAGTTCGAGGGTCTGACAATTTCCAGCGTCGCGCCCGCTCATCCGTTCGGGTGAATCCGGAAAAGTGCAGGTCAGAGCGCCGAGTGAGACGTCTGTGGCGAAAGTTGTTCCTGTGACGATCCACTGGGCCGAACGAGGACGCCGCGACCGCCGAAAGCACGAGGTGCGCTCGTTGGTGCAAGCTGTAACCCGTGATCGACGACTTCGCGAAGGACTACCTGCACAGCGACCTGCGAGAGATCCGCGAGGAGATGCTCGGGAAGCTCGACGGGCTGTCCGAGTACGACATCCGGCGCCCGCTGACCGCGACCGGGACCACCCTGCTCGGCCTGATCAAGCACCTGGCGGTGGGCGAGGCCCGATACTTCGGCGAGGTCTTCGGCCGGCCGTCGTCCGACGCCGTCCCGCGGTGGGACGACCTCGAGCGGCGCGGTATCGACATGTGGGCGACCGAGCACGAGACGCGCGAGGAGATCATCGGCCGCTACCGGCGCGTCTGGGCGCACTCCGACGCGACGATCGCGGCACTGCCCGTCGACGCGCCCGGCCACGTGCCCTGGTGGCCGCGACCGGACGTCAAGCTGTTCAACGTCCTGGTCCACGTGCTCACCGAGACCAACCGGCACGCCGGGCACGCCGACGTCCTGCGCGAGCACCTGGACGGCATGCCGCCGGCGGACAGCGGGCGCGACCAGGCGTTCTGGGCGGCGCGGTGCGCGGAGGTCGACCGGGCAGCGCGGGCCGCCGCGCCGGTCGCCCCCTGAGCGTCAGAGCGGCCGGAGCAGGTCGTCCGCGTCGACGATGTGGTAGGCGTACCCCTGCTCCGCCAGGAACCGCTGCCGGTGCGCCGCGTACTCCGTGTCGACCGTGTCGCGCGAGACGATCGAGTAGAAGTGCGCCTGCCGCCCGTCGCCCTTGGGCCGCAGGAGCCGGCCGAGCCGCTGTGCTTCCTCCTGCCGGGAGCCGAACGTGCCCGAGATCTGGATCGCCACCGACGCCTCGGGCAGGTCGATCGAGAAGTTCGCCACCTTCGACACGACGAGCGTGCGGATCTCGCCGCGGCGGAACTTGTCGAACAGCTCCTCGCGCTCCTTGTTCCGGGTGGAGCCCTGGATCACCGGCGCGTCGAGCTCGTCGCCGAGCATCTCCAGCTGGTCGAGGTAAGCGCCGATGACCAGGGTGGGCTCGCCCGCGTGCTTCGCGACGATCGACTTGATCACCGGTGTCTTGGTCATCGCCGTCGCCGCCAGCTTGTAGCGCTCGTCGGCCTCGGCCGTCGCGTAACCGAGGCGCTCGGCGTCGGTCAGCGTCACGCGGACCTCGGTGCACTCCGCCGGCGCGATCCAGCCCTGCGCCTCGATGTCGCGCCACGGCACGTCGTAGCGCTTCGGCCCGATCAGCGAGAAGACGTCGCCCTCGCGGCCGTCCTCGCGCACCAGCGTCGCCGTCAACCCGAGGCGACGCCGCGACTGCAGGTCCGCGGTCATCCGGAACACCGGCGCGGGCAACAGGTGGACCTCGTCGTAGACGACCAGGCCCCAGTCGCGCGAGTCGAACAGCTCCAGGTGGCGGTACTCGCCCTTGGTCTTGCGGGTGACCACCTGGTACGTCGCGATGGTGACCGGCCGGACTTCCTTCTTCTCGCCGGAGTACTCGCCGATCTCCTCTTCGGTCAGCGACGTCCGGGCGATGAGCTCGCGCTTCCACTGCCGGCCGGCGACGGTGTTCGTCACCAGGATCAGCGTCGTGGCCTGCGCCTTCGCCATCGCCGCCGCGCCGACCAGCGTCTTGCCGGCACCGCAGGGGAGCACGACGACGCCGGAGCCGCCCGCCCAGAAGGCCTCGGCGGCCATCCGCTGGTAGTCGCGCAGCTGCCAGTCCGTCTCGTCGAGCGCGATCGGGTGCGCTTCGCCGTCGACGTACCCGGCGAGGTCCTCGGCCGGCCAGCCGACCTTGAGCAGCGCCTGCTTGAGCCGCCCGCGTTCGGACGGGTGCACGAGGACGGTGTCGTCGTCGATCTTCGCGCCCAGCATCGGGCTGATCTTCTTGTTGCGCGAGACCTCGGTGAGCACCGCGCGGTCGGTGGTGGACATCACCAGCCCGTGCGCGGGGTGGTTGGCGATCTGCAGCCGCCCGAAGCGGCCCATCACGTCGACGACGTCGATCAGCAGCGGCTGGGGCACGGGGAAGCGCGAGTACGTCGTCAGCGCGTCGACGACCTGCTCGGCGTCGTGGCCGGCGGCGCGGGCGTTCCACAAGGCCAGCGGGGTGATCCGGTAGGTGTGGACGTGCTCCGGGGCGCGTTCGAGCTCGGCGAACGGCGCGATCGCGACGCGCGCGTCGTCGGCCTGGGGGTTGTCGACCTCCAGGAGCACGGTCTTGTCGGACTGGACGATCAGCGGGCCATCAGTCACAACTACTGTTATACGTGCCTCGCTCCGGCCCGCTCCGTTCGCGGGTCCGCCGGTGGGACGATATGCCGAGGGGATCACTGGAGGGCACGTTGACCACACCACCGTCCGACGACAACCCGTTCCGGACGCCGGACTACGCGACGCCGTCCGTGCCGATGCCGGCGGCCCCGATGCCCGGGGGACCGATGCCGGGGATGCCAATGCCGGGGATGCCGATGCCGGGGATGCCGGGAATGCCGCAGCGGCCGGGGATCCCGCACTGGTTCAGCGTGAAGGTGCGGATCACGCTGATCGCGTGCGTCGTCGCCGCGCTGGGGCTGGGCGCGCTGGGGGCGATGAGCATCGTCTGGATCCACCAGGCCGGGCCGCCGTCGGACGGCGAGTGCCTCTACCTGACGCGCGAGAGCGGCGAGCAGCTCGCCTACCACCGTGTCGGCTGCGGCGAGAACAGCGCGACGTTCAAGGTGGACGACAGCTACCGCGGGACGTTCAGCTGCGGGGCCAGCGACGACTACGTGCGGTTCCAGATCAGCGGCTCCGGCACCGACCGGACCCTCTGCCTCGCGCTGAACGTCAGCACCGGCGACTGCCTGCGCGACGTCGACGACGACGCCGCGGTCGCCAAGGTCAGCTGCACCGACCCGACGGCGCAGATGCGCGCCGAGGTCGTCTCCGGCTACGGCGTCACGGACCCCGAAGAAGCCTGCGGCGACGCCGAGAAGGCCCTGAAGTACACCGGTCCGCCGCGCCGGATCGTCTGCCTCCGCCAGACCGGCGAGAACATCTAGCCGAACCACCGGCCCAGCTCGGAAGGCTCGACGGCGTACCCGTCAGGCCGGACGAGCAGCTGCCGGCCGCGGTACTCGCTGTCGGCGGTGGTCGCGTGCACGACGTCGGCCTGGCCGGTGAAGCCGGCCGGTTCCGGGTGGTCGCCGAGGTCGAGCAGCAGGCCGCGGCCGCCGTGCAGCAGCGCCGAGAGCCGCGTCGGGCCGGCCGCCGTCGTCAGGTCGAGGTCCGGGACGCGGTGCGCGCCCGGGTAGCCCAGGGCCAGCCCGGACATCAGCCCGCTGAAGTAGCGGTTCCCGTCCGGCGTCCGCATCAGGTCGACGACGATCTCGCGCAGCGCCTCGACGTTCTCACCGCGGTCCGGCGTCGTGAAGACGCGCTGCGCGGCCGTGTGCCGCAGCACCCGGGCCGCGGCCGGGTGGCGTTCGTCGTGGTAGCTGTCGAGCAGCCCGGCCGGCGCCGTGCCGCGCACGGTCGCGGCCAGCTTCCAGCCGAGGTTCATCGCGTCCTGGACGCCGAGGTTGAGCCCCTGGCCGCCGAGCGGCGGGTGGATGTGCGCAGCGTCGCCCGCGAAGAGCACACGGCCGTGGCGGTAGCGCTCCAGCTGCCGTGTGGCGTCGTTGAACCGCGACGCGCCGTGGAGCTCGCCCAAGCGCGTCTCGGCGCCGTAGAGGGCTGTCAGGGCCGCGGTGACCTCGACGTCGGTCACCGGCGCTTCGCGGCCCGGCTGGGTCGCCGTGGTGCCGAAGACGAAGCGGTGGGTGCCGTCGCCGAGCGGGGTGAGCATCGCCCAGTGGCCGTTCGCCTGCCGCGTCACCTCGCTGAAGTGCGCCATCCGCGGCGGGACGAGGGCGGACGCCGCCGCGAGCGTGATGTGCGCGAGCGTGGCGACGTAGGTCTCGGTGCGGCCGGGGAAGGGCAGCCCGAGCCGCTTGCGGACGGTGCTGTGCGCGCCGTCGCAGGCCACCAGCCAGCGCGCGCGGAGCCCGTCGACGGTGACGCCGTCGTCGTCGGCCTCGACGGTCGTCACCTCGAACCCGCGCCGGAGCACCGCGCCGTGCTTGACGGCGTGCTCGGCCAGCATCTCCTCGACGTCGTCCTGGCTCCGGTTGCGCACCCGCGGGTGGCGGGTCCGCCAGACGCTGTGGTCGAGCGCGACCGGCAGGCCGGCGAAGTGGCCGCTCGGGCCGTCGAGCGTCCGGTCGGCCGGGTCCAGGCCGCGCAGGTCCAGCAGCTCGGCGGTCCGCGGCTGCAGGCCGACCGGCCGCGGCAGGCCCGGCCCGTCGCGGCGGTCCAGGACCGTGACGGAAACCCCGGCCAGCGCGAGTTCGGCGGCGGTCGTCAGGCCGGTGGGTCCGGCGCCGGCGATCAGGACGTCCATGTGCACTCCTCAAGTAGACTGAGTGCAAAAGTAGACCAAGTGCAGAGTTTGGCGAAACCTAATAAGCGTTCTGGTCCGGCAGGAGCGCCTGGACGTCGAGGCGGTCGGCCAGCTGACCCGAGTTGTGCATCAGGTCCGCGACGCGCTGCAGCCGGATGCCGTTGAGCGACGCCGGGTACGAGCCCAGCGAGATGAGCGCGGCCGTCGTCGTGTCGATGTCGGAGAACTTCGGCAGCGAGTCGCGGACGATCGCCGGATCGGTCGCGCTCTGCTGGGCCGCGCTCAAGGCCTTGCGGAACTCCGCGAGCGTGCGCGGGTTGGCCTGCGCGAACGGCTTCGCGGCGGCGTAGCCGGACAGCGGGAAGCCGAGGGTCGCGCCGCGGGCGCCGTCGGCGAGGATGTGCGCGCCCAGGTCCTTCTCGGCGCGGGTGATGTACGGCTCGCTCATCAGCGCCGCGTCCGCGTCGCCCGCTTGGAGCGTCTGCGGCATCCGGTCGAACGGCACCTGCTTGAACTTGATCTTGGCGACGTCGACGCCGGCGGTGCCCAGCACCGAGCGCGCGGCGAGCGCGCCGACGTCGTCGAGTGCGTTCACCGCGATCTCCGGTGCCTTCTTGGCGGTCGGCACCGTGTAGTCGGAACCCGGCAACGTGACCAACGCCATGGTGTTCGGGCCGGACGTGTACGCCTCGCCCTGGAGCTGCAGCGCCGCACCGCCCGCCGCGGCGCGGAACATCGCGATGTCACTGGCGAACGTGACGTCGAGGTCACCGGCCGCGACCTTGGCCAGCCCGTCGTCGGCGCCCAGCTCCACGAGCTGCACGTTCAGGCCCGCCGAGCCGAACTTCCCGGCGTTCACGGCGATGCGCAGCGGGGCCGTGTCGATGGCGTTGCCCACACCGACACGCAGAGTGGTCCGTTCCAATGGCGGTGGCGCGGCCGTTGAACCGGAATTGAACAGGCTGCAGCCCGCAGTCGCCAGCAGCGCCGCTACCAGCGGAATCGTCCATCCGCGTCTGATCATGAACCGCCACCTACCGCGAGAATCTGATTCTCGTGCTGGATCGTATGGTCCGCGCCCCATACGATCGCGGGCAGGGCCGGATCGCACCAGCGCGGCTTTCGGATCTTCATCGAGCGGGCTACCGTTCAGTAGGTTCGAGGTGTCGGTAGGTCCGCGGGTTCCTCCCGCGGTGGAAAAGGAAACCAGGTGACCCGTCGCGACAAGCGTCCCCGCAAGGGTGGCGACGCGGCGGATCCGCGTCCGGCCGGCGGCCGCTGGCGATTGCGGAACTGGCGCCTCGGCACGAAGCTCTTCGCTGTCCTGCTCATTCCCGCGCTGGCCGTGATCGCGCTCGTCGGCCTGCGGATCAGCACGGACCTGCGTGACGCGCAGCAGCTCGCGGAGTTCGCGACCCGCGGCCGCGTCGACAGCACCGTCGCCGAAGCCATCCACGAGCTCCAGCGCGAGCGTGACCTCACCGTCCGGTTCGTCGCGCAGAACCGCTTGGGGGACACCGCGGACCTCGCCGGCCAGCGCAAACGCGTCGACCAGGCGATCGGGACGTTCGAGCGGACGCTGGCCGACAGCCGGCCCCGCCTCGACGCGAAAGCCGCGGAAAGCCTGCAGCAGAGCGACGACCGGCTGCGCGTGCTCGGCGGTCTCCGGTTCTCCGCGGAGCACTCCGCGTTCCCCGCCGACGCCGTGCTGCGCTCCTACAGCGAGCTGATCTCCGGCCTGCTCGACATCAGCGACTCGGCCGCCGCCGACGTCTCGGACCCCGAGCTCGCGCGGTTGCGCTTGGCGGGCAACGCACTGGCCCGGATCAAGGACCAGCTGTCGGTCAAGCGCGCGGTGATGGCGGAGGCGCTCGCCGAGGGCACGCTGAGCCGCGACCGCACGCGCGCGCTGCTCGGCGCCGAAGCCGAACTCGCCGCCGCGAGCAACGACTACCGCACCTTCGCGACCCCTGACCAGCAACGGATGTTCGACGACACGGTGATCGGCCTGGTCGTCGACATCGGCAACGACATGGTCGAATCCGCGCTCACCCGCACCGAAAACGGCCAGAACCTCTCGGGCCTCGACCCCAACCAGTGGGACGTTTCGGCGACCCACACGGTGAACCTCGCCCACCAGGTGCAGCAAGCGCTGCTGGTCCAGTTGCAGGAACGCACGGACACCCTCGCGACGCAGGCCCGCGCGGCGGCGATCTGGGACGGCGGGGCGGTGCTCGCCGTGCTGCTCGTCGCCGGCGTCCTGTCGGTCGTCATCGCGCGGTCCCTGTTGCGCCCCTTGCGGATCCTGCGCCGCACGGCGCTGGAGGTCGCCGAGCACCGGCTGCCCGCGGCGGTCCAGGGCCTGCTCACCGACCCCGAACCCGCGCCGGAGAACCTCCGCAAGCGGCTCGCCGTCGCGCCCGTCCCGGTGTTCACGCGCGAAGAGGTCGGTCAGGTGGCCCGTGCGTTCGACGCGGTGCACGGCGAAGCCGTCCGGCTGGCCGGCGAACAGGCGATGCTGCGCGAGAACGTCAACGCGATGTTCGTCAACCTCTCGCAGCGGAGCCAGGACCTCGTCGAACGGCAGCTTTCGGTGCTGGACCGGATGGAGGCCGACGAGCAGGACCCGGACACCCTCGCCGGGTTGTTCGAGCTCGACCACCTCGCGACGCGGATGCGGCGCAACAGCGAGAACCTGCTGGTCCTGTCGGGCCACGACTCCGCGCGGGAGGACGCCGGCGCGGTGGCGGCCGACGAGATCATCGGCGCCGCGCTCTCGGAGGTCGAGCACTACCAGCGCATCGAGCTCGGCCCGGCACCGCAGGTCGCGGTCCGCGGCGAGGCCGTCAACGACCTCGTGCACGTCGTTTCGGAGCTGCTGGAGAACGCGACGCGCTACTCCGGCGGCGGCACGGTCACCGTTGCCAGCGCCGAAACCCACGACGGCGACTGGCAGATCGAGATCACCGACCACGGCGCCGGCATGCCCCAGGCCGAGATCGACCGCACCAACACGCGCCTGGCGAACCCGCCGGACGTCGACGTCGAGGTGTCGCGCCGGATGGGCCTGTTCGTGGTCGCGACGCTGGCCAAGCGGCACCGGATCGACGTCCGGCTGAGCGCCGCCGACGGCAGCGGGCTGGTCGCGACGGTGCTGGTGCCGACCGGGCTGATCGTCGAGCTGCCGCCCCTGCCCGCGCCCCCGCCGCCCGCCGAGCCCGAGCACGCCCCGGAACCCGAGCTGCTGGCGCCGCTGGCCCCGCTCACGCAGCCGGAACCGGAGCCCGAGGGGCCGGAAGAGCTGACGCCGCCGTCGATCGAGGCCGGCCCGCCGCGCCGCGCGCCGGTGGTGGCGCGCGAGCACGCCCCGGAGTGGCCCACCGCGGAAGACGACCCGCACCTGGACTTCGACGCCCCGACCGAGCGGATGCCCGCCTACCGCGACGTCCTGTCCCGCTGGTTCGACGCCGCCGCGCCGCCCGAGGTGCCGCGGCGCGCGGCCGAGCCGCGCCCGATCGCGGAAGAGCCCCGCCCCGCCGAGCCCGAGCCGCGGCACGCGCTGGCCTCGGGGCTGCCGCTGCGCGAAGCCGCGCCCGTCCCGCCGCCGCCACCGCCCCCGCCACCCCCGCCGCCGCTCGCACCGGCGCCGGTGGCCGCCGAGCCGAACCCCGACGACGAGGACACCGATCCCCAGTTCCCGCCGGTGCCCCCGCCCGTCGCGCTCCCGCAGCCGTCCGCCGCGATCGAGCCCGAGTACCAGTGGCCGACACCCGCGGAGCTGGAGCAGGAGGACGGCGCCGAGGACACCTGGCCGTTCCTGCAGCCGGCCGACGCCGCGGCCAGCCCGGGAGCGGTGCCGGAGCAGCGGCCGATACTCTCGCTTTCCCCGGAAGCGGTGCGCGAACGGATGACGAGCCTGCAAGGCGGCTTCCGGCGAGGGCGGCACGCGAGGGGAGAAGACACCCGGAACCAGTGAAACGGATGAGGCATGAGCTCGAAGACGCCCCTGCTGGAAGTGATCGCGCTCGACGCGGCGGACGCCGAAGGCGCGCAAGCGGGCGGGGCCGACCGCCTCGAACTGGTCGCGGACATGGCCCAGGACGGGCTGACGCCTTCGTTGGAGACGCTGCGTGATGTTCGGTCGGCGACCGATCTCCCGATCCGGGTCATGCTGCGGGACAACGGTTCCTTCGCCGCCGGGGACATCGAGGGCCTGCGCGCGGACACGGCCCGGCTGATCGACGCGGGCGCGCGCGAGTTCGTGTTCGGCTTCCTGAACGTCGACAGCGAAATCGACCTCGACGCGTGCGAAGCACTCATCAAGGAGATCGACGGCCTGCCCTGGACGTTCCACCGTGCCATCGACCGTACGCGCGACCCGCTGCGCGCGTACGACCAGCTCGCGGCGCTGGGCTGTGACACGGTGCTCGCCGCGGGCCACCCGAACGGCGTCGGCAGCGGGCTGTCCGTGCTGCAGCGCCTCGCGCAGCGCGACAACGGGCCGGAACTGCTCGTCGGCGGCGGCCTGCGCGCCCAGCAGGTCCACCTCCTGCGCGCGGGCGGCGTGCGCGGGTTCCACGTCGGCAGCGCGGTCCGGCCCGGCGGCTGGCAGTTCGCGGTCGACGCTGAATCGGTTCGCACGTGGGTCGAACTCGTCAAGTCCTGATCGAACTGCGAATTCTGCGCGTCACGTGAGTCATGATTACGGGATTCGCAGGGTGCGCTGTCGTGCGCGGTAAGCACGTTCTTTCGCGGTGAAATCCCATTTCGCCGTTGCAAAAGCCGAGTGGCACCTGCGCGTGCGAATGCACGCGCAGGTCACGGCTTTGACCTGGTTGGCGGCTGATTTCGCGCAGATCGACTCGCTACGGTTGTCCCGCATTTCGCGATCCGGCCGATGTTCAAGAATCGTTCTGCAGTGCGGGAGGCGGCGCTGTGTGCGCGCGTATTCAGTTCAAGACGAGCTCGTGGCCAGGCCAGCAGGAACCGAAGAACTCGACCATCCGGTGGGTGTTCGTCGCCTGGGGGCGGCTGATTCCCCGCGAATGTCGAACCAGTGTGTCCGGAACAACCCGGAAGGTCGAATCGTGACCAGCGCGATCCCGCGGCAACGCGGAACCGGAACGTCCGAAGACGAGTTCGCCCACCTGGGACTCGGCAGTTCGCTCGCCCTCGGCGGCCTCCTGGCCGTCGTCAAGATCGCGGAAACCGCCACGGGTGTGGTGCTGACCGCCACCGGGGTACTCCCCGGTGGCCACCCCCCGAAGGAACGACCCGGGGCGTGGTCCGGAGGGGAATGACCGGGAGCTGCCACGGGCGGTGGCTCTCCAGGAAGACGGAGGGCTGCCATGACCGGCAGTGACGGCCGGGAGGACCCGCGCGGCGCCCGCGTGGGCCTCACCGACGTGCGACGGCTGGAGGAAGCCGTCGCGGAGCTCCGGGCCCGGGACTACCGCCACGGCGGCGGGTCCTGCGCCGAGGCGATCGCGGCGCGGTTGCCGGTCGCGGCGGACCTGCTGGCCGGCACGATGCGGGACGCCGTCCTCGTGCGGCTCTGCACCGTCGTCGCCGATCTGTACAACCTCGCCGGCTGGACGAGCTTCGACGAGAACCGGCCCGCGGCCGCGCTGGCCGCCTTCGCGCGGGCGTTGGAGCTGGCCGTCGAGGCCGGGAACGACGACCTCCAGGCCAACATCCGGTACCGCACCGGACGGCTGCACCTGCACTACGGCGCGGTCGACGCGGCACTGGCGGAGTTCGCGCGCGGACGCGAAGCGGCGCTGCGGGCGCGGTCCCAGCGGGCACAGGCGATCCTGTCGGCCAACCAGGCGTGGGCGTACGCGAAGAAGGCCGACGTCGCCGCCGCGCTGACGTACCTGCGCCGCGCGCGGGCCGAGTTCGCGGCCGCCCACGAGACCGAGGTGTCGCCGTGGGCGGCCTTCTTCGACGGCAACGACATGGCGGCGATGACCGGCACGGTGCACGGCGAGCTGGCCCAGGTGGTCGACGTCCGGCACGGCCGCGCCGGGATCCGCGCCCTCACCGACGCGATCGCCGGCTACGGCCCGGACATGACGCGCAGCCGGGGCCTGACGGTGATCTGGCTGGCCACCGTGCACGCGCTGGACGGCGATCTCGACGTCGCCGCGAGCGTCGGGCAGGAGGCCATCGGGCTGGCCGGCGCGCTGCGGTCGCCGCGGACCCGGCAGCGGCTGCGGACGCTGTCGGCGGCGGCCCGCCGGTTCGCCGGCGACGGGCACGCGCAGGAGATCGTCGAGCGGATCGACGAGCTGCCGCGTTGACCATCGAATTCCCATGAAATGGTAAACGGTGCGGAAAACGAAAATGGGAACCGCGAAATGACCAACAAAAGTAGGTTGGTTGCCGACTTATGCTCCTTGGCAACCTGCTGCGAGCATTCCGCGCAGGCCCGGTCCCCACCGCCGAGAGGAATTCTCCCATGCGCTTGCGCAAGCTCGTCGCGGCCGCCGTGCCGCTGCCGGCGTTGCTCGGCCTCGCCGTGGCCGTCCCGGCCGCCGCGGCGACGGAACCACTGGTCACACTGGCCGACTCCGCCGCTCCGCTGGTCAACAGCGCCCGCACCGGCGACGTCGGCGCGGCCCAGCAGATCACCGCGGCGCTCTCCCTGAAACTGCACAACCAGCAGGCGCTGGAAAGGTTCCTCGCCGAAGTGCAGAACCCGGCCTCGCCGCAATACCACCACTTCCTCACGCCGGCGCAGTTCAATGCCGAGTTCGGTCCGACGCAGGCCGACGTCGACAAGGCCGTCTCATTCCTCGGGAAGGCGGGGGCCACCGGGATCGAGGTTTCCGGCAACCGGCAGGCCGTCACGTTCCACGGTTCGGCGGCGCAGCTCGAAGCGGCGTTCCACACCCGGATCGGGAACTACCACGACACCGTCTCCGGCCGGAACTTCTTCGCGAACGACTCCGCGCCGACCGTCTCCGCGAACGTCTCGGGCGTCGTGGCGAACGTCGTCGGCCTGGACGACCACGCCGTGCGGACGCACTCGTCCCAGGCGTCCAAAGCCCAGCCCAACGTCGTCAAGTCCGTCACCCCGCCGATCCTCAAGACCGCGTACGGCACCAGCGGTCTCTCGGCGACCGGCAGCGGCGTCAAGGTCGGCTTCGTCGAGTTCGACGGCTACAAGAAGGCGAACGTCACCAAGTACGACAGCACGTACGGCCTCTCGGCGGGCTCGGTGACGACGGTCCCGGTCAGCGGCGCGAACTACGACTCCTCACCCGGTGACGGCGAGATCGAGGTCGAGCTGGACATCGAGGTCGTGCACGCGCTGGCCGCGGCGGCCAACGACTACGTCTACGAAGCGCCCAACTCGAGCGCCGGCGAACTGGCGATGTACCAGAAGATCGCGTCGGACCACACGGTCAACGTCGTCTCGATCTCTTGGGGCGCCTGTGAATCCGCCGAGGGTTCGAGCGCGGCGAAGAGCGTCAGCAACGCGATCGCGACCGGTACCGCGGAGGGCATCTCCTACTTCGCGGCGGCGGGCGACGACGGCACGACCGACTGCTACCGCCAGACCGGCTCCACCGCCAAGGCCGTGGACTTCCCGGCGTCCAGCCCGAACGTCACGGGCGTCGGCGGCACGCAGCTGACGGTGACCTCGTCGAACGCCTACAGCAGCGAGAAGGCGTGGAACGACGGCGCGTCCAACGGCTCGACCGGCGGCGGCATCTCGACGGTCTTCACGGCGCCGTCCTGGCAGTCCACCCAGAGCACCACGAACCGCAAGGTCCCGGACGTCTCGGCGGACGCGGCCAGCGGCTCGGGCTACTACATCTACACCGCGGGTTCCTGGGAGACGGTCTGGGGCACGTCCGGCGCGGCCCCGCTGTGGGCGGCCTTCGCGACGCTGCAGAACCAGGTCCACGGCGGCGGCCTGGGCAACCTGAACCCGAAGTTCTACTCGATCGGCAACGGGTCCTCGTACGGCACGGGCTTCCACGACGTGACGACGGGCAACAACACCCTGCACGGCACGACCGGCTTCACCGCCGGCACGGGCTACGACCAGGTGACCGGCTGGGGCTCCTTCAAGGGCTCGGGCCTGTCGGGCCTGATCGGCTGAGGTCTAGGTAGGTCCGTGAAGGCCTCCTTACCGGCTCTTGGCGCCGGTAAGGAGGCCTTCACGGCTTTTGGTGGTTTCTTTCGCAGCGCTAACGGTTAGCCTGGGGGCATGCTCAAGCGCACGGTGCTGGACGCCACCCGCGAACTCCTCCGAGAACTCGGCCTCACCACGGTGTTCGGCAACCCCGGCACCACCGAGGTCCCGTTCCTGACGGAGTGGCCGGACGACTTCGACTACGTCCTGGGGCTGCAGGAGTCCGCCGTCGTGGCGATGGCCGACGCCTACTCCCAGGCCACGCGGCAGGCCGCGCTGGTCAACCTGCACTCCGCCGGCGGCGTCGGGCACGGCCTCGGCAGCATCTTCACCGCCTACAAGAACCGGACGCCGCTGATCATCGTCGCCGGGCAGCAGGTGCGGTCGCTGCTGCCGCACGATCCGTTCCTGGGCGCAATGGACGCGCCGGAGTTCCCGAAGCCGTACGTGAAGTGGTCGATCGAGCCCGCGACGGCCGAGGACGTCCCGGCCGCGCTGGCGCGGGCCTACCACGTCGCGACGCAGGCGCCGTCCGGTCCGGTCTTCGTGTCCGTCCCGGCCGACGACTGGACCGTCACGACCGAACGCCCGATCGTCTCCCGGCCGCGGATCCGTGGCTTCGCGCCGGATCCTGAAGCCGTCGCCGAACTCGCCGCCGCGTTCGCCGCCGCCGAACGGCCCGCCATCGTCGTCGGTGGGGCCGTCGACCAGGACGGTGCCGTCGAAGAGGCTGTCGCGCTCGCCGAGCGGGTCAACGCCGGCGTGTGGGTCGCGCCGATGTCGTTCCGGTGCTCGTTCCCCGAAGATCACCCGCTGTTCCAAGGGTTCCTGGACCCCGAGCGCGGCACGATCTCGGACAAGCTGGCCGCGCACGACCTCGTCGTCGTGCTCGGTGCGCCGGCGTTCACCTACCACGTCGAGCGCGGCCGGGGCGAAGCTCCGCTGCCGCCGCTGTTCATCGTCAGCGACGACGAGCAGATCCTCGCGCGGGCCTTCGAAGGCACCGGCATCCGCGCCACCTTGAAGCTCGGCATCCGCGCGCTCGTCGACGCCGTGGGCGAGACGAGCCGGCCCGCACCCGCGCCGCTGGAGCGGCCCGCGAAGCCGGACGGCAGCTCGCTCACCGGGGCCTACTTCTACGCGACGCTCGCGGAGGTCCTGCCGGACAACGCGCTCGTCGTCGAGGAGACCCCCAGCCACCGCGCGGTGATGCACGACCACCTGCCGATCACCGCGACCGACACCGGCTTCCTGACGATGGCCAGCGGCGCACTCGGCTACGGCGTCCCGGGCGTCGTCGGCGCGGCCATCGCCCGGCCGGACCGCAAGGTCGTCGGCGTGATCGGCGACGGCTCCAGCATGTACGGCATCCAGGCGCTCTGGACGGCCGCGCGTCAGGAACTGCCGGTGACGATCGTGATCCTGGACAACACGGAGTACGCGGCGGTCCGCATCCTCGGCGACGCGATCGGCGGCTCCAAGCTGCCGGGCACGCAGCTGGGCGGGATCGAGTTCTCGGCACTGGCGGCGAGCATGGGCTGCCAGGGCATCGCGATCACCGAGCCGGCCGCCTTGGCCCCGGCGTTGACGGCGGCCCTGGCCGACGACCGCCCGACCCTGGTCCACGTCCGGGTCGTGCCGGAGAACTCCACCATCTACTGAAGTCCGTGAATGCCACATCGAGGGACGTAGTGTCCCTCGATGTGGCATTCACGGACTTGAAACCGGGTCAGCGACGGGCCTTGGCCCGCTGCTCCTTGGCCTGCTCGGCCATCGCCCACTCCGCGGCGTCGGAGGCGGCCTTGGCCGCTTCCTCCGGGGTGCCGCCGTTCAGCAGCCGCGCCACTTCACCGCGCAGCGTCACGAACTCCAGCGACTCGCGGGTCGCGATCTGGTCGCGGTCGGCCGGCAGGTCCACCCGCAGGTCCGCCACGATCGACGCCGGCGACTTCGACAGCACCAGCACGCGGTCGGACAGGTAGACGCTCTCGTCGATGTCGTGCGTGACGACGAGGATCGTGGCGCCCTGCTCGCGCTGCACCCGCCGGGTCAGGTCCTCGAGCTCGAACCGCGTCTGCGCGTCGACCGAGGCGAACGGCTCGTCCATGAGCAGCAGCGACGGCCGGCTGGCCAGCGCGCGGGCGATCGACACCCGCTGCTGCATGCCGCCGGACAGCTGCCACGGGTACTTCCCGCCGACGCCGGACAGCCCGACGTGCTCCAGCGCCTCGGCGGCCCGCTTGCGCCGCTCGGACCGGGAGATCGAGCGCCACCGCAGCGGGAACTCGACGTTCTTCTGCACCGAGAGCCACGGGAACAGCGACCGGCTGTAGTCCTGGAAGACGACGGCGAGGTCGTCCGGCACGCCCGAGACGCGGTCGCCGTGCAGGCTGACCGTGCCGTCGGTCGGCGGGGTCAGCCCGGCGATGCAGCGCAGCAGCGTCGACTTGCCGCAGCCGGACGGGCCGACGATGCTGGCCAGCTGCCCGGCCTCGACGGTGAACGACAGGTTGTCGACGGCGGTGTGCGCCTTGGGGCCGGAGCCGTAGCGGTGACTGACACCGGACACTTCGAGCATGGTTGACATTGAGGGCCTTTCCACCGTCAGTCGCGGCCGAGGCGGGCCGGCTGCCACGCCAGTACCCGTCGCTCCGCGGCCAGGAAGATCGTGTTGAAGACGTAGCCGAGGATGCCGAGCAGCACCAACCAGGACCACATCGACGGGAAGTCGAAGTCCTGCTGGGCGTTCAGCAGTGAGCGCCCGATACCGAAGGAGGCTCCCACGAGCTCGGAGACCACCATGAGCAGCAGCGAGATCGACAGGCTCACCCGCAGCCCGGCGAAGATCTTCGGCGCCGCCGCGGGGAGCACGACCATGCTGATCCAGTACGCCTTGGGCGTGCGGAACGAGCGCGCCGTCTCCACCTTGACCTGGTCGACCGAGCGGACGCCGTCGACCGCGTTGAGCAGCACCGGCCAGATCGCGCCGAAGATGATCGACCCGACCTGCATGCCCGAGCTCAGCCCGAACAGCACCGCGAACACCGGGATCAGCGTGGGCGGCGGGATCGAGCGGAAGAAGGCGAACAGCGGCCCGAGGTAGTCCATCGCCTTCGGAGACCGGCCGACCAGCACCCCGAGGACGATACCGACCACGGACGCCAGTGCCCAGCCGCCAAGCATGTGACCGAGGCTGGGGAACACGTTGTCGAACACCGCGTCGGTGAGGAAGAGGTGGTCCGCCGGTCCGGTGAACCACAGGTTCGCGGCGCGGACCGCGATCTCCGACGGCGGCGGGAAGAACTTGCTGCCGCCCGCGCGGGCGGCGAACTCCCAGAGCACCACGAGGACCGCGAAGAGCAGCCAGTTGCGCAGGACCGCGGTGGCGCCGCGGACGGCGCGCCTGCCGACGCGGCCGGACAGGGTCGCGGCGGTCACGCGATCGCCTCCCGGTCCACGGTGCTCCAGCGGAACAGCCGCTTGCCCACTTGCTCGAGCCCTTCGTTGATGAGGTAACCCAGCAAGCCGGCCACGACGGTGCCGGCCAGCACGAGGTCGAACCGGGTCGAGCCGGTGCTGGAGACCAGGATGAAGTTGCCGAGCCCGACCTCGGAGCCGGCCAGGAACTCGGTGCTGACGACGGCGATCAGCGCGATCGTCGCCGACAGCCGGATGCCGGTGAAGACGAACGGCGCGGTGAACGGCAGCGCGACCGACGTGAGGATCCGGAACCGGCTGGTCCCGGACGCCCGCGCGGTCTCCATCAGCACCGGGTCGATCTCGCTGAGCCCGTAGATCGTGTTGAACATGATCGGCCACAGGGCGGCGTACACCGCGAGGGTGATCTTCGCCTCCGGCCCGGAGCCGATCACCAGCAGCACCAGGGGGATGAGCGCGGCGACCGGGATCGGGCGGAGGAACTCGACGATCGCGGCGGTGGCGTTGCGCAGCACCGGCACGCTGCCCAGCAGCAGGCCGGCGGGCACGCCGACGGCCACGGCGATCAGGATCGCGATCAGCCAGGCGAGCATCGTCGCGATGACGTCGCGGATGAAGGAGGCGTCGCCGAGCAGTTCCCCGACGGTGACGAGGACGACGCTGGGCGGCGGGATGAACGTCTTGCTGACCAGGCCGACCTGGACGACGACCTCCCAGAGGAGGAGGAAGCCGACCAGGCCGGTCAGGTTGCGGAGCAGTCTGGTCACGATGTCAGCTGGCAGTCGCCTGGGGGGCGATCATCGACGCGGCGTCGACCGCCGTGTTGATGGCACCCAGCTGCAGCAGCAGGTCGGGGACGCGCTGCATGCGCCGGGCGTCCAGAACCGAGCCGTAACCAGGGATCGTCAGCAGCTTCGCGGTGTCTTCGTCGATCTTCGCGTACTTGACCAGCAGCGGCTCGACCTTCGAGCGGTCGTTGATCGCGTCGCGGGTCGCCTTCTGCATCGCGCGCTGGAAGGCCGCGAGGGTCTTCGGGTTGTCCTGGACCCACTTCTTGGGGGCGCCGTAGCCGGTCAGGGGGAAGTCCTGGCTGGCCCCGGTGTTGATGTCGATCACCGGGGTGGCGCCGACGTTCTTGGCGGCCTGGGTGATGAACGGCTCCGGCAGGTACGCGGCGTCGACCTGGCCCTGCTGCAGCGCGGCCGCGATGTTCGGCAGCGCGAGCGTGACCCACTGGACCTTGTCCGAGGGGACACCGTGGTCCTTCATCACGGACTTGGTCAGCAGGTCGGAAGCCGTGTTCTTGGCCGTGATGGCGATCCGCTTGCCGGCGAGGTCGGCGACGGTCTTCACCGGCGAGTTCGGCACGGTGACGATGGCGTTGCTCTTCGCGTTCACGGAGGAACCGTCGGCGACGAGCTGCATGTCGGCGGCACCGGTGCTCTTCGCGATGAAGAACGGCGTATAGGTGGAGAGAGCGATGTCGGCTTCGCCGGAGATCGACTTGGTCATCGAGGCCTGGCCGCTGGCCGCGACCACGGACTTGACGTTGAGGCCCTCGGCCTTGAAGTAGCCGCCGTCCTGGGCGAGCCAGAACGGGCCAAGGTCGGTGGTCGGCAGGATGGAGACCGTGATGTTCGGCTTCTCCAGGCCACCCCCGTTCGACGAGGCGTTCGAGTCGTCCGAGCCGAGCGCGCTGCAGCCGCTGGCGACTGTCACGGCGGCGGCGGTGAGGGCGAGCCCGAGCGCGGCACGGCGAGTGCGAACCCGGCCACTGCTCCTGGCGTTTCCAAGCAAGGCCTGCTCCTTGACGAAGGTGACGGTTGGTGTACCGAATCCAGTGAAAGTGCGTGACTCATTGTCCGGAGACACGCGGGCCACTGTAGACAGCGTGACAGCCTGCTCACAACGGGTGGAAGCAATACCCGGACGAGTGGTGCGCATCACTCTTTGGGCCTCTGGTCTAGACCCGCTGCTCCACTCGCCGTAGCTGAACACCCAGCGTGGGACCCGGATCCGCAAAAAGGGATCACCAGTTGCGCGTCGACTGAGCGAACGCTGTGCAACATCCTGCGCGTGTTGTCGGGAGGGTTACATCTTCCCCGGCCGTTCGCTACCCTCTGCACCTGCGGGGAGGTTTCAACCTCCGATGTAGTGAGAGAGAGTCCCTGGATGGCCGATCAAGAAGACCCACATTGGTCTACCAGGACACGCTGTGCTTTTCCTGAGAGATTCGCCCCCGCAGTAGAGACCACAGCCAGGCCGGGCAGAGCCGCCGCGCCGGTGGGATAGGCCGACATAGACCGATGCAAGATCAGCGCAGGGACCCGACCGTGATGCTCCAGCTGAACCGATTCCGCCCGCGAGGGCGGCGTTCGGGCACCCCCGTCGAAGACGATCTTTTCACCCGTACGGGTACCGTCTCGCGCTGGGCTCCGACCGACCGGCCGGTGCGCCGGTATGCCAGGAGCGTGCGTACGAGTGGCTGAGGAGAACGTGATGCGCCCCGGCGGGCGCTGGACCGACCAGGGCTTTACGAGCACGAACGATGATGGTGGTGCGGCGGTGCCGAACGAAGACGCCGCGGGGGTGGGAGGGACCCCTGCGCAGTCGCCCGGAGCGAATCCGGGGAAGAAGTCCGGATTTTTCTCCGGCATGCGTGACTGGCGGCTGCGGTCCAAGCTGGCCGCGGTCCTGATCATCCCTACTCTGACCGCGTCGGTGCTGGGTGCACTGCGCGTGGTCGACGACGCCCAGCAGGCGGCGGAGTTCCAGCGCACCGCCGACCAGGTCGCGTTCGCGGTCAAGGTCACCACGGTGGTGCACGAGCTGCAGAACGAGCGCTCGCTGGCCGTCGCGCGGATCTCGTCCGCCAACCAGTTGCTGCAGACGGGGCTGGACGCGCAGATCGCCAAGGTCGACCGCGAGGTCACCGACCTCAAGGGCGCCGCGTCGACGTTGAAGAACGACGACCAGGCCACGACCGACCGCTACGCCCGCGGCATCCAGCGCCTCGACGCGCTGCGCCCGCTGCGTGCGGCCTACGGCGCGCAGAACGGCCTGCCGGACATCACCGTCATGACGGCGTACTCCGGCATCGTCGACGCGCTGATCGAGCTGGGCCGCGAGGTGACCACCGCGGTCACCGACCGGGACGTGCTGCGCCTCGGCACCAGCACGCAGGCGATCAGCGAGGCCAAGGAGTTCACCGTCCGCGCGGACGCCGACCTGCAGATCGCGGCGTACCGCACGAACTTCCCCGGTGACCTCCTGGACCAGACGCGTGCGGCGGCGTCCAGTGCGGACGCCTCGGTCATCTCGTTCCTCGCGAACGCGGACGACGACCAGCGGCAGCTCTACAACGACACCTACTCCGGTCCGGAGGTCGACGACCGCCGGCGGATCCAGACCAGCGCGTTCGCCTCCGCCCAGCTGGGTGAGGCGCCGAGCATCGAGCCTTCGACCCTCAGCAAGGACAGCACGGTCTCGGCGGACAAGCTGCACGCCGTCGAGTCGAACCTGCTGGCCCAGCTGAAGACCCGCGCGGACGACCTGGCCACCGCGGCCGTCAACTCCGCCTGGATCGGCGGTGCCATCGTGCTCGCCGCGCTGGCCGCCGCGATCGCGCTGATGCTCATCGTCGCCCGCCTGATGCTGCGCCCGCTCCGGGTGCTGCGGAAGAGCGCGCTGGACATCGCGTACACCCGGCTGCCCGAAACCGTGCAGAACATCCTCGACGACCCGGACCCGGTCGGCGCCTCGAAACGCGCCGTCCAGCCCGTGCCCGTCGACTCGCGCGACGAGATCGGCGAGGTGGCGCGCTCGTTCGACATCGTCCACGAGCAAGCCGTCAAGATGGCCGCCGAGCAGGCCCTCCTGCGCGAGAACGTCAACGGCATCTTCGTGAACCTCTCGCGCCGGTCGCAGCGGCTGGTGGAACGCCAGCTCGGCGTCATCGACCGGCTCGAGGCCGACGAGCAGGACCCGGACCACTTGGCCAGCCTGTTCGAGCTCGACCACCTGGCCACCCGGCTGCGGCGCAACGGTGAGTCCCTGCTGGTGCTTTCCGGCGCCGGCCTGGCCAAGTCCGTGCCGAAGCCGGTGCCCGCCGCCGACGTCATCGGCGCCGCGGTGTCCGAGATCGAGCAGTACGCCCGGATCGAGGTCGGCATCGTGCCCGACGTCGCGGTCCAGGGCCTCGCGATCCACGACCTCGTGCACGTCCTGGCCGAGCTGCTCGACAACGCGACCTACTTCTCCGAGCCGGAGACGAAGGTCATCGTGCGGGCGGTCGTCACCCGGCGGAAGGCGCTCGCCATCCAGGTCACCGACCACGGTGTCGGGATGGGCGACGACCGGCTGGCCGAGGTCAACGCGCGGCTCGCCGAGCCGCCGGACCTGGACGTGTCGGTGACCCGGCGAATGGGCCTCTACGTGGTGTCGCGGCTCGCCAAGCGCCACGGCATCGAGGTCCGGCTGCGCGAGAACGAGGACATCGAGGGCGGCGTCATCGCCCGCGTCGTCGTCCCGGCCGAGCTGCTCACCCAGCTCCGCCCGGGCATGCCGCGCCAGCAGCTGACCCAGACGCCGCCGCCGCAGAACCGGTCCGAGACGTCGATGTCGATGCCGAGCATCCCGGTGCCGTCGATCCCCGACTACGAGCAGACGCAGACGCACCACCACACCCCGCCGCCGCCATCGGCCCCGCCGGTGCACGAACCGGTCGCCAACCAGGGTGGGCTGGTCCCGCTGGACCAGCCGATCAGCCTGGACGACCTGGTCAGCGGCGGGCGTGCGGCAGGCCCGTTCCTGTCGCCGGAGCTGCCGAAGCCGGAGACGCCCGCGTGGCCGACGGCCGAGGACCTCGCGCCGCTGACGCCGTCGCCGAACGGCGACGGGGCCAGCCACAGCGCGGACACCCGGTTCCAGCCGCTGGTGCTGCCCAAGCGCGAGCCGAAGTACGTCCCGCCGGAGGAGCCGCCCCCGCCGCCACCCGTGGCGGACGTCGGCTCGTCGGCGCTCGAAGACGATGTACCCACCCGGCGGCTGCCCATCTACCAGTCGGTGCTGTCACGCTGGTTCAGTGAGGGCGACGAAGCGGGCGCGGCCGATCCGGTGCCGGCTCAGGCCGACGCCGCGGCCGACCCGATGCTGCCACCGCTCAACGGGCTGGCCGACGAGCCACGGCACGAGGCTCGTCGCGAGCCCGCACCGCGGTACGAAACCGAGCGCGAGCCCGTTCGCGACCGGGAGCCCGTCCGTGACCGTGAGCCGGTCCGCGACCGCGAACCCGTTCGTGATCGCGAACCCGTCCGGGACCGCGAGCCGGAGCCCGAGCGTGTCGACGAGCTGCAGCCGACCGCGGCGACGAGGCACCCGCTTCTCCCGCCCGACGACGGCTGGCACAGTGCCTCCGACGAGGGCTGGAACGCGGCTCAGTCGCTGCTGGAGGCGAAGGACGAGGAGATCACCCCGGCCGGGCTGCCCAAGCGCGTCCCGAACGCCTACCTGGTGCCCGGGTCGATCAACAGCCCCTCGTCCGACGCGCCGGCGCAGAACAACTTCGCGGACAACACCGGTGGGAGGCCCGGAACGGGTGTGATCACCCGCTCGGCGTCCACGGCGCGGAGCCGGATGGCAAGCTTCCAACGTGGCTACACGTCCGGACGGCACGCGTTGAAGGAACGCACGGACGAAGACGGTGTGTTTCCGATGAATGGCAACACCACAGACAGCAGTGAGGAGTGAAAGTGACACGGGCGGGTGCAATGCAGCCGGGTGGCTCCGCGCAGCCGGGTGGCTCCGCGCAGGCCAAGGCGGGTAATACCGGCAGCTTCGCTTGGCTGATCACGGATTTCGTGCACCGGGTGCCCGGCGCGGCCCACGCGGTCGTGGTGTCGGCGGACGGTCTGCTCCTGGCGGCCTCGCGCGGCCTCCCGAAGGACCGGGCGGACCAGCTGGCGGCCGTCGCGTCGGGGCTCACCAGCCTCGCGCGGGGTGCGGCCAAGGTGTTCGAGGGCGGCACGGTCGCACAGACCGTGGTCGAGATGGCCAACGGCTTCCTCTTCCTCATGGCGGTTTCCGACGGTTCCTGTCTCGCGGTGCTCGGGTCACCCGAAAGTGACATCGGCTTGGTCGTCTACGAGATGACCCTGCTGGTGGAGCGGGTCGGCCAGCAGCTGACACCGGAGATGCGGGCGCAACTGCAGGGCGCAGCGGTCCGCCGCTGACGACCGGGGAACCGAGGAGAGAGCCGTGGACGACGGGCGCTTGAGGGGCGATGGCCGGCTCGGTGACGACTTCTCCGGCGGGTGGTCCGAGCAGCCGGGGCCGGACGACGGCCGGGAGGACTGGCAGTCGTTCCGGGAACGCGTCGACCGTGAGTGGCGGCAACGGCGGGTCCAGGGTTCCGACAGCGACCCCGTCCGGGAACCGCCGAACTGGCTGACGGACTCGAACGCGGGGCAGGAGCCGATCCGGCCCATCGAGCCCGGCAGCAACGGGTACCGCGACCGCCTGCTCGGCGGTCCGGGTTCGGAGCTGTTCGGCGGCGCGAGCGGGCCGTTGTACGACGCGGCGGACTTCGCCGCGTACAGCAACGACCGCGAGCGCGACTACACGTCGGGACCGGACTCCGGGGAGCTGGCCGCGGCACTGCCGCGACAGGCCCACCAGGAGTACGTCGACGAGCCACCGCCGCCGACGGAGATGGAGACGTCGGGCCTGGTCCGGCCGTACTTCCGGACCCGCGGGCGGACGAAGGCGACACTCGATCTGGCGATCGAGACGTTGATCTCGACCAGCGAACAGGGCCGGTTGCTCGACCGGGTCCGGGTGCCCGAACACCGGTCGATCTGCGACCTGTGCTTCGACACCCGGTCGGTGGCCGAGGTGGCGGCGCTGCTGCGGCTGCCGCTCGGTGTGGTGCGGGTGTTGATTGGTGACGTGGCGGGGCTCGGGCTGGTGCTGGTGCACTCCAGCAGCCAGACCGTGGGTGACCGGCCGAGTATCGAGTTCATGGAAAGGGTGCTCAGTGGGCTTCGGAGAATTTGACTCCGACGCGAACGCGCCGCAGGTGACGGGTCCGACCTCGTCGGCCAAGATCGTGGTCGCCGGCGGGTTCGGTTCGGGGAAGACAACGATGGTCGGGGCGATCTCGGAGATCGACCCGCTGACCACCGAGGCCATGATGACCGAGGCGAGCGTCGGACACGACGACACCTCGGCGACGCCCAACAAGACCACCACTACCGTGGCGATGGACTTCGGGCGCATCTCGCTGGACTCGGACCTGGTGCTGTACGTGTTCGGTACGCCGGGTCAGCACCGGTTCTGGTTCATGTGGGACGACCTGGCGGTCGGGGCCATCGGCGCGGTCGTGCTCGTGGACACGCGGCGGCTGGCCGACGCGTTCCCGTCGATCGACTTCTTCGAGAACCGGAAGCTGCCCTACGTCGTGGCCATCAACTGCTTCGACCGGTTGCTGCACCACCAGATCGAGGACGTCCGGCACGCGCTGACCATCGCGCCGTCGGTCCCGATCATGGCGTGTGACGCGCGCGAGCGCGACTCCGCCAAGCAGGTGCTGATCTCGGTCGTCCAGCACGCGATCGCGCACGATTCGGCGTTGCGCGCGGGATAGCCCGATGACGCCCCGAACCGGATGCGGCCGTTGGAGTGAACTCCACGTGCTTCACCCACCTCGGGGGAAGCGGCCGCCGTCCGGAGCGGGGCTCGGGGCGGCGCGTTCGGCACCGTCGACGGCCGGGTCGTCCCGCTGGACGGCCCGGACCTCGGCTGACCTGCGCGGACACCGCGTCGCCACGCATCGTCGCCGGCGGCGCGGAGTGTCGCTCGAACGCGTGGACCCATCCGGGTCAATGCGGTGCGCGAGCATGCGCACACGTAGAGTGCGCGGCGGCCATCCGGTCGCGGACTCGACACCGCCGTCGGTGCGAATACGCTTGAGGGAGGCGCCGTCGACCGGCCACTCCGGTGTGCGGCGCGCGGCGCGGCACGAGCAAGGAGGGGTAGTGGTGACGGCATCCGGCCAGGGCACGTTCGGCTGGCTCATGACGGAGTTCGTGCGCCGGGTACCCGGCGCCGCCCACGCCGTGCTGGTGTCCGCCGACGGTCTGCTGCTGGCGCCGTCGGAGGGCCTGCCCCAGGAGCGCGCCGAGCAGCTGTCCGCGGTGGCCTCCGGACTGCTCAGCCTGACGCACGGAGCCGCACGCTGTTTCGAGGCGGGCGGTGTCAACCAGACGGTAGTGGAGATGGAGCGCGGCTACTTGTTCCTGATGTCCGTTTCGGACGGCTCGTCGCTGGCGGTGCTGGCCGCGCCGACGTGTGACATCGGCACGGTCGCGTACGAGATGACCCTGCTCGTCGAGCAGGTCGGCCAGCAGATCACCCCCGAGCTGCGCGCGCAGCTGCAGGGCGGCGTGCGTGGGTAGGACACGATGAGGATTTCGGGATTCGACGATCCGGACTCCACCGGCTGGGACGCACTGCACCGCGGCACCGAGCGCGAGGGTTTCGATTCGCCGAGCAAGTTCGACATGTCGACGTTGTCGACGATCATGCCGCGCCGGAAGCGGCAGACGCCGCCGCCTCCGCAGCCGCGGCCGGACCCGCAGGGCTACACCGACGAGGACACCCGCGAATGGGGCTCCTCGGCGGCCGCGACCCCCGATGACGGCTACGAAGACGACGCTTACCAAGACGACGGTTACGACACCGGCTACCACTCCGGTTACGACGACGGCGGGCACGCCGCCGGCCGGCCGGAATGGCGGGACGAGCCGCGCTACGAGCCGGAGCCGCCGCCGCTGGAGACCTGGACGCCGCCGCGTGGCGCGGGCCGTGCCCCGGCTCCGCGGCCGCCCGCACCCCGGCCGCCGGCCCCGCGCCCGCCCGCGTCCCGCCCCCGGGCCCAGGCGCCCGCGCCGTCGTGGGCCCCGCCGGTCGACCCGCGCGCCGGCTGGACGCCGCCGCCGGACCCGGAGACCCGCTGGATCCCGCAGCCGCCCGAGCCCTACGGCTACGACGAACCGGCCCCCTGGAACGAGCCCGCCGCACGCGTGGCGAGCCCGGTCCCGGTGGCTTCGGCCGGTTCGCGGGTGCGCCCGTACACCCGCACCGGTGGCCGCACCCGGTCCGACCACAACCTGGCGCTCGAGGCCCTGGTCTCGACGTCCGACGACGGCCGCCGCTACCGCGGTGTCCGGTCGGTCGAGCACCGCCGGATCTGCGACCTGTGCCTCGACACGCGGTCGATCGCGGAGATCGCCGCGCACCTGCGGCTGCCGCTGGGCGTGGTGAAGGTGCTGGTCGGGGACATGGCCGACATCGGGCTGGTGCTGGTCCACCACACCGAGCTGATCCTGGGCGACCGCTCGTCCCGCGACTTCATGGAACGCGTCCTGGCGGGCCTGCGGGCCCTGTAACCCGACCTGCGCCACACCCGTCGTGAGTGGTCAGGGCGGTTAGAACCGCCCTGACCACTCACGACAAGCTGCGGCAGGCTCAGGGCGTGAGGGTCAGGGCCAGTGTGTTGCCGGGCCCCGGGACCGCCGCGTTGACCGGGGCCGTCCCCGGACCGCAGTTCGCGAAGGTGCCGATCGTGTAGGTCGACTTCAGGTGGCCGCCGGTCGAGAGCGTGAAGTCGGCCGACGTGATCTCCGTCGTCACCGGCTGGGCGGTGCCGCACGCGGGGCCGACGTCGTACGGGGCGCCGCCGACCGTGACGTCCGAGACGCGCACCGGCCAGGTCGCGGTGCCCGTGAACCCGCCGAACGACGAGCCCTCGATCCGGGCCGGGCCGAGCGTCACCGTGGCGCTGACCGCGCCGCTCGTGACCCGCGCCGACGGCAGCGTGAACGTCCCGTAGTAGGTGTAGGGCCCGATGTCGGTGTACATCTCGACCGTCCCCGGCCCGAGCTTGACGTTCGCGTCGGGCTTCGCGACGTGCGTGGTGCCCACGACCGCGTACTTCGTGTAGACCGGCGGTCCGACGGCGCTCGCCGTCCCGGCGAACCCCAGCCCGCTCACCACCACCGCCGCGGCCACCGCGGTCACGCGTGTTCCTCGCTTCATGGTCCCTCCCCTGACTTCCGAAGGACCCAGGCTTACCACGTCGGCGCGCAGTCCGGTGCCGATTCACCGGATCGCGGGTGATCAGTCCTCGACCAGCGCCGCCGAGGTGATGCGGTGCAGGGAGTAGCGCTCGTTGTTGTCGCCTTCGAGGATCCCGCCGCCGACGCGGATGGGGCGGACGACGCGCTGGCTGGCGGTGCCGCGCGAGTCGACGAAGCCGATCCAGACCTCACGGCGTTCGAGCGTGGCCCGGGACAGCAGCTCGAGCGTCGCCGACGTGTCCGCGCCGCCGCCGCCCGGCGCCTTGACCGTCGAACCCCGGCGCCGCGCCGAGGCCGCGTCGCCCGCGCGCAGGTTGGAGACGATCCGCTCCGCCTGGTCCTCGGTCAGCACCGCCTGCTCGCCCGGGTTGCGCCGGGGCGCGCGGGCCTTCGCCGGCAGCCGCCTGCCGCCGGGGCGGATGTCGACGACCCGGCCGTCCGGGCCCTCCGCGGCCGGGGCGAACCCGGCGCCGCGCAGCCCGGTCAGGACCTCGTGCAGGGGATCCGGGCTGATCACGACGGTCGGCGCGATCAGCCGCAGGTCGTGCTCCGCGGCGATCGGGTGGGCGAGCACCTCGGCCAGCAGCGCCTCGTCGTCGCACCGCAGGAACGACGCCGCGACCCCGCCGCGCAGCCGCCCGTGCCGCCGCGCGACGTCGTCGACCAGGTAGCTCAGGCCCTGCGGCACCGGCGTCGCGGACTTCGCCTTGAACAGCGCGTGCAGCTCGTCGGCCGTCCGGCCGGTGTCGAGCGCGCGCCGGACCGAGCCTTCGGTGATCCGGTAGACCGTCGCGTGGCCGGCCGACTCGATGTCGGCGACCGCTTCCATCTCGGTGGCCAGTTCCGGTTCCAGCGGCCCCGGCGCGACCACCGTCAGGTCGGCCTGGAGCAGCACGTGGTTCACCGGCGCGGGCAGCGCGTCCAGGATCGCTTCGACGGCGGCCGGGCGGTCGTCGGCCAGCAGCGCCCGCGTCGCCGTCGTGACGCCGCCGAGCCCGATCAGGCCGAGCGCGCTCGCCTCGGCCATGGTCCAGCGCACCGTCTCGTCCCGCAGCCGCCCGCCACGGCGGGGGGCCCGCCAGGCGAGCACCGCGACCAGCTCGTCGACGCTCTTCACCCCGGCGCCCTCGGGCAGGGCCGCCAGCGTGGCCAGCACGCGGCGGCGCGCGACCGGCGCCAGCGGCCGCCGGAGCTCTTCGGACAGCGGCGCGACCGGCTTGTCCTTGGCGTCGCGGCCGCCGGCGAGCCCGGGCAGCCGCGGCAGCTCGAGCCACGCCTGCGCGAGCGTCATCCAGCGCTGCGCGGTCGGTGACGCGAGCCAGGAGTCGGTCAGCGTCGTCGGCACCCATTCGGGCACGCTCGCCTCGCTGTCCGCGACGAGCCCGGCCCCGACGGCCAGCTCGGCCAGCAGCGTCGCCTGCGTCTCGTCGATCTCGAGGTCCTTGGCCAGCTTCTTCAGCTCGCGCACGCCGAGGCCGCCCGACTTGAGCACCGGGGGCGGCGCCGCCGACCACCCGCGCAGCAGGGATTCGGTGTGGCGCAGGAACTCCATCGCCTCACCGGCCGCGGCTTCGTCCAGAGTGGACGCCCGGTGCGGGTGCACCGGCAGCTCGGGCTCGGTGAGCGTGCCCGGTCCGAACACCCCGCCGCGCACCGCGACCCCGAGCTCCATCGGCAGCTCGACGGTCTGGTCGTCGCGCCGCAGCAGCAGCCCGCGGGCGAGCAGCTTCTGCACCGGCGTTTCGGCCTTCTTCAGCGTGAGGTCGATCCCCGCGTCGCGGGTGCGGCCGATCGGCGGGCCCGCGGCCAGCGCGTTCAGCACGCCGCGTTCGTCGTCGGACAGCTCGGCCAGCCGCGCCTCGAGGTCTTCGCCGGCCAGCGCCGGCGACGGCGTGCCCAGCCCGGCCGGGAACGGCCCGAGCGCCTCCCGGACCGCGGGCGGCACGCGCAGCGCGTCGTCCGAGCCCCAGACCAGCGCCCGCGCGCGGAGCCGGGTCAACGGCGCCGCGATGTCGGCGCCGACCAGCTTCGCGACGTCTTCGACCGGCACGGGGTCGCGGTCCGCGCCGGTCAGCAGGCACGCTTCGAGCACGGCCAGTGTGACGGTGTCGAGGTCTTCGCAGGCACGCGCGACCGAGCCCGGGGTGCCGGCACGGGTGGCCAGCACCGTGCTGTCGGAGGGCGGCGGCGTCGACAAGTCGCGACGCGTGCGGAGCAGCTCTGCGAGTGCGGCGTCGGGCTCCGCACGCAGCCAGTCCGCCAAGGAGGTCGCGGGCATAGAAGGACCAGGGTACCGGGCGGTTGGCCGAGCTCGCCTCGGCTCGGGCAGACTGTCACCGAGAACAAGGACGGCTGTGTGGGAGGACGTTGTGGCCAAGGGCGAGAAGAAGCACAAGGGTGTCGACCCGACCTGGCCGGGCGAGGCCGGTGAGCACCCCGTGACCGAACTGGCGTCGGACCGCCAGGGCGCGCTGTCGCCGTTCGGGGATCTCACGTTCCCGCTCGACACGGTGCCCTACGTGCACCCCGAGACCGAGATCAACCGCTGATCGCATAGTTACTGGTCAGTACCGGTATCGGGGCCTCGTGAGGGCGGTCACGGGAGTAGGTTCGCTCCCGTCCCAAGCCCTCTTTCCCACGTGGGAGTAAGCCATGCCGGTTCCCGGTCCCGGATATTCGATCACCGTCCGGGTCGAGGCCCCGGCCTCGTCCAGCGCGGCCGGTGACCTCACCACCGCCGTCGGGCGCGTCGGTGGCGTGCTGACCGCGTTCGACGTCGTGGAGTCCCACTCCGACTCGATCGTGGTCGACATCAGCGCCAACGCGCTGTCGGAGAACCACGCGAACGACATCACCCAGACGCTCGACTCGCTGCCCGGCGTCAAGGTCCGCAAGGTCTCCGACCGGACGTTCCTGATCCACCTCGGCGGCAAGATCGAGGTCACCCCCAAGGTCGCGCTCCGCAACCGTGACGACCTCTCCCGCGCCTACACCCCGGGCGTCGCGCGCGTCTGCCAGGCGATCGCGGCGAACCCCGAGGACGCCCGGCGGCTGACCATCAAGCGCAACACCGTCGCGGTGGTCACCGACGGGTCCGCCGTGCTCGGCCTGGGCAACATCGGCCCCGCCGCGGCGCTGCCGGTGATGGAGGGCAAGGCGGCGCTGTTCAAGAAGTTCGCCGACGTCGACGCCTGGCCGGTCTGCCTGGACACCCAGGACACCGAAGAGATCATCATGATCGTCAAGGCGCTCGCGCCGGTCTACGCGGGCATCAACCTCGAGGACATCGCCGCGCCGCGCTGCTTCGAGATCGAGAAGCGGCTGCGCGAGCAGCTGGACATCCCGGTGTTCCACGACGACCAGCACGGCACCGCGATCGTGGTCGTCGCCGCGCTGCGCAACGCCCTGCGCGTGGTCAAGAAGAACATCGAGGACTGCAAGATCGTGGTCAGCGGCGTCGGCGCGGCCGGCTCGGCGATCATCCGGCTGCTGCTGCGCAAGAACCCGGGCGACATCGTCGCCGCGGACATCGACGGCATCGTCCACTCCGCGCGCGGCAACCTCGACGACAACCTGACCTGGATCGCGTCGCACACCAACGCCGAGCAGGTCAGCGGCACCCTGCACGAGGCCCTGGTCGGCGCGGACGTCTTCATCGGCGTCTCGGCGCCCAACCTGTTCGGCGCCGAGCAGGTCGCGACCATGAAGGACGACGCGGTCGTCTTCGCGCTGGCCAACCCGGACCCGGAGATCGACCCGCTCGAGGCGCAGCAGCACGCGGCCGTCGTCGCGACCGGCCGCAGCGACTTCCCGAACCAGATCAACAACGTGCTGGCCTTCCCGGGCGTCTTCCGCGGCCTGCTCGACGCGCACGCCAACAACATCGACGACGACATGCTGCTGGCCGCGTCCGACGCGATCGCCGACGTCGTCGACAACGGCAAGCTCAACGCGTCGTTCATCGTGCCGAGCGTGTTCGACAGCGCGGTGGCGCCCGCGGTCGCCGAGGCGGTGCGCAAGGCCGTCCGCGCCGAGCGCTGAGTCACCATTTCGGCTGATCTTCGAATCCGTCCCCGGACGGACGACGGCGGTGTTCCGCGCGCCCTAGGCTCTTGGCCGTCCCAAGAGACCAACCGGCGAGCACCGGCGCCCGGGACCCCCAGCTCGCGGCGCCGGTGCGAAACCGGTCACCTGCTCTTCGCCCTGCACCGGCGGAAAGTAGCCTCGGCTGGTGAGTGAACTCAGCCACGTCGACGAGACCGGCGCCGCCCGGATGGTCGACGTCTCCGGCAAGACCGCTTCCGCGCGCACCGCGCTCGCGGCCGGCACCGTGCGGACCACCGCCGAGGTGCTCCGGCTGCTCGCCACCGACGGCCTCCCGAAGGGTGACGCGCTGGCCACCGCGCGGATCGCCGGGATCATGGGCGCCAAGCGGGTGCCCGAGCTGATCCCGCTGTGCCACCAGATCGCGTTGTCCGGGGTCAAGGTCGAGTTCGAGCTCGGCGAGGCCGAGGTGCGGATCCGCGCGACCGCCAAGACCACCGACGTCACCGGCGTCGAGATGGAGGCGCTGACCGCGGTGGCCGTGGCCGGGCTGACCGTGCACGACATGATCAAGGCCGTCGATCCGGCGGCGACGCTGGACGAGGTCCGCCTGCTCCGCAAGGACGGCGGCAAGACCGGGACCTGGGAGCGGCCGTGAAGCGCACTGCGCGGGTGATCGTGGCGTCCAACCGCGCCGCGAAGGGGATCTACGAGGACAAGACCGGCCCGGTGATCGCCGCCTGGCTGGCCGATCGCGGGTACGACGTCCCGGCGCCGGTCGTGGTCGAGGACGGCGACCCGGTCGGGGTGGCGCTGCGGGCCGCGCTGGCCGACGGCGTGGCCGTCGTGCTCACCACCGGCGGCACCGGGATCTCGCCGACCGATCGCACCCCGGACGTCACGAAGGCGGTCTTGGACCACGAGCTGCCGGGCGTCGCGGACGCGATCCGCGCGGCGGGCCTGCCCAAGGTGCCCTCAGCGGTCCTCTCGCGCGGTGTGGCCGGGGTTGCGGGGAGGACCCTCGTCGTGAACCTCCCGGGCTCCAGCGGCGGCGTCAAGGACGGTTTGGGTGTCCTCGACGGCATCCTGGACCACGCCGTCGACCAGCTGGCCGGCGGCGACCACCCGCGCGCGGTCCCCACGGGCCCGGCGGTCCGCGTCGCGCGGGCGCTGGTGGCCTCGGAGCCGCTCTCGGTCGAGGAGCACGCCCGCCTGGTCGAGGACGACGCCGCGGGCGCGGTGGTGACGTTCGCCGGCGTGGTCCGTGACCACGACGGCGGCAAGGGCGTGCGCGACCTGACCTACGAGGGCCACCCGAGCGCGAGCCAGGTCATCGCGGACGTCGTGGCCGACCTGTCGGCCCGCTGGACCGGCGTCCGGGCGGTCGCGGTCAGCCACCGCATCGGCGCGCTGACGATCGGCGACGTCGCGCTGGCGATCGCGGTGGCGGCCGAGCACCGCGGCCAGGCGTTCACGGCGTGCGCGGAGCTGGTGGACGAGGTCAAGGCCCGGCTCCCGGTCTGGAAGCACCAGCACTTCACCGACGGCACGGACGAGTGGGTCAACTCGCCCTGACGTGCGGTCAGCCCGCCGCGGGGGCGATCCGGAAGACCGCGACCCGGTCGGCCGCCGCGGCGAACTCGTCCGGGTCCGCTTTCGTGACGATGCCCAGCTTGACGAACATCGGCACCCCGTGCGGGACCTCGCGCGGGAATGCGCGCACGACCTCGCGGCGCAGGCCGGGGTCGGTGACCTCGGTGAGCGTCACCGGCTGCCGGCGGCGGCCGCGCGCGAGCTCGCCGCGGCCCGCGGCGCGGACGTTGCGTGCCCAGTCGGACTCCGGCAGGCCGGCGATGACGTAGCGGTGGCCGTCGACGGTCAGCGGGGAGACCGGCGTGGCCCGCGGCGCACCCGAGCGGCGGCCCGGGACCGTCAGGACGTGGATGGTGCCGAGGGGCAGCCCGGCCCGCGTCAGCAGGCGGATGAGCCGGTTGGCGGGCCGCAGCCAGCCGGGGAGGGTCGTCACGAGAGCAAACCTTTCGACGATCGAAGGAGTTGCCCGTCAAGGTAGACTCTTTCGAGTGTCGAAACAACTGCCGTCCCGGGCCGAGCTGATCGCCGAGGCCACCCACGCCGCGGCCGACTTCGGCGCGGCCGACGACCTGGTCGACGAGGCCGCGGCGGCGGCGTTCGGCGTCAACCGGACGGATCTGCGGATCATCGGCCTGGTCATGACGGCGGGCACGCTGACGGCCGGCGGGCTGGCCACGGCGGCCGGCCTGAGCCCGGCCGCGACGACGACGGCGATCCAGCGGCTGATCCACGCCGGGCACCTGTCGCGAAAAACCGACGCCGAGGATCGGCGCCGGGCGGTGGTGGAGCTGACCCCGCACGCGGTGGACCTGCTGGAGGAGGTCTACGCACCGGTCGAACGGGCCGGGCGTGAGCTGCTCGAGCGGTACTCCGCGGAAGAACTGGTGTTCATCATCGACCTGCTGCGCCGCGGCGAGCGGCTGCAGCTCGCGCAAGCGCGCCGGGTCCGGGGCGAATGACAAGAACCCTCCACCGCCCGGGGGATTGGCGGTGGAGGGTTCCCGATGTCACGGCTCGAGGCCGGACCTGCGCATCACTGCGCGATCGTCACTTGGTGGCGATCTTCTGCCCGACGAGGATCATGTCCGCGTTCGGGATGTACTTCGCGTTCAGGTCCTGCAGCTTCTGGTAGCCGCCGGTGACGCTGAACTGCTTGGCGATCTTGGACAGCGTGTCGCCCGCCACGACGGTGTAGTCACCGGCCGGGTTCGAGCTGCTCACGCCGGTCGCCGACGGGGCAGCGGCCTGCTTGGGGGCCGCGGCCTGCTTCGGGGCCACCGGGGTGCTCTTCTTGGGAGTCACCTTCTTGGGCGTGGTGGTCTTCGCGGTCCGCGGGGCCGTCGACGAACCGCCGCCGCCCTTCTTGCCGCAGACCGGCCAGGCGCCGATGCCCTGGCCCTGTAGAACGCGCTCGGCCACGGCGATCTGCTGGTCACGCGACGCGCCCTGGGCGCTGCCGGTGCCGCCGTAGGCCTTCCAGGTGCTCTGCGTGAACTGCAGGCCGCCGTAGTAGCCGTTGCCGGTGTTGATGCTCCAGTTGCCGCCGCTCTCACACTGCGCGATCGCGTCCCAGTTCGTCGCCGACGCGGGGGTCGCGGCGATCGCGAGGGGGGCGCCGACCGCGATGCCCGCGATGGCGACGCGAGCGACGGTGCGGGTGGCAGCGGACATCTTGCGGTGCTTGCCTCGGTAAGACATCTGAATGCTTCTCAGGCTTCCCTGCGCCTACGAGACTTGTGCTGAGGGTCAGGATCGGGGTCCTGGCGCCGGCCCTCTCAGACCGGCAGACGGCTCCGACGCACGACGCGTCGTCCTCGTCCCCTCGTCCCTGTCCGGAAATGCTTTCGCTCGGGGTATGGGTCCGGGGATCCGTCGGACAGGGCTAGGCGCTACGGATTCCCGGTGTTGCGTGACTGGTCGGGGCCAGCCGATTAGCGACGGTACGTAACGATGACCGTGATCGGAAATTATTCGGGGCGTGACCTACGTCACAGTAACGGCACGCAACCCCCGTCGATGTGGGTGTCTACGCAGGTCAGCGGGCCGTTATCTGTCCGTTTCCTTGCCGAGACAAAGCACGGATCGTGAGGCTTGCATCACGTGTTTTGCGCAGTGAATGGCCCTTTCGGGCCGCCCGGTTCACGAATGGGGGGCGCATCTTATGGAGTCCCCCGGTGGTTCGCCAGACTTGACAGTGGCCTCTGGTGCCCCATGAGTAACTCCGGCCCCACCTGTTCGAGGGGTTTGCGAGCACGGTCGGAGGCGTCCGTCCGGGCGGCGGGTGCCGGCGGGGGCGACGGACCGTGTCCGACCAGGCGAGACGGGTCACCGGACGGAGTGGGATCGACCGCGGATTCAGCGTCCCGCGAACGCCCGGCCGCGGTGGGGTGCCACGCCGGGGCGCCGGACCCGCGTCGGCGAGCGGTCGGCTGCCGTACCCGAGCGGTCGGCGGTTATCGGGGGAGGGGAAGTGGCCCGCTCGGCCGGGCGGTTCGCGTACGCGGAGGGCCGGCGCACCTATCTATAGGAGAGACGCGGGATCAGCGGGGCAGCACGCGGGACGGCGCCCTTATGTAGAGGAGAAGGTCAGCCGCCGGCGAAGGGCGGGAGGACGTCCAGCTCGGCGCCGTCCTTGAGGCGGCGGGTGAGGTCGCGGACCGCGATGCCGTCGAGCAGGTAGCTGACGGCCTCCAGGACCCGCGGCAGCCGCTCCGGGTGGAGGCGGCGCAGCTCGGCCACGGCGTCGGCGACCGAAGCGTTCGAAGGCAGCTGCACCTTCTCCTCTTCTTCACCGGCCGCGGCGCGCGCCGCGGCGAAGTACCGGACCACGATGGTCAGGGTCGTCATCTCAGCCGCCGATCGCGCTCATCGGCCGGATCGGCTGTGCGAACCCGGCGTCGTTGATCTCGTGCCCCGCGAGCTTCCCCCACATTGTCGCCCGCCAGGCGTCCGCCACTTCTTCATCGCGCACACCCGCGCGCACGAGGGCGCGCAGGTCGGTCTCGTCGTTGCTGAACAGGCAGGAGCGCACCGCGCCGTCCGCGGTCAGCCGGGTCCGCTCGCAGGCGGCGCAGAACGGCCGGGTCACCGACGCGATCACGCCGACGTCGCCCGGGCCGCCGTCGACCAGCCAGCGCTCGGCCGGCGCCCCGCCGCGGGACACCGGGAACGGGCTCAGCGAGAACTCCGTGCCCAGCATCCCGAGGATCTCCGACGCGGTGATCATCTCGCCGCGGTTCCAGCCGTGCTGGGCGTCCAGCGGCATCTGCTCGATGAACCGCAGGTGGTAGCCCTCGGCGAGGCAGAACTTCAGCAGCGCCACGGCTTCGGTGTCGTTGACGCCCCGCATCAGCACGGCGTTGACCTTGACCGGTGTCATCCCGGCGTCACGCGCGGCGGCCATGCCGGCCAGCACGTGCGAGAGCCGGTCGCGCCGGGTGATCTCGAGGAAGGTCGCGGGGTCGACGGTGTCGAGCGAGACGTTGATTCGGGCCAGCCCGGCGGCCGCGAGGTCCTTCGCGCGCTTGGCCAGACCGATCCCGTTGGTGGTCATGGACAGCCGGGGCCGCGGCTCGAGCGCCGTGATCCGCGCGACGAGGTCCTCGAGGCCCGGCCGCAGCAGCGGTTCACCGCCGGTGAGCCGGATGTCGGTGACGCCCAGCATCTCGACGGCGATCCGCATCAGCCGGACCAGCTCGTCGTCGGTCAGGACTTCCTCGCCCGGCATCCAGTCGAGGCCTTCGGCGGGCATGCAGTAGGTGCAGCGCAGGTTGCACCGATCCGTCAGGGAAACCCGCAGATCGGTGGCCACCCGGCCGAAGGTGTCGATGAGTCGTGGGTTCTCGGGTCGGGGCACACGAGACGAACCTCGTGTACCGGGGACGCGAGGAAACCCGAGATCCACTGCCGTCATTACGCACAGCCTAACTCTGGAACGCGCGAAGCGAGGTGATCGCTAGGATACTTTGCGGAGTGAGTGGTTCAGCGGCCGAACTACCCCGGTCGGCACGCCGGGAGAAGGACTCGTGATGTCGAGCACGACGGAAAAGCCGTACCCGGTGCCCGAAGCGGAACTCTTCCGCTTCGCGGAATTGGGTCGCGAAAGCAGCACGCTGACCGTACTCCGGCACGCCAGGATCGCCGAGCGGATGGGCCTGTCCGGTACCGACCACAAGACGTTCGACCTGGTCGGACAGGCGGCCGGGCCGCTCACCGCGGGCCGGATCGCCGAGCTCACCGGGCTCTCGACCGGCGCGGTCACGGGGGTCATCGACCGGCTGGAGAAGGTCGGGCTGGTCCGCCGCGTCCGCGACCCGGAGGACCGCCGCAAGGTCCTCGTCGAGGTCGTGCCCGGGGCCGCCGAGCGCTACGCGCCGCTCTTCCAGTCAGCCTTCGACGGGCTTCGCGAGAGCCTCGCGCAGTTCTCACCGGCCGAACGAAAAGTCATCGAGCGTTATCAGAATGTCATGCTGGAACAGCTGCGCGCCGAGATCATGCACAATTCGCGCCCCGCGTAGCTTTTCCTCAACTGCGGCGATAATGTCTGCGCTATGCCGCAATTTCGGTTGTCCGAGGCCGCGCGCCTGCTCGGGGTCAGTGACGACACGGTCCGCCGCTGGGTGCGCGCGGGCCAGCTGACCGCCACCGACGACGCCGCCGGCCGCAAGGTCGTGGACGGTGCCCAGCTGGCCGGGTTCGCCCGTGCCCAGGCGAGCGGCCCCGACGACCCGTCCCCGGTCGGCCGCTCCGCCCGCAACAAGTTCGTCGGGCTGGTCACCGAGGTCGTCGCCGACAAGGTGATGGCCCAGGTGGAACTGCAGTGCGGGGCACACCGTGTGGTGTCCCTGATGAGTACGGAAGCCGTACGCGAGCTGGGCCTGCGCCCGGGGGTGCTCGCGGTCGCGGTGGTCAAGGCGACCACTGTCGTGGTGGAGACACCGGAAGGAAGTCGATGAAGAACCTTGCTCTGGCCGTCGCGGCCGTCGCCCTGTTCGCGGGCGCGTGCAGCAGCTCGGACGAGCCCAGCACGCAGCCCGGCGGGTCGTCGGCCAGCGCGCCGGCGCCCAAGGGCACCGGTGAGGCGGGCGGCACGCTGACCGTGTTCGCCGCCGCGTCCCTCACCGAGTCGTTCACCGCGCTCGGCAAGGAGTTCGAAGCCGCGCACTCCGGCGTCACCGTGAAGTTCAGCTTCGCCGGTTCGTCCGGTCTGGTCCAGCAGCTGACCAACGGCGCGAAGGCCGACGTCTTCGCCTCCGCCGACCAGACCAACATGGACAAGGCCGTGCAGGGCGGGGTGATCGACGGCCAGCCGACCGTGTTCGCCACGAACAAGCTCGCCATCGCCGTCGCCCCGGGCAACCCCAAGGCCATCAAGACGTTCGCCGACCTGAACAAGGCCGGGCTGACCGTGGTGACCTGCGCCGCGCAGGTGCCGTGCGGCTCGGCGACGAAGAAGGTCGAGACGAGCACCGGCGTCACGCTCAAGCCGAAGAGCGAGGAGCAGGACGTCAAGCAGGTGCTGGCCAAGGTCCAGTCCGGCGACGCCGACGCGGGCCTGGTCTACGTGACCGACGCCACCTCGGCCGCGGGCAAGGTCGACAAGGTCGACTTCCCCGAGGCGAGCGGCGCGATCAACAACTACCCGATCGCCGTGGTCAAGGGCGGGCAGAGCGCGCTGGCCAAGGAGTTCGACGAGTTCGTGCTCGGCGCGGAGGGCAAGGCGGAGCTGACGAAGGTCGGGTTCGGCCCTGCGGCGTAAGCACCTCGTGAACGGCCGGCCGGGGAAGTCCCCGGCCGGCCGTTCGCGGGTTCCGTGGGTGCTCGCCGTGCCCGCCACGCTCGCGCTGGCGCTGGTCGTGCTCCCCGTCGTCGGGCTGCTGGTGCGCTCCGACCTCACGCGGTTCCCCGCGCTCATCGTCACGCCGTCGTCGCTGCACGCGCTGCGGCTGTCGCTGATCACGGCCTCGTTGTCCACTGTGGCCTGCGTGCTGCTCGGCGTGCCGCTGGCCGTCGTGCTCGCCCGCGCCCGGTTCGCCGGCGTCCGCCTGCTGCGCTCGATCGTGCTGCTGCCGCTGGTGCTGCCCCCGGTCGTCGGCGGGCTCGCGCTGCTCTACCTGCTCGGCCGCAAGGGCTTCCTCGGCATGCTGATCACCACGCTGACCGGGGAGTCGGTGCCGTTCACCACGACCGCGGTGGTCATCGCGCAGACGTTCGTCGCGATGCCGTTCCTCGTGGTCAGCCTCGAAGGGGCGCTGCGCGGCTCCGGCGACCGCTACGAGCAGGTCGCCGCGACGCTCGGCGCGCGGCCCTGGACCGTCTTCCGCCGGGTCACCCTGCCGCTGCTGCTGCCCTCGCTCGGCTCCGGCGTCGTCCTCAGCTTCGCCCGCGCGCTCGGCGAGTTCGGCGCGACGATCACCTTCGCCGGCAGCCTCGAAGACGTCACCCGCACGCTGCCGCTGGAGGTCTACCAGCAGGCCGAAGTGGACGTCGACAGCGCGGTGGCGCTCGCGCTGCTGCTGATCGTCGTGGCGGTCGTCGTGATCGCCGTCGCGCGCCCGCGCTCGTGGGAAGGCGGGCTGCGATGAGCCTGACCGCCCGGATCGAGGTCGTCCGCGGTTCGTTCGAGCTCGACGTGGACATCGACGTGCCCACCGGGACGGTGCTGGCGCTGCTGGGCCCGAACGGCTCCGGCAAGTCGACGGTGCTCGGCTGCCTCGCCGGGCTGGTCGCGCCGCGGTCCGCGGAGATCACCGTGGCCGGGCGGTCGCTGGCCGAGCTGGCGCCGCACCGGCGTGGCATCGGGCTGCTTTCGCAGGACGCGCTGCTCTTCCCGCACCTGTCCGCGGTGGACAACGTCGCGTTCTCGCCGCGCTCGACCGGCACCGGCCGCCGCGCCGCCCGCGACCTCGCCCACCACTGGCTGGCCGAAGTGGACGCCGTCGAGCTGGCCGGCCGGCGTCCCGGCCAGCTGTCCGGCGGGCAGGCCCAGCGCGTCGCGATCGCCAGGGCGCTCGCCGCCCAGCCGGACCTGCTGCTGCTCGACGAGCCGTTCGCCGCCCTCGACGTCGACGCCGCGCCCGCGATCCGCGGCCTGCTGCGGCGCGTGCTGAAGACCGGGCCGACGACCGTCCTGGTCACGCACGACCCGCTCGACGCGCTCGCGCTCGCCGACCACGTCGCGGTGATGAACGACGGCCGCGTCGTCGAACGCGGCCCGACCCGTGACGTGCTGTCCGCCCCGCGAACGGCGTTCACCGCGCGGATCGCCGGCCTCAACCTGATCGCCGGCACGGCGGTCGAAGACGGCCTGCGGACGGCGTCGGGTGCCGTCGTGTCCGGCATCCCGGCGGCCGATGTGGTCCGGGGCGAGCCGGCGGTCGCGGTGTTCCCGCCGAACGCCGTCGCCGTCTACTCCCGCGACGGCGAGCACCGGGGGAGCCCGCGCAACACCGCCGGCGCCGTCGTCGCCGCGCTGGAGCCGCACGGGCCGGTGATCCGCGTCCGGGCCGAGGGCGACGGCTGGGTGCACGGCCTCACCGCCGACCTCACCCCGGCCGCGGTGGCCGAGCTGGCCCTCGAACCCGGCACAGCGGTGACGCTGTCGGTCAAGGCCGCGACGGTCAGCGTGCACCCGGCCGCCACTTCCTGACTCTGCCGCGGCTTGTCGTGAGTGTTTAGGGCGGTTAGAACCGCCCTAAACACTCACGACCGGGCCGCGGCAGACCGCTCAGCCGTCGTGGTGGTGGCCGCCGCCCGGGTGGACGTGGAACTTCGCCACCTCCGGCGGGTGCACGACGAACGGCCGCATCATGCCTTCGTCCTCGTGGTCGAGGATGTGGCAGTGGTACATGAACTCGCCGGTGCCACCGCCGAACCGCCCGGCCACGCTCACCCACTGGCCGGGGTTCACGATGATCGTGTCCTTCCAGCCCTCTTCGTACTTCTCCAGCGGGACGTCGGTGAACCCGGCGAGCGGCGCGGTCGTCCGGGCCGACGCCTGGTCGAACGTCGTGGTGAAGGCCCGCCGGAAGAGCGCCTGGAACTCCGTCAGGTGGATGTGGATCGGGTGCGCTGGCCCGCCGTTCGCGACGTGCAGGATGTTCCACACCGCCCACCGGTCGTGGTCGATGAAGATGCCGGTGGTGTCGTCGAAGATCTTCCCGATCATCCGGAACGTGCGCAGCGGCCCGGCCGGGTCGGCGAGCTGGATGATCCCCTCGCCGCCGGGATCCGGCGTGTCCAGTTCTTCGAGGTCCCACATCTCGGGGTGGCCCTCAGCGTTGAGCAGCAGCGCGACCCAGACGTGGTCGTGGTCCTCCGGCAGCGTCGAGCCGTGCACCAGCCGCGTGTAGGACGTCGAGATCGTCGCCGGCAGCCGGAACGGGTCGTGCTTCGCGCGGCCGTCGACCCGGAACTCCATCAGGTCCGGCTCGACCGTGCCGAGGCGCGGGTCGGCGTTGCGCAGCTTGAGCTTGCGGCCCTTGAAGCGGCTGAAGTCGATCAGCACGTCGAAGCGCTCGGCCGGGGCGACGGTCAGGCCGGCCGCGGGCAGTTCCGCGGGTACCGGCAGCAGGCCGCCGTCGGTGCCGATCAGGCGGACGGCGTCGTTCACCGGCCGGTTGTCCTCGTCGACCAGGTTCAGCGTGTAGAACCGCGAGTTGGCCGCGTTGAGCAGCCGGAAGCGGTACCACCGTGCGTCGACGTCCAAGTGCGGCCAGATGACGCCGTTGACCAGGTTGAACGGGCCGGTGAACGGGATCATCGGGCCGTTCGGGACGACCGGGACCTTGAACAGCAGCTGCCCGGTGAGCGCGCCGGTCGCCGGGTCGGTGTCGAGGTTGCGGTCGGTGATGACCAGCGGGATCTCGTGGTCGCCGTGCGGCAGGTCGAGCGCGTCCTCCTCGCCGTCGCGGATGAGGTACATCCCGGCGAGGCCGGTGTGCACGTTGAAGCGCGTGATCGCCATCGCGTGGTCGTGGTACCAGAGCGGCATCGCGGGCTGGGCGTTCTGGTACTCCGTCAGCTGCGAAGTGCCCTTCAGGCCGGCGTTGTGCGCCCAGCCGTCGTTGCCCGCGTTGGTCCGGGCGCCGTGCAGGTGCACCACGGTCCACGCCGGCAGGTCGGCGACGCCGTCGATGACGGAGTAGCCGGGCCGGTCCAGCTCGCGGCCGGGCCGGCTCGCCGGCGCGTCCGCCACCGGGCCCTGAACGGCGACGAGCGGAAAGTCACCGTCGATTTCGTTCGACCACGAAATCCGCAGTTGTTCGCCGGTGCGCACGTCGATAGTCGGACCCGGGAAATGTCCCGCGTACGTCCACAATGTACTCGGCGGCAATTGTGAGTGGAGCCGCTGGTGCTTCGTCACCATCGGAATGGTGGTCGCGTCGTGGCGCCAGGAATGCGGCCGGAGCGCCGGTGGAACGCGCAGTGGGTCGAGGAACTTGGTGAGTCCCCAGTTCGGCGCGGTGATCGGCCCGGTCGTCGCCGGGCGCTCGATGATTCCGGTCATGCGTTTCTCCCCCTCGTGGTGCGGGGGCAGGACGAATTGCGCCACGACGTTTCCGTCGACGACGTGTGCGATGAATTCCCCCGAACCCCCTCGGTGGCCGGGTACGCGTCTCCCCTCGCGATACCGGCAATTCCCACTGTAACCCTTTTCGTCGGCGAACGCAGGTGTCTCGCGCGCGTGATAGGTTTCGCCCATGGATGAGCGCCGGTGGACGTATCTCTCCGACATGGACGGCGTCCTGGTGAAGGAGGAGCACCTCGTTCCCGGGGCCGACGAGTTCCTCGCCGAGCTGAAGGCGAACGGCATCGGCTTCCTGGTGCTGACGAACAACTCGATCTACACCCCGCGTGACCTGCGGGCGCGTCTGGAGCGCACCGGGCTCGACATCCCCGAGGAAGCGATCTGGACGTCGGCGCTGGCGACGGCGAAGTTCCTCTCGTCGCAGCGGCCCAACGGCACGGCGTACGTCATCGGCGAAGCGGGCCTGACGACGGCGCTGCACGAGGTCGGCTACGTCCTGACCGAGCGCGACCCCGACTACGTCGTGCTGGGCGAGACCCGCACGTACAGCTTCAGCGCCATCACGCGGGCGATCCGGCTGATCGAGGGCGGCGCGAAGTTCATCGCGACCAACCCGGACGCGACCGGCCCGAGCGTCGAGGGCTCGATGCCCGCCACCGGTTCCGTCGCGGCGCTGATCGAGAAGGCCACCGGGCGTTCGCCGTACTACGTCGGCAAGCCGAACCCGTTGATGATGCGCTCGGCGTTGCGCCGATTGGGTGCCCATTCGGAGTCGACGCTGATGATCGGCGACCGGATGGACACGGACGTGCACTCGGGCATCGAAGCCGGGCTGCAGACGATTCTGGTGCTCACCGGCATCTCCACCAGGGAGTCGGCCGAACGCTATCCGTATCGGCCCACTCTGGTGCTCGACTCCATCGCCGACCTGATCGGGAAGACGACCGACCCATTCGGGGAAGGCTGATCGAGACCCCGTCGCGAGCAGGGCTTATCGTCACCGGATGAGCAACTCCACATTTGTGGTGGGCGACGTGCATGGCCACCGGGACGAACTGGCCGAAGCACTGCGCGCCGAGGGGTTGGTGGACGACGAAGACAACTGGTCAGGGGGCGAGGACCAGCTGTGGTTCCTCGGTGACTTCGTCGACCGCGGGCCGGACGGCGTGGGTGCCATCGACCTGGTCATCCAGCTCGAAGCGCAGGCGGCGGAAGCCGGCGGCCAGGTCCAGACGCTGCTGGGCAACCACGAGATCCTCGCGCTGGGCATGTACCACTTCGGCGACCAGCCGGTGCCGTCCGACTTCGGGCCGCGCAGCTTCGCCCGCAGCTGGGAGATCAACGGCGGCCTGCTGTCGGACCAGGACCGGCTGACCCCGGAGCACATCGAGTGGCTGACCGCCCGGCCGCTGGCCGCGCTCGCCGCCGACCACCTGCTCCTGCACTCGGACACCCTGGAGTACCTCGACTGGGGCGATTCGGTCGAGGCGATCAACGCCTCCGCCCGTGAGATCCTGCTGGGCTCGGACATCGAGTCGTGGTGGGACGTCTGGCGCCGGATGACGACGCGCTACGCGTTCCGCGGCCCGGAGGGCGAGGACAACGCCCAGAAGCTGATGGACGCACTGGGCGGCTCGCGCATCATCCACGGGCACAGCGTCATCGCGGACCAGCTGGGCATCCACCCCACGCAGATCGAGGGCCCGTTCCTCTACGCGGGCGGCAAGGCCCTCGGCGTCGACGGCGGGCTGTTCGTCGGCGGGCCATGCCTGGTGGTGAAGCTGCCGTACGAGCCGGAGTCGTGATCAGGGGAGCTCGACGATCTCCTTGCCGAGCGGCATCAGGGACACCGGGATCATCTTGAAGTTCGCCACGCCCAGCGGGATGCCGATGATCGTGACGCACAGCGCGATGCCCGTGAACACGTGCCCGATCGCCAGCCACAGCCCGGCGAAGAGGAACCAGATCACGTTGCCGACGAAGGACGGCGAGCCCGCGTCGCGGCGGTCGACGACCGTGCGGCCGAAGGGCCAGAGCGCGTAGCGGGCGATCCGGAACGACGCGAGCCCGAACGGGATCGTGACGATCAGGATGCAGCAGACCACACCCGCGGCCAGGTAGCCCAGCGCCATCCAGAAGCCGCACAGCACGAGCCAGATGATGTTCAGCAGCGTGCGCATCAGACGTGCAGCTCCCCGCTCACGACGGTCACGGCCTGGCCGGACAGGTGGACCCGGTCGCCGTCCTGGCGGGTCCGGACGATGCCGCCGCGCGCCGACACCTGTGCGCCGGTCAGCTCGGTTTTGTTCAGCCGCCCGGACCAGTACGGCGACAGGACGCAGTGCGCCGAGCCGGTGACGGGATCTTCGTCGACGCCGACGCCGGGTCCGAAGAACCGGCTGACGTAGTCGATGCCGTCGACGTCACCCGCGGCCGTGACGAGCAGCCGGCCCTTCCAGGTGGCCTTCAGCGCTTTCAGGTCGGGCTCGAGGGTGCGGACGGCCTCGGCGTCCGGGAGGACGGCGAAGAGGTTCTCGACGCCGCGTCCGGTGCGCTCGATCTCGACGCCGGGCAGGATCGCGCTGAGGTCGTCGTCGGACGGCGCGGGCGGATCGGAGGGGAAGTCCAGCTCGACCCAGCCGTCGGCGGCCTTCGCGCGCAGCTCGCCGCTGAGGGTGGCGTAGACCTGCTCGCCGCCGAGGACGTGCGTGGTGGCGACGGTGGCGTGCCCGCACAGGGCGACTTCGGCCGCCGGCGTGAACCACCGCAACGACTTCGGCCCCTCGTCTCCGCCGACGACGACGAAGGCGGTCTCGGAGTGCCGCATCTCCGCGGCGACGGCCTGCATCCAGGCGGGCTCGGCGGGCGCGTCGAGGAGCACGACCCCGGCGGAGTTCCCGGCGAAGGCCCTGCCGGTGAAGGCGTCGACGATGAAGAAGCGCATGCTTCCACTGTATCCAGGGCATTTGGGCCCGTGTGGTGACGCTTTTCTCGCGTCACCAGGGCAACCCCTTAGGGGTCCTCGGGGTCAGGTCGCGCAGATGGGCGATCTTCTCGCGGCTCGGTTTTAGTTCCGGCTTGGGGTCAGGCTTCGCCGATGGTCGGCCGGACGATCTTCTCGCCGTCCGGTCCGCGTTCCGGCTTGAGGTCGAAGATGTCTTCCTCGAGCTGGATCTTGTTCTTGTGTTCCTTGTCGTCTTCCTTCTTCTTGCCCGCGCCGGCCCCGGCCGCACCGGCGCCCCCGGCCTTCCCCTTGGCCGCGGCGGCCGCGGTCGCGCCACGCTCGAGCCGCTCACCGGTGCCCTTGGCGCCCGTCTTGCCGCCTTCGCCCGCGGTTTCCTTCGGCCCGCCGGTGGCGCCGCCGCCGGACACCCGCGACCCGGCGAACCCACTCCCGGCACGCCCTGCCCCGGACTTGCCGCGCGTGATGTCCCCACCGGCCCCGCCTGTCCCGGTCGTCCCACCGGGCATGGCAAGCCCGTCGGGCCCCATCCGCGGGAACGCACTCGCGGCAGGTGCGCCGCGGAAGCCGGAGTTGCCGCCGCCGAAGCCGCCGGCGTTCCCGGTGCCGCTGGTGGCCCCGGGCGGGACGAAAGTGCTGGGCGGCGTCGCCCCGGGAGGCGTGGTGCCGCCGGGGGGCGCGAAGCTGCCGCTGGTCCCGCCGGTGCCACCGACTCCGCTGAAGCCGCCTGTCCCACCGGTCCCACCGGTTCCACCGGTTCCACCGGTGCCGCCTGAGCCGCCGATGGTCGGGGTGCCGCTGAAGCTGGTGCTGCTGGTCCCGTGGAACCCGCTGGCGGTGGTGCTGTCACTCGACCCCAGCTGCGGCGGCGGCGAGTAGGTCGGCTGGGTGCTGGCGGTCTCGTGGTAGGTGCCGTCGAGGCCCTGGAGAACCTGCACGGCCTGCTGGTGCGCGGCGTCGGCCTGCTGCTGCTTCGCGGCGACGCCGTTCATCGTGTTGGCCCCGCCGATGAGATCACCGGCCTGGTACTGCTTGGTCGCTTTGTCGACCTCGGCCTGCTGGTTGAAGCCAGTGGGCTCAGGCATGTTCTTCTGCGCATAATCAGCGGCGGCCGCCTGCTGCGAGTAGCGGTTGGAGCTGAGCTGAGCGGCGTTGGCCGTATCGGCGGTGTAGGTGGCGGTGTTCTGGAAGAACCCATGAGCCTGCGCGGCCCCCGAGCCCTGCCACTGCACCTCACTGGAGTTGACGGCGTCGTTCGCGGCGTTGGAGACGTCGGCCAGCCAGTTGCCGAGCTTGTTGGCCACCCGGCCGCGGTCGTCCAGATCCCCGGGATTCATGTTCTCGTGGACCATGTTGTAGAGGTCTTCATGACTGCTGGCGGGGTAGTTCTGCCCCGGCGCGGGCGCATCCCCACGGGTGGCCCGATCGTGCAACAGCTGCTTGCCCTGCTCGACGGAGTACTGCGCGGCCTGGTTCTGCGTCTGCGGCGTGACACCGTCCCGGGCGTCACCCTGGTCTTCGGCCCCGAAGTGGTGCACGTTCTGCTGCAGCTTCTGCTGCGTCTGGGCGTAGAAGTCGCTTTCGTACTGCCGATGCCCGGCGTGTTCCTGAGCCATGGTCACTCGCCCCCACGAAGCTTGGCGAAGGTCTGGCTGTGGGCGTCCTCGGTCTCGCTGTAGTTCTTCCGGGCGATGGTGAGGGCCTCTTTGACCTGCTTGAAGCCATCGATGAGCAACTCGAGGTTGGGCACGAGCGACTCAGGATCGCTCACGGCCACCTTGACGTTGAAGGTCGCGACTTCCTTGGCGTAGGCGCTGTTACCCATTTTCGCGGCTTGGCCGAGCGCGAGCAGGTCGGCTTTGATGTCACTGTAGCCGTCGATGAAGGTGTCGCACACTGTCCGGTAGCGCTGCAAGCCTTCTTCGTTGATGGCGAACCCGCCGTTCTGGGCGAGTGCCTTGAACTGCTGCGCGCCGTCGTTGACCCGCTTCGCGCCCTCCGCGTCCACCGGGACGTCGAGGAGGCCGGACAGGAAGTTGTTGCCGGCATCGCCGGCCGGAGGCGTGGGAGGTGGCCCTCCGAACTGGGCTCCCGTGGCCATCGGTCCCTCCCTAAGACGCGGCTGCGCAAGATTACCCTCTGTGTCGCACCGCTACTGTAGTAGTGACCGGGCCGCGTGTCACTGGCTGCTGTGCCGCTGTGATGAGATCTGCAGCTCTGAGCAGGGCTACTTCGGCAGCATAGGCTCGAATTTGGTGGCGAAGTCGTTCACGTCGGTGCAGGCCTGGTCCGTTGTGCCGACCCCGAGCGTCACCGCGACGATGGCGCGAGACTTCGGCTTGACCTCCATCTTGACGTCGCACTGGCCCTTCGCGCCGATGGGCTCGCGTTCCTGGACGGCAGCGCGGTCGTTGACCGTGCCGCTCGAAGCCTTGCTCGGATCGGCGATGTTCTCGTTGATCGTCTGACCGGCGTGGAGGGACAGGCTGACCCTGATCGAATCGTCGCCGACCTTCTTGACGGTCGTGCAGGTGCGCGCCGAGTCGGCCGCGGTCGGAATGGCCGCCGGATAACCCTGGCCGCGGAGCAGCTCGTCAAGCGAGGCGCACGGCTTCATGTCCCCGAACGGGTTGTCAGCGGTCGTGCCGCTGGGGCCGGTCGTGGGTGCGCTGCTCGTCGGCGTGTCCGCGGCCTGCGGGGTGCCCCCCACCTTGCTGTCGCAGGCACTCACCACGAGGGCGAGCAGGACCAGGCTGGTGAGGGCGGCTCGACGTCCGAAGCTCGATCGGGTCACGACCTGAACACTACGGGTAGGCCGCTCGGCCGCGCGAGGACGCGGGTCAGCGGCCCGTGGTCTCCGCTATCCGCTCGTGCAGCCACGCCCTCAGGTGACCGCCGTCCGATGGGACGAACCGCAGGCGGGTCTCGTCGCCCGGCAAGGGCTCGGTGAACGTCAAGTACCGGCCGCCGTCCGAATCGAGGAACGTGACCGTTCCCGCGGGGCGCAGGGCGGACTGGCCGTGGCGGGTGGACAGCTCGAACGTGCCGTGGCGGTGTGGGGGCCACGTTGCGAACGGGGCCAGTGCGTCCCTGTCCCGCGTGCTCGGTGCCTGGCCCGTGCGCTGGGTGATCGTCACCGGCGGCAGGGGGACCGGGCCGTATCTGGGGAGGATGCCGATCAGGGCGTCGACCAGGTGGTCCGGGCGGATCTGGACGAAGTTGACGCCGCCGGTGACCAGTTCCGAGTAGACGCCCAGGCCGTGGCCGATCGTCGCTCGGTACAGGACCTGCCTGCCGTCCGCTATCTCCGCCGCTCGGACGATGATCAGGATCTCCGGCTGGGTCCACGAGCGCAGCGTCTGCTCGACCTCGATGTCCAGCTTGTCCGGGCCCGCCAGTCCACGAGCGCGGAGGGCGTCCCACGAAGCCGCCGCCAGACGGGCGTTTTCCTCGAGGGTGTGGCCGGCGCTGCGGATCTCGAACGGGTGCCAGTTCGCCGGGAGACCGGTTCGCCGGACCGCGACGTCGACCTCGTTCAGCCCCAGGGCGAATTCCTCCGGCACGATGCCGAGCGTAGCGGAACCGCCACCGGGCGCTCAGATGTCCAGCTGCCGCACGCCCGTCTCGCGCTGCGCGACGCCCGTCACCTGACCCGCCGTCGCGCGCCCCCGCAGCCGGACTATCTCGTGCGGCTGCAGCCCCACCGCCACGCCGAACGCCTCCACGTCCGCGAAACCGCCCTGACGCCGGCGCAGCTCCAGCGCCTGGCTCACCCGTTCCGGCGTCATCCCCGGCAAGCGAGCCAGGTCTGACGGAGTCGCCGCGTTGACGTCCACGAGCGGCACCGACAGCGGAGCAGAAACCGGAGCAGAGACCACAGCCGGCGGCGGCGCCAGAACCGGCGCGTCGACCGGCACGTACGTCTCGACGATGTCGTTCTGCCGCACCTCGCGCGTTGCCAGCCCCAGGGTGAACACGCCCGTCCCGGCCGCCGTGCGCATCGCGACGCCGCCCCTCGCCACCGACAGGATCCGCAGGTCGGTCGCGATGACCGTGCTGCGCTCGTTGAACGTCGTGCCCACCGGGCGCAGCAGCCGCGCCCGCGTGCCGACCGTCAGCAGGTTGTTCGTCCGCGCCTCCGGCACCTCGACCGCGGCCACGACCGAGCCGGTGCCCAGATCGCTGACGCCGTGGACGTGCGCGGTGCCTTCACGACGTTCCAGGTAGTCGTGAGACGGCTCTTCGTACGCGGTCAGCGCGTCGCCGGCCATCGGCGGGACGTCGCACTGGAAGCCGAGCAACACCGTGCCCACCTGGCCGGCCGGCAGCTCCGGCAGTGGCCCGGCCGGGCCGAACAGGCCCAGCACCCGCATCGGCTGGCCGACGGGACGGCCGCCGCGGAACAGCCCGGTCAACGCGCCGAACCGCAGCACGCCACGGTCCGGGCGCACCTGCACGTGGAAGCCCGTCAGCTGGTCGTACGCCGGCGCGAGCACCGCGGCGACGCCCGCGTGCCGGCTCGTGTCCGGCCCGATCGTGTCGTCGGTGTACAGCTCCAGGGCGTCGCCGGGCCCGAGGTCGGTGCGCCCGACGGCGACGAAGACGTCCTTCAGGAACCCCGCGTCGGTCACCGGCTCGACGTCGCTGGAGAAGAACTTCTTCCGCACCATGATCCCGAGGCGCAGGTTGTCCGCGAGGATCCGGTCGGCCCGCTTCAGCCGCGCGCGGGCGCCGCGGACCGCCCGGCCCGCGCTCACCTGGCCGCCGGGCAGCTCGCCGAGGCCGGGCAGGGCGACGCTGGCGTTGAGCGCCTTGCCGAACTCGATCAGCCCGACCCTGACCTCGGTCACGACGTGGCGGCCAGCGTGACGCTGATCGACTGGTCGGCGTTGGTCCGCTCGGACTCGACGCGCATACCCGACCGCGCCGCGCGCTCCTTCAGCCGCGTGAGCACCGCGCGCTGCACCTCGGCGCCGTACGCCTCGTCGACGGACAGCACGAGCCGCTCGGCCTCGGCGGGCGTCAGACCGGGGCCGTCGACGTGCGCCACCTGGACGCCGTCCGGGCCGTAGCCGAACGCGATCCGCCGCCCCTCCCACGCACCGGCGACGGTGGTGCCGTCGTCGGTGACCTGGGCGCGCAGCCCGGACAGCGCGCGGGCAAGCAGGTCACGGTGCCGCATCCGGGTCCGCACGACGACGACGCCGGGCTGCGCCTGCGCGTGTGCGGCGACGGTGGCGGCGTTGAGCTGGGCCAGCGCTTCGCTGCGCAGCTTGAGCGTGACGCTCATCGGTGATCCCCTTCGAGCAGCGCTTCGAGTACTTCGGTGGTGGCGAACCCGTTCAGTTCCACGGATCCGTCGGTGGCGATCCGCAGTTCGAGCCGGTTCGGCGTGGTGAAGATCGACTCGTCGTAGCGGCCGGTCAGGAAGTGGAACCGCTGGTTCACCGAGCCGACCCATGGCCGTGACGACTCCGGCCGGTCGGCCAGATAAGGCCCGTCCACCAGCAGATCCGTCGCCTCGAGCAGCTTCGACGGTGGCAGGTCTTCCAGCACGCGCCCGGTGAACGTCATCACCGAAAGCCCTGCCGAGCGCACCGCTGAAGCGAACGCGCCCAAGGGTTCCGGCTGGTCGAACGGCTCGCCGCCGAGCAGCGTGACGCCTTCGATGCCCTCGATCGCCAGGACCCGCGAAACCAGCTCCCGCCAAGGCAAGAGCGTGCCGCCGCGGGTCGTCCACGTCTGCGGGTTGAAGCAGCCGGGGCAGCGCACCGAGCAGCCCTGCGTCCACACCGCGCACCGCAGGCCGGGCCCCTCGGCGGCGGTGACGTCGACGATCCGGTGCAGGTTCAGGAGTTCCATTGTGTCTGCTGCTGAGAAGCGGTGTTCTCCGCCTGGGCGGACGTGCGCCGGTAGTCCTCGGTGAACTCCGACGTCTCCGTCTCCGCGCCGAGCAGGTCCTCCAGCAGCGGGATGTAGTCGAGGCACTTCGAGCCGGTCACGCCGTGCGTTTCGGCGCTGATCGAGCCGTCCTTGGCGATGGTCACGGTCACCCGGTGCGTCATACGTCGATCGCCCTTCCCCTCGCCGGCTCCGGTCGTGGCGCCGCCGCTTCCGGCACCGCGGCGGTGTGATCGGCGTCGTTGTCCGTGGCGGCCACCGCGCGGGTCTCCGCCCACTGCCGGATGGCCAGGATCTCGTCGGCCTGCGTGACCGACAGCGGCACGGTGGACTTCACCGCCCGCACCAGGTCGTCCCGGCGCAGCGGGCGCTTCTCGGCGAACGCGTCGACGAGCCCGGACAGCACGGCCTGCTCGATCTCCGCGCCGCTGTAGCCCGCGCTGACGTCGGCGAGCTCGGCGTACAACGCGTCGTCCACCTTCAGCTCACTGCGCACGAAGTCGTCGGTGACGCGCTTGTTCAGGTGGATCCGCCAGATCGCGGTGCGCTCCGGCGTCGAGGGCAGGTCGACGAAGAAGATCTCGTCGAACCGGCCCTTGCGGAGGAACTCCGGGGGCAGCGAGTCGACCTGGTTCGCCGTGGCCATCACGAACACCGGCGCCGTCTTCTCCTGCATCCAGGACAGGAACGTGCCGAACACGCGCCGCGCGGTGCCGCCGTCGCCACCGCCGCCCGCGCCGGCGAGGCCCTTCTCGATCTCGTCGACCCACAGCACGCAGGGCGCGATGCCCTCGGCGGTGCGGATGACCGTGCGCATGTTCTTCTCGCTGGAGCCGACCAGCCCGGCGAAGACCCGGCCCAGGTCCAGGCGCAGCAGCGGCAGCCGCCACATGTTCGCGACGCACACTGCGGACAGGCTCTTGCCGCAGCCGGGCACGCCGGACAGCAGCAGCCCCTTCGGCGCGGCCAGGTTGTACGCGGCCGCGGCGGGCGTCCAGGTGCCGGTGCGCTTGGTCAGCCAGCGCTTGAGCCGGTCGAGGCCGCCGACGGCGTCGAAGCCCGTGTCGGCCGGGACGATGTCGAGCATCCCGGACCGGCGCACGGCCTGGCGTTTCTCGGCGAGGATCAGCTCGAGGTCGCTGGGGTCCAGGCCGCCGCCCTCGACCAGTGCCCTGGCGAACGCGTTCTCGGCTTCCGGCAGCGTCAGCCCGCGCGCGGCGGCGACGATCATGTCGCGGTCGTCCCGGTCGATGCTGATCCGGACGTGCTGGCGGTGCGCGGCGACCATGCCGTCGAGCAGCTCGCCGATCTGCTGCCGGTCGGGCAGCGGGAACTCGACGACCGTGGCGTCGTGCTCCAGCTCGGGCGGCACGGGCAGCGACGGCGACACGAGGATCAGGCTCAGCGGCACCGGCCGGGTCTTGAACGCGGCCGCGAGCTCGCGCAGCCGCCGCACGACCTCGGGGTCGGGCCGGTGCCCGCCCTCGGAAACCAGCGACGGGTGCAGGTCGGCGAAGACGAACACGGCGGGCTCACCCCAGCCGTAAACCCGCTCCAGCGCGGCGGACGCGGTGCGCGTGTCGGCGATCGGCGGCCCGCCCGCCGGGGCCAGCCCGGTGGTCGACGACCAGACGTACACCCGCCGCGGCGTGCGCAGCCGGGCGCTGTCCTCCGCGACCGCGCGGATCTCCCGGACCACCCGCTGCTCTTCGTGCGTTTCGACGACCAGCAGCGGGTAGCGCGCCTGCAGCAGCTGGGTCAGCTCGTCGCGAAACCCCTGGCCGGTCATCGATCGCCCCCTCGATTCGGGTCCGGATGCTACCAGCGGCCCAGGCCCGGAGCGGATCATCCGCGGAATCCGTCTACTGTGGACTCACTTGCCGAGCCACGTGCTGCCGAGGTCGGTGTGCGCCGGGTCCATGTCGATCGACGCGGGGTCGTCCGGCAGCCGCGTGTACAGCCGGATCGCCAGGCCGTCCGGGGTGCGCAGGTCGACGAGGTGACCGGCGAAGCCGGCCAGGACGGGCGAGTGCGCCACGCCGGCGGCGTCGAAGTGCCGGACCCAGTCCTCGAGCGCTGCGCGGTCGGCCACGGCGAACGTGACCGGGTCGTACCCCGCGGTCGCCTCGGCCGCCTCCGGCCACTGCCGGAGTTCGACGGGGACGTCGAGACCCGGCAACCGCACGATCACCCCGAACAGGACGCCGTCGTGGTCGCGGTGGTCGAAGCCCGGCAGGCGTTCCGCGCCCAGCGCGGTGCGGAACCAGGCGAGCGTCGTGGCCAGGTCGGCCGCCGGAAACTTCAGGTGGTGGACGCCGGTGAGGGTCGGGCTCATGTCTTCGAGCGTAGGAGGCGACGGCGTTGGCGCACTGAGCTGGGGTTTCCTAGACTGCGGTCGCAGTCACCGCAGACTTCAGGAGGCACCATGCCTGACGCGCCCGCCCGGCCGAGCTACGCCTCGGGGATCTCCGAGGTCCCGCTGCTCGGGGACACCATCGGCGACAACTTCGATCGGACGGTGGCGGCGCACGGCGACCGGGACGCCCTGGTCGACCGGTTCGCCGGCCGCCGGTGGACCTACCGCGAGCTGGCCGCCGAGGTGAACGCGCTGGCGCTGGGCCTGGTGGCGCAGGGCATCGGCAAGGGCGACCGGGTCGGCATCTGGTCGCCGAACCGGGCCGAGTGGACGTTCCTGCAGTACGCGACGGCCAAGATCGGCGCGATCCTGGTCAACATCAACCCGTCCTACCGGTCGCACGAGCTGGAATACGTGCTCAACCAGGCCGGGATCCGCCTGCTGGTGGCGTCCGACAAGTTCAAGACGTCCGACTACCCCGCGATGGTCGAGGAAGTGCGCGAGAAGTGCGCGCAGCTGGAGCACGTCGTGCTGCTCGGCGGCGAGAGCTGGCAGGCGCTGATGGACGCCGGCCGGCGGGGCGACCCGGCCGCGCTGGCCGAGAAGCAGGCCGCGCTCTCGGCCGACGACCCGATCAACATCCAGTACACGTCGGGCACGACCGGCTTCCCCAAGGGCGCCACCCTCAGCCACCACAACATCCTCAACAACGGCTACTTCGTCGGCGAGCTCTGCAACTACACCGAACAGGACAAAGTCTGCATCCCGGTGCCCTTCTACCACTGCTTCGGCATGGTGATGGGCAACCTGGCCTGCACCAGCCACGGCGCCTGCATGGTCATCCCGGCGCCGGCGTTCGACCCGAAGGCGACGCTCGAAGCCGTCGCCGCCGAGCAGTGCACGTCGCTCTACGGCGTGCCGACGATGTTCATCGCCGAGCTGAACCACCCGGACTTCGCGAGCTTCGACCTGTCGTCGCTGCGCACCGGGATCATGGCGGGCTCGCCGTGTCCGGTCGAGGTGATGAAGCAGGTCATCGACCGGATGGGGATGGCCGAGGTGTCCATTTGTTACGGCATGACCGAGACGTCCCCGGTGTCGACGCAGACGCGCTCGGACGACTCGGTCGAGCGCCGGGTCTCGACGGTCGGGCGGGTCGGGCCGCACCTGGAGAGCAAGGTCGTCGACCCGGAGACCGGGCTGACCGTGCCGCGGGGCGTGCCGGGTGAGCTGTGCACTCGCGGGTATTCGGTGATGCTCGGGTACTGGGAGCAGCCGGACAAGACGGCCGAGGCGATCGACGAGGCCCGCTGGATGCACACCGGCGACCTGGCGGTCATGGACGACGACGGCTACGTCAACATCACCGGCCGCATCAAGGACATGGTCATCCGCGGCGGCGAGAACCTGTACCCGCGCGAGATCGAGGAGTTCCTCTACACGCACCCGGACATCCTCGACGCGCAGGTCATCGGCGTCCCGGACGAGAAGTACGGCGAAGAGCTGATGGCGTGGGTCCAGATGCGCGAAGGCGCTTCGCCGTTGACCTCGGAGAAGGTGCGTGAGTTCTGCGAAGGCAAGCTCGCGCGCTACAAGATCCCGCGGTACGTGCACCTCGTCGAGGAGTTCCCGATGACGGTGACGGGCAAGGTCCGCAAGGTCGAGATGCGCGAGAAGTCGATCACGTTGCTGGGCCTGGAGTCCGCGGCGGCCGCGAAGCACGCCTAAACCGAGCGGGACGCTCGGGCGTTGCCCCTTCGCAAGTGTCGCGAAGGGAGGTCGACATGGTGGAGATCCTGTACTGGGACTGGTGAGCTGAAACGCCGTGAAGGGCACCTTCAGGGACAAACAAGCCCTGAAGGTGCCCTTCACGGCACTCGCGTCAGGAAACTGCGGCCGCCGCCTCGGCGATCGCCTTCTCGTCCTCTTCGCCGAACGTGTCTTCCAGCTGTTCCGGCGAGTAGTCCAGGTCGATCTGCTCCACCGGCATCCCGCGCGCCGACTCGATCGCGCCCAGGCGACGCTGCGCGCGGTCCGCCGCGTACTGGATGATCTCCTCCGGGTCGTTGTCGAACGGCACTTCTTCGAACTGGTCCTGCACCCACTGGATCATGTCGAGCGCGTGGGGGAGCAGCTCGCCCATCCGCTGCTGCACCGCGTCCCACAGCGAGTCGTCCGCGGCCACGTGGCGGCGACAGGTGAACGTGCCCCACGCCATGTGCCGGCGCTCGTCGTCGCCGATGCGGCGGACCAGTTCCTGCATGCCCGGCAGGATGTTCTGCTGGGTGCAGATCAGCTGCCACGAGTAGTACCCCGTCAGCGCGAGGCTGCCCTCGATGACGTGGTTGTACGTCACGCTCGCCCGGATCTGGTTGAGCGGACTGGGATCGTCTTCCAGCGCCCGCAACGACTGTGGCAGCTCTTCGTAGAACAGCTTGCGGTAGTGCGGGTTTTCGGCGACGTACGGGTGCAGGTCCTCGGTCAGCCCGACGGCGTCCATCCACCGCCGGAACACTTCCGTGTGCTTGGCTTCCTCGAAGCAGAACTGCGTCAGGTACATCTCGTCACCGAACCGGCCGGTCGCCGACATCGCCCGCATGAACGGCTGGATGTCCTCGGTGACGGCTTCCTCGCCCGCGATGAACTGTGCGACCAGGTACGTCGTCGACCGCTGCTGTTCGGGGTTGAGCGTGTCCCAGCCTTCGCGTTCGCGGCTGAAGTCGAGGTCCGCCGGGTTCCAGAACTTCTTGTTGCCCTTGACGAACAGCCGCAGCGGGAACGAGTCCCAGTTCAGGCCGCCCTTGCGCAGTGAGGAGAAGCCGGTCCGCAACTCCGGGAGCGTGTCGGTCATCGTGTCACTCCATTGTGGACGATCAGGGGACGAAGTGCCGGATGGCGGGTTCCATGACGGCGGTGACGGCGTCGGCCGCCTCCGTCGCCGTGTGCGTGGGGAGCACGAGGTGCGACAGCGAAAGCCGCACGACGGTCTCCGCGAGCAGGGCGGCGGACTCGGCCGACAGCCCCGGCTCCAGTTCGAGGTAGTGCTCGGCCGCCAGCTCGGCGGCCGCGGTCAGGATCGGCTCGCCCTTGGTGGTCAGCAGCGGCAGCAGGTCTTCGCCGGCTTCGGTGCCGAGCGCCGCCGCGACCAGACGGTTCTCCCGCGCGTGCTCGATCGTGTAGACGACGCCGCGGTGGATGCCGGCCAGCAGGCCGTCCGCCGTCTCGAACCGCTGCCGGATCCCGTCGAGGAACTCCGCCGCGGTGCGCAGCGCCACCGCCTGGGCCAGCGCCGCCTTGTTGCCGAACTCGTTGTAGACGGTCTGCCTGCTCACCCCGGCCCGGGCCGCGACGTCGGCCATCCGCAGCGCCGCGTAACCCCGGTCCGGCAACAGGTCCCCGGCCGCGTCGAGCAGCGCTTCGCGGAGGGACGCCTTGGTCCGGTCAGTGAAGCTGGTCACACCTTCACCTTGACACAGATCGCTCCGCTGTCAAGACGCTGTACATGATCGGTTCGTGTGTAAATCTGTCGGTGGTGGCAGCTACGGTGCTGGTGTGGGCATCACGGTGGGCTTCGACCTCGACATGACACTGATCGACGCGCGGCCGGGCATGGAGGCGGCGATGAACAGGCTCGGCGTCGAGGCCGGTCTGCCGCTGGACGGCGCGGCGTTCGCGGCCAACCTCGGCCCGCCGCTCGACGACGCCCTGCGCGGCTTCGAGGCGCCCGAGGAACGCATCCCGGGGCTGATCGACCGGTTCCGCGCGCTGTACCCGGACATGGTCGTGCCGAGCACGGTCGCGCTGCCGGGCGCGGCCGAGTCGCTGCGCGCGGTCCGGGCCGCGGGCGGGCGCACGCTCGTCGTCACCGGCAAGTACGCGCCCAACGCGCAGCTGCACGTGGACGCGCTCGGCCTGGACGTCGACGAGGTCGTCGGCGAGCTGTGGTCGACGCGGAAGGCCGAGGCGCTCTTGGCGCACGACGCGCGCGTGTATGTCGGAGATCACGCCGGCGACGTCCGGGGCGCGCTCGCCGCCGGGGCGATCCCGGTCGGCGTCACGACGGGTCCGTGCGACCGCGCCCTGCTGCTGCGAGAGGGCGCCGAAGTGGTGTTCGACTCGCTGACGGAGTTCCCCGAGTGGTTCGAACGGACCTTCGCCGGGAGCGTGGTGCCCTGACGCTATTCCATCCATGCCCCCGCCGCCGCCCTCAACGGAGCAGCGGAGCTGCGCTGTTACTTCTTGGCGCGCGCTTCGCGGACCAGCGCGATCAAGCCCAGCAGCAGGCCCAGCGGCGTGATGATCCCGGCGGCGGCCGACAGCCACACCGGCAGGTTCTCCAGGCCGGCGGCGAACATGATGAACACCGCCAGCACGGCGAGCATGCCGAGGCCGAAGAGGCCGATGCCGATCCGCATGAGGAACGGTTTACCGGGGGCGGCCACGGCGGCCTCCTTTGTCGCGGTCGTCATGGGGCAAAGGGTATCCGCCGTTACCGACTTCTCCCCAGGGCATGTGGCGAGATACCCTTTCAGGAGCGCGCCCTGGGTACGCCCACCGGGCGCGTTCGTCGTGAGCGGGACAGCAGAAGGACTGGTGAGGGAAGTGCCGACCGGCAAGGTCAAGTGGTACGACGTGGAGAAGGGCTTCGGCTTCGTCACGCAGGACGACGGTGGCGCCGACGTCTACATCCGCAAGGCCGCGCTGCCGCAGGGCATCGAGGGGCTCAAGGCCGGACAGCGGCTCGAGTTCGGCGTCGCCGACGGCCGTCGCGGGCCGCAGGCGCTCTCCGTCCGGCTGCTCGACCCGCCACCGTCCGTCGCCGAGGCCCGTCGCCGCCCGGCCGAAGAGCTGCATGGCCTCATCGAGGACATGATCAAGCTGATCGAGCTGAAGGTGCAGCCGGACCTGCGGCGCAACCGCTACCCGGACAAGAAGAACACCAAGCAGATCGGCGAGATCATGCGCGCCGTCGCCCGGGACCTGGATCCCTGAGCCGGCGTCACGCCTGCGGCTGGTCGAGCCGCAGGCCCCAGACGTCGCTGGGCAGCAGCCCCGACTCGCCGGTGTCCGCGCGCAGCACGGCCGTGTACCGCTGGACGTCGACCGCCGAGATGCGGTCGGCGGGCGTCGGCGGCGTGACCGTGTACGCGTAGCGGTCCAGCGAGGTGAACGGGATCGGGTCGCTCTGCTTGAACTCGCCCTGCGGGGTCACGTACTCGTAGACGATCTGCCACGGCGCGTCCGCGACCTCGCCGGGCACCGAGACCTGCACCGGCTTGCCCGGCCGGATGCGGAGCGTCTGCGTCAGGCCCTTCGCGCTGCACGGCTGCGCGAGCTGCTGCGAGTAGTCGCACGTCAGCACCGGCGTGGTGTTGATGGTGTGGCCGTCGGCGTAGAAGGTGACCTCGGCCGGGCCGGGCGCCGAGCAGCCGGCCACCGCGAACCCACCGGCCGCAAGCAGGGCCACCACCCGGGAACGTCGCATGTGCCGGAGCCTACCGGCGGGCCCGCGGGTCCCCGGGCAGGCCCTGGGCCGGGAAGCTGCCGGTCGGCTCGGGGCGCAGCGGGCGGTCGCCGCCGAGGCCCGGCACGAGCGAACCGCCGCGGCGCACCAGGTAGGTCTGGGTCAGGCCGACGGCCAGGACGACCGTGATCACCAGGAAGCCGATCCAGTACGTCGGCGGCAGCAGCAGGCCGGCGCCGCCACCGAGGCACCACGCCAGCTGCAGCACGGTCTCCGACCGGCCGAACGCCGACGCGCGCGACTCCTCGGGCAGATCCTCCTGGATCACGGCGTCGAGGCTGATCTTCGCCAGCGCGCTGGCCGTCGCGCCGACCAGGCCGACGATCGCCGCCGTCGCCAAGCCGGGCAGCACGGTCGCCACCAGCGCGGCCAGCACGCAGCTCGCCACGCACGCGACGATCACCTGATCCGGCGAACCGAAGCTCAGCCGCGAGCCCAGGGCGTTGCCGAGGAACCCGCCGGCCCCGGCCGCGACGCCGATCACGCCCAGCAGCAGCAGCTGCATGAACGGGGTGTGCCCGGTGCCCTCGGTCTGGGCCTTCACCGCGAACGCGGCGAACATCATCAGGAAGCCGGTGAGCACGCGCACCGAGCCGTTGCCCCACAGCGCGACGACGATGTGGCGGCCCAGCGGCTGACGCCGTTTCTTCTCGGTCGGGTGCGCCGAAAGCGACGTCGGGACCTCGCCCTCGGTCGCCTCGACCCAGGCCGGGATCCGCATCGACTGCACAGCCGCGGCGACGCAGATCAGCGCCGTGAACCACAGCGCGCCCGCCGAGCCGGTGATGGCGTTGATGCCGCTGGCCAGCGCGCCGAACGTGCCCGCGGCGATCAGGCCGAACGTGGTCAGCCGGGCGTTCGTCTTGGACAGCGTGATCTCGGACGGCAGCACGCGAGGCGTCACCGCGGCCTTGAGCACGGTGAACGACTTCGAAAGCACCATCATCCCGAGCGCGGCCGGGTAGAGCAGCCAGTCGTCGAAGTGCAGCGCCATCACGACGGCCATCAGGCCCTGGCCGACCGACGACGCGCACATCGCCAGCCGACGGCCGCGCTGCACCTTGTCGAGCGCGGGCCCGATCACCGGCGCGACCAGCGCGAACGGCGCGATCGTGATGAGCAGGTAGAGCGCCACCTTGCCCTTGCTCTCGCCGCTGGTCGCGGCGAAGAACAGGGTGTTGGCCAGCGCGATCGCCATCGCCGCGTCGCTGGCGTAGTTCAGCATCACGGCGTAGTTCAGCGAGGTGAGGCCGGACTTCTCGGCGCCGTCGGCCTTCGTCGCGCGCTGGAAGGCGCCGACGGCCTGGCCGGTCAGCTGCCGCCCGCGCATCGCCGCCACGCGCGTGACGGTGATCTTCTTCGGCAGCTTCGGCGTGCCGCCGGGAGTGCGCGGCTCTTCCCGGGGCGCCGGTTCGGGCTCGGGCGGGCGCGGCTCACCGGCGTAACCGCCGGTGTCGTAGTGCTCGTACTCACCGCTGCCGGGGTGGTGTTCGCCCTGGTAGAAGCCGCCCGGCGGGGCCGGCTCGCGGCGGACCTGCTCGGTGCGGTTCGGGTCGGCGCGGCCCGGGTCGTGGGCCGGGTACGGCCGGGCGCCACGCGGCGGCGGTGGCCGGTGTCCGGTCGGTGCGGCGGCGGTCGGGGCCTCGTTCGCGTCCGGGACGCGGGGTGCCTGGTCGTAGTACCCACCCGGCGGCTCGCGCCGGGGCGGCGCCTGGCGGGGTGGCTCTTGCCGGGGCGGCTGGGGTCGTTCCGCGTACGGGGGATCGACGCGGGCCGGGTTCACCGGCGGCGCCGCGGGGCGGTCGACGCGAGTCGGGTTCGCGGGCGGTGCCGCGGCGCGGTCGACCCGGGTGGGGTTGGCGGGCGGGGCGGCCGGGCGGTCGACGCGCGTCGGCGCGGCCTCCCGCCAGGAGCGGGCCTGGGCCGCGCCCGGTTCCGGCGTCCAGCGTCGCTTGCTCTTCCGGCCGCGCTGACCCGACCGGCCGGTGCGTGCGCCGTCGGAGCCGGAACGGGAGCCGAAGAGTGCCACGCCTCAATCCTGCCTTACCCGGGGCCGGTTCCGCCTGCTCATCCGTGCTTCGGCGGGACGAACCTCACCCGGAACGTGACCGGCCACTGCTTGCCGGCCAGCAGGAACTCGTCGGTCCCCGGGACGGCGGCGATCCCGTTGAGCACGGCTTCCTGGTCGGTCACCTTCGCCTGCGCACGCAGCTGACCTGCGTCGATCGTCGCGGTGACGTGCCCGGTGGCGGCGTCGATCCGCAGGACGGTGTCGGTGTGCCAAACGTTTGCGTAGACGTCGTCGCCGACGCACTCGAGTTCGTTGAGCTGGTCGCGGCCGACGTCGACACTGCCGGTCACGGCGAAGGTCTTCGGGTCGCGGAAGGTCAGCCACGACGAGCCGTTGCTCATCACCAGCCGGCCGCTGTCCTGGTGGCACAGCCCCCAGCCCTCACCCTGGAACGGCACCCGCCGCAGCTCGGCGAGGGTCTTCGTGTCGCGTTCGATCGCGAAGCCGTCCTGCCAGGTGAGCTGCCAGAGCGTCGGGCCGAGGATCGTGACGCCCTCGCCGAACAGCGGCGACGGCAGCGTGGCGCGTTGGCCGGGCGGTCCGCCGGCGGGTCCCGCGGTCAGCTGCGACTGACCGGCGAGGCCGGTGCTTTCGTAGAGCGTGCCGCCCGCGAACTCGAGGCCTTCGGTGAACGCGGCGGGGTCGTGCGGCAGCGTCGAGACCACCTGGACCGTGAGTTGTTCCGGGCCGGACGGCGTGGCGGGAGTGCCCGCGCAGCCGCCGAGCGCGGCGGCCAGCAGCAGCGTGGTGAGGATCGGCGTGCGCACGTAGAACAGCCTGGCACGGGCGCCGCGGGTGCGTGCGGCACAATTGGCCGCATGACTCTGCTGCTGACCCTGGACGACGGCTCCGTGCAGCGCAAACTCGCCGATGCGGTGGAGTTCGCGCGTGTCGCGGTGCTGGCGGAAGCGCCCGAGGAGCAGATCGGTGCCCACGTCGGCGCCGGCCGGGAGGACGCGGTCTCGGCGAGTCACCTGTTCGAGGCGCAGGTGCCCGGCTACCGCGGCTGGCGCTGGTGCGTGACGATCGCCTTGGCGGGCGACGACGAGCCGGTGACGGTCAGCGAGGTCGTCCTGGTGCCCGGCCCCGAGGCGCGCATCGCGCCGGCGTGGGTGCCGTGGGAGCGCCGGGTCCGCGCGGGCGACCTGGGCGTCGGCGACATCTTCCCGACGGACGACAACGACCCCCGCCTAGCACCGGCGTACCTCCAGTCGGACGACCCGGCGGTGGAGGAGGTGGCCCGCGAGACGGGCTTGGGCCGCATCCACGTCCTGTCCCGCTTCGGCCGCGAAGACGCGGCAACCCGCTGGCACGGCGGCGAGTTCGGCCCCCGCTCGGACATGGCCCGGTCGGCGCCGGGAGTGTGCGGAACGTGCGGTTTCTTCGTCCCGCTGGCGGGCTCGCTGCGAGGCGGCTTCGGAGCATGCACGAACGACATAGCCCCAGCGGACGGCCACGTGGTCGACGTCGAGTACGGCTGCGGAGCGCACTCCGAGGTAGAGGTCGAGGTGACATCGTCGATCCCGGTGGCAGAACTGGTCTACGACGACTCACTGCTGGAGTACGACACGCCTGAAGCAGCGCCGGTTGCTGAGCCTTCGGAAGCTCCGGCGGCTGAGGTTGTTTCGGTGCCCACGGCCCGAGCCGAGGGAACGGTCGCAGACCCGACGGTGGCCGAGGTCGAAGCGGTAGCGGTGGTCGAGGCCACGGAGGCAGTCGAGTCCCCGGCAGCGGAGCCCGAGACCGCGGTGACGGAGGCCGACCTGTCACCGGCGGAGGTGGAGCCGGAGGTAGCGGAGGCCGAGGCAGCAGCGAAGACGCAGGCCGAGCCGCTGACGGCGGAGGCGACTCAGTCTGAGGTGACGGCGGAAGCCGAGCCGGCCGAGGTCGACCCGGTGGCGGCTGGGACCGAGCCGGTTGTGGTTGACCCGGTGGCGGCGAAGGCCGAGTCGGTTGAGCCGGTGGCTGCCGGGACCGAGCCGGTTTCGGCTGAGCTGGCGGCGGCAGAAGCCGAGTCGGTTGTGGCTGAGCCGGTGGCGGCGGAGACCGAGTCGGCGGAGCCGGTGACCGCTGGGACCGAGCCGGCTGCAGCTGAGCCTGTGGCCGTCGGGACCGAGTCGGCCGAGGTTGACCAGGTGACTGCCGGGACCGAGTCGGCCGCGGTTGCGCCGGTGGCGGCTGAAGCCGCGCCGGGAGCTGAGGTTTCGGAGCCGATCCAGGCCGAAGCGACTGCCGAGCCGCAGTCGATTGTGCCTGAGGCCGAGCCGGATACGGCGGCGGCCGAAGCGGCAGCGGCGGAGCCGCTGACCGTCGAGACGGAGTCCGCTGCGGCCAAGCCGTTGCCGGAAGAAGCCGAGCCAGCTGCTGCGGCGTCGGCGGAGACCGAGTCGGCGGAGGCCCAGCCCGTTGCGGCGGAGACCAAGCCTTCTGAGGCCGAGGTTGCGGAGCCGGCCCAGGTCGCGGTGACTGCCGAGCCGCAGTCGGTCGTGCCGGAGGCTGAGCCGCTGGCGGCTGAGGCGCCGGAGTCGACCCAGGTCGGTGCCGAGTCGCAGGTGGTCGAAGCCGAAGGTGTTGCGGTCGACCAGCAGTCGGCTGAGCCGGTTGCGGCGGCCGAGCAGGCTGAGGTGTCGGAGCCGGTCCAGGCTGCGGAGCCTCAGGAGGTTGAGCAGGCCGCGGGTGCTGGCTCTGAAGCCGAAGCGGCTTCCGAGCAGGAGTCGGCCCGGGTTGATGTTGCCGAGTTGCCGGACGCTACGCCCGAAGCTCAGGAAACTGCGGTGGGCGAGACCGGTGCGGCTGACGTGCCGGAATCGGCCCAGGGCGATGTGGCTGCTGAGCCACAGGTGGTCGAGGCTGATGATGCCGCGGTCGCTGAGCTGTCCGTGGTGGTCGGCGAGCCGGTTGCGGCTGAGGCTGAGGTGACCGACACCGCTGTCGGGCCGCTGGCGGACGGTTCCGAGGTCGAGTTGCCGGAAGCCGTGCTGACCGACTCTGTTGTCACCGAGACCGTCGAGTCGCAGAAAGTCCAGCCTGCTCAGGCCGAAGTGACCTATGCGGTTGTCGCCGAGCCGACTCAGGCCGAAGGCGCCGAAGCAGGGAGCGCGGGCACCGGGGCGGCAGAAGCAGCAGCTGACGCCACGGAAACCGAGGTTGCGCATCACGACGGCACCGGGGTTGCGGAGACCAAGGCTGTGCACCAGGACGGCACCGGGACCGGGGCTGCGGAAACCGAAGCCAAGCACCACGACGGCACCGAGACCGATCACCGCAGCGAACGGTGACCGGGCCTGCGGCTGCTGAGTCGGCCAGTGCTGATCCCTTCGGTACTGCGCGGCTTCGGGATGCGACTCTGCGCGCCTGGCGGGACTCGCCCACTCGGCTTATCGAGGACACCAACGTCGAGCGGGACCTGCGTGTTGGGGCCTATCGGGATCGGCTCTTTGTCGAGCTTGCGCAGAACGCTGCCGATGCCGCCATGGCCGCCGGTGTGCCTGGGCGCGTCAAAGTGTCGCTTGTGGACAGTCAGCTGAGGTTCGCCAACACCGGCGCGCCGCTCGACGCGCGGGGTGTGGCCTCGCTCGCGTCGCTGCGGGCGTCCGGCAAGACCGGGGACACCGTCGGGCGGTTTGGGGTCGGCTTTGCCGCCGTCCGGACCGTTTCCGATGAGCCGCAGGTGCTCAGCACCGCTGGTGGGGTCGTCTTTTCCGCGGAGCGGACTCGCGAAGCCGCCGGGATCGACGGTGACGTTCCCGTTCTGCGTCTTCCGTGGCCGATCGAGGCCAAACCGTCCGCCGGCTTTGACACCGAAATTCGCCTGCCGCTGCGTGGCGATGTTGATGGGCGGGCTCTTCTCGACGAGCTAGGCCGGGACATCGGTGACCTTCTGCTTGCCCTGCCCTGGCTGGCCGAGGTCGATGTGGACGGTCGCGTTTGGACTCGCGATGCCGACCAAGACATCGTCGAGATTCGTGGGCCTGGAAAGAAAACCCGGTGGCTGACTCATCGCGGTGACGTCGTCTGGGCCGTGCCGGTCGACGATCACGGAACTCCGGTTCCGCTCGTGGAAGACGTTCTGCACGCGCCGACGCCGACCGATGACGGGCTTTCGCTGCCCGCTCGGCTGCTCGCGCCCGTGCCGGTCGAGCCGTCGCGACGGCGGGCGCTGCCCGGTGAAGAACTCAAGCGGGCGCTCGAAAAGGCCGCGGAAGAGTACGTCGATCTGGTTCGGCTGCTGCCGCCGGAACACCGGTTCGCGCTCGTGCCCGTGCCCGGGTTTCCGAAGTCCACTGTGGACGCGCAGCTGCGGGACGACGTGCTGGCGCAGCTCGCCACCGAACCGTGGTTGTCCACTCAGGACGGTCGGGAGGTCTCCGGCCGTCAAGCTCGCGTGATCGACGTCGACGTGCCTGGGCTGCCCGCGTTGCTGACCGACGTCGTTCCCGATCTGCTCGCCGAAGCGCCGCCCGCCAGTGCGCTCAAAGCGGTTTCCGTGCAAGTGATCAGCGTCGAAGAGGTGCTGGAAACGCTTACCGGCGCCACGCGGGAGCCGTCCTGGTGGCACGACGTCTACCAAGCACTGAACATCGCCGTCGAATCCCACGCGCTCGCCGCGGCCAGGCTCGACGGGCTGCCCGTGCCGCTCTCCGACGGCCGTACGTTGCCCGGTGCGCGGGGCAGCCTGCTCGTCGACGGCTCGGCCGAACTGCTCGACCTGCTGTCCGATGTGGACATTCCGGGGCTGCGGCTGGTGCACCCCGCGGCGTCGCACCCGCTGCTGGAACGGCTGGGCGCCAAGCACGCCGACGCGCGTGAGCTGCTCAACGCCGACCAGCTGCGCGACGCCGTCGAGCGCAGTGTCGAGGACGTCCGGTCCGGTTTGGACGGGACGACGCTCGCCGGTGCGGTCCTCCGGCTGATCGCCGACTGCGGGGACGACGCTCCACAGTGGACCAGCGCGCTCGCGTTGCCCGCCACCGACACCTGGCGCCGTGCCGACGAACTCGTGCTCCCGGCGTCGCCGCTCATCGACATCTTCGACGAAGAGGTCTTCGAGGAGGACGGCACGCTCGACGTCCTCGACGACGACTTCGCCGAAGACTGGCCGGACGGGACGCTGAAAGCCGTCGGTGTGCTCGACTCGTTCGCGCTGGTCAACGACGACGAGCCGCACGAACCCGACCACGACCTGCCGGACGAGGAAGCCTGGTGGGACGCGCGCTCCGAGCCGCCGTCGACGCTCGTCGCGATCCGGGACCTCGACCTCGTCGCCGACGACTCCTGGCCCGCGGCGCTGCGCCTGCTCGCGGCGCGGCCCGAGACGTGGCACGCGCTGCGCACGCCCGGCGGCCACGCCGCCTGGTGGATCGCGCAGTACGCCGTGCTCGGCGGCCTGGCGCCGAACGAGTGGCGGCTACCGGACGCCGACCTCGCCGGGCTCTACGACGAGGTCCCCGACGTCGGCCTGACCGAAGACCTGCTCCGGATCGCCGGAGTGCGCAAGGATCTCACGCTGTCCACAGTGGACGAGGCGGCGGACGTCCTGCGCCGGCTCGGCGACCCCGACCGCACCGTCTCGGCCGGCCTGGCCACGCGGGCCTACGACGCCGTCGTCGAGTCCGGGTTCGATCCCGGCGCGCCGGACGCCGTCCGGGCCGCGGACGGGTCCGTCGTCGAAGACGCGCTGGTCCTGGACGTGCCGTGGGTCGCCGGGGCGCTCGAACCGGACCAGTACGTCGTCGCGCCCGACGAGCCGGAGCGGCTGGCGGACCTGCTCGACCTGCCGTTGGCGAGCACCACCCCCGCCGAGATCATCAGCGAGGGCGAGTACGCGCCGTGGGCCGAGCTGCCCGCGCTCAAGCTCGTCGCCGAGCAGCTCGGGATCCGGCTGCCGGAAGGTGGCGTGCTGGTGCACGACCCGCTGACCGTGTCGATCCAGCTCACCGAGCACGACGTCCAGTGGTGGTCCGACGGCCGGCTGCACGCGGCCGACACGTCGGAGGGCCTGGCCCGCGCGTTCGCCTGGGCGACCGGGCGCTGGCCGGACCGGCACCTCATCACGGCGCTGCTCGACGACCCGTCGCCGCGGACGCTGCTGGCGTAAAGGACTAGACCCGCTGCGCGGAACGAGAGCCGCGGCGGGCGGCGGCGCGCTGCCACAGGATGATCGCCATCCCGATGAAGCCGAGCACGAACCCGGCCAGCGCCGTCTGCACCCACAGCCCCGAAGTCGTGAAGAAGAGCACCACCAGCGCGACGGTCCAGATCGTGGTGCCTACGATCACCACCGGCGTCAGGTCGGTCAGCCTCTTGGGCAGTTCCGGCGTGTGCCGCAACGAGCCCGTAACCTCCGGTGGATTGCTCGGATCACTCACGAGGTGCAGGGTACTCCGCAGCAGCGAGAGAATGGGCAGGCGAATGGCGGAGCAGGAGACGACCCCCACCGGGACGCCGGAGGCGGCCGGCACCGGGACGTCCACACTGGACCGGTTCTTCAAGATCACCGAGCGCGGGTCGACCGTGCCGCGCGAACTGCGCGGCGGCCTGGTCACGTTCGTCACGATGGCCTACATCGTGGTGCTGAACCCGCTGATCATCGGCAGTTTCGCGCCGGACGACGCGGCCGCGCACAAGGACCTGCTCGGCGGGATCCTGCCGGTGCCGCAGGTCGCCGCCGTCACCGCGCTGGTCGCCGGGGTCATGACGATCCTGATGGGCCTGGTCGCGAACTACCCGTTCGCCATCGCCACCGGCCTGGGCATCAACAGCCTGGTCGCGGTCACCATCGCCCCGCAGATGACCTGGCCCGAAGCGATGGGCCTGGTCGTCATCGAGGGCGTCATCATCGTGGCGCTCGTGCTCACCGGCTTCCGCACGGCGGTGTTCAAGGCGGTGCCGGCGTCGCTGAAGTCCGCGATCGCCGTCGGCATCGGCGTCTTCATCTGCCTGATCGGCCTGGTCGACGCCGGGTTCGTCCGGCGGCTGCCGGACGACGCGCACACCACCGTCCCGGTCGGCCTTGGCATCAACGGCTCGATCGCGTCCTGGCCGACCGCGGTGTTCGTCGTCGGCCTGCTCATCACCGGCATCCTGGTGGTGCGCAAGGTCAAGGGCGCGATCCTGATCGGCGTGCTGTCCTCGACGGTGCTGGCCATCGTGGTCGAGGCGATCGTCAAGGCCGGGCCGTCGAAGGGGACAAACCCGAAGGGCTGGAACCTCGGCTACCCGGCGCTGCCGGACCAGGTGCTCGGCCTGCCGAACCTCTCGCTGGTCGGCGACGTCTCGTTCGGCGCGTGGACGCGGCTGCCGATCATCACCGTCTGCCTGCTGGTGTTCACGCTGGTGCTGGCCGACTTCTTCGACGCCATGGGCACCATGACCGGCCTGGGCAAGGAAGCCGGGCTGATCACGAAGGACGGCCAGCTGCCCAACGTCGGCAAGGCGCTGTTCGTCGAGGGTCTCGCGGGCGCGGCCGGTGGTTTCGGCTCGGCCAGCTCGAACACGGTGTTCGTCGAGTCGGCGGCCGGCATCGCCGAAGGCGCCCGGACGGGCCTGGCGAACGTCGTCACCGGCGTGCTGTTCATCGCCGCGATGTTCCTGACGCCGCTCTACCAGGTGGTGCCGGTCGAAGCGGCCGCGCCGGCGCTGGTCGTGGTCGGCGCGATGCTGATGGCGCAGGTGCGCGACATCGACTTCACCGACTACGCGATCGCGCTGCCGGCGTTCCTGACCATCGTCGTCATGCCGTTCACGTACTCGATCGCGAACGGCATCGGTGCCGGCTTCGTCAGCTACGTCGTGATCCGCGCGGCCACCGGCAAGGCCCGCCAGGTGCACCCGCTGATGTGGGTGATCGCGGTGGCGTTCGTCGCGTACTTCGCGGTCGGCCCGATCCAGGCGGCGTTCAGCTGATCAGCCCGGTGCGCTGACCTTCATCGCGGCGTCCAGGACGCCGCGGTTGCGGTCGAACTCGGCGGGCGGCGCCTCGAAGCGGATCGTGACGAGGCTGTCGCCCGCGCCGAGCCCGACGACGGCGACCCGCTCGGGCGTGCCGTCGCGGAGGTAGGTGTAGTCCCATTCCGCCGCGTCCGGGATGTCACCGGCTTCGGCGGGCGTGACGACCGAGCCGTCGTAGTGGGTCTTCGCGGCGATGGCCTTGAGCCCGCTCAGGGCGTCTTCCTGCGTGATCGGCACCTTGTCGGTCTCCAGCAGGAGGTTGCCGCTGCGGTAGCTCGCGCGGTCCTTGTCGCGGGTCACGGCCCAGCCCGCCGGGACCGGGATCCGGATCGCCCAGCCGCGGCCGTCCGCCACGTCCGGGAACGCGTACTCCGCCACGGACGGCTGCGCGGACGGGCTCGGTGCCGTCGTCGTCGACGGCGGTGGTGCGGCCGCCGGCGCTTCGCCGCTCCAGAACTGCGCCACCACGACGGCCAGGATCGCCGCGCCGACCACGGCCGCGCCCACCAGTTTCTTGTTCATCCGCCCCCCAGGTTCCTCCGTCGGGAAGGACGCGCGGCCGTCTTCCGGGTTGCGGGTTGACGGAGATCACCTGAAGGGAGGAAGTTTCGTAAGGTATGCTAACTATATGTCCGGCGACACGCACGAACGCTCCTTGGCGAGCCGTCTGCGTCTCGCGGTGGTCCGGCTCAACCGCCGGCTGCGGGCACAGCGCGTCGGGGACGATCTGACGTTGACGCAGGTCGCCGCGCTGTCCACCTTGCACAAGTGCGGTGCGCTGACCCCGGGTCAGCTCGCCGCGAAGGAAGGCGTCCAGCCGCCCTCGATGACGAGGGTGATCGCCGCGCTCGAGGAGATGAAGTTCGTCGAGCGGCGGCCGCACCCGACCGACGGCCGGCAGGCCATCGTCGAGTTGTCCGAGAGCGGGCTGGCCTACGTTCAGCGGGCCATCTCCGTCCGGGAGGCGTGGCTGGACCGGCAATTGGCCGATCTCGGTGACGAAGAGCGTGAAGTGCTCTCGAAAGCCGCCGAAATCATCGACAGGATGGCGGGGAACTAACCACGGTGACCACCACGGGTAGCGAAACAGAACGACAGATCGAGACCACTGCTACCCGGGACACGGCACCACCGCCGTCTTCGTCACCGCCGTCCGAATCCGTGCCCCAGCGTCGCGGCAGCATGTTCGCCTCCCTGCGGGTCCGCAACTACCGGCTGTTCTTCACCGGCCAGGTCATCTCGAACATCGGCACCTGGATGCAGCGCATCGCCCAGGACTGGCTGGTGTTCACCCTCAGCGGCAACAACCCGATCGCCCTCGGCGTCGCGGTCGCGCTGCAGTTCACGCCGACGCTGTTCCTCTCGCTGTGGGCCGGGGTCCTCGCCGACCGCGTCGACAAGCGGCGGCTGCTGACCTGGATCCAGGCCGCGGCGTGTTCGCAGGCCGTCGTGCTGGGTGTGCTGGACCTGACCGGGCTCGTGGCGCTGTGGCAGGTCTACGTCCTGTGCTTCACGCTCGGCATCACGGCGGCGCTCGAAGTGCCGACGCGGCAGTCGTTCGTCGCCGAGATGGTCGGGCGGGACCAGATCGCGAACGCCGTCGCGCTGAACTCGTCGATCTTCAACATGGCCCGGATCGTCGGCCCGGCGATCGCCGGCTTCGCGATCACCTGGATCGGCACCGGCTGGCTGTTCATCGCCAACGCGGCCAGCACGATCGCGGTCATCACCGGGCTGATCCTGATGAACCCGGACAAGCTGTTCCGCGTCGCGGCCGTGCCGCGCGAGAAGGGCCAGCTGGCCGAGGGCCTGCGGTACGTCCGCCGCCGGTCGGACCTGATGACGGTGATGGTGCTGGTGCTGTTCGTCAGCACGTTCGGCATCACGTACTTCAGCTCGCTCCCGATCGTCGCGGCCAACGTCTTCCACACCGCGGCCGACGGTTACGGCCTCCTTTCGACCCTGGTCGCGGTCGGCACCTTCACCGGCGCGATCATGTCCGCCCGCCGCGGCACGAAGGGCAGGCCACGGGTGCGGCTGATGCTGATCTCGGCGTTCTTCCTGGGCGTGTTCGAGCTGATCACGGCGTTCATGCCGAACTACCTGACGTTCGGCCTCGGCCTGATCCCGCTCGGCTTCGCCACGATGACGTTCCTCAACACGGCGAACGCGCTGGTGCAGACCTCGGTCAGCCCGGAGATGCGCGGCCGGGTGATGGGCCTGTACGTGCTGGTCCTGATCGGCGGCAACCCGATCGGCGGCCCGATGGTCGGCTGGATGGCGCAGGCGTTCGGCGGGCGGTCTCCCTTCTACATCGGCGGCGCGGTCTCGGCGCTGGCCGCGGTGGTCTGCGCGATCGTGCTGATCCGGCGGGGCGGGGTCTCCTGGCCGGTGCAGCGGGGGTTCGGGCTGCGGGTGCTGAAGCGGACGAAGGTCTAGCCAGGCGGCTCGCGCACCCAGCCGGCCGGTTCGCGTACCCGGAGGGTCGGTTCGCGTGCCGGGGCGGTCGGTTCGCGTACCTGGAGGGTCGGTTCGTGCGTCCTGGGGTCAGCTGCCGAGTAGCTGGGGGACCATCGACTCGGCCCACGCGCGTAGCTCCTCGTCGGACTTGCGTGGGGACGTCCACGCGAGCTGGACTTGTTGTCGTGATTCGTCGCTGAGCCGGATCACCACTCGCGGGTTGTCGACCATGGCGGGCCGGCCACCGATCCGGTCGGGGAAGTCCTCGGTGCAGCAGTCGTCGCTCGACGCCTGGACACCCAGACCGTCTTCGCGGTGTTCGCACTTGCCGCTGTGCTTCGGCACGAAGTCGATGAGTGGCCGCTGGGTGCTCTGGGCCAGCAGGGAACAGAGCTGCCACGCGATCATCGGGGTCGAAGCGTCGACGATGCCGCTGCCGGGGGTCGGCCCGACCGCGCGGGACGGGATCGAGTCGTCGTAGGACGCCTTCGGCAGCGCCGGCCCGGGGGCGGTGATGGCGTTGACGATCCCGTCGCCGATGGTTTGTGCCAGGCCGCGCAGATCGCGGGCCGTCTGGTCCCGGGGGTCCTGGGAGACGGAGATCTCCAGGACCGGTTTCGCCCAGTCCGGCGCGCCTGGCCCGAGCAACCGGGTGACGACGCTCGCATCCTTCAAGAACCGTGATTGGTACGAAGTGGCGGCACGGCCGCCGACGGTGACCTGCTCCGGTGCGTCACCGGACCGGGTCGGCCTCCCGTCGCCGAGCTTGGCCGAAACCCGGAGCGTCGTGGTGACGACCTGGCAGCCGAAGATCACGTTGACCTGGCGGAGGACCGGCCCACCGAGCAACTTCGCCCAGGTCGCTTCGGGCAGCGCCGAGCACAGGACGTGGCTTGCCGTGTAGCCGGGCAGGGCCGCGACCATTTCGCCGGTCGGCATCGGCACCTCGCGGACCGGCTCCGCGCCCTGTTCCGGCCACGGGCTGGGCAAGGTCGTCGGTGGGGCGGGTAGCGAGACCGGCGGGAACACGATGCGAAACGCCAGCCACGCCCCGCCGCCGAGCAGCGCGGTGAAGGCGAGGACGGCGACGACGATCAGCGCCGCGGTACGGGTGGAGCTCCCCCTTGTGTTCACGCTGTGACCGTATCGGCACGCACCGACAGAAACCGTCGGTTTCGCGCGCCGGAGGTCACCCGTACGAGTGAGATCCGAGTCTCCCTGGAAGACCCCTTGCCTCACGAGATGAGGTTAGGCTAACCTCATACATGTCCGCTTCGTGGTGGGAGCGGCAGTCAGTTCGGGAACGGACGGAGCCCCGGCCCTGGGAACCCCAGGCCGGGGCTTCGTTCATATGCGGGTCACGGCAGTGTCGGGCTGAGCGAAGGGCTCGTCAAGGGGTTCTCACCCGGGAGCGTGGGCAGGCGCTGCAACGCCATCCCGAAGTACACCCGGTAGGCCGCGCGGATCGCGTCGTCGCCGGTCAGGGGGACCTCGTGGCGGACGCCGTCCTCCGTCTCGATCAGCTTGGCGCCCGAGAGCGTCACGCGGCCCTGGGACGTCGGGCGGGAGCACGTCAGCGACCGCGTGAAGTGCGACTCCGGGGACGTCGACTGCCACCAGGCCATCGGCACGAAGTCCGCGAGCGGGCGCGGACGGCGTTCCAGGCGGTACTGCGGCTTCCCGTCCATGAGCACGTCCACGTCGCCGTACGGCGCGTCCAGCAGCAGGAAGTCGCCTTCGGGGTCGTTCTGGGCGTCCACTCCGGACAGGCGCAGTGGGTGCCGGGAGAACCGGCCGAAGCCGACGTCGAGCAGCCACGGCTCGTCGAGCTCGACGACGACCGCCGCGTGGTCCAGGGGCGGGCCGAGCGAGCCGTTCGGGCGGAAGACCTGCGCCGCGCGCAGGGAAGCGTCGTAGCCGAGCTCGCGCAGCAGGGCGGCGAACAGGCCGTTGAGCTCGTAGCAGAACCCGCCGCGGCGCCGCTCCACGATCTTGGTGAACAGCGCCTCCTCGGTGAGCTCGATCGGCTCGCCGAGGTGGACGCTCAGGTTTTCGAAGGGGACCGCCGCCAGGTGGCGTTCCTGCAGGGTGCGCAGCGTCGCGAGGTCGGCCGCCGCGGGCCATGCGACGCCCAGCCGGGCCAGATACGCGTCAACGTCCATGCCCTCAAGCCAAGCACCTCGACCGCACTCGAGGTCAAGCGAATTCACCCGGAACGGAAACGGGGCCCTCCACAGTGGAGGGCCCCGCTTGCGCACCGCGTGCTCAGCCGAGCAGCAGGCCGTTGCCGCCGGCGACGGCGTTGTCGAAGCGCTTGCTGATCTCGGCCCAGTTGAAGATGTTCCACAGGGCCTCGACGTACTTCGGCTTCACGTTCTTGTAGTCCAGGTAGAACGCGTGCTCCCAGACGTCGACCAGCAGGATCGGCACCGTCGGCAGGATCAGGTTGTTGTGGTGGTCGCGCAGCTGCTGGGTGATCAGCGTCTTGCCGATCGGGTCCCAGGAGAGCGCGCCCCAGCCGTTGCCCTGGATCGTCGTCGACACGGCGGTGAACTGCGCCTTGAACTTGTCGAAGGAGCCGAAGGCCTCGTCGATCGCGGCGGCCAGCTCGCCGGTCGGCTTGTCGCCGCCTTCCGGCGACAGGATCTTCCACCACACGACGTGGTTGGCGTGGCCGGCCAGGTTGAAGGCCAGCGTCGTCTCGAGACCGACGATGCCACCGAAGTCCCCGGCGTCGCGGGCTTCCGCGATCTTGTCGAGGGTGTCGTTCGCGCCCTTGACGTAGGTCGCGTGGTGCTTGCTGTGGTGCAGCTCGTTGATCTCGCCGGAGATGTGGGGCGCCAGGGCGCTGTAGTCGTAGTCGAGATCGGGGAGCTCGTAGCGGGCCATTGGCCCTCCTTCTGTCTTCGACAAGTTTCCGGTATCGAACCTAGTAGCACACGGCCGCTCGCGGCGAGCGGGGGCGGCTCGTCGTCACTGCGTGGGACGACGGTTCGACAGTGGCGTACCCGGGGGCGCACCACCCGAAACCGAGCCTGCAACCTGGACTTAAGTCGAGGTCAAGGTGCTGTGACGACGATCATTCAGGCCGTGCGGAACTCGTCCAGCCGCTGGGCCAGCTCGTCGAACACCGCGACGTTGCACTCGAACGCCACCAGCGTCTCGTCGATCACCCGGGCGCGCTCGGCGTCGGCCCAGGGCGCGTTGTCCAGCTTCGCGCGGTAGACGTCGCGGAACTTCGGGGCGCTGCCGATGCCCTCGAAGTGGTAGAAGAGCGTGCCCGCGTCGGCGACGTCGTACGTCTTCTCCAGCAGGCGGCGGATGGCCTGGCCGCCCGCGATGTCGCCCAGGTAGCGCGTGTAGTGGTGGGCGACGTAGCCGCCGGCCCACGCGGACGCCTCTTCGACGCGCGCCACGTACGCGCGGGTCGACGCCAGTGGCGTGATCGTCGAGCGCCAGTCCGGGCCGACGAGGTGCGCCAGGTCGCGCTCCAGGCTCGGCAGCCGGCGGAGCGCGTCGAAGACGAACTCGCCGCCGACCGGGTCGCCGGCCATCCGGTCGCTGGCCGCCTCGATCGCGCTGTAGATGAAGTAGTACTGGACCGCCAGCTGGGTGTAGCCGTCCTGGGACAGCTCGCCGCCGAGCAGCGCGCGCATGTACGTCGAGTAGTTCGCCTTCTCGTGCACCTGCAGCGTCGAGGCGCGCAGGGTCGCCGAGAACGGACGGGTGTCGAGGTCCGTGGTCACCGACATGGAAGGCCTCCCGGCGATCGATCTGACACACTGTCAGAAAGAGCCTAAGCCATAACCAGCGGTAAGGCTACCCTAAACTTTCGCCGTCCCGACCGCTCGCAGCACGAACCGGACGGCCGCTTCGACGACGTCGTCGCGCTGCTCCGGCGGCCCCTCGACCAGCGCCCGGTTGCCCAGCGCGGCGGTGATCATGGCGATCAGGACGTCCGGGTCCTCGGCCGGCCAGCGCCCCAGGTCGACGCCGCCGGCGAGGATCGCGCGCAGCCGGTCGGTGATCGGGTCGGCGTGCGCGCTGATCCGCCGGTACGCCGCGGGGGCCAGCGCCGACGCGAGCGCCGTGCCCGGCGGCATGTGGTACTCGGCCAGCACCCGCAGCTGGAGCCGGACGAACGTGGCGAGCTGGTCCACCGGGTCGGCCTGGGCCTCGACGGCGTCGGTCAGCCGGGTGACGTACCGGGCGGCCTCGTCCTCGACGAAGGCGACGAGCAGGCTCTCCTTGTCCGGGAAGTGGTTGTACAGCGCGCTCCGGCCGACGCCGGCGGCCGCGGCGACGCCGGTGAGCGAGATCGCGTCGAAGCCGCGTTCGTACAGCTGGGCGCGCAGGACGTCGAAGACGCGCGCGCGGACTTCACGGCGATGCGCCTCCAGCGACCCACCGAGAATCTTCGGCATCGGCCCAGGCTAATCGGCCACGGGCCACGTGTGCACGGGCTCGCCCGCTTCCGAGAGCTCCAGGTAGCGCCCGAGCATCCGGGTCAGCGCCGCCTCCCGGTCGAGCCCGTGCTCCTGCGCGTGCACGACGAAGTCGCGCTGCCAGGTGGCCCCGGTCCGCCGCGCGAGGCACCGCTGCTCGATGATCCCGAGGTAGCGCTCGCGGGCCTCGTCGGAGACGTCGGAGGCGCGCAGCCCCTCGTGGGCCAGCGGGAGCAGCACGCGCAGCGCGAGCTCGTCCGGCGGGATCCAGCCGATGCCCGGCCAGTACAGCTGCGCCTCGAAGCCGCGGCGCGCGCCCGCGTACAGGTTTTCCTCCGCCGCCTGGAACGACATCTGGCTCCACACCGGGCGTTCCGCCTCGGCGAGCGCGCGCTGGGCGCCGTAGAAGAACGCCGCGTTCGCCACGGTGTCGACGACCGTCGGCCCGGCGGGCAGGATGCGGTTCTCGATGCGCAGGTGCGGCAGGCCGTCGACGACGTCGTACACCGGGCGGTTCCAGCGCCAGATGGTGCCGTTGTGCATCCGCAGCTCGGTGAGCTTCGGCGCCTGACCGGCGTCGAGCGCCTCGATCGGGTCTTCGGCGTCGGTTTCCGGGAGCAGGCCGGGGAAGTAGCGGACGTTCTCCTCGAACAGGTCGAAGATCGACGTGATCCAGCGCTCGCCGAACCACACCCGCGGCCGGACGCCCTGGTTCTTCAGCTCTTCCGGGCGCGTGTCGGTCGCCTGCAGGAACAGCGGGATGCGCGTCTCCTGCCAGAGCGCCTTGCCCAGCAGGAACGGCGAGTTCGTGGCGAGCGCGATCTGCAGCCCGGCCAGGCACTGCGCGGCGTTCCAATGGGCGGCGAACTCCTCCGGCGCCACCTGCAAGTGCAGCTGCACGCTCGTGCACGCGGCTTCCGGAAGAATGGATTCCGCATAGCTGCGCAGACGTTCCGGTTGCTGGCCCGGCAGCGGCGCGCCCTCCATCGCCAGCACGGTCCGTTCGCCGCGCGCCGCGAAGATCTGGTCGTTCAGCGTGACGTACCGGGATTTGTTGGTGAGCCATTTCTGGTCGAAGTGCTCGTGCTTCAACGTCGGCAGGATGCCGATCATGGCCAGCGCCGACCCGTTGTCCCCGGCTTTCGCCGACGCCGTGCTCAAGTACGCGCGGAGGTCGTCTTCCAATTGGAGCGCGGAATCGCCGGCCAGCGGCCGCGGCGGCACGTTCAGCTCCAGGTTGTGCTGGCCCAGCTCGGTGGTGAACGACGGGTCGTCCAGCGCTTCCAGCACGGCCGTGTTCGTCATCGACGGCCGTAGCTCGCGGTCGACCAGGTTCAGCTCCACCTCGAGCCCGATGTTCTTGCGGGGGAAGGAAAAACTGCCGTCGGTGAGCATCCGGGCCAAGGTGTCGAGACAGCGCTGCACCTTGCGGCGGTACCGTCCTCGATCGAGCGTGTTGAACGGTTGTGCCGCCAGGTCCATCCCCATGACCATCCCTGCTTCGCGTCGGCGTGGAACTAGTACGTGTTTCAGGTTCCCGGCGGATAACCGTTTCACAGCGGTTGAATCCGTGCTAGCGGCCAAACTGGTGCTCTCCGTCACCGGGAGTTAACCGACAGCAAATTGAACCCGTTCGTACCAGAGTGGCGTGGACGTTCGGACCAGTGAGCGACCCGGCAAGCGGATGACAGACTGGGCGGATGGCCGTGATCCACACCGATGACCGGGACGACCCGCGACTCGACGACTTCCGCGACCTGTCCACTGCGGACCGGCGTCCGGACCGCCCTGGTGGCAAGGGACTCGTGATCGCCGAGGGCACCGTCGTGGTGTCGCGGCTGCTGGCGTCCCGGTACCCCGTGCGCGCGCTGCTGGGCGTCGAACGGCGGTTCGCCGAGCTGGCGGACGACCTGGCCGGGACGGACGCGCCCCAGTACGTCACTTCGGCGGAGGTGATGGCCGACGTCGTCGGCTTCCACCTCAACCGCGGCATCCTCGCGATCGCCGACCGGCCGGCGCCGCCGACGGTATCCGACGTCGTGGCCGGGGCCGGCACGATCGCCGTGCTGGAAGGCGTGGGGGACCACGAAAACCTCGGCGCGCTCTTCCGCAACGCGGCCGCGCTCGGCGTCGACGGCGTGCTGCTCGGCCCCGGCTGCTCCGACCCGCTGTACCGGCGCAGCGTGCGCGTGTCCATGGGACACGTCCTGCGCGTCCCCTTCGGGTACCTGACGGACTGGCCGGGCGGGCTCCACGACCTGCGGGCGCGCGGGTTCGCCGTCGCCGCGTTCACCCCGCGGCCGGGCTCGGTCCCGCTGCGCGAGCTGCGTGAGCGCGTGCCGGGTCCGGTGGCCCTGCTGTTCGGCGCGGAAGGGCCCGGACTGACCGAGACGGCGCTCGCGGCTGCTGATCACGCGGTCCGGATACCCATGCCCGCCGGAGTCGACTCCCTCAATATCGCGACGGCCGCCGCCGTGGCGTTCTACGAACTGGTCTCGGGTGACTAAGGTGACGGCGATCTCTATTCTCGGCTGACCCCCGCCGGCGCGAAAGGACCCCATGGAGCTGCGGATCCGCGGTGAGCGCGCGGTGCTGGCCGGACCCGGTGGCGACCAGGCGCGCGAGGTGGATCCGTACAAGCTCGCGATCGGCGGGGACCTGGCGCAGGCCCTGCACGAGTGGGCGCGGGTGGCTTCGGCCGTGTCCGCCGACCCGGGTGCGGAGGCGGCCTCCGTCGTCTCGCAGCGCGGCCGTCAGCTGGCCGGCCGGCTGGCCGCGGTGATGGGCACGGCCGTGCGGTTCGTGGATCCGGTGACCGGCGCCGACACCGTCGTCGAGCCGCCGCCGCGCCAGCCCGAAACCGGCCGGAAGCTGGTCCGGACGGTGCTCGGCCCGCCGGGACCGCCCGGCGAGCCCACCCCGTGGGTCACCGGGCTGATCGTCTCCGCGTTCATCGCGGCCGTGGTCGTGGTGGCGATGCTGGCGCTGGCGACGACGCTCGCGCGCGAGACCAGCAGCTGGCTCGCCCTGGTGGCGTCCGTGGTGGTGACGGCCGGGATCGCGCCGTCGCTGTGGCTGATCCGCCGCACCCCGATCCTGCGCTGGGCCGCCTACGGCGCGGCGGGCGGCGTGCTGATCGCGTGGATCGGCGTGCTGGTCATCGTCTTCAGCGGCGCCTGACGCAGGGGATACTGGCGCGATGGAGCAGCTGGACGCGTTGCGGAAGTTGTGTCTCGCGCTGCCGGAGGCGAGCGAGCGGGACAGCCACGGCGAGCCGACGTGGTTCGTGCGCGGCAAGAAGACCTTCGTCAGCTTCGCGAACCACCACCACGACGACGGCCGGCTCGCCTTCTGGTGCCCGGCGGCGGCCGGGGTGCAGGAGGAGCTGGTGCGCACCGAGCCCGAGCGGTTCTTCCGGCCGCCGTACGTCGGGCACCGCGGGTGGCTGGGGGTGCGGCTGGACGTCGACGTCGACTGGGCCGAGATCGACCGGATCGTGCGTGACGCCTACCGCCTGGTCGCGCCGAAGTCGCTCGCCGCGCTGGTCGAGTAGGACCTAACCGCGCTGCGAGCGGACCCCGAGCAGCACGTCCTCCCAGGACGGCACGATCGGGTGATTCTTTTTGGCCTTCGGGCGCGCGGGCTCCTCCGCGGTGGCCGTCTCCTCTTCGGGGTCGGCCGGGACGCGGGGGATCTCGCGGGTGTCGTCGTCCGGGTCCGGCTCGGCGGCCGGCAGCTCGGCGTGGTCCGGCGGCACCGAGTCCAGCGTCGGCTGGAACTCCGCGTCGCGGGCCGGGTTGAGCGCGCGGACCGTCCGGGGCGGGCGGTAGGCGTTGGGGTCGAGCAGGACCTCGGCGTTCTCGTCGAGCGCCGTCACCGTGCCGCCGTGCGCTCCCGGGGCGAACGCCCAGTGCGCGCGGTTGTCCGAGCGGCCGGCCTTCCAGCGCAGCACGACGACCCAGCGGCCGTCGTCGCCCTTCCAGGAGTCCCAGGTGGCCTGCGAGTAGTCGTGCCCGCGCACGCCGAAGCCGTACGCGACGACCTCGCCGAGCGTCTGGACGTCCGGGCCGTCTTCGCGGACCGGGTGCGCGCTCTGCGCGAGCTCGGCCGTGCGCGACCGCTCGAGCAGGACGGGGTAGGCGTAGCGCTCGACGCGCTGCTCCGAGATCCCGGCGCCGCTCGCGACCTGTTCGACTGATTCGCCGGCGCGGATTCGCGCCTGGATCTCGCGTGGCCGCATCTGGCTCTCCAACTCGATTTCGATCTGGCCGAGGCGGGTGATGTCACCCCGCGCCGCCGCGCGCAGTCTCTCATCGGCCGGGAGGAGGAATTGCGTACGGCTCGCCGGGTCTTCGCACACGATGGACTTACCGTCCTCGTGCAACCCGACCACTCGCAGCGTGCGCATTGTTCGCCTTCCCCGATGCTTCACCGTTGTGGGTGCCCACGTTAGAACGGCGCGTCGGCTTGACGTGCGAGGCGCGCCGAGTCATCACCCAAAGGACCACTGTTCATCTTGCGACTCTCGCATCATCCGTGCCCAGGTCAGCGGCGATCGTGTGACACGCCGACCACGCAAAGTCACGATCGAGTGGATCGCTTCGGCGTGTTCCGGCAAAATCTCCTCCGACTGGCCCAGTCCGCTGGGCCCTGTGGTTTCTGGGACTGGTGTGACTACTGGGACGCGTGGGACGTCGTGAGGTTCCCGCTCAGGACGGCAGGCGGACGGTCACGGTGAGCCCGCCGCGCTTGCCCGGCTGGGCCTCGGCGGTGCCGCCGTGGGCGTGGGCGACCGAACGCACGATCGAGAGCCCGAGCCCGGCGTTGCGCGTGTCGCCGGTCCGCTCGGCGCCGTTGATCCGGCGGAACGGCTCGAAGAGCGTCGGCACGGCTTCCGGCGGGACGACCGGGCCCGAGTTGCGGACCTCCAGGGCCGGGTCGCCGCGGACCTCGGCGTACACCCAGCCGCCGCGGGCGTTGTACGTGATCGCGTTGACCACCAGGTTCGTCACCAGCCGCTCCAGCAGCACCGGGTCGCCCGCCACCGTGCGCGGCCGGAAGCGGGTCTCCACCTTGACGCCCGCCGCCTCCGCCTGGGCCGCGGTGGCCCGCACGACCGCCGCGACGACCTGGTCGAGCCGGACCGGCGTGCGCGCGGTCAGGCCGCGGTCGCTGCGGGCCAGGATCAGCAGGCCCTCGATCATCCGCTCGCTGCGCTCGTTGGTGTGCAGCAGGTGCGTGCCGAGCTTCCGCAGGTCGGGCGCGACTTCGGGGTCGGCCATCGCGACCTCGATCAGCGTCCGCTGCACGGCCAGCGGCGTCCGCAGCTCGTGGGAGGCGTTCGCGACGAACCGCTTCTGGCTGTCGAACGACTCCGCGAGCCGGTCGAGCATGCCGTCGAAGGTGTCGGCCAGCTCCTTCAGCTCGTCGGGCGGACCTTCGAGGTTGATCCGCCGGTCGAGCTTGCCCGCCTCGAGCCGCCGCGCGGCCGACGTGATGTCGTGCAGCGGCCGCAGCGCCCGCCCGGCCATCAGCCAGCCGAACAGGACGGCGAGCGCGGCCGTCGCCACGAGCGCGATCGCCGAGTTGACGACCAGGGTGGACAGCGTCGAGGAGCGGTACTCGTCCAGCGACCCGCTGACCAGCCGCACGGCCATGCCGGCGGGCGCCTGGACCGTGTCGTCCGGGAGCCCGTACGCCATGTCGGCCGCCGAGCCGAGCGACGCCGTCGCGAACCGGGCCGGGTCGGGCAGCGTGCCCTGCACCAGCAGGTAGTCGATGACGACCAGGACCAGCCCGGCCAGCAGGAACAGCCCGCCGTACCAGGCGGTCAGCTTGGTCCGGACGGACAGCGCGTTCACGGGGTGCCGAACCGGTAGCCGGCGCCGGGCAGCGTCTCGATCACCGGTGGTTCGCCGAGCTTGCGGCGCAACGTCATCACCGCGACGCGCACCGCGTTGGTGAACGGGTCCGCGTGCTCGTCCCACGCCTTGTCCAGCAGGTCCTCGGCGCTCACCACCGTGCCCTCGGCCCGCATCAGCACTTCCAGCACGGCGAACTCCTTCGGCGAGAGCTGCAGGAACCGGCCGTCGCGCGCGGCCTGGTGGCGCGGCAGGTCCAGCACGACGCCGTCGCGCTGCAGCACCGGCGGCAACGCGGGCCGCGCGCGCCGGGACAGCGCCTGCACCCGGGCGACCAGCTCGGCGAACGCGAACGGCTTGGTCAGGTAGTCGTCGGCGCCCAGGCCCAGCCCGGCGACGCGGTCGGTGACGTCGGCGGCGGCCGTCAGCATCAGCACCCGTGCCTCGCCGCCCGCCGCGACGACGGCGGCGCACACCGCGTCGCCGTGCACCTTCGGCAGGTCGCGGTCGAGGACGACGACGTCGTAGCCGTGCACCCCGACCCGCTCGAGGGCTTGTTCGCCGTCGTAACAGACGTCGACGGCCATCGAGAAGCGGCGAAGCCCCTCCGCGACCGAGTCGGCGAGCAGCCGCTCGTCCTCCACCACCAGCACACGCACCCGCCCAGTCTGCCCAGGCGGGCCATAAGCCCCGCATAAGCGACTTCGCTTAGCGCGCCGGAATCCCCCGATCCGTAGACCTTGCCACCGAACCGGAAGACCGGAAGAAGGGAGCGAGCCGATGCGAACACGCCTGACGCTCATCGCGGCGATCGGCGCCGCGGTGCTGCTCGCGGGGTGCGGGGCCAAGCCGGACGACGCGTCGAAGGTGGCCTCGATCTCGGGGCCGTCCTCGTCGGCCCCGGCCAAGGCCGCCGACAACAAGAGCGACGAAGACAAGATGCGCGACTTCGCCAAGTGCATGCGCGAGCACGGCGTCGACATGCCCGACCCGAAGCCGGCGGGCGACGGCGGGATGGCGGTCACGCTCGGGGGTGACGCCAAGGACGCGGGGAAGCTCGACGCGGCGCAGAGCGCCTGCAAGAGCCTCATGCCCAACGGCGGCGAGATGAAGCCGCCGAGCCCCGAAGAGCTGGACAAGATGCGCAAGGACGCCAAGTGCATGCGGGACCACGGCATCGACATGCCCGACCCCGATCCGAGCGGCAAGGGCGCGACGCGGATGGGTGGCCCGGGCGACGACCCGTCGAAGTTCGAGGCCGCCGCGAAGGCGTGCGGGCTCGGCATGTCGATGCACGCTGAACCGGCGGCACCGGGCCGATGACCGAGATGATCGAATCCAAGCCGCGACGCCGGGGCCGGGCGCGCTGGTTCATCGCCGCGGCCGTGCTCGTCGTGGTGGTGGGCACCGGCTCCGCCGTGATCCTCACCCGCGTCTCCTCCGCCACCTCGGTGCAGGAGGCCGCCCCACCGCCCGTCGAGACGGCGGAGGTGGCCAAGACCGACCTCGCCGAGGAAGAGGAGGCCGACGGCACCCTCGGCTACGGCGAGGAGTCCTCGGTCGCCGGCCGCAAGCCGGGCACCGTCACGTCGTTGCCCGACGCCGGCGCGACCCTCACCCGCTGCAAGGCCGTGTACGGCGTCGACGCCAAGCCGGTGCCGCTGTTCTACGGCACCCTGCCGTTCTACCGCGACCTCGCCGCGGGCGCGGCCGACGGCGCCGACGTCAAGCAGCTCGAGGAGAACCTCAAGGCGTGTGGCTACGGCGGTTTCGGCACGCCGGACAAGAAGTTCACGTCGGCGACGGCGGCCGCGCTGAAGAAGTGGCAGAAGGCGCTGGGGCTGGACCAGACCGGCGCGTTCGGCCCGGGCGACGTCGTCCTCGCGGCGGGGGAGCTGCGCGTGTCGGCGTTGTCGGCCAAGCTCGGCTCGCCGGCCCAGGGCGAGGTGCTCAAGACCAGCGGCACCGTCCGCTCGGTGCAGGTCAAGCTCGACGCGGCCAAGCAGGACCTCGCCCAGCAGGGCGCGAAGGCGTCCGTGACGATCAACGGGAAGACGTCGAAGGGCACGATCACCGACGTCGGCAAGTCCGCGGTCGAGGGCAAGGACGGGGCGGGCCAGGACGACGGCAAGCCCAAGATCACCGTGACCGTCCAGCTCGACGACCCGGCCGTGGCCGGCACGCTCGACTCGGCCCCGGCGACCGTCCGGTTCACCAAGGACGTCCACTCCGGCGTGCTCGCGGTGCCGGTCGGCGCGCTGCTCGCGCTCGCCGAAGGCGGTTACGCCGTCGAGGTCGACGAGAACGGGAAGCGGCGGCTCATCGCCGTCCGAACGGGACTGTTCAGCGGCGGCAAGGTCGAGGTCAGCGGCAACGGCCTGACCGCGGGCATGCGGGTGGTGACGACGTCGTGACGCCCGTCCTGCGCGTGCACGAGGTCACGCGCGCCTACCCCGGCGGCGTCGCCGCGCTCAACGGCGTCTCGCTGAGCCTGGAAGACGGCGAGATGGTGGCGATCGTCGGGCCGTCCGGGTCCGGGAAGTCCACGCTGCTGCACCTGATGGGCACGCTCGACCGGCCGTCCACCGGCCGCGTCGAGCTGCGCGGCCACGACGTCGCCGTGCTGTCCGACCGGAAGGTCTCGGCGCTGCGGTCGCGCTGGATCGGGTTCGTGTTCCAGCAGTTCTTCCTCGACGAAGGGATGAGTGCGGTGGACAACGTGTGCACCGGCCTGCTCTACGCCGGGGTGCCGCGGCGGCAGCGGCGCACGCGGGCCCGGGAGGCACTCGACCGCGTCGGGCTGGGGCACCGGGCGTGGCACCGGCCCGGCGAGCTGTCCGGCGGGGAACGCCAGCGCGTCGCGATCGCCAGGGCCGTCGTCAACGACCCGGCGATCCTGCTGGCCGACGAGCCGACCGGCAACCTCGACACCGGGACCGGCGCGGCCGTGCTCGCGCTGCTGGGCGAGCTGTCCGCCGACGGCACGACGATCGTGGTGATCACCCACGACCGGGAGATCGCCGCGGGCATGCCGCGCCGGATCGAGCTGCTCGACGGGCACCTGCGGCTCGACACCGGTCTGGTGGGTGCGCGGTGATCGCCCCACCCGAGGTCCAGCTGCCCGAGCCGGCCCGGCTCAAGCCCCCGGACGTCGTCGCGCTCGGCGCCCACGGCATGCGGACGCGGCCCGTGCGCGCGGTGCTTTCCGCGCTGGGCATCGCGATCGGCGTCGCGGCGATGGTGGCGGTGCTCGCGATCCCGGCGTCCGGCGCGCAGGCCCTGCACGACCGGCTGGCCGCGCTCGGCACCAACCTGCTCACCGCCGGGCCGGGGCAGACGTTGTTCGGGGCCAACGCGACCCTGCCGGACGACGCCGTCGCGATGGCCAAGCGGATCGCGCCGGTGACCGCCGCGACCGGCACCGGGACGACGTCGGCCAGCGTGCGGCGCAGCGACAAGATCCCGGTCGACGAGACGTCCGGGCTCGGCGTCTTCGCGGCGCGGCCGGACCTGCTCGGGGTGCTGGGCGGGAAGGTCCGGTCGGGGGCGTTCCTGGCCCCGGGCAACCGGAACTACCCGGTCACCGTGCTCGGTGCGCAGGCCGCCGCGCGGCTCGGCATCGACCACGTCGACCCGGCGCAGCCGCCGCAGGTGCTGATCGGCGCGCAGTGGTTCACCGTCGTCGGGATCCTCGGGCCGATGCCGCTGGCGCCGGAGATCGAACGGTCGGCGCTGGTCGGCTGGGACGTCGCGGAGCGGCTCCTCGGCTTCGACGGCCACCCGTCCACTGTGTACGTCCGCGCGAAAGAGTCCGAAGTGGACGGTGTGCGGTCGGTGCTGGGCGCGACGCTGAACCCGCAGGCGCCCAACGAGGTCGAGGTCCGCCGCCCGTCGGACGCGCTCGCCGCGCAGAAGCTCACCGACAACACCTACAGCGCGCTGTTCCTCGGCCTCGGCGGGGTCGCGCTGCTCGTCGGCGGCGTCGGGGTGGCGAACACGATGGTCATCTCGGTGCTGGAACGGCGGCGCGAGATCGGCCTGCGCCGCGCGCTCGGGGCCACGAAACGCCAGGTGCGCGGGCAGTTCCTGGCCGAATCGGTGCTGCTGTCCGGGCTCGGCGGGCTGGCCGGGGTCGTGACCGGGGTGCTGGTGACCGCGGGGTACGCGCTGAGCCAGGGCTGGCCGGCCGTGCTGCCGGTCGGCGCGCTGGCCGGCGGCGTCGGCGTCGCGGCACTGGTCGGGGCGGTCGCCGGGGCGTACCCGGCGGTCCGCGCGGCGCGGCTCGCCCCGACGCGGGCGCTCGCCTGAGCCGTCACTTTCGTACCAAAAGTGTCTTCGGATCACTTTTGGTACGAAAGTGGCGCTTCGGCCGCACCTTCGCGTGTGCCCTACACCGGAATTGAGCAAGGTGGAAGATTCCCCGACCGTGGCTCGCGGCGTTGAATATCGATCAAATCCGTTGATCGAAAGGGCGGCTGCCGTGGTGCGCGTCGAGGCGAACAGACGTGATTTCCTCCGCTGGCTGGCGACGGCCGGCGCGGGCCTCGCCGCCGCGGGTGTCGCGCCCGCGCTCTTCGCCCAGGAAGCCGCCGCGGCCGGCACGGACGTCGTCGTCGTGCTCGGCGCCACCGTCGTCGACGGCACCGACGCCCCGGCCCGGCCGAACTCCGCGGTCGTGCTGGTCGGGGACCGGATCGCCTGGGTCGGCCCGGCGGCCGAGCTGCCGCACCACGCGGGCGCTCGGATCGTCGACGGCCGCGGCCGGTACCTGATCCCCGGCCTCTGGGACATGCACGCCCACGGCATCGACTACGAAAAGCTGTGGCCGCCGCTGTTCCTGGCCAACGGCGTCACCGGCATCCGCGAGATGCAGGGCTACGACGAGAACCGCGCCACCCGCGACAAGATCGTGCGCGGCGAGCTGCTCGGCCCCCGGGTGGTGCTCGCCAGCTCGATCCTCGACGGCCCGGTCAGCCTGCTCGGCCCGCCGATCACGCAGGTGGCGACCCCCGAAGAGGGGCGTGCGGCCGTCCGGACCGCCGTCGAGCAGGGCTCCGACTTCGTCAAGGTCTACTTCTACCTGCCGAAGGACGTGTTCCTGGCGATCGCCGACGAGTGCCGCCGCGTCGGCCTGCCGTTCGCCGGGCACTGGCCGTACCGGCTGCGCCAGGTCGAGGCCGCGAGGGCCGGGCAGCGCACCTTCGAGCACCTCTTCGGCCTGTCCATCGCCACGTCCCGGCGCCGGGACGAGTTCCTGGCCCGCCTCGACGCGACGCCGTTCGACCCGGACGCGAAGCGCGACTTCTTCAACCTCGCCCGCGACCTCGACCGGCAGGCGGCCCAGACCTACGACCCGGCCACCGCGGAGCGCCACTTCGCCCAGCTCAAGGCGCTGGACAACTGGGTGAGCCCGACGTTCACCGTCAACCGCGTGATGTCGAGCCCGACCGAAACCTACGCGCACGACCCGCGGCTCAAGTACGTCTCGCAGGACATCGTCGACTACTGGGCCGACCGGCTCCCGATGTTCACGCCGGCCACGGCCGAGCAGATCGACCAGCAGAACGCGTACTTCGAGGCGCAGCTGCGCCTCGTCGGCGCCGCGCACCGGGCCGGGCTGGGGGTCCTCGGCGGCACCGACTGCCTGAACCCGTACGTCTTCCCGGGCTTCAGCCTGCACGACGAGCTCGGCTACCTCGTCCAGGCCGGGCTGTCGCCGCGGCAGGCGCTGCAGACGGTGACGCGCGACGCCGCGCGGTTCCTCGGCCGGTCGGCCACCGCGGGCACGATCACCCCCGGCAAGGTCGCCGACGTGGTGCTGCTCGACGCGAACCCGCTCACCGACATCCGCGCGGTCCGCCGGATCGACACCGTCGTCACCGCGGGCCGCGTGCTCGACCGGGCGCGCCTGACCCGGATGCTGGCCGACGCCGAGACGGCGGCGAAGCAGCCGCTGGCGAGCGCGAACAGCAGGTCAGTGGGCTTGCCGGTGCGTGGCTGCTGCTGAGCGCCCGGTAATCTCGGCCGGTCGGAGACCGGCTCGAGGGGGATGCGTGTCACAGTGGTCCGGGCGGAAGCTGGCGGGGGCGCTCGCCGTGCTCGAAGTCGCCGCCGTGGTGCTGGTACTCGTGCTGAAGCGGTTCGACGGCCTCGACCTGGAGGTCTACCTGGGTGGCGCGAAGGCGCTGGCCCAGCAGGGCTCGCCGTACGACGCCTGGGTGCCGACGACGCACCAGATCCTGCTGCCGTTCACCTACACGCCGTTCGCGGCGGCGGTGTTCCTGCCGGGCACGCTGCTGCCGTTCGCGGCGACGATGAAGCTCGTCAGCATCGCCTCGATCCTCGCGACCGGCGTCGTCGCCTACCTCTACGTCGCGACGCTCAACGGCTCGCTGACCGACGCCTCGAAGGTCCGCGGCCGCGCGGTGGCGGCGCTCGTCGCGATCGTGGCGCAGCTGGCCGGCGCGCTGCTCGAGCCGGTGCGCTCGACGCTGGGCTTCGGGCAGATCAACGCACTGCTCATGGTCTTGGTGGTGCTCGACGTCCTGCTGCCCGGCAAGCGCGGGCGGACGAAGGGCCTGCTGATCGGCGTGGCCGCGGCGATCAAGCTGACGCCGGCGGTGTTCGTCGTCTACTTCCTGTTCCGCCGCGACTTCAAGTCGGCCGCGCGGGTGGTCGCCGGGTTCGTGGCGGCGGGCGCGCTGCTGTGGCTGGTCCGGCCGTCGGCGTCCTTCACGTACTGGACGAAGCTCGTCTTCGACGCGGGCCGCATCGGCGGCGTCGACTACGTCGGCAACCAGTCGTTGAAGGGCCTGGTGACGCGGCTGGGCCTGCCGGAAACCGCGGGGAACGTCGTGTGGCTGCTGGCCGCGCTCGCCGTGATGGCGGTGGTCGCGGTGGTGATCGTCCGGGCGGCCGAGCCGGTGCTCGGGCTGACCGCGTGCGCGCTCGGCGGGCTGCTGGTGTCGCCGATCTCGTGGACGCACCACTGGACGTGGTGCGTGCCGATCCTGGTGCTGGCCGGGTACTACGGCGTCCGGTCCTGGCGCACCGACCGCGTGGTGACGTGGTGGGCCGGTGCGGTCGTCGTGGCCGGCCTGACGCTGTTCATCTGGGGGCCGATGTGGTTCGCCCCGCGCCCGGCCCCCTCGGTGGGCTGGTGGCTGGCGACGGAGTCGTACGAACTCTTCGGTCTCGCCCTGCTGGTTCTCGCGGCTTTCGCCGCACCTCGCCTGAAAGCCGTGAAGGCCTCCTTACCGGCCGTAAGAGCCGGTAGGGAGGCCTTCACGGACGTCTAGGTCAGCTGCCCAGGCGTTCGACGACGTACTCGATGCTTTGGGTGAGCTTCGTGATGTCGTCCGGGTCGATGGCCGGGAACAGGCCGACGCGCAGCTGGTTGCGGCCCAGCTTGCGGTACGGCTCGGTGTCGACGATCCCGTTGGCGCGCAGCACCTTCGCCACCGCGGCGGCGTCGACCTCGTCGGCGAAGTCCACCGTGCCGACGACCTGCGAGCGCAGGTCCGGGTCCTTCACGAACGGCGTCGTGTAGCTGGTCTTCTCGGCCCACTCGTAGAGCCGCGACGACGAGTCCTTCGTGCGCGCGGTCGTCCACTCGAGGCCGCCCTGGCCGTTCATCCACTCGATCTGCTCGGCGAGCAGGAAGAGCGTGGCCACGGCCGGGGTGTTGTACGTCTGGTCCTTGCGGGAGTTGTCCAGCGCGGTGGTCAGCGACAGGAACTCCGGGATCCAGCGGTCGCCGCCGCCGATCTCGCCGATCCGCTCGACCGCGGCGGGCGAGGCCAGCGCGATCCACAGGCCGCCGTCCGCGGCGAACGACTTCTGCGGCGCGAAGTAGTAGACGTCGAAGTCCTCGGCCTTGACGGGCAGGCCGCCGGCGCCGGAGGTGGCGTCGATCGCGACCAGCGCGCCGTCGGAGCCTTCGGGACGGCGGACCGGGACGGCGACACCGGTCGACGTCTCGTTGTGCGCCCAGCCGACCAGGTCGGCCCCGGCCTCGTAGGCGATCTCGGGCGCGCTGCCCGCTTCGGCCTTGACGACGATCGGGTCGGCCAGGAACGGCGCGCCCTTGGTGACGGAGGCGAACTTCGAGGAGAACTCGCCGTAGGTGAAGTGCTGCGAGCGCTCGCGCACCAGGCCGAACGCGGCCGCGTCCCAGAACGCCGTGGTTCCGCCGTTGCCGAGGATCACCTCGTAGCCCTCGGGGAGCGAGAACAGCTCGGACAGCCCGGCCCGGACGCGCCCGACGAGCGACTTGACCGGCTTCTGCCGGTGTGACGTACCGAGGTAGGTGGAGCCGGACTCCGCCAGGGCGCTCAGCTGCTCGGCGCGGACCTTCGACGGTCCGCAGCCGAAGCGGCCGTCGGCCGGCTTGAGATCTGCGGGGATGGTCAACTCAGCGTCGGTCATGTGGCCAGTCTCTCAGGTCGGGACGGAGCAGGTCGAAGCGGTGCTGAAGTGTCCGGAATGTGGAATCGGCGCTGTTCCGGGCAGTGGGACGCGCTGCCGTGACCGTAAAAACACGGTTACCGGATGCCCTGACCGGGGCTACCTTGCCGCGTCATGACGACTGTGCAGCACAGCTTCCCCGCGCCGCCCGAGGTGCTGTGGAACGCACTCCCCGCCGGCGTCGCCGCCGTCGGCGGCCAGGGCCCGTACTACGAGGGCCAGCGCGGATTCGTGTCCTTCCGCACCGGGATGACCCTCTTCAGCTGGGGCCAGGAGGTCACCGCGACGGTCACGCCGGCCGCGGGCGGGTCGACGCTCACCGTCCTCACCAACCTGAAGTTCGGCCTGTTCGACTGGGGCGAGGGCAAGCGCATCGCCACCCGGTTCGCGACCGCCGTCGCGTTCTCCGCGGGGACGGTCGCGCTGGCCTGAAGGCCCCGCTCACCCGGCTGGGGGTGTGAGCGGGGCCTCTGGTCAGCGCCAGCCGTCGACGCCGCCCGGCACCGGCGCGGCCGGGTCGTACGGCGTGCGCGTGAAGACGAACGTCGCGAGGTCGAGGTGGGTCGCGACGCCTTCGCCGTCCCGGCCCACCTTCAGCGTCTCGCCGGAGTAGTAGCCGTCGAGGCCGACGTACGTGTCGTCGCCGGTCGGGCGGAAGCGCGAGCCGCGGCCGGCCCCCTCGACCGGGGCCAGCAGGAGCGCGTCACCCTGGATCCGCAGGTGGTACGGCGTCGGGCCCCAGTGCCAGAGCCCGGTCAGCGCCAGCAGGGCCGGGTCCACAGTGGACGGCTGCCACTCCGCGGGCAGGTGCGGTTCCAGCTCTTCGGTCGTGGTGATCAGGTCCAGCGCGAGCTGGGTGATGCCGACCCCGGACGTCGAGTTCGTGAGCGCCAGCGCGCCGGTCCGGATGGCCGGGTCGACCAGCGTGACGGCGAGGAAGCCGGGCATCGAGCCGGTGTGCCCGGCCAGCCGGCGGCCGCGGTAGCGCACGAGCATCAGGCCGAGCCCGAAGCCGGTCGTCCAGACGTCGGAGTCGTCGACGGTGACCATCGTGCGCATCTGCTCGAGGGTGTCAGGGCTGAGCACACCGCCGTCGTCACCGCCGAGGAACGCCGTCCAGCGGCCGAGGTCGGTGACCGTCGACCACAGCTGCCCGGCCGGGGCCATCGCGCCGGCGTCCGGGTGCGGCTCGGGCAGCAGGACGTCGGCGAAGGGGTGCACGGCGAAGCCGTCGGCGTGCGCGCCGACCGGGTGCGGGGTCGTGCGGGTCATCCCGAGCGGACCGAGGATCTCCTCGTCGAGCACGGACAGCCAGTCCTTGCCGCGGTGGCGCGAGATGAGCTCGCCGAGCACGCCGTACCCGACGTTCGAGTAGTGGAACTTCGCGCCCGGGCGGTGCTTGGTGGCGCCCTCGGCGAGGCTGCCGACGAGTGCGTCCCAGTCGGCGCCGGGGGTGCGTTCCCACCACAGGCCGGGCGACTCGGACGTCAGGCCGGAGGTGTGGGAGAGCAGCTGGGCCACGGTCGCGGCGCCGAACGGCGTGCCCGGGACGTGGTTTTCGAGGGGGTCGTTGAGGTCCAGCAGGCCCTCGTCGCGCAGCCGCATGACGGCGGTGGCGACGAGGGTCTTGGTGATCGAGCCCAGCCGGTACTGGGTGTCGGTGCCGGGGACCGCGTCCCCGACGCGCCCCCGCCCGCCGGACCAGACGATCTCCCCGTCGCGCACCACGGCGGCGACCAGCGACGGAGCCCGGCAGGCCGCCTGCTCGTGGGCGATCCGGCGGAGCAGTGCGTGTTCGGTCGACTCAAGCATGCTGGCATTCTGCCGCGCGCCGCTCAGGTGAGCAGGTTCCGGGCCATCGCCGTGGTCACCGCGGCCGTCCGGTCCGAGACGCCGAGCTTGCCGAACGTCCGCAGCAGGTGCGTCTTCACCGTCGCCTCGCTGATGTGGAGCGCGCGGCCGATGTCGGCGTTCGTGCCGCCCTTCGCGACCAGGCGCAGCACCTCCACCTCGCGCGCCGAGAGCGACTGGGGCCCGGGGTTGCGGACCCGGTTGACCAGCTTGCCCGCCACCGACGGCGCCAGCACCGTCTCGCCGCGCGACGCCGCGCGGATCGCGTTCGCCAGCTCCGTGCGGGACGCGTCCTTCAGCAGGTAACCGGACGCGCCGGCCTCGACCGCGCGCAGGATGTCCGCGTCCGTCTCGTACGTCGTCAGCACGACGATCCGGCGGCCGGGTTGCTCGCGCAGGATCCGCTTGGTCGCGCCGACGCCGTCCAGCCCGGGCATCCGCAGGTCCATCAGCACGACGTCCGGCTGCGCGACGCGGTCGAGCGCGACCGCCTCGTCACCGGAGCCCGCCTCGCCGACGACCGTCAGGTCCGGCTCGGCTTCGAGCATGCCGCGCAGCCCTTCCCGGACGACGGGGTGGTCGTCGACGAGCATGATGCGGATCACGCGGGGACCTCCAGGGTCAGTTCGGTGCCGTCGGCGCCACTGCGGACGCTCAGCGTGCCACCCACCTGTTCCGCGCGGGACCGCATGCCCCGCAACCCGAACCCGGCGGCGCGGTCCGGGTCGAAGCCGGCGCCGTCGTCCCGGACGTCCAGCCGGACGGCGTCGTCCACAAGGGACAGCCGGACGAGCACCGCGGCCGCCGTCGCGTGCCGCCGGACGTTGTTCAGCGCCTCCTGCGCCCCGCGCAGCAGGACCACCTCCGCGGCCATGGCCAGCGCGGGCAGGTCACTGTCCACTTCGTACCGGACGGCCAGCCCGGTTTCGTCGCCGAGCCGGTCGGTCAGCCGGCGAACGGCGTCGACCAGCGAGCCCGACGTCAGGTCGTCCGGCGCGAGCGCGGCGACCATCGTGCGGGCTTCGGCGAGGTTCTCCCGCGCCGTGCGGGCGGCCAGCTCGGCGTGCCGCCGCGCCGCCGCCGGGTCGGCGTCCACTTCGGACTCGATGGCCTGGGCGAGGGTGACGATGCTGGTGAAGCCCTGCGCGAGGGTGTCGTGGATCTCCCGGGCCAGCCGCTCGCGCTCGGCCGCCGTCGCCGCCGCCCGGGACAGCCGCACGACTTCCGCCTGGCTCTCCTCGAGCTTGGCGATCAGGTCGGCCCGCGCCCGGCTCTCCTCGATGACGTGCAGGATGAACTTGCCGGCCAGCACCCCGAACACGATGAGGATCGCGGTCATCGGCAGCAGGATGTGCAGCTCCGGGCCCTGCAGCCCGTTGTCGGCGATCGCCGACGCGGGGCTCAGCAGGATCGCCGCCGTGGTGAGCACCGCGGCCGGCCGGAACTCGAGCGTCATGAACAGCAACGGGCACGCCATGAACAGGACGAAGCTGGCCGTCGTGTTGGCGAGCACCGCGGTCGCGACCAGGGCCAAGACCACGACCGCGAACACCCACCGCTGCCGCGTGTGCTCGTCGTTCCGGACGATCCCGCGGCCCCAGAGCAGGTACGTCAGCGCGAGCGCGGTGAGCGCCCCGACGGCGACGGTGCCGCGGACCGGGTCGGTCTCGTCCAGCAGCACCAGGACCGTCGTGGCGACGTAGGTGACCGCGAAGAGGATCTCCCAGAGCCAGTTGAACCGGTCCCAGGCGTCGTTCACTTCCCGTCGGTCCACCGGAAGCTCAGCCGTGCCAGCACCAGGCCCGCCACGCACCAGATCCCCAGCACCAGCGCCACCCGAGGCAGTTCCCATGAGCCGGCCATCTCCATTCCCACCGCGCCGTCCGGCAGGAACACCGACCGGAAGCCCTGGCAGATCCATTTGAGCGGGAAGAACGACGCGATGTCCACCATGATCTTCGGCAGGTTCGTGATCGGCGTGACGAACACGCCGGAGATGAACTGCAGCACCAGGTACAGCATCTGCACCACGGCCACCGCGCCGGTGGTCGACTTCGCGAGCGAGCTGAGCGCGATCCCGAGCAGCGTGCAGGACACGATGCCGAGCACGAACACCCACAGCAGCGTCAGCCACTTCGCCGGATCGGCCGGCAGCTTCAGTCCGAACAGCAGCGTGCTGACGGCGACCATCAGCACGGTCTGGGCCAGGCTGGACACCGCGACCAGCACCATCTTGCCGATGAAGTAGGACGCCGAGGGCATCGGCGTGCCGCGCAGCCGCTTGAGCGCGCCGGTCTCGCGGTCGGCGGAGACGCCGGTGGCGATGCTGTTGAACGACGTCGAGACGATGCCGGACCCGATCATCCCGGCGGCGAGCAGCTGCCCCGACGTGACGCCGGCCAGCGCGGTCGGGCCGTCCAGGATGGAGCCGAGCAGGATCATCAGCACCGCGGGCAGGGAGAAGGTGAAGACCACCTGTTCCTTGTGCCGGAAGAACTGCCGCAGCTCGGTGCCGCCGCGGGCCAGGCCCAGCGCGAGCGGGCCGGGGAGGTTTCGGGTGGCTGCCGCGGTGGTCATGCTTTGTCTCCGATCAGGTCCAGGTAGATGTCCTCCAGGCTGGGCCTGGTCACGGTGAGGTTCCCCAGTTCGCGGCCGCCGGCGGAGAGCTGGTTGACGAGCTTGGTCGGGTACGCCGTGCGCTCGGTGTGCTCGCCGCGTTCGTCGGTCCACCGCACGGTGGCCTCGGCGCTCGCCCGGCCGCCGAGGTTCTGCGGCGTGTCCTGGGCGACGATCTCCCCACGCGCGATCACCGCGACACGATCGGCGAGCGCCTCGGCCTCGTCGAGGTAGTGGGTGGTGAGCAGGATCGTCGTGCCTTCGCCGGCGAGATCGCTGATCAGCGCCCAGAACTGCCGCCGAGCCTCGGGGTCGAACCCGGTGGTCGGCTCATCAAGGAAGAGCAGCTCAGGCCGCCCGACGATCCCGAGCGCGACGTCGACGCGCCGCCGTTGCCCGCCGGAGAGCGCCTTGACCCGTGACTTGGCCTTCTCGGTGAGCCCGACCTTCTCGATCACCTCGTCGGGATCGCGCGGGTTCGGGTAGTACTTCGCGAAGTGGCGGACGGTCTCGGCAACACTCAGCTCGGCGGCATCGTTCGCGGTCTGCAGCACGATGCCGATCTTGGAGCGCCATTCCCGCCCGGCTTTGCCGGGGTCTTCACCGAGCACGGTCACCTCGCCACCGGTCCGCTGCCGGTGACCTTCGAGGATCTCGACGGTGGTGGTCTTCCCGGCACCGTTGGGCCCGAGCAGGGAGAAAACCTCACCTTGGGCGATGTCCAGATCCAGCCCGGCCACCGCGAGGTGACCGGGATACTGCTTGCGCAGGCCGCGCACGCTCACTGCTGTGGTCATGGGTCCAGCTTGGTCTTCATGCGTGTGGATTCCGCCCAACGCGCGACTGAATCCGGCTGTCCACCGATCGGTGGACAGAGTCGTCGGCCGGGGCGGGTTCTGGTCGTCTGACCTCGGCCTGGGCTGCACCTGGGCCGGGGTGTGGTGGCGGTGGGCCGTTCGCGCTTCAACCGGCGGGGATGGCCCTTTCGTGCCGCCTCGGTCCCGGCGCGAGTGGCTCGTTCGTGTCGCTCCGGTCGTGGTGCGAGCGGTCCGTTCGCACCTCGCCGTGCACAAGTGGTCCGTTCGCGCCCGACTCGGCACGAGCGGCCCTTTCGCGCCCTCCGGCTCCGGCGCGAATGCTCGTTTGTGCCGCTCCGAGCTTGGGGCGGGTGGTCCTTATGCGGTGCAGTCCCGGCACGAGTAGCTCTTGCGGGCTGCCGCCGGGCTCGGCGCGAGTGGCCCGTTCATGCCGCGCTGCGCGCGAGTGGCCCGTCAGTGTCGTGTTGGGCATGAGCGGCCCTTTCGTGCCCTCCGATCCGGCGCGAGTGGCCCGTTTGTGCTGCGCTGCGCGAGTGGCCCGTTGGTGTCGTGTTGGGCGCGAATGGCCCGTTCGTGCCGCTCCAGTCCTGGTGCGAGCGGTCCGTTCGCGCCTCGCCGAGCACGAGCGGTCCATTCGTGCCCGACTCGGCGCGAGCGGCCCGTTCGTGCTGCGTTGCGCGCGAGTGGCCCGTTGGTGTCGCCCGGGGCGCGAGCGGTCCATTCGCGCCCCTCTCGCAGCGAACGAGACCCCAGCGCGCCGCCTCAGCACCGCCTCCGACCCGACCGGCGCGTCCGCGGCATCACCGATCCGTGGGCCGCGTCGTCGGCGCGGCGGCTTGCGAGATCGTGCAAGGTTTCCCGTGGAACCACAAAAACGCTGTCATACAAGGGAAATGCACGAACGGCGCTCATTCGGTAGCCCCCGCAAGGGTGAATGATCAGTCGCGCGCTTGTTGACAAGTTGTCTAACATGACGGAATGCCTCACAAGTGGGTGACCGCCAGCGACGGTGTCCGCCTCTCGGTCGACATCGACGGCCGTGACGATGGGCCGACGGTCGTGCTCGTGCACGGCTATCCCGACAACAGCTCGATGTGGGACCCCGTCAAGGCCGAGCTGCGCGGCAGACACCGCGTCGTCACCTACGACGTGCGGGGGGCCGGGCAGTCCGACAAGCCGTCGGGACGCTCGTCCTACCGGCTGGACCAGCTGGCCGATGACCTCAAGGCCGTCGTCGACGAGGTCCAGCCGAGCGGCAAGGTGCACCTCCTCGCCCACGACTGGGGCTCCATCCAGACCTGGCACGCCGTCACCGGCGACGGGCTGCGCGGGCGCGTCGCGTCCTTCACCTCGGTCTCCGGGCCGAGCCTCGACCACGCCGGCGCCTGGTTTCGCGCGCAGCTGACCCGTCCGTCGCCGAAAAGGATCAAGAACGCGCTCGCCCAGTTCCTGCACTCCTGGTACATCCTCGCGTTCCAGCTCCCGTTCCTCCCGCCGCTGCTCTGGCGCACCGGCATCATGCCCGCGCAGATCGCCCGGATGGACCCCGGCGCCGCGAAGCCGAGCACCAAAGACGGCGTCAACGGACTCGAGCTGTACCGCGCGAACATGTTCACCCGGCTGAGCCGTCCGGTACCGCGCGAGGCCGACGTCCCGGTGCAGGTGCTGGCCCCGACCGGCGACGCCTTCGTCACGACGCCGCTGCAGACCGAGATCGCCGAATGGGTGCCTGACCTGCGGGTTCGCCGGATCGTCGGGACGCACTGGGTGACCCGCGCCAAGCCGAAGGTCATCGCCGACGCGGCCGCCGAGCTGATCGAGTACACCGAAAACGGCGCCGAGAGCCGCGCGCTCCGCAAGGCGAAAGTCGGGCCGAAACCAGGCAGGTTCGCCCACCAGCTGGTCGTCGTCACCGGCGCGGGCAGCGGTATCGGCCGCGCGACCGCGCTCGCCTTCGCCGACGAGGGTGCCGACGTCGTCATCACCGACATCGATCCGAACGCCGCCGCGGAGACCGTGAAACTCCTGCAGGACAGAGGGGTCGACGCGGCCGAGTACACAGTGGACTCCAGTGACGGCCCCGCGGTGCACCGGTTCGCGGAGCAGGTCAAGGCCGAGCACGGCGTGCCGGACATCGTGGTCAACAACGCCGGGATCGGTATGTCCGGGCCGTTCCTCGACACGTCCGTCGAGGACTGGGAACGCGTCATCGACGTCAATCTCTGGGGTGTCATCCACGGCTGCCGCGCGTTCGCGCCGATGCTCGCCGAACGCGCCGAGGGCGGGCAGATCGTCAACCTGGCGTCCGCCGCGGCCTACCTGCCGTCGAAGATACTTTCCGCTTACGCCACCACGAAATCCGCCGTGCTGACGCTCAGCGTCTGCCTGCGCGCCGAGCTGGCCGAGCACCACATCGGCGTCACGGCCGTCTGCCCGGGCATCGTCAAGACGAACATCACCAGCACCACGCGGTTCGTCGGAGTGTCCGACGAGGAGCGGCAGCGGCGCCAGAAGGAAAGCTCGAAACTGTACGCGCGGCGCGGGTTCGGCCCGGAGGGCGTGGCGAAGGACATCCTGCGGGCGGTGGAAAAGGACACCGCCATCGCACCGTCCACTCCGGAGTCGAAGGTCGCGCTGGTCCTTTCGCGACTGACGCCGGGGCTGCTGCGAGCGGCGGCGAAACTGGACGTCACCCCTTGACCGAACGCCGGCCGCGGCGGATGTCGCCGCAGGCGCGCCGCGACGACCTGATCCGGGCCGCGCTCGACCTGTTCGGGTCGCGGCCGCCGGAACTGGTCACGGTGGACGACATCGTCGCGGCGGCCGAGGTGTCGCGGCCGCTGTTCTACCGGTACTTCCCCAACCTGCGCGAGCTGCAGGTGGAGGCGCTGCGCACGGTCACCGACGGGCTGATCGACGGCCTCGCCGGGCTCGAGGAGGGCCCGCCGGAGGCGCGGCTGCGCGCGGCCGTCCGCGGCCTGATCGACGTCGCGGACAACTACCGCGCGGGCTACATCGCCTTGCTGCGCAGCGGATCCGTGATCGCGACGTCGGAGACGAACGCGGCCGTCGACGCGGTCCGCAACCGCGCGGTCGCCCTGATCCTCGACGCGCTCGGCGTCACGGACCCGTCGCCCCTGGTGCTGCTGACCCTGCGCTGCTGGACGGCGGTCGTCGAAGGCGCCCTGCTGAGCTGGCTCCAAGAACGCACCGTGCCCCGAGAGTCCCTGGACGCCTGGCTCGTAGACCAGCTCACCGCGATGCTCGCCGCCACGGCCGCCCACGAGGTCACCGCAAAGCCGTGAAGGACTCCTTACCGGCCATAAGAGCCGGTAAGGAGTCCTTCACGGACAACAGCGGTCAGCGCTGGGTGACCAGGTCCCAGCCTTCGACGTCCTGCGGGGTGCGCGGCGCCGGGCCGATGTACTTGGCCGACGGCCGCACCAGGCGGCCGGTCCGCTTCTGCTCCAGGATGTGCGCGGCCCAGCCGGCGGTGCGCGCCGGGCTGAACATCGACGGCATCATGTGCGGCGGGACCTGCGCGAAGTCCAGGATCACGGCGGCCCAGAACTCGACGTTCGTCTCGATCGGGTGATCCGGACGGCGCTCGCGCAGCTCCTTCAGCGCGGCCTGCTCCAGCGCCGCGGCCACCTCGTAGCGCTCGGCGCCCAGCTCCTGGCAGGTGCGCCGCAGCACGCGGGCCCGCGGGTCCTCCGCGCGGTAGACGCGGTGGCCGAAGCCCATCAGCCGTTCCTTGCGGTCGAGGATGCCCTTGACCAGGCCGGCGGCGTCACCGGTGCGTTCGACCTCTTCGATCATCGGCAGCACGCGGGCCGGGGCGCCGCCGTGCAGCGGGCCGGACATCGCGCCGATCGCGCCGGACATGGCCGCCGCGACGTCGGCGCCGGTCGAGGCGATGACGCGGGCGGTGAAGGTGGACGCGTTGAGGCCGTGCTCGGCGGCCGACACCCAGTAGGCGTCGAGGGCCTTGACGTGGGCCGGGTCCGGCTCGCCGCGCCAGCGGATCAGGAAGCGTTCGGTGATCGAGTGGGCCTCGTCGACGCGGGTCTGCGGGACGGCCGGCTGGCCGATGCCGCGGGCCGACTGCGCGACGTAGGACAGCGCCATCACCGAGGCGCGGGCCAGCTGCTCACGGGCCTCTTCGTCGGTGATGTCGAGCAGCGGGCGGTAGCCCCAGATCGGGGCGAGCATGGCCAGCGCGGCCTGGACGTCCACCCGGACGTCGCCGGTGTGCACCGGCAGCGGGAACGGCTCGGCGGGCGGGAGGCCGTGGCCGAACCGGCCGTCCACGAGAAGGCCCCACACGTCGCCGAAGGTCACCTTCCCGGCGAGGTCTTCGATGTCGACGCCGCGGTAACGCAGGGCACCGCCGTCCCGGTCGGGTTCGGCGATCTCGGTGTGGAAGGCGACGACGCCTTCCAGACCCGGTCGGAAGCCGTCGTCGGGTTGGCCGGACGGCTGTGGCTTGCTGATCGTGGAGGTAGTCACTGTTTCGCGAAACCTTTCGGTGCGCTTTCTTCCCCGGCTGGTCGCGCTGACGGGATACGCACGGAAAGCGCGCACCATCGCACGGATGGATAGACCTTGCTCCCTCGATCGCCGGGGGGCAATCGAAAGATGTGGTGGTTTCGGTCACGATTACGAGAACGATTCAGTCACCCAGGCCGTCCGGCAGGAGAATTTTCCGCCACGGACTGTGACGAACCCCAGGTAAATCCTGTGTTTCCGAACCGGGCGCGGCTGTGGTCCGGGTGATAGACCTGACTGATGCACCTCAGCCCCCAGGAGCGCGACAAGCTGCTGATCCACGTGGCGGCGGACGTCGCGCGGAAGCGGCTGGACCGCGGGGTCCGGCTCAACTACCCGGAGTCGGTCGCGCTGATCACCGACCACGTCCTCGAAGGCGCCCGCGACGGCCGCACGGTCAGCGAACTGGTCGCCAGCGGCCGGACCGTGCTCGGCCGGGCCCAGGTCCTCGACGGCGTGCCGGAGATGGTCGACTCCGTGCAGGTCGAGGCCACTTTCCCGGATGGCACGAAGCTCGTGACCGTGCACGACCCGATCGTCTGACCGCCCGCCCGTCGTGAGTGGTAATGAGGGTTAGAACCCTCATTACCACTCACGACCCCCACGTGAGAGGAGCCGGATGCGTCCAGGCGAGATCATCCCCGGCGACGAGCCGGTGGAGCTGAACCCGGGCCGCGCGCGCGTCCGGCTGCTCGTGCGCAACCTCGGCGACCGGCCCGTGCAGGTCGGCTCGCACTACCACTTCGCGGCCGTGAACCCGGGCCTCGAGTTCGATCGTGACGCCGCCCGCGGGCACCGGCTCGACGTCCCGGCCGGCACGTCGGTGCGGTTCGAACCGGGCGTCGAACGCGAAGTCGATCTCGTTCCGCTCGCCGGCGCGCGCCGCGTGCCGGGGCTGCGGTCCGAATTCTCGGGGGAGTTCTGAAATGCCGCAGATCGACCGTGAGCGCTACGCGGAACTGTTCGGCCCGACCACCGGTGACCGGATCCGGCTCGCCGACACCGACCTCCTGATCGAGGTCACCGAGGACCGCTCGATGGGCCCCGGCGGTTCCGGCGACGAGGTCCTCTTCGGCGGTGGCAAGGTGATCCGCGAGTCGATGGGCCAGGGGACGGCGACCCGCGCCGAGGGCGCGCCGGACCTGATCATCACCGGCGCCGTCATCCTCGACCACTGGGGCATCGTCAAGGCGGACGTCGGCGTCCGCGACGGCCGGATCGTCGGGATCGGCAAGGCGGGCAACCCGGACACGATGGACGGCGTCGACCCGGCGCTGGTGATCGGCCCGTCGACGGAAGTGTTGTCCGGCAACGGGAAGATCCTCACCGCGGGTGGCATCGACTGCCACGTCCACTTCATCTGCCCGCAGCTCGTCGACACCGCGCTCGCCGCCGGACTGACCACTTTGGTCGGTGGCGGCACCGGGCCGAACGAGGGCACGAAGGCCACCACCGTGACACCCGGCGCGTGGAACCTCGGCCGGATGCTGTCCGCTATGGACGGTTACCCGGTCAACGTCCTGTTGCTGGGCAAGGGGAACACCGTCCGGCACGAGGCGCTGCGCGAGCAGCTCGCGGCCGGCGCGGGCGGGTTCAAGCTGCACGAGGACTGGGGCACGACGCCCGCGGCGATCGACGCCTGCCTCACGGTGGCCGACGAGTCCGGTGTCCAGGTGGCCATCCACACGGACACGTTGAACGAGGCCGGCTTCCTGGAGTCCACTGTGGACGCAATCGGCGGCCGTTCGATCAACGCTTACCACACCGAAGGCGCCGGTGGCGGGCACGCCCCGGACATCATCCAGGTCGTCTCGCTGCCGAACGTGCTGCCGTCGTCGACCAACCCGACCCGGCCGCACACCGCGAACACCCTCGACGAGCACCTCGACATGCTGGTCGTCTGCCACCACCTCAACCCGTCGGTGCCCGAGGACCTCGCGTTCGCCGAGAGCCGGATCCGGCCGACGACCATCGCGGCCGAGGACGTCCTGCACGACCTGGGCGCCATCTCGATGATGAGCTCGGACTCGCAGGCGATGGGCCGGATCGGCGAGGTGATCATCCGGACCTGGCAGACCGCGCACGTGATGAAACGCCGTCGCGGCGCGCTGCCCGGCGACGGCGCGGCCGACAACCTGCGCGCCCGTCGTTACGTCGCCAAGTACACGATCAACCCGGCCATCGCGCACGGCATGGAGACCGAGATCGGCTCGGTCGAGGTCGGCAAGCTCGCCGACCTGGTGCTGTGGGAGCCGAAGTTCTTCGGCGTCCGGCCGCACGTGGTCCTGAAGGGCGGGTTCCCGGCGTGGGCGGCGATGGGCGACGCGAACGCGTCCATCCCGACGCCGCAGCCGGTGATGGCCCGCCCGATGTTCGGCGCCAGCATCGGCGCCGCGCTCAGCCTGCACTTCGTCGCACCGGAGGCCCTCGACAGCAACCTGCGGGAGACGTTCCGGATCACGCGGCCGCTGGTCGCCGTCTCGAACATGCGCGCGCGGACCAAGGCGGACATGGTGCTCAACGACGCCACGCCGGACGTCCGGGTCGAGCCGGACAGCTTCGCGGTGCACGTCGACGGCGAGCTGATCGAGCCGCAGCCGGTGACCGAACTGCCGATGGCGCAAAGGTACTTTCTCTTCTGATGGACCTTTCGGCACTCATCCTCGCGGACTCGCGCTTTCCCGGCGGCGGGCACGTCCACAGTGGCGGGCTCGAAGAAGCCGTCGCGCGCAAGCTGATCAAGTCCGAACGGGACCTTCCGGGATTCCTTTCCGGACGGTTGCGGACGGCCGGTTCCCTGGCGGCGGTGTTCGCGGCGGCGTCGGCCCACGCGGCCGCGCGCTCCGTCGCGAGTGGACACTGGTCCCGGTTGGACGCCGAGCTGGACGCGCGGACGCCGTCGCTCGCGCAGCGCGAGGCGTCGCGGGCGCAGGGGCGGGGGACCGCGCGGGCCGGGCGGATCTCCTGGCCGTCACCGGTGCTCGTCGCGCTGGTGAAGGAAACCCCGCGGCCGCACCACCCGATCGTGCTGGGCGCGCTGGTCGGCGTCGCGGGCGGTGCGCCGTACGACGCCGCGATGGCCGTGGCCTACCTGGCCGTGAGCGGGCCCGCCAGCGCGGCGGTGCGGTTGCTGGGGCTGGACCCGTTCGCCGTCAACGCCGTCGTCGCGCGGCTCGACCTGCGGTCGGTGTGCGAGACCGCGGCCGCGGTCGCCGGTGACGACCCGGCGTCGCTGCCGGCCCCCGGATCACCAGGGTTGGATTTGTTCGCCGAGGCGCACGCCCGGCATCACCAGGAAGAGGTGCGTCTCTTTGCCAGCTGAAGGCCACGGTCACGGGCATTTCCACGAGGTCAACTTCGACCCGACGGCCGCCGAACCCGATCACTACGACCCCGCGCCGACGGCCGGGCGCGCCTACCGGATCGGCATCGGCGGGCCCGTCGGCTCGGGCAAGACGGCGCTGACCGCGGCGCTGTGCCGGGCGCTGGGCGACGAGGTGAACCTCGCCGTCGTCACCAACGACATCTACACGACCGAGGACGCGGACTTCCTGCGGCGGGCTGGGGTGTTGGACCCGGAGCGGATCGAGGCGGTGCAGACCGGCGCGTGCCCGCACACGGCGATCCGCGACGACATCACCGCGAACCTCGACGCCGTCGAGCGCCTGGAGGAGAAGTTCGCCGGGCTGGACCTGGTGATCATCGAGAGCGGCGGCGACAACCTGACCGCGGTGTTCAGCCGCGGGCTGGCCGACAGCCAGGTGTTCGTGGTCGACGTCGCGGGCGGCGACAAGGTGCCGCGCAAGGGCGGCCCCGGCGTCACGACCGCGGACCTGCTGGTGATCAACAAGATCGACCTCGCGCACCTGGTCGGCGCGGACATGGACGTGATGACGTCGGACGCGCACCGGATGCGCGGCGAGCTGCCGGTCATCACGCAGTCCCTTGTGGACACCCCGGACGCGCCGGCGGTGGCGGACTGGGTCCGGTCGCTGCTCCCGGTCCGCGCCGGGTGAAGGCCCACGCCCGGCTGACGGCGTGCTTCGACGGCTCGCGCACGATCCTGCGCGAGCTGCGCTCGATGGCGCCGCTGACGCTGTTCCCGCGCCGCGGCGGCGGCCGGACGGCGGTGGTCCACCTGGTCAACTCGGCGACGTCCCCGTTGGGCGGCGACGACCTCCGGCTGACCATCCACGTCGGCCCGGGCGCGTTCCTGCGGCTCTCCGGCGTCGCGGCCACCTTGGCGCTGCCCGGCCTGCACGGCGAGGGTTCATTGTCCACAGTGGACGTCTCGGTGGCCGAGGGCGGCCGGCTGGAGTACCTGCCGGAGCCGACGGTCATCACGGCCCGGGCCCGGCACACCGCGGTGTTCCGGGCCTCGCTGGCGGACGACGCCTACCTGCACACGCGCGAGGTGCTGGTGCTGGGCCGGGCGAACGAGAAGCCGGGCACGCTCACGACGTCACAGCAGGTCACGCGGGGTGTGACGCCGGTGCTGCGCCAGACGCTGACGATCGGCGACTCCACTTTGGACGCGAGCCTGGCCCACCTGGCGGGCCGCCGGGTCCTGGCCACCGACCTGGAAGTGGGCGGCGAGGAACTCCCGGCGGCCTCCGGTGAGTGGTGGTCGCGCACGCCGCTGGCCGCGGGCGGCACCCTCACGACCTCGCTCGCGCCGGACGCTGTCACGGCGCTGGCGCCGTTCTGAGCAGCCCCCGATTTCCACGCTAGCGGAGGGGGCCGACAGTTTCGGGTGCCGCCGCGCGCCCGGTCACTGGTGGTGGCCACAGGCCCACTTCCAGGTGGCGGCGCCGTACGCGGTCGCCGCTGTGTCGGGGTCCTTCCCGGGAGCCGGCATGGCGATCGCGTCGGCTTGTGCGGGGTCCAGCGCCGTTCGTGCGAGCCCGGCGATCGCGAGCGCCGAGCCGGCGGCGCAGAAGTTCGTGGCCGACTCGAACATCTCGTCGTACGTGTGGGGCGAGTTCGGCGTGAACCCGGCCTTCTTCATCTCGGATGTCCATTCCGCCTCGGGGTCTGGTGGCGCATCATTACCGCAACCGGCAAGAACAGTGGTTCCCCTCGAAAGGTGATCGACATCGTGATGTCGTCGACACGCCGGGGCTCGTTACCGGCCGCGGTGCGGCACTTTCGCGTGAACGTGCCGCCGCTCGCCGGGGAAGACCCCCTGCGCCGTCCCCGGCGAGCGGAAGTTGTCGAATGCCGGATCGGCCGGGGAGTACCGGCGCCGGCCTCGCGAAAGCGTTTGCGCGAGCGGGATGCGCTCGTTCTCGATACCGTGCGCGCGCAGGCTCGGTGTCGTACGCGACGACCGAATCGGCAGATCCTCTGGTAACGAAGATTTTCACAATTTACTCACCCGGGTAGGATCTGGCAATCCCTCGGAAGGAGGAGAGAACCGGTGGCTCGCACGTACGGCGGGGTCGCGCCCGAGCAACGTCGTGCCGATCGCCGTCAACGGCTGCTCGTGGCCGGGCTCGAGCTGTTCACCTCCACCGGTTTCCGGCACACCAAGATCACCGAGGTGTGCGCGCGGGCCGGCGTGTCGACGCGGAACTTCTACGAGGAGTTCACGAGCAAGGAGGACGTGCTCCGCACCCTCCACGACCAGATCAACAGCCTGGCGCTCGCGCACGTCACCGCGGAGCTCGACAAGGTCGCCGACGCCGACGCGCTCACCCGCATCTCGAAGCTGCTGGACGTCTTCATCGCGACGGTCACCGTGGATCCCCGGATGCCGCGCCTCAACTACGTCGAGGCGGTCGGCGTCAGCGCCGAGCTGGAGGCGCAGCACCAGGTGTGGGTCGACCGCTGGGCGAACTTCATCGCCGCCGAGGCGAACCGCGCCGCGGAGCACGGCGTCGTGCCCGTGCGGGACTACCGGCTGACGGCGATCGCGCTGGTCGGGGCGGGCACCGGGCTGCTGCGCGAATGGCAGGCGCACGACCCGCCGCTGCCGGTCGAAGAGATCGGCGCGGAGTTCCGCGCGATGATGCTGTCGGCCATCATGCGGCCGGAAAAGATCTTGGACATCGAGGGCAACCGCGGTGCCGCGGCCGACGTGGAACAGTCGAGCCGGGAGGGGGATCCGGGGGGAACCCGGCCAACGTGAAGGCCCGTTACCGGCGGCGGACGCCGGTAACGGGCCTTCACGGACGTTACGCCTGGCGGGCTGTGGGAATGCCCAGCGAAACCGGACCCGTCGTCTGGCACAGGTCGTGGCAGCTGTTGTCGAGCGTGCAGCACAGCGAGCAGATCGGCCCGCTCTGCTTCGCGCAGTCGGCGACGTCCGGCAGTTCGTACGGATCACCGCAGACCGAGCAGGTGTACGTCGCCCGCAGGTCGACGTCCTGGTCGGGCCCGGCGACCGTGTTCGGCCGGGCCAGGTAGTACTTCCCGCGCGTCACGACCGCCAGCGTCGGCACCAGCACGATCGCGATGACCAGCGCCAGCAGCGGGCTGAACGCGGCCAGGAACGGCCCGAAGGCCCCGAAGTACGCCGCGATCGACACCGTCGAGGCGACGAGCATCGAGCCGAACCCGACCGGGTTGATCTTGTGCAGGTAGGCCCGCTTGAACTCGATGTACTTCGGCGAGAGCCCGAGCGGCTTCGCGATCACGAGGTCCGCGCACACCGCGCCGATCCAGGCGATCGCGACGTTCGAGTAGAAGCCCAGGATCTTGTTCAGGAACCCGAACGCGCCGAACTCCATCAGCGCCAGCGCGATCCCGCAGTTCACCAGCACGTACCAGACGCGGCCCGGGTGCTTGTGCAGCACGCGGGAGAAGAAGTTCGCGAACGACAGCGAGCCCGAGTACGCGTTGGTCGTGTTGATCTTGATCTGCGAGACGACGACGAACAGCGCGGCGAACGTCAGCGCGACCGGCCCGAGAGCCGGCTTCACGGCTTCGACGTACGGCGCGATCGGTTCGAGCGCGGCCGTCTCGCCGACGACGCCGAGCGCGAGGAACGCCAGCAACGCGCCCCCGATCTGCTTCGCGGCCCCGAGGATCACCCAGCCGGGCCCGGCGGCGAGCACCGCGGTCCACCAGGCCCGCTTGTTCTCCGCCGTCTTCTCCGGCATGAACCGCAGGTAGTCGGCCTGCTCGCCGATCTGCCCGATCAGCGACAGGGCGACACCCATGCCGAAGCCGAACCCGATCGCGGAGAACCCGGACCCGGCGCCGTCCGTGCCGCCGAAGGCCGCGAAGTCGGCGAAGCGGCCCGGCTCGCGGACCAGCACGACGATGAACGGAAGCACCAGGCCGGCCAGCCACAGCGGCTGCGTCCAGGTCTGCATCTTCGCCACCGCGCCCATGCCGTAGAGCGCGAACGGCAGGACGATCAGCGTGGCCAGGAGGTAACCGACCGCCAGCGGGATGCCGAGGGCGAGCTCGAAGGCCTGGCCCATGATCGAGCCTTCGAGCGAGAAGAAGATGACCGTGAAGCTCGCGTAGACGAGCGAGGTGAGCGTTGACCCGAAGTAGCCGAAGCCGGCTCCGCGGGTCAGGAGATCCATGTCCACTCCGGACTTCGCGCAGGCGGCCGCGATGGGCACGCCGGTCGTGAAGATGACGACGGCGGCGGCGAGGATCGCCAGCACCCCGGAGGTGAAGCCGTAGGAGAGCACGATGCTGGCGCCGATCGCGAAGTCGGCGAGGTAGGCGATGCCGCCCAGCGCCGTTGTCGCGACCACGAACGGTGACCATTTCCGGAACGAATGAGCGGCGAAGCGCAGTGAGTAGTCCTCGCGGTTCTCATTCGCCGCGAGTGGTGCGTACTGGCGTTTCGGTGGGGCCGTTTCTTCAGCGTTCGACAGGATCTCGGTCATGCCTGCCTCCGGGGGTGGTGGGGAACGGGCCGAAAGATAGACGCGTCCTTTATCGATCCCGGTCCGGGAGGTAACGCGGGCGTAAACGCTTGCTGACGGGCGGTTACGTGACGATGGCGGCGAAGTCGTGTCGGGAGTCACCGTTCAGTGGGTTCCGCTGCAGCTCGCGAGGCCCTAACGTCACCTGGACCCAAGTGTCAGGGCCCCGACCGGGTACGGAGGTTTGGCGATGATGCCGGAGATCGAGGACAAGGTGGAAGACGCCGTGGTACGCCTGCCCGGGATGCGCGTCGCCTACGACGGCGCCGCGTTCGACGAGTCGGCGCTGGCGGCCACGTGGACCGACCAGTTGCAGGGCTGGCTGAACCAGGCCGTCGCCGCCGGGATCGCCGAACCCAACGCGATGGTGCTGGCGACCGCGGACGCCGAAGGCCGCCCGTCGTCCCGCACCGTGCTGTGCAAGGGCCTCGACGAACGGGGTGTCGTGTTCTACACGAACTACACCTCGTCGAAGAGCCACGACCTGACCGCGACGCGCTACGCGTCGGTGACGTTCCCCTGGTACCCGCTGCACCGCCAGGTCCACGTCCGCGGCGAGGTGGAGAAGGTCGGCGTCAAGGAGACGGCGGAGTACTGGGCGCAGCGGCCGCGCGGTTCGCAGCTCGGCGCCTGGGCGTCCCCGCAGTCCCGCGTCGTCGACGGGCGCCGCGCCCTGGAGACCGCGCTGCACGGCATCGAGCGGCGCTTCGCCGACGTCGAGCGGATCCCGGCCCCGCCGCACTGGGGCGGCTGGCGGATCCGGCCGGACCTCGTCGAGTTCTGGCAGGGCCGCGAGGACCGCATGCACGACCGCCTCCGCTACATGCGCCACGAGGACGGCTGGAACATCGAGCGCGTCGCGCCGTAGCTGTCGATCTTCCGAAGGGCCCCCGCCGCGGCGGGGGCCCTTCGGCGTTCCGGCGTCGACGCCGGCCGTCGCGGCCGGGTTGTCCCCACCCCGGCCGTGATGTGGACAACCGGGCCCTGGAGACGGCTTTTCCGGCGTCCCGTCGGCCGGCCCCGATAAACTGGGTGCGGGGCCGAACCCCCGGAGAGGGCGGGGGGCGCTCACCGGCCGCGGCGACGAAAATCACGCGACCGGGGATAGTTAGCCGAGCTAAGCTCATTGGTTGTGAGTGATCAACGGGGGACCTTGCCGCCCCGCACGGGCATCCGCGGGCTTCTCGGTCGCATCATCGTCGACACCCGGCCGCTGAAGATCCCGGCCTTCCGCCGGCTCTGGCTGTCCACTGTGGTCACCGCGGTCGGCACCCAGCTGACCGCCGTCGCCGTGCCCAAGCAGGTCTTCGACCTCACCGGCTCGTCGGCGTACGTCGGTCTCTCCGGGCTCGTCGCGCTCGTCCCGCTGCTGGTCTTCGGGCTCTGGGGCGGCGCCATCGCCGACGCCGTCGACCGGCGGAAACTCCTGTTCGTCACGAACGTCGGGGTCGCGATCACGTCCGCGCTGCTCTGGCTGCAGGCGTTCCTGAACTTCGGCTCGGTGTGGCTGGTGCTCGCCCTGCTGGCCGTCAACCAGGCGTTCTTCGCGATCAACATGCCGACGCGCGGCGCGGTCGTCGCCCGGCTCGTCCCGCCCGAGCTGCTGCCGTCGGCGAACGCGCTGAGCAGCACGATGTCGACGTTCGGCGCCGTGTTCGGCCCGCTGATGGCCGGTGCGCTGATCCCCGTCCTCGGCCTCTCGACGCTCTACCTGATCGACGTCGTCGCCCTGACGATCACGCTCTTCGCGGTCTGGCGGCTGCCGTCGATCCCGCCGCTGAACGGGCCGTCGCGCCGCGCCGGCGTCCGCGACGTCGTCGACGGCTTCCGCTACCTCGCCGGGCAGAAGATCCTGCTGGCCTCGTTCGTCGCCGACATCATCGCGATGGTCTTCGGCATGCCGCGCGCGCTGATCCCGGAGATGGCCGAACGCACCTTCGGCGACCCGCCCGGCGGCGGCCCGGCGCTCGGCTGGCTCTACGCCGCGCTGCCCGCGGGCGCGATGCTGATCGGGCTGTTCTCCGGCTGGCTGACGCGCATCCACCGCCAGGGCGTCGCGGTCGTCATCTCGATCTGCGCCTGGGGCGCGGCGGTCGCCGGGTTCGGGCTCGCGCACTCGCTGTGGCTCGCGGTCCTCTTCATGGCGGCGGCCGGCGCCGCGGACATGGTCAGCGCGGTCTACCGGATGGCGATCCTGCAGACCGCCACCACCGACGAGATGCGCGGCCGGCTCCAGGGCGTGTTCACCGTCGTCGTCGCCGGTGGCCCGCGGATCGCCGACCTCACCCACGGCTGGGGCGCCGCCGCGTTCGGCACCGAAGTCACGGCGACCGTCGGCGGACTGCTGGTGATCGTGCTGGTCCTGGCCGCGATGCTGGTGCTCCCGGCGTTCTGGCGGTACCGGGCGCCGACGGCTTAGGGCGCTTCCGGCTACTGTGCAAAGTATGCGTATCGCAGTCGCTTTGGTCGCTTTTGCCGCTTTGACCGCCTGCTCCGCCGAGGACAAGCCGGCGCCCAGCTCGTCGTCGCCCGCGCCCAAGCCGAGCACGAACGCCGCCGCGGCGGCGCTCGACCCGTGCGCGCTGCTGCCGGCCGCGGCCGTGTCGAAGGCGCTGTTCCTGGACAACCTCACGGCGGTGCCGGGACCGGTGCAGGACAACGCGACCAGCGGCGGCAAGGCCCGCACCTGCGAGTACAAGCTCGACGACAAGGCCGCGGGCGCGCTCGCGGTGACGCGGTACGACGGCCGCCAGGCCAAGCCCGCCGACATGGTCGCGTCGATCAAGAAGGCCAAGCCGGGCGCCCAGGACGTCGCCGGGTTCCCGGACGGCGCGGTCTACTACGTCGACGAGCAGAAGACGGCCACCCTCGCCGCGGCCGAGCTGGTGTCCGGGACGCCGGTGCTGATCAACTACACCGGCCCGGCGAAGATGACGCCGGAACAGCTCGCGCCGCTGGTCAAGGCCGCCCTCGCGGCGAGCAACTGAGCTGTGACGGGGCTTCGCCCCGGCCGGGGGCTCCGCCACCCGGACCCCCGAAAGCTGCGGGTTCAGGCCCAGCCGACGAGCTGGCGCTCACCGGCCGCCGGCAGCTGCTTCAACGCGGGCCGCGTGATCGCGCCCGGCGTGGTGGGCGAGTCGAACCACTCGCCCTGCGTCGTCTGGTAGAGCACGGTGGCCCGGTCCGGCGCGGCGGCCGCCTTGCCGATCCGCGGCTCCGCGCGGTCGACGAGCTTGGTGACCTGCGGAACCCCGTCGTCGACCTTCAGCCGGGCGAGCGCGCCGTGCGCGTCGGTGCCGCCGACGGCGTACAGCAGCACGGTGACGGCGTCGAGCGCGGTGACGAAGTAGTAGCGCGTGCCCGCGTCGTCGTAGGTCGCGTAGCCGATCGCGCCCGACGAGTCGGTCAGGTAGGCCAGGCCGCCGGCGCGCCGGACGTCCTTCCACGTCAGCACCGTGCCCTGCGCGTCGGGCCACCAGGCCTGGACGCGCGGGTCGAGCGGGTCGTCCGGCGGCACGAGGCCGGCTTCCTCGGTGTTCTGGCCGGGCCGCGTGTAGTCGGTGGAGTAGACGGCTCTGCCGTCGTCGAAGTAGAGCTTCGTGCCCATCGGGCCGAACCGCGGGTTCCGGAAGCCCGCCACGGTGCCGGTGCGTTCGTAGCGCCGCCCGCGGCGGTCGAGCTTGAAGACGTCGACGCCGCCGCCGGACTCGAGGGTGGCGTACTGCCCGTCGGGGGAGACGAGGTCGAGCTTGCTGGCCGGCCCGTCGAACCGGGTCGGCGAGGTGTCGCGCCCGGGCAGCGGCAGGGTGGTCTTCACGACGCCGGTGGCGGGATCGGCGAAGACGACGTCGTCGTGGCCGGGGTTGCGCTGGAGCAGCACCACCCCGGAGAGATCGAGCGGCGCCGGCACCGGCGCGACGGCGGGAGCGACCGGCGGGCCGCCCCCGCAGGCCGCCACCAGCAGGGCGAGCAGCGCGACGCCCCACCGAGCCTTCCCCACCATCGAGCCTCCCGAAGTCCACGGCTCAGATGCGGCGGGCGATCGTCCGGTTCCCGGTCGTGAGTGAGAAACAGTGTTCTAACACTGTTTCTCACTCACGACGGCGCAGGGCGGCCAGTTCCACCGGGCTGTGGGCCGAGAACACCGTCACCTCGTCCTGGTGGGCTTTCACCAGCTCCTGCAGCCGGGCCAGGTTGGCCAGGCGGGCGTCGCGCTTCGTCTGGACGATGTTCTGGAACGCCGTCATGCCCGGCGGGCAGTGCGGGGCGACCGGGTCGAGCTGGCCGTGGAAGAAGTACGCGTCGCCCGCGTGCAGGAGCCAGCCGTTGCCCGTGTCGATCGCGACGCCGTTGTGGCCGAGCGTGTGGCCCGTCAGCGGGACCAGCAGGATCTCCTCCGGCAGGCCCTTCAGCGACCGGACCGCGTCGAAGCCGAACCAGGGCTCGCCCGTCTCGTCGTAGGTGCTCCACAGTGGACGGTGGGCGAACTGGGCCGCGCGGTAGCGGTTCTTCTCGGCCGCGTTCGACGGGGCCGTCGCCGCGCGCTGCTCCTCGGTGCGGACGTGCACCACCGCGTTCGGGAAGTCCGCCAGCCCGCCGGCGTGGTCGACGTCGAGGTGGGTCGGCACGATGTGGCGGACGTCGGCCGGGTCGAGGCCGAGCGCCTCGATCTGCGCGACCGCCGTCTCGGCCGCTTCGAGCCGGGCGCCGACCATCGCCATGAACGGCCGGCCCAGCCACTTGCCCGGCTGGGCGACACCCTGGGTGCCGAACCCGGTGTCGACCAGCACCAGGCCGTCGCCGGTCTCGATCAGCAGGCAGTGGGCGACGAGCTCCGCCCGCCGCAGCAGCCCGGGCTCGCCGTCGAGCAGCTTGCCGCCCGCCGGGCGCATCGTGCCGCAGTTGAAGTGGTGCACCTTCATACGCTGCTCCTGGTGCTCAGCCGGAGGAACTGGGTCTCGTCGTGCGCGGCGAAGACGGTCACCTCGTCGCCGTGCTCCTGAACAAGCTGTCGCAGGCGGGCGTGATTGTCCAGCCTGGCGCCCTTCACCGTCTCCATGCGGCCCTCGAACCACTTCAGGCCTGGCGGGCAGTGCGGCGCGGCCGGGTCGACCTGGCCGTGGAAGAAGTACGAGTCGCCCGCGTTGAGCAGCCACCCGCTCCCGGTGTCGACGGCGACGCCGGCGTGCCCGCGCGTGTGGCCGCCGAGCGGGATCAGCAGGACCTCGTCGGTCAGGCCGGCCAGCTGCCGGACGGCGTCGAAGCCGAACCACGGTTCGCCGATGTCCGAATAGGACGTCCACTGTGGACTGTGACTGAACTGGATCTTCCGGTACCGCCCGCGTTCCGCGGCGTCACGCGGCGACTGCAGAGCGCGCAGCTCCTCGGCGTAGACGTGCACGCGTGCCCACGGGAAGTCGATGAGCCCGCCGGCGTGGTCGAGATCGAGGTGGGTCAGCACGATGTCCCGGACGTCCGCCGGGTCGAGGCCGAGCGCCCGGATCTGCGCGATCGCGGGCAACGCCGGATCCGCGACCGGGTTCGACTGCCGGACGAACCCGGCGCCGAGCCAGGCCTCGCGGTCGACGGCGGCCGGCGTGCCGGTGCCGGTCTCGACCAGCACCAGCCCGGTGGCCGTCTCCAGCAGCAGGCAGTGGCAGACCATGGTGGCGCGGCGGAACAGGCCCGGCCGGCCGTCGACCAGCCGGCCGCCGAGCGGGCGCATGGTCCCGCAGTTCAGGTGGTGGACGCGCATCAGGAGAACTCCCGTTCGAGGGTGGCGTGCAGGTGGGCGGCGACGGCTCGCAGCGGGGCGACGTCGCGGCGGGTGCGGGCCAGCAGCAGCCCGCCTTCGACGGCGGCGAGCACGATGGTGCCCAGCTCGTCCGCGCGCTCCTGCCCGAGTCCCTGGGTGGCCAGGTACGCGGTGAGGATGTCGTGCCAGTCCGAGTAGCCGTCCGCGCAGGCTTCCCGGATCGGCTCGCTCTCGGCGGCGGCGTCCAACGCGACTGTCGCGAGTGGACAGCCGCGTTGGAAGTCGGACTCCGTGAGGAAGTTCGCGAGCGCGTCGACGACCCGGTCGATCGCGGTCACGACGTCCGGGGCGTCGGCGACGACGGCGCGGAGCAGCGCGCCGGTGCGTTCGCTCGACAGCCGGACGGCTTCGGCGGCCAATTGTTCTTTGCCGCCGGGGAAGTGGAAGTAGAGGGACCCCTTCGGCGCGCCCCCGGCCGTCGTCAGCTGGGTGAGGCCGGTGGCGTGGTAACCCTGCGAGTGGAACAGGTCGGCGGCGGTGTCGAGCATCCGCTGCCGCGTGTCGGTGCGGCGAACCATGGGACGACCGTAACTCAAACTATGACGACCGGTCTAGTGAGTAACGCTGAAAAGTTCGGCTACGGCCATCCGGGTGAGGTCGCTGGTCTGACCGGGTATCGGCGGAGCAGCATCACTAAGCGTGAGCGAATCCGAGTTCGTCGCACTGCCGGGTGGTGTTCGCCGAGCGCTGCCCCGGGCCGCCGCCAGCTCGCGGCGGCGCGTCACCGTGACGCTGGTGCTGCGTCGGCGTTCGTCAATCCCTGACCAGCTCACCACGGGTCCGGGCACTCTCGGACGAGACCTGTTCGCCGAGCGGTACGGCGCCGATCCGGTCGACGTCGAGATCGTCCGCGCCGCCCTGGCCGACCTCGGGCTGGAGGTCGGGGAGAGCGACCTGGGTACACGGAGTGTAGTCGTTTCGGCTCAGGTCAGGACGCTCGTCCGGGTTCTCGGGCCCCGGCTGTGGATCCCCGCCGAGCTCGACGGCATCGTCCTCGCGGTGCTCGGCCCCGACGACGGGCCCGGCGAGTTCCTGGCCGCACTGGCCGCGGCGGTGCACGCCGAGCCGACTCCGCCGGCGCTCGACGTCGACGTGGCCGAGCGGGACTGGACCGAGCGGGAACGCGCGGTGCTGGCCGAACTGCTGGCGGACGCGGCGGCGCTGGGCATCAAGGTCGTCCCGCAGCCTCGGTAAGGTCGTCCGCATGGGCAACCCGACCGGTCAGCAGTTCGAGATCACCCGCGGCAACGCGCGCGCCGTCGTCACCGAGATCGGTGCGGGCCTGCGCGCGTTCGAAGTCGGCGGAGTGCCGTACGTCGAGGAGTTCGCCGAAGACGCGAAGCCGCCGAAGGGCGCCGGGCAGGTGCTGCTGCCCTGGCCGAACCGGACCAAGGCCGGCCAGTGGACGTTCCAGGGCGAGAAGCAGCAGCTCGAAATCACCGAGGAGGCGCGCGGCAACGCCATCCACGGCCTGACCCGCCACCTCGAGTGGGAGCTGCTGGAGCACGCCGAGTCGTCGATCACCCTGGCCGTCGACGTCGAGGTGCAGCCGGGCTGGCCGGTGCCGCTGCGCGCGACGATCACCTACGACCTCGCGCCGCGCGAGCTGACCATCACGCACGAGATCCGCAACGAGGGCGAGCAGCCGATCGGCGTCGGCGTCGGCACGCACCCGTACTTCCGGATCGGCGACGTCCCGACCGACGAGCTGACCCTCACCCTGCCCGCGAGCCGCGTCCGGCCCTACCTCGGCGACGAGCAGATGCCGTACGCGCCGGAGCAGGACGTCGAGGGCACCGAGTTCGACTTCCGCGGCGGGCGCGTCCTCGCAGACGTCGACCTGGACACGGCGTTCGGCGGTCTCACGACGGCCGACGACGGGCTGCACCACTTCGTCCTCGCGCACGGCGACCAGCAGCTGCTGGTCTGGACCGGCCCGGACTTCCACTGGGCGCAGGTCTTCACGCCGGACGACCTGGTCGGCCGCGGCCGCGCGGTGGCGATCGAGCCGATGACCTGCCCGGCCGACGCGCTCAACACCGGCACCGACCTGGTCGAGCTGGAGCCGGCGACGTCGTGGTCCGGCAGCTGGGGCATCCGCGTCAAGTGAAGCCGCTTCGCCTGGGCGTCGCCGACGCGGGTGAAGTGCTGACGCTGCAACGCGCCGCGTACATCACCGAAGCCCGCGCACACGACGACTTCGACCTGCCGCCGCTGCTGGAGACCCTTGCGGAGGCGCAGGCGGCGTTGGAGTCGTGCCTCTCGTGGGGGTTCCGCGAGAACGGCCGGCTGCTCGCGTCGGTGCGGCTGACGGTGACGGGACACGTGGGTCTGGTGACCCGGCTGGTCGTCGCGCCGGACCGGCAGGGCGCCGGCCTGGGCGGCGGGCTGCTGCTCGCGGCCGAGGCGGCGGCCCCGCCGGAGGTGACGGTGTTCCGGCTGTTCACCGGGTCGAAGAGCGTCGGGCCGCTGGGGATGTACGCGAAGCACGGCTACCGCGAGACGCACCGGACGCCCGAGAACAACCACGAATTGGTGCACCTGGAGAAGGCGCGGGTTCCGTAGGCTGCTGCGGTGCAGACGGTCTCGTTCTGGCAGGCCTGGGGGCTGTGGTTCGACGGCCGGTCCGTGGCGGGTTTCCGGCTGTGGGGCCTGCCGGTGCTGTGGTGGGGCCGGTTCGGCAAGCTCGGCCAGTTCACCGGCGGCCTGGCGGCGATCATCGACATCGTGGGCGTCGCCCGCATCACGGGGTGGGGCGAGCGGCTGCGGGCGAGGCCGGTCGAGGGACAGCGGCAGACGCTCGCCGAAACCTGGCGCCGAAGCCGGGTGATCTTCCGGGCCGCCTACCGCGACCTCTTGGCCGACTACATCCGGCCGAAGCAGATGAAGGAACGGCGCATCGAAGGGCGGACCGGCGAGCCGAAGCGCGAACCGCTCGACGCGGAGACCCGCCGGGTCAAGCGCATCCTGGTGACCGTCGTGCTCGTCTGGGCGGCGCTGATGTTGGCCCTGACGATCTGGGCCCGCTCAGCGTGGGACGGCGGATCCGTCGAGCAGGACCTGCCCTGGTGGGTGGCGATTCTGGTTGTCGTCTTGACCTTCCCGCTCTCGCTCATGGCCGTCTTCACCGGCATCTCGCTCGGCCTGAATCTGCTGGCCCGGGCCTGGCCGCTGGTCGTCTACGGCTTGTTCGTCCGGCCGCCGCTCGTGCTGCTGCGCGGTCCGCAGCCCGACCGGTCGCTGCGCGTCATCGGCGTCCTGCTGGTCGTCGTGGGTTTCGCGTTCGATCTGCTGGCGAGCTGAGCCCGGCTCGCGCCTGCCCGGACCAGTTCGTTAGCGTGGCGAACTATGGCGAAGGCAATTGTCGGGGGCTACGTCGTCCCCATCGACGGTGATCCCATCGACAACGGCACGGTCCTGATCGACGACGGCAAGATCGTCGCGATCGGCACGGAGGCCGACGTCGACATCCCGGAGGACGCCGAACTGGTCGACGCGGCCGGCACCTGGGTGCTGCCCGGCTTCATCGACGCCCACGCGCACCTCGGCGTCCACGAGGACGGCGAAGGCTGGTCCGGCAACGACACCAACGAGATGACCGACCCGAACGGCGCCCGGTTCCGCGCGATCGACGGCATCGACCCGTACGAGCCCGGCTTCGACGACGCGCTGGCCGGCGGCGTCACGAGCGTCGTCATCAAGCCCGGGTCGGGCAACCCGATCGGTGGCCAGACCATCGGCGTCAAGACCTGGGGCCGCAGCATCCTCGACATGGTCTTCGCGGAGCACGTCAGCGTGAAGAGCGCACTCGGCGAGAACCCGAAGCGCGTGTACGGCGAGAAGAAGCAGACGCCGTCGACCCGGCTGGGCGTCGCGGCGATCCTGCGCGAGGCGTTCACCAAGGCCCGCAACTACCAGGCGAAGCGCGACCACGCGGCCGCCGAGGGCAAGCCGCACGAGGTCGACCTGACCCAGGAGGTCCTGGCCAAGGTCCTCGACGGCGAGCTGTACTGGGACCAGCACGTCCACCGCGCGGACGACATGGTCACGGCGATCCGCCTCGCCGACGAGTTCGGCTACAAGCTCGTGATCAACCACGGCACCGAAGGCCACCTGATCGCGGACCTGCTCGCCGAGCGCGACGTCCCGGTCATCCTCGGGCCGCTGTTCACCACGAAGTCCAAGGTCGAGCTGCGCAACCGCACGCTGCGATCCGCGGGCATCCTGGCCCGCGCCGGCGTCAAGATCGCGATCACCACGGACCACCCGGTGATCCCGATCAACTTCCTGGTCTACCAGGCGGCGCTCGCGGTCAAGGACGGCCTCGACCCGCACACGGCCCTCAAGTCGCTGACCGTCAACCCAGCTGAGATGCTGGGTCTGGACAGTCAGATCGGCTCACTGAAGCCGGGCCTGGACGCGGACGTCGTCCTCTGGTCCGGCGACCCGCTGGACGTGATGAACCGCGCCCTGCGGGTCTTCGTCCGCGGCGCCGAGGTGTACCACTTCGACGAGCAGCTGGGCGAAGGCGTATCGGCGGACCGCCGGTACCGAGAGTCCCGCTGACCGTCCCCAGAGCGGACGGACGACACGCCGGTTACCGGGCGGTTCCAGCGTGTCGTCCGTCTATTCACCTCACGACAGCAGGGCGTCGAGGTCGAGCTTGACCGGGAACGGGACGTCGGTCGCGAAGGTCCCGGTGACCGCGGCAGCGTCCATGTAGCCGCGGCAGTCGGCGAGCGAGACCGGCTCGCCGAGGTCGACGATCCAGTAGTGCGGGATCCCCGCGTCGGCGTACTCGTCGTGCTTCACCCGGTAGTCGGTGCGCCGGGAGCCCGGCGACACGATCTCGATGACCACGGCCACCTCGTCGGCGCGGATCAGGTCGCCGGCGCGCGCGACCGCGGCCCGATCGAAGACCAGCAGGTCCGGGCGGCGGGAGAAGCCGGGCTCGCCGTGCGGCGCCAGCTGCAGGTCAAGGTCGGTGCCGAGGGCGAAGGCGAGATCGCGCGGCAACTGCCGTTCGAGCTGTCCGGCCAGCCGGCACGCGGCCATGTTGTGCCTCCGGCCGGCGCCGGGCGACGGCACCACCCGGCCTTCCACCAGTTCGGTGAAACCGCGGTCGGTTTCCCCGAGCGCTCGATACTCCTCGACGGACAGCAGACGGCCGGACATGGGGTAACGGTATCCGTGCCGGCCGTGCGACAGCCTTCGCTGGACCGGGTTACAAGACCCCCGGCCGACAACCCGTAACCCGCGTGATCGAAGCCGCGACTCGCGTGATTGAGGCCGGAACTCGCGTGATTGGGGCCGGAACCGCGAGTTCCGGCCCCAATCACGCCGGATACGGCTCGGATCACGTCGGATACGGCTCGGATCACGTGAGTTCCGGCCCGGATCACGCGAGTTCCGGCCCGGATCACGCGAGTTACGGCTCGGATCACGCGGGTTCGGGGTAGCCGGGCTAAGAGGCCTTCAGTTCGCGGGCGATGACCATGCGCTGGATCTGGTTCGTGCCTTCGAAGATCTGCGGGACCTTCGCCTCCCGCATGTACCGCTCCACCGGGAAGTCGCGTGTGTAGCCGGCCCCGCCGAGGACCTGGACGGCGTCCGTCGTCACCTTCATCGCGCCGTCCGTGGCGACCAGCTTGGCGATCGACGCCTGGCGCTGGAACGGCATCCCGCGGTCGCGCCGCCGGGCCGCGTCCAGGTACGTCGCCCGCGACGACTCGACCGTGGCCGCCATGTCGGCCAGCAGGAACTCGACGCCCTGGAAGTCGATGATCGGGCGGCCGAACTGCGAGCGGCCCTTCGCGTAGGTGACCGCCTCGTCCAGCGCCGCCTGCGCCAGGCCCACCGCGCACGCCGCGATGCCCAGGCGTCCGGAACTAAGGGACGACAAAGCGATCCGAAGTCCCTGCCCCTCCGCGCCGATGAGCCGCGAAGCGGGCACCACGGCGTTGTCGAAGTTCAGCTGGGCCGTCGGGGAGCCCGTGAGGCCCATCTTCCGTTCGCGCGCCGCCGCCGAGAGGCCGGGTGTCGAGCCGTCGACCAGCAGGCAGGAGATGTCCTGCTCGCTCGTGCGGACCATCGTCGTGTAGAAGTCCGCGACGCCGGCGTGGGTGATCCACGCCTTCGTGCCGTTGACGACGTAGTCCGGGCCGTCGAGCCGCGCGCGGGTCGACAACGCGGCCGCGTCCGAGCCCGCCTGCGTCTCCGACAGCGCGTACGCGCCGAGCAAACCCCCTTCGAGCATGTCCGGCAGCCACTCGTCACGCTGCTCGTCCGTGCCCCAGTTCGCCAGGCCGTAGCAGGACATCGTGTGCACCGAGAGCCCGACGCCGACCGTCATCCACGCGGCCGCGATCTCCTCCAGGACCTGCAGGTACACCTCGTACGGCACGTCGCCGCCGCCCCAGCGATCCGCGTACGGCAGCCCCAGCAGGCCGGACTTGCCGAGCAGCCGGAACTGCTCGCGCGGGAACCGCTCGGCCTCCTCGGCCTCGGCCGCGCGGGGTGCCAGCTCGTCGCGGGCGATCTCGGTCGCCAGCGCGACCAGGTCTTCGGCGTCCGAATCGGGCAGCAGGCGTTCGGCAGGCATGGTCGTCCTCCCAGACAACGGTACTGAAAACAGTACTGTGGGTCTGTCGAGAGTACAGTACGACGAGCCTGGGGTGGCCGCGAGACGTAGGAGATAGTGGTCCGATGGAAGCCAGTCGCAGGCCCACCGCGAGGCAGCGCGCCCTGCTCGCCGACCTCGAGGCCCTCTTCCTCGCGGAGGGTTTCGCCGCCTTCACCCTGGACGACATCGCCGCCCGCCTGCGCTGCTCGAAGTCGACGCTCTACGCGCTCGCGCCCAGCAAGGAGCAGCTCGCCGTCAAGGTCGTCGCCCAGTTCTTCCGCGGCGCCGCGGCGCGCATCGAGGAGCGGATCGCCGGGATCGACGACGCGCCCAAGCTCATCGGCGAGTACCTGGCCGGCGTCGCCGAGCACCTGAACCGCGCGTCGGCGACCTTCATGCGCGACATCGCCGAGTTCGCCCCGGCGCGCGAGACCTACCAGGTCAACAGCCGGTTCGCGGCGCAGCGGATCCACGCGTTCATCGACAAGGGCGTCGCCGACGGCGTCTTCCGCGACGTCCACGCCCGGCTCATCGCCGAGATGACCGGGCTGATCGTCGAGGGCATCCAGACCGGCGTGCTCGCCCAGCGCACCGAGGTGTCGGACGCCGAAGCGTTCACCGCACTGGGTGAGCTGTTGCTCGGCGGGCTGAACAAATAGCGGACAGGAATTGTCAGCTGAATCTCCTCTAAACTCGCCGCGTGATCGTCGTAGGCGGAGAAGCGCTCGTAGACCTCGTCCCGGGTGACCCCCTGGACTCCACTGTGGACGGTGGGCTGCGCGCGCTGCTGCCGCGCCTGGGCGGCGGGCCGTACAACGTCGCGCTGGCCGCGGGCCGGCTCGGCGTGCCGACGGCGTTCCTGTCGCGGGTGTCCACCGACCGCTTCGGCGAGGCGATGGTCGAGCGGCTGCACGCGTCCGACGTCGACACGTCGCTGCTGCAGCGCGGCGACGAGCCGACGACGCTGGCCGTCGTCGCGCTCGACGCGAAGGGCGCCGCGCACTACACGTTCTACGTCGAGGGCACGGCGGATCGGCTCGTCGCCGACCCCGGCGCGCTGCCGGAGCAGGTCACCGCGCTTTCGCTCGGCACGCTCGGCATGGTCCTCGAGCCCGGCGCGTCGGCGTACGAGGCGATGCTGCGGCGCGAGGCCGCCCGCGGGGTGCTGACCGTGCTCGACCCGAACATCCGCGAAGCGCTGATCACCGATCCGGCCGTCTACCGCGCCCGGTTCGCGTCGTGGCTGCCGGACGTCCGGTTGCTGAAGATCTCCGACGACGACACCGCGTGGCTCACCGAAGGCGCCGACCCGGTCGCCGCCGCGAAGACGTGGGTCGAGTCCGGTGTGGACGCGGTCGTGCTCACCCGGGGCGCCGACGGCGTCGCGGTGATCACCGCCGCAGGTGAGGTGGCCCACGTGCCGTCGCGCAAGGTCACGGTGGTCGACACCATCGGCGCCGGCGACACCGTGCAGGGGGCCCTGCTGGCCTGGCTGACCACCCGCGAGGTCTCGGACCTGGCCTCTCTGGACGCGGACGCGTGGCGCGAAGCCCTCACCTTCGCCGCGAAAGCCGCCTCGATCACCGTGTCGCGCAGTGGCGCGGAGCCGCCCACATCGGCCGATATGGCATCCACCGTGTGAACCTGGTCCCAAAGCGGGTACCAGGGGCAACGTCACCGCTGCGCGGTGCCGGGGTTCTCGACTAGCGTAGAGGGGCATTCTTCATACCCCAGCGGGGCGGTGTGCAGCGAGGCGCCAGTGTTTCCTCGCGTGAACACGTGGCTACCTGTGGAACCTACAGGCGCCGCCGTCCCGTGCCCAACGTGAGAGGGACTTGCATGTCCGACGCGACGACTGCGGGGCAGTCCGGCGGCGAAACCGCGAAGCTGAGCCTTCCGAGTGGCGAGCACGAATTCAAGATCGTCCACCCGGTCGAGGGCGCGCCCGGGATCGAACTGGGGAAGCTGCTGGCGCAGACGGGGTACATCACCTACGACCCCGGTTTCGTCAACACCGGCGCCGCGTCGTCGGCCATCGCCTACATCGACGGCGACGCCGGCATCCTCCGCTACCGGGGTTACCCGATCGAGCAGCTGGCCGAGAAGTCGACCTTCATCGAGGTCTCCTACCTGCTGATCTACGGTGAACTGCCGACCGAAGCCCAGCTTTCCGACTTCACCCAGAAGATACAGCGCCACACGCTGCTGCACGAAGACCTCAAGGCGTTCTTCAGCGGCTTCCCGCGCGACGCGCACCCGATGCCGGTGCTGTCCAGCGCCGTGTCCGCGCTGTCGACGTTCTACCAGGACTCGCTCAACCCGTTCGACGAACCGAACGTCGAGCTGTCCACCATCCGCTTGCTCGCCAAGGTCCCGACCCTGGCCGCGTACGCGTACAAGAAGTCCGTGGGCCAGCCGCTGCTGTACCCGGACAACTCGCTCGGCCTGGTCGAGAACTTCCTCCGCATGACGTTCGGCTTCCCGGCCGAGCCGTACGAGGTCGACCCGGACGTCGCGAAGGCGCTCGACCTGCTGTTCATCCTGCACGCCGACCACGAGCAGAACTGCTCGACCTCGACCGTGCGCCTGGTCGGCTCGTCCGAGGCGAACCTGTTCGCCTCGATCTCGGCCGGCATCAACGCGCTGTTCGGCCCGCTGCACGGTGGTGCGAACGCCGCGGTGCTCGACATGCTCGAGGGCATCAAGAACGACGGCGGCGACGTCGCCAAGTTCGTCGAGCGGGTGAAGAACAAGGAAAAGGGCGTGAAGCTGATGGGCTTCGGGCACCGGGTCTACAAGAACTACGACCCGCGCGCGAAGATCATCAAGAACACCGCCGACGAGATCCTCGGCAAGCTGAAGGGCGGCGACCAGCTGCTCGACATCGCCAAGAAGCTCGAGGAAACCGCGCTTTCGGACGATTACTTCGTTTCGCGCAAGCTGTACCCGAACGTGGACTTCTACACCGGCCTGATCTACCGGGCGCTGGGCTTCCCGACGAAGTTCTTCACGGTGCTGTTCGCGCTCGGCCGCCTGCCGGGCTGGATCGCGCACTGGCGCGAGATGATCAACGACCCGGCCACCAAGATCGGCCGCCCGCGGCAGATCTACACCGGCCACGCGTCGCGGGACTACACCCCGATGTCGGAGCGCTGAGGGTTCTAACCCCGATCCGGCGTTTTCGGGGGCTCCGGGTGGCGGAGCCCCCGGCCCGGGGCGCAGCCCCGGCTGATACAGCGCCCCGTCGTGCACTGGCACGGCGGGGCGCTTATCGTTGTCCGGCGTGACCAAAGAAGCGCCGGTTGTCCTGTGGTTCCGCCGCGACCTGCGGCTGGGCGACCACGCTGCCCTGCTGGAAGCGTCGAAGCACAGCAAGCACGTCCTCGCGTTGTACGTCCTCGACGAGGCGCTGCTGAAGCCGTCCGGCGATGTGCGGACGGCGTTCCTCTACGGCTGCCTGGAGAAGCTCGACGAGCAGCTCGGCGGCCGGCTGATGCTGGTGCGCGGCGACCCGGCGGCCGAAGTGGTCCGGGCCGCGCGCAAGATCGGCGCGTCCGCGGTGCACGTCAGCGCCGACACCGGCCCGTACGGCCGTCGCCGGGACGCCGAGGTCGCGAAGGCCTTGGCGGAGAACAACATCGACTGGGTGGAGACGGGCTCGCCGTACGCGGTGGCGCCCGGGCGCGTCACCAAGCCGGACGGCGACCCGTACCGCGTCTTCACGCCGTTCTTCCGCGCCTGGACCGCGCACGGCTGGCGCGCGCCCGCGGACACCGGACCGTCCCTTGTGGACTGGGTCGAGCCGCCGAAGTCGTTGAAGATCCCCAAGCCGCCGCGCGTGTCCGCGGTGCTGCCCGAGCCGGGGGAGCAGGCCGCGCTGGACGTCTGGCACGCCTTCCTCGACGGCGGCGTCGACACCTACGACGAGGACCGCGACCGGCCGGACCGTGAAGGCACCACGCGGATTTCGCCGTACCTGCGCTGGGGGTGCGTCCACCCGCGGACGCTGCTGGCGGACCTCGCCGGTGACGACCGCGTCGGCGCGAAGTCGCTGCGCAGCGAGCTGTGCTGGCGCGAGTTCCACGCCGACGTCCTGTGGCACCGCCCGGAAACCGCGCGCAAGAACTACGACAAGCGCTTCGACAAGATGAGCCACGACGACGACCGCGAGGCCTTCGACCGGTGGTGCGCCGGGAAGACGGGCTACCCGATCGTCGACGCCGGGATGCGGCAGCTGCTGGCCGAAGGCTGGATGCACAACCGCGTCCGGATGGTCGTCGCGAGCTTCCTGGTGAAGGACCTGCACCTGCCGTGGTGGCAGGGCGCGCGGCACTTCATGAACCACCTCGTGGACGGCGACCTCGCGTCGAACCAGCTGAACTGGCAGTGGGTCGCGGGCAGCGGCACCGACGCGGCGCCGTACTTCCGGATCTTCAACCCGACGACGCAGGGCGAGAAGTTCGACCCGAACGGCGACTACGTCCGCAAGTACGTGCCGGAACTGCGTCCGGTGGCAGGGAAAGCGGTCCACAAGCTGAAGGACCGCCCCGCGGACTACCCGGAGCCGATGGTCGACCACGCCCACGAGCGCCAGGTGTCCTTGGAGCGGTACGGCAAGATCACCTCGTGAGTGGTAATGAGGGTTCTAACCCTCATTACCACTCACGACCGGTCAGCCGCGCAGGGCCTCCGACAGCTTGATGCGGCTGCCGATGCGCAGCACGCTGTTGCCGTAGATCTTGCCGCCCAGCCAGGTGAGCAGCGCGACCAGCGCGACGGTCAGGCCGAGCGACAGCCCGATCTCCCAGCCCGTCGCGGCGCCGGTCGCGATCCGGGCCGGCATCAGGATCGGCGAGAGCAGCGGGATCAGCGAGACGACCTTGGTCGCCGTGCCGTCCGGGTCCTGCAGGAGCAGGTTGAACCCGGAGACGAACCCGATGATCAGCACGATGTTGATCGGCCCGACCACGGACTGCGTGTCCTCCTGCCGCGACACGAGCGAGCCGAGCGCGCCGTAGATCGTGGCGTACAACAGGAACCCGAGCAGGTACCAGAGCAGGCCCCACAGCAACGCGCCGGTCGCGAAGCCGGTCAGGGAGAGCACGCCGGTCGCCGTCGCCGCGATCAGCCCGGCGACGGTGAGGATGACGAGCTGCGTCAGGCCGACCAGGCCGAGCCCGATCACCTTGCCCAGCAACAGCTGCCACGGCCGCACGCTGGCGAGCAGGATCTCCACGACCCGGCTCGACTTCTCTTCGACGACGCCCTGGGCGACCATCATGCCGTAGGTGATGATGCTGATGTAGAGCAGGAACGCGACGATCACGCCGAGGATGAGCCGTTCCGTGTGGTCGGCGGGCTCCGGCGACAGCGCGTCGTCCTGCACGTGGGTGCCGTTGACCTGCGCCATCACGTCGGCGGGTTCGAGCTGCGCGGCCGAGAGGACGCCGTCGAGCACCTGCTGCTGCGCGACCTGGTCGAGCACCGTGCGCAGGCTGGTGTCCAAAGAGGACTTGTAGGTGGCGGTCAGCTTCGCCGCGCTGCCCGAGACGAGCGCGTCGAAGTCGCCGTCCTCGACCTTCTGCTTGCCTTCGGCGGGATCGGTGACGATGACCGTCGAGATCTGCTGGCCCGACTGCGCCGCCTTGGTCTGCAGCTGCTGGGCGATCCCGATGGCCTGCCCGGTCAGCCCGACCGTGCGCTTGTCCGCCGCCCCGGCCAGCGCCGTCTGAAACCCGACGTAACCCAGCAGCAGCACCAGCATCACGACGGTGCCGATCACGAACGAGCGGGTGCGCAGCCGCGTGTTCAGCTCGCGCTTCATCACGAGCCAGACAGCCCGCCGGCCACTCAGCGTCCTCATCGTGGCTCCCCCTTGTCCGCTGTGTCGTTCTGAGAGACGGCGTCGCGGAACAGCTCCGTCAGTGTCCGGCGGCGGTGGCTGAACTCGGTGACCGGCCCGGTCGACAGCGCCGCGGCGAGCACGGCCTGGTCGTCGGCGCTCGGTTCGAGGCCGAGCACGGTGGTCGTGTCGTGTTCCTCCAGCACGCGCACGCCGGGCAGGCTCGCGGCCCAGCCGGGACGCGCACCCGGCGCCGTCACCACGAGCTTGCTGCCGGCTTCGGCGGTCAGCTCGCCGACGGTGCCGACGGCGACCATCCGGCCGTTGCGGATGATCCCGACGCGGTCGCAGAGCCGTTCGACGAGGTCGAGCTGGTGGCTGGAGAACACGACCGGCACGCCGGCCGCGGCCTTCTCGCGCAGCACCGCGCTCATCACGTCGACGGCCAGCGGGTCGAGGCCGGAGAACGGCTCGTCGAGCACCAGCACGGCCGGGTCGTGCACGAGCGCCGCGGCCAGCTGGACGCGCTGCTGGTTGCCGAGGCTGAGCTTCTGCACCTCGTCCTTGCGGCGCTCGGCCAGGCCGAGCCGGGTGATCCAGGTTTCGGCGTTGCGGTGGGCTTCGTTCGTGGTCAGGCCGTGCAGCTCGGCGAGGTAGACGAGCTGGTCCAGCACCTTCATCTTCGGGTACAGCCCGCGTTCCTCCGGCATGTAGCCGATGTGCGTGCGGGTTTCGTGCGTGATCGGCTTGCCGTCGAAGCGGACCTCGCCGCCGTCCGCGGCCAGCACCCCCAGTGCGATCCGCATCGTCGTGGTCTTGCCCGCGCCGTTGCTGCCGACGAAGCCGAACAGCTCCCCGGCGCGGACGTCGAACGTGACGCCGTCGAGCGCCACTTTCGCGCCGTAGCGCTTGGAGATCGCGTCGATCTCCAGGTTCCCCTCACTCATGTGTGTCCCCATCTTCGAAATCCTCGGGGTCGTCGTCCGGCAGCGACCAGCCCAGCACGACGGGCGGGACGGTGGTGCCGGTGACCAGCAGCGCGGACATCATCATCACGCCGCGGAACGCGCCCTCGGCCTGCCCGGCGACGACCAGGGTGTAGAACATCGCGACCAGCATCAGCGCGACGAGCGCCAGATAGCCGATGTAGGTGACGCGGTGGCGCCACTCGCGTTCGCGCTCGTCCAGCAGCCGGGAGAAGCTCCCGCTCATCCGGCCGGTCAGGATCTTCAGCAGCGTGAAGGCGGCTCCGCCGGCCAGCAGCGAGCCCATCCAGAGGCCGAAGTACAGCCACGGCGAGACCAAGGTGAAGACGGCCGCGCTGCCGACGAGCACCAGGTCGGCAACGACCAGCACCCCGGCCAGCGCACGCCGGTGCCGCCGGTCGCGCCAGCCCGGCAGCCGCTGGGCGTGCCGCAGTTCGCGTTCGTCCATCTTGTCGAGCTGACGTTCCCAGTAGGCCGCCAGCCGACCCTGCTGTTCGATCATGGTCATGCTCCCCCCTCGCGGTAAACCTGGGTGGACAGTGGCAGGAACGGCTCGCGGCTGAACACCGCTTCGACCGGCAGGTCGAACACCGCGCAGATCCGGAAGGCCAGGTCCAGGCTCGGATAGTGGTCGCCGCGCTCGAGCGCCCCGATGGTCTGCGGGTTCACTTCGACGGCATTCGCCAACGCGGCCCGGCTCATCCCCCGCTCCGCACGGAGCACGGGAAGCCGGTTGTGGATCGGCAGCTCCTTGCCGCGTCTGACCGGACTCATGAAACGTACTGTTGCAAAAACCCAACGACTCGTCAACCTAAGAGAACATCAAGCCTGCTTGTCCACAGCCTCCCCGTGATGTGGACAGCTCGGCCTCGGCGACGGCTTTTCGCGGGGTTTGTCGGGGGGTGCCGATACGCTGGAAGCGGGGCCGGTCCCCCGGAGAGGGCGGGGGCTGCTTTTGGGCGGCGGGCGTGGCCGGCGAGATTCAACGGCGGTGTTGGCTGGCGGTTCCCTGGGTGGGGGCAGGCCAGGTGGTGGGCGTTTGCTGGGACGTTCGTGGCGGGGCTGCCGCGGCAGGGCGCTGGCCGGATTCGAGCGGCACTTTCACGTGAAAGTGCCGCCCTGGGGCGAGGCTTGCCGACCGGTCCGCAGCCGCGGTGTTGCCACGGCCGCGTCGGAGGGCCGGTGCGATCGTTCGCGGATGAATGCTTCTGACGATGGAGGTTTCGGGACGTTCAACGTCCCGAAACCTCCATCAACGGCTAGCGGTCGGGGCGCGGGTGGAGTGAGCGGCGGTCGGTGCGTCGGGTCGCGTGCTCTTCGCCCGCCAAGCGGCACTTTCACGTGAAAGTGCCGTCTCGGCGTCAGGCCAGGCCGGCCAGGGCTTTGTCGACCAGTTCGGCCACTCGTGGGGTCGCCGCGGCGGCGTCCGCTGGGACCAGGGCCAAGCGGGTCCGGCGCTCCAACACATCCTCGATGTCCAACGCGCCCTCGTTGCGGACCGCCCAGACGATCTCCGCCGCCGTGATCTCCGTGCTCGGCGATACCGGTGCCGCGAACTCCGCGTCCAGCTCGCCCAGTGCCGCCACCCGAGGGGCCTCCGTGCCGTACTTGGCCACCAAGCGGGCCGGGGCGTCCACAAGGGACAGGTCCTCGCGGCGGGCCGCGCCCAGCAACGGAATTCTGGCCGTTCGGCAAGGGGAGGCCGACAGCCCGGCCAGTCGCACCGCGGCGTCGACCGCGTCTTCCGCCATGCGCCGGTACGTCGTGAGCTTGCCGCCCACCACCGTCAGCAGGCCGTCGGAACCCGCCAGTACCGCGTGTTTGCGGGACAGGTCCGCCGATCGGCCGCCCGTGCCCTCGATCAGCGGGCGCAGGCCGGCGTACGAGCCCGCGATGTCGTCGCGGGTCAGCGGGCGTGACAGGACCGACGACGCCAGTGACAGCAGGAAGTCCACATCGGACTCGGGAACCGTTGGCACGTCGGGCAACGGGCCTGAGACCGGCTCGTCCGTCAGTCCCAAGTAGACGCGGCCGTCCGGTTGGGGGAGCAGGAACACGAAGCGGTTGGTCTCGCCCGGCACGCCGATGTTGATCGACGTCGTGCCCATCGGGACCGTCCCTGGCGCCAGCACCAGGTGCGAACCGCGCGACGGGCGCAGGCGGACCGAGCCGGTCAGCGTGCCGGCCCAGACGCCCGTCGCGTTGATCACCTGGCGGGCGACCAGGTCCAGTTCGTCGCCCGAAACGCCGTCGCGGACGCGGACGCGGTCGGCCGTCACCGAGAGCGCCGACAGCCGCGTGAGGATGCGTGCTCCGAACGTCGCGGCTGTTCGGGCCAGGGAAACCACCAGGCGAGCGTCGTCGACAAGAGCGCCGTCGTACGCCAGCAAGGCTCCGCGCAAGCCGGAAGGGGACAACCCGGGCGCCAGGGCCAACGCTTCGGCCGCGGGGATCGTGCGGGGACGCGGCAGCACCGACGACGGCGTGCGCGCGGCTCGGCGGAGGCCGTCGCCCGCGCGCAAGCCTGCCGACACCAGCGCCTGCTGCGTCCGGGATGTGCTGGGGTACAACGGGAACAGCTGGGGCATCGCGCGCGTGAGGTGCGGTGCCGTGCGCGTCATCATGATGCCGCGCTCGACCGCGCTCTCGTGCGCCAAGCCCAGTTCGCCGTGCGCCAGGTACCGCAGTCCGCCGTGGACGAGCTTCGACGACCAGCGTGACGTCCCGAAGGCGAGGTCGTGCGCCTCGACGAGCGCCACCGACAGACCACGGGACGCCGCGTCGAGCGCGATCCCGGCGCCGGTGACGCCGCCGCCGACCACGATGACGTCGACGCGCTCGCCCGACGCCAGTTCCGCGAGCTCGCGTTCGCGGCGCCGCGCGTTGAGCGAACCGGAGGTCATGGTTTCAAGGCCGCGTCGAGCACGTGGGTGAACTCCGCCATCAGCGCCGCCGGGTCGAGGTCCATCGTGGCCGGCCGCAGCGAGAACGCGAAGGACTGGACCAGCAACAGCACCGACCGGGCCTGCGCCGCGACCGGCGCGCGCCGGACCGAGCCGTCCTGGTGGCCGGCTTCGAGCAGCTGGTGCAGCACCTGCTCGGCGAACCGCTGGGTCGCGCCGAGCCGCTCCACGATGTACGGCAGCACCAGCTCGGGGTCGACGTCGAGCAGCGTGCGGAACAGCGGGTCGTTCGACAGCGCGCGGATGCCGGCCGAGGCGATGAGCACGAGCCGCTCGCGGCTGTCCGCCGCCTCGGCGCCGCGTTCGCTCGCCGTGCGGAGCAAGCCGCTGAACTCGCGCGTCATCAACGCGGCGAGCACGCTGCGCACGTCCGGAAAGCGGCGGTAGACCGTCATCCGGCTGACGCGGGCGGTGCGGGCGATTTCGGCGAGTGTGGTGCGGCGCACACCGACGGCCAGCACGCAGGTGCGCGCGGCGTCGAGCAGCACGTCATCGGCCACTCGCGTCGCCGTCTGCCGGTTACGGGTGTCCGCGAGCGCGGAAGATCCCGCGGTCTGCGTGGTGTGACGTTTCACGTCCATATGTCACACTGTAGTCGTGAACGAGCTGATTGACCACCGTCTCCGTCAGTCCTGGACCGCGGAAGCCGCCGATGCCGCCCAGCTGCCCGCGCGGGCGGCGAAGTGGCTTGAACAGCGTATAGGCCAGGTGGCTCCCAGCGCTGCACAGGTGGCCGAATTGACGGTGAAAATACCGTCGTCAAGTTTGGCCGAGTCTGCAGTGGAAGCGCTGTCCGAGGTCGTCGGAACCGCGAACGTGCTGGTCGACGACGCGGCGCGGCTCGCACGGGCCACCGGGCTGTCCTACCTGGATCTCCTGCGCCGTCGGTCGTCCGCGGCGGACTTCCCGGTGCCGGACGCGGTCGTGCTGCCCGCCGGGCCGGACGAGGTCCAGGCCGTGCTCGACGTCTGCGTGCAGCACGATGTCGGAGTTGTCCCGTTCGGCGGCGGGACCTCTGTGGTCGGTGGGGTCGCGGCGCTCAGCGGCGGGAAGACGTCCGTGATCGCGCTCGACCTAGTCCGGCTCGACGCGCTGGTGTCGGTCGACACCGAATCGCGCATCGCCGTGCTGCAGGCCGGCGTCCGCGGACCGGAAGCCGAGCGGCTGCTCGGCGAGCGCGGCCTGACGCTCGGGCACATCCCGCAGTCGTTCGAACGCGCCACGATCGGCGGCTTCGCGGCGACGCGCTCGGCCGGCCAGGCGTCGGCCGGCTACGGCCGGTTCGAGGACATGGTCACCGGCGTCCGGCTGGCCACCCCGCGCGGTGAGTGGAAGCTCGGCGTCGCCCCGGCGTCCGCGGCCGGGCCGGACCTGCGCCAGCTCGCCGTCGGCAGCGAAGGCACGCTCGGCGTCATCACGGAGGTCTCGCTGCGCGTCCGGTCGGCGCCGCCGGTCAAGCGGTACGAGGGTTACGCGCTGCCCGGCTGGGAAGCCGGCGCGGCGGCGGTCCGCGACCTCGCCCAGAACCACGTGCTCGCCGACGTCACCCGGCTGTCCGATGTGGACGAAACTGAGGTGTCGCTCGCGCTGAACGCCGGGCTCAAGACGACGGCGCTGCGCAGGTACCTGGCCGCGCGCGGGGTGCGGCGGCCGTGTTTCCTCATCGTCGGCTGGGAAGGCACCGCGCACGACGTCGCGGTCCGGCGCCGCGAGACCACGCGCCGGCTGAAGGCGCTCGGCGCGGTGCGCGTCGGCAAGGCGCTCGGCGAGTCCTGGCGGCACGGCCGGTTCGGCGGCCCGCGCCAGCGTGACGCCCTGATGGACCGCGGCGTGTGCGTCGAGACGCTGGAGACCGCGACGTACTGGTCCACTGTGGACGAACTGCGCGACGACGTCCGCGCGGCGCTGACGGCGTCGCTGGGCCGCGCGATCGTCATGTGCCACATCTCGCACGCGTACGAGACGGGCGCGTCGCTGTACTTCACGGTGCTGACCGCGCGCGACCAGGCCGACCCGGTCGGGCAGTGGCAGCGCGCGAAGGCCGCGGCGTGCGAGGCGATCAGCGGCCTGGGCACGATTTCGCACCACCACGCCGTCGGCGTCGACCACGCGCCGTACCTGAGCGCGGAGATCGGCAAGCTCGGCGTCGAGGTGCTGCGCGCGGCGAAGTCCGCGGTGGACCCGACCGGGATCCTGAACCCCGGGAAGCTGATCTAGGGGAAGGTACGCCCGTCCGGCGGCTCGACGACCTCGCACGCGACGCCCGGACCGGCCGCTTCCTCGCCCCGCAGCTCGACGGCCTGCGCCTGCGGGACGTCGGCGGTGCGGACGGGCTTGCCGTCGACCAGCAACGGGAAGCGGATCGGCATCGCGCCGATGTAGGCCAGGACGTCGGTAACCTTGCTGCCGTCTTCGAGCGTGATGTCCGGGTCGGTCAGCCGGACGAGGTGGTAGCGGTTGCCGCGGCCCTCGCAGACGTCCAGCACCGCGAGCTGGTCCGGCGTCACGAACCAGACGGCGTGCTCCTCGACGCCCGGCAGCGCGGTGAGCGTCGCCGGGCGCTGGCCGTCGCGGTAGCGCAGGCCGGACGCCCAGACCGCGGCGAGGCCGTCGCACCGGGCGTGCGCGACGACGACCGGGCCCCGCAGGCCCAGCTCGGCGCGCATCCAGCTGATCTTCGACGGGTTCGCGTTGGAGCCGTACGCCAGCACGGCCTGGCGTTCCCGCCAGCCCTCCGGCGCCGTGTCCAGCGGGTAGCCGGCGCCGTCGGTGTGCACGAAGGAGAAGCCCGGCCGGGTCCCCGGGTAGGGGTCGGCCGGGTAGTCCTCGTCGACGAAGAGCGTCAGAACGTCACCACGCTACGCAGGACGTCGCCGTGGTGCATGCGCTCGAAGGCCTGCTCCACGCCGTCGACGCCGATCCGCTCGGTGACGAACTTGTCGAGCGGCAGCCGGCCCTGCAGGTAGAGGTCCACCAGCATCGGGAAGTCGCGGCTCGGCAGGCAGTCGCCGTACCAGGACGACTTGAGCGAGCCGCCGCGCGAGAAGAAGTCGATCAGCGGGAGGTCGTTCAGCCGCATCTCCGGCGTCGGCACGCCGACGAGCACGACGGTCCCGGCCAGGTCGCGGCCGTAGAACGCCTGGCGCCAGGTCTCCGGCCGGCCGACGGCGTCGATCACGACGTCCGGGCCGAAGGAGCTGGTGGCGTCCTGCATGGCCTCGACGACGGCTTCTTCGCTGAGCCCGCGGCTGTTGACGGTGTGGGTGGCGCCGAAGTCCTTGGCCCACTCCAGCTTCCGGTCGTCCATGTCGATCGCGACGATCGTGGTGGCACCGGCCAGCTTCGCGCCCGCGATGGCCGCGTCGCCGACGCCACCGCAGCCGATGACCGCGACCGAGTCACCGCGGGTGACGGCGCCGGTGTTGATCGCCGCGCCGAGCCCGGCCATCACCCCGCAGCCGAGCAGCCCGGCGACGGCCGGTTCGGCGTCGCGGCTGACCTTCGTGCACTGTCCGCTGTGGACGAGCGTCTTCTCGAGGAACGCCCCGACGCCGAGCGCGGCCGACAGCTTGGTGCCGTCGGCGAGCGTCATCGGCTGGGTGGCGTTGAACGTCGAGAAGCAGTACCACGGCTTGCCGCGCTTGCAGGCCCGGCAGGTGCCGCAGACCGCGCGCCAGTTGAGGATGACGTAGTCGCCGGGTTCGATGTCGGTGACGCCGTCCCCGACGGCCTCGACGACGCCCGCGGCCTCGTGGCCGAGCAGGAACGGGAAGTCGTCGTTGATCCCGCCTTCGCGGTAGTGCAGGTCGGTGTGGCAGACCCCGCAGGCCTGAACGTTGACGACGGCCTCGCCGGGCCCGGGATCGGGCACCAGAACCGTCTCCAGCGAGACCGGCTCGCCCTTCGCCCGCGAAACGACCCCCTGGACCTCGTACGGCATGTATCCACCTTCCGGCTGCACTGCTGGTTCGTCCGCAGCTTGCCACGGATCACGCGCAGATGGCGACATCCGCATGAGTGAGAGTCGATGCGGAGGGTGCACGGTGTTGCGCTCTATGCAACTGTGCGGCCGGACTTGGCGATGGCCTATGCGTGCGTGGCGAGCCAGGCGTCGATGACGTCGAGGTCACCCGGCGCGAGGCCGACGCTCGGCGTGACGGTGTGGAGCAGTGCCTGCCCCGGGTGGTGTGCCGCCACCCAGCGCTGGTCCGGCCAGGTCATCGCGGACAGTCATGAGGGGCACCCTGAGGGACACAACGTCCCTGGGGGTGCCCCTCACGACACGTCGAGGGCTACGCCGGGGTGATGATGTACGCGATCCCGCCCGGGCCGCCCGCTACGGTTCCGTCCGCGCGGTAGCGCTGCGTGCGCTGCCAGATCTTCTCGAACTGGTCCCGCTTGTAGACGTTGCGCACCCGGTCGTTGCTGCTCGACGCCGGGTCGTTGACGATCACGTCGCCGTCCTTGGTGAAGCCGACCACCACCATGATGTGGCCCGCCGTGCCGTAGCCCGCGCCGTCGAGCTCGTCGGCCAGGAACGACTGGGACGTGATCACCGGGATGCCGCGGACGATGTAGTTCTCCAGCTCGTTCAGCGAGTGCAGCCGGGTGATGTGCCCGCGCAGCCCGCGCGACGCCGCGTACGCCGTGTTGAACGGCCAGTTGCCCGTGCCGTCGTACGCGTGGTCGTAGGTGTAGCGCGCCGCGAACGCCACCGACGGGTCGACGTAGTCCGATGGGATCCACGACATCTCCGCCGCCGACGGCTTCTTGCCCCAGTACTCGGCCACCATCTCCGTCGACGTCGGGCTGCACCACGCCTCGCCGCCCCCGCCGTACTGCGGGAACTGTCCCTTGTGGAGGTTCTGCGCGTACGCCGGCACCTTCAGCTCGATCCCGCTCGCGCGGCCCGGCTTCGTCGTCTGGACGTCGAAGCGGCTCGGCACCGCCGAGGTCATCGCGCCCAGCGACGTCACTGACGGCGTCGCGTGCGAGCCCGCCTCGCGGTAGAGGCTGATCCGCAGCTTGTACGACTTGAGCGTGACGCCGGCTTTCGTGACCAGCGTGTCGACGTCGACCAGGGCGTTCGCGTCGTCCTGGCCGTCGACGCTGGTGCGCAGGATGTCGGCGTCGCCGCTGGCCCAGCGGCCCATCACGTACCAGCCGGTCTCCGCGCCCGCCGCCGTCTTGCCCTGCGCCTCGACCTGCAGCCAGGTCTTCGCCGGCGTCTGCGCGTTCCACGACGACACCAGCTGCGTCGCGCCGAAGCCCTGGCGGTACGACGGGGACGTCCACTGGCCGTATTCGTACGTCTTCGTCGTGCCCAGCTCGGGCTCGGCGTGCTCGACCGTGCCGATCGGGCGCGTGATGCGCAGGCCGTCGCGGGTCAGCGCGAGCCCGGCGAAGCTGCCCTCGTGCAGGCGGCCGCCTGCCCACTCGTGGTAGTCGATCGACTCGTCGTCGCCCGGCCGGCCGGGCGCGGCCTCGGCGACCTGCGCGGTCACCGCCGTCAGCATCACAACGGACAATATGGAGAACAAACTGCGTACCCGCATCCCGGCTCCTCGTTCGACCCACCCAGTAGCCAGGGATTTTCGCCGGTCCGGCCGGGTATGTAAACAGGTACCTAGAGGACGGCCTGGGTCTGTGTCACTTTCGCGACCAACTTGCCGTCGTCGTCGTGGATCTCCGTCTCCACCACGACGAACTTGCGGCCCGCGTGCAGTGGTCCGGACGACGCAGTGGCGTAGCCCGAACGCACCGCGCGCAGGAAGTTCGTCTTCGACTCGACGGTCGTCGTGCCCTGCGCGCCCTCGGGCAGGTTGAGGAACGCGCACACGGCACCGGTCGAGTCGGCCAGCGCCATGAGCGCGCCGCCGTGCAGCGCGCCGCCGAGCGTGCAGAGGCTCTCGTCCCACTTCAGCCGGCTGCGCACGAGCGCGGGCCCGTGCTCCAGAACCTCGACGCCGAGGCGTTCGGAGAACGGCATGGAGCGGTGGAAGAGCTGCGTGCCCTCGGGATCGGTCATGCCTCGCAGCTTGCCGGACGCCGGCGCCGCGGGTCGATTACCTCCGGGGTAGTCGTGAGTGGTTAGGGCGGTTAGAACCGCCCTAACCACTCACGACAAGCCGCGGAAGACTCAGGACAGCGGGTTGACGAGCAGCAGTTCCGTGTTGTGGTCCGCGTCCGAGCCGACGCGGCCCAGGTCGACGTGGATGTCGTTGTACGACAGCTCGCGGTACAGGGACGCAAGCGCTTGCGGGGTCCGGGCGTCGTAATCCACGGCGTACGGTGCTTCCGCCTCGATCAACGTCGTGAACAGCGACAACGTGCCGTCGGCGTTGTCCGCTACCTCGACGATGCGGGCCTGCTGCGGGAAGTCGACGTGCGACGCGGTGTTGATCTCCCAGAAGCTCTGCTTCGGCGTGCCGCCGGCGTGGGCGGTGATCTGGTTGCGGTGCGTGTGGCCGTTGACCCAGGCCAGCACGTTCGGGAAGCGCTTGAGCAGCGCCACGAACGCGTTGCCGTCGAGGCGCGGGTCGAGCAGGTGGCGCGAGTCCGGCAGCAGGTTGCCCATCGAGCCGCTGGTGTGGTGGCTGAACAGCAGGAACAGCTCGTCGGTGACGCTGTGGGTGACCTTGCGGCCGAAGAAGTCGTAGTACGCCGAGCTGCCGCGCTTGAGCGTCGACTCGACCCAGCTGTACTGCGCGAGGCCGATCGAGCCGTCGGCGAACCCGGCGTCGGTCGTCGTGTCGAGGCTGATGCCGGTGATGCCCGGCGCGATCCGGAACGTGTAGTAGACGGCCTTGCCGTCGGCGTTGTCGGCGCCGAAGCCGTGCCCGACCGGGCCGGGGCCGGTGTTGGCGGTGTCCAGGTGCGCGCGGACGAACTCGCCGGTGCTGAACGGGCGGCGACGCGCGTCCGGCGTGATCTCGCGGATCGTGCCCCCGCCGCCGAACAGCTCGGCGACGGGCACGCTCGAGCCCGGCTTCTTGATGGCCGCGGCGAGCTTCTTCGCGGTGCTCTCGTCCTTGCCGATCACCTTGTACTTGCTGGTGTACCAGGCGTCGATGCCGGGGATCTGGGCCGGCAGCGAGCCGACGATGCTGTCGTCGTGGTTGCCGAAGGTGCAGAACCACGGGACGTCGAGACCCGGCGCGGTGAACGTCCCGATGCCCGCTTCGAGCAGGCCGGGCAGCTGCGGGAAACCCTTGGCGGAGTAGGCGTCGGCGCCCGGGGTGGCCGGGTTCCAGAACGTGCTGTTCCCGGAGTTCTGGACGCCTTCGTACGCGCTCGCGTCGCCGGAGTTCGGCGTGATGCTGCCGCCGTTGAGCAGCTTGAGGAACCAGTCGAGCTCGATCAGCTCGTGGTTGTCGGTGTTGTCGCCGGTGGTGACCATGAGGTCGAACGGCCGGCCGGTGAACGGGCCCTGCCGCACGCTGTTGACGCGTTCGACGAGCGCGCTGGTCGCGACGGTCCCGAGCGCTTCCTGCGGCCGGTGCGCGGAGCCGATGTAGGGGTGCAGGTACTCGAAGCGCGCGGGGCTTTCGGTGTCGGTGATGTGCAGGTCGGTGAACTGCACGAACGCGCTGAGCGCGCGGCGCCGGTCGTCGCGCCCGGTCTGCGGGGCGGCGAGATCGCCGCGGACGACGAGCGGCCAGCCGGGGCCGGCGCTCAGCCGGGAGTAGGTCGTGGTGCCGCCGCCGGTCGCGACCTGCTCGAGGGTCGTCCCGGCGGTGCTGACGGAGCGGGTGGAGGTGAGCCGCAGCGCGCGGTCGAGCGCGTTCGCGGTGGGCGTGCAGAGCAGCAGCCCGAGACCGGCGGCGCCGGCGGTGGCGAAGGTGCGCCGCGTGAGTTCGGCCATGGTGTCTCGCTCCCCAGGTATCTCGGTTGCCCAGCACCGTGCCGGACGACGTTGACCACACGGTGAACATGAAAAACATTCACCGTGACACTTGGGTTCACCATGTCACGGTGGCTGGGTGGGGTGTACCGCCGAAGGTCGTGGTCATTTCCGCCGCTGCGGCGTATCGACGACGGTTACGCCCGCTCGGAGATGGGTGCTGCGGTCGTTAGGAGGCGATGCTGGAAGCAGTGACCGCCCTGAAGAAGGCGACGAAGATCGACATGGCCGCCTCGCTATAGCACGGTATCTATGATCCATGAACCAGGCCTGCGATCGCCATCGCCCTGCCGGCTGGTGCGCCGCCTAAGTTCGCACCCCATACTGCGCGCCGACGACGGGCGTACCAGGTCGGGCCGGGAAAGAAGGTGCTGTTCTGGCTGGTAGCAGGCGAATTTAGTTGCACCTGCCTCTTGCGCGGTGACGTCGTTCCGTCGACACCGCTCCTTACCTGCGCTGTCGGGTCTCACTCGATTGCTTAGAGTCTGCGAACGAAGCGATGGCTTGGATTTCAGTGGGCTTGCATGGTCGGAACATCATCCTGCGACCGCAGATGGCCCGGTCTTAGGTGTGATACGCAGCGGTATCGCTGCTGCGTAGAGTGCCTTTGCTTCTTGTCGGAAGCAAGTCGATGTCTTGCAACATGGTCTGCCGGTCACATTTTGGTGAATATTGCGGCTGGGGATGAGTCGGTGTTTCCAAGCGATCTAGCCTCATCTTAGGATTGAAAGATGCCTATGATTCCGATCACGCGCATGCGGGAACGACTTGCGCGGTCGCGAGAAGACAGCGATGACATGACCGTGTTATTTGAGTTGATGTTTCTTGGCGAGCTAACCCTGAAGGTTATTGTCGCGGGAATGCTCGCCGCAACAGAAGATGACCGCGATAGGCATAGGTATCGGCTGGAATACGGCCTTGTTAGGGCTAGTGGTTTAGGTGAGTGGTGCGACGCCCTGGATGACCTCCTTACTGGTCCGTCAGCTGCGACTCTGACAAGCGACTCGTTTCCGGATAGAGTTGAACTGACGAAAAACTATGACTTGAAGGCTGCGGATTCATGGCAGGCGAAAGCCTTGAACTCGATGCTCGAAGCCTGTCGAGTCATTGACAGTTCGTACTGGTCTGATCATCCCACCCGGGTGGGGTTGCGGATCTGGGCGCGGCATTTTACGTGGCTGAGAAACAAGACGCGAGGACATGGCGCTACCACCATTGGGACGAGTGCTCAAATTGTGGTAGCACTTGAGTTGTCGATAAATGCAATCATCGATAACTTCAAGATGTTTCAACGCGAGTGGGCTTACCTGCATAGGAATCTTTCGGGTAAGTATCGCGTAGTCCCCATCTCTGAAAGTGTCGCAGCTTTGGATCATTTGAAGCGCAATAACGACTCTTCATACGAAGACGGAGTGTATGTCGTATTCGGGGTGACGCCGCGTCCTGTGCCGCTCATGTTTTCTGATGTAGAACTCAGTGACTTCTTTCTCTGCAATGGTGGTTATAACGAGGTAAAATTTGAGGCTCTGTCATATGTAAATGACACGAGAAAATATCTGGATGCGCAGCGCTATGTGACGCCGCCGACGCAGCTGCCGACAAGTGAGACGGAGGGGCTTGGCAACCTGGAGGCGCAAGGTGAGATTTTTGGCAACTTGCCGCCGAGGAAGCGGGACTACATCGACCGGCCGCAGCTTGAGAGCTCTTTAGAAGCCGTGCTAACCAATGATAGACATGCCATTGTTACTTTGGTTGGTCGCGGTGGCACAGGGAAGACTTCACTCGCGGTCGAAGTCCTACATCGAATGGCAAATTCGAGTGACGAGAAAACGCGGTACCTTGCAATACTTTGGTTTTCTGCAAGAGATGTCGATCTCGCTGAGCGAGGTCCTAAAGTCGTTCGCCCGCGCGTTGTCAGCATTGCCGATATTGCGGATCAGTTTATAGGCCTTATCGAGCCGATTGAAGCTGCTCGGAAAGGTTTTAAGAAGGTAGATTACCTGGCGGATCAGCTTGGTAAACGAGAGGGCGATCCTATGCTCTTTGTCTTTGATAACTTTGAGACGGTTAGGGACCCGCAAGCTATATACGAATGGCTGGACACCTATGTCAGATCGCCTAATAAGATTCTCATTACAACCAGACTTCGTGATTTCAAGGGCGATTACCCGGTGGAAGTCGGGGGAATGCGGCGCGAAGAGTTCGACAAGCTGGTATCGGCGACTGCGGTTCAGCTTGGCGTGTCCAATCTTTTGTCCGAAGCTCATCGGGCCCAGCTTTTCGATCAGTCGGACGGCCATCCTTATGTGGCAAAGCTGCTGCTGGGAGACATTGCGAATCATCAAAAATGGACTGATCTCAGTCAAATAATTGCAGGAAAAGACGATCTCCTTCAGGCTTTATTTGAGCGGACTTACAATCAGTTGAGCCCGTTGGCTAGAAGGATTTTCTTGACCCTTTGTGGATGGCGTTCAGTTGTACCGCGTCTTGCTATAGAGGCGACTTTGCTTCGAGCTGCTGACGAGCCTCTTGATCCTGGCAAGGCTGTCGATCAGTTGATTCTCAGTTCCATGGTTGACCCATCTCGGTCAGATGATGGAGATGAATTTCTTGCCGTTCCGTTGGCTGCAGCATTATTTGGCCGAAAAAAGCTCTTAGTTAGCCCGCTGGCGAGCGCAATTGAGGCGGATCTGCAGTTTCTGCATATGTTTGGTGCTGCACGAGGTTCGGATGTTGGGCACGGCATTCGGCCCAGGCTGGTCCGGATGTTCAAGGCTGTCGCGGAGAAGATTCAAGAGGGATCGAGTGGTGAGGCACTGGAGACTTATAGGCCCGTCTTGGAGCATATCGCCAGGAGATACGCTCCGGCGTGGATGATGTTATCAAACTTATATGAAGAGCAGCAAACGGAAGCCGGCAATCGATTAGCTATTGAGAGTGTTCGTCACTATTTGGAAGAGTCTCCTGATGATCTAACTGCATGGGAGCGGCTGGCCAATCTATGTCGTCGAGTTGGCGACTATGTCGGTGAAGCGCAGGCTCTAGTGAGTCGTAGCATTCAGCCAGGAGCCTCCTTCGACTTGGCTAGCAGGGCGGCTTGGCGAATAAGCTCATTGACCACGTCCCGTTTGCTTTTGGCGATGCCTGAAGATGAGTTCGCTGTACTTGTTGAAACGTTGTTGAATAGACTTGACGCGGAGCAGGGTCAGGCCACGGCAACCGACTACTCGAGGATGGCCTGGCTTGCAGTTGCACTGCATGATCGCTCCCGCGCTGGCGAATATGTCTCGCGTGGGTCTGAACGAGATTCGGAGAATCCGCATATAAAAGGTCTACAGAGCTGGCTATCGCCAAAACAACCATAGGGTAGATCGAAACATGATTGCTCAGCCCTTCAGGCCCGACTCCGTCACCCCCTGCACCAGGTACCGCTGCAGGAACGCGAACAGCAGCACGATCGGCAGGATCGAGACCGCCGCCGCCAGGAACAGCAGGTTCAGCTGCGGGTTCTGGGCTGTCAGCAGGCCCGACAGCGCCACTTGGACCGTCCACGAATCCGGGGACTGGGCGATGATCAGCGGCCACAGGAACGCGTTCCAGCTGCCGATCACCGTGATCACCGCTATGGCCGCGAAGAAGCCGCGGGAGTTCGGGACCACGATGCGCCAGAACACGCCCCAGCGGGTGAGGCCGTCCACCCGGCCCGCCTCCTCCAGTTCGCGGGGGAAGTCCAGGAAGTACTGCCGGAACAGGAAGACGCTGAACGCGCTGAACAAGCCCGGGATCACCAGGCCGCGGAAGTCCGACAGCCAGCCGAGCGTCGAGACCACCACGAAGCTCGGCACGAACGTCACCGACGTCGGGATCATCAGCGTCGCCAGCACCGCGTAGAACACGATCCCGGAATGCCGGTAAGGGATGCGCGCCAGGCCGTAGCCCGCCAGCGAGCACAGCACCAGCAGGCCGACCGTCTGCAGGACCGCCACGATCGCCGAGTTCAGCAAGCTCCTCGCGAAGGGGACGTCGTCCGAGGCGAAGAGCTTGGCGAAGTTCTCCCAGTGCACTGTGGACGGGAAGAACGTCCACTGTGGAGCGGTGATCTCCGCCCGCGAGGCCAGGCCGTTGCGCAGCAGCAGGTAGAACGGCAGCAGGAACAGCACGGCCGCGATGATGAGTGCCGTCCAGCGGAGGAACGCTCTCATGACGCACGTCCGAACCGCAGGACGCGGCCCTGCAGCAGCGTCACCAGAGCGATGATCAGCGCCAGGATCACCGCGCCCGCGCTGCCGCGGCCGAGGTCCTGGCCGCCCGAGCCCAGGGACGTGTAATACAGGTAAACCAACGGCGGCCGCGCGAACGGCGGGTAGCCGCGGGCGTCGCCCATGATGTTGTAGAACTCGTCGAACGCCTGGTACGCGTTGATCAGGTTCAGCAGCAGCACCGCCACGGCCGTCGCGCGCAGCTGGGGCAGCGTGACGTACCGGAACACCTGCCAGCCCGGCTTCGCGCCGTCGAGCCACGCCGCTTCGTACAGGTGGACCGGGATCCGTTGCAGCGCCGCGATGAACAGGATCATGTAGAACCCGAGCTGCAGCCACAGCCGTGCCGTCACCAGCACGATCCAGTACAGCGGCGGGTGGACCGTGCCCGTCCAGGCCACCGGGTCGGCGCCGAACAGCGACAGCACCGTGTTCGCCAGGCCGTACCGGACACCGGAGAACAGCGACGTCTTCCAGATCAGCGACGCCACGACGTACGAGCACGCGAACGGCAGGAAGAACACCGACCGGAAGAACGCGCGCGCGAACCGCAGCTGGTTGACGCCCAGCGCGAGCGCCAGCGACAGGACGAACGTCAGCGGCACGATGAACAGCGCGAACACGCTGAACGTGCCGAGGCTGGACAGGAACGGCTCGTCGGTGAGCATGTGCCCGTAGTTGTCCAGCCCGACGAACCGCGTCGGCGTGACGGTGTTGCGCGCGTCGAAGAACGACAGGTACGCGCTCCAGCCGATCGGCAGGTACGCGAACACCGCCAGCCCCAGCAGGAACGGCCCGACGAACAGCCAGAACGCGCGCGCATCGCGCCGCTTCATCCGAACAGGCGCTTGAGCTCGGCCTGCGCGACCCCGACCGCCGTCTTCACCTGCGCGGCCGGGTCCGCCCCCTCCTTCGCGATCTTCGCGGCCGCGTCGGACAGCGCCGTGTTCGCCTGCTGTGTCCACACCGGACCGCCGACCAGGTGGCTGTTCTCCTTGACGAAGCGGGCGGCGTCGGCGGCCGGGCCGGACTTGAGGCTGTCCGCGCGGTCGATCAGGCTCTGGCGCGCCGGGACGTGGAAGCCGAACTTCGTCGCGAACTCCAGCTGGTCCTGCGTCTGGTCGACCCACAGCCACTTGACGAACGCCTTCGCCTCGGCGACGTGCGCGCTCTTGGCGTTGATCATCGCGCCGTATGCGCCGACCGGCACCGACGGCGCGCCGCTGCCGTCGAGCTTGGGGAAGGGCAGCACGCCGAAGTCGTCGTCGAACGCGTCGCGGATCTTCGGCACGTTCCACAGCCCGGTCCACTGCATCGCGGCCAGCCCGTCGATGAACGCGCCCGGGTCCGACCAGTCGGCGGGCGCGCCGAGCAGCAGCGAGCCGTTGGTGTTGAGCGTGTGCAGCTTGGCCAGGGCGGTCGCCGCGCGCGGGTCGTCGAAGCCGACCTCGCGGTTGCCGTTCTTCAGGTAGTCGAGGCCGGCCGACCACAGCAGCGGTCCGGTGAGCACGCCGACGCCGCCGTCGTTGCCCGCGAAGAAGCCCTTCACGCCGTCCTTGGTGAGCTTCGACGCCGCGTCGATCAGCTCGTCGACGGTCTGCGGCGGCTGCACGCCGGCCGCCTGCAGCAGGCTCTTGCGGTAGAAGAGCACCTGCGTGTCGGTGGCCTGCGGGATGCCGTAGACCTTGCCCTCGACGGTCTGCGCGGCCAGCACGGCCGGGCTGAAGTCGCCCTTCACCGGCCCGATGACGTCGTCGAGCGCGACGACCTGGTTCTGCCGCACCCAGTCGATCTTCACCTGCGCCTCGAAGACGTCCGGCACCTTGCTGTTCTGCAGTGCGGTGACGATCTTCGAGTCGTAGTCGCCGGGGTTCCACTGCACCGTGACGGCGGCGCCGGGGTAGCTCGCGGCGTACCGCTTGACGGCTTCCTGGACGCCGTCCTCGCCGTACGCGTGGTACCACTGCTGCAGGCCGACCTTCGGCGCGTCGGACGGCGGCGGTCCCGCCGAGTACGCCGTCGACGCGGGCGGGTCGCCCTGCCGCCCGGTGTTGGACCCGCACGCCGCGACGAGCGCTCCGACCCCCGCGAGCGCGAGAAAACTACGTCTGTTCCGCATCCCCAGTACTCCTCCGCGTACGTCCGTGAATGCCACATCGAGGGACACAGAGTCCCTCAATGTGGCATTCACGGAACTGAAGCCACGCCGGAGATTTACCCGTTAGAGCTGTGAGATGTCGAGCTTTCCCTCGGAGTAGGACGCGCGGATCCGCTTCTTGTCGAACTTGCCGACGCTCGTCTTGGGCACTTCGTCCACGAAGGTCCAGTTTTCCGGCAGCTGCCACTTCGCGACCTTGTCGCTGAGGAACTCGCGCAGCTCCTCGGGTGTCGCCGTCTGGCCTTCCTTGAGGACGACGGCGACCAGCGGCCGCTCGTCCCACTTCTCGTCCGGGATGCCGACGACCGCGGCCTCGGCCACCGCCGGGTGGCCCATGACCTGGTTCTCCAGGTCGACCGACGAGATCCACTCGCCGCCGGACTTGATGACGTCCTTGGCGCGGTCGGTCAGCGTCAGGAAGCCGTCCGAGCTCACCTTGCCGACGTCACCCGTGCGCAGCCAGCCGTCGTGGAACTTCTCCGGGTCGATGTCCTGCCCGCCGTAGTACTGCCCGGCGATCCACGGGCCCTGGACCTCCAGCTCGCCGACGGCCTCGTTGTCCCAGGGCAGTACCTCGCCCGAGTCGCCGATGAGCCGGGCCCGCACGGACGCCGGGAAGCGGCCCTGCGTGTAGCGGTAGCGCCAGGCCTCGTCGCCGGTCGCCGACGCCGGCGGCCGCGCGACGCTGCCCAGCGGCGACGTCTCGGTCATGCCCCAGGCGTGCAGGATCGGCACGTTGTGGCGCTCCTGGAACGCGTGCATCAGCGACGGCGGCACCGCCGAACCACCGACCACGACCTCACGCAGGTGCGAGATGTCCTGCGGGTGCGCTTCGAGGTGGGCGAGCAGGCCCTGCCAGACGGTCGGGACCGCGCCGGCGAACGTCGGTTTGACCTCGGCCAGCAGCGCGGCGATCGGGGCGGGCTGGAGGAAGCGGTCCGGCATGACCAGCGTCGCGCCGACCATCAGCGCCGCGTACGGCAGGCCCCACGCCATCGCGTGGAACATCGGCACGATGGCCAGCGCCTTGTCGTGCTGGGCGAGGTTCATGCTGTCGCTCATGCAGACCTGCATCGAGTGCAGCCAGATCGACCGGTGCGAGTAGACGACGCCCTTGGGGTCACCCGTGGTGCCCGACGTGTAACACATCGCGGCCGCGGAGCGCTCGTCGATCTCCGGCCAGTCGAAGGTGTCCGGCTGCGCGGCCAGCAGCTCGGCGTAGGAGTGCACCTCGACGCCGGCCGGGGCTTCGAGCGCCGACGCGTCGCCGTTGGCCACGATGACGTGCCGGACGGTCTTGAACTCCGGCAGCTGCTTGGCCAGCAGCGGCACCAGCGTGCCGTCGACGATGACGACCTGGTCCTCGGCGTGGTTGGCCACGAAGACCAGCTGCTCGGGGAACAGGCGGATATTCAGGGTGTGCAGCACGGCGCCCATGGCCGGGACGGCCAGGTAGGCGGCCAGGTGCTCGGCGTTGTTCCACATGAACGTGCCGACGCGCTGGTCGCCGGTGATGCCGAGGCTCCGGAGCGCGTTCGCGAGGCGGGCGGCGTTGCGGCCCAGCTCGCCGTAGGTCTCGCGCCGGGCTTCTGAACCGGTCCAGGTGACGACTTCGCTCGCCGAGTGCACCGACGTGCCGTGGCGGAGCAGGTTCGCCAGCGACAGCTGGCCGTCCTGCATGGTGCTCAACATGGTCACTCCCGGGGGTGTTCGCCGGTGAACTGGGGTTGAGCCGACTCTAGTGCGGATCGGGTGAAGCGGGCATGGTCAACAATGGCTCCGTTCGGTCACGGTCGTCGCCCGATCGCGGGACGACCGAACGGTGATCATGATCATCGGATCTGGCCCTTTTCCTTGTATGTAAGGAAATAAGCGCGAATTCGGGGCGTAGCGGAGGCTTCACTTCCGGGTGAGTCAGGCCACTCGGGACGTGGATTGGGAGCGTTTCCGCAGGCCGGAGCGGGTTGCCCGGCATCACCTCCAGGGGTAATAAGTGCGTGTCGGTTGCACGGCCGCGATCCCGGTGGCGTTTACTGGGGCCGTGGTAAGGGACGGCTGGCCAGCGCTTGCAGCAGCAAGCACAGCAAAAAGCCGTCGGCCGCGAAAGCGGAGACCTGAGAGGAAAGGACTACTACGTTGGCTCTGCCTACGTTGACTCCGGAGCAGCGCGCCGATGCACTCGCCAAGGCGGCCGAGGCTCGCAAGGCGCGTTCGGAGCTGCTCGCGTCGATCAAGTCCGGCAAGGAGAGCATCGAAAAGGTGCTCAAGCAGGCCAAGGAGAACAAGACGATCGGGAAGACGAAGGTCACCCAGCTGCTGAAGGCCGTTCCCGGCCTCGGCGCGGTGAAGGTCGCCGCCCTGCTCGAGCAGGCCGGCATCGACCCGGACCGGCGCGCCGCCGGCCTGGGCGAGCGCCAGCGCGAGGCGCTCATCGACGCGCTCAAGTAGCCGTCACCAGGAGCTGACCGCGGGGGGAGTGTCGCTCGTGACACTTCCCTCGCGGATCTCCCGGATCCTGGGACTCTGGAGTGGTGGACGAACTCCCTGCCGTTGATTTGGCCGCTCGCTACCAGCGCGGCGACTTCCTGTTCACGACCGCCCGGCGCGCACTCCTGGCGCAGGGCACCCTCCGGACCGTCACCGAGACGGACCCCCGGCGGCTCGCCGCGGTGCTTCCCGGCGTCCTCGCCGAGACCGGCGCCCCGCTGGCGGTAGGCGTCCTGCCGTTCGACACCGGGCCCGACACGAAGGTGCCGGGTCACTTGGTCGTGCCGCGGACCGTCCACCGGTCCGAAGGCGCCCCTTCGCTGCCCCGCGAGGTCCTGCCGGCGCCGTCGCGCGTGCGTGCGGTGCCCTCACCCGAGCAGCACATGGCTTTGGTGCGCGCCGCCGTCGACGCTCTTCGTGAGCGTGACCTGCGGAAAGCCGTCCTGGCCCGCGCGCTCGACCTCGAGTTCGCCGCCCCCCTGGTCGCCGAAAGCATCGTGCGCAACCTGGCGGTCGGCAATCCCCGGCACTTCACCTACGCGGCCGAGCTGCCCGGCGGCCGGACGCTCGTCGGCGCGACGCCCGAGCTGCTGCTGCGCCGCACCGGGTCGACGGTCTTCTCCAGCCCGCACGCCGGCTCGATGCCGCGCTCGGCCGACCCGGCGACCGACCGGGCCAACGGCGAGGCGTTGCGGACGTCCCGCAAGGACCAGCTCGAGCACGCCGTGGTCATCGACTACGTCGTCGAGGCGCTGCGGCCGTTCTGCCGGACGCTGGAGGTCCCGGCCGAGCCCGAGCTGGTGACGACGCCGGCCATCTGGCACCTGCGCACGCCGATCACCGGCGAGCTGGCCGACCCGGACGTCACCGCCCTCGACCTCGCGGCGGCCCTGCACCCGACCCCGGCGATCTGCGGCACCCCGACCGAGGGCGCCCGCGACCTGGTCCAGGAGCTGGAGCCGTTCGACCGCGACTACTACGCGGGCGCGGTCGGCTGGGTCGACGCCACGGGCGACGGCGAGTGGGCGGTGGCGATCCGCTGCGCCGAGATCGCCTCGACGTCGATGCGGCTGTACGCGGGCGGCGGCATCGTCCCGGCGTCGGACCCGAGGGCGGAACTGGACGAGACGACGGCGAAGTTCCGGACCCTGCTGACGGCGATGGGCCTGGAAGACTCGCTCAAGTAGTCCAGAGCACGCGAAGCAGGCCGACCCGGCTCTGGCCTTCCAGGACGGGACAAGCCACTACTGCAGGCTGAGCTCCGTCTTGAACGTGCTCCATGACCGGCTGCCGGCTGGTGCTTGCCCGGTTTGGAAGGTCTTGTCCGCGGCCTGGAGCGTGCGCCGGTGCGCGGCCGGGTCCGCGAGCTACCCGGCTTCACGAGGCGAGGGTCTCGACCGGATCGGTCAGGCTCAGCTGCTCGCTTGCGACGTCGAGCGCGTGCTCGCAGTTGCGATCGAACTCGACCGCGACCTTCGTCAGGGCACCCAGTGTTCCTCGGTCACCGACAGCTCTTCGGTGGTCAGGACGGCGATCGCCGCGCGGTAGCCGTCTGCGGCCTTCAGGTCCGTCAGGCTCGTGCGGGCCGGGTCCAGGGCCGGGTCGCCCGAGGCGAGCAGGCGGGCCGGCTCGTCGTAGCGGGAGAACGTGATGCTCTGCAGCGGGATCTTCAGGCCCTTGCCCGTGGCCTTCATCACCGCTTCCTTGCGCGTCCAGTAGACGAAGAACGCGCGCGCCTTCTCTTCGCCCGACAGGCCGGTCAGGTGCTGGGCCTCGGCGGGGCTCAGCGCGTACTCGATGAGGCCCTCGTCGGCCTTGCGCGTCGCCGTTTCGACGTCGAGGCCGACCGGGACCGCCGGGGTGGCCGCGAGGCCGATCAGGTCGCCCGAGTGTGAGATGGACAACGTCAGGTCCGCGCCCGGGATGCGTGGCCTGCCGTGCGGCTTGCCGCAGTCGTCGCAGGTCGCGTCGAACTTCACCGACTCCAGCGGGATGCCCAGGCGTTCGGCCGTGACCGTCTTCGCCAGGACGCGGCCGGTGAGGAACCGGCGTTTGTCCGCGTCCTGCCGGTACGCCCCGAAGCGGTCCTGCTCGACGTCGTCCAGCAGGCGCAGGAAGCGCGGCTCGGCGGGCAACGGCGCTGACCAGCGGACCACGATCTCCATCACACCCCCGATCCTTCCCGGTGCCAGGCCGGTTGTCACGAATTCGGGTGCAGGACTGGGGTAATGCCACACTCAGCGGGTACTCTTGACTAAGCAAGCGCTTAGCCAGTGTCGGAGGAGCAGCTCAGTTATGGACTTTTCTCTCAGCGTCGAAGAACGTGAAGTGCGCGACTGGGTCCGCACGTTCGTCCAGCGCGAGCTGGTTCCGCTCGAGCAGGAGGTCCTGCGGCGCGAGCGCGCGCACCAGCCCGGCCTCACCGGCGAGGAGCTGAAGGACCTCCAGCTGAAGGCCAAGGACTCCGGCTTCTGGGGCATCCTGACGCCGGAGGAGTACGGCGGCATGGGCATGTCCGCCGTGATGGCCGCGCTGCTCGAAGCCGAGCTCGGCCGCACCTTCGTGCCGTTCCGCTTCGGCGGCGCCGCGGACAACATCCTGTTCCACGCCAACGAGGAGCAGAAGCAGGCGTACTTGCTGCCGACCATCTCGGGCGAGCGCAAGTCCTGCTTCGCGATCACCGAGCCGGGCGCCGGATCCGACGCGAAGGCCATCCGGGCGACCGCGCGCAAGGACGGCACGGACTGGGTCATCAACGGCGAGAAGACCTTCATCACCGGCGGCAACGAAGCCGACTTCACCATGGTCTTCGCCATCACCGACCCCGAAAAGGGCGCGAACGGCGGTGTCACGTGCTTCCTGGTCGACCGCGAGGCCGGCTGGAAGTCCGAGTACATCGACACCATGGGCGAGTGGGGCCCGGCGTCGCTGATCTTCCAGGACGTCCGCGTCCCCGAGACGCAGATCCTCGGTGAGGAAGGCCGCGGCTTCGAGCTGGCCATGCAGTGGATCGGCCAGGGCCGCTACCTGCTGCCGGCGCGCGCGATCGGTTCGTGCGAGCGGCTGATCTCGATGGCCATCGAGTACGCCAACACCCGGGAGACGTTCGGGCAGAAGATCGCCGAGCGGCAGGCCATCCAGTGGATGATCGCCGACTCCGGCGTCGAGCTGGAAGCCCTGCGCTGGCTGGTGCTCAGCGCCGCCTGGCAGGTCGACCAGGGCGTCGACTCGCGGCACGCGCAGTCGATGGCGAAGCTGTACGGCGGCCAGAAGGCCAACGAAATCGTCGACCGCGTCATGCAGATCCACGGCGGCATGGGTTACACGCGGGAACTGCCGGTCGAGCGCTGGTACCGCGAGCTGCGGCTGCTGCGCATCTACGAGGGCACGGACGAGATCCAGCGCCGCACGATCGCGCGCAACCTGCTCAAGGGGCACGTGAAGGTCGGCGGCGTCCTCGGCTGAGGACCCCCGGAACGCGGTCAAGGCCACCTCCCGAACTCCGGGAAGTGGCCTTGACGGCGGTTGGAGCTACTTCTTGTTGCGGATGGCGATCGGTACGCCGGCCAGGTCCTCTTCGTTGCACAGCAGCTTCACGTCGTAGTACGGCGAACCCTGGCGGTCGTCGTAGTCGAGGTGGATGGCCAGGACGTCGAGGGGCTCGCCCAGCCACTCCTGCGCCTGCCGTAGCCACTTGGAGCACCGCTCCAGGGCGGTGGGGAGATCGTCATCGCGGAACTCGACCGGGCGGTAGGGCACGTCCTGCACCTGATCGCGGGGGTTTGCCGGCGTCGGGAGGCCCGGCGCGAGACCCGAGTCGTCCAGTTCCAGTTGGATCGTTTCCTCAGTCACCCTTCGAGCGTCCCCCACGCGCGCCGTCTGAGCAAGGCGTACTCAGGTAAAACCGGCGCTAAACGGACAGCCCCCACTCTTTGGCGATGATTTCGCGGCACCGGGCCAGGTTGCTCACGCCGGGAGCCGACGTGCAGCCCAGCGCCCGCGACGCCAGCTCCGCGTAGTGCTCCGCGAGCTGGTCCAGCGCGAGCGGGCCACGCGGCGAATACCACCGCGCGACACCACTGCACATCTCCAGCAGCGCCAGCCGGGTCACCGCCGGGTGTTCGGTGTGGAACACCCCGGCCGCGACACCTTCGTCGATGGCCGCGGCCCAAAGCCGCTCGTAACCGTCGCGCAGCGCCACGACCGGCTCGCGCGCCGCCGGGGACAGGACGTCGACTTCGTTGTCCACCACCCGGGTTTCCGCCGGGCCGACCGCGTGCGCGAGCACGTGCAGGGCCACCAGCGTGCGCAGCCGGTGCACCGGGTCGGGGCTGCCGGCGGTCGCTTCGCGGGCGGCGTCGAGGAGGCGGGTCAGCGCGGTGTGCATGATTTCCGCGAGCAGATCCTCCTTGGTGCCCATGTAGTGGTACAGGCTCGCCGACGAAAGTTCCGCCTCCTGGGCCAGATCCCGGATGCCGGTGCCGTGGAAACCCTTGGTGGCGAACAGTTTCACGGCCGCCGCGCGCACCCGGTCGCGACTGCTCACAGCCATCTCTCCACCTTCGTGTCCCAGGCGCCGGCGCGCAGGTCGGTCACCTTCCGCAGCTCGCCCTTGGCGACGCGCTCCGACGGCGTCAGCGGCAGCTCGTCGGCGAACGCCCAGAACCGGGGAACCTTGAAGTAGGCCAGCATTTCCGCGCAGAACGCCGTCAGCGCGGCCGGTTCGGGACGCTCGCCGTCGCACACGACGTACGCCTTGATCTCCTCGCCGCGCAGCTCGTCCGGCACCGCGATGACGGCCGCCACGCGCACCGCCGGGTGCAGCAGCAGCGCGCGTTCGACCTCGTCGGCGGAGACGTTCTCGCCGCTGCGGCGGATCATGTCCTTCGTGCGGCCGACGTAGTAGACGCGGCCCGCGTCGTCCATCCGGGCGAGGTCGCCGGTGTGGAACCAGCCGTTCTCGAACGCTTTCGCCGTCGCGACCGGGTCCGCGTGGTAGCCGTGCATCAGGCCGATCCCGCGGATCAGCAGCTGCCCGGTTTCCCCGCGCGGCAACGGTTCCCCGTCGGGCCCGGCGATCATCACCTCGCGGTCGCGGCTCGGCCGGCCGATGCAGCCGGTGCCGACGGTCTCGTCGTGGTCGGCGGCGCCCACCCGGATGTCGCCGCCCGTCTCGGTCATCCCGAACGCCTCGAACCACGGCACGCCCCAGCGCTGCTCCAGCTCGGCGTGCAGGTCGAGCGGGATCGCGGACGCGCAGATCGCGCGGACCCGGTGGTCGCGGTCGGCGTCGGCCGGCTCCTGGCGCAGCAGCAGCGCCGGCATCAGGCCCAGGCAGTAGAACCACGTGACGCCGTGCTCGCGGACCTTCGCCCAGAACGTGCTGGGGTGGAACCGGTCCAGCACAACGAGCGTGGCGCCGCCGGCCAGGCCCAGCGCGACGTTCCACTGTGGATCGATGTAGTGGAACGGTTGCGCGGTCAGGATGACGTCGTCCGCGCCGACGGCCGGGAAGTCCGTGGCGAGACTGACCGCGAGGGTGGTCCAGTACCGGTTCGGCAGCACGCAGCCCTTGGGGGCGCCGGTCGTGCCCGAGGTGTACTGGAGGTTCACCGGCGTTTCCGGCACCGGCGTGAAAGCGGCACTTTCACGTGAAAGTGCCGCTTGGAGCGCGTCCGGGGTGACGACTTCGGCGAGGCTGGTTTCCGGGGCGATGCGCGTGAGCAGGTCCACGAACTCCTCGGCGGCGATCGCGAGCCGGGCGCCGGAGTGGCGGAGCACGTGGGCGCCGTCGAACTCGCGGTAGTTCGTGTTGATCGGCACCAGCAGCGCGCCGATCTTGGCCAGGCCGAGCCAGATCAGCGGGAACGCGGGCACGTTGCGCAGCATCACGGCGACCCGGTCGCCCGGGCCGACGCCGCGTTCGGTCAGCGCGGCGGCGATGCGCGACGTTTCGGCGTCGACCTCGGCGAAGGTGAAGCGCTGGTCGTCTTGGTCGAAGATCCACGCTGTGCGCTCGGGCCACAGTTCGGCGGCCCGCGTGACGAGCTGGGCGAGCGTCCCGATCTCGGCCAGGGGCGTCACGTCCGGCTCCGGAAGGCCTCCGTGGACGCGGCGACCGCGGCCGAGTGCTCGGTGATCAGCGCGTGGCTGACTTCCAGCTCCAGCGCGGGCTCGACGTCGATCGGGGTGTCGAGGACGCGCTTCGCCATCGCGGCGGCGGCCGGCGGGTGCTCGGCGATCCGCTTCGCCCAGCTCCGCGCCTCGGCCTGGAGCTGATCGGCGGGCACGGCCGCGTTGACCATGCCCAGCTCCGCGGCCTTCCGGCCGTCGAAGCGCTCGCCGAGCAGCAGCAGCTCCTTCGCCTTGAGCGGGCCGACGAGCAGCGGCAGCAGCCGCGACGCCGCGCCGGTGACGCTCAGGCCCAGCGAGACCTCGGGGAACGCGAACACCGCGTCCTCGGCCGCCAGGATGAGGTCGCAGCCGAGCGCGAACTCGGCGCCCGCGCCGATCGCGTAGCCGTGCACCGCGGCGATCACCGGCTGGCGCAGCGCGCGCAGCCGCCGGGTGACGTCCTGGAGCCGGTCCAGGCGCGCCCGCGAATCACCTTCGGGGGTGGATTCCTTGAGGTCGTGGCCGGCGCAGAAGGCCCGGCCGTTGCCGGACAGCACGACGACGCGCGCGTCACTGCGGGCGGCGGCGTCGAGGGCGGCGAGGAAGTCGTCGACCAGCACGGCGGCGACCGCGTTCAGCCGCTCGGGCCGGTTGAGCCGGATGTGCGCGATGCCGTCCTCGACGGCGAACTCCACGGTGGGCATGAGGCCGATGCTAGACGTTCGATCGATCGATCGATAGCCTTCGAATGAAGCCGCGGCGCGAAGCGCCTCCGTTGAGGGTGGCGGCGGGGAGGAAGGCGGAGATGCGAGTTGATGCGGTCTACGAAAACGCCCTGGTGTGGACGGGCACGGGCCTGACCAGCGCACTCGCCGTGCTGCACGGCCGGGTCGTCGCGCTGGGGGAGGACGCTCTCGGGGTGTCCGCGCGCCGCCGCGTCGACCTCGGTGGCGGGTTCGTCGTGCCCGGGTTCCACGACGCGCACAACCACATGGCCTGGTTCGGGATGGCCCTCGACGACGTCCCGCTCGGCGGCTGCCGCAGCGTCGAGGAGGTCTACGACGCCGTCGCCGCGCGGGCCGCGACGCTGCCGCCCGGCAGCTGGGTGATCGGGAGCGGGTACGACCAGAACAAGCTCGCCGGCGGGCACCCGGACCGGCACGGCCTCGACCGCGCGGCGCCCGGGATGCTGGTCCGGCTCAAGCACACGTCCGGGCACATGACGGTGGTCAACTCGGCCGTCCTGGACCAGCTGGACCTGGCGCACGTGCCGGTCGGCGGCGACGTCGTGCACGCCGACGGCTCGCCCACCGGGCTGCTGCGCGAGCAGGCCCAGCTGCTGCTGCGGCCGCTGACCTACCCGACACCGGTGGAGCAGGTCGTCCGCGGCCTCGACCGGGCGTCGGAGCGGTACCTGTCCGAGGGCATCACGAGCGTCCAGGAGGCCGGGATCGGCGGCGGGCTGGTCGGCGAGACACCCGCCGAACTGGCCGCCTACCAGGTCGCGCGCGACCGCGGCGTGCTGCGCGTGCGCAGCACGGTGATGGTCGCCGCGAGCGTGCTCCACGACCTGCCCGACGGCGCCGGGTTCGGCCTCGACCTCGGGCTGCGCACCGGCCTCGGCGACGAGTGGCTGCGCGTCGGCCCGATGAAGCTGTTCGCCGACGGTTCCCTGGTCGGGCGCACCTGCGCGATGCACGAACCCTTCGACGGCGAGCCCGAAAACCGCGGCTACTTCCAGGTGCCCGAGGACGAGATCGCCCGCACGATCCGGAAGGCGCACGACGCCGGCTGGCAGATCGCGACGCACGCGATCGGCGACCGCGCGATCACCGTCGTCCTCGACGCGTACGAAGCCGCGTTGGCCGCTTCGCCGCGCGCGGACCACCGGCACCGCATCGAGCACTGCGCGGTGCTTCAGCCCGCGGAGCTGACCCGGCTCGCCTCGCTGGGGCTGCTCGCTTCGCCGCAGGGCCGGTTCGTCAACGAGCTCGGCGACGGGATGCGCGCCGCGCTCGGCGAGGCCCGCGTGCCGTGGTGCTACCGGCTGCGCAGCGTCCTCGACGCAGGCTGCGTGCTCCCGGCGTCGTCGGACCGCCCGGTGGTCGACGGCGCGCCCCTGCTCGCCCTGGCGGACATGGTGCGCCGGCGGACGGCGTCCGGCGCGCCCTTCGCACCCGAAGAGGCGCTGACGCCGGAGCAGGCGCTGCGCGCGTACACCTACGGCTCGGCCTACGCGAGTTTCGCCGAGCAGGACCTGGGCACGCTGGAGCCCGGGAAGCTCGCCGACTTCGCCGTGCTCTCCGGCTCGCCGCTGGACGAGTCCGCTTGGGACGACCTGAGCGTGCTGGCCACCGCCATCGGCGGCGAACTGCGTTACCAGGCCTGATGTCTCACGCGCCTCCCACGAACTCGAGTGCCTCCTTCGCCAGGGCGGGCCACGGCTGCGGCGAGTCCGCCGACAGGGCCAGCCATTCCTTCATCGGGGTGCCCTTGTTCGCGTCGAACCGGACGCCGTGGCCGCCGTCGACCAGCTCGTCCACCCGCGCTTCCGGCAGCTTCAGCACCAGCTGCCCGCGGACGAACATCACGAAGATCCGGCCGCCGACGCGCAGGGCGCCACGCCCGAACCCGCCGGTCGCGCCGGGTGGCGTGATGCCCGGTTGTCCGGTGAACTCGTCGACCAGGTCCTCGTACTTCTCCTCCGGTGCCATCGACCACCTCCTCCGCGCTCGACCCTAACGACCACCACCGACAGAAACGGGAGGCGAAATGCCCGTCCGCGACGCCGTCGTCGAAGACATCGAGGAGATCTGCGCGCTCATCGAGGAGCACGCCGTCTACGAGGACAAGCACGACCTCAAGCTGGACCGCGCCGAGATGAGCGGTCACTTGTTCGGGCCGGCACCGAAGGCCTGGGTGCTGATCGCGACCCCGCCCGGCGAGCCCGGCACGGTCGCCGGCTTCGCCTTCTGCAGCTGGAACTTCTCCACCTGGGAAGCCAAGCCGGGGATCTGGCTGGACGACCTGTTCGTGCGTCCCGCTCAGCGGCGCCACGGCCTCGGCGGCGCGCTGCTCGCCGAGCTGGCCGCCCGCACCGACGGGCGCGTCGAGTGGGACATGCAGGCGGGCAACGAGAAAGGCGAGGCGTTCTACGCCCAGCTCGGCGCGGAACCGGTCCCCGGCTGGATCCGCTACCGCTGGCGGCCGTGAGGCGCACGGCGAAAGTACGCGGCCCGTATCGTATGCGGCATGGGAGATGGTTCGGTCCGGAGATCCTCGTCGGTCGAGGACTACGTCCGGGTGATCTACGGCCTGGTCGAGCGCGGTGAGCCGGTCACCAACACCTCGCTCGCCGGCCGGCTGGAGGTCAGCCCGTCCTCGGCGTCGGGGATGGTCACGAAGCTGTCCCAGCTCGGCCTGGTCACCCACGTGCCCTACCGCGGTATCGAGCTCACGGCCGACGGTCGGCTGCTCGCGCGGTCGGTGCTGCGCCGGCACCGGCTGATCGAGACGTACCTGGTCTCCGAGCTCGGCTACACCTGGGACGAGGTCCACGCGGAGGCCGACGCGCTGGAGCACGCGGTGTCCGACCGGCTGGTCGAGCGCATCGCGGCCAAGCTCGGCAACCCGGTCCGCGACCCCCACGGCGACCCGATCCCGGCCGCGGACGGCAGCGTCGAGGAACTGTCGGTCCGCATCCTGGACGACCTGGAGCCGGGCGCGGTCGGCGAGATCGTCCGGGTCTGGGACACCGACCCGGAGCTGCTGCGCTACCTGACCGAACACGCGATCAACCTGGGCGAACGCATCGAGGTGGTGGAACGCCAGCCGTTCGGCGGACCGATGGTGGTCAAGGTGGGGTCACCGCCGGAGGTGGCCACCCACGCGATCGGCAAGGAGATCGCCCAGGCCCTGTCGGTCACGCTGCGCTAGCCGACGTACGTCCGGGTGACGTCCTGGAGCTGATGTGGTGACACCGCCGTGCCGTCGATCATGGCCGCATGACCACTCCGTTCCGCTTCGGCATCGTCGCCGGTTATGCCCCTGACCTCGGTGCCTGGACCGCCCAGGCGCGGCGGGCCGAGGCACTCGGCTTCGACACCCTGCTCGCCACCGATCCCGTCTCCGGGGGTGACCCGTTCGTGCTGCTCGGGGCCGCAGCCGCGGTCACCGAGCGGATCACCCTCGGTACCTTCGTGCTCGCCGATCCCTTCCGGGACGCGCGAGTGCTCGACTGGCAGGCGCAAACCCTCCACCAGCAGACCGGCGGCCGGTTCGAGCTCGGGCTGGGGGCCGGGCGGCCCGGTGCCGACGCGCACGCCGCGGTGCTCGGGCGGGAGTTCGGCTCGCCGGGTGAGCGCGTCACACGAATGGCCGAAACGATCGCGCTCCTCAAGCGATCGATCGACCGGCCGCGGCTGCTGCTCGCCGCAAGCGGGCCGAAAATGCTGGCGCTCGCCGCGCAAGAAGCCGACATCGTCACCTTCTCGTGGGCGCCCACGACCACGGAAGACCAGGCCCAGTCCATTGTGGATCGATTCCGAACGCTCGCCGGGCCGCGGCTGCCGGAGATCGAGCTCGGGCTGAACCTGATCGCCGTCGGTGACGAGCCGTCCCAGCAGGTGGTCCGCTTCGCCGGGGTCGACCTCCCCGAGCTGGCGGCGATGGGTGCGGTCACCGTGCTGCCGTCGGATCCGGGCCGTGCCACGGAAAACCTCCGCCGGTGGCGGGACCGGTGGGGGATTTCCTACGTCACGGTCAACTCCGGCCACATGGCACCCTTCGCCGCGATCGCGGACCACGTCAGGACTTCCGGGGCGTTCGCAGGTGGGTGAGTGGTCTTCCGATCTCGCCGAAGCAGGCCTACGCTCCAAATTTCGGTTTCGGGAGTGCTTCGGAGCGATGTGATGACCGGTCAGCGAACACACACGATCGACCGGGGGGAACAGGCGGAACTCGACCGGCTGCTGGCCGTTGGGCCCTTCGCCGTGGCACTGCGGACGGCGATCCGGCATCGCGGCCTCGGCCTCGACCGGATCCGCTATCGCTTGCGCGGCAGGGGAACCACGGTCAGCTTGGCCACCCTCAGCCACTGGCAGTCCGGGCGGTGCCGGCCCGAGCGGGTGGAATCGTTGGAGGCGCTGAGAAACCTCGAGGACATTCTCAACGTGCCCGATGGTTCGCTCAGCAAACTGCTCGGGCCACCGCGGCCGCGGACCCGCTTCCACCCGCAGCCGCCGCCGCTCAACTGAGCGACGGCAACGGAAACCCGCTCACCTGAGCGGCTCGGTTAGGCTCGCGATATGCGAGCTGTGGTGATGGCGGAGTTCGGCGTCCCGCCCCTGGTCCAGGACGTGCCGGAACCGGTCGCGCCGCCCGGCGGGGCCGTCGTCGAAGTCGACGCCACCGGCGTGTGCCGCAGCGACTGGCACACGTGGCAGGGACATGACAGCGCGGTGACACTGCCGCACGTCGCCGGCCACGAGCTCGCCGGCCGCGTCGTCGCACTCGGCGAAGGCGTGCGTGGCTGGGCGCTCGGCGCGCGCGTCACCGTGCCGTTCGTCTGCGCCTGCGGCACGTGCGCCCAGTGCGCCCGCGGTGACCAGCAGATCTGCGACCGCGAGTTCCAGCCGGGCGCGACGCACTGGGGGTCGTTCGCCGAGCGCGTCGCGGTCGGGCACGCCGAGGTCAACCTGGTGGCGCTGCCGGACTCGCTCGGCGCGGCCGAGGCGGCGGCGCTGGGCTGCCGGTTCGGCACGGCGTTCCGCGGGGTGCTGCGGCAGGGCCGGGTCACGGCCGGGCAGTGGGTGTCGGTGTACGGCTGCGGCGGCGTCGGGATCTCCGCCGTGCTGCTCGCCGTCGCGGCCGGGGCGAAGGTGGTCGCGGTCGACGTCTCGCCGGCCGCGCTGGAGCTGGCGGCGAAGTCGGGGGCGGCGCTGACGGTCGACGCGTCGGCGTTCGACGGCCACGAAGCCGTCGCCGCGCACGTGCGCGAGCTGACCGGCGGCGGCACGCACGTCTCGCTCGACTGCCTCGGCTCGCCGTCGACCTGCGCGGCGTCGGTGGGCAGCCTCCGCAAGCGCGGGCGGCACGTCCAGGCCGGGCTGATGCCGCCGGCGCAGGGCGTCGCGCCGATCCCGATGCACCGGGTCATCGGCGGCGAGCTGGAGCTGGTCGGGATCCACGGCCTGCAGGCCCACGAGTACCCGGAGCTGCTGCGCGTCGTCGAGACGTCGGGCATCGACCTGGCCGCGCTGATCGGCCGCCGGATCGGGCTCGACGACGTCCCGGCCGCGCTGGCCGAGATGAACGACCCGGTGCCGGCGCGGGCGGGCGTCACCGTGGTGACGTTCGGTGCGTGATCCACGGCACGTTGCCGGAAGTCGGGGGCGGGAGTCGCTGGCACAATCGAAGTAGTGGACGCTCTTCTGCCGAGACCCCGCGCCGAACTGGCGCCGGGTGCGGTGCACCTGCCCGACTGGCTCGATTTCGACGCGCAGCGCGACCTCGTCGCCGCCTGCCGCGGCTGGCCCGGCTACCGCAACACGACCTACCCCAACGGCGGCGTGATGTCGGTCAAGACCGTCTGCCTCGGCTGGCACTGGTACCCGTACGGCTACTCGCGCACGACCGACGACGGCCGGCCGGTGCTGCCGTTCCCGGACTGGCTCGGCGACCTCGGCCGCCGCGCGCTGGCGGACGCGTACGGCGAACCGGCCGAGGACTACGTGCCCGACACCGCCTTGGTCAACTTCTACGCCGCGAAGACGAAGATGGGCCAGCACCAGGACAAGGACGAGCAGAGCGCGGCCCCGGTGGTGTCGCTCAGCCTCGGCGACACGTGCGTCTTCCGCTTCGGCAACACGGAGTCGCGCAACAGGCCGTACACCGACGTCGAACTGCACTCGGGCGACTTGTTCGTCTTCGGCGGGGCCTCCCGGTTCGCCTACCACGGCGTCCCGCGGACGTTGCCGGGCACGGCGGACCCCGCGCTCGGCCTGACCGGCCGGCTGAACATCACGCTGCGGGTGTCCGGGTTCTAGGCGGTCTCGGTCTCCGGGACCATGACCAGCCGGACGGCCAGCGCGCGGGACCCCTCGGGGTGCTCGCCCGGCGCGGTGACGTACTTCCAGATCAGGTTCTGGTACTCCTCGACGAACGACGCGATCTGGTCCTTCGTGAGGCGCAGCCCGGAGCGGTGGATCTGGTTCCAGCCCTCGGCACTGTCGTACCCCGCGTACGCCCGCGTGACCAGGCCGATGTCGTGGCTCATCTTGAGCGCGCCCAGCTTCAGCGCGGCTTCGCGCTCGTCCGGCGTCATCTCCAGGCCGGGTGGCGTGAAGATGTCCTTCGACAGTGCCTTCCACCAGCGCTCGCGGCCGGTGGAGCGCTCCTCGATCTCCGCGATCAGGTCCAGGTCGGCGAGCTTGCGGAGGTGGTAGCTGGTCGTCCCGGTGCTTTCGCCGAGGGCCTTCGCGACGCTCGTCGAGTTCGCTTCGCCGTGTTCGCCCAGGTAGGACAGGATGTCGCGGCGCACAGGGTTGGCCAGGGCCTTGTAGAAGGCCTTGAGATCCGCGCCGGTGAGGACCCGCCGCTCGGGACGTTCGACCATGCCCGGAGCGTACTACAGAGACTGTTTGCAAAGAATCTCTGCATTCGGCTACCTTGGGTTCCGGGGGTACGAGACTTCGGGGGTTTCGATGCGGAAGGTCTTCTGGGCGGCGGGATTGTGCCTGCTGCCGTGGATCGCGGTACTGGGGATGACACTGCCGGACGTCTATCCGGCGCAGCACTGGAGCCTGGCGTGGACGGGCTTCGACGCGGCGGAGGCGCTCGGCCTGCTCGCGACGGCCTGGCTGCTCGGCCGCGGCGACCCGCGGATGCCGTTCGCCGCGATCGGCACGGCCACGCTGCTGCTGACCGACGCCTGGTTCGACGTCGTCACGGCCGGCGACGACGTCGTGTTCTCGCTGCTCATGGCCGGGCTGGAGGTGCCGCTGGCCCTCGCGTGCCTGTCGGTGGCCCTGCCGCGGCCGGCGGTCCCGGCCCATGTCTGAGCTGAGCCCGCGGCTGCGCGACGAGATCGACGACCAGGTCGCGGAGGCCTTCGACGCCTACCTGGCGGAGTCCGGCCTGACACGGCGACGGCGGCGGGCCTGGCCGGTGCTGGTCGCGATGGCTCTGGGGGTCATCGCGACCGGCCTGGCCCCGGGCGCGGCCTGGGCGATCTGGCTCGCGGTCACGGTCACGGCCTGGGTGGTCTGCCGCAGCTTGTCGTGAGTGTTTAGGGCGGTTCTAACCGCCCTAAACACTCACGAGGCCCGGAAGCGGAGGGTCTGGCCGGGGCGCAGCTGGGCGGCGACGTCCAGGTCCTCCTCGTCGACGACGGCGATCACCGGGTAGCCGCCCGTCGTGGGGTGGTCGGCGTGGAACAGGATCGGCTGCCCCGACGGCGGCACCTGCAGTGATCCCGGCACGCACGGCTCCGACGGCAGTTCGTCGTGGCGGGTGCGGGAAAGCGGAGGGCCGGTCAGGCGGATGCCTACGCGGTCGGAGTCCGGCGAGACCGTGTACACAGTGGACAGCAGCCGCGCCGGGTCGGTGAACCAGTCGCGACGCGGGCCCGGCGTCACGCGCAGCACCGGCGACACCGGCAGGGCCGCGCGGGGCGCGAGATCGACCGTGGGGAAGCCGATCGGCGGAGATCCGATCGGCAGCAGCATGCCCGCGGCGAGCGGTGGCGGGCCGAGCTTGCCGAGGGTGTCCGTCGACCGCGAGCCCAGCACCGGTGGGACGTCGATGCCGCCACGGACCGCGACGTAACAGCGCAGCCCGGTCGACGCCATGCCGAGCGCCAGTTCCTCGCCCGGCCGGAGTGTGATCGGCCCGTTCAAGCCGCCCTTCGACAGCGGGCAGTCCGCGCCGGTCACCGCGATCGTCGTCAACGCCGTCGCGCGCAGCACCAGGCCGCCGAGCGTGACTTCCAGGCCCGCGGCCCCCGACGGGTTGCCGACGAGCCGGTTGGCCAGCCGGAACGAGCCGCGGTCGGCGGCGCCCGAACGGCCGACGCCGAGGGCCGCGTGGCCGGGGCGGCCGAGGTCCTGCACGGTCGTGGCGAACCCGGGCCGCAGGATCTCGAGCTTCACGAAACCTCCCGGAAGCGCACGCGCGTCCCCGGCGGCAGCAGGTTCGGCGGGTCGCGCTCGACGTCCCACACCGGCGCCTCGGTCCGTCCGAGCAACCGCCAGCCGCCCGGCGACGCGCTCGGGTACACCGCGCTGTACTCGCCCGCGATCGCCACCGAACCCGCCGGGATGCGCGTCCGCGGCGAGGATCGGCGGGCCACGTGCAGCACCGGGTCCGCGCCGGACAGGTAGGCGAACCCGGGCGCGAACCCGCAGAACGCCGAGACGTATGAACCCGCGCTGTGCCGGGCCACGACCTCCGCGACCGACAACCCGGTCTCGGCCGCGACCTCCGTCAGGTCCTCGCCGTCGTACACCACCGGGATGACCACTTCGTGGGCGTCGGCAGGTCCACTGTCCACAGGGGACACTCGACGCAGCAGGGCGCCCAGCCGGTCAGCGGAGGTCACCGCCGGGTCGAAGCGGACCAGCAACGTCCGCGCGGCCGGAACCAGCTCTTCGACACCAAGAGGCGACGCCTGCACCAGCGCGGCCTGATAGCCCAGTACGTCGTCGACCTCCACGAGCACCGCGCGCCGCCCGCACGGCAGCAGCCGGACGGTCATCCGGTGAACGCGGTGAGCGGCACACCCGCGTCGGTCAGGCCGTCGCGGATCCGCCGGGCCAGCTCCACCGCGCCCGGCGTGTCCCCGTGCACGCACAGGGAGTCCGGGCGCAGGTCGAGCTTGGCGCCGTCGGCCGTGACGACCCCGCCGCCGGTCGCCATGGCTACCGCGCGCTCGGCGACGGCGCCGGGTTCGTGCAGCACGGCGCCGGGCTGCTTGCGCGACACCAGCCGGCCTTCCGCGGTGTAGGCCCGGTCGGCGAACGCCTCGGCGTACGCCACCACCCCGGCTTTTTCCGCCTCCCGCTGCATTTCCGAGTCCGGCAGGCAGAGCAGCGCGAGCGCCGGGTCGTAGCGGCGCAGGCCCTCGACGATCGCCGCGGCCTGCTCCGGGTCGGCCGCCGCGGTGTTGTACAACGCGCCGTGCGGCTTCACGTACGTCACGCGGCTGCCGGCCGCGCGGGCGAACGCGTCGAGCGCGCCGATCTGGTAGAGCACCTCGTTGGCCAGGTCCTCCGGGGCGATGTCGAGCGCGCGCCTGCCGAACCCGGCCAGGTCGTGGTAGCCGACGTGCGCGCCGATCGCGACGTCGCGATCGGCCGCCAGCTCGCACACGTGCCGCATCACCGACGGGTCGCCGGCGTGGAAGCCGCACGCGACGTTCGCGCTGGTCACGATGTCGAGGACGGCTTCGTCGTCGCCCATCTTCCAGGCGCCGAAACCCTCGCCGAGGTCGCTGTTCAGGTCCATTTCAGCCCACCCGGTATTCGCTGTCGTGGCGGTCGGTGATGAACATGTACCCCGGCGCGTGGGTGATCGCGTACGGCGGCCGCGACGCCATCAGCGCCGCCTGCGGGGTGACCCCGCAGGCCCAGAACACCGGGACGTCACCGTCGGCCGCGTCCACCGGATCACCGAAGTCCGGCCGCGAAAGATCTTCGACGCCCAGGGTACGCGGGTCCCCGATGTGCACCGGCGCGCCGTGGACGGCCGGCATCGCACGGGTGATGCGGATGGCGTCGTCGACGCGGTCCTCGGGGAGGTACCGCATCGACACGACCATCGGGCCGAAGAGCCGCCCGGCCGGTTCGCACGGCCGGTTCGTCAGGTACATCGAGACGTTGCGGCCCTGCTCGACGTGCCGCAGCGGGATGCCCTCGGCGGCCAGCGCCGTCTCGAAGGTGAAGCTGCAGCCGATCGAGAAGGCGACCATGTCGCTGCGCCACAGTCCGGTCGCGTCGGAGACCTCGCCGGCGAGCACGCCGTTCTGCCAGATCCGGTACCGCGGCAGGTCGGTGCGCAGGTCCGCGCCGTCGGCCAGCTTGGTGCCCGGGTCGCCGGGGTCGGTGACGTCGAGCAGCGGGCACGCCTGCGGGTTGCGGGTGCAGAACAGCAGGACGTCGTAGGCCCAGTCCTGCGGCACGGCGATCAGGTTCGTCTGGGTGAAGCCGCCCGCCCAGCCCGTCGTGGGGCGGGCGGTGCCACGTCGGAACGCTTCGCGGGCTTGCTCCGGCGTGAACGTGGCCGGTTGGTCGAAGGTCGTCATGAGTTCCCCCTCAGTCAACGAGTTCGATCCCTCGGGTTTCGGGTAGCCCCAGCAGGGCGAACGCGGCGATGGCGTAGCCGATCGCGCCGAACACGATCGCGCCGCCCGCGCCGAGGAAGCCGACGACGGTCGGGAAGATCGCGCCGACCGCGCGGCCGAAGTTGTACGTGAAGCCCTGGCCGGTGCCGCGCACCGTCGTCGGGTACAGCTCGGCGAGGTACGCGCCGAAGCCGCTGAAGATCGCGGACATCGAGAAGCCGAGCGGGAAGCCGAGCACCAGCACGAGACCGTTGGCGCCCTTGGGGATCTGGGTGTACGCGACGATCAGCCCGGCCGACAGGATCGCGAAGGTCAGGAAGGTTTTCTTGCGCCCCATCAGGTCCGTCAGGTAGCCGCCGCAGACGTACCCGACGAAGGCGCCGGTGATCAGGAACGCGAGGTAGCCGCCGGTGCCGATGACGGTCAGTTCGCGCGTCTTCTTGAGGTACGACGGCAGCCACGTCGAGATCGTGTAGTACCCGCCCTGGACGCCGGTCGCGAGCAGCGCGGCGAAGAACGTCGTGCGCAGGAGGTCGCGGTGGAAGATCTTGACCAGCGTGCCCTTGACGCGCTCGCCCTTGAGGCGTTCCTCCGCGCGGGGCGCGTCCTTGACGCTCTTGCGGACCCAGAGCACGAGCAGTGCCGGGATGACGCCGGTCCAGAACATGATGCGCCAGGCCAGGTCGGGGCTCGCGAGGCTGAACACGACGGTGTAGACGATCACCGACAGGCCCCAGCCGACCGCCCACGCGCTCTGCACGAACGCCACGGTCCGGCCGCGGTAGCGCGCCGAGGAGTACTCCGCGACCAGCGCCGCGCCGGCCGCCCACTCGCCGCCGAAGCCCAGGCCCTGCAGCGCGCGGAAGATCAGCAGCGTCTCGAAGTTGGGCGCGAACCCGCAGAGCACGGTGAACACCGTGTACATCGCGATGGTGATCTGGAGCGTGCGGACGCGGCCGATGCGGTCGGCCAGCATGCCGGCGCCGATGCCGCCGACGGCCGACACGACCAGCGTCGTCGTGCCGAGCAGGCCGGCTTCACCGCTCGAAATGCCGAAGTACGCGGTGATCGCGGCGAGCCCGAGGGGCAGGGTCTGGTAGTCGAACGAGTCCAGGCCGTACCCGCCGAACGCGCCGGCGAAGGCGAGCCGGCCGCGTTTCCCCAGTGTGCGGAACCAGTCGAACGGCCGGGCCTCGGTTGCTGTGGCAGTCATGTCGGGCACCTCCAGGCCAGTGTCTCATCGTGGCGTGCCTCACACAGTAAGGATTGTTCAACAATTCCACAAGAGTGCAATTCGATCGTCCCCTGTGTGACGGGTACCATCGTCGCCGTGGTCATCGAAGACAGCGTGGTCCCGGACCTTCCCGGCCTGGAGGCCGATCGCGGCCTGGTCAGCCGCAAGAGCACCGCCGAGCGGGTGGCGGGCGTCCTCCGCAAGCGCATCGCGGAGGGCTTCTTCCTGCCCGGTGGGCGGCTGTCGGAGCAGGACATCGGCAACGCGCTCGGCGTCTCGCGCAACACGCTGCGGGAGGCGTTCCGGCTGCTCACGCACGAGCGGCTGCTCGCCCACGAGCTCAACCGCGGGGTGTTCGTGCGGATCCCGAGCATCGAGGACGTCGTCGACATCTACCGCGTGCGCAAGATCATCGAGTGCGCCGCGGTCCGGGGCGTGACGGCGAAGCCGGCGTCGTTCCCGCGGATCAAGGAGAAGGTCGACATCGGTGACGAGGCCGCCCGCAACGGGAACTGGAAGGACCTCGGCACCGCGAACGTCTGGTTCCACCAGGAGCTGGCCGCGCTGTCGGGCAGCGAGCGCGTCAACGAGCTGGTCGGCCGGCTCACGGCCGAGCTGCGGCTGGTGTTCCACATCATGGCCGAGCCGCGCCGCTTCCACGAGCGCTACCTGCCGCGCAACCACGAGATCCTGGACCGCGTCGAGGCGGGCGACGGCCCGGGCGCGGAGCAGCTGCTGATGAAGTACCTGGAGGACGCGGAGGAGCAGCTGGTCGAGGCGTACGCCGACCGCGCGGCCGCCGCCCGGGCGGCGATCGCCGTCGAGTAGTGCGTCTTCGGGCACGCTTGCGGTCCGGACGGGCCGAGCCCGGCGTTTCCGGGCCGCGGACTGGATAACCTCAGCGCGGTTTCGCCGCCGGATACCCCCAGCGGCCCGCGAAACCCGGCTGCCGGGGCGTGGCTACCCCCAGGGTCACCCCCGGCAGTTCCGAAACGGCACGCGGCACCCCCGAACGCCGAAGTCCGTGAATGCCACATTGACGGACACTATGTCCCTCGATGTGGCATTCACGGACTTCAGGGGTGGTGCGTCAGCCGGCGTAGCGGGCGAAGATCCTCGTGAAGTCCCACGCCTGCTGGGAAACGCCCGAACACGTGTCGTCGTTCGGGTAGGCGCCCGGGCAGGGGCGGTCGCGGTTCGCGGACCAGAACGTCAGCCGGGCCAGGTGGTGCGTGTTCGCGTAGGCCAGGATGGTGTTGAAGTCGGCCAGGGTGACCGTCTCGCTGTTGTCCGTGATGCCGTTCATCGACGAGATGCCCATGTGCCGGTAGGCCGTGTCGTCGTCGTAGCCGTAAGCCGACTTGACGACGTTCTTGAGGCCCTCCGCCGCGCGCTGCGTGAGCGTGCCCATGTTCTGGCCGGCGCCGCCGAAGTCGAACGGCATGATGACCCAGCCGTCGACCGTGAGCCCGGACTGGGCCGCGCGGTTCACCAGGCTGTTGTCCGGCCCCGACTGCCCGGTGCCGAACGTGACGTACAGCTTGATGCCCGCGTTGTTCGCCCGGATCGTCTTCAGCGCGTCGACCGTGCGTTGCTGCACGGTCGGGTTGCTGTAGGCGTCGGCCTCGATGTCGATGTCGATCGCCTTGAGGCCGTAGGCGCTGATCACCTTCTGGTACGCCGCCGCCAGCTCACCCGCGCTGCCGCACGACGACTCCAGCTTGTTCCCGGAGTAGCCGCCGAACGACGGGATGACGTCGCCGCCGCCCGCGCGCACGGTGTTGATGGTGTTCTGGTCGACGCCGCCGGTCAGCGCGCGGCCGCCGTCCCACTGCGGGTTGCAGTAGCCGTTGGACAGCACGAACGCCAGCGTGAACCACTTGACGCCGGTGGCGTTCTGGATCGTCGCCGGGCTCGGCGGGTTGCCCCAGCCGTTGTAGAGGTACGGCGCGACGGCCATCACGCCCGGCCCGGACGGTGGCGGGGTCGTGCCGCCGCTCGGGAGCGTCCACTGCTGGTTGGCGCTGCTCGCGCACGTCCAGATCTGTAGCCGCGTGCCGTTCGCCGAGCTGTTGCCGGTGGCGTCGAGGCACTTGCCCGACCCGGTGTTGACGAGGTTCTTCGCCGCGTTGGCCGTCCACTTCTGGGCGTTGGAGCCATTGCAGTCCCACAGCTGGATCAACGCGCCGTTCGCCGTGCCCGCGTTGGTCACGTCGAGGCACTTGCCCAGCGCCTGCAGGGAACCGTCGCTGCCGACTGTCCACTGTTGGGCGTTCGAGCCGTTGCAGTCGTAGAGCTGGATCGCCGTGCCGTTCGCGGTGCTCGCGGCGTTGACGTCGACGCACTTACCGGCGATGCCGGTGATCGGGCCGGTCGCCGCCTGCGCGACTCCCGGGGCGAGCACCAACGCCGACGCCGCGGCTACCAGCGCGCCGAATGCTGCCAGTTTCTTCATGCGGGCACGTTCCACTTCTGGTTGGCGGCGCCGGTGCAGGTCCAGATCTGCAGCCGGGTGCCGTTCGCGCTCGAATTGCCGGTCGCGTCGACGCACTTGTTCGACGCCGCCCCGACGAGGTCCTTGGCCGCCGTCGCCGCCCAACTCTGGTTGGCCGTCCCGCCGCAGTCCCACAGCTGCAGCTGGGCACCGTCCGCTGTGGACTGTCCGGTCACGTCGAGGCACTTGCCCAGCGCGCGGAGCGTGCCGTCGGTGCCGACCGTCCACTGCTGCGCCGCCGACCCGTTGCAGTCGTAGAGCTGCACGGCCGCGCCGTTCGCGCTGCTGCCGCTCGCGACGTCCAGGCACTTGCCGCCGAGGCCGGTGATCGGCCCGGTCTTGCCGGTGCCGCCACCGCCGCCGGTGCCCTGGTTGCCCGCCCAGGTGAACGTCGCCGACGTGTGGCCGGGCAGGTTGTAGGTGAACGACGAGTTGCCCCAGTTCACCCGGACGCTCTGGTTGCCGGTGCTGGTGTTGTACGCGATCAGCGCCTTCGAGCCGTCCGGGTTCTTCCAGGCGACGTTGCGGACGGTCGAGTTGTCGTTCGAGTCGATCCGGACCGCGCCGGGCTTCACGAACTTCGTCAGGTGACCCATCGTGTAGTACTCGACGGTGTAGTCGACCTGTCCGTTGCGCCCGTCTCCGTTGTGGACGGTCACCAGGCCGGTGCACGTGTCACAGCCGCCGTTGTGCGGGTTGTGCGCCTGGTCCATCGCCAGGCTCCACTTGGTGACCGTGCGGCTCCAGTTGCGCGTGTAGTCGACGATGTTCGTCATGTCCTCGGCCTGCTGGTTCGACACCCAGGTGCCGCCGGAGTGCTCGGTCGAGTACGCGTTGACGCTCGGGTACTGGTTGTGCACGGTCGTCTGCTGCGAGACGTTGCCGCCGTAACCGTGCCACGCCATGCCGCCGAAGTTCGGGTCGTTGCGGATGGCGGCGTCGTCCATTGTGGGCGCCGCGAAGGACTGGTACTGGTCCCAGTTCCAGTCCAGCGCGAGGACCTTTGTGGACAGTCCGGCGCTGTGCAGCGCGGGCAGCAGGTTGGTCTTGGTGAAGTACGCCAGGCCCGCGCCGTTCCAGTTGGTCGACGGGTAGCTCGCGCAGCACGTCGGTTCATTTTGGACGGTCAGGTAGTTGATCGGCACGCCCGCGGCCTGGTAGGCCTGGACGTACTTGACGAAGTACTGCGCGTACGCCGGGTAGAACTGCGACTCGACCCAGCCGAGCAGGTAGCTGTCGTTGTCCTTCATCCACGGCGGCGCGCTCCACGGCGAGGCCATGACCTTGATCTGCGGGTTGAGCTGCAGCGCCTGCTTGGTCAGCGGCAGCACGTCCGCCTGGTCGTGCGCGATGGAGAACTTCGCCAGGTTCTGGTCGGTCTGCCCGGCGGGCACGTCGTCGAACGTGTAGCTGTTGCGCGCGATGTCCGACGCGCCGATCGGGTTGCGCAGGAAGCTGATGCCGATGCCCGCGTTGGGGTCGAACAGCTTCTGCATCACCGAGTTGCGCGTGCTGGCGCTGAGCAGGTTGCTCGAGTTGAGCAGCCACGCGGCGGAGTCGGTGAACGACGCGCCGGCGCCCTCGAACTGCTGGTAGGTGGTGTTTTCGTTGACGTTGATGGTCTGGCCGCCGGTGCCGGTGCCCGCGGTGAAGCTGATCGGTGTCTGCTGCTGCAGGCCGCGGGTGACGTTGACGCCCTTGGCGTCGTCGGTCGTGGTGAGCCAGACGTTCACGGCTTCGCCCGCGGCCTGCGCGGGCACGGCGAAGGCGGCCGCGGCGAGCGCGGTCACGCCAAGCAGGGAAAGGAGAGAGCGTTTTCTCATGGGAGCGTCCACTTCTGGTTCGCGCCGGACCCGCAGGTCCAGATCTGGAGCCGGGTGCCGTTGGCGGAGCTGTTGCCGGTGGCGTCGAGACACTTGCCGGAGCCCGCGTTGACGAGGTTCTGCGAGCCGTTGGCCGACCACTTCTGGGCGTTGCTGCCGTTGCAGTCCCACAACTGGACGGTGGTGCCGTTGGCCGTGCCCGCGCTGGTGACGTCGAGGCACTTGCCGAGCGCGCGGATCGTGCCGTCGCTGCCGACTGTCCACTGTTGAGCGGTGGTGCCGTTGCAGTCGTAGAGCTGGACGGCGGCGCCGTTGGCGCTGCTCGCCGCGTTGACGTCGACACACTTGCCGCCGACGCCGGTGATCTGCCCGCCACCGGCGGGCGGCGGGGTGGTGGTGCCGCCGGCGAACTGCGTCGCGACCTGCTCGCCGAGGCTGGTGGCGTTGTTGTGGTTCTCGATCGGGTTGACGTGCGTGTTCGGGAACACGATGTACGTCACCGGGCCTTCGGTGCCGCCGTTGCTCGGGTCGGGGTTGATGCCGAGGTTGACGGCGGTGGCGTAGGACGCCTCGCCGATGATGCTCGTCGGCCCGGTGTCGCCGACCACGGCGTAGGTGACCTGGTTGTTGTAGATCACCGCCACGACCGAACCGCCGTCGATGCCGTAGTTGCGGTAGTCCCATGTGGACGTCGGCTGCGGCAGCACGATGTAGGGCAGCTGGGCCGCGTTGAGCGGCTGGTCGGTCGAGGTGTGGAACGCGGTGTCCGGGTAGAAGCAGCAGTCGGTCTGCTCGTTGCACTGCGTGGTACGGACGCCGTCGCAGTCGATGTCCATGTCGGCCTTGAAGAACACCGCACCGTTGGCCTGGCAGACGGGCACGGTCGCCGCGCCGCCTTCGTCGAAGGAGTACTTGCCGTTCGAGATCTGCTGGCAGGACGTGGTCTTCGCGAGCAGCTGGCTCGCGGACGGACCCGCCTCGACCGCCGCTTGGGCGGAGGTGGACGTCAGGAAAGAAAGCGCTAACAGGGCACACCCCATTAGCGCGACGAGGAATCGCCGCACTTGGATTCTCCTGTGGGGTAAGGGGTCGTGAGTGCGTAACAGTGTTAGAACACTGTTACGCACTCACGAGGGGGGACCGGGTCAGGGAGTGGTCCACTTCTGGTTCGCGCCGCCGCCGCAGGTCCAGATCTGCAGGCGGGTGCCGTTCGCACTCGAATTGCCGGTGGCGTCGAGGCACTTGTTCGCGTTGGGGTTCACGATGTCCTTGGCCCCGCTGATCGCCCACTTCTGGGCGACGCTGCCGTTGCAGTCGTAGAGCTGGACCGCTGTCCCGTCGGCGGTGCCGGCGGCGTTGACGTCCATGCACTTGCCGAGGGCGCGGATCGTGCCGTCGGTGCCGATGGTCCAGTTCTGCGCGGCGTTGCCGTTGCAGTCGGTGATCTGGATCGGCGTGAGGTTGGCGGTGCTGGCGCCCGCGACGTCGACGCACTTGCCGCCGATGCCGGTGATCCGCCCGGTGCGCCCGGACGGCGGGGTGGTGCCGCCGCCGGTGTCGTTGGTGACGTGGACGTAGTCGACGACCAGCTGCTGCGGGAACGTCGTGCTGCTGTTGGGGTCACCCGGCCAGTACCCGCCGACGGCGAGGTTCAGGATGATGAAGAAGTTGTGGTCGTAGACCCAGCGGTTGCCGTTCAGGTCGGACGGCGTGCGCGTCTGGTAGAGGTTGCCATCGACGTACCACTTGATCTGGTTGGGCGCCCAGTCGACGGCGTAGGTGTGGAAGTCGTCGGAGAAGTTGGGGCCGTTGTAGGCCGCGCCGATGCCGCCGGCGCCGGAGTAGCCCGGGCCGTGGATGGTGCCGTGCACGGTGTTCGGCTCGAAGCCGACGTTCTCCATGACGTCGATCTCGCCGTCGGTCGGCCAGTTGCCGCCGCCGAGCATCCAGAACGCCGGCCACATGCCCTGCCCGCGCGGCAGCTTCATGCGCGTCTCGAAGTGGCCGTAGGCCTGGCTGAACTTGCCGGAGGTGTTCATCCGCGCGGAGGTGTACTCGCAGCGGCCGTACCAGCAGTTGTAGTTGCCGGGGTTTTCCTTCTTGGCCGTGATCACGAGGTGGCCCTGGCCGTCGAGCTGGGCGTTGTTCGTGCCGGAGGTGTAGTACTGGCGTTCGTGGTTGTTGACGTTGTCGCCGGTTTCGAGCTGCCACTTGGAGCCGTCGACGGCGGACCCGGCGGGGCCGTTGAAGTCGTCGGTGAAGGTGGCCGCGGCTTCGGCGGCGGGTGCGGTCAGTGCCTGCTGCCCGAGGACGAGCAGCGAGCCGACGGCCAGTAGCGCCGCTGCTCTTCGCAACTTGCGGAATTTCGAGGTGGACATCTTTGTCGCCTCTCTCACCGTGGGGACCGGCGTTCCGCGCGCAGCACGGAACGCGGGGAGGGGAGGGTGGCCGTGCATGCCGGGGCGGCGGCAGGCGTGACCGGGCATCGCGGTGCCGTCCGCGGTCCGGGGCGGGTGGATCGCGGGCGACGAAGGGTTCTACAGGGCTTTGTTGTGCCTGGCAACAAAGTATGCATGGTCCAGACAAGTCGGGCAACAGTCGGACCGTCATTTTTTTTCAACCCGAATTAAGGGTGGGTTGCTGACGGGTGTGGGCGGCTCGAGGTGCGGCTGAGCTGCGGAAGTCGGGTTCCCGCTCAGCGGGGCATGGCGGTTGTCCACAGGGTTATCGGGTTGTGGATGGGGGGTGCTCCTGGTGGGGCTTTCGCCCGGGGTTGTCGGGTGGGGTCGATACGCTGGAGCGGGGATGGACCCCCTGGGGAGGGTGGGCGCTGCTCTGGTGGGCGCTGCTCTGGTGGGCGCTGCTCTGGTGGGCGCTGCTCTGGTGGGCGCTGCTCTGGTGGGCGCTGCCGGTGCAGTGGTGGACGCTGTTCGGTGGGCGGGCGTTGCCCAGGTGGTGGGCGCTGCTCGGGCGGGCGCCGCTCTGGGGCTGCGGGACTGTGCGGTAGTGGAGGCGGTTGGGCTCGGTGTTCGGAATTCCAGCTGTGGTGACGGCCCGATCAGGGGGCATCCACAGCCCTGCCGGGTTGTGGACAAGTGGGCGCCTGACCCGGTCTTCCGCAGCCTTTTGTCGGTCGGCGCCGATACGCTGGTGCGGGGATGGACCCCTGGGAGGGTGGGCGCTGTTCGGGTGGGCGCTGCGCGAAGCCGCCGCGAGAATCTGGCTGCGGAGCCGGCGGCCGCTGCTCGGGCGGGCGGGCGTTGCTCGGAAGGCGGGCGCTACTCGGGAAGACGCTACGCAAAGCCGCCGCGAGAACCTGGCTGGCGGAGTTGGCGGCCAATTGCCAGCAGTGGGCCGGCCTCCCGGCCCGGTAGAGCCGGCCTCGGGCCGAGCCAGCCTCCCGGCCTGGCAGAGTCGGCCAGCCGCAGCCGCAGCCGCAGCCGCAGCCGCAGCCGCAGCCGCAGCCGCAGCCGCAGGCCGCGTCGGCCCCAGCCCGGTCTGACCTCAGGCTGCGTCGGTCCGGGCCCCGCGGGCCTCAGGCCGCGTCGGAGTTTGATGCTCCTGGCTTGGCTAACCGGGATGTCGCTCCCTGCTCCAGCAGGTCCGCCACCGGCAGCGTCGCCGCGCCCGTCGCTACCGCGTCCAGACCGAGAGACCCCAGCTGGATCGACGTCTGGCTGAACGGGTGCCGTAGGGCGTGCTCGCCCGCGGCCTCACGAATGCGCGGCAGGAGCTGCTCGCCCAGGGCCAAGCCCGCCCAGCCGCCGATCACTATGCGTTCCGGGTTGAACAAGTTGATCAAGTTCGCGATGCCCGCGCCCAGGTAGCCCGCCGTGTCGTCCAGGACTCTCGCCGCCGTTTTGGACTTCGGGGCCGCCTCCAGCAGCGCCGAGAACTGGGCCTGCTCGTCCGCTCCCGGGATGTCCTTGCCGCGCGCCTTCCGGTACCGCGTCAGCACGCCCTCCGCGCCGATGTACGCCTCCAGGCAGCCGTGTGCGCCGCAGCGGCATTGTGCGCCGCCGTACGCGATCGTCGTGTGGCCCCACTCGCCCGCGCTGCTCGTCGAGCCGCGGTACGTCGAGCCGTCCGCTACCACCGCCGCGCCTACTCCCGAGCCGATCAGCGCTATCACCGCGTGCTTCGCGCCGCGGCCCGCGCCGAACCACATCTCCGCCTGGCCCTGGGTCTTCGCGCCGTTGTCGACGAACAGCGGCAGCGTCACCCCGGCGTCGCGCAGCAGGTCCGTGAGCGGGACGGCGTCCCAGCCGACCGTCGGCGCGTGCACCAGCACCCGCTCGCCCTGCTCGACCGTGCCCGGGACGCCGATGCCGACGCCGAGGACGGCTGAGTCCCCGATGCCCGCGCTGGCGAACACCTCGCGCAGCCCGGACGTCACCTGCTCGACCGCGGTCGCCGGGTCCGGGGCCGCCGGGAGCGGGTGGTCGACCGTCGCGAGGCGGTTCATCGCCAGGTCGAACAACTCGATCTTGACGCCGGTCTCGCCGATGTCGACGCCGACGACGTGGCCGTACGCCGGGTCGACGCGCAGCAGCACGCGCGGGCGGCCGCCGTCCGATTCCACCTGGCCCGCTTCGGTGATGAGCCGTTCCTCGCCCAGTTCGGCGGTGACGTTGCTGACCGTGGCGGCACTCAGTCCGGTCAGCTGGCTGAGCTCGTGCCGCGACAGCGGGCCGTCGAAGTAGAGTTTCGACAGCAGCAGGGAACGATTGTGCCGCCGCAGATCGCGGACGGTGGTGCGCTTGCTCGCCATGGGCAACCCATCTGAACTCTTACCGGCTACTGACAGGATGCCTGATCACCCTAAGTTGTGGCCATGTATTAACTGGTGAACTAAGTCCCGAACTGATGGTCGCACCGCATGTGTCTGGCACAATCCCCACCGTGACCCAGGTGGTGCGGCAGACGACCAGAGACCTCCGGCGGCACAACCGTGCGGCGCTCCTCTCCACCCTCTACCTCCACGGCCCCGTCAGCAGACTGGAACTGGTAGCTGAATCGGGACTTTCGGCCGCCACCGTTACGAACGTCGTGGCCGAACTGATCGCGGACGGCGTCGTCGCCGAAGCCGGATCGGTCGAATCGGACGGCGGACGCCCGCGGACGCTGCTGGCCGTGCGGCCGGATTTCGGCCACGTCGTCGGCGTCGACGTCGGCGAGACGCACGTCGAGGTCGGCCTGTTCGACTGCGCGCTCGGGACGCTGGGCACCGTGCGCCACCCCCTCGTCGGCACGCGGCTCGACCCGGGTGAGGTCGCCGCGCTGGTGCGCGCCGGCATCGCCGAGGTGCTCGAGGGCGGGGACGCCGCCGCGGTGTTCGGCGTCGGCATCGGCGTGCCCGGGGCGGTCCGCGACGGCGGGATCGTCCACGCGCCCACCCTCGGCTGGCGCGGCGTGGCCTTCGCCGACCTCATCCGCCCGCACGTCGTCGCGCCGCTGCACCTGGACAACCGCGCCCGCACGCTGGGCCAGGCCGAGAGCTGGCTGGGGGCCGGCCGCGGCGCCGGGCGCGCCATCGTCGCCCTGCTCGGTGTGGGGGTCGGGGCCGCGGTCGCCACGGCCGGGCCGTCGCACCCGGGCATCACGACCAGCGAGTGGGGGCACACGGTCGTCAAGGCGGGCGGCGCGGCCTGCCGGTGCGGGTCGCACGGCTGCCTGGAGGCCTACGTCGGCACCGAGGCGGTCGTCCGGCACTACGCCGATCGGGTGGGGAAAGATCCCGTCATCGGGGACGAAAGCGACGCCGAACTGGCCCACATCGTGGCCGAAGCGCAGGTCGCCGGGCCGGCCGCGGAGGTGCTGGCCGAGACCGGCGAGTACCTCGGGATCGGCATCGCGAACCTCATCAACCTGCTCAGCCCCGACCGGGTGGTGCTTTCCGGCTCCGCAGGGGCGATCATGGGTCCGGCGATCCTGCCCGCCGTGCGTGACGCGGTCGGCCGGCACGCGCTCGACTACCTCGCCGGGCGCACCGAAGTCGTCCTCGGCCGGCTCGGGCCGGAGGCCGTCGCGCTCGGCGCGGCCACCCTGCCGGTCGCGCAGCTGCTCGCCGCGGGCGGCCGGACCGGCTGAAACCCCTTGTGTCGCAAGGGGTAAACCGCCGGTCGGCCCAAGCCTGCGAGTTCTTTCAGTACTTAAACTTAGGTACAAAACGTTACCGCCGTGTTATTGACGTGACCCGAGTCACCCAGGTTGACTCGTGGCGTCGTTCGGTCGCCGGCGGTCGGGGCTCGCTACCAGTCGACACGGAGTAGTCGTCGATGACCAGGAGGAACCGATGCGAGTCAAGCGCTCCATCGTCGCAGCGCTAGTGGCACTAATGGCCCTGGGGGGCTTGACCGCGTGCGGGGGAGGTAGCTCGAGCGCAGGTCAGGGCAACCCCAACGCCGTGCTCAACGTGGGGATGCCGAACGGCCCGCAGTCGGAGAACAACAACCCGTTCCTCGAGACGTCGGCCGCGGCCAACCTCGGTTACCGGTGGACGATCTTCGAACCCCTCGTGATGCTCAACCGCGTCAAGCCGCAGGAGCCCGGCAAGCCGTGGCTGGCGACGAAGTGGGATTGGTCGGACAACTACAAGAAGCTGGTCCTGACCGTCCGGGACAACGTGAAGTTCTCCGACGGCCAGCCGATGACCGGTGACGACGTGGCCTACACGTTCGGCCTGCTGCGGGACAACAAGGCGCTGAACATCGACGCCGTCCCGTACAAGGACATCACCGCGGCCGGCAACCAGGTCACGCTGAGCTTCGACAGCTCCCAGTTCGTCAACCAGGTCAAGATCCTGCAGACGATCGTGGTGCCGAAGCACATCTGGCAGGGCATCAAGGACCCGGCGCTCGACACGATCAAGAACCCGGTCGGCACCGGCCCGTACACGCTCAAGTCGTTCACCCCGCAGACGGTGATCGTCAGCCAGCGCGAGGGCTACTGGCAGGAAGCGCCGAAGGTCAAGGAGATCCGCTACACGTCCTACACGGACAACAACGCGCAGGTCTCGGCGCTGGCCAGCGGTGCGGCCGAGTGGAGCTTCGTCTTCATCCCGAACTACAAGGCCGTCTACACGAACAAGGACCCCGAGCACTACAAGCTCTGGTTCCCCGCGCAGCTGGCCGTCCACGGCCTGTGGTTCAACACCGAGAAGGCCCCCTGGAACAGCGCGCCGCTGCGCCAGGCGATCAGCAAGGTGATCAACCGCGACGACATCTTCAACCAGGGCGAGGCGGGTTACTTCTACCCGAAGAACGACCAGGTCACCGGCATCCCGACGCCGGCGGGCGACCCGTTCATCGCGCCGCAGTACCAGGGCCAGACCGTCAAGGTCGACGTCGCGGCGGCCAAGGCGCAGCTCACCGGCGCCGGCTTCACGTTCAACGGCGACAAGCTGCAGGACCCGTCCGGCAAGCCGGTCACCCTCAAGCTCACGGTCCCGTCGGGCTGGTCGGACTACATCACCGACCTGGAGATCATCAAGGACAACCTGTCGCAGATCGGCATCACCGCGACGGTCGACAAGATGAACCAGGACGCGTGGACGAAGTCGGTCGACACCGGTGACTTCGAGGGCCTGATGCACTGGACCAACGACGGTGCGACGCCGTACGACATGTACCGCGACGTCATGGACGGCAACCGCTACAAGCCGACCGGCCAGGGCAACATCAACGGCAACTACGGCCGCTTCAAGAACGACGAGGCGACCAGGGCGCTCGAGACCTACGCCAACGCCGAGGACGACGCCTCCCGCACCGCCGCCATGGCGACGCTGCAGAAGATCATGATCGACCAGCAGCCGATGATCCCGACGTCGGCCGCGAACTCCGGTGGCGAGTACAGCACGAAGAACTGGACGGGCTGGCCCGAGGAGGCGAACCCGTACGCCCCCGCGCAGCCCACCCTGCGCAACGCGCTGGACATCATCCTGCACCTGAAGCCCGCGGCCTGATCGATGGCGGACTCAGGTGTGAAGACCGAACACGGGGACGGCCACGGCGACGCCGCGGCCGCCCCGGCCCCCTCCGATCCGGCTTCGGCCGGATCGGAGGGGGGAACCCCCGGTGCGGTGGTCCTCGAGGCGGAGGGCCTGACCAAGCACTTCCCGGTGCGGCGCAAGGGACGCGCCGGGCTCACCGGCCCGCGCCGCGCCGTCCAGGCCGTCGACGACGTCTCCCTGACGTTGCGGCGGGGGCGGGTCACCGCTCTGGTCGGCGAGTCCGGCTCGGGCAAGTCGACCGTCGCGCGGCTGCTCGCGGGGCTCTACCCGCGCACCGGCGGCGACATCCGGCTGCACGGCGAGACCGTGAACGTGCGGCACGGCAAGGCGTTCCGGGCCTACTGCCGCCGGGTGCAGATGATCTTCCAGGACCCGTTCGCGTCGCTGAACCCGGTGCACACCGTCCGGTACCACCTGACGCGGGCGCTGAAGATCCACGGCCGGGCCGGCGACGACCTGGAGCAGGCGCTGCACGACCTGCTCCTGCGCGTCCAGATGACGCCGCCCGAGCGCTACATCGACAAGTTCCCGCACGAGCTGTCCGGCGGGCAGCGCCAGCGCGTCGCGATCGCACGGGCCCTCGGCGCCGACCCGGAGGCCCTGCTGGCCGACGAGCCGGTGTCCATGTTGGACGTCTCCATCCGGCTCGGTGTGCTGAACCTGTTGCGGGACCTCAAGGAACGCCTGCACCTCGCGATCCTCTACATCACCCACGACATCGCGTCGGCGCGCTACTTCGCCGACGAGACGATGGTGATGTACGCCGGCCGGATGGTCGAAGGCGGCGACAGCGAGACGATCACGCAGCGCCCGGCGCACCCGTACACGCGCCTGCTCATCGAATCCGCACCCGACCCCGACCGGCTCCAGGTCGCCGCCGGGGACAGCGACCTCGCACCCGGCGAGGTGCCCGTCGAGCGCGGGGCCGGCGAGCCGCCGAGCCTGATCGACCCGCCGTCCGGCTGCCGGTTCCACCCGCGCTGCCCGGTCGCGATGGAACGCTGCAAGACCGACCTGCCGCCGCGGTTCGAGGTCGACGACGCACCCGGCCACTGGGCCGCGTGCTGGCTGTACGACGGGGCCGCCCGATGAGGTACCTGCTGCAACGGCTGGCCTTCTACCTCTTCACGGCGTGGGCCGCCGTCACCATCAACTTCTTCATCCCGCGGCTGATCCCGGGTGACCCGGTGCAGTCGCTGATCACGAAGAACCAGGGCACGCTCAGCGCCGACGCGATCCAGTCCCTGTACGTCCTCTTCGGACTGGACAAGAACGAAAGCATGGTGACCCAGTACTTCCACTACTGGGCCCAGCTCTTCCGCGGCGACCTCGGGCTGTCGTTCACGTTCTTCCCGACGCCGGTCACCGAGGTGCTCGGCGACAGTCTGCCGTGGACGATCATCCTCGTCGGCATCACGACGATCATCGGCTTCCTGATCGGCACCGGCCTCGGCGTGGTCGCCGGCTGGAAGCGCGGTTCGTGGGTCGACGGCCTGCTCCCGGTGACGACGTTCCTCTCGTCGGTGCCGTACTTCTGGCTCGGCCTGATCGCCCTGACGCTGCTGGCCGGGCCGGGGAGCTTCTTCCCGTCGTCCGGCGGGTACGACCCGGGCCTGATCCCCGGCTGGGACCCCGACTTCATCGGCAGCGCGATCCAGCACAGCCTGCTGCCCGCGATCACCATCCTGATCAGCTCGATGGGCAGCTGGATCCTGGGCATGCGCAACATGATGGTGACCGTCGCTTCGGAGGACTACGTCACCGTCGCGCACGCCAAGGGCCTGTCCGAACGCCGGGTCGCGGTCGGTTACGCGGCGCGCAACGCGCTGCTGCCGAGCGTCTCCGGGTTCGCGCTGGCGCTCGGGTTCATCGTCGGCGGCACGCTGCTGGTGGAGATCGTCTTCTCCTACCCGGGGGTCGGCTTCGAGCTGTTCCAGGCGGTCGGCTCGCAGGACTACCCGCTGATGCAGGGCATCTTCCTGATCATCACGCTGTCGGTGCTGGTGGCGAACCTCCTCGCGGACGTCGCCTACCTCGCGCTCGACCCGCGGACCCGGAAGGCGGGCTGACATGGCGGTACCAGCAGCGGACGTCAAGGCCGCCCAAGCACTCCCGATCGACGCCGTCGCCGGGCGCGCCAAGCGGCGCCGGTTCCGGTTCCTCACCGGCGGCAAGACGATCACCGGGCTCAGCGTCATCGTGTTCTTCCTGATCATCGCGGTGATCGGCGAGTGGATCGCGCCGTTCGACCCGTCGGCCCGCAGCAACGACCTGCTCGAAGGGCCGTCGGGGCGGCACTGGTTCGGCACCACGCACCTCGGCCAGGACATCTTCAGCCAGGTCCTGGTCGGCACCCGCAGCGTCATGCTCGTCGGGCTGACCGCCGGCGTCGTGGCGACGATCCTCGCGGTCGTCGTCGGCGTCACGTCCGGCTACCTCGGCGGGACGCCGGGTGAAGGACTCTCCGCACTGTCCAATGTGTTCCTCGTGATCCCGGCGCTGCCGCTGATCATCATCATCGGCAGCGCGCTGCCGAGCGGTGGTGACTACCTGGTCGCGGTGGTCATCGGGTTCACGTCGTGGGCGTGGGGCGCGCGGGTCCTGCGCGCGCAGACCCTTTCGTTGAGAGGCCGGGAATACGTCGAAGCGGCGCGCGCCACGGGCGAGTCGACGTGGCGGATCATCTTCTTCGAGATCCTGCCGAACCTGACGGCGGTGATCGCGTCCAGCTTCGTCGGCACGGTGATCTTCGGCGTGATGTCGGAGATCACGCTGGCGTTCGTCGGCGTCTCGAGCTTTTCGAACTGGAACTGGGGCACGATCCTGTTCTGGGCGCAGAGCCAGCAGGCGCTGGCGCAGGGCGCCTGGTGGTGGTTCGTGCCGGCCGGGCTGGCGATCGCCGTCCTCGGCACCGCGCTGTCCCTGCTGAACTTCGGCATCGACGAGTTCGTCAGCCCGCGGCTGCGCGGCAGCGGCAAGGCGAAGGTGAAGGACATCCACGGACGCACGCAGCACATGCGAGTGGGCTTCACGCCCGTGCTCGGGCGGGAGGAACAGGCATCATGACACCGGTCCTGGAGATCAAGGGCCTCGACGTCGACTACGGCGTCGGCGACGAGGCCGTGCGCGCGGTGCGCGACGTGCACCTGACGCTCAACCGCGGCGAAGTCCTCGGCCTGGCCGGGGAAAGCGGCAGCGGGAAGTCCACTTTGGCCTACGGGCTGACGCGGCTGCTCGCGCCGCCGGGCGTGATCCGCGGCGGCGAGGTGATCTACCACCCAGAGAACGCCGAGCCGTACGACGTCCTGAAACTGACCCACAAGCAGCTGCGCGACTTCCGCTGGGCCGAGACGTCGATCGTCTTCCAGGGCGCGATGAACTCGCTGAACCCGGTGCACAAGGTCGTCACCCAGCTCGTCGACGTCATCAAGGCGCACGAGCCGGACACGACCCGCGCCGGGCGGGTGGCCCGGGCGAAGGAGCTGCTGAAGCTGGTCGGCATCTCGGCCGACCGGCTGGAGGCCTACCCGCACCAGCTCTCGGGCGGCATGCGCCAGCGCGTGATGATCGCGATGGCGCTGGCGCTCGAGCCACGCGTGGTCATCATGGACGAGCCGACCACCGCGCTCGACGTCGTGATGCAGCGCCAGATCCTCGGCCAGCTCGTGGAACTGCGCGAGCGGCTGGGCTTCTCGGTCCTGTTCATCACGCACGACCTCTCACTGCTGGTCGAGTTCTCGGACCGGATCGCGATCATGTACGGCGGCCGGATCGTCGAACAGGCCCCGGCGTCGGCGCTCTACCGGGACGCGCTGCACCCGTACAGCTACGGCCTGCTGAACTCGTTCCCCGCGCTGCGGGGTCCGCGACGCGAGCTCAGCGGGATCCCGGGTTCACCGCCGGACACGCGGGGCATGCCGGCCGGCTGCGCGTTCCACCCGCGGTGCCCCAAGGCCTTCGAGCCGTGCGACTCGAAGGTGCCCGTGCTGGGCCTGCCCGGCGGCGACGCGTCGCGCGAAGTGGCGTGTTTCCTGCACCCCGTCGCTACCCCCTGAACGTCGCCCGTCCTGTCCGGTACCACTGGAGGAGAGCCGCCTTGACCGAGACCACAGCCGCGACCGCGCAGCAGCAGGCGTTGATCGACAGCCTGCCGCCGGACTTCCGCTGGGGCGTGGCCACCGCCGCGTACCAGATCGAAGGAGCGGTCTCCGAAGACGGGCGCACACCGTCCATTTGGGACACTTTCTGCCAGGTCCCGTGGGCGATCGACAACAATGACAACGGTGACATCGCCTGCGACCACTACCACCGGATGCCGGAGGACATCGGTCTGGTCAGTGAGCTGGGCGCGGACACCTACCGGTTTTCCGTGGCCTGGCCCCGGATCCAGCCGCGCGGCCGCGGCCCGGTCAACGAGGCGGGCATGGGGTTCTACGACCGGCTGGTCGACGAGACGCTCGGCAAGGGCATCACGCCGTGGCTGACGCTCTACCACTGGGACCTGCCGCAGGAACTGGAGGACGCGGGCGGCTGGCCGGCGCGGGACACGGCGTACCGCTTCGCGGACTACGCGATGCTGGTGTTCGACCGCCTCAAGGACCGCGTGCGGCACTGGACGACGTTGAACGAGCCGTGGTGCTCGGCGATGCACGGGTACGTGCACGGCGTGATGGCGCCGGGCCGCCGGGACTACGCGGCCGGGCTGCACGCGGTGCACCACCTGCTGCTGGGCCACGGCCTGGCGACGCAGCGGATGCGTGAGGCCGCACCGGCGGACACGGAGTTCGGCATCACGCTCAACATGTGCACCGCCGACCCGGCGACCGACGCGCCGGAAGACGTCCGCGCGGCGCGGCAAGCGGACGGCCTGGGCGTCCGGATCTACCTGGACCCGCTGGTGCGCGGGGAGTACCCGGAAGACGTGGTCGAGGACCTGGCCGCGCGCGGTGTCAAGCTGCCGGTGCAGGACGGCGACCTGGAGATCATCTCGGCCCCGCTGGACTTCCTCGGCGTCAACTACTACTTCGGCCAGCAGTTCTCCGGCGTCGACGAGCAGGGCAGCGCGGTCGACTCGGACGGCGTCCCGACGTCCCGCACGGTGCCGTTCGGCGAGCCGACGACGGCGATGGGCTGGGAGATCCTGCCGGACAAGTTCACCGAGCTGCTGACCCGCCTGGGCCGCGACTACCCGGGCGTCCCGATGTACATCACCGAGAACGGCTCGGCGTTCGACGACGACCCGGATTCGAGCGGCTTCGTCCGCGACGAGCAGCGCACGGCGTACCTGGCCTCGCACATCGCCGCGGTGGCGGCGGCGCGCAACGCGGGCGCGGACGTCCGGGGCTACTTCGCCTGGTCCCTTTTGGACAACTTCGAGTGGGCTTACGGCTACGCGAAGCGGTTCGGCCTGATCCGGGTGGACTACGAGACGCAGGAGCGCACGGTCAAGCAGAGCGGCCTCTTCTACCGCGACACGGTCCGCCGGGTCCGCGGCAGCTGAGCTACGTCCGTGAAGGCCTCCTTACCGGCTCTTACGGCCGGTAAGGAGGCCTTCACGGCTTTTCGGCGGTAAGGCGGGCCCCACCAGGGTGGCGGTGGCAGGCCCCATGGTTGGGCCCCGGGGATTTCCCTAGCTTCGTACGGGTAGCCGACCCTTGGGGGAACCATGAGTGTCCGGACGGAAATCAGACCCGCGCCACCGCAGCGGCCGCCGTGGTGGCGACGGCCGTGGATCGGGCCGCTCGCGTTGCTCGTGCTCGCTTTCCTGGCCTTCTCGCTGCCGCCGTACCTCGCCTTCGACCCGGCGCGGTCGCGGGTGCCGCAGCCCGCCGGCTTTCTCGCGCACTACTGGTTCCTCGTCGCTCACGTGATCTTCGGATCCGTCGCCATGGTGGGCGCCGTGCTGCAGATCTGGCCGTGGCTGCGCCGGACGTACCCCGTTTTCCACCGTTACGCCGGCCGCGCGTACGTCTTCGCCGGCGTGCTGCCGGCCGGGGTGATGGCGCTGACCATCGGTTCGCAGAGCCCCTTCGGGCCGACGACGCGGGTCAGTGACATCGTCGCGGCGCTGCTCTGGCTCGGCTGCACCTTCGCCGGCTGGCGCGCGGTGCGCGAACGGCGCTTCGGCGACCACCGCAAGTGGATGATCCGCAGTGCGTCGTTGACGTTCTCGATCATCGTCAACCGGCTGATCACGCCGATCGCGATGGTCGTGCTGGAGCCGCAGATCCCGACCACGTTCGGCGGCAGCGAGCTGGCCTACTCGCAGAGCGTCGCGGCGATCTCGTCCTGGGGCGGTGTGGCGATCGCGCTCGTCTTCAGCCAGTGGTGGCTCGAGCGGAAGCCAGCCACCGCGCGATGATCGTCCGCTGGATCTCCGACGCTCCCTCGTAGATGCGCGGCGCGCGGACCTCGCGGTAGAGGTGCTCCAGCAGGTGCCCGCGCCGCAGGGCCCGGGCGCCGTGCAGCTGGACCGCCGAGTCGACGACGAACTGGGCGGCCTCGGTGGCGAACAGCTTCGCCATCGCCGCGCGGCCGCCGAGGTTCTGCTCGCCCGCGTCGTACGCGCCAGCAGCCGCGTAGACCAAGAGTCGTGCGGCTTCGGTGCGCGTCGCCATCTCCGCCAGCGCGTGTGCCACCGCCTGCTGCTTGATCAGCGGGCCGCCAAAGGCTTCGCGCTGCCCGGTGTAGTCCACAGTGGCGTCCAGCGCGGCCTGCGCCATCCCGACGGCGAACGCGCCGACGCTGGGGCGGAACAGGTCCAGGGTCCGCATCGCGACGGCGAACCCGCGGTTCTCCTCGCCGAGCAGCTCTTCGCGCCGGACCTCGACGCCGTCGAACGTGACGGTGCCGATCGGGTGCGGGCTGACCAGGTCCAGGTGCTCGCCGCCGAGGCCCGGACGGTCGCCGGGGACGACGAACGCGCTGACGCCGCGAGAGCCCGCGCCTTCGGTGGTGCGCGCGAACACCGTGTAGAAGTCGGCCTCGGGGGCGTTGGAGATCCACATCTTCTCGCCGGTGAGGCGCCAGCCGTCGCCGTCCGTCTCGGCTTTCAGCGAGAGCGCGGCCGCGTCCGAACCGGCGTCCGGCTCGGTCAGCGCGAACGCCGCCACCGCGTCACCGGCCGCCACCGCGGGCAGCCACTTCGCGACCTGATCGTCCTGTCCGGACTGCAGGATCGGGTAACTTCCCAGGCCCTGCAACGCCAACGCCGTCTCGGCTTCGGTGCTGACGGTCGCAAGGTTCTCGCGCAGGATGCACAGGTCCGTCGCGGCGGCCTGGCGTGACGGCTTTCCAGCGGCGACGCCGGGGAAGAGCCGCGCGAGCAAGCCGAGCGCGCCCATCGCCTTGAGCAGCGGGCGGTTGACCGCACCCTCCACACCGGACTCGGCGAGCGGGCGCAGCTGCTCCTCGGCCAGCTTCCGGACGTCCGCCGCGAAGGCGAGCTGGTCCGCGTCCAGGGTGAAGGTCATCGGTCGCCTTCCGGTCGCCAGCGGGCGTGGGCGGTACCGGCCGGGCCCGACCGGACGAGGTCCAGCCGAGGTTCCGGGCCGTCACTGCGGCCGGTCTGCGGCTTGCGGTTGCCCGCGGCGAACTGCTTCGGCCAGGCGATCGGATAGCCCTGCTCGGCCGCCGCGTGCAACGTCCACTGTGGATCGTAGAGGTGCGTGCGGCCCAGCGCGCACAGGTCCGCGCGGCCGGCCAGGATCAGCGAGTTGACGTCGTCGTACGACGAGATCGCGCCGACGGCGATCACCGCGATGCCGTACTCCTGCCCGATCTCGTTGCGGATCCGGTCGGCGTACGGCGTCTGGTAGCTGCGGCCGTACTGCGGCTTCTCGTCGCACACGACCTGACCGGTCGAGACGTCGATGCCGTTGGCCCCGTGGGAAGCGAAGGCGCGCGCGATCTCGACGGCGTCGTCGGCGTCGATGCCGCCGTCGGCCCAGTCGGTCGCCGAGATCCGGACGGTCATCGGCCGCTCGGCGGGCCACGCGGCGCGGACCGCGTCGAAGACTTCGAGCGGGAAGCGCAGCCGGTTCTCCAGCGAGCCGCCGTAGCCGTCGGTCCGCTGGTTCGTCAGCGGGGAAAGGAAAGAAGAGAGCAGGTAGCCGTGCGCGCAGTGCAGTTCGAGGACGTCGAACCCGGCGCGGGCGGCGGCTTCGGCGCACGCGACGAACTCGTCCCGGATTGATGTCATGTCCGTTGTGGACAGTTCGCGGGGGACCTGGTTCCGCTCGGAGTACGGCAGCGCCGAAGGTGCGCAGACTTCCCAGTTGTCCGACGGCAGCGGCTCGTCGATGCCGTCCCACATGAGTTTTGTCGAACCTTTGCGGCCCGAATGTCCTAACTGGACGCCGATGCGAGCGGGCGACTGGGTGTGCACGAAGTCGACGACCCGCTTCCACCCGGCTTCCTGCTCGGCCGTGTAGAGGCCGCCGCAGCCGGGCGTGATCCGGCCTTCGGGCGAGACGCAGACCATCTCCGTCATCACCAGCCCGGCGCCGCCGAGGGCCTTGCTGCCCAGGTGCACCAGGTGGAAGTCGCCCGGGACACCGTCCACAGCGGAGTACATGTCCATCGGCGAGACGATGATCCGGTTGGGCAGCTCCAGTTCGCCGAGCTTGAACGGCTGGAACATCGGCGGCCGCGACGTCGTGCCGAGCGAGCGCGCGAACCAGTGGTCCAGCTCGGCGGCGAACTCCGGATCACGCAGGCGGAGGTTGTCGTAGGTGACGCGGCGGCTGCGCGTGAGGATGTTGAACGCGAACTGCGGCGGATCCTGGTGGGCGTACTGCGCGATGTTCTCGAACCACTCCAGGCTGGCCTGCGCGGCGCGCTGGGTCGACGTCACGACCGGCCGCCGTTCCAGCTCGTACGCCTTGAGCGCCTCCGCGACGCCCGCGTTTTCGTGCAGGCACGCGGCCAGCGCGAGCGCGTCCTCCATCGCCAGCTTCGTGCCGGAGCCGATCGAGAAGTGCGCGGTGTGCGCGGCGTCGCCGAGGAGGACGACGTTGCCGTGCACCCAGGTCTCGCAGCGCACGGTGCCGAACGTGACCCACTTCGAGTTGTTCGCCATGACGCCGTGGCCCTGCAGGACGTCGGCGCAGAGTTCGCGGATCAGCGAAATCGAGTTCTCGTCGCTCTCGCCGGGCTTGAGCGCGGTCGCCGCGACGGGGGCGAACGTCCGCTGCCAGACGTCCTCCTGCACCTCGAGGATGAACGTGCTGCCCTCGCGGCCGTACGGGTAGCCGTGGATCTGCATGATCCCGGCCGGCGTCTCGAGGACGTAGAACTTGAAGGCGTCGAACACCAGGTCCGTGCCGAGCCAGATGTAGCGGCACCGGCGCGTCTCGACGCTCGGCCGGAAGTGCTCGGCGTGTTTCGCGCGGACCGCGGAGTTGACGCCGTCGGCGGCGATGACCAGGTCGTAGGCCGACAAGTCGACCGGCGCCTCTTCGCGGAAGCGCAGCTCGACGCCGAGCTCCGCGCAGCGGTTCTGCAGGATGCCGAGCAGGCGCTTGCGGCTCATCGCGGCGAAGCCGTGGCCGCCCGAGGTCGTGACGGTGCCGCGGTAGTGGACGTCGATGTCGTCCCAGCGGGCGAACTCGGCGCGCATGGCCTCGTGCACGGCCGCGTCGGCGTGCTCGATGCCGCCGAGCGTCTCGTCCGAGAACACCACGCCGAAGCCGAAGGTGTCGTCGGGCGCGTTGCGCTCCCAGACGGTGATGTCGTGACCCGGGCCGAGCTGTTTCGTCAGCGCGGCGAAGTACAGGCCCGCCGGGCCGCCGCCGATGACCGCGATACGCACGCCGTCCAGGATATGTCGTCACGCGTACGACCGTCAATGAGGCGAAAGATGGGCTACCGTGTCCGCATGGAACGCATCAACCCGCCGGAGCTGGGCAAGCCGTCCGGGTTCTCGCACGCGGTGGTCGCCGAGGGGCGCGTCGTCTTCCTCGCCGGGCAGACCGCGCTGGACGCGTCGAACCGGATCGTCGGCGACGGCGTCGTCGAGCAGTTCGAGCGCGCGCTGGGCAACCTGCTGACGTCGCTGCGCGCGGCCGGCGGCGCACCCGCGGACCTCTGCAGCGTGACGATCTACATCGTCGACATGGCCGACTACCGGGCGCACGCGCGTGAGATCGGCGCGGTCTGGCGGCGGCTGGCGGGCACCGAGTACCCGGCGATGGCCGGCATCGGCGTCGACCGGCTCTGGGACGAAGAGGCGCTGGTCGAGGTCCAAGGCTTCGCGGTCGTGAGTGGTTAGGGCGGTTAGAACCGCCCTAACCACTCACGACAAGCCGCGGCAGAGGACTCAGCCGAGGTTGATCGCCTTCGAGACGTAGGCGCGGGCCGGGTCCTCCAGCCGGGCGTGCAGCTCGAAGAACAGCTCGGCCGCGCGGATGCCCGACCAGTCGCGCGGCAGGAACTCCGCGGGCAGGCCGGGGTCGAGGTAGGGCATCCGCCGCCAGCCGGTGAGCACCCGGACGTAGTCGCCGAAGGCCTCTTCGTCGGCGACGGACTTGCGCCGCTGCCAGCGTCGCAGCGCCGGGCCGTGCTCGTCGAGGAACGTCGTGTACAGCTCGTCGAGCCGGTCGAGGTCCCACCAGTCGCGGACCTTCGCCGCGACGTCGCCGAAGGCCAGGTGGTCGGCCCGGAACAGGTCCGCGTACCCGGCGAGACCGAGGCGGGTCAGCGCCTCCGCCGTGACGTCGTGCAGGTGCGCGGGCGCGATCCAGACGCCCGAGGCGGCGGTGCCGAAGCCCATCCGGGCGAGCTGGGTGCGCAGCAGGTGGCGCTTGTGGCGCTCGGTCTCGGGCACCGAGAACACCGCGAGCAGCCAGCCGTCGGCCGGGGTCGCGCGCTCCCGGCGGAAGATCCGCTCGTCGCCCTCGCGCAGGATCCCGCGGGCGTCGTCGGACAGCTCGTAGCCCGCGGTGGCGTTGCGCCGCACGGCCTCGAGGATCCCGCGCCGCTTCAGCCGGGAGATCGACGAGCGCACCGCGGGCTCGTCGACCCCGACGGCGGCGAGCAGATCGATCAGCGACGCGACGGAGAGCCAGCCGCCTTCGGTGCGCGAATAGAGGCCGTACACCGTCACGATGAGCTGACGAGGCTGGGCCGCACGGCCGGAGCCGTCCAGTTCGGTCGCCTCGGGTACGGCCGTCATCGGGTCACAATAACAACCGCCCGCCGACGGCTCCGCTACGATTTCGCCGCGATGCCGCGGGAGCCCGGGGGCGATGCGCGGCCCAGGTTCAGCGCGAGGTGCCGGCGGCGGCCGGAACCGCGACGACCACTCCGGCGGACGGCCGCCGCGATTCGCGAGCTGCGCCGGAAGAACGGGAGCACTCCAGGCGTCGTTGCCGCGAGGTGCCGGCGGTCGGAGCCGCGTCCTGGCCGTGACAACTACTGCCGCGAGCTCGCTCCGCTACGATTTCGCCGCGATGCTGCCAGCCACCAAGGGGATCTTCGACCGGCTCAGCCGGCGCGGGCGCCTGATGTCCAAGCGGGCCTGTGACCGGTCCGGCCATGTGGTGCGCACCGGACGCTTCCTGTTCCGGACGCCCACCGCCTGGGAGTACGCCGCCGCGGTCGCCTGTGGGAGTGATCCGGCCGCGCAGCGGTGGCTCGGCTGGCAGCGTGACTCCATCGTCGCGCGGGGGGCTCGTGCGGACGCGTTGCGCGTTGTGCCCGGTACCGGGCCGGACTGGGTGTCGCCCGATCCGCAGTCGATCGACCTGGTGATGATCGACCTCGAGGCCGGCCGGTGCGTCGGGCTGGTCAGCGTGCACACCGGCGAGGACGGCGGGCCGGAGACCGGCGGTTACCTCGCCCCCGACTACCGCGGCCGCGGCATCGGCCGGACGCTCTTCGCCACCGGGCTCGTCCTGGCGCACGACCACCTCGGCCTGCCGCGGGTGCGCGCCGGCGCGGAGGTCGGCAACGTCGCGAGCGCGCGGTCGCTGCAGGCCGCGGGGCTCGCCCGCGTCGCCGGCCCGCCGACCTACCGGCTGCCCGACGGCCGCGTCACCGAGGCCTGGTGGTTCGAGCACGCCGTCCCGCGGGTGACGCGCTGCGCCGGCCCGCAGGCGACCTGGTTCCCGGCGACGTCGGCGCTCTGAAACTTCGGCGGGCGCCGACGTTTCCCGCGCCTACGGTCACCGCATGACCCAGCTGACCGCCCCGGTGCCACCCGTTCCCGCCGCCGTCCCGCCCGGCGGTGTCGCCTGGCTGCGCGCGTCCGTCGCCCGCTTCAGCAACGGCGCCGACCACGTCCGGCGGCGCGCCCTCGCCGTGTCGCTGCTCGCCGAGATCGACGAGAAAGCGTTGCGGGACAAGGCTTTTGTGTGGACCCAGCGGATCGTGGAGTCGGTCGAAGACGTCGATGTGATGGCCGTGATCGCCCGGCCGGTGCCGGTCGGCGTGCTCGCGGAGGCGCTTGGGCTGCCGGACGTCTCGACGGAGGTGACGATGGTCGCGGCCGCGTACCACCCGCACGTCACGCCCTCCGAGGCGGCGGAAGCGGCGATGGGCCGGCTGGTCGAGGTGTGCGGGGGAGCCGACGAACAGACGGCCGCCCGGATCGGCCTGCTCGTCCAGGCCTGCGACGCCACCGCCGGCCTGATCGGCAACGCGCTTTCCGCGCGGCTGGCCGGAAAACCGGGCGAGCTGCTGGCCGATCCGCCGGTGCTGCGCACGCGCCGCCGCGTCGACGGTGAGGACGTCTCCGTCGAACTCACCGGGACGCCGTTCGGCGCCGGACCGCGCGAATGCCCGGGGCCGGCGCACGCGATCGCCCTCGCGACCGGGGTTCTCCAGGCGTTGCGGGGTTTCCGCCTGACAGAAGCGGAAACGGCGTGGGTGTCGTCGCCGAATCTCCGGATGCCCCGAGTACTCCGGGTGACCCGCGGAAGTTCTGCCGGTGGCCTCTGCTAGAACTACCGCGTTCATTCTCTGGGGGAAGGCCGGAAATTGCTGTACATGGATGGGCTGCTCGGTTTCGTCACGCTCGGGCTGTGGATCTTCTGCCTGGTCGACGTGATCACCACGGACGAGTCGTCGTGCCGCAACCTGCCGAAGACGTTGTGGCTGCTGCTCGTGCTGCTGGTGCCGCTGGTCGGGTCGATCGTCTGGCTGGTCGCGGGGCGGCCGCAGCCGGTGTCGCGCGCCACCGGCCGTTACGAGCGCACCGCGCCCGCGTTCCCCGAGTACGACCGGCCGGGCCGGTTCGCGGCGACCAGCGCGGATGACGACGACGAGTTCCTCCGCAAGTGCCGCGAGCGCGCGGAGGCGCAGCGGAAGCTGGCGCGCGAGAAGGGCAGCGACGCCTGAGCTAGCAGGCGGGGCCTTCGCAGGAGCCGCGTTCGTAGGCCTCCAGCGTCGAGATCACCAGCTTGCGCTCGGCCGGCGTCAACGGCGTGAGCGCGTTGCTCCAGGCTTGCGCGCCGCGGGCCAGCCAGGCGTCGACGGCCGGGCGCTTGTCCGGCTGGATGCTGACGATCGTGCGGCGGCGGTCGGCGGGGTCTTCGGCGCGGTTCAGCACGCCCTGGCGGCTGAGGTCGCCGACCATCAGGCTCGCCGTCGTCGGCGCCACCTCCAGGCGGCCGGCCAGCTCGGTGACCGTCATCGGGCCGTCGAAGAGCAGGTAGGACAGCAGCGAGAGGTGCCGCGGCGCCAGCGTGCAGCCGTTGAGCTCGTCGGGGACCGGAGTGCGCTTCGCCCGGCCGACCAGGCGCGGCATGAGCAACAGGAGCTGCCGCACGCCGTCTTCGACACTCGGCCCGGCTTCCGTTGACATCGCACTCCTCCCGTCGGTAGCTTTGTTTGCAAAACAAACGCTTCGGCCGCTCCCGAGCCTACCTCGGGTACCGATCGAGCGTACCGGCAAGAAACAGGGGTTGAGATGACGTCCGAGGTTCCGGGTTTGACCGAAGTTCGCGCGATGAACCAGGGGGTCGCCGAGGAGTTCCGCGCGAACGAGGGTGTCGTCGGCGGCATGTTCGAGGGCAAGAACGTGCTGCTGCTCACGACGATCGGGGCGAAGAGCGGCGAAGAGCGCCTGTCCCCGCTGGTCTACACCCGCGACGGCGACCGCCTGGTGATCGCCGCGTCCATGGGTGGCGCGCCGAAGAACCCGGCGTGGTTCCACAACCTGGTCGCGAACCCGAAGGTGACGCTCGAGGTCGGCACCGAGAAGTTCGAGGCGACGGCCACCGTGATCGCCGACCGCGCCGAGCGCGACCGCCTGTACGCGGGCATGATCGCCCACGCCGAGGGCTTCGCCGACTACGAGAAGAAGACCGACCGGATCATCCCGATCATCGTCCTGGAGCGCTAGGAACCGACGTCCTGGCCGACGCCGGGGACGGCTCGACGCGAGGCTCGGCAGGCTGCTCGGCGGCCTCCCGCTCCTCGCGCCGGGCCTCCTTGCGCGTGATGATCCGCTTGCCGACGTCGATCAGCGGCTTCTCCACCCAGCGGTGGATCAGGTCCGCGATCGCCAAGCCGACCAGGAACACCGTCAACGCCGTGACCGTGCGGTTCACCACGAGCCCCGGCACCGCCTGGACGACGGCGAAGTGCACCGGGCCCTGCAGCAGGTAGAGCGAGTACGACCGCTCGCCGACGAAGCGCATCGGCGCCGTGCCGAGCAGCCGGCCCAGTGGGCCCGGGCTGACCAGGACGATCAGCAGCAGCATCGTCAGCACCGTGTACCCCACGAGCAGCAGCAGGTTCTGCCGCGACTCGTTCCACAGGGTGTCGAGGTTCGTGTGCAGCAGGCCGAACGCGGCGACGATCGGGATCGCGGCCAGCGGGTGCGTCAGCGGCTTCAGCAGCGCGTACCCGCGGCGGTAGTGCAGCAGGATGGCCAGCAGGCAGCCGCTGGCCAGGATGAAGTAGTGGATGGTCGAGCGGTAGATCGCGACCTTCGAGTCGCCGAGGATCCAGCCGCCGGTGGTCAGCGGCACCAGGGCCAGCAGCGTGACCATCGCCACGCCGACCAGCAGGAACTTGCGCTTGGCCGCGCCGATCCCGATCGCGACGAGCAGGAACGGCCAGACCAGGTAGAACTTCTCTTCGATGCCCAGCGTCCACGAGCCGCTGAAGAAGTTGTCCGTGCCGTTGGTGAACGAGGGCAGGAACTCGTTGAGGAACGTCAGGTAGAACTTCAGCGCGTTCGGGAAGTCGCGGGCGTGGAACTCGCCGCGCAGGACGACGAACGCGACGATGCCGCCGAGGATCACCAGGTACGGCGGCAGGATCCGGAAGACGCGCCGGATGTAGAAGTTCGACAGCGAGATCCGGCCGGTGCGGTCCTGCTCGCGCAGCAGCAGCGTCGTGATCAGGAAGCCGGACAGCACGAAGAAGATGTAGACGCCGACCCAGCCCGACAGCCAGCCCCACTTCGGGCCGCCGAAGTGGAAGAAGATGACCATCGTCGCGGCCAGCGCGCGCAGGCCGTCGAGCCCGGGGAAGCGCCGGCTGCCGAGGTAGTCCTCATGGCTCATCGTGCGCAAGACGTTCCCCCATCAGTGTCACAGTCGGGGGCGAGTATAGGGCGTGGCTACGGACGCCCCGGCGGTGTGGGGCGGGGCAGGTGCGTCCGGGCGAACGCGATCAGGGCGCGGGCCGCCGGGCCGATCGGGCCCTCCGCGCGCCACGCCAGCGCCAGCACCCCGCGCAGCCGCGGCCGGACGATGCCGAGCACCCGCACGTCACCCTCGTGGTAGCGGGCCAGGGACTCCGGCACCACCGCCACGCCGAGGCCGCGCACCGCCAGCTGCACCAGCACGTTCGGGTCCGCCGCCTCGAACGCGATCCGCGGCGTCAGCCCTTCGGCCGCGAAGGCCCGGTCCAGCGCCGTGCGCAGGCCGGTGCCCTTCGGCAGGGCCATCAGCGGCGGCCCGGCCAGGTCGGCCAGCGCGACCTCCGCGCGGCCGGCCAGCGGACCCGACGGCGCCGTGACGGCCAGGAACGGCTCGTCGATCAGCACCTGCGTCGTGATGCCCGGCGGCGGCTCGGCCGCGAGACCGACGACCGCCAGGTCGAGCCGGCCCTCCCGCAACGCCGTCAGCATCGTGTCGGAGTTGGCCTCGGCCAGCGTGATCTCCACCGCCGGGTAGCGCTCGTGGAACCCGGCCAGCAGGTCCGGCAGCCCGACCGGGCCCGCCGACGTCACGGCGCCGAGCGCGACCTGGCCGCGGACCAATCCGGCCAGCTCGTCGACGGCTTCGCGCACGCCTTTCACCGCCGCGAGCGCGGCGCGCGCGTGCGGCAGCGCGGCCGCGCCGACGTCGGTGAGCCGCACGGTGCGGCCGGAGCGGTCCAGCAGCTCCTGGCCCAGCTCGCGCTCGAGCCGCCGGATCTGGGCGCTCACCCCGGGCTGGGCGACGTGCATCCGCTCCGCCGCGCGCGTGAAGTTGCCCTCCTCCGCGACGGCGACGAAGTACGCGAGCTGGTGCAGTTCCATAAGCACTGATTCTAGCCGGGATACCAACCAGATCTTGGACTTCTGATCGTCGCGGACCGAAGGTGGAAGGAGCGCCGAAGGAGGAGTTCACGATGGACGTCACCCCGCTCACCGGCCAGGTTTTCGAGCCCGGCCAGGACGGCTACGCCGACGAAGTCGCCGGGTTCCAGCTCGCCGTCGCCAGCCGGCCCGCCGTGGTCGTCGGCGCCGAGACCGCCGCCGACGTCGTCACCGCCGTCCGGTTCGCCGCGGCCCAGGGCCTGCGCGTCACCGTGCAGGCCACCGGGCACGGCCTGACCGCGGGTACCGACGGGCTGCTGATCAGCACCCGCCGGCTGACCGGCGTGGACGTCGACGCCGCGGCCGGCACCGCCCGCGTCGAGGCCGGGGTCCGCTGGGGCGCGGTGCTCGAAGCCGCCGCGAAGCACGGGCTCGCCCCGCTCAGCGGCTCGTCGCCGGACGTCGGCGTTGTCGGCTACACCCTCAGCGGCGGCTTCGGCCTGATGGCGCGGAAGTACGGCCGCGCCGCCGACGACGTGCGCGCGATCGACGTCGTGACCGCCGACGGCTCGCTGCAGCACGTCGAGGCGGGTTCGGACCTGTTCTGGGCGCTGCGCGGCGGCCGGGCGGACTTCGGCATCGTGACCGCGCTGGAGATCGGCCTGGTCCCGGTCACCGAGCTGTACGGCGGCGGTCTCTACTTCGGCACCGGCGACATCCCCGCGGTGCTGCGGGCCTGGCGCACGTGGGCGTCGAGCGCGCCCGACACGCTGACGACGTCACTCGCGATGATCCCGTACCCCGACCTGCCGATGGTGCCGGAACCGTTGCGCGGCAAGCACATCGCGCACGTCCGGGTCGCCTACCTCGGCGACGGCGGTGACGACCTCGTCGCGCCGCTGCGGGCCGCGGCGCCCGCGTTGCTGGACACGCTGAAGCCGATGCCGTTCAGCGAGTCCGGCTCGATCGCGGCCGAGCCGCCGCACCCGCACGGCTACCACGGCACCAACGCGACGGTCACCCAGCTCAACGACGCCATGCTCGACGCCATCGTCGAACACGCGGGCCCCGGCGCGGACGTCGACACGGTGCTGATCGTCGACCGGCTGGGCGGCGCGCTCACCCGGCCGGCCGCGGTGCCTGGCGTCGGCTGGGACAGCGCGGCGGAGTTCGTCGTCCGGGCCCTTTCCGTGGTCGAGGCCGGGATCGAGCCGGTCCGGCGGGCGCACGCGAAGCTGTTCGACGCGCTGACGCCGTGGTCGAGCGGGCGGCTGCTGCCGTTCGTGTACGGCGAGCAGGACCCGGCGGAGGTCGCCGAGAGCGTCTACCCGGCGGGCGACCTGCGGCGGCTGCGCGAGCTGAAGCGCGAGTACGACCCGAAGGCCACGTTCGGTTCTTGACACGACGTTCCCTGAGCAAGGTCGACAGCGGAAACCTGGTCCGGCACCCGGTGAAGCGGACGCGGACCACGCTCACCTACCTCGCCGTCGCCACGATGGGCACCGACGCCGAGCGCGCCGCCTACCGCCGCGGCGTCAACCGGGCCCACGCCCAGGTCCACTCGGCGCCGGACAGCCCGGTGACCTACGACGCCATCGCGGCCGCACCGGCCCGGCGCTTCCACCGCTTCGTCACGACGGGCTTCCTGCCACCGCACTTCCGCGCGGAGATGCACCTGACCTGGACGTCGGCCGACCAACGCCGGTTCGACGCACTCCTGCGCGGAGTCGGCGCGGTGGTCCGGCTCAGCCCGGGCCCGCTGCGGCGGTTCCCGTGCAACCTCTGCCTCTGGGACCTCCGCCGCCGGCTGCGCACCGGGCGTCGGCCGTTCTGAGGAAGGCTCGCAACGAGTTGACCGCTTCGCGCGCGCGGGCGAAGGTGGGCCGATGAGCAGCGATGAGCTCCGTCACGGCGTGAAGCTGAGCAGTCTCGACCAGGAGGTCTTCCCCGGTGCGGGGGCCACCAAGCGCGAGATGCTCGACTACCTCGAAGCGGTCGCCGACCGGATGGTGCCGGAGCTGCGCGATCGGCCGTTGTCGGTGGTGCGGGTGCTGCGCGGCCAGGGGCCGTTCATGCAGAAGAACCTGCCGAAGTACACGCCGGACTGGGTCGAGCGGATGCCGCTGTGGGCCGACCGCTCGCGCCGCGAAGTCATCTACGCGCTCGGCAACGACCTGCGCACGCTGATCTGGTTCGGCAACCAGCGGGCGATCGAATACCACGTGACGCTCTTCCGCGGCGAGCCCACCACCGGGCCGACGCACCTCGTCCTGGACCTCGACCCGCCGGAGGAAGGCCCGTTCACGCTGGCGATCGACGCCGCGAAGCTGGTGCGGGAGGCGCTGCAGGCCGACGGCCTCGACGGCGCCGTCAAGACCAGTGGTTCGAAGGGCCTGCACGTCTTCGTCCCGCTGGCCCCGGGCCAGTCGACCGAGGACATCGCGGCGGCCACCCGGGCGGTGGCGGCCCGGGCCGAGCGCATCGACCCGGCGCGCGGCACGACGGAGTTCGTCAAGGACCGCCGTGACGGCAAGGTCTTCCTGGACTCGACCCGCTCCGGCGGCGGCACGGTCGTCTGCGTCTACAGCCCCCGCAACCGCCCGGGCGCGCCGGTGTCGTTCCCGGTCCGCTGGGCCGACCTGGACGGCGTGAAGCCGTCGGACTTCACGGTCCACACCGCGCCGGCCCTGCTCGCCGACGGCGACCCGTGGACGGCGGAGATGCCGGAGCCGTTCGTGCTGCCGGCGGACCTCGTCGAGGAGGGCCACACGATCCCGGTCGCCCGGGTGGCCGCGATGCACGAAGGCAAGCGCCGCGCCAAGGCCGCCCGCGAGTCGGGCTAGGTTCACCCGTTCACCCGCCCGCCCAGCGGTACCACTGTGATCCTGAAACCACTTAGCGTGACTCCCGTCCGGTCCACGAGTCAGGGAGGCGTCATGCACGGATGTTGCAGTAAGTGCACAGGTCAGGGCTGTGGGTGCTGCGGTAGCTGTAACTAGATAGCTAAGGTCCACGCATGGATTCGCGGCAGACGGCGTTCGTGGCGGCGGCGATCAAGGACGAACTCGCGAAAGACGGGGTCGAGCTTCCGCCTGAGCGTCTCTCCAGGATTGGTGAGATCGCGACCAAGGCGGCGATCACGTGGATGATCGGCGCGGCCAAGGAAGGCATGATCGACGCAGTGCACGTCGACAGTGAGGATCCCCGTCGTGGTGCGTAAGTCCTTGGTGCTGGAGCGACCGCGGGGGAGCGGCATCAACGGGCGTCCCGCGCTGGCGGACAACCTCAAGCACCTGGCCTTCCACGACGACGGCGTGTTCCGCACCTGGTGCGGCCAGGAAGTACCGCGTGAACACCAGTGCCCGGCTGTCGGACGGCGACCGGATGGAACGTCCGGGGCCGTCCTCACGTGCTGGGACTGCGACCTGCTGTACAAACGGGAGCGCGGTCTGCCGGTCACGCCGGACCACCCGGCTTACGACCGTCACTGAGGTTCGCCGCCCGCGAGTCGGGTTAAGCGGCCTGGTTTTGGCCCGGCAGGGCGGTGCCGTGGCCGAGGCGGCGGGTGAGGACCACGATCGGCGCCGGGCGTTCCGCCGGGACGCGCGTCCGGGCCAGCCAGACGACGTCGCGGCCGAACGACCAGACCAGCGACGTCAGCGCCACCACGACCGCCGCGAACGTCCACGCCACCGGCAGGATCTCCGATACCGCGACCACCAAGACCACGCCCTGGACCGCGGCCACCGTCTTGCGGGCCATGCTCGGGTACAGCGGCGCCGTCAGCCACGGCATCGCCCACGACGCCGCGACGAACGCGTAGCGCATCAGGCCGATCGCCAGCACCCAGAGGCCGAGCTTCTCCGACACCTGGACGCACAGCAGCAGGATCAGGAACGCGTCGACCTCCATGTCGAAGCGCGCGCCGAACTCCGACGTCGTCCTGGTGCGGCGGGCGACCTGGCCGTCGACGCCGTCCAGCGCCAGGGCGACGGCGATCAGCGCGACCAGCCACGCGATCGGCTGGTGGGCGTCCGCGATCAGTTCCGCGGCGCAGCCGACGAGCGTCGCCCGGGCGAAGGTGATCCAGTCCGCCGGGCCGAAGGCGTCACGGCCGGTGCGTCGCAGGCCCCAGCCCGTCAGCAGCACCAGCGCGAGGCCGAACACGAGCCCGGTCGCCCAGGCGATCGGCGCGAGGCCACCGGCGACGGCCCCGGCGGTGAGCACCCACGCCGGCACCGCCGCGCGTAGGAGAAGTCCGTGCTTGATCATCGTCCGCTCCGCGAATTTGCTCATAGGGTGGCGGCGACACCAGCCTCCGGTCGCCTGCTAGGAGAAACACGTGGAACGCGCTTTCTGGGTTCAAAAGCCGGGCGAAGGCGAGATCCGGCCCGTGACGCTGCGCGACCCCGGACCGGGCGAAGTCCTTGTGCGCACGCTGTATTCGGGCGTCTCGCGCGGCACCGAGACCCTCGTGTTCCGCGGCGGCGTCCCGGCGAGCCAGTACGACGTCATGCGCGCGCCGTTCCAGGACGGCGAGTTCCCCGGCCCGGTGAAGTACGGCTACCTCAACGTCGGTGTCGTCGAGACCGGCGAGCTCCGGGGCAAGACCGTCTTCTGCCTCTACCCGCACCAGACCGCGTACGTCGTCCCGGTGAGCGCGGTGACCCTCGTGCCCGACAACGTCCCGCCCGGCCGCGCGATCCTCGCCGGCACCGTCGAGACCGCGGTCAACGCCGTGTGGGACGCGCGGCCGCGGCTCGGTGACCGGATCGCCGTGATCGGCGCCGGGATGGTCGGCTCGAGCGTCGCCAAGCTGCTGTCCGGCTTCCCCGCGACGCGCGTGCAGCTCATCGACGTCGACCCGCGACAGAAAGAGATCGCCGACGCACTCGGCGTCGACTTCGCGACGCCGGAAGCGGCGCTGGGCGACTGCGACCTCGTCGTCCACGCGAGCGCGTCCGAAGCCGGCCTCGCGAAGGCGCTGGAGCTGCTCGCGCCGGAGGGCGAGGTCGTCGAGCTGTCCTGGTACGGCGACCGGAAGGTCAGCGTGCCGCTCGGCGAGAACTTCCACTCGCGACGGCTGACGATCCGCAGCAGCCAGGTCGGCACGGTCGCGCGCCCGGACCGCGACTACGCGCAGCGGCTCGGCGTCGCTCTCGATCTTCTGGCCGATCCGGCGTTCGAGGCGCTGGTCAACGGCGAATGTGCGTTTGCCGACCTGCCGTCGGTGTTACCCCGGTTGGCCGCGAATGAACTTTCCGCCCGCTGCCTCCGTGTCATGTATCAGCCGCAGTAACCACGTCCACCCCGAACGCATCGGAGGTCTTGGTGTTCAGCATCACCGTCCGTGACCACGTGATGGTCGCCCACAGCTTCCGCGGAGAAGTCTTCGGACCCGCGCAACGCCTGCACGGCGCGACCTTCGTGGTGGATGCCACCTTCCGCCGCACCGACCTCGACGAGGACAACATCGTCGTCGACATCGGCAAGGCCACGGAAGAGCTCGGGGCGGTGCTGAGCGACCTGAACTACCGCAACCTCGACGACGAGCCGGTGTTCAAGGGCATCAACACCTCGACCGAGTTCCTCGCGAAGGTCGTCGCCGACCGCCTCGCCGACGCCATCCACGCCGGCCGCCTCGGCGAAGGCGCGCGTGGCCTCGAAGGCATCACCGTCTCGCTGAAGGAATCGCACGTCGCCTGGGCGAGTTACGAGCGTGCGCTGTGAACGGCCTCTACGTGATCCTGCCCGGTGACGTCGACGACCCGGCCGTCCCGAGCGGCGGCAACACCTACGACCGCCGGATGTGCGACGGCCTCACCGCCGCCGGGCTGGACGTGCACGAGATCGCCGTCAGCGGCAGCTGGCCGCGGCCGGACACCGAGGCCCGCGCGGTCCTCGGCCACCTGCTTTCGGCGTTGCCCACCGGCTCCGCCGTGCTGCTCGACGGCCTGGTCGCGTGCGGTGTGCCCGAGGTGATCGTCCCGCAGGCGCGCCGCCTGTCGCTCTCGGTCCTGGTGCACCTGCCGCTGGCCGACGAGACCGGCCTGCCGCCCGCGCTCGCCGCCGAGCTGGACGCGCTGGAGCGCGAGACGCTGCACGCCGCGAGCTCGGTCGTCGCGACCAGCGAGTGGGCGGCGCGACGGCTGATCCGCCACCACGGCCTGGCCCCGCACCGCGTCCACGCCGTGACGCCCGGGGTCGACCCGGCGCCGCTGTCGATCGGCACCGACGGCATGTCGCGCCTGGTCTGCGTGGCCAACGTGACCCCGCGCAAGGGCCAGGGCGTGCTCGCCCAGGCCCTCGAGACCGTCGCCGACCTGCGCTGGACCTGCGAATGCGTCGGCGGCATCCGCCGGGAGACGAAGTACGTCGAGCGGCTGCGCGAGCACCGCCTCGGCGCCCGGTTCACCCTCACCGGCCCGCGGACCGGCCCGGCGCTCGCGGCGACCTACCACTCCGCCGACCTGCTCGTGCTGCCGTCGCGCGCCGAGACGTTCGGCATGGTCGTCACCGAGGCCCTCTCCCGCGGCGTGCCGGTGCTGACCACCGACGTCGACGCGCTGCCCGACACCGTCGGCGTCGCGCCGGACGGCTCGGTGCCCGGGATGCTCGTGCCGGGCGACGACGTCGAAGCGCTCGGTGCCGCGCTGCGCCGCTGGCTGACCGAAGCCGACCTGCGCAAGCGTTTGCGCACGTCGGCGCAGCTGCGCCGCGAGACGCTGACCGGCTGGGACGCCACCGCGCGCCGGATCGCCGAGGTGCTGCAGCGGCAGGAGGCGGCCGCATGACCGCGTTCGCACCGGCCTGGCTGTACCTGCGGGAACCCGCCGACGCCGCGGCTCGCGCCACCGAGCTCGTCGACACGCTGCGCGAGAACCTGCCGGAAGGCGACCTGGTCATCCGCGACCTCGGCTGCGGCACGGGGTCGCTCGGCCGCTGGCTGGCCGCGCGCCTGCCCGGCACGCAGCGCTGGATCCTGCACGACGAGGATGCCGAGCTGCTCACCCGCGCCCGCACTTCGCTGCCGGCCGCCGCGCTGGACGGCAGCCCGGTCGCCGTGGTCGCCGAGCAGCGGGACGTCACCGCGCTGCGCGCCGCCGACCTCGCCGGGACGTCGCTGGTCACCGCGTCCGCGCTGCTCGACCTGCTGACCGAGGACGAGGTCGCGGCGCTCGCCACGGCCATCGTCGAAGCGGGCTGCGCGGCGCTGCTGATGCTCTCGGTCACGGGCCGGGTGGAACTCTCGCCCGCCGACCCGCTCGACTCCGCCCTCTCCGCCTCGTTCAACGCCCACCAGCGCCGGCTCACCGGCGGCAGGCGGCTCCTCGGCCCCACCGCGGGCGACGTCGCCGCGACCGCGTTCGGCAGGCTCGGTGCCACGGTCGTCCGCGCCGAGAGCGCCTGGCGGCTCGGACCCGATCAGGCCGAGCTGCAGCGGCAGTGGCTCGAGGGCTGGGTCGGCGCCGCCGTCGAGCAGCTGCCCGAGTTGCGCCCGGCCGCCGACGTCTACCTGCAGCGCCGGCTGGAGATGGCGCAGGCCGGCGAGCTGCACGCGGTGATCCACCACGGCGACCTGCTGGTCCTGCCGCCGAGCCTGGAGGTGGCGGCGTGAAGTGCGCGCTCGCCTGGCTGCGCATCCTCGGCGCCGTCGGCATCCTCGCGGTGCTCGTCTGGCAGCTCGGCAGCGGCGCCTTCCTCGACGGCCTCGGCCGGATCGACACCGTCGGCGTGGTGGCCGCGCTCGGCATCGGCTTCGCGACGACGCTGTTCAGCGCGGGCCGCTGGCAGATCGTCGCCACCCGGCTCGGCCTGCGGCTTTCGCTGCGGACCGCGGTCGGCGACTACTACCGCGCGCTGTTCCTCAACGGCGTGCTGCCCGCGGGCGTCCTCGGCGACGTCCACCGCGCGGTCCAGCACGGCCGCGAGTCCGGCGACGTGCCGCGCGGCGTGCGTGCCGTCGTCCTCGAACGCACCGCCGGGCAGGTCGTCCTCATCGGCTCCGCCGTCACCGTCGTGCTGGCCTGGCCGGGGGTCGTGCCGGGCGCGTTCCGCCAGGTCGTGACGCTCTGCGGGGTCGTCGTGGTGCTGCTCGCGGTCGCCGCCGCGGTGATCGGCCGGACGGTCGGCGGCCGCTGGATCCACAGCCCGTCGAAGGTGCGCCGCGGCTTCGCCGCCACGCTCGCCGACGTCCGCTTGGGCCTGCTGACCCGCGAGACGTGGCCCGCCGTCGGCTTCCTGTCGGTCGCGACGCTGGCCGGGCACCTGGCGCTGTTCGTCGTCGCCGCCCGCGTCGCCGGCGTGGCCGCACCGGTCGGGCAGCTGCTGCCCCTGATGATCCTCGCGCTGCTCGCGATGGGTCTCCCGCTCAACGTCGGTGGCTTCGGCCCGCGTGAAGGCGTCTGCGCCCTGCTCTTCGGCGCGGCCGGCCTCGGCGCCGCCCAAGGTGTCACCGTCGCCGTCGTCTACGGCGTGCTCTCGCTGGTCGCGAGCCTGCCCGGCGCCGGTGTCCTGCTCGTCCGGAGCATCGCCGGGTTCCGCCTGGCCCGCGCTCCGCACGCCGGAACCGTCCCCGCCCCGCGCAAGGCGGCCGACGTTCCTGTCGAATCGGAGATGGGATTGAAGTCATGACCGCAAGCGAAGCCGTCGAAAACCTGCCGCACCGGGCCGTGGTCGAGCGGGTGGTCGACACCCGGCTCCCGACGCGGCACGGGACCTTCCGCGCGGTCGGCTACCTCGACCGGACCGGCACCGAGCAGGTCGCGCTGGTCCACGGCGAGATCACCGAGCTCGGGACGCTCACCCGCGTCCACAGCGAGTGCCTGACCGGGGACGTCTTCGCCTCGACGCACTGCGAATGCGGCGACCAGCTGGCGGCGGCCCTGGACCGGATCGTCGAAGAGGGCGCCGGCGTGCTGATCTACGTCCAGGGTCACGAGGGCCGCGGGATCGGCCTGCTCGCCAAGCTCAAGGCGATGCGCCTGCAGGACGAAGGCCTCGACACGGTGGACGCGAACGTGGCCCTCGGCCTGCCGATCGACGCCCGCGACTACCACTCGGCGGCCGGCATCCTGCAGGACCTCGGCGTCCGCTCGGTGCGGCTGCTGTCGAACAACCCGGAAAAGGCCAACCAGCTCACCCGCTACGGAATCCGCATCAGCGAACTGGTTCCGCTGCTGGTTCCGCCGAATCCGGAGAGCCTCCGCTACCTCCGGACCAAGGCCGAGCGGATGGACCACCTGCTCCCGCACCTGTCAGGCGCTTAACACCTCGAGCACCGCGGCGAAGCGCTGGACCAGCGTGTCCAGCACGACGTGCCCCTTCGCCGCGGTCGCCAGGGACGGCCGGCCGACGACGCCCGACTCCGTGTACGCCCGCAAGCCCAGCGTCAGCAGGTGTTCGCGGTCGGTGACGTGGTCGGCCGTCTCGTAGCCGGGCCCGACCAGGTGCGGGTGCGCGTGCAGCAGGATCGACGTCTCCAGCTCGCCCGCGTGCATGTCGTCGTCCAGTGACGTCCGCAGGCCGGCCGCGGTGTGCGCGGCCTGCCAGTCCGCGACGCCGGGGAAGAGCGCCATCGACCCTTTCGACTCCTGGACCACATTGGACAGTACGTAGTTGCCGCCGTGCCCGTTGACCAGCACGAGCCGGTCCACGCCGGACGCTTCGAGCGAGTCCTTGACGTCGGTGACGACGGCGTGCAGCGTGCGCGCGGAGACGCTGACCGTGCCGGGCCACGCGGCGTGCTCGTGCGAGCAGGAGATCGGGAGCGGCGGCAGGTGCAGCACGGGGTAGGCGTCGGCGACGGCCTTGGCCAGCGTCGCGGCGATGACGGTGTCCGTCACCAGCGGCAAGTGCGCGCCGTGCTGCTCGAAGCTGCCGATCGGCAGCACCGCGACCGCCGCCCGCCGCCGCTGCTCGTCGGCCGTGGTCGCGAGCGGGAACAGGTCGGTCATGGCGCACCCCTTCTCTATGTTGGTGGCATGAGCGAGCATGCCGCACTGCTGGACGTCGCGCGCGAAGCCGTGGCGAAAGCGACCGCGATCATCCGGTCGCGCCCGACCTTTTCCGTTTCCGCGAAAGGTGATCGCGACCTGGTGACCGACGTCGACACCGCGGTCGAGGACGCGCTGCGCGAGTTCCTCGCCGCCGAGACGCCGGAGATCGGCGTCCTCGGCGAGGAGCGCGGGCGCAGCGGTGACGGTGGTGATCGCTGGTGGGCGCTCGACCCGATCGACGGGACCGCGAACTTCGCCCGCGGGATTCCACTGTGCGGGATTTCCCTGGCGCTGGTGGACGGCACGCAGAGCACGGTCGCGGCGATCACGCTGCCCTATCTGGGCGTCACCTACACGGCCGCGGAAGGCGAAGGTGCGTTCGCGAACGGGGAGCGCGTCCGCGCGTCCGCCGCGACCGAGATGTCGGACGCGATGATCGCCGTGGGTGACTTCGCGATCGGTGAACTCGCGGACGAGAAGAACCGCGCCCGGCTGTTGCTCCTTTCGGACCTCGGCGCGCGGGCGCAGAAGATCAGGATGTACGGCAGCGCGGCGATCGACCTGGCGTGGGTGGCGGACGGAAAGCTCGACGCAGCACTGATTCTGGCCAACAAACCGTGGGACACGATGGCCGGCGTGCTGCTGGTGCGTGAGGCCGGCGGCGCCGTCGTCGACCGCGACGGCAGCGAGCATTCGGTCGATTCCACGGCCACGATCGCCGTCGGTGCCGGGCTGCGCAAGGAGATCGTGGACGCGCTTGATCGTGCCCATGGGGTTGTTCGTTAAGATTCCGGGTACACGGTGGGCAGCGCCACGTGCGTGATTGCACTGTCCGCGCAAGGTTTTCGGTTACGTTGGTACCGGTCGGCGGATGAGCCTGGCATGCTGGCCGGATCTCGTGGGCCGCTTCGGAGAATGGTGGATGCTCGTGGAAAGTCGCCGGATCCGCGATCGGTACCGGCTGATCGAGCCGATCGGCGGCGGCGCGATGGGCACGGTGTGGCGCGCGCAGGACGAGCGGCTCGACCGCACGGTGGCGATCAAGGAACTCCTGCTGCCGCACGACCACGACGAGGACCGCACCGAAGAAGCGAAGAACCGCGCGATGCGCGAGGCGCGGATCGCGGCCCGGTTGCAGCATTCCCACGCGATCACGGTGTTCGCCGTCCTCGAGGAAGAGGACCGGCCGTGGCTGGTGATGGAGTACCTGCCGTCGAAGAGCTTCGCCGTCCTGATCCAGGAGGAACCGGTTCCGGTCGACGACGCCATCCGCGTCGGCGCCCAGATCAGCTCCGCGCTGGCGGGCGCGCACCGCGTCGGGATCGTCCACCGCGACGTCAAGCCGGCCAACATCCTGGTCTCCGACGACGGCACGGCGAAGATCACCGACTTCGGCATCTCCCGCGCGATCGGTGACGTCAAGCTCACCGCCACCGGCGAGATCGCCGGAACGCCCGCGTACCTCGCGCCCGAGATCGCCCGCGGCGAGGACGCGAGCTTCGCCGCCGACGTCTTCTCCCTCGGCGCCACGCTGTACGCCGCCGTCGAGGGCTCGACGCCGTACGGCACTTCGGACAACCCGATCGCCTTGCTCTACAAGGCGTCGAGCGGGGAGATCGAGCCGCCGGTCAAGGCCGAGCGGCTGACCCCGCTGCTGCTGCGGATGCTCGCCCCCGAACCCGCCGAGCGGCCGTCGATGGACGAGGTCGAGCGGGAGCTGCGGGCGCTGCTGACGGACGACGAGCCGGGGGAGGCCGTGCTCGCGGCGACGATCCCGGAGGCGCCGGCCGCCATGCCGGCCTCGGCCGTCATCCCGCCCCCGCCGGGCGAGGTCGCCGCGGTGTCGCCGGGCGCGCGCAAGGGCATGATCGCCGTCGGCGCGGGCGCGGCGCTGCTGTGCGTCGCGGTCGTCGTGGCGATCCTGCTGGTCGTGCGCCAGAAGCCGCCGCAGGACAACGCCGCCCCACCGGCCTCGCCGGCGCCGTCCACCTCGGCTTCGGCCCCCACCTCGGCCTCGCCGTCCCCGACACCCCCGCCCACCTCGGCGCCGTCGACCTCGGCGCCGCCGACGTCACCGACGATTTCGACGGTGGCGTCCGCGAAGAACGCCGCCGACGCGCTCAACTCCTACTACCAGTTGCTCCCGGGCAACCCGGCGGAGGCGTGGAAGCTCCTGACCGCCCACTTCAAGGCGTCGCGCAGCCAGACGTATGACACGTACACGCGCTTCTGGAGCCGGTTCAAGTCGGTGAACGCCAGCGGCGTGAGGGAGGTCGGACCCAACCGGGTCACCGCGCACGTCGTCTACGACGGCGGCCAGGCCGAGAACGACACCTTCACCATGGTCCAGGAGAACGGCGTCTGGATGATCGACGGACAGGGCTGAACCGACCCGGTGCCGGCCACGTGTGACAGATGAGCCGTCATCGTCGTCGACCGCGCCTGGAGGTAGCCGTGTCCGTTTCCACCGCCCTGCCCCGGCGTCCGCGATGAGGCCCGCCGACCCGATGGTCTTCATCCTCCCGGCCGCGCCGCCGGGCAGCGACAGCTACGACAAGCGCATGTGCCAGAACCTGCCCGCCGTCGGGCAGCCGGTGCTGGAGCTGCCGATCGTCGGCGACTGGCCGGAGCCGGACGCGACGGCTCGCCGACGGCTCGCGCGGTCGCTCATGGCGCTGCCCGACCGCACGGTGGTGCTGCTCGACGGCATGATCGCGGCCGGCGTCCCCGAGATCGTCGTCCCGCACGCCAGACGGCTGCGGCTGGCCGTGCTGGTCCACCAGGCCCTCGCCGACGAGCCCGGCCTCGACCCGGCGCGCCGCGCGGAGCTGGACGCGTGCGAGCGCGAGACGCTGCGGATGGCGGGCATGGTCGTCGCGACCAGCCCGTGGCTGGCCCGGCTGCTGATCGACCGCCACGACCTGGACCCGAGCCGCGTCTACGTGGCGAAGCCGGGCACGGACGCGGCCCCGCTGGCCGCCGGCGCGGACGGCGTGTCCCGCCTGCTGTGCGTCGGCGACGTCACCCGCCGCAACGGACAGGACGTGCTGGTCGAGGCCCTGGGCGAGGTCGACCACCTCGCGCTGTCGTGCGTCTGCGTCGGCTCGCTCGAGGTGTCCCGGGGTTACGTCGACGAGCTGGGCTGGTCGATCGAGCGCCTCGGCCTCGGCGGCCGGATCACGCTGTCCGGCGACGCGGTGGACCTGGGCGCGGCCTACAACGCGGCGGACCTGCTGGTGATCCCGTCGCGCGGCGGCGCGTCGGGCATGTTCGTGGCGCAGGCCCTGGCCCGCGGCATCCCGGTGCTGGCGACCGAGGTGGGCGGGGTGTACGACGCCCTGGGCGTCGACGCGGACGGCGAGATGCCGGGCCTGCTGGTCCCCCCGAACGACCCGTTCGCCCTGGCGGACGCCCTGCACCGCTGGTACGCGGACCCGGAGCTACGCCGATCCCTGCGCACGGCGGCGCTGGGCCGGGGAAGCGCACTGGAGGAATGGGACGTCGCGGCAAGACGGCTGACGCAGGTGCTGTCGAGGTTGGCGTCGGAGCCACGCATCGTCGCCTGACCCTTGTGGTGAAGGCGCGAGGTCCGAGAACCTGACGCGATGTGGCCCAGACGCCGGACCTCGTCGCCGACCGAACTCACGTCTGAGCGGGGTTATCTGGAACTGGTCGGGCGGCAGCCCGACCTACCGCTCCGCGATGCCTTGCTCGGTTTCCGCGATCTCGTGTCCGCGGACATCGAGTGGATCGATTCGCGCAAGAAGCGGTTCAAGAGGCCCGCGTCGCAGGTGCGGGTCGCCACACTGGCGCTCACCGGGTTGTCCACGATCGTGCTCGGTATCCCGGAGATCCCAGCGCGGGCGTCGATCGCCCTGCCGCTGGTCGCGGCGGTCACGCTGCTTGCCGGGCTGGAGACCTTCTTCACCTGGCGTTCGCGCTGGCTGCTCATGGAGGAGACGCAGTACCGGATGAACCGGCTGCGCGACGACATGGACTACTACCTGGTCACCACACCGGCCGCGGACCTCCGGAGAGACCGGCTCGATGGCTTCTACGCCGAGCAGCAGGATCTGTGGGCCGAGGTGAGCCGCCGGTGGGTGGAGTTCCGGAAGCACGACCGGGCGCCGCAGCCGGAGGTCCGGCCGTCCTGACCTCCCCGCGAAGTTCGCCGCCCCGACCGAAAAGCCGTGAAGGCCTCCTTACCGGCCATAAGAGCCGGTAAGGAGGCCTTCACGGCTTTCAACGAGCGCTCACGCCAGGGTGAGCGCGTAGATCTCCACCCGCGGGTCGTTCGGCAGGCTCACCGACTGCAGGGTCTTCCCGCCGTCCAGCGCCGCCGAGATGCCGAACAGCCGCACCGCCGGCCCGTCGACGCCGCTGCCTGCCTTGATCCGGTGCGGCATGTCCAGCACCACCGGGCTGCCCGATCCCGCCCAGTCGCCGAACGTCGCGGCTAGGTCGGCGCTCGTGCCGTCCGTGTAGTGCGCGGTCAGCGTGGTGGTCACCGGGCCGTTGTGCGACGACCCGACCAGCCGCAACGCCGCGTGCGCACCGGCCGGGAGCAGCAGCGACTGGCCCCGCGCCTCGACGAAGTTCGCCGCGGTCCCCGACGCGTCCGGTGCCGCGTACGTGACGCCGTCCCAGGTCACCGGCCCGGCCGCCGGCAGCAGCGCGGCGTCGTAGCTCCAGCCGCCGCCGTCGAAGTTGCCCTCGGACGACGCCGCGACCGTCGCCGTGCCGTCGTGGTTGTAGTCGCGGCCGAGGTCGACCGCGCACTGCGTCCCGGCGGAAGCGCACGCCGACGGCGTCCGGACCTCGATCGACACCGAGCGGGAAACCGTGTTCGCGCCCAGCCCGGCCGCCTTGACCTGCACCGGGTACGTCCCGGCGGCGGTGCCCGCGGGCACCGTCACCGTGATCGGCACCGTCTTCGACGTCGGGAGCCGCCCGGACCAGATCACCTGGATCGGCTGGACCTTCGTCTTCCACCCGGCCGGCGCGGTCGCCGTCACGGTCACCGGCTGCAGCAGCGGGTTCTGCGCGACGACGTCCAGGTCGAAGTGCACCTGCTGCGCCGCGCCGGCCGGGATCACCACGGACGTCTGCCGCAGCGACGCGTCGACGTGCCGCCGCAGGTCACCGACGGCGTTGTTCACCGACGGCGGCTGAGCGCCGGCCGAAGTCCCCCACGAAGACGGCTTCGAGCCGAGCTTGTGGTTCAGCGTGCCGCCGTGGGCCAGGGCCGGCCAGTCCAGCGACGTCTGCCGGACGTCGCGGCCGTTGAGCGACACGCTCTGGACGTACCGGTTGGTGTCGCTCGCACCCGGCGCGTTCACCGTGAGCGTGCCGCCCTGCGACCGCCCGTACTGACCGATCCGGACGGTCGCCGACTCGAACTGCGGGCTCGACACGGCGAGGAAGTTCGCGCCGCTCATCGTCGGGTACAGCCCGAGCGACGAGAAGACGTACCACGCGGACATGGTGCCGAGGTCGTCGTTGCCGGTCATGCCGTCCGGGCCGGTGGTGAACAGCGTCATCGCCGCGCGGACGACGGTCGCGGTCTTCGCCGGCGCGCCGACCCAGTTGTACATGTACGGCGCGAGCAGGTCGGGCTCGTTGTTCGGGTTGTACGTCGGCTTGCCGTAGTAGTCGTATGGGCTGGCGATCCAGTCGTTGCGCGCGGTCCCCGCCGGGTCGGTGAGCAGCTTGTTGTAGACGAAGAACGAGTCGAGCCGCTTCTCCGTCGCGGGCTTGCCGCCCATCAGCGAGACGAGCCCGGCCGGGTCCTGCGGCACGAGCCACTGGTACTGGTAGGCGCCGCCCTCGTGGAACTGGTGGTCGGCGTCGACCGGGTTGTACGGCGTGAGGAACGTGCCCTCGGTGGTGCGCGGGCGGAACGCTTGCGTCGAGGAGTCCCAGAGGTTCTTGTACCACTGGCCGCGGTCGGCGAACATCCGCGCGTCGGCCTGGTGGTTCAGTCCCTTCGCCATCAACGAGAGTGCCGCGTCGGCCGCCGAGTACTCCATGGTGGCGGACGCCGGGTGCTCGCAGTCGTTGTCGCCGCCCTTGGCCGCGCAGTCCGTGCCGAGCGTCAGCCCGCTCGGGATGTAGCCGCGGTCGTTGTAGTAGTCGACGCCGGAACGTCCGTTGTACGGCGAGTCGGCGGGCGGCGTGCTCGTCGCGTTCTTCTTGAGCAGCGCGTACGCCTCTTCTTCGTGCCCGGCGAGCAGGCCCTTCGACCACGCCTCGACGAGGAACGGCGTCACCGGGTCGCCGGTCATGATGTTCGTTTCGCTCTCGGCCAGCGCCCAGCGCGGTAGCCAGCCGCCGTCCCGGCCGATGGCGACGACCGACAGCGCGACGTCCCGCGCGACCTGCGGTTCGAGCATTTCGAGCAGCTGGTTCTGGGGCCGGTAGGTGTCCCACAGCGAGAAGTTCTGGTAAGGCGTGTACCCACTCGCTGCGTGCACCTTGGCGTCGAAGCCGGTGTACGTGCCGTCGGTGTCGCCGGCGAGGTTCGGGTGCAGCTGCGAGTGGTAGAGCGCGGTGTAGAACGCCGTCTGCCGCTCGGTCGTGCCGCCGCCGATCTTGATCGCGCCGAGCCGGTCGGCCCACTGCTGGTGCAGCGCGGCGCGGGTGGCGTCGAAGTCGTAGCTGTCGTTCGTCTCGGCCGTGAGGTTCTTCCGCGCGCCGTCGAGCCCGGTGTAGGACAGCCCGACCTTGAGGACGACGTCGTGGTCGGTGGTGGCGTCGAAGCTCGCCCAGGCGCCGTTGCCGCCCGTGCCCGCGGCGTCGCGGCTCGCGGGCGTGCGCGTCGAGCCGCGCCAGGTGCCGTAGGAGCTGAACGGCCGGTCGAAGGTGGCGGTGAAGTAGACGGTGTGCTCGTCGTGCCCGGCGCAGAACCCGCCGGCACGCACGCGGCCCTCGAGGGTCCGGTCGCCGACGACGTGGATCTCGGAGTCCTTGACGGACTGGTTGGCCTGGCCGGTGTTGAACAGGACGTTCGCCTGGCCGGTCGACGGGAAGGTGTAGCGCTGCCAGCCGGTGCGCGCGGTCGCCGTCAGCTCCGCGTTCACGCCGTACTTCTGCAGGCCGACGCGGTAGTAGCCGGGCTCGGCGTGCTCGTCGTCGTGGCTGTAGGTGGACTTGTAGGCGTCCTTGTCAACGTTGTCGACGGCGCCCGTGGTCGGCATGATCGGCAGCTCGCCCATCACGCCGCAACCGACGCCGGACAGGTGCGTCTGGCTGAAGCCGTAGATCGCGTTCTGCAGGTAGTCGTAGCCACCCTGCCCGCCGGTGTCCGGGCTGACCTGCACCATGCCGAACGGCGCGCTCGCGCCGGGGAAGGTGTTGCCGAAGTTCTGCGTGCCGACGAACGGGTTCACCAGCGACACCGGATCGGCGGCCGCCGGCGCGGCTTGCGCCACGGCGGGGGCCAGGCCGACGACCACCACCCCCGCGGCCACCGCGGCGGCCAACCGTCTGCTCTGCGACCACATGGGCGCACCTCCCAGGAAATGACAACGTTGTCAGAAGCGGACCTTTGGTCACGTCCTCGGTCCGGTGAGCACCTTTCCACCTCGATGGGCGTTTGAGAAGCCCTCAACCGGCCGCGTCGCGCAGTAACCGAGCATCGTCACTGACAGCGTTGTCGGCGAGCGGCGTTCACTCCGGAGCCGGCGGCCGGAACCTGTCCTCATCGGACAACGGGTTCCGCGCGACGGCGAGCAGCGCGGCGATGCTCGGCTTGCGCTCGTCCCGCCGCCGCCAGGTCATGGTGACGCTGGTTTCCGCGCCGGCCAGCGGAATCGCCGTCGCGCCGGCGTGCTCGACGATCCCGGGCACGATCCCGCACCCCAGCCCCTGCGCGACGCACCGGCACAACGCGGCCAGGCTCCCGACCTCGGCCTCGATGACGGGCCCGTCGATCCGGTCCAGCATCTCCCGGAAGCCACAACCTCGTTGCGTGGCAAGGAACCCGACGCCGTGGAGATCGCCGGGCCGGATCTCCGCCTTGGCCGCCAGGGGATGACCGTCGGGCACGATCACGACGAGCGGTTCCGTACCGAGCACCTCACTGGCGAAGGCGGGGTCGGCGGGCGCGTCCCCGAAGGTGAAGCAAACGTCCATTTCGGACTCCCGGACGGCCGCGTACAGCTCGCCGCGGCCGCCTTCCCGAACCGAGACCCGCACCCGCGGCCACCGCCGCCGGTACTCCTTGAACATCCCCGGAACCCGGTGCGCGCAGAGGGTTTCGAGCGCCCCGATCGTCAGCTCGCCTTCAGGTTCACCACGTTCGTCGTCGACGGCGGCCTTGGCCTCCTCGACGAGCGCGAGCACCCGATCGGCGTACCCCACCAGCCGCTCCCCGGCCGCGGTGAGCGCCAGCCGCCGGCCGCGCTCGAACAACGGCGTCCCGAGTTCGCCTTCGAGGGCCTGCACTTGCTCGGTGACGCTGGACTGCGCGTAGTGCAGCTCACCGGCGGCCCGGGTGAAGTTGAGCGTCCGCGCGACGACGCGGAAAGTACGCAGGTGGCGCAGTTCCATGGTGTCCCCCATCGGAGTTCCCGATACCGGCCATCGTAACTCCCTGCTTTCGCCGACGTCACGGAGCGTCCAGGCTCGAAGTCGTGCCAAGACTCCTCACCGGCCTCTCGCTGGGCTACTTCCTGGTCATGCTGGACACCACGATCGTCACGGTCGCGCTCCCGGCCCTAGCCCCATCGCTGTCCGGCCAGCAGTGGATCTCGAACGGCTACACGCTGACGTTCGCCGCGTTCCTCCTGACGGCGGGAGCGTGGTCCGACCGCTACGGCGCCCGCCGGATCTTCTTCACGGGCTTGCTGTCGTTCGCGCTGCTCTCTCTGTTCTCGGCCTTGTCGGTTTCCGTCCCGATGTTGATCGCGTTGCGCGCCCTCCTGGGCATCGCCGCCGCCCTACTGGTGCCGTCGTCGCTGTCCCTGATCGCGGTCGCTTACCCGGAACCGGCGTCCCGCGCGAAGGCCATGGGCGTGTGGGCGGCGGTGAGCGGAACCGGCCTGGTGGCGGGCCCCCTGCTGGGCGGCCTGCTGACGGAGACGTTCGGCTGGCGGGCGATCTTCGTGGTGAACGTCCCGGTGGCGCTGATCGCCCTGGCCCTGTCCCGCAAGGCCCCGGCAACCCCACCCAAACCCCGCCACACCGACCTGACCGGCCAGGTGTCCGCGGTCATCGCGTTGTCGACCCTGACGTACGCCTTGGTCGAGCGGAATTGGTGGGTACTGTTGCCGTCCGCATCGGCCACGGCGGTGTTCGTGATATCCCAACGCCGCCCGGACGCGATGCTCCCGTCCCGCCTCATTTCCCGGAACCTGCTGGCGGGCGCGATGGTGAATTTCGCATTTTCAGGTGTTCTGTTCGTGCTGTCGCTGTATTTCCAGAAAACTCGGGGCTATTCACCGTCGTCGACAGGCTTGGCGTTCCTCCCACTGACGATTCCGACGGCGTTCAACCCGATCTTCACCGGCCGCCTGGTGGCCCGGATCGGCCCCCGGATCCCGGCGGTGTCGGGTTTCCTCCTGATGTCGGCCGGCACGCTGCTCCAGGCGCTCGCACCTGCTCTTTCGGTGGCGGCGTTGGTACTGCTGGGTTTCGGGGTCTCGCTGGCCATCCCGTCACTGCTGACCGCCGTGGTCGGCTCTGCGCCGCGAGAGCTGGCGGGTATAGCGGGCGGAGCGTTGAACGCCGCCCGCCAAACGGGCGCGGTCCTGGGCGTGGCGATCCTCGGCTCCCTGCTGAACGTCACCACGACGGCCGTCGTACTCGTCGCGGTGAGTGTCCTGCTGGTTACCGGCGCGTCGATTGTCGCGGGCCGTCGCGCCTGATGACTTCGCCTGTTTCCTGTTTCCTGCTTCGTTAGTCAACAGGCAACTCCTTGTTGGGAATTCGTGCGTGACGAATCCTGATCGCAGGGCGCGGAAATACCGCAGAAAGCCCCGATCAAACACCTTTCCCAAGGAGGATTCGTCATGTCTTTGCCCAAGAAGCTGGCCAAAATCGGCGGCCCGGTGCTCGCGTTCTGCATCATCGCGGCGTCCCCGCTGATCGGTTCCACCTCGGCGTTCGCGGACGGCGACGACGGCGGGACCCCGCCCCCGCCGCCCACCAGCACCACCACCCCGCCGCCCGCGGGCACCGACGGCAACCCCTGGCACGGTTGAGGTGCGCCGGGCCGGTCACGATCGGTTCGTGACCGGTCCGGTGAGGGGCGGCGAAACAGCGCCGTCGAATATCACGGCCGGCGGCAGACGCACTCCAGTTTCGCGCGTTCCTCGCGCACCCGCTCGACGTCCGGCAGGTCGAGTTCGGCGAACCCGTGCTCGGCTGCTTTCCAATGCGTGACGGCGTTTTCGTGGTCGCCCATCGCGTGCAGCGTCTTCGCGATGTCGTGGTGGGCGCGGGCCTCGTACGTACGGTTCCCGTGGCCGTCGGCCAAGTCCAGCGCCGCCTTGCCGGCGGTCAGCGCGTCGCGGTGGGCGCCCTGGGCGAGGGCGGTCGCGCCGCGGTCCAGGTAGAGCTGGGTCTGCAGGTCCGCGTCGGGCGCGTTCGCCGCCACCTCGCGCGCCTTGTCGTGGTAGCGCACGGCTTGGGGGAACCGGCCCTGCTGGCGGTGCACGTTGCCGATGTTGTTCAGCGCGTACGCCTCGACGACGTGGTCGCCGACCTCGGCGGCGTGTCCGTGCGCCTCGGTGTAGCTGGCCAGCGCCTCGGTGAGCAGGCCGAGCTTCTCCTGCGCGGCCCCGAGGTTGTTCAGCGTGTGCGCGACGCCCTGGATGTGGCCGATTTCGCGCAGCATCCGCGCGGCCGCCGCGTTCTGCTCCATGGCGACGGCGAAGTTGCCGTGCAGCTCGTTGAGGTAACCGAGCATGCTCAACGCGTGGGCCTCGCCCCGCCGGTCCTCGGTCTGTTCGTACTTCTCACGCGCCGCTTCGAGGTGGGCGATCGCCTGGTCGTGCTTGCCCAGCTCCATCGTCGGGATCGCGAGCGCGCACAACGTCGCCGCTTCGCCGCGCGGGTCGCCGAGGCGGCGCCACTTCGGCAACGCCCGGGCCGCGAGTTCGAGCGCTTCGGACAGCTGCCCGCGCCGGTCGTGCGCGGTCGCCAGCCGGAGCAGCACGTGCGCCTGGCCGTAGTCGTTGCCCGGGTCGGCGGCGACGGTCTCCCAGGCCAGCTCGAGCGTGCCGATCCAGTCCTCGAACTGGTTGGTCGTGTTGAAGTAGCGCCACAGCAACACGGCCAGCCGCCACGTGTGCTCGGGCAGGTCGTGCTTGGCGGCGTACCGGATCGCGGCCACGAGGTTGTCGCGCTCGGCGACGATCCACCGCAGCCCCGCGCCGGTGTCGGCGAAAGCCGGCGTCACCGCGGAAGACCGGTCGGTCGCGGGCAGCTGGGCCTTGTCGAACGGGTACGCGGCGCCGACCGCGGCCGCCAGCGTCACCAGGTAGAAGTCGAGCAGCCGCACGAGAGCCTGCCGGGGCGCCGGTTCGGCGCCGGCGAACTCCTTGAGCGGGTCGAGCATCAGGTACCGCTCCGGCGCGGCCTCCTCCAGCAGGCTGACCTCGTGCAGGTCGTCGAGCAGTGACCGCGCTTCGCCGACGTCGCAACCGGCCAGCGCCGCGCCGCCGGTGACGTCGACCTCCGGTCCGGGCAGGCTGCCCAGCAGCGTGAACATCGCCCGCTGCGGCTCGCCGAGCTGCTGGAAGGACACCCGGACGGCGGCGATGCCGTCTTCCTCACCCCACGGCCCGCTCTCTTCGAGCAGGTGGAGCAGGTGCTCCAGCGGCCACCGCTCGTGCCGCCGGAACAACGCGGCCGCCACCCGGACCGGCATCGGCAGGAACCCGCACCGCTTGACGACCTCGGCCACCGCCGCCGCCCGGCCGCGCACCCGCGGCGGCTCGGTCAGCGCGTGGAACAGGTCGACGGCTTCTTCGGGCGCCAACGGCGAAAGCCGGACGGAGTCGCCGGTGTCGGCGTCGCCCATCCGGCGGCTGGTGACGACGACCAGGCAGCCGTCCGCCTCGGGCAGCAGCGGCCGGATCTGCTCCGGCGACGCGGCGTTGTCCAGCACGATCAGCGTGCGCGTGCCCCAGAGCGTCGTCTGGTAGAGCGTGGCCTTCCGGCCGACGGTGGCCGGGATCTGCTCAGGCGGGACACCCAGCTCGACGAGCAGTTCGGTGAGCGCGTCGCCGACGCTCGTCGGGTCGACGCCGGGGGTGAACCCGTTCAGCCGCGCGAGGAGCTGCCCGTCGGGGAACCGGTCGCGCAGCCGGTGGGCCGCCTCGACGGCCAGCCCGGTCTTGCCGACGCCGGGCGCGCCGCTCACCCAGACCGCGCGCCGCCCGGTCGTGGCCGCCGTCTCGATCGTGGCGAGTTCCGCGGCGCGGCCGGTGAACCCGCCGGGCCGCGACGGCAGTGAGCTGGGCGGTTCGCCGTGCTCCGCGCGCGCGGCGAGGTTGCGCAGCACCGGACCCGGTTCCATGCGCAGCTCGGCGAGGGCGGCGCGAGTGCCGTTGAAGACGCGCAGCGCGCCGACCCGGTCGCCGCCGGCGATCAGGGCGCGCATGAGCAGCTCGGCGTGCATCTGGCCGGCCGGGTCGGAGCGGACGAGTGGCCGCAGCCGGTCGCGCGCCGAGCGGTGGTCCCCGGTTTCCAGCTCCAGCTCGGCCAGGTCGCCGACGGTGTCGGGCAGGCTCTCCTCCGGGAAGACCACCTCCGGGCCGCCGACGCGGTCGATGTCGATGTCCTCGAGGAACGCCCCGCGCCACAGGCCGGCGGCCTCGCGCAGCAGCTCGACGGCCCGGCGCGGATCACGCGTCCGGACCTCGGCGGCTTCGGTCCGCAGCCGGTCGAACCGGACGGTGTCGAGCTGCGCGTCACCGATCCGCAGCAGGTAGCCGGTCGGGGTCGTCTCGATGGTCACGTCGGTGTCCTGCACGACGTCACGCAGCCGCTTGATGTAGCCGCGCACCATGGTGGGCTTGGCTTCCCGGCCGGCCCAGACGATCTCCGCGAGGCGCGCGGGCGTCACCGGCTTGTTCGCGTTCAGGAGCAGCACGACGAGGACGAACCGTTGCTGCTGGTCACCCAGCTGCACCGGGGCGCCGTCGTGCCACGCCTCGAGCGGGCCGAGCATCCGAAACTCCACGCGGCCTCCCCGGCGCCAGCTTGCTGTCCGCAAATGACATCGCGCAATCGGCCGAAAGGGTTTCGAAAATCCGCATTTCCTGCACGTTCGATACACACGGCCTTGCCAGGCTGCGCCGGTGAACCAGGGGCGTGAGGGAGAAACCGGTATGGGGTCCGACGTGTTGCCGTGCTACGTCGCTTGCGATGTGTCGCTTTCGATGGCGGATCACCTCGACGAGCTGAACACCGGACTGCGGGAGTTCCGCGGCGCCGTGGACGCCGACGCGTCGGTCACCGGCCGGATCCTCTGCAGCGTGATCGGGTTCGGGGAGACCCCGCACGTGGTGCAGCCGCTGCTCCCGATGGACGACCTCGCCGAGCTGCCCGCGCCGCGGGCGGGCGCCGGCACCAACTTCGGGCCGGCGTTCACGTTCCTGCGCGAGGCCATCGACGGGGACGTCGGCGGGCTGGAGAAGCACCGGCTGCAGGTGCACCGCCCGGTGGTGTTCTTCCTGTCCGACGGCCAGCCGACGGACCCGGTGACCTGGCCGGCGGCGTTCGCTTCGCTGACCGACCCGGCGTGGGCGCGCCGTCCCCGGGTGGTGGCGTTCGGCGTCGGCGACGCGGACGAGGACGCGCTCGGCCGGATCGGCACGTTCCGCACGTACTTCGGCCGCGACGGCGTCCGCGTGGGCACGGCGTTGATCGCCTCGGTGATGCACGTTCTGTCGACTTCCCGTCCACCGGCCGGTCGCATCCTGTCCAGAAAGGAGACGTCATGGAAACGCACTGAAGGAGACCGGCTGTGAGAGGGCGCGCAGAACTGGTCCAGGAGCTCAAGACCCTGCGCAAGGGGCGCGGCTTGCTGGGCAGGCTGGAGGAGCGGGTGGGCCCGGTGCTGCGGTCGGCCTGCGAAGTGACCGAAGAGGACGGCCTGGCGACGGTCCGCCAGAAGGTGGCCGGCCGCCTGTCCGAACTGGCCGAGCACCTGCCGGAGGACCTGCGGCTGGCGGCGTTGGCGGCCTTCGCGATCTGCGCGGAGGCCCGCCAGCCGCTGTACCAGGACCGGGTGAAGTGGGCGGCGATGCGCGTCGACCGCGACCCGCGGACGGTCCGCCGTCGCGTGGACGAGGCCATCGAGCTGCTGGCCGAGCTGGCCACCGGAGCTGCGGCCGCGCCGGCCGCGTCCCCGGCCGACCGCTGGCACTCGACGTCGCTGACGGTGGCGATGGTCCTCGACCAGCCGCAGCCGGAGATCCTGGAGCAACGCCGGATCGTCGCCGACCAGGACGGCTTGCGTTCGCTGGACCTGGCGGTGTCGTTGCCCGCCGGCCGTCAGGACCTGACGGTGACGGTGTTGTACGGCGGCACGCTGGTGGACCGCGGGATGGAGGCGAGCGACCGCTGGGGCTACGGCCTGGAGCTGCCCCGCCCGCTGGCCCGGGGCGAGTTGTGGGAGGTCGCGGCCCTGTTCCGCCTGCCGTCGGCGGCGGCGCTGAGGCCGTACATGGTGTGCGTGCCCCGGCACCTGTGCGACTCGTTCGACCTGCGCGTCCGCTTCGGACTGGAGCACCCACGCGAGGTCCGCACCCTGGAGGGCGCATTCCAGCGAGACGTCTCAGACCCGGCCTACAGCGGCGGCCGCCACGCGGTCGATTCGGCGGGGGAGGTCCACCTGCGGTTCCGGGGACTGACGCCGGGCCTCGCGTACGGCGCGAGGTGGGACGACGAGCCGTGAGCGGTCAGTCCAGCAGCCGTTGTTCCTTCGCCACCGCGACGGCGCCGGCCCGGGTGTCGACGGCGAGCTTGCCGTAGATCCGGCTCAGGTGGGTCTTGACCGTGGCCTCGCTGATGAACAGCGCGCGGGCGATCTCGCGGTTGCCCAGCCCCTGCGCGAGCTGGCGGAGGATGTCCCGCTCGCGATCGGTGAGCGACGGCCGCGGGGTGCGCAGCTGCGCCATCATCCGGTCCGCGACCGGCGGGGAAACCGCGGTTCGGCCGGCCGCGGCCGCCTCGATCGCCGCGTACAGCTCGTTGGCGGACCCGGCCTTCAGCAGGTACCCGGTGGCGCCCGCGGCGATGGCGCGGGTGATGTCCGCGTCGGTGTCGTAGGTCGTCAGGACCAGGATCCGGGGCGCGCCGGGGTCGGCGAGGATCCGCCGCGTCGCCTCGATCCCGTCGATGCCGGCGCCCAGCTGCAGATCCATCAGGACGACGTCCGGGCGCACGGTGGCCGCGGTCGCGACGGCTTCCTCCCCGCTCGCCGTCTCCGCGACGACCTCGATGCCGTCCGCGCCCGCCAGCAGGGCGCGCAGCCCGGCCCGCACGACGGCGTGGTCGTCGCACACCAGCACGCGAATACTCATGGGGCAGTCTCCAACGGGATCGCGGCCGAGATGACAGTGCCCTGGCCAGGGGCGGATTCGACGGTCAGCCGGCCACCGAGTTGCTGCGCGCGGGCCCGCATGGCCGGCAGGCCGTGGCCGCGTTCGCCGGGTTCTGTTTCTGTCACGGCGAAACCCCGTCCGTCGTCGGCGACGTCGAGCACGACCTGGTCGTCGAGGTAGGTGAGGGTGACCACGGCGCGGCCGGCGTCGGCGTGCTCGAGCGCGTTGGCCAGGGCGCCCTGGGCGATGCGGACCAACGCGGACTGAACGCGCTCGGGCAGCGGCCGCTCGTCGCCGTCGACGCGGACCTCGGCGGGCAGTCCGGCCTGCGTCTGCCGATCGGCGACGGCGTGGAGCGCGTCTTCGAGCGTGGCGTCGGCGAGATCGGCGGGCGCGAGGTCCTGCACGAGCCGGCGCGCTTCCGACAGGTTGCCGGTGCCGACGCGCAGGGCGGAACGCAGGTGCTCGCGCGCCAGCTCGGGCCGGGCCCAGGCCTGGTCGGCGGCCTGCAGCAGCATCGCCTGGCTGGACAGGCCCTGGGCGAGGGCGTCATGGATCTCGCGGGACACCCGGTGCCGCTCGGCCAGGACCCCGGCGTTTCGTTCGGACTCGCGCAGCCGCTCGGTTTGCCGCCGCATGAAGGTGATCACCGCGGTCGTGACCAGGGCGATGGCGATCGGCACGATGGTCAGGTTCGGGTCGAAGCCGTCGGCCAGCCGGTTCTGCGAGACGACCACGAGCGCGGTGACCACGGCGACCAGGGCGACGGCCGGGCCGGTCGGCAGCGTGCGCAGGCCGGTGACGAACAGCGGGATCGCCGACCACGCGAAGCTGGGCGCGAGCACCACCAGCACCATCCAGAACACCAGGACGACGAGCAGCCAGACCAGGCCGGGCTTCAGCAGCCCGACGCCGTACGCGACGACGAGGGCCGCGGTCAGCGCGATCACCCAGGGCGCCAGCGGGGTGCCGTCGTGGCGGGTCAGGAACCGGACCGCGGAGGCGAGCACCAGCAGCAAGAACGCCGAGTGCATGACCACAGCGAGCCACCGCGCGTCCGAGTCGGCTGTCGTCATGTTCACTCCCCTTCGCTCTCAGCGTCAACCGGGCTCGGTGCCCGCGCATCAGCCGATCGGCTGACCCGGACGTCGGCCGGTCGACGCGGGAAACGTCGCCGACGCATCGACCGCGTCGACCCCTTGGCGGGCTGAAGCTGGAGCCATCGAACCCCACGATCCCGAGGAGCGCACCATGATCTCGACCCGCACCCGCATCGCCGCCGCTGTCGCCGCGCTCGCCATCACCACGGTCGGCGCGGTGTCGGCCACGGCGGCTCCGGCCACCGGCGTCGTCCAGACGTCACACCTGACGATCGCTTCCGCGCAGAAGGCCGCCCAGGCCGCACTGAACGCCGCGACCAAGGCCGGCCAGCACGTGTCGGTGGCGGTGGTGGACCGCGACGGCAACACGGTCCTGACCCTGCGCGGCGACGGCGCGGGCCCGCAGTCCTACAGCTCGGCGCAGCAGAAGGCGTTCACGGCGGTCTCGTGGAACGCGAAGACGTCCGAGCTGGTGGGCCGCCTGCAGCAGACCCCGACGTTGAAGGACATCGAAGGCACCCTGTTCCTGGCCGGCGCGGTCCCGGTGACCGCGGGCGCCACCCCGATCGCCGCGGTCGGCGTCGCGGGAGCGCCGTCGGGCGCCCAGGACGAGACGTTCGCCCAGGCCGGCGTGGACGCGCTGGGCAAGTAACGTGTCTCCGATGTTGATCAGTGACGTCCGCCCCTGGGGCGGCGAGCGCAGCGACGTCGAACTGGACGGCGACCGGATCACGGCAATCCGCCCCCACGCTCCTTCTGCGTCTCCTTCGCTCGAGGGCCGAGGCCGCCTGCTGTTCCCGTCGTTCAGCGACGTCCACGTCCACCTGGATTCGACGCGCATCGGCCTCCCGTTCCGCCCCCACACGGGCGGCCCGGGAGTGGTCGCGATGATGACGAACGACCGTCTCAACTGGCGTTCGGCTGAGGTGCCACTGCCGGAGCGCGTGGCCGGAACCTTGGAGCGGATGATCGGGTTGGGTACGACCCGAGTCCGCAGCTACGCCCAGGTAGACGTCGACTGCCGCCTGGAGAAGCTGGACGCGGTCCTGGCCGCCCGCGAGAAGTACGCGGACCAGGCCGAGGTCCAGGTAATGGCGTTCGCCCAGGCAGGCATCCTCCGCGAGCCGGGCACACTGGACCTCCTGGACGCAGCATTGCGCTCCGGCGCAACGGTCATCGGCGGAATCGACCCGTGCACGCTGGACCGAGACCCGAAAGGACACCTGGACGCGGTCTTCGCCCTGGCCGAGAAGCACCAGGCCGAGATCGACATCCACCTGCACGAGCCGGGCCACCTGGGCCTGTTCTCGACGGACTTGGTGATCGACCGAGTCCGGGCGCTGGACATGCGGGGCAAGGTGACGATGTCCCACGCATACGACCTGGGCTCGATCTCGGAGTCGGTAAGCCGCAGGGTGATCGACGACTTCGCTTCACTCGACATAGCGATGACCACAGTCGCCCCTTCCGCCGCCGGCCAGCTACCCCTGCTGGACCTGGTCGCCTCGGGCGTCCGCATCGGCCTGGGCGAGGACGGCCAGCGGGATTACTGGAGCCCCTACGGCAACTGCGACCTACTGGACCGAACCTGGCAACTGGCCTTCACCCGAGGCTTCCGCCGCGACTCGCACATCGAGCTGGCTTTGGCGGTCGCGACGATGGGTGGAGCATCGATCATGAGCCACGACGTCCCCCGCCTATCGGGCATCGACGACCGCCCAGGCCTGGCGGTGGGAGACCGAGCAGACCTGCTGCTGGTGGACGGCGAAACTCCGACAAGCGCGGTGATGGACCGGGGCAAGGACCGAACAGTCCTCCACAACGGCGTCGTGGTGGCCGACGGTCTCGCCGTGCTCAACCGATGACGGACGGCTCAGGATAGGGAGCAGATCAAGCCCACGACCGCACACAGCCTTTCTAATGTCGTGATCAATCCGACGGGTGCGACGCACGTCCCGTGCTTTGTTGGCCGCACGCGTTGATCGAGTGGCATACTGTCCGAATTCGATCGACTACGTAGAGGGGTTACCTGGTGGGCTTCACGGTGGACACCTTTCAGGTCGGGCTTTACGGCGGCCTGGTGAGGAACCACCAGGACGACGCCAAAGCTGCCGAAGGCTCGCGCAGGCGAACCTGCGGATCGGTGAACAGCCCGGGCTGATAGCCGAACTGGTCGGTAGTCATGAGCAGGTCAAGAACGAAATCGTCAAAGCGCTGGACGAGCTGAAGTCGGTGTGCGAGGCGAGCGCTGCCGAACTCGACCGCGCCTGGCAGATGTACGACCACGTCGACAGCGGCTCGGCCGATCGCCTGGATCGGACGTATCCCGATCCGGGCGCTCCACCGCGAATGCCTTCGGTGCCCGGCTTGCCCGCGGACACGAACGCCCAGGTCGTCCGGCAGGTCGCCTTTCCGGCGGAACGGCTGACGCCGCCGCGCGCCGAAGAGTTCACCAATCCGATTCAGATCGTCAACGACCTGGGTAACCTGATCAGCCGGGTTACTGGTCGCAGCAGTTCCTGGACGCCACCATCAACGTCAATCCGGTCGAAGAGTTCTCTCACTGGGTGGCCGGAGACTGGGAGCAGTTCGCCAAGGCGTCGGATGCCTTGAACTCGTTGTCGTTCTTCTGCGCCGACCTGGCCCAAGACCTGCAGGCGAACATCACCGCGTTGCTCACGTCCTGGACCGAAATGCCCGCCGATGAGGCTTATCAGTACTTCGATGGCCTGAGCGAGACCACCAAGGGCTACGCCTCAGGTCTTGCCGCGTTGCGTGACAAGTACCGCGAGGCGGCGCAGGGCGTCGGGGAATTCTCCGAAACGATCAACGACGTCATCCAGGACATCTTCGACAGCATCTTCTGGGGCGCCGTCGAGCTCGCCGCCGGCGGAGTACTGGTCGAAACGGTCGTCGCTCAGGCGGTCCTTTCGAGTCTGGCCGCCTTGGAGTGCAAGAACGTGGTCGACGGCTGGACGCAGATGACGAACCTGCTGATGAACGTGCAGAACACGGTGCGTGTCATTCATGGCAGCGTGCTCGACATCATCGGCTCCGGCGGCAGTTTCGAGGGGCACCCCCTGCCGGTGGGCTACGACCACCGGGAGTCCGACCATGACCGAGAAAGTGCCCGTGTTCTCGCTGGACCCTGTGAAGGATCGAGCTCGTCGTGCGCTCTTGACGAAGCTGGCCGCGAACACCCGCAACCCGGCGGCGGCCGAACTCGCCCGTGAACTCCTGGCCGGCAACGTGACACCGCGGAGGATCTTGAGCTCGAACCTCTATTCCGACCTGCTCGACAGGACGACCTCCGGTCTGACCGAATGGTATGGGAATCTGTCGGAGGCCGACAAAAAAAGAAGACTTCTCCGAGGTGGACTGGCTCGATGGCTGACCGGCAAGGAGGAGCACCGCTGTTCGACGCCGATGCGATCATGCGCAAGGCCTACTTCGGAGTGTGGCTGCTCAGCCTGCTCTTCGCCGCTCTCGCGGTCTGGGGCCTCGTCCGCTACCCGCACTGGATCTGGGCGGCATCCATCGGGCCGCTGCTTGTGCGCTTGCCGCCAACCACCGGCTCCGCGGTGCTCGCAGTCGTGGCGAAACCGTCCTGCTCGGTGTGGGGACCCTCGTGTTCGTCGTGGGTGCGGGTCTTCTGCTCGGCCTCGCCCTCCGCCTGGGCAGATCTTGACGGTCGTTCGCGACGGCTCCAGTTGTTGCCAATAACCAAGTCGGCGTGACAGCGGCACGACCCGGGTTATGCTGAGCTGGGCCAAGGGGGCTTCGATTGAGCACGAAAGAACCGATGCCGGGCGAACCGCCTGCTGGTGCTGCGGTGGTCAGCGAAGTCAAGGCGAAGATCGGTGCGGAAGCCAAGTCCGTCCTCCGGGGCATCGAGGTACTCGCCGGGCGCGCAACCTCCTTGTTGCCGGTCTCCGAGACGCTCCGGGAAGATGCGCGCAAGCAAGTCGGCGTCCTGGTCGACCACCAAGTGGGTCTCGTGCTGGGAGACCGGCCGATCACGGATCTCCGCAACCTGACGAACAAGGGAACCAGGCTGAGTGCCTTGGCCGGAGCCGGGTACCGCACTGTCGGGGACCTCGTCGGCGTTACGTCGCTGCAGCTGCAGCGCGTTCCCAGGATCGGGGAACAGACGGCGCAGCAGGTGTTGTCGGCCGTGCGCCGTTACACGGGGGAAGTCCGGCTCGAGACCCGGATCCGGTTCGATCCGGATCGCCAAGACCTCGGCCAGACGCAGCTGCTTGCCACGCTGGCGGCTGTCCGCCGCGCTGACAGCGCGCGCCGCGCGTTGGAGCCGGCACTACGTGCCTTCGAAACGCGTACCGCGCACCTCGTGAGGGATGCGGAACCCGCCACAAGTCGCGTCGCGATGTTGCTCCGTAGGCGTGCGAAGAAGGAAGTGGCGCTGAGCGCGCTAGCCGGGCTCGAAGCGATCCTTTCCGAACCTCGCACGATCGCCTTGCTGCGGGACGTCGAACAGTACGAAAGGGCCGTTGATCCTGGTGGCCGCACCCGCGCTCAGCTGTGGCAGGAGTACGCCGACGACGCTGCCGGCTTCAACGCGCTGCTGTCGACAGTCGGGGGCCACGGTGCCGCCGACGAGACCGAGGCCGCCCAGGGATACCTTTCGGACGAACTCCGGCAGAAGATCAAAGCCGTTCCGCTCGACACCGGCTTGCTACGGGCGACTCTGCGCGGTTATCAGATGTTCGGAGCGCAGCACGCGATCCACCAAGAGCGTTCCATCCTCGGCGACGAGATGGGACTCGGCAAGACCGTTCAGGCACTCGCCGTCATGGCCCACCTGGCCGCAAAGGGACAGACCCGGTTCCTCGTGGTCTGCCCCGCCAGCGTGCAGATCAACTGGCTCAACGAGATCGGCAAGCACACCTCGCTCGCTGCGCACAGCCTGCACGGTGCAGACCGCGACGCAGCCGTGCACCAATGGCGACGCGCGGGCGGTATCGCCGTCACCACGTTCACCACACTCGGTCGCCTCGAAGATATCGCCGGCGACGGCATTGCGATGCTCGTCGTCGATGAGGCCCACTACATGAAGAACCCGGATTCGCAACGCGCCAAGAACGTCGCGACGATCATCGCGCAAGCTCAGCGAGCACTGTTCCTGACGGGTACGCCGATGGAGAACCGCGTCGAGGAGTTCCGCAACCTCGTGCACCACTTGCAGCCGCGGATCGCCCGGGGTTTGGATCCCGCCGACGCACTGGCGGGAGCGAAGCGGTTTCGCCGCGCTGTCGCACCGGTTTACCTGCGTCGCAACCAGGAAGACGTACTCACCGAATTGCCGGACAAGATCGAAGTCGAGGACTGGGTGCAGTTCGGCCCGGATGACACCCGTTCTTACGCCGCAGCGGTGCGTTCGGGCAACATCATGCAGATGCGTCAGGCGGCGTTCTTCGCACCTCGATCCGCCAAGCTGGACCGGCTTGCCGAGATCGTGGAAGAGGCGCGAGAGGACGATCTGAAGGTGGTGATCTTCTCCAACTTCCTCGGTGTGCTCAACTGCATCCACGCCAGAATCGGTGATGTGGTGGGCCAGCTGACCGGCGCCGTCCGACCCGCCGCACGGCAGGCATTGGTCGACGAATTCACCCGCCGGCCGGGCCACGCCGTTCTCCTGAACCAGATCGAAGCCGGCGGTGTCGGCCTGAACGTCCAGGCGGCTTCCGTGGTGATCATCGCCGAACCGCAGTGGAAGCCCAGCACGGAAGACCAGGCCATCGCGCGGGCCTACCGGATGGGCCAGATCCGCAAGGTCCAGGTGCATCGGTTGTTAGCCAAGGGCAGCGTCGACGAACGTCTCCGGGAAGTCCAAGCGGGGAAGAGCTTGCTGTTCGAAGAGTTCGCACGCAAGAGCGACGCCAAGGAAGCGGATAGCCGAGCGGTGGACGCGAGCGAGTACCGCCCACCCGCCCTCGGCGACGAGACTGTCCCGGAAACGCAGCGCATAATCCGTGCCGAACAGCACCGCCTCGGCATCCAGCCTTGATTCGGGAAGGAGAAGGACAGTGGTCGCGGCACGTGAGACGACTTTGCAGGAACTCTTGGAAGGGTCGAAGCAGTACCAGGTCCCTCTGTATCAGCGGACGTACTCCTGGAGGAACGAGCAGCTGGAGCGGTTGTGGGAGGACGTCGTCCAGCTGGCGGTAGACCGTATGGAAGATCCCGACCTGACCCACTTCATCGGCTCGGTGGTGCTCGCGCCCAGTCCGGCCAACGGGCCGACGGGTGTCCAGGAGTTCCTCGTGATCGACGGCCAGCAGCGTCTCACCACCCTGTCGGTTCTGCTCTGCGCGATTCGCGATCATCGCGCGAAGACGGAATCCGCCGAGCATCGTGAGCGAATCGACCAGCAGTATTTGACCAACAAGTGGAAGCCGGAGAAACAGCGGCTCAAGCTCGTGCCCACCCAGGCCGATCGGGCCGCGTATCTGGCCTGCCTCAACTCCACGCCGCAGGCAGGGGGTAGCGACCGGCTCGGCGCGGCGTACCGATTCTTTTCAGCCCAGCTCGCCGCCGCGGACGATCCCGAAGACGCGACGGACATCGAACGGATCGAAGATGCCGTGATCTCAGGGCTGGCGCTGGTCTCGGTGACCGCTCAACGCGCTGACAACCCACACCGGATTTTCGAGTCGCTGAACAACACCGGCCAGCGTCTCAGCCAAGCGGACCTGCTGCGCAACTACCTGTTCATGCGGCTGCCCACTCGAGGCGAGGTCGTCTACGAATCATTGTGGCTGCCGCTCCAGGAGAACCTCGACAGCGGGCAGCTGGAACTGCTGTTCTGGCTCGATCTGGTTCAGCGTGATCCGCGCATCAAGCAGACCGACACCTACGCGGGTCAGCAGCGCCGCCTCGATCGGATGCGCACTGAAGAAGAGATCGAGCAAGAGATCGCCCGGTTCGTCCGGCTCGGTGGACTCTTGCGGATGATTCTCGACCCGTCGGGTGAGCCGGACGCGACAGTCCGGCATCGGCTCGTGCGACTCCACGCGTGGGGAACCACGACCGTCTACCCGATACTCCTGCACCTGCTCGATCGACGCGATCGCGGTTCCGCCGACTCCGCTCAGATCGCCGCGGCGATGCTGTACCTGGAAAGCTATTTCGTCCGCCGTCTCCTCATCGGCCGGGCTACTGCCAGTATCAACCGCGTCATGCTCGCCGTCGTCACTGAAATGGACGCCGACGCCCAAGTCGATATGGAGGTCAGTCGCTACCTCTCAGCCGGCCGCAAGTACTACGCGAGTGACGAGGAGATCCGATCGTCCGTCCGATCGATTCCTTACTACCTCAACGGGCGACCTCGGCAGCGTGCCTTGGTGCTGCGCTGGCTGGAGGAAACCTACGACAGCAAAGAGCCGGTCGACCTCGCTTCCCTGACCATTGAGCACGTGCTGCCGCAGACCCCCACCGCCGGATGGCGGCAGATGATAGGCGCGGACCTTCAACCCGGGGAGGAGTTCGGCCGTGTGCACGATGCGCTCGTGCACACGCTGGGCAATCTCACTCTCACCGGCTACAACGCCAAGCTGAGCAACAGTTCGTTCGCTGTGAAGCGACCGCAGCTCGCGACCAGCGGCGTGCTGATGAACCAGGAGATCGCCAAGCAGGAGCGTTGGGGACGGCCGCAGATCCACGAACGGGCTGACGCGCTCGCCGAGCGTGTGATCTCCGAATGGCCTGGACCTGCCGAACGAGGCGCCGAGCCTTCCGGGCCGGCGTGGGACGTGATGAACAAGGCACTCGCGGAGTTGCCCGCGGGATCTTGGACCACCTACGGCGATCTCGCGGCGCTGGTGGGCAGCCACGCTGTGGCCATCGGGCAACGACTGGCCACGACGACGGCCGTGAACGCCCACCGAGTGCTGCAATCCGACGGCAAAGTGTCACCGAACTTCGCCTGGGTCGATCCTGAACGTACTGACGATCCGCGTGGCCTGCTCGAAGCGGAGGGTGTGGAGTTCGACGCGCGCGAGAGGGCGAACCCGGAACAGCGCGTCACAACCGAAGGACTCGCGCTGCTTCTCGGAGCCGAAATTCCGGATTTGCTCACCGTGCCCGATCCAGGGCAAGACCCCAAGTTGCGTGATCGGTTCCGCGACCAGCTCGTGGAGCGCCAGGGTCCCGAAGTCGCCGAAGCGGTGGTAGTGGTGCTCAATGTCTGGACCGGAATAGGCGGCCACCTCGAATATGGCGTCGAAAAAGAAACTTCTTGTTTTCTCATGTCCCGTGACAAGACTGACCCGGGTGGCAACATCTGGCCGGCAACCGTCTACCCCAGCGGCAAGTTCGAGGTCGTGTTCCAGTACCTGCGCAGCCGGGAGCCCTTCGACGAGCTGCAGAGGCGTGAGGAGCTCCGGCAGCGGTTCAACAAGATCGACGGGGTTAACTTGCCCGCAACGAAACTCGACCAGCGACCGGGCTTCGACCTGGAACTCGTGGTGGACAGCACCAGTCGAGAGCGGCTCGTCGAGGTGCTCAAGTGGTTCCACGGTCTCGCTCGGAACGACATTCAGATGGACAGCGACGATTCGGCAGGCCACTGAAGGGAGAGCTTCTGGGAGTGCCATCGCCAGTAAAGCGCCTCGAATACCAGTAAGACGCTGCCTGAGGTGCCCCCGGCAGGATTCGAACCTGCGACACCCGCTTTAGGAGAGCGGTGCTCTATCCCCTGAGCTACGAGGGCGTGTACTGCCAGCCCCAGCGTACCGGGCCCGGGACACGCGCTGGCGCAGGGGCACGGATGGAGTAACCCGACCTCCGTCGTCACCCGACTGAGTGGTTCTGACTGCGGCCCTACACCTCCAGGGTGGGCCGATGGCGCCTGACCTGGTCGGACCAGCAGCTCACCTGGTCGTGTCTGGTTTCGAACTGCTGAACAACAGTAGGTAACCTTCGTTAACGGGACGCGGGGAGCCGCCTCCTACTGGCTGTTGCGGAGGGCTTCGTTGATCAAGCTCATGTTCGCCGACGACGAGGAACTGGTGCGCTCGGGGTTGCGCGCGATGATGTCCGGAGCCCAGGACATTGAGATCGTGGGCGAGGCGAGCGACGGCAGATCCGCGGTGGAAGTCGCCCGCCGTTATCACCCTGACGTGGCCCTTCTCGACATCAAGATGCGTGCGCCCGACGATGGCATCCGGGCGCTGCGGGCCATCCTCGCGCTGCCCGATCCGCCCACCGTCGCCATGCTGACCACCTTCGACATCGACGAGTACGTCAGCCTCGCGCTGCGGCTCGGGGCCAACGGCTTCCTGCTCAAGGACATCGACCCCGCCGCGCTGCTCCGGGCCGTGCGTGACCTGGCCAAGGGCGGCGCCGTCCTCGATCCGGGGGTGGCCGCGCGGATGGTGCAGTCGCACCGGGACGAACAACGCGCTGCTCAGCCGGCTCGCAAGTTGCTCGCCTCGCTGTCCGAACGGGAACGCGAGGTCGTCGCGTTGATCGGGCAGGGTCTCAGCAACGCCGAGATCGGTGGCCGGCTCCACCTGTCCGAGGCCACCGTCAAGGGGTACGTCTCCGCCGTGCTCTCCAAGATCGGGGCGGCCAACCGCGTGCAGGCCGCGCTGCTGGCCTACCGCGGTGGCCTGCTCGACCAATAGATGCTGCTCACGGCGCTGGAGTTCCTCGGGCTCGTCGCCTTCGCGGCGTCCGGGGCGCTGGCCGCCGTGCGGGCCCGGCTCGACGTCTTCGGCGTCGTCGTGGTCGGGCTCACCACCGCGCTCGGTGGTGGGGTCATCCGGGACGTCCTGCTCGGCATCCACCCGCCGACGACGCTGCGGAACTGGCCCTACCTCGCCGTCTGCGCGGTGACGGCGCTCGTCGTGTTCGCCTTCCACCCGCAGGTCGCGCGGCTGCGGCGGGGCGTGCTGCTCGCCGACGCGCTCGGCCTCGGCGTGTTCGCCACCGCCGGGACGACCATCGCGCTCAACGCCGGCGCGACCGTCTACGCCGCGTGCTTGATCGGCATGACGACCGGGATCGGCGGTGGCGCCGTGCGCGACCTGCTGCTCCGGGAAATCCCGCTGGTCCTGCGGAAGGAGATCTACGCCGTGGCCGCGCTGGCCGGCTCGATGCTCGTCGCCGTCGGTCACGCTCTGCGACTGCCCGAGGGGCCGGTCACCGTCGTGGCGGCCGCGGCCGTGGTGGCCGTGCGGATGGTCGCGCTCTGGCGGCACTGGAACGCGCCGGTCGCGCGCGGTCCGGAGTGAGAGAAACTCTTTGTGTGTTCTGTGTGTGTTCTTAGGCGAGTCTCAGCACGCTGAGTAAAACTATCGCCATGCGCATCCTTGTGGTGGACGACGACCGCGCCGTCCGTGATTCGCTCCGGCGGTCCCTGGAGTTCAACGGCTACCAGGTCGAGCTGGCCAGCGACGGTGCGCAGGCGCTGGAGGCGATCATCGCCAACCGGCCGGACGCGATGGTCCTGGACGTCATGATGCCGCGGCTCGACGGCCTGGAGGTCGCCCGCCGCCTGCGCAGCACCGGCGACGACCTGCCGATCCTCGTGCTGACGGCCCGCGACACCGTCTCGGACCGGGTGTCCGGGCTGGACGCCGGCGCCGACGACTACCTGCCGAAACCGTTCGCGCTCGAGGAGCTGCTCGCCAGGCTGCGCGCGCTGCTGCGCCGCGCCGTCCCGGAAGGACCCAACGGACAGGCGTCCGAGACACTGTCCTTCGCGGACCTCACCCTCGACCCGGGTACGCGCGAGGTCCGCCGCGGCGGCCGCGAGATCAGCCTGACCCGGACCGAGTTCGCACTGCTCGAGCTGTTCCTTTCCTACCCGAAGCACGTCCTCACGCGGGGCCGGATACTGGAGGAAGTATGGGGTTACGACTTCCCGACGTCGGGCAACGCCCTGGAGGTCTACGTCGGCTATTTGCGCCGCAAGACGGAGGCCGAAGCGGAGCCGAGGCTGATCCACACGGTGCGGGGGGTGGGTTACGTCCTGAGGGAAACCCCGCCGTGATCGACCCGCCGGGGGAGGAGGACCCGCGCGGCACCCGCTGGGGTACGCGCCGGTTCTCCCTGCGCGGCCGGGTGACCCTGCTCGCCGCGGCCTGCGTGGCCGGCGCCGTCGCGCTGGTCTCCCTCGGCGCGTACATGGTCGTCAGCAGCAACCTCTACCAGCAGCTGGACGACGGCCTCGTCGCGCGCGCCGAGGCGGCGGTCAACTCGCCGCAGGTGCAGACCGAGCTGCGGCAGGTCCCCGGCGCCTTCCTGGCGAGCGCGGACCTGCAGATCGGGCAGCTCAACGCCGCCCCCGACGTCCAGCACGCCGTGATGACCTACCCGCTGTCGAGCTCGGCCCCGCCGTTCGACCAGCGGGAGCTCGACGTCGCCAACGGCGATTCGGCACAGTCGCTGCGGACGGACTTCCACACGGACAGCCGGGTCGTCGCGCTGCCCTCCGGGCACGGCGAGGCCATCGTGCTGGCCCAGTCGATGGGCCCGACCAAGCGCACGCTGAACGAGCTCGCGCTGGTGCTGTTCCTGATCGGCGGCGCGGGCATCCTGGTCGCCGCCGCGGCGGGCACCGCGGTCGCGCGGGCCGGCCTGCGCCCGGTCGATCGGCTGACGTCGGCCGCCGAGCGCGTCTCCAAGACCGGCGACCTGCGGCCGATCCCGGTCAGCGGCGACGACGAGCTGGCCCGCCTCACCCAGACGTTCAACACCATGCTCGGCACGGTCGCGGACTCGCAGGAGCGGCAGCGCCAGCTGGTCGCGGACGCGGGCCACGAGCTGCGGACGCCGTTGACGTCGTTGCGCACCAACCTCGAGCTGCTGCTCGCCGCGAGCAAGCCGGGCGCGCCGCCGCTGCCGGACGCCGACCGCGTCGACATCGTCGCGGACATCAGCGGCCAGCTCGACGAGCTGACCCAGCTCATCGGCGACCTCGTCGAGCTCGCCCGCCAGGACGAGCCGCGTGAGCGCTTCGAGCGCGTCGAGCTGCTGGACGTCGTCGAGCGCGCGCTGGACCGGGCGCGGCGCCGCGCGGGCGAGATCAACTTCGACGTCTCGCTGCAGCCTTGGGTGCTCACCGGGGACAACAGCTCGATCGAACGCGCCATCCTGAACCTGCTGGACAACGCGGTGAAGTTCTCGCCGCCGGACGCGACGGTCTGGGTGCGGCTCTACCCGCTCGGCGACGGCACGGCGGTGGTCGAGGTGGCGGACGCCGGCCCGGGCATCGCCGAGGAGGACCTGCCGAAGGTGTTCGACCGCTTCTACCGCTCGTCGGAGGCGCGGACGCTGCCCGGATCCGGGCTCGGCCTCGCGATCGTCAAGCACGCGGCCGAGCGCCACGGCGGGGCGGTCTACGCCGCGCGGGCGCCGGAGGGTGGCGCGCTGATGACGATCCGGCTGCCGGGCGCGCCCGGCTGAGGTCGCAGTCGGGTAACTCCCGGGACGGCCGCCGTGGTGTCCGGCCAGGATCGGCGCATGCTGCTGCGTCGATGCCTGGCCGCCGGAGGAGCCGGCGTGGTCGCGGCGGTGGCCGTGACGCAGGTGCCGACGACCGGCTGGTGCACCGGAGGCAGCTGCGTCCTCCTCCCGTTCGTGCTGGTCCCGCTCGTGCTGCTGGCCGCCGTCCTGCTCGCGTGGGCGGTCATGGGCGTGGCCAGCGTCCCCCCGAGGTTGGCTGGCCGCGCTGGTCACCTCCGACGCGCTCCCGCGCGGCTGGCGGGTTGCGCTCGTGTCGCCGGTGGTGGTGTTGTTCGGCTGGGGTGTTCTGCTGCCTCTTCTGGTTCCCGGCCTGTGACCTGGTGTTTCAAAGTTCACCCCGATCGCCTCAGCGGATACCGTGTTGAATCGTGTAGGATTTTGTGTGGTTGGGGAGCCGACTCGGGACGGAGTGAACGGTGCTGGCGCGTCAGCGACAGGCGGTGATCCTGGAAGAGGCACGCCGGACCGGTGCGGTCCGGGTCAGTGACCTCGTGACCAGGCTGGGTGTGTCCGACATGACGGTGCGCCGCGACTTGGACGTCCTCGCCGGGCGCGGGCTCGTCGAGAAGGTCTACGGCGGTGCCACGTCGATCGTCGGCAAGAGCACCGACGAACCCGGTTTCGAGGCCAAGTCCGTCCGCCAGCGCGCGCAGAAGGAAGCGATCGCCGAGCTCGCGGCGAACCTCGTCCGGCCCGGTACCGCGATCGGCATCTCCGCCGGCACCACCACGTGGACGCTCGCGCGGGCACTCGACGCGATCTCCGGGCTCACCATCGTGACCAACTCGATCCAGGTCGCTGACGTCCTGCGCGGGTCGACGCAGCCGGACCGCACCGTCGTGCTCACCGGCGGCGTGCGGACGCCGTCGGACGCGCTGGTCGGGCCGGTCGCCGTGCACAGCCTGCGGTCGCTGCACCTCGACGTCGTTTTCCTCGGCGTGCACGGGATGTCCGACGGGCCGGGGTTCACGACGCCGAACCTGACCGAGAGCGAGACCGACCGCGCGCTGGTCGAGGCCGGGCGCAAGCTGGTCGTGCTCGCCGACCACACCAAGTGGGGCACCGTCGGCATCTCGACGATCGCCGACCTGGACGAGGCCGACGTCGTCGTCACCGACGACGGGATTTCCGCCGAAGCCAAGGAAATACTCGCCGAAAGGGCAGGGGAACTCATGATCGCCGAGACGGCGGAGACAGTCGAGGCTGAAGAAGCGTGAAGCGCACGTCACGGCGCCTGGCCGATGGCCGGGAGATCATCTACTTCGACCAGCCCGGCGCGCCCGAGCGCGTCGCCGAGGACACCCGCGACCTGCCGCCGGTTTCGGCCGCGTCGGAGATCCGGCTCGACCCGCTGACCCACGAGTGGGTCGCGATGGCCGCGCACCGGCAGACGCGGACGTACAAGCCGCCCGCCGACCTCTGTCCACTGTGTCCGAGCAAGCCCGGCAAACCCAGTGAGATCCCGGAAAGCGACTACGACGTCGTCGTGTTCGAGAACCGCTTTCCGTCCTTCGCCGAGGATGTGACCGGCGAACCGACCACTGTGGACGGTCTCGGGCTGGTGCCGGTCAAGCCGGGGCGGGGCCGCTGCGAAGTCGTCTGCTTCACCAGCAACCACGACGGTTCCTTCGCCGGCCTGACGCCGAAGCAGGTGCGGGCCGTGGTGGACGCCTGGGCCGACCGGACCGCCGGGCTGTCCGAAGTGCCCGGTGTGGAGCAGGTCTTCCCGTTCGAGAACCGCGGTGAGGAGATCGGCGTCACCCTGTCTCACCCGCACGGGCAGATCTACGGCTACCCGTTCGTCACGCCCCGGACCGCGCGCATGCTCGACGTCGCCCGCGCCTACCAGGCCGAACACGGCCGCCCGGTGCTCGGCGACGTCCTGGCGGCCGAACGCAAGTCCGGCGCGCGGGTTGTGGCGTCCGGTGAGCACTGGACGGCGTTCGTGCCGCCGGCGGCCCGCTGGCCGGTCCAGGTGCAGATCGTGCCGCACCGGCAGGTTCCGGACATCCCCGCGCTGACCGACGCCGAGCGCGACGACTTCGCCGACGTCTACCTGGACGTCCTGCGCCGCTGTGACGCCCTGTACGACCGGCCGTTGCCCTACATCGCGGCGTGGCACCAGGCGCCGGTGCGCCAGGACCGCGAGCTCGGCTGGCTCCACCTGGAGCTGTTCTCCGTGTTGCGCGCGAAGGACAAGCTGAAGTACCTGGCTGGGTCCGAATCGGGCATGGCGGTCTGGGTGAACGACGCGACACCGGAGCAAATCGCGGAACGGCTCCGCGCGGCGGGGTGACCCGGCCATACTCATCTCCGATGCACAGGTTCGGCTCAGGAACCTCTCAGGACCGTCCCGCAAGGTGATGACATGACCGAGAACGACCCCACCGCGCACGACCCCGCGACCCCGCGGCCTTCCGCGGACGCCCAGCCCGGCTCCGGGCAGGATGCCGCTCAGGGCGGTTGGGCCGGGAGTCCTTACGGCGAGCAGAGCGCGCCCGCCAGTCCGTACGGCGAGCAGAGCGCGTCCGGCAGCCCCTACGGCGACCCGGGCACGGCGACTCCATCCGGGGGCACACCGCACTACGCGGCGCCGGCCGAGCCGTCCTACCACGCGGTCACGGGGGCCGATCCGTCCTACGGGGCGCAGAACGCGAACCCCTGGTCCGCGCCGGGTGCGCAGACGCCGCCGCAGGGTCACCCCCAGCAGAGCGTCTACCCGCCGCCGAACGCGTACGGGCCGCCCGGCACGTCGATCTACAACGCGCCCGCCGCCCCGCCGCCGAAGCAGAAGCGTTCCGGCGGCAAGCTGCTCGCCGGCGTCGCGCTGGTCGCGCTGCTGGTCGGCGGCATCGCCGGCGGCACGGTCGGGTACCTGACGGGCGGGACGTCGGGCCCGTCGAGCAACGCGCTCGACGCGCCGAAGCCGGCCCAGCAGACCGGCAACGCGCCCGCCGGCTCGGTCGAGTCCGTCGCGCAGAAGCTGTCGCCGAGCGTCGTCGAGCTGCAGGTGAGCGGGCAGCAGGGGGCCGGCGAGGGCTCCGGGTTCGTCATCAGCACCGACGGCTACATCCTGACCAACAACCACGTCGTCGAGGTCGCCGCGGGCGGCGGGCAGATCCAGGCCGTGTTCCAGGACGGCCGGAAGGCCGCCGCCAAGGTCGTCGGCCGCGACCCGACCACGGACATCGCGGTGGTCAAGGTCGACGGCGTCGGCAACCTGACCCCCGTCGAGATCGGCCGGTCCGACGACCTGCGCGTCGGCCAGTCCGTCGTCGCCATCGGCTCGCCGTTCGAGCTGGCCGGCACGGTCACCTCGGGCATCGTCAGCTCGCTGCACCGGCCGGTGCGGGCGGGCGGCAGCACCGGTGACCAGACCACGGTGATGGACGCCGTCCAGACCGACGCGGCGATCAACCCGGGCAACTCGGGCGGTCCGCTGGCCAACATGTCCGGCCAGGTCATCGGCATCAACTCGGCGATCTACAGCCCGCAGTCCGCGCAGGGTGGCCAGGGGCAGGGCCAGGGCGCGTCCGAGGGCGGCAACGTCGGCATCGGCTTCGCCATCCCGATCGACCAGGCCCGTCGCACGGCGGACACGATCATCAAGACCGGCCAGGCCGTGCAGACCTACATCGGCGCGCAGGTCAAGGACGCCCCGCAGGGCGGCGCCGAGCTCGGTGCCATCACCGCCGGCAGCCCGGCGGAGAAGGCCGGCCTGAAGTCGGGCGACATCGTGACGAAGATCGACGACCGCAACATCGACTCGTCCGACACGCTCGTCGCCGCGATCCGCACCCGGGCGCCGGACGAGAAGGCGACGTTCACCCTCCAGGGTGGCCGCACGGTCGAGGTGACCCTCGGCGGGCAGCCCGTCACCCCCAACTGATCCATTCCAGACGCTCGGCCGCCCTGGCGCGGCCGAGACCAACTTGGCTCGACCCCCGTAGCTTTCGGGGCCGGACCCACAAGGCCACGCGCGACCGGATTTCGATGCCGGTCGCGCGTGGCCGTATTTGTGGGGGCTTGCGGACGGGCTGTTCGCGTGTCTGGCTGGGCATCGCGCGTGATCAGGGAGGCATCACGCGTGATTGGAGGGGCATCACGCGTGTCCGGAGGGACGACACGCGTACCTGGGTGGACGACACGCGTGCCTGGAGGGTCGGCTCGCGTGCCTGGGAGGTCGGGTTGCGTGCCTGGGGGGTCGGTTAGGTGCGGCGAGTTTGTGGGCGGGTGGGGCGTTTGCGGTGGGGTGTCAGGCGGTGGCGTAGGGCCGTCAGGACCACTGCCAGCCAGACTGCGGCCAAGGTCAAGGTGAGCCCTAGCGCTGGGTTGCCGTCGTGGAGGCCGGGCATGGGCGCGGTGCCGTAGGGACGCCAGAGCAGCGGGAACGCCAGGATCAGCAAGACGCCCGTGAGGACTGTGCCCGTGACCACCGGGGTCTTCCAGGGTTGCGGGAGGACGCGGGCCAAGGTGAGGCCGAGGATCGCCGTCAGTGGGGCGATGACGGCGTCGTTGAGGATCGGGCCGCCCACGAGCCAGCCGATCGTGCCGAAGACGTCCGGGCGCAACGGCAGCGCGTAGTCGGCGAACAGGACCACGCCCCACACCAGGGCCGCGAGGCCCGGTAAGGCGAGGAGCACACGGGCGGTCTTCACAGGGCCTCCAGTTTCGTGACCCACTTCGTCTGCAGCACCCCGGGCCGGTTCGGCGCGATGATCCGGCACGGGAAGCCGTGGTCGAGGTCGAGGACGTCGCCGTTGAGCTCCAGCGCGAGCAGCGTCAGGTCGTCGGCCGTGTGCTCGCCCGGGAGCACGCTGACGCCGTACAGCCCGGCACGCTCCAAAGAGGACACTCGCACCGCCGTGCCCGGTTGTGACCCGGTGGCCTTCAGCAGCGTCGGCAAGGAAATCCCGCGCCAGGTCGCCGACTGGCTCCAGCCCTCGACGCACGCGATCGGCAGCTCGGCCGTCGTCTGCGGCAGGGCGCGCAGCTCGTCGAGCGAGAACTTCGTGGTGCCGCGCGGGGTCACCACCGAGAGCCGCCAGACCGCCGCCTGCGCCGTCTGCGTGACGCCCGCGGCCACGGCCGTGCGGTTCACCGGCAGGCCCTGCGTGCCCTTGCCCGTCTTCCAGGCGAGGCCGGAAACGCCGCGCAGGAAGGGAACCGTGGCCCCGGCGGTGGCGACCACCGCGACGCCGGTCGCCAGTCCCGTGGTGCGGAGGAAGCCGCGCCGCGACAGTCCGACGGCCGGCGTTTCCTCGATTTCCGAGTTGAACCGGCTCAGCGCGCGGCGGATGACCGGCAGCTTGACCGCGACGTGCACCAGGATCGACCCGATCGCCAGCCACGCGACCGCGTAGTGGACCTGCGGGAAGTAGAACCCCCACGGGTAGTTCTGCGCGACGTTCAGCAGGCCGGTCGTCAGCTCGAAGAACGCCGAACCCGACAGCACCAGGATCGAGAGACGTTCGAGAGCGTGCGGCAGCGAGCGGACCAGCGGCCGGCCGAACAGCTTCGGGTAGACGCTCCACAGTTTCGCCAGCAGCAGGGGAATCGACGCCACGCCGGAGATCACGTGCAGCCCCTGCGTGACCCGGTAGAGCCCGACCGGGCGGCTCGGCCAGAAGAACCACTCCGGCGGGTGCTGGATGAAGTGGCTGATCAGGCCCGTCACGAAGCAGGTCGTGAACGTGACCGCGAGCGCCAGCCCGATCTTCGATGTCACGCGCTCGTGGTGCGCCGCCGCCTCGAACTGTTCTTCCTTGGGGATCGGCAGCTGGTCGACGCGGTCGTTCAGCCGGGCCCGGGCTTCGCGGGCGCGCACCGCGAGGGGCGTGCGTTTGGGCTTCACGGCTTCTCCAACCGGGCGAACCAGCGGTGGCCGTGCCGGGTGGTGCGGTGGACGTGCAGCCCGGCCCGGTTCGCGACCTCGGCGATGGCGTCCGCGCCGACCCAGGCCCAGGTGAACCACGCGACGTCGGCGTGGCCAGGCCGCAGCCGGACGCGCTCGTGCCGCAGGCCGCCGCCGGGTGGGTCCAGTTCCACCAGGACATCGCCGTCATCGGCGATCAGTTCGGCCGCACGACGCAGCAGCACCGCGGGGTCGCCGCCGATGCCGATGTTGCCGTCGGCCAGCAGGACGTGCCGCCAGCGGCCCTCGCCGGGCACGTGGTCGAAGACGTTGCGGTGCAACGCACTCCCACCACGGCGGCGGGTCAGGCGGACGGCTGTGCGTGAGCTGTCCACGCCCAGCGCGACGATGCCGCGTTCGGCCAGCGCGGCGGTCAGCCGACCCGGGCCGCAGCCGATGTCGAGGGTCGGGCCGGTGCAGGCGTCGAGCAGCACCTCGTCGCCGTCGGACGCCTGGGCCCAACGCTCGACCGGCAACTCGATCTGTTCGCCGCTGGGCAGCTCGAGCCAGCAGCGGTGGCCGAGCAGGCCGCGGTCGAACTCGCTTCCGGTGCTCGCCGGCGCCGTCATCAGGCGGCCGCCCGATCAACGGCCGCGACGGCGCGGGCGAACCGGCTGTCCGGGCATTCGAGCGCCACCCGGCGAGCGTCGGTCATCGTGTCCACATCGGACAGTTCGGCCGCCTGCCACGGCTCCAGCCCGCACGTGATGAGGGCACGCAGCGTGCGTTCGCCGGTGTCGTCGCGGGACATCGGGACGCCCGCGAGGGCCTGCGCCCGCCGCGGGTCGGTGAGGCCGAGGGCCCACCAGCCGCCGTCCGCGGCCGGGCCGAGCACGCAGTCGCGGCCGTTCCGCAGGACCGGGGCGATCGTCGCGGCCAGCGAATCCGGCGTGACCTGCGGGGTGTCCATGCCGATCTGCAGGATCGGGAGGCCGGCGTGCACCGCGGCGGCGTCGGCGTGGGCGTTCGCCAGCCGGGCGCCGAAGTCCCAGCCACGCTGCGGGATCACGGTCGCGCGGCGCAGCGCGACCCCGATTTCGGCGCCCCGGGCGGCGGCGTCGAGGTCGCCGGTCATCGCGACGACCGGCGCGGCGCCGGGTACCGCGCAGGCCGCGTCGAGGGTGTCGAGCAACGCGGACGCGGCGATCTCCGCCGCCTGGGCCGGTGTCGCGGGCGGGCAGAGCCGGGTCTTGGCGAACCCCGGCACCGGTGCCTTGGCCACGACCAGCAGCACGAATTCGGCCTTCATCGCGCCAGCACCCGCCCGAAGTCGCGGACCGCGCGCAGCGTGCCCCGCACCGAGCCGGACACCTTCGACTTCGTGCCCTTCGCCCGTTCGCCGTACCGGACGTCGAACTCGCGGACCCGCCACCCGGCGCGCTGTGCCCTGATCAGCAGCTCGAGGGGATAGCCGAACGCGCGATCCGTGATGCCGAGGCCGAGCAGCGCCCGCCGGTCCGCGGCGCGCAACGGCGCGATGTCCCGCACCGGTAGTCCGCGGGTGCGCAGCAACAACGACAGCACGACGTTGCCCGCCCGCGCGTGCCACGGCCACACCCCGGGCCCGGTCGGCACCCGGCGTCCGACGGCCAGGTCGGCGCCGGCCACGACCGCCGCCACCAGCCGCGGCAGGTCGGCGAGGTCCAGGGAGCCGTCGGCGTCGGCGAAGCACACGATGTCCGCGGTGGCGGCTTCCAAGCCGGTGTGCACGGCCGCGCCGTACCCGCGACGCGGCTCGTGGATCACCTTCGCGCCGAGCGCGGCGGCCACTTCGGGCGAGCCGTCGGCCGAGCCGTTGTCGACCACGATCGCGCGGTAGCCCGGCGGCAGCCCGCCGAGCACACCGGGCAGGGCGCCCGCCTCGTCGAGGCAGGGGAGGACCACGTCCACTTCCAAGTCAGTCACGCCGCTGACGGTAGGTCTATCGTGGACGGTGGGAAACCGTTGCAGTGCTTACTGAATCATGACATTGACCAATCGGGTGACGAGTTCTTACCGGCTCGTTACGGCTGCCGTCGCCGGACCGCGGATCCCGGCACAGGGCCCTAGGGTGGACGGCGATGAGCGAGCCGAAGTCGGCAGCCGGGCTTGCCGAGCCGTCTGCCCGCGAACCCGAAGACCTGCCACCCGATCGACCCGCGCGCCGCGCCCGCCGGGCCGATCTCCTCGCCGTCGCGGCGGCCGTGGTGCTCGTAGCTGCGGCCGCCGCGGCCGGCCTCTACTACAACCGGCCGAACTCCGGTGTGGTCATCTTCGTCAGCGCGCCGCCGCTGTTCGCCGACTGGCTGCCGCACGTCGGCCCCGGGTCGGTGTTCGCGGTGCTCATCGCCGCCGTGGTGGTGCTCTACGGCCCGGCCCTGGCCACTCGCCTGCCGTGGCGCCGCGCCCTCGTCGCCGGCTACTTCGCCTCGCTCGCCTGGATCTTTTCGCTGACCTTGGTCGACGGCTGGGCGCGCGGGTTCGCCGGGCACCTCACCATTCCCCAGGAGTACCTGCACGAGGTACCCGGGATCACCGACATCCCGCGGATGCTGCGCGAGTTCTCCTCCCGCATCCTCGACTTCCAGCCGAACTCCTGGACCACTCACGTGTCCGGGCACCCGCCGGGTGCGACGCTTGTCTTCGTCTGGCTGGACCGGCTCGGCCTGCACGGCGGCGCGTGGGCGGCGACGGCCGTCGTGCTCGTCGGCAGCCTGGTGGCGGTGGCCGTGCCCGCCACGGTCGCCTTGCTCGGCCGGCCGGAAGCGGCTCGCTCGGTGCTGCCCTTCGCCGTGCTCACCCCCGGTGCGGTGTGGATCGGCGTGTCGGCGGACGGCCTGTTCGCCGGGGTGACGGCGACCGGCCTGGCGTTGCTGGCGCTGTCCGCGAACGGGTTCGCCCACGGCCGCCGGTACGCCGCGCCCGCCGGGCTGGCCGCGGGCGGACTGCTGGGCTTCGGCATCTTCCTGTCGTACGGACTGGTGCTGCTGGGCGTGGTCGCGTTGGCCGTGGCCGTGCTTGGACGGCAGTGGCGAGCGGCGGCACTGGCGATCGTGGCGGCGCTGGCTGTCGTCGCCGTCTTCGCCTGGGCGGGTTTCTGGTGGCTCGACGGCTACCACCTGGTTGTCGAGCGCTACTACCAGGGAGTCGCCCTGGTCCGGCCGTACTCCTACTGGGTGTGGGCAGACCTGGCCGCGGTCGCGGTGGCGCTCGGCCCCGCGGTCGTGGCCGCCCTCCGGCGTGGCCTGACCGAGGCGTTCCTGCCCCGCCCCCGCCGCGCGTTGTGGGCCGACCCGGTGCTCCTCCTCGGCATCGCCGCCCTGCTCGCGATCATCTTCGCCGACGTTTCGGGCCTGTCGAAAGCGGAGACCGAACGGATCTGGCTACCGTTCGGGGCGTGGCTGCTGCCGATGACGGCTCTGCTGCCACGGCCGGGGCGCCGGTGGTGGCTGGCCGCGCAGGCCGCGACGGCGCTGGCGGTCAACCATCTGCTGCTGACGGGCTGGTGAAGACATGACAGGCGATCTGGCCGGGCGCGTGCTCGTGGTCGACGACGACGAGACCGTGCGTGACGTCGTGCGCCGCTACCTCGAAGTGGCCGGGTTCACCGTCGACATGGCCGGCGACGGCGCCGAGGGGCTGGCGAAGTTCGCCGCCCACGAGCCCGACCTGGTCGTCCTCGACGTCATGATGCCGGGGATCAACGGCCTCGAGGTGTGCAAGCGGCTGCGCCAGGTCAGCCAGGTGCCGATCGTCATGCTCACCGCGCTCGGCGAGGAGGAGAACCGGATCGCCGGGCTCCAGCTCGGCGCCGACGACTACGTGACGAAACCCTTCAGCCCCAAGGAACTCGCCTTGCGCGTGGCGTCGGTGCTGCGGCGCGCGCGGATGCCCCGCCCGGAACCGGCGGCCGCGGAACTCGTCGACGGCGACCTGCGGCTGCAGATGACCGCCCGCACCGCGACCCTCGGCGGCCGTGAACTCCCGCTCACCACCCGGGAGTTCGACCTGCTGGCGTTCTTCCTCGGCCACGCCGGCGTCGCCTACTCGCGGGCGGACCTCCTGGAGAAGGTCTGGGGCTGGGACTTCGGCGACCAGTCGACGGTGACCGTCCACGTGCGACGGTTGCGCGAGAAGATCGAGCGCGAACCGGCCAAGCCGACCCGGGTCGCGACCGTCTGGGGCGTCGGCTACCGCTACGACCGGGAGCAACCGTGATCGAACCCGGAGAGTCCTTCGGCGAGATTCTGGCGCACCTCTGGCACATCCTGCCGCTGGCGTTGCTGTTCGCCCTTCCCGTGGCCGTGCTGGGCGGCGTGGTGCTCTACGTGCTGCGCCGCGGTTCCCTGGCCACCACGCTGACCGTGCTGGTGCTGATCCCGGTGCTCTCGACGCTCGTCGGCGTGCTGGGCGTCAGCGGGTTCATGTTCACCCCGGCGCTGACCACGATGCTGCTGGTCTGCCTGCTCGTCGCGGTGATCACCGTGCCAGCCGCGATCATCCTCGGCCGGGCCATCGCCCGCCGCAGTGTGTGGGAGCGGGAGGCGCGGAACCGGGAGCGCGCGGCCGAGGCCTCGCGGCGCGAACTCGTCGCCTGGATCAGCCACGATCTGCGCAGCCCCTTGGCCGGCATCCAGGCGATGGCGGAGGCGCTGGCCGACGGCGTCGTCTCCGAACGCGACGAGGTCGCCGACTACGCCCAGCGGATCAGCGGGGAGACCACCCGGCTGTCCGGGATGGTCGGCGACCTGTTCGAGCTTTCGCGGATCACCGCGGGCGCCCTCGAGCTCACCATGTCCGCGGTGCCGCTGCGCGACGTCGTCAGCGACGCCGTCGCCGCCCAGAGCCCGGTCGCCGAGCGGAAGCGGGTGCGCGTGCTCGCCAACGCCGAGTCCTGGCCGATCGTCTCCGGCAGCGACCCGGAACTGGCCCGGATCGTGCGGAACCTGGTGTCCAACGCGATCCGCCACACCCCGCCGGATGGGACGGTCGCGGTGCAGATCGGCGTCGACGGCGACGAGGCCCTGCTCGCCGTCGACGACTCCTGCGGCGGCATCCCGGACGACGAGATCGGCCGCGTCTTCGACGTCGCCTTCCGCGGCACGCAGGCCCGCACGCCCGAGCGCAGCGGGACGACCACCGGCGGCGGCCTCGGCCTGGCCATCGCCAAGGGCCTGGTCGAGGCGCACCGCGGGAAGATCGGCGTGCACAACCACGGCCCGGGCTGCCGGTTCGAAGTCCGCCTGCCGCTGGCGATGTCGTAGAGATGGGTGACACCCACATCGGTGGGACCGCCGGCTGATCCGAGTCCCGGCCGCCGCGGCCGGTCACCTTCCCGTCAGAGGCTGGATCACTCTGACCAGGGAGGAACCATGAAGAGGACGTTGCCCGGGGTCGCACTCTGCGCATTCTTGGAGCAGTGGACCGAGTTCGGCGCCGGGACGCGCGGCGAGAGCGGCCGGCTGCCCTTGGGGAACTCGCTGGCCATGAAGTCGATGAAGTTCCAGTCGATCAACGTGCTCGGCACGATCGACTGGTCGTGACCCGGGCGCTGTGCCGGGACCCGGCGCGGTGGAGACGGCCGTGCGCGACTGCGTAGCCCTGCGCAACGAAGCCCTAGACGGCGACCGGGGTCCGGCCCGGGCCGAGGCGGAGGAACTCCAGGCCGGGGAAGTGGGCCGGGGCGATCACCGCCGATGTGCGCTCCGCCTCGTCCAGCCAGCGCTGACGGGTGCGGGCCGCCTCGGCCGGGTCGTGGTCGGCGATGAAGTGGATCCGGTCGTCGCGCAGCTGCACCGGTGCGTGGATGACGTCGCCCAGCAGGATCAGCCGCTCGTCGTCCGCCTCGACGTCGAGGACGTAGTGCCCGGGGGTGTGGCCCGGCGCGTGGCGTGCGGTGACGCCGGGGGCCAGCGGGACGGCTTCGCCGTGGATCGCCTCGATGCTCCCGGCCGTGCGCACCGCTTCCAGCCCGACGCGGCTCCAGTCGTCGTGGCCGAGCCGTTCGACCATCGGGTGCCAGTCCGCCGCGCCGTGGACGACCCGGGCGCGGGCGAACGCCGGCGTGCCCTCCGGTGCCAGCCAGCCCACGTGGTCCGAGTGCAGGTGCGTGACGAACACCGTGTCGACGTCCTCGGGTGCCGTGCCCGCCTTGGCCAGCGCAGCCAGGAGGTCGCCGCCTTCGCCCATCGGCGGCGTCGGGTCGCCCGCGGCCGGTGTGACGCCGTGCGGGAAGCCGGTCTCGCGCGGGCCGAACCCGGTGTCGACCAGGATCGTGCGGCCCTGGCCGCGGACCAGGAACGCGCCGATCGGCACGTGCACGGTGCCGTCCGGGTCGAGGGCCTCGGGGTGCTCGGCCGGGTCCAGTCCGGGGAAGAACGGGATCGGGATCCGGCACAGGCCGTCGGTCAGCGCTTCGATCGTGTAGTCGCCCACGGTGATCCGGTGCATGACCGGAACAAGTGCGACGGCCGCCGGACCATTCCCGTCAGACCGAAACCGGGTCCCGCAGTTCCGCTGTCGCGAAGCCGTCGATCCCGGTGGCGAACCCGACTTCCGCGGTGAACCCGAGCAGCTCCCGGGCCCGAGCGGGGTCGGCGACGACGTGCCGGACGTCCGCGGCCCGGGCCCCGCCGACGATCCGCGGCGCCGGGCCGTCGCACGCCCGTGCCAGCTCCCCGGCCAGCTCGCCGACGGTGTGCGGGGTGCCGGAGCAGACGTTGACCGGGGCGCTGTCGCCCGCCGGGCCGGCCGTGTGGAGGGCGAGCACGTTGGCCCGTGCGACGTCGTGGACGTGCACGAAGTCGCGCTGCTGACGGCCGTCTTCCAGCACCAGCGGGGCTTCGCCGCGGACCAGCGCCGAGCGGAACAGGGAAGCGACGCCGGCGTACGGGGTGTTCTGGGGCATCCGCGGGCCGTAGACGTTGTGGTAGCGCATCGCCCAGACGCTGCCGCCGGTCTGCCGGGCCCACGCGCCGGCCAGGTGTTCCTGCGCCAGCTTCGTGGCCGCGTAGGTGCTGCGAGGGTTCAGCGGGGCGTCTTCGGGCACCAGCTGCCAGGCCAGTTCGGTGCCGCAGGCCGGGCAGCGCGGCTCGAACCGGCCCGCGTCCACATCGGACACCCGGCGCGGCGACGGCGGCACGACGCCGTGGTCGGTGCACGAGTACCGGCCTTCGCCGTAGACGACCATCGACGACGCGAGCACCAGCTTCCGCACGCCGGCCGCGTGCATCCCGGCCAGCAGAACCGCCGTGCCGTAGTCGTTGTGCAGGGCGTACGACGGCGCGTCCGACGGGTCGATCCCGTGCCCGACGACGGCCGCTTGGTGGCACACCGCGTCGACGCCGTCCAGCAGCTCCGCGACGATCTCGCTGTCGGTCACGTCGCCGCGCAGGAACCGGTGCCTGCCGGTGTACGCCGGTGGTGTGCGGGAGCCGTGGGCCGTGGCGAGCAGGTTGTCGAGCACCACGACGTCGTCGCCCGCATCGGCCAGCTGATCGGCGATGTGTGACCCGATGAACCCGGCTCCGCCGGTGACCAGTACGCGCATAACGGACACGCTAGGTGCTCGCGCCGGGCGCCGTCACGACGAGCGCGGTCACGTCACGGAATCGTCAGAACTCGCCGGGCACCTCCCGGCAGTGGGCCGCCGAAACCGACTACGGTGGGCGCCATGGAACGGAGTGCACAACGGCTGGGCCGGGCCCTCGTGGTCATCGTGGACGATCGCGTGGCGCACGGCGAGCACGAGGACGGCACGGGACCCCTGGTGACCGAGCTGCTCGAAGAAGCGGGCTTCATCGTCGACGGCGTGGTCGTCGTCGAGGCCGAGTCCGTGGGTATCCGCAATGCGCTCAACACCGCCGTGATCGGCGGTGCCGACCTGGTGATCACCGTCGGCGGCACCGGTGTGCTGCCGCGTGACAACACCCCCGACGCCACCGCCGGCGTGCTCGACCGCCCCATCCCGGGCATCAGCGAGGCGATCCGCGCGTCCGGCCTGGCCGCCGGCGCCGTCGACGCCGGGATCTCGCGAGGGCTCGCGGGCGTGTCCGGCAGCACCCTGGTGGTCAACCTCGCCGGCTCGCGCTCCGCGGTGCGCGACGGGATGGCGACCCTGACCTCGCTCGTGCCGCACGTGATCGACGAGCTTTCGGGCCTCGAAGAGGTGTGATGCCCGGTCGCGCGCTGCGGATCCACAGCGCGCGCCGGGCACCGCCCGGACGAGAGCGTTCCTTCGCTCTGGAGTTGTCAATGAACGCGTCGTGGGACACTGGGGCCATGCCGGGCAAAGAACGCGACCACCAGGCCGGCAGCGCGCAGCGCCGCCGGGTCGACGAGATCTTCGGGGACGTCCTGCCCGAGACGACCTCCGACGAGCGCGACCCGGACCGGCGCACCGGCCTCCCGGACGACTGGTACCGGGAGAACCGGCCGCCGCACCACGACCGCTGACCTCAGCCGCGGCCGCCGTCGCGCTGGGCCTGGGCCCGCAGCAGGTCGCGGATCTCGATGAGCAGCTCGACGTCGGTCGGCTCCGAGGGGCCCGGCTCCTGGCCGCGCTTGCGGCGCTCCTGCACGTGCTTCACCGGCAGCACGATCACGAAGTAGACGACCGCCGCGACCAGCACGAAGTTGATCGCCGCGTTGATCACGTTGCCGAAGTCCAGGAACGTGCCGGGGTTGTTGTCGAAGATCTGGTAGCCGAGGCCCTTGGCGGCGTCCGTGCCGCCGATCGTGTTGATCAGCGGCTTGACGAGGCCGGTGGTGAACGCCGTGACGATGGCCGTGAACGCCGAGCCGATGACCACCGCGACGGCGAGGTCGACGACGTTGCCGCGCATCAGGAAGTCTTTGAAACCCTTGAGCACTGGTTCTCCTCACGAACGGGGACGGTGCTCCACCGCCCCGAAGCCTGCCGGGGGATGCCGTCGCCCGTCTCGGCGGACGCGGGCTAGCGGAGAGTAACCGTTACCGGACGGTCCAGTGAAATCGCCGCCACCCTCGTCGCGACTTCTTCCGGAAGCCGAAGCAGCACAAGCGGTCCCTTGGCCGGTCCGGCGAGCGGACGCGCCGAGCCGGCTTCCGGTGACGAGATCGTCACCACCGTGGCCCCACTGGCCAGCACGGACGCGGACCCGCCCGGCGCGGCCACGACGTCGACGCGCTGTCCGGGGCGCAGCAGTTCGGCCACGGCCGCGTCGGCGAGCCGGACCGGCACGGTCGCCGTCGCCGGATCACCCGAAGCGGGGATGGTGATCGCCAGCCGGACGTCGGTCAGGGGTTCACCGGCGCGGACGGCGCCCGCCAGCAGCCGCCCGGCGGCGACGTCGAGGGTGCTCAGGGCCCCGGAAGGGCGTGTCTCGCCGGGGAAATCGGCCAGCCGGACGTCGGCGGCGCGGAGCGTCGCGCCGGACGGGAGATCGCGCGCCGCGACGACGGTCGGGGTCGTCGGTGCGCCCCGCGCGGAGCCTGGATGCGCGACGAGCAAGATCCCGGTCAGCAGCAGGCCGACGGCGAGCCAGCGGCGGAGCAGCCGTGCCCGCCGGCTCGGCAGCCGGGTGAGATCGAGTGTGCGGAGCTTCGCCAAGACGTCCACAGGTGCTCCTCGGTCGGATCGGGTGCGGCCACGTGCCGCACAAGATCGACGTTAGGAGCAGCGGACGGGCCGCCGGAAGGGCCTCGCCCGCACCCTGTGGACAACCGGGGTGTTGTGGATAACTCCGGGCTCAGGAGGCCGCGGCGGCGGTTTTTGTCGTACCCGAGGAGGAGGATGCCGAGCCCGAGTCGGACTTGGGCTTCGACTCCGTCTTGGTCTCCGGCTTCGACTCGGACTTGCCTTCGCTCTTGCCCTCGCTCTTCGCCGGGGTCGAGGTGGTGCTCGACTTGCTGGCTTCACGCGAGTCGGTGCGGTAGAAACCGCTGCCCTTGAAGACGACGCCGACCGAGCTGAAGACCTTGCGGAGCGGGCCGGAGCACTGCGGGCAGACCGTCAGGCTGGGGTCCGAGAACGACTGCACGGCTTCGAACCGGTGGTCGCATTCTTTGCAGGCGTACTGGTACGTAGGCACTGAGGGCTCCTTTGCTGGCACTCATCCGACAAGAGTGCCAACTAGATTGTGCTTGAAAGCATTCCCCGAACGCAATTCCTCGTTGCTCACATCGGCAGCTCGAGCACGCCTCGACCCGGGGTCAAGACGCCGCTCATCCGCACGTCGTGAGGTTGTCCGGGCAGCCGGTCGACCAGCTCTTCGTCGCGGACGACGGCGAGCAGGCGCGCCCCGGCCGCGGCGAACACCAGCGAGCGATCGTAGTGCCCGGCGCCGCGGCCCAGGCGGACACCCTGGCGGTCCACGGCCAGCGCGGGCACCAGGACCAGCTCGGCCGCGCCCACGGCGGCGGCACCCAGGCGTTTTCCGCTCGGCTCGAGGAAGCCGCGCAGCCGGCCGGGCGCGAGATCGGCCTCGCCGGTGTACTCCGCCCAGTCCAGTGGACCGGGGGCCGGGGCGATCACCGGCAGCAGGACCCGCGCCCCGCCGGCGGCCAGCGCGTCGACGAGCGCCGTCGTGCCCGGTTCGGTGCCGAACGGCAGGTACGCGCACACGGTCGTGGCTGTGACCTTCGACACCGCACTGACCAGCGCCGATGCCTCGTGGGCGTGCGATTCGGCGGGCTGTTCCGCTCTAGCGCGCGTGAGGCGGGTACGCCACTCCGCCTTGCTCAGGTGCTCATTGCCCAGCGCATGCATGGCCTCACGTTAGGCTTTGCGCCCATGACGGGCGCCGCAACCTCCAAGACGTTCAGAACCGCCATCGTGCCTGCCGCAGGGCTCGGTACACGCTTCCTGCCGGCGACGAAGGCCGTGCCCAAGGAACTCTTGCCCGTGGTGGACACACCGGGGATCGAGCTGGTCGCCGCCGAGGCCGCGGCCGCCGGCGCGGAACGCCTGGTCATCGTGACCTCGCCAGGCAAGGAAGCCGTCGTCAAGTACTTCGAGGACCAGCCCGAGCTGGAGGCGAACCTCGAGGCCAAGGGCAAGACCGAGCTGCTGGCGAAGGTCCGCCGCGGGCCCGCTCTGCTGGCCGTCGAGACCGCCATTCAGGAGCAGGCCCTCGGCCTCGGCCACGCCGTCGCGCAGGCCGAGCCGAACCTGACGCCCGAGGACGAGGCCGTCGCGGTGCTGCTGCCGGACGACATCGTGCTGCCCACCGGCGTGCTCGAGCGGATGAGCGAGGTGCGGGCCAAGCACGGCGGCAGCGTGCTCTGCGCGTTCGACATCCCGAAGGCCGAGATCTCGCCGTACGGCGTCTTCGACGTCAGCGACACCGGCGAGGACGACGTCAAGCAGGTGCACGGCATGGTCGAGAAGCCGAAGCCGGAGGACGCGCCGTCGACCTTCGCCGCGGCCGGCCGCTACCTGCTCGACCGGGCGATCTTCGACGCGCTGAAGCGCATCACCCCGGGCTCCGGCGGCGAGCTCCAGCTGACCGACGCGGTCGCGCTCCTGATCACCGAAGGACACCCCGTGCACATCGTCGTGCACCGTGGCGGACGTCACGACCTGGGGAATCCGGGTGGTTTCCTGCGCGCCGCGGTCGATTTCGCGCTTGAAACGCCCGAGTACGGTCCATCTTTACGGGCGTGGCTGACGGAACGGATCGGGACAGATCGCCCATGACGGAATCCCTCGACGAGGCGCGGCCCGAAGTGGCCGAGGACGAGGAGGCCGAGTTCCGCTCGGTCGAGTCGCAGATCGCGATGACGCTGGACGCCGCCGTCCGGCCCCGGCCGGTGCGGGTGGCGATCTCCGAGGCCCAGGGACTGCTCTGCGCCGAGGAGGTGGTCGCCGAGCACGCGCTGCCCGGGTTCGACCAGGCGGCGGTCGACGGGTACGCGGTGCGCAGCGTCGACGTGCGCACGGCCGGGCAGGAACCGGTGCAGCTGCCGGTGGTCGGCGAGATCGCGGCGGGCTCGCGCCAGCCGCGACGGCTCCAGCCGGGCCAGGCGGTGCGCGTCGACACCGGCGCGCCGCTGCCGACGCTGGCCGACGCCGTCGTGCCGCTCGCCTACACCGACGGGCACCAGGCCAAGGTCACCGTGCACCGCTCGGTGCCGTCGGCGGGGTACGTGCGGCGGGCCGGCGAGGACGTCCAGATCGGCGACGTCGCGGTCCGCAGCGGCGACACGATCGGGTCGGCGCAGGTCGGCCTGCTCGCCGCGGTCGGCCGGGCGAAGGTGCTGGTCTACCCGCGGCCGCGGGTCTCGATCGTGTCGGTCGGCGACGAGCTGGTCGACATCGACCGGACGCCGTCGGTCGGGCAGGTCTACGACGTCAACTCCTACGCCTTGGCCGCGGCCGCGCGGGACGCGGGCGCCGAGGTCAGCCGGGTCGGCATCGTGTCGAGCGAGCCGAAGCGGCTGCGGGAGATCGTCGAAGGCCGGCTGCTGATGTCGGAGATCGTGGTCGTCGCCGGCGGTGCCGGTGGCAGCACCGGCGACGAGGTCCACTCGGCGCTGTCCGACCTCGGCCGGATCGACGCGACGCGCATCGCGATGCACCCCGGCTCGGTCCAGGGGTTCGGCAGGCTCGGTCCCGACTCGGTGCCGACGTTCCTGCTCCCGGGCAACCCGATGAGCGCGCTGGTGGTGTTCGAGGTGCTGGTGCGGCCGCTCATCCGGGCGGCCCGCGGCACGCGCAACCCGCACCGGCGGATCGTCGGCGCGCGGCTGCTTTCGCCGATCACCTCGACCGAGGGCCGGCGCGGCTTCCTGCGCGGGCAGCTCCTGCGTGACGAGGCCAACGGCGAGTACCTGGTCCAGCCGCTCGGCCAGTCCGGGGCGCACCTGCTCGCGTCGCTGGCCGAAGCGAACTGCCTCATCAACGTGCCGGAGGAGATGACGGAGGTCGCCGCGGGCGAGCAGGTCCAGGTCACTTTCCTGGCGCAACGGGCCTGATGAACTCCGTGTCGGGCGTCTCCTACCCGGTCGAAAGCCGGCACCCGGGCTGGCCGTCGCGGCTCGGCCCGCTGCGGGTGCCCGCAGGGGAGGTCGCGATCCGGCCGGTTCGGCTGCGCGACGCCGGCGAGTGGAGCCGGATCCGGCTCCGGGACCGGGCGCACCTCGAGATGTGGGAGCCGACCGGCGTCGGGCCGTGGCCCGAACGCAACGCTTTCTGGTCGTGGCCGTCGCAGTGGGCGGCGTTGCGGTCGCTCGCACGGCGTGGTCAGTGCCTGCCGTTCACGATCACCCTCGACGGTCGTCTGGCCGGTCAGATCACTGTCGGTAACGTCGTCCGGGCGTCGCTGCGGTCCGCGTGGATCGGCTACTGGGTCTCGTCCGAAATCGTCCGCGGCGGGGTCGCGACGGCCGCCGTCGCGCTGGTCACCGACCACGCCTTCGCCGCGTCCGGGCTGCACCGGCTGGAGGCCACCGTGCGCCCCGAGAACGCCGCCAGCCTGCGGGTTCTCACCAAAGCGGGATACCGGCAGGAGGGGCTGTTCGAGCGCTACCTCGACGTCGCCGGTGCTTGGCGGGACCACTACTGCTTCGCCGTCACGCGCGAAGAGACCGGCGCCGGGCTGGTGTCGCGGCTGGTCGCGGCGGGGCGTGCCGACTACGCCTGACGGTGATTACCCATCCGGGGCTGTGAGCGCGTTACCACATGCTGTGAGATTCACCTAATCCGGTGAGGCATTTCCGTGATCGAACCCGGCGAGCCTCCGCCCGATCTGTTACTCCTGTGACTAGCGTGATTTCAGGTGAAGGATTCGGGGGAGGTGACGGGGGATGCCCAGCTCCGTGATCATCGTCGCGCTCGCCGCGGCATGGCTCGTCGTTCTCGTGCCCATGGTCGCGCGCCGGCGGCAGCAGGTCGCGAGGACCGCTGACTCCGCGTTGGCGGCCAGGGTCGTGCGCAGTGGTGGTGGACGCAACGAAGACCGGGAGGAATTCGCCATGTCCGACAGTCCCGTCAAGTCCAATCCGGTGAAGTCCCGGCCCTCGGTCGAGGACGACCTCGCGGAGCTGGAGGCGGAGCTCGAACTCGACGACGACCTCGACGAGGAAGAGCCCGAACCGCTCCCACAGCCGGGCCGTGCCGAGCGGCGGGCCGAACGCGAGCGCGAACGGGCCGGCTACCGGCCGGGCCGCGGCGGCTTCGACCCCGAGGCGGCGGAGATGGCCGCCCGCGCGAAGTACAGCTTCCGGCAGCGCGTCGTCGTCATCCTGCTCGTCGTCGCGGTGATCACCGCCGGCGTCGCGGGCTTCCTGTTCCCGCTCGTCTGGTGGGGCCACGCCGTCGCCGACGTCGTGCTGGTCGGGTACCTCGTTTACCTGCGCCGCCAGGTGCGCATCGAGGAGGAGATCCGCCAGCGCCGCCTTGCGCGCTTCAACAGCACGCGCGCCCCGCGACGTCCGTCGGAGCCCGGCCCCCGGCCGTCGGTTTCGGCTTCCGTTGACGACGACGTGGAGCTGGAGGACGAGGCCGACGACGCCGCCGCCGTGGAGGTCGTCGAGCCGGCCCGCCGCGAGATCGTGGAACGCCGCCCGTCGCCGACATCCCGCATCCGCCGAAGCGCGGTCGTCGTCGACCTGGACGACGAAGACCCGGCGTTCGAGGAGCTCGACGAGCCCGGGACCGGGCCTTACCGCCGGGCCGTCGGAGAGTGACCCCCCGCGTGTCGTGCTCGTAGGGCACTGCTAAGCTCTACGAGCACGATCAAGGGGCTGTAGCGCAGTTGGTAGCGCGTCTCGTTCGCATCGAGAAGGTCAGGGGTTCGATTCCCCTCAGCTCCACCGCAGGTCAAGGGCCGTCCACAGTAGAGTGGACGGCCCTTTTCGTTGCCCTGATAGCAGCAAAGTACAGCAGTGACGCTACTCATCGAGGCTCTCGCCAAGACGCTTGAGCGCGTCCCGCGTCTTCTTCGAGGACGCCTGCGAGTAGATCTCCATCGTCATCGAGAACTGGGCGTGGCGCAGGATGCGCATGATCACCCGGGGGTGCACGTCCAGGTCGACCAGTAGCGTCCCGCAGGACCGCCGGCCATCGTGCACGGTGATCTTCCGAACCCCGGAGCGCGCGACCCGGTTGTCCCAGGACCGGTTGAAGTTCCGGGGGTCGATCGGCAACCCGTATCTGGTGGTGAACACCAGGTCGTTCGGGTGCCAGGCCACCTCAGCGTCCTGCCGGTCGGCGAGCTGTTCCCGCCGGCGCTTCTCCAGTGCCGTGACGACGATGGACGGCAGGGGCATGGTGTCGTCCGACGCGGCCGTCTTCGTCTCGCGGTGCAGCAGTTCGCCGCCAGCGCGCTGGAGCTGGTGACTGACGGCCAACTCGCCGTTGTCGAAGTCGAGCGCGTCCCAGGTGAGCCCCAGAATCTCGCCCTTGCGCAGGCCCATGACGACAGCGAGCACGTACCCGGCGTACATCGCGTCCCGGGCGTCTCGGGCCGACTCCAGGAACTTCCGAGCTTCCTCGCTCGTCCAGGCCGTCCTCTTGCGCTTACGGACCGTCGGGAGCGACACCAGCTCAGCGACGTTCCGGCCGATCAGCTCCTCGCGGATCGCGTGGTTCAGCGCCGCCCGCAGACACGCTCGGATGTCGGAGACGGTCCGGGCTGACGGCGCGTCCTTGCAGCATCGGCGGATACTCAGCGCACAACACCGGCGGTCCTTCTCGGCGCGCCGCGCGTCCTTCCCCTGAGCGCAGCACTGACAGATCCCGGGAATGGCGTTGATCCACTTCTGAACGTCGCGCACCCCGAGCTTGTCCAGACGCTGGCCGCCCAACGTCGGGTTGATGTAGAGCCGGGTGAACAGCTCGTAGTTGACGTACGTCAGCGGCGCGCGGTTCGGCTTTATCACCTCCGTCAGCCAGTAGTGCAGGTACTCGCGCAAGCGCGGTACCGACGTCGCCACCGGGCCGTTCTTGGCCGCCTGGTGAAGCTTGAGCCACTTCTGGTGGACCAGTTCCCGAGTCGGGCCGTAGACGTACTTGCGTTTCTTTTCGCCGGTCGGAGTGGTGACCCACACGTACGCGGCGAATCCGTTGCGGAACGGGTAGATCGAGCCTTCGCCGTTTGCGCGTCCCTTGCTCGCCATATCAGGCTGCTTCCTCTACGAGTCGGTTGATGTAGTCGTCGACCCAGGCAGGCAGGACTCGGCGGTTTCCGCCGTCCTTAATGGACCTAATCTGACCGGTGGCAACAAGTTGCTTGGTCTTCGAGAGCCCGTAGCCAAGCATCTGGGCTACTTCGGACACTGTGTGCCACTTGGGCTGAATCGTTTGGCTCAAAGTGCACCTCCGGTAGCCGGGGCAGTTGTGGGAGTACTGGGTCGCCGTGCGGTCAGCTGGTGTCGCACGCTGCGGGTGGTGGCGAGGGTCCGGGTATCCATGGCGAGTTGACCTCCGGAAGCGGGTGCGCCCCTACACCGGGACCGGGCGCGGGGTGGGAAGCAAGTGCGGTTACCGATGCGGGGTGCCGGGGAGGGCTGGCAGGTGGGGTAACTGCGGTAACCTCGGTAACTTGCCTGGTCAGACGGTTACCGATAGGTGCCCCGGTTACCGTCGTATCGGTAACCGGGGTTGGCGGGCCGGCGGCCGGTTACCGTTGCATCGGTAACCGGTTTTCTATCGGTAACCGTCTGACCTGCAGGGTTACCGTGGTTACCGCAGTTACCGTCACTGCCGGGGGTCGGTGGGCAGGTACCGGCTCCAGGCGTCGGCGAGGCCGGTGTCGCCGGTGGTCTGGTAGCCCTTGACGGTGTTGCCCTCGTACTTGAACGGCCCGGGCTTGACCCCGTACCGCGCGAGTTCGTTAGCGATCTTGCGGGGCTCGATCGGCTTACCCTTGACGTCGCTCCAGTCGGATTCCTCCATCTCCAGCAGTTCCGCGACGATGAACGTGGTGGGCAGGCGGTCGGTGTTGCGGTCGGTGAAGATCCGCCGCATGTCGGCCAGCAGCCGGGTGCCGAGGCTGCCGTTGCGGTTGCTGTTGCTGGCCACGAAGTGCGTGCAGGCGGCGCGGGCGGTGGCCGGCCAGTGCTCGCCCGCGGCGTCGGCGATGGCCAGCAGCGGTTCCCAGATCTCGGCCGCGCGGTCGGTGACCCCGTCGGGCATCTCGGGTTCAGCGTCCCCGAGCTGGTTGGCGACGCTGCCCACCCACGCGGCGAGCTGGTCCCGCAACGGAGCAGCTTGTCGTTCGACCACGCGTTCTTTGAACGGCTCGACGGATTCGGCGGGTGCGCGGCGGCGCATGTGGATGGTGATGGCGCGGGTGGTGATGGTGTCGGGCATGTGTCCTGCGATGCCTGCCAGCACGACTGGGGCGTAGACCTTGAACCGCTCGACTTTCATGGCGCGAGCGTCGCCGACGCAGCGCGGGATGGTGGCCGAGCGCTTGTAGCCAGCGTTCAGCATGGCGCGCAGATCCTCGGTGTTGCCGCCCTTCTGCGGGTTGAAGATCGCGTCCACTTCGTCGAACAGGATGGTGATCGGCCCGTCGGACACCAGCCGGAACAGAGCCGCGGTGGTGGCCGAGAGCGTCATTTCAGCCGACCGGACCAGGAATTGCGCGACCTCCATCACGCGCGTTTTGCCGCTGCCGGGTTCGGCGGAGTCGAGGATGAGCCGCGGGGTGACGTAGAAGTGTTCGGCGGCGTGGGTGTGGGCGTACCAGAGCGCAAGCATCGGGGCGCAGTGCTCGGACGGGAACACGTTGAACCGCTTGATGAACGCGGTGACCTTGTCCAAGATCTGCGCTCCGCCGGGTGGGGGCGGCGGTGCGGGCATGTACGGCATCGGCCGGGCCGGGTCTCCCTCGGCCAGTTCCCGATCCGGGCTCGCGCCGTTGTCGACCGGGTCGGGGCCGGCCGCGTGCGCGGCCAGCCACTCGGCTTGGCATGTCTCGCCACAGAAGTCGTCGGAGGGCGAGCCAGACAGCGACGTCCCGCAGTGTCCGCAGACGGTGCTGGTGCTGCCTTCAGGTTCGGCTATGACGGCGTCGATGGCCGATAGCGCGGTGTCCAGGTCAGGCATGACGTGCTCCCTTGGGTGGTGCGTGCCGGTCGTGCCCGGCCGGTTGTCGTCGGGCACGACCGGCCTTCATGCGGCCGGTGTCCGAAGGGGACTGGTAGGTGGCGGCGCGAGCCCTGCGGGTGGGTGCTCGCGCCGCCGTGGGGTCAGTCCTCGGCTGGCGGCAAGATGTCGTCGAGCCGCGGGTTCGGGCCGAAGCGGGCACGCAGCTCTGCCTCCGCCGCGGCCTTGCGCTCCTTGACGTCCGGAGGGCAGTCCAGGCCCGCGTACGGGCACCAGTCGGTCCACATGTGATCGGCGCATTCCTGGGTCGCGTAGTGGCAGTGCCCGCAGTCCGCGCACGGCCACGTTTCCCGGGTCGTCATCGGTGATCTCCTTAGGTTGAGAGCGGCACCGCGTTCAAGGCGGCGGGTTTCCGCGGTTCGCCGGTCGCGAACCGAGCAGGTCCGGTCAGGGCCCGGACTTGCCGTCGAGCGCGTTGATCGCTTTCTCGATCGCGCGTTCGACGTCGAACTTGCCCGCGTCGCCTTCCATCTCGTGCCGCAGGCCCTTGAGCTCGCGAAGGTCCCTCGCGAACCTGCGGAGGTGGATCGGGCCGTCGTCGGGGGCGTCGTCGAAGTTCTCACGCAGGATCTCCTGCAGCTTTTCGGTCTCGCGGGGGTCGCGCCGTAGCAGCGGGATCGAGTGCAGGTCGTTCATCAGCGCCTTGAGCGGTTCGGGTGCGCCGGCGGGGACCGCAGGCGGGGCGCTGGGTGGGGCGTCGATGCGCGTGATCGCGACGTCGAGGCTCTGGCGAGCGGGACCACCTTCGGGCAGGCGGTCGCGGATCTTCTTGTAGGCCTCGACGCCTTCGGCGGCGGTGCGCCGCCCGGTCACGACGTCGGTCGCGACGCGTCCCAGCACGTTGGCGACGGGCTCGCCATCGACGTCCATGCGGGCGTCCTCGCCCATGTTCTTGATCGCGGAACCGATCTGGCCGTCGTCGTGGAAGTTGATGTCTTTCTTGGTCGGGTCGCCCCAGGCGTTCGGCAGCAGCGGCGCGGCGGACGGCATGCCGGCCACCGGGGTGGGCGCGGCCGGGGCGTCGGCCATCGGGGCCGCAGCCGGGTCGCGTTGTTTCTGCCAGCCTTCACGCAGGCCGGCGAACTTGTCGCGGGTGCTGATCGCCTGGTTCAGCACTCGCTCCTGCAGTTTCGCGTTGCTCAGACGGTCCACCCGCGTGATGCCGAGCTCGCCCGCGACGGCGAGCAAGGTCTCTCGATCAAGCTCCTGGTCCTTCAGGTATGCCGAGCCCTGTTCTGTGGTCGCGGTTTCCCGCAGGTGCGTGGCGATCGCCGACGCGGCGGACTGTTCGGTGGCGGGGTTCTGCGCTGTGTCGGGGCGTTCGACCGCGGGCTGGGTGGTCGTCTCCGGGGTCGTCGGTGTGCTGGCGTCTCCGGCGGCCGCGGTCGGAGCGAGGTCGGCCGGCGCGTCGGCGCGTTCGGGCGGTTCCTCAGCCGGCGATTCGATGACGTCCTGAGGAACCCTGGCCGACGGCGTGACAGCCGGGTCGTGTCGTTCCTGCCAGCCTTCACGCAGGCCGGCGAACCTGTTGCGGGTGCTGATCGCCTGGTTCAGCACTCGCTCCTGCAGTTTCGCGTTGCTCAGACGGTCCACCCGCGTCATGCCCAGTTCACTCGCGACGGCGAGCAGGTCCTCGCGGGCGAGCTGCTGCTCTTGCAGGTATGCGGCGCCCTGTTCCTCGGTGGCGAGTTCGCCAAGGCGTGCAGCAACGTCCGCCGGCGTCGTCGGGACCGGCGCGGCGTCGGCCGCGTCAGCTTCTGGTGCGTCGCGGACGCGCTCCTCCGCCGGAACCTGCTCGTCCTCGGGCACGGCCGGTTCCACCCGCGCCGGGCCTCCGCCGCTGCCGCTGCCGCTGGTGGCCGGCGGCCGGTTGCCTTTGCCCAGGGAGGAACCTCGCCCGCCCATCAGCGGTCACCGTCCCAGCGCGAGGGGTAGCACCGCACCGGCGTGCCGCCCTGGACCTGCTCGGTTGGTGGCTTGCCGTGGACCAGCACCAGGGACGGGTCCAGGCGGTCCAGCATTTCGGCGTAGCCGTCGGCGAACAGCGCCCGGGCCACCGGGTCGCGCCACACTCCGACCGTGGACACCGAGACCACCGACCGTGTCGGGATCCCGGCGAACGCGAACGGGTAGGACTCCGGCGTCGACCAGCTGACCGTGGGCACGACCGTGACGCCGTGGTGCAGCAGCCAGGCCCCGCACCAGCGGGAGCGGTAGACCTGCCACAGCTGCATCACCAGCGGCATGTCCCGGTACAGGCTGAAATCCGGGGTCAGCGCCGCGCCGACCGTGCGGCAGCGGGACAGGCCGCGTTCCGGTTTGGACCAGACGACTTCGAAGCGGTAGTCGTCGAGGAAGAAGTGCACCGCGGCGTCGGGGCCGGCGGTGCTGGTGGCGTGCCGGTCGGTGTAGGCCACCAACCGAGCAGGCTCGAACACCGCGGTCGGCAGGGCCGGGATTCCCCAGTCGTTGTCGGTGGGCCACAGGGCACGGCAGTTGAGCTTGTCGAAGTTGCCGGGGACGCTGGCCCATCGGTGGCTGCTGCGGGTTCCGCCCAACCCCAGCTCAGGCAGGGCCGGTCTGGCGTCAGCAGGCGGGTGGTCGTCGGCGGGCTGGTGGTCGGTGGTGAGGGTGGGGATCATCGGGTTGCCTCCGTCACGGGGTGGGTGGGAGTGCGTGGTGGTGCCGCGGGCAGCGCGGCGTGGCCGGCCGCGTCGAAAGTCGGTTCTCCGATCAGGTAGTCGTGCAGGTAGGAATCCGGGGCCAGGCCGGCGCGATAGAGACAGGCTTCGCACGTGCGGTGCGCTCGGGGGAGCTCGGCCCAGCCGGTTTCGCAGCACTCACGGCAGGTGCGGCGCGCGGCCATCGCGGCAGCCAGCGCGGCGTGGCGGGCCGGGGTCATCGGCCGGACCGGTTTCGCGTGCTCGATCAGGTACAGGTTGGCGTGCACGATCTTCGCGGCCTTGCGGCAACGGAAGTACAGGAACGCCACCGGATCCTGCCCACCCGGACGCTTTCCAAGCGCTCGCAGTTGGCGGCGCGTAGCGAGCAGGTTCCGCGGTGCGGTGTTGTGCGAGAGCAAGGGTTTGCCGTGCCAGCGGCCCCGGGTGAACTCCAGGTCCGGTGACCACGGCACCGGGGCCAGCACCCACGGATACCGTCGTGCCATGGCTGTTCTCCTCCCACGGGGGTGTCAGGCGACGCGGCGGGAGCCAGCGCGCGGGGTGACGCGGCGGCGGTTGCGGGACCCGGCCGCCAGGGCGGTGGTGATGACGCCGGTGTCCTTGCCCCACGAGCCCGGGGTGTTCCAGGCCGCGACCGCGTTCTCGAGTTCGGCTCGCGCGGTGGCTTCGTCGAGCAGGTCGGCCCCGACCAGCTGCCCGAGGGCGTAGGCCGCGGTCGACAGCGCCTTGTTCCGCCGCCCCGACGGCGCGGCACGGACGCGGTCGCACTCGGCCCGCAACGCGGTGGCGGTGTAGGCATCCGGTGCGGCTACGGGCTTCTCCGTTCGGCCTGTACTGGCCGTGGGCGGGAGTCTCACCGAGGCTTGGACCAACCACCCCGGCAACTCCGGGCCCTCGGTGTCGTCAAACAGCTCGTAGGCGCCGTCATCGCGGACGCTGCCCGGCGCCAGCGCGTAGCCGCCCCAGCCGCGGGTGTCCACGTGCGCCGCGATGTGCTTGACGGTGGAGCTCAGCCGCACCCCGGGCGGCACCGGGTACCAGAGCTGCCGACCGCCGCTGGGTGTCGAGGTGGTCCAGGTGTCGGGCAGCGGCCCACCGCGGTGCGCGGCGAGGGCTTGGAGTTCTTCCCAGCCGTCGGGGCCGGCGGGTTCGGTGGGCTTGCGGACGTCGCAGTCGATGACGTGCCGGCCGGACTTCCCCGCGAACACCGCGACGTTGTACGGGACCTTCGCCCACACCCGGGCGATGGTCTCCGGGTCGGTGGTCGCCAGGTGTTCGGGCGTCACGTGCCCGCCGGCGCACGGGCCGGTGCCGGGGCAGGTGTCGGCGCGGTGCCAGGCCGGCGGGAACTTGCGGCCGGGCATGATCGGGAACACCGCCCACCCTCTGCCAGCCATGCTCAACGCGACCGCCTCCAGAGCCCGCCGTCGTGCCTCACTCACGCGATCTCCTTTCGCCACAGGGGGTTGCGGTCCCACGCGGGGACGTCGTGCAGGTGCGTGCCGAACCGCCGCGCCAAGGCCTGCGCCACCGCGTCCACTCCGGCCGCCGGTCGACCGGACGCGGTGAGGGCGGCGGCCAGGGGCAGGCAGGTGGCCGAGGCGTAGAACTCGCAGGCGTTCCAGGCCTCGGCCACCGCCCGGCCCGCGCGGCGCGCCGCGTCCGGGTCGAGTCCGGCTGTGTCGGTGAGCCACGCGGTGATCGCGGTTGCGTGGTAGGTCGTGCCGGCCACCGGTCACGCCGCCCGGGCGCGTCAGAACGGCGGTTGGTCCGGCAGCGACGACGCCGGGGTCGCCGACGCCCACGCGTCCCCGCCACCGCCGCCGTTGCCGCCGTTGCCGCGGTCGGGGCGCGCGGACTTCGCCGGGTGCCACAGCATCGACAGCGCGGCCTCACGGACCTGGACGTCGAAGCCGTAGCGCTTGTCGCCGGTGTTCTTGTCGTCCCATTCGGACTGACGCAGTTCACCGGTGATCAGCAGCCGGTCGCCCTGGCGGCAGTCGGCGACGTTCTCGGCCTGGCGGCGCCACACCGTGCAGCGCAGGAACGTCGCGCCGGCGTCTTTCCACTCACCGGACTCGCGGTCCAGCCGGCGGTCGTTGGCGACCAGGGTGAACGAGCACACCCCGGCCCCGGACGGGGTGAACCGCATCTCCGGATCCCCGGTGAGGGTTCCGGCCATCGTGATCTCGGGAAGTCCAGCCATGACGATCAACTCCAGTAGTCGGTGGGCACGAACGCGCCCTAGCCGGGTTCGGCTGGGACGCAGGTGGATCCGCACCCGGCGGGTGCGCGGTGTTCTGTTGTGGACGGTGCGGGCAGGTAGTGCTGGCAGACGGGCAGGCCGCGGGTCAGCGTCGGCGCCGGCGAGGCGTGTTGGGCGCGAGACCGGGCCCGGGAGCCTGGTCCCGGGTGATCGCCTCGTGCAGGCCACCCGGACGAGCCAGCTCGGGGTTGTCGCGGTTGCGGCCCCGCGGCGGTGTCGGCGCGCTCATCAGCGACGGGGCCGGTTCTGGGTGCAGCGGTGGCAGACGCGCTGCCGCATCCGGTTGCGGGCCCCGCACGAGCGGCACTCCCATCGCGTCCGGGACGGCGAGCCGAGGCCGGGCAGGTCATGGGCGAGCAGGCGCAGCGAAGCGGGAGAAGTCATGGTGAGGGCATCCCTTCACATTCGGTGATCGGCGCGACGTGCCCGGCAGAGCTGGCCTCACTCCACTCGACGACTACATTCGGTAGTCGTCGAGTGGGGGGCGGGGCGACGTGCGCGGGGCCCGGCGGCGGATGAGTCGCGGATGAGCCCGCGGATGAGTTTTGCGAAAGCGAATGAGCTAGCTCATTTTGCGGATGAGTTGCCTGGTCGGCGGCTTGATCAGCGAGAATGAGTCGAAATGAGCGAGATGAGCCGGATGCGTCGCCAGGTCCGAGCTGCCCGCACCCCCGGTTTCGAAGGGTGCGGGCAGCTCGGACGGGCTCATTCCGCGCCGACGGTGTCCCGGGCGGAGAGCGCGTCCGCGACCCGTGCCGGGTCGACCGGATACTGACGGTCCGTAGTCGGGACCTTGTAGCCGTGCAAACCGAGCAGGTCTGTGACCTGCTTGATCTGCCACCCGCTGTAGTGGTTCCAGCGGGCGGCCAGAGCGGCGGCGACGGCCGCCGCCCGCGGGTGCGTCTCGCCTTCGCGCGGCGTCATCTCGGCCAGCACGGCGAGCACGTCGGTCAGCGGATCGCGAGCCACCACGATGTCCACCGTGCCGGCGCCGCCGCCGCGGGCCTCCAGGGCACGGGCGACGATGGCGTCTTTGGCTGCCTCGGACAGGAAGTAGCTGCGCAGCGCGCCCGGCTCGTCCATGAACCCGACGGTGACCAGCGTCCCGCAGTCGTTCAGCGCGGTTTTCGTCTTGGGCTTGAGGTCCAGCGCCGAAATCCCTTCCTCGTGCGCCTTCTCCCCCAGCACCGCGTTGTTGCGGGCCTTGTTGCCGTTGACCGCCCCGCACGCCCGGTTGGTCGACATCGCCACCAGGTCCCGCGGCAGCGACTGGTCCGACGGGCTGGGGGTGAGAAACGCCAGGTGAACGGCGTATTTGCGGCTCGCCATGAACAGGTTGATCACCAGGTTCACGATCCGTTTGCGGTCCTCGGCCTTGTCCTGGCGGAACAGCCGCTGGCACTCCTCCAGCACCACGATCCGCGGCCGCAACCCCGGCTCCCGAGCCACGATCTCCCGCCCGGCCTCCAGCACGCTGGACACGTTGTGCTTCTGCAGCAGCCGGCCCCGCTCGGTCAGGTCGTCGTAAAGGCCCTGCAGGTGGTCCAGAGCCGCGTTGACGTTGTCCTCCCCCGCGCCCGGCGAATACTCGTTCAGGCAGGGTTTCAGGGCCTCGTAGTCGTTGTTCTCCGCGAAGACGAACACGTCCACGTCCACCAGCGGGTCCAGGATCGCCCCGGTCGCCAGGGTGATCATCAGGGTCGACTTGCCCGAACCGGGAGCCCCGGCCATCACGAAGTTGCGTTCGGGCATGTCCGCCACGATCGGCTCGCCACGCAGGTTCACCCCGACCGGGAACCCCGACCAGTAGTCGGTCGCACCCTCACTGAGCAGCGGATACGGGTCAACCGGGTCCCGCAGTGCCCCCGGGTTGAGCCGGAACAGGTCCAGCACCGTGGGGTCCTCGGTGTCGGCGCGGACGAACAGCTCCATCGGCCGGCAACCCAGGTTGTGGGACAGCATCTCCTTGGCCTTGTCGATCGCCTTCACTGGCGCGCCCTGGGGCAGCCGGATCTTCGTTGACCAGCCCTTGCCGTCGATCATCGGGGGCTGCACCCACGCGTTGTCGGTGTCGCGGTGCGGCCAGCCTTCCTTGATCACCGCATTCAGCTTGCCGTTGTTGATGTTGGCCAGCGCGGCCACCACAGCGGACTCCGACAGCTCGACCCGCAGGTTGCGGGTGGCCTCTTTCCGCAGGTGAACGGGCAGAACCTGGTCCCCGAGCCGGTTGCCGTCGCGCCACCAGCGCGAGAGCTTCAGCAGCGCGGCGCCGGTGGGGAACGTCCACCACCAGGTCACCACGAACACCCCGGCCGCCCACGCGAACGCCAGCGCGCCGCGCCACACCGCGAGCACGTCGGTGGCGTCGAACTCGCCCAGCCAGCGACCGAGCCCGTTGACCAGCCCGACGATGACCGAGACGACGAACAGCACGCCCAGCGCGGCGCCGGTGCGCCAGCCGATGCCCCAGACCAGATCCGCCCACTTGCGCATCGTGTCGACGGTGACGTGCCGGCCCTCGTTGTACTGGCGTGTCAGGGCTTCCACCGCACTGTGGTCGCCGGACGCGCGTGCTTCGGCCCGGGCGGCCTTGAGGTCGGTGTTCTCCCGGTCCGCGCGCTTGCGCTGCCGGGCGGACTCGATGCCCTTGCCGATGATCGAGGCGTGGCGGCGGGCGAAGTGCCACCCGCGGCCGGTCACCCGCAGCCCGGTCCGGGTGCCGGTTCCGATGCGGTGCCCGGCGGTGTGGGAGAACTCCACGGTGGCCTCGGCCAGCCGGGCCCGGGTCTCATCCGACGGGCCGGCCAGCACCCGGCCGGTACTGCGCACGACCCGGGTGCCCCAGGTGTGGCGGACCGTCCCGACGGCCATGTCCGTACCGGGTTCGAGCACCTCTCCGTCGATCGTGTGCGGGTCGGATGCGGGGTCCGGGCGGCGGAACGGGACAACGGTCCCGCGGTCCGGTCCGGACCCGTCGGGACCGCCGTCGGAACCCGTCCGCGGACCGGTCTGGTGGTCGCGGTCGGTGGTGCGGTCCGGGCTGGTCCCGTCCGGACCGTGAGCGGTGTTGTCCCCGGTCCCGGGGGGTGTCGCGTTGTCCTGCGTCATGGTCGGGTGATCCCTTCTCGTACCGGATCGGCGGGGTAGTTCTGCATCCGATCCGGACCGGCTCCGGCCCGCACAGCACCGAGGGGGTGCTTGCGGGCCGGGCCGGACTGGACCGGGGTCAGTCCTGGGGGTTGCGGAGTTCGGCGTGCAGGCGCTTGGCGGCGGGCTTGCCGCAGTGCAGCGTCTTGGCGATGGCGTAGATGGACGCCTTGGCCGGGTCGATGTCCCCGGCCGCGACCGCCTCGGCCAGCCGGGTCCGCAGCTGTGCGAAGTGGGCGGCGTCGCGGACCGCCCGCCCGCCGCCGCTCTTGCCCGGGCGGTCGGGTGCGGTCCGGCGCGGCGCCGGCCGGTCCGGGCCCGGACCGTCGGTGGTGTCGTCGCGGGGCGCTTCGGCTGTGGCGACCCCGCCGTCCGACCCGAGCACCGAACCGCCGTCGCCGCGCGGTGCGGGGCGGTCCGGATTCAGGAGCGCGGCGAGGGCGACGTCCATCGCGTCGGGCGGGCCGGGCACGTCCGGGTCCGCCTCCACGGCGACCAGCCGGCTGCGCCGGATCTCGTACGTGCCGGGGGCGTAGGTGAGGCGGGCATTGCCCGCGGCGTCGACCTGCGCCGTGGCGGACTTGAGCGCGGCGCGGGCCGCCGCGTTCGTCTTGGCCGCGGCCGCCGCCGCGAGCTTGTCGGCCGCGCGCTGGGCTGCCGGGCGCGGCGGGGTGGCGATGGCCAGCTGGTGGGCGATGACGCCGGCCACCGACACCACGCCCATGATCAGGCCGGCGTCGAAGCCGCGGGCCAGGCCGTGCACGGCGTTGGTGACGAACGCGAGCGTCCCGAACACCCACACCCCGGCCTGGTATCCCCACACCGGGCGGGTTTTGTCCTTGGAGCGGGCCGCCAGCACCGCGACGGCGAAGGCCCACATGCCTAGTTCGGTGATCAGGGGCAGCAACTTGCCCAGCGGCGAGTCGTACACGGTCGCGCCGTAGCCGGCCATCGCAGACGCGGCCATGACGAACGACACCACGGCGATGGCGTAGATCAGGCCGTCGACCACATGCGACTTCGCGAAGTCCTTCACCGCCGCCCGCCGCTTCGCGCGGACCCCCTTGCGTCGGACCCGCTCAGCGTCGGCAGCGTCCTTGGCCTTGGCGGCCAGGTCGGCCGCCAGCTCGCGGTCGGCGCGGGCTTCCTGCCCGGCGGCGTGCATCAGGGCGATGTCATTGCCGGTCTCGGTCTGCTGCTGCAACCGAGCAGCTTCGGCCTTGGCGGCGCGGTTGGCGCGCATCTCGTCCTGCCAGCTCATGTCGACCTCTTTCATGCGAGGGACACCGGGCCTGCGGGGCGGGTGTCCACAGTGGTCAGCGACTCGTTCTGTGTGAGAAGGAAGGGCGGGGGTCTCCGGCGGCGGGAGGTACGCGCCGACGTCGGAGACCCCCGCAGAAGGGCGGAACCGTGCTCCCGGGGTTCAGCTGCCCGGGGGCACCGCGGTGACCGTGAGCGTGGACGTCACGGCCGGGCACGGCTCACCGCGGTGCCCCCGGGCAGCGCGGACGTTCCGGCGCCGCCGCCGGCCGGGGCCAAAGTGGTCGTGCCGGGGACCGCGGGGGTGCTGCTGCTCTCCGGCGGGGGCGGGCACGGCACCGAGGTGGTCGGCGGGGCCGGGCGGCTCACGGCCGGCGGGGTGACGCGGTAGCCGAGCGCGAACAGCGCCCACAGGGCGATGAACACGATCAAGCCGATGATGATCCGCAAAGGCCATCAGTCCTTTCGGGAGGGTCAGGTGATCGGGGTGTAGAGGAACCGGAACAGAGCCTGTTGCAGCTCGACGTGGTCGTCTCCGCCGCCGGACAGCGGCGGGTAGCCGTGGCGGGCGAGCGAGTCGGCGACGTCGAGCACCAGGCCGATGGTGAACCGCGGGTCGTTCTCCGGTTGCGGGAGCGGATAGGCGCGGGGCGGGCGGTCCACGGGCAGCCCTCCGAGGTGTCGTGAGTGGACGGTGGACAGGGGTGGTGCCGGGTTCCGGGCGGGCATCGGGTGCGCCGCCCGGAACCCGGGGCCGTGGTGTGTTCAGGGTCAGCGGGCGGTGGCCTTGTCCTTGCCCGTGGCGAGCACGGCGAAGACACCGCTGACCGCGGCGATGGTGAACAGGACCCACGCCAGGCCCATGCCGTAGTGGGCCGGGTCCTTGAACTGCAGGCTGTTGGCGCCGTAGGTCAGCCAGGCCGAGACGGCGAACACGATGTAGGCGGTGATCCGCATGGACTTTCTCCCGAGGGTCGTCAAGCGCGATGAAGGAACACGAGGTGAGGCGGGGTGGGTCAGCGGCTGGACTTGGCCTTGGACTTGCCGCCGGAGAACAGGACCAGCAGCGACACCACCGCGATCGCCCCCAGCGCCAGCGGCAGGGTGAGGCCGTAGTGGGACGGGTCCTTCTGGTGCAGGGTGGTGGCGCCGTAGGCCAGCCACGCGGTGATGGCGGCGACCAGGAACGCGATGAGCTTGATCATGATTTCTCCACGGATCTCGTTGGGGTGCAACAGGAACGGAGCAGGGGTTTGCGGGCAGCACGAAGCCACCCGCGGACCCCGTCGAGCGGTGGTGCGGGTGCAGCGGTGGTGCGGTGAGCGCGGCCGGATTCCTCGGGCCACGGGAACGGTGGGACGGGTCAGGCGCGGCGGTAGGCGGCGGCCTGAGCCTGGACCTTGTCGACGTACCAGCCGGCGTGGTTGTAGGCGAAGACAGCGCGGCGGGTGTCCCCGGCGGCCAGGCCGGAGTCACACAGGTAGTGCGCCGCCGCCGGTATGGCGTCGGCCGGGTCGTAGATGTCCGAGCCGATGCCCGGGTGCCGGGCTCGGACTCCGGCGAAGGTGGCGGGCAGGAACTGCATCGGCCCGGCCGCCCCGGCGAAGTTCGCTCCCGACCGCACTCCCTCAGCCTTGAGGCGGCCGTGGTCGGTCTCGACCTTCCCGACCCCGGCCAGCAGTGCCCAGTCCAGGGCCGGGCAGGTCCCGGCCGCTGCCTTGTACTGGGCCAGGTACGGGCCGGGGATGTCCGCGATCCCGGGCCCGGCGTCGGCGGCCAGCCCGACGCCGTCGCCGAAGTCGAGGCCACCGTCGTGGGTGTAGCCGACGGCGACCGCGGCGGCCACGAACAGAGCAGCTCCGCCGCCGACCTTGCCCAACAGCGTCATGGGTGTTCACCTCCTCCCCTGTCTCTTCGCTGTGCCGCGGCACGGCGGGCGGTCACGAGGCGACCTCGTCCCGCTCGCGCTGCCCGGTCACCGCGGCGTCGGCTGGGCTGGTGCGCTGGTGGCGACGTCGCCACCGGCGGCCGATCCACGCGGCCACGGCGGAGATGAGCCGGGCGGAGCGGCGGGTGGCCGGCCACTCCCAGCCGATCCGCACCAGCAGCCCGGCGGCGATCGGCCAGACCAGCCAGCCGATCCCGGCCCACAGGACCAGTCCGGCCAGCGCGGCGGAGATCACCGTTTCCGGCAGCCACCACCCGACGCGGGCGATCGCCCGGTCCACCACCGGCCCGCCGCCGGTCTCGACGACATCACCGCGGGTGCGGCGCCGCATTGACTTGCCTGCCATCGTGTTGTCCTTTCTCAACCGGTCTCCTGGGGCGCCGGAACCGCTCCGGCGAAACTTGCGGTGATCCGGGCGTCCAACCCGGACTGCACGGCCAGCAGCAGCCGCGCGGTCAGCAGCAGCGGCCAACGGAGCAGGCTCAGAGCCAGGAACAGCAGCACCGCCAGCGCGAACGCGGCCAGCCGCCACGATCCGTGCTCCTTCGCGATCTCGAAAACGCTCATTAGTTCCACGTTCCTTTCCGGACAGTGGAGGAAGAGGAGGGTGAGCTCAGGCGGCGGTACCGCCGGAGAGACGGGCCAGCTCAGTGGGCCAGTCGATGTCTTCGTGCCCGGCGGGCACCACGGCGTCGGCGGCGGCGAGGAACGACTCGACAGTGCCGCGCGGCACCGCGATCTCCGCCGCGCCGTCCGGGGAGGACAGCGCGATCACGACGCGGGCGAAGACGCCGCCGGTGTCCGGGCGGACCTGGACGTCACCGTCACCGGTCGGCTCGTTGCAGCCGGAAGCGAGCAAGTCCCGGGCGAACAGCCACACCTGCCCAGCCGCGGTGAGCGTGACCGCCCACGGGTCGGCGATGTCGTAGCCCAGTTCGAGCCCGAGTTTCGTGTTCGAGCCCAGCAGCACCCCGGTTTCGGGGAAGGTCAGCGTCATCACTGTCCTTCCCGGATGGAGAGCGCGAGCTGGTACAGCTCGTCCGGAGTGACCGACTCCCCGCCGTCGGCCGGCCGGGTCACGTAGCCGCGGGCGCCGTCGAACGGAATCGAGCTGTAGACCCGGACCTGGACGCCGCTGGGGCCGCGGCCGGCCAAGGTGATGAACAGGTCGCCATCCCTGGTGCAGAACCACGTGCCGGTGATGCCGGTCAGCGTGTGGGTCCACACCAGCAGAGTCCCCAGCGCCTCGACCGGGTCCCGGCCGCCCGACGGCTGAATGTCGATCTGGCTCATCCGGACGTCGAGGGAGACGAAGCACGGTTCGGGGGCGGGGGTGTCGCGGACGACCTGGCGGGCGACCGCGGTGAGCTTGTCCACCCCGCTCAGCGTGACGAGTGCAGCACTCATGAGCACAGCTCCTTTACAGGGCAACGGGTTCGGGTCAGGTGGTCGCGGCGAGCAGCAGCGCGACCGGGGCCAGGAACAGGCCGGTGGTGAGCAGTCGGATGGCGGTGTTGGTCCGGCCGTACTTGCCGACTGCGATCCGGCCCAGCACCGCGACGTCGTCGGCGATCCGGGCGGCGGAGGTGGTGACGTCGGCGGTGAGCAGGACGTCAGGGCCGTTGCGGGCGGCGTCGAGCCAGGTTCCCGGGACCGGGTCGTTGTGGATCCGGGCCCGCAGAGCGGACAGCAGCACGAGCACCGCCGCGAAGATCGGCACCGCCGTCAGACCCAGTGCCACCGCCGCGGGCACCGACGTCGCCCGGGGGCTCAGGGCGATGACACCGGCCAGTGCGGCGCCGACCAGCGAGAGCAGGATCTGCGCTTTGGTGTCGGCCCGGCGGATCTCGTCCCGGACCTGGTCGTGGGCGTCTTTGAGGTGCTGCGGGGTGGTGCCGGTGGCGGCCGTGGTCGGCGCGGTGTGGTCGGTGGTGGCCATGCTGGTCTCCTGTTCCACAGTGGATGGAGCGAGCGGAGGGGGTCAGGCGGCGTGCAGGGCCTGGGGGCCGGCCAGCAGGCTGGTGACGTAGGTGACGAACGAGCGCTGAGCGCACGGGTGGACGGCGTCGGTCTGCGGGTCCCGCAGGCTGGTGCGCAGCCACAGCGTCAGCCGAGCTACGGACCAGCCGGCACGGCGACGGCGGGCGATCGCGTCCACCAGTGACTCGAGGAATTCCGCCCGCACTCGCGGTGCTCGGCTCGCGGCCTTGGCCGCGATCGGGGTCACCGGCGCGATGTTCGACAGCGGCGGCCGACTCACCTGCCGGCGGCGGGCCGTCACGGACAGAGCAGCTTCGTCGGCCAGCAGCCGGACCTGGGCCGCGACGTCGCGGTAGACCGCGGCCCGGCGTGCCATCACCGCGTCCGCCGTGCGGGCGGTGAGGATGCGGGCGTTGGCAGCGAGCTGTCCGGCAAGCAGCCCGAACCGGCGAGTCACCGCGGCGGTGATCTCGTCCTCGGCGACTGCGATCACCAGAGGGTTGCCTTCGGCCTGGTCGAACTCGACGTCGGCCAGCAGCCGAAGCTGTGCCGCGACGTCGCCGTAGACGGTCGCTCGGACCGCGGTCACGGTCTCCGGCAGCCCGGCGGTGGACAGGACCGTGGCGTTGTGGACCAAGGTGTCGGCCAGGTCGTGGAACCGGCCGGCGATCTCGGTGTTCACGGTGCGAGTCATGGTCTGTCCTCTCTGTGCGGGTGGTGCCGGGTGCAGGCATGGCGGTGCCCTGGGGCGAATGCGGGAATTGCTGGAAATGTGGCGCGGAAATGCGCTTAGAGGTGGGTCAGGCGGCGGAGCTGGTAGTCCTGTCGAACTCGTCGTGGGCGGCGCTGCGGGCCTGGTCGATCACTCGGGCCATCCGCATCGCGACCAGGCCGTGCGAGCTGGTGAACAGCTGTCGGAGGTGGTTGTGCGTGCGGTCCAGCCAGTCGAGCCGCTCGAACGGCGTTGCCGCGGCGGGCGGCATTTTGGTCAGCAGTCCGGACAGCTCGGCCGGGACGAACAGGCGGTCAGTCATGTCAGGCCACCTCGTCCAGCCATGACGCGGCCTGGACCTCGGCCGCCGGGTTCCTGCGGTCGGCGCCGGTGAGCAGGTCCACCGACACGAATCGCAGCGTGACCAGGTGGCCGTCCGCGGTCCAGGCGGTGTCCGGCTGTGCGTTCAGCTCTGCGTCGACCTGCGCCAGCAGATCCCGGCAGGCAGCCAGCTCATCCATCGCGCCGAACGGAGTGGCCTCAGCAGCCAGGCTGCTGGTGTCGGCGAACACGTCGAAGTCCAGATCTCCGGCGGCCATCTCGACCTGGCGGCGGCTGGGGTGTGCATTCCTCATCGGGTTGAACCCTTCCTAGAAGTTGCCCTGCTGACACATATCAATCTATATCGGTATGAGTCGGTTGGCACTACGTCTTTCGGGTGATGTAGGTCAGATTGAGTCGGTCTGGCTAGACTTGCTCTATGGACGGCAGCGCGGCGGCAATGGCTACCTACGAGCGGGTGGCCGAACAGATCCGGACAGACATCCGTCGGGGTGTCCTGAAGCCGGGGGAGAAGCTCCCTGGCAACCGAGTTCTGGCAGACAAGTACGACGTTGCGCTAGGCACAGCGCAGAAGGCTTTGCGGCTGCTACAGGACGAGAAGTGGCTTACGGCGACGCCGTCCGTTGGCGTCTTCGTCAACGACGTGCCGGGGGAGGCGGCCGACCCGATGAGTGCGATGGCCGGCGAGTTGGCTGAGCTGCGCAAGAGGGTCGACGCCTTGGAGAAGTTGGTGGGGGAGCGTTGAGGGCTGCGGTTTCGGTGCGCTGTCATGCCATAAGAAAACCGCAGGTCAGCGGACGGCGTTACCGCGTTTCCGAAGATCTTTGGGGACGTCCCGCTGTCGCGAAATGTCCCACGAAACGTCCTAAAAACGTCCCGGCGGGGGGAGGGCTGCGTGGCTAACGACCGACTGCGTACAGCGATCCTGGCTGCGAACCTAAGAGTCGAAGATCTCGCCGCGAAGGTCGACGCGGACCCGAAGACGGTGGATCGGTGGATCCGGAACGAGGTCGTGCCGCACCGCAAGACTCGACACAAGATCGTCGACGTACTTGGTGGGCGTGAGCAGGACATTTGGCCCTCGCTTGCAACCGACGCCCGGCCGGCACCGACCGAGTCGGAGCTAGTGCACCTGTATCCATCCCGGTCGGCCATCACGGGGCGCGGCTGGGAGGCGTTGCTGGCGGGCGTGCAGGAGCGCATGGACGTGCTGGTCTTCTCTGGTGCGTTCCTGGTCGAGCAGTACGACTTGGTCCCGCTGATCCGCGAGAAAGCCGCAGAGGGCGTGCAATTCCGCCTCTTGGTCGGCAACGAGACCGCAGAGGCGGTCAAGCAGCGTGCGATCGAAGAGGGGACTCCGGGCGGTCTAGAGGGGCGAATACAGCTAATGCGTCGCTATCTCGCGGACGTCGTCGAACTTGACGGTGTCGAGGTCCGAACGCACGGTGAGATTCTGTACAACTCGCTTTACCGGTTCGACGACGACCTGCTGGTCAACGGTCACACTCTCGGTGCCCTCGCTGGTCAAAGCCCGGTCATGCACTTACGTCGACAGCCAAACGGCCAGATGTGGCAGCACTACATGCGTTCATTTGAACGGAACTGGTCTGCTGGTGTGCCCGAGAAGCCATTTGAGGTCCAATGAGTCGGATTGACTACTTCAATGACCCGAATGCCCCGGCCGCGAACAGCGTGGTCCCGTCTGTGACCGTAGCAATCCGCGATGACGCGGGACGGATTCTCCTGATTCACAAAATCGACAACGACCTATGGGCGCTGCCGGGCGGCGGACACGATGCGGGCGAGCGGATTGCCGATACGGCAGTGCGAGAGGTACGAGAAGAGACGGGGCTACGTGTTGACATTGTCCGCTTGATCGGCACCTACACCGACCCAAACCACGTAATGGCGTATGACGACGGCGAGGTTCGGCAGCAGTTCTCGCTGTGCTTTGAGGGGCACTGGGTTGACGGTGAGCCTCGCGAAGACGGCACTGAAACAAAAGCTGTGCGATGGGTCGCCCCAGAAGAACTGGACGCGCTGAACATTCACCCGTCAATGAGGCTGCGGATTGATCACGCGTTGGACTCGTCGCGAACATCGCCCTATTTGGGCTGACTTTCGGTCAGGCGGTCCGTTGTGCGGCGCACTGCCTCTCTGAGGATGGGGGCGGCCTTGACCCATGTCCGGTGAACCGGGTCAGTGGCAGGATATCGCTTCAGGATCTCCGCAATTCGCTCATCGTAGGTCAAGCGCTCTCCGCCAGGCCCGGTCGTGAGATCCGCGGTAACCAAGGCGTCCAATACTGGATCGTCGGCGAACGGGAATTCGTCCAGTTGCTCGCTCATACCTCGTTCTGCTGCCTCGAAGCGAGCACCGGAGTGGTGCGCCACCAAGTTCACGATGTCCGCCGGCCAACCGAGGTCTCGCAGGTGTCGCGCGCCGTCGAGGGGATGGAACTTCGTCAGGCCGATCTCGCGGGAGTACCCGATGTCGTGAAGCCATGCCGCGGCTACCAGGTGTTCCGCCTGGTCCGGCTGCACAGCACCAGTCAGCTCGCCCGCACGTGCTGCTACGGCTTGCACGTGCGACCAGCGACGCCCGAGTGGGCTAACGAGTTGCTCCGCAAGGCGCGCGGCTTCCTCAACGAGTGTGGCCATGGTCCCCAACTCTATCGTCCGGCACATGGCGCGGCGCACGCCTCGCGTCGTGGGGGCGCTGGCCCGAGCGGTGGTCGACAGGTGTCCAAACGGGGGTTCCAGTCGTCAGGCTGCCGTACTAGGAGGTTGCAGACTGACTGGCTTTGATTTCATGCGTTTCAGGTTTTGACTTTTCACCCGATTCGCGAAGAATACCAGCAACATTCTTCATCGCGTCCACCTTGTCGCGCAATCCCGGATCAAGTGCAAATATAATTGACAGAAGGGCCCAAGCGACCGCCACTACGCGTGACCACTTCAGAAGATCACTTTCAAGACTTAGCCATGGCCCAAGAGCAAGAACCGCAACGACAGGCAGGAAGGTCACAATCAGCCCTCTTGCCCATTTCGTCACGACATCACGCTTTCGCTGAGGCGGCAAACTCACGGCTGGAAACTTGCGCGCCAGGCTGCACCAATTTCCGGCGGCGGCTGCCGCCAACTGGTGACGAAGCGAGCGCTCAAGACGTTCCCAGCTGGAACCGTCCGGAGAAATAATGCTCAATTTAAGGTTTCTCATGTGCCGAGCGGCCCCACCGCATTGCTCCTTGAACCAACCATCAGTCCTCTCGTCGCGAGCTGACATAAATCTAGGCATGTCGACTTCAAGTAGTCGCGCAGTTGTTTCAATCCTCCCTATCCAAAACTTTCGATCGCCCGACTCAAACCTATCTACGCCATCGCTTACCCAAAGGATCAACTCAGACAGATTATGGAGTATTGCACCCCGGACACGACTGCGGACTACTCTCTGAATTAAATAAGTTTCCAATGCAGCAGCTGCCAGCGAGCCAAACATTCCCGCAATTGCAATTATTGCACCTGCGGTAAGTCCTGCCGAAATCGATTCAGCAAGAAAACTCGAGCCTAGCGTTTGGCCCGCCAAAATGCCGCCCGATGCACCTATCGCACAGAATACTCCGACAGCGAGTGCCGCCGATTGATACGTAGGCAGGGCGTTCCACACCTTGCTAGCCAGGTAGAACTCCACGGCAGCCAGTACAAACGCCACAACCGCCGCTTGCAACGATAGCCCTAAGCCGACTGGAAGCAGGAGCCAAAGCGCAAAGCAGACAGACGAGAGCACCACGAGTGCGACATCGGCGAGATTTCGCAGATAGAGCGACCACTCCCTTACTCGAGTTATCCCAATAACTACAGAATCCACCTCCGCGGCCAAACTATGGCGATACTCCACGCGATATAAGTGCAATGATTTCAGAACTTTAATGCTCTTACAGCTTTGTTCAATCGCGCGAACTTGACGCCGTTCAACCTTTAAGAGAATTGGTCGCATCAACCTCCGCAAGAAAATATGAATATGCTCCATTTTTGGAGCGTATTGCCCCTCGCTTCGCGCCGCGAAGTCAGCGTAGCTGCGCAGTCCCATCCAGCGATACAGCCAGTACATCTCCCATCTTATATTACGCTTCTGCTTCTTGGTGGGAGAAAGTTGACCATACACTACCAAGGCCTCACGAAAACTGCGACAGAGACCCAGTGCGCCGATGTATTCCGCTGCACCCTTGATTCCCGTCGCATCCTGCTCGTAGGCCAGGCCGTATAGCTCGGCAGATTCTTCGTACTTTTCTTCAGCAGAACAAATCTCGGCGAGCAACTGAAGCCTCTTCGCCTCATGGTGCCCAAGGCGCTCAGTGTCACCAATCAATGCGCGGGCATCAGCATACTTCTTTAGATCTATTAGCTTACGCGCTTGTCGATATTTACGCTTACGCAATTTTTTTTTCCCGACTTGGACGCCGTCCAGTCGAGGGGTCTCCTTCGTCGACGCCCTCCGCATCTGCAGCGCCAGGGCCACCAATTTCAACAACAGTCATGAGTGAGTCCATAAATTCGAACCCTTGCGACTACCCAAAAGGCGAATTCGGGTTGCGACTTCGAATGAAAACCGAAGTCGGCCGACTCTCCATGATCATCCATAGCGCTCCCCAACTCCCATCTGCCAGAATCCGACAACACAGAAATCTACCGCCATGGCCTCAGCGTTACGTGCATCTGATTTCAACTCCATCTCAAGTGACATTGAACGCGGATTGACCAAGGAGCCGATTCCGTCAGAAATTAACAAACTAAGCTCAAGACGACTCTGGTAGTGCACCTTTATCGATCCGGCATGCGCACGCCGATCACTGATCGTTGTGGTGGCAATGCCACCAGACCCGCGCCCGTCACAGCCACTACCAGCGACAACGCGCCGAACGTCCCAGACTGCGGCTGTCGTACTAGTGCACTGAGGGGCGGTCCCGGAGCGGGCGGTGGCCCCTTCGTCTGCCGGTGGTGCGCGCGCCCCGTGTACCTCCTCGAAAGCGGACCGCCCTCCCGCTGTACAGCAGCGAAGTACAGCAACCCGATCGGACTGCGGCGACCAGCATCAACCACCAGTGACCCTCTGACCTCGGCAAAAGCCGTAAGCGGCCGTCCTGCTGATAGTTCGCATCGAGAAGGTCAGGGGTTCGATTCCCCTCAGCTCCACGAGATCGCCGGAGAGCCCTGTTCGCGGAAAGCGCGAATGGGGCTCTCTTCTTTGTGTCCTCTGGGGGTGCAACCCCCAGACCCCGCCCGGGGCGCGCCCCCGGACCCCCGTGTGTGGTTGCGTTCTCGTGGTCGTTCGGCTGTGGCTGTCAGGTCAGGTCTCGGTAGTGGTGTAGCAGGCTGTTGAAGTTTCGCAGGGTTTTGGTGGCGTCCTCGGGGATCGGGTCCGGGTGGAAATGCATCACCTTGTTGCGGATGTTGCGGATCTTGTCCAAGCGGGCGATGAAGACCTGGCGGTCCAGTGGCCAGCCCAGCTTCTGCCAGACTTCCTTGTTCTCCAGGATGTGTTCGTAGTCGCCGAAGGCCAGGTCGTCGAAATTCTTGATCTTTCTGCTGCACAGTGGTTGGACCGTGGCTAGGTCCAGGGCGCCTTTCAGGATCCAGCGGAGCGTTTGGTCCAGCTCGCCCAGCTGGAAGAACGGTGTGGCCATCTCGCCGTAGCGCCGGGCCACGTCCGCTGTCGTGACTATGCCCTTTACCTCTTTGCCGACGTTCGTGACGAACACGAACTCGTGTCGTTGCAGTGCGGGAAGGACCTCGAAGAGATCCCGGTCGTACGCGACGACCTCCACGTGGGTGATGGTCGCGTCGGCGACGGTCGCGTCCGGTTTCTGGTGCAGCGCCTGTGCTATCGAGCGCCACGTCAGGGCGCCGCGTAGGTTGCGGGGGCCGCTGAGGACGGCCAGCTGCGAGTAGTCGTTGATGACCAACTTCGTGATCGCTTCGTGGAGCGTGCTGTTCGGCCCGACGAACTCCACGCCCTCCAGCGGTGACAAGTTGCCCACCGTCAGGCGGACGTTCAGGTCGTCGTCGCCCTCGTCGTCCTCGGTGACCGGTAGTTCGTCCAGGACTTCGGGCTTCCCCTCCGGTTCGTCGGTCGGCGTGATCAGGGAGACCATCGTGTCGAGGGTGACGGCTCGGAAGCTGGGTGAAGTCACCAACCCGTGGTTGGCCAGATCCGCTTCGATCTGGCTCACCTGGTCGCCGCGCTCCTTCGTTCCCCAGTACGACAGGAGTTCGCGGACGGAGATCTGCTCGGGGGCGTTTTCGTCGGCGCGCGTGCGCGCCCGCCTCAGGCGCTCGTGGATGCGCTGACGCTCCACGTCGTCGGTCTGCGGTTGGGTCACCCGGGAAATCGCCCGATCGAGCAGCTCTTGGCGGACGACGTCCAGCAGCCGGTCCTGGTCGACCACCCGCCACGCCCGCCAGCCGTCGACCGCCCGCATGCCGGCCGCCACCATGGCCGCTCGTGAGGGCGTGCGGAACTCCTCGCCACCGGGCTCGAGCCGGATGCGCCCCTTGTCGGTCACCGTCGCGTCGAACGTCGCGCCGATGCGGTTGCGCTTGAACCTGAGCTTCGCGCCGGGTTCCAGCAGCCCGGCCTCCAGGAGGTCCGAGACCATGACCCGGCGTTCGCCGATCAAGTGCATCGAGCGGCCGCCGGCCTGTTCGTCCGGTGTCTCCGTCCCGCCGGCCACCGGGCTCACCACTTCCGCAGCCCGGCGAACTTGCGCCGCGCACCGATCGCCTGCTTCAGCACCCGCTTCTCGAGTTCGGTCTGGCTCAGCCGGCTCACCCGCGTGAGCTGCAGCTCCGCCGCCACCGCGAGCAGGCTCTCCCGGTCCAGGTGCTGAGCACGGAGGTAAGCCGCGCCTTCTTCCTCGGTCTCGGTCTCGCGAAGGCTCGTGGCGATGGCAGCCACGTCAACATCCGGGTTCACCGGTCCGGTCGACGGCTCGGGTTCTCGTGGGACGACCTGTCGCTCGACCGCCGGTTCGTCGCGAACCGCAGCCAGTGGTGGTGTCGGCGCTGCTGTGGCCTGGCTCAGACCATGGCCGGCGAGCAAGTCGATGAGCTTGGGTTTGGTGAAACCGCCGTATCCACGAATCCCGAGCGACCTGACGACCTTCTTCAGGTCTGCCACGACGAGGTCACATTCCTTCAGGTGACGCCGTCTGGCGTCTTCGGATGAGAGTCTCGACAGGTTCTGCGCGACTTGCAGCGGATCTTTGGACGGCGTCACGGAAACCTCGGCCGGCGCCGGCCGAGGTGCGTCGGTGGCGCCGACGACGGCCAATTGTGCCGTCCCGGCGGCGAGCGCTTCCAGCGTGGCGTCATCCTGTTCGGTCAGGAAGGCGAACAGCTGGGCCTGCAAGGCGACGAACTTCTTCAAGTCGCTCATCGGTGATCACCCGATGTCAGGCCGAGCGAACCCAGGACCTCGTCGGCCAGCTGATCGAATTCCCGGACCACCTCGTCCCTGCCCGCGGTGCGCAGCATCGCCGGCACGCCGCTCTCACCCGCGTCTCCGAAGTGACGCGGGCTGTTGCGGATCCTGCTGTCCAGCACGGGTACGCGCGAGTTCAGGCGCACTTCTTCGATGTAGGCGTGCTGAGCGAGAGTCACCTGCTGCGAGTAGATCTGCACCATGGTGAACACCACCCCCAGGATGCCGGGATCGATCGGCCGGTGCTCCTCGCTGCCGCCCTTGTGACTGACGAAGTCGTTGAACTGCCGGACCAGTTCGGCGCAGTTTCCCACCAGGTAGTCCAGTCCCAAGGTGGACAGGTAGTCCGCCTTGGCCGGTACGAGGACCTGCTCGCTGGCGACGATCGCCGTCTTCGTGACGATGCCGAAGTTGGGGGCGCAGTCGATGAGTACCAGGTCGTACTGGGTGAAGTGGCTGTCCCGCAACGCGTGCCGCAGGCAGCTGTGCAGGTCCAGGAACCGCCGCTTCGAGCCTTCGATGGTGGTCGCCCCGCCCAGCAGCGCAGCGAGTTGCAGGTCGATGTCGATCAGGCCGAGGTGTGAGGAGATCAGGTCGACGCGGCCGCCGGTGCCGTCGAGAACCTTGTTGACCCGCTCCGGCGTGACGACGAGGTCGGCCAGGGGGATGTCCCTTCCGGGCAGCTCACCCTCGTACCACTGCTTGATCGTCCGGTTGCTGTCTTTGAGCTGGTGGTGCCAATCGTCGATCGAGTAGAACGAGAAGGTCAGGTTGGTCTGCGGATCGAGGTCGAGGAGCAGCACGCGCAGGCCGCGGGCGGCGGCTACCGCGCCCAGGTTTGCGGTGAGGGTCGTCTTGCCCACGCCGCCCTTGTAGTTCATGACCGCTACGACCCGCATAGGCTTCTCCCCGCTCGCCGATTCGGTCTACGACTTTCGCAGATGCCGCGGCGGCGAGCGGGGGTGTCATCGAACTGGCAATTGCTTGTCCTGTTTCTGTCTGTCAGAGCGAGGTCTTGAGCCAGTTCGTCACCTGGGCGAAGTACGTTCCCGCGTTCGGGGCGTAGTTGATCGCGTGGCCGTAGCCGTTCAGGATGTATGTCTGGAGGCGGGCTGCCGGGGCGAAGAACGGGGCTTCCGACGCGCGTAGCGCCTCCGGGGTTGAGCAGTCGCTCGCCAACGGGCCGCAGAAGTGGGGGTCGTTGCCTACCACCAACAGGACCGGGACTGTGATCTGCAGCGAGGCCGGGATGATCACCGTGGTCAACGCGATCGTGTCCACGGCTTCCGTTGCGGCGAATACGTCCTTTGTGGACTCGTCGTAGGCGATCGCTCCCGCGTCGTTCGGGCCTGGGGTGTGGAAGGCCGTGTAGCGGGTTCCCGGCGACGTCGTCAGGTAGCCGACGTCCAGGCCGCGGCTGGAGAGGCGGGGGTCCAGGGGTGCGGGGATCATGTTCGCCAGCACCGGGATCACCGTGACGTAGTTCATCCGGTGCGTCATGTCCGTCACCAGCACGCCGTCTACGTCGTGGAAAGTGCCGGCCTCGATCATCGCCATGGCCGAGCCGATCGAGTGGCCGCCGACGATTACTTTGGTGAACCGGGCTCGGATCGACTGGATCACCTGGTGGACCGCGTTCGCCTGGGCTGTTGCCGACAGGAGGGCGCTCAGGGGTTTGGAGCTCGAGCCCGTGCCCATGCGGTCTACTGCCAGGGTCGCGACGCCTGCCTGGTTCATCGCCAGGCGGAACGAACGCAGCTCCGGGGTGTAGGCGATGTCCCAATAGGACGCGTTGTACGTGCCGCCGGGGATCAGGACCACCACCGTTTGTGCCTGGGACGGGGCGCAGAGGCGGCCGTGCATCTGGCCGAGTGCTACCGGGACGTACAGGTCCTGGCAGGTGACCGTGTCCGCCTGGGCCGGGGTTGGCACGGCGAGCGCCGCCGCGGTCAGCAACAGGGCAGCACAAAGGCGGCGGAAAGCTTGGCGAAGCAAGGAGAACTACCTCCAACTAGCGACGGACTGCCGTCATCGGCAGGCTTTCGGGGTAGGCGGCCGAGGTGAACTTGACGCGCACCGGCCGGCCCGGGACCGGGACCAGCCGCCACTGCGCGGCCACCGTGGCCACCGTGATGACGATTTCGTTCTGGGCGAAGACGTTCCCGACGCACTGCCGGGTGCCCGCACCGAACGGGATGAACGCGCCCTTCGGCAGCTGCTTCGCCCGCTCCGGCGACCAGCGGCCGGGATCGAACGTCTCCGGGGCCTCGAAGCTGGCGGGATCGTGGTGCAGCGCGTGCGGGCTGACGATCACCTCGGCGCCCTCCGGCAGCCGCTCGTCGCCGAGCCGGACTTCCGTGAGGGTGCGGCGCATCAGCATCCAGAGCGGGTACTGGCGCAGCACCTCGTCGACGACCTGCCGGACGTAGACCAGCCGGTGCAGGTCGTCGCCGGTGACCGGGCGGCCGGCCAGCACCTCGTCGACTTCGGCGTGCACCCGCGCTTCGACGTCCGGGTTGCGGCCCAGCTCGTGGAACATCCAGGACAGCGCGAGCGCGGTCGTCTCGATGCCGGCGGTGAGCAGGGTGAGGACCTCGTCGCGTGCCTGCTCGTCGGTCATGCCGGCCAGCAGCAGCATCGACAACAGGTCGCCGCGGTCGACGCCGTCGGCCCGCCACTCGCGGATCACCTCCAGCACGATCGCCTGCATCCGCGTGATGGCTTCGTCGAACCGGCGGTTGCCGGGGATCGGCAGCTTTTCCACGAACTTCGGCGACAGTGCGCGAATCATGCCCTGCTGGATGATCACGTAGATGGAACGGCGTGCTTCGGCGATCGCCTCTTTTCCGAGCTCGGTGGAGAACAGGGCCTCGCCGACGATCGTCACCGCCAGCCCCTGCAGGTCTTCGTCGATCTTCCGCACTTCGCCCGGCCGCCACGAGTCGCTCAGCTCGGCCGCCGCGTGGCGCATGGTCTCGACGTACGCGGCCAAGCGGTCGCGGTGGAACGCCGGCTGCATCAGCCGGCGCTGCCGCAGGTGGAAGTCACCGTTCGAAAGCACCAAGCCGTTGCCGACGAACGGCCGGAACTTGTCGAACATGGCGCCCTTGCGGAACTTCGGCCCGGCCGTGACCAGCACCTCGTGGCTCAACCGCGGGCTGGTGACGAAGTACGTGGGCGACGGGCCGAGATAAACCTTGACGATCTCGCCGTGTTCGCGCAATGCGTCGGTGAATACGAAGCGTCGCCGCAAGAGCGCCGGGGTGTGCCCGAGAAAAGGCCACCGGCCCGGCGCGACCGGGACGGTCATGAGGACTCCTCGTTACGCCATTGTGTGGATTCCGCCAACGAGACGGCCTACGGTAGGCGCGTCCGGCCGAGCGTGACAGTGCCCGAACGGGTGGTCTGTGGTCACGCATATGGCGCAGCGAAGAGATCGCGCGAGATGGCTAAACTCGGAGCCATTCCCGATGTGACTAGAAGGTGTTCTCTGTGACACGATCACCGGAATGGGTGCCACCGGGTGTCGATATCTCCGTGCCGAGCATGGCCCGCACCTACGACTTCATGCTGGGGGGAGGGCACAACTTCGCCGTTGATCGCGCGGTGGGCGCGCAGATCGAGCACGCGATGCCCGGCCTGCGCGAGGCCGCGCGCGTGAACCGCGCGTTCCTCGGCCGCGCGGTGCGGTTCATGGCCGACCGCGGGATCCGGCAGTTCCTCGACGTGGGCTCGGGAATCCCGACGGTGGCGAACGTGCACGAGGTGGCGCAGGCCCGCGACCCGGAGTGCCGGGTGGTGTACGTCGACCGCGACCCGGTGGCGGTCGCGCACAGCGAATTGATGTTGGCGGGCAACGATCACGCCGCTGTCGTGCACGCAGACATGCGGGACCCGGAGAAGATCATCGAGTCACCGCAGGTCCGTGGCCTGCTCGACCTCGACGAGCCGGTCGGGCTGCTGATGTTGCTGATGCTGCACTGGATCCCGGACGAGTCCGGGCCGCTCGAGCTCGTCGGCCGCTACGGCGCGGCGCTGGCGGACGGCAGTTTTCTCGCCATCACCCACGTCACCGGCGACCACCAGGGCGAGAACCTCACGGAAGCGACCGATGCGATCAAGGAAAGCCGGAGCCCGGACCAGGTGACATTGCGAACGCACGAAGAAGTGACGAAGTTGTTCGCCGGATTCGAAATCGTCGAACCCGGTCTTGTGGGGTGCGGTGAATGGCGTCCGGCCGGTCCGGCGGACATCTCCGGCACCTCCGAGATGAATATGCTGGTTTACGCCGGAATCGGCCGCAAGAACGCCGCAGGTGACCGGTCCGCACACGCGAAAACACAGCAAGGCTGAACCAATGGCGAAACCCGATCACGCGCGCGCGGACACGGCCGATCCGGAGCGGGAGCGGAATCTGCTCGCGCGCAAGTGGGCGTACCTGCTCAGCGGCGTCACCGTCGTGTCGCTGAGCCGGGAGGGGCTCGAGGCAGAACTGCGCGGCCTGCTCGACGCGTTCTGCGCGAACCTGCTGGACGGCTCGGCGGACACCGCGCCCGCGGAAGGCATCGGCGCCCGGCTGGTGTCGCTCGGTTACGTCGGCGAGCCGGGGCTGCGGTGCACCCTCGAAGTCCTCGGGAAGGGCCTGCCGTCGCTGGCGGAGCTCCGGCCGCCGGACCGGTTCGCCGAGCGGATCGTGCTCGGGCTGGGCGCGCTCTCGTGCGGGTTCCTGATCGCGCACGAACGCAGCGTCCTCGACCAGCAGGAGATCATGCACCTGTCGCTGCTCAAGGCGGTGCGGGACGCGCAGTGGAACCTCAAGGAGAGCGAAGCGCGCTTCGACGAGGTCGTCACGACTTCGGCGAGCGGCATCGCGGTCGTCGGGCTCGACGGCCGCATCGTGCGGGCCAACACCGCCCTGGCCGAGATGCTCGGGCGCCCCGCCGGCGCGCTGACCGGGACCGGGCTCTACGACCTCGTGCACCCGGACTCCGTCAAGGCCCTCCGGGAGGCCCTGCGGACGCTGGCCGAGGACGGCAGCCGGGACCGGGTCCGGCAGTCGCAGCGGCTGTTGCGCAAGGACGGCGACGTCGCGCGCATCACGCTCACGGCCTCGCTGCTGCGGGACGCCGGTGACCGGCCCGCGTACTTCGTCGTGGTGGCCGAGGACGGCACCGAGCTGATGCTGCTGCAGAGCGAGCTGAGCCGGCAGGCCCTGCACGACGTGCTGACCGGCCTGCCGAACCGCCAGTACTTCGGCACCCACCTCGAGACCGCGCTGCGGCGCGCGGACCCGGTCCACGGCGTCACGCTGCTCCACGTGGACCTCGACGCGTTCGGCATGATCTGCAACAGCCTCGGCAGGCGCGTCGGCGAGCAGGTGCTCGTGCACTTCGCGCAGCGGCTGAAGGCCGTCGTGGCCCGCGAGCGGGCGATGATCGCCCGCTTCCACAGCGACGAGTTCGGCATCCTGATCGAGAACACCGCGATGACGCCGGACATCAACACCATCGTGCGCGCCATCAACGACGAGCTCGCCGAGCCGTTCTTCGTCGAGGGTCACGGGCTGGCGCTGTCCGCCAGCGCCGGGGTGGTGCACCGGCCGGTGCGGGGCATCGACCCGGCCGAGCTGCTGCGCGCGGCGGACCAGACGCTGCGGCGCGCCAAGGCCCGGCGGCGAGGCCAGTGGAAGATGTTCGACCCGGTGGCCGACGCCGCGGACCGGCGGGCGCAGGGCCTCGCCGTCGGCATGGCCGGGGCGTGGGAGAACGGCGAGATCGAGGTGCGGTACCGGCCGATGGTGCGGCTGGCGGACGGCGGGCTGGCCGGCGTCGAGGCCCGGCTGCAGTGGGACCGCCCCGGCCGGCCGACGCTGGCGCACGAACGCTGCGCGGCGCTGGCCGAGGCGACCGGGCTCGTCCTGCCGCTGGGCGACTGGGCGTTGCGGACGGCGAGCCGGCAGGGCGAGTGGTGGCACCAGCGCCTGGACTTCGGCCTGCCGGTGGTCGCCGGCCTGACCGAGCACCAGGTGACGGACGAGGCGCTGGGCACCCGCGTCACCGGCCTGTTGGAGGACTCCGGCCTGCCGCCCGAGCAGCTGATGATCGGCGTCCCGGTGGGCGCGGTGGCGACGTCCGGGGTCGTCGAGAACCTGACCGCGCTGGCCGGGCTCGGTGTCCGGGTGCTGCTCGACGAGTTCGGCATGGGGCCGGACGACCTGCGGGCGGTCGAGGACCTCCCGGTCGGGGTCGTGCGGGTCGCCCGCCGGCTCGCCGAATGGCAGGCGTGGACGGAATCGACGTTCCTCGGCGAGCTCGTGCCGCTGGTCCGGCAGGTCGGTGCGACGCTGGTCGTCGACGGGATCGACACCGCGGGCCAGGCGGACTGGTGGCGTGACGCCGGTGCGGAACTGGCCACCGGTGACTACTTCGGCACCGCCAGCGCGCCGGGCGCGGTCGTGGAGCTGCTCGTCTGAGCCTTCCCTTCACCGTGCCGGAGCCGATTCGAGAGGTGCTACCGGCTTCCAGAGGCGGTCGCCGACCAGGGACAGGGCCGCCGGGAGCAGGACGCCCCTGACCACCGTCGCGTCCAGGAGGATCGCGAACGCCATGCCCAGCCCCAGCATCTTGTACTCGATCGCCGCGAGGCTCAGGAAGATGCTGAACACGCCCGTCATGATCAACGCCGCGCTCGTCACCACGCCGGAGCTGCTCGCCGTGCCTTCGACGATCGCGTCGCGAGCCGGGTGGCCCGCCTGCCGGCGTTCGCGGATGCGGCTGAGGATGAAGATGTGGTAGTCCGTGCTCAGGCCGAACAACAGCACGAACAGGAACATCGGCAGCCAGCCGAGCACACCGCCGTAGGGCGTGAAACCCAGTAGTGGCGCGAGAAAGCCGTCCTGGAACACCAAGGTCAGCACGCCGTAGGCCGCGCCGACCGACAGCAGGTTGAGCAGGATCGACACCGCCGGCACCACCACCGACCGGAACACCAGGAGCAGCAGCACGAACGCGAGCAGCAGGATGAACCCGAAGACGTACGGCGCCCGCTGCAGCACTTGCGCGGTGAAGTCGTGGGCCTCCGCGGTCCGTCCCGCGACGGCGAAGTGGACGCCGTCGAGCCGGCCGATCGTCTGCGGCAGCAGGGTTTCCCGCAACGCCTTGAGCGATCGGTCGGCGACTTCGTCGTTTCCGGTGCCGCCGAGCGGGATCCGCACGACGAGGGCGTCGCCCACCGGCACCACGACCGCCGGCTCAGGCGTCTGCGCGGTGAGTTCGTCGATCGCCCGGCGCACCGCCGGGGTGTCGACCGGGCCGCGGTCGCTCCAGAGGACGACGTGCGCCGGCATCGTCACACCGGGGAACGCTTCCTGGACGCGCGCGGCCGCGTCGATCACCGGGACGCTGCGCGGCAGGCTTTCGGTCGGGGCCGGGTCCTGTAGCCGGATTCCGGCGGCGGGCAGGGCGAGCAGGACCAGGAGCCCGGCGGCGAGCCCGGTCCACAGCGCCGGCCGCCGCGTCACCGTCGAGGCGACGCCGGCCCAGAACCGCGAGCGGGTGCCGCGCTTGCCCAGCCAGGGGACCCGGAGGCGGTCGACGCGGGTGCCGAGCAGCGAAAGCGTCGCGGGGAGCACGGTCACCGACGCGAGCACGGCGAGGCCGACGACGAGGATCGTGCTCACGGTCAGGCCGCGGAGGTTGTCGAGCCCGGTGAAGAGCAGGCCGGTGACGCACAGGGCCACGGTCAGCCCCGACACGACGATGACGTGCCCGGACGTCCGCGCGGCGATCCGCAGGGACTCGTCGACGCCGTGGGCGCGTTCTTCCCTTACCCGGCGCAGGAAGAACAGCGAGTAGTCGACGCCGACGGCCATGCCGATCAGCAACGTCATCGAGGAAGTGGCGCTGTTGACCGGGATCCAGTTGTCCACTGCGGACAGCAGGCCGAAGGTCGCGAGCACCGTGGTGCCCGCGAGCAGCACCGGGACGGCGGCCGCGACCAGCGAGCCGAACACGGCCAGCAGGATCAGCAGGGTGAGCGGCAGCGAGCGCGTCTCGGACCGCTTGATGTCCTCCTTGATGCTCTGGTCGACCGCGCCGGACACGCTGAGGTCGCCCGCTTGCGCGAGCCGGACGTCCGGGTGCCGGGCGGCGACAGTCGCGACGACGGCGGTCGCCGTCGCGAGGTGCGGCTTGATTTCCGGGCCGGTGCCGAGGATCCGGAAGGTGACGAGGCCGGCCCGGCCGTCGGCGGAGACCTGGGCCGGGTCGTCGAGCGGGGAGCGGATGTCCGCGACCGCGCCGGACGTCGTCAACGTCGTCACCAGGTCGGTCACCGCCGGCGAATCCCTGGGTACCAGGACGTTCTCCCAGAACGGTTCGCGGACGTCTTGGCGATCGAGGACCGCTTGGCCGGTGCCGGCGTCGCCGGCGGGGCTCGAGCGCGCGTCGGTGCCGGGGGCGAACGTGCCGATGACCCAGGCGAGCGCGACGAGCGCCAGCCAGCCGGAGATCGCGGCGGCGCGGTGGTGCACCGCCCAGTTCGCGACGCGTTCGACCACAGGCCTGCGTGCAGGCAGCATGAACTAAAGTCCTTCCGTGAAGGAGTGATCCGATGAGAGCTCGCCCTCGGGCGAGTGGGTGCTTCTTCCTCCTGGGCCGCCGAGTTGCCGCTCGGCGGTCCAGGGCCTCAGGTCAGTCGACCTCCTTGAGCACGTGTTCGATGGACCGCAGGCGGTCCTGGACGTCCCGCAGCTGCCGTTCGGTTTCTTCCTGCGTCCGGACGGCTTTCTCCGCCAGCGAGCGGTATTCGTGCTCGCGGGCCAGCGCGGCCTTGGCGCGCCAGGTCGAGGCCAGCTGCACGATCGCGACCGTGAGCACGACGGTGATCAGGACGAAGACCCCGGTCACGCCGATGATCTCCTGCCACTGGTGCCAGTTCATGTCCGTCCCTCCTCGCCGTCCGCGTGGACGGACTCCGGTGTGCTCAGCGTCGGCACGGCGGCCGCGATCGCTTCGGGCGTCAGCACGACGGAGAACGGCGTGAGCTCGTAGAACCGCAGCGTCTTGCCGTCTTCGCCGACCTCGAAGCTGGCCGTGACCAGACCCGCGGCTTCGAGTTTGCGCAGGTGCACCTGCAGGAGCGCGCGGCTGATCCGCAGCGCGCGCGCCAGTTCGCTGACGTACGCGCGTTCGGCCAGCAGGGCCGCGACGATCCGCAGCCGGTGCGGGTTCGCCAGGGTCCCCAGCAGCCGGACGAGTTCGTCCCCGGTGGGCTCGGTCACGGCGTCCTCCACATGCAAACAAAAGCTAGCAGGTGGCGGCGCGGGGGTCCATCAGGGTGATCCCCGAGGCTTACATCGGGTGGTCCATCCAGACGTTCGGCTCCACGTAGGTCGCCGTGTCGTGGGCCGTCGACGCGTACACCGGCGCGATACCGCCGGGGATGAAGTTCTCGCCTTCCGCCAGCTTGACGCCGGTCCACTCGCGCCAGTCGGCCAGCGAACCCGCCAGCGTCACCGCGAACGGGCAGACTTTGACGACCCGGGCGCCCAGCCGCTCGTGCGTGCGCAGCCAACGGTCGGCCAGCAGACCGTCTTCCCGGCGGCGGGCCGCGTACTCCGGCATCGGGACGGCCGGCTCCTGCTCCTTGCCGATCGGGCGGACCGACACGATCAGCTTGCGCAGCCCCGTTTCCGCGGCCCGCGCCTTCAACGCCTTCAGCATCGGCGCCGACAGGCCGGAGCCACGCAGGTGCGGCGCGATCACGACTTCCAGCGCGCACAACGCGTTCGGCGCGCGGCCGTCCATGACGTCCTGCGCCGCCCACTCGATGGCCTGGTCCCAGCCGTGGTCCGGCAGCTCCGTGCGGTCTTCCGCCGGGAACGCCAGCGGGACCGAGAGGGCGCGCGCGATCGGGACGCCGTCGTCGTCCAGCGCGATCAGGAAGTACCGCGCCCAGTGCCGCAGGAACCGCTCGCCGGTGATCATCCGGCCGCTCGCGCCCTGGTAGATGAACTGGCCGCCGACGTCACCGAGGTTCAAGGCGGGTTCGAGCAGGTCAGGACGGTCGGCAAGATCCACCACGCGCATCCGCCCAGTCAAGCGGAAACGATCAACACCGGGATAGCGGCAACCGGGCGACAGTCAGCGGACGGGCAGGGCCTTGCGACGCCGGGTGAGCGCCGACGGGTCGAGGTTCGCCTTGGTGCCGGCGTCGTGGCCGTCGAGGTAGCCGCTGCCGGACAGCCGTCGGGGCGCGGCCGAGCGCAGGTCGCCGTACTCCTCGTCGAACCGGTGCTGGACCATCGCCGAGCGGTCGCGGACGACCAGCTCGGCCGAGCGCGCGCCGGGCGCAGCCGTGCGGACGGCCTCCTGCTCGGCCAGCGAAAGCCGCTCGTGGACCGCGCGGGCGAAACCGTGCAGCCACGTGCGCCGGTACGCGGCCAGCGACTCGCCGGGGAAGAACCCGCCGGGCCGGACGCGGTTCAGCTGGGTGCTCGCCTGCAGCAGGAGGCTGGTGAACAGCAGCTCCACGCGGCCGAGGTCGGACTGGTAGCCGAACACCGTGACGCTCTCGACCTTCTGGCCGACGCGGTGCAGCAGGGTCCGGCAGCGCAGCGGGTAGGCGACCGAGGTGAGCAGGCTCGCCTTGTCCCGGCTGTACGGGTCGTTCATCGGGATGGTGAGCGTGCCGATGTCGTCGACGCTCGCGCCGGCCTCGGCGAGCATCGCCTGGTCGATGCCGTACCGGGCGACGAGCTCGGCGGCCTTCTTGTTGTACGCCTCGGCTTCCGCTTCGGTGACCGCCGGGTCCTCGGCCTTGGCGAGGAGCTTGCGGATGCGCTCGAGCTGCGGGTCTGACTCGGACATGGGCGGAGCTTATTCGATCAGGTGTTCGGACGCTCGCACCGGGTGAGCGTGTCGCGGACACTGGGGTCATGACGAGCACCGTGGTGATCGAGCGGTTCGACCCGGCGGCGACGGCGGCCGGGTTCGCCGCCTACCACGACGTGCTGGTCGCGAGCCAGGACGCGGACCGGCCGGGTGAACCGCGGCTCCCGGCGGCGGAACTGGCCGGGCGGCTGGCGAAGCCCCTGCCCGGGATGGGGCCGGCGGCGCACTGGGCCGCCCACCGGGGGCGCGAACTCGTCGCGTTCGCGCAGGTGCACTTCCTCGAAGCCGAGAACAGCGGGATCGGGCTGACCGACGTCGTCGTGCACCCGGCCGCCCGCCGCGCGGGGATCGGCACCGCGCTGCTGCGGGCAGTGTTGCCCGAGCTGCGGGCGCGTGACCGGCAGGTCGTCGAGGGCTGGCAGGTCGTCGCCGACACCGCGGGTGAGCGGTGGGCCGAGGCGCTGGGGTTCCGGACCGTGCGCACGATCGTGCGGCAGGCCCTGGTGGTCGCCGGCGTCGACGCGTCGCGCTGGGACGTGCCGGTCCCGGCGGGCTACCGGCTGCGGCAGTGGGCCGGTGCCGCCCCGGCGGACGTCCTCGATTCCTACGCCGTCGCGCGCGGGGCGATTCACGACGCGCCGCTCGGCGAGTCGGGCTACCGGTGGCCGGAGTGGACGGCGGAACGGGTGCGTGCCTACGAGGGGGAAGCGCGGGCGCAGGGGCTCGAACAGCGGGTTGTCGTCGCGGTCCACGAGGAGACCGGTGCGGTCGCCGGGCTCACCGAAGTGTGTTCGCACCCGCGTCGGCCGGACTGGGGTTACCAGCGGGACACCGCCGTGATCGCCGCGCACCGTGGGCACGGGCTCGGGCGCTGCGTCAAGGCGCACATGGTGCGGTGGTTGCTCGCCGAGCTGCCGGGACTCGCGCGGATCAGCACCACGACCGGCGCGGAGAACGCGCACATGATCCGGGTCAACCGCGAGATCGGCTTCAGCCCGGAGCGCACCATGCTCGCCGTGCGGCGGGATCTGGCTCAGCCGCCCGGCTGGACCAGGCCGGTTTCGTAGGCCACCACCACCGCCTGTGCGCGGCTGGAGATGCCGAGCTTGGTCATCAGCCGGTTCAGGTGGGTCTTCACCGTGGCTTCGCTGACCCGCAGTTCGGCCGCGATCCAGCCGTTCGGGACGCCCGTTCCGACGAACCGCAGCACCTCCAGTTCGCGGTCGGTCAAGGCGGCCAGTGCCGGTGACGCGGTGGGTGGCTCCGGTGGGGTGCGGGTGAACGCCTCGACGAGCCGGCGGGTGATCGTCGGGCCGAACAGCATGTCGCCGCGGGCGACCGCGTGGATGCCGGCGACCAGCGTCTCCGTCGGGCTGTCCTTGAGCAGGAAGCCCGCCGCGCCCGCGCGCAATGCCGTGTAGACGTACTCGTCCAGGTCGAAGACGGTCAGCATGAGCACGCTCGGCCGCGGTGACCCCGCCGCGGCGAGGATCCGCTCGGTCGCCTTGACGCCGTCCAGGCCCGGCAGCCGGATGTCCATCAGGATGACGTCCGGCCGCAGCGCCGCCGCCTTCTCGACCGCCTCCAGGCCGTCGCGCGCTTCGCCGGCGACGTCGATGTCCGGGACGGCGCCCAGCAGCGCGACGAACCCGGCGCGGACGAGGTCCTGGTCGTCGACCACCAGCACACTCGTCACTCGGGCTCCTGCGGTTGGGGGACCGGCCGCGGGTACGGCAGCGTCAGCACGACGGCGAACCCGGCCGGGTCGCGGGGGCCGATCTCGATCACGCCACCGTACATCCGGGCGCGTTCGCGCATGCCGATCAGCCCGTGCCCGCCCGGGTTCGGCGCGGCGGCCGGCGCGCCGCCGGGGTCCGTGACGCCGAGGACCAGGTGCTCGGCGCGGTAGTCGAGGGTCAGCTCGGCCGTGGCGCCGCCGTGCTTGAGGACGTTCGTCAGCGCCTCCTGCGCGACGCGGAACGCGCACAGCTGCTGCCCGGGCGGCAGCGTCCGGGCCGCGCCGGTGACGCGCAGCTCGACCGCGATCCCGGCCTCGCGGACCCGGGCGGCGAGCGTGCCGAGGTCGCCGAGCCCGGGCTGCGGCCGGTACCCCTCGAGCGGGTACTGCGGCGGGCGCAGCACGCTGAGGAGGCGACGCAGCTCGTCGAGCGCTTCGGTCGTCGTGCCGGTGATCGTGTCCAGCGCGCCGCGCGCGGTGTCCGGCGCCGACTCGAAGACGTACTTCGCGAGGTTGGCCTGCACCGAGATCACCGAAAGGTGGTGCGAGACGACGTCGTGCAGCTCGTGCGCGATCCGGACGCGTTCCTCCGCGACGGCCAGCTCCGTGTCGTGCTCGGCGTCGCGGATCCGGTGGCTGCGGACGTAGGCGGTGCGCCCGATCGCCGCGACGCCGACCGCGAGCAGCAGCGACAGCAGCGTGTCGCCGACCGGCGAGACCGGGCTGCCGAACAGCATCGACGTCTCGTAGGCGATCAGGCCGAGCACGGTGACGGCGAGCGCGTCGCGGAAGCGGCAGTGCGCCCAGACCGTGTAGGCGGCGATCATGACGCTGAGCTGGCCGAGCTGCGACCGGAAGCCGAGCGCGTAGAACACGCCCATCAGGGCGACGCAGATGACCACCGTCGTGATCGGGAACCGGCGGCGCGCCGCGAGCGGCAGGGCACTGAGCGCGGCCAGGACGAGCCCGAGCGGACGCGCGTGCGTGCCGAACGCGCCGCCCAGCTCGGTGGCGCCGGCCACCTGGTAACCCGCGACGAGCACCGCGAGCACGGCGTCGGTCAGCCGTGGCCGCGCGCGAAGTCCCCGCAGTGTCGTCACCGGCAGAAAGCTACCTGTGTACCGCGAAGGTTTACCTCGGCTACGTCGTCAGTTGCTTCCGCTGCGTGGTCGTTCGCCACTACGGTCGGCCCTTGACTCGGCGGAGAGGGTGCCCCACCGGGGCCGGGGGAGGTCTCCGGAGCCCCTCTTCGCCGGGCGTCAACCTCGCCGGGAGTCAACCGAGGTACGCGTCCAGGGTGACGGCCAGCGCCGACTCCGGCGACGGCGCGAAGCTCGCCCCGGCCAGCCCGCCCCAGAGCCACAGCTGCGCGAGGCCGTGCAACGCGGCCCACAGCGACGCGGCGACCAGCCGCAGGTCGGCGCCGGACCGCGCGATCGGCGTCGGCACGGCGGCCACCAGCACGGCGAAGGTGTCGAAGACCGCGCTCGCCGCGGCCGAGAGCGCCGGGTCGGCCGGGTCGATCAGGTCGCGGCGGAACATCAGCTCGAACATCGCCGGGTTGGTGAGCGCGAAGTCGACGTAGCTGTGGCAGGCGGCGGTCAGCCGGGCTCGCGGCGACGTCTCCGGCAGCGTCTCGCGGCGGGCGAGCAGGTCGGCGTAACCACGCGTCGCGACGGCCGACAGCAGCTCGGCGCGGCCGGAGAAGTGCCGCAGCGGAGCGCCGTGCGACACGCCCGCCGCCTTCGCGATCCCGCGCAGCGTGACGGCGTCGACGCCTTCGCCGGCCAGCAACTCGGACGCCGTGTCGATCAGGCGTTGCCGGGTGCCCACGCCTCGTCCAGGGTGATCGGCAGCAGGTCGGGGCGCTTGGCGAAGAAGCCGTCGCCGGGCTGGCGGCCGATCAGCCGGTTGCGCGTGCGCGTGACGGCGACCGGGAGCACCTCGCGGGCCAGCCACCGCAGGTCGGCGCGCCAGCTGTCGGCGGCCGCGGTGCCGGGCAGCGGAGCGAGCCACTCGGGGTCGTGGTCGAGGCCGAGCCGGTCGAGGACGTAGGCGGCGAGCCGGTGGTGGCCGTGCGTGGACAGGTGCAGCCGGTCGGCGCCGAAGTAGCGCGAGTCGGCGGCGGCCTGGTCGGGCCACAGGTCGACGAGCCGCGCGCCGTAGCTGACGGCGGCTTCGCGGATGGCGTCGTTGAGCGCGACGATCCGCGGCCGCATCCGCGCGCCCAGCGGCATCCGGCTGGAGACGTCGCTGAGGGTGAAGGTGACGACGGTGGGCGCGATCTCCGTGCAGGCCCGGATCGCGGCGTCGACGCGGCGGGCGACGGTCCGCGCGTCCCAGCCCCGGCTCATGACGTCGTTGCCGCCGCCGAAGAGCGCGATCAGGTCGGGCTCGAGCTTCGTCGCGGCGGGCACCTGCTCGGGCACGATCTGGTCGAGCCGCCGCCCGCGGACGGCGAGGTTCGCGTACCGGAAGCGCGGATCTTCCGCAGCCAGCCGCGCGGCGACGAAGTCCGCCCAGCCCCGGTACTGGTGCCGGCCGGGGTACGGGTCGTCGAGCCCTTCGGCGCAGCTGTCGCCGAGGACGACGAAACGGTGGTAGCTCATCCCGATCTCCGTAACCAGCAGTTCATCTTGTAGACACTGTCTATCAAACTTCTGTAGACGCTGTCTACTTACCGGACACGACGACGGAGAGTCAGGACGAACGTCCTGGGGAACGGGTCAGCGCAAGCGGGCGCGGTGGCCCGCGACGGCCGCGCGGCGGGGGTCCGCAGGCGGGAGCGTCTTCAGCAGCGCGTCCAGGACCTCGAAGTCGTCGACGCCGCAGGGGGTCTCCCAGAACGACCACAGCACCGCCGGGTCGGTGCTGTTCAACGCCACCTGGCGGACCTGCGCGGTGAGCGTCTCGCGCTCTTCGCGGATCGCCGGGGCCTCCGACTCCGGCAGCAGCGGCCCGCGGAAGACGCGCATGACGTCCGCCGGGGAGCTGGACCGCAGGGCCGCGCGAGCCTGGACGAAGTCCGCGTCCACCTCGGCCGCCAGCCGGTACGGGCGGGTCTGCACCACCGTCGCGCCCAGCTGGGAGCGCAGGCGGTGGATCTCGGCGCGGACCGTCACCGGGTTGCCCGTCTCGCCGTAGAGCTGCAGGGCCAGCCGCTCGGCCGAGAGGCCGTTCGGGTGCAAGGTCAGCAGCGTCAGGATCTCCGCGTGGCGCAAGGTGAACGGCACGTCGCGACCGTCCACTGTGGTCGTTCCGGCGCCCTCGGCCAGGTACTCGAGACGCAGCCGGCGGCGGTGCCCGCCGCTGCCGCTGCCGGTCGCGCGCAGCCGGAGCAGGTAGCCCTCGGCCAGCGGCTCCATCGTCGCGATCCGGCCGTCGGGGAGGGCGACCGTGCCGCCGCCGCGACGGACGTCCACTGTGGCCGGCAGCAGGCACGCCTGGGCCGCGAGCACCCGGCCGCCCGCCGAGAGCAGGGCGCCGGGGCGGCCGCGCAGGGCCTCCAGGTGGGGCATGTTGGCCCGCCGCAGCCGCTCGTCGCGGACCGCGAGCTGGGCGCGCAGCTGCCCTTCGGCGAGCTGCGCGGTGGCCGTGACCAGCGACAACATCGCCGGGTGCACCGTGCGCAGCGGGCCGCTGACGTCGATCGAGCCGAGCAGCACGCCCGTCTCCGGGTCGCGCACGGGCGCCGCCGCGCACGTCCACGTGTGGTAACGCCGGACCAGGTGCTCGGCCGAGTAGATCTGCACCGGCTCCCCGGTCGCCAGCGTCGTGCCCATGGCGTTCGTGCCGATCGCCGACTCGCTCCACCGGGTGCCTTCGGAGAGGCCGACGCGGTCGGCGCGCACGAGCTGGTTCGCCGCGCCCTCGCGCCACAGGATCAGGCCCTCGGCGTCGGTCACGATCATCACGTGCTCGGCGTCGTCGGCGATGCTCACCAGCATCTGCCGCAGCACCGGCAGCACGGGGGCCAGCGGGTGGGCCTCCCGCAGCGCGGTCAGCACGTCGACGTCGTAGACGAACGGGGCCTCGCCCTCGTCCGGGTCGACGTGCGCGGCCAGCGAGCGGTCCCAGGACGCCGAGACCACCGAGCGTGGCGAGCGCGGGCCCGGCAGCCCGGCCAGCACCGCCGCCCGGACGTGTTCGAGCAGCCGCGCGTACGACTCCGGATCGCGCAGCAGTTCGGGCTCGGGCGCCTCTGCCACGCTCTCCAGAGTAGAGACCCAGCTCACAGCGCTGCAACGCTCGTGCAACGTTGCCCGGCCTACGTTCGGCGGGAGCCCGAGCACCGCCGTCACTCCGAGCAATGAGGCAGGGAAGATGGTCCAGTACGCCGCACCGAACACCGAAGGCAGCGTCGTCAGCTTCGAATCGCGCTACGACCACTACATCGGCGGCGAATACGTGCCGCCCGCCGGCGGCCAGTACTTCGAGAACCCGACTCCCGTCACCGGGAAGACCTTCTGCGAGATCGCCCGGGGCACCGCGCCGGACGTCGAGAAGGCCCTCGACGCGGCCTGGGGCGCGGCCCCCGCGTGGGGCAAGACCTCCGTCGAGGAACGCGCCGGCGTCCTGCTCAAGATCGCCGACCGGATGGAGCAGAACCTCGAGAAGATCGCGGTCGCCGAGGCCTGGGAGAACGGCAAGGCCGTCCGCGAGACGCTCGCCGCCGACATCCCGCTGGCCATCGACCACTTCCGCTACTTCGCCGGCGCGCTGCGCGCCCAGGAGGGCGGCATCTCGCAGATCGACGAGAACACCGTCGCCTACCACTTCCACGAGCCGCTCGGCGTGGTCGGCCAGATCATCCCGTGGAACTTCCCGATCCTGATGGCGGTCTGGAAGCTCGCCCCGGCGCTGGCCGCGGGCAACGCGATCGTGCTCAAGCCGGCCGAGCAGACCCCGGCGTCGATCCACGTGCTGATGTCGATCATCGGCGACCTGATCCCGCCGGGCGTGCTGAACATCGTCAACGGCTTCGGCGTCGAGGCCGGCAAGCCGCTGGCCTCCAGCAACCGCGTCCGCAAGGTGGCCTTCACCGGCGAGACCACGACCGGCCGGCTGATCCTGCAGTACGCCAGCGAGAACATCATCCCGGTGACGGTCGAGCTGGGCGGCAAGAGCCCGAACATCTTCTTCGACGACGTCGCCGCGCAGAACGACGCCTTCTACAACAAGGCGCAGGAGGGCTTCACGCTCTTCGCGCTGAACCAGGGCGAGGTCTGCACCTGCCCGTCGCGGGCGCTGGTCCAGACGGGCATCTACGACAAGTTCATGGGTGACGCCGTCGAGCGCGTCCGCAAGATCAAGCAGGGCCACCCGCTCGACACCGACACGATGATCGGCGCGCAGGCGTCCAACGACCAGCTCGAGAAGATCCTGTCCTACATCGACATCGGCAAGCAGGAAGGCGCCGAGATCCTGATCGGCGGCGGCCGCAGCGACCTCGGCGGCGAGCTGTCCGGCGGCTACTACGTCGAGCCGACGGTCTTCGCGGGCGACAACAAGATGCGGATCTTCCAGGAGGAGATCTTCGGCCCGGTCGTGTCGGTGACGAAGTTCGACGACTACGACGACGCCATGAAGATCGCCAACGACACCCTCTACGGCCTCGGCGCCGGTGTCTGGTCCCGGGACGGCAACACCGCCTACCGGGCCGGCCGCGACATCCAGGCGGGTCGCGTGTGGGTGAACAACTACCACGCCTACCCCGCCCACGCGGCCTTCGGCGGTTACAAGGCGTCCGGCATCGGGCGGGAGAACCACAAGATGATGCTGGATCACTACCAGCAGACGAAGAACATGCTGGTCTCCTACTCCGACCAGGCGCTCGGGTTCTTCTGATGACCGAGCGGGTGGCGTTGACGGAGGAGGCGGCCGACCTCCTCCGGAAGCTCGCGGCGACCCACGGACCGGTGATGTTCCACCAGTCCGGCGGGTGCTGCGACGGAAGCGCCCCGATGTGCTACCCGAAGGGCGAGTTCAAGACCGGCCAGACCGACGTGCGCCTCGGCGACCTGGTCGTCGAGGGCATGGAAGACGTGCCGTTCTGGATGTCCGGGCCGCAGTTCGCGTACTGGAAGCACACCCACCTGACGGTCGACGTCGTTCCCGGTCGCGGAAGCGGGTTTTCGCTGGAGGCGCCCGAAGGCGTGCGTTTCCTGATCCGCTCCCGCCTGTTCAGCGACGAAGAGTCGGCGGCGCTGAACTGAAGGCACTGAACAACGCCGTGGCGAGCACCAGCCCTTCCCGGGCGACCGGGGCGAGCTGGTGCTCGTCCGGCGCGTGCTGCAGGCAACCCGGGTAGGAGTGCGGCAGCCACAGCGTCGCCAGGCCGAGGACGTCGGTGAAGACGTGGTTGGGCAGGCCGCCGCCGAAGTTCGGCAGGACCGCGACGGGCGTCGCGGCGACCTCGTCGAGCGCGGCCTTCGCCCAGGCGACCCACGGGTCGTCGACCGGCGTGCGGCTGGCCCGGAAGTCGCCGCCGACCCTCACCTCGACCATCGGGAACCCTTGTGCGGCAAGGTGTTTCGTGACGGCGTCGGGGATCTTGTCGACGTCGGTCCCGGCGACGTACCGCAGTTGCAGCACCGCCCGCGCGCGACCGGGGATCGCGTTGACCGGGCGGTCGACGTTCCCCGCGTCGAGCGCGAGGACTTCGAGGGTGTTCCAGCCGTAGAGCCGTTCCGCACCGGTCAGGCCCGGCGCGCCCCAGCCTTCGTCCGGCACCGGGTCGCCGGGCGTGTTCGCGATCTTGAGACCGTCTAGGGCCGCGCGCACGCTCTCGGGCAGTTCCGGCGGCAGCAGTGCGGGTACCTGGACGCGGCCGTGGCCGTCGACCAGGCTCGCGATCGCCCCGGTGAGCGTGGTGGCCGGGTTGCGCAGGACCCCGCCCCAGTTGCCGGAGTGGTAGGCGTCCGGGCGCAGGTCGACGTCGAGCGCGAACCGGATGGCACCGCGCGCGCCGAGGAACAGCGTCGGTGTCGCGGCGTCCAGGCGCGGGCCGTCGGAGGCGATGAGGACGTCGGCTTTCAGGAGGTCCTGTTCCTGTTCGGCGAACTCCGTGAGGCCGGGCGAGCCGATCTCCTCGCCGGTCTCGAAGAGGAACTTGAGGTTGAAGCCGAGCTTTCCGCGGTCGGCCAGCAGGAGCCGCAACGCCGTGAGGTTGATCAGGTGCTGGCCCTTGTTGTCGGCGGTGCCGCGGCCGTACCAGCGGTCGCCGTCGGCGGTCAGCGTCCACGGGTCACGGCCTTCGCCCCACTCGCCGGCTTCGCCCACGACGTCGGCGTGGCCGTAGCAGAGCAGTGTCGGCCGGTCGGGCGACTCGATGCGGACGCCGACGAGGAACGGGCCGCCCGCCGGGTCCGGGTTGGCGTGCTGCGTGACTTCGCAGCCCAACGCCGTGAGCGCGGGGGTGAGGACTTCGTCGAGGTAGGCCTGGATGGCGACGCGACCCTCGGGGGCGTCGCTGACCGTGGGGTACGCGACGAGCGTGGCCAGTTCGGCGAAGAGGGCGCCGGAGTCGACGTGGGCGCGGGCCTGGTCGAGCAGTTCCATGCCGCCAGCCTAGAGGGGGTAAACAATACGAACGATCGTGCTATCTTCGAGGCATGAACGTCGACAGCGTTTACGTGGGGGAACCGAGCGTCCTGGGGTACCGACGCGAGCTGCCGGTGCTGAGCGGGATCACCAAGGCGCTGGTCACGGCGCCGGAGCTGAAGCTCGCCGAGCTGAACCTCGACGGCGACCGGCAGGCCGACCTCACCGTGCACGGCGGCCCCGACAAGGCGGTCTACGTCTACCCGGCCGAGCACTACGCGGCCTGGCGCGAGGACGGCTTCGAGGTGTCGACGGCCGACTTCGGCGAGAACATCTCACTGTCCGGGGTCACCGAGGACGACGTGCGGATCGGGGACGTCTGGGCGTGGGGTGACGCGCTCGTGCAGGTCTCCCAGCCGCGGTCGCCGTGCTTCAAGCTCGCGATGAAGACCGGCCGCAAGGACATCACCCCAGCGATGATCGACTCGGGGCGCTCCGGGTGGTACCTGCGCGTGCTGCGGCCGGGCACCGTGCCGACGTCGGGCGCGGTCGAGGTGGTCGAGCGCGCGGACGCGCCGACGGTCGCCGAGGTGTACGTCATCTCGTTCGCGAACTACGGGCAGCTGCCATCGGAGCACGTCGGGTCGGCGCTGGACTTCGCCGACCGCGTGCTCGCGACGCCCGCGCTCGCCGAGCAGTGGAGCGTCTGGATCCAGTCCACTGTGGACCGGTGGCGGGCTCGCCGTGCCGGTTGACGGCCGGGTCGCGCGCGGAGACGTCACGCGCCGGCTGGTGCTGCGGCGGGCGGTGGACGTCGCGTCGGTCGACGGCCTCGACGGGCTGTCCCTCGGCCGGCTGGCCGCCGAGCTGGAGCTGAGCAAGAGCGGTGTCTTCGCCCTGTTCGGGTCCAAGGAGGACCTGCAGCTCGCGACGGTCGAAGCGGCTCTCGAGATCTTCCGCTCGTACGTCGTGACGCCGGCCTCGGACGAGCCGCCGGGCTTGCCGCGGCTGCGGGCGATCTGCGAGAACTGGCTGGACTACTCGGAAAAGCGAATCTTCCCGGGCGGCTGTTTCTTCTTCAACGTCGGCGCGGAGTTCGACGCGCGCCCGGGCCGGGTCCACGACGCGGTGGCCGCGGCGAACGGCTCGTTCGCGGCCTTCATCCGCACGACGGCTCTCGAAGCCGTCACCCTCGGCCACGTCGACGTCGACCCCGAAGTCCTGGCGTTCGAGCTGCACGCGCTGGGCCGCGCGGCGAACGCGGACTCCGTCCTCACCGGCACCACCACGCCGTACGCCGTGGCCCGCCGCGCCATCCGCGCCCACCTGGGGCAAAAGCCGTGAAGGCCTCCTTACCGGCCGTAAGAGCCGGTAAGGAGGCCTTCACGGCTTTGAACTACTTCCAGTCGACCTGGGGGCTGCGGTAGAAGTTGATGCCCTGCAGGGTCCAGCGGGGGGACTGCTTCGCCAGGCGGACGCGGTAGGCGTCCCAGTTGTGCGTGGACTTCGGGGACCAGCCGATCTCGGCGATGCCCGGCAAGCGCGGGAACGCCATGTACTCGAGGTCGTCGCTCGTGCGGAGCGTCTCCGTCCACAGTGGAGCTTCGACGCCCGCGACCTGGTTCTCGCCGACGCCGGTCACGAGTGACGCCGGGTCCCAGTCGTAGCCGTCGCGCACCTCGATCAGCGCCGCCCAGTCCTGGCCCAGCGGCGTCGACTCGTCGTACTTCATGTCCAGGTACGCGTAGTTCGCCGGCGACATCAGGATCTTGTTGCCCCGGGCGGCCGCGGCCGCGACGGAGGCGTCGTCACCACCGAAGTCCCAGTACTGCGGGATCGCCGACACCGGCGGCGACGCCTTGGCGATCTCGTGCCAGCCGGTGATCTTCTTGCCGTACTTCGCGACGATCGGCGCCACCTTCTGCTCGAAGGTGATGTAGTCCGCCGGCAGCGTCGCGTGCGCCTCGTCGCCGCCGATGTGCAGGTACTGGCCCGGCGTGATGGCCGCCAGCTCGCGCACGACGTCGTCGACGAACTTGTACGTGATCGGCGAGGAGATGCACAGCGAGCTGTAGCCGACCTCGGTGTCCGTCCGCGGCGGGACCGCGACGCCGTCGCAGTTCAGCTCCGCGTACGTCGACTGCGCCGCGTTCGTGTGGCCCGGCATGTCGATCTCGGGGATCACGGTGATGTGCCGCGAAGCCGCGTACGCGACGATGTCCTTGTACTGCTTCTGCGTGTAGTAGCCGCCCGGGTCGCCGTCGGCCGCGGTCTTGCCGCCGACGGTCGCCAGCTTCGGCCAGCTCTTGATCTCGATGCGCCAGCCCTGGTCGTCGGCCAGGTGCAGGTGCAGCGTGTTGAGCTTGTACTGGGCGATCTGGTCGATGTAGAGCTTGACCTGGTCCGGCTGGAAGAAGTGCCGCGCGACGTCGAGCATCGCGCCGCGCTCGCCGAAGCGCGGGTAGTCGAGGATCGTGCCGCCCGCGACGGTCCACGTCCGGTGCTGCACGTGCTTCGCCTCGATCGCCGACGGCAGCAGCTGCCGCAGCGACTGGACGCCTTCGAAGAGGCCGTCCGCGGTGTTGGCGCTGAGCTTGACGCCGTCGCGCGCGACCTTCAGCTGGTAACCCTCGGTGCCGATCCGGGCGTCGTGGCCCAGTTCGAGCGAGATCGCCGGCAGGCCCCACGCGCGCGGCACGACCGGCAGCGGGTAGCCGGTGGCCGGGCGCAGCAGGCCGCGCAGGTAGTCCGCGACCTGGCCGGCGCCGCGGTCGGCGCTGATCACGGTGAACGGCGTGAGCCGGAAGTCCGCATTCGCGTCGGCCTTCGCCGACACCGGCGCGGGGACGACGTCGGTCACGCTCCGTTCTGGGGCCGCCGGAGTGGCTTCGGCGGTGGCGGCGGGCAGGCCGACTGCCGTCAGACTCACGACAGCCGCGGTCAAGACGGCTCGGGACAAGCGCATCAAGGCACCTCCGGTCGGGGACTCCCTCACAAAGGTACAGACCAGCCGGTGTATTTGGAACAATACTTTACGAAGTGCGCAGCGCCGCCCGGATCGCGTCCAGCACGGCGGGATCCTCGATGGTCGACGGCACCGCCTCGTCGCGGCCGTCGGCGATCGCGCGCATGGTCTTGCGCAGGATCTTCCCGGACCGTGTCTTCGGCAGAGCGTCCACAATGGACACGTCACGGAACGCGGCAACCGGGCCGATGTCGCGGCGCACTGTCGCCACCAGCTCGTCGCGCAGCTGGTCCGCGGGCGTGTCGACGCCCGCCTTGAGCACGACGAACCCGCGTGGCAGCTGGCCCTTGAGCTGGTCGGCGACGCCGATGACCGCGCACTCCGCGACCGCCGGGTGCGAGGCCAGCGCGGCCTCCATCGACCCCGTCGACAGCCGGTGCCCGGCGACGTTTATGACGTCGTCGGTGCGGCCCATGACGAACAGGTAGCCGTCCTCGTCGAGGTACCCGGAGTCGCCGGTCAGGTAGTGGCCGTCGTAGCGGGAGAGGTAGGCCTCGCGGTAGCGCTCGTCGTCGCCCCAGAGCGTCGGCAGCGAGCCCGGCGGCAGCGGCAGCTTGATCGTGATGGCGCCCTCGCGACCGGCCGGCAGCTCGTCGCCGGCCTGGTCGAGGATCCGGACGTCCCAGCCCGGCACGGGCTTGGTCGCCGACCCGGGCTTGACGTCCATCGGCTCCAGGCCGCGGAGGTTGGCCGCGATCGGCCAGCCCGTCTCGGTCTGCCACCAGTGGTCGATCACCGGCGTGCCCAGCTTCTCGCGCGCCCAGTGGTAGGTCTCCGGGTCGAGCCGCTCGCCGGCCATGAACAGCGTCCGGAACTGCTTGAGGTCGTACTTCTCGAGTTCTTTCGCGTCCGGGTCGACCTTCTTGATCGCCCGCAGCGCGGTCGGCGCGGTGAACAGCGCCTGGACGCCGTGCTCGGCGATGACGCGCCAGAAGGCGCCCGCGTCCGGCGTCCCGACCGGCTTGCCCTCGTAGAGCACCGTCGTCGCCCCGGCCAGCAGCGGCGCGTAGACGATGTAGGAGTGCCCGACGACCCAGCCGACGTCGGACGCCGTCCACCAGACGTCGCCCGGGTGGACGTCGTAGATCGCGGCCATCGACCAGGCCAGCGCCACCGCGTGCCCGCCGGTGTCGCGGACGACGCCCTTCGGCTTCCCGGTGGTCCCGGACGTGTAGAGGATGTAGAGCGGGTCGGTCGCCTTGACCGGCACCGGGCCGGCCGGGGACGCGCTCGCGGCCAGCTCGCGCCAGTCGACGTCCTGCTCGCCCAGCTCGGCCGGCGCCTGCTCGCGCTGCAGCACGACGACGTGGTCCGGCTGGTGCTCGGTCAGCGCCAGCGCGGCGTCGATGATGGGCTTGTACTCGACGACGCGCGTCGGCTCGATCCCGCACGACGCGGCCAGGATGACCGTCGGCTTCGCGTCCTCGATCCGGGCCGCCAGCTCCTTCGGCGCGAACCCGCCGAAGACCACCGAGTGCACCGCGCCGATCCGCGCGCAGGCCAGCATCGCGATCACGGCTTCGGGGACCATCGGCAGGTAGACGATCACCCGGTCACCGTGCGTCACGCCGAGCGAACCCAGCGCACCGGCGAAGCGCGCGACCTCGTCGCGGAGCTGTTCGTAGGTGAACGTGTGTTGCTGTCCGGTCACGGGGGAGTCCCAGATCAGCGCGTCCTGCCCGCCGCGGCCGGCCTCGACGTGGCGGTCCAGGGCGTTGTAGGAGGTGTTCAGCTCCCCGTCGGGGAACCAGCGGTAGAAGGGCGGGTTCGTGTCGTCGAGGGCCCGTTCCGGGGCCTTCGTCCAGGTGATCGTCTTGGCCGCTTCCAGCCAGAACGCGTCCGGCTCGGCCAGGCTCCGCCGGTAGGCTTCGGAGTACGCGCCCATTGCCGCTCCTTCGCGTCGAACGTCCCGCCGGTCCCATCATGACGCCGCGACGGCGGGCCCGCCGGATTCCGTGCGGGATTCGGCCGCCGGAAAGACCCGGCAACCCAACGGCGGCGGCGAGCGTCCTAAGCTGGACCGCGGGGAAATGCCGCGTGACGGTAAGACGTGAACACGGACAGTGAGGGGAGCCCGGCAGTGAACGGACTCGCGAGCGCGTTGCTCTCGCTAGCCCATTCCTTGTTCGGCCCGGGCTTCTGCCCCGGCGACTGGGTCTGGGCCACGAGTGCGGCGGGCGCGCTCGTCGCGTTGCTGCCGCCGATCGGCGCGCTCGTCGTCTCGATCATCCGCAAGGGCACCGGCAACCGGTACGACCTGACGACGCTGTCGGTGTTCGGCGTGATCGGCCTGCTCAGCACGCTGGTGCTGCCGTGGCTGCTGTCGAACGGCGTGTCGGGCGTCTACCGCATGGTGTTCGCCGGCCAGAAGTCCGGGCTGTCCGCGAGCGAGGTCGCGACGCTGAAGGGGCCCGGCGGCTGCTGGGTCGACTCGCAGGTCAACTACCTCGGCGGCCGTCAGACGGTCTTCGACGTGCTCTCTTCCGGCAGCACCGGCGCCGACGACCTCCCGTTCTTCGTGTACCTGCTGGCCTTCATCGTGCTGCCGGCCGGGTCGCTGCTGTTCGTGATGCTGCAGGGGCGCACGGCGTTCCGCCGCGGTCCGAAGTGGCCGTCGCGGTTCTTCTGGATCCCGTTCGTCGCGATGGCCCTGTTCAGCGTCGGCATGGAAGCGAACACCGCGCTGCACTTCTGGCTCGGGTTCCTGCCGTTCAGCGTGCTGGGCCTGATCCCGGTCGCGATGGTCGGCCCGCCGCCGTGGTCGGTGATCAACCGGCCGGACGTGCCGCCGCGCCGCGAGCAGGAGCCCTACCGGCCGCCGCAGCAGCCGCCGTCGCAGGTCCAGCCGCGGCCCACCCCGCCGCCTCCGCCGCCCCCGATCAACAAGCCGTACCCGAAGACGGCGCTGGCGTCCGCGCCCGAGCCGCCCCCGATGGCGGGCGCGCTGGCCGCGGCGCCGGGCCCGATCCCGCCGCCGCCGGGTTCGCGCAACGCCGGCGGTAGCCGCTACCGGCGCGTCAAGCAGCTCGGCGCCGGTGGTTTCGGCACGGTCTGGCAGGCCGTCGACACCCAGCTCAACCGCACGGTCGCGCTGAAGATCGCGCACGCGCCGGACCGCGACACCGCCGAGCGCATGCAGCGCGAGGCCCGCGCGCTGGCCGTCGTCAGCCACCCGAACTGCGTCAAGGTGTACGACCTGGCCGAGGAGCCGGACGGCCTCGCGCTGGTCATGGAGTACCTCGAGGGCCGGCCGCTGGCCGAGCTGGTCGACGGCCAGGGCCCGCTCGACGACATCGCCGCGGGCCGGCTGTGGGCGACCATGGCGGGCGCGCTCGCGGCCGCGCACGAGAAGGGCGTGCTGCACCGCGACATCAAGCCGTCGAACGTCGTGCTCGACCCCAGCGGCCTGGCCCACCTGATCGACTTCGGCATCGCCCGCAGCCAGGGCGACTCCAAGATGACGGCGACCGGCATGATGATCGGCACGCCGGACTTCGTCGCCCCGGAGCAGGCGATGGGCGCGACGGCCTCACCGGCGTCCGACGCCTGGCAGCTGGCGGCGACGATCAGCTACGCACTGACCGGCCAGCCCCCACGCGGCACCCGCGAGACGCCGATGGCCGCGCTGATGGCCGCGGCGCGTGCGGAACCGGTGTCCCGGCTGCCCCAGCGCAGCGCGCACGCACGGCTGCTGGCGGCGTCTTTGGACCCGGAACCGCGACGCCGTCCGACGCTCAACTCGGTGCGGCGCGAGGTGGAGGGCTGGCTGTCCCGGGCGGGCAAGTCCCTGGACGGCCCGGTGACCCGGGTGGTCCCGCGCCAGCCCCACCGCTGACCCATGCTCGTGAGTGGTAATTCGGGTTAGAACCCTAATTACCACTCACGACAAGCCGCGGCAGACCCCTCAACCCGGCTTCGACGCGGAGAAGATCACCAGCTGCTTCGGCTCCAGGTGGACGTCCACCTGCTCGAAGCCCGCCTTCGCCAACCGCGCGGGGAACGTGCCCGCGTCGATGACGTTCATCGTGTCGCCGATGTGCAGCAGGCGGAACCTGAGGTTGAGCTGGCCGTCGCTGCCGCAGTACGTGCCGCCCGGGCGCAGGACCCGCGCGGCCTCGGCGAAGATCGCGTCCTGCAGCCGGTCGGTCGGCACGTGGTGCAGCATCGTGAAGCAGACGACCGCGGAGAACCGGCCCGACTCGAACGGCATCTCCGCGCCGCTGCCCTCGACGACGTCCGCGCGGGCGCCGTACTTCGCGCGCAGCAGCTCGGTCGACGCGGGGTCGATCTCCAGGACCGTCAGCTTCGGCACCACGCCCAGCAGCACCTTCGTCGTGGCGCCGAAGCCGGGGCCGATCTCGAGGACGTCGTCGCCAAGCTCCCGCTCCGCGAGCCACGGCGTGAGGCGCTCCTCGACCGTGTTCGCCCACTTCTCCGAGCTGCAGATCTTGCGGTGGATCAGGTTCATCGGCATGGCTCCGACGTTAGGGAGCCGCCGCGGTGACCGGTAGCCGATAGACTGACAACCGATGTCGCAAACCGGCCAACCCCACGCGATGCTGCTCGGCGAGGTCGACCTGCCGGCCGGCACCTGGTTCCCGTGGCACGAACACCCCGTCCACCAGCTCGTCTGGGCGGCCAGCGGGGTCATCGCGGTCAAGGCGGGCGACGCCGGCTGGGTCCTGCCGCCGACACGCGCGCTGTGGATGCCCGCCGGCGTCCAGCACCGCACCGGCGCGCTCGGCAAAGCCGCGCTGCGCGGCATCTACGCGCACCCCGACCGCAGCCCGGTGTCCTGGCCGGAGCCGCGGCTGGTCGCCGTCCGGCCGCTGCTGCACGAGCTGCTGGAGTACCTGACCGGCGACGGCGTCGCCCGGGAGGCGCGGCTGCGGGCCGAGGCCGTCGCGTTCGACCTGCTGGAACCGCTCGACGTCGTGCCGATCGTGGCGCCGTCGCCCGCCGACCCGCGGGCCCGGGACGTCGAGGCGGCGGTGCTGGCCAACCCGGCCGATCCGCGCGGCCTCGCCGAGTTCGGCCGGGACGTCGGCGCGGCCGAGCGCACGCTGGCGCGGATCTTCGTCCGTGAGTGCCGGATGCCGTTCGGGACGTGGCGCACCCAGGTGCGGCTGCGTGCGGCGCTGCCGTTGCTGGCGCAGGGAATCCCGCTGACGACGGTCGCGCACCGCGTCGGCTACAGCTCGGCGAGCGCGTTCGTCGCCGCGTTCCGGCGCGCGGTCGGCGTCACGCCGAGGGCGTACTTCGCGGGCTGAGCTACCGCCAGGACGGCAGCCAGCGTTCGGCTTCCCACTGGCCGGTCGTGATCGCGATGCCGTTGAGGATCGGCCACAGCCAGGCGAAGTTGGCCACGACGAGCCCGACGTACAGGCTGACGACGAGCAGACCGGTCCCGCGTCTTTCGAACCCGCGTTTCGCGCTGCCCAGGATCTGGCCCAGGCACAACGTCAACCCCAGCACGAGGAACGCGGCCAGCGGCGTCGCGTAGAAGAAGTACATCTGCCGGTCGATGTTGGTGTACCAGAAGACGTACCCGCCGAGGTAGCCGACGAGGACGGCGGCGTAGCGCCAGTCCGCGCGGAAGATCGAGCGCCAGGCCGACCAGGCGAGCATCGGGATGGCCAGCCACCACATCGCCGGCGTGCCGATCAGCATCGTCGCGCTGACGCAGCGGGACTCGCCGCAGCCGGTGACCTCGCCGTCGTAGCTGTAGAGCATCGGGCGCAGCCCCATCGGCCACGTCCAGGGCTTCGACTCCCACGGGTGCGGGTTGTCCTTGGGCGTGACCAGGGTTTCGTGGAAGTGCAGGACGTTCGCCGAGTAGTCGCCGAGCGAGCGCAGCGACGCCGGGATCCAGCCCCAGACGCCCGGCGCGATGTCCTTGATCTCGGTGTAGTGCCGGTCGGTCGCCGTCTCGCTGGCGAACCACGCCCAGTACGCGCCGAGGTACATCACGAGCGGGATGAGCAGGATCGCCCACAGCGCGGGCGCGACGTCCCGGCGGATCGTGCCCAGCCAGGGCCGTTCGACGCCGGCCGCGCGCCGCGCCGCGACGTCGAACCCGACGCACAGCAGCCCGAACGCGACGATGTAGTAGAGCGCCGACCACTTGACGCCGAAGGTCAGGCCGATCATCAGCCCGGTCGCGAACCGCCACCAGCGGAAGCCGAGCTTCGGCCCCCAGACCGTCTCGTTGACCCAGCCCTCGCGGACGGCTGTCGCGAGCCTGGTGCGCACCTGGTCGCGGTCGACGAGCAGGCAGGCGAACGCGGCGAGCACGAACAGCGCGATGAAGATGTCGAGCATGCCCATCCGCGACTGCAGGTGCAGGACGCCGTCGCTGATCACCAGGATGCCGGCGATGGCGCCGAGCAGCGTGGACCGGGTGAGCCGGCGGGCGATGCGGATGGTCAGGAAGATGATGAGCGTGCCGGCCAGCGCGGGCATGATCCGCCAGCCCCAGCCGTTGTAGCCGAACAGCCACTCGCCGACCGCGATCAGCTGCTTGGCCAGCGGCGGGTGGACGACCAGCTCGTAGCCGTAGTTGTCCTCGTAACCGCCGTTGCGCAGCACCTGCCACGCCTGCGGGACGTAGTGCTTCTCGTCGAAGACCGGGCTGCCCTTGTCGGTCGGGCTGCCGAGGTTCTGCAGCCGGACGATGCCGCCGATCACGGTGAGCACGATGGTCACGAGCCAAGCGCGCAGCCGGTCGTCCGGCATGCCGCGGCCGAGCAGGGTCGTCTCGCGGTCGGTCGGCGGCCGGAGCGCCTCGACCGGGCCCGGCCGGACGCTTTCGTCGTCGGGACGGGTCAGCACGGCGGTCACGGGGCGATCCTACGGGCGGGACAGGGCGTACGTCGTCCGGATCCGCCGACCCGCCTAGGCTGGCCGGGTGAGCTCATCGGTGACAACCGGCCGCTTGGTCCTGGCCGCTACCCCACTCGGCGACGTCCGCGACGCTTCGCCCCGCCTGGCGGAAGCGCTGGCCGAAGCCGACGTCGTGGCCGCTGAGGACACCCGCCGCTTCCGGTCGCTGGCCTCGGCCCTGGACATCACCCCGCGCGGCCGCGTGGTGAGTTTCTACGAGGACGTCGAGACGGCGCGCCTGCCCAGGTTGCTCGAATCGTTACAGGCGGGCGAGACGGTGGTGCTGGTGACGGACGCCGGTATGCCCAGTGTGTCCGATCCGGGCTTCCGCCTGGTGGCTGCGTGCGTCGAAGCGGACATTCCGGTGACGTGCCTCCCGGGCCCGTCCGCGGTGACGACGGCGCTCGCTTTGTCCGGTTTGCCGTGTGACCGGTTCTGTTTCGAGGGTTTCGCGCCGCGCAAGCCGGGCGAGCGGACGAAGTGGCTCACGTCGCTGGTCTCCGAGCCGCGCACGGTGGTGTTCTTCGAGTCCCCGCACCGGTTGGCCTCCCTGCTGGCGGACGCGGCCGCGGCGCTGGGCGCGGACCGGCGCGCGGCGGTGTGCCGCGAGCTGACGAAGACGTACGAAGAGGTGAAGCGGGGCTCGTTGGCGTCGCTGGCCGAGTGGGCCGCGGACGGCGTGCGCGGCGAGATCACGGTGGTGCTGTCGGGCGCCGAGCCGCGTGCGGTGTCGGTGGCGGACCTGGTGGCGGAGGTGGCGGACCGGGTCTCGGCGGGCGAGCGGTTGAAGTCCGCGGCGGCCGAGGTCGCGGAGGCGACCGGAGTGTCCAAAAAGGAACTGTACGACGCGGTCCTGGCGGCGCGGAAGTCCTGAGCCGGTGCCCATCTCGCCTGAGTCGTTGCTGATCTTCCCGGAAGACCGGCGCCGGGCGGCCGCGGAGGCTGCCGAAGCCCGAGCCGAGGCGGCACGAATCCGCACATCGCGGCCACCCGAGTGACGCACTCCGGGCCGGCGAGGGTCGCGCCGAACCGCCCGTTCACTCCAGGGCAATGTCCTGTATGTGCGACTTGTGGCGTGTGAGATCGAGATTGAGCCGTTCGGTCGCTACCGCCGCAGTCGATCATCGACGATCGTTCCCGGTGGGCGCGGCCAGGACTGTCCAGGTCGCGGAGGAGGGGTTTCCGCGTGTCTTCCGTTGTGCGTTCTTCCCGGTCGAGAGCCGGCCGTGGCGGGCTCTTCCTCGTGCTGGCCGTGGTGTCCGGGATCATCCCCGCCGCGGTCTTCGCGCGTCCGGCTGACGGCGCGACCGTCCCGCAGGCGCCCGGCGCGCCTGCGGTTTCCTCGCAGACGTACCCGGCCGATACGTTCGGCGGCGGCCCGGGTGTGCCTGGTGACTTCACGTTCACGCCGGCCGGCACCGGGTCCCCGGTCGACCACTACGTCTGGCGACTGGACAACGCGGTCTCGCCGAGCTGCAACGGCGTCGAGGCCGGCACGGTGAAGCCGACGGTGCCGGGCGGTCCCGTCACCACGACCGTCGCACCCGCCGGTTCGGGTCCGCACGTGCTGAGCGCGTGGGCGTGCGACAGCGCGGAGACACCGTCGGCGCGGACCGACTACTCCTTCTCGGTCAAGGACGCCGCGGCGCCGGTGGCGGCGTGGCAGTTCGAGGGCGACACCCGCTCGCAGTTCGCCGGCCTGCGCTACGCGGGTGCCGGTTCGGCCCCCTTCGCGCCGGGCAAGCTCGGTCAGGCGGTGCCCGTGAGCGGCCGGCCCGGCGACTACCTGGCGACGAGCGCGCGGGTCCTGGACCTCGGCAAGTCGTTCTCGGTGTCGGCGTGGGTCGACGCGGCCGACCTGAGCAAGCGGCGGGTGGTGCTGTCCCAGGACGGCGCCCGGACGAGCGGGTTCGCCCTGCAGTACCTGGAAACCGGCAAGTGGGCGTTCAGCCTGAGCGGCTCGGACGTCGCGAACCCGGTCGTGCGGTCGGCGGTCTCGACGGCGGCTCCGGCGACGGGCGTCTGGACGCACCTCGCCGGCGTCTACAACGCGGCGGCGCACACAGCGACGCTGTACGTCGACGGCCAGGCCCAGCAGACGATCCCGGCCACGGCTTCGGGCGGGGCAGGCCCGCTGGTCCTCGGCGGCGGCCTGGCCGCGGGAGCGCGGGCGGACCTCTTCCACGGGGCGATCGACGAGGTGACGGCCTTCGGACGCGCCCTGTCCGCCGCCGACGTCACTACGCTCTACAACCAGAACGGCTTCCCGACCGGACTTTCCGCCACCCGTGAGTACACATTGGACGGTGACACGGCCGACGCCACCGGCGCCGACGGCACGCTGACCGGGGCGAACGTCGCCTACGGTCCGGGCTACTCGGATTCGCCGGGCCGGTCCGCGACCGACGACTCGATCGGCCACGGCCGGGGCCAGGCGCTGGCGGGCACCGGCGCGGTGACGTCGTCCCCGGTGGTGGACACCGCGGGAGGCCTGGCGGTTTCGGCCTGGGTGAAGCTGGACAAGCCCGGCTGCTACACCTTCGCCGCGCAGGGAGGCACCTCCGGCGACGCGTTCAGCCTCGGTGCCACGTCCGACAGCCTCGAGTTCGGGCTGAGCACCACCGGGGGCCTCTGGCGGTGGGCGAAGACTCCCATCATCCCGCATCTCGGGAAGTGGACCCACCTGACGGGTGTCCACGACGTGCTCGCGGGCAAGGAACGGCTGTACGTCGACGGCACGCTCGCCGCGGAAACGACGATCCCGGCGGGCACCGCGTGGCGGTCGACCGGCCCGTTCCGGATCGGCGCCTTCGCGGGATCGATCGACCAGGTCCAGGTGTGGGACCGCGCGCTGCCGGCCGCCGAGGTGGCCGAGCTCGCCAACACCGCCGTGCTGCGGGCGAACTACCAGCTCGACGGCACCACGACGGACTCGGTCAGCGGTGTCACGGGCACCCCGGGCGGGAGTTTCCAGCTGACGACCGACGACGACGGCGCGGACGTCGGCCGCTTCCCGTTCGACGGCGCCGCCCAGGTCGAAGGGCCGCGCCCGCAGAACTTCCGCAGCGACCGGAGCTTCACGGCCGAAGCCTGGGTCAAGCACACCTGGACCGAGGCGGACGCCGAGCGGGAGAAGCAGCGTGACCCGTCCGACCCCGCGGGCGTGGACAAGGCCGGCCGCACGGCGCTCGGCGCGAACAGCGCATCCTCCTCGCCGTACCTCCTGGGCTACCGCGGCGCGCAGGACGCGAACGGCACCTGGCGCCCCAGGTGGAACTGGACACTGGGCACGACCCAGGTGACGCCGGACGGGGACGCCGAGTCCGGCGTCTGGACCCACCTCGCCGGGACGTACGACGCCGTGACGCACCAGGCGTGCCTGTACGCGACGACGGACGCGTACGAGTACAGCCCGAAGTGCGTCGGTGACGTCACCGGCTGGAACGGCGCGAGCGATCTCGAGGACCTCTTCCTCGGGCGTGGTCGTGTCAACGGCCAGGACAGCGATCACTGGTACGGCGACCTGCGAGGCATCCGGGTTTACAGCGGCGTGCTCGACCAGCAGCACATCAACGTCGACACCATCCTCGACCACCCTTAGGTCAGCAGCGCGGTCACCGCGGCGTGGGCCTTCGACGCGTCCGGCGCGTCGCCCGTGATCACGTCCGTGTAGACGAACGACTCGCCGATCCGCACCAGCAGGTACGCCAGGTCCGGTACCGGTAATGGCGGCACGAGCCGGCCGGCCGTGACTTCAAGGTCCAGCAGCTCCACCAGCTTTGCCGTGGTCCGTTGCTGGCAGACGCTCGCCTTGGTCGTCAACAGCCGCAACGCGCGCTCTGGCTCTCGGCGCAGGAAGTCGCGGAAGGGCGGTGCGTCGTTCGCGAACCGGACATAGCCGCTCACGAAGTCCGCCACGCCCGCGGCGCCGCGGCCCACCGACGACGGCCACAGCCGGGCGATCGACGTCGAGGACAGGGACCACAGGATCTCGCCCAGCAGCTGGTCGCGGCTGCCCACCCGGCGGTGCAGGGTCGCGCGGCTGATCGACAGCGCCGCCGCCAGCTCGCCCATGTCCACGCGGCGGCCGGCCAGGAACCAGTCGCGGGCCAGGTCGAAGGCAGTCAGTTCCGTTTTGATGAGCGCCAAGCTACCACGGCGTGAGACATATGCCAGAATGTCTCAACCACGACGGAGGGACGCAGATGCGCGCAGTTCAGGTGACCGAGTTCGGTGGACCCGAGGTGCTCACGCCCGTCGACCTGCCCGATCCGGTGGCCGGGCCCGGTGAGGTGCTGATCGACGTCGAGCGCGTCGGCGTCAACTACGCCGACACCCACCAGGCCGAGAACTCCTACCTCGCCCCGGCGAAGCTGCCGCTCGTGCCCGGTGGCGAGGTCGTCGGGCGCACGCCGGACGGCAAGCGCGTCGTCGCGCTGCTCAACAGCGGTGGCGGGTACGCCGAAAAGGCCGTCGCGCCCGAGGTCACCACGTTCCCGGTGCCCGACGGCATCGACGACCTGACCGCGCTGTCCATGCTGGTCCAGGGCGCGACCGCCTGGGTGCTGCTGCGCAAGAACGCGCACCTCGAGCCGGGCGAGTCCGTCGTCGTGCACGCGGCCGCCGGCGGGGTCGGGACGATCGCCGTGCAGCTCGCCAAGGCGTGGGGCGCGGGCCGCGTCATCGCGACCGCCAGCAACGACGAGAAGCGCGCGCTCGCCCTCGAACTGGGCGCCGACGTCGCGGTCGACTCGCGCGCCGAGGACATGACGGCGACGCTGCTGGAGGCCAACGGCGGCCGCCGCGTCGACGTCGTGCTCGACATGGTCGGCGGCAGGACGACCGACCAGAGCATCGCCGCGCTGGCGGCGTTCGGCCGGCTCGCGTTCTACGGCATGGCCGGGCGCGAGTCGCCGAAGCCGCTGGACCTGCGCAACATCCTCGGCCACAGCACGACGGTCAGCGGCATGTGGCTGCCGCACGTCTTCCGCCTGCCGGGCAACGTCTTCGGCACGGCGCTGACCGAGCTGTTCGACCTGGTCCTGGCCGGAAACCTCCGCGCGATCCCGGGCGGCGAGTACGCACTGACGAACGCCCGCGGCGCACACGAAGCCCTGCGCTCACGCGGCACGGTCGGCAAGCTCCTCCTCGACCCGGCGAAGTAAAGCCGTGAAGGCCTCCTTACCGGCCATAAGAGCCGGTAAGGAGGCCTTCACGGCTTTGAAGCCAGCAGGGCCTCCAGCGGCGCCGCCTTGTGGAGGCACTCCTGCCACTCCGCCTCCGGGTCCGAATCCGCCGTGATGCCGCCGCCGACGCCCAGGGTTATCGAGCCGTCCGCGATCTCGAACGTCCGGATCGCGACGTTCAGCTCCAGGCCCGCCGCCGGGGAGACCAGGCCGATGGCTCCCGTGTAGACGCCGCGGCCGGACGGCTCCAGCTCCGCGATCAGGTCCTGTGCGCGGATCTTCGGCGCGCCCGTCACCGAGCCCGGTGGGAACGTCGCGGCCAGCAGCTCGGCGTCGGACACCGACGGGCCCAGCACGCCCGAGACCGTCGACTCCAGGTGCCACACCCCCGGCGCCGGGCGCACCCGCAGCAGCGACGGCACCGTCACCGAGCCCACTTCGCACACCCGGCCCAGGTCGTTGCGCACCAGGTCCGTGATCATCACGTTCTCCGCGACGTCTTTCGTGGACTGACGCAGCAGCACAGCGTTGCCGGAATCAGCGGGTCCGCGCCGGGGGAGCGTCCCCTTGATCGGCGTCGACAGCACCGAACGCCCGTGGCGCGCCAGGAACAGCTCCGGTGAGAACGACACGACCGAACCCCACGAACCCGACAGGAACGCCGCCCGGCGCGGGTTCAGCCGGGAGACGCCGGTGGCGAACAGCGCGGCCGGCGAGCCCGCGAACGAGCCCGTGAACCGGGTGCAGATGTTCGCCTGGAACAGCTCCCCGGCCTCGATCGCGTGCACGCACGCCTTCACCGCGTCCCGGTGCTCCGAAGGCAGCGGACGCCGTAGGGGACCGGCCGTCCAGGAAGGAGCGACCGGCGAAGAATCCAACAGAGACTCCATTGTGGACACCGACGGGCCGCCGCCGTCCAGGGACTCCAGGTGGCAGGTGCCCGACGCCGACCAGCGCAGCACGTGGTCCGTCCAACCCCACGCCGTCGCGGGCAGGGCGCCGCGCTGGCCCGACGGGTCCGCCGAGTCGTAGGACAGGTAGCCGAACCAGCCGCCGCCGACCACGCCGTGCGGGGCGTCCACCGGTGCGGGCCAGGACACCGGGCCCGGGGACACCTCGAGCGACGGCGCGATCACCGCGCGTGAGCCGAACCAGTCGCCCGACAGCATCGCGGGCGGTGGCAGGCCGCGGGCCCGGGCGTGCGCGGCCAGGACCAGGAGCGCGCGCGACGGCGTCACGTTCGTCCGGAGTGTCCTGCTCTGCACGCGCATGGCGACATTGTCACCGGTTCCTACAGCAAAAGGTCGCCCAATGTGAACGGATACACGACGGCGTTCTGCTCCACCGGCCCGCTGATCCCCGGCACCCCCGGCGCGCACGCGTGCTGATGGATGCCGAGCCGCGCGTGGAACCAGCCCGCCCGGCCCGGGATGCCGTTGTGCCGGATCAGCCACAGCACGACCTCGGAGTCGGCCCAGCGGTCCGGGTGCAGGCGCTGCTGCCAGCAGTCGTAGTCGGCGTAGATCAGCACCCGCTCGATCCGCGCCGCCTGCCGGACGTGCTTGATCCACAGCTTGATGAACCGGTCGTCGACGCTCGGCGCCGCCACCTCCAGCGCCGGCGCCAGCGACCCGGGCGAGAACGCGCCGAGCTTGCTCGCCGTCCGGACGAAGTGGTCGGCCTGGTCGTGCACCGCGCCGGGCCGCGCGTAGTGGCGGCCGCCGACGTGCAGTCCCGCTTCCTGCGCGCCGGCCAGGCTCCGCTCCGCGGCCGAGCTGCTCCAGTTGACGTTCTCGCTGATCGTCACCGAGACGAACTTGGCCTGCGCGCCGCGGACGGCCTGCCAGTCCGCGACGCGCTCGCGGTGGGACAGCGAGATGCCGAGTTCGGCTTCCGGCTCCGTCACAGTCCGCCCCCGGCGCGTAGATGAGAGCACACCATACGTCGCCGGGAGCGGACCCGCAGTCGCACCACACCGGGTTGATCAGGCGTTTTCGGTCAGGCGCTCTCGCGCTGGAACGTCCGCGTGCCCCACCACACCGACAGCACCGCGAGCGCCGGCACGACGACGCTACAGCGCCGGCTGCGCGATCAGCGCCGGGGTGAGCTCCGGGTCGGACAGCGCCTTCGACAGCAGGAGCCGGTACTCCTGCTCGCCGACGTCGGTGAGCCGGTAGGCGACCCGGTCCGGCCGCCGTCGCCCGGCTCGACGTCGATCTGCTCCAGCAGGTTCAGCGCGTGGTGGATCGACCCCGGCTGGACGTCGGCCCACTTGTCCGCCGACCAGCTCAGCAGCTCGCGCCGCACCTGGTAGCCGTGCGCGCGGCCGTACATGCGCACGACCCCGAGGACGAGCAGACGCGTCGCGGACAACCCGGCCTCCTGTACCTGCCGAAATCGCCTTGGGTGGCATCCGTAGGCTAATAAGGTATGAGCACCCCAGTGTTGACTGCGGTGGCCTGGCCCTACGCCAACGGCCCCCGCCACATCGGCCACGTGTCCGGATTCGGCGTCCCGTCCGACGTCTTCTCCCGCTACCAGCGAATGGCCGGCAACCGGGTGCTCATGGTGTCCGGCACCGACGAACACGGCACGCCGATCACCGTCCAGGCCGACAAGGAAGGCCTCACCTCCCAGCAGACCGCCGACAAGTACACCCGTCAGATCGGCAACGACCTGCAGGGCCTCGGCCTGTCCTACGACCTGTTCACCCGGACCACGACCGGCAACCACGCCGACGTGACGCAGCAGATCTTCCTGGCGCTGCACCGCAACGGCTACGTCGTGCCGAAGACCACGCGTGGCGCGATCAGCCCGTCCACCGGCCGCACGCTGCCCGACCGCTACGTCGAGGGCACCTGCCCGATCTGCGGGTACGACGGCGCGCGCGGTGACCAGTGCGACAACTGCGGCAACCAGCTCGACGCCGCGGAGCTGATCAACCCGAAGTCGCGGATCAACGGCGAGACGCCCAAGTTCGTCGAGACCGAGCACTACTTCCTCGACCTCCCGGCGTTCACCAAGACCCTCGGCGACTGGCTCTCGACCAAGACCGACTGGCGCCCGAACGTCCTCAACTTCACCAAGAACCTGATCGACGACATGCGGCCCCGGCCGATCACCCGCGACCTCGACTGGGGCGTCAAGATCCCGCTCGACGGCTGGAGCGACCAGCCGATGAAGCGGTTCTACGTCTGGTTCGACGCGGTGATCGGCTACTTCTCGGCCAGCGTCGAGTGGGCGCGGCGCTCCGGGAACCCGGACGCGTGGCAGGAGTGGTGGACCAACCCCGACGCGCGGTCCTACTACTTCATGGGCAAGGACAACATCACCTTCCACGCCCAGATCTGGCCGGCGCTGCTGTTCGGCCACAACGGCGAGGGCGACAAGGGCGGCGAGGCCGGGAAGTACGGCAAGCTGCACCTGCCGGACGAGATCGTCTCCAGCGAGTTCCTCACGATGAGCGGCTCGAAGTTCTCGACCTCGCGCGGGCGCGTCATCTACGTCGAGGACTTCCTGCGCGACTTCGGCCCGGACACGCTGCGGTACTTCATCTCGGTCGCCGGCCCGGAGACCCAGGACACCGACTTCACCTGGGACGAGTTCGTCCGCCGGACCAACTTCGAGCTGGCCAACGAGTGGGGCAACCTGGTCAACCGGTCCATCTCGATGGCGCACAAGAACGTCGGCGCGATCCCGCGCCCGGAGGCGCCGGCCCCGGCCGACGAAGAGCTGAAGGCGTTGTCCCGCAAGGCGTTCGACACCGTCGGGGCACACCTGGCCCGGTCGCGGTTCAAGCAGGCGGCCGGCGAGGCGATGCGCGTCGTCACGGCGGCGAACAAGTACCTGTCGGACCAGGAGCCGTGGAAGCTCAAGGACGACCCGGCGCGGCGCGACAGCGTGCTGCACACCGCGCTGCAGGTCGTCAGCGACGCCAACACGCTGCTGACGCCGTTCCTGCCGCACTCGGCCCAGAAGATCCACGAGGCCCTCGGCGGCACCGGCGTCTGGGCCGCGCAGCCGGAGCTCAAGGAGGTCGAGGACCTCGACATCGCCGGGCGGGTCAACCCGATCCTCACCGGTGACTACGCGGCGGAGCAGGCGAAGTGGGAGTCGAAGCCGATCGAGGTCGGCGTCCCGCTCGCCAAGCCGTCGCCGCTGTTCACGAAGCTCGACCCGGAACTCGGGGAAACCGGCCCCGAGTGGGCCCCGATCACGAAGTAAGAGGTACGCGAGTTGGGTGACGAGAAGCGCGAACTGCCCCCGGTCCCGGACCGGCTCCCGGTGGCGGTGGTGGACGCGCACACCCACCTCGACGCGTGCGGCGCGGTCACCGCGGCCGATGTGACGGCCATGGTCGACCGCGCCGAACGCGCGGGTGTCGCGCGCGTGGTGACGGTGGCCGACGACCTCGCCTCCGCCCGCTGGGCGGCCGAGGCGGCGACGTGGGACCGGCGGGTCTGGGCCGCGGTCGCCGTCCACCCGACGCGGACCAAGGCCTTCGGCGACGCCGAGAAGGCCGAAGTGGAGCGCCTGGCGGGCCAGGACCGCGTGGTCGCCGTCGGCGAGACCGGCCTCGACTACTACTGGGACTACTCGCCCCACGACGCCCAGCAGGACGCCTTCCGCTGGCACATCGACCTCGCGAAGCGGCTCGGCAAGCCGCTGATGATCCACGACCGCGAGGCCCACGAGGACGTATTGCGCATTCTGGTCGAAGAGGGTGCGCCGAATGCCGTAATCTTCCATTGTTTTTCCGGCGACGCGGAAATCGCGCGGCGCTGCATCGACGCCGGTTACGTGCTTTCGTTCGCCGGCACCGTGACGTTCAAGAACGCCAAGGGGCTCCACGAGGCGGCGCGGCTCTGCCCGCCCGACGGTTACCTCGTCGAGACCGACGCGCCGTTTCTGACCCCCCACCCCTTCCGTGGACGGCCGAACGAGCCGTACGGCGCCGCCTACACCGTCCGTCACCTCGCGGCGCTCAGGGGCGAAGCTGTCCACGAGGTCGCCGAAGCCGTCCGGACCACGGCCGAGCGGATCTACCGACTCCCCAGTGTCACAACGGGTTGAACGCATTGCGACAACCGGGTTCCATGATCGCCCACTCGATGGAGTGACCCAGATCACGACACTCCGGGGGGTGTTTGCGCAACCCGGCGGGACCCGTTACTGTCCCGTGATCGTGCCGGTCGGTACTGCACCATGCAGTTGCCGGCTGTTACGCCCTCAGTCACGTCAGTGCACGTCGGGGAAGCGGAACCGGGTGGTACGACCGGGACCGTGACGATGGCGCCGACTGCGGGCCCAGACGTAAAGATGCCGCCCCGAACGGCGTCTTGGGAAAGGGAACGACCCGGTGACAGGTAGCAGACAGGCTGGAGCACGCTCCGCCGCCGTCCTCGACCGCAATTACTTCGAGGACACCGCGTACGGCCAGCTCGACTTTTCTGACGACCCGAACATCACGCAGCAGGACATCCTCGCCGCGCTCGGCCCCGACGCCGACGCGATGATGGCGTCGATCGACGTCGACGTCGACGAGCTGATCCGCCTCATCAACGCCGAGACCACGTACCTCCCGCCGATCGTCATCCCGGATGAGATCGAGGCGGACCGGACCGCGTCCCCGCAGGCCAAGAAGGCCTTGATGGACGAGAGCATCCGGCAGACCTCCAAGGTCTGGAAGCGCCGCTTCCTCAAGGGCGCCGTCCTCGGCGTCATGATCAGCATCGCCGGCGGCGGCGCGGCCGCGCTGGCGATGAACAAGAGCGTCACCGTCGACGTCGACGGCCAGCAGACCACCGTGCACTCGTTCGGCGACACCGTCGGCGAGGTGCTGGAGGACGCGGGCCTGTCCGTCGGCGCGCACGACTCGCTCTCCCCGTCCCCGCAGGCCGAGGTCGGCGACGGCGGCGTCATCAAGCTCGAGCGCGGCCGCCAGCTGAAGCTGGTCGTCGACGGCGCCGAGCGCACCTCCTGGGTCCGCGCGACCCACCTGGGCGACGCCCTGTCCCAGCTCGGCATGCAGCAGGCCGAGCAGGCCGGCACGTGGATGTCGATGCCGAAGGACGGCGAACTGCCGCTCGAAGGCGCGACCGTCCAGATCAAGACCCTCAAGCACATCACGCTCTACGACGGCGCGAACCAGCCGAAGCAGATCACCACGACCGCGGTCACCACGAAGGAGTTCCTGGGCGAGTACAAGCTCACCCTGGGCCCGGAGGACGCGGCCGAGGGCGGCCTGGACGTCAAGCTGACCGACGGTGCCGAGGTCCACATCAGCCGCACCGGCGTCTCGATGGTCAACCAGAAGGAGACCATCGACCCGCCCGAGCAGAAGGTCGACGACCCGGACCTCGACAAGGGCAAGACCCAGGTCGAGGACCCGGGCACGCCCGGCGAGAAGATGGTGACCTACAAGGTCACGCAGAAGAACGGCAAAGAGGTCTCGCGGCAGTCGATGTCGGAGCAGGTGATCACTCCGGCCAAGCCGAAGATCATCCACGTCGGCACCAAGAAGGCCGCGACCCCCGACATCGGCGACGGTTCCGCGTGGGACCGCATCGCGCAGTGCGAGTCGGGCGGCAACTGGGCCATCAACACCGGCAACGGTTACTACGGCGGCCTCCAGTTCGACAAGCAGACCTGGAACGCCTACGGCGGCTCCCAGTACGCGGCGCTCCCGAACCAGGCTTCGCGTGAAGAGCAGATCGCGGTGGCGGAGAAGGTCCGCGCCGGACGCGGCGGCAGCTACAGCGCCTGGCCGGTCTGCGGCAAGAAGGCCTGACTTCCTTTCCGAAACGGCCCCCGCCTCACGGCGGGGGCCGTTTCGCGTCCCCAGCGAGGCATGACCCGAGTTCCGCCGCCAATCACGTGAGTCACGGGTCTGATCACGCGAGTGTCGGGTCTGATCACGTCGGTTCCGCCTGCGATCACGTGTGTCGACCGCTCAATCACGTGTGTTGACCGCTCAATCACGCGTGTCGGCCTGCTGATCACGCGAGCCGACCGTCTGGGTATGCGGGCCGACCGTCCAGGTACGTGGGTCGACTGGCTGGGTACGTGAGCCGACCGTCCACGTATGCGGGCCGACTGGCTGGGTACGTGGGCTGACCCTCTGGGGCCGGGCACTCCGGGCGGGCGTGCAGAGGGGGCCGGGTTGTCCTGGGTAGGCTCGTCCGGTGGTTGAACTGTTGGGACCTGCCGAGATCCGCGGGCTGGCGGCCGAGCTGGACGTGCGGCCGACCAAGAAGCTCGGGCAGAACTTCGTGCACGATCCCAACACCGTGCGGCGGATCGTCGACCTCGCGCACCTCGGGCCGGACGACGTCGTCCTCGAGGTCGGGCCCGGGCTCGGGTCCCTGACGCTCGGGCTGCTCGCCGCGGGGACGCGGGTCGTGGCCGTCGAGATCGATCGCAAGCTCGCCGAACGGCTGCCGAAGACCGTCGCCGAACGCGGGCCGGACGTCGCGGGCCGGCTGGACGTCCTCGAGGCCGACGCCATGCGCGTCTCGAACGCCGACCTGCCCGCCGCGCCCACCGCGCTCGTGGCCAACCTGCCCTACAACGTCGCCGTGCCGGTCGTGCTGCACCTGCTCGCCGAGGTGCCCTCCCTCAAGTCCGGCCTCGTGATGGTCCAGACCGAGGTCGCCGACCGGATGGCCGCGGGCCCGGGCAGCCGGATCTACGGCGTCCCGAGCGTCAAGCTCGCCTGGTACGGCCCGGCGCGCAAGGTCGCCGCCGTGCCACGCTCGGTGTTCTGGCCGGTACCCAACGTCGATTCCACGCTCGTCGCGTTCGAACGCGGGGAGACGCCGGCGTCCGAGGACCGGGATCGGCTGTTCGGTCTCGTGGACGCCGCGTTCTCACAACGCAGGAAGACCCTCCGCGCCGCGCTCGCCGGCTGGGCGGGGTCGGCCGAGCGGGCCGGCGAGCTGCTGGTGGCCGCCGGGATCGACCCGAAGACCCGCGGTGAGCAGCTGGACGTGCACGACTTCGCCCGGCTCGCCGCCGTCCGGTGACGCGTCCTCAGTGGAACTGACGGTGCCCGCCGACGCCGGAGCGTGCGCGTCGCGGCGAAATAAGTCTTCCTGAGTGCTGTTCCCGCGATTCGGACACCTCCAGTCGTGTGATCTGGCCCAACAGGCTTGCTTTCGCTCCTCGGGATCGGTTTTACTCAGTACGTCCATCCCGAGCGACTGAGAGACCTGGCTCGCCGAAGTCGCAGCAACCACCCTCCGCAGGGCAGGTGCTACCGCCAGGACCGATGGAGGCCGTCCCGATGAAGAGGGTTGCTCGCCCGCTGCTGCTGACCAAACGCCGCGTTGTCGACGAGGGTCGCCGCTCCGTGACCGCATGTCGACGCTCCAACTGAGCTTGCTCGACCCGTCACACCTCTTCTTCATGCACCGTCCATAGAGGACGGACACTCGCTTGCGGCCGGACGCGCTTCTCTGCGCGCCCCGTTTTCTGGAGCCTTCGTGATCACCGTCGAAAACCTGTCCAAGTCCTTTGCCCTCAACGGAAATCCGGTCGTCGCGCTGCGGGACGTGAGCGTCGACGTCCAGGCCGGCTCACTGTTCGGCGTCGTCGGTCCGGCCGGTTCCGGCAAGTCCGTCCTCGCCCGGTGCATCGCGCTGCAGGAGCGGCCGGACCGCGGTGTCGTCCGGCTCGACGGCCTCAACACCGGCACCCTCGACGGCCGCCGGCTCCGCGAGATCCGCCGCCAGCTCGGCGTCGTCGGCACCAAGCCGGAGCTGATCGCCGAGCGCACCATCGCCGGCAACATCGCGTCCCCGCTGGAGCAGCTGGGCGTCGACGGCCCGCAGCGCCGCAGCAAGGTCGGCTCGCTGCTCGACCTCGTCGGCCTGACCCCGCGCGCCGCGCAGCGTCCCGGCGAGCTCACCGAAGGGCAGCTCCGCCGCGTCGCCGTGGCGAAGGCCCTGGCCGCGGCCCCCGCCGTGCTGCTCGCCGACGACCCGACCGCCGGGATCGACCCGGAGGAGGCCGGCGCGGTGCTCACCGTGCTCGACCGGGCCCGCGCCGAGCTGGGTGTCACCATCGTCATCACGACGCCGGACGCGAGCGTCGTCCGCCGGGTGTGCGACGACGTCGCGGTGCTCGAAGACGGCACCGTCGTCGAGCGTGGCTCCGTGCTCGACCTGATCTCGAACCCGGCCAGCCGCACCGCGCAGGCGCTGCTGCCCGCCATCGAGACCACCCGCTCGCAGTCCTCGCGCTACGACCGCTCGGTCGACGTCGTGCTGGTCGGCTTCGCTTCGGTCGGCGCGCTGCTGCCCGAGGCCGCGGGCCGCTTCGACGTCGAGTTCGCCACCATCGGCGGCGGCCTGACCCGGATCGGCGACACCCCGGTCGGCCGGTTCCGCCTCGGCGTCCGCGGCGAGCGGGCCGACGCCGCGCTGGCGTGGGTCGCCGAGCGCGGCGGCCACGTCACGCACACCGCCCGCGGCCCCCAGGGCGTCGCCGCGGCCTGACCCCGAACGTCCGTGAAGGCCTCCTTACCGGCTCTTATGGCCGGGAAGGAGGCCTTCACGGCTTTCAGCGGGTGCTGCGCGGGAGCAGCAGGAGTGCGGTGAGGGCGGCTGTGGCGACGAGGCCGGCCGCCCAGGCCGCGGCTGTTGTGTAGCCGTGGACGATCGCCGTCGACGTTGTGAGCCCGGCCGCCGCCGCGGTGGCGATCGTGTTCAGCGTCGCCGTCCCCAGTGACGCGCCGACCTGCTGCGACGTCGTCACGAACGCAGATGCGGCTCCGGCGTCCCGCGCGCCGACGTCGCGGGTCGCGACGTTCAGCACCACCGGCATGCACAGCCCGGCGCCCAGGCCCAGCAGCAGCTGCATCGGCAGGATCACCGCGGCGTACGACGAGTCCGGCGTCAACCGGGTGGCCAGCAGCAACCCGCCCGCCAGCACGAAGAGCCCGCCCGCCAGCAGCGGACGCGGGCCGAAGCGGGCCAGCAACCGCCCCGACAGCTGCGTCGAGGCGAAGAGGTTCGCGCCCAGCGTCGGCAGGAACGCCAGCGCCGCGGCGAGCGCGCCGTAGCCCATCACCACCTGCAGCTGGTACGTCAGGAACAGGAACATCCCGAACGCGCCGAACGACGCGGTCCCGACGGTCAGGTACGCGACGGCGCGGGCGCGGTCGCGCACCACCGCGAGCGGCAGCAGCGGGTGCGGGTGGCCGGCCTGCCGGGCGACGAACGCGCCGAGCAGCACCACCGCGAGCGCGAGGAAACCCAGTACCCACAACGAGTTCCAGCCCAGCGTCGCCGCTTCGGACAGCGCGTGCACCAGCACGACGACGCCGCCGCAGCTGAGCAGCGCACTGGTCCAGTCCAGCTTGGTGTCGCGGTGCCCGGCCGTGGCCGGCACGGCGAACCAGGCGCCCAGCCCGGCCACCACGGCGAGCGGCACGTTGATGTAGAGCGACCAGCGCCAGTCGAGGAACTGCGTGAGCGCGCCGCCGAGCGTGAGGCCGAGCGCGGAGCCGGAGATCATGATGGCGCTGAAGATCCCGAACGCCTTCCCGCGTTCGCGCGGGTCGGTGAAGGTGAGCGTCAGCAGGGACATCGTCGACGGCGCGAGCAGCGCGGCGAACACACCCTGGGCGGCGCGCGCGGCGATCAGCCAGCCGGCGCTCGGCGCCGCGCCGCCGAGCGCGGAGGCGACGGCGAACCCGGCGACGCCGACGAGCAGCGTCGTGCGGCGGCCGAGCCGGTCGGCCAGCCGGCCGCCGAGCAGCAGCAGGCCGCCGAACGCCAGCGTGTACGCGGAGATCGTCCACTGGCGGCCGGTGTCGGACATGCCGAGCGCGCGCTGCGCCGAGGGCAGCGCGATGTTCACGACGGTCGTGTCGAGCACGACCATGAGCTGGGCCAGACCGAGCGCGGCGAGCGCGAGCCGGCGGCTCATGGCGCGCGGTGGCGCGAGTGCGGTCATGGTGGACCCCCGAGGTAGGCTGTGGATGCATTGCTTGACGGCCGACTAGCAATGCCGAAGGTAGGTCATTGCTAGTCGGCCGTCAAGCAAGTTGAGGAGTGAGGCATGGCCGGGCGGCGCACCGACACGCGCGAACGTATCCAGCGCGTCGCGCTCGAACTGTTCGCCGAGCAGGGCTACGAGGGCAGCTCGCTGCGGGAGATCGCCGAGCGGCTGGACGTCACGAAAGCCGCGCTGTACTACCACTTCCGCACGAAGGAGGACATCGTCTCGAGCCTCCTCGAGGACTGGGGGACCGCGCTCGACGACCTTCTGGCGCGCGAGACGGGCCCGGCCGAGCTGCTCACCGCGTACGCCGGGCTGGTCGAGACCCGGTTCGGCCCGGTGATGGGCCTGGTCCAGCGCAACACGTCGGCGTTGAAGGCGATCGCGGCCGGCGCGGGCCTGGCGGATCGGATGCTGCGGCTGCACGAGCGGCTCCGCGGCGGTTCGGCCGACCCCGAGTCCGATCTGCGGGCCAGGCTCGCGCTCGTGGCCGTCCAGCTCAACAGCGCCGAGGGCGGCCCGGGCACGCCGCCGGGCGTCGCGCTCGCCGTCGCGCTCGACGTCCTTTCTCCTGACGGGAAGCCGGCCGGTGCGGGCACGTAGGCTGGTCGGGTGCTCGCTGTAGTCCCGCCCCCAGTCACCGTCCGGGTCCCGGCCAAGGTCAACTTGCACCTGGCGGTCGACGACCTGCGCGAGGACGGTTACCACGAGCTGGTGACCGTGTTCCAGGCCTTGTCACTGACCGACGAGGTGACCGTCGCGGTCACCGACGACCCGGGCCTGGAGATCTACGGCGAGGGTGAGGGCTCGGTGCCCACCGACGCCACGAACCTGGCCTGGCGCGCCGTCGAAGCGCTGGCCGCGCACGTCGGCCGCACCGAAGAGCCGAAGATCCGCGTGGTGCTGCGCAAGGGCATCCCGGTCGCCGGCGGCATGGCGGGCGGCAGCGCCGACGCGGCGGCGACGCTCGTCGGGCTCGCCTCCCTCTGGAACCTCGAGATCACGCGCGACGAGCTGGCCGGGATCGCCGCCGGCCTGGGCAGCGACGTCCCGTTCGCGCTCTACGGCGGCACGGCGCTGGGCACCGGCCGCGGCGAGCAGCTGGTCCCGGTGCTGTCGCGGCACACGTTCCACTGGGTGCTGGCCTTCGACCAGCGCGGCCTGTCGACGCCGAAGGTGTTCGGCGAGCTGGACCGGCTGCGCGCGGAGGGCAACCCGCCGCGGATCGGCTCGCACACGCCGGTCGCCGAGGCGCTGGCCTCGGGCGACCCGCGTCAGCTGGCTCTGCTGCTGGGCAACGACCTCCAGGCGGCGGCGGTCTCGCTGCGCCCGGGCCTGCGCCGCACGCTGCGGGCCGGCGTCAACGCGGGTGCGCTCGCGGGCACGGTCTCCGGCTCCGGCCCGACGTGCGCGTTCCTCTGCGAAGACGCGCAGGCGGCGGTCGAGGTCGCGGCCGAGCTGTCGGGCGCGGGGGTGTGCCGCACGGTCCGCGTGGCCCACGGCCCGGTGCCCGGAGCGCGGGTGGTCGGCGGGGACGACGCACCGCGTCCGTCGCCGCCGCGGGTGCACGCGTGAAGCGCGCCGAGTTCGCGTTCCCGGGGCCGTTGCGGGACAAGCTCGTCGGGGCGATCCTCGACGGCACGAAGACGACGACGTCCGCGTTGCTCGCCGGCTACGAAATCGACGGCGAGGCGCCGCCCGCGGTGGGCGAGCGCGAGCTGGTCGTCGACTCCGCCGACAAGGGTGTCGCGATCATCGAGATCCGCGAAGTGCGGGTCGTCCCACTGTCCGAAGTGGACCTCGCGCACGCGGTCGGTGAGGGTGAGGGCTTCACCACCGTCGCCGAGTGGCGCGCGGACCACACCTCCTTCTGGCACGCGGCCGAAGTGCGCGCCGAGCTGGGAGATCCCGAATTCACCGTGGACGACACGACACTGGTCGTGGCGACCCGGTTCACGATCGTGGAAAGGATCGGCTGAGCGCATGGCCAACCTGGTCAACCTGGAGGCGGTGAGCAAGTCCTACGGGGTGAAGCCACTGCTGGACGGCGTCTCGCTGGGCGTCGCGGCCGGGCAGCGCATCGGCGTCGTCGGTCTCAACGGCGGCGGCAAGACCACGCTCCTCGAAGTCCTTTCCGGACTCGCCGCGCCGGATTCCGGGCGGGTGAGCCACGTCGGCGGCCTGCGGATGGCCGTCGTCACCCAGCGGACCGAGCTGCCGGACGGCAGCAGCGTCGGCGAAGTCGTGCTCGAACGCTACGGCGCCGAGCACGAATGGGCCGCCGACGCGCGCGTCCGGTCCATTGTGGATGGACTGGGCATCACCGCGATCGGGCTCGAAACGCCCACCGCGAACCTCTCCGGCGGTGAGCGGCGCCGGGTTTCGCTGGCCGCCGCGCTGACCGGCGAGCTCGACCTCGTCGTGCTCGACGAGCCGACCAACCACCTGGACGTCGAAGGTGTCCAGTGGCTCGCCGACCACCTGCTGACCCGGCGCATCGCGGTCGTGGTCGTCACGCACGACCGGTGGTTCCTGGACACCGTCGCGAGCGTGACCTGGGAGGTGGCCAACGGCCGCGTCGAGAACTACGAAGGCGGTTACGCGGACTGGATCTTCGCGCGCGCCGAGCGGGCGCGGCTGGCCGCGACGGCCGAGGAGAAGCGGCAGAACCTGGCGCGCAAGGAGCTGGCGTGGCTGCGCCGCGGCCCGCAGGCCCGCTCGTCCAAGCCGCGCTACCGCATCGACGCCGCCGAGGCGCTGATCGCGGACGTCCCGCCGCCGCGCGACTCCGTCGAGCTGATGGCGTTCGCGAAGCGGCGGCTCGGCAAGACCGTGCTGGAGCTGGAGGACACGACGTACACGGTGGGCGAGCGGACGCTGCTCGACCACGTCACCTGGCGGGTCGGCCCCGGCGACCGGATCGGCCTGGTCGGCATCAACGGCTCCGGCAAGACGTCGCTGCTGAAGCTGCTCGGCGGCGACGTCGAGGGCTCGACGGGGCGCCGGATCGAGGGCAAGACCGTCGCGCTCGCGCACCTGCGCCAGGAGCTCGACGACCTGCCCGCCGACCTGCGTGTGTTGCAGGCGATCGAGCAGGTCGCCGGGCGTGTGGTGTTCGGCAAGCAGGAGATGACGGCGTCGCAGCTCGGCGAGAAGCTCGGCTTCCCGCAGGCCCGCCAGTGGACGCCGGTCGGCGATCTGTCCGGCGGCGAGCGGCGCCGGCTGCAGCTGTGCCGGCTGCTGATGGCCGAGCCGAACGTCCTGCTCCTCGACGAGCCGACGAACGACCTGGACATCGACACCCTGCAGCAGCTGGAAGACCTGCTCGACGGCTGGCCGGGCACGATGATCGTCGTCTCGCACGACCGCTACCTGGTCGAACGCGTCTGCGACACGATCGTCGCCCTCTTCGGCGACGGCCGCATCACCCACCTGCCGGGCGGCATCGAGGAGTACCTGAACCGCCGAGCCCTCGCCAAGGAACCGGCGGGCGCGACGGCCCCGACGGCGGCAAAGGCGGAGGCCAAGAAGTCGGCGGCGGACCTCCGCGCGGCGCAGAAGGACCTGGGGCGCCTGGAGCGCAAGCTGGACCAGCTGCACGCGAAGGAGGAGAAGCTCCACACGGCCCTGCTCGAGGCGGCGACGGACCCGGCGAAGCTGATGGAGCTGAACGCCCAGCTGAAGGGCGTCAAGGGCGAGATCGAGGACGTCGAGGCACGCTGGCTGGAGACGTCCGAGCTGCTGGAGTGACCGGTTTCCGCGTTGGTCGGCGGGTGTTGACACCCAGACAGTAATCTGACGCGCATGAGCAGGTTCGTGGACACGCTCGTCGCCACCGCGGCGGGGCGAGGTCAGCAGCGTGGCATGGTTACCGGGGAGCCGAAGGAGCCGGTCCGGCGGACCTGGGGTGAGGTGCACGAACGGGCCCGGCGGATCGCCGGTGGCCTGGTCGCCTCGGGGTTCGAGCGGGGCGGGGCCGTTGCGGTGCTGGCCGCGGCGCCGGTGCTGATCGCGCCCACCGTGCAGGCCGTGTGGCTGGCCGGGGGCAGCGTCACCATGCTGCACCAGCCGACCCCGCGGACCGACCTCGCCGAGTGGGCCGAGGACACCGTGCGCATCCTGGGGATGATCGGGTCGGACCTGGTGCTGCTGGGTGAGCCGTTCGACCAGCTGGCCCCGGTGCTGGAGCAGAAGGGCATCGGCTTCAAGCTCATCAACGAGCTGGCCGACGCCGAGCCGCTCGCCGAGGTCGTCGTCACCGATGAGGGCGAGACCGCGCTGCTGCAGCTGACCAGCGGGTCGACCGCCGACCCGAAGGCCGTGCGGATCACCTACGGCAACCTGTACTCCAACGTCAAGGCCATGGTCGACCGCGCGGAGTTCGACTTCGACACCGACGTGATGGTGTCCTGGCTGCCGACCTTCCACGACATGGGGATGGTCGGGTTCCTGACCGTGCCGATGACGTTCGGCGTCGAGCTGGTCAAGATCACCCCGGTCGAGTTCCTGTCCGGGCCGCTGATCTGGCCCGAGCTGATCACGAAGTACCACGGCACGACGACGGCGGCGCCGAACTTCGCCTACGCGATCGTCGGGCGCCGGATGGCCCGCGTCGACGACGACGACGCCTACGACCTGTCGACGCTGCGGATCGCCCTGAACGGCGCCGAACCCGTCGACGAGACCGCCGTCCAGACCTTTGTGGACGCCGGCGCCCGCTTCAAGATGCCCGCGGAGTGCGTCTTCCCGGCGTACGGCATGGCCGAGGCGACGCTCGCGGTGTCGTTCGCGCCGCTGTTCACCGGGCTCACCCTGGACGTCGTCGAAGCCGACGCGCTCGAGGCCGACAACCGCGCGGTGCCGGTGCCCGAGGGCGACGAGCGGCGCGGCACCGACGGCGTCCGCTCGTTCGCGGTCCTCGGCCGGCCGCTCGACGGGCTCGAGGCGGAGATCGTCGACGACAAGGGCGGGCGGCTCGGCGAGCGCGAGGTCGGCGAGATCCGGCTGCGCGGCGAGGCCGTGACGCCCGGCTACCTGACGATGAACGGGCCGCTCGACACCCAGGACGCCGACGGCTGGCTCGACACCGGCGACCTCGGCTACCTGATCGACGGCCAGATCGTCATCTGCGGCCGCCGCAAGGACGTCATCATCATGGGCGGCCGCAACCTGTACCCGACGGACATCGAGCGCGCGGCCACGTCGGTCGAGGGCGTGCGCGCGGGCAACGCGGTCGCCGTGCGCATCGACGCCGGCAGCCGTCGCGAGCGCTTCGCGGTGGTACTGGAGTCCAAGCTGGCGGGTGACGCCGACGCCGAGAAGAACCTGGTGAAGCAGGTGTCGGCCCGGGTCCGCGACGCCGTCGACATGCGGCCGTACGCGGTGGTCGTGCTGCCGGCGGGCAGCCTGCCGAAGACGCCGTCCGGCAAGGTCAAGCGCGCGGCGACGGCCACCCAGTTCGCGGACAAGATCAAGAAGAACGCGGACGCCTGACGCGTCACTTCCACGTGAAAGTGCCCACCTGGGGGCGGCACTTTCACGTGAAAGTGCCGCTCTAGCGCTGTGGGAGGTGGTCCGCCAGCTCGACGGGTGGGGTGGCGCGCTCCGCGGTGGCTTCCACCGAGGTGCGCGCGCCCGGGAGGTCCGGGGCGCGGCCCGAGCGGGCGGCGAGCTGGTCCTCGGCTGAGTCGAGGAACTCGTCGACCTCGCGCTCGTCGTACCCGCGCTTGCCGATCAGGGGCTTCGAGAACACCACGTGGTGCACTTCCGCGGCGGTCAGGTCGTCCTCCTCGGCGAACGTCTTGGCGATGCGCCGGACGAGCTCGTCGACCTCGTGCTTGGCGTAGCCACGGCGACCGATCGGGGCGTTACCGAATGTGACCTCGGCGAGGTCTTCGGCGGTGAACGACATGGAACTCTCTCCGATTCCGGGGTTGGCGGTGCGAACTCCCGTACACCGTCCTAACCCGTGAACAGGCTCCTCGGAAGGGGCAACCCCGAACCTCACCCCGACGGGCGCCCCGGCGCCCGCCATCGAGTGAGCGGAACTACCCAGCGCCATGTGGCGGGTTTCACACTTCGACCAGCGGGTTCAGCCGCGGCCGAACCACTTCCGGGTGCCCGGCGGCGGGGCTTCCCCGGCCACCGGGGGCGGCGGGGTCCGCAACGCGATCAGCGCCGCCTCGGCTTCGTCGAGGAACATGTCGACCTGCGCCTGGTCGTAGCTGCGCGCGCCGATCGGCATGATCGTGAAGTCGACGTAGTGGATGTCGTCGGCGGTCAGGATGTTGCGCCCGGCGAGCGCCTCGGCGATGAGGTCGAGGAACGCGTCGACTTGGTCTTCGTCGTAACCGCGACGGCCGAACCGGGGCTTGCCGAACGCGATCGCCCGGACTTCGTCAGGGGTCATGGAGTCACCTTGCCACCCGTGTCAGCCCGCGTGAAAGGTGTTCTGCGCCGCAGCGAGGCCGGTCCCGACCAGGGCCTCGGTGGCGTCCGCGCAGCGGTCCACCTCGAACGGGAGCTCCTTGCGCTCGACCGTCGAAAAGTCCTTCAGCACGAAGTCCGCCGGGTCCTGGCGGCCGGGCGGGCGGCCGATGCCGAACCGCACCCGGTAGTACTCGCGGGTGCCGAGCGACTTCGTGATCGAGCGGAGCCCGTTGTGGCCGTTGTCGCCGCCGCCGAACTTGAGCTTCAGGGCGCCGAAGTCGACGTCCAGCTCGTCGTGCACCACGACGACGCCGGTCGGCGGCACCTTGAAGAACTTCGCCGCGCCGGCCACCGGCCCGCCGGAGAGGTTCATGTAGGACCGCGGCTTCACGAGCACGACCCGGCGGCCGCCGAGACGGCCTTCGACCACGTCCGCGCCGCTCTTGTGCGACTTGAACTTGCCGCCGATCCGGCCGGCGAGCTCGTCCAGCACCAGGAAACCGACGTTGTGCCGGTTGCCGGCGTACTGGGGTCCGGGATTGCCGAGGCCGGCGAGCAGGATCAGCTCGCCGGCCCCGGGCAGGTCTTCGGTCACGCTTGAGCTACTCGCCGGCTTCGGCCGACTCGTCGCCCGCTTCGCCCGTGCCGTCTTCGCCCTCTTCCTCTTCACGCTGCGGCTCGTTGACGGCCACGACGAGGGAGTCCGGGTCGGTGATCAGGGCGGCGCCCTGGGGCAGCTCGACCTGGGAGGCGGTGATCTGGGTGCCGATCGGGGCGCCCTCGATGGAGACCTCGAACTGGTCCGGGATGTGCAGGGCCTCGACCTCGACCTGCAGGGTGCCGACGTCCTGGTTGACCAGGCCGCCGGGGCCCGGGTTGCCGGTGACGACGACGGGGACGTCGACGATGATCTTCTCGCCGCGCTTCACGACCAGCAGGTCGACGTGCTCGATGTAGTTCTTGAGCGGGTGCACGACGATGGTCTTCGTCAGCGCCAGCTCGTCGGAGCCCTCGAGGGCCAGGGTGATGACGGCGTTGGAGCCGTTCTCCCGGACGACGCGGGCGAACTCGATGGCCGGCAGCGCGAAGTGCCGCGGGTCCGAGCCGTGGCCGTACAGCACGGCGGGGATCTTGCCGGCGCGACGCGTGCGACGCGCGGCACCCTTGCCGAACTCGGTGCGCGGTTCGACGGACAGACGTACCTCGGACACGGTGTGGCACTCCTTCAAATCACGAACATGGTGCGGTGAACAGCATGCTGCGGCGGGGATGCGGTGGTCTTCTCGTTCAGGTGGTCGCGTTCGGCGGCGAGTTTCCGGGCGTGCACAACAGCCGGGAGCTACTCCGAGCCGCCGCGTCGATCACGCCGGGCACCCTGGAAGGGCCCCGCCTCGCCGAGACAACCTCAAGAGTGTAAACCAACCTCATCACGGTGGGTTGCGGCGGGTGCCAGGACCAGGCTAGAACCCTCTTGAGCCCGGGACGTGACGACACAAATCCGGTGGCGGAGCTCCGCCTGCCGGGGTGTGCTCGGCGGAGCGGGAGAGCAGGGGGCGGAAGATGCGGGCTCGAGGCACGGTGGCGGCCGTGTTGCTGGTGGGCGGACTGCTGGCCGGTTGTCAGGTGGCGGTCCCCGGCACGGCCGGCGTCTCCGCGGCCGACCGGGAGAAGGCGGACCGGCGCGCCGAGCAGCGCACCGCCGTCGACGCCGCCCTCGCCGCGCTGGAACAGGCACCCGCGCTCGCGCTGAGGTCGACGCTCAAGGGCGCCGAGCAGCAGTTCCGGGTCACCCGCGGCGGCAGCGCGGCCGGCGCCCTGCCGCTCGACGGCCGCGCCGTCCAGGTGGTGGCCGCCGACGGCCAGTTCTACCTGCAGGCCGACGCCGACTACTGGAAGGCGCACGCGATCGACGAGGGCACGCAGTTCGGCACGAGCTGGGTGCGCTCGCTCGGTTCCGAGCTGCCCCTGGACCCGGCGGCCAAGTTCGCCCCCGCCGCGCTGGCCGGCGCGCTGCGCAAGGCCGTCACCGGGATGGACCAGACGCGGGAGCCGGTCAAGACCAAGCTCCCGGACGGCACCGAGGTCTACGAGCTGGGCGCCGCGCCCAGCGTCCTGCGCGTCAGCACCGCCAAGCCCAACCGCGTCGTCAGCTTCGCCCCGGTGCTGCTCGACCCGCAGGGCGGGCCGAAGTTCGGCGCCGAGTTCCGGGTCACCCCGCTCACCGGGGACGCGCTGAAGACGTTCCACACCGACCTCGACAACACCGTCGGCGGGCTGGGCCAGCCGTTCGAGGGACTGGTGCAGGCGAGCGCCGTCGTCACGAACGACAACCTCGACTGCAAGGACTTCGTCGGCTCGTGCACGACGACCGTGGACGTCTCGACCAGCGTCGTCGGCACGCCGGCGTCCGGCGGGAAGAGCACCGTGCACATCACCCTCTCCGTCGAGGTGAGCGCCGACTCGCTCGGGGCGCAGACCTGCACGGCGGCGGCCGACGCGGAGCCGTACGCGACGGTCAAGATGTCCTGCGCGGTCAAGTTCAAGCTCCCCAACCGCACGGCCAGCTACCAGGTGCTGTCCAAGCCGACCGCGACCGCGGAGGTCCGCGCGGCGCTCGACGTCAACGCGGTGAAGCAGAAGCTGGCCACGGAGTTCGCGGCGCTGGGCGGCTGACCTGGACACCTACCCCGGGGTGCGTTGCGCCCGTTGAAGTAGGTGATCTTCCGTTCCTAACATCGGCTGTGACAGCCGAATTCGAACGGAGAACGTGATGGCCAAGCTGGTGGTTTTCGGGGGGACCGGGTACGCCGGGAGCAGGATCGGCGCCGAGGCGCTGCGCCGCGGGCACGAGGTCGTCGGCGTCGCGCGCAACCCCGGCGCGGTGCCCGAAGGCGTCGAAGCGGTGCAGGGTTCGTTGCACGACGAGGACTTCGTCGCGCGGGTGACGAAGGACGCGGACGTCATCGTGGTCGCCACCCCGGCCCGCGCGCTCGACGGCGAGAAGCTGATCGACGCGGTGCCCGCATTGTCCCGGATCGCGCGTGAGCAGGGCGTCCGCCTGTCGTTCGTGGGCGGCGCGTCGAGCCTGCTCGTCGCCGAGGGCGGCCCGCGGCTGTTCGACACCCCGGAGTTCCCGGACGAGTACAAGGAAGAGGCGGGCAACCACGCCGAGGTGCTGTCCCTGCTGCGTGAGCAGCCCGCGGACCTCGACTGGTTCTACGTCAGCCCCGCCGCCGAGTTCGGCGCCTGGATCCCCGGCGAGCGCCGGGGCGAGTACCGCGTCGGCGGCGACGTCCTGGTGACCGACGAGAACGGCAAGTCGCACATCGGCGGCGACGACTACGCGATCGCCTACGTCGACGAGATCGAGGACCCGAAGCACCGCCGGGCCCGTTTCACTGTTGCCTACTGACGGTTTTCAGCACCGGCGCGAACGTCTCGAGCATCGGCTCGAAGACGGTGATGTAGGTGAAGCCGTAACGCTTCCGCCGTTCTTCCAGTTGCCCGGCGATCTCCTCGACCGTACCCAGCAGCAGCTGGGGCGCGTCGAGGAGTTCGCGGGCGTCCGGCACGGCGCTGCGCTCGGTCTTCTCGTGCCACGCCTCGGCCGCTTTCTCGCGGTCGCCGGTGACTTCGACGTGCTGGATCAGCATGTTGTACTCGACCTCCCGATTCGTTCTGGACCGGAAGTAGCCGACGCGCTCGTCCATCGCCTCGGCGTTGTCGAGCTTGAAGGTGCCCGGTGGCTTGCCGGGCTGCTGCCTCAGGCCCGCGAAGCCCACGACGTCCGCGTGTTCCGCGGCCAGTCCGAGGACGCCGTCGCTGTTGCCCGCGATGAGCAGCCGCGGCATCGCGAGGCCCTCGTCGTCGAAGTGGTTCCGCAGGTAGCCGAGGCTTTCGGCGAGGTAGCCGATCCGGGCCGACGCCTTCTGCCACGGCAGGCCGGCGTTGTCGAACTCGGCCTTCATGTGCCCGGAGCCGAGGCCCAGGTCGAGCCGCCCGTCGAGCAGCGCGGCCGTCGATGACGCTTCGCGGGCGAAGAGCGCGAGGTTGTAGAAGGGCACGTTGGACACCAGCGTCCCGAGCCGCGGCCGCTCGGTGACGGCGGCGGCCATGGCGAGCACCGGGAACGGCGCGAACCGCCCGGTACCGAGGTGATCGGGCACGGTGATGACGTCGTAACCGAGCTCTTCGGCCCGCCGGCACTTCGCGATCCACGAGTCCCGGCTGCCGATTTCCCGGAAGCTGACGCCGAACTTGAACTTCCCCATGCCGGCGACGTTAGCGCCGGAAACCGCCGCCGAGCGCGGAGTTCGCGCCCGGCGGACGGGTTCGTCAGGCTTGGCCGTCGAAGAGCGACGTGACCGAGCCGTCTTCGAAGACCTGCTGGATGGCCTCCGCCAGCATCGGGGCGATCGACAGGACCGTCAGGCCCTCGAACCGCTTCTCCTCGGGGATCGGGAGCGAGTTCGTGACGATGACCTCGCGCGCCTTGCACTGCGAGAGGCGCTCGGTCGCCGGGTCCGAGAGGATGCCGTGGGTCGTCGCGATGACGACGTCCGCCGCGCCCTCGTCGATCAGCGCTTCGGTGGCCTTCACGATCGTGCCGCCGGTGTCGATCATGTCGTCGATCAGGACGCAGAGCTTGCCCTCGACCTTGCCGACCACGCGGTTCGCGACGGCCTGGTTCGGCTTGTCCGGGTCGCGCGTCTTGTGGATGAACGCGATCGGGCGGTCACCCAGCGTCTGCGCCCACTTCTCGGCCAGCCGCACGCGGCCCGAGTCCGGCGAGACGACGGTGATGTCGGCGTCGCCGTAGGTCTTCTTGATGTGGTCGGCCAGCACGCTCTGGGCCATCAGGTGGTCGACCGGGCCGTCGAAGAAGCCCTGGATCTGCGCGGTGTGCAGGTCGACCGTCATGATCCGGTCGGCGCCCGCGGTCTTGAACAGGTCCGCGATCAGCCGGGCCGAGATCGGCTCGCGGCCCTTGTGCTTCTTGTCCTGGCGCGCGTACGGGTAGAACGGCATCACCACGGTGATCCGCTTCGCGCTCGCCCGCTTGAGCGCGTCCACCATGATCAGCTGTTCCATCACGTACTCGTTGATGGGGGTGGTGTGCGCCTGGATGACGAAGGCGTCGGTCCCGCGGACGGACTCCTCGAACCGGACGAACAGCTCGCCGTTGGCGAAGGTGTGCGCCGTCTGCGGGGTGATCGTCACGTTGAGGTGCTCGGCGACCTCTTCCGCGAGCTCCCGGTGCGCCCGTCCGGAGAAGAGCATCAAGTTCTTCTTCGGTGTACCTGACTTCGGACTCATGCTGGCGACTCCCCGTCGGTTCCTGCTGCTGAATCGGCGTCGAGGGCGGCCTGGGCCGCCTCCGCCGCGGGCGTACCCGGCCGGCGCCGGATCGCCCAGCCTTCGATGTTGCGCTGCGGCGGCGCCGACACCGCGAGTGTGCCCGGCGGGACATCCTCGCGGATCACGGCACCTGCACCACTGTAAGCGCCGTCACCGATCCGCACCGGGGCGACGAACGTGTTGTCCGCGCCCAACCGGACATGCGACCCGATAACGGTCTTGTGCTTGTTCACGCCGTCGTAGTTCACGAACACGCTGGAGCAGCCGATGTTGCTGTTCTCGCCGATCGTGGCGTCGCCGACGTAGGTCAGGTGCGGCACCTTCGTGCCGGCGCCGATGTCGGCGGCCTTCGTCTCGACGAACGCGCCGAGCTTGGCCTTGACACCCAGCTTCGTGCCCGGGCGCAGGTACGTGAACGGGCCGACGTTGACGCGGTCGCCCAGCTCGGAGTCGGAGCCGTGCACCCGCACCACGGAGGCGCCGGCGCCGATCGAGACGTTCGTCAGCGTGCTGTCCGGGCCGACCGTGCTGCCCTCGCCGACCGACGTGGTGCCCTTGAGCTGCACGCCGGGCTCGAGCACGACGTCCCGCGAGAGGGTGACGCCCGCGTCGATCCAGGTCGAGGCCGGGTCGACGACCGTGACGCCCTCGCGCTGCCAGCGGCGGACGATCCGGCGGTTCAGCTCGGCGCCGAGCACCGACAGCTGGACGCGGTCGTTGACGCCTTCGGTCAGCCACGGGTCGTCGACGACCAGGGCGCCGACGCCCTTGCCGTCGCCGCGGGCGATGCCCAGCACGTCGGTGAGGTAGAGCTCACCCTGCGAGTTGTCGGTCGAGAGCCGGCCGAGGCCGTCCGAGAGGACCGCGGCGTCGAAGGCGTAGACGCCCGAGTTGATCTCGGTGATCTCGGCCTGCTCGGGGCTGGCGTCCTTGTGCTCGACGATCGCGGTGACCGCGCCCGCGGCGTCCCGGACGATCCGGCCGTAACCGGTCGGGTCGGGCACCACGGCGGTGAGCACGGTGACGGCGTTGCCCGAGCCGGTGTGCTCGGCCAGCAGGGCCGCCAGCGTCTCGGTGTCCAGGAGCGGGACGTCGCCGTAGCTGACGAGCACGGTGCCGGTGAGGTCCGCCGGAAGCGTGGCGAGCGCGCAGGAGACGGCGTGACCGGTGCCCTTCTGCTCGGCCTGCACGGCGGTGCCGACCTCGCGCCCGAGGTCCTTGGCGACGTCGGTGATGCGGTCGCCGACGGCTTCGCGACCGTGGCCGAGCACGACGACGAGGTGGGCCGGGTCCAGGCCGGCGGCGGCGCGGACGGCGTGCTCGACGAGGGGCCGCCCGGCGATCGGGTGCAGCACCTTCGGCGTCGAGGAACGCATGCGGGTGCCTTCACCCGCGGCGAGGATCAACGTGCTCAGCGGGCCGGTCAACGACGCTCCCAACGGTTACCACTAAATGGCTTCTGTCGGGCACCGATCCTACTGTGCCGATTGTTAGCAATCCGACCGGCAGCCACGGCGGAAAGGTGCCGGTGAGCAGGCTCGCTCGCCGAACGTATCCGCCTGCTTTCGGCCGGATTGCTAACTGTGCTCCTCAGGGTCCCACGCGGGGTCGGTCGGTAGGCCTTCGCTAGCCCACGCCGCGGCCGGGTCGGACGCCATCGAGTTCGCCGACGCGACCTGATTGCCGCCGCCGCGTTTCGCCTGGTACATCGCCGCGTCCGCACGGGCGAGGACCTGCTCGCCGCGCTCCTGCGGGCGTAGCGAGACGAGCCCGATCGACAGCGTGACGCCGTGGGAGAGGTGGTGCGGCAGGCCGGCGACGGACTTCACCGCGCGGCCGAGCGCCATCTTCGCCGCCGACACCGGGGTGCCCGGCAGCAGCACGATGAACTCGTCGCCGCCGTAGCGCGCCACCAGGTCGTCGCCGCGCAGGGCGTCACGGAGCGTGCTCGCGACGACACGCAGCACGTTGTCGCCTTCGGCGTGCGACTGCTTGTCGTTGACGCCCTTGAAGCCGTCGAGGTCGACGAGCGCGACGGCCAGCGGCTGCGCGTCGGCCGAGGACGCCAGCTGGCGCAGCTTCTCGTCCAGCGCGCGCCGGTTCGGCAGGCCGGTGAGCGGGTCCTGCAGCGCCTGCTGGGTGATGGCGCCGTGCTCGGCGGACAGCCGTTCGTGCTCGCGACGGGCGTTCAGCGTGGCGATCTGCGACTCGCGCAGGCTCCACATCTCCGACTCCAGCCGGGTCGCGTAGTCGATCAGCGACTGGCTGGCGCCGGACGCGTAGTCCGGGCTGGTGTCGAGGCGGGCCAGCTCGCGGGCGATGTTCAGCCGCATGGACGGCTGCGAGGAGTCGTCACCCAGTGATTCACGGGCCTCGCGGAGCACGTTCAGCGCGTCTTCGCGGCGGCCGGCCTTGTCGAAGCAGCGGGCCAGCGCGATCGTCACGATCTCGCGTTCGCCCGGGTAGCCGATGCCGTCGTGGAGGCGCTGCAGCCGGTCGATCTGGTCCTCGTCGGGCTGGTGCAGGGCGAGCGCGGCGGCGAGCACGCCGACCTCGTCGACCGCGGCGACGCCGGCCTGGCGCGGGAACAGCGACTCGCTGTAGGGCCCCTCGATGGCCATCGCCATCGACGCGGCGGTGCGGAACTTCTCGGCGCTCTCGTCGTACTCTTCGATCCGCTCCAGCCGCAGGCCCCAGCCGAGCAGCATCTTCACCCGGTTCAGCAGCTGCAGGGTGATCTCGTGCGGGGTGGCGCTCTCGCGGATCGCGACGGCGGCGCGGCTGCTGACCTCTTCGGCGGCCTCGTACACACCGAGCTGGTTGAGCACGATCCAGCAGTCGTTCAGCGTCGACCACAGCAGCCGGTTCCAGGCGCGGACGCCGACCTGGCGGTCCGGGGTCGTCGAGTCGTCGAGGATGGCCAGCGCGCGGGCGATCTCGGTGAGCGCGGCGTCCTCCTGCGCGGCCAGCACGAGGCGGCGCCCGCGCAGCGCGTGCGCGTCGGCCCGCAGCAGCGCGAGGCCGTGGCGCCGGGTGTGCGCGAGCATCTCGTCGAGCCGCGGCTCCGCCTCGGCGGCCAGGCCCTTGGTGACCAGCCGCGCGGTCGCGGACGCGCGCAGCAGCCGCGCGACCAGCAGCGGTTCGCCGCGGCGCTGGGTCTCGTCGAGGAGCTCGTCCATCTGCGCGACGATCTCGAGCTGGCTGGCGTAGTCGGACCGTTGGACCACGGCGGTGAGCTCGCGCGCGCGCCCGACGAGCCAGGCGTCGGACATCTCGACCAGTGCGGGTCGCCTGGCCGCTACCGGGTCGGTCGCCTCTTCGGTCAGCGCCAACCTCCCGGTGTCGTGGTTCGGGGTACTCGGCAAATGGTGTTTCCGCTGCTCCGCCGCCAGGATTCGAACCTGAACTGTCAGAACCAAAATCTGAAGTGCTGCCGATTACACTACGGCGGATTGCTCCTGGTCAGGATAGCGACGATCGGGTGTCGTCCGCGCGGGGGATGCGTTACGCGCCCGTCTGCCGGGTACACGGGTCCGAAGTACCGGTGAGAGGTTCAGCCACTCCCCACCCGGCGCAACCTCCTGTACCGTAACTTACGGCATCGTAGGTTAGGTAACCCTTTGTAGGGGCACCACGCAGGAAGAAGTGAAGCGTATGACGGCCACGCTCGACCGTTCGCAGCCCACCGGGGAGCCGTCGGCTCCCAAGGGGCCCAAACCTGTCACCGAAGGCACCCGCGGAATCGGCGTGCAGCTTTCGGTCTACTTCGGTGTGATCGCGCCGTTGGTGGCACTGCTGGTCGCGGTGCCGTTCGCCTGGGGCTGGGGACTGAGCTGGGTCGACGTCGGCGTCTTCGTGGTGTTCTACGCGATCAGCGGGCTCGGCATCACGGTGTCGTACCACCGCTACTTCACGCACGGGTCGTTCAAGGCCAAGCAGTGGCTGCGCGTCGTCATGGCGATCGCGGGCAGCATCGCGTTGCAGGGCCCGGTCATCACCTGGGTCGCCGACCACCGTCGCCACCACGCGTTCTCCGACCGCGACGGCGACCCGCACTCCCCGTGGGCGTTCGGCACCTCGCCGTGGGCCATCGCCAAGGGCTTCTGGCACGCGCACATGGGCTGGCTGTTCGAGCGCGACCAGACCAACGCCGAGCGCTTCGCGCCGGACCTGGTGAAGGACCCGGCGATCAAGAAGGTCGACGACCTGTTCTGGCTGTGGGCCCTGGTCAGCCTGGCGCTGCCGGCGCTGGCGGGCGGGCTGATCTCGTGGTCGCTGTGGGGCGCCGTGACGGCGTTCTTCTGGGCCGGGCTGGTCCGCATCTGCGTGCTGCACCACGTGACGTGGTCGGTCAACTCGATCTGCCACATGATCGGCGAGCGCCCGTTCGCGGCGCGCGACAAGTCGGCGAACTTCTGGCCGCTGGCGATCTTCTCGTTCGGCGAGTCCTGGCACAACCTGCACCACGCGGACCCGACGTCCGCCCGGCACGGCGTGAAGCGCGGCCAGATCGACATTTCCGCGCGCCTGATCTGGATCTTCGAGAAGTTCGGCTGGGTGCACGACGTGCGCTGGCCGACGCCGCAGCGATTGGCCCGAATCGCCACGGAGAAGAGCTAGCCTCACTGTAGGGTTCGGCGAGTGGCGGGGAGACGACGTTCAAAACGTGAGCAGGTCACCGGGGCACGTCCGGCCGCCCCGGTGACCCGCGTCCGGATGACCGGCACCGAGCGCCGTCAGCAGCTGCTGAACGTGGCGCGGGCCCTGTTCGCCGAAAAGGGTTTCGACGGCACGTCGATCGAGGAGATCGCGCACCGCGCCAATGTGTCGAAACCCGTGGTGTACGAACACTTCGGTGGCAAAGAGGGCATCTACGCGGTGGTCGTCGACCGCGAAACGCAGCTGCTGCTGGAGCGGATGGTTTCGACGCTCCACGGCGGCCACCCGCGCGTCATGCTGGAACAGGCGGCGATCGCGTTGCTGTCGTACGTCGAGGATTCCCACGACGGCTTCCGCATCCTGGTCCGCGACTCCCCGGTGGCGAGTTCCACGGGCACGTTTTCCACGGTCCTGAACGACATCGCGAGCCAGGTGGAGCACATCCTGGCCCAGCAGTTCGCGGCGCGCGGCTACGACGAGAAGCTGGCGGCGCTGTACGCCCAGGCGCTGGTGGGCATGGTGGCGCTGACCGGGCAGTGGTGGCTCGACGCGCGGAAGCCGAAGCGCGACGAGGTCGCCGCGCACCTCGTGAACCTGGCGTGGAACGGGTTGTCGCACCTGGAGGACAAGCCCAAGCTCCGGCTGAGGTGAGTCACTTCAAGGCTTGAAGCGCGATCTTGCCGAGCATCGCGGTGAGCGCGGCTTCGAACTCCAGCGAGTTGTCGGATTCGCCGGAGACCGCGTGGGTGAGTTCGTGCAGCAGCGTCGCGCAGTACGCGGCGGCGCCGGCCAGCTGGCTGCGGTGGATCACGATCCGGTTCTCGCCCGGCTCCCACAGGCCCAGGGTGGACTCCCCGGTCACGTCGAGGCGCATGGTCTCCGAGATCACGACGCTGTGCACGCCGGCCCGGCGCAGGTCGATCCCCGCGAGGCGGGCGACGGCGTCGGTCAGTGCGTAGACCGAGTTCTCCCGCGGTGACAGCTCGGCCGTGCTCACCAGCGTGAAGACGAAGCTGTCGTTCCAGGCCTCGCGGTAGCCGCTCAGGTCGAGCAACGGCTTACCGTCGAAGTCGGTCTGCTGGTTCAGCTTCGCCGACACCTCCCCGGAGACGGTCACCAAGCGGTAGCCCTCCTGCTCGGCGTAACGGAGCTGCGGGGTGCCCTCCTGCAGCTCCGAAGGCGTCACGAAGACGACTTTCTCGTGGGTGGCCAGGACCGTGCACGCGTGCAGGGTGATCTCGCGCCAGCTCAGCTCGTCGTGCATCCGGCCGGTGGCGAACTCGGCGAGGTCGTCGGCCAAGGGGGAGGCGACCTGGGCCGAGCGGCACTGCTTGAGGATCGCCTTGACCCGGTCGGTGTAGGCGGACCGGCCGACGTTGCTGCGCTCGCGGTTGAGGGCGCGCCGCAACGGCGCGTTGATGTCGGTGATGTTGTAGGAGAACAGGAAGTTCGGCTCTTCCGCGACCAGGAGCCCCTTGACGTAGATCCTGCCGGGAGCCGCGGGATCGATCCGCTTCAGGACCTGGCCGGCCGAGGTGCTCTCCAGCAGCTCGTCCCCGCTGTAGTGCAGGAAGAACCTCCGGGCCGCCGCGACGTCGTCGTCGGTGACGCCGCGCAGCACGACGTCCGTCCCGGAAAGACCGGGGTCGGCCGGCGGGCGGATCACGGCGTGCAGGGTGCGCACGTCGGCGAACGATTCCTTCGCGCGCTGCCTGGTGGTGATGTCGCCGTGCCCGCTGCGGATCACCACGTCGACGTCGTGGCGGTCGAACACGGCCAGCGCGTCCTTGAGGCCCATGCCGAACTGGCCGATCACGACGTCGGAGCCGCGTTTCTCGTCGTTCTCCTTCTGCGTGAGGTGCTCGTAACGCAACCCGCGGCCGAAGTCGGCCACGTGCCACGCGCCCGCGGGATCCTTGGTGATCACCGGTTCGACGGTCCGGGTGAGAGCGTGCTCGTCGAGGGCGTTGGCGATGATCTCGCGGATCGCGAAGGCCACCGGCCAGTGCTCCAGCACCCGCTCGATGTTCAGGTCGAAGAACTGTTCGGCACCGTCGTTCATCTCAGCAGTCCTGTTTGGTGCAGGTGATCGAAAATGATCTTGTCCACCGCCGAAACGCGGTCGCGGTCCGCGTAGCCGAGCCACGTGATCTCTTCGATCTCGCTGCTCGCCACCAGCGTTCCCGTGTACTCCGCCGTGAAGCACGTCATCCGGACCACCACACCGGACGCTTTGCCGTCCGCCTGGGCTTCGAAGACGCCGGCGGGCGCGATCGTCGGCTCGGTGATCGCCACGGAGACCTCTTCGCGGACTTCCCGCACCAGCGTCTGCGCATCCGTCTCGCCCGGTTCGCGCTTGCCGCCCGGGAGGTAGTAGACGTCCTTGCCACGCGAGCGGGTGCTCAGGATGCGGCCGTCCACCAGGTGCAGCCACGCGATCTTGTCGATCATGCCTGCCTCGCCAAGGCTTTCGTCATGACCCGATCCTAGGCACTAGGGTCGGGGACATGGGGAACAGCAGGGAAGTAGTGGTGACGGGCGGCGGCACGGGCATCGGGTACGCCGTCGCGGCGGCGTTCGCGGCGGCCGGCGACCGCGTCACGATCACCGGCCGTCGCGAGCAGGTGCTCACCGAAGCCGCGACGCTGCTCGGCGCGCGGCCCGTCGTGTTCGACGCCGCCGATCCCGCGGCCGTCGAGACCGCACTGGGCGAGTTGCCGGACCGGGTCGACGTGCTCGTCAACAACGCCGGCGGCAACACGGACTTCGCCGGCGGCACCGAAGAGGGCCTCGCCGGGTTCGCGGCCGCGTTCGAGCGGAACCTCCGGTCCAATGTGGTCAGTGCCGCGCTGGTGACGCACGCACTGCGCGACCGCCTCGCCGACGGCGCCCGGATCGTGACGATCGGCTCGATCGCCGCCCACACCGGCGCCGGCTCCTACGGCGCCGCGAAGGCCGCGGTCGAGGCGTGGAACGTCAGCGTGGCGCAGGAGTTCGGCGCACGCGGGATCACCGCGAACGTCGTCGCGCCGGGACTGATCGGCGACACGGAGTTCTTCCACGGCAAGCTCAGCGACCGCCGCCGCGAGCGGCTGGTCGGAAACACGATGAACAAGCGACCGGGCACACCGGAGGACGTCACGGCGGTGGTGACGTTCCTCGCGAGCCCGGCGGCCGGGCACGTGACGGGCCAGGTCGTACACGTCAACGGCGGGGCGTACCTGGGCGGTTAGGACCTGGTCGAGTTCCGGCCGCGACGCCAGAAGGCCGGCCGCCACCAGTGCAGCGTCGTGACGTCGCCGGGCCCAGGCGCTTCCGCGACGCCTCGAGGCTCGAAGTCGTCGAGGGCGAGATCGATGGGCCGCCACCCGTCGTCGATCGGTTCGGCCGCGGCGGCCACGGGTAACTCACCTCGGCGTCCACAAGGGCTCAGCCTGGGCGGCCGGCGGTCGCCGGTCAAGCCGATATGGGCAACCAGGACTGTTGGAAGCCGGTCCCCGGGCGCCAGGTCGGCGATGGCGCTCGGGGACCGGCGCGGGTGCTGCCGCGGGAAAGCTTTCTTCGGACCGCGTCCAACACTCGTCGGTGGCGGGCGAAACTCTTGGTGCACACCATGTTCCGCGATCGGGGCGCGGTGCGACAGTGTTCCCGGCACCGGCTCGGTGTGTCTTTCGCATGAATCAGGCGGGCGTGACCTTCAGCAGCTTGTCGTTCGTGCCGTCCGAGGTGGTCACGTACAGGGCGCCGTCCGGGCCGCTGCGGACCGCGCGCAGGCGGCCGAACTTGTCGTCGAACTCCGGGGGCAGCGTGACGTCCAGGACCTTGCCCGCGGGGTCCAAGTGGTACAGCAGCAGCTTCTGGCCCTTGAGCGCGACGACGACGAGCGCGCCGTCGTTGCGGCCCCACTGGGCGCCGGTCAGGAAGGCGTCGCCGCTGATCGCCTCGGTGATCTTGCCGGACGTCCACAGTGGACTCACCGCGTCCGGGAAGCGCTTGAGGTCGGTCATCGGCACGCTCTCGTCGTAGCTGGAGTCCGTGCCGCCCTTCGACGGGTCCCAGCCGTAGTTCGCGCCCGGTTTCAGCAGGTTGACCTCGTCGTCAAACGTCGGGCCGTGCTCGGCGGTGATCACCTGGCCGCTGCCCGGCCGGATGGCCACGCCCTGCAGGTTGCGGTGTCCGTAGGTGTAGATGAGCCGCTCGTGCGGGTCCGACGACGTGATGAACGGGTTGTCCGGCAACGGTTTCCCGGTCTTCGCGTCCAATCGCAGCACTTTGCCACCCAGGGAGTGGCGGTCCTGCGAGACGGTCGACTTCGCCGTGTCGCCGGTGCCGACCAGCAGCGCGCCGTCCGGTGCGAAGGTCGGACGGCAGCCGGAGTGCCGGCCGCTCGGGTTGATCGGCAGCCCGGTCAGCAGGTCCTTGACCTTCGTCGCGCTCCCGCCGTCACCGGCCAGCGTCCAGGTGACCAGCCGGATGTCGACGGGCTTGCCGCCCTCCTGATGGTCCTGGCAGGTGATGAACTCGCGGCTGGTCGTGAAGTCCGGGCTGATCACCATGCCGAGCAGCCCGCCCTCGCCCTGGGCGAAGACGTCGGAGAAGTCGGCCTGCACCTCGGTGGCCCGGCCGTCGCGGACCAGCGCGAGCTTGCCGGGCCGCTGCGGCACGAGGATGCCGCCGTCGGGCAGGAAGCCGATGTCCCAGCCGTGCTCGAGGCCCGCGGTGACCGTCTCGACCTTGAGCTTCCCGGTCGCCGCCGCCGGAGTGGACGGTGGTGGCGAGACGCTCTGCACGGGCGCGCTCGACGCCCCCGAGCAGCCCGTGACCAGCAGGGACACCACACCGATGAGACCCAGCACACGCCGCATACGGCTCATCCTGCCATCAAGCGGTGAAATCGCCGTTCGCCGCCGCGCGCGTGAGGAACTCCAGGTCCGCGTCGCCGGGGAGGTAGTGCCCGGTGCCGGGCACCAGGTCGACGACGGCGTCCGGCGCGAACGCCTCGAGCCGCCGTTTGGTCGTCGCGGAGTCGACCATGACGTCGTCGGCGCCGGCGACGGCGTACACCGGCACGGCCAGCCGGGCCAGCGCGGCGTCGTCGAACGGCGGGAACGGGCCGGTGCGGTAGCGGTAGTTCGCCGAGACGAGCAGCTGGTGCTCGACGACCTCCGGCGTGCCCGCGTCGCCGAGCACGCCGGCGACCGACCTGCGGCGGCCCCGCTCGCCGAGCAGCGCCCACAGCACGGCCTTGACGAGGAACGCCTTCTTCATCGGGCCGAGGCCGATCGGGGAGCGCAGCGCGAGCGCGGTGACGCGGTCCGGGCGCCGGGTCGCGTAGTCGAGCGTGAGCCAGCCGCCGAGCGACGACGCCAGGAACGCCGCCGACGGCACGCCGAAGTGGCCGAGCACGGCGTCGAGCCAGGCCGCGTAGCGATCGGTGCCGAGCGGCGGCCGCGTCTCGGCGCTCAGCCCCGGCTCGCCGACGATGTCGACGGCGTACACCCGGAACCGCCCGGCGAGCGCCGGCAGCCGGGGCGCCCACTCGCCGGAGTTGCTGCCGGAACCGTGCAGCAGCACCAGCGCCGGAGCGCCGGCCGGGCCGGAGACGAGCACGAACGTCTCGCCCTCGGGCGTCGGCACCCGGACCTGCTCGTGGGGGACGGGCCACGCCGTCAGGACGTCGAGGTAGCGCTCACGCAGCAGCCGAGCGCCCGCCTCGGACTTGTATATCGTCATGCAATGTACTCTAACCTTCCCTATCAAGTGGATAAATAGGGAGTGTTACGCCCGGGTTGCACCAAGCCGGACTCAGCTGACGGCGTCGGCCGTCTGAAGCAGGGCTTCCGCGGTTTCGGCGTCCGCCGGCAGGAAGGTCTCCAGCTTCAGCTCCGACACCGTGACGTCGGCCGCGGTCGCGAACGTCGTGATCGCGGTGATCAGCCGCAGCTCGCCGACCGAAGTGGACAGTCGGACCGGGACCGCGAACCCCAGGTGGTCCGGGGCCGGCGGGGATGCCGGGGGCAGGTACGACTCGAGTTCGGCGAGCTGCGCGGCCAGCCGGTCGTCGGGGTTGCGCGCGAGGTCGTTGCGGATGCGCTCGAGGATGTGGCGCGCCCAGTCGTCGAGGTTGCGCACGCGCGGCGCCATGCCCTCGGGGTGCAGCGCGAGGCGCAGCGTGTCCACCGGTTCCTCCAGCAGCTCCGGGGCGACGCCCTCGGTGAGCAGGCCGAACGCGTCGTTCTTCGCGACCAGCACGCCGTAGCGGTCGACGACGATCGCCGGGTAAGGCCGGTGGCCGTCGAGCAAGCGCCGCAGGCCGTCGAGGACCGGCTTGATCGCCGGGGAGTCGAGCCGCGTTTCGGGGTACGACGGCGCGAAGCCGGCGGTGTAGAGCAGGCCGTTGCGTTCGCGCAGCGGCAGTTCCAGCGACTCGGCGACACGCAGCACCATCCCGCGGCCGGGGAGCGAGCGCCCGCTCTCCATGAAGCTCACGTGCCGTTGCGTCGTCCCGGCGCGCAACGCCAGGTCGAGCTGGCTGAGGTGCCGCCGAATCCGCCAGTCCTTGAGCGCCGTTCCGAAGTTCACCCGACCATCATCGCGGTCCGCGCCATTCCCCGCGAGGAATTGAGCCCATACCCCGGTACGAACAGGCTTGCGGCATGACGAAATACGGCCTGGTCGTCCCGACCTACCAGCCCATCCTCGACGCCGGGCGGACCGCGCCCGAACTGGTCGAGACCGCCGTCGAGGCCGAACGCCTCGGCCTCGACTCGGTGTGGGTGGGCGATACGCTCGCCCGCGCCCCGATCGACGCCCTGACCATCCTGGGCGCGTTCGCGGCCCGCACGTCCCGCGTCACGCTCGGGACGGCGTCGCTGCTCCCGGCGTTGCGCGACCCGATCCTGACGGCGAACCAGCTGCTGAGCCTCGACCTGCTCAGCGGCGGCCGGCTCACGGTGGCCGTCGGCGCCGGGTTCGCCGGGCGGAGTGAACCGGAGTTCGCGTTCACCGGCGTCCCGTGGGCCCGCCGGCGCGCGCGGCTGGACGACATCGTGGCGTTGTGGCGGGCCGCGTGGCGCGGCGAGCCGTCGTTCCACGGGCCGGTGCTGGACTACGGCTCCCTGCCGGTGTTCCCGGCGCCCGCGCGCCCGGGCGGCCCGCCGGTGTGGCTGGCGGCGCACACGCCGGGGGCGCTGGAGCGCGCCGGCCGGCTCTACGACGGCTGGCTCCCGTACCCGCCCGACCCCGCGGACTACGCCGCCGGGCTGGCCGGGATCCGCTCGACGGCGTCGCGGCCGGTGACCCCGGCGCTGTTCGCGACGGTCCTGGTCGAGGACGACGCCGACCGCGGGACGGCGTTGCTGGAGGAGTACTGCCGGCGCAACTACGGCATGCCGGCGGATTTCGTCCAGCGCATCCAGATGCAGGTCACGGGCTCGGCCGCGGAGGTGGCGTCGCAACTGCGCGAATACGCCGGCGCCGAGCACGTGCTGCTGCGGGTCGCGAGCACCGAGCCGAAGGTCTTCGACGAGCAGCTGCCGCGGCTGGCGGAGGTGGCGGCGGAACTGCGGGCCGCGTAACGCGGGCGGGGCGGCACCGACTCATCGGCATGGCGAAGGTGAACTGGTCGGCGCGGCAGCCGCTGCCGGCGGTCCCGGCCTGCCGCCTGACCGCCGTGCTGCGCGAGGCGCGCCGGGCGACCGGCCGCGACCGCGAAACCGGCCGGATCGAGCCGGGCAAAGCGGCGCTGAGCGGGAACTGGCTGGGGGCCGTCGGCTACCTGCTGCTGGTCGACCAGGTGGGGAGCGCCTGCCGGGCGCCCGGCCCGCCGGTCGTCCGGGCGCTGCGGCAGTTCGCCCCTCGAGTGGGTGAACCGGAGCGCGAAGCGCTCTACGCCCTGCGCTGCTCGCTCGTCCACGACTTCGGGCTGGTCACCGTCGGCGGACCGGGCCGGACCCACCACTTCATGCCGGCCGACGCGGGGTCCGGCCCGGTCGTGCGGCTCCCGCCGGAGCCGTGGGACGGCCGCGCCGAGCACTGCCGGCGGCTCAACGCCACCTGGGTCGACCTGCGGGCGCTGGGCGACCTGGCCGAGGAGGTGGTCCGGCGGTTCGCGGGCCGCCACGGCCAGGCGCCGGTGCCCCGCGGCCGTCGATCCAGGCCCGCGCGCCGACCGGCTCCGGGCACCCGCGCGGCCAGCGGTGATCGGAAACCTGTCGGGGGTGGCACGTAGGCTGGGGACCGTGACAAACGCTTCACTGTCCGGACTCCTCACCGCCGTACTTCCCGACCCGGCCCTGCGTGGAGTGGTCGAGCGCGCCGGTGCGCCGCTGCTCGAACTCCAAGGGCCGATCGCCGCGCGCCAGCTCGTCGCCGGCGCCCTCGCCTCCGACGACGGCGCCGGGAAACCCGTGCTCGTCGTGACCGCCACCGGCCGGGAGGCCGACGAGCTGACCGCGGCGCTGGGCGCGCTGCTGGGCACGAGCCGGGTCGCCGACTTCCCGTCCTGGGAGACCCTGCCCCACGAGCGGCTCTCGCCCCGCGCCGACACCGTCGGGCGGCGGCTGGAGGTGCTGCACCGGCTGAAGACCGGGGCCGACGACCTGCGCGTCGTCGTCGCCACCGTCCGCAGCCTGATCCAGCCGATGGCCCCCGGGCTCGGCTCGCTCGCCCCGGTCGACCTGGTCGTCGGTGAGGAGCAGAGCTTCGACGCCCTGCTGGAACGGCTGGTCGAGCTGGCCTACACCCGCGTCGACATGGTCGAGAAGCGCGGCGAGTTCGCCGTCCGCGGCGGCATCCTCGACCTGTTCGGCCCGACCGCCCAGCACCCGGTCCGGGTCGAGTTCTGGGGCGACGAGGTCAGCGAGATCCGCGCGTTCGCCGTCTCCGACCAGCGGTCGCTGCCCGGCGAGATCCCGCGCGTCACCGCGCCGCCGTGCCGCGAGCTGCTGCTCACCCAGCCGGTCAAGGACAAGGCCGCGGAGCTGGCGAAGACCTACGAAGCCGACGCCCACCTGTCGGAGATGCTCACCAAGCTGGCCGACGGCATCCCCGTCGAGGGCATGGAAGCGCTCATCCCGGTGCTCTGCGAAGGCGAGCTGGAGCTGCTCACCGACGCGATGCCGGTCGGCACCCACGTCCTGCTGACCGACCCGGAGAAGATCCGCGCCCGTGCCGCCGACCTCGTCCGCACCGGCCAGGAGTTCCTCGAAGCGTCGTGGACGACGGCCGCGGCGGGCGGCCTGGCCCCGATCGACCTCGGCTCGTCCGCCTACCGCGGGCTCGAGGGGATCGCGTCCCACGCGCAGGACACCAAACGCACGTGGTGGACACTCAGCCAGCTGACCAGCGAAGACCCGGACGTCTACCGCGTCTCGGTCGAGGCCGCGCCGGCCTACCGCGGCGAGATCGACCGCGCGACGGCGGACCTGCGCGCGCACACCGCGGCGGGCGGCACGGCGGTGCTCGTCGTCGCCGGTCAGGGCACCGCGGCCCGCGCCGTCGAGCAGCTCTCGAGCGCCGACGTGCCGGCGTCGCTGGCGGGTGACGGCGTCACGGGCTCGCTCCCGCCCGGCACGGTCACCGTCACCTGCGGCGCCCTCACCGAAGGGTTCGTCTCGCCGGAGCGCGCCCTCGTCGTGCTGTCGGAAGCCGACCTCACCGGCCGCGGCGCCGGTGCCGGAACGTCCACAAAGGACCTCACCACCAAGATGCCGTCGCGGCGGCGCAACGCCGTCGACCCGCTGGCCCTCAAGAACGGCGACTACGTCGTCCACGAGCAGCACGGCATCGGCCGGTTCGTCGAGATGGTGCAACGCACCGTCGCCGGCGCGACCCGCGAGTACCTGCTGCTGGAGTACGGCTCGTCCAAGCGCGGCCACCCGGGCGACCGGCTGTTCGTCCCGACCGACCAGCTCGACGAGGTGTCCAAGTACGTCGGCGGCGAGCTGCCCACGCTCAACAAGCTCGGCGGCTCCGACTGGAAGAACACCAAGGCACGGGCCAAGAAGGCGGTCAAGGAGATCGCCGCCGAGCTGGTCCAGCTCTACGCCGCGCGCCAGGCCGCGCCCGGGCACGCGTTCGGCCCGGACACACCGTGGCAGGGCGAGCTGGAAGACGCCTTCCCGTTCACCGAGACCAATGACCAGCTGGCCGCGATCGACGAGGTCAAGTCGGACATGCAGCGCGGCGTCCCGATGGACCGCGTGATCTGCGGCGACGTCGGCTACGGCAAGACGGAGATCGCCGTGCGCGCCGCGTTCAAGGCGGTGCAGGACGGCAAGCAGGTCGCCGTCCTGGTCCCGACGACGCTGCTCGCCCAGCAGCACCTCAACACCTTCCACGAGCGGATGCGCTCGTTCCCGGTGACGATCAAGGGCCTGTCCCGGTTCACGAACAAGACCGAGTCGGACATCATCCTGGAGCAGCTCGCCGGCGGCGAGGTCGACATCGTCATCGGCACGCACCGCCTGCTGCAGACCGGGATCCGCTACAAGGACCTGGGTCTGGTGATCGTCGACGAGGAGCAGCGCTTCGGCGTCGAGCACAAGGAGCACATCAAGGCGCTGCGCACGCACGTCGACGTCCTGACGATGTCGGCGACGCCGATCCCGCGCACGCTCGAGATGTCGCTGGCCGGCATCCGCGAGATGTCGACGATCCTGACGCCGCCGGAAGACCGGCACCCGATCCTGACCTACGTCGGCTCGTACGACGACAAGCAGGTCGGCGCCGCGATCCGCCGCGAGCTGCTGCGCGACGGCCAGGTCTTCTACGTCCACAACCGCGTCTCGTCGATCGAGAAGGCCGCGCGGCACATCCGGGAGCTGGTGCCGGAGGCGCGCGTCGTCACCGCGCACGGCCAGATGAACGAGGACAAGCTCGAGAAGATCATCCAGGGCTTCTGGGAAAACGAGTACGACGTCCTAGTGTGCACCACGATCGTCGAGACCGGGCTGGACATCTCGAACGCGAACACGCTGCTGGTCGAGCGCGGCGACCTGCTCGGGCTGGCGCAGCTGCACCAGCTGCGCGGCCGCGTCGGGCGTGGCCGCGAGCGCGGGTACGCGTACTTCCTGTACCCGCCGGAGGCGCCGCTGACGGAGACGGCGCACGACCGGCTCGCGACGATCGCCCAGAACACCGAACTGGGCGCGGGCATGGCGGTCGCGATGAAGGACCTGGAGATCCGCGGCGCGGGCAACATCCTGGGCGCGGAGCAGTCCGGGCACATCGCCGGTGTCGGGTTCGACCTGTACGTGCGGCTGGTCGGCGAAGCGGTCGACGCCTTCCGCCGGCACGCGGGCGCGGAGCCGGCGGAAGACGAGGAGCTGGCCGACGTCCGCGTCGACCTCCCGATCGACGCCCACCTCCCGCACGACTACATCCCGGGCGAGCGGCTGCGGCTGGAGGCGTACCGCAAGATCGCGGCGGCGCCGGACACCGAGGGCCTGGACGCGGTGCGCGAAGAGCTGATCGACCGCTACGGCCAGCCGCCGGCGCCGGTCAACCGCCTGCTCGCGGTGGCGAGGTTCCGGCACACCTGCCGCGAGGCGGGCGTGACGGAGGTGGCCGTGCAGGGCAACACGATCCGTTTCGCGCCGCTGCCCTTGCAGGATTCGCAGATGGTCCGGTTGAAGCGGCTGTACCCGAAGGCGATGTTCAAGGCCGTGACGAACACCGTGTCGGTGCCGAAGCCCACGGAAGGCGCGGCGGGCGGCCGCATCGGCGCCCCGACGCTGCGCGACGAGGAGCTGCTCGACTGGTGCGCCAAGCTGCTGACGCAGCTGACGAAGAAACCCGCGGCGGTGTAACGGAAACGGACGTCCGGTTGCGTACCGGACGTCCGTCGCTCAACCGACTTCGCTGAACATCGGCGGCATCGGGTCCGCCAGCCCCATCCGCACCTGCTCGACCGGCACCGGCACGGCCCCGGCGTCCGACATCGGCTTCGGCCGTGGCCGGCGGGGGTTCCGCGTCCCCGCGCCGCCACCGCGGCCCGGGTACACCAGCAACCCGCGCGCCGGATCGGGTACGGCGTCGAGCGCCGCCGTCACGACCGGCAACGCCCGGAACGCGTCGCGGCTCTCCTCGGAACGGAATTCGATCTCCAGCACGACGCCCCAGCGGTGTTCGTGCCACACCCACTGCTCGGCGCCGTTCGTCAGTGCTGCTTCGGTCAGTGCGTCACCCCGGGCGAGCCGCCACAACGAAGCCGTGGACTCGCCATCGAAGACCTCGATGGTCAGCCAGTGGTCCATGCCGACGACGGTACGCCCGGCGAAACCGAACGGGTGTTGCGTTTCGGCCGCGAAGGTGTGAGAGGGTATGCGCTGTGATGCGGATCATGGGGCGCCCTCGCGCGCTGGTGGCGGTCGTTGCCGGCGCTCTCCTGCTCGCCGGGTGCGGTGCGGGCCCCGGTCAGGTCGGCAGTGCGGTGATCGTCGGCGACCGCTCGGTCTCCCTCGACCAGGTGCAGTCGATGATCGACCAGGCCGTCCGGGACCAGCCGTACGCGCAGAAGCTCGCGCGTGAGCACAAGATCGACCTGCTCGGCCGGGAGATCATCCGGCAGTCCGTGCTCCACGAGCTGACCCTGCGCGCCGCGAAGCAGGAGGGCATCGTCGCCGACCAGGCGAAGATCGCCGCCCTCGCCGCGAAGGAGTCCGCCGCCCCGGTCACCGACACCGGGCAGGGCGACCAGGTCGCCGTCACCGAGATCGTCTCCAAGCTGCGCGACAAGAACGAGACGGCCGGCGACGTCGTCTTGGAGCAGCAGCTCGCCGAGAAGTACCTGCCGAAGCTGTCGGTCGGCGCGGACTACGTCGGGATCAGCGCGGCCGCCGCGAACGACAAGGAAGCCCGCGCCCGCGCGTTCGACCTCGCGAAGCAGTTCGCCGACGACCCGGGCAAGATCCAGGGCGCCATCCAGCAGGCGAGCCAGGCGGCGCAGGCCGCGCAGCAGGCCCAGCAGTCCGGCGGCCCCGGCCCGGCACCCGGCGACGTCTCCGACGCCGGGCTCACCGAGCTCTTCGGCGCTTCGCAGTACCTCGCGCTGGCGCAGACCGCGTTGTTCGGCTCCGCCGCGAACAGCGTCGTCGTGTTCCAGGCGCGGATGCCGACCAAGCCCGACTGGTACGTCTTCGTCGTCCGCACCCGCGGCACCGACAAGGCCGTGCCGGCGGACCAGGAGGCGCAGAAGCCGACCGACGAGCAGCTGACCGCCATCGGCACCCGGCTCCTGCAGCCCTACGTGGGCCCGAGCGGGCTGCGCGTCAACCCCCGGTACGGCGTGTGGGATGTTGTGAGCATGAACCTCGCGACGAACCAGGACGCCACCCAGGGCACCGTGCTGCCCTTGCGCGGTGCCGCTCCCGCGCAGCAGTGAGCCGGGGCGTCGTCGTAGTCGTCCGCGGGGCGACACTGCCCGCCGCGGCGCTGAAGGTCCTTCGTGAGTCCACCGCCGTCTTCGCGGCCTCGGACGTCGACCCCGCGGTGTTCGGGGTCCCGGCGATCACGGAGGCGCTGTCCCTGAAGGGCATCGTGCTGCTCACGACGTCCCGCGAGGAGCCCGCCGCGGCCGTGCTCATCGCGACCGGCGCGCAGGTCATCGACACGCCCGTCCCGCCGCTGGTCGAAGCCGCGGACGTGATGGACCGGCTCCGCTCGCCGGGCGGCTGCCCGTGGGACGCCGTGCAGACGCACGAGTCGCTGCGGCAGTACCTGGTCGAGGAGACCTACGAGCTGCTCGACGCGATCGAAGACGGCGACCGCGAGGCGCTGCGCGAGGAGCTCGGCGACGTCCTGCTGCAGGTGCTCTTCCACGCCCGCGTCGCCGCCGAGGACCCCGCGGACCCGTTCGGCATCGACGACGTCGCGGCCGCACTGGTCGAGAAGCTGGTCGGCCGGCACCCGCACGTCTTCGCCGGCGCCGACGAGGTGCGCACGGTCGAGCACCAGAACGCCAAGTGGGAAGAGCTGAAGCAGCGCGAGAAGCAGCGTCTGTCCATTGTGGACGGCGTCGCGCTCGGCCAGCCCGCGGTCGCGCTGGCGGGCAAGCTCGGCCAGCGCAGCGGCCGCGCCGGCATCCCGCTGGACCTCTTCCCCGAGGGCTCGAACGCGGCGGCCCAGCTGTTCCGCATCGCGGCCACGGCGCGCCGCGCGGGCGTCGACCCCGAGGGCGAGCTGCGAGCGCTGGCGAAGGAGTTCGCGCTGGAGGTCCGCGCCGCCGAGCAGGCCGCGCGCGACGCCGGCCTGGAGCCGACCACCCTCGAAGCGGACGGCTGGCGCAAGTTCTGGCCGGCCCGCGACTGACCCAGCGAGTGTGACGCAGCACACATTCGGGTGAGAACCGGGGGCGATCTTCCGGCGTCTTCCCCGGTGTGAGGATGAAGCCACTGGAGGACGCCGACGAGGAGCACCTCGTCCGGCGCACGGCCAAGGGCGACCGCGCGGCGTTCGAGGAGCTCTACCGCCGCACGTCGCCCTGGCTGGCCGTGCGCCTGCGCCGCCGGTGCGCGGACGAGCAGGTCGTCGCCGAGGTCATGCAGGAGACGTACCTGGCCGTCTGGCGCGCGGCGGGCTCGTTCGCGGGGTCCGCGGCCGGCGGTTCCGCGGTCGGCTGGGTGTGGATCATCGCCGCCCGGCGGCTGGTCGACGCGTTCCGCCGGCGGGCGCACCACGCGCAGCCGCCGCCGGTGATGGCGCTCGACGTCGCGCCGGTGCCCGGGGCCGAGGAAGAAGCGCTGGCGGCCGCGGTCGGGGACGAGGTCGGCGACGCGCTGCGCGACCTCGCGCCCGAGCTGCGGGCCGTGCTGCAGGCGATGGTGCTCGACGGGCTGACCGTCCGCGAGACCGCCGTCCTGCTCGGGCTGCCGGAAGGCACCGTCAAGACCCGGGCCCGGCGGGCGCGGATCGCGATGCGGGAGGCACTGTCATGAAGCATCCGTCGGACGAGCTCATCGCCGGCTACACGGCGGGCGACGACCTCCCCGGTGACCAGCTCTGGGGCGTCGAGGCGCACCTCGAGACGTGTGCGGTGTGCCGGGCGCGGCTGGCCGTGCTGCGGCCCGCGCAGCCGGTGGTGGACCTCGTCTGGTCGCGGCTCGCGGTGGACATCGAGCTGTCGGGCACGCCCGCGCACCCACAGCCGCAGCCGAAAGCGCACCCGCGGCGGCGGTGGCTGTTCACCTGGACCACCCCGGTGATGGTGCCGTGGCTGGCGATGATCGTGCTGCTCACGCTGCTCGTGGTGGCGTTCGACCGGATCTGGCCCACGACGTTCGACACGACGGCGGTGCAGCTGCTCGCGCCGCTGCTGCCGGTGCTCGGCGTCGCGGCGTCGTGGGCGCGCGGGCTCGATCCGGCGTACGAGGTCGTCGTCGCGACCCCGCGGGCCGGGCTGTACCTGATCGCGCGGCGGACGGTGGCGGTGCTCGTCGTCGTCCTGCCGGTGCTCGGCTTCGCGGGCTGGCTGACCGGCACCGGCTTGGCCCTCTGGCTGGTGCCGAGCCTGGCCTTCACCACCGGCACGCTCGCGCTGGGCGGGCTGATCGGGGTCACCCGCGCGGCCGGCGTGCTCGGCGCGGTGTGGGTCACGGCGGTGGTGCTGCCGAGCGTGGTGGCGCACCAGCAGACAGTTGTGCTCAGTGCCGGCGCGGTGCCGGTGTGGGCGGGGATCTTCGCGCTGACGACGGTGGTCGTCGCCCTGCACAAGGGCGCGTTCACCCGGCTCGGCGTCGGCGACTAGGGAGGAAGACATGCGTGCTGTCGGGGCCGCCGAGATCGCGCCAACGGCCTACGCCTGGGAAATCCAGGCGGAAGGGCTGAAGGTGCGGGTCGGCAGGCGGAAAATGGCGGTGGACGGGCTGGACCTGTCCCTCGGCAAGGGGGTGCACGGCTTGCTCGGGCCGAACGGCGCGGGCAAGACGACGCTGATCCGGGCACTGGCGACGGTGCTGCGGCCGGCGGAAGGCCGGCTGACGCTGCTCGGCGCGCCGGCCGGGGGGCACGCCGGGCAGCGCGGCCTGCGCCGCCGGATCGGTTACCTGCCCCAGGACTTCGGCTACTACAAGCGGTTCACGGTCCGCGAGTTCGTCGAATACCTGGCGTGGCTCAAGGAAATGCCGAAGGCGGACATCCCGGGCGCGGTGCAGCGCGCGATCGAGCGCGTCGGGCTGGCCGACCGCGCCGGCGACCGGATGAAGACGCTGTCCGGCGGCATGGTGCGCCGCGTCGGGATCGCGCAGGCGATCGTCAACGACCCGGACATCCTGCTGCTCGACGAGCCGACGGCCGGCCTGGACCCGGCCCAGCGCGTCCGGTTCCGCGAGCTCGTCCAGGAGCTGGGCCAGGACTCGTGCGTGCTGATCTCGACGCACCTGGTCGAAGACGTCGGCACGGCGTGTTCCGACGTCGTGCTCTTCGCCGAGGGCAAGCTGGTCTTCCAGGGGACGCCGGGCGAGCTGGCCGCGGCGGGGACCCCGGACCACGTCGGTGACAGCCCGATCGAGCGCGGTTATTCGGCGCTGCTGAACCACGAGCACGGCAAGGGGGCGTGGTGATGGTCTTCCGCATCGAACTGCGGCGCTCCATCGCGCCCTGGGCCGGGCTGGCGCTCGTCGTGATCGCGCTCGGGTTCCTGTTCCTGCTGTCCGGCCCGTGGTGGAAGGTGCCCGCGCCGTGGACGGCGAACACGACGACCACCGCGTTGTGGCTGCGGTTCCTCATGGTGTTCCTGTGGCCGGTCGCCGTCGGCGCCGGGGCGATCCAGGGCATGCGCGACAGCCGCTCCGGCATGGTCGAACTGCTGTCCACGACGTCCCGGCCGGGGTGGCACCGGACGCTGCGGCTGGCCGGGGCGGTGGGGGTGCTGTGCGCGCTCGGGTTCGTGCTGGTGTTCGGCGTCGGCCTGGCCGAGGTGCTGGGGCACGGCGGGTTCGTTTCCGTGAGCTTCCTGCCGGTCCTGTTCGTCGGCCTGCTCGCCATCGTGGCCGGGAGCTGGGTCGGCCTGGCGGTCGGGCGGCTGCTGCCGCACCCGCTGACCGCGCCCGCGCTGGCCGTGCTGACCCTGGTGGTGTCGGTGCTGGTCTGGGCGGCGGGCTTGCTTTCCTACAGCCGGCTCGGGCTGCTGACGCCGACCTTCGACGAGCCGCAGGGCGCGCTGGTGACGACGTCGACCTCGGTGGACCTCGGGCAGACGGCGTGGTTCCTCGGGCTCGCCCTGACGGGCTTCCTCTTGCTGGCGGCGAACTCCGCGCGGGCCCGGGTCCTCGGCCTGCTGCCGGTGGTGGCCGGAGCGGCGATCGCCCTGCCCGTCTTCCCGGCCTCCGCCGACGGGCTCATGGCCGCCGACAGCATCGCCGCGCAGAAGCTCTGCGACGGGCCGATCTGCGTCAGCCGGGCGCACGAGGACAGGCTGGCCGCGCTGGCCGGGCCGGGCCGCGAAGCGCTGGCGCTGCTGGCGAAGCTGCCCGGCGCGCCCACCCGGATCGAGGAGCAGACGGCGCCGACCTCCGTCGCCGACCGGCCCGCTCGCGATTCCGGCGTCGTCTACCTGGACTTCCAGCTCGACGACGACCTGCTCACGGCCGACGCGAGCACCCTGCGGCTCGCGGTGCTGTCCGGGGCCGGGCTGCCCGGGTGCATGCCACCGAGCTACGGCGACGTGCCCGACATGGGCGGCCGCATGATCGCGGCGGCGTACTTCACCGGCGAGCTGAAGCTGCTGCCCGAGTACGGCGGCAGCTGGCTCCGCCACGAGTCCGGCCGGATCGAGCAGGTGTGGCAGAAGTTCCGCGCGCTGCCGGCGGACGTGCAGTTCGCCCGGGTGGCCGCACTGCGCCAGGTGCTGCTGACCTGCAACGGTGACCCGATCGACACGCTCGTGCCGGGGGCGCTGCGATGAGGTGGGCGATCCTCTACGCCCGGTCGAGGCAGCTCCCGGCGGCGTTCGCGGCGCTGCTGGTGGCCACGTTCGGCCTGTGGTTCCTGGGCCGCGACTCTTGGGGCACCCTGCTGGTGGTGCTGACGCTGGCGGCCGGGATCGCGGTGGCGGCGATCGGCCTGAGCGGCCAGGACCCGGATCTCGACCGCACCGCGGCCCTCCCGTGGCCGGTCCGGCGGTTCGCCCACCTGGCCCTGATCGGCGTCGCGACGGGCGCGCTGGTGCTGGGGGTGCAGCACCTGGGCACGCCGATTGTCGACTTGTCGATCATAGTCCGCGACGCGGCGGGCTTGGCGGGCTTGGCCGGCCTCGCGGCCACGGCGGCGGGCGGCCAGTTCGGCTGGACGCTCCCGCTGGCCTGGTGCGCGATCGCCCCGTTCGTCCCGGACGACGACTCGACCGGCGCCCGCATCACCGCGTGGATGCTGCAACCCCCGGCCACCACGGCGGCGACGTGGACGGCGGCGGTACTGGCGGTAACGGGAGCGGCGACCTACGCGGCCTGGGGCGGCCGCCGGTAGCCACGGACTGGACCGGTTGGAGTGGGCGCCGGGTGACGACGGCGGCAGGCGCCGTCCGTGCGGCGCGACCGGCCGGGGCGGTGAACATCCGGTGCCGGCTCAACCGGAACCCGCGTCTCGGCGTGGATGCTGCGCCCGCCGGGTACCGCGGCGGCCACATCGGAGGAAGCCATGCTGCGCGTGTTGTTCGATGTCGAAGATCTGGCCCGGACCCGGTTCGCCACCGCCGGCGATCAGGCGAGCTGGCTTCGGGCGGGGATCGGTGAGCTGCTCAACGCGCTGCACCCGCGGGTCCGGTGGCAGGCTCCGGTCCTGTCGATCCGTGACCTTCCGGACCACGCCGTCCGGCTCGGTGGGCGGGGACTGCTCGTCGACTCCACCGCGCGCCGGTTGCGGTTCGTCCCCGAGGCGGCGCAACCGGTGCTCTACTGCCCGGCGGCGCCGCCGGTGAAGCGGTGCCCGGCCGACGCGTTGAGCGACGTGCTGGGCCGGACCCGCGCCGAGATCCTCCGGCTCCTCGGAGACGGCGAACGCTCCACCGCCGAGCTGGCGGAGGCGACGCGGATCAGCCCGTCGCGGGCCTCCCAGTGCGCGACGGCCCTTCGCGCGGCCGGTCTGGTCGCCACGCGGCGGACCGGGCGGTCGGTGCGCCACGGACTCACCGGGCACGGCCATCGTGTGCTGCGCGGCTGACCGTCCACAGTGGAACAATTTCGGGATGCGCAAAACCCTGGGGTCTCCCCGGAATCCGCCACTAGCCTCCCGGAGTCCGGCACGGTGCCGGGCGTGGGGAGGATTTCCATGCGGGTCATCAGGTCAGTGGTCGCGTTGGCGGCGGTCGTGGCGGCGATGTTCGGCTCGGCGGCCGTGGCCGACGCGGCGGTGACGACGCCGTGGCGGATCGAGTACGGCGCCAGTGTGGCCGCGGGAACCATCGGGTGGACCGACGGCCGTTCGGCGACGGTGTCCGGCACGATCCACGCGGTCAGCGGCTACCGCGAGGTCTGCGTCTGGGGTGTCAACGGCACCTCCACCAGCCCCGTCGAGTGCGACGCGACGTTCCCCGGGGTCGACGCGCCCTTCTCGGAAGTCCTCACCATCAACCAGGTCGGCGGCGTCCAGGTGATCTACATCCACCTGTCCGACCAGTACGACCACGACTTCGGTCAGCTCCGCTGCACCCGGGCCGGGTGCGTGCACCAGTGACCGGCGGCGGTGCGGGCACCCCCAGCGCCCGCACCGGCGCCGACGTCAGACGTTGCGGATGTTCGTCTCCAGCTCCAGCGGCTCCCGGTCCCAGTCCTCGACGCCGAAGGCGAGGATGCGGGCCGGGTGGATGCGGATCACCGCGTCGTCGAAGTGGTTGTCCGGAAGGCTGACGCCCACCAGTGCTTCCGCGCGGCCGCGGATCTCCAGGCAGCGGACCCGCCACGGGTTCGTCGACGGGAGGTCGTCGACGACGAACGCGACCTGGTCGTTCGTCGCGATGTTGCGGAACTTCTTGCTGGTGCGCAGGTTGTGCCCGGTGACGTCGACGGTCTTCTCGTCCGGGTTGTAGCGGAAGCCGACCGGGTTGACCTGGAGCTTGCCGTCGGGCTGGGCCGTGGCCAGGCGGCCGAGGGGCTGGTCAGCGAGGTACGCGAGCTCTGCTTCGGTGAACATGCGTCCAGCATTCAACTTCAAGCGAGCTTGAAGTCAAGCCCGGTGTCAGGCGAAGACGCCGTCGGCGAACACGAGCTTCGTGAACCGCTCGCCGATCCGGCGGTGCGCCGCCGCGTCCGGGTGCAGGTTGTCCGGCAGCGGGAACTCCGCGAAGTCCGCTTCGCCGTACAACGCGCGGCCGTCGAGGTAGTGCAGCCGGGCGTCCTGCCGGGCCGCCACGATCCGCTCCAGTTCGGCGCGGATGACCTCCAGCGTTAGCTTGCCCGCCGCCGTCTCGGCGGGGTCGCCGGTGGCCCGGAACCGCACCTCGCCCGCGGCCAGCGCCTCGTGGTCGAAGTCGCCGGGGCCCGGCGTCCGCTCGTGGATCGGGCAGAGGATCGGCGAGACGACCAGCAGCGGTGTGTCCGGGTGGCCGTCGCGGATGGTGTCGAGGAACCCGTGCACGGCCGGGCCGAACGCCCGCAGCCGCATCAGGTCGGCGTTGACGACGTTGATGCCGAGCTTGACGCTGATCAGGTCGGCCGGGGTGTCGCGCAGCGCGCGGGCGGTGAACGGGTCGAGCAGCGCGTTGCCGCTGAACCCGAGGTTCACCAGGTCGACACCGGCCGCGGTGGCGGCGAGCGCGGGCCACGTCCCGGACGGCGTCGCCGCGTTCGAGCCGTGGCTGATCGAGCTGCCGTGGTGCAGCCAGACCCGGCCGCGGGCCGGCCCGGTCTCGACCGGCGCGTCGGTGCGCAAGGCCACCAGCTCGGTGATCTCGTTGTGCGGCAACCAGATCTCGACGTCCTTGAGGCTGTCGCCGAGGCCGGCGAACCGGACGCGGCCGGTCGGGCCGTCGGCGCGCGACCCGGCGCCGGTGCGCGGATCGACGGTCAGCGTGCTGCCGCCCTCGACGACGCCCGACTGCGCGAGGCGGCCGTCGACGAGCAGGTCGTAGACGCCGTCCGGGCGCGGCGGGGCACCCGCGTACACCAGCTTCGTGGGCCGGGTTTCCAGCTCGACGACGTCGGCGCGGGTCCGGAACCGCAGCCGCACGCCCGCGGGCTGCGCCTCGGCCATGGCCAGGCGCGGGTCGGTGTTCTGGGCTCGTGCGCGGGCGGGCAGCCGGTGCGGGACCAGGCCGAGTTCGGTGGGCTCCAGTTCGAGCGCGCCGCGAACCAGCGAGGCGGTGAGGGCGGTGGTGATCATGTCTGCGGCCAATCGCGGAGAAGGGTGTCGAGTACGGCGAGAATCCGGGTCCAGGACTCCTGGGAGGCGGGGGAGCTGTGGTCGAAGCCGCCCTGGGATTCCAGGTCGACGTAGCCGTGGAAGACGCTGCCCAGCAACCGGACGGCGTGCGTCTCGTCCGGCCCGGTGAGGTCGTAACCCCGCAGGATCGCGCGCATCATCTGCGAGTGCCGGACCCCGGCACTCGCGGCGGCGGTTTCCGGATCGAGCCGGAACCGCGCCGCGGCGTACCGCCCGGGGTGCTCCCGGGCGTAGTCGCGGTAGACGTCGGCGAAGGCCACGAGCGCGTCGCGCCCCGCCCGCCCGGCCAGCGCGGCGGCGGCCCGGTCGGCGAGCTCCTCCAGCGCGAGCAGGGCGATCTTCGTCCGCAGGTCGTGGGCGTTCTTGACGTGCGAATAGAGGCTCGCGACCTTGACGTCGAACCGTCGCGCCAGCTCCGACGGTGTCACCTGCTCGAAGCCGGCCTCGTCGGCCAGTTCCGCCCCGGCACGCACGACGCGTTCCGTGGTCAACCCAGCACGAACCATGACTACACTCCCTTTTGCCTAAAGCGAGTGTAGATCAGCCTAAAGGCTTTAGGCAAACAGGGCGTCGCCCCAGGAGCCGGTCGGCGAAACGCCCGGCGGGACGGCGAAGTGCGCCGAACCCGTGTGCTGGACGTACTCCATCATCGCGTCCTTCGACGAGAGCGCCTGCTGCATCGGGACGTACTGCTTGCGCGTGTCCCGGTTGAACGCCAGGAAGAACAGCCCGGCCTCCAGGTGCCCGACGCCGTCCGAGCCGTCGACGAAGTTGTAACCACGGCGCAGGATCCGGGTCCCGTTGAGCGCCTGGTGCGACGCGAGCCGGACGTGGGCGTCCTCGGCGATCAGCTTCTCGCCGCCCGCGCCGCCGACGTCGAGGTCGATCTCGTCGAACTCGTTTTGCTGGCCCAGGGCCGCGCCGACGCCCTTCGTGCGGCCGATGATCTGCTGCTGGCCGTCGAGGGTCTCGCGGTCCCACGTCTCGATGTGCATCCGGATCCGGCGCGCCACCAGGTAGCTGCCGCCCGCCATCCAGGCCTGCCCGTCGGCCGGCGTGGCCCACACCTGGTCGCGCAGGAAGTCGGTGTCCTCGGACTTGATGTTGTTCGTGCCGTCCTTGAACCCGAACAGGTTCCGCGGTGTCTGCTGCGCCCGCGACGTCGACGAGCTGCGGCCGAAGCCGAGCTGCGACCAGCGGACCTCGGTGACGCCGAAGCCGAGCCGCACCAGGTTGCGCACGGCGTGCACGGCGACCTGCGGGTCGTCCGCGCACGCCTGGATGCACAGGTCGCCGCCGCTGCGGGTGGGGTCGAGCTTGTCCTTCGGGAACAGCGGCAGGTCGATCAGCTGTGGCGGCCGCTTCGCCTGCAACCCGAAGCGGCCGTCGAACAGCGACGGCCCGAAGCCGATGGTCAGCGTCAGGTGCGACGCCGGCAGGTCGAGGGCCTCGCCGGTGTCGCCCGGCGGGGCGAACTCGCCGCCGCCGACCGCGCCGTTCGCGACGACCTCCTGGCCCGCCGTCATCCGGCGGGCCGCGTCGGTCCACGTCTTGAGCAGCTGCCGCAGCTTCTCGCGGTCGGTGGTCGTCACGTCCAGGGCGGCGAAGTGCAGGTTCGCCTGGGCCGGCGTGACGATCCCGGTCTGGTGCTCGCCGTGGAAGTCGACGGTGGTCACCGACGCCTCGGCGTTGCTGCTGGTCGCCTTGTCGATCCCGATGCCCGCCGCGGCTCCGGCCCCGGCGAGCGCGACACCCGCTCCCGCCAGGCCGAAGAGCTTCCGACGGGAGACGCGGGTGCCGTCTTCGGTCACTTGGAAACAACCTCCGCAACCTTGCTCAGCGGCTCGCTCAGCGCGTCGACGGCACTGGCGAACGCCTTGATCTCGTCCTGCGACAGCTGGTCGTACAGCTTGTAGCCGTCACCGACGCGGGTCTTGTCGAGCAGGCCCTGCACGTTCGCGAACTCCTTGTCCAAAGTGGACACGAGGGCGGCGTCCCGCTCCTGCAGCAGCGGCCGCAGCGAGGCGATCGCGCCCTTCGAGCCGTCCACGTTGGCCTGGAAGTCCCACAGGTCCGTGTGCGAGAAGGTCTCCTCCTCGCCGGTGATCTTGCCGGTGGCGACCTCGTCGAGCAGGCCCTTCGCGCCGTTCGCCAGGTCGAGCGCGGTCAGCTCGAGGGTCTTCGTCTTCGAGACCAGGTCCTTGACGTCGGTGAGCAGCTTGTCCGCGATCTGCGGGCTGTCCGGCTTGAGGCCGGTCACGTAGAGGTCCTTCTCCAGCCGGTGGAACCCGGTGAACTGCTGGTTCGGCTCGAGGTCGGCCTCGCGCACGTCGATGGCCGGGTCCAGGTCGCCGAACTTCTCGGCCACCGGCTCGATGCGCTCGTAGTAGACGCGGGTGGTCGCGTACGCGGCCTTCGCCTCGTCGACCTTGCCGGTCTTGACGAGGTCGACGAACTTGCCCGTCTGCTCCTCCAGCGCGGCGGTGTTGTTCGCGACGTAGTCGGCGTAGCTCTTGGTGGCCGCGGCCTTCTGCGCGTTGGCGTCGGCCTGTTTCGGCGCGCCGCCGGTGATGGTGAAGTCGCCGCGGATGCCGTTGCCGGCCATGCCCGGCTTGCACGCGGTCTGGTACTTGCCCGCGTCGGACGCCTCGACGATCAGCCGCCGGTTGAGGCCGGGGGCGATGTTCTCGACCTCGCCGATGATCCGGTCGCCCTCGGCGTAGAGGTAGAACTCGGTGACCTTGGCGCCCTTGTTGGTGATCTCGAAGGTGACGTTGCCCGCGGCGGCGGTGTTGACGGAGACGTTGCACGCGGTGTCCGAGGCCTCGACCTTGATCGGGCCGCCGGCCGCGCCGGTCTGGGCCGCGTCGCCGCTGCTGCCCTGGCCGTCGCACGCGGCGAGCGTCACCAGCGCGGCGGCGCCGGCCACCAGGGCCAGCGGGGTTCTGTGGGTCTTGCGCACGGTCACTCCTTCGGGGCGGCCGCGGCGGCGGGCGCCGGCGCGGTCTTCTTGCTGGGCTTGAGGAACAGGGGCAGCACGATGACGACGTAGGCGACCCACGCGATGGCCTGCAGCACGGTCGTCGCTTGCGAGTAGTTGAGGATGCCCTTGAGCAGGGCGCCGTACCAGGACGTCTCCGGCAGCACGTTCGACGCGTCGAAGGCGAGGGTGTTGATGCCGGGCAGGAACGCGGCCTCCTGGAGGTCGTGCAGGCCGTAGCCGAGCACGCCGGCGGCGACGAACACCAGCAGCACGCCGGTGATCGTGAAGAACTTCGAGAGGTTGAACCGGACGGCGCCGCGGTAGAGCAGCCAGGCCAGCACGACCGCGGCGAGGATGCCGATGGCGAAGCCGATCAGCGGCTGCGAGGTGTCCGACTGCGCGGTCTGGACGGCGGAGTAGAAGAACACGGCGGTTTCGAGGCCCTCGCGGCCGACGGCGAGGAACGACAGCAGCAGCACGGCCATCGGGCCGACGTCCAGCGCGTCGTCCATCTTCCCGCGCAGCTCGGCGGCGATGCTCTTGGACGCCTTGCGCATCCAGAAGATCATCGCCGTGACGAACACGACGGCGACGATCGACAGGCTCCCGCCGAGCAGCTCCTGGTGCTCGAACGAGAGCTGGGCGGTCGTGTAGGTCAGGACCGCGCCGACGGCGATCGACAGCAGCACCGCCGCGCCGACGCCGGGCCACACCCAGCGCAGCGCGTGACGTCGCTCGGTCTTGACCAGGAAGGCCACGAGGATGCTGACGACGAGCGCAGCCTCCAGGCCTTCGCGTAGCCCGATCAGCGCGCTCGAGAACAACACCGGTCCACCTCCTCGTTCTTCTGGTCCCGTGAAGTTTTTAGGTAAGGCTCACCTGTAAGTCCAGCGAGCGCACGTCTCGGGAAGCCCGAAGAACCGGGCAAATGGGACCGAGGGTGGAAGTTAGGTTAGGGTAACCGCAGGTCAGCGCACTGCGCGTCGACTCGATAACAAAATCTGTGACGTCGCTGGCAGCGGACCTGTTTTTACCCTGCGTTTGCCTGGTCAGGCGTCCGTGGTCCCTCTTGAGTGGCTCCGTAACCTGATCGGGTGGCCGAAACCGCTCAGCCGACCGTCACGCCTCCGGACTCGCCGCCCTCGGGTGGTCCACCGCGGCGCTATCTCGGCCGGGCGGCGCTCGCGGTGGGTCTGGTGCTCACCGGAGTGGTCCTCGTGCTCACCATCGGTGTCCGGAACCCGGACGCGCCGGGGCCCCCGCCGCCGGCCCAGCCGGCGCTCGCCATCCCGGTGCAGCGCCCGCAGCCCGGCGCGGAGTCGCCGCGGGCCGGGCTCGCCGCGCCGGTCGACCGGCCGCAGGTGTCCGACCAGGCCGAGCTGGACGCGTGGTCGGCGCGCGTCGCGGACAAGACGCACATCCCGGCGCGCGTGGTTTCGGCGTACGGCCGGGCGGAGATGTGGATGCAGCGCCAGAAGCCGACGTGCCACCTGTCGTGGGCGACGCTCGCGGGCATCGGCCGGGTCGAGGCCGAGCGCGGGAAGTTCGACCTCTCGGCGATCCGGCCGGACGGCCGCGTCGTCATGCCGGTGGTCGGCCCGCCGCTGGACGGCTCGCCCGGCGTCCCGGCGGTGCACGACACCGACGGCGGCAAGCTCGACGGCGACAAGTCGTGGGACCACCTGATCGGCCCGCTGCAGTTCCCGCCGGCGACGTGGAAGAAGTACCAGGAGCGCGCCAACGGCGACGGCGGTACGCCGGACCCCCAGAACGTCGACGACGCGGCCTTCACGGCGGCGCGCTACCTGTGCTCGGGCGGCGACGACCTGGGCACCCCGGCCGGCTGGTGGCGGGCGGTGCTGTTCTACAACCCGGCCGTGACGTACGGCCAGGACGTCTTCAGCGCGGCGGACGCCTACGCGGAGGCGAGCGTCGCGCCGTGAGGCTCACAGCTCGCGGTCGGCGAACAACGGCGTGACGGCCGTCAGCACGAGCAGCAGCACTCCGGCGTAGGCACCCAACGTGGCGAAGATCCCCATTTTCGTTCCCTCCTGGTTCCTTGCGGTCTGGAACCAGCTTCGCCCGCGGCGGGGGGTTCGCGGATCGGCCGAGGGGCCCGGAGAGATCGGCCGAAAGTACGGTCCTCCGGCCCTGGTGCCCCGTCCTTCGGGGGAGGTGCTCAGTCGCGCAGCGCGATGTGCGCCTTGACCTCGCTGATCGCTTCCAGGTACTCCGGCACCGGGTTCATCGCCGAGGCCATCCGCATCTGCGCCAGTGCCTCGACGAACCGGCCGAGGCGCTGGAGGGTGCGGCCCAGGATGAAGCGGGCGTAGTGGTCCGTCGGATCCAGCTCCAGCACCCGCGTGAACGCCTGCTCGGCGCGCCGCAACTGGGCGGAGTGGAAGTAGGCGCGCCCGGCCAGCAGGTGCACCGACGGTTTGTCCGTCTCGGATTCCAGGAGCGGTTGCAACGCCTTCAGCGCGTCGAGCGGGCGACGGCGGCCGACGAGGTCTTCGGCCTGGCGGAAGGCATGGAACCGCGACTCCTCGGGAGGCTGCGAAGCAGCTGCGGCGTCCGTCATGGTCACTCCGACTTTACCTCGGGAGAGGGGCTAACACACGCCCGTGAACGGGACGTGATGGACTGTGCCGCCATGAGCAGCGGGTACCGGGGCTTGGCGCCCTACCTCTACTACGCCGACGCCACCGCGGCGCTGGCCTGGCTGACCAGGGTCTTCGGGTTCACCGAGGAGGTCCGCTTCTGCGACGCCGCGGGCGAGGTCTTCCAGGCGACGCTCCGTGCGGGCGACGCGCGGATCCAGCTCGCGGGCGTCGGCCCGGACTACTGGCAGGCCAAGGGCGTCGACGGCCCGGTCGGCCAGCTCAACATCCTGTACGTCGACGACGTCGACGCCTGTCACGAGCGGATCGGGGCGGCGCTCGGCGACGAGGGCGAGCTCGACCCGCCGCAGGACCAGCCCTACGGCGCGCGGGTGTTCACCGTCGCCGATCTCGGCGGCAACAGCTGGACGTTCTGGCAGCAGACGTCCGACGTCGTGGAGCTGCCGCCGGGCTGGCGGGCTGTCCGCGCGGACGGCTGAAGACGCTCGCGGGCCGGCCGCTACCGGCCGTGCCTCCAACGGGTGAACTGCGGTGACGGCTAGGCTGGGCGCGAAACCGCAGGCACGACGCACCGAGGAGCATGGCGTGGCTCTCATCGAGCAGGTAGGCGCGCGCGAGATTCTGGACTCGCGCGGCAACCCGACCGTCGAGGTGGAGGTCGCCCTCGACGACGGCACCCTGGCCCGGGCCGCTGTCCCGTCGGGAGCGTCCACCGGCGAACACGAGGCGGTCGAGCTCCGTGACGGCGACACCGGTCGCTACAACGGCAAGGGCGTCGAGCGCGCGGTCGCCGCGGTGCTCGACGAGATCGGCCCGGAGATGGTCGGCATCGAAGCCGTCGACCAGCGGATCGTCGACCAGAAGCTGGTCGACCTCGACGGCACGCCGGCGAAGTCCCGCCTCGGCGCGAACGCCATCCTCGGCGTCTCGCTGGCCGTCGCGAAGGCCGCCGCCGAGTCGGCCGAGCTGGAGCTGTTCCGCTACCTGGGCGGCCCGAACGCGCACGTGCTGCCGGTCCCGATGCTGAACATCCTCAACGGTGGTTCGCACGCGGACAGCAACGTCGACGTCCAGGAGTTCATGATCGCGCCGATCGGCGCGGAGACCTTCCGCGAGGCCCTGCGCTGGGGCGCCGAGGTCTACCACTCGCTGAAGTCGGTGCTGAAGGGCCGCGGCCTTTCGACCGGTCTGGGCGATGAAGGCGGCTTCGCGCCGAACCTGGCGAACAACCGCGAGGCGCTCGACCTGATCCTGCAGGCCATCGAGAAGGCCGGGTACACGCCGGGCCGCGACGTCGCGCTCGCGCTCGACGTCGCCGCGACGGAGTTCTTCGCCGACGGCGCGTACACCTTCGAGGGCAGCAAGAAGAGCGCGGAGCAGATGTCGGCGTACTACGCCGAGCTGATCCGCGACTACCCGATGGTCTCCATCGAGGACCCGCTGAGCGAGGACGACTGGGACGGCTGGGTCACCCTGACCGCCGAGGTCGGCGAGAAGGTCCAGATCGTCGGCGACGACCTGTTCGTCACCAACCCGGACCGGCTCGAGGAGGGCATCACCCGCCGCGCCGCCAACGCGCTGCTGGTGAAGGTCAACCAGATCGGCACCCTGTCCGAGACGCTCGACGCGATCTCGCTGGCCACGTCGTTCGGCTACAAGTCGATGATGAGCCACCGCTCCGGCGAGACCGAGGACACGTTCATCGCGGACCTCGCGGTCGCCACGAGCGTCGGCCAGATCAAGACCGGCGCCCCGGCCCGCGGCGAGCGGATCGCCAAGTACAACCAGCTGCTGCGCATCGAGGAGACCCTCGGTGACGCCGCCCGGTACGCCGGCGAGCTGGCCTTCCCGCGGTTCAGCGCCGAGGGCTGAGCCTGCTATGGCGGACCGGGGGAGGGCACCACGCAGCCGGGGCGGCAGCAGCCGCGCCGCCGGCGGCGGTGCCACGCGGGTAGGCGGGTCCTCGCGGGCCCGCCGCCCCGAGGCGGCGCGGGCCCGCCGCACCGGCGACGCGGAGACGACGAGGGACCGGCTGCGCCGGGGCCTCGCGCAGAAGCGCGCGTCGGGTGCGGCGAAGGTGCTCGGCATGTCCACCACCCGCCGCGCGGCGGTGGTGGCGATCGTGGTGTGCGCCTTGGCGTTCACCATCGCCGTGCCCCTGCGCACGTACCTCTCCCAGCGGACCGAAATCCGCCAGCAACAGGCGCAGCAGGCGTTGCTGCAGCAGACGGTCGCTCAGCTCCAGGGCCGCAAGGCGGAGCTGAGCGACCCGGCGCAGATCGAGGCGGAGGCCCGGCGCCGGCTGCGGTACGTCAAGCCGGGCGAAACGCCGTACATCGTCCAGCTGCCGGAGGACAAGGCCCAGGACGCGGTCCCGCAGCCGGGACAGCAGCAAGTCCCGGACGGCTCCTGGTACGACAACCTCTGGAACCAGGTCTCCGGCGGCTGACGTCCCCGCGGACCGCCGCTGCCCAGCGAGTGGCGTCGCGGCGGGACCAACCCCCGGCTTCGCGAGCCGAACCCACCTGCGCGAGCAACACCCGGCGTCCCTGCGGACCGCCGCCGAGTGGGCGGGTCGTGGGTGTGAGCAGGGCGGTTCCCCGGTTCGGCACTGCCGGCCGCACGGCTTGGTCGCGGCGAGTTACCCGCGGACCATCAGTGCGGCATGCCTCGGGTGTCGCTGCCGGTCGCACAGCAAGGGGTGTGGATCCTCGTCGCCGCCCAGCGAGTGGCACTGCCGGCAGACGCGTCGCGGCGGGACCAACCCCCGGGTTCGCGAGCCGAACCCACCTGCGCGAGCAGTACCCGGCGCCCCCGCGGACCGCCGCCGGGGAGGCGTACCCCACGCATTAACCTTGAGTGCGTGAACAGCACGCAGCAGCACCGGTTCGAGCCCGTCACCGACGCCGACCGCGAGGTCATCGCGGCGCAGCTCGGGCGGCCGCCGCGGGCCCTGCGGGCCGTTGCCGCCCGGTGTCCCAGTGGGCATCCCTCCGTGGTGCAGACCAGCCCGCGGCTGGAGAACGGCACGCCGTTCCCGACGCTCTACTACTTGACCTGCCCGAAGCTGAACTCGATGATCGGCACGATCGAGGCGTCCGGGGTCATGAAGGAGATGACCGAGCGGCTCACCACCGATCCCGAGCTGGCCGCGCAGTACCAGCGCACCCACGAGACCTACCTCGCCGAGCGCGACGCGATCGAGCCCCTCGGCCACCAGGTCACCGCCGGCGGCATGCCCGGCCGCGTCAAGTGCCTGCACGTGCACGTGGCCCACTCGCTCGCGGTCGGTCCCGGCGTGAACCCGTTCGGTGACGAGACCCTCGCGCTCCTTAAGGCGAACGGGTGGCCCACGGGAGACTGTGCCGAGTAACGAACGCAGGCCGTGAGGAGATAACTGGTCTGGGTGAGCGAAAACCCCGATCCGGGAAGATCCCGACTCCCGAAGGGGTGAAACCGTGCCCCGGGTACGGCAGGGTGTCACCCGAGGGGTTCCGGCCAGGAGGGTTTCGAGTTATGCGTGTGCGGCGACTGCCTGACGCAGTCGGGAGCTACACCCGAAGATTCGGGATCCGCCACCGCAGCGCGTACCCGATCGTCCTCGGCGTCCTCGCGGTGATCCCGGCCCTGGTGGCCGGCGGTGGTGTCCTCGGCTGGCTCGGCGGCAGCGGTGACCACACCCGCGACGCCGCGCTCGCCCAGGGCTACGACCCCGGCCGCGCCGCCATCCAGCAGATCGCCGTCGACGGCACCCTCCCCGGCGCCCCCATCCCGCTGCCGCTGCCGGCCTACGAGCTGCCCGACGGCCCCCTCGGCATCCCGGCCACCGCGCTCGCCGCGTACCACAACGCCGCCGGCATCCTCGGCCGCGAGCAGCCCGCGTGCCACATCGACTGGGCGCTGATCGCCAGCATCGGCCGCATCGAGTCCAACCACGCCCGCGGCGGGTACGTCGACGCCGCCGGCACCACGCGCGAGCCGATCCTCGGCCCGGAGCTCAACGGCCAGGGCGGGTTCGCCGCGATCCCGGACACCGACCAGGGCCTGCTCGACACGGACCCGGTGTGGGACCGCGCGGTCGGCCCGACCCAGTTCATCCCGGGGACCTGGCGCGGTTACGCCTCCGACGGCAACGGCGACGGCAAGTCCGACCCCAACAACATCTTCGACGCGGCCCTGGCCACCGGCCGCTACCTCTGCTCGGGCGGCTTCGACCTGGGCAACCCGGACCAGCTGCGCGGCGCGATCTACCGCTACAACAACTCCGACACGTACGTGAACACGGTCGTCCTCTGGGCCGACGCGTACCGCAGCGGCATCATGCAGATCCCGGACAGCACGATCCCGATCGGCGCGCCCAACGCGGCGTCCGGGCCCCCGCCGCCGTCGATCCCGCCCCCGCCGGTCCCGACGACGACGCCGAGCGCCCCGCCGACGTCGACCACGGTGGGCGGCACGTCGACCGCGCCGACGACGTCGAAGCCGTGCGCCCCGCCGACGACCACGCCGACCACGACGACGGAGATCAGCGTCACCACGGTCCCGTCCCCGACGACGACACCGACGCCGCCCAGCACCACACCCGGCGGTCCGACCGCGACACCGACCCCGAGCTGCGGCGCGGTCGTCACCTCGGTCTCGACGTCGACCACCCTGACCACGACGACGCTGCCGACACCCACCAGCTGAGAAGTCCGTGGCAGCTAAGGTTGATCCATGCCTCGTGTTGCCGCGATCGACTGTGGGACCAACTCCATCCGCCTGCTCGTCGCCGAGCTGACCCCGCGCCACGACGGCACGGTTGACCTGCGCGACCTGCACCGCGAGATGCGGATCGTCCGGCTCGGCCAGGGCGTCGACGCCACCGGCGAGCTCGCCCCCGAAGCGCTCGAACGCACCCGCGTCGCGCTCGCCGACTACACGATCGCGGCCCGCCGCAAGGGCGCCGAGAAGGTGCGCATGGTCGCCACCTCCGCGACCCGCGACGCGAAGAACCGCGACGACTTCTTCCGCATGACGCGCGAGACCCTCGGCGTCGAGGCCGAGGTGATCAGCGGCGACGAGGAAGCCCGGCTCAGCTTCACCGGCGCCGTCGGGGAGCAGGACCCGGACGACGGCCCGTTCGTCGTGGTCGACGTCGGCGGCGGCTCGACCGAGCTCGTCCTCGGCACCTGGGACGGCCGCAAGGCCGAGGTGCTCGCCGCGAAGTCCGTCGACATCGGGTGCGTGCGGATCACCGAGCGCGCCCTCAAGAGCGACCCGCCGACCGCCGCGGAGATCGCCGCCGCCCGCGACCTCGCCGGGAAGGTGCTGGCCGAGGCGTTCGACGTCGTCGACGTCTCGCGCGCGAAGACCTGGGTCGGCGTCGCCGGCACGGTGACGACGCTCTCGGCCATCGCGCTCGGTCTCGCGGAGTACGACAGCGAGCGCGTCCACCTGTCCAAGCTGGACGCCGCGGACATCGACCGGCTCGCCTCGGGCCTGCTGCACGCCGACCACGCCACCCGCGCGGCGAACCCGGTGATCCACCCCGGCCGGGTCGACGTGATCGGCGGCGGCGCCGTGGTGGTCCAGACCCTCGCCGCACAGCTCGCGGCCCGCGGCGGCCCGACGGAGCTGATCATCAGCGAGCACGACATCCTCGACGGCATCGCGCTTTCGCTCGTCTAGACCGGTCACGGTCAGTCACTTCGACGTGACGCGCCCGCGGCGGTGGTCCAGGCCACCGCCGCCCGTTCGCGTGCCCGAAACAGCTTGTGCCACAAGGGATTTCGCGACCCACCCTCGGTGAGCACACGATGACAAGGCGTCCGCGCTAGGCCGTCCGGAGTATCCGGTTACCTACGTTGGTTGTGCTCCAACCAGGTGGTCCTGACGGTCGTCACACATTTGCAACACCGCACTCCTGTGATCACCTTCGCCGCCCCCGATAGCGTGCGTCCCATCTTTCGGACAGCCGGATTGTGGAGGGGATCATGCGTCGTTCGCGCAGGCTCTGGGGAAGTTCCGCGGTGGTGACCACGCTGGCACTGGTGCTCGCCGCCTGTGGCGGTGGTAGCTCAGGCGACTCCACGGGCTCGGGCGGGACGGACCCGGACGGCACGGTCAGCGTCTACGGCACGGAACCGCAGAACGCGCTGGTCCCGACCAACATCAACGACCTCGGCGGCACCAAGGCCATCCAGGTCATGTTCGCCACGCTGGTCGGCTTCAAGGGAGCGGACGCACAGCCGTTCAACCTGATGGCCGACTCGATCACGACGACCGACTCCAAGGTCTACGACATCAAGATCAAGCAGGGCTGGAAGTTCCACGACGGCACCGAGGTGAAGGCGCACAACTTCGTCGACGCCTGGAACTACGGGGCCTACGGCCCGAACGGCCAGCTCAACACCGACTTCTTCTCGAACATCCAGGGCTACAAGGACGTCCACCCCGCGGACGAGAACGCCAAGCCGGCCACGGACAAGATGTCCGGCCTGGTCCTCAAGGGCGACTACGAGTTCCAGGTGACGCTGGACGGGCCGTTCTCGGTGTTCTCGATCAAGGTCGGCTACCAGGCGTTCGCGCCGCTGCCCGACGTGTTCTTCAAGGACCCCAAGGGCTTCGAGCAGCACCCGGTCGGCAACGGCCCGATGAAGTTCGTCTCGCGGACGCCGAACCAGGACATCAAGCTCACCCGCTTCGACGACTACAAGGGTGACGACAAGGTCCACTTCAAGGACCTGAACATCAAGATCTACGCCAGCCAGGAGACGGCCTACCAGGACCTGCTGAGCGGCCGGCTCGACTTCATGGAGGCGCTGCCGCCGTCGGCCGTCGCGGGCGGCAAGTACAAGGCCGACCTGGGCGACCGCCTGGTCACCGGCCACCTGCTCGGGATCAGCACGATCGCGCTGCCGTACTACGTCCCGGGTTACGACAACCTGGAGCTGCGCAAGGCGGTCTCGATGGCGATCGACCGGGCCCAGATCACCAAGACCGTCATGAACGACACCTACGTGCCCGCGGACAGCTACATCGCCCAGGGCATCCCGGGTGCGCGCGCCGGCGTCTGCCAGTTCTGCAAGTTCGACCCGGCCGCGGCGAAGGAAGCTTTCGCGAAGTCCGGCTTCAAGGGCAAGCTGACCATCGCGTCCAACGCGGACGGCGGCCGCAAGGAACCGCTGACCGCGGCGTGCAACAGCATCAAGAACACCCTCGGCGTCGAGTGCGACTTCGTGCCGGCCACCGACTTCGGCCAGTGGCGCAGCATCGTGACCGGCAAGAAGCTGACGGGCATGGGCCGGTCGGACTGGTCCGCGGACTACCCGTCCATCGAGGACTTCCTCAACCCGATCTACAAGACCGGTGGCTCCTCGAACGACTCGTCGTACTCGAACCCGCAGGTCGACTCGGTCCTCGCCCAGGCGGACGCCACGGCCGACAAGGACGCCGCGGTCAAGCTGTACCAGCAGGCCGAGGACCTGATCGCGAAGGACCTGCCCTCGATCCCGGTGTGGGACGAGAAGGGCGTCGCGGCGAAGTCGAAGAACCTCAAGTCCGCGGGCCTGGACTTCCGGCGCATGCCGGACTACCCGTCCATCGAGGTCCTGAAGAAGTGACGCGCTGACCTGCCGTAACCACCACACGGCGTCGTGAGTGGTAATGAGGGTTCTAACCCGATTTACCACTCACGACGGCCGGCGCGCACTAGGAATCCGTCATGATCCGCTATGTCCTGCGACGGCTGCTCCAGCTGATCCCGGTCTTCTTCGGCACCACGTTCCTGATCTACGTCCTGGTCTGGGCCGTGCCCGGCGACCCGTTCGCCGGCAAGTGCGGGCAGACCGCCTGCCCCCAGGCCTACATCGCGCAGATGACCGAGAAGTTCCACCTGGCCGACAACATCTTCGTCCAGTACTTCAAGTACCTCGGGAGCCTGTTCACCGGCGACTGGGGCGAGACCTTCAACGGCACCTCGGTCGGCGAGCTGATCGCGACGTCGTACCCGATCACCCTGCGCCTGGCCGTGGTCGCGGTGGTCATCGAGGCCGTCATCGGCCTCACCGCCGGCGTGCTGACCGGCCTGCGCGGCAAGGGTTTCCTCGACAACCTGGTGCTGGTCTCGACCACGTTCCTGATCTCGCTGCCGGTGTTCGTCACGGCGATCGTGCTGCAGCTGGCCCTGGGCACCAACGGTCTCGGCCTGATCGAGGCCAGCGTGTCCGACAACCCCAGCATCGGCGAGCTGATCGTGCCCGGCATCGCGCTCGGCAGCCTGTCCATGGCCTACGTCGCCCGGCTGTCGAGAACGAGCATCGCCGAGAACCGCCGCGCCGACTACGTCCGGACGGCGATCGCGAAGGGCCAGCCCACCAGCCGCGTCGTCGGCGTCCACCTGCTGCGCAACTCGGTGATCCCGGTGCTGACGTTCCTCGGCACCGACCTCGGCGCCCTGATGGGCGGCGCGATCGTCACCGAAGGCGTGTTCAACATCAACGGCCTCGGCGGCCTCATCTTCCGCGGCATCCAGAACCGGGAGAGCGCCACCGTCGTCGGCGTGGTCGTCCTGCTGGTGCTGGTGTACCTGCTGATGAGCCTGATCGTCGACCTGCTCTACGCCGTTCTCGACCCGAGGATCCGCTATGACTGACCCGAACCTGGTGGGCGGCGGCGGGGCCGACGCGGCCGAGCTGTCCCGCATCGACGACTCCGCGACCAGCCCGCAGAAACCCCGCAGCCTGGCGGCCGACGCCTGGCGTCAGCTGCGGCGCAAGCCGGCGGTCGTCGTCTCGGCGGTGATCATCCTGGTCATCGTGCTGATCGCGATCGCGCCCGGCCTGTTCAGCTCGCGCGACGCGGGCTTCAGCGACCTGACCCACGCCAACGAAGGCCCGTCCGGGGCCGCCTGGTTCGGCTACGACAACCAGGGCGCCGACGTCTACGCCAGGGTGATCTACGGGACCCGCGCGTCGCTGCTGGTCGGGGTGTTCTCGACGCTGCTGACCGTGCTCTTCGGTTCGCTCGTCGGCATCGTCGCCGGGTACTACGGCCGGTTCGTCGACAGCCTGCTGTCGCGCTTCGGCGACATCTTCGCCGGCCTGCCGTTCGTGCTCGGCGCGATCGTCATCCTGACGACGTTCAACGCGCCCGGCACGAGCCCGGGCGCGGTCACGATCATCGTCCAGGTGGTGTGCTCGATCGCCGTGCTGAGCTGGCCGGTCGCGATGCGCATCATGCGGTCGGCGACGCTGGTGGCCAAGCAGCTCGACTACGTCAAGGCCGCGCGCGGCCTCGGCGCGAGCACGCCGCGGATCATCTTCCGGCACCTGCTGCCGAACACGGTCGCGCCGGTGCTGGTGTACGCGACCATCGCGCTCGGCGCGTTCATCGGCGCCGAGGCGACCCTGGCCTACCTGGGCATCGGCGTGCGCGCGCCGGTGATCTCGTGGGGCGTGATGATCAGCGACTCGCGGGACTACTTCCGCAGCGACCCGCACATGCTGCTGTTCCCCGGTGCCTTCGTCACCCTGACCGTGCTGGCCTTCGTGATGCTGGGTGACGGCATCCGCGACGCGCTCGATCCGAAGTCGAGGTAGATCCCCTTGTCCGACAACGAACTCCTGCTTGAGGTAGAGGATCTGCACGTCGAGTTCCGCACCTCGGACGGTGTGGCGAACGTGCTCAACGGCGTCGGCTACTCGGTGCACGCCGGGGAGACCCTGGCGGTGCTCGGCGAGTCCGGCTCCGGCAAGAGCGTCACGGCGCAGACCGTGATGGGCATCCTCGACACGCCGCCCGGCGTGATCACCGGCGGCGCCGTGCGCTGGCGCGGCGAGGACCTGCTGACGGCGTCCGAGGACCGCCGCCGGGAGGTGCGCGGCAGCGAGATCGCGATGATCTTCCAGGACGCGCTCTCCGCGCTGAACCCGGTGTTCACCGTGGGGTTCCAGATCGAGGAGCAGCTGCGGGTGCGGCTCGGGATGTCCCGCAAGGACGCCCGCAAGCGCGCGATCGAGCTGCTGGACATCGTCCGGATCCCGGCCGCCGACCGGCGGCTCAAGGACTACCCGCACCAGTTCTCCGGCGGGATGCGCCAGCGCGCGATGATCGCGATGTCGCTGGCCCTGGACCCGGACCTGCTCATCGCCGACGAGCCGACCACCGCCCTCGACGTCACCGTGCAGGCCCAGATCATGGACCTGCTGGGGGAGATCCAGGCCGAGCGCAAGATGGGGCTGGTGCTCATCACCCACGACCTGGGCGTGGTCGCCGAGGTCGCCGACCGGATCGCGGTGATGTACGCGGGCCGGATCGTCGAGCAGGCCGACGTCGTCGAGCTGTTCCGCGCGCCGGCCCACCCCTACACCGCCGCGCTGATGGACTCCCTGCCCCGGCTCGACCTCAAGGGACAGACGCTGGAGACCATCAAGGGCCTGCCGCCGAGCCTGCTCGACGTCCCGCCCGGCTGCCCGTTCCACCCGCGCTGCAAGCGGGCCGAGGACCGCTGTTCCTCGGAAGTCCCGGCGCCCCGCGGGATCGGCCTCGGCCGGACCAGCGCGTGCCACTTCGCCGAAGATGTGGTGGTGAACTCCCGTGGCAGTGTCTGATGCCGCTTCCGCTGAGACGAGCACGTCGGCGGACCCGATTCTTTCCGTCAGTGACCTCAAGAAGTACTTCCCGGTCCGCACCGGCGTCCTGTTCAAGCGGACAGTCGGCCAGGTCAAGGCGGTCGACGGCGTCTCGTTCGACCTGCTGCCCGGCGAGACGCTCGGCGTCGTCGGCGAGTCCGGCTGCGGCAAGTCCACCCTGGCCCAGGTGCTGATGCGCCTGGAGGAACCGACGGGTGGCACCGCGAAGTTCGAGGGGCGCGACATCTTTTCGATGCGCGGCAACGAACTGCGCAAGCTGCGGCGCGAGATCCAGATCGTGCTGCAGGACCCGTACACGTCGCTGAACCCGCGGATGACCGTCGGCGACATCGTCGGCGAGCCGTTCGAGATCCACACCGACGTCGCGCCGAAGGGCTCGCGGGCGAAGAAGGTGCAGGAGCTGCTGGAGGTGGTCGGGCTCAACCCCGAGCACCTCAACCGCTACCCGCACCAGTTCTCGGGCGGGCAGCGCCAGCGCATCGGCATCGCGCGGGCGCTGGCGTTGCGGCCCAAGGTGATCATCTGCGACGAGCCGGTGTCCGCGTTGGACGTCTCGATCCAGGCGCAGGTGATGAACCTGCTCGGCGACCTGCAGGACGAGTTCGGCCTGTCGTACGTCTTCATCGCGCACGACCTTTCGGTGGTGCGGCACCTGTCCAACCGGGTCGCGGTGATGTACCTCGGCAAGGTCGTCGAGATCGGCACCGACGAGGAGATCTACGAGCGACCGTCCCACCCGTACACGCAGGCGCTGCTGTCCGCGGTGCCGGTGGCGGACCCGGCGCTGCGCGGGCAGCGGCAGGTCATCCGGCTGACCGGCGACGTGCCGAGCCCGCTGGATCCGCCGTCCGGCTGCCGGTTCCGCACGCGGTGCTGGAAGGCGCAGGACATCTGCGCCACGGAGGTACCGGAACTCGTGCCGCGGACCGACGGGCACTTGTCAGCATGTCACTTCGCCGAGCAGAAGTCGGTTGTTCCATAACGTACGTTTGGCCGTTGTAACCACATTGTCCGATCTATACGGTCCGGAGGGAACCGCTTTCCGAGGAGGAGAAACGTGAAGAGACCCAGGCTTCTCGCCGCGGCGCTGGCCGTCCCGCTGTTCGGGGCGCTCACCGCGGTGGCGGTCCCGGTGGCGTCCGCGCAGCCCGCGCTGGCCGGCCCCGCGACCGAGTTCACCGTGCTCGCCAAGGACGTCCAGAGTGTCGCGAGCGCGCAGAAGGCGATCCGCGACGCGGGTGGCACGGTGCTGGAGACCAACAGCGCGGTCGGCCTGATCAAGGCCAGCGCCCCGGCGACCGGCTTCACCGAGCGCGTCTCGGCGAACCGGTCCGTGTTCGGCGCGGCCAAGGCGCAGGTCATCGGCTCGGTGCCGAAGGACGGCAAGAAGGCCAAGAACAACAACGTCGAGAAGGAAGGCCGCGGCACGGCCAAGGGGAACGCCGCCGCGAAGAAGGCCCTCGGACTGGACCCGCTGGACGACCAGCTCTGGGGCCTCAAGTCCGTCCGATCGGACCTTTCCCGCACCAAGCAGCCGGGCAGCAAGCAGGTCAAGGTCGGCATCATCGACACCGGCATCGACGGCACGCACCCGGACATCGCGCCGAACTTCGACGCGGCCGACTCGCGCAACTTCGTCAAGGACATCCCGTTCGACGTCAACGGCGTCGAGGTCGACGGTCCGTGTGAGTTCCGCGGCTGCGTCGACCCGGTGAACCACGACGACGGCGCCCACGGCACGCACGTCGCCGGCACGATCGCCGCCGCGGCCAACGGCTTCGGCGTCTCGGGTGTCGCGCCGAACGTGACGCTGGTGAACATCCGCGCCGGCCAGGACTCGGGGTACTTCTTCCTGCAGCCGACCGTCGACGCGCTGACCTACGCCGGCGACGCCGGCATCGACGTGGTCAACATGAGCTTCTACACCGACCCGTGGCTGTACAACTGCACCGCGAACCCGGCCGACTCGGCCGCGGAGCAGGCCGAGCAGCGCACGATCATCGAGGCGACGCAGCGCGCGCTGAACTACGCGCACAAGAAGGGCGTCACGATGGTGGTCGCGCTGGGCAACCAGCACACCGACCTCGGCGCGCCGCAGCCGGACACCACCAGCCCGGACTACCCGGCGAACACCACGCACCCGCGCGCCGTCGACAACAGCTCGTGCCTCAACCTGCCGGTCGAGGGCAACCACACGATCGGCGTCGGCGCGTTCGGCCCGTCGCAGGCGAAGGCGGACTACTCGAACTACGGCACCGAGCAGATCTCGGTTTCCGCGCCGGGCGGCTACTTCCGCGACGGTTTCGGCACGCCGTGGTTCCGCACGGTCGAGAACGAGATCCTCTCGACGTACCCGAAGAACGTGGGTGTGGCCGAAGGCAACATCGACGCGGCGGGCAACGTGACGCCGGCGGGTGTCGCACTGGGCGTCCAGAAGGCCACGGCCGCGGACGGCCGCGTCGGCTACTACCAGTGGCTGCAGGGCACGTCGATGGCCACACCGCACGCGGCGGGTGTCGCGGCGCTGATCGTCTCGCAGTACGGCAAGAAGTCCGGCGCCAGCTTCGGCCTGGACCCGGACAAGGTCCAGCGCGTCCTCGAGGGCACGGCGTCGAAGATCGCCTGCCCGGTCCCCCGCACGGTGGACTACCTGGACGAAGGTCGCGACGCCACGTTCACGGCAACCTGCACGGGTGACGCGTCGTTCAACGGCTTCTACGGCCACGGCGCCGTCGACGCCTACGCAGCGGTGACCCACGGGTCGCAGTACCTGAAGTAGCTCTCACCGAGACGGCCCGCTTCCCTTCCGGGAGGCGGGCCGTTTTCGGGTCAACCTTTTGACCGGTTCGTGCGTGTACTCCCCGAGGCGAGGGGGAGACGTGTACGAACCGACGGAGGCCGAGGTCGACCCGGCCGGGTTGTGGCTGGCCAAACGCGGCGTCGAGGTGGTGCGGCCGACGCCGTTGCTCGCGCTGCGGCTGGGTGCGCGCCGAGCCGCGCGGCCGCCGGGGTACTGGGCGTGGTGCTTCCTGGTGCTGGCGGTGGCCGTGGTCGCCGGTGGTGTTCTGCAGTTCCTGGCGCTCTGGCTCCACACGCCCATGGGCGGCGTGGTCTTCGCGGCCTACGCCGGCGTGGTGGTGCTCGTCTGGCTCCCGGTGCGTTGGGCGGACCGGCGAGCCGCGGCCCTGCTGGGCGACCGGCGGCTCGACGTGCCCCGGCCGCCGTGGCGGGAGTCGCTGGACGGCTGGTACCTCGCCTCGGTCCTGATCACCTTCGGCGGGGGCGCGCTCCTGGCCGTCGCGATGTGCGTGACGACGTCCGCGTGGGTCTGGGCGGTGGGCTGGCTCGGGATGCTCGCGATCGGCGCGCTCGTGGTGGCGGTGGTTCTCACCGGCGTGCTCCGGCGGCCGGTCCTCGCCGAGGACGAGACGTCGCTGATGATCGACGCCGTCGTGCGGGCCGAGGACCCGTACATCACCTTGCCCGCGCTGTTCGCGCTGCCGGTGCTCTTCGACCCCCTGACGACGGGCCGGCAGCCGCACGAGTTCACGCCGTGGCTCGTCGGTTACGTCGTCCTCGCCTTCGCGACCCTGCTCGTCGGCCGCTACCGGCAGTACCGGCGCCGGACGCTGCCGGCGGGGACCTACGGCGTCGAGGTGGCGGTCCGATGATCATGGTGACCGCCGCGGAGCAGGAAGCGGCCCGGCGCTGGCTGGCCAAGCGCGGGCAGCGGGTCGAGCGGCCGACGCCGGTGCTGACCGCGTTGATCGCGACGAGGCAGGCCTTCAACGGCCGCTGGTTCCCGCGCTACATCGGCTACGTGCTGCTCGTCTTCGTCGGCGGGCTGGGGTACACGCGGCTCTTCGGACCCGGGATGACCGAAAGCTATCCCGTCTACTTCATCTATTTCGCGCTCCAGCTCGCCGCCCGGGACAGCAGTCACCTCCGCTTGCGGGAACTCCGTGAGTCCGTCCCGTCGCGGAAGCCGGCGGAACCGTGGTGGCAGGTCCTCGGCGGCTGGTTCCTCGCGTCCGTCGCGGTCGCGTTCGGCGGCGGGATCGCGCTCGCCGTCACGATGTACGCGACGACGCCCGCCCGGACGTACGCCGTGAGCTGGCTGGGGCTGCTCGCGCTGAGCGCGCTCGTCAGCGGCTGGGTCCTGGTCAGCGTGCTCCGTCGCCCGCTCATCGCCGACGGTGCCGAATCGCTGGCCGTCGCCCGGGCCCTCCGGGTCGAGGCGATCAACGCGGCGTCACCGCTGATGGCGGTCCTGCCGCTGGTGATGGACCCGCTCCTGGGGAACCGTCAGCCGGCGGCGTTCACACCGTGGCTGGCCGGCTACGTCGTGCTGGTGCTGGTCCTGCAGGTGGTCGGCTACGTCCGGCACCTGCGCCGCTCCCGGACGCTGCCGCCGGGCTGCTACGGCACGCCGCTGCCGGACCTGGACGTCCCCGTCGACTGGTCACCCCCGCAGGAGGCCCGATGATCGAGGTGACCGCGGCGACGGAGTCGGCCGCGCTGAAGTGGCTGGCGGGCCACGGTCAGCGCGTCGGCCGGCCGGCGCCGGTGCTGACCGCACTGATCGCCACCAGACAGCCGTCGCGGTGGTGGCGCTACTTCCTCTACATCGTGGTCGCCAGTTCCTTCGGGGTGGCGTATTCGCTGTTGTTCGGCCACGGCATGACCGAGAGCGTCCCGATCTACTTCCTCTACTTCGGGATGCAGCTCTCGATGTGGGACGGCTTCCGCCGCAACGACCGGGCCCTGCGCGCGTGGGGCCCGTCGCGGAAGCCGGCGGAACTGTGGTGGCAGGTCGTCGGCGGCTGGTTCCTGGTGTCCCTCGTGGTCGCGTTCGGGGGCGGGATCGCGCTCGCCGTCACGATGTACCCGACGGACCGAACGTACGCGGTGAGCTGGCTGGGCTTGCTGATCTTGAGCGCGCTGTGCACCGGCTGGGTCCTGATCGGCACCGTCCGCCGTCCGCTCTTCGCCGAAACCGCCGAATCGCTGGCCGTCGCCCGGACGTTGCGCGCCGATCAGGTCTACGTCGTGACGCCGATCCTGGTGGTCGTCCCGCTGGTGATGGACCTGCTGGAAGACAGGCTGCCGCCGGGCTTCGCGTCCTGGCTGGCCGACTACTCCGCGGCGGTGGTGCTCCTGCAGGCGGTCGCCATCATCCGGCACGTGCGCCGGTACCGGAGGCTGCCACCGGGCGACTACGGCACGCCGCCGGTCCCGGATCCGGGCACCCCGGTGGACTGGTCGCCGCCACGGGAGGCCCGATGATCGAGGTGACGTCGGCGGAGGAGTCGGCGGCGTTGAAGTGGCTGGCCAAGCGAGGACAGCCCGTCGGACGCCCGACGCCGCTGCTCACCGCGCTGATCGCCACCAGACGGTCGCTGTACAGCCGCGGTCTGCCGCGCTACTTCGCGATCGTGGTCGGCATCTGCGTCATCGGCAGTGGCTATTCGCTGTTGTTCGGGCCTGGAGCGACCCGGAGCGACGTCGCGTACTTCATCTACTTCGGGATCCAGCTGTCGATGTGGGACGGCATCCGTTGGCACGAGCGGAAACTCGGTGCGTCGGTCCCGTCGCGGAGCCCGGCGGAGCCCTGGTGGCAGGCCCTGGGCGGCTGGTACCTGGTTTCGGTCGTGGCCGCGTTCGGCGGCGGGATCGCGCTCGCCGTCACGATGTACTTCACGACAGCGGCTCGGACGTACGCGGTGAGCTGGCTGGGCTTGCTCGCCCTGAGCGCGCTCTGCTGCGGCTGGATCCTGACGGGCGTCCTCCGCGGCAGGGACTTCGGCGAGACCCCGGAATCCCTGGCCGTCCACCGGGCTTTGCGCATCGAGCGGCTCTACCTCGCGATGCCGGGGTTCGTGGTCTTCCCGGTCATCCTGGAGCTGCTGTGGCCGAGCAGGCGGCCGCCGGCGGAGGTCACGCCGTGGCTGGCGGGCTACATCGCGGTGGTGGTGGTCCTCCAGCTGATCAGCGGCATCCTGCACTGGCGCCGGCAGCGGCGGCTGCCACCGGGCGATTACGGCAGGCCGCTGCCGACGGCGTCCAGCCCGGCTCGGACCGGACCGGACGCCACCGGATCGCGCTAGCGGTTCGACGCCTTCTTGACGAACTTCCCGAGGTCCTTGGCCTGCTGCACCCGGGTCGGCTCGTGGACGTACATCATGTGTCCCGCCGGGTAGTACGCCGTGTCGATGTTGTCGCGCAGTTCCTCCGGGATCTGCAGGTGCGCCAAGACGTGCTCGGCCGCGAAGTACGCCGTCGCGCCGTCGTAGTGGCCGAACGCGACGTGGACCTTCAGGTGCGGGTTCGCGCGCATCGCCGCGCTCACCGAGTCGACCACCGAGATCGAGCGGCCCTCGAACTCCTTGTACGACCACGCCTTGAACGTGTCCTCGTGGATGATCTCGTACGGCAGGTCGTTCTCGTAGCCCAGCTCGGCCCGCACGTAGTGGTTGAACGCCGCCGAGTACGCGCCGATCACCCGGGAGATCGACGGGTCGTCGCTCATGTGCTCGCGGCCGCCGTCCGGCTCCCACGTCGTGAAGCGGCCGTCCATCCGGCCGACCGTGAGGCCGCGGTCGCGCAGCAGTTCGGTGAAGAACCGGACGTGCTCGATCCGCAGGTTGACCCGGTCCACATAGGACTCGGTGAGCCCGGTCAGCGACGCCAGCGTGGCCACGGCGTCGGCCCGGTCCTGTGTGGACAGCCGGGCGCCGCGCGCCAGCGCCCACGGCAGGTCCTTCGCCGCGAAGTCCTCGGCGTCGGCGAGGACGTCGTCGAGCGGGCGCTCGCCGTGCAGGCCGTGGTAGTGCGCGATCGCCGCGTACGTCGGCACGTACAGCGAGTACGGCAGGTCGTTGCCCTCGCTGAACTGCAGCGTGCCGAGGTCGAGCACCGACGAGATGAGCAGCAGGCCGTTGAGGTAGAGCCCGTGGCGGTCCTGCAGGTGCGCGGCCAGCCCGGCGGCGCGCAGCGTGCCGTACGACTCGCCGGCCAGGAACTTCGGCGACAGCCAGCGCTCGTGGCGCGACACCCAGAGCCGGATCACCTCGCCGACCGACTCGATGTCGCCCTTGAAACCGTGGAAGTCCTTCGTCTCGCCGCCCTCGGCCGCGCGCGAGTAGCCCGTCGACACCGGGTCGATGAACACCAGGTCGCTGTGCACCAGCAGCGTCTCGGGGTTGTCGGCCAGCCCGTACGGCGGCGGCTCCGGGTTGTCGACGTCACCGGAGAGCACGCGCCGCGGCCCGAGCAGCCCCATGTGCAGCCAGATGCTCGACGAGCCGGGCCCGCCGTTGAAGGCGAACGTCACCGGCCGCGAGCCGGGTTCGGCGTCGTCGAGGGTGTAGGAGGTGATGAAGACCTCGGCCTTCGCCTTCGGCCCCTCGGACTTGCCGTCCTTCACGACCTCCTTGCGGAGGACGATCCGCCCGGCCTTCGCCGTGTAGGACAGCGTCTTCCGCTTCACGGTGAGCGTGTGCTGGGTCGTGACGATGTCGTCGGCCGGTTCGGCCGGGAGCTCCTTGACGTCGGGAGTCGTCTTCTCGGGAGCCTCTTCGGGGGTCGTGTCCGCCATGGACCCCAACTTAGCCGGATCACTGTGGCAGGGTGACTTGGTGCACACCGACGACTGGCCGACGACGATCGCCGACGCGCTCGCCGTGCAGGAACGGCTGCGCGGCGAGGTCGACCTGACCGACGACGGCCCGGAGCTGCCGCCGACGGTGACCGGCCTTGACGTCGCCTACGACGACACCGACGGGATCGCCGCCGCGGTCGTCACGCTGGAGACGGCGGGGCTGACCGTGGTGGAGGAGCGGACGGTCCGCGCCAAGGCCGTCTTCCCGTACGAGCCGGGCCTGTTCGCCTTCCGCGAGCTGCCGCCGCTGCTGGCCGCGCTCGAGCAGCTTGACCACGAGCCGGACGTCCTGGTCTGCGACGGCCACGGCCTCGCCCACCCGCGGCGCTTCGGGCTCGCGTGTCACCTGGGCGTGCTGACCGGGCGGCCCGCGTTCGGCGTCGGCAAGACGCGGTTCGTCGGCTCGCACGACGAGCCGGACCACGCGCGCGGCTCGTCGGCGCCGCTGGTCGACGCGGGGGAGGTCGTCGGCGCGGTGCTGCGCACCCAGGACGGCGTCAATCCGGTGTACGTCTCGGCCGGGCACCGCATCGACCTGGCCCACGCGTGCCGGCTGACGCTCGCGCTGGCGCCGCGCTACCGGCTGCCCGAGACGACGCGGCAGGCCGACCGGCTGTCCCGGGTGGCGCTGCGATGAGGACGCTCGCCCAGCTCGACGCCGCCGTCTCCGCGTGCCGCGCCTGCCCGCGGCTGGTCGAGTGGCGCGAGGGCGTCGCGGGCACGAAGGCGGCGTTCCGCGGCGAGGAGTACTGGGCGCGGCCGGTGCCGGGCTTCGGGCCGCCGGACGCCAAGCTCGCCGTGGTCGGGCTGGCGCCGTCGGCGCACGGCGCGAACCGCACCGGCCGGATGTTCACCGGCGACCCGTCGGGCGACTTCCTGTTCCGGGTGCTGCACGAGGTCGGGCTCGCGTCGCAGCCGACGTCGACGGCGATCGGCGACGGCCTCGAGCTGTACGGCACGCGGCTCGTCGCGCCGGTGCGCTGCGCGCCGCCGGCGAACAAGCCGACGCCGGCCGAGCGCGACACGTGCCGCTCGTGGCTCGCGGAGGAGCTGACGCTGTTACGTCCGACACTGCGCTCGATCGTGGTGCTCGGCGCGTTCGGCTGGCAAGCGTTGCTGCCCGTGCTCGCCGCGGCGGGCTGGCCGGTGCCGTCGCCGCGTCCCGCGTTCGGCCACGGCACGGTCCTGAAGCTCGGCGACCTGCGGATTTTCGGCTGTTATCACGTCTCGCCGCGCAATGTCCAGACCGGGCTCCTGACCCACACGATGGTGGCCGACGTCTTTCGCGCCGCGACCTCGGTGACGGCCTCGGACTGAATCGTTACGGAAGGTGCAGCGACGCTGGTCACAGCGAGATGGGGTCCCCTCGCAAGGTCCGTGTGAAGGTGCGACTATGAGTTCATGGCTGCTGCGAAGTCGAAGTCGGAACCGCTTCGGATCCTTGTCCTCGGTGGTGGGTACGTCGGGCTCTACACGGCGTTCGGCCTCCAGAAGATGCTCCGGGCCAACGAGGCCTCCGTGACCGTCGTTGACCCGCAGCCCCACATGACCTACGCGCCGTTCCTCCCGGAGGCCGCGGCCGGCGCGATCGAGCCCCGCCACGTCGTGGTGCCGCTGCGCCGCGTCCTCAAGCGCTGCCACGTGCTCACCGCGCGCGTCACCAAGATCGAGAACGACAAGAAGTCGGTCACGGTCGAGGCCGCCGACGGCCACATCGAGCAGCTCGGCTACGACGTCCTCGTGGTCGCGCTCGGCGCCGTCGCCCGCATCCTGCCGATCCCGGGCCTGGTCGAGCAGGGCATCGCCTTCAAGACCATCGGCGAGGCGATCTACCTCCGCAACCACATCATGACCAAGCTCGACGAGGCGGCCAGCACGCTCGACCCCGAGCTGCGCAAGCGCCTGCTGACGTTCACCGTCGTCGGCGGCGGGTTCGCCGGCATCGAGGCGCTGGCCGAGCTCGAGGACATGACCCGCTTCGCGGTGGAGAACTACTACCCGAACATCGAGCCGGCCGACGTCCGCTGGGTGCTCGTCGAGGCCGCCGGGCGCATCCTGCCCGAGGTCCGCGAGACGCTCGGGGTGTACACGGTCGAGCAGCTGGAGAAGCGCGGCATCGAGGTCTACCTGTCGACGGCGGCGAAGTCGTTCGAGAACGGTCACGTCGAGCTCTCGGACGGCACCGAGTTCGACACCGACACGCTCATCTGGACCGCGGGTGTGAAGGCCAACCCGGTGCTGGCCGACTCGGACCTGCCTCTGGACAAGCGAGGCCGCCTCGAGGCCACGGCGGCCATGCAGGTCGTCGGCCACCCGGACGTCTGGACCGCGGGCGACAACGCGGCGATCCCGGACCTCTCGCGCACCGAAGAGGACCCGACGGCCACCTGCCCGCCGAACGCCCAGCACGCGGTCCGCCAGGCGAGGCTGCTGGCGAAGAACATCATCAAGGTGATCCGCGGCGGCCAGCCGAAGGACTACTACCACAAGAACCTCGGCGCGGTCGCGAGCCTGGGCCTGCACAAGGGCGTCGCCGACGCGCTGAACCTGAAGATCAAGGGCTTCCCGGCGTGGCTGTTCCACCGCGCGTACCACCTCAAGGCGATGCCGACGTGGAACCGCAAGATCCGCATCCTGTTCGATTGGATCCTCGGCGGCCTGTTCCGGCGTGAGGTCATCTCGCTGGGCCAGATCAACAACCCGAAGGACGAGTTCGCGCGCGTCTCGAAGTCCTGACGTTCCGGTCGGAAGAGCCCCTGTCCGCTTCGGCGGGCGGGGGCTCTTTTGTCGCCTGTTAAGGGCCTTTTGGGGCAGTTGCCAGGGAATGACCGACTGTGTGCCGGTGAGCGACATGGTCTGGACAACTGGGTCGTTGAGCGGGTATCCCTTTCTTCACTACGAAGAATAAGTCGGCGAACCTCCCCTCGCCGACGGTCGTCGGATCGACTCCGCACCGCCCGTCCCCACGGTCCCAGGAGCTTTCATGCGCTTTTCCAAAACCCGAGCGGCCCTCGTCGCGGCGTTGCCCGCCGTGCTGAGCGTCGCCGTCATCGCCGGCGTGCCCGGCACCGCGGCCGCGGCCGGCCCGGCTTTCCCGGCCCACTACGCGGCCCCCTACCTGCAGATCAGCGACTCCGACGCCGGCCAGATGTCCGCCGACATGAGCGCCACCGGCACCAAGTTCTTCACGCTCGCGTTCCTCACCCCGCAGTCCGGCTGCACGCCGGTCTGGGAAGCGAACGGCACCGGCGTCGGCTCGTTCAAGTCCCAGATCAGCGCGCTGCAGGCCGCGGGCGGCAACGTCATCCCGTCCTTCGGCGGCGCGGAGGGCGGCGAGCTGGCCCAGACCTGCACGAACACCGCCAGCCTGACCGCGGCGTACGCGAACGTGGTCAACAGCTACGGCACGAACCGCCTGGACTTCGACATCGAGGGCGACGTCCTCGGCGACACGGGCTCGAACCAGCGCCGCAACTCCGCGCTGGCCGCGCTGCAGCAGCAGAACTCCGCCGTCCAGGTCGACTACACGCTGGCCGTCGACCCGTCGGGCATCCCGGGCAACGAGCTGGACCTGCTGCGCGACGCCAAGAACAAGGGCGTCAAGGTCAGCGTCGTCAACCTGATGGTGATGGACTTCTACGACGGCCAGCCGGTCCTGGGCGACGCCCTGTCCGCGGCCCGCGCCAGCGCGTCGCAGCTGGCGAGCCTGTACGGCATCTCGACGTCGGCGGCCTACGCGATGATGGGCCTGACCCCGATCGCCGGCCGCAACGACGACGGCGCGCAGTTCAGCCAGTCCGACGCGCAGCAGCTGGAGACGTTCGCCGCCCAGAACGGCGTCGCGGAGCTGTCGTTCTGGGAGCTCCAGGACTACGACCGCGCGACGGGCTACGCGTACTCGAGGATCTTCAACGCGATCACCGGCGGCGGCACGACCACTCCGCCGCCCGCGGGCAGCGGCACGATCACCGGCTACGGCGGCAAGTGCGTGGACGTGGCAGGAGCCTCCTCGGCCAACGGCACGGCGGTGGACCTGTACACGTGCAACGGCACGACGGCCCAGAAGTGGACGTCGACCTCGGGCACGCTCCGAGCCCTGGGCAAGTGCCTGGACGTGAACGCGGCAAGCACCGCGAACGGCGCGAAGGTCCAGCTGTACGACTGCAACGGAACGGGCGCCCAGCAGTGGACCCACACGGGCAACCAGCTGGTCAACCCGGCCTCGGGCAAGTGCCTGGACGCCACGGGCCCCAGCTCCGCGGACGGCACCCTGCTGCAGATCTGGACGTGCACGGGCAGCGCCAACCAGTCCTGGACGCTGAACTGAGCCACTAGGTCCACAGTAGACACGAGGCCGGCCGGGGACACCCCCGTCCGGCCTCGTGGCTTGCAAGGGCGGGGATCGCCTAGAGTGTGCGGTGCCCCCGTAGCCCAACTGGCAGAGGCAGTCGACTTAAAATCGACCCAGTGCGGGTTCGAACCCCGTCGGGGGCACCACGCAGGCCATCATGGCCCTGATCGGCCCCACCTGACCGGCGCGCTGGTCATCGAGGACACGTACGACCTCTCGTCGATGCGCGGGAGTCCGGATGGGTACCTCGTCCAGTATGACCAGGTTCGTGACCACGGTGATGGGCATCGTCATCGGGCTGATTTCCTCTCCGGCTTCGGAAACGTTCTGGCTCTGGCCCAGCGGATCGGCCTCGGTCTACGTCGCGTCGCTGGTGGCGCCAGCGGTCGACCTGACGGTCCTGGGCCTGCTGGTCGCACCTGGCAACTCGCACTGCAAGGCGCGCCGGACCAAGTCGTATAGCCAGTCCAGAAATTGCTATTCGCCGCCAGTGCTATGACCCTTGCGCTGCAGGTCGCCGACCATTTTGGGGTCAAGGAGGAAAGACGACCTTCGATGTGGTCGGATCGCTGCTGCTTGTCGGCTGGGCAGCTTGTCATGCTCGTCGAGTGCTGGGAGCAGCACTTTGAGTATTTCTTTGGCTGCATCTGTGAAGTCCCTGCTCGGACTTGAAAGCGGCGACGTCGGCGCCTCTGTCGCCAGACCGCCGAAGCGTTTGAACTGTACGTACGCCTCCTCGGTGCCGTTGCTCATTTGCGAATAAATTGTTCCCATTTGTCGGCCGAGTAGGAGTGGATCCGAGCTTGTGGCGGCACGGGTGGCCGTCAAGGGGCTGCGGCGACGTCAAGTGGCGGCGGGGCTGGCATAGCCGTGAGCATCGGCTTGGGCGGAATAATCGACTCCGGTTCGTTATCCTTTGCGTCGGTCAATCTGCCACTGTTTCTTGTCGAAACTGCGGATGGTCACGGTACGCCACGGAGCTTTGGGTTGCACTAGAGTCGACACGTCGCGTGGTCGTCTGCTGCGGGCTGCGCGAGGAATGGTTGTTTCTCTACTGAAGACGTCAGCACTTTATTTCACGACACCTCCCCTTGTCTGTCGGAAGACAGGAATCGGCGCGGTGGACCTTCCTGTTACGCTTTTCGGGGTCTGAGATCAGTCCTGTAGTTCAGCTTCATACAGGCTGAGGCGGGGACTATCGTCGCGGCAATGGCTGATGCGTCCGACGCCAAGAGGTAAGGATCCCTGGCTGTAACCGTTGAGCTCATGCGTGATGCGGGCCGGTCGGCGAGGGGCCGCCCTGGCGTAGCAGGTGGCCGATGGCTTCGAGGGGCTTGAGGACGAGACATACCAGTTCCAGGCCCCATGGCGGTCACGAGAACCCGTCAGGTCGGCGGCGCTCTCGGGTCGCGCGAACGGCGGCTATGACGTCGTCGCCCGCCGCGAGGCGGCCTCGGCCAGCGCCCGACCGAGGCGTTGGGACGTGCCGGTGATGATCCAGGTCTGTGTTGTCATGACGGCGAAGCTAGGACTTCGAGCGCGCTCGAACGCAAACTGCGGTGTCGAATCGAATCGACTGCATCGAGTGTCAGCCATTCGGCCGGTTGACGGCACAGTGCAGTTGCTGGTTCTCTGCTAGAGAGTCACGGTGAATCAATATGGATCAATTCGAATCAGACGAGGTGAGGGGCGGCCGCCATGCGGGCGACAGCACGGTCACGGCTGGCCGCCGAACTGCGGAGACTGCGCGACCTTTCCGGTGTCTCCGGACGGAAACTGGCCCGCTTGATTTCGATCAGCCAGTCGAAGGTGTCTCGGATCGAGGCGGGCGTGGTGACTCCGTCGCTTCCCGAGGTGACCGCTTGGGTAAGGGCGCTCGGCGTGTCCGAGGAAACCCTTCAGCGGCTCATCTTGCTGACCAAACAGGCTTTCACCGAAGTGCAGCCCTGGCGTGAGCTGCTCGAGGACCGGCCGCACGTCCAGGACGATGTGGGGGAGCAAGAACAGCGCGCGTGCCGGATCCGCACGTTCCAGTCCTCGGTCGTGCCCGGACTGCTGCAGACAGCCGACTACGCGAGGCGTGTGTTCGCCACCTACCAGCCCCCCTACGAGGAGGAGGAGATCAGCGCGGCCGTGGCCGCGCGGCTGAATCGGCAGCAGCTGGTCTTCACGCCGGGTCGGCAGTTCGACTTCCTGATCACGGAGGGCGCGTTGCGCTGGTGCCCGGGACCGATTCGGGTGTTGCTCGCGCAGTGGGATCGGATCGCTTCGATCGTGACCCTGGACAACGTCTCGGTCGGGTTAATCCCGTTCCATCAGGAAGCCGTCACCCTGCTTTCCCACGGTTTCGTCGTCTACGACGCCGGCGAGGACGGCCGCAGTCGGGTGACGGTGGAGATGGTCCACGCCACCATGACGGTCAGCGATGCCAGCGACGTCGCGGTCTACGACCAACGTTGGTCCTCGCTCCGGCGGATGGCGGTGTACGACCAGGACGCCCGCGACTACCTCGCCGGGCTCGCCGATGACGTCCGGGCCGGTACGCCGTAGCCGGGACGGGGTGTCGCGACCCGTCGATCGCGACACCCCGCCGACGCCTTAGTGGGTCAGGCCGAATTCGCCGATGAGAACCCCGTAGAGGAACGCGGTCCACTCGACGGCCGAGAACCACAGCATCGGTCCGCCGGGGTTCTTGGAGTCGCGCACCACGACTCCGTCGCCGACGCGGGCGACCTCGACGCACGCGCCGACGTTCTCGCTGAACGGGCTCTTCTTGAACGAGTTGTTGTCCACCATGACTTTTCTCCTTTTCTGGCGGCGGCTCGTCCGCTGCCGGTGAAACCGAGACTGAACCCGTGAAGTGGGTGCGAGACGACGTGCGCGGCTGGGTGCGTAGGTGGGTATGGAGCTGCATGAGAACCGACGAGAGGGTGAAGGGCCGTGAAGGAGCACATCGTCGATCAGCCGGTGTTTTTCCGGTTGTGGGGAACGGTCGGAGCCTCGCGGGACGGCGAGCCGATGCCGATGGGCTCGCAACGGGAGCAGAGCATGCTTGCCGGGCTGATCGTGGCGAAGGGCCGGGAAATCCAGCGCGAGACGCTGAAAGCGTGGATCTGGGACGACGAGCCCGCGAGCGCGTCCGAAGAGATGAACCACTTCATGTCAGCTCTGCGGAAGCGCCTGCAAAAACTGGGCTTCGCCGACTCGTTGATCAACAAGAACGGACTGTGCCGGTTGGTCCTCCCCGAGGAGTCGGTGGACGTGCACCAGGTCAAGGCCTTGACCGCCGCCGCGCAGAAGACCGACGACCACCACGCCGCCGAACTGCTGACACGCGCACTGCGATTGTCGGAAGGGGAGCCGCTGGCCGGCTTGAACACCCGACGGGCCGGCAACTACCGCGCTGAGCTCGAGAAAGAGCGGCACGCGCTGAAGATCGCGTACTACCGCGTGGAACTCCGGCAGGGGCGCCACCAGGAACATCTCGGTGAACTGGGCAGCCTGCTGGAGGACCACCCGCATGACGCGGTGGTGGCGGCTCTCCTGATGTGCGCGCTGCACTTCGCGGGCCGCAACGCCGAGGCCGGCGACGTCTTCCGGAATTACCAGGAGCATCTGGGCGACGTCGGCATGGACGTCTTGCCGGGGCTCACGGATCTGCATGCACGCGTACTCAAGAACGACTTGACGGCGGGCGGGTGGTCGTTCGCGCTCGGCAGGCCGTACTCAGCGAACGGAGAACCGCCCATGAGCCTGACGGAACCGCTCCTCGTCGCGATCCGCCCGGACGCCGGCAGCCCTGAAGAGGTCCGGCGCGTGGTGGCCGAATCCTTCGGTGCGGCCGGTTTCCGGGCGCACCAGGCCGAAGACTGCCTGGTCTGCGTCGTCTCCCCGGAAGTGGCTCCGGCCGAGGTCATCGGAGTGTGGATGGACCGCCTCGTCGAGGAAATGCCGTACCGGGGGCAGGTCGGCATCGGGATGGGCAGTGAAGCCGATGTCTGTGACCTGGCGGGGTCCGCCTACGCCCGGTCCGTGCTCGATTGCGCGCCCGACAGCAACCTCGTCGTCGCGGTGTCGGACGACTTGTACGAGCTCGTCACGAGGCTTCCCGAGCTGCAGATCGACGCGGCCAGTTACCGGAGAGACGACCGGGGAGTCGCGGTCTGGGTCCGCGTTCCCGGCCTGTCCGTCCCACCCCGGCCGAGGCCGGACCACGCCCGGGAGTTCTCGGCGGATGCCCCGGCGTCGTCCGGGCCCACTGTCGCATTCAATGGCAAGACGAAGATCGGCAAGCAGGTAATCGCCTCGACGGTTAAAAAGATGAAGTGGTGACCTATGGGCAATGACGCGAGCACTCCCGTACCCCCGCCGCCCCCCAAGCCGGCTCCTGTCCCCGATGTAGGCAAGGCCGGTCCGGCGGCGAAACCGGCTGCTGATGCCGGGAAGAAGGTTCCCGACGCCGGGAAGAAAGGAGGAGAAAATCGTTCCGAAGCCAAGGATCCATTCGGCGCCGAGCGGCGTGAGGCGGAAGAAGCGTACCGGAACGGGATCCTGAGAACCGACGGAACGATGGCGTTCCTGCGTGACACGAAGATCAAAAAACAGCACATCGGTGACGTCAACATCTACAGCGCGCGGCCGCGGAAGCGGAAGTCGGGCTCGGTGCGCGAGAACTACCTGGTCCGGCTGCGCGCCCGGTACGTCCAGCCGGCTCGATACGAAGACATGTACGAAAAGCTGGCCGAGCGGCACCTCCTCGTACTCTCGGGGCAGGACGGAACGGGCCGGTTCACCACCGCCCTGCACCTGCTCGACGAGCTGAACCAAGGCAAGATCTCCCGGTTCGACGATGACCAGGACATCGAATCCCTGACCGATACCGACTTCGACAAGGAAGGCCGTGGTTATGTCGTCGAACTCACCGGCGATGAAGGCGCGGGACTGACTGAAGCGAAGCTCGGCAAGCTGCGGGACCTTCTCGGCAAGCGGTGCCGCTGCGTTGTGCTCACCGACGTCGACGACCTCGATGAAAGCATTCTCGGTGGGTACTCCACGGCGTACGAACCCCCGCCGACGACCGACCTGCTCAGCCGGCACATCGCCGAGGAGGTGCGCGCGGACGCGGATGCAGCGATGGCGGTAAGGCTGAACGAACTGGCCACCACACCGCGGATCAAGGAGGTGCTCGGCCCCGCGCCCAGACCGGCGGAAGTGGCCGAGATGGCGAGGCTGCTGGCCGAGCACGGGCGGGAGAAGCTGAGCCTGGACGAGATTGAGACCGAGGCAAACCAGCTGGTGCAGAGACAGGCGGTTGAGTGGTTCTCCGGGTTGAGCAGCACCCGGACCGAAGAAGCTCTCGCGCGGGCGCTTCGCCTGGCGGCGTTCCGGATCGCCTTGGCCGTGTTCAGCAAGTCGCCGTACCACATCGTCGCTAAGGCCGGGGTCTCCTTGGCTGACGCGTTCCTCAAAATGGTTCCGAAGCCCAAGGAAGAGGGCGGGCTCAGGACGGCGCAGATGTCGTTGTTCTCCGACGACCAGGCGCGGCGGCTGCCGGCTTGCCGGGCCGAGATCGTCGACGGCTGGTTGTCCTTCGGCGATGTCCGGCTGCCTGTCGGCCTTGCGAAGTACACCGACGACCGCTTTCCGGTCGTGCTCCTCAGTTACGTCTGGCTTCACCACCACAACCTCCGCGGGGCGATGGTCACTTGGTTGCAGGAGCTGAGCAAGGATCCACGACCGACCATCTGGGTGCGGGCCGCGCAGGCGACGGGGTTGTTCTGCTCGCTGGACTTCCACTTCACCTTCACTGAAACGATCTGGCCGGCAGTCGGCGCCGTGGGCAAGGACGCCGAGCAGCGGAGGCTGTTCGCGGCCGTGGCGCTCGACCAGGCCGCCCGGGACGAGCGGATGACCGAAGCGATCGGTTACCGGCTCAGATACTGGCGCAGGGTGGGCACCGACGCCGAAAAGTGGACGACCTCGGCGACCCTCGGCTATGACCTGGGGCGGCGTGAGATCAAGGCGACGCTTCAGGAGCTGCGTGTCCTCGGTACGCCGTCCGAGCTGCAGGGTGCGCTGGACGAGGATGAAGCCACCGAGCTCGTCCGCGTTTCCGCGCGCAGCATGGCGAACCTGCTCGCTTTCGGGGAAGCCGATCCGATTCTCCACCAGCTCGTCGCCTGGACTCGCGGCAGCCAGCGCAGCAGCGTCCGGGTCCTGACCTGGTGGGCGCTGCTGTACCTGATCATCCTGAGCGGATTCGACCTCAACACCCTGCAGATTTCGGCCGGACGAGAAGAACGGTCACTCCCCAGGGGTCGGGAAAGGTGGCCGCTGCTGCTGGCTCTGCAGGATGCCGAGCCGAAGTTCACTGTGCCGATCGCCGAGCTGCTGCGGTGGGGGCTGCGCGGCCGCCGGGGGAACTTCGTCGCGAAGTCGCTTTTCGGCTCGTGGATCCGGGCGGCGGAGGACGACGCCGAATGCCTGTGCGCCCTCGTCGCGTTCGTCCCCCACCTCGTCGAAGACGAGACCGACGCCCGCCGGCTGAGCTACTTGATCACCCGGTTGCAGGAGGACTGGAGTGATCCACTCGATGAAGAGGCTGCCACCGTGCTGGCGGCGGCCATCCGGAAGGAGACACCATGACCCGGCCCGATGCCGTCGAAAAGGCGCCCAATCCGCCTGAGCGGACTCAGCCAGAAAAGCGGAAGGCGCCGGCTGTGCGGGTGCAACGGCGTGAGATCCGGAGCCCGATCATCGGCGAACGCCGGATCAAGCCGTTCGAATTCCTCTTCCGACGCTTGCCGGTGACCAGCCGGGTCGCACACGTGCTGGTGACGAGTGCCGGGCGCCGCAAGGTGTGCGGGCCCGAAGAGCAGCCGACGACAGGAGAACTCCTGTGGGGCGGCTACCGCATGGCGTACGACGTCGACCTCGGGATCCACGTTACCCAGCTCGAAGCGACGTCGCCCAGCAAGGGGGACATGATCGCCTTCCGAGCCGCGATGGATCTGATCTGGAAGGTGGAGAAGCCGGAGAAGGTGGTGCTCGCCGGGGTCGACGACGTCCGTCTCGCTTTGGCTCCTTTCCTCTTGCAGCACTTGCGTACAGTGACCCGGGAACACCAGATCACGGTTCCGCAGGAGGCGGAGTCCCACGCGAACGCGTACTTCCGGGAACACCCCGTCGGCGTCCGGTTCGGTTTGTCGGTCGAGGTCTTCGTCCGCCTGGCCATGGACGAGCCGACCCTGAACCACGACGCCATCCAGCGGAAGGTCAAGCTCTTCCGCGACATCATCGCCGCCGGCGACTTCCACCAGTTCGCCCTCCAGCTCGCGCTGACCCCGGGCGACGTCAGCTCGGTCGTCGGGATGCTCCTCCGGGAACGGGATTCGCACCGGCAGGCGGTGTTCGACTTCGTGACGAGGCTGCTCGAGTCCGACGCGCTCGACCGCTGGCAGATCGACGACCAGGTCCGCACTACGTTGCAGTGGCTCCGCGACTCCGGTTACAAGGTGCTGGCCGGAAGCGACGAGGCCCGCAAGTTCTCCTACGGCGAGAACCACCGGGCACCTGAACCGGCGGCGGCGGTGGTCAGCGAAAACGGTTCGGGTCCAAGGTGATCACCGGCCCGGTCATCCCGCCAGGCGTCGGCCCGGTGGCGATCGGAATCGCCATCGCCTGTCTCACGACGCGCTGGGTCGCCCCGTGGGTGCTGCGCCTGCTCGCCGGCTCAGTCCAGGCGGCCGTCGCCGCGCTCGCGGCGGTGATGGTCCTCCCGGAGTACTACGTGAGCACGGCGAGCAGGCGGCGTCATCGCGATCCGCCTCAGTTCGCCTACGACTACGGTGCCGCGGTTGGCTGGGTGGCTTCGCTGGTCCACCAGGTCGTCGGATGGCTCCTGCACGGTTCGGCGCGGGCGCTGCGCGCGATTCCCGTCGCTGTGGTGGCCGTCGTCGCCGGGGTGCTGACGATCGGGTGGCTGCTCGACCTGATCTGCTTTTAGTCACTCGGGGGGCGAAGGCAGTCACTCGAGTGATGACGCCGTCGCGGGGAATCAGCCGGAACCTCCGACGCTGACACTGCCGCCTCGGAGAAACGCACCAGCGCGTTTCTCCGAGGCGGATTGCGTGGCTTGCCAACAGCTTGCTGGCTCCCTGGATTTGACCGCGATGGGCATGTTCGGCCATTCGGCGTGTGGGACGGCCGCTGCCGCGGCCCCGGACGCCGATCCGAGGATTGCCGCCGGCCTCGGCATGGACGACAACCTGACCTGACTCGATGACAGTCTCATGCCTGGTGCCACGCACGGGCTGGATCGGCCGTTCCTGCTCCTGGGCAAGGACGGCGCCACGGACACCAGTCCCGGCTGGCAAGCTTTCCGTGCGAACACCCCGGGCTGGACGCGCCAGCTCACTCTGCGTGGTTCGCCGCACGCATGGTTCACCCGACGCCGAAGCATTGCTGCCACGGATAAATCTGCCCTCGACCGCTCGGACGGAAGCGATCGGCATCATCGATCCCGCGGTGGCTATCCGCACTCAGGAAGCGTACGTGTCCGCGTTCTTCGACCGGTTGTTACGCGGCCGGGACAACCGGCTGCTCGACGGGCCGTCACCCCGCTACCCGCGATGGAGTTCGTGAGCTGACCGGGGAATGTCAGGCGGCCGAGCGTTCGCTCATCGGGCGGCGGCGGAGGGTTGTCTCCTGCAGCGCCCGCGGTACGAAGTCCTGGTCCAGTGCGCTCACGTTCGTGCCCGGCGGGACGATCTCGTCGATGCGGTCCAGTACCTCGTCCGACAGCGTGACCTCCATGCCGGCCAGCAGGTCGTCCAGGTGGGCCATCGTTCGCGGGCCGATGATTGCGCTTGTCACTCCGGGGTGGGAGATTGCGAACGCCATCGCCAGGTGGGTCAGCGGGAGGCCGGCCGAAGCCGCCAAGGGGATCAGTTGCTCCACGACGTCGATGCGACGCGCGTCATTCAGGTGCTTAAGGAGGCCTGCTCGGCGGAGGTCGTTCGCGCCGTCTCGGCGGACTCGGCCTGTGAGCATTCCTTGGCCCAGTGGGCCCCAGACCAGGGTGCCCATTCCGTGGCGTTGCGTCGTCGGGAGGACTTCGCGCTCGATTCCTCGGCTCAGGATCGAGTATGGCGGCTGCTCCGTGTGGAAGCGCTCGAAGTTGCGGCGCGTGGCCGTCCACTGGGCCTCGATGAGGTCCGATACCGGCATCGCCGACGTGCCGATTGCGCGGACCTTGCCGCTGTGGATCAGGTCGTTCAGGGCCGAGAGCGTCTCCTCGATGTCCGTTGACGGGTCGGGGCGGTGGATCTGGTACAGGTCTATGTGGTCCGTCTGCAGGCGGCGCAACGAAGTCTCTACCGCGGTCATGATCCAGCGCCTTGACGTGCCCTGGTGGTTGGGGTCTTCGCCCGTCGGGCGGCTGAACTTTGTAGCTAGGACTACGTTGTCGCGGCGGCCCTTCAGGGCCTTGCCCACTACGTCTTCTACGTCGCCGTAGGCGTCGGCCGTGTCCACGAAGTTGATGCCCGCGTCCAGGGCCTTGTGGATTACGCGGATCGAGTCCTCGGGGTCGGGGTTGCCGATGGACGTCGCGAACATCAAGGTGCCTAGCGCGTACGGGCTGACCTTGATGCCGGTGCGGCCGAGGGTGCGGTACTGCATGAGGGGTGGCTCCTGGGGGTAGTCTCGGGGGCGTAAGCGGAAAGCTCTTCCGCTACTATACGGAAAGGCTTTCCGGTTATGCAACCGCGCAAGCTGCGCGCCGATGCTCAGCGCAACGTCGACGCCCTGCTCGAAGCCGCCAAAAACGTCTTCGCCACCTCCGGCGTGGACGCTCCCGCGAAGGAGATCACCGACCTGGCCGGGGTCGGCGTCGGGACGCTCTACCGGCACTTCCCGCAGCGCGCTGACCTGGTCGTGGCCGTGCTGCACCGGGGGATCGACACCTGCGCCGTCGCCGGGCCGGCGCTCAGTGCCGAGCACGAACCGCAGGTGGCGCTCGTGGAGTGGCTTCGCCGGTACACGGCGTTCGTCGGGACCAAGCGCGGCCTCGCGACGGCCCTGCACTCCGGGGACCCGGCCTTCGACGGCCTGCCCGGCTACTTCATGGAACGGCTCGAACCCGTGCTCGCGGCGCTGCTCGACGCCGCGGTCGCGACCGGCGGGATCCGCGCCGACGTCAGCGCGAAGGACCTGATGCACGCCATCGCACTGTTGTGCCAGCCCGTGCGCGGCGAGGGCATCGAGTACAACCAGCGCATGGTCGGCGTGCTCGTCGACGGGCTCCGGCGCGCCTGAAACCCCGATGTACGCCGGCTGTACCCGCCCTGGATCCTCCCCGCCCACGCTGCACGGAAACCCGCATTCCGCGAGGTCATCCGTACGGGGAGAGCAGCATGACAACATCCAGCAAGGTGGGCCGCGCGGCCGTGTACGGCGTCGCCGGGCTCGCCACCGCCGCGGTCGGGGCCACCGCCGCCGGGGCCTTCGCCTCCGATGACGTGACGCCGGTCGCCGCGGCCACCGGGCGGCCCGCCGTCGCTCCGGCCGCCGTCGCGCCCGTCAAGGTTGCGCCTCTCGCGGCGCCGGTCGCCAAGGTCGCGCAGCCCGCGAAACCGGCCAAGCACGCTCCGGCGAAGCACTCCACAGCCAAGCCGGTGTTCCATAAGAAGCGGTCGGTCGTGAAGCACCAGACCGTGCAGCCCGGGCAGGCCAACCACATCTCGCTGCCGCACCTCGTCGCCAAGCCCGTGGCGCTGCCGAAGCCCGTGCCGCCGCCGAAGCCGGCCACGCCGTCCGCGCTCGACCAGGCGACCGCCGAGGTCGGGGCGGCGAAGAAGGCTGTCGACGCCGCCGATCAGGCGCTGCACCAGGCGAAGGACCACCTCTCCAAGGCCGAGGCCCACCTCGCGGACGTCAAGCACCACACCCAGCACCGTAAGTCGCCCGCGAAGCCGACGCGCGATTCCGACCAGAAGCTGCTGGAGCAGGCCGGGTTCTCGCCCGCCATCGCGAAGAAGATCGCCGCCCACGAGCACAAGTCCGTGACGTCCACGTCGTCGACGTCCACTTCGGACAGTGGGCCGTCGTCGTGGTCGTCCTCGACGGTGGTGCACCGATGAGCGCACGCCGGGCGCTGCTCTACACGGCTTCCGGCGGCTTCGTCGCTCTCGGGTTCGGGCTGCTCAGCGCGGGCGCGGCCGAGGCGAAGCCGACGCCGAACCCGTGCGCGTGCACGATTATTGGTGGGGGTGTGGGTGGGAAGCTGGTTCCCAGCGGCCCCGGCGGGGCGCTGCGCGACGACGGCCCGCTGCGGAAGCTCGACGCCGAAACCAAGAATCAGCCGGTGAACCCGCCGCCGGCGCAGAAGAAGGATCCCGCGCCCAAGCAGCAGACGCCCAAGCAGCCGAAGCCGAAGCAGGAGAAGCCCGCGCCGAAGCAGGAGAAGCCGAAGCCGCGCGAAGACTCCGGGCAAGAGGACAAGCCGCGCAAGCAGCAGGACGACAACAAGAAGAACCAGGACAACGAGGACCAGCCGAAGCAGCGGGACAGCGACGATCGGAAGGACCGCGACGACAACCAGGACCGGTCCGAGAAGAAGAACCGGGACGACGACAGGAACCAGGACGACAACAACAAGGACCGCGACAAGCAGCAGAAGAAAGAGAAGCAGCCCAAGCAGGAAAAGCAGCAGAAGAAGCCCGACTACCGGCAGGTCCGCAAGCAGGACGCCATCCCCGCCGACTACCGCCACAAGGCCGACGACAACGACGACCCGTGGCCGCAGCCGAACGCCGGCGATCCCTACCCCGCGGACCCGATCCCGATCACGCCCGCCTGCACGCAAGGGGATTGCCTGCGCACCCAGGGCATTCTCCGCCGTTACGTGCAGGACGCGATGGACCGGCTCGACCAGCTCGGCGTGAAGGTCCAGTCGCAGGGGACGGACAGCGGGGCCGAGGTGACGGGCCCGGACAAGAAGGGCGGGATCGTCCACGCCGAGGCGCACTACGACTTCGACCACGGCACCTGGTCCGCCCTCGACGGCGGGATCCAGAACGGCGAGTACGCGCTGACGGCCAAGGCGGAAGGCGGCGTCGAGGTCGGCAAGGACGGCGTCGGTGCCAAAGCCGAAGCCAAGGCCGGGCTCGACGTGAAGCTGCCCGAGGTGTCGAGCGGCCCCGGCCCGGTCACCGTGTCCGCGCAGCCCGAGCTGATGATCGGCCCGGGCGTCACCGCCGAGGCCACGCTGGGCAAGGGTGAGGACGGGAAGTACCGCGTGCACGTCAAGGCCGGCTTCTCGCCGCTGGTCGGCGGGTCGCTGGGCCTCGACATGGAGGTCGATCCGCAGGCCATCGAGGACGGCGTGCTCACCAGCGACGTCTTCAAGGACTTCGTCTCCGCTGTCGCGGGCTGAGGAACAACCGGGGCGGGTGCCGATCGGCACCCGCCCCCTCAGGCTTCGTGACGGCGTTCGTACAGCTCGCCGGCCAGTTCGCGGCCCATCAGCCCGCCGAACAGCCCGGCCGCGACGCCGGCGACGATCCCGCCCGGCGCGCCGATCAGCATCCCCGGCAGGACGCCGGCCGCGATCGCGGCCAGCACGCCGCCGGCCGTGCTCGCCGCGGCCTGGCCCATCGGCGTCCGGACCGGGTGCTGGTAGTAGTACTCCTCCGCGGGCACCGCGTCGGACGCGTGTTCGTCGTCCTCCGGCGTGGCCGCCCGCTGGCCCAGCCAGACCTGCGCGGGCACGACGATGTAGCGCGGCGCGACCGGCCGCCGCAGCAGGCCGGTGCGGACCAGCGCGGACTGGAGCGACAGCCGCGGCCGCTCGGCGACGGTGGCGCCCACATCAGCCCACCTTCACGGTGCCGTTGCCGCACACCGAAGCCGTCGACGCGCTGTGCCCGTCGGCCGACACCTTCCGGACGGTCTTGCACGGCCCGATGTCCCGCTGCTGCCCCGCCTTCAGGGTCGCGAGATCGGCCCGCGCCCGCGTCAGCTCGGCCTGCAGGTCCTTGACGCGCTGCTCGGCCTGGGCGACGCTCGGCCGGGTCGCGGCCCGCACGACGAACTTCTTCTGCGGCGCTGCTTTCGTGTGCTGAGCCGTGTGCCGCGTCGCGGGCTTCACCGCGTGATGCCGCACGCCGGTGACCTGGTGAGCGGCCGGGGCGGCGACGTGCACCTTCGGCGCGGCCTTCTGCGTCGAAGCGGCCTGCTTCACAACAGGCTTCACGACAGGCTTTGAGGCGGGTTTCGAGACGGGCTTGGCTTCGGGGGCCTTGACCGTGGGCGCCTTCACCTCAGGAGCCTTGACGGTCGGCGCCTTCACCTCGGGGGCCTTGACGGCCGGTGCCGGGCGCGCAGCCGGTGCCTTCACCGCCGGTGTCTTCACGGCCGGAGACGCGTGCGGCGAAACGGCAGGTGCCTGCGTCATCGGGGCCTGGGCCGCCTGGGCCGCCGCGGCCTGTGGAGCCGCCACGGTGTCGCTCTCGGCGGCCATGGCGTTCGCCGCGGTGGCGCCGATCGCGGCCGTCGCCAGGCCCGCGACGCCGTAGACCGCCGCCCGGCCGATCCGGTTCGGTTTGCTCATCACAGTGCTCCCGGGAATCGAAGAAAGTCCTACCCGGAAAATGGTGCGCGACCGCCGTCCAACCGCGATACAGCGCCAATACATCAGGAAAGCGCGAAACCCGTTCCCCGCACGGTCCGCACGATCGGTGGCGGCCCGAGCTTGCGCCGCAGCTGCGCGATCACGACGTCGAGCACGTTGGACGTCGGCGCGACCAGTTCGTCCCACGCCGCCGCCTCCAGCTCGCGACGCGTGACCGTGCTCCCGGCCGCCTCCAGCAACCGCCGGACCACGGCGAACTCCTTGGCCGTCAAGGAAACGAGCCCGCCGGAACGGTGGACCTCGTGCCGGGAGACGTCCAGGGAGAGGTCGCCGTGGCGCAGGACTTCGGGCCCAGACGGGACGGCCCGGCGGCACAGGTTCCGCACCCGCGCGATCAGCTCGGCGACGGCGAACGGCTTGCCGAGGTAATCGTCGCCTTCGGCCAGCCCGGCGACGCGATCGGCGACGCTGTCGTGCCCGGTCAAGAACAGCACGGGAACCGTCCAGCCGGATTTCCGGTGGCCCCGGACGAAGCCGAGGGAATCGCCGTCCGGCAGTTTCCGGTCGAACACCGCGCAGTCGTAGGAATTGACGAACAACGCTTCGTCCGCGGTCGCCAGGTCGGGCGCCGTGTCGACGGCGAACCCGGCGTCGCGCAACGCCAGTTCGACGGCGAGGCGGATGTCCTCGTCGTCCTCGGTGACCAGTACCCGCACGGGCACCGAGCCTAGCCGGGTCATGCCACGTGCACCCCTTGGTCACCCGGCCGGGAAACCCGCGCCCGGTACCGCCCGGGGCCGGGCGCGGTGAGCAGGTGGACGTCCACCAGCCGTTCCAGCAGCCGCCGCGCTTCGGCCTGGCCTACCCGCAGTCGCCGCGCGACCAGCGGGACGCCGACCTCGCGCGGTAGCCCGACGAACGCGCGGAACGCCGTCCGCTCGGCCGGGGCGAGCCGCTGCAGCGACGCGTCGAGCCGGGCCGGGGCGACCTCCGCCGCGAGCCACGCGACGACGTCGGCGATCCGCCAGTGCGGCCGCGCGGCGAGCCGGTCGCCGGCCGCGCGCAGCAGATCCGGTAGCCCGCCACAGAAGGCGAGCAGTTCGCCCAGCGGCCGGGCGTCGCCCGCGCACGCGTGGACCAGGGCCGCGGCGGCTTCGTCGTCCAGCGGTGCCAGGGTCAGCCGACGCGCGCCGGGGACGTGCCAGCCGCCGTCGCGGGTCGTGATCAGCGTCCGGGCCGGGCTCGCGCCCGGCAGCAGCGGCGCGACCTGGCGCGCGCTGACGGCGTCGTCGAGGACCAGCAGGATCCGGCGGCCGGCGATCTCGGACCGCCAGAGCGCCGCGCGTTCGCCCAGGTCGGCGGGAAGAGCGTCGACGCCGATCGCGCGCAGCAGCCGGGCGAGCACCGCGCCGGGATCGCCGTCGGCACCCAGCTCGACGTGGAACTGGCCGTCCGGGAACCGCTCGGCCAGCTCGTGCGCGAGCCGCACGGCCAGCGCGGACTTCCCCACCCCCGGCATCCCTTCGAGCAGCACGACCGGCTCGGGCGCGTCCCGCAGCAGCGCGAGTTCGGCGTCGCGGCCGGTGAAGCCGGGGACATCCCGGGGGAGTTCGCGACGCGCCGGAGCGGGCCCGGACAGCGCCCGCCGGTAGGCCGCGGCGAGGCCAGCGCCGGGCTCGACGCCGAGTTCCGCGGCCAGCACCCGCCGCGCGTCGCAGTACGCCGAGAGCGCCTCACCCCGGCGGCCGGCGGCGGTGAGCGCGTCGACGAGGAGCGTCCAGGCGCCTTCGCGCAGCGGGTCCTCGGTGACCAGTTCCCGAAGCAGCACAACGGCTTCACCCGCGCGCCCGGCCGCTTGCCGGGCGCGGGCCAGCAGCTCCCGCAGCTCCCAGCGCAGCTCGCCGAGCCGGACCGCCGCCGCGGCCGGCGGCTTCCCGGCCACCCCCTCGAACGGCCGCCCGCGCCACAGCGCGAGCCCCCGTCCCGCCAGCGCGGCGGCGGTCTCGTGCTCCCCCTCGGCCAGCGCGGCTCCCGCCCGCGCGGCCAGGTCGGCGGCCAGATCCGCGTCGAGCTCCCCAGGCTCGACGCGGATCCGGTAGGCACCGGGCCGGTGCTCGATGCGCCCGCCGTCGCCCGGCGCCGGCAGGACCCGCCGCAGGCGCCAGATGTAGGTCTTGAGGTTGGCCTCGGCCGACGCGGGCGGGCGGCGGTCCGCCCAGGTCGCGTCCACCAGCTCGTCGACGCTCACCCAGGCGCCCGCGTGCCGCAGCAGCGTCGCCAGCACGGTGACCGGCTTGCCCGGCCCGAGCTCGAGCGCCGCGCCGTCGCGGCCACGCGCCGTCACCGGCCCCAGCACCTGGAAGAGCACCGTTTCCCCCTCGCGGTCCGGGCCGTCCGGCCCGTTGTGCCACCACCGTGCCGCGGCCCGCATGAGGTTTCGATGACATGATCGGCCGGTGAGCCGGGTGCTGGTGGTGGAGGACGACGAGGACCTGCGCACGGCCGTCGCGGTCGAGCTGCGGGCGGCCGGGTTCGACGTCGACGAGGCCGGCGACGTCGCGAGCGCCGACACAGCGTTCGCCCGCGAGGCCTACGACTGCGCGGTGTTCGACCGCAAGCTGCCCGACGGCGACTCGCTCGGCTACATCGCCGAGCGACGGCGAACCGGCTGGACGGTCCCGGTGCTGTTCCTGACCGGCCACGCCGGGGTCGCGGACCGCGTCGCCGGGTTCGAGAGCGGCGCCGACGACTACCTCGGCAAGCCGTTCGCGGTCGCCGAGCTGACCGCCCGGGTGCACGCGCTCTGCCGCCGTCCGGCCACCCGGCCGCCGCTGCTGCGGGTGGCCGACCTCGAGGTCGACACCGCCCGCCACGAAGCCCGCCGCGGTGGCGCGCCGCTGGCGTTGAGCGCTCGTGAGTTCGCCGTCCTGGAGTTCCTGATCTCGCGGCCCGGCCGGGCCGTCGCCCGCGCCGACCTGGTCGAACACTGCTGGGACACCGCGGCCGACCCGATGTCCAACGTCGTCGACGTCGTCATCCGCCGGATCCGCCGCAAGCTCGGCGAGCCGGACCTCGTGCACGCCGTCCGCGGGCTCGGCTACCGGCTCGGGGCGCCGGCGTGAGCGCGACGTCCGCGGCCCGGCTGCGCCGCCTGCGCTGGCTGCTCGTCTGGCTGTTCACCGGCCTCAACGCGGTCGGGCTCATCCTCTACTGCTGGCTGCTGGTCCGCGACGACGGCCGCAGCCGCGACCTCGCCCTGGACGCCCAGCTCCAGCGCGTCACCTCGACCGTCACCCGGCTGATCCACTACGACGGCGCGATCGTCACGGCCGACGTCGCGCGTGACCCGATGAACGCCGGCTGCCCGCAGTTCGCCGTGCTGCCCGGCGCCGACGTCCGGTTCACCGGCTACCAGTCGGCCCGCACGTGCGTGGCGGTCGACAACGCGACGCTGACCGGGCTCGCGCGGCAGGCCACCGAGTCGGGGACGCTGCTGAGCGGCACGGTCCAGGGCGGCGACGGGCTGGTCCGGGTGTGCGCGCAGCCGTTCCTCGAGCCGGGCGGCCGGTACGTCGGCGCGGTCGTGGCCACCCTCGACGCCCAGGAGCCGGCCGACGCGCACGACGAGCGCGTGCTGCTGCTCATCGGCGGGTGCGTGCTGCTCGTCGGCGTCGCCGGGGTCGCGGGGTACCTGATCGCCGGGCGGGCGTTGCGGCCGGCCACGAAAGCCCTGGCGCAGCAGGAAATCCTCATCGCCGAGACCGCGCACGACCTGCGGACGCCGGTCGCGGCGCTGCGCGCGCTGGCCGAGACGGCGTTGCGCAACCCCGCGCACAGCGCCGACCTGCTGCCGCGCACCGTGCGGCTGGCCGGGCGGATGGGCGAGATCATCGACGGCCTGCTCGTCCGCGCCCGGCTGTCGGCGGGCGCCGACCAGCTCGCCGTCCGGCGCGTCCGGCTCGACGAGCTCGTGGCCGGCGTCGTCCGCGAAACCCCGGCCGAGGGCGGCGAAGTCACGCTCACCGCGGCCCCCACCGAGATCGACGCCGACCCGGTGCTCGTGCAGCGGGCCATCGCGAACCTGCTCGACAACGCCCTGCGCTACGGCCACGAACCCGGCGCGCGGGCGGTCGTGCACATCACCGTGGCGGGCGGCCGGGTCACCGTCGCCGACCACGGCCCCGGCGTCGACGCGGCCCGCGCGGAAGCGGCGTTCGAGCAGTTCACCGGCGAGGGCTCGTCCAGCGGGCTCGGGCTGTCGATCGTGCGGTGGGTCGCGCAGGCCCACGGCGGCGAGCTGCGCGTCTACAACGCCGAACAGGGCGGCGCGATCTTCGAGCTGGTGCTGCCGCTCAGCGCACCGTGAACGGCGCCCACGGCGGCAGGCTCAGCGGGCCGTCGCCGGTGTCGTAGGCCAGGTAGGCGAAGTAGCGGCCGGGCGCCGGAAACGCCGTCGTGACCACAAAATCGGCCGCCGACGGCGTCAGCGGGAAGTCCGGGCGGGCCGGGAAGTCGTGGAACGCGCCGCGGTCGTCGCGGACCTTCACCACGAGCGTCCGCAGCCGGACCGAGCGATCGCCCGCGACGCGCACGCGGGCGGTGACCGGCTGCCCGGCGGCGGGCGTGGCCGGCTCCAGCGTCACCGAGCCGACGACCGTCAGCGGGCCGTCCGGCGCGGCCGCGGGCAGCACCGGGTCCTCGGCGGCGCGGGCGAGCGCGAAGGTCAGCAGCCCGGTCAGCACCGGCACGGCCAGCAGCCCGGCCACCGCCGTGACCGGCCGGTTCGCCGCCATCCGGACCCCCTCGGTGTACGCGGAATGGACCAGGACTGTATCCGATGGCTTACGCTGAGCGGGTGCAGGGAAGTGGCGTGAAGGGTGGCGCGCCGCGGGGGGCCGGCCGTGGTTTGCGGTCGAGACTGCCCGTGGCGCTGGTTGCGATCGGCGGGGTCGCGGTGGTGACGCTGGCGCTCACGGGAGCCGTGAGCCCGACCTCCGGTCTGTCGTTTTCGCCGTCCGGGCACTGGGTGGTCAACCCCGGGCTCGGGCTCGTGCTGCACGTCAACGGCGCTTCGCGCAGCGTCGACGCGAAGGCCGCGGTGCCCGGCCTCGCACCGGGGGATTCCGTGGTGCAGGGGGATTCCAGCGGGTACGTCGTCGGGCCGTCGCAGGCGACGCAGTTCGGCAAATCCGACCTCGCGGTGACCGGCAGCACCCCGCTCCCGGTCACCGGGGAACACCCGGTGCTGCTCGAAACCGACGGCGGGCCCTACCTCGTCTTCCGCGACGCCGGCAGCGTCGTGCGGCTCGGTGACACCATGACCGTCGTCCCCGCGGGCGGGAAGCTCGGCGATCCGGTGGCCGCGAAGGACGGCACGGTGTGGGTCAACCGCGTCGACACCGGCTCGGTCTGCGACCTGCCGAAGGCCGCCGACCAGCTCGCCTGCCCCGCCGCGGCGCCGCCCGGGCACGCCGGCGCCCTCACCCTGGTGGGGGAAAAGCCGGTCTTCGTCGACACCACCGCCGGCACGTTCAGCGCGGTCGGTCCCGGCGGTCTCGAACCGGCCGTCGCGCTCGGCGTCGACGTCCCGCCCGGCGCTCGGGTCGCGGGCTCGGACGCGCAGGGCCGCGTCGCGATCTTCGACCCGTCGGCCAACCGGCTGCACCTGGTCGACACGGCCGCGCTGACCCGCGACCGGCCGGGTGTCCCGCCGATCACCGTCGACGTCCCGCCGGGTGACTACGCGACCCCGGCCGCCACCGGCGACACCGTCGCGCTGCTCGACAAGCACGGCCGGACGCTGCGCACCTACGGCGCCGACGGCCGCGGCCGCGACGTCACGCCGATCCCGGCCGAGCCGGGCGATCCGCGGCTCAGCAAGGGTGAGGACCAGCGGCTCTACATCGACGGTGACGCCGGCAAGCACGTCGTGGTCGTCGACCCGGACGGCTCGGCCGCCGACGTCCCGGTCGTCGCGGACCCGCCGAAACAGCCGCCGCCGGTCGCACCGCCGCCGGTCACGCCGACCCCGCCGCCTCCGTCCTCCGGGCGGCCGGATCCGCCACGGCCGCCCGCGCCCCCGAAGCCGGCTTCGACGCGGCCCGCGGCCCCGCCTGCGCGAACCACGCCGCCGCCACCCGCGCCGCCTGCCTCGCCGCCGGTGGTCGCCGCGCCCGCGACGCCGCCGGGCGTGCCGGGCGGGCTGTCCGCCTCGGTCAGCGGGTTCACCGCGGCGGTCCGCTGGTCGGCCGCGGCCCCGAACGGCGCCGCCGTCACCGCGTACCACGTGAGCTGGGCCCGCACGGACGGCTCGGGCGCGGGCTCGCTCGACACGGCCGGCCGCTCCGCGTCCATTCCGGGCCTGGTCGCGGGCGCGACCTACCGCGTCCAGGTCGCGGCGCAGAACAGCGCCGGGCGGGGCGCGGCGGCATCGACGACGTTCACGCGGGCGGCGCCGAAACCGTCGATCAAGATCAGTCGCGGGACCCGTCCCCAAGGTGATGAGCGAGACTGCGACCAGCCGGAGGACACCCCCTCCTGCGCGTGGATGCACGTCGTGCTGACCGGGTTCCAGCCCGACACGAGCTACCACGTCCAGCCGAACGCGAGCAACAGCGGTTACGACAACCCAGGCCTCACGAAGAGCACGGACGAAAACGGATCCATGACCTTGAACGCGTTCTACTACTACGGCGTCGGCAACACGGTGTGGGTGACGGTCGGCTCGGTCAGCTCCAACCGCCTCGTCTGGCGGGCGTCTTGAGCACTCGCGCCGCCGAGGTCTACCGCGCGATCGCCGACAACGTCAGCCAGGTCGTGCGCGGCAAGCCGGAGCTGATCCGGCTGACCGTCGCCGCGTTGTTCGCCGAAGGGCACCTGCTGCTGGAGGACGTCCCGGGCGTCGGCAAGACGACGCTGGCGCAGTGCCTCGCGCGCAGCGTCGGCGGGACCTGGCACCGCATCCAGTTCACGCCGGACCTGATGCCGGGTGACATCACCGGCGTCACCGTCTACCGGCAGAAGGACGAGGACTTCGTCTTCCACCCCGGCGGGGTGTTCGCGAACGTCGTCGTCGCCGACGAGATCAACCGCGGCACGCCGAAGACGCAGTCGGCGCTGCTCGAGGTGATGAGCGAGCAGCGGGTGACCGTCGACGCCGTCGGGCACGACGTGCCGCGCCCGTTCCTCGTGGTGGCGACGCAGAACCCGATCGAGATGGAGGGCACCTACCGGCTGCCCGAGGCCCAGCTCGACCGGTTCCTGATGCGGCTGACCGTCGGCTACCCCGACCTCGCCTCGGAGGTCCTGGTGATCATGAGCGAGGCGGCCGGGGTGAGCCCGCGCGACCTGCCCGCGGTCGTCGACCTGCCGACCGTGACGGCGGCGATCGCCGAGGTCCGCGCGTCCCACGTGGACCGTGGGGTGTGCGAGTACGCGGCGCGCCTGGCGGCGGCCACCCGCGGTCACCCGGCCGTGCGGTTCGGCGCCAGCCCGCGCGGCAGCATCGCGCTGGTCCGCGCCGGGCAGGGGCTGGCGGCCACCGCCGGCCGCGCGTACGTCACCCCGGACGACATCAAGGACGTCGCGATCCCGGTGCTCGCGCACCGGCTGGTGCTCACCGCCGAGGCCGAGCTGGGCCGGCGCGGCGCCGACGAGATCGTGCGCGAGGTGCTCGACGCCGTCCCGGCACCCGGGCCGCTGCCCGTCGCCGCGCGGTGAACGTGCGGCTCACGCCGCGTGGCGTGGCCTTCCTCGTCGTCTCGCTGCTGCTCTTCGGCGGCGGCCAATGGGGTGGGTATCCGCTGCTGCGGGCGCTCGGCGCGGCCGGCCTCGGCGCGGTCGCGGCGGCGATCGCGCTGACCGCGCGCCGGGTCCGGGTCGACGTCACGCGGGCGGTGCACCCGGACCGCGTCGAACGGGGTGAACCCGCGCTGGCCCGGCTGACCGCGACGGCGCCCGGCCGGCGGCAGAGCGGCTGTTACGCCACCGACCGGGCCGGCCGGTTCCGGCGGACCGTGCGGATCCCGCCGCTGCACCCCGGCGTCAGCCGGACGCTGCACTACGAACTGCCGACGTCGGTGCGCGGGCGGCAGACCGTCGGCCCGCTGAGCGTGCACCGGGCGGACCCGTTCGGGCTGGCGCGCAACCGCGTCGCGACCGGCGAGACCGCGACGTTGTGGGTGCACCCGCGCCGGTACGCGGCCAAGGCGCCGTCCGCGGGCCATCCGCGTCACCACCACGAAGGCGTCATCTCCGACGACTCCCTGCGCGGCTCGACCGACCTGCAGGAGATCCGCGAGTACCAGCCCGGCGACGAGGTGCGGCACCTGTACTGGAAGGCCACAGCGCGCACCGGCCGGCTGATGGTGCGCGACTACGCCGACCCGGAGCAGCCGCGGTTCACCCTGCTGCTCGACACCCGCCGGGACGTCTTCGGACCGGAGCTGTTCGAGGAAGCGGTCGACCTCGCGGCGTCGCTGCTGGTGGCCGCCGCGCAGGCCGGCCGGCACACGCGGCTCGTCACGCCCGGTGGCACGGATCGGCCGTCCGCGGGCGGCATGGCCGCGGTGCTGCCCCTGCTGGACGAGCTCTGCGAACTCCGTCAGTCCGAAGTGGACACGGCGTTGGTGCCGGCCGGGCTGCTGCACGGATCGGGCGGCGGCTGCCTCGTGGTCGTCACGGCGACGGCGGACCCGTCGACGCTGGCCGAGCTGCGGCCGCGGTACCGCGCGGCGTACGTCCTCGAACTCGGCCCGCCCGCGCCGCCGCGCGCGGGTTCCGGCGTCCTGGTGTTGCGTGCGGGACAGGCTCGCGAAGCCGTCGCGCGGTGGAACGAGGTCGCGTGACGACCCGGTTGGCCGTGGTGGCGGCCGTCGCCGTCGCGGGCCTGTTGTTCGGGCCGGTGTTCGGCTGGACGCCGCTGCTGCTGCCGGTGCTCGTCACGGCGGCCGTGCTGTTCGGCGTCGCGCAGCTGTGCGAGCTGCGGCCCGGCCTGGTGACCTGGCGACCGGTACTGCTGGTCGTGGCGGGCCTGCTCGCGGTCGTCGGCACGGTGCTGGTCCCGATGTCCGTTGTGGACATTCTCGGTGCGCTCGGCACCGGCGTCACGCGGTCGTGGCGGCTGGTGCTGCAGTCGACGTGGCCCGCCCGGCCCGAGCCCGCGCTGCTGGTGTTCGTGCCGCTGCTGGTGGTGCTCGCCGGGACCGCGGCGCTGGAACTGCTGGCGCGCCTGCGCCGTCCGCTGCCCGCGCTCGCGCCGAGCGCCGTGGTCCTCGTGCTCAGCCAGCTGTTTTCGGCGGCGTCCGGGCTGACGGCGCTGATCGCCGCGGTCGCGTACTTCGCGTGCGTGCTGACCGCGTGTGTCACCGCGCGGGCCGGCGCGGTGGCGGTCCCGGCGACGGCGTTGGTGGCGGTGGTGCTGGCCGGAAGCCTGCCTTCGGCGGCGGCGTATTCGCTGCAGGAGCAGGAGGTGCCGCGCGTCGACGTCCGCACGGGCAGCCCGCTCGACGAGATCGCCGCCCGCCTCGCGCGGCCCGGCGAGCCGGTGTTCGACGTCCGCGGCGCGAGCCCGGACCGGTGGCCGCTGGTGGTGCTCGACGCCTTCGACGGCGTCGAGTGGACGGCCGGCCACGACTACCGCCGGCTGGGCCGCGAGCTGGCGCCGCCGCCCGCGGTGCCGGTGCGGCGGGACAGCGCGGAGATCAGCGTCCGGCCCGGGCAGGGCCCGTGGCTGCCGTCGCAGCCGCTGCCCGCGGCCGTGACCGGCACCGATCCGCTGGTGGAGGCGGCCGAGGGGTCGCTGCTGGCGCCGGTTCCGGACGCGGCGACGACGTATTCGCTGAGCTGGTGGACGCCGGAGGTCTCCGCCGCGGCCCAGCTGGACGGCGCCGCGCCGGGCGGGCTGGCCGACGTCGGCGCGGTCCCGGACGGCATCCCGGAGCTGGCCGCGCAGGCGGTGCACGGCCTGCGTCCGACGTTCGGGAGCGCGCTGGTCCTGGAACGCTTCTTCCGCGACGGCTACCGCCGCGCGACAGGCACCGCATTGCCCGCCGGCCACGGCTGGCCACAGCTGCGGGATTTCCTGCTGGTGACGAAGAGAGGAACAAGCGAACAGTTCGCGGCGGCGTACGTCGTGCTGGCGCGCATCCTCGGCATCCCGGCCAGGCTGGTCGTCGGCTACCGCCCCCCGCCGGGTGCGACAACGGTGCACAACGGCGACGTCCTGGCGTGGCCGGAGGTAGCGGTGACAGGCGTGGGCTGGGTCCCCCTGGACCCGAGTGGCTCGGCTTCTTCGGCTACGGGTTTGGCCGCCATGACCGACCGGGCGCGGGCCGCGTTGCCGCCGTCGCAGGAGCTGAAGGACCCACCGGTGGCCCCGCCGACGGCGCCGAGTTCGCAGGCGGTGTCGTCCGGTTCGTTCCCGTTCGGTGTCTTCTTCGCGGGTCTGGGCCTGCTTCTGGTGCTGTGGCTGGTGGGCGTGCCGCTGGCGAAGACGCTGCGGACCTGGCGACGCCGTTCGCGGCCGGGAGCCGGAGCGGTGCGGGGGGCTTGCGAGGACGTCCGCGATCGGTTGCGGGACCTGCGGGTCCCGCTGCGGCCGGGGATGACGCTCCGGGACTACGCCGGGTTGGTTCCCGCCGCTGGGGTCGGTCTCACGGAGCTGAGTTCCATTGTGGACAGTGCTTTGTGGTCTGGCCATCCGGCAGGCGACGAGGGCCCCCGAGCCTGGGCGGCGGTTCGCGCGGTGCGCGCCGGGCTTCGAGGCCGTGGTTTTATGGTCCGGGTACGGGGTGCGCTGAACCCGCGGTCGTTGTTCACGCGGGGTTGACGCTCACCGGCCGCAGGTGGCGCCGCGGAGGGGTTGGGGCTGGCTCTCCACGGTGTGGGTCCCGTCGGTGGCCTGAACCAGGAAGCAGTACTTGCGCCCCGGATCGACGGGGACCCGCAGCGTGCGGTTCCGATCGGCGTACCGGGTTTTCGCCGGTTCGCCTTCGGCCGCCACGATGACCGCGAACTCCAGGGTGCCCGTCGCGTGCCAGGCGAGGTCGACGTAGCTGCCGCCATCGGCCGGGGGATCGAGCACCAATGCCGGACCGCTCGCGCTGGTGGCGGCCGCCGAGCTGGTAGCGGGCGCCGCCGGCGGCGCCGGGGTGAGCGGGGCGGGATCGTCACGCAGCAGGACGACGGCCACCACCACGACAACCGCGACCAACGCGGGAACGCCGAGCAGCACCCCGAGCCGCCCACTACGCCGAGGCCGCGAGGCCGGCCCGGAGACGGCAACAAGCGAACGCCTGGATTCACTCCGGTCCCCGCCGAACGAGCGGGCGGAGTCGCCACGGTCACCAGTGAGTGCACCACGGTCGCCGCCGGGTGCCCGGCCCGGTTCCGGACCGAAACCGGCGGCTGAGCGGTCGGATTCGAACCGGTCGCCGTTGAACGAGCGGGTGAGTTCGCCGCTGGGTGCTCGGACTCGCTCCGGACCGGATCCGGTAGCCGGGTGGGTGGATCCGAACCGGTCGCCAGTGAACGAACCGGTGGGTGCGCCGCGGTCGCCGGTGGGTGCTTGGCCTGGTTCCGGAGCGGATCCGGCAGCTGGGTGGGTGGAGTCGGCTCGGTCGTCGGTAAAGGAACCGGTGAGTTCGCCATGGTCGCCGCCCGGCGCCCGGCCTGGTTCTGGACCGGATCCGGTGGTCGGGTGGGTGGAGTCGGCTCGGTCGTCGGTAAAGAAACCAGTGAGTTCGCGATGGTCGCCACCCGGCGCCCGGCCTGGTTCTGGACCGAATTCGGCCCCCGAGCGGGCAGATTCGCCGCGGTCGCCAGTGAACGAACCGGTGAGTGCACCACGGTCGCCGGTCGGTCTGGCAGGTACCTGGCCCGGTTCCCCGCCGAACCCGGCGGGCGTGCGGCCCAAGTCGGGCTCCTCGCCCGCGGCCGAGCGGCCGAGTGCGGGCTGATCCCCGGCGAACGACCGCCCCGGCTCGGCAAGCGGGCCGCCGCCCGGCGTGGGAGCCGCTGTGTCGCCCGGCCTCTGCGTCACCGGGGTGCCCGGCGTCGAAGCCTGATCCGCCGCCAACTCCGCCAAGCGCCCGGCGACATACGCTGCGTCGATCGGCCGGTTCGCCGGGTCGGGCGAAAGCAACCCCGCGACCAGGTTCTCCAGCCCCGGCGGCAGGTCCGGCCGTCCGATCGGCGCCGGAAAGCCGTGCAGGATCCGTAGTACGTGGTCCGGCGAGCCGTCGCCGGGGAACGGTGGCCGGCCCGTTGCCGCGTAGTACAGCAGTGCTCCCAAGCCGTACAGGTCCGTGCGCTCGTCGGTGATCGCGTCGCGGACCGTCTCCGGGGCGCGGAATCCCAGCGCCGATGTCTCGCCGCCGAACGCTGTTCGCAGGGCCAGGCCCGCGTCCGTCAGGACCGGTTCGCCGTCCGGGTGGAAGAGGACGTTCCCGGGGGTGAGACCGCCGTGGACGACGCCCGCCGTGTGGATGGCCGCCAGGGCCGTGGCCAAGGCTTCCCCCAGGGCCGTTGTGTCGGTCGCGTCCAGGGGGTCCAGGTCCGCCAGGGACTGCGAACACAACGGCAGCCGCAACACCGCGCGGCCATCCGGCAACGCGTCGATGTCCGGGAGCAGTACGGAAGTGCCCCGCAGCCGGGCCAGTTCGCGCTCCAGCGCACTCCGCGTCGGGCGGTCCAGCGGGCCGGGGAAGATCTTCAGTGCGAACGCCGTGTCCCCCTCGACACCCGCGTAGACCTCGGCGACCGGCCCGGTCCCGACCAGCACCAGGTCGTCGAACGGCGTGTCGATCGTCATCGTGAGCGCGGTCCCCCGGGGTCGTGCGAAAGTTTCACCCCGAATTCTCCCACGGCGACCCTCGTGCGCCATACCGTCCACAGTGGTCGATCAAGAGTCCGGTTTGTCGGGTATCTGAGCCTCGGAAAACGTGGTTTCGAGGTAGCAATCTGCACTTTTCTGGCTTCTTCTTGCCCTTCTGGACAACACATTCGAGTTAACGGGGACACCGGAAGTGGCCCCTGTGAGGTCCATGTATGCTCCGGTGTCGCTTGATCGGGTGATCAGTCACCCGAATTGGTGGCCGTCGTGATCGGGGCTTGGTCTCACGCGGTCATTGACTTCGTGATTCGGGCTTGGATAGGAGATTTATGCAGGTCAGGTCAGGACTCGTGCGCGGCGGGATCGCGGCTCTCGCCGCGGCCGCCGCTGTCATGGTCGGCGCTCCGGCCGCCCTCGCCGACGACGGTGCCGCTCACGGCCGGGTCGACGGAAACAGTGGCACCGTCGGTTACCGGCTCAACCTCGGGAAGGGCGGCGACTACATCGCCGAGCTGTTCTCGATGAAGCTGTCCGACGGCAGCACCCTCAAGCTCTACTGCGTGCAGATCACCGTCGGCCTGCGGACCGACGTCGACATGGTCGAGCGCCCGTGGAACAAGTACCCCGCCAAGGGCCCGTTCAACGAGAACAGCCCGAAGATCAACTGGGTCCTGCACCACGGCTACCCGGGCACCGGCCTCGACGCGCTCGGCAGCGCGCTGGGCAAGGCGGGCGTCACCGTTCACGGCGGCGTCTCCGAGCGTGAGGCCATCGCCGCGACGCAGGCCGCGGTGTGGCACTTCAGCGACGGCGTGAACCTCGACGCCACCAAGCCGCTGGCCGAGGAGAACTCGGCCGACGCCAACGCCGACGTCGCCGCGCTGTACGGCTACCTGACCGGTGACCAGAACAAGGGTCTCGCCGCGCAGCCGAAGCCGACGCTGAACGTCGCCGCGGACAAGACCGAAGGCACCGCGGGCAGCAAGATCGGCCCGTTCTCGGTCGCGACCTCCGGGGACATCACCGCGCTGACCAGCCAGCTGCCCGACGGCGTCAAGATCACCGACGCCGACGGCAAGGAGCTGAAGGCTTCGGACGTCAAGGACGGCTCCAAGCTGTACGTCGACATCCCGGCCGGCACCAAGCCGGGCAAGGGCGCCTTCGAGCTCAAGGCCAGCGGCGAGCTGGACACGGGCCGTCTGTTCGTCTCCGAGAACTACGCGCGGCAGCCGGCCCAGTCGCTGATCGTCGCCGACTCGGAGAAGACCGAGGTGACCGCGAACGCGGCCGCCAGCTGGACCGAGGCCGGCGCGCCGGCCACGAGCCCCGCGCCGACCACCCCGGCCGGTTCCCCGGGCGGTGGCGGCGAGCTCGCCAACACCGGTGTCGACGCGGCCGTGCCGTTCACCGTCGGCGGCCTGCTGCTCGGTGGCGGCGCGCTGATGCTGCTGGTGAGCCGTCGCCGCAGCCGTGCGTGAGCTGAACTGAGCTGAACTGATCTGAACGAAACGGGGCCGGTCCACAGTGGACCGGCCCCGTTTTCGCACCCGACGAACGGATTGCGACCTTCGGGGCGAAAGCGGCGAACCGTGCACACAGTGGTCTAGACTTTTCCGCCGACCAGCGAAGGGACGAGACCATGCGCGGTACGACCGTTCCGCCCGGGACGCCGTGTCCCTCGCCGCGCGCGGGGGAGCTGCCGGTGCACCGGCTGGAGCTGCCGGCGCCGCACGCGGTGCCGTTCGCCGTCGGGACGTTCGACACGATCGGGCCGCTGTCACGCGCGGAGTTCCCGCACCGGCACACCTTCCACGAGCTCGTGCACGTCACCGGCGGCACCGGGACGCACGTCGTCGACCTGGCCCGCTGGCCGCTGCGGCCGCCGCACCTCGGCGTCATCGCCGCCGGGCAGGTGCACCACTGGGCCGGCGTCCGGGGCCTGTCCGGGCACGTCGTGCTCTTCACCGACGACTTCCTGCTCGACTACCCGGCCGACCGCGAGCTCCTGCGACGGCTGGGCGAACGGCCGTGGCTGGAGCTGGACGACCGCGCCGACGCCGACGTCACGCGGCTCGTCACCGAGCTGGAAGCGGAACACCGCCGCGGCGCGGACTCGGTGGTGCGGGCGCTGCTGCACGTCCTGGTCGTGCGCGTGGGACGCCTCCCCGGGACGCCGGACGCGCCGCCCGTGCGCGCCGGGGCGGTGGCGGCGGAGTTCGCCCGGCTCACCGGACGCGCCGACCTCGGGCTGTGGTCGGTGCACGCGCACGCCGAACGCATCGGCGTCACCCCGGGGTACCTCACGGAAGCGGTCAAGGCCGCGACCGGCCGCACGGCCGCGCAGCTCGTGCGGGAGGCGCGGGTCCGGGAGGCCAAGCGGTTCCTGCTCCGCACGGACCTGACCGTCCGGCAGGTCGCGAGCCGCGTCGGGTTCGCCGATCCGGCGTACTTCTGCCGGTTCTTCCGGCGGGAGACCGGGCTGAGCCCCGGCGACTTCCGCCGCACCGGCGAGAAGCACCACGACTGACGGCGCCAGTCCATCGTCGGCGGCCCGGGGCGCTCCTACCGTCGAAAGCATGGACGAAGAGACCAAGCTGAGCCGCAAGACGGTGCTGCGGGCCGCATTGGCCGCCGGTGTCGCGGCGCCCGTCGCGCTGCTCGGCGGCCCCGCGCTCGCCCGTACCGCGGCCGTGGGCGGCCAGGCGCCGGAGCTGACGCCGGCGTGCCACGACGACGACGATCCGACGCCCGAACAGACCGAAGGCCCGTACTTCAAGCCGAACTCGCCGGAACGGACCTCGCTCGTCACGCCGGGCACCCAGGGCACGCGGCTGACCGTGACGGGTTACGTCTTCGGGCTCGCGTGCCTGCCGGTGAACCGCGCGCTGCTGGACTTCTGGCAGGCGGACGTCAACGGCGCCTACGACAACACCGGCTTCACCTTCCGCGGCCACCAGTACACCAACGCCCAGGGCGCGTTCACGCTATCGACGATCGTGCCCGGCCTCTACCCGGGCCGCACCCGGCACATCCACGTGAAGGTCCAGGCGCCGGGCCGGCCGATCCTGACCACGCAGCTGTACTTCCCGAACGAGCCGCGCAACAACACCGACACGATCTTCGACGCGCGGCTGCTGATGACCGTGCGGGACAACGGGAGCGCGAAGGAGGCCGCGTTCGACTTCGTGCTGAACGTGCCGCAGACGCCGACCACCACCGGCACGCCGCCGCCGACCACCACGACCGGCACGCCGCCGCCGACCACGTCGACGCCGCCGGGCGGCACCACCTGGGCGGCGGGCACCGCCTACGCGGCCGGCGCCCGCGTCACCTACAGCGGCCGGGATTACGTGTGCTTACAGGGGCACACGGCCCAGCCGGGCTGGGAGCCACCGAACGTCCCCGCGTTGTGGCGGACGGCCTGAGGCTCCCAGCGTGGGGTCGTGAGTGCGTAACAGTGTTAGAACACTGTTACGCACTCACGACCGGGGTCAGCAGTAGAGGTTGGCGCCGGGGTCGACGCCGAGGACCGAGCTGATCGAGCGGTACTTGGAGACGCGGCTCTCGACCTGGGCCGGGTTGCCGCCGTTGCACTCGATCGAGCCGTTGATGCTGCGGATCGTCTCGCCGAAGCCGCGGCCGTTGACGATCGCGTTGTGCGGCGTCATCGTGCCCGGGCCGGTCTGGGTGTTCCAGTACCAGAGGCCGGTCTTCCACGCGACGGCCGAGTTCTGCTCGACCTGCCAGGGGTTGCCGAGCAGGTCGATGCCGAGCGCGTCGCCCGCGGCCTTGTAGTTGAAGTTCCAGCTGAGCTGGATCGGGCCGCGGCCGTAGTACGCGGCCTGGCCGGCCGGGCAGCCGTAGGACTGGCTGTAGTCGCAGTAGTGCGGGTAGTTGGCCGTGTTCTGTTCGACGATGTAGACGAGGCCGCCGGTCTCGTGGTCGACGTTGGCCAGGAACGCGGCCGCCTCCTGCTTCTTCACCGTGTCACTGCCCGTGTTCGCGAAGCCGGGGTAGGCGGACAGCGCCGCGGTCAGGCCGCTGTAGGAGTAGAAACCGTTGCGGCCCGGGAAGATCTGGTTGAACTGCGCTTCGCTGACGACGAACGAGCCCGGGTTGCCGGGGTTCGTGCCGCCGCCGTCGCAGCTGTAGGGCTCCCAGTACCAGGTGCTGATGATCGGGTCGTAGCCCGGGTTCGCGTTCTTGGCGCGGTAGTAGCCGCCGTTGGTGTACTTGACGATCGCACCGACGTCGTACCACTGGCCCGCGACCCAGTTGGGCGCGTTGCAGGTCGTCCCGCCACCGCCGCCGTCACAGCTGTAGGGCTCCCAGTACCAGGTGCTGATGATCGGGTCGTAACCCGGATTCGCGTTCTTGGCGCGGTAGTAACTGCCGTTGGTGTACTTGACGACCGCGCCGACGTCGTACCACTGGCCGGCGACCCAGTTGGGCCCGCTGCACGCCGCGGCGGCGGCCTGCGGGGCGGCGGTGGACAACGCGGGCACACCGAGCACGAGCGCGGCTGCGGCCGCAAAAGCGGAAATCACCGCGACAAGACGTCTTCTCAAGGCTCGCTCACTCCTTCGGCCACGACAGGGTCCGGACGTGGGGAGGCGTCCGGGTGTCGAAGAGGGGGTGCTCATCCGGCCGGGAAGAACGTGACACCAGTCACTAGAGCAGATTGGTCTAGTCCAGTCAAGAAACCTGGCCCGCGCGGGCAACGGGTCTGCGCGAACGGCCCTGGCATGATGCGGCCATGACCGGACATGTCACGCGCGCCGCCGCGGGCAGCGACGTCGGACGCCGCTACTCCGCCAACTTCGATGTCGTGCACCTGACCGAGGATCCGTTGCTCGCGGTGGTCGCCGACGGAATGGGCGACGGCGAAGGCAGCCGGATGGCCGGACGGACCGCGGTCGACGTCTTCGTTGCGGGCGCAGGTGATTCCGCGGACTCGTTGCGGGAGGCGGTCGCTTCGGCGCAACGGCAGGTGAGCGAGTCCGGCCGGCGGATCGGCGGCCTGGCCGGGTGCACGCTCACCGCGCTCGTCGAGTCCGGCGGCGGGTACTGGCTCGTCCAGATCGGCGACTCGCGCGCGTACCGGCTGCGCGAGGGCCTGCTGGAGCTGCTCACCACCGACCACACGATGGCCTGGCTCGGCGCGGTCAACGGCTGGTACGCGTTCGACTCGCCCCAGGCGTCGGCCGCGCGGTACCAGCTGACGCGCTACATCGGGCACCCCGCGCACCCGGAGCCGGACGTGCTCAGCCTCGCGCTGCGCCCGGGCGACGTCCTGCTGCTGTGCAGCGACGGCGTCGCCGAGCAGGTGCCCTACGAGCGGATCCGCGAGATCCTCGGGCGGCCGGTCGAGCCGGCCGAGCAGGTCCGGCGGCTGCTGGCCGTCGCGGAGGCGGCGGGCGGCCAGGACAACGCGACGGCGGTCGTCGTCCAGGTGTCCTAGCTCGCGCTTGTCACAGCGATCGCGGTAAGCCGAACGCGGGCAGCACGGTGTTCTCGAAGCGGGTCATGGCGCTGATCCGGTCGCCCGCGAGCGTGAGGACGTACAGGCCGGTGCCGTGCCGGACGCCGGTGGCGGCGAGCAGGTAGGCCCCGAAGGCCGGCTGGCCGTTGGCGCGGGTGGGCACGAGGTGGAACCGCCGGCCCGCGCCGAAGAGGTAGGCGCAGAAGCCGGCCACGACGTCCCGGCCCTGGTATTCGAGCGGCAGTGGCGGCATCGACATGAACACGTCGTCGGTCAGCAGGGTCACCAGCGCGCCGACGTCGGCGGCCTCCCAGGCGTGGACGAAGTCCGCCAAGATCGCGTTCTCGGCAGGGGAACCGGCCGCGGGAGGCGGGTCGTCGGAGGCGGGCTGGTGACGCCGCAGACCGGCGCGCGCTCGCTTGAGCGCGCTCTTGACCGAGTCCACGGTCGTGTCCAGCATCCCGGCCACCTCGCTCGCGGGGAACCCGAGGACGTCGCGCAGGACAAGGACGGCAAGCTGGCGCGGCGGCAGGACCTGGAGCGCGGTCACGAAGGCCAGCGACACGGATTCCGCCCGCTCGTAACGAGCTTCCGGGTCGAGGAGGGCGTCGGGATACGGCTCGAGCCAGACGACCTCGCCGAGGCGCGTCGGTTCCGGCGGTTCGACGCCGGGGATGTCCCATTCCTTCGCCGGGCGCCTGCTCGCCGCGCGAAGCGTGCTCAGGCACCGGTTGGTGGCGATCCGGTAGAGCCAGGTGCGGAGCGAGGCGCGGCCGTCGAAGCCGCCGAGCCCCCGCCAGGCGGCCAGCAGGGTGTCCTGGAGCGCGTCTTCGGCGTCCTGGAACGACCCGAGCAGCCGGTAGCAGTGCACCTGCAGCTCCCGGTGGTGCGGCTCGGTCAGCGCCCGGAACGCGTCGCCGTCCCCGGCCCGGGCCCTGCTCAGCCGGTCGGTGCTGGTCAGTTCCACACTCGCCACCCTTCGTCCGTTCATCTTGTACGGACTCCGCCCGCGCGCAGAAGGGGGCGCTCGGCGACCGCCCCCTTTCCCGGTTTCGCGGCGTCTCTCCGGTGGCCGACAACACGACGAAGGAGATCCGCCATGGGGAAGATCGTCATCAGCGAGAACGTGTCGCTCGACGGGGTCGTCCAGGACCCGGTCGGCACGGAGGGGTTCCGGTTCGCCGGCTGGTTCGACCGGCTGGGCGGCGAGGACCGCGAAGCGTGGGCCGCGGTCGAGTACGAGGAGGCGCTGGGCACCGAGGCACTGCTGCTCGGGCGGCGGACCTACGAATGGTTCCTCGCGCAGGGGTGGGCGACCCGCGACGGCGCCTGGGCGGACCGGCTGCGGGCCGTGCCCAAGTACGTCGTGTCCTCGACGCCCGGAGACCTCGAGTGGAACTCGACGGTCCTGAAGGGCGACCTGGTGGACGCGGTCTCGCGGCTGAAGCAGGAGGTGGCCGGGGACGTCGTCCTCTACGGCAGTGGCCGGGTCGCGCACGCGCTGATCGAGCACGACCTGGTCGACGAGCTGCGGCTGATGGTCTGCCCGTTCGCGCTCGGGGAGGGCGAGCGCCTGTTCGGCCGGACCGGTGCCGTGAAACCGCTGCGGCTGGTCGGGAACCGCACGGTCGGCACCGGCGTCGTCCGACTCACGTACCGGCCTGTCCGCAACGCCTAGTGCGGTTGCCGGACACGCCCCTCGACGTGTCCGGCAAGTCCGCGGTCATCGCGTTTGCGGGATCCGCACCTTCGCCGGCGGCGCGAGCAGCAGCAGCCGCTGCAGCCGGGCGCGGCCCAGCCGGTGGAGCATCTCCCCGAGCTCCTCCGGCGCGATGCAGCTCTCGAGGTCGATCCGCGTCACGTGGATGACGCGGTCGATCTCCGTGACCGGGAGCCGTGCGCCGAACTCCCCGGTCAGCCACACCCCGACCTCGTCGACGACGTTGTCCGCCCGGTGGCTTCGTACGGTCATCGCTTTCCTCGTTTCGGCTCGCTGAGTACCCAGGTCGAGGCCGGGAAATGCCGGCCTGACGCGGGTTCGACGACCGAATGCGGGAGCCATGACGCCGAACGGCGAAATTGGTCGCGAGAAAGCTTTCCGTGTTCGAGCGGGTGGGATGCGTGACGACGCGCGTCACTCACATGGGCGGAACTCCGACCCCAGTTGTCGGCCGATCGGGTGGAAATCCGGGGAACGTCCCCGATCGGCCGTACGTCCCAGGACGCTGGAGAGGTCTGGTGGGGTGCGGGTGTTCCCTTGCGGGACGCGGAAACGGAGACACGATCGATGGGCCGGTACGACCGGACCGACCTCGGGGCCTACAGCCTGGGCCTGCTCGACGACGCCGAGACGGCGCGGGTCGAGCGGCACCTGGCGTCGTGCCCGGACTGCCGCCAGGAGGTCCGGGAGTTCGAGTCCGTCCGCATCATGCTGGACAGCCTGGGGAAGTCCACTTAGGACGCTCGCCGGAAACTGTCGGTGCCCGCCGCTAGCTTGCGGGACGTGACCGATGACCAGTTCCTGAGCCCGACCCGGGCCACCTACGCCATTGTCGCCGAGAGCTACGGCGAGTTCGTGCCACCGGTGCGCGACGACATCGAGGACCGCGCGCTGCTGGCGGCGTTCGCCGACCTGGTCCGCGGCGGCCCGGTCGCCGACCTCGGCTGCGGCACGGGACTGGTGACGGCGTACCTGGCGTCGCTCGGCGTCGACGTCTCGGGCATCGACCTGACGCCGGAAATGCTCGCGGTCGCCCGCCGCAACTACCCGGAGCTGCGGTTTTCCGAGGGCTCGCTGCTGGAACTCGATCTCCCGGACGGCGGTCTCGCCGGGGCGGTGGCGTGGTATTCGATCATCCACACCCCGCCGTCGCGGCTCCCGGTGGTGGCGTCGGAGCTGTTCCGGGTGGTGCGCCCGGGCGGGCACCTGCAGCTGGGGTTTCACGTCGGCGACCGGCGTCACCACCTGTCGCGCGGGTACGGGCACGAAGGGTTTTCGCTGAACGTCTACTGGCTGCCGGTGGACGAGGTCAGCGACCTGCTGACCGACGCGGGCTTCGAGATCCTGACCAAGGTGGTCCGCAACCCGGCGGCGCGGGTGCCGCAGGGGAGGGTATTGGCGCGCAAACCCGCCTGACGCGCGGGTCAGCGGGTCGCGGCGGCTTTGAGGGTGCGCAGCACCGGCGCCGTCTCCAGGGTCCGGATCTCCTCCAGTGAGCCCAGGCGTTCGGTCAGGTACCGGTGCAACGCCGCCGCGTCGGGGCAGAGAGCGTGGGCCACCAGGTTCGCCGGGCCCGTCGTGGCCAGGACCACCGCCAGTTCCGGGTGGGTCGCCAGCGCCTTCCCGACGCGCTCGACGTGCGCCGGCGCCACCGACATCCACAGCAGCGCCTGCGTCGTCGCGCCGAGGACCGTGGGGCTGATCTCCAGGTCGAAGAACATCGTGCCGCCCGCCTGGAGGTCCGCCAGGCGGCGGGCGACCGTCGCCGGGGACCAGCCCGTGGCCGTGGCCAGCTCGGCCAGGCCCGTGCGGCCGTCGTGCTGCAACGCGGCCATCAGGGCATCGTCGTCGGGTGTCAACGGCTTGCCGCCGCCTGCGTGGGCCGGCGTCAGCGCCTCGATCTGGGCTGGGGACAGCGTGGCCGTCCGGCCCGACCACGCCGTCGGGCCGCCGAAGTAGCGGTGCAGGACCTGGTGCGCCGACACCGCCGTGATGCTCGCCGTGCGCGGGATGTCGCGCAGCAGCAGCGCGTGCGCGCCCACCGGGGTCTGGACGTTCACGCAGATCTCCGTGCCCCCGGACATCAGCTTGATCCACGCCGTGTCGGCGCGCCGCGCGAGCTGGTGGGCGAGGTCCTGCGCGGTGTGCGGGGTCGCCGTCAGCCGGACCATCCACTCGGCGTGCCCGGCGCGGTGCGGGTCCGGCAGGCCGACCACCCGCAGCGCCGCCTCCGCGCGGAGACGGCGGTAGCGCCGCGCGACGGTCTGCGCCGACACCCCGAGGACGTCGCCGATCTTCGTGAACGGCGCCCGGCCGTCGAGCTGCAGCGCGTGCACCAGGGCGTAGTCGACCTCATCCAAGGCGGTGGTCATATTTCTCATTCAAGCGCACCCGGTGGCAGAAATCTGCCAAGTCGAGCCAGTACATGGAACCAATCGACGCTCGAACCGCACAGTAGGCCCCATGCTGACCAAGACCCGCTGGGCTGCGCTCGCCGTGCTGCTCACCGCCGAGGCGATGAACCTGCTCGACGCCACGATCGTCCAGGTCGCCGGCCCGGTGATCCACGCGCACCTGCCCGGCCCCGCCGCCGACGTCCCGTGGTTCAGCGCGGCCTACACCCTGCCGTTCGCGGTCTTCCTGATCACCGGCGGCCGCCTCGGCGACGTCCTCGGCCGCGCCAAGGTCTTCAAGATCGGCGTGACGGCTTTCGTGGTCGCCTCCCTCGCCTGCGCGGCCGCTCCCGGAGCGGGCTTCCTGATCGGCGCCCGCGCGGTGCAGGGCGCGGCGGCGGCGTTGATCATCCCGCAGACGATCGGCCTGATCCGCGCGCTCTTCGACGGCGACGAACTCGCGAAGGCCCTCGGCACCATCGGCCCGGTGATGGGCCTGTCCGCCGTCTCCGGCCCGCTGCTCGGCGGCCTGCTGACGCAGGCGGTGTCGTGGCGGGCGGTGTTCCTGGTGAACGTCCCGCTCGGCCTCGCGGTGCTGGTCGCGGCGAGGCTCCTCCGGGAGGACCGCGCCGAGACGCGGCCGAAGCTCGACGTCGCCGGCACCGTGCTCGTCGTCGCGGGCACCGGGCTGCTGGTGTACCCGCTGATCCAGCCCGGCGCGACGCCGTTGCTGGCCGCCGGCGCCGTGATCCTCGTGGCGTTCGGCTTCCACCAGCGCCGGACGCGCGCGCCGCTGGTCGAGCCGAGCCTGTTCGCCCACCGCGGTTTCCCGGCCGCGCTCGCCGGGTCGCTGCTGTTCTTCGCCGTGATGACCGGGCTGATGCAGGTGGTGCCGATGCAGCTGCAGCTCGGGCTCGGAGTGGACGTCCGCACCGCCGGGCTGACGCTGTTGCCGCTGTCGGCCGGGCTCGCCGTGTCGTCGTGGTTCGCCGGGACGTGGCTGGTGCCGAGGTTCGGCGCGCGCGTGATGTACATCGGGCTGGCGCTGCTGCTGGCCGGGCTGCTCCTCGCCCTCGGCGGGTACCCGTGGCCGCTGCTCGGCGCGATGGCGTTGTGCGGCTTGGGGATGGGGACGTTCACCGTGCCGTTCTTCAGCACCGCGCTGCACCGCGTCCGGCCGCACGAGACGGGCTCGGCCGCCGGGTTGCTCAACGCCGTGCAGCAGCTGGGCGGCACGCTCGGCGTCGCGTTGCTGGGCGGGCTCTACCTCAGCAGCGGGACGGCGACCGCGGCGCTCGGCCTCGCGGCCGCACTCACGGTTGCCGCCGCGGTCGCCGTCGCACCGATGCTCAGTGACATCCGGGGCTCCGCCCCGAGCCGGGGGCTTCGCCACCCGGACCCCCGAAAGCCTTAGTAGTCGTCCCGTCCGGTGAACTGCTGCTCCAACAATTCGGCCGCACCTGCGACGAGTTCCAGCGGGTCGATGAACTCGTTGATGTCCAGGTTGATCAAGGGCAGTGAGTGCCGCAGCACGATGTGGTCGCCCATCACCGCGACCCCGCCGACGATGGTCGACTCGCCGACTTCGGTGAGCACCGAGAGGAGGTCGACCTCGTCGTGCCGGGCGAACGGCGTCGCGATCTGCACCCAGTCCTCGCGCTGGTCCAGGATCTCCCGGGCGATCACCATGATCTGGGCGCGGTTCTCGGTGTCCGGCTCGTCGCCGAAGATCAGCCGGATGCGGATCTCGTCGGGCTCGTCGCGCACCACCCGGTACGCCTGCCTGATGTACGCGACCAGGTCGCCCCACTCCGCCATCAGACGGCTCCGATCCGGTCGAGGTCGGCGAGCACGTCCGCCGGCAGCTCCAGGTCCGCGGCCGCGAGGTTCTCGCGCAGGTGCTCCGGCGACGACGTGCCCGGGATCAGCAGCATCGACGGCGACCGCTGCAGCAGCCACGCGAGCGCGACCTGCATCGGCGTCACGCCGAGACGGGCGGCGCAGTCGTCGAGCAGCCCCGACTGCAGCGGGCTGAAGCCGCCGAGCGGGAAGTACGGTACGAAGGCGATCCCCTCGGCGGCGCACTTGTCCACGAGCGGGTCGTTTTCGCGGTGCGCCAGGTTGTACTGGTTCTGGACGCACACGACCGGCGCGATCACCTTGGCCTCGTCGAGCTGCTCCGCGGTCACGTGGCTGACGCCGAGGTGCCGGATCAGCCCCTTCTCCCGCAGGTCCGCGAGCACCCCGAACGGCTCGGCCAGCGACATCGCCACGGGGTAGCCGCCGGTCGCGTCGCTCAGCCGCAGGTTGACGACGTCGAGCGCGTCGAGGCCCAGGTTCCGCAGGTTGTCGTGCACCGCCTGGGTCAGCTCGCCGGCCGACAGCGCGGCCGGCCACCCCTTGTCCTCGCTGCGCCGCGCGCCGACCTTCGTGACCAGGTGGACGGCTTCGGGGTACGGGTGCAGGGCTTCCTTGATCACGGCGTTCACGGTGTGCGGGCCGTAGTAGTCGCTGGTGTCGATGTGCGTGACACCCGCTTCGACGGCCTCGCGCAGCACGGCGACCGCGGTGTCGTGGTCCTTCGGCGGTCCCCACACGCCGGGGCCTGCCAGCTGCATCGCGCCGTAGCCCATCCGGGTCACGGAAAGTTCGCCGCCGAGAAGGAAAGTACCGCCGGGATCGGACATGTCACTCCTTGCTGTAGGTGCCGCGAAGGAGTCTAGGGAGGATCCGGCTCAGCCGCAGACACCCTTGCCGCGCAGCACCCGCGTCACCGATTGCTGGACGCGCGTCTTCGGCAGCTCGCCGGAGGTGACGGCTTTCTCCAGCCGGTCCAGCACCTCGCCGATCCGGCCGCCGGAGGACCACAACGCCTGGTCCGCGCCGGCCTCCAGGGCCTTCAGGACGGCGTCCGGCAACGAATACTGCGCCGTGATGGCCTTCATCGCGCCCAGGTCGTCGGTCAGGATCGGCCCGGTGAAGCGGAATTCGCCGCGCAGCAACTGGTACGCCGGCGGCGAAAGTGACGCCGGGACGCCGTTCGTCAAGTCCGGCACGTCGAGGTGGCCGACCATCACGGCGACCGGGCCGTAGTCGGCGATGTTCCGGTAGGGCGCGAGGTCGACCGCGCGCAGCTGCGCGAGCGGCGGCGTGACGACGGTGCCCTTGTGGGAGTCCCCCGAGCCGTGGCCGTGGCCGGGGAAGTGCTTCAGCACCGGCTGGACGCCCGCGTCGCGCAAGCCCGCGGCGAACGCCGTGGCGTACGTCTTCACGCGGGCCGGGTCGGGGCTGAAGGACCGGTCGCCGATCACGTCGTCGTCCGGGGCGTCCGTGACGTCGGTGTCGGGCGCGAAATCCACGGTGACGCCGCGGGCCTTGAGCTGACGGCCGCGTTCGGCGGCGATGCCGCGGACCTGCTCCGGCGTCTTCGTCTTCGCCAGCTCGCGCGCGGACGGCATGTCGCCGTCGAGATCGTCGATGCGCTGGACGCGGCCGCCCTCTTCGTCGACCGAAACGGCCACCGGGAGCTTCGCGACGCTCTGCACCGCGTCAAGTGAGTGATCTTTCAACAACGCTGTTGCGTTACCCCCGATGAAGATCCCGCCGACCTGGTTTTCGCGCACCAGCGCGACCGTCGAGGCCGGGTTGTCCCCGGTCACGCCGACGACGACCAGCTGCGCGACCTGCCGGCGGACGTCGAGGCTCTTCACCAGCGACGCGCAGTCGCCGGGACGCGCGAGACCCGAGGTCGGCGCGGGTGCGGAGGTCGCGGCGGGTGCGGGCGGAGCCGCGGAAGGCGGCGTCCGCGGGATCGCCAAACCGGACACGATCCGCGGTTGCAGGCCGATGACCAGCAGACTCACGACCACGACGCACAGGGCCACCCCCAGGGCGGCCAGACTTCGGCGGTTCATCGGTCCCTTCACTCGTCGGCGGGCCCCACGACGGTAGTCGACGCCCCTTCTTCGCCGTGTGAAGGACCGTGAAGAAGACTCTGAAGAAGCGGCACTACGCCGTTAGAGAATTCGTGAAGGCGGTCTCACCAGACTGGGCGGCGTCAAGAAAATCGATGACGGTTACCAGGAGGCACGATGGACCAGGTGCGCGTGGCGGCGTGGGCGTCCGACCCGATCGCCCTGACCGGGCTGATCAACCACCTGCGATCCCGTCCCGAGCTGCTGGTCGTGCCGCGAGCCCGCCGTGGTGAGGCCGCCGTGCTGGTGTTCGCCGCGAACCAGGTCGACCGGGACGTCATCGCCGCGCTGCGCGCCGCGGCCGCCGAGTCGCCGGCCGCGATCGTGCTGGTCGCCGGGCACGTCGACCCGGCGCACCTGAGCCTGCTCGCCGACTGCCACGTCTCCGCCGTGCTGCCGCGGACCGCGCTCGACCGCGTCACCGACAGCGTGCTCGCCGCCGCGCGGGGCCGGACGACGTCGCTGCGCGACCAGGTCGAGGCGCTGGCCCACGAAGGTGCCGGGGCGTCGCTGACGCCGCGCGAGGTGGATGTGCTTCGCTTGATGGCGGAAGGCTGGGACACTGCCGAGATCGCGGGCAAGCTGTGCTACTCCGAGCGGACCGTGAAGAACGTCATCTACGCCATGACCAACCGGCTCAACTTGCGCAACCGGCCGCACGCGGTCGCGTACGCCGTGCGCGCGGGTGTGATCTGAGGGAAGCTCACGCACGTGGGAACGATCGTCCGCCGGACCGCCGCGGCGGCTGCCGCGCTGGCCCTGCTCGCCGCCTGCAGCCCGAGCGACGCCGGGGGCAAGACCAAGCTCACCATCGCGACCTTCGGTGAGTTCGGCTACGCGCCGCTGATCGCGGAGTACGAGAAGCTGCACCCGGACGTCGAGGTGCAGAACCGCGTCACCGACTTCGACACCCACCACAAGGGTCTCGCGACCCAGCTCGCCACCGGCCACGGGGCCGCCGACGTCGTCGCGATCGAAGAGCAGTACATCCCGCAGTACCGGAAGGCGAAGGACAAGTTCGCCGACCTCGCCCAGTTCGGCGCGCGGGACCTGCAGAACCAGTGGGCGCCATGGAAGTGGGCGCAGGGGACGGACGGCGACTACGTCCTGGGCCTCGGCACCGACATGGGCAGCCTCGCCCTCTGCTACCGGCGTGACCTGTTCCAGGCGGCCGGGCTGCCGACGGACCGGGACGCGGTCGCGAGGCTGATGCCCGACTGGACCGCCTACGCCGCGACCGCGCAGCGGTTCACCGACAAGACCCCCGACGTCAAGTTCGCGGACTCCGCGGGCACCGTCTACACGGCGATGCTGAACCAGGCGCCGGAGAACTACTTCGCGGCGAAGGACGACTCCTACATCGGCGGCACGAACCCGACCGTGCGCAACGCCTTCTTCCTCTCGGGCGGCATCGCCGCGAAGGGCCAGACGGCCGCCGCGACGACGTTCACCCAGGCCTGGAACGTGGCCATCAAGCAGGGCTCGTTCGCCACGATCGCGTGTCCCGCGTGGATGCTCAGCCAGATCAAGCAGGCCGGCGGCGACGGCAACAAGGGCAAGTGGGACGTCACCACCGTTCCCGGCGCCAGCGGCAACCAGGGCGGCTCGTTCCTGACCGTGCCGAAGCAGAGCGAGCACCCGCAGCAGGCGTACGACCTGGCCCGCTGGCTGACCGCGCCGGAGCAGCAGAAGAAGCTGTTCCTCTCCGACGGAATCCTGCCCAGCGAACCCGCCGTCTACAAGGACCCGCAGGTCGTCGCGCACACCGACCCGTACTTCGACGAGGCGCCGACCGGCAAGATCTTCGCCGCGTCGGCCGACTCCCTGCGGCCCAACTACCGGGGCCTGCACGACGCCGACGTCCGGCCGGAGTTCGGCCGCGCGCTCGGGCGGATCGAGGACAGGACCGAGAACGTCGACCAGGCCTGGGCGGACGCCGTCCAGCAGGCTCAAGCAGCACTGAAGTAGCTCCGCGTGCAGCACCGGCTCGCCCGTTTCGACCGCAAGGTCACGCCGTTGCTGCTCATCGCGCCCTTCTTCGGGCTGTTCGTCGTCTTCGGCGCGTTCCCGCTGCTCTACACGATCTGGGTGTCGCTGCACGACTGGAACCTGCTCGACGGCGACCAGGGCTACCTCGGGCTCGCCAACTACGGCGAGCTGCTCACCGACCCTCGCTTCTACAACGCGCTGGCCAACACGGTCGGCATCTTCGTGCTCGCCGCCGTCCCGGAGTTCCTGCTGGCGCTGGGGATCGCGGCGCTGCTCGACCGGCCGCTGCGGGCCGCGACCTGGTGGCGCACCGGGATCCTGCTGCCGAACGTCGTGTCGGTGGTCGCCGTGGGGCTCGTGTTCGGGCAGCTGTTCAGCCGCGACTACGGCGTCGTCAACGAGGTCCTCGGCTGGTTCGGCGTCGCCCCGGTCAACTGGCAGGCGAGCACCTGGTCGTCGCACGTCGCGGTGGCGTCGATGGTGCTGTGGCGCTGGACCGGCTACAACGCGCTGATCTACCTGTCGGCGATGCAGGCCGTGCCCGCGGACCTGTACGAGGCCGCCGCGCTCGACGGCGCGTCGCGCTGGCGGACGTTCTGGTCGATCACCGTGCCGGGCATCCGGCCCGCGCTCGCCTTCACCGCCATCGCCGGCACCGTCAACGGCCTGCAGCTGTTCGCCGAGCCGCAGCTGTTCGACTCCGGCGGCTCCGGCGGTACCGGCGGCAACGACCGCCAGTTCCAGACGGTGACGATGTACTTGTACGAGAAGGGCTTCACGCACTTCGACGCCGGTTACGCGGCCGCGCTGACCTGGGTGCTGTTCGTCGTCTGCGTGCTGTTCGCGCTGGTCAACTACCGGCTGGTGCGCCGGTTCGTGCGGTCGGCGTGACGGCCCGGCGGCGGCCGGGCGCCTGGGTCTACGCCCTGCTGATCGGCGTGCTCGGCGCGTCCGTGTTCCCGCTGTACTGGTCGTTCGTGGTGTCCACAAGGGACAACTCGGCGATCGGGGAGACGTCGCCGCTGCTCCTGCCGGGTGGGCACCTCTTCGAGAACGTGCGCCGGGTCTTCGACACCGTCGACTTCTGGCTCGCGATCGGCAACTCGCTGATCGTCTCGGGCACGGTGATGGTGGCGAACGTGGTTCTGGCCAGTCTGGCCGGGTTCGCGTTCGCGCGGCTGCGGTTCCCCGGCCGCAACACGCTGTTCCTGCTCGTCGTCGGCTCGGCGATGGTGCCGGCGCAGCTCGGCGTGATCCCGCTCTACCTCGTCGTCGGCGACCTCGGCTGGTACGGCCGGCTCGAAGCGGTGATCGTGCCCGGGCTGGTCAGCGCGTTCAGCGTGTTCTGGATGCGGCAGGCCTGCGAGAACGCGATCAGCGCCGACCTCGTCGACGCGGCGACCGTCGACGGCTGCTCGATCCTGCGCACCTACTGGCACGTCGCGGTGCCGTCGTTGCGCCCGCAGGCCGCGGTGCTCGCGATGCTGACGTTCATGGCGACGTGGAACGACTACTTCTGGCCGCTGGTGGTACTCGACCCCAACGAGACACCGACCGTGCAGGTCGCGCTGTCGCAGCTGGCCAGCGGTTACTACACCGACTACGCGCTGATGCTGACCGGGGCGACCGTGGGCGTGCTGCCCGTCATCGTGGCGTTCCTGCTGCTCGGCCGGTACGTCGTCCGGGGGATCCTGAGAGGGGCGCCAGTGTGACGGAGTTTCCGGCGGGTTTCCGGTGGGGCGCGGCGACCGCGTCCTACCAGGTCGAGGGCGGCGTCACCGAAGGCGGCCGCGGACCGTCCATCTGGGACACCTTCGCGGCCACCGAGGGCAAGGTCCTCGAAGGCGCGTCCGGCGAGGTCGCCTGCGACCACTACCACCGCTACCCCGAGGACGTCGGCCTGCTGGCCGGCCTGGGCCTCGGGGCGTACCGCTTCTCGGTGGCGTGGCCGCGGATCATGCCGGACGGCGTGACGACGTCGGCTGCCGGTCTGGGGTTCTACGACCGGCTGGTCGACGAGCTGCTGAGCCGCGACGTCACGCCGGTGCTGACGCTCTACCACTGGGACCTGCCGCAGGCGCTGGAGGACGCGGGCGGCTGGCCGTCGCGGGACACGGCGTTCCGGTTCGCGGAGTACGCGGCGGTGGTCCACGACGCGCTCGGCGACCGCGTCGACCAGTGGACGACGATCAACGAGCCGTTCTGCGCGGCCTTCCTGGGTTACGGCAGCGGTGTGCACGCACCGGGCGTCCAGGACCACGACACGGCGCTGGTCGCGGCGCACCACCTGCTGCTCGGCCACGGCTTGGCGACCCGCGCGTTGACGGAGCAGGCGCGTCCGGGCCACGAGTTCTCGCTGGCCCTGAACTTCGCCCCGGCCATCGCGGACGGCTCGTCACCGGCCCACGTCGAAGCGGCGCGGAAGTTCGACGGCATCCACAACCGCTTCTTCCTCGACCCGGTGCTGGGCAAGGGCTACCCCGCGGACGTCGTGGCGGACGTCGCGCACCACGGCGGCCGCTTCGCCGCGGCGGTCCGGGACGGCGACACGGACACCATCGCGGCGGCCGTCGACTGGCTCGGGGTGAACTACTACGCCCCGGCGCGGGTGACGCCGCTCGCGGACCCGTTAGCGCCGAGCAACTGCCCGTTGCCGGGCTTGCGGGGCCTGGACGTGCTCCCGGCTCGGCCGCCGCTGACGGCGTTCGGCTGGGAGCAGTCACCCGAGACGCTGACGTCGCTGCTGAACTGGATTTCCACCCGCTCCGGCGGGCTGCCGCTGGTGGTGGCCGAGAACGGCGCGTCCTTTGTGGACGAAGTGGTCGACGGCCGGGTCCACGACGTCGCCCGCGTCGCGTACCTCGACTCGCACGTCCGCGCGGTCCACGCCGCGATCGTCGCCGGCGCGGACGTGCGCGGCTACTTCGCGTGGTCCCTGCTGGACAACTTCGAGTGGGCGATGGGCTACTCACAACGCTTCGGCCTGGTCCACGTCGACTTCGAAACGCAGGTGCGGACGGTCAAGGACTCGGGACACTTCCTGGGGCGGGTCGCCACGGCCAACGCTCTGCCAGACTCGTCGTGAGTGGTAATTCGGGTTAGAACCCTAATTACCACTCACGACAAGCCGCGGCAGACTCAGGAACGCCGGCGGAAAGCGTCCGCCACCCCAGACCGCGACGGCGTCTCCAGCTTGCCCAGCAGCCTCGCCACGTGGGCCTGCACTGTCCGGCGGGGCAGCGACAGCTCCGCCGCGATGTCCGGGTTCGAGCGGCCCTCCGCGACCAGGCTGGCGATGCGGACCTCGATCGGCGTCAGGGACTCCCAGCCGTGGCCCGGGCGGATCGGTGAGAACAGCGCCCCGCGGCGGACGCCCAGGCGGCGCAGGCGCGTCTCCGCGCGGCGCAGGTCCCAGCGGGCCGACAACGCCGTGTACAGCTCGGCCGCCTCCTCGTACGCCGCCTGGGCCGCGTCCAGCCGGCCCGCGCGAGCCAGCAGCACGGCCGCGTCCTCCAGCGCCGACGCCAGTTCCGGGCGGCGGCCGACCGAGCGGAAGTGCTCCGCCGTGTCGAGCACCGGGCTCGGGTCCTCCTCGATCAGGCCGCGGCACCACGACGCCGCGGCGAGCGCCCGCGCCGGCCGGCGTTCCTTCGCCGCCTCCTCGTCGCAGACGTCCAGCGCCCGCACCGCGCGGTCGCGGTCGTCCTGCTCCATCGCCAGCCGGACGAACGCCGGGAGCCACTGGTGGCGAAGCATCATCTGCGCGTACGTCGGGTTCAGGATCGGCTCGAGGATCTGCAGCGCCCGCACCCGGTCGCCGCGCTGCTCGGCCGCGAGGGCGTCGGCGACCAGCAGGAAGTCGAAGCTCTCGCGCTCGGCACCGGTCGCCGGGGCGTATTCCTCCGCCGCGTCCAGGTGGGCCGCCGCCTGCGCGCGGTCGTCGCGCCTTCCCGCGATCAGCGCCGCGACGCCGTGCAGGAGCAACGCCGCCGGGCCGGGTTCGCGCAGGCCGTAGAACGTGATCGCCGGGCCGTCCTCGGTGACCGTGTCCAGCTCGACCAGCGCCTCGTCCCAGCTCCCGTCCCAGTACCGGTGCACCGCGACGGAAACCTGCAGCCCGACCGGCATCGCGTGCCGCGCCGCGACGTCGCCCGCCGTTCGCAGCGCTTCGCCCGCCTCGGCGAGCCGGTCGAGGTTCTGCAGCGTGAAGACGCGGTTGTCGAGCAGGTCGAGGTGCAGGTCGGCCAGCTCGTGCTCGTCGCCGACGGCCTCGATCGCCGCGTCGATGTGCTCGAGCGCGCTGTCGTGCTCGCGGCGCACCGAGTCCACCAGCCAGAGCGACTGCAGCGCGTGCGCGGTGAGGTAGCGGTCGCCGCCGGCCTGCTCCTTCGTCTCGCGCGCCGCCTTCTCCGCTGTGTCCAAATCGGACAGATCGCCGCGGCGGAAGTTCGCCAGCAGCTGCCGGTGCCGGACGCGCCAGAGCTCTGGCACCGCCGGGTCGTCGGCCGACGCGCCGAGCGTCGCGACCGCGCCGTCGGTGTCACCGCGGCGGTGCCGCAGGGCCGCGAGCACGTGCCGCATCTCCTCGACGGCGTCGGGCTCGGTGGCGACCTCGAGTGCTTGCTGCGCCAGGGATTCCGGGTTGCGCTCCAGCCGGAACAGCACCTTGACCAGTGCGACGAGCAGGACCTCCCGGCGCGGGTCGTCGCTCGCGCCGTCGGCCAGTGCGCGTTCGAGCAGCTCGACGGCGATCAGCGGCGCCCGGTTCGAGACGGCCGCGTGGTGCCCGGCCAGCCAGTCGAGCACCCATTCGTCCACTGTGGCCGGTGCGGCCACCAGTTGCTCGGCGACCCGCTTGACCGGCGCGCCGATCCGGGCCAGCGCCTCGGCCGCCTGCCGGTGCAGCGCCGCGCGCGTCCCGGGCAGCAGCCGGTTGTACAACGCCTGCCGCAGCAAGGGGTGCCGGAACGCGAGCTGCGTGCCGGTGTCGATGAGCACGTTCGCCGCGACGGCTTCTTCCAGCGGCTCCAGCAGGTCCGACGGCCGGGAGCCGAGCACCGCGGCGATGTCCCCGACGGCGAACTCCATGCCCAGCAACGCGCCCCAGCGCAGCACCTCCTGCGTCCGCGCGGGCAGGAAGTCGAGCCGCCGGTCGACCGCGGCGACCAGCGACCGCGGCGCCTCGAACTCCTCGGGATCGTCGACGTCGGCCTCGCCGCCGGTCACCTCGACCGCGCCGGCGCGCAGCAGGACGTCGACCATCTCCTTGACGTACAACGGGTTTCCCGCGCCACGGGCGGCCAGCTCGCGCAGGCCGGGCCCGGGTACCGCGCCGATCTGGTCCTCGATGAGGCGGCCGACGTCGTCACCACTCAACGGCGTGAGGTCGAGCACCACGCCGTCGCGTGCCTGGACGCCGCGGCGCAGCTGGGCGAGCTCGGCGCGGTCCGGCGCCGGCCGGGTCGCGGCCACCAGCAGCAGGGGGAGCTGCCGCGTCGCCGCGCAGAGCCGGTGCCAGACCAGCACGGACGCCTCGTCGGCCCACTGCAGGTCGTCGACCACCAGCACCTGCGGCGTCTGCGCGCAGAGCTCGTCGACCAGGACCAGCAGCCGGTCGACGGCGCCGAGCACCGGGTCGGCCGGGCCCCAGCTGCGCCGCACCGGACCCTCGCCGGCGAGTTCCTTCGCCACCCGCGCGCGCCGCGGGTCGGGCGAGTGCGCGTCGATCTCCAGGCACTCCATCATGACCTGCAGCGGGAACCGGGTGCTCAGCTCGTCGGCGGCCGCCCACAGCAGCTGGAAACCCGGGCCGCCGGTCAGCGAGTCGGCGAGCAGCTCGGACTTGCCGATCCCGGCTTCGCCCTCGATCCAGACGGCGCGGCCGCGGCCGGCCCGGACGTCGGTGACGAGCTCCGCGAGCCGTGCGGTTTCTGTCTCCCGGCCGAAAAGCCGGTGCCGCGGCGCCGGAACGGGCGGGGGCGGCGCGACCACCGCGGGCGCGTCGAGGGCCGGGTCCTGGGCGAGGATCTGCTGCTGGAGCCGCTGCAGTGCCGGCCCGGGCTCGACGCCCAGTTCGCCGATCAGCGTGGTGCGGGCGTCGCGGAAGACGTCGAGGGCGTCACCGTGGCGGCCGCTGCGGTAGAGGGCGAGCATGAGCGACTCGCGCAGGGACTCCCGCAACGGGTTCTCCCCGGCCAGCACGGCCAGCTCGGGCGCCAGGTCGAGGTGGCCGCCGAGCGCGAGCAGGGCCTCGGCCCGCTGTTCCAGCGTGGCCAGCCGCAGCTCGGCGAGGTATTCGCGGTGCCGCTCGGCGAACCCGCCCGGGACACCGGAGAGCGCTTCGCCCTGCCAGAGCGCCAAGGCCGCGTCCAGCTCGGTGACGGCGGCCCGCGGGTCACCCTGCTCGAGGTGCCGCTGCGCGCGTTCGCGGTGACGCTCGAACACGGCCGCGTCGAGCGCGTCGTCGTCGAGCAGCAGGGAGTAGCCGGCCGTTTCCGACACCAGGACGCTCGACGCCGACCAGCGCGAGCGGTCCGGCTCCAGCGCCCGGCGCAGGCCGGAGACGTAGGTGTGGACGCTGCCTTCGACGCTCGCGGGCGCGGAATCGCCCCAGACGCCGGCGATCAGCTCGGCACGCGGGACGGGGCGGCCGGCGTTGACCGCGAGCACGGCGAAGATCGCGCGCTGACGAGCGGGGCCGAGGCCGATCTCGGCCGTCCCGCGCCAGGCCCGCAGCGGGCCGAGCACGCCCACTCGCAGACCGGTGTCCGCATCCCCTGGCATGTCGTTCCGTTCTCGGTACCGACTTCTCCGTCGACTTTACCGACGTGGCAACACCCGATCGGGTTGACCTACTCCGGGGAGCTTACTGACCTGGCAAGCCCGTGATCACGCCCCGGCGGCCGGAAAGCCGCGAGCGGTCGCCACCGGCGTATGCCCTGGTGGACGGCCCAGGCCAGGGCCCTGACCGCCCCGTGACGGAAGGGTCGACACGCGTGATTGGCGAGTCGACACGCGTGTCTGGAAGGTCGACACGGCGGAGGCGTCTCCAGAGCCCGTGTCGACCCTTCAATCACGCGTGTCGGCTCCGCAATCACGCGTGCCGGCTTGCTGATCACGCCTGGCGGGACATCGATGACGTCGTTGTCACTCGCCGGCGGCCCGCGACCGGACCGAGTTGGCCCGCCGGATCCCGAACGGCTGCATCCGGGCCTCCGCGCGCCGGACGTCCCAGACCGCGCCGATGCCCGTGTAGATCGTCAGTGCGGCGCGGAACGCCGTACGGGCGTCGTCCAGGCGCTCCGATTCGGCCAGCAGGATCGCCGCGTCCTCGGTCGCCTTGGCCTGCTTGAGCAGTCGGCCCGCCGCTCGGTAGTGCTCCGCCGCCGTCAGGACCGGTTCCGGGTCGCCCGTGACCAAGCCCCGGCAGTGCGCGGCCGCGGCCGCGTGCGCGGGCGGGACGTCGCCCTCGGGTTCGAGCAGCCGCAACGCCTGGTGCGCGTGCTGCTGGTCGCCGAGCGGCCCGGCGAGCCGGACGAGGTCGGGCAGCCACTGGTGCCGCGCGGCCGGCGGGTAGTTCTCCTCCAGCAGTGGCAAGAGCGCCGCCAGCGCCTCTTCGGGCCGGCCGTCCTGCTCGGCCAGCAGCGACCGCGCCGCGAGCAGGAAGTCGCCGCCGTCGGGTTCGAGACCCTTCGGGAACTGCTGCCGGCTGGCGGCTTCGAGGTGCGTCCGGGCCTGCCCCGGCTCACCGCGGTGCCCGGCGATCAGCGCGCCGACGCCGTGCACCAGCAGCGCCGAACCCGGGCTGCGCAACACGTAGGAAGCGGTTTCCGCGCCGTCGCGGATCACCGCGTCCAGCTCGGCCAGCGCCTCCGGCCAGCGGCCGAGCCAGTAGTAGTGCACCGCGCCGGCCAGGTGCATCTCGCCCGGCACCGCGCGGGTCGCGGCGAGCCGGCGGGCGGCGTCGAGCGGCTCGGCGGCTTCGTCGAGGCTGTCGAGGTTCGGCACGGACAGCGCCGCGTCGTCCAGCGGGTGCAGCCCGGCAGGCACCAGCACCGCGCCCGGGTCGTCGCCCAGCCGTTCCAGCGTGGTCAGCAGCGACTCGTGCCGCCCGCGCCACATCTCCGGGACGTCCACGTCGTCGAGGGTCCGCTTCACCTCGGCCGTCGCCTCGGCGAAGTCGCCGCGGCGGTAGTAGATGTAGGCCAGGATCCAGCGCATCTCGGCCGCGCGCCTGCTGTCGGACGTCCGTGCGACGACCGAGCGCGCTTCGGCCTCGGGTTCGCGCCCGAGCCAGAACAGCAGCCGGGCCAGCGTCGCGGTGAGCGTCTCCCGCGCTTCCTGCTGCAGCGCCCCCTGCGTGACGGCGTGACGCAGCAGATCCACCGCGACGCGCGGGGTTTCGGTCGCGACCGTGCCGATGTTCTCCAGCAGCCAGCCGACGACCCACGGGTCGACCTGGGCCGGCGCCGCGGCGAGCTGCTCGGCGACGCGGTCGGCGGGCGCGCCCGCCGTCGCGAAGGCCTCGGCCAGCTGCCGGTGCAACGCGACGCGCATCGCCGCGGGCGTCTTTTCGTAGAGCACGCGGCGCAGCAACGGGTGCCGGAACGCCACCCGGTCACCGGACTCGACGAGCACGCCGGAGGTGATCGCCTCGTCGACCGCGCCCACGAGCGACGTCGGCGGCCGCTCGGTGGCGACCGCGATGTCGGACAACGAGAACTCGCGGCCCAGCAGCGCGGCCCAGCGCAGGGTGTCGCGCGTGCCACTGGAGAGGAAGCTCAGGTACAGCGTGATCCGCGACCCCAGCGGGGACGGGATGTTCTGGCACGAGTTGCCGTCCAGGTGCGCGTGCACGCCGTCGAGCACGATCATCGACTGCGCCAGCAGCGTCTCGACGACTTCGCGGACGTAGCGCGGGTTCCCGGCCGCGTACGACACCAGCAGCTGCAGCCCGGGCCCCGGCGGCGCGCCCACCAGCTCGGTGGCGAGCTCGAGCGCGGCGCTCTCGGCCAGCGGCGGCAGCGCGAGCACGGTGGTGGTGTCGGCGTCCAGCTCGCCGCGCAGGTCGTCGAGCGCGGACAGCCGCGGCACCGGCCGGCACGCGCCGACGAGCAGCAGCGGCAGGTCCCGCGTCTCCCGGCTCAGGTACCGCCAGACGCGCAACGTCGAGTCGTCCGCCCACTGCAGGTCGTCGACCGCGAGCACCAGCGGCGCCTCCGCGCACAGCTCGCGGACGAGGCCGAGCAGGCCGTCGACCGGGTCTTCGCCGGGCTGCTCGGAGAGGCGGACGGCGAGGTCCGAGCGGCGCTCGTCGGTGGCCCGCGGGTGCACGCCCAGCGCGTCGAGCAACGGCCGCAGCGCGAACCGCTGATCCAGCGCGTCGGCGGCGGCGAACGCGGGTTTCACGTCGGCTTCCTGCGCCGTGGCGAGCACTTCGGCCAGCAGCGCGGTCCGGCCGCTGCCCGGTTCGCCTTCCAGCCACAGCGACCGGCCGGTCCCGTCGAGCAGGCCGGCGACGGCCTCGCGCAGCAGCGCCAGCTCGGCGTCCCGGCCGACGAAGACGTCCGTGCGGTCCGGAAGTGACGCGACCGGGAACCGTGTCACGCGGGCGGGCGGCGCCGGCCTCGGGGCCGGCGGCTCGGCGGGCTTGTCCAGCAGTTCTTCGTACAGCCGCCGCAGCGCCGGGCCCGGCTCGGTGCCCGACGACTCGACCAGCCTGTCGCGGACGTCGACGTACACCGCGATCGCCTCGGTCCGCCGGTCGGACCGGGCCAGCGCGCGCATGAGCAGGCCGCGCAGCGTCTCGCGGAAGGGGTGCTCGCGGGTCAGCGCGGTCAGCTCGGCGACGAGCTCGTGGTGCCCGCCGGACTCCAGCACGATCTCGGCGCGGCGTTCGATCGTCGCCAGCCGCACCTCGCCGAGCCGGGCGCGCTGGGCGGCCGCGAACGGCCCGGGCAGCCCGGACAGCGGGACGCCGTGCCAGAGGCCCAGGGCCTCGTCGAGGGTTTCGCGCGCGCCGCGCAGGTCGCCGGCGGACTGCCGGCGCTGGGCCTGCTCGCGCAGGGCCTCGAAGTGGTGGACGTCGATCGCCTCGGCGTCCAGGCAGAGGGAGTAGCCGGACCCGATCGACGCGAGCAGCTGCGGGCCCTCACCCTTGGCACCCTTGGCGCGGCCGGGCTCGAGCGAGCGCCGCAGCCCGGAGACGTAGGTGTAGATCGAACCCTGCGCGCTCTGCGGGGGCGCCTCGCCCCAGACGGCGTCGATCAGCTCCTCGCGCGAGACCGTGCGGTTGGGGTTCATCGCCAGTGCGGCGAGGACCGTGCGCCGGTGCGCGGAGCCGAGGTCGAGCTCGGTGTCGCCTCGCCAAGCTTGTACGGGACCCAGCAATCGGAGTCTCGGTGCGGCGCTGTCCGCAGCCGACATCGGTCTCCCTTCGTGCGCTGACGTATCGTCACGCGCCGGATGCCTGAGGTGAGCATACGCGGCGGTCGTGAACCCGCAGGCAAGGATGGCGGACATTCGGGCAACGGCTACCGGGCGGGGTTTCGTTCGGCTGCCCGGTAGGCCACCCTCGGGTGCCGGACACGTGAGGAGCCGCGAATGAGTTCAGCCGCGCCGACGGACGACATGAAGTGCGCCGCTGTGCGTTTCGCGTCCGCCATCGAGGCCGCGAACTCCCAGCTCCGCGACGTCAACAGCGAGATGGCGACCCTGCAGGCGGCGTGGCGCGGCGAGGCCGCGGTGCGCTTCGGCCAGGCGATGAACGACTGGGAGCAGGAGTTCGACGTGATCCTCACCCGGCTCGCGTGGCTGCTGGAGGCCACCGGCGGCCGGGTCCCCCGGCAGCGGTCCGGCGGGCCGGGCGGGACATGACCGTGTCCCGCCAGCGGTTCGACTTCACCCTCGCCGACCTGGTGCTCGACCGGATGGGGTCGATCACCGGCGGCCTCGGCGACCTGCTGGCCGAGCTGGAGTCCACTGTGGAGCCGGGGCTGGCCGGCTGGACCGACGAGGCGCGGGAGCGGTACCTGCGGGCCAAGAGCGACTGGGCCCGGGCGGCCGAGCGGATGCCGGACTGCGTCGACCGCGCGCGGGAGGCGTTCGGCGAGCTGGCCCGCGGCTATGACGAGGCCGGTTCCTGAGCCGTCTTCACGGGCCTTCGGGCCGGCGTGAAGACGGAATAGGGAGGGCGTGAAGACCCACAGGTCATGCTCGGGGCATGAAGCCCGTCGAAGTGACCGTCCTCGCCTCGGACCCGATCACGCACGCCGGCGCGGTGAGCCTGCTGGAGTCCCATCCGGACGTCCGGATCACCGACCTGGTGCCCGACGTGCTGCTGGTGATGGAGGAGCACGTCACCGAGGCGGTGCTGGGCGAGATCCGGGCGGCCAAGGCCTCGCACGTCGTGCTGGTCGTGGAGCACTTCCGCGAGAGCGACCTGATGTCGGTGCTGGAGAGCGGCGTCGTGGCGATCCTGCCGCGCCGCGACACGGGCGGGTCCGAGCTGGTCACGGCGGTGATGGCGGCAGGCGACGGCACGGCGAACCTGCCGCCGCGGCTGCAGGGGGCGCTGCTTTCGCAGGTCCAGCGCATGCGCCGGGACGTCCTCGAGCCGAACGGGCTCACCCTCTCCGGGCTGGCCGCCCGCGAGTGCGACGTGCTGCGCTTGGTCGCCGAGGGCTTCGGCACCGAAGAAATCGCCGCGAAGCTGTGTTATTCCGAGCGGACCGTGAAGAACGTCCTCTACGGCCTGATGACCCGCTGCGGGCTCAACAACCGCGCCCACGCCGTCGCCTACGCGCTGCGGGCGGGCGCAATCTGAGCGAGTTTCGCCTAGGGTCGCGATCATGGTGTTGACCGCAGCAGAGATCGCGGCCTCGGTGCGGGCCGGGACGCTCGATCCGGTGCAGGTGACCAAGGAAGCCCTCGACCGGATCGCCGCCACCGACGGCGTGGTCGGCGCGTTCCGCCGGGTGCGCGTCGAGGAGGCGCTGGCGGAGGCCGCCGAGGTCGCCGCGCGGCCCGATCTGGCGTCGCTGCCGCTGGCGGGGGTGCCCGTCGCGGTCAAGGACGTCACGGCGATCACCGGCGAGTTCGCTTCGCACGGGTCGGTGGCGGGCCCGTCCACAGCGGCTCTCGAAGACGGCGTGATCGCGGCTCGGCTGCGCGCGGCCGGCGCGGTGCTCGTCGGGCTGACGCGCGTGCCGGAGCTGTGCGTCTGGCCGATGAGCGACACCCCGGAAGGCATCGCCCGCAACCCCTGGGAACCGACGTACGCCGCGGGCGGCTCCTCCGGCGGCAGCGCGGCGGCGGTGGCGTCCGGCCTGGTCCCGCTGGCCCACGGCACCGACGGCCTGGGCTCGATCCGCCTCCCGGCGGCGATGTGCGGACTGGTCGGCCTGAAGCCGGGCGCGGACCGGCTGGCCGAGGGCGGCTGGTTCGGCATGTCGGTGCACGGCCCCCTGGCCACGACGGTCGCCGACGCGGCGGTCCTGCTGTCAGTACTGGCCGCGGACCCTGCACTGGCGACAGTCACCCCGCCCGGCGCGCTGCGCATCGGGACGTCGACGACGGTGCCGGTCCTCCACTCGCCGGTACCCCGCGAGCTGGTCGCGGCAGTCACCCAGGCGGCGGACCTGCTTGCGGCGGCCGGGCACACGGTGGCGCCGGGCGCGCCGAAGTACCCCGTGACGGCGCTGTTGGGCATCTCGGCCCGCTGGTGCGCCGGCCCGGCCGAGCAGGCCCAGGACTTCGACTTCTCCCGCCTGCAACGCCGGACCCGCACGCACGTCCGCCTGGGCCGGCTGTTCCAGAAGGCGGGCTTCATCCGCGAACGCACGAAGCAGCGCTGGGTAGCGCGGGCGGAGGAGTTCTTCACGGACCACGACGTCCTGATGACGCCGACGCTGTCGCACTGGCCGGCAAAGGCGGCCCGCTGGCACGAGCGCAGGTGGGCGTCGAACGTGGTGCCGTCGCTGCGCTTGGCGGGCTTCACGGGCTTGTGGAACTTGGCGGGCTACCCGGCGATCTCGGTCCCGGTGGGCAGGGCGTCGACGTCGGGCCTGCCGACGTCGGTCCAGCTGGTGGCGAGGCCGGGAGGGGAGTCGCTGCTGCTGGGCTTGGCAGCCCAACTGGAGGCGGCGAACCCCTGGCCCCGAACCACCCGCGGCTGACTTCCGACTTGAGCTGATCCCCTCGGGCTTGTCCAAAGCCAGGACGGGGGGCTTGTCCACAACCACGACGGCTTGTGGACAAACCCGGCCGTCGGCGTGCGGAGGAGCCGGAACTGTCGGTGCCCACGGCTAGCGTGGAATCGGGGGCTGCTCAGGCAGGAAGGCGCCGCAGACCCAGGGGCTGTCGCTGGAGCGCAAGGCTGCAATACCGGCCAAGCCCGCGCAGCCGAAAAGCCGCGCCACCGACCTCGGCAGCGCGGCCTTGACGGCTTCAAGACTTCAGGAGCTGGGCTTGCCCGCCGCGGGCGTCAGCGGCTTGGCGCCATTGCTGTTCCCGTTCCCGTTCACCGGCTTGGTCGCCGGGCCGTGCTGCTTCGCCGGGGCGTTGTTGCCCGGCTTCGCCGCCGCCGGAGGCTGCTTCGCCGCCGCCGGGGCCTGCTTGGCCGCCGCCGGGGGCTGCTTCACCGGGGGTGCCTGCTTCACCGGAACCGGCACCGGCACCGGCGCCTTCGTCGCGCCCGAAGGCTTGGCCGGCGTCGGCTGGACCACCGGGACCACCGGTGCGGCCGGGGTCGTGGGGGACTCGGCCGGGGAGTCGCCGCCCACCAGGCGGGAGGCCTGGGGGATCACGGCCTCTTCCGGCAGGGTCGCCAGCTGCGTCTCGCTGCGGTTGAGGATGTCCTCCGCCGCCGCCAGGCTCTTGCGGGCCTGCTCGCGGATCTCCGCCAGCCGCTCGACCTTGCGGTTGGCCGCCGTCGTGCGCTGGGCGGCCTGGGTCGTCGCCTCGTCGAGGCGGCGCTTGGCCTCGCCCGTGGCCTCGTCGAGCCGGCGCTTTGCCTCCGCCGTCGCTTCCGCGAGCCGGCGCTCGGCCTGGTTCTTGCTCGCCGTGCGCTGGTCGGCGACGTGCTTCTCCAGCGCCGCCTTCTGGGCCGTCTGGGACGCCTCGAACTCGCGCTCGAGCTTGCGGCGCTTGCGCTCCGCCTCGTTGTCGAGCAGTTCCCGCCGCTGGGCCGCCTCGACGGTGAGCCGCTGCACCTCCGCGCGCGTCTCGGAAAGCGCGTTCTCGTGCTCCGAATGGAGCAGATCGGCCTGCTTGTCCAGTTCCGTGACGAGCCGCGTGTAGCGCTCACGCAGCTTCGTCGACGCCTCGGTCGAGCCCGCCCACGTCTTCTCCGCGGCGGCCTCGGCGCGCTTGACGATCTCGTCCGCGCGGGCCTGCGCGAGCGTGACCGTCCGCTGCATCCGCTCGTCGAGGTCCTCGAGCCGCTCCGGCGGTTTCTTCAGCTCCTCGACGCGCGCTTCGAGCTGCCCGACCTGCTGCCGGACGGACTCCAGCTCGCGCGCGACCGCGGCGGTCTGCGCCACCGCGGCGTCACGGTCGCTGACGACCCGGCGCAGCTGCGCCTCGACGTGGTCGAGGTACTGGCGCACCTCGTTCCGGTCGAAGCCGTGCCAGGCCTGGGTGTACTCACGACGGAGGGGGAGCAGGCCGTTGAGGGCGCTTGCGGCATTCTCGCGCTCAGGAACCATGGGCCCGACCGTACCCGGGCACGCTGCGCTTCCGCCGTCCGGCTTAACAAATCACCAACACGTGTCGTGGCCTTGGCGGCGCGTCGCCGGAACGGGCCGTACCCGGGAAACGCAGAGTCACCAGTGGAAGATCACCAGTGAAACCCGCGGGACAGCCGGGCCAGCGCGGTCGCCGCGCGGGAGAGGTGTTTCTCGCCACGTCCGATCTTGAGCCCGCCCGAACCGCCCGCCGCGGTCGAATCCGGGAAGATCCGGAAACCCTGGTACGCGACGGCGTCGGTGAGGCCCGGCGTGAGCGTGTAGGCCAGCCCGATCGCCTGCCCGGCCGGCGTCCCGATGTGCTTCGGCCGCTCGAGGAGCGCCTTCATCACCATGTCCGCGGCCTGCTCCGGCGACTTCGTCGGGAACGCGTCGTAGATCTTCGTCGGCCGGATCATCGGCGTCCGCACGAGCGGCATGTGGATCGTGGTGAACGTGATCCCGTCGCCGTGCGTCTCGGTCGCCGCGATGCGCGAGAAGTAGTCGAGCGCCGCCTTCGACGCCGCGTACGCCGAGAAGCGCGGCGCGATGCCCTGCACGCCGATCGACGACACGTTGACGATGTGCCCGAACTTCCGCTCGGACATGTGCGGCAGCACCGCGAGGATCAGCCGGACGGCGCCGAAGTAGTTGATGGCCATCGCGCGCTCGTAGTCGTGCATCCGGTCGTACGACAGCCTGATCGACCGGCGGATCGACCGGCCGGCGTTGTTGACCAGCATGTCGATCCGGCCGTGCTCGGCGAGCATCGCGTCGACGGCCTTGTGCACCGAGTCCTCGTCGGTCAGGTCGGCCGGGTACACCGACGCCGTGCCGCCGGCCGCGATGATCTCGTCGCGCACCTCTTCCAGCTCGTGCTGGCGCCGCGCCACGAGCAGCGGGATCCCGCCCGCCGCGGCGACCTTCAGCGCCGTCGCGCGGCCGATGCCCGACGACGCGCCGGTGATGATCACGCGCCGGCCGTCCAGCTCGCCGCGCGGGCCGTGCTTGCGCGCGCGGAACGGGTCGAGGTGCTCGCGCCAGTAGCGCCACAGCGTCGCCGCGTAGTCCTCCAGCGGCGGCACCTCGACGCGGCCGGCGAGGGCCTTGCGCGTCGCGGTCGAGGAGAACACCGACGGGAACGCCATCGTCTCCAGCAGCACCGGCGGGATGCCGAGGCGCTCGAGCACGGCGTCGCGCGCGATGGTGAAGCCGGGGATGTGCTCGGACAGCTTGACCAGCCCGACGATGCCCCGCGAGAGGCGCTCGTTGAGCTGCACCGTGATCGTCGGGGCGCCCGCGGCCTTCGCGAAGGCGTTGTACACCGAGACGACCGGCTGCGGCTCGGGGTTGACCAGGTGGAAGGCCTGGCCGTCGAGGCCCGGGCGGATCACCAGCTCCAGCAGCGCCTTGGCGACGTAGTCGACCGGGACGACGTTCGTGTCGCCGAGGTCGGGCCCGAAGATCGGCAGGTCCGGCAGCCCGGCGAGGCGGCTGATCGCGGGGAAGAGGTAGTACGGGCCGTCGACCTTGTCCATCTCGCCGGTGACGGAGTCGCCGACGACGACGGCGGGCCGGTACACCCGCCACGGCACGCTGTCCTGCTCGCGGACGATCTTCTCGGCCTCGAACTTGGTCCGGTGGTACGGCGTGACCAGCCGCTGGCCGGCGTCGAACATCTCCTCGGTGAAGACGCCGTCGTGGTCACCCGCGACGGCCACCGACGAGACGTGGTTCAGGCAGCCGGCGCGCAGGTCCGCGGCGAGGTCGACGACGGCGCGCGTGCCGTCCACATTGGCCTTGACGCTGGCTTCGTCGTCGGCGGTGAGGTCGTAGAGCGCGGCCAGGTGCACGACGTGGTCGACGTGCCCGCGCAGCTCGTCGCGGTCCGTTTCGGACACTCCGAGCAGCGGTTCGCCGAGGTCGCCGGTGACCAGCGTGACGCGGTCGGAGTGCGGCCACTGATCGACGAGCGCGGCCAGCTTGGCCCGCGAGGAGGCGCGCACGACCAGCGCCACGCGGTCGTCGTCGGGGCGGGAGAGCAGCAGCCGGGTGAACTGGCGCCCGATCAGTCCGGTCGCCCCGGTCACCAAGAACGTCGCCATCGTCGTCGCCTCACCTCTCGCCGCACACGCTGCCTGCCCCTGGGCATTGTGCTGCATCCGGGCGTCAGTGACCACCGTGGCACCACGTGATGTTACCCACGAGTAACTTAGGTCGGGTCCGCGATGACGACGCGGTTCTCCTCGTAGCCGTCCGAACCGCCGACCCAGCGGCCGCCGCAGGTGACCAGGACGACCCGGTGCGGGCCGGACTGGCCGAACAGCTCGTCGGCGCGGGCGGCCAGGTCGTTCTTGTGCACGGTGACCAGCTGGGAGACGGTGTAGCGCCAGGTCTTGCCCGCGCCGTCCACAATGGACACCTGGCCGCCGATGCGGTCGGTCCACAGCTCCGCGAACGGCCCGGTCGCGCCGCGCCAGTTCACGTGGCCGGCGAACACGCTCGCCCCGCCCGCCGCGTCCAGCTCGGCGCCCCACCAGGTCGCCTGGCCGAGGTCGGCGGGGATCGGCAGCTCGGCGCCCGGCCCGAGTTCCTTGCGCACCAACGTCGCCGTGCCGCCGCCGGGCAGCCGGACGGTGCCCGGCTGCTGCGGCGCGGGCACCCGCGGGGTCTCCGCCGCCGGAGCCGCCGCGGTCGTCGTCGGCGGCGCAGGAGGCGGCGGTTGCACAGAAGAAGGCGGCGGCGACGGCGTCGAAGTCACCGGCGCCCCGCCCGGCGACCGCCCGGCCGCGGGAGCGGGCAGCGCCGTCCCCGCGACGACGGTCGTCGACGGCGGCGCGTCGATCACGCCGGTGGCGACCTGCACCGCCAGCACCGTCACCGCGCCCGCTGCGAAACCGGCCAGCAGCCGGGCTTTGCCTGCCATCCCGTTACCCGCGCGACGCCCGCCGAGCGGCGAAGCCGACCAGCGCGGAACCCAGCAGGGCGAGCAGGCCGAGCCCGGCCACGCCCAGCCCCGAGTAGCTCGTCTCGACCGTGCCGTGGGCCAGCGCGACCGGCTGGTCGCCCGCCGGGATGGCGTGCGGCACCTCGTTCGGTTTGTTCGACACGGTCAGCGCGAGGGTCTTGCCCGGCTCGATCTTCCCGCAGGCCGACGGCGGGTTCTGCGGGTCGTAGGCGTTCGTGTAACCCGGCGGTGGGCTGACCTCGACCACGCAGATGTCCTGCGGTGCCCGCAGGTTCTCGACGGTGACCCCGCCGGTCTTCCCGTCGGTGGTGACGACGGCGGGCTTGCCGTCGGCGCCGGTCAGCGGCTTGCCGTCCTGGCCCAGGGCGGCCGACGTCTTGTCCGTGCCGGTGATCCGCAGGACCGCGCCGCCGACGCCCTTGCCGCTGTTCGCGTCGACCTTGGTCACCTGCACCACGCCCGGCTTCGCGACGTTGACGACGCCCTGGGCGGTCAGTTCCTTCTCGCCGCCGGTCGAGACGACCCGCTGGACGCCGGTGTTGACCGGCGCGCGCACGTACGGCCGGTCGGCGGGGGCGGTGAGGGACGCGGCCAGCTCGGGCTTGTCCCCGGTCGGCGTCAGCTCGACCTTCACCGTGCCGTCCTCGCCGGTCTTGACCGTGACGTCCTTGGCCGCGGCCTGCGGGCTCGCGTTGCCCGCGGCCGTGGCGGCCTTCTGTTCGCCGAGCGTCGCGGCGGTCGCCGTCAGCTTCACCGGGACGTCGGCGACGCCCTTGCCCTTGGCGTTCTTGACCGTCACCGTCCACTCGCCGGCGGTGCCGGCGTGCTGGTCGTCCTTCGGTGTCGTGACCGACGCGGTCCACGGGCCGCGGTTGGTCTCGGCCTCGCTCTTCAGCCGCTCGACGGCGGACTGCGCGGCCGCGGGCAGCTTGCTCAGGTGGAAGTCCGCGTCGTAACCGATCTTGTCGGCGGTCAGCGACGGGTCGAGGTCGGCGGCCGAGCGCGGCGCCGCCGTCCAGGAGTGCAGCAGGTGCGCGAGCGCCGCGGCTTCCTCGGGCTTCTTCGTGTCGCCGTAGCGCAGCAGCAGGTAGGAGATGTTGGCCGCCTGGTCCGCGGGCAGCTTCGTGCCCCACTTCGTCAGCAGCTCGTCGCCGGGCTTGTACTCCTCGTCGGTGTTCGGGGCCTTGAGCTGGAAGCTCACGCAGAACACCTGCTGCCCGCCGACGATGTAGGAGCCCAGCCAGTTGCGGCTCGGCGTCGGTTTCATCGGCTGCCCGGGCTTGACCTCGTAGCCGATGCCCTCCTGGGACGCCGCCGACGCCGCCGGGGCCCCGACCGTCACCGAGAGGGCGCCGAGCAGGGCGGCCGCGACCAGGCCGGTGAGCGCGCGTCGACCCGCGCGCGGGCGTGCAGACCACCCCATGGTGTTTCGACTCCTTCGACGGTCCCGCGCCGACGTCGGGGTGTCGTCGCAGGTCACACGTTTGATCAAGTCCCAGGTGCGCTTTCGGTGAAGATCCGAACACGCCAAGTGAGGGTCGCTCGAACGGGTTGGGGATGTCTAGCGTCCATCGGGTGCCTGTCGGCGAACGGTCGTGACGTCGGTCGCATACGGTGTGCGCGAGGACCGCTGACCAGGTGTCGAGTAAAGTCGTCTTTACTCGACGGGAACCGCGCGTCCCCGACGGTCGTTGGACCCGATGCAGCGTTGATTCACGCAGCTTGATTGACAAAGCAGCAGATCCAGGAGGATCAGGTGCGTTCCAGTAGCAACCCGGCGTTCCGCAACCTGCCAAAGGGCGGAACGCAGACTCACGGCCAGTACGGCCCCCCGGTGGGCTTCAACCAGCCCCAGGGCGGCGTGCCCGGGTACGGCCCGGGACAGGTCTCCTCCGGCGAGGGCGACCGCCCGATGACGGTCGACGACGTCGTCGTCAAGACGGGCATGAGCCTCGGCACCACGCTGCTCGTCGGGATCGTCACGGCGATCTGGGCGCAGAACCAGCTGGCCGACACCGGCCGGCTGTCCGGCGCGCTCATCGGGGCGATGCTCGGCGGCCTGGTCGTCGGGCTCGTCATCTCGCTGGTGATCATTTTCAAACAGAAGGCGAGCGCGCCGCTCACGCTCGTCTACTCGGCCGCCGAAGGCCTGTTCCTCGGCGCGCTGAGCGGCGTGTTCGAGGTGATCTACCCGGGCATCGCGCTGCAGGCGATCGTCGGCACCATGGGTGTCTTCATCGGCATGCTGGTGGTCTACAAGACCGGCGCGGTCAAGGTGACGCCGAAGCTGACCAAGTGGATCGTCGGCGCCGTCGTCGGTGTCGCGATCCTGATGCTGTTCAACCTGATCAGTGCGCTGGCCTTCGGCTTCAACCCGCTGCGTGACGGCGGCCCGATCGCCATCATCTTCAGCATCGTCTGCATCGGCATCGCGGCCTTCAGCTTCCTGCTCGACTTCGACCAGGCGGACCGGATGATCCGCGAGGGCATGCCGTCGAAGTGGGCCTGGTACGTCGCCTTCGGCCTGATGACCACCCTGGTCTGGCTGTACCTGGAGATCCTGCGACTGCTGTCGTACCTCCGCGAGTAAGCTGGCTCACCGTCCTGCAGTGAAGGCGCTCCGTAATCGACGGGGCGCCTTTTCTGTCGGTAAATGTCTCATCCGTGGACCCCGCTGCGGACGCTGATCACCCTGCGTGTTTGATGTGCCGGTCAGTTCTCTTTCACATGTGTGAGGTTCACAGTGAGCGTTCCCCCTCCGGCCCCCGGGGGCCAGCAGCCGGTGGGTCAGCCCGATCCCTACGGGCCGCCTCCTGGCGGCCAGCAGCAGTACGGCCAGCCGCAGTACGGCACGCCGCCGCAGGGCCAGCCGCAGCCGCAGTACGGCACGCCGCCCCAGGGCCAGCCGGTCCAGGGTCAGCCCGGCCCGTACGGCCCGCCGCCCGGCCAGCCCGGTTACCCGCCCGCGCCGCCGGTTCCGCCGAAGAAGTCGAAGGCGCTCTGGATCCGCCTCGCCATCGTCGCGGTGATCGTGATCGTCGGCGGCACGCTGGCGATCATCAACTTCGCCACGTCGCCGGCCAGCTCGAACGCCGGTGACTGCCTGTCGGTCACCGAGTTCACCTCGGGTGGCGACGAGCCGAGCAAGGCCGACTGCAACGACCCGAGCGCGAACGTGAAGATCGCCAAGAAGCTGGACAGCTCCAGTGACTCCTGCCCGGGCGGCAGCGACGCGGCGTACGACACCTACACCGTCAGTGGCCGCAGCTCCTACAAGCTGTGCCTGATGATCAACGCCAAGCAGGGCGACTGCCTGACGAACTTCACCTCGAAGACGCAGGGCTACAAGAAGGTCCCGTGCTCCGACCCGTCGAAGGACGGCGAGCTCGTCAAGGTCGTCAGTGGCCAGGCCGACCAGAGCGTCTGCGAGGGGACCGACGCCACGCGCGTCGCGGTCTACCCGGAGCCGGCGACGACGATGTGCGTCAAGACGAACGAGTAACACCGCAAGACCGGAGAAGGCCCCTTCGCCTCGGCGAGGGGGCCTTCTCGGCGTTCAGGGGCTACTGGATTGCTCCATTCGTCCCACACTGTGCGACGGGCTGCGACGGACCCGGCCCGGTCCTAGCTTTGATCGTCCTGCTCCGCCGATCCGAGCCTGGAGTACTGGTGGCGACGACCGAATCCCCCGTCGGTGACAAGAAGTTCCTCGAGTTCCCCACCTCCTGCGCCGCGCCCGTGCCGCGGCCGGAGGAACCCGTCCGCGTCGTCCCGCTGGCCGTCGCCGGCGTCCTGGCGGTGGGCCTGACCTGGTACGTCTGGGCGAGCTACGGCGCCAAGTTCGGCGTCCTGCTGCTGCTCGGCCTGGGCCTCGGGCTCGCGCTGTTCCACTCGCGGTTCGGCTTCACGTCGGCGTGGCGGCAGCTGATCGCCGTCGGCAACGGCCAGGGCCTGCGGGCCCACACCGTCCTGCTCGGCACGGCCGCGACGCTCATCGCGCTGATCGCGGGCACCGGCAGTGGGCTGTTCGGCAGCAAGCCGGCGCCGACGGCCGGCCCGCTCGGGCTCGCCCTCTTCGTCGGCGCGACGCTCTTTGCGATCGGCATGCAGCTCGGCGGCGCCTGCGCGTCCGGCACGTTGTTCGCGGTCGGGTCGGGCCAGTCGGCCATCGTGCTGACGCTGGGCGGGTTCATCACCGGCTCGGTGCTCTACACCTGGGCGTACCCGGTGCTGAGCGGCTGGCCGGAGTTCAAGGGCGTGCTGCTGGCCGACCACGTCGGCTGGCTCGGCTCGTGGGCGATCACCATCGCCGTGCTCGCCGGGATCGTGGTGGTCACCCGCGCGGTGCAGAAGCGCCGCACGCCGCCGCCGGTGGACGCCGTGCCGACCGCGCGTGGTTTCGCGCGCGTCTTCCGCGGCTCGTGGCCGATGCTCGCCGGCGCGCTCGTGCTCGGCGTGCTGGCCGGCGCGGTGTTCCTGGTCTCGGGCGGGATCTGGGGCGTCACCAGCGCGTTCTCGTTGTGGGGCGCGAAGATCCTGCAGGTGTTCGGGCTGCACCCGGAGAGCTGGGCGTTCTGGCAGCAGAAGGCGAACGCGACGTCGCTGGCCAGCCCGATCTGGAAGGACAAGAACAGCCTCACCGACGTCGGGATCATGATCGGCGCGGCGGTGGCCGCCGCGGCCGCGGGCGCGGGCGCGTGGAAGATCCACAGCTCGATCCCGTGGCGCACGGCGGTCGCGGCGATCCTCGGCGGGATCATGATGGGCGTCGGCGCGCGGATGGCGGGCGGCTGCAACATCGGCGCGTACCTCGGCGGCATCTCCACCGGCAGCCTGCACGGCTGGCTGTGGGGCGTCTTCGCGCTCGGCGGCACCTGGATCGGGCTGAAGCTGCGGCCGCTGTTCGGGCTCGCGAACCCGGTTCCGACCGACAGCATCTGCTGAGACGTTTTTGTCGGTGGCCCCCGGTAGTCTCGCGGACGAAACCACTACCTGGGGGAATTGTTCCTGATGTCAACGCAAAGTACGGCCGCCGCGCCGCAGGGTGACGCGCTCGACGCGGGGGTGCTGAAGGTCGCGTCCGTGGTGGTGCTGGGCGCCATCATGGCGATCCTCGACACCACGGTCGTCAACGTGGCGCTGCAGAAACTCACGATCGAGTTCTCGACGTCGTTCGACGTCATCCAGTGGGTCGCCACCGGCTACCTGCTCGCGCTCGCCACGGTGATCCCGATCACGGGCTGGGCGTCGGACCGCTTCGGCACCAAGCGGCTCTACATGGTCGCGATCGTGCTGTTCCTGGCCGGCTCGATGCTCGCGGGCCTGGCGTGGAACATCGAGACGCTGATCGGATTCCGCGTCCTGCAAGGCTTCGGCGGCGGCATGCTGATGCCCTGCGGCATGACGATCCTGACCCGCGCGGCGGGCCCGCAGCGGATCGGGCGCGTGATGGCGGTGCTGGGCGTACCGATGCTGCTGGGCCCGATCGGCGGCCCGATCCTCGGCGGCTGGCTGGTCGACGCCGTGAGCTGGCGCTGGATCTTCTTCATCAACGTGCCGATCGGCGTCGTCACGCTGCTGCTGTCGTGGCGGCTGCTGCCGAAGGACGAGCCGGAGGCGGCGTCCCGCTTCGACTTCGCGGGCATGCTGATGGTGTCGCCGGGGCTCGCCGCGCTGATCTTCGGCGTCTCGAAGATCCCGTCCGCGGGCGGCGTCACGGCCGTCGAGGTCTGGCTGCCGGCGCTGGGCGGCCTGGCGCTGCTGGTGGCGTTCGTGCTGCGCGCGCTGCGCGTGGCCAATCCGCTGGTCGACCTGCGGCTGTTCAAGAACCGCGCGTTCACCTCGGCGATGGTGACGATGTCGCTGTTCTTCGTCGCGTTCCTCGGCGGGATGATGCTGCTGCCGACGTACTTCCTGCTGGTGCGCGGCGAGACGACGCTGCACGCCGGGCTGCTGCTGGCCCCGCAGGGCTTCGGCGCGATGATCACGATGCCGATCGCCGGCCGGCTCGCCGACAAGGTCGGGGTGCGCAAGATCGTGCTGCCGGGCATGGTGCTGCTGGTCGGCTCGATGGCGATGCTGACCCAGGTCACCGCGACCACGCCGTACTTGGTGCTGCTGTCGGCGCTGTTCGTGATGGGCCTGGGCATGGGCTGCACGATGATGCCGATCACGACGTCCGCGCTGCAGACGTTGCAGCCCAAGGACATGGCCCGCGCGTCCACGGCCACGAACATCGTCCAGCAGACCGCGGGCGCGATCGGCTCGGCGGTGATGGCGACGATCCTGGCGGCCCTGCTGGCGGGCAAGTTCGGCGTCCCGACGGCCCAGGGCCAGCTTGCGGCCACGGCGGCGATCATGAACCCGGCCACCCACGAAGCAGCCACCGGCCTGGCCGCGGACGCCTTCTCGACGACGTTCGTCTGGTCCCTGGTCCTGGTGGTCCTCTGCGTGATCCCGGCGCTCTTCCTCCCGAAGTCCCGCCCAACGGCCCCAGCGGTCCCGGAAGGCGAGGAACTGACCCCACCAGTAATGCTCCACTGACCGAGTCACGCGCCCAATCACGCGAGATACGCCGCTGATCACGTGAGCCGACCCTCCGGGTACGCGACCCGACGCTCTGGGCACGCGAGCCGACCCCCGGTGCGCGGGGGGTCGGCCGGGTCACGTCGGTGGGTTGTGATCGCAGGGTCGACACGCGTGATCGGAGAGCCGACACGCGTGACCGGGAGGTCGACACGGCCCCGTCGTCCGGGTTCGCCGTGTCGACCCTCTGATCACGCGAGTTGACCTCGCGATCACGCGTGTCGGCGTGCGGATCACACCTCCGGACGCGCCGAAGGCCACCACCGAGACTTCCGGTGGTGGCCTTCGGCCGTTCAACGACTCAGGAGAGGCGTTCGATGATCAGCGCCATGCCCTGGCCGCCGCCCACGCACATCGTCTCCAGGCCGAACTGCTTGTCGTGGTGCTGCAGGGAGTTGATCAGCGTTGACGTGATGCGCGCGCCCGTCATGCCGAACGGGTGGCCCACCGCGATCGCGCCGCCGTTGACGTTCAGGCGGTCCAGGTCGATGCCCAGGTCGCGGTACGACGGGATGACCTGCGCGGCGAACGCCTCGTTGATCTCCACCAGGTCGATGTCGCCGATCGACAGGCCCGCGCGGGACAGCGCCTGCTTGGACGCCTCGACCGGGCCGTAGCCCATGATCTCCGGCGACAGGCCCGTCACGCCCGTCGACACGATCCGCGCCAGCGGCGTCAGGCCCAGCTCGCGTGCCTTCGTGTCGGACATGACGACGAGTGCCGCCGCGCCGTCGTTCAGCGCGCAGCAGTTGCCCGCCGTGACGCGGCCGTCCGGGCGGAACACCGGCTTCAGCCCCGAGACGCCCTCCACCGTGACGCCCGCGCGGGGGCCGTCGTCCTTCGAGACGACCGTGCCGTCCGGGAGCGTCACCGGGGTGATGTCCTTGGCCCAGAAGCCGTCCGCGATGGCCTTCTCGGCCAGGTTCTGCGAGCGGACGCCGAACTCGTCCATGTCCTCGCGCGTGACGCCCTTCTGCCGCGCCAGGTTCTCCGCGGTCTGGCCCATCGCGATGTAGACGTCGGGGACGTCCCCGGCGGCGCGCGGGTCCGTCCAGCTGTCGGTGCCGGACTCCGCCGTCGACGCCGTCCGCTTCTCGGCGTCGGCGAACAGCGGGTTGTGCGTGTCCGGCCAGGAGTCCGAGCTGCCCCTCGAGAAGCGCGACACGGTCTCGACGCCGGCCGAGATGAAGACGTCGCCCTCGCCGGCCTTGATCGCGTGGAACGCCATCCGGGTCGTCTGCAGGCTGGACGAGCAGTAGCGCGTGATGGTGCAGCCGGGCAGGTGGTCGTACCCGAGCTCGACGGCGACCGCGCGGCCCATGTTGAACCCGGACTCGCCGCCCGGCAGGCCGCAGCCCAGCATCAGGTCGTCGATGTCGGTGGGGTCGAGCTGCGGCACCTTGGCCAGTGCCGCCTGGATCATCTGCACGGTCAGGTCGTCGGGTCGCATGCTGACCAGCGAGCCCTTGTTGGCGCGCCCGATCGGCGAGCGCGCGGTGGAGACGATGACGGCTTCAGGCATGACGTGACACATCCTCGTATCGCGAGCTAAGCGGTTGCTCACCATAGTGCCGTGAACCACGCCCGGGACAAAGCCGAACGCGACCAAGGCAACAGCCGGGCTGGCAGGATCACCCGGGTGGGGACCGAGGCGCGGGTGCTGGGCACGAGGACGATCCTGCTCTGGGGCGCGGGCCTGCTGCTGCTCGCCGGGCTGGCGGCGACGCTGTTGCTGTCGTTGCTCGGCGGGGGCCGGCCCGAGGACTCCGCCCGGCTGGACGCGCTGCGCACCGCGGCCAACATCGTCGTCGGCACCGGGGGTGCGGCCGCGCTGCTGCTGGCCGCCCGGCGGCAGCGCTCCGCCGAGCTGGACCTGGTGCAGAAGGACCACGACGCCACCGAACGCCGGGTCACCGAGATGTACAGCAAGGCCGCCGACCAGCTCGGCAGCGAGAAGGCGCCGGTCCGGCTCGCCGGGCTGTACGCCCTCGAACGGCTCGCCGGCGGGTACGCGCCGCACCGGCAGACCATCGTCAACGTGCTCTGCGCGTACCTGCGGATGCCGTTCAAGCACAACTCGAAGAACGCCGAGGAGCTGCAGGTCCGCAAGACCGCGCAGCGCATCCTGATGCTGCACCTGCGCGCCGGGTCCGTCGAACAGCCGAACGAAGGGTTCTGGCCGGACGTCGACCTCGACTTCTCCGGGGCGACGCTCGTCGGGCTGAACCTCACGCACTGTTCGATCCGGTCGATCGTCTGCTACGAGACGACGTTCCTCGAACTCGTGTCCTTCCGCGGCACCGAATTCCGCACCAAAGCCGACTTCAACAAAGCGGCTTTCAAAGACCGCGTCGATTTCCGCGGCACCGTTTTCGGCGGCGACCGTGACTCCTTCAACGGCGCCGTCTTCGCAGGTCCGGTCGATTTCGGGACGAAGACCGCGGCCCGGCTCGCCGGCGCCGAGGCGCAGCGCGGCGTCGCCAGGACCTGGCCCCCGGACTGGGAAGAACGCCCGATCGCCGACCGGCCGGACCGCGCGCGATTGACTCGAAAGGACGCACCGACGGATGCCGGCACCCGATAGGATCGGTTTCGGAAAGAGCTTCGTCATTCCGGAACCGGGGGAGGTGAGCCGGATGGTCGAACATCGAGGCACTTGCTGGGCCTTCCTGCCTTCTCTGATGGGTCGCGACCGCGCGCACGGCGCCGGGCGGAACCTCCGGGACGGGATGACGGCTCAGCGTGCGACGACCCTCGGGTCTGTGAATCGGCACCGGTAGCGGCTTGGTGGCTTAGCGACACGCCGGCGCCGGAACGGCCCGACCTCGCGCACAACGCCCGTCACTTCCGACGCGCACCCGGAGACCGCCCGGAGGCCTTGCCACGTGCTGAGTGGACAACGCCACCGGTAGGCCGTTTAGGCTGACGGCGTGGAGTACGCAGAGCACATCGCAGACCTCGTGGGCAACACCCCGCTGGTCAAGCTGAACTCGTTGACCAAGGGGCTCAAGCCGCTCGTGCTGGCCAAGGTCGAGTACCTGAACCCGGGTGGCTCGGTCAAGGACCGGATCGCGCTGCGGATGATCGAAGCGGCCGAGAAGTCCGGCGCGCTGCGCCCCGGCGGCACGATCGTGGAGCCGACGTCCGGCAACACCGGCGTCGGGCTGGCCATGGTCGCCCAGCGCAAGGGCTACAAGTGCGTCTTCGTCTGCCCGGACAAGGTCAGCGAAGACAAGCGCAACGTGCTCAAGGCGTACGGCGCCCGCGTCGTGGTGTGCCCGACGGCGGTCGCGCCCGAGCACCCGGACTCCTACTACAACGTCTCCGACCGCCTGGTCCGCGAGATCGACGGCGCCTGGAAGCCCAACCAGTACGCCAACCCGCAGAACCCGGAGAGCCACTACCTCTCGACCGGCCCGGAGCTGTGGAAGCAGACCGACGGGAAGATCACCCACTTCGTCGCGGGTGTCGGCACCGGCGGCACCATCTCCGGCACCGGCAAGTACCTCAAGGAGGTCAGCGACGGCGCCGTCCAGGTCGTCGGCGCCGACCCCGAGGGCTCGGTCTACTCCGGCGGCAGCGGCCGTCCCTACCTGGTCGAAGGCGTCGGCGAGGACTTCTGGCCGGACACCTACGACCGCCAGGTCGCCGACGAGATCATCCCGATCTCCGACGCCGACTCGTTCCAGGTCACCCGCCGCCTCGCGCTCGAAGAGGGCCTGCTGGTCGGTGGCTCGTGCGGGATGGCGGTCGCGGCCGCGCTGAAGCTCGCGGAACGCCTCACCGAGGACGACGTCGTGGTCGTGCTGCTGCCCGACGGCGGCCGCGGCTACCTGACGAAGGTCTTCAACGACACCTGGATGTCCTCCTACGGCTTCCTGCCGCCGGACTCCTCGGGCGCGACGGTCGCCGACGTGCTGACGAAGAAGAGCGGCCAGCTGCCGGCCCTGGTGCACTCGCACCCGAACGAGACGGTCGCCGAGGCCATCGCGATCCTGGCCGAGTTCAGCGTCAGCCAGATGCCCGTGGTCAGCGCGGAGCCGCCGGTGATGGCGGCCGAGGTCGTCGGTGCGGTCAACGAGCGTGACCTGCTCGAAGCGCTGTTCACCGGCAAGGCCCAGCTGGCCGACCGGCTCGACCGGCACATGTCCCCGCCGTTGCCGACGATCGGCGGCGGTGAGCAGGTGGGTTCCGCGATGACGGCGCTCGAGGGGGCCGACGGCGCTCTCGTGCTGGTCGACGGCAAGCCGGCCGGCGTCGTCACACGGCACGACCTGCTGGGTTTCCTGGCCGGTCGGTGACCAGAAGCCGAAGAAGGTCTTAATCGGCGGACCCGGCTGGGGCGTTACGAGCGCCCTGCCGGGTGATCCGATAGCGTGGGCGCAAATAGAACACTTTCGCGTCCTCGTCAAGGGGGTTCAAGACCCACATGAGTGCACCGCAGCCACCGAACCAGCCGTGGGGTGGCAACCAGCCACCTCAGGGCCCGCCGAGTGGCCCCCATCCGCAGCAGGACAACCCGTTCGGTAGTCCGGAGCCGACGCAGGTCGTGCAGCCACAAGGCGGTTCCCCGTTCGGGGAGACGCCGGAACCGACGCAGGTCGTCCAGCCCGCCCAGCCGGGTGAGGGCGGGGCGGGCGCGACCCAGGCGCTGCCGCCGGTCGACGCGAACGCGACGCAGTGGGTGAACCCGGCCGGCGGTGACGCCCCGGTCGCGGACTCCACGCAGCTGGTCCCGCCGGGATCCCAGCCGCCGCCGGCGATCCCGTACAACCCGCCGCCGAGCGCGGCCGACAACCCGGCCGCGGCGTTCGGCCAGCAGCAGGGTGGGTACGGCCAGCCGGGTGGCTACGGGCAGCAGCCGGGCGGCTTCGGCCAGCCGGGCCAGCCGCCGCAGGGCTTCGGCGGGCCGCCCGGGTTCGGTGGTCCCCAGCAGCAGCAGTTCGGGGGTCCGCCGCAGCAGCAGTTCGGCGCGTCGCCGGCCGGCGGCGGCAACCCGCTGTTCGGCTACATCGCGGCCGGTCTGCTCGCGATCTTCGGCCTGCTCGCGGTGGTGTTCTTCTTCGTCGACATGTTCGACAGCGACTTCACCACGTACTCCGACGCCGTCGGCAAGGTCACCGACCAGCAGATCCAGGCGGCCAAGGACGCCGGGCAGTACATCTCGCCCGGCGCGTTGACCATCTACTACATCCTGGTGCTGGTCGGCGGTCTGGCCGCGCTGGGCGCCGCCGTGTTCACGTTCCTGAAGAACAAGATCGCCTCGTTCCTGGCGGTCGGTGGCGGCGCGGTGCTGCTGATCTTCGCGATCCTGATCATGATCGAGCTGAGCATCGACGTGCCGGACGGCGCGACGATCAAGTTCGGCAACGGCCAGGCGCTCTACCTCGTCGCCGGGATCTTCGTGCTGGCGATCGGCGTGCTGGGGCTCCTCCCGGCGACCAAGCAGTTCGTCGGCCTCGGTGACGGCGCGGCCGCGTCGACCGGTCCGCAGGGCTTCGGCGGTCCGCCCGCGGGCTTCGGTGGCCCGCAGCAGGGCTTCGACGGTCCGCCGCAAGGCTTCGGTGGCCCGCAGCAGCAGCCCGGGTTCGGCCAGCCGGGGCAGCCCGGCCCGCCGCCACAGGGCTTCGGTCAGCCGCCGCAGGGTTACGGCCCGCCTCCGGGCTACGGCCAGCCGGGCGGCCCCAACCCGGCCAGTGGCGGGTTCCCGCAGCCGCAGGGTGGCGGGTTCCCGCCGCCGCACCAGCAGCCGCAGCAGCCGGGTGGCTTCGGCCAGCCGGGTCAGCCGCCGCACGGCTACCCGCAGCAACCGGGCCAGCAGCCGGGTCAGCCGCCGCAGGGCTGGGGACAGCCGCCGCAGCAGCAGGGCCCGCCCAGCGGAGGGTTCGGTCAGCCGCCGCAGCAGTGGTGAGTGAACACCGTTTTCGTGCCCCGGAGCCATTTCGGCTCCGGGGCACGCTGCATTTATAGGCAGGCGTGCAATTGTCCGAATAGGACAAGCGGTCGGTGAATCGCGCGCCGTGATCGCGTGACAGGATTTCTGCCTCTAGCGCAGGAAAATGATCTTGGGTTCCGCCGTCCGGCCGAATTCCGATATTTTTTAGGACTACTTCCCCAGGTGCAGACTAGGCTGAGCGCCGATGTTCGTGTTCTGTCGATGGGGGATTCGTGGCCGGTCCGCTCGGTTACCCGGTAGCTCATTCGCATTCGTATTCATCCGCTAGGCCGTCCGGAGTAACGGCCGTTCTCGCTGGATTGCTCGGTTTGCCGGCCGCGGTTGCCGCCGGATTCGTGCCGGTCAAGATCTTTCTCGACATGCCCGCCGAATTCAGTCTCGGCATGCTGCCCGCGTTGGTGCTGGTCGATCTGGGCGCGTTCCTCCTCGCCGGGCTCGTGCTGCTGCTCGGCTCGCTGGCGACGTTGTTCCGCGCGACCGCGGGGGCGGTCCTGCTCGGGCTCGGCGCGCTGCTGGCGATCGGTGCCCTGCTGACCGAGCCGCTGTCGGCCGGGGTGCCGCTGTCGCGGTTCGTCGACGCGATGTTCACCCACGGCGGCCTCGCCATGGTCGACCGGGTCGGCCTCGCCGGGCTCTCGGTGTTCGTGCTGGTACTGGCCTTCCTGCCGCCGACGTTCCGCTACCTGCGCTACCGCACGCCCACACTGCCCGTGTTCACCGGCCAGGGCGCTTACACGTCCGAGAGCTGGTGATCGCGCGGTCACCCGCCGTGGCCCTATCCTCGGCGCGTGATCTTCTCCGCGCTCACCTCCGCCACCGGCCGGACGGCGCGGGCCGCCGCGGCCCTCGCCGTCGTCGGCGGGCTGCTCTACCTGGCCGGCCTGCTCCTCGACGTCGTCGCGCTGGTCCGGTTCCCGGGTGACGCGCCCCGCACGGCCGTCCACGCGGCGGTCGACCTGCTCCTCACGGCGGTGCTGCTGCCCGGCGGCGTCCTCCTGCTGCGCCACGACCCGCTGGGCCGCCTCGGCTGCATCGCGGGCAGCGCGACGGCGATCGTCGCGACGCTGACGTCGCTGCTGCTGGCGGCGACCGGGCTGGCGTACGTCGACCTCGGCGGCCCCGGTGACCTGGCGGCCGGCGGGGTGCTGGCGCTGGTCCTGGTGCTGCCCCCGGCCCTCGCGACGCTCGCCCTTTCGGCGGCGGCGCCGACCGCCCGCTGGTGCGGCCTCCCGGTCACTGGACGTGAGTGACGAGAGCCATCCCACCTGCCGGGAATGTACGGCCCGGGCCGTACGCTGAAGGGATGGTGGACGACTACTCCGAACTGGGCTTCGAGACCCGCGCGATCCACGCCGGTCAGAAGCCCGACCCCCGCACCGGCGCGGTGATCGTGCCCATCTACCAGACTTCGACCTACGCGCAGGACGGCGTCGGCGGCACTCGCGAGGGCGATTACGAGTACTCGCGCACCGCGAACCCGACCCGCAGCGCGCTGGAAGAGGCCCTCGCCTCGCTGGAGGGCGGCCGGCACGCCCTCGCCTTCGCGTCCGGCATGGCCGCGTCCGACGTGGTGCTGCGCAGCACGCTGCGCCCCGGCGACCACCTCGTGCTCGGCAACGACGCCTACGGCGGCACGTTCCGCCTGATCGACAAGGTGCTCAGCCTCTGGGGCGTCGAGCACACCGTCGCGGACCTCGGCAACCTCGACGAGGTGCGCGCCGCGATCCGGCCCGAGACCAAGCTGATCTGGTGCGAGTCGCCGACCAACCCGCTGCTCGGCATCGCCGACATCGCCGCGCTGGCCGGGGTCGCGCACGACGCCGGCGCCCGCCTGGTCGTCGACAACACCTTCGCGACGCCGTACCTGCAGAACCCGCTCTCGCTCGGCGCGGACATCGTGCTGCACTCGACCACCAAGTACCTCGGCGGCCACTCCGACGTCGTCGGCGGCGCGATCGTCACCAACGAGGACGAGCTGCGCGAGCAGTTCTTCTACCTGCGCAACGCCGCCGGCGCGGTCCCCGGCCCGTTCGACGCGTGGCTGACCCTGCGCGGCATCAAGACCCTGGCCCTGCGCATGGAGCGGCACAGCGACAACGCCGAGCTGGTCGTGCAGGCGCTGCTGAAGCACCCGAAAGTCGCGAAGGTCTACTACCCGGGCCTGCCGGAGCACCCCGGCCACGAGATCGCGGCGAAGCAGATGCGCCGCTTCGGCGGCATGGTCTCGTTCAGCCACGTCGACGGCGAGCAGGCGGCGCTGGACGTCGCCGCGCGCACGAAGCTCTTCATCCTTGCGGAGTCGCTCGGCGGCATCGAGTCGCTGATCGAGCACCCGGGCAAGATGACGCACGCGAGCACCGCGGGCTCGACGCTGCAGGTGCCGGCGGACCTGCTGCGCCTCTCGGTCGGCATCGAAGACGGCACCGACCTGGTCGCCGACCTGCTGACCGCGCTCGGCTGACGTCCCGAAGACAGCGAAACGGCCCCGGAACCGACTGGTTCCGGGGCCGTTCCGCGAAAGCTTCGCGCAGGTCAGGGGTTGTAGTTGCCGTGCACCACGGTGCCGGACTTCGGGGTGCCCGCGGCGGGCAGGTCCGCGCCGTCGACGCAGCCGCCGACCAGCTCGACGTGGCTGTCGTGGCGGATGTACTGGGCCGGTGACGCGCACGAAGCGCTGTCCACCGTGATGTAGGCGGCTCCGGTCAGGGCGGCGGCCGACGCCAGCCCGATCACGAGCGGGACCAGCCCGGCGGAGCGGGTGGCGCGCGCCCGTTGAGCGGCGTTCGCGGGTTTCCCCCGTGCCATGGTTGCTCCCTGTTTACCGCAAGTTGACACGCCAAGGGTACCCGGCTCCCGGTCCGATCAACCTGTGGATCTCCTGAGTGGCATCATCCGGCTCATGGAACTCGTCACCATCGAGCGGATCCAGGCCGCCCGCGAACTCCTCAAAGGAGTGACCCGGGTGACGCCGATGGAGCACGCGCGCGACCTGCGCCGGCTCCACGGCGGTCCGGTGCACCTGAAGTGCGAAAACCTGCAGCGCACGGGCTCGTTCAAGATCCGCGGCGCCTACACCCGCATCCACGGCCTCACCGACGAGGAGCGCGCGCGGGGCGTCGTCGCGGCCAGTGCCGGCAACCACGCGCAGGGCGTCGCGCTCGCGTCGTCGCTGCTCGGCGCCCGGTCGACGGTCTTCATGCCGTTGCGGGCGCCGCTGCCCAAGCTGGCCGCCACGCGCGGTTACGGTGCCGAGGTCCACCTGCACGGCGCGCTGCTCGAAGAGACCCTCGCCGCCGCGATCGAGTTCGGCGAGCGGACCGGCGCGGTGTTCATCCACCCCTTCGACCACCAGGACGTCATCGCCGGCCAGGGCACCGTCGGGCTCGAGATCCTCGAGCAGGTGCCCGGGGTCAAGACGATCCTCGTCGCCACCGGCGGCGGCGGGCTGGTCGGCGGGGTCGCCTCCGCCGTCAAAGCCGTGCGGCCGGACGTCAAGGTCATCGGCGTCCAGGCCGAGGAGGCCGCCGCGTACCCGCCGTCGCTGGTCGCGGGCGCGCCCGTCCGGCTGAGCCAGACGTCGACCATGGCCGACGGCATCGCGGTCGGCGAGCCGGGCCCGGTCAGTTTCGCCCACGTCGCGTCGCTGGTCGACGACGTCGTGACGGTGTCCGAGCAGTCGCTCTCGCGGGCGGTGCTGCTCTGCCTGGAACGGCGCAAGCTGGTCGTCGAGCCCGCCGGCGCGGCCACCGTCGCCGCGCTGCTGCAGCACCCCGGCGCGTTCGAGCCGCCGGTCGTGGCGATCCTCTCCGGCGGCAACGTCGACCCGGTGCTGCTCCTGCAGATCATCCAGCACGGCATGACCGCGGGCGGCCGCTACCTGCGGCTGCACCTGCGGGTCCCGGACCGGCCGGGGTCGCTCGTGGGCGTGCTGTCGTGCGTCAGCGGGCAGGGCGCGAACGTGCTCGACGTCGAGCATTCCCGGATCTCCGGCAGCCTCGACCTCGGCGAGGCCGACGTCGCCCTGGCCCTGGAGACCCGCGGTCCCGAGCACTGCAAGGAGATCGAGATCGCGCTCACGAACGCCGGTTACACGGTCGTCTAAGGCTTTCCGGGTTTCACAGCCGCTCGCCGGTGATCGCCGCCAGCGCCAGGACCGTGGCCTCGGCGGAGACCTCCGACGGCGCGGCGAACCGCCGGGCCCGGATGTGGGCGACCAGGTCCGGATCCGGCGGCACCCCGTGCTCACGCAGGTAGTACCCGACGGCGCCGGGCCAGGCCCACGCCCCGTCGGTGCGGAAGTTCATCGGCACGGCGTCGGTCCGCTCCGGCGCGAACACGTCGGCGCCGTTGCTCCGGGACGCCAGGATGACCGGCGCCGCCTCCAGGTAGGCCAGCAACCGCTCGATCTCGGCCGGGACGAGGGCCGGCCGCCGGATGACCGGCCGGCCCGACGCGTCGAGACCGTCGTGGACGCGGGGCGTGCGCACCTTCTCGTCCGGGCCGAGTGGCGCCTGCGGGACCGGGGTCGACGTCGGCAGGCCGGCCCGCTCCCGCAGCCAGCCGGGGATCTGCTCGTCGGCGCGCGGGAAGAACCGCAGCTCGTCCTGGAAACCGATGGGCGGGGGCTGGTGCCGGAACGGCGGTTCGAGGTCCGGCCGTCCGAAGTCGGCGTCGGCCGGCCCGCCGGGGTCGAACACGAGGACCGCGCCGAGCCAGGTGCCGAGCCCGGGCTGGTACATGCCCGCCCGCAGGACGCCGAGCAGCCGCACGGCCTCCGGGTGCGGCGGCAGGGTCCGGGGGAGCCCGTCCGGGGCGGTCACCAGCAGGTCGGCCTCGATGTGCCGCCCGGCGGCGCGGTACTCGACCCGCAGCTGCCGCCAGCCCGGTGGCACCTGCCCCGTCAGCACCGCGCCGATCTGCCGGACGAGCTCATGCTGCTGCTCCGGCCGCAACGGTCCTCGTGGCTGGCTCACGGTTCATCCCCCTCCGGGTTCACTGACGAGCGGCCGCGGTCACGAACCGAGCTTCGCCCGGAACCACGGCGGGGTGTTTTCGGGGGTGCGCGGGTAGCGCTCCTGGTCCAGCGCGTACTGCTCGGGCGCCGGCGGGTTCCGGAACGGCGGCTCGTCGTCCCGGTTGAACCGCGCCTGGAACCGGTCGGGCCGGTCGATCACCATGTCCATCGAGTACCACGTGCCGATGCCGTCGGCGTACATCCCCCGGCGCAGTTTCGCCAGCGGCTTCGACACTTCCCGCGGCACGGGCACCGGCTGCCGGGCACCGTTGTCCAGCGCCGCGCCGAGCCCGACGTCGACGTGCTTGCCGACGGCCATGAAGTCGAACACCAGCCGCTGCCAGTTCGGCGGGGCCGCCGCGATGAGCTGCTCGGCGATCTCGCCGAGCAGCTCGTTCTGCTCGATGGGGGTCAGCGTCATGCTGTCCGGTCCTCCGTTTTCGTTCACCGGTGGGGGATTCGTCGTGGTGACCCTAGTCTTCCGGCGCCGCCACGGCCGCCGCGTCGGCCAGCAGCGCGCGCAGCCAGTCCGGGATCCGCTCGTCCGCGCGGGGGAAAGCGGCGACGTCGCGGGCGAACGCCACCGGCGGCAGCTCCGGGAACCACCGCGGGTCCTGGTCGTAGTTGAACGACGCCTCGGGCTCTTCGCCCGCGCGCAGCCGGAAACTCGCGGAGAACCAGGTGCCCCGGCCCGGCTGGTACATCACCTCGCGCAGCGCGGCGATCAGGTTCGTCACCGCGGGCGGCGCGACCTCCGGCGAGCTGCCGTCGGCCATGGCGACCGTCAGTTCGGTCTGGTACGCCACGACCGTCGCCCACACCCGGAACGTGACGCGCCGCCAGTTCGGCGGCAGCGCCTGCCCGACCGCGTCGAAGATCGCCGGGACCAGCTCATCAGGGCTCGCCATAACGCCTCACCGTCGCGTTGGGGTCGATGTTCTCCGGCACGTTGACGAACACCCGCTCGTACACCCGGGAAACGCGCTCGCCTGTCTCCGGGTCGACCTCGGTGACCCGCCACCGCATGACGTCCTCTTCGGACAGTCCGTCGGCCCGCCGCGGCGTGCTCACCTGCAGCAGCTCGACCTCGCGGTCGGGCGGGTTGTGGTACGAGGCGAGCTGTTCCTCCTGGCGCCGCCAGGTTTCCGGCGGATCCCAGCCGTCGCGGGCGTGCCCGCTGTTGGACGCGGCCATCTGCCCGTGCATGTTGCCGTACCCCGGGGGGCCACCGCCCTCGGTGGAGACGAGGTGACCGCCCGCCCACCGGACTTCGCCGTGGTCCGGGTCGCCGCGGTAGGCGTTCTGGCCTTCGTGGCCCGCGCGGCCCTGCCCGGTGAACCGGCCGCCGGCGTCGCGGTAGTCCTCGTTCGACTCGCGGTACTCCGGCTGCCCCGTGGCGGCGTCCGTCTGGCCACGGGCATCCGTGTGGTAGTCCAGTTTCTTCGCCGGGTCGTTGAAGTTGTCGACGCGGTACTGGCAGTCGGGCAGCAGCGGGTAGTTGAAGTCCGGGTTCGCGGGCAGCTTGACGCCGTCGGCCGTCCGGCCGCCACCGGGCGTGCACTCGACCCACTTGACCTTGCCCTCGGAGTCGGTGAAGAACCGCGTCTCCGACGCGATCTCCCCGGTCTTGGTCTTGTTGACCACCCGGTATTCGGTGTCGGGCTTGAGCTCGACGTCGCCGAGCACCCGGGGCTGGGTCGGCACCGGCGTCGAGAAGTCGCCCGGCGTGGTGCGGTCCCGCGGGCGCGGGCCGGACTCGATCGTCTGCGGCGAGTCGGGCGGCCGGTGGTACGGGTTGGCCGGCGAGTCGTGCGGGTGCTCGTGCCCGGGGCGGTCGAAGTCGACGAGCCGTTCGTCGTACCTCGGGTCCGTGGGCGAGATTTCGTGCTCGCCCCAGCCGTCGAGGTCGAACTCGTCGTCGTCTTCGTCCGCGTGGGAGGGCGAGCCGTCCTCGTCGCCATCGCCGCGGTGCCGCGCGCTATCGGCGTCGACGTCGTGCGGGTCGCCGTGGTGGCTGTCCGGCGCGAAGCCGTCGTCGCCGGCGCGGTGGGCGGTGCCGTCCGGGTGGTGGGTGTTCCACTCGCCGTCCGGCGGGATGCGCGGGCGCATCTTCCCGTCCGGACCGATCTCGTAGTCGGACGAGAAGACCCGGCCGTGCGCATCGGTCCACGCCGGCTTCGTCGGAGCCATCACCTCGGTGTCGAGCTCACGCGAGAGCCGGTGCGCGAAGTCGTTGGAACTGGCGTCGCACCCGATCAGCCGGACGGGCCGGCCGTCGTAGTCACCGTTGCGGCGCAAGACATCCGCGAACTCCTCCGGCGTGTAGAGCCGGTCGCCGATGCGGGCGTGGCCATCCGGAGTGACGTGCACATCGACGGTGTAGCGGCCGTCGGGGTCGGGCTGCACGCGGTGCGGCAGGTCGCCCAAGTCCGGGTCACCGGCGTGGTAGGAGCTACCGGACGGCGTGCTTTCGGCGTGCCGCGCGTTGACCTCGTCCGGGCTGAGCGGCTCACCGTGGTGGGGCGGGCCACCGTCCGGGTCGTGGTGGCCGCTTTCTTGCGGGCTGTTCTCGTGCGGACGGTTGTCGTGCGGACGGTTTTCGTGTGGGCCGTGGCTTTCGGGACTGTGCGGACCGCCGGGGCCGGTGTGCCCGGGACCGCCCGGCCGGGTGCCGGGAGCGTGCCCACCGGAGCGGGTGTCGGGCCCGAAGCCACGAGCCGCCGGCGCGGGCGCATCCGGAGTGCGCGGTCGCGGGGCGTCACCAGGCCGCGCCTCGGGGAGATCGCGGCCGGGACGCGGACGTCCATCGGGAATGTCAGTGCGCGGGCGGCCTTCGGGAAGGTCGGTGCGCGGCCGCCCCTCGGGAGTGCCGGTGCGTGGACGGCCGTCGGGCAGATCGCCGCCGGTGCGGGGCCGCCCGGGCGCGTCGACGTGCGGCGAGCGCGCCCCGGGGCTGCCCGGGGTACCGGTCCAGCCGGCACCGCCGCCGGTGCGCGGGGAACCGCCACCAGGCCCACCGCCACCGCCGGGCCCGCCACCGGGCGGCATGCCCCCACCCATCGGCGCGCCACCCTGCGGCGGAACACCGGAGACGGCACCGTCCCCACCGCGCGGCGACGGGAACTGACCCCCCGGATCACCGGTGCGCGAGGGCGCGGGAGCGGTACCACTGGCGGAGGTGGTGCCATCGCCCCGCAGCGGCGCGGCACTGCCAGGACTGTCCCCACCGACGTGCGAGCCGGGCCCATCAGTCCGCCCAGCGGGCGACGAGTGCGAAGGGCTCCCCGAGCCGGAGTGACCGGGCGCCCCGGAGTGCGTCGGTGCGGGGCCACTGTCGCCAGCCCGCACGGAGGGGCTGGAGTCCCCGGCGTGCGAGGGAGAGCTGTCACCCGCCCGGGTCGGCGAGGGGCTCGAATCTCCGGCGCGAGAGGGCGAGTTGTCACCCGCGTGTGCGGAGGGACTGCTGTCGGTGGCTCGTGCGGAGGGGCTGGAGTCGCCCGCGTGCGAGGGAGAGCTGTCGCCCGCCCGGGTCGGCGAAGGGCTGTTGTCCGCGGCCCGCGCGGAGGGGCTGGAGTCTCCTGCATGGGAGGGCGAGCTGTCGCCCGCGTGTGCCGAGGGGCTGGAATTCCCAGTGTGGGAAGGTGAACCGTCCGGGGCGTGGGAGGGCGTGTTGTCGCCCGCGTGTGCGGAAGGGTTGCTGTCCGCGGCCCGCCCCGACGGGCTGGAGTCGCCCGCATGCGTTGGCGAGCTGTCCCCGGCGTGCGAAGGCGAACCGTCACCAGCGCGGGTCGACGGGCCGGTGTTCCCCGCCTGTGAGGGAGAGTCACCGCGAGCCGTCGATGGGCTCGAGTCTCCGGCCGGCGAGCCTCCGTCGCTAGCCGATGTGTCGCCGTCGGGTGCGTGGGAGCCGGGCTCCTCGCGGCTCGGGCTTCGGCGGGAGGCCGCGTCCGGCGAGGAGTCCGTGTTCATCGGGTCCGCACTCGGCGAGTCCGAATTCCCATGGCCGGCACCGGAATCGGCCGAGGAATCGCCGGACCCGTCGCCGCCCGAGGAATCGCCCGAAGAACCGTCAGAGCCGTCCGGTGAGTCCTCCGCGCCGCCGTGGGCTCTCGCGTGTACTCCTCCCTCGCCCTTGGGGACCTTGTGGACGAAGCCGCCCTCCTTGATCTTCAGCCCGTCCAGGCCGCTGACCTTGCCCAGGACCTTGCCGAAGACCTTGGCGATCTTCTCGAAGATGTCGACGAGCTTCGACAGCAGCGGCGACACCTTGCGGATCGTGTCGGTCAGCTTCTTGAGCAGGTCGCCGATCTTCTTGCCCCACTTGGCGATCGCCGCCGACGCCTGTGCGACGACGACCGGTGTGCCGAAGCCCAGCGAGAAGACTTCCTCCATCACCCACGCGATGAGCTTGCCGACCAGGTCCGCGATCAGCTGGCGCACGGTCTCCCGGACGAACGAGACGACCTGGCCCATGATCATGGTGACCGTGCTGATCGCGCCGGCGACCGTTGCCGCGCCGGACAGGGCGTCGCTGTGCTCGGTGGCGAACTTGCGGTAGGCGTCGGCGCCCGCGCCCTGCCACCCCGCCGTGCCCGTCTTGACCGCGTTGTCGAAGTCGGTCTTTCGTTCGCCCAGCGCCTTCGAGACGTTGCCCCAGGTGTCCGCGTACGACTGGATGACCGGCGGGTTGCCCGCGAGCGAGTCCAGCATGTCCTTCAACGGCTGGATGTGCTCCATCAGGAACGACGCCACCGACGACATCAGGTACCCGAACGGGTCGACGGCCGCGCCCGCGATCTCGCCGGCCAGGCTCAGCACGCCCAGGCCGCCGGAAACCCAGTCGCCGTCCTTGATCCCGTTGAACGCGTCCATCGACGACTCGGCGATGCCGATGCCGCCGGCCCAGCCGTAGTCGCCGTTGCCGGCGGTCAGCGCGCCCGGCCCGTCGGGGTCCTGCTTGGCGTCCGCGACGAGCGGGTTGCCCTCGGGCATCAGGCACCGTCCGTGGACTTGGTCAGATCGTCGGCGACCCCGGCTTCGTAGGTGTGGTACGCCGCCGCGGCTTCGCGCACCTTGCCGGAGACGGCGGTCATCGCCTGCACGGCGTCCTTGAGCGCGTCGATCCCGTACTGCTCCACCGGGTCGAGCAGCATCCGGAACGGCTGGCAGAGGATTCCGTAGGCGTCCGTCGGCATGCTGACCTGGTTCGCCGCGTCGACGGCCTGCTGCAGCCCGTCACCGATGGCGTCCAGCTGCTTGGCGTGCGCGGTGAGGTCGGTGCTGAGTTCCACGTCTGACACGGTTTTTCCCCCTCAGGAAAGGATCGGGCCGCCGAAGTCGTCGTCATCGTCGTTGTCGGCCGGGCGACGACGCCGGGGCTGCGGCGGCTGCGGTGCCGGCGGTTGCGGTGCCGGCGGCGGAGTGCGCGGCGGCGGCTCTTCGTTGTCGTCGGGCAGGAACCGGCGGACGCGGTCGGGTTCCGGGAACGCGGGTTCGGGCTCCGGCGGCGGCTGCGGGAACGTGCTCTGCGCCTCGCGGACGATCTCCACGGCGGCCTGGTCACCCGTGCCGGTGGTCTCGGTCATGGCCTGCTGCAGCAGTTCCGGGATCCGCGCCTGCGCGCGCTGCACCAGCTGCATCACCTGCGCCGAGACCTCGGCCATCCGCTTGGCGCCGGCGGCGGACTCCGCGATGACGAGGTTCTTCAGCAGGCCGCGCGAATCGACCGTCACCGTGACGAGGCCGTCCTTCGACCGCTCGGTGATCGTCTGGCCCTGCATGCGATCGGCCAGCGCCTGGTACCGCGCGGCGTTGTCCTCGAGCCGCTTGGTCCAGTTGTCGATCATCTCGTCGCTCGCGTCGACGCTGTCCGGCATCCCGGCCCTCCCTGTCGCCGTCTCCACACTGACGGATCGGAGCCGCTCGCGGTTCCGTGAACACACCAAAGGCCACCATAGGGGACCCGGAGGTGCCCGATGGTGGCCTTTGGTCGTATCGCGGCTCAGAGGTTGCCGCGGCGGTCCTGTTCACGCTCGATGGCTTCGAACAGCGCCTTGAAGTTGCCCTTGCCGAAGCCGAGCGAACCGTGGCGCTCGATGAGCTCGTAGAACACGGTCGGCCGGTCGCCGATCGGCTTGGTGAAGATCTGCAGCAGGTAGCCGTCCTCGTCGCGGTCGACGAGGATGCTGTGCTCCTTGAGCGTCTCGATCGACACGCGGACGTTGCCGATCCGGGCGCGCAGCTCCGGGTCCTCGTAGTACGACGCCGGGGTGTCCAGGAACTCGACGCCGGCGGCGCGCATCGCGGTGACCGTGGCGATGATGTCGTTGGTGGCCAGCGCGATGTGCTGGCAGCCCGCGCCGCCGTAGAACTCGAGGTACTCGTCGATCTGCGACTTCTTCTTCGCCACGGCGGGCTCGTTCAGCGGGAACTTCACCCGGTGGTTGCCGTTCGAGACGACCTTGCTCATCAGGGCCGAGTACTCGGTCGCGATGTCGTCGCCGACGAACTCCGCCATGTTCACGAAGCCCATGACGCGGTGGTACCAGTCGACCCAGTAGTCCATCTTGCCGAGCTCGACGTTGCCGACGCAGTGGTCGACGGCCTGGAACAGCCGCTTCGGCGCGCCTTCGGGCCGCTTGACGGTGCTCTCGCGCGGCTCGTAGCCGGGCAGGTAGATGCCGGTGTAGCGCGACCGGTCGACCAGCGAGTGGCGGGTTTCGCCGTAGGTCGCGATCGCGGCGACGCGCACGGTGCCGTGCTCGTCGGAGACGTCGTGCGGCTCCTCGAGGACGGTCGCGCCCTGCGCGCGGGCGTGCTCGATGCACTTGTCGACGTCGGTGGTCTCCAGCGCCAGGTCGATGACGCCGTCGCCGTGCTTGCGGTGGTGCTCGAGCAGCGCCGAGTCCGGCCGCACGCCACCGGTGATGACGAACCGGGCCGAGCCGGACTTGAGCACGTAGGACTTGCGCTCGAAGTTCCCCGTCTCGGGGCCGGAGTAGGCGACGAGCTGCATCCCGAACGCGATCTGGTAGTACCAGGCGGTCTGGGTCGCGTTGCCGGCGATGAACACGACCGCGTCCATGGCCTTGACCGGGAACGGGTCTGTCGAGGCGTCGTGGTCGACGAGGCCGACGAGCTGACGCAGCTGGTCGTAGCTGACGTCGTCGAGGGCACCCTGGTGGGGTTCGGCAGTCTGGGTCATACCTCGAAGGATCCGCCTCGTGAGGCAAGATGTGCAATGGTCTCAGTTTTTGCTGGACAATATGATCGGTGTCTGCGGGACATCGGCTGTCATCATGGACAACTTGTGCAGGGAAGAGGGCAATGTCGGAGAACCTCGACGCATTGGACGCGCGGCTGCTGCTGTTGCTTACGGACACCCCGCGGCTCGGGGTGCTGGAGTGCGCCCGCCGCCTCGGGGTGGCCCGCGGCACGGTCCAGGCGCGCCTCGACCGCCTGGCCGAGCGCGGCATCCTCGGCGGGTTCCCGCCGGAGCTCGACCTGGCGGCGATGGGTTACGGCCTCACGGCGTTCGCGGTGATCGAGATAGCGCAGGGCCGCCGCGCGGAGGTGGCGCAGGCCCTCGCGGCGATCGACGAGGTCTGCGAGGTCCACGCGACGACGGGCCAGGGTGACTTGTTCGTCCGCATGGTGGCGCGGGGCAACGACGACCTGCAGCGGGTGATCGACGAGGTGGTCGGCGTCCCGGACGTCCAGCGGACGTCGACGTCGATCGCGCTGTCGACGCCGGTCCCGCCGCGCGTCCGCCCCCTGCTGGAACGCACCGCCCGGTCGTGAGTGGTTAGGGCGGTTCTAACCGCCCTAACCACTCACGACGGGTGCGCGTCAGCCTTCGTCGATGACCTGGGTCAGGTAGCGCTTCGCCGAGCGCTGCACGACCTCGAAGCCGTCGGTGCGCACGATCGCGTCCCACCACGCGCCGTAGATCGCCTCGAAGTGGTAGCCCGCCAGCAGTTCCGCCGCGCGGCGGACGATGTGCGGGCGCTCCGGGACGAGGTTCGGGTAGCTGTACATGAAACCGACGTGCGTGCGGTCGGGGATCACCTGCACGATGTCGCCCGACAGCAACGCGCCGCGGCCCTCTTCGCCCGCCGGCCAGTGCAGGACCGTGCCGCCGTCGAAGTGGACGCCCAGGTTGATCAGCCGCAGGTCGGGAGCGACGTCCAGGGTCGTGCCGGACCACAGCTCCACCGACGGATCGGGCCGGCCGATCCACTGCTGATCGCCTTCGTGGAGGTAGATCGGCGCGTCGAAGGCGTGCGCCCACTCGACCATCGTCGTGTAGTAGTGCGGGTGGCTGATCGCGATGCCGGTGATGCCGCCGAGGGCGCGGACCCGCTCGACGAGCGCGTCGTCGAGGTACGCCGCACAGTCCCAGAGGAAGTTGCCGGACTCCGCCTGCACCAGCAGGGCGCGTTCGCCGATCGCGAACCCGGGGTTCGAGCCGACGCCGACGATGCCGGGGCCCTGTTCCTCGACGCGCGGAGTGTAAGTACCGCTCGCGCGGAGTGCGGCCAGGTTCGTCCACTGCTGCCCGGCCGCCGGGACGTACTGGCGTTCGTCCTCGCAGACCGGGCAGTTGTCCCGGGCCTCGGCGTACTGCATGCCGCAGGCCTGGCAGATCGGTTCCGTGCTCACTGACGTCCTCCCGGAATGTGGCTCCTGGGAGGACACGCTAGCTGCGGGGACGCGCGCCCGGCGACGGATGAACCGGGCGCGCCCGGACCGCTACTTGCCGTCGCTGTAGGGAACGGCCTTGACGAGGGTCACCTTCTGGGACTTGCCGTTCGGCAGTTCGTACTCACGCGACTCGCCCTCCTTGGCGCCGAGCAGGGCCTTGCCCAGCGGCGACTCGGGGGAGTAGACGTCGAGGCCGCCCTCGGCGCCCTCTTCGCGGGTGGCGAGCAGGAACTTCTCCTCGTCGTCGTCACCGTCGTACCGGACGGTCAGCACCTTGCCCGGGCCGGCGGTGCCGTCGTTGGCCGGCGCCTCGCCGACCTTGGCCCCGCGCAGCAGCTCCTGCAGGTGCCGGATGCGTGCCTCGGCCTGGCCCTGTTCCTCACGGGCGGCGTGGTAGCCGCCGTTCTCCTTGAGGTCGCCCTCTTCGCGGCTGTCGTTGATGCGCGCGGCGATAACCGGCCGATTCTCGATCATCTCGTCGAGCTCGGTCTTGAGCCGGTCGTAGGCATCCTGGGTCAGCCAGGTCACCTTGGTGTCGCTCACGGTCACCATCTCCTCGTCGGGCCTGCCAGGCTTGCGTGTTCAAGCCGGCCCACACGGGCCTAGGTGCCCGCGTGGCTGAGATAAAGGAAAAACACGGCCCGTCGTGGGCCGTGCTGAGGGGTCAGACTATCACGGCAGGACAGGGCCAAGCCCCTTATTTCCGCGCGTCGTGGGCGTTGAGCGCGCGGTTCACCCCGTTGGCCGCTATGGGGTTGACAGGTACCGTGGTATATCGTACGAGCAGCCGTACACGTCGGCGGTCACCGGAGCCCCGATGCTCTTGATCGTGGTGGTGATGGTGCTGTACTTCGCGCCGGCGGGAATCAGGAGCTCTTTGCGGCCGCTCTCGGCGCCGGTCTTGTCGCGGACGCGGACGACGCACACGCCCGGCCGGTTGTTGTCGTCGCGGGTCACGTTGAGGGTGATTTCCATCGCGTTGCCCGGTTTGCCGCTGAAGGCGACGCGCTCGGCGTCGATCGGCGCGGACCCGAGGTTGACGTAGGCGACGTACGCGACCACCCCGCTGACGACCAGGGCGATGGCCAGGAACAACCAGCGCCGCCAGCGCCGGGAGGTGGGTGCGCGGTCGGTGCCGTAGCGGCCTTCGGGGAGCGCCGACGCGCTGCTCCCGACGACCGTTTCCGCCGGTCCGCCTGCCAACCCGGGGCCTCCTGCTCGAACTCGTCGTACCCCTGGGGACAATGGGTGTCGTCCGGCACGGGTACCGCCTACGGGATCGAGTATCCGCTGGCCGGGTGGGCGGCCCGCAGGTGGGTCCCGGTGCGGATGCGGAATAAGGGTGGAAAGGGAGTCGTTCGGAGCATGGTGGAAGCTGACGAGCTGAGGAACACCGCCGGGCCGCGCCTGCGCATGATGGCCGTGCACGCGCACCCGGACGACGAGTCCAGCAAGGGCGCCGCCAGCATGGCGCGCTACGCCGCCGAGGGCCACGAGGTGCTGGTCGTCACGTGCACCGGGGGTGAAGCGGGGAGCATCCTGAACCCCGCGATGGACCGTCCCGAGGTGCTGGCGAACATGAGCGAGGTCCGCCGGGAGGAGATGGCCCGCGCGGCCAAGATCCTCGGTGTGAGCCAGCGCTGGCTGGGCTTCGTCGACTCCGGCCTGCCGGAGGGCGACCCGCTGCCGCCGGTGCCCGAGGGCTCGTTCGCGGTGGTGCCGCTGGAGGAGTCCACCGAGGCGCTGGTGCGCGTGATCCGGGAGTTCCGCCCGCACGTCATCACCACCTACGACGAGAACGGCGGCTACCCGCACCCCGACCACATCCGCACCCACGAGGTGTCGATGGCGGCGTGGGACGCGGCGGCCGACCCGGACCGATTCCCCGACGCGGGCGAGCCGTGGCAGCCGCTGAAGCTGTACTACATGCACGGGTTCTCGAAGGCCCGGATGGTGGCCTTCGACGCCGCCTTGAAGGAGGCCGGGCTCGAGTCGCCGTACACCGAGTGGCTGGCGAAGTGGGACCCCGACCGGGCCGATGTGATGGAGCGGGTGACGACCCGCGTCGAGTGCGGTGAATACTTCGAGGCGCGTGACGAGGCGCTGAAGGCGCACGCCACGCAGATCGACCCGAACAGCCGCTGGTTCTTCGTCCCCTTGGAGATCCAGCGGGCGATCTGGCCGACCGAAGAGTACGAGCTGGTCAAGTCGCAGGTGGACAGCACGTTGCCGGAGGATGACCTGTTCGCCGGCATCAAGGAGAAGGTGAACACATGAGTCTGACGCTGCCGGCCGTCGTGGCGCTTCCGGTGACCGCGTCGGCAGTGGTGCTGGCGCAGCAACCCGGCAACGGCGACAACGGCGGGCAGGGGGAGGACTTCGGCAAGTCTTCTCCGGTCGGCTTCCTGGTGCTGATCCTGTTCCTCATCGCGGTGGCGTTCCTGGTCCGCTCGATGACGAAGCACCTCAAGCGCGTCCCGGCCAGCTTCGACGAACCGGCCGAGACGGCCGAGCCGGCTCCGGCCGCGGGCGAGCCCGCCAAGTCCGAGGCCGAGCCGGTTGTGGAGCAGAAGGCGGCCGGGGACACCTCGCCCGCCAAGGCCGACTGACCCGCGTCAGCACCGCGCCGCGTCGTGCGTCAGCAGGGCGATCCGGGTGCGGCGCCGCGTCCTTCAGCAGGAACCCGCTCGCCCCGGCGCGCAGGGCCAGCAGCACGTTCTCGTCCGTGTCGAACGTCGTCAGCACGATCACTTCCGGCGGGTTCGGCCGCGCATCAGCGTCAGCCCGGCGCGGACGAGGTCGTCGTCCACCAGCAGCAACCGGGTCATCGCGGCCACGGCAGCCAGGCCCGCAGCCGGAACTCGCCGCCGGTCCGCTGGTGGTCGAGCTGCCCGCCGGCCAGCCGGACGCGCTCGGTGAGGCCGACGAGCCCGTGCCCGGCCACCCGCTGGGGATCCCCGGCCGGGCCGAGCGGGTTGGTGACGTCGATCTCCAGCCGGGCCCCGGCCTCCCCGCCCAGCGCGATCCGCACCGGCTGGCCCGGCGCGTGCTTGCGGGCGTTCGTCAGTGCGTCCTGGACGACGCGGTAGGCCGTGCGCCCCGCCATCCCCGGCACCCCGCCGACCTCGCCGGTCACCTGCACCGCCGTGCCGACCGCGCGGGACTCCTCGACGAGCCCCGGCAGGTCGGTCAGCTCGGGCACGGGCTGTTCCGTGCCGTCGGGCACCGGGTCGTCGTGCAGCTGCCCGATCACTTCCCGCAGCTCGCCGAGCGCCTGGTGCGCCCCGGCCCGCACCACCCCGGCCGCTTGGGCGAGCTTCTCCGGCGGGGCGTCGGGCCGGTATTCGAGCGCGCCGGCGTAGGTCGCGAGCAGCGAAAGCCGGTGCGCGAGGACGTCGTGCATCTCGCGCGCGATCGACGCGCGTTCGGCCGTGCGCGCCTCGGCGATGCGCCGGCCCTGCTCGGCTTCGGCGCGCAGGGCCCGTTCGTCGAGGGCGATGAGCACGGCGTCGCGGCCCGCGGAGAGCGCGCCGAGCCCGACGACGGCGACGTGCGCGAGCACCGCCAGCGCCAGCCACCAGCCGTAGGGCAGCCCGTCGGTCGGCCGCCAGCGGCCGCGCAGGGCGTGGGCCGCGACACCGGCCACGGCGACGGCGACCGCGTGGCTCCACGGCCGTGACCGCGCGACCTGCAGCACGCCGAGCACGGCGGGCGGAGTCGCGAGCGGCGACAGGACGGCCAGCACCGCCAGCGCGAGCGTGCTCCGCACCGGCCGGCGGAACACCAGCGGCACGAGCGCGCAGCCGAGCAACCCGGCCAGGACGTCGTAGGCCCGCAGGTCACCGGACGCGTACTGCCCCCACGCCGTCGCGGCCGCACCGACGACCGCCGCGGCCGTCAGCGGGCCAGGGCGGACGCAGGTCGCCGAGCCGGTCATCACCGGCTGAGGGCATGGCCGCGAGGTGACGATGGCGGATTTGGGACGCCGAGCGGCCAGAATCCTCCATCGCCGAACGCCCGTTCCAGCGTCAAACGGCCGGCGGCCCGCGACCACTAGAGCCGCGGGTCCACCGGGTCCGACTCCAGCGCCAGCACCGCGAAGACGCACTCGTGGACCCGCCACAGCGGCTCGCCCCGCGCGACGCGCTCCAGCGCCTCCAGCCCGAGCGCGTACTCGCGCAGGGCCAGCATCCGCTTGCGGTTGAGCCCCCGCTTGCGCAGCCGCTCGAGGTTCTCCGGCAGCGTGTAGTCCGGGCCGTAGATGATCCGCAGGTACTCGCGCCCGCGCACCTTCACCCCCGGCTGCGCCAGTCCGCGCGCGCCACGGGTCAGGTTGGCCGCCGGCTTGACGACCATGCCTTCGCCGCCCGCGGCCGTCAGCTCCTCCCACCACGCGACGCCCGCGGCGACCGACGTCTCGTCGAGGACGTCCACCGCCAGCGTCCGGGTGCGCTGGAACCGCGGTCCGGCCAGCTTCTCCAGCATCGACAGGTGCCACGAGTGCGGCCGGTCGTGGTAGCTCGCGCCTTCCGACGCCAGCAGCTGGAACGGCGCCAGCCGCACGCCGTCCAACCCCGTCGTCGGCCAGCAGTAACGCCGGTACGCCGCCCGGTAGGAGTCCACAGTGGACTCCCGCGACGCCGTCCGCGCCAGCAGGTCCGTGACGTCGATGCCGCGCGCGGCCGCCGTCGCCAGCGCGGAGACGGCGGCGGGCAGCACGGCCTGGGCGGCCGCGCCGACCGACGCGTACTGGTTCGAGATCAGCGAACCCGCCTTCGCGCTCCAGGGCAGCAGCTCGGCGTCGAGCAGCAGCCAGCCGCTGTCCAGCTCCTCGAACAGCCCGGCCGCCGCCGAACGCACGTCCGCCAGCAGCTCGAGATTCTGCGCCGTCGAGAAGAACGGCCGTCCGGTGCGCGTGTACACCGCTCCGCCGCCCTGGACGCCGAAGCGCTTGTAAGCGACGTCGTCGTCCCGGCACACGAGCACGACGGCTCGCGAGCCCATGTGCTTCTCCTCGCACAGCACCGACTGCACGCCGGCCGCGCGGTACTCGGCGAACGCCTCCTCCGGGTACTCCAGGTAATCCTCGCGCGAAGACGTCGAACACGGCGCCATCGTCGGCGGCAGGTAGGCGAGCCAGCGCGGGTCCACCGCGAACCGGCTCATCACCTCCAGCGCCGCGGCCGACTGCTCCGCCGAGACGCCGACCCGGCCGTGCTGCATGGTCTGCACGACCCGCTTGCCGGTGACGTCGGCCAGCTCCAGCACGGCGGGCTCACGCCCACCGAGCGGCCGCGACGCGTCGAGCGGCTTGGTCGGCTCGTACCAGACCTGGTGCGCCTTCACCGAGACGACGTCGCGCTCCGGGTACCGCAGCGCCGTCAGCTTCCCGCCGAAGACGGCCCCGGTGTCGAGGCACATGGTGTTGTTGACCCACTCCGGTTCCAGCGTCGGCGTGTGCCCGTAGAGGACCATCGCGGACCCGCGGTAGTCGCGCGCCCACGGCAGCCGCACCGGCAGGCCGTACTCGTCGGTCTCGCCGGTCGTGTCGCCGTAGAGCGCCATGCTGCGGACCCGCCCGGACGCGCGCCCGTGGTAGCGCTCGGGCAGCCCGGCGTGCGCGACGACGAGCTTGCCGCCGTCGAGGACGTAGTGCGCGATCAGGCCGTCGCAGAACTCGTGCGCCTGCCGGCGGAACTCCTCGGTCTCGGCGCCGAGCTGCTCCAGCGACTCGGCGAGCCCGTGTGCGACGTTGACCTTCCGCCCGTGCAGCGCGCGCACCAGCTTCTGCTCGTGGTTCCCGCAGACGACCAGGGCGTTCCCCGACGAGGCCATTCCCATGACGCGCCGCAGCACGCCCGGGGTGTCCGGCCCGCGGTCGACGAGGTCGCCGACGAACACCGCGGTCCGCCCTTCGGGGTGCACGCCGTCGGCGTAGCCCAGCTCGGCCAGCAGTTCTTCCAGCTCGGCCGCGCAGCCGTGGACATCGCCGATCACGTCGAACGGCCCGATCAGCTCGCGCTTGTCGTTGCGCAGCGGCTCGACGGCGATCTCCGCCTCGGCCACCTCGGTCTCGCCGCGCAGCACGTGCACGCGCCGGAAACCCTCGCGCTCCAACGACTTCAGCGACCGCTGCAGCTCACCACGCTGCCGCCGGATCACGTGCTCGCCGAAGTCGCGGTCGGGCCGCCCGGCGTTGCGCGCCGCGCACACGCCCAGCGGCAGGTCGAGCACGATCGCCGTCGGCAGCACGTCGTGCTCCTTCGCGAGTTTCACCAGGCTCGCCCGCGACGCGCGCTGGACGTTCGTCGCGTCGATGACGGTCAGCCGCCCGGCCGCGAGCCGCTTGCCCGCGACGTAGTGCAGCGTGTCGAAGGCGTCGGCGGACGCGGACTGGTCGTTCTCGTCGTCGGCGACGAGCCCGCGGAAGAAGTCGCTGGAGAGCACCTGCGTCGGCGCGAAGTGCGTGCGCGCGAACGTCGACTTGCCGGAGCCGGAAGCGCCGACGAGCACGACGAGGGACATCTCGGGAACGGTCAGCTTCACGCGGCCACCTCCTTGTCACTGGTCGTGAAGACCGCCATCTGGGTCGGCGGTCCTGAATCCTGGTCCTCCGGTCCGACCGGCAGGTAACGAACGGCGTAGCGGTTGCGGGCCGCGACGCCGTCCGCCCACTCGCGGAACTCCGCCCGGGTCCATTCGAACCGGTGATCGGCGTGCCGGAAATGCCCCATCGGGAGGAATTCGAACAGCCGGTTGTACTCCGCGTTGGGCGTCGTGACGAGCACCGTGCGCGGCGCCGCGACCCCGAACACCGCGTGCTCCAGGGCCGGCAGGCGCTCTTCGTCGACGTGCTCGACGACCTCCATCAGCACGGCCGCGTCGTACCCGGCCAGCGCCGGGTCGGCGTAGGTCAGCGCGGACTGGCGCAGCGTCACGCGGCTGCGGTCCTTGAGCCGCTTCTCCGCGATGTCGAGGGCCCTCGCGGAGACGTCGACGCCGACGATCTCGGTGAACGACGGCTCCTTCTCGAGCACGCGCAGCAGCGCGCCGGGACCGCAGCCGAGGTCGAGGACGCGCTGGGCGCCGGCGGCCCGGAGCGCGGCGAGCACGCTGCCGTGCCGCTGCGTGGACAGCGGTTCGGGCCGGTCGGGGACCTCGGTGACCAGGGCTTCGGCCTCGGCCGGGACGTCGTCCGCCTCGGCGAGCCGCGACAGCGCGTAGTTGACGACCGGACGGCGTCGCTCCAGGTAGCGGTTGGTGATGAGCGTCCGCTCGGGGTGCCCGCCGAGCCAGCCGTCGCCGGCGCGCAGCAGCTTGTCGGCCTCGTCCTGGCCGACCCAGTAGTGCTTGTCGCCGTCGAGCGCGGGCAGCAGGACGTAGAGGTGGCGCAGCGCGTCGGCGACGCGCTGGGTGCCGGCCAGCCGCAGGTCGACATAACGGCTCTCGCCCCACTGCGGGAACTCCGGGTCGAGCGGGATCGGCGTGGCCGTGACGCGCCAGCCGAGCGGTTCGAACAGCTTGTGCACGACCTCGGCCCCACCGCGCGCGGACAGCGACGGCACGTGGATCTCCAGGTCGAAGGCCTCGTCGACCAGCTCGGGACGCGCGGCGCAGCGCCCGGCGAGCGCCGTCGTGAACGCCGCCCGCAGCGCCACCGCGAGGTACGAGCCACCGGCGTAGGGCCGGTCGTTGACGTACTGCGTCAACGACGTCCCGCCGCCGCGCACGAGCTCGATCGCGTCGATGTCGACGAACAACGCGGCGGTGCACCTCTCCGGCATCGCCTCGGGGTAGAAGACGTGCGCGGTGCCGGCGGAGAGCGCGACCGACTGGGCTTTCTCCGGATGCTTGTGCAGGAGGAAGCCCAGGTCGGTGGCGGGGGTACGGGTGGTCGTGATGGTCAACAGCACCGCGCAAGTGTGGCTGACGCCCCGGTGACCGCGCGCCCGGTTTTCCGGAGTGCGACCCTGAAGGCATGAACCGCCTCGCCAGCGCGACCAGCCCGTACCTGCTCCAGCACGCGGAGAACCCGGTCGAGTGGTGGCAGTGGGGCGCGGACGCGCTCGCCGAAGCCCGCCGGCGGAACGTGCCGATCCTGCTGTCCGTGGGCTACGCCGCGTGCCACTGGTGCCACGTCATGGCGCACGAGTCGTTCGAAGACGCCGAAACCGCCGCCGTGATGAACGCGAACTTCGTCAACATCAAGGTCGACCGCGAGGAGCGGCCGGACATCGACGCCGTCTACATGGCCGCCACGCAGGCGATGACCGGGCAGGGCGGCTGGCCGATGACCTGCTTCCTCACCCCGGACGGCGAGCCGTTCCACTGCGGCACCTACTACCCGCCGACGCCGCGGCCGGGCATGCCGTCGTTCCGGCAGCTGCTCGGCGCCGTCAGCGAGGCGTGGGGGGAACGGCCCGACGAGCTGCTGGAGGGCGCGAAGCAGATCGTCGCGCACATCGCCGAGCAGACCGGGCCGCTGCAGGAGTCCATTGTGGACGACGCGGTGCTCGCGGCCGCCGTCGAAAAGCTGCAGGGGGACGCCGATCCGGTCAACGGCGGGTTCGGCCGCGCGCCGAAGTTCCCGCCGTCGATGGTGCTGGAGTTCCTGCTGCGCCACTACGAGCGCACCGGCTCCGAGGCCGCGCTGTTCCTGGCGGACTCGACGGCGGAGGCGATGGCGCGCGGCGGGCTGTACGACCAGCTCGCCGGCGGCTTCGCGCGGTACTCGGTGGACGCCGAGTGGATCGTGCCGCACTTCGAGAAGATGTTGTACGACAACGCGTTGCTCCTGCGCTTCTGCGCCCACCTCGCCCGCCGCACCGGCTCGCGGACCGGATCGCGCGTCGCCACCGGGACCGCCGAGTTCCTCGCCGCGGAACTGCGGACACCTCAGGGTGGTTTCGCGTCGTCGCTGGACGCGGACACCGAAGGCGTCGAAGGCCTGACGTACGTCTGGACGCCGGCGCAGCTGCGCGAGGTGCTCGGCGACGAGGACGGCAAGGTGGCGGCCGATCTGTTCGGCGTCACGCCCGAGGGCACCTTCGAGGACGGCGCGTCGACGTTGCGCCTGCTCGCGGACACACCGTTCGAGGACATCCGGTACACGCTCCTCGACGAGCGCGCGAAGCGGCCGCAGCCGGGCCGGGACGACAAGGTGATCGCGTCCTGGAACGGCCTGGTGATCACGGCGCTGGCCGAGGCGGGCGCCGCGCTCGATCGTCCACAGTGGATCCAGTGGGCGGTCGACGCGGCTGAGCTGCTGCTGCGCGTCCACGTCGTCGACGGCCGCCTGCGCCGCAGCTCGCGCGATGGCGTCGTCGGCGAGTCGGCGGGCGTGCTGGAGGACTACGCCTGCGTCGCCGACGGTTTTCTGTCCCTGCACCAGGCCACGGGCGAGGCGAAGTGGCTCACCGAGGCGACCCGGCTGCTCGACCTGGCCCTGACGCACTTCGCGTCCCCGGACGTCCCGGGCGCGTACTTCGACACCGCCGACGACGCCGAGACGCTGGTCCAGCGCCCGGCCGACCCGGGGGACAACGCGAGCCCGGCCGGAGCGTCGGCGCTGGCCGGCGCGCTGCTGACGGCGTCCGCGCTCGCGGGCCACGAAAGCGCGTCGCGTTATCGCGAGGCCGCGGAGCAGGCGGTGCGCCGGGTCGGGGTGCTCGCCGGCCGGGTGCCGCGGTTCGCCGGGCACTGGCTGTCGGTCGCGGAGGCGATGCAGGCCGGTCCGGTGCAGGTCGCGGTGGTCGGCGCGGACCCGGCGTTGCGCCTCGCGGCGGCCCGCGGCGTCCACGGCGGCGGCATCGTGCTGGCGGGTGCGCCGGACGCCCCGGGCGTCCCGCTGCTGGCCGACCGCCCGCTGGTCGAGGGCGCCGCGGCGGCGTACGTCTGCCGCGGCTACGTCTGCGACCGCCCGGTCACCACCCCGGAAGCCCTCGCCGCCCAGCTCTGACCGTCACTTTCACGTGAAAGTGCCGCTTTGCGCTCTGGGTGAACGACGTCCACATTCGCGTGTTTCCGGCGTAGCGTCGGTTGCGTTGTAATCATGTAATCGGAGGTGCGACATGGGACGAGGCTGGAGAGGCGGCGGCCGCGGCTGGCAGCAGGCCGAGGTGCCGTCGGCGGACGACGCGGCGGCCTGGTTCGGCGGGCGCCTGCCCGACGGCTGGTTCACCGGAGCGCCGGAAGTCACGGTCGACCGGGAAGAGATCATCTTGGTCGGCGAGCTGCCGGCGCTGACCGAAGAGCACGCCGACGACGCGGCCCGCGCCGCGGCCGAGGACGGCCGGATCAGCCGGTTCCGCGAAGAGACGCGCGACGCGCGCATCGAGATCGCGCGCCAGGCCGAGCACCGCTACCAGCGGAAAGTCGCCTGGGGCGCCAAGCTCGGCGGCACGACCGCGCTGTTCACCACCCACTCGGCGCCGGTGATGACCCGGCTCCGGCAGCCGGAACGCCTGGTGCTCGACACGCTCGTCGACGCCGGTGTCGCGCGCTCGCGGTCGGAGGCGCTGGCCTGGGCCGTGCGCCTGGTCGGCGAGCACGCCGACAGCTGGCTAGGCGACCTGCGGGAAGCCATGACCAAGGTCGACGACCTGCGCACGAAGGGCCCGGACCTGGCCTGAGCGGCGATGGCGACACGCCAACCCCGGCGGCGAGTGGCGGGGTGCTGCCCCCTCGGCGGCACCCCGCCACTCACCGTCAGTCGGCGACCAGGATCGCCTTCCGGAACCCGAAGCCCGCCTCGCGTTGCCGGCGCACGACCCAGCAGCCCGGGGCGATGCCCGTCGCCCCGTGCTCCGGGTGCACGAGGTACACCGGCAGGGCGTTGCGCACCACCGCGATCGCGAGGTTTTCGGGGTCGCTCACCCAGGTCGTCAGCCGGCACGAGCCGTGGTCGGCGACGAGGGTGTGCGGGTTGTTGCCGTCCTCGCCGCGGACGAGTTCGATGCCTTCGTCGGGCAGCGAGCGCCAGCCCCGGGCGTCGACGCCGGTCATCTCCTGCGGGACGACGATCAGGTCGCCCTGGGCTTGCAGGCCGTCGATGACCGGCACGGCGACCTGCCGGTCGAGGTGGCCGAGGACGTCGAGTCCGGTGTGGTCGAGCAGTTCCGCGAGATACATGGGATCACCTTTTGGGGGTTCAGGTCCGACGGCTCAGCTGCGCGTACTGGGCTCCGCTGAGCCCGTACGTCCAGCCGGCGGCGTCGAGGGGATGGTCGAATCCGGCGGGGACGCGCAGTCCGTAACGACGACGGGTGCCGTCGCGCTCGACAGAGCCGTTCACCGCCAGCAGCAAGCGCGCCGGGGTCCGCCACGGCTCCGGCCACGCGTCGTAGAGCAGCAGTTCCGAGCCGGGGTTGCCGGGATCGTCGGCGCGGGCGAGGAGCCGCAGGCCGGCGTCCTCGATGAACGCCGCCCAGCCCACGTGCTCGATGGCGCAGCGGCGCACTTCGACGTTGCGCTCGCCGGTGATCCGGTCCGCGGTGGGTGCGTCGATCACCCACGGCGGCACCCGCGTCCCGTGCCACGCGTGCACGGTCCAGCCGTCGGAGAACGCCAGCGCCGGCCCGTTCCCGTTGTGCAGCCGGGCTTCGCCGTAGTCCGACGGCAGCTGCTCGGTGCGCACGACGAGCGGCCGGTCGGCGACGACGCAAACGTTTTCGCGAGGCCACCACCAGCCGCAGGACCGGGCGAGCGTGGCCCACAGCTCCAGCTGCGCGACGTCGTCGGCGGCGAACCGCACGCCGTCGACGCGCTGGTGGAGGTCGTAGTGCGCGACCCAGTAGGCGTCCTGCTGGCCGTACCAGTGCAGGCCGGACGACGTCGCGAGCTCGCCGCGCAGCGCCCCGGCGACGGAGTCCCGGATCGTCCGGCGCAATGCGGGCGCGACACCGTTGTTGAGGAATTCACGTACCGAAGCGCCGTCGCGTGGCGGATCAGGCTGCCGGTACCGGTTTCGCCAGGCCCCGATGTACTGGTCGAGCCGCTCGCGCAAGGACGTCACCAGCGTCGCGATCCGCCCTTCGACCGGCAGGTCACCGCCGAGCGAAAGCGTTTGCGCGGGCGGGATCAGCGCGACGGCGGCCGCGGGGGAACTGGCCCGGACGAACTCGGGTGGCGACTGCCCGGCCAGCGCGTACAGCTCGCTGATGACGGCTTCCCCGGTCCCGCGCTCGGCGGGTTCGGTGCTCAGCGCGTGGCGCAGCCACTCATCGCGGATTTCGGGGACCCGGGAAACGTCGCCCGGGACGGGGATGCGGCGGGGTTCCCGCCGCGGGGTGCTCAACGCACCAGGGCGCGCACGCCCTTTCGAATCGACATGATCCGATGGTCGCAGGTGTTCCGTGGACCACGCAAGGGTGATCTGAACCTGCGGGATCCGCGCGGCTGGGGCACGCTGACTACTAACGAGTAGCAAGTACTTTTCGGAGGAAGCCGTGGACGTGCCCAATGTGCCCGCGAAGGTGGATCCGGACGCGCTGACCGCCGTCCTCGACGGCCGCTGGGCCGAGCTGCGCCGCGGCGTGCGCGCCGAGATGAGCGGCTCGGAGTTCCGTGACCCGATCGACCTCGACATCGAGGCCCACCGCGCCCAGGTGCTCGACCAGCTGCGCGCGCTCGCCGCGACCGACCGGCCCGGGCTGGGCTTCGACCCGGCCTACGGCGGGGGCGGCGACGTCGGCGGCTCGGTGACGTCGTTCGAGATGCTCGGCTTCGGCGACCTGTCGCTGATGGTGAAGGCCGGTGTCCAATGGGGACTGTTCGGCGGCGCCGTCCAGCTGCTGGGCACCGAGCGGCACCACGCGAAGTACCTGCGTGACACCATGACCCTCGACCTGCTCGGCTGCTTCGCGATGACCGAGCACGGTCACGGCTCCGACGTCCAGCACCTGCGCACTACGGCGACCTTTGTGGACGGTGGGTTCGTGGTGCACACACCGGACACCATGGCCAAGAAGGAGTACATCGGCAACGCGGCCCGCGACGGCCGGATGGCGGTGGTGTTCGCGCAGCTGGTCACCGGCGGCGAATCGCGCGGAGTGCACGCGTTCCTGGTGCCGATCCGGGACGAGGACGGCAATCCCGCGCCCGGGGTGTCCATCGAGGACTGCGGCCCGAAGGCGGGCCTGAACGGCGTCGACAACGGACGGCTGAGCTTCGACAACGTCCGCATCCCGCGTGAGGCCCTGCTGAACCGCTTCGGCGACGTCGACGACGACGGCGCGTACTCGAGCCCGATCGAGAGCGACAGCCGCCGCTTCTTCACGATGCTGGGCGCGCTGATCCGCGGCCGGGTGAGCGTCGGCGGCAGCGCGGGCAGCGCGACGAAACGCGCTCTGGCGCTGGCCGTCCGCTACGGCGAGGTCCGCCACCAATTCACGAAACCGGACGGCGACGAGGTCGTCATCCTCGACTACCTGGCGCACCAGCGGAAACTGCTGCCCGCGCTGGCGAAGACGTACGCGCTGCACTTCGCCCAGGAGGAGCTGGTTTCGAAGCTGCACGACATCGATTCGTCGGCGCCGGAGGAAGAACAGCGTGAACTGGAGTCCCGAGCCGCGGGGCTGAAGGCCTTGAACACCTGGCACGCGACGGCGACGATCCAGACCGCGCGCGAGGCGTGCGGCGGCTCGGGTTACCTCTCGGAGAACCTGCTGGCCGGGCTGAAGGCCGACACGGACGTCTTCACGACGTTCGAAGGCGACAACACGGTGCTGCTGCAGCTGGTCGCGAAGGGCCTGCTGACCAGCTTCAAGCAGGACTTCGAGGACCTGAGCCCGCTGGCGACGGCGCGCTTCTTCGCCGAGCAGGTGGTCAGCACGGTCCTGGAGCGCACGTCCGCCCGCAAGGCGTTCGAGCGGCTCACGGAGGCGTCCGATTCGGACGTGTTCTTCCGCCGCGACTGGCAGCTCGGGCTGTTCGAGGACCGCGAAGAGCACGTCGTCGAAGGCGTGGTGAAGCGCTTGCGCAAGGCGGGCGACGACCCGTTCGGCGTGTTCAACTCGGCCCAGGACCACGTGCTGCGGGCGGGCCGGGTGCACGTCGAGCGCCTGATCCTGACGGCGTTCGCCGCGGCCGTCGAGCGCTGCGAGGACCCGGAGGCCCGCTCGGTGCTGGAGCGCGTCTGCGACCTGTACGCGCTGTCGGCGATCGAAGAGGACCTGGCCTGGTTCCTGGGCCACGGCCGCCTGTCGGCGTCCCGCGGAAAGGCCGTGACGGCGGCGGTGAACAGCCTGTGCGCGGAGCTGCGGCCGCACGCCCGGACGCTGGTGGACGCGTTCGCGATCCCGGAGCAGTTCCTGCGCGCGCCGATGCTGACGTCCTGACCTGCGGTACCGACCTGCGGTACCGACGAAAAGGGGGCGGCGCGCGATGCGCGTCCGCCCCGGTTCCCGGCGTGACCCCGGGCGGCCGGCTTCGGGGAGCCGGCCGCCCGCTCAGGGTTACGACTTGCGGTGCTTGCCGTTGTCGTCGGTGACCTCGAACTGCTCCTTGCGGACCTTTCCGGACACCGTCTGGTCTTCGGTGACCGTCTCGGTCTTGAGGCGCGCCCGCTCGACGGCGACGGTTTCCTTGTTCACGACCGGCTTTTCGGCGTGCAGGATGATGTCCTGCTCGTCTTCGCCGATCTCGGCCCGCCCGCCGCGGCCGTCCTTGATCGGCTCGCGCTCGATGCGCACCTCTTCGTGGCTCACCGGCACGGTGATCTGCTGCTCTTCGGTGACGACGTACTTGCGCAGCCGCACGCGCCCGGTCTCGACCTGCTCGGTCCCGACGTTCAGCCGCTCCTCGGAGCGCGTCATGGTCCGGTCGTCGTCGCGGCCCAGCTTGTCCCGGCCGGCCTTGTCCCGGCCGTCCACCCCGGACCGGCCGTCCATTTCGGACCGTCCGCGGCCGGCGTCGCCCATGGCCTGCCGGGTGCCCGCACTGTCCATTCCGGACTTCTCGCGGCCCGTGCCCTTGCCCTGGGCCGCGCGGTCGTCCATCTGCCCGTCGGGCGACATCCGCGGCACCGGCAGGCCGTAGTGCTTGTAGAGCTGCGCGCTCTCCTCCGGCGAAAGGTGGCCGTCGGCGTCGATGCGGGGCGCGTCGGAGACGCTGTCCTTGTCGACCTGGACGTGCACGCCGTCCTGGTCGGTGTGCGCACCGGAAAGCGGGACGAAGCTCTCCTTGGTCCCGAAGAGGCCGGTCTTCACCGTGATCCACTCCGGCTGGTGCGTCGCGTCGGCGAGGTAGACGTTGCCGACCTTCCCGAGCTTGTGGCCGTTCGGGTCGACGACGGCACTGTCGATGAGCTCCTGGGGCTGCATGGTCTTGGCCATCGCTGTGCTGCTCCTTCCACGCGTTGAGTGTGTCTGGGGCAACGGTCGGCCGTGGCCTTGATCACGGCAACCGTCGTGGTGTCCCTGTGGGTGACCCCCGAAGGTGCGGGTTTGAAGCACCGCCCGCGGGCTAAGTCCGAGGTGTCGCCGCAGGTCAGGGCCGTGGCCCGGGACACGATCCGCGGGCCCGGGGTTGGTGCGAAGGTGTGTAACCCCGGGCGGCTGGGAAAGACAGGGCATGGACGAGTGCGAAGTGATGTGGCGCGTCCCGGCCGACGCGGACGCCGTGATGCAGTTCGTCGGCTGGGACCACCCGCTGCCGGCGGTGGTGCTGAAGCTCGGCGAGGTGACGGTGACGCTCGCGCCGCCGCGCAACCGAGCGGAGGAGTCGGAGTTCGCGCGTTTCCTGGTCAAGCTGGCGGCGGCCGCCCGGGAGGCGGCGAGGCAGGTCGTGTGACCGGCACCACTGTCACAACCGCGCGCGCCACTTCGTCAAGGTTGCTGAAACCGGACGGCGAAAGGGAAACCATGGAAGCGCGCATCAACCTGTTCGAGAACGAGGTCGCCGGCAAGTTCGTCAAGCGCCTGATCGCGGCGTCCCGCCCGATCGAGGAGTCAACACTCCCGAAGGCGACGCAGGAGCTGGTCAAGATCCGGGCCAGCCAGATCAACGGCTGCGGCGTCTGCCTGGACATGCACACGAAGGACGCGGCACACCAGGGCGAGACGGCGTTGCGCCTGAACTTGGTGGCGGCATGGCGCGAGGCAACGGTCTACACCGAGGCAGAGCGCGCGGCCCTGGCCCTAGCGGAGGAGGGCACCCGCCTAGCGGACACCCACCACGGCGTCACGGACGAAACCTGGGCCGAGGTCCGCAAGCACCACGACGACGAGCAGATCGGCGCACTGATAGTCCTGGTGGCGACGATCAACGCCTGGAACCGGTTGAACGTGATAGCCCGCAACCCGGCGGGCGACTACGAGCCCGGAATGTGGAGCTGACGTCGCGGGAGGGGATTCTCGCGAGTCCCCTCCCCGCGCGTGCGTCAGGACTCAGCTAGGCGTACATGGCCAGCCAGATCGCGATGATCTGCTCCGGGGTTCTGCTCGACCTCGGCGTTCCTGCCTCTTAGGTGCACTGAACTGCGGTTTTGTCTGTCATTAGTTCTCGCGGGTGCCCGCCTCTTCCTGACCTCTGACGGCCTGGAGACGGCCTGGCGACCGACACCACACCCTGCCCTGCATCCCGATACGAAGCCAGCACGCGGCCGGTGGTGCCGGGTCAAGACACGCTTTCCCGTCTTGACGCGGTGCTACCGGCCGTTGTCACGATCAGGCGTCGGGATGGAGGTCCCCAACGACGGTGCGTAACAGAGATCGACTCGCAAACGACCGATTGTCACCACGCTCGTAGCTCGTCGAGGAGGCCGAGGATGCCCCAGGGGAGAAGCGTCCCGCCGCCGCGCGGCGCTGCGCCGGGTGACCCGCTGGCGGCCGCACCGCCCGGCCGGCGGGCGAAGCGGAGCGGCAGCCCGCCGTGTCGGAAGCGGATGCGGTCGCCCAGGCGAGGGGCTACGTAGGCGACAGGCGCGCCGCCAGCGGCGGCGCGCCCTTGATTCCATAGAGCCAGATTCGGCAAGCGTCGCTCTTGATTAATACTAGACGCCCACCGCGACGAAAGGTGCCCAGAATCGTGGGTGCGCGAACGGTCTCCGCAAAGCAAATTCTTGCATACTGCTACTTGCAACGCGGCTTTCCATCTTTGATTGCGAGTCAGCGTCTCTTATGCTCCTGTTTGCCGAGAGCCACTTCAGTCGATAATCACCCAGCTGGCGACTAGTCCTTGTCTGCAGCCACACCTGCGCACGGCGTAAAGCTTCTGCTGGCGCCCCTGGAACCACTGCAGTACCGCGCTCAAGCCTGCGAAGTTCCTCATAGAATTTTATCATCAGAAAACACGTCGCAAGATCATTTACCTCCCACAGGGAAGCAATAACACATGCGGATCCCGCCGACAAAATTTCGGACGTCAGCCCAATCGCATCGTTTAAGTCCGCCTTCTGACCAAAGCTAAGCGTGCCAGACTCGCAAGTAGACACTACGACTAATCTACTGTCCAGCACCGCAGAATCGCGAATCCGTCCAGCAGTCAGTGGCCCGTCCGAACAGATTATCGCCGAATCGAGTGGTTCGATTCGATCACTGCGACCGTGGCCTGCAAAGTGAACATGACTCGCCCCAGATGCGAGTTCAAGGAAATTCGCCGCAGTGACCTCCTGGCCAATTAGGACCGAATCGTCGGACAAGGAGAAATACTTGCGAATTGCGTTCACTTCAGTGATGGCGTAGCGCAGGGATCTGCCGGGGATCTCGCGTTCGGGGTCGGCTGCCGCCACGACGTTAACTTGTCGCCCATTGATTCTTTCTGCGCGAGAGTAGCAGCGGCGGATGACTGCAGCTGATGGAGCGACCGTAACGGCAAATAGGTCTGAGAATCTATACTCTTTGCGGGTAATAACTTTTCTTCTCGAAAGGTACACGGCACTATAAGGGATCATTCCCAAAATCCCGGCAGGGACGATGGCGATATTCTTATGCTTGCGCAGTATCAGATTTCTTGCGAGTGAATCGACGAAGGCGTCTCGAAGCAGCCAAGTCGCTTCTGCTATCCCGTCGTCAACTCCGGCCGGATTCGCAGAGGACATGCCGACTAGACTCTCTCCATCGAACCTGGCAACGCACCTGACTATTTCGGAGCTGCCAACCGTGCTGTCCGCTACGCAGACGACCGACGCATCACTCTGTTCACCTTCGCAACTGACCAATAAACATACTGTCCCAGCAGGAGTGGAGACCGGGTATGCTATGGGTCCAAATAGGCGCGCAGCCTCAAAGACTTGCATCAGGTCAACCTCGCCCATAAAATCCTTCATTTTGGGGATTTCACGAATTTCCCTAACGATATCCTCGAATGTTTTAAGGATGTCAACACTGTCGCTCGATATGAATTCGAGCACGCTAACCTTGGTCGTCCTCAAGCGTTGACGGGCGCCAAAGAATCTCTGAGCTAAATCAGCATCGACGGATGCCACATAGTCTAGATCGGCTTCATCACGCGCCATTGCGGAAGCCAAGGTGCGCGCTCGCGCATTTTCCAAAACAAGGATTGCTTGCTGCAGCCTTCCTGCTTTAGTTAGAGCATAGGCGCACCACTCGACAAGTTTCGGGTATATGCTCCAGTCGACGACTCCCGCAGGAGAGTCGAGACTACGGAGTGCGTTATACTTAATAGCAGATACGGCCCGAGAAAAGTACTCGGCACTTTGATTCCAGTCCGCGATCTGTGCATGCTTGCTTCCGAGTCCGACAAGCATTTCGTGCATCAGCGAGTCGACAGGTCGTTCTCTTGATGCGTCCAGCCCTGCCTTCAGGAAGGCGATTTGATCGTCAATTGGATCCTCACGGATTTCCGATACATCAAAAAGTATCTTATATGCAGAAAGGGCACCTCCAGTCTCCGCATAACTGCCAATAGATAGGGCCATCTCTACATCCGCAATAACTTCATCTAAGATTAACCTCTGGCGCTCGTTTGGAAAACCTCTAGTTATTGTCATCGCCCACTCGGGCGGTTCGGTCGAGCCAAATATTTTTGGATTGATGAGCGCTAAATTTGCTCGTTGCACCAGTGTCGCGATCTCCACCGCGACGGCTTCATCAGCGTCGACAACTTCGCCCCCTGAGGTTTCTTCGATCCATACCTTTGCCCTTGTTGACTGTTCAATCGAGCCCTCTAGACGTGCGAGGTCAACAAGTGCTGAAGCACGGTTAATGAGGATTCCGCTTCTACGTTCTTGATTCCCGTATTCGTCGAGCGCGTTATCAATTTCCTTATATTGCCGGATGCTTCTCTGCAGGTTAGCGCGATGCGCCTCTTGCGTTGTGCCTAGCTCCGGCCTTGCGAGGATTCTCGCGAGTTCGGCCGCCGTGAAACTCCATTCGATTACATCCTTAGCGGGCGATCTGATATCAAGCGCAGATATGCACAGCTCCTCAGCTTTCCGAAGGTTCTCGATCCGGTCGCCCAACAATCGGTCGTTGTAAATAATCGCAAGGTTGGTGGAGCATAGAGCCCATTTGTCGGGTTCACCGGCTTGCCTGTAATATTCGGAACACTGCTGAAGCAATGCAATTGCACGCTCTTGGTTTTCGGACGGGTTGCCACGACTGGATCGACTAAGAATAGTCCCCAAGTTCAGGCTAGCTTCTGCGTGAATTGCGAGCGCATCCGGCGTCGTCGCCAATTCCCTCGCGCGACTCAGGTCTTCTTCGGCCGCCGCGCTACTCTCGTCGTCAATGAAACCACTGCTGCCAAGGATTTCCGCACCACGACGTGCATGCAAGGAAGCTAGGTAGATTTGATTTCCGGTAATAAGCGCCAATAGCATTGCACGGTCGTACGTCTCGAATCTCGGTACTCCTGGACGAAGTCGTTCATTGCCCAGATCTTTGAGAGTTTCCTCGATTTGCTCTTGCTCTGCCCGTATCTGACTACCGAAGTTTTTAGTTTCCGTTCTATATTCAGTCCAGGCGGTCGAGACGTCACTTCCGATCGCAACCGCGCGAAACAATTCGATCATGAGATCGATAGATTTGATGAAAACGTCTGGACAGTCAGCCGTGCTTGCTTTATGCGCTTCTAAGTAAGTCACAAATTCCTGCGTAGAAGCTTGTGGATACTTCTGCAGAAGAGCTTCAAGTTCTTCTTGCGAGGTTAAAGTACGAGATTCGTAGAATGGCGGGATGTACTTCTTCCGGGCACTGGCTTGCTGTAGCTGCTCCTTAAAGTCTTCTAATACTTCATGGTCGACATTTGCATTTAAGGCGGAATCCTCGTGCAGCTGCTGCAGTGCGGGCACTGAGGCGTCCAGGCTTACCGCAATCTGGGATAGTGCGCGATCAGCTTGTATCACTAATCCTGGCGGAGGCGGAAGTGGATCATTGATCAAGTACTGTATGAATGATGACTCAAAGACTTCTCCACCTTTTCCTTTGCACGCTAGCACAAAAAGATCGGGATGCGCACCCAGGAGCAACAGAGGCTTTTTGCTGGGAACCAATATACTACACTGCGCGCATACCTTGCCGAGTAAGCTCGCGGAATCGCTGCTAAGCTCGGGATGATGCGCAAGATTCATAACAGTCCACGTCCAGCCGTCAAAGACGTGTCCGCATGCGCACGTAAAAGACTCAACCTCGCGATTTGATTGATCCATCGGGCAACCTAACTGAGCAGCGGCGTATTGCGCTATATTGACTAGGACTGACGCCTGTATTGAGGGGGTTCGACTCGTGGATCGCAATATTATAACCTGGCGCGACGAAGTGCAGAGCCAGCGTTCGGGGTCTGAGCGGACCGAGGAGGAGTCCGCGAAAACCTTGGACAACTACTGGGCCCGGTTGGCAAAATACGTACCAATTGAGGTAATTAGTGCCTACCTGTTAATTAAAGGCGCGCTAGAGTCTGCATATAAGGCAAACGACGCGACTGGTCGACTATTTCTTGCCGGCTTGACGATTTTAGGAATCGCGGGAACATGGTTTTTTGCCAAGCGAGTCCTTGGGGTTATTCGATGGCAGCAGTGTGCAATTAGTTCTTTAGCGTTCCTGGTTTGGGTGTTTGCCACCGGAGGCGTGTTCGCGTCGTTCGCCTGGTACATGCCATGGATGACAACTGCAGCTGTAGTCTTCTTTGGTTTCACTGCAAAAGTTGTTGACCTTCCACCTTTGCCTACGACGGAAGGCTAACAGAGTAGTAGTCGACCAGAATCAATTTATGTAAAGTAGGTTTCGTTTGCTTCATTCAACCCATGGGTAATGCGTAGCCGTATCGTAGGGTGGATCGAAAGATGAGTTAGATCACCTTTGGTCACCCAGAGGACTTCAGCACTTTCATTGCTGGTCTTAAGTCGTCCACCAGTCGGATTCGCCCGGAAGCAGATGGAGAACTCCTGACGTATCTCACCATCGTCGTAGGCGATGACGTGCTTGGGATCGGAATACAAACCGATTACGCCTATGACTTCACATTTGATGCCGGTTTCCTCTTGGACCTCTCGAACAGCAGCTTCGGCCAGAGTCTCGCCGAGCTCCAGTTGGCCGCCCGGGATGGAGTACAGGTCGTTGTCCGTGCGCCTGATCATCAAGATCCGGCTCTCGTCATCCTGAATAAACACTGAGACCGCTACCGCGATGCTATTCGCCTTAGGTGCATTCGGGTCGTTGTAGTAGTCGACTCGGGTCATGCTGCCTCCTCAGAAGGTGGCCGGCTTGGCGAGGTTCCAGACTGACTCGAAGCTCTCCGAGTACGTCTCGAAGAGGTCCCCGGCGGACAGTCTCCGCAGGTGGAGTGACGGGGCGTGGGCTCCCTGAAACCCGTACACGTGCGTGTTGATGATCATCTCGTCGTCGAACCGGAAGATCGAGTTGTAGAGCGTCGTGTTGTGGAACCGCATCTCCACCCCGTCGACTCCGACCAGTGGCCGGTAGGACGCGAGCGCGTTGCGGATACGTGCCGCGAGCGTCCCGTCGCCCAGCTGCTCTTCCTCTCCACGCAGGGCAACACTGTCCCCCTCGGGGTCTCCGAACATGACCCGGATTCGAGCGCCGGCCGCTGCCTTGGCCGTCAAGTCCTTGATAAACCGCGGGCGCTCCACCAGGAACAACGCCGCGTGTACCAGGATCTCGACGGTCTCCGACGCTTCCTTGATCAGCCGGTCCCACAGTTCGACGGGGACGGCATTGCGATGCGGGAAGACCTGCACAAGCTCGGCGGCGGCCGTCTCGGCCTTGCGCTCCGGGGCTACCGAGTCCGGCCACAGGTAGGTCTCTGACTCGCGCGCCATGGCGGCGATCTTGTGCCGGTGCTTGGGGTACGGCGTCCGGTTCTTGGTGATCCAGCGCTCGACGGTCTTCTGATCGACGCCGACCGCCTTGGCGACCTGCTCCAAGGTCAGGCCGTTGCGTAGCAGCGCGTCACGCAGGCGTTCATTCGGCATCGGCACCCCTCGGGACGTGTAGGGACGTCTTCGACGGTACCAGGGACGTCCCGAGATGTCCTGCCACGTGGTGATCACGTCCCGCGTTTTGGCGGAGATTGGGTGTCAGGTTGCCGGGGCAGGCCCGGTGCCAGGACACCGAGGAGGACTCGTGACGACTGAAACGACTGGCCGGCCGGCTGGCTCGGACAAGCGGGCGGTACCTCGCCGACGTGCGGCGTAGGCGCGGCGTGGCATGCGCGACACGGTTCAGATCCACGTCACGGCTGATCTGCCGATTCGTGCTCGGGCGCTGACGTACGCAAACCGCGCGGAAGTTCGGTTCGGCAAGGCGTTCCCGGTGGTCCTGCTCGTGGACTCCGACGCCATCGCCGTACTGCGGAGGGAACTGGACAAGGTGAGCGCGGCATTGGACGCCGCAGCGGCACGAGGCGGAGAGCCGCCGGAAGCTACCAACTAGCAGACGACACAAGGGATTCAGCATGGCTATCGACAAGGGACACCGGTTCGGCATCGACTTCGACGACGCGTTCACGCAGGGCCTCGTCATGGTGGGCGAAGTGTCGCCCGACAACGAGTATCAGTCGCGGGAGGACCGGGCCGCCAATCGCCCGGTGCGGCAGCGGGTTGACGAGGTGACCGGTAAGCGGCAGTGGAAGGTCATGGTCACTGACCCGGCCGAGACGCGGGCGAAGCGGGCGTCGTTCGAGATCACGCTTATCGCCGACGTTCAGCCGGTGCCGACGACCTCGGAGGCGCTGCCGGGGATGCGGCCGATCGAGCTGGATGGCCTGACGGCGGAACCGCGCGTGGCGGGGCAGGGCGAGTTCAAGTACCAGTCCTACGTGTTCCGCGCGACCGGATTCAAGCAGGCCGCGAGCAAGTCGTCCCGGTCCAGCGGATCCGGTGAGACGCCGAAGGCCGCGTGACAGCGATGAGCTTCCGCGAGCAGGTCGAGGCGTGGGAGCGGGCGTATCGGGACTACATGGCCGCCTGGGAGCACGGCCGTGCGGTGCTGTCGCCGATAAGTGCCACCAATACGGCGAACGCTGCTCGGCGGGTGTCGCGGGCGTGGCACGAGTTGGCGCAGGCGCGCGGGTTGCCGTGGTGGTGTGTGGCCGCGTTGGAGTCGGCGGCCGAGGGGTTCGCCGAGTTGGCAAGGGATTGGGCGAGTGAAGCAGGACACGGCGGTGATGGACGGCCTGGGAGTGCGCTGGGCGGTGGGTCCGGGTATCGAGGTGACGGTGGAGGAGACCGGCCCGGAGCAGTCAGCCCCGCCGGTCCTAGTGCTGGTCGGCGCGCCCTTCGTGCTGACACTGGTACCGCCGCAGGACCAGGAAGCGTGGCCGGAATGCGTGGCGTTCCTGCGCCAGCTCCGCGACCACGCCGAGGAACTGGCGGCGCTGCTGGAAGCCCGCGCGGAAAGGCGTGACGGTGCGGAAGGCTGAGCCGAAGACGCTGTGGGAAGCGCACGAGGTCGTGATGGAACGTCGGCCAGCGAACAACGCGAACCCGTCGGTCTGGCTGGCGTTCCGGCTCGGCAACGCGCGGCTGTACAAGGCGATCGCGGACGTCGACCGGGGTCATCACCACGAGGCGCTGTACTGGGCCGGGTACGAGGAACGGCAGGCGGGTGAGATCTCGGCCGAACTGCAAGCGGAAGGCAAGGTCGCTGATTAGTCGCATGTAGACGACGAGAAAGTCAACAGTAGAAGCGAAAAACGCACGCTATGACGTGCGGCGATGAAGCACGTCCTGATGTGGGTGCGTGTGATCCGTAAGGCGCAGAAGCGGAACCTGGCTACCAACCTTGCCGCTCCTGCGCTGTCCACAACCAGCGGAAGTGAACAATGACAACGCTAAACGATGACAACGGGCGAGCGTCAACGGGGGTCACCCGAACGCGCTGCGCCTCCTGCAAACGCTTCGCGAAACTGCTGCCGGGCGAGACCCAGTGCGCTCCCTGCTTGGGAATGCTGCCGCTGGATCTCCGTGTGAAGCGGGGTGGTCGGTGATGTCTCCCGGCTTCGCGGTTGTCGCCCTGGCTGGGCTGGGGCTCGGTGTGTGGGTGCTGCACAAGATTGGTCGCGCCCTGGCGTCGGCGGTCGAAGGTCTGGCTGCGGCGGCAGTGGTGTTCGTGGCGCTGTGGTGGCTCGGCAAGGCCGTGGTGTGGATGCTCGCGCAGGTCGTGACGCGGTGGCGGACCAGCCTCGCCATCGTCGCGGTCTACACCTGGTGCCAGCTCCTCGGCTGGCTCTCGCTGGCGATCCTTATTGCCAGCATCGCGGCGGTCCTGGTGACGTGGTGGGCGATCGACGGAGTCTCGTTCGACCAGTGGTGCTGGCGGTTCCTGCGCTCCTGGTGGGCCCGGTGGGCGGTCTATGGGCGGAAGCTGCCGGAGTGGCTGCACGCCTGCGGCCTGTCGGTGCGGGACGAGGCGTTGCCGGTGGTGGTGAACGTGAACCTCGTGGGCCGCCGACGCGCCCTTTCCCGCTCCACATCAAACCGGGCAAACGCGCGGATACCCAAGGTGCTCGGTGTCCGATCGGGCGCGTCGTGGGACGAGGTGCGGGTGGAACTGGTGCCCGGGCAGAAGCCGGAGGACTTCGACGACGCCGCCCGGGCCTTGGCCGTCGCACGGAAGGTGACTCGCTGCCAGGTCCGCGAGCTGGCCCCGAACGTCGTGTCGATCGACTTCCAGCGGCGTGACCTGCTCGGCGGCGGAGTGGCCAGCCCCCAAGTCCCCGACGGTGTCGACGCGACCGGCGTGGACTTGCGCAATGTCTGGGCGGGGCGGACCGAGTACGGGCGGGACTGGCGAGTGCCGCTGCTGGGCTCGGGTGCGCACTGCCTGACCGCTGGTGCCTCGGGCGCGGGCAAGAACTCGGTGATGTGGTGCCCGCTTGTGGCGGCGGCCTCGGCGATCCGCGCTGGGGTGGTGCGCATGTCCGGGATCGACCCGAAGGGCATGGAACTGGCCTATGGGCGCGGGATCTTCTCCCGCTATGCCGTGGGTGGCAAGGACGCCGTTGAAGTCCTCGATGGCCTGGTGGAGGAGATGGAATCGCGCAAGCGCGCGTTCGCTGGTCGGCTGCGGACGATCCCGGTGTCGACGGAGTATCCGTTGGAGTTGCTGGAGTTCGACGAGATCGGCGCGCTGACGAAGTACACGGATCGCAAGACTCGTGAGGCCATTGTGGAGCGCGTTGCGCTGCTGACCACTCAGGGGCGGGCGTTGGGGATCTCGGTCCGTGGCTACGTGCAGGAGCCGACCAAGGACACCGTCCCGGTCCGGGAGCTGTTCACCCGGCGGGTGTGTCTGCGGGTCACGTCCAAGACGCACGTCGGGATGGTCCTGGGCGACGGCGCTTATGAGCGCGGTGCGTGGGCGAACCGCATCGGTGACTCCGAGGCCGGCGTGGGCTACGTCTGGGGCGAAGGTATCCGCGAGCCGCTGCGTATCCGGGCTGGGTGGGTGTCCGACAGCACGGTGAAGGCGCTGGAGGCGTATGTGACCAATGGGGGTGTCGCGGATCTGCGGCACGGCGGTGAGGGGGTGGCCGCGTGAACCGGCTGATGATTTTCCTCGACGCCATCCGTGACCACCTGGACTCGTATCAGCTGCCGCCGGCCGCGTCGGTCGACGTCAATGCCTGGTCGAGTCCGATCACGGTTCAGCTCGACGTGGACGGCCTGCCGAAGGTGTCGCGGGCGTTGCTGGTGTGGAGCCATACGCTCGAGGACGTGTCGGCTCGGCTGTGGCGACTGTGTGACGGCAAGTGGGTGTACGTCTCGATCAGTGGCCGGACGCCTTGCGGCATTCCGGTCGTGGTGTTCGGCGTCGTCCGGTTCGAGCCGAGCACCTTCCCCGACCTCCCGGCCGGAGCGAAGCAGGACATGCCCGTCTACCTGCTGCGTGGCTGGGCTTCGCCCGGGGAGGTGGCGGCCTGATGAGCGAGACCCGCGCGGAACGGATGCGGACACCGCTGGCTGCTGACGTGATCCGGGCGACGGCGGAGAAGCACGGGGTCTGCGTCCGTCCCTTCACCATGGAGGTCGGAGACACGGAGACAGGTGAACTCCGCTACGTCCCGGTTCCTTGCGGCTCCACCGTGGAATCGGTCTGTCTGCCGTGTGCTCGGAAGGCGAAGGCGCTGCGGCAGGCGCAGTGCCGCGAGGGCTGGCATATGACCGAGGAACCGAACCTGACCGCCGAGCCGCCCTCAGAAGATCACAAGGAGCTGCTGACCTACCGCGCCGACCTGGTCGCGGCCTACAGGGAGGTCGTCGAACACGACCAGGCGGAAGCGGAGGAACTGCGGGAGGAGGTCGCCGGGGTTGATTCGGAACTTCGGCAACTTGGGATGCGGGGTCGCCTGCCCGCCCTCGACGTGCCGACCAAGCGGGCGGTGAAGCGGTCGACTCGGCGGCGGCAGGACGCGCCGAACCTGCCTAGGCGGAAGGTCGCGAAGACCACCGTGGGCCGGGAGTACGCGGGGAAGTTCCGGCCGTCGATGTTCGTGACGCTGACCTGCGACACCTACGGCCCGGTCCGTGATGGGGCACCGGTCGACCCGTCCCGGTATGACTACCGGCGGGCGGCTCGGGACGCGGTGCACTTCTCGGCGCTGGTGGATCGGTGGTGGCAGAACCTGCGTCGGGTCGTGGGCTGGGATGCGCAGTACTTCGCCACGGTCGAGCCGCAGAAGCGGGCGGCTCCGCACCTGCACGCGGCGATCCGCGGGGCGATCCCGCACGACGTTATCCGGCAGGTCACGGAGGCGACGTATCACCAGGTCTGGTGGCCTAACCACGACCAGGTCGTCTACGTCGACCGGCTGCCCGTCTGGGACGGCGACACTCGGGCGTTCCTCGACCCGGACACCCGCGAGCCGCTGACCAGCTGGGACGACGCCGTGGACCAGGTCGAGGACCCGGCGCACGTGGTGACGTTCGGGCGGCAGGTGCACTCGAAGGGCATCCTCGGCGGGACCGAAGAGGCCGGCCGTCACATCGGCTACCTGACCAAGTACCTCACCAAGTCCACCGGTGAGGTGGTCGAGGCGGACACGGCGCGGCTGCGGGATCACCACGATCGACTGCACGCCGAGCTGTCGGTGACGCCGTGCTCGCCGCGCTGCGCGGTCTGGCTGCTTTACGGGGTCCAGCCCAAGGGCGCGGGCAGCAAGACCACGCCGGGGCACTGCAAGGGACGGGCCCATCGGCGGACCACGCTCGGGCTGCCGGGGCGACGGGTGCTGGTGTCGCGGAAGTGGTCGGGCAAGACGCTCGACGACCACAAGGCCGACCGGAAGGCGTTCGTCACACAGGCGTTGGCGGCGATCGGGATCGAGAAGCCGCAACCGGATCCGACCCGGCTGGTCTGGCGGAAGGTCGAGCCCGGAGACCCGCACGTCCCGCCCCGGCCGCACCTGGTCATGCGGGCGATCGCCGAGCGGATCACGTGGAGGGCCGAGTACGACCGGGCACTACTTGCCGCCGCTGGGCCACCGGGGAGTGATCCAGAAACTTCGGCAACTCAGCTCGCAGCGTGACAAGGGGGAGCACATGAACAACGTCCACAGCATCGAACGCCTCTGGTCCGTCGAGGACGTCTCGGACTACCTCGGCGTTCCGGTCAAGACCCTCTACCAGTGGAAATGGCGTGGCGAGGGTCCGCCGGTAAAGAAGATTGGCCGGCACCTGCGCTACAACCCGGCCGCCGTGCGGGCCTGGGCCACCGAAGCCGCATAACCAGTTCAAGAAAGGAGAGTCCACATGGGACACATTCAGGACAGGTGGTACCGCCAGGCGCGGCACCCGGAAACCGGACGGCTGCTCTTCAACGACAAAGACAAGCCGGTTATGGAGCGGTCCGAGCTGTACGGCATCGGGCTGCGGTACAAGGTGCGGTACCTCGATCCAGACAACAACGAACACTCGAAGTCGTTCGCGGATAAGCAAAAGAAGCGCGCCGAAGACTTCCTGATCGAGGTCGAGTCGGACAAACGCGAGGGCAAGTACGTCGACCCGCAGGCCGGCCGTGTGCTGTTCCCGATCGTCGCGGATCGGTGGGTCGCTGCGCAGACCTTCGACCACACGACCCGGGAACGCGTGATCAGTCGTCTCAACAACCACCTCAAGCCGTTCTTCAAGGCGAAGACCATCGGAGCGGTCAAGCCCAGTGACGTCCAAGCCTGGCTCCGCTGGCTCCAGGATCGCGGCGTGAGCGCGCGCTCTCGGGTCCTGTACTTCACCCACCTCGTGTCCATCCTCAGCTTCGCCAAAGAGGACAAGCTCATCGTGAGCAACCCGGCCCAGGCGCCGAGCGTGACTCGGCCTCGGGTTAGCCACCAGCAGGTACAGCCTTGGCGTCCGGAGCGGGCGCAAGCCGTCTTGAACGCGCTACCCGTCCGGTTCAAGCCGGTCGTCCGGATTCCCGCCGGGATCGGTCTCCGGCAGGGGGAGGTGTTCGGGTTCTCGCTGGATGACGTCGACCGGGACCGGAACGTCGCCCAGATCGAGCGGCAGGTCCGGATCGTCGACAACGTCCTGTGCTTCGCACCGCCGAAGCGGGGCAAGACGCGTGAGGTGCCGATCGGTGGCGAGCTGCTGTCCGCGCTGGACGAGTACGCCGAGCAGTTCCCGGCGACCGAGATCACGCTCCCGTGGGTCCATCCCGAGGGCAGGCCGGTCACCGTGAAGCTGCTCATGGTCGACTACGACGGGTTGCCGTTCCGACGAGGCGGCTTCCGGCTGAGCGTTTGGCTACCCGCGCTCAAGAAGGCCGGCATCGAGAAGCCGACCCGGGCGGACGGGATGCACGCGCTCCGGCACCTCTACGCCTCGGTGCTGCTCGACGCGGGCGAGTCGATCAAGGCCCTGTCCAGCTACCTCGGCCACTCGGACCCGGGCTTCACGCTGCGCGTCTACACGCACCTGCTCCCGACCAGCCATGAGCGGACCCGCAACGCCGTCGACGCCCTGTTCAGAGACGGCCTGGCGGCGGCCTGAAGAAGATCCACAAGGGTAAAACCGCAGCTAGGCGTACATGGCCAGCCAGATCGCGATGTAGTGGCAAATCGCCGCCAGCACGGTGCACGCGTGGAAGTACTCGTGGTACCCGAACGTATCCGGCCAGTGGTTCGGCCACTTGAAGCCGTAGAACGCCGCTCCCAGTGTGTAGAACAGGCCGCCCACGCACAGCAGCACCAGCGCCGCGACTCCGGCGTGGGACAGCAGTTCCGGGAAGACGAACACCGCCACGTAGCCCAGTGCGATGTAGATCGGCACGCCCAGCCAGCGCGGTGCGTGCGGCCACAGCATCTTCAGCGCCACGCCCAGAACAGCGCCGCCCCAGACGATCGACAAGACCACGTAGCCCGTGGGCTTGGGCATCGCCAGCAGGGTGAACGGGGTGTACGTGCCCGCGATGAACAGGAAGATCATCGAGTGATCCGCGCGCTTCATCCACTTGTACGCGCGGGGGCTCCACAGCCGGCGGTGGTACAGCGCGCTCACGCCGAACAGGCCCAGGATCGTGAGGCCGTAGATCGACACCGCCAGGGTGGCGATCGCGGACACTGTGGACGCGGCCAGGGTGATCAGCGCGGCCGTCGCCGCGAGGGCGCCGAAGAACGTCCAGAAGTGGATGTGGCCCCGGAGTCGGGGGCGCAGGTCCACTACGGGCTCTGGGGGTTCGGTCTGCACACTCACTCAACCAGGTTAGGGGACCGTGGGTTCCCGGGCAGCGGTCAAGTCACACGCCTCACACCGGGTGCGTACTCTTCCTCGACGTGAGTGTTCGCTCCTTCTTGTCCGACGTCGTGTACAGCGCCTACGGCAGGCGCCTCATCCAGCAAGCCCGCGGCCGGCATCCCCGGCACATCGCCATCATGCTCGACGGCAACCGCCGGTGGGCGCGTGAAGCGGGCTTCGCGGACGTCGCGGACGGCCATCGGGCCGGCGCGAAGAAGATCGCGGACTTCCTGAGCTGGTGCCACGAGGCCGACGTCGAGGTCGTCACCATGTGGCTGCTCTCGACCGACAACCTCAACCGCGACCCGGACGAGCTCACACCGCTGCTGAAGATCATCACCGACGTCACCGACGAGCTCGCCGCGCCGGGCACGCAGTGGCGGCTCCGGATCGTCGGGGCGCTCGACCTGCTACCCGCCGAAGTCGCCAAGCGACTCAGCGAAGCCGCCGCCCGCACCGAAGGGCGCACCGGCATGGAGGTCAACGTCGCGGTCGGTTACGGCGGGCGCCAGGAAATCGCGGACGCCGTGCGCAAGCTGCTGCTCCACCACGCCGACGAGGGCACCAGCATTCACGAGCTGGCGAAGATCCTCGACGTCGACCACATCTCCGAGCACCTCTACACCTCGGGGCAGCCGGATCCGGATCTCATCATCCGCACTTCCGGAGAACAACGCCTTTCCGGATTCCTGCTCTGGCAGTCCGCGCATTCGGAATTCTGGTTCACCGAAGCTTATTGGCCGGCATTCCGCCGGGTCGACTTCCTGCGGGCGATCCGCGACTACGCCTGGCGGCACCGCCGGTTCGGTTCCTGAGCACCTCGGAAACGGCGAAAAGCCCCGGAGCGGACTCCGGGGCCTTGCGCGCGACCTGACTCAGTGGTGGTGGTGCTCCAGCGAGTGCAGCACCAGCGCCGGCGAGGTCAGCACACCGGCGTAGGCACCGGCGACCAGGGACGCCGCGCCGTAGCCGAGCGCGCCGCCACCCTCGATGAACGTGGCGTAGGCGTCGCCGAACGACGGGTCCGGGGTGTAGCCGTGGTCGTCCGTCGTGGCGGCGAACGCGGTGCTGCCGATCATCATGAGGCCCGCAGCGGTGGCGGCCACGAAACCAGCCTTCTTCAGCACTTCGCACACTCCTAGGTAGAACTGTTGGGATCCGGGGCACCGGCGGACCGGTGGTGTGTCCCGCAGTCAAAAAATTACTCGCTTATCGGGCTTCTCGTACGTCTTGTACGCCCATTGTGTGAGCCCGATGCAGGGCCTTTCACTCGGTACGGTTCTCTCTCCGCTACGCAAAATGCATTCCTCAGCCGAACGTGGTAGAACCCCGAAGCCGATCTTGTAAATACGCCGAGTCAGTGAATTGACCAAGATCATTCGGGTGGGTGAGTATCGATCGAGACGGCGACTACCCAGAGCCACTGTCACCCGGCGTTGATGTCGGACGACCGACAGTGAGGTGACGATCTGGCGAATCACCGGGTTGGCTTCCTGCGCGATCACCGATTCGTAGGTACCTTCCGAGTTGAGGGCACGCGATCCGTGCGGGTCCTCGCGGGAGGCCCTGGTCGTGACGGTGATCGAGGGGGCGGCGCAGCCGCCCACGAGACGCACGAGGGGGCCGGCACCCGGCCCTCGTGGCCGCGCCGCCTGACAGCTCGTCAGGCGGAGTGGTCCAGCCAGGGAGGTGCCCGGCCCAGCGAGTGCGGGCGTGAGGTGCACACGCCCTCGAGGGAGATGCCGTCGTGACTGCGCAGCGTTTACCCCGTAAGGCCTCTGGCCGTTCTTCGACCGGTGCCGTTCCTGGCCCGGAGAAAGCCTCGACCTCGCCACAAACCCAGCAGCACATGTACGTGCTCGACACGTCGGTCCTCCTGTCGGACCCGTGGGCGGTGACCCGGTTCGCCGAACACGCAGTCGTGCTTCCGCTGGTCGTCATCAGTGAACTGGAGGCGAAGCGCCACCACCCGGAGCTGGGCTGGTTCGCCCGGGAATCCCTGCGCATGCTCGACGACCTGCGCCGGCAGCACGGCAGGCTCGACGCGCCGCTCCCCATCGGGGACCACGGCGGCACGCTGCAGGTGGAGCTGAACCACTCGGACCCGACGGTGCTCCCGATCGGGTTCCGCACGGACTCCAACGACCACCGGATCCTCGCCTGCGCGCTCAACCTGGCGGCGGAGTTCCCGGCGGTCACGCTGGTGACCAAGGACATCCCGCTGCGGGTCAAGGCCGGGGCCGTCGGCCTCGAGGCGGACGAGTACCGCGCGCAGGACGTCACGCCATCGGGCTGGACGGGCATGGCGGACGTGGACGTCGAGCACGAGGTGCTGGACACGCTCTTCAGCGGCGGCACCGTCGACCCGGTCGAGTACGGCCTGGACGAGCTCGCCGAGCTGCCCTGCCACACCGGGCTGCGGCTGCTCGCGGGCAGCTCCAGCGGGCTCGGGCGGATCACGGCCGACAAGCGCATCCGGCTGGTCCGGGGCGACCGCGAGGCGTTCGGCCTGCACGGCCGCAGCGCCGAGCAGCGCATCGCGCTCGACCTGCTGCTCGACGCCGACGTCGGCATCGTCTCCCTCGGCGGCCGCGCCGGCACCGGCAAGTCGGCGCTCGCGCTGTGCGCCGGGCTCGAAGCCGTGATGGAACGCCGGCAGCACCGCAAGGTCGTGGTGTTCCGGCCGGTCTACGCGGTCGGCGGCCAGGACCTCGGCTACCTGCCCGGGTCCGAGAGCGAGAAGATGCAGCCCTGGGCGCAGGCGGTGTTCGACACCCTCGGCGCGCTGGTCAGCCAGGAAGTCCTGGACGAGGTGTTCGACCGCGGCATGCTCGAGGTGCTGCCGCTGACGCACATCCGCGGCCGCTCGCTGCACGACGCGTTCGTCATCGTCGACGAGGCGCAGTCACTGGAGCGCAACGTCCTGCTGACGGTGCTCTCCCGCCTCGGCACGGCGTCGCGCGTGGTGCTCACCCACGACGTCGCCCAGCGCGACAACCTGCGGGTCGGGCGGCACGACGGCGTCTCGGCGGTGATCGAGAAGCTCAAGGGCCACCCGCTCTTCGCGCACGTCACGCTGACGCGCTCGGAGCGCTCTCCGATCGCCGCCCTGGTCACCGAGATGCTGGAGGACCACGGCTGAGCTTGAAGGTCCGTGAAGGCCTCCTTGCCGGCTCTTATGGCCGGTAAGGAGGCCTTCACGGCGTTTACCAGCCCGAGGGGAGCGGGCGGCCCTCCGCGAAGCCGGCCGCCGACTGGACGCCCAGTACCGCGCGCTCGTGGAACTGCTCCAGGGTGCGCGCGCCCGCGTAGGTGCACGAGGACCGGACGCCGGAGCCGATCGAGTCCAGCAGGTCCTCGACGCTCGGGCGCGCCGGGTCGAGGGACATCCGCGACGACGAGATGCCCTCCTCGAACAGCGCCTTGCGTGCGCGGTCGAACGAGCCGTCCGTGCGCGTGCGGGCGCCCACCGCGCGCTTCGACGCCATGCCGAACGACTCCTTGTAGGGCCGGCCCTGCTCGTCGAACCTCAGGTCGCCGGGGGATTCGTAGGTGCCGGCGAACCACGAGCCGACCATCGCCGCGGACGCGCCCGCGGCCAGCGCCAGCGCGACGTCGCGCGGGTGGCGGACGCCGCCGTCGGCCCAGACGTGCTTGCCCAGCTCGCGCGCGGCGGCCGCGCACTCGGCGACGGCGGAGAACTGCGGGCGGCCGACGCCGGTCATCATCCGGGTCGTGCACATCGCGCCCGGCCCGACGCCGACCTTGACGACGTCCGCGCCGGCCTGGATCAGGTCGCGCGTGCCCTCGGCGGTGACGACGTTCCCGGCCACCACCGGGACCTGCGGCAACACCGACCGGACGGCCTTCAGCGCGGCGATCATCTTCTCCTGGTGGCCGTGCGCGGTGTCGACGACCAGCACGTCGACGCCCGCCTCCAGCACGGCCGCGGCCTTCGCGGCGACGTCGCCGTTGACCCCGACGGCGGCCGCGACGCGCAGCCTGCCGCCGTCGTCGACCGCCGGGGTGTAGATGTCGGCGCGCAGCGCGCCGACCGCGGTCAGCACGCCCGCGAGCCGGCCGTCGGCGTCCAGGCCCAGCGCCAGGTGGGCGCCCTGGGCGTGCAGCAGCTCGAAGACGTGCCGCGGCGGCGTGTCCAGCGGGACGACGGCGGTCGGCGGCTGCGCGACGTCGGCGAGCCGCGCGAAGCGGTCGACGTTCGCGCACGCCGCTTCGGTCACGATGCCGGTCGGGCGGCCTTCGCCGTCCACGACCACGACGGCGCCGTGGGAGCGCTTGTGGACCAGGTTGAGGGCGTCGGCGACGGCGTCACCGCCGGTCAGCACCAGGGGCGTGTCCCAGACGGTGTGGCGGCTCTTGACCCAGCCGACGATGTCGGCGACGGCCGCGCTGTCGACGTCCTGGGGCAGCACCACCAGGCCGCCGCGGCGGGCGACGGTCTCGGCCATCCGGCGGCCGGCGACGGCGGTCATGTTCGCCACGACGATCGGGATGGTGGCGCCGGTGCCGTCCGCGGTGGACAGGTCGACGTCGAAGCGGGACTCCACGTCCGAACGGTTCGGCAACAGGAACACGTCGTCGTAGGTCAGGTCGTGGGCGGGCCGGTGGCCGTCGAGGAAACGCACGAGTCCCCAGGCTACGTGGCTCGGCGGGAGACGGCGAACGCGGCCGGGTGCGTGGGAGGATCAGGGCATGAGCCGCCGCGACCGGGACGCCGAGGGGCGAGCACGCAACGCACGGCCACGCGACGGCCTCGGCCGCCCGCTGCCGTACGGCGCCGACGGCGTCGAGCGGCAGCCGGAGGGCATCGTCCGGACCCCGGCGCAAACGCTTGCGGAAGCCCAGCACCTGCTCGACGACGGCAAGCCGTTCCACGCGCACGAGGTCTTCGAGGACGCCTGGAAGACCTCTGACGGCCCGGACCGCGAGCTGTGGCGCGGCCTCGCACAGCTGGCGGTCGGCCTGACACACGCGGCACGCGGCAACACGTCCGGAGCGGCATCGCTGCTGGAGCGCGGCGCGGCGAACATCGAGCCGTTCCGGAGCGAGCCGCCGCACGGGATCGACGTCGCCGGGCTGCAGCAGTGGGCGCGGAACCTGGTGGAAGAGGCGAAGCAGCGGGTCCGGGTGGAGCCCGTCCCGCCACGGCTGACGTGCTGACCGCCCTGGGAGCCACGCGCTCGGCTACCTCTTCGCCCGGAAGCACACTTCCTGAGGCGGCACTTTCACGTGAAAGTGCCGCCGCTTCTCAGGGCTGGTCCCAGCCGCTCGAAGCGGACTTCTCGGCGCCGAGCTTCGTGCCCTCGCCGTGGCCCGTGTGCACCTTTGTCGCGTCCGGGAGGGTGAACAGCTTCTCGCGGATGGACTTCACGATGGTCGGGTAGTCCGAATAGGACCGTCCGGTGGCGCCGGGGCCGCCGTGGAACAGGGTGTCGCCGGTGAACAGGACGCCCAGCTCTTCGGCGTAGAGGCAGACCGCGCCCGGTGCGTGGCCCGGCGTGTGGATGACGCGCAGGTCCGTGCCCGCGATGGTGATCGTCTGGCCGTCCGCGAGCTCGCCGTCCGGTGCGCGGTCCGGGTGCGTGAGGTCCCAGACGACCCGGTCCGCCGGGTGCAGCAGGATCGGCGCGCCGGTGGCTTCGGCGAGCGCTGGGGCGGCGTTGACGTGGTCGTTGTGCGCGTGCGTGCAGACGATCGCGACCAGTTTCCGGTCGCCGACGACGTTCTCGATCGCCTTCGCGTCGTGCGCGGCGTCGATCACGATCACCTCCGCGTCGTCGCCCACGATCCACACGTTGTTGTCGACGTCCCAGCTGCCTCCGTCGAGCTCGAAGACGCCGGAGGTCACCAGGTTCTGCACGATCGCGGTCATGCGGCAGACCCTAGTGGGCTGTCGCCGAGCCGATGGCATACCGGCGGTATCTACTTTCGGGTAAGGTTACCGCCGGTAAGTACGCTACGAGGGGAGCACGCGATGACCCACGACCTGCTGGCCGAGCCGCTCAAGCTGCGCTGCGGCGCCGTGCTGCCCAACCGGCTGGTCAAGTCGGCGCTCAGCGAGCAGCTCGGCGACCGGCGCAACGCCCCGACCCGCGAGCTGGCCGAGCTGTACCGGACCTGGGCCCGCGGCGGCGCCGGCGCGCTGATCACCGGCAACGTCATGGTCGACCCGAGCGCGCTGGGCGAGCCGCGCAACGTCGCGCTGAGCCCCGACCCCGGCGTCTACCGGCCGTGGGCGCGGTCGGTCGAGGGCACCGGCACGCAGCTATGGGTGCAGCTGAACCACCCGGGCCGGCAGAGCCCGCGCTACTTGTCGCGGCAGCCGGTCGCGCCGTCCGCCGTGCCCTTCGGCGATCGAGGCGTGCGTACCGCCTTCGCCGCTCCGCGCGCCCTGTCCGGCGAAGAGATCGAAGCGATCATCGAACGCTTCGGCGTCGCGGCCCGCACGTTCGTCGACGCGGGCTTCGCGGGCGTGCAGATCCACGGCGCGCACGGCTACCTCGTCTCCCAGTTCCTCTCGCCGCTGACCAACCGGCGGACCGACGCGTGGGGCGGTGACGCCGCCGGTCGGCGGCGGTTCCTGCTCGAGGTCGTGCGGCGCGTGCGGGACGCCGTCGGCGACGACGTCCCGGTGTCGGTCAAGCTCAACAGCGCCGACTTCCAGCGCGGCGGCTTCACCGAGGACGAGTCGCTCGAGGTCGTCCACGCGCTCGGCGAAGCCGGGCTGGACCTGCTGGAAGTCTCCGGCGGCACGTACGAGAAGGCCGTGATGATGGGCTCGGGCCGGGCGAGCACTCAAGCGCGCGAAGCGTACTTCCTGGACTACGCGGCGAAGGCGCGCAACGTCTCCGACGTCGCGCTGATGGTCACCGGCGGTTTCACCACGCCCGGCGGGATGGCCGACGCGCTCGGCTCCGGCGAACTCGACGTCATCGGCCTCGGCCGGCCACTCGTCGTCGACCCCGGGCTGCCTGCCCGGTTGCTGGCCGGCGAGGACGTCGAGGCGCAGCGGCGCTGCCCGAAGACCGGCATCCGGCTGGCCGACAGCCTGCTGGAGATCCAGTGGCACACCCGGCAGATGCACCGGATCGCGTCCGGGCGGCCGGTCGACCGGCGGGGTGCGGCGCTGACGCTCGTGCAGGCCGGGGTCACCGACGGGCTCAACGCGTTCCGCCGCGTCCGCGGTTAGCCGGCTGGAGCCGGCTCAGACGACTTCGGGCTGCGGCTCGGCGGTCGCGGCCCGGTGGAGCGCGCGGCGGTGGAACGCCCGGTCGGCCAGGAACAACCCCGCCGCGAGCGCGGTGAAGAGGACCCCGATGACGACGCAGTTGAGCGTCACGCGGCCGTAGCCGAGCGCGTCCGCGTCGACGAACGGGTACGGGTAGAAGCCGGTGAACGCGCCGCGCACCAGCGTGAACGCGAGCCACGCCGCCGGGTAGATCAGCGACCACCACACGGTCGGCCAGGTCAGCGCGCCGCGCGGGCCGGCGAAGAGCCAGCCGAGCACGAACAGGATCGGCGTCACCTTGTGCAGCATGGTGTCGGCGAACAGCGAGAGCCCGTTCAGCTCGTACAGGCCGGAGAGGGCGACCTGGTAGACGACGCCGGTCACGATGATGCCGGCGAGCGCGTCGAGCCAGAACACGCGGAACGGCCCGGTGACGCGGGCGGCGCCCAGCGCGACCAGCAGCGAGGTCACGGCGACCAGCAGGTTCGAGTCGATCGTGAAGAAGCAGAACATGTTCGCGATCCGCGCGCCCGCGGTGCGGTACTGCCCGGTGGTGTCGCCCGCGGTGGCGATCACCTGGCTGACCAGGCCGGTCAGCGCGACCACGGCGATGACCGCGAACGAGACGCGCGTGAGCTTCGAGCCGTACATCCTCGGAGGATACCGGCTGGTAACCGCCGGTGGATCCTTTGTGGACCACTCGATCGTGTCGTGCTCGGCTGCCGTGGTTGAACCCGAGCGCGCCCCGGGCGGTGTGCGTCCGGGGCGCGCCCGGTGGCTTACTTCAGCGCCTTGACCAGCGCGGGAACGAAGACCGACGCGTCGACCGTGCCCCAGCCGCTGGCGACGTCGAAGCCCTTCGCCGCGGTGAAGCCGGTCACGCCGTCCTGGCTGTTGTCGCCTTCGGTCACGTCGATGATGCCCGCCTTGGTGCCGGCCGGGCCCAGCTTCGTGTACAGCGCCGGGTTGATCTGGCCGAGCTTGCCGCCCTTGGCCTGCACGGCCAGTGCGAGCACGCCGGCGAACAGCGGCGCGGACTGCGACGTGCCGAACACGCCTTCCATGCTGATGTCCGGGAACGAGCGCATCTTGCTGCCGGTGATCTTCTTGACGCCGTCCTGCCAGTTCGGCCGCGCGTACGTCTTGGAGAGGCCGGCACCTTCGGAGAAGCCGTTGTCGGCGACGTTCACGACGTCATCCGGCTTGGTGCGGGCGCCGGTCGTGTCGAGGTGCAGCTGGGTGCCGCCGAGCGTCGTGACGCGCGGGTCGGACGCCGGCCAGCTCGCGACGCGGTACGGGTAGTTGCCCGGGCCGTAGAGGTAGCCGCCGGTCGGGCCGTCGTCACCGGAGGAGGCGACCATCGTGATGCCGGCCTTGCTCGCGCGCTCCAGCGCCGGGTCGAGCGTCTTGATCGAGTCGAACGACGGGAAGTTCTCCTCGGTCGTGCCGAAGCTCATCGAGATGACGTCGGTCAGCTTGTGCTCGGTCAGGTAGTCGACCGCGTGCATCATCTCGGGCAAGCCGGTGAAGCCCTGCGTCTCGGCGACCGGGGTGGCCGCGACGATGATCTTCGCGTTCGGCGCCAAGGCGTGCATCATCGTGACGTCGAGGTCGGTCTCGCCGCCCCAGCCCTGGCAGGTCGCGGTGTCGACGCCGGGGTCGGTGCACGCCGGCACCGGACCGGACGGCTGCAGGATCTCGACGTTCGCCGGCGGCAGGCCGTGGTTCTTCGAGTAGGTGTCGAGCACCTGCTTGACCTGGTCGTCGCCGAACGACACCAGCGTCGTGACGGTGCTGCCCGCGCCGGTGATGCCCTGGTTCCAGAGCTTCGTCGCGTTGTAGGCGGTGCTCTCCTTCGGCAACGTCGACATCGCGGCTTCCAGCTTCGCGACGCGCTTCTGCACGGTGTCCGCGCCGACGAACGACTGCGCGGCCGCCGAGAAGTGGTGCTTCGACGGCTGGTGCCCGGCGTCCGGCGTGCTCGGCACGGGCGTCGCACCGGCGGGTGCGGCGAACGCGGTCACGAGCAGGGTCGTGCTCGCGAGCAAGCCGGCGGCAGCGCGCAGTCTCATGCTTTTCTCCCCTGGCTGAAGGAACTCCGTCAGCCACTCTGGTCAGGAAGGGGAGTAGGCAACATCGACTTTCGTCTTTCCTTTTAGGAGGAAAGCACCACCGACGCGCGAGATGTCGTTATCAAGACTTTCGTTGCCCGCCTCCTTCCGAGCGGTCGCCCTGCAACAGGCCGCGGACCGCGTCGATCGTGTCCGCGTCCCCGGCTTCCTTGTCCGGGCGGTAGCGGACCACCCGGGCGAAGCGCAGCGCGAGGCCGCCGGGGTAGCGCGTGCTGACCTGGGCGCTGTCCAGCTCGATCTCCACCACGACCTCCGGGCGGACGTACACCGTCCAGTCGTCGCGGTGGGTTTCGATCTCCTGGAACGTCGACGTCTGCCAGGCGAGCAGCTCGTCGGTCATGCCCTTGAACGTCTTGCCCACCATGATCGGCGGGCCGCCGTCCGGGTCGCGGGCGCCCAGGTGCAGGTTCGACAGCTTGCCCGTGCGCCGGCCGTGACCCCACTCCGCCGCGAGCACCACGAGGTCGATCGTGTGCACCGGCTTGACCTTGAGCCAAGCCCGCCCGCGCCGCCCGGCCGCGTACGGCGCCGCCAGGTCCTTGACCATCACGCCCTCGTGCCCGGCGTCCATCGCCGCCTCCAGCACCTCGGCGGCGCGCGCAACGCCCACCTCGCCGGGGATCACGTGCGCCCCGGCGACCTTGCGCAGCGCCGCGTTGCGCTCGGACAGCGGCGCGTCCAACAGGTCGACGCCGTCGAGGTGCAGGCAGTCGAAGAAGTACGGCCGCAGCAGCAGCGCCTTCACCTGTTCCTCGCGGGTGCTGCCGAACCGACTCATCGTGTCCTGAAACGGCCGCGGCCGCCCGGCGTCGGTCAGGGCCAGCGTTTCGCCGTCGAGCACCACCGATTCGCACGGCAGCGCCCGCACCAGCTCGACCAGTTCCTGGACGCTGCCGGTGATCTCGCGCAGCGTCCGCGTCCAGACGTGCACCTCGTCACCCTGGCGGTGCACCTGGATCCGCGCACCGTCCATTTTGTACTCGACGATCGCCTCGGCGTGCTCGGTGACGGCCTCTTCCAGCGACTCCGCCGGCGACGCCAGCATCGGCCGGATCGGCGTGCCCAGCGTCAGCCGGAACTCCGCCAGCGCCGCCTGCCCGCCGGTCAGGGCCGCGACGCCGGTGGTCGGCAGCTTGCCGGAGAGCATGAACGCCCGCCGGACGTCCACGGCCGGGACGTCGGCCGCCGCCGCGACCGCGTCGACCATCACGCCCTCGAGCGCGCCCTGCCGCAGCTCGCCGGTGACCAGCCGGAACAGGAACTCCTGCTCGCCCTTCGTGAGCCGGACGAACAGCGCGCGCAGCACCTCCTGCCGCCGTGTCGACGAGCCGGTGCCCGCCGCCACGCCCGCGGCCTCGGTCAACGCCGTGTCGACCTCGGCGACCGTGATCGTGGGCTCGTCGGCCGGTGACGTGCCGAGCCCGGCCAGGGTGCGCCAGCCCGCACCCAGCCGGTCCTGCGCCGTCTGCCCGGTCAGGTACGCGATCACCACGGGCAGCTCCGCGACCTCGGCCGCGCGCAGCAGCGTGGCCAGGAGGGCGATCTTCGCCTTCCTGGACCTCGTCGCCGCCAGGTCGGCGGACGCCTGGACTATCTCGCTGAGCAACACTCGGACATCATGACCCCGACCACCGACAATTTCTCGTCGGCCGGACATCCGCCCTGGTCAAGGCCACTACGAACGGAAGTTCACCGGCCGGTCGGCGCTGGGGGCCTCGGCGATCCAGCTGGCCAGCAGGCCGAGCGCGCGGGCGGACTCCGAACCGGGTTCGGCGTGGTAGATCACCATGCCCTGGTCCGGGTCGTCGGGCAGGCGCAGCGTCTCGTAGCGCAGCCGCAGCTCGCCGACGACCGGGTTCCGCATGAGCTTCCAGCCCTGGGCCTTCTCCTGCACGTGGTGCTCGGCCCACAGCGTTCGGAACCGCGCGCTGGCCAGGGAAAGCTCGCCGATCAGCTGAGCGAACCCCGGGTCGCCGGGGTGCCGGCCGCTCTCGGCGCGCAGGTTCGCGACCAGTTCGCGGCACACCGCGTCGTACTCGGGGTGCAGCTGCTTCGCGCGCTCGTCCAGGAAGAACAGCTTCGGCATGCTGCGCTCGTCGAGGTTGCCGAAGTCGAACGCGACCGCGCCGCCGAGCGCGTTCCACGCCAGCACGTCCAGGTAGCGGCCGAAGATGAACGCGGGCGCCTGGACGGCGTCCAGCATGAGCTGCAGCTCGGGCCGGACGCGCTGGGGCCCGAGCCGGTCACGGCGCTTCGGCGCGGCGAGGTTGCGCAGGTAGGACTCCTCGTCCGGCCGCAGCCGCAACGCGCGGGCCAGCGCGTCGAGGATCGCGTCCGAGACGTTCTTCGCACGGCCCTGCTCCAGCCGCGTGTAGTAGTCGACGCTGATGCCCGCGAGCTGGGCGATCTCCTCGCGGCGCAGCCCGGCCACGCGGCGCCGGGTGATCCCCTGCGGCAGGCCGACTTCCTCCGGTTCGAGGGCGGCGCGACGCGCCTTCAGGAAGGCGCCGAGCTCGGCTGCGTCACTCATGTCGACAAGTATCCCCCGGATCCCGGCGGGGCAGCCTGGTACTGCCGGACCCAGGCAGGACGCGGCCTGGCTCGGCCCCGGAACCGCCCGCAGGGTGGAGGCATGAAACGACGAATTCTGGGTGGCACGGGGATCTCGGTCAGCGAGTACGCGTTCGGCGCCATGATGCTCGGCCAGTGGGGCAACCCGGACCACGAAGAGGGCGTCCGGATGCTGCACACCGCGCTCGACGCGGGCGTGAACTTCTGGGACACCGCGGACATGTACTCGAACGGCGAGAACGAGCAGATCGTCGGGAAGGCGCTCAAGGGCCGTCGCGACGACGTCGTGCTCGCCACCAAGGGTTTCTTCCGGATGGGCGACGACCCGAACCAGGGCGGTCTTTCGCGGCGCTGGCTGACCCGCGCGCTGGAGGACAGCCTGCGGCGCCTCGACACCGACTACGTCGACCTCTATCAGGTCCACCGGCCGGATCCGACGACCGACATCGAAGAGACGCTCTCGGTGCTCTCGGACTTCGTCCGGTCGGGGAAGGTGCGCGCGGTCGGGTCGTCGGACTTCCCGGCCGAGCAGATCGTGGAAGCCCAGTGGGTGGCGGAAAAGCGCGGCCTGGTGCGGTTCCGCGCCGAGCAGCCGCCGTACTCGATCTTCAACCGGGCGATCGAGGCCGCGGTGCTGCCGACGGCGCAGAAGTACGGCATGGGCGTGCTCACGTGGAGCCCGCTGGCCAGCGGCTGGCTGTCGGGCAAGTACCTGAAGCCGTCCGATGTGGACCTTTCCGAAGGCCGTCGGACGTTGCAGGCGCACAAGTTCGACCCGGCGCTGCCGGAGAACGCCGTCAAGTTCGAGGCCATCGCGCAGCTGAAGAAGATCGCCGACGACCTGGGCCGGCCTATGACCCATCTGGCGACGGCGTTCGTCCGGGCGCACCCGGGCGTGACGTCGGCGATCATCGGCCCGCGCACGCCGGCCCAGCTCGACGACCTGCTGGCGGGCGCCGACCTGGAGCTGGACGGCGACGTGCTGGACCGGATCGACGAGATCGTCCCGCCGGGCACCGACCTGAACCCGGCGGAGAAGGACTACACCCCGCCGGCGCTGGCGGACAAGCTCCTGCGCCGGCGGTAGCCGCTCACTTGCCGCCGCGGGCCATGCGGAGCACGTCGAGAGCCTCGTCGAGCTGCGCTTCGGTGAGCTTGCCGTCCTTGACGTAGCCGCGTTCGATGACGACCTCGCGGATCGTCTTCAGCTCCTTCAAGGCCTGCTTCGCGACCGCGGCGGCCTCTTCGTAACCGATGTACTTGTTCAACGGCGTCACGATCGACGGCGAACCCTCGGCGTACAGCCGGGTGCGTTCGACGTTCGCCGTGACGCCGTCGAACACCTTGTCCGCCAGCAGCCGCGAGACGGCGGCGAGCAGCCGGGCCGACTCGAGGACGTTGCGGGCGATCACCGGCAGGTTGACGTTGAGCTGGAAGTTGCCTGCCGCGCCGGCGAAGGCGACGGCCGCGTCGTTGCCGATCACCTGCGCGACGACCTGCAGCGTCGCCTCCGGGATCACCGGGTTCACCTTGCCCGGCATGATCGACGAGCCCGGCTGCAGGTCCGGCAGCGCCAGCTCGCCGAGGCCGGTGCGCGGGCCGGAACCCAGCCAGCGCAGGTCGTTCGCGATCTTGTTGAGCGACACGGCGAGCGTGCGCAGGTGCCCGGACGTCTCGACGACGCTGTCCTGCGTCGCCTGCGCCTCGAAGTGGTCGCGGGCCTCGGTCAGCGGCAGCCCGGTGACCGACGCCAGCTCGGCGGCGACGGCGCTTCCGAAGCCGTCGGGTGCGTTGAGGCCGGATCCGACGGCGGTGCCGCCGATCGGCAGCTCACCGAGGCGCGGCAGGCCGGACTTCAGCCGTTCGATGCCGTAGCGGACCTGCGACGCCCACGCGCCGGCCTCCTGGCCCAGAGTGATCGGCACCGCGTCCATCAGGTGCGTGCGGCCGGACTTCACGACGTCCGTCCACTCCGCGGCGCGCGTCTCGATGGCGCCGGCGAGGTGGTCGAGCGCCGGGATGACGTCCTTGAGCACGGCTTCGGTCGCGGCGACGTGGATCGTCGTCGGGAAGGTGTCGTTGGACGACTGCGACGCGTTGACGTGGTCGTTCGGGTGCACGTCCCGGCCGAGGGTCCGGGTGGCGAGCGTCGCGATGACCTCGTTGGCGTTCATGTTCGACGACGTCCCCGAGCCGGTCTGGAAGACGTCGATCGGGAAGTGCGCGTCGTGGACGCCCTCGGCGACCTCGTCGGCGGCCTTGGCGATGGCGTCGGCGACGTCGGCGTCGAGCACGCCGAGCTTGAGGTTGACGCGCGCGGCGGCCGCCTTGAGCAGGCCGAGCGCGCGGATCTGGGCACGCTCCAGGCCCCGGCCGGAGATGGGGAAGTTCTCGACGGCCCGCTGCGTCTGCGCACGGTAGAGCGCGTCGACCGGCACGCGGACCTCGCCCATCGTGTCGTGTTCGATCCGGTATTCCTGGTCAGCCATGACACCGATTCTGGACCTGTTGGCGGGGTACCGCGTGGTGGCGTTGCGCACCCTCCGCCGGGGTGGTCCGCCTGCTGAGCGGCCGGAGGTCGCGCGCCGCGATGTCGCGGGTGTGCCCGGCCCCGGCAAGCGGCCCCCCACCCTCCCGAGGGGGGCGTCCCCACGTCCAGTTTATCGGCGGGCGGTGACCAAACCGGCGTTCGTGACCCTGGGAGGCCGAGTTGTCCACATCCGAGGTGGCCTGTGGATGTCCCGCCTCGCGCGAACGGTCCGTTCGTGCCGAATCGGCTGTGAACCGCCCACTGGCGTCAGCGTGAGCGGTGCCGGGTGGGGTCTGCAGGCGCATTCCGGTCGTTCGCGAGCGGTCGGTTCGCGCCGAGTGGGGCACGAGCGGGCCGTTCGCGCCGAGCGCGTGGGTGCGAGCGGGCCGTTCGCGCCGCGGGGCGAGACCACCCGCGGCCACCGCGTGGTGGCGTCGGCCACCTCCGGGCCTCCGCGAGGCTAGGATCGGGTGTGTTCTCGATCACCGCCATCCACCACTGGCTGGAGCGAGCATGACTGAAGCTTCTGGGGACTCCTACGACCTCGTGATCATCGGCGCGGGCCCGACCGGCCTCTTCGCCGCCTACTACGCCGGGTTTCGCGGGCTTTCGATGGCGATCGTCGACTCGCTGCCCGAGCCCGGCGGCCAGGTGACCGCGATGTACCCCGAGAAGATGATCTACGACGTCGGCGGGTTCGCCGCGGTCAAGGGGCGCGACCTCGTCGACGGCCTCGTCCAGCAGGCCGCGCCGTGGAAGCCGACCTACCTGCTGGGGCGCAAGGCCGAAAAGCTGGAGACGCTCGGAAACGGCGTCGAGCTCACCCTCGACGGCGGGGAGACCCTGCGCGCCGGCGCCGTGCTGATCACCGCGGGCATCGGCGAGTTCACCCCGCGGCCGCTGCCCGCCGGCGACGGCTGGCTCGGGCGCGGCATGGTCCACTTCGTCCCGGCGCTGCAGGCGCACGCCGGGCAGCACGTCGTGGTCGTCGGCGGCGGCGACTCGGCGTTCGACTGGGTGCTCGCGCTGCACCCCGTCGCGGCCAGCGTGACGCTCGTGCACCGCCGCGCGAAGTTCCGCGCCGCCGAGTCGATCGTCCGGCAGGCGCGGGAGCTCGGCACCCGGATCATCACCGACGCCGAGGTCACGGCGTTCGTCGAGGACGCGAGCGGCGCGCTCGAAGCCGTCGACGTCTCGGTGAAGGCGACCGGCGAAGAGCGGCTGCCGGCCAACTCCGTCGTCGCCGCGCTCGGGTTCACCGCCGACCTCGGGCCGATCGAGAGCTGGGGCCTGGAGATCGACCACCGCGCCATCGCCGTCGACTCGACGATGGCGACCCCGCGCGAACGCGTCTACGCGGCGGGCGACGTCGCCGCCTACCCGGGCAAGGTCAAGCTGATCGCGACCGGCTTCGGCGAGGCCGCGACGGCCGTCAACAACATCGCCGTCGCGCTCGACCCGGACGCGCACCTGTTCCCGGGCCACTCCAGCAACGCGGAGTAGGTCAGGCCTTCGTCTTCTCCGCGATCCACGGCGCGTAGGCGACCACGGACGTGTAGATCGACGGCGCCGTCGCGCACACCGGGTTGTCGTTGCCCGGGCGGCTCGTGACGCCGGCCAGCAGCCAGTGGTCGCCGTCGCGCACGACCTCCGGGCCGCCGGAGTCGCCGAAGCACGCGCCGGCCTTGCCGCCCGGGTTGTCCGTGCACAGCTCGGCCGTGCCGTCGAACACCGACGTGCACTTCGCGCCCTCGACGATGTGCGTGTCGAGCTGCTGGAGCGCCGTCGGGATCTGACCGCAGTTGACCTTCGGGCAGGTCTGGCCCCAGCCGAGGATGCGGGTCGCCGTCCCCGGTGACGCCGTCGTCGCGACCGCGATCGGCGCCGCCTTGACCGGCGTCGCGAGCCGCAGCAGCGCGATGTCGCCCGCCGGGTTCTGCGTGTCGAAGGCCGGGTTGACGATGACCTCGGCGGTCTGCGCGACCTCGCCGCCCTGCCCGGAGTCGTTCGAGCCCACCCGCGGCGTCACCGCGGCCGGGGCCTTGTCGAAGACGCAGTGCGCGGCCGTGACCACCCATGTCGGCGCGATCAGCGCGCCGGCGCAGAAGAGCTTCCCGGACGTCGAGTGCAGCGACACCGCGAACGGGTACGGCTGGTCGGCGACGCCGCCGCCGACGATGCCGGGTTCGGCCGCGGCGGTGCCCGGGACCAGGACGAATGCGAGGACCGTCAGCAGTGCCAGCAGTCGCCTGGTCACGAATCTCCTTTACGGCAGCGGGGGCACCACGTCGTCGTCGCCGGCGCTCAGGTTGCCGTCGAAGTCGATCGAGGAGTACGCCCGGAGCTTGTCGAGCCGGTGGTAGCCGTCGATCATTCTGACGGTCCCGGACTTGGACCGCATCACGATGGACTGCGTCGTCGCGCCGCCTTCGCGGTAGTTGACGCCGCGCAGCAGGTCGCCGTCGGTGACGCCGGTGGCGCAGAAGAAGACGTTGTCGCCGCGCACGAGGTCGTCGTTGAGCAGGACGCGGTCGAGGTCGTGGCCGGCGGCGATGGCCTTCTCGCGCTCGGCGTCGTCCTTCGGCCACAGTCGGCCCTGCAGCTCGCCGCCGAGGCACTTCATCGCGCAGGCCGCGATGATGCCCTCGGGGGTGCCGCCGATGCCGATCAGCATGTCGACGCCGGTGGTCGGGCGGGCCGCGGCGATCGCGCCCGCGACGTCGCCGTCGGAGATGAAGCGGATCCGCGCGCCGGCGTCGCGGATCTCCTTGATGATCTGCTCGTGGCGCGGGCGGTCCAGGACGCAGACGGTGACGTCGCCGACGCTGCTCTTCTTCGCCTTGGCGACGCGCCGGATGTTCTCCGCGATCGGCGCGCCGAGCTCCACCTTGCCCGCGGCCTCCGGCCCGACGGCCAGCTTCTCCATGTAGAACACCGCGGACGGGTCGAACATCGCGCCGCGCTCGGCGACCGCGAGCACCGCGAGGGCGTTGGGCATGCCCTTGGCCATCAGCGTGGTGCCGTCGACCGGGTCGACGGCGACGTCGCAGTCCGGGCCGTCGCCGTTGCCGACCTCTTCGCCGTTGAACAGCATGGGCGCTTCGTCCTTCTCGCCCTCGCCGATCACCACGACGCCGCGCATCGACACGGTCGACACCAGCTGGCGCATCGCGTCGACGGCCGCGCCGTCCCCGCCGATCTTGTCGCCGCGGCCGACCCAGCGTCCTGCGGCCATGGCGGCGGCCTCGGTCACCCGGACCAGCTCCATCGCGAGGTTGCGGTCGGGCGCTTCACGACGTTGTGGGGCGCTGGGGCTGGTCATGCGGGCCTCCCGGAATGCGGAGTTCGGCGGACGCCCAGTCTCTCAGATACCGCGGGTCGGTCCAGCCAAGCGCGGCATGGCAAACGTCACTGGCCGTTGCCGGTCTCGTCCTCGACGGACGCCAGGGCGGCTTCGATGCGCTCGCGCGCACCCTCGAGGTGGCGCTCGCAGACCTTCGCGAGCTTCTCGCCCTTCTCCCACAACGCGAGCGACTGTTCGAGCGACAGCCCGCCGGCTTCGAGCTCGCGGACGACCTCGACGAGGCGGTCGCGGGCCTGCTCGTAGCCGAGTTCCTCAGTGGCTGGTTCGCTCACGCTGGACGTTCTCCGACCTTCCGGGATGGGTTGTTGGCGCACACTACCGCGCTCGCCATCGCGTGGTCGTACCCGACGAACGCCAGGGCGAACTCCTGCCCGTCACCCTCCGCGATCGCTTCTTCGAGGTTCTCCTGCGCCCCGGCCACCCGCAGGCGGTGCCCGGCGCCGTCGGCGAACCACCAGCGCGAGCCGACCTGCATCGACGTCGCCTCGGACAGCCGCCGCAGCTGCGGGCCCAGGTCGCGGCGGGCGGCGGTACCGCAGCCCGCGAGCAGCGCCGTCCAGCACTCGGCGGCCGCCCGGTCGGTGCGTATCGCCTGGTCCAGCAGGGGACGCGCGCCCAGGCGCCGGGCCGCGTCCATGGTCAATGGGAGGAACGTCGCCGCCCGTGGGTTCACTCCCGTGCTCCTTCCGCCACCGCCGTGATCGCGCCGTCGCCCACCCGCACGCGCAGCTGGGCACCGGCCTCGACTTCGGAGACGGAGCGGAGCACCTGGAGGTTGCCTTCGGCGTCGAGGAACTGCACGACGGCGTAACCGCGTTCGAGCGTCGCGGCCGGGCCGAGCGCGGTGAGCCGGGCCCGCGCGCTGGCGATTTCGGCCTGGTCCTTGGCGAGCAGCGTCAGCATCGCGCGGCGCGCGCGTTCGCGGTGCACGTCGACGTCGTCCTGGCGCCGCTGGACCGGGCCGAGCGGGTCGGCCAGCGACGGGCGGCTGCGCAGCTGCGTCAGCAGCCGGGTCTGGGTGTCGACCCAGCCGTGCAGCGCGCGGCGGCCGCGGTCGCGCATCTGCCGGACGCGCTCGGACTCCTCGCGGACGTCCGGCACGATCCGCTTGCTCGCGTCGGTCGGCGTCGAGCAGCGCAGGTCGGCGACGTAGTCGAGCAGCGGGGTGTCGGGCTCGTGCCCGATCGCGCTGACCACCGGTGTGCCGGTGGCCGACACCGCGCGGCAGAGCGCCTCGTCGGAGAACGGCAGCAGGTCTTCGACGCTGCCGCCGCCGCGGGCGATGACGATGACGTCGATGTCCGGGTCGGCGTCGTGGATCCGCAGCGCGCGCATGATCTGCGGCACGGCCTGCGAGCCCTGCACCGCGGTGTTGACGACCTTGAACCGGACGTGCGGCCAGCGTTTTTGCGCATTGGCCAGTACATCCCGCTCGGCCGCCGACGCGCGCCCGGTGATCAGCCCGACGCCCTTCGGCAGGAACGGGATCGGCCGCTTGCGCTGCGCGGAGAAGAGGCCTTCGGCGGTCAGCAGCTTCTTCAGGCGTTCGATCCGGGCGAGCAGTTCGCCGATGCCCACCGCGCGGATCTCGTCGGCGCGCAGGCTGATCGTGCCGCGGCCGAAGAAGAACGACGGCTTCGCGTGCACGAGGACGCTGGCGCCCTCGCGCAGCGGCGGCTCCATCTCGCGGATCAGCCAGTTCGGGCAGGTCACCGACATCGAGACGTCCGCGGACGGGTCGCGCAGCGTCAGGAACGCGGTCTGCGTGTTCGGCCGGGAGTTGACCTGGGTGACCTGGCCTTCGACCCAGACGGCGCCGAGCCGGTGGACCCAGTCGCCGATCTTGCGCGCGACCGTGCGGACCGGCCACGGGTTTTCGGCGGTGCTCGACGGGGCGGCCTGTGCGGGTTCGGTGCTCACGGGCCTTCCGTGCCGTCGCCGGTCTCTTCGGCCTTGCGGGCGTTGGCGATCCGGCGGCTGAGCATCCCGGTGAACGACGAGCGATCGGCGTGGGCGCGCTCGTACTCGAGGATCGTCTCGAGCTGCGGGATCGACAACTGGCGCAGCCGGGCCCGCAGCTGCGGCAGCGTGAGCTGGTCGTAGCCGGTCAGCCCGGCGGGACCTTCATACCCGCCGGCGCTGGTCTTCGGGATTTCGCTCTTGGCCTTCTTGTCGATCTTGGGCGTGCCGGGCTTCGGCTTGGAGGGTTTCTCCGGCGCGCTTTCGGGCGCGTCGAACTCGCCGTCGGCGTGGTCCTCGGCGAGCGCGCGCTCTTCCTCGGCCCACGGATCGCCCAGTTCCGCTTCGAGTTCGGAAAGTGACGGAACATGACCGTTGACCTCCGAACGGGGTTCGGGCACGTCGGCGACCGGCGTGAGGTTGGGCCGGACGGGCGGAACCTCGACGTCTTCGTCGAAGGTCGCCCAGCTGGGGGTGTCCTCGACGGGCCGCAGGTTCGACAGGGCGTTGTCGCCCTTGATCGCCAGCTCGGTGACGTGCTGCTGCACCCGCATGGAGGCCTGCAGGACCTGGCTGACGACGGTCACCGGGAGCCCGGCGAGCTGCCGGGGAAGCTCACGAACCCGCTCGGCGGTGCTGACGGCGAGGCCCGCGGCGACCCGGAGGGGGAGCGGGAATGGCTTCATGCGTCCAGCCTGCCGTATTTACGCCATCCTGCCCAACCCGAAGGTGATGTTCGGGCGCGTTGCGTGACCCCGCGCACAGCACGACCGGGGACGAAGCTCACCCGAAAGGGACTGCCGGTTCGTCGGCGGACTGCCCGTACCCTGGGTGCCATGAGTTCAGCGAGTCCCGGAATCGAGCCCGCGGGTACCCCGACGATCACCGGAACCGCCTCCGGCAAGAAGCGCGTGCTGCTCGCGAAGCCGCGTGGCTACTGCGCCGGCGTGGACCGCGCGGTGATCGCCGTCGAGAAGGCCCTGGAGGTCTACGGCGCCCCGGTGTACGTGCGCAAGGAGATCGTCCACAACCGCCACGTGGTCGAGACGCTGCGCGAGCGCGGCGCGATCTTCGTCGACGAGACGTCCGAGGTGCCCGAGGGCGCGCTCGTGGTGTTCTCCGCCCACGGCGTCTCGCCGATGGTGCACGCCGAAGCCGCCGACCGGAACCTGCGCACGATCGACGCGACCTGCCCCCTGGTGACGAAGGTGCACAAGGAGGTCAACAGGTTCGCCAAGGACGACTACGACATCCTCCTGATCGGCCACGAAGGCCACGAAGAGGTCGAGGGCACGGCCGGCGAGGCGCCGGACAAGGTGCAGCTGGTCGACAAGGCCGAGGACGTCGACAAGGTCGAGGTGCGCGACCCGTCGAAGGTGATCTGGCTGTCCCAGACGACCCTCTCGGTCGACGAGACGATGGAGCGCGTCGACCAGCTCCGCGAGCGGTTCCCCGGTCTGGCGGACCCGCCGAGCGACGACATCTGTTACGCCACCACGAACCGCCAGGTGGCGGTCAAGGCGATGGCGGCCGAGTGCGACCTGGTCCTGGTGGTCGGCTCGACCAACTCGTCCAACTCGAAGCGCCTGGTCGAGGTGGCCCTGAAGGCGGGCTCCCGCACGTCGTACCTGATCGACTACGCGCGTGAGATCGACGAAGCCTGGCTGGAGGGCGTCACCACGGTGGGCGTCACGAGCGGCGCGTCGGTCCCGGACGTGCTGGTGATGGAGGTCCTCGACTGGCTGTCGGAGCGCGGCTACGGCGACGTCGACGAAGTGACCACGGCGAACGAGAAGATCACCTTCGCGCCGCCGAAGGAGCTTCGCAAGGTCTGAGTTTCCGCACTTTCGGCGGCGGGCTGAGGTTTCGGCTCGCCGCCGAGTGCTTTCCGGGGTGAGTCCTGCTGCTCTCACAGGATTTACCGCCGAAACACCGAAGGCGGTCACCTCCCGAGGGAGTAACCGCCTTCAAGCGTTCGTCAGCGTTCTTCGTCGTCCCAGGGACGGTTCCGCCGCGGCGGGGCTCCTCGCCCACCCGCGGACGGACGGCGGGGCGGCGGGGTGTCCCGGCCGTCTTCGGCCGGGGGCCGCGGACGGCGGCGGGGTGCGTCGCCGCGGGGCTCGCGACGGCGGGGGTCCGCTTCCTCTGGGCGGGGACGGCGGTTCGCCGGCGGGGGCTTGCGAGTGCCGCGGGTGCCCGGGTCGCGCTCGGCGGGCGCGCCCGCCGCACGAGGGGTGCGACGCTCGCCTTCCGCGGGTGGACGCGGCCGGCGCGGCGGTTCGCCTTCACGGCCACGACGGGCGCCCTGCGGCACCGGCGTCTGACCGGTGCGGCTCGAGCCGGGCGGCCGCGGCCGCCCACCCGCCGACGTCGCCGCGGCGCGAGCCGCGGGCTTCTCGTCGTCCTCGTCCGCGCGCCGGCGGTCGGCCTTGCCGCCCTTGGCCTTCACCGGGGCGTCCGGGTCCTTCTCGCGGAAGATCCGGACGAACCCGATCAGCAACGTGACGCCGGTGGTGATCGCCATCATCGGGAAGGCGTTGATCAGCGGGGTGCCGATGTTCAGCGCCTTCGAAAGCATGTCGTCGCCCTGTGACCCGGAAGTCAGCAGGATCACGCTGGGCACGGTCACGGCCAGCACCAGCGGCGGCATCACCATCGGCCCGAAGATGCCCCGGCGCCGCACCGCGCCGACCGCGATCACCGCGCCCAGGACGTAACAGACCGTGAAGATGGCGGGGATGCTGCCCTGGCTCGGCTTGCCGACGAGGGCGCCGACGATCGCCAGGCCGAGGCCGACCAGGACCGCCGCCCACCAGGGGAGTCCACGCCTCGAACCGACGACTGGACGCTCGTCCCACGGCACGGGGACGTCGTCGGCATCTGGATCGCTCTGGCGATCGCGAATCGCGGTCACGAGACAACACCGTATCTCGTGGTTGTGAAGATCTTGCTAGCACCGCCGCAGAGTTGGTTGTACCGCCACCCGGCGGCGTGAGCCGAATGGCTGCGGGCAACCACCGCGGGTGGTCGCGATCGGCATCTTCCAGAGTGCTCGACCGGTGCCGGCCGTCACGCGCCGTTGAGCGCGTCGTCGCTGGTAGGACGGTTTCCGGTCACCTCGCGGCCACCTTCCGGACAGCGGTCCGCCGGGTGGGCCGGATGGCCGTGTCCCGGTGGCGTTCGCCGAGGTGGCAAATCGCCTCATCGGGCACCATGACTCCACCGCTCGGGTACACCCGTCCGAGGCCGCGTCCACCGCACCGGGTCAGGCCCCCGACGCCGCTCGGCTCCGCCCGCGCGGGTCGAACCTCGCGGCGAACCCGTCGAACAGCCCGATTTCCCGGCGTCTCCCGTCGAGTCATGCGTCACCGCGCCGGTGCTCCGCCATCGCTCCCGCAGCGTTCGCCACGCCCTGCCGATCAGGCGATCGCGGCCCTCTCGGACGCGTCTCGCAAGGCTGAGCAGGCCGTCCCGCCGTGACCGTGAGTCAGCTGACCGCCCGTGGTCCAGTCCTCTCAGCTCGCCGCCAGTTCGTCTCCCTTCCGCACCTGGGGCACCGCGGCCGGGCTGCCCGACGCGTCCGTCAGGGGAGCCACCGTCACCCGGAACGTCTCCAGTGCCTCCAGCTCCCGCCGCCTCGCCGAGATGAACCGCTGCAGGTGCGTGCTGGACAGGTTGAGCGCCTCCACCGCGCCGCCCGCGGCCCGGTGCGCCGCGGCCGCACCGGCCCGCACCTGCTCGACGTCGGCCTCCAGCGTGCGGTCGCTCGCCGCGAACAGGGCCGCCGACGCGAGCACACCGAAACCGGTCGGGCCGCACAGGAACACCCGCCGGTCGATCAGCCAGCGCAGCAGCTCCGGGTCGGTGTCCAGCGCCGCGATCACGGCGGCGTCGGACGGGACGAACATGATCGTGCCGTAGATCGCGTCCGCCCAGCGCTGGTAGCCCTTGCCGGCCAGCTCGGCCGCCCGGGACCGGATCTGCCGGACGTGCGCGCGCAACGCGTCCAGCCGTTCCTCCGGGTTGTCGGTCTCGATCGCTTCGGCCCAGGTCGCCATGCTCGCCTTGGCGTCGACCGGCACCGTGCGCCCGCCGCCGACGCTCAGCACCATGTCCGGTTTCGCCGCGCCGCCGCCCGCGAGGTCGGTCTGCAGGGTGAAGTGCAGGTCCTCGCGGAGCCCGAGCGCCCGCGCCGTTTCGACCAGTACCTGCTCGCCCAGCTCACCGCGTCCGCTGATCGAGGCGAACGCGACCTCGTACCGGCGCAGCGCGAGCTGCTGCTGATCCGCCTTCGCCCGCTCGGCCGCGACCAGCCGGGCCGCGGCGTCCGCCCGCCGCATGCCGTCGTTGTACAGCCGCCACAGCACGGCGACCGCGACCAGCAGCAGGACCGCGAGCACGACCGCCGCCGTGGTCAGCACTGTCGCCACCTGAATCTCCTCCCTCGGGGCCGCCTGGATCGGACCGCGCAGACATCATGGCGGACCCCACCGACAAAAAACGCACCCGACCCGTCGCTCTGGGTAGCTGACCTGCGAACACTTCACATTCGCGCAGGGCGTGTCCGATCAAGCCCCTGTCGTGCTCGTACACACGTTCGAGTGGGATGGCGGCGAGCCTCCGCGATTTCGTCGGAGCCGGGTCGTACCTTGGCCCCGTGAGATTCCTGCACACGTCCGACTGGCACGTCGGCCGCACCTTCCACGGTGCGGACCTGCTGGCGGAACAGGAAGCGGTGCTCGGGCACCTCGCCGACCTCGTGGCCGGCGAGGCGATCGACGCCGTCCTGGTGGCGGGGGACATCTACGACCGCGCGGTGCCGTCGGCCGAGGCCGTGCGGGTGGCCACCGCGGCGGTCGCCCGGATCCGCGCGGCCGGCGCGCAGCTGATCGTCACGCCCGGCAACCACGACTCCGCGCCCCGGCTGGGCGCGTTCGCCGAGTTCGCCGCGGCGGGCGGGCTGCACCTGCGCACCACCGTCGGCGGCCTGGCCGAACCGGTGCTGCTGCGGGACGACCACGGCCCGGTCGCGTGCTACGGAATCCCTTACCTGGAACCGGAACCGTCGCGGCACGCGCTGGGCGTGCCGGACGCGCGCGGGCACACGGGCGTGCTCACCGAGGCCATGCGCCGGATCCGCGAAGACCTCGCCGGCCGCCCCGGCGTGCGGTCGGTCGTGCTCGCGCACGCGTTCGTCACCGGCGGCGAGCCGACCGAGTCGGAGCGGACCATCGCGGTCGGCGGCGTCGAGCAGGTGCCGGGCTCGGTCTTCGACGGCGTCGACTACGTCGCGCTCGGCCACCTCCACGGCCCGCAGACCCTCGCCGAGCACCTGCGCTACTCCGGCAGCCCGCTGGCGTACTCGTTTTCCGAGGCCCGGCAACGGAAGTCGGTCTGGCTGGTCGACTTCGACGCCGGCGGGCTGGCCGAAGTCCGCCGGCACGAGCTGCCGGTGCCGCGGCCGCTGGCCACCCTGCGCGGCGAACTCGAAGACCTGCTCGTGGCCCCGGAACACGACGCGCTCCTCGAGCACTTCCTGTCGGTCACGGTCACCGATCGCGTGCGCCCGGTGGACGCGATGCGGCGGCTGCGCACGCGGTTCCGGCACGCCGTCCACCTGGAGTGGGAGCCCGAAGGCGGGTACGCCGGCGCCCCGCTGCGGTACTCCGACGCCGTCCGCGGCCGCTCGGACATCGAGATCTCGCGCAGCTTCCTCGACGACTGCCGCGGCGCCCCGCCGAGCGAGCGCGAAGAGAAGCTCCTGTTCCACGCGCTGGAAGCGGCCGACCGGGGGGCGCTCGCGAAATGAGGCTGCACAGGCTGGAGGTCGAGGCCTTCGGGCCGTACCTCGGGCGCCAGGTGGTCGACTTCGAGGTCCTCGGCGCGGACGGGCTCTTCCTCCTCCACGGCGAAACCGGCGCGGGCAAGACCACGCTGCTCGACGCCATCGCGTTCGCGTTGTTCGGCGTGGTTCCGGGTGCCCGCAACGAGGCCAAGCGGCTGCGCTGCGACCTGGCCGTGCCGGATCAGGTCACCGAGGTCGCGCTGGAGCTCACCGTGCAGGGGCACCGGCTGAAGATCGTGCGCAACCCCGAGTACCAGCGGCCGAAGCGGCGCGGCGAGGGCACGACGACGCAGCAGGCGAAGGTGTCGCTGAGCTGGATCGGCACCGCGCCGGGCGGGATGGCGCCGGAGGGCGTGATCCGGATCGAGGAGGTCGCGCGCACGGTCGAGCGGCTGCTCGGCATGACCGCGGCCCAGTTCTTCCAGGTGGTGCTGCTGCCGCAGGGCGAGTTCGCCCGCTTCCTGCGGTCGGACACTTCCGAGCGCGAAAAGCTGCTGGAGCGGCTGTTCGGCACCGAGCGCTTCGCCGACGTCGAACGCTGGTTCGCGGACCTGCGGGCCGAGCGTGGCCGGGAGCTGGAGGCGCGGCAGCAGTCCGTGCGTGAACTGCTGGCGCGGTACGCGCAGGAGGCGCAACAGGACCCGCCCGAATCGGAGCCCGCGGAGTGGGTGGACGCGGTGCTGGCGGCGGCCACCGAACGCGTCGTGCAGGTCACGGCCGAGGAGGAGCGGGCGCGAGCCGCGGCGCAGCGGGCGGACGTGCACCTGCAGGAAGAGCGCGCCGACGCGGAGAAGATCCGCCGGGTCAGCACCGCGCACCTGCGGCTGCTCGAGGTCACCGAGCAGGCACCGCAGCGCGCCGAGTGGGCCCAGGAGGTCGCGGCGGCGCGGCGGGCAGCCGGCGTGGCCGTCGAAGCGGACCTGCTGGACCGGCGGGCCGCGGAGCTGACCGACGCCGAGCAGGCGGAGAAGGCCTGCGGCGCGGAGCTGCGGGAGTTCGGCACCCGCGCGACCGGCGACCTGAAGGCGCGGGCGGCAACAGCGCGCGAAGAGGCGGGCGCGGTCGCGGAACTGGTCGCCGAGGCCGAGCAGCAGCAGATCGACACCATGCGGCGTGACGACCTGAAACTGTCCTCCGTCACGGCCGCGAAGCAGGCCGAAGAACTGACCGCCGAGCTGGCCGCGATCCCCGGCCAGCTGGCGAAACTGCGGGCGGACGCCCAGGCCGCCGCCGAAGCCGGGGCCAAGCTCGACGGGGCTCGCGCCCGCGTCGACGAGCTGAGGGCCGTCGCGCGTGACACCGCCGAGCTGCCCGAGGCGCAGGCGAAGGTCGGGCGCGGCGAGGCGAAACTGCGCGAAGTCGTGGACACGCACCAAGCGGCCCGGCAACGGCGGCTCGACCTGCGCGAGCGGCGGCTCGACGGCATGGCGGTCGAGCTCGCCGCCGCGCTGCCGGAGGGTGCGCCCTGCCCGGTCTGCGGCTCCGCGGAGCACCCCGCGCCGGCGAACCGGGACGCGATCCTCGTCGATCCGGCCGAAGAACGGGCAGCCGAGGAAGCTGAGCAGGCGGCGGACGCGATGCGGCAGCGGGTCGTCACCGCGCTGGAAGAAGCGAAGGCGCGGCTGGCGGGGCTGGTCGAGCGGCTGGCCGGGCGGACCGCCGAGACCGTCACGGCCGAGCTGTCGGAAGCTCGCGCCACGGTCGCCACGCTGACCCAGCAGGCGGAAGCGAAGGCGAAGCTCGGGCAGCAGGTCGTGCTGCTGGAACGGGACCTGGAGCTGCGGACGGAACGGCGTCGCCGGGCCGAGCAGGCGGTGGCCGAGGCCACGGCCGACGTCCGGGCCCTGGAAGAACGGCTGGCCGAGCGCGAACGCCGCTTGGTCGCCGGGCGCGGCGAGTTCGCGGACGTCGGAGTCCGGCGGACGCACCTGATCGGGCTGGCCGAGGCGCTCGAAGCCGTCGCCGAGGCGCGGACGGCGGTCACCGGCGCCCGGGAACGGGTCGCGCAGCAACGCACGCTGGTCGACGCGGCGGTCGCGGCCAAGGGCTTCACGTCGCTGAAGAAGGCGCGCTCGGCGATGCTGCCGGACGAGCAGATCGAAAAGCTGGAACAGGGCATCGCCGAGGCGGAAGCGACCGCGGCGGGCGCGCGGGCGCTGCTGGCCGAGCCCGACCTGTTCGGCATCTCGCCGGACGACGTCGCGGACGTCGGCCGCGCGGCCGACGCGGCCCAGCTGGCGCGGGCGCGCGCCGACTCGGCGTACGCGGCGTTGCGCGTCGCGACTGCCCAGCACGAAGAGCTGACCCGGCTGGCGGGGCTGCTGCGCAAGACGCTCGCCGGGCTGGCGCCGGCCGAAGCGGAGTTCGCGGAGCTGCGCGCGCTGGCGGACGTCGTCAACGGGCGCGGGCAGAACAGCCGGAAGATGTCGCTGCGCTCGTACGTGCTGGCGGCGCGGCTGGAGGAGGTGGCGGTCGCCGCCACGCACCGGCTGCGCACGATGAGCCAGGGGCGCTACGCGTTCGTGCACTCGGACGCGGCCGGCGCACGCGGCACCCGCGGCGGTCTCGGCATCGACGTGCTGGACGACTACTCGGGCACGATCCGCCCGGCGAAGACGCTGTCCGGCGGCGAGTCGTTCCTGGCGTCATTGGCGCTGGCGCTGGGGCTGGCGGACGTCGTCGCGGGCGAGACCGGCGGGGCGCTGCTGGACACGCTGTTCGTCGACGAGGGCTTCGGCACGCTGGACGCCGAGACGCTGGACGTGGTGATGAACATCCTGGACGAGCTCCGCGCCGGCGGCCGGGTGGTCGGGCTGGTGTCGCACGTCGAGGAGCTGCGGCAGCGCATCCCGACGCGCCTGCGGGTCCGCAAGGCCCGCACGGGCTCGACAGTGGAGGTGCGCGCGGGCTGAGCACTCGGCCAAGATGAAGCCATGACGGACCAGCCACCCGAGGGCCTGCCCCGCTACCGCCTGCTCACCGGCCCGGACGACGCGAAGTTCTGCCACCGGGTGAGCGAGGCTCTGGAACTGGGCTACCACCTACACGGCTCCCCGGCAGCCACCTTCGACGGTGAGCAAGTGATCGTGGCTCAGGCCTTGCTGTGGCGGGGCGAGCAGGGCTAGCAGCTGTTCGCGACAGGTTCCGGCCCCGCCGGATCGGCGCGCCACAGGTACATCCCGGCGTAGGAGCACCACGGCGTCCACTGCCGGGGCCGGTCCGCGAGGTCCGTGATGCCGAGCGCCGCCGCCCCGCGTTGCAACGCGGCGTCGTCGGTCAGCAGGACGTCCGGCGCGCCGAGGACGCGCATCAGCGCGTAGTCCGCCGTCCACGCGTCGATCCCCGGGCACGCGAGCAGCTCCGCTCGCAGGTCCGCCGCGTCGCGGCCGACGTGCACGTCCAGCCGGCCCTCGGCCAGCGCCGCCGCGATACCCCGCACCGACGGCGGTCCCGCCGTCGCGACCCGGGCCGCCGTCGGGAACAGCCTCGTCACTACCGCTTCGCCGGGTACCTCCTCGCCGAGGGCGGCCGGTAGATCCCGGCCGAGCAGGGCGCGCAGCAGCAGCTCCTCGCCGTCGACCGCGCCCGGGACGCGGATTCCCGGCACCGCCTCGACGATCGACGCCAGCGCGGGGTCGGCGCCGAGCACGCGCGTGACCGCCGCCGGGTCGGCGTCGAGGTCCAGCAGCCTGCGGACGCGGCTGACCGCGCTGCTGAGATCGCGCAGGTCGGCGAGGTGCAGCTCGCAGCGAACGTGGTCGGGCTCCGGCGTCAGCCGCACGACGCCGGTGCCGTGCGCGAGGCGCAGCGTGCGGGTGTACGTGCCGTCGGTGACGTCTTCGACGCCCGGCACCGCGTGGTCCGCGAAGAAGCGAAGCAGCCCGAAGGCGTCGAAAGGCGGCCTGAACGGCAGTCGCAGGCTGAGCCGCGTCCCGCCTACGTCACCCTGACGTCTACGCCGCGAAGCAGCGAAGGCGCGAAGCTGCGAAGGCGTTGTCGCGAACACTTCGCGGATCGTCTCGTTGAACTGCCGCACGCTGGAGAAGCCCGCCGCGAACGCGACGTCGGTCAGCGGCAGCTCGGACATCTCGATGAGCAGCCGCGCCGAATGCGCGCGGTGCGCCCGGGCGAGCGCGAGCGGGCCGGCGCCCAGCTCGGCGGTCAGCACGCGGCCCAGCTGACGCTCGGAGTAGCCGAGCCGCCGTGCGAGGCCCGGGACGCCTTCGCGTTCGACCGTCCCGTCGGAGATCAGGCGCATCGCCCGCGCCGCCAGGTCGGCGCGCAGGTTCCAGTCCGGCGACCCGGGCACGGCGTCGGGGAAGCAGCGGCGGCAGGCGCGGAAGCCGTTGGCCTGCGCGGCCGCCGACGTCGGGTAGAAGCGGACGTTCTGCTCCTTCGGCGTCGACGCCGGGCACGACGGGCGGCAGTAGATGCCGGTGGTGCGGACCGCCATGATGAACTGGCCGTCGAAGCGCGGGTCGCGGGCGGTGACCACGCGGTAGCAGCGCTCGGCGTCGAGCCAGAGCGCCGGGGCCTCGGCGACCGCCGTGTTCGGAACCATGAATCCCACCCTGCCAGCAGGTCAGCGCCGCGGCTGGCGGGAATCCGACACGGCGTTCGGCCTGGTCGTGAGCCCTGGCGGCCGCCGCGGACCGGCCACGTAGACTTCGGGGTCGTGAGCCTCACCCTCGGTATCGTCGGTCTGCCCAACGTCGGCAAGTCCACCCTGTTCAACGCGCTGACCCGCAACGACGTGCTCGCCGCGAACTACCCGTTCGCGACGATCGAGCCGAACGTCGGCGTGGTCCCGCTGCCGGACCCGCGGCTGGACAAGCTCGCCGAGCTGTTCAAGTCGGAGAAGACCGTGCCGGCGGTGGTGTCCTTTGTGGACATCGCGGGCATCGTGAAGGGGGCCTCCGAGGGCGCCGGGCTGGGCAACAAGTTCCTCGCGAACATCCGTGAGGCCAACGCGATCTGCCAGGTCATCCGCGTGTTCGACGACCCGGACGTGATCCACGTCGACGGCAAGATCGACCCGCTGAGCGACATCGAGACGATCAACACCGAGCTGATCCTGGCCGACCTGCAGACGCTCGAGAAGGCCGTCTGGCGCCTGGAGAAGGAAGCGCGGACCAAGAAGGAAGCGAAGCCCGCGCTCGAGGCCGCGCAGAAGGCGAAGGAAATCCTCGACAGCGGCCGCACGCTCTTCTCCGCGCAGAAGGACGTCGACCTCGAACTGCTTCGCGAGCACAGCCTCCTGACGACGAAGCCGTTCCTGTACGTCTTCAACGCCGACGAAGGCGTCCTCACCGACGAAGCCCGCCGCGAGGAGCTGACGAAGCTGGTCGCGCCGGCCGACGCGGTGTTCCTCGACGCAAAGGTCGAGCAGGAGCTGCTGGAACTCGACGACGAGGAGTCCGTGCGCGAGCTGCTCGAGTCGGTCGGTCAGCCGGAGCCGGGCCTGTACTCGCTGGCCCGCGCCGGGTTCCACACGCTCGGCCTGCAGACGTACCTGACCGCGGGCCCCAAGGAGTCGCGCGCCTGGACGATCCCGCAGGGCGCGACCGCCCCGCAGGCCGCGGGCGTCATCCACACGGACTTCGAGCGCGGCTTCATCAAGGCGGAGATCGTCTCGTACGCCGACCTGATGGACGCCGGCTCGATGGCGGCGGCACGGGCCGCGGGCAAGGTCCGCATGGAGGGCAAGGACTACACCATGGCGGACGGCGACGTGGTGGAGTTCCGCTTCAACGTCTAGATCCGCCTCGGCCCTAGGTCGTAGGTTGGCCGGGTGATGAGCGACCTGGCTGCCGTCCTCGAGGAGCACCTCGCCGCGCCGTTTCCGTCGGCGGTCAGGCGAGGTGAGGTCTACGGGTCCGTGTGCGCCGTGATGATCGACGCCGACATCTGCGGGTGGGCGAGCCGGGCGGGATCACTGCCACCGGGCGCGCGGGTGTCCTTCGCGCGTGCCGCGGACGGGCTGAGGTCGTCGCTGCCGGAGTTCCCCGCTGCGGGCCGGCCGTACTACGAGTGCCTGCTGGTCATCGCCGACCTCGCGTTGGCCGAGTAGCGGCTTGTTGCTGGTTGTTACTTTCATTGGGCGCAGGATATACTGCGTCCAATGAAAGCTTCGCCGAGCTTGCTGCCCCTGCTGCGTTCGCGCATGCAGGGTGAGCTGCTCGCGCTCGTGCTCCTGCACCCGGATCGCGAGTACAGCATCACCGAGCTCGCCGAGGCCTGTGGTGTCACGCCCACCGCCGTCTTGCGTGAGGTCGAGCGGCTGACCGGTGGCGGGATCCTGGAAGACCGGCGGGTGGGCCGCAGCCGGCTCGTCAAGGCGCGCACCGACACCCCGCTCTACTCGCCCCTGAGCGAGCTCATCGCCGTCACCTTCGGGCCGATGCCGCTGCTCGCCGAGGCCCTGTCCGGGCTGGCCGGCGTGCGCGAGGCCTACATCTACGGCTCCTGGGCCGCGCGCTACAACGGCGAACCCGGTCTTCCGCCCGGCGACGTCGATGTCCTCGTGGTCGGTTCGCCCGATCCGGACGCGCTCTTCGACTCGGCGGAACAGGTGTCACGGCGGCTGGGGCGCGAGGTCAACGTCCACCGGGTCTCGCCCGAGTCGTGGGCGGCGAGCACCACCGATCCGTTCCTCACCAGCGTGCGTGAGCGTCCGCTGGTGAAACTCAGCCAGGAGACCTGATGCCGCAGTGGAACCAAGGCCGCGAACGGATCGACGCGTTCCTCGCGCGCGGCGCCATCGAGCACGTTCCGGCGTCGCGGGAGGCGGCCGAGGCCGAGTTCGTCAGGGCCCGTACGCACCTCGCGTCGGCGCGGCAGCTGCAGGACACGGATCCGGAAGGCGCCTACACGCTGGCCTACGACAGCGCACGGCGCGCGTTGGCCGCCGTCCTGCAGAACCAGGGCCTGCGGGTGACGAGCCGGGGTGGGCACGTCACCGTCTACGAGGCGGTCCTCGCGCAGCTGGATCCGCCGCTGGGGCCGGTTTTGCGGCCCTTCAACCGGATGCGGGTCCGGCGCAACGAAGTCGCCTACCGGTCTTCGGAGGCGCCCTCGGTGACCACGGAGGACGTGACGGCCGACGTGGCGAAGGTCGAGGCCCTCATCGAGGTCGCCGAGAAGGCGATCCCGAACATGCCACGCTATTGACCGCCGAACGCCGGCCGCTCACTCCGCGCGAGAGAGCGGTCCTGGACCTGCTGCTGGGCACGGACTTTCCCGGTGCCGCGGCCCTTCGCGCCCAAGCGCGCACGGCCGAGGTGACCGGCCGCTGTCCGTGCGGCTGTCCCACGATCGACCTCGCCGTCGACGAAACGGTGGCCGAGGTCGAGAGCCGGGTGGCCGTGGACGTCGACGTGGCGGACGGCGGGCTCATCCTGTTCGTCGACGAAGGCCGCTTGTCCGGCCTCGAATACTGGAGCGTGGCCGACGAGACGCCCGTCGAGTTCCCGCCGCCGGCGGAAATCCGGGTAGTGACAGCACCAGGTGACGGCTCCGGAGTTCTGCCACCCTCGGAACCGTGAGCGTCTACGTCATCTCCGAGGTCGAGATCCTCGATGAAACCGCAGCCCAGCGCTACCGCGAACTCGCCCAAGCGTCGATCATGGGGTACCAGGGGCGCTACATCGTCCGCGGCGCGGCACCGGATGCCCTCGAAGGCGACTTCGACGAACACAAGCGCGTCGTCCTCGTCGAGTTCCCGGACCGTGAGACGGCCGAACGCTGGTACGCCTCCGCCGAGTACGCCGAAGCGCTCGAGCTGAGCAAGACCGCGCTGCGGCGGCGGTTGCTGCTCGTCGACGGCGTGGCCTAACGTCGGCTGGGTGGAGCCGCTGACCGCTGATCTCTTCGCGCCGCAATGCCCGTCGGCCGACACGCCGTTCCGGATCGGGGACAAGTGGGGCGGCATGGTCGTCTTCTGCCTCGAAGACGGGCCGCGCCGCTTCTCCGAGCTGCGCGTGCCGCTCCGGAACGTCAGCCCGAAGGTGCTCACCGAGACGCTGCGGTCCCTGGAGCGCGACGGGATGATCACCCGCAAGACCTACGACGAGAACCCGCCGCGCGTCGAGTACGCGCTGACGGACTTGGGCCGGACCCTGTTCGAGCCCATGGAGCGCTGCCGCGAGTGGGCGGAGAAGTACCTGCCGAGCCTGCGAGAAGCCCGGCAGGCCTACGACCGGGCGGACTAGCCGAGGAGGCCCATCAGCGCGATCGTGATCAGCACGACGGCGGTCGCGAGGGCGTTGATCCAGGCGCGCTGGGTGGCGGTCAGGGCGGCGGTGGCGGGGGTGCTGTTCATGGCGTTTTCCCTACGAGCGGGCCGATGCTTCCGCGGGTTCAGCGCGTTGACCATGCCGAGTGTTAGCAGCTGTGACGAAGCTCACCCGATCATGCCGCTGACCAGCGGAAACGGCACTCAGCCGTCCGAGTGACGGTGGCTGCGGACGGTGAACCAGAGCACCCCGCCGGCCGCGGCCACCATCGTCGCGAATGCCACTGTGCCCACTACGATCGCCTGCGTCATATCTGCCTCTCGGTGCGAAGTCCTTTACCGAGAGACGCTGAACGCGGGCTTTCGTGCACTCAGAGTAGCCGGGATCACAGTCCGTCGAGGGTCTCGTTGATCTGCTTGGCCAGCGCGAAGTCCTTCTTCGTCAGGCCACCGGCCGAATGCGTGCTGAGGTGGAAGGTCAGCGTGCGCCAGCGGATGTCGATGTCCGGGTGGTGGTCGGCGGCCTCGGCCAGTACCGCGACGCGGTCCACCACCTCGATCGCCTTCGGGAAGCTCGGCAGCTCCACCTCGCGCCGGATGACCTTGCCCGTGCGGACCCAGCCGTGGAGCAGGGCCCGGTCGGCCTCGTCGTCGCTCAAGATTTCCGTCATGGCTCCATCGTCCAACGTCCTGGACTAAGGTGCACGGTTGCCACGGGAGTCCGGTGAGCCGGGCTGAGAGGCGGGGTGACCCGCGACCGTTAGCACCTGATCCCGGATCATGCCGGCGAAGGGAGGGCTTTCCCTCCTCGTCCGGCGAAGTGCAGGAGGGTAGATGAAACGCAGTGCTGTTCGCGCCGCGACGGCCATCGCCGTCGTCAGCGTCGTCACAGCGGCGTGTTCGCTGTCGGACGGGTCCGGTGACGCGAAGCAGACGCCCACCGTCACCCTGGTGACGCACGACTCCTTCCTGGCGCCGCAGGAGGTGCTCGACGCCTTCCAGCAGCAGTCGGGCATCAAGATCTCCGTGCTCAAGCAGGGCGACGCCGGTTCGCTGACCAACAAGCTCGTGCTCACCAAGGCGAACCCGGTCGGCGACGTCGCGTACGGCGTCGACTCGACCTTCGCCTCGCGCGCGCTCGCCGAGGGCGTCTTCGAGCCCTACACCAGCCCGGAGGCCGACCGCGGGCCGCAGCGCTACGCCGTCGACCCGGAGCACCGGCTCTCGGCGGTCGACGTCGGCGACGTCTGCGTCAACGTCGACACGAACTACTTCACGGCCAAGGGGATCCCGGCGCCGGAGTCGTACGACGACCTGGCCGACCCGAAGTACAAGGACCTGCTGGTCGCCGAGGACCCGGCGACGGCGTCGCCCGGGCTCGCGTTCCTGCTCGGCACCGTCGCGAAGTACGGCGAGGCCGGCTGGAAGGACTACTGGACCAAGCTGAAGGCCAACGGCCTCAAGGTGGTCAGCGGCTGGGAAGAGGCCTACACGAAGGAGTTCTCGGGCTCGTCTGGCAAGGGGCCGCGGCCGATCGTCGTCTCGTACGCGTCGTCGCCGGCCGCCGAGGTGGGCGACGACGGGAAACCGCGGACGAAGGCGCTGCTCGACACCTGTTACCGGCAGGTCGAGTACGCCGGGGTGCTGGCCGGCGGCAAGCAGGAGGAGAACGCGCGCAAGGTCGTCGACTTCCTGCTTTCGCAGCAGTTCCAGGCGACCGTGGCGGCCAACATGTACGTCTACCCGGCGCGCCAGGGCGTCGACCTGCCGGCGGGCTGGGCGCAGGTCGCGCCGTTGCCGCAGAAGCCGCAGGCGCTGACCGCGGACCAGGTGCAGGCCGGGCGTGAGAAGTGGATCGGCGAATGGCGCGCGCTCGTGCAGTGACATCCGGGCCTCCGCCCCGGGCCGGGGGCTCCGCCACCCGGAGCCCCCGGAAAGCAGTGGTCGTAGCGCCACCGCGGACCGCCCGCGGCATCGGCCTGGCGCTGCTCGGGCTGGCCCCGATCGGTTTCCTGGTGGTGTTCTTCGCCTGGCCGGTGCTGGCGATCGTCGGCCGCGGGTTCGCCGCGGGCGGGCTCGACGTCGTGCTGGGCGACCCGCAGACGTGGCGGCTGGCGGGCTTCACGGTGGCCACCGCGGCGGGCTCGACGGTCGTCGCGGTGCTGGCCGGGCTGCCGGTGGCGTTCCTGCTTTCCCGGGTGCGGCTGCCCGGCGTCGGCTTGGCGCGGACGCTGGTGCTCGTGCCGTTCGTGCTGCCGACCGTGGTGGTCGGGCTGGCGTTCCGGGCGCTGTGGCCGGACGGCGGGGTGCTGCCGATCGTGCTGGCCAACGCGTTCTTCAACGTCGCCGTCGTCGCGCGGACCGTCGCCGGGCTCTGGGCGCGGCTGGACTCGCGGACGTCCGACGCCGCGCGGGCGCTCGGCGCGTCACCGTGGCGGGCGTTCCGGTCGGTGACGCTGCCCGCGCTGGCGCCCGCGATCGCGTCCGCCGCGGCTGTCGTTTTCCTGTTCTGCGCCACCAGTTTCGGTGTCGTGCTGATCCTCGGCGGTGCGCGGTACCGGACCCTGGAAACCGAAATCTACCTCCGGACGGTCGACCTGCTCGACCTCTCCGGAGCGTCGGCGCTTTCGCTGATCCAGTTCGCGGCGGTCGTCGCGGCGCTGGTCGTCGGCGGGCTGGCGCGGCGGCGCAAGGAAGGCGCCAAGATCGGTTCCGGCGCTGCGCGACGCCCGCGCGGTGGTGAGTGGTGGGTCGTCGGCGCGGCGGGCGTCGTGCTGGCCCTGCTGCTGACGCCGATCGTCGCGCTGCTCGCCGAGTCGGTGTCCACTTCGGACGGCTGGAGCCTCGCGGGGTACCGCGCGCTCGCGGGCACCGGCGAGAAGGGCGCGCTGCAGGTGTCCGGCTGGGACGCCGCGCTGAACTCGCTGAAGGTGGCGATCGACGCGACGCTGCTGGCGCTGGTCGTCGGCGTGCTCGCGTCGGTGGTGCTGGTGGCGCTGCGCCGGTCGCCGGCGCGGGCCGCGCGCGGGCTCGGCGAGACGCTCGACGCCGCGCTGATGCTGCCGCTCGGGGTGTCCGCGGTGACCGTCGGGTTCGGGTACCTCGTGACGCTCGACGCGCTGCCCGGCGACCTGCGGACGTCGCCCTACCTGGTGCCGCTCGCGCAGGCGCTGGTGATCATCCCGCTGATCGTGCGGATGGTGCTGCCGGTGCTGCGCTCGGTCGACGTCCGGCTGCGGCAGGCCGCGTCGACGCTCGGCGCGAGCCCGCTGCGGGTGTGGCGGGAGATCGACCTGCCGCTGACGCTGCGGCCGCTGGTCGCGGCGGCGGGGTTCGGGTTCGTCGTGGCGCTCGGCGAGTTCGGCGCGACGAGCTTCCTGGCGCGGCCGACGTCGCCGACGCTGCCGGTCGCGATCGCGTCGCTGATGGGGCGCCCGGGGGAGCTGAACAACCAGATGGCGTACGCCGCGTGCGCGTTGCTGATGCTCGTGACGGTGCTGGCGGTCGCGCTGATCGACCGGCTCGGGGCCGCGCGCGGCCGGGTGGGAGAGTTCTGATGGCGTTGTCGGTGCGGGACCTGACTGTCCATTATGGATCGTTCGTCGCGGTGCGCGACGCCCGGCTGGACATCGCCGACGGCGAGGTACTGGCGCTGCTCGGCCCGTCCGGCTCGGGCAAGTCGACGCTGCTGCGCGCGATCACCGGGCTGGAGCCGTCGGCTCGCGGCACGGTCAGCTGGGACGGCGAGGACCTCGGCGCGGTGCCGGTGCACCGCCGCGGCTTCGGCTTGGTGTTCCAGGACGGCCAGCTGTTCGGCCACCGCGACGTCGCCGCGAACATCGCGTTCGGCCTGCGGATGCACGGCGTCCCGCGGGCCGCGTGGGCTGGGCGCGTCGCCGAGCTGCTGGAGCTGGTCGGGCTGTCCGGTTTCGAGCGGCGCCGGGTGACGGAGCTGTCGGGCGGCCAGGCGCAGCGGGTCGCGCTGGCCCGCGCGCTGGCGCCGGAGCCGCGGCTGCTGTTGCTGGACGAGCCACTGTCCGGTTTGGACGCCGGGTTGCGCGAGCAGCTGGCCATCGATTTGGCGGACCTGTTGCGGCGCAGCAAGATCACGGCGTTGCTGGTGACGCACGACCAGGAGGAGGCGTTCACCCTGGCCGACCGGGTCGCGGTGCTCGACGCCGGCGAGGTGCGCCAAGAGGGCGCGGTCCGCCGCGTGTGGCGCAACCCGCTGGACGACGACGTGGCCCGTTTCCTGGGGGTGACGTCGTTCGTCGAGGGAGTTGCGACGGGTGGCGTGGTCCGGACTCCGCTGGGAGATGTGGCGGTGCCGGACGTCGACGACGGCCCGGTGCGGCTGGGGCTGCGCCCGCACGCGCTGCGGGTGGCCGGCTCGGGTGTGCCGGGCGAGGTCGTGGCGGCGGTCCACCGCCGCGAGCACGTGCGGCTGGTGGTCCGGCTGGCGGAGTCCACTGTGGACGCGGTCGCCCCGGCGGCGACGGACTTCCGGGCGGGGGACGAGGTCCGGCTGGAGCTGGACCCGGACGGTGTGGCGCTGGTCGGCTTGTCGTGAGTGTTCAGGGCGGTTAGAACCGCCCTAAACACTCACGACGGGTCAGCCGTCGCGGGTCGAGAGTCGCGCGTAAGCCAGCGACAGCCCGATCACGATGTAGCAGCCCGCGCGCAACGCGCCTTCGCCCAGCATCTGCGTGCCCATCGGGTCCTGCAGCACCTCCGCCGGGGCCAGCGACCAGTTCTGCGTCAGCAGGAACGGGTGCAGCCAGTCCAGCGACGTCAAGAACCCCAGGATCGTGAACACGATGTCCGCCGCCAGTACGGATGCCACCACCAGCATCGGGTGTTCCGTCCAGCTGGAGATCGCCAGCGCCACTGCGCCGACCGCCCACAGCTGCAGCACGACCCAGCCCGCCACCAGCAGGATCCGGGCCAGTGCGCCGCCCACCGACAACGTGGTTCCCGACAGCGTGAACAGCGAGTCCGTGCCGTTGATGATCAGGCCGGTCACCACGCCCGTGAAACACATCGCCAGCACCGAAACCACCGACACCGTCGCGACGCCGAACGCCTTGACCGCCAGCAGCCGGCCGCGGCCGACCGGAGCGATCAGCCAGCCGCGCAGGGTTCCGTGGGACGTCTCGCCCGCGATCGCGTCCGCGCCCGCCATGGCCGAGGCCAGCGGCAGGAGCAGGGTCAGCGTCATCACGATCGCCGCGATCGGCAGCACGAAGGCGTTGTTGACGGCGGACGCCAGCAGTGCGCCGCCGCCGTCGTCCGGGCCGCCGCCCGACTGCGTGTCTTCGCTCACCAGCGTCAGGCCGATGCCGATCACCACCGGGATCAGCGCCAGCAGGCCCAGCACGGCGAGCGTGCGCGGCCGCCGGAAGATCCAGCGCAGCTCCGCGGCCAGCAGCCGGGGCAGCGGCACCGAGTCGTGGCCCGTGCGGACCGCCGGTGCCTCGAGAACCGCGGTCATTCCGCCCCCTCCGTCAGTCGCGCGAACAGGTCTTCCAGGCCGGTGCGCGCCCGCGTCGCCTCGTGGACCGCGACCCCCGCGCCCACCAGGACCTGCAGCACCCTCGGTGCCTCGGTGGCCGTGAGGTCGGCGCGGATCCCGTCCGGCGTCAGCCGCGCGCCGATCCGGTTCTCCCGCAGCACTTCCACGGCCTGCTCGGCGTCCGGCGTGCGGACCAGCAAGGCCGCGTTCCCGGACTCCAGCAGCTCCGCCAGCTCGCCCTGTGCGACGACGTTCCCGGCCTGCAGCACGGCGACGTGGGTGCAGGTCGCCTCCACCTCGGCCAGCAGGTGCGACGACACCAGCACGGTGACGCCCTCGGCGTGCAGCTCGGCCACGATCCTGCGGATCTCCCTGGTACCAGCAGGGTCGAGGCCGTTGGTCGGCTCGTCGAGCACGACCATCTTCCGCGGCACGAGCAACGCCGAAGCGAGGCCGAGCCGTTGCTTCATGCCGAGCGAGTAGCCCTTGTACCGCCGTCGCGCGGCGACGCTCAGCCCGACGCGTTCGATCGCGGAGTCGACCGCGAACGGGATCCCGGACGACGCCAGCCGCGGTTCGGCCGCGGCGAAGCGCAGCAGGTTGTCGCGGCCGGAGAGGAACGGGTGGAAGCCCGGCCCCTCGACCAGCGCGCCGACGTCCGGCAGCGCGTGCGCGGCGGCGTCGGGCATCTTGCGGCCGAGCAGCTCGACCTCGCCCTCGGTCGGGCGCACCAGGCCCAGCAGCATCCGGATGGTGGTCGTCTTGCCCGAGCCGTTCGGCCCGAGCATCCCGACGACCGCGCCTTCGGGGATGTCGAGGTCGACGTGGTCCACCGCGACCGTGCCGCGGTAGACCTTGCGCAGCCCCCTGGTGCGCGCGGCCAGGGGAACCGCCGGGGCGGACGTCTCCGTGGAGACGTCCGCCCCGGACTCGACAGTCGTACTGGTCACTTCTGACCCAGCGCTTCGTACAGGACCTGCTCCGGCACCGCACCGGCGGCGAACCGGCCGTCGTCGGTCAGGATCGCGCTGCCCACCTTCGTGGTGATGAGGTGGCCGCTGCCCCAGGTGCCGCTGACCTTCTTGGTGAACCGGTCGAGCAGGGCCTGCGGGTCGGCGTTGCGGCCCTGACGGTCACCCTGCTGCTTCGGCGCCGCGTTCAGCGCGTCGGCCGGGATCGTGCCGGTGATGACGGTGTCCCAGCCGTCGCCGACGACCTTGGTGGCCTGCTTCGCCTGCTCGGCGAGGTCCTTGTCCTTCTGGTCGACGGTCGGCGTCTTCTCCTGCACCTTGGCGCCCTTCGGCGGGGTGAAGGTGAAGAGGTCGGCCGGCTGCTGGGTGAACTCGATCTGGCTGAACGCGACCTCGAGCGCCGGCGACGTCGTCCCGTTGCTCAGCACCGAAACCCGCAGCGGCATCCGCGTCTGCGAGTCGACGGCCACGCGGATCTCACGCAGCAACGTGCGCTCGCTCGGCTTCGGCGTCAGGACCAGCTCGTAGGCCGGGCGGTCGGCGACGGTCGCGGTGCCGTCGACCGACACCGTGCTGCTCTCGCGGACCTTCGCCAGCAGCTCGGTGGCGGTCGCGACCGGGTCGGCCGTCTTCTCGCTGCCCGCGCCCTTCTGCTTGGCCACGTCCGCCGGGATGGTCACCTTGGTCGCGGTGTTGGTCTTGGAGCTGTAGTCCCAGACGGTCGTCCCGTCGTGGACCACGGTCTCCTGGCCGGTGCCCTGGGTGACGGCGAGCCGGCTCTTGCCCGCGCCGTCGGTGAAGATGTGCGCCGAGTCGATGTTCAGCGCGGACGCCCCCGGGATCGCGCTCCCCACCGCCGGCAGGCCGAGGTCGTTGCTGACCTTCAGCGTGCCGTCGAACGCGCCCGGCTTCGCCTGCATGACCGACTGCACCAGGTCTTCGGCGCTCACCTGCGGCAGTGCCGGCTTGTCGTCGGCGCTGGCCGGCATCGCGATGACCGCGAGCCCGCCGACGCCGAGAGCGGTGCCCACGACCGCCGCGGTGATGCCCTTCGTCTTCGTCTTCATGCGTCTCTCCCTGTGTTCCCGAGCTCAAGTGTGCTCGGCTCCCGGCACCGACGCTTCCCTCTCGAGGCTGAGATACCCCTGAAGGTTCTCCCTCCGCGGCTGAGATCGTGCTGAGAGATCCCGCGGGACCTGCGCAAACCCGCCATGATGAGACTCGTGAAACCTCGGGTGCTGGTGGTCGACGACGAGCTGGGCGTGCGGAAAGCACTGCAACGCGGGCTGCGCGCGGAGGGGATGGACGTGGTCACCGCCGCGGACGGCCCCAGCGGGCTGCAGCTGGCGAGCACCGGCTCGTTCGACGTCGTGCTGCTCGACATCATGCTGCCCGGCTTGTCCGGTTACCGCGTGCTGGAGCGGCTGCGCAAGGACGGCGTCACGACGCCGGTGCTGCTCGTGTCGGCCAAGGACGGCGAGGTCGACCAGGCCGACGGCCTGGACCTGGGCGCCGACGGTTACCTCGTCAAGCCGTTCTCCTTCGTGGTGCTGGTGGCGCAGGTCCGCGCGACGCTGCGCCGCGCCGGGCCGGACGCCAGCCGCGGCACGCTGCGGCTCGGCGCGCTGGAGGTCGACCGCGGGCTGCGTCAGGTGCACTGGAACGGCGAGGAGGTCGGGCTCAGCCCCCGCGAGTTCGCGCTGCTCGAGGTGCTCGTCGGCCGCGCGGGCACGGTTGTCACCAAGGACGAGCTGCTGCGCGCGGTCTGGGGTGAGGAGCAGGCCGTGACGCGCAACCTCGTCGAGGTGTACGTCGGGTACGTGCGGCGCAAGCTCGACGCCGTCGGCGCGGGCGCGCTGCTGCGGACCGTGCGCGGGCACGGGTACCTGGCTTCCGACGCGCAGATCGACGAGGTCATCACCCCGTGATGACCTGGTGGCGCGGGCGGTCCCTGCAGGCCCGGATCACCGTGCTGGCCGCGACGATCACCCTGGGCTGCCTGCTCGGGCTGGCCGCGCTGGCCGCGGCCAAGCTCTCGCCGTTGCTCATCGACTCGGTCGACCGCGAGCTGACGGGCGCGCTCGCCCCGGCCAGTGCCGAGGTGAGCGCCGGGCGCGCGCTGCCGACCACCGCCCCGGTGACGGTCCGGGTGCTCGACATCTCGGGCACACCGGTCGACGGCGGCGCGCCGAGCGGGCTCAGCGGTGCCGACGTCGGGCTGCTCAAGGCCGGGCAGCCGGTCCAGCAGGACGGCGCCCGTTACCTCGGCGCGGTCGTCAGCACGCCGGACGGGACACAACGGCTGGTCGTCGCGGGTGCGGGCCTGGTCGGGTTCTCCGCCGCGGTGCACTACGGCGGGGTGTGGCTGGTGGTCGTCGCGTCGGTCGGCGCGCTGGTCGCGGGCCTGGCGACGTGGCTGGTGGTGCGCCTGGCGCTGCGTCCGGTGGCGCGGATGCGCGGCACGGTGCGGGCGCTGCCGCCGGGCGCGCGGCTGCCGTTGCCGGACTCGCACGACGAGCTGCGCGCGCTGGCGGAGGAGTTCAACGCGCTGCTGGAGCGCCAGGAGCAGGCGAGCGAACGGCTGCGGCGCTTCACCGGCGACGCGGCGCACGAGCTGCGGTCGCCGGTCGCGTCGATCCGGGTCCAGGCCGAGGTCGCCGTCACCAACCCCGATCCGGAGCTGTCCCAGGAGACGCTGGGCGACATCCTCACGGAGGCCGAACGGCTCTCGTCGCTGTTGGACGGCCTGCTGTCGCTGGCCCGCTCGGACGCGGGGGAGGTGCCGCCCGCGGAGCCGGTCGAGCTGGTCAGCGAGGTCCGCGCGGCGGTCGGCCGGCTTCCGGCGGGCGCGCCGGAGACGCGGGTGAGCAACGCGGTCGCGCAGGCCTGGGCGTGGGCAGCGCACGGCGAGATCGAGCTGGTGCTGGACAACCTGCTGCGCAACGCGTGCCGCTACGCGCGCGGGGAGATCGTGGTGTCGGTGCTGGCGTCACGCTCGTCGGTGCGGGTCGTGGTCGACGACGACGGCCCGGGCATCGCACCGGAGCACCGCGAGAAGGTCTTCGACCGGTTTTATCGGGTGTCGGACGACCGGGCCCGCATCACCGGCGGCATGGGCCTGGGGCTGGCGATGGTCGCGGAGACGGTCCGCCGTCGTGGCGGGCGAGTCCAGGTGGGCGAGTCCCCGGACGGGGGCGCGCGGTTCCAGGTCACCTGGCGTGCGGCGCCGGTCTCGTGAGTGGTAATTCGGGTTAGAACCCTCATTGCCACTCACGACCGATGCGCGCGGCTGGCAGGAGGGCGCGCCTCGGGGGGACGGCTTGCGTTCTCGGAGGGGCGGTCAGCGTGCCCAGACGGTCGGCTCGCGTGCCTAGACGGTCGGCTCGCGTGCCTGGACGGTCGGCTGACGTGTTTGGAGGGTCGACTCGCGTGTCTGGAGGGGCGACACGTGCCTAGCCGGCCTGTTCGCGTGCCTGGAGGGGCGACACGCTCGGCTCGTGTCTGGGCTTCCGGGTAGATTCCGGGGCTGTGAACGGTGTGATCGTGGGTGCCGCCCTGGTGCGCGACGGGAAGTTGCTGGCCCAGCAGCGGGCCTGGCCGCCCGGGCACGCGGGGCAGTGGGAGCTGCCCGGCGGGCGCGTCGAAGACGGTGAGTCCGACGCCTTCGCCCTGGCTCGCGAGTGCAGCGAGGAGCTGGACGTCGTGATCGAGGTCGGGGAGCGGGTCGGGCAGGAGATTCCGCTGCCCGGGGACAAGGTCCTGCGGATCTACGCGGCTTCGCTGGTCTCGCCGGGCGACGAACCGCGCGCGGTCGAACACCTGGCCGTGCAGTGGCTCGGCCCGGACGACCTCGACGACGTCGACTGGCTGCCCGCCGACCGCATCCTGCTCCCGGCCTTCCGCCGGCTGCTGACCTAAAGCCGTGAAGGACTCCTTACCGGCCGTAAGAGCCGGGAAGGAGTCCTTCACGGCTCTTCAACTCGCGCCGATCATCCGCAACGCCGCCGAGAGGCGGTGCGAGCCGCGCTCGGCGGCCCTCGCCGCGCCCGCCTTGCGGACGCGGTCCAGCTCCGCGACGTCGCCGAGCAGCGTCGACGCGCGTTCGCGGATGGGCCGCAGCTGCTCGATCACCGCGTCGGCGACGGCGTCCTTGACCTGGCCGTACGACGAGAACTCCTCGGCCAGGTCCGCCGGTGAACCGCCCTGGCAGGCCGCGAGGATCTCCAGCAGGTTCGCCATGCCCGGCCGGGTGTCCGGCGCGTGCACCGGCACCGAACCGCCGTCGGTGACCGCGCGGCGGATCTTGCGGCGGATCTGGTCGGGCTCGTCCAGCACGAACACCACGCCGGCGACGTCATGGGTCGACTTCGACATCTTGCGCGTCGGGTCGGTGAGGTCCTTCACCCGCGCCCCGGCGGGCGGGAGCACGGCCTCGGGCACGGTGAACACGTCGCCGTAGGTGCCGTTGAACCGCTTGGCCAGCGTCCGGGCCAGCTCGACGTGCTGGCGCTGGTCCTCGCCGACCGGCACCTCGTTCGCGCCCTGCAGCAGGATGTCGGCGGCCATCAGCACCGGATAGGTGAGCAGCGACAGCCGCACCCCGGCCTGGCCCTTGGACTTCTCCTTGAACTGGATCATCCGGGCCGCCTCGCCGTAGTTGCAGGTGCACTCCAGGACCCAGGTCAGCGCGCCCAGGTCGCGGGCGAGGTCGGACTGGACGAACACCCGCTCGGGGTCGATGCCGGCGGCGATGAGGACGGCGAGCTGCTCACCCGCCAGGGATCGGAGTTTGGCGGGGTTGTGCGACGTCGTCATGCCGTGCAGGTCGGCGACGAAGTAGAGGTCGTCGGCGCCGCCCTCGGCGGCCCAGCGGCGGACGGCCCCGAGGTGGTTGCCGAGGTGGACGTGACCGGACGGGGTGATCCCGGACAGCTTGCTCATCGTGGGTCCTTTTCGACGGGGACCACCCCGGCGAAGGCACGAAAAAGGCCGCCCGTCCGGGGCGGCCGCTGCTGGTTTCAGCGCAGGGTCAGAGGGCCGCCGATGGCGGCCACCACTGGGACGTCTGCGCGTGCATGCGGTGACTATATCCGAGCGGGTCTACCGTTGTAACCATGTTCGTCGTCGTGCTGACCTACACCGCCCCGATCGAAGAAGTCGACCTGGCGCTGCCGGATCACGTGGCGTGGCTGGAGGCGCAGTACGACCGCGGGCTCTTCCTCGCGTCCGGGGCGCGGAAGCCGCGCGTCGGCGGCGTGATCATCACGCGCCCGATGTCCCAGGGGAAGCTGGACGCGATCCTGGCGAGCGACCCGTTCGCGGTGCGGAAGCTCGCGAAGTACGAGGTCATCCCGTTCTCGCCGACGAAGACCGCGCCGGAGCTGCGGGACCTCAACGAAGCGATCAACCGTTAGGCCGCCAGGTCGAGCTTCGCCTTCTTGAGCGCGAGCACCGGGCACTTCTTGCACCGCGGCTTGGACCGGCAGCACTTCTTCTTGACCTTGCCGGCTTTCATCAGCTTGCGCACGACCTTGCGGGGGTCGTCCGGCGGCTTCTTGCCCACGCCTGCGCTCCTCGGATCGATGTCGCTGTCCGGCCCTCCAGATTAGGAGAGCCTAACCGATCTTGGGGCGTGGGGCTCCTCACAATGGGGGTGCAGGTATCCTTGGTGAGGTCCGCGTGTGACCAGAGCCGGTCACAGGATGCCTGACGGGCTTACGCGGCCACCCACACCTTTGAAGTTCAGGAGTCTTCGCGTGCCCGCAGCCAGCGCTACCGTCGAAACCGGCCGGCCGACCGGTAAGACCCGGCCCGACCTGCGCAACGTCGCGATCGTCGCCCACGTCGACCACGGCAAGACCACTCTGGTCGACGCCATGCTCCGGCAGTCGGGCGCTTTCGCCGAGCGCGCCGAGCTCGTCGACCGCGTGATGGACTCCGGTGAGCTCGAGCGCGAAAAGGGCATCACCATCCTGGCGAAGAACACCTCGATCCACCGCGAGACGCCCGAGGGCTCGGTGACGATCAACGTCATCGACACCCCCGGCCACGCGGACTTCGGCGGTGAGGTCGAGCGCGGCCTGGCGATGGTCGACGGCGTCGTCCTGCTGGTCGACGCCAGCGAGGGCCCGCTCCCGCAGACCCGCTTCGTGCTCCGCAAGACCCTCGAGGCCAAGCTGCCGGTGATCCTGCTGGTCAACAAGGTCGACCGGCCGGACGCGCGGATCGCCGAGGTCGTCGAAGAGACCCACGACCTGCTGCTGGACCTGGCCGGCGACATCGAGGACGCCGACCTCGACGCCATCCTCGACCTCCCGGTCGTCTACGCCTCCGCGCGCGCCGGCAAGGCGAGCCTCGCGCAGCCCGAAGACGGCGGCATGCCCGACAGCGAGAACCTCGACCCGCTGTTCGACACCCTGCTCCGCCACGTCCCGCCGCCCGCGGCGGACCTGGACGCGCCGCTGCAGGCCCTGGTCACGAACCTCGACGCGTCGAACTTCCTCGGCCGCATCGCGCTCATCCGCATCCACGCCGGCCGGCTCCGCAAGGGCCAGACCGTGGCCTGGATGCGCGAAGACGGCACCGTGCAGAACGTCCGGATCTCCGAGCTGCTCGTCACCGAGGCGCTCACCCGCGTCCCGGCGACCGAGGCCAGCGCGGGCGAGCTGGTCGCCATCGCCGGCATCCCCGAGATCACCATCGGCGACACCCTGGCCGACTCCGAGACGCCGGTGGCGCTGCCCCGGATCACCGTCGACGAGCCCGCCATCTCGATGACCATCGGCGTCAACACCTCGCCGCTGGCCGGGCGCAACGGCGGCGACAAGGTCACCGCGCGGCTGGTCAAGGCCCGCCTCGACGTCGAGCTGATCGGCAACGTCTCGATCCGCGTGCTGCCGACCGAGCGCCCCGACACCTGGGAGGTCCAGGGCCGTGGCGAGCTGGCGCTGGCCATCCTGGTCGAGCAGATGCGGCGTGAGGGCTTCGAGCTGACCGTCGGCAAGCCGCAGGTGGTCCTGCGCACGATCGACGGCAAGCTGCACGAGCCGTTCGAGCGCCTCTACATCGACTCGCCGGAAGAGCACCTCGGCTCGATCACGCAGCTCCTGGCGTCCCGCAAGGGCCGCATGGAGGACATGAGCGGCAACGGCACCGGCCGGATCAAGCTGGTCTACGTGCTCCCGTCGCGCGGCCTGATCAGCTTCCGCACCGACTTCCTCACCGAGACCCGCGGCACCGGCATCGCGAACCACGTGTTCGAGGGCTACTTCCCGTGGGCGGGCGAGATCCGCACCCGGCACAGCGGCTCCCTGGTCGCCGACCGGACCGGCCCCGTCACCGCGTACGCGATGATCCAGCTGGCCGACCGCGGCTCGTTCTTCGTGGAGCCGGGCGCCGACGTCTACGAGGGCATGGTCGTGGGCGAGAACCCGCGCTTCGAGGACCTCGACATCAACATCACCAAGGAGAAGAAGCTGACGAACATGCGTCAGTCCTCCGCCGACGTGATGGAGACGCTGGCCCGGCCGCGCAAGATGGGTCTGGAAGAGGCCCTGGAGTTCTGCTCGGTCGACGAGTGCGTCGAGGTGGCCCCGGAGGTCGTCCGCGTCCGCAAGGTCACGCTGGACATCAACACCCGGGCCAAGGAGCGCTCGCGCGCCAAGAGCCGCGACAACGTCTGATCCGATACGCGAAAAGGGCCTCCCGGCGAGTTGCCGGGAGGCCCTTTTCTCGTGCGCCGGTGACCCTGTGTCCGAAACACCCCGGCCCAGCGTCACCGAATTCGAGTATCTTCTCCTTATATCTTTATAGGCGTCCCGCCTGGTGTTCACCTCCGCCCGGCGCCGTCTCGTGTCCGGGCCGTGTTCGTTCCGCCGTTCCGGAACGGTCCGGGAACCCGGACGGTGGTCCGCGCGTCCTTTTCCATAGCGCCACGATGGGGCGCCGGACCCGGCCGATCCGGGTATGGGAATCTCGGTTCCGGCGGCGGTGGTGGTCATGGGAACATGGCTGACCCGATCGGGGAGAATCCGGAAGGACTGGGCGTGCGGGTGAATCGCAAGGCGGGGCCGGTACTGGCACTCGCGGCCGTGGTGCTCGCCGCTTGCTCGAACACCCCGCCACCGCCGGTCGTGTCGTCGTCGGTGGCGCCGGCCTCGACCACCGGCAAGACCCCGTCGCAGATCGTCGTCGGCGTCGACGACGTGCTCGGCGGGTACAACCCGCACAACCTCGCGGACTCCTCGCAGGTGACCTCGGCGCTCTCGCAGCTGCTGCTGCCCTCGGTGTTCCGCCAGAAGGACGACGGCGCCACCCTGCTCGACAAGAACCTCATGAAGTCCGCCGCGGTGCTCTCGCAGCAGCCGTTCGTCGTCGCCTACGACATCCGGCCGGACGCGTCCTGGTCCGACGGCGCGCCCATCGCCGCCGAGGACTTCGACTACCTGCGCACCCAGATGCGCGACCAGCCCGGCGTGATCGGCCCGGCCGGCTACCGGCAGATCACCGACCTGCAGTCCCGCGAGGGCGGCAAGCGCGTCGAGGTCACCTTCGCCAAGCCGTACCCCGGCTGGCAGACGCTGTTCTCGGACCTCCTGCCCGCCCACCTGCTCAAGGACGCCCCCGACGGCTGGCGCGGGGCCCTGGCCACGAACTTCCCGGCCATCGCCGGCCCGTTCTCGATCAAGAGCCTCGACACCGCCCGCGGCGAGGTGATCCTCGAGCGCAACGAGCGCTACTGGGAGAAGCCCGCGGCGATCGACCGGATCGTGCTGCGCCGCTCGGACCAGAACACCCTGCTGGCCGCGCTGCGCAGCGGCAACGACCAGTTCGCGCTGGCCCGGACCACCGGCGACGAGCTCAAGCTGCTCGGCGAGCTCGGCTCGGCGGTCCAGCTGCACACCGTGGCCCGGCCGCTCGTCGCCGACGTGCTGCTGCGGCCGGTCAGCGCCACGCTGCAGGACGCGCAGGTGCGGGCCGGGGTCGCCGCCCTGCTGGACCGCACGAAGCTGATCACGGAGGGCGTCAACGGCGGCCCGTCGGCGGCGCTGCACGCCGACGCCCAGGTGAAGGCGCCGTCGGTGGCCGGGTACACCGCGACGATCCCGCCCGGCCCGCCGACCGCGCCCGACGTCGCGAAGGCCGAGGAGTCGCTGAAGGCGGCCGGCTACACCAAGACCGCGGGCACCTGGCGCAAGAACGGCAAGGCGCTTTCGCTGGTCATCGCCTCGCCCGGCACCCAGGAGCCGTACGCGTCGATCGCCAAGGAGCTCACCAGCGAGCTGGCCGCGCAGGGCATCGAGGTCAACGCGATCACGCCGCAGCCGCGGGACCTGTTCAGCGGCCTGCTCGCGATGCCGGTCGTCGGCGGGGTCCAGCAGCCGGCCGGTGACTCGGCGGGCAACGTCGGTGTCGACATCGCGGTCGTGCCGCAGGCGGTCGGCGGCGACACGGCGTCGGTCCTCGCGTCGACCTTCGGTTGCCGGCCCGAGCAGACGGCGACGGGGGCGGACACCACGAAACCGGTCGTTCCGGGCAATTCGGCGGGCTTCTGCGACGCGGCGCTGCAGCCGTCGATCGACGCCGCGCTGTCGGGCGCCACGCCGATCGCCGAGGCCCTGACCACCCTTGAGCCTGAACTTTGGCGTCAGAACGTGGTGATTCCGCTGTTCCAGATGGCTGACACCCTGGCGATCGGTTCGGGCATCTCGGGCGTCACACCGGGTCCCCCCATGGTGGGCCCGTTCGGGTCGGCCGTGAACTGGACTCGCGGCCCGAAGTAATCAGTCGGCTACGCATTCAGTACTACCGAGTGATCTTTACCGACGCCTTCGGGTGGGGGGCATTGATTCCATGAGGTAACCGTCGTATTTCTGGATGTCCACTGGAAGTCACCCTTTGGTCACGATCGACCCTGAACTGGTGACTGTCGGTGCTTTTCCTTTCTAGCGTGCACCCGCAGTGCGCCAGTTGAGTGTCGCTTGGCGTGTCGTAGGCTCCGGCCCAAACCGGAGCGGTGTGGGTCCTTGTCACAATTCAAGGGCTCAGTGCTAGGAGGGCACACTTCATGAGGAGAACCAAAGCAGTCTCCGCCTTGTCGCTCGTCGCAGGCGCCACGCTGCTGCTGAGCGCCTGCAGCGGTGGTGATTCGGGCTCGGGTAGCACCGACACGAACGGGTCGTCGACCGACGTCAAGGCGATGGCTGTCGGCAAGGCCGAGACCGGTGACTCGTTCAAGCTCGCGGACGTCAAGGGCTGGGACGGCACGGTCACGGTCGGGATCGACGACGGCTATTCGGGGTACAACAACAACACCCCGGACACGAACAGCTCGTACAACACGTACATCTTGACCGCCGTCATCGAAGACTCCTTCGTCCTCGACGGCAACAACAAGGTGCTGCTCAACAAGGACATCCTCGACTCGGCCGACGTGACGACCAAGGACCCCCAGGTCGTCACGTACAAGATCAAGCCGAACCTCAAGTGGTCCGACGGCGAGGCCTACAACTGCAAGGACTTCTACCTGGCGTGGCTCGCGCAGAGCGGCCAGGCGAAGGGCGCGGACGGCAAGAACCCGTTCAACGCCGCCTCGACCACCGGCTACGACAAGATCAAGACCGCCACCTGCAAGGACGACCTGACCCTCGAGACGGACTACAGCGAGCCGTACCTCGACTACAAGGGCCTGTTCAGCGGCGTTGCGGTGCTGCCGGCGCACATCCTCGAGAAGGGGACCGGCATCCCGGACATCTCCAAGCTGGCGCCGACCGGCGACCCGGCCCTGGTGACCAAGGCCGGCGACTTCTGGACGAACAAGTGGAAGGGCTTCGACAAGGCGCTCATGCCGGCGTCCGGCCCTTACATGATCGACGCGTTCGACGCCAACCAGAAGGCCGTCACGCTCGTCAAGAACCCGAACTGGGCGGGCGGCAAGGGCGGCCCGAGCAAGATCATCGTCCGGGCCATGGAAGACACCAAGGCCATGGCGACCGCGCTGCAGAACGGTGAGATCGACGTCGCGGCGTCGACCCAGCCGGACGCCACCGCGGCCCAGACGATGAAGGGTCTCTCGGCCCAGGGTGTCACCTACGGTTCGGCTCCCCAGCTGACCTACGAGCACCTCGACCTGCAGTTCAACCGCATGTTCAAGGACGACGCGCTCCGCAAGGCGTTCTTCGAGTCGGTCGACCGCAAGGCGATCACGGACAAGCTGCTCAAGGAAGTCCAGGCCGACGCGGCCCCGCTGAACTCGATCGTGTTCTTCCAGGGTGAAGAGGGCTACACCGACCTGTACGGCAGCAAGGCCGGTCTGGGCGCCGAGGCGGCGGCGAAGACGCTGACCGACGCGGGCTGGGTCAAGGGCGGCGACGGCATCTTCGCCAAGGGCGGCGTGCGCGCTTCGTTCAAGATCACGCACAACCAGAACGCGCGCCGCAGCCAGACCGTCGAGATCATCATCTCGCAGGCCAAGGCGGCCGGTATCGAGGTCAAGGACGAGACCGACGCCAACTTCCTCAAGGGTGGCCGCGTCTCGACCGGTGACTACGACATCGCCCTCTTCGGCTGGTCGTCGGCTCCGTTCAAGTCGCAGTCGCGGTCGATCTACGTCTGCCCGACCAACGGTGGCGACCAGAACTACCAGAACCTCTGCGACCCGAAGATCGACGACGCGTTCAAGACCGCGGTGAGTGCCACGGACGAGACCGTCAAGACGCAGAGCTACCAGGCCGCGGACAAGGCGATCGCGGACAAGTACGCGACCATGCCGCTGTTCCAGACGCCGTCCATGTGGGCGTTCAAGGGCATCGACCGCGTGTACATGCAGTCGTACAACGGTGTCCTGTGGAACGCCGGCGAGTGGGAGAAGAAGTAACGGGGCTCGCCCTGACGCTTCTTTCCCCTCGCTCCAGATGACCTGGGAGGTACCGGGGCCCGGCCACGAGCCGGGCCCCGGTACCCACCGGAAGTAGCTGTTGACCGTAGGGTTACCACCACTACGGTAGACAACCGGGTAGCGGTCCAGCGCACTTCTGACGACCAGGCCCGGATGAGGAGCAGTTCGTTGAACCTGGTGATCTACATCCTTCGCCGTCTGGCGATATCGATTCCCGTCCTGCTGGTCGGGACCTTCTTGTCGTTCGTGATGGTTGCCGCCACCGGTGACCCGCTGGGCGAGATCCGCAACAACCCGCTGATGAGCAAGGACGCGATCGACGCGCTCTCCCACAAGCTGGGGCTGGACCAGGGCGTCATCCCGCGCTACTTCACCTGGCTCGGGCACTTCCTGACCGGCGACTGGGGCACCTCGATCGCGCAGGGCAACGCCCTCGCGCCGGTCGCGCCCAAGGTCACGGCCGCGTTCGCCGTCACGCTCAAGCTGGTCGTCGGAGCCGAGATCCTCGCGCTGATCATCGGCATCATCGTCGGTGTGCTGGCCGCGGTGAAGCAGTACTCGATCATCGACTACATCGCGACCACCCTGGCCTTCCTGCTCTTCTCGATGCCGATCTTCTGCGTCGCAATCGTGCTGAAGCGCTACGCGATCGAGATCAACGGCTGGGTGCGGGACCTGGGCCTGTCCGACGTCCTCGGCAATCCATGGCTGCGCACGATCAGCCCGGAGCAGCTGAAGACCGACGGCGTCGGGGACTTCATAACCAGTACGGTCGGCGCGTACCTGCTGCCGACCCTCTCGATCATGGCGATCAGCTTCGCCGCGTACAGCCGCTTCCAGCGGGCTTCGATGCTCGAGGTCATGAGCTCGGACTACGTGCGCACCGCGCGCGCCAAGGGCCTGGCCAACGGCCGGGTCATCTTCCGGCACGCGTTCCGCAACGCCCTGATCCCCGTGACCACGCTGTTCTCGGTGAACTTCGGCTCGGTGCTCGCCGGGGCGATCATCACCGAGACGGTGTTCAACTGGCACGGCATGGGCACGCTGCTGGTGGAAGCCGTCACGAAAAACGACACCCAGGTGCTGATGGGCTGGCTCGTGGTCATCGCCTCCAGCGTGGTCGTCGCCAACCTGATCGCCGACCTGATGTACGGCATCCTGGACCCGAGGATTCGCGTTGGCTGACTTGAACTCACTTCTCGCGAGCGAAACCGCGACGGCCGACGGCACGCTGCCGCCGGAGGCCCTGCCCGAGCCGCGGAGCCAGGGCAGACTGGTCCTGCGCAAGTTCCTGCACCACAAGCTGGCGATGGCCTCGACCGCGGTGCTGGTCCTGATCATCGTGCTCAGCATCCTGATGCCGATCTTCTGGCCGCACAGCTACGAGGACAGCTCCTTCCCGTCCTTCGCGAAGCCGAACGGGGACTTCCCGCTGGGCACCACGCAGGTCGGCAAGGACATGGTGTCGCAGATCCTGCGCGGCACCCAGTTCTCGCTGCTGATCGCGCTCACGGTGTCGATCCTGTCGACCTTCGTCGGCGTCGTCCTCGGTGCACTGGCCGGCTACCTGCGCAGCTTCACCGACTCGGCGATCTCGCGCGTGACGGACCTGTTCCTGATCATCCCGCAGATCGCCGCGGCGGCCATTCTCGCCAAGGTGTTCGGCGGCGGTGCCTGGTACATCGTGGCGCTGGTGCTGGCGGCCTTCGGCTGGATGCAGATCGCCCGGATCACCCGGGCCGAGGCGATGTCCCTGGCCCAGCGCGAGTTCGTGGACGCGGCTCGCGCGTCGGGCGCCGGCACGTTCCGGATCATCTTCAAGCACCTGGTGCCGAACATGGTCGGCAGCATCACGGTCAACGCGACCCTCGCGGTGGCGCAGGCCGTGCTGGCGGAAGCCGCGCTGTCGTTCATCGGCCTCGGTGTCCAGCTGCCGGACACCTCGCTCGGCCGCGTCATCCTGGAGAACTACGCCCAGCTGCAAACGCGGCCGGCGCTGTTCTTCGGGCCGTTCATCGTGCTCGTGCTGATCTCACTGACGATCAACTTCATCGGTGACGGTCTTCGCGACGCCTTCGACCCGCGACAGCGGAGAATGAAGGCCTGAACGCACACCGCGGGGGTGACCGGATTCCGGTCACCCCCGCGGTCGTTTCGGCGCAGTCCGGCAGGTTCCTCTGCTTCGTCATGGGCGCCAACACGGGATCAGCACGTGCGCACAGCGCGCGTCGATCGGCATCCTGTGGCCCCGCAGCCGCGTCGGCTGACCCCACAGGCCCGGAAACACCGAAGGCCGCCACCCGAGCCGGGTGGCGGCCTTCAGCTTGTCTCGGAGAGCGTCAGTCGGCGACCGGTGCCAGCCGGCCCGCTTCCCAGGCCGCGCGGCGCTCGGCCTGCAGCACCGGGTCGGCGACCGGGGCCGCCGACAGCAGGCGCCGGGTGTACTCCTGCTGCGGCGAGTGCAGCACCTGGTCACGGGTGCCGACCTCGACCAGCTTGCCGTACTGCATCACCGCGACGCGGTCGGCCAGCAGGTCGACCACCGCCAAGTCGTGGCTGATGAACAGGCACGCGAACTGCAGCGACTGCTGCAGGTCGAGGAACAGGTCCAGCACGCGGGCCTGCACCGACACGTCCAGCGCCGACGTCGGCTCGTCGGCGATCAGCAGCGCCGGGTCGAGCGACAGCGCCCGGGCGATCGCGACGCGCTGGCGCTGGCCGCCCGAGAGCTCGTGCGGGTAGCGGTTCATGTAGTGCCCGCCCAGCTCGACCTTGTCGAGCAGCGAGCGCACGCGGGCCGAGAGCTCCTTGCCGGCCAGCACCTTGTGCAGCACCATCGGCTCGGCGATCGACTCGCCGATCGTCATCTTCGGGTCCAGTGTGGACGCCGGGTCCTGGAACACGATCGAGAAGAACCGGCGCAGCGGGCGGATGTCCTTCGCGGACATCGTCGTGATGTCACGGCCCGCGATCGCGATGGTGCCCTGGGTGGCCCGGAGCAGGCCGACGGCGCAGCGGCCGACGGTCGACTTGCCCGAGCCGGACTCGCCGACCAGGCCGACGATCTCGCCCTTGGCGATGGTCAGCGAGACGTCGTCCACCGCGCGGTTCTTGCCCTGACCGCGGCGGCCCGGGTACTCGAGGACCAGGTTCTTGATCTCCAGGGCCGGCGCGGCCTCTTCGATCACGGCCTCCAGCTCGGCGTCGGCCAGCCGGATGTCCTCGGCGATCTTGGCCGCCTCGGTGCTGTCGGCGTCGATCCCGGTGTCGAGCAGGCGACGGCCCTCGGGGCGCTGGCCCAGGACCGGCACCGCGGCGAGCAGCCGGCGGGTGTAGTCCTCCTTGGGCGAGGCGAACAGGTCGCGCACCGGCGCCTCTTCGACGATCTCGCCCTGGTACATCACGATGACGCGGTCGGCCATGTCGGCGACGACGCCCATGTCGTGCGTGATCAGCACGATCGCGGTGTCGAGGGTGTCGCGCAGCTTGCGCAGCAGGCCGAGGATCTCCGCCTGCACGGTGACGTCGAGCGCGGTGGTCGGCTCGTCGGCGATGATGACCTGCGGGTCGCAGGCGATCGCCATGGCGATGACGACGCGCTGGCGCAGGCCGCCCGAGAGCTGGTGCGGGTACTGCTTGAACCGCTGCTCCGGGTTCGGGATGCCGACCATGTCGATCAGCTCGACCGCGCGCTTGTCGGCGGCGGCCTTCGAGATGTCCTGGTGCGACCGCAGGGCCTCGCGCAGCTGCCAGCCGACCGTGTAGACCGGGTTCAGCGCCGTCATCGGCTCCTGGAAGATCATCGCGACCTGGTTGCCGCGGATCTTCTGCATGTCCTTCTCTTTGAGGTCCGCCAGGTTGCGCTCACCCAGGCGGAGCTCGCCGGCGATGCGGCTGGTCTTGGGCAGCAGGCCCAGCACCGACATCGACGTGACGGACTTGCCGGACCCGGACTCACCGACGACGGCGACGATCTCGCCGGGCTTGACGTCGAACCCGATGCCCTTGACCGCGTCGACGACGCCGTCCTCGGTCGGGAACGAGACGCTCAGGTCGGAGATGGACAGAACGGATCCCGACACGTCGGCGACGTTCGCCGAAGTTGCTTCAGTGCTCACCAAGATGCCCTTCGTGGGGGTACAGACCATCGCGACGCGGCGGTCGCGACTCGCGCGAGGATAACCGAGGGTGTCCCCGACTTAGGTCGGAGCACGGGAATTACGCTCAACCCGTGATCTCTCCGGTACCGCGAAGACTGCTGCTCGTCCACGCCCATCCCGACGACGAGAGCATCACCACCGGCGCCACGATCGCACGATACGCCGCCGAGGGCGCCGAGGTGACCGTGGTGACCTGCACGCTGGGTGAGGAAGGCGAGATCGTCCGCGAGCTGCCGGAGCTGGCTGGGCTGGGCGCCTGGGCCGCCGACCAGCTTGGGGGTTACCGCGTCGCCGAGCTGAAGGCCGCGTGCGCCGCGCTGGGGGTGTCGCGACATCGTTACCTGGGCGGGATCGGCCGGTGGCGCGATTCGGGCATGGCGGGCACGCCGGCGGCGTCCCACCCGCGGGCGTTCACGGGCGGCACCATCGAGGAGCAGGCCGCGCAGCTGGCGGAAGTCCTCGACGAGGTCCGGCCGCAGGTCGTCGTCACCTACGACGCGTTCGGCGGTTACGGCCACCCCGACCACATCCGCGCCCACGAGATCACCATGGCCGCGGCGCCGCGGGCGGCGTCGGTCGCCCGGGTGTTCCACACGGTCGCGTCGCGTGACGACGTCCGCGCCGGCCTCGCCGAGCTGCGGGCCGCCGGGACGTCCCGCTTCCCGGTGCCGCCGGACGCCGAGCTGCCGGTGACGCCGGACGAGGAGATCACGACCGTCCTCGACGTCGCCGCGCACCTGCCGGCGAAGCTGGCGGCCCTGCGCGCGCACGCGACGCAGCTGACCCTCGTCGAGGGCGCGGTCCCGCACTTCGCGCTGACCAACGAGCTGGCGCAGCCGATCCCGGCGCGCGACTGCTTCGTGCTGGCCCACGGCCCGGCCGAGGGCGCGGCCGGCGACCTGTTCGGTGGACTGTGACCACGCCGGACCGGTTGACCGGGACCGAGATCGCGTTCCTCGTGCTGCTCGCCTTCGACGCTGTGCTGCTGGGCGTGCTGGAGCTGTTCTTCCTGCCGCTGCGGATCGGCGTCGTCCCACTCCCGGTGACGGTGCTGGTCGGCGCGGTGACGACGCCGTGGCTGGTATCGACCACCGCGAAGCTGGTGCGGCCGTCTCTTTCGTGGGTACCCCTCGTCGTGTGGGTGCTCGTCGTGTTCGGGTTCGGCATGCTGGGTCCGGGTGGTGACCTGGTGCTGATCCAGGACTGGCGAGCGCTGCTGCTGCTCGGTGCGAGCGCGCTGCCCGGCGCGATGGTGCTCGGCGGTGGGCTGGGCCGTGCGGCGGGAAGGAAACCGGGACGTGGCTGAGGCGATTTCCGACAAGCAGGTCGTGGCGGTGCTGCGGCCGTTCGTCCGGGCGTGCGGCCCGATGCTGGACGCGCTGCGCGAGTCCGACCCGTTCGGGCTGCAGGCGCGCGACCGGCGCGAGCACGATGATCTCGCCGAGGTCGAGTCCGGGCTCAAGGCGAAGCTGATCCACGGGCTGACGTCGGTGAAGGTCCCCGGCACGGCCGCGTGGGGCCGGATGACCGGCTACGACCGGTCGAGCTGGTGGATGAACCGCGTCGGCCGGTTCACCGCGCTGCTGACGTCGATCCCCGGCCTCGGCGGCGCGCTGGCCGACCGGCTGCCGGTGCAGGACACCCTCGGCGCGGCGTCGCAGGGGCTGCTGCTGTGCGCGATCGCGGGCGAGTACGGCGTCACCGACGTCGGCACCCGCGTGCGGCTGATCGCGTCGGTGCTGTTCGAGCGCGACATCGACCCGGATCTCGCGGCGGGCAAGCACGCGGAGCACGACGAAGCCGCGGAGGCGGAAGAAGCCGCGAGGCTGACCGAAGAGCTGACAGCGTCGGAGAAGAAGCACGGCAAGGCGACGGTCAAGGCCGCCGCGGGCACGCTCTGGCGCCTGGGCCGCGGCCTGATCAGCATCACGGGCGAGCTGGAGAAGCGGCCGCGGGGCAACCTCGTGCACCGCGCCTTGGGCATGCTCCCGGTCGTCGGCGCGGCCGGCGACTACCTCGGCGAGCGCTCCGGGCTGAAGGAGGTCTGGAAGCGGGCGCACACCTGGCTGACGGAGCAGGCGCCCGCCCGCTGACCCGGCGCGTCAGTTCCAGAAGCGGAAGACGCTGGCGCCCGCGCGGGCACCCTCTTCGAAGCCGCCCAGGCCGTTGTAGATCCAGAACGCGCCGTCCCACAGGGCCGTGCTCGCCGGGGTGAAGAACCAGAGGATCGCGAACAGGATGATCGGCGCCCACGGGCGGACCTGCGCGCCGAACGCGCGGGCCTGCGGCGGCAGGTACGGCTCGATCGCGCCCCAGCCGTCGAGGCCGGGGATCGGCAGGATGTTCAGGATGAACGTCAGGATCTGCAGCAGCGCCAGGTAGGACATCGCGACGACCAGGCCGCCCGCCATCGGCACCAGCGCCACCACGAGCGCCAGCGCCGCGCCGACCGCGAGATTGCTCAGCGGGCCGGCCAGCGAGACCCACGACGACGTCCCGCGCGAGCGCAGCGCGCCCCGGTTGATCCAGACCGCGCCGCCGGGCAGCGGGATGCCGCCGATGATGAGGAAGATCAACGGCAGGACGATCGACAGGACCGGATCGGTGTACTTCCGGACGTCGAGCGTCAGGTAACCCTTGTGGGCGACGCTGGCGTCACCGCCCCGGTAGGCGACCATCGCGTGGCCGAACTCGTGCAGCGACAGCGACGCCACCCAGCCGGCGGCGACGAAGATCACGACACCGGCGATGAGGAGTGGATCGCGATCGCCGACCAGGACGGTGGTGACGTCGCCGAAGGCGGCCATCACGCCACCGGCGACGGTGAGGGCGAGGATGCCGAGGAAGACCGGGCTGGGGCGCGTCGCTGACTTCTGCACGCTTCCAGTCTTCCGTATGCCCGGTGTGAAGTTACCGGCGTGTCCCCTTGCGCGATCGGGCCGAAGGGTCCCCCGAACTCGCTACTCCGCTTGACCTGACCGCACTACACGGGTGTAATCACAGTGATGTCATTCGTCGTCGAGGGGACGACGGGTGTCGTTTCACCACCGCCAGCCTGGGGAGTGCTAGGGAGCGAGGAGGCGGACGTGCGGTTGGAAGCCGATGGTAAGGAATGGGGGCACGTCATGAGTTGGGGCGAGATCCCGGAGCAGGCTCTGGGAGATCTCACCGAGCTCATCGATGCCACCGAGGAAGAGCAGGACTGGCAGGAACGCGCTCTGTGCGCGCAGACGGACCCGGAGGCGTTCTTCCCGGAGAAGGGCGGCTCCACCCGTGAAGCCAAGCGGATCTGCCTGGGTTGCGAGGTCAAGGACGAGTGCCTTGAGTACGCGCTGGCCAAGGACGAGCGCTTCGGCATCTGGGGCGGTCTGTCCGAGCGGGAGCGCCGGAAGCTGAAGAAACGCGCAGTTTGAAGCGTGTCCGAGGGGTGAGTTGCGTCCGCGGAAAGCGCGAACCGTGCTCGCGCTTCAAGTGCCTTCTGGGGGTGCAACCCCCAGAACCCGCCCGGGGGGCACGCCCCCGGACCCCCGCTGTAGCCGGCTTGCGTGGATCAGCCGGCTCGGCGTTGGGTCACGGGCTGGGTCTTGGCCGGCTTGGTTTGTGTGATGCGCCCACGCAGTTCCACTGCGTGGGCGCTCTGCATTGCGCACGGCGTGGGTTCACCATCGGGTGACGGACCGGGGCCGTAGGGTGGCCGCACCGACTGCCGCCTGATCAGGAGCGTTTGTTGCCCCGCACCGTCGCGCCGCCCGCCCTGCGCACCGCGCCCGTTCTGGCCATTGTGGTCTGTCACAACGGCGAAAACTGGCTGCCGCTGGCGCTTTCTTCGTTGCGCCGCAGCACCGTCGGTCCCCGGCACGTGCTCGCCGTGGACACCGGATCCACCGACGCGACCCCGCGTCTCCTGGCCGCCGCGGCCGACCCGGGCAGCGATCCCGACGCACCTCCGGTGCTCTCCGGCATCGTCACGCTTTCGAGTGAAACCGGCTTCGCCGCCGCGGTGGCGGCAGCCGTCGAACACGCCACCGAGCGCTGGGGCGACCCGGGCGCGTGGCTCTGGCTGCTGCACGACGACTGCGCGCCCGAACCCGACTGCCTCGACGAACTCCTCAAAGTCGCGACGGCGCAACCGTCCGCGACCGTGCTCGGCGCGCTCGGGCTCGACTGGACGGACCCGCGGCTGATCGTCGAAGCCGGCCTGTCGACCGACGCGTCCGGGCACCGGCAGCAGGTCGCCGCGACCGGCGACGACCCGGCCGAGGTGCTCGCCGTGCCCAGCGCGGGCTCGCTCGTGCGCCGCGACGCGTGGGACTCCCTCGGCGGGTTCGACCAGGATTTCCCGTTGCTGCGCGAAGATCTCGACTTCGGCTGGCGCGCGAACGCGGCCGGCGGGCTGGTGCTGTCGGTGCCGGCCGCGCGGGTGCGGCACGCGCGCGCCGTCACCACCGGCCAGCGGCCCGCCGACGCCGTCCCCGCGTCGCTCGCCGCCGCGAACCGCGCCCACGGGCTGCGGGTGTTCCTGGTGAACTGCTCGCCGTTTTCCTTCTGGCTGGGGATGATCCGGCTCCCGCTGCTCTCGGTGCTGCGCGCGCTGGCCTTCGTCCTGCTGCGCCGCACCGGCGAGGCGCGGGCGGAGTTCGCGGCCGCCGCGTACCTCCTCAGTGGACGCGGCGGATTGCGCGCCGCCCGGGCGCGCCGACGGCGGAATCCGCGGCCTGGCACGGTTCGCGGCCTCTTCACCGGACGCGGGACGCGGCTGCGCAACGCCGTCCGCGCCGGCGTCGTCGGCCTCGTGCGCCGCGGTGTGGAGAACGACGTCGCGCTCGGGACGGTTCCCGAAACCGTCGAAACCGAGTCCGCGTGGGTGACGCCGGAAGCGCTCGACGCGCGGGAGAACCGTCCGGTCGGGCCGGACGCGCTGCCCGCCGGCGCGTTGCGCGGGGTCAGCTCCCGCGGGTCCGGGCTGCGGCGGCCGGGCACGCTCGTCGCCGTCACGCTGCCGGAAACCGTGGCGCCGGAACCGGAAACCACGGAAACCACCGAAGAGATGACCCCGGCACCCGAGCCGGAGATCGTCTTCGTCGAGGTGAACCGCCGCCGGGTGCTGGGCGCGACGATCTTCGCGCCGCCGGTGGTGCTGCTGGTCGTGATGACGGCGCTGGGGTTGTTCGTCAACCGCGCCCGGCTCGGGCTCGACCTGTTCGGGGGCAAGCTCCTCCCGGTCGGCGGCCTGGGGGAGCTGTGGACGTCGTACCTCACGCCATGGCACGCGATCGCGGGCGGCACGGGCGCGCCCGCGTCGGCGACCGTGCCGGTGCTGGGCACGCTCGGCGCGGTGTTCGCGCCGATCGGCGGCCCGGCCGCGCTGGTCGCGATCCTCTTGCTCGGGGACATCCCGCTGGCGGCGCTGAGCGCGTACGTGGCGACACGGCGGCTTCGCGTGCGCCGGTGGGTCCGCGCGGTCGTCGCCGCGACGTACGCGCTGCTGCCGGCCGCGACGGCGGCGGTGGCGCAGGGCCGGCTCGACGTCGTCGTGGTGCACCTGGTGCTGCCGCTCGTCGCGGCGGGCATCGCCGGGCTGCTGGTCCGCGCGGACCAGCGGTGGCTGCACGTGTCGGCGCTCTCGGCGTTCGGCGTCGCGCTGCTCGGCGCGTTCTCGCCGCTGGCGCACGGGCTCGCGCTCGCCGGGTTGCTGATCGGGTTCGTGGTGCTGCCCGCGCCGACCGGGCTGGCGCGGCGGATCGCGTCGGTCGGGATCGTCGTCCTGCTGCCGCTGGCGCTGCTGCTGCCGTGGCCGACGGTGTTGCTGAAGCACCCGGAACTGCTCGTGCAGGGACTGGGCGGCGCGGCTTCGGTCGTGTCCGGCACGGATCTCGCCGGGCTCGACCCGGGCGGGCCGGGCGCGTGGCCGATCGGCGTCGCGGTGATCGCGGCGGCGCTGGTGGCGATCGTCGTGCGGCCGACAAAGCTCGCCGCGGGCGGGCTCGCGCTGGGGGTGCTGGGCGTGGGCGGCCTGGTGCTGGTCCGGCTCGTCACGGCGACCCCGATGCAGGGCGGCGCCGCGGCGCACGGCTACGCGGGGGTGCCGCTGCTGATCGTCGGCGCGGGGCTGCTGTGGGTCGTGCTCGGTTCGTGGCAGCGCGGCGGTGCGGCCGGCGTGCCGTCGACGTGGCTGCCGAAGGTGTCGGCGATCGCCGGGGTCGTGGTGTTCCTAGCGCTGGCTGCCGGCGCGCTGGCGGTCGGCGGCCAAGGACCCCTGCGCGCCGGTGAGCGTCCCTCACTCGCACCGGAGGTCACGGCGGAACTGGGCGCGTCGGGCAGGTCGGTGCTGGACCTGGCGCCGGACGCGACCCGCCAGATCGCCGGCCGCCTGCCCCACTACGGCGACGACGAGCTGGCCCCGACCCCCGCCACCCCGGCCCGGCTCGCGACGTGGCGCCGAGACCTGGGCCAAGGCGACGCGGCTGCGGTGCAGCGCACTTTCGCCGCCGCGGCGGCGGCGGGCGTGGAGTACGTGGTGCTCCCGCCGGGCGTGGATCCGCAGGCGTACCCACCGCTGGCGAAGGACATGGTCTCGATAGCGGCCCCGACCTCGGACGGCCGTGGTGTGCTGCGCCTGTTGTCACCGGCGGGCCAGGTGATCCTGATCTCCCCGGAGCAGGCGAAGGCGGCGGTCACGGGCGGCGGCGCCCCCGGGAACGCCCCGGGTGTGGCCCCGGTCCAGGCGGGCCTCCCGGACGTCCGGGTCCGGGTGTCGGAGGGCCCGACGGGCCGGTTGCTGGTGCTGGCGGCGGAGCAGGAAGCGGGCTGGAAGGCCTCGGTGGGCGGCAAGAGCGTCCCGATCGTCCCGGCGTGGGGGCACCAGGTAGCGGTGTCGGTGCCGCCGACGACGTCGGAGGTGACGGTGGAGTACCCGGGCACGGAACGGAACCTGCTGCTGCTGGCCCAGCTGGCGGCAGTGCTGTTCACCCTGCTGACGGCGGTCCCGGCGAGGCGCCGCAGCTGAGCTTGCGGGCGCGGCCGGCGCTGTCTTCCTCGGGCGCGATTGGCCCGTTGGTGCTGGTTCGGGCACGAGCGGGCCGTTGGCTACGGGTGTGCTTGTCGTCGCGAACGCCCCCTTCGCGGCGAGATGGATGCGAGTGGCCCGTTCGCGGCGAGATGGATGCGAGTGGCCCGTTCGCGGCGAGATGGATGCGAGTGGCCCGTTCGCGCGGCGAGGTGGGCGCGAGAGGGCCACTCGTGCCGTGACGAGCGCGACTAGCCCGTTCGTGCGGCGCGGTGAGGTGAGCGCGACTGGCCCGTTCGTGCCGAGATGGGCGCGACTGGCCCGTTCGCGCAGCTGAATCACAGGCGCGACCGGCCCGTTCGTACCCGAACAAGCACGACCTGCCCGTTCGCGCGGCCGAACCACAAGCGCGCGCGACCTACTCGCCTTCGATGACGTCCGGTTCCACGCCGAGGTACCCCGCCACCTGCTCCACCAGCACGTCGTGCACCAGCTCGGCCAGCTCCGACGGGTCCTTCGCGCGTGCCTCCAGCGGTCGCCGGTACAGCACGATCCGCGCCCGCGTCGGCATCCCCGTGCGGTCCACCCCCGCCGGGACCAGCCTCGACAGCGGCACCGCGCCGTCGTGCAGGATTCCGTCCGCGGGGGCGTGGCCGTTCTCGCGGACCTCGGGCACGTCGTCGACCGCCACGTCCAGCTTCGTCAGCTCGTGGCGCCAGCGCGCTTCGATCGGTTCCAGCGCGTCGAGCACCAGCGCGTCGAACCGCTCCGCGCGGCTCGCGGCGGCGGGCAGGGTCGCGGGATAGAGCGTCCCGCGCAGGCCCCGGCCGTGCCGGTCCCGTCGCAGGCGCCGCCGTTGTCGGTAGTCACGAGCCGTCGCCACCCCGGAAGTCTATGCGGTCGGCGCGTCTCAGCGCGTGTCGCTCCTACGTCCTTGCGGCGACGCGCTATCGTTTCCGATCGTGCGGAGCGTACGGAAGTGTTCGCGTACCGGCTGTCTCGAGCCGGCTGTGGCCACGCTGACGTATGCCTACAGCGACTCCACCGCCGTCGTCGGCCCGCTGGCCACCGCCTCCGAGCCCCACTCGTACGACCTCTGCGAAGCCCACGCGCTGCGGCTGACCGTCCCCAAGGGCTGGGAAGTCGTCCGGCACGAAGGCGCTTTCGCCGCTCCGGACCCGTCGGCCGACGAGCTGACCGCGCTGGCCGAGGCCGTGCGCGAGGCCGGCCGGTCCGACAAGCCCGCGCCGCCGGTCACCGAGCCCGAGGGCCCCTCCGGGCGCCGCGGCCACCTCCGGGTCCTGCCCGGCCGCGCCTGAGCGCGTAACCCACCTCCGGCGCCGGTAGGCTTTCCGCGCGGCGCAGCGGGCGCCGGGACGACTATTCGCGGGGAGACGGCGTGCCAGACCTTTCGGGCATCGTGAAGGCCTACGACATTCGCGGCGTGGTCGGCGAGCAGCTCGACGCGGACCTCGTCCGCGACTTCGGTGCCGCGTTCGCGCTGCTCATCAAGCCCGAGGCCCCCGCGGTGGTGATCGGCTACGACATGCGCGACTCGTCGCCGGGGCTGTCCGCGGCCTTCGCCGAGGGTGTCACCTCGCAGGGCCTCGACGTCGTCAGCATCGGCCTGGCGAGCACCGACCAGCTGTACTTCGCGTCGGGTTCGCTGAACCTGCCGGGCGCGATGTTCACCGCCAGCCACAACCCGGCCAAGTACAACGGCATCAAGATGTGCCGCGCCGGCGCGTCGCCGGTCGGCCAGGACACCGGGCTCGCCGAGATCCGGGACACCGTCGAGCAGGGCGTGCCCGGCTTCGAGGGCCAGCGCGGCACCGTGTCGGAGCGGGACGTCCTCGCCGACTACGCCGCCTACCTGCGCAACCTCGTCGACCTGTCCGGCAACCGGCCGCTGAAGATCGTGGTCGACGCCGGCAACGGCATGGGCGGGCACACCGTCCCGACCGTTTTCGACGGCCTGCCGATCGACGTCGTGCCGATGTACTTCGAGCTCGACGGCAGCTTCCCGAACCACGAGGCCAACCCGCTGGACCCGGCGAACATCGTCGACCTGCAGGCGAAGGTGCGCGAGGTCGGCGCGGACGCGGGCGTGGCCTTCGACGGCGACGCCGACCGCTGCTTCATCGTCGACGAGCGCGGCGAGCCGGTTTCGCCGAGCGCGATCACGGCGCTGGTCGCCGTGCGCGAGCTGGCGAAAAACCCGGGCGGCACGATCATCCACAACCTGATCACGTCCAAGGGCGTGCCTGAGATCGTCGCCGAGCACGGCGGCAAGCCGGTCCGCACCCGCGTCGGGCACTCGTTCATCAAGGCCGAGATGGCCCGCACCGGCGCGATCTTCGGCGGCGAGCACTCGGCGCACTACTACTTCCGCGACTTCTGGCGCGCCGACACCGGCATGCTGGCGGCGCTGCACGTGCTCGCCGCGCTCGGCGAGCAGGACGGCCCGCTGTCCGACCTGACCAGCGCGTACTCGCGCTACGCGGCGTCGGGTGAGATCAACTCCACGGTCGACGACCAGGTCGCCAGGATGATGGCCGTGAAGGACGCGTTCGGCGTCAAGTCCGGCGTCGAGATCGACGAGCTGGACGGCCTCACCGTGCAGCTGCCGGGCGGCGCGTGGTTCAACCTCCGCCCGTCGAACACCGAGCCGCTGCTCCGGCTGAACGTCGAGGCCGCCAACGCCGAGGCGGTGCAGGCCCTGGTGGAAGACGTCCTCGCGATCATCCGCAGCTGATCCCGTCCCGGGGGTGAAGAGCCGTCAGGACCGAACTGTGTCCGAAACTGTGCTCTTCACCCCACCTCATCGCGTGGTATGGAGGAACCATGGCCCTCACGCTCGACGTCCAGCTCCTCGAGATCCTGGCGTGCCCGTCGCCCGATCACGCCCCGCTGCGTCCCGGGACGCCGGGCGACCCGGAGGCCGACGCCCTGACCTGTACCGAGTGCGGCCGGGTGTACCCGGTCCGTGACGGGATCCCGGTGCTGCTCCTCGACGAAGCGACCGGTGGCCCCGCTGAAAGCGAAGCGTCCGATGCCGACGGTGCTTGACGACTCGCTGCTAGACGACCCCGCGCGCCTGGCCGAAGCCGACAGCGCGGGGTTGCTCCGCGCCGCCGCGATGGCGGGCGCCCAGGTGCGGGCGACCACCGAGCTCGCGGCCGAGCTGGACCTGGCCGAGCGGCTCGACGTGGGCCGGCCGCGCGCCGTCGTGCTGATCGACCGGCCGGGCGTCAGCCGCACGCTCACGCGGCTGCTGGCGGCGCTGCTGGCGCCGTCGTGCCCGGTGCCGGTGGTCGTCGCCGAGGTGGTGCCGAGCTGGATCGGCGCGCTCGACGTCGTCTTCGCGCACACCGACGACCCCGGTGACCGCGAACTCGCCGCCTCGCTGGAGCGGGCCGCGCGCTTCGGCGCGTCGGTGGTGCTCTCCGCGCCGGCGGAAGGCCCGGTGGCCGCCGCCGTCGCGGGCAAGGGCGTGCTGCTGGCCCCGCGGATCCCGGTGCCGCCGGAGCTGGCGTTCCCGCGCGGCCTGGCCGCCGGGCTGCTCACGGCGAACGCGCTGGGCCTGCTGGTCGCCGACGTCCAGGTGCTGGCCGACCAGCTCGACCTGGAAGCCGAGAAGGACTACCTGGCCCGCGACTCGTTCGCGAACCCGGCCAAGGCGCTCGCACTGCGGGTCGCCGACCGCGTGCCGCTCCTGTGGGGACTGGACCCGGTCGCCGTCGCCGTCGGCGAACACGCTGCGCACGCGTTTGCCGCCCACGCTGCTACCGTCTGTGACGTCGAGGATTTCCGTCAGGCACTGGCGCGCCCCGCGTTGCGGCGGGCGGCGCAATCGAGTGGCGCGGAGCGTGACATCTTCGCCGATCCGGACGATCCATCAGGTGACATCCCTACCCGGGTGCTGCTCCTCTCGGTGCGAACCGGTCCGGCCACGGACGCGGCGCGCTTCCAAGCCGAGGATCTGCTGCCGGGTGCGGACGTCATCGCCCCGGCCGAGGAGTTCGAGGCGGACGAAATCGTGCGGGCCGCGGTGCTGGCGCTGCGGTTCGAACTGGCGGCGGTCTATCTCGGGCTGGCGGCGGGCAGCATCGGCGGCGCGGGCCGCTTCGAGCCCGTGACGGCGTGAGACCCGCCGAGCACCGGCTCCGGCCGGTGCCGAAGGAGTGGAGTTGAGGTGACAGTGGAGCTGCTGCGCAACGCGGTGCGGCCCTACGCCTGGGGATCGCGGACGGCGATCCCCGAGCTGCTGGGCCGCCCGATCCCCGCGCCGCACCCCGAGGCCGAGCTGTGGATGGGTGCCCACCCGGGTGACCCGTCGCACGTCATCGGTCCCGACGGGACCGAGCGGAACCTGCTGGAGCTGGTCGAAGCCGACCCGCTGAACCAGCTCGGCGAGCGCTGCGCGACGCGGTGGGGCGGGCGGCTGCCGTTCCTGCTGAAGATCCTCGCCGCGGAGGAGCCGCTGTCGATGCAGGCGCACCCGTCGGCGGCGCAGGCCGCGGAGGGGCACGCCCGCGAGGAGAGGCTGGGCATCCCGCGGGACGCGCCGAACCGCAACTACCCGGACCCGACGGCGAAGCCGGAGCTGGTCTGCGCGCTGACGGAGTTCCACGCGCTGGCCGGGTTCCGCGAGCCGGGGCGCACGGTCAAGCTGCTGAAGGCGATCGAGACGCCGGGGCTGGCGAAGTACACCGGCCTGCTCGAGGCGCAGCCGGACCCGTCGGGCCTGCGGGCACTGTTCACGACGTGGATCACGCTGCCGCAGTCGTCGCTCGACGCGCTGCTGCCGGAGGTGCTCGACGCGTGCGTCCGGCACCTCAGGGAGCACGGCGAGTTCACGGCCGAGTGCCGGACGATCCTGGAGCTGGGCGAGACGCACCCGCGTGACGCGGGCGTGCTGGCGGCGTTGCTGCTGAACCGCCTGACGCTGCGCGCCGGCGAGGCGATCTACCTGCCGGCCGGCAACCTGCACCTGTACCTGCACGGCACGGCCGTGGAGATCCTGGCGAACTCGGACAACATCCTCCGCTGCGGTTTGACGCCGAAGCACGTGGACGTCCCGGAGCTGCTGCGAGTGGTCGACTTCGCCTGCGGCGAGATGCCGGTCCAATGCGGCGACGGCGGCGACCGCCTGGCGGTGTACCGCACGGACGCACCGGAGTTCGAGCTTTCGCGTGTCGAGTGGTCTTCAGGTCAGGACGACGAGCTGACGGTGGACAGCATCGGCCCGCAGATCCTGCTGTGCACGGCGGGCGACCTCCTGGTGACAGCGGACGACGGCGAGAAGGTGGAGCTGCGCCGAGGCCAGTCGGTCTGGCTGCCGGCCGCCGACCCACCGGTGCGGATCCGCCCGCTCGACGGGACCGGCGCCCAGCTGTTCCGCGCGACGGCGGGAAACTGCGAGGACTGATTTCGCCGGAAAGCCACCAGGATTCCGTGGTCCTGGTGGCTTTTTCGTGTCCGGAGTGGGGCGTGAGTTCTGTGTGCGTTCCGTGTGGCGGGGTTCGCCAGTATCGGTTGTAGGGGTGGTCCTGGAGCCTCGTGCTGTCGATTTCCGGGGAGGAGCGGGAGGTCTCGGACGCTGCTGGGGGTGACGCCGGTCGGTTGCCCGGCGTCGGTGAGCGGGGTCTCGGTTCTGGCGGGGGCGTGGTTACGCGGGGAGGCGTGGCTGCGGTCGGGAGGCAGGCAGGGGTGCGGGTCGCATGGGGAGGTGCGGCTGCTGCATGCCGGGTCGGTGGTGCTGCAAGGGAGTGCGGGGCGCGCGGGGAGGCGCGGCCGCGGGGTTGCAGGGGTGGTGAAGGCTGCGGGTCGTGCGGGGAGGTGCGGCTGCAGGTTGCGGGGGCATGGGGAACCGCGGCTGCGGGTCGTGCGGGGAGGTGCGGCCGCAGGTTGCGGGGGCATGGGGAACCGCGGCTGCGGGTCGTGCGGGGAGGTGCGGCCGCAGGTTGCGGGGGCATGGGGAACCGCGGCCGAGGGTTGCCGGGTCGGGTGGTGTCGCGAGGGCCCAAGTCGCACGGGGAGGTGCGGCTGCGGTGGTGCGGGGCCGGGTGGTGCTGTGAGGCGCAGGGCTGCGCGGGGAGACAAGGCTGAGGTTGTCGGCTGAGGCGGGCGCTGTTCGGTTCCGCTGAGTGGCGGCGGGCTCGGCTGAGTGGTGTCGTGCCGTGTGTCAGTCGTGCGGGGAGGTACGGCTGCGGTTGCCCGGCTCGGATGGCGCCGCTCAGTGTCGCCGAGGGGCCTTTCCCTGGTGCCGTACGGGTGGGCGTCGTCGCGCGGGGAGGCGTGGCTGCGGTTGCCCGGTGGGAGTGGTGTCGCGAGGGGGCGACACCACTCCGCTTCGGCTCTTCCTCAGCGGGGTGAAAGCTCCGCAGGTCTGTGAAAGTCCAGCAGGCGCGAAAGCCCTGCCGCGTGTGAAGGCTCCGCAGCACGTGAAGTCCCCACGGGTGCGAAGGCTCCGCAGCACCACGTGAAAGTCCCCACAGTACGAAAGCTCCGCGGGGCGTGAGAGCTCGTGGGTGTGAAGGTTCCGCTGGGCATAAAGCTCGTGGGCGCGGAAGCTCCGCTGGGCCTAAAGCTCCGCTGGTGCGAAAGTCCCGCGGAGCCGAAAGCTCTACGGCTGCGGCTTGCGGGTCCGGCGCCGACTCGTCAGACCGGCTCGGTGAGCGCGAGCAAAGCCCGTCGCAGGGTTGCTGCGCTGGCGTCGCGTGGTTCGGTCAGTGCCGCCGCCTCCGTGGCTGCCTCCGCTGCCGCTGGCTTGTCGCCCGTCGCCTCGTAGGCTCGGTGCAAGACCAGCCACGTGAGGCTCGTCGCGGGGCGGCCGCCCATTTCGCGGAACTCGTCCAGGCACGCTTGCAGCACCGGGATCGCCTGCGCCGCACGGCCTTCGCCGATCCAGCTTGCCGCGATTGCTCGGGTGCACGACAGCTCGCGTGGCCGTTCGTCCAGCTCCCGGGCCAGGTCGCGGGCCGCTTCGAAGGCCTCTACCGACCGCCGTCGCTCGCCTCGGGACGCTTCGATCGCTCCCAGCGTGCGCAGGGACTTCGCGAGCGACGATCGGGCCGGTGTTGTCCGCAGCAGCGTCACCGATTCCGTGATTGCCGATGCGGCTTCAGTGGGCCGTCCGCTGAGAAGCAGCGACCACGCGACGCCGTGCAGGGCGATTCCCAGCTCTCGTGGCTCGGCGGATTTTCGGGCCAGTGCAACAGTTTCCTCGTCGACGGCCAAGGCTTCGACGACCCGGCCCAGTCGGTGCAAGGCGGCCGACTCCGCGGCTCGGACCCAGCTCAGGTCGGCCGCGTCACCGTCCACAGTGAACAGTTCGCGCGCGTGTGCGGCGGTGTGCAGGGCCTCTTCCGCACGGCCCAGCCCGATCAGGCAGTGCGCCAGGTTGGCCGACACCCAGGCGTGGGTGCGGCGATCGCCGTGCTCCTCCAGCTTCTTCGCGCATTCGCGGTACCCCGCCGCGGCCTCCTCGTACTGGCCGCGGGCGTGGCGCAGCAGCGTCAGGTTGGCCTCGGCGATCGCCGCCAGCGGGCGGTCTTCGCCCGCGGCCGCCAGTACCGTCTCGTACCCCGCGCGCATGTCGGCGTAGTGCCCCTGCAGGTACAGGTACCCGCTGAGCCGGTCGAGCAGGAGCAGCGCGTCGTGCCGGCGGCCCAGCCCGCACAGCGTGCCGACGAGCAGCAGGAGGTTCGCGCGTTCGGCGGCGAACCAGCGCTCCGGCCGGGCCAGCAGCCGCTCGACCAGCTCGGGTGGCAACGGCTGCGCGGGTGCTTCCCGGGCCAGCGCCGGCATCGGCACGGTGCGCGGCAGCCGCGCCGCCGCCGTGTCGGCCAGGGCGAGCGTGGCCGACAGCACCGTGCGCAGGCCGCCGCCGTCCGGGGCGTCGAGCTCTGTCGCGTAGAGGCGGACGAGGTCGTGCAAGCGGTAACGGCCTTCGCCGGTCTCGTCCGGGCCGCCGGACTCCAGCAGGCTGGCCTCGACGAGCTCTTCGACGGCCTCGTCGGCCCCCGGGTCGTCGATCAGCGCGGTGACCGCCCAGGCGGGCAGGTCGAGGTTGGTGCAGCGGCCGATCAGCCGGAACGCGCGCCGCGTGAGCGGGCGGAGACCGTCGTAGCTGAGCGCGATGCTGCCGCGGACGCCCAGGTCGCTGACCGTCAGCTCGTCGAGCCGGCGGACCTCGTCCTCGAGCCGGTCGGCCAGCTCGGCGAGCCGCAGGTGCGGGCGGATGGCCAGCCTGCTGCCCGCGATCCGCAGCGCCAGCGGCAGGTGGTCGCAGGCCGCGATGATGCGCGCGGCGTCGGCGGGTTCCCGCGCCACGCGGCCGCCCGCGAGCCGGGTCAGCAGGCTCGCGGCGTCGGCGTCCGGCAGCGGCCCGAGCGGCAGCCGGTGCGCGCCGGCCAGGCCGCTGAGCCGGCGCCGGCTCGTCACCAGGACGGCGCAGCCCGGCGTGCCCGGCAGCAGCGTCCGGACGTGCTCGGGGTCGGTGGCGTCGTCGAGCACCACCAGCACCCGGCGGTCGGTGAGCCGGCCGCGGAACACCGCCGCGCGGGCGCGGACGTCGTCCGGGATGGCCGGGCCGGTGACGCCGAGCGCGCGCAGCAGGTCGGCCAGGACGTCACCGAGGTCACGCGGGCCGGACGGGACGTACAGCTGGCCGTCCGGGAACCGCGCCCGCAGCCGGTGGGCGGCGCGCACGGCCAGGGTGCTCTTGCCCGCGCCCGGCTCGCCGCTGAGCACCGCGACGGGGACGCCGTCACCGCTGCCCAGCACCCCGGTGAGTTCCGCGAGTTCGGCGTCGCGGCCGGTGAAGTCCGCGACGTCCGGCGGCAGCTGGCACACCGGCCAGACCGGGGCGGGCAGCCGCGGCACCGGATCCTCGCCGCGCAGCACGGCCGCGTGCACCCGGCGGGCTTCGGCGCCCGGTTCGACGCCCAGCTCCTCGATCAGCGTGGTCCGCAGCCGCCGGTAGATCTCGAGCGAATCGCCCTGCCGGCCGGCCCGGTGCAGCGCGGTCATCAGCTGCGCGGCCAGCCGTTCGCGCAGCGGGTGCTCGGTGATCATCGCCTGCAGCTCGCCGGTCAGCTCGCCGTGCCGCCCGGCGGTCAGCTCGGCGTCGACGCAGTCCTCGAAGACGGCGAGCCGCTCGGACTCCAGCCGCGCGACGTCGGCCTCGAGCCGCGGCACGGGCAGCCCGGCCAGCACCGGCCCCCGCCACCGCGCGAGCGCCCGCCGGTAGTGCTCCGACGCGGCGACGGCGTCCCCGGCCCGCTTCCCCTCGGCGGCGGCCGCCCGGAACGCGAGCAGGTCCAGCTCGTGCGGCTCGGCCCGCAGCCGGTAGCCGAGTGGCCCGTGCTCGACGCGCAGGCCGTCGATCCGCTCGCGCAGCCGCGACAGGTAGGTGTGCAGGTTCGAGGCGTACGACTTCGGCGGCCGTTCGGGCCACAGCGCTTCGACCAGCACGTCGACGTGGACGTGCTGGTTGGCGTTCAGCAGCAGCACGGCCAGCAGCGTGCGCTGCCGGGCTCCGCGCAGCACCGGCCACTGGCCCGGCGGGCTTTCGATCGCAAGCGCACCGAGCACGGCGAAGTACGCCATGTCACCTTCCTGGACGGGCGAGCAGGGAGGGCCACGGTAGCGGAGGGCACCGACAGAATCGGGCGCGATGCGGCCCGGGACAGGGAGCCGTCCAGGCTCCGGCCCCGACGGCGTCCGCCGGGCCGCGCACCCCGGCCGCGGCCATCGGCTGAGTGAAATCGCGGCCGGTGGGGACCCTCCGGCGGCTCGCCTATTACGCTCCACCCGGACATTCAGGACCTACCCGGGGAGCGGTCGTGTCAGCTGGAGGCGGAACCAAGGCGATCATCGCCGCGCTGGGAGCCAATGCCGGGATCGCGGCCGCGAAGTTCGTCGGCTTCCTCGTCACCGGGTCGTCGTCGATGCTGGCGGAGTCGGTGCACTCGCTGGCCGACACCACGAACCAGGGCCTGCTGCTGCTCGGCCAGAAGACGTCGAAGCGCGCGGCCGACAAGGAGCACCCCTTCGGCTACGGCCGCGACCGGTACTTCTACTCATTCATCGTCGCGCTGTTGCTGTTCACCCTCGGCTCCGCCTTCGCGATCTACGAGGGCATCCACAAGATCGGCGAGCCGGAGCCGCTGTCGTCGCCGATCGTCGCCGTGATCATCCTGCTCGTCGCGGTGGGTCTCGAGGGTTACAGCCTCTACACCGCTGTCGGCGAGTCGAAGAAGATCAAGGGTGACGTCAGCTGGTGGGGCTTCATCCGCCAGGCCAAGGAGCCGGAGCTGCCGGTCGTCCTGCTGGAGGACGCCGGCGCGTTGCTCGGTCTCGTCCTCGCGCTGCTCGGCGTCGGGCTGTCGGTGGTCACCGGCAACCCGGTCTGGGACGGCGTCGGCACCCTCGCCATCGGCCTGCTGCTCGGCGTCATCGCGATCATCCTGATCGTCGAGATGAAGAGCCTGCTCATCGGCGAAGGCGCCAACCCCGGGGTCCTCGCGACGATCGTCGACGAGCTGGCCGCGGGCAAGGTCGAGCGCGTCATCCACATCCGCACCCAGTACCTCGGCCCGGACGAGCTGCTCGTCGCGGCGAAGCTCGCGCTGGTGCCCGGCCTCGACACCGCCGAGGTGGCCACGGCCATCGACGACGCCGAGGCGCGCGTGCGCTCGAAGGTGCCGGTCGCGAAGCTCATCTACCTCGAGCCGGACCTGGACCGCAGCCTGGCGAGGTAGCGCTTTCAGCGAGCCGACCACGGCGTGACCCGTTAGGGTGACCTACTGCGAAACACCCAGGCCAGCCGCAGGAGGTCAACCGTGCCCGGAACGGGATTGTGGCGCACCAAATCCATCGAGCAGTCCATTTCGGACACCGACGAACCGGACACCAAGCTCCGGCGCAACCTGAGCGCCTGGGACCTCACCGTGTTCGGTGTCGCGGTCGTCATCGGCGCCGGCATCTTCACGCTCACGGCGCGCGCGGCCGGTGACTACGCCGGCCCGTCGGTCTCGCTCGCGTTCGTGTTCGCCGCGATCGCGTGCGCGCTGGCGGCGCTCTGCTACGCCGAGTTCGCCTCGACCGTGCCGGTCGCGGGCAGCGCGTACACGTTCTCGTACGCCACGTTCGGCGAGTTCATGGCGTGGATCATCGGCTGGGACCTGATCCTGGAGCTCGCCGTCGGCGCCGCCGCGGTGTCCAAGGGCTGGTCGGTGTACCTCGAAACCGTGCTGAGCTACCTGTTCGGCAAGGGCGCCAAGACGACGTTCGACATCGGCAGCGTCACGGTCGACTGGGGCGCGCTGGTCGTCGTGGCGATCCTGACGACGCTGCTGGCCGTCGGCACGAAGCTGTCCTCGAGGGTTTCGATGGTGATCACCGGCATCAAGGTCGCCGTGGTGCTGTTCGTGATCATCCTCGGCATCTTCTACATCAAGGGCGCCAACTACACGCCGTACATCCCGCCGGGCTCGACCGGCGGCGCCGGCGAGACCGGCGTCGACCAGTCGCTCTTCTCGCTGATCGCGGGCGGCGCGAGCAGCTCGTACGGCGTCTTCGGCCTGCTGGCCGGCGCCTCGCTGGTGTTCTTCGCGTTCATCGGGTTCGACATCGTGGCGACCACCGCCGAGGAGACGAAGAACCCGCAGAAGTCCGTGCCGCGCGGCATCTTCGGCTCGCTGATCATCGTCACCGTGCTGTACGTCGCGGTCTCGCTCGTGGTCGTGGGCATGACGTCCTACAAGGACCTGGCCACCTCGGCCGGCGACGGCAGCCACAAGACGCTCGCCACGGCGTTCTCCGCCAACGGCGTCGACTGGGCGGCCAACCTCATCTCCTTCGGCGCACTGGCCGGCCTGACCACCGTCGTCATGGTGCTGATGCTCGGCCAGGTCCGGATCATCTACGCCATGTCCCGCGACGGCCTGATGCCGCGCAGCCTGGCGAAGACCGGCGGGCACGGGACGCCGAAGCGCGCGACGGTCATCGTCGGCGGCCTGGTCGCCCTCGCGGCGACGTTCTTCCCGGCGGACAAGCTGGAGGAGATGGTCAACGTCGGCACGCTCTTCGCGTTCGTGCTGGTGTCGGCGGGCGTCCTGATCCTGCGCCGGACGCGCCCGGACCTGCCCCGGGCGTTCAAGGTGCCGCTGGTGCCGCTCATCCCGATCCTGGCCATCCTGGCCTGCCTCTGGCTGATGCTGAACCTGACCGTGCTGACCTGGCTGCGGTTCATCGTGTGGATGGTGATCGGCGTGGTCATCTACTTCGCCTACAGCCGCCGGCACTCGTTGCTCGGCAAGCGTCAGGCCGACGGTGTCGAAGGCGTCGAATCGTCGGCCAAGCCCTCCGGGAGCTGATTAACCCACTCTTTCGTGGCACGCCCCGCCGACCTGCTTTCCGCAGGTCGGCGGGGTTTTTTGCGGACCGGGGCAGAACGGGCGTCGCGAGACGATCTTGCTTTTGGTGCCCAAAAGGGGACCCCGTGTAGCGAGGCGAGTGACGTGCGATACCTTTCGATCCTTCGTGTGCCACTGACGGGTGAGTTACAACAGTGTGATTTCACGCTCAGTGGTGCCGCGATCACAAATTTTCCAAGGTGTCCCCCCGCCTGGCACAGGAGTTCTGAATGCGTAGTCGTACCCTTCGCGGCTCGGCCGCGATCATCGCGCTCACCGCCGCCGCCCTCATCGGCACCGCCGGTTCCGCGCTGGCCTGCCACAGTGACGACAACCGCCCGCACCCGACGCCCGGCAAGGCCACGCCGTGCGCCGAGGGCACCGACCTCGGCCAGGGCGACGTCGTCGCCAAGATCACGAACAACCGCCTGGCCATCACCAAGGTCAACGAAGGCGTCACGGTCAAGCGCATCGTCGTCATCGGTGGCGACGACGGCTTCAACGACTACACCCCGGGCGCCCGCGGCCTGGACAAGAACGCCCCGTGGACCGACCTGCGCGCGCCGTTCAGCCGCAACGGCCACCAGGCCGGCATCGAGAAGTGGTACCTCTGCGGCTCGAAGACGGTCACCAAGCCGACCGAGACCACGACGGCGCCGACCAAGCCGGCCCCGACGACCGAGGCCACGAAGCCGAGCGCCCCGGCGACCTCGGACACCTCGGTCTCGCCGACCAGCTCGACCGCCCCGGCCGTCGTGCCCGCGGGCAACGAGTCCGGCACCGGCGGCGGCCTGGCCAACACCGGTTTCGACAACATGTGGCTCGTGTGGATCGCCGCGCTGCTGATCCTCGGCGGTGGCGGCCTGCTCGCGCTGCTGAAGTTCCGCCGCAAGGCTTCCGAGTGAAGCTGAGCTAGCCCGAAAGTTCCGTGAAGGCCCCCTTACCGGCTCAAGATGCCGGGAAGGGGGCCTTCACGGCTTTCCAGGGAAGTCCGGGAAGAGCAGCCCTTGTACGCCGCCGTTCGGTTTGCCGAGCCCGGCCGCCATCGCGACGGCGTGGTCCCACTCCGCGTCGACGACGTAGTCCTGGTGCCTGAGCACCCCCGGTGCCCAGCGGTGCCGCCCGGTCGGGCCGCGCAGCGGGTCCGGCAGCCAGTGGTCGCCGCCCAGGATGAGGACGCCGTTCTCGTCGGCCTTCGCCTTCAACGGGCCGCAGCCGCCTTCGGCCAGGAAGCCGACGCCGTACAGCTTCCGGTCGGAGACCTCGTGCCGCCACGTCGTCACGCCGCCGCCGAAGATGTCCGTGCCGCGGCACAGCGCCCGCCACCGGCCGTCGAGGCTTTCGAAGAGCTGCTCCAGCGACTCCTGCGGCAGCAGCGCGGGGAACGCCCGCTGGTAGCCCCACTGCAGCGGTGAGCCGGCGGTCAGCACGCCGACGCGTTCGCGGTCGGTCTCCGGCAGCTCGGCCGCGAGCCGCGCGGCGGCCATGACCGTGAGCAGGCTGCCGAGGTTGTAGCCGGACAGCACCACCCGCGTCCCCGGCTCCTTGAGGTGCTCGCGCACGCGCGCGGCCAGTTCGGGGACGACCTTCAGCGCGTAACACGGCGGCACGGTCGGGTGCGCCGCCCGCGGCCAGAAGCAGACGAGGTCGGCGAGCGCTCCGAGGTGCCGGCTGCGCTGCGGGGTGCGCGCGGCCGTGTAGACGACCCGCAGCAGCCCCGCCGCCAGCGCGCCGAGCGCGACGACGCCGATCGCCGACAGCGGCCCGAACCAGCCGGGGACCAGGCCGAACCCGAACCGCAGCACCAGCAGCGCCGCGCCGCCCGCCGACATCGCGGACGCCACGGTGAGGGCCAGGTGGTGCAGGTGCCGCCGTTCCCACGCCGACCGCGCCCACGCCGCCGCGGCCTGGGCCTCCTGCTGGGCGTCGTGCTCCATCAGCCCGACGATCGCCGGGATGCCCCGCCGCAGCCGGCGCACCGGGACGGCGACCGCGAAGCCCAGCAGGGACAGCACCGCCGCGAGCGCCAGCCCGGCGCCCCACAGGACCGTGACCAGCAGGTACGTGTCGGGCACCTGCAGGAGGCCGGCCCCGGAGAGGCGTCGGACGGCTTCGGCGAGCCCGGCGCCGAACCCGCCGCCGAGCAGCCCGGCGAGCGCGAGCACCGGCGCGGCCGCCCAGCCGCCCGCCCACGGCCGCAGCCGGCGCGGCTTGTGCTTCCAGGTGGGCCGGGCCAGCAGTGCGGCCGGGGCCAGGAACAGCGCGAACAGCACGGTCACCGCGACCAGTGACGCGCCGAGGCCCTCGACGACGCCGTTGGTCCCCGGCAGCCGGCCCGGGCCGGGGCGCAGCCGCACCGCCGCGACGACGACCAGCAGCACGGCGAACGCGATCAGGCCGCGGCGGGCGATCCGGCCGGTGTCCGTGCCGATCGCCGCGGCGACGACGGCGGCGACGACCAGCGCCAGCGTGGCGATCCAGACGACCAGGTCGAAGACGGCCCCCGGCACCCGGAACGGGCCGCCGAGCAGCAGCAGCGCGACCGACGCGAGCGCGGCGACGGTGTGCAGCCCGCGCAGCGCCGGCGTCCCGGAGCCGGTGCGCATCCGCAGCGGGCCTTCGACGCGGTCGCTCTCGGCGTGCACCGCCCAGCTCGCCGACGAGATCCGGTGCAGCACGAAGATCACCACGAGCAGCGGGAGGACGCCGACCACGATCCGCGCGGGCAGCGTGCGGAGGTTGTCCGGGATCGCGGGCAGGCAGCCCGAGCCGGGGGCCAGGCACTGCGCGGCGAACAGGTCGAGCGCGATCGCCGCGAGCTGGCCCATCAGCAGCATGGTGAGCAGCAGGGCCGCGACGCGCAGCAGGCCGCGGCACACCGCGCCGAGCACGCGGGGGAGGCGGCGCCCGGGCGGGACCGCCGGCAGCATCCAGAACGCGACGTTGGCCAGCGAGAACGGGAACAGCAGGGCCCAGGTCGCCTTCGCGGCGCCCCCCGACGTCATGCCGTGCCAGAGGTAGCCCTCGAGGGTCCGCGGGATCGACCGGCCCAGGGCCGGCAGCACCGGTCCCGGCGCCGGCCGCCGCAGCCGGTCCGCCGGGCGGATCACGCGGCCCAGCCCGTCCCCGGCGACGTCGACGGTCGCGACCGCGTCGAGCAGGGTCTCGCCGCTGGTGCCCACGAGGCCGGCGACGCGGATTTCGACGACGCGGGTGTCCGGGCCGGGCATGGGCACGGTGAAGGCCTCCTGAGCTGCTGCGAATCGCTTTCTAGGGAAGGTCGAGCGGACAACGGTAGTGTTCGGTAGTCATCGAGTCTTGGAGGAATCGCCACTATGACCCCCGAAAGCGTTGCCAAGCGGCACGAGACCCGCAACGGCATCGAGTTCGCCGTCGCCGACCTCGATGCCGCCGAATTCGGCCGCAAGGAGATCCGCCTCGCCGAGCACGAGATGCCCGGACTGATGGCGCTGCGGCGCGAGTACGCGGAGGTCTACCCCCTGCGCGGGGCGCGGGTCTCCGGTTCCCTGCACATGACCGTCCAGACCGCCGTGCTCATCGAGACGCTGGTGTCGCTGGGTGCCGAGGTGCGCTGGGCGTCCTGCAACATCTTCTCGACGCAGGACCACGCGGCCGCCGCCGTCGTCCTCGGCCCGAACGGCACGGCCGAGGAGCCCAAGGGCGTCCCGGTCTTCGCCTGGAAGGGCGAGTCGCTCGAGGAGTACTGGTGGTGCACCGAGCGGATGCTCACCTGGGACGGCGAGGGTCCCAACATGATCCTCGACGACGGTGGCGACGCCACCATGCTCGTCCACAAGGGCACCGAGTTCGAGAAGTCGGGTGTCGTGCCGGCCCCGGACGAGAACACCTCGGACGAGTTCCGCGTGTTCCTCGAGCTGCTGAAGGCGTCGGTCGCTTCGGACACCGGCAAGTGGACGAAGATCGGCGAGGGCATCCGCGGCGTCACCGAGGAGACCACCACCGGCGTGCTGCGGCTGTACCAGCTGGCCGCGGCCGGTGAGCTGCTGTTCCCGGCGATCAACGTCAACGACGCCGTGACGAAGTCGAAGTTCGACAACCGCTACGGCATCCGCCACTCCCTGATCGACGGCATCAACCGCGGCACGGATGTGCTGATCGGTGGCAAGGTCGCGGTCGTCTGCGGTTACGGCGACGTCGGCAAGGGCGCGGCGGAGTCGCTGCGCGGCCAGGGTGCCCGCGTCATCGTCACCGAGATCGACCCGATCTGCGCGCTGCAGGCGGCGATGGACGGCTACCAGGTCCAGACGCTGAAGAACGCGCTGCCCAACGCCGACATCGTGATCACGACGACCGGCAACAAGGACGTCGTGCTGGTCGAGGACATGGCGAAGATGAAGCACCAGGCGATCCTGGGCAACATCGGCCACTTCGACAACGAGCTCGACATGGCGGGCCTGCAGCGCTACCCGGGCATCCGGCGGATCACCATCAAGCCGCAGGTCGACGAGTGGATCTTCCCGAACGGCAACACGATCATCGTGCTGTCCGAGGGGCGCCTGCTCAACCTGGGCAACGCGACCGGCCACCCGTCGTTCGTGATGTCGAACAGCTTCTCCAACCAGGTGATCGCGCAGGTCGAGCTGTTCACCAAGCACGAGGAGTACGACAAGGAGGTCTTCCGCCTCCCCAAGAAGCTCGACGAGAAGGTCGCGAAGATCCACCTCGACGCGCTCGGCGGCGAGCTGACCAAGCTCACCAAGGAGCAGGCCGAGTACATCGACGTCGACGTCGAAGGCCCGTTCAAGGCGGACCACTACCGCTACTGAGCCTTTCGGCAGGTCAGGCCGCCCCGGACGTGTCCGGGGCGGCCTTTCTGTTGCGCGCTTCGAAGCCGAGGGACGCAGCATGAACGACCTGGTCACCGAGGGCCTGCGGGGTGTGGTGGCGCAGGGGGAAGCCCGCTGGAACGACGCGATCGCCTCGTCGCCGAAGGCAAGCTGCTCGTCTTCGAACCGGAGGGCGAGGCACCGGGGCACGACAAGCTGGAAGAACTCTCGCGCGGCTGGGGCACGGCCGTCGGCGAGGCGCTCGACTGGACGCGAGGTTACGCTTTCTACGCCGGCACGAGTGCCGTCGTCGGGGCCTACCTCACCGATGAGGCCGATCACGTCGAGCTGCGGAAGCTGCTGATCGACGGTGGGCACCTCGCGCTCACCAGCGAGCTGACCCGGCTGGAGTTCGCGAGCGCGGTCACCGCGGCCCAGCGGACCGGGCGCATCCCGGACGCCGAGGAGTTCCTGCACCAGTTCGACCAGGATTCGCGAACGGTGCTACCCGGTGCGCACCCTCGACGCGATCCACCTGGCTGTGGCGATGCACGGCACGGCGGAGCTGACCGGCGGCGCGCCGGTGACCTTCGTGACCCGGGACGATCGCCAGGCCGAGGCGGCCAAGGCCAACGGGTTCGAGGTGCTGTGAGCGGCGGACCCGCGTAGCTCGTGTCCCGCCGGCGGGAAACCGGCGGCGCGTCCCCGGAGGCCCGGTCAGCAGGTCGCCGGGTCTCCCGGGCCCGCCGGCACGCTTGTCGTGCGGGCCGGGCGGGAGCCGGTCGCCGGTGGCAGGGGGCAGACCCGGACCACGGGCGGGCCGGCGTCGGCCCGGTTGCCGCTGTTGTCGAACGTGATCATGCCGCCCGCGCCGCGGACCGCTTGGCCCGCCGCGGAGAAGCCGCTGATCGCCGTGTTCACCTGGCTGCGCTGGACCGGTTTCGCGGCCGGCAGGGTGCGCAGGGCTTCGGACACCGTGACCGTCGAGTCGTAGGCGTTGACCGCCCAGCCGTCGTCGATGTCCGCCAGGTCGAACCCGGCGCCGGTGAACGACTCCTCCAGATCGGCGAACCCGGGGTTGTCCGGGCGCTTCTTGTCGGCGCCCGAGACGAGCGTCGTGAGCAGCCGCACCTTGCCGGTGGCGAAGCTCGCCGACCGCAGGGCGCGGACCCGCAGGTCCTCCAGCATCGGGTTGTCCTCGACCGCGCGGAGCCGCTGGCCGTCCGAAGTGCTCACCACGGCCACCGACGTCGCCGCGCACTGGCCGCTGCCGAACGCCTCGTCGAGGCTGAACAAGAGCCGGGCGAGGTCGCTGCCACGGGCGATGTACACGACGGTGACGTCCTTGGCCGTGCCGCAGATCCGCCTCGCCGTCTGCAGCACCGTGGTGGACTCGTCGGCGTCGAACTTCACCTCGGTGACGTCGCCGCCGAACCGGCGCTGCACCATCGGCAGCGCGGTGCAGGTGTACGGATCGGAACCGCCGGTGGGCACCATGATGAAGTCCGGCCGCGCGGTCACGACGGCGGCGAGCCGGTCGATCTGCACCCGGTTGCGGTAAGCGACGCGGTAGAAGTAGTCCCGCCCGATCCCGCGCTGGTAGGTGATGTCCGGGTCGCACGAGTCGAACTGCGGCTGGTCCTCGCGCGAGCCGGTCTGGTCGAAGCCCTCCGCGGTGATCACGTCGGACACCATCGGGATCTTCGCGCCGGCGAACAGGTCCGCGGTCCGGGCCGCCTGTTCCTGGCTCAGGCCCATCCCGACGACCGCGACGACGTCCGGCCGGTCGGCGAGCGCCTGCGCGACGTCGAGTCCTTCGCTGTCCGGGCCGTACGCGCCGATGTTCGCGACCACCAGCCGCATCGGGTGCACGCAGCCGGTGCCGTTGGCGTGGCGCTGACCCGCCGCCATGCCTTCGAGCTCGTGCACCGCGCGGCCGCCCGTGTAGCGGTCGGTCATGGTCACCAGCACGCCGACGCTCACCGGCGTGCCGTCCGGGTCGCAGCTGTCGGCGGCCGCGTCGTTCTGGTGGTCGATGGTCTGCAGCACCGGGGCGAACCGGTCGAGGCCGAAGGCGTACGAGCCGTCGGACAACCCGACGCACTCGCCGGCGGCGGACCAGGCGGCGGTACCGGGCCAGCCGTCGTTGCAGGTGGCCAGCCGGCCGAGGTCCTGCCGGAAGACGACGACGCCGGTGGCGGTGACGGCCAGCAGGACCACGAGCCCGAGCCGGAGCCAGTCGATCCACAGTTTCGGGAAGCGGTCGGCACGGGGCACGACCACCCAGCGGTAACGCGAGGGCAAGGTGGGGTCCTTCCGGGAGGTGGGGCGGTCAGCGCCGGGGCCACATGAGGAATGGCGGCCGCTCGTCGCCGTACCCGGCCAGGTGGGTGAGGCTGTGCGAGGCGAGGGTCTGCAGGGTCTTGCGATTCCACGCGGAGGTGAGGCACGGGTCGTGGAGTGCGGGGAACACGCCGAGCAGCACGACGATGTGGTCCACCGGAGTCGCGGGCTGCTTCGGACCGCAGACGGCCGCGAAGTCCCGTTCCCGGGGGTCCGGGGTGGCGGTGACCTCGTCGAGCAGGGTCAGCCAGTCCGCGGCCCGCAGCTCCCGCAGGAGGCCGGCCAGCTCCTTGGCCACGACCTCCTTGCCGCTCAGCAGCCTTTCGTGGTGCAGCCGGCCGGCCGGGTCGTCGGGCCCGGCGCGGTCCCGCAGCTTCCGGAACACCGCCGTCCAGCCGGTCGCCGGGTCGTCGCGGGCGGCGAGGAGCCGCAGGCCGGCGTACCGGGCCAGCGGGTGCAGGCGGCCGCCGTCCGCTCCCGGCGGCGACCACAACGTCGGTGACGTGAACACGGGGGAGCCGATGCCGATCGGGTGCGGCAGCAGCGGGAGCAGCCCGTCGGCTTCGCGCCGATCCCGGGCGCCCGACAGGGTCACGAGCGCCTCGAACTGGGGCTCGTCGACGTCCTTGCGCGCGCTCAGGCCGCGAGCGAACGGTTCCAGCAGCCGGTGTTCGATCGGGACGTCGCCCGGTCCGCGGCGGCGCAGCAGGCCGTCGAGGTCGTCGGCCAGCTCGGGCGCGGCGACGAGCGTGCGCAGGACGATGCCCGTCCCCTCCGGGTGGCCGTGGGTGAGGTCGTGGGTGATCAAGCCGTACCGGCGTCCGCCACCCCAGTCGAAGCTCTGGGCCAGCAGGCAGACCTCCTCCTGGCCGAGGTCGGCCGCCGGCACCCGCACCCACGGCCGGGCCGGGCCGGCCCCACCCGCCCAGCCGGTGTCCGCGGTGAGCACGTCGGCCAGCGCGCCGGCGGAGGCGACGGCCACGTTCACCGGGTCCGGCAGGCCGGCTCGCGTGGCGGCCAGCCCGGCCCGGACGCGGAGCAGCGAGCCGATGAACGCCGACGGGCCGGGCAGGTCGGCGTCGTCGATGAGCACGAGCACGTTCGGTGCGGTGCCACGGGCCGACTCCCAGCTGTGCCGCAGGTCCGCGAGCAGGGCGGCGACCAGCAGGTCGGTCACTCCTTCGCGCAGGTCGGCACGGTCACTGCGGGCCCGGTTGCTGAGGTCGATCAGGATCTGGGCGGCGTTGTAGCGGAAGCCCTTGTCCTGGTGGCCGAACCAGGCCACGAGGCCGTCCCAGTCGATCTGCCGTTGCCAGGCCCGCTTGCGCAGGGCCGCCAGGACGCCCGCGGCCACCTGCTTCGCGATCGCGGGGGTGACCGCGGCGACGGGTGGGGCGGCCTGGTTCGCGGCCAGTGCTCCACCGGCGGCCACCAGGCCGACGACGAACTTGGTCACCGCGGCGGGCTCGCTGTAGGCGGCCAGCACCACCTTCAGCCGGCTCAGCGCCGCGGCCGCGGTCAGCCCGGAGAAGTCTTCGCTGAGGACGATCTGCGCGATCACCGTGCGCGGGAACTTGACGTCGTAACCGCGGATTCCCGGGGTGAGACCGAGCATTACGGCGGTGAGGACGCCGCGCACAGCGGAATCCGCGGGTTCGCCGTTGTCGTGCGGTTGAACCAGTGCTGTCGGCGTCTTTTCCTGGTATTCCTCCAGCGTTTTCCGCAACGCCGTGGAACGGCCGGAGCCGCCGGTTCCTTCGAGGACCAGAACCGGCGACGGTGGTCCTCCGGCGTCGTTGACCTGTGCTTCCACCAGCGCGCCGAGTGTGGTGGAGAGGTTTTCTGGCACTTTTCTCCTTGCCGTCCAGTCTCCCCCGACTGGAAGGCAATACTTTAAACGCCGATCCCGGGACCCGTCCCGGAGTAGTTGTGCTCAAACGCACTCTTCACCCATTCGAGTGAATCGTGCACTCGCAGGGTAATCAAATTCCGTTCAATTCGGCGGGGTGTTGCGCCAATCAGTTCCACTCCACCGCGACCCCGGCCAACCCCGGGCCCGCGTCGTTGAAGAACGCGCTGCTCACGCCGCCCATGTCGCACGCCAGCTCCTCCGCCACCACCGGCAGGGCGTCGTCGCGGGCGCGGACCTGGCGGGTGCAGCGGGCCGGGAGGGCGTTGCGGTCGAACCTCAGCTGGACCAGGTAGCTCGCGCAGCGGTCGCGCAGCATCCGGTAGTAGCCCGGCGACGCCGAACCCGAGTCGTCGCGGACCTCGAAGCAGAACACGTGGATGTCGCCCTCGGCCAGCTTGCGGTCGAACAGCAGCTCCGTCGCCATCGTGTCCGCGTCCGGGTTGCGGCGCATCCGGCCGACCCGGCAGCCCTCGTCCGTGATCAGCTCGACGTCGTCGATCCGGCAGCCCGGATCGCCGTTGTAGACCGTCAGGTAGCGGTCCGGGCCGTGCCGGCGCGCTCGCGTCACCAAGCGGGTCCGGAGGCTGACCTGCCGGTGCTCGGCGTCGAACGTGATCGTGTCGTGGACCGACAGCAGCTCGAGGTCGCCGTTGTAGTGGTTCGACGACGGATACGCGCCGAGCTCGGCGAGCAGGTCCTCGACGATCGACCCCATGTCACCGGAACGGAGGTCGTGGAACGACGCCGCCGGCTGGTGGCCGCGGCGGACCAGTCGCGGGCCGATCAGCACCACGAGGGCGTCCGCGGGCAGCTGGAGGACCGATTCCAGGGCCCGGACCGCCGGCAGTGCCTTGGGCACCTCGGGCTGACGCAACCCGCGTTGCCAGTAACTCAGCGTCGACTGTCCGATTTGGACCCCGCGCAGCGCGAGGTGCGCGCGCAGCCGGGCGAGCGAGAGTCCGCGGTAGGCGATCGCGAGTCTCAAGGCATGGTGGAATTCGCCGGTCCGGAGCGCTTCGGTCAGCTCTTTCGGCAGTTCGGCGACCGATGCCCGGGTCGCCCGGGCGCCATCGATGATCAGTGGAAGGTTCCCGTCTTGTACCACCGCTCGTCCCTTCACCCGACCAGTGTGTGCGCTGGGCGTGAACACCGCGGAACGTTCACGTTAGCAGCGTAGAGTGGGCGTGCCGACCCCCGTTCAGGGTGGTTGGCCACGTGATGGTGACTGTTCCGCGTTCCGGCTACCCCCCGGAACGGTCCGTTCCTCCAGATGGCGTTCTTGCTCCGGGTGATGGCGTTGTTCACCGTGGTGACCACCGCTGGTTCGCCCACGTTCGAGCAGGAGGCCGTCCGTGCTGGTGAAGTCGAGCAGAGTCCACACCGCACTGGCGGTGAGCCTGGCGCTGTGCCTGGTCGTGCCGGCCACCGCCGCCGCGTCCGGCGTGCCGTCGAGCGTCCGGAACCAGATCTCGATGCAGGCGCAGCTGCGGACCCAGTGGTGCTGGGCGGCGTCGGGCAACACCATCGCGGCCTACCACGGCGTCACCGTCAGCCAGACGCGCTTCTGCCAGCTGGCGCACAACACGACAGGGACCGACTGCGCGAACCTGCCGGGCACGCTCGCCGACCCGCAACGCGCCTTCGCCCGGCTCGGGTTCACCTCGCCCGGCCGCTACCTCGACAGCCGCATCCCCTACGCCTCGATCCGGACGCAGACCGCCGCGAACCGGCCGGTCGAGACCCGGGTCGGCTACCGCTCGGGCGGCGGCCACACGCACGTCCTCTACGGCTACGACACCAGCGGCGACTGGGTGTACTGGGGTGATCCGGGGCCGGCCAAGCGCTACAACTGGTCGACCTACGGGTACTACACGCAGAATTCGTCCTTCACCTGGACGCACACGCTCACGGGGATCACCCGATGAGCAGGCGGGCGCTGGTGCTCGCCGTGCTGACCGGCGCGGCGCTGCTGATGACGGCACCGGTGTCAGGCGCGGCCCAGGCCGCCGGCATCAGCAGCGCCGACGCCGCGGCGGCCCGGAGCGCGGCCGCCGCGCCCGGGCTCCAGGACACCCTGGTCCGGTTCTTCGCCCAAGCGCCCGGCGCGTCGGCCGCGCCGGTCTCGGTGCGGATCGCGCCGGACGCCTACCCGGTCTACGACCTGTCCCCGGACTTCGTCGTCGGCACGCCGGGCGCGGCACCGGGCGCGTTCTCCTACTTCGCCGTGCCCGTCCAGGCTTCCGACGGCCGGACCGCGACGCTCTGGTCGGTCCGCGGTGACGACGGCGCGTGGCAGGTCGGCAACATCGCTTCGGGCGACGTCGAGACGTCCTTCGCCCGCAAGCTGCCCGCCGGCGCCCAGCTGCTGCACGAACCGCAGGTCGACGCCTGGTACGCGGTCGGCGACGGCCGCGTCACGCCGCTCGCCGGCGGTGCCGCGCTCAGCCTCGCCGACTACCAGCGGGCGGTCGGGGCGAAGTACGCGGACAAGCTCCCCGGCTCGGCCTACGACCGCGACGGCGAGGCCGGCGGCTACGGCGCCACGGGCTCGGTGATGCCCCGCGGCGACGGCGGCCCGGCACCGTCCAGCAACGACACCGGCTGGGTCCCGCTGCTGATCCTGGCCGGCGTCCTCCTGGTCAGCGGCGCGGGTTACTACGTGCTGCACCTGCGGCGGACGACCGCCTAGTCGTACCGGCGGGCTCGGCGTCGATCCCCTTCCACCGAGCCCGCCGGTCCACCACCGTTACTGTGACGCCCATGGGGCGACTGGTGGTCATCGAAGGACTCGACGGCGCGGGCAAGCGCACGCTGACCGAGGGGTTGACGAACGCGTTGCGCGCCAAGGGCGCGAGCGTCGCGAAGCTGGCTTTCCCGCGGTACGGCGAGAGCGTGCACGCGGACCTCGTCAAGGAGGCCCTGCACCGCGGGCACGGCGACCTCGCCGACTCGGTGTACGGCATGGCCGTGCTCTACGCGCTGGACCGCAGCGGTGCCGCGGACGAGATCCGCGCCCTGCGTGACGCGCACGACGTCGTCCTGCTCGACCGGTACGTCGCGTCCAACGCCGCGTACGCGGCCGCGCGCCTGGGGCAGGACGCGGCCGGCGAGGTCGCGAAGTGGGTGTGGGAGCTGGAGGTCGACCGCTTCGGCCTGCCGCACCCGGACGCGCACCTGCTGCTGCGGGTCGCCGCGTCGGTCGCGGCGGAGCGCGCCGAACGCCGCGCGGCGGCCGAAACCGACCGCGAGCGCGACGCCTTCGAGACCGACGACGGCCTCCAGCGGCGCTGCGCGGCGGTGTACGACGAGCTGGCCGCCGCGGGCTGGTTCTCACCGTGGCACGTCCTGGACGGCGTCGCGGGCGTCGACCTCGAAGCGCTGGCCGCGACCCTGCTCGCCTAAAGCAGGCGCGCCGGGTCGAACTGGGCGATCGGGTGCGCGGTCGTCCCGTCGACGACCAGGTCCGCGACGATCTCGCCCACCACCGGCGCGAACTTGAAGCCGTGGCCGGAGAAGCCGCACGCCAGCAGCACCCGTTCCTCGGCCGGGTGCGGGGCCAGCACGAAGCTCTCGTCGGCGGTGTCGGTGTACATGCACGTCACCGCGCGGAGGAACGCGCCGGGCAGCGTCGGCAGGTGGCGCTTGACGACCGTGGCGATCTCGTGGACCTCGGCGTCGGTCACCGTCCGGTCGAGGCCGTCGGGTGTGCACGGCCGGCCGCCGCTGTGGAACGCGACCTTCACGCCGTCGCCCGCCGCGTTGTGCGCGGGGAAGCCGTAGAACGTGTAGCCGTCGCCTTCCCAGATGTAGACCGGGTGCCGGCGGAACGGTTCGACTCCACCCGAGGGCGCGAACCAGAACTGCACCTGCCGCCGCACGGTGAACGCGACGCCGAGGTCGCGCAGCAGCTCGCCGGCCCACGCGCCGGGGCACAGCACCAGCCGGTCGGCCGTGTAGTAGTTGTGCGACGTCCCGACGCGCACGCCGCCGGCCGTGGTGCTCCAGGTGAACACCTTCTCCTCGTGGTGCAGTTCGGCGCCGCACCGCGCGGCGAGCTGCAGGTGCGCGGCGACGCTGCCCTCGGGTGACACCAGGCCGGCACCCGGTTCGTACAGCGCGACCTCGTCGGGCGCCGGCGACGTCGTCGGGTAGCGGCGGCGCAGCTCGCGCGCGTCGAGCAGTTCGTGCGGCACACCGAACGCCTTCGCCGAAGCGACGCTGCCGGTGATCGTCCGCGACGCCGCCGTGCCGACCATCAGCCCGCCGCAGCGGGTGAACAGGCGGCGTCCGCTGTCGCGCTCGAGGCCGTCCCACAGTTCGTGGGCCCGCAGCAGGAGCGGCACGTACTCGGGGCCTTCGAGGTAGGCCTGGCGCGTGATCCGCGAACCGCCGTGGCTCGACCCGAGGTGGTGCACCGGCGCGAACTGGTCGAGGCCGAGCACCCGTTGCCCGCGTTGCGCCAGCCGGTACGCGGCGGCGCTGCCCATGCCGCCGAGGCCGAGCACGATCACGTCGTAGTGCGTCACGTGACCCTCCCGGGAACGCGCGTGCCGAAGTACTCGATCTCCACCCGCGTCCCCGGCACGCTGTACTCCACCGGAAGCCAGGCGTAGGCGACCGATTCGTCCCCGCTGGTGACGTACCCGGCCGCGCGGCCCTCGACGTACACCGGCTCCTTGCCCAGCACGACGCCGTCGACGCGCAACCGGGTCAGCCGGCGGCTCACGGTGGCTTCGGACCGGCCGGCGAGCGCGTCACGGCCGAGGAAGTAGCCCTTGTCCAGCCGGACGGCGGACCCGAGCCCGGCCTCGTACGGATCGTGCTCGGTGGTGACGTCGACGCCCGGCACGCGCACCCCGGCCGCCAGCCGCAGGCTCGTGTACGCCTGGTGCCCGGCGGCGACGATCCCGCGCGCCCGCAGGGTGTCCCACAGCCGGCGGCCCACATCCGCCGTGGCGTGCAGCTCCCAGCCGGGAACGCCCACAGTGGACAGTCGCAACGCGACGACCGGGACGTCGTCCACGTAGGTCTCCTCGGCCGAGCAGTCCGTTGTGGACAGTTCGGGTAGGACGTCGTCGGCGTGCGGCCCCCAGACGCCGACGCAGCAGGTGCCGGGTGTGGTCTCGTGGAGCTGCACGGCGCCGTCGCCCGGCAGGTGGCGCCGCAGCCAGTCGAAGTCCGCCCGGCCGGTGGCGCCGACGTGGAACCGCTCGTCGCCGAGCCGGGCCACGGTCACCTGGCCGCGCACCCCGCCGTCCTCGCTCAGCAGCAGCGTGCGGGTGACCGAGCCCGGCGGCCCGGCCAGGTCGCCGGTCGTCATGGCCTGCAGGAACGGCAGCGCGCCCGGGCCGGTGACCGCCAGCCGCGGCCCGGCGGTCAGGTCGAACATCGCGACGCGCTCGCGAGCCGCGAGCGCCTCCGCGCTCCCGATCGGCGACCAGTGCCGCGCGGCCCAGCCGGTGCGCGCCGAGACGCCGGGCAGGTCCGCGTTGGCCTGGTACCACTGCGGCCGCGCCCACCCGCCGGACGGCAGGAAGTGCGCGCCCAGCTCGGTTTGCCGCTCGGCTAAGGGACTGCTGCGAAGCAGTGCTTCCCGGGGATCCAGCGGGTGCACGATCTCGTGGACCTCGGCGAACCGGCGGCCCCGCACCGAAACGCGGTCGAAGCGGGCCAGGTCGCAGCCGTGGACGGCCAGCGCCGGCTGCCCGTCGACCAGCCAGCGCGCCAGCTCGCGCGCGACCCCGGCGGAGTGCTCGTCCCGGACGGCTTCGGCCACCCAGAAGCCTTCGAGGTCCGGGTGCTCGCCCAGCAGCGGCAGCCCGTCCGGCGTGCCCGGGAGCGTCAGAGTGGTGACGGTCTCGGCCTTGGCGTCGCGGAGCGCGGGCAGCAGCGCGGCCGCCGCCTCCCACGCCGCGTCGAACTCGTCCGAATCGACGTCGAGCGCGCCGACGCCGAGCCGGTCGACGTGCTCGCGGACGTAGAGCGCGCGGTCGTGGTGGCGCAGCACGGGTTTGCCCGCCTGCGCGTGGTCGTCGTTGTGCCCGGCCAGTTCCGCCAGCGGTGACGTCCGCGCGTACCGGTGCGGCAGTGGCAGGTGCGGCACCGCCAGGCCGACGAGCGCGCCGGCGCCGGCGCACGACACGACGACGTCGGCGCGCAGCCGCCCGGAAGCCGTGACGACGCCGGTGACGCGCCCGCCGGCGCGGTCGATCGCCACGACGTCGTCGTCGAGGAACTTCGCGCCCCGCCCGGCGGCCCGCCGGGCCTGGGCTTCCGCCGCGTGCCCGGCGTGCAGGAGGCCGTCGCCGGGGACGTGGAACCCGCCCAGGACCCGGGTTTCGTCGAGGAGCGGGTGCAGGTCGGCGCACTCGTGGGGCGCGCGCAGGAAGCCGCGCACGCCCCACGACGTCGCCCAGCCGCGCCGCCGCTTCAGGTCCGCGAGCCGCTCGGGCGTCGTCGCGAGCTCCAGGCTGCCCACCGGGTTGAAGCACCACCGGCCGTCGAGCGTGAGGCCGCTGCACTTCGCGACGGTGTACTTCGCGAACTCCGTCAGCGTGCGGTCCGCGTCGGTGCGGAACACGAGCCCGGGGGTGTCGGGCCGCTCGCCGCCGCCCAGCACCGTGACGTCGGTCCAGCCGCGTTCGGTCAGCTCGTCGGCGAGCGCGCAGGCGACGAGGCCGGCGCCGATGACCACCACCCGGGGCTGTGCCATCGCGGGATCCCTCCGGGCGAAGTTGCGTCTTCGGCAACAACGTGCGTCATGCGCGACTTGCTGTCAAGCGCCCGAAAAGGTGCCGGTTCCGGCCCGGGTGAACTCCATGACCCAGTTGGATTCCCAGGTCTTCCCGCCGTCGGCCGAGAACTCCTGTTCCCACCGCGGCGACGGCCCCGCGGTGCCCGACCAGAGGTAGTGCGCCTTGATCGGCCGGCCCTCGTGGACGTCGTCGCCGTAGAAGTCGCCGCGGCCGTCGGCGAAGGTGCCGACGACCGGCGGCTGGAGCACCCCGGTGCGGTCGTTGGCCCAGTAGATCGACCACTCCTTCCGCTCGACGTCGAACAGGCGCAGCGTGAACCCGCGGAAGCCGCGAGCGGGGAAGCGGATCTCCTCGGTGTTGCCGCCGCCCTCGAAGAGGGTCCGGCAGGTGGTGGTGCCGGGGTAGACGTCCCAGTCGTCGCTGCCGGCGAAGATCGTCTTGAGCCGCCGGCTGACGACGGTCCAGGAGCCGTGGAGGAAGTCGAAGTCGTTCATGACGGCGATCCTGGGGCGCCACCACTGACACCTTCTGTCAGTGGTGGCTGGCAGACTCCGGCGGGTGCGAGCGAGCCGGCTGGTGTCCCTGCTCCTGCTGCTGCAGAACCGCGGCCGGATGAGCGCGTCGCGCCTGGCCGCCGAGCTGGGCGTGACCGCCCGGACCGTCTACCGCGACGTCGAGGCCCTGGCCGCGGCGGGCGTGCCGATCTACGCCGAGCCCGGCCCGAGCGGCGGCTACCAGCTGATGGACGGCTACCGCACCCGGCTGACCGGTCTGACCGCCGACGAGGCCGAGTCGCTGTTCCTCACCGGGCTGCCGCAGCCCGCCGCCGAGCTGGGCCTGGGCGCCCAGGTGGCCGCGGCCGAGCTGAAGCTGACGGCGGCGCTGCCGACGCCGTACCGGGACGCCTCGACCCGCATCCGGCAGCGCTTCCACCTCGACGCGCCCGGCTGGTACCGCGAAGCGGACCCGGTGCCGAAGCTGCTCGCCGCCGCGGAAGCCCTGTGGCGGGACCAGGTCGTCGAGGTCCGCTACCGCCGCTGGTCACCGCGCCCCGGCGTCGTGACGCGGCGGCTGCACCCGCTTGGCCTGGTCCTTAAGGCCGGCGTCTGGTACCTCGTCGCGGCCGGGCGGTCGGAGCCGCGCACCTACCGCGTCACGAACATCGTGGCCCTGACGCCGCTCGACGAGCAGGTCACCCGGCCCGACGCCTTCGACCTCGCGGAGTTCTGGCGGGCGCACGTCGAGCGGTACGAGGCGGCGGACATCGACGAGACGGCCGTCGTCCGCCTCTCGCCGGCGGGCATCGCGGCCCTGCCGGACATCCTCGGCCCGAAGGCGGCCCGGCTCGTCTCGCACACGCTCGAACCCGCGGACGCCGAGGGCTGGCGGCGCGCGACCGTCCCGCTGGAGAGCGTCCCGCACGCCGCCGCCGGACTGCTGCGGCTCGGCGCGGACGCGCAGGTCCTGGAACCCGCGGAACTGGTGGCGCACATGGGAAGGACGATCCGGGCGATGGCCCGGCTGTACTAGTCCCTGAAGTAGCCCAGCTGCGCGGAAAGGTCGTCCGCCGCCTCGGCCATCGGCCGCACGATCTGCTTCACCCGCTGCTTCGAGAGCCGGTACGACGGGCCAGACGCGCTCATCGCGGCGACGACGTCCCCGCCCGGGCCGTGGATCGGCACCGCCACCGCGTGCATGCCGAGCTCGAACTCCTCGTAGCAGGCCGCGTAACCGTCCTCGAGGATCCGTTCCAGCTCGGTCATCAGCTCGTCCGGCTCGACGGTCGTGCGCGGCGTGTACTGCTCCAGCTTCCGCTTCAGCACCCGCTTGCGTTCGGCTTCGGCCATGTAGGCCAAGAGGATCTTGCCGCTGGAGGTCGCGTGCAACGGCGTCCGCTGGCCGGTCCAGTTCTGCGTGGTGATCGCCGCCGCGCCGCGGGCCTGGCTGATGTTGATCGCGACGCCGTCGTCGGCGATGGCGATGTTCACGGTCTCGCCGAGCTCCTCGGCGAGGCTCAGGCAGCTGGTGCGGCCGAGCTTCGCCAGGTCCATCCGCCCGGTCGCGGCGCCCGCCAGCCGCACGATGCCGAAGCCGATCGCGTACTTCCCGCGTTCGCCGAGCTGCTCGACCAGGCCTCTCGACTCCAGGACGCTGAGCAGGCGTGACGCCGTCGATTTGTGCACGCCCAGCTCGCCCGCGATCTCCGTGATGCCGGTTTCGCCGTTGCGGGCGAGCAGCTCCAGCACGCTGATCGCCCGGTCGACCGACTGCACCTGGCTCTGAGTTGCGTTGCCCGAGTCCTGGTTCCGCATAGCGCAACACTATCCGTTTTGCGCACTCCCTATCGGCTGAGTGGGCGAATCTCTTGACGCGGCCGCCCGTCGGACCGGATTGTTGCGCAAGAAGCGCAGCGTCGCGCAATGCGCAACTTTCACGAACCGTCCCGGCATCCCGCCAGTCGTTTCCGGAGGCCCTGATGATCCGCGCCTGCGCCGTCACCGACCTGCCCGAGGGCGAAGCCCGCCGCCTCGACGGGCCCGTCCCGATCGCGGTGTTCCACACCGAAGCCGGCTTCTTCGCCGTCGACGACACCTGCACCCACCAGGACGCATCGCTGGCCGACGGCTGGCTGGAGGGCTGTTTCGTCGAGTGCCCGCTGCACGCCGCCCGGTTCGACCTGCGCACCGGCGCGCCCACCTGCCTGCCCGCCAAGAAGGCCGTGCGGACGCACCGCGTGGTCGTCGAGGACGGCGTCGTCTTCGTCGACGCGCCGGTCCCGGCCGTCACCCCCTGAGCCCTTCCCGCAGGTCCGTGAAGGTCACCTTGAGGGACCCGGAGTCCCTGAAGGCGGCCTTCACGGACCGTCCAGGGGCACCCGGATGGAGCAGGGACCCGTGCCGATCTTGATCTTTCTGGTGGTCAAACACGCGGGTCGCGCGTACGGGCGTCGGAACTAGTGCGAATATGTGGTCATGAAGGCACGTGTTCTCGTGGTCGACGACGACCCTGCACTCGCGGAGATGCTCACCATCGTGCTCCGTGGGGAGGGGTTCGACACGGCGGTGGTCGCCGACGGCTCACGCGCGCTTCCCGCGCTGCGTGAACTGAAGCCCGACCTCGTCCTGCTCGACCTGATGCTGCCCGGGATGAACGGGATCGACGTCTGCAAGGCGATCCGCGCCGAGTCCGGGGTACCGATCGTCATGCTCACCGCCAAGAGCGACACGGTCGACATCGTCCTCGGCCTGGAGTCCGGCGCCGACGACTACGTCGTCAAGCCGTTCAAGCCGAAGGAGCTGGTCGCCCGGGTCCGCGCCCGGATGCGCCGCACCGAGGCCGAACCGGCGGAGTCGCTCACGATCGGCGACCTGGCGATCGACGTGCCCGGCCACGAGGTCACGCGCGAGGGCAAGGCCATCCCGCTGACCCCGCTGGAGTTCGACCTGCTGGTGGCACTGGCCCGCAAGCCGCGCCAGGTGTTCACCCGCGAGGTGCTGCTCGAGCAGGTCTGGGGCTACCGGCACGCGGCCGACACCCGGCTGGTGAACGTGCACGTCCAGCGGCTGCGCTCCAAGGTCGAGAAGGATCCGGAACACCCCGAGGTGGTGTTGACCGTTCGCGGCGTCGGGTACAAGGCCGGCCCGCCGTGATGGCTCCATGACCGTGGAGACCGGCAGACGGCTCCCCGCGTTCGCGCGATCGACGGCACGCCTGGTGCGGCGTGTCGTCGTTTTCGCGCGCCGTCGCGCGGTCGCGTTCAACGAGCTGTGGAAGCACTCGCTCCAGTTCCGCGTGACCGTGTCGACCCTCGCGCTGTCCTCCGCCGTGGTGTTCGTGCTGGGCATGGTCCTGCAGAACCAGATCACCGAGCGGCTGCTGGACACCAAGCGCGACGCCGCCACCGCGCAGACCCGCGCGGCCGCGGAGACCGCCGCCGGTGAGCTCGTCGGCCTCGGCAGCGAGACGTCGGACGCGCTGCGCAACCGGCTCGAGAACGCGCTGAAGAAGATCGCGATCACGCCGACCAGCCAGGACGCGGCGGGCTCGGCGGCCGGCACGTTCATCCCGGTGCTCGCCAGCGGCGGTCACGACCAGTCCGGCAGCGAACCCGAGTTCGCCGGGCCGTTCGAGAACGTCCCGCCGCGGCTGCGGCAGTTCGTCGAAGCCGAGCAGACGAGCTACCTCGAGCACACCGTCCCCGACATGAACGGCGGGCGCACGACGTACCTGATCGTCGGGACGTCGCTCAAGACCGTCGCCAGCCCGCTGCAGCTGTACTTGCTGTTCCCGCTGACGACCGAGCAGAACACCGTCTCGACCGTGCAGAACACGCTGCTGGTCGGCGGCCTCGTCCTGCTGCTCCTGCTGGCCGGCATCACGAACCTGGTGGTGCGGCAGGTGGTGCGGCCGGTCCGGCAGGCCGCCGCGGCGGCGGAGCAGTTCGCCGGCGGCGACCTCGACCAGCGCGTCGCCGTGGTCGGCGAGGACGACCTGGCGAAGCTCGCCGTGTCCTACAACGGGATGGCCGCCAGCATCCAGCGCCAGATCCGCCAGCTCGAGGAGTTCGGCGGGCTGCAGCGCCGGTTCACCTCCGACGTCTCGCACGAGCTGCGGACGCCGCTGACCACCGTCCGGATGGCCGCCGACGTGCTGCACGCGTCCCGCGAGCAGTTCCCGGCCGGGCTCGCGCGCTCCACCGAGCTGCTGGTCGACGAGCTCGACCGGTTCGAGGCCCTGCTCGGCGACCTGCTGGAGATCAGCAGGCTCGACGCCGGCGTCGAGGAGCTGTCCGCGGAGTTCATCGACGTCCGCCCGATCGCCACCCGCGCGGTCGAGCAGGTGCGGGTCATCGCCGGCAACGCGGGCTCCTCGGTCGAGCTCGTGCTGCCCGACGAGGAGATCCCCGCCGACGTCGACTCGCGGCGCGTCGAGCGGATCCTGCGCAACCTGCTCGCCAACGCCGTCGACCACAGCGAGGGTCGGCCGGTGGTGCTCACCGTCGCGGCCAACGAGACCACCGTCGCCATCACCGTCCAGGACCGCGGCGTCGGCCTGCGGCCCGGCGAGGCGGACCTGGTGTTCAACCGGTTCTGGCGCGCCGACCCGTCGCGCAACCGGCGCACCGGCGGCACCGGCCTCGGCCTGGCGATCAGCCTCGAGGACGCGCGCCTGCACGGCGGCGAGCTCGACGCGTGGGGCGCGCCCGGCCAGGGCGCCTGCTTCCGGTTCCGCTTCCCGCGTCACCAGGACGTGCCCATCGGCGAGTCGCCGCTGGGCCTGCCGCCGCCGGAGCGCGTCCCGGGCGAGGTGCCGCTCGGGATCATCGAGGTGACGCCGGCGCCGGAGGCGATCTTCGCCGAGCGTGAGGAAGTCGGTCAGTGAAACGCGTTCTGCTCGCAGTGTTGTGCCTGGTGCTGGTGGCGGGCTGCGCCAACGTCCCGCTCGAGTCCCAGCCCGTCGTCGTCCCGGGGGAGCGCCAGGGCCAGGGCCAGAACGCCGAGGCACCCGAGCCGCAGGCGAACATCGACGCGCTGACGCTGGTCCGCGACTTCATCGGCGCGACGCTCAAGCCCGGCCAGAACAACGGCGCCGCCCGCGCCTACCTGGACGACCAGGGCCAGGCGACCTGGCGGCCCAGCCGCAGCCTGACGATCATCCAGGACACCTTCGGCACGGTCTACGACACCGAGCCGCAGCCGGACCCGAACACGCAGGTCGTCAACGTGCGCGGGTTCGACGTCGGCACGCTGGACCAGAACAGCGCGTTCGTCCCGGACTACAGCCCGGCGCTGCTCCACGTGAAGGTGCGCAAGCAGCCGACCGGCCAGTGGCGGATCGTCGACCCGCCCGCCGACCTGTACGCGACCGAGTCCGACTTCGCCGAGAACTACACCGCGGTGCCGGTGGTCTTCTACTCGGAGTCCGCCAACACGTTCGTCCCCGACCGGCGCTACGTCGTCGCGAAACCGCAGGCCGGGCTGCCGGGCCGGGTGATGGACATGCTGGTCGCCGGCCCGTCGACGAGCCTGGCCGGCGCGGTGAAGAACCTGCTCGGCGAACCGGTGGAGATCGACACCAACGTCAAGAGCCTCGACGACGGGACGCTGGTGGTGCCCCTGACCGGGTTGACCGGCGTCAGCGACGACACCCGCATCCTGATCGCCGCGCAGATCGTGCTTTCGCTGCAGTACGTGACGTCGGCGCGGATCCGGATCCTCGCCGACGGCGCCCCGCTGGTGCCGAACCACCCGGACTGGCGGCTGAGCGAGCTGCCCGCGTACGGCGCGGCGCTCTCGCCGAGCCAGGACCTGCTGGGGCTGATGACGGTCGGCGGCCGCGTCCGCTCCCTCGGCGACGGCGCCCCGATCGCCGGCCCGGCAGGCAACGGCGGCTACGACGTCGTCAACGCGGCCCAGTCGACCGACGGCAAGCGCCTCGCGGTGGTGGAACGCGCGGGCGGCGGCGTCCACCTGCGGATCGGCGACCTCGGCCGCGAGCTGCCGCAGCTCAGCGTGGCCGGCAACACCCTGAGCCGGCCGACGTGGCGCCCCGGCTCGTCCGAGGTGTGGACGGTTGTCGACCAGCAGTCGGTGGCCCGCGTCGTGCTGACCCCGAACGGCCAGTGGACCCCCTTGCTGGTGAACGCCGCCGACCTGATCCAGCAGGGCGACATCTCGGAGCTCAGGTTCTCCCGCGACGGCGCCCGGGTAGCGGCGGTGGTCAACGGCCAGCTGTGGGTGGCCTCGGTGGTCGGCTCGGGCGGCGACTCGGTCAGCCTGCGCGAGCCCCGCCACCTGCAGCCGCACGACCTCCACGACGTCGTCGACGTGGACTGGCTGGCCCAGGACACCCTGGTCGCGGTCACGACGAGCGTGTCCCAGCCGGTGGTCCGCGTGACGGTGGACGGCCAGCGCATGGACGCGTTCAACAGCTCCAACCTGACACCCCAGGTCCACGGCGTAACCGCGGCCCCCGGCAGGCCGATCGTGGTAGCGGACGCAAGCGGCCTGTGGACGGCCTCGGTGCTGGGCGAGGTGTGGCGCCCCCAGAGCCATTCGGCGAAGGACGCGGACCCCTTCTACCCGGGCTGACGGTTTCAGTCGATCGGGTGATCGCTGAGGGCCCGAAACTGTCGGTGGTGGTCGCGACACTTTCCGTGTGGTCATCAACGCGCTTCTGGAACTACTGATCCCCAGCCGCTGCGCCGCCTGCGGAGCCCGCGGCGCGCCTTGTTGCGCCCGCTGCGGGGGCGTTTGGGACGCGGTGCGGGAGGTCGCCCGCGTGCCCACGGCGGGCGTGGTCCGGGTGTTCTCACTGGCCAGGTACAGCGGCGTCGGTAGGCGGTTGTTGATCGCGTACAAGGAGCGGGGTCGTCGGGATCTGGCCCCGGCGTTGGGGTTGGCGCTGGCGGAGGCGTTGGTCGTGTTGCCGCTGCAGGAACCCTTGGTCGGCGGGCGAACACAGGCCGCGGCTGGAGCTGTTTCCGCAGGTCAGTCGCAGCAGGCTGCTGAGAGCGCAAGAACCGTGTCCGTCGGAGGGCCACAGTCGGCCGCTCGGAGCGCCGAAACCGGTTCCCGACGCCGGCCGCCAGGCCTGCCTCCGAGCGCCGGAACCGGTTCCCCGCGATGGCTGCCGGGCCTCTCTCCGAGGGCCGGAACTGCTGCTCGCGGTCACCAGTTGCCGGATTCTGGTCGCGCCACCGGAGCCATTTCCATCGACCGGCCATCGGATTGGGCGCGGAGCGCCGGTGCACCTTTGGGGCTCCGGCCACCAGGCCTTGCCTGCGCGACCGAAGTCGCTTCCGCCCATCAGCCACCGGACCAGGCCCGGAGCACCAGCGGCGCTTCCGAGGACTCACCAGACATGTCCCACGAGACCGGAACCGTGTCCGCCCACCGGCGCCCAGAGCTGGCTCCGAGCACCGGATCCGTCCCCGCGCATCGCAAGATCTGCCTTGTCCCGGCACCCAGCCGCCCCTCCGCATCCCGGGTCCGAGGTGGCCCGCACGTCGAACTCCTGGCAGTAGCCGCCGCGAAAGTCTTGGCTACTCGCGGTTTCGAAGTGGCCGTCGCACCGGCGTTGGAACTGGCCGGGAGCGCCCGCGACGCCGTCGGGCTCGGCCACGCCCAGCGCGCCGCCAACCTGGCCGGCCGGCTGCGATTCCGTGAAGCCGGACGCCCGCCACCCGGTTTCCCGGTGGTGGTCCTGGACGACGTGGTGACCACCGGAGCCACCGCCGCCGCATGCGTGCACGCACTGGCGGCGGAGGGCATCGCGGTCGCGGCCGTCCTCACCCTGCTCGCGGCCGGGTGAACTCCTGCGGGCGGGCGAACCGTGCGATCGGCACCCGAGCCTTCCGGCCGATACTGCCGTCAAATCATGCCGGAGCTTCGTTGCCCATCGCCTGAACCCGGCGCCCGCAGCCAGAACTCCCAAGCCCCGCCGGAACTCCGGTGCGACTGCCAAAACCCGGCGCCCACCGCCCGAAACTCCGACACCCATTGCCGAGACTTCGGAGCCCGCCCGACCGAAAGCGCCCAAACCTGGCGTCGCCAACCCCGGCAGCGCCCAAACCTGGCGTCGCCAAGCCCGGCGCCGCCAAGCCCGGCGCCGCCGAGCCCGGCTCAGCGAGCCATCCAGCCGGTCCAAGAAAGATTTCCCACCCGGGTGAATCCGCGACATCCGACCGCCAGCCACCGCCCAACCACACCACCCCGCCCCCGGAACCCGACCCCAAACCAGAACGGCGGTTTCACCAGGTCACACCAGTCTCCCCAAGCCCCACCGACCCCATCCGCACCACAAGATCCCCAGCCACCGAAAGCACCCGCCAAACCCAGCCCCCGCAGCCGGGTGACCCGGGTGTCACCTGGACGAGTGACTTCCGGCGGGAACGCGAGCGGCGCCGCGGCCGTTGTCCGGGCATGAGGGTGTCGATCAAAGCCACTCGGGTGCCGAACCACTCCACCGGAGTGGTGGCTGTGCCGGACAAGGCCGTCACCCTCGGCGTCCTTGCAGCTGGAGTGATGCGCCGTCCGTGTGATGCCACGGCAACCGGCGAGCGTCCGACCAGCGGGTGTTTTCTGGTGTTCACTCCCCGCTCACTGCGCGGGGTGACGGAGTCTCATTCCCCGACATCCCCCGGCTCGGGGGCTGTTGTAACGGGCGTGAGGAAGCTAACGTGCTCCGCTATCAGCAATCCCCGCAGGCAGGGAGGTGACGAGCCCATGTCCCTGGCGCCGGAGGTGCGCTGAGTCCGCGCTCGGGCATCCGGCACGAGACGTCGTGAACCGATCCGAGTTCCTTCTCAGCCCGCGATCCGGGCTTCCGTCCCCGCTACACCGGCGCCGTGTGTGAACTCAACAGCTCGCAGTCATCTCAGCGAGGGAGGTCGTGTATGGACATCGTCGTTAAGGGCCGCAACGTAGAGGTGCCCGAGCACTATCGGGCACTCGTCAGCGAAAAGCTGGCCCGCCTCGAGCGCTACGACAGGAAAGTCATCCGGTACGACGTGGAGCTGTTCCACGAACCCAACCGGCGCCAGGCCAAGAGCTGCCAGCGCGTCGAAATCACCGGAAAGGGGCGTGGCCCGGCCGTACGCGCTGAAGCGTGTGCCGCCGACTTCTACGCAGCGCTCGATTCCGCAGTCACCAAGCTGGAGAACCGGCTGCGGAGGACACACGACCGGAGGCGCGTGCACTACGGGCGCAGCCGACCGGAGTCGGTCGCCGAAGCGACCTCGGTATTGCCGGGTGGTACCTCCCCGGCCGCCGCCGCCAGTCCCGCCGCGCGTACCGCGGTGTTGGACGCACCCGAGGCCGAACCGCAGCTGAACGGTTTCGCGAGTGCCGACGAGATCACCCTGCCCCAGCAGCAGAGCTGGGCCGACGACGACCTGGGCCACCAGCCCGGCCGCGTCGTCCGCGAGAAGCAGCACACCGCCGATCCGATGACGGTGGACCAGGCTCTCTACGAGATGGAACTGGTCGGCCACGATTTCTACCTCTTCAACGACTCCGACGCGGGGCGGCCCAGCGTGGTCTACCGGCGGAAAGGCTTCGACTACGGCGTGATCCGGCTCGGCTGAGCCGGCTCTGAGGAGGCCTTCGCCGATGGCCCGCACGCGCTCGCGTGCGGGCCATCCGCATGTCAGGACGTACGGCGTGTGCACACGACGCCCCGGGTTCCCTACGATGGGGTGGAACGGTGGCGCCGACCCACGGCGGCCGCCGTGGGAGAACCTGCCCGGGACCGGCCTGGGCGCGCTCATGATCAGCTAGTGAGGTCGACCGGATGGTGCTGAACCGCCTGCTCCGCGCGGGCGAGGGCAAGATGGTGAAGCGGCTGCGCAACATCGCCGATCACATCAACACCCTCGAAGACGACGTCAAGGACCTGACCGACGCCGAGCTGCGGGCCAAGACGGACGAGTTCCGCAAGCGGCACGCCGGCGGGGAGTCCCTGGACGACCTGCTGCCGGAGGCTTTCGCGGTCGCCCGCGAGGCCGCCAAGCGCGTGCTCGGCCAGCGGCACTTCGACGTCCAGCTGATGGGCGGCGCCGCCCTGCACCTGGGCCAGGTCGCCGAGATGAAGACCGGTGAGGGCAAGACCCTGACCTGTGTCCTCGCGGCGTACCTCAACGCCATCCCCGGCAAGGGCGTCCACGTCGTCACGACGAACGACTACCTGGCCAAGCGCGACTCCGAGTGGATGGGCCGCATCCACCGCTTCCTCGGGCTCGAGGTCGGCGTCATCCTGTCGGAGCAGCAGCCGGACGTCCGGCGCAACCAGTACAACGCCGACGTCACCTACGGCACGAACAACGAGTTCGGCTTCGACTACCTGCGCGACAACATGGCGTGGAGCCTGGACGACTGCGTCCAGCGCGGCCACAACTACGCCATCGTCGACGAGGTGGACTCGATCCTCATCGACGAGGCCCGGACGCCGCTGATCATCTCGGGCCCGGCGGACCAGTCGTCGCGCTGGTACGTCGAGTTCGCGCGGCTCGCCCCGCTGATGAACGGCATCGACACCACCACGATGGGGTCGCGCGAGCGGCTCGAGAAGACGAACCTGATCAACTCGAAGTACCACTACGAGGTCGACGTCCGGAAGCGCACCGTCGCCGTCACCGAAAAGGGCGTCCGGTTCGTCGAGGACCAGCTCGGCATCGAGAACCTGTACGAGGCCGCGAACACCCCGCTGGTCGGGTACCTGAACAACGCGCTGAAGGTGCAGGAGCTCTTCCACCGCGACAAGGACTACATCGTCCGCAACGGTGAGGTCGCGATCGTCGACGAGTTCACCGGCCGCGTGCTCCACGGCCGCCGCTACAACGAGGGCATGCACCAGGCGATCGAGGCCAAGGAAAAGGTCGAGATCAAGGCCGAGAACCAGACGCTCGCCACGATCACGCTGCAGAACTACTTCCGCCTCTACGGGAAGCTGTCCGGCATGACCGGTACGGCCGAGACCGAGGCCGCCGAGTTCCACCAGACCTACAAGCTGGGTGTGGTGCCGATCCCGACGAACCGTCCGATGGTCCGCGCCGACCAGCCGGACCTGATCTACAAGACCGAAGAGGCGAAGTACGAGGCCGTCGCCGAGGACATCGCCGAGCGGCACGAGAAGGGCCAGCCGGTCCTGGTCGGCACCACGAGCGTCGAGAAGTCCGAGCGGCTCTCGAAGCTGCTGGTCAAGCTGAGCGTGCCGCACGAGGTGCTCAACGCGAAGCACCACGACCGGGAGGCGCTGATCGTCGCGCGCGCCGGCCAGAAGGGCGCCGTCACGGTCGCCACGAACATGGCCGGCCGCGGTACTGACATCGTGCTGGGCGGCAACCCCGACCTGATCGCCGACCACGTGCTGCGCGAGCAGGGCCTGGACCCGGTCGAGCACTCCGAGGAGTACGAGGCCGCTTGGCCCGGCATCCTCGAGAAGGTCAAGGAAGAGTCGAAGGCCGAGGCCGAGGTGGTCCGCGACGCGGGCGGCCTGTACGTGCTGGGCACCGAGCGGCACGAGTCGCGCCGCATCGACAACCAGCTCCGCGGCCGGTCCGGCCGGCAGGGCGACCCGGGCGAGTCCCGGTTCTACCTGTCGCTCGGTGACGAGCTCATGCGCCGCTTCAACGCGACCATGGTCGAGCGCGTCATGACGACCATGCGGCTGCCCGACGACGTGCCGATCGAGCACAAGATGGTCTCCAAGGCCATCAAGAGCGCGCAGACGCAGGTCGAGCAGATCAACATGGAGCAGCGCAAGGACGTCCTCAAGTACGACGAGGTCATGAACGAGCAGCGCAAGGTGATCTACGCCGAGCGCCACCGCGTGCTCGCCGGCGAGAGCCTGCGCGACCAGATCGAAGGGATGCTCGTCGACGTCGTCAACGCCTACGTGGACGGCGCGACGGCCAACGGCTACGCCGAGGACTGGGACCACGAGAAGCTGTGGACGGCGCTGAAGACGCTGTACCCGGTCAGCCTCGACTGGGACGACCTGCTGGAAGACGGCGACCTCGACGCGAACACCCTGCGCGAGGCGCTGGTGCAGGACGCCCGCGACGCCTACGACAAGCGCGAGGCGGAGATCAACGCGCTCGTCGGCCCGGAAGGCATGCGGACCCTGGAGGGCCAGGTCATGCTGACCGTCCTCGACCGCAAGTGGCGTGAGCACCTCTACGAGATGGACTACCTCAAGCAGGGCATCGGCATGCGGGCGCTCGCGCAGCGCGACCCGCTGATCGAGTACCAGCGCGAGGGCTTCGACATGTTCCGCGCGATGCTCGACTCGCTGAAGGAGGAGGCCGTCGGCTTCCTGTTCAACCTGCAGGTCGAGCGGGCCGAAGCGCCGCCCGCCGAAGACGCCGCCGCGCTGCCGGCGGGTGTCGGCAACGGCAACGGCCAGGCCGTGCCGGAAGGCCGGCACGCCCGGCCGGCGCCGCCGCAGCCGCCGACGACCGACACCGATTCCGTCCCGGCCGCGCTGCGCGGCAAGGGCCTGGGCGGCAACAGCCAGCAGTCGGGGCTGACGCTGTCGGGCCCGGGTGAGGACGGCGAGGTCGAAGCGCACGCCGAGGAAGCGGGCGACGGCGCGGGCGGAAGCGGAGCCACCCGGCGGGACCGCCGGGCCGCCCAGCGCGACGCCGCCAAGAAGGGCAAGAAGGGCCCGCGTCGCTGACGTGAGCCGCTGATGTGAGCCGAACCGGGGCGCGTGGACAACTCCACGCGCCCCGGTTTCGTGAACGGGGGATGGCCGTGACGACGATGTCGGCGGAGATGCAGGAGTTCTTCGCGCTGTTCGGCGCCGAGCGGCGGCCGGACCCGTACCCGCACTACCGGCGGTGGCGCGAGCGGCTGCCGGTCGCGCTCCTGGCCGAGGGGATGTTCGCCGTCAGCGGCCTCGCCGAAGCCACGCAGGTCCTGCGCGACCCGGCGTTCGGGCACCCCGAGCCGGAGTACCTGGACCCGGCGGACCGGCGGCCGGACCAGCCGGTCGACGAGTCGGGACGCGTGGTCCGGGCGTTCCTGTCGCTGAACCCGCCCGATCACACGCGGCTGCGGCGGCTGGTGGCGAAGGCGTTCACGCCGCGGATGGTCGAGCGGCTGGCGCCGCGGATCGACGAGATCACCGCGGACCTGATCGACCGCGCGCCGCGCGAGTTCGACCTGATGACGGCGCTCGCGAAGCCGTTGCCGGTCGAGGTGATCGCCGAACTGCTCGGCGTCCCGCTGGACGACCGCGAGCAGTTCGCGGAGTGGTCGCACGCGATGGCGCGGGCGCTGGACCCGCCGTTCCTGCAGAGCCCCGAGACGGTCGAACCGGCGGTCCGGGCGCGCCAGTCCTTCATCGCGTACTTCCGCGACCTGGCCGCGAAACGGCGGAGCGAGCCGGGGGAGGATCTCCTGTCCGCGCTGGTGGCGGTGTCCGACGCGGGCGACGTGCTCAGCGAGGGCGAGCTCCTGGTGACGCTCACGCTCCTGCTCATCGCCGGCCACGAGACGACGACGAACCTGATCGGCAACGGCGTCCTGGCGCTGCTCCGCCACGACGGCCTCGGGCCGGCCGCGGCGGCGCCGGACCGGGTGGTCGAAGAGGTGCTGCGCTACGACTCGCCGGTCCAGCTGACCTCGCGGACGGCGGTGCGCGACACGACGCTCGGCGCGCTGCCGGTCCCGGCGGGCAGCCAGGCGATCGTCCTGATCGGCGCGGCCAACCGCGACCCGGCGAGCGGCCCGGAGGCGTTCGACCCGGCCCGGGCGCCGGGCAAGCACCTGGCGTTCGGCCAGGGCATCCACTTCTGCCTCGGCGCGCCACTGGCCCGGCTCGAAGCCCGCGTCGTGTTCCGCGAGCTGGCCCGCCGCCGCCCGGACCTGGCGCTGAACGGCACCCCGGCCTGGAACCCGACGACCACCCTGCGCGGCCTGGCGACGCTGCCGGTCCGGTCGTGAATGGCGGAGAGGGTTAGGACCCGAACCACCACTCACGACCGTCCTGCCAGGATCAGGCCCGGTCGTGAGTGGCGAAGAGGGTTAGAACCCGAATCACCACTCACGACCGTCCCGCCGGGATCAAGCCCGGTCCAGCCGGCTGAACGACGCATCGGCCGTTCGCGACCGTCGAGACGGGACTGTCCCGACCGGCCGCTCACGACTGTCGCACTAGGACGGTTCCGGAGGGGCCCGTGCCGTGCCCGCCCGCTTCACGCCGCTGCCCGCTGGGGCCGGTGGTCCAGCCGCCTCGGTTTCAGCAGCGCGAACCGCACGCACTGCCACCCCGTCGTGGTGCGGGTGAAGCGGGCCGCCAGCGCGAACGACCGGCCGTCGGCCTCCACCCGGGCGCACGCCTCGATCACGCCCGCCACCGGGTTGCACGTGTGGACGGTGTGCGTCCGGTGCCGCGGCTGCGGCAGGCGTGGCCCGCTCAGCCCGGCGTACACCTCCGGCGCCACCAGGCCCCGGATCTGCGGCACCGGACGACGGCCGTCGTAGGCCTCCAGCAGCATGTTCAGCAGGTGGCCCACTTCGGACGCCTCGAGCTGCCTCGACGCCGGCCAGCGCGCGCCGGCCCGGCGGTGCTCCTCCGGTGTCACGGCCGCGAGCCGTTCGGCGCGGCGGGGTGCCTCGTAGCGGATCAGCGTTCTCAGGCGATGTTCCTCGGTCATTTCCTCCCCTCCCGGTCGCGGCATTTCGCCGCTTCCGCAGGCTTAGAGGGACGCGCGGCCCGAATCGCGTCAGGAATCGCTCGATTCGGGGGAGAATCGCCGAAGCGATGGCTTCGCCGGTTACCGTGCGCTAGGGGCACATCGCATTGTCGGACTCCGAGAGACAGCGCCCCGTTACCCGGCTATGGTGTGCCGGGTGCTGAAGGGGTTATTGGTCGATTTCGCCGGAGTTCTCACCGATCCCGACGCCGACCGCTTCTACGAATACCTGATGACCGCGCGCAAGCGGGGCGTCCGTACCGCGTTGCTGTCCAACGCACCCGGGGCGTCGGAGCAGGTCAAGAAAACCATGTTCGACTATTTCGACGCGCTGGTGTTCTCCGGCGAGGTCGGCGTGGCCAAACCGGATCCGGCGGTCTACCTGATCGCGGCGGACCGGCTGGCCCTGCCCGCCGTGCACTGTGCGTTCGTCGACGACTCCGCAGCGAACATCTTCGGTGCCGTCGAAGCGGGCATGGTGGGGGTGCACCACCGGTCGGTCGGGGAAACGCTCGCCGAACTCGGTGTGCTGTTCCCCGATCAGTGAACGATCAACGCGCGCGGCGGACCAGTTCGAAGGAAAGCACCGCCGCGGCGGCCGAGACATTGAGCGACTCGACGTCACCCGGCATCGGGATCGACACCCATTCGGTGACGAGCTCGCCGACGTCCGCGCCGACGCCGTCCGTTTCGCCGCCGAGTACAAAAGCCGCGCGCTGCGTCAGGTTTACGTCGAACAATGCGGTCTTCGAGGACGCGCCCAGCGCGTAGATGCCGTAGCCCGCTTCGGTCAGCATTTCGGCCGCCTCGCGCGCAGAGCCGCAGCGCAGCACCGGGGCGCGGAACGCGACCCCGGCCGAAGCCTTGACCACCAGCGGGTCCAGCGCCGCGACGCCGCGGCGCGGCACGATCACGCCGTCGAGCCCGGCCGCGGTCGCGGTGCGCAGGATCATGCCGACGTTCGCCGGGGTCGTGATGCCGTCCAGCAGCAGCACCCGCGACGGCGGCTGCCGGTCCTCCAGCGCCGAGGCCAGCGCGCGCATCCGCGGCGCGACGACGTCGGCGAGCACCCCCTGGTCCTGCTTGCCGTTGCCGGCGAGCACCTTGACCCGGTGGGCGCTGGCGCGCTGCACCGGCACGCCCGCGTCCTTGGCCGCGCGCTGGATCTCGGCCGCGCCCGGCCCGCGGGCGGTGTCGGCGAGGATCACCTTGTCCACGCGCAGGCCGCCGTCCGCCAGTGCCTCGAGCACCGGCTTCCGGCCGTACACGGTCAGGAAGCGGTCTTTCGGCGAGACAGTCGACTCATCACCCACACCGGGCAGTCTCGCATTGTGTAAGGATCGGCCCATGCCCGACCGCCTTTCCGCGCTGGACGCCTCGTTCCTCTACGTCGAGGACCACGCGACCCCGATGCACGTCGGCGGCGTGGCGATCTTCGAGCGGCCACGCTCCGGGTTCAGCTACGCGCAGCTGCTCGACCTCGTCGGTGCGCGCCTGGCGTACCTGCCGCGGTACCGGCAGCGCGTCGCGGAGGTGCCGGGGCACCTGGCGCGGCCGGTGTGGGTGGACGACGTCGACTTCGACCTGAACTACCACGTCCGGCGCTCGGCGCTGCCCCAGCCGGGCCGCGACGACCAGCTGTTCGACCTGGTGGCGCGGCTGATGTCGAGGCGGCTGGCGCCGGAGCGGCCGCTCTGGGAGGCGTACTTCATCGAGGGCCTGTCCGGCGACCGGATCGCGCTGGTCACCAAGACCCACCAGTCCGTTGTGGACGGTGTCGGTACGATCGAGCTCGGCCAGCTCATCCTCGACCCGACCCCGGCCGAGCCGGAGCCGTTCGAGGACATCTGGACGCCGCGGCGCGAACCGAGCCGCACCCAGCTGGTGCTCGACGCGGTCAGCGAGGGCGTCCAACGGCCGGCCGAGGTCGTCGAGAACGTCCGGTCGGCGGCGAACGACGCGGTCGCGGCGGCCGGGAAGTTCGCCGAGACCGTCGGCGGGGTGGCATCGGCGCTGCGCACGCTGGTCAACCCGGCGCCGCCGGGGCCGCTGAACGTCCGGGTGTCCGGCGGGCGCGTGTTCTCGGTGGTCCGCACGCGGCTCGAGGACTTCCGCAAGATCCGCGCGGAGCACGGCGGCACGGTCAACGACGTCGTCCTCGCGGCCATCACCGGCGCGTTGCGCGAGTGGCTGCTGTCGCGCGAGGAGACGCTGACCCCCGACGCGACGGTGCGGGCACTGGCGCCGATGGCGGTGCGCGACGCCGAGACGGCGGAGTACTCGACGCCGGGCCTGGTCGGCAACCAGGTGGCCGCGTACCTGGTGGACCTGCCGGTGGGCGAGCCCAACCCGGTGCTGCGGCTGCAGCACATCGGGCACGCGATGACCGAGCACCTCGACTCGGGCCGCTCGGTCGCCGCGCGCGGGTTGCTCAAGGTCGGCGGCTTCGCCCCGGCTACCCTGCATTCCCTCGGCGCACGTGCGGCGGGGTCGTTGTCGGGGCGGATCTTCAACGTCATGGTGACCAACTCGCCGGGCCCGCAGGTGCCGATGTACGCGGGAGAGGCGAGACTGGTCGAGATGTTCCCGGTGATGCCGCTGATGCGCACCCAGGCGCTGGCGATCGGGGTGACGTCGTACCACGGCGGCGTCTACTTCGGACTCAACGGCGACCGCAAGGCCGCGTTCGACGTCGACCTGCTGGCCGGGATGATCGAAGAATCCTTGGAAGAGCTGAAGGGTGCGCACTGGTGAGGGTCTATCTGCCTGCGACCATCGCGATGCTTCGCGACTTGGAAGCGTCGGGGGAGTTCCGCGCGCGCAACGGGACGGCGTTCGCGCTGACCCCGGCGCTGCGCGAGACGTACGTGAGCGGGTCGGACGAGGAGCTCGAGTACGCGGCGCTCCTGGACGCGGCCCGCGCTTCGCTGCGCCTGATCGCGGCGGAGGAGAAGGGCGAACCCCGCCGGGTGGTGGTGTCGGCGGACGTCGAGGGCATCACACTGCGCCCGGACCTGGACGCCCCGGTGGTCCGCATCGGCGGCCCGATCCCGCTGTCGGCGGTGGCGGCGGTCCACGTGGACAGCCCGGAGGCAGCGGACGCAGTCTCCGCGGCGGCGGGCGTGATCGACGCGGCCGACCTAGGGGACCTGGACGCGGAGTTCATCCTGGGCGACGCGGAGGATCACGAGCTGGCTTGGTACGCGCCGCAGGAGCTGCCGTTCCTGCTGGAGCTGCTCTGAGTTATCGGCCTTGAGCTGGCTGGCTCGACCTGTCGGCCTTGAGGTGCCCGACTCGACCTGTGCGGTTTGGGCTGTCGGGTCGAGTTGCCCAGCTCGGTCTTGTGCGGCACGAGCCGTCCGGCTCGAAGTTGTCCAGGTCGAGTTGCCCGGCTTGACCTGTGCGGTTGAGCTGTCGGGCTTGGGCAGTTCAGCTTGAGCTGTTCGGGTCGAGTTGCCGGCTTGAATCGGGAAGCTCAATTTGTCGGCTCGAGCTGTCCGGCGACGACCGACGCGGCCCGAGTTATCCGGCTCGACCTGCGCGGCAGGAGTTGCCCACAGGCTTGTGTGCATGTGGACAACTTCCGCGCCAAGCCGCTGATCTGGGGTTTCCGTCGGGGTAGGCCGATAGACTGGACCTGGGCACGCCCCCCGGGGATCGGGTGGGGGCCGGTCTTCGCCGGCCCGGGCCTGAACCCCTCAGCGCGGCTCGAACCGTCAGTGCGTCCCGGACCTCAGCGGGGTTCGAACCACTCCGGGCCTGGCTCCGGCAGCTCGCACCGCCAGCCCGTCGCGTCCGCCAGCTTCCGGGACACCACTCGCTGCGACCGGGCCATCGGTTCCGCCAGCGACAGTCGCGATGCCAGCCACTTCGGCACCGTCCGGGCCTTCCGGACTCCCGCCGCCTCGGCCATGACCCGGCCCAGGTGCTCCTTCCGCACCGGCGTCGCCCCGACGTTGTAGATCCCCGAAGGCGCCTTCAGCGAAGCGACCGCGCCCGCCGCCGCGTCGGTCGGGTGGATCGCCGTCGTCCAGTCCTTTCGGGCGCCCAGGATGAGCGGCGACAACAGCGCGCCCGTCCCCACCAGGTTCGCGATGCGCAGGCGGATCACCGTCCGGCCCGAAGCCTCCAGTGCGGCCACGTTGCCGTGCGCCCGCACCGAAGATGCCGTCACGCCCCGCGGCGATATGGGCGCCTCTTCGTCCAGCTCGTGGTCGCCGCCGTCCGCGTAGACGAACGAAATGCCCTCCTGGACCACGGTCCGCAGCTCGTCCACCCGACGCACCGCCGCCGCCAACGTCGCGCTGCCCGCCAGCCGGACGTGGTCGTTCTCGGCCCAAGACGCCTTGCGCGTCATGTCGCGTGGGCCCGGGATGCGTGTCGCGAGGTTCAGGACCGCGTCGTGGCCTCGCAACGCCGTGGCCAGTGACGTCTCGTCGAACAGGTCGCCCAGCACCGGCTTTGCGCCCGTCCGCTCGACCGCCAGCACGCGATCCGCGCTGCGGGCCAGCCCGCTCACCTCGTGGCCGGCCTGCAGCAGCCGCGCCACCGCCGGGACGCCCAGCACGCCCGTCGCCCCGATCACCATCACCCGCATGTCCTGACTCCCTTCGTCCCCGCGTGGACGAGGCGGTCGGCGGGAACGTGACTACGGTGTGAGCGTCCCCACCTGGTCCGGCGGCGGGGCCTGGACGTCGACCGGGGCGCCCCACTCCGTGTAGCGGGTCGTGATCTTTGCGCCGGAGCCGGGGGAACCAGAGGAGCCGGGAGAGCCGCCCGCGAGGATCGGCGACAGGTCCAGCACGATCTGCAGCGGCCGGTGGGTGTCGTCCAGCCAGAGCTCGACCGGGAACTTGCCGCCCAGCTGCCCCACCTCGTCCGCGGCCAGGCCCGCGGGCAGGTCCGCGCCGAGCTTCGCCAGGTCTAGGTCGACGCGGTAGTGCTCCGCGGCCACCCCGCCCAGGTCGGTGCGCTCGGCCGAGACGATCGTGCCCGCCGCCGCGACTTCGCCCAGCGTGTGCGCCGGGTCGTTCTGGGCCGCCAGCTGCCCGAGGCTGCCGCCGAGCACCTGGGAGAACGGGTCGGTGCCGTCCGGTGCGACCTCGACCCACGGCTTGGCCGTGCCGACCTGGTCGCGCGAGCCCTCCGGCACCTTCGCGTACAGCTTCCCGGCCACCAGCCGCAGCTCCATCGGCTCGCCGATGAAGTCCGTCGTCATCACCTGGGACGTCCCGCCGGCGCCGAACCGCGCCTGGCCCTGGCCCTTCGACCGGACCGAGCCGACGGCGACGTCCGTGGCGAACTTCGCCGACCCGCCGCTCGTGGTGGCCGCCGTCGCCGCGTCGGCCAGCGCGCGGGCGTCGGTGAACGTGGGTGGCGGTGAAGCGGAGCTGTCGCACGCGCCGGCGAGCAGGGCGAGCAGCAGCACGACGGCGGCTTTGCGCATGCGCCAACCAAAACACAGCGGCTCCCCCGAACCCGTTCGGGGGAGCCGCTGGTCACGCACGGTCGCTGGTCAGCGGCCGCCCTTGAGCAGCTCGCCGAGGTCGGCCACCTGGTCCGCGGGCGGGGCCGCGACGTCGACCTGGGTGCCCCAGTCGGTGTACTTCATCGTGAACTTCGAGCCGTCCGCGCTGGGCACGCCCATGGCCTGCATCAGCGGGCCCTGGTCCATCGTGACCTGCACCGGCAGGTTGTCCTTGTCCAGCCAGAACTCGGCCGGGATCTTGACGTCCTTGCCCTTGAGCGACTCCGCGACCTTCGCGCGGCTCGCCTCCGGCATCGACTTCGTGAACTCGTCGATGGACTTGGCGACGTCCATCTCGACGACGTAGTGGTTGACCTTCTGGCCGTTCAGCTCGGTCTGGTCCGACGAGACGATCCGGCCGGTCTTCGAGACCTGGTCGAGGATCTTGCTCGGGTCGCTCTGCTCGGCGGACTGCGAGCTGCTGCCCAGCATCTGCGAGAACGGGTCGTCGCCGCCCGGCGCGAACTTGATCCACTCCTTGCCCGCACCGAGCTGCTTGGCCTGCTCGGCCGGCATCTTGATGTAGAACGCGCCGTCGACGATCCGGATCTCGCTCTGCTGACCGGCGGCGTTGGACGTCATCGACATCTTGGTGTTCGCGCCGTCGAAGCTCATCGCACCCGAGGCGGTCATCGACTGGCCGCCGACCGAGCTCTCCATGGTGAACTTCGCGGACTTCGACTTCTCGGTGCCCTGCTTGGACGCCGAAGCGAGCTGGATGGCGTCGGTGAACGGCGACGCGAGGCCGCTGCCGCCATCGGCCTGGGACTGGTTGCTGCCCGCGGCGGCCGGCTCGGCGGTGCCGGAGTTGCCACTGCACGCCGTCAGCGTGAGCACCAGCGCGGCGCCCGCGGCGACCAGGGTGGTCTTGCGCATCGAAATCCCCTCAGGAGTTGGATCTTCCGCTCGGCATATCGCCTGATCGGGTGATTGGTTACCGATGTGACGATGACGGTGCGGAGCCGGTTCCCGGTTGTCTCAGGATTCCGTGGGGCGGGTCACATCGAGGCCGCCGCGCGAGGCCAGCAGGCGCCGCAGGGACGCGAGCCGGTCGGCTCCCGCCTGGCCGTCGGTGACGACGTCGTCGAGCGCGCAGTCCGGGTCCTCCGGCGGCCCGAGGTGCCCGCAGCCCGACGGGCACTCCTCGGCGGCCGCGGCGAACTCCTCGAAGGCGTCGACGATGTCGTCCGCGGTCACGTGGGCCAGCCCGAACGAGCGGACGCCCGGGGTGTCGATCACCCAGCCGCCGTCCGGCAGCGGCAGCGCCACCGCGGCGACGGACGTGTGCCGCCCCTTGCCGACCCCGCTCACCACGCCGACGGCCAGGTCGGCGTCCGGCACCAGGCGGTTGACCAGGGTGGACTTGCCGACGCCGGAGTGCCCGACCAGGGCCGTCACGCGGTCCTTGAGCATCTCGGCGAGGCCTTCGGGCGTTTCGTCGTGCCGGGAGACGATCGCCGGGATGTCGAGGCCCGCGTAGCTCGCGAGGAGCTCGTCCGGGCTGGCGAGGTCGGCCTTCGTCAGGCACAGCACCGGCTCGACGCCGCCCGCGTAGCAGGCGACGATGCAGCGGTCGATGAACCCGCTGCGCGGCGGCGGGTCGGCGAGCGCGGTGACGATCAGCAGCCGTTCGGCGTTCGCGACGACCAGCCGCTCGAACGGGTCGGTGTCGTCGGCCGTGCGCAGCAGGGAGCTGCTGCGCGCGTCGACGCGGATGATGCGCGCGAGGGTGTCCGGCTTGCCGGAGACGTCGCCGACCACTCCGACCCGGTCGCCGACCACCACCGGCGTGCGGCCCATCTCCCGGGCGCGCATCGTGGTGATCACCCGGCCGGGGTCGGCGTCGATCGCGCAGGTCCAGCGGCCGCGGTCCTTGCCGATGACCATCGCGGAGACGGCGTCGGCGTGCTCGGGACGGCGCTTGCTGCGGGGGCGGGTGCCCTTGCCTGGGCGGACGCGGACGTCGGACTCGTCCAGCTTGCTCCAGTCGTTGCTCGCCAAACCGTCCGCCTTCCTGTGCACCGGTGCCCCGAATGATCCCATGCCGCTCGCCAGGGCCCTGGCCTGCGTGTAACGATGGCGTCCCGGACGCTCGAAGCACGAGGGAGGTCGGCCATGTGCGGCCGTTACGCCGCCACGAAGGACCCGGCGAAGCTGATCGAGGAGTTCGAGGCGATCGACCTCACCGAAGGGCGGGTGCGGACCGACCACAACGTGGCGCCGACGAAGAACGTCGTCACCGTCGTGCAGCGGCACCCGCGTGACGACGAGGGCCAGGTCCTCGAGGACGAGCCCGCCGAGCGCTCGCTGCGGCTGATGAAGTGGGGCCTGGTGCCGTTCTGGGCCAAGGACCCGTCCGTCGGCTCGCGGATGATCAACACGCGCGCCGAGACGGCCGCTGAGAAGCCGGCGTTCCGCCGCGCGCTGGTGTCCCGCCGTTGCCTGGTGCCCGCCGACGGCTGGTTCGAGTGGCGCCGCGCAGGCAAGGAGAAGGAGCCGTTCTACATGACCGGCCCGAGCGACGCGTCACTCACGTTCGGCGGGATCTGGGAGAGCTGGCACCCGAAGGACGACGAGAACGCGGCGCCGCTGATCACGTTCTCGATCATCACGACCGACGCCGCCGGGCAGCTCACCGACGTCCACCACCGGATGCCGCTGATCGTGCCCCAGTCCCATTGGGACGGCTGGCTGGACCCGGACCGCGACGACGTCACCGACCTGCTGGTGCCCACGCCCGACGACATCGTCGCGTCGCTGGAGCTGCGGCCGGTGTCGAGCCTGGTCAACAACGTCCGCAACAACGGACCCGAGCTGCTCGACCGCGTCGACCCGCAGCACGAAGCCGCCCTCTTCGACGCGCCGAAGTCATGACGGCCCTGCCGATCGAGACCGCGCACGGCCCGGCCCGGGTCTACCTGCACTGCGCCGAGGAAGGCGTGGCGGTGCTGATGCTGGGCCACGGCGCGGGCGGCGGCATCGGCGCGAAGGACCTGGTGGCGGTGACGCGCGCGGCGACGGCGGCCGGGGTGCACGTGGCGCTGGTCGAGCAGCCGTACAAGGTGGCGGGCCGCCGCGCGCCGGCCCCGGCGAACCAGCTGGACGCGGCGTGGCTGACGATCGCCGACGAGCTGTCGGAGCGTTTCGACGGCCTCCCGTTCGTCTTCGGCGGCCGGTCGTCGGGAGCCCGGGTGGCCTGCCGGACGGCGTCGGCCGGCCAGGCCGTGGCGGTGCTGTGCCTGGCGTTCCCCGAGCACCCGCCGGGCAAGCCGGAGAAGACCCGCCAGCCGGAGTTCGACGCGGTGGAGGTCCCGACGCTGGTGATCCAGGGGGAGCGCGACCCGTTCGGCCGCCCGAAGCCGGGGCCGCACCAGGAGCTGGTCCTGGTGGACGGCGACCACAGCCTGGGCAAGGACCTGGAGAAGGTCTCCCGGGCGGCGACGGAGTGGCTGTCGCGGGTGCTGCGCCCGCTGGCCTGAAACCCGGTCGCGGACGTCCGGCGCGTTCGCTAGCGTCGCCTCCTCGTGGAGGAGATTCCGCTGACCGGCGGGAACATGAACGCCGGCGTCGTCCGGGTGGGGAACACCGTGCGGCGGCCCGCGGGTCCGTGGACGCCTGCGGTGCACGCACTGCTCGCACACCTGCGCGCGGCCGGCTTCTCCGGCGCGCCCCGGCCGCTGGGCCTGGACGAGCACGGCCGCGAGGTGCTCGAGTTCATCCCGGGCGACGTGCCGTGGCCCGGCCGGATCGACCTGCTGGAACCGGACGCGGCGGTGGTCGCGGTGGGCCGCCTGGTCCGCGACTTCCACGACGCGGTCACCGGCTTCGTCCCGCCCGCCGGGGCGTCGTGGCAGGTGCTCATCCCCGCCGACGGAGCCGAGATCATCGCCCACCACGACCTCGCGCCGTGGAACCTGGTGGCCGGCCCACGCTGGGCCTTCATCGACTGGGACACCGCGGCGCCCGGCACCCGGCTGTGGGACCTCGCGTACACCGCGCAGACCTTCGCCCTGCTACCCGAAAGCGTGACGTCGACCCAGGCCGCGCGCTTGCGGCTGCTGGTCGACGCCTACGGCCTGGACGAGCGGCAACGCCGCGAACTGCTCCGGCTGCTGGCCCCGCGCACGCGGTCGATGCACGACTTCCTGGCGGCGCAGGCGTTGGTCGGGAACGAGCCTTGGACGAAGCTCTGGAACGAAGGCCACGGCGAGGCGTGGCAGGACCAAGCCGACCACCTCGAACGGCACCACGAAAGCTGGGAGCGCGCGCTGCTCACCTGAAGCCGGGTCTGCGCTGGCTCACGCGACCCGCCGCCGAGTTGTCCACATTGCTCTCGGTTATCCACAGATTTGCCGCCGAGCCTTTTCGGACGCCGAATCCCGATACGCTGGACAGGGGACGCCCCCCGGGACGGGTGGGGGCTGTCCGGAGGCCGAGGTGACCGCATTTGTGCAGGTCAGGCCGCGATCGGGGCCACCACCGCGCCGGTCAGCCGGATCAGCTCACCGGGCGCCAGCTCCACTTCCAGCCCTCGTCGCCCCGCCGAGCAGAAGACCGTCTCGAACTTCTCCGCCGAGGCGTCGATCACCACCGGCAGCCGGCTTCGGTGCCCCAACGGTGAGATCCCGCCCAGCACGTACCCCGTCGCCCGCTGAGCGGCCGCCGGGTCCGCCATCTTCGCCTTCTTGCCGCCCGCCGCGGCCGCGAGGCCCTTCAGGTCCAGCTGGCCGGTGACCGGGACCACGCCCACCGTCAGCTTGCCGTCGACCTCCGCCACCAGGGTCTTGAACACCCGGGCGCGGTCCAGGCCGAGGGCCTCCACCGCCTCCAGTCCGTACGACTCGGCACGCGGGTCGTGGTCGTACGCGTGCAGCGTGTGCGCCACCTTCTGCTTCGTCAGGAGCGCGGTCGCCGGGGTGCCCTTGCCAGCCATGGCACGGAAGTCTAGGGAATGCCCGGGTAGTCCGATCGGTTGTACCGGACGTGACCACAACCCTCGCCACCACACGCTCTCGCAGCAGCCGCCGCCCTGAGGCACCGGCGACCCGCGGTGTGCCCGGCCCCCGCGTAAACTCGACGTCGCCGTATGCGTACACGCGCATCGACGCCGAGCGGGAAGGGAACGGTTTGCCGAGCACGCAGAACTCAGCGCCGGAAGAAGCGACCGAAGCCGAGCGCGCCGAGCGCTTCGAACGGGACGCCATGCCCCTGCTCGACCAGCTGTACTCGGCCGCGATGCGGATGACCCGCAACCCCGCCGACGCCGAGGACCTGGTCCAGGAGACCTACCTGAAGGCGTACGCCGCCTTCGCGTCGTTCAAGGCCGGCACGAACCTCAAGGCCTGGATGTACCGCATCCTGACGAACACCTACATCAACGGCTACCGCAAGCGGCAGCGGCAGCCGGTGCAGCAGCCCACCGAGGAGATCACGGACTGGCAGATCGCCAAGGCCGAGGCCCACACCTCGAGCGGGCTGCGGTCGGCCGAGGTCGAGGCGATGGACAATCTCCCCGACACCGACGTGAAGGCCGCCCTGCAGAAGCTGCCCGAGGAGTTCCGGCTGGCCGTCTACCTGGCCGACGTCGAGGGCTTCGCCTACAAGGAGATCGCCGAGATCATGGAAACGCCCATCGGCACCGTGATGTCCCGCCTGCACCGCGGGCGCGCCCAGCTGCGTGACCTGCTCGCCGACGTCGCGCGCGAGCGCGGGTTCATCCGCGGCACCAAGGAAGGCGCCAAGGAAGAGGTGGCCGGGCGATGAACGACATGTGCGAGGGCGCGTCCGACAAGGTCCGCTGCGAAGAGGCGCTCGCCGACATCTACCTGCTCCTCGACCGGGAGTGCAGCGCCGAACGTGACGCCGCCCTGCGGCACCACATCGAGGACTGCCCGCCGTGCCTCGAGGAGTACGGCATCGACGAGCACATCAAGCAGCTGCTGGCCCGCAAGTGCGGTGGCGACCACGCCCCCGCCGAGCTCAAGAGCCGGCTGCGCGCGTCGATCCGCCAGACCGTCGCCACGCGCGGCGGCGTGACGGTCGAGCGCACCGAGATCAGCATCGAGCAGCGCTCCGAGTAATAGCGCCCGAGCACGACGAAGGCCCCCGCGCAGGAGTGCGGGGGCCTTTGCGGTGTCGACGCCGGTTCAGGAGTTGGGCTTACCGCCGTGGTTCGCGCTGTTCTTCTTCCGGCTGCGACGCTTGCGGGCGCGCTTCGACATGTTTACTCCTCGTCGTCAAAAAGTGGCCACGGCCGCGGCGCTGGCGCCTGCCGGGCTGGGGGCAACCACTCAAGTGTGTCATGACGTCCCGTTCTGGTTGGATGGGGCTGGTCCGGGTGCCGCGCGAGGAGGGGTGTCGATGGCCGAGATCAGGGCCGAGATGGTCGGCACCGTGCTCCAGGTCGTCGCGGAGCCGGGCGCATCGCTGAACGCGGGTGACACCGTGCTGATCCTGGAGTCGATGAAGATGGAGCTGCCGGCCGTGAGCGAAAAGGCGGGCACGCTGACCAGCCTCGCCGTGGCGAAGGGTGACCGCGTCCAGCAGGGCGACGTCCTCGGGACGGTCGAGTAACCGTGTCGACGCTCGCCGAACTGCTCGCCGACAACACCGGCCTCCCCGGGGAGGCCGCGGACCACCTCCAGACCGTCGTCGCCGAGTGGCAGCTGCTGGCCGACCTGTCCTTCGCCGACTTCCTGCTCTGGGTCCCGGTCAGCGAGGAGTTGCAGCCCGACGGCGGCGACTTCGTGTGCGTCGCGCACGCGCGCCCCACGACGGCGCCGACCGCGCACCCCGAGGACGTCGTCGGCACGCGGTTCACGGTCCAGGAGCACCCGCAGCTGGCGAAGGCCATGCGTGACGTGCGGATCTGCCGCGAAGAGGACCCGCACTGGTACCGCGACCTGCCGATGCGGCGGGAGGCGATCCCGGTGACGTTCGCCGGCACCGTCGTCGCCGTGCTGAGCCGCGAGACGAACCTGGCCGCGCCGCGGGTGCCTTCGCCGCTGGAGATCGCCTACCTGGGCAGCGCCGGCGACCTGTGCCAGATGATCGTCGACGGCACGTTCCCGCCGAGCGGTACGAACGCGACCGACACGCACACGTCGCCGCGGGTGGGCGACGGGCTGATCCGCCTCGACTCGAGCGGCACGGTCGTGTTCGCCAGCCCGAACGGCCTGTCCGCGTACCACCGGATGGGCCACGAGTCCGACTTGGTCGGCACGCGCCTGGCGCCGTTGACGCGGTCGCTGATCCGCGACCCGTTCGACGCGACCGAGGTGTCGCACCGGATCATCGAAGCGCTCGATGGTAAGCCGTCGAGCCGCACCGAGGCCGATTCGCGGCGCGGCGCCGTGGTGCTGTTCCGCGCGTTGCCGCTGCGACCGGCCGGGCAGGCGGCGGGCGCGCTGGTGCTCGTCCGCGACGTCACCGAGGTGAAACGGCGTGACCGCGCGTTGCTGTCGAAGGACGCGACGATCCGCGAGATCCACCACCGGGTGAAGAACAACCTGCAGACGGTGGCGGCGCTGCTGCGCCTGCAGTCCCGGCGGACGTCGTCGGAGGAGGCGCGGCTCGCGCTGGCCGAGTCGGTGCGCCGGGTGACGTCGATCGCGCTGGTGCACGAGGCGCTGTCCATCTCGGTCGACGAGCGCGTCGACCTCGACAAGCTGCTCGACAACGTGCTGCCGATGGTCGGCGAGGTCGCGACGGCGGAGTCGCAGGTCGGGCTGTCGCGCAAGGGCTCGTTCGGGGTCGTGGTCGCGGAGATCGCGACGCCGCTGGTGATGGTGCTGGCCGAGCTGGTGCAGAACGCGATCGAGCACGCCTTCCCGGCCGGCCGGTCGGGCAAGGTCGAGCTGATCGTGGAGCGCTCGGCACGCTGGCTGGACGTCGTCATCCGCGACAACGGCCGCGGTCTGCCCGCGGGCTTTTCGCTGGAGCGGTCCGACGGCCTGGGCCTGCAGATCGTCCGCACCCTGGTGGAGTCGGAGCTGCGCGGTTCGCTGTCGCTGCGGAAGGTGCGCACGGAGGAGGCGGCGACCCGGGTGACCGGGACGGAAGCCGCGTTGCGGATCCCGCTTTCCCGCCGGCTCTGAATCACACCTGGTTGCTTTGAATCAATCGCTTGAATTGACCTTGCCGCTCGATCGGGTGGGTTTCGCGATGATCAACACCGGGCATTTCCCGTCAACGGCGTGATTCCGGGCGTTTCTGGCGTGATCGGGTGCGGATCTCGCGTGATTGACGGCGTAACTCACGTGATTGGGCAGGCGTCACGCGTGATTGGAAGGGCGTCACGCGTGATTGGGGGGACGACACGATGAAGGCCCGGCACCTGGGTGCAGGTGCCGGGCCGTTCAGCGTCTCGCGGGAGGACTTGAAGTCCTGGTGAGGTTTCACCGCACCCGTTGCCGGGTGGTTTCACCCCACTTGTTAAGCTGGAGCCGGGTAGGTATCACCACAGAAGGCCTGGACACGACAGTGTCAGCCCGGGTGAATTTCCCTGGTGGCTCGGGTGTAGCTTGTGCGATGTAGCCAGATGAAGAGTCAGGCGTTGGTACGCGTGCCGATGTGCGTGCGGCGGCGCTTGACTGCGCGTCGCTCGTCCTCGCTCATGCCGCCCCACACGCCGGCGTCCTGGCCGCTGGCCAGAGCCCAGGCCAAGCAGTCGGAGGCGACGGTGCAACGGTGGCACACGGCCTTGGCCTGACTAACCTGCGACAGAGCAGGACCGCTGGTTCCCACCGGGAAGAACAGCTCGGGGTCCTCGTCTCGGCAGGCCGCGTCGTGGCGCCAGTCCATGTTCGTGAGCTCCTTCATATGGCGCGGGAGGGCCGCGCCACAGTCGTCAATGGCGGTCGTCTTTTTGGGTGCTTGTGAATGCTTTCACGAAGCACCGCGTTGGACAAGTGTTTCTTGAAGATCGGTGAGTCAGCTCACCCGGCCGAGCGACACGTCTGACCTGCGGTTTCTCTCCGACACGGCCGCTCGAAGGGAAGGCTGATGCGGTGAGTGGAGCTTCTGCGTCGACGAACGGCAGATTGCACTTTGCCGCAGGCGATCAGCTGTCCCGTCGTCACACGATTACTGTGAGTGCATCCGGGACGCTGAAGAACTCGACCCGGGCCCTCTGGCCGACGAGGTCGCCGTCCACCTGGAAGTTTACCGGTTCAGCAGCGTCGATGCGGATCATCGGCAGGTCGTCGTGACGCACGAGACGCTTGCCCTTTTGGTTGCTCTTCGTAGCTAAAGCGCGCCGTACATGCTTGAACACCGTGGGCAACCCCAGACCGTTCAACGCGAACAGACCCAATCCCGTCTCGAACGAGCAACCCGGGTTGAGGTGGATCGGACGCTCGCCCAGGTAGCTCCACGGATCGGTGTTCGACACGAAAGCGGTCAGCGCTTCGGCGGGTTCCTCACCCGGGACGCGGATCGTCAGGGCCGGACGGCCCAGCGGCGGCCGGAAGTAGGAGCGGACGGCGGCCCGTAAGTAGAGCCCGGCCGTCGTCTGCTTGCCCCGGCGCTTCGCGACGCGGCCGACGACGTCGGCGTCCCAGCCGAGGCCGGCGTTGAAGGTGAACCAGTGCCCGTCGGCCAGGCCGAGCCCGACCCGGCGTGAGCGGTCGTTCTCCAGCGCGTTGAGCAGCTGGTGGGTGGCCTCGACGGGATCGGCCGAGATGCCGAGGGCGCGCGCGAACACGTTGGCCGAACCGCCGGGGACGACGCCCAGCGCGGGCACCCGCCCGATCTGCGACGGATCGCCGTCGGCGTCGGCGAGCAGGCCGTTGACGACCTCGTTCACCGTGCCGTCGCCGCCGTGCGCCACGACGAGGTCGATGCCGTCCCGTGCGGCCGAGCGCGCGACGGCCATCGCGTGGCCGCGGTAGTCCGTCTCGACGACGTCAAGCTTGACCTGGCTGGCGAGCGCGTGGGCCAGGACGTCCCGGCCACCGGCGGTGGTCGAGGTGGCCTGGGGGTTCACGATGAGGATTGCGCGCACCACCGCAGGGTAGGTGACGCCTGCCGCCCCCGAGAACCTCTCGGCGGCGCAAGGTGACCGGAAGCACCGGTCCGGCAACGCTCCGAACAGCACCTGTGACCCTGTGCCGGGCGGCCCTCCTTCGCGTGACGAGTTGTCCGCTCGTCGTGACAAGTGCACCCGGGCCGACCGCCCGCTCATCGACGACACCTGAATTTTCGACGCCCGGGCGGTCCCGCGAAAACGGCCGTCCGGGTGGCATACGATCCAATCAGCTCACGCACGGTTACTCGCCCTGGTCGAGTCTGCTGTGCTCCCGCAAAGCACTCGGCCAGCACCCCCCCCGGAAGGTCCCCGCTGTGAAGCTCTCGCCCGCTCCCCGTGAGGTCCGGCTGGCCGGCGTGGTCACCGGGGTGCCGTCGCTGGCCCTGCTGGTGTTCGGGGTGATCGTGCTGGTGAACGGCCTGGGCACGCCGGCGCGGCCGGGCAACAACGTCTACGTCGAGGCCGGCACGTTCATCGTCGTGGCGCTGGCGTTCCTGGCCGCGTCCGCCGGGCTGGTCCTCGGCCAGACCTGGGCGCGCTCGCCGGGTGTGGTGATCGCGCTGATCGTGGTCGGCCTGGGCTGGTACCTGCTGGGCCCGTCGGGCGAACCGGTGTGGGGCGTCCCGATCGCGCTGTTCGGCATCGTCACGCTGGTGCTGCTGTTCCGCCGCCCGTCCCGCGAGTGGGCCCTGGGCCTGCGCGAGGGTGAGTCCGAGACGGAGGCCGCCGAGCGCGGCGGCCTGGCCGGACGCCGAGCAGAGCGCGAAGGCCAGGACGAGGACTGACACCGCAACTCGCGTGATCAGCCCCGCCACTCACGTGACTGAGCCCGCAACTCACGTGATTGGGGCCGGAACTCGCGAGTTACGGCTCTGATCACGCTGGATCCGGCTTAGGTCACGTGGGATCCGGCGCTGATCACATGGGTTACGCCTGGGCGGCCAGCGCTCGGAGGGGTTCGTCGGCCAGGCGGTCGACCGTCCACTCGTCCATCGGGACCGCGCCCAGGGCCTTGTAGAACTCCGTCGCCGGGTTCCAGTCGAGGACCGACCACTCCAGCCGGCCGTAGCCGTTCGTGACGCACTCCGCCGCGAGCGTCGCCAGGAGCGCTTTGCCCAGGCCCGAGCCGCGGTGGTCCGGGAGGACGAACAGGTCCTCCAGGTAGATGCCGTGCACGCCGCGCCAGGTCGAGAAGTTCAGGAACCAGAGCGCGAAGCCGACGATCTCGCCGTCCACTTCGGCCACGTGCCCGAACAGCTTCGGCGCCTCGCCGAACAGCGCCGCGTGCAGCTGGTCCGTCGTCAGGTGGCACTCGTCCGGGGCGCGTTCGTACTCCGCGAGGGCGTAGACCAGCCCGACGGCGGCCTCGACGTCGTCGGGCCGGATGCGGCGGATGCGGTCGTCGGGCACGTCAGTCCTCCAGCGAGGGGGGCAGGTTGAGGTGTTCGATCTGGGGTTCGCCGCGCTCGTCGCCGAGCACCGCGATGCCGGCCGCGTCCAGTCCGAAGTGGACGCCGGACGTCGCGGGCAGGCCGATCCAGCGGGCCACCAGCACCCGGCTGAAGTGCCCGTGGCCGACCAGGATCACGTCGCCGGCCTCGGTGTCACGGCGGGCGCGCTCGAGCACCTTGTCCGCGCGGGCGCTGACCTCGTCCGCGCTTTCGCCGCCGAGGACCGGGTGCGTCCACACCGTCCAGCCCGGCACGGTCTCGCGGATCTGGGGCGTCGTGATGCCCTCGTAGTCGCCGTAGTCCCACTCGGAGAGGTCCTCGGTGACCTCGTCGACGCGCAGGCCGGCCAGCGCGGCCGTGCGCAGCGCACGCTTGCGCGGGCTCGACAGCACCAGCGACGGCCCGCCGAGCAGGCTCCGGAGCGTGCCGCCGGCCGCGAGGGCCTGGCCTTCGCCCGCCGAGGTCAGGGGGATGTCCGTGCGTCCGGTGTGCCGCCCGTCGACCGACCATTCGGTCTGGCCGTGGCGGAGGAGGAACAGCCGATTTGCCACGCGCCGACTATAGGCGGCCGGTTGCGGCCCGGCCGGGCGCCTGCTTAGCTACTGGCCAGTAGGCAAGCAAGGGAGACGCATGGCCGAGACGCCGACGTTCGCGCTGTGGCACAAGCTGGCCGCCAAACCCGGCGGGAAGCAGCTGTTCAGCGCCGCGATGTGCCTGCGCGTGCCCTACTTCGGCACGGTGCTGCCCTCGGTGCGCGAGCTGCGTCCGGGGCACTGTGAGGTGAGTGCCCCGAAGTGGTGGGGTGTTCACAACCACATCCGCACGTTCCACGCGATCGCGGCCTGCAACCTCGCCGAGATCGCGATGGGCATGCTCGCGGAGGCGACCGTCCCCGCGACGCACCGCTGGCTGCCGAAGGGCATGGACGTCCAGTACGTCGCGAAGGCCGAGACGGGCCTGCGCGCGGTGGCGTCGCTGCCCGCGCTGCCGGAGTTCGGCGACGAGGGCTTCGAGCTCCCGGTCCCGGTGACCATTTCCGACGCGCGTGGCAAGCCGGTGGTCACCGGGACGATCACCATCTGGGTGACCCCGAAGAAGCCCGCGGCCGCGGCAGGGCTCAGAGCGGCTTGTACTGCACGTACGACGTCTGCTCGAACGTGTTCTCGCCGGACGGCGACGGGAGGTCGAGGCGCCGGTCGACGAGCTTGCCGAGCGGGCCGCAGCCTTGCGTCGCCGGCAGCGCCAGATCCGGGTCGATGACACCGCGGTAGGCCGTCACCGGGTTCTGGGAAATCACCTTGGGCGGGACCGCCGGGTCGTCGTGGACGACCGTGTGCAACGGCTTCGCCGCGGTGCCGATGCTGCAGTCGTTGCCCAGCAACGGGTTCCGCAGCACCGCGTAGATGTCCAGCTCGCCGCGGCGCTCGTCGTTGCTCTGGAAGTCCGAGAAACCGCCGTAGCGCAGCTGGATCGTCGTGCCGGGCAGGCCGGGGACGCGGGTCGGAGCGTGCCTCAGCGCGCCGAACGCCTGGGCGTACTGGCCGTCGATCCGGCCTTCGCTGAACGTCAGCCGCACCTCACCGAGCGGGATCTCGTAGCCGTCGATGGTCAGTTTTCCTTGGGAGACAAAGGCTTCACAGCGCCACGTGCCGGGGTCGGCGGTCGCGGGCGGGGCCGGGCAGTCGGTGAAGTCGAACGTCGGCAGCTCGTCGGCGCGTGCCGGTGAGGCGAACGCGAGAGTGGACCCCAGTGCGGCCACGGCGACCCCGGTCGCGGCCAGTGCGAGAAGTTTCATGGGAGCCAGCCTGGCGAGGACGGCCGAGGAGGACATCCGGGATCGCCCCCAGGGGATGTCCCGAAATTTCGCTCGATCGAGTGCGTCCTCACGGACTGAGTTTTGCCAGTGAGTCGGTGAAATCGCTGTCGACGCCGTCGAAGAACGACGCGTCGGCGGCCTCGACGTCCTTCAGTGCCTTCGCGACCAGTTCGAGGCCCGGCGCGGTGATCCGGAGCCGCTTCGCGCGGGCGTCGGCCGGGTCGTCCGCACGCTCCATGAGCCCCCGCTCGGCGAGCTTGCGGACGACCTGGCTGGTCATCATCGTGTCGGTGCCGGCCTGCTCGGCCAGCTGCCGCTGGGTCGGTGGCTCACCCGAGCGGGTGAGCCACCACGTGGTGGTCAGCAGCACGAACTGGACGTGCGTGAGGTCGTGCGGGGCCAGCGCGGCCCGCATCGCCCGCTGCCAGGCCAGCGTCACGCGCCACAGCAGGAAGCCGGGGCTGCGCTCGGGGCCGGGCAGGCGGGACTCCGGGGCGGTCATGCCCGCGAGGATGCCGTGACGCGCGGGCCGGGGGCGTCGCCACCCGCGCCCCCGGAAGCCTCGGCCAGCCGGGCCAGCGCGCGCATCGCGTCGGAGGTGTCCTCGGTGACCTGCGGGCCCAGCTCGTCGGGGCCGTCGATGGTGACGCGGTAGGTGATCGCCGTGCCGCCGTCGACGTCGGTCAGGACGTGCTCGAACCGCAGCAGCGCGTCCGGCAGCCGCGTCTCGTCGGTGAAGCTCCGGCCGTCGGTGACCTCGGTCAGGGTGAACGGGATGGGCGGCAGGCCGTCCATCGTCATCGTGCCGCCGCTGCCGACGGCGAACGCACCGTCGAGGACCACCGACCGGACGGCGGTGTCCCACTCCGGCCAGCGGGCGGTGTCCGCCCAGAGCGGCCAGATCGCGGCGGCGGGGGCGGTGGACGTCTCGGTGTGCTCGTACTCGTAAAGTGCCATGCGAGCAGACTATATGCGCGCATACTAAATGCGCAAGGGGACCGCCGGACCCGGTCCGGGCGGCGGTCAGTGGGCCGAGCGCAGCTTGTCGTAGTAGGCGACGCAGTCGTCGTACGCCGGGAGCAGGCCTTGCTCCGCGGCCTCGGCCAGCGTCGGGGCGGCGCGGTCCTTGTCGGACAGGATGTGCGTGATGTCCGACGGCCACGGCAGGTCCAGCGCCGGGTCGAGCGGGTTGATCCCGTGTTCACCCGTCGGGTTGTACGGCTCGGAGCAGAGGTAGGCCATCGCGGTGTCGTCCTCGAGCGCGATGAAGCCGTGCCCGAGGCCCTCGGCGAGGTACGCGGCGTTGAACTTGCCGGCGTCGAGCCGGATGGCGTCCCACTTCCCGAAGGTGGGCGAGCCGACGCGCACGTCGACGACGACGTCGAGCAGCGACCCGCGGGCGCAGTAGACGTACTTCGCCTGGCCGGGCGGGGTCTCGGCGAAGTGGACACCGCGGATCGAGCCGCGCTTGGACACGCTGTGGTTGGACTGGCCGAGCCGCAGCCGGTGGCCGACGGCGGCGCGGAAGACGTCTTCCTGGAAGGGGGCGGTGAACAGGCCCCGGTCGTCGGGGAACGCCCGGGGGGTGAACTCGAAGGCGTCCGGGACGCTCAGCCGGCGGAATTGCATGGCGTCACCTTATCGGGCGCCAAGAAAACCGGACGGACGTCTTGGTATTTGGGGAAATACCAGGGAATGTGTGACGTGAGCCGCACCGAGGGGTCACCCGCGGCAAGGGTCCTGTCACAATGACGGGACCGCCGCGTCCGCGGCCATCGCCACACCCACGGCACAGATGGCCGACGAGACGCTTCGCCGACAGGCCGGCGCTACCGCGCTGGGCTGCCGTGCCGGAGGAGAAGCCCAGGTAGTGGGTGTGCCTTCGCCTGCTGCCCTGGTCCCCCCGCTCGCAGGCCCAGGAGAATCCGAGTGACCCACGTTCGAACCGCGAGTTCCGTCATTCCTACTGAGGGAAAGCCGGAAACGACGACAGGAAACCCCATGAACGACCCCACCGGCACTGTTGCGCCGGTCACCGACGAAGAGATCTTCACCGGGCACGAGGGCGGCAAGCTCTCGGTGGCGGCCACCCGCCCGATTTCCAGCCCGCGTGACCTTTCGATCGCCTACACCCCCGGTGTGGCGAAGGTGAGCCGCGCGATCGCGGAGGACGCCGCCAAGGCCAAGCGGTACACGTGGGCGGACCGGCTGGTCGTGGTGGTGAGCGACGGGACCGCGGTGCTCGGCCTCGGCGACATCGGCGCCAGCGCGTCCCTGCCGGTCATGGAGGGCAAGTCCGTGCTCTTCAAGACCTTCGGCGGCCTCGACTCGATCCCGCTGGTGCTGGACACCACCGACGTCGACGAAATCGTCGAAACCCTGGTCCGGCTGCGCCCGTCGTACGGCGCGGTCAACCTCGAGGACGTCTCCGCGCCGCGCTGCTTCGAGCTGGAGGACAAGCTCAAGGAGGCGCTCGACTGCCCGGTCATGCACGACGACCAGCACGGCACGGCGATCGTCACGCTGGCCGCGTTGCGCGGCGCGAACCTGGTGCTGGACCGGGCGATCGCCGACCAGCGCGTGGTCATCTCCGGCGCCGGCGCGGCCGGGGTGGCCTGCGCGCGGATCCTGCAGGAGGCCGGCATCGGCGACGTCACCGTGCTCGACTCGCGCGGCATCATCCACACCGGCCGCGACGGCCTGAACCCGGTCAAGGAGCAGCTGGCCTCGACGACCAACAAGGCCGGTCTCCGTGGTTCGCTCGCCGACGCCCTCGAAGGCGCCGACGTCTTCCTCGGCCTGTCCGGCGCGACGATCGACGAGACGCTGCTGGGCCGGATGGCGGGTGGCGGCATCGTGTTCGCACTGTCCAATCCGGACCCGGAGGTCCACCCGGACGTCGCGGCGCGCTACGCGTCGATCGTGGCCACCGGCCGCAGCGACTTCCCGAACCAGATCAACAACGTGCTGGCGTTCCCCGGCGTCTTCCGCGGCGCGCTGGACTCCGGCGCCCGGGCGATCACGGAGAACATGAAGCTGGCGGCCGCCGAGGCGATCGTCTCGGTCGCGATGGACGACCTGGGCCCGGACCGCATCGTCCCGAGCCCGCTCGACCCGCGCGTGGCCCCCGAGGTCGCGGCCGCGGTGGCGAAGGCCGCGGAAGCGGACGGCGTCACCGCCTGACAGTCACCGTCAAAAGCGGCACTTTCACGTGAAAGTGCCGCTTTTGGCGTGTTCAGAGACCCAGCAGAGCCGGCAAGCGGTGGCGGGGGACGTCGACCAGGCGCAGGTCCTGGAGGTCCGGCGGGACGTCCAGGGAGACGTTCGCCAGGCGGGCGTGGGCGCGGGTCAGCACCTCGCTCTGGTGCTCCACCGCGTCCGCGACGACCACGGCGTGCCGGTTGTCCGGCGTGCTCCGCAGGTACCGCAGGGTGTACTTGCCCGCTACCAGCGCCGCAAGCGCCGTCTGGGACGCCTGGTCCGCCAGGTCCGGGTGCGCGTTCGGCAGCAGCAGCGCGAGCCGGCGGGCGTTTGTGCCCAGGAGCGCCCGCAGCAGCCACGGGCCGGGGTCGGCCGAGAGGTCCATCGCGACCGCGTCGCCCTCGGGGCCGGAGATCGACCAGTCCACCGGGCGCGACTCGAACGAGAGCCCGCTCGCGACGGCGATCTCCTTCAGCTTCTCCAGCAGTGCCGGTTTCGTCCCGGCGGCCTCGACCGACTGCGGCCCGTGCGTGTAGATCGCCTTGCCGCTGCGGACTTTCCTGGCCTTCGCCGTCGGCTGGCAGACGTACAGGTCCGCCGCGCTGCCGATCGCCTGCGCGCCGAAGTAGCTGTTGAAGCCCGGCAGGATCGCCTCGAACGTCAGTCCGAGCGTGGCCAGCGAGCGCTGCACCTGCGCGCCCAGCGCCGGGTGCCGCGGGCTGTAGCCGTACGCGAACAGCAGCCGCCCCTCGCTCGGCTCCCGCAGCGCCTGCACCCCGCGCGCGGCGAACAGGCCCATCCCCTCCGGGGTGTACGGCGGGTCGCTGAACACCAGGTCGGCGCGCCCGGCCACGGCGGGCGGCAGGCCGACGCGCAGGTCCGCGTGCGCGGTCCTGATGTCCCCGGCGCCGCGGTCGTCCAGGTAGGCGAGGACGCGCTCGTCGAGGTCGACGACGGTCAGGTCCGCCGCCGGGCAGACCGCCCGCACGGCCAGCGACGTCAGGTCGTGGTCACCGAGGAACAGCAGGCGCGCGGACGCCAGGTCGTAGCGCGCGTCCAGCCACAGCGCGCGGCGCAGCACCGTCTCCGGCGTGGCCTGGACGTGGTCGAGCGCGGCCAGCGGCGCCGGCACCTCGGCCACCCACTCGGCGACCTTCGGCAGCAACTCGTGCGTGGCCACGGCTTCGTCGAGCGGGTCGGCGTAGCGGGGGACGCTGTACTGCAGGTACGACGCGGCGACGCCGGGAGACAGGCGCAGCCGGTCGCCGCTGCGGTCGAGGTCGTCGCCCAGCGCCGCGAGCACGTCCTCCACGCTGCGGCGCGGCGCGGTGCTCAGCCGGACCAGCTCACCGAGGTCGTGGTCGCCGGTGCGCAGCAGGTCGATGACGCGGTACAACGGGCGGACGCCGACGCCGTGGGCGGCGAGGACGTCGTCGAGTGCCTTCACGGGCCACGAGCTTAGGCGGTGTCCTGCGAGTCAAAGCTCGCGGTCTTCGCGCCCAGGCGGCCCCTGGCGGCACGGGCGGATCGCCCGAGTACAACCCCGGTACGAGGGCGCCCCGCCCGTGCCGCCAGGAACCACCTGGATCACGAAGCCCATCGAGCAGACTCACAGGACACCGCCTAAGCGCCTGGTCCCCACCTGCCGGAACAGCGTGCCAACCACCGCCGACTCGGCTACCGTCGAACGGACCTGACACGGGGAGTGGGCAAGTGACGATCGAATTCCGCGACGTGACCAAGCAGTATCCCGATGGGACGGTCGCCGTCGACAAGCTGAACCTGACGGTCGAGGACGGCACGATCACCGTGTTCGTCGGCCCGTCCGGCTGCGGCAAGACGACGTCGCTGCGGATGATCAACCGGATGATCGAGCCCACCGGCGGCCAGGTGCTGCTGGACGGCAAGGACGTCGCCGAGGGCGACCCGGCGCTGCTGCGCCGCGGCATCGGCTACGTCATCCAGCACGCCGGCCTCTTTCCACACAGGACGGTCCTGGACAACATCGCCACCGTGCCCCTGCTGTCGGGCTGGGACAAGGCGAAGGCGCGCAAGCGGGCGGCCGAGCTGCTCGAGACCATCGGCCTGCCGGTCGAGGTCGGCAAGCGGTACCCGGCCCAGCTTTCCGGTGGTCAGCAGCAGCGTGTCGGCGTCGCCCGCGCGCTCGCCGCGGACTCGCCGGTGCTGCTGATGGACGAGCCGTTCTCCGCGGTCGACCCGGTGGTGCGCGAAGGCTTGCAGGACGAGCTGCTGCGGCTGCAGTCGCAGCTGGGCAAGACGATCGTGTTCGTCACGCACGACATCGACGAGGCCGTCCGGCTCGGCGACAAGGTCGCGGTGCTGCGGGTCGGCGGCAAGCTCGCCCAGTACGGCACCCCCGCCGACGTCCTGCGCCACCCGGTGGACGACTTCGTCTCGTCGTTCGTCGGCCGCGACCGCGGCTACCGCGGCCTGTCGTTCCTCTCCGCCGACGGCGTCGAGATCAAGGACCTCGAGCTCGTCGAGATCGGCTCTTCGGTGCCGGCGAGCGACGGCTGGCGCCTGGTCGTCAACGCCGAGAAGCAGCCGCGCGGCTGGCTGCCGCCGAACTCCACAGTGGACGGCGAACTGTCCGAAGACGACCTCGTCGCCGGTGGTTCCCTGTGGATCCGCGGCACCCCGATCCGCGGCGCGCTCGACGCCGCGCTGTCGTCGCCCGCCAGCCTCGGCGTGGTCGTCGACGACGACCACCGCGTGCTCGGGGGCGTGCTCGCTCGGCAAGTGCTCGATGTGATCGAGGCGACCCCGCAGGCGTCATGAGCTTCTTCGACGAGCTCGGGACGTACCTGAGCAGCGGCAACAACCGCGAGCAGATCCTCGGCGACCTCGGCGACCACATCTACCTCGCGCTGCTCCCGCTGGTCATCGGCATCGTGCTGGCGATCGCGGCCGGCTGGTTCGGCCACCGCTGGGCGCCCGCGCGGTCGGTGCTCATGGTGCTGGCCAACCTGCTCTACACGATCCCGTCGCTCGCGTTGTTCGTCGTCATCCCCGGCCTGATCGGGTCGAAGATCCTCGACAGCATCAACGTCGTCGTCGCGCTGACGATCTACACCACCGCGCTGCTGGTCCGCCCGGTGCTCGACGCGCTGGACGCGGTGGCGCCGTCGGTGATCGCCGCGGCCACCGCCGTCGGCTACAAGCCGGTGCGCAAGTTCTTCGCCGTCGAGCTGCCGCTGGCGGTGCCGGTGCTCGCGGCCGGCGTGCGGGTGGCGTCGGTCAGCAACATCAGCCTGGTCAGCGTCGGCGCGCTGATCGGCACCGGCGGCCTCGGCGTGCTGTTCACCGACGGCTTCCAGCGTGAGTACTTCTCGCCGATCGTCGTCGGCATCGTGCTCACGCTGGTGCTCGCCCTGGTCGTCGACCTGCTGCTCGTCGGCCTGCGGAACCTGCTGACACCCTGGGAACGCGCCGGGAACACGGGGGTGGCCGTCGCATGATCACCGATCTCTTCCACTGGTTCGGCGATCCGGCTCACTGGTCCGGCCCGGACGGCATCCCGCAGCGGCTGCTGGAGCACCTCGGTTACACGGTGCTGGCGCTGGTGATCTCGCTCGTGATCGCCGTCCCGCTGGGGTTGTTCGTCGGCCACACCGGACGCGGCGGCGTCGCGCTGGTGAGCGTCGGCAACGCGATCCGCGCGCTGCCGACGCTGGGTCTGGTCACGTTCCTGTTCCTGCTCTTCACCGAGAGCGTCACCTCGACGATCATCGGCCTGGTCGTGCTGGCCGTGCCGCCGATCCTGGCCGGCACGTACGCCGGGCTGCAGGCGACCGACCACGGCGTCGTCGACGCCGCCGAGGGCGTCGGGATGACCGGCTGGCAGCGGCTCTGGAAGGTCGAGGTGCCGATCTCACTGCCGCTGGTGCTGGGCGGCATCCGCAACGCCGTGCTGCAGCTCGTGGCGACCGCCGCGGTGGCCGCGTACGTCGGACTCGGTGGCCTGGGCCGGTTCCTGCTCGACGGACTGGCCATTTTGGACTACTCGGAGGTGATCGCCGGCGCGCTGCTCACCACGCTGCTGGCGATCGTGCTCGACGTCCTGTTCGCGCTGCTGAACCGCGCGCTGGTGCCCAAGGGCGTCCGGCTGGCGACGGCCGCGGCGACCGGCAAGAAGGTGACCGCGTGAAACGGCTGGCCGGTCTGATCGCCGTCGCGGTGCTGGTCGCGGGCTGCGGCAACCCGCTGGCGGGCGGTGGTGAGGGCGGCTCGAACGGCGACATCATCATCGGCGCGTCCGACGTCGGGGAAAGCCTGCTGCTGGCCCAGATCTACGCCGGGGCGTTGAAGAACGCGGGGGCCACGAACGTCACCGTGCGGCCACCGGTCGGCAGCCGCGAGGTCGTCGTCAAGGCGCTGCAGGACAAGTCGCTGTCGGTCGTGCCGGACTACAGCGGGAACCTGTTGCGGTACTTCGACAAGGACGCCCAGGCCACGAAGCCGGAAGACGTCTACACGCAGCTGAAGGCGAAGGTGCCCGCCGGGTTCGAGGTGCTGGACCAGGCGCCGGCCGAGGACAAGGACCTGCTCGTCGTCGGCAAGCAGCTGGCGGATTCCGGCGTCAAGACGTTCTCCGACCTGGGAAAGCGCTGCGGCGAGCTGGTGTTCGGCGGGCCGGGCCAGTGGAGCAGCCGCTGGAAGGACAAGATCAAGACGCTCTACGGCTGCGAGTTCAAGGAGATCCGGACCACCGACACCGGTGGCCCGGTGACGGTGGCGGCGCTCAAGTCCGGCGACGTCCAGGTCGCGGACCTGTTCAGCACGTCGTCGACGATCGCCGCGAACGGCTTCGTGCCGCTCACCGACGACAAGAACATGTTCCCGGCGCAGAACATCGTGCCGCTCATCGCCAAGGGGACGCTGTCGGAGCAGGAAGCCGCGGCGCTGAACCGGGTGTCGGCGGCGCTGACCACCGACCAGCTCACCCAGCTGAACGTCGAGTTCACCGAGGAGAAGCGCAACCCCCTCGACATCGCCGAAGACTTCCTGGCCCGCAACAACCTCAAGTCCTAGCCATCGCCGCTTCGCGCACGTCGTGGAGGTGGATGAGCAGGTCGTAGGACCGCGCGAGCGCGATGTCCGCCGGGTCGACGGGGAACGCCGTCCCGATGTCGTACGTCGGGCGGGCGACGTCCAGCCAGGCGCGCGCCGCGGCCGGGGCGGTCCGGAGGTCGAGGTAGTAGTCCTGGTAGCGGACCCGGTCGAGGGTGTCCTCGTTCGACCCGGGGCCGGCGGCGCCGACGGTGAACTTCCGCCAGGTCCCGGCGTCGTCCTGGGACAGGAACGAACCGCGGTCGAAGGTGAAGCCGGTGGCGACGTAGTTCGCGCCCAGCGTGTCGCGCAGGAACGAGCCCTGCGTCTTGGGGTACCGCGCGGGATCACCGGAGGCGTAGCCGACGTGGCCGTTGTGGGCCGACAGCAGGATCTTGGCGCCGGTGTGGCGTTGCCACCACACGACGTTCTGCGCCATCACCTCGTCACGGAAGCGCTGGGACGTCGCCACCGAGGCCGGGTCGGCGAGGTCGATCGTGAGGAACTTCGTGGTCTGGGCGATGGACCGGGCGTTCTGCGCGGCCCAGTCGTCGCCGAAGCTCTGCACCAGCTCGAGGGCCTCCTGGGCCTGGGCCGCGAGCCGCTGCCGCTCCGCGAGCGGCTTGGCGACGTAGGCGAAGACGTCGTCGATCGGGCGCAGGCCGGTGTAGAGCTCGTTCAGCCGGGCCAGCGACTCGGGGTGGGTCCGCTGGACGTAACCGGTCACCCGGCCGAAGAACGCGTCGTCCAGCGTCGGGGCGCCGAGGTCGTCGCCGAGGAAGTGGACGGGCCGGGCGGGGTGAGCGCGGTTGTAGCCGCGCATCCACTCGATGAGGTGGACGAACTCCTCGCGGTCCCACGGCGAGCCGGCGAGCGCGGCCTTGGCGACCGTGTGCGCGTCACCGGTGCCGGTCTGGACGAACTCGTCGATCTTCAGGCCCGCGGACCAGCTCACTTCGAGGGCGAAGGTGGTGAAGCCCTTCTGCTCCACGAGGTAGCGGAAGAGCCGCTCCTTCATGGCGAAGAACTCGTGCGAGCCGTGGGTCGCCTCGCCGAGGCCGGTCACCTGGGCGTCGCCGATCATCGCGCCCAGGGCCCGCAGGTCGGCGGTGTCGCGGTCGGGTTCGGTGGTGCGCAGGGGATGCGCCGCCTGCGTCAGCGCGCGGACGGGGCCGGGCTGGGCCGCTTCGGCGGTCGCGGGAGCGAAGAGTGCTCCGGTCGCGATGGCCGCGACGGCGAGGACGGCCGTGGTTTTCCGGTTCCTGGTCATGGAAAGGATCCTGGCCGAGGTCCGGGCGCCCCACCCTGGGGCCGGCCGCCGACTTCGGGGTAGCGCAGGCGCTACCTCCCGGTCAGTGGTCGAGGGCCAGCCGGACGCCGAGGCCGATGAAGATGCCGCCGGTGGCGACCTCCAGGCGCCGGCGGGCCTTGCGCTTGCGGCGCAGCCGGCTGCCGATGCGGCCGGCGAGGACGCCGACGGCGCCGTCGACGAGGAACTCGAACACGATCAGGATCGCGCCGAGGATCGCGAACTGCAGCCCGATGCGCCCGAGCGCCGGGTCGACGAACTGCGGGAGGAACGCGATGGTGAAGGTGACCATCTTCGGGTTCAGCAGGTTGGTCAGCAGCCCGGAGAGGTAGGCGCGCTTGGTGCTGGGTGAGGTGTCGTCGGGGAGGCTCCGGCGCTTCCGGATGGTCTGGATGCCGAGGTAGATGAGGTAAGCGGCACCGACGACCCGCACGACGGTGAAGGCGACGGGCACGGCGGCGAACAGCGCGGCCAGCCCGGCCGCGGCGACGGCGACGTGGATCGCCTCGCTGGTGGCGACCCCCGCGGTGGCGAGCAGCCCGGCGCGCGGACCGCCGCGCATGCCGCAGCCGAGGACGAACAGCATGTCCGGCCCCGGCACGACCATCGCGATCACGGTGGTGACGACGAAGGCCAGCAGGAGGTGCGGGTCAACGGGCATGGGCCGATCCTGACACGCGGCCCGCGCCCGGCGAACCCCTTTTCCGGCGGGCAGCCCCGTCTTCTCGCGGCAGGCGGACGCTCGAACCGACCTTGCCGGGTCCCAGCCCTCTTCGGGGGTGTCCGACGCAGGTCGGAATCCGCTTCGGCCCGGCCTGGTCGTCCACATTGCGGCCGGGCTGTGGACGACCGGTGGCCGTCAGGCACGCAGGGCGGCCGCCACCTGACCCGCGGCCTCGATGCCTTCCTCCGGCGGCTCCTCCGGCAGCGGCAGCAGGACCACCGAGCCGCTGCCGGCTTCGTGCAGGGCGTGGACGCGGGCCACGCACGAGGCCAGGTCGCCGCAGACGGCCAGCTGCTCGATCCACTCCGGACGCAGGCCCGCCGCCAGTTCGTCCACTGTGGACGCCGAGTCCACCAGCGCCAGCAGCTCATCGGCGAACGGCAGGTCCTGGACCTGCACCCGCGCGCCCGGCGTCAGCGACTCCGCCACAGTCAGCCGCGCCCGTTCGGGGTCGCCCAGGGCCAGCCAGTTGTACGTCACCACCGTGTGGCTCGCCGGGGCGCCGTCCCGCTCGCGTCCCGTGGCGATGGCCGCCAGCGCCGAGCGGACGTACTCCGGCGGGGACGGCTCGGCGAGGATCGTGCCGTCCGCCGTCGCGCCCGCGATCGCCAGCGACTTCGGCCGGCGGACGCCCGCCACCAGGGGCGGCGGCGACGCCGGCGGGAACACCAGCTCCACCTCGTCCAGCGAGACGTACCGCCCGGACACCGAGACCCGGTCGCCCGCCAGCAGGCGCCGGACCGCGACGAGCGTCTCCTCCAGCGCCGCGAGCGGGGACGCCGGGTACGCGCCGATCTGCTTCATCCACGCCGGCACGCCGTGGCCGAAGCCGGCGATCAGCCGGCCCGGGTGCAGCTCCGCCAGCGCCGCGAGCTCCATCGCCGCGATCGCCGGGTTGCGCGCCACCACCGGCATCACGCCGATGCCGATCTTGATCGTCGATGTCGTTTCCAGCGCCGTGGCGACCGTCGAGATCCCGGCCGCCCAGAAGCAGTCCTCGACCAGCCACAGCTCGTCGAGCCCGGCGGCCTCGGCCTGCCGCGCCAGCTCACGCAGCCGGGACGGCGGCTGCTCGCGGTTGATCCGGACACCGACCGACGAACGGGGTGCGTACATGCGTGCGGGGCTCCTGTTCAGATGCGGGAAAAGGCCGGCGCGTAGGTGAACGCGCCCTGGTGCGTGGCTCGGTACGCCGCGAGCGGGCGGGCCTGGAAGTGCTCGGCCCAGCCCGGTTCCGGCGGCGTGACGCCGAGCGTCGCCGCGAGGACGAACCCGAAGCGCGAGTAGTAGCCGGGGTCGCCGAGCAGCACGACGAGGCCGTAGCCCAGGGCGTCCGCCGCGCCGAGCACCGTGTGCACCAGCGCCGAGCCGACGCCGCCGCGGTGGTGCGCGGGCCGTACGCCGAGCGGGCCGAGGCCGACCGAGACGCCGGTGTCGTCGCCGAGCCGCGCCGGGCTGCAGCAGACGTGCCCGACGACCTCGCCGTCGCGGACCGCGACGAACGACAACGCGCCGATCAGATCCCCGTCGGCCCGCAGGTCGTCGACGAGCGGGGCTTCGACGGGAGTCACGCCCGGTTCGCGGCGGAAGGCTTCGGCGTGCACCGAGTGGATGGCGGCCTGGTCACCGGGTGTCTCGCGGCGGATGAGCATGACCGTCAGCATGCCGTGGGACGCGGTTCGGGGCGACGCAGTTTTCCGGCCGACTTTGGTAGGGGACCGTTCGAGTGGTTCCGAAACCGGACAAACAGGTCGATCTTCCTATTTTGACCAGGGTCGACCTACAGTTCGGGCACCTTTCACCCCTGCCCAGAAGGGACGAAACCTTGCGGAGCTCTCGGGGAATCTTCAGGAGAATCGGTGTGGTGGCAGCGGTCTCGGCGGTGACCGTCCTGGGCGGCACCGCCGTCGCGACCGCGCGGGAAGGCACGATCGCCGGCGCCGGCGGCGCCGACGCCGTCAAGGACAGCTACATCGTCGTGCTCAAGGGCGGCACGGCCCAGGGCGTCACCGGCCGGCACGGCGGCACCGTCGAGCGGACGTTCTCGGCGGCCTTGCACGGCTTCACCGCCGCGATGTCCGAGGCGCAGGCCAAGCGCGTCGCGGCCGATCCCGATGTGTCCTTTGTGGAGCAGAACCGGGTCGTGCGGGCGAGTGCCGACCAGCTGAACCCGCCGTCGTGGGGCCTGGACCGGGTCGACCAGCGGAACCTGCCACTGGACCAGAAGTACAGCTACAGCACCACGGCGGCGACCGTGCGCGCGTACGTCATCGACACCGGCATCAACCTGACGCACAGCACCTTCGGCGGGCGCGCGACGTCGGGCTACGACTTCGTCGACAACGACGGCGACGCCACCGACTGCCAGGGGCACGGCACGCACGTCGCCGGCACCATCGGCGGCGCGCAGTACGGCCTGGCCAAGGAGGTCAAGCTGGTCGGCGTCCGGGTGCTGAACTGCAGCGGTTCCGGCACGACGGCGGGCGTGATCGCCGGCGTCGACTGGGTGACGGCGAACGCGATCAAGCCCGCGGTGGCCAACATGAGCCTCGGCGGTGGCGCGTCGAGCACGCTGGACGCCGCCGTCCAGCGCTCGATCGCGTCGGGCGTCACCTACGGCCTCGCGGCGGGCAACGACAACGGCGCCAACGCGTGCAACGGCTCCCCGGGCCGCGTCCCGGCGGGCATCACAGTCGGTGCGACGACGTCGACCGACGCTCGCGCGAGCTACTCCAACATCGGCACCTGCCTCGACATCTTCGCGCCGGGCAGCGGCATCACGTCGTCGTGGATCGGCAGCACCACCGCCACCAACACGATCAGCGGCACGTCGATGGCGACCCCGCACGTTGTCGGCGCGGCGGCGCTGTACCTGGCCGCCAACCCGGGCGCGACGCCGCAGCAGGTCCGCGACGCGCTCGTCGCGAACGGCACCACCGGCAAGGTGACCAGCCCGGGCACGGGCTCGCCGAACGTCCTGCTCTACACGGGCACCGGCACCACCCCGCCGCCGACCTGCGGCACCGTCACCAACGGCACCGACGTCGCCATCCCCGACCGCGGCGCCGCGGTGACGAGCAGCGTGAGCGTCTCGGGCTGCGCGCGCAACGCGTCGGCGACGTCGGCGGTGGAGGTCCACATCGTCCACACCTACGTCGGCGACCTGGTGATCGACCTGGTCGCGCCGGACGGATCCGCGTACCGCCTGAAGAACTCGAGCGGTGACTCGTCCGACAACATCAACACGACCTACAGCGCGAACGTCTCCGGCGAAGCCGCGAACGGCACCTGGACGCTGCGCGTCCAGGACGTCGCGTCGGCCGACACCGGGCGCATCGACACCTGGTCGCTGACCGTCTGACCGGCCCCGCCCACGACGACGAAGGCCCCCACACCGTGGTGCGGTGGCCTTCGCCGTGGTCAAGCGATCAGTCGAACGCCTTCGAGATCAGCGCCTTCTGCTCCACCTCGTGGACCTTCGACGAGCCGGCCGACGGCGCCGCCATCGGACGCCGCGACACGACCTGCAGGCCCGAGAGCACCTCCGGGAACTTCCGGGGCAGGTTCAGGCCGAAGAACGGCCACCCACCCTGGTTTTCCGGCTCCTCCTGGACCCACGCGACCTGCGTCGCGTTGGTGTAGCGCTCCAGCGCCGCCAGCAGCTTCTTCTTCGGCAGCGGGTAGTACTGCTCGATCCGCACGATCGCGACGTCGTCCGCCTCGCGCTTCGTCCGCTCCGCCACCAGCTCCCAGTACAGCTTCCCGGAGGTCAGCAGCACCTTGCGGACCTTCGCCGGATCCGGCGTCACGTCGTCGATGACCGACATGAACCGGGACTGGCCGGTGAAGTCGCCGGTCGCCGACGTCGCGGCCTTGTTGCGCAGCATCGACTTCGGCGTGAAGACGACCAGCGGGCGCTGGATGCCGTCGAGGGCGTGCCGGCGCAGCAGGTGGAAGTAGTTCGCCGGGGTGGAGGGCACCGCGACGGTCATCGAGCCTTCGGCGCACAGCGCCAGGAAGCGCTCGATGCGGCCGGAGGTGTGGTCCGGGCCCTGGCCCTCGTGGCCGTGCGGCAGCAGCAGCACGACGTCGGAGCGCTGGCCCCACTTCGCCTCGCCCGAGGAGATGTACTCGTCGATGACGGTCTGCGCGCCGTTGACGAAGTCGCCGAACTGCGCTTCCCACATCACGAGCGCCTCGGAGTTCGCCACCGAGTAGCCGTACTCGAAACCGACGGCCGCGTACTCCGACAGCGCCGAGTCGTAGATCATCACGCGGCCCTGGCCGTCGGCCAGGTTCTGCAGCGGCGAGTACTCCTGGCCCGTCTTGCGGTCGATGAACACCGAGTGCCGCTGGGTGAACGTGCCGCGCCGCGAGTCCTGGCCGGACAGCCGGATGAGCCGGCCTTCCAGCGCGAGCGACCCGAACGCCAGCAGCTCGCCGAACGCCCAGTCGATGTCGCCTTCACGCGACATCTTGTGGCGGCGCTCCATGACCGGCTTGACGCGCGGGTGCGGCGTGAAGCCCTCGGGCACGTTCACGAACGCGTCGCCGATGTGCTCCAGCGTCTCGCTGCTGATCGACGTCGTCACCTTCGCCGGGACCTGCTGCTCCTCCTCGACCGAGGGGCTCGCCTTCGCCGGGTGCTTCTCCAGCTCGCGGACCTCGTTGAAGACGTGCTCCAGCTGGCTCGAGAAGTCGCGCAGCGCGGCCTCGGCCTCCTCGACGGAGATGTCGCCGCGGCCGATCAGCGACTCGGTGTAGCCCTTCCGGACCGAGCGCTTCGTGTCGATGATGTCGTACATCGCCGGCTGCGTCATCGAGGGGTCGTCGCCCTCGTTGTGCCCGCGGCGGCGGTAGCAGATCAGGTCGATCACGACGTCCTTGTGGAACGCCTGCCGGTACTCGACGGCCAGCTTGGCCACCCAGTGCGCGGCCTCCGGGTCGTCGCCGTTCACGTGGAAGATCGGCGAGCCGATCATCTTCGCGACGTCGGTGGCGTACTGGCTGGAGCGCGAGTGCTCCGGCGCGGTGGTGAAGCCGACCTGGTTGTTGACGATCACGTGCACGGTGCCGCCGGTGCGGTACCCGCGCAGCAGCGACAGGTTCAGCGTCTCGGCGACGACGCCCTGGCCCGCGAAGGCCGCGTCGCCGTGCATCAGGACCGGCAGCACGGTGTAGCCCTCGCCGCCCTTGTCCAGGAGGTCCTGCTTCGCGCGGACGATGCCCTCGAGCACCGGGTCCACGGTCTCCAGGTGCGACGGGTTCGCCGTCAGCGACACCTTCGTCTCGCCGTCGCCGAACATCCGGAAGTACTTGCCCTCGGCGCCGAGGTGGTACTTCACGTCACCGGAGCCGTGCGCCTGGCCCGGGTCGAGGTTGCCCTCGAACTCCTGGAAGATCTGCGAGATCGGCTTGCCGACGATGTTGGCCAGCACGTTGAGCCGGCCGCGGTGCGGCATGCCGATGACGACCTCGTCGAGCTCGTGCTCGGCGGCCTTGTCCAGCAGGGTGTCGAGCAGCGGGATCGCCGTCTCGCCGCCTTCGAGGCTGAACCGCTTCTGACCGACGTACTTGGTCTGCAGGAACGTCTCGAACGCCTCGGCGGCGTTCAGCTTCGAGAGCACGTACTTCTGGACCGCGGGGTCCGGCTTCTCGTGCGGGATCTCGACGCGCTCCTGGATCCAGCGGCGCTCCTCGGGGTCGAGGATGTGCGTGTACTCGATGCCGACGGTGCGGCAGTACGAGTTGCGCAGCACGCCGAGGATGTCGCGCAGCTTCATCCGCTCCTGGCCGGCGAAGCCGCCGACCGGGAACTCGCGGTCCAGGTCCCACAGGGTGAGGCCGTGGCTCAGCACGTCGAGGTCGGCGTGGCTGCGCTGGCGGTAGTTCAGCGGGTCCGTGTCGGCCATCAGGTGACCGCGCATCCGGAACGCGTCGATCAGCTCGATCACGCGGGCGGTCTTGTCGACCGGGCCCTCGGGGATGTCGGCGACCCAGCGGATCGGCTCGTACGGCAGGCGCAGGCTGGTGAAGACGTCGTCGTAGAAGCCGTCTTCGCCGAGCAGCAGCTGGTGGATGCGCTTGAGGAACTCGCCGGACTCCGCACCCTGGATGATGCGGTGGTCGTAGGTCGAGGTCAGCGTCATGATCTTGCTGATGCCGAGGTCGACCAGCGTCTTCTCGCTGGTGCCCTCGAACGCCGCCGGGTACTGCATGGCGCCGACGCCGATGATCGCGCCCTGGCCGGCCTGCAGGCGCGGCACCGAGTGGTTGGTGCCGATGCCGCCCGGGTTGGTCAGCGAGATGGTGGTGCCGGCGAAGTCGTCCGCGGTCAGCTTGTTGTTGCGGGCCTTCTTGACGATGTCCTCGTAGGCCTGCCAGAACTGCAGGAACGACATGTCCCCGACGTTCTTGACCGAGGCCACGACGAGGTTGCGGGAGCCGTCCTTGCCCTTCATGTCGATGGCGAGCCCGAAGTTGACGTGTTCCGGCGTGATCGCGAACGGCTTGCCGTCGATCTGCTGGTAGTGCCGGTTCAGGTTCGGGTAGTCCTTCAGCGCCCGCACCATGGCGAAGCCGATGAGGTGAGTGAAGGAGATCTTGCCACCGCGGGTGCGCTTGAGGTGGTTGTTGATGACGATGCGGTTGTCGGCCATCAGCTTCGCCGGGACCGCGCGCACGCTGGTCGCGGTCGGCACGGACAGCGACGCGTCCATGTTCTTGGCGATCGCCGCCGCGGCGCCGCGGAGCTGCTTCGACTCCGGTTCGTCCTTGGCCTGCGGCTTCACCTCGGTCTTGGCCGGGCTGGTCGACGCGGCCTTGGGCGCGGTCTTCGAGGCGCTCGCCGCGGTCGCGGCGGGCTTCGGAGCCGGCTTGGCGGGCGCGGTGGTGGTGGCGGGCGTCGACGTCTGCTTGGCCGCGGACTCCGCGTTCTGCACCGCCTTCGTCGACGGCGCCGTGGCCTGTCCGTTGGTCGCGGGCTTGGCGCCGGCCTGCTGCTGCCGGGCGTTGTCCGCCTTGGTCTGAGCGTTCTGCGTCGGCTTGAAGTCCGCGAAGAAGTCGTGCCACGCGGCATCGACTGAAGATGGGTCAGCGAGGAACTGGTCGTACATCTCTTCGACCAGCCACTCGTTGGGGCCGAACTGTGACGCAGGGCTGCTGCTGGACACGGCTTGGGCTCGCCTCTATCCGTCTCGATCTCGATCTTGAATCCGTTGATGCGCCTACCAGGCTAACCCCCTCGATGAGTGCGATGTGATGGAACCGGCTTGTGTGAGGCGTGGCGCACTAGGGCATCGGTCACTGACACGATCAAGATGTGCTAAGAGAACCTTAAGCAGTGGACCGGGTACAGGGTTTTCGCCAGGGTTGGCTGGCTCGTCGCCGAGCGCTCCGCCGCCGTTCACCCCGGCCGGTTCTGCTGGGTGGATGTGGCTGGTCGAATGTCCGTCGTTCTGGGATCAGGGCCTGGTCAGGCCGCTGGTCACCGAGTCCGGCGCGGTTGTGCTGCGGTGCGATTCGTGCGCGGCCGTGTGGCCGACCGTGGCCGACTTCGAGGAGCAGGAGCACGTCGAACCCGATGAGCCGGACTGGCTGGTCGGCGCCGGCGTGCACGTCCGGCCGGGGACGTTCCGCTGGGCGGTGCGCCCCGACGTCGAGGCCGCGGGGCTGGGTTCGCTGAAGTGGCGGGCGCTGCCTTGACCCGGGTTCAGCCGTCGGCGTCGATGGCCCGCGCGAGGTCTTCGGGGAGCTCGTACGCCGGCTCGTGCGGGACGAGTTTCACGGCCTTGTGCAGCTCGTAGTCCCGCAGGTGCTGGTGGATCCGGTGCATCACCGGCGTGACGTCGGTGACGGCGGTGATCCACTCGTCGACGTAGCGGTCGACGGCCTCGCCGCTCAGGCCGACCTGGATCGCCCGGAAGTTCTGCGCCTGGTGGTTGAGGTCACGTTCGGGGTCCCACTGGATCCGGACGGGACTGGTCTTGACCTGTGCTTCCCAGGCTTCTTTCTCCTGGTCGCGGCCTGGGTGGCTCAGCGCCGCGTGGGCCAGGGCCCACTCGAAGCCGTCGCGGGTGATGTCGATCGCCAGGACGACCTCCTGCCCGGGCTTGGTCCCGTAGCCGCACCGGTAGGCCATCCACCGGAACGACGGCTTGATCCACGTCATCCGGTCCCGCTTGAACGGCGCGACGAACGTCTGCTTCGCCAGCGCCGGCTCGGCGATCGCGGGCGAGTAGGCCTGGTAGACCCGGACGGTGGTCTCGGTCTGCACGGCGCGGATCTGCCGGTCGGGCGCCCGCTGTTGTTCGAACATCCCGCCATGCTCCCAGCGCCCGTCCACCCCCGCGAGGTCGTTTCCGGCGGGCGAACCCGCAACTCGCGTGATTCCCGACGTAAGTCGTGTGATCGAAGCCGTGACTCACGTGATTGAAGCCGGAACTCGCGACTCACGGGTCCAATCACGCGAGTCACGGGTTCAGTCACGCGAGATACGGGTCAGCCGAGGGACCAGAGGCGGGCGTAGTAGCTTTCCGCGGCCAAGAGCTCTTCGTGGGTTCCGGTTTCGACGATCCGGCCGTGGTCGAGGACCACGATGCGGTCGGCGCGGGCCGCCGTCGCGAGGCGGTGGGCGACGACGAACGTCGTGCGGCGGCGGGCCAGGTGCTCGGTCGCGCGCAGGACCGCGGCCTCCGTGGACGGGTCCAGGGCCGCCGTCGCCTCGTCGAGCAGCAGGACGTCCGGGTCGACCAGCTCCGCCCGGGCCAGCGCCACCAGCTGACGCTGCCCCGCCGACAGCGACCGCCCGCGCTCGCCCACCGGCTGCAGGAACCCGGCCGACAGCGCCGCGACGCCGTCGAGCGCGCCCACCGCGCGGACCGCGGCCTCGACCTCGGCGTCCGTCGCCGCCGGGCGGCCGTACCGGACGTTGTCCGCCACCGTGCCGGAGAACAGGTGCGCCTCCTGCGGCACCACGCCCATCCGGTGCCGCAGGCCGGCGAGCTCGTACTCGCGGACGTCGGTGCCGTCGATCCGGACCGTGCCGCCCGTGGCGTCGTAGAAGCGGGCGACCAGCTTCACCGCCGTCGACTTCCCCGCGCCGGTGGCGCCGACCAGCGCGATCGTCTCCCCGGCCGCGACGTCCAGCGAGAACTGCGCCAGCGCCTTCGCCTCCGTGCCCGCGTAGGCGAAGTCGACCTCCTTGAAGCTGACCTCACCGCGCAGCCGCTCCGGGATCGCCAGCGGGTGTTCCGCCGGCGGGACGGACGTCGGCGTCCGCAGCAGGTCGCCGATCCGGTTCAGGCCGACGCGGGCCTGCTGGTAGCCGTCGAACACCGAGGACAGCTGCTGGATCGGGGAGAAGAACTGCTGCAGGTACAGCAGGAACCCGAGCAGCACACCGGCCGACAGGGTCCCGGCCGACACGCGGTTCGCGCCCGCGACCAGCACCGTGGTCGTCGCCAGGTCGGACATCAGCGCGACCAGCGGGAAGTACGTCGCCACGTAGCGCTGCGCCCGCAGCCGCGAGCGGCGGTAGTCGTCACTGCGTGACGCGAACGCCTCGGCGGAACGCTCTTCGCGGGTGTAGGCCTGGGCGACGCGCAGGCCGCTCATGTTCTCCTGCATGTCCGCGTTGACCAGGCTGACCCGCTCGCGGGCCTCGTTGTAGGCCTTCGACGCCGCCCGCCGGAAGATCACCGTCGCGACGGCCAGCACCGGCACCATCGCCAGCGCGTACAACGCCAGCCCGGCGTCGGTGACCAGCAGCGCCACCGTGATCCCGGCCAGCGTCAGCGCGCTGACCACGGCGGTGGCCAGCCCGGTCTGCAGGAACGTCGAGAGCGCGTCGACGTCCGTCGTCATCCGGGTCATGATCTTCCCGGACAGCTCCCGCTCGTAGTAGTCGAGCCCGAGCCGCTGCAGGTGCGCGTAGCTGCGGACGCGCAGCGCGTACAGGACGGTCTCGCCGACGCGCGAGGTCAGCCGGGTCTGCGCGAGCACCACCAGCCAGTCGGCCGCGATCACCGCGGCGCCGATCCCGGCGGCGAGCCAGATCACCCACTCCACGCCGGTGCGGACGCCGTGGTCGACGCCGAACTGGTAGAGCCCCGGCAGCGCGATCGAGGCCAGCGCGTCCGCCGCGACCAGCGCGATCACCACCGCGAGCGGCCAGCGGACCGGCCGCAGCAGCCCGGCCAGCCGGAACCGCGGGTCGGGCGCCGTGACGTCCACATCGGACAGCCGGGGTTCGTCGGTGGCCGGCGGCAGCTTGCGGACGCCCTCGATCAGCTCCGGGGTCGGCGGCAGGTCGAGACCGCCACCGCCCGGGCCCGCGAACCCGCTGCTGTTCGGGTTGGCGCGGCGCTGCTGCGCGGCCTCGGCCAGGTGGTCGACCTCGTCCTTGCCCTCATCACGCGGCCAGAGCGCCGCGGTGACGCCGGCCGGGCCGCGGTCGAGGCCTTCGCAGCGGACCTTCTCCTCGACGCCGTCACCCGGGCCCGCGACCAGCTCGCGGAACAGCGGGCAGCGCGCCATCAGCTCGGTCTCGGTGCCGACGTCGACCACGTGGCCGTCGTCGAGCACCGCGATCCGGTCGGCCAGCGCGAGGGTGGAGCGCCGGTGCGCGATCAGCAGGGTCGTGCGGCTCGCCGTGACCGAGCGCAGCGTGTCGTGGATCGCCGCCTCGGTGACGGTGTCGATGGCCGACGTCGCGTCGTCGAGGACCAGGATCCGCGGGTCGGTGATCAGCGCCCGCGCCAGCCCGAGCCGCTGCCGCTGGCCGCCCGACAGGGTCAGGCCGCGCTCGCCGACCAGGGTTTCGTAGCCCTCCGGCAGCTCGCGGATGAACTCGTCGGCCTCCGCCGCGCGCGCCGCCGCGACGATCTCCTCGTCACTCGCGTCGGGCCGGCCGTAGGCGATGTTGTCGCGGATCGAGGAGGAGAACAGGAAGGCTTCCTCGAACACGACGCCGATCGCCTGGCGCAGCTGCCGCAGCGGCACGTCCCGGACGTCGAGCCCGCCGACGCGGATCGCGCCCGCGTGCACGTCGTAGAAGCGGGGCAGCAGCAGCGAGATCGTCGACTTCCCGGAGCCGGCGGTGCCGACCAGCGCGAGCGTCTCGCCCGGGTGCGCGGTCACCGAAAGGCCGTCGAGCACCGGTTCGCTGCGGGTGTAGCCGAACCGGACGCCGTCGAGCTCGATGCCGAGCGGGCCCGCCGGCAGCGGGCGCGCGCCGGCGGCGTCGACGACCTCCGGCTGCGCGTCGATCAGCTCGTAGACGCGCTCGGCGCCGGCGCGGGTCAGCTGGGCCTGCACGACCAGGCCGGACAGCATCCGGGCCGGGCCGATCAGGGTGGCGAGGTAGGTCGCGAAGGCGAGGAAGGTGCCGAGCGTGATCGAGCCGTTGAGCGCCAGGACACCGCCGATGCCGAGCACCGCGACCTGGCCCGCGGCGGGCAGCGCGGCCGTGGTCGCCGTCGGCACCGCGGACAGCTTCGCCGCGCGAAGCCGCTCCCCGAACAGCTTGCGCGCCGTGCGCTCCAGCCGGCCGACCTCGCGCGACTCCTGGCCGAAGCCCTTCACGACGCGGACGCCGGTGACGGTCTCCTCCACCTGCTGCGCGACGTCCGCCGCGCGCTGCTGCGCCGACCACGTCGCCGGGAACAGCCGCTTCCGGCTGCGGGTCACGACGATGCCGACCGCGGGCGTGACGACCAGCGCGATCAACGTCAGCACCGGGGACATCCACAGCATCGCCACGAACGACAGCAGCGCGAAGATCACCGAGCCGAACGACAGCGGGATCTGCATCAGGATCCCGGTGACCAGCTGCAGGTCCGAGATCGCGCGCGAGACGACCTGGCCGGTGCGCAGGGCGTCCTGCTTGCCGCCGTCGAGCCGCGACACCGCGTTGAACACCCGCTGGCGCAGGTCGTGCTGGACGTCGAGGGCGAGCTTGCCGCCGAAGTACCGGCGCAGGAACGCGGTGGCGAACGCGACCAGCTGCAACGTCACCAGGACGACCGCGATCCCCGGCAGCGCGCCGGTCTGCCCCGCCACCGCGTCGTCCACCGCCGCGCGCACCAGCAGCGGGCTGGCGGCCTGGACGCCGACGCTCAACATGGCGGCGACCAGCGACAGCACGACTGTCGCGCGGTGCTCCCACGCCGCGGCGGACAGCCTGCGGACCCAGCCGACGGTCTCGGCAGGTGGGAGCTCTTGACGGGGACGAGGCGGAGCGATGGTCACGTAGCAACACTAAGCGCCGCCACCGACAGAATATTTCCCGAAAGCCGTGAGGGCCCCTTCCCGACGTCGGGAAGGGGCCCTCACAGGATCGCTCGATCAGGTGATGTCGCGCTTCTGGTTGCCCAGCCAGCCGAAGCCGAAGAAGACCATCGTCCAGGCGAAGAAGATGAGCGCCGACACCCACCACGAGATCACGCCGGGCGCAGCCGCGGTGTACTGCAGCAGCAGCTGCGCGCCGGTGTTGACGTCGGCGGGCAAGTTGAGCGAGTTGAACCCGAACGCGTCCGCGGCGATGCCGCCGACGATGCCGTTCGCGGTGCCGTTCGGCAGGATCCCGCCCAGCAGGGTCGTCTGGCCCCAGAGCAGGATCACCAGGACGTTCTCCACGATCAGGAACCACACCAGGAACAGCACCACCGCGAGCGGCACGTTGCGCAGCACCGCGCCGAACCCGATGCCGAACAACGTCACCAGCACCGCGGCCAGCACCGTCCCGCCGAGCGCGGCCAGCCACTGGCCCGCCGACGGCCAGCGGCCCGAGTCGACCGACACCATGACGGCGATCGCCGAGACGCCGAAGCTGACCAGGCCGTAGATCGCGCCCCACCCGATGTAGGTGAGCATCTTCGCGGTCAACGCCGAGATCCGGTTCGGCGCGGTCAGGAACGTCGTCGTGATCGTCTTGCTGCGATACTCGCCCGCCAGCGCGAAGATGCCGAACAGCCCGGGGACGAGCTGCGCGATGTTCACGCCGTGCGCCAGCGCGAGCAGCCCGACCGGCACCTGGTTCGGGTCCAGGCCGATCAACGTGGTGACCTGCCTGGCGTCGCTGTCCGAGCTCAGGAAGTCCGCGAAGTCGTTGGTGATCTTGCCCCACGCGAACGTCAGCCAGAACGCCACCAGCGCCAATGGGATGAGCAGCACCCACCACGTCTTCAGCGAGAGCGTCTTGCGGAACTCCGCCTTGATCAGGTTCCCCATCACTGCTGCGGACCTCCCCAGCCCTGCGGCGGACCTTGTTGGTACTGCTGCTGTTGCGGCCCCGACGGTGGCCCCTGCGGCGGGTACTGCTGCGGCGGGTACCCGGGCGGCGGCGGCCCCTGGTACTGCGGCTGCGGGGGATAACCCTGGGGGCCACCGCTGAACTGGCCCTGGGTCAGCTGGAAGAACATCCGCTCGAGGTCGGCGTGCTCCTCCTGCATCCCGTAGACGGCGATCCCGGCCTTCGCGGCGAGGTCACCGATCTGCTGGACGCTCGACCCGGCGACCGCGACCCGGCCGTCCGGCGTCGGCGAAACCTGGGTGACGCCGTTCTCCTGCAACGCCTTCACCAGCGCGGCGGCGTCCGCCGGCTGCACCAGCACCCGCGACTGCTGGCCCTTGCGCAGCTGGTCCAGCGACCCGTTGTAGCGCGTCACGCCCTGGCTGATGATGACCACCTGGTCGATCAGCTGCTCGACCTCGTTGAGCAGGTGGCTCGACACGAGGACCGTGCGGTGCTGCTCACGGGCGTAGGAGCGCAGGAAGTTGCGCAGCCAGAGGATGCCCTCCGGGTCCAGGCCGTTCGTCGGCTCGTCGAGCACCAGCACCTGCGGGTCACCCAGCAACGCCGTCGCCAGCGCCAGCCGCTGCCGCATACCGAGCGAGAAGCCGCCCGCCTTCCGGTCGGCGGCGCTGCCCAGGCCGACCAGGCCCAGCACCTCGTCCGCGCGGGTGTCGGGCACCCCGATCGCGGCGGCGTAGACGCGCAGGTGGTTGCGCGCCGTCCGGCTCGGGTGGAAACCCTCGTTCTCGAGCACCGAGCCCACCACCCGCGCCGGGTTCCCCAGCTGCGAGTGCGGCCGCCCGTTGATCGTCGCCGACCCCTGGGTCGGCGTCACCAGCCCGAGCAGCATGCGGAGCGTCGTCGTCTTGCCGGCACCGTTCGGGCCCAGGAAGCCCGTCACCGAGCCCGGCTCGACCGTGAAACTCAGGTTCTGCACCGCGTTCACCGTGCCGAACTGCTTGCTCAGGTTCTGCACCACAATCCGGCCACTGCCGTCGTGCATACCGTCCCCTTACGTTCCCGCTGATGGGGCGCATCCTGCCCTACTCTGGCGAGACGTGCGCCCGGAACGGGCGAATCGGCGGAGAGCGACCTTCGTCACGTTCCGCAACCGGTTCCGGACACCGGGGGTAGCGGCGGCGAGCGTCTGACCAGAGGGTTTGCTCCCGCGCCCGCGGGGCCGCCGGACCGAGTTGATAAAGAATTTGCCAGACTTGCCGACCCGGTGCAGCAAAGTCCTCCGAAGCCCTCTAAGCTTGTCAGTGGCGGCCCGCTCCCAATGACCCCCAGGTTGGTTGAGCGGGCCGTCGTTATGTCTTCGCTTCGCTTCGACTCACTTCGTTGTGTCTCCCGGGGGCCGAGCCCCCGGACCCCCACGGTGCCTCTGGTGCACCTTCCAGCGTGGCTGGTGTTCAGGTGCTTGCTTCCTCTTCGGCGTGACTCTTGCGCAAAGGAGCGGGCCCCTGTCTTGCGACAGGGGCCCGCTCCTTTGGTTCGTTTGGTCAGGCGAGAACTGTGGCCAGCGGCGTGTGCGGGAGGTCGTGGGCTACCGCTACTGGGGCGTTCGTCAGGGCTCCTGCCTGGGTGTTCAGGCCCTTTGCCAAGGCCTCGTCCGCCTGTAGTGCTGCCTTCCAGCCCTTGTCGGCCAGTTGGACTGCGTAGGGCAGTGTGACGTTCGTTAGGCCGTAGGTTGAGGTTCGGGGGACTGCTCCCGGCATGTTTGCCACGCAGTAGAAGACTGACTCGTGGACCGTGTACGTGGGGTCGTCGTGGGTTGTGGGGCGGGAGTCTGCGAAGCAGCCTCCCTGGTCGATTGCTATGTCGACCAGCACGCTGCCTGGCTTCATGCGGGAGACCAGCTCGTTCGAGACCAGCTTTGGTGCTTTTGCTCCTGGGACCAGTACTGCGCCCACTACCATGTCCGCCTGCAGTACCGACTCTTCTACCGAGAGCCTGGTCGAGGTCACTGTGCGGATTCGGCCGCCGAAGTCGTTGTCGATCTGGCGCAGGCGGTCGACGTTGGTGTCCAGGATCTCGACGTCCGAGCCGAGGCCCAGTGCGACGCGGGCGGCGTTGAGGCCGGCTACGCCGCCGCCGATGACGACGACGCGCGCCGGGTGGACGCCGGGGATGCCGCCGGGCAGCACGCCGCGGCCGCCGCTCGGCTTCATCAGGGAGTACGCGCCGACCTGCGGGGCCAGCCGGCCCGCGACCTCGGACATCGGGGCGAGCAGCGGCAGCGCGCCGTTGGCGGTCTGGACGGTCTCGTACGCGATCGCGGTGGTGCCCGCGGCCAGCAGCGCGTCGGTCAGCGGCCGGTCGGCGGCGATGTGCAGGTAGGTGAACAGCACCTGGTCGCCGCGCAGGCGCGGGTACTCCTCGGCGATCGGCTCCTTGACCTTGAGCACGAGCTCGCCCTGGGCCCAGGTCTCGTCCGCGGTGGCGAGGATCTTCGCGCCGGCGGCGACGTACTCCTCGTCGGAGATCGAAGAACCGACACCGGCACCGGTCTCGACGAACACGTCGTGCCCGCGCCCGACCAGCTCGTGCACGCCGGCCGGGGTCAGCGCGACCCGGTACTCGTGCTTCTTGATCTCACGGGGAACGGCGATACGCACGGTCGGCCTCCTGGGTCGGTCTGCGTCCGGAAACGGTGCGGTGGTGTCCTTCACGGTGAGCCACCCGGACGGCGGTGTCATCGTGCTGAGCGGACAGTTGTTCGACGCATTCATGGTGCTGAGCCGACAGGCCGTTGACTTCGACCGCGCTTGAGGTTGCAGCCTGTGCGGCATGCGCGTGGTGTGGATGCGGGAGTTCGGCGGTCCGGAAGTGCTCGTCCCGGGGGAGGCCCCGGACCCGGTCGCGGGGGACGGCCAGGTGGTGGTCGAGGTGGCGTTCGCGAACATCACGTTCGTCGAGACGCAGCTGCGGGCGGGCGGCCCGGGACCGTTCCGCCCCGAGCTGCCGATCGTGCCCGGCAACGGCGTCGGCGGCGTGATCAGCGCGGTCGGCCCGGGGGTGGACCCGGACCTCGCCGGGCAGCGGGTGGTCACCTCGACCGGCGGGTCCGGCGGGTACGCCGAGCGCGTCGCGGTGGACGCGGCGGCGGTGTTCCCGGTGCCGGAAGGCCTGGCCCTCGACGCGGCGGTGGCGCTGCTCGCGGACGGCCGCACGGCGACGGGCTTGATCCACGCGACCGGGGTACGGCCCGGCGACCGGGTCCTCGTCGAGGCGGCGGCGGGCGGCGTCGGCGGTCTGCTGGTGCAGCTGGCGAAGGCCGCGGGCGCATCGGTGGTGGGCGCCGCGGGCGGCCCGGCGAAGGTGGCCCAGGTGCAGGGCGCCGACGTCGTCGTCGACTACCTGCGGCCGGACTGGACGTCCACCGCCGGTGAGGTCGACGTGGTCTTCGACGGAGTGGGCGGCGCCATCGGCACGGCGGCGTCCGGCCTGCTGCGTCGCGGCGGCCGGATGGCGATCTACGGCCTGGCGAGCGGTTCGTGGGCGGAAGTGTCCGAAGTGGACGCTGCCGCCCGCGACGTCACGCTGGTGCGTTCGCTGGGCGGCCCCGAAGACATGCGCACGTTCACGAAGTCGGCGTTGACGGAGGCGGCGGAAGGCCGCTTGACCCCTGTGATCGGCCGCCGTTTCCCGCTGGCCCAGGCGTCCGAAGCCCACGCGGCCATGCAATCCCGCACCACGGTGGGAAAGACGCTGCTGGTGCCGTGAAAGCCGTGAATGCCACATTGAGGGACACTAGGTCTCTCAATGTGGCATTCACGGACTTGCGGAGTGTCAGGCGCGGTAAGCCGACCAGGAGCTGGTCATGCGCGTGCCCTGGCCCGCGGTGAATTCGTACATGCAACCGTCGTAGCTGTAGTCCATGAAGTTGTGGATCGGGTCGCTGCCCGCCGCCGAGCAGGTGTTCTTGCTCGCCGGGCAGCCGGACGTCGCGGTCGCTTCGGCCGGGGTGTCGGAGACGTAGTCGCCCGAACCGGAGCAGCCGCCCTGGAAGGTGTGGTAGAGCCCCATCCAGTGGCCGACCTCGTGGGTCGCCGTGTCGCCCTCGTTGTAGTTGGTCGCCGAGCGGCCCGGGAGGGACTCGTCGAGGATGACGACGCCGTCGAGCTTCGGCGACGCGGTGTAGTTCCACGGGAACGTCGCCCAGCCGAGCAGATCGTCACCGAGGTTGGCGGTGTAGATGTTCAGCGCGTTCTTGCCGCCCTTGCGCAGCGCGTTCTTCATGTTGCGCTCGGCGGACGTGCCGTCGGTGATGCCGTTGTACCAGGTGGAGTTGTTCGTGTAGTCCGTGCTCACCAGGCTGAAGCTGAAGCCCTTGCTGCCGTACGCGCTGTTGAGCACCGAGATCTGCTTGGTGATCGTGGCGGCCGGCAGGTTGCCGGTCGAGCCGCTGGTGATCACGTGGAAGTACACCGGGATCGACGTCGCCGCGGGCGCCAGCGCGGCGCGCTTGCCGGCCAGCTTGCTCTGCATGTCGGCTTCGACGCGGGCGGCTTCGGCCGGTGACAGGCTGTCGGCGTGGCCGTCCTTGCTGCGGTCCGCGGACTGCGTGGGCGTGAAGCAGTCGCCGCTCGGCGCCGCGACGGCGCTCCCGGCAGTGGCGCCCGGGACGGCCAGGGAAACCAGGGAGAGCGCGGACACCGCGCCCAGCTTCAGGGCCCTGCGAAAACTCATGGACACTCCTCTGCGACGACCCGGCTACCGCGGGTGGTGCAGCGAAAATGCGCCGGACAATCGCGAGAATCCACCTTCTTTCGGTGGGAAAGGACAATCCGTACGATCGGCGCGATCCATGCGGAGTAGTGCATGGGTGACGTGTTGGGCCGATCGGCTCAGCTCCAGCGCAACGCCACCAGCTGGGTGATCAGCGCGAGCCGGACGTCGGGGTCGTCGAGGTCCAGCGGGACCAGCTCCAGCAGCTTCCGCATCCGGTACCGCAGGGTGTTGGGGTGGATCCGCAGCTCGCGCGCCGCCGCGCGCGGGTCGCCGGGGTGCCGCAGCCACTCGTAGAGCGTGTCGGTGTACCCGGCCTTGCTCGTCTCGTCGTGGGCGCGCAGCGCGCCAAGTGGCCCGAGCTCCGCGACCTTCGCCGCGGCCGCCGCCGTCGCCCCGCGGTGCAGCGCCAGCGCCGTCCAGGCTTCGTCGAAGGTGATGACGCGCTCGTCGAGGATCTCCGCGCGCAGCAGGCCGAGGGCTTCGTCGGCTTGGGCGCGCGACGTCGACAGGTCGCCGATCTCGCCGGGCGAACCGGCCGCGGCTCGCGGGGCGCCGCCGCGGCGGGACGCCGGCTGCGTCGCGAGCGCGTCGCGCAGCTCGGCCCAGCCGCCGGAGCCGGCGCGGTCCGGGACCACGGCGTAGAGCAGCCCGCCCAGCTCGGTCGCCACCGGACGGCGGCCGATGCCCTGGGAAAGCCGCTCCAGCAACGCGAGCCGCATGCCCTCGGCGTCGCGGCCGTCGCCGCCGGTGACCTCGATGACGACCACGCGGTGCGGCTCGTCGGACAGGTCCAGCTCCGCCATCGCCTTGCGCGGGTTGGCCCGGCCTTCGAGCACGCCGCGCAGCAGCTCGGCCGACGCGCGGCGCTGCGCGTCCGTGTAAGCCCGGCGGCGCAGCAGGTGCAGCGCGACGACCGGGGCGGCGTCGGCGAAGGCGGCCGCGCGCTCGTCGGACACCGGCCCGGCGACCACCGCCCACATCGAGCCGAGCAGCTCCCCGCCCATCCGGATCGGCACGATCAGCCGCGGCAGCGTGCCGTCGCGCTGGGCCGGCACGAAGATCGTCTGCCGCCCGCGCGACAGCTCCCGGAACACGCCGCGCGAGCGGAACCGCGCGAGGACGTCGTCCGGGATGCGGCGGCCCATGATCGTGGCGACGCGCGCGGGGTCGGTGAGGTCCTGGCGCGCGGAGTAGGCGAGCACGCGCGAGTTGGTGTCCTCGATGGTCACCGGAGCGTCCACAACGGACGCGACGGCGTCGGCGAGCCGGAACAGGTCGCCGGAGCCGGTGTCGTTCTCGAGGTTCTCGGACTCGTCGGCGAGCGCGTCGAGGACGGTCCGCAGCAGCCACACGAGCTGCGCCCACGACGTCGCCGCGTGCACCTGGATCAACGCGATCCCGGCGGCCTTCGCGGCCCGTTTCACTTGCGTTTTCGCCGCGACGGGCGGCTTGAGCAGCACGGCGGCCGCGCCCTGTTCGGCGCTCTGTTTCACCAGCTCGGCGGCATCTTCGGGCCCGGTGGTGGCCACCCCGAGCACCAGATCCCCGGCGGCGAGGGTGAGGCCCCCGCCGGGCTCGGCGATCACGACGTCGGCGACGGCGGGCGAGTCGTCGGGCACCTGGAGCGCGTGGAGCAGCGTCGGCCCCACCCGGTCGACCACGCTGCGCACCGACACCACGGGCTCATTCTGGCCGAAAACGGATCGCCCGGCTCGCTAGGGTCGGCAGGGTGAGCGAACCCCGGCGGATCGTCGAATCCGGCTACGACAGCTCGGCGGAGCGCTACCTCGAGTGGAGCGCGCGCATCACCGACGACCCGCGGCTGCGGTTCCTGGGGGAGCTGACCGGCCGGCTCGCCGACGGCGCCGCGGTGCTCGACCTCGGCTGCGGCGCGGGCGTGCCGTGCACGGCGTCGCTCGCCGAGCGGCACGACGTCCTCGGCGTCGACGTCTCCGCGGCGCAGCTGGATCTCGCGCGCCGGAACGTCCCCGGCGCGCGGTTCGAGAAGGGCGACATGGCGGAGGTGTCGTTCCCGGGCGGGAGTTTCGACGCCGTCACGGCGTTCTACTCGGTGCTGCACGTACCCCGCGAGGAGCAGGGCGACCTCTTCAAGCGGATCGCCGGCTGGCTGCGGCCCGGTGGCTGGTTCCTGGCCGCGCTCGGCTGCAGTGAGGCGAACGGCGTCGAAGCAGACTGGCTCGGCACGCCGATGTTCTTCAGCAGCCACGCCCCGGCGGAGAACCGGCGGCTGCTCGAAGCCGCCGGTTTCACGCTGGTCGTGGACGAGCCCGTGACGATCCACGAGCCCGAAGGCGAAGCGACCTTCCACTGGGTGCTGGCCCGGTCGTGAGTGTTTAGGGCGGTTAGAACCGCCCTAAACACTCACGACAAGCCGCGGCAGACCGGCTAACGCGACAGGACCGCGTCCAGGACCCGCTTCAGCTCGGCCGCCGGGTCGTCGACCGGTTCCGTCGCGCGCCACGCGACGATGCCGTCCGGGCGGACCAGGGACGCGCCTCCCGGGGCCAGCCCGTACTTCGCCGCGAACTCTTCGCCCTCGATGGCGTGGCAAGCCAGTCCGATGCCGGAAGCGGCGGTCGTCCACCGCGAGGCGTCACCCGCGCACAGCAGGACCCACGAATGACCTAACAAGTCCACTGTGGACGTCATGCCCGGCGCGCGGAACCCGGGACGTCCGGTCGGCGCGTGGACGTCTTCGACGCGTGCGCCGTCGTCCGGTTCCTCCGAGAGCACCGCCGTCGAGCGGTAGCGGAAGCCGAGGACCGCCGCCAGTGGGTCCTCGGCCTTCGTCAAGCCGGAGACGTCCAGGTCGGGGTGCATGCGCTGCTTCAGGTTGTGCAGCGACATGTCGACAATCATCCGCGCGATCGGCTTCCGCTCGGCCTCGTAGGTGTCCAGCAGCGCGTCGCCCGCGTCGCCGCGGAGGACCGATGCGAGCTTCCACGCGATGTCCGCGCCGTCGCCGACCGCGGTGTTGCCGCCCTGGCCGCCCGACGGCGGCGTCACCTTCGCCGCGTCGCCGGCCAGGAAGACGCGGCCGGCGCGGAACCGCTCCGCGATCCGCGCGGCGATCTCCCACGAGCCCGTCCAGACGATCTTCGGGTCGAGCTCGGGCAGGTCGGTGGCGGTGCGGATCATCGCGACCAGCCGGTCGTGGCCGAAGTCGTCCGGGCTCTCGCCGCGTTCCGGGTGGTAGTCCGGGGCGAAGACGTACCGGCCGGCGACGTCGGTGTTCGACAGCCCGGCCGTGAACTCCGGGTTCTGCAGGTAGAAGAGATCCGTCACGCCCGCCTTGACGCGGTCGCCGAGGTCGGCGTCGAACACCACGCCCAGGCAGTGGCTGAGCCCGTCCAGCCCCTCGGTCGGGATGCCCAGCAACTGCCGGATCCCGCTGCGCCCGCCGTCGGCCGCGACGATGTAATCCGCGCGCACCACCGTCTCCTCGCCGGAGTCGCGGTGCCGCAGCGTCGCGGTGACGCCGTCGTCGTCCTGCTCCATCTCGATCAGTTCGGTCCGGAACCGGACGCGCGCGCCCGCCTTCTCCGCGGCCGCCAGCAGGATCGGCTCGACGACGTCCTGCCCGGCCATGCCGTGCGGCATCGTGGTCGTGGCCGAGACGTCGAACTCGCTGCCGTCCTCCACGAGCCGGTGGAAGACCTGCCCGGCCAGGCTGGTCGCGACCGTGATCCGCAGGCCCTGCGACGCCCGCGGGCTCGCGTGCAGCACGTCGTCGTCGATGCCCGCCCAGTGGAACAGCTCCATCGTGCGCCAGTTCTGCCCGGACGCTCGCGAGTGGACCGACGTTCCGGTGTGCCGCTCGATCGTCAGCACGTCCACTCCTGCCTGCGCCAGGAACATCGACGCCGACAGCCCGCCGAGCCCGGCCCCCACGACCAGCACCTGTGTCCGTTCCGCCATGACAACCTCCCGTGAAGTCTCCCTGTAAAAGTATCTTAGATACAAAGAGATTCGACTCGCAAGATAATTCTCGACGGCAACCCCGGGTAGCCTGTCTCCCAGGACGTGGGAACGGTTGGGTACTCCGTTCGGCCGAAGTAGCTTCGGACAAGCAGCCCTCCAGCACCCCCTTGAGCCGCAAGGAGAACCGATGAGCGCGGACGACACCTCGGCGTGGTCCTTCGAGACCACGCAGATCCACGCGGGCGCCGCGCCGGATCCGGCGACGGGCGCGCGGGCGACGCCGATCTACCAGACGACGTCGTACGTCTTCCGCGACAGCCAGCACGGCGCCGACCTGTTCAGCCTGGCCGAGCCGGGCAACATCTACACGCGGATCATGAACCCGACCCAGGACGTCCTGGAGCAGCGGGTCGCCGCGCTCGAAGGCGGCGTCGCGGCGCTCGCGTTCGCGTCCGGTTCGGCCGCCACCACCGCGGCGATCCTCAACCTGGCCAACGCGGGCGACCACTTCGTCTCCAGCCCGTCGCTCTACGGCGGCACCTACAACCTCTTCCACTACACGCTGCCGAAGCTGGGCATCGAGGTCTCGTTCGTCGAGGACCAGGACGACCTCGAGCAGTGGCGCGCCGCCGTCCGCCCGAACACGAAGCTGTTCTTCGCCGAGACGCTGGCCAACCCGGGCAGCAACGTCCTCGACATCCGCGGGGTCGCCACCACCGCGCACGAGGCCGGTGTCCCGCTGGTCGTCGACAACACCGTGCCGACGCCGTTCCTGCTGCGCCCGATCGAGCACGGCGCCGACATCGTCGTCCACTCGGCGACGAAGTACCTCGGCGGCCACGGCACCACGGTCGCCGGCGTGCTGGTCGACGGCGGCACGTTCGACTTCGGCAAGGACGCGGCGAAGTTCCCGGGCTTCAACGAGCCGGACCCGAGCTACCACGGTCTCAAGTACTGGGAGGCGCTCGGCCCGGGCGCGTACGCGGCCAAGGCGCGCGTCCAGATCCTGCGTGACACCGGCGCGGCGATCTCGCCGTTGAACAGCTTCCTGATCCTGCAGGGCATCGAGACGCTGTCGCTGCGCATCGAGCGGCACGTGTCGAACGCGCAGGCGCTCGCCGAGTGGCTCGAGCAGCGCGACGAGGTCGAGAAGGTCTACTACGCGGGCCTGCCGTCCAGCCCGTTCTACTCCGCGGCGCAGAAGTACCTGCCGCGCGGCGCGGGCGCGGTCCTGTCGTTCGACCTGCGCGGCGGCGTCGCGGCGGGCCGGAAGTTCGTCGACGGCACCGAACTGCACAGCCAGCTGGTGAACATCGGCGACGTCCGCAGCCTGATCGTGCACCCGGCGTCCACCACGCACAGCCAGCTTTCGCCGGAGGAGCAGCTGGCCAGCGGCGTGACGCCGGGCCTGGTCCGGCTCGCCGTCGGGCTGGAGGGCATCGAGGACCTCAAGGCCGACCTGGAGGCCGGATTCCGGGCGGCCAAGGCGGATCTGTGACGGCTGAGCCCGTCACCGGGGCCTGGCGGATCGGTGATCCGCCAGGCCGCAGGCAGTTCGTCACCGGCCCCGAGCTCGCGCTCGAGGCCGGTGGTGCGCTGCCCGGGTACACCCTGGCCTACGAGACGTGGGGGACGCTGAACTCCGACGCGTCCAACGCGATCCTCGTCGAGCACGCGCTGACCGGCGACAGCCACGCCGCCGGGCCGGCCGAGCCCGGCCACCCCAGCGCGGGCTGGTGGGACGGCCTGATCGGGCCCGGGAAAGCCTTGGACACCACGGAGTTCTTCGTCGTGGTCCCGAACGTGCTCGGCGGCTGCCAGGGCTCGACCGGGCCGTCGTCACCCGATCCCGACGGGGCGCCGTGGGGCAGCCGCTTCCCGGTCGTGACGGTCCGGGACCAGGTCGCGACCGAGGCCGTGCTGGCCGACGCGCTCGGGATCACGCGCTGGGCGGCCGTCGTCGGCGGGTCGATGGGCGGGATGCGCGCGCTCGAGTGGGCGGTATCGCTGCCCTCTCGGGTGGCGACGGTGCTGGTCCTGGCGTCGACGGCGCGCGCGTCGGCCGAGCAGATCGCCTGGGCGGCCCCGCAGCTGCACGCGATCCGCGCCGACCCGGACTGGCACGGTGGTGACTACTACTCGGCGCCGGCCGGGCCGTACCGCGGCCTCGGCGTCGCGCGCCGGATCGCGCACGTGACCTACCGCAGCGAGCCGGAGCTGGCCGACCGGTTCGGCCGGAACCACCAGAGCGGCGAGGACCCGTTGCGGGGCGGGCGGTTCGCCGTCGAGTCCTATTTGGACCACCACGCGGAGAAGCTGGCCGGCCGGTTCGACGCGAACAGCTACCTGGTCCTGACGGAGTCGATGAACACCCACGACGTCGGCCGCGACCGCGGCGGCGTCGCGGCGGCCCTCGGGCGCGTGACGGCTCGCGCGGTGATCGGCGGGGTGGACAGCGACCGGCTTTATCCGTTCTACCAGTCGGCGGAGATCGCGGCCGGGATCAAGGGCACGACGGAGCCCGCGGTGGTGACGTCGCCGTACGGCCACGACTCGTTCCTCATCGAGACCGAGCAGATCGCCGCGCTGGTGAAGGCGTTGCTGGGCTAGCGGCCCGCGACCCGTTCGCCCAGCCGCACCAAGCGGTTCGCGACCCGGCGGGACGCGCCGGCCGCGACGTCGCCGAGGCGCTCGGCCGCCTTGTCGGACAGCTTCGCCACCCGCCACGCGACGTCGTCGGCGCGTTCGCCCGCTTCGTCGCCCACTGTGCTGATCCGGTCCGCGAGGCGGCCGGTGCCCGCGACGAGAAGATCCTTGAGTGCCATGGCTTTCCCTCCTAGAGCATCCCGGCGCGGCGCCAGAGCACCGCGCTCGGCCCGCCTATCAGGTCGTTCTCCCGCAGGAACCGCACCAGTTTCCGGGCGCCGAACGAGAGCGTCTCCCGCCGGTGCGCGCTCGACCGCGCCGCCGCGACGGCCACCGCGGGGTCGAGCCCGGCGCGCTGGTACTGCCGCGGCCGGGACAGCAGCCGCGACATCAGCAACGCGCCCGCGGCAACGACAATGCGCGTGAACTCCTTGCGCCACCACGGCGCGCCGGCCAGCGAACGGACCAGGTCGTCGCGCGCGTAGCGGACGTGCCGCGCCTCTTCGGTGACGTGGATCCGCATCACCGCGCGCACCACCGGCTGCACCGACTCGTCGTCGAGGTGCTCGCGCTGCAGCGCGTCGAAGATCTCCTCACCGATCAGCGTGGCCACCCACATCGCGGGCCCGTGCAGGATCAGCGGCAGCGCCTGCGCGGACCGTTGCAGCCAGCGGTTGTTGCGGTAGGGCCGGCCGCCGACGCGCTCGATCAGCGTCGCGAACATCGTGGAGTGCCGGCATTCGTCGGCGACCTCGGTCAGCGCGTAGTGCACGTGCCGCGTCGTCGGGTCCTGCCGGTAGGACGCGCGCAGCAGCATCTGCATCAGGATGATCTCGAACCAGATGCCGACGCTGACGGTGTTGACCAGCTCTTGGCGCGACAGCTCGATCCGCTGCGCGCGCGTCAGCGTGTCCCACAACGGCGTGCCGTACAGCGAAACCAGCCGTTCGGGGATGAAGAACTGGTCCTCGTTCAGCGGCGCGGCCCAGTGGACGTCGACGTCCGGGTCGTAGGAGAGCCGGGCGCTCGACTTGAGCAGCCTCTCGGCCGTCGCTTCACGATCACCCATGCGTGCCTCCCCGTGTCCTGAAACAGGAGAACGCATGAAACAAGTTCCGTCAAGTTGTAAAGCAGCCTAGGGTTGTCCCATGCGCAACCTCCTGCAGCACGCGCTCGACGCCGAGCTGCCCGGTGACGAGACGTCCGAGCGGATCATGGGCGCGGCCCTGACCCAGGCCGAGGACTTCGGGCTGCGCCGGTTCACCGTGGACGACGTCGCGCGCCGCGTCGGGCTCTCGCGCGTGACGATCTACCGGTACTTCCCGAAGAAGGACCAGCTGCTCAACGCCCTGATCCTGCGGGAGATGAAGCGGTTCCTGACGAAGGTCGACGCCGTCCTCGAAGCGCAGCCGACGCCGGAGGAGAAGCTCATCGAGGGGTTGAGCTTCTCGCTGGTGTACCTGCGCGGGCACCGGCTGCTCAACCGCCTGCTGCGCACCGAACCGGAGCTGATCCTGCCGCACCTGACGGTGCAGGCCGGCGGCCTGTTCGCGGCCGCGCGGGCCCGGATCGCGACGCACTTCCGCGCGGAGGTCGCCGCGGGCCGCCTCAGCCTGCCGGACGACGACATCGACGGCATGGCCGAGCTGCTCATCCGGATCGTGGTCTCCCTGGTGCTGACACCCGAGACGGTGCTGCCGGTGGACGACGACGTCGAACGCCGTCGCATCGCGGAGCTGTACCTGACCCCGATCGTGCGCTCTCTGCGCCCGGCGTGAAGCGGCACTTTCACGTGAAAGTGCCGCGCTAGTCCGAGACGGCTTCCGAGATCCAGGGCGCCACGGGCAGGTCGCGGTCCAGGCACTCCACCGACAGCCGGATCGTCCAGCGCAGGGCCTGCAGCACCAGGCTGTCGACCTCGTCGGGCGCCGCGTTGGCCAGGGCGATCTCGACCTGCTCCTGCGCCGCTTCGGTGTTGCCGTGCACCTCGGCGAGCAGCGTCCGCACGGCCGTCCGCACCGGCGGGTCGGCCTGGTCGATCGAGACCTCTTCGCCGTCCTCGTCGAAGACCTGGACCTTGACCGGCGCACTGCCGCCGTCGCCCAGGGTGGAGACCATCGCGCTGCACTCGCCGAACAACAGCAGCATCAGGTCCTTGGTCTCGTCCGCGCGGGCCTGCGGTTCGGCGGCCGTCGGGGCGAGCTCGCCGAGCGCCACGGCGTCGTTGCCGAGGCTCAGCGCGGTCAACGCGCGCTGCGCCTTCTCTACGAGCTGCCGTTCCGGCTCGCTCCAGTCCGGGTCCACGTGCCCCATCAAACACCAGCGACGGCGCTCATGGGGATACCTTGATCCGGGTCGGTCATCCGGCCGCGCGCAACGCACCCAGCGCGAGGCGGCAGAGCAGTTCCGCGAGTTCGGCGTCACCGAGATGGCGGTTGTACGGCGTCGAGTTGATCAGTCCGAACACGGCGTGCGCCGCCGACCGCGCCTGGCGTTCGCCCAGCTCCGGCAGCGCGTCGCGGATCGCGCGGACCCACACCTCGACGTACTGCCGCTGCAGCGCGCGCACCTGCTTGCGGTCGGTGTCGGTGAGGTTCGCGAGGTTGCGCTCCTGGACGGTGATCAGCGCCGGGTGCTCGAGCGCGAAATCGACGTGGAACCGGACCAGCCCGCTCAGCGTGTCGTCCGGTTCGCCGCGCCGGCTCGCCCGCGCGGTGCCGCCGTCGAGCAGGTAGCGGCTGATCGAGTTCAGCATCTCGCCGAGGATGGCGTCCTTGCTGCGGAAGTGGCGGTAGAGTGCCGGGCCGGAGATGCCGACCGCGGCGCCGATGTCGTCGATGCCGACGCCGTGGAAGCCGTGGTGGGCGAACAACTCGGCGGCCGCGGACATGATCTGTTCGCGTCTGTTCGCCTTCTCGCCGTTCACGAGGGGAGTCGGGTTCGCCGCCATCCGGCCATATTAGGGGTGGCCGGTTAGCGGTCGCTAACTTCCCTGGTGAGCGTCTATGACGCAGATCGCGGGCCACGGTGTTCCCCGGCTGATGTAGCGCGGGTGGATCCCACCGGACCACGCTGCCAACGCCGCGCCCGACGGCGCCACGCGCTCGGTGAAGGCCTGGAAACCGCGCAGCAGGTGGCGGCTGACCGGTGCGAATTCCACCCACCTGACTTAAGTAGTGGGCCAAGAGGGTTACTTACGAGTAATCGCTCTTCCTTGTGAAGGCCTCACCTGGTGTGATTTTCCCATCGGTTCTGTCACAAAGGAGTGGCCCATGGGGGTTCCGATCCGTACCGCGCGACGCTTTCTCCTGCGGCTGACCACAGCACTGGGTGCCGTCGCCCTGTCCACCCTCGGCGTCGTGGGCACCGCTCATGCCGCCGGGGCCGTCTACGCCGCGCTCGGCGACTCCTACTCCTCCGGGGTCGGGGCCGGCAGCTACGGCAGTTCCGGGAGCTGTTACCGCAGCTCGAACGCCTACGCCCAGCTGTGGACCAACGCCCACGCCGGCACGGCGCTCACGTTCCTGGCCTGTTCCGGCGCCAAGACGCCGGACGTCATCAGCCAGGCCAACTCGATCCCCGCCAACGCGACCCTGGTCACCGTCACCGTGGGCGGCAACGACGCCGGCTTCACCGACGTGATCCAGACCTGCACCCTCGGCAGCGACGCGGACTGCACCAATCGCGTCAACACCGCGAAGACCTACGTCAACAACACCCTCCCGGCGCTGCTGACGAACACCTACAACGCGATCAAGGCGAAGGCGCCGGGCGCGCGGCTCGTCGTCCTGTCCTACCCGCGCTTCTACACCGTGCCCGGCTCCTGCTGGGTCGGGCTGAGCGACACCAAGCGCACCGCGATCAACTCGGGCGCCGACACGCTGGCGTCGGTGACGGCGTCGCGCGCGGTGGCGGCGGGCGCGACGTTCGTCGACGTCCGGTCGGCGTTCACCGGCCACAACATCTGCTCCTCGGCCGGCGACTACCTGCACAGCCTCACCTGGCCGGTCATCGAGTCGTACCACCCGACGGCGGCCGGCCAGTCCGGCGGCTACTACGCCCCGCTCCGGGGTGCCATCGGCTGAACCCGGTCCCCTCCGGTCGTGAAGGCCATCCCGGTGCGTCCGGGGTGGCCTTCACGGCGTCCGGGCGACTGGACAGCCAGGTTAGCGGTCGCTAACATCGGGACGGAGGTTAACGACCGCTAACTTCGAGGGAGCCCATGGACACGCCGGCTCTGGGGACGTCTGCTGCCCCGGACAGCGAGGCTTACGCCCGCAACGCCACATCCCACGCGGAGCTGGTCGAAGACCTCCGCAAACGCCTCTCGAGCGCCCGCCTCGGCGGCCCGGAGAAGTCACGCACCCGGCACGTCGAACGCGGCAAGCTGCTCCCGCGCGACCGCGTCGACACGCTGCTGGACCCGGGTTCGCCGTTCCTCGAGCTGTCGCCGCTGGCCGCGAACGGACTGTACGACGACGAAGCGCCGTCGGCGGGCATCATCACCGGGATCGGGCGCGTCTCCGGCCGCGAGTGCGTGATCGTCGCCAACGACGCCACCGTCAAGGGCGGCACGTACTACCCGATGACGGTGAAGAAGCACCTGCGCGCCCAGGAGGTCGCGCTCCACAACAACCTGCCGTGCGTCTACCTGGTGGACTCCGGCGGCGCGTTCCTGCCGCGGCAGGACGAGGTCTTCCCGGATCGTGAGCACTTCGGCCGGATCTTCTACAACCAGGCGACGATGTCCGCGCGCGGCATCCCGCAGATCGCCGCGGTGCTCGGCTCCTGCACGGCGGGCGGCGCGTACGTCCCCGCGATGAGCGACGAGGCCGTGATCGTCCGGAACCAGGGCACGATCTTCCTCGGCGGCCCGCCGCTGGTGAAGGCCGCGACCGGCGAGGTCGTCACGGCCGAGGAGCTGGGCGGCGGCGACGTCCACTCGCGCCAGTCCGGCGTCACCGACCACCTCGCCGACGACGACGCGCACGCGCTGCGGATCGTCCGCTCGATCGTCTCGACGCTCGGGCCGCGCACGCCGCGCCCGTGGGACGTCCTGCCGACCGAAGCACCGGCCGTCGACCCCAACGAGCTGTACGGCGTGGTGCCGACCGACTCGCGCACGCCGTACGACGTGCGCGAGGTGATCGCGCGGATCGTCGACGGCAGCCGGTTCGGCGAGTTCAAGAAGGAGTACGGCGCGACGCTGGTCACCGGGTTCGCCCGGATCCACGGCCACCCGGTCGGCATCGTCGCGAACAACGGCGTCCTCTTCGCCGAGTCCGCGATGAAGGGCGCGCACTTCATCGAGCTGTGCGACAAGCGCTCGATCCCGCTGCTGTTCCTGCAGAACATCACCGGCTTCATGGTCGGGCGCGCCTACGAGGCCGGCGGCATCGCCAAGCACGGCGCGAAGATGGTCACCGCGGTGGCCTGCGCGCGGGTGCCGAAGCTGACCGTCGTGATCGGCGGCTCGTTCGGCGCCGGCAACTACTCGATGTGCGGCCGGGCGTACTCGCCGCGGTTCCTCTGGATGTGGCCGAACGCGCGGATCTCGGTGATGGGCGGCGAGCAGGCGGCGTCGGTCCTCTCGACGGTCCGCCGCGACTCCATCGAGGGGCGCGGCGGCGAATGGTCCACAGAGGACGAAGAGACGTTCAAGGACCCGATCCGCGAGCAGTACGAGGCGCAGGGCAGCCCGTACTACTCCACCGCGCGGCTGTGGGACGACGGCGTCATCGACCCGGCCGACACCCGCACGGTCCTCGGCCTCGCGCTCTCGACCGCGGCGAACGCTCCCTTGTCCGATGTCAACTACGGCGTCTTCCGGATGTGATCATGTTCGACTCAGTGTTGGTCGCGAACCGTGGCGAGATCGCGGTGCGGGTCATCCGCACGTTGCGCGACCTCGGCATCCGCGCCGTCGCCGTCTACAGCGACGCCGACGCCGAAGCGCGGCACGTCCACGAGGCGGACACCGCCGTCCGCATCGGGCCCGCCGAAGCCGCTCGCAGTTACCTGTCCATTCCGGCCATTGTGGACGCCGCCGTGTCTTCGGGCGCGCAGGCGGTGCACCCGGGTTATGGCTTCCTGGCCGAGAACGCCGCGTTCGCGCAGGCGTGCGAGGACGCCGGACTGGTGTTCATCGGGCCGCCGGTCGCCGCGATCGACGCCATGGGCGACAAGATCCGCGCCAAGGCGACGGTGTCGAAGGCCGGTGTCCCGGTCGTGCCCGGAGCGTCCGATGTGGACATCCCGGCCGGCGGGTTCGCCGCGGCCGCGGCCGACGTCGGGTACCCGCTGCTGATCAAGCCGTCCGCCGGTGGTGGCGGCAAGGGCATGCGGCTGGTGCACGCTCCCGATGAGCTGGACGAGGCCATCGAGTCGGCGCGGCGCGAGGCCAAGAGTTCCTTCGGCGACGACACCCTGCTGATCGAGCGGTTCGTCACGACGCCGCGGCACATCGAGATCCAGGTCATGGCCGACACGTTCGGGCACGTCATCCACCTCGGTGAGCGCGAGTGCAGCCTGCAGCGGCGGCACCAGAAGATCATCGAGGAGGCGCCGTCGGTGCTGCTCGACGAGGCGACCCGCGACAAGATGGGCACGGCGGCCGCCGAGGCGGCGCGCTCGGTCGGCTACGTCGGCGCGGGCACGGTCGAGTTCATCATGTCGGCGCACAACCCGGACGAGTTCTTCTTCATGGAGATGAACACCCGGCTGCAGGTCGAGCACCCGGTCACCGAGCTGGTCACCGGCCTCGACCTCGTCGAGTGGCAGGTCCGCGTCGCGGCCGGTGAACGGCTTTCCGTTGCGCAGTCGGACGTTTCCCTGCGTGGCCACGCCGTCGAAGCGCGGGTGTACGCCGAGGACCCGGCGCGCGGGTTCATCCCGACCGGCGGCACGGTGCTGGCGGTGCACGAGCCGTCCGGTGACGGCGTGCGCGTCGACTCCTGGCTGGCGCCGGGCGCGGTGATCGGCTCGAACTACGACCCGATGCTGGCCAAGGTCATCGCCTGGGGTCCGGACCGCGCGGCCGCGTTGCACCGGCTCGACCGGGCGCTGGCCGACACGGCGGTGCTGGGCGTCGGCACGAACACCACGTTCCTGCGGGGATTGCTGGCGGACGAGGACGTGCGGTCCGGGCGTCTCGACACCGAACTGGTCGACCGTCGTCTGTCCACATTGGTCTCCTCGGAGGTGCCCGCGGAGTTCTTCGTCGCGGCCGCGTTGGACCGCCTGCTGGAGCTGCAGCCGTCGGGTTCCGTTGTGGACCCGTGGGACGTCCCGGACGGCTGGCGGATGGGCGCGGCCGGCGGCGTGACGTTCCGGTTGAAGTCCGGCCGGACGTCGGCCGTGGTGCGGGTGGAGGGCACGCCTGCCGCGGCGACCGTCTTCGTCGACGACGCGGCGCCGGTGCGCGTCTCGGCGCGCCGTGACGGGTCCCTGCTGGAGGTTCGCCAGGGTGGCGTGCTCCACCGGTACCGGCACGCGTCCGGTCCTGATCGGACGGTGTGGCTGGCTCGCGACGGTCAGAGCTTTCCCTTCGGGGAGCAGGAATTCGTGCTGTCGTCACGCGGCGAGGCCGCCGGCGCCGGGCCGGTCGTCAGCCCGATGCCGGGCACCGTGCTCGTTGTCAAGGTCGCCGCGGGCGACGTCGTGCGTGCCGGGACGCCGTTGCTGGTCGTCGAGGCGATGAAGATGGAGCACACCGTCACCGCGCCGATCGATGGCGTCGTCAGTGAACTTCCCGTCCGGGCCGGCCAACAGGTCGCGCTGGACGAAACCCTTGCCGTAGTGACGCCCCAAGAGGAGCAGCCGTGATCGACTTCCGCCTGGACGAGGAATACGAGTCCCTCCGCAAGACGGTCGAGGACTTCGCGCACGCCGAAGTGGCGCCGGTGATCGGCGCGCTGTACGAGAAGGAAGAGTTCCCGTACGAGATCGTCGCGAAGATGGGCGAGATGGGCCTGTTCGGCCTGCCTTTCGCGGAGGAGTTCGGCGGCATGGGCGGCGACTACTTCGCGCTGTGCCTGGCCTTGGAGGAACTCGCCCGCGTCGACTCGTCGGTCGCGATCACGCTGGAGGCGGGCGTTTCCCTTGGTGCGATGCCGATCTACCGCTTCGGCACGCAGGAGCAGAAGGAAAAGTGGCTCCCGTCGCTGTGCGAGGGCACGGCCCTGGGCGGCTTCGGCCTGACGGAGCCGGGCGGCGGTTCGGACGCGGGCGCGACCCGCACGCGCGCGCGTCAGGACGGCGACGACTGGGTCGTCAACGGCAGCAAGGCGTTCATCACGAACTCGGGCACGGACATCACCCGCCTGGTCACGGTCACCGCCGTGACGGACGTGATGGAGAACGGCCGCAAGGAGATCTCGGCGATCCTCATCCCGTCGGGCACGCCGGGCTTCGAGGTCGCGCCGAAGTACTCGAAGGTCGGCTGGAACTGCTCGGACACGCACGAACTGTCTTTTTCGGACGTTCACGTCCCGCTGGCGAACCTGGTCGGCACGCGCGGCCGCGGGTACGCCCAGTTCCTGTCCATTCTGGACGAAGGCCGCGTCGCGATCGCCGCGCTGTCGGTGGGCCTGGCCCAGGGCTGCGTCGACGAGTGCTTGGGCTACGTGAAGGACCGCGTCGCGTTCGGCAAGCGCATCGGCGAGTACCAGGCGATCCAGTTCAAGATCGCCGACATGGAGGTCCGCACCCACACGGCCCGCCTCGCGTACTACCAGGCGGCGTCGAAGATGCTGCGCGGCGAGCCGTTCAAGAAGGAAGCGTCGATCGCCAAGCTGGTGGCCTCGAACGCGGCGATGGACAACGCGCGCGACGCGACCCAGATCTTCGGTGGCTACGGCTTCATGAACGAGTACCCGGTGAGCCGCTTCTACCGCGACGCCAAGATCCTGGAGATAGGCGAAGGGACGAGCGAGGTCCAGAAGATGCTGATCTCCCGCCACCTCGGCGTGGGCTGAGCTGCTCGCCTTCGCCGAAGCACGCCCGCGCGTCCGCCCGGTCCGGTAAACAGGGGGCATGGACAACATCGTCATCCGATCGGGTGACTCCGGGGACGTCGACATCCTGCTGCGCTTCTTCGACGAAGCCGTCGAGTGGCTGGTCGCGCGGGGCAGCTCGAAGCAGTGGGGGACCGAGCCGTGGAGCGGCGTTCCGAAGCGGGTCGAGCGCGTCCAGGGCATGGCCGCCGATCCCGGGTTGCGGATCGCGATGGTCGAGGGTCAGCCCGCGGGCGCGCTGATCGTCTCCGAGGACCACGATCCGCACGTGCCCGCCGTCGACGAGCGTGAGCTGTACGTGCGGCTGCTGATCACCTCCCGGCGGTTCACCGGGCAGCGCGTCGGCGGGCGGCTCGTCGAGTACGCGCTCGACGAGGCCAAGCGCCGCGGCATCGACCTCGTGCGCGTCGACTGCTGGGCCGGCGGTGACGGCGACCTGCAGCGCTACTACGAGAGCCAGGGCTTCAAGCCGACCGTGCGGTTCGACGTCGACGGCTGGACCGGTCAGGTGCTGGAGCAGCGCGTGGGGTAGCGCGATCGCGGCCGGCGAGCGACACTGTTGACGCGTTGCCAACAGACGAAGGAGTCGCCGTGGCCGAGAATCTCGCGGGCAAGGTCGTCGTCATCACCGGCGGCGGGCAGGGGATCGGCGCGGCGACCGCGTCGGCGCTCGCCCGGCTGGGCGCACAGGTGGTGATCGGCGACCTCGACCAGGTCCGGGCCGAGAAAACGGCCGGTGAGCTGGGCGCCGACGCGCTGCCGCTGGACGTCACCGACATCCGCGGTTTCACCGGGTTCCTCGACGAGGTCGAACGCCGCCACGGCCGCATCGACGTGCTGATCAACAACGCCGGGATCATGCCGCTCGCCGGCCTCGAAGAGGAGAGCGACGCGACGACCCGGCGGCAGCTCGAGATCAACCTGCACGCCGTCATCCACGGCACCCGCGAAGCGATGAAGCGGATGCGGCCACACCGCAGCGGGCACATCGTCAACGTCGCGTCGTTCGCCGGCAAAGCGGGCTTTCCGGGCGCGGCGACGTACTGCGCGACCAAGCACGCCGTCGTCGGGCTGTCCGAGGCCGTGCACCTGGAGCTGCACGGCTCCGGCGTGCACGTCTCCTGCGTGATGCCCGCGATCGTGCGGACCGAGCTCGCGAGCGGCCTCGGCGAGGCGAAGCTGTTCAAGTCCGCGAGCCCGGCAGACGTCGCCGACGCCATCGTCGCCGCGCTGCGGAAGCCGAAGTTTGACGTCTTCGTGCCCCGGTCACTGGGTCCTATGGGCAAACTCACGGGACTGCTGCCGCGCCGGGCCGCCGAACTGCTCGCGCGGACGTTGAAAGCGGATCAGCTTTTGGCTTCAGCGGCCCATTCCCCGGCCCGTGCGGCGTACGAAGCGCGGGCCGCGGAGAGCGCTCCCGGGGCGGGCCCGGAGTAACTCGGACGGCCCAACGACTGTCCGAATCGGACGTGCTTGCGGGGTGCTTGCCGGTGTGGTGATGTTGAGCCGCGCGCGTCCGCACTGGCAAGATTGCCTGGAATCCCCGGGGGACATCCAGGAGGCAAGAGAATGGCTTCACCGCCCGCACGGCTGGCCGCCGCGGCGTCGAACGTGGTCGGCAAGGTGCTGCACGGCGGGGTCGCCGATCTCCGCCCGATGCCGCGGGTACTGATCGACCAGGGCCCGAACCGCTCGGTGTACCGGATGACGCACAGCAGCCGTCCGGTGTCGGGGCCGCCGATCCTGCTGGTGCCGCCACTGGCCGCGCCGGCGATCTGCTTCGACCTGCGCCGCGGCTGCAGCCTCATCGAGCACCTCGTCGAGGCCGGCCGCAACGCCTACCTCGTCGACTACGGCATGGTCGCGTTCTCCGACCGGCGCCTGGGCATCGAGCACTGGATCGACGAGGTGCTGCCGCGCGCGATCCGCAAGGTCAGCGCCGACAACGGCGGCCAGGCCGTGCACCTGGTGTCGTGGTCGCTGGGCGGGATCTTCTCGCTGCTGGTGAACGCCGACCAGCCGGACCTGCCGATCGCGTCGATCACGGCGATCGGCTCCCCGGTGGACTTCACGGCGATCCCGATCGTCGCCCCGTTCCGCCCGCTGGTCGACCTCACAGGCGGCCACCTGCTGACGCCGATCTACCGCGCGTTCGGCGGCGCACCGTCCTATTTGGTCAGCCGGGTGTTCAAGGCGACGGGCATCAGCAAGGAGATCACGAAGCCGATCGCGATCCTCAAGAACCTCGACGACCGGGACTACCTGGCCCAGATCGAGGCGGTGGACCACTTCATGGACAACATGTACGCCTACCCGGGCCGCACGTTCGGCCAGCTGTACCACCGCCTGTTCCGCACCAACGACCTGGCGGAGGGCAAGGTGGACCTCAACGGCCGGGTGATCTCGCTGTCGACGGTGAAGGTCCCGACACTGGTGGTGGCGGGCCAGAACGACACGATCGCGCCCCAGGCGTCGGTGGAGCGCGTGGTGGAGCTGCTGGACAACGCGCCCGAGGTCCGCTTCAAGACTGCGCCGGGCGGGCACCTGGGCGTCCTGACCGGCCGCAAGGCGCGCGGCACGACGTGGCGCTACCTGGACGAGTTCCTCGACGACCGGATCGCCGCTTCTGAAGGGAGCGCAGTGTGACCTGCGGTTAAGGTAGGCGTGAGTGGCCTTGTCTTCAGATTGCCTCGCGGCTGCTTTTGATCAGCTCCTCCGCCTTGGGGCGAGCTTGCTGACTCCGAGCTGCGGGAAGCGGCAAATCGATCACGGTTGCCAAGACACCGCTGAGCAGGGCTAGCCGCTGATGAATCTCAGGGTTTAAGAGTTGCTTAATGGTTATCAGTTCGATATTTAACTTGTCTTGCCATCGCGCTCTGGCAGCTTCTTCTCTCGCGCCGCGCGTGAAGCTAAATGCTACAACATAGCCGCAGTCGCTGCCGGCCCTCCGGACGGCGGTTTCAAAGTTGTCGATCACGTTTCGTCCAACTCTTTCGGACTGTTTCACCTGTATTGGATCATGAGTCATGAACGAGTAGCCATCAATGCCCATGTCGCCAGACTTGCGCGGAGCGTGAGTGCCCCAGCACTTCTGTATTACCCAATTCTGAAACTCAAACGCTTTGAGATTATGTAGATCATCTTCCGCTACGGGCATTCCGATGACTTTGGGAACTGTTCTTTTGGCGAGGACTTTCTGATTCGGGCTTCCATGATGTTCACGGCTGTGGGGCTGATGTCGATACCTATCCACTCGCGCGACATTTTTTCCGCGACTGTGACCGTCGTGCCGCATCCGCAAAAAGGATCCAGGATCAGGTCACCCGTGTTGCTGCTGGCCTCGATAATCCGCCGGAGCAGCGCCTCTGGTTTTTGGGTCGGGTATCCAAGTCTCTCTTTGTCTCGGGTCGACAGCCATCTGACGTCAGAATCGACACCTTCATTGGTTCCGAATACTGCGCCCTCAGTGTACGGTTGATAGGCCCAGATGTCTGGGACGGTCGTGCCGTCTTGAGGGGTGATGTAGTGTTGATAAGAGGGCCAGTAGTTGTCCGGATTAAGCATGATGAGGCCTAGTTCGAGGAGTCGGTCAAGCTTCTCGTGTTGCGTTAGGCTCGAAAGATCGTCATCAATCTCATCTAATAATGCGCGAGGTATCGCCCAGTGTCGCCCTTTGCTTGTTGGGTCGATCCCTCTCCAGGGCATTCCTGACAGCCCGCCGCGTCGCCCGCTTCCGGTTAGAACGTTTCCATAGTAGTTGGTTCGCCACCCGCTCTCGTCTTGGATGAAGTGCTCCTTCACGTGTCCTTTCATGTATGGGCGTTTAATCTTATTCCATATGTAGCTATTGCTTTTTGTGTAAAAGAGGATGGTGTCGTGAATCGGGCTGTAGCGTCGGGCCTTTCCGTGAGCACCTGTTCTGCGCCAGACTATTTCATTTCGAAACATGGATTGGCCGAATATCTCGTCAAGCATTACCTTTAGATAGTGGCTTGCATGTGGGTCGCAATGAAGGTAGAGAGAGCCGCTATCCTTGAGTACGCGATGCAGCTCTCGGGCCCTGTCGCGCATCCATTCGATGTAGAGGGTGATGCCGCCTGCCCACCTGTCTTCGAATGACCTGACTTCAGCCTCGTCGCCCCAGATGACTTCATAGTTTCGGTTCGAAAAGAATGGTGGGTCCAGGTAGATGAGATCCACGGAATTGTCTGGAATTCGCGTCAACTGGCGTAAGTTATCCTCGCAGTATAATACTCCGGTCTCGAGTCTCTGTTTCATGTGACCCTCCCTGATTCTGGGCGATGCTCAGGCGGCGACCATAAAAGATCATCGTTGCTCGATTCCATGCGGTTCGGCAATAGGGCAGATGGGTAACCACGAATGCTGAACAGGCATCCGTTGTCACGATGAGTGATCGGCTTTGGGATGATCAGGCGTGGGGCATAGACTGTCGGTATGAAATGTCAGCATTAGTGCAGCGGAGGACGTGTCGGATAATTTCCGTCCAGATTCATTCTTGGGCTCCCGACTTAGAGCCCTACTTCAGCTGAGCGGACGTCTTCCCCAGCACTCGGTCGAGCTACGATGAGCTGCTGAATCTGTTGAGTGCCTTCGAAAACTCGAGGATCTTCGCGTCCCGCGCCCACTTCTCGAGCAGCGACTCCTCGCCGTACGCGCCGGTCAGCTCGACGCACTTCAGCGCGATGTCCACCACCGAGCGGCCGGCCTTGGCCTTCGCCATCGAGGCCTGCACCGAGTTCGGCTTGCGGGTTGTCCGCTATCGCCGCCGGCTCAGCCGACTAGGTCGAGGTCGAACGGCTCGGCCGCGCTGTAGCTGACGTCCGCCCACACCGCGCCCGGCAGCTCGTAACGCCGGTGCGACGTCAGCTTCGGGTCGTAACCCGGCTGCTGCGCGGGGTCGTGGCCGACGCCCGCGTGGTCCGAACCCCACGCGAGGATGCCCGGCACCCACATCGGCTTCGCGGAGCCGTCGTCGCCCAGCCGCGGCCGGACGACGATCGCCGAGCCCGGGCTGCCGGACAGGAAGACGCGCACCGTGTGCGCACCCGCGTCCGGCGGCGTGACCGTGATGCGTTCCAAGATCTCGACTCCTGTCGTGCCGGGTGCGCCGGTGGTGGCGCGCTGGCGGAGCCAGCCGGTGTCGATGCCGGCCGGGTCGATCTTGCGGCCGGGTGGCACGCAGACGTCCTTGTGCCCGGCGTAGCGCTCGACGCCGCGGGACATGTAGCGCAGCAGTGCGGCGACGAGTTTCGGGTAGGCGTCGCGCTGCGCGTCGGTCCAGCCGCCGTTGCCCGCGGACTCCGCTTCGATGCCGAGGAACTCGTCGTTCAGGTCGAGGAACCCGAGCCAGCGGGACGCGCCGGCGTGGTAGGCGCAGCCGGCGGCGACGACGTAGATCGTGCCGCTGCGGCCGAGGCCGAGGTTGCACAGCGGCCCGGCCAGGTCGGGGCGGCCGCGGGTGACGAGGTCCAGGGAGGGGTAGTCGCCCGGCGCGGAGTCGGCGGTCGCGGTGTGGTGCCCGACGACCCCTTCGACGACGCGCATGCCGCCGTGGCCACGGGTCTGCCACCCGGCGACCTCGACGACGGGGTAGCCGGTGCTGCGAGCGGCGTCGACGAGCCAGGGGACGTACACGGTCAGCCCTCCAGCGCGTCGTAGGCGCCGGAGTCGGCTTCGGTGTCGGACGAGTCGTGCGCGGCGATCCGCGCGGCGAGCGCGGCCCGGGCTTCGTCGAGGGTCTTCGGGTTCTGCCGCCCGGAATCCCACCCCTCGGCGGCCCACTCTTCGGGCGTCTTGATCGGAGTGGTGTCACCGGGCTCGTACACCACGGCGTCGTCGGTCCTGGCAGGTTCGGTCAAGGTCGGCCTCCGCGGGCGAGCGTACCGGAGGCCGACCGCCGGCGACCTACTTCAGCTGAGCACTCGTCTTCCCCAGCACCCGCCGAGCCACGATGAGCTGCTGGATCTGCTGGGTCCCCTCGAAGATGTCGAGGATCTTCGCGTCCCGCGCCCACTTCTCGAGCAGCGACTCCTCGCCGTAAGCCCCGGTCAGCTCGACGCACTTCAGCGCGATGTCCACCACCGAACGCCCGGCCTTGGCCTTCGCCATCGACGCCTGCAGCGAGTTCGGCTTGCGGTTGTCCGCCATCCACGCCGACTCCAGCGTCAGCAGGTACGCCGACTCGTAGTCCGCTTCCAGGCGCAGGAACTCCGCGGCCGCCGCGTGCTGGGTGTGTGCCGGGCGGTCGTAGTCGATGACCACGCCCGCGTCCGTCAGGATCCGGCGCGTCTCCTCCAGCGCCGCCCGTGCGACGCCGATCGCCATCGCCGCCACCAGCGGGCGGGTGTTGTCGAACGTCTGCATGACGCCCGCGAAACCCTTGGCCGTGTCGATCTCCGGCGTGCCCAAGAGGTTCTCCGCGGGGACGCGGCAGTTCTCGAAGCGCAGCACCGCGGTGTCCGACGCGCGGATGCCGAGCTTGTGCTCGACGCGCACCACCTCGAGGCCCGGCGTGCCCTTCTCGACCACGAACGACTTGATCGCCGCGCGGCCCTTCGTCTTGTCCAGCGTCGCCCACACCACGACCGCGTCCGCGCGCTCGCCCGACGTCACGAAGATCTTCTCGCCGTTGAGGATGTAGTCGTCGCCGTCGAGACGCGCGGTCGCCGTGATCGCGGCCGAGTCCGAACCGCACGACGGCTCGGTGATCGCCATCGCCGCCCACAGCCCGGAGAAGCGCTTGAGCTGCTCGTCGGTCGCGACCGAGCCGATTGCCGCGTTGCCCAGGCCCTGCCGCGGCATCGACAGCAGCAAGCCGACGTCACCCCAGCACATCTCGATCGTGCCGAGGACGACGTTCAGGTTGGCGCCGTTGCGGTTGCCCTTCTTGGCGTCGTCGGAACCGGAACGCCGGACGCCCGCCGCCCCGGCGCCGCCTTCGCCGGACGAGTTCAAGCCGTCCAGCAGCGCCGCGAACATGTCCAGCTCGGCGGGGTAGGTGTGCTCCGCGCGGTCGTACTTGCGCGAGATCGGCCGGAACACCTCGGCCGCGGCCTGGTACGCCTGGTTGATCAGCGCGCCGGCCTTCTTGGGAGCTTCCAGGTTGATCATCGGTTCAAAGCCCTTTCCTAAAGAAGGACGGCGCCTTCCATGACGCCGATGGCCCGCAGGTCCCGGTACCAGCGCTCGACCGGGTGCTCCTTGACGAAGCCGTGCCCGCCGAGCAGCTGCACGCCCGCGTTGCCGATCTGCATGCCCTTGTCCACGGCCAGCTTCCGGGCCAGCGCGACCTCGCGGGCGTAGGACTTGCCCTGCTCGGCCCGGGACGCGGCGCGCAGCGTGACCAGCCGCAGCCCCTCCAGCTCGATCGCGATGTCGGCCACCGAGAACGCCACGGCCTGCCGGTGGCTGATCGGCTCGCCGAACGCCGTCCGGTCGTTGACGTAGGGGACGACGTAGTCGAGGACGGCCTTCGCGGTGCCGGCGGCCAGCGCCGCCCAGCCCAGCCGCGAAAGCCGGACGAGCTCGGTGAAGACGTCGAGCTTGCCGCCGCCGAGCAGCGCGCCCGCCGGCAGTGCGACGCTCGAAAGGTGCAGCTTGCCGGTCGCGGCGCCGCGCAGGCCCATGGCCGGCTCGGCCTCGATGGTCACGCCGGCGTTCGACGACTCGACGAGGAACAGCGCCGGGCCGCGGCCTTCGAGGTCGGCCGAGACGATGAACAGCTCCGCCTGCGCCGGGCGCGGGACCAGCGACTTCACGCCGTCGAGCTGGTAGCCCTTCGGGGTGCGGCGAGCCTTCGTCGCGGGCTTGAACGGGTCGTACAGCGCCCGCTGCTCCTGCAGCGCGAGCGCCGCGGCGGGCACGTTCTCGCCGACGAACGCGGGCAGGTAGTCCGCCTGCTGCTGTTCGTCGCCCCAGCTGACCAGCGCGGTGCTGACCGCGGACGGCGCGAGCACCGCGACCGCGAGCCCGAGGTCGCCGTGCGCGAGGGCCTCCGCGACCAGCGCGTTGGTGACGACCGAGCGTTCGGTGCCGACGCCGCCCAGCTCCTCGGGGATGCCGACCAGGCTGATGCCCAGCTCGGCGGCCCGGCTCAGCAGGCCTTCCGGGGCTTCGAGCTTGGCGTCGGCGTCCGCGGCGGCCGGGCGCAGCTGCTCGGCGGCGAACTCCGTCACGGTCTCGACGATGAGCTGCTGGTCCTCGCTCGGCGTGAGGTCGAACAGCCCGGTGTCGGACGTCGGCGCGAGCCGGGCGGGCTTGCCCAGCTTCCGCACCGACGTGAACGACCGGGTCGCCGCGCCCGCGGCGCGGAAGCCGTTGCGCGTCCCCGCCGTGACCAGGCCTTCGATGGGCTTGCGCAGCCCGGCCCGATCCACGACCTTGCTCCCGGCCAGCCGGGTCAGCGCCGAAAGGCCCCAGCCCATCGCGTCCCGTTTCCTTGGCGCAGCCATGTGGCCCTCCATCCCGTTACCTACTCGTGAGTAGGTTAACGTGGGATGCGGCTCGGCGCCAGTGCGGGGTCACTTACGAGTGAGTCAGCCGGGCCGAGACGTCCCAGAGGGCGCGCGCGACGGCCGCGTCGCTGTCCGCGGGCCGCCGCCGGGCCGGCTTCGGCGTCTCACCGGATCGCCCGCCCGGGCCGAGGTAGGCATTGCCCGGGACGTCCTCGGTCGCGGCGAAGAGCGTGGGCAGCGCGCCGTACTCCGTCTTCTTCTGCGTGATCAGCGGGTAGAGCGCCTTGACCACCACCGCCTGGACGCCGCCGGCGTGCCGGTCGAGCCCGGTCCGCGCGACGCCCGGGTGCGCCGCGACGGCCAGCACCTTGCTGCCGGCCTCGGTGAGCCGGCGCTGCAGCTCGAGCGTGAACAGCAGGTTCGCCAGCTTCGACTGGCCGTAGGCGCGCATCGGCGAGTAGTGGCGGCGGTCCCAGTTCAGGTCGTCCAGCTCGATCTTGCCCGTCCGGGACAGGCCGGACGCCACGGTCACGACGCGGCCGGTCAGGTACGGCAGCAGCAGGTTCGTCAGCGCGAAGGGCCCGAAGTGGTTGACGGCCATGTGCGTCTCGAAGCCGTCGACGGACTTGCCGTACGGCACGGCCATCACGCCCGCGTTGTTGACGAGCACGTCGAGGTCGCCGGACCAGCCGTCGGCGAACGCGCGCACCGAAGCCAGGTCGGCGAGGTCGAGGCGGCGGACCTCGGTGTCGCCGGGCGGCGGCGTGACGCGGGCGGGGTCGCGCACGGCGAGCACGACGTGCGCGCCGCGGGCGGCCAGGTCGCGGGCGGTGATGGCGCCGAGGCCGCCTGCGGCACCGGTGACGACGAAGGTGCGGCCGGAGAGTGAAGTGGTCATGCGCTCAGCGTCGCCGCGACGGGCGGGCCGTGGCAGAGCGCGTCGAACGGGGGATCGGCGATCCCTGGCACGCCCGGCGGAAGCGCCGATAATCGAGGGTGTGGACCGACCCGAACTCGCCGACTTCCTGCGCCGCCGTCGTGAGGCACTGAGCCCGGAGGACGTCGGGCTGCCGCCGGGGCAGCGTCGTCGTACCGCCGGCCTGCGCCGTGAGGAGGTCGCGACGCTCTCGGGCATGTCCACCGACTACTACACGCGGCTGGAGCAGCAGCGCGGACCGCGGCCGTCGGAGCAGATGCTCGTCGCCATCGCGCGCGGCCTGCGCCTGTCCCTCGACGAGCGCGACCACCTGTTCCGCCTCGCCGGCCACACCGCGCCGACGCGTGTTTCGCGCTCCGACCACGTCAGCCGGCCGTTGATGCGCGTGCTGGACCGGCTGCACGACACCCCCGCCCAGGTGATGTCGAACCTCGGCGAGACGCTCGTGCAGAACCAGCCGGCCAAGGCGCTGCTCGGCGACGAGACCGGCTACACCGGCCCCGCGCGCAGCGCCGTCTACCGCTGGTTCACCAACCCGGACGAGCAGCTGATCTACCCGGCGGCCTACCGCCCCCGGCACGCCCGGTTCCTGGTGGCGAACCTCCGGACGGCCAGCGGCACCGACGCCCGGGCCACCGAGCTCGCGCGGCTGGTCCGGGCGAAGAGCGCGGAGTTCGCCGAGCTGTGGGACGCGCACGAGGTCGGGGTGCCGTCGGAGCGGCGCAAGACGATCGTCCACCCGAACCTGGGCGAGATCGACCTCGACTGCCAGCTGCTGTTCACCGACGACCTCGCGCAGGTGCTGCTGGTGTTCACGGCCACGCCCGGCACCGAGGACGCCGAGAAGCTGCAGCTCCTTTCGGTCGTCGGCCCGGAACTGCTCGAGTCGTCATGAGTGCTCGGCGTGCACCTGCTTGCGCCACTCCGCGAACTGCAGGCGTTCGAAGGCGATGAGCGCGAGCACGACCGCGGCGACGATCAGCACCAGCACGGCGGCGGGCACGTGTTCCAGCAACGGCGTCGCCGCGACCAGCAGGACCGCGATGACGAGGCGCTGGTGGTTCCAGCTGCCGAGGTTGCGCTTGCGCAGGGAGCTCAGCGCGATCAGGTAGAGCGCGAGCCCGCCGGTCAACGTCCAGGCCGGTACGCCGTGCAGCGCTTCGCCGGGCGCGTGGTGCTCGGTGTCGGCGACGTAGAGGAGCGCCTTCTTCAGGCCGAGGGCGACCAGCACGATCCCGGCGATCAGCGGCAGGTGCAGGAACGTGTAGGAGTCGGTGGCGAGCTTCGCGCGCTCGCGCCCGGTCGCCCGCGTCAGCCGGTGCTCGGACACGCGCGCGACGACGTCGAAGTACGTCCACCACATGCCCGCGGCCAGCGCGAGCCCGCACACGGCCGCCCCGGTGACCGGCCACGACATCGGCAGCGCCCCGATCCCGATGCCGATCGCGACGATCGACTCCCCGAGCGCGATGATCACGATCAGCCCGAACCGCTCGGCGAAGTGCGCGGGCGAGTTCAGCCGCCAGCCGTCGGGCCCGGTGAGGTAGACGTTGAGGTAGTCGACGAGCAGCGCGACCACCCACAGCCCCAGCTGCCACGGCCCGCTCAGCGCCGTCGCCACACCGAGCAGGATGACGCTCGGCAGCAGTCCGACGAACATCCGGAGCAACACGCGCTTCAGCCCGGGATCATGCCGCGCGGCGCCCAGGTAGGCGACGAGGTGCAGCAGCCGCACAAGCGCGTAGCAGACCACGAACAACACGGGCGCGAACAACCCGCCAGGATGATCGACAAAGGCTTCGGGAATGGTGAGCGAGACGAGGAACATCACGGCCATCGCCCCGAACATCGCGAGCCGCGCGATCCCGTGGTCGACGTGGATGGTGGTCCCGAGCCAGGCGTAGGAGCACCAGCACCACCACAGGACGGCGAGCATGGCCAGCCCCTGCCCGACCCCGAGCGGGCTCAGGTGGTCGGCCATCAGCTGGGTGGTCTGGGTGATGGCGTAGACGAAGACCAGGTCGAAGAAGAGCTCGATGGTCGAGACGCGGTGGTCCTCATCCGCGCTCACCAGGTGCAGGCGTCTCGTTGGCACGCCGAATTATGGCCAGTGCGGCCCGCTGACGTCCGCGTTTCGGGGTAACGCCCTGCGCGAACATGGCCGCGTGTGCATATGTCTGGGACACTGAGCGCGGGACGTGGGGAGGTGGGCCGTGCATTCCTATTCGGCCGCGCTGCACCGGACGATCATGGCCGTCGACATCGCCGGCTACAACAACCCGAGCCGCACCGTCGCGCACCTGCGGGTCGTCCACGAAGGGCTTTGGGCGCTGCTGCGCACCACGTTCGCCGAAACCGGGATCCCCTGGGACGTCTGCTTCGTGGAGAACACCGGCGACGGCGCGATGATCCTGCTGCCCCCGGAGATCGCCAAGGCCGACCTCGTGGCCCAGCTGCCCGAGCGGATGCTGGCCGAGCTGCGCCGTTACAACGCCGTGCACGCCGCGGGCGCGCGAATCCAGCTGCGGCTGGCGCTCAACGCGGGTGAGGTGCACGAAGGGAGCCACGGCTCGATCAGCCCGGCCATCAGCTTCACGTTCCGGCTGCTCGACGCGCCGGCGGCCAAGTCCGCGCAGAAACTGACCGGGGCCGACCTCGCCCTCATCACTTCGGAGACGTTCTTCCAGGACGTGGTCAAACACGACCCGGCCGCCGACCCCGGCTCGTACCGGCCGATCGCGGCCGAAGTCAAGGAAACGTCGGCCCAGGCCTGGTTGCGCCTCCTGGGTGCCCCGATCGCCGAAGCCTTCGTACCGGCACCGTCGTCGCCCGCGGCGGTCGTCCTGCCGGTTCCGTTCACCGCGTTGGTCGAGGCGCTGCTGGCGGTCGAATGCGTGCGGAGCGCGGAAAGCCGCCGGGTCCTGCTGCGCGCGTTTTCCCGCCGTGAGATCGCCGACGCGGTCCCGCACCAGGCGGAAGACCGGTTGCACGTGATCGAACTGGCGCGCACGTGCGAACGGTACGACGGCGGCCTGGAGGAACTGCTCGCCGCCGTGCGCATGCTCGATCCGGGGTCACCGCAAGTCGAAAGACTCGGTTCGGTGATCGCGAGCCGCTCGGCGCTCGGAGTCCGTTAGCAGTTGTCCGGCTTTTGCCCCTTTTGCAAGGCCACCTGATAGGTAGACTCGCGATCTTCGGGGCACTTCGCGGGGGCGGGAGGTGGTACGCCGGTGTCGGCAAGGCAAGGGCGTCCTCCCAACGGCATCGCGATTCGCCAGGCCCTCGTGGACGTACTGGTGGTGGCGGGATTCGCCGACGACAAATCCATCCGCACATTGATGGTCTCGGAGCTGCGGAGAGCACTCGACAATCCCTTCACCGTGCCGGACCAGCTCGCCCCGCGTGATCAGCTGATCGAGATCGTCAACGGCTGCAGCGTGATCGAATCCGGGTTGCCGACGCTGGCCGCCGTGCTCGAATTCCTCCGGCCGGGCACGAAGGAGTGCACCCGGTTCCGCGATCTGGTGGATTCCCTGCCGTTGCGGGATGTGGTACCGGAGTCGGAACAGGAGGCGTTCCGGCAGCGGCTCGAAGGATTCGCGCCGCCTGGACTCCGGGCCGCCGTTCGCCGGGCCGCGCGCCACGTCGTGCCGGCACCGCTCTACGCGGACGCGGGCCAGGCCTTCTCCGGCCTTGCGGACTTCAACGCCGCTCCCGGAGAACTGCCCCCGGTGGTGGCCTTCGCCGAACTGATCGCCGCCGAATGCGACGAACAGCTGGCGGTGCACCTGCGCAAGTGGTCTGACGGACAAGCGCACCGCCTTCGGCTCGACGACGCGCTCCACCGGCTTCGGTCCCAGGTCACGCCGTCGCTGTCGGGGCGGTTGCACCTGACCATCATGATCAACCCGGACTCCGTCGACGCGGATCGGCACGAGATCTCGCACTGGCGTCAGGACGATCCCGCCGAGTGGCCGCCACCGCGCGGGGAAACCGTCACGACGACCTCGGCCGAACTCGAAGACGAAGTGGCGAAAGTGATCTCCGCGGCGGAAGAGGCGTGGTCGGAAAGCGACGCGGAAGTCGTCCTGGAGTTCGTGCTTCCGCGTGTTCTGCTGGATCTTCCGGTGCACACCTGGCGCACGGAGCGTGACTTCGGCTCGCCGCAGCCGCTGTACATGACTTATCCGATGGTAATTCGTTCACTGGAACGGATGAGTTCCCCGCGTTCGCACCGGGTTTGGCGACGACGGTGGGCTTCCTGGACGCAAGAACCATCCGTCGAACGAGTGTATTTCTGCGAGCGCGACGACACCGAAGATCATCAACGCCTGGATGCGATTCTGAGCGACGAGCGGTGGTTGATGACCGTGTTGACCGCGACGCCGTCATCGGACCCGATTCCGGGCCGGGACGAGCTTTTCGCCGCTTTGCGCGCGGGCTTGCCCGTCATCGTTTGGCACCCTACGGTCTCTTCGGAAGCCGTGCGTGAGGTGGTAACCTGGTTGGCCAGCAGCGATGATTTGGGGAATTTGCCCGCACTGACCCGGAAACACCGGCTCGACGCACTCCGAAATAGGTCGTCGTCCCCGGATGGCGGCATCATAGGGGATTTGGTGGTGCTATGGGACGACCCGAGCCGGATGCTCCCCCTCGGCGACGGCGGAGCCGGCCCGGTTCCCGGAGGGGGTGCCGATGAGCACGACCGAGCTTCCTGAGCACCCGCCGGACTGGTGGATCTACCGGGGCACCGGGCATCCCCTGCAGGACACGCACCTGGCCGACCGCTTGCCGCCGCCACCGCCGTGGCGTGACTTCCGGCGCGACGGCGAGCCGCTGGCCGCCGACGTGCCGCAGGACGACGCCGAGATCCAACGGCGGCTGGGCGCGGAACTGAGCTTCACCGCCGGGCACGCCAACCGGACCGAAGTCGACATGGTCAACGCCGCGCTGTACCTGCGCCGTCCCCTGCTGGTGACCGGGAAACCCGGCAGCGGCAAGTCCACGCTGGCCTACCGCATCTCCCGCGAACTGCGGCTGGGGCGGGTGCTCCGCTGGTCGGTCACGTCGCAGACGACGTTGAAGTCCGGGCTCTACGACTACGACGCCATCGGCCGCGTGCAGGCGTCGGCGGCCCCCACCAGCACCGAGACCGGCGAGCCGCCCATCGGCGACTTCGTCCGGCTGCGCGAGCTGGGCACGGCGTTCCTGCCCCGGCGCCTGCCGCGCGTCCTGCTGGTGGACGAGCTCGACAAGGCCGAATCCGACCTGCCCCACGACCTGCTGTCGATCTTCGAAGACGGCGAGTTCCTCATCCCGGAACTGGCGCGGGACGCCCGTCGTTCGCCGGTCGCCGAGGTGTTCACGGCCGATCCCGGGTACACGGCGGAGATCGAGAACGGCGTCGTCCGGTGCTCGGCGTTCCCCGTCGTCATCGTCACCAGCAACGGGGAACGGGACTTCCCGCCGGCGTTCCTGCGCCGCTGCCTGCGCCTGGAGATGAAGGACCCCGGTCCGGCGCAGCTGGCCGCCATCGTCGCCGCGCACGCGCTCGACCCACAGCACCGCGCGGTGCTGATCGAGGACTTCGTCGCGCGGCGGACGGCGCTCGGGAGCCTGCCCGCGGACAAGCTGCTCGACGCGATCTTCCTGGCGACGTCCGGGGCCTACCGGCCGGACGATCCCGGCTGGCCGGGCCTGGTCGAGGCACTCTGGCAGCACCTGAACCAGCAGGGGCACTGAAATGCCGGAAAACCCGGGTGGTCCTGGCGACCACGACCTGACGGCGAACGAAGTCGCCGACGGGTTGTGGCTGATGGCCGCCATCGCGGCGACGTCGGCGGGCGAACCGGAGCCACCCCGTCCGCCGGAGCCTCCACCCCGGGACGAGCGGCCCGATACCGCCGAGGTGCATCCTCCGCCGATGACACCGAGGCGAGACCCCGAGCGGCTGCCGCCCCCGGACCTGCCGTCGGTCGTCCTGACGGAGATCGCGAACCGCCGGGTGGCCGCGGGGGCGGGCGGCCTGCTCGACCCGGAAGAGGAGACGTCGGCGGCCGGCGCGACGTCTCCGTTGCCCGACATCGGGAAGCTCGTCCGCGCCTTCCGCGCGTTCAAGCGGAAGGTCCCGTCGGACCAGCCGGACGACGTCGAGCTCGACGAGGAGCGGACCGCCGAGGTCAGCGCGGAAGCGGGGATCTGGCTCCCGGTCACCAAACGCAAGCGCCTGCCCTGGCTGCACCTGACCCTGGTGGTGGAGCAGGCGCCGTCGATGGCGCTCTGGGCGCCGACCGTCGCCGCGTTCGTCACGCTGTGCCAGCGGCGGCTCGGCATCTTCCGCTCGGTCCAGGTGCGGCTGCTGGAGACGGGCAAGACCGGGCGCGCCGAAGGCGGCATGGTGCTGGGCCCGGTGCTGCGCGGCGGAACGCCGGACAGCCCGGCGCGCGGGGCCGGCGAGCTGGCCGACTCCTCGGGACGGCGGCTGATGCTCGTGCTGACCGACGGGATCAGCGACGCCTGGCGGCGCGACCTGGTGCAACCGCTGCTGGCCCGGTGGGGACGCAAGGTCCCGGTCGCGGTGGTGCACCTGCTGCCCAGGCGGCTCTGGGTCCGCGGCGGCGTCGACGCGCAGAACGCCGAGATCACGACCCGGGGCCCGGTGCGGCCCAACGACTCGTACCTCGTCCGGTTGACCGACTTCTTGCTCGACGAGCTCGACCAGGCGGAACTGACCGAGGATTCGGTCGCGGTGCCCGTCCTGGAACTGGAAGAACGGTGGTTCCGCAGATGGGCGGAGGTCGTCACCGGACGGGCGGACGTCCCGCGGAAATGTTCCGTCATGGTGATTCGGGACCGGCCGCGCGCAACTCTTACCGAATCGAGTGAAATTCCGGTTCCGCGTGAGAATGAGGTGAACGCCAGCGATCGAGTGAGGGATTTTCACAGTCAGGCTTCGCCGTCCGCGTTCCGGCTCGCCACCCTCCTCGCCGCGGTCCCGGTGGACCTCGACGTCGCGTCCGCGGTCCAGGCGGAGATGCTCCCCGGCTCCGGCCCCGACCACCTCGTCGAGGTGTTCACGAGCGGCCTGCTGCGTCACGACGGAAACCGCCAGCCCTGGGACCGCAACACCCCCTGGGAATTCTCCGGCCAGACCAGAAGAGTCCTGCTCAGCGGCGCCCGCAGATCGGACACCGCACACGCGGTCCGCGCGGCGTCCCGAAGGTTCGGCGAGCAGAACTCCGCACTGGCCCGCCTGCAGGCGGCATTGGTCGAGCCGGACGCAACCCCGGACCCGGAACCCACGACGGCGTCACGCGCCGAGATAGCACTCGAACGAGATGTGATGAGTGCGTTGTCGGGTCCATACTTATCGAGAGCCGATCGTTTGGCTAGAATCGACAACAGGGGCGAAGCCCCGAGTTCACCCGGTTTGCGTGGTTCCGCTGTGGACTTTAGCGCTGCTAGCATCCCGGCGGTGAGTGACACGATGTCGCAGGAACTCAAGGGGTCGAGTATCCCCGGCGAACCCGCAGCCACTGATGTGGCGAACCCGGACCCTTCAGAACGTCAGCCGGTCTCAAAGGACAAACCCGCAGACCAGGCGAGTGTGATCGCCAGCGTCGGATCATCGACGACGCGCCAAGTAAGGCGTTCGGGTGAAGAAGTTCCCCCGGTCTGGGGCTCGATTCCACCACCGAACCCCAACTTCACCGGCCGCGGCGACCTGCTTGCTCAGCTGGGTGAGCGCTTGGGCGCCGGAACCACGGCGGTCCTGCCCGCCACCCTGCACGGCATGGGTGGCATCGGTAAGACGCAGATGGCCATCGAATACATCTACCGGCACCTGCAGGACTACGACATCGTCTGGTGGATCCAAGCGACCCAGCCGACCCAGATCCACGCGTCACTCAGCGAACTCGCCCAGCACCTCCGCCTCCCGGGCGCTGACGAAGCCATCACGGCCGTACCCGCGGTCAAAGAGGCTCTCCGTCTCGGTCGGCCGTACCGGCGGTGGCTGCTCGTCTTCGACTCGGCCGAAGACCCGGAAATGGTCCGCCCGTTCTTCCCAGTAGGCGGCACCGGCGACATCCTCGTCACCTCACGCAACCCGAACTGGGCCGGGATAGCACGTCCGCTCGAAGTGGCCGTCTTCGACCGCAGCGAAAGCAAGACGCTGCTGAGCAGGCGTGGACCTCAATTGGACGACGCGGACGCCGACCGCATCGCCGAAAAACTGGGCGACCTACCCCTGGCGATCGAGCAGGCCGCGGCCTGGCTGGCCGAAACCGGCATGACGGCCAGGGAATACGTGCGACTGTTCGACGAGAAGGTCGCGGAAATCCTCGACACCTCGAACCCGCAGGACTCCGAGACATCGGTCGCGGCAGCGTGGAACGTGTCGTTCGATCAGTTGACCGTGAGCAGCCCCGCCGCGCACCAGTTGCTGCAGGTGTGCGCGTTCTTCGCCCCCGAGCCGGTTTCACGCAGTTTGTTCGCCGGCGTGCGCGGGTTGACGGTGTCGGAAGATCTCGACAAGGCACTGCGCGACCCGATCAAACTCGGTCGCGCCATTCGCGACATCAACCGGTTCGGTCTCGCGAAGATCGACCACCGGACCGACACCATCCTCCTGCATCGCCTCGTGCAGCTGGTCCTGCGCAACCGCATGTCGGAGCAGCACAGCAACGAAATGCGCCACGGCGCACACATGCTGCTGGCCAACCTCGACCCGAACGACCCGGAATCACCCCGCCAGTGGCAGCGCTACCAGGAGGTACTGCCGCACATCTACGACGCCGAGCTGATCGAGTGCACGGACCAGTGGGTGCGACAACTGGTGATCAACCTGATGAGATTCCTTTACCACTGGGGTGACCACGACGGCGCGGTCACGCTCGCCGAACGCGCGGTGCAGGCGTGGGAGCAGGACCGGGGCGAACGCCAGCGCCGGGGCGAAGCGCCCATCGAAGATCCGCCGTTGCAGGAGCTGGAGGCGTCCGAGCGGCTGGCGTTCTTCCTGTGGACTGTGGGGCGCTACGCCGACGCGGCGCAGATCAGTAAGCACACCTTCGACCGCTACCAAGACTCGGTAGGTCCAGACCGGGAAGAGACACTTTACGCCGCGCTGACCTACGCGGTCATCCTGAAGGCGAGGGGTGAATTCGCGGAAGCCGCCCAGCGCAACGAAGAGATCTACGTCAAGGCACGAGGCCTGTTCGGCAACGACGACCCGATCACGCTGAACGCTGCCCGTGACTACGTCGCGGCGCTGCTCCTGATCGGTGACTACCGGCAAGCACACGAACTGGCTGTCGATACCTACCGCAGGCGCGTCGAGGTCTTCGGATACGACAATGCGTCGACCGTCGCGACTCAGGTCCTGATGGTGATTGCCCGGCGCGAGCTGGGCGACTACCCGTGGGCACGAATCGAGCAGCAGCAGATCACCGACCGGGTCGAACAGCAGTACGGTGCGGACAGCATCAGCACACTCCGTCGCAAAGCCCACCTCGCGGTCGCGTGCCGGAAGGACGGCGATCACGACGCGGCACGCAGCATCTCCGAGGACGCCCTCGGCCGGTTCCGGATCCGGTACGGGAACAAGCACCCGAACGCCTTGGCGTGTGCTCTCGGGTACTCGATCGACCTGCGGCACGCTCACGAATTCGTGAAGGCTCGTAAACTGGGGGAGGAGGTCTTCGACCTCTACCGCGAGAGCCTGGGCGAGAAGCATCCACACACCCTTTCGGCCGCGCTCGACCTCGGTGTGACCATGCGGCTGTCCGGAGACCCGGCTAGCGCGCGAACACTGAACGAGCGCTCGCTGGAAGAGTTCCGAGCACAGCTGGGTGAGGACCACCCGCACACGATCGTGTGCGGGATCAACGTCGCGAGCGATCTGGCTGCCCTCGACCGTATCGAAGAAGCCGCGGAGCGGGATGTTGAACTGCTCGCGCGATCACGCCGTGTCCTCGGCGAAGACCACCCGACGACGCTGGCCGTCCAGCTCAACCGTTCGCTCGACCTCAGGGTGCTCGGGCAGCCGGAGGAAGCGGACGAGCTGTACGTCGACGTCATGGACCGCTACCGGCAAGTCCTGGGTGAGGCGCACCCTGGCACCGTGGCGGCGTCGCGCGGAGTTCGTGCTGACTGCGACATCGACCCGATGCCGCTGTAGCGCACTTCCCGGCCCGCTGTTCGACAGGACGATTCAGTGGGTGAACCGGCCGATCCACCCGGCGACTGTGTCCATCGCTGGGGCGGAATCGGTGTTCACGCGAAGGACGCGGTGCACCGCCCGGACCAGTTCCGGGCGGTGTAGCAGTGCCCGTGCCGCCGGTCCGGTGCCACGGGCCGACAGGGCCAGTCCGAGACCGACTATCGCGGCCGGAACGTCCGGGTCCGTTGCCAAGAGCTCCCGGTAGCCGGCCACGGCTGACTCGTTGTCGCCGGTCACCAACGCGAGGTCGGCCTCGGTCACGCCGGGCACGGTCGGACCGTACTCGACGAGTGCGTTGCCGTCCTGGCTCAGCCGGAGCCGGATCAGGTCGGTCCGGGCGTCGTTCCAGGCACCGTCCGGGACCGGCGTCGGTGTATGCGGTTCCGGTAGCTTGCCGAGTTTGGGCCACGGATCTCCCTTGTCCCAGGCTTCGGCGAGCGCCGAGACGGTGCCCGCGTCCGGACGCAGGTGCCGGAGACGCCAGGTTGCGTAGTGGTCGAGAGCCGCGGTCGCCGCCCAAGCTGCCGGTCCGGCGCTGACCGGGTCGTTTTGCCACGGATCCAGTTCGGCCGCGATCCCGTCGAGAAATCGGCGTCCGGTGCTGGTGAGGCTTTCGTCCTGGTGTACCGCGTGCAAGGTTTTCCAGCACGCTGCTCGCCACATCGCGAACTCGAACGAAGCCAGCGGGTTGTCCGGTTCGGCCGCGGCCAGTGCCCGCCAGAAGGCCGCCACGCCGGAGAACGCGTAGATCCCGTGCAGCACACCGCCGATCGGCCGGGGATCATCCCGCCAGGGTGCGTACAGCCGCTCGCGTGGATCGTCGGTGGTCAAGGTGGCGAGGTGCTGAATGCCGCCTAGCCGGATGTGCCGGAACTCGTGGACGAGCGCGGCCGCGAGCTGTTCGGGATCGCTGCCGTACGCCACGATCGCACTGCCGAAAGCTTCGCCCGTTGACGCGCTGGGCAGTCTGAAGGCGACCGCCGGCGCCGGCACCACTGACTCGAGACCTCCGGGCAATGCCTCCGCGATATCGGGCATGTGCGTGGTGAGCAGGTGCCAAGCGTCATCGACGACGGTGCGCCACGACTCGACATCGAGGGCCGTGAGGCGTCGCGGTGGGATCGGTTCGTAAAGCCCCCGGTAGGGATCGAGGTCGTCGAGCCTGATCGACAACTGCCGGCCGCCGTGCTGGCTGGTGACCCTGCGGATGGGGTGCCAGCCCGCGGTTTCGACGCTGAGGTCGTCGGGTAGTCGCACTTCGGTCTGCCGGTTCCTGAAGACGATCCCCTCGCCGTCGGCGAAGACTTGCGCTACCCCGAACGCTTCGCCGGTGCGAAACCGGACCATGCCGAGCGTCGGTAGTGACACGTTTCCGTGCCAGACCGGGAGTTCTGCCTCGAAGGTGAGACCGGCGCGCACGGCCGCGGCCGCGGCAAGGCAGTGCACGTGACCGAGGTGGACCCAGAACGGGCAAACGCCGGTGACATCCTGTCTGCACAATCGGGTGGTGTAGCCGGCCCAGGTCCCGGTGTAGGGGTGAGCCAAAATCGTTTCGACTGCCGAAGGTGCCAGAACCTGAACCCTGGCCAGCAGCTCCCACGCGGATTCGGGCGAAGGCAGCGGCTCGGCCACTTCAGGAGACTTGGCTGCTTGGTCGACTATTCCTCTCAGCAGGAGCAGTCGTCTGCTCCGCTCGGTCGCGCGAAGGCGTTGTAGCGGGCCCAGGCCGCCCTCGCCATGCGCGAATGCGTCGAAATCGCTCCATGACAGGTGATGGGGGACCAGTTCGTCGGAGGTCACGGTCAGTCGACTCGCTTGGCGCCTCCGCTGCCGCTTGCCGTCACCGGGATATAGGAAACCCGCTCCGCCGCGTGTCGCAGCGCTTTGCGCAATTCGCTGCTCTCCAAGGTGCGCAGCTCCGACAGCGGTACGGCACCGAGATCGAGGACCGCGGATTCGATTCCCGCTTCCCCGTCGGAGCGTGAAGCCTGCATCACGATTCCCCTCTCGCAGGGAGAACGGACCCCGTCGGCCCGCTGCTGATTGTCCCGCATTACCTGCGATTGCGATAGGGACCGAGGTTGTGCGCCGTCCGGACGACGCTGTGAGCGTGGCCGCGAAGGCGTTGACCTGTGACAATGAGTCTGCCGCGAACTCGGGGAGGTCCGGTGCCCATGGATTCTGCCGCGTACCACAAGACCGTCATGGCGCTGGACATCGCCGGTTACAACGATCCCAGGCGCACTGCGGCGCATCGCCTCGTGGTGCACGAGGGGTTCTGGAGGCTGTTGCGCACGTCGTTCGCGGCGGTCGGCGTTCCCTGGGTCGACCTCTTCCAGGAGAACGCGGGTGACGGCGCGATGATCCAGTTGCCCGCTCAGGTCGCGAAAGCGGACCTCGTGGCGGAGCTGCCCGACCGGATGCTGGCGGAACTGCGGCGGTACAACGCGGTGCACGCCGAGGAGGCGAACGTCCAGTTGCGCGTCGCCTTCCACGCCGGCGAGATCCACCAAGGCAGCCACGGCACGGTCGGTGACGCGACCAGTCACGCGTTCCGGCTGGTGGAGGCGCCGGAAGCGAAGAACGCGCTGAAACTTTCGGGCGCGACGCTGGCGTTGATCGTTTCGGATTCGTTCTACCACGACGTCGTGCGGGCCGACCCCGCGGCGAATGCCGGCTCGTACCGCCGGATGCGGGTTTCGGTCAAGGAGACCAAGACCGAGGCTTGGTTGCGATTGCTCGGTGCAGCCGTCAACGGGTTCCCAGGCCGCGAATTACCGCCGCCGTCGGCGGTCGAAGACGTGTTTTCGGCGTTGGTGGACGCTCTGCTCGCCGTACCTTGTGTCCGCGGGGCGGAAAGCCGCCGTCTCCTGCTCGACCATTTCTCCCGCCGGGAAATCGCGGACTTGGTCCCGCATCACGCCGAAGATCGGCTGCACGTGATCGCGCTGGCCAGAACGTGCCGGCGGTTCACCCGCGGCCTCGCCGACCTGCTGGAAGCGATCAGAATGCTGGACCCGGGATCACCACAGGTCGACGCGCTCGCCGCGATCATCGACCGGTTGTGACACCTGGGTGTCCTGTTTCGGACTGTCTCGTGTCCACCTTTTGCCCCTATTGCCCGCGGCGCCGATGGGTAAAATCACGGTTCCCGGGCACCCGGGCGGGGAGGTGGTGCGTCAGGTGTCGGCCGGCGAGCAAACCCACGGACCGGGCCGGGAGTTGCACCTCCCGTCCACGGTTCGCGTAGCAGTCCGGGAGGCGATCGTCAATCTCCTCGCCCACGCCGGATTGGCCGCCGACCGGCCGAGCCGGTCGCTGATGCTGGAATTGATTCACGACAACCTCGGTTTCCCGCTGACGCTTTCCGAACACGCGACCGGGCGGGACCAGCTGATCGATATCGTCAACGCCTGCGCCCGGGCGGATGGCGGGATGCACGCGCTCGAACACGCCGTTCGCATGCTGCGGCCGAGTTCCCCGGAATCCGAGCTCTTGCACCGGCTCGTGCACGAACCGCGGATGCACGACCTCCTGCCGGATTCCGAATTGCTGTGGTTGCGTTCCGTGCTGGCCGGATTCACCCCGCCGAGGCTCGGCACCCTCGTCCGGCGGGCGGCCACCCCCGCGACGTGTCCCGCCGCCGAACCGGGTGACGCCTGGGAGGCGTTCTGCCTGCTGACCGAGCTCAACACGCCCGCGCACGGGCTGCCGCCGGCGCTCGCCTTCGTCGAGTTCGTCGCCGCCAAGTGCGCTCGCCCGCTCGGGGACGAACTGCGGGAATGGAACACCTGGCAAGCCCGGCGGGTGCAGGGTGAGGCACGGTTGCGGGAAATCCGCGCCGAACGCGAGCACCCTTCCGACGGCGAACTCCGCCTGCACCTGGTGATCATGGTCGAACTGGACGGAATCGACCCCGACCTGCACGTCGTTTCGCATTGGCGGCAGGAGGATCCTCAGGAGTGGCCGCCAGCCAGGGGTGGCATCGCCACCATTCGCGGCGCGGACCTCGAATTCCACGTCGACCAGTTGATCGTCGACGCGGAACGGGCCTGGTCGGAATACCGGGAAGAGGCCGCGCTCGAGTTCGTGCTGCCGCGGGCCCTCGTGAACCTCCCGGTGCACCGCTGGTGCAAGGAGTACGAAACCGGCGATCCCCGGCCGCTTTTCCTGGACTACCCCATCGTCATCCGCTCGCTGGAACGGATGTTTTCCCGGCAGTGGCATCGGGCGTGGCGAATACGGTGGGAAGCGATGCTCGGGAATCCGTCGGCTGAACGGGTGTACTACTGCCGGCCGCAGGACACCGAGGGACGCCATCGGCTCGACGCGATTCTCAGTGACGGCCGGTGGTCGATGATGGTTCTCGCCGGACCGCCGCCGACGCGGCCGCGACCCGGCGAGGACGAAATGGCGACCGGGTTGCGCTCCGGGATTCCGGTGCTGCTCTGGCACCCCGACGCGTCCGCCGACGTTCTGCGCGAGGTCGTCGAATGGCTCCTCGACGGCGGCGGTCTCGGTGATCTTCCCGCACGGACCCAGGATTCCCGGCGGGCGGCGTTCCGCGAGGTCATCATCCCCGTCGACCTCCGGGTCGTGCGTGATCTGGTGATCCTGTGGGACGACCCGGGCAGATTGATTTTCCTGGACGACGGCCCTTACCTGCCGGACGCGATACGGGAGGAACCAGATGAACGCGGCAGAGCATCCTGAGCGACCGGACTGGTGGATCTACCGCGGTACCGGCCGGCCGCTCGCGGGAGCGTCGCTGGCCGACCTGCTTCCGCCGGCGCCGCCGTGGCGAGCGTTCAACGGCGGGCCGCTGCCGGCGGGGGACGACCTCCCCCAGGACGAGGGCGAGGCGGACCGGCGGCTGGGATCCGAGCACCGGCTGCCGGCCCGGCACGTCGACCCGCACGAGATCGACATGGTCAACGCGGCGTTGTACCTGCGTCGTCCGCTGCTGGTGACCGGCCGGCCGGGCAGCGGGAAGTCGAGTCTCGCGTACCGGGTCGCGCGAGAGTTGCGGCTGGGCCGCGTGCTGCGATGGCCGGTCACGTCCCACACCACGCTCAAAGCCGGGCTGTACCAGTACGACGCGATCGGCCGCGCCCAGGCGGCCGGTGCGCGCGCCGCCGATCGACGGGACGGTGAGCAGGAACCGCCGATCGGCGAGTACCTCCGGCTCGGTGAACTCGGGACGGTTTTCCTGCCTCGCCGGCAGCCCCGCGTGCTGCTGATCGACGAGCTCGACAAGAGCGAGGCCGACCTGCCCAACGACCTGCTCAGCCTGTTCGAAGACGGCGAGTTCGCGATCCCCGAGCTGGTGCGGGTGCGCAGCCGCAGCCGTGAAGTCGAGGTCTTCACGGCCGACCCGGACGCGACGGCCACGGTCGCGGACGGCCGGGTCCGGTGCGTCGCCTTCCCGTTCGTCGTGATCACCAGCAACGGCGACCGCGACTTCCCGCCGGCGTTCCTGCGCCGGTGCCTGCGGCTCGAAATCCAGGACCCGGACATCGAACAGCTCTCGGCGATGGTGGCCGCGCACGCGCTCGATCCGAGCGACACCCACCGGTCCCGCATCATCGAGGAGTTCGTCAGCCGCAGCGAAGCGTTCGGCGGCCTGCCGGTCGACAAGCTCCTCGAAGCGGTGTACCTCGCGACTTCGGGGGCGTACCACGATGAAGGCGAGTCCTGGCCCCGATTGGTGGACGCGCTCTGGCGGCAGCTGAACTCCGTGGTGCCGTGAGATGGCCGATCGTGATCGGTTGTCGTGGAGCGAGGTCGCGGACGCGGTCTGGCTCGCGGCCCTGCTGGGGCACCCGGCGGCGCAGCAGGCCGGTCCCCCCGAACCGCGGGCCGACCCGCCGGAACCGGAGCCGCCGGCCGAGCCGCCGCACCCGGATCCCGAGCCGATCGCGGATCCACCGCCGGCCGCGGAACCGGAGCCGCCCGTCAGGCACCGGCCGGTGGCCGGGGGATTCGTGCGGGACGTCCTCGGGCGGCCCGACCGGCTGCCGTGGAACGGCCGGGCGCCGAGATCGTCGAGGGTGCCCGGTGGTCTGGACATCCTGCGGGCTCTCCGGCCGTTGAAGCAGCTACGCCCGTCGTTGCTCGAAGACGACGTCCAGCTGGACGAGGAACTGACCGCCGAGCAAGCGGTCCAGGACGGCCTCTGGCTGCCGGTGCTGAAGCCCGCTACGACGTCCCGTGTCCTGGATCTGACGGTCGTGATCGACGCCGGTTCGTCGATGGCCTTGTGGCAGCCGGAAGTCACGTCGTTCCTGAAGCTGGTGCACCAGCTCGGAGCGTTCCGGACGGTCCGGATCCGTTACCTGGAAACGGAGACCCGGGCGACCGACGGTTCCCTGGCACCGGTGCTGCGCGGCGGGACTCCGGACGCGCCTCAGCACAGCGTGGCCGAACTCCTGGACTGGTACGGCGATCGTCTCATGCTCGTCCTGACGGACGGGGTCGGCGAAGCGTGGCGGCGTGACCTGGTTTCGCCGCTGCTCGCGCGATGGGCCGGCGGGATGCCGGTCGCGCTGGTGCACCTGCTGCCCCAGCACATGTGGAAGAAGGCCGGCATCCCGGTGCACCGGGCGTTGGTGACCTCACCCGGCGCGTTCCGGCCGAACCGCCGTTACGGGTTCGAGCTGCCGGACGCCTGGATGACTCTGGCGGACCCCGAAAAGGACACGACCGGCGCAGTGCCCGTGCCGGTCCTCGAACTGGACGGCCGGTGGTTCAGCTGGTGGGTACGGCTCATTTCGCGCTCGGTCACCGAAGCGGTGCCGGGCACGGTGTTGCTCGCGCGTGATCAGCCGCTGCCCGAGGCGGGCGACGACGACGATCCGGCCACGCCACCGGCGGCGCAGGAGCGCGTCCGCCGGTTCCTCGGTGCCGCGACACCGCCTGCTTTCCGGCTGGCGACGTTGCTGGCCGCGGTCCCGGTCAGCCTGCCGATCGCCCGGTTCGTCCGGGCGGAACTCGTGCCGGACGCCGACACGTCCCACGTCGCCGAGGTACTCACCAGCGGACTCCTCGGCCCGCCCGCGGTGGGCGACCCCAATGCGGTCTTCGCGTTTCCGGCCTCGGTGCGCGAGGCTTTGCTCACGGCGGGACGCCGATCGGAGACGGTGCAGGTGGTCGTCGCGACCGGGCAGCGCTTCGGCGAGCAGCACCCCGTCCTGCTGAGGATCGTGGACGCACTGGCCGATCCCGACCGGGCTTCCCTGCCAGACGGGGCCGCGGACGTCTCCCTCGAGCGCGTGGTGATGCGGGCTTTGTCGGGACCGTACGCGTTGCGAGCCGAGCGCCTGCAGGAGCGGGAGCTTGCGGTCGCCGAGGCGGAGAGCCTCGCTGCGGATGAGGACGAGACCGCGGACGGGATGGGCCCGACGGCGGAACCGGAGGTCGCAGACGAGCAGCTGGTCGCGAACGTGCGTGAGGAGGCGGCCACCTCTCTGCGCCGGGTCCGGCGGATCACCACCGATGCCCCGGCGATCTGGGGTGCGGTCCCCGCACGCAACCCGGAGTTCATCGGCCGCCGCGAACTGCTCGATCAGCTCGGCACGAGCCTGGGTCCGGCCGGCTGCACTGTCCTGTACGGGCCGGGCGGTCTCGGCAAGACGCAGATCGCGGTCGAGTACATCTACCGGCGACTCCGTGACCACGACCTCGTGTGGTGGGTGAGCGCGACGCAAGAGTCTCAGATCCGGGCGTCCTTGACGGAACTGGCCCGGCAGCTGCGCTTACCGGGCGCGGATGAGACTGTCACCGCGGTACCAGCCGTCTTGGCCGCGCTCCGCGCCGGCAGACCGTACCGTCGCTGGCTGCTCGTCTTCGACGCAGCCGATCAACCCGAGTTCCTGCAGCCGTTCCTCCCGGTCGACGGGCCGGGGCGGATCCTGGTCACCGCACGGGACATCGCTTCCGGTGCCTTCCCGGCGGAATCGATCGAGGTCGACCGGTTCGCCCGTGAGGAGAGCATCGAGCTCCTGCGGCACAGGGATGCCACGGTTGCCGCCGCGGACGCCGGCGCGCTCGCGGCGAAGCTGGGCGACCTGCCGATCGCACTCGCCCAAGCCGCGGCATGGCGGGCCGAGACCGGCATGCCGGTCGCCGAGTACACGCGGCTGCTGGACGAGAAGACGGCCGAGCTCCTCGCGACGTCGCCGCAACCGTCGGACTACGAGATCTCCGTGGCGGCCGCGTGGAACGTCTCCTTCGACGGACTCGCAACCCGGAATCCCGCCGCGCACCAGCTTCTGCAAGTCTGCGCGTTCTTCGCCGCCGAGCCGATTTCGCGCAGCCTGTTCGCCGGGGTCCGCGGAGTCGAGATCGCCCCGGAACTGGACACCGTGATGCAGGACCCCGTCCTGCTGGACCGGACACTGCGGGAGATCAACCGATGCAGGCTGGCGAAGCTGGATCACCGCAGCGGCACCTTGCTCCTGCACCGGCTCGCACAGCTGGTGCTGCGGGCCACGATGACCGACGAGATCCGCACGAAGAGGCAGCACGGCGCTCACCTCATGCTCGCCAACCTCGATCCGAACGACCCGGAGGCGACCCGGCAGTGGCCGCAGTACCAGATGGTGCTGCCACACCTCCGGCACGCCGAACTGATCGACTGCGACGATCGGTGGGTCCGGCAGCTGCTGCTCAACTTGATCAAGTTCCTGTACTTCTCCGGTGACCACATGGGTGCACTCGAGCTGGCCCAGCAAGTCGTGGCTGCCTGGACAAGCCGGTACGGCGCCGAAAACGCGCAGACGCTGGCGGCGTCGGAACAGCTCGGGTTCGTGCTGTGGGTGCTCGGCCGGTACGAGGAGTCGGCCGAGGTGGGCCGGCGGACGTTGCAGCTCTACCGCCGTACGGTGGGCCCGGATTCGGAACAGGCGATGCGGGCCGAAATAACGGTGGCGGTCGGGTTGAAGGCCGGTGGCGACTTCTTCGCGGCACGCGACCTCAATCGGCAAACCTACGAGAAGGTCCGCTCGCTCTTCGGCGACGACGATCCGACCGCGCTGCGTGCGGCGCACGACCTGGTTGTGTCGCTCTTGCTGGCCGGCGACTACGAGCAGGCCCGTTGGCTCAGCGAAGACACCTACGAACGCCGGTCGGAGCTGCTCGGTTTCGACAACTGGGAGACCATCAGCACCCTGAACATCATGATCATCTGCCGCCGGGAGCTCGGGGACTACTCGTGGGCTCGCATCGAGCAGGAGAAAGTCGTCGAGCGGGTACGGGGCCTGTTCGACTCGGAGACCGACGGGGTCGTCCGTCGCGACTACCACCTCGCGGTGGCGCAACGAAAAGACGGCTACCACGAAGCCGCGCTGAGCCTGTCGGGCAGCGCGCTCGAGCGGTTCCGGCTCAAGTACGGGTTGGACCACCCGAGCGCTATGGCCTGCGCGCTGGCCCATTCGATCGACCTGCGCAACGCCGATGATCTGGCGGCCTCCCTGGAGCTGGGTGAGCAGGTGCTGTCCCTGTATCGACGGAATCTGGGGGACCGCCACCCGCACACGATGGCCGCCGAAGCGGACACCGGGGTGACCCTGCGGTTGCTCGGGCAACCGCAGGACGCCCTGGCCAGAGACCAGCACGCCCTGGCCGGACTGCGTGATCGGCTGGGTCCCGCCCACCCCCACGTCCTGGCTTGCTCGATCAACGCCGCGAACGACTGGTCCGCGTGCGGCGATGTTCAGCGTTCTCTGCGGATGAACACCGAGACGCTCGCGCGACTACGCCGAGCGCTGCCCGAGAGTCACCCGATCACGCTCGCAGCCCGGCTGAACCGGGCTCTGGACCTCGATCAGCTCGGCCGCGGGCAGGAGGCAGCGAGTCAGCACCGGGATGTGCTCGGTATGGCCGACCGGGTGCTGCGATCCGGACATCCCGCGATCACGGCCGCGGTGGACGCGGTGCGAGCCGAGTGCGACATCGATCCGATGCCGTTGTAGCGCGGTCAGGTCAGTCCTTCGCCGATCCAGCGGGCCAGTTCGTCGGCCACCGGTGCGTTGCCCGCTCCGCGCAGCGTCCGGTGCACCGCACGAACCAGTTCCGGCACACCGAGCAGTGCGCGTGCGGCGGGACCTGCCGGCAAGGAAAGGCCGAGTCCGATCAGGGCCGAGGCGTGGTCCGGATCCTCTTCGAGTACGGCGAGATACGCCTTTCGGGCTTCCTCGACCCGGTCGGCGATCAGCATGTGGTCGCCCTCGAGCACTTCCGGCACGCGCGACCACAGCCGTGACAACTCGGCCTCGCCGTTTTCGCCCAGCCGGATCCGGAGGAGGTCGGCGCGGGCGTTCGGCCAATCGCCGTCCGAAACGGTGTCGAGGCGGCCGCCCGGGATCACCTGTGGGCAAGGAGCACCACATTGCCAGGCATGGGCAAGTTCTGCCGAGCTCTCCGGCTCGGGGCGGATGTGGCGCAGTCGCCAGCCGGCGTGGTGGTCCGTGGCCAGCGTTTCCGCCCAGTGCGCCGCTTCAGCCGACGTCGATTCTTTCTGCCAGGGCTCGAGCACGGTGCCGAGCTCGTCGAGAAAACGACGTCCGGCTGTAGTCAACGCTGCGTCGTCCCGGATCAACTCGAGGGTGCGCCAGGACTGGGCGCGCCAATGGGCGAACTCGAAGGCGGCCGACCGATCAGCGGGACGTGCGTGAGACAGCGCTCGCCAAAAGGCCGAGACCCCGAAGAACGCGTAGATCCCGTGCACCAGGCCACCGAGGGGCCGCGGGTCCTCCCGCCACGGCGCGTACAGCCGCTGGGTGCGATCGTCGTCGTGCAACCGGGCGAGCTGGAGCAAACCGCCCAAACGGATGTGCTGGAATTCGTGCACCAGGGCCGCGGCGAGCGTGGCGGCTTCGTCCGGAGCCGCGATGACCGCGCTGCCGAAGGCCTCACCCGTCGACGCGCTGGGAAGCCGGAACGGGACGGGCGGTTCGGGCACGATCGACGTCAGGCCCGCCGGCAGGATCTCCGCGTACTCGGGCAGATGCTCGACGACCAGCCGCCAGGCTTCGCCGAGCAGGCCGTGCCAACGCGCGGAGTCGGCTTCCGCAAGCCGGTCCGGCGGAATCGGGTGGTAGAGCCCACGATGGGGATCCAGGTCGTCGAGCCGCAGCTCCATGACCCGGTCGTCCGCTTCGAGCCGGAACGTCCGGAGCGGAACCCAAGCCGGTGTCCCGGGCGTGACTCGCGAACGGTCGCCGCTGATCGTGAAGGAGCCCGATTCGCCGTGTACTTCGGCAGTCGTGAATCCGCCGCCTTCGTCCAGTCGCGCCGCTCCCAGCGTCGGCAGCACAACGCTGTCGTTCCAGACCGGCACGCGGATGGTGAACTCCAGACCCGCACGGATCGCGGCGGCCGCGGCGAGCGTGTGGAGGTAGCCGCAGTGGACCCAGAGCGGGCATTCTCCGCTCAGTTCCTGCTCGATCAGCCGCGTGGTGTATCCCGCCCAGCTGCCGGTGTAGGGGTGGGCCAGCACCTGCTCGACCGCATCCGGGTCGGCTTCTTCGGCCTGTTCCAGCAGTTCCCACGCCTTTTCGGAGCCTGGCAGCGGACCGGTCAGTCGTTCGTCCGCCGTCGCGTCCTTCAGCCCGCGCAGCAAAAGCAACCTGCGGCTGCGATCAGCGCTTCGCAACACACCCATGGCGGTGAGCCCGCCTGTGCCCGCGGCCAATTGGTCGAAGGTGCTCCAAGGGAGCAAATGCAGGTCAGGATCGGACTCCACAGGGTCCTTTGTGCGCACGGTGAGTCCTCCGGAGCGACTTCAGTCGACGCGCTTGGCGCCACCACCGCCGCTGCCGCTCGCGGTCACCGGGATGTGGGCGGTCCGGTCCACGGCGTGGCGAATCGAACGATTGAGCGCGAGAGCGTCGAGTTTCCGCAGTTGGGACAGCGAAACACTGCTCAGGTCGAGGAGTTCGGATTTGATCCCCGGCTCGCTGTCACCCGGCGATCGCATGACGATATTTTCTCCTCGGACGGAACTGTGCTGCCTAGGGGGAAGGCGCGCGTAAAGCTAGCACGCCGGAGATCACTCGACCGGGGCGCATGGGGATAATGTGTTTCGCCTGGTAGCAAGGGGTCTTCCGGTCTTGTGTTCATCGTACCCCTGTTCGATCCGGCCATTGCGAAGGTCCACTGATTGGATTTCACCACGCTCTGTCACGAGGGGCTTGCGCTTGGATACGGCCGCAGAATTTCGTGAATCCGCTGGTTGTCGGAATTTACATTTCTGAAATACTTAACTGACGCTGTTCCTCATTCGCGGATCGTCGCCGTATCTCGTCGAGCGGCGTTCAGGCCACGTCGAGGATCGTGTGCAGCAGCGTCGTCAGTTCGGCCTCGAAGTGGGGGCGGGCTGCGACCCGGCGGGTGCGGGCCAGGTCGTTCGCGATGGTCAGGGCTGCGTGGACCGTGATCTTCGCTTCTCGTGGCGGCAAGGATGGGTGAACCACGGATAGCAGCGTGACCCACTGGGCCACGTAATCACGCTGGACCCGTAGGAGGTCGGCTTTGTCGCGGTCCGGCATCGTCACCCGGTCTGCCGAGAACGAGACCAGGAGCTCCGGCGTGTGCAGAATCGTGCGGACGTACGACGCCGCCAAGCGGCGTAGTGCCGTCGGCTCGTCGGGGGCCTGTAGTGCTTGCTCTGCCGCCAAGGCCAGGCGGTCAGCCGCTCGGTGGCCGATTGCGACCATCAGGGCCGCTTTGCTCGGGAAGTGGCGGTAGACGCTCGGGCCGGCTATGCCCGCCGCCGCTCCGATGTCCTCCATGCTCACGTCGTGGAAGCCGCGCTGGGCGAACAGGGCCGTGGCCTCCGCCAGGACCTGCTCTCGGCGGGACGGCGTGCCCAAGCGCAAAGAGGGTGTGTCCGGAGAAGGGGAGACGGGCAACGGGAGTGTGGCGTTCAGCACACCGAGGGCCAGCTCGACCAGCAGCTGAGCGAAGCGGCGGCGGGCCACGGCGGTGTGGTGGACCGACACGCTGCCGAACACCGACAGCGCCGCCCAGCACAGCAGCTCGGCGTCTTCGGCCGGCAGATCCGGGCGCTGGACCAGCAGTGCCTTCGACCACGACGCCAGCGCCAGCGTCGACCTGCGGGCGATCTCCCGCTGATCTTCCTTCGGGAGGTGACGGCCTTCCCAGCGCCACAGCGCCGCGATCTCCCGGCGCTCGACGGCCTGGGCCGCGAGCCGCGTGAGCAGGGCTTCCAGCTGGTCGGCGGGCGGAACGGAGTCGGACAGCGACTCAGCCGTCGCGGCCTCCAGGTCCTCGAAACCGCTCAGGACGACGTACGCGAGGATCGCCTGCTTGTCCGCGAAGTGCCGGTACAGCGCCGGCCCGGTGACGCCCGCCGCGTCCGCTATGTCCTTGATGCCTACCCCGGGGAAGCCGCGCGCGCGGAACAGCCCGGCGGCGACCGCGGCCAGCTGGGCCTTGCGGTCGCGTGGTCGCGCGGCACGTACGGAGTCGGTCATGGTGAGTCGACGATAGCGGCTAACGGCACAACGGCAACCCATTGACACCATGGGGTTATCCGGAGATATGTTAATGGTCATTAGCACTACTGGCCGGTATCATCGGTCAGGGTACGAAGACGTCCCATCCGCTCGCGAGGAGTTTTTCTGTGAGTAGCGAGGCCTACATCTACGAGGCGATCCGCACGCCTCGCGGCAAGAACAAGGGCGGTGCCCTGCACGGCACCAAGCCGGTCGACCTGGTGGTCGGCCTGATCGAAGAGCTCAAGGTCCGCCACCCGAACCTCGACCCCGCCGTGATCGACGACGTCGTGCTCGGCGTCGTCTCGCCGGTCGGCGAGCAGGGCGCGGTCATCGCGCGCACCGCCGCGCTGAACGCCGGCCTGCCCGAGACCGTCGCGGGCGTGCAGCTCAACCGCTTCTGCGCCTCCGGCCTGGAAGCCACCAACACCGCCGCGCAGAAGGTCCGCTCCGGCTGGGACAACCTGATCATCGCCGGCGGTGTCGAGTCGATGTCGCGCGTGCCGATGGGCTCCGACGGCGGCGCGCTGTTCATGGACCCGGCCACCGCGTACGACAACTACATCGTCCCGCAGGGCACCGGCGCCGACCTGATCGCGACCATCGAGGGCTTCTCGCGCGAGGACGTCGACGCGTGGGCCGTGCGCTCGCAGGAACGTGCCGAGGCGGCCTGGTCCGGCGGCTACTTCGCCAAGTCCGTCGTCCCGGTCAAGGACATCAACGGCGTGACCGTCCTCGACCACGACGAGCACCGCCGTCCCGGCTCCACCGTCGAGAGCCTCGGCAAGCTGAAGCCCGCGTTCGCCGGCATCGGCGAGCTGGGCGGCTTCGACGCCGTCGCGCTGCAGAAGTACCACTCGGTCGAGAAGATCAACCACGTCCACACCGGCGGCAACTCCTCGGGCATCGTCGACGGCGCCGCGCTGGTGCTCGTCGGCTCCGAGCAGATCGGCAAGACCTTCGGGCTGACGCCGCGCGCCCGGATCGTGGCGACCGCGTCGATCGGCTCCGAGCCGACGATCATGCTCACCGGCCCGACCCCGGCCACCGAGAAGGTGCTGAAGACCGCGGGCCTCAAGCCCGAGGACATCGACCTGTGGGAGCTCAACGAGGCGTTCGCGTCCGTCGTGCTCAAGTGGATCAAGGACCTGCATCTCGACGAGGAGAAGGTCAACGTCAACGGCGGCGCGATCGCCATGGGCCACCCGCTCGGCGCCACCGGCGCGATGCTGGTCGGCACCGTGGTCGACGAGCTCGAACGCCGCCAGGCGCGCCGCGCCCTGGTGACCCTCTGCATCGGCGGCGGCATGGGCGTCGCCACCATCATCGAGCGGGTGTGAGGACCGAAATGGCTGAGAGCAAGACCATCCGCTGGGAGCAGGACGAGGACGGCATCGTCACGCTGACCCTCGACGACCCGAAGCAGTCGGCGAACACCATGAACGCCGACTTCCGCGAGTCGCTCGGCGTGACCGTGGACCGCCTGGAGGCCGAGAAGGACTCCATCACCGGCGTCGTCATCACCTCCGCGAAGAAGACCTTCTTCGCCGGCGGTGACCTGAACGACCTCATCCAGGCGAAGCCCGAGAACGCCGTCGAGTTCACCGAGTCGTCCGGCCTGATGAAGGGCCAGATGCGGCGGATCGAGCAGCTCGGCAAGCCGGTCGTCGCGGCGATCAACGGCGCCGCGCTCGGCGGTGGCCTGGAGATCGCGCTGGCGACGCACCACCGGATCGCGGCCGACGCCAAGGGCAGCCAGATCGGCCTGCCCGAGGTGACGCTCGGTCTGCTGCCCGGCGGCGGTGGCGTTGTGCGCACTGTCCGATTGCTGGGTATCCAGAGTGCGCTGCTGAACGTCCTGCTGCAGGGTCAGCGCCACCGCCCGCGCAAGGCGCTGGAGCTGGGCCTGGTGCACGAGGTCGTCGACACCGTCGAGGAGCTCGTCCCCGCCGCGAAGGCGTGGATCAAGGCCAACCCCGAAGGCGGCGTCCAGCCCTGGGACGTCAAGGGCTACCGGATCCCCGGCGGCACGCCGTCGAACCCGAGCTTCGCGGCGAACCTGCCCGCGTTCCCGGCGAACCTGCGCAAGCAGATCAAGGGCGCGAACATGCCGGCGCCGCGGGCGATCCTGGCCGCCGCCATCGAGGGCTCGCAGGTCGACTTCGACACCGCGATCACCATCGAGACGCGCTACTTCATCAGCCTCGCCACCGGCCAGGTCTCGAAGAACATGACGAAGGCGTTCTTCTTCGACCTGCAGACGATCAACTCCGGCGGCTCGCGGCCGGACGGCTTCGAGAAGTACACGGCCAAGAAGGTCGGCGTGCTCGGGGCCGGGATGATGGGTGCCGCGATCGCGTACGTGTCGGCGAAGGCCGGCATCGACGTCGTCCTCAAGGACGTCTCGCAGGAGGCGGCCGAGAAGGGCAAGGGCTACGCGGCCAAGATCGAGCAGAAGGCCCTTTCGCGCGGCAAGACGACGCAGGAGAAGTCGGACGCGCTGCTGGCGAAGATCACGCCGACCGCCGACCCGGCCGACTTCGCGGGCGTCGACTTCGTGATCGAGGCCGTGTTCGAGAGCGTCGAGCTCAAGCACAAGGTGTTCGGCGAGATCGAGAGCGTCGTCAACGCCGACGCGGTGCTGGGCTCCAACACCTCGACGCTGCCGATCACCACGCTCGCCGAGGGCGTGCAGCGGACCGAGGACTTCATCGGGATCCACTTCTTCTCGCCGGTGGACAAGATGCCGCTGGTCGAGATCATCTGCGGAGAGAAGACGTCGCCGGCGACGCTGGCGAAGGTCTTCGACTACACGCTGCAGATCAAGAAGACCCCGATCGTCGTCAACGACAGCCGCGGCTTCTTCACCTCGCGCGTCATCGGCACGTTCATCAACGAGGCCGTCGCCGCGCTGGGCGAGGGCGTCGAGCCGGCGTCGATCGAGCAGGCGGGTTCGCAGGCCGGTTACCCGGCGCCGCCGCTGCAGCTGATGGACGAGCTCACGCTGACCCTGCCGCGCAAGATCCGCAAGGAGACGCGCGAGGCGATCGAGGCCGCGGGCGGCACCTGGAAGGCGCACGCGTCGGAGGGCGTCATCGACCGGATGGTCGAGGAGTTCGACCGCAAGGGCCGCTCGACGGGCGCCGGCTTCTACGAGTACGGCGAGGACGGCAAGCGCACCGGGCTGTGGCCGGGCCTGCGCGACGCGTTCAAGTCCGGCTCGGCCGAGGTCCCGTTCGAGGACCTCAAGGAGCGGATGCTGTTCGCCGAGGCGCTCGAGACGGTGAAGTGCTTCGACGAGGGCGTGCTGACGTCGATCGCGGACGCCAACATCGGCTCCATCTTCGGCATCGGCTTCCCGGCGTGGACCGGCGGTGTCATCCAGTACATCAACCAGTACGACGGTGGCCTGCAGGGCTTCGTCGACCGGTCGCGCGAGCTGGCCGCCCGGTACGGCGACCACTTCGAGCCGCCGCAGTCGCTGGTGGACAAGGCCGCCAAGGGCGAGATCTACGAATAAGCAAGGTCCGTGAAGGCCTCCTTGCCGGCTCTAACCGCTGGTAAGGAGGCCTTCACGGCTTCCGTGGGTGTCCGGAAGCTTGTCCACTTCGAATTCGCCCGAAGGCCATCGAAGCGGGTTAATCTCCGCCCATGCGCCGTCCCGTCACGGTGGTCCTCGCCGCCGTCCTGCTCGCCTCCAGCCTGACAACGATGTCGGCCGCCTCCGGGCTGAGTCCCGCCGACTTCGTCGATCCCCTCATCGGCTCGGCCGGGGACGGGAACACCTACCCCGGCGCCACCGCGCCGTTCGGGATGCTCGCCTGGAGCCCCACCAGCACGCGCGGGGACCAGACCAGCACCGGGGCCGCCAACGGCTACCAGTACGACACCACCCGGATCCGCGGCCTCAGCCTCACCCACGTCAACGGCGCGGGCTGCAACCCGGGCGCCGCGGGGGACGTGCCGATCCTGCCCTTCGCCGGGGACGTCACCTCGTCGCCGACCGCCGACACCACCGACGCGATCTACGCGAGCAACTTCAGTCACGCCGACGAAGCCGCGACGCCGGGGCGCTACAAGCTCGGGCTCGCGAACGGCGTCACCACCGACGTCGCCGCCACCGAACGCACCGCGATCGGCGCCCTGCAGTACCCGGCGGGCAAACCCGCGAGCCTGCTCTTCCGGACGTCGAATTCGCTCAACGGCAGCGAGGACGCCGAGACGCACCTCGACCCCGCGAACCGCAAGGTCACCGGGTCCGTGCTCACCGGCGCGTTCTGCGGCCGCCGCGCGAACGGCGGCGTCAACAACCGCAAGTCCTACTACCGCCTGTACTTCACCGCGCAGTTCGACCAGCCGTTCGCCGGCACCGGGACGTGGAAGGACGCGACGCTGCAGCCGGGCGGCCTCGACCAGTCCGGCGGCGAGGGGTACGCGACCGGCAGCGACCGCGCCGGCCGGGGCTCCGGTGGGTACGTCACCTTCGCGCCCGGCAGCAAGGTCACCATGCGGATCGCGATCTCGTACGTCTCGCTCGACGGCGCGGAGCGCAACCTGCGGGCCGAGCAGCCCAGTAAGTCCACTGTGGACAGCGTGGCCGCCGGGACGAAACGCGCGTGGAACACCGAGCTGAACCGCGTGGCCGTCGGCGGCGGCACGGCCAACCAGCAGGTCACCTTCTACACCGCGCTCTACCACGGCCTGCAGCAGCCGAACCTCGTGAGCGACGTCGACGGCCAGTACCTGGGGATGGACCAGAAACCCCACCGCGTCGCCCGGGGGCAGGACGCGCAGTACTCCAACTTCTCCGGCTGGGACCAGTACCGCGCGCAGGTGCAGCTCCTGGCCCTGCTCGAACCCCGCGTCGCCGGTAACTTCGCGCAGTCGCTCTACAACTACGCGCAGCAGAACGACGGCGTCTGGGACCGCTGGGTGCACGTCAACGGCGCGACGCACGTGATGACCGGCGATCCGACGGCGGCGACGCTCGCGACGTTCTACGCGATGGGCGTCCGCAACTTCGACTACCGCGGTGCGTTCGATTCGCTCTACAAGCAGGCGACCGTGCCGCGGCCGGAAGGCCTGCAGGACGGTGGCTGCCCCGGCCAGTGCGTCGGCCAGCGCCCGAACCTCGCGCAGTACCTGACTTCGCACTACGCGCCCAACGACGTCTGCCACTGCTGGGGCGGCGCCGCGGAGACGCTCGAAGACGCGGTCGCGGACTACGCAATCGGACATTTCGCAGAGCTGCTCGGACGCACTCGCGAAGCCGCGGAGCTGCACGCCCGGGGTGCGTACTGGCGCAACGTGTACAACCCGGGGACCGGTTACATGCAGGCCCGCAACGTCGACGGCAGCTGGGTGACGCCGTTCGACCCGGCGAGCGACCGCGGTTTCGCCCAGGGCAGCGCGGCGGCCTACACCTGGATGGTCCCGCAGGACGTCTCCGGCCTCGCCGACGCGATGGGTGGCAAGGCGACCGCCATCACCCGTCTCGACGGCTTCTTCCACGACGCGAACGGGAACTGGCTGCTCAAGGGCGGCGGCCCGCTCAAGTACGACCCGACGAACGAGCCCGACATCCACGCGCCCTGGTTGTACAACGAGCTCGGCCGGCCGTGGAAGACGCAGGAGACCGTCCGGCAGCTGGTGAACTCGGTGTACACGACCGGGCCGTCGGGTCTGCCCGGCAACGACGACCTCGGCACGATGTCCGCTTGGTACGTCTTCGCCGCGCTCGGCGTCTACCCGCGCACGCCGGGTTCGGGCGAGCTGCTGCTGTCGAGCCCGCTGTTCCCGAGCGCCGTGATCCGCCCGGCGGCCGGGGCCCCGATCCGGATCACGACGTCGGGCAGCGGCAAGTACGTCGCGGACGTCCGCCGCGGTGGCCGGCCGCAGCGGGACTGGAAGCTCGACGCGTCCTTCCTGCGTACGGGCGGCGCCCTGGACTTCCGCCTGTCCGAGACGCCGACGACGTGGGGGAGCTGACCGTCACCCGATCGGGCTGAATGCATCCAGCTCTCGTGTCGTGGCCGGTCTCCTCGCCGTGAAAACGGGTCTGTACCGGGCTTTGAAGGTGGCGTTCCGCGAATCCGGCGTGCGCTGGCGCAAACTGCGGTGCGAGGGGACCGGCGACGGCTTCTTCCTCCTCGCGCCCGCGTCGGTGCCCAAGTCGGTTTTCGTGGAGCGCGTTCCGCACGTCCTGGCGGAGCGGATCCGGCGGTACAACGCCGGTCAGCGGGAGCAGGCGCGGATGCGGATCCGGGCGGCGCTGCACGCCGGCGAGGTCGTCCACGACGCCCGCGGGGCGACCTCGCCGGCGATCACCAAGGCGTTCCGCCTGCTCGACGCGGCCGAGCTGAAGGCGGCGCTGGCCGGTTCCGAAGGTGAACTCGCGCTCATCACGTCCGATTGGTTCTACGCCGAAGTCGTCCGGCACAGCACGGAAGCCGAGACCTACCGGCCGTGCCGGGTGCAGGTGAAGGAGACCTCGGAAGCCGCATGGTTCGCGCTGCCGCGGGCGTCGTACCCGCCGAGGCCGGCGCGGACTCCGGTGTGGCTGTGGGGCTCGGTGGCCGGCGCGGCCTCGGCGCTCGTCGTCGCCGGTGCGGTGTTCTCTCCCGCGCGTCCGGCGGCCGCGCCCGGCGAGTCGATCGTGGGCGCGCCGCGCACCGCGGACCCCTGCGCGGTGACCTTTCCCGACGCCCTCGGCGGCTACGGCGTGGTCGAGCAATCGGACGACTTCGGGAACTTCAACCGCTGCGACGCTCTCGTGTACCCGTCCGGGGACCGCGCGGACTACGTCGACGTCAGCGTCGAAATCGCCACCGGGACGCGAGAACCCATGCCGGTCCAGTGGGATGGCGGGTTCGGCGTCCAGCGGCCGCCCGCCGAACCGGGCCACTGCACCAGGATCCTGCTGTTGCCGGACGCCGGGACTCAGGTGGTTGTCGGTGCGGACGGTGACCCCGCGGCGAAGCACGACTTCTGCGGGATGGCCGAGGCGGTCGCCGCCCGCGCCCGGACGTCCTTGGGGCGCGGCCAGATCCCGCGGCGTCAGCTCCCCGCGGGCTCCTTGGCGAGCAAGGACGCCTGCGCGTTGCTGGACACCGCGGCGACGACCGAGGCACTCGGGGCCGGCCCGGTGGAGCGGATTCCCGGGTTCGCGAACTGGGCGTGCGACTGGAGCTACCCCGACCGGCCCGGGCTGGTGAAGGTCCTGTTCGACCGGACCGCCGCCGAGATCCGGCAACCGGGGACGCCGGTGCAGCTGGGCCGCTACTCCGCCCGCGTGCAGGCGCGGGAGCGCGGCGACACCAGCTGCACCGTGACCATCGTCTACCGCACCTACGTCGACACCAAGCACCAGCAGACGAACGAGCTGGCGGTCGTCGACGTCGATAAGAGCGACGCGCGACCGGAAGACCTGTGCGCCCCCGCCCGGAGCTTGGCCGCCAAGGTGGCGACGCGGCTCTGAGTCACGGTTCCAGCGCGACGTGCGGGAGCCGCCGGTCCAGCCCGCGCGGCAGCCACCAGGCCCGCGCGCCGAGCAAGCGCATGATCGCCGGGACGAGCAGGCAGCGGATCAGCAGCGCGTCCAGCAGCACCGCCACCGCCAGGCCGAGCCCGAACTGCGCCAGCATCCGGGACGGGTCGAGCAGGAACGCGCCGAACACCAGCACCATGATCGCGCCGGCGGCGGTGATCACGCCGCCGGTCGCGGCGAGCCCTTCGCGCACCGCGAGGCACGCGTCGCCGGTGCGCCGCCACTCCTCGTGCATCCGCGACACCAGGAACACCTCGTAGTCCATCGACAGCCCGAAGACGATCGCGAAGATCATCACCGGCACGAACGCCTCGATCGGGCCGGACTGCGCGCCGAACCAGCCGTCGCCGAACACCAGCGTCATCACGCCGAGCGAGGCGCCGATGCTCAGCAGGTTCAGCAGCGCCGCCTTCAGCGGGATCAGGATCGAGCGGAACACGACCATCAGCAGCAACGCCGAGAGCCCGACGACGACCAGCACGAACAGCGGCAGCCGGTCGGCGACGGCGTCGGCGAAGTCCGTCGCGGCCGCGACCGAACCGCCGACCAGGTAGTGCCCCGGCAGGGACGGCAGGACCTCGGTCCGCAGGCGCGTCACCAGTTCGGCGGTCGCTTCGTCCTGGGGAGACGTCGTCGGGAACGCGAGCACGGTCAGGCCCGTCGGCGGCAGCGCGCGGGCGATCCCCGGGGTCGACGCGAGCCGTTGCTGCAGCGCGACGGGATCGCCGTCTTCGGTGACGACGGCGAGCGGTCCGCTGAAGCCCGGCCCGAACCCTTCGGCCATCAGGTCGTACGCCTCGCGCGTCGTCGATCCGGCGGGGTCCGTGCCCGAGTCGGCGAAGCCGAGCCGCATGCCCGCGGCCGGGATGGCCAGTCCGATGAGCACGATCAGGCCGATCGCCAGCGGGGCCAGCGGACGACGCTGGACGCCGTCGGCGAGCCGCCGCCAGGCGTTGCCGTGCTCGCGCGGTGCCGTCCGGAGCTTCGTCCCAGGCCCGGACCCCTTCGAGCGTTTCGCGGCGTGCTTGCGGATGCCGCGTTCGAGCCGCTTGCCGAACAGCGACAGCAGCGCGGGCAGCAGCGTCACCGACGCGAGCATCGTCATGAGGACGGTGAGCGCGACGGCCAGCGCGACGCCCCGCAGCCCGCCGAGTCCGAGAGCGAGCAGGCCGAGCAACGCGATGATCACCGTCGTCCCGGCGAACAGCACCGACCGCCCGGCGGTGTCGAGCGCGCGACGCGCCGCCGTGTCGCGGTCGTGGCCGGCGAGGATCTCGCCGCGGTAGCGGGAGAAGATGAGCAGCGAGTAGTCGACGCCCACCCCGAACCCGACCAGCATCATCAGCGGCGACGTGTAGCTCGCGATGCCGACGTAGTGCGAGACGAGCGTGATCGCGCCGAGCGTGCTGCCGACCGCGAACACCGCGGTGATGACCGGCAGTCCCGCCGCGAGCAGCGAGCGGAACAGGAACACGAGCACGACCAGCGCGGCGAGCAGGCCGACGCCCTCCGCCGGGCCGCCGCCTTCGGAGACCCGCTTGATCGGGTCGCCGGCGAGCGCCACCTGGACGCCGTCGGCCGCCTTCGCGGTGTCGACGACCTTGACGATGTCGTCGTAGGGGAGGTCGGCCGACGCGGCGTCGAACGCGACGGTCGCGTAGCCGATCCGGCCGTCCCGCGAGAGGGTCGCCGGGCTGTCGAACGGGCCGGTCACCGACCGCACGTGCGGCTGCAATCGGACATTTGCCAGAGCGTTATCGACCGCTGCACGCCTGGCGGCGAGGCCGCTGTCGGACTCGAAGACGATCTGCGCGTCCGCCCCGGACTGCGTGGTCGTCTTCAGGAGGTCGACGACCTGCTGCGACTCGGTGCCCGGCAGTGAGTTGTCGTCGTGGAAGGCGCTCCCGGTGAGCCGGGAGGTGAACGTGACGGCCAGCAGGACCAGGGCCCAGAGTGCGACGGCGAGCCACCGGTGGCGTTGCGCCCAGCCGGCCAGGCGCGCCAGCCGGCCGCCGGTGGTGCGGGTGATGGTGTCCATGGTGGACAAGAATCGCGAGTGCGGACCTGCTCCGCGTCGCGCTCCGGAGGGCACTTCGCGTGCACCCAGCGGTGTCCCTTAAGGCCTTTCCCGTACTCCCGCGGGAGTACGGCTCAGGGGGTGAGCCAGCGCGGCGTCACCGCGCCGGACTCGTAGGCGAGGACGACGAGCTGGGCGCGGTCGTGCGCGCCGGTCTTGGTCATGATGCGGCTGACGTGCGTTTTCGCCGTCGCCGGGCTGAGCGTGAGTTCGCGCGCGATGTCGTCGTTCGACATGCCCGCGGCGACCAGGGAGAGCACTTCGCGTTCGCGGTCGGTGAGTCGGTCGAGCGCCGGTGACGGCGTCGGCCGGGTGACGCGCGCGGCGAACTCGGAGATCAGCCGCCGCGTGACGGACGGCGCGAGCAGCGCGTCCCCGCGGGCGACCACGCGCACCGCGTGGATCAGTTCGGCGGGCTCGGTGTCCTTGACGAGGAACCCGCTCGCTCCCGCGCGAAGGGCGCCGTAGACGTCTTCGTCGAGGTCGAACGTGGTGAGGATGACGACCTTGGTGCCGGTCATCCCCGGGTCGGCCAGCAGGTGCCGGGTGGCGGCCAGGCCGTCGAGCACCGGCATCCGGATGTCCATCAGCACGACGTCCGGGCGGTGGTCGTGCGCGGCCTGCAGGGCTTCGCGCCCGTCGGCGGCTTCGGCGACGACGTCGATGTCGTCCTCGCCGTCCAAAATGGACCGGAAGCCGGCGCGGACGAGCCGCTGGTCGTCGACGAGCAGGACCCGGATCATCGGCCCATCATCGCACCGGAAGCCGGGCACGCACGCGGTAGCCGCCACCTTCACGGGGCGCGGCGGTCACTTCGCCGCCGAGCGCCCGCGCGCGCTCGGTCATGCCGCGGATGCCGTTGCCCGCCGGGGCGGTGCCGCCGCGCCCGTCGTCGTCGACCTGCACGGACAGCTCGGTTTCGCCGTAACCCAGCCGGACGACGACGGTCTTCGCGGCGGCGTGCTTCGCGACGTTCGTCAGCGCTTCCTGGACGACGCGGAACGCGGCGTGCTCGACGTCCGGCGGCAGGTCCCGGGCGACGCCGTCGATCTCGGTGCGCACGGTCAGCCCGGACGCGCCGGCCGATTCGGTCAGCTCCGCGACGCGGGAGAGTGCGAACCCGTTGTTCTGGCGCAGCATGCCGAGGGTCGCGCGCAGCTCCTGCAACGCCGTCTTGCTCGCGTCCTTGATCGCCGCGAGCGCTTCTTCCGCCTGCTCCGGATCACGGCGGTGCAGCGCGGCGCCGGCCTGGACGTTGATCAGCGCGAGGTGGTGACCCAGCGCGTCGTGCAGCTCGCGCGCGATGCGGAGGCGCTCGTCGGTCCGTGCCTCGGCCGCGCGAGTGCGCTCGGCCGCGGCGCGGAAGTGCGCGACCGCGCCGCCCGCGACCAGCGCGACGAACCAGCCCGTCATCAGGAAGAACGCGAAGTTGTCGACGTGCCGCCCGGACCGCGAGCTGATCTCGCCGACCACGACGCCGGCCATCGCCGCGACGACCAGCAGCGCGGCGCCGCGGATCCGCCCGGCCGCGGCGGCCGTGTAGAGCGTGTACGCGAAGGCCAGCAGCACCAGCCCGTCGGGATCGGTGAGCGGGTAGTAGAGCGCGCAGCAGACCAGCGCGAACCCGGCGACACCCAGTGGGTACCGGCGGCGCAGGAACAGCGCGGCGCAGCAGGCGATGGTCAGCAACCAGCCGAGCACGACGTGGTTCCCGGGCTCCGCGGTGTCGCTGAGAACGGCGAACAGCGAGCCCGCGAGCACGGCGACGGTGACCGCGAGTTCGGCGGCGTACCGCCGTAACCAGGACATCCGGCGAGTCTAGGACGGATTCAGGTCAGCCCGTCGAGAGCGGCGCGCAAGCGTTTGCCGGCGTGCTCGGTGAACGGATCCATGTGGCCGAAGCACGCGATGTCGACGTCCAGCGCGGCCAGCCTGCGGAACGACTCCAGCAGGCGCGGGCGATCCGTGTTGAACACGCCGGGGATGGCGACGCCGTCCATCTGCGAGACCGAGTCGCCGGTGAACAGGACGCCGTGCGCCGGGAGGTGGATCGCGATGCTGCCGTCGGTGTGCCCGGGGATCGCGAGGATCTTCGCGCCGCCGCCGAAGCCGAGTTCGTCGCCGTCGGCCAGTTCGCGGTCGACGGCGCAGGGCGGCCCGGTGAGCCCCTTGGTCTCGGCGCCGGTCTGCTCGTACAGCGGACGCTCCCAGTCGAGCAGCACCGGCGGGGTGGCGGGCCGCTCGCCGCGCACCACCGGCGCGTCCGCCCCGTGCGCGAGCACTTCGATCCCACCCGCGGCGCGGAGATCGGCGGCCGCGCCGGTGTGGTCGGAGTGGTAGTGGGTCAGCACGATCCGGCGCAGCTCACCGGGATCGCGGCCCGCGGAACGGATCGCGGCGGTGATACCGGGCGCCCAGCCGGCGAGGCCGGTGTCGATCAGCGTCAGACCGTCGTCGTCCTGCCAGAGGTAGGCCTGGACGAACGCGTCCCGGATCAGGTGCAGCCGCGGGGTGATCTCGACGAGCTCCATGCCGCGAGATTAGGGGTGAGCGCGGGCGCGCGGGGCGGGATTTGCTCACAGCGTAATGGACTTCGCGTGCGATTTTCGCTGTAACAAACGGTTTCCGGCCACCGACTAGGCGGCATTGATTCGCTTGGCTGAGGAGTGGCAGTGGGTAAGAAGCTCGGGTTGGTCCTGGCGGCGGGACTGCTGGTCGCGGGCTGCGGCGCGGGTCCGCAGCAGTACAAGGACACCGGCAACGTCGGGGTGATCGCGCCGACGACATCGAGCTATTCGACGCCGACGTATTCCGTTCCGGTCACGACCGAAGCGCCGGCCACCTCCGCATTGCCGACGACGTCCGAAGTGCCGGTCGCCACGACGGTTCCGGCCGCGCCGAACACCGTCGCACCCAAGGCCGTCGCGCCGAAAGCCGTCGCGCCGAAGACGACCGCGGCGAAGGCCCAGGCGCCGAAGACCACGGCCAAGCCCGCGCCGCAACCGGCCGCGTGCGGTGCCGACTACTACCGGAACGTCGACGGCAACTGCGTGCACCGGCCCGGCAGCAGCCCCGCAGGCGCGACCGCTCTCTGCAAGGACGGCACCTACAGCTACAGCCAGAACCACTCCGGGACCTGCTCGGGGCACGGTGGAGTGCGCACCTGGCTGTGAGATGTGCGGCATCGAGCACGAATGGATCGGAATCCCCCAGCACGTAGGTACAGTGCATGAAGTTGCATGATGCGTACTAACTACACATCTGGGGGTGTGGTGTCCCGTCCCGAAGGGTCCGGCCGCGCGATCGTCGTCGTCCTCGCTTCGTGCGGGCTGGTGGCGTCGTTCATGCAGACCCTGGTCGTGCCGCTGATCCCGGTGTTCCCGAAGCTGCTGCACGCGTCGGCCGCCGACGCGTCGTGGGTGGTCACGGTGACGCTGCTCGCCGCGGCGGTGATCACGCCGGTCAGCGGCCGGCTCGGGGACCTCTACGGCAAGCGGCGGATGATCCTCATCAGCCTCGCCGTGCTCATCGCCGGTTCCGTCGTGTCCGCGACGACCAGCGCGCTCGCGTTCCAGATCCTCGGCCGCGGGCTCCAGGGCTGCGCGATGGGCGTGATCCCGCTCGGCATCAGCATCATGCGCGACGAGCTCCCGCCCGAACGCGTCGGCGGCGCGATCTCCCTGATGAGCGCGACGCTCGGGGTGGGCGGCGCGATCGGGCTGCCGGTCGCGGCGCTCGTCGCCGAGAACGCCGACTGGCACGTGCTGTTCTGGACGGCCGCCGGGCTCGGCCTGGCCTGCGCGCTGCTGATCCTCACGGTGGTGCCGGAGTCGTCGCTGCGCACGCCCGCGCCGTTCGACTACTTCGGCGCGTTCGGCTTGGCCGCAGGCCTGCTCTGCCTGCTGTTGCCCGTGGTGAAGGGCGGCACGTGGGGCTGGACCAGCGCGCCGACACTCGGCCTGGCCGCGCTGGCCGTCGTCATCCTGGTCGGCTGGGGCGCCTACCAGCTGCGCCGTCGCGACCCGCTGGTCGACCTGCGCGTCTCGTCCCGCCGGCCGGTGCTGTTCACGAACCTGGCGTCGATCATGGTCGGCTTCGCGTTGTACGCCATGGCGTTGTCGTTCCCGCAGCTGCTGCAGGCCCCGTCGTCGACCGGCTACGGGCTCGGTCAGACCATGGTCGAGTCCGGGCTCACACTCGCGCCGAACGGCCTGGTGATGATGCTGCTCTCGCCGGTGTCGGCGCGGCTCATCACCCGGTTCGGCCCGCGGCCGACGCTGATGAGCGGCGCGCTGGTGATCGCCGTCGGCTACGCGTTCGCGATCGTGCTGATGGACAACGCGCTCGAGCTCATCACGGCCTCGGTGATCATCGGCGCCGGCGTGGGGATCGCCTACGCGGCGATGCCGGCGCTGATCATGGGCTCGGTGCCGGTCACCGAAACGGCGTCCGCGAACGGCCTGAACGCCCTGATGCGTTCGGTCGGCACGGCGGTCTCGAGCGCGGTGATGGCCGCGATGCTGGCCCAGCTGACGATCAGCGTCGGCGGCCTGGCGGTGCCGTCGCTGGGCGGCTTCCGCGCGACGTTCGCGGTGGCGGCGTGCGCCGCACTGGCGGGCGTCGCGCTCGCCGCTTTGGTACCGAAGACGAAGGTGGCGCCCGTCCTGGTCGGCGTCGCGTAACCGCGGGTCCGGGTGGCGAAACCCGGACGCGCGGCGCACGCCGTCAGTTCTTGCGCGCCACCAGCGCCAGCCCGCCGCACTCCGTCGGGTCTTCCGGCATGTCGTCGGCGGCGTCCGGGCGCCACTGCGGGATGAACACGACGCCGGGGTCGACGATCTCGAAGCCGTCGACCAGGGCACGCAGCTCGTCGGCCGAGCGCGGGATCACCGGGTTGGAGCTCTTCTTGTACATCGCCACCGCGCGCGCGGTCTCGTCGCTCTGCCGCTCGTGCGTGGCCGACGACAGCGCCAGGTAGCTGCCGGGCGCGAGCGCGTCGCGGTAGGCCGCCAGCAGCCGCGCGGGTTCGCGCTCGTCCGGGATGAAGTGCACGAACAGCGCCATCACCACCATCACCGGCTGGTCCAGGTCCAGCATCATCTCGGTGGTGTCGTGCTCGAGGACGTCGTCCGGGAACTCGGCGTCGGCGTACACCATCGCCGCGTTCTCGTTGTACTCCAGCACGATCTCGCTGTGCGCGACCGCGACCGGCTCGTTGTCCACGTAGACGACCCGGGACGTCGGGTCGGCGGCCTGCGCCACCTCGTGCACGTGCCCCACGGTCGGCATGCCCGAACCGATGTCCAGGAACTGCCGGATGCCCTGGTCCATCCCGAACCGGATCGCGCGGCGCAGCCACTGCCGGTTGAGCTGCGCGCGCTCCCGCGCGTTCGGCTGCGCCGTCAGCACCTGCTCGGCGAACATCCGGTCGACGGCGTAGTTCAGCTCGCCGCCGAGGATGTAGTCGTACACACGCGCGGCGTTCGGCTTGTCGAGGTCGATGCCGCGCCTAGCGAGTTCGTCTTCGGTCATCCGCCGCTCCCGGGCTCAGGTGTGACGCGAGAATAGCCCGGCCCGCGTCAGGCCTTGCGCGCCACCAGCGACAGACCGCCGGACAGCGCGGGCGGGTCTTCGAGCGGCCCGTCCGGGCGCCACTCCGGCGTGAACACGACACCCGGCGGCAGGATTTCGAACCCGTTCACCAGCGCGCGCATCTCGTCGGGGGAGCGCAGGGTCAGCGGCGTGCCGCTCTTCTCGTACAGCGCGACCGAGCGCTGCGACTCCTCGCCCTGGCCTTCCCACGTGCCCGACGACAACGCCAGGTAGCTGCCCGACGGGAACGCGTCGAAGTACTGCGCGATCAGGCCGGCCGGATCGCGGGAGTCGGGGATGAAGTGCACGAACGCGGCCATGATGATCATCACCGGCTGGTCGAAGTCCAGCATCGACTCGGTCGTCGGGTGCTCCAGCACGTCGTCCACGTACTCGGCGTCGGCCTGCACCATGGCCGCGTTGTCGTTGCCCTCCAGCACGATCTCGCTGTGCGCGACGGCGATCGGCTCGTTGTCGACGTACACGACCTGTGACTCCGGGTCGATCCCCTGGACGACCTCGTGCACGTGCCCGACCGTCGGCATGCCCGAGCCGATGTCGAGGAACTGCCGGATGCCCTGTTCCGCGCCGAACCGCACGGCCCGGCGCAGCCACGCCCGGTTGACCACCGCCATGTGCCGCGCGTTCGGCAGCACGCCCAGGACCTGGTCGGCGAACATCCGGTCGACGGCGTAGTTGAGCTTGCCGCCGATCATGTAGTCGTACACGCGTGCCGCGTTCGGGCGCTCGAGGTCGATGCCACGCTGCGCGTGCTGGTCGGTCATCGCCGCTCCTCGCCGTCGGTTCGACGGCGAGGATAGCCCGGTTCAGAGCAACGGCGGCACCGCGGCGTCGATAAGGTGCGGCCCGGGTTCGGCGAACGCGCGCTGCAGTTGCTCGGCGAGCTCCTCGGCGGTCGTCGCGCGGGTCGCGGGCACGCCCATGCCCTCCGCGATCTTCACGAAGTCCATGTCCGGCCGCGAAAGGTCGAGCAGCTCGTTCGCCTTCGGGCCGCCCTGCGCTCCGACGCGCTGCAGCTCCAGCCGCAGGATCGCGTACGCGCGGTTGTTGAGCAGCACCGTCGTCACGTTCAGGTTTTCGCGCGCCTGCGTCCACAGCGCGGAGATCGTGTAGAGCGCGCTGCCGTCGGACTGCAGGTTGAGCACGGGACGGTCCGGCGCCGCCACGGCCGCGCCGGTCGCCACCGGCATGCCGTAGCCGATCGCGCCGCCGGTCAGCGTCAGGACGTCGTGGCGCGGCGCGCCCGCCGTCGCCGTCGGCAGCATCAGGCCGGACGTGTTCGCCTCGTCGGCGATGATCGCGTTCTCCGGCAGCAGCGCGCCGATGACGTCGACCCAGTTCTGCGGGGTCAGCGGGCCGCTCGGCAGGGCGGGCCGGGACGCCTGCTGCAGCACCGGCTCGGTGTCCGCGGCGACGAGGTCGGCGACCTCGGTCAGCGCGCGCGTGACGTCCTGTCCGAGCGACGCAAGCGTGTGCACCTGGGCACCTTCCGGCACCAGGTCGCTCGGCTTGCCCGGGTAGGCGAAGAACGACACCGGCGCCTTCGTGCCGGCGACGACGATGTGCTTGATCCCGTCGAGCTGGTAGGTGACCTGCTCGGCGAGGTACCCGAGCCGCTCGATCGTCGGCAGTCCCTCGCCGCGCTCGAGCCGGGAGGGGAACGTCTCGACGAACGCCTTCGCGCCGGTCGCGGCCGCGATCCGGCTGGCCGCGCGGAGTCCTTCTTCGTGGCACGCGGCGCCGCCGATCAGCAGCGCGACCGGTTCGCCGGTGCCGAACACCGCGGCGACGTCCTTGACCGTGGTCGCGTCGACCGCCTGCGGCACGCGCGGGGGGATCGGCGCGCACGTCTCGCCGCCTTCGCCCCACGAAGCGTCTGCGGGGAGGATCAGCGTGGCGACGCGGCCGGGCGCGTCCTGCGCCGCGGCGACCGCGGCGGCGGCGTCCGCTCCGACGTCCTTGGTGTGCTCCGAGCGGCGCACCCAGCCTTCGAGCGAGCTCGCGATGGACTCGATGTCCGATTCCAGCGGCGCGTCGTACTGCTTGTGGTAGGTCGCGTGGTCGCCGACGACGTTGACGATCGGCGTGTTCGCGCGGCGCGCGTTGTGCAGGTTCGCCAGGCCGTTGCCGAGGCCCGGGCCGAGGTGCAGCAGCGTCGCGGCGGGCTTGCCGGCGATGCGCGCGTAACCGTCGGCGGCACCGGTGACGACGCCCTCGAACAGCGCGAGCACGCCCCGCATCTCCGGGACGGTGTCGAGCGCGGCGACGAAGTGCATCTCCGACGTGCCGGGGTTCGCGAAGCACACTTCGACGTCGGCGTCGACCAGGGTGCGGATCAGGGACTGGGCGCCGTTCAGCTCGCTCATGCGGTTCCTTCGGTGAAGAGAACGCCGGGGTTGAGGATCCCGGCGGGGTCGAAGCTCTGCTTGATCCGGCGCATCAACGCGATCTTCGCCGGGTCTTCGAGTTCCTGGTAGTAGCTCGCCTTGGTGCGGCCGAGGCCGTGCTCGCCGGAGATCGCGCCGCCCAGCTCCATGGCGTGCGCGAAGATGTCGGTGAGCAGCTGCTTCCGCTTGTCGGTGTCTTTGCAGAAGATCCCGAGGTGCACGTTGCCGTCGCCGGCGTGCCCGCAGCCGATCGCGCCGCCGCCCGCGGCCATCGCGAGCTCCCGCGCCTTCTTGATGAACTCCGGCATCGCGGTGCGCGGCACGACGACGTCGATGACGTCGTCGGCGCCGGCCGCCTTCGCGGTCCAGAAGGCCTTCTCGCGCGCTTCGATGAGCTTGCGCGCGGCGCCGCCGTCGAGGACGTAGACGTCGGTCGCGCCGAGTTCGCCGAGTAGCTCGCCGACGGTCTCGACGTCCTGCTCCAGCCGCTGCGCCTCGCGGTTCTCCAGCGCGACGACGAGGTACGCCTCGGTCGTCTCGCGGATCTTGTCCGGTACGCCGAGCTCGAGCTTCTCGTTGTAGACGATCGCCGCCATCGTCAGGTTGTCGATGTATTCGAGGATGTGCGGCGCGAGCCCGCTGGAGAGGATCTCCGGCACGGCGGCCATGACCTGGTCGAAGTTGCCGAACGGCGCGAGCACGGTGGCGCCGTGCGTCAGCCGCGGGTGCAGCTTGACGATGACCTCGGTGGCCAGCGCGAGAGTGCCCTCGGAGCCGATGATCAGCTGGGTGAGGTCGTAGCCGGTCGACACCTTCGACGTCTTGCCGCCGGTGCGGAGGATCTCGCCGGTCGGCAGCACGGCCTGCAGGCCGAGGACGTTGTTGCGGGTGACGCCGTACTTCACCGCGCGCATCCCGCCGGCGTTGGTGCCGACGTTCCCGCCGACGCTCGCGCTCAGCTCGCCGGGGTAGACGGTGTAGCTGAGCCCGGCTTCGGCCGTCTTGACGTCGAGTTCGGCGAGCGTGACGCCGGGCTGCACGACGGCGACGTGGTTGCCGGTGTCGATCTCGAGCACGGAGTTCATCCGCTCGAAGGAGATGACGAGGCCGTCTTCGCGCGGTCGCGCGGCGCCGGACAGCCCGCTGCCGGAGCCCCGCGCCGTCACCGGGATGCTGTGTTCTGTAGCCGCCTTCAGCAGCTCCGCGACTTCTTCGGCCGTTGCCGGCTTCGCGACGTACGCGGGCTTCTGCGGCTCCGCCGTCAGAGCTTCGTCGTGCGCGTAGTCCTCGGAGATCGCCTCGCCCGTGAGCAGGTTCTTGTCCCCGACGATCTCGGCCAGCTGTGCCGCCACGTCGCCCATCGAGAGTCTCTCCTCCGCGCCGTTGCTGTGGTTACCGCAGCGTAGTACGTACCGCCAGTACGCCGCTATGAAGATGTTTCACATTTGGCGGAGCGGGCTGAGAATTTAGCTCAGCCTAAATCTCTGGTGGGTGACGGACGGCGGGGCGAGGCTTCCGGCATGACATCGACGTACACCCTCGACGACGGCTTTTCCGTGCGGCGCCTGGGTTTCGGCGCCATGAGGCTGACCGAGTGGGACCACGTGCCGGCCGGGGCCGCGGCGGTCGCGCGCCGGGCCGCCGAGCTCGGCGTGACGTTCTTCGACACCGCCGACGCCTATGACCTGGGGCGGAACGAGGAGCTGCTCGCCGAGGCGCTCCACCCGTACCCGGAGCTGCTCGTGGCGACGAAGTGCGGGCACGCGCGCCCGAGCCGCGGCGAGTGGGTCCCGCTCGGCCGGCCCGAGTACCTCCGGCAACAGGCGGAGCTCTCGCTGCGACGCCTGCGCGTCGACCGCTTGGACCTGCTGCAGCTGCACCGGCTCGACCCGCAGGTGCCGCTCGCGGACCAGGTCGGCGCGCTCGCGCGGCTGCGGGAGGAGGGCAAGGTCGCGCGGGTGGGGCTGTCCGAGGTGAGCGTCGCGCAGCTTGAAGAAGCCCGGGCCGTCACGCCCATCGCGAGCGTGCAGAACCGCTACAACCTGACCGACCGGGCGTCCGACGACGTCCTCGATCACTGTGAGAGCGAGGGGATCGCGTTCATCCCGTGGCTGCCGATCGCGAACGGTGGGCACGCGACGGCCGGCGGGGTGCTCGGTAAGGTCGCGGCCGATCTCGGCGCGACACCCGCTCAGGTGTCCCTCGCCTGGCTGCTGCACCGGTCCCCGGTCGTCATCCCGATTCCCGGGACGTCGTCACTCGAACACCTCGAAGAGAATTGCGGTGCGTCGGAAATCGAGCTTTCCGACGACGATTTCGCGCGGCTGTCCGCGATCGCGTGAAACGGCCCGGCCGCGGTTTCCCGCGACCGGGCCGTTCGGTCGCCTAGGTCAGACCAGCCAGCCGAGGACGTGCGCCAGGTGCGCGAGAACGCCCGTGAGGATGTCGTGGGCGTGGTGCGCGTGCTGGGCGAACATCTGCATGGAAAGGCTCCTTAATGAATGATTCCTGATTCCCTGGAGTTGCTCTCGCGAGGAGCTGAATCAGGTTTTCACCGTGCTGGCGACCTGTCAAAGAGCCGAATTCCGGGAATCCCGCCGTCGCGGAATCTTCCCATGCTAAACACGTAATCCCTTCGTGTTTGCCGCCGGGGTGCCCTGGTCGGCGGTCAACCACTCTGGGTAGCAACTGGACCGATCATCACTGTCGGTGATGCCGGGCTTGATCCGGCAACCTGGGCTGTCGCGTAGCTCGATCTGGTGATCACCGGCCACGAAAGGTGAAACTCCGACGATCACCCTTTCGAGTGGCGGAAGGCGCGAAAAAGGGAACGCCGGGTGCGGTATTCGCACCCGGCGTCCCCTTGGCGGGTAAGGGTTTCAGGCTCGCGCGAACGAGAGCGTCTCGCCCTCGACACCCCGTAGCCACAGGTCCTGCGCGGCGGCTGCCATCTCGGCCAGGCCCTCCTCGATCGTGGCGAACACGTTGCCCGGCACCCAGCCTGCGTCGCCGTTGATCAGCAGGTTGTTCCGCCCGTAGAAGATCGCGAGGTCGGTCGCGCCCTGGTCGCTGTGGGCCTCGCTGCCGTCGTCGTAGCCGTACGCGGGGTTGCCGATCTCCCACGCTTCGAACCCGAAGTACAGGACGTCCCCGGGGATCGGCGTGATCGTCGGGTTCTCCCGCCCCGGCTTGGGCTCCGCGAACGGCGGCACGAGCGTGTAGACCTCGTTGCGCGCGTACTTCGCGTGGTAGGCGGACCCGCTCTGCGGCAACGCGTCCCACACCGCCTTGCAGGTGCGCGGCGCCTCGTCGTCCAGCAGCCTGGCCCGGCAGGCGATCCCGCGTTTGTCGAGGGTGATGGTGACGTACCGGGCCATCCTCAGCTCCCCGCGACGGACGCGACGACCTCGCCCCAGATGCGCAGCGCGTCGTCGACCTGCTCGGCGGTGACCACCAGTGGCGGCACCATTCGGACCACGTTCATGTACGGCCCGCAGGTGAGCAGCAGCAGGTTGTTCTTGGCCGCGGCCTGCTGCGCGGCTGCCGCGGTCGCCGGGTCCGGCTCGCCGTCGGCGGTCGTGAACTCCGAGCCGACCAGCAGTCCGAGCCCGCGTACCTCGCCGATCGTCGGCGTCTTGTCCGCGACGAGCCGCGCGCCGTCGAGCAGCTGCCGCCCGCGCGTCGCGGCGTTCTCCACCAGGTTCTCCTGCTGGATCACCTCGAGCGTCGCGATCGCGGCAGCGCACGAAACGGCGTTGCCGCCGTACGTCCCGCCCTGCGAGCCCGGGAGCGCCTTCGCCATCAGCTCCTGCGAAGCGGCGATGCCGGAGAGCGGGAAGCCGCTGGCCAGACCCTTCGCGATGAGCACGATGTCGGGGGAGACGTCGAAGTGGTCGTGCCCCCAGAACTTCCCGGTGCGGCCGAAGCCGGTCTGGATCTCGTCGACGACCAGCAGGATCCCGTGCCGGTCGGCGCGCTCGCGCAGCCCGGCCATGAACTCGGTGTTCGCCGGGACGTAACCGCCCTCGCCGAGCACCGGCTCGACGAAGATCGCGGCGGTCTCGTTGGGCGCGCTGACCGTCTGGAACAGGAAGTCCAGCTCACGCAGCGCGAACTTCGTCGCGGTCTGCTCGTCCCAGCCGTAGTGGAAGGCGTAGGGGAACGGCGCGACGTGCACGCCCGCCATCAGCGGGCCGATGCCGGCGCTGAACCGCGTCCCGGACGTCGTCATCGACGCCGCCGCGACGGTCCGGCCGTGGAAGCCGCCCTGCATGACGATCACGTTCGGGCGCTTCGTCGCCTGCCGCGAAAGCCGCAGAGCGGCTTCGACGGCTTCGCTGCCGGAGTTCGCGTAGAAGAGCGAGTCGAGGCCGCTCGGCAGGACGTCGCCGAGGCGCTTGGTCAGTTCGAGCAGCGGCTGGTGCATCACCGTCGTGTACTGCCCGTGGACGAGCTTGCCGATCTGCTCCTGCGCTGCTCGTACGACGTGCGGGTGGCAGTGCCCGGTGCTCGTGACGCCGATCCCGGCGGTGAAGTCGAGGTGCCGGTTGCCGTCGACGTCGTAGAGGTAAACCCCTTCACCGTGGTCGACCACGACGGGCGTTGCCTGCTTGAGCAGCGGAGATAGCTGGGCCATGGCAGCGTGCTCCTTGGTCGGTCTGAGTGGGTTGTCGATTGTTGACAATATCCATAGCATGGCCCTCGGGACAACACGTGAGGAGCAGTCGGGATGAGCGTGAGCACCGAGTCCGGCGTCGTCGACGCGGTCGGCAAGGAACTGTTCATCGGCGGCAAGTGGGTCGCCGCCGAGGCCGGGAAGTCCTTCCCGGTCGTGGATCCGGCGACCGGCCGGGAGCTGTGCCAGGTCGCCGACGCCTCCCCGGCGGACGGCGTCGCCGCCCTGGACGCCGCCGTCGCCGCGCAGGCGGACTTCGCGAAGATGGCGCCTCGCGAACGCGGCGAGATCCTGCGCCGGGCGTACGAGCTGCTGATGGCGCGCCAGGACGAGCTCGCCCTGCTCATGACGCTCGAGATGGGCAAACCGCTGGCGGAGTCGAAGGGCGAGATCGCCTACGCCGCCGAGTTCTTCCGCTGGTTCGCCGAGGAGGCCGTCCGGATCGAAGGCGGCTACGCGACCGCGCCCAACGGCTCCGGCCGCTTCCTCATCACCAAGCAGCCGGTCGGCCCGACGCTGCTGATCACGCCGTGGAACTTCCCGATGGCGATGGGCACCCGCAAGATCGGCCCGGCGATCGCCGCGGGCTGCACGTCGGTGATCAAGCCCGCCGCGCAGACGCCGCTGTCGATGCTCGCGCTGGCCGGTATCCTCGCCGAGGCCGGGCTGCCCGCCGGCGTCCTCAACGTCGTCACGACCAGCGACTCCGGCGGCGTGATGGAGCCGCTGATCCGCGACGGCCGAGCCCGCAAGCTCTCCTTCACCGGCTCCACCGGGGTCGGCCGCAAGCTGCTCGAACAGTGCGCCGACAAGGTGCTGCGGACGTCGATGGAGCTGGGCGGCAACGCGCCGTTCCTGGTCTTCGAGGACGCCGACATGGACGCGGCCATCGAAGGCGCGATGCTCGCGAAGATGCGCAACATCGGCGAGGCGTGCACCGCGGCGAACCGGTTCTACGTGCAGCGCGGCGTCGTCGAGGAGTTCTCGCGACGGCTGACCGAGCGCATGCAGGCCCTGCCGATGGGCCGCGGCACAGAGAAGGACGTCGTCGTCGGCCCGCTGATCGACGAAGCCGCCGTCACGAAGGTGACCGAGCTGGTCAAGGACGCCACCGACCGCGGCGCGAAGGTGCTCACCGGCGGCGCCGGCGTGGACGGTCCGGGCCACTTCTACCAGGCGACCGTGCTCACCGACGTCCCGCAGGAAGCGCGTCTGACGTACGAAGAGATCTTTGGGCCGGTCGCGCCCATCTCCGCGTTCGACACCGAGGAAGAAGTGGTGGCGAAGGCGAACGACACCGAGTTCGGGCTCGTCTCCTACGTCTACACCAGCGATCTCAAGCGGGCGCTGCGCGTCTCCGAGGCGCTAGAAGCCGGGATGATCGGGCTCAACCAGGGCATCGTGTCGAACCCGGCGGCGCCGTTCGGCGGGATCAAGGCGTCCGGGCTCGGCCGAGAGGGCGGCTCGTTCGGCATCGAAGAGTTCCTGGAGACCAAGTACATCGCGGTGGCCCTGTGAACTCCTACCGCATCGCGAGCATCCCCGGCGACGGCATCGGCGTGGACGTCACCATCGAGGCCCGCAAAGTCCTCGACGCCGCCTCTACGAAGTTCGGCTTCTCCCTGGAGTGGACCGAGTTCGACTGGAGCTGCGAGCGCTACGCCCAGCTCGGGTCGATGATGCCGGACGACGGCGTCGCGCAGCTCTCGGCGTTCGACGGGATCCTGCTCGGCGCGGTCGGCTTCCCCGGCGTCCCGGACCACGTTTCCCTGTGGGGCCTGCTGATCCCGCTGCGGCGCGCGTTCTCCCAGTACGTCAACCTGCGCCCGGTGCGGCTGCTGCCGGGTACGACGTCGGTGCTGGCCGGGCGGAAGGCCGAGGAGCTGGAGCTGGTGATCGTCCGGGAGAACTCCGAAGGGGAGTACTCCGCGATCGGCGGCCGGCACAACGCGGGCCGGCCGGACGAGTTCGTGCTGCAGGAGTCGGTGTTCACCCGCGTCGGCGTCGAACGGATCATCCGGTACGCCTTCGAACTCGCGCGGACGCGGTCTTCGCGCGTCTGCTCGGCGACGAAGTCCAACGGGCTCATCCACTCGATGCCGTTCTGGGACGAGATCTTCGCCGAGGTCGCGGCCGAGTACCCGGACGTCCGCAGTGAACAGATGCACGTGGATGCCTTGGCCGCGCGCATGGTCCAGGCGCCGGACCGGCTCGACGTCATCGTGGGGTCGAACCTCTTCGGCGACATCCTGAGCGACCTCGCGGCCGCGATCACGGGCGGCCTCGGCATGGCACCGTCCGGCAACATCAACCCATCGGGTGAATCCCCGTCGATGTTCGAAGCGGTCCACGGGAGCGCTCCGGACATCGCCGGACAAGGCATCGCCAACCCCGTGGCGCAGATCCTGGCGGCCGCGATGCTGGTCGAACACCTGGGCGAAACCGTTGCCGCGCAAGCAATCCGCGCCGCGGTGGACCGGGTGCTCGACGAGGGCCGGGTGCGCACGCCGGACCTCGGCGGCAGCGATACCACAGAACGGCTCGGCACGGCAGTGGCCGAAGCACTGGGCTGAGTTTTTGTCGGTGCCCTCCGGCACGGTGGTCCCCAGTCCACCGAGGGGGAGGAGACACCGATGTGTCAGCAGTGCGAAGACCCGGACAGATCCGGGTACCTGGAGCGGCTTCGCGATGGCGTGGCCGACCGGGGCTGGCTCGTGCAGGGCGTGGAAAGCGCCGGGCCGTACCCGCCGTGGGCCTACACGATCGGGCTCAGCGGATACGGCCTGCCCGAGCTGGTCGCCACCGGGCTTCCGTTGCGGGCAGCGGCAAACCTGCTCAACGACATGGCGAGCCATGCGCTGCACGCGGCGCCGCCCGAGCCCGGTGAACGCATCCCGTTGCGCGGCGGCCCGCTGATCGAGGTCGTCCCGCTCGCCGAGCCGTCGGCGCACCTGGTGTTCGCGGTCGCGTTGTACGGGCCGGAAATCCGGGCGCTGCAACTGGTCCACGCGGACGACCGGGGCCGCTGGCCCTGGTCGCCCGACTTCCGCGACGGCCACGGCGGCCAGCCGGTCCTGGGGGTCCGCCATGTCCGCTGACTGCGAGTGCGCGTTGCCGGTCGGCTGCTTCCCGGTCCCCGTGCGGTCCGTCCAGGTACGCCTGCCGCCCGTCCGGGTACGCGAGCCGACTCCTCTGATACCCGTGTCGACGTTGCGATCACGCGTGCCGACGCTCCGATCACGCGTGTCGTCCCTGCGATCACGCGTGTCGGCTCTCCGATCACGGGCGTCCTCGTTGCGAGCACGGGGAAGCCGCGTGATCGGGCCGGCGGCACGGGTGCTCGGCCGAGCGTCAGGGCACCGGTGGGGCGTGTCCCTCCACGAGGCTGGTGCCCGGTGCGAGGCGCTGCACCGCGTCCTCCATGTGCGCGTCCAGGAGGGCGAGCGCCATCTCCTCGTCGCCCTCGCGGAGGGCCTGGATGAGCTTCGTGTGCTCGTCCACGCGCTCTTCGACCCGCTGGTAGGTGCCCTGGAGCGCGGTCAGGCACATCCGGGTCTCGATGAGCAGGGTCCGGGCCATGCGGACGAGCCGCTTGCTGCCGGATGCGTTGATCAGGGCCTCGTGGAACCTCAGGTCCGCCGTCGAAAGCGCGCTCGGGTCGTCGTCGCTCGCGGCGGCCGCCATCTCGACGACGGTCCGCTCGAGCACCTGCGCGATCCGGTCGCGTTCGCCGCCGCGGATGGCGCGCAGCATCGCGGCGCGTTCGATCGCGGAGCGGGCGGCGTAGATGTCGTAGACGTCGCCGGGCTCGAGGTCGATCACGAACAGGCCGCGGTGCCGTTCACTGCGCAACAGCCCTTCGGACACGAGATGCTGCATGGCTTCCCGGAGCGGCCCCCGTGACACCTGGAACCGGGCGGCCAGGTCGGTCTCGCCGAGCTGGGTGCCCGGCGGCAGGGTGCCGGTCATGATCGCGTCACGCAGCTGGCGCGCGATGACGGCGGCCGTCGACTCGCGGCTGACCGGCTCGATCGCGGGGAGCATGCCCGGTGGGAGCGCCATGTCAGGCGCTCCGGTCCGGCACATGCCGGAAGAGTGCGCCGAGGGAGCGGACGAGGCGATGCCGCCCGGTCAGGCGCAGGCCCTCCCAGACGGTGACCTGGTTGGCGGTCAGCACGGGCTTCTTCAGTGCGGCTTCGAGGGTGTTGATCTCCTGGAGGGTTCGCATCGCGGTGTCCGGCACCAGCACCGCGTCGGCGTCCGGGTGGTCGTGGCGCACGGCGAGCTCGACGACGGCCTCCGGAGGCAGCGCGCCGACCTCGGCCGCGGTGACGATGTCGGCGGCGGCCATCGAGACGACCTCGATGCCGCCGGCCTCGAGGAAGCCCGCGAACAGCCGGGCGATGTCGTCCGGGTAGCTGGCGGCGACGGCGACCCGCTTGACGCCGAGGGCGCGCGCGGCGTGCACGAACGCGAAGGAGGTACTGGAAGCGGGCACGCCGGCGACGGCTCTCAGCCGGTCGATCTGGTCCTGGGCGCCGTCCCAGCCGTAGACGAAGCTGCCACTGGTGCAGGCCCAGATGACGGCGTCGGGCTCGTGCTTCTTGAGCAGGGCGGCACCGTCGGCGAGGCGGGTCTCGCTGCCGAGGTCCAGCAACTCGGCGACCGCGTGCTTGTCGGTGCCGTAGATGTGCTCGACCGCGAGCCGGATGCCGCCTTCGGCAGCGGCCGTCCCGCCGAGCAGCTGCTCGGCGAGCGGGTAGTCGTCTTCGGCCGCGTGGTCGGGGTAGATGAAGCCGATGGTGGTCACGGAACCTCCGGAGAGACGCAAATTGTCGACAATCCTAGAGGGATGGTCAAGGAAACCCTTCACGACACGTCACGAAGCCACTTCCCGGGGCCGACGATGGGCAGGTTCATGCGGCGCAGGCACGCCGACATGGTCAGCTGGTTGGCCGTGAGCACCGGTTTGCCGAGCGCGGACTCGAGCGGCTCGATCAGGTCGTAGGTGGGGAGATTGGTGCAGCTGACGAAGATCGCTTCGGCGTCGCCGTGATCGGCGGCGAGGATGTGTTCGGCGATGGTCCGGTAGCTGACCTTCCAGATCCCGCCACCCAGCCCGAGGTGGTCGCTGGCGACGGTCTCGACGTTCAGCTCGCCGAGGAAGTCGTGCAGCGCCCGGGTCAGGTCGGCATCGTACGGCGTGAGCACCGAGACGCGGTGCAGGTCGAGCTGGTGCAGCACTTCGGCCAGCGCGCCCGAGGTGGTGACGGCGTCCGGCGCGCCGGCGTCGCAGATCGCCTTGGTCAGCGAGCGCTCGTAGTCGACGCCGTTGACGAAGCTGCCCGACGTGCAGAGGTAGGCGACGACCTCGGGCTCGACGTGCAGCACGTCGCGGGTGGCGCTGGCCAGGTGGTGGCTGTCGCTGACGAGGCGCGCCATCTCCATGCTCACCGGTACGGGCTCGTACGGCGTGCGGGCGAGGTGCAGCGACACCTCCATCGGCACCCAGCGCCAGAGCTCGCGCTCGAGGGCGAGGTCGAAGGGCGCGATCACCCCGATGCCGCGCTGCGCCAGCGGGCCTTCGAACGCCAGGAAGTCGAAATCCAAGGCTCAGCCTCCGGAATACGTCTGAACTTGATGACACGTCCGGTGCTCCGGGGGTCGTTCCTCGGATTGTTGACAATCATACGAGCCGCTTTTACCGTGTCAACGTGATCGCCTCGGAAACCCGGGAAACTCCCGTCTTGGCCGTGCTCTGCGGCGAGCACCGCCCACCGGACATGCGTGCAGTCGAATCCGGGGCGGTCGTGCGTTACACGGACGCGGCGGGATTGCCCGAAGCGCTGTCCGGAGCGGACGCGCTGTTCGTCTACGACTTCCTCTCGACGGCCGTGCCGGGCGCCTGGTACGCGGCCGACCGGCTGCGCTGGCTGCACATCGCCAGCGCCGGCGTCGATCCGGTGCTGTTCCCGGGGCTCGTCGAGAGCGACGTCGTCCTGACCAACTCGCGGGGCGTCTTCGACGACGCCATCGCGGAGTACGTCCTGGGCGTCGTGCTCGCCTTCGCCAAGGACTTCGCGCGCTCGCACGACCTGCAGCGCGAGGGCCGCTGGCTGCACCGCGAGAGCGAGCGGATCGCCGGGCGCACGGCGGTGGTCGTCGGTACCGGGCCGATCGGGCGGGCCATCGCGCGGCTGCTGCGCGCGGCCGGGATGCGGGTGAGCGGCGCGGGGCGCCGGGCCCGTACCGGCGATCCCGACTTCGGCGTCGTGCACGACTCCGCGCAGCTCGCCGAGTACCTGCCCGAGGCCGACTACGTCGTCGCGGTCGCGCCGTTGACCGAGAACACCAAGGGAATGTTCGACGCGCGCGCGTTCGCCGCGATGAAGCCGTCGGCGCGGTTCGTGAACGTCGGGCGGGGCGAGCTGGTGGTCACGTCCGACCTGGTCGCGGCGCTGACGGATCGTGCCATCGCCGGAGCTGCGCTCGACGTGTTCGACACCGAGCCGCTGCCGCCCGAGAGTCCACTGTGGAACATGCCGGACGTGCTGCTCTCGCCGCACATGTCCGGGGACTTCATCGGTTGGCGGAACACGCTGGTCGAGGTGTTCGCCGAGAACTTCCGCCGCTGGCGCGCCGGGGAGCCGCTGCGCAACGTCGTCGACAAGACGCTCGGGTACGTGCCGTCGGGGAACCAGGGAGCCGGATGAACGACAGGATGCTGACCGCCAGCGAGCTCGTCGCCGCCTACTCGAGCGGTGAGCTCTCACCGGTCGAGGCGACGCAGAACGCGCTGCAGGCCATCGAGGCCCGGGACGGTGAGTGCAACGCCTACACCCTCGTCGACGCCGACGGGGCGCTGGAACAGGCCAAGGCGTCCGAGATCCGCTGGCGCGACGGCAATCCGATCGGCCTGCTCGACGGCGTGCCGTCCTCGATCAAGGACATGTTCCTGACGCAGGGCTGGCCGACCGTCCGGGGCTCGAAGAGCATCGATCCGGACCAGCCGTGGGACGTCGACAGCCCGGTCGCGGCGCGGATGCGCGAGGCCGGCCTTGTCCTGCTGGGCAAGACGACCACGCCGGAGATCGCCTGGAAGGGCGTCACCGACAGCCCGCTGCAGGGCATCACGCGCAACCCGGCCGACCCGACGAAGACCTCGGGCGGCTCCAGCGGTGGTAGCGCCGCGGCGGTCGCCGCCGGGATGGGTGAGCTGTCCGTCGGCACGGACGGCGGTGGCTCGGTGCGGATCCCGGCGTCGTTCTGCGGGATCGTCGGGCTGAAGCCGACCCACGGCCGGATCGCGCTGTACCCGGCGAGCCCGTTCGGGCCGCTGTCGCACGCCGGCCCGATGGCTCGGTCGGTCGACGACACCGCGCTGCTGATGGACGTGCTGTCGATCCCCGACCACCGCGACCCGGCCGCGCTGGCGCCGCCGGTGACGTCGTTCCGCGAGGCGGTCCGGCGGGACGTGCGCGGCCTGATCGCCGCGTTCTCGCCGACGCTCGGCTACGTCGACGTCGACCCGGAGGTGGCCGCGATCGTCGCGGCGGCCGTGCGCGCGCTCGGCGACGCCGGGCTGCACGTCGAAGAGACCGACCCCGGGTTCGCCGACCCGAAGCCGGCGTTCGACGTGCTGTGGTCCTCCGGCGCGGCGAAGCTGCTCGACAGCTTCCCGCCGGGGTCCGAGGACCGCACCGATCCCGGCCTGCGCAAGGTCTGGGAGCTCGGCAAGACGTGGTCGGCGAGCGACTACCTCGACGCGACCGCCGAGCGCGCCGCGCTGGGCATCCTGATGGGCGAGTTCCACACGCGCTACGACGTGCTGATCACGCCGACCGTCCCGATCCCGGCGTTCGAGGCGGGCCACAACGTGCCGCCGGGCAGCGGGCTGAGCGAGTGGCCGGAGTGGACGCCGTTCACGTACCCGTTCAACATGACCCAGCAGCCCGCGATCAGCGTGCCGGCTGGGAAGACGTCGGCGGGCTTGCCGGTCGGGCTGCAGATCGTCGGGCCGCGGCACTCGGACGACCTCGTGCTGGCCGTCGCGAAGCTGCTGGAGGAAGTGCGGCCGTGGGCGCCCGCCTGACCACGTAAGGGTGAAACCCCGGCCACGGCTGGGAAAGCTGTGCCACTGTCGGCCGGGTGAACGCTCAAGGCTGGCGGTACGAACGAGCTATTCCGACCGTCGACGTCACCGGGGAACCGACGCGGGTGGTCGTCGGGCTGATCGAGCAGGGCGACCGGCTGGCCGCGGGCTTGAGAGTCGGCGACGGCCCGGCCGCGCTGGTCCCACTCGAGACGGGCGGCGAGCTGCTCAAGGCGCTCCGCGAGACGCTCGAGAGCTGGTGGCGCCTGGACGGTCACCGCGACCTGACCCCGGAGCCCCGCGCGGGCCGGTAGCGCGAGCAATGGCCTTCGCGACCGGGCCTTGAGATCCGCGCCGGGCTGGTAGCGCGAGCAATGGCCGTCGCGACCTGGCCTTGATATCCACGCCGGGCCGTAGCGTGGCAGCCGTCGCGGCCTGACGTTGATGTCGGCGCGGGTGGGTAGCGCGAACGTGACAGCCGTTGCGGCTGAACAGCGCAGTGACATGCCATCGTGGTCCGGCACTTAGGCGGGGCGGGGCCAGGGGAGCGTTAAGCCATCGCGGCCCGACACTGATGCGCGGGCCGTCAGGCGATGCCGAGTTCGGTGAAGCGGCGGCGTCCCGGTTCGGTGATTCGCAGTGCCCGGCCGCCGGGGCGGCGGCACACCCAGCCGTTGTCGAGCAACGCTGTGAACAGTGCGGCGCCCAACGCGCCGGCGAGGTGGACGGTGCCGTGCGACCAGTCGAGGCATGCCCGGACGCCGGGCCGCGAGTCCGGCAGCGCGGCGATGCCTAGGGCGGCCAGCAGCGGCTGGTCGAAGGTGCGGACCGTGCCGGATTCGCCCGGGGCCAGGTCGTCGATCACGCCGTCCTTGCGCAGTAGTGCCGCGATGTCCACGCCGAGCTGTCCACCCACGTGGCCGTAGCAGGCCCGGGCCCGCAGCAACGGTCCCGTCGGTGGGTCGGGTTGGAGCCGCTCGGGCAGGCGGGGCGGGGCGAGGGCGGTCAACGCTTCGACGAGCTGCGCGACCTCCGGGCCGGCCAGGCGGTGCAGGCGCTGACGTCCTGCGTCGGTCGCTCGCACCAGTCCCGCGTCGCGGAGCCGGCGCAGGTGTGAACTCGCGGTGGACGGCGCGATCCCGGCCACGGTCGCCAAGGCCCGGGCGGAGTGCGCGGCGCCGTCCATCAGCTGCAGGAGCATCGCGGCCCGTGCCGGTTCGCCGATCGCCTGGGCGACCGAGGCGATGTCGGGTTCGCCGGGCATGGCGTCGAGCGTAGCCGGGGAACCGTTCGCTCCGGATCGAAGTGTTCTTGTGGCACCCTGCGGCCATGACGAGCGAGTTCGGCACCCCGATCGGCGACCGCTACTTCGCGGACTATGTTCCCGGCGCGACCTACGACTGCGGGAGCGTCGAGGTGACCGAGGCCGAGATCCTGGAGTTCGCCGAGCGGTACGACCCGCAGAGCTTCCACGTCGACCCGGCCGCGGCGGCGGCCGGCCCGTTCGGCGGGCTGATCGCGAGCGGCTGGCACACGGCGAGCCTGATGATGCGGCTCTACGCGGCGCACTACCTGTCCACTGTGGCCAGTCTGGGCAGTCCCGGGGTGGACGAGCTGCGCTGGCCGCGTCCCGTCCGGCCCGGGGCGGTGCTGCGGCTGCGCGCGACCGTGACCGAGGCCCGCGTCTCGCGGTCGAAGCCGGATCGGGGAGTGCTGCGCACGCAGGTCGAGTTCGTCGACGACGGCGGCGACGTGGTGTTCAGCGCGAGCCTGCTGAACCTCCTCCTGGTGCGACCGGCGTCCGTCTGACCAAGCCGCGGATCTGCGGGCTGCACAGCACGAGCGCGGTGGTGACGACGACCAGCACCGCGCCGCCGACCAGCGTTGTCTCGCGGCCGGCGTGCTCGGCCAGCGGGCCCGCGCTGATCTGGCCGAGCGGCAGCGCGAGGAACGAGCCGAGCATGTCGTAGGAGTACACGCGGGCGAGCTTCTCCGGCGGGATGTTTTCCTGCAGCGACACGTCCCACGCGACGGAGAACTGCTCGAGCGCGACGCCGCCGAGGAACATCGCGAGCAGCAGCGGCGCCAGGTAGGGCGTCACGCCGAGTGCGATCATCGGGAGCGCGTCCGCCATGACCAGCGCGACGCCGAGGAACAGCATCCGCCGCGGTCGCCAGTGCGCCGCGAGGACGCCGCCGAGCAGCGCCCCGGCCGTCTGGACCGCGAGGGCGAGGCCCCAGCCAGTGCGGCCGAACGTGTCGTCGGCGACCAGCGGGCCGATCACCACGATCGCGCCCGAGTTGACCGCGTTGACCAGCATGAACTGCAGTACCACCAGCCACACCCACGACCGGGAGCGGAATTCGCGCCAGCCCTCGGCGAGTTCGGCGAGCGGCCGGCTGCCGGGGATGCGATCGCCGCTCGGCAGCCGGATGCGGTGGTATGACAGTGCGGCGGCGACGAACAGCAGCGCGTTTCCGGCGAGCGCCCATCCGGAACCGGCGAAGGCGACCAGGACACCGGCGAGACTGGCCCCGGCGATCCGGCCGACGTTCGACAGGAGGCGGAGCAGCGCGTTCGCCTGGGTGAGGAGCGCGCCGGGAACGGTCAACGGCGTGAGCGACGCGGCGGCGGGCAGCGAGATGGCCGAGACGGCGCCGTTGACGAGGCTGAGCCCGACCAGCAGCGGCACGGAGGCGAATCCACAGAGGACACTCGCGGCGATGGTGGCCTGCGTGAGCGCGGCGGCGGTTTCGGTGCCTTGCAGGATCACCGACCGCGGCAACCGGTCGGCGAGCATCCCGCCGAACAGCACGAGCAGGATGTTGGCGATCGATCGAGCCCCGACGACGATCCCGAGGTCCACGGCCGATCCGGTCAGGTCGACCACGGCGAAGGCCAGCGCGAAGGGCGCGACGGCGTTGCCGAAGTCGGCGAAGGTCCGCCCGGTGACGAGCGCCCGGAACCGGTGCTCCCGCAACGGAGCGAGCAACGGCAGGCTCATCGCGTCTCCTTCGCCGGCGTCGGGACTGGTTCGGACACGGCGCCCGTCGGGAGCGCTTGCGGTGCATGGCCGGTGCCGGCCCGGACGACGTCGCGGCAGGCTGGCGCCGATCGGATGCGTCGCGGGAGGTCCGGCTGGGGAAGCAGGCCCGGTTCGGCGCCGATGTCAAATTCACTGTCCACAGGGACGAAGTTGTCCACAGATTTCCGCACCCCCCGTTTTCCCAGGCAGGCGGCGGTACGCTGGGATCGGGGACGCCCCCCGGGACGGGTGGGGGCTGCTCTTCGGGCCGGCTCGGATCCGGTGGTCACGGTGCTTCTCCCGGCTTCAGCTCGAAGAGCGCCATGCTGACGCTGACGCGGACCGTGCCCGGCGTTCTCGGGGCCTGCGCCGCGGTGTGGAGTTCGTGGCTCAGTTCCTTTGCGCGGGCCAGGAGGTCCGACCACACCTCCGGGGCCAGCCACAGGTCCGCGTCCGAGAGTGACGCCGGGCGGCCCGAGGCTCGCGACTCCGCTCGGCGGAGCAGCTCGCTCGCGATCGCCCTTGTCAGCATCTGCTCCTCGACGGGGTCGCGGGACGTGAGGCGCCGGCCGGAGTCGGGGTCGTGGCGGTAGCGCTTGGCGCGGCCGCCGCGGATGCTGACCTCTTCCGCGACCTCCAGCAGGCCCGCGTCGTGCAGGCGGCGGAAGTGGTAGCTGATGTTCGCCTGGGTTTCGCCCAGCTCGCGCGCCGCCTCCGCCGCGCTCATCGCCGTGCCCGTCAGCAGCGAGAGGATCCGCATGCGCAACGGGTGGGCCAGGACCCGGAGGTCGTCGAGGGACATGCTCCCGAGTTTCGGGGATGCGAGCGCAACTGTCAAAGAGTTATTTGGGGGTTTCGCTCGCCGGGAAGATCGGTGCAGTGGTCCGACGTCTGTGCTGTGCTGGACGCATGCGTACGACGATCTTGGGCCGCAGCGGCCTCGAAGTCTCGAAGATCGCCTTCGGGACGTGGCAGCTCGGCGGTGACTGGGGCGCCTTCGACGAGGACACCGCGATCGCGGCGATCCACCACGCCCGCGCGCTCGGCGTGAACTTCTTCGACACCGCGCAGGCCTACGGTCGCGGCCGGTCCGAAGTGCTGCTGGGGCGGGCGCTGCGAACGGAGAAAGACGTCGTCGTCGCCACCAAGGGCGGCATCAACCCGCGGGCGCAGCGGCCGCGCGACTCGCGGCGCGCGTGGCTCACCCAGGGGCTCGACGAGAGCCTGCGCAACCTCGGGCGCGACCACATCGACGTCTACCAGGTGCACTGGCCCGACCCCGACACCCCGGCGGCCGACGTCGCCGGTCTGCTGCAGGAGTTCGTCGACGCCGGCAAGGTCCGGCACGTCGGCGTCTCCAACTACGACGCCGCGCAGCTCGCCGCGTTCGACGAGACGCGGCCGGTCGAGACGCTCCAGCCGCCGTACCACCTGTTCCGGCGCGGCATCGAGACCGATCCGCTGCCCTACGCCCGCGAGCACGACATCGGCGTGTTCGTCTACAGCCCGCTCGGCAGCGGCCTGCTCACCGGTGCGTTCACCCCGGACAGCACGTTCGAAACCAGCGACTGGCGGTCACGTTCATCCGCGTTCCAGGGCGACAACCTGCGCCGCAACCTCAAGATCGTCGACGAGCTGACAGCGTTCGCAGCCCAGCGGGACGTCGAAGTCGGCCAGCTCGCCATCGCCTGGACGCTCGCCCGGCCCGGGGTGCACGCCGCGATCGTCGGGGCGCGCCGGCCGCGGCACATCGAGGCGAGCCTCGCCGCCGCCGACATCACGCTGACGCCGGACGACTTGGCCGAGATCGACCGCATCGCCGCCGGCGCCGTGCAGATCGCCGGCGCCGCGCCGGAAGGCATCGCCTAGTCCACTGTGGACAGAGTTACTTGACGGCCGCTTCCAGCTCCACCAGCGCCGTGTCGAGGTGCGTGAGGATCCGCTGCAGGTGCGGCACGCTGCGGCGGCACCCCATGATGCCGAAGTCGAGGTTGTCGCCGTTGCTGGTCAGCGTGATGTTCACGGCCTGGCCGTCGAGCAGCACCGACGCCGGGTAGATGCCGTCGAGCTGCGCGCCGTTCCAGTACATCTGCTTGCGCGGGCCGGGCACGTTCGAGATCACCAGGTTGAACGGCGGCCGCGTGTTGTTGACGACGCCGGGGATCGGCGAGACGCCCAGCTGCGCCACGTTGATCCCGGACAGCAGCAGCGTCTGCAACGGCGTCAGCTCCGAGAACAGCCGCTTGCCGTTGCGCATCGACTGGTGGATCGCGACGAGCCGCTTGCCCGCGTCCGGCAGGTCGGTGGCCAGGTTGCACAGCAGGGCGCCGATGTTGTTGCCCGTCGCCTCACCCGGATCGGTCTTGCGGCGCAGCGAAACCGGCACCATCGCGATCATCGGCGCGTCCGGCAGCGCGCGCTGCTCGATGAGGTAGTCCCGCAGCGCGCCCGAGCACATCGCGAGCACGACGTCGTTGCGCGACACCCCGGCCGCGTTGGCCACCTGCCGCACGCGGTCGAGCGACCACGACTGCGCCGCGAACCGGCGCGCGCCGCCGATCGGCACGTTGAACATCGTCCGCGGCGCCTGGCCCGGGAGGGTCACCGTGTGCTCGCTGAACGCTTCCCGCGCGACCTTCACCGCGGCCGGCGCCAGGCTCGCGATCTGGTTGACCGTCTTGCCGGCGCTGTCCAGCAGGGACCGGGGGCGCTTGGTGCGGCCTTCGCCCGGTTTGCGCCGTGTGCCCCACCAGGGCGGGCAATCCATGTCCGACGGGTCGTCCGACAGCGTGCCCTGCAGGTGACGCAGCGCCGAGACGCCGTCCATCAGCGCGTGGTGGACCTTGGTGTAGACGGCGAACCGGCCGTCGGCCAGTCCTTCGACGAGGTGGATCTCCCACAGCGGCCGGTGCCGGTCGAGCAGCGTGCTGTGCCAGCGGCTGGTGAGCTCCAGCAGTTCGCGGATCCGGCCCGGCTGCGGCAGCGCGGAGTGCCGGAAGTGGTAGTCGAGCTCGAGGTCGGCGTCGGTCGACCAGGCGACGTGCCCGAGCGTGTTCACCGGGCGGGCGGGGCGGCGGCGGAAGACCGGCCGCATGTTGTCCGAGTCGAGCAGGTTCCGCCGGAGGCCGCTCAGGTAGTCGGGGCCCGCGCCCTCGGGCTTCTTGAACAGCTGCAGGCCGCCGACGTGCATCGGATGCTCGCGCGTCTCCACCAGGAGGAACATCGAGTCGGTCACCGGCATCATCGGCATCGGGCATCACCTTCCGCGCGCGGAGCGTCGCTGCCCCGGTGGGCCGACTCTACGCGTTCGGGTGCCACCGGTGGATCACGTTCTACATTGGCGAGTATGACCGTCCGCGGCGCCGGGGAAACGTCTCTGCCACAGTTCGCCGAAGTCGTCGTGATCGGCGGCGGGGTGATCGGGGTGAGCTGCGCGTTCCGGTTGGCCGAGGCCGGCGTCGACGTCCTGCTGCTGGAGCGCGACGGCCTGGGCGAGGGCTCGACGGCGAAGGCCGCGGGCGGCATCCGGTCGTCGTTCACCAGGCCCGTGAACGTCGAGCTCGGGCTGCGCGGGCTCGCGGAGTACAGCGCTTTCCGGGAGCGGTTCGGCGTCGAGATCGACTTCCGCCGCGACGGCTACCTCTACCTGATCACCGACCCGGCGGACGTGCCCGCAATCGGACATTGCGCGGAGCTGCAGCGCGCGCACGGCGTCCGGAGCTACCTGCTCGACCCCGCGGAAGTGCGGGACGTCCTCCCTCTGCTCGAGCCGGACGGCGTCGTCGCGGCGCTCTGGTCGCCGGACGACGCGAAGGCGACGCCGGACGCGGTCGTGCAGGGCTACGCGAGAGCTGCACGCGCGTGCGGCGCGCAGCTCCGGACCGGCGTCGAGGTCACCGGGATCGAACGGGACGGTGACGCTCTGGCTGGCGTCCGCACGACCGCGGGGTTCGTGCGGACCGGCGCCGTCGTGTGCGCGGCGGGCGCGTGGTCGGGGCGGGTCGGCGAGCTGGCCGAGCTGGACCTGCCGGTGCGCCCGTTCCGGCGGCAGGTCGTCTTCACCGGCCCGGTGCCCGGATTGCCGGAGTCGGTGCCGCTGACCATCGAGCTGCCGTCGGCGTTCTACTTCCACCGCGAAGGTGCAGGCCTGGCGATGTCCTTTTGCGAAGACGACGGCTTCCCGGGGTTCGGCACCCGCTACGAGGCGGGCGAGTGGCTGCCGCGGCTGGCCGAGCTGGCCGGGCGCCGGATCCCCGCGGTGCTGGACGCCGGCATCCGCACGGCGTGGGCCGGGTTGTACGAGATGACGCCGGACCGCAACCAGATCATCGGGGAAAGCGTCCTTCTGTCGCGGTTCTTCTACGCGACCGGGTTCTCCGGCCACGGCTTCCAGATGGGCCCGGCCACCGGCGAGCTGGTCCGGGACCTCTACCTGAGGCGACCGACGGCGGTCGACGTCGCCGAGCTGGACGTCCGCCGGTTCGCGGCGGCCGGTAGCGCACCGGCCGAGCACCACATCGTCTAGGGCCGATTGCCAGATCGTTCAACGATCTGGCAGTATCCGGGCCGTGGCTGTGAGTGGTGCGCGGGAGCTGGCGGACGCTTTGAAGGCGTTGGGCACGGAGATCGCCTTCGGCCTGCCGGGAGTGCACAACCTGCCGTTGTGGGAGGCGTTCGCCGAGGCCGGCATCAAGATCATCGGCGTCCGCCACGAACAGACGGCCGGGTACGCCGCCGACGGTTACGCCCGCGCCACCGGGAAGCTCGGCGTCGCGCTGGTGACCACCGGGCCCGGCGCCGCCAACACGCTCGGCGCCGTCGGCGAGGCCATGGCTTCCGCCGCGCCGGTGCTGATCATCGCCACGGACATCCCCTCGACGCTGCGGCGGCCCGGCGTCGTCCGCGGCGTGCTGCACGAGACGTCGGACCAGCAGGCCATGTTCGCGCCGATCACCAAGGGCGGCTTCACCGTCCGCGCGGCCGACCAGATCGGCACCACCGTGCACCGCGCGGTCCGGCTCGCGCTGCAGCCGCAGAGCGGGCCGGTGTACTTCGGCGTGCCGACCGACTACCTGCGCGAGGCCGTGCCGCACCGGCGGTCGCCCGCGCCGCACCGCAAGCCCGACGGCGACGTCCCCGACCTCGCCCGGGCCGAAGCGCTGCTGTCCGACGCGCAGCGCCCGCTGATCTGGGCCGGGGGCGGCGCCCTGCGCTCGGGCGCGGGCGAGGCCATCGGCGCGCTCGCCGAAAAGCTGGCCGCGCCGGTGATCACCACGTTCGCCGCCCGCGGCCTGCTGCCGCTCGACCACCCGTGCCTGGCGCCGAACCCGGTGCACACGCCGGAGGTCGGCGAGCTGTGGGACGAGGCCGACGTCGTGCTCGCCATCGGCACCGACTTCGACGGCCTGATGACGCAGAACTGGCTGATGCCCCAGCCGCCCACGCTCATCGCGATCAACGTCGACGCCGACGACGCCGCCAAGAACTACCCGCCGGACCTGACGCTGGTCGGCGACGCGCGCGCGATCATCGAGCGGCTGCTGCCGAAGCAGCGCGACGGCCTCGACGACATCACGCTGCGGCTGGCCGGCATCGGCCGCCGGGTGCGCCAGCGGATCCGCGACGAGGAGCCGCAGGCCTACGACTTCCTGTCCACTTTGGACGAAGTACTGCCGATGGACGCCGTGCTGGTGTCGGACATGTGCGTCGCCGGCTACTGGGTCGGCGGCTTCCACCGGGTGCGGGCGCCGCGCAAGCTCGCCTACCCGATGGGCTGGGGCACCCTCGGCTACGGCTTCCCCGCGTCGCTCGGCGCCGCCGCGGCGGGGGTCGGCCGCGCCATCTGCATCACCGGCGACGGCGGTTTCCTCTACGCCTGCGGTGATCTCGCGACGCTCGCGCAGGAACAGCTGCCGGTCACGGTCGTCCTGGTCGACGACGGCGGTTACGGCATGCTGCGTTACGACCAAGAGCAGGAAGGCGTGCCGCGTCGCGGGGTCGACTGGGACAGCCCGGACTTCGTCGGCCTGGCCCGCTCCTTCGGGGTGCACGCCGACCGCGTCTCCGGGTTCGGGCGCGCCTTCCGGCGGCTGCTCGGCGAGTTCGTCGAGTCGGACGAGCCGAACGTGCTGGTGGTGAAGGCCAAGCTGAAGCCGCCGCTGAACACGTCGCCGCGGTGGTACCGGAAGGCCGCCGGATGAAGGTCGGCGGATGAGGATCGGTGTCGACATCGGTGGCACGTTCACCGATCTCTGCGCGGTGGACGGCACCGGGATCGTCGCCGTCGGCAAGGTGCTGACCACGCACGACGAACCGGCCCGCGCGGTCGAGGAGGGCCTGGCCGCGCTCTTCGCCGCCGCCGGGATCGCCGCGAGCGACGTCGAGCAGGTCGTGCACGGGACGACGCTGGTGACCAACGCGCTGATCGAGCGCAAGGGTGCGCGCACGGCGCTGCTCGCGACCGCCGGGTTCCGCGACGTCCTCGAAATGCGGCGCGAGCACCGGTACGAGCTGTACGACCTGCTCATCGAACTGCCCGAGCCGCTGGTCCCGCGGCACCTGCGCTTCGACGTCCCGGAACGGATCCTCGCCGACGGGTCCGTCCACATCGGACTCGACGAGGCGTACGTGGAGAAGCTCGGCCGCGAGCTGGCGGACCGGGGGATCGACGCCGTCGCGATCTGCTTCCTGCACGCGTTCACCAACCCGGTCCACGAGCGGCGCGCGGCCGAGGTCCTCGCCGACGTCGCGCCCGGCCTGCGGGTCGCGCTGTCGTCGGAGGTCGTGCCCGAGATCCGCGAGTTCGAGCGCGCCTCGACCACGGTCGCGAACGTCTACGTCCAGGACCTCACCGAGCGGTACCTGCGCGATCTCGAACACCGGCTGCGTCGCCTCGGCGTCGCCGGCGCGCCGCACATCATGCTGTCCAACGGCGGTCTGGCCACTGTGGACACCGCGGCCCGGTACCCGATCCGGATCCTCGAGTCCGGCCCGGCCGGCGGTGCGATCGCCGCCGCGTCGATCGGCCCGGCGGACCTGCTGGCTTTCGACATGGGCGGCACGACGGCGAAACTCTGCCTGATCGCCGACGGCGCGCCGCTGGTGACGCACCAGTTCGAAGTGGACCGAAAGTACCGGCTGCTGCCCGGATCCGGCCTGCCGGTGCAGGTGCCGGTCATCGACATGATCGAGATCGGCGTCGGCGGCGGGTCAATCGCCCGGATCGACGCGCTGGGGTTGCTGACCGTCGGTCCCGATTCGGCCGGGTCCGAACCCGGCCCCGCGTGTTACTGCCGCGGCGGCACCGAGCCCACGGTCACCGACGCCGACCTGGTGCTCGGCTACCTCGCCCCGGATTACTTCCTGGGTGGCACGATGACGCTCGACGCGTCGGCTGCGCGTGAAGCGATAGGCCGCATTGCCGAAAAGCTGGGCGTCAGCGTCGAAGAAGCCGCATGGGGCATTCACACGAGCGTCAACGAGGACATGGCGAACGCCGCGCGCGTGCACGCCGTCGAACGCGGGCAGGATCCCGCGAAGCTGCCGATGTACACGTTCGGCGGCGCGGGCCCGGTGCACGGCGTCGGGGTCGCCCGCGCGCTCGGGGCGCCGTCGATCGTCGCGCCGCCGGCCGCGGGGGTGCTCAGCGCGGCCGGGTTCCTGACCGCGCCGCTGGCGTTCGACTTCGTCCGGTCGGCCCGCGCGGCCGTGCTCGACCTGTCGTGGGACCAGGTCGACGCGCTGTTCGCCGAGATGGAGGCCGAGGGCGCGGCGCTGCTCGCGAAGTCCGGTGTGGACGGTGTGACGCACCGGCGGATCGCCGAAATGCGGTATGCCGGACAGGGTTACGAGATCCGCGTGCCGGTCCACGACGGCAGCTGGCCGGACACCCTGATCGACGAGTTCACGCGCACCTACCGCGCGCTCTACCGGCGCTCCGGGCCCGACGTCGGCGTCGAGGTGCTGAACTGGCGGGTCGTCTCCAGCGGTCCGGCCCCGGACGTCAGCCTCCGGCTGGCCGGCTCGACGGCACCGGGTGAGGCACGCAAAGGCACTCGCAAGGCCTACTTCCCGGTGAGTGGATTTGTCGACACGGACGTGTTCGACCGGTACCGGCTCGAACCCGGTGTCCGGGTCGACGGACCGGCCATTGTGGAGGAACGAGAGTCCACTGTGGTCGTCCCACCAGGCGCGCACTGCGTCGTTCGCGAGGACGCCGCGCTGGAGGTGACGGCGTGAGCCCCGCCGACGCACTCCCTCCCGCGGAGGCGGCAATGGGCACCGACCCGATCCTGGTCGGACTGTTCGCCAACCGGCTGCACTCGATCCTCGCCGAACAGCAGAACGCGCTGGTCAACACGGCCTTCTCCGCCGTGGTCCGAGAATCGCTCGACCTGGCGTGCGCGGTGTTCGACTCCCGCGGTGAGATGATCGGCCAGTCCGTCGGCGGCACGCCCGGGCACATCAACGCGATGGCCACCGGCATGCACCACTTCGTCGCCGCGTACCCGCCGGAGCAGCTCGAACCCGGCGATGTGCTGCTCACCAACGACCCGTGGCAGACCGCCGGGCAGATCAACGACATCACCGTCGCGACGCCGGTGTTCCGGGCCGGCCGGCTGGTCGCGTGGTTCGCGTCGTGCTGCCACGCGCCCGACATCGGCGGCCGGCTGGTGTCGGCCGAGGCGCACGAGGTCTTCGAGGAAGGCCTGCGGCTGCCGATCCTCAAGTTCCTGCGCGCGGGCGAGGTCAACACCGACCTGGAACGGCTGATCCGCGTCAACGTCCGCACGCCCGAGGAAACCATCGGCGACCTGTACGCGCAGGTCACCGGCAACGAGGTCGGGGCCACGAGCCTGGTCCGGCTGCTGGACGAGTTCGGGCTCGACACGCTCGACGACGTCGCCGCCGAGATCATGAACCGCTCCGAGAAGGCCCTGCGGGACGCGCTGCGGGAGCTGCCGGACGGGACCTACACCAACGAGATCGTCACCGACGGCTTCGACGACGAAGAGATCGTCCTGCGTGTCACGGCCACTGTGGACGGTGACGAGATCCACCTCGACTTCGCGGGCTCGTCGCCGCAGAGCCGGCGCGGGATCAACGTCGTGCTGAACTACACCCGGGCGTACGCGTCGTTCGCGGTCAAGGCGGCGATCGCGCCGGAGGTGCCGCACAACGCCGGCTCGTTCCGGCCGGTGCACGTGACCGCGCCCGAGGGTTCGGTGCTGAACTGCCTGCCGCCGGCGCCGGTCGCGTCGCGGCACCTGATCGGGCACTTCCTGCCGTCGCTGCTGATCGGCGCGCTGCCCGGCGCGGCGATCGCGCCGAGCGCGGACGCGCTGTGGATGACCATCTGGCGCGGCCCCGGGTTCATGCTCAACGTCTTCCAGACCGGCGGCATGGGCGCGCGGGCGGCCAAGGATGGCCTGAACACCACCGGCTTCCCGAGCGGCCTGCGCTCGACGCCCACCGAGGTCATCGAGACCATGGCGCCGCTCGTGCAACGCTCCCGGGAACTGCGGGTGGACTCCGGCGGAGCGGGACGCCGGCGCGGCGGCCTCGGACAGGTGACCACGATGGTGGCACGTGACGTGGATTCGTGGAGCGTCAACGGGAACGTCGACCGCGTGCGCGCGGCGGCGTCCGGTGTGGACGGTGGTGGCGCGGGCTCACCCGGACGGTTCGGCTTGCGCGGCGGAGCCGACCTGCCGGCGAAGAGCCGCGTTACCCTCGCCGCGGAGTCCGTTGTGGACGTCACGCTCCCCGGCGGGGGCGGTTACGGGCCGCCGCGCGAACGGCCGGTGGCGACCGTGCTCATGGACGTCGTCGAGGGGTACGTCTCGGCGGAAGCGGCGCGCGAGGTGTACGGCGTCGAAGTGCGGTACCTCGGGAACGCGGACACACTCGTCCGGCTGCCCGAGGACTATGTGGTGGACGAAGAGCAGACAGCACGACTGAGAGCGGGTAAGTGATGGGTCGGTTGGCCGGCAAGGTGGCGGTCGTCTTCGGCGGCGCGCGGGGTATCGGCCTCGCCACGGTGAAGGAGTTCCTCGCCGAGGGCGCGACGGTGTTCGCGTCGGACATCCGCGAGCCCGCCGAGCCGCCGGCGGGCTATCGGCACTCCATAGTGGACGCGACCGACGAGGACCAGGTCGGCGCGTTCGTCGACGGCGTCATCGCCGAGACCGGCCGGATCGACGTGCTGTTCAACAACGTCGGCATCCACCTCGGCAAGCCGCTCATCGACACGACGCTGGCCGACTTCGACCACATCTTCGCGCTCAACGTGCGCGCCGCGTTCCTCGGCACCCGCGCCGTGCTGCCGCACATGCTCGAGCGCAAGGCGGGCAGCATCGTCACGACGTCGTCGAACGGCGGCGTGATGGGCCGCCCGGGCGACCCGGTGTACAACGCCACCAAGCACGCGCTGGTCGGGCTCACCAAGTCGATCGCCGTCGCCCACGCGCACCAGGGCATCCGCGCCAACACGGTGAACCCGGGCGCGATCGACACCGACATGCTGCGCGGCACGCTCGCGTCGGCGGAGGAGTTCGAAGCCAAGCAGCACCAGCTCGTCGCGAGCACCCCGGCGGCCCGCGTCGGCGAGGCGTGGGAGGTCGCGAAGGCCGTGGTGTTCCTGGCCAGCGACGAGTCGCGGTTCGTCAACGGCGTCGTGCTGCCGATCGACGGTGCGAAGGCCGCGGGGGCGATGCCGGGGAACCGGTACAGCCTCGACTTCGAACTCGGCGTCAGGTAGCGGAGTTCCGATGTCCACTGTGGACGCCTCGGGGCTGGAGCACGAGCGGCACCTGCTCGCGCGCAGCGGCACGGCCGAGCGGGTCGCCGCGATCCTGCGCCAGTACATCACGGACGGCGTTTTCGCCCCCGGTGAACGGCTTTCCGAGCCGGTGATCAGCTCGGCGCTGGGCGTCTCGCGCAACACGCTGCGCGAGTCGTTCCAGCTGCTGGCCCACGAACGGCTGGCCGTGCACGAGCTGAACCGCGGGGTGTTCGTGCGCGAACTGACCACAGAGGACATCGAAGACCTCTACGTCGTACGCCGGGCCACCGAATGCGGTGCCCTGCGTCGCGCGGCCGAAAGATCCACTGTGGACCTGACGGCGGCCGAGGGCGCGTTGCGGAGCGGCCGCGCGGCCGCGGCGGCCGAGGACTGGCCGGCGGTCGGTACCGCGAGCATCCACTTCCACCAGGCGCTGGCCGACCTCGCCGGCAGCGAGCGGATCTCCGCCACGATGCGCCAGGTGCTCGCCGAGACCCGGTTGTTCTTCGTGCTCAACGAGAACACCCGCGAGTTCTACGAGCCGTTCCTCGACTGCCACGAGCAGATCCTGGAAGACCTGCGGTGCGGCCGGTTCGACGTCGCGGAGGCCGCTTTGGACCGTTACCTCCGCGACGCCGAAGCCTGGCTCATCGACCTCAGCAGGTGACCGTGGCGTTCGCCCAGTCGGCGTGGTCGTTGGTGTTGCCGTCGCCGCCGTCGGTCACCGACAGCTCCAGCACCTGGACGCCGGAGAGCTGCGCGGTCAGTGGCTGAGCCTTGTCTCCGGGGTGCATGACGCCGGTGGCGGCCAGCTCTTTGCCGTCACCGAGGAGGCGGAACCCGGCGCTGCCACCGGAGTTCTCGTCGTCCAGGCCGACCAGCGTGCTGACCGACGTGCAGCCGGCGCCGACGTAGATCCGGACGCTCGACGGCGCGTGGGCGCCGATCCCGTCGTCGTACCCGGTGCCGGCGATGGTGATCTTGTGGCCGTCGCCCGCTTGGGCCTCGCCGTTGCTCGTGCCGCGCTCGACCGGGCCCCAGCCGTTGTCCGACGACATCCACGGCGCCTTCGACAACGCCGTCGTCCCCGCCGCCGGTCGCGAGACGAGCGGTGACGTGCCTTCCGACGTCAGGTCGCGCTTGCCCCACAGGGTCAGGTAGCTCGCCTTCGCGGTGAGCGTGACGTGGTCGCCGGCCGGAGCCACCGGCTTGAAGGTGACCTGCTTCTGCCAGGACTTGCCGGGCAGGACGACCGGCACCGTGAACGATCCGGGCCCGTCCAGCTTCCAGCCCGCGGGCGCCGTGACGCTGGTGCGGACGTCCGCGATCGGCGTGCTGCCGTCGTTGGTCACCTTCAGCGTCGTGGTCAGCGGCCGGTCGGCGGGCACGTAGTCCGGGCTCGGCAGCGCCAGCGTCGTCAGCGGCGCGGCCGCCGGGTGGGTGGCGGGCCAGACGCGGAACACGGCCGAGCCGTGGGAGGGTACGGCGGCCCGGAGAGTGCCGGCGGTCTCGGTTTCGGTGCCGCTCCAGAGGTCGCGGACGCGGTAGTCGCGCGCCTTGAGGCCGAGGTCCTTCGCCGTCGTGCTCATCGCCGCCGTCGCGGAACCGCGGTTGAACAGCACCACCGCGGCCGAGCCGTCGGACATCGGCTTGGCCCAGACTTCGGTGTCGCCGTCGTCGCGGATCTTGTGGCCCTGGGTGCCCGCCCAGTCCTGGTCGAGCGCGATGACGTCCTTGTTCTCCAGGATCTTCTTGTTCGCGGGCGACATCGCGGGCAGGTCGTTCCCGGCGAGCAGCGGTGCGTTCAGCAACGCCCAGAGCGAGAAGTGCGAGCGGTACTCGGCGTCGGTCATGCCGCCGTTGCCGACCTCGAGCATGTCCGGGTCGTTCCAGCCGCCGGGACCGGCGTACTTCTCCAGGCCGACCTGCTGGTCGAGGATGCCGGTCATGCTGCCCCAGTTGTCGCTGATGTCGCCGGTGGTGCGCCACAGCTGCGCGCCGGCGTCGCGGCCCCAGGTCCACGGGTCGTTCTCGCCCCATTCGCAGAGCGCGTAGACCATCGGGTGACCGGTTTTCTTGATCGCGTCGCCCATCTTCGTGTAGCGCTCGATCGCGTCGCGGCCCTCGTTGTTGCAGTTGTCGTACTTGAGGTAGTCGACGCCCCAGTCGGCGAACGACTGCGCGTCCGCGTCCTCGTGGTCGAGCGCGCCCGGCATGGTCTTCTGGCAGGTCAGCGTGCCGGCGCTGGTGTAGATGCCGAGCTTGAGGCCGAGCCCGTGGACGTAGTCGGCGAGCGCCTTGATGCCGTGCGGGAACTTCTCGTGGTTCGGCTCGAGCTTGCCGTCGGCCGTGCGGTTCTGTTCGGCCCAGCAGTCGTCGATGTTGACGTACTGGTAGCCCGCGTCCTTCATGCCGGACGACACGAGCGCGTCGGCGGCCCCGCGGATCAGGTCCTCGTTGATGGCGCAGCCGAACTTGTTCCAGCTGTTCCAGCCCATCGGCGGGCGGTCGCCGACCCGCTGGGCGGCGAAGTACTGGGGCTCCGCGGCCGCGGCTTGGGTGACCGTGACCAGCGTGGCGCAGACGGCCAGCGCGGCCGCCATTCCAACAAGACGACGCATCGTTCCCTCCCGGAGTGCGCAACTCTGCACAGACTCGCTCAACAATCAACACGATGGGAGTGATCGCCGTCTAGGTCCGTTGGTAGGAAATCCCTTTTCCGGGTGCGCGAGGTACAAAGGGGCGGACGCCGAGCCCGACGAGGAGCCGTTGATGCCCCCTGCCCCTGACGGATTCCGGCCGCTGGACGGGATCAAGGTCGTCGACCTCTCCCGCATCCTGGCCGGGCCGTACTGCACGCAGCACCTCGGCGAGATGGGCGCCGACGTGGTGAAGGTCGAGCCGCCGGGCCACGGCGACGACACCCGCGGCTGGGGCCCGCCGTTCGTCGGCGACGAGGCCGTCTACTACCTCGCGGCGAACCGGAACAAGCGTGGGATCGTCCTCGACCTCAAGAGCGACCGCGGGCGGGACGCGCTGCGCCGGCTGGTCGCCGACGCCGACGTGCTCGTCGAGAACTTCCGCCCGGGGACGCTGGAGAAGTGGGGGATCGGCTACGCCGCGTTGTCGGCGGTGAACCCGCGGCTGATCCACGTGTCGATCACCGGGTTCGGGCAGACCGGGCCCTACCGCGACCGCGCGGGTTACGACCTGGTCGCGCAGGCTCTCGGCGGCGTCATGTCGCTGACCGGCGAACCCGGCGGCGCGCCGGCGAAGGTCGGGCTGCCGGTGGCCGACCTCAACGCCGGGACGTGGGCGATCATCGGGGTGCTGATGGCGCTGCAGGCCCGCCACACCACCGGCCGCGGCCAGTACCTCGACGTGTCCCTTTTGGACAGTCAGCTGGCTTGGCACATCTACGCGGCGGGCGCGGTGTTCTACGACGCGCCGCGCCCGCGCCGGATGGGCTCGGCGCACCCGAGCATCGTCCCGTACCAGGCGTACCCCGTGTCCGACGGCTGGCTGATCATCGCGGTGGGCAGCGAAAAGCTGTGGCACGCGTTCTGCGGTGTGCTCGGCTTGGACATCGCCGCGGACCCGCGGTTCTCGTCGAACGCCGCGCGCGCGGCGCACCGGGATCCGTTGAACGCGCTGCTGGAACCGGTGCTCCTGACCCGCGCGGCGGCGGACTGGCTGAAGGCGTTCGACGAGGCGGGCATCCCGGCGGCCCCGATCAACGAGCTCGACGACGTCTACGCGGACCCCTGGACAGCCGCGCGCGACCAGGTGGTGCGGCTGCCGCACCCGACGGTGGGCACGTACGTGGGCAACGGGTTCCCGGTGAAGGCGTCGGACACCCCCGCGCGGCCGACGTCCGCGCCGCCGACGTTGGGCCAGCACACCGCGGAGGTACTGGCGGAGCTGGGTTATTCGGAGGCGGAGATCGCGGAGTTCCTGGAGTGAGGGGTCAGCCCGTGCCGGGCGGCGTCGTTGTTGCAGGTTGTGGTGCCGTTCCGGCCACGTCCGGCCACCGAACTGTGCACGATGGAGTGTTCGCGTCGATTGCTTCACCCTGGTAAGGATGGGGGCGGGACCTGAGGAGGACCGATGTCAGCACAACCGAAACACGCCCTCTGGCACCCGTTTGCCGATATGGGGGCCGTCGACGGGGATCGGATGGTCATCACCCGCGGCGAGGGCTCCTACGTCTGGGACGACGCCGGGCGGCGGTACTTCGATGCCACCGCGTCGCTCTGGTACGCCAACTTCGGGCACGGGCGACCGGAGATCACCGAGGCCGTCGGCAAGCAGCTGCGGGCGCTCGACTCGTACAACCTGTTCGGCTACAACGCGAACGAGCCGGCGATCGAGCTGGCCGACCGCGTCGCCGAGCTGGCGCCGACCCCCGGCTCGAAGGTGTTCTTCGGCTCGGGTGGCGGGGACGTCATCGACACCGCCGTGAAGCTCGCGCGCGCCTACTTCGCGCAGACCGGGCGGCCGGAGAAGGTGCACGTCATCGGCCGGACGCAGGGCTACCACGGCACGCACGGGTTCGGCACGGCCGTCGGCGGCATCCCGGCCAACGCGGCCGGCGTCGGCCCGCAGCCGCCGGAGTTCTCGCACGTTCCGTTCGACGACGCCGGCGCGCTCGAGGCCGAGATCCAGCGGGTGGGCGCGTCGCGGGTGGCGGCCTTCTTCTGCGAGCCGGTGATCGGCGCGGGTGGCGTGCTGCTGCCGCCGGAGGGGTACATCGAGGCCGTCGCGGAGATCTGCCGCCGCCACGACGTGCTGTTCGTCGCGGACTGCGTCATCGCCGCGTGGGGCCGGCTCGGTACGTGGTTCGGCATCGACCGGTGGTCGGTGCAACCCGACATGATCACGACGGCGAAGGGCATCACCGGCGGGACCATCCCGCTCGGCGCGCTGATCGTGGCGCCGCGCGTGGCGGAACCGTTCTTCACCGGCGAGCCGGGCGCCCCGATCTTCCGCCACGGCGCGACGTACGCCGGACACCCCGTCGCCTGCGCGGCCGGCCTGGCCACGCTGGACATCTACGAGCGCGACGGCCTGATCCCGCGCGGCCGCGAACTCGAGAAGCCACTCGCCGACGCCGTGTCGGGTGTCAGCGACCACCCGCTGGTGAAGGAGATCCGCGCCGGGCTGGGCTTCCTCGCCGCGGTGGAGCTGACGGGCGAGGTCATGGACGCCGACCCGGGCGCCCCGGTCAAGCTGCAGCGCGCGTGCCGGGACGAGGGCGTGATCGTGCGCAACCTCGGCCGCGGGATCGCCATGTCACCGCCGCTGATCGCGGCGGAACCGGAGCTGGACCTGCTGGCCACGGCGCTGCCGAAGGCCCTGGACCGCCTGCGCTGACGCTGTCGAGCGGCGCATCCAAGGCCTCCGACACCCTGGATGCGCCCGCTCACGGTCGTGCGGGCCTGCCGCGCCGGCCCGCTGCTCATGATCGTGCGGGCTTGCCGCTGATCCTTGGCGTGCGCCGAGGTGGCCCATCGCTCGTGATCGCGTGGGCGGACCCGCCATGATCTCGGGCTGGCCAGGCCGCCGCTCAGGACACGCAGAACTCGTTGCCCTCCGGGTCTGCCACCGTCACCCAGCTGTGTGGTCCCTGCTGTCCGCGGTGCAGGAACTTCGCGCCCCGCGTGGTCAGCTTCTCCACCGTCGCGTCGACGTTGGCCGCGCCTACCCAGACGTCCAGGTGGAGCCGGTTCTTCACGGTCTTGGGTTCCGGGACCAGCTGGAACAGCACCCGCTTCGGCGGGCCTTCCGGCGGGGAATCCGGGTGCCGGATGGCGGCACCCGTCTTCCACACCAGTGCCCCGTTGTGCGTCTTCGTCTCCGCGTCGCTCGCGTAACCCTTCGCGATCATCTCGCGGATGAAGTCCTCATCAGTCGGTTCCACGGCCCAGCCGAGCGTCTCGGCCCACCAGTCGGCGAGCACGTGCGGGTCGGCTGAGTCGACGGTCACCTGGAAGTCATACGCCATACCGGCACGTTAACGACCGAGTCCGACATTTTCCGGAGCGCGAGGTCTTCGGGCACCACCGTGAACCGCCACTTGTCGACGCCGCCGCCCATGATCTCGGCGTAGCGGCGGGCGCCGTCCGCGTTCGCGAAACGCACTTGCTGGCCGTTCGTCAGGTGGGTGATCTTGACCGCCACGCTGCCTCCTCAGAACTCCCCGAAAAGATTGGGCCGGCCCGCGGAGCTTCCCCCTCCGGGACCGGCCCGCACAGTAGAACACATGTTCGACTGGTCGCGCCAGTGGATCCCCCAGGTAGGGGAGAAAAGGGTATTTGCGCAGGTCAGAGCGGACGGATCATCGCCGCCCGCGGCCAGGTATCCAGGCCGCGGGCGGCTTCGGAGCGGCGGATGTCACGCAGCCCGTCGCCGATTTCGGCGTCCTCGACGACGCGGAACCGCAGCCGTTCGTAGTAGGGCGCGTTCCACGGCACCTCGGTGAACGTCGTGAGTGTGAGCGCCGGCAGACCGCGCTCGGCCGCCCATTCGGCGAGTGTCTCGATCAGCGCGCTGCCCAGGCCGCGCCGCGCGTGGCTGGGCCGGACCGAGACCTGCTCGATGTGCGCGCGTCCGTCGACGACTTCCGCGATGAGGTAGGCGACCGGGCGGTCGTCGGAATCGACGCTCACCCAGGCGCGGCCGTCGGCCTGGTAGACCGACAGCTCCGCGACCGAGCCCGGGTCGTCGTCGGCGATCGCGGCCATGTCGAGCTCGCGGAAGAGCCGCCCGGCCTCGCGTTCGACGTCGATCAGGGCGGGCAGGTCGTCGGGGCGCGCGAGCCGGATCACCCGTGCATTCCTACTCGCGCGCCGGCTCCGGCGCGCGGCATTTTTACAGCGAGTACGACGAAATCGTCCGCTGGATGCGGTCGGCGTAGCCCCGCAACGCCGTGATCGCGTCGTCGCGGGCGCCTTCGGAGATCCGGGCGGCGGGACCGGCCACGGTCAGCACCGTCGGCCGCCTGCCCATCGTCGGCACCGGGACCGAACAGGCCCAGACGCCTTCGTCGATTTCGCCGGAGCTGACCGAGAACCTGTTCTCCTGCGCGAACTTCAGCTCGTCACGCACGCCGGTGCCGTACTGGTCGATGATCGGCGGCAGCCGCCGGTCGCGTTCGATCTCCGGTAGCAGCGCGAGCAGCATCTTGCCGGACGCGCCGAGCCCGAGCGGCACCGAATGCCCGGGCTCGAAGGTGAACCGCATGGCGCGGTCGCACTCGACGCGGTCCGCGCAGACGGCGGCGTCACCGAACTGCTGGAACAGCATCACGGTCTCGCCGAGTTCGCGGGCCGCTTCCTCCATGGCCGGCTTCGCCAGCCGGACGAGGTCGTTCGCCAGCTGCGCGGCCCGCGCGAGCGGCATCACCTGGCTGGTCAGGTGGTAGTGCCCGGCAGTGCCCTCTTCGAGCAGCTGCAGCTCCTTGAGCAGGGCGACGTAGCGGTAGGTCGTCGCGACCGGGGTGCCGATCGTGGCGGCGAGCTCGGCCACACTGGCCTCCCACCGGCGCTCGGAGAACGCGAGCAGCAGCTGCAGGACCTTCCGGGAACTGCTGGCCCCGGGGGTGCGGCGGGGGGAAGTGGTGGCGGAACCGTCGACGGCACTGACGGCAGGCGTCATCATGACCTCTCGGTGAGACAAAAACGACCTTCGCTATCACACGGGGTGAATAAATTAGCACGTTGCGTGAAACGAAAGCCAGCATTTCCGAATCCCGGTCAGATTCCCACTTGCGCTCGCCGAAGTGATTTTTGTTGTAGCACAACGGTGTTCAACGACGCTCCAGGAACGGCGTCAGCAGCCCCGGAAGCGCCTCGTCGGCCAGTGTCAGCCCGTCCGTCTCCCCGACGTCCAGCACTTTGTAGTGGCCCTTGCCCGCGGCGACCGGGGCGATCACCGTGACCAAGCCCGCGCGGCGCTGGAAGAACGAACGCTCGACGACGACGCCCGTCATGCCGTCGCACCGGACCACCGCCGTGCCGCGGTCCAGTGAGCCCGACCGCGTCACCAGGTAGCGGCCCGTCAGCGCGTGGCCCAGGCCGCGGTAGCGGTCCCAGCCCACCAACGCCGCGAACGGGAGCAGCACCACGGCCACCTGCCACGGCCAGTCCGGCCAGCCGGCGAGCCACGCCAGGGCGTAGAGCGCCGCTCCCAGCAGGAGCACGCCGATCACCGCGCGGGTCAGCCGGCGGTAGAGCGCCCGGCGGGGGTGCCGCACCAACGGCGTCGCCGCGGGGTCTTCGCCGAGGACCGCCGCGACGACCTCGTGGACGCGGGCGACCGGCGCCGGGGGCAGCAGGAGGCCGCCGCTCTTGTCCGCGCCCTTGCCCTCACGCAGGCCGCCCGCGATGGCGACGCAGCGGGCGCCACCCGCCAGGCGCAGCGGCAGCGGCTCGCGGACCTCGACGCCGCGCAGGCGGTCCTCTTCGATCGACACCGAGCGCGTCGTGATCAGGCCCCGCCGGATGTGCAGCGTGCCGGCGGGCTCACGGGTGAGCCGGAAGTTCCAGAACGACAGGATGTAGCCGCCGACCGACAGCACCGACACGAGCAGCAGCAGCCCGACGGCGGCGAGCACCACGCTCACCCACGCCGGGGTGTCGGCGAAGTGCCCGACGACCGTCCGGACCAGCGAGAACTGGACCGGGTCGAAGTGCAGTTCGTGCGCGAAGTGGTAGACGGTGCCGACGGCCGCGCCCACCACCGCCAGCCCGGACAGCGTGAACGGCGCGTACCGCAGCCACCGCTTGTCGACGGCGGCGACGAGCTGCTCCGTCGGCGCGGCGGGCTCGGCTTCCGTCGAAGACGGAGCAGCCACGGCCTTCCGGTGCAGCAGCAGCGTCCGCAGCCGCTGGGCCTCGGCGACCGTGACGGCGTCGAGCACCAGTTCGTCCTTGTTCGGCCCCTTGCCGTGGTTGTGCCGCCCGGTGCCGATCCGCGCCGCGGCCAGCGAGAACAGCCGGTGCTTGGGCTCGGAGGTGACGTCGACCGTGCGGATCCGGTCGCGCGGGATGGCCCGCTGCTTGCGCAGCAGCAGCCCGGTGTGCCACTCGACCTGCGACTCGGTGATGCGGTAACGCGACGTCAGGACGTGCGAGACGCCGGTGAAGACGGCGATGGCGGTGAAGGCGAGGCCGATCCACTGCCACGGCTCGCCGTGGCCGAACAGCAGCGCGCCCAGCAGCACCGGCAGCGACTTCACCAGGTCCAGCACCGGCCGGATGAGCAGCATGCGCCGGTCGAGGTGGTGCCACGGCGCGTCCTGCGTGCCCTCGGCGGGCCGGACCACGGCCGTCTCGGTGTCGGCGCTGCTGCTCATGTCGCGTCCCCCCGGATCGCTTGCGTCGTCTTCGTCAGCTCGTCGGCCAGCTCCAGCGCGCGGTCGTGCCGCAGGCCCGAGATGCGCAGCGGGCCGGCCGCGGACGCCGTCGTCACCGTGAGCTTCGCCAGCCCGAAGAGCTGTTCGAACGGGTCGCGCTCGATGTCGACGGTCTGGATCCGCGAGATCGGCGCGATCCGCCACTGCTGCTTCAGCCAGCCCGCCTGCGTGTAGACGGCCTCGCCGGTGACCTCCCAGCGGTGCACGCGGTAGCGCCACTGCGGCATCACGATCAGGTGCAGCGGACCGAGCACGCACGAGATCACCAGCGTCACGCCGAGGAACGCGGGCGCGTCGTCGCTGGTCGCCACGATGAGCGTCTGCACCCCGATCAGCACGATCCAGAGGATCGCGGCGGTCGTCGTCCAGTAGCCGATGGCCCGGCGGCTGACCCGGTGTGCCGGCGGCCGCAGCCGCAGGGCCGTACTCGTGGTGTGTTCGCTCACCGCTTCAGCGTGCCCGATCGGTGGCTTGCGCGCCCACGACAAGTGTCACGATGCCGATCCGGTCCGGCCTCGATCGCATGGCGTTACGATCCCCGGCACAGCCGGTGGAATGGAATCCCCGTCGGGGTGTGTTGTGCTTGAAGGATTCGCATACGTGTCGGCGAGCAGTGAGCAGGAGGATCCGGTGGGATTCGATCCCGACGACCTGTACGAGGTGGACTCGGACGTCCCCGACCTGACCGGGGCGGTGTTGCTGCACCACTTCGAGGGGTTCATGGACGCGGGTTCGGCGGGTCGTCTGCTGGCCGAGCACCTGCTGAGCGGGGAGCACCGGGTGGTCGCGCGCTTCGACGTCGACCGCCTCATCGACTACCGCTCGCGGCGCCCGACGATGACCTACGCGGTGGACCACTGGGAGGACTACGACGCGCCGGAACTGGTCGTCCACCTGCTGCACGACGCCGACGAGACGCCGTTCCTGCTGCTGGCGGGCCCGGAGCCGGACCACGACTGGGAGCGGTTCTGCGCCGCGGTCCGGAACCTGGTCGAGCGCTGGGGCGTCCGGCTGACCGCCGGCTTCCACGGCATCCCGATGGGCGCGCCGCACACCCGCCCGCTCGGCGTCACCGCGCACGCCACCCGCCAGGACCTGGTCGGCGAGCACCAGCCGCTGCCCAACCGGCTGCAGGTGCCGGGCAGCGCCGCCGCGCTGCTGGAGTACCGCTTCGGCGAGTGGGGGCACGACGCGGTCGGGTTCGCCGCGCACGTGCCCCACTACCTCGCCCAGCTGGCCTACCCGACCGCGTCGCTCAACCTGCTCGACGCGCTGGGCCGCGCGACCGGGCTGAACCTGACCGTCGGCGAACTGCGCGGGGCCGCGGACCTCGCCGCCGCCGAGATCGAACGGCAGATCGCCGCGTCCGACGAGAACGCCGGCGACGTCGTCCGCGCGCTGGAGCGGCAGTATGACGCGTTCGTCGAGGCGTCCGAGAAGGGCAGCCTGCTCGCCGAGTCCGTCGAGCACATGCCGACCGCCGAGGAGCTCGGGACGCAGTTCGAGCGGTTCCTCGCCGAGCAGAACGGCGGCGAGACCCCGGAGCGTTAGGCCACGGCCAGCAGCACCCGCGAGTGCTTCGGCGTCGTCGCCTCGTCGACCAGCGTGAGCGCGAAGTCCGCGTAGGCGAACGTCTCCGCCGGGATGAGCGTCGTGACGGCCGTGCGGTAGGAGCCCGTGCCGTCGCCTTCACCCAGCACGACCGGTGGCGGCGCGACGACCAGCCAGTCCAGGCCGCTCTCGCGCAGCACCGCCAGCTCGGCCGCGTGACCCAGCGAGAACGCGCGGTGCTCGGCCGGGAAGTCCGGCGCGTCGTGCACCGCGACGCCGGGGGCCGTCTCGAGCGTCGTCCCGATCCCGGCGACGACCAGCCGGCTCACCCCGGCCCGTTTCAGGCCGTCCACCAGCGCGCGGGCGGCGGCCGGGAAGAACTCGCCCGACGCGACCCCGGTGGCGTACGCGACGCTGATGACCGCGTCGTGCCCGGCCACCACCTCCGCGACGCTGTCCGCGTCGGTGACGTCGGCCGCGACCCCTTCGTGGCGACTCGGGTCGCGCACCGCCGCGGTGACCTGGTGGCCTCTCGCTGTCGCCTCGGCGACGACACGCTGCCCGGCCCGGCCGCCGGCGCCGAACACGATGATCCTGCTCATGGAATCCCCTTCCGTCGCCGGTGAAACTAGGCTCGGGGGTGCCGGTTACCGCAACGAAATCGGCTTCGACCTGGGGGTGTGCGATGACGACCTACGACCGCATCGGCGTCGGTTACGCGCTGGGCCGGCGGACCGACCCGCGCTGGCTCGCGCCGCTGCTCGACGCGCTGGGAGACGCGGGCACGGTGCTCGACGTCGGCTCCGGCACGGGGTCCTACGAGCCGCCCGGGCGGCGGGTCACCGCGGTCGAGCCGTCCGCGGAGATGATCCGGCAACGCCCTCCCGGCGCCGCGCCGGTGGTGCGCGCGGTCGCGGAAGCGCTGCCGTTCGCGGCGGGCACGTTCGACGCCGCGCTCGCGGTGCTGACCGTGCACCACTGGCCCGAGTGGCGGCGCGGCCTCGCCGAACTGCGCCGGGTGGCGCGGCGGCAGGTCGTCCTGGCCTACGACACCGGGCGCCACAACGACTTCTGGCTGGTGCGCGAGTACGTGCCGGAGGTGGCGGAGCTGGAGCGGTCACGCCCGTCGGCGTCGGACATCGCGGCTTTCCTGGGAGCGCGGAGCGTCGTCCCGCTGCCGGTGCCGTGGGACTTCACCGACGGCGTCTTCCCGGCCCACTGGCGGCGTCCGGAGGCCTACCTCGACCCGGCGGTGCGGCAGGCGTGCTCGGCCCTGGCCCAGACGGCACCCGACGCCGTGGCGCGCGGCATCGCCCGGCTGCGCGCGGACCTGGCGTCCGGTCGCTGGCACGAGGAGCACCGGGACCTGCTGGACCTCCCGGAGTGGGACGCGGGCTTCCGGCTCGTCGTGAGTGTTTAGGGCGGTTCTAACCGCCCTAAACACTCACGAGAGGTGACCACGGGGTGAGGTACCGTCCCGGGATGAACCAGACGGAAAGCCCTTCGTCCGCAGCGAAAGCCCTGAGGCGCACGCTGGGCAGGCTGTTGTTCCGGGTGGCCTCGAAAGTGCACGACCCGTACACCGATCAGCTGAACCGGATGAGCGCGGAGCTGCGCGAGGAGATCGTCCGCCAGGGTGACCGGCTCCTCGATCGGGTGGTGGAGTTCGAGATCCGCAGCCGCCGCGACATCGTCTACGCCGGCGACCAGGACGCCGCGCTGGAGAGCAACGTCTTCGCCCGCGAGCACCTGGTCGGCGCTCCGCACTTCGGCCGTCCGAAGCAGACGCTCGAGTACGCGCTTTCCCTGGCGCCGGAAGGCGGGATGGCGCTGGAGTTCGGCGTCGCGTCCGGCAACACGCTGCGCACGATCACCCGCGCTCGCAACAGCGAGCAGGTCTACGGCTTCGACTCGTTCGACGGCCTGCCCGAGGCGTGGCTCAACGGCATGCCCGCCGGCGCGTTCGCCCGCGACGACCTGCCGGACGTCCCGGGCGCGGAGCTGGTCGTCGGCCTGTTCGCCGAGAGCCTGCCCGGATTCCTGGAGGAACACGCCGGTCACGTCGACTTCCTGCACGTGGACGGCGATCTCTACAGCTCCGCCAAGACCGTCCTCGACCTCTGCGGGCCGCGGCTGCGCGCCGGCAGCATCGTGCACTTCGACGAGTTCTTCAACTTCCCCGGCTGGAAGCGGCACGAATACCGCGCCTGGACGGAGTACGTCGAGCGCACCGGCGTCGAGTTCGAGTACGTGGCCTACACCTACAACGACAACCAGGTCACGGTGAAGATCACGAAGGTGTAGGTGGTCCGTCGGCGATCTGGCGCAGCTCGAGCGCGCCGGCCTCGGCCCACGGGTGCCGCGACGCGACCTCGACGGCCGTCTCGTGGTCGGGGCAGTCGAGGATGACGTAGCCGCCGATCTGCTCCTTGGTCTCGGCGAACGGGCCGTCGGTGAGCAGGACGTCGCCGTCGCGCACCCGCAGCGTCTTCGCCTCGGACGGCGGACGCAGGCCCGTGCCGGTCTGCTGGATCCCGCGCCGCGCCAGCTCGGCACCCCATTCGTGGCAGCGCTGTGCCATCTCGGGGCCGGCGGCCGCTTCCGCGGATTCGTCACCGGCGAGCAGGAGCAGGTATCGCATGCGGTCAGCATGCCACGCGGCTCAGCCGAAGCAGCCTTCCTGATTCAGCGGCCCGAACGACGGCAGCCCGCACAGATAACCGTCGACCCACCGGCGTTACCGGAGAGGTTGACGCCGAGGCGGACCAGCGGCGCGAACCCGCGGATCCCGGCGGCGAGCGCGTCCTGGTTGCGCTGCATCATCGACGTCAGCTGGTCGAGCTGGGTGAGCAGCGGCCCGAGCTGGGTGTTGGCGAGCAACGTGGACAGCTGCCCGTCGCACGAGGCGAGCGTGTCCGAGAGCCGCGACAGTCCCGTGAGCGCGGCGCGGACGTCCTGCGGGGGATCGGCTCGTCCGGGTCGAGCGCCAGGAACTTCTGGCCCAGCACGGTTTTCAGCCGGATCGCCGGGTCACGCCGACGTGAGCAGCGGGTATTCGCGGTACTCCAGCGCGTTGGCCGCCCGGTCGGTCATCCGCAGGAAGATGCCGCCGAACAACCGCGTGCTCAGCATCTTGTAGGCGCGGTTGCGGTTGCGGATCTTCTTGGCCGTGCGCGGCGCGAGGAAGTTGCCCGAGCCCTTGCCGTTCTTCTGCCCGACCGCGGCCGGTTTGCGCAGCCGCTCCTCGTACTTCGCGAACGCCGTCACGTGGTCGCCGCCGGCCGCCGCGAGCTCCCCGGCCAGCACCTGGGCGCCCATCATCGCCAGCCCGGTGCCGGACCCGCCCGGCCCGGCGCACCACGCGGCGTCGCCGAGCAGCACGACCCGGCCCTTCGACCAGCGGTCCAGGTGGATCTGGCTGATCGAGTCGACGTAGAGGTCGTCGGCCGCGGGCAGCGCTTCGAGCAGCTTCGTTGTCTCCCATCCGGTGTCCGCGAACAGCCGCGCGACCAGCGCCCGCTGCTCGTCGGTGCTGCGGCGGCGGAACTCGACGTCGTCGGCGGCGAAGACCAGCCCGACGTGCAGCCGGTCGGCGTGCCGGTGGCTGCCGACCATCAGGCCGCGGCCGGGCTCGTTGTAGAGCACGCTCGTGTGGTCGAGCCCGAGGTGGTTGGGCGCGGTGAACCCGGCGATGCCGAAACCGAGGTCGCGGCGGAAGTCCCGCTCCGGGCCGAACGCGGCGGCCCGCACCCCCGAGTGCACGCCGTCGGCCCCGACGACCAGGTCGAACTTCCGCGGCGCCCCGCGCCGGAAGGTGACTTCGACGCCGTCCGCGCGCTCGGTCAGACTCGTGACGCGGTCGCCGAAGACGTACTCGGTGTAGTCCGCGGTGTGCTCGTACAGGACGCGGGCGAGGTCACCGCGCAGGATCTCGACCTCGCCGCTCCACGCGGCGCCTGGCACGCTCAGCTGCGGCTTCCCGTCGAGGCCGAGCACGGTCTGCTCACCCATCGCCGTCTCGAACCGGCGCACGTCGCCGAGGACGCCCATCGCGGCCAGCAGCTTCACCTGCTCACCCCGGAAGTCGACGGCCTGGCCGCCGGGCCGCAGCTCCGGCGCGGTTTCGACGACGGTGACGCGGTAGCCGCTGCGGTGCAGCCAGTAGGCCGCGGACGGGCCGGCGATGCTGGCCCCGGACACGAGCACGGTCTTGGCGGTCATCGGGAGTTCCTCTCGGTCGGTGATGACCGAAGACTGCGTGCCGCCGCTGACGACCCGCGCACCGTTCACTGACGGCGGCGCCACTCGCTGGGCAGCACGCCGTAAGCCGCGCGGAAGCGGCGGGTGAAGTGGGTCGGGTCCTTGAACCCCCAGCGGCGGGCGACCGCGGCGATCGGGAGGTGCCGGTCGGCCAGGTCGGCGCGGGCCCCCGCCAGCCGGGCCGTGATGATCCACTGCTCGAGGCTCAGGTCCGCGGCCGCGCAGGCCCGGTAGAGCTGGCGCGGTGACACCGAGAGCGCGGTGGCGACGGACGCGGGGGAGAGGCTGGGGTCGCCGAGGTGGTGGCGCACGTGGGTGCGCACCTGGGCGATCAGCGTCGGCTCCTCGCCCGCCGCGCTCACCAGCAGCGCCCGGACCAGGTCGACGCACACGCGGCCCAGCGCGTCCGCCGCGGGCGTCGCGCTGAGGGCGTCGGCGTCGCGGGCCAGGCCCTGGACGTGGTGCGCGACCAGCCGGTGGAGCGGGCTCGCCGCGAGCCGCGGCGCGGCCCGGCGGACCGTCGCCGCGGACAGGCCCAGCTCGTCCGGCGGGAGGTGCAGCGTCCGCGAGCCGCCGGGGCCCAGCCAGACGAACGTGACCGGCCGCGGGGTGCTGACCAGGCTCAGCTCGCCGGGCTCCTCCCCGCGCGGGAGGGGGATGCCGGCGGCTTCGACGCGCGACAGCGTCAGCGGCCCGAACGACCACCAGGCGAGCTGCGTCTCGAAACCCACGGTCATGAAGCCAGTCAACCGGACGGCTCGGCGTCCCGACAGCGCCCGGATCCCGCAATCGCGTGGCGCGGACGGCCGAGGGCCGGGCACCGAGAGCCGATCCGGCACGCGCCGGGCGCTCCTAGGCTCGCCTTCTTGGCAGAAACAGAGCTCGGAGAAAAGAGGTCGTGATGCCTTACGCCAGCACTTCCGACGGTGCCGAGATCTTCTACAAGGACTGGGGTTCCGGGCCGCCGGTGGTGTTCAGCCACGGCTGGCCGCTGAACGCCGACGCGTGGGACCCGCAGCTGAACCTGGTGGCGTCCAACGGGTTCCGCGCGATCGCGCACGACCGGCGTGGCCACGGCCGGTCCAGCCAGACGTGGACCGGCAACGACATGGACACCTACGCCGACGACCTCGCCGCGCTCATCGAGTCGCTAGACCTGACCGGCGTCGTGCTCGTCGGGCACTCCACCGGCGGCGGTGAGGTGACGCGCTACCTGGGCCGGCACGGCACCGAGCGCGTCCGCAAGGCCGTGCTGCTGGGCGCGGTGCCGCCGCTGATGCTGCAGACGGCGGCCAACCCCGGCGGCCTGCCGCTGAGCGCGTTCGACGACATCCGCGCCGGCGTCGCGGCCGACCGGTCGCAGTTCTACCAGGACCTGTCCGCGCCCTTCTACGGCGCGAACCGGCCGGGATCGACGGTCTCGCAAGGCCTGCGCGACCAGTTCTGGCGCCTGAGCATGCAGGTCGGGCTCAAGGCGGCCTACGACTGCGTCGCGCAGTTCTCCGAGCAGGACTTCACCGGCGACCTCGGCAAGATCGAGATCCCGGTGCTGGTGGTGCACGGCGACGACGACCAGATCGTGCCGATCGACGCGGCGGGCCGGCGCAGCGCCGAGATCCTGCCGAACGCCACCCTCGTCGTCCACGAGGGCGCGCCGCACGGCCTGTGCGGCGACCACGAGACTCGGTTCAACGCCGAGCTGCTCGAATTCATCCGGGAGTGACCGTGACCGTCCCCGCACCCACCGCTCAGGAACTGGCCGAGGTCGAGCGGGCCAACACCTCCGGCAAGCAGCCGGTCGTGTTCGTCCACGGGCTGTGGCTGCTCGACACCAGCTGGGACCGCTGGGCCGAGTTCTTCGAGGCCGCGGGCTACGCCGCGGTCACCCCGGGCTGGCCCGACGACCCCGCCACGGTCGAGGAGGCCCGAGCGAACCCGGACGTCTTCGCGAACAAGAGCGTCGGCGACGTCGCGGCGTACCAGCAGGCCATCGTCGAGAAGCTGGACCGCAAGCCGGCCATCATCGGGCACTCGTTCGGCGGGCTGCTCGTCCAGATGCTGGCCGGACGCGGGCTGTCGGCGGCGACCGTCGCGATCGACCCGGCGCCCTCGCGCGGCGTGCTCCCGCTGCCGGCGAGCGCGCTCAAGGCGTCGTCGGCGGTGCTGACCAACCCGGCCAACCGCCACCGCGCGGTGGCGCTGACGTTCGAGCAGTTCAAGTACGGCTTCGCCAACGCCGTCAGCGACCAGGAGGCTCACGAGCTGTACGAGAAGTACCACGTCGCCGGCTCGGGCGTGCCGATCTTCCAGGCCGCGTTCGCGAACATCAACCCGCGCACCGAGGTCAAGGCCGACAACCTCAACCCCGACCGCGGACCGATGCTCGTCATCTCCGGCGAGTACGACCACCAGGTGCCGCACGCCATCGCGCACGCCACCTACGAGCGGCAGCTGAAGAACCCGGGGACGACGGAGTTCGCCGAGCTCCCCGGCCGCGGGCACTCGCTGACCATCGACAGCGGCTGGCAGGAGGTGGCGGCCGCCGCGCTCGACTTCGTCGGCCGGTTCGTCAAGTAACCGCAGGTCACGCGGGTATGGGCGCAGTTGGCCGGTGATGTCCGGTTCCAGTGGCTAGCATGGCGCGGTGGACCGTTCCGCCGCAGGCCGGATCCAGGAGGACGCCGACGAAGCCGTCGAGGCTCGCATTCTGGACGCCGCCGCGCACCTCATCGCCGAGGACGGCTTCGGCCGGATGAAGCTCGGCGGTGTCTGCGCGCGCTCGGGCTACGCGAAGTCCGTGATCTACCAGCACTTCGGCGACAAGGACGGCCTCGGCGGCAAGCTGGTCGAGTACGCCGTCGAGGAGTTCACCGACGCCTACAGCGAAGCGGTGGCGGCCCGGACCGGGTCCGCCACCGCGACGCCGATGGACATGCTGCGGGCGCTGCTGGACATCATCTTCGAGCTCATCACGACGATGCCGACGCTCAACCACGCGTTCCTGGCCCTCTGGGGCGACGCCTCCGCGGAGAGCTCGGCCATGCGCGCCGCCCTCACCGAGGCCGACCGCCGGTTCCGCTTCGCCATCGCCCAGACCGTCGCCAGCGGCGTCGCGGACGGGAGCATCACGGGCGTCCGGGACGCCGACGCGTACGCCTCCGCGCTGCTCGCCCAGCTGCGCGGGATCTCGATGCAGGCCCTGATCGACCCGGACGGCATCGACCTGCGCGGCGTCCGCGCCGAGCTGGAGCGCGGCGTCGACCGGCTGTCCGCGAGCTTCCGCGGCACGCTACAGGCTGAAGGCGATTGACCGCAGCACCAGCACGGCGACGAACACCAGCGTGAAGGCCAGATCGAGCGAGATCCCGCCGAGCCGCACCGGCCGCACCACGCGTCGCACCGGCCCGATCACGGGCTCGGTCGCCGCGTAGGCCAGCCCGCGGGCCCGCCGGGTCCACGGCGGGCTGGTGCCCACCATGCCGACCCAGTCCAGCACCATCCGCGCGATCAGCACGAGCATGTACAGGGTCAGCGCGAACCCCAGCAACGTCCCCAACGCACCCATCGGTCCTCCTCCGTCTTGCTACCCGATGAACGCGCGGGGGTGGCGGAGAGTGCCAGGTCTGTCCGGTTTCACAGCTTTTCGACAGGAACCAGAGTGACGCGGTACCGCCAGGACCCGTCTTCGCGGACGCCGCCGTGCCGCTCGATGGTCTTCGCCGAGGCGACGTTGCCCGGCGCGCAGACGAGGACCACCTCGGGCATCCCGCGGGCGCGCGCCTCGTCGAGCACGCGGGCCAGGGCCCAGCTCGCGAGCCCACGCCGGCGCGCGGACGGCCGGACGCCGTAGCCGATGTGCCCGGCACCTGCGTCCCTGCGGCGCAAAGCGATCCCGCCGAGTACCTGCTCGCCGTCGACGATCCACCAGTACTCGGTGGACTCGTCGGTCGCCAGCCGCGTCAGCCATGCCGCGAACCCGGCCGGCGTCGCGACCTCGTCGGCGGGGAGCAGCCCGAAGCCGTCCTCGTGGCGGCCGGGGCCCCACTCGGCGTGCGCGTCCAGCCAGGCGGTGCGGCGGTCCGCGGTGGGCGTGATCAGTTCCGGCACTCCGCGACCGTATCCGCCCAGCGGTGGATCGCGAAGTGGCTGCCGTCGCGGCGGATCTCGGCCGCGCCGGGGCCCGCGAAGTGCGCCGGCACAACGAGTTCCCGGTTGTCGGCCGCGCGTTCGAGCACGCTCCGGCGAGTGGCGGCGGCCTGGCGCGGGTCTTCGCAGAAGCAGCTGCTGTGGCGGGGATCGAGGATCTGCACCGGGCTGTGCAGCAGGTCGCCGACGAACACGGCGCGGTCCGCACCGGACGTCAGGCGCACGAGCGACGAGCCGGGCGTGTGGCCGGGCGCCGGCTCGAGCGTGAGGTTGCCGTCGATGCGGTGGCTCGTCTCCCACAGCACGGCCCGGCCGAGGATCGGGGCGATGCTGTCGGCGTAGACGAGGAGGCTGCCGTCGCGGCGCAACTGCTCCTGCTCGGTGCGCGGCGCCGGGCGGCGGTGGGCGTTGCGCGGGTCGAAGTACGTCTGGTCGGCGCGGGGGATCAGGTAGGTGGCGTTGGGGAAGGCCGGCACCCACTCGTCGTTGCGCAGCAGGGTGTTCCAGCCGACGTGGTCGTAGTGGATGTGGGTGTTGACGACGACGTCGACGTCGTCGGGCCGCACCCCGGCGTCGGCGAGGCGGTCCAGGAAGCCGGTCTTCAGGTGGTCGAACAGCGGGATCTGCGGCCGCTGCCGGTCGTCGCCGACGCCGGTGTCGACGAGGACGACTTTCCCCTCGCTGCGCAGCACCCACGTCTGGACGGCGGCGTGGTAGGCGTCGGTCGCCGGGTTCCAGTGGTCGGGCGCGAGCCAGGACGCGTTGTCCCGCCGGAGCCCGGCCGGGCTGTCCGGCACGATGGTCCGCAGCGGGGCGATCTCGCCCTGCCACTCGACGACCTTGAGCACTTCGACGTCACCGATCTGCATGCCCCCACGCTAAGACGTTCACATGAGTGTTTCCATGGCTGAAATGCTCGCCTGAATGCGCGATCGTCTCACCGTTACGATGAACTCGTGGACCTCCTGAGCGACGCGATCGCCGCGATGCGGATCGGGCAGCCGACGTCGAACCGCCTGCGCGCCGGCTCGACGTGGTGCTACCGCTTCGCGCCGTACGAGGGCGCGGGGTTCCACGTGCTGCTGCGGGGGAGCGGCTGGCTGGTCCCTTCGTCCGGCGAGCCGGTGCCCCTGGGCGCGGGCGACGTGGTCCTGGTCCCGCACGGCAGCGCCCACACGCTGTCGTCCACCCCGGACGCCGCCGGCGCGGTGCCGTTCGAGACGGCGGTGCCCGACCCGGACGGCCGCACGGAGTTCCTGTGCGGCAAGTACCGCCTGGACCGCGCGCGCCAGCACCCGGTGCTAGCGGGCCTCCCGGAGGTCGTCCACCTCCCCGCGAGGATCGGCCACCACCCGGAACTGCGCGCGGCGATCGACCTGCTGGGCGGCGAGGTTGCGGCGTCCCGCCCTGGTCGCGACACGGTGGTGACGGGCCTGCTGGACCTGCTGCTGGTGTACCTGGTCCGGGCCTGGCTGGCTTCGACCGAGCACCCGGGCTGGCCGGAAGCCTTGCGGGACCGCGAGATCGCGGCCGCACTGGCGGCGTTGCACGAGAATCCCGCGGCCCCGTGGCGCATCGAGGACCTGGCGGCCCGGGTCGGCCTGTCGCGCGCAACGCTGGCCCGCCGCTTCACGGCGTTGACGGGCCGCCCCCCGATGGCGTACCTGACGTGGTGGCGCATGACCACGGCGGCGAGCCTCCTGCAGGACACGGACCTGCCACTGCCCGCACTGGCGGCCAAGGTGGGTTACGGCTCACCGTTCGCGTTTTCACACGCGTTCAAGCGCGAATTCGGTGTGGCGCCGGGAAAGTACCGGCTGGCGGCCGCATGAATCGGCCCCTACCGCGTGTTCGCTGGTAGGGGCCGGTTTTGCGCATTGGATCTGGGTGCCCTCGGCAGGATTCGAACCTGCGACACCTGCCTCCGGAGGGCAGTGCTCTATCCCCTGAGCTACGAGGGCCCATCGCTGGGCGACGTCAGAAGCTTAGCGCATCCCCCGTGACCCGCGCGGGCAGGGCGCCGCAAAACGTACTCGCTGGTCAGGGGGCTGAAGTTGATCCATTCGTGGGCGTCTCGATAGCGTGGGAGGCCCACCTGAAGGAGCTGTCGTGGTTGAGCCGTTCCGGGTACCGCTCGATGAGGCCGACGTCGCCGACCTGCGGGAGCGGTTGCGGCGGACCCGGTGGCCCGAGGCCGAGACCGTCGACGACTGGTCGCAGGGGGCGCCGCTCGCCTACGTGCGGGAGCTCTGCCGGTTCTGGGGCGAGGAGTACGACTTCGGCTTCGCCGGCCGGCTCAACGCCTTTCCGCAGTTCCGGGCCACCGTCGACGGCGTCGGCGTGCACTTCCTGCACGTCCGGTCGCCCGAACCGGACGCGCTGCCGCTCGTGCTCACGCACGGCTGGCCCGGGTCCGTCACGGAGTTCCTCGACGTGCTCGGGCCGCTGACCGATCCGCGGGCGCACGGCGGGGATCCGGCCGACGCCTTCCACGTCGTCGTGCCGTCGCTGCCCGGGTTCGGGTGGAGTGACAAGCCCGCGCTCAAGATCCCGCGGGTCGCCGAGCTGTGGGACGCGCTGATGACGTCGCTCGGCTACGAGCGCTACGGCGCCCAGGGGGGCGACTGGGGTGCCGCCGTCACCAACGCGCTGGCGCGGTTCGAGCGCGTCGCCGGGGTGCACGTCAACTACGCGCCCGTGTCGCTGGACCGGGACGACCCGACGGAACAGGAGCGGCAGGCCCGCGCCGACCTGGCGGAGTTCCGGCGGACCGGCAGCGCCTACGCCGCGCAGCAGGGCACCCGGCCGCAGACGCTCGGTTACGGCCTGACCGACTCGCCCGCCGGGCAGGCCGCCTGGATCGCCGAGAAGTTCTGGGCCTGGACCGACCACAAGGGACAGCCCGAGGACGCCATCGCCCGCGAACGGCTCCTCGACGCGATCTCCGTCTACTGGTTCACCGCGACGGCCGCCTCGTCGGCGCGGATGTACTGGGAGAACACCGACCGCGACCTGTCCCCGATCACCGTGCCCGCCGGGGTTTCGGTGTTCCCCAAGGAGATCGTGCGGCCGTCGCGGCGGCAGGCGGAGCAGCGTTACGCCGACCTGCGGTGGTTCGAGACGCTGCCCGTCGGCGGTCACTTCGCCGCGCTCGAGCAGCCCGAGCTGTTCGTCCAGCAGGTCCGCGGCTTCTTCCGGCTGGTGCGCTAACCGGAAGAAGCGCCGAAGCGTAATCGGTCCGCCAGGCGGGAAACCCCTCCTGGTGGATTGGTCGGCGCGCGCGTGCGGGGTACTTTTCGGATGGGTGAACTTAGGCTCCCCTCTGTTGCACGTATGCGCATCCGACTATATGTTGGGCCTCGACGGTGAACCGGGAACGGAGGCGAAATGGGGCACGGACACGGGCACGGCCAAGCGGCCGCGCCGGCGAGCGCGTCGGGCAGGTACGTCCGGAGCCTGACGATCGCCCTGGGCATCGGCGCCGGGTTCATGGTGCTGGAGTTCGTCGTGGGCTTCGCGACCGGCTCGCTGGCGCTGATCTCGGACGCGGCGCACATGTTCACCGACGTCCTCGGGGTCGGCATGGCCCTGACCGCGATCATCCTGGCCCGCCGCTCCGGCCCCACCGTCAGCCGCACGTTCGGCCTCTACCGCGCGGAGGTGCTGGCGGCGCTGGGCAACGCGATCCTGCTGTTCGGCGTCGCGGGGTACGTCCTCGTCGAGGCCGTCGGCCGGATCGGCGACCCACCTGCGGTGGCCGGCCTGCCGGTGCTGCTGGCCGCGACGGCCGGCCTGGCGGCGAACATCGTGTCGTTCGCGGTGCTGCGCTCGGGGGCGAAGGAGAGCCTCAACGTCCGCGGCGCGTACCTCGAGGTGCTGGCCGACCTGATCGGCTCGGTCGGCGTGCTGATCAGCGGCGCGCTGACGCTGCTCACCGGCTGGCGCTACGCGGACCCGATCATCGGCGTCGCGATCGGCCTGTTCGTGCTGCCCCGCACGTGGACCCTGGCCCGCCGCGCGCTGCGCATCCTCTTCCAGCACGCCCCGCAGGGCGTCGACGTCGGCGCGATCAGCGCGGAGCTGTCGGCGCTGCCGGGCGTCGCGGACGTGCACGACCTGCACGTCTGGACCCTGACGTCGGGTATGGAGGTGGCTTCGGCGCACCTGACGCTCGCCCCGCCGGCGCAGCAATCGGACGTGCTGACCGAGGCCCAGAACCTGCTCTCGACGCGCTACGCGATCGAGCACGCGACCCTGCAGGTGGAGGCACCGCACTGCGCGCGCCGCTGCCAGGAACTCTCCTGGTAGCTCGCGCCGGGCCCCCAAGCCCCGAAAGCCGTGAAGGCCTCCTTGCCGGCCATAAGAGCCGGTAAGGAGGCCTTCACGGACCTCGAAAGCTCGTCAGGGGAGTGGCTGGGCGCCCCGGCCCGCGAGCATCAGCTTCATCTGGTCCATCTCCGCGCCCTGGGACGTGAGGATGCTGTTCACCAGGGCCTTCAGCGCCGGCAGGTTCGAGTGCTCCGACGCGTACTGCGCCATCGACGTGCCGCCCTGGTGGTGGCGGAGCATCAGCTGCAGGAAGTAGACGTCGAACGGGCGGCCCGACAGCGAGCGCAGCTTCGTCAGCTCCGTGTCGGTCGCCATGCCCGGCATCAACGCGCCTCCTGACGGCGACAGTGACGACGGGGCCATCGACATGCCGTCGTGGCCGGACATCGGTTCCGTCATCCACTTCATCGGCGCGCCGATCGCCTGCTCCGGCTGGTCCCACAGCATGAGCCAGCCCTTCATGCGGCCGACCTGCTCGAGCTGCGTGCGTTCGATGTCGAACGCGAGCTGCTTGATCTCCGGGTCGGTCGTGCGGTCGCGGGCGATGCCCGACATCGTGACCGCCTGCAGGTGGTGCGTCGACATGTCCTGCGCGAAGCCGACCTCGACGGAGTCGCGGGCCGGGGTGGCCGTGGCCGCCGGGTCGTCGACGGCGCGGGTGAGGAACATCCCCGCGACGCCGCCGATCAGCAGGACCGCCAGCAGCGTCCCGCCGATGATCACCCAGCGCGACCACGTCGGCTGCTCGACGACCTCATCGGTTTCGAGGTCGTCGAGGTCGGCTCCGGAACTCACTGGGACGGCGCGCCCGAGGCCGGGGCGGACGCGGGAGCGGTCGGCACGCCGCCGGGGGCGCCCTGCTCACCCTGCGCGGCGGTGCTGCCCTTGTAGTCCATCGGCTTCGCGTCCGGGCCCGGCTTCGACGGGTCGAACGGCGGCGGGTTGTCCGGGTCGAACGAGCCCGGCACCGCGTCGCAGGACGCGCCGACCTCGGGGTAGACGCCGTTCGGGTTGCTGCGCAGGGCCGCGATGAACTCGTCGATCCGCGGGTCGTCGGCGCTGTCCAGCTTCAGCTGGTGGCCCCAGGACTGCAGCGAGATCGGCTTGTCGAGACCGGGGTAGGGCGACAGCATCGTGAACGGCTTGTCCTTGGCGCGCACGCTCAGCAGGTTCAGCGCGTCACCCGAGATCTGCTGCGGGTTGTAGGCGATCCACACCGAGCCGTGCTCCAGCGCGTGCACCATGTTCTCGGTGCGGACGGCGTTCGGGTAGACGATGCCGGTGCAGGTGGCCCACGTCTGGTCGTGCGGGCCGCCGAACGGCGGGGTCTTGTCGTAGGCGACGCGCTCGGTCGGCAGGACGTGCACACTGCCGGTGTAGGTCGCGGTGATGACGCCGGGGATGCGCTTCGAGGGATCCGGGTCGGACGCGGTCGGCGCGAACGCGGCGGCGGCCTCTTCACGGCTCGCCTGGTCACGCTTCGGCGCGGACGCCACCATGTAGTAGGTGATCACGGCGGCGGCGAGGGCGACGATGGCCACGACCGCGATGATCGTGCCCCACGGCGTGCCCTTCTTGCTGACCACGGAACCGCGGGCCGCTTTCACGGCCGACCCCTTTTTCCCAGTTGTCCGGTTCGCCATGGCTCCCGCGTTCTCCTCTGCTGGCTGCGGACGGATTCCCGCCCGGGCCAGTGTAGAGACCACACGTCTGATCACCGTTAACACCTCACACAGTGCCCACCGAAGGCCGGGGGCTCCGCCACCCGGAACCCCCGAAAAGCGGTCTGTGGACGCCCGCCGTGACGTGGCCGAGACCGCTGCGAGCGCCCGACCTGGGCACACCTAGAATTCGACGAGTGACTCCCGCCGCTCTCGCCGACCTGGTCCGCAGCTCCGCCGTGCAGGTACTGACCGCACGCGGCATCGACGACACCGTGCTGCCGGAGCAGGTGACCATCGAACGCCCGCGCAACCCCGACCACGGCGACTACGCGACGAACCTGGCCCTGCAGGTCGCGAAGAAGGCCGGCCTGAAGCCGCGTGAGTTCGCCGAGGCGCTGGCCGCGGCGGTCGCGGCGGCCGACGGCGTCGCTTCGGCCGAGGTGGCGGGCCCGGGATTCCTCAACTTCCGCCTGGCCGCGGCCGCGCAGGGCGACATCGTGCGCCAGGTCATCGAGGCCGGCGCCGCCTTCGGCCGCGGGGACGCGCTGGCCGGCACCAAGATCAACCTCGAGTTCGTCTCGGCCAACCCGACCGGCCCCATCCACCTGGGCGGCACCCGCTGGGCCGCGGTCGGCGACGCGCTGGGCCGCGTGCTCGGCGCGCAGGGCGGCGAGGTCACCCGCGAGTACTACTTCAACGACGCCGGTGCGCAGATCGACCGGTTCGTCCGGTCCCTGATCGCCGCCGCGAAGGGCGAGCCCGCGCCGGAGGACGGTTACGCGGGCGGCTACATCAACGACATCGCCGCCGAGGTCATCAAGGCCGAGCCGAGCGCGCTGTCGCTGCCGGAGCAGGAGCGGCACGAGACGTTCCGCCGCATCGGCATCGGGCTGATGTTCACCGAGATCAAGGACAGCCTGCACGAGTTCGGCACCGACTTCGACGTCTACTTCCACGAGAACTCGCTGCACGAGTCGGGCGCGGTCGACGCCGCCGTCCAGCAGCTGAAGGACTCCGGGAACCTCTACTTCGCGGACGGCGCCTGGTGGCTCAAGTCGTCCGAGTACGGCGACGACAAGGACCGCGTCGTCATCAAGCAGGACGGCAACCCGGCCTACATCGCCGGCGACCTGGCCTACTTCAAGGACAAGCGCAACCGCGGCTTCGACCTCTGCATCTACATGCTCGGCGCGGACCACCACGGCTACATCGCCCGGCTCAAGGCGGCCGCGGCGGCGTTCGGCGACGACCCGGCCACGGTCGAGGTGCTGATCGGCCAGATGGTGAACCTGGTCAGCGACGGCAAGCCGGTGCGGATGTCCAAGCGCGCCGGTACCGTGATCACGATGGAGGACCTGGTCGAGGCGGTCGGCGTCGACCCGGCCCGCTACGAGCTGATCCGCTACTCCGTCGACTCCACTTTGGACGTCGACCTGGACCTGCTGCGCAAGCACTCCAACGACAACCCGGTCTACTACGTCCAGTACGCCCACGCGCGGCTGGCGTCCCTGCAGCGCAATGCTGCCGACTTGGGCATCAAGTCTGCCGAGTCCTTTTCGGACGTCGACTTCGGACTCCTGACGCTGCCCGCCGAGGGCGACCTGATCCGCACCATCGGCGAGTTCCCGGAAATGGTGCGTCGGGCCGCCGACATGCGGGAGCCGCACCGGATCGCGCGCTACCTCGAAGAACTCGCGGGCGCTTACCACAAGTTCTACACCGTGGGCCGTGTGCTGCCCCAGGGCGACGAAGAGGTGACCCCGCTGACCCACGCGCGGCTCGCGCTGTGCGAAGCGGCCCGCCAGGTCCTGGCCAACGGCCTCGCCCTGCTCGGTGTTTCTGCTCCGGAACGGATGTAATCGATGGCGCACCCCGCGGGCCCACGGCACGCCGACGTCTACCCCCACGCCGACTCCTCCGGGTTCCCGCCCGCGAGCGGCGACGAGCTCGACCGGCTCTACCCGAAGGTCTGGCCCCGCAACACCTTCCGCGGCGCGGACGGCGTCGTGCGGATCGCCGGCGTCGACGTGCGCGAGCTGGCCGAGCAGCACGGCACGCCGCTGTTCGTCGTCGACGAGGCCGACTTCAAGTCCCGCTGCGCGGACTACGCCGAGGCGTTCGACGACCCGGCGCTCGTGCACTACGCGTCCAAGGCGTTCCTCTCCATCGAGATCGCCCGCTGGGTGGCCGAGCAGGGGCTGAGCCTGGACGTCTGCAGCGGCGGCGAGCTCGCCGTGGCGCAGCGCGCGAGCTTCCCGGCCGAGCGGATCACCTTCCACGGCAACAACAAGTCACCGGCGGAGCTCGAAGCCGCGGTCGTCGCGGGCGTCGGCACGATCGTGCTCGACTCCTACTACGAGATCGCCCGGCTGGCCGACACCGCCGCGCGCCACGACGTCGTGCAGCCGGTGCTGATCCGGGTGACCGTCGGCGTCGAGGCGCACACCCACGAGTTCATCGCGACGGCCCACGAGGACCAGAAGTTCGGCTTCTCGCTGGCCGCCGGGGACGCCGCGGAGGCGGTGCGGCGGGTGCTCAACGCGCCGTCGCTGAAGCTGACCGGCCTGCACAGCCACATCGGCTCGCAGATCTTCGACGCCGACGGCTTCGAGGTCGCCGCCCGCCGTGTCGTCGGGCTGCTCGCCGACCTGGCCAAGGAACACGGCCCCGAGCTGCTCGACCAGCTGAACCTGGTCGACCTCGGTGGCGGATTCGGCATCGCCTACACCGACAAGGACAACCCGCCGCCGCCGGCGCAGATGATCACGCAGATCCGCGAGATCGTCCGCAAGGAGTGCGCCTACGCCGGGCTCCCGGTGCCGCGCATCGCCGGCGAGCCGGGCCGCGCGATCGCCGGGCCGGGCACGATCACGCTCTACGAGGTCGGCACCATCAAGGACGTCGCGCTCGGCGACAACGCCGTGCGCCGGTACGTGAGCGTGGACGGCGGGATGAGCGACAACATCCGCACCGCGCTCTACGACGCGGTGTACGACGTCCGGCTGGTTTCCCGCTCCGCGAGCGACAACGAAGAGCCGGTGCACGCCGTGCTGTCCCGGGTCGTGGGAAAACACTGTGAGTCCGGCGACATCGTCGTACGAGACTGCTGGCTGCCCGACACGCTGGCTCCGGGCGACCTGGTGGCCGTCGCGGCGACCGGTGCCTACTGCTACTCGATGGCGAGCACGTACAACCGGCAGCCGCGCCCGGCCGTGGTCGCCGTGCGCAACGGCGGCGCCCGGCTGCTGCTGCGGCGTGAGACGACCGACGACATGCTGCGCCTGGAGGTCTGAGAAACCGTGTCCGAACGCAGTGACACTCCAAAACGTGCGATCAGGGTCGCCCTGCTCGGCTGCGGGACCGTGGGCGGCGAGGTCGCCCGGTTGCTCACCGAGCAGGCCGGCGAGCTGGCCGCCCGGGCGGGCGCGCCGGTCGAGCTGGCCGGCATCGCGGTCCGCCGCCCGGACAAGCACCCCGAGCTGCCACCGGAGCTGCTGACCGCCGACGCCGAGAAGCTCGTGACCTCGGACGACGTCGACGTCGTGGTCGAGCTCGTCGGCGGGATCGAGCCGGTGCGCAGCTGGCTGCTGGCCGCGCTGAAGGCCGGGAAGTCCGTGGTCACCGCGAACAAGGCGCTGCTCGCCGAGCACTCCGCCGACCTGTTCGAGGCGGCCGACGCCGCCGGCGTCGACCTCTACTTCGAGGCCGCCGTGGCCGGGGCCATCCCGCTGCTGCGGCCGCTGCGCGAGTCCCTGGCGGGTGACCGGATCACCCGCGTGATGGGCATCGTCAACGGCACCACGAACTACATCCTGTCCGCGATGGACTCCACCGGCGCGGGCTACGCCGAGACGCTCGACGAGGCCAGCCGGCTCGGGTACGCCGAGGCCGACCCGACCGCCGACGTCGACGGTTACGACGCCGCGTCCAAGGCCGCGATCCTCGCCTCGCTCGCCTTCCACACCCGGGTGACGGCCTCGGACGTGCACCGCGAGGGCATCGCCGACGTCACCGCCGCCGACCTCGGCGCGGCGCGCGTGCTCGGCCGCACGGTCAAGCTCCTCGCCATCTGCGAGCGGGTGACCGACGACGACGGCGTCGAGTCGGTGTCCGCCCGCGTGCACCCGGTGATGATCCCGCGCAGCCACCAGCTGGCCGGCGTGAGCGGCGCGTTCAACGCCGTCTACGTCGAGGCCGACGCCGCCGGCGAGCTGATGTTCTACGGCCAGGGCGCGGGCGGCGCGCCGACGGCGAGCGCGGTGCTCGGCGACCTGGTCGCGGTGGCCCGCAACCAGGTGGCCGGCGGCCGCGGCCCGCGCGAGTCGGCGCACGCGGCGCTGCCGGTGCGGCCGATGGGCCAGACCCCGACCCGGTACCACGTAAGCCTTTCCGTGGCCGACCGCGCCGGCGTGCTCGCCCAGGTGGCGCAGGCGTTCGCCGCCCACGGCGTGAGCATCGCGGCGGTCCGCCAGCTCCACGTCGACGACCGCGCGAGCCTGGTCGTCGTCACGCACCAGGCCCCCGACGCGGCCCTGCGGTCCACTGTGGACGAGATCGGGCGGCTCGACGTCGTCCACCATGTTGTCAGTGTGATGCGGGTGGAAGGCGAAGACGCATGAGTATCAAGGCCTGGCCCGGCATCATCGAGGCCTATCGGGACCGCGTCCCGGTCCCCGACGGCGCGCGCGTGATCACGCTCGGGGAGGGCAACACCCCGCTGCTGCCCGCCCGCTACCTGTCCGAGCTGACCGGCTGCGACGTCCACCTCAAGGTCGAGGGCGTCAACCCGACCGGCTCCTTCAAGGACCGCGGCATGACCGTGGCCATCACGCACGCGCTCGCCAGCGGGCTCAAGGCGGTGATCTGCGCGTCGACCGGCAACACCTCGGCCTCGGCCGCCGCCTACGCCGTGCGCGCCGGGCTCACCTGCGCCGTGCTGGTGCCCCAGGGCAAGATCGCGATGGGCAAGCTCGCCCAGGCCGTGCTGCACGGCGCGCGGATCCTGCAGGTCGACGGCAACTTCGACGACTGCCTCGAGCTGGCCCGCAAGACCGCGGCCGACTACCCGGTCACGCTCGTCAACTCGGTCAACCCGGTGCGCATCGCCGGCCAGAAGACCGCCGCGTTCGAGGTCTGCGACGCGCTCGGCCGGGCGCCGGACGTCCACTGCCTGCCGGTCGGCAACGCGGGCAACATCACCGCCTACTGGGCGGGCTATTCGGAGTACGCGGCCGATGGTGTGGTGAAGAACACCCCGCGGATGTTCGGCTTCCAGGCGGCCGGCGCGGCGCCGCTGGTGCTGGGCGAACCGGTGCGCGACCCGGACACGATCGCCACCGCGATCCGGATCGGCAGCCCGGCGTCGTGGACCGCCGCGGTCAAGGCGAAGAACGAGTCCAACGGGCTCTTCGAAGCCGTCACCGACGAGAAGATCCTCGAGGCGTACCGGCTGCTCGCCGGGCGTGAGGGCGTGTTCGTCGAGCCGGCGTCGGCCACCAGCGTGGCCGGCCTGCTCGCGACGGCCGCGGACGGCCGGCTGCCGAAGGGCGCCACGGTCGTCTGCACCGTCACCGGCCACGGCCTGAAGGACCCGCAGACGGCGCTGGCGGGCAACGTCGAGGTCGAGCCGCTGGCCGTGGACCCCTCGGCGGTCGCGGCGGCCCTGGACCTGCGGTGAGCGGCGCTTTCCGCGTCACGGTCCCGGCGTCGACGGCGAACCTCGGGCCGGGCTTCGACGCGTTCGGGATGGCGCTCGCGCTCTACGACGTCGTCGAGGTGCAGGTCACCGACGAAGGCCTCAAGGTCGAGGTGATCGACGCGGGCGCGGGCGGCGTCGCCGACGTGCCCACCGACGAGTCCCACCTCGTGGTGCGGGCGATCCGGCGGACCTGCGCGCACCTCGGCGTCGACCCGCCCGGCCTGCACCTGCGCTGCTACAACGCGATCCCGCACGCGCGCGGGCTCGGGTCGTCGGCCGCCGCGGTGGTCTCCGGCGTCGCCGCCGGGTACGCGCTGGCGGGCCGGGAAATCGACGAATTCGACGCGTTGCAGCTGGCCGCGGGCTTCGAGGGCCACGCCGACAACGCGGCCGCGAGCCTGTTCGGCGGGCTCGTGCTGGCCTGGTGCGAGGGCACGGTGTTCCACGCCGAGCGGCTGACCCCGCACGCCGGGATCCGGCCGGTCGTCGCGGTCCCGGCCGTCCGCTCGGCCACCGCGACCACGCGCGGCCTGCTGCCGGCGACGGTGCCGCACCGCGACGCCGCGCACAACGCCGGCCGCGCCGCCCTCGCCGTGCACGCGCTCACGGCGAAACCGGAGCTGCTGCTGGCGGCCACCGAAGACCGCCTGCACCAGCTCTACCGCGCGCCCGCTTACCCGGCGAGCACCGCGCTGGTGGACACGCTCCGTGCACAAGGCGTGGCCGCGGCGATCTCCGGCGCGGGCCCGACGGTGCTCGCGCTGACCACGACGGGAATATTGCCGCCAGGGGCCGGTGTTGAGGGTTTCGACGTCTACGAGCTGCCCGCGGATCTCGCGGGTGTGCAGGTTGCGGCTCAGTAAAGGCTGGGTCACGTGCCTGCGGTGGGGGCCGCCACGCGGGGGGTGGTTGTTGCACCCGGCACCGGTGCGGTCTACCCTCGGGGGCGTTCGATCACCGTGCGTTTCCGCACCCGATGCCGGTCCAGGGGAGTTTCCCGGATCGCATCCTTCGTCGATCCGCCAGATCCGCACCGCCTGGCAAGCGGGGTAACGCGGAGGGACGCAGGCGGGTTTCCGGTCTCGGCGGTGTCGGATTCCGCATCCTCCGAATGGAGGACGCAAACCCCTGTGGTGGAGGCGCTCCAGCTGTGTTTCGCACGGCCGAAGAGCTCATCTCCCGTATCGGGGGGCAGTTACGCCGGTTCGCGATCAGAAGCGAGCGGCAGTCCGCTGATCCGCCTGGAGGCGTGGATCGGTCAGGAAGGACATGTGTGAGCAACACCGATCTTTTGAGCGACGTGGGTAACGGCGCCGCAGAGTCGAACGGCACGGCCCCCGCTCCCAAGAAGACGGTCGGCGGGTTGACCGGCAAGACTGTGGCCGAACTGCGTTCGCTGGCTGGGGAGCTCGGCGTCGGCGAGACGACGGGTATGCGCAAGGGCGACCTGATCGCCGCGATCCGTGAGCGTCAGGGCAAGTCTCGCAAGCGTGCGGCGAACGAGACCCTGCCTCTGGAAGGCGTCGGCGAACCGCCCAAGGCGGCCCCGAAGAGCGAGGCCAAGGCCGCGGCCCCGGCGACCAAGCCGGAGCCGAAGAAGGCCGTGGTCCCGGAGGCGTCCGTCGAGGCGCCGGCTGCGCCCGTCGTAGACACCCAGCCGCAGGCCGAGCGCCCGCAGCAGGACAAGCAGGACGGCCAGCAGGGCCAGGACGGCGCGCCCGAGGAGGGCGGCCGCAGCCGGCGTCGCCGCGGTTCCAACCGCGCCGCCGGTGCGCCCGAGAGCCAGAACGGCGCCGACCGCCAGAACGACCGCCAGCAGGGTGGTGACCGCCAGAACGGCGGCGACCGCCAGCAGGGTGGCGAGCGTCAGGGCAGCGGCGAGCGTCAGCAGGGCGGTGACCGCCAGCAGAGCGGCGACCGTCAGCAGCGCGACCAGCGTCAGGGCAACCGGAACGACAACCGGCAGGGCCAGGACGGCAACCGTCAGCGCAACCAGCAGGACGGTGGCAGCCGCGGGCAGGACAACAACCGCGACCGCGACCGTGACAACCGCGCCCAGCAGCAGCAGGACGACGACGAGGAAGGCGGCCGTCGCGGCCGTCGCTTCCGCGACCGTCGTCGCCGGGGCACCGGCGGTGGCCAGCGCGAGGTCGGCGGTTCGCCGGACACCGAGATCCGCGAGGACGACGTCCTGCTGCCCGTCGCGGGCATCCTGGACGTGCTCGACAACTACGCGTTCGTCCGGACGTCGGGTTACCTCGCCGGCCCGAACGACGTGTACGTCTCGCTTTCGCTGGTCCGCAAGTACGGCCTGCGCCGTGGTGACGCCATCACCGGCGTCGTGCGTCAGCCGCGGGACGGCGAGCAGCAGCGGCAGAAGTTCAACCCGCTGGTGCGCGTCGACTCGATCAACGGGCTGGAGCCGGACGAGGCCAAGCGCCGCCCCGACTTCACCAAGCTGACCCCGCTGTACCCGAACGAGCGGCTGCGCCTCGAGACCGAGTCGCACAAGCTCACGACCCGCGTGATCGACCTGATCATGCCGGTCGGCAAGGGACAGCGCGCCCTGATCGTGTCGCCGCCGAAGGCCGGTAAGACCACGATCATGCAGGACATCGCGAACGCGATCTCGACGAACAACCCCGAGTGCCACCTGATGGTCGTCCTCGTGGACGAGCGTCCGGAAGAGGTCACGGACATGCAGCGCTCGGTGAAGGGCGAGGTCATCTCCTCCACCTTCGACCGGCCGCCGGCGGACCACACCTCGGTCGCGGAGCTGTCCATCGAGCGGGCCAAGCGCCTGGTCGAGATGGGCCACGACGTCGTCGTGCTGCTCGACTCGATCACGCGTCTCGGCCGTGCGTACAACCTGGCGGCCCCGGCGTCCGGCCGGATCCTGTCCGGTGGTGTCGACTCGACCGCGCTCTACCCGCCGAAGCGGTTCCTCGGCGCGGCGCGCAACATCGAGAACGGTGGCTCGCTGACCATCTTCGCCACGGCGATGGTGGAGACCGGGTCGACGATGGACACGGTCATCTTCGAGGAGTTCAAGGGCACCGGTAACGCGGAGCTCAAGCTCGACCGCAAGATCGCCGAGCGCCGCGTGTTCCCGGCCGTCGACGTCAACCCGTCCGGTACCCGCAAGGACGAGCTGCTGCTCAACCCGGACGAGCTGGCCGTGACCGTGAAGCTGAGCCGGGTGCTGCACGCGCTCGACTCGCAGCAGGCCATCGACCTGCTGATCTCCCGGCTGCGCAAGACGAAGACGAACACCGAGTTCCTCATGCAGGTCTCGAAGACCGCCCTCGGCGGCAACGAGGACGACTGAGTTCCGGTCGCAAGTCCGTGAAGGCCCCCTTACCGGCTCTTATGGCCGGGAAGGGGGCCTTCACGGCTTTCCCGGCCGGGAATACCAGGTCAACGGGGTCTGTTCAAGTCATTGTCAGCCTGTCTGGCAGAATAACCCGCTGAAGTCCGGCACCGGTTCACCCCGCTCGAAGACTGGGGACCCGGAGCCAACGAGAGAGGACACCATGAAGAGCGGCATTCACCCCGAGTACGTGGTCACGAACGTCGACTGCGACTGCGGTAACACCTTCACCACGCGTAGCACGAAGACCAGCGGCACCATCCACGTCGAGATCTGCTCCAACTGCCACCCGTTCTACACGGGCAAGCAGAAGATCATGGACACCGGTGGCCGCGTCGCGCGCTTCGAGGCTCGCTACGGCAAGCGTCAGAAGAAGGACGCCGAAGCCAAGTAGCTTGGTCAACGGCGCCCACCCGCACGTTCGGGTGGGCGCCGTTTCTTTGTCTGAAAAACCGGGCCTGAGAGGTGGCAGAGGTGGATTCGAGCTCGCTCAAGGGGCTGCTCGCCGAACACGCGGAGCTGGAGACCCAGCTCGCGGACCCGGCGGTGCACGCCGACCAGGCGCGCGCCCGCAAGCTCGGCCGCCGCTACGCCGAGCTGACGCCCGTGGTGCGCGCCGTCCACCAGCTCGACACCGCCCGTGAAGACCTCGTGGCCGCGCGCGAACTGGCCGCGGAGGACTCCGGGTTCGCCGCGGAGGCCGACGAGCTGGCCGCGGGGATCCCCGAGCTGGAGTCGAAGCTCACCGAGCTGCTGCTGCCGCGCGACCCGTACGACGGCTCCGACGTCGTGATGGAGATCAAGTCCGGCGAAGGCGGCGAGGAGTCGGCGCTGTTCGCCGGCGACCTGCTGCGGATGTACCTGCGCTACGCCGAGCGGCACGGCTGGAAGGCCGAGGTGCTCGACTCGGTCGACTCCGACCTGGGCGGCTTCAAGGACGTCACGCTCTCGATCAAGACGAAGTCGGCGGTCGTCGACGGCGTCTGGTCGCGGCTGAAGTTCGAGGGCGGCGTGCACCGCGTCCAGCGCGTGCCGGCGACCGAGTCGCAGGGCCGGATCCACACGTCGGCGTCCGGGGTGCTGATCTACCCGGAGCCCGAAGAGGTCGAGGTCGAGATCGACCCGAACGACCTGCGCATCGACGTCTTCCGCTCGTCGGGCCCGGGCGGCCAGAGCGTCAACACGACCGACTCGGCGGTGCGGATCACCCACCTGCCGACCGGCATCGTCGTCTCGTGCCAGAACGAGAAGTCGCAGATCCAGAACCGCGCCCGCGCGCTGCAGGTCCTGCAGGCCCGCCTCCAGGCGGTCGCCGAGGAGGAGGCCGCGGCCAAGGCGTCCGACGCCCGCCGCTCCCAGGTCCGCACGGTCGACCGTTCGGAGCGCATCCGGACGTACAACTTCCCGGAGAACCGCATCTCGGACCACCGGGTGAACTACAAGTCGTACAACCTGGACCAGGTCCTGGACGGCGAACTGGACGGCGTCCTGGACGCCCTGGCGACCGCGGACCGCGAAGAGCGCCTGGCCTCGCAATCCGGCTGAGGCCGTGTCGTCGCTCCAAGCACGCGTGTCGACCTTCTGATCACGCGAGCTGACCCTTCAACCACGGGCCGGGCGTGCACGGAACGCCGACACGCGTGATTGAGCAGTCGACTCGCGTGATTGCGGGGTCGACACTGCATCGCGTCAGCGACTCCCGGAACGCCTCGAACACGTCGCAGTCCGGCTGAGGCCCGCCGCCCGCTCGGCGGACGGCGGGCTCGTCACGTCAGCCGCAGGCGACCGGTCCGGCCGAGGCGCGGAACTGGTTGACCTGGCCGGTGCCCAGCGAGAGGCTGCCGGAGACGTAGATGCAGTGGCCGTTCGTCCCGGTCACCACCACTCCGCCGGCGAAGGTGGAGAACGTGCCGGAGTCGGTCACCGTGGCGGAGGTGTCCGTCCGGATGCTGACCGACATGGAGTGCGACCCGGACGCGTCGTCGTAGACCTTCGCGCAGTTGGTGCCGCCGTTCGCGCTGGAGTACCACAGGCGCAGGGTGCCGGCCTGCTCGCCGAGCTGGTTCTTCAGCGGCTTGGGCAAGCCCTCCTTGTGGAGTTCGGTGCCCGGACAGGTCGTCACCGGCGCGGCCTCCGCGCCGGGCACCGCGACGAGAGTCGCCGCCACGACGACACCGGCGACGACGGCGAACTTCCGCACTGCTGACCGCATACTTGCCTCCCACAGGTAAGCGGTGTCCGGGCTGCTCCCGGACCACCGCCTTCCCCACGCCCGGGAGGCCGGAACGGTTTAGCGGACGGCGGGCTTCTCCGGCTCCCGGAAGGCGTCGAAGACCTCGGTCATGGCCTCGGACTCCGGCTCTTCCGCGGCGTCTTCCGGAACCGCCCGGGACGGCCGCGGGAAGAAGCTCAGCACCGCGAACACCAAGGCCAGGAACGTCGGGAACAGCGTCAGCAGCTGGTGCTTCACGCCTTCCACGCCCTCGCCGAGCGCCGACAGGCCGAACTGGCCGATCGCGAACAGCAGCAGGAAGAACACCACCGTCCCGTACTCGCGCGCCTTTCTACGGAACGCGCGGATGCCCGCCCAGCCGATCAGCAGCCAGAACGGGACCAGCGCGAACAGGCCCAGCGGCGCGGCCAGCGCGGACAGGCCCGACAGCACCGGCACCCGGTACTCCTGGGCCATCTGCGGGTAGCCGGCCGACTCGGCGAAACTGCCCAGCCGCGACGGGCGGGCCGTGAGCGTGTCGACCGCGCCCTGCTGGAGGACCTGCAGCGTGCGGGTCGGGTGGGACGCGTAGTACTGCACGACGTTGCGGCGGCTGATCTTGTCGCGGTAGGTGTTGTAGCCCGGGTCCGTCCAGGGGCTCGCTTCCCACCAGCCCTTGCCGATGAACTTCTTCGCGTCCGGCGGGAGGCCCAGCGCGGTCAGGTCGGCGTCGGTGTCGTGCTTGCCGTCCACGATGCTGTCGAACACCACGTGGAACATGTTGGCTTCGCGGTACTCGGCGTTCGCCGGGTCGCCTTTCGACTGCACCATCGCCGTCCCGGCGCCGACGATCACCAGCACGCCCAGCGGCACCAGCCACCGCGCGCGGCCCTTCGCGCCGAGCGGCCGGACCAGCGCCAGCGCGATCACGAACAGCGGGATCAGCAGCAGCGTCTGCGACTTCGCGTTGATGCCGATCAGCGCACCCACGACGGTCAGCGCCGCGCCCCAGTAGCGCCACGCGCCCGTGCGGTGCATCAGCAGCAGCCCGCCCGCGGTCAGCAGCATCCCGACGAACCCGGCGCCTTCGCTCAGCACCGAGGCGAAGTAGCCGAAGAACGCCGAGTCGGCCATCACGAGAAGCAGCAGGACGGCGGCGATGACGCGGTTGCGGCGGCTCAGGTCCAGGCCCAGCACGGTGGCCGCGACGCCCACGGCGACCAGCACGCACGTGATCGCGCCGAGCACCAGCAGGTTCAGCTCGGCCGACGAGCCGAGCACGTGCCCGAGCTTGCTCGCGAACCAGTCGAGCCACGCCTGGCTCGAGATGTAGTCGCTCTTGCAGGCCGAACCCGGCCCGTAGCTGAAGTGGACGTAGAACTCGGGCTTCAGCTCCGGGTGCCGGCCGCCGAGGTCGCACAGCAGGCGCCAGCCGTCGCCGTTGTCGGCCATCCCGACCGGCCTCGGCACGAGGAACCGGAGCAGCAGGACGCCCAGGGAAAGGACGAAGACGCCCAGGCCGAAGCGCAGTTCACGGGATCGCACGCAGGTCAGCGTACGAGATCACGCTGAGTCGGCGGGTGTCGCACCGGGTACCGGCGTCACCGGCCGGTGGCGGAAGACGACGTAGTGGTAGAGCAGGTAGTTCCAGAACAGCCCGACGACGATCGCGGCGCCCTTGGGCACCAGCAGGTTGATCCCCGGGAACAGGTGGTTCACCAGGGTGATCACGAGGAACTGCACCACCCACAGCCCGAACGCGGTGACCACGAAGAACAGCACGGCCTGGCGGCGGACGTCGCCGTCCTTCGCCCGGAACGTGAAGTTCCGGTTCAACGTGAACGACAGCAGCATGCCGACCGTCGTGGAGATGAAGTTCGCGACGAACGTCGGCACGCCGAGCGTGGCCAGCAGCGCGTACCCGAGGACGTCGACCAGCGTGTTGCCGATCCCGACGATGCCGAAACGCACCTGCGTGGCGGTGACGAGCCTCATCGGACGGTGCTCCGGCTGTCCTCGGCGGCCTCGTTCGCGCCCGTCCGCACCGACGCGACGCTGTACAACGGCCGGTTCTGCACCTGCGAGTACGTCCGGCCGATGTAACTGCCGAGCACGCCGAGCATGATGATCTGGACGCCGCCGAGGAAGAACATCGCGATGGTGATGAAGGCCCAGCCGGGCACCGCGGTCGCGGGCGCGAACAGCTTGACGCCGATGACGTAGAGCACGCCGAGGAAGCTCAGCAACGAGAACAGGTACCCCATCCGCGTGATCATCCGCAGCGGCGTGGTCGAGAACCCGACGATGCCGTCGGCGGCGAACCGCATCATCTTCGTCAGCGGGTAGCCGGTGGCGCCGGTGTGGCGCTTGTCGCGGTCGAACAACACCGCCGTCTGCTTGAAGCCGATGTAGCTGACCAGGCCGCGCAGGAACCGGTCGCGTTCGCGGTACTTGCGCAGCTCGTCGACGACCTTGCGGTCCACCAGCCGGAAGTCGCCGGTGTTCTTCGGGATGTCGACGGCGGCCATCTTGCCGAGGAACCAGTAGAACGCGCTCGCGGTGAGCCGCTTGAACGGCGAGTCCTGGCGCGACCGCCGCTGCGCGTAGACGACGTCGAAGCCCTCTTCCCACTTCTCGATGAGCTCCAGCGCCACCCGCGGCGGGTCCTGCAGGTCGCTGTCCATGATGACCGCGGCGTCCGCGTCGACCAGGTCGAGCCCGGCGGTGACGGCCATCTGGTGGCCGAAGTTGCGGGACAGCTCGATGACCGTGATCCGGCCGTCGCGGGCGCTCAGCCCGGTGAGCGCGGCCAGGGAGCCGTCCTTGCTGCCGTCGTCGACGTAGATGAAGCTGAAGTCGTACTTCCCGGCCAGCGGCGCGGTGACCTCGTCGACCGTGCGCTGCAGCAGCTCGATGTTCCCTTCCTCGTTGTAGATCGGGAAGATGAACGCGACCCGGCGGCGCGTGGTCGGCTCTGTCGGCACTGGCGCTCCCGGGGTTCGGCGTCTCGGGCATCCTAAAGACCGGCGACGGCCTCGGCGAACGCGGTCATCCGCCGGTCGAACGCCTCGGCCGGGCCGAAGTGGACGGCCACCGCGTCCGCCCCGGCCAGGGTATACGCCCGGAACCGGGCGACGGCGGCGTCGAGATCGGTCCCGTCCCACTCCATCCGGGCGGTCGGGCGCACGTCGCGGCCGGCGGCCAGCTCCCCGAGCTTCCCGGCCCGTTCGCCGAACTCGGCGGGGGACAGCCCGGCGCTCTGCCACGCCGAACCGACGCGGGCCGCGCGGCGCAGCGCGATCGTGGAGTTGCCGCCGACGGCGATCGGCACCGGTCCCGCCGGCCGCGGCTCGAAGTGGCCGCCGCCGGGGCCGCGGCCGGTGCGGAACAGCTCCGCGAGCAGGTCGAGGGTGGTGTCGGTCCGCTTCCCGCGACCGGGGAAGTCCGCCCCGACCTCGGCGAACTCGGGCTCGTTCCAGCCGGTACCGACGCCGAGGTCGAACCGGTGCCCGGACAGCGCATCGAGGGTCGCGACCTGCTTGGCCAGCGCGAACGGCTCCCGCAGCGGCACGATCAGCACCGACGTCCCGAGCCGGATCCGGCTCGTCAGCGCGGCGATGTGCGCGAGCGTGACGAGCGGTTCGTAGACCCCGCCGAAGACGTCGCCGAACGCGCCGGGCGGGATCAGGTGGTCGGGCAGCCACCCCGTGCGGTAGCCGAGGTCCTCGGCGAGCCGCGCCAGCTCGGCGGGCCGTTCGGGCGGCAGGTCCGGCTGCTCGTTCGGCAGTACGACTTCGAGGTTCACGACAGCCTCCCGAGGAACTTTTCGATCGCGGCGAGCCACTCGTCGCGGGCTTCGGCGCCGATGTTGTGCCCGGCTTCGACCTCGACGAGTTCGGCGCCGGGAATGCCGTCCGCGAGCTCCCGCGACAGCGCGGGCGACGCGAGCCCGTCGAGGGTGGTGGCGACGACGAGCGCAGGCACGGCGATCCCGGCCAGCTCGGCGCGGGTGTCGACCTTCGCGACCAGGGCGACGTGCTCGGGACTGCCGTCGGGGACGAACGCGGCGAGCTGGTCGACGGCGGTCTCGAGCTGCCCGGGCGTCAGGGCTTCGAGGTGGTCGCGGCCGGTCGCGACCAGCGTGAGGAACTTCGCGAGCAGCTTCGGGTCGTCGTGCAGCAGCGCGGCCCAGACGTCGACAGCGAGCCGGATCCGGTTGTCGAGCCGGGCGAAACCGCTGGTCAGGATCAACCCGGTGACACGATCGGGGTGCCGGGTGGTGGCACGGACCGCGACGGCCGTGCCGAGGGAGTAGCCGAGGATCGCGAACCGCTCCAGACCGGCGTCGACGGCTGCCGCCCCCGCCGTGGGCGAGCAGCAGGCCCGGGCCGGTGCCGCGGACGACGTGGTGGAAATGTTCGGTCATGCCGGCGACGTTAGGTCTTCACATCAGTGTGAAGGTCAAGTCCGGGGGACACATGCGGATCGGCGAGCTCGCGGAACGGACGGGCGTCAGCACGCGCCTGCTGCGCTACTACGGGGAACAGGGCCTGCTGGTGGCGTCGCGCGACCGCAACGGTTACCGGTGCTACGGCGAGGACGCCGTCGTCCGGGTGCGGCAGATCCGCCGGCTCCTCGGGGCCGGGCTGACCACCGAGGTCATCGCGTCGGCGCTGCAGTGCGCGAGCGGCGAGGAGGCCCACCTCGACCTCTGCCCGGAGCTCGCGCAGCTGCTGCACCGCGAGCTGACGGCGATGGACGACCGGATCGGGACGCTCCAGCGTCGTCGCAGCACCTTGGCCGGGTACCTGACCGAGGAGGGCGGGTGACCGCTCGCTCGATACGCTGCACGGCGTGGGACCGGCGCGTGTCCTGACGGGGGAGTTCCGCCTGGTGTGCCAGGCTTGACGAGGTGAAGGACGACGAGTGAATCGGCAGCCGCTGCGCCTGGCCATCATGGAGGCCACCCGCATTCTCGAGCGGGCGGGCGTCGCTTCGCCGCGGTTCGACGCCGAAGTGATCGCCGCGCACGTGCTCGGGGTCGAACGCGGGCGGCTGCCGATGGTGCCCCTGGTCGATCCGCCCGTCATCGAGGCCATCGGCCAGCTCGTCCAGCAACGCGCGAAGCGGATCCCGCTGCAGTACCTGACCGGCTGGGCCGCGCTGGGTGACATCACCGTCGCGGTCGGGGCCGGTGTGTTCGTGCCGCGCCCGGAGACCGAGCTGCTGCTCGAGTGGGGCGTCAAGTTCCTGCAGGGCCGGGAGTTCCCGGTCGTCGTCGACCTGTGCACCGGCTCCGGGGCGCTCGCACTCGGCGTCGCGCACGCGCGCCCGGACGCCGTCGTCTACGCGGTGGACGTCGACCCGCAGGCGCTGGCCTGGGCGCGGCACAACGCGGACGTCCACGCCGACGCCGGCAACACCCCGATCCGGCTGTACTCCGGCGACATCAGCGACCCGACGATGTTCGCCGAGCTCGACGGCCTGGTCGACCTGGTGCTGTGCAACCCGCCGTACGTCCCGGACGGCACGCCGGTGCCACCCGAGGTCGCCGAGCACGACCCGCCGCGCGCGGTGTTCGCCGAGGAGAGCGGCCTGGCGGTGATCCGCCACGCGATCGCGGCGGGCGCCCGGCTGCTGCGCCCGGGCGGCGGCCTGGCCATCGAGCACGACGACACCCACGGCTCGGCGGTCCCGGCGCTGGTCCGCGCGCGCCGCGTGCTGACGGCCGTCGAGGGCCACAACGACCTGGCGGGCCGCGCGCGGTTCGTCACGGCGAAGCGGCTGGGCTGAGCAGCCCCCGAATTCCACGCTAGCCGAGGGCACCGACAGTTCGGGCTGCTCGTCGGGCCCGCGGCCGGACTTGTCCACCGCGCCGGGCTCCTGGGGATGCCTGACAAACCGGCCAGACTTTCGTCGTGGGGCAAGCGGGTAAACCCTCGCTTCGGGGCAGAACCGCGACAGCGCGGCTCAATACGGTCGATCACGGGACACCGCGACCCCGCCGGTTCCCAGTGAAGGAGCCGCAGATGCGCGCCAAAACCCCGAAAGCGCTCGCCCTGCTCGCCGCCGTCACGGTCCTGACCGGGCTCGGCGCCGGGACCGCGGCCGCCGAACCGCTCACCCGTGGCTGGCCCGCCCCGATCGACGCCGCGCACTGGGAGAACCAGGACCACATGACGTGGTCCGACTACCGCAAGGTGCCCGGGACGAACTGGGCCGACCCCGCCCTGAAGCCGACGCAGCGCGTCTTCAAGGGCGCGGTCGTCCTCGCCGACTACCCCGACCAGGACTTCGTCGTCACGCAGCCGCCGAAGTCGACCGTCTTCGGCAATCCCGGCCCCGAAGCCGCGAACATCCCGCGGGCGGGCGTCGCGCAGTACTACCAGGACTTCCTCAACAAGCCCGAAGCCCTCAACAACGGGCACACCATCAACGAGTACTGGATGGAGGACTCCGGCGGCCGCTTCGGCGTGCAGCTGACGGCGTTCGGCCCGTACCGGATGCCCGGCCAGTCCTACGAGTACGGCATGGAGTTCCAGCCGAACGCCTGCCCGCCGAGCGCGAACTGCAACCGGGACATCCGCACCGACGCCGGGAACGCCTGGCGCGCCGACGTCGGCGACACGGCGAACCAGTTCGACTTCGTCTTCTACCTCTCCGCCGGCCAGGACGAGAGCTCGACCTGGCAGGAGTTCGGCGAGATGAAGTTCGGCACCAAGGAGAACGTGCCCGACGCGTTCGGCCCGCCGAATCACGACCTGCCCAACTACGCCGCCACCCGGTACGTCCCGTGGACGTCGTGGGCGTCGGCCGCCAGCATCTGGCCCAACGCCGGGAACGGCAGCTCGGTGCAGGCCGAGAGCTCCGGGCAGTCGACCTACGCCCACGAGTTCAGCCACATCCTCGGGATCGGCGACAACTACAACAACCCGTTCGGCGTTCCACCGTCCCGCAGTTACAGCGGGCCGTGGGACATGCTGTCGCGCGGCACGTTCAACGGACCGGGCGGCCCGCACACGCGCTGGCAGATCCCGGCCACGCAGGGCAGTTCGATGGGCGCGCAGCACCAGCTGCGCAACAAGCTGAAGCTCGGCATCGTCGACCCGGCGGACGTGCTGCAGCTCGACCGCAACCAGCTGGCGACGTCCGGCCCGGTGTCGGCTCGGCTGACCGCCCGCGAGACCGAGGCGCAGCCGGGGGCGTTCACCGGGCTGAACATCAAGCTCACCGGCGGCGACAAGAGCCCGAAGTGCGACCGCGCCAAGGACCCGTTCTGCGACGGCGGCGGCTACGACAACTACACCGTCGAGGTCGTCGACCGGATGGGCGCGGACTCCTTCGCACCGGACTCGGGCGTCATGATCACCAAGACGAAGAACCAGGACAACGCGCCGTTCGACTGGGTGATCGACGCCAACCCGCAGGACATCGGCATCACCGACTACACCAAGCCGGACGGCACACCGGTGAAGATCACCATCGGTGACTACCGCCAGCTCAACGACGCGCTGTTCAAGGCGGGCACCGAAGCGGCGGCGCCGTACGAGTACACCGACCAGGCGAACCGGCTGAAGTTCCTGATCACCGACCTCGCCCGGGACCGCAAGGGCGTGCTCTCGTACACCGTCACGGTCGCGTCGCTGGACGGCTCGGGCAACCAGGCGCGCGGCGCCGCGGTGACCCCGGCGCTGCCGGCGTTCGCCCGCGGCGGGCTCGCGACCTGCGACTTCGGCCTGTTCAACACCGGTTCGGCGAAGGGCGCGAAGGCGCCGTACGACACCGACACCTACCGGCTGAGCGCGTCGACCGACGCGAAGGGCTGGCAGGTCCGGCTGCCGAACGAGCTGGCCACGGCGAAGTTCGGCCAGTTCGTGAAGGTGCCCGCCTTCGCGAAGCGCAGTGGCGGTGACCTGGCCGCCCGCGTGAAGCTCACGGCGACGTCGGTGAGCGATCCGTCGAAGACGGCCACCGCGAGCTGCACGGCGTTCGGCTTCTGACGCGCACCTCGTGACCACGACCCGGAGGGGCCTGCCGCGGCGGGCCCCTCCGGCGCGCGGGGCTACCCTTGGCGCCATGAGCGTGGTCTACGACTGCAGCAAGCGGGACTCCCGGGCGGACGGGCTGGCCGCCGCGGCCGGCGCGGTCCGGTCGAGCCGGCTGGTCGTCCTGCCGACCGACACGGTCTACGGGATCGGTGCCGACGCGTTCGACGCCGGCGCCGTCCAGGCGCTGCTGCGCGCGAAGAACCGCGGCCCGGACATGCCGGTCGGCGTGCTCGTCGGCTCGTGGTCCACTGTGGACGGTCTGGTCCTCGGCGTGCCGCCGCAGGCCCGCGCGCTCATCGAAGCCTTCTGGCCCGGCGATCTGTCCATTGTGCTCCCGCACGCGCCGAGCCTGCAGTGGAACCTCGGCGACGCCCGCGGCACCGTGATGCTGCGGATGCCGCTGCACCCGGTGGCGCTGGAGCTGCTGCGCGACGTCGGCCCGATGGCCGTCTCGAGCGCGAACGTCTCCGGCCGGCCGCCGGCGAGCACGGCGCAGGACGCGCAGGAGCAGCTCGGCGACTCGGTCGCGGTGTACCTCGACGGCGGCTCCAGCGGCGAGGCCGTCGCGTCGAGCATCGTGGACCTCACCGGCACCGAACCGGTGGTGCTGCGCGAAGGCGCCGTGAGCAAGGACGCCATCGCGGAGGTGCTCGGTGTCCCCGCGGAATCGTTGGCGTGAAGCCGGATCAAGGCGCCGGGCGCGGCACGATAGCGTGTCGCGGGTGACCCCGACCCCGCGAGCGTGACGCACCCGTGCCGCCCACATCCGGTCTTCTCCCGATCCGGGAATACATCCTCGTCGCGCTGACCGCGACGGCCGTGACCTACCTGCTCACCGGCGTCGTGCGCCGGCTCGCGATCCGCGTCGGCGCGATCGCGAACCCCCGCGCGCGCGACGTGCACGTCGCGCCGATCCCGCGCATGGGCGGGATCGGCATCTACCTCGGCGTCGCCGCCGCGATGGGCCTGGCCCACCAGCTGCCCGCGCTGTCGCACGGCTTCGACGCCTCGTTCGACTCGGTCGGCGTGCTGCTCGCCGCCGGCGTCATCTCGCTCATCGGCGCGCTCGACGACCGGTTCGAGCTGGACGCCTGGACGAAGCTGGCCGGCCAGGTCATGTGCGCCGGGATCCTGGTCATCTTCGGCGTGCAGTGGGTGTCGTTCTGGGTGCCGTGGGGCGGCACCGGCGCCTCGTTCGGCTCGGTGCTGGTGCTCGACAAGAACCAGGGCGCGCTGCTCACCGTGGTGATGGTCGTCGTGATGGTCAACGCGATGAACTTCGTCGACGGCCTCGACGGCCTGGCCGGCGGCCTCGGCTTCATCGCGGCGGCGGCCACGTGCGCGTTTTCGCTGGGCCTGCTCGACAGCTCGGGCGGCGACGTCGGCACGTACCCGCCGGCGCTGATCGCGGCCACCCTCGCCGGCGCGTGTCTGGGGTTCCTCCCGTACAACTTCCAGCCCGCCAAGATATTCATGGGCGACTCGGGCTCGATGATGATCGGCCTGATGCTCGCGGGCGCGACGACGTCGGCGTCCGGGCGCGTGCCCTACCCGCAGTTCAGCGGCAAGGACGCGATCGCGCTGCTGTCCCCGCTGGTCGTCGTGGCGGCGGTGCTGTTCGTCCCGATGCTGGACCTGATCATGGCGGTCGTCCGCCGCACCCGCCGCGGCGAAAGCCCGTTCGCCGCGGACAAGATGCACCTGCACCACCGGCTGCTGGAGATCGGCCACTCCCAGCGCCGCGCCGTGCTGCTGATCTACTTGTGGGCCGGCATCCTGGCGTTCGGCGCGGTCTCGGTGACCCTGTTCGACGACGCCGCGGCGCTCTGGATCATCGGCGTCGGCCTGGTGTTCGCGGTGGGGGTCTCGGTCATCCCGCGGCTGCGCTCACGCCACCAGCCGCGTACCTAGTCCGCGGGGTTCTCTACACTCGGTGTCGAACCGAGCAGGGAGCCAGCTGTGAGCGAGACCGAGACTTCGACCGAAGCGCAGGAGAACCCGCACGCCAAGGTGGTGCTGCAGGCGGCCCGCGCCATGACGAAGGCTTCGCTGCTGGTGACCCCGCCGGCGGTGGTCGTCTGCATCGTGCTCTTCAGCGTCCTCAACGGCATGCCGGGCTTCTGGGGCTCGCTCGTCGGCGGGGCGCTGGCGATGCTGGCGTCGCTCTCGACCCTGGGCATGATGCGCTTCAGCGCCGGCCAGGACCCGATGTTCGTCATGGTGATCGCGCTCGGCGGGTACGTCGTGAAGGTCGTCCTGCTGTTCGGCGCGCTGACCCTGCTGAAGGGCGTCTCCGCGCTGCACCCGATGTCGCTCGGCATCACCATGATCGTGGCCATCCTGCTGGCCGCCGCGGCCGAGTTCGCCGCCTTCCGCAAGACCAAGATCCCGACGATCATCCCCTCCTGACGCCGTCCGGTTCGCCGGGGTGTTCCGTTACCCACGGTGAACCGCCCTGCGGCCGCCCGGGTGTGACCGGCGTCACGGCCGTGCGCTTTCGCGCGGGCCCTGAAAAGGGTCCCGGACGGCTCGCCTGCGACGTTCCCGGGAGGGTCCCGGCCCCCACCGGACCTGGGTCCCGGGTCGACCCGGGACCTAAGTCCTGGGCTGATCGGTTGGTATGGAGTACGCCTGTACGGCACTGATTGACCTGCTGGTATGGTCCGCGTCAAGGGTGGCGGCCTCGGCCGCGCGCTTCCTGAGACGAACCGCGATCAGCAGTGTGGCGACCGTGTAGTTCCGCCTTCCGCCGCTGGTCCGAAGTAGACCGCAGGGCAGTGTTCACGCGAGACAACCCCATGTGCAGAACGTGAAGCCGTGTTCATCGCACAGTGGGGCAGCCGCCTCCGACGTCCCGATACGTATCGGGTACGTTAAGTCCAGATCGTGACGATTCCCCCGGCGGAGTGAACGCCGGCCGGGAGAACCGGAAGGAGCCCAGTGGGCGCGCTGGTATTGGCCGAGGGTGCGGTGTTCGCACCGCCCGGTGCCGGAAGCTTCGAGTTGCCGCCGCTGTTCGGCGACGTCACCAAGCCGATGGTGCTCGTGGTGCTCTCGGTGGTCATCATCGCGACGTACTTCCTGCTGGCGACCCGCAAGCTGAAGGTCGTTCCGAGCAAGGGGCAGTTCGTCGCTGAGTCCATCTACGACTTCAGCCGCAACAACATCGCGCGCGAGCAGATCGGCTCGAAGGACTTCAAGCCGTACGTGCCGCTCGTTTTCTCGTTGTTCACCTTCGTGTTGGTGAACAACCTCTACGGGATCATCCCCGTTCTGCAGTTCCCGACCATGGCGCGCTTCGGTTTCCCGGTCGCGCTGGCGGTCCTCGTGGTCTACCCGGTCTACCACTACGCCGGCTTCAAGCGGCACGGTTTCGCTGGGTACTTCAAGAAAGAACTCGCGCCGCCGGGTGTGCCCAAGGCAGTGCTGCCGCTCTTCTCGCTGATCGAGTTCGCGGAGAAGTTCTTTCTCAACCCGCTCACGCTCGCCATCCGTGTTTTCGCCGCCATGTTCGCCGGCCACCTCATCCTGGCCGTGTTCACCCTCGGTGGCACCTTCCTGCTGACCGAGACGTCGGGCTGGGCGTTGAAGCCGGTTTCACTGGTGGCGTGGATCTTCGCCATCGGGATGACTTTCCTCGAGGCCTTCATCCAGGTGCTGCAGGCCTACATCTTCGCCCTGCTTTCGGCGGGGTACATCGGCGCCGCGCTGGCGTCGGAGCACTGAGAACACAAGCCCCCGATTCACGCGAGCGCGTGGACCGAAGTGAAGGGAAATGCACGTGAGCAACATCGTTCTGGCCCAGGCCGCCGCCGAGCAGGTCAACCTCAACGCCGGCCTCGCCGCCATCGGTTATGGCCTCGGCGCGATCGGCCCGGGCATCGGTGTGGGTCTGATCTTCGCCGCCGTCATCAACGGCACCGCGCGTCAGCCGGAGGCCCAGGGCAAGCTGCAGGGCATCGGCTTCTCGACCTTCGTGCTGACCGAGGTTCTGGCCCTGATCGGCATTGTCATCTACTTCATCGCCTCCGCCGCCTGAGTCAGCAGCTCATCGCTTAAGGAGACGCCGTGCTGAAGAGTGCAATGCTCCTCGCCGCTGAAGGCGAGACGCACAACCCGATCATCCCCGACATTTCGGAGCTGATCCTCGGCATCGTCGCCTTCCTGATCCTGCTGTTCATCCTCAAGAAGTACGTCGTCCCTCGCTTCGAGGCCGCGTACGAAGAGCGTGCGCAGAAGATCGAGGGTGGCATCGAGAAGGCCGAGAAGGCTCAGGCCCAGGCCGAAGCCGCGCTGGCGGAATACCAGGCGCAGCTGAAGGAAGCCCGTGGCGAGGCCGCGAAGATCCGTGACGACGCCCGGCTCGAAGCCGAGCAGATCAAGGCGGAACTGCGGGCCGAGGCCGAGTCCGAGTCCCAGCGGATCGTCGCCCAGGGCCAGGCTCAGCTGCAGGCCCAGAAGGCGCAGATCATCGCCGAGCTGCGGGCCGACATGGGCCGCAACGCCGTGGAGCTGGCCAGCCGCATCGTCGGCGAGTCGCTCGAAGACGAGGCGCGCCGTCGTGGCACCGTCGACCGGTTCCTCGCGGAGCTGGACACGGCCGGTGCCGCTGGTGGAGCGGGGAAGTAGACCCGAATGACGTTGCATGCTGCGAGCCGTGAAGCGCTCGGCCTCGCCGAGGAACGCCTCGGCGAGGTTCTGGCCGACGCGGGAGCCGACGCGGCCACGGTCGGCGACGAGCTGCTCTCCGTCGTCGACCTGCTGGACCGGGAGATCGGTCTGCGCCGGGCGGTGAGTGACGCCTCGGCGACGCCGGAGTCGCGCACCACGCTGGTGCGCCGGCTGTTCGACGGCAAGCTGTCCGAACCGGCACTGAAGGTGCTCGACGCCGTGGCGGGCAGCCGCTGGTCCAGCCCTCGTCAGCTGGTCGACGGGCTCGAGTCGCTCGGGCACTCCGCGCTGCTCACCGCCGCCGGGAAGACCGGCAACATCGACGCCGTCGAGACCCAGCTGTTCCAGGTCTCGCGCGTCGTGGCCAACCACCCGGAGCTCGAGACCGCCCTGGCGGACCTCGCTGGTCCCGCCGACGCGAAGCGGTCGCTGGTGCGCGGGCTGTTCGCCGACAAGGTGGACGTGGTCACCGAGACCCTCGTCGAGCAGGTCGTCCGCCGGGCCAAGGGCCGTGGTGTCGGCGCCGGGCTCGACGCGCTGGTCAAGCTGGCCGCGGAACGCCGTCAGCGCTTGGTCGCCTACGTGACCAGCGCGAGCCCTCTGACCGACGAGCAGACCACCCGGCTGGGCGAGAAGCTCGACACCATCTACGGGCGGTCGATCGCGCTGCACGTCGAGGTCGATCCCAGTCTCGGCGGCGGGCTCGTCGTCCGCGTCGGCGACGAGATCATCGACGGGAGCGCGGCGGGTCAGCTCGCTGCCCTGCGCAGGCGGCTGGCCCGGGCCTAGTCCCCGGCCACACAAGACTTTGCATACTGGCAAGAACGAAGCGAGAGCGGGAAAGACATGGCCGAGCTGACGATCTCCTCGGATGAGATCCGTAGCGCGATCGAGAACTACGTCTCGAGTTACGCCCCGGACGTGAGCCGGGAAGAAGTTGGCGTCGTGATCGACGCGGGTGACGGTATCGCCCACGTCGAGGGCCTCCCCTCGGCCATGGCCAACGAGCTGCTCGAGTTCCCCGGCGGCGTCCTGGGCGTCGCACTGAACCTGGACGCGCGCTCCATCGGTGCCGCGATCCTCGGCGACTTCGAAAGCATCGAAGAGGGCCAGCAGGTCAAGCGCACCGGCCAGGTCCTGTCCGTGCCGGTCGGCGACGGCTACCTCGGCCGCGTCGTCAACCCGCTGGGCGCCCCGATCGACGGTCTCGGCGACATCGAGACCACCGACCGCCGTCCGCTGGAGGTCAAGGCCGCTTCGGTGGTCGAGCGCCAGCCGGTGTCGGAGCCGCTGCAGACCGGTATCACCGCCATCGACGCGATGACCCCGATCGGGCGCGGCCAGCGCCAGCTGATCATCGGTGACCGCAAGACGGGCAAGACCGCCGTCGCCGTGGACACGATCATCAACCAGAAGTCCAACTGGGAGACCGGCGACGAGAAGAAGCAGGTCCGCTGCATCTACGTCGCGATCGGCCAGAAGGGCTCCACGATCGCCGCGGTCAAGAAGTCCCTCGAGGACGCGGGCGCGATGGAGTACACCACCATCGTCGCCGCACCGGCCTCGGACTCGGCCGGCTTCAAGTGGATCGCGCCGTACACCGGCTCGGCCATCGGCCAGCACTGGATGTTCGAGGGCAAGCACGTCCTCATCGTGTTCGACGACCTGACCAAGCAGGCCGACGCGTACCGCGCGATCTCGCTGCTGCTGCGCCGCCCGCCGGGCCGCGAGGCCTTCCCCGGCGACGTCTTCTACTTGCACTCCCGTCTCCTCGAGCGGTGCGCGAAGCTCTCGGACGAGCTGGGCGCCGGCTCGCTGACCGGGCTGCCGATCATCGAGACGAAGGCCAACGACGTGTCGGCCTACATCCCGACGAACGTCATCTCGATCACCGACGGCCAGTGCTTCTTCCAGTCGGACCTGTTCAACGCCGGCCAGCGCCCGGCCATCGACGTGGGCATCTCGGTGTCCCGCGTGGGTGGTGCCGCGCAGGTCAAGGCGATGAAGTCGGTTTCCGGCTCGCTCCGCATCGACCTGTCGCAGTACCGCGAGCTGGAGGCGTTCGCCGCCTTCGCCTCGGACCTCGACGACGCCTCGAAGGCGCAGCTCGAACGCGGTGCCCGGCTGTACGAGGTGCTCAAGCAGTCGCAGTACTCGCCGATCCCGGTCGAGGAGCAGGTCTGCACGGTGTGGCTGGGCACGAACGGCCACTACGACTCGGTCCCGACCGAGGACGTGCGCCGCTTCAACCACGAGTTCCTCGACTCGGCCCGCCGCAAGCACGACGACGTCCTTGGCGCGATCCGCGACTCCGGGAAGTTCGAGGACGCGACCGCCGAGAAGCTGGTCGCCGCGGTGAACGAGTTCAAGAAGGAGTTCACCACCGCCGACGGCAACTCCCTGGTCGGGGTGGACGCCGACGCGATGGACGCCGACAAGGTCGGGCAGGAGACCGTCAAGGTCAACAAGCCCGCCCCGAAGAAGTGAGCTGATAGCTCATGGCCGCACAACTCCGGGAACTCCGGTCGCGCATCAAGGCGACCAAGTCGATCGGCAAGATCACCAAGGCGATGGAGCTCATCGCCACCGCGCGCATCACCAAGGCGCGGGCGAAGGTCGCCGCTTCCCGGCCGTACGCCGACGAGATCACCAAGGTGCTCTCGGCGCTGGCCGGTGCGGCGGCCAACCTCGACCACCCGCTGCTGGTCGAGCGCCCGAACCCGAAGCGGGCCGCTGTCCTGGTCGTGACCAGTGACAAGGGCCAGTGCGGTGGTTACAACTCCAACGTGCTGCGTGCGACCGGCGAGCTGCTTTCCCTGCTTCGCGACGAGGGCAAGGAAGCTCGGGTCTACGTCACCGGTAACAAGGGCCTGAACTACTACCGGTTCCGCGGCCGCGAGGTGGTGGACGGCTGGACGGGCTTCTCCGACCAGCCGAACTACGCCGCGGCGGTCGAGGCGGCCGAGACCCTGGTCGAGTCGTTCATGGCCGGCGTCGACGACGGGCACGGCAACGCCGACGGCATCGAGGGTGTCGACGAGATCCACATCGTCTACACCGAGTTCGTGTCGATGCTGACCCAGCGGCCGATCGCCAAGCGCGTCGCGCCGCTCGAGGTCGAGTACACGGACGGCGACGAGGAGCAGAAGCCCACCGGCGACCTGCTCCCCAGCTACGAGTTCGAGCCGAGTGCCGACAAGCTGCTGGACTCGCTGCTGCCGAAGTACATCAACACGCGCATCTACTCGGCGCTGTTGGAGTCGGCGGCGTCCGAGCTGGCCGCGCGCCGGACGGCGATGAAGGCCGCGTCGGACAACGCGAACGACCTGGTCGGCAACCTGACGCGGGAGATGAACCAAGCGCGCCAGGCGCAGATCACCCAGGAGATCTCCGAAATCGTCGGTGGCGCGAACGCGCTCACCGCAGCAGGAAGTGATGATTGATGACCAGTACTGAAGCCCCGCGCGCCAAGGGGCGCATCGTGTCGGTGACCGGTCCGGTCGTCGACGTCGAGTTCCCGCGCGGTTACGTTCCCGACCAGCACAACGCGCTCAAGGTCGAGATCGAGTTCGAGCAGCTGCGCAAGACGGTGACGCTCGAGGTCGCCTCCCACCTGGGTGACAACCTCGTCCGCACCATTTCGCTGCAGCCGCAGGACGGTCTCGTCCGCGGTGCCGAGGTCACCGACACCGGTGGCCCGATCACCGTGCCGGTGGGCGACAAGGTCAAGGGCCACGTCTACAACGCGCTCGGCGAGTGCCTCGACGAGCCCGGCTACGGCGACGACCTCGAGCGCTGGGGCATCCACCGCAACCCGCCGTCCTTCGACCAGCTCGAAGGCAAGACGGAGATGCTGGAGACCGGCCTGAAGGTCGTCGACCTGCTCACCCCGTACGTCCAGGGTGGCAAGATCGGCCTGTTCGGCGGCGCCGGCGTCGGCAAGACGGTGCTCATCAAGGAGATGATCACCCGTGTCGCCCGGAACTTCGGTGGTACGTCGGTGTTCGCCGGGGTCGGCGAGCGCACCCGTGAGGGCAACGACCTCTTCCTGGAGATGAGCGAAGACGGCGTCATCAACGACACCGCCCTCGTGTTCGGCCAGATGGACGAGCCGCCGGGCACGCGCATGCGCGTCGCCCTGTCCGCGCTGACCATGGCGGAGTACTTCCGCGATGTGCAGAACCAGGACGTGCTGCTGTTCATCGACAACATCTTCCGGTTCACCCAGGCCGGCTCGGAGGTGTCGACCCTGCTGGGCCGGATGCCGTCGGCCGTGGGTTACCAGCCGACGCTGGCCGACGAGATGGGCCAGCTGCAGGAGCGGATCACCTCGACCCGGGGCCGGTCGATCACCTCGATGCAGGCGATCTACGTCCCCGCGGACGACTACACCGACCCGGCCCCGGCCGCGACGTTCGCCCACCTGGACGCCACCACCGAGCTTTCGCGTGGTGTCTTCCAGAAGGGCATCTTCCCGGCGGTGGACCCGCTGGCGTCGACGTCGACGATCCTCGACCCGGCCATCGTCGGCGAGGACCACTACCGCGTGGCTTCCGAGGTCATCCGGATCCTGCAGAAGTACAAGGAACTGCAGGACATCATCGCGATCCTCGGTATGGACGAGCTCTCGGAAGAGGACAAGCTCACCGTCCAGCGCGCCCGCCGGATCGAGCGCTTCCTCTCGCAGAACATGCTGGTCGCGGAGGCGTTCACGCAGATCCCGGGCTCGACGGTGCCGCTGTCGGAGACCATCGAGTCGTTCGACCGCATCGCCAAGGGTGACTTCGACCACTACCCGGAGCAGGCGTTCCTGGGTATCGGTGGCCTCGAAGACCTCGAGAAGAAGTACAAGGAAATCACCAAGAAGTGATCTCCTGAGGCGGCGGGGGCAGTGTCCATTGTGGACTCGGGCCCCCGCCGTTCTCATACCGGGATACAGACCTATTACACTCGGTGGCAACACCCCGAGCGAAGGAGTGCTACGTGGCTGAGATGTCCGTGGAGCTGGTGGCCGTCGAGCGCCGTCTCTGGTCGGGTACCGCCACTTTCGTGGTGGCCCAGACCACCGAGGGCGAGATCGGCATCATGGCCGGTCACGAGCCCGTGCTCGGGCAGCTCGTCGAGGGTGGCGTGGTCAAGGTGACGACCACCGACGGCGAAACGGTCTGCGCGGCCGTGCACGGCGGTTTCCTGTCGGTCACCGGCACCGGGGTGAGCATCCTCGCCGAAAGTGCCGAGCTTTCCGACGAAATCGACGTCGACGCGGCGAAGGCGGCCTTGACCGCCGACGACGAGACCGAGCGGACCAGGGCCTCGGCCCAGCTCCGCGCGGCAGGTCAGTCGGTCTGAGCGAGCGACGGGCAGGAGCCGGGCCGTGCAGATCACCGTGGTGGTAGTCGGGCTCCTGATCGTGCTCGTGGTGCTGGTCGGCTGGTACGGCCAGCGGTGGATCCGGATGCGCCGCGGTGGGGGCGTGAGCGTCGCGCTGCGGTGGCGTCCGGACAGCGCGCGGGCCAGCTGGCACCTGGGGCTCGGTCGCTACGAGGGTGACGAGTTCGTCTGGTACCGGGTGTGGAGCCTGCGCAGCGGCCCGGACCGCGTCTTCCAGCGCGCGAGCATGCAGATCGCCGACCGCCGTGACCCCTCCGGCAGCGAGGCCTACGCGGTTCCCGAAGGCGCCATCGTGCTGCGCTGCGAGTCCGAGACCCAGGAGGCGATCGAGATCGCCATGGGCCCGGGCGCGCTCACCGGGTTCCTCTCCTGGCTCGAGTCGGCCCCGCCCGGACGACGACTCCCGCGCGCGTCCTGACCTGCTGTCTCACTCTGCTGTCTCAAACCGAGACAGCCAGGGTCGCCGTTTTGGCCTACGGTTGAACGCATGATCTTCATCGTGGTCAAGTTCCCGGTCAAACCGGAGCACGCCGAAGCCTGGCCGGACATCGTGGCGGACTACACCAAGAACACCCGCGCCGAAGCGGGCAACCGGTTCTTCGAGTGGTCGCGCAGTCTCGAAGACAAGAACACGTACGTGCTGGTCGAGGGCTTCGAAGGCCAGGACGCCGCCGTCGCGCACGTCGGCTCCGACCACTTCAAGTGGGCCACCGAGAACCTGGGTGCCTACATCTCGGACAACCCGCAGATCATCAACGTCCAGGACGCCTCCGACTGGGGCCCGATGGCCGAGATCGCGCCCCACTAAACTGGGGTTCGTGACCCTCGTCGACATCCCCGGCTCCAAGTCCGTCACCGCCCGAGGCCTGTTCCTGGCCGCCGCCGCGCGCGGCACCACCGTGCTCGGCCGTCCGCTGCACTCGGACGACACCGAGGGCTTCGCCGAGGGGCTCGTGAAGCTCGGTTACCAGGTCGACCGGCGGCCGGACGCCTGGACGATCGAGGGCCGGCCGTCGGGGCCGGGCGTGGCGTCCGCCGACGTCTTCTGCCGCGACGGCGCCACCACGGCCCGCTTCCTGCCCGCGCTGGCCGCGGCCGGCACCGGCACCTTCCACTTCGACGCGTCCGACCAGATGCGCCGGCGTCCGCTGGGCCCGCTCACCGACGCGCTGCAGGAGCTGGGCGTCGACCTGACCTTCGAGGGCGAGCCGGGCCACCACCCGCTGACCGTCCGCGCGAACGGCGTCAAGGGCGGCGACCTGACCCTGGACGCGGGCCTGTCGTCGCAGTTCCTGACGGCGTTGCTGCTGCTCGGGCCGCTGACCGCGGAGGGCCTGCGGATCACCGTGACCGACCTCGTGTCGGTGCCGTACGTCGAGATCACGCTGGAGATGATGCGGCGCTTCGGCGTCGACGTCCGCCGCGAGGGCAAGACGTTCGTCGTCCCGCCGCAGCCGTACCAGGCGTGCGACTACCCGGTGGAGCCCGACGCGTCGACGGCCAGCTACTTCTTAGCCGCGGCGGCGGTCACCGGCCGCACGGTGACCATCCCCGGCCTGGGTTCGACGGCGCTGCAGGGCGACGTCCGGTTCGTGGACGTCCTCGAGCGGATGGGCGCCCACGTGCAGCTCGAAGAGGACTCGGTGACGGTCGCGGGCCCCTCGGACGGCCTGCGCGGCATCACGGTGAACATGCGCGACATCTCCGACACGGTCCCGACGCTGGCGGCGATCGCGCCGTTCGCGGCCGGCCCGGTGCGCATCGAGGACGTCTACAACACGCGCATCAAGGAGTGCGACCGCCTGGACGCGTGCGAGGAGAACCTGCGCGCGCTCGGGGTGACGGTCGAGACGGGCCGCGACTGGATCGAGATCCAGCCGGGCGTGCCCGCCGGTGCCCTGGTCAAGTGCCGCCGCGACCACCGGATCGCGATGGCGTTCAGCATCACCGGACTGCTGGTGGACGGCATCACGCTGGACGACCCGGAGTGCGTGAAGAAGACGTTCCCCGGCTTCCACCAGGCCCTCGGGTCGCTGCGGGAGAGCTGGGGGATCTAGGAGGGCTGCCCGCCCGGCTGCCACAGCACGTCACCCTCGGGATTGGCCAGCCGGGCGAGGATGAACAGCAGGTCCGACAGCCGGTTCAGGTACTTCACCGCGATCGGGTTCGTCGTCTCCGGCTCGGCTTCGTACAGCTCCCACGCCGAGCGCTCCGCCCGCCGCGACACCGTGCGCGCCTGGTGCAGGAACGCCGCGCCCGGGGTGCCGCCGGGCAGGATGAACGACGTCAGCTTGGGCAGGCGGTCGTTGAAGTCGTCGCACCAGCCTTCGAGCCGTTCGAGGTACTTCTCGGTGATGCGCAGCGGCGGGTAGGGCGGGTCGTCCTGGATCGGCAGGCAGAGGTCGGCGCCGACGTCGAAGAGGTCGTTCTGCAGCACGCGCAGGACGTCCGTGATCTCGGCCGGCAGCGCGCCCATCGCGACGGCCAGCCCGATGACGGAGTTCGCCTCGTCGGTGTCGGCGTAGGCGCCCAGCCGGGGCGAGGTCTTGGGCACGCGCGACCCGTCGCCGAGCGCCGTCGTGCCGTTGTCGCCGACCTTGGTGTACACGCGGTTGATGCGAACGACCATGAAGCCACCATAGCGGCCCCCGCCCGGGTCGAATCCGGGCGAGAGGGCATGATTGGCGGCCATGAGCGAGCACTTCGACGTGCATGGCGGAGCCCGGCTGGTCGGCGAGGTCGACGTGGTCGGGGCCAAGAACAGCGTGCTGAAGCTGATGGCCGCGGCCCTCCTCGCGGAGGGCACCACGACCATCACGAACTGCCCGCAGATCCTCGACGTCCCGCTGATGGGCGACGTGCTGCGGAGCGTCGGCTGCGAGGTCGTCATCGAGGGCGACACGGCCACCATCACCACGCCGGCCGAGCTGTCCTACCGCGCCGACTCGGCGGCGATGGGCAAGCTGCGCGCTTCCGTCTGCGTGCTGGGACCGCTGGTGGGCCGGCTGAAGCAGGCCGTCGTGGCGCTGCCGGGCGGTGACGCGATCGGCTCGCGGCCGCTGGACATGCACCAGAACGGCCTGCGCAAGCTGGGCGCGACGAGCACCATCGAGCACGGCTGCGTCGTCGCGAAGGCCGAGACGCTGGTCGGCGCGCAGATCTGGCTGGACTTCCCGAGCGTCGGCGCGACCGAGAACATCCTGATGGCCGCCGTCCTCGCCGAGGGCACCACGGTGATCGACAACTGCGCGCGCGAGCCCGAGATCGTCGACATCTGCACGATGCTCGTGGAGATGGGCGCGAAGGTCGAAGGCGCCGGGACGTCGACGCTGACCGTGCACGGCGTGGAGCAGCTGCACCCCACCGAGCACAGCGTGATCGGCGACCGGATCGTGGGCGCCACCTGGGCGTTCGCCGCGTCGATGACCCGCGGCGACCTGACCGTGCGCGGGGTCAACCCGCACCACCTCGACCTGGTGCTGGACAAGCTCCAGCTGGCCGGCGCCGAGGTCACCACGTTCGGCGACAAGGGCTTCCGCATCGTGCAGGCCGAGCGGCCGCAGGCGGTCGACTGGGTGACGCTGCCGTACCCCGGCTTCGCGACCGACCTGCAGCCGTTCGCGGTCGCGCTGTCGGCGGTGTCCGAGGGCACGTCGATGATCACGGAGAACGTCTACGAGGCCCGGTTCCGGTTCATCGAGGAGATGATCCGGCTCTCCGGCGACACCCGCACGGACGGCCACCACGCGGTGGTCCGCGGCGTCGAACGGCTCTCCAGCGCGCCGGTCTGGGCGTCGGACATCCGCGCGGGCGCCGGGCTGGTGCTGGCCGGGCTGTGCGCGGACGGCGTCACCGAGGTCTGGGACGTCTTCCACATCGACCGCGGCTACCCGCACTTCGTCGAGAACCTGAACCGCCTGGGCGCGCGCATCGAGCGCGTCAGCGGCGAGCCCGACCGCACCTGAGCCGTCACACGTCCTGCGCGCCCAGCGCGCGCAGGACGTACTCCACCAGCCGGTCCAGGTAGTCCGGCTCCACCGGGGCCCGGCGGACCACCATGCGCCAGTAGATCGGCGCGCCCAGGACGTCCATCGCCATCTCGACGTCGAGGTCCGCCCGCAGCTCGCCGCGGTCCAGCGCGCGGCGCAGCATCACCTCCGCGCGGTCGCGGCGCGGGCCGCCGATGCTGGTGCGCGCGCTTTCGGCCATCTCGGGGTTTCGCGCGCCCTCGGCGACGAGGTCCGGCAGGATCCGCGAGAACACCGGGTGCGTGAGCCAGTCGATCATCGCCTGCAGCGTCACGCGCAGGTCGCCGCGCAGTGAGCCGGTGTCTTCGAGCACCGCGCGCGACACGCTGAACTCCGCGACGACCGCGGTGATCATCTCGTGCTTCGACGTCCACCGCCGGTACAGCGCGCTCTTGCCGACCCCGGCCCGCTTCGCCACCGCTTCCATCGACAGCCGCCCGTAGCCCTGCTCGGCGAGCTCGTGCAGCACCGCGTCCGTGATGGCCTGGGTGACTTCGGGCTGGAGGACCGCGGCGCCGGTCGGGGTGTGTGCCATGACGCGCAGTCTAGCGGGTGGACGGAACGGTACCGTCCCGTCTACAGTGACGTCGGGACGGTACCGTCTCGTCCAAACGTCGAAGGAGGCATCCGTGCGACCGAGCGAACTCGTCGAGCACGCGCTCGACCTGCTGGTGAAGCACGACATGGCCGGGTTCGCCGGGCTGTGGGCCGAGGACGGCGTCCTCGAGTTCCCGTTCGCCGCGGCGGGCTACCCGGCCCGCGTCGAGGGCCGGGACGCCATCGCCGACTACCTGCGGGGCTACCCGGACCTGCTCGACGTCCGGGCGATCACGGCGAAGACCGTGCACGAGACCACCGACCCGGGCGTGGTGGTCGTGGAGATGACCGCGGCCGGTGTCGTCGTCGCGTCGCAGAAGCCGTACGAGCTGTCCTACATCGCCGTGCTGACGGTCGAAGACGGCGAGATCCGGCGCTACCGCGACTACTGGAGCCCGCTCGCCGCGGCCGAGCTGATGGGCGGCGTCGACGAGCTGACGGCGGCGTTCGCCGGGAGCGACCGTGGCTGACGTCCTGGTCCTCGGCGGCACCGGCACCACCGGCGGCCGGGTCGTCGCGGGCCTGCGCGCCCTCGGCGTGACGGCGCGGGCCGCCACGCGCCAGGTGCGCGAACCCGGCCAGGTGCGCTTCGACTGGACCGACCGCGGTTCGCAGGTGGCCGCGTTGCACGACGTTTCCGCCGTGTACCTGCTCGCCCCGATCGGCGAGGCCGAGCCCGCGCGGCTCGTCGAACCGTTCCTGGCGGACGCGCTCGACGCCGGCGTCCGGCGGGTCGTGCTGCTCAGCTCGTCGGCCGTCACCGCGGACTCGCCCGGCCTCGGCGAGCTGCAGCGCCTGGTGCGCACCGCGCCGGAGTGGACCGTGCTGAAGCCGTCGTGGTTCATGCAGAACTTCACCGGCGAGCACCTGGTCGCCCAAGGCGTGCGGGACGGCGAGATCGTCACGGCCACCGGGGACGGCCGGGTGGCGTTCGTCGACGCCGGCGACATCGCGGCGGTCGCCGTCCGCGCGCTGACCGACGCCGAACCGCACAACACCGAACACGTGCTCACCGGCCCTTCGGCGGTGAGCTACGCCGAAGCCGCCGAGATCGTCGCCGCGCACACCGGACGTCCGGTGCGGCACCGCGCGGTGAGCACCGCCGAGTTCGCCGCTTTGGTTACCGCGTCCGGGATTCCCGCCGAGTTCGCCGCCGTTCTCGCCGCGCTCGACGAGGACATCCGCCGCGGCACCGAAGACCGCGTCACCCCGGCCGTCGAAGAGGTCACCGGCCGGCCCGCTCGTTCGTTCCGCACCTTTGTGATGGAGGAAATCCGATGAAGCAGCTCATGTTCACCGAGGACCCGCAGTTCTGGTTCGAGACCCTGCGCCTGTTCGGCCACGCGGCCTACGGCGGTTCGGACTTCGGCGAGGTGCTCGCGGCGGCGTCGACCGTGACGCCGGGGGACTACGACAGCTGGCACGACGCCTACCGCGCCCTGGCCGACCGGCTGTACGCCGAAGCGGCCGACGCGAGCCCGGTCACCGCGCGGGACCTGCTGCTGCGCGCGTCGACGTACTACTTCTCGGCGGACTTCTTCCTGCACGGCGACCCGGCGGACCCGCGGATCGCGGCGGCGTACGACCGCAGCGTCGAGTGCTTCCGGCGCGCGGGCGTCGCCGAGCCGGTCGAAATCCCGTACGAAGGCACGGTGTTGCAGGGCTACTTCTACCGCGCGCCCGGCGCCGGGCCGAAGCCGGTCCTGGTGATGCACAGCGGTTTCGACGGCAGCGCCGAGGAACTCCACTTCTTCGGCGCGGCGTCCGGCGCCGAGCGCGGCTACCACGTCCTGACCTTCGACGGCCCCGGCCAGCCGAGCGCGATGCACCGCGACAAGCTCGTGTTCCGGCCGGACTGGGAGCACGTCGTCACGCCGGTGGTGGACTTCGTGCTCGGCCTCGACGGCGTCGACCCGGCGCGGATCGCGTTGCTGGGCGTCAGTCTGGGCGGCGAGCTCGCGCCGCGCGCGGCGGCGTTCGAGCCGCGGCTGGCGGCGGTGATCGCGGTCGACGGCGTCTACGACGCGGGCTCCGCGGTGACGTCGATGCTGCCGTGGGACCGCGACGAGATCGTCCGCCGCGCGAACGCCGAGCACGACGAGGAGTTCGACGCGCTGCTCGCCGCCGGCCGGCAGGCCAGCTCGACCCTGCGCTGGGCGTGCGACCACGGCCGGTACGTCCTGGGCGCGGCGACGGACCGAGAGTTCGTCGCGAAGTACCTCGAGTACACGCTCGAAGGCGGCGTCGCGGAGAAGATCACGTGCCCGACGCTGATCTGCGAAGCGGCGGACGACCTGTTCTTCGCCGGTGAGACGGAATCCGAGCCGCGCCGGCTGTACGAGCACGTGACGGCGCCGAAGACGTTGCTGACGTTCACGGCGGAGGAAGGCGCGGACGCCCACTGCCACGTCGGCGCCCAGCGGCTCGCGACCGGCCGCGTCTACGACTGGCTGGACCGCACGCTCTAGCTTTCGACGGCGAGCGCGGCCCCGAAACCGAGCAGCGCGGCGCCGGTCACGCCGTCGAGGGTGCGGCGGACCCGGCGCCGCAGCAGCCACGCGCGAATCCGGTGCACCCCGGCGACGATGACGAGCTGCCACAGCGTCGCGAGCACCCCGACGGTCCCGGCGAGCACCAGCGCCTCGGCGACGGTCGAGTCCGGCGTGAGGAACTGCGGCAGCATCGAGAGGTAGAAGACGAGGACCTTCGGGTTGGTGAGGTTGCAGAGAAAGCCCTCACGCCACCGCCGCCCACCGCGGGGCGCATCGGCGGCGAGGGCCCGGTAGTCCCCCCGCCACGCGGCGACGAGCGCTTTGACGCCGAGATAACCGAGGTAGCCGGCACCGGCCCAGCGCAGAGCTTCGAAAACGGGTTCGGACCGGACGATCACGGCACTCAACCCGAGCGCGGCGGCCAGGCCTTGCGCGAGGTTCCCGGACCCGATGCCGAGCGCGGTCAGCACCCCGCCCCGCCGCCCGCCGGCGAGCGAGTTCTTGAGCACCAGCGCGGTATCCGGCCCGGGCACGACGAGCACGAGAAGGACGAAGAGCAGGTAGGTGCCGTAGGTTCCCCAGGTCATGCCACCGAGGCTAGGACGCACGGCGGCGGTTGTCGCCGGATCCCGGAATGCGGTCCCGCCGGGCGCGGCCGAGGCTGTCGCGACGCCCCTTCGAGCCACGGCCACCCAGGCCCGCCCCCACCCTCCTCCAGGGGGGCGTGCCCAAGTCCAGTCTATCGGCGGGGACCGACCGGACCGGCCGGGAAGCGGTTTTCGCGCCGAGTTGTCCACATCGGGCGAGGCCTGTGGACAACGCTTGGACCCGGCTCGCGCGGTGGCCGGAACGGGGTCTCGGAAGCGTCGCCCCAGGGCAGGCGAGGTCGCGTCAGCCCGGGAGCGGGCGGCGAAAGCGTCGCCCCAGGGGCAGGCGACGGAAGCGTCGCCCGGGGCGGAGCAGGCGACGAAAGCATCGCCCCGGGAGCAGGCACCGTCGCGTCAGCCCCGGGGGCAGGCAAACTCGCCCCCGGGAGCGGGCGACGTCAGCCTTCGAGAGCCAGCGCCGCGCCGAAGCCGAGCAGGGCCGTTCCGGTGACGCCGTCCATGGCGCGGCGTACCTTTCGCTGCTGCAACCAGCCGCGCACCCGGTGCACGAACAAGAGCAGCAGCACCTGCCACACCACGCCCAGGGCGGCGACCGTGTACGCCAGCAGCAGCGCGTCGCCCTGGTCCGTCACGCCCGGGGTCAGGAACTGCGGCAGCACCGACAGGTACAGCACGATCACCTTGGGGTTGGTGATGTTGGAGAGGAACCCTTCGCGGAACCGCCGGGCGCGGGACGCGCGGGCCCGGCGGACGTCGTCGAGCGCTTCGTAGTCTCCGCGCCAGGCGCCGCGCAGGGCCTGGACGCCCAGGTACACCAGGTAGGCCGCGCCGAGCCACTTCACCGTCACGAACACCGGCTGGTAGCGGGTGATCACCGCGCCCAGCCCGAGCGCGGCCGCCGTGCCCTGCAGGAAGTTCGCGACGCTGATGCCGCCGCACGCCCAGCCGCCGCCGCGCGCGCCGCCGGTGAGCGCGTTCTTCAGCACCACCATGGTGTCCGGGCCCGGCATCATCGCCAGCAACGCCATCATCGCCGCGAACCCGGCGTAGGTGCTCCACGTCATCAGGACTCCAGGGCGAGGGCGGCGCCGAACCCGACCAGCGCGGTGCCGGTGACGCCGTCGAGCGTCCGGCGGACCCGGCGGCGGCCCAGCCACGCGCGCACGCGGTGCACGAACACCAGCAGCACCAGCAACCACAGCCCGCCGATCACGGCGGTGGTGTAGGCCAGCGCGAGCGCGTCCCACGTCGTCGTGTGCCCGGGATCGAGGAACTGCGGCAGCACCGACAGGTACAGCACCAGCACCTTCGGGTTGGTGACGTTGGAGAGCAGCCCCTCGCGGAACCGCCGGAAACCCCCGCCGCGACGGCGTTGCTGCGTCTGCTCGACGACGTCGTAGTGCCCGCGGAACGCGCCGCGCAACGCCTGGACACCGAGGAAGACGAGGTAGGCCGCGCCGACCCACTTGAGGGCGAGGAACACCGGCTGCGACTTCGCGATGAGCACGCCGAGCCCGAGCGCGGCGGCGCTGCCCTGCACGACGTTCCCGGTGAGGATCCCGAGCGACGCGAGCAGCCCGCCCCGGAAGCCGCCGGACAGCGCGTTCTTCAGCATCACCATCGTGTCCGGCCCCGGCGCGAGCACGATCAGGACCACGATGAGCAGGTAACTCCCGTACACACTCCACGTCACGGCTACCCACGCTAACCGACGGATCTCGGTCCGGTCTCGCGGATTTCCGTCACAGCGTCCGGCGCGTAGTTTGTCCGTATGTACCGGGGGGAACTGAGGCTTCAAGCCGGCGAAAACCTGCTGTGGCAGTGTTCGCCGCGACCCGAACCGCCCGAAGAGCGGAACAAGGCGGTGCTGGCTGGGTCGCCGCGGTCGTCGTGTTCGTGAGCCTCGGCCAGACGACGTTCGCCGCCGTGCTGGCCGTGTTCGGCCTCGTGTCAGGTGGCTGGTCCGAATACTCGCGGCGGCGGCACGCCGATCTGGTCGAGTAACTTCGTGACCGATCAACGGACCGTCGTCCACAGCGACGAAGAGGGCAAGTTCGCCGACACGATCATCTTCGCCGGCGCCGAAGGTCGGCGCCGGCACCGGGTCGTCCACATCGACCGCTACGCCGAACCTGATCTCAGGCTCCGCGAGATCGACCACGCACAGAGGGTGTTCGCGCACGTACAGCGCGCTCGGCGTGCGGCGCCGGACACCCCGGCAGAGTAGTGTTCGGCCATGTCAGCAGGGGAAATCGATCTTCTACCCGGTGAGCGCGTGCTCTGGGCGGGCGAGCCGGTCCAGCGCCCGTTCTACGTCGCCGCGGACGGGGTGATCGCCCCCGCCGGGCTCGTCGTCACCGCGGCCGCGCTGTGGTTCCTCCTCACGCAGCGACCCGAAGGCGCGGGCATGCTCGCCGGGCTGGTCGTGCTGGTGGCCGGCTTGTACGGCGCGGTCGGCCGGTCCGCCGTCCGCTACCTCGCGCTCGGCCGGACGACCTACGCCGTGACGGACAGCCGGATCATCGCGCGCTCGGGCCTGTTCCGGCAGAAGGAACGCTCCAGCGAACTGGCCGGCTTGTCGGCACCGGTCCTCAAGCCCGGCCGGTCGAGCACCGGCACCTTCGCCTTCCCCGAGCCCGGCTCGGTGACGCTGATGGGCGTTGGCGAACCCAAGCGCGTCCGCGACCTGCTGACCAAGGCCATCGACGAGGCGAAGAGCCGCCAGGCCCCGCCGGAACCGGACAGTTCGGCCGCCTGACGGGCAACCCGGACACCCGCCGGAGCGTGCCTCAGGTGTGCAGGCCTACACGGGTGAACAGGTGCTGTGGACGGGAAAGCCGGTCCACCGGCCGCTCTTGAACCGCCGCGACCACCACGCCGTGCTGATCGGGGCCGTGGTGCTCGCGGTCGTGGGGTACTTCGCGGCGGACCAGGCCGCTGCCGAAAGACCGCACGCGCTGCTGGCGATGATCGGCTGCGGTGGCCTGCTGCTCTTCCACTTCGGCTTGCGGGCCGTGCAGCTCAGGCGCCTGACCTACGTGCTCACCGACCGCCGGCTGGTCGTCGACGCCGGTGCCGTGTGGCGGCGCACGCGGACCCAGCCCCTCACCGAGCTGGACGTGCCGGTCGTCGTGCCGGAGCGCGGCGGCGCGGGGACGATCACCTTCGGCCCGGTCGACCCGCGTCTCGTGGCCGCGGCGCGCTACGGCGCCCACCGGATCAAGGCCGTGCCCCTCCCGATCGTGCTGACGGGCATCGCCGAACCGGAGCGAGTACGCGCCCTGTTCGTCGAGGCGATCGGCGAGGCCCGGCGCAAGCAGGCGGCCGGCGAACCGGGTGACTCGCTCTTCTGACCCGAACAGGCAACCACCCGGTCCACGCGTGCGTGTTCCCACTGCTTACTGGGGAGTGGAGGCCACGGTGGACCTGCCGACGAACGTGCTGATGCCGGGAGAACGCCTGCTGTGGTCGGGCCGGCCGCGGCGCGTCGCGTTCGACGGCCAAGACTGGTACCGGCTGGTCTTCGGTCTGGTCTGGGGGTTTCTGACACTGGGGATCCCGCTGTTCGGGCACGCGCGGTTCTTGATCGTCTCGCCGATCTTCGCCGCGTTCGGGCTCGCGGTCGCCTGGGGCCCGATCGTCATCCGGCAACGGGCTCTGCGCCGCGCGGTGTACGCCGTGACCGACCGGCGGGTCGTGGTGGCCGATCGCGTCTCGGGCAGGATCCGCGCCTCGGCGTACCTGGGCGCGCTGCCGCCGCCGGTGGTGCGGGCCGGGCGCGCCGGCGCCGGCGCCGTCACCTTCGGGAGCACCGACGGCCTGCTGGGGTCGTTGACCGGGGCCGCGAACCCGGGGGCGTTCCTGGCTCGGTCCGTGCGGCTGGTCGGGCTGCCCGACGCCGAGTACGTCCGGGACCTGATCGCGCAGGCCCAGGCCCGGCCGTGGGCCGTCGGCTGAGCGCGGCCGTCACCCGGACGTGTCCGATTCCACTCCGCCGCATAAGTTACCGGCCGGTACACTCTGTGGGTCGACCAGCGCCGGAGGTGCACAGTGCCGTACCCATCCGACCACGAGCGGGATCGCCCGTGGGTGATGCGCACGTACGCGGGGCACTCCTCCGCGGCCGCGTCGAACGAGCTCTACCGGCGCAACCTCGCCAAGGGGCAGACCGGGCTCTCCGTCGCCTTCGACCTGCCGACCCAGACCGGTTACGACCCGGACCACCAGCTCAGCCGCGGTGAGGTCGGCAAGGTCGGCGTGCCCGTGTCGCACATCGGCGACATGCGGCGGCTCTTCGACGGCATCCCGCTCGCCGAGGCCAACACGTCGATGACCATCAACGCGCCGGCCATGTGGCTGCTCGCGCTGTACGTCTCCGTGGCGCGCGAGCAGGCCGAAGCCGAGGGCCGGGACGTCGACGAGGTGCTCGCGAAGCTCACCGGCACCACGCAGAACGACATCATCAAGGAGTACCTGTCCCGCGGGACCTACATCTTCCCGCCGGGCCCGAGCCTGCGGCTGATCACCGACATGATCGCGTGGACCGTGCACCACGTGCCGAAGTGGAACCCGATCAACATCTGCAGCTACCACCTGCAGGAAGCCGGCGCGACGCCGACGCAGGAGGTCGCCTACGCGCTGTGCACCGCGATCGCCGTGCTCGACGCCGTCCGCGACTCCGGGCAGGTCGACCCGGCCGACATGGGCAAGGTCGTCGCGCGGATCTCGTTCTTCGTCAACGCCGGCGTCCGGTTCGTCGAGGAGATGTCCAAGATGCGCGCGTTCACCGCGCTCTGGGACGAGATCACGCGGGATCGTTACGGCGTAACGGATCCGAAGGCACGCCGGCTGCGTTACGGCGTCCAGGTCAACTCGCTCGGGCTCACTGAGGCCCAGCCCGAGAACAACGTCCAGCGGATCGTGCTGGAGATGCTCGCGGTGTCGCTCTCCCGCGGCGCGCGGGCCCGCGCGATCCAGCTGCCGGCGTGGAACGAGGCGCTCGGCCTGCCCCGGCCGTGGGACCAGCAGTGGGCGCTGCGGATGCAGCAGGTGCTCGCCTTCGAGACGGACTTGCTGGAGTACGAGGACATCTTCGACGGCTCGCACGTCATCCAGGCCAAGGTCGACGAGATCATGGCCGGCGCGCGCGAGGAGATCGCCCGCGTCCAGGACGTCGGCGGCGCGGTCGCCGCGGTCGAGAGCGGCTACATGAAGTCGCAGCTGGTCGGGTCGCTGGCCGAGTACCGCCGCGGGATGGAGAACGGCGAGCGGGTGCTGGTCGGGGTCAACAAGTTCGCGACGACCGAGCCGTCGCCACTGCAGGCCGAAGGTGCGAAGGCGATCGAGACGATCGACCCGGCCGTCGAGAAGGACGCCGTCGCGGCGCTCGAGGAGTGGCGCGGCCGGCGGGACGGCGACGCCGTCGAGCGGTCGCTGGCCACGCTGAAGGAGACCGCGCGGACGTCCGCGAACCTCTTCGAGGCCACTGTGGACTGTGCGCGGGCCGGCGTGACCACCGGCGAGTGGTCCGGCGCGCTGCGCGAGGTGTTCGGCGAATACCGGGCGCCCACCGGGGTTTCCGCGACCGCCGCGGGCGGCGGCGACCCGGGGATCGAGCGGGTGCGCGCCCGCGTCCGCGCCACTGAGGCGGAACTGGGCGAGCGGCTGCGGATCCTGGTCGGCAAGCCGGGGCTCGACGGGCACTCCAACGGCGCGGAGCAGGTCGCCGTCCGCGCCCGCGACGTCGGCTTCGAGGTCGTCTACCAGGGCATCCGGCTGACGCCCGAACAGATCACCGCGGCCGCCGTGCAGGAAGGCGTGCACGTCGTCGGGCTGTCGGTGCTGTCCGGCTCGCACCTCGAGGTCGTGCCGCACGTCGTCGACGGCCTGCGGGCCGCGGGCGCGGGTGACGTGCCGGTGATCGTCGGCGGGATCATCCCGCCCGACGATGCCGCGTTGCTCACCGAACGCGGCATCGCGCGGGTGTTCACGCCCAAGGACTACGAGCTGACCGACATCATGGACGGCATCGTCTCGCTCATCCGGGAGCGCCACGGCCTCAGCTGAGGCCCGCCAGGATGTCCTTCGTGGACTTGACGGTGGCGAACTGGTTGTGCAGGTTCGCCGCCGTGACGCGGTACAGCTCGTCGGCGGTGACGACGTCGCCGTCCACGCCCGGCAGGTCGAACGTGAACGTCGCGTCGAGCGCGAAAGTCACGTCGTAGCCGAGGTTTCCGCCCATCCGCGCGGTGGTCTCGCAGCAGAAGTTCGTCTGGATGCCGGCGAGCACGAAGCTCGTGATGCCGCGCTTGCGCAGCCACGCGTCGAGGTCGACGTCGCCGATGAACGCCGAGTTGACCCGCTTGCCGAACACCAGGTCGGGGCGCGCGCCGTCGAGTTCGGGCTTGAAGTCGTTGCCCGGCTGGCCGGGCCGCAACGACGACTTCGGTCCCGTCGAGTCGTGGTGCACCAGCACGACCGGCAGCCGCCGCTCCTGCCACGCGTCGAGCAGGGCCTTGATGTTCGCTTCGGCGCCGGGGTTGTTGCGCGGTCCCCAGACGGGCTCGTCGAACCCGCGCTGGACGTCGATCAGGATGAGTGCCGTTTCGGTCATGACGTCGAGTTTCGCCGTTCCGTGCCGCCCGGGGGAGTGGCAGAAGACGCGCGATGCGGTACTTTTCTGCCATGCGCACGATCGGCGTCCTGCTCCTGCCCGGCACCCGGATGTTCGACCTCGCGGTGATCGGCGAGGTCTGGGGCCAGGACCGCACCGACAGCGGGATCGGCCCGTTCACCCTGCGGCTGTGCAGCCCGGGCCGGGTCCGCACGGCCGTCTCGCCGTTCGGCGACGTCGCGGCCACGCACGGCCTGGCCGGGCTCGACGGCTGCGACCTCGTGCTGGCGCCGGGCCGCGACGACCCGCTCGCTCCGGTGCCTTCTGCCGCCGGCGCGGCCCTGCGGCGGGCGCACCGCGCGGGGACGACGGTGGCCGCGTTGTGCTCGGGCGCGTTCACGCTGGCCGCCGCCGGCCTGCTCGACGGCCGCGCGGCGACCACGCACTGGCGCGACTTCGACGCCCTGACCGTCGCCGCGCCACGCGCCGACCTGCAGCGCGACGTGCTCTACACCGACGACAGCGGCGTCCTGACCTCGGCGGGCGTCGTCGGCGGCCTCGACCTCTGCCTGTACCTGGTCCGCCGGGACCACGGCGCGGACGTCGCCGCCGCGCTCGCGCGCCGGCTGGTGATGCCGCCGGCGCGCGAAGGCGGGCAGCGCCAGTACGTCGACAACCCGCTGCCGCCGGCGACCGCCCAGCCGGGCATGGCGTCCACAATGGACTGGGCGCTGGCCCGGATCGGCGACGACATCGGCGTCGAGGACCTGGTCGGGCACGCGCGGATGAGCGAGCGGACGTTCCACCGGGAGTTCGCCGCGGCCACCGGCGTGACGCCGGGACGCTGGCTGCGCGTCCAGCGCGTCCGGTACGCGCAGCGCTTGCTGGAGACGACCGAGCTGCCGGTCGAACGGGTCGCGCAACGCTCCGGCCTGGGCACCGCGGCGAACCTGCGGCGCCGGATGCGCGCCGAGGTCGGCGTCGGCCCGGACAGTTACCGGCGCACGTTCCGAAGGGTTACCGTCGAGGCATGACCGAGTACGAGCACATCCTGGTCAAGCGCGACGGCGACACCGTCACGATCACCATGAACCGCGCGGCACGGCGCAACTCGCTGTCCGCGGACCACCTCGCCGAGCTGCTGGCCGCGTTCCGCGAGGCCGGGGCGTCCGACGCGACGGGCATCGTGCTGGCCGGCGCCGGCCCGGTGTTCTCCGCCGGCCACGACTTCGGCGACGTCGCCGCGCGCGACCTGATGGGCGTGCGCGAGCTGCTGACGTTGTGCACGGACCTGATGCGCACGATGCAGTCGGTGCCGCAGGTGGTCATCGCGCGGGTGCACGGCCTGGCCACCGCCGCGGGCTGCCAGCTGGTGGCCTCGTGCGACCTCGCCATCGCCGCCGAGTCGGCCGGCTTCGCGCTCCCGGGCGGCAAGGGCGGCTGGTTCTGCCACACCCCGGCGGTCCCGGTGGCGCGCTCGATCGGCCGCAAGCGCCTGATGGAGCTGGCGCTGACCGGCGACGTCGTCGACGCGCCGACCGCGCTCGACTGGGGGCTGGTCAACCGCGTCGTGCCGGACGAGCGGCTCGACGACGCCGTCGCGGAGCTGCTCGCGCGGGCGACGCGGGGCAGCCGGGCGAGCAAGGCGATGGGCAAGGTGACGCTGTACGCCCAGCTGGACCGGCCCGAGGCCGACGCGTACGCGATCGCGCTGGAGGTGATGGCCTCGGCGTCGCAGCTGCCCGGCGCCCGCGAAGGCATGGCCGCGTTCCTGGAGAAGCGCAAGCCCTCCTGGCCCGACTGATCACGCCTTCCCGGCGAGAGTCACCTGATCGGGTACCGCTCGGCCAGCATGAGCTGGGCCCACGCGGCCAGCGACTGTGCGTCGGTCATCTCGCCGGTGAGGATCATCTTCTCGACGTCGGCGCGGGTGAACCAGGCGCTGCGCATGTCCTGCTCCTCGATCTCGCGCTCCGGCTCGCCCTCGGTGAGCTCGGTGGCGAGGAACACCCAGCCGCGCTGGCTGCTCATCCCGGCCGCGACGTCGAGCCGGCCGAGCGTCACCATCGAGCCGGCGCGCAGGCCGGTCTCCTCGCGCAGCTCGCGGGCCGCGAGCTCGCCGGGCGGCACGTCGGCCAGGTCGGGCGCGGTGCCCTGCGGGAACTCCCAGCGGCGTTCGCCGAGCGGGTAGCGGAACTGCTCGACCAGCCGGAACCGGTCGCCGTCCTGGGCGATGACGAGCGCGTACGCCGGTTTGTCGATCACGCCGTAGATGCCGGCCGAGCCGTCGAGACGGCGGATTTCGTCCTCCCGGACGGTCATCCAATTGTTCCGGTACACCTCGCGGGACGCGACACGCTGAATGGGGTCCACCGGACCAGTATCCCGGACCTGTCCTACCCTCCTCGGGTGCGTCTCGTGATCGCGCGGTGCCAGGTCGACTACGCCGGCCGGCTGACCGCCCACCTGCCGATGGCTACCCGGCTGCTGCTCGTGAAGTCCGACGGCTCGGTGTCGGTCCACTCCGACGACCGCGCGTACAAGCCGTTGAACTGGATGAGCCCGCCCTGCTGGCTGATCGAGGACGGCAAGATCTGGATCGTCGAGAACAAGCAGGGCGAGAAGCTGGTGATCTCGATCGAGGAGATCTTCCACGACTACTCCCAAGCGCTGGGCGCGGAGCCGGGCCTGCAGAAGGACGGCGTCGAGGCGCACCTGCAGGCCCTGCTGGCCGAGCACATCAAGACCCTCGGCGACGGCTACACCCTGGTCCGCCGCGAGTTCCCCACGCCGATCGGCCCGGTCGACATCATGGCCCGCGACGCCGACGGCAAGTCGGTGGCGGTGGAGATCAAGCGCCGCGGCGAGATCGACGGCGTCGAGCAGCTGACGCGCTACCTGGAGCTGCTGAACCGCGACCCGCTGCTGGCCCCGGTGCAGGGCGTGTTCGCGGCCCAGATCATCAAGCCGCAGGCGCGCACGCTGGCGGAGGACCGCGGGATCCGCTGCCTGACCCTGGACTACGACGAGCTGCGCGGCATCGAGTCCGACGAGTTCCGGCTGTTCTGAGTGGTGCAGCCCGGTCGCTACGTCCACTACAAGGGCCACGAGTACGAGGTGCTCGGCGTCGCGTCGCACAGCGAGACCGAGGAACAACTGGTCGTGTACCGCGCGCTCTACGGCGAGCGGGGCCTGTGGGTGCGCCCGGAAGCGATGTTCACCGAGACGGTCGAGACGCCGGACGGTCCGGTGCCGCGCTTCCGCCGGATGACTTCCTGAGCCACCTTCACCACAGTTCACGTCGAGCCGTTCGAGTGCCGGTTGTTCTTCGCCCTTGCAGGCTGAGGGCCGGTGGCGACTTGTTCGTTCAGCAGATCGGCGAACTCGCGACCAGCGCGAGCACACCGAGGAACAGCACACGCGGGACGGTCACCCGGTCGTTGCGCCCGTACCGGGTCTCCACGCGGGCGGACAGGCCGTGAAGGGACGATTCCTCCGGGCGGTCCGGTGGCGGGAAGACGCACCTGAGTCGCTTCACCCGTCGTCGCTGTTACGGTGATGCCGAATCGATGCCGTATTCGTGTATCTGATTCGGCTGCCATTACTCCGGCCGGGGAATTGTTGACCGGATAGCGCGCGTTGCGGTGGGCCGATCATTTCATCCGCCTTATCTTAATGCGCTGTTCGGGTGAGGTGCGGATCCATTGAGTCCGGCTCGTGGGATACTCGATTCGAGGGGTTCCGCCGGTACGTCCGGTGTGGCCGGAGGGTGGTGCGCTCGGCCGTCTTTCTTCGTCGTGCCAACGTTTGTTTCCGCCTTTGAGCTCGGTGTGCGCATGTCCTCCGGTCGATGTGCGCGCGTTTTCGCCTGCACGGAGGAGGAAGTCATGCGTTATCGCCCGCTCGGTTCCGATCCGCTCGACCCGCGGCTGGGCCGGTTCATTCCGGACGACTGGGAGCACGTCGAACGGTATCCGTTGTCGGCGCTCGCCGACGACGACCGGCCGACGCGGTCGCCCGTCGTCATCGGGGTCAACTGGTACTCCGCTTTCGACACGCCGGAGCAGGACGAGAAGTCCGGCGAGTTCTTCATCGCGAAGGCGGGCGCCGACGCGCTCGGCCGGATCCGTGGCGGGCACTGCGTCTGCCTCGAACCGGGCGGCACCCCGGACACCGACGCCAACTACGCCTTCTACGACCAGGGCGCGGAAGGCGCCTGCGTCGGCTTCGGCTGGTCGCGGTGCATGTCGCTGTTCAACGGCGGCGAGTACACCGCCCGCTGGCTCTGGGACGCGGCCAAGAAGGGCGACGAATGGCCCGAGACCAACCCCGGTGACGACAACGGCACCTCCGTCCGCGCCGGCGCCGAGGTGCTCAAGGACGCCGGGCACGTCCTCTGGGACGACTCGTACAAGAACGACGACTGGGAGGCGCGGGAGAAGTACGTCCCCGACGCCAAGCAGGGCATCGCGGCCTTCCGCTGGGCCAAGTCGGTCGACGACGTGCACGCCGTCCTCGGCAACCCGCGGGCCGACGAGCTCGGCGCGGTGCCGCTGCTCAACTCGTGGGGTCCGGAGTACCCGCACCGCACCTACCTGCCCGACGACGTGCTCGCCCGGCTGATCGACGAGGAGGGCGAGATCGCCGTCCCGACCGATCGATGATCGGCAACTGAGCCGCTCCCGCGGCGTCGAGGGCGCGTTTCCACTGGTCAGAGACCGGGAAACGCGCCCTCTGTGCACAATGGACAGCTCAGCGTGCCGACCCGGAAACCATGCAGTACTGTCCGGATCCGACAGGACAGTGGTGATTCCTGTCGGTTCTTGTCCAGTTTGAAAGTACAGCCGGGAGGTGGGTCGGGTGCTTCTCGCCGATGCGAACCTGCGACTCGACGCCAACGCGATCGACTACATCGAGCTGGCGTTCTACTTCGTCCTGGTGCTCGGCATCGGGTACCTGGCCCGGAGGCAGGTGTCGAGCAGTCTCGACTTCTTCCTGTCGGGCCGTTCGCTACCCGCCTGGGTGACCGGCCTCGCGTTCATCTCCGCGAACCTCGGTGCGGTCGAGGTCATGGGCATGTCGGCCAACGGCGCCCAGTACGGCCTGCCGACCGTGCACTACTTCTGGATCGGCGCGATCCCGGCGATGCTGTTCCTCGGCATCGTGATGATGCCGTTCTACTACGGCTCGAAGGTCCGCAGCGTCCCGGAGTTCATGCGCCGCCGCTTCGGCAAGCCGGCCCACCTGCTCAACGGCATCAGCTTCGCCGCCGCTCAGATCCTGATCGCGGGCGCGAACCTGTTCCTGCTGGCCAGCGTCGTGAACCTGCTGCTGGGCTGGCCGATCTGGGTGTCGATCATCATCGCCGCCGTGATCGTGCTCTCCTACACCGCGCTCGGCGGCCTCTCCGCCGCGATCTACAACGAGGTCCTGCAGTTCTTCGTGATCGTCATCGCGCTGGTGCCGCTGACGATCATCGGCCTGGTGAAGGTCGGCGGCTGGCAGGGCTTGGTCGACAAGGTCACCGGCAGCCCGGGCGGCACCGCGCAGCTGCACTCGTGGCCCGGTGACAACCTGACGGGCTTCGGCAACAACATCCTCTCGATCCTCGGCATCGTGTTCGGTCTGGGCTTCGTGCTCTCGTTCGGCTACTGGACGACGAACTTCGTCGAGGTCCAGCGCGCGATGGCGTCGAAGAGCATGTCCGCCGCGCGGCGCACGCCGATCATCGGCGCGTTCCCGAAGATGCTGGTCCCGTTCATCGTGATCATCCCCGGCATGATCGCCGCGGTCACCGTGTCCGAGTACGTCAAGGACAAGCAGGTCCTGCTCGACGGCGGCACCGCGGAAAGCGGCGTCACCTTCAACAACGCGCTCCTGCTGCTGATGCGCGACCTGCTGCCCAACGGCATGCTCGGCATCGCGATCGCCGGCCTGCTGGCCTCGTTCATGGCCGGCATGGCCGCGAACCTCAGCTCGTTCAACACGGTCTTCACTTACGACATCTGGCAGACGTACGTCAAGAAGGACAAGCCGGACGGCTACTACCTGCGTCTCGGACGCATCGTCACGTCGGTCGGCACGGTCCTCGCGATCGGTACCGCGTTCATCGCCTCGAACTCCGGCAACATCCTGGACTACCTGCAGGACCTGTTCTCGTTCTTCAACGCACCGCTGTTCGCGACGTTCATCCTGGGCATGTTCTGGAAGCGGATGACGCCGCACGCCGGCTGGAGCGGCCTGCTCCTCGGTACCGCGTCCGCGATCACCGTCTGGGGCCTGTCGCAGGCCGGGGTGATCGGCCTGAGCGGCCAGGGCACCAGCTTCGTGGCCGCCGGTACCGCGTTCGTCGTCGACATCGTGGTGAGCGTCGTGGTTTCGCTGGCGACCAAGCCGAAGCCGGACGAAGAACTGGTGGGTCTCGTCTACTCGCTGACGCCGAAGGCGACGCGGCAGCACGACAACACCGGCGAGAACGCGGGCTGGTACCGCAAGCCGGGCCTGCTCGCGGGCATCGTGCTCATCCTGACCATCGCCCTCAACGTCATCTTCTAGGAGGTCCCCGTTATGGCTACCGAGTCCGGCGCGCGGCCGAAGAAGGCGGGCGCTTTCGACATCCGGCTGATCATCGCCCTGCTGATCGGCGTCTACGGCGTCATCCTCACGGTGCTGGGCATCGGTTTCACGTCCGACGCCGAGCTGCAGAAGGCGGCCGGGGTGAACATCAACCTGTGGGCCGGCATCGGCATGCTGGTGGTCGCCGCGCTGTTCTTCACCTGGGCGCAGGTCCGGCCGCTGGTCGTGCCGGCCGAGACCGAGACCGAAGAGACCACCGACACGACCCCGGCGGCGGGCGAATAGCCGGGTTGTCCGGACAGCGGCGCGCTGCTGCCGCTACCGTGCATCGCGTGCTCCCTGACGTTCGACACCGCCGTCTCCCGAAGCTGTTCCTGCTGGTCACCGCCCTCACGCTGACTTTGACCGCGTGCGGGCAGGACCTCGGCCGGTCCAACTTCGCGCGGACGACGGTGCCCGCGGGGGCCGGCTCGGGCCCGGCCACCGACGGCCCGATCACCGACGCCGCGGTGGCCACCGGCGCCCTGCGCACGATCAAGCCGTGCCAGTTCCTGACCAAGGACGCCCTCGGCGCGCTCGGCCTCGGCACGGTCGAGGAGGACCCGACGCCGTCGTCGATCGCCTACGACCGCTGCACCAACAAGGTCAAGGACCCCGGCGGTAAGGAGATCCGGCTCGACTTCGAGATCGGCAACACCCTGCTGCCGCACGCGGACAAGACGACCGGCCTGGTCGGCGGGCTGCCGCTGCGCGTCGACAAGACCGACGACTCGGACTGCACGGTCGCGGCGATGACGGCGCTGAACCCGGACACGGCCATCACCCTGACGGTCGCCTACCCGGGTGATCCCTGCCGTCCCGGGCAGACACTGATGGACGCGGTCGTGCAGAAGCTGCACAGCTCGCCGGAGAAGTACTCCACGCCGCCGGGCACGCTGCTGACCGCCGACCCGTGCGCGATGGCGGAGTCCTCTGTGGTCGCCTCGGCCGCGCCGTCCGCGAAGCCGGCGCCGTCGGGCCTGCACGCCTGCGACTGGAAGGCCAAGGCCGCCTCCGCGACGGTGACGGTCGGGTTCCTGCCGGGCCTGCCCCCGATCGTGGGCGACGGTTACTCCAAGGTGGACCTCGGTGGCGGGATCACCGGCTTCCAGAAGAAGGGCACGTCGGGCTCGTCGCAGTGCGACGTGGAGTGGCAGCACCGGCCGTGGCAGGGCGACGACGTCGAACTGGCCCAGGTGCGCTACCAGAACTACGACGCCCAGGCGGACAAGGACGACCCGTGCGGCAAGGCGGTCACCGTCGCGAAGAACGTCGTCACGTTGCTCCCTAAACCCTGACCTGGCGTACGGCCGCGCGGAGATGTAGGAAGAGGGCACCCACCCGCTGATGTGCCGGAGGTTGCCGTGAAGAAGATCATCAACGATCCGGCGAACGTGGTCGTGGAGTCGCTGCGGGGCCTCGCCGCCGCGCACGCCGACATCCTCCGCGTCCAGGAGGACCCGGACGTCGTGGTCCGGGCCGACGCCCCGGTCGCGGGCAAGGTCGCCGTCATCTCCGGCGGCGGGTCCGGGCACGAGCCGCTGCACGGCGGCTTCGTCGGCCTGGGCATGCTCGCGGCCGCCGTCCCGGGCGCGGTGTTCACCTCGCCCACCCCGGACGCCGTGCAGGCCGCCGTCACCGCGACCACGGGTGACGCCGGGGCGCTGCTGATCGTGAAGAACTACACCGGTGACGTGCTCAACTTCGAGACCGCCGCCGAGCTGGCCGCCGCCGAAGGGCTCGAGGTGCGCAGCGTCGTGATCGACGACGACGTCGCGGTCAAGGACTCGACGTTCACCGCCGGCCGCCGCGGGGTCGGCGGCACGGTGCTGCTGGAGAAGATCACCGGTGCCGCCGCCGAGCGCGGTGACTCGCTCGACGCGGTGACCGCGCTGGCGGAGAAGGTGATCGGCCAGGTGCGCTCGATCGGCGTCGCGCTGACCGCGCCGACCGTGCCGCACGCCGGCACCCCCAGCTTCGAGCTCGCCGACGACGAGATCGAGTTCGGCATCGGCATCCACGGCGAGCCCGGCCGCGAGCGGATCCCGCTCGAACCGGCCGACGCGCTGGTCGCGCGCATGGTCGAGGCGATCGTCTCGGACCTGCCGTTCGCCTCCGGGGACCGCGTGCTGCTGTTCACCAACTCGATGGGCGGCACCCCGCTGGTCGAGCTCTACCTGGCCCACGGCATCGCCGAGCGGCTGCTGGCCGAGCGTGGGATCGTGGTCGAACGCCGGCTGGTCGGGCCGTACATCACCAGCCTCGAGATGCAGGGGATGAGTCTGACGTTGCTCAAACTGGACGACGAGCTGACGGAGCTGTGGGACGCGCCGGTCAACACCGCGGCCCTGCGGTGGGGGCTCTGATGACCTGCAAGTCCGCGGGGGTCGCGGCGGCCGTGCGCGCCGCCGCGGCGGTCGTCGCCGAGCACCGGGCCGAGCTGATCGAGCTCGACCGCGCGATCGGCGACGGCGACCACGGCGAGAACCTGAACCGCGGCTTCACGGCCGTCGTCGCGGCCCTCGACGCCGCCGAGCCGGACACCCCGGGCGGGGTGCTGAAGCTCGTCGCGACGACGCTGATCTCCAAGGTCGGCGGCGCGGCCGGCCCGTTGTACGGCACGGCTTTCCTGCGTGCCTCGGCCAAGCTGGGCACGACCGCCGAGCTCGACGTCCCGGCGCTGCTCGACGCGCTGCGCGCCGGGCTCGAAGGCGTCCAGGCCCGCGGGAAGGCCGTGGCCGGCGACGCGACGATGGTCGACGCCCTGATCCCCGCCCTTTCGGCCGCGGAGAAGGCGGCCGAGGACGGCGGGGACGTCGGCGCGGTGCTGACCGCGGCCGCCGACGCCGCCGACCGCGGTGCCGAGTCCACAGTGGACCTGGTGCCGCGCAAGGGCCGGGCGTCCTACCTCGGCGAGCGGGCGGTGGGTCACCTGGACCCGGGCGCGCGCTCGTCGGCCCTGCTGCTGCGGGCGTTCGCGGGAGCCGCCCGGTGAGCGTCGGCATCGTGCTCGTGTCGCACAGCGGGAAGCTCGCGGAAGGCCTCGCCGAACTGGCCGCCCAGATGGCCCCGGACGTCACGATCCTGCCGGCCGGCGGCCTCGCCGACGGCGGGATCGGCACGGACTACGACGAGGTCGTCGCGGCCACCCAGCGCGCCGACTCCGGCGCCGGGGTGGTGCTGCTCTACGACCTCGGCAGCGCCCAGATGACCGCCGAGCTGGCCGTCGAGTCGCTGGCCGACCCCTCGGCCGCACTGGTCGCCGACGGCCCGCTGGTCGAGGGCGCGATCGCGGCGGCCGTCGCCGCGCAGGCCGGCGGGGACCGCAAGGCGGTGGCGGAGGCCGCCGCGGCGGCCGGGATGCCCGAGGACCTGATGCCCGCTCCGCCGGTCGCCGGCGGGGGTGGTGGCGACGAGATCGAGCTGGAGCTGCAGAACGAGGTCGGCCTGCACGCGCGGCCGGCCGCGGTGCTGGTGCGCACGCTGAGCGCGTTCGACGCCGAGGTGAAGGTGGGCCTCGGCGAGCAGGAGGCCGACGGGCACAGCGTGCTGGCTCTGATGTCGCTCGGTGCCCGGCAAGGTGACCGGATCCGTGTCCGGGCGAGCGGCCCGCAGGCGTCCGAGGCGCTGGCCAAGGCGAAAGAGCTGGTGGAGGGCAATTTCGGCGAGTGAGCCCGCGTTGCCGACCGGGTGACAAACGCCGTTCTGACTCGATTCCGTCTGGGCTTCAGAAGGCGGCGCGTGGCAGTATCGGGGCAATTACCGGCGAGTAACATCACTGGAGGCCTCGATGGCGCGGGACATCTCGACAGTCGGAGTGGTCGGCCTCGGCACGATGGGGGCCGGTATCGCCGAAGTGCTCGCGCGCAGCGGGCTCGACGTCATCACGGTCGAGCTGGACGAGACGGGCGTCGCGCGCGGCCGGGGGCACCTGGAGCACTCGACCGAGCGCGCCCTGTCCGGCGGAAAGCTCGACGAAGCCGGCCGGGAGGCGCTGCTGGGCCGGATCCGGTACAGCACGACGCTCTCGGATCTGTCCGAAGTGGACCTCGTGGTCGAGGCGATCCCGGAGAGCCTGGCGGCCAAGGCCGACGTCTTCACGCAGCTGGACAAGGTCACCCGGCCGGAGGTCGTGTTCGCGTCCAACACGTCTTCGCTGTCGATCACCGAGATCGGCGTGCACACCGCGCGCCCCGGCAAGGTCGTCGGCATGCACTTCTTCAACCCGGCGCCGGTGCAGAAGCTCGTCGAGATCGTGAAGACCGTGGTCACCGAGCCGGAGGTGGTCACCGACGTCGTCGCGTTCGCCGAGCGGCTGGGCAAGGTGCCGGTGGTGATCGGCGACCGGGCCGGGTTCATCGCGAACGCGCTGCTGTTCGGCTACCTGAACCACGCGGTACGGATGTACGAGCAGCGCTACGCCACGCGCGAGGACCTCGACGCCGCGATGCGCTTCGGCTGCGGCTACCCGATGGGCCCGCTCGCGCTGCTCGACCTGATCGGGCTGGACACCGCGAACGAGATCCTCGACACGATGTACCACCAGTCCCGCAACCGGCTGCACGCGCCGGCGCCGCTGCTCAAGCAGATGATCACCGCGGGCCTGCTCGGCCGCAAGACCGGCCGCGGCTTCTACACCTACGACGCGCCGGACTCGCCGAACGTGGTCGCGGACGCCACGGCGACGTCCACTGTGGACGGTGCCGCGCCGCGGCCGGTCGCGAAGGTCGGTGTGGTCGGCACCGGCACGATGGCCACCGGCATCGCGGAGGTCTTCGCGAAGCGCGGTCTCGACGTCGTGCTGCGGGCCCGGAGCCTGGAGAAGGCCCAGGCTTCGGTGGCGAAGGTGAAGAAGTCGCTCGACAAGGCCGTGGTGAAGGGCAAGCTGTCCGAAGAGGACGCGGCTCTCGCCTTGGCGAGGATCACCCCGGTCACCGACTTCGACGCCTTGGCCGACGTCGACCTGGTCGTCGAGGCGGTGGCCGAGGAGCTTTCGGTGAAGCAGGCGGTGTTCGCGGCCTTGGACGAGGTCGTCCGCCCCGGCGCCGTCCTGGCCACGACGACGTCCTCCTTGCCGGTGATCGAGTGCGCCGCGGCGACCTCCCGGCCGGGCGATGTGGTCGGTCTCCACTTCTTCAACCCGGCCCCGGTGATGAAGCTGGTGGAGGTCGTGTCGACGATCGCCACGGCCCCGGACGTCGTCGCCACGGCGAGCGCGGTCTGCCAGGCGGTCGGCAAGCACGCCGTCCACTGCGGCGACCGCGCGGGCTTCATCGTCAACGCGCTGTTGTTCCCGTACCTCAACGACGCCGTGAAGATGCTGGAGGCGCACTACGCCGGCGCCGACGACATCGACACGGCGATGAAGGTCGGCTGCGGCCTGCCGATGGGCCCGTTCGAGCTGCTGGACGTCGTCGGCCTCGACGTCTCCCTGGCCATCCAGCGGACGCTCTACAACGAGTTCCGCGAGGAAGGCTTCGCGCCCGCGCCGCTGCTGGAGCACCTGGTCACCGCCGGCCGGCTGGGGCGGAAGACCGGGAAGGGCTTCAAGGACTACTGATCAGCCACCCAGGCTGAGCGCGACGTTGCCGTCGCGCGCGTCCTGCGGCGTCACCATGGTCCGGCCGCGGTGGGCGACCTCGACCAGGTAGATCTGCTCGCCAGCGGGGACGCTCTGCGCGGACAGGGAGAACACGCAGGTGCCCATGCCCGCCGGCCGTCCGGTGCCGAGCGCGCCCCGGGAGAGCATCGTGCCGGCGGCGTTGTAGACCGTGACCGCGGCGCCACCGGTGATGTCCGCATAACCGCCCGAGCCGACGCAGGTGCCGAAGCCGTCCCCGCCGCTGGTCAACGTGAAGGTGCCGCGCAGGTCGAACGTGTCCCCGGACGGGCCCGCGGGACCGCCGGAGCCGGCCAGGCCGAGGCCGGCCCACAGCGCGCCGACCAGCGCCGCGCCGCCCGTGGCCGCGAGCACCAGGCGCCAGGGGCTGGTCCGGTACCTGGGCCGAGCCGGTGCGGCCGATGGTGCGCCGGGATCCGGTTGGTACAGGTCGGTCATCAGGACACCTCCGGTCGGCACGATCGGCGGGTCCGTTCGTGCGAAGGAGGTCGTCCGGAGGATGGCGCCCGTTACCCCGGGGCCCGGATCGTGCTCGGTTGGCGCAACGCTCGCCAGTACCGGTTCCGGGGCCGTCGGCCGCTAGCGGTAGTACCCCTCGACCGGGACGCGGGCCTCGTCGAACAGCGCGGGGCCGTCGAGCTTGTGGCCGCCCCAGGTGACCGGCGGCCGCAGGGTGAGGAACTGCTCGGTCGACAGCGCGTAGACGACCCGGCCGAGCCCGGACCGCTCGATCGCGCCGGCGCACATCCCGCACGGCTGGGTGCTGGTGAACATCGTGGTCGTCGCCGCGACCTCCGGGGCCAGGTGCTGCGCCGCCCAGCGGGCGAGCTTCAGCTCGGGGTGCGCCGTGATGTCGTCGTCGGTGATCGAGGTGTTGCGGTCTTCGGCCAGGACGTTGCCGTCGGCGTCCGCCAGCAGGGAGCCGAACGGCGGGTTGCCGTGCACCTCGCGCGCTTCGCGGGCCAGCTCGATCGCCCGCCGCAGCAGGGTTTCCTCGGTGTCGTTCACAGTTTCTCCTTCCAGGACGCGGCAATCACCGCGAGGTCTCGCCAAGCCACCTCCGGGTGGAGGGTTTCGGCCGGGTCGGCGTCGAACGGGTCGAGCACGACGGTGTCGGCACCCAGGTCCCGCAACCGCGCCAGGTCGTCGAGGACCTGGTCGAGCGTGCCCTCGCCGGCGCGCCGGTCCGGCCCGGTCACCGGGGTGCCGGTCAGCCGCAGCAGGATCCGCGGCGCGAACGCGGGCACCAGCCGGTCGCCGGCCAGGGTTGTCAAGCGCCCCAACCCTTCCCGGAAGCCGGCCATGGTCAGCCGCAACGGGTGCCACGCGTCGCCGAGTGCGACCGCGCGGCGCAGCCCGGCGTCGCTGAGCCCGCCGAGCCAGAGCGGGATCGGGCCCGCGCGGTAGTCGTCGTGCTCGGCCCAGGCCGCGCGGATCGCCCGCAGGTACTCGGTGGTGAGCTTCCCGCGCTGCTCGAACGGGACGCCCAGCGCGTCGAACTCCTGCTTCGCCCAGCCGATGCCGGCGCCGAGCACGAGCCGGCCGCCGCTGAGCTGGTCGAGGTTCGCCGCCATCCGGGCGACCAGCAGGGGGTGGCGGTACGGCACAACCAGCACGGTGGTGCCCAGGCGCACCCGCGTCGTGACGCCGGCCAGCCACGACAGCGTCGTGAACGGCTCGTAGAACGGCGCCGGGTACTGCGCCGCGACGTCTGGCGTGATCGCGACGTGATCGGACACCATCAGCAGGTCGTAGCCGAGGCCTTCGACGGTCTGCGCCCACGCGCGCAGTGCGCCGGGATCCGTGCCGGGGCCGAAGTTGGGGACGTTCACGCCGATCTTCACCCACCAAGGCTAACGAGGGGAAACCTCTGATCGGAAGGGATCGGCCACGGCGTTCGCCGGCTTCGGCCGTGGATCTCGCGGTATATTCACCGGATGACCGAGAGTCTCGATCCGACCGACTGGGCCATCCTGGTCGAGCTCCAGCGTGACGCCCGGCTGCCCCTCACCGAGCTGGGCCGCCGGGTGAACCTCAGCGCGTCCGCGACCACCGAACGCCTCCGCCGTCTCGAGGCCACCGGCGTGATCACCGGGTACCGCGCGGACATCGACCTCGGCAAGGTCGGGTACGCGGTGCTCGCCGTCGTGCGGCTCAAGTACCCGGGCAGCCGCCACGAGCCGCTGCACAAGCTGCTGGCCGAGCGCTTCGAGATCCTCGAATGCGTGCGCACCACCGGCGACGACTGCTACACGCTCAAGGTCGCCGCGGCCTCGATGGCCCACCTCGAGCGCACGATGGACGAGCTGGCCCAGTTCGGCAGCACGACCACGAGCATCGTCTACAGCCAGACGCTGCCCTACCGCGGACCGCAGGAGCCCGCCCGTGACCTCGACTCCTGACCGGATCGTCGTCTACGGCGTCACCGGCTCGGGCAAGTCGACGCTCGCCGCGCGGATCGCCGAGCGCACCGGCCTGCCGTACCACTCCGTGGACGACCTGACCTGGCAGCCGGGCTGGGTCCAGGTGCCCGACGAAGAGCAGCGCCGCCGCATCGCGGAGGTCTGCGCGGGGGAGCGCTGGGTCCTCGACGCCGCGTACAGCCGGTGGAAGGACGTCGTGCTGCCCCGCACTCAGCTCATCGTGGGTCTCGACTACCCGCGCCGGCTTTCGCTGGGCCGCCTGCTGCGCCGGACGGCCGTGCGGTCGGTGACCCGTGAGCGGATCTGCAACGGCAACGTCGAGTCGTTCCGCCAGATGTTCTCCGCCGACTCGATCATCCGCTGGCACTTCGCGTCGTTCGCGCGGAAGCGGGCGACCATCCGGGGCTGGGCCGCCGAACCGCCGTGCCCTTCGGTCGTCCGGCTGACGTCCGCGCGCGAAACCCGCCGGTGGCTCGAGACGCTGTGACGTCGACGGCCGGACGTCAAGCACCGGGTGGCAGCAGGGGGCCACCGCTCCAGTGCTGGAACACCAGGTTTGTGTGGACGCGGGCGACTTCGTCGCGGGCGGTCAGCTCGTCGAGCACCAGCCGTTGCAGCTCGCCGGCCGAGCTGGTGGCGACGTGCGCGAGGAAGTCGTCCGGCCCGGTCAGGTGGTAGACCGCGCGCACCTCGGGCAGGGACAGCAGGTGCTCGATGAACGGGTCCACCAGCGGCCGCCGGTGCGGGCGCACCTGGACGAACAGGAACGCCTCCAGCGGCCGCCCGAGCTTCGCTGCGTCGACCGACGCGTGCTGCCCGGTGATCACGCCGGTGTCCCGCAGCCGCGCCACCCGGTCCAGGCACGTCGACGGCGCCAGGCCGACCGCGGCCGCGAGGTCCTTGTTGGTGATCCGGGCGTCGTTCTGCAGCAGGCGCAGAATGTCAAGATCAACCGGACTGAGTTCGACATTCTCGGACATCGGCGAATGATATCCGAGGCTGTTGCCATGGATCCGGTGAAAGATCGAGCATGCTCGTATGACTTCCGCCCTGCGCACCCGCGCCGTCCACGCCGGCCGTGACGACCTCACGGACCTCGGCGTGCACGCCGCGCCGCTCGACCTGTCCACGACCTACCCGTCCCGGGACAGCGCCGGCGAAGCCGCCCGGATCGACGAGTTCGCCGCCGGCGGCGAGGTGGCCGGCCCGCCGATCTACGGCCGGGTGGGCAACCCGACCGTCGAGCGGTTCGAGCGGGCCCTGGCCGAGCTCGAAGGGTTCGACCACGGCGTCGCGTTCGCCAGCGGCATGGCCGCGGTGTCCGCCTGCCTGCTTTCCGCGGTGGCGCAAGGGAAACGCCACGTCGTCGCGGTGCGCCCGCTGTACGGCTGCAGTGACCACCTGCTCCAGTCGGGACTGCTCGGCACCGAGGTCACCTGGGCCGCGCCGGACGCTGTCGCCGCCGCGCTGCGGCCCGACACCGGCCTGGTGTTCGTCGAGACCCCGGCGAACCCGACGCTCGCCGAGGTCGACATCGCCGCGCTGGCTCTCGCGTGCGGGGACGTACCGCTGGTGGTGGACAACACCTTCGCGACGCCGGTGCTGCAGCGCCCGGGCCGCCACGGCGCCCGGATCGTGCTGCACAGCGCGACGAAGTTCCTCGGCGGCCACGGCGACGTGATGGGCGGGATCGTCGCGTGCGACGCCGAGGAAGCCGCCCGGCTGCGGCAGATCCGCTTCGCCACCGGTGGCGTGCTGCACCCACTGGCCGGATATCTGTTGCTGCGTGGGCTTTCCACCTTGCCGCTGCGGGTCGGCGCGGCGTCCGCGACCGCGGCGACGCTGGCCGAGCGGCTCGCCGCCCACCCGGCCGTGACGAAGGTGCACTACCCGCGGCTCGGCGGGCCGCTGGTGGCGTTCGAGGTCGAGGGCGACCCGCACGCCCTGATCGGTGCCGTCCGGCTGATCACCCCCGCCGTCAGCCTCGGCAGCGTCGACACGCTGATCCAGCACCCGGGGTCGATCAGCCACCGGATCGTCGACGCCGGCGACCGCCACGACGCCGGCGTGTCCGAGCAGCTCATCCGGCTGTCGGCCGGGCTGGAGGACGTCGAGGACCTCTGGCACGACCTCGACCAGGCGCTGAAGGCGCTCTGAGGCCGGTCAGCCGCAGCAGCCGCCACCACAGCACCCGCCGCCACCGGCTGGGGCCGCGGGACCACCCGCGGCTCCGGTGAGGGCGACCGTCGTGAGCAGCTTGACGGTGTCCGCGTGGCCCTCCGGGCAGGCGGCCGGCGCGCCGGACTCGCTCATCGGGCGCAGGAGCTCGAAGGTCTCGGTGCACTCGCGGCAGCGGTAGGCGTAGGTCGGCATGCGGCGATTATCGCCGGGCGGGCCCCCGGATGGGAAGGTGGGCGCGTGCAGCCCCCTTCGCTCGCCGACGTCGCGCACCTCGGCCAAGTCGTCCCATCCCTGCTCGCCGCGCTCGGGGTGCCCGGGTGCGCGAACACGCTGGACCTGCCGGCGGCGCGGAGCGCGGCGGTGCTGCTGATCGACGGGCTCGGCTGGGAACTGCTGGCCGAGCACGCCGCGGACGCCCCGGTGCTGACCGAGCTCGCCCGGCGGACGTTGCGCGTGGGCTTCCCGTCGACCACCGCCGCCGGGGTGGCCGCGATCGGGACGGGCCTCGCGTCCGGTGAGCACGGGATGGTCGGCTACACCTTCGAGATGCCGGGCGTCGGCGTGCTCAACGCGTTGCGCTGGCGCAGCCACGAGGACGGCGGCGACCTTCGCGGCGCGCTCCCGCCGCGTGAGGTGCAGCCGCTGCCGACGACTTTCGAGCTCGCCGCCGCGGCCGGGATCGACGCGGCCGTCGTGTCGTCCGCGCAGTTCGCCGACTCCGCGCTGACCCGCGCCACCCAGAGCGGTGCGCGTTACGCCGGCGTGCACGCGCTCGGCGACCTCGCCGCCCGGACGTTGTCGGTGCTCGCCGGACGGGCCTTTTGCTACGCCTACCACAGTGAAATCGACCTGCTCGGGCACGTGTACGGCCCGGGTTCGAACGCGTGGCGGATGCAGCTGCGCCAGGTCGACCGGCTCGTGGAGTCCCTTGTGGACGGTCTCCCGGCCGGTGCCCTGCTCGCCGTGGTGGCCGACCACGGCATGGTCACCGTCGAGGACAAGCTCGACCTCGAGGACGTGCCGGAGCTGCTGGCGGGTGTCCGGACGTTCGGGGGCGAGGTCCGGGCCCGGCACGTCTACACCGAGCCGGGTGCCACCGCCGACGTGCTCGCCGCCTGGCGGGCGGTGGTGGGCGAGCGGGCCTGGGTGCGTTCGCGGGCGGAGGCCGTCGCCGAGGGGTGGTTCGGTCCCACCGTCAGCGACCGGGTGCTGCCGCGGATCGGCGACGTCGTCGTGGCGGCCCGCGGGCGGTTCGGGATGGTGCGCGGGCTGGCCGAGGCCGTGGAGACGTCGCTGGTCGGGCAGCACGGTTCGCTGACCACCGCCGAGCAGCTCGTGCCGCTGGCGATCGCCCAGGGGTGACGGCCGCCAGGTCGCGTACCCGGGCGGACGGCTCGCGTGCCCGGAGGGTCGGCTCGCGTACCTGGAGGGTCGACTCGCGTGCCTGGGCGGTCGGTTCGCGTGCCTGGAGGGTCGGCTCGCGTGTTTCGGCGGGAATCTCGCGTGACTGAGGAGGCATCTCGCGTGATGGGAGGGGCATCACGCGTGATTGGAGCGCCGGCACGTGTGATCGGGAGGTCGACACGGGACGGGTGGGCGCTGTCACGCGGGTGCGCGGTGGTGGGTGGGGTGCGGTTACCGTTTGGGCGTGCCTCGACGCAACCGTCCCGGCCACCGCTCGGACGGTGGGCCGCCCGAGCGGGAGATCGGTGCTGCCACCGGGTGGGCCCGTGCCGAAGCCGGGAGCGACGGCGAGTGGCTGGTCCGGACGGTGCCCGGCGCGCAGGCCACGAAGTTCTACCGCTGTCCCGGCTGCGACCACGAGATCCGGCCGGGCACGCCGCACCTGGTCGTCTGGCCCGCCGACGAGACCGGCTCCGTCGCCGACCGGCGGCACTGGCACCGGCCCTGCTGGGACGCCCGGGCCCGGCGCCGCCCGCAGCGCCGCCGGTGATCCGCTTCTCTCTGGAGTTGTCAAACAACGCCCGGCTCAGCGCCGGTAGTGCCGGGACAACGCGCCTTCGTACGCTTCCTCCGTGTACTCGGTGAAGCCGAGCCGCTCGGCCACCCGCAGCGACGGCTTGTTGTCCACGTTCACACTGGCCAGCACCGGCAGGGACGCCTGCTCGCGGGCGCACCACTCCAGGACCGCGGCCCCGGCCTCGACCGCGTAACCCTTGCCCCACGCGGACGGCCGGAACCGGTAGCCGAGGTTGAGCACCTTCTCGCCGTGGAACTCGCGCAGCCGCACGCCGCACACGCCGATGACCTCCTTGCCGCCCGGTTCGGTCACCGCCAGGTAGCCGAAGCCCCGCTCGGCCCAGTGCGCCAGCCAGGCCGTGAACATCTCCGACGCCCGCGCGACGCCGGGCGGGTCGGGGTTGAAGCGGTTGGTGCGCGGGTCGGTGTGGATGTCGACCATCGCCTGCCGGTCCGCCTCGTGGAGCGGACGCAGGTGCAGCCGGTCGGTTTCGATGTCGGTGAACACGTCGGCGAAGCTAGCGCGGAGGTCCGACAAAATGACGCGCATGACCGAACTGCCGCTGGTCCTCCTCCACGCCTTTCCCCTGGACTCCCGCATGTGGAACGCGGTGCGCGAGCCTCTCGCTTCACACCTTCGGGTGATCACTCCGGATCAGCGCGGGCTCGGCCGCTCGCCGCTGCCGGAGTCCGGCCGCGAACCGAGCCTCGACGACGCCGCGCGCGACGTCGCCGCCCTGCTCGACCGGCTGGACCTGGACCGCGTGGTGCTCGGCGGCTGCTCGATGGGCGGCTACCTCGCGATGGCCGTGCTGCGGCTGGCGCCGGACCGGGTCGGCGGGCTCGTCCTCATCGACACCAAGGCCACGCCCGACACCCCCGAGGCCGCGCAGAGCCGCCTCGACGTCGCGGTGCGCGTCGAACAGGAGGGCACCGCGGGCTGGCTGGCCGAGGCCAACCTGCCGAACCTGCTGGCCGAGTCGACGCGCGAGGAGCGGCCTGACGTCGTCGACACCGTCCGGGAGATCATCGAATCCCAGCCGCCGGCCGGGATCTCGTGGACCGCGCTGGCGTTGCGGACCCGGCCGGACTCCCTCGGCCTACTTCGGGACGCGGGCGTCCCGGCGCTGGTCGTCGTGGGCGAGGAAGACCCCATCACGCCCGTCGCGGCGGCGAGCGCGATGGTCGAGGCCATGCCCGGCGCCACGCTCGTGGTGCTGCCCGGTGCCGGCCACCTGACCCCGCTCGAGGACCCGGCGGGCGTCGTCGAAGCGATCCTCTCCTGGTACCCGGCGACTCACGAGAAGTAGGCAGCGAGTGCTTCGCGCGCTTCGGGAAGCCGGTGCGGGAACCGCTTCGCGATGATGAAGCGCCACGCGACGGCGAAGAGTTCGCGCAGCTCCGTACAAGCTTCGGTCGGGACGTCGGCCGAACCCGGGTAGGCGGCCGAATACTCCGGACCGCCCTGGCGGGCCAGGATCCCCAGGTCCCAGCCGAGCGGCCCGCGCCAGGTGTCCTCGAAGTCGAGCCAGCACGGCCCGGCTTCGGTGGCGATCAGGTTGCCGGGGTGCGCGTCGCCGTGCAGCGGCTGCACGGCGACGTCCGGCAGCGCGGCCTCGATCCGGGCGGCTTCGGCCCGCAGCCGCGGTGCCGCGCCGTCCATCGTGTCGCCGTGGCGGGCGAGCATCCGTTCGAGGTCGTCGAGCGGGCCGCGCCGGGGCAGTTCGCCCGGATACTCCCGCAGTGCCGCGTGCACCCGGGCGAGCGAACCCGCGACGACGTCCGGTGCGTACCGGTGGTCCGGATCGTGCGGTGTGTGGTGCCAGAGCGTGACCGGGAGGCCGTCCGCGAAATGCGGTCCGGCCGGGGGATCCGCGGCCGGTGAGACGACGAGCACACCACGTTCGGTGAGGAAGCGGGAGACGGCGACGTCGCGGGCCAGCCAGGGCGCCGGCGCCGGCCGGGCGAGCAACGTCGTCGCCGGCACGCGCGCGACCAGCGGACCCAGCTTCACCAGCACGTTCGACCGCGCGTGCAGGACCTCCGGCGAGTGCTCCGGCAGGCCGAGCCGGGCGGTCACCGTGCGGGCCGCGCGCACTGCCGCGCGGGTGAACTCGTCGGCCATGCGCCGATCTTGCCAGCCGGTGCGCGCGACTGTCGGTAGCGAGGGCTACGATCCCCCTAAGCCGCCGGACCGGGTCTTCCCGGGCCCTGGCGGCGCGACGATGACCACCACAAGGTTTCAAGTGTTGGAGGCAGGAGTGACGGCCGTAGCCCCCAAGCCGATCGCGGCGCGCCCGTATCCCGCGCGCGAGTCGGTCAAGGGTTCGTACCTGCTGCGGTTGTTCCGCACGACGGACCACAAGCAGATCGGGATCATGTACCTGGTCACGTCGTTCGCCTTCTTCATGGCGGGCGGCGCGATGGCCATGCTCATCCGTACCGAGCTGGCGCGACCCGGGCAGCAGTTCCTTTCGCAGGAGCAGTACAACCAGCTCTTCACCATGCACGGCACGGTGATGCTGCTGCTGTACGCGACGCCGATCCTCTTCGGGTTCGCGAACTTCATCCTCCCGCTGCAGATCGGTTCGCCGGACGTCGCCTTCCCGCGGCTCAACGCGTTCTCCTACTGGCTGTACCTCTTCGGCGGCCTGATCGTGCTGTCGGGCTTCCTGACGCCGGGTGGCGCCGCCGACTTCGGCTGGTTCGCCTACACCCCGCTGTCGGACGCGATCCACTCGCCGGGCGTCGGCGCGGACCTGTGGATCTCGGGCCTGGTGGTCTCCGGTCTGGGCACCATCCTCGGCGCGGTCAACATGGTCACCACCGTGGTCTGCCTGCGCGCGCCGGGCATGACGATGTACCGGATGCCGATCTTCACCTGGAACATCCTGGTGACGTCGATCCTGATCCTGCTGGCCTTCCCGATCCTGACCGCGGCCCTGATGGGCCTGCTGGCGGACCGGCATCTGGGGGCACACGTCTTCGACCCCGAAAACGGCGGCGTGATCCTCTGGCAGCACCTGTTCTGGTTCTTCGGCCATCCAGAGGTCTACATCGTCGCGCTACCGTTCTTCGGGATCGTGTCGGAGATCTTCCCGGTCTTCAGCCGCAAGCCGATGTTCGGGTACAAGAGCCTGGTGTGGGCGACGCTGGCCATCGCGGCGCTGTCGGTCGCGGTGTGGGCGCACCACATGTACGCCACCGGCGCCGTGCTGCTGCCGTTCTTCTCCTTCATGACGTTCCTGATCGCGGTCCCGACCGGCGTGAAGTTCTTCAACTGGATCGGCACGATGTGGAAGGGCCAGCTGTCCTTCGAGACGCCGATGATCTTCTCGATGGGCTTCATCGTCACGTTCCTCTTCGGCGGCCTGACCGGCATCCTGCTGGCCGCGCCGGCGATCGACTTCCACGTGTCGGACAGCTACTTCGTCGTCGCGCACTTCCACTACGTGCTCTACGGCACGATCGTGTTCGCCACCTTCGCCGGCATCTACTTCTGGTTCCCGAAGATCACGGGCCGGATGATGGACGAGAAGCTCGGCAAGTGGCACTTCTGGACCACGTTCATCGGCTTCCACGGCACGTTCCTCGTCCAGCACTGGCTGGGCGCGGAAGGCATGCCGCGGCGGTACGCGGACTACCTGACCAGTGACGGCTTCACGACGCTGAACACGATCTCCACGATCGGCGCGTACATCCTCGGTGCCTCGACGCTGCCGTTCATTTGGAACGTCTTCAAGAGCTACCGGTACGGCGAGATCGTCACGGTGGACGACCCGTGGGGCTACGGCAACTCGCTCGAGTGGGCGACGTCCTGCCCGCCACCGCGGCACAACTTCACCGAGCTGCCCCGGATCCGGTCCGAGCGGCCGGCGTTCGAGCTGCATTACCCGCACATGATCGAGCGCCTCCACAAGGAGGGTGAGATCGGCTTCTTCGGCAAGCAGAAGCTGAACAGCCACGGGTCGGCGCCGTCGCAGGTGCTCACCGAGGCCGTCATGCCGGGTGACCACAGCAAGGACAACTCGGGCGAGCAGTAAGACACCCCGAACGAGTGAGAGCGCGTGCCCGGCTTTTGTGAAGCCCGGCACGCGCTCTACTTATGTCCAAGGCCGGACCGGCAGACTGATCGTGCAGCGTTGCCGAGCGAGGGATGACCAGTGACCCAAACCCCCGTCCTGATCACGACGACCGGCCCCGACAAGCCGGGCGTCTCGTCCGTGCTGTTCGCCGTGCTGACCAGGCACGACGTCGATGTGCTCGACGTCGAGCAGGTGGTCATCCGCGGGCAGCTCGTGCTCGGGGTGCTCGCCGGGGTCTACCGCGACCCGGAGGGGTTGCAGGAGTCCGTCGAGCAGGCGCTGGCGTCGGTCGGGATGCAGGTCGAGGTCAAGATCGGGTCGGCGATCGGGGAGGACCCGTTCGCGCTCGGCCGCCGCGACTCGTCGCACGTGCTGGTGGTGCTGGGCCGCCCGGTCACCGCGCGGGGCTTCTCCGAGGTCGCGCGCCGGCTCGCGTCGCTCGGCGCGAACATCGACTCGATCCGCAGCGTCGCCGACTACCCGGTGACCGGGCTGGAGCTGTACGTCTCGGTCGACCGTGACACCCCCGACGCGGACGCCGCGTTGCGGACGGTGCTCGCCGACGCCGCCGTCCAAGCGGGTGTCGACATCGCCGTGGAGCGGGCCGGGATCACCCGGCGGGCGAAGCGGCTGGTCGTCTTCGACGTCGACTCGACGCTGATCCAGGGCGAGGTCATCGAGATGCTGGGCGCGCACGCCGGCGTCGAGCCGGAGATCCGCGAGATCACCGAGGCCGCGATGCGCGGCGAGCTGAACTTCACCGAGTCGCTGGAGCGGCGGGTCGCGCTGCTGGCCGGGCTGCCGGCCACGGCGATCGACGAGGTCGCCGCGACGATCGAGCTGACCCCGGGCGCGCGCACGACGATCCGCACGCTCAAGCGGATGGGGTTCAAGACCGGCGTGGTCTCCGGCGGGTTCACCCAGGTCATCGGCGGCTTGGTGGACGACCTCGGGCTGGACTTCGCGGCGGCGAACGAGCTCGAGATCGTGGACGGCAAGCTCACCGGCCGGGTGATCGGCGAGGTCGTCGACCGCGCGGGCAAGGCGAAGGTGCTTCGCCGCGTCGCCGGTGAGTACGACATTCCGCTGGAGCAGTGCGTGGCGGTCGGCGACGGCGCCAACGACATCGACATGCTGTCCGCGGCCGGTATGGGCGTCGCGTTCAACGCCAAGCCCGCGCTGCGCGAAGTCGCGGACGCCGCGCTCTCGCACCCCTACCTCGACGCCGTGCTGTTCATGCTCGGCCTCACCCGCGGCGAGGTCGAAGCGGCCGACGCCGCCGACGGGCTCGAGCTGATGCGTCCGTGAGCAGCGTTCTCGACCCGTTGGGCACCCGGTACGCCTACTGGCTCGGGTTGCCGCCCGAAGACACCTCGGACACCTCCGACGAGCTGCCGGAGGAAGTGCGGGCGATGCCGGTCGTCCTGCGCATCGAACGCGCCGAGCCGCCGGGGCGCACGCCGCTGCTGGAGGCCGCGGCGGCGGCCGCGCTGGCGGTCTGCCTGGACGAGCGGGCCGAGCCCGATGGCGAGTGGGCCGAGCCGATGCACGCGTGGCTCGACAACCGGATCCGCAAGGTCGCGCGGCGGGCGCGGGGCGCGCACTGGGCGGCGGTGCAGGAGCTGCCGGGCATCACCGTCGAGGTCGACGGCGCCGAGGCGCGGGCCCTGGTGCCGGGCCTGGTCACCGAGACGCCCAAGGAGGTGTCGCGGCTCCAGATCTCGGGCAGCGAGCTGCCGCCGGACGAGCCGGGCCCGATCCCGGACGGCGTCCCGCTGCTCCTGCTCAACCCGCAGGTCCCGATGACCGTCGGCAAGGGGGCCGCGCAGGTCGGCCACGCCACGATGATCCTCGCCGCGCTGCTGGACGACGCGCAGCTCGCCGGCTGGGCCGCGCGGGGCTACCGGACGGCCGTGCGCACGCCGAGTGTCGCGCGGTGGAAGGAACTGCACCCGGGCGACGACCCCGAGGGCGCGTGGCGGCGCGACCGCGTCATCGCCGTGCGGGACGCCGGGTTCACCGAGGTCGATCCCGGCACGATCACCGTGCTCGCCCAGTTCCCGCCCACCCACTGGACGCCGGAACAAGCGACTTCCTGAGCCGGTTGGAGCCGATATGGGACTCGAAGTACAGCGCGACGGGCAGCACAGCTTCGTCGGACGCAACGACCGCGGTGCCGAGGTCCGGCTGGGCCGGACCGGTGCGGAAGGGGCGTTTTCGCCCGCAGAGCTGCTGCAGATCGCGGCCGCGGGCTGCAGCGCCGTGACGGCCGAAGAGCTGATCACACGGCGGGTGGGCGAGGACGCGAAGTTCCGCGTGACCGTCTCGGCCGATCGACGTGAGGGTGCCGCGGAACTGGACGCGGTGCACGTCGCCTTCGATGTCGACGTGTCGACTTTGGCGGAGGATCAGCGGGAAGCGCTCGCCGGCGCCGTGGACCGCGCGATCGAACGGCTCTGCACGGTGAGCCGGACGCTCAAGAAGGGGATTCCGGTGACGGAGGAGTTCCCGACCGCGTAAGCGACGTCAGTTCTCGCTGGATTCCCAGACCACGTAGGCCTGGTCCGCGTCCGTCGTCATGGCTTCGATGAACTTGTCGTTGTCGAAGCCCGGCAACGACTGCAGCCGCTCGATCAGGGCGTCGGCCGCCGGGTCGCCGCTCGGGACCGCTGTGCCCTTGCCGTCCGTGCCCACCAGCATGAAGAAGACGTCTTCGTTCCACGGGCCGTCGGGGATGACCCTGACCATCACCGAGGACAGGTCGGACCACGTGACGGCTTCTTCGCTGCCGTCCGCGAGGCGACGGCGCACGCCGGTGTCGTCGACACTGACAGTCCGGGACTGTGCGCTGGACGAATCCTGGGTCAACCGGTGCTCCCTTGTCGCTTCGGTTGCTTCACCGTACCGGTCGGTGTTGTGGACCGCGTCACGCGGGCGCGGCTGCGTCGAGGCGGCGCAAGGCGTCGCGCGCCACCTTCGGATCCATCGTGGGCCAGAACGGCGGCAGCGACGCACGGAGGAATCCGCCGTAGCGGGCGTTCGCGAGCCGCGAATCCAGCACCGCGACGACGCCGCGGTCGGTCACCGAGCGGTGCAGCCGGCCGGTGCCCTGCGCCAGCAGCAGTGCCGCGTGCGTGGCCGCCACGGTGAGGAACCCGTTGCCGCCGCGGGCTTCCACCGCGCGCTGGCGCGCCGACGACACCGGGTCGTCCGGGCGGGGGAACGGGATCCGGTCGACGACCACGAGCTGCAGCGACGGGCCCGGGACGTCCACGCCCTGCCACAGGCTGAGCGTGCCGAACAGACAGGTCCGGACGTCCTCGGAGAACTTCTGGACCAGCAGCGACGTGGCGTCGTCGCCCTGGCACAGCACCGGGAAGTCCAGCCGCTCACGCATTTCCTCGGCCGCCTGCTTGGCCGCGCGCATCGAGGAGAACAGGCCCAGCGTGCGCCCGCCCGCCGCCTCGATCAGCTCGGCCAGCTCGTCCATTGTGGACGACGCGAGGCCGTCACGGCCCGGCGGCGGCAGGTGCTTGGCCAGGTAGAGGATACCGTTGCGCTGGTGGTCGAACGGCGACCCGACGTCCAGGCCGAGCCACTTCGGGCCGGTGTCGGCGTCGGACGGCGCTTCCTTGTCCGTGGCCGCGCCCGGCGCCTTTTCGACGCGGGCGCCGCCCGGCGGGAGCCCCCACTGGCGCGCCATCGTGTCGAACGTGCCGCCCAGCGTCAGCGTCGCCGACGTCAGGATCGTCGTGTGCAGGTTGAACACGCGCTCGCGCAGCAGGCCGGCGACGCCCAGCGGCGCGACCTTCAACGCCGGCGGGCGCGGGTTCGACGAGAACTTGTCGCCCGCGAGCCAGACGACGTCACGCTGGTGCGCCTGGTCTTCGTCGAACGCCTCGAGCAGCCGGACCGCGGTGTCGTGCACCTCGTCGAGCAGCGTGCGCGCCAGTTTGCGCGCGGTGGCCCCTTCGACGTCCTCCTTGCGGTCGGACCCGAGCGCGGAGATGCACGCGTGCGCGGCGTCGCGGACCGCCGGGATGGCGCCCTTCAACGCCTGCGGCAGCGCGTCCATCCGGCCGGCGGGCAGGTCGTCGACGATCAGGGCCAGCCCGTCACCCGCTTCCAGCAGGCGGTCCGCGACGTCGGCGTCGATCAGCTTGCCGCAGCGGCGGGCGGCGGCCGAGCACATCGCGCTGGTCAGCTCGCCGGTGGCGACCGAGGTGACCCGGTCGACCAGGTCGTGCGCCTCGTCGATGATCACGACGTCGTGGTCCGGCAGGACCTGGTAGCCCTGCAAGGCGTCGATGGCCAGGAGCGCGTGGTTGGTGATGATGACGTCGGCCCGGCCGGCCTCGGCGCGGGCCTTCTCGGCGAAGCAGTCCGTGCCGATCGGGCAGCGGGACGCGCCGAGGCATTCCCTTGCGGTCACGGAGACCTGGCGCCACGCCTGGTCCGTCACGCCCGGGACGAGCTCGTCGCGGTCGCCGGTTTCGGTGTCCGACGCCCACTCCCGCAGCCGCGTGACCTCCTTGCCGAGGCGCGACACCGCGAACGGGTCGAAGAGCTGGGCGTCCTCCGGCTCGTCCGGCGCGCCGGAGTCCAGGCGGTGCAGGCACATGTAGTTGCGGCGGCCCTTGAGGATCGCGAAGGTCGGTTCGCGGCCCAGCGGCTTCTTCAGCGCCTTCGCGAGCCGGGGGAGGTCGCGGTCGACGAGCTGGCGCTGCAGCGCGATGGTGGCCGTCGAGACCACGACCGTGGCTTCCTTCTGGACGGCGTGCCGGATCGCGGGGACGAGGTAGGCCAGTGACTTGCCGGTGCCGGTACCGGCCTGCACGGCGAGGTGTTCGCCGGTGCGGATGGCGCGGCCGACGGCGTCGGCCATCTCGACCTGCCCCGGCCGCTCGGCTCCGCCCACCGACTCCACCGCGTGGGTGAGGAGTTCGAGGACGCCGGGGAAGTCAGTTCGAGCGGGCACAGCGACACATTAGCCGCCGCCACCGACAGGATCGGTGATCCGTCGCGAACGGGCCACTCGCGCCGTACTGGTAAACGGCGAAGGGCCCGCCGTCGCGACGGCGGGCCCTTCGGCGAGGGACCTCAATCTTCGGTGCGGCGCGAGACCAGCTTCCACGTGAGCGGCAGCAGGCCGGCGGCCACGACGATCTTCAGCGCGTCGCCGACCAGGAACGGCGTCACGCCCTTGGCGAACGCCGTCGACAGGTCGAACCCGGTCGAGGCCATCAGCCACGGCACGCCGAACGCGTAGATCACGACGTTGCCGAGCACCATGGTGGCGGCGGTGCGCAGCGGCGTCCGGTCACCGCCGCGGCCGGCCAGCGCGCCGACGAGGGCGCCCGCGAAGACGAACCCGACGATGTAGCCGGCGCTCGCGCCGGACAGGCCCGCGGTGCCGTTCTGGAACCACGGCACGCCCACGGCGCCGACGAGCAGGTAGACCAGCATCGACGCGGCCCCGCGCGACATGCCGAGCGAGGCGCCGACGAGCAGCGCGGCGAACGTCTGGCCGGTCATCGGCACCGGGCTGCCCGGCACCGGGATGATCAGCTGCGCGGCGGCGCCGGTGAGCACGGCACCGCCGGCGACCAGCGCGATGTCCCGGACGAGCGAGCCGGGCACGAGGTCGGCCAGCACGGGCCGCTTTCCGGCGATGGACAGCGAAGACACAGAACCTCCCACGGTGGACACACGCGACGCCCGAGGTTAACGCTCGTTACCCCCGGGAAACGCCGGAAAGTCGCGTTCCTCACCGGCCACTCGTCCGGGTGGACCCGATCAGGCGGCCCGCCACGCCTGCCGATGATCCAGAGGACGACTACGAAACGTCACGAACCGAGGAGGCCGCTGCATGCGAAACGCCAGGAAGAGGACGATCCGGTTGCTGGCCGTGACGGCGCTGGCGGGCCCGTTCCTGGTCGCCGCCGCGCCCGTGACGTCCACTGGCTGGGCGTCGGCCGGTTCGCTCGACGTGCTGATCGACAACGAGCACGTCGTCACCGGTGAGCTGGCGAAGTGCACGGCCGACGGCCCGGCCTCGGCGCGGACGGACGGCGGCGTGACCGGTGACGTCGCGTCGTTCGGCCTCGGGGAGTCCGGCTGCGGCCGCTCGGGCGAGGTGGCCATCGCGCAGGCGTCCGGGCACCGGTTCGAGGCGTCGGTCCTCAAGCGCTACGGCGGCCCGGTGATCACGGTCCGGACGTTCTCGGCGAAGTGCGCGACCAGCGCCACCGGCAGCGGCGGCGAGGTGACGATCGGCGCCGTCACCGGCATCACCGTCCCCGCCGAGATCCCGCCGAACGACCGGATCGTCATCCCCGGCGGCCCGGCGGGCACGGCGCTGGCCACGGTGGTCCTCAACGAGACCGTGACGCCGCAGCCGCCGGACGGCAGCCTGGTCACCCACGCGGTGCACATCGTGCTGTTCCCGCAGGGCGGCCCGGCGAGCGGAGACGTCTACCTCGGCACGGCCGCCTGCGACCCGTACGGCAAGAAGAAGTGACTACGCGGTCGTGAAGCGGCTGGCAGCCGCGACGAACTCGCCGGCCCGGGTCGCCAGGTCCGGGAGGCTGCCGGCGGAGGTCAGCGCGTCGCCCAGCAACGGCGTCGCCGCGGCCACCGCGATCGCGCCCGACCGCAGGTAGCTCTCGACGTCGGCCAGGTGGACGCCGCCGGTCGGGACGAGCGGCACGTCCGGCAGCGGCGCCCGGACCGCGCGCAGGTAGGCGACGCCGCCGACCGCCGCGACCGGGAAGACCTTCACCGCGGCCGCGCCGAGGCGCCAGGCCTGGTCGATCTCCGTCGGCGTCAGCGCGCCGCAGATCACCGGGACGTCGAGGGCGGCCGCCCGCTCCAGGACGGCCGGGTTGACGGTCGGTGTGATCAGGTAGCGCGCACCGGCGTCGACCGCGATGTCCACATCGGACGCTTCGCGGACGCTGCCGGCGCCGATCAGCGCGTCGTCGCCCAGCGCCAGGCGCAGCGCGGTGATCGCGGCGGGCGCGCCCGGCGTCGTCAGCGTGGCTTCGAGCAGGCGGATCCCCGCCGCGTGCAGGACCATCGCCGCGTCGGCGAAGCGCGCCGCGTCCGAGGCCCGCAGGATCGCGACGAGCCGGTGTTCCGCCAGCGCGGCCCGCAGGTCCTTCATCCGACGTGCGCCTCGCCGGTGTGCGTGACGCCGGCCTCGTCGAAGTCGCGCAGCGCGCTGTCCACCGAAGCCCGGGCGATGCCGGCCGTGTGGTCGAGCAGCACACGGACGCCGAACCCGGCCCGGGCCGCGTCCAGCGCCGTCGCGCGCACGCAGTAGTCCGTGGCGATGCCGACGACGTCGACGTCGGTCACGTCGTGTTCGCGCAGCCAGGTCTCCAGGGACTTGCCGTCCCCGGACGCGCCTTCGAAGCCGGAGTAGGCCGCGCTGTACTCGCCCTTCGAGAACACCGCGCCGATCGGGACGACGTCGAGGGCGGGGTGGAACGACGCGCCGGGCGTGCCCGCCACACAGTGCGGCGGCCAGCTGGCGACGAAGTCGGGCGTCTCGCTGAAGTGGTCACCCGGGTCGACGTGGTAGTCGCGGGTGGCCACGACGTGCGAGTAGCCGCCGGTCGCGCTCAGCGCGGAGATCGCCGCCGCGGCCGCCGCGCCGCCGGCCACCGCCAGCGAGCCGCCTTCGCAGAAGTCGTTCTGCACGTCCACCACGATCAGCGCGGTCCCCATGGGCTGACTCCGTTCAGAGGAAGAGCGTCGGGATTGCGGGCTCGCCGTGCGAGAGCTTCAGGCCCTCCCACGGCAGGCTGACCAGGCCGCGGCGCAACCGCTGCCTGGCGTCGTCCAGGGTAGGCAGATCCGGCTCGACGCGGCCGCCACGGATCAGCGGCAGCTGCAGCGGCCGGTCGTTCGGCTCCGGCTCGGGCGTGGTCCCCGCCGTCCAGACGACCTCTTCGACGGCCGTGCCGGTGCCGCGGTGGCGCCGCAGCGCGGACTTGCGCCCGCCGCGGGACTCCTTGTGCGCGCTGCGCTTGGCGACCGGCTTGCCGTCCACCTCGACCAGCTTGTAGACCATGCCGGCGGTCGGCGCGCCGGACCCGGTGACGACCGAGGTGCCGACGCCGTACGCGTCCACCGGCTCGGCCCGCAGCGCGGCGATGGCGTGCTCGTCGAGGTCGCCGGAGACGACGATCCGGGTGTCCTTCGCGCCGAGGGAGTCCAGCTGCTCGCGGGCGCGGCGGGCGAGCGGGCCGACGTCGCCGGAGTCGATCCGGATCGCGCCGAGCTCCGGGCCGGCGACGCGCACCGCGGTCTCGATGCCGGCGGTGATGTCGTAGGTGTCGACCAGCAGCGTCGTGTCCGCGCCCATCTTGCCGACCTGCGAGCGGAAGGCCTCTTCCTCGCTGTCGTGCAGCAGCGTGAAGGCGTGCGCGACGGTGCCGCGGGTCGGGATGCCGTAGCGGCGGCCGGCCTCGAGGTTGGACGTCGTCGCGAAGCCGGCCAGGTAGGAGGCGCGCGCGGCCGCGACGGCGGCCCACTCGTGCGTGCGGCGCCCGCCCATCTCGATGATCGGCCGGCCGTGCGCGGCGCCCGACATGCGGGCCGCGGCCGACGCGATGGCGCTGTCGTGGTTGAGGATCGACAGCACCAGCGTCTCGAGCAGGACGCACTCGGCGAACGAGCCGGCGAGCGTGAGGATCGGCGAGCCGGGGAAGTACAGCTCACCCTCGGCGTAGCCGTCGAGGTCGCCGGCGAACTCGTAGTCCGCGAGCCAGGCCAGTGTCGTGTCGTCGACCACCGCGGTGGCCTCCAGCTGCGCCAGCTCGGCGTCGGTGAAGCGGAAGTCCGCGATCGCGTCGAGCACCCGGGCGGTGCCCGCGACGACGCCGTAACGGCGGCCGTCCGGCAAGCGCCGGGCGAACACCTCGAACACGCAGGGGCGCTCCGCCGTGCCGTCGGCGAGCGCGCTGCCCAGCATGGTCAGCTCGTAGTGGTCGGTGAGCAGCGCAGTGCTGGTCGTGGCCGGCTCCGGTGAACCCATGGGGTCAGCCTATTCACCCACATGGCCGGACCTGGCGCGGCGTGCCCTGTCGACCCCGTGACACCATGGGGTGCATGTCCACGCCTGTCGCAGCCGAGCAGACGCAGGTCGAGCCGGCCGGTGCCGAGGTCGCCGAGTCGGACACACCGTGGCGGACCGTGGTGTGGAACGACCCCGTCAACCTGATGTCGTACGTGACGTACGTCTTCCAGAAGCTGTTCGGGTACAGCCGCGACCACGCCACCAAGCTGATGCTGGACGTGCACCACAAGGGCAAGGCGATCGTGTCGTCGGGCAGCAAGGAAAAGGTGGAGGTGGACGTGGCGAAACTCCACGCGGCGGGCCTGTGGGCCACCATGGAGCAGAAGTCGTGAACGGTTGGCGGCGCAAGGGCGCGGTCATCCACGCCGGGTTCGAGCAGCAGGAAGCGGCCGTGCTGCGCGGCTTGGTCAGCCAGCTCGAGGACATGCTCACCGCGCGCGCCGAGGAGGCGCCGCAGGACGAGCTCGCCGAGCTGACCGGCATCCGCACCGGCCCGACCGAGTCGCCGGACGACCCGGTGCTCTCGCGGCTGCTGCCCGACTTCCACCGGCTCGACCCGGACAACCCGACCCGCGAGGACCTCGACTCGGCCGCGGCGATGCGCTCGCTGCACGAGCCGGAGCTGCTCGACATCAAGGTCGGCGTGGCCAAGATCGTGCTCGACACGCTGCCGCGCGACGGCGGCAACGTCCGGCTGACCGAAGAGCAGGCCGACGCCTGGCTGGGCGCGCTCAACGACGTCCGGCTGGCCCTGGGCACCGCGCTCGACGTCACCGAGGACATGCCCGACGAGCTGCCCGAGGACGACCCGCGGGCGCCGCACCTGGGCGTCTACCACTGGCTGACCTGGGTGCAGGAGACGCTGATCCAGGCACTGGCCGGATGATCACCGACGTCCCCGGTGTGCTGGTCGGGCACCACGATCGGGTCGGGGACGGCTGGGCGACCGGGACGACGGTGGTGCTCGTGCCGGACGGCGCGGTCGGCGCCGTGGACCAGCGCGGCGGTGCGCCCGGGACGCGTGAGACGAACCTGCTGGAGCCGGAGAACCTGGTCGAGCGCGTGAACGCCGTCTGCCTCTCGGGCGGGTCGGCGTACGGGCTGGCCGCGGCCGACGGCGTCATGCGGTGGCTCGCGGAGCGAAACCTGGGCTTCCCGGTGGGTACAAAGCCGCACGAAGTCGTCCCGATCGTGCCCGCGGCGGTGCTGTTCGACCTGCCGCGCGGCGAGTGGGGCAACCGGCCCGACGCGTCCTTCGGCTACGCGGCCTGCGCCGCGGCGGCCGCGGGCCCGGTGGCGCAGGGCACGGTCGGTGCCGGGGCGGGCGCGGCCGTCGGGTCGCTGAAGGGCGGCATCGGCACGGCCAGCGAGGTCGTCGGCGAGTTCACGGTCGGGGCCGTGGCCGCGCTCAACGCGGCGGGCGAGGCCGTCGACCTCTCGACGGGCCGGGCGTACGCGGCCGACCACGGCGACTTCGGCGTGACCTGGCCTTCGCGGGCCGTTGAGCTGCCGTCGCGCCGGACCGACCTGAACACGACGATCGGCGTGGTCGCCGTCGACGCCGCGCTGTCGAAGGCCGAGGCCCGGCGGCTCGCCGTCGCGGCGCAGGACGGCTTGGCGCGCGCGGTCCGCCCGGCGCACACGATGTTCGACGGCGACACCGTGTTCGCGCTGGCCACGGGCGCGCGGGAGCTGCCGGCGGCGAGTCACCCCGCGGTCCGTCCGGCGGCGCTGGACGCGCTCTGCTCGGCGGCGGCCCGGGTGTTCGCGCGGGCGATGGTGCACGGCCTGCTGGCCGCGACCACGGCCGGCGGGATGCCGGCCTACCGCGAGGTCTGGCCGGAGGCGTTCGCCTAGAGGTCCGGGTGCGGGTCCTCGGGCAGGCCGTCGCGGCGCACTTCGAGGTTGGCGGCGCGGACGGCGCTCACGTACTCCTCGTCGATCTCCAGCTGCAGCTCGGCGACGGTGAGGACGGGACCGAGCGAGGGGTGGACCTCGACCGGGCCGATCTCGGTGCGTCGCGGGAGCCGGTCGTAGACGTCCTTCGGCGTGTAGCGCCGGAAGCGGCCGCCGTAGAGCACCGTGATGCTCCGGTCGGTGACGACGACGAAGAACGCGGCCCGGGTGCGGATCCCGCGGATGTAGAGCGAGATGCCCGGGATCAGGTACTGGATCCGCTCGCCGTCCTCGAGGAACTCGCGGCAGCGTTCACGGGCTTTCGCCGGCAATGGCACCCTGGAAGTGTCCCAGGAACCTCTGATGAGCGGTAGATCTCAGAGTCTGGACAGCCTGTGTCCACCACCTAAGATGACGGTGTGCTCCGGATCCGCCGTGAACTCGTCGACGAGATCGTCGCCCATGCCCGCCGTGACCATCCCGACGAGGCGTGCGGGGTGATCGCCGGTGCGGAGGGGTCCGATGTGCCCGAGCGGTTCATCCCGATGCTCAACGCGGCGCGGTCCCCGACGTTCTACGAGTTCGACTCGGGTGACCTGCTGAAGCTCTACCGCGAGATGGGCGCCAACGACGAAGAGCCGGTGGTGATCTACCACTCGCACACCGCGACCGAGGCGTACCCGTCGCGGACCGACGCGTCGATCGCGGCCGAGCCCGGCGCGCACTACGTGCTCGTCTCGACCCGGGACCCCGAAGTGCACGAGTTCCGGTCGTACCGGATCGTGGACGCCGAGATCACCGAGGAGCCGGTCGAGATCGTCGGCTGAACTCCCAGAGACCAGCTCGGAACAAACCGCGCGCCGCAGGCGTCTGCGTGTAGGAACCCACCGGAGGTAAGAACCCATGGCCGTGACCGTCTCCATCCCGACGATCCTGCGCACCCACACCGGCGGCGAGAAGTCCGTCGAGGCGAAGGGCGCGACCGTCCTGCAGGTCATCGACGACGTCGAGTCCCGGCACGCCGGCCTCAAGGCGCGCCTGGTGAAGGAGGAGAAGCTGCACCGCTTCATCAACGTCTACGTCAACGACGAGGACGTGCGCTTCGCCGGCGGGCTCGAGGCCGAGGTCAAGGACGGCGACACCCTGACCATCCTCCCCGCCGTGGCCGGTGGCTGATCGATGGCTCGCTTCGAGTCCCTGCTCGACGCGCTCGGCGGCACCCCGCTGGTCGGGTTGCCCCGGCTCTCGCCGACGCACGACGTGCGCCTGTGGGCGAAGCTGGAGGACCGCAACCCGACCGGCTCGATCAAGGACCGCCCCGCGCTGGCCATGATCGAAGCCGCCGAGCGTGAAGGCAAGCTGCGGCGCGGCTCCACGATCCTGGAGCCGACGTCCGGCAACACCGGCATCTCGCTGGCCATGGCCGCCAAGCTCAAGGGCTACGGGCTGGTCTGCGTGATGCCGGAGAACACCTCGACCGAGCGCAAGCAGCTGCTGCAGGCCTACGGCGCGCGGATCGTGTTCTCCCCGGCCGCGGGCGGCTCGAACGAGGCCGTCCGGCGGGCGAAGGAGCTGTCCGCGGCGAACCCCGAGTGGGTGATGCTGTACCAGTACGGCAACCCGGCCAACGCCGAGGCGCACTACCGCGGCACCGGCCCCGAGCTGCTCAAGGACCTGCCGACGCTGACGCACTTCGTCGGCGGCCTCGGCACCACCGGCACGCTCGTCGGCTGCGGGCGGTACCTGCACGAGGCGAAGCCGGACGTCCAGATCATCGCGGCCGAACCGCGCTACGGCGAGCTGGTCTACGGCCTGCGCAACCTCGACGAGGGGTTCGTGCCGGAGCTGTACGACCCCAGCGTGCTCAACGGCCGGTACTCCGTCGGCGCGTACGACGCGCTGCGCCGGACGCGGGAGCTGCTGGAGCACGAAGGCATCTTCGCGGGCATCTCGACGGGCGCGGTGCTGCACGCGGCGCTGGCCGTCGCCGAGAAGGCCGTGGCCGCCGGCAAGCCCGCCGACGTGGCGTTCGTCGTCGCCGACGCCGGCTGGAAGTACCTGTCGACGGGGGCTTACGCGGGCTCGCTGGACGAGGCCGCCGAGCGGCTCGACGGGCAGCTCTGGGCCTGAGTCACTCGGTCTTCCAGAGCTCCGGCAGGGCCAGATCGACGTCGTCTTCGGCGGCGAGCCGCTTGAACGTGGCCATCGTCGTGGCCAGGTCGTCGACCAGCTTCGGCAGCAGCTTCAACGGCTTGGACAGCGGCCGCCAGAAGGCGTCCCAGTGCACCGGGCGGACGACCTTCGGCCCGAGCGCGCCGACCGTCTCGCGCCAGTACTCCTCCCGCCACGCCTCGGACTGCTTCCCGGCCGCTCCGGCGCCGAGGTAGACGACGTCCGCCGCGTAGCCGGCCAGGGCGCCCGGCAGGAAGTTCGCCGACGGGTGGACCAGGACGTTCCCCTCGGGGTGCGCGACGTGGAACGAGTAGCAGCGCCCGGTCTTGAAGGCGCTCGCCTTCGCCGGTACGCGGACCGGCTCGGTGATCTCGCCCGGCACCCGGTCGCCGTCGCTGTGCCGGGCGTCGACGCCGGTCACCGTGAACTCGCCGAACTTCACCGGCTCACCCGGCACCAGCTCGTGGAACGGCTCGGCGGCGAGGTCGTAGCCCTCCTGGACCCGGCGCGTCGACGGCGAGCCGCAGAGCGTGGCGCCGGTCCGCTGGGCGACCACCGGCGCGTCCAGGACGTGGTCGACGTGGGAGTGCGCCACCAGGACGACGTCCAGCTTCGTGACCGCCAGCCGGCGCAGGCACTCGTCGATCCGGCTTCGTGACGGCGAAACGCGGGTGGCCAGCTTCAGCAGCGACGGCCGCGAGAAGAAGCCGTCGACGAGGATGGCCGACGTCCCGTCGCTGATCAGGACGTTGGACACGCCGGCGAACGTGGTGCGGACCTTCGTTTCGGGCATGCTGAACAGCATGAAGGTCATCGGGCTGCTGGGCGGGATGAGCTGGGAGTCGTCCATCGAGTACTACCGACTGGTAAACGAACGGGTGAAGGACGTTCTCGGTGGCTTCCACTCCGCGCACACCGTGCTGTATTCGGTGGACTTCGCCGCGATCGAGGCGATGCAGGCCGAGGGCCGCTGGGACGACGCGGGTGCGGAGCTGAACCGCGCGGCTCGCGCGCTCGAGGCCGCCGGTGCCGACTTCGTCGTGCTCTGCACCAACACCATGCACAAGGTCGCCGAGCGGCTGACCGACGGCCTGGGCATCCCGCTGCTGCACCTCGCCGACGCGACGGCGGCCGCCGTCCGGGCCGCCGGGATCCGCCGGGTCGGCCTGCTCGGGACCGGGTTCACCATGAGCCAGCCGTTCTACCGCGACCGGCTCGCCGCGCACGGCCTGGACGTGCTCGTGCCCAGCGCCGAGGACCGCGACCTGGTGCACCGCGTGATCTACGACGAACTGGTGCTCGGCGTCGTGAAGCCGGAGTCGCGCGAGGCCTACCGGGGTGTGATCGCGCGGCTCGTCGAGGCCGGTGCCGAAGGCGTCATCTACGGCTGCACGGAGATCGAGCTGCTGGTGGGTCCCGAGGACAGCGCGGTGCCGACGTTCCCGACGACCCGGCTGCACGCCGAGGCCGCCGTCGACTACGCCCTCGGCAAGGCCCCGCTGCCCGCTTGAGTCACACGGCGACCACCGGCCCGCCGCTCACGTGGGCCTCGTGCTGGGCGACGACGACGCGCCACAACCGGTCGCGCTCCTCGGCCGTGAAAGCCGCCGACGGGATCCCGAAGATGTCGCCCGCCGCCGTCCACCAGGCTTCGGGTGACTCGACGAGTTCCTTGGCGCCGTGGCGGTTCAGCGTCAGCGCGCGCAGGGTGTCGACGCCCGCCGCGTCCCGCCGCTGGATGACGCAGACCCGCACGAACCCCGACTCCGGTGCCGTCGACAGCCACGCGTGCTTCTCGGCGAAGTCGGCCATCTCGGCGACGCCCGGCGCGAAGTCGAAGCCGGCGAAGCTGCCCGACGGGTCGTGGTCGAACCGCCAGCCGCCCGGCGCCACCTCCGACGGCCGCAGCCGGTAGGTGTGCGGACCCTGCGTGTAGGTGCCTTCCCGTAGGGGGAGCGGCTCGTGGATGCCGTCACCCAGCCCGGCGTCCACCAGCCACGTCGCCGACGGGTCCTCCGGCAGGCCCGTGACGGTCAGCGCCAGGTGGTTCCGGTCCACGTTCGGCGCGTCCGCCGCGCTGCCTTGCACTCCACCCAGGTGGCGCGTGACGTCGTAGCCGAGTTCGCGCAGCAGCGCCGAAAACGCGCCGTTGAGGTGGTAGCAGTAGCCGCCGCGGCCGCGCAGGATCCGCGCGAGCGACGCCGACGGCTCCAGCGGCGTCGGCCGGCCGAGGGTGATCTCCAGCCCCTCGTACGGCACGCGCTCGACGTGCGCCGCGTGCAGCCGCCCCAGCGCGGCCACGCCCGGCGGCTCCGCGTCGAGGCCGAGCCGCTCCAGATATCCGGTGACATCCATGGCGCGAACGCTAGCGGCAGGCACCGACAAAAACCGGCGATCCGGCCGCACCGGCGATCATCGCGGGCGGCGACAAACCCCCGGATCAGGGATTTCACCCGAGGCGGACCCGCCGGGCCCTGACGTAGCGTCGAGGACGTGAGCACCTTGCCTGTGACCCCGGACCCGGAAACCGACGCCCGCAAGCGCGTGCTGCCGCCGAAACCGAAGGCGGCCGCGCTCGTCGCGTTGTCCTTCACCCTGCTGCTCTACCTGGTCGAGCTGGCCGACGTGATCCTGCCCGGCGACCTGGACCAGGGCGGTATCCACTCGCGTGAGCTGTCCGGCCTGGACGGCGTGCTGTTCGCGCCCGTGCTGCACGCCGGCTGGTCGCACCTGTTCGCCAACACGGTGCCGGTGCTGCTGTTCTCCTTCCTCGCGATGGCCGCCGGGATCGGCCGGTTCGCACTGGTCACGGGCATCATCTGGCTGGTGTCCGGGCTCGGCGTCTGGCTGATCGGGCCGGCGAACACCGTCACGGTCGGCGCGTCCGGGCTGGCCTTCGGCTGGCTCGCCTACCTGCTGGTCCGCGGCATCTTCAACCGCGCGGCCGGGCAGATCCTGGTCGCCGTCGTGCTGCTGGGCATCTGGAGCGGGATGCTGCTGGGCCTGCTGCCGGGCAACACCGGCGTCTCCTGGCAGGGGCACGTCTTCGGCGCGCTGGCCGGCGTACTGGCGGCGTGGCTGACCGGCCGCACCGGGAAGTCCCGCAAACCCGCTCCGGCGGTCACGGGTAGCCTCGACGTGTGACCCTGCCGCTCGCTGATGCCCCGATCGGTGTGTTCGATTCCGGCGTCGGCGGGTTGACGGTCGCGCGGGCGATCCTCGAGCAGCTGCCCGCCGAACAGCTCCGCTACGTCGGCGACACGGCGCACAACCCGTACGGCCCGCTCCCGATCGCCACCGCCCGCAGCTACGCGCTCGCGGCGCTCGACGAGATCGTCGAGAGCGGCGTGAAGGCCTTGGTGATCGCCTGCAACACGGCGTCCGCGGCCTGCCTGCGCGACGCCCGCGAGCGCTACGACGTCCCGGTCATCGAGGTCGTCCTGCCCGCCGCCCGCCGCGCGGTCATCGCGACGCACACCGGGCGGGTCGGCGTGATCGGCACCGAGGGCACCGTGCGGTCGCGGGCCTACGAAGACGCCTTCGCCGCGGCGCCGGGCATCACGCTCACCAGCGTCGCCTGCCCGCGGTTCGTGGACTTCGTCGAGCGCGGCATCACCTCCGGGCGGCAGGTGCTCGGGCTGGCCCAGGGCTACCTGGAGCCGTTGCTGGACGCCGAGGTCGACACGCTCGTGCTCGGCTGCACGCACTACCCGCTGCTGCAGGGCGTGCTGCAGATCGTGATGGGCCAGGAGGTCACCCTGGTGAGCAGCGCCGACGAGACCGCGAAGGACCTCGTCCGCGTGCTCACCGAGCGGGACCTGCTGACGACCGGGGAGACCGCGCCCCGGCACGAGTTCCTGGCCACCGGCTCGGCCGAGCCGTTCACCCGGCTCGCCCAGCGGTTCATGGGTTTTGCCCCGGGTGTCCTCGCTCCCACCACCGCGTGATCACACCTTCGGGCGCTTAGGGTGGCGAAGTGCGACTGACCATCCTCGGGTGCTCCGGCAGCATCCCCGGGCCGAACGCGGCCGCGTCCGGTTACCTGGTCGAGGCCGAGGGCTTCCTGCTCGGCCTCGAACTGGGCAACGGCACGCTGGCGCAGCTGCAGGCCGTGGCCGATCCGTTCGACCTCGGCGCGCTCGTGCTCACCCACCTGCATCCCGATCACTGCGCCGACGTCAGCGCGCTCACCGTCCTGCGCCGCTACCACCCGGCGCCGCCGTACCCGGCCCGCCCGCGCCTGCTGCCGCTGTACGCGCCGGACGACGCGCCGGTCCGGCTCGCGAACGCGTACGCGCCCAACGAGACCGAGCGGGCCGGCACGGACCTCTCCGACGTCTACGCCTTCCACCCGCTGCGCTCCGAACCGTTCCGGATCGGGCCGTTCGAGGTGGTCGCGGTCGAGGTCGACCACCCGACCCCGGCGTTCGGCCTGCGCATCTCCTACGGCGGCCGGATCCTCGCCTTCACCGGCGACACCGGCCCGTGCCGGGCGCTGAACGAGCTCGCCGACGGCGTCGACCTGCTGCTCGCCGAGGCGTCCTGGACGGACTCGGCCGAGCGCCCGGCCGGGGTGCACCTGTCCGGCAAGCAGGCCGGTGAGCTGGCGCGCGACGCCGGTGTCGGACGGCTGCTGCTGACGCACATCGCGCCGTGGACGGACCCCGGTGCCGTGCTGGCCGAGGCCGCGGCCGAGTTCGCCGGGGCCGAGGTCGTCAAGCAGGGTGCCGTCTACGACGTGTGAGCGGCGCGGTCCTAGAGTGCTCTTCGTGGCTCGAAAAGATGGCAGGAACGACGACCAGCTCCGCGACATCAAGATCACCCGGGGGTTCCAGAAGTGGCCCGCGGGGTCGGTGTTGATCGAATTCGGCAACACGCGGGTGCTGTGCGCCGCGAGTGTCACCGAAGGGGTGCCGCGCTGGCGGGCCGGTTCCGGCCTCGGCTGGGTGACGGCCGAGTACGCGATGCTGCCGTCCGCGACGAACACGCGCGGCGACCGTGAATCGGTCAAGGGCCGCATCGGCGGGCGCACGCACGAGATCTCGCGGCTGATCGGCCGTTCGCTGCGGGCCTGCATCGACCTGGCCGCGCTGGGCGAGAACACGATCGTCATCGACTGCGACGTCATCCAGGCCGACGGCGGCACCCGCACGGCCGCCGTGACCGGCGGTTACGTGGCCCTCGCGGACGCGATCACCTGGCTGGCCGCGGCGAACCGGCTCAACGACCCGCAGCCGCTGTCGTCCTCGGTGGCCGCGGTGAGCGTCGGCGTCGTCGACGGCCGGGTGCGCCTCGACCTGCCGTACGAAGAGGACTCGCGCGCCGAGGTCGACATGAACGTGGTGGCCACGGACGCGGGCACGCTGGTCGAGGTCCAGGGCACCGGCGAGGGCGCCACCTTCGCGCGGTCCACTTTGGACAAGATGCTGGACCTGGCGCAGGCCGGCTGCGAAGAGCTGACCCGCCTGCAGAACGAGGCGCTGGCGCTGCCGTACCCGGGCGAGCTGCCGGAGCCGCGTCCGGACAAGAAGAAGGGCTCGAAGTGACGAAGCTGCTTCTCGCCACTCGCAACGCGAAGAAGCTCGGCGAGCTTCGCCGGATCCTGCTCGCCGAGGGCATCTCCGGTATCGAGGTGCTCGGCCTCGCGGACGTCGAACCGTTCCCGGAAGCGCCCGAAACCGCGCCGGACTTCGAGGGCAACGCCGTCGCGAAGGCACGTGACGCCGTGGCGGCGTGTGGCCTGCCCGCGATCGCGGACGACTCGGGCATCGCGATCGACGCGTTGAACGGCATGCCGGGTGTGCTCTCGGCCCGCTGGTCGGGCGGCCACGGCGACGACGACGCCAACCTGAACCTGGTGCTGGCCCAGCTCGGCGACGTCCCGGACGAGCGCCGCGGCGCCCAGTTCGTCTGCGCGGCGGCGTTGGTTTTGACGTCGGGTGAGGAAACGGTGGTCCGCGGCGAGTGGCGCGGCACCATGGTCCGGGAACGCCGTGGTACCAACGGTTTCGGCTACGACCCGATCTTCCGCCCGGACGGCGAGAGCCGGACGTCGGCGGAGATGGAACCGTCCGAAAAGGACGCCGTCTCCCACCGCGGCCGCGCCCTTCGCTCCCTGCTGCCGGCGCTGCGGGACCTCGCGGAGAGCTAGCCGCCAGTCGCTTGTGGACGGTCGTCGTCGCCCGGCGGGCGGACGGTCTCCAGGTGCCACGCCTCGCGGAAGGCGCTGATGGTGAGCCAGGCGAGCCGGGCGTTCACCGGGAACAGCTGGCGCACCGAAGTGAGGGTGTCGAAGGACGTGTCGCCCTCGGTGCGGCCGAGTTCGAGGGACCGCGGGCTGAAGGCGGGCCCGAAGACCTCCAGGATCGTGCCCAGGTAGTAGAGGTACCCCAGGGTTTCGAGCTGCAGCCGGTGCAGCTCGGCCGTTTCCGGTGTCCGCCCGCCCGCGACCGGCGGGTGCGCCGCCGCGTGCAGCAGTTTCGCCGGCTCGGCGACGGCGTGCGCGTCGATGTGGCGGACCAGGTCGCTGACGAGGACCTCGTCGTACGCGCCGCGGGTCACGACCGTGCGCAGGGCGCCGCGTTTCTCCAAGAGGTCCTGCTCGACGAGCCGGCGCGTGACGCGGTCGAGGGAACCGCTGTCGCCGACCACCTGCCGCGCGACGCGGATGAGCTCCCGCGGCAGCCCGCCGGCCAGGCAGTGGCACAGGCAGATGAACGGCTCGGGCAGGCCGAGGACGCGGCCGGTCAGCACCTGCCGCGCGTCGCCCAGCTTGAGGTACTCCACGCGGAAGATGACGTCGAAGGCGCTGTCGAACGCGTCCCGCACCGGCAGGCCCCGCCGCTCGAACGAGGCCAGGGCGTCCTCCGACACGGAGACGAGGAGCAGGAAGCCCGGGACGTCGAGGGTCAGCAGCGCCTTCACCTCGTTGACGAAGTCCTGGGCCGCGTCGGGGGCGACGATCTTGTCGAGCTCGTCGAGGATGATGACCACCGCCGGCCGCGAGACCTCCGGCTCCCGGGCGACGCACGTGATCGTCAGGTCGAGGAAGTCGCGGAACCCGCGGATGATCTCCGGGTACGTGCGCGGCTGCCGGGTCGTCTCTCGCGACCTGGTGGTGGTCGCCTCGACGCCGATCGGCAGGCCGGCCTTGCCCGACCAGCCCGCGGTGTGCTTCTGCTGGAACTCGATCTCGGCGAGCCGGTGGGTGGCGATCGTCCGCAGCTCGGCCAGGCTGCCGGGCCGCGTCCCGGCGTGCTCGGCCGGCGGTGTGGTGGCGGCCGAGCCGGGACGGCGGCGGGCGGCCATCGCGGCCAGCCCGGCCACCGCGACCACGGACACCACCGGCCACCACATCGAGGTGAGCCACACGCGGAAGTCGAACTTCGGGTCGCGCAGGGCGAACGTGCCGGCGAGGCCCAGCCCGAGCCACGCCACCACCACCGCGGCGAACGGCCACAGCCGGCGAAGCCGGGCACGGCGGGCCGGCCAGGCGCTGGGCGGCTTCGGGCTCGTGGTGGCCCGGCCGGCGCAGAAGTCGATCACCGCCGCGCACATCCGGGCGTAGAGGTACAGCGTGAACTCGCGGACGTCGTAGCGCACCGGGACGCTTTCGAGGAGCGCGACGTGCACACCGCCGGTCTTCAGGAGCTGCCCGGCCTGGTAGGCCTCCAGCAGGGTGGACTTCCCGACGCCGCGCGGCCCGGCCATGCCGACCGCGCCGCCGCTGATCCCCGCCAGGAGCGACTTCAATCGGACACCGGCCGCCGTGTCCGTGACCACCCGGTCGCCGGCCCGCATCTGGCCGAGCGAGCCGCGCTCGAGCTCCGGCAGCACCGTGCTGAACGGCGGCTCCAGGACGGCGTTGAGGTGGTGCCGCACGCTGCGCTCGACGGGTGCTGCGGCCGCCTCCGACCACGCCTGATCGGCGGCCTCCTGCAGGTTCCGTAGCTCGTCGCGGCGCCGTTCCCACGCCCGGCTGCCGTACCGCGCGACGTCGTCCGACAAGGCGAGCGGTGCCAGGAGCGACAGCGGACCGCCGAGCGCCGTCCCCGCGAGCAGGAGCGCGTCCAGCGCCAGCCAGATGACCCACGCGGGCCATGGCACCGGGACGACGCCGGTCAGCACCGGCGCCAGGAGCACGGCCACGACGACCGTGACGAGCAGCTCCCGGCGGACGACGGCCACCGCCAGGCAGCTCGCCTGTGGCTTTCTCTTGGCGGGCTGGTTGACGACGGCGTAGAGGACGAAGACCACGAACCAGACCAGCAGCGCCACGACGAACCAGACCACGACCGCCAGGACCGGGCCCATGCCCTCGGCCGACGACGTCCAGAGCCGCCAGAGGGACAGCGCGTACGTCGTGGGAACACCGAGCACGAGCAGCCAGCCGCCGCCGTCGAGCATCTTCCCGCCGGTGAGCCTTCGCCCGGCTCGCACCACGACCCGGCCGGCCGGCCACATCAGGAGGAGGCCGGCCACCACGACCGCTACCGAGGTCCAGACGTGCCCGGACGTGCTCATCGGCGCCTGGAGCAGCTGCCAGAAGACCAGGGGGACCAGCACGCCGGTGCCGAAGACCAGGCCCAGACCGGCGTGGGCGCGTTTGTCCCGTGCGTCCGGCAGCCGCGGGGCCGAGGGAGCCGGCCGCCGTTCGTGCGAGGCCAGGTCCCGGCGGGCCTGGCGCAACCGGGAGATCTGCTCGTTGGTTTCGCTGAGGAAGGTCGCCGCGTCCTCGGTCACGCGATCTTTGATCTTCGTGCGCGCCGTTTCGCGATCGGCGGCGTGGCTGATGCCTCTGTCCAGCCGATCCTCGAACCTGACCAGCACCTGCTCGGCCAGGCCCGGGATCCGGGCGTACAGCTCTTCGACCAGTTCGTCGGGGCCCTGGTCCGCCGGGACGGTGAGCTCGGCGACGTCGGCGGGGATCTGGCTCGGCACGGACACGGGACGAAAGCCTATCGGCATGTCACACGGCCGAATGGGCGAACTCTACTTGTCACTCGGGCCGAGGATCGAGACTTCGCAGTCGTGTTCGATCTTGTCCGCGTTCGGCGGTTGGGTGTCGCTTCCGTAGGTCCACGGGGACTCGTCGTTGTCCGGGGTCTCCACCACGTGCATGCCCTTGTCGTTCATGCACTGCACCCACTTGTGCATGTTGTCCTGGTACGCCGGGTTGTCGCGGTCCATGCCCCACGGCAGCAGCGGCAGCTTCGCGCGGCACGCGTCACCCGCGGCTTTGTGGTCCGCGCTCCACTTCTCCGCGCCCTCGATGCTGTTCGGCTGCGTGTCGACGTCCGCGTCGTGGTCCTTCATGCACGTGCGCCACGGCTCGATCAGCCGCTGGGACTCCTCCGCCGTCTCGTCGACGCGGTGGCGGGGGCGGCCGCCGTCCGCGTCCGTCGACGGCGGTGCGGAAGTCGCCGACGTAGCCGCGGGCGTGGAAAGCGAAGCCACCTGAGGAGCCGCGGGTGGTGGGGACGAGCACGCGGCCAAGCCGAGGAGCAAAGCCAGACCAGCGAGGAAACGAAGTGCCATGAGCAGAGCATGACCGGCGCTTTTCAGGAACTCGTCAGGACGGCGTGAGCGACTCACGCCAGCGCCTGCGTCGGCGGCATCCGGGCGGCGCGCAGCGACGGGTGCAGGCCCGCCGCCACGCCGACGACCAGCGCGCCGAGCACCCCGCCCACCACGGACAACGGCGGGATCACCGGCGGCCACCCTTGGTATGTCGCGTATCCCAGCGTGACCAGCACGCCCACCGACGTCCCGGCGATGCCGCCGAGGCCGGACAACGCCACCGCCTCGGTCAGGAACTGGTCGCGGATCTGGCCGCGCGTCGCCCCCAACGCGCGGCGCAGGCCGATCTCGCGACGGCGTTCCAGCACCGAGATGAACATCGTGTTGGCCACGCCGACCCCGCCGACCAGCAGCGCGACGCCGGCCAAACCCAGGAACAGCGCGGAGAACGCCGTCTGCGTCGCCTGTTTCGCCGCCAACGCGTCCGACGGCCGGGACACCTGGACCAGGCCGGGCAGCTCCGGGTTCAGCGTCGCCGGCAGCACCGCGCGGACGTCGCCGATCGCGTCCTCGCGGGACTTCACGTAGATCACGGTCGGGTGGCCGTCGAAGGCCAGGAACCGTTTCGCCGAGCCCCAGCCGACGAGGACCGCGCGTTCGACGTCCGGCGCCAGCGGCATTGGCGCGAGCACACCCGTGACCGTGTACCAGGTCGTCCCGATCATCACGACCGGCGGTGCCTGACCCGGGACCAGGGAGGGGATGCCGAGCCGGGACGCGGCCACGTACCCCAGCGTCACCACGGGCAGATCCGAAGTCTCGAACCGTCCTGATTGGACACTCCCGTTCAACGCTGCCAGCAACCCCGGCGACGCGGCCAGCACCGAAAGGCCCGAGCCGTCCTGCGGGTCCGTGCGGTCGGACCGGCGGACGACGGCGTGGGTGTTCGCGACGGCCGCCGCGGTCGTCACCGGGCCGATCCGCCCGACGCTGCCCAGCGCGGACTCCGGCAGCACGACCGGCGGCGTCTGGTTCGGCTGCGGCTCGGCGCGGAGCATGTTCGTGCCCAGCGCCGTCAGCTTGTCCAGCAACGCCGCCTGGCTCGACGCCGGGATGCCGGTGACCACGATCATCGTCGCGATGCCCAGCGCGATCCCGAGCGCGGACAACGCCGCCCGCAGCCGCCGCGTCCGGATGCCGAGCAGGCCCAGGGAAAGCACGTCCACCAAGGAAAGCCGCGCCGCTTTCACGCCGAATCCCGCACGATCCGGCCGTCACGGAACTCGACGCGCCGGGGCAGCCGCGCCGCGATGTCCCGGTCGTGCGTGATGACGGCGATCGTGGTGCCGTCGGCGTGCAGACCGGTCAGCAGGTCCAGCACGGCCTCGCCGTTGGCGGTGTCCAGCGCGCCGGTCGGCTCGTCGGCCAGCACCAGCGCCGGGTCGTTGACGACGGCGCGGGCGATCGCGACGCGCTGGCGTTCACCGCCGGAAAGCTCGTGTGGCCGGTGCTCGACGCGGTGCGCGAGCCCGACCCGGCCGAGCGCCTCCAGCGCCAGCGGGCGGCGCTGCCGGCGGGGGACACCCGCGTACAGCAGGCCGGTCGCCACGTTGTCCACAGCGGACAGTCCGTCGGTCAGGTGGAACTGCTGGAACACGAACCCCAGCCGCCTTCCACGCAACGCCGACAGGTGCCGGTCGCTCAGCCGCGTGACGTCTTCGCCGTCGAGTTCCACCGTCCCCGACGTCGGCAGGTCGAGCGTCCCGGCGATGTGCAGCAGCGTCGACTTGCCGGAGCCGGACGGCCCGGCGATGGCCAGGAGTTCGCCGTCGGACACGGTCAGCGTGACGTCGTCGAGCGCGACGACGTCGCCGGGATAACGCTTGCTCACCCCGCGCAGGGCCAGCACCGGCGTCACGACGTCGTCACCACCTTCAGGCCTTCGGCGACGCCCGCGCCGCGGACCTCGACGAGGTCGCGCGCGAACATCCCGGTCTCGACGGCCTTCAGCGTCCCGTCCGGCAGCTGCACGGCATAACCGCCTTCGCGCAGCGCGATCAGCGCGCCGACCGGGACCGCGAGCACCCCCGCGTGGGTCTCGGTCGCGATCCGCACCTGCACCGCCGCGGAGTCGAGATCGGCGACGGACTGCGGGTCGTCGGGGGTGACCGTGACGTTCACCTTGGGCGGCCCCTGTCCCTCCGCGACGTCCGTGCTGACCGACGTCACCTTCGCCGGGACGCTCTTGCCGTCGGGTCGGACCACCGAGACGGCGGCGCCGGTCTTGATCGCCGCGACGTCCGAGGCGTCCACCGGCGCGACGACCACCTTCGTCGTGGACGTCACCGTGAGCAGGGGTTCCGCGACCGGGTCGCCGGGCTGCGCGGTCACCGAGTTGACCCGCACCGGGCCGGTCAGCACCGCGACCTGGCCGACGTCGAGCGTGCCCGTCTCGTCCAGACCGGCCTTCTTCTGCCACTTCTTCAGGACATCGGCGAACGTGAACGTCTTCGGGTGCCCGACCTTGTACCCGAGCGCGGCCAGGTTGGCGGCGACCATCGTGACGTCCGGCCCGGACAGGTCCGGGTTGTCGAGCTTGCGGAACAACGGCGTGTCGCCGAAGAACACCGGCACCGGCCGACCGTCCACGGAGTACAGCGCGTGGCCGCGCTGAGCGACGTCCCCGATCGCGGGCAGCTTCGTCACGGTCCCGGCGCCGGTGCCCTTCAGCGGCTGTGGCGTGCCGAAGCCGAGGGTGCCGGTGAAGGACTGCGTGTTCGCCAGGTCCGTCTTGCGGACGGCGACGGTCGTCACCGCGGGCGGTGGCGCGGCGGTGACGGCGGTGCCGCGCCCGTGCCGGACGACGAAGAACGCCGTGGCGCCCAGCAGGACCACGACGACGGCGGTGACAACCAGCCACACCCACCGGCGCCGGCCACCCGATCGGGTTGTGCTCATGGCGTCAGCCTCACAGCGGAATGTCAGGGACCCATGAGGAAATCGTGGTCTTCCGGTAGCCGCGCTTATGCTCGGGACCATGTGCGCCCACATCGTGCTGGCCGAGGACGACGCCAAGCAGGCCGAGCTCGTCCGGCGCTACCTCGAGCGGGAGCGGCACACCGTGGTCGTCGTCGGGGACGGCACCGCCGCGCTGGACCTGGTCCGCCGGCACCCGCCGGACCTGCTGGTGCTCGACGTGATGCTGCCCGGGATGGACGGCCTCGAGATCTGCCGCACGCTGCGCGCCGAGACCGACCTGCCGGTGCTGATGCTCACCGCACGCTCCACAGAGGACGATCTGCTCGCCGGCCTCGACCTCGGCGCCGACGACTACGTCACCAAGCCGTTCAGCCCGCGCGAGCTGATGGCGCGGATCCGGACGCTGCTGCGCCGCGCCGCCCCCGCGCGTCCCGGCGGGACGACCCGCGTGGGCGCGCTGACCGTGGATCCGCTGCGCCACGAGGTGACCGTCGACGGTCACGCGATCGAGTGCACTCCCGGCGAGTTCCGCCTGCTGGAGCTGATGGCCGCCCAGCCGGACCGCGTGTTCACGCGCGGCCAGCTGCTGGAGCACCTGCACGGTTTCGACCGCTACATCACGCAACGCGCGATCGACGTGCACGTGATGAACCTGCGCAAGAAGATCGAGGCCGACCCGCGGCGCCCGGCGCGGCTCGTCACGGTCTACGGCGTCGGCTACAAGCTGACCGCGGGCGCCGATGCGCCGTAGCCTCCTCCTGCGGTTGTTCGTGCTCTCGGCGCTGGTCGCGGTGGCCTCGATCGCCGCGACCGCGTGGCTCGCCGCGCGCACGACGTCCGGCGCGATCCAGCAGGAGCAGGGCCAGGCGCTCGCCGACGACGGCAACATCTACCGCGGCCTGCTGAAGTACGCCGCGACCCACCCGAACTGGCGCGACGTCGCCGCCGAGGTGCGCGGCACCGCGTCGATCACCGGCCGCCGCATCGCGCTGACGCTCACCGACGGCACGCCCGTCTTCGACTCGGCCACCGACGGCCGGCCGCTGCCGCTGCGGCCCTCGATCGTCGTCGACCCGCTGCAGGTCGACTCCGGGCTGGGGCAGGAAACGACCGCCGACCGGATCGACCCCGACGCCGTCGGGCCGTACGCGCTGTCCGACGCCGACCGCACCCGCCTCGGCGCGCTCGCCCAGCGCGTCCTGCGGTGCGTGCAGACGCGCTCCGGCGCCGGCACCGTCGTGACGTCGCCGGGTGGGCACCCGCGGATCGACGGCGCCGACCCGTTCGTGCTGTCGTCGTGCAACGGCAGCACGCTCAGCCTGCCGGCGAAGTCCGAACAGGCCGCGCTGGACCAGCTGTCGACGCTGGTGAGCGCGTGCCTGAACCGTGGGCCCGAGCCCAAGCCGCTCGCCCAGGTGCAGGTGCTGCTCGACTTCACCTGGGTGCAGAAGGGCGTGGTGCGCAGCGCCGAGTCGAACCAGGCCGTCCAGTCGTGCCTGAGCGCCGCGCGGCGGGAGCAGCTGACGCCGTTCGTCGCGCCCGCCGCGTCGCTCTACCTCACCGCGCCGGGCGGCGAGGCGCCCACTGGGTTCACGCTGTCGCCGGAGAACAAAGTCCGCCTGTTCGAGGTGGCCGGCGGGATCCTGCTGCTGACGCTGGCCGTCACGGTGCTCGGCGGGATCCGGCTGATCCGGCCGCTGCGCGCGCTGACGGGTGCGGCGAAGCGGATGGAAGGCGGCGAGAGCGGCGCTCAGGTCAAGGTGCGCGGGCGTGACGAGATCGCGCGGCTCGGGACCGCGTTCAACGCCATGTCCGCCAGCCGCGAACGCCTGGAGGAGACGCGCAAGGCGATGGTCAGCGACATCGCGCACGAGCTGCGGACGCCGCTGAGCAACATCCGCGGCTGGCTGGAGGCGACGCAGGACGGCATCAGCCGCCTCGACGACGAGCTGGTCGACTCGCTGCTCGAAGAAGCCGTCCACTTGCAGCACATCGTCGACGACCTGCAGGACCTGGCGCTCGCCGACGCCGGCGCGCTGCGGCTGCACCCGGAGCCGGTGGACGCGGCGCACCTGCTGGCCCAGGTCGCGGCGGCGCAGCGCCCGGCGGGCATCGCGCTCTCGGTCGAGACGCCCGCCGCCCTCGAGGTGACCGCCGATCCGGTGCGGCTGCGCCAAGCCGTCGGCAACCTCGTGTCGAACGCCGTCCGGCACACACCCGCCGGCGGCTCGGTGGTGCTGCGCGGCCGGCGGGACGGCGACGACGTCATCATCGAAGTCGCCGACACCGGCACCGGGATCGCCGCCGACGACCTGCCGCACGTGTTCGACCGGTTCTGGCGCGCCGACAAAGCACGGACCCGGGGGACCGGCGCCAGCGGTCTTTCGGGGGCTCCGGGTGGCGGAGCCCCCGGCCCGGAGCGAAGCTCCGGTTTTCACAGCGGCCTGGGGCTGGCCATCGTCCGGAAACTGGCGGAGGCGCACGGCGGCACGGTCACCGCGGCCTCCGTTCCCGACCAGGGTGCGACGTTCACGCTGCGGCTGCCCGCTGGTACAGCGGCTGGGTGACCGCTGTCGTGAACTGCGGCCCGAACAGGTAGCGCGTGCAGTCCGGCGTCTGGTCGAGGCAGAGCGAGCCGTCGGCGTGCAGGTACCAGGCCTCGGTGTCGACGCCGACGACCACGCCGTAGCCGGTCTTCCCGGAGAACGCCGTCAGCCGCGGCCCGCCACTGGCGCCGCCGCCCATGTCGCACGGCACGCCCCACTGACCGCGCGGCATCGAGACGTCGGCGTTGCCCGGGTTCTCCTTCGGCGCGCCCCAGCAGTGCGCGACGCGCTGCCCGGTGAACTCCGGACGTCCTTGGTGGCCGGGCGTTTTCGCGGCACGCGGGTAGCCGAACTCCTGCGCCGGCAGGGTGCCGGGCAGCCCGATGCCGAGTGGCTGGGCGGCCTGGGTGACGTCGGCGGCGCGGCGGCCGTGGCCGTCCGGGCTCAGCACCAGGAACGCCTGGTCGTGGCCGGACTGCTGGTCGTCGGTCACCCAGGTCGTGTCGGCGAAGGCCGCGCGGGCGACGAACTCGCCGTACGGGCGGATGTTGTCCCGGAACCCTGGCACGAAAAGGAGTTTGCCTGTCCACTGTGGATCGTTGCCGATCAGGTCCATGGTGTGGACGCAGTGCCCGCCGGTCACGACGGTGCTGCGATTGGCCGCGGCGACGAGCGTCGCGGTGCAAGACGGCCGCGGCGAGCACGGGGATCTTCGCTGCCATGTGGGTGTCCTCCCTTTCGTAACCCGGGCAGCGTCCCGAAAGGGTGTGTGGAACCGATGAGCGAGCGGTCAGCCGCCGATCAGGCGGCTCACCGGTGCGGCCTCACGAAAGGGGCTGGGCGGCATACCGATGGCGCGCCGGTAGCGCGCGTCGCATTCAGTGCAGCGGTGCGGCGCGCCGCGGTCACATCGCCGCGCCAGTGCCTCGAACGCGGCGACGCCGCGGGCTCCGCAGAGCATGACCAGCGTTTGCCCGGGTTCGGGTATGCCCGGCAGCTGCGTCCGGTGCCAGTACCCGCCGAGCACCGGATGTATCGCCACCGGATCGATGTGGATCATGGCGCTGGGCAGTTCTTGGTTTCCTCCCACTTCTGTAGTCTCGGCAGCACAGCGGGTGAGATGAACCGAGGCGGTGTCTGCTGGTGTCTGCAACCGAGGGTGAGTACGAGTCGGGCGCGCGATTACGCGCCGCTCGCGAGTACGTGAAGCTGAGCCTCGCCGAGATGGCGACGGCTGCGAACTTTTCCAAGTCCTACCTCGGGCAAGTGGAGACCGGGGTCCGGCCGGTTACCCTCGATGTGGTGACCGCGTACGAGAAGGTGCTGGGGAATGGCATGAAGCGCAAGGACATCACCCACCCGAAGCTCAGGAAGATCGAGGACGGCGAGCACCTGGCCGCCGTCAAGGCCGCGGTCGAAGCCGGTGATCCCGGCATCTTCGCCGAAGGGCCGACGTCGAGCACGATCGACGCGGCGGTCGCTCCCGTCGTCAGCGCGGCGGGCGTCGAGAACTTCCGCCGGTGGGCGGTCACCGGGAAGACGTCGACGTTGCGGGCCAACGCCGTGTCCATCATCGGGTTCCTGCCGGGCCGCGAAAACGCCGATCTCGTCGCTCGGGTGCTCGACACCGACGATCGGGTCCGTGAGCTGTGCCTCGCGTCCGAGGTGTCGCGGCTCATGCAGTGGGACTGGGTGACGTCGAAGGCCGTCGCGGCCGATCCGGTCACCGCGCCTGATCCGCGGAAGCTGGCCGCGAAGCTCGCCAAGGAAGCCGTTTCCGAAGACTCCGAGGCGCGCTGGTGTGCCGGTTGGCTGCTTCAGCGGCTCGCGCCGGCGTTGGCCGGCTGACGGCGTGAGCTGCCCGGCCCGCGGCCGGGCAGCTCCGCGGTGATCAGGCGGCCAGGCCGAGGTCCCGGATCAGCTTCGCGACGTGACCGGTCGCGCGGACGTTGTAGAAGGCCTGTGCGATCTTGCCTTCCGGGTCGACGACGAACGTCGAGCGGATGACGCCCAGGTACGTCTTGCCGTAGTTCTTCTTCTCGCCGTAGGCGCCCCACGCCTCGATCACGGTCTTGTCCGGGTCGCCCAGCAGCGGGAACGTCAGCTCTTCCGTCGCGACGAACTTCGCGAGCTTCGCCTGCGTGTCCGGTGAGATGCCGATGACCTGGTAGCCGGCGTCGTTCAGGTCGGCGAGGTTGTCGCGGAAGTCGCAGGCCTGCTTGGTGCAGCCCGGCGTGCTCGCGGCCGGGTAGAAGTACACGACGACGGACTTGCCGCGGAACTCGCGCAGCGACACTTCCTTGCCCTCGCTGTCGGGCAGTGCGAAGTCCGGGGCGTCGTCACCGGGGGAAAGGCGCTCGGTCATGCCGCCGAGCGTAACGGGCGCCGGCTCAGGCGGGTCCGCAGTAGGTGACCACGGCTTCTTCGGTCGTGCTCGGCCTGAACCGCAGCCGGAGCTGCGTCGGGTCCTGCGGCACCGCGAAGGCCAGGGTGACGTGCACCGAGCGGCCCGGCAGCACGTCCTTGCCCGCGTCGGCGATGCCGGTGAAGCCCTGCGTCGTGTCGACGACCTGCTTGACCGCCGCGCCGGCCGCGGTGGCCGTGACCGCGAGGCCCGAAAGCTTGTACGTCGTGGTGCCGTTGTTGGTCAGCAGGACGTCGAAGGCCGCGCCGCGCGGGCTCTGCGGGTACGCCGACGGGCTGGGCTGGAACGACTGGGGCGAGCCGACCGAGATGGTGACGCCGCTGGCGAACCGGTGGTCGGCCCCGAACTTCAGGTCGTTGCCCGCCTGGGCCGCCGCGGCACCCGCGGGTGCGGGGGAGCCGGCGCCGAGCGCGGCGGTGCCTTCCTGCGCCGGGACCCCGCACGCCACCGCCAGGCACAACAGCCCTGAGGTGAAAATGATCTTGCACGTGCGCGCGGGCGCCATCGCGGGTACTCCAGTCGGCGGGTCGGGGGTGCCGTCGGCATCGGGGTGTGCCGGGCGAACCCGCTCCACTCTGGTCGTGATCGCGCGGGGTTACGAGGCGCCACGGGGGGTTGTCGCGCACCTGGTGCCGCCCCGTGGCCAATCCGTGACCGGAACGGCACGGGTGGTGACAATCACCATCCACGTGCCACTTAAACCGCGAGGGCGAACAACAGGATGAAGATCGCCACTCCGGCGACCCAGGCGGCCATCAGCCAGCCAAAATCGCGGACCGGGTCGACCGCGCGGCTCTCCTCGCCGGGCACGTAGACGCCGCGTCCTTCGAACCAGTCCGCCCAGCGGGCGAACCAGCCCAGGGGGTTGCGCGACGCCATGGCTCACCTCCGGGTACCGGCTTCCCCGTCACCCTACGGGTTCGGCGCCGGAGACCGGAAGGCGCGTGATGATCAGGAGTTTCGTCCCGAACCCGGCACAGCGCGCCGCTCGTTCGAGCGGGTTCGACGGCTTCGACCGGCCGTCGCGACGGCGGCGGGCGGAGGCCGGGCCACCCGGGGTGGTCCGGTCGCCCGCCGGTCGCCGTCCGGCCGGCTCCGTTCGGTGACGCCGGCACGTCGCGGTCCGTGGTCGTCTCACTGGCTGCGATGTGATACGCCACGGCCGAGTGAACGTCGGCGTCACCCGTGTAGAGCTTTCCGCGACGGTCGGAGGACGCCGTTGCGCTGCAGGATCGACACGGCACGCACGGTGGCGTAGCCGCGCCATTCGAGGGCCGCGGCGGGCGAGAAGCTCGCGAAGTCGACGCGCCAGCCGCCGTCGTCCTGCTGCTCCCCGGCGAGCCGCCGCAGCTCGGCGTCGATCACGTCTTGCTTGAACAACGCGCGCGCCGGGCGGTCCGGCAGCGGCGCGAAGTCCAGAGCGCGCAGGGTCTCGCCCTCGGACCCGCCGGCCACCGCGGCCAGGCCGTCGGCCGGGACGAACGCGCCGAGGTGGTCCAGCAGCTCGCTGGCGTCGGGGTGAATGTCGTGGGCCGCGTCGGCGAACTGCACCGCGAAGGACAGCACGATCGCGTGCGGGGCTTCGGAGAGTTCCTTGATGGCGCGGAAGCAGTACTGCGTCGCGCCGGCCAGCCACGGGTGGTCGCGCACGGCGCGGTCGTGCCGCGCGACGCGCAGCGCGACGGCGGCCGCGAACGCCGTGCTCTGCAGGGTGGCCTCGTCGGGATCGGCCTGGACCCAGAACGGCGCGCAGCCCGCCGGGTCGGCCACCGGCAGCGCGAAGGGCAGGCCACCGTCGGGGCGGGACGCGCCGGCCAGCCAGTCGCAGAGCTTCGCCGCGTGCGGCGCGGTGCCGGGGGCGATGTCTTCGAACACCTCGAACGCGTGCAGGGCGCCGCCGGGCTGGCTTTCCGGGGCGCGCAGGTCCGGCTCGAGACCCCAGCCGTAGCCGCCGTCGGGATTGCGATAGCCGTCGGCGGCGGCGAGCACGGCGGCGGCGTCGGTCTCGCCGAGAAGCAGTTCGAAGCGGCGGCGGTCGAGGAGACGGGCGTGCGTGGCCAGGAAGGACGCCGCCGCGGAGAGGTTCGCAGTCACCGGTTCAGGGTCGCACCGGCGTGGCCGGCGGTCTTGAACGGATCGGCGGTCAGGGCAGTTGCGCGGCCGGCGCCGCGGCCTCGCGCAGGCGCGCCGCGTCCTGGCCGGGCGGCGCCCCGAACAACCGCCGGTACTCGCGGTTGAACTGCGACGGGCTGTCGTACCCCACGAGGTGTCCCACCCCCGCGATGTCGCCCGCGCCGGCGACCAGCAGGGACCGCGCCTCCTGCAGGCGGATGCGCTTCTGGAACTGCAGCGGGCTCATCGCCGTCACCGCGCGGAAGTGGCGGTGGAACGCCGACGGGCTCATGCCGGTCAGCCGCGCCAGCTCGTCGACGCGCATCGGCTCGGCGTAGTTGCCGCGGATCCAGCGGATCGCCCGGCTGACGTGCGACAGGCTGCTGTCGGCCAGGCCGATCTGGCGCAGCAGGCCGCCGTGCGGGCCGGTGAGCAGCCGCCACAGGATCTCGCGCTCGATCAGCGGCGCGAGCACCGGCGCGTCCGCCGGGTGGTCGAGCAGGCGCAGCAGCCGCGCGGTGGCGTCCAGCAGGTCGGCGCCGGCGTCGCCGATCGCGATCGGCGACGTGTCGCGCGAGCGCGTCGGCGGTGTCTCCAGCAGCAGCGGCGCGATGGCCGCGGGCCGCAGGGCCAGGCCCATGCCCAACGCCGGCGTCCGCGGTGACGCGCCCACGAAGTGGCCGGTCACCGGCAGGTCCGTGGTGACCAGGAGGTACTGCCCGGCCGTGTACTCGTGCACCTGCTCGCCCAGGAGCAACCGCTTGCCGCCCTGCGCCATGACGACCAGCAGCGGCTCCGTCAGCGAATGGTGCGGCTCCGCGGAGTCCACTTTGGACAACAGCAGGCCCGGTACGCGGGTGCGCAGGTCCGCGTGGGCGTGCGCCGCGATGAGGTCGCGGATTTCGGCGAGCAGCATGCCTCAAGGGAACCAAGGTCGGCAGGATCGTGCAAGAGGCCGCGTGGATCGATCTACCGCTGAGCTGGCACTTAGCGTTTCCTGGTACCAGGTAATCCGACACGCAAGGAGCGTTTCATGTCACTCGACCACTACGTCACCCTCGGCCGGTCCGGACTGCGCGTCAGCCCGTTCGCGCTCGGCGCGATGACCTTCGGCGAGGACCCGGGCGGCGCCGGCTGCAGCGTCGAGGAGTCCGAGAAGATCCTCGCGTCCTACCTGGACCTGGGCGGGAACTTCGTCGACACGGCCAACTTCTACACCAACGGCCACTCGGAGAAGATCCTCGGCGACTTCTTCGCCGCGCGGCCCGGGCGTCGGCAGCACGTCGTGCTGGCGTCCAAGTTCTTCGGCAACATGTTCCCCGGCGACCCGAACGGCGGCGGCGCGGGCCGCGCGTCGATCATCGCCCAGCTCGACCAGACCCTCCGCCGCCTGCGGACCGACTACCTCGACCTGTACTGGCTGCACAACTGGGACCGCAACACCCCGATCGAGGAGACCCTGCGGACCCTCGACGACCTGGTCCGCGCGGGCAAGATCCGCTACGTCGGCTTCTCCAATACCCCGGCGTGGGTCACCGCGCAGGCCCAGACGACCGCGCAGCTGCGGGGCTGGACGCCGCTGATCGCGCTGCAGGTCGAGTACTCGCTGCTGGCCCGCACCGTCGAGGGCGAGCTCGCCCCCTTCGCGCTCGACCAGGGGATCGCGCTGACGCCGTGGAGCCCGCTGAAGAACGGCTTCCTGTCCGGCAAGTACCGCCGCGGCGCCGGCACCCCCGAGTCGGCCCGCACGGCGTACGTCGGCGGCCCGAGCGAAGCGGAGTTCGACGTCATCGATGTCGTCGCGGCGATCGCGGATGAGCTGGGCACGACGTCCGCCGCGGTGGCCCTGGCCTGGCTGCGCGCCCGTCCGGGCACGGTCGTCCCGATCGTCGGCGCCCGCCGCCTGGAGCACCTGACCGGCAACCTCGCGGCGCTGGAGATCGCCCTTTCGGCGGACCAGCTCGCCCGGCTGGACGACGTCTCGGCGCCGACGCTGGACTACCCGGCCCCGATGCGCGGCGCCCAGCGCGCGATGCTGCAGTTCGCGGGCACGACGGTCGACGGGGAGCCGTCGGCGGTCTACCCGCCCCTGCTGCAGAGCGACGTCCGCTACTGACCGCGGAACGTCCGGCGGTAGGCGTCCGGGGCCACGCCGACCGTGCGGTGGAAGTGCCGGCGCAACGTCGTGGCCGTGCCCATGCCGACCGCCTCCGCGATGGCGTCGACGCTGCTCTTCGACGTCTCCAGCAGCTCCTGCGCGCGGCGGATGCGCTGGGTCAGCAGCCACTGCAGCGGCGTCGTGCCGGTGACCGTCCGGAAGTGGCGGGTCAGGGTGCGGGTGCTCATGCCGGCCCGCCGCGCCAGGTCGTCCACCGACAGCGGCCTGTCCAGGCGTCCGGTCGCCCAGGGGAACAGCTCGGTGAGCGGGTGGTCGTCCCGGGCGGGCACCGGCGCGGGGACGAACTGGGCCTGGCCGCCGTCGCGGTGCGGCGGCACGACGAGGCGGCGGGCGATCGTGTTGGCGACGGCCGAGCCGTGGTCGGTGCGGACCAGGTGCAGGCACAGGTCCATCGCCGCGGCCTTGCCCGCCGACGTCAGGACGCTGCCGTTGTCGACGTAGAGCACGTCCGGGTCCACGGTCACCGCCGGGTAGCGCGCGGCCAGCACGCCGGTGTGGGCCCAGTGGGTCGTCGCGCGCAGCCCGTCGAGCAGGCCGGCGGCGGCCAGCACGAACGCACCGGTGCAGAGGGACGCCACCCGCGCGCCCCGCGCGTGGGCCTCGCGCACGGCGTCGAGCAGGTCGGCCGGCGGGGCGATGTCGACGTCCGCCCAGCCCGGGACCAGCACCGTGTCGGCGCGCGCCAGCCGGTCGAACCCGTGCTCCGGCTCCAGCCGGAACCGGCCGACCAGCACCGGTGCCGAGCCGCAGACGGCGAAGTCGTACCGGGGGTTCTCGCCGAAGACCTCCGACGCGATGGCCAGCTCGAAGGAGAGCATCCCGTCGGTCGCGGCCAGCGCCACAGTCTTCATGTCCGGAATTGTACGCATGATGGCGTTCCGGACACTGTCAGCGCGGCGCCGCGCTCGTCAGGATGGCTGCATGACATCGGTACTGGTTTACGGCGCTTACGGGCACACCGGCCGTTTCGTGGTGGCCGAGCTGCGCGCACGCGGCTTCGAGCCGATCCTCTCCGGCCGCGACGCGGCGCGCCTGCCCGGCGGCCGGCCGGCGTCGGTCGACGACCCGGCGTCGCTCGACCGTGCGCTGGCGGGTGTGGCCGCGGTGATCAACACCGCGGGACCCTTCGCGGAGACGGCCGCCCCGGTGATCGAGGCGGCGCAGCGGGCGGGCGTGCCCTATGTGGACGTCGCGGCCGAGCTGGAGGCCAACCTCGACACCTTCGCGCGCTTCGCGGACGCGGACACCGTGGTCGTCCCGGCGATGGCGTTCTACGGCGGTCTCGGCGACCTGCTGGCCACGGCGGCCATGGGCGACTGGGCGAGCGCGGACGAGATCCACGTCGCGTACGGCCTGAGCGGCTGGCACCCGACGGCGGGAACGCTCGCCGCGGGCCGCGTCTCCCACACGCGGCGCGGCGGTAAGCGCATCCGGTTCGCGGACGGTCGCCTGGAGTACCACGACGACGCGCTGCCGAAGCTGTCGTGGCCGTTCCCCGAGCCACTGGGCGCGCAGCCGGTGCTGGGCGAGTTCACGATGGCCGACATCGTGACGATCCCCAGCCACCTGACGGTCCCGTCGGTGACGACGTACATGACGTCGGTGGCGGCCGAGGGCCTGTCGGCGGCGCAGGAGCGGGTGGGGGCCCCGGAGACGTTCGTGGTCGACGTCGTGGTGCGGTCCGACGGCGAGGTGCGCCGGATGGCGGCGCGGGGCCGGGACATCTACGCGGTCACGGCGCCGCTAGCGGTGGAGGCGGTGGAGCGGATCCTGACGGGCCGCACCAGGACGAAGGGCGTCGCCTCGGCGGGCGAGCTGTTCGACGCCCCGGACTTCCTGCGGGCGCTGGCACCGCACGTCACGCTCGGCTGAGCCTCAGGGGAGCCGGGGGCGAGGTCAGCGGGCGGTGTCGAGGTCGAGAATCGCGCTCGCAACCTCCGAGCGAAGCAGCGTCGACCAGATGATCTCGCCGGGCGCCGATTCCGTCTCCGCGAGCGGAGACGGCTCAGGCTGCCAGTCGTCCGGCGTGACGCCGGGAACACAGTCGAGGAGCAGGGCGAAGATCGCCGGGTCGGGAATGCCTTCGGCGATGATCGCCAGGTAGGCCTCGTGGTCCTCGTCGAGACGCACCAGAGCTTTGACGCGATGGTGGCGGAACTCGGCCACGGCGAGCTTTCCGGTCGTGAGCGACATCGAGATGAGGCGGAGCACCATTTTCTTCATCTCACGACGCCAGGCGACGGCTTGTTCGGCGGTGAAGCGCTTCCAATCCCAGTCCGCAGGGAGGAGACGCGCGGTCGAGACGGTCTTGCCGTCCGTGCACTCGCGCTTGATCGACTCGTAGAAGTCGCGCTGGGGGCTGTCGGCTTGGCGGCGTCCCGCTGCGCCGATCCACCACCGGCCGGCGTCGCGTGGCAGTCCGTCCGGCAGGTCGTCGTCGTGCAGCCGGGTGACGACGGCTCGCTGATCGGCGGTCTTGACCTTGAACCACACCCGGTCGCACAGAGCCAAGATCCGGCGAGCCCCGCCGGCGTCCCGCTGGTGCGGGACCGCCTGCGCGGCCGCGACGACCGGGTTGTCCAGCTCTTCGAGTGGGTGGCCGAGATCCGGCACCGAAAGGCCGAGGTCGGCCAGGCATCTCTTCGTCGGACGGACGCCGACCGGGACCTGGGTCATGATCGAAATGCTAGAGAACTTGGTTGCGGCGGGTGCCGATGGGCACACGCTGAGCTACTTCGGCAGGCCGCCGAGGTCGTCGATCTCGGAGGCGCTGAATCCGGTCAGCAGGGAGACAGCGGCGGCGTCGGAGCCGTTGAGTCGGCCGAGTGCGGCTTTGATGCCCGTGTTGATCTCGTCGCGGTGAGCGTCGACGTACTCGCGCACGGCGGCGTCGACGATGTCCTTCTTCGAGCGCGACAGGAAATGAGCTGCGTGAGACACGAGTTCATCGGTCGCGGCGTCCACCTTGATCGGCGCCGTCGTGGCCATGGCCGAACTCCTCTCGAGGCGATACGAACGACCTTCTCGGTACCAAAGTACCAGTGGGTACCCGTGGAGGGGTAGTGAGGATGCGGTCGAAGATCGGCGGAAGGCGTCGACGTGAACTCGAGAGCCGATCGGTTCGTCACGATCGGCTGAGCGAGCGGGGGGATTCGAGTGGGCCCGGAGAGACTCGAACTCTCACTGGCACGGACCTAAACCGTGTGCCTCTGCCAATTGGGCTACGGGCCCTGCGCATCCGGAAGCGTAGCGTGCCGCGGCCTTCGCCACGCCGGGCCGTGGCCGGTGCGGGGTTCCGGGGGCGGGCCAGCTAACGTTGGCCACCAGCAGTCCCTTGCGGCGAGGAGGACCCGTGGCCCGCGATCCCGAGACGATCGAGCGTGAGATCGAGCAGGCTCGAACCGCCCTGGCGGCGACGCTCGACCAGCTGACCGTCAAGGCCGACCCGAAGAAGCTCGCGGACGCGGCCAAGAACGGCGTGCGCGCCAAGCTGGACAACCCCAAGGTCAAGTACCCGCTGATCGGTGCGGGTGTCCTGGTGGTCGCCCTGCTGGTGCGCAAGCTCCTCAAGTAGCTCAGGCGCGGGCCGGCTTGGCCGGGGTCTTCGTTTCGACCTCGGGGGCCGGCTCGGCCACCGGCTTGGGCTCCTCGACTTCCTTGGGGAGCTGCTTGCCCGTCGGCAGCACCGGCTTCTTCTCGGCCGGCTTCTCGACCTTCTCGGCGGTCTGCTGCTTCGGCACGCTGCCGGGCGGCGGGACCTCGAGCGGCGGGAGCTTCGGGAGCGTCAGCCGGGCGGTCATGTAGGCGCTGGTGAAGTCCAGCGCACTGCCGTTGATCAGGTGCACCACCGTGGTCCGGCCGCCGCCGGCCAGCTGTTCGACCAGCTGGTCCGCGCGGTCCCGCGCGGCGATGATGCCCGGTGCCCGGGCGGTCAGCTCCTTGCCCTGGCCGCTGACCGTGATCGCCCAGTCCGCGTCCTGTTGGACGTACGTCGCCGTGATCGCTTCCACCATCTGCCTCACGCCCCTCTCCCTCTCCAGCATGCCCTCACGCGTACGTGACCCGGTTGCCACGCCCTTATGACGTGGTTCCCGCCACCCTGTTCACGACCGCGCGAAGCCCAGCACACTTTTGTACCGTGTCATCGATACCGTAGAGCAACTCTGTGTCACAAGACACGGAGCGCAAAGTGCGCTGAGTAACGACCGAATGGCCTAATGCACGAGCAGATTACCGTGCACGACCTCGAAGTCCAGCCCAGAGGACGTCCATAGCGTACCCGGTGGCCATTTCGGGGGTCACTTCTTCGTGGCGTTCGCACCAGATAGCGAGCCGCTCGCAGGCTCCGACGACGAATTCCGCGGCCGCTTCGGCTTGCAGGTCGTCGTCTCCGGTGAAATAGCCGCTCATCAGTGCGGCGATGAGGTCGGTCTGCTGCCGGCGGGTCTCCTCGACCTCGTCGGCGGCCGGCGTGCCGATCAACGCCATCTCGTGCCGCAGCAGTGACCAGGCCTGCCGCCGCTCCCGGATGAACACGAAGAACGCCAGCAGGCCGCGGCGCAGCGCGTCCTCGGCGCTGGTCGCGCCCACCATCGCCTGCTCGGTGACCTCCCGCAGGACCGCGCGCGACTCCTGGATGCAGGCCAGGAGCAGGCCTTCCTTCGAGTTGAAGTACTCGTAGAGCATCGGCTTCGAGACGCCGACCAGCTCGGCGATCTCGTCCATGGACGCCGCCGCGTAGCCGCGCGCCGAAAAGACCTGCTCGGCGACGTCGATCATCTGCCGCATCCGCTCGGCCCGGGGCATGCGCTTGCGCTTGGCGGTGGTCACGGGCAACACTCTACCGGTAGTAACCTACTCTGAGTAAGCTGGACGACGGGTAACAGGAAACCGGGAGGCAGGTCATGGGCAACCGCACGGAGACCGGGGTCGTCATCGTCGGAACCGGGTTCTCCGGTCTCGGCATGGCGATCCAGCTGCGCAAGGAGGGGCGCGACGACTTCGTCATCCTCGAGAAGGCGCACGACGTCGGCGGCACGTGGCGCGACAACAGCTACCCGGGGTGCGCCTGCGACATCCCGTCGCACATGTACTCGTTCTCCTTCGAGCAGAACCCCGGCTGGTCGCGGGCGTATTCGCCGCAGCCGGAGATCTGGCGCTACATGCGCGAGGTGGCCGACAAGCACGACCTGCGCCGGTTCATCCGCTTCGGCCAGGAGATGACCGGGGCCCGCTGGGACGGCGAGGAGAACCGCTGGCACGTCGCCACGAGGGGCGGCGACGAGTTCGCGGGTCAGGCGCTGGTCGCGGGCGTCGGGGCGCTGCACCTGCCGCAGATCCCGGAGCTGCCGGGCATCGAGAACTTCGCGGGCCCGGCGTTCCACTCCGCGCGGTGGCGCCACGACGTCGACCTCGCCGGCAAGCGGGTCGCGGTGATCGGCACCGGCGCCAGCGCCGTCCAGTTCGTGCCGCGGATCGCGCCGGAGGTCGGGGAGCTGACGCTGTTCCAGCGCACGCCGCCGTGGATCATGCCGAAGGCCGACCACGAGATGTCCGGCCGCGCGCGGACGCTGTTCAAGGCGTTCCCGCTCGCCCAGCGCGCCTACCGCAACTTCCTCTACTGGACGCTCGAAGCGCGCGCGATCGGCTTCAACGGCCAGACGTGGATGATGAAGATCGGCCAGCGCCTGGCCAAGCGCAACATCGACCGGGCCATCCAGGACCCGGCGCTGCGCCGCAAGGTCACGCCGGACTACACCATGGGCTGCAAGCGCGTGCTCATCTCGAACGACTACTACCCGGCGCTCGCGCGAGACAACGTCGACGTCGTGACCGACGGCGTCCGGGAGGTCCGTGAGCACAGCGTCGTCGACGCGGCCGGGGTCGAGCACGAGGTCGACGCGATCGTCTACGGCACCGGCTTCCACGTCTCCGACGCCTTCGACGACCTGGAGATCGTCGGCCGCGACGGGCGCAACCTCGGCAAGGAGTGGGCGACCGAGGGGATGCGGACGCACCTCGGGATCACCGTCGCCGGCTTCCCGAACCTGTTCTTCCTGCTCGGCCCGAACACCGGCCTCGGCCACAACTCGGTGGTGTTCATGATCGAGGCGCAGATCTCCTACGTCGCCGAGGCGCTGCGGCTCGCGGGCGGCCGGGCGATCGAGCCGAAGGCCGAGGTGCAGGAACGGTTCAACACGCGGATCCAGCGCAAGCTCGCGAAAGGCATCTGGACCCGCGGCGGCTGCAAGAGCTGGTACCTGGACGCGAAAGGCGTCAACCGGACGATCTGGCCCGGGTTCACCTGGCGCTACTGGCTCGACACGCGAAAGGTGCGGCGCGAGGACTACCGCGTCGACTGACGGCCGCGGTCGTGAGTGCGTAACAGTGTTAGAACACTGTTACGCACTCACGACCGGGCGGGGATCAGCGGGAGACGTAGCGGCGGAGGCTGGCGATCAGGTCCACAGTGGGCAGTTCGCAGAGCTCCGCCATCCGCTCCAGGGCGGGCAGGTCGAGGGCGATCTCGCCGGGGCCGTGGTCGCCGGCCGTGCGGAGGCGGTCTTCGGCCCAGCGGCGCAGGGGGAGCAGTTCGGGCGGCGCGTCGGCGACGACCTTGCGCAGGTCGACGCGGACCCGGCCGGGCTCGTCGACGAACACCCGCCGGTGCACCTTGGCCAGCAGGTCCTGGGGCAGCTCGTCCATCGCGACGCACAGCTCGACCAGCCGCACCACGGAACACTGTCTGGTGCCCAGTTCGTAGGTGGCCAGCGTCTGCAGCGAGATCTCGCTCTGCAGGTGCTGGTTCAGCTCCTTGCGCGTCCAGCCTCGGCTGCGCCTGAGCTTGCGGAGCTCGTCTCCGAGTATCCGCTGGTAGTCCTCGGCGTCGATCAGCACATCAATGTCCCCTGCCGTGTTCCTCCCGCGGCACCTTCACGGAGGTGGCAGTTTCCGTGCAGGTGCACCCTCACGTGTATGTAAGTGCGCAGGTGCCCGCGCATTACGCGGATTCCGGCATGTCTTTGATACCGATTGTGAGAGTTAGGCCTAACGGGTTAACGGCAGATGACCACGACGGGCAATTTGCAGGTGCCGTGACTCAGTTGACGCAGGGAACGCCCTCGGCGGTGATGGGCTTCTCCTCGTCGGCCGGCGGCGGCGCGGGCGCCTGGGACGTCGCGCCCCCCGCGCTGGAACCGGCGTTCGAGTCGGTGCTCGGGGCCTTGTAGTCGGAGCCGAGGAACACCGTCACGTGCCCGGCCTGGACGCTCTTGTCCTCCTGGACCGTCGGCGAGCCGCCGAGGGTGTCCGCGACGGCCTGGCCGGTGTCTTTGCCGCCCTTCGGCACCCAGATCACCGTGGTCTTGCGCGCGGCCGAGTTCGCCGTGTCGCCCGCGGTGAAGCCCTTGGCCTCGAGGGCCTTGGCGACGGTCGCGGCCAGGCCGGTCTTGCCGGAGGCGTTGCGGACGTCGACCTTGGTCGCCTTGTTCGCGCTGTCGACCTGCGGCGTGGGCGTCGTCGCGCCCGGCTGCGGCCCGGCGAGGCCCTGGACGAAGTTCTTCACCTCGGCCGGGTCGACCTGGATGGCCGAGCCGTCTTCGGGGGTCTTGTAGTCGATGTTCTTCACCGGGATGGTGCGGAACTCGAGCTGGCCGCCGGTCAGGCCCTTCATCTGCTGGGCGAACCCGAAGATGTCCCAGTTCTGGTTGAGCACGACCGACTTCTTGATCGCGTCGATCAGGTCGCTGAGCTTGCCCGGGTTCGTCAGCGTGCCGGCCGAGAGCACCTTGCGGGCCATGCCGGCCATGAACACCTGCTGCCGGACGACCCGGTCGAGGTCGCCGTTGGGCAGGCCGTGGCGCTGGCGGACGAACTCGAGCGCCTCGACGCCGGAGATCGTGTGCTGGCCCTTGGTGAAGTTCGCGCCGGAGTACTCGTCCTTGACGGTGTTGTTCAGGCAGACGTCGACGCCGCCGATGGCCGTGGTGATCTCGCTGAAGCCGAGCAGGTTGACCGCGGCGTAGTTGTCGATGGTCGACCCGGTGAGCTTCTCGACGGTCTGGATCAGCTCCTTCGCCCCGGCCTGGTTGGCCTGGACGTCGAGCTGCTTGGGGTCGGTGAGGCCCTGCTTCTGCAGGTCCTTGCGGGCCGACAGCATCGCGCGGGCGTACGCGGAGTTGATCTTGTGCTTGCCGTAGCCGCCGGGGATGTCGACGTAGGTGTCACGCGGCAGCGAGATCGCCACGGCCTTGCTGCCGTCGTTCGGGATGTGCACGAAGATCAGCGAGTCGGTGTTCAGCTCGCCGTCGGAGTCGCCGGCCCGCAGCTGGTCGAGCACCTCGCGCGAGAGCGGGTTGCCCTGGGCGTCGGTGCGGCTGTCCAGGCCGACGAGCAGGATGTCGCGCGCGCCGTCGGCGGGCTTGTCGCCACCGGCGTCGTTGCTGATCACGTTCGCGTAGTTGAGGCCGTTGACCAGGCCCTGCATGGCGGCCCACGCGTACCCGGTCAGGCCCATCACCAGCAGCGAGACGACGGTCAGCGCGATCTTCGCGCCCCGGAAGGAGTTGCGGCGGGCCCGCGGCGCCGGCCGCTTCGGCGGTGGCGCGCGGCGGGCGTCCACCGGTTCACGGCGAGGTGCGGGACGGCGAGGAGGCGGCGTGCCACGGCGAGCGTCGGCTCGTCCTGGCTCGTCCTGCCAGGGCCGGGCGGGGCGGCGGTCGCCTTGCCCGTTCCGAGGCGGGTGATCCACGCGGGCGCCTCCTCACTGCTCAGATCTGTAGGGCTACAGGATGGGACGCATGGTGCCTTCCCCTGGTTGCCGTAGCGTTACACATCCCCCTGTGGATGTGGCGTGCACCACCCATTTTCCCGCAGGCCTGCCGGTTTCGCCTGGTCAGGCCACTGCCTTCGCCGGACGCCGGAGTGGCCGCCGCGAAGAGCTGGGCGAACCGGTCTGCGCGGGGTGCCCCAGAAGGGTGCCGGTGTCCCACGGACGAGTGAACGCGAGGCCGAGCTTTCGCCAGGAAAGATGCGTCGCGGGGGCCCTCGGACGCATCTTTCCCAGGGAAAGCTCGGCCTTCGGACGGGTTCAGGGGGCCGCGTTGGCGGCCCGGCGCGCCGGGAGCAGCGTTCCCGCCGTGGCCAGCAGGGCGAACACCGCCGTGGCCGCGTGGAGCGTCACGCCCAGCAGGCCCGGGGTGCCGCCGTCGGCCGCGAAGAGCAGGGAGGGCGCGCAGGCCAGCGCCGTGGCCAGCCAAGTGCCCGTCGCCGCGCTCGCGCCGATCCGGATCGTGTGCAGCAGGAACACCCCGAGCAGCAGGTGCACCAGGCTCTGGATCGGGTCGAGCCGCAGGCCGAGGATGTCCGCGTCCGCCGCGACGCCGCCGAAGCGCGTCAGGGCGAAGCCGAACACCCCGAGCGTCGCGTAGCCGATGCCCAGCGCCGCCGCGGCCCTGGTCAGCACGGCCGTCCGGCGGCCGGGGAGCTCCGCCGCGCGCGGGTGGCCGGCGCCGTGCGTGTGCCGCTCGAACCACCAGAACACCAGCGCCCCCGGCACCGCGAGCAACCCGACCGCGACCAGCGTGCGCGGCCGGACCAGCCACGTCAGCCCGTCGGCGATCCGGCCCGGCAGGTAGACGAGCGCCACCAGCAGCAGCATCCCGGCGAGGAACGCCAGGTAGAGGCTCATCGGCGCGCGCACGACGAGCCGGCTCACCGCGGTGACGCGGGCCCGGGAGCCGAGCCGTGACAGCGGGCCGGCCAGCAGCCCGAGCAGGCTCAGCTGGGTCACCCCGAGCAGCAGCACGCCCCACGGCGGCGCCGAGAACGCGGCCGGCGCGCCCGGGCTGCCGAGCAGCAGCGGCGGCCCGCCTCGGACGACGCTCACCACGGCGAGGGCCGCGACACCGGCGAAGGCCGCGAAGCCGAGAAGACGTCGTGACGGCCGTACGCCGTCGGCGTGCGCGAAGGCGAGTTGCTGGGCGAGGAGCGCGAGGGCGAACGTCGCCGCGTAGCGGGGTTGCGGCGAGCCGGTCCAGTTCGCGGCCAGTTCGCCGCCGACGACCAGCGCGAGCAGGCCGGCGGCCGCCATCACCGGGGCGCGGCGGTGCAGCGCCAGCAGCGGCGGCGCGCAGACGATCGTCAGCAGGTAGACGCCGAGCAGCCAGAGCGGGTGCAACGCGATCCGCATCACCGTCGCCGTGGTGCCCGCCGGGATGCCGAGCAGTTCCAGCGCGAGCGGCGTCAGCAGCGCGACGACGGCGAAGATCAGCGCCGGGCGCAGCAGCGGGCTGGCGCGCTCGGCCAGGTAGTGGCGGTAGTCGCCGCCCGTCTCCTGCTCGGCGCGCCAGCCGGCCGCGTTGGCGTGCCCGCCGGCGAAGAAGATCAACGGCGCGAGCTGGGCGAGCCAGGTCAGCGGCCACAACGCCCGTTCGGGCGCCCCGGCCCAGTCCGCGAGCGCCGTCACGGACTCGCCGAGCAGCAGCAGGACGACCCCGCCGGCGCCGAGCAACGCCCAGCGGCTCACCGTCGCGGGTGCGGTCGCGGGCCGCGGCGTGGGCGTCACGCGGCGGGCGTAGTGCCAGCCGCGCAGCCGGAACACCAGCAGGCAGGCGATCACGAGCACGCCGGCGACCATCGGGCCGATCGGGTCGCCGACCGGCGGGCCCCAGCGCTGGTGCCACGAGTTGACGACCAGCCCGGCCGAGTAGAACGACGCGACGACCCGGCAGGTGCCCGCCGAGTCCATCGGGTTGAGGTCGCAGGCGTGGTGCATGTCGTAGGACAGCCGGCTGTCGAGCGCTTCGCGGACCTCCGGGCCGAGCGGGTGGCCCTTGCGGTCGGCGTAGCGCAGCAGGTCGTACCCGAGGTCGTGCGCCTTGCACGGCACCGCGTAGTCCCACTTGGTGTTGTCGTCGCCCCACGGCGTCGAGCAGCCGCCGTCGACGTGCACCGCGCGGACCGTGCCGTCGCGGGCCGGCATCGAACCCGGCGTGACGCCGCTGAGCGCGGTGAAGTCCTTGGGCAGCAACGCCAGCGCGTCCGGGTGCGGGCCGGGGTGGACCAGGGCCTCGATCGCGTTCTGCGCGGCGAGGACGTCGCCGGTGGGCGGTCCCTGGTCGGGTGGCGACGGCGGGCGCGAGGCGATCAGCCCGAACGCGAACACCACCAGCAGCACCAGCAGCAGCCAGCCGGACGTCGACCAGGGTCGGCGGACACGCGGCGGCTCGGTCGGGGCTGGCATGGGACAAGGGTGCCAGCCCCGCCGCCGGGCCGACACGGGGCTAACCCCCGGGTGCGCGGTGGGGTTGCCCCATCGGCTGCCCGTTCTCGCCTCCCGCGGCCGGGCCGCGGTGCGCAGACTCGGGGCGGGGCGCGGTGACCAGGAGGACGTCCGGTGTGCTCGACCGATCGGCGGGTGCCGGTGGAGAACACCGTGCGCGCGCTGCGCCGGCTCGCCCCCGGCGCGTCCCTGCGGGAACCGCGGGATCCCGACGTCCGGGTGCTCGCCCGGGCGCTGCGGAGCGTGGAGCCGGCGTCGCTCGCCCGCGGCTGTCCCGGGGAGGTCGCGCGCGTGGTGCTGGCCGACCAGGTGCGGGCGCTCGGCCGGGCGGCGACCGGCTTCTTCGGCGCCGGGCCGCCGGAAGCGGCCCGGCTGGTGCGGGCTTCCCGCTGCGGCGCCGGCCCGGTGACCGACCGGCTGCGGGCCGAGCCCGGGCTGCGGTGTGCCGCGCTGGCCTGGGCCGAGGTCATGGGCCACGGCGTTCTCGGTGCTTCGTTGCGCGGCGTGCCGCTGGTGCCGGCGGGGGAGGACGGCCGGCGTGCGGCCGAGCTGACGGTCGCCGCGCTGCTGCCCCGCGCCGACCGGCTTCCCGGCGAGCCGGCGGCGCCGAAGGGCGGGGCGATCCTCGAGGTCCGCGGGATCCGCGTGGGCTCGAGCGGGTTCCGCGTCGACGTCGATGCGGACCCGCCGGTGGAGCTGGCGCCCGGGCCGACGCTGCGGGCGCTGTGGTGGAACGGCCTCGGCCGGGTGACCGACGACCTCGGGTTCGAGTACCTGATCCTGGCGAAGGACCCGGCCGGTACAGGCCCGGTCCGCCACTGGTGCCACCCACGCCCGGCCCCGGGCGCCCGGGTGCTGCGCCTGGAGTCCGCGGGTTACCGCGGCGAGCGGCTGCGGCTCACCCCGGCGGCGCCGGGGACGACGGCGGAGGTGCTGGTGAAGGCCCAGCTGACGGTCCGGCTGGGCGGTTGAGGGGCGAGAACGGTTGGCGCGGGCCGGTCGGCTTGACGCGGAGGTGTGCGGTTGCGCCGGTCGCTCCGCGGCTCGGGGCTCCGCAGGTGGCTCGGCGTCGCGAGTTGGTGCGGTTGCGCGGGCGGGGCCAGTCGCCCTGAGGGTCGCGGCCGCGTGGCTTGTCCCGGTGGTCGGCTGAGGAGGGGACCTCTGCGCGGCGACCCCCTCTCCCGGAATCCGGTGAACGCGCCCGGGTGCTGCGCCTGGAGTCCGCGGGCTACCGCGGCGAGCGGCTGCGGCTCACCCGGCGGCGCCGGGGACGACGGCGGAGGTGCTGGTGACGGCCCGGCTCACGGTCCGGCTGGGCGCCCGGCCGTCAGGACGCGGGTAGCTCGTCCGGGGTGTCCGGGGCGAAGCTCACCTGGTCGCGGCCGCTTTCCTTGGCCCGGTAGACCGCCGCGTCGGCTGCCTGCAGGAGCCGGTCGAGCGTGTCACCGTGCCGCGGGTACCGGGCCACGCCGATCGACGTCGTGCGGTCGGCGATCGTGGCCGGGTCGCCGCGCTTGTCGGTGGTCACGATGTGCAGCTTGGCGATCGCGATGCGGATGCGCTCGGCGGCGTCGTGCGTGGCCTCTTCGTCGATGTCCGGTAGCAGAATGAGGAATTCCTCGCCGCCGAAACGGCCTACCGAGTCACTCGGTCTGGTCACCTCGTCGAGGGTTTGCGCAACAGTGCGCAGCACGTCGTCACCCGCCGGGTGTCCATAGGTGTCGTTAATCCACTTGAAGTGGTCGAGATCGACCATCAGGAGCGCCAGCTGATCACTCGAACGCGCGGTCCGTTCCAGTGCGCGCTCCGCCGTCTCCGACCAGCCGCGCATGTTGAGAATGCCGGTTTTCGGATCCGTCCGTACGTCGTTCTGCAGCTGGTCGAGTTCGGCCAGGCGATTGAACACGACCGTCACCACGGCCATCACCGCGACCATCGGTGGCACCACCGCCAGCAGGATCGCGGTCACCGCGCCGAGGCCGATGGTGATCGCTTCGAGCATGTTGTCGGCCGGGCTGCCGAGGACGTTGCGAACCGTGGGCTCCGACGACATGCCGAGCGCGAGCGCCCCGCCGACGTAGACGATCTGGATCGCCTCGTAGATCGCGCCGGTGATGACGATCGTGGCGAACTCGTACAGGAAGTCGCCCCAGCCGAGGCCCAGCAGGTGCGGTCCGAGCGCGACGTAGGTGAGGTGCGCGAGCACCCCCGCGAGGCCGTGCGTGAGCGACGAGAAAATGAAGTTGTGCGCCGGTCGCCGGGCGATGAACCAGTGCTGCAGCCGGATGACGAAGATGACCAGCAGAATCAACAGCGGGGGAAGGATCATCGCCGCCGAAAAGGTCCACACCGCGGTGAGGTCGATGAGGACCGTCTTTTTGCGGTTCCGGCGTCTTTCTTCCTGCCGCTGGGTCAGCTGGATGTGAATGGTGGCGCCGGCGGCGAGAATCGCGAAATTGATCCAGTCGCGCGGCACCAATGCCGGGGAACGGGTGAGCGAAAAAGCGAGGACGGCGACGGCGATCGCTTCGCTGGCGAGGATGAAGGCGACCACCCGCGGACGGCGGCGCCAGAGCGCCCAGTTGCGCGGCGAGTACGGGTGGTCGCGCCGGAGTGTCCCGGATGGACCACTGGTAGTGGTCGCCACCTGGTCCGGTTCCGCGCGCGACGACGCGGGCCGCGGTGCGCGGCGGCCTGCGGTCGGGGCGTCGTCTGGTCCGGGATGCAATTGGTCACCTCCTTTCCAGCCTACTTGGGGTCTTGAGTAATCTCATCGGTACCTGCCAGAGTGGTTCACGCATTCCGCCGCCGGGTATCATCCGACAGCAACGGAACTGCCGGGTCCCCGTCGTATCCGCCGGGAACGCGGCCCAAAAGCATCTTCAGGCTCCCCACACGGAGGTGGCACCGTTGAGCAACCGCGATCTCTGATCCGTCGGCTAATTGTCGTCCCTTGATTACTCCGAGAGGTGGCTCCCGTGCGCAACCGCGACCTGTGACGAGTGCGAATCCCATTCACGATCTTGACTTCACGGAGAGGTGGCTTCCGATGGCGAACCGTGACCTCTGAAACCAGACCTTTCCCCCCGGCTCATGACGGCGGTGGTTCCGGCCCGTCGACCCGGCGCCAGGCGAGCGCGACCGGGACGGCCAGCAGCAGGCCCACCGCACCGGCGAGCGCGATCGTCGTGTTCGCGGAGCCGACCCACTGCGCGACCAGCCCGCCGATCCCGACGCCCAGCCCCTGGGCGACCCGCAGCCCGGTCCGGTACAGCCCGCCGGCGCTGCCGCGGATGTCGTTGGGGACCCACGTGATGAACGTGGCCGACACCGTGATGACGTAGGCACCCGTCGCCCCCGCCAGCGCCAGCAGGACCAGCGCGGTCGCCAGCCCCGGCCGCAGCGCGAAGGCCGCCAGCGCGGCCAGCGGCAGCGCGGCCAGCACCCCCAGCAGCTTGCGGCGGCGTTCCGTCGAGACGAACCGCGACAGCACGAACGTGCCGACCACGAAGCCCAGCGGGTCGGCGGCCAGCAGCCAGCCGACGGCTTGTTCACCCGTGCCCAGTTGCGCGGCGAGCGGCGCGGCGAGGCCCTCCGGGATGACCGCCAGCCCGACCAGCCAGGACAGGTAGAGCAGCACCCGCAGCCGTTCGTCGCCGAAAACCTGCCGGATGGCGCCGAACCACGGGGCGCCGCCGTCGCCGGCGGCCGGGCGGCGCAGCACCAGCAGCTGAACCGCGGCCGCGGCGACCAGGAACGTCAGCGCGTCGATCGCCAGCGCCCACGACGTGCCGATCGTCGTCACCAGCAGGCCGCCGACGGCGAGGCCGCCCAGCATGGCCGTGTTGTTGGTGATCCCGCGCAGGTCCTGGCTCTGCAGGTAGACGTCGTCGTCGGTGAAGATCTCCCGGCCGAGCGCGTTCTGCGCGGCGTTGCCCGGCGCGTTCGCCAGCCGGGCGAGGACGAACAGCACGAACAGCCAGCCCATCGGCAGGCCGGGGACGGCCATCAGGCCGATCAGCACGGCCTGCGCGAGCGACCCGGCGGCCAGCACCGCCCGCCGCGGGAAGCGGTCGGCGAGCTGGGACAGGCCAAGGCCGCCGGCGAGCGCGGGCAGGAACGTCAGTGAGTAGACGACGGCCGAGAGCAGCGGCGACCCGGTCCGGTCGAACACGAGGATGGCCAGCGCGACGATGGTGAGCTGGTCGCCCAGCATCGACTGCGTCTCGGCGAACCACAGCGCGCGGAACTCGCGGTTGGCGAGGACGGCCCGGAACCGGGGTGTCGCGCGCGTCGTCACCTTCTGACCACCGTCCCCCGATCGAGTGAATATGGATCGCCCCGCATTGTGCCTCGTCAGTGACGAACCGGTCCGGGGGCGTCACACCCGCGCTCCCGGGACCACTAACAGTATGCCGTCGGCTACTCGCCGACGTAGGCGCAACGACGCGGTACCGCCTCCTCGAACCGATCGGGTTACACCGCCTGACCGGCGGCGGACGGTGGCCGTGACCGGTGCGCGGGTATCTCCGGGCTGATCGAACCGGACTCGCTCGGCGCAGGGCAGCGGCCGCTCGTCGTCGCGGCGATGCTCCGTTGGGCCGAACGGGCGAAGACTGGAGCCAGGACCGGCCGGGGTGGACGGGCCGCCGCGCCGACGGCGCCGCAGATCGGGGAGATGACGATGGACGACTTGATGCAGGGCAAGGCGGTCGTGGTGACCGGCGCCGGGCGGGGGCTGGGCGAGGCGTTCGCGGTGCACATCGCGCGGGCCGGCGGCGCGGTGGTCGTCAACGACATCGACGTCGAGCTCGCCGAGCGGACCGCCCGGACCATCCGGGACCACGGCGGCCGGGCCGTGGCCAGCGGGCACAGCGTGGCCGACGCCGGCGAGGCGCAGGAGATCATCGACTGCTGCGTCAAGGAGTTCGGCGGCATCGACGGGCTCGTCAACAACGCCGGGCTGAACTACGAGGCGCTGCCCTGGGAGGACGACGCCGAGCAGGCCCGCGAGCTGGTCCAGGTCAACGTCCTGGGCGTCGTCAACACCGGCCTCGCCGCGATCAAGGCGATGGTCGACGCGGGCACCGGCGGCTCGATCGTCAACATCTCCTCCGGCGCCTCGCTCGGCCAGCGCAAGCTCGGCGTCTACGCCGCGAGCAAGGGCGCGGTCGCGTCCCTGACCTACTCGTGGGCGCTGGACCTCGAAGACGTCGGCATCCGCGTCAACGCCGTCTGCCCGCTCGCGCACACGCGCATGGTGTGGAAGTCCGAACGCTCCCTGCGTGCCTGCCCGCCGGACCGCACGCCGTCGCGGATCGCGCCGGTGGTGCTGTTCCTGCTCGGCGAGGGCTCGGACGGCATCACCGGCCAGATGATCCGCTGCAACGGCCCGCAGCTGCACGTCATGGGCCAGCCGTTCCTCAAGCAGCCGATCCTGGAGCGCCCGGTGTGGGACACCGAGACGGTGCAGAAGGCGTTCGACGAGGTCTTCAGCGCGCACCTGGAGAACTACGGCCTCGAGAAGCGCGTCCCGCCGCGGCTGCGCAAGTGGACCGACACCTCGCCCCGCACCGCCTGACCACTTTGCATTCCAAAGCTGAGCTTTCGCTAGGAAAGATGCGTCCGAAGGCCCTCTGGACGCATCTTTCCTAGCGAAAGTGAGGTTCTAGGAGCCGGCGGCGGGTTCCGGGTTGCGGGCGGCGGCGTAGAGCGCCTCGATGTCGGCCGAGTAGCGGTCGTTGATGATGCGGCGCTTGAGCTTCAACGTCGGGGTCAGCTCGCCCGACTCGGGCGTCCACGTCTTCGGCAGCACGTGGTAGCGCTTGATCTGCTCGATCCGCGCCAGCCGGCTGTTGGCCGACTCGACGGCGCGCTCCAGCTCCGCGCGCACCGCCGGGTGGTCGGCCAGCTCGTCCGGCTTCGCGTCGACGCCGTTGGCCGCGGCCCAGCCGGGCGCGATCTCGTCGTCGATGACGAGCAGCGCCGTGACGTAGGGCCGGTCGTCGCCGATCGCGACGGCCTGGCCGATCAGCGGGTGCTCCTTGAGCAGGCCCTCGATCCGCGTCGGGGCGATGTTCTTGCCGCTCGACGTGATGATCAGTTCCTTCTTGCGGTCGGTGATCGTCACGAAGCCGTCTTCGTCGATCGTGCCGATGTCGCCGGTGGCGTACCAGCCCTCGGCGTCGGTCGCGTCGGCGATCGTGCCGTCCTCCTGCAGGTAGCCGAGGAAGACGATCGGGCCGCGGACCAGCAGCTCACCGTCGTCGGCGACACGCACATCGACGTCGGCGAGCGGCTTGCCGACGCTGCCCGCGCGGAACGCGGTGCCCGAGTTCGACGTCGCCGCGCCGGTCGTCTCGGACAGGCCCCAGACCTCGGCGATCTCGATGCCGAGACCGGCCAGGAAGTAGATGATCTCCACCGGCAGCGCGGCCGCGCCGCTGGAGGCGACGAGCACCTGGTCCAGCCCGAGCAGCGCCCGCACCGGCGCGAGGGCGGCCGCGTCGGTCTGCTTGATCCGCTCGGCCAGCTCCGGCGGGACCTCCTTGCCGGCGCTGCGCAGCTTGTAGCCCTGCTGCAGCAGCTCGTTCGCCGCGAGCAACGCCGCACGCCGGTCTTCCGGCACGCCGCCGAGCATGTTCTTCAGCCCGGCGACCATCTTCTCCCACACGCGCGGGACGCCGAAGAAGCTCTGCGGGTGCACCTTGCCGAGCGCGCCGACCACGCCGGACGGGTCGGCGAGCGTGTGCACGTGCCCGGCCCAGACGATCGGCAGGTAGACCGACAGCTCCCGCTCGGCGATGTGCGCGAGCGGCAGGTACGCGATGTTCGTCGCGTGCATCGGCGGGTGGTGCAGCTCCGTCACCGCGTACGCCTGGTGGATCGCGTTGCGGTGGGACAGCACGACGCCCTTGGGGTCACCGGTGGTGCCCGAGGTGTAGATCATCGACAGTGGGTCGTCGGGCCGGATGCCCTGCCAGGACTGCTCGAAGACCTCGGGGTCGGCGGCCAGCGCGTCCCGGCCGCGCGCCCGGAGGTCGGCCAGGGAGACGAACCGGTCGTCACCTTCCGGGATCGCCGTCTCGTCCATCACGACGATGTGGCGCAGCGCGGGGAGGTCGTCGAGCACCGTTCGCCAGCGGGCCAGCTCGGTCTCACCGCCGAGCACGACGACCGGCGCCGCGCTGTGCAGCGCGACGAACCGGATCTGGTCCGGGCTGAGCGTGGCGTACGCCGTGCACGGGATCGCCGACAGGTGCGCCGCGGCGAGGTCGGTGATGATGTGGTCCGGGCAGCCGGGCGCCATGATCAGCAGCCGGTCGCGCGGGGCGAGCCCGAGCCCGGCCAGGCCGCGGGACACCTCGGCGATCGCGGTGCGGAACTCCAGCCAGCTGAGCGTCGGCTGCCCCTCGATGTCGAGCGAAGTGATCGCCGGCAGGTCGGGGTAGGTGACCGCGTTGCGGTGCAGCAGGCGCGGGATCGTCTGACCTTCGGTCTGCTCGGCGACGGACGGGGTGGTCAACACTGGCCTCCTGGTGGTCCGGATGGCCACACTTTAGGGGCTCCGCAGGCTGGTGGATAGAGAATCGCGGCCAGGTCAAATGTCTCCTTCATCCGGTTTCGGCCGGTCAGCTCCTCACGACCGTCCTCAGTGCACGCGGGCGCCGGGCCGCGAACTTCGCTTGAATGGACGGGCCACGTCCGGCGCACGACAGGGGATCCGATGACCCGGCAGGCTCGTGAACTGCTCGACCAGATCCAGGCCGGGCTCGCCGCGCGCGACGACGACAACCGGCTGGTCCCGCTGATCACCGCCGGCCGCGCGCCGCGGCGGGTGTTCGCCGCGCTCGCCGCGGAGGAGAAACGGATCACGCTCAGTGACTGGCGCAGCTTCCACGCGCTGGCCGCGCGAGCCGACGAGCCGAACGCGCGCACGTTCTTCGGCGGGCTCGCGCCGGGGGAGCAGCAAGCGCACCTGATGCTCGACGCGCTGATCGCGGCGGCTGGTCCAGACCACGGCGAAGAGCAGCCGCGCGCCGGCTGCCAGGCGTACCCGGCCTACGTCGCGTGGCTGGCGCTGAACGGTGAGCAGGCGGCGGCCACGGCGGGGATCTTCGCCAACTTCGCCGCCTTCGGCCGGTACTGCGCCGACGTCGCGGCCGGCATGCGCGAGCACTACGGGTTCGACGACGCCGCCTGCGCGTTCTTCGACTTCTTCGCCGCGGACGTCCCGGAGATCGAACAGCAGGCGCTCGCCGCGATCCAGGCCGGGATCGACGCGCACCGCCTCGACGTCCACGAGGCGCTGCTCTGCGCCCGGCTGTTCCAGAGTTACGAACTGCAGTTCTGGAACACCCTCGCCGACGAGTTCCCCGGTTGAGGAAACCCTTGCGGTGAAAGGACTTCAGTCGCCGACGACGGCCTCGGCGGCGCGGATGAGGCTCGCGCGCACCGCGGGCGCGTCTTCGAGGTAACCGCCGACCATCGCGCCGTCGCGCAGCAGCGTCAGCTCCCGGGCGGCTTCCCCGGGTGCCGGGTGGCCGGTGGCGCCGAGGATCCCGGCGATCGACTCGCGGAACCAGGTGCGGTGCTCGCGCACGACCCGGCGGATCGGGTGGTCGGGGTCGGGGTACTCGGCGGCGGCGTTGATGAACGGGCAGCCGCGGAACCCCGGTCCGCAGATCTCGTCGCCGATGCCGAGCACCAGCAGCTTGACCAGTTCGGCCGGCGCCACGTCCGCCCCCGCCGCTTCCGCGACGCGCGCCCGGATCGCCGCGTCCTCCGCCGCCAGGTAGGCCTCGACCAGGTCTTCCTTGCCGGGGAAGTGCCGGTAGAAGGTGGCGCGGCTGACGTCGGCCGCCTCGATCACCTCATCGACGGCGACGGCGTGGATCCCGCGGGTGTAGAAGACGCGCGACGCCGTCTCCAGCAGGCGGTCCCGGGCCGCGGACCGGCGTCCGGTGGTCGTGGTGCTCATGCCCCGAGTGTAGAGAACGCTCTGTCTCATCGCCGTCCGGTAATCGAATTCTTCGACGACGCGCTATTCCATTCGGAGCAGCGCCGCGGTATCGACTTCCGGAACCGGTTCCGGGCCTGTCGCGGGCCGGTCGAACTCACGATGCGCGGAATGGCGCGAATTCCGGCCCGCGCTCCGGTGAATCCGTGGCGCCGCTCGCGAATCTTGCGCATTTTCGCTTTCCGGCGGCCCGTGGGCCCGAACGAAGTGACGATGTGGCCTGGTCGTGGCACACTCGTGATGTTTCTCACCGAACGATTCGGCGCCGCTGTACGTAGCGCACCCTGGTGCGGCGACTGGTTCGACCGCGCCCGATCACAGCGTGCGCCCGTGGCGTGAAACGGAAGCCGCCCCGGGACGAACGTCACGACTTTCGGTGGTGGACTTTCCAAGCACGGGCAACGAGTGTGAGCAGGTCACCGTTTCCAAGATCACGGTTATCGCCGCGGACTTGACGTGCCCTGAAGGGCTGCCTAACGTCGTCGCGGGCGAAGCAGACCACGGTGATGTTGATCCGGCTGGTCGGAATCCGGGTGTTGACCGCCTCGGGCGACCCGAAACCATGTACTGCCGGAAGGAAAACGGACCCAGGTGAAGCAGATTTCTCTTCGACGCAACCGGGGATCCTCGATTCGGAAGCGCGTCCTCACGATCGCGCTCATCCCCAGTGTCGCGCTGTTGCTCGTCGGCGTGGCTCTCGCAGGTTACCTGATCTACGACGCCGTCACTGGCCGTGACTACGTGAACCGGATCCGCGGCTCGGAAGCGCCGTCGATCCCGTTCTTCGGCGCGCTGCAGCAGGAGCGCCTGGCGACCCTGAGCCTGCTCGCGGGCCAGGGCAACCAGCGCGCGGTGCTCGCGGCCGTCCGCCCGAAGACGGACCAGAACGCCGCGAAGACGATCGAGTACCTCAAGGACAGCTTCGCCGGCTACGACGACACCCCGCCGAGCGTGCAGAAGAACATCACCACGTTCTTCGGGCTCTACCAGCAGCTGCCGCAGACGCGCCAGGCGGTCGACAGCGGGCAGATCCAGATCAGCCAGGCCTTCAGCTTCTACAACAAGATCATCGACCAGTTCACCGACGGCCTGGCCGGGCTGGCGCAGAACGCGCGTGGCGCGCAGAACGCGTTCGACCGGCTGACCGCCATCCCGATGTTCACCGCGGCGGAGGCGATGCAGCGCAGTGACGCGCTCGCGGCCGCCGGGCTGGCCGCGGGCGGGCTGACGAACGACGACTTCCGCACCTACGTCGGCCAGGTCGGTGCCTACCACGCGCAGCTCGACGCGTCGGCGCCGAAGATGATCCCCGACGTCAAGGCCAAGTACGACCAGCTGCTGGCGAGCCAGCCGTGGCAGGTCGTGAACCAGGTCGAGACCGCGTTCCTGCGCGGTGACCTCACCAAGCTGCCGGTGGCGCAGGACCAGTGGCGCGCCGCCGCGAAACAGGTCGGCGACGCCCTGTCGGGCATCTTCGTCGCGCAGAGCGCCAGCGCGAGCCAGGCCGCGATCGACGACGCCGACTCGACGTTCACCGAGTCGCTGATCGCCGGTGTGATCGCCGTGCTGTTCGCGGTCTTCGTCGTCTTCGTCGCCGTCCGGCTGTCGAACCGGCTCATCGGCCGGCTGCACCGGCTGCGCGAGGACACCCTCGACGCGGCCGAGGTCCGGCTGCCCGAGCTGGTCGCCAGGGTCCAGGCGGGTGAGCCCGTCGACCTCGAGGAGGGCGGGCACTTCCTCGACCACGGCACCGACGAGATCGGCCAGGTCGCCGACGCGTTCAACAAGGCGCAGCAGACCGCCATCGCGGCCGCCATCGACGAGGCGAAGATCCGCGAGGGCACCAAGGCGGTGTTCCTCAACATCGCCCACCGCAGCCAGGTCATCGTGCACCGCCAGCTCAAGGTGCTCGACCAGGCCGAGCGCAAGCAGGAGGACCCGGAGCAGCTGGACACGCTGTTCCAGCTCGACCACCTCTCCACCCGCGCCCGCCGCAACGCCGAGAACCTGATCATCCTCGGCGGCGGGCAGCCGGGCCGGCAGTGGCGGAACCCGGTCGGGCTGGCCGAGCTGGTCCGCGGCGCGTCCGCCGAGACCGAGGACTTCGCCAGGGTGAAGACGGCGGCGCTGCCGCAGATCGCCATCCGCGGCCCGGTCGTCGGCGACCTCGTGCACCTGCTGGCCGAGCTGATCGACAACGCGACGTCGTTCTCGCCGCCGCAGTCGCGGGTCGAGGTCCGCGGCAACGTGGTCGGCAAGGGCGTCGTCATCGAGGTCGAGGACCAGGGCCTCGGGCTCGAGCCGGACCAGACCGAAGAGATCAACACGCTGCTGGCCGCCCCGCCGGACTTCGGCATCATGGCGCTGTCCGACGAGCCGCGCCTGGGCCTGTTCGTGGTCGCGCGGCTGGCCGCGCGGCACGGCATCCAGGTGCACCTGCGCGAGTCGGCCTACGGCGGCACCCGGGCCATCGTCCTGGTCCGCACCGACCTGCTCGCCCCGCTCGCCGAGCTCGAGCCGGAGCAGCCGATCACCCCGCCGAAGCCGGAACTGGTGCCGAACCCGGGCGAGACCGAGCCGCCGAACGACGAGGTCCGGCAGCTGCGGCGGCAGCCGCGCCGGCCGGCCCGCCACCGCACCGACCCGCCGCCGATGCCCACGCAGCCGGCCCCGGTGATCGCGCCGGCCCCGGCGCAGCCGCCGTCCGAGCCGACGCCGGTGCCGGTCGGGACCGTCTCCGAGCCGGTCAGCCAGCCCACCCAGATCCAGCCGGTGAGCCAGCCGTCCAGCCAGCCGACCCAGGCCCAGCCGGCGGCGTCGGCCCGGCCGCCCGCGCCGCCCGTCCGCTCGCGCCCGGCCCGCCCGGCCGCGCAGCAGCCGGTGTGGCCGCCGCAGGAGCCCCGGCAGGAGCCCCGGCCCGCGGTGTCGGAATCCCGGCCCCAGCAGCCACGGCGCCCGGAGGCCCCCGGCCGCCCGCCGCTGCCGCAACGGCGACGTCAGCAGAGCCTCGTTCCCCAGTTGAGGGAAGATAGGCCCGCACAGCAGGAGCGGGAAGAGGTCCGGCTCGACTCACCGGAAGCAGCCCGCAGTCGGCTGTCCGCGTTCCAGCAGGGCACCCGCCGGGCCCGGGACGCGGAACCAGCCGAGAACGACGACACGTACGGAGAGCGCGAGTAATGGCCAACTCAGGCGTCAGTGAGCTCGACTGGCTGCTGGACGACCTCGTCAAGCGGGTCGCCGGAGCGGACCGCGCCGTGGTGCTGTCCTCGGACGGCCTGCTCATCGGGCGGTCCGGGAACCTCACCGAAGAGGACGCCGAACACCTGTCGGCGGTGGCTTCGGCGTTCCAGAGCCTCGCGCGCGGTACCGGGCGGCACTTCGGCGGCGGTAACGTCCGTCAGACGATGGTCGAGATGGACCACGCGTTCCTGTTCGTGACGGCGGCCGGGCGCGGTGCCTGTCTCGCCCTGCTCGCCCGGGAGGACGCGGACATGGGCCTCGTGGCCTACGAGATGAACCTGATGGTGAAGCGGGTCGGCCAGGTGCTCACCTCGGCCCCGCGGACCGGCGCCGGCGTCCTGCCCACGACGACATGAGTGCCAAGCACGAAGCCTGGTTCGACGACGAGGCCGGCCCCCTGGTCCGGTCCTACGCCGTCACGGGTGGGCGCACGCGGTCCGACACCCTGGGGCTCGACCTCATCACCCTGGTCGTCGCCCTGCGCACGGCGCACGAGGCGGGCATGCTCGAACCGGAGTACGCCCGGATCGTCGCGTTGTGCCAGCGGCCGGTCTCGGTGGCCGAGGTGGCCGCGCGGGTCGACCTGCCGTTGCCCGTGGTCAAGGTGATGCTCAGCGACCTCATCGAGCAGAACCTGGTGCTGTTCCGTACCGCGGCGCCGGTGAACGAAACCCCCAACAAACACGTACTCCAGGCGGTTCTTGATGGCATCCGGAAACTCTGAACCCCGGCGCAACCTGACCGCGACCGCGGTCAAGGTGCTGATCGCCGGCGGCTTCGGGGTCGGCAAGACCACGATGGTCGGTTCGGTGAGCGAAGTGCCGCCGCTGCGCACCGAGGAAGTCATCACGACCGCGTCCGAGGGCGTGGACGACCTTTCGGGCGTCGAGCAGAAGACCACCACGACGGTCGCGCTCGACTTCGGCCGCATCACGATCAACCCCGACCTGATCCTGTACCTGTTCGGCACGCCGGGGCAGGACCGGTTCTGGTTCATGTGGGACGAGCTGGCGGAGGGCGCGCTCGGCGCCGTCGTGCTGGCCGACACCCGGCGCCTCGACAGCTGCTTCGCCGCGGTGGACTTCTTCGAGCGCCGCAACCTGCCGTTCGTCGTCGGCGTGAACTGCTTCGACGGTGGCTACCGCTACGGCACCGAAGAGGTCCGGCAGGCGCTCGACATCGGCATGGACGTCCCGCTGCTGCTGTGCGACGCACGCGAGCGGGAGTCGACGAAGCAGGTGCTGACCAGCCTGATGGAACACGTGATGGCGCGGTCCGACCTGGCGGCCGCCCAGGGCGGCTTCTGAGCCGCGGACGGGTTTCGGCAGACTGGGCCGATGGCGGGCAAACGCAGTGCCGGGCTCCTGCTCCACCGCGGGCGGGGCGACGACGTCGAAGTGCTGCTCGGGCACATGGGCGGGCCGTTCTGGGCGAAGAAGGACGCGGCTTCGTGGTCGCTGCCGAAGGGCGAGCTCGACGAGGACGAGCCACCGGAGGACGCGGCGCGGCGCGAATTCCGGGAGGAGCTGGGCCTGCCCGCGCCCGACGGCGACTACGTGCCGCTCGGCGAGATCAAGCAGTCGGGCGGCAAGGTGGTCACGGCGTGGGCGGTCGAGGCCGACCTCGACCCGGCGGCCGTCGTGCCCGGGACGTTCACCATGGAGTGGCCCCCGCGCTCGGGCCAGCAGCAGGAGTTCCCCGAGCTGGACCGCGTCGAGTGGTTCACCCTCGACGTCGCCCGGGAGAAGCTGCTCAAGGGCCAGCTGCCGTTCCTGGACCGGCTGGTCGCGTCGCTGCCTAACGGCTGAGAAGCGCCTCGAGCGGCTTCGCCGTGAAGGACGGCAGGACGACGTCCGCCGCGCCGAAGTCGAGGCTCTCGGTGATCGCGTTGGGTACCGCGACGCAGGTCAGCCCGGCCGCCTTGGCCGAGGTCACGCCGTGCGGGGTGTCCTCGAAGGCGATGGCGTCGCCGGCTCTGGCACCCAGCGCGTCGAGGGCGGCGAGGTAGAGGTCGGGCCGGGGCTTGGCGGCGTGCCGGTCACCGGTGCAGACGGCGTCGAAGTAGCCCGCGATGCCGAGCCGTTCGAGGTGCGGGAGCACCCAGCCCCCGGACGAGCTGGACGCGACGGCCAGCTTCAGGCCGTGGTCCCGCGCGGAGTCGAGGTAGCCGAGGACGCCGTCACGCGGCCCGAGCGTTTCGAGGAGCTTGAGGACCCGGGCCCTGGTGACGGGACGCAGCGCCTCGGTGTCGACGCCCGGGACCCGCTCGGCGAGCAGGCCGAACATCGCGTCCGTGGTGTGCTGGGTGCCGATCACGGCGTACCAGGCTTCGAGGGGCAGCTCGACGCCGTGGTCGCGGAAGGTCTCCTGCCAGGAAGCGAGCACGGCGGACTCGGTGTCGGCGAGCGTGCCGTCGAAGTCGAAGACCAGAGCGCGAGTGGGCACGCCTGCACCTTGCCGGGTCGGTGATCGCTCAGGCAAGGGAGTTGTGACACGCGCGAAACGCGTCCATGGCCTCTTCGCCGCGGAGCGCGAAGACGATCTCCTCGACGTCGGTCTCCGCGGCGCGGACGGTGGCGAGCGCGATCTCGGCGGCGGACTCCATCGGCCAGCGGTAGATCCCGGTGGAAATGGCGGGGAACGCGATGGTCTTGGCTTGGAGTTCGCCGGCGACCTTCAGCGAGTTCCGGTGGCAGTCGGCGAGGAGTCCTGACCGGTCTTCGGTGGTCGACCATACGGGCCCGACGGTGTGCACGACCCACTTCGCGGGCAGGTCCCCGGCGGTGGTGGCGACGGCCTGCCCGGTCTTGAGCCCCCGCCCGTAGTGCCCGGCCCGCAGTTCGCGGCACGCGGCGAGGATCGCGGGCCCGCCCTTGCGGTGGATGGCCCCATCGACGCCGCCCCCGCCCAGCAGCGAGGAGTTGGCGGCGTTGACGACGACATCGACGTCGAGGGTGGTGATGTCGGCTTCGACGATCCGGATGGACGGGCTCATGGTGACCATGTTCCCGGGCCCGTACACCGGTAATCGGAAGTCCGTGAATGCCACATCCACGGACGCTGGGTCCTCGATGTGGCATTCACGGACTTCCCCTAGCTCCGGAAGAAGTCCCTCAGCACCGGGGCCAGAGCCGCCGCCTTCACGATGTGTGTCTGGCCCGCCAGGGTCCGGTGGTCCGCCGATGGCAGGGCCTTCGCCAGTGCCGCCACTCCGTTGCGCATCCACTCCGGGCTCTTGCCGCCGTCGATGGTCACCGTGGGGATCTTCACCTGCGGCCACGCCGGGGACGGCAGCACGGCACCCGACTGGTGGTCGCCCACCACCGCCGTGTCGTACGGGAGGGTGTGGGCCACTCGCTTGAGCTTCGACCAGAACGGCATGATCCGCATCATCGCGACCACGCCGCCGCTCAGGCCGACGCCCTCCCTCATGAAGATCTTGACCGCCTTGCCGCGCTTGCCCGCTGCCACGGCTTCGTTCAGGCGGGTCGCGTAGTCGGCCGGGACCGGCTTGCGGGTGTCGTCGAGGATGAACGGCGGTTCGTACAGCGCCAGCTTCGTCGCCGGGAGCCCGCGGTCCACCGCTTCCAGCGCCAGCGCGGCGCCCGACGAGATGCCGAACAGCAGCGCCGAACCGCCCGCTTCCCCGACCAGCGCGTCGAGGTCCTCGACCTCGCGCTCGACCGCGTACGGCGTCGTGTCGGTGCTCTCGCCGCGGCCTCGGCGGTCGTAGGTGTAGACCGTGAAGTGCGCGGCCAGCTCCTTCGCCAGGTCGTCGTTGGGGGACGACCCGCGGTAGCACATCGCGCCGTCCACCAGGACGAGCGCGGGGCCGGACCCGGCGCGGGTGTAGGCGATCTTGGTGCCGTCGGCGGAAACCGTCGTGCTCATGGGGACTTCTCCTTGTCCGGTAGGGGTTTCAGCGCCGCGCCAGGTGGGCTGACGTCGTCGCGAGCCAGAGCCAGGCGACGGTGACCGCCGCCCAGAAGCCGAGCGTCACGGCCGGGCTCGTCGAACCGGACGCTACGCCCGCGAAGCCGAGGAAGAAAAGCACGCCGGTGATCCGCGCGTACCAGGCCCGCCCCGGCGTGAGGTGCGAGCCGATGACGAAGCACGCCGCGACCAGGCCGGCGAAGCCGAGGCCGCCGCAGACGAAGTGCAGCGTGCCGTGCCAGCTCACCGACGCCGGCGGCCCGGCGGGCGCGCCGAGCGGGAAGCCGTCCTGCGGGTCGGCCCGGAAGACGCCGGCGCAGAGCAGGCCGACGCCGTAGACCGTGAGCAGTCCCGGGCCCCACCGGCCGGGTAGTGCCCGCCGGATCCCGGCGGCGGCCGCGATCGTCAGCAGGCCGCTGACCAGGAAGTTCGTGATCTGGATGAAGCCGAGCGAGCCGTTCGACAGCAGGCTCGCCGGGTGCCGGGTGAGGTCGAAGCCCGCTCGCGTCAGGCCCTGGACCAGCCCGGTCAGAACGAAGACGGGCCCGGCGAGGACGCCGCAGGCGAGCAGGGCGCGGGTCCGGCCGTCCGACGTCGGGGCGGTGCGGGCGGGGCTCAGGGTGGTGGTCATGCCGCACAGCCTGACACCCGAGTACAAAAACTGTCAAGACAAAAAAACTTGTCGGTAACGCCGGAGAGAGGCCGCCCCGGGATCGAGGCGGCCTGACTCAGGCGCGGCGCAGCGTGAGGAGCGTGATCTCGCTGGGCGCGAAGACCCGGAACGGCGGGCCCCAGAACCCGGTGCCCCGGCTGTTGTACAGCTGGGTCGGGCCGAACCGCTTGAGGCCGGACAGCATCGGCTGGTCCAGCCGCACCAGGAAGTGGAACGGCCAGATCTGGCCGCCGTGCGTGTGCCCGGAGATCTGCAGGTCGATGCCCGCTTCCCGGGCCTGCGCGACCTGCTTCGGCTGGTGCGCGAGCAGCACCACCGGCACCTCGGACGGGACGCCGTCGAGCGCCGCGGGCAGGTCGGGACCGTGGCCGGGCAGGCCGGACGACGCGCCCGTCGGGTCGTCGATGCCGGCGAACACGATCCGGTCGCCGCCGCGCTCCAGCAGCGTCGAGCGGTTGTGCAGCGGGTCCCAGCCGAGCCCGGCCATGTGGTCGAGCCAGCCCTGCGCCTCGCCGAAGTACTCGTGGTTGCCGGTGATGTAGAACCGCCCGAGCTTGGCCTGGACGCCGCCGAGCGGGTCGACCTGCTTGCGGCGCCGCGCCACCGAGCCGTCCGCGAGGTCGCCGGCGTGGCAGACGACGTCCGCGTCCAGGGCGTTCACCGCCGCGACGACCTTCTCCGACCACTTGGTGCGGTCGATCGGGCCGAAGTGGGTGTCGGTCAGCACCGCGACGCGCAGGCCGTCGAGCGCCGGGCCGAGCCGCGGGATGACGACGTCGGTCGCCTTCACCGGCGGCACGCGCATCGCGACACGGTTGCCGTACACCAGCAACGAGACGGCGACGAGCGCCGCCGCGCCCGCGACGATCCGCGACCGCGCCGGGTCGTCGACGCCGAGCAGCGCGACGCGCAGCACCAGGCTCAGCACGGACCACGTGAACAGCACCCAGCTGACGGCGAGCAGCGTGTCGCCGAGGCGGGCACCGCCGTCACGCTGGCGCTTGCCGTGGCCGAAGACCATCGCGACGGGCATCGTGACCAGGCCCAGCGCGAAGAGCGCGGTGCCGGCGACGAAGCCCGCGGTACCCCACTCCGGTGCGAGAACGAGCGTCCACCACGGGACGGTGAACAGCAGAAGCAGCGCCAGAATCGGCACCGCGAGGAAAGGGCCTCTCATCGAACCAGGTTACAGCCCATCGGGCTGTTAGCACTTCGGCTACGCTGGGAGCGGAAGGAAGGGGGACGGCCGCCGTGAACACGTTGCTCGAGCTGGCGTTCCCCGCGCTGATCAGCCCCACCGCGCTGGTCGCCTTCGCCTCCCTCGCCGCCGCGAGCCTCCTGGTCGTCCTGCTGGTCGGCAGCACGCAGCGCAGCGAGCTCGCACTCTGGTCGGTGCCGGCGCGCAGCCGCGTCGCCGCCGCTCGCCGCCGCGCCCGCCGGGCCGAGTCCATCCGGCTCCGCGACCCAGGAGCACCCGGACGCAGCAGGCCACGAGCACCCGGTTTCCGCAGCCTGGCTGCGTAAAAACCCTTTCACGCAGCCATTCCGCCTGCCCTTCTCACTCATGCGGAGTGCTGCCCATGTTCGGCTTTCTCGACGTGCCCGTTTCCGGCGCGTACCACCTGATCCACTGGCTGCTCGCGGCCACGACGTTCACCGGCCCGCTCGCCGCGGCCCTGGCCATCGCCGGCTTCACCCTGTCCGTGCGGCTGCTGCTGCACCCGTTCGCCCGCGCGGCGGCCCGCGGCGAGCGCGCCCGGGCGGTCCTGATGCCCGAAATCAAGGCGCTGCAGACCAAGCACGGCCGGGACCGGGAGCGCCTGGCCGCGGAGATGACGAAGCTGCAGCAGGAAAGCGGCACGTCGATGTTCGTCGGCTGCCTGCCGATGCTGGCGCAGCTGCCGTTCTTCATGGTGATGTACCGCGTCTTCACGACGGCGACGATCGGCGGCGAGCCCAACTCGCTGCTCGGCGCGACGCTGTTCGGCACGCCGCTGGGCGCGCACGGCCTGGCCGGCAGCCCGCTCGTCTTCGTGATCGCGGCCGGGCTCGCCGTCGTCGCGTGGTTCTCCGTGCGCTGGCAGGACCGGCAGCGCGAGGCCGGCGCTGCCGACGTGCCGGGCGGGAAGCTGCTGCGGCTGCTGCCCTACGGCACGGTGCTAGCGACGCTCGTCGTGCCGCAGGCCGCCGGGATCTACCTGCTCACGACGACCGCGTGGAGCGCGGCGGAACGCGCGTGGTTACGGCGTGGCGCGTGACCGGCGCCAGTCTTCGAGCGCTTCCTCGACGTCGACCAGCGCGACGGTGAGCGGCGGCCCGGACAGGTGGTTGCGGTAGGCCTGGCGGATCCGTTCGTTGAGGTCCTCGACGACCTCCCGCACCCGCCGTTCGGTCCGCTCACCGGCGACGGTGCCGGGCAGATCCTGCACCTCGCGCTTGAGCGCGAGCGCGGGCGGCAGCAACGCCGCGGTGTCGTGGCCCTCGGCCCGGACCCGCCGCAGGACCCAGTCGGTCGCGGCGTCGTTGCCGGTGGGCGGCGGCAGCGGCTTGCCGGTGCCGGGCAGGTCGTCGAACTCCCCGCGGTCGCGCGCTTCGCTGATCTGGCGGTCGACCCACCAGCGGAAGGAGACCTTGGGCGGCTTGCGTCCGGTCATGTGGTCCAGGGTAGGTGGACGCGCGTCCGGATTCACGGGACCAACGTCCTGAAGTGCCAGGTGAGGGCGGTTCGCCGGTAGGATCCGGGAGGAGCGAGGGGAGCGCATGACCGCCGAACGCAGTGGTGCCGAGAACATCGACCGCACGCTCGGATTGCTCTGGCGCGCCCGGGGCGGCGGTGCCGAACCGACGAGGGGCCGCCGTCCGACGCTGACGGTCGAGCGGATCGTCGCGGCGGCGATCACGGTCGCGGACGCCGACGGGCTGGCGGCCGCGTCGATGCACCGCGTCGCCAAGGAGCTCGGCGCGGGCACGATGACGCTCTACACGTACGTGCCGGGCAAGACCGAGCTGGTGGACCTGATGGTCGACGACGTGCTCGTCGAGCGGCGGCTGCCCGGGCCGGGCGAGCCGCGCCCGGCCGGCTGGCGCGAGCAGGTGGCGCTGTACGCGTCGCGGACCGGGGACGCCTACCGCGACCACCCGTGGCTGTGCGAGGTCTCGCGGGTGCGGCCGCCGCTGGGCCCCGGGCAGCTGGCCGGCCAGGAGTACCTGCTGTCCATCATGGACGGTCTGGGCCTGCCGCCGCGGGACGCCGTCGCGGCGGCCAACGGGATCGGCACGTACGTCGACGCGAACGCGGCCATGGGCGCGGAGAACACGCGCCTGGAGCGCAGCACGGGACAGTCCACCGAGGCCTGGTGGCACCAGCGGTCGTCGTTCTGGGAGAACCACTTCACGGTCGAGGGCCACCCGGCGATCAACCGCGCCTGGCTGGGCGGCGGCTTCGACGGGACGGCGGCGGCCCAGGGCGAAGCGGCCTACGAGTTCGGGCTGCACCGCATGCTCGACGGCATCCAGGCCCTCGTGAGTGGTAATTCGGGTTAGAACCCGCATTGCCACTCACGACCAGCGGCACCGAGGTCTAGCGGCGCGTGGTGCGCAGCCACCGGGGTGGTCGGTTCGAGGTTTCGGTCAGGGCGGTGTTCCGGTTGCGCCTGGGCTCCGGTCGGTGGCGAGTGGGCGGTGAAGACCCCGCCGCCGTACGCGGGCGGGCCGAGGCCGGGCCGCCGGGTTCGGTGTTCCGGTCGCGACCTGGGCGGGTCGGCGGAGACGAGGCGCGACGACTGCGCCCTCCGGCGGCCGGAACGGTCTCGTCGCCTGGCGGGTACGCGAGGCGAGACGGTCGCGTTCGGGCGTTGCTCGGCGGATGCGATCGGGCTGTGGTCTGAGCCCGCGTCAACGGCGCGTGGTGCGCAGCCACCGTGACCGGCGGCGTTCCTGCGCCGGGACCGACGGCTCGGCCGGCGTCGTGTCGCCGCGCAGGATGTCGCGGCACGTCGGGTCGAAGCGGCCCGGGGCCTCGATCATCGGGGCCGCCAGCACGACGTGCCCGCAGATCGCGCGGAACCGGCCGCCGTGGCGGCCCGTCGCGAACTCGTCCTCGGTGACGGCGTGGGTGTAGCCGTCGGTGTCGCAGCGGATGTGCACCAGGAACGGCTCCACCGCGCTCAGCCCGTCGGGCTGGTCGTGGTGGTGGTCTCGGTGGGCGTCTCCGCCGAGTCCGCCGGGGTCGTCGCCGTGGTCGACGGCGGCGGGGTGGTCGTGCTCGTGGTCGACGGCGGCGGAGTGGTGGGCGTCGTCGGCGTGGTGGAGGCCGGCGGGGTCGACGTCGTCGGGGTGGTCGACGTCGCCGGTGACGTCGGGGACGTCGAAGTGGTCGGCGTCGTCGACGTGCCCGGCAGCGGGAGCGACCCCGGCGGGCCGGTGACCACCGGCGGAGCGGGCGGGGCGGGGACGCCGACCGGGCCGCCGGCCGCGGCGTTGTCCGGGGCGCTCGGCGTGCCGATCGGGACGTCGCTGTCGGGCAGCTGCGCCACCCCGCCGCGGTAGGCCGTGGCCCACGCCAGCACGGTGTCCACATAGGACTGGGAGTTGTTGTAGCGGCGGACGGCGACGCGCTGGCCGGCGTCCGTCGAGAGGTCGAGCCCGCCCGAGCAGAGGTACCGCGCGCTGGCCAGGGTCTCGTCGTAGATGTTGTTCGGGTTCGAGACGCCGTCGCCGTTGCCGTCGGAGGCGTAGCCGCGCCAGGTCGCCGGGATGAACTGCGTCGGGCCGACCGCGCGGTCCCACAGCGCGTCGCCGTCGTACTTGCCGCCGTCGGTGTCCGGGATCGCGGCGAACGCGCCCGCGCCGTTGAGCACCGGGCCGAGGATCGGCTCCAGCGTGTCGCCGGCCGCGTTGACGTACCCGCCGCGGGCGTGGTTCGACTCGATGCGGCCGATGCTCGCGATCAGCGCCCAGTCGATGTGGCAGCCCGGCTGTTCCTTGTTCAGGATGTCGGCGGCGTTCTTGTACGCCTTGAGCATGCTGGCCGGGATGCCGAGCGGCCCGGAGATGCCCGCCGAGCCGGCGTGCCCGCCCGGCACGATCAGCGGCATCGGCACGGGCGGCTGCGGCAGGCTGCCGTCGACCGCGACCGGCGGCATGACGATGTTCGGCTGCTGCAGCGGCGCGGCCTGACCCGGCAGCAGCGCGTCCCCGCTGTTCGCCACGACGACCGGCGCGGGCAGGCCGCCTGCGGTCAGCGTGGGCAGCACGACGAGCGCGCCACCGGCGAGCGCGGCGGCGGTCCGGCGAACGGAACGCGCGCTCTTGCGACGTGGCCGGTGCTTCGGCATGGTCGTCCCCGCTTCCCTCGATCTTCGCTGATCGCCCTCACCCGATCGGCCCCACCGCCGGTACTGGCCGGTAGGAGCAAGCTATCCGATGGAAGCAAACTTTGGCGAATGGCACAGCGAAATCCGGCCGCGACGGAGAAGTTCGTCCTGTTGGCACAAAACCTTCGTAGGGAATCTGTCACATTCACCAGGATTTAACGGGTCACTCAGGAGAGTTTGTCCAGTAGCGCGGCCGGGACGGTGATCCCGCGGTGACGCACGTCCGAACGAAACCGCCGGACGAGCGAATCCGACGGCGTAACGGTGAAAGTGACGACGTCGCGGTGCGGTGCGGGCTTCAGCCGCCGCAGCGCCCCGGCGAACGTGCGGGTCAGCGCCGTCGTCGGGACCAGCGCGGCCCCCAGGCCGGCCGCGGCCAGCTCGGCCGCCGTCGCCGCCTGCTTCGTCCGCATCACCGAGTCAAGCACCGCGCCGTGCTCCGCCACCACTTCGTCCAGCCAGCCGCCGAGGCCGTTGTCCCGGTGGTAGTGGACCACCGGCAGCCCGGCCAGGTCCGTGATCGGCACCGATGCGCGGGTGGCGAGCGGGTGGTCGGCGGCCAGGGCCAGGACGATCTCCTCGCGCCCCACCACCTCGGTGTGTCCAGTCCAGCGGCTCGGCCGCGGCCCCACCGCGACGTCGGCTTCGCCCGCCTCCAACGCCGCGACCAGCGCGTCCGCGCTCGTCGTCTCGGTGAGCGTGATCAGCACGCCCGGCCGGTGCCGGTGCCAGGCGCGCAGGACCGGCGCGAGCAGCCCGGCGGTCATGGACTCCGCGCACGCGATCCGGAGGGTGCCGGCACCGCTGTCCGCCACCGCGCGGCCGGTGCGGACCACCCGCTCGGCCGCCGCCAGCGCCGCGCGCGCGTCGACCAGGACCGCCCGGCCTGCCGCGGTCGGCCGGACCCCGCGCGGCAGCCGTTCGAGCACGGGCGTGCCCAGTTCGCGCTCGAGCGCGCCGATCTGGTGGGACAGCGCGGGCTGCGACAGGTGCAGCCGCGCGGCCGCTTCGGTGATCGACCCCGCGTCCAGCACGGCGACCAGGCACTCCAGCGCGCGCAGCGTAGGCATTCGCCGATTCTATCGCAGCCATCGAAAACCTTCGGATCGCGACGGGATGGATCCGGCGCCGCCGTGCGCTGAACCCGGTGTGCGAGACGAAAGGAGCACGACGATGTCATTGGTGTCATTGGTGTCATTGCGGGAAAAGCGATTGGTGATCGTGGGCGGCGGTTCGGGGATCGGCCGCCGGATCGCGGCGGACGCGCACGCGGCGGGCGCGGAAGTCGTCTTCGCCGGGCGGAATCCGGAGCGTTTCACCGAGCCCGGAATACGCGCGGAATTCGCGGATCTCGGGGATGAATCATCGCTGGAAACGCTCGCCGGGAAGGTGGGCGAACTCGATTATCTGATCACCCTCGCCGCGGCCCCGGCGAACGGGCCGGTCGCGACGCTGGAGCGGGACGCGATCATCCGGGCGTTCGACGCCAAGGTGATCGGGCCGCTGCTGCTGGCCAAGCACTTCGCGCCGCGATTCCGCGCCGGGGGCGCGATCGTGCTGTTCTCCGGCGTCGCCGCATGGCGCCCGCAGCCCGAGCGGGCGGTCATGGCCACGACGAACGGCGCGGTCGCGTTCCTGGCCGAGGCGCTCGCGGTGGACCTCGCGCCGATCCGCGTCAACGCCGTGTCGCCGGGCATCGTCGACTCGGGCGCGTGGGACCGCCTCGGCGAAGCGAAGGACGGCTTCTTCCGCCGCACGGCGGAATCGAATCCGGCGCGCCGGGTCGGCACCACGGCGGATATCTCCGCGGCCACCCTGAGCGTGCTGGCGAATCCGTTCATCACCGGGACGACCCTGCACGTCGACGGCGGTGGCCGGTTGTCCTGAGCGCGGATCCTTTACACGGCCCCCGGTCATTCCTAAGATCGCCTCGACCGGCCGCGTCGCCACCGTCCGGTCGACCCAGGGTGGAGGGTTTGATGACACGTCGGGCTCCGCGCCGCGAGCAGGTCAGCGTGGCCGAGTTGCTGGTCAGGTCGGACAGCTGGCAGGACGCGCTCGAAGCGCCGCCGTCGCGGCACCGGCGCCGGTCACCGGTGCTGCGTTCGCTCGCCCGCGTCCGGGCGCTCTCGGTCGTCGCCGGGGCGCTCGCGATCACCGGCGGGGTCGCGGCCTTGGCGGCGCAGCCGTTCGAGCACGCCGCGGGCGCGGTCTGGCCGCCCGTCGGTCTCGAACCCGTGCCGCTGGCCCTGACGCCGTCACCGGCGGACGTCGTGACGCCACCGGAATCCGTGGTACCGGAATCGAAACTCGGCGGAATCATTCCTGCGGCCGTGGTCCGGCCGGCGAATTCCGGAAAGCCGGCCGGAAACACCGCCGCGCCTTCGAATCAGGTGGCGCCGGTGCGGCACGAACTCCCGGCCTGGGCCGCCGGTGCCGATCGGCACTCGGCCCGGCCCTCGAGTCCGTCGCGCCAGCAGGTTTCGCAACGGCAGCAGGTTTCGGAACGGCAGTCGGTCTCGCAACGGCAATCCGCCTCGTCGCGGCAGTCGGCGTGGTCCGGCGGTCACCACGACGGCGGCGGGCACGGCCACCACCGCGGTGGCGGCGGTGGCCGGCACCGCCGCTAGCCGAGCGGGATCTGGTACTGCATGAACCCCTTGTCGAGCGCGACCTGGTCGTAGAGCCGGCGCGCGGTCGCGTTCGACGTCTGCGTGTGCCAGTAGACGCGCACGCAGCCCCGGGCCCGCGCCCAGCCGGCGACGGCTTCGATCAGCGCCCGGCCGACGCCGTGGCCGCGGGCTTCGGGCGCGGTGAAGAGGTCCTGCAGGTAACAGACGTCGCCCGACGTCGTGCTGGCGTGCGTCAGGAAGTGCGTGATCCCGACGAGCTCGCCGTCGAGCCGCGCGCCGAGCGCGTGCATCCGCTCGCCGGTCGAGAACTCGCGCCAGTCGCGATCCGCCAGCTCCGGCGTGAGCGGCCTGCCGTAGAACTCGTTGTAGCCGGCGAACAGGTTTTCCCAGGCCACACGGTCGGTTTCGGTCAACGCCCCAGTGGTGATCATGCGGCGAGGCTAACGCGGCGGATGGCCGGTCGAGGGACACGCCGGACACAACTGGTGAGTAAGGTGACGAACCCGAATTTGATTCATAGAATCAGCGCCATCCCGCACGGCAGCTACTCCCGGAGGTTCCCGATGGCGCGCACGCCACCCCGTGCCAGTGGCAAGCCCGTCACGGTCAGCGAGCTGTACCTGCGGCCGGACGTCCACGGCAGACGCCGGCCCGAAGATCTCGAAGTGCTCGAACTCGCCTACCGCATGCGCCGCCGGATCGGCCCGGAGGCGGTGGTGACGCCGGTGCCGTCGTCGCGTTCGCGCGCGATGGCCGTCGTCACCGGGCTGCTGCGCCGCAAGCCCCGGTAGCCGCCGGACCCGCTCTCCTGCTGCAGGCCACCCTCGCCGAGGGTGGCCTTTTTGCTGCGCCCGGACCCGGTGCCGGTTCCGTCGTCTGCTGTCTTCTCGCGCACTTCTCTGCGCGGACTCTGTGTGAAGTTGCACGATACGACGATTGACGACGCACAAAACTGCACCTAACGTGACAGGTGTTGCGCACAACCGGCACGGATGGGGAGTTCATGAGCGGGACCTTCATGGCGGCGGAGATCGCGAGCCAGCCCGGCTGCTGGCGGGACGCGGCCGCGCTGGCCTCGGCGAACAGCGGGCAGCTGCCCGCCCCGGGCGCCCGGGTGGCGATCGTCGGCTGTGGCACGTCGTGGTTCGTCGGCCAGGCGTACGCGGTGCTGCGGGAAACCGCCGGGCTCGGCGAGACCGACGCGTTCGCCGCGTCCGAGTTCCCGGTCGGCCGGGCCTACGACCACGTGCTCGCGCTGAGCCGCTCGGGCACCACGACCGAGGTGCACAGCCTGCTCGCGCAGTTGCGCGGCCGGACCCGGACCACGGCGATCACCGGCGTGCCCGCCGAGATCGAGCGGGCCGCGGACGGCGTCGTCGACCTGTCCGCGGTGGACGAACGCTCGGTCGTGCAGACCCGGTTCGCCACCACCGCGCTCGCGATGCTGCGCGCGCACCTCGGCGAGGACCTGACCGGCGTCATCGCGCAGGCCGAGCAGGTGCTGGTGGAGCCGCTGCCGGAGTCATTGGTCGGCGCCGGGCAGTTCAGCTTCCTCGGCACCGGCTGGTCGGTGGGGCTCGCGAACGAGGCGGCGCTCAAGTTCCGCGAGGCGTGTCTGCTGTGGACGGAGTCGTACCCGGCGTGGGACTACCGGCACGGCCCGATCAGCATCGCCGAGCCGGGCCGGGTGACCTGGATGTTCGGCCACGCGCCGGACGGGCTGGCCGAGGACGTCCGCCGGGCGGGCGGCACGTTCGTCGAAAGCGGCCTCGACCCGATGGCCGACCTGGTCCGCGCGCAGCTCGTCGCGGGCGCGATCGCCCGGCGCAAGGGCCTGGACCCGGACAACCCGCGCAGTCTCTCCCGCTCCGTCGTCCTGACGTGAGCCCGCCGTGATCCTCACCGTCACGCCCAACACCGCGCTCGACGTCACGTACACAGTGGACGGTCTGCGGCCGGACGGCGTGCACCGCGTCCGGGAGGTCCGGAGCCGGGCCGGGGGCAAGGGGATCAACGTCGCGCGGGTGCTGCACGCGCTGGGCGTCGACGTCCGCGCGGTCGCGACGGCCGGCGGGGCGACGGGGTCCGCGGTCGCGGCGGACCTCGGTGCGGCCGGGCTGCCGGCCGAGCTGGTGCCGATCGCCGGCGAGACGCGCCGCACCACGACCGTGCTGGGCGACGACGGGTCGGTCACGCTGCTGAACGAGCCCGGCCCGGCGCTGTCGGTCGCGGAGTGGGCGCTGCTCGCCGACGCGGTCCGGCGGCACGCGCCCGAGGTGCTGGTCTGCTCCGGCAGCCTCCCGCCCGGTGCGCCGTCCGGCGCCTACGCGTCGCTGCTCACGGGAACGTCGGTGCTGGACACGTCAGGCGCGGCACTGCTGGCCGGCCTGGCCGCGCACCCGGCCGTGGTGAAGCCGAACGCCGAAGAGCTGCGCGAGGTCACGGGCCTGGCCGACCCGGTCGCCGCGGCGGGTGAGCTGCGGAAGGCGGGCGCGGGTGCGGTCGTCGTGTCGCTCGGCGCCGACGGCCTGCTCGCGGTCACCGGCTCGGGCACGTGGCACGCGACGCCGTCCACCGCGCTCCACGGCAACAGCACCGGTGCGGGTGACGCGGTGGTCGCGGCACTCGCACTGGGCCTCAGCCGCCGCGAGCCGTGGCCGGACATCCTGCGCCGGGCCGTCGCACTGTCCGGCGCAGCGGTGCTGGGTCCGCTGGCCGGCGACGTCGACCTGGCGCACTACGAGCGCGAACTGGACTTGGTCGCGGTGCGGGTCGTGAGTGGTAATTCGGGTTAGAACCCGAATTACCACTCACGACAAGCCGCGGCAGACCCGAAACGACAGGAGTAGGTCATGCCTCTGGTGAGCACCGGGGAGATCGTCACCGCCGCCGCGGCGGCGAGACGCGGCTGTGGGGCCTTCAACGCCATCCAGCTGGAACACATCACCGCCATCGTCGACGGTGCGGCCGCGGCCCGAGCGCCGGTGATCGTGCAGCTCAGCCAGAACGCCGTCCGCTACCACGGCGCCCTCGCGCCGATCGGTGGTGCGGCGCTCGCCGCGGCCCGGGAGGCCGAGCCGGACGTCGCCGTGCACCTCGACCACGCCGAGTCCGCCGACCTCGTGCGGGAAGCCGTCGGGCTCGGGTTCGGGTCGGTCATGTTCGACGCGTCCAAACTGGACTACGCCGACAACGTCCGTGCGACCCGGGAGATCACCGCGTTCTGCCACGACCACGGCGTCTGGGTCGAAGCCGAGCTGGGCGAGGTCGGGGGCAAGGACGGCGTGCACGCGCCCGGCGCGCGCACCGATCCGGACGAGGCGGCGGAGTTCGCCGCGGCCACCGGGGTCGACGCGCTCGCCGTCGCCGTCGGCAGCTCGCACGCGATGCTGACCCGGGACGCCGCGCTGGACTTCGAGCTGATCGCGCGGCTGCGGGCCCGGGTGCCGGTCCCGCTGGTGCTGCACGGTTCTTCCGGGGTGTCCGACGACGGCCTGGCCGAGGCCGTGAAAGCCGGGATGACGAAGATCAACATCGCCACCCAGCTCAACAAGGTGTTCACCGCGGCCGCCACCGGCGACTGGCGTGCGCACCCGGACCGCGTCGACCCGCGGAAGTACCTGGGGGCCGGGCGGGACGCCGTCGCCGTCGAGGTGCGGCGGTTGCTCGGTGTGCTCATGCTGGTCACGGAGGGCGGACCCAAGTGACGATTGAGCAGAATTTGTTCCAATGAGTGTTGACAGATGCGTGAAACCTAACAAAACTGCGCAGCAACGCGCAGAAGTTGCGTGAAACTCGAACTCTGGTGGTGGCGGATGCGGCGAAGCAAGGTCATGGCGTGTGCGGTGGGGGCCTCTCTCCTGCTGGCCGGCTGCGGCGGGGGCGCGGACTCCGGCAGCGACACCGGTGAGAACGCGCTGCCCGGTGTCGACCAGTACCTCAACGCGCCTTGCCCGGAGGCGGCGGTCAAACCCGCCACGGACAAGGAGTTCACCTACTGGGCGATGTGGACGGCCGACGAGCCCCAGGGCAAGGTCCTGCAGAAGGCCTTCAAGTGCTTCCAGGAGAAGACCGGCGTCAAGGTGAACGTGCAGTGGCTGGGGCGCAAGGCCTACACGCAGAACCTGGTGCCCGCGCTGAACACCGACGCGGTGCCGGACCTGTTCGACCAGGACGTCAGCAAGGTCGGCGCGGCGATCGCGACGCCGGGCGGCACGCAGAGCGTCGACGACGTCTTCGCGATGAAGGTCGGCGAGGGCGACAAGACCGTCAAGGACGTGCTTTCGCCCAGCTCGTACGACTTCCCGCAGAACAAGGACCGCGAGGGCCACAACTTCATGGTCCCCTACACCGTCCAGTCGAGCGCCTGGTGGTTCAACAAGGACGCCGCGGGTGACGTCCAGCAGCCGAAGACGATGGACGACCTGACCGCGCTGTTCGACAAGGCGAAGGCCGACGGCAAGGCCGCGATCAGCCAGGACGGCGACATCCCGTTCTACAACATGTACTTCTTCACCCAGCTCGCCGAGCGCTACGTCGGCTCGGGCGGGCTGAACAAGGCCGCGGCCGACAAGACCGGGCAGCTCTGGAAGACCGACCCCGGTTTCCTCAAGGCCGCCACCGAAACCGCGAAGCTGCCGAAGTACTTCATCGACGGCTGGGACGCGGCGAAGTTCCCGCAGGTGCAGCAGCGCTGGGCGGACGGCGACTCGCGCTACCTCTACGTCGGCACGTGGGCGCCGAGTGAGACGCGCGAGTACCTGGACAAGCAGGGCGCCGGGACGAAGATCAACTACGGCTCGTTCCAGTTCCCGATGCCGGCCGGCGCCACGCACGACACCGTCGAGCAGATGTCGATCGGCTTCGCCGTCACCAAGAAGGCCAAGCACGCCGAGGCCGCGAAGGCGTTCATCGCCTACTTCCTCAACAAGGACATCCTGTCCGGCATCCCGGCGGTGGCCGACAACCTGGTGCCGCGCGCCGACCTCGCCGTGCCGGACGACCTCAAGCAGGTCAAGGCCGCGATGGACGACCCGAAGAAGGAGCACGTCCTGCAGTACGACGGGATCGACGGCATCGCCGGCGGCAAGTGGCAGACCGACGTCTTCGACCCGGCCGACACCTCGCTGCTCAAGGGCGAGCTGAACCCGCAGCAGTTCGTGGACCAGCTCGCGACCAAGGGTGCCGACTTCTGGAAGAACCAGAGCTGATGGCCACGGTCACGACGACGGCGGCGCGGGATCGGGGGACCCGCGCCGCCGGGGCCGCGCACCTGCGCCGCAAGAAGCGGCTGTTCTGGCCGTTCGCCGCCCCGGCTCTGGTGCTGTACCTGGCTTTCCTCGTACTGCCGACGCTCGCGACCGTCGTCCTGAGCTTCACCAGCTGGGCCGGCGCGGGCGACACGCCCAAGCCCAATGGCGTCACCAACTACACACAGATGTGGGCGAGCGACTCGTTCCAGTACGCCTTCCGCAACACGCTGGTGTACGTCTTCCTCGGCGGCATCGGCACGTTCGCGATCGCGTTCCTGTTCACCATGGTGCTGCGGGACATGCGCGGCGGCAAGGTCGTCCGGGCCATCCTGTTCTTCCCGAACATCGTCGCGCCGGTGGCGCTGGGCATGTTCCTCGGGTTCGTGTTCAAGTACCAGCCGGGCAAGCAGGGCCTGGCGAACTACGTGCTGGAGCACGTCGGCGCGGACGCGGCGAAGTTCCTGGCCCCGGCCAACGTGACCGGCGTCGTGACGGCGTCGCTGATCTGGGCCAGCTCGGGCTTCTACATCACCATCCTGATGGCCGCGGTCGACCGGATCCCGCCGTACCTCTACGAGGACGCCGAGCTGGGCGGCGCGTCGCCGTGGCAGAAGTTCCGCAACATCACGCTGCCGATGACGTGGGACGTCGTCGGCGTCGCCGGTGTCCTGTGGACGATCAACGCGCTCAAGATCTTCGAGCTGGTGTTCGTGCTGGCCGGGCCGGGCACCTACGCACCGCCGAACCAGGCCTGGACGCTCGGGATCTACGTGTTCGACCGGACCTTCGGTTCGAACGGCACGCCGGACTTCGGTGCCGCCTGCGCCTGCGCGGTGGCGATGATCGCGCTGGTGTCGATTCTCGTTGTCCTGCTGCGCCGGTTGATGCGCCGTGACGCGATCCAGTTCTGAGGGAGACCCGATGACCGTCACCGACGCCGCCGCGCCGGCGCGCCCGGCCGCGAAGCCGCCGCGCAAGGTGCCGCGCAAACCGCGGCCGGCACCCGGCTCGCGGAAGCTGAGCCCGTTGCGGCTGCTGGGTTCCGTGATCGTCTGGGCGTTCACCGCGGGCAACGTGCTGGTGCTGTACTGGCTGCTCACGGCGTCGTTCAAGACGCCGGTGGAGATCTTCACCAAGCCGTTCGCGCTGCCGTACCAATGGTTCCACCTCGGCAAGCCGTTCCGGAACTTCATCTACGCCTGGAACAACGCCGGCTTCGGCGACGCCGTGCTGACGACGGTCGTCCTGGTCGGGCTGGCGACGGTCGCGACCGTCGCCGTGTCCGCGCCCTGCGCGTACGCGCTGACCAGGCTCGGCGTGCGCGGGTCCGGGCCGCTGACCAACGTCGTCGCGATCGGCATGGGCGTCCCGTTCCAGACGGTGATCATCCCGCTGTTCGTGACCATGAGCAAAGCCCACCTGGACAACGAGTACGGCCTGTTCCTGCTCTACGTCGCGTTGTCGATCCCGTTCACCGTGTTCCTGCTGACCGGGTTCTTCCGCTCGCTGCCGGACGAGCTGGAGGAGGCGGCCTCGTTGGACGGTGCTTCCCCGACGCGGACGTTCTTCTCCGTCATGCTGCCGCTCGCGCGCGGCGGCCTGATCACGGCGTTGACGCTGAACGCCATCGGCCTGTGGAACGAGACGCTGCTGGCGATCGTGTTCCTCAAGGACCAGGCCCACTTCACGCTCTCGCGGGCGCTGTTCACCTTCTACGGCGCCGCGAGCTACCAGTCGGAGTACGGCGGCCTGATCGCCGGCGTGGCGATCGTCGTGCTCCCGATGCTCGTGCTCTACCTCGTGCTCGCTCGCCGGATCATCACCGGCCTGACCCTCGGCGCCGGAAAGTAGGACCTGATGGCCACCGTGAGTTTCCAGGACACGACCCGGTTCTACGCCGGTGTCGAGCGGCCCGCCGTCGACGGGCTCGACCTCGAGGTCGCCGACGGCGAGTTCCTCGTGCTGGTCGGGCCGTCCGGCTGCGGCAAGTCGACGACGCTGCGGATGCTGGCCGGGCTGGAGGGCGTCGACGACGGCTCCATCCACATCGGCGACCGGGACGTCACCGAGCTGGCGCCGAAGGACCGCGACATCGCGATGGTGTTCCAGAACTACGCGCTCTACCCGCACATGTCGGTCGGCGAGAACATCGGCTTCCACCTGAAGCTGGCCAAGATGCCGAAGGCCGAACGCGAAAGCCGGGTGCAGGAAGCGGCGAAGGTGCTGGACCTGACCGAGTACCTGGACCGCAAGCCCGCGAAGCTGTCCGGCGGGCAGCGCCAGCGCGTCGCGATGGGCCGGGCGATCGTGCGCGAGCCGAGCGTGTTCCTGATGGACGAGCCACTGTCCAACCTGGACGCCAAGCTGCGGGTGCAGACGCGCACGCAGATCGCGTCGCTGCAACGGCGTCTCGGCGTCACGACGTTGTACGTCACGCACGACCAGGTCGAGGCGATGACCATGGGTGACCGGGTCGCGGTGCTCAAGGACGGCGTCCTGCAGCAGGTCGACACGCCGATCGGCCTGTTCGCGCGGCCGGTGAACGTGTTCGTCGCCGGCTTCATCGGCTCGCCCGCGATGAACCTGCTGGAGACCACTGTGGACGCCGACGGCGCCGTCGTCGGCGGGACGCACCTGCCGCTGACCCCGGCGCAGCGCTCGGCGCTGACCGGCCCCGGCATCGTCGTCGGCGTCCGGCCCGAGGGCTGGACGATCGGCGACGGCGGGTTCGACGCGATCGTCGAGGTGGTCGAGGAGCTGGGCAGCGACCAGTACCTGTACTGCCGTGACGGCGACCGCGTGCTGACGGTCCGCACGCCGGGCATGTCGCCGTGGCAACGCGGGCAGGCGATCGCGCTGGCGCCGCAGGTCGGCTCGGTCCACTTGTTCGACGCGGCCACCGGTGACCGGCTGCCATGACACGCCTGTACCGGACCGTGCTGGTGCTGCCCGCGGCCGAGCTGGGGCCGGAGAACCCGCTGCCGCCGCTGGTGAAGCCGGAGGCCGTCGCGTCAGTGTCCAATGTGGACGAACTGCCGCCGGACCTCGCCGCTGGGCTCGAGTACGGGCGGCTCGACACCGTGCTGCCGTGCCGTCTTCAGGACGGCTACTCGCGGGAACGTGTCACACGGGAGCTGCCCGCGCTGGTGCTGGAGAACGACCGGGTGCGGGCGACCATCCTGCCCACGCTGGGCGGACGGCTGTACTCGCTGGTCCACAACGGACGTGAGCTGCTCTACCGCAACCCGGTGTTCCAGCCCGCGAACCTCGCGCTGCGGGACGCCTGGTTCGCCGGCGGTGTCGAGTGGAACCTCGGCAGCACCGGGCACACGACGCTGACGTGCGCGCCGATGTTCGCGGCTCAGGTCGACGGGCCGGACGGCACGCCGGTACTGCGGCTGTGGGAGTGGGAACGTACCCGCGACCTGCCCTACCACCTCGACTTCTGGCTGCCCGACGACTCGGACTTCCTGCTGGTGGGCGTGCGGATCCGCAACCCGCACCCGCACGACGTCCCGGTGTACTGGTGGTCGAACATCGCGGTGGCGCAGACGCCGGACACCCGCGTGCTCGCGCCGGCCACGCAAGCCTGGCACTACGGTTATTCCGGCCGGCTGGACCTGGTCGACGTCCCGGGTGCGCTGACCTACCCGGCGCGTGCCGAGTCTGCAGCGGACTACTTCTTCGAGTGCTCGAAGCCGTGGATCGCCGCGGTCGACGGTGATGGGCGCGGCCTGCTGCAGACGTCGACCGAGCGGCTGCGGGGCCGGAAGCTGTTCCTGTGGGGCGAATCCGCGGGTGGCCGGCGCTGGCAGGACTGGCTGGCGCCGGGCGCCGGCGGCTACCTGGAGATCCAGGCCGGGCTGGCCCGCACGCAGCTGGAGCACCTGCGGCTCCCCTCGGGCGAGGCGTGGGACTGGCTCGAGGCGTACGGCCCGCTCGCGGCCGATCCCGCGGTGGTCCACGGCGACGACTGGCGGGCCGCCACCGACGCCGTCGTCGCGCCGGTGTTGACCGGGTACCACGAACAGTGGCGGAAGATCCTCGACGTCGAGCCGGGCCCCCTGCTGGCCACGGGATCCGGCTGGGGTGCGCTGGAGGCCCGCCGGATGCCGGCGTACCTGCCGGGCACGCCGTTTCCCCCGGAGTCGCTGGGGCCGGAGCAGGAGCCGTGGTTGTCCCTGCTGGACGGTGTCCCGCCGGCGGGTGACCCGCTGGCCGTGCCGCCGTCGACGCTGGTCAACCGCTACTGGGCCGATCTGCTGGAGCACACGGCCGACAACTGGCTGACCTGGTACCACCGCGGTGTCGCGCGCTGGGCGGCCGGGCGTCACGAGGCGGCGCGGGAGGCGTGGGCGGCTTCGGTGTCAGCGGCCGAGAACCCGTGGGCGCTGCGCTGCCTGGCGGTGACGGCCGGCTCGGCGGAGGCGGCCCAGCTGTACGAACGCGCGTTGAAGCTGGCGCCGGCTCTGGAGCCGCTGCTGGTGGAGGCCGTCGCGGCCGGGTGTGCGCCGGAGCTGCCGCCGGAACCGACGGGACGGCTCGCGCTGCTGGCCGCTCAGGCGCGGCTCGCACGGGGCGACGTCGAGGGTGCGCGGGCGATCTTCGACGCGGGGTTCGAGGTCGCGAACATCCGGGAAGGGGAGACGTCGTTGTCCGACACCTGGGCGGCGCTGTCGGCCGATCCGCTGCCGGAGCGCTATGACTTCCGGATGAAGTAGGCGGCGTGCCGCGTTTCGAGGACGGTGATCGTGCAGCATAATGCTCGAAACGGTGGTCAACAGCGCACTTCTTTGTGCACAGGAACCTAGGGAGTACCGCCGATGGCCCGGCACGAACGGTTGAGCACCCTGCTGGACATGCTGGGGCAGCGGGAAAAGATCGACGTCGAGGACGTGGCCGAGGAGCTGAGCGTCTCCGCGGCCACCATCCGCCGCGACCTCGACCACCTGGCCGAGCAGCAGCTGCTCACGCGCACGCGTGGTGGCGCGGTCGCCAACGACCTCGCCTATGACCTGCCGCTGCGCTACAAGACCGCGCGGCACGTCCCGGAGAAGCAGCGGATCAGCAACGCCGCGGCCGCGTTCGCCGCCAAGGGGATGGTCGTCGGCCTCAACGGCGGCACGACGACCGCCGGCGTGGCGCGGGCGCTGGCGATCCGCTCCGACCTGTCCGGCCGGGGTGACGCGCCGGGCATCACGGTGGTGACGAACGCGCTGAACATCGCGCACGAGCTGGCGGTGCGGCCGAACGTCAAGATCGTGGTGACCGGCGGGGTGGCGCGACCGCAGTCGTTCGAGCTGAGCGGGCCGCTGGCCACGCGGGTGCTCAGCGAGCTGACCATCGACCTGCTGTTCCTCGGCGTCGACGCGTTCGACCCGGACGCGGGCGCGTTCGCCCACCACGAGGGCGAGGCCAGCATCAACCGCCTGATGGTGGAGCGCGCCGAGCGCGTGGTCGCGGTGACGGACGGGTCGAAGCTGGGCCGCCGCGCGTTCGCCCGCATCTGCGAGACGTCGCAGGTGCACGCACTGGTGACCGACGCGGAAGCGGACCCGGAGGTCGTGCGCGCGTTCGAGGCCGCGGGCGTCGAGGTCCAAGCCGTCTGAAGGTGGGTCTGCCGCCGCTCTCGTGAGTGGTAATGCGGGTTCTAACCCTCATTACCACTCACGACCGCCCAAGCGAGGGCCGCCGTGAGGACGCGGTGGCCGGCCGCTGTCGGGTGGACGTCGCAGCCCCCGGTCGGCAGCTTGATCAGCAGCCCAGCCGCGCACGGGTCGCCGCCTGTGCGTAGAGAGGCGAGCCGGAACGCCGTGAAGCCGTCGGCGATCTTCCCGTGGTAGCGGCGGGTCACCTGCGTGAGCGCCGCGTCGATCGCCTGCACCTGCTTGACCTGCGCGGGATCGCGGTAGTCGAGCGAGTAGTACGACATCAGCACGACGTCACCGCGGTAGTGGGCGCGCACGGCGCCGAGGATCGTCGCGACGTTGCGGCTCATCCGGTTCAGCGCCGCCTGGAAGTCCGGGCCGGTGCACTGGTCCGGCGTCGTGGCCTGGCAGACGAACATGTCGTTGGCGCCGATGTTCAGCGTCACCAGCTTGGTGTCCTGGTGGGTGCGCAGGTACCGCGTGGCGTAGTCGATCTGGGTGCCCGCGTACGTCACGTGCAGCGGGAACGTCGTCCGGTAGCCGACCGGGGAACCGACGGAGTTCTCGCAGCCGTTGCTCTGCGCGCCCGCCTTCAGCATGCTTCCGGTCGTCTCGCCGGGACACGACGCGTTGGCGACCCGCAAGCCGCGCAGGGCCGCGTAGTTCTCGGCGTAGCCGCGGAAGTTGGCCGCGTTCAGGTAGTCGGAAACCGGTGTCACGGCGCCGGGCCGGTACCCGAACGCCACGGAGTCACCGAGCGCGAGGTACCCGCCGCCGTGCCGGACTCCGGCGTCCGCGGGAGCCGTGGCCAGCCCGGTCAGCGTGACGGCGATCGCCGTGCTCGCGAGGAAAGTCCTGAACCGCATGACGGTCTCCTTTGCCCGCGACGTTGCGGGGCCGGAACCGATTGTGCCGCTCCCGGCCTCGCAACGGAAGCGTCAGAAACCGATCGTCACCGGCGCCTTCGGCCCGGCGATCCGGGCCTGCGCCGTGCCCGGCTCCACCGCGGCGCAGTGCGTGCCCCGGGCCGGGAGCTTGCCGGTGATCAGGTAGTCGTCGGTCGCCTTGGTGACGCAGTCGCTGTTCTTGAAGTAGGCGCCGTGGCCCCAGCCGTCGTAGGTGAGCAGCGTGTTGCCGGTCTGCCGGGCCACGGTCTGCGACCACGCGTACGGCGTCGCCGGGTCGAACTTGCTGCTCAGGACCAGCAGTGGCGGCGCGCCGTGCACCTGCAGCGGGTGCTGCGGGTTGCTCGCCTTCTCCGGCCAGCCGATGCAGGCGGTCACGGCGGACCAGCCCAGCGAGTTGACCTTGACGTCCGGTGCGGAGGCCGCGGCCGCACGCCGGTAGGTCTCCAGTTCGGCGTAGCTGTGCACCGGCAGTTTCCAGTCGTCGCAGAAGATGCTCTGGAACACGGTGTTGACCGGGATCTCGTCTCGCGCTCGAGCCGACGCGGCCGGCGGAGTGCCGTCCGCGAAGGACTTCAGCGTCTTCGCCAGCTGGTCCCAGCTCGGGCCGTAGAAGGCGCCCTGGAAGATCGACGCGAGGTTCAGCGGGGTGATCGGCTCACCGCTCTGCGGCGCCTTCAGTTCCCCGCGCGCGGCCTTGTCCTGCAGGTCCCGCGTCAGCTTGGAGACGTCTTGGCCGTGCAACACGCAGGACGGCGTCCGGCCGCACCAGCCGGCGAACTCGCCGAACTCCGCCTGCACGGACTGCGTTTCGCTGCGCAGGAAGTCCCACGCGCCCAGCTGCGAGTGGTCCATGTTGCTGTCCAGCACGAGCGCGCGGACCTTGCCGGGGAACAGCTCGGCGTACTGCTGGCCCATCAGCGTCCCGTACGAAACGCCGTAGTAGGTCAGCTTCTTCTCGCCGAGCGCGGCGCGGATCGCGTCCATGTCCCGCGCGACGGTCTTGGTGTCGGCGAAACTCGCGAGCGGCCCGGTGAGCCGGGAGCAGCTGTCGCCGACCTTCCGGTTGTACTGCGCGAGCTGCTCGAACTCGGCCTGGTTGCGCGGCACCTCGGGGTGGTCGGCGATGACCTCGTCGAGGCCGCACTTGATCTGGGTGCTGTCGCCGATGCCACGCGGGTCGAAGCCCACGGTGTCGAAGCGCTTGGTGACCTCGGCCGAGAGCGACCAGCCTTCCTTGACCTGGCCCGCGCCCGGCCCGCCGGGACCGCCCGGGTCCATCAGGACCGCGCCGATCCGGGCCTGCGGGTCGGTGGCCTTCCGCCGGGCGAGCGCGACGCTCGTGGTGCCCTTCTCCGGGTGGGCGTAGTCGATCGGCACGGTCACCGCGCCGCAGTCGACGCCCGGCGCGTCCGCGCAGGGTTTCCAGTCGACGCTTCCCGTGCCGGCCGCCGACGCCGGCGCGGCGGCCAGCAGGCTTCCCGCTACCGCCGTGACCGCCGCCGCGGTCAGCAGCCGCTTGCGTACCCCCAGCATGACCCGTCCTCCCCGTCACTGACCGTGGTTGATCGGCTCCAGGAAATCACCAAACCGGTGATCGCGCCAGGTTCGCAGGTGGGTCCTACCGTGGCGTCCACTGTGGACGATCGCGCAGCGTGGCCGTCGCGGTGCCGGTCAGCTCTTTCGCCGCTCGGCGCGGCGCAGCCAGGCCGTCGCGACGGTGCCGAGCACGCACAGCGCGCCCAGCACGCCGAACGCCCAGCCGAAGCCGGTCGCCGGATCGATCGTGAGGCCGCGGGACAAGACGATCACGCACGACGCGCCACCGACCGCGCCGCCCACGCGCAGCACGATGTTCACCAACGCCGTCGCGTGCCCGAGTTCGCCCGCGTCGACCGAGGCGTACGCCGCCGTCGACGCGGGCATGATCGACAACCCCAGCCCCGCGCCGCGGACCAGCAGCAACGCCTGGATCAGCCACATCGGCGTGGCCGGGCCGAGCCAGGGCATCGGCACCGTGCTCGCCAGCACCACCAGCGACCCGGTGAAGGAGACCGTGCCGCCGCCGTACCGGTCGGTCAGCCGCCCGGCCACCAGCACGAACACCGTGGTGGCCAAGCCCATCGGTGCGAGCAGCACCCCCGCTTCGGCCGGCCCGGCGCCGAGGCGGACCTGGAACCACAGGGGGAGCAGCAGCACCGCGCCGAACATCCCGGCGCCGGCGAGCAGCACGGCGGCCAGCGCCGCGCCCATGACCGGCCGGGTGGCCAGCCGCAGCTGCAGCACCGGGTGCGGCGCGCGCGTCGACCACCAGGTGAAGATGGCGAGCGCGACCGCGCCGACGGCCGCCAGCACGACGTTCAGCGGGCCGGTGGACCCGGGCGCGCCGAGTTCGGTGAGCGCGTAGACGACCAGCGGCAGGCCGAGCGAGACCAGGATCAGGCCGGGCCAGTCCACCGGCGGCGGCTGCCGCCGGTCGCCGCGCGGCACGAACCGCAGTGCCAGCCCGAACGCGACCACGCCGATCGGCAGGTTCAGCCAGAACAGCACCGGCCACGAGAAGTGCGCGAGCAGCAAGCCGCCGACACTCGGTCCGATCACCGGCGCGAGCCCGACGACCAGGCCGAGCGTGCCCATGGTCCGGCCGAGCCGTTCCGGGCCGACGGCCAGCCCGATCACGGTCTGCCCGGCCGTGACCATGACGCCGGCGGCCATGCCCTGCACCGCGCGGACGCCGATGAGCGTCCCGACGTCCGGCGCGAGCGCGCACGCGGCCGACGTCACCAGGAACGCGGCGAGCGCGCCGAGCCACAGCCGTCCCGCGCCGAGCTTCCGGACGAGCCACGGCGTCAGCGGCAGCGCCGCGGACAGCCCGAGGAGGTACGCCGTGGCGACCCACTGGACCTCGACCAGGCCGACGCCCAGGCTCAGCCGCATCGACTCCAGCCCGACGGCGACGATCGAGCCGTCCATGTTGCCGAGGAAGCCGCCGAGGGCCATCACCCCGGAGGCGATCCAGACGGTCCGCGGGATCGGCGGCAGGAGAGCAGTCATGCCACCGACGGTAAAAGCTCAAGAATGGTTGAAGTCAACCGTGCCGGCGGGAGTGATCCGGAAGCGGCACTTTCACGTGAAAGTGCCGCTTTCAGCGTGTGGAGCTGCCCCGGACGATCAGCTGCGCCGCCATCGTCGTCGTGGTCGTCGCGGGGGAGCCGCCGCCGATGCGGTCCAGCAGCAGCCGCGCCGCGAGCTGGCCCATCGCGTGGGCCGGCTGGGCCACCACCGTCAGGGTCGGCGAAATCAGCGTCGTCCACGGCGCGTCGTCGAACGAGACGATGCCGACGTCGCGGCCCGCACGCAGGCCCCGCTCCGCCATCGCCTGCAGCACGCCGATCGCCATCGTGCTGCTGGACACCAGGAGCGCGTCCGGCGCGTCGGTCTGCGCCAGCAACTTTTTCGCCGCTTCGTATCCGCCGGTTTCGCGGAATTCGCAACGGCGTACCAGCCGCGTCGAGAGTTTCCGGCCCGCGTCGCGAAGCCCGTCGCGGTAACCGTCGAGACGGTCGTCCGCGGTGGTGATGCCCGGCGGCCCCGCGACGCACGCGATCCGCTCGTAACCGCGGTCGACGAGGTGCCGCACGGCATCCCGGGCCGCGACGCGGGAATCGACGAGCACCGCGTCGCAGTCGGCCGCTTCCAGGCGCCGGTCGACGGTCACGATCGGCGTGCCGTGCGCGAGCAGCGGGCGGACGTCGCTGTCGCCGGTGGTCGGCGACATGATCACGCCCGCCAGCCGTTCCTGCGCCGCGACCTCGACGTACCGGCGTTCCTTCGCGGTGTTCTCGTCGGAGTTGCACAGCATCACGGAGAACCCGGCGGCCTGGGCGGTGTCCTCGACCCCGCGCGCGATCGCCGTGAAGAACGGGTTCTCGACGTCGGAGATGATGAGCGCGAGCACCGCCGTCTCGCGGCGGCGCAGGCTGCGGGCCAGGCCGTTCGGTGCGTAGCCGAGCTCTTCCACCGCCCGCGCGACCCGTTCGGCCAGCACCGGGTCCACAGTGGACTTGCCGTTGAGCGCCCGGGACACGGTCGCGGTGGACACGCCGGCCAGCGCCGCCACGTCGGAGATCGTCGCCACCCGCGTCCTCGTTCACCTGTGTCGTTGACAGTGTTCCCGGCACACCATAGCTTGGTGGTAATCGATTTCCCGCATCAGCGGTGCGTGGAGGGGCGGATGACGGGGCTGCTGCTCGGCGTGGACATCGGCACGGCCGGCTCGAAGGGCGTGCTGGTGGACGCCGAGGGCGCGGTGCTCGCCCGGTCCGTCCGCGAGCACGGCGTCTCGGCGCCCCACCCCGGCTGGGTGGAGCACGACGCCGAAACCGTGTGGTGGGCCGACTTCACCGCCATCGTCGCGGACCTGCTGAGTGCGGCGAACGGCCGGCCGCTCGCCGGGCTGGGGGTCAGCGGCATCGGCCCGTGCCTGCTGCCGGCCGACGAGCACGGCGACCCGTTGCGGCCGGCCATCCTCTACGGCGTCGACACCCGGGCGGGCGCCGAGATCGCGGAGCTGAACGAAGAGTTCGGGGCCGGCGAGATCCTGGCGCGCGGCGGTTCGCCGCTGACCAGCTAGGCCGTCGGGCCCAAGGTGCGCTGGCTGGTCCGGCACGAGCCGGACGTCTACGCGCGCACGGAGAAACTCCTGATGGCGAGCTCGTTCCTGGTGCACCGGCTCACCGGCCGCTACGTCCTGGACCACCACTCGGCCAGCCAGTGCACGCCGCTGTACGACCTCGCGGCCGGCGAATGGGCGAAGGACTGGGCGGAGCGCGTCGCACCCGGGCTCGAGCTGCCCGAACTGCGGTGGCCGACCGAGATCGCGGGCGAGGTGACGGCGGCCGCGGCGGCGCGGACCGGGTTGCCGCGTGGCCTGCCCGTCACCGCCGGGACGGTCGACGCCTGGGCGGAGGCGGCCAGCGTCGGCGTCCGCGAGCCGGGTGACGTGATGGTCATGTACGGCACCACGATGTTCCTCGTCCAGGTGCTCACCGAACCGCGGCCGCACCCCGGCCTGTGGGGCACGCGCGGCGTCACGCCGGGCAGCTTCACCCTGGCCGCGGGCATGGCGACGTCCGGCGCGGTCACCGACTGGCTGCGCCGACTCGTCGGCGGCGACTACGCCGGCCTGGTCGCGGAAGCCGCGGAGGTGCCGGCGGGCAGCCGCGGGCTCCTGCTGCTGCCGTACTTCGCCGGGGAGCGGACGCCGCTGTTCGATCCGGACGCCCGCGGCGTGCTCGCCGGGCTGACGACCACGCACGGCCGCGCCGACCTCTACCGCGCGGCGCTCGAAGGCATCGCGTACGGCGTGCGGCACAACCTGGAGGCGATGGCCGCCGCGGGTGGTGCGGCCGGGCGGCTGGTCGCGGTCGGCGGCGGTACCAAGGGCGGGCTGTGGACGCGCATCGTCTCCGACGTCACGGGCCTGCCCCAGCAGATCCCGGCCGAGACGATTGGTGCCTGCCTGGGCGACGCGCTCCTGGCGGCGGAGGCCACCGGCGTAGAGATCGACCCGGCCCGCGCCAACCCGATCGCGACGACGGTGACGCCGGACCCGGCGAACGTCACGCGGTACCAGGAGTTCTACGAGCACTACCGCGCGTTGTACGACGCCACGGCGAAGACGGCGCACTTCCTCGCGGCCCAGCAACGTGAAGCGGCTCGGTAGCCGCTACTCAGGTGGGGGCAGCCGGCGCACCGCCGGGCCGTGCCAACGTTGTCGGTCGACGCGGCCGCGGTAGTCCTCCAGCGCCGCGATCGACTCCGTGACCTGCTCGAAGGACGGCAACGCCCGCACGTTCGCGATCAGCGTCATGTCCTTGCGCGGGATCTCGACGAAGCACACTTCGACTCCGGAGAGTGACGCTTTGGCGGCCACCTCGGCCTGCCACGTCGGCAGATCGCCGTCGTCGCCCAGCCATTCGTGCAGGTACACGCACCACTTGCCGCGTAGCAGCTCTTCGGCGATGGCGTCCTGTGCCACCAGATATGGCTCTGTCACTCGGTCGGACACTGCTTGTCCTGTGCGTACCACGGCATGACATCCCTCCTGCACCCGACGGCGACCCGACCGCCGGTAAGCGCTCTCTCCGGTCACCTCCCCGATCCCGTCGAGCAGCACGAGCCCCGATGGCTGATCCCCAGCCTTCGGTGGGCTGCCAACTTACTGCGGAAAGTGTTTCACAGCAAGCACTTCATCACTTGCTGACAACTTGCGCGCGCGAGCGCCGTGCGGATGCACGTGCTGTTGCACGCCGGAAACCACGCATCGGAACCTGAAGTGTGACAACGGGAAACGGCGCGCGTCATCGTCCTGAATGGACAGAGAGATGCGATCTGCAATTTGCAGATGGAGTGACCTCTAAGACGCCGTTCAAGTACCCGGAGTAACTGTACAGCGGAAGGGCGACGGAAGTCGGGAGTCGGGGCGACGGAACCGGTTCAGTGGGTGACACTGCGCGAAACGTGCGCTATACAGACTCCAACATGCGTATTGATGCGCGAAAGGTGTCAGTAATGAGCAGAGTTGCGCAAACGCTCTGGTGTCTGGCGACGGCCGCCGTCCTCGGGCTCTCGCCCGCCACGGCCTACGCCGACCCGTCCGCGGCGCCCTCCGGGCAGCTCGGCGACCTGACCGGGATCGCCGCCGACGGCGCCACGGTGACGTTGACGTCGGGGAGCGCGGCGGTGCGCGTGAGCTTCCCGGCCGACGGCGCCGTCCGGGTCTGGCTCGCCCCCGATGGGTCCTTCACCGACCCCGCCGGCGGCAAGATCGTCCTCCCGAAGACCACGCCCCCGGCCACGCCGAAGCGCGTCGACAAGGGCGCGTACTGGGCCATCTCCACCCCGAAAGCGACATTGCGGGCGTACAAGCACCCGCTGAAGTTCGCCCTCTACGACGGCGCGGACCGCAAGCAGCTCTGGGCGGAGTCCGCGCCGCTGTCCTGGACCGGCTCGACGACCACGCAGAGCCTGACCCGGACCGCGTCGGAGCAGTTCGTCGGCGGCGGTGAGCAGAACGGCCGCTACAGCCACCGCGACCAGACGATCAAGATCTTCGCCGACGACAACTGGAACGACGGCGGCGCGCCCAACTCGCAGCCGTTCTACGCCTCGACCGCGGGCTACGGCGTCCTGCGGAACACCTTCGCGCCGGGCAGCTACTCGTTCACCGACCCGGTCGAGACCACCCACGACGAGCGCCGCTTCGACGCGACCTACGTCGTCGGCGGCAACCTCAAAGACGTCATCAGCGGGTACACCGAGCTGGTCGGGAAGCCCTTTCTGCCGCCGATCTACGGCCTGGAAACCGGCGATTCGGACTGCTACCTGCACAACGCCAACCGCGGCGAGCGGCACACGCTCGACGCGGTGAAGGTGGCCGACGGCTACGCCGCGCACGACATGCCGAACGGCTGGATGCTGGTCAACGACGGCTACGGCTGCGGCTACGAGAACCTGCCGCAGACCGGCGAGGGCCTGCGGAAAGACACCATGCAGCTCGGGCTGTGGACCGAGAACGGCGTCCCCAACCAGGCCGAAGAGGTCAAGGCCGGGGTGCGGGTGCGCAAGCTGGACGTCGCCTGGGTCGGCCCGGGTTACCAGTTCGCGCTCGACGCGTGCGACACCGCCTACAAGGGCATCGAGGACAACAGTGACGCCCGCGGGTTCGTCTGGCAGCCGGTGAGCTGGGCCGGCGCCCAGCGCTGCGGTGTGCTGTGGAGCGGCGACCAGTCCGGCTCCTACGACTACATCAAGTGGCAGATCCCGACGTACGCGGGCGCGACGACGTCCGGCATCGCGTACAACACCGGCGACATCGACGGCATCTTCGGCGGCAGCCCGCAGACCTACGTCCGCGACCTGCAGTGGAAGGCGTTCCTGCCGGCGGCGATGACGATGGACGGCTGGGCGTCGGCGGACAAGCAGCCGTGGCAGCAGGGTGAGCCGTACACCTCGATCAACCGCAAGTACCTCATGCTCAAGGAACGCCTGCTGCCCTACACCTACAGCTACTCCGCGCAGGCGCACCAGACCGGCGTCGGCCAGGTCCGGCCGCTGGCCCTGGAGTACCCGGACGACCCGAACGTGTGGACCGACAAGGCGAAGTACGAGTTCCTGTCCGGCACCGACTTCCTGGTCGCGCCGGTGTACGAGAAGGCGAACGTCCGCAACGGCATCTACCTGCCCAAGGGCACCTGGGTCGACTACTGGAGCGGCAAGATCTACACCGGCCCGACGACGATCGACGGTTACGACGCGCCGCTCGACACGCTCCCGCTGTTCGTCCGGGCCGGCGCCGTGGTGCCGATGTGGGCCGACGGCACGAAGTCGTGGCAGACGCGGGACAAGGGTGAACTCGACCTGGACGTCTACCCGCAGAGCAAGGGCAGCTTCACCCTCTCCGAGGACGACGGCGTCACCCGTGGGTACCAGCGCGGGGAGCAGGCGAAGCAGACGTTCACCGTGGACGCGCCCAAGTCCGGCCCCGGCACGGTGACCGTCGGGATCGGCGCGAGTACCGGCACCTACTCGGGCAAGCCGGCCACGCGGAACTACCAGCTGTCCGTCCACACGGGAACGAAGCCGGCGCTCGTCCAGGCGGGCACCGGGATCCTGCGGCAGTACGGCAGCAAGGCCGAGCTGGACAAGGCGGCTTCGGGCTGGTGGTACGACCCGGCCGCCCACGGCGTCGTGCGCGTGAAGACCGGGCAGATCGGCGCCGGTGCCCGCCAGGACGTGCGGCTCTTCGGGGCCAGTGCGGTCGGCGGGTTCTTCCCCGAGGACGACAACGGCACGACGACGCTGACCACGCCGTCGCTGGCCGCGCCGGGGCAGCCCACGGCGGCGACGGTGAGCTTCACCAACGGCACACCGCTGCCCGTCCGGGACGTCGCGCTGTCGGTGCGGGGCACCGGGTTCCGCGCCGACGTCCCGGCGTTGCCGAAGCTCGTCCGGCCTGGTCAGACGGTGAAGGTGCCGGTGACACTGACTCCCGACGCCGGGCTGAAGCCGGCGGACTACCAGGTCACCGCGGCCACGACCTACCGCGCGCGGCTGGACACGCACCAGGCCGTGGACTCGTCGACGGTGACGGTGCCGTACGCGTCCCTGGCGGCGGCCGCGTCGAACGTCGGCGTCACCGACGCGGGCCACGTGACGGCCGGTGATCTCGACGGCGGGGGCAGCAGCTTCCGGGCCGAAGGCCTCGCCGAGGCCGGGCTCGAGCCGGGAGCCGCATTCTCGGCTCTCGGGGCGACGCTGACCTGGCCGGACGCTCTGGGGGCGAAGCCGGACAACGTCGTCGCGGCCGGTCAGACCGTCGCGGTGCGCGGAACCGGGGCGAAGCTGGTGCTGGCCGGCACGGGCACCGGGACCGCCAAGGGCACGGTCGTCGTCCAGTACGCCGACGGCAGCACCAGCCAGGCCGACCTCGGGTTCCCGAACTGGTGCTGCGCCGACCCCGCCCAGTACGGCGCGACGACCGTCGCGACCGTCCTGGGCAAGAACACCGGGACCGGCGCGGCCTACCCGACCACGCCGTACCGGGTGTTCGCGAACTCCGTCCCGCTCACCGCGGGCAAGGAGGTCGTGGCGGTGACGCTGCCGGCGAACTCGGCGTTGCACGTGTTCGCCGCGAGCGTCGCCTGAAGCAGGTTCGGCGAACCACCGAAGTAGGCGCCGTCCGTGACGAACAGCGTGTCGTCACGGACGGCGACCGCCGTCGGGTTGGCCAGTCCGTCCTCAGCGGACAGAATGGTCTTGACGCCGTCGCGGCCGACGGTGACCACGCGGTTGTCCTGGTTGATCGCGGCGACGACGGTGTCGCCGTGGAAGGCGAAGTCGTCGACCGGGCCGAGACCCGATGTGACAACCCGGCCGGGGCCGCCGTGCAACGGGAAGCGGACCAGCGTGCCGCGGTCCAGGTTGGACACCCAGAGCGCGCCGTCCTGGACCTTGACGCCGTTGGCGCCGAAGCCGCTCACCGGGGCGAGCAGCTCGCCGGTGGCCCAGGCGGTGACGCGTCCCCGCGAAACCCGCCAGACCGTCGAGCCGAACGAGTCGGCGACGTAGAGGTCTCCGGTCGCCGGGTCGCGCGCGACGCCGTTCTGGAAGCCGGACGGCGGCAGTTTCGCCACCTGCACCGGTGGCACCCCGGCCCTGACCCGGTAGAGGCCGGTGGCCGCCGTGCCGGTGGAGACGGCGACGTACAGGTCACCACCGGGCGCGCGGACGATGCCGCCGAGGAACAGTCTCTTGTGGACGACCGGGACGTCGCCGTCTTCCGGCACCGGGATCCGGGCGATGATGGTGACCCGGCCGCTGGGGGAGACCCGGCTGATCTCGCCGGTGTAGGCGAAGGTCAGGTCCGCGGAGCCGTCGGGCTCCAGGGCGATGTTCTCGGGTTGCTGCCCGGGAGCGAGTGGCACGATCCTCGGTGCCGCGCCGGCCGGGGTGGCGGGCAAGGCGACCATGGCGATCGCGGCCAGCGCGACGCCGATGTGCTTGATGCGCAAGGGAAACTCCGTCTGAGTCGGGAGCGGCGGCCCGACCCTGGGCCGCCGTGCCTTCGACGGTAGGCCCGTGGTGTCCTCGCGAACCAATAGCTTGCCTTGGCCTGGCCATTGGAAAACCGATGGCGCTCAGAGATCCCGGGCGAAGCAGCGCGAAATCGATACGCCGCGGTACGGCCCGTAGGCCTCGATCGGCTCGTAGCCTTCGCGCTGGTAGAACCGCATCGCGTCCGGCTGCCCGGTCCCGGTTTCCAGCAGCAGCCGCGGAATCCCGAGTTCCCGCGCGTGGTCTTCGAGGGCGCGCAGCAGGGCGGTCGCGACGCCGGTGCCGCGCGCGGCCGGGTCGACGTACATCCGCTTGATCTCGGCGGAGTCCGGTCCGAGTGGCCGGAGCCCGCCGCAGCCGACGGCCGTGCCGTCGCGGTCGCGCGCGATGAGGAACACCGCCATGGTCTCGGCGGTCGGGAGCGCGCCGGGCTCGTGGTCGTCGGTGCCGTAGCGGGCGTCGAGTTCGACGCGCTGGGCCTCGCGCAGCCGGACGGCGTCGGGATCATCCCAGCTCACAGGCTTTATTTCGCTCGTGCCGAGATTGGTCATCGGGCACCCCTCCGTTTCGTAACGAGCGTTACCGTAGCACCTGTTACGCTACCAGGGAAGGAGGTTCCGGGTGCCGAGACAGCGTGACGTGGAGGCGCAGCGCGAGCTGCTGTCGAACGCGGTGTGGCAAGTGCTCGCCGAGGCGGGCCTGCCGGGCCTGACGCTGCGCGCGGTCGCCGAGCGCGCCGGCTGCACGACGGGCTTGGTGCTGCACACGTTCCCGACGAAGAAGGCCCTGCTGCTGCACGCACGCGACCTGCTGTACGAGCGCACGGCGATCCGCGCGGACGCGGCCGAAGCGGCGGCCATCGACGCCCCGGCCGCACTGCGTGCGGTCCTGGGCTGCGCGATCGACCTACCGCACGGCCACCACGAGGAGTCGAGCGTCTGGGTGGGCTTCCTGGCGGCAGCCCTCGCCGACGACGACCTGGCGCAGCGCCACCGAGCGGCGAACCACTCGTTCCTGGCCCGCGTCCGCCGCCTGATCGCCGCCTGCCGTCCGGAATGGACGGACAACCGCCTGGAGCTGACCACAAAGAGCTTGGTGGCACTGGTGGAAGGCCTCAACGTCCTCGCGGCAGCCGACCCCCACGCCTACCCGGCGCAGTTGCAGGAGGAAGCCCTGGCCAAGGCGCTCCAAGACGTCGTGAGTGGTAATTCGGGTTAGAACCCTAATTACCACTCACGAGGGCCGGGCCGAAGCGGCGGCGGTAAGCGCTCGGGCTGAGACCCGTGTGGCGTCTCAGCTGCAGCCGCAGGTTCGCCGCCGTGCCGAAACCGCTTGCCTCGGCTACCCGGTCCAGCCGTAGTTCGCCGCGTTCGATCAGGCGGCAGGCCAGCGTCACCCGCTCGGTCGTCAGCCACGCCAGCGGCGTCGTTCCCAGTTCCGCGCGGAACCTCCGGTGCAGCGTCGCCGGGCTGGTCGCCGCCCGTGCGGCCAGGTCGGCCACCGTCAGCGGGGTGTCCAGCCGTTCGAGGGCCCAGGCCAGCAGCGGTGCCAGCGAGGTGTCCGGCACCGCCGGCACCGGCCGGGCGATGAACTGCCGCTGCCCGCCGTCGCGGTGGCCGGTGAACACCAGGCGGCGGCTGACCGCGTTGACGACCTCCGCGCCGTGGTCGCGGTGGATGAGGTGGAGGCCGAGGTCGAGCGAGGCCGCGCTGCCCGCCGCCGTGAGGACGTCGCCCTCGTCGACGAACAGGACGTCCGGCTCCCAGCGCACCGCCGGGAAGCGCTCGGCGAACTCCGCGGCCCACCGCCAGTGCGTGGTCGCGCGCCGGCCGTCCAGCACGCCCGCCTCGGCGAGCGCGAACGCGCCGGTGCAGAAGCTGACCAGCCGGGCGCCCCGGTCCGCGGCCCGGCGGATCGCCGCGATGATCGCCGGGTCGGTCGGCACGCCGGTGTCCGGGCGGGCCGGCGCGATGAGCGTGTCCGCCGTGTCGGCGGCCTCGAGCCCGGCGACGCCGGAGAGCGTGAACATGCCCAGGTTCATCCGCACGTCCGGGGTCGCGGCGCAGAGCGTGAAGTCGTACCAGGGCCGGTTCAGCTCGGGCCGCCGCAGCCCGAACAGCTCGGTCGCGACGCCCATCTCGAACGGGTTCGACTCCGCCGTCACGATCGCGACGACCCGGTGAGAGAATTCTTGCGGCATGTGCGATTCCTAGCACTCGTGCCGCTCGCCCGCCAGGCGCAGGATCGACGCATGAACCCGATCGACCTGACCGAAGTCCTGGCGAGCTTCGACGCCGCCTGGAGCCCGCGGATCGTCACCCGCGTCAACGACTACGACATCCGCCTCGCGCGGTTCGCCGGCGAGCACGTCTGGCACGTCCACGAGGACACCGACGAGTTCTTCCTGGTGCTGGACGGCGAGATCGAGATCGGCCTGCGCGACCCGTCGGAACGGGTGGTGACGCTCAAGAGCGGCCAGGTCTTCGTCGTGCCGAAGGGCACGTTCCACAAGCCGTCGTCGAAGGCGGGCGCGAGCGTGCTCCTGGTCGAGCCGGCGGGCACCCTCTCGGTCGGCGACCAGCACGACGACGTCCCGGACCACGTCGACGTCACGACCGGCCACCTGGTCTAGCTTCGGGGCACGGCGCTGACCTTGGTACCCGCAGACCAGAGGTCCTGGGCGGACCTGCAGGCGATCTTCGGCGACCGCGGGGTTCACGGAGGTGAGCCGCCCGACCGTGCGGCGGGTGGTCATGCGGCTGACCTGCTGAGTCTCTCCGGAAAACGGCGTACCCTCGGCCGCATGAAACGGACCTCGTTCGCGCAGTGGCCGTGCTCGATCGCGCGCACCATGGATCTGCTGGGGGACTGGTGGACGCCGCTGGTGCTGCGTGACGCCTTCTACGGCGTCCGCCGCTTCGACGAGTTCCAGCAGGCCCTCGGCATCGCCCGCAACACCCTCGCCGACCGGCTCAAGCGGTTGGTCGACGAGGGGTTGCTGGAGAAGGTCGCCTACCAGACCGAGCCGGTGCGCTACGACTACGTGCTCACCGAGAAGGGCCGCGACTTCTACCCGGTGCTGCTCGCGATGACGCGCTGGGGCGACAAGTGGCTCGCCGGCGATGGCGGCCCGCCGATCACCGTGCACCACCTGGCCTGCGGGCACGACACGCACGCCGAGATCGTCTGCGCCGAGTGCGCCGCGCCGATGACGCCGGACGACACGCGGATGCGCCGCGGCCCCGGCTTCCCGGCCCGGCTGGCGCAGCGCGCGGACGTCGAGGAGCGCTTCGCCCGGCAGGAGTGAGATTGACAGCCGGGTCTACCTACGCAACTATCGTGGTCAGAAGCTCACCGAGAGGAGTGGCGACCACGATGGAGTGGACAGGCGCGCGGTACGCGGACAAGCCGACGGCCGAGGTCTCGACCTGGATCGACGCCGCCCCCGAGGCCGTCTGGCCGGTGGTCTCGGACATCGGGCTGATGCCCTCCCTGAGTTCGGAACTGCAGTCCGTCGAGTGGTGCGACGGCGAGACCCGCCGCAAGTTCGTCGGCCGGAGCAAGCACGACGCGTTCGGCGAATGGGAGACGACGTCGTACGTCGTCGAGTGCGAAGCGCCGCGCGTGTTCGCCTGGGCGGTGCAGGATCCGGCCGAGCCGAGCTCGGTCTGGAAGTTCACCCTCGAACCCGACAACGGCGGCACCCGGCTCTCGCAGTGGATGCAGATGGGCCCGGGCCGGTCCGGGCTGTCGTTCGCGATCGACCGGATGCCCGAGAAGGAACAGAAGATCGTCTTCGTACGGCTCCGCGAGTTCGAAACCGCGATGACCGGCAACCTCGCCGCGATCAAGGACCGGGTCGAAGGCTCGTGAAGACCGCGACGACGGTCGAGTTCTCCCGCGACACCCGCTCGACGCTGGACTTCGTGCTGGAGGCGGAAAAGCTCGGCCTCGACGTCTGCTGGGTCGCCGAGGCCTGGGGCTCGGACGCGCCGTCCGCGCTCGGCTACCTCGCCGCGCGCACCGACCGGATCCGGCTCGGCTCCGGCATCGTCCAGCTCGGCACGCGCACGCCGGTCGCGATCGCGCAGGCCGCGCTGACGCTCGCCGACCTGTCCGGCGGCCGGTTCGCGCTCGGCCTCGGCCCGTCCGGGCCGCAGGTGATCGAGGGCCTGCACGGCGTGCCGTTCGCCAAGCCGCTGACGCGGATGCGCGAAACCGTCGAAATCATCCGCCAGGCCTTCGCGGGGGAGAAGATCTCCTTCTCCGGCAAGGCTTTCGAGATCCCGCTGCCCGGCGAGACGCGCCCGATGCGGCTGTCGACCGAGCCGAACCCGGACATCCCGATCTACCTGGCCACGCTCTCGCCGAAGCTCCTCGAGCTGACCGGCGAGGTCGCCGACGGCTGGCTCGGCACCAGCTTCGTCCCCGAAGGCGCCGGCGCGTACTTCACCCACCTCGACGCCGGCCTCGCGAAGTCGGGCCGCACGCGCGCGGACATCGACGTCTGCCAGGGCGCCGAAGTCGCCTTCGCGGCGAACGAGGACGAGCTGCGCACGATGGTCGGCGGGCGCAAGAAGGAACTCGCGTTCAGCCTCGGCGGGATGGGCTCGGCCACCACGAACTTCTACAACAACGCCTACAGCCGCCAGGGCTGGGCCGACGTCGCCGCCGAGGTCCGCGAGCGCTGGCAGGCCGGGGACCGGGACGGCGCCACCACGCTCGTCACCGACGAGATGGTGCTCGGCACCACGCTGATCGGCACCGAAGAGATGGTCCGCGAACGCCTGCGCGTCTGGCGTGACACCGGCATCGACACAGTCCGGCTCTACCCGGCCGGCGAGACGCTCGAAGCGCGGCTGGACACCCTCGGCCGCGCGCTGGACCTGCTGAAGCCTGTCGCGAATGGACGGATCGGATAGTCCGGGCAAACCGCTGCGGGACGGCGGCCTTTCGGCCATAGTGAGAACTCGACCGAAGGGGTGGCCATGCGCAAGATCGTGTCGAACCTGTTCCTCTCGCTGGACGGTGTGGTCGAGGCACCCGACAAGTGGTCGCTGCGCTACTGGAACGACGAGATCGGCCGCGCCGTCGGCGGCGGGATGGCGGCGGCCGACGCGATGCTGCTCGGCCGCGTCACCTACGAGGGCTTCGCCGAGGCGTGGCCCGGGCGGACGGTCGAGGACGACGCGGGCGCCGAGTTCATGAACAGCGCCCGCAAGTACGTGCTGTCGTCGACGTTGTCCGAGGTCAGCTGGAACAACTCGACGCTGCTGACCGGGGATCCCGTCGAAGCCGTCCGGGCGTTGAAGGCCGGCGAGGGCGGCGACATCATGACCAGCGGCAGCACCACGGCCGTGCGCTGGCTGCTGGCCGAAGGCCTGGTCGACGAGCTGAACCTGCTGCTGTACCCGATCGTCGTGGGCCGTGGGAAGCGGCTGTTCCCCGAGGAGGGGCCGGGTTTCCCGCTGGTGCTGAAGAAGTCGGCCACCTTCGGCAACGGCGTCGTGCAGCTGACCTACGTCCCGGCGTGATCACGCCGTTCCGGATCGACGTCCCCGAAGCCGACCTCGACGACCTGCGCGCGCGCCTGCGCCGGACCCGCTGGCCCGAGCCGGAGCCGGTCGGCGACTGGAGCCAGGGCACGCCGCTGGCCGTGCTGCGGGAATTCTGCGAGTACTGGGCGGCCGGCTACGACTGGCGCCGCGCGGAGGCCCGGCTCAACGGATTTCCGCAGTACCGCACCGAAATCGACGGCCTGGGCCTGCACTTCCTGCACGTGCGTTCGCCGCACCCGGACGCGCTGCCGCTGGTGCTGACGCACGGCTGGCCCGGCTCGATCGTCGAGTTCACCAAGGTGATCGGCCCGCTGACCGACCCGCCGGACCCGGCGGACGCGTTCCACGTCGTCTGCCCGTCGCTGCCGGGTTACGGCTTCAGCGACAAGCCGTCGTCGCCGGGCTGGGGCATCGAGCGGATCGCGGCGGCATGGGCGGAGCTGATGGCCCGCCTGGGTTACTCCCGCTACGGCGCCCAGGGCGGCGACTGGGGGACGTCGATCACGACGTCGCTGGCCCAGCGGGACGCGGCCCACCTGGCGGGCATCCACCTGAACCCGCCGATCGCCGCCCCCGACCCGGCGACGTTCGACGACCTGACTGCGGCCGAGCGAGCCGCGCTGGCGGCGTTGGAGCACGCACAGCGCTGGGAGGACGGCTACTCGGTCCAGCAGTCGACCCACCCGCAGACGCTGGGCTACGGCCTGGCCGACTCCCCGGCCGGCCTGTGCGGCTGGCTGCTGGAGAAGTTCCACGCCTGGTCCGACGGCTTCCCCTTCACCCGCGACGAGCTGCTGGACACCATCACGCTGTACTGGCTGACGGGCACGGCGACGTCGTCGGCGCGGCTGTACTGGGAGAGCATCGCCAAGGTCCAGAAGTGGTTCAGCGAGGCCACGGACGACACGGTCGACGTCCCGACGGGCTGTTCGATCTTCCCCGCGGAGATGCCGCGCCCGTCGCGCCGGTGGGCGGCGCGGAGGTACACGGACATCCGGCACTGGAACGAGCTGGACCGTGGCGGGCACTTCGCGGCGTTCGAGCAGCCGGAGCTGTTCGTCACCGAGGTGCGGACCTTCTTCCGCCTGGTCCGCTAGCGCTTGAAGCCCTTCGGGTCGGCCAGGTAGCGGTCCAGGTCCGGATCCTCGTGCAACTCGGTGAACCCGTCCTCGACGGCCTCCCCGAGTTCACGGCGCAGCCGGGTCAGCGCCGCCCGGACGTCGGCGTTGAAGCGCCGGCACCGCGCCTCCCGCCACGGGCTGGGGTCCGGCGGGTAGTCCCAGTTCAGCGACTCGTCGTACTGCTTCACGAGGCTGTCCAGCTCCGCGCGCAACCCGGCGCTGATCGGCAGCCGGTCCACGTCCGCCGGGCCGACGCCGGCCCAGAGCACCGCGCCCGAGCCCGCGTCGAAGAAGAACCTCAATTCACCCCTCGGGCCTGGCCCTGCCAGAACGGCTCCCGCAGCTTGAACTTCTGGATCTTCCCGGTCGCCGTCCGCGGCAGCTCGTCCAGGAACTCCACCCGCTTCGGGCACTTGTACCCCGCCAGGTACTCGCGGCAGTGCTTGATCAGCTCCTCGGCGGACACGTCCGAACCCGTCACCACCAACGCCGTCACCAGCTCGCCCCACTTCTCGTCCGGGATGCCGATCACCGCCGCCTCGCGGACGGCCGGGTGCGAGCTGAGCGCGTCCTCCACCTCGATCGACGACACGTTCTCGCCGCCCGAGATGATCACGTCCTTCTTGCGGTCCGCGATGGTGAGGTAGCCGTCTTCGAACGAACCGCCGTCACCGGTGTGGAACCAGTTGCCCTCCTGCACCCGCGCGGTCTCGTCGGGGTTCTCCCAGTAGCCGTCGAGGTTGTGGTTCGACTGCGCGAGCACCTCACCGTCGGTGTCGACGGCGATCCGGACGCCCAGCGCGGGCGTGCCGGCGCGGCCCAGCAGCCGGGCCTGCTCGTGCGGGTCGAGGCCGGCCCACTCGCTGCGCATCCGGTTCACCGTCAGCAGCGGCGCCGTCTCGGTGAGGCCGTAGATCTGGATGAACTCCCAGCCCAGCTCGGCCCGCACCCGCTCGATCGTCCGGGTCGGCGGCGGCGCGCCGGCCACGACGATCCGGACGCGGTCGCGGCCCGGGATCTCGCCGTCCCAGCTCGCGGCGCCGTCGAGGGCCGCGCTGACCACCGCGGGCGCCGCGCACAGGATCGTGACGCCGTGCTCCTCGACGCGCCGCAGGATCTCGGTGCCGTCGACCTTGCGCAGCACGATGTGCCGCCCGCCGAGCCCGGTCACCGCGTACGGCATGCCCCAGCCGTTGCAGTGGAACATCGGCAGCGTGTGCAGCAGGACGTCGTTGTCGTTCAACGTCGTGTGCAGCCCGAAGACGGCCGCGTTGAGCCAGATGTTGCGCTGGGTCAGCTGCACGCCCTTCGGCCGCGCCGTCGTGCCGGAGGTGTAGTTGATCGTCGCGGTGGCCGACTCGTCACCCGCCCACGGCCGCGGTTCGCCGTCGCCGCCCCAGATCGCGTCGTCGTCGCGGCCCAGCACGAAGACGTGCTTCGCGGTGACGGTGCCGAGCAGGTGTTCCAGCTCGGGGTCGACGATCAGCACCTCCGCGCCGGAGTGCTCCACGATGTACTTCACCTCGGCCGGCGCGAGCCGGAAGTTCACCGGCACCAGCACCCGGCCCCAGGCCGAGACGCCGAAGAACGACACGAGCAGACGGGCGGAGTTGTGCGACACCACCGCGACGCGCCCGCCGACCGGCACGCCCAGCGCGTCGAGGTGGGCGGCCTGCGCGCGGGCCCGCCGCGCGACCTCGCGGTAGGTGAGCGAACCCCAGCTCGGCGCGGGCTGGTCCGGCTCGTCGACCACCGCGACGCGGTCCGGGTACACCGCCTCCGCGCGGTCGAGGAAGTCCCGGACACCCAGATCGAAGAACACGCGCCTTCCCTTCGTCACCCCTGACCCGATGATGACTGTTCGCGGGTGCTCGCACCAGTCCGATGTGGTTGGCTGGGCGGGATGGACCTGAAGACGGTGGCCGGCGAGCTCTACGGGGGTGACCTCGCGGAGTTCGTCAGCGCGCGCAACGCGGCGGCGAAGACGGCGAAGGCCGAGGGCGACACCGACCTGGCGGCGAAGATCAAGGAGCTGCGGAAGCCGACCACGGCCGCGGCGATCGTCAACCGGCTGGCCCGCGACGACCCGGACGAGCTGCGTGAGCTGGCCGAGCTCGGCGACGAGCTGCGGGACGCGCACACCCGCCTGGCCGGCGACGACCTGCGCGCGCTGGCCCGCCGCCGCGGCGAGCTGGTGCGGCGGATCCTGCACGGCCTGGCCAAGATGAGCGACACCGTGGCGCGGGAGGTCGAGGCGACGCTCGAAGCCGTCGCGGCCGACCCGGACACCGCCGCGCTCGCCCTGGCCGGGTGCCTGACGTCGGTGGCGCACCAGGACACCGACCAGTGGTTCACGCTCGCCGCGACCGCCCCGCCGTCGACCGGCAAGCGCCCGGCGAAGCTGGTGGAAAAGGCCGAACCCGCGAAAGCCAAGCGGACCGAAAAGGCCGAGCGGGCCGAAAAGGACTCCAAGCGCGAGGACGAGGAGCGGGCCGAGCGGGAGCGCGTCCGCGCCGAACGCGAGCGCCTGCGCAAGGAAGCCGCCGAGCTGGCGAAGGAACGCGCGGTGGCCGAGCGCGACCTCGTCCGCACCGAGCGGGCGGCCGAGCAGGCCACGGCCCGCGTCGAAGACCTGCGGGCCCGCCTGGCGGAAGCCGAGGAACGCGCCGAGCGCGCGACGGCCGAGTTCGAGACGGCCAAGGAAGCCTTCGACCAGGCCGACGAAGCTTCCATCGCGGCGAAGGAAGCCGCTGACGACGCGCGCTGATTCCGTGCTACCGTGGAAGTGCGCCCCGGATGGGCCTACGCACGGAGGTAGTGGCTACTCAGCCCCCTGAGATCGACACGTCGGTGTCTCTCGTCTTTTCCCTGCTGTGGACAAGTGTGCCTCCGTCGTGCCCTCTCACGCCTCCGATCACTCCACATCGGAAGGACCACGCGAGTTTGATCCAGCTCACCACGACCGGTGCCCGCACCGGCCGGAAACACCGCGTCACCTTGGGAGCCCTGCACATCGACGGCCGGCTGGTCGTCGTCGCCTCGGCGATGGGGTTGCCGAAACACCCCGCCTGGTACCACAACATCCGCAAGAACCCTTTGGTGACCGTGGAAACCGACACCGAGACGTTCGAGGCGATGGCCGCCATCGCCCCCGATCGTGACGCCCTGTTCGCCAAGGTCGTCGAGCAGCAGCCGGGCTTCGGGGACTACCAGGCCCGCACCACCCGGGTGCTGCCGGTGCTCGTGCTGCACCGCCTCGACCGCGTCCGGCGCATGGGCGACTGGATCGTCGAGGTGCACGACTGGCTGCGCACCGAGCTGCGGGACCTGCGTGCCCAGCTGGATTCCGGCGAGCCGCTGAGCTTCGGCAAGCGCTGCCTCGGTTTCTGCTCGGCCCTCACCCGCCACCACACGGGTGAGGACACGGCGATCTTCCCGATGCTGGCCGCGCAGTTCCCCGCGCTCGCCCCCGCGTTGACGAAGCTCGGCGAGGAACACGTCGTCGTCGCGCAGCTGCAGGAACAGATCCAGCGGCTCGTCGACGAGGAGTCCGACCCGGCCCGGCTGCACGCGGAGTTCGACCGGCTGGCGTCTCTTTTGGACAGTCACTTCACCTACGAGGAAAGCGTGATCGTCACGGCGTTGAACGCGCTGGCCCCGGCGCCCGGCTGATCAGAGCAGTAGGCCGGCGAGGATCCGGTGGTGCTCGGCCTCCACGTCCGGCGTGGGGCCGAGCACCTGGACGGCCACGTGGTCGGCTCCGGCGTCCACATGGGACCGCAGGCGCTTCGCGATGCTCTCGGGCGTGCCGTGCAGCACGAGGTCGTCGATCAGGCGGTCACTGCCGCCGCCGGCGACGTCCGCCTCGGTGTACCCGTGGCGCCGCAGGTTGTTCACGTAGTTGCGCAGCCCGAGGTACGGCTCGCGGACGAACGGCCGGCCGATCGCGCGCGCCGCCACCGGGTCGTCGTCGACGACCACCTTCTGTTCCGGCGTCAGGAGTTTGCCCGGGCCCAGCACCGAACGCGCGTGCCGCGTGTGCGCGACCGGCACGAGGTAGGGGACCGCGCCGGCGGTGCGCTCGGCGGCCAGCTTCAGCACGCGGTCGCCGAGTGCCGCCAGGATCCTGGCCTCGACGGGCACACCGGCCGCGTCCAGCCGGTCGAGGTAGCCGACGATCTTGTCGTACGGGCTCTGATAAGCGGCGATCGACTCGGGGTGGCCGACGCCGATGCCCAGGAGCAAGCGCTTTCCGTACCGGCCCGCCAGCCGGTGGTACGACTCGGCCAGGACCTCCGGCTCGTCGGCCCACATGTTCACGATCGCCGTCGCCACGGTGATCCGCTCGGTCGCGGCCAGGACGTCCTCGACGAACGCGAGGTCGCCGACCGACGCGCTGCCGGTGCCGAACCAGACCGTGCCGTAGCCCAGCTTGTCGGCCGCGACGGCGTGCGCCTTGCGCGTCTCGTCGTCGCGGTGCGGGGCCAGGAACACGCCGAACTCGTTCACTACATTCGCCATACGGCTCAATGTAGCAAATGTAGCGTCAGCTCGCGAGGCGGTGCAGCCACTCCCGCAGCAGCTGCCGCTCGGTGGTCGTCAGCTCGTCGACGTCGTCCGCGAGCGCGGTCGACAAAGCGACCGCGAGCGCGCTCGTCGACGACCCCGCGGCCGGGCCGTCGGTCAGCAGCCCGGCCAGCACGGCGTCCCGGACCTGCGTGGACATCGCCAGGTCGCGGGCACCTTCGGGCTGGGCGATCAGGCTGAGCGTGACTCCGCTGTTCGCCGCCGCGAACTGCCGCGCGGCCTCGGTCGCCTCGACGCGCAGCCGCCCGGCGCGGGCGAGCGGGGTGAACAGCTCGAGCAGCATCGCCTCGGCGCTGCTGGTGAGGTTGCACGGCACGCCGGGCTCGATCTGGCCGTAGAGCAGCACGTAGAACGCGGGGTTCTCCAGGCCGTACGCGACGTGCCTGTCCCAGCCCTCGCGGATCCGCGCCACCGGGTCGCCGCCGGTCTCGGGCGCCTGGACGTACTGGGTGAAGCCGTAGTTCACGACGGCGTCGAGCAGGCCCTGCTTGCTGCCGAAGTGGTGGTACAGCGTCGGGGCCTGGACGCCGGCGCGTTCGCAGATCGCGCGCGTCGACACCGCGCCGCCGTCCGCCTCGTGCAGGAGCTGCCCGGCGGCCAGCAGGAGGCGGTCGCGGGTACTGGTGGCGTTGCTCGATCGTCCGGCCATGTAGCAAGTGTAGCGGCGAGCTGTAACGTCAGGCCGTCCCGTCGAGCGCGCGCAGCCGCAGCTGGACCCGGCGCAGGCCGATGAACGCGTCGAGCACGGCCGGGTCGGTCGCGAACGTGGCCGGGCGCACCGACCGGTACCCGTCCAGCAGCGCCTCCCGCAGCTCCGCGCGGTGCGGCAGGTGCGCGAACGCCTCGACCGTCACGGCCAGGTCGTAGGCGTAGTGCCCGTACCCGCAGTCGTCGAAGCCGACCACCGCGACCCGGCCGCGGTGGACCAGGTAGTTCTCCTGGTGCAGGCCGCCGTGGACCAGGCCGAACACGTCGGCGCCGAACCCGAGCGCGGCCCGCACCGCCCGCACCCGCTCCAGCGCGGCGCGGATGTCCTCGCCGGCCAGCGCGACCGCCCGCCCGACGACGGTCGCCGAGAAGCCGTCCACCTGCGCCCGGCCGAACGCGCTGAGGTCGTCGACGCGGCCGCGGTCGAGGCCGTTCATCCGGGCGCCGTGGCGCTGCAGCCGCGCGGTGACCTCGCCCAGCCGGTAGAGCTGCGACGCGTTGAGCCGCTCGTCGAGGAACCGGCCCTCGACCCAGTGGCGCAGCACGCAGGTGCGCGGCTCGGGCACGGCCGGGTCGGCGACGACGGTGGCCGGCTCCCGGTGCCGCGTCGGCACCGGCCGCGGCACCACCAGGTCCGTTTCCCGGCACAGCGCCGCGAGCCAGGCCACCTCGGCTCGCACCTGCGCGACGCTCGGGCCGTCCGGCCGCTCCACGCGCAGCACGTAGCGGCGGCCGTCCGCGCCGTCGACCCGGAACGTCGTGTTGCGCCCGCGCGCCAACGGCGTCAGCCGCGCCACCGGGACGTCGTAGTCGGTCAACGCCGCTTCGGCGAGCCGGCGCAGCCTGCGCGTGCGGCCCGCGCGGTCGAGTTCGGCGAACGGCCGGAGGTTCGCTTGGAAGTCGGCCATCGACCACGTGGTCAGCTGATCGACCGTTCCGGCTCGCGGGAGTGCGAGACGAGCTCGATCGGCGGCGTGTGGCGGCCGCCGCCGAGCCGCTCGACCCCGCGCAGTCCCTCGACCAGCCGCTCGACCTCGGTGTCCGGCCGCACCCCGAAGCGCATGAACTGGCTGGTCATGCCGATCTTGTTGCCGCACTGGCGCACCAGCAGGTGATGCTCGGTGAGCAGGTAGTCGCACAGCTCGGCGCCGTCGACCGAGCCGGGCAGCTTGACGAGCAGGAAGTTCGCCTGCGACGGGTACACCGTCAGCTCCGGGAACTGGCTCAGCTGCGAGTTCATCATGAACCGGTCGAGCGCGAGCCGCTTGAGGCTGTCCTCGTACTCCGCGCGGTGCTCGGCGAGCATGAAGATGACGGTCTCGGCCAGCGAGTTCAGGTTCCACTTCGGCAGCGCGGCCGACAGCTTGCGCGTCAGCGCCGGGTTCGACACCTGGTAGCCGAAGCGGATCCCGTGCAGCCCGAAGTTCTTCCCGAGGCTCTTCAGCACGATGACGTTCGGCCGCACGACGGCTTCGGCGGCCACCGACGGGTTCATCTCGGCCTCGACGAAGTCGATGAACGACTCGTCGATCACCACGAGGTCGAGGTCTTCCAGGGCGTCCATGAACCGGATGACCTCACGGCGTGACAGGTAGCCGCCGTCGGGGTTGTTCGGGTTGCACAGCACCGCGACCCGCGAGCCGCGGCGCTTGATGAACTCGATGTACTCGTCGACGCGCAGCTCGAAGTTGTTCGCTTCCTTCAGCAGGAACATGTCGACGCGCTTGCCGGTTTCCAGCGGCTGGTCGGTCCAGCGGCCGAACGTGGGGATCGGCACCGCGATGCTGGCGTCCACCAGCAGGTGGTCGATCCAGGTGATCAGCTCGGTCGAGCCGTTGGCCAGCGAGATCGTCGAGGGGTTGAGGCGGAGCACGTGCGCCAGCTGCGCGGTGATCGCGCCCGCGTCGCTCGGGTAGAACTTGAGGATCGTGCGGAGGTTCCGTTCCAGCTCGCCGAACATCCCGTCGGTCGGGAAGTACGGGTTGCAGGGGATGCAGAAGTCCGCGAGGTCGTCGCCGTGCTGGCCCATCGCCCGCATGACGGAGAAGAACGACGGGCTGTGGGCCTGACTCTGCTGGAAAAGGCCGTTCGTGGTCATGCCGTGCCGCACGTGGTCTCCGTCCGCCGCTTTACCGGCCCCTTGCCTTCCCATCGGAGATACGTACGAATCGGATACCCGGTTCAACGCCGCTCAGCGCGTAAAGCCCGGTGCCGGCCAGCGCGGCCGCCGCCAGGACGGACAACGCGAGCACCGGCAGCGGCGCGGCGAACGGCGAGACGCCGGTGAAGGACTCGACCCCGATCACGGCGGTGAGCACGGCGTCGGCGAACACCGCGATCTTGACGACACGCAGCCGGTGGGCCTCGGGCCAGCGGGTGAAGGTGAGCAGCCAGGCCAGCCCGGGCAGCACGAGGATCGCGTGCATCGCGACCGCGTGCAGCGGCTTGAGCGAGCCCGCGGTCGTGTAGGCCAGCTGCGGATCGCCGCCACGGGCCTCCACCACGCCGCGCGCGATCATCACGGCCCCGGTGGCCAGCGCCACCACCAGCACGAGCAGCCCGGCCCGGACGGCGAGACGCAGGCTCGGCGCGTCCGGCCCGGGTTCCACGACCGCGGCCGCGGTGAAGCCGATGACGGTCAGGATGAGCACCCCGCCACCCGCGGCGAGCGTCATCGACACGACGTTGTCGAACGGCGTCTCGAAGTCGAAGTGCGACGGCACACCACGGCAGGACTGCATGCTGACCAGGGCGACCTCGACGACGCTGGCAACACTGAACGCGCCGAGCAGGGTCGTGCGCCACCGCGGCCGGACGGTGAGGAACGACGTCGCCCAGGCGACCGAGGCCAGCGTCAGGCCGAACGACAGCCCGAAGGTGACGGCCTTGCGCATCGAGAGCGGCCCCAGCCACGAGCCGCCGGTGGCGAGGAGCACGATCGCGTGCACGAGGCCGCTCACGAAGAGGACCGCGCCGACGGCGTAGGCGATCCGCTCGGCGCGCCGGCCGTGCTGCCAGACGTCGTGCCGGATCCGGGTCAGTGCGTTCATGCCCCCGAGTCTCGCGCGTCACGGGGGCGCCCCGCGTCGGCCCGGCGTCGACTCCCTGTCGTACGCCGATCTACGTACGGTGGATTCAGAAAGCCGCCGTAAAGAATTACCGGAATTCTTGACCGGAATATTGCCGAATACGGTGTCCGGCGCCACTCGGCAGGCGGATGCGGGGTGGCCGGGGGAGTTCTACTCTTGAATCATGTACATCGCACTGCTGACCTACACAGCGCCCGAGACAGAAGTAGACTACGCGCTCCCGGACCATTCGGACTGGTTGCGCACCCAATTCGCGAGAGGTATTTTCCTCGTTTCCGGAAAGGGAACCGGAGCGGCCGACCACGTGATCCTCACCCGCCCGGTACTACGCGGCAAACTCGACGCGGTCCTCGCCAGCGACCCGTTCGTGGTCCAGCGCCTCGCCCGCTACGACGTCATCGAGTTCACCGCCACCCGCACCGCACAGGAGCTACTGGCAATCAACGAGGCCATCGCCTCCTGAGAAGCCACGCCGACGGCCAGGTGGCCCGCAACGACGCCCGCCACCTACCGGCAAACGCCGACGCTCGCTCGCGCGTTGCGTCTTCTCGCCCTGTCCCACTTGCCTCATCCGGCCCTGCTCGCCCACTTGCCTCATCCGGCCCTGCTCGCCCGCTCGCCTCGCCTGGCCCTGCTCGCCCGGTCCCCTTGTCCGGCCCACTCGCGTGGCCCTAGTCGCTCGACCCCACCCGCCCAGCCTGGCTCGCGTGGCCCCACTCACTCGACTCCACTCGCCCGGCCTCGCCTGCCCCACCCTTCCAGCCTTGCTCGCCCGACTTCGCTGGTCCGGCCTCGCCCGCGTGGCTCGCGCCCGCGTGGCTTGCTTGCCTGGGCCCACTCGCTCGACCTCCGTCGCCCAGCCTGGTCCGGCCCCGCTTGCCCGGCCTTGCTCGCCCGGCATCGCTGGTCCGCCCTCGGTCGCGTGGCTTGCTTGTCTGGTCCCACTCGCTCGACCCTGCTCGCTCAGCCTTGCCCGGCCCCACTCGCCCGGCTTCGCCGGTCCGGTCTCGGTCGCGTGGCTTGTTTGCCAGCCGCGCTCGCTCGGCCCCACTCGCTCGACCCCGCCCGCTCAGCCTTGCCCGCACCCGCTTGCCCGGCCCCACTCGACCGGCTTCGCCGGTCCGCCCTCGGTCGCGTGGCTTGTTTGCCTGGCCGCACTCGCTCGGCCCCACTCGCGTGGCTTGTTTGTCCGGCCCTGCTTGCTTGACTCTGATCGCCCGGCCCCCGCTCGCCCCCGGCCCCACTCGTCCAGCCTGGCTCGCGTGGCCCCGCTGGCTCGGCCCTGCTTGCCCGGCTTCGCTGGTCCAGCCTCGGTCGCGTGGCTCGCGCCCGCGTGGCTTGTTTGCCTGGCCGCACTCGCTCGACCCCACTCGCGTGGCTTGCTTGCCTGGCGCCGCTTGCCTAATTCTGATCGCCCGGCCTCCGCTCACCCCGGCCCCGCTCGCCCCGCTTTGCTCGCCCGCCCACTGCGCCGCAGTTTTGTCGGTCCCCTCGGGTAGCATGGAGACCGGGGGCAGCGCCCATCACCATCGCGCGATTTCCCTTGCGTCACAACAAAATCTCACGCCGAACCCCGACGCCACACGTCACCCGATTCAGCGATGATCTTCGCACGTGTGTTCGGGTAACGTCGATGGCGTGACCAGAACGATCCGCCCGCCCGGCCGGGGCCGGCTACGAAGACAGCAGCTGGCGAAAGTGCTCCGGCAGCTCCAAAGCGCGTGCCGCCGCCGGCGTAAGCCACGCGAAGTCGTCGTGTTCTCCCGGATTGAGCACCACTTCGCCTGCGCCCGTTTCCTCGGCCGTGTAGAAGATCGCGTGGATCTGCAGCGGCCGTCCCGTGATGTCCGGCCAGGAATCGCGGCCGCGTTCCCCGGTGATCCGCACCTTCAGCCCGGTTTCCTCCGCCGCTTCGCGCACCGCTGTGGTCTCGAAAGGTTCGCCTGGCTCGGCCGTCCCTCCCGGCAACTCCCAGCGCCCGGCGAGGAAGACCCCGGGCGCGCGGCGGAGAAACAGCACCTTGTCACTGCGGGCGATCCAGCAGTACGCGAGGTGCTTGTGGTCCGTCATGCCCGCGATTCTCGCTCAGTTGGTCTTCGACGTCGGCAGGTGGGCGCCCAGGTACCCGACGTACACCGTGCCCGTGCGATCGGTGTCGTCGAGGAAGTGCAGCCGCGGCGCCGGCGACTTGAAGCGCTCCAGCGCGATGTGGGCGCCGAAGTAGTCGCGCCCCGCCGGGTTCGTCCGCGGGTCGACGCGGAACGTCCGCGCCTGCCGGAGCCGTTCGTTCGTCGTCACGGTGTCCGACTCGGCCAGCGCGATGATGTTGGCGCTGATCAGCGAGCCCGGCTGGCCGGTGCGGGCGAACGCGAGCACGTCCGACAATTCGGGTCCCGGGTCCTGGCCGGCGTCGAGCAGCGACCGGCGAGCCCGCGCGTACGCGTCGAGCGTGCGGAGCGCGTCCCACGCCTTCCGGCGCCAGGCGGCGGCTTTCGGGTGGTGGTCGAGGATCGCCGTCGGCGCGGCTTCGGCCGTGATCTCGAGGTGCTTGAGCGTCGCCGCGGCCGCGCCGATGAGGTCGGCGAAGCTCGGGAAGTCGTCCGGCGGAAGCTCGGCGTCGGCCACCTCGGTGCCCGCGTCGTGGTAGCGGGTCAGCGTACCGGCCAGCAACCCGTTGGCCCGTCTGAGCTCGTCGCGTTCGGCCTCCACCTCGTCGAAGGCGCGCGTGTAGTCGTCCAACGCCTCCTGCAGCTGCGCGAGCTGCTCCTGCAGGCAGGCGATGTCGGTCGCCGACAGCTCCTCGATGTGAGCGCGGAGCGCCTTCACCTCGCGGGCCGCGCGATCCCGTTCTTCCGCGCCGGTCTTGGCCTTCTTACGCAGGATGGTGATCACTCCGCGCGCCTCCGCCAGCTCGCGCTCGACGCGGTCCAGCTTCTCGGTCATCCCGGCGTCCGGTTCCCGCTCCGGCGCCGCGAACGGGTCCGCCGCGTACCAGGCCCGCACACTCGGCACGTCCGCCCACTCCTCGGGCAGCGGCGTCCGGCCTCGCGTCTGGATGAACCGCGTCATGGCGTCCTCGAGCGCCTGGTCCGCCATCGGGAGGGTCGCTTCCACGAAGTCCGGCAGCTCGTCGCACGGCGGGACGAACAGCCGCGCGCCCAGCGGCACCGCGCAGCCGAGCGGGAGGTGGCTGTTGAGGGTGCGGCGGAAGCGGTCGTCGACGTCGAACACGTTCACCAGCCCCGGCCAGCCCTCGACCGGCGCCGTCGGCGGTTCGGTGAGCACCAGCACCGCCGACGTCCGCCACGGCGCCACCAGCGCCTCGGCGAGCAGATCCGCGACGCGGTCGCACTCTTCGCGGGACCAGCCGTGCATCGAGAGCACCGGCCCGTCGATCGGGATCTCGTCGCTACCGCTGGCGCCCAGTTCCTCCAGGCCGATCCGCTGTGCCGGCGCTTCGTGGCAGCTGCGCCACGGCCGCGTGCACGCCGCCGCCAGCAACCACGCCACGCGGTCCTCGCCGGCGTGGTAGCAGAGCGAAAGCAATACCTGAACGGAGTAGCGGCCTTCGTGGCCGAGCCACGCGAACTTCAGGTCGCACCGGCGCGACCCGCCGTCGTCGGACGAGCCGAGATCGGTGACGGTGTAGTCGTCGTGCTGCCGTTGTCGGCTGATGAGCCTGCTGCGCAACGCGTCCAGGGGGCGTTTCCCCTCGACGGGGACCAGTCCGTGGTGCCAGATCCGGTGCACCCCCACTGGACTCACTCCGTTCGCCGGGAACCGGTACCTCCAGCGAACATAGCGGATCCTGTGACCGTTCGAACGCAGGGTGTCACCTCATTCACGCGTCCAGAGGCAGAACGGATGCCCGGCCGGATCGAAGTAGACGCGGACCTTCTCCTGCGGCTGGAACGCCGAGAGCCCGGCGCCCGCGGCGATGGCGACCGCGCCCGCCGCATCGAGGTCGTCGACCTCGATGTCGAGGTGCAGCTGCATCTGCTGGGCGCCTTTCGCCTGCGGCCATTCCGGCGGCACGTGGTCGGGCTCCAGCTGGAACGACAGGCCGGGCCCGTCGTCGGCGGGGCGGAGCGTCACCCAATCCGGCTCGTCGGTCTTGATCGACCAGCCGAGCAGGGTCGCGTAGAAATCGGCCAGCGCGCGTGGATCCCGCGCGCCGAGCACGGTCGAAGTCAGCTTCATGCCAGGTGGCTACCCGCCCGGGCGGTCGATCTACCGTCGGCGTCCCGACGTTGCGCCACGATGATGTCGCGAACACCACGGCACCGGAAACGCGAGCGCGTGCCGGCGCACCTGCCGAAGACCAGTGCCGGCACGTTGATCGGCAGCAACGCGAACCACAGCGAGCACCAGCACGAACGCCTGCGCGACCCAGGAGTACGTCCACGTGGCCACGGCCACGGCCGGCGGCCGGACGATCACCCAGGCCGCCCAGGTCGCCACTGCCGGCGTCAGGCCGATCGCGACGGCCGTGATCGCGAGGCCGCGTGACTTGGTTTCCGTGGGCTCGGTCTCGTCGTCAGGTTCCCGCATGGCGGGACTACCGCCTCCGCGCGTCGTAGTGCCCGGAATACCCCGGCGAGGCCTCGCCTTGCACCCTGGCGCAGGCGTCGTGATCACTGAGGGAGCCGCCATGTCGTCCGAGCACATCCAGGGAACCGTCGCCGACGGCTACGAGTCCGTTCGCGAGGAATTCGCCGCCGTCGCGACCGAGGAAGGCGGCGACTACGCTGCCCAGCTCGTCGCGCACGTCGCCGGCGAACGCGTCGTCGACCTGTGGACCGGCCCGGAGATCACAGCCGACTCGCTGACCGGCGTGTTCTCCTCCACCAAGGGCGCCGCACACTTGGTGGTCGCGCTGCTGGTGCAGGACGGCGTGCTGGACCTCGACGAGCGCGTCAGCCACTACTGGCCGGAGTTCGGCGCCGCGGGCAAGGCCGCGATCACGCTGCGGGACCTCCTGGCGCACCGCGCCGGCGTCGTCGGCGCGGACCACGGGTTCACCGCCGAGGAGATCGCCGACGACCGGATCATCGCCGAGCGTCTCGCGCCGCAGAAGCCGTACTGGCGCCCGGGGACGGCGTTCGGCTACCACGCCCTGGTGATCGGCGCCCTGACCGGCGAGGTCGTCCGGCGGGTGACCGGCCGCAGCATCCAGGAGCACTACGAAGAGCGCGTGCGCAAGCCGTACGACCTGGACTTCTACCTTGGGCTGCCCGAGGATCTGGAGCCGCGTTTCCTGACCACGCAGCCGATGCTGCCGACCCCGGAGCAGCTGGCCGCGCTCGAGGCGAACGCGACGGGCCCGGACAGCCTCACGGCGATCGCGTTCAACCGCAACCACCCGGAGGCCCCCGAGCTCTGGGACCTCCCGAACCTCAAGCAGGTCCGCCAACTGAGCCCGGCCTCGGTAGGCGGCGTGGCATCGGCACGAGGCCTGGCGGGGATGTACGCGGCGGCAATCAGCGGCCCGGAACCCCTCCTGACCCCAGAAACGGCGGCGGACGTAGCCCAGATCCACTCGATCGGCGACGACCTGTCGACACGAGGCCCCAACGCTTTCGGCCTGGGCTTCTCGGTCGTCTCGTACGACTACCCGGTCCTGGGCCAGGGAGCATTCGGCCACAGCGGAGCGGCGGGCTCCCAGGCATTCGCAGACCCCCGAACAGGCTTGGCGTACGGCTACAACCGCCGCAGGTTCGCCTTCCCGGGCGGCGCGGCCCCGGAGAACACTCGCTTGATCCAAGCGGTCCACACATCGGTGATAGCAAAGCGCGCCTGACACACAGACGCCCCCGACGCTCCCGGCCGCCAGGTCCGGACCACGAAGGCCCAGACTCCGTAGCGCGGCCGGGAGCACCGGATCGCCTAGCAACAAGGAACTCCCCGCTTCGCCCACCGACGGTTCCGGGGGTATGCCCAAACGAGGCCCGCAGGCGTCCGCAGCCAACCATCCCGGTGGTCCTGCGATCGGCGAAGACCTCCTCGCCATGGCGGCCGACGGCCTGCGCGCCGAGGCTGAACATCAGCGGCTGAGTGGGTTCGCTCGCGTGCAGCACCACCAGTGGCGGTGTCCTGCCCGCATGACTCGCGACCTGGGCTCGGCCAGCGCGACATCGCGCGGGTGGCGGCCGCTGCCGTCGGCCCAGACGTGCTTGCCCAGCTCGCGCACTCGGCCACACGCCGGGCAGACCCGCGGTCGCAGCAGAGATCCACAAGTACTGCGCCCATCCGTAGCCCGCGGCTCGCCGCGCGCGCCCACCGTTCTCTTGCTGCCGTCACCACCATCGCCTGCCGCGCCTGCCGCGCCTGCCGCGCCTGCCGCGCCCGCCGCCGGCGCGCACCGAGGCGGCGACCGAGCGCCGCCAACCAACCGCCGCACTAGACCACCTGAGCGCACGCTCAGTCGCACTCCGTGACCGGCGGCACGCGTCGATCCGCATGGCCCCGACCGCCCTAGTCCGCCCGGCGGTGATGCACGCCCTGGTCAAAGCCGTTACAGGGTTCACTCGTTAGGACGGTTTGGCGAGCGCGTCTGCCCAGTTCACGCCGATCGGACTGACTTTCCGTAGTGAAAGGCCTCCCGATCACTGCTCCGTTGTGCAACTATTGGTCCGTTCGCGGGGAAGAGGGCCCCGCGGCGAGGGACTCACCGTCACCGGTCAGCGTCCCTATGAAGATCCCCAGGGGAGAGGAGATCGACCATGTCGACGCCCACGGACACCAAGCCCGAAGAAACCCCGGAGCCGGTCGAAAAGGCCGGACCGGTGGTCCCGCACCCGGAGGCCGACGAGCACGGCTGGGTGCACATCGGCCATGACCACCCGAAGAGTGACGGACCGGTCATGACCCCGAACTGCGGGAACCCGTGCTATCAGGTCATCAAGTCCTGAACTTCATCAATTCGTGATCACCCGCCTGCCGGATTTCGCCTGGCAGGCGGGCTTCTTTCTGCGACTGGCTGTGCTGTCATAGGAGAGTGCCTGTGACGAACCTGGACCCGACCGAAGTCATCGAGAAGGTCCGCGCTCTTCAGAAACAAGCCGCAGACGGGTCCTGCCTCAAGCACTACCGCGAGGGTGTCCGGCTGCTGCGACGCGGTATGAGCATGCTGGACTCGATCCACCCCGTTCCGGAAAGTCGTCGCACCGACTGGCTGGTCACGAGGATCCGGCTGGTCAGCCTCATGGCCGCGCTGTCTTCGGAGATCAGCGGGGACCTCGCCGCGGGCTTGGCCGGTCTCGACGATGCCCGGCTGCTCATCAACGCGGTGCCGAATCCCGTGCTGCAAGCCGAACTCAACGGCGCGCTCAACCACAACTACGCGGCGCGGTTGATGAGCGTCGGACGCAACGAGGACAGCCTGATCGCGTTCGACATCTCTGTCGACCACCAGGAGTACCGCCTGGCGCACGGCCCGGACCCGGAGACCAGGATGGGCGCCTTCGTCCAGACGCTGTCGTCCCGGGCGTGGGTGCAGATCCGCTTGGGCAACGTCAGTGAGGCCCGGGCTGATCTCAACCGCTCGCTCGAGCTCGCCGAAAAGTTCGAGCTACGCTCGGTCGCCGCCGACATGCGGCGCACCATGGGCATGCTCGCGCTGAGGATCGGTGACGTCCCCGAGGCGTTGCGGCTGTACGAGGAAGCCGAACGGACCTACCGGGCATTGGACAGGGACGTCCCGAAGGAGCTGCGGTTCGAGCAGGCGGAGGCGTTGCTGGCGGCGGGGCTGGCCGACGAAGCCGGCGCTCACCTCGACGAGGTGCTTCCGATGCTGATGGCCGGGCAGAGCATCAGCCGCGAGGTCGCGCGAGCGGAGCTCTACCGGGCCTCCGCCGCGTTGATGACCGACGACGTCGAACTCGCTCGGCAGATGGCCGATTCGTCACGGCGCAAGATGCTGCGGGTGGGCTGCCAGACCTGCATCGCGGACGCGACGCTCGCCGGGTTGCAGGCCGATGTCCGGGACGCGCTACGTGGCTCGGAGGTACCTGCCGCGCTACCGACTCGCGCGCTCCGGCTCGCGGCGAAGATGCCGATGCCGCAACTGACGGAACAGGCTGCGATGGCCCAGATGCTCGCCGTCCGGCTCGACATTCGGCGGGGGAACCTCAAGCGGGCCGCTGAGACGCTGCAGAAAGTGCCGCGGCCCGGGCAGCTGACTCCCATCGACTACCGGATGCTTCGACGGCTCTGCCGGGCCGAGCTGGCTGTTGCTCAGGGGAGCCGGGCCAAGGCGCTCACCGAGATCCGGTCCGGGCTGACCGAGCTCGACGCCGTCCGGGATCGGATGGGTGGGCTTGACCTCGTGTCCGGGACCGCGTTGCACGGTCAAGAGCTCGCCGATCTCGCCGTGAAGCTGGTGTTGGAGCGCAATGACGCCCGGCGGCTCTTCGTCTGGCTGGAGCGGACTCGCGCGCAGACCTACCGCTACGAACCGCTCTCCGCCGGGACCGATCCCGAGCTGGCCGCGCGGGTGGCCGAGGTGCGGGGTCTCGGGCAGGCCATCCAGGAGGCCCAGCACGACGGGCACCCGATCGCGGGCCTGCGCGCCAAGTACAACGAACGCCTGCGGGAAGCCCAGCGGCTCGGCTGGCACACCGGGCGCTGGGGCCGGCCGCGGCCGGTGGCCGGGTTGGGCGAAGTCGTGGGGCAACTCGGCGAGCGGGCCTTGGTCAGCTTTGCCGCCTCCGGGAACGAGCTGGTCGCGGTGGTCGTCGCCGGGGGTGAGTGCCGGCTGGTGCGGCTCGGGTCGGCCGGGGACGCCGCCGAGTCCGCGCGCGTGCTGAACGTCGACCTCGACGCGCTCGCGCCGGACAACCTGCCCGAGCGGCTGGCCGAGGTCGTCATGGTGTCGGCGCGCAAGCAGGCCGACAAGCTCGACGCGCAGCTGATCCAGCCCCTGGAGAAGCTGTTCGGCGACCGCGATCTCGTCATCGTTCCCACCGGGCCGCTGTACGCCGTGCCGTGGGGTGTGCTGCCGGGGTTGCGGGGCCGGCCGACCGTCGTCGCGCCGTCGGCGACCGCGTGGCTCGCCGCCGAGCGGACGAAGCTGTCTCGCGCCCGCAAGATCGTGCTCGTCCGCGGTCCGGGGCTGGCCGGCGCGCGCGGTGAGCTCGAGAAGCTGACCACGCACTACCGCACCGCGACGACGATGACCGGCGCCAAGGCGACCGTGAAGTCCGTGCTGCGCGCGATGGACGGCGCCAAGCTGGCCCACTTCGCCGCCCACGGCGCGCACGAGCCGGAGAACGCGCTCTTCTCGCGCCTCGAGCTCGCCGACGGCGCGCTGTTCGGGCACGAGATGGCCGGGTTGCGGCAGCCGCCGCGGCAGGTCGTGTTCGCCGCGTGCGAGCTCGCGCTCAACCGCATCCGGCCGGGCGACGAGGCCCTCGGGTTCGCCAGCGCTTTGCTCGCGAGCGGCTCGCGGACGGTGATCGCGCCGCTGTCCCGCGTCGGCGACCTCGCCTCGGCCGCCGCGATGGACGACTACTACCGGGCCCTCGCGGTTCGCGACAGTCCCGCGCTGGCCCTGGCCGACGCGATCGCGGTCGACCCGTTCCGCCGCCCCTTCGTCTGCCTCGGCGCCGGCTGACGGTCGTTTCGCCCGACGTAGTCAGGTGGATCTGGTCTGTCTGCTTCGGCGCCGGCCGGCAGTGGCCCGGTCCGAGACCCTCGAATTGGCTCTGTGGGCCGGGCCAATCCCGTCTTAGGCTGCCCGGCATGACCAAGCGTCTGCAGCAGGCCTGCGACAACGCCGTCGCGATGTGGACCGTCCTCGGCCGGGCTCGTGGCCACGACGTCCGGGAGCACGACGGCTTCGTGGCGATCGACGGCCCGGCCGGCGTGCGGATCATGCTGACCACCACGGATCCGGGGGAAGACCCGGCGCCGGCCGCGAAGACGTACCAGGACGGCGGCCGCGCCCTGGTCGTCGAGGATCCTTTCGGCACGCTCGACCTCACGGCCATCGGCATGACCGCGCGCTCCCTGCCGGTGATGGTGCGCGAACCGGCGCCCGCGCCCGCGCCCGTCGGTGTCCGCCGTGTCGAGACCGGCGACGACCTGGTCCGGGCCGGGCGCATCGTTGTGGACGGCTTCCCGCTGGAGCACTTCCGGGCCGATGACGTCTTCCCGCCGTCGCTGCTGGAGCAGGACGGTCCGGCCTTCTTCACCCTCGGCGACGCGGGTGCCTGCCTGACCATGGCCCACGGCGGCGTCGGCGGCGCGTACTGGGTCACGACGATGCCGGAGCACCGCTCGAAGGGCGTCGGGCGGACGCTGATGCACGCCGTGCTGCGGCAGTTCGACGGCCTGCCCGTGACGCTGACCGCCGCCCGGGCGGGCAAGCCGCTCTACGACTCCCTGGGCTTCACCAGCGTCGGTGACGCGCACTGGTGGAGCTGACGGCACACGGTGGACTCCGCCCTGTAGTCGCCCAGTAGGGTGACCCCCGTACGCGGCCAGGTGACGCCGGCAGGTGGAGGTCCTTCGATGGCACGCACGGGCGGTGAGGGCGAACTCCCCTCGGTCGCCGAACTGGTGAACCTCTCGCAGACGAAGCCGCTGATGATCCGCGGTGAACTCGACGCGAAGCTCGCCGAGGAGCTTGCCGCCGAACCCGAAGAGCCCAGACCCGACCCGCTCGCGATCCTCGACGCCGAACTGGCGGCCGAAGACGTCGCTGACGACCGCCCGCTCGACGCCCCGCCGGACGACCGGCCGCGGCGCACGCAGCCGTTCGTCATCGGGGCGGTCGCGGCCGTCGCGCTCGGGCTGGCCGCCGTGGTGCTGTTCCAGCCGCACGAGGTCGGCGGGACGGCCGTGCCGCCGCCGGGAGCTGCCGCGCCACCGCCGCCCGCGACCTCCAGCGAGGCCGTCGCGACGTTCAGCGCCTCGGCCGAACCGCCACCGCTCACCGCCGGACTGCAGGACACCCCCGTCAAGACGACGAGCCGGCCCGTCGCGGGGCGCAAGCCCGCGAACCCGGTGGCGACGTCGTCGACGCCGCCACCGCCCGAGGACCAGTGGCGCGACATGGTGAGCTCGGCGATCAGCTCGTGGCAGCACGGCCACGGCCGCCCCGGTCGCTGATCCGCCCCACGGTCGTCGGAGCCTCGTGCTGCCGCCGCTGTCTGACGACCGGTAACGCGGCACGGCCGCTGGTCCGCGCCGCGATCATCGGCTCGTCGGAACCTCGCGGCGCTGCCGAAGATCGGTGGCGCAGCATGGCGCCCGGTCGCTGATTCGCGTCGCGGTCGTCGGCTCGGCGAAACCTCGCGCCGCCGCCGTCCGAACGCCGGACACGACCCAGCCGCCGCGGGAGCTGATCCGCGCCAACAGCCGGTCGACCACCACGATTCCCTGCGCCGCAACGTATCGCGGCCGTCTGAGTGTTAACCGGGCGCGGGGCGAAGCGTTACTCAACGGCGTTCTGGTAACGCGCCGATGTTCCGGATGAAACCGTCCGGAAATGGTTCGCCGTTGCACTGATCGGCATGAACTTCGAGCTCGACGGCCTGCACCGGCCGGTGATCGTGGTCGGCGGCGGCCAGGCGGGACTCTCGATGTCCCACTGCCTGACCTCCGCCGGAGTCGGGCACCTCGTGCTCGAACGCGAGCGCGCGGGGCACGAATGGCGGACCCGCCGCTGGGACAGTTTCTGCCTGGTCACGCCGAATTGGCAGTGCCGGCTCCCCGGTTTCCCCTACCCGGGTGATGATCCGGACGGTTTCATGGTCCGGGACGAGATCGTCACCTACCTCGAGTCGTACGTGAAGGCCTTCGACGTCCCGCTGCGCGAGGGCGTCGAAGCGAAGCGGCTGCAGCCGCTGCCCGGCGGCGGGTTCCGGCTGACGACGTCGGCCGGCGAGCTGACCGCCGACCACGTCGTGCTGGCCACCGGCCCGTACCAGGTGCCGTTGAAGCCGCGGCTGGCCGAGCGGCTGCCGGAGCACGTCGTCCAGCTGCACTCGGCCGAGTACCGCAACCCGGACCAGCTGCCCGACGGCGACGTCCTGGTCGTCGGCACCGGGCAGTCCGGCTGCCAGATCGCCGAAGACCTGCACCTGGCCGGACGCCGGGTGCACCTCGCCGTCGGGTCCGCGCCGCGCGTCGCCCGGCGCTACCGTGGCCGGGACGTCGTGGCCTGGCTCGACGAAATGGGCTACTACGCCCGGGGAATCGACGAGTTCGCCGACGCGGACGCCGTGCGGTTCCGCGCCAACCACTACGTCACCGGACGCGACGGCGGCCACGACATCGACCTGCGCGCGTTCGCCGCCCAGGGCATGCGGCTCTACGGCCGGCTCAGCAGCGTCCGAAGTGGACAGCTGACGTTCGCCGACGACCTGCGCCGCAACCTCGACGCGGCGGACGCAGTCTCCGAAGGAATCAAGGACTCCATCGACACCTACATCGCAAAACGCGGGGTAGCCGCGCCGAGGGAGAACCGCTACAAGCCGGTCTGGGAGCCACAAGACAGCCGGAAATCCCTCGACGCGGAAGCGCTTTCCGCCGTCGTCTGGAGCACCGGCTTCGGCCGCGACCACCGCTGGATCGACGTCCCGGTGTTCGACGGCAAGGGCTACCCGACGCACCACCGCGGCGTCACCAGCTGCCCCGGCCTGTACTTCCTCGGCCTGCCCTGGCAACACACCTGGGGCTCCGGACGGTTCTGCGGCGTGGCGGCGGACGCGGAATACCTCGCGAGGCGGATCACCGGAGGCGGCCGCGGCGACGTCCGCTGGCTGTCGGGCACGCCGGTCAGCACGTACCCGGCCGACGACGACTGGGTCGCACCGAGGACGGTCGCATGAAGCGCTGGAACAACGACGCCCACCGCCACCTGGGCGTGCTCCCGCCGTTCCCGTTCTACGGCGGGCCGCCGGTCGCCCCGGCGATCGGCAGCCGTGCGACGATCGGCGACCTGCTGGCCGACCTGGACCGTGAAGGCACCGAACGCGCGCTGGTGATCCCGAACTACGGCGTCCCGGACCCGGCGATCGCGTTCTCCTTCAACGAGCTTTGCGTCGAGGCGGCGGGCAAGGACGACCGGATCAGTGCCGGGCTGTGGGTGTCGCCGCGAGCCGAAGACGCCGTTCGGACCGACGACGCGTTGAAGCTGGCGGGCGAGGACGGCGTGCGAGCGTTGAAGCTCAGTTTCCTGCTGGGCGGCAAGGCGTCCGACCCTACGTGCAAGCCGCAGCTCGACAAGATCTTCGCCACCGCACGGGAACACGACCTCGTCGTGCACGTCCACACCTCGCCGGGCGCGGCGTCGGACATCGACGAGGTCGGCAAGCTCGTCGACGCCTACGCCGGCGACGTCAAGCTGCACCTCGTCCACTTCGGCGGAGGGATGAGCGGGCACATCAAGCTCGTCGGCGGCCGCTTCTTCGACTGGATCGCCACCGGGAAACAGGTCTACACGGACCTGTCCTGGGCGATCGGCTTCACGCCGCGCTGGCTCGTCGAGGAGATCTCACGCCGGGGCCTCGGCCACGACCGCGTGCTGTTCGCCTCCGACGAACCGTGGGGTGATCACGAGGGCGAACTCGCCAAGCTGGCCGCCGCGGCCGGCGACGGCGAGCTCGCCGACCTGGTTTTCCGCGGCACGTTCGACGTGCTGTACGGACCGAAGAAAGGGAAATAGACCGATGGCAGAGCTGACCGACACCGAAAAGACCAGCCTCGACGAGATCCCGCACCCGTCGCTGCCGCAGGGCTCCAACCTGTACGGCGGGACCAAGGTCTTCCCGGACTACCAGGCCGAACCCGGCCAGAGCTACTTCACCCTGGTCCACGGCATCGCGCACGAGTCGTCGGTGAGCTTCGTGGCGATCCTGCAGGCGACCCGCGCACTGCGGAAGGGCTTCGAAGCCGCGATCTACTTCTACGGCCCGGGTTCGCTGAACTGCCTGGCCACGCGCGGCTTCCCGACCACCGGGAACGCCGCGTTCCCCGGCGAGCTGAACATCAACGACCAGCTGAAGACGTTCATCAGTGAAGGCGGCAAGGCCTACTGCTGCCGCTTCGGCCTGTCGCTGCACGGCGCCCGCGAGGAGGACCTCATCGAGGGCGTCATCCCGACGCACCCGCTGGACGTCCAGGACGCGCTGATCCACTACGCGCGCAAGGGCGCGATCATCAACTCCACCTACATGTTCTAAGGAGCGGTAGTGCGCGTTGGTATCGAAGAGGACCTGGACACCCGCGCCGACATCGCCGTCCGCGGGGTGCGAATGGACGCACCCGTACAGCGCAGCAAGGGCGCCGGGCCGAGCGACGACGGCCACCTGGTGGTCGACGGTGCCAACGCCACGCTGCCGCTGAACCCCGAAAGCCCGTACGTGGTCCGGGACGGCCGCATCTTCCGCGAGACGATCGACCTCGGCCTCAGCGTGTCCCCAGTGGACCGGCCGCGATTCTACGATCTGTCCACAGCGGATGGTGTGCCCTATCGGAAGATCGCCATGCTGCACGGGAAGGACGTCCTCGCGACGACGGTCGTCCAGACGTGCATCCGGTACACGGAGGATCAGCGCTGCCGGTTCTGCACCATCGAGGAGTCATTGCGAGCGGGGTCCACGGTGGCCGCGAAGACGCCGCAGCAGCTCGCGGAAGTCGCCGAGGCGGCGGTGCGGCTCGACGGCGTCCGGCAGATGGTGATGACGACCGGCACGACGTCCGGGCCCGACCGCGGTGCCCGGCACCTCGTGCGCTGCGTCCGTGCGGTGCTCGACGCCGTGCCGGGCCTGCCGATCCAGGTGCAGATCGAGCCGCCGGGCGACCTCGGCGTCCTCACCGAACTGCGCGACGCCGGGGCGACGTCGATCGGCATCCACGTCGAGTCGCTGGACGACGACGTCCGGCGGCGCTGGATGCCGGGCAAGTCGACGGTGCCGATGGCGGAGTACGAAGCCGCGTGGGCGGAGGCGGTCCGCGTCTTCGGCCGCAACCGCGTCTCGACGTACCTGCTGATCGGCCTCGGCGAGGACCCGGACTCCCTGGTGGAGGGGGCCGGGCGGCTCATCGGCATGGGCGTCTACCCGTTCGCCGTGCCGATGCGGCCGATGGTCGGGACGCTGGCCCGGCGGGACGGCGCCACCGCGCCTTCGCCCGCGCTGGTCGCCGACGTCACCGGCCGGATCGCGGCGCTCCTGCGGGCGGCCGGGATGACCGGCGCCGAGCAGGGCGCCGGCTGTGCCGCGTGCGGTGCCTGCGGCCTGCTCAGCGCGGCGGGAGGCTGACGTGGACCACGACATCCTCGCGTTGCTGGGTGACGTCCGCAGTGTCGCGGCGCGTCCGGCGTTCTCGATCGCCGAAGCCGACCACAGTGGACTGGCCGCGTACCGCACGTTGCGTCACGAGGCGTTCGTGGCGCGGCAGGGACTCTTCGCCGGGCACGACCTCGACGACCACGACACCGACCCGCGCACTCTGTTCCTGGTGGCGAGGGACGCAGCGGGCGAAGTACTCGGCGGCGTCCGTCTCGGCCCGGCGACCGACGGCCCGGACCTCGGCTGGTGGCAGGGCGGCCGCTTGGTCGTCGCCCCCGGCTCACCGGCCGGGATCGGCTCCGCGCTGGTCCGCGCGGCCTGCGCGCGAGCCGAAGCCGAGGGCGCACTGCGGTTCGAGGCGACCGTGCAGACGCGCACCGAGCGGCTGTTCACCCGGCTCGGCTGGCAGCGGGTGCGACCGGTGACCGTCGCCGGTCGCGACCACGTGCTGATGCGCTGGCCGATCGGCCGGATCGCTGCGCTGGCCCGCGCGACCAAGGCCGCGCTCGGCCCGTTGCTGCAGGGAATGACCGGCGTACCCGGCTTCGTCGGCGACGACGGCGTCCCGCTGCCGGGCACCGACGTCGTCGCGGCCTGCGACGCGATCATCCCGTCGATGGTCGAGCGCGACCCGGAATGGGCGGGCTGGTGCTCGGTCCTGGTCAACCTCAACGACCTCGCCGCGATGGGCGCGACACCGACCGGCTTGCTCGACGCGCTGGGTGCGCGTGACGCGTCCTTCGCCGCGCGAGTCCTCGGTGGACTGCGGAAGGCGAGCGAGGCGTACGGCGTCCCGGTGCTCGGCGGCCACACCCAGTTCGGCGTCCCGGCTTCGCTGTCGGTCACGGCGCTGGGCCGCACCACCGACCCGGTGCCCGGGGGCGGCGGCAAGCCGGGGGAGCGTGTGTGGCTCACCGCCGACCTCGCCGGCGGCTGGCGGCCCGGCTACACCGGACGTCAGTGGGACTCGACGAGCTTCCGCCGCACGCCCGAGCTGCGCGAACTGCTCGGCTCGGTCGCGAAGGCACGCCCGGCGGCGGCCAAGGACGTCTCGATGGCCGGCATCGCGGGCACCCTCGGCATGCTCGCCGAATCGTCCGGCTGCGGCGCGGTCCTGGACGTCGACAAGGTGCCACGGCCGCGCGGAGCGTCCACAGGGGACTGGCTGACCTGCTTCCCCGGCTTCGCGATGCTCACCACCGGCACGCCCGCGCCCGCGGGGCCGGCGGTCACCGCGGACTGCGGCGAACTGGTCGCGGGCACCGGCGTCACGCTGCGCTGGCCCGACGGCGAACGGACGCCCGCCATCGACGGCGGCGTCACCGGATTGGGGAACTCATGACGACACTCAGGATGGCCGCGGTCGCCGCGCCGTTCGACCGCGACCTCGAAGGCGACTTCGCGCGCATCGAGAAGCTGATCGGCGAGGCGAAGGCCGAGGGCGTGCGGCTGCTGGCGCTGCCGGAAGCGGCCCTCGGCGGCTATCTCGCCAACCTCGACGGCGGCGCCGAAGGCCCGCCCGCGCTGGCCGTCGACGGTCCGGAGGTGCAGCGGCTGGCCGCGCTGGCCGGCGACCTCGTCGTCACGGCGGGGTACTGCGAACTCGCCGGCGGCCGCCGCTACAACTCGGCCGTCTGCGTGACCGGCGACGGCGTCCTCGGAAACCACCGCAAGGTCCACCAGCCGCTGGCCGAAAACGCCAGTTACGGCGCCGGCCGCGGGTTCGCCGCGTTCGACACGCCGGTCGGGCGCCTGGGCATGATGATCTGTTACGACAAGGCTTTCCCCGAATCCGCGCGGGCGCTGGCGCTGGACGGCGCCGAGGTCGTCGTCTGCATGAGCGCCTGGCCCGGCAGCCGGACCAACGCGGCCGCCGACCTCGCGCAGGACCGCTGGAAACGGCGGTTCGACCTGTTCGACCGGGCCCGCGCGCTGGAGAACCAGATCGTCTGGGTCTCGGCCAACCAGTCCGGCACCTTCGGCGACCTGCGGTTCGTGGCCGGGGCGAAGATCGTCGACCCTGGCGGCGAGATCGTCGCGGACACCGGCATCGCCGAAGGGATGGCGATCGCCGAGATCGACGTCCAGGCCGCGCTGGCCACGGCGCGCCGGTCGATGGGGCACCTGGCGGACAGACGCCCGGACGCCTACCCCGTTAGTGTCCCGTGAATGGGGCAGATCCGGATCGCCGCCGTCGCCGCGCACTTCGGCCGCGACCTCGACTTCGACCTGCAGCGCATCGCGACGCTGATCGACCACGCGCGCTCGGCCGGCGCCGCGCTGCTGGTGCTGCCGGACGCGGCCCTCGGCGGTTACCTCGCCGACCTGCGCCATCCGGACCCGGAAGCGCTCCCGCCGGCCCTCGACCCCGACTGTCCGGAGCTGAAGACGATCCAGTCGCTCGCCGCGGAGATGGCGGTGTGCGTCGGTTACTGCGAAGCCGACGGGCCGCGGCGCTACAACTCCGCGGTGTGCGTCACGGGTGACGGCGTGCTCGGCCGGCACCGCAAGGTCCACCAGCCGCCGGGGGAGAGCATCGCGTACGAGCCGGGCGCCGAGTTCGCCGCGTTCGACACGCCGGTCGGGCGGCTGGGCATGCTGATCGACTACGACAAGACGTTCCCCGAGTCGGCCCGCTCGCTGGCGGTCGACGGTGCGGACATCGTCGCCTGCCTGAGCGCGTGGCCGACCAGCATCACCAACCGCGCGCCGCGGATGGCGCAGGACCGGCAGTCGCGGCTGTTCGACCTCTACGACCAGGCGCGGGCCGCGGAGAACCAGGTCGTGCTCGTGTCGTCCAACCAGACCGGCGCGATGGGCGGCATGCGGTTCCTCGGCCAGGCCAAGGTCGTCGGGCCGGGCGGCGAGATCCTCGCGCGGACCTGGTCCAAGGCCGGCATCGCGGTCGCCGAACTCGACGTCGAACAAGAACTCGCGAACGCCCGTCGCGTGCTGCACCACCTGGGGGAACGGAAACCCGAGGTCTACCGGGAGGCCTGATGCGCATCGCCCTGCTGAGCTACTCGACCAAACCCCGCGGCGGCGTCGTGCACACGCTCGCGCTGGCCGAAGCCCTCGCGGCGCTCGGCGAGGACGTCACGGTGTGGACGCTCGGCCGCGGCGGCGACGCCGGGTTCTTCCGGCCGGTCGATCCCGCTGTCCGATTGTCGATCGTGCCGTTCCCGGACGTCCCCGGCGAGAGCGTCGGCGCGCGGATCCTGCGCTCGATCGCGGTGCTGCGCGCGGCGTTCACGCCGGACGCGTACGACGTCGTGCACGCGCAGGACTGCATCAGCGCGAACGCCGTCGACGCTTGCGTCCGGACGATCCACCACCTCGACACCTTCACCACGCCGGAGCTGGCGGCCTGTCACGAACGCGCGATCGTCCGGCCGTACGCGCACGTCTGCGTGTCCGGGTCCGTGGCCGCCGAGGTGCGCGACGGCTGGGGCATCGAGGCGACAGTGATCCCCAACGGCGTCGACTACGACCGGTTCGTCAACGCCCGCCCGGATAGCGGCCGAGGACGTTATGTCTTGGCGGTGGGCGGAATCGAGCCGCGCAAGGGTTCGCTGGACCTGCTGGAGGCGTACGCGCTGCTGGCCGAACCGGACGTCCGCCTGGTCATCGCGGGCGGCGAGACGCTCTTCGACTACCGCGACTACCGCACCCGCTGGGAGAAACGCGCCGCCGAACTGGGCGTCGAGCCGGAGGTGCTGGGCCCGGTCGCGCACGACGAGCTGCCGTCGCTGATGGCGTCGGCCGCGGTGTTCGCCTTCCCGTCGACCAAGGAAGGTTTCGGGCTGGCCGCGATGGAGGCGCTGGCCGCCGGGGTGCCGGTGGTGACGCGGGACCTGCCCGTGCTGCGCGAAGTCTTCGGCGAGGTGGCCCGCTTCGCCGTCGACCCGCCCGGCTTCGCCCGGGAGCTGCGGACCGCGATGGCAGGGGTCGACCCGGCGCCGGGCCGCGCGCTGGCGCAGCGGTACACGTGGCCGGCGGCTGCGGAAGCGCACCGGACGTTCTACCGCTCCCTGCTCAGCGGCGGCGCTTGAAGTACGGCGCGGCGTCCACGCGGAACATCAGCGCGAACCCCGCCATCGACAAGCCCAGTACGAGCAGGAACGCCAGGCCCCGCACCAGGTCGCCGGTATCGCGGGCGGACGCGGCGAAGAGCGTGAACAGCTGCAGCACGACGTCGAGGATGCCCAGCGCGCCGGCGATCGCGAGCACGACGCGCGCCCACCCCGTACCGCGGAACACGCCGTACACCAGCGACGCCCACAGCCCGGCCGCGACCACGAACGCGAGCACCGCGACCGGCGTCGGCAACGTCGTCGCCAGCAACGCGTCGCGCTCCCCGGTCCCGCCGGCCCCGGCGCCCGGCGTGGCGTGCCCGCCCAGCAGCCGGCCGAGCAGCGAACCGAGGAACCAGCACGCCGTCGCTCCCCACCACGCGAAGGCCGCGCGCCGGACCGGTACGGGCGGCTCGGACATAACGGCAGCGTAGGCGCGGAAACCCGGGTAACGGGACCGCCGCGACCCGAACCGTTATGCACGCGGCGGAACACCGGGGTGCTATAAATCGCTACCCCAGGCGGGGCCGTGTGGTCGTAGGCGGCCGCGCCCGGTGCCGCTAGGGTGATCGCCTGCAAGGTGCCGCTGAACGGGAGAATCCGGTGACCGCCGACTCATCGTGGGATCCCCGCACCCGCTTGCGCGTGCTGCTGATCGAGGACGACGACGGCGACGCGCTGCTGGTCGACGAAATGCTCGCCGACACTTCCGTGCCGGTCGCGCTCGAACGCGTCGAGACCCTGTCCGCCGCCCTGGCCGCGCCGCTGACCGCCGACTGCGTCCTGCTCGACCTCCAGCTGCCCGACGCGATGGGGCTCGGCGGGCTCACCCGCCTCGCCCAGCACGCGCCCGGCGTCGCGGTCGTCGTGCTGACCGGCCAGCACGACCAGGCCACCGGCGTCGCCGCGGTCGCCGCCGGCGCCCAGGACTACCTCGTCAAGGACCAGGTCGACGGGCCGCTGCTGGTGAAGGCCCTGCGCTTCGCCCGCGAACGCAAGCGCGCCGAGCAGGTCGAGCAGCAGTTCCTCCAGCAGCAGCTGCTCGCCCGTGAGAACGCGCGGCTCGAGCGCGGCCTGCTGCCCAGCCCGCTGCTGCGCGACCCGCACCTGGAACTGGCCTCCCGCTACCGGCCCGGCCGCAACGGCTCCCTGCTCGGCGGCGATTTCTACGACGCCATCGAGCTCACCGACGGCAGTCTCAACATGATCATCGGCGACGTCTGCGGCCACGGCCCGGACGAGGCCGCGCTCGGCGTCGCGCTGCGGATCGCGTGGCGCTCGCTGGTGATGGCCGGCCTGCCGATGCCCGACGTGCTCAGCATGGTTGAGCGGGTCTTGGTGCACGAGCGGATCGAGCCGCTGTTCGCGACGGTCTGCATGGTCGTCGTCGCGCCGGACCGAAGATCCCTGCGCCTGTCGCTGGCGGGGCACCTGCCGCCGCTGCTGCTCACCCCCGGCGACGGGCACCTGCTCTCCGGCGAACGCCTCGGCGTCCCGCTCGGCGTCGTCGAGGGCACGAAATGGGAGGCCCTCGACGTGCCGCTGGACCCCGGCTGGTCACTGCTGCTCTACACCGACGGCGTGTTCGAAGGCCGCGTTGGCGCCGGGTCCGAACGGCTCGGCCACGAGCGGATGGCCGAGCTCGTGCTCGACATCCGCCACCAGGACGGCCTCCACGGCCGCGCCCTCCTCGACGAACTGATCGCCCGCGCCGAACGCCTCAACTCCGGCCCGCTGGACGACGACGTCGCCCTCGCCCTGCTCAACCACATCCCCGGGGAGACCAGCCGATGACCGGGACCGTGCGCGGCTGGCCGATCCGCCGCTGGCTGACCCTGCTCGCCATGACCGAGGCCGTGCTGCTGCTCGCGGCCCTGGCCGGCGGCGGGATCGCGTTGAGCAACCTCACCGACGCCCGCAACCGCCTGCTCGACGTCATCGGCTCCCAGCGGCTCGCCGCCATCCAGCTGTCGACGGCCATGCTGAACCAGGAGACCGGCGTCCGCGGCTACCAGCTCGGCCGGCAGCCGGACTTCCTCACGCCCTACACCGACGGCGTCCGCTCGCAGGCCGACGCCGTCAGCCAGCTGCGGCAGCTCGGGGCTACGCCGGGCACGCAGATCGGCGACGACCTCGACCGCGTGCTGCGAGCCGCGTCGGCCTGGCAGGCGACGATCGCGCCCACCATCACCCCGGCCGCGCCGGCGGTCACCCCGGCGCAGGCCGACCGCAGCCGGACCCAGTTCGACGCCGTGCGCGGCGCCCTCGACGCCCAGGCCGCCCACCTCACGACGCTGCGCGGCGAGGGCCGCGCCGACCTCGACAGCGCGGCGAACTTCCTGACCGCGATGCTCATAGCCGTCGCCGTGCTCATCGTGCTGTTGTTCGTCCTGCTGTTCCTGGGGCTGCGGCGCGTCATCACGCGGCCCATCCTGCGGCTGGCCGGCGAGGTCCGGCACGTCGCCGACCAGGACATCCACCGCCCGGTCCGCGGTGACGGGCCGATCGAGCTCGTCCAGCTCGGCAGCGACGTCGAGGCCATGCGGCAGCGGATCCTCGACGAGGTGGCCGAGCTGGAGCGGGCGCACGCGCTCCTGGACCGGCGGACGCACGAGCTGGAGAGGTCCAACGCCGACCTGGAGCAGTTCGCGTACGTCGCTTCGCACGACCTTCAGGAGCCGCTGAGGAAGGTGGCCAGCTTCTGCCAGCTGCTGCAACGGCGGTACGCGGGCCTGCTCGACGAGCGCGGCGAGCAGTACATCGAGTACGCCGTCGATGGCGCCAAGCGTATGCAGGGCCTGATCAACGACCTCCTGTCGTTCTCCCGTGTCGGCCGGAAGCCGGGGGAGCACGCCGTGGTCCCCGCGGGCGAGCTGGTCGACGGCGCGCTCGCGAACCTCGAAGTCGCCCTCTCGCTCAACCGCGGCAAGGTGACCTACGACGACCTGCCCGAGGTCCGCGTCGAGCCGGCGCTGCTGACGGCCGTCTTCCAGAACCTCATCGGCAACGCGCTGAAGTTCCACGGCGAGGTGCCGCCGGAGGTGCGCGTCACCGCCGACCGCGACGGCGACGACTGGGTGTTCGCGGTGCGGGACAACGGGATCGGCATCGAAGCCGAGTACGCCGACCGGGTCTTCGCGTTGTTCCAGCGGCTGCACTCCCGCAGCGCCTACCCGGGCACGGGCATCGGGCTGGCCATGTGCCGCCGGATCGTCGAGTACCACGGCGGCCGGATCTGGCTCGATACCGAGGCCGGTGACGAGGGTGCCACCTTCCGCTTCACCCTGCCCGCGCGGCTCGAGCGCGGCGCCGAGGAAAACGAGGACGCATGACCGAGGCCCTGCCCCCGATCGACATCCTGCTCGTCGAGGACGATCCCGGCGACGTGCTGATGACCCAGGAAGCGTTCGAGCACCACAAGATCCGCAACGCCCTGCACGTCGCGAGCGACGGCGTCGAAGCGCTTCGCTTCCTGCACCGCGAGGGCCCGTTCGCCGACGCGCCGCGGCCGGGGCTGATCCTGCTCGACCTCAACCTGCCCCGCAAGGACGGGCGCGAGGTCCTCGGCGAGATCAAGCAGGACCCGGCGCTGCGGACCATCCCGGTGGTCGTACTGACGACGTCGGAGGCGGAGGAGGACATCCTGCGCAGCTACGACCTGCACGCCAACGCCTACGTCACCAAGCCGGTCGACTTCGAGAAGTTCGTCGAGGTGGTCCGGCAGATCGACGACTTCTGGGTCACCGTGGTGCAGTTGCCGCACCGCTGACGCGGGCGTTGGCGCCGGGGCGCGGATTGGGGCACGATAAGTGGCCGTGAGCCCTTCACCCCGGGATCTCCCCGCCACCGAGCTGGCGGCCACGCTCGACTGGCGCGGCCAGGCCGCCGTGCTCCGCGTGGCGGGCGAAATCGACCTGCTCAGCGCACCGGACTTCGAGGAAGTCGTCGACACCGTGCTCGCCGAAGGCCCCGAAGTGCTGGTGGTCGACCTGCGAGCGGTGACGTTCTTCTGTTCGGCGGGCCTGCAGGTGCTCGCGGCCGCGCATCGCAAACTGGCGGAGCACGCGTTGCGGGTGGTCAGTGATTCGCCGGTGACGTCGGGACCGCTGACGACCACCGGGCTCGACACGTGGATCGGCGTCCACCCGACGGTCGACGAAGCCCTCCGGAAGTGACGGGCACCGCGAGCCCCGGGCCGGGCAGAAAGGCGAACCCGATGCACGAATCCGCCGGGTCGGCGGCCCCGTTCCGCTGTCACGGCGTCGCCGCCGCACCCGAGGCGTTGCGGCGCCTGCGGCACGACCTCACGGCTTGGGTCTTGGCCGCGGGCGTCGAGCCGTCCCGGGCCCAGGACATCGCGCTGGCGAGCTACGAGGCGCTGGCCAACGTGGCCGACCACGCGTACCACGGCTCGGGCTCCGGCCTGGTCGACCTCGACGCCGCGATCCACGCCGACCGCGTAGAGGTGGTCATCACGGACCACGGCCAGTGGCGCACGCCGGTCCCCGATCCCCGCCCGGTTTCGTTGCGGGGCCGGGGGTTGATGTTGCTGCGGGCGAGCGCAGACCGGGCGGACATCGCGTCCGGTGAGGACGGGACTGTGGTGACACTAGCCTGGGATCTGGACCCAGTGCGTCCATAACTCTCCGTCTTTCGCCCGATCGTGTGATGAACGGGTGTTCGATCCTGAGCTAGTGTTCGTGGTGTGGACAACGACCGGATGTGGCAGGCCGACGCGGCGGCATTAGCTGACCGCGTCGATGAGTTGGTGACCCGGATCCGTTGTGCGGAAGCGGAACTGGGCGCGGTGCTGGTCGAGATCGAGCACCGCGGCGTAGACGAGCTGTTCGGATACCGTTCAGTGGCGCGCTTTCTGGTAGACCGGGCGGACATTTCCGCTGGTGTGGCAGGAAAGCTGATGCGGCGGGCGCGAGAGTTGAACGCGGATCCCGCGCTGGCCCCTGCCACCGCCGCGGCGGCCCGGGAAGGCCGGCTGAGCAACCCGGCGATCAACACGATCCTCGACACGGTGCGTCAGATCCCAGGCGAGCATCGAGCGGATGTCGAACGCGAACTGGTGACGCTGGCCCGGACCACGGGCCGAAGACAGGTGGCCGTGTTGGGCGCGCACCTGCTCTGCCGCTTCACCCCGGACGCCACGTCTCCGCCGACTCCCGAGCGCCAGTTGTCGTTGCGGCGCAAGAGAACTGGCGTCTGGGAGCTACGCGGCCGATTCGACGACGAGACCGGCACTCGAGCCCATGCAATGCTGGATTCCCTGACCGAGCGCCGATCCGACGACCCCCGCTCTCCGAGGGAACGTTTCGGCGACGCGTTCTCGGACGTGATCGACCTGGCTCTGAATTCCCTCGAACTCCCGCGCCAGTCCGGCCGGCGAGCCCCCACGCGGGTGACGGTATCCATCGCGGACCGGAAAACCGGCACTGGCTCGAGATATCTGGACGACGCAGGCGAGATCCCGGCAGCGGATGCCCTGGTCCACGCGTGTGACGGCAGCACCATCTCCGCAGTACTGGACGGCGAGAGCGAGTCCCAGGACCCGGGCCGCCTCCGGCGCCTGATGACGGCGGGACTTCGCCGAGCCCTGCACTTGCGTGGCCGAGGCTGCGCGTTCGGTGGTTGCCACCGCCCACCCCGCCAGTGCCAGGGCCACCACATCCGACAGCAGTCCGAGGACGGCCTGGCGAGCTGGGAAAGTCCAGTCCAGCTGTGCGGTTACCACCACCGTCTGCTGCACGGGTTGGGCTGGCAGATCCACATCACCCCGGACGGTCTAGCGGAGTCCGCCCCATCGGCATCCCCCGACCGGCGCCGAAAACCCGAGCACAACAACGTCGACAGCCCGCTGCCCAGGGCGGCTTGATCGGCGGTGGGTTCCCGAACGTGGACGGTCCCAGGCCGACCAGCGAACCGCACCGCGCCAGCAGTCGCTCGCCGGCTTCGACGTCACCGTCCGGACTGATTCGAGGTACACGGCAGTCGACCTTCCGCGCCCTGAACAGCAAGACGGGCTCGCGGCCAACCTGGCCACGAGCCCGTCAAGCACCAAAACTACCGATGTGCCACGGCCCCGGTCTTCGGGTCGAGCGTCAGCTTCGACGCCTGAGGCCACCAGAAGTTGAACATGTTGGACATCGAGTTCGCCCGTGAATCGTACGAGCTGTCGCCGATGCGACCGGCGAACCAGTTGTCCTCGATGAACTTCAGTACCGAGGTCTGGTCCGTCAGTGTGTGGTCGACGTGGTTCACCTTGCTGTACGGGGAAATCACCATCAGGGGGAGCCGCGGGCCGTAGCCGCAGCGGTCCGCGTAGCCGCCCAGTGTCGTCTTCTTCGCCGTGCAGACGGCCTGGTCCTGCGAAGCGTCGTGAGAACCGTTGATCACCGGGGACGAGACGTGGTCGTACCAGCCGTCCGAGTCGTCGTACGCCAGGACGATCGCCGTCGAGCGCCAGTCGGGGGACTGCTGGATCTTGTTGACTTCGCTGACCACGAACTGCTGCTCGTCCAGCGGGTCCGAGTAGCCCGCGTGACCGTCCTGGTACTCCGGGGCCTTCAGGAAACTCACCGCGGGCATCGAGCCGGCCTGCAGGGAGTCGTTGAAGTCCGCGATGTCGTACTGGTGGTTCGCCCGGTCCGTCTGGCCGATGGCCTGGACCGACGACGGCGGCAGGTGCTTCGGGTTAGCCGTCGACGGGTAGTACTGGAACGGCTCGTGGTGCGGGCTGTAGTCCACCGCCGCCGCGCCGCCGATGTTGGCGTGCGTGGTGCCGCAGACCGCGTAACCGTTGGCCGAACCGGTCGGGCGGAAGCCGCCCTGGAACCAGCCCCACGTCACGTGGCGCTGGTTGAGCAGGTCGCCGACGTTGCGGCCGTGCATCGTGGCCAGGTTGTCCGTGCTCGTGTGGTTCTTGTCCGAGCAGTCGTCCCAGGCCGGGTCCGGGTCGTTGATCATCGTGCCGACGCCGTTCGCGTCCGGCGACTGGACCGCGTAGGCGTCGCTGACCGGCTCGTGCGTCACCGGGTTCACGGCCTGGACGCCGTGCGTGTTGCCCGAGACGAGGTTGATCGCGCCCGGGGTCGACGGTCCGAAGTTCGCGTCGAACGAGTTGTCGTTCAGCGAGTAGTGCTGCGCGTAGTTCCACATGCCGGTGACGGTGTTGCCGTCGAAGTAGTCCATCACCAGGCCGGGCTCGCCGAACAGCACGGGCTGGCCGGTGCACTTGTCCGTCTCGGTCTTCTCGACGAACTTGTCCATCTTGCCGCCGTTGAAGGCGGCCTGCTCCGCGCCGTAGTTGTGGTTCTGGTCGCAGGTCAGCGCCTGCTCGTGCGTGAGTCGCTTCGGGTTGTACGCGTTCGGGTTGTCGGTCAGCAGCTTGTGGTCCAGGCCGTTGACCTTCGGGGTGTTGCGCGCGGCCTGGAACGGCGTGCCGTCCGTGTTCGCCGCGTTCGGGTAGGTGCCGAAGTAGTGGTCGAAGGCGATGTTCTCGCCGAAGATGACCACGACGTGCTTGATCGGCGTCGAGGTGGGGATCCGCTGCGCCGGGTACGGGTGCAGCGGCTGGGCTTCCGCGGTGGTCGCCGCGGAACCGGTGGCGACGGCCAGCACGGCGACCGAGGCGAGTGCCCCGGCGCCGAGCAGGCCGCGTCGCCGCCGGCGGGGTCGGGTGTCCACTTCGGATTCCTCCTGGTGTTTCGTGGTGGTGGGGAACGGTGTCAGGTCAGTAATGCTCGGCCGTAGTGGTCGTCCGGGCCTGTGACGCCCGGCAGCGCGAAGAAGTAGCCGCCGCCGAACGGGGAGATGTAGTCGGTCAGCGGCTCGTCGGCCAGCCGGGTCTGGACCGCCTCGAACTGGCGCTCCAGGTCCTGCTGGTAGCAGACGAACATCAGGCCCATGTCGAGGTTGCCGTTGCTGTCGACGCCGCGGTCGTAGTTCACGGCGCGCCGCAGGATCCGGCTGTTGTCGGTCTCGGGGGTGCGCGGGTTGGCCTTGCGGATGTGGCTGGTCAGCGGGATCACCGTGCCGATCGGGTCGTCGGCGTAGCGAGGGACATCCTTCTCGTCGGTGCCGTCGAGCGGCGCGCCCGTGTCGCGACGGCGGCCGAACATGTTCTCCTGCTCGGCCAGTGAAACCCGGTCCCAGAACTCCACCAGCATCCGGATCAGCCGGACGACCTGGTAGCTGCCGCCCGCGGCCCACGCCGGTTCGCCGGCCCCGGTCGTCCACAAGAGGCTGTCCAGATCGGACCCTTCCGGGTTCGCGGTGCCGTCCTTGAAACCCATCAGGTTCCGCGGCGTGCCGGACGGCCGCGGCGGCGAACTGAAGCCGTTCAGCCGCCAGCGCAGCTGCATGCCGCCGCGGGTGGCGCGGGCGATGTCGCGCAGGGCGTGCAGCACCGTGTCGTTGGCGTTCGCCGAAAGCGTCAGGCTCAGGTCGCCGTGGCACTGCGCCGGGTCGAGGGCGTCGTTCGGGAACGTCGTCATCGGCTTCAGCTTGGCGGGCTTGAGCTTCGCCAGGCCGTAGCGGTCGTCGAACAGTGACGATCCGACGCCGAGGATCACGCCCAGTTCGCCGCCCGGCACGACCGGGCCGAGTACTCCGGAGTCGGCGGGCGGGCCCGTGATGCCGAGCGCGGCCGGCGCGCCGCCGCCGGTGAGGAACCGGGTCCGGTCGGTGATGGCGCGGAACAGGTCGGTCAGCTCGGCCTTCGACTCCGCGACGACATCGAATGAGGCGACGACCGTCTGGGTCGGGGGCTGCCGCAGGATCGCGGCCTGGTTGGCGCCGTGAAAGGGAACGGGCGACGTTCTGTCGGTGACGGCGGCGGACGCCCCGAGCCCGGCCCCGGCAGCCACGGTCAGGCCGGCGCCCATCGCGGCCCGGCGCAGGAACGAACGCCGAGGCAGGCCACCGGCCGGGTGCGGCACGGGACAGCGAGGCTGGTCGGTCACAGGACCCTCCTCGGTTCGGCGCCGGCGGTGATCGGTGTCGGCAGGCCACCGGCCGAGTGCGGCACGGGACACCGAGGTTGGTCGGTCACGAGACCCTCCCCGGTTCCACACGGGCGGTGAGTCGGTGCCGGCGGCCGGGCGAGGACGGGACGGCGAGGTTGGTCGGTCACACGACCCTCCTCGGTTCGGCGCCGGCAGTGGTCGGCGCCGGCGGGACCGCGGAGGTGGGGTGCGGCGCGGGACAGCGAGGCTGGTGGGTCATGAGACCCTCCTCGGCTCGGCTATCGCTGCTATCGGGGCCAGAAGCTCCGTCAGCTCGCTCACGTCGGCGTTGAGCTTCTGTCGCTGCTTCACGTCCAGCTGGGCCAGCGGGGTCCAGGTCCCGTCGGGGCGATGCGCGGCGTCCAGCGTTGTCTGTGTGCGGGTCAGCCAGCTGTCCAGCTTGGACAGCTGCTGGTAGCGCGGTGTGAGGAGCGGGCGCAGGACGTCTAGTACAGCTCGGGTGCCGTCCAGGTTGGCGCGGGCGGTGGCCAGGTTGGTGCCGCTGCCGTAGTCCGTGCGGCCCGTCAGTTCGAACTGCAGCGTGTTCTCCATGATCTCGTGCGCGCGCAGGGCTAGGTCGTTGCCGTCGACCTGGCTGTCGGCGAACGACGTCTGCAGTGCGTGGGCGTCCGTGTCCAGCTGGTCGGCGACGCCGGCGAGCGCGCCCAGGTCCTCGCCGTGCCAGAGGCCGGACTCCAGGCGGTGGAAGCCGGTGAAGCCTTCGTCGCTCGTGCCGCCGGGGAGGCCGTCCGCGGTGCCGTTGAGTGCGCCGTCCGTGTCGCCGAACGCGTCGTATGCGGCGCCCAGGCGCTCGTACGTCAGGTGTGCGGTCAGCCAGGCCGTCTCGCTCGCCGTGCGGTCGCCGCCGTGGACGGCGTTCTTCAGCGCGCCCGTGTTCGCGACCAGCTCGCCCAGGCCGGTGGTGACGTGTGCCTGGTACGCCTTGAGCGGGCCGAGCAGGTCGTTGTGCGTCACCGGCGCTACCCCCGGGCCGGTCCGGTCGGCTCCGCCGCTGATCTGCGCGGTCGGCCCGACGATCGCGCCCGCGTCCTCGGGCAGGCAGCGGAACGCGTAGCTGCCGTTGCCCAGGTTGACCTGCAGCGGCCGGGTGGTCGCCGGGCCCAGTCCCTCGATCTCGCCGTAGATCACGCCGGTGGCGGGGTCGATCAGGTCGACCTCGGCGGTCACCGAGCCGGTGTTGTGCACGCGGAACGTCTGCGGGCCCGGCTTCGGGGCCGCCCAGCCGGTGCCGCACGTCGAGCGCGACACGGCGATCTCCGGGTCCTGCGCCTCGGCGTCGCGCGGCCAGAACGCGACGACCGCGCCCGCCACGACGGCGAGGGCGACCACCGCCACGATCCAGCGGGTACGCACTGACCCCGGCACGCGCGCTCTCCCGTCACTCGATCGGACCATTCCCGGTCACGGATCATGCGAGCCTAACGCCCGTAAAACCACTACGGAGGCCGTCGGGAGGAGGAAATTCACCGGGGCTTCAGCGGCACGCTCCCGAAAAGGGGAGGATTCAGACGTTTTACTGTGCCTGTTGTGTCGTTTTGGTCCGATAAGTCGGGGTTACGCAAGTGGGGTGCCGGTCTGCGGGAGCGTCGGCAGCGGTGTGCCCTGCGGTTCCCAGCGTGACCGTGGCCTTCGTGCGGCTTTCCCTGCGCGGTTTCGGTGTTGACGCCTGCGCCTTTCACTCATTCCCGGGTGAAAGGTGCAGGCGCGGGAAAGTCCGCGTAGGGCTCGGATTCGCGGACGACCTGTTCGGAACCACTCGCTTTCCGTTCAAGCCATCGGCGAGCCTTTCCCGTCTTGAAGGAAACAACTGCCGGGCGTTTACGGGAAGCGGATCACTGCGATGCCGGCCAGTACGAAGAACACCAGGATCACGAGGGTGCTCGTCTGCCCGCCGGACGAGCGGGTCACGACCTGGTCGACCGTGCCCGTCAGCCGCACTCCGCATTCGGCGACCACCGTGTGCGGGCCCGCCTCGATCCGGGTGAACTGGACCGGTGCGGTGAAGGCGCCGGTGCTGTCGGTGTAGGCGGAGCCGACCTCGGCGCCGTCGGCCATCAGCGTCACCATCCGGCCGGGCTCGCAGCCCCTCCCGGACGCCGACAGCTCGTCGCCCGGCTGAACGCTTGGCCGATCCAGGACCAGCTCGCCCGGCTTCGGCGTGGTGCTGGTGGTCGTCGGGGCGCCGGGCGTGGTCGGCGTCGTTGACGTCGGCGGTGCGCTGGTGGTCGTGGTCGTGGGCGGGGTAGTGGTCGTCGTTGGCGGGGTCGTGGTGGGGGTCCCGGGCTTCGAGGGCTTGGTTGTCACGGGCGGCGGCGTGACCGGTGTCGTGGTCGGTGGTGGTGGCGGGGTCGTGGTGGTCGTGCCGGTCACGGTGAACCGGCTGCCCGCGCTCAACGGCCCGCCGGTGCGGGCGTTGGTGCACGTGCCGGTGACGGGGTAGGTGCCGGGCTGCGCGCCGCCGGGCACCTTGGCCGCGACCGTGCCGCTCGTGGTCTGCAGGGTGGCCGGGGTCGACCACATCGGCGTGCCGTTCCAGGAAAAGGTGACCGCGCCTTTGCAGGGGTAGAAACTCCAGGAAATGGTGAACGAGCTTCCGGCCGGTCCGCTCGACGGTTTCAAACCAACCGAAGAAGTGTATTGTGCGTTGGCGTTGGACGCGAACACGACCAGGAGCAACGCTCCGGTCACCGCGCCGAAAAACAACCGAACCACGTAACGCATCGGAACGTCCTCCCCAGGTGTGTGCTCGCTGTAGCATCCCGGACCAACTGGATTACGCAAGTAGGGGATGCCCAATGGGACGTGTCATCGCGGCGGGGGTTGCGTTGGGTTTGTGCGCGGTGCTGCTCGGCGCACCGGCCGCCTCGGCGGAGTCGGGTTCGCTCGGACTGCAGGTGTCGATCGACGATCGGCCGATCGCGGACGCCACCGTGCCGATCGACCCGGCGAGCCAGGTCAAGCTCGAGGTCGTGGCCACCAACACCGGCAACGCGCCGGTGAAGGTCCGCAGCGTGCGGGTGTCCGGCGTCGCCCTCGCGCTCACCTTCTTCGCCTACGACACGACGGCGCCGTTCGAGGTGCCGGCGCGCGGCAGCGCGACGCGGACGTTCGTGCTCGACCTCGGCGACCTGTCCGGGCAGGCGACGGGGCTGCTGCCGTCGTCGGTCGAGCTGCTCGACGCCGGGCGCGTGACGCTCGGCGAGGCGACCACGGTCGCCGACGTCCGGGGCTCGTTCTGGTCGGTCTACGGCGTCTTCGGCCTGGCGATGCTCGTGCTCACGATCCTGGCCTGGCTGACGGCGCTGCTCGCGCTGGCCCGCCACCGCCTGGCCGCCAACCGCTGGCGCCGCGGCCTGCGGTTCCTGCCCGCCGGGTTCGGCACCGGCCTGGTCGCGGTGATCACGCTGTCCGTGCTGCGGCTGGTCCCGCCGGAACCGGCGATCGAGATCCCGGTGGTGCTCGGCGCCGCGGCGATCGCGTTCCTGCTCGGCTACCTGACGCCCAACCCGGTGAAACCGGCCCCCGAGCCCGAGTACGAAACGGTCGGTGACCAGACCGTCCGGATGCGCGTGCCCGCCACCCGGGACCTCGGCCGATGAGCGCACCGGCGGACCTGATCGCCGCGCTCCCGCAGTACGACATCGGCGCCGAGATCGGCGAAGGCGGCATGGGTGTCGTGTTCGCCGGGACGCACCGGACGCTGGGCCGCAGCGTCGCGATCAAGCAGCTGCCCTGGGACGTGCTCAACCACGCCGCGAGCAGTGAGCTGTTCGACCGCGAGGCCCGCGTGCTGGCCAGCCTGGACCACCCGCACATCGTGCCGGTGTACGACTACGTCCGCACCGGTCGCGAACACCTGCTGGTGATGGAACGGCTCGACGGCGGCACCGTGCACAGCCGGTTCCACGGCGGTGGCGTCAGCGGCGAGCAGGCGTGCGCGATCGGCCTGGCGATGCTCGCCGGGCTGCACGCGGCACACCGGGCGGGTGTGCTGCACCTCGACGTCAAGCCGCGGAACCTGCTCTTCAGCACGCAGGGCGTGATGAAGGTGGCCGACTTCGGCATCGCGCGCGTCATCAGCGAAGGCGCCACGCTCGTCACGCACGGCGGCGAGATCCTCGGCACCCCGGCCTACATCGCGCCGGAGCAGGCGATGGGCAACGCGCTGAGCCCGGCGGCCGACGTCTACGCGGCCGGCACGGTGCTCTACGAACTGCTGTCCCGGCAGCTGCCGTTCGACAACACGCGCGGCGCGATCAGCATGATGCGCCAGCACATGTTCACCGACCCGCGGCCGATCGCGGGGGTGCCGATGCCCATCGCGGGCGTGATCATGCGCAGCCTCGCCCGCGAACCCGAGTCACGCTACCGGGAGGCCGAGGCGTTCGCGGCCGACCTGGCCGGCGCCGCCACCGCCGTCTACGGCCCGGGCTGGCTCGAACGCGCCGGCGTGCCGGTGCTGCACCTGACGCCGCGGGTGATCTCCGGGCTCAACTCGCCGACCGCGCCGGCCCCGCCGGCAGACGCCCGGACGCGGCCGGTCCAGCGGCCCGCGCCGGACCCGACGTTGTCCGCCACGCGCATTCCGCAGCAGCAGCCCGTGCCCGAAGAAGCGACGCCGTCGTCGGCGGCGACGCTGTGGTTCCGGCTCGCCGCGGCCGCCGCGCTCATCGCGCTGGTCGTGCTCGCGCTGCTCACCCCGGAACGGCTGCCGCACCAGGCGTCGCCCACGCTGAAACTGGGCGACGCGCCCGTGTCGGCGCCGGTCGAGGTGGACCTGAGCAAGCCGCTGACGGTGACCGGCCCCGGCAACCCCGGCCGGATCGCGCTCGACCTGACCGCCGCCGGGATCCCGCTCGGCTCCGCCGAGACGACGGCGAAGGCCGCCGGCAACGGCTTCACCGCCCAGCTCGAGCTGCCGGGCCTGGCGCGGTGGATCGTCGGCGGCGCGGTCACCGCGACCATCCAGACCGGGACCGTCACCCAGACGTTCACCCTGCTCACCTCGCAGCACCCGCTGGCCAGCGCGATGGGCGCGGGCAGCCTCATCCTGGCGCTGTTCGCGCTCGCCTACCTGGAGTCGGTGCTGCGGAACGTCCGCAACGGCCACCGCGGGCGGGGCGCGCTGGTCGCCGGGCCGGTGCTCGGCGTGCTGTTCGGCGCCGCGGTGTGGCTGTGTGTGTCGGTGCTGCGCGTGCACGAACCGGCCGCGGGGTTCGGCGCCGGGTGCGCGGTGGCGGGCGCCGTCGCGGCCGGGTTCGTCGTCGCGGCGGCCCGGCGCAAGTCCACTGTGGCTAGTCGATCAGTGGCTAGTCGATCATCCGGACGGTGACGTTCGGGCTGTAGGTCTTGCGCCGGCTCCACCCGAGCTCGGCGCACAGGCTCAGCTGGATCGAACGGTCGGCGGGCGCCCAGTAGCCGGTGCGGACGAAGTAGCCCTCCATCGTGCTGAGCGCGCCGAGGCTCTTGCGGGCCGAGCACATCTCCCAGCCCCACTGGCGCCCGGACTTCTCGACGCCGTTGCGGCGCACGGACAGGCGCGGGTTGCCGACCGCGCGGATGTCGGCGTCGCCCTGCGCGACGTAGACGACGCCGTCGATCTTGTAGAACCGGTTGTTGTCGAGCAGGGTCACCTGGCCGGAGAGGGTGACTTCGACCCGGCCGCCGTCGTCGCCGGTGAGTGTCCAATCGAGACAGTATTCCTGGAGTGGGAGTTCCAGCGACTGGGTCATGGTGCCTTTCCCCTGTTCTGGCCGTGGCGTCCCTTCCAGAAGATAGGGATTTTCCGGACGCCGGGAAGAGGTGGGGAAGATCTTCACCCGAAGCGGTTCCGGGCCGTCGAATGCCGTGCCACGCATGGGTTTTCAGGCGAGTGGGTGACGGTGGACACGGGACGTGAGAACCGGTCCCACCTCGGAGTGGTGTGGCCCCGCCGCCGGGGTGCCCGGTGCGGACGGTCACCGGCGAAGTCACGGTCCGGAGTCGAAGGTAAAGGAACCATTACCTTCGGCCGGGCGTTGTCAGGGCATGAGCGAGCCCACCGTCATCGAGCTCGGCCCGCGTGACCTGCTCGTCGTCGCCGGGCTGCCCGGCGCGGGCAAGACCACCATGCTCCGCCACGCGGCCGAGGGGCTGCCGGTGCTCGACTCCGACCAGGTCCGGGCGCGGCTGGCGACGGTGCTGCCGGACGCGGTGCCCTACCGCTGGTACCGGCCGCTCGTGCACGCGGGGCACCGGCTGCGGATCGTCGGGCGGGCCATCTCCGCCGACGGGCCGCTCGTCGTCCACGAGCCTTCGACGCGGGCGTCGACCCGCGCACTGCTCGCCGTCGTCGGGAGGCTGACCGGGCGTTCGATGCGGCTGCTGTTCGTCGACGCCACCGCCGAGCAGGCCCTGGCGGGCCAGCGCAGCCGGGGCCGGATGGTGCGGCCGCGCTCGTTCGACCGGCACGTCCGCCGCACCGGGAAGTGGCGGGCGGAGCTGCTCGCCGCCCGGGTGCCGCCCGGCTGGCGCAGCGTCCAGGTGGTCGACCGCGCCGGCGCGAAGCGCACCCGCCTGGTGGCCCGGCTGTTGGTCGCTTGCTGACGAGTTGGTCTGGACATTTCACTCAGTGGTCTAGACAATATGGTTCTCCGCGGTGCTACCGCGTCCCCACTGGAGGACCCGATGAGGCGTTCCAGATTCTCCGCAGCACTCGCCGCCCTCGCGCTGGCGCTCTCCGGCCTGGTGGCCGGCGGAGGCACCGCCGACGCGGCCAACCTGCTCACCAACCCCGGTTTCGAGGCCGGCTCGCTGTCGGGCTGGACGTGCTCGGGTGGCACGGCCGTGACGACGCCGGTGCACTCCGGCGGCTACGCGCTGGCCGCCACCCCGGCCGGCTCCGACTACGCCCAGTGCGCGCAGACGGTGTCCGTGCTGCCGAACACGACCTACACCGTGTCCGCGTGGGTCCGCGGCAACCCGGTCTACCTCGGCATCACCGGCGGCGCGTCGACCTGGTCGGGCAACGCGGGCGCCTACAACCAGCTTTCACTGTCGTTCACCACGACCGCGAGCCAGACGTCGGCCCAGCTCTACCTGCACGGCTGGTACGGCGCGGGCACCTACTACGCCGACGACGTCGTCCTCGACGGTCCCGGTGGCAGCACTCCGGGCACCCCAGGCGCGCCCGGGGCGCCGGCGGTCGGCGCCGTCACGACCTCCTCGATCGCCCTGAGCTGGGGCGCGAGCGCGGGCACCGTCACCGGCTACCGCGTCTACGAAGGCAGCACGCTCCGTACGACCGTCACCGGAACGAGTGCCACCCTCACGGGGCTGACGGCCTGCTCGACGCACAGCTACACCGTCGCCGCGTACAACACCGCCGGCGAGTCGCCGCGCACCGCCGCGGCCACCGGCAGCACCACCGGCTGCGTCGACACGGGGCTGCCCAAGCACTCCCTGATCGGCTACCTGCACGCGAGCTTCGCGAACGGCTCCGGGTACGTCCGGATGGCGGACGTCCCGGCGGCCTGGGACATCATCGACCTGTCCTTCGGCGAGCCGACGTCGGTGACCTCCGGCGACATCCGCTTCAACCGCTGCTCGGTCACCGAGTGCCCGAACGTCGAGAGCGACGCCGACTTCATCGCCGCGATCCGCGCGAAGCAGGCGCAGGGCAAGAAGGTGCTGATCTCCATCGGCGGCCAGAACGGCCAGGTCCAGCTGACCACGACCGCCGCGCGCGACACCTTCGTCAGCTCCGTCTCGGCGATCATCGACAAGTACGGCCTCAACGGCCTCGACGTCGACTTCGAAGGCCACTCGCTCTCGCTCAACGCCGGCGACACGGACTTCCACTACCCGACGACGCCGTCGATCGTCAACCTGATCTCCGCGCTGAAGTCGCTGAAAGCCAAGTACGGCGCGGGTTTCGTGCTGACGATGGCGCCGGAGACGTTCTTCGTCCAGGTCGGCTACCAGTTCTACGGCGGCTCGGGCGGCGGTGACGCGCGGACCGGCGCGTACCTGCCGGTGATCAACGCGCTGCGCGACTCGCTGACCGTGCTGCACGTCCAGGACTACAACTCCGGCCCGGTGATGGGCCTGGACAACCAGTACCACAACATGGGCGCGGCGGACTTCCCGATCGCGATGGGCGACATGCTCAAGGCCGGTTTCAGCGTGGCGAACACCGGTCAGTTCTTCCCGGGGCTGCGGCCGGACCAGATCGCGGTCGGGCTGCCGGCGGCGGTCAGCGCCGGCAACGGGTACCTCGCGCCGTCCGTCGTCCAGACGGCGGTGACCTGCCTGGCAAAGGGCACCGGCTGCGGCTCGTACACGCTGCGCGGCGGTGCGTCGCCGGCGTTGCGCGGGCTGATGACGTGGTCGATCAACTGGGACAAGTACTACAACTGGGAGTTCCAGAACAGCCACGAGCCGTTCCTGAACGCCCTGCCGTGACGCGTCGCGGTGTGCCCCGCCTCCGGGTGGGGCACACTGCCTGACGTGGTGAGACCGGCCCACGGCGAGTCCGTGATTTCGCGCGTCGTTCGCGTCTTCGAGACGTTCGGGCCGGACACGCCGGCGCTGCGCGTGTCCGACGTCGCGCGGCGCGCGGGCCTGCACGTCGCGACGGCGTCGAGGCTGATCGACGAGTTGGTCGGGCACGGCTGGCTGCGGCGTGACCCCGACCGGCAGGTCCGGGTGGGTGTCCGATTGTGGGAGCTGGCGTCGCGCGCGTCGCCGACGCTCGGGCTGCGCGAAGCGGCGCTGCCGTTCATGGAGGACCTGCACGCCGTCGTCGGGCACCACACCCAGCTCGCGGTGCTGGAGGACCGCGAGGTGCTGTTCGTCGAGCGGCTTTCGGCGCCCGGCGCGGTTGTCAACGTGACGCGGGTGGCCGGGCGGCTGCCGCTGCACGCGTCGTCGTCCGGGCTCGTGCTGCTCGCCCACGCCCCCGCCGAGCTGCGGGAAGAGGTGCTGGCCGGGCCGCTTCCGGCGTACCGCCGCACCACGCTCACCGAGCCCGCGCGGCTGCGGCGGTTCCTCGCCGACGTCCGGCGCGACGGCTACGCGTACTGCGCGGGCTTCATCGACGAGGAGACGACCGGCATCGCCGTGCCGCTGCGCGGGCCGGCCGGCGACGTCGTCGCGGCGCTGTCGGTGATCGTGCCCACCGGCCGGAACGCCCGGATGCAGATCCCGGCCCTGCTCGCCGCGGCGCGCGGTATTTCGCGGACAATCTCTCAATGAATGAGAATGGCCTGGTGTGACGCGTGCTCTCGGCGTCATCCTCGGGGTTCAGCCGTCGAAAGGACGTTCCGCGTGCGCACCCAGGTCGCCATCGTCGGCGCCGGCCCGGCCGGGCTGCTGCTGTCCCACCTGCTCGGCCTCGAGGGCATCGACTCGGTGCTGCTCGAACGGCAGACCGCGGAGTACGTCCAGGCGCGCATCCGCGCGGGCATCCTCGAAGCCGGCACGGTCGAGCTGCTCCGGAACACCGGCCTCGGCGACCGGCTCGACGCCGAGGGCATGGAGCACCGCGGGATCCACCTCCAGTGGCCGGGTAACCGGCACCACCTGGACTTCGTCGACCTCACCGGCCGGTCGGTGACGGTCTACGGCCAAACCGAGGTGACCAAGGACCTGATGGCGGCGCGGGAAAAGGCCGGGCGGCCGGCGTTCTACTCCGTCTCCGACGTCGAGCTGCACGACGTCATCGGCTCGCCGTCAGTGTCCTTTGTGGATGGTGACGGGCGCGCGCAGCGGATCGACGCGGACGTCGTCGTCGGCTGCGACGGTTTTCACGGGCCCAGCCGGGAGTTCATGCCGCAGCAGAAGGTCTGGGAGCGGACGTACCCGTTCGCGTGGCTGGGGGTGCTGGCCGACGTCGCGCCGTCGACCGACGAGCTGATCTACGCCTGGCACCCGGACGGGTTCGCCATGCACAGCATGCGCTCGCCGCACGTCAGCCGGTTCTACCTGCAGGTGGCGCCGGACGAGGACATCGCGCGGTGGGGCGACGACCGCATCTGGACGGCGCTGTCGGAACGGCTGGGCGTCCCGGGCTGGACGTTGCGGACGGGACCGATCACGGAGAAGAGCGTGCTGCCGATGCGCAGCTTCGTGACGACCCCGATGCGGCACGGAAACCTTTACCTGGCCGGGGATGCGGCCCACATCGTCCCGCCGACGGGCGCCAAGGGCCTGAACCTCGCGGTGGCCGACGTCGCCCTGCTTTCCACGGCCCTCACGGCTTCGTTCCGGGGCGACGGCAGCCTCGTCGACGCCTATTCGGCGACGGCGTTGCAGCGGGTCTGGCGCTGCACGCACTTCTCGTGGTGGATGACGTCGATGCTGCACCGCCACGGCGACGACTTCGACGCGCAGCTCCAGCTGTCCCAGCTCCAGCGGACGGTGACGTCGGAAGCCGCGGCCACCGAGCTGGCGAACAACTACGCGGGCCTGCCGCTCTAGCTCTCTGCCGCAGCCGGTCGTGAGTGTTTAGGGCGGTTCTAACCGCCCTAAACACTCACGACAAGCCGCGGCAGACCCACACTCTTGACTTCAGGCCTGTCCCTCGCGCACCATACGCCGGTAGTAATTCGTATTACTCCGGCAGTGTGGCGAGATGCGGGAAGGCTCATGAGGGAACTGGACACGGAGATTCTGGTCGTCGGCGGCGGGCTCGGCGGGGTCGCCGCCGCGCTGGCGGCGGCCAAGGCCGGGCGGCGCGTGGTGCTCACCGAGGCGACCGACTGGCTCGGCGGGCAGCTGACCGCGCAGGCCGTGCCGCCCGACGAGAACCCGTGGATCGAACGGTTCGGGTCCACCCGCACCTACCGTGAGCTGCGCGAAGGCATCCGCGGCTACTACCGGCGCCACTACCCGCTGCGCGCCGAAGCCGCCGCCCTGGCCGAGCTGAACCCCGGCGCCGGGAAGGTGAGCAAGCTCTGCCACGAACCGCGCGTCGCGCTCGCCGTCGTCGAGAGCCTGCTCGCGCCGCACCGCAGCGCCGGGCGGATCCGCGTGCTCCTCGAACATCGGCCGGTCGACGCCGTGACCAGCGGCGATCGCGTCGACGCCGTCACCCTCGAAGGCCGCGACGGGGAGCGCGTCACCGTCAAAGCGCGGTACGTCCTCGACGCCACCGAGGACGGCGACCTCCTGCCGCTCACCGGCACCGAGCACGTCACCGGGGCCGAAGCGCAATCCGAGCACGACGAGCCCCACGCCCCGGCGGTCGCCGATCCCGCCAACCTGCAGGGGATCACCTACTGCTTCGCCGTTTCGCACCACGAGGGCGAGCACCACGTCATCGACCGGCCCGAGATGTACGGCTTCTGGCGCGACTACCAGCCCGACTTCTGGCCCGGCCCGCTGCTCGGCTTCGTCGCCCCCGACCCCCGCACGCTCGAGCCCGTGAAACGCGCCTTCGTGCCGAACCCGGCCGGCGACCCCCTCGCCGTCAGCGCCGACCAGAGCGCCGATGCGGGGGACAAGGAACTCTGGGCGTTCCGGCGCATCCTCGCCCGCGGCCTGCACGCCGACGGCGCCTTCGACTCCGACATCACCCTGGTCAATTGGCCGCTCAACGACTACTGGCTCAAGCCCGCGCTCACCATCCCCGGGCACGCGGACGAAGCCGTCGTCAAAGAGGCGCACCACGAAGCCAAGCAGCTGAGCCTGTCCGTCCTGTACTGGCTGCAGACCGAAGCGCCCCGCGCGGACGGCGGCACCGGCTTCCCCGGCCTGCGGCTGCGTCACGACGTCACCGGCACCGACGACGGCCTCGCGAAGTCGGCGTACGTCCGCGAAGCGCGGCGGATCAAGGCCGTCACCACCGTCACCGAGCACGACGTCTCGGCGGAGATCCTCGGCGTCGACGGCCGGGTGCGGCGCGCGGACGCCGTCGGGGTCGGGAGCTACCGGATCGACCTGCACCCGTCGACCGGCGGGGACAACTACGTCGACGTCGCGAGCGTGCCGTACGAGATCCCGCTCGGTGCGCTGGTGCCCGTCCGGGTGCGCAACCTGCTGCCCGCGTCCAAGAACGTCGGCACCACGCACATCACCAACGGCTGCTTCCGGCTGCACCCGGTCGAGTGGAACATCGGCGAGGTCGCCGGGCTGCTCGCCGCGTTCGCCGTGCGCGAGGGTGTCGAGCCGCGGGCCGTCCAGGCCGACGGCCGGCTCTTCGAGGAGTTCGCGCGCGAGCTGGACGCCGCCGGGGTGGAGCGCCGGTGGCCGGAAGTGCGGGGGTACTGAAAGTGCCGCCTGTACTGTGCCGATTGTCCGCGGCAGTCGCGCTGGAGGGAGTCATCGATGACGGCGGGTTCGGGCCGGGTCACGCAGGCCCAGGTGGCACGCCTGGCCGGCGTCTCGCAGGCCGTCGTCTCGATGGTCCTGAACGGCTCCGACAGCCTGCGCATCACGCCGGAGACCCGCGAACGCGTGCAGCAGGTGCTCCGCGAGACCGGGTACACCGTGGACATCATGGGCCGGCGGCTGCGCGGCAAGTCCAACCAGATCCTCGGCGTGTTCACCTACGAGTCGGTGTTCCCGTCCGGCGTGGCCGACTTCTACCGCCCGTTCCTGCTCGGCATCGAGGAGGAGGCCGAGGCGCAGGGCTTCGACCTGCTGCTGTTCACCAGCGGTGGCCGCCGCGACGGGCGCCGCCGCATCTACGACCAGGGCACGAACCGGCTGCGCATCGCCGACGGCTCGGTCCTGCTCGGCCGGCACAACGACCCGCAGGAGCTCGCGCAGCTCGTCGAGGAGCAGTTCCCGTTCGTGTTCGTCGGCCGCCGCGAGTCGCCGACCGGGCCGATCAGCTACGTCGGCGCCGACTACGTCGCGGCCACCCGTGAGGTGCACGAGTGGCTGTGGCAGCTCGGGCACCGCAAGATCGGCCTGCTGAGCGTCACCGAGGAGAACGAGCCGACGCTCGACCGGCGCACCGGTTACGACGCGGCGGCGCGCAAGCACCGCCGGCCGCCGCTGGTGTTCCTCGCCGACGACCCGGCGCTCGCGCTGCGGCAGGCGCTCGACGAAGGCGTCACCGCGCTGCTCGTCGAGAGCTCGGCGATGGCCGACGGCATCCTGGCGTGCGCGCACGACCTCGGCCTGGCCGTGCCCGACGACCTTTCCCTCGTCGTGCTGGGCGACGCCGACCCGTCGCAGCAGCCGGCGGCGCACGCGGTGCCGAGCACGGCCACCGACTGGTCGATGTTCCGCATCCCGCGGCACGAGATGGGCGCGCACGCGGTGCGCGTCCTGGTCGAGCTGCTCGCGGATCCGAAGCCCCGGCAGCTGCTGCTGCCGTGCACGTTCCACGAGGGTGCCACCGCGGCGGCACCCTCCACAGTGCACACTCAGAACTAGGCGCACTGGCTGTTGACAGCCTACGAACGAGACGTTTACCGTCGCTGCTAATTCGAATAACCAGGAGGCATTGTGGCCTACCCGAGAACCCGGCTGCTCATCGCCGCGGCGTTGTCCGCTGTCGCACTGGCTTCGACCGCCTGCTCGGGCGGCGCCGGCGACGACACGAACGTCGCACTGCGCATGACGGTCTGGACGACGGACAAGAACCAGCTCGCCCTCTTCGACTCCATCGCCGCCGAGTACCGCAAGGCCCACCCCGAGGTCGCGTCGGTGAAGTTCGACGTCGTCCCGGGCGACACGAGCGCGTACTCGGCCGCGCTGACGACGCAGATGTCCGGCGGCAACCCGCCCGACCTCGCGTGGATCCTCGAGCGTGACGCCCCGGACTTCGTCCAGTCCGGCGCGCTCACCGACCTGAAGCCGACGCTGACCGCGACCGCGGGGTACAACGTCGGCGAGCTCGTCCCGTCCGCCACGAAACTGTGGACCAAGGACGACAGCCTCTTCGCCTACCCGTTCTCGACGTCGCCGTTCGGCATGTTCTACAACAAGAACCTGCTCACCCAGGCCGGCGTCACCGAGACCCCGGACCAGCTGCTCGCGAGTGGCAAGTGGACCTGGGACGCCGCCAAGCAGATCGCCACCCAGGTCGCCGCGCGCGACACCGGCAAGGCCGGCCTGGTCGTGCGCGAGTTCGAGTACAAGCAGTGGGTGCTGCTCGCCTCGGTCTGGCGCGGCTTCGGCGCCGACGCCTGGGGCCCGGACGGCAAGACCTGCGGGTTCGCGACGCCGGAGATGACGTCCGCGATGACCTTCCTGCACCAGGCGATCTTCACGGACAAGGCGCTGCCTGGCCCGGGCACGACGGCGGACTTCTTCGCCGGCGAAGCGGGCCTGACCATCGCGCAGATCAGCCGGGCCGGGCTGCTGAAGGCCAAGCCGTTCGACTGGGGCATCGTCCCGCTGCCCGCCGGGCCGAAGGCGAACGCGCAGGTCATCGGCCAGGCCGGGATCGGCGTCCCGGTGAAGGGCAAGCACGCCAAGGCCGCGGCGGACTTCCTGGCGTTCTTCACCGACCCGGCCAACTCGGCGAAGCTCGGGCAGTACTTCCCGCCGGCGCGCGACAGCCTGATCAACGCGGCCACCCTCGCCAAGGCGAACCCGTTGTTCAGCCAGGAACAGCTGCAGAACGTCGTGGTGAACGGGATCAAGAACGGCGCGGTGCTGCCGTCGCACACGGGCAGCGCGCGGATCGCGTCGCTCGTCCAGTCCGCGTTGGACCCGATGTGGAAGCCGGACGCGAACGTGCCCGCCGCGCTGGCCGGGGTGTGCCAAGCCATCGACCCGGTGCTGAGCCGGTGACTCTCACGTCGAAGAAGCGCGAAGAGCTCGCGGGGTGGATCTTCATCGCCCCGCAGGCTCTCGGCTTCCTCGCCTTTGTCGTGGCGCCGCTGGCCGCGGTCGTCTGGTACAGCTTCCAGGACGTCAACCTGCTGGCCGGGACGTCGTCGTTCGCCGGGGCGGACAACTACGCGAAGCTCTTCGACGACCCGACCGCGCCCAAGGTCGCCCGCGCGACGGCGATCTTCTGCGTCGGCCTGGTCGTGCTGAACCTCGCGCTGGCGCTCTCGCTCGCGTTGCTGCTGAACCTGAAGCTGCGCGGCACCACGGTGTTCCGGACGATCTTCTTCTCGCCGGTGGTTATCACGCTCGTGGCGTGGACGATCGTGTGGAACTTCCTGCTGCAGGACAACGGCGGGATCAACTCGCTGCTGCAGACGATCGGGATCGACGGGCCCAACTGGCTGCGCGGCAACGGCAGCGCGATGGTGTCGGTGATCGTGGTTCAGGTTTTGAAGAACGTCGGGCTCAACATGGTCCTGTTCCTGGCCGCGCTGCAGGGGATTCCGGCGTCCATCATGGAGGCGTCCCAACTGGACGGTGCCGGGCCTTGGCGCCGGTTCCGCTCGGTGATCCTGCCGATGATCAGCCCGACCACGCTGCTCACCGCGATCATCACGGTCGCCGGCGCGCTGCAGGTGTTCGCGCAGATCCAGGTGCTGACCCTCGGCGGGCCCGCGGACAGCACCAACGTGCTCGTCTTCTACTTCTACCAGCAGGCCTTCGCCAACCACGACCTCGGCTACGGCGCCGCGCTCGCCGTCGTGCTGTTCCTGGTGATCCTGGTGCTGACGCTGCTGCAGTGGCGGATGCGGAGGCGATGGGTGTTCCATGAGTCGTAGGGCGAAGATCACCTGCTACGTGGTGATGGTCGTGCTGGCGGTGCCGTTCGTGTTCCCCACCTGGTGGATGATCACGGCGTCGCTGCTGCCGGCCAACGAAGTGCTCGCGTACCCGCCGAAGCTCTTCCCGAACCAGCCGCAGTGGGAGAACTACAAGGCCGCGTTCACCGACTTCCCGTTGGCGCGGCAGTATTTCAACAGCCTGTACATCGCGGTGCTCGTCACGCTGGGCACGATGTTCTTCTCCTCGCTGGCCGGCTACGCGTTCGCGCGCATCCGGTTCCGCGGCGAGAAGTTCTTCGGGCTGATCCTCGTCGGGCTGATGGTGCCGAGCGAGGTCACGATCATCCCGCTGTTCCGGCTGGTCGACGACCTCGGGCTGACGAACACGCACTGGCCGCTGATCATCGTGCCGATCTTCGGCGCGCCCAGCGTGCTCGCGACGTTCGTGATGCGGCAGTTCTTCATCACGATCCCGGGCGAGCTGGAGGAGGCGGGCCGGCTCGACGGCCTGTCGCGCTTCGGGCTCTACCGGCGTGTCGCCATGCCGATCGCGAAGCCCGCGCTGGCGGCCGTCGCGATCTTCACGTTCCTCAACACGTGGAACTTCTTCCTGGAACCGCTGGTCTACCTGACCGACAAGAGCATGTACACACTGCCGGTGGCGCTGACGCAGTACGTCGACGTCTACGGCGGGCACCTCTGGAACGTCCAGCTCGCCGCCGCGACCACGACGGTCGTGCCGGTGCTGCTCGTGTTCGTCATCGCGCAGCGCCAGTTCGTCGAAGGCCTCGCCCAGAGCGGCCTCAAGGGGTAGCTTTCGGCAGCCGGACGGTGAACGTCGACCCGGCGTCCACTTCGGACTCGACGTCGATGGTGCCGTCGTGGGCCTGCACGAGGTGACGCACGATGGCGAGGCCGAGCCCGCTGCCGCCGGTCTGGCGGCTGCGGGACTTCTCGGCCCGCCAGAACCGGTCGAACACGTGCGGCCGGTCCTCGGCGGCGATGCCGGTGCCGGTGTCCGCGACCGCGAGCACCACTTCGTCCACAGTGGACGAGACGTGGATCGTGACGCGGCCGCCGGGCGGGGTGTGCCGGATGGCGTTGGTCACCAGGTTGCCGGCGACCTGGCGCAGGCGGACCGGGTCGGCCGTCAGCCGGGCTTCGCCGGCGGCCTCGACGCTCAGCGTGACGCCGGCCGCGGCGGCCCGGTCGGCGTGCGCGGCCGCGACCTGGGCGGCCAGCTCGGCCGCGTCCACGGCCTCCGGGAACAGCCGCAGGTGCCCGGCGTCGGCCGCGGCCAGGTCCTGCAGGTCCTCGACGATGTGCTGCAGCAGCACGGTTTCCTCGAGCAGCGACGCGGACAGCGCGTGGTCGAACGGCAGGTGCCCGTCCTCGGCGGCCTCCAGCCGGCCGCGGATGACGTTCAGCGGGTTGCGCAGCTCGTGCGCGATGTCGCTGACCATCGCCTTGCGCTGCTCCTCGATGCGTTCGCGGCGTGCGGTGAGGTCGTTGAACGCGGTCGCGAGGTAGCCCACCTCGTCGCGGGACTTCACCGGCGCCGGCCGGTCCTGCTCCGCCGCCTCGGTCAGCGCCCGCAGCGGCCGGGACAGCCGCGTCGAGACCAGCACGGTGACCGCCACGGCCAGCGCCAGCACCCCGCCGGTCACCGCGAGGATCCGCGTCAGGTTCTCCCGCGACAGCGTGAACGTCGGCAGCGGCGAGTCGCCGGGCCCGAGCGTGAACAGCAGCGCGGGCGGCGCGACGTACGGGGCGAGCTGCGCCCGCCGGGCCGTGTCGACGCAGGTCTGGGTGGGGCCCTGGTCGGGGGCGCCGAGCGCCTCGAAGTCGAGGCTGAGCTTCACCTGTTCCCCGCCTTGGTGGGCGAGGCAGGCGTTCACGGCGTCGTCGAGACTGCCGAGCGCGGCCTGCTCGGTCGGCGTGGGCGCCGTGAGCTCGTAGATCCCGCACTTGGCCGCGAAGTAGCGGACGGTGACGGCGTCGGGTGAGCTGATCTGCGGCCGGCCGCTCGGCGACTGCCGCACGTCGCTGCGCAGGCCCATGTCGCCCAGGCAGGCGACGACCTTCTCGGCCATGGCGGCGACGTCGTCCCGTTCGCGGGGCGGCAGCCGGAACGGCCCCACCGCGCGCGGATCGATGCCGCTGGTCCCGGCGCCCGGCAGCAGCACCGGGTCGACGTGCAGCGGGTCCACCGACGCGCTCGCCTTCACCGGCAGCGTGACCGGCGCGCCGCCGGAGTCGGCGAGCACCCGCCGGTCGATCGTGGTCACGACGATCCGGCGGCCGGTCTCCCCGGCCAGCGCCCGCAGTTTCGGAGCGGCCTGGTCCCAGGTGTGGTTCGCCGCGGCGAAGCCGAGCAGCTCGGTGTAGATCGTCGCGTCGTCGGAGAGGGCCTGGCCCTGCTCCTGCTGGATCGCGCGGGTGGTGGTCTGCACGGCGAGCCACGCCGTCGCGGCGATCGAGCCGAGCGCGATGAGCAGCGAGACGGCCGAGAGCCGCAGGACCAGGCTGCGGCGCCGCGGGAAGCGGCGCCGGCGACCTTCAGTCGCCATTCTCGGCGGCCAGCTTGTAACCGACGCCGAACACCGTCAGCAGGTACTGCGGCTTCGCCGGGTCCGGCTCGAGCTTCTTGCGCAGGTTGAGCACGTGGACGTCGATGATCCGGGTGCTGACGAACCGGTCGTCGCCGCGGGTCAGCTCCAGCAGCTGCCGCCGGGTGAACACCCGGCCCGGCTGCTTGATCAGCGTCTCCAGCAGCAGGAACTCACCCGGCGTCGTGTCCACCGGCCGGCCGGCGACCGACACCTCGTGCCGCACCGGGTCGAGCCGCAGCCCGCCCGCGCGCAACGTCGTGTCGGGCGGTTCGCGCCGGGCGGCGGTCCGCCGCAGCAGCGTGCGGACGCGCGCCATCAGCTCGCGCGGGCTGTACGGCTTGGTCAGGTAGTCGTCGGCGCCGAGGTCCAGGCCGAGCAGCAGGTCGTCCTCGGTGGCCCGGGCGGTGAGCATCAGCACGGCGACGTCGGACTCGCCGCGCAGGATCCGGCAGACGTCCAGGCCGTCGACCTTGGGCATCATCACGTCGAGGACGAGCAGGTCGGGACGGTCGCGGCGGGCCTCGTCGAGAGCGGCCCGGCCGTCCGGGGCCAGCACGACGGTGTGGCCTTCGCTCTCGAGGTAGAGCCGGAGGACTTCGGCCTGCTTCTCGTCGTCCTCGGCGACCAGTACACGTGCGCACACGGCGTAGACAGTAGGCGTCCTGACACGGTGAGGACCCCATCCTGACCGGATCTTCATACCTCGGGGGAACGGGTCAAGTCTTTGTCAAAGTGTTGACCGCGCCCCCGGCGGCACGCAAAGGTCGGATGTCCAGGGCAGTTTTGTCTGAGCAGCCGCGGGAGGGCACCGGTGCGATACAGATTCTTGGCCGCGATCGTCGCGACGGCGGTGATCGGCGTACCGGCTGTCGCTTCGGCGGCGCCGACAACGATGTCACCAGTAATTCCGCTGGTCAGCGACCCGTCGGCGTACGTCGACCCGCTGATCGGGACGGGCAGCGGCGGCAGTTCGGTGGGGGAGATCAACAACTTCCCCGGCCCGGCGACGCCGTTCGGGATGATGCAGTTCTCGCCGGACACCCAAGGCGCGTACGCCGGCTACCAGTACCACAGTGATCAGATCCGAGGTTTCAGCCTCGACCACGCCTCGGTCGGCTGCAACGCGTTCGGCGACGTGCCGATCCTGCCGATCACCGGCGACGTCGGCAGCGCGCCCTGGGACCGCACCGAGCACTTCACCCACGACGACGAGAAGGCCGAGCCGGGCTACTACGCCGTGACGCTCGCCGACTCGAAGGTCCGGGCCGAGCTGACCGCGACCACGCGCACCGGGCTCGCCGCGTTCACCTTCCCGGCCGGCGCGAACGCGCAGGTGCTCGTCAAGGGCGGCGCCAGCCTCGCCGGGAACTCGCACGCCGACCTGAAGATCACCGGCGACCGCGAGGTCAGCGGCTCGGCCACCACCGGCAACTTCTGCGGCAAGCCGAACAAGTACACGGTCTACTACGACATCACCTTCGACCAGCCGTTCACCGCGCACGGCACCTGGGACGGCTCGAGCGTCAAGCCGGGCACCGACAGCGTCGACTCGCCGAAGGCGGGTGCGTACCTGACCTTCGGTGCCCAGAACGTCGTGCACGCCAAGGTGTCGATGTCCTACGTGGGCGTCGACGGCGCGAAGGCCAACGCGGCCGCGGAAGTCCCGGGCTTCGACTTCGCCGCCGTCCGCAAGGCCACGAGGGACAAGTGGACGCAGGCGCTGGGCAAGATCCGGGTGGCGGGTCGCGATGCGGCTCAGCTCAAGACGTTCTACACCTTCCTGTACCACTCGCTGATGCACCCGAACACGTTCGACGACGCCGACGGGCGCTACATCGGCTTCGACGATCAGATCCGGACGTTGCCCCAGGGGCGGCACCAGTACGCGAACTTCTCCGACTGGGACACCTACCGCTCGCTCGCGCCGCTGCAGGCGATGCTGTTCCCGAAGGAAGCCAGCGACATGGCGCAGTCGCTGACCAACGACGCCGTGCAGGGCGGCTGGTGGCCGCGCTGGCCGATGGCGAACGACTACACCGGCCAGATGACCGGCGACAGCTCGGTCGCGCTGATCTCCAACCTGTACGCGTTCGGCGCGCGGGACTTCGACGTCAAGACGGCGTTGAAGTACCTGGTCAAGGGGGCGACTTCGGTCGACAACACACCTGGCGCGTACCAGGAACGCAAGGGCATCGCGGACTACGTCGCCCGCGGGTACATGCCGAACAACGACGCCTCGCGCGGCGACCACGCCCGCGTCGGCGCGTCGATCACCCTGGAGTGGGCGATCGACGACTTCGCCATCGCGCAGTTCGCCCAGGGCATCGGCGACCGGGACGTCGCGCGCGAGTTCACCCAGCGCGGCCAGAACTGGCAGAACATCTTCAACCCGCTCACCGGCTACCTGCAGCCGCGCGGGCAGGACGGCCGCTTCCCGGACGGCCCGGCCTACGTCCCACCGCCGCCCGGCAAGTTCGGCCAGGACGGCTTCGACGAGGGCAACGCCGCGCAGTACACCTGGCTGGTGCCGCAGGACCCGGCCGGCCTGGTGACGGCGATGGGCGGGCCGGCCGCGGTTTCACAGCGGCTGGACACCTTCTTCCAGAAGCTCAACGTCGGCCCGAACGAGCCGAACATGTGGGCCGGCAACGAACCCGACTTCGGCGTCCCGTGGCTGTACAACCACGTCGGGCAGCCGTGGAAGACGCAGCAGGTGGTCCGCGAGATCGCCACGACGCTGTTCAGCGCGACGCCGGACGGCGAACCGGGCAACGACGACCTCGGCGCGCAGTCGTCGTGGTACGTCTGGGCCGCGCTCGGCATCTACCCGGCCACGCCGGGCACGCCGGACCTGGTCGTGCACAGCCCGCTGTTCGAGCGCGCGGTGCTGTCCCTCCCGAATGGACGGACGATCGACATCCGCGCCCCGAAGGCGACTTCGGGCACCCCGTACGTCCACGACCTGTCGTTGAACGGCCGTGACTGGGACCGCACGTACCTGCCCGCGAACACGGTCCGCGACGGCGCCCGGCTGGACTTCTCCCTGCAGTCCACTCCGGACAAGCGGTGGGCCGCGAACTCGGCGCCACCGTCCTACCAGGACAACGAGAAGCCGTTCCTGGCGTCGGCGACCAACCAGGTCGTCGTCGAACCGGGCAGCACGGGCGAGGCCACGGTCAGTGCGCAACGGCTCGGCGGGCACGACCGCACGCTGGACGTCACGACGAAGGCGCCCGCCGGCCTGAAGGTCACGGGGCCGCGGCAGCTCCGGCTCGACGACCGGACCGGCAGTGGCACCGCGAAGCTGACGGTTTCGGTGGCCGCCGGGACACCCGAGGGCTACTACCAGGTCCCGGTGACCGTCCGGGGCGGCTCGACGTCGGTGCCCGGCTCGGTGATCGTGCTGGTCGCGCCGAAGGGCGGGCTCACGGCCGCGTATTCGAACGTCGGCATCTCGGACGACGGCGACGTCGGCTCGGCGGACATCGACGGCGCCGGGAACAGCCTGTCCCGGGAGGCGCTGGCCACGGCGGGCCTGGTCGGCGGCAAGACGTCGCAGGCCGTGGGCACGTCGTTCGTGTGGCCGGCCGCACCGGCCGGACGTCCGGACAACGTCGTCCCGGCCGGGCAGACGGTCCGGCTGTCGGGGACACGGCTGTCGTTCATCGGCACGGCGTCGAACGGCGACCACCAGGCCAAGGCCACGGTCACCTTCACCGACGGCACCACCGGGCAGGCCGACCTGTCCTTCGGTGACTGGGTGTTCCCGGGCGGCGGCACCGATCCGGTGTTCGGCAACACGCTCGTCGCGCGCGCCGACCACCGCAACCAGCCGGGCGGCCCGGGCGGCGGCGCGTCGGTCTACGCGACGGCGCCGTTCGACGCCCCGGCGGGCAAGCAGATCGCGTCGGTCACGCTGCCGACCGACGCGAACCTGCACGTCTTCGCCATCGGTCTCGGCTAAGGACGTCGTGAGTGGTAATGAGGGTTCTAACCCTCATTACCACTCACGACCCCCAGCGCCAGCGGAAGGCGTAGGCGTCCAGGGCCGTGGCGAGCGGCGCCGAGGGCGGCGCGGCGATGACCACCACGGGTTCGTCGCGGTCCAGCTCGACTGTCACCTTGGCGTCGAGGTCCAGGGCGGCGACCTCGGCCTCGGCCACCCGGCGCAGGGTGTCCTGGCGCAGGGCCGGTTTGTACTGCTTGCCCACTGCCGTCAGCGGGATCTCCGGGACGACGTGGACGGCCTTCGGGACGGCCGCGCGCTCGGGGACCCGCGTGGCCGCCCACTCCAGCAACTCGGCGGAGGGTGTCGGGGCGTGCAGGGTTACGTAGACCACCGGGACCTCGCCCGAGTGGCGGTCGGGGCGTCCGATGGCGGCCGCGGCCGACACCGCCGGGTGCGTCAGCAGGGCCTCCTCGATCGTCGCGGGGTCGATGTTGTGGCCGCCGCGGATGATCAGGTCCTTCGCGCGGCCGGCCAGCCGGATGAACCCCTCGGCGTCGACGCTGCCCAGGTCGCCCGTGTCGAGCCAGCCGTCGATGACTTTGCCCGCCGGGTCCGGCTCGCCGTCGCGCAGGTAGCCGGGGAAGACGTTCGGGCCGCGGATCACGAGCACGCCCGTCTCGCCGGGGAGCAGGTCGGTCCAGCCGTCGCCGTCGATCCGGACGGCCTTGACCTCCTGGTACGGCATCCGCTGCCCGACCGTGCCGGGCCGCGACACTCCGGGGCTGTGACATTCCAAGAAACCGCGGGCGGACGCGCAGGTGCCCTCGGTCAGGCCGTAGCCCTCGACCAGTTCGGTGCCGGTGCGCTCGCGCCACTGCCGTCGTACCGCCGCGGGCAAGGGCGCCGCGCCGACGATCGGGAACGTGAGACTGGAGATGTCCGCGTCGACCGGCAGGTGCGCGAGCACGGCGTAGACCGTCGGCACGGCGGACATCGCGCCGATCCGGTAGCGCTCGACGATCCGCCAGAACACCGGGTAGAGCGCCGGGTCGCGGTAACCGAGCGGGCCCGCCCAGACGACGTGCTGGCCCTTGAACAGCGGCGCCAGCCCGGTCACGAGCAGCGCGTTGACGTGGAACAGGGGGAGCGCGGCGAGCAGCACGAGGTCGTCGTCGCCGGTGGACGCGGCGAGCGTCCAGGCCATGGCGACCTCGCCAGCCTGGGTGTGCACGGCGATCTTCGGCGTGCCGGTGGAGCCGCCGGTGTGGAAGTAGCCCGCGAAGTCCGTGCCCCGAGGCGGCTCGGCGTGCAGCCGGACCGGATCGGCGGCGTCGGCGCGTGCCGCCAGCTCCGTGAGCGAGAGGACCGGGCGGCCGACGTCCAGGTCCGGGTCGGCCGCGATGACCAGACGCGCGCCGGACGTCTCGAGCAGCTCCCGAACCTGGTGCGGCGCGAGGCCGGGGTTGACCGGCGCGGCGATGCCGACGGCCTGGGCCGCCAGCGTCGCCGCGAAGACGTCGCCGCTGTTGGGCGCGAGCAGCGCGACCGCGTCCCGCCGGGTGACGCCCAGGTCGGTGAGCACGTTCGCGATCCGGTGGACGCGGGCGAGCAGGTCGCCGTACGTCCAGGTCTCCGCGTGCTCCCACGCCTCACCCGACGGCAGGAGCGTCAGCGCCGGACGATCGGCGAACCGGCTCCCGGCCCGCCGGAGCAGCTCGTACGTGCTCTCCGGCAGGCCGCGGTCCGCCAGCGGGACGGCCTCGATCGCCGCGAGGTCCTCGGGGCCGTCGTAGCGGGGCCAGGTCATCCGGGCGAGCCCACGGCGCAGATCCGGATCGGCGCGGCGTGCGCCGGGTCGAGCGCGTTGCGGACCAGGTGCCAGACGTTGAGGTCGTAGGCCTCGCCGATGTGGCCGACCGGGTCGAACGGGCAGGAGTCCTGGACGTAGCGGTTGTGCACGCCGGGCTCGCGGATGAACGACGTCTCGGTCGGGGTGACCAGCTCGTCGTAGCGCGAGGTGATGATCGTGTAGTCGATGCCGGGCTGGGCGACCGGCCCGGTGTTGAGCGCGACGATCGCGGCGCCGCCGTCCAGCTCGTCGGCGAAGATCGGCAGGCCGATCGTCTTGACGACGTTGTCCCACGTGCTCTTGCCGAGCAGCGTGTAGGCCAGCGTCAGCAGCCCGGACGCGTTGGCGCCGTGGGTCGGCGGCGCGATCGCGACGACCTTGCCGATCTCGCTCTGGATGCCCTGCATCTTGGCCAGGTAGATCGACTGGAGGCCGCCTTCGGAGTGCCCGACGACGTCGACCTTGGCCGCGCCGGTGGCCGCGCGGACCTTCTCGACGTAGTTCTTGATCTCTGCCGACGACTCCGCGACCGGCTTGAGGCCGCCCACGAACGGGAACTGCGGGTAGGCGCCGTAGGTCAGCGAGAACGTGCAGTAGCCGCGAGCGGCCAGGTCGGCCTGCAGGAAGTTGAGGTCCTCGTAGTAGGTGGCGAAGGTGCCGTGGAGCAGCACGACCGGGTTCGGGTGCGCGGCGCTCGGACGGCAGCCGAAGTCGTTGTTGCCGCCGCTCGCGGCCTGGGCCGGTGCCGCCAAGCCCAGTGCGAGCAGGCTCGCGATCCCGAGCCCGGCCAGCCATCGTTTTGTTCCCCGCGCCATTGCGAAGTCCCTTCAGTCTGGTTGCTCTGCACAGAATGCGGCACAAGATCAAGGCTGTCTGCTGGCAGAACGCGCAGAAAGTTGCCGTGGCCGTTTGTGCATGGTGACAATGTGGCATGGATTCCGTGGCCGAGCTGTTCCCTCGATCGGGTGAGATCGCCAGCGCGATGATCACTCGCTGCGCGGCCGAGATCCCCGAATACCGCCTGCTGCCCGCGAGCGTGCTGGCGGGTGACCTGGTCGCCAACGCGACCGCGGTGTTCGAGCTGTTCCTGACCACCGTCGCCGAAGGCCGGCGCCCGACCGACGACGAGCTGGCCCTGCCGATCGCCTGGGGCGCCGAGCGGGCCCGCGACGGCCTGCCGCTCGAAGCCGTCCTCAAGATCTACCCGCTCGCCGCGAGCGTCGCGTGGGAACGGCTGACCGGCGACCGGGCGCTGCTCGGCGCGCGGATGCTCGACTTCCTCGGCGAGGTGATGCCGCGCGTCGCCGAGGCGTACCTGCGCGAGCGCGAAGACCTCGACTGGGAACAGCGCGAGGACCGGCAGAACCTCGCGTCGAGCCTGCTCGCCGGCCGTCCGGTGCGCCACCGCGAGCTGCCGCCGGGCTACGACGTCGTCGTGTTCCACCTGCCCGCGCTGCCCGCTTCGGCCGGTTCCCGGGCGGCGACGGACCTCTTCCGCGCGGTCCGGTCCGATGTGGACAGTGCGGTCCTGGTGACCTTCAAGGGTGACGGTGGCGTGCTGCTCGTGCCGGACGGCGTCGCGGTGGACGCCGTCGCCGCGCGGGTCGACCGGATCTGCGGCCGGCCCTGCACCGCCGCCGCGGCGCGGGCGGCGACCCACGCCGATATCCCGGCCGCGCACGCCGAAGCCGTGGAAGTACTGGCCCTGGCGGAAAATCTGCGCCGGCCCGCGCGGCTCTACCGGCTGGCCGACCTCGCCATCGAGTACCAGCTCGCCCGCCCGGGCCCGGCTCGCGACGCGCTCGCGCGGGTGCTGGACCCGCTCGAAGACCACCCGCACCTGATCGACGCCCTGCGCGCGTTCGTCGTCTCGGGGTACAACCGAGGCGAGGCGGCGAGCGCGTTGAGCATCCACCGCAACACCCTCACCTACCGCCTCGGCCGGATCCAGCTGATCACCGGGTTCGACGCGACGCGGGCCGCCGACGCGCGGCACCTGGCCGCCGCGATGACGGCCTACGACATCACGCGGCAGAACGTCTGAATCCAACGGGATAACGCTTGGGTCGCGTTCTCCGGAAACTGTTGCAGAATTCCGCGGGCGGCCGATTCCTGGGGTGGCGAACACGGAAGAAGCTGATTTCCCATGAAACCCACCGGAATTCTCGTCGGCGCCCTGCTCCTGGTCGGTGCCGCGGCCTGCGGCGTGCCCGTGGCGGGCGTGCCGGTCCCGGTCGCGGTGACCCCGCAGGCGGCGACGACCAGCGTCATTGCTGTGCCCGCACCGCAAACGGTCTACGTCCAGCAGCCGCCGGTCTACGTCGCGCCGGTGGACCCGTCGGCGGCCCAGGCGGTGATCTCCTACTACGACGCGCTGAACCGCCGTGATTTCACCACGGCGTGGTCGCTCGGTGGCAGCCGCATCGCCGGGAGCGGCGGGTACACCAAGTACGTCAACGGTTTCTCGACGACGTCGTGGGACACGCTGACCGTCACCGACGTCCGCGGGAACACCGTGTACGTCGTGCTTTCCGCGATTCAGGCCGACGGCAGCACCCGCGTATTTTCCGGTTCCTACACCGTTTCCGGCGGCGTTCTCACCGGCAGCCACATGACCCGGACGAAATGAGCAGGACCATGCGTATTCTCCGCGCCGTGACGGCGCTTTCCGCGGTGCTCGCCCTGGCCGCGTGCGGGCTTCCCGGGCGCACGCTCGCCGGCAGCCCGGCCCAGGCCCCGGCCGTGACGGCGACCGTCACGGCCCCCAGCACCCCGACCGTCACCGCGCCCGTGCCCCAGACGGTCGTCGTGCCGGCGCCGCAGACCGTCTACGTCCAGCCGAAGAGCCCGGGCGTCGCGGTGACGAGCCAGTGGTACGCCCAGCCGAGCTGGTACAACGCCCAGCCGTGGATCTCCATCACCAACTCGGGCAGCCAGACGCCGTGCCAGTGGCTGTACTCCCGCGGCTACACCTACGCCCAGGCCTACGCGGCGTGGGCGCAGAACGGCTACCCGGCGAGCTGGTCGGCCACCGGCGACGGCTACCCGTGCCAGAAGTCCTACGGCGCGCAGCACTGATCAGGTGGAAGCGACCCAGGCGCGGACGACGTCGTCCAGCACCTTCAGCGGCACCGGCCCGCTGCCGAGCACGACCCCGTGGAACTCCTTGATGTCGAAGGCGTCCCCGAGCGTCTCCTCGGCGAACCGGCGCAGGCGGACGATCTCCAGCCGGCCGGTCATGTAGGCCAGCGCCTGCCCGGGGCACTCGATGTACCGGTCGGTCTCGGACTGCACCTCGACCTCGCTGAGCACCGTGTGCGTGCGGAGGAAGTCAACGCACTGCTCGCGTGTCCAGCGCAGCGCGTGCAGGCCGGTGTCGACCACCAGCCGCGCGGCGCGGACGGAGTCCTCGGCCACCATGCCGAGGCGCATGACGTCGCCGGAGAACAAGCCCATCTCGTCGGCCAGCCGCTCGGTGTAGAGCCCCCAGCCCTCGCTGTAGGCGGTCACCGGCGCGATCCGGCGCAGCTGCGGGAGCCCGGTCAGCTCCTGCGCCAGCGAGACCTCGAAGTGGTGCCCCGGCACGGCTTCGTGGAACGCGACGGTCTCGGCGATGAACCGGTCTCGTGTGCGCACCTCGTGGGTGTTGGTGAAGTAGGCGCCGGGCCGCGAGCCGTCGGGCGCGCCCGGCAGGTAGTACGCGGGGGCGGCGACGGGCGCGTCCGCGTCCGGGACGGCGCGCACGACGCACTCGGCGGCCGGCATCCGCGGGAACCAGCCCGGCGCCGCGGCGGTCGCGCGGGCGACGGCGGCGCGGGCGGTGTCGAGCATCTCCTCGGCGTCGCGCCAGCGGAGGCTCTCGTCGGTCCGCAGCCGGCGGCGCACCTCGGCCGGCTCGGTCAGCCCGAAGACGCGCTCGCCGAGCTCGGCGTACTCGGCATCGAGCCCCGCCAGGACGTCCAGGCCGAGCTGGTGCAGCTCCGCGGGCATGTGGTCGGTGGTCGTGTGCATCCGGGCCAGGGCCGCGTACGTCGCTTCGCCGTCTTCGAGCCAGCAGAGCCCGGGCCGCTCGTCTGGCCGGCCGTGCCCGGCGATCTCGGTCGTGAGCACCTCGCGGTAGCGCGTCAGCGCGGGTCGTACGACGTCGGCGACCAGCTGCTCGTGGCCGGGGAACGGCGTCTCCTGCGCGAGGAAGCGGTCGAGGAACGCGACGGCGCTGCCGACCATCCGCTCGACCGGCGTCCGTCCGGCCTCCAGGCCGTCGCGGTGCCGCTGGGCGAGAGCTTCGTAGAGCGCGGGCAGGGCGGCCAGCCGGGCCCGGAAGCCGGTCGCGTCCTGCTCGCCGGACGGCGCGAGCTGGGGCAGGAAGGCGAGGTGGCTGATCCCGACGGCGAACATCGGAGCGGCCAGGGTGAACTCCACGACCCGCGCGTCGAGCTGGGTGAGAATGGCCTCGGCCTGCTGGACGACGACGCCGAGCGTGACGTGGTCTTCGTCGGTCGAGGCCTGCGCCCGGGCGAGGATGTCCGCGGCCCGCGCTTTCAACGCGTCGTGGGCGGCTTCGCCGGGATCGGTCAGCTCGGCGTCGTGGCCTTCGATGCCGACGAAGGTCGCTTCGAGCGGCTGCCAGGTGCCCAGGACGTCGAGGAGTTCGTCGGCGAGCGCGATCGCGTCGGTGGTCATCACTTCATCGTGGCGGAAAACGGACCGGGCCGGGAGCGGATTCCGCTCCCGGCCCGGCCGGTGCTCAGGTCAAGCTCGAACAAGGTCTCGCATCGGGATCCTTGGCCCCGTTGGGGACCCACCGCACGTTCGCGAACGACGCCTGGAACGCGGCGTCGGTGTAGACCAGGAACGGGGTGTTGATGTGCTCGAAGTCGAGCCCGTTGTTGAAGCAGGACAACGGGATCTTGACCGTCGTCTTGGCGCCGCCCGCCAGGTCGGTGAACAGCTTGGTCGCGTTCACCTCGGAGAAGCACGGGTAGACGCAGTGCATGCTGATCACCGTCCGGTTGACCGGTGCCTGCTGCACGACGGTGTCGAACTCCAGCGCCCCGTCCGCGTTCAGGTAGCTGCGGAGGTCGTCCGTGCCCGCCGGGTTCTGGAGGTAGAGCTGGGCGGCACCGGTGCCGGTCCAGGTCGTCTTCAGGCCGTCACCCTGCACGTTGACGTCCGTCGGGACGGTGTTGATCTCGCTGTGCGCGGCGGTGCCGTCCGGGCCGATCTCGGTGCCGCCCCAGTTCTCCGCCGAGCCGATGAAGCTCTTGTACGGGGCGACGTCGGTCCGGTCGAAGATCGACAGGTCCTCGGTCGCCGTCCCGCCGCCGCCGGTGGACCCGCAGGTCGCCGGGCCGGGGGTCTCGTCCAGCTGGCCGATGGTGACGCGCTGGCCGGTCTTGAGGCCGTAACCCAGCTTGAACAGCGGGTCGTAGTCCGGGGACCACGGGTTGAGCGGCGACTGGCACGCGCTCTTCGGCCACGAGTAGGACAGCGTGCCCTGGTAGCCGGTGCCGTCCTTGCCCTTGACGAGCATGTCGGCGACGCCGCCGCCCTCGGTGCCGGGCAGCCAGGCCGCGACGAACGCGTCCGAGCGGTTGATCTCGTGGTTCATGTAGAGCGGACGGCCGCCGACGTAGACGGTGACGACCGGGGTGCCCTTGCCGCTGACCTTGTCCAGCACGGCCGCGTCCTCGGGGTAGAGCTTCGAGGCCTCGAGGGTCTTGCGGGTCAGGTCGCCGACGCCCTCGGCGTACGGCGTCTCACCGATCACGGCGATGACGGCGTCGTAGCCCTTCGGGTCCACCGTGCCGGTGGCGTCGAAGGTGACGTTGGCGTCGCCGAGGTCCTGCTTGATGCCGGTGAGGATCGAGGTGGCGTTCGGGAAGTCGGCGTTGGTGTTGCCCGTGCCCTGCCAGCTCAGCGTCCAGCCGCCGGTCTGGTTCGAGATGTTGTCGGCGCTCTTGCCGACCACCAGGACCTTGGACTTCGGCTTGAGGGGCAGCACGTTGCCGTTGTTCTTCAGCAGCGTCTGCGACTCGCGGGCCGCGTCGCGGGCCAGCCAGTTGTCCTTCAGCGCCTCGTCCGAGTTGGCGTAGGAGCGGTCGGACGGCTTCTGCGACTCGAAGATGCCGTCACGGATCTTGACGCGCAGGATGCGGGTCACGGCGTCATCGATGCGCGACATCGGGATCTGGCCGCTCTGCACCTGGGCGACGGTGTTGGTGATGAACGCCTTCCAGTCCGCGGGCACCATCACGACGTCGATGCCGGCGTTGATGGCCTGCGGGCAGGAGGAGTTCGTGCAGCCGGGGACCTGGCCGATGGCGTTCCAGTCGGACACGACCAGGCCGTCGAAGCCGATCTTGCCCTTCAGGATCTCGTTCATCGCCTTGCTGCTGCCGGTCAGCTTGCCCTCGTTGATGCCGAGGTCCGGGTTGGTCCAGCTGTTGAACGAGACCATCACGGTCTGGGAGCCGGCGGCGAGCGCGCCGTAGTAGCCCTGGCCGTGGAGGTTGATCATGTCGGCCTCGGACGACGGGTTGACGCCCTGGTCCTGGCCCTTGGCCGTGCCGCCGTCACCGATGAAGTGCTTGGCGGTGGCGATCACGCCGTTGTAGCCGATGCGGCTGGTGGCGCCGTCCTGGAGGCCGTTGATGTCCTCGTAGCCGTAGGAGCGCGTGATCCGCGGGTCCTCGGAGAAGCCCTCGTAGGTGCGGCCCCAGCGGTCGTCCTGGACGACGGCCAGCGTCGGCGAGAACGCCCAGTCCTGGCCGGTCGAGCGGACCTGGCGGGCGGTGGCGCCGGCGACGTCGCGGACCAGGCACGGGTCGTGCGCCGCGCCGAGGCCGATGTTGTGCGGGAAGACGGTGGCGCCGTAGACGTTGTTGTTGCCGTGCACGGCGTCGATGCCCCAGATGACGGGGATCTTCGTGCGGCTGGTCTTGGAGGCGTTCCAGTAGGAGTCGGCGAGGTTCAGCCAGTCCTGCTGGGTGGCGTGCTTGTTGGCGCCGGGCCACGCGCCGCCGCCGTTGAGGACGGTGCCGATGGCGTACTGGCGGACCTCGTCGGGGGTGATCGAGGTGATCTCGGGCTGCGTCATCTGCCCGACCTTCTCCTCGAGAGTCATCCCCGAGAGGATCTGGGCGATGCGGGCCTCGTCGCCGGCCTTCCCCTTGAGCTGGCTGTCGACCTTGGGCCAGTCCGCGAGGGTCGGCAGGGTCTTCTCGATCTTGGCGCAGCCGTCCTTGTCGAGGGCGGGCTTGCCGATGACGGGCTGTGCCGGTGCGGCCTGGGCCTGCAGCGGTGCCGCCTGCGCGACCCCGCCGAGCAGGCTCAGGCTCATCAGCGTGACGAGCGAACTTCGACGCGCACGCGACCACGCGCGTGATCTTCCGGCCATGGTCTGGTCCATTCTGCGAGGGCGGCGGACCGGCCGATCCTCACCGGGCAAAGGGGACTGCGTCAATAGTTTCCGGCCGGTACGCTCTTCGTTAATTCTCGCCATAAAATAAGAGTCGTCCGGTGGGCGGCACCCCATTACCGCGCAGGTCGGGCCGGGTCAAGGGTGCGCGGGGGCAGCCGTTCTGCCCGCGGAGGCTGAGCTGTTTGCCAGGATGGCCGGATGGACATCCGCCGCATCACGACGGCCGAGCCGGCGCTGGCCGCCGCCGACCTCTTCGACGACCCGCCGGTTTCGGCGGCCCTTGAGCGATTCCTCGCGTCGGAGGGGCACCACCTGCTGATCGCGTACGTCGACGACGTCCCGGCGGGCATGGTGACCGGCGTCGAGATGACGCACCCGGACAAGGGGACGGAGATGTTCCTGTACGAGCTGGGCGTCTCCCCGTCGTTCCAGGGTCGCGGTCTCGGCTCGGCCTTGGTGACGGAGCTGGCCGCACTGGCCCGTTCGCGGGGGTGTTACGACATGTGGGTGGTGACGGAGGAGGACAACGCCGCGGCCCAGGCGACGTACCGCCGCGCCGGCGGAGCCGGGACGGGCCGCCAGGTGGTCCTGGAGTGGGACTTCACGTAGCCAACTCGCGTGTTCTCGTGTGACTGGGCCCGGATCTCGCGTGTCTGGAGGCGGATCTCGCGTGATTGGGCGCGTGACTCGCGTGATTGGGGAGACGACACGCGTGATTGGAGGGACGACACGGGGGTCAGGCCAGGACTGAGCCGGGGAGTTCCTCGAAGATCAGCCACGTCCTTGTCGAGCGGACGCCGTCCAGGGCCTGGAGGCGCTCCAGGACCACGTCGCGCAACGTCGTGTTGTCCGGGGTCCGGACCAGCAGCAGGATGTCGAAGTCGCCGCCTACCAGGGTGACGTGGTCGACGTACGGGATCTCGTGCAGGTCCGTGGCCATCGTGCGCCAGGACGTCTGCTCCACCGTCACCATGATGTACGCCGACGTGCCCAGGCCCGCGCGGCGCGGGTCGATGCGGGCGCCGAAGCCCGTGATGACGCCCTCCGCCATGAGGCGCTCCAGCCGCGCGTACGCGTTCGTGCGCGAGATGTGCAGGCGCTCCGCCAGCGCCCGGACCGCCAAGCGGCCGTCGGCCGACAGCTCCGCCAGCATCGCGCGGTCGATGTCGTCCAGCGGTGCGACCGTCCGTCCCGGGTGAGCGCCCTGCGCCGGATCCGGAAAAGACGTTTGGTCACCGTAAGCCCCCAGAAAAGACTGTTTGTCGCTCATTTCGCGCAACCCTTGTACACAACACCGCCGAGAACCACCATCTGAGCATCATATGTCTGCGAGAGGTGGTGTGCGTCATGGCGACGGAAACCCTGCTGCCGTCCGCGTCGCCGGTGCGGTTCGTCGCCGAGGACGGGACGCGTGTCGACCAGCACGGCCCCTACGGAGAGCCGGCCGAAGCGCGGCTCAAGGAGGCCTACCGGCTGATGGTCCTGGGCCGCCGGTTCGACGTCCAGGCGACCGCGCTCACCAAGCAGGGCCGCCTCGCCGTCTACCCCTCCAGCGCCGGCCAGGAGGCCTGCCAGGTCGCCGCCGCGCTCACCCTGAGCAAGCAGGACTGGCTCTTCCCGACCTACCGCGACTCCGTCGCCCTCATCGCGCGCGGCCTGAAGCCCGGCGAAGTCCTGACGCTGCTTCGCGGCGACGCGCACTGCGGCTACAACCCCGCCGAGACGCGCGTCGCGCCCCAGTGCACTCCGCTCGCGACGCAGACCCTGCACGCCACCGGCCTCGCGCACGCGATGCGGCGACGCGGTGAGGACGGCGTCGCGCTCGCGCTCATCGGCGACGGCGCCACCAGTGAAGGCGACTTCCACGAGGCGCTCAACTTCGCCGCCGTCTTCAAGGCGCCCGTGGTGTTCTTCGTGCAGAACAACCGCTACGCGATCTCCGTGCCGTTCGAGAAGCAGAGCGCCGCGCCCGCGCTGGCGTACAAGGGGATCGGCTACGGCATGCGCTCGGAGCAGGTCGACGGCAACGACGCCGTCGCGGTGCTGAGCGTCCTCGACGACGCCGTCCGGCACGCCCGCGAAGGCCGCGGCCCGGTCCTCGTCGAGGCCCACACCTACCGCATCGACGCCCACACCAACGCCGACGACGCCACCCGCTACCGCGACGCCGCCGAAGTCGCGAAGTGGCGCGAAGCCGACCCGGTCACCAGGCTCGAGACCTACCTCAAGGCGCGGAACGCCCTGCAGGACAACGAGATCGAGCAGTTCCGCAACGACGCCGAGGACTTCGCCCAGACCGTTCGCGACACGCTCAACGCCGAGCCCGAGCTGGACCCGCTGTCGCTGTTCGACCACGTCTACGCCGAGCCGACCCGCCACCTCAAGGCGCAGCGGGCCGCTCTCGAAGCCGAGCTGGAGGCCTGATGACGACCACGATGGCGCAGGCGCTCAACGCCGCCCTGCGGGACGCGCTCAAGGACGACGACAACGTGGTCGTGTTCGGCGAGGACGTCGGCGCGCTCGGCGGCGTCTTCCGGGTCACCGACGGCATCACCGCCGACTTCGGCGAGGACCGCTGCTTCGACACCCCGCTCGCCGAGGCCGGCATCGTCGGGTTCGCGGTCGGGATGGCCATGGGCGGCTTCCGCCCGGTCGTCGAGATGCAGTTCGACGCCTTCGCCTACCCCGCGTTCGAGCAGATCACCTCGCACGTCGCGAAGCTGCGCAACCGCACCCGCGGCGCGCTTTCGCTGCCGATGGTCATCCGCATCCCCTACGCCGGCGGGATCGGCGGCGTCGAGCACCACTGCGACTCCAGCGAGGCCTACTACACGCACACGCCGGGCCTGCGCGTCGTCACGCCGGGCACCGCGCAGGACGCCTACGACCTGCTCCGCGACGCCATCGACTCGCCGGACCCGGTCGTCTTCCTCGAGCCGAAGTGCCGCTACTGGTCGAGCGAAGAGGTGAGCTTCACGCGCAGCGGCCCGGCCGTGGACCAGGCCGTGGTCCGCCGGAGCGGCAAGGACGTCACGCTCATCGCGTACGGCCCGATGGTCGCCACCGCGCTGGAGACCGCCGAAGCCGCGAAGGACGAGGGCTGGGACGTCGAGGTCGTCGACCTGCGGTCGCTGAGCCCGTTCGACGACGAGACCGTGACGGCTTCGGTGCGCCGCACCGGTCGCGCCGTCGTGGTGCACGAAGCCGCGGGCTTCGGCGGTTACGGCGCCGAGGTCGTCGCTCGCGTCACGGAGCAGTGCTTCCACCAGCTGCACGCGCCGGTGCTGCGCGTGACCGGCCTCGACATCCCGTTCCCGGCGCCGAAGCTGGAGCGTCACCAGCTGCCGGACGTCGACCGGATCCTCGACACGATCGCCCGGCTGCAGTGGGCCGACACGCCGGTGGTGGCCGGTGCCTGACTTCCTGCTGCCGGACCTCGGCGAGGGCCTGACCGAGGCGGCGATCCTGAACTGGCACGTCAAGATCGGGGACACGGTCAAGATCGACCAGATCGTCGTCGAGGTCGAGACGGCGAAGGCCGCGGTCGAGGTGCCCGTGCCGTTCGCCGGTGTCGTGTCGGCGTTACACGGCGAACCCGGCCAGCTGCTGCCGGTCGGCGCGCCGCTGCTGAGCGTCGGCGGGTTCGCCGAGCCGGGCGTCACAGTGTCGACCACGTCATCGGGCAGCGGCAACGTCCTCATCGGCTACGGCACCGCGCCGACCACGCGCCGCAAGCGCGTCCGGCGGGTCGAGGCGCCCGTCGTGAAGGCCAAGGCGCCCGGCGTGATCTCGCCGTTCGTCCGGAAGATGGCCGCGGACAACGGGATCGACCTCGCGAAGGTCACCGCCACCGGCCCGGACGGCATCATCCGCCGCGCCGACGTCGAAGCGCTGCTGAACAAGCCCGCGCAGCAAGACGGCGAGCGCCGGATCCCGCTCACCGGCGTCCGCAAGGTCGTCGCCGACAAGCTCACGGCGTCGCGGCGCGAGATCCCCGAGGCCACGGTCTGGGTGGACGTCGACGCGACCGAGCTGGTCGCCGCGCGGGTGGCCCTGAACGCCAAGACGGACCGTCCCGTCAGCCTGCTCGGCCTGATCGCGCGGTTCGCCGTGGCGGGCCTGAAGAAGTACCCGGAGCTGAACTCGCGCGTCGAGGGCGACGAGATCGTGCTGCTGCGCGGCATCCACCTCGGGTTCGCCGCGCAGACCGGGCGCGGGCTCATGGTGCCGGTCGTGCGCGACGCCGGTGAGCTGTCGACGCGGGACCTGTCGGCGGCGATCGGCGACCGCGCCCGCACCGCGCGCGACGGCAAGCTCGCGCCGGCCGACCTGACCGGTGGCACGTTCACGGTGAACAACTACGGCGTCTTCGGCGTCGACGGCTCGGCGGCGATCATCAACCACCCCGAGGCCGCGATCCTCGGCATCGGCCGGATCATCGACCGGCCGTGGGTGGTCGGCGGCGAGCTGGCCGTGCGGAAGGTCTGTGAGCTGACGCTGGCGTTCGACCACCGCGTCTGCGACGGCGGCACGGCGGGCGGGTTCCTAAGGTTCGTCGCGGACTGCGTCGAGTCGCCGGTCACGGCCCTGGGCGACCTGTGAGACTCACCGGCCGCATTGGCCGGATGTGACGGTGGTGGCACTTAAAGTGTTCGCGTGACGACTCCAGCCCAGCACGACCGGGACCAGTCGGCGGCGCGCGTGGGCCGGCTCAAGCAGGACCTGGCGGGCCGGCTCGACACGGCGCCGGAGCCCGGTGCCGAGGACGCCGAGCCGATGGACCGGCTCGTGGCGGCGGCCGTCCGGCTGCTGGACGCCGAGGCGGACCACGACGAGGCCGTGCACCGGCTGGTGGCGGCGGAGCTCGGTGCCCGCCACGCGGCGACGCAGCGCGCGGTCGTGTTCTTCGCGGCCGGTCCGGTGCTCGCCGGGCTGGTCTCGGCCGCGCTCGTGCTGTTCGGCGTGCTGTCGCCCGGGTGGCTGCCGTTGCTGGTCCCGCTGTTCGCGGCCGGGATGTGGGTCGGGTTCGCGCCCGTCCGGGAGGTACCGGCGGTGCTGCGCGAGCGGACGCGGGCGGCCCGGGCGGGCACGCTGGCCGCGGTGTTCCTGGTGGTGGCGTTGCTGCCGTGGCCGTCGAGCACGGCGAACGTGGTGAGCACGATCCTGGCGGTGCTCGGGACGGCGGGCGCGATCGCGGGCCTGGTCCGGGAAAGCCGGATCCCGTGACGCGCGGCTACGCCACCTACGGCGACGACCCCGACTTCGAGGCGGAGTACGCCGACTACGCCGAGCCGGCCGACGACACGCGCCGCGACCTCGACGAGCTGTTCGCGGCCGTCGACGGGCTGCGCACCGCCGTCCAGGACGTCGACGCCCGCGACGCCGGGCTGCGCCAGGAGTTCGCGGACCTGGCCGACCGCGTCGGTCCCGGAGCGCCCCAGGAGCACCGGATCGACCAGCTCGGCCGGCAGCTCGAACGGCTGCAGCAGCAGGTGCAGGCGCTGGAGCGCGCGGTGCGCGTGTCCGACGGCGTGCCGCAGGCGAACCTCGACGACGTCGGCGCGGAGACGCGCGCGCTGGCGGCGCAGGCCGCGCGCTGGGACGACCTGCACAAGGAACTGGTGACGAAGGAGCAGCGCGCCCGCCACGAGCAGGAGATCGCGCGGCTGGGGGACGTGCGCGAAGCGGGCGCGCGCTGCGACGCCGACTTGCTGGACGTCATCCGCCGCCTCGCCACGACGGACCGCGGGTCCCGCGCTCGCGGGGACGCCGAGTCGTCGCTGCGCGCGTTGAGCACCCGGCGCCGCACGCTGCTGGACGAGGAGATCCCCGCGGCCTTCGACGCCGCGGAGCAGGCGCGGCTCGCGTTGCGGGAGGCCGACGCGGTCGACGCGCGCGTGGTCCCGCAGCTGGAGCGGGCCGAACGCGCGTGGCAGGACCTGCAGGTCCGCCTGCGGACCCGGATCACCGACGCGCTCGGCTCCAACGCGCTGCTCCCGATGTGGTTCAGCCACGCGCTCGGCGTCGCCCCGCCGTCGGGAACTTCGGGCGACGCCTGGATCCGCACGGCGGCTTCGGTGCTCGCGTACCGGGTGACGTTCGGGATCAAGGACCCGGCCCTGCCGCTGGGTCCGCCGTCGACCGACGGCGCCGACACGACCGAGCGCCGCTGGACCTGGCGGGCCCGGCTGGAGTCCGATCTGGACGAACTGTCCCGCTAAGGCGGCGCGGTGTTCCGGCGGTGTCCGCGCGGGGCGTGGTGGGTGATGTAGTCGGACAGGACCGCGTCGCTCGCCCGCGGTTTCGCCCGGCGCAGCAGCATGCGCAGGCCGATCAGGAAGACCACCCGGTCGGCGATCCGCGCGACGCCGTAGATCAGCACGGGCAGGCCGGAACCACCGGCGATCGCGGCCACGGCGGCGGGGTCCAAACTCATCACCTCCGGACGGCGGGTCTTGCCATCATCGCCGGTCGGCCGTAATAATTGCCATACCTTCTGACAAATTCGGACGGTTTCGGTCCGACGCAGGCGAGGAGGTGACCCGTGGCCGTCATCGGCAGGCCGGACGTCCCCGAAGGGGCGCACCGGCGGCTCGTCGACGCACTCCACGAGGTGTACCTGCGCGCCGGAGCGCCGGGCGTGCGGACGATCGCGCAGCGCGGCGGCGTCAGCCGGGACACCGCGCACCGCGTGCTGACGAATCCGGCCCTGCCGACCTGGCCGGCGCTGGAAGCCGTAGTGGCCGCGCTCGGCGGGGACATCGGACGGTTCCGTGCGCTCTGGGTCGCCGCGCGACAGCCGGACGCGGCGCCGGTCGCCGAGCCGCCCGCCGAGCCCGGCGCCGCGGCGGGACCTTCGGTGCGGGTGCTGGTCGTCGAAGACCACCCGCTCTACCGGCAGGCGCTGGTCCAGGCCGTGGGCGCGTTCGGGCACGTGGTCGTGGGCACGGCCGCGAACGGGGAGGACGCGGTATCACTCGCGCTGGAGACCCGGCCCGAGGTGATCCTGATGGACCACTTCCTGCCCGGCCTGCTGGGCATCGACGCGACGGCGCGGATCCGGTCGGCGGATCCGGCCATCCGGGTGCTGATCATCAGCGCCGGCGCGACCGGGGAGCTGACGTTGGCGGCGTTGCGCTCGGGGGCGCACGGCGTGCTGAGCAAGGACGTCGAAGCCGACGGGATCGACCGCGCGATCCGGGCCGTGGCGCGCGGGGAGGTCCACGTGCCCGCCGGGGCCGCCGCGCCGCCCGAGGTCGCCGAGCCGCGCGAAGCCGGCGAACAGGAACTGAAGCCGCGTGAGCGGCGGGTCCTCCAGCTGGTGGCGGAAGGCTACACGGACGTGCAGATCGCCGAGCGGCTCGCGGTCTCGGTCCGCACGGTGCGGAGCTACCTCGACCGCGTCCGCGACAAGACCGGTGAGCGGCGCCGTGCGGGGCTGGTGCGCGTCGCGCTCGAGAGCGGTTTGGTCAGACCGCGGCCGGGCGGCGCAACGCCTGACGCCTCAAGCGGTTGAAGAGCTTCGGATTGTTCAGCGCGAACACCCCGACCGTCACGCCGTCACGCTGGTAGGTCGCCACGAACGACTCGTCCGACGGGCCGCCCTCCACGAAGGTGAGCGCGTCGTCCGGGCGTGGGTGGCCCGCCAGCTGCAGCGTGCCCGCGTATTGGTCCGACCAGACGTACCCGCTCGGCGTGTACGTGCGTTCGGTCCGTCCGGCCAGGAGGTTGCCCACCGCGACCGGGGCCTGCTCGGACGCGTTCGTCCAGTGCTCGTGGCGCCGTCCGACGCCGTCGGCGTGGTAGCGGGCGACGTCGCCGATCGCCACCACCTGCGGCAGGTCCGTCACCAGGCCCGCGTCCGTGTGGACGCCGTTGCCGGTCGTCAGGCCGGAGCCCGCCAGCCAGTCCGTGGCCGGGGTCATGCCGACGCCCACCACGACCACGTCCGCCGGTACCAGGGAACCGTCGGCCAGGTGGACGCCGGACTCGGACAGGCTCGCGACCGCGACGCCGCAGCGCAGGTCCGTGCCGTGGTCGGCGTGCAGCCGCGCGCAGACCGCGGCCAGCTCCGGGCCCAGCACCGGGGCCAAAGGCGCGCTCAGAGCTTCCAAGACGACCACGTCGAGGCCCAGGGAACGGCACGTCGAGGCCACCTCGGCGCCGATGAACCCGGCCCCGACGATCGCCACGCGCACCCCGGGCACCAGCGCGGCCCGCAGCGCCAGCGCGTCGTCGATGGTCCGCAGCGTGTGGGCGCGCTCGAAGCCCGGCAGTGTGCGCGCGCGGCCGCCGGTGGCGATGACGACGCCGTCCGCGTGCACCGAGCTGCCGTCCGAGAGGTGCACCCGGCGGGCGGCCGGGTCCAGGGACGTCGCCCGGACGCCCAGGCGGAAGTCCAGGGCCAGCGACGCGAGGTCGCCGGCGTCGAGCAGCTCCAGCGCGGCGCGGGAGGTCGTCCCGGCCAGGAAACCCTTGGACAGCGGCGGCCGGTCGTACGGCAGGTGCGCCTCCTCGCCGATCAGCACCACGCCGCCGTCGTAGCCCTGCGCGCGCAGCTCCTGCGCGGCGCGGACCCCGGCCAGCGAAGCGCCGACGACCGCGACGCGCTTCACGCGGCGTCCTCGCGGGCCACGCCCTGGACGTGGATGACGCCGTCGTCGACCAGCACGGTGTACGTCCGCACCGGGGCCTTCGCCGGCAGGCAGCTCGGCACGCCCGTGCGCAGGTCGAACAGCGCCGCGTGCAGCGGGCACTCGACGAAGCAGCCTTCGAGCCAGCCGTCGGCCAGCGAGGCGTCCTGGTGGGTGCACGTGTCGTCGATGGCGTACAGCTCGCCGTCCTCGGTGTGGAACACCGCGATGGCGGGAGACCCCGGGATCCGGACGGACTCACCCGGGGGCAGCTCGTCGACGGTGCATGCGCGAATCATGACGCCTCCGCTAACTGTTGCGCATTGAGGAACATCGACTGTGATCCGCAACAAGTGTGAATTCGCCGGAGGGCGTCGTCAAGGGGGTACGCCCCGGTAGTTTCCGTTACCCGGTAACGGAGAATCCGGGCAGCACGACGCGCCCGCACCGGGGATGGCGGTACGGGCGCGTCGACGTCCGGCGCTAGTGCGCCGCGGCCTCGCCGTGGCGGTAGAACGGCTGCTTGAGCGGGGCCAGCGGGGTGTTGCCGAGGATCAGGTCCGCGGCCTTCTCCGCGGTCATCATCACCGGCGCGTAGATGTTGCCGTTGGGGATGTAGGGCATGACCGACGCGTCGACGACGCGCAGGCCCTCGGTGCCGTGCACCCGCATCGTCTGCGGGTCGACGACGGCCCCCTCGGCCACGCCCATCTTGGCCGTGCACGACGGGTGCAGCGCCGTCTCGGCGTCCTTCGCGACCCAGTCCAGGATCTCTTCGTCGGTCTCCACCGACGGTCCTGGCGAGATCTCCCCGCCGTTGTACCGGCCCATCGCGGACTGGTTGAGGATCTTCCGCGCCACCCGCACGGCTTCGATCCATTCCTTGCGATCGTTTTCCGTGGACAGGTAGTTGAACTTGATCGCCGGGTGCTGCCGCGGATCGGTCGAGGTGAGCTTCACCGAGCCGCGGGTGTCGGCGTACATCGGGCCGACGTGCACCTGGTAGCCGTGGCCTTCCGTGGGCGCCGAGCCGTCGTAGCGGATCGCCACCGGCAGGAAGTGGAACATCAGGTTCGGGTACTTCACCTCGTCGTTCGACCGGACGAACCCGCCGCCCTCGAAGTGGTTGGTCGCGGCCGGGCCGTTCCGCAGGAACAGCCACTGCGCGCCGATGTAGGGCCGCTTCCACTTGGCCAGCGACGGCTGCATCGACACCGGTTCCTTGCAGGCGTACTGGATGTACACCTCCAGGTGATCCTGCAGGTTCTCGCCGACGCCCGGCAGGTCCTTCACGACGTCGATGCCGAGCTTCTCCAGGTCGGCCGCGTTGCCGACGCCGGAGAGCTGCAGCAGCTGCGGGCTGTTGATCGCGCCGCCGCAGAGGATGATCTCCTTGCCGTACACCTCGGCCGGCACGCCCCGGCCTTCGCTGTACTCGACGCCGATCGCGCGGGTGCCGTCGAAGAGGATCTGCGAGACGAACGCGTGCGTCTTCACCGTGAGGTTGGCCCGGTGCTCGACCGGGTGCAGGTAGGCGCCGGCCGCGGACAGCCGCCGTCCTTTCCGGACGTTGCGGTCGAACGCCGCGAAGCCCTCCTGCCGGTAGCCGTTGACGTCGTCGGTGCGCGGGTAACCCGCTTCCTCGGCGGCGTCGAAGAAGGCCTGGAACAACGGGTTGGTCGCCGGGCCGCGCTCCAGCTCGAGCGGGCCGTCGTGGCCGCGCCACTGGCCGTCCGGTGCGTCGGCCAAGCAGTTTTCCATGCGCTGGAAGTACGGCAGGCAGTGCGCGTAGTCCCATGTGGACATTCCCGGGTCGCCGGCCCAGCGCTCGTAGTCCAGCGGATTGCCGCGCTGGAAGATCATCCCGTTGATGCTCGACGAGCCGCCGAGCACCTTGCCGCGGGCGTGGTAGATGCGGCGCCGGTTCATGTGCGGCTCGGGCTCGCTGCGGTAGCCCCAGTCGTAGAACTTCGACCCGATCGGGAACGTCAGCGCGGCCGGCATGTGGATGAAGACGTCCCACTTGTAGTCGGACCGGCCGGCTTCCAGGACGAGGACCTTGTTCGACGGGTTCGCCGACAGCCGGTTCGCCAGCGCGCAGCCCGCCGAGCCACCGCCGACGATGACGAAGTCGTAGGTATCGGAACTCATGGGGCCTCCTCAGCCGGGCAGGGTGTCCGGGGCGTTGTCGGGCATGTGCTCGGGGCTCGTGTGCGACGAACCCCAGGTACCGCGCCGGATGTAGAGCATGATCGCACCGACGAGGACGATCAGCCCGGTGACGATCACCGCGCCCCACTGGAAGTACCAGTGGTCGTCGCCGTAGACCTCGGCGCGCGGCCAGATCAGGTTGACCGTCATCGCGGCGCCGTAGACGACCGCGACCAGGTTCACCAGCGTGCCCCAGCGGCCGAGCTTGAAGTACGGCCCGTGGCCCGGGCGCGGCCAGCCACCGCGCAGGCGGCGGATCAGCATCGGGCCGGTGACCATCAGGTAGGGGATGTAGAACAGGATGATCGCCGTCGAGGTCAGGATGAAGAACGCCCGTTGGTTGCCCAGGTTGATCAGCAGCACCACGATGGTGAGGCCGCCGGTGAGCAGCGCGGGCACGACCGGCGTCTTCGAGCGCGGCGACACCTTGGCCATCGCCTTGCTGAACGGCAGCCGGCCGTCGCGGGACATCGCCCACGTCATCCGGATCGCCGCGGTCTGCACGGCCAGGCAGCACACCGTGATCGCGATCGCCGAGCAGATCAGGAAGGCGTCGCCGAGGCCCTCGCCGAGCGTGCTCTTCAGCAGGTACGGCATGCCGGACGTGCTCAGCTCCTTGGCGTTGAGGTCGCCGACGGCCATCATGCCCACGAGCATCATCAGCCCGCCGACGATGAACGCGGCGGTGATCGCCCGCAGGATCGCGCGGGGTGCGTGCCGCCGCGGCTGCGTCGTCTCCTCGGCCAGCGAACCGGCGGTGTCGAAGCCGTAGAAGACGTACGCGCTCATGAGCGACGCCACCAGGAAGGCCCCGAGGTACCCGAACGTGTGACCCTCACCGGTGCCGTGGGTGTCGAAGACGATGCCCGGGCCGCGCTTGATGTGGATGGCGAGCGCGATCACGAGCAGCACGCTCGCGCCGAGCTCCACCGCAACGCCGAAGTTGTTGATCTTCGCCATCAGCCTGACGCCGATGAGGTTCACGACCGTGGCGAACACGACCAGGATGAGCGCCAGGATGATGGCGTTCTGCGCACCACCCGGTGTCGACGTCAGGCCGGCGTCGTCGTCGCTGCCGACGATCTGGAACGCGGTCGACACCTGCGGCAGGATGATCTGGTAGGCCACCGCGACGGCCGCGGCCGTGACGATCGCGCCGATGATCATGATCCAGCCGGCCAGCCAGGACGTCGCGGGCTTCGCGATCTGCTTCGCCCACTGGTACACCGAGCCGGCGAGCGGGAACTGCCCGGCCAGCTCGGCGAAGCAGAGGGCGACGGCGGCCTGGCCGATGAAGACCAGCGGCCACGTCCAGATGAAGGCCGGCCCGCCCGAGCCGAAGCCGAAGAAGAACAGCTGGAACACGCCGGTCAGGATGGAGATGTAGCTGAACCCGGCGGCGAAGCTGGAGAACGAGCCGAGCGAGCGCTCGAGTTCCTGGCGGTAGCCGAACTTCTCGAGCTCGGAGCTGTCGTCCGGGGCAGGCCCCCCGCCCGCCTTCTGCGAATCGATGGTCATCGTCGGTCCTCACGTGGTGGGGTGGGGGAGTGATCAGCCCTTGAACCAGTGCTGCGGAACGGGATCGATGTTCTGGTAGACGTGCTTGCTCTCCTGGTACTCCGCCAGCCCGGACGGTCCGAGCTCGCGGCCGATGCCGGACCGGCCGAACCCGCCCCACTCCGCCTGCGGCAGGTAGGGGTGGTAGTCGTTGATCCACACGGTGCCGTGGCGCAGGGCCCCGGCGACCCGCTGGGCGCGGGACGCGTCCGACGTCCACACGGCTCCGGCGAGCCCGTACTCGGTGTCGTTGGCCAGCGCGATCGCGTCGGCCTCTTCTCGGAAGCGTTCGACGGTGACGACCGGGCCGAAGACCTCTTCCCGGACCACCGCCATGTCCCTGGTGCAGCCGGAGAACACCGTCGGGCGCAGGAAGAAACCGCTTTCGTACTGCGCGCCTGCGGGTCGCTTGCCGCCGGCCCGCAGTGTCGCGCCCTCCCGGAGAGCGCTTTCGATGTAGCCCTCGACCTTGGCGCGGTGCTGCGCCGAGACGAGCGGGCCCGTCTCGGTGGCGGGATCGAGGCCGTCGCCGACCCGGATCGCGTCGGCGCGCGCGGCGAGGTCCGCCACGAACCGGTCATGGATGCCATCCTGGACGATCAAGCGCGCGCCCGCCGAGCACACCTGTCCCGAATGGACGAACGCGGCCATCAGCGCGTAGTCGAGGGCGGTGTCGTACGCGGCGTCGTCGAACACCACGTTCGGGTTCTTGCCGCCGAGCTCCAGGGCGACCCGGCGGACGCCCTTCGCGGCGGCCGTCATGATCTTCTCGCCGGTCGCGTAGCCGCCGGTGAACGAGACGAGGTCCACGGCCGGGTGCTCGACCATCGCGGCGCCGACGGGACCGGGGCCGAGCAGGAGGTTGACGACGCCCGGCGGGACGCCGGCCTCGTCGAGCAGGGCGACCAGCTTGATCGTGGTCAGCGGCGTCACCTCGCTCGGCTTGAGCACCATCGTGTTGCCCGCGGCCAGCGCCGGGGCGACCTTCCAGGACATCTGGAGCAGCGGGTAGTTCCACGGCGCGATCAGCGCGCAGACGCCGACGGGCTCGTGCACGATCCGGCTGACGACGGTCGCGCTGCCCGCGTCGACCACTCGGCCGGCGTCCTTGCCGGCGAGGTCGGCGTAGTAGCGGAAGACGTTCGTCACGTCGTCGATGTCGATCCCGCCCTCGCCCAGCGTCTTGCCGGTGTCGAGGCTCTCGGTGCGGGCCAGGTCCTCGCGGTCGCGGACCAGCAGGCCGGCGACGCGGCGGAGGAGTTCGCCGCGCTCGGTGGCGGTGGTCGTGCGCCACGGACCGGCGTCGAAGGCCCGCCGCGCGGCTTCGACGGCGGCGTCGACCTCCGCGGGCCCGGCCTCGGCGACCTTCTCGATCACCTGGCCGGTGGCGGGGTTGAGCACGTCGGAGGCGGTGCCGCCGGCGGCGTCCGTCCAGCCTCCGTCGATGTACAGGTCCTTCATGCGGCCCCTTCCGATTCGGTAGTGGCTGCCTGGTCGCGCTTGAGTGCGTACATTTGTACGCGAGACGTGTACAGATGTCCACAAGTAGGGTCCGTCAGGTCGGCGTGCGACGATCTGTCCGTCGCGCCGGAGACGCACGAAGGGGGCTGCTCGACACCGATGTCGAAGACCGAATCCACCACGGCGTCCACGGCCGGCCGGCGGCGTGGCCCCAACGACCCCGACCGGCGCGCGCGGATCGCCAAGGCGGCGATCGAGGTCGTCGCCCAGCGGGGCATCGACGGCCTCACCCACCGCGCGGTCGCCGCCGCCGCGGGCGTGCCGCTGGGCTCGACGACCTACCACTTCGCGACCCTGGACGACCTGCTCGAGGTGGCGCTGCACGAGGCCGCCGAGAAGAACGTCCACGCGCTGAAGGAGTGGGAAGCGGCGCTGCCGCCGGACGCCGACTTCGCCGCGGCGCTGGCCGACCTGGTCATGGGCTACATCAACGAGCAGTACCGCGACACCGTCGTCGAGTACGACCTGTACGTCGCGGCCCTGCACCGCCCCCGCCTCCGCGCGGCGAGCGCGGCCTGGGACGACGCCCTCACCGAGCTGTACGGCATCCGCACCGACCCGCTCACCGGCCGTCTCCTGGCCGGCCTGTTCTGCGGCCTCCTCATGCAGGCCGCCCTGGCCGACCCCCGCCCGACCCGCGAGGAGATCGAAACCCTCTTCCGCCGGGCCATCCACGGCCCGGCCCTGTGATCAGAACGCCGGCACGCGTGATTGAGGGGTCGGCACGCGTGATTGAAGGGTCGACACGGCGGGCTGGGGGTGCGTTGGGCCGTGTTGACCCTCCAATCACGCGAGTTGACCCTGTAATCACGCGTGTCGGCTGAAACGTGCCGGAAATCCTGGGCGGGCGTTGAAAAACTCGGGTTGACAGCGGTCGTCGGCGGCAGTCACTCTGTTCCGGAGTGAGCAACAAGACGCGTTCTGCGCAACTACTCCCGTACTGACCGCGGAGAGGACCCCCGACGGTGACCACTACCGATCTCCCGCCGAGCCTGCTCGCCACGCTGCCCGGCTCCTACTACACCGATCCGGCGATCTTCGCGCTGGAGCAGGCGAAGATCTTCGAGGCCGACTGGTTCTGCGCCGTGCGCAGCGCGGACCTCGCCGGACCGGGGGCGTTCGAGACGGTCCGGATCGGCAAGGAGAGCGTCCTGGTCTCGCGGGGGCGCGACGGGAAGCTGAACGCGTTCCTCAACGTCTGCCGCCACCGCGGCGCGCGGCTGTGCACCGCGGACTCCGGCACCGTGAAGCGCGCGTTCCAGTGCCCGTACCACGCCTGGACGTACGGTCTCGACGGCAAGCTCATCGCCGCGCCGAACCTCACCGGCATGCCGGACGTCGACCGCACGACGTTCGGGCTCACCCGCGTCCACCTGCGCGAATGGCTCGGCTACGCGTGGGTCTGCCTGGCCGCCGAGCCGCCGCCGTTCGAGGGCAGCGTGGTCGCCGCGGTCACCGAACGGCTCGGCGGCGAGCGCGCGATCGAGGCGTACGGCGTCGACGGCCTCGCGCTCGGCAAGCGCATCGAGTACGACGTGAAGGCGAACTGGAAACAGATCATCGAGAACTTCATGGAGTGCTACCACTGCGCGACGATCCACCCGGAGCTCACCGAGGTGCTGCCGGAGTTCGCCGACGGCTACGCGGCGCAGTACTACGTCGGCCACGGCGCGGAGTTCGGCGGCGAGGTCCAGGGCTTCACCGTCGACGGCAGCGCGGGCGTCGAGCGGCTGCCCGGCGTCACCGAGGACCAGGACCGCAAGTACTACGCCGTCACCATCCGGCCGCAGGTGTTCGTCAACCTGGTGCCCGACCACGTGATCCTGCACCGGATGTTCCCGCTGGCCCCGGACCGGACGCTGGTGCGCTGCGACTGGCTCTACCTGCCCGGCGTCGTCGAGTCCGGGCGCGACCTGACGCGCTCGGTCGAGCTGTTCCACCGCGTCAACCTGCAGGACTTCGAGGCGTGCGAACGCTGCCAGGTCGCGATGGACTCACGCGCCTACGCCGGCGGCGGGGTGCTCGTGCCCAGCGAGCACCACATCGGCGAGTTCCACGACTGGGTCCGTGGTCGCCTCTCGTGAGTGTTTAGGGCGGTTAGAACCGCCCTAAACACTCACGAGGCTTTAGATGAGCGCGCGGATGGCGGCCTCGAAACCGGCGACGTGCTCCAGCGTGAGCGCGGCGGCCTTCTCGGCGTCGCCCTCGATGATCGCGGTGAGGAGCGGGACGTGCTCGTCGACGTGGCCGGCCATCCCGGGCAGCCGGGGGACGAACACGCACCAGATCCGGGTCGCGAGGTTGTCGTACCGGATCAGCGTGTCCTCGAGGAACGGGTTGTGCACGCACCGGTAGATCGCCCGGTGCAGGGCGAGGTCGGTGCGCAGCAGCTCGGCGTTGTCCCCGGCCGGGACACCGGCGTCGAGCCGCCCGCGCAGCTCGGTGAGCGTCGCCCGGTCGGCCTCGGTCGCGCGCCCGGCCGCGGCGGCGGTGGCCATCGGCTCCAGCGTGCGCCGGACCTCGGAGATGTGCGCGAGGTCGGAGATGTTGACGTCGGTGGCGAACGTGCCCCGCCGCGGGTAGGCGACGACCAGCCGCTCGGACTCGAGGCGTTTGAGCGCCTCGCGGATCGGCGTGCGGCCCATGCCGAGGGTGGTGCCGAGCCACTCCTCGTTGATCGGGTCGCCCGGCCGGATGTCGAGCATGACCAGGCGATCACGGACGAAGAGGTACGCCTGCTCCGCCAGCGATGGGGGATTGACCTGTGGGTTCACGCCGCTTAGCCTACATCGACAATTGATATATCAGAAGTCGACCAGGAGGATACGGATGCCTCGCACCCCCGGCGCGGACCTGCCGGACCACCCTGACTTCCTCTGGAACGACCCCGACCCGAAGCCGGCCTACGACGTGATCGTGGTGGGCGGCGGCGGGCACGGCCTCGCCACCGCCTACTACCTGGCGAAGGTGCACGGCATCACCAACGTCGCCGTGCTGGAGAAGGGCTGGCTCGCGGGCGGCAACATGGCCCGCAACACCACGATCATCCGCTCCAACTACCTCTGGGACGAAAGTTCCGGCATCTACGAGCACTCCCTCAAGCTGTGGGAAGGCCTCGAAGAGGACCTCGGTTACCCGATCCTGTTCAGCCAGCGCGGGGTGCTCAACCTCGCGCACAGCCTGCAGGACGTCCGTGACAGCGTCCGCCGCGTCGAAGCCAACAAGCTCAACGGCATCGACGCCGAATGGGTGGACACCGGCGGCGTCAAACAGCTGTGCCCGATCGTCAACACCTCGCCGGACGTCCGGTACCCGGTGCTCGGCGCGACCTACCAGCCGCGCGCGGGCATCGCGAAGCACGACTACGTGGCCTGGGGCTTCGCCCGCGCGGCGCACGCGATGGGTGTCGACCTCATCCAGAACTGCGAGGTCACCGGCATCTCCACGGTGAACGGCCGGGTCACCGCGGTCGAGACGTCGCGGGGCCGGATCGCCGCGGGCAAGGTTGCGTTGTGCGCCGCCGGGCATTCCTCGGTGCTGGCGAAGATGGTCGGCCTCGACCTGCCGCTCGTGTCGCACCCGTTGCAGGCCCTGGTGTCCGAGCTGCTGGAGCCGATCCACCCGACGGTCGTGATGTCGAACGCCGTGCACGTCTACGTTTCCCAGGCGCACAAGGGTGAACTCGTGATGGGCGCCGGGATCGACAGCTACAACGGTTACGGCCAGCGCGGCTCGTTCCACGTCATCGAGCAGCAGATGGCCGCCGCACTGGAGCTGTTCCCGGTGTTCGCGCGGGCGCACCTGCTGCGGACCTGGGCGGGCATCGTCGACGTCAGCCCGGACGCCTCGCCGATCGTCGGCCTGACGCCGGTCGAGAACCTGTTCCTCAACTGCGGCTGGGGCACCGGCGGTTTCAAGGCCACACCCGGTGTCGGTGACGTCTTCGCGGCGACCATCGCGCGGGGCAAGCCGCACGAGTACGCCGAACCGTTCACCTTGGACCGGTTCACCACCGGTGCCCTCGTCGACGAGCACGGCGCCGCCGCCGTCGCGCATTAGGAGTCCCTGTGCAACTGATTCCCTGCCCGTGGTGCGGGCCGCGTGAAGAAGCCGAGTTCCACTACGGCGGCCAGGCCCACGTCGCCTACCCCGAGGACCCGGCCGCACTGTCCGATGAGGACTGGGCCAAGTTCGTGTTCTTCCGCGCCAACCCGAGCGGCCCGTTCGCCGAGCGCTGGAGCCACTCCGCGGGCTGCCGCCGCTGGTTCAACGCCGTCCGCGACACCCGCACCCACGACCTCCTGGCGGTCTACCGCCTCGACGAGACCGAGCCGGTGATCTCATGACCCGGCTGTCCGGCGTCCCGCTCAAGTTCACCTTCGACGGCCGTGAGCTGACCGGTTTCCTCGGGGACACCTTGGCTTCCGCGTTGCTGGCCAACGGTATCCACCAGGTCGCGACCAGCATCAAGTACGGCCGGCCGCGCGGCATCGTCGCGGCCGGTGTCGAGGACTCGAACGCCCTGGTGCAGATCGAAGCGCCGTTCCCGGAGCCGATGCTGAGCGCCACCACCGTCGAGCTGTACGACGGCCTGGTCGCGCGTGGCCTGTCCGGGCAAGGCCGCCTGGCCGCCGAGCCCGACCCGGCCCGGTACGACGCCAAGCACGTCCACTGTGACGTCCTGGTCGTCGGCGCCGGACCCGCCGGCCTCGCTGCCGCCCGCGCCGCCTCTGGTCGTGTCCTGCTGGTGGACGACCAGCCCGACGGTGAGGCTCCCGAGGGAGTCCAGTTCCTTTCGCGCACCACGGCGTTCGGCGTCTACGACGACGGGTTCGTGCTGGCTCTGGAACGCCGTGGCGAGCCGACGGCACCCGAACGGATCTCGCGGCAGCGGGTCTGGCGGATCCGGGCGAAGCGGATCGTCATCGCCACCGGCGCGCACGAGCGGCCGATCGTGTTCCCGGACAACGACCGCCCGGGCATCATGCTCGCCGGTGCCGCGCGCACGTACCTGAACCGCTACGGCGTCCTGGCCGGGCAGCGCATAGTTGTGTTCACCACCAACGATTCCGCGTACGACGCCGCCTCCGAACTGGCGGAGGCCGGGGCCGAGATCGTGCGGATCGTCGACGCTCGCGAGGGCTACGGCGTCATCGGCACCGACGGCGACGCCCGCATCACCGCCGCCCACGTGGCGAAACTGGGCGAGTTGCGGGGCGAGCGGGTCGAGTGCGACCTGCTGCTCGTGTCCGGCGGCTGGAACCCGGCCGTGCACCTCTACAGCCAGGCCCGCGGTGCCCTGCGCTACGACCCCCGGCTGGGCGCGTACGTCCCGGCCGGCGACCTGCCGAACGTGAGCGTCGTGGGTGCCGCGGCGGGAGAGAGACTGCCGGAGGCCATGACGCTCTGGCAGGTGCCCGCACTGGAGTCCGAAGTGGACACCAGGTTCGTGGACCAGCAGCGGGACGCGACCGTCTCCGATGTCCTGCGCGCCACCGGCGCCGGACTCCGCTCCCTCGAACACATCAAGCGCTACACCACCATCGGCACCGCGCACGACCAGGGCAAGACGTCCGGCCTGCTCGCCGCGGGCATCACGGCCGAGGCCCTCGGTGTCGACCTGTCGACGCAGCGGCCGACGACGTTCCGGCCGCCGTACACGCCCGTGTCGTTCGCCGCGCTGGCCGGGCGGCACCGCGGTGACCTGCACGATCCCGTGCGCGTCACCATGATCCACCCGTGGCACGTCGAGCACGGCGCCGAGTTCGAGAACGTCGGCCAGTGGAAACGGCCGTGGTACTACCCGCGACCCGGCGAGACGATGCACGACGCCGTCCAGCGCGAATGCCGCGCGGCGCGCACCGACGTCGCCGTCATGGACGGGTCCACCCTGGGCAAGATCGACGTCCAGGGCCCGGACGCCGCCGCGTTCCTCGACCTGCTCTACACGAACATGATGAGCAACCTGCGCGTCGGCCGCATCCGCTACGGCGTCATGTGCGGCGTCGACGGCATGGTCATCGACGACGGCACGGTCATCCGCGTCGCCGAGGACCGCTTCCTCGTCACCACCACGACCGGCAACGCGGCCATGGTCCTCGAATGGATGGAGGAGTGGCTGCAGACGGAGTGGCCGCACCTCAACGTCTTCGCGACGTCGGTCACCGAACACTGGGCCACGCTCCCGCTGGTCGGCCCCCGCTCCCGGGAAGTGCTGGGCCGGTTGGCGCCGGACCTCGACGTCAGCAACGACGCCTTCGGGTTCATGACCTGGCAGGACGCCGAGGTCGCCGGGCTCAAGGCGCGGGTCTGCCGGATCAGCTTCTCCGGCGAACTGGCCTACGAGATCAACGTCCCGTCCTGGTACGGCCGCGCGCTGTGGGAGTCCATAGTGGACGAAGGGGCCACGCCGTACGGCACCGAGACCATGCACGTCCTGCGCGCCGAGAAGGGCTACCCGATCATCGGCCAGGACACCGACGGGACGGTCACTCCGCAGGACCTCGGGATGTCCTGGGCGGTCTCCAAGAAGAAGGCCGATTTCCTCGGCAAGCGCTCGTTCGCCCGGACGGAGAACAACCGGCCGGACCGCAAACAGCTCGTCGGCCTGCTGCCCGTCGATCCGTCGGTGCTGCTGCCGGAGGGTTCGCAGATCATCGAATCCGACGTCGTGCCCGAACCGCCGGTGCGGATGCTCGGCCACGTCACCTCCAGCTACCACAGCGCCGCGCTCGAACGGACCTTCGCGCTCGCCTTGGTGCGCTCGGGCCGGGAGCGCGTCGGCGAAACGCTGTACGTCCCGGTCGGTGACCAGGTGGTGCCGGTGACCGTGACCGAGCCCGTGCTCTTCGACAAGGAAGGAGCCCGCCGTGACGGCTGAAGCGGTCGAAGAACCGTTCCGCACGCAGCTCACCGTACGCCTGCGGGACGGACACACCCTGCTCGGCGTCGACCTGCCCGGGCCGTGCACGTTCACCAGCGGCAACGGCGTCGACGTCCTCTGGATGGGCCCCGACGAGTACCTCGTGCTCGCCGAACCCTGCCGCCAGGCCGAGCTGGAAGCGGCACTTTCACGTGAAAGTGCCGTCTTGGCGGTGGTCGACGTGTCGGCGCAGCGGGTGACCGTGCAGCTGACCGGGGCGCACGCGCGGGACGTGCTGGCCCACGGCTGCTCGATCGACCTCGATCCGTCGGTGTCGCCGCCGGGGACCTGCGTGCAGACGTTGTTGGCTCGCACCGGGATCGTGCTCATGGTCCGGGAAGACGGCTTCACGATCCTCGTGCGGCAGTCGTTCGCGAACTACTTCACGGCCTGGCTGGCCGACGCGAGTCCGGAGTACGTCTCGTGACCTTCACCTTGACCCTCAACTGCCCCGAACGCTCGGGCATCGTGCACGCCGTCACGACGTTCCTCGTCGGGCAGGGCTGCGACATCGTCGAGCACCAGCAGTTCGACGACGACGTCCGCGGCTCGCTGTTCCTGCGCACGTCGTTCACCGCACCCGAGCCGACCACAGTGGACGATCTGCGACGCGACTTCGCCGTGGTGGCCGGGGACTTCGGGATGGAGTTCGGCTTCTCCGACGGGACGCCGCCGCGGATCCTGGTGATGGTGTCGAAGTTCGGGCACTGCCTCAACGACCTGCTGTTCCGCTGGCGTGCCGGCGCCCTCGGCGCGGACATCGCCGTGGTCGTGTCCAACCACGAGGACCTGCGGCCGATGGCGGAGGCGGCCGGCGTGCCGTTCGAGCACGTGCCGGTGACGCCGGAGACCAAGCCCGAGGCCGAGCAGCGGCTGCTCGACCTCGTCGGCGAGTACCAGGCCGATCTCGTCGTGCTCGCGCGGTACATGCAGGTGCTGTCCAACGACCTGTGCGTCAAGCTCGAAGGCCGCGCGATCAACATCCACCACTCGTTCCTGCCCGGCTTCAAGGGCGCCAAGCCCTACCACCAGGCCTACGACCGCGGCGTCAAGTACGTCGGCGCGACCGCGCACTACGTCACGCCCGACCTCGACGAAGGCCCGATCATCGAGCAGGAGGTCGCGCGCGTCGACCACACCTACTCGCCGCGCGAGCTGGTGACCGTCGGGCGCGACGCCGAAGCGCTCGCCCTGTCCCGCGCGGTGCGCTGGCACTGCGAACGCCGCGTCCTGCTCAACGGCAACAGCACCGTCGTCTTCCGCTAGAAGGAGTTCCGCCATGACCGCACCGAAAGTCGTGATCATCGGCGCCGGCATCGTCGGCGCGAACCTGGCCGACGAGCTGACCGCCCGCGGCTGGGCCGACATCACCGTGCTCGACCAAGGTCCGCTGCCGCGCACCGGCGGGTCGACGTCGCACGCGCCCGGCCTGGTGTTCCAGACCAACGCGTCCAAGACGATGACGGAGTTCGCGAAGTACACCGTCTCGAAGTTCCTGGAGCTGGACTGTTTCCTCCAGGTCGGCGGCATGGAGGTCGCGACCACCCCGGCGCGCTGGGAGGACCTCAAGCGCAAGCACGGCTGGGCGACGTCGTGGGGCGTGTCGGGCTCTCTCATCGACGCCGACGAGTGCGTCCGCCGCTGGCCGCTGCTGGACGGCTCGCAGATCTTCGGCGCGCTGTACGTGCCGACCGACGGGCTGGCGCGGGCCGCGAAAGCCGTGGAAGTCCTCGCCGAGCGGGCCACCTCGCGGGGCGCTCGCTTCGTCGGGTCCACCAAGGTCACCGACGTGCTCCAGGAAGGCGGGCGGGTCACCGGCGTCCGGACCGACCAGGGTGACTTCCCGGCCGATGTCGTCGTGTCGTGCGCCGGGTTCTGGGGCCGCGAGATCGGCGCGATGGTCGGGATGGACGTGCCGCTGCTGCCGCTGGCGCACCAGTACGTCAAGACCGGGCGGATCGACGAACTGGTCGGGCGCAACACCGACGAGGTCGAAGCGAGCATGCCGATCCTGCGCCACCAGGACCAGGACCTGTACTTCCGCGAGCACGTCGACCGCATCGGCATCGGCTCCTACGCGCACCGCCCGATGCCGGTCGAGGAGTCCACTTTGGACCCGTCGGTGACCGACAGCGCCATGCCGTCGATGCTGCCCTTCACCGAGGACGACTTCGCGCCGTCGTGGGAGCAGAGCCAATTGCTGCTGCCCGCGTTGCGGCAGGCGAAGATCGAGGAGGGCTTCAACGGTATCTTCTCCTTCACCCCGGACGGCCAGTCGCTGGTCGGCGAATCGGCCGACGTCCGTGGCTTCTGGCTCGCCGAAGCCGTCTGGGTGACGCACTCCGCGGGCATCGCCAAGGCCGTCGCGGAGCTGCTGGTCGACGGCCGCTCGGAGACCGACCTGCACGAGGTCGACGTCCACCGCTTCGAAGAGGTGCAGCTCGCGCCGTCGTACGTGCACGAGACGGCGCAGCAGAACTTCGTCGAGGTCTACGACATCCTGCACCCGTTGCAGCCCAAGCTGTCCCCGCGCGACCTGCGCGTGACGCCGTTCCACGTGCGGCAGCGCGAGCTGGGCGCGGTATTCCTGGAGGCGGGTGGCTGGGAGCGGCCGCACTGGTTCGAGGCCAACGCGCCGCTGCTGAAGAAGCTGCCGCACGACGCGCTGCCACCCGCGCGCGACGGCTGGTCCGCGCAGTTCCACTCGCCGATCGCGGCGGCCGAGGCCTGGCAGACGCGCAACGCCGTGGCGCTGTACGACATGACGCCGTTGAAGCGCGTCGAGATCAGCGGGCCCGGCGCGCTGGATTTCCTGCAGTCGCTGACGACCAACCAGCTCGACAAGTCCGTCGGCTCGGTGACCTACACGCTGATGCTGGACGAAGCGGGTGGCGTGCGCAGTGACGTCACCGTGGCGCGGCTCGGACCCGAGGAGTTCCAGGCCGGGATCAACGGCAACATCGACGTCGACCACTTCGTCAAGCACAAGCCGGCCGGTGTGCAGGTCCGCGACATCACCGGCGGCACGTGCTGCATCGGCGTCTGGGGTCCGCTCGCGCGGGACCTCGTGCAGCCGCTGAGCCCGGACGACTTCTCGCACGCCGGGCTGAAGTACTTCCGGGCGCGCAAAGCGCGGATCGCCGGGGTGCCGGTCGTCGCGATGCGGCTGTCCTACGTGGGTGAACTCGGCTGGGAGATCTACACGAGCGCGGACAACGGCCTGCGGCTGTGGGACGCGCTGTGGGCGGCCGGGCAGCCCCTGGGCGTCATCGCCGGCGGGCGGGCCGCCTTCAACAGCCTGCGCCTGGAGAAGGGCTACCGGCTGTGGGGCACCGACATGACCACCGAGCACGACCCGTACGAGGCCGGCGTCGGCTTCGCGGTGCGCCCGGCGAAGGGCGAGTTCCTCGGGCGTGCCGCCCTCGGGAACCGGACGCCGTCACGGCGGCTGCGGTGCCTGACGATCGACGACGGCCGGACCGTGGTGCTGGGCAAGGAACCGGTGTTCGTCGACGGCGTCCCGGCGGGGTACGTCACGAGCGCCGCCTACGGCTACACGATCGGGAAGCCGATCGCCTACGCCTGGCTGCCGGAATCGGCGGACGTCGGGAGCGGCGTGGAGATCGAGTACTTCGGCCGTCGCGTGCCGGCGACGGTGGCGGCGGAACCCCTGTTCGACCCGGCGATGGAGCGGATCCGGCGGTGACCCGCGCGGCGCTCAGTCGCTGAAGTCGCCGTTCATCGACTGGGTGCCGGCGCCGTCCCCGCCGCCGCTGCTGCTGGTCTGGAGCAGGCCGTCGACCTTCGCCGTCGCGTTCACCGAGCCGTCGGCGTACTGCATGACGACCTGGTACTCGTGCTTGCCGGTGTGCGGCGGGAAGCTGAACGTGCGGCTCCAGGGCAGCTTCACGTTCTTCTCTTCCGTCGGCTTGCCGTCGACGGTGCAGGTCAGGGTGGTGACGACGGCCGAGCCCGAGACGTCGAACACCAGCCGGTGCGGCTCGCCGGCCGCGGCGGAGGTCCCCTGCGGGGCGGGTGACGGTGTCCCGGCGGTCGTGCCGCTGCACCCGGCGACCAGGAAGGCGGCCGCGAGCAGGACGGCGGTGCGCTTCATACCCGGAAGGGTAACGTCGATCACACGGGACCGGTCCCGGCGTTCGGGTGGGTACATCCACAGCAACTCCATGGAACCGGACAAGGAAATTCTCAGGAACGCGGCGTTTGCTGTAACGGCGAAGGCGTGCCGAGGGCTGGGAGCAAGGGCATGAGCGAGTACGACCAACGGCCACAGGGCGGCGGCGACTACCCCCACGGCCAGGATCCGTATGGCCAGGACGCCTACGGCCAGGATTCGTACGGCCAAGGCCAGGGTGAGTACTCGCAGGGCTACTACCAGTCCGGTTACTACCAGCCCCAGCAGCAGCCGCGTGACCAGTGGGGCCGTCCGTACCCGCCGCAGCCCTACCCCCAGCAGTCCTATGGTCGTGAGGGGCACCCTCAGGGCTTTTACGGCCATGAGGGTGCCCCTCAGGACTTTTACGGTCGTGAAGGTGCCCCTCACGGGTCTTATGGCCGTGAAGGTGCCCTTCACGGCTTTTACGGCCAGGAAGGCGGCGGTTACGGCTATCCGCCGCCTGCGTACCAGCCGCCACCTGCGTACCCGCCGCCGCCGCGCAAGCGGCATCCGCTGCGGACGCTGACCGTCACCGTTGTCGCGGTGGCGCTGGCCGTCGTGGCCGGGCTCGGCATCGGGCACCTGATCTCGGCGAACAGCCCCACCGCCTCCGGCAACCAGGACTTCGGCTTCTCCGGGCAGCCCAGCGCGTCGGCCACGGTACTCGACGCCGACGCCGTGGCCGCGAAGGTCAACCCGGCGATCGTCAACGTCAACACCGAATTGGGCCTGCAGGGCGCGGCCGCCGCGGGCACCGGCATCGTGCTGACCCCGGACGGCGAGGTGCTGACGAACAACCACGTCGTCGCCGGCGCGACCAGCATCAAGGTCACCAGCATCGGCACCGGCGACACGTTCACCGCGCACGTCGTGGGCTACGACCGCAGCGAGGACATCGCGGTGATCCAGCTCGAAGACGCGTCCGGGCTGCCGACGGCGGCCATCGGCGACTCTTCGACGGTCAAGGTCGGCGACCAGATCCTCGGCCTCGGCAACGCGGGCGGCCGCGGCGGCGACCCGGTGCCGGCGCCGGGCACGGTCACCGCGCTGGATCAGTCGATCACCGCGTCGGACGAGTCCAGCGGGTCGTCCGAGCAGCTCACCGGGCTGATTCAGGTCCAGGCCGACATCGAGTCGGGCGACTCCGGCGGGCCGCTGGTCAACGCGAACGCGCAGGTCATCGGCGTCGACACCGCGGCGTCCACCGGCTACCAGCTCAACGGCCGCCGCAGTGGCGCTGGCGGCCAGGGCTTCGCGATCCCGATCAACCAGGCCGTCGACATTGCGCACCAGATCGTCGCGGGCACCGCGACCGACAAGATCCACATCGGCAAGACGGCGTTCATCGGCGTCTCGGTGTCGGACGGCCAGGGCGGCGGCGCCCAGGTCCGCGACGTCGTCGCGCGCGGCCCGGCCCAGCAGGCGGGCCTCGCGGCGGGCGACGTCATCACGGCCATCGACGGCAAGGCGATCGACTCGGCGACGACGTTGACGAACGTGATGGACACCCACCACCCGGGCGACCAGCTGACGCTGACCGTGTCGGACGCGTCCGGGGCGCAGCAGCAGATTCAGGTCAAGGCCATCGAAGGTCCGGTCGGCTAAAGGTCAGCCGAGGATTTCGGTCAGCACCTCGCGGTGCGTCCGCTTCGCCGCGAGGTACTTCTCCCGGCCGGCGTCGGTGATCGTCACGAAGACGCCCCGGCGGTCCACGTCGCAGAGCGCGCGTTCGACCAGGCCTTCCTTCTCCAGCCGGGCGACCAGCCGGGACGTCGCGCTCTGGCTCAGGTGGATCGCGCCGGTGAGGTCGGCCGAGCGGCACTTGAAGTCGCAGGTGGCGAGCCGTTCGAGGGCTTCGAACTCGTTCGCGCCGATCCCGTGGTTCTCCTGCAGGCGGCACTCGAGCGTGCCGAACACGGCCGAGTAGCGGGCCAGCAGCTCGTGCCACTCCTGCACCAGGCCGTCTTCGACCAGACCTTGCTCAGCGACGTCGCTCACGGCGACCAACTTAGCATGCGTGGGCATTTGATGCAAACACATAAGATGCTTAGACATTAGATGCGTGTGCATGTACTGTCGCCGTCATGAGTTCTTCCGCGGACCTGTCCACCACCTCGACCCGGTGGGACGCGCGCCTCTGGGGTGTCCTGCTCACGGTGTCCATCGTCATCGGCCTCGACGCGCTCGACGTGTCGATGGTCGGTGTCGCCCTCCCCGCCATCCAGGCCGACCTGGGCCTGTCCACCGCCGCGCTGCAATGGGTCGTCAGCGGCTACGTGCTGGGTTACGGCGGGCTGCTGCTGCTCGGCGGGCGCACCGCCGACCTGCTCGGCCGCCGCCGCGTCTTCCTCGTCGCGGTCGCGGTGTTCGCGCTGGCCTCGCTGCTCGGCGGCCTGGTCGACGACGGCGCGCTGCTCATCGCGAGCCGCTTCATCAAGGGCCTGGCCGCCGCGTTCACGGCGCCGGCCGCGCTGTCCATCATCACCACGACGTTCCGGGAAGGCCCCGCCCGCAACAAGGCGATCAGCATCTTCGCCGTCTTCGGCGCCAGCGGGTACTCCGCCGGGCTGGTCTTCTCCGGGCTGCTGACCGAGGTCGGCTGGCGCTGGACGTTCCTGCTGCCCGCGCCGATCGCCGTCTTCGCGTTCGTCGCCGCCTGGAAGCTGATCCCGTCCTACCGTCGCGAAGAGGGTCGTGGGTACGACTTCCCGGGCGCGATCACCGGCGCCGTCGGGTCGCTGCTGCTGGTGTTCGGCGTCGTCGAGGCGCCGCAGGCCGGCTGGGCCTCGCCGCGCACGCTGGTCACGTTCGCCGTCGCCGTCGCGCTGCTGGCGGCCTTCGTCCTCATCGAGAAGCGCAGCGCCCACCCGTTGCTGCGCCTGGGCATCCTGAAGTCCGGGTCGCTGGCCCGCGCCAACCTCGGCGGCGCGTTGTTCTTCGGCGCGTACATCGGATTCCAGTTCGTCGTGATGCTCTACCTGCAGCGGGTGCTGGGCTGGTCCGCGCTGCAGACCGCGCTCGGGTTCCTGCCGGCGGCGCTGATCGTCGCGTTCGGCTCGCCGCGCATCGAGCCGCTGATCGACCGCGTCGGCACCCCGCGCACGATCTTCGCGGGCGTCGTCGCGCACGTCATCGGGTACGCGTTGTTCCTGCGGGTCGACGAGCACTCGGGCTACGCGGCCTACGTCCTGCCCAGCATGGTCCTGCTCGGCATCGGCTTCATGCTGGCGTTCTCCTCGCTCAACATCCAGGGCACGAACGGCATCTCCGACGACGAACAGGGCCTGGCCGGCGGCCTGCTCAACACGTCGCTCCAGGTCGGCGGCGCGATCGGGCTCGCGGTGGTGACGGCGGTGCTGACCGCCAACGGCGGCGGTGAGGCGTCGCCCGCCGCCCTGCTCACCGGGCTGACGCCGGCGCTGAGCGTGGTCACCGGCATCGCGGTGCTGGGCCTGCTGGTCGCGATCAGCGGTCTGGTGGCCCGGAAGCGTGTCGTCGAGGAACCGGTCGTCGAAGAGGATCTGCTGGCTCTCGCGGACTGAGAGACGACAGCGGAAGGACCACCATCGCCGGGGGATGGTGGTCCTTCCGCGTTTCCCGGATCAGGCCCGCTCGTCCGTGCCGGGCACCTTCGCCGTGGTGATGGCGATGCGGTTCCACGTGTTGCTGGCGAAGATCACCGCGAGCAGCTGCGCCAGCTCCTCCTCGCCGAACCGGCCGGCGGCCCGGGCGTAGACGTCGTCGGGGACGCCTGCGGCCGAGATCAGCGTGACGGCGTCGGTCAGCGCCAGCGCCGCCCGCTCCTGCTCGCTGAAGAAGCTCGCGGCCTCCTGCCAGACGGCGATCAGGCTGAGCCGCTCCTCGCTTTCGCCCGCCTTCCGGGCGTCGGAGGTGTGGATGTGCAGGCAGTAGGCGCAGCGGTTGAGCTGCGCGGTCCGGATCTGGACCAGCTCGACCAGTGCGGGGTCGAGCCCGGCGCGGGCGGCGGCGTCGAAGCCGATCAGGGCCTTGAAGACCTTCGGGGCGGACTTGGCGAAGTTGGTTCGGTGCGTCATGACCAAAAATCTAAGGCCGAAATGACCGCCGTGTAGGGTGCATTTCCGTGCCGGAATCATGGGTCAATCTGGCCGAGCGGCTGGGCGCCGACCTGCACCTGGAGCTGTCCGGCACCGGCGGCAAGCGGGCCGCGCTCATCACCGCGCTGCGTGACGCCGTCCGCACCGGGCGGCTCGCCCCGGGCACCCGGCTGCCGCCGTACCGCTCGCTGGCCGCCGACCTGGGCATCGCCCGCAACACCGTCGCCGACGCCTACGCCGAACTGGTCGCCGAAGGCCGGCTCACCGCCGTCCAGGGCTCCGGGACGCGGGTCGCCGACCGCGCGGAACTCCTCGCGCCGGTGCGGACGCCGAAGAAGGCGCCGGGCACCCCGGCACCGCGGTACAACCTCCGCCAAGGACAGCCGGACGCGGCGTCGTTCCCGCGTACCGAGTGGCTCGCCGCCGCGCGCCGCGCGCTGGCCGTGGCCCCGCACGACGCGTTCGGCCCCGGCGACCCACGCGGCCGTCCGGAGCTGCGGGAGGCGCTGGCCGGGTACCTCGCGCGCGCTCGCGGGGTGCGGACATCCCCGGACCGGATCGTCGTCTGCTCCGGGTTCGCGCACGCGCTGCGCCTGCTGTTCCCCGCGGTGCTGTCCGGCCCGCTCGCCGTGGAGTCCTACGGCTTGGCGTTCCACCGCTCGATCTTCACCGCGGCTTCGGTGGCGACGGTTCCCTTGTCCCTGGACGAAAACGGCGCCCGCGTCGACGAGCTGACCGCGGCCGTCCGCACGGTCCTGCTCACCCCGGCGCACCAGTTCCCGACGGGCGGCCCGCTGCACCACGACCGCCGCACCGCCGTCGTCGACCACGCCCGCGCGACCGGCGGGCTGGTGATCGAGGACGACTACGACGGCGAGTTCCGCTACGACCGCAAGCCGATCGGCGCGGTGCAGGGCCTCGACCCGGAACGCGTGATCTACGCCGGCTCGGTGAGCAAGAGCCTGTCACCCGCGCTGCGGCTCGGGTGGCTGGTGCTGCCGGAGCACCTCGTCGACGCCGTCCTGGCGGTGAAGGGTGAGCGCGAGGCCTGGGCGGGCGTGCTGGATCAGCTCACCCTGGCCGAATTCGTCGAATCCGGCGCGTACGACAAGCACATCCGGCGGATGCGGCAGCGGTACCGCCGCCGGCGCGACCTGCTGGCCGGCGCCCTCGCCGCGCAGGCGCCGCACGTCGCGCCCGCCGGCGTCGCCGCCGGTCTGCACGCCGTGCTGCGCCTGCCGGCGGGTACCGAGGCGTCGGTGCTGAAAGCCGCGACGTGGCAGGGGATCGCGCTCGACGGCCTGGCCGCGTTCCGGCACCCGGCCGCCACGATGTCCACAGTGGACGGACTGGTCGTCGGGTACGCGACACCGCCCGAACACGCCTACGCCGCGGCCGTCGACGCGTTGTGCCGCGCCCTGCCGCCCGCGTGAACCGTTACTCCACTGCGTCAGCCGACGATGTCGATCTCGAACGGGTCCGCGGAGCTGTAGTTGATGTCGGCCCACACCGCGCCCGGCAGCTCGTACCGCCGGTGCGACGTCAGCTTCGAGTTGTAGCCACCGACCTGCGCCGGGTTGTGCCCGACGCCGTTGTGGTCGTTGCCCCACGCGAAGATGTCGCCGATCCACATCGGCTTCGAGAAGCCGTCACCGCCCAGCCGCGGGCGGACGACCACGGCCGAGCCCGGGCTGCCGGAAAGGAAGACCCGCACCGTGTTCTGCTCGGCGTTCGGCGGGGTGACGGTGATGCGTTCCATGATCTCCACTCCAGTCGAGGCGGATCCGTTGCCGTCCACTCCGGGCCAGAAGTCGACGACGGACGAGACGTCGTAACCCGGGGCGACGTCGCCGCGGTACTGCTTGGCGACGGCGCCGTCCGGGATGGTGGGATCGCCGTTGTAGTGGGCGATCCAGTAGTGCGGTTCGGCGACGCCGGCGGACGAGAACGCCGAGCGCACCGACGACCAGGTCGAGAGGTTGCAGTAGATCGTCGGGTCCGCGCCCGCCGCGCGGCGCATCCGGGCCCAGCCCGGCGCCTCGGCCGGGGTGGCGTCACCGGGTTCGACGTCGAGGACGTGCCCGTCGTTCGTGCTCGCCTTCTTGACGATCGTGACCTTGACCGCGTTGGGGAAGCGGGCCCAGTCGGCGGCCGACCAGGGTTCCAGCTTGATCTTGTCGATGTAGCCGGCTACGAGTTGCCCGCCGGCCGGGATGTTCGCGGCCGTGACCGCGTCGTACATCGTGCGCACGGGATTGCGTCTCCGTTCGGTGTATCGCCGGTTCCGGGGACGGCGAAGTCGTCTCCGCGATCCGCCATCGTGCTGTTACCCATGTGGGACGGGCGTCAAGCGCAAATGTTACGCAGTTCCTTTCTGTCACCGAGACGGCCGCGGCAAACGATTCCTTCACCACGGGATCACGCGGCGACGGTGACTTTCCGCTATCGGCACTGGCTTCCGGGTCACCCGGCTGGCAAGCTGCGAGGTCTTCACGACGGAAGGTACGTGCATGGCCGCACACCCGGCGCGATCCCGGCGTCTCGACGCGCGGGTCGTCGTCCTGAGCGTGCTGCTCGTCGTGGCCCTGCTTGCCTGGTTCGGCGTGGACTACGTGAAGAACCGCCTGGCGAGCGGGGGTTGTGACACCACGACCCCGGTCCGCATCACCGCCGCCCCGGACGTCGCGCCGGTGCTCTCGGCGCTCGCGCGGTCGGTGCCGGAAGCGGACTGTTACACCGTGGACGTCACGGCGAGCGCGTCGACGGCCACCGCGGCGGCCCTCGAAGCCAACGGCGCGAACGGGCCCGACGTCTGGGTGCCGGAGTCGAGCACCTGGCTGCTGCAGGCGCGCGACGGCGGCGCGTGGAACCTGCCGGAGACCGGGCAGTCGGTGGCGAGCTCGCCCGTTGTCCTCGCGCTGACCGACGAAGTCGCGAAACAGGCGGGCTGGCCGGCGAAGTCACCGTCCTGGTCGGACGTCGTCGCCGGCAGCCCGGTCGGGCTGCCCGACCCGGGCCGCGACCCGGCCGGGATCGCCGCGCTCATCGGCCTGCAGCAGCTGACGAAGAACGCGCCCGACCCGGCCGCGGCGTTCACCGAGGAGATCCGCCGGCTGTCGGCGGTGAAGGAGCCGTACACCGCTTCACCCGCGTCGGAACAGTCCGTGCTGGCGCGCAAGCTCGTCGCCGCGTACCCGGCCGTCGGGGTGCCCAGCTTCGACTACCCGTACGTCGTGCTGCCGCGCGCGTCGGAGGCGTCACGGACGGCGTCCGAACGGTTCCTGCGGCTGTTGCTCGACCAAGCGGCCACGAAGGCGTTCGCCGACGCCGGTTTCCGGACGCCGACGGGCCAGTTCCTGGGCGACCGCGCGCCCGACACCCGCACGAGCGCCGCGCCGCGGCCGGTCGGCCCGCCCACGCCCGAGGCGATGTACGGCGTGCTGCAGGCCTGGGCCGGGGCCAACCTGAGCGCCCGCGTCCAGGTGCTGCTCGACGTCTCCGGCTCGATGGCCGCCACCGTCCCGGGCACCGGCCGCAGCCGGATGGCGCTGACGCTGGAGGCCGCGACGCAGGGCCTCGGGTTGTTCAAGCCGACGACCGAACTCGGGTTGTGGCTGTTCTCCACCAAGCTCGACGGCGACCGCGACTACAAGGAGCTGCTGCCCATGCGGTCCATCGCGGACCAGCTCGCCCAGGGCGGCCTGACGACGTTGCAGGCGGTGAAGCCGAAACCCGGCGGCGCCACCGGGCTGTACGACTCCATCCTCGCCGCGTACCAGAACGCCCGGCAGAGCTGGAAACTCGGCCGGATCAACGTCGTCGTCGTGCTCACCGACGGCCGCAACGAGGACAGTGACTCGATCGGGCTGCCCGGCCTGCTCGCCGAGCTCGGCAAGCTGCAGGACCCGCGCAAACCGCTGCCGGTGATCGGGATCGGCATCGGCCCGGACATCGACGCCGGTGAGCTGCGCCAGGTTTCGGCCGCGACCGGCGGCGAATCCTTCACCACGCCCGACCCGCGCAAGATCTCCGACGTCTTCTACCAGGCGCTGAGCAAGCTCATGTGCCAACCACCGGCGTGCAAGAAGTGAGGACTCCGTGCTGGACGAGCTGACCGAAGAGCCGCGGGTCCGCCCGAAGGTCTCCGCGGTGGTGGTCTCCGCGTTCGTCGCGGGCCTAGTCCCGTTCGTGCTGCACACCTGGGCGGCGTTGCACGGGAATCTCGCCCAGGACGACTTCGTCGTGACGTACCGAGCGGCCGCCGCCGGGCCGTTCGACCTCGGGTTCCTGTTCCAGGACTACCACGGGCACCTGACGCCGGGCGGGTTCTTCCTCGCCGCCGTCCTGACCGCGTGGGCGCCGCTGAACTTCCCGCTGCTGGTGCTGCCGCTGCTGCTCATGCGCGCGCTCGCGACGGTGCTGTTCTGGTGCCTGCTGGTCCGCTGTTTCGGCCGCCGGTGGGCGATCCTGGTGCCGTTCACCGTGTTCACGGCGTCGACGCTGCTGCTCGTCCCGACGCTGTGGTGGGCCTACGGCGTCCAGATCGTGCCGGTCGTGCTGGCGACCGCCGGCGCGCTGTACTCCCACGTCCGGTACTTCCAGGACGGCGGCCGCTGGTGGATGGGCACCTTCGCGTGGACGCTGTTCGGCCTGGCGTTCTACGAAAAGGCCGCAGTGATCCCGGTGCTGCTGGCCGGCGTGACCGTCCTGCTCGGACAGTCCTTCCGGGACCGGTGGCGCTACTGGGCCGGGCACGTCGCGCTGCTCGCGGCGTTCGTCGTGGGCTACCTCGCGCTGACGTCGAGCCAGGTGACCCCGGGCGGCACGCCGATGTCCGCCGGCACCGTCGCCGACCTGACCGGCCGGATGCTCGGCGACACCTTGCTCCCCGGCCTCGCGGGCGGCCCGTGGTCCGGCCCCGGGCCGGGCGCGACCTGGGCGCCGTCGCCGTTCGTGGTCGTCGTCGTGGTGTTCCTGGCGGCGCTGGGCGTGCTGATCGCCGGGGTGCGCGCGGGCGGGCGTCGCGCGTGGCGGGCGTGGGCGCTGCTCGGGGTCCTGCTCGCCGTGGACGTCGCACTGCTGGCGCTGACGCGGCTGCGCGAGGTCGGCCCGGCGGCCGGTGACGATCCGCGCTACCTCGCCGAGCTGGCGCTCGTCGCCGCCCTTTGTGGAGCGTTCGCTTTCCTGACCCCCGGCGAAGTTGCGCCGTCCGGCGGAAAGCGGGACCGGCCGATCGCCCTAGGCGTGTGCGTGCTTCTGCTCGCGAGCTCCACGGTCGGATTCCTGCAGCTGTCACCCGGGATGAGGTTCGAGCACGCCGGCCAGTACGTCGCCAACGTCCGGGCCGCGATAGCCGAGGACCCGGATCTCGTCTTCTACGACAACTTCGTCCCGTCGGACGTGGTGTTCGAGTGGTTCGGCGCGGACTCCTTCGCCTCGCGCGTGGTCGGCCTGCTGCCCGGCGCGCACTTCGACCAGCCGACCAGCCGGATGCACCTGCTCGACGCGGACGGCAAGCCGCACCGGATCACCGGCGTCGAACCGGTTTCCCGCGGTGTCCCCGGCCCGGTGCCGAACTGCGGCACCACGATCGGCGAGACGCTCGTGCGGATCCCGCTCGACACCCCGGTGCTCGGCCGGTACCTGCTCAAGCTCGACTACTACACCTCGGACGGCGGCGAAGGCCTCGTCGACCTCGAAGGCAAGCGCACGCCGGTCTGGTTCCAGGATGGGCTGCACTCGATGTTCCTGCCGGTGGACGGCCTGTTCGACCACATCGGCGTGCAGCTGTCGAGCCCGGGCGCGCCGGTGTGCCTCGCCAAGGTGGAGGTCGGCAAGCCCGTCGTGAGTGGTTAGGGCGGTTCTAACCGCCCTAACCACTCACGACGGGTCAGTAGGGGTCGTACGGGCTGTCGTGTCCGGCCAGCCGCGCCACCGGCCGCAGCCGCAGGCGCAGCAGGACCTTGATCCCGACGTTGCGGACGAACCACGGCAGCTGGGCCAGCACGCGCAGCCGGTCCGCCGGGGACGGCGGTGCGAGGCGGAACCGCGCCAGCGACGTCGCCCGGTCCAGATAGGTGTACCGGCGTCCGAAGAGGACTTTAGCGATCGTGCCGAGCGTGACGCCGATGGAGGAAAAGCAGTCGTGGACCAGGATTTCCGCACCCGGCGGTAGGTGCGCCGACCAGCGCAGGTCGTCGGTGTAGGTCCAGTAGTCGTGCTTGCCGTCGACGTAAAGCAGCTGTATGGGCCGGTCCCAGTCAGGGCGCAGTGCCGTGCTGTAACCGGCGACGAGCTCGACGACGTCGTCCAGCCCGGCCGCGCGGATGTTGCGCTCGAACAGCTGCCGCGTCGGCGATCCGCCGAACAGCCGGCCGTCGACGAACGGGTCGACCGCGATCACGGTGGCCCCGGCCGTGCGCGCGGCCGCGCCCAGCACGATCGTCGAGCGGCCCTGGTGACTGCCGATCTCGAGGATCACGTCGCCCTTCTCCAGGCGGCGCGCGGCGTCCCAGAGCGCTTCGCCCTGCGCGCGCGTCAACCAGCCCTTGACCGGCTCGGCCATGGCCCAGGCGTCGTCGAACGCCGTGTCTTCGGAAGGGATGACGCACCTGCCCAGGAAAGTCGGGGGACCGCGGAAATCGTCGGCACATGGTAGCCAGGTTTCGGCCTAGTATCTACCGGATGGTAACCGCCACCCGCGAACGAACCCGGGACGACGCCGATCCGGTGCGCCGCGCCCGGAAGTTCTCGCCGGGGGCGTTCCTCCGCCGGCCGAGCACGTGGATCGTGCTGGCGCTGACCACGTTGTCGTTCCTGCAGATGCCGGGGAAGACGACGTTCGACACCAAGCTCGACCTGGCCGTCGACCCGCTCGCGTTCCTCGGCCGCGCGCTGCACCTGTGGAACCCGGACGCCACCGCCGGCGAGCTGCAGAACCAGGCGTACGGCTACCTGTTCCCGATGGGCCCGTTCTTCGCGCTGGGTCAGGCGGCCGGCGTCCCGGCGTGGATCACGCAACGCCTGTGGGGCGCGCTGCTGCTGTCGGCCGCGTTCGGCGGGGCGCTGCTGCTGGCGCGCGCGATGAAGCTCGGCACCGAGCGCACCCGGCTGATCGGCGCGCTCGGGTACGCGCTCGCGCCGCGGATGCTGACCGAAATCGGCGGTCTGTCCGCGGAGATGCTGCCCGCGGTGCTGCTGCCGTGGGTGCTGGTGCCGCTGGTGCGGGCCGGGGTGACCGGATCGCCGCGGCGCGCGGCCGGGCTGTCCGCGATCGCCGTGCTGTGCATGGGCGGCGTCAATGGCGCGATGGTCGTGATGGCGCTCGTCCTGCCCGGGCTGTGGCTGGTGACGCGCAAGTGGACGCGGGAGCACGTCCGGCTGGTGGCCTGGTGGGTCGTGTTCGTCGTCGGCGCGACGTTGTGGTGGATCCTCCCGTTGCTCCTGCTCGGCGAGTACAGCCTGCCGTTCCTCGACTACATCGAGTCCGCGACGAACACGACCGCGCCGATGTCGTTGTTCGAGGTGCTGCGCGGGACGAACCAGTGGGTCGCCTACGTCGTGCAGGGCACGCCGTGGTGGCCCGGCGGCTGGTCGCTGATCGACAACCCGGTGCTGATGCTCGCCACCGGGCTCGTCGCCGGCGTCGGCCTGTTCGGGCTGACGCGGCGGGGCCTGCCGGAGCGGCGGTTCCTGGTGCTGGGCGTCGTCACCGGCCTGACGCTGCTGACGATCGGGTACGTCGGCACGCTCGACAGCCCGCTCGCGGAGCAGGTCCGGCACCTGCTCGACGGGCCGCTGGCGCCGCTGCGCAACGTCCACAAGTTCGAGCCGGTGCTGCGGCTGCCGCTGATGCTCGCGTTCGTGCACGGCGTTTCCAGCCCGGTGCACGTGAAGTCCGCGCGCCGGTTCCTGCGGCCCGCCGTGGGGCTGCTGCTGGTGCTGGTGATGGCCGCGCCCGCGTGGCTGCTGAACCTGCGCTCCGGGCCGGGCTGGGACGAGGTGCCGGGCTACTGGTACGACGCGACGAGCTGGGTCGCCAAGGCCGACCCGAACGCGCGGACGCTGCTGCTGCCGGCGACCGGCTTCGGCGAGTACGACTGGGGCCGCACGGTCGACGAACCCGCGCAGGCGATCGCGAAGAGCCCGTGGGCGGTGCGCAACCAGGTACCGCTGGGGTCCGAAGGAAACACGCGGCTGATGGACTCCGTCGACGCCGCGCTCGCCGACGGCCGCGGCGATCCCGGGCTGGCCGCGCTGCTCGCGCGGTCCGGCTACCGGTTCCTCCTGCTGCGCAACGACATCGACCGGGTCCGGACCGACGCTCCGTCCATCGCCACCCTGCGCTCGGGGCTGGCGGGGTCGCCGGGCATCGGCAAGGCCGCGACGTTCGGGCCGCTCGAGGTCTACGAGGTGCGGCGGCCGGTGCCGCTCGCCACCGCGACGTCCACAAAGGATGTCCCGACGGTGAGCGGCGGCCCGGAGAACCTGCTCCCGCTGCTCGACTCCGGCCAGCTCGACCCGGCGACGCCGACCGTGCTGACCGGCGACGGCGGCTCGCCCAGCGGGCCGCGGCTGGTGACCGACGGGCTGCGGCGCGCCGAACGGAACGTCGGCGGCGTGCGCGACAACCTCAGCCAGACGCTCACCGCGGGCGAGGCGTTCCGGCAGGAGCGCGCGGCCGGCGACCTGCTGCCGTTCCCCGGTCAGGAGCACCAGACCGTGGCCGCCTACCGCGGCATCCGCTCGGTGACGGCGTCGACGGCCGCGTCGTTCGCCGACGCCTTCGGCGGCTCCGACCCGAGCCACCAGCCGTTCGCCGCGATCGACGGCGACCCGCGCACGGCGTGGCAGTCGTCGTCGTTCACCGGCCCGGTCGGCCAGTGGCTGGAGGTGGAGCTCGACACCCCGCGCCTGGTCACGGCCGTCGACCTGCAGATGGTCGACGACCTGCGCGTCGGCTGGCCGGCGACCCGCGTCCGGATCACCACCGACAACGGCTCGGTCGATCAGCAGGTCATCCGCGGCGCCGGGGCGCACAGCTACCCGGTCGCGGCGGGCGTCACCACGAAGGTGCGGATCACGTTGCTGTCGCTGGTGGTCGGGCGGCAGGACGGGAACGTCGGCATCGCGGAGCTGGACATCCCCGGTACCGAGCCGCAACGCGCGCTCGAGGTGCCCGCGGACCTGCCCGCCGGCGCGGCGCCCGGGTTCGCGTTCACGCGCGGCGCGCAGCCGCGGTACGCGTGCCTCCCGGCGGGCGGCGCGGTGCGCTGCGACGCGACGGCCGCCCGCGACGGCGAGGAACCCGACGGCATCCGGCGGCTGTTCGGCACGTCTGCGGACGCGACGTTCCTCGTCGGCGGCTCGGTGCTGCCCGCGGGCGGCGGCAAGAACCCGGTGTCGCTGCCCGGGGTGACGGTCGCGTCGACGTCGCAGCTCGGCGGCGACCCGGCGGCGAGCGGGTTCGCCGCGGTCGACGGCGATCCGGGCACGACGTGGCGTCCCGACGTCACCGACCTGCGGCCGACGTTGACCCTGGGCTGGACCGCGCCGAAGCGGATTTCGGCGCTGCACATCGGGGTTTCGCCGTCGAGCGGGGCGAAGGCGCCGCGGCAGGTGGAGCTGGTCGGCCGGACGGGCAATCGCACGGTGCCGCTGGACGAGAGCGGGTCCGGCACGTTCGAGCCGCTCGACACCGACCAGCTGCAGATCATCGTCCCCGGTGACGACGACGATCCGGCGGCCCGCGCGGTGGTCGGCGTCGGCAGCCTGGAGCTGTCCGGCACGGACGGCCTGCTGCCGGGGCCGGACCCGGCGTTCACGGTGCCGTGCGGCGCGGGCCCGAACATCCACCTGGACGGCCTCGACTACCGGACGTCGGTGACGGGCACGATGTCGGACATCATCGACCACCGGCCGCTGCCGCTGACGATGTGCCGCGACTCGGAGGGCGGCATCGAACTGCCGTCGGGCGGCCACGAGCTGCGCACGGACCGGTCGGAGTCGTTCGTGGTCCAGGACCTGTGGCTGCGTCCCGCCGCGTCTCCTGCGGCGCCGGTTTCGCACCGGGCGGTGCAGATCGGCACGTGGGAGGCGACTTCGCGCTCGGTGACGGTCGCCCCGGGCGACGAGTCGGTGCTGGCCGTCCCGGAGAACGCGAACGCGGGCTGGGTGGCCACAATGGACGGCAAGCCGCTGACGCGCACCCGCGTGGACGGCTGGCAGCAGGCCTGGATCGTCCCGGCGGGGGCCGGGGGTGTGGTCTCGCTGTCGTTCACCCCGGATTCCACTTACCGCACGGGGCTCTTGATCGGGGCTTTGGCGGTACTGCTGGTGCTGGTGGGCGTGGCCTGGCCGGCCCGCCGACGCCGTTTTCCGGTGGTGGCGGGGGGCGCGGTCGTGGTGCCGGTGCTGCTGATCGGCCTGCTGGTCGCGCTGGGCGGGATGCTCCCGGTGGTGCTGTTGATCGCTTGCCTGCTGGCACGCCAGTTCTCGGAACGGGCACCGAGGTTCCTGGCGTTCGGCGGCATGGCGGTGGCCGCGGCGGTCTCGGTGACGGGCCGGGTACTGGGCCACGGCCAGGACTGGGCGTACGGCCCGGTCACCCAGGCCGCGCTGCTGCTGGCGGCCGCGGCCACGGTGGCGACGTGCATCGACTGGTTCACCCGCAAGGAGAACCCCACCGAGCCGACGGCCGGTGGGGCTTGACGATGGAGGATCTGGGACGTCAGGTGGCCAGAATCCTCCATCGAACTCACCCGGTGTGCACGTCCGGGCGGGGTCGGCCGCGGGCGATCCCGTAGGCCGCTCGCAACTCGGCGAGGACCTTCTGCGGTTCACTGCGGAGCCGGGCAGGCAGGGTCTGGAGCACTACCACACCCGCTCTCAGATAACGCGTGTTCCGCGCGAGCGTCCCGGCGTGCTCGCCGGGCCCGGCGTGATGGCTGCGGGAGTCGATCTCCCAGGCGAGACCGACTTCGTCCCACCAGGCATCCGGGGTGGCGATGTAGCGACCGTCCGCGGTGAACAGCTTGATGTTCCACCGGCACTCAGGCAGTTTCGAGCGGCCGAGCAATCGCCACGCGTCCACCTCGGCCACTGAGCGTGCGCCGCCGAGCAGAGGCGCCAGCGCACGGGCGGGCAACGATCTCCCCGCGCGCTTGCCGTCCGCGAGTTCACGCGCAAGGGCTTCCGGCGTGCAGCGGCGACGCTGGATAGCTTCGGCCATCATCGCGACCACGGCATCGTGGTTTCGCATGCGCCGCGCGGCGTCGATCACCGCCCGGTGCGTCGGTACCGTCGGGACCTCTCGAAGCACTCGGGCGGGAGGCAGCCGTGTGGTTCGTTCGACGTGGACGAACGCCATGCTGCCGACGCGGCGGTCCGCGGGCACCAGCACGTGGACATCCGTCGGTTCGGGAGCGCTGCGGAGCCCGTGCCGGAGCATCGCGTGGATCCCGGTCAGCAGCGCGCCTTCACGGCCGTGCAGCAGCGCGGCGCGGATCCGGTGTTCCTCGGTCGCCACCCGCGGACCGCCAGGGGACAGAAGCGGCTGCCGGGTCCAGTCTCCTCTTCGCACCGCTCCAGGATGAAACGATCTTCGCCGGAACGAAAGCGAAACGCACGAACGGTCCGTTCGTGCTCAGCCCGCGCGGCGAGCCCGGATCTCCACCAGCGCCCCCGCCACCGCCAGCCCGCCCGCGCAGCACGCCGCGACCGTCACCACCTGTGTCGCCGATCCGTGCAGCCACGCCGGGATCAGCACCGCCTCCACCGCGACCGCCGCCCACATCAGGACCGTCACCCGGCGGTCACCGTCAGCCAGCCGCGCGTACAACAGGATCTGCACCAGCGCCAGCATCGACCCCGCCAGTGCGAACGGCCACAGCGGCATCGTGCTGCCGGCGTACCGGGCTCCGCCGATCAAGGGCAGCAGCCGGGACCCGAAGACGAGCGTCACCAGCACCACCACCGCGTCCAGAGAAGCGCACACGCCCAGCGCCACCGGCAACGCACGGCGGCGGGCGGCACCGTGAGCGAACCGGGGGAGCACCAGGACGCCTACCGCCTGTGGCAGCCAGTACGCGATCTTCGTGACGATCGCCCCGAGCGCGTACTCGCCCGCCTCCGCGGCGGGGAGCGTGTGGCGGGCCAAGACCAGGTCCAGGTTCACCAGCAGCACCAGCGCCAGCATCGCCTGAGCCGTGTGGAGGACGTCGCCGCCGTGGCGGTCGGCCCAGCGGGGGCGGGGGCGGCCGCAGATCTGCCAGCTCGCCGTGACCACCGCCAGGGACCCGATCGCCGTGCCGGCCAGCGCGCCCGTCGTCGAACCCGAGACGAGCAGGCCTGCCAGTGAGCCGCCGACCTTGCCGACGCCTTCGAGCGCGATCAGCCCGGCCAGCGTCGCGAAGCGGTGGCTGCCCTGCAGGAAGCCGTGGAACAGCCCCAGGAGCGTCAACGGCCCGAGTGACGCCGTCACCAGCAGCGCCGGCGCCAGCGAGCCCAGGTGCAGCAGGAGCACCAGCAACGGGCTGAGCGTCAACGCCGCCGCCGCGACGATGCCGCTCGTCACCAGGCCCAGCGCGAACAGCGACCCCGTGTGCTGCGGCGAGCGCGCGACGCGCAGCGCCACCACCGTCTGCAGCCCCATCGCCGGGACGACGCCGATCACCAGCACCGCCAGCAGCGAGCTCAGCTCCCCGAAGGCGCCCGGCGCGAGGATCCGCGCCGCCGCGAGGCTCAGGACGTAGCTGCCCGCGTTGTTGCCCGCGAGCGCCAGCGAGACGAGGATCGCCGCGACCCGGCTGCCGGTCCGCGCCGGTTCGGCTTCGGTGTCTACGCTCAACGACGGGCTCCCATTACCGGCGAGTAATGAGCAGCGACGATAACCGCGCGGAAGACGGAAAGGAAGGGCCGTGGACGCACCGGGCAGGCGGCTGGCCCTTCCCGCCGTCTCCGCCGTGCTCGCGTTCGCCGTCTGCGCGCCCCTGCTCGGCCGCGGGTTCGTCCTGAGCTACGACATGGTGTTCGCGCCGCGGCAGTACTTCGTGCCGGACGCCTTCGGGATCGGCGCGACGCTGCCGCGGTCGGTGCCCGCCGACGCCGCCGTCGCGCTCGTCACCACCGTGCTGCCCGGCGACGTCGTCCAGAAACTCGTGCTGCTGCTGGCGATCTTCTTCGCCGCGTACGGCGCGGGCAAGCTCGTCCCGACCGAGCACACCGGCACCCGGCTGGTCGCCGCGACCGCGTACGCCTGGACGCCGTATCTCGCGGAACGGCTGTTCATCGGGCATTGGCCGCTGCTTGTGGCGTACGCGTGCCTGCCGTGGATCGTCCGCGCCGGCCTCGCCGCCCGCGACCACGAACCGAAATCCCTGTGGCGCCTCGTGCTCACCTGCGCGCCCGCCGTGCTGACGCCGCCGGGCGGGGTGCTCGCCGCCGCCGTCGCCATCGTGGCCGCCGGCTCGCGCCGGATCCCGGCGACGCTCGGCATCGCCGTGCTGCTCAACCTGCCCTGGCTGGTGCCGACGTTCCTCGACGCCGGCGGCACGTACTCCGACCCGGCCGGCGTCACGGCGTTCAGCGCCCGCGCCGAAAGCTGGGGCCCGGCGCTGCTCAGCGTCCTCGGCCTCGGCGGGATCTGGAACGCCGAGACGGTGCCCGGCAGCCGCGCGATGCCGCTGATCCCCGTGCTCGTGCTCATCACGGTCGCGATCGCACTGGCCGGGCTGAAACCGCTCGCCGCGCGCTGGGGCACCCCGCCGGTCCGCGCGCTCTTCCTCCTCGGCGTCGCGGGCGTGCTGCTGGCTTCGCTCGCCACGCTGCCGTTCGGTGAGGCCGTGCTGGACTTCGCGACGCGGCGGCTCCCCGGCGCCGGTCTGCTGCGTGACGCCCAGAAGTGGGTGGCCTGGTGGGCGTTGCCGCTCGCGATCGGGTTCGCGCTCGCGATCGAAGCCGCGGCGGCGAAACTGCGGACGAGACAGGGACGCACCGGGCTCGTCGCGGCCGCGGCGCTCTTCCCGATCCTCACCATGCCGGACCTGGCGTGGGGTGGCTGGGGGCGGCTCGGCACCGCGCAGTACCCGGACGACTGGCGCGCGGTGTCCGAAGTGCTCGGTGGCGCCGACCATCCCGGCGACGTGCTGGCGTTGCCTCTCTCGACGTTCCGCGGCTTCGCGTGGAACGGCGGCCGCACGCAGCTCGACCCGGCGCCGCGCGTGCTCCCGAAACCGGTGCTGATGGACGACACCCTGCAGGTCGGGGCCGACCGGATCGCCGGTGAGGACCCGCGGATCGGCGACGTGCGCGCCGCGACGTCCGCCGAGGAGCTCACCGCGGCCGGGGTCGGCTGGATCCTCGTCGAACACGGGACCCCGGGCGACGTCGACCCGCGGCTGCTCGCCGGCGCGACGCCGGTGTGGTCGGGGGAATGGCTGACGCTGTACCGGACCCCGGGTGAGGCACCCGTGAAAGCCGTTGCGTGGGGCCCGGCTTTGCTCGCGGACGGAGTAGCGCTCACGTTGCTCTGCGTCGCACTGTTGTGCCGCATGTTACCGATGCGTACATTGAGCCGCGGCAGGACTTTCCCGCCGCGGAAGAAGGAGTGACACGTGGGCACGCTCATCGGGGTGGTAGCCGCCGTCATCATCGGTGGCGGTCTGGCGACCGGCGCGGGCTTCGCCCTCATCCAGAGCGCCGACCCGGACAGCACCGCCCAGGTGCAGGACCAGCTCAACGCGCAGGTGAAGTACAACCCCGCGGACCACCCGGCCAAGCTGTACGGGAACCGCTGACGCGCATGACGCAGTCCGCCACCGACCACGCGCACCGCGTGGTCGGGCTCTACGGCGACCCCACCGTTTCCTGGAGCATCCTCCTGGAAGCGGACCTCTTTTCGGCCCCGGACCCGGAGAAACTCCGCGCGCGGCTGGCGGCCGTCCTCCCGCAGTACCCGCTCCTCGGCGCCGCGCCGGCGGTCGAACAGACCACCGCGGCCGGGATTTCCCGGGTCCGCGCCCGGTTCGCGGCCGAGCCCTACGAGCGCGGCGCGCCCCTGGTGCGCGTCGCCGTCAGCACGGACGAACCGGCGTTGCTCGTCGCCGGCCACCACGGCGCGCTCGACGGCCTCGGCCTGCTCGCCCTGCTCGGCTTCCTCCTCGACGTCCCGGTTTCCTCGGCGGCGCGCGGCATCGGGGCGCGCACCGACGGCGGGAAGCCCTTCCTCGTCTCGGCCGTCCAGCGGCTCGCTGAGGCGCTTTTCGCGCCACCCGGCCGGATCGTGCCCGACCGGGACGGCGAGAGCGCGGGAGACGTCTTCGAAGCCCGCCGCGTGCCCCGGCTGCGGCTGGGCGCCGCGGGGTTCGTCGCGGCCGCCACCCGCGCGACCGGACGCTGGAACCACGCGCACGGCGCCCGCACGGTCCGCGTCGTCGCCGCGCTGGGTGCGTCGTGGCGCTCCGGCGCCGCGCCGGAACCCGTGCACGACAGCGCGTTCTTCCGGTTGCGGCTGCCGGCCGACCCGGACTCCGGCGCCGTCGCGGACGTCCTGCGCGCGCAGCCGCCCGAGCCCGATTTCCCCGCGCGCAGCAGCCGGATCGCCCGGCTGGGCACCCGGGCGCTGGCGAGCAGGCTCGGCTCGACGTTCCTGGTGTCGAACCTCGGCGTGGTGTCCACCGGGGACACCGTCCGCTCGATCGCGTTCTACCCGGCCGCGAGCGGCCGCTCAGGCGTGGCGTTCGGCGCGGCGACCACGGGGGACACCACCACGGTGACCGTGCGCGCCCGCCGCAAGGACTTCGGCGCGGCGGCCGCCGGCCGGCTGGTGGACCGGTTCCGCGACGCGGTGCGGGAACAGGCCGGCTGAACTCAGGACGCGGGGCCGCGGCGCGGGCCGGCCGGCGACGTCCCGCACGAGTGAGGCGAACTCGCCGACACTCTGGTCCCAGCTGTACTTCCCGGCCCGCTCGGCGCCGGCCAGGCCCATCTCCGCGCGGCGCAGGCCGTCCGCGAGCAGGCCGTCGACGCGGGCGGTGAAGTCGTCGAAGTCGTCGGCGAGCAGCCCGGTCCGGCCGTCCACGATGGACTCGGCGACGCCGCCCGCCGCGCGGTAGGCGACCGAGGGCACGCCGTGCGCGGCCGCCTCCATGATGACGATGCCCCAGCCCTCCTTGACCGACGGGCACAGGTGCAGCCACGAGCGCGCCAGGATCTCGTGCTTGGCCTGCTCGTCGACCCAGCCGTGCAGGGTGACGCGGTCCGCGACGCCGCGCTCGGCCGCGTGCGCCCGCAGCACCTCGTCCCACGGCCCCTGGCCGACGACCTCGAGCCGCAGCTGCGGCCAGCGCCGCGCGAGCCGCGCGACGACGTCGATGGCGTGCTCGATCCGCTTGTGCGGCACCAGCCGGCTCACCGCGACCAGCGTGGGCGAACTGTCGCGTCCGGCCGCCACCGGCGGGGGCGCGTCGAGGCCGTTGGCGACCACGGTGACGCGGTCGCGGTCGACGCCCAGCCCGGCGAGCTCGGCCTTGGTGACCTCGGAAACCGTGACGTAGGCGCACTCGCGGAACAGCCACGGCGCCAGCCGCGACTCGATCCACCAGCCGATCCGGCCCAGCGTCTCGCCCAGCGCGCTGATCCACTGTTCCTTGTGGACGTGGTGCACGAGCACCAGCACCGGACAGCCGGCGACCAGCCGGGCGAAGAACGGCATCCCGTTCTGGACGTCCACCACCAGGTCGGCGCGGGCCCGCCGGATCGCCCGCAGCGCGTGCGCGTAGACGCCGAACTTGTTGCCGCGGCGCCGGTAGCGGACGCCGTCTCGCCATTCGCCCGCGGTCGCGCCGGGGTAGGCCGCGCACTGGATCTCGACCCGGTAGCCCGCTTTCGCGAGCCCTTCGGCCATCCGCTCGACGTACCGCTCGGACCCGCCGCCCTCGGGGTGGCCGGTGTCGCGCCAGTTGACCAGGAGCACACGAGGACGGTCCATCGGGTTATCCAAACTGTAGCGACGATGCTAGGTTACCGGTGCGTACACAGTATGCGTACACAGTAGAGGAACGTATTTCGGAAAGCGATGGTTCAATGGCAGTAAATCCGGTCGTCGCCCCGAACACCGCGCCGCACCGCGCGACGCTCCACCGTTCCGTGACGCTCTTCCGCACTTTTCTCACCGAACAGACCGACCCGGACGGCTTCTACTCGGCGCTCGCCGCAGACTCCGTGCGGCAATTGGCGGCGCACGCTCCGCTGTCCGGGCGCACGGTGCTCGACGTCGGGGGCGGCCCGGGGTATTTCTCGGACGCCTTCCGCGCGGCCGGCGCGACGTATCTCGGGGTCGACCCGGACGTCGGCGAGCTGTCCGCGCGCGGTGAGCCGGGGGAGAACATGATCCGCGCGAGCGGCACGGAACTGCCCGTGCGCAGCGGATCCGTGGACGTCTGCTACTCGTCGAACGTGCTGGAGCACGTCGCGAAGCCGTGGGTGATGCTCGACGAGATGTGCCGGGTGACCAAGCCCGGCGGCACCGTCTTCGCGTCGTTCACGCCGTGGTATTCACCCTGGGGCGGGCACGAGACCGCGCCGTGGCATTTCCTCGGCGGTTACTACGCGCGTCAGCGGTATTTCCGGAAGCTCGGGAAGCAGCCGAAGAACAAATTCGGCGAAAGCCTTTTCCCGGTGTCGGTCGGCGCCGCGCTCCGCTGGGCGAAGGCGACGCCGCTGGCCGATCTGGTGGCCGGGTACCCGCGTTATCACCCGAGCTGGGCGATGTGGATCGTGCGGGTCCCGGCCCTGCGGGAAATCGCGTCCTGGAATCTGGTCCTGGTGTTGCGGCGGCGCTGACTCAGGTGTTCGCCGTGTAGAGCACTTTCCGCCGCGGCTGCGGCGGGGTCTCGGGGCGCGGCCGCCGGACCAGGAGCACGATCGCCACGATGATCAGCACGCCGCCCCCGATCCCGAGCCACAGGGGACCGGTGCTGGAGAGGAACTCCAAGCGGCCCTTGTTCGCGTTCACCTGGTCGGCCATCTTCGCGACGGTCTCCGCGGTGAAGGCGAGCGTCCCGTCGAACACCACGGCCGAGCTGGTGAGGGTGCGCAACTCCTGGTGCTGCTGTTGCTGCTGCTTGACCTCGATCCCGGTGACCGGCTCCACCCACATCGTGTTGACGCCGCGGTAGTAGAGGTCGGCCTTGACGGTCGGGTCCGCGGAGCCGACGAGGGAGCCCGGCACGTCCTTCGTGGCGGTCTTGGTGTCGGGGATGTCCTGGACGAACTTGTAGGTCTCGATCCCGTCGACGGTCTCGGTCCCGGAGTACTTGGCGGTGACGGCCGCGCCGGTGTTGTCGTCGTAGACCTTGTAGTCCTGCTGCTCGGTGCCGAACGGGAACTTGAACTGCAGCCCGGGCTGCGCCTTGTAGTCGTTCGTCTCCGGCGGCTTCTGGCCGTCCTTGTCCGCCTTGTCCTTCAGCTCGGTGACGAAGCTGCTCTTGGCGTCGCACTGCGGGTCGGACTCGCCGCGCGGCTCGTAGCCCTCGCCGGTGCGCCGGTCGAAGCAGACCTGCCGCTTGCTCGCGCTGAGCACGGTGTTGTCGGCGTCGTCGGTGACCTGCACGGCCAGGAGCCAGACCGCGTAGTCGGTGTCCTGGTGCATCTCCGGCGCCGCGAAGTTCGCCTGCACGTGGGCCGTCGCGGTCAGCTTGGCGTCCTTGCGGATCGCCGAGACCGGGCCGGAACCGTTGTCCGTCACGGCGAGCACCTGGCTCGCGGTGCCTTCGAGCAGCGACGTCGAATCCTGGTCGAGCGGCACCTTGGCGAGCTTGGGGTAGACGTAGGTCGGCAGGAGCACGGCACCCGCGACCGCGAATACGCCCAGTGCCAGCAAGATCAGGCCGAAAGCACGTCGCAACGGTCCTCCTGGTGTCACGCAAATTACCGGGCGGTAATCAGTGCCCGGATAGTGGCCCGCGCCACGCCGGGCGTCAAAGTGTGACCGGCGGTCACAGACACCCGGTACGACCGGAAGGTCGCATGTGCGCCGCCATTCGCACCAAGCGACCAAACATGTTTGTTCCCGGGCACAACGGGCGTGGGCCCACCATCGGACGATCCTCACTCCGCCGCGCAGTACCGCAAGGGAGAATCCCCACTTTGTCGCAGGATCCTCCGATGGTCGCCATCGCGGCCACCGCTCGCTGGCGCGCCCGGATCGTGGCGGCGGCCGCGAGCGTCGGTGTCAGCCTCAGTGATCCGTCGGCGGGCATCCCGGGCATCCGCACGCTCGTCTGCGATCGCGGCGACCTGGCGCGGTTCGTCCCCCGCCTGACCCGCGACGCCGAGCCGCCCCGTCCGGCGATCGGCGCCCATTCCGACTCGATAGCCGACCGCGAGCTGCGCGACGCCGTCGCCGACGTGGCGGCCCTGCTTTCGTTGCACGGCAACGTGGTACTCGACCTGGACGCGGGCGGCCGCCGCCGCCCGGCGCCGAGAGCGGACGTGGTCGTCTCGGCCGCCGTGGACCGTCCCCAGTGGACGGAGCCGGCGGTGACGCTCCCCGTGGGCACGGCCCGGCGCGGGGGCCCGCTCACGGTGGAGCTCACCGCCGGCCCCGGCTTCGAGGGCACCCTGCTGGAACTGGCGAGGCTGGTGGAGCTGGACGCGGCTTAGCCCGGGGCCGAACGGCTACCGCCGAGCCGCGGCGCTGCCGCACGCCGTGTCAGGAATTCGCGGCCGCTCCCTTCCGGTGGACCTCGCAGTCCGGGTTCGGGCATTCGGCCGCGAGCCGGGTGTTCCACGCCGCCAGCATCGATTCGTGGCGCCGCGTGAACCGGTCGTCCCGCCGCGCCCGCCACGCCGACGGGGTCACCACGCGGGTCACCAGGAACTGGCCGGGCATGTAGTCGTTGCCGGCGTCGGCGACCTCCAGGCCGGCGGCCGTCAGGATCGTCCGCATCGCCTCGGCCATCGCTGCCCCGATCGCGGACGTCAACCGCCCGAACGCCGCGCACTCCGCGCCCTCGCGGTGCGGGTCGTCGCCCCAGGCTTCCTGCGCCGCGTCGAGCAGGATCGCGTGCTCGTACCAGTCGACCGCCACTCCGCGCAGGTCCGGCACGTCGACGTACACGACCGCACCGGCGGTGCCGGTCGGGTGTTCTCCCGGCGCCACCGGCAACCCGGCGGCGGCCAGTTCGGCCTGGACGATGTCGCGGAGGGTCTCCAGCCGGAACCGGCGGTCCGGTTCCGCCGCGGCGGGTGTTTCCGTCATGCCGCCATCGTCACAGACACCACCGACAAATCCGGAGGCTCAGCTCACGATGGCCGTGGCCCGGATCTCCACCCGCATCCCCGGCGCACCCAAAGCCGCGACGCCGAGCTGGGTCCAGATCGGGGCCCGGTCGCCCATACGCTTGCGGAACTGCTCGACCATGACGCGCGTGTGGTCGTCGCCGATGGTGTCGGGTGCCGTGGGGATGTGGAACGAGTCCACGGCGACCACGTCGGTCCAGTTCGCGCCCGCGGTGGCGAGCGTGCGCTCGACGTTCTCGAAGGCCTGGACGATCTCCTCTTCCAGGGACTCGGGGAAGACGGTGTCGTCGTCCCAGCCGCCCTGGCCCGAGATCTCGACGCGGTCGCCGATCCGGACCGCCTGCGTGTAGTGCAGGGCGGCCAGGTGCTTGGGGCCGTAGCCGGGGGTGACGAAGAACTCGGGCATGACGTTCCCTTCGGTTGACTTCACGCTTGAAGTCAACGTATCAGACTTCAAGCGTGAAGTCATGCCGAGCTGGGTAGAGTTCCCCCATGGCACCCGATGACGACGAGCCGCGCTGGCTGACGCCGTCCGAAAAGGACGCCTGGACCGGGCTGGCCTCGCTCGTCCTGCTGCTGCCGGGCAAGCTGGAAGCGCCGTTGCAGCAGGAAGCCGGCGTGACGCTCTTCGAGTACCTGGCGCTCAGCCAGATGTCGGAGGCGCCGGACCGCCGGCTGCGGATGAGCGAACTCGCCTACCTGGCCAACGGTTCGCTCTCGCGACTGTCCAACGTGGTCAAGCGGTTCGAGCAGCGGGGCTGGGTCGAACGCTCACCCGATCCAGAAGACGGCCGCTACACGCTGGCCGCCCTGACCGACGCGGGTTACGCCGTGGTCGTCGCCGCGGCGCCGGCGCACGTGCGGGCCGTGCGGCAGCTCGTGCTCGACCCGCTCACCGCGGCCGACCAGCAGGCACTGGCCCGGATCGCCGAAAAGCTGCGGGTGCGGCCCGTCGACCTCGCCTAGTCGTCGACCCACTCCAGCAGGTCGCCGGGCTGGCACTCGAGGACCCGGCACATGGCTTCCAACGTGCTGAAGCGCACGGCTTTCGCGCGGCCGTTCTTCAGGACGGCGACGTTGGCCGGCGTCAGCCCGACCTTCTCCGCGAACTCGCCGACGCTCAGCTTGCGCTTGGCGAGCTCGACGTCGATGCGCACGACGATCGCCATCAGATGACCGCTTCCATGTCGGTACGCAGCGTAGTGGCCTGGCGCAGCAGGGCGCGCATGACCACCATCAGCAGGCCGATCACGGTGATCCCGACGGTGGCCAGGAACAACACCATCGGCATCCCCGGGTCGTCCGCGTTGAAGCCGACGAAGATGAGCATGCCGGCGAAGACCACCCACGCGGCGACCACGGCCCAGACGATCGCGTCGACCCACTTCAGGGCACCGCTGGTGAAGATCCGGTCCTTCTTGACCAGGGTCAGCAGCTTCCACGTCGCGACGAGGACCACCTCGACGCACAGCACCAGGAACACCGCGATCGCGGTCAGCGGCCACCGCAGGCTCGCGTCGTGCGGGTTCTGCGACGTCGTGTACGCGATCCCGCCGGGCAGCGAGAGCGTCTGGAAGACGACCAGGACGGCGAACAGCACGACGAGGAAGACCCGGAGCGCGGGTACTGCCCACTTCTCTGCGAACATGTGACGACTATCGCTGGATATCTATCGAAAGTCAATCGACGGGATCCAGCCGTACCGATTCGAGGGCGACGTACAGCTCGCCGATGTCCACCGGATCGGTCAGGTCGCGCTTGGTCAGCTCCTGCACGCGCCGCAGGCGGTAGCGGACGGTGTTGGGGTGCACGAACAACTGGTCCGCCGCCTCCTTCGCCGACCCGTGGCCGCCGAACCACGCGAGCAGCGTGTCGAGCAGGACCTTGCGCTCGGCACCCGGCAGCGTGAGCACCCCCGACAACGCGGACCGCACGACGTCGCGGGCCATCCCCGGCGCGGCCGCGACCAGCGTGGTCACCGGCGAGTCGCCGAACACCACCACGCCCGCGGTCGCCGACGGCAGTGAGCGTCGCGCGATCCGGGCCCGGTGCAGCGCGTCCGGGACGTCCGGGAACCCGGTGAACGGCCGGCTCAGCCCGGCCGCGACCGGCAGTGAACCCAGCACTTCCCGCAGCCGTCGGACGTCTTCGATCCGGTCGATCGCGACCAGGCCCGCCTCGCCGCCGGGCCGCCAGGCCGACCGCCAGCGCCGCGCCCGCATCAAGGCCTCGACGGTGTCCTGCCCGTCCGGTTCGACGCGTTCGGTGACGACCGCGACGAACATGCCCGCGGTCGGCAGCCCCAGCTCGCGGGCCGCGGACTCCATTTCGGACTGACCGGCCAGCCGGCCGCGCAGCAGGTCGTCCAGCCGCTGGACGTTCGCGTTCGACGGCTCGGCCGCGACCTCGTCGTACGCCGTGGTCAGCGCGTCCGAGTAGAGGTCGATCGCCTTCCAGACGTAGGAGTTGATCTCGATCGTGCGGGTGGAGCTGAGGAACTCGGGCCCGGCCAGCTCCAGCAGGGCCTCGTAGACGAACGTGCCGCCGATCCGGAACGCGCGCAGCACCGCCGGCAGCGGAATGCCCTGCCGCGCTTGGACGAGCCCGGTCTTGCGGGCCGCGTCGAGGGCGAGGCCGTGGCCGTCGGCCAGCGCCGTGAGCGCGCGTTCGAGGTTGGCGTGGCAGACCTTGCGCAGCTCGGCCGGCGCGACGTGGTCGACCTGGCGGTAGAACTCGTCCTCGTCGCTGAGCAGCCGGGCGAGGCGATCGGCGAACTCCGGCAGCCGGCCCAGCATTTCGCGCACCAGCTCACGGTGTTCGCGAGGTACCGGCCTGGCCAGAGCTTCGATGCCCATCCCTCACTTTAGCTCGGGTTCCGGCGCCCGGGATACGCATGAAGTTGAGTAAAATTCATATCCGCTGGGTGATCTTCCCGGTGAGGGGTTGACGCCACGACTGACTCACGAAACCCGGCGCGCGGTCAGGTAGACGTGCGGCTCGGGCGCGGCACCGGGGTGGTCCGGGACGAACTCCGCTCGCTCCTCGCGGATGATCTCGAGCCCGGCCGCGCGCAGCAGCCCGGCCAGCGCTTCGGCGGTGAAACTGCTCGCGCGCACGGGGTGTCCCATGAAGACGATGTCGAGCCCGTCGACATCCGCCGGCACGGTGGCCAGCAGGACCAGACCGCCCGGTTTCACCCAGGCCGCCAGCCGGCCGATCACGGTCTCCTGCTCCGCGCGCGTGAGCTGCAGCAGCGAGAAGAACGTCGTGACCGCGTCCCAGGTGCCGTCCTCGAAGGTCAGTTCGCGCAGGTCGCCGAGGTCGAACCGGGCGGCGGGCACCTGCGCCCGCGCGATCTCGACCATCTTCGGCGCGATGTCGTACCCGGTGACGTCGTGGCCCGCCGCGGCCAGCAGTTCGGCGACCGGGCGCCCGGTGCCCGAGCCCAGGTCGAGCACCTTCGCCCGCGGGGGCAGCGATTCGATCAACGCCGTGATCGCGTCCCGCTGGGCGATCGCGGTGCGGAAGGCGGCTTCGTAGTCCTTGCCGAGCGCGTCGAAGACCTCGGCGGCGGATTCGGGACGAGTCATGCCCCGACCGTGCCAGAAACCCACGCCCGCGCGGGAGTGAACGTCCGATTGCGCAAGTCTGCGACCGCACAACGCAAGTTCGGAGTAAGTTCGGGCAAAATCGGGGCAACGTCTTGTGGCCTGGTCGAAGTGCGACCTACTCTTCCGCCGCACGCCCGAGAGAAACGAGTCCCGCGATGTCGCGAAGCACCCTCGGAGCCGCGTTCGTCGCGGTCGTCACCGCTCTTGTCTCCGTCGCCGTCCCCGCGTCGGCCGCCGCCGCCCGGCCCGTGGTGACGCGCGCCGCGCTCGACCCCGCGCTGGTCGCCGGGCGCGGCGCCTCGGTCGGCTTCGCCGAGCAGGAGGCGGAGAACGCCCGCACCGACGGCACCGTGATCGGCCCGGACCGCTCGGCGTACACGCTGCCCGCCGAGGCGTCCGGCCGTCGCGCCGTGAAACTCGCGGCGGGGCAGCACGTCGAGTTCACGCTGCCCGCCGCGGCCAACGCCATCACCGTCCGCTACAGCATCCCGGACGCGCCGCACGGCGGCGGGATCACCGCGCCGCTGGACGTCACCGTCGACGGCGGCCACCGGCAGGCGATGACGCTGACCTCGCAGTACGCGTGGCTGTACAACCAGTACCCGTTCACGAACGACCCGGACGCGGACCTGCTGCACCCGGACTGGTGGATCACCGAGTGCTCGTGCGTCCCCGCCGCGACCACCCCGCCGCCGGTCGTCGCGAAACCCTTCCGTCCCAACCACTTCTACGACGAACAGCGCCTGCTGCTCGGCAAGACCTACCGGGCCGGGGACAAGGTCCGGCTCACCGTCCCGGCCGGGACGCCCGCCGCGTGGACGGTCGTCGACCTGCTCGACTCCGAGGTCGTCGCGCCGCCGCGCGTCGACCTCGTCGCCGCGAACGTCCTGTTCTTCGGCGCCGACCCGACCGGCAGGCGCGACTCCGCCGACGCCCTCGACCGCGCGATCGCCTTCGCCCGCCGGGCGCACCTCAAGGTCTACCTGCCGCCTGGCACCTACCAGGTCAACCGGCACATCATCGTCGACGACGTCACGATCGAGGGCGCCGGCAACTGGTACACGATCGTCAAGGGGCACGAGGTCAAGCTCGACACCCCCGCGCCGGACGGCTCGGTGCACACCGGCGTCGGCTTCTACGGTCGTGACGCGTCCGCCGGCGGCAGTCACAACGTCCACCTCTCCGGCTTCGCGATCGTCGGCGACGTCCGGGAGCGCGTCGACACCGACCAGGTCAACGCCATCGGCGGCGCGCTCAGCGACTCCACTGTGGACGGCCTTTACCTGCACCACACCAAGGTCGGCCTGTGGTTCGACGGCCCGATGAAGAACACGCGGATCACGAACAACGTCATCGCCGACCAGATCGCCGACGGCCTGAACTTCCACACCGGCGTCACGGACTCGGTGGTGTCGAACAACTTCGTCCGCAACACCGGCGACGACGGCCTCGCGATGTGGTCGGAGAAGACCGAAAACGCGCGGAACACGTTCAGCCACAACACCGTCCAGACGCCGGTGCTGGCCAACGGGATCGCGCTCTACGGCGGCACCGACACCACCGTGGCGGGCAACCTGATCGCCGACCCGATCCGCGAGGGCAGCGCGATCCAGGTCGGCTCGCGCTTCGGCGCCGAGGCGTTCACCGGGTACGTGCGGATCACGGACAACACGACCGTCCGGGCCGGGACCTTCGAACTCAACTGGAAGATCGGGCTCGGCGCGATCTGGTTCTACGCCCTGGAAAAGAACATCGACGCCGACGTCCAGGTGACCGGCGACGCCTTCCTCGACAACACCTACAACGCGATCATGCTGGTCAGCGACTTCCCGGTGAAGGACCTGTACTCGATCAACGGCCTGAAGTTCGCGGACCTGCGCGTCGACGGCGCCGGGACGTCGGTGCTGAGCGCCCGCGCGGCCGGGTCGGCGTCGTTCCGCGACGTCGATGCCCGCAACGTCGGCGCGGTCGGCGTCAACAACTGCGGGTCGTTCAACTTCCGGCCGACGGGCTCGGAGTTCTCGCTGACCGACCTCGGCGGCAACTCGAGCTGGCTGGCCCCGTGGCTCCTCCCGAACACGATCACCTGCGACGACCGCCCGCCGGTGGTCCCGCCACCCGCCCCGTCCACCTGGTGAGTGCCGCCCGGGGGTCGTGAGTGTTTAGGGCGGTTAGAACCGCCCTAAACACTCACGACCAGCCGCGGCAGAGGGCCCGGCCGCTAGGGTTCGAGGGGTGGCTGGGTTGCGGGGTGTGTTCGCGGGGTTCGGGAAGAGCAAGGCTTTCGCGGTGGTCGGGCGGGCGTTGATGCCGGCCGACCGGGTGCTGCTGCGGATCAGCGGTGGCCGGGTCGGCGTCGGCACCGCCGTCGGGCTGCGGACGCTGCTGCTCACCACGCTCGGGCGCCGCAGCGGCGAACCGCGTCAGGTGCCGCTGTTGTACGTCGAGCGCGGCGGCGGGTACGTCGTCATCGGCTCGAACTGGGGTGGCGAAGCGCATCCGGCGTGGTCGGCGAACCTGCTGGCCAACCCGAAGGCGACCGCCGCGATCGCCGGCCGGACGGCCGACGTCACCGCGCGGTTGCTCATCGGGGAAGAGCGCCAGGAGATGTGGGACGCGGTCGCGGAGTACTGGCCCGCGTACGACCGCTACGCCGTGCGGGCCGAGCACCGCGAGATCCGCGTCTTCCTGCTGGAGCCGGTCAGTCGATGAGGTCGGTGTGCCGGATCCGGTACACCTGCAGCCGCAGGTTGTAGTACTTGTCGGTCTCGCCGACCCACTGCATGCCGAGCCGCTTGGCGACGGCGATCGCGCGGGTGTTGTTCGGCCGCGCGACGGCGAACAGCTCGTCGGTGTCCTGCGTGAACGCCCACTGGATGAGCGCCTGTGACGCCTCCGACGCGTAACCCTGGCCCCAGACGCCGGGGCTCAGCTGCCAGCTCAGCTCGAGGTCCTCTTCGAACGGTGGCAGCAGCCGGATGCCGAGGCCGCCGATCACGGCGCCGTCCTCCTTGCGCTCCACGGCCCAGCGCCCGCGCGGCGGCCAGAGGTTGGGCTGCGCCTCCTGCCACGCGTTCAGCACGGCACGCATGGCGCCGACGTCGCTGACGCGGTCCATGGCCGGGGTCAGCCAGTGCGTGACGTCTTCCGCGCCGTAGATCTCGAACGCGGCTTCGGCGTCGTCCACCGTCCAGTCCCGGATCACGAGCCGGTCGGTGCTCAGCGCAGTCTCCATATCAAGACGCTACGCCGGGAGGGCCGCGGTTGTTCCCGCCGGAAAGTGCTCAGAAGGTGAACACTTCACCCCTGATGATGTGGGCATGGAGACTTTGGACGGCATCGCGGTGCTGAAGGTCACGTCGGTCGCGCAGTGGCGGGACTGGCTCGCGTCGCGCGGCACGGCGGCATCGGTGTGGCTGGTGATCCGGCGCAAGCACAGCGCGTCGCCGGGGGTGCTGGTGCACGAGGCGATGGAGCAGGCGCTGTGCTTCGGCTGGATCGACAGCAAAGCGCTGCGGCGGGACGCGGAGAGCACGTACCTCTGCTTCACGCCGCGGAACCCGAAGAGCACGTGGAGCCGCGTGAACCGCGACCGCGTGGCCCGGCTGACGGCGGCCGGCCTGATGACGCCGTCCGGGCAGGCGGTGGTCGACCTCGCCCGCCGCACCGGGACCTGGGACGCGCTGGCGGAGGCGCAGGACGGCGTCGTCCCGCCGGATCTCGCGCGGGCGTTCGACGCCGTCGCGGCCGGGCACTTCGCCGCGTTCCCGTCGTCGTCGAAGCGGCTGATCCTGGAGTGGATCGCGAAGGCGAAGCGCACGGAGACGCGGCAGCGGCGCATCACGACGACCGCCGAGCTGGCCCGGGAAAACGTGCGGGCCGCGCACCCGAAGGCCGCCTAGAGTCGGGGCCGTGGACGAACTGCGTGACCTCCTGGCCCGGGCCGCCGCGCTGGCCGCGGACCACCGGGACTCCCTGGCCGAGCGGCCGGTGGCGCCGGCCGCCGACGCCGCCGCCCTGCGCGCGGGCTTCGGCGGGCCGCTGCCGACGGACCCGAGCCCGCCGTCCGACGTGCTCGAACACCTCGCGCGGGCCGCCGCGCCCGGGCTGATGGCGACCGCCGGGCCGCGGTTCTTCGGGTTCGTCATCGGCGGGGGACTGCCCGCCGCGACCGCCGCCGACGTCCTCGCCGCGGGCTGGGACCAGAACGCCTTCAACGCCGTGCTCTCACCGGCCGCCGCGGCCGCGGAGGACGCCGCCGGCGGCTGGCTCAAGGAGCTGCTCGGCATCCCGGCCGGCGCGACGGCCGGGTTCGTCACCGGCGGGCAGGCGGCGAACACCGTCGGGCTCACCGCCGCGCGGCACCACGTGCTCGCCGAAGCGGGCTGGGACGCCGAACGCGACGGGCTCTTCGGCGCCCCGCGCGTCCGCGTGGTCGCGAGCGCCGAACGGCACGCGACGATCGACCGCGCGTTGCGGCTGCTGGGCTTCGGCACGAGCGCCGTCGAGGAGGTGGCGGCCGGTCCCCAGGGCGCGATCGACGTCGCCGACCTGGTGCGGGTGCTGGCCGCCGGGACCGGTCCGGCGATCGTCTGCCTGCAGGCGGGCAACGTGAACACCGGCGCGTGCGACGACCTGCGCGCCGCCCGCGAAGCCGCCGGTGACGCCTGGGTGCACGTCGACGGCGCGTTCGGCCTGTGGGCCGCGGCCAACCCGGCCACGGCGGCACTGCTCGACGGCGTCGAGCTGGCCGACTCCTGGGCCTGCGACGGGCACAAGTGGCTCAACGTGCCCTACGACTCGGGGTTCGTCTTCTGCGCCCGGCCGGACGCCCACGCCGCGGCCTTCGCCAACCGCGCGGCCTACCTCGTCGGCGCGGGCGAGGTGGCCGGCATGGGCGACCTCACGCCGGAGTCGTCGCGGCGCGCCCGCGGGTTCGCCGTCTGGGCGGCCCTGCGCGAACTGGGCCGCGACGGCGTGGCCGAGCTCGCCGACCGCTGCTGCCGGCTGGCCCGCCGCTTCGCCGCGGCGCTCGCCGACGGCGGCGCGGAGATCGCCAACGACGTCGTCCTCAACCAGGTCCTGGTGTCCTTCGGCGACGACGCCCGCACCGACGCGCTCGTCACGGCGATCCAGCGCGACGGCACGTGCTGGCTCGGCGGAACCACCTGGCGCGGCCGCCGGTACGTGCGGATTTCGGTGTCGAACTGGTCCACGACGGAGGCCGACGTCGACCGTTCGGCGGCGGCGATCCTGCGGCTGGCCGGACTTGGCCAGGGGCTTCAGTAGCCTTCGCGCACCGAAAGCGGCTCCGATTTCCACGAAATCGTCTTCGCGCCACCGGTCGGCCACGCCGACGAGAGCCGCCGCCGCACGCTGCCGAGCGCGCCCAGTGTGACCAGGTCGACGCCGGAACCCTGCGCTGCCAACGAGTTCACCTCGGTGCCGGTCAACGGCACGATGTCGAAGAACTGGGCGTCCGCGCCGCCGGACCAGTCGACGAACTCGGTGAAGATCGAGGCGAACGCCTGGCCGCATTCCGGACATTCGCGCAGGGAAACGCCGAAGTGCGACTGCTCCACCAAACGGTGGGTTTCCCGGAGCCGGGTCGTGCAGAACGCCATCGCGGTCAATGCGTCTTTGCCGCAACAGCGGGCGCAGCCGAACTCCGTCATGCGGGGATCTTCGCACACGGTGAATCCGCACCCGGCTGCGACACGACCGGGAAATCTGTTCGCCGCCCGCTTTTCGCTCTGTCCGCAGTGGTCTGGACCTGTTAGCCTCAGCCGGTCCGCCCAGCCGGTCCCGAAAGGGCGGTGACCCCCGAAGGGAAAGCCGTGCTCCGCATGAGAAAACGCATCGCCGTGATCGCGCTGGCGCTCGCCGCCGCCGCCGTCGTCGCGCCGCCCGCGGAAGCCGGGCCGGCCCACGGCGGTCAGTCCGACGGCAAGGTGATGGCCTACTTCGCCGACTGGGACGTCTACGCCCGCAACTACCACGTCAAGGACATCGAGACGTCGGGGTCGGCCGCGAAGCTGACCCACATCAACTACGCGTTCGGCAACGTGACCGGCGGCGGCTGCGCGGTCGGCGACCCCTGGGCCGACCACGACATGCCCTACGACGCCGCCGGCAGTGTCAACGGCCAGGCCGACAGCGGCACGCTCCACGGCAGCTTCAACCAGCTCCTGGAGCTGAAGAAGCTGCACCCGAAGCTCAAGGTGATCTGGTCGTTCGGCGGCTGGACCTGGTCGAGCGGCTTCACCGAGGCGGCGAAGAACCCGGCCGCGTTCGCCGAGTCCTGCTACAACCTGGTCAACGACCCGCGCTGGGCCGGCGTCTTCGACGGCATCGACATCGACTGGGAGTACCCCAACGCCTGCGGCCTGAACTGCGACACCAGCGGGCCGAAGGCGTTCACGGGCCTGGTCAAGGCGTTGCGCGCGAAGTTCGGGCACCAGCTCGTCACGGCCGCTATCACCGCGGACGGCTCGCGCAACGGCAAGATCGACGCGAACGACTACGCCGGGGCGAGCCGCTACCTCGACTGGTACAACGTGATGACCTACGACTACTTCGTCGCCGGCGGCAGCCCGGCCGGACCCACCGCGCCGCACTCGCCGCTGCGGTCCTACCCGGGCATCCCGACCGCCGGGTTCTACGCCGACGCGGCCATCCAGAAGCTGCGCCACCAGGGCGTCCCGTCGTCGAAGATGTTGCTGGGCCTCGGGTTCTACGGCCGCGGCTGGGACGGCGTGACGCAGAAGCAGCCGGGCGGCACGGCCACCGGCCCCGCCCCGGGCACCTACGAAGCCGGCGTCGAGGACTACAAGGTCCTCAAGACGACCTGCCCGGCGAACGGGAAGGTCGCGGGCACGGCGTACGCCAAGTGCGGTTCGCAGTGGTGGAGCTACGACACCCCCGAGACCGCGGCGGCCAAGGCGGGGTACGCGAAGTCGCAGGGCCTCGGCGGGGTGTTCGCCTGGGAGCTGTCGGGTGACACGACCAACGCGGAACTGCTGCGGGCCATCTCGTCCGGCCGCTGCTGAAAGCTGGAGGGCCCGGGCGCGAGCCCGCCCGGGTCCTTCGTCCAACTCAATACCGCTCAAGACGGCTGCACTCAAGACGGCTGCGGGAAGCCGTGCCGCCGGGCGCCGAGCACCACGGCGAGCACCGGCACCAGGAGCACGAGCAGCGTCCACGGGAACGCGGTGGGACCGGCGGCGTCGAGCAGGACGCCGCCGGCCACCCCGCCCGCGGCCATCGCGGCGTTCCACAACGTGACGAGCATGGCCTGCGCGTTGTCCGCGGCCTCGCCACCGGCGTTGCCGGCGGCGGTCTGCAGCAGCGTCGGGACGCCGCCCCAGCCGAGGCCCCACAGCGCCACGGCGACGTAGATCAGCGCGGGACTGTCCGCGATCATGAGCGCGGCGGCGACGGCGACCAGGATCGTGCTGAGGATCGTGAGCCGGCGCAGCGCGCGGTCGATCCGGGCGCCGACGATCCCGATGCCCGCCAGCGACGCGACGCCGAAGACCAGCAGGACGACGTCCACCGAGCCGCCGAGCCCGGCGTGGCCGAGGAACGCGGCGACGTAGGTATAGAGCACGGTGTGGGCCAGCACGAACACGAGCGTCACGACCAGGACGGGCGCGACGCCCGGCACGGTGAGCGTGCGCAGCACGGGCAGCCGGCCGCCGCGGGCCTGCCCCGGGTGGTCCGGCACGCCGACGGCGATCCAGGCCAGCAGCACGACGGCGATCGCCGACATCACGCCGAACGCCGAGCGCCAGCCGAACAGGCCGCCCAGGAACGTCCCGGCCGGGATGCCGAGCGACAGCGCGAGCGGGATGCCGGCCATCACGACCGCGATGGCCTTGCCCTCCCGGCCGGCGGGCGCCAGCCGTCGGGCGTACCCGGCCAGCAGCGCCCAGACGACGCCCGCCGCGATCCCGGCGACGAACCGGGCCACCATCGTCAGCGCGTAGTCCGCGGACAGCGCCGTCACGGTGTTGGCGACGGCGAACCCGGCCACGCCGGTGAGCAGCAAACGTTTGCGGGGCCAGGTCGACGTCGCCGCGGCCAGCGGGATCGCGGTGAGGGCGGTGCCGAGCGCGTAGATCGTCACGGCCTGCCCGGCCGCGGACTCGCCGACGCGCAGGCCGGCGCTCATGCCGGGCAGCACGCCCGCGGGCAGGGCCTCGGTGAGCACCGTGACGAAGGCGGCGGTGGTCAGGGCGAGCAGAGCGGGGGTCCTCATGGGGATATGCTCGAACCCTCACATGGATGTGAAGGTCCAGCCCGGCGGACGTGAGGTGGCGCACATGCGGATCGGCGAGCTGTCCGAGCGCACCGGCACGTCCCGGCGGCTGCTGCGGTACTACGAGGAGCAGGGCCTCATCATCGCCTCCCGCGGCTCGAACGGCTACCGCGACTACGACGAGACGACGGTCGACCGCGTGATCCAGGTCCGCGGGCTGCTGGACGCCGGGCTGCCGACGCGGATCATCAAGCAGATCCTGCCGTGCCTGGACAAACCCCGGGCGATCTACTTCCCGGACGCGACCCCGGAGATGCTGGCCACGCTGGAAGCGGAACGCGACCGCATGGCGCGTCGCGCGGAGTGCCTGCTGCGCAACCGCGACGCGATTTCCGGCTACCTGGACGCGGTCCGCGAGTACAACCGCGCCTGACCCGCCGTCCGCTCGCCAAGTCCGTGAATGCCACATCGACGGACACCACGTCCCTCGATGTGGCATTCACGGACCCGCGACGGTGGCCGGGTCGGCCGGGGCGGAGGTCGTCGCCGCGACCCAGTGCAGTGTGTCGGCTTCCGGCCACCAGCCGGCCGGGTCCGGGCGGGGACGGGCGCCCTCCTCACCCCACCAGCGCGGGGGCGCCTCGTCACCCATGTCCCCGACCGTAGGAGAGCCGCGCCGGCCCGCGCACCGGTCGGGTGCGGCCAACGTCCGGTACCGGCCAGCCGGCCGGTGGCCGGTACCGGACACTGACCGAAACCGCCCCTGCCGTCGCCGGCCGGGCGGGCCTAACTTGGCCGGGAGATCCCCGCTCCGGAAGGAAGACCATGATCAAGCGAGTGCTGGCCGGCCTGCTCGCCGCGGCGGCCATCGGCACCCTCGCCGTCCCGGCGGCCGCCGCGGCGCCGGGAACCGGCACGCCGGGGGTCCGGCCGCCCGGGACCGGCTGCGTCTGGATGTGGACCCAGGGCCCGCCGGAGTGCCGGAAGCTCGAGTAGCGCCGGCTCAACCGAGCCAGCCCAGCCGGGTGGCCGCGAACACCGCGGCCACCCGGTTGTCCGCTTGCAATGCCTCCAGCAGCCCCTGGACGTGCCGCCGGACCGTGCGCTCGCTGACGTCGAGGTGCCGCGCGATCGCGCCGTCCGTCATGCCGGTGGCCAGCAGGTCCAGCACCTTCGCCTGGGTCGGGGTGAGGCCGTGACGAGGTTGCGCGCCACCGCCGTCCACCGCGACCGCCTGGCTCCAGACCAGCTCGAACAGCATCCGCAGGGCCGCGACGATCGTCGGGCTGCGGACGAACAGCGCGCCGTCCATGCCGCTCGGGTCCAGCGGGACCAGCGCGGAGTGGTGGTCGGCGACGACCATCTTCATCGGCAGCTCCGGAGCCACCCGCATGGCCCACCCGGCCGCGACGCTGGCGGCCACGACCTCCTTGGCGCCGTCGAACTCCAGGGCCGCGCGCTCGTAGACGTTGCGCAGCCGCACCCCGCGTTCGGTCACCGCGTCCGGCAGCCGCAGCACCGTGCCCGCGTCCGGTTTCCGCTTGAAGTGCCGCGTGGTGAACGTCAGGAACTCCTCGCGCGCGGACAGGCACAGCTCCAGCGACAGCGAGCCGATGCGCTGCGGGTCCGTCAGCACCTCGACGCCCGGGTCGCCGCCGCTGCCGTGCGCCGCGCGGTACACGGCCTGCAGCATGTCCAGCTGCTGGCGCGCCGCGACGATCTGACGCTGCTGCTCCACGAGCCGCTGCTGCGCGCCCAGGATCGCGTGGTCGACGGCGCGCACCGGCTCCATCGGCGCGATCACCGGGTCGTCGCGGTAGTCGCGGCGCACGAAACCCTGGTCGAACAGCTCCCGCATCTCCGGGCTCTCGGCCCGCGGATCGTCCAGCGGCAACGGCCCGGTGCGCACCATCGCGTCGTACAGCGCGCCCGCGCCGGGCGTCAGCAAGCCCTCGAGCATCCGTGCCCCTCCTCCGGCAGCGGCGGGGACGTGGACGGCCGGATCCGGCCGGTGTCCGCTCTGCCACCTACCCCACGCGCCGGACGGCGGAAAGGATTAGGCCGGTCGGGAACTTCGCCGCCGGACCCGTCGAGGGGGCAGGTCCGGCGGCGGACCCGACAGGAGCCGGACAGCGTCGTGCAAGGGGACTGCGGCACGGTGACGCCGTCGTGGCCGGCACGAACCGCCGAGGGGGCGGGTCGTGTTCCCCAGCACGACGACCGCGGACCGGACTGTCGAGGTCCGGTGAGGTGGCGGGGCCGGGCCCGGCCCCGCCACCTCACCAGCGGCGGGACGGGTCGATCACGTGGACGGCCGCTTCCTCCGCCGAGGCCGCGCCGCCGTCGACGCCCGCGTCGGAGGCGTACAGCTCCTCGTCGGTGTCCGCGCCGAAGCCCTCGTCCGAAGCGACGAGCCGGCCCGCGCGGACGTCGCCGACCTCGTCGTCGACCAGTTCGCCGTCGGTGTCCTCGCTGTCGCCCAGGCCGTCATCGTCGGCGTCGTCGGCCAGGTCGGGGACCTCGCGGGCGAGCCGGCCGTCGAGGCTTTCGCCCTCCGCCGTCTCCCGCGCGGTCGTGCCCCAGTCCTCGGTCGCGCGCGTGTGCTCCGGCGGGGAGTAGCCCTCGGCCAGCTCGTCGCGGTCGAGCAGGGTGTCCTCGGGGTCGAGCACGCCGTTGTCGGCGTTGTCTTCGATGTCGTCGTCCATGGACCCCATCTTCGTCCAGCTCCTTGGGCCGCACCCGGTCCGGGTGATATCACGTGCAGGCCGCCGCACGGGCGGTGTTCCGGTGAAAGGTGATTCCCCATGCCGATGAGACGCAGGGTGCTGGCCGCGGGGCTGGCCGGGGTGTTCGGCGCCGCCGTGTCCGGGCGGACCGCGCAGGCCGCGACGGCGACGACCCCGCCGGTGCGGCTCGACCAGCTGAACCTGGTCAACCTGTCGCACGTCAACGACCCCGCGAAGACCAACGTGTTCCCCGGCGATCCGGCGTTCTCGCTGGAAACCATCGCGACCATCCCGGACGACGGCTACTACCTGCAGTTCGTCCGCGAAGGCGAGCACACGGGCACGCACTGGGGCGCGCCCGGCCACTTCAACACCGGTCAGCCCCTCGCCGACGCGATGGACCCGGCGGATCTATTCCGGCCCGCGGTCAAGATCGACATAAGAGCGAAGGCGGCGGCCGACGCGGACTACGGCGTCACGATCGACGACCTCAAGGCCTGGGAGAAGCGCCACGGCCGGATCCCCGACGACGCCGTCGTCGTGCTCTGGACCGGCTGGGACGCCAAGTGGGGCACCCCGGCCTACCCGAACACCGGCGCCGACGGCGTGCTGCACCAGCCCGGGTTCTCGATCCCGGCGGTCAAGTGGCTGATCGACACCGGACGGCTGGGCCGCCAGGGCGGCACGGGCACCGACACGTTCAGCCCGGACGTCGGCACCGACGAGACGTACACCGTGTCCAAGCTGGTCTACCAGCGCCACCGGATCAGCCTGGAGATCCTGGCGAACCTGAAGGCGCTGCCGACGACGGGCGCGTGGGTGCTGGCGGGCGGCCCGATCAACCGCAGGGGCGCGGGCTCGACGGCGACGATCTTCGGCGTGCTCCCGCCGGGCGTGCACGCGGACTGAGCCGGTCGTGAGTGTTTAGGGCGGTTAGAACCGCCCTAAACACTCACGACAAGCCGCGGTAGACCCGGGTCAGCTCGCCGAGAGCGGCGCGGCGCCCGAGAGGCGCAACGCCGACAGCGGCGCCGGGCGGCCGAAGCGGTAGCCCTGGGCCGTCGTGCAGCCCGCCCGGGTGATCAGCTCGGCCTGCTCGGCCGTCTCGATGCCTTCCGCGACGACCGCGAGGTCGAGGTCGGCGCACAGCCCGACCAGCGAGCGGCACAGGGCGGCGTCGCGCTCCGGCTGGATGCCCGTCGTCAGGGCGCGGTCCAGCTTGATCAGGTCGACCGGCAGCGCGTGCAGCACGGTCAGCGAGCTGTACCCGGCCCCGAAGTCGTCGAGCGCCACCCGGACGCCGAGGGCCTGCAGCCGCCGGATCGCGTCGGCGCCGGCCGCGAGGTCCGGCACCGGCACCGTCTCGGTGATCTCGACGACGAGGCGGTCCGCCGGCAGGCCGTACCGGGCCAGGCTCGCGCTGACGCTCTGCTCGAGCGTGGCCGCGCCGAGCCGGCTGGCGCAGACGTTGACGTGCACCGTCAGGTCCAGCCCGGCCGCGGTGATCTCGCGGCAGGCCAGGTCCAGCACCAGCGCGTCCAGCTCGGCCCCGAGGCCGGCGCCTTCGACCGCGCGGACGAACGTCTCGGGCGAGACCGGCGTGCCGTCCGGGGCGCTCCAGCGGGCCAGCGCTTCGACGGCCACCGGTGTCTCGTCGGCGAGCCGCACGATCGGCTGGAACACCAGCCCGAAGCCCTCCGGGACGCCGCCGGCCGCGCGGCGCAGCGCCGACGGGAAGTCCGGCGGACCGTCCTGCGACGGCCGGTAGACCACGGTCGTGTCCTTGCCGAGGCGCTTGCCCGCGTACATCGACGTGTCCGCGCGGCCCAGCAGCACGTCGGAGGTGACCAGCGGCTCGGCCGGGTCCGGCACGACCAGGCCCATGCTCGCCCGCACCACGACCAGCGTGCCGTGCACCGAGAACGGCCGGCGCAGCGCGCCGCGAATCCGGTCCGCGACCGCTTGCGGCGCCTCGACTTCGCCTTCGAGCAGGATCGCGAACTCGTCGCCGCCGAGGCGCGCGACGGTGTCGGTCGAGCGGACGCAGCTCAGCAGCCGCTGCGCGACGCCGTGCAGCAGGAGGTCACCGCCGGCGTGCCCGAACCGGTCGTTGACCTCCTTGAAGTCGTCGAGGTCGACGAAGATCAGCACGAGCGGGCGGTGGTCCCCGGTGGCTTCCGCGCCGTCGGCGACGGCCCGGTCGAGCCGGTCGCCGAACAACGCGCGGTTGGCCAGCCCGGTGAGCGGGTCGTGGTAGGCCTGGTGGGTCAGCTGCTGCTGGCCCTCGTACACCCGCCGCAGCAGCAACCGGTTGTCCAGCACGGAAAGCAGCTGCCGGGCGAGCACCAGGAACACCACGAGCACGCCGACGAACACCTCGACGCCGTCCGGCCCGGCCCCGGCCACCAGCTGCGCGGTGATCAGCAGCGCCACGGCCGTGACCGGGATGTAGGGCAGCGCCAGCTGCCACCAGTCGACGCCGCCGGACTGGCCCGCGTCGTCGCGCCGGCGCGCGTTCGGCGTCGCCAGCAGCGCGAACGCGATGAACATCGGGCCGAGCACGAACCCCGCGTCGGCCCACGGCTTCATGCTTTCGGCGCCGATGCTGACGAGGTAGGCGAACACGCTGTCGGAGCAGGCGAGCGCGACGATCCCGACGGCCAGCAGCAGCAGGTTCGCGCGGTAGGGCCGGTCCACCCGGTCGAACACCACCAGCAGCACCGCGACGACCACGATGACCAGGTCCGACAGCGGGTAGGCGATGGCCACGGCCCACGAGCCCGCGTCCGGCGCGGTCGCCCGGACCAGCTGCCCGAGCGCCGCGGTCCAGGTCAGGATGAACAGCGAGCCGGTGACGACCAGGCCGTCGAGCACCACCGCGATGCCGAAGTGCGCGGTCCACTGCGCGGGCTGCCAGCGTTCGCGGTCCGGCCGGATCCGCGCCCGGGCCAGGGTGAACAACGCCGCGAGCGCGAAGACCGGGAAGCTCAGGTAGCCGACGTCGGCCAGCGACGGCGACGGCAGGCCCCGGCCGTCGACCAGCTGGAACCAGGACCAGACGCACTGCCCGAGCGACCAGCCGGCCATGCCGAGCGCGACGAGCAGCCGCCACCAGCGCTGGTGCCCGCGGAAGCGGCGGGCGACCAGGCAGCCGCAGAAGACCGCGGCGACCCCGGCGCTCAGCTGCATGGCGTCGTCGATCCACAACGCGAAGGTATCGCCCCAGAACGCGAACCCGTTGCCGGCGATCAGCGCCGCCGTGACGACGACGAGCACGATCGCCACCGGGTACCGCCGCACTGTCATGGCACCTCACGTGGTCAAACCCGGTCAGTCGAACTGAGAAACACTACACCGGGCACGACCGGGAACCGGCTCACCGCACCGGCACCATCAGGCGATGTCACGCCGGTGGAGCAGCCACCCGCCGAGCACGGCGAACCCGGCCAGGTACCCCGCGATCACCACGGTGGCCTGCCCGGACCCGACGATCTGCCCGACCCCGGGGGCACTCGCCCCGAACGACGCCGCGAGCGCGCCGGCGTTCGGCCCGGGCAGCACCTTCTGCAGCTCGGCGACCCACGTCAGCAGCGGCGCGGCGACCGAGGCGAGCAGGTTCTGCACAGCCAGCAGCCACACCAGGCCCAGCCCGATCGGCAGCGCGACCGAGCGCAGGCCGATGGCCAGCAGCACGCCGAGCGCGCCCCACATGGCCGTCACCAGCCAGCCGGCGCCGAGGCCCAGCAGGACGTCGGACGCGCTCGGCCAGACGAGCGCCTGGCCCTGCAGTGAGGCGACGAGCGCACTCGCGCCCGCGGTCGCCGCGAACAGCGTGAGCACCGTGGCGAGTGCCGCCGCCGTGACGACGACCAGCTTCGCGCCGAAGACCGTGACGCGCGAAGGGTTCTGCACCAGCACGGTCTTCCACGTGCCGAAGCCGTATTCGCTGCCCGCGACGAGCACGCCGAAGATCAGCGCGAGCGCGCCGACGAAGATCGGCAGCCCGCCCAGCGCGCTGCCGACGAAGGCATCCGGCAGCATCGCGCTCAGCCCGCGGCCGGCGCCGGGCCCGCCGGCCGCCGGGGCCCCGCCCAGGCCCGCGTAGGGGACGGCGTAGCCGAAGGTCAGCGTCAGCACGACGGCGACGGCCAGCAGCAGCCAGCTCGCGGGCCGGCGCGCCTGCTTCAGGAGCTCGGCTCGGATGTCACGCGGCATCGGGGGTACCTCCGGTCAGGGCGAGGAACGTCTGTTCCAGGTCGGGTTCGCGCCAGCGCAGCTCGCTGACGTCGAGGCCGGCGCCGACGAGCGCCGCGTTGATCCGCCCGGCCTCACCGGGGTCGACGTCGAGCTCGAGCGCGGCGCCGTCGGCGTGGACGCGGTCCGCGCCGAGCAGCCGGCCGAGGTGCGCGCGGGCCTGGTCGAGCGGCCCGGCGACGACGCGCAGCGCGCCACCCGCCCGCAGGTCCGGCACGGTCGTCTCGGCGACGAGCCGGCCGTGGTCGAGCACGCCGACGCGGTCGCAGATCTGCTCGACCTCGGCCAGCAGGTGGCTCGAGAGCAGCACGGTGCAGCCGTCCGCGGCGAGCTTGCGCAGCGTGACGCGCATGTCGGCCATCCCGGCCGGGTCGAGGCCGTTGGTCGGCTCGTCGAGCACCACCAGTTCGGGCACCTTCAGCAGCGCGGCGGCGAGGCCGAGCCGCTGCTTCATGCCGAGCGAGTACGTCGCGTACTTGTCCTTCGCCCGGTCGGTCAGGGTGACGACGTCGAGCACGGCGTCGACGCGGCTGCGCGGGACGCCGGCGTGGTCGGCGAGGACCCGCAGGTTCGCCCGGCCCGACAGGTACGGGTAGAAGGCGGGGCCTTCGATCAGCGCGCCGACGCGGGCGAGGCTGGCCGGGCCCGGTTCGGCGCCGAAGAGCCGGACGCGGCCGGACGTCGGCCGGATCAGGCCGAGCAGCATCCGCAGCGTCGTCGTCTTGCCGGCGCCGTTCGGGCCGAGGAAGCCGTAGACCTCACCGGCGCGCACCGACAGGTTCAGCTCCGTCACCGCGGCGGCCGGTCCGTAGCGTTTGGTCAGGGCGATCGTTTCGACGGGCAGGTTCACGGGTCTCCTTGCCTTTCCGGGTGAGGCCCCACGGCTTGAAGACCGAGAGGACGCTGGCGAACAGCAACAGGCTGGGGGCGACGATCACGGGGTAGAGCAGGCCGGCCGGGTCGCCTTCGGGCGGCACTCCCGCGGCGAGCTGACGGCCGTACCCGGCCGCGTCGTAGAGCCCCGGGCGCAGCGCGAAGAGGATCAGCAGCGCCATCACGACGTTCACCGCCAGCTTCACGGCCACCCACCAGTAGCGGACGAGGCCGTACTTCGTGCCGAGGCCGAGCACGACGCCGGTGCCGAGCGTGAGGAGCGCGGCGATCAGCATCGGCCACACGGCGAACAGCTCCAGCGCCTGCAGGCTCGTGGCGACGACGGCGGGGTCGCCGGAGATCAGCGCGGTGGCGACGAGGATGCCGAGGACCGCGTCGATCCCGATCCACGCGCCCCCCGAGACGATGTGGGCCACCAGGTACCACTTGCGGGCCCGGGCGCCGAGACGGCGTGTCATGGTCCCTCCTTTCGCTGCCCCCATCCTCGGGATCCGGGCCGCCGGGGGCGTCCCCCGGCGTACGGCACTTGGGCCTACGGCAGCGCGCGTACCCGGCTACGTCCGGTGTGGTGTGCCGGCCGGTTCTCCGGCCGCGTCCCGGGTGCCCCGATAGACTGAGTCCGGCACGCAGGACGAACCGGCAGGTGGTGCAGGTGACGCAGGCGAAGGAGCGGACCCGGGAGCGCATCTCCCGCAGCGGGGTGGACAAGTTCACCGAGCGGCGGGCGCAGCTGGCCGGGTCTGCGCTGCGGACGCTCGCCGAGCTCGGTTACGCGCGCACGAGCCTGCGGGAGATCGCCCAGAACTCGGAGTTCTCGCACGGCGTGCTGCACTACTACTTCGCCGACAAGGTGGACCTGCTCACCCACTGCGTCCGCCAGTTCGAGGAAGTCTGCGTCACCCGCTACGACGAGATCGTGGCCCGCGCCCGCACGGCCGAAGAGCTGAAGCGCGACTTCGCGGCGGCGATGGCCGCCACCCTGCGCGCGGACGCGAAGATGCACCGCCTCTGGTACGACCTGCGCAACCAGAGCCTGTTCGAGGAGTCGTTCCGCGCGGACGTCCTCGAGATCGACCGCCGCCGCGAAGAGATGATCTGGCACGTGGTGACGCGCTACGCGGACCTCGCGAAGACCCCGGTGGAGGTCCCGGCCCCGGTCGCGTACGCGTTGTTCGACGGCCTGTTCCAGCAGGCCCTGCTACGGCACCTGGCCGGCGCACCCGACGTCCCGGAGGAGCTGGAAAGCGCCGTCCCGTCGGTGCTGACCCGGATCGTGGCCGGCTAGCGCCTCGCCCGGCTGCTCGTGCTCCGCGGCGCGGGCACGAGAACGGCGATCAGGTGGTCAGGCCCGGGTTGCCCCAGCCGAGTTCCGGCAGGCCGTTCGACAGGCCGCCCGCGATCCGCGCGCCCGCCGGCAGTGGTGACCCGGTCGTGTCGGGCCGGTAGGCCAGTGGCCGGTCCGGCCGGAGTCCGCGGCGTCGTCGAGGACGCCGGCCGCGGTCTCGAACCTCCGGTACTTCCGCCCGAGGTCGTACTCGACGACGCCGCGGGGTTCGCCGCAGAACATCGAGCAGCGGTAGGCGATGCCGTGCCCGTAGTGCGTGCCGTCGATGCGCACGGCGGAAAGCCGGACGTCCGGTCCTTTCGAGACCGGGTTCAGTTCGGTGGTGAGCAGCAGTCGGCCACCTGGAACTGCCGGACCACGAAGTGGGTCGTCGAGTACGGGTTGAGGAACCGCGGGATCTCGTCGACCGCCCGGCCGGGGAGCACGACCGGCAGGATCCGCGCGGTGTACTCGTCGATGTCGCCGGTCACCTGGTCCCGCAGCACCGCGCCCTCGAACCGCGCACCCCGGCCGACGTGGGGCGGCTCCTCGCCGTCGGTGTGCACCTCGAGGCCGACGCGCCGGTGGAGGAACTCGGCGAACCGGCGCACGAGCGTCTTGTGGTCCTCGTCGTCGTGCGAATACGACACGAAGACCCGGGGGCGGCTCGGCATGACCCCGGAGCCGGCGGGTCCGGAGCCGCCGTTACGCCGGCCGGACGCGGGTTTCGCCGACCACGACCGGGTCGAGGCCGGGGTGGTTCTCGTCCGCCTGCGCCCAGTACCCCGCCGCCTCCGAAGCCGCGCCGCGGGCGGCCGCGACGTTGCCGAGGCCGGTGTACGCCCGCGCGGCTTCGTGGTCGCTCTCGCACGCCTCCGCCCGCGCCGCCGCTTCGCGGTAGGCCGCCGCGGCGAGGTCGAGCTCGCCGGTGTGGAACCGGGCCCAGCCCAGGCAGTTGAGCGCGAGCACGGCGTCGAGGTCCAGGCCGAGCTCGTCGAACACGCCCAGCGTGGCCGCCGCGAGTTCCGCCGCCTCCGCGGCTTCGCCGAGCGCGACGCGCACCAGCGCGATGCCGCGTTCGGTGATGGCGGCGTTGCGGCGGCTGCCGGTCTGGACGTAGAACTCCAGCGCCGTCCCGAAATCGCGCAGGGCCGCTTGGTGTTCGCCGCGGTAGTGGTCGGTCCAGGCGTGGTGCGCGAGCGCGGTGCTCTCGCCGTGGCGGTCACCGATCGCGCGGTACTCCCGGAGCGCTTCGCGGTAGCACTCGGACGCGCCGTCGAGGTCGCCCCGGTCGATCAGGGCGATCCCGAGGTTCGCCGTCGTGGTCGCCAGCGCCCACCGGTCGCCCGCCGCTTCGGCCGCCGCGCGGGCCCAGCGGTGCGTCGCGATCCACTCGTCCCACAGCTTCGCCAGGAAGAAGTAGCCGCGCAGGAAGAACGCCAGCTGCCAGCACCGCTCGTGCTCGCCGAGCTCGCCGGCCCGGCGGCACAGCGCGACGAGGTTCGGCCACTCGGCGCGGAACCACGCGACGCCGTCCAGCGGCCCCGGCTCGGGCAGGCCGCCGGGGTAGGTGACCACCGGCCGGTAGCGCTGCGGGGCCAGCAGCCGGTCGGCCCGTTCGGCGTCCCGCACGGCGAACGCCGCGAGCTGCCGGAAGGCCGCCTGCCGCTCCTCGGGCTCGAGGGCGGCTTCGCCGGTCTCGACGGCGAAGGCGCGGAGGAGGTCGTGGAAGCCGTAGCGGTCGGCGGCGGGCTGGGTGACCAGGTAGGCGTCGTGCAGCCGGTCGAGCAGCCGGTCGGTCTCCCGCGGGGCGAGCCCGGCCAGCGCGCTCGCCGCGCGGACGTCGAGGTCGTGGCCGGGGTGCAGCGAGAGCAGGCCGAACAGCCGGGCCTCGGCGTCGCTGAGCTGACGCGCCGACAGCCGGAAGGCCGCGGACAGGCTGCGCTCGCCGTCGTCGAGCTCGCCGAGCCGGTCGGCTTCGACGGCCAGCCGGCGGTCCAGCTCGGCCACGTCCCACGCCGGGTGGGCGCGCAGCCGGGCCGCGGCGATCCGGACGGCGAGCGGGAGCCGCCCGCAGCGGTCGGCGACGCGGGCGGCGTCGGCGGCGTCCGCGCCGGTGAGCGCGGTGAAGAGCGCGGCCGCCGCGCCGGCGGGCAGGACGTCGAGCGAGACGTGCCGGGCCTCGTCGAGCGCGCTCAGCCGCGACCGGCTGGTCACCAGCACCCGGCACTTCGGCTCGGCCGGCAGCAGCGGCCGCACCTGCGCCGCGTCGGCCGCGTTGTCGAGCACCAGCAGCAGGCTGCGCCCGCGCAGCCGGGAGCGGTAGAGCGCGGCGCGGTCGTCCGGGTCGGCCGGGATCCGCTCGGCGGGCACGCCGAGCACCCGCAGCAGCCGGTCGTGCAGGGCCGCCGGGTCGACCGGCGTCTCGCCGTGCCCGCGCAGGTCGACGAACAGGCAGCCGTCGGCGAACACCGCTTCGAGCCGGTGCGCGCAGCGGACGGCCAGCGCCGTCTTGCCGACCCCGCCCATCCCGGAGATCACGCAGACGCCGTTTTCGGCTTCCAGCGCGTCGCGCACCGCCTGTAGCTCCGGGGTGCGGCCGGTGAAGTCGCCGGTGGCGGGCGGCAGCCCGGACGCGCGGACGTCGGGGCGGGTGCGCCGTCGCGCGGGTTCGCGGGGGAGCAGCGCGGTCAGCGCCCCGGGCGCGTCCAGCTCGGCCTCGCACAGCGCGGCGAGTGCGGGATTCGGTGTGGTCAGCCCGGTTTCCACTTTGCTCAGATAACCCTTGCTGTAGTGGACCCGGTCCGCGAGGCCGGTCAGGGAGAGCCCGGCCGCCCGGCGCAGGCGCCGTAGTTCCGCGCCGAACGTCGCTCGTTCGTTCATCAGTACCCACCCTCGTCGCAGGAGCATTATGACGGCGCCGGAGCGTCGCCGGGGGTGGCCGGCCGGGTTCCGGGGCCCGGCCGGCCGCTGTGCGCACAGCCCGTGTTCGTCACGCATGGCCCCGTCCTCAGCCGAAGACGACGGTCAGCAGGGCGAGGATCAGCCCGATCGCGTGGGTCTGCATGGTTGGCGCACCTCCTCTCGGCGGGCGAAGACCAGGGAGGCGGCCCGGCCACCGGAGTGGTGAAAACGCACCGGCAACCGTCATTTCGACTCCTTCGACAGTGCGCACCAGGGCAGCACTCGGCGCGGGGTTCACCCCGTGGTCTTCGGTTTTTTGCCGCGGAATCGCCGCGGCCCGCCAAGAATGCGGCCGCCCGGAACGGCCCGGCAAGGAGTTTCCCGTTTCCCACAAGGAGAGGAAAGGAAACTGCGGCATAACGATCCGTATGTCGTGCCATGATCGACTGGACAGCGGCCGCGGGGCTGACGAGTATTGACGACCGTGCGCGGAACGGCGAGGGGAGGAACGGTGGTCCTCAAAGCGGCGGATGTGGTCGGCGAGCTGAAGATTCTCCGCAAGGGGAGGGGAATTTTCACCACGCCGCTGGGGGAACGGGTCGGGCCGGCGCTGCGCGAGATATGCGGCATTCTCGAAGATGACGACCAGGCCGAGGTGCAGCGTAAACTGTCCAGTCGTTTGCTGCCGCTGGTCGAGGCGCTGCCGGAGGACCTGAAGATCGTCCTGCTCGCCGCGTTCGCGCTGCACGAGAGCGCCCGCAAGCCCTTCTACCAGGAACGGGTGCACTGGGCGGCGATCACGCTGCAGCGTGACGACCGGACGGTGCGCCGTCGTATCGACGAAGGCATCGAACAGATCGCGGCAATGGCGGTCAAGGTGACCGAGCCGGATCCCGGACCGCGGTATCCGAGCCGCAGTTGGCACACCGAAGAACTGCGGGTCGCGCTGACGTTGGGCGACCCTTCGGCCGAGGCGTTCGAATTCCGGCGGGTGGTCGCGGACGCCGACGAAATCACCGAGCTGGATCTGGCGCTGACGCTGAGCGCGGCCGCGAAGTCAGGCGAATCCGTGCACGAGTCGGATCTGGAAGTGGACGTCTTCCACGGCGGTGTGCTGACCAGCCGGGCGATGGAGTCGAGCGACCGGATCGGGCTGGCGTTGCGGTTGCCGGAACCGTTGCGGCGCGGGGAACAGCACGAAATCGCGTTGCGGTTCCGGGCGAGCATCCGGGAACCGCACTACGTGTGCGTGCCGCGGCACCCGTGCGATCTGTTCGACCTGCACGTCAAGTTCGGCGACCGGGTGCCGGAGCACATCGTCCTCCTGGAAAAGGCTTTCCAGGAGGACGCGCGCGACACGTCCCGGCGCGGGACGCTGCTCAAGGCCGACGACTCCGGCGAGGTGCACGTCCGGTTCCGGCACCTCGCCCCCGGCTTCGCCTACGGCATCCGCTGGGAACCCGCGGACGTCAACTGACCCCGGCCCGGCCGGGCCAGATCAGCCGTTCGACGGTGAACAACGCCGACACGAACGGCTGGGGCAGCCGCACGACCTGCCGGGCGGCCTGGGCCTTGGCCGCCAGCTCGGTGCTGACGCCGAGCGCGTCGACGACGTCCAGCGCGGCGCCGTCGACCAGCCCGGTCGCCCGGTCACGCGGGCCGTGACCGCTCAGCGCGAGCGCGATCCCGAGGTCGAGGCGGCTTTCGATGGTCTCCGGGTGGGTCCGGCCGAGCAGCCGGATCTGCGGCTCCACAATGCCTTCCAGCAGTTCGGCCTGGCGGCCGAACTCGCGCAGCTGGGCGTGCGCCAGGCCCATGCCGTGCCGGATCCGGTACCGCAGCCGGTGGTCCCCGCCCAGCACCCGCAGCACGACCCGCTCGGTCGCGGACAGCACGGCCAGCGCGCGTTTGGGCTGGCCCAGGGCCAGCAACGCGCGGTCGGCGTGCGCCGCGGCCGTCAGGGTCAGCGGGTTTTCCGAGCCGTAGCGGCGCGCGTAGCTCTCCTCGAGCTCGCGCAGTTCGGCCGCCGAGCGCTCCCAGTCGGCCGGGGCGGCCCGCAGGTCGGCCAGGTCGAGCGCCAGCATCGCGTCGGCGCGGACGAGCTCCGCTTCACCGCAGCGGACGTGCCGCTCCCGGCCCGCCGCGTGGTAGGCCGCGACGACCTCGCCGGCGACCTCCCGCGCCCGCCGCGGCTGCCCGGACAGCTGCAGGCTGCGCGCGTGTTCGAGCCGGACGGCCGCCGGTTCGTCGCCGTCCGGTGGCGCGTCCCGCAGCTCCGCGAGCACCGGTTCGAGGAGCGCGACGGCCTCCCGCGGCCGGCCGCGCAGCCGGTGGGCCTGCGCCGCGACGACGGCGGCCCGGTAGCGCTCGTCGCCGTCGTCGGGCAGCCGGTCACCGATGCGCCGCCAGAACGTCCGGTCGGCTTCGGCGTAGTCGCCCTGGCAGTCCAGGGCCTGCGCCGCGGTCAGGCCGGCCGCGTACCGCTCGGCTTCGCTGTCCGCCAGCACGAGCGCTTCACGCGCGTGCCCGACGGCCTCCGGGTACAGGCCGCACGCGATTTCGACGCGGGCCGCGCGGGTGTGGTCCGCGGCCGTCGCCTCGCCGCTCGACAGGATCACGGCGTGGATCTCGCCGGCCGTCGTCGGATCCCCCTGGGCTTCGAACGCCGCCGCGACCGGGCGCAGCAGCCGCACCCGGTGCGCCGGCGCGGTTTCGGCGAGAGCACGGGCGTGCTGGAGCAGGAAGTCACGCCGGCCCCGATGGCCGGCCAGCCAGGCGAGCAGGACGTCGGCGGCGCGGCCGGGCAGGTCACCCGGGTCGAGGCCGGTGCGGGCGACGTCGAGGGTGAGGCCCAGGAACCGCAGGTCGCCGTCCGCTTCGGTGGCGAGCCCGCGGCTGACGAGCGCCGCTTCCGCACGAGAGCCCAGCACCTCGGCGGCGAACTCCGGCGGGACCGGGACGGGCGCGAGCACCGCACCCAGCCGGACCAGGTCCCGGGCCGCGGCGCCGAGTCCGGCGAGCAGGTCCCGGACGGCTTCCGGCGCGGTGTCCGGCAGGGCGTCGAGCACCTCGCCGGCCGGCGGCCGGAGCGCCGCGGCGCGCAGGGTGACCGGGTGACCGTCGCAGCGGTCGGCGAACCGCAGCACGGCCGCGCGCTCGGCGTCACCGGCAGGCGTCCGGAACAGCCGCAGGCTCTCCTCGCCGGTGAGGCCGGCCAGGTCCACGGTCGCCGCGTCCCAGCGGCCCGACCGGCTGGTGACCAGGGTGCGGACGTGGTCGCCCGGCAGCACGAGCCGGTCGAGGACCGCGGGCGGCAGCCCGGCCGGGACGTCGTCGACGAGCACCAGCACCCGCTCGCGGGCCGCGTCGATCCGGTCGGTGAGCAGCGCGCGCAGGCGGTCGAGGTCCAGCCCGGAGACGTCGGTGCCGAGCCGGTCCGCGGCGGCGCGCGCGAGCGCGAGGGGGAACTGCGCGAGGAAGTCGTCCGGGTCGAGGTGCCCGAACGGGCCGGTCCGGAGCACCCCGCCGGGGAAGGCACCGGCGAACAGGCAGGCGTACTGCTCGGTGAGCGCCGTCTTGCCGATGCCGGGCAGGCCGCGCACCACCACCGGCCGCGGATCCGCGGTGGTGCCCGGGAAGAGCGCGCTGTGGACGGCCCAGAGCGCCGGGTACCGGCCGGCAGGCGGGCCCGGCCGGCCCAGGGGGACGTCGGTCGCGGCGACCTTCGCGCGGACCCGGGCGACGAGGTTCGCCGAGGTCACGGCGAACTTCGCGTCCCGGAGTTCGGCCGGCTCGAGGTGCGCCGTGTCGGATTCGGGGTTGAGCACCAGTACGCGGTCCGCCGGGTCGCCGTGGTGCCAGGCGGCGGCCAGCGCGGCCGTCAGCTGCCATTGGCACGCGTATTCCGCCGGCAGGGCGGGTGAATAGCAGGCGAGCAGGACGCGCGATCCGGCGAGGGCGTCGACGGGCGCGTCGAAATCGTCGAATCGGGCCCGGAATACGCGCAGCCCGTCGGCTTCGAGCGCTTCTTCGACCCGTTCCACCGCCGGGTCGGCTCGCGGGGAACACAGGAAGACGTCGAACCGGTCCGTCACGGGGTAACCGTGCGGGCCGGAATCGGAATCCGTCATCGGGGCACACTCTCCGGTGGCGTTCAATGGGTGATCATCGGTGGAGGTCCTGGGGGTAGGGGGCGGTCACGGGCGAAGCATCGGTGCGCGGCGCGATTTCGCTACCGGTTCCCGCGGTGTGGCGATTACTGTCAAGAATCTGACCAGCCGGGCGGGGGCCGACCGCCGGGTATGCCGAGTGGGCCGTTTCTCGTTAACGGACAATATGTGGACAAGAACCACAGCACTGCAACGTTGCTGGTCAGCGCCTCGATAATCGAATGCGGGAACAGAAAACGAGTTCCTGCGGAGTTGGTATTTCCGGGTGGCCGGAACGAGGAGGGAACCCCATGGAGACCATGGCGTTGGACACGGTTCCGGCCGAAGAGGTCGACGGCTACACCGTGCTGAAGGAACTGCCGCGACCGGAAGGCCGGCTGACCAAGGAGGACCTCGACCCGGTGGTCGCGGCGGCGCGCACCGGTGACCCGGCGGCGATCCAGGCGCTGCTGCGGCTGATCAAGCCGACGGTCGCCCGCTACTGCCGCGCCCGGATCGGCGGCCGCGACCTGTCGTACCTCTCGGCCGACGACGTCGCGCAGGAGGTGCTGCTCGCGGTGCTGAAGGTGCTGCCGGGCTACCAGGACCGCGGCGGCTCGTTCCTGTACCTCGTGCGGGCGATCGCGGCGAACAAGGTCGCCGACGCGTTCCGCTCGGTGGCGCGCGACCGCTCGAAGCCGGTGTCGGAGCTGCCGGACCGCCCGCTGGGCGGCAACGAGCCGGAGAACCACGTGCTGGAGATGGACCTCGGCGCCCGCCTGGGCCGGCTGATGGCGACGTTGCCGCCGCTGCACCAGGCGATCCTGTCCCTGCGGATCGTCGTCGGCCTGTCGGCGAACGAGACGGCGGAGTCGCTGGGGATTTCGCCGGGCAACGTCCGCATCACGCAGTACCGCGCCCTCCAGAAGCTGCGCGCGATGATCGGCGAAAACGAGGTCTAGCGCGTCACTCCAGGTATTCGGTGATGAAGTGGTCGCTTTCGTGGATGTGCACGGCCTCGTAGACCCCGGGGCCGAGCACCGCGAACTTGTGCGCGGTGCCGGCCGGGACGACGAGCACGTCCCCGGCACCGCCGTCACGTTCCGCGTCGCCGATGGTGAACCGCGCCCGCCCCCGGATGATGACGAACGTCTCGGCGTAGGGATGCCGGTGCAGCCGCGGCCCGGACCCCACGACGTCGCTGCTTTCCCGGATGACGGAGATCCCGGACCCGACGTCGCGCCCCTCGAAGTTCTCACTGTCGCTCACCCGCTCCAGGGTAGGCGCCCCACCCAAGCCGCGGTGCCGGTTTTCGCGCGGCCCCCGTGTCGACCCGCCAATCACGCGTGTCGACCCGCCAATCACGCGAACTGACCCTCCAATCACGCGAGCCGACCCTCCAGGCACGCGAGCCGACCCTCCAGGCACGCCGAACTCGCGTGATCAGCCGCGTATCTCACGTGATTGAAGGCGTATCTCGCGTGATTGGAGGGACATCACGTGTGATTGGGGGGTCGACACGGCGTCAGGGGCGGGATTCCAGGGCGGCGATCCAGTGCGGGGCCTTGCAGCGGTGGGCCAGCTCCAGGGCCTGGCGGTAGTGCGAAGCCGCGGGAAGGTTCAGAGCCGTTGCCAGTTCGGCCAGGTAGAACGCCACCGGGCGGAGGGTCAGCAGGCCGCTGCCCGCGCCGGCCAGCTCGGCCGCCGCCGGGAGGAGCGCGTCGTACAGGCGGGTCATGGCGGGGACGTCGCCGGTGTTGATGGCCGTCAGGGCCTGGAGAGTGAGGCGGGCCTCGTACAGGAGGTCGTGCGGGGCGTCGCCCGGGTAGTCCACTGTGGACGCTCCGCGTTGCACCCGGTGGCACTGCAGGGCGAAGGCGAGGATGCCGTCCTCCAGGCCGGTCATGCCCGTCCCCGGGAGGCGGGCGGCCGCCGCGCGGAACAGGGCTTCCGCCGCCGGGTCGTCCGCGATGCTCGCCCGCAACGCGCGGTACCACTGCGTGAACACGCCGACCAGCGGCAGGTCGTGGTCGGCGGCCAGGCGGTCGGCCGCCTCGGCGTGGACGTCGGCCGCGGGCAGGTCGGCCAGTGCCGAAAACGCCTGGACCAGCACCAGATGACCCAGCACTTCGAACGTCACCAGGCCGTGCGCCGCGGCGACGTCGACCAGTTCACGCCCGATGCGTGCCCGCTCCGGCGCCAGCCCGGCCCGGTCGAACGCCTGCATGAACCGCGCGTTGAGCGCGAACGCGAGCAGCGCCGGCTCACCCAGTTCCCGCGCCAGGGCCTCGGCTTCGAAGGCCGCCTCCCGGCCGCGGTCGCCGCCGGTGTTGCGCAGCTCCAGCGTGAGCGTCGCCAGCAGCCGCGCGCGCTCGGCGCGGCGCTCCGGCGGCAGCGCGACCAGGGTCTTCTCGACGACCGTGACGATCCGCGCGGCCAGCTCCGGGTCGTCGTTGGCCGTCCACACCGCCGGGACGTCGAACGCGCCCAGCACCGACGCGGTCAGCACCGGGTCGCCGAGGGACTCCGCCAGCGTCACGGCTTCCGCGCGGTGCTCGCGGGCCTGCGCCAGCGCACCGGTGACGGCCAGCGCCCGCACCAGCCCCATGATCAGGTCCAGCCGCTCCCGGACGTCGTCGCCGGCCCGGTCGAGCGCGGCCCGCCACAGCCGCGCCGCCTCGTGCGGGGCCACCCGGCGCTCGGCGCGTTCTGCCGCCAGTCGCGCGTACCGCACGGCGGCCGGGCTTTCGGCGAGCAGGAAGTGGTGGGCCAGCGCGTCGACGTCGTCGGGGCGCAGCCGCTCCAGCGCCTCGCCGGCGTCGGCGTGCCAGCGGGCGCGGCGGGTGCGCGAAAGATCGTGGTACAGCGTGTCCCGCACCAGGTCGTGCGCGAACCGGACCCGCCCGGGCGCGGGCTCGACCAGGAACCCGGCCCGGACCGCGGCTTCGACGTCGTCGAGGACGTCGGTGCCGGCCAGCGAGCCGAGCAGCCCGAGGTCGACGTCGCGGCCGAGCACCGCCGCGCGGCGCAGCACTTCCCGCGTGCCGGCGGGCAGCCGAGACGTGCGGTGGCGGACGACGTCGCGGACCCCGGGCGGCACGACGGCGTCGGAGTCGGCGTCGAAGAGCCGCGCGAGCTCCCGCACGAAGAACGGGTTGCCGCCGCTGCGCCGGTGGATCGCCGCCGCGGTGGGCGCGGGGACGTCGTGGCCGAGCGTCGCGCGGACGAGGTCACGCACTTCGGTGGCCCCGAGGCCGCCCAGGTAGACGCGGGCGGGTTCGGCCCGCGCGACGCGCCCGAGGAAGCCGGCCAGGGTGGCGGGCAGGTCGGTGCTGCGGTGCGTCCCGACGACGAGCACGTGCCGCACCGACGGATCCGCGACGACGGAGGCCAGCAGCGTGAGGGTTTCGGCGCCGGCCCACTGGAGGTCGTCGAACACGAGCAGCAGCGGCGCCTTGCGGCCGAGCGCGGCGAGATGGGCGGCGACGGCGCGGTGCCGCCGGAACCGCGCCGCGACGGGATCGCTGCCCGGTTCGGGATCGAGCGCCACCGCCTCGCCCAGCACGCGGGTCCACGGCCACACCGCGGGCAGGCCTTCGTCGTCCGGGCTGGCGCCCCACGCCGTGGTCCAGCCGTTGGCGGCCAGGCGCACCGAGAACGCTTCCGCCAAGGCGGTTTTGCCCGCGCCCGCCTCGCCGGAGATCAGCGCCAGCCGCAACCGGCCGGTGCGGGCGGTGGTTGCCTCCGCGGCCAGCCGGGCCAGTTCGTCCGCGCGTCCCACCAGGGGCGAGACGGCCGGAGTCGCCGCCAGGATGTCCGCCTCCGCCTGGCGCAGCCCGGGGCCGGGGTCGATGCCCAGCTCCGACGCCAAGACGTGCCGCGCCCGCCGCAACGCGCCCAGCGCGTCACCCTGGCGCCCGGCCCGGTAGAGGGCCAGCGCGAGCAGCCGCCAGCCGTCCTCCCGCAACGGCCACGCCTCGACGTGCGCCTCCAGGTCCGGTACCGCCTCGGCCGCGCGGCCCAGCTCCAGCAGCGCCGCCGCCCGCCGCTCGACGCCCAGCCGGCGCAGCTCGTCGAGGCGGTTGATCTCGCCGCGGGCCCAGGGCTCGTCGGCGAACTCCGCGTACGCGGGCCCGCGCCAGAGGCCGAGCGCTTCGTCCACTTGGGACAGTGCCGCGCCGGGCGTGGTCACCGCGGCTTCGAAACTCCAGGCGTCGACGGACGCCGCGCGCAAGGCGTACCCGGGTCCCGAGGTGACCAGCAGCCGGGCCGGGGTTCGCGGCGCCCGATCGGGTTCCAGCGCGCGACGCAACGCGGACACGAACGTCTGGAGCGCGCCGACCGCACCCGCGGGCGGGTCCGGCCAGAGGTCGTCGACCAGGACGTCCACCGGCACGACCCGGCCGCGCGCGATCAGCAGCCGCGCCAGGACCGCCCGGTGCCGCGGGCCCTTGAGCGCCAGGGGACCCCGCTCGTCCTCGGCCACGAGCGGACCGAGCACGCCGAACCGGACCATGCACGCACTGTAACGCGCTCAGCCGGCGCTGACCCGGCGCTGATCGGCTTGACGCAGGCTCGCCGGGCAACCACCGCGAAAGGACGTCCATGCAGATCCCCGGATTCGACTACCAGCACGTCACGGTCGGTGACGACGTCGCTCTCAACGTCGCCGTCGGCGGCTCCGGCGCCCCGATCGTGCTGCTGCACGGCTTCCCGCAGACCCACCTGATGTGGCGGCACGTGGCCGCCGACCTCGCCGCCGACCACACCGTGCTCGTCCCCGACCTGCGCGGTTACGGCGCCAGCGACAAGCCGGCGGACACCGGCGAGACGTACTCGAAGCGCACGATGGCCGCCGACGTCGTGGCCGTCGCCCGCGCGTTCGGGCACGAGCGGTTCGCCCTCGCCGGGCACGACCGCGGCGCGCTGGTCGCCATCCGGGCCGGCCTCGACCACCCGGCCGCCGTCTCCCACCTGGCGATCCTCGACGTGCTGCCGACCCTCGACACGTGGGACGTGCTGCACGGCGTGAGTGCGGCGGTCGGCTTCCACCTCTACCTGATGGCCCAGCCGCCGGGCCTGCCGGAGACGCTCATCGCCGGCGCGCCCGACGCGTTCTTCGGGTACTTCCTCGACGCCTGGACGCAGCGCCCGGACGCGATCCCGGCCGACGTCCGCGCCGAGTACCTGCGGGCCTGCCGCGAGGCCGTGCCGTCGATCGTCGCGGACTACCGGGCAACGGCGACGGTGGACGTCGAGCACGACACGGCGTCGCGGACGGCGGGCGACCGGCTCGGCATGCCGGTCACCGTGCTGCAGCAGGACTGGGGCGCCGCGCTCGGCTACGACGCGACGGCGTTGTGGCGCCCGTGGACGGCCGATCTGCGCCACCGCACGGTGTCGTCCGGGCACTTCATGGCCGAGGAGGCACCCGCCGACGTCGTGAAGGAACTGCGGGAGCTGGTGGCACGCTGAGGGCATGACCTTCGGCGTGCACCACGTCCAGCTGGCCATCGAGCCCGGCAGCGAGGACCGCTGCCGCGCGTTCTACGTCGGCGTGCTCGGGCTGACCGAGATCCCGAAGCCGCCGGAGCTGGCCGCCCGCGGCGGGCTGTGGTTGCGGGACGGCGGTCTGGAACTCCACCTCGGCGTCGAGGCGGACTTCCGACCGGCCCGCAAGGCGCACCCGGGCATCCTCATCGACGACCTCGACGCGCTGGCGGCCCGCCTCGAAGCGCACGGCAGCCCGGTGGAATGGGACGACGGTTTCCCCGGCCACCGCCGGTTCTACACAAGCGACTGCCTCGGCAACCGCCTGGAATTCCTGACCCCGGTTCCACCGCCCGCTTGACCCGAAGTCCGTGAATGCCACATCGAGGGACACCAAGTCCCTCGATGTGGCATTCACGGCTTTCAGCGCAGGTGTTGTCAGAGATCCGGGGAGCGGAACGCGTCCAGCACGCGGCGCTCCCTTTTGGTCGGTCGGCCCGCGCCGCGGTCGCGGCGGGCGACCGGGATCACGGACTCCGGGGTCGGCTTCGGCGTCCGGTCCAGGAAGCACGTCGCGGCGTCCGGCGCGCCCACGCGTTTCTGGATCACCCGTACCACGTCGAGGATCCTGGTCGTGCCGCCGACGCGGACGCGGACCTCGTCGCCCGGCACGACGGTCGTCGCGGGCTTCGCCGGCTTGTCGTTGACGCGCACGTGGCCGCCTCGGCACGCCGCCGCGGCGTCCGGGCGGGTCTTCATCAGCCGGACCGCCCACAGCCAGCGGTCCACACGGGTCGACTCCACAGTCGTCCATCATGGCCCATTCGCGCCAATGCTGCGCCGTGCCTGGAGGTTACTCGCGGGTATATGTCGACTTGTCTGTACCAGTGAGCTATAACGTGTTCTAAATACCTCAACGGTGAGGAACATCACATGAGCGACGAAGCCATGGAGAGAACAAACTCTGGCGGTCTTTCCCGACGTCTCTTCATTGCAGGAACAGGTTCTATCTTGGCCGGGGCCGCGCTCGCCGGCCGAGCCGCCGGTGCGACGCCGAGAGCGGCCGGCCCCATCCCCGACGGGGCCCGGGTCCCGGCCCTGGTGATCGGCTCCGGCTACGGCGGCCAGGTCACCGCCCTGCGGCTCGCGCAGGCCGGCGTCGACGTCCAGCTGGTCGAAATGGGCATGGCCTGGGACACGCCCGGCTCCGACGGCAAGATCTTCGCCAACACGACCACGCCCGACCAGCGCTCGTTCTGGTTGCGCACCCGCACGAAGCAGCCGCTGTCCAACTTCCTCGGGTTCCCGATCGACAAGGACATCCCGAAGTACACCGGCATCCTCGACGCCGAGGAGTTCAGTGGTATCACCGTGTACCAGGGTCGCGGCGTCGGCGGCGGCTCGCTCGTCAACGGCGGCATGGCCGTGACGCCGAAGCGGGAGAACTTCGGCGCGATCCTCCCGACGGTCAGCGCCGACGAGATGTACAACACCTACTACCCGCGCGCCAACGCCGGTCTCGGCGTCGGCCTCATCGACCCGGCCTGGTTCGACACCGCCGAGTGCTACCAGTACGCGCGGGTCGGGCGGAAGCAGGCGCAGCGGTCCGGGTTCCCGTACGTCTTCGTGCCGGACGTGTACGACTGGAACTACATGAAGCAGGAGCAGGCCAACACCGTGCCGCGCTCGGCGCTGGCCGGGGAAATCCTGTACGGCAACAACTACGGCAAGAAGTCGCTGCAGAAGACCTACCTGCCGCAGATCCAGGCGACCGGCCGCGTCACCATCTCGCCGCTGCACCGGGTGGCGAAGGTGACGCCGGCGTCCGGCGGCGGCTACACCGTCACGATCGAGCAGCTCAACACCACGGGTGACGTGTCGGCGACCAAGGTCGTGACCGCGGCCAAGGTCTTCTTCGCCGCGGGCAGCGTGGGCACGAGCAAGCTGCTGGTGAAGCTCAAGGCCACCGGCGCGCTGCCGAACCTCAACGGCGAGGTCGGCAAGAACTGGGGCGACAACGGGAACGTGATGGTCGGGCGGGCCAACCAGATCTGGGACCCGACCGGCAGCCTCCAGTCGTCCATCCCGTGCGGCGGCATCGACAACTGGGCGGCCGGCGGCGCGTTCGCGGAGGTCGCGCCGCTGCCGACCGGGATCGAGACGTGGGCGTCGTTCTACCTGTCCATCACGAAGAACCCGAACCGCGCGCAGTTCAGCTGGAACCCGTCGACCCAGAAGGTCGACCTGAACTGGCAGACGGCCTGGAAGCAGCCCGGGATCGACATGGCCAAGACCATCTTCGACAAGATCAACGCGAAGGAGGGCACGATCTACCGGTCCGACCTCTTCGGCTTCTACAAGATCTGGGGCGACCATCTGACCTACCACCCGCTCGGCGGCGCGGTGCTCGACAAGGCGACCGACAACTACGGCAGGCTCGCCGGATACCAGGGCCTGTACGCGATCGACGGTTCCCTGATCCCCGGCAACACGAGCGTCAACCCGTTCGTCACCATCACCGCGCTGGCCGAACGGAACATCGAGAAGATCATCGCCACGGACTTCTAGGGTCTGCCGCGGCTCGTCGTGAGTGTTTAGGGCGGTTAGAACCGCCCTAAACACTCACGAGCGGTGGGACGGGAGGACGCAGGCGACGTCGAGACCCAGGACGTGGTTGAGCCGCCCGAAGGCCAGCCACGAACCGAGGCTCATGCTCAGCTCGACGACTTCCTTCTGGCTGTAGTGCTCGGCCATCCGCTTCCAGAACTCGTCGTCGATGCTGTGGTGGTCGAGCGCGTACCGCTCGGCGTACTCGGCCGCCAGGCGCGTCCGCTCGTCGAACAGGTCCGTGGTGCGCCACTCCGAGACGGCGTCGGCGAACTCCTCTTCGACCTTGACGCCGTCGCGTTCGGTGCGCCAGTCGAGGCAGAAGACGCAGCCGTTGATCTGCGCGATCCGCAGCCGCGCGGCCTCGAACTCCCGCAGCCCCAACGTGGTGTGCGAATAGACCGCCAGTGAGAACTTCGAGGCGGCGACCCCGATACCGGGCACCATTTCGCCCCACACGTACCCGATCGGGTCCTTGCCCTCGGGGATGTCGATGTTCACGAGCGCCTCCTTCCGAGCTTGCCGGCTGCCGGGCGCAGCGGGACGTCGAGTGCGTCGTAGAGGCCGGGTTTCGCGTCGGCCAGCCAGTCGATCGCGCCGACGAGACGGCCGACCGCGGTGGCGTTGCCGCCCGCCGACCGGTTTTCGCCTTCGTCGCTCGCTTCGACGCTGACCTCGATGCGCGGCCGGCCTTCGATGATCACGCGGTGGGCGCCGTCGCCGCTGGGCGGCGTCGGCCAGTCCGGCGCGCACGCCGGGTGGATGCGGGTGACGTGCTCGATGACGATCCGCGGCTCGCCGTCGACGATGCCCTGGACCTCGAACCGCACCGCGCCCTGGGTGCCCTTCTCGAACTCGCCCATGGTCCGCGTGGACACGGTTTCCTCCAGCGGACGCCGGTGCAGCGTCTCGCGCAGCTCGTCGACCTCGACGCCGAGGCCGCGTGCGATCAGCCGGACCTGCCCGCCCCACACCATCGACGGCACGCCGGTCATCAGCATCGGCGGGTCGTAGTCCATCGGCTGGCCCATGCCGACCAGGTACCGCACGGAGTCGGGCTGCTCGTAGGTCGAGTAGTCGAAGATCTCCTGGCAGCGGATGACGTCGACGTCGGTGCCGAGCCCGCTGATCAGCAGCGGCAGCACGTCGTTGCCCCAGCCGGGGTCGACGCCGGAGACGAACAGCGAGCCGCCGCCGTCGGTGATCGCCGCCAGGACCGGGTCCCGCAGCTCCGGCGGCGCGTTGCGCTGGTCGTAGAGCGGGTAGAGGGCCGGCGTCACGACGATCGCGCCCGAGCGGATCGCGCGCAGGATGTCGGCCAGCGCGTCGTCGAAGCGGATGTCGCCGGAAGCGGCGTAGACGATCGCGCGCGGACTCGCCGCCAGCACCGCCTCGACGTCGTCGGTCGCGGTGACACCCAGGTCGCCGACGCCGGCGAGCGCGCCCGCGTCCTTGCCGACCTTGTCCGGGTTGTGCACCAGCACCGCGGTCAGCTTCAACGCAGGATGGGCCTCGACGGCCCGGATTGCGGCCCGGCCGACGTTGCCCGTGCCCCACACCACTGTGGCGATCATTCGCCGAGTTTTCGCCGGTTCGACCGGCTCGAGGAAGGGAATCGTTCCGGTGAGCGGACCGCGCGGACGCGGGTAGCATCCAGTGCGTCCGAACGTCGTATCGGAAGGCGCGTCATGACGATCGACCCGAAGCCCCGCAGCCGCACGGTCACCGACGGGATCGAGGCCGCACCCGCCCGGGGCATGCTCCGCGCCGTCGGGATGGGCGACGACGACTGGCGCAAGCCGATCATCGGCGTCGCCAGCTCCTGGAACGAGATCACGCCCTGCAACTTGTCGCTCGACCGGCTGGCGCAGGCGTCGAAGGAAGGCGTGCACGCGGCCGGCGGCTACCCGCTGCAGTTCGGCACGATCTCCGTCTCCGACGGCATTTCGATGGGCCACGACGGGATGCACTTCTCGCTGGTTTCTCGCGAGGTCATCGCGGACTCGGTCGAGACGGTGATGCAGGCCGAACGCCTCGACGGCTCGATCCTGCTGGCCGGCTGCGACAAGTCGCTGCCCGGGATGCTGATGGCCGCCGCCCGCCTCGACCTCGCGTCGGTCTTCCTCTACGCCGGCTCGATCGCGCCCGGCTGGGTGAAGCTGACCGACGGCACCGAGAAGGACGTCACGCTGATCGACGCCTTCGAAGCCGTCGGCGCGTGCCGGGCGGGCCGGCTCAAGACCGCCGACCTGGACCGCATCGAACGCGCCATCTGCCCCGGTGAAGGCGCTTGCGGCGGGATGTACACGGCGAACACGATGGCGTCGGCGGCCGAGGCGATGGGGATGAGCATGCCGGGATCGGCCGCGCCGCCGTCCGCGGACCGCCGTCGCGACAACTACGCGCACCTCTCCGGGGAGGCCGTGGTCGGGCTGCTCGAAAAGGGCATCACCGCGCGCGACATCCTCACGCGGGAGGCGTTCGAGAACGCCATCACCGTCGTCATGGCCCTCGGCGGCTCGACCAACGCCGTGCTGCACCTGCTGGCCATCGCGCACGAGGCGAAGGTCGCGCTCGACCTCGACGACTTCAACCGCGTCGGCGACCGCGTCCCGCACCTGGGCGACCTGAAGCCGTTCGGCAAGTACGTCATGAACGACATCGACCGCCACGGCGGCATCCCGGTGCTGATGAAGGCCCTGCTCGACGAGGGCCTGATCCACGGCGACGCGCTCACGGTCACCGGTCGCACCGTGGCCGAAAACCTGGCCGAGCTGGACCCCGAGCCGATCGACGGCGAGGTCCTGCGCAAGCTGGACAACCCGCTGCACCCGACCGGCGGCATCACCATCCTGCGCGGCTCGCTCGCGCCCGAGGGCGCCGTCGTGAAGTCCGCGGGCTTCGACACGGCCGGCTTCGAAGGCCCGGCGCGCGTGTTCGAGCGCGAGCAGGAGGCGATGGCCGCGCTGAACGAGGGCCACATCGAGGCGGGCGACGTCGTCGTCATCCGCTACGAAGGCCCGAAGGGCGGGCCGGGGATGCGCGAGATGCTGGCCATCACCGCGGCGATCAAGGGCGCGGGGCTCGGCAAGGACGTCCTGCTGCTGACCGACGGCCGGTTCTCCGGCGGCACCACCGGCCTGTGCATCGGGCACGTCGCGCCCGAAGCCGTGGACGGCGGGCCGATCGCGTTCGTCCGCACCGGCGACCGGATCGCCGTCGACATCAAGGCCCGCAGCATCGACCTGCTGGTCGACGCGGCCGAGCTGGCCCGCCGTTGCGAGGGCTGGGAACCGCTGCCCAACAAGTTCCCGGAAGGCGTGCTCGGCAAGTACGCGAAGCTGGTCCGGTCGTCGTCCTACGGCGCCGTCACGACCTGAGCGAGGGCGCGTTTGTCGACCTTGCCGACTTCGGTGAGCGGCAGCGCGTCGGCGAAAGACACGCTCGCCGGGACGTAGTGCTCCTGGCCGAAGGCTTTTCGGACGTGGGCCTGCAGTTCCTCGACGGTGATCGGTCGCGTCGCGACGACCACGGCGTGCAGCACCTGGCCGTCCACGGTGTGCTTGCCGAAGACGGCGGCCGCGCGGACCGCCGGGTGCGTCGCGAGCGCGTGCTCGACGACGGTCGAGGGCACCTTCGTGCCGTGCTCGCCGACCACGACGACGTCGTCCACGCGGTCGAGCAGGTAGAGGTAGCCCTCGTCGTCGAAGCGGCCGAGGTCGCCGGTGCGCAGCCAGCCGGCGCCGACCTCCGGGCCGCCGAGGTAACCGTCCATCATGGACAGTCCGCGCACCTCGACTTCGCCGTCGGCGAGCCGCGCCTCCATCCCGGGCACGATCCGGCCGACCGAGCCGAGCCGCTCGGGGTGCCCGGCCAGCTCGGCGGCGGAGATGCTCGCGATCATCGGGGCTTCGGTGAGGCCGTAACCCTGGCCGACGACCGGGCCGAAGACGTCGAGGGCCTGCGCGAGCCGGTGCGGCGGCAGCGGCGCGGCGCCCAGGGAAAGTGAGCGGACGCTGCTGACGTCGGTGCTCGTCAACGCCGGGTGGTCCAGGACCGCGGCGAGGCGCGGTGGCGTCAGGGAGAGCGTGTCGATCCGGTGCTCCTGGATCGCTTCGACGACGGCGCCCGCGTCGAAGCCGTCCTGGAGCACGAGGGTGTCGCGGCGCAGGAGCGCGCCGAACACGGTGGCGTTGCCGGTCATGTGCGTCATCGGCGCGACGAGCAGCGTGCGGCCGGGGCCGTCCGGCGACGGGGCGAAGATGTAGGCCATGCCGTCGTAGATGCCGCTGTGCCGGATGAGCTTCGGGGTGCCGGTGGTGCCGCCGGTGGGGAAGAGGACGCGGACGGCGCTGGGAAGGTGCAGGTCCCGGGGCGCGCCGTCGAGGTCGTCGAGGGTGCGGACGTCGTCGCCGGGCCAGTCGTCCGGCCGGTCGGTGACGACGGTGGTGACCCCCGCCGCGGTGGCCGCGGCGAGCCGGTCCGGCCGCGGCGCCGAAGCGGCGACCAGCAGCACGGTGGCGCCGCGCAGGAGCGCCGCGAGCTGCACGAGCAGGGTCTCGGGCCGGTTCCGGACGTCGATCGCGACGACGTCCACCTCGCCCAGGCCGCCGTGCAACCGGCGCAGGCGGTCCCGGGCCTGGTGGTAGGTCGTGACGCCGTCCTGGTGGAACAGGACGCGGTCGCCGCCGTCGTCGAGGGCGGCCAGGACGGTCGTCAGGAAGAAGCTCACCCGGCGACGGTACTGCTCAGTCCTGGTAGGAGAGCTTCTCGAGTTCGGTGTCGAAGTCGAACCAGTCGCTCTCGCTGCCGGCCGGGATGACCTCGTACGTCGTGTCCAGGAAGGCGGCGAGCTCCTTCGCGGGCGCCTCGAGCACGGCGGCGCCGTCCGGGGAGGTCAGCTCGACGATGACCAGCTCCGGGTTGCCGGCGGGGCCGATGCGCACGTCACCGTCGCCGCAGCGGGCGAGCAGGCCGTCGGCGAGCAGGTCGCGCCCGAACAGCCACCGGACGGCGTTCGCACCCGCGTGGAGCACGACGGCGACCGCGTACGGGTCGCGGGTGTCGTACTCGAGCTCGGCCGGCACCGGCTTCGGCTCCGCCCCGAAGGTGCGGAGGGCGAAGTCGACGCTGGTGCTGGTCAGGCTGTGCGGCTCGGCCATGGGGTGGCCCCTCACGTCTCGTCGGTTCTGTCGATCTTGCTCTGGAGATAACCCATAGTGAGGTCAATGCCTTCTCAATGCGAAAGCGTTTCACTCCATAGGGGGACCGAGAAGTGCTAAAGGTCACCGTGAGCGCGAACAAACGGGCAACGCGCAGCCCCGAACGTGAAGGATTCGTCGCGACTTTCACGAAGCGGCCGGACCGGACCGAGTCCGCGACACCAGGCCTTCGGAGCCGCTGACCGGACGGATGGGTCCGGCTGCCGAACTTGCCCCGTCCGGGTGGGACACGCCACCTCATCGCCGCACAGACCAGTCCGCCGCGCCCGCCGGTCGCGAATCCCTCGCAGATGCCGGAGGGCGTCGTGGGTGACGTGGAGGTTGCCGGGGATGGGTGAGCGTGGGCGGCTGCGGCTGCATACGGACGAGGCTCCGGTGACCGTGGCCAGTGCCGAGGAGCTGCTGCAGCGGGTCGGGGCCGGGGACGAGAGCGCTTTTTCGGCGCTCTACGACCTCATCGCCGGTCCGGTGCTGGGTCTGGCGATGCGCGTGCTGCGCAACCACGCCCAGGCCGAGGAAGTGGCGCAGGAGGTACTGGTGGAGGTGTGGCGCAAGGCCACGAGGTTCGCCCCGGAGCGCGGCAGCGCGCTGTCGTGGGTGCTGATGATCGCCCACCGCCGGGCCGTCGACCGCGTGCGCTCCCACCAGGCCGTGCTCGACCGCGAGGACAAGGTCGGCCGGATGGACGTGCAACGGCCGTTCGACGAGGTCACCGAGTCCACCATGGCCAGCCTGGACCAGGAGCGGGTGCGCCAGTGCCTGTCCGCGCTGACCGACCTGCAGCGCGAGTCCATCGTGCTGGCCTACTACAACGGCTACACCTACCCGGAAGTGGCCGAGGTGCTGAAGGTGGCACCCGGCACCGTCAAGACCCGGATCCGGGACGGGCTCATCCGGCTGCGCGACTGCTTGGGGGTGGAACGATGACTGCCGAACTGCACACGCTGACCGGCGCTTACGCGCTCGACGCGGTGTCCGATGCGGAACGTGCCGAGTTCGAACGGCACCTCGGGGAGTGCGCCGCCTGCCGCCAAGAGGTCGAAGAGCTGCGGGCCACCGGCTCGCGGCTCGCCGTCGCCGTGGCGGTCGACCCGCCGGCGGAGCTGCGGGCCCGCGTGCTGGCCGAGGTGGCCCGGACCCGGCAGGTGCCGCCCAAGGTGACCGCCATCGGCGCCGCGTCCGGCCGGGCGCGGACCTGGCAGGTGCGCGTCGCGCTGCTCGGCGCCGCCGCCGCGGCCGTCGTGGCGGTCGCGTTCGGCGTGCACACCGCCTCCAGCGACCGGCAGCTCGACACCGCCCAGCAGGAACAGGCGTCGCTCAACTCGGTGCTGACCGCGCCGGACGCCTCGACGCTCAAGGGCTCCGGCCAGAGCGGCGCCACGCTCGTGGTGTCGCGCGGCCAAGGCAAGGCCGTCCTGCTCGCCTCCGGGTTCCCGGCGCTCGACGCGGGCCACGCCTACCAGGTGTGGTTCACCGGCACCGACGGCACGCGGTCGGCGGGGCTGATGCAACCCGAGTCGCCGCACCAGATGCGCCCGATGCTCGCCGCGATCCCGCCGGGCACCGACCACATCGGGATCACCGTCGAGCCCGCGGGCGGTTCCGCGGGGCCGACGACCGCGCCGGTCAGCACGATTTCCCTTTCTTGACCGGTTTCGCCGAAACGCCGGCAGGGTGACACAGCTTCGCTTTCACCGCACAGTGAGCCGTGTCACCCGATCGGACCCAATCCGTTTTCACCGCAGCCCCGAATGACCCACAACAAACAGTTCCGAGTGAACTGTCCAAGCCGCTTAATGGAGTGATTTTTCGTGCGTAACCTTCGTATTGCCGGTATCGGTCTGACGGCGGCCGCCGCGCTCACCCTGACCGCGTGCAGCGGCAGCGACACCGCGTCGTCGGGCAGCTCCAGCGCCCCGGCCCCGTCGTCCTCGATGGCCGCCCCGTCCTCCAGCGCCGACGCCGGTGCTTCCGATGGCATGACGACCAACGCCGACGTCTTCGGTCCGGCCTGTTCGCAGCTGCCGCAGGGCTCCGCGCCCGGCTCGCTGGACTCGATGGGCCCGCAGCCCGTCGCTTCCGCCGCCTCGACGAACCCGCTGCTGACCAAGCTGGTCGCCGCGGTCAAGGCCACCAACCTGGTCGACACCCTCAACAGCGCCCCCGCCATCACCGTGTTCGCGCCGGCCGACCCGGCCTTCGCGGCGCTGGGTGACGCGAAGTTCAACGAGCTGGCGGGCAAGCCGGCCGAGCTGTCGCCGATCCTGCAGTACCACGTCGTCGGCAAGCGTTACGACGCCAAGGGCCTCGCGTCCGCCGGCACGCTCGACTCGCTGAACGCCGCCGGTGGGCCGCTGAAGATCGAGGGCACCGGTGACAACATGACCGTCAACGGCGCGAAGATCCTCTGTGGCAACATCCCCACCAAGAACGCCACCGTCTTCGTGATCGACAAGGTGCTGACCCCGGGCACCAACAAGTAAGCATTCTCCGGATCAGTCCACAGTGGTCTCATCGAGGCCACTGTGGGCTTTCCGCGTCTCAGGGGTGCCGGCCGAGCTCCGGCCCGAGCTTCGTCGCGATGTCCGTGAGGATCTGGACGTAGTCCTCGTGCTCGAAGGTGAACGGCAGCGCGAACGCGACCTCGTCGATTTCCCGGAACGCGGCGTGGGCGTGCAGCCGCTCGGCGATTTCCGCGGAAGTGCCGACGAAATCGGGGGAAAACAGCATTCGCGCCGGGCCCTGCGGGGTTTCTGTGCGCGGCAGCCGTTTCGCGGCGAACGCTTCGTATTTGGCGCGCTGTTCCGGCGTGGCGCTGTCGGTCGGGACGACGACGAGCCCCTGCGAGACCCGCGCGTTCTCGCCGTCGGGGTGGGCGGCGCGGAAGGTCCGGATGTGGGACAGCTGGATGTCCGCGAAGTCGTCGGCCTCTTCGGCCTTGACGACGCTGCTGGTCAGGAAGTTCATCCGGTGCTTGCCGGCCCACTCCGCCGAGCGCAGGCTCGCGCCGCCGTACCAGAGGCGGTCGCCGAGCCCGGGCGCCTGCGGCTGGACGCGGTCGGAGAACACCTCGAAGCCCGCGGTGCCGCTGAACTCCGTCGCCGGCTCGCCGCGCACGAAGCCGAGCAGTCGCTGGACGCGCTCGTAACCGAAGTCCTCGACGTCCGCGGTGTCCGGGTAGAGGGCCGGCTTGACCTCGTCCCAGCGCATCGGCGGCCCGACGCTCAGGCCCGGGTTGAGCCGCCCGCCCGAGAGCAGGTCGACCGTGGCGAGGTCCTCGGCCAGCCGCAGCGGGTTCTCCCAGCCCAGCGGGATCACGGCGGTGCCGAGGTGGATCCGGCTGGTGCGCTGCGACGCCGCGGCCAGCACGGCGACCGGCGACGAGATGCCGTACTGCAGGTGGCGGTGGCGCACCCAGGCGCTGTCGAAGCCGAGCTGTTCCCCGAGCTCGATGATCTCGAGGGTCGATTCGTGGCCGCGGCGCGGGTCGGCCGCGTCGAACAGGCCGATGGTCAGGAAGCCGAGCTTCCGCAGGGGTCGCGACACCGGTGTTCCTCCACGATCCGGGACGGGATGACGCTCTCGATTCTGCCCCTCGGACGCCGTCGTCCCACCTGATGAACGTTTGGACCAAGTGCGGCTACGTCCGGCTCAGGTCTCGAGGAGGCGGTCCAAGCCGTCGAGGATGAGGTCCAGACCGAACTCGAACTCTTCCTGATCGTCGCACCAGCCCAGCGTCGAGTCCGGGTCGTCGTGGGCTATCTCGCTCAGCATGCCCACCAGGTTGGGCAGCTGGCCGGCCAGGTCCGCGGGGGTGCTGTCACCGCTCTCGGACGGGTCGAACAGCTCCTGGTTGAAGCCGAGCGCGCGGCTGCCCAGGGCGTGCAGCGAGTGGTGGACCAGGTCGTACGAGAAACCGCCCGCACGCATCAGGCCGACCAGGGCGTCGTAGTAACGCAGGACCGCCAGGCTCGTCGACGAGCGCGTTTCGAACAGTGCCGGTGCCCAGCGGTGGCGGAGGAACACCTCGCGCGCCGCCAGGATTCGTTGGCGCACCGCGGCTTTCCAGCCTGGAGCGGAGATGTTCGCGACGGCTTCGTTGATCTCCCGGGCCACCGCGTCGACGATGCCGTCGAGCACGTCTTCCTTCTTGGCCACGTGGTAGTAGAGCGACATCGCCTCGGCACCCAGCTCCTCCGCGAGACGGCGCATCGTGAGCGCGCGCAGGCCGTGCTCGTCCGCGAGTTCGACCGCCGCGCGCAGCACGCGCTCGCGGCTCAGCGGGGTCCGCGGTGCGGGGACGGCGTCGGTGGCCACCCGCAAGATCGTACAAGGTAAGGCTGGCGATCATGTGCCTTACAGCGTACGGTCGCCTTACAACGTACGACTTACGTTGTAAGAGCCGGGGAGACGCTATGAAAGCGCTGGTCCTGCACGCGTACGGCCCGCCCGAGCACCTGAGTTTCGAGGACGTCGCCGAGCCGGTGCCCGCCGCCGGTGAGGTGCTGGTCCGGGTGCTTGCCACCTCCGTGAACCCCTACGACTGGCACTACATGCGCGGCGAGCCGCGGATCGCGCGCCTGATGCCCGGCGGCCCGCGACGGCCACGCGCCGTGATCCTCGGCTGCGACCTGGCGGGCCGGGTCGAGGCGGTCGGCGAAGGTGTGACGGCGTTCCGGCCCGGCGACGACGTCTACGCGCTGCTGCCGCACGGGGCATACGCCGAGTACGTCACCGTTCCCGAAGACCTGCTCGCCCCGAAACCCGCGAACCTGTCCCACGCGCAGGCGGCGGCGATGCCGATGGCGGCCGTCACCGCGCTGGTCGCCCTGAGCGGGGTGGAACGCGGGCACCGCGTCCTGGTCAACGGCGCTTCCGGCGGGGTCGGCACCTTCGCCGTCCAGCTGGCCAAGGCGCTCGGCGCGCGGGTCGACGCCGTCTGCGGCGCGGCCAACGCCGACCTCGCCCGCTCGCTCGGCGCTACCGAGGTGACCGACTACCGCGAAGACGACTTCACCCGCGGCGGCCGCACCTACGACGTTCTCCTGGACATCGCGGGCAGCCGATCGCTTCCGGCCTGCCGGCGGCTGCTGTCCCGGACGGGCCGGTTCGTCGCCGTCGGCGGCCCGGCCGGGCGCTGGGTGCAGCCGGCCGGCCACGTGTTCGGTGCGCTGGCCGCCGGGCCCTTCACCGGACGGAAGGTCGTGCTCGCGGACGCGGTGGCCTGCCGCGACAAGAAGGCGGTCCTGAGCAGGCTGGCCGGGTACGCCGAGTCCGGCGCCCTCACGCCGGTGATCGATCGGAGTTACCCGTTCGGCGACCTCCGCGAGGCGATTGCGTACCAGGAAGCGGGGCACGCCAAGGGAAAGGTCGTCATAACCCGGTGATCGCCGTGTGTTCGTCGGGGCTCAGGACGAGGTCCGCGGCGGCCAGGTTCTCCCGCACGTGTGCGATGGACGTCGTGCCGGGGATCGGCAGGACGGCGGGGGAGCGGCCGAGCAGCCAGGCCAGCGCGACCTGCGAGACGGTCGCGCCGTGCCGCGTGGCGATGGGCTCGAGCACGCGGCGGACCGCGGCCGGCCCGGCGGTGTCCGTCGGCGCTCCCGGGACGGACAGCGACACCGGCTGCCACGGGACGAAGACCGCGCCGGCCTCGGTGGCGGCGTCCAGCAGCGGTTGCTCGTGACGGTCCGCGACGTTGTAGTGCGCGGTGACGGCGGCGACGTCGACGATGCTCTGCGCGGTGCGGAGCTGATCGAGCGTCACGTTCGACAGGCCGATGTCGCCGATCACGCCCTCCTCCCGCAGCTCGGCGAGGGTGCCGACCTGCTCCTCGAACGACGCGTCCCGCGCCCAGCCGCTGTGCAGGTAGTAGAGGTCGATCCGCTCGACGCCGAGACGCCGCGCGCTCAGCTTCGCGGACTGGCGGAGGTACTGGCGGTGGCCGAGCGCGGCGATCGTCGAGATCTCCGGGCCGCTGCGGACGAACCCGCCCTTGGTCGCGATCCGCAGGTGCTCCGGGTACGGGTGGAGCGCGTCGCGGATCAGCAGCTCGTTGGTGTGCGGGCCGTAGACGTCGGCGGTGTCGATCAGCGTCACGCCGGCGTCGGCGACCTGGCGTAGCAGCTCGACGCCGCCCTCGCGGTCGGGGTAGTCGCCCCAGTGGCCCGGCCCGGTGAGCCGCATCGCGCCGTAACCGATTCGTGGAGTGGTCATGACCCCACCGTCGGCCGGCCGCGGGCGCCGGACCAGGGAGGGTGCTGCCTATGCACGCGCGTACCAGGCAGCCGGGCGCCGACCGGCGGACACTGGAGGGATGGATGGCACCGAACTGGGCGAGTTCCTGCGGGCCCGCCGCGCCGCGCTCGACCCGCGCCGGGCGGGGCTGCCCGACGACGGCCGGCCGCGGCGGGTGCCCGGCCTGCGGCGGGAGGAACTGGCCCAGCTCGCGCACGTGAGCACGGACTACGTGATCCGGCTGGAGCAGGGCCGCACCCGGCGGGTGTCCCGCACGATCCTGGACGCGCTCGCGGACGCCCTCCGGCTGGCCCCGGACGAGCGCGCGTACCTGTTCACCCTCGCCGACGTCGCGCCGCGCACCTCGCCCCGGCCGCCCACGGCGGATCGGGTCGCGGGCCCGTTGCGGCGGCTGCTCGACGGCATGCCCGACATCCCGGCGCTGGTGCTGAACCGCCGGCAGGACGTGCTGGCGTGGAACCGCGCGGCCGTCGCCCTGCTGATCGACTTCGGCGCGCTGGCGCCGGCCGAGCGCAACCTGATCCGGCTGACGTTCCTCGACGCCGGTTACCGCTCCCGCTACGCGGACTGGCCGCGGGCGGCGCGCGCGTGCGTCGAGGTGCTGCGCATGGAGGCCGGCCGGGACCCCGCCGACCCGGTGCTGGCCGCGCTGGTCGGCGAGCTGGTGCTGAAGGACGCGGAGTTCCGGTCGTGGTGGAGCAGCCACCAGGTGCGCGGGCCGCGGGAGCTGACCAAGACCTACGTGCACCCGGTGGCGGGCGCGGTCACCTTGGACGTCCAGCAGTTCTCGGTGGAGACGCACCCGGGCCAGCGGCTGGTGGCCTACACCGCCGAGCCCGGGTCCGACTCGGAATCCGCGTTGCGGTTCCTGTTGCAGTGGGCCACCGAGCCCGCGCGGCGGTGAAGCGCGGGCCCGGCGGACCGGTCAGCCGGCGTGCGGGCAGTTGCCCCGGTAGTCGGAGATCGTCGTGCTGGTGCCCGGGATCGGGCAGAGGAACTGCTCGTACCGGGTGTCGTCGTCGATGAACCGCTTGAGCCACGACAGCGTGTACTTTGCGATCGTCGTGTTCGCCGAGTTCGGCGCGAAGTGGCTGGCACCGCGCAGTTCCAGGTACGCCTTGTCCAAAGAGGACGGCAGGCTCGTGTAGAACGGGATCGAGTGCGACGCCACCGGCGCGACGGTGTCCGCCTGGGCCCCGACGACCAGCGTCGGCACCCGCACGGTCGACCAGCTCTTCGTCAGGTTCCAGCCGGTCAGCGGGATGGCCGCCTGCAGGGACGGCCGTGAGCGCGCCGCCTCCAGGGTGCCGCCGCCGCCCATCGAGTGCCCGACGACGCCGAGCCTGCTGCTGTCGATCCGCGACCGCACCGAGCTCTGCTGGGTCAGGTAGTCCAAAGAGGACAGCAGCTGCCTGCCCCGGCTGTCGGGCTGATCGCTCGTGGTCAGCGTGTCGATGGTGAACACCACGAACCCCTGCGACGCGAGCCGCGGGCCCAGCCAGGAGATGCTCGACTGGGTGGCCGTGAAGCCGGGGGCGATCGAGATCGCGCCGAACGTGCCGGCGGTCGTGCTGGTCGGGTAGTAGATGGTGCCGCCGCCGAAGCCGGAGACGGCCAGCCGGGACACCGTGGTGGTGCCGGTCGCGAAGCTGCCGCGGCTGGCTTCGATGCTGGACGTGGTCGGTGCCGGACCCCGTTCGTAGGGGTTCGCGGCGGCCGGGGCCGGCGCGACGACACCGGTGGTCAGCGCCAGCGCGGCCACCACGACACCGGCGGTCTTGCTGCGCCAGCCGAGGCGGCGGGTCTTCTCACCCGAGCCAGACGACGTCGGCGGGCTGGTGAGTACGGACATGGATCGCTCTCTTTCCCCGGGCAGGCGAAAGTGCGCCCGGATACGGACGGCGGATCGATGGAACCGTTGCACGGCAGGGGAACGCATGCCGCGTGCGAGGAGGCGGAGTGAGCCGCTCCCGTCGCCCCATGAAACACTTCGGCTAAATGTTCCACAACGGCCGAACGGGTGAGGAATTGTCCGGTTGTTGGTGAATGAGCGCCCGGCCTAGGCGGTGTCCTGTGGGTCTGCTCGATGGGCTTCGTGATCCAGGTGGTTCCTGGCGGCGCGGGCGGGGCGCCCTCGTACCGGGGTTGTACTCGGGCGATCCGCCCGTGCCGTCAGGGGCCGCCTGGGCGCGAAGACCGCGAGCTTTGACTCGCAGGACACCGCCTAGCGCTCCAGGGCGCCTTGGACGAGCTTGTCGAGCAGCGTCGTCGCCACCGCCAGGTCGACCGCGCGCGCGGCCAGGACGTCCGAGTAGAGGAACGACTCGCCCAGGCGGACCACGGCGAACGCCAGGTCGGGCAGCGGGACCAGCGGGGTGAGCTCGGCGGCCTCGGCGTCGGCGCGGAACAGGTCGACGTGCGCGTCGACCAGGGCGGGCTGGACGCCGCCGCGCGGGTCGGTCAGGACCCGCAGCGCGACCGTCGACTCGGTCGCGAACAGCTTGCGCATGCCCTCGTTGCCGGCGACCTCGCGGCGGTACTCCTCCATCACCCACAGGCAGCGCAGCCGCCCGTCCGGGCCGCGGACGTCGTCGCCGTGCTTCGCGTGCCAGCGCTCCAGCGCCTGCTGCCAGGTGCGGTCGGACAGCAGCAGGAGCCCGGCGCCCATCAGGTCGTCGCGGTTGCCGACGCGGCGGAAGAACGTCGTGCGCGAGATCCCCAGCTCGGCGGCCATCCGGCCGAGGTCGAGGCGGGTGCCGGCGAACAGCAGCCGGGCCGCGTGCCGGACGATGTCGTCGGTCGAGACAGTCACCGGGCGCAGCCTAGTACCCGCCCGGATCCCCCTGAGCGCAGGGAATTCCCCGCAGGTCGCCGACGGTTACGTTGAAGTGCGTGGCGCTCCGTGGTTACGGTGGTGGGAGTTCCCGATCAAGGAGTACGTCGTGCGCGTCGACATCTGGTCCGATCTCGTCTGCCCGTGGTGCTACCTCGGCAAGCGCCGGTTCGAGCAGGCCGTGGCCGAGCTCGGCGTGGACGTCGAGGTGGTGCACCACTCGTTCCAGCTCGACCCGTCGTTCCCGCGCGGGACGTCGCGGCCGACGCGCGAGCTCCTCTCGGAGAAGTACGGCCGGACGCTCGAAGAGGCCGACGAGATGGAGGCGCAGATGGAACAGCGCGCCGCGGCCGACGGGCTCGAGTACCACCTCGACGGTGTCCACATGGGAAACACCGTCGACGGGCACCGGCTGGTCCACCTCGCCGCCGATCGCGGCCTGGCCGACGAGGTCGTCGACCGCTTCTACCGCGCGCACTTCACCGAGCGGCGGTCGCTGTTCGACCGCGACTCGCTGGTCGAGCTGGCCGCCGAAGCCGGCCTGGACGCCGACGAGGCCCGCGCCGTGCTGGCGTCCGGCGCCTACGAAGCGGAAGTCGAGGCGGACGGCGAGCAGGCGCGGGCCCTCGGGGCGACCGGCGTGCCGTTCTTCGTGATCGACAGCCGGTTCGGCGTCGCCGGCGCGCAGACACCCGAGGTGTTCACCCAGGTGCTGCGCCGGGCTCTGGAGCCCGCGGCGGGCTAGCGGCGGGTCAGCGGCGACGACGGCTCCGGCTGAAGCGCGAGCGGTCGGTGGCGACACCGGCCAGGTGCAGCGCGACGCACAGGAGCCCGGCGGTGGTCAGGGTGCTCGTGGTGATGACCGGGCCGAGGCTGAACCCGGCGAGCTCCATGATCAGGGCGATCCCGAACAGCACTGCGGCGACGATGGCGAGCATGACGTCCTCGTTTCCTTGGTGGACACCGCTGAATGGTCCACACCACTACGGCATTTGCGTTACCGGGCAACAAAATCGCCGTCCGGCTGGTGGCCAGTAGTTCCCCCTGGGACGCGGGGTGAAACCGGCTATTCCGGCGGCGGTGCCGTGCTGGCGCGCACGACCAGTTCGGTCGGGACGGTCACCGGCGCGCCCGCTTCGACGTCCGCCGCGATCTCGGCGAGCAGGGCCGCCACCGCGTGACGGCCGACCGCCTCGAACGACTGGCGGATCGTCGTCAACGGCGGCCAGAAGTGGGCGGACTCGTCCATGTCGTCGAAGCCCACGACGCTCACCTCGCCCGGCACGCTCCGGCCGGCTTCGTGCAACGCGCGCAGCAGGCCGAGCGCCATCTGGTCGTTCGCCGCGAACACCGCCGTCACCGCCGGGTCCGTGGCGAGCCACCGGCCCGCGCGGTAGCCCGACTCGGGGGACCAGTCGCCGGTCAACGCCGGCGGCACCTCACGCCCGGCCCGCTCCAAGGTGGCCTGCCACGACTTCCGGCGCCGCTCGGCCGCGTACGACTGCGGCGGGCCCGCGATGTGCCAGACCGTGCGGTGCCCGAGGTCGAGCAGGTGCCGGGTCGCGGTCGCCGCGCCGTCGGCCTGGTCGGTGTCGACGACCGGGTAGTCGTAGCGGGCGCTGGAGTCGATCACCACGACCGGGAGGCCGTGCGGCAGCTCGATCTCGCTCTGGTCGAGCTGGTGCTGCTCGATGAGGATGACGACGCCGTCGACGGCCTGCTCGTTCAGCTTGCTGAACGCGCCGGTGACCTCGCCCTGCGTCGGGCGCGTCACCGGCATCAGGATGATCGAGAACCCCTCCGCGACGACCGCCGCCGCGATGGCGTCGAGCGTGCGGCTGTTCCCGAAGGTCGGCAGCGCCGAGATGATCACGCCGATGCTGCGGAACGTCCCGTTGCGCAGCGCGCGGGCCGCGCTGTTGGGCCGGTAGCCGATCCGGCGCATCGCGGCCAGGACGCGCTCGCGCGTGGCGTCGTCGACGTTCGTCCGGCCGTTCGCCACCCGCGAGACCGTCTGGCCCGAGACACCGGCCTCGCGGGCCACGTCCGCCATCGACGGTCCACGGCGGGCGGGTGCAGCCGACACAGGTACTCCTCGATCTCCTGGACATGTTTACGTCAACACGTTACCCTCCCGATCGTCCATGTTGACGTAAACATCAGCACGAACCGCCGGAGGGACGATGACGTCCACAGTGGCTTCACTGCCCCGCAGGTCTCGGCGGCAGTGGCGTGGCTGGCTCTTCGTCGCCCCGTTCATGGTCGTGTTCGCGCTGACGTTCCTCGCGCCGATCATCTACGCGTTCGGCCTCAGCCTCTTCCGCGACCAGGCCTTCTTCGGCGGGACGACGTTCGTCGGCGCCGCCAACTACGCCGACGTGCTCGCCGACGCGAAGTTCTGGGCGTCCTTCCTGCGGGTGCTGCTGTTCCTCGCCGTCCAGGTGCCGGTGATGCTGCTGCTCGCGCTGGTCGCGGCGCTGGCGATCGACAGTGCCCGGCTGCACGCGGCCGGGTTCTTCCGGATCGTGATCTTCCTGCCCTACGCCGTGCCCGCGGTGGTCGCCGCGCTGATGTGGGGCTTCATCTACGGCGACCACTTCGGACTGGCCGCGGACCTGAACCACCTGCTCGGGCGCGACGTCGTGAAACCGCTGTCGGACCACTGGATGCTCGCCTCGATCGGCAACGTCGTCACGTGGGAGTTCGTGGGTTACAACATGCTCATCTTCTACTCCGCGCTGAAGGTGATCCCGAAGGAGCTGTTCGAGGCGGCGGCGATCGACGGCGCGGGCGCGTTCCGCACCATCGCGAGCATCAAGCTCCCGGCGTTGCGGGGCGCGATCGTGATCGCCACGATCTTCTCGATCATCGGCAGCTTCCAGCTGTTCAACGAGCCGAACATCATGCGGACGCTGGCGCCCAACGTGATCGGCACGTTCTACACGCCGAACATGTACGCCTACAACCTCTCCTTCGGCGGCCAGCAGTACAACTACTCCGCCACGGTCGCGATCGTGATGGGTGCGATCACCGCCGTCATCGCCTACGTCGTCCAGCTGCGCGGCGCCCGGAAGGGGATGTGATGACGGCAGTTTCCGTGACGCGGCCGCGGCGTTCCCGCGTGCTCACCACGGTCATGGCGCTGTACCTGCTCTACACCCTCGTCCCGCTGGTGTGGCTGGTGATCAACGCGACCAAGACGCAGGCCGCGCTGTTCACCAGTTCGGGTCTGTCGTTCGGCGGCCCGTTCGCATTGTTCGACAACATCGGGCAGACGTTCACCTACGACAACGGTATCTTCCTGCGCTGGCTGGGGAACACGCTGCTCTACGTCGGCGCCGGGGCCGGCGGCGCGACGATCCTCGCCACCGCGGCGGGGTACGGGATGGCCAAGTACCGTTTCCCCGGCCGCAAGGCGGTGTTCGCCGTCGTCCTCGGCGCGGTGGCCGTGCCCGGGACGGCGCTCGCCGTGCCGACGTTCCTGATGTTCAGCAAGCTCGGGCTGACCAACACCCCGCTGGCCATCATCATCCCGTCGCTGATCAGCCCGTTCGGGCTTTACCTGATCTGGGTGTACGCCGCCGAAGCCATCCCCGACGAGCTGATGGAGGCGGCGCGGATCGACGGCGCGGGGGAGCTCCGGATCTTCTTCACCGTGACGCTGCGCCAGCTGATCCCCGGCGTGGTGACCGTCGCGCTGTTCACCATGGTGTCCACCTGGAACAACTACTTCCTGCCCTTGATCATGCTCAGCGAGCCGAAGTGGTACCCGCTGACCGTCGGGCTGAACCAGTGGAGCGCGCAGGCCTCCGGCGCCGGCGCGCAGCCGGTGTTCAACCTGGTGCTCACCGGCTCACTGCTCACGATCATCCCGCTCGTCGTCGCTTTCCTGCTCCTGCAACGCTTCTGGCAGTCCGGGCTCAGTGCGGGCAGCGTCAAGCAATAAACCGTCACACCGTCGTGAAGGGACACTCGATGTCACGCACCCGTAGTCGCGCCAAGGCGTTCGGCGCCGTCGCGCTGGCCGCACTGCTGGCCGTCGGCTGCTCGTCCGGAAGCTCGTCCGGGCCGGCCGGCGCCACCGGTACCCAGGACTCCGTCGACGCCGCGCTGAAGGCCGGCGGCGAGATCACCTACTGGAGCTGGACGCCGTCGGCGAAGGACCAGGTCGCGGCGTTCGAGAAGGAGTTCCCGAACGTCAAGGTCAACTACGTCAACGCGGGCACGAACAAGGACGAGTACACCAAGCTGCAGAACGCGATCAAGGCCGGCTCCGGCGCCCCGGACGTCGCGCAGGTCGAGTACTACGCGCTGCCGCAGTTCGCGCTGACCGACTCGCTCGCCGACCTCGGCCAGTTCGGCTTCCAGGCGTTCGAAAAGGACTACAGCGCGTCGACCTGGGCCCAGGTGAAGAACGACAACGGGCTCTACGGCCTGCCGCAGGACTCCGGCCCGATGGCGTTGTTCTACAACAAGGAGGTCTTCGACAAAAACGGCATCACCGTGCCGAAGACCTGGGAGGAGTACGTCGCCGCGGCGAAGAAGCTGCACGCGGCCGACCCGACGAAGTACATCACCTCCGACACCGGTGACCCCGGCTTCGCGCTGAGCATGATCTGGCAGGCGGGCGGGCACCCGTTCACCACCGACGGCCGGAACGTGAAGATCAACCTGGCGGACGCGGGCGCGAAGAAGTGGACCGCGCTGTGGGACCAGCTGATCGCGGGCAAGCTGCTCGCGCCGGTCAAGGAGTGGTCCGACGACTGGTTCCGCGCGCTCGGCGACGGCACCGTCTCCTCGCTGGTCACCGGGGCCTGGATGCCCGGCAACTTCAAGTCCTCGGTCCCCGGCGGCGTCGGCAAGTGGGCGGTGGCGCCGATGCCGACCTACGACGGGCAGCCGGTCACCGCGGAGAACGGCGGCAGCACGCAGTCGGTGCTCAAGCAGAGCAAGAACCCGGCGCTGGGCGCGGCGTTCGTGCGCTGGCTCAACCACGGCAACGGCGTCAAGCCGTTCATCGAGAGCGGCGGTTTCCCGGCCACCACGGCGGACCTGACCTCGCCCGCGTTCGTCGACGAGGCCGTGCCGTACTTCGGTGGCCAGAAGGTCAACCAGGTGCTGACGCAGGCGTCGAAGGACGTCGCGAAAGGCTGGACGTACCTGCCCTACCAGACCTACGCGAACAGCGTCTTCACCGACACCGTCGGCCAGGCCTACCTCAACGGCACGAGCCTCGAGGCCGGGCTGGCCGCGTGGCAGAAGGCGCTGGTCGACTACGGCAACCAGCAGGGCTTCACGGTCACCGCGGGATGAGCGTCCGGATCGAAGGTGACGTCCGCGAGGCTGTCGGTCCGGTCCCGCGTCGCCTCTTCGGCTCGTTCGTCGAGCACCTGGGCCGGGCCGTTTACACCGGGATCCACGAACCGGGACACTCCACTTCGGACAGCCGTGGCTTCCGTGGCGACGTCCTGGAATTGGTCCGGGAGCTGGGCCCGACGGTGGTGCGCTACCCCGGCGGGAACTTCGTCTCGGCCTACCGCTGGGAGGACGGCGTCGGGCCCGACCGGCCGGTCCGGCTCGATCCCGCGTGGCACAGCGTCGAATCGAACCGGTTCGGGCTGCACGAGTTCGCGGCGTGGGCCGAAGCCGCGGACGTCGAGGTGATGTACGCGGTCAACCTCGGCACCCGCGGGATCTCCGAGGCCGCCGACGTCCTGGAGTACTGCAACCACCCCGGCGGCACCGAGCTGAGCGAGCGGCGGCGCGCGAACGGCGCCGACCGCCCGTTCGGCTTCCGGCTGTGGTGCCTGGGCAACGAGATGGACGGCCCCTGGCAGATCGGGCACAAGACGGCCGACGAGTACGGCCGGCTGGCCGCCGAGACCGCGCGGCTCATGCGGATGATCGACCCGGACGTCGAGCTGGTGGTCGCGGGCAGCTCCCACGCCGACATGCCGACGTTCGGCTCGTGGGAACGCACGGTGCTGCGCCACACCGCCGGGCTGGTCGACCACATCTCGCTGCACGCCTACTACCAGGAGCTCGACGGCGACACCGACAGCTACCTCGCGAGCGCGTCGGCGCTGGACGCCTACATCCGGACGGCGGCCGGGATCATCGACGAGGTCGGGAGTCCCGTCGGGATCAGCGTCGACGAGTGGAACGTCTGGGACCTGCGCCGCTGGACCGAGACCGACCAGCCGCGGCTCGTCGCCGGGGGCTGGCGAGAGCATCCGCCGCTGCTCGAAGACACGTTCACCCACACCGACGCGGTGGTCGTCGGCTCGCTGCTGGGTTCGTTGCTGCGCAACGTCGACCGCGTCACCATGGCCAGCCAGGCGCAGCTGGTGAACGCCATCGCGCCGATCCGCACCGAGCCCGGCGGTCCGGCTTGGCGGCAGCCGACGTTCCACCCGTTCCGGCTGGTCTCGTCGTTGGCCCGGGGCGTGAGCCTGCGGTTGTCCGTCGGGGGCGACCGGATCCGCACCGCCCAGCACGGCGAGGTCGATCTTGTCGACGTCGCCGCGACTCTTGACGGGGCCGCCGGTGCGGTGTTCCTGACCAATCGCGCCACGAAGACGAGCACCGACGTCGAGATCCGGCTCCGCGGCGGGAGGTTCGCGGTCGCCGCCGCCGAGACCCTCGGCGCCGCGGGCCCGGTGCCGCTGCCCGGCCCGGGAGCGACGTCCGACGCGAAGGGAACCGTCATCACCGCGACGCTGCCGCCCCTGTCCTGGACCGTGCTCCGGCTGGCGGGCGCGGATGCCTGAGTTCGCCATCGGGGACACGGACTTCCTGCTCGACGGCCGGCCGTTCCGGATCCTGTCCGGCGCCCTGCACTACTTCCGGGTGCACCCGGACCTGTGGGCCGACCGGATCGACAAGGCGCGGCGGATGGGGCTCAACACCATCGAGACGTACGTGCCGTGGAACGCGCACGCGCCCGAGCCCGGCACCTTCGACGTCACCGGCGGCCTCGACCTCGACCGGTTCCTGCGCCTGGTCGCCGCCGCCGGGATGTACGCGATCGTCCGGCCCGGCCCGTACATCTGCGCGGAGTGGGACAACGGCGGGCTGCCGGCGTGGCTGTTCCGGGACCCCGCGGTGGGCGTGCGCCGGTTCGAGCCGCGGTACCTCGCGGCCGTGCGCGAGTACCTGACGCGGGTGTTCGAAGTCGTTGCGCCGCACCAGATCGACCGCGGCGGGCCGGTGCTGCTCGTCCAGGTCGAGAACGAGTACGGCGCGTTCGGCGACGACAAGCGGTACCTGAAGGCGCTGGCCGAGTACACCCGCGAGGCGGGTGTCACGGTGCCACTGACCACAGTGGACCAGCCGGACATGCTCGAAGCGGGCGGCCTGGACGGGCTGCACCGGACCGCGTCGTTCGGTTCCGGCGCGGCGGCCCGGCTGGCGGTCCTGCGCGCGCACCAGCCGACCGGGCCGCTGATGTGCGCCGAGTTCTGGAACGGCTGGTTCGACGACTGGGGCACCCACCACCACACGACGTCCGCCCCGGACGCGGCGGCCGAGCTCGACGCGCTGCTCGCCGCGGGCGCGTCGGTCAACCTCTACATGTTTCACGGCGGCACCAACTTCGGCCTCACCAGCGGCGCCAACGACAAGGGCGTCTACCGGCCGATCGTCACGTCGTACGACTACGACGCGCCGCTCGACGAAGCCGGCGACCCGACGCCGAAGTACCACGCGTTCCGGGACGTGATCGCCCGCTACCACGACGTTCCGGACGCGGCACCGCCCCCGGCGCGGGCCGCCCCGACGCCGTCGGCGGCGCTGGGTGACCCGGTGTTCCTGCTCGACGCCCCGGAGCGCTGGGGCACGTGGCAGTGGTGCGAAGAGCTGCCGGTGTTCGACGAGCTGTCCCCGGTGCCGCGGCTGGCGCTGCTGCGGACCTGGGTCGACGGGCCGGGGGTGCTGGTGTTCGGCGAGGTCCGCGACCGGGCGACGGTGTTCCTGGACGGCGTCCGCGTCGGCACGCTGCTGCGGGAGCACCACGACCGCGCGGTGCGGCTGCCGGCGTCGGGGAAGCTGCTGGTGCTGGTGGAGGACCAGGGCCGCGTCGACTACGGCCCGCGGATCGGCGAGCCGAAGGGCATCGTCGGCGGCGCCTCGGTGGCCGGTTCGCCGGTGCTGGGCTGGGAAGTGCTGCCGATCGACCTGGCCGCGCTGCCGGGCTCTTCGGAGCCGTCCGCTCAGGTTGCGGGTCCGGTGGCCGGGCCGGTGCTGCTGCGCGCGTCCTTCGACGTCCCCGCGCCGGCCGACCTGTTCCTGGACACGGCCGGGTGGGGCAAGGGAATGGTGTGGTGCAACGGTTTCCTGCTCGGCCGGTACTGGCGGCGCGGGCCGCAGCGGACGCTGTACGTGCCACGCCCGGTGGTCCGGAGCGGGGCCAACGAACTCGCGGTCCTCGAGCTGGACACGCTGCTGGACCCGGCAGTCCGGTTTGTGCCGCGCCCGCTGCTGGGACACACCGAGGCCTGAGCGGCGCCCGAGTACCGGCGGGCTGTTCGTCCGGGTCGCCGCCGCCGACGTCGGGCGACCAGCCGTGGTGGTTCTCCTGTTCGGCCATGACGGCCTCCTCGATCACCGCAGCGCAGTCACGCGTCAGGTACCGCGGGCCGGCTGCTCCATGCCGGCGCCAGGCCGAACGCCGGGACCAGCGCCGGGTCGTTGAACGCCGTGATGCGCGCGATCCGGTCGCCGGCGAGCGTCAGCACCTGGACGCCGTGGGCCTCGAAGCCGCTCCCTGTCCTGGCGTACTCCACCAGCGCCGGCTGGCCGTTGGCGCGCGTCGGGACCAGGTGCCAGCGGCCCTCGCGCAGCACCCGGCTCGCGAGGAACCCGACGACCGCGTCCCGGCCGGTGAACCACGTCGGGATTGGGGGCATCTCCAGCTCGACGTCGGCGCGCAGCAGCGTCACCAGCGCGCCGGGGTCGGCGCGGACGAACGCGTCGACGTAGCTGTCGAGCAGCGTCCGGCGGGCGGGTTCACCGGGCTCGGCGAGGTCGTCTTCGGCCAGCGCCGCCTCGGCGAGCCGGGTGCGGGCACGGCGCAGCGCGCTGTCGACGGCGTCGGTCGTCGTGTCGAGGATGCCGGCGACGTCGGCGGCCGGGAACGCCAGCACGTCGCGCAGGGTCAGCACGGCCCGCTGCCGGGCGGGCAGCAGTTGCAACGCGGCGATGAACGCCAGCCGCACGCCGGCCCGGCCCGCGGTGATCGCCGCCGGGTCGAGCAGCGCGTCCGGCACCGGCTGCAGCCACGGCACCGACGGTTCCGCGTCCGCGACGGGCACCCGGTGGTCGTCGGCCGGCGCGCCCAGGCCCGACGGCAGCGGCCGCCGGGCCCGGGTCGCCAACGCCGTCAGGCAGGCCGTGGTCGCGATCTTGTACAGCCACCGCCGCACCGAGGACCGGCCTTCGAACCGGCCGAACCCGCGCCACGCCCGCAGGTAGGTCTCCTGCACGAGGTCCTCGGCGTCGTGGATCGAGCCGAGCAGGCGGTAGCAGTGCGCGAGCAGCTCCGGCCGGAACGGCTCGGTCTCCGCGGCGAAGTCGGTCATGGTCCCGTCCACGTTAGAGCGCGCGCAGCCCGGAACCGTCGACCTGGTACTCGGCGGCGCTTCCGGCGTCCGAAGCGACGTCGAGGACGGCTTTGGCGACCTGCTCCGGCGTCAGGACCGGCTGCAGGCCCTCGATGAAGGCGTCGCGGTCGACGCCGGCACGCGCGGCGTAGCCGGTGACGCCCGCCGCGCCGACACCCGCGGTGGGCGTCAGCTGCGGCAGCAACGTGACGAACCGCAGGCCCAGCGCGGCGCGGTCCGACTCGCCGGCGGCGTACCCGCGCAGGTACCGGACCGCGGCCTTCGCGCTGGCGTACCCGCCGCTGAGCGGCGACCCGCCGAGGGCGGCCCCGCTCGACATCGACACGACGACCCCGCCGGGCGCGAGGGGTTCCCGCAGCGCGGCGCGCGTCCAGGCGAAGACGTGCCGGGTGTCGACGTGCCAGTTGCGGCTGAAGGTCTCCCAGGTCTGTTCGTGGATCGGCGCCATGGGCGGCACGGCCCCGGCGTTGAGCACGAGCAGCGCCGGCCGGTGCTCGTGGATGACGTCTCGCGCGAGCGCGTCCTCGGTCGCGTCGGCGGCGACGGGCACGAAGCGCTCGCCGAGCTCGTCCCGGGCCGCGTCGAGGTCGGCTTCGCTGCGTGCGATGCCGACGACGGTGTGGCCGTCGGCGACGAGCGCGGCGGCGATCGCGCGCCCGAAGCCGCGGCCGGCTCCGGTGACGACGGCGGTCTTACTGGAGTGGGACATCAGGCCCTCCGGGGGTGGTGCGGTGCGGTCGGGATCAAGACCGGCAGGAGCGCCGGAAACCGTCGCGACAACGACGTGAGCTGGGTCACAGTTGAATCCGGGACGGCGGCCCGATCCAATGGCGTGGTGACCTCTTCGCTGCTCCTGCGCAACGCCCGCCTGCTCGACCCGCTGACGGGGGAGTACACCGAAGGGGACCTGCGGTGCGCCGACGGCCGGATCGCCGAGGCCGGGCCGGGGCCGGCCGCCGCCGACGTGCGGACGCTCGACCTGCGCGGCGCCGTCGTGCTGCCCGGGCTGATCGACGCGCACGTGCACGTCGCCGCGTCGACCGCGGACCTCGGCTCGCTGCCGGCGCAGTCACCGGCCTACGCGGCGGCTCAGGCCGCGCGCATCATGAGCGCGATGCTCGACCGCGGTTTCACCACGGTCCGCGACGTCGCGGGCGCCGACTACGGCCTCGCCGACGCGCAGGCGGAGGGGCTGTTCCGCGGGCCGCGGCTGCTGTTCTGCGGCAAGGCGCTGAGCCAGACCGGCGGGCACGGCGACAGCCGCACCCGCGGCACCCACGTCCGGGACGACCACCCGTGCTGCGCGGGCCTCAACCGGATCGCCGACGGCGTCGACGCGGTCCGCGTCGCGGCGCGCGACGAGCTGCGCAAGGGCGCCCACCACCTCAAGGTGATGGCCTCGGGCGGCGTCGCGTCTCCGACCGACCGCATCGACTCGACGCAGTACTCGGCCGACGAACTGCGCGCGATCGTCGAGGAGGCGGAGGCGGCGAACCGGTACGTCGCCGCGCACGCGTACACCGCCCGCGCCGTCAACCGGGCGCTGGAGCTGGGCGTCCGCTCGATCGAACACGGCAACCTCCTCGACGACCGCAGTGTCGAGCTGTTCGTTTCGCAGGACGCGTACCTCGTGCCGACGCTCGTGACGTACTGGGCCCTGAAGGAGGAAGGCCGCGAGCACGGCCTGCCGGAATCGAGCTGGCGCAAGGTGGACGAGGTCCTCGACGCGGGCCTGGCCGCCCTGGACCGCGCGGCCCGCGGCGGCGTCAAGCTGGTCTACGGCACCGACCTCCTGGGCGGCATGCACCGCCACCAGAACCACGAGTTCCGCCTGCGAGCCGAAGTCCAGTCACCCCTGGAGGTGATCCGCGCGGCAACGTCGACGGCGGCGGACCTGCTGAACTTGACGGGCGAGATCGGCACCCTGGCCATCGGCGCGCACGCGGACCTCGTGGTGGTGGACGGCGACCCGCTCGCCGACATCGGGGTGCTGACCCGGCCGTTCCGGCACGTGGTGCAGGGCGGGGCAGTGGTGGCCTAGACCCAGTTCCGCACGCTCGGCGCGTAGCCCTCGGGCTTGTCGCCGACCTTCAGGCCGGGCGTGACGATCCAGCTCTGGTAGTCCGGGGTGAACATCTGGTAGACCGACGCCGGCGGGAGCGCGCTCGCCTTGTCGAGGAGTGTGCGCAGCTCGGCGGGGATCTCGAAGTCGAGGGCGGCCATGCTGGCGCCGAGCTGATCGGCGCTGCTGGCGCCGACGATCGCGGACGCGATGCCCGGCTGGGTGGCGACCCAGTTGAGCGCGACCTGGGCCATCGTCACGCCGAGCTTGCCCGCGACCTCTTCCAGGGGCTTGAGCAGCTGCCAGTCGCGGTCGGTCCAGGTCTGGGCGTCCGGGTCGGCGAACCGGCCTTCGGTCCCGGTGCGGTATTTGCCGGTGAGGAAACCGCCGGCCAGCGGGCTCCACGCCGTGACGCCGAGGCCGAGTGTCTGGCCCAGCGGGACGTGCTCGGTCTCGATCTGGCGCTGGACCAGGGAGTACGGCAGCTGCAGGTTGATCACGGGTGTGAGCGCGTTCGCCTCGGCGTAGGTCTGGGCGCGCGAGGCGTACCAGGCGGGCACGTCTGAGAGGCCGGCGTAACGGATCTTGCCCGCGCGGACGAGGTCGTCGAACGTGCGCATGACCTCCTCGACCGGGGTGAGCCGGTCCCAGGTGTGCAGAAGGAAGAGGTCGACGTAGTCGGTGCCGAGCCGGCGTAGCGACGCCTCGAGGGCGCGGATCATGTGCTTGCGCCCGTTGCCGCCCGCGTTCGGGTCGCCGTCCGCGACGCTGTTGGTGAACTTGGTGGTGAGTACGACTTTGTCGCGGACGTTCGCCTCGGCGATGAGCTTGCCGAGGATGGTTTCGCTCTCGCCGGCGGTGTAGAAGTCGGCGGTGTCGATGAAGTTGCCACCGCCGTCGAGGTAACGGCGGAAGATCGGGCGGGCCTCGTCCTCGGTCTTCCCGTAGGCGGCGTGGAAGCCGCCGGTGCCGAAGTTCATCGTCCCCAACGCGAGCCGGCTGACGCGCAGCCCCGAGCGGCCGAGGAGGTAGTACTGGTCGAGTGCCATGGGAAGTGCTCCTGTGCAACGGAAATCTGGTGGACTCCTCCAGGGTGCCGAGAGTTTTTTGGACCGGCAAGTCCAGTCATCGGCCGCACGTCGGCCTGGACGTGGACCGGTTCTGAGGTCTGCCGCGGCTCGTCGTGAGTGGTAATTCGGGTTAGAACCCGAATTACCACTCACGACCTTCCGGCGTCGCGCGGCCCTCCGGGGCAGACGTCATCGGGGTTCGTTGTGGACCGGCGAGTCAGGCGAGTTCGGCCGAGACGACCGTCGGGAGTTCGCGCAGGCGGTCGAGCAAGCGGTCCGTCTCCTCGTCCGGGAGCAGGAGCGCGCAGGCCAGTGAACTCTCGCGGACGCCGTCGCGGATGTCGACCGAGAGTTCGTGGATCATGCTTGTCTGCTGGGTGAGGGTGCCGACCAGGGCGGGGATTCCCGCGGCGCCGCCGGTGAAGTACGTGGCGATGCGGCGGCGGACCAGCAGGGAACTGGCGAAAGACGTGGGGGCCATGACGGATCTCCGGAAGTCGGGTTCTCAGGGGATCCGGGCCAGGCCCCGGGGGCAAAACATGGGTCGTCAGCGCTGCGCGCCGGCGACCTGGTTCAGCCGGCGCGCCGGGTTACGAGTCGCGAGGACGTCATCAGGCGCTGCACGGCGACAGGCTAACACGGACTCACCCGTTCGCCGGGAAATGCGGGTCCACCAGGGCCGCGAGGTGGTCGTCGAGCAGGTCGGCCTGCCGATCCGGTGGGAACGCCCGCGGGTCGAACAGTGCTTGGACGACCAGGCCGAGCGTGAACGCGAGCGCGCCCGCGGCGATGCGCTCGGGGTCGCCGGGGCGCAGCTCGCCTAGGCGTTGCGCCTCGATGACGAGGTCGCGCAGGCGGTCGCGGCTCTCGCCGTACTTCCGTGCGTACGCGACGCTCAACGCCGGGTCGGCCAGCGCGGTGTCCCAGGAGGACACCCAGATCCGGTTGCCCGTGATCGCGTCGGCGGTCAGCGGCAGGATGTCCAGGAGCCTCGCGCGCACCGCGGCGAGGCCCGGGCCGGTCGTCCGGCGGGCGCGGGTGCTCGTGCGCTCGTCCAGCAGGTCGAGCGCGTGCGCGAGCAGCTCCTGTTTGCCGCTGAAGTAGTGGGTGAGCAGGCCGGTGGTGGCGCCCAGTTCGGCCGCGACGGCGCGCATCGTCAGGCCGCCGAACCCGTGCGCGGTCAGGACGCGCCAGACCGCCTCGGAGACGTCGCGGCGGCGGGCTTCATGGTCTCCCTTGGGGCGCGGCACGCGTGTTAGCATAACAGTCGTTGTGTGAATGGGGGCAGCTGTGTTCTTCAGACCGTTGACGGAAAACGCCCGGCTCGAGCCGCTGGAGCCGTGGCAGGCCGAGGAGTTCGCCGGGCACCTCGAGCGGGCGCGCGAGCACATCCGGCCGTGGGTCGGGCCGGCGTTCGTCACCGACGACGTCGAGGGCGCGCGGGCGACCCTGCGCCGGTACGCCGAGCGCCAGGCCACGGGCGGCGGCCGGCTCCTCGGAATCCGGCTCGACGGCGCGCTGGTCGGCGGCGTGATGTTCGTGGAGTTCGACGCGGGCGCAGGCTCGTGCGAGATCGGTTGCTGGCTGGAACCGGGCGCCGAGGGCCACGGCCTGGTGACGCGGGCGTGCGAGGTCCTGCTCGACTGGGCGTTCACCACCCGCGGCCTGCACCGCGTGGAGTGGCGCTGCCGCGCGGACAACGTCCGCAGCTCGGCGGTGGCCGAACGCCTCGGCATGGTCCGCGAAGGCGTCCTGCGCGAGTACTGGCCGTACGACGGCGCCCGCTACGACAAGGAAATCTGGGCCATCCTCGCCCCGGACTGGGCCGACCGAACGTCGTGAGGGGCACCTTCAGGGCTTATACGTCCCTGAAGGTGCCCCTCACGGCAGGTCAGGCGCCGGTGGCGGCCTTCAGGTCCGCGGCGCGGGCGGTGCTCTCCCACGGGAGGTTCAGCTCCGGACGGCCGAAGTGGCCGTACGCGGCGGTCGGAGCGTAGATCGGGCGCAGCAAATCCAGATCACGGATGATCGCCGCGGGACGCAGGTCGAAGACCTCGGTGATGGCCTGCTGGATCTTCGACGGGTCCACCGTCTCCGTCCCGAACGTCTCCACGAACAACCCCACCGGGGCCGCCTTGCCGATCGCGTACGCGACCTGCACCTCGGTCCGCGTCGCCAGGCCGGCGGCAACGACGTTCTTCGCCACCCACCGCATCGCGTACGCGGCGGAACGGTCGACCTTCGACGGGTCCTTGCCCGAGAACGCGCCACCACCGTGACGGGCCATGCCGCCGTAGGTGTCGACGATGATCTTGCGACCGGTCAGCCCGGCGTCACCCATCGGACCACCGATCACGAACCGGCCCGTGGGGTTGACCAGCAGCCGCGCGCCGGACGTGTCGATCCCGAGGTCCGCCAGCTCCGGCTCGACGACGTGGTCCTTCACGTCGACGCCCAGCATGCGGTCGAGGTCGATGCCGTCCGCGTGCTGCGACGAGACCACGACCGTGTCCAGCCGGACGGGCCGATCGCCCGCGTACTCGATGGTCACCTGCGTCTTGCCGTCGGGACGCAGGTACGGCAGCACGCCGTCGTTCCGGACCGCGGTCAAGCGACGGGAAAGCCGATGAGCGAGGGCGATCGGCAAGGGCATCAGCTCCGGGGTGTCGGAGCACGCGTAACCGAACATCAGGCCCTGGTCACCCGCACCCTGGCGGTTGATCTCGTCCTCATCCGACTCCACGCGGGACTCGTAGGCGGTGTCGACGCCCTGGGCGATGTCGGCCGACTGCGACCCGATCGCCACGTTGACGCCACACGAGTTGCCGTCGAACCCCTTCGCCGACGAGTCGTACCCGATCCGCAGGATCACATCCCGCACGATCGTCGGGATGTCGGCGTAGGCCTCGGTCGTCACCTCACCGGCGACGTGGACCTGCCCAGTGGTGATCAGGGTCTCGACCGCGACGCGGCTGCGCGGGTCCTTCGACAGCAGCCCGTCCAGGATCGAGTCGCTGATGGCGTCGCAAATCTTGTCGGGGTGCCCTTCGGTCACCGACTCCGAGGTGAACAACCTGCTGCCGGACATGACGGGTCCTCGCTTCCGTGGAGTTTCGTCGGGAGTTTTCGTCGGGAGTTTCTTCGGGAGTAATAGACAGCGGCAGGCACTCCCGCACGGAATGCCTGCCGCTGGTGGTGAACCCGAGTTAAAGTCTTTCCCCAGTCCCCAGTGAACTTCGGTCGAACTCGGTTTCCCCGGTGGTGCGTCGGAAGGCGGTCAGCCTTCCTTCTTCCCCGATATCGCGTGGTCGTCGCCCGGCAGCCCGATCACGGTGTCCGCCGCGTTGTCCAAAATGGACACGATCCACGAGAGCAGGTCCTGCTTCGTCGTGCTGGCGGCCTCGAGCCATCGCTGCTTCCGGTCCGCCGGCACGTTCATCTCGATGCTGAGGACGTCGCTGCCGCCCTCGTCGTCCGCCGCCCGCGCCGCCTTGCGGCTGGCCCGGACCCGGTTGCGCAGCTCGTTGCGGGACCAGCTGAACTTCTCCGCCCGATCGAGCCAGTTCTCCTGCTGTTCCTCCGGCAGGCTCGCCAGCTCCGCGTGGTGCTGGAAGCTGAGCGCCGGCCGGCGGCGGGTCACCGAGTACCGCCGCGCCACCCACGCGTAGTTGCGGAGCGTCTGATAGTCCAGCGACGTCTTCGCGATCGCGTGCATGTAGCGGTCGGGGTACTGCGCCTGCCCGTAGATCAACCAGTCGCCCAGCCACCACGTCGAGGACTCCGAGATCACGAAGATCTCGTGGCCGATCCTGCTCCACTCGTCGAGCGGGATCTGGGGTGGCAGGTTGAGGCTGGTCCGCCTGGTCAGCATCCCGTCGGTGAACGGCCGGCCGGCCAGCCGGCCCGGGGGCGACGCGACCGGTGACCGGTCGGTGTCCCGCGGGCTGCCGGCCGGTTCGGCGTGCCGCGGAATGCTGCCCTCTTTGCTCGTCATCATCACCATTCGTCTCCTAGGCGTCATCGACATAGACGACCTCGACCCGGCGAACGTGATCGCCGGGCCGCCCTGTACTCCTCCCCATTGGCCTTCTCCTCCTTCCACGATCGGGTGAATTCCTTGGTGTCAGCACCCTACACGCGGGCATGGTGCGGGGCGGGTTTTCCGGGATTCCGCGGGGCGGCTTCGCGCGCCGTTCCGGAATGCGGGCGGTGCCGCTCACCGGGGTGCCCGGCCGCGGGGATCGGAACGGCGCGCGGCCGCCCTCGCCGTCCCATTCCGGGATAGCACCACAACGGTGTGGTGGATTGGAAAAGTGATCCCGGGCACACGTCCCGCCGCCCGGACGGGGTCCTGCCGGTTAGTCCACGCCGTGGACTAAATGAAGATCATTCGGGTTTGTCCGTTGGCTCCCCGGCCCGGCGCGCGCGTCCGCGTCCGCCGCTGCCGGTCGTGCACGAGCCTCGTGCCGAAACGGTCGTGTCCAAAGCGCCCCCAGGTGCCCCAGTGGTACGGGCCTCTTCGGGGCCCGCGTCCGGCCGACGGTGGCCCGGGTGCGCGGGCGATGCCGCGCAGAGGCGGACCACCTCGGTGACCAGGTGGATTCTGGCACCGCTGTAGGCCTTTGACAAGTTGGGCGGGCTGTGTCCACGTCGGACTCGGCACCGGTTCCGCGCCGGTCCGCCGGGTGCCGCGCGCGGGCCCGGCGTCCCGCCGGCGGGACGTCCGGCCCGCGGCGGCGCGTTCCCGGACCGGCTGGGAGCGCGACCGGAAATCGCCGCCGCGCGGCCATCGGGGAGAAGCGCTTCGATGCGGTGCCCGCACCATTGACGCCCCCGCGTCGCCTTGCCTAGTGTTCCCGATATCCACATCGCGGCATTCTCATTCTCGCCTCGCGGTCGACGTATATCGACGAATGGACCCAGAAAATGAACAAGGCCATGAAAGGAATCGTTCTCGCCGGCGGAACCGGTTCGCGGTTGTACCCCCTGACGAAGGCGACGTCTAAGCAGCTGCTCGCGGTCTACGACAAGCCGATGGTCTATTACCCGCTTTCGGTGCTGATGCTCGCCGGCATCCGGGAGATCCTGGTCATCTCGACGCCCGACAGCATCCCGGCCCTGCGCGCGCTGCTCGGTGACGGCTCCGACCTGGGGCTCGACATCAGCTACGCCGAGCAGGACCAGCCGCGCGGCATCGCCGAAGCGCTCCTGATCGGCGCGGACCACATCGACGGGAATCCGTCCGCGTTGATCCTCGGTGACAACATCTTCCACGGTGCCGGGTTTTCCCGAATCCTGCGCGCCGCGCGCGAGCGCCTCGACGGCTGCACGCTGTTCGGTTACCCGGTCTCCGATCCCGAGCGCTACGGCATCGGCGAAACGGACGAGCGCGGCTCCCTCGTGTCGATCGAGGAGAAACCGCTGCGCCCGCGTTCCGACAACGCGATCACCGGGCTGTACCTCTACGACTCCGACGCCGTCGAGATCGCCCGCGGCATCGAGCCGTCGGCGCGCGGCGAGCTGGAGATCACCGACGTCAACAAGGCCTACCTCAAGGAGGGCCGCGCGCAGCTGTGCCGGCTCGGCCGCGGGTTCACCTGGCTCGACGCCGGGACGCACGACTCCCTGCTCGCCGCCAGCCAATACGTTCAGGTGATCGAAAAGCGCCAGAGCGTCCGGGTCGCCTGCCTGGAGGAGATCGCGCTGCGCATGGGCTACATCGACGCCGAGCGGTGCCGGGCCTCCGGCGAGGCGATGAAGAGCTCCGAATACGGCAAGTACCTGATCCAGCTCGCCGAGACGCTGGGCTAGGGGGATGGGATACGCGGAGCTGACCCCGCACGAGCTGCTCACGCCCGGGTTCGCGGCGCCGGAGGTGACCGGGCGCGCCTGGCACGTCCGGTGGGACCGCGAGCCGGCGATCGGGCCGGACGCGCTGCCCGCCGTCGTCGACTTCCACACCTCGGGCACCACCGGGCCGCGCCGGCAGTGGCGGCGTCACGGGCCGAAGGTGTGGGCCGAGGCGGGGATGCTCGCCGACCTCGTGGCGCCCGGACGGCCGGACGCCGTCGTCTCGTTCGTGCCGCCGGTCCACCTGTTCGGCGCGCTGGCCACGGTGCTCGTCCCGGCCCGCCTGCGCGTGCCGGCGTGGTACCGCGACGGCTTCTACGGCACCCTGCCCGACATCGGCGGCCGCCCGGTGGTGATGGCGACGCCGTGGATCTTCGAGCTGCTGCTGCGCCACCTGGACTGGGTGCGCGGGCTCGACCACCTCACCGTGCTCTACGGCGGCGCCATGCTGCCGGCCACCGCGGGTGACCTGCTGCGCGAGCTCGGCCCCGAGCGGGCCCTGCTGGTCGAGGTGCTCGGCTCCACCGAGGCGGGCGGCATCGCGACGCGCACCTGGCGCGAGGGCGAGCCGCCGGAGTGGCAGCTGTTCCCCGACGTCGAGTTCGCGGGCCGGGCGACGCCGGGTGCCGAGGTGCCGCTGGCCGTCACCAGCCCGCGGCTGGCGTTCCGGCCCGGCGAACCGGAGCCGGCGTCCTGGGAGGCCGACGACCGGGTCGTGCCGCTCGGCGAGCGCTCGTTCCGGCACGCCGGCCGGGCCGGTCGCCTGGTCAAGGTCAACGGCCGCCGGATCAACCTGGACGACGCCGAGTACGCCCTGCGGGCCGTGCTCGACTGCGCCGACCTGGCGCTGCTGCCGGTCACCGACCCGAAGATCGGCGAGCACGTCGAACTGCTCGTCGCCCTCGCGCCCGGCACCGAGGTCGCCGACCTCGACCTCGCGGCCGCGTTCGCCCGCCTGGGCGTCCGGCCGCGCAAGCTGCACGTCGTGCCCCGGATCGACCGGTCCGCCCTGGGCAAGCTGCGGCACGTTCCCGCCCCCACCACACCCGACGAGGAGGTCGCAGCGAGGTGACACCGATCGCCGAAAGCCAGGGCCGCGAGCTGACCAGTTCCCTTTACCTGGGCGAGATCGTCTGGAGCGCCGACTGGGACGCGAAGATCGACCCGTGCGACGACGCGGACATCGCCCGGATGCGGGCGAGCGCGCGCACCATCGAGGAGCACCTGACCGCCGACAAGCCGGTGTACGGGCTCACCCAGGGCTTCGGGCCGCTGGTGGTGTTCGACGCCGACTCCGAGATGGAGCAGGGCAGCTCGCTCATCTCCCACCTCGGCACCGGCCAGGGCGCACCGCTCTCGCCCGACGTCTCGCGGCTGATCCTGTGGCTGCGCATCCAGAACATGCGCAAGGGCTACTCCGCCGTCACGCCGCGGTTCTGGCAGATCCTCGCCGACCTGTGGAACAAGGGCTTCACCCCGGTGATCCCGCGGCACGGCACGGTCAGCGCCAGCGGGGACCTGCAGCCGCTGGCGCACGCCGCGCTGGCGTTCGGCGGGCAGGGCCGGGCGTGGCGCCGTGACGGTGGCGGCCGGTGGATCACGGTGCCCGCGAAGGACGCGCTGGCCGCGCTGGGCCACGAGCCGGTCGACTGGCCGGTGCGGGAGGCGCTGGCGTTCGTCAACGGCACCGGCGCGAGCCTCGCCCAGTCGATCGTCAACCACCAGTCGTCGCTGCGGCTGGTCCAGGCCGCCGCGATGCTGACCGGCCGGCTCGCGAGGCTGCTGGGCGCCAACCCGGAGCACTACGACGCCGGGCACGGCATCGCGCGCGGCCAGCTCGGCCAGCTCACCGCGGCCGAGTGGATCCGGCGTGAGCTGCCGGACAACCAGACCCGCGACCCGAAGCGGCCGCTGCAGGAGCCCTACAGCCTGCGCTGCGCGCCGCAGGTGCTCGGCGCGGTGCTCGACCAGCTCGACAACGTGGGCAACGTGCTGGCCCTGGAGGTCGACGGCTGCCAGGACAACCCGATCACCTTCGAGGGGCGGCTGCTGCACGGCGGCAACTTCCACGCGATGCCCGTCGGGCTCGCCTCCGACCAGACCGGGCTCGCCATGCACATGGCGGTCTACCTGGCCGAACGGCAGCTGGGGCTGCTGTTGTCCCCAGCCACCAACGGCGACCTGCCGCCGATGCTGACCCCGCGCGCCGGCCGCGGCTGCGGGCTGGCCGGCGTGCACATCAGCGCGACGTCGTTCGTGTCGCGGATCCGGCAGCTGGTCTACCCGTCGTCGCTGACGACGTTGCCGACCAACGGCTGGAACCAGGACCACGTCCCGATGGCGCTCAACGGCGCCAACTCCGTGGCCGAGGCCCTGGAGCTGGGCTGGCTGGTGATCGGCTCGCTCGCCCTCGGCGTCGCGCAGCTGGCCGTGATGACCGACGCGCCGCCGCCCGACGGCGGGATCTGGGCCGAGCTCGCCGGGATCTCCCCGCCGCTGGCCGAGGACCGGCCGATGGCGGCCGAGGTGCGGGCCGCGCGCGACCTGCTCAACCGCTACGCCACCGACGCCCTGGCCAACGGCGACGCGGGATGAGCCTCGAGATCAAGGGGATCTCGCTGCAGGTCGACGAGGTGAGCGAGGAGGTCGCCGCGCACGACCTGCGCGCGATCAGGGAGCAGCTGCACTGCACCGACGTCATCCTGATCGGGATGGACCTGCCGAAGCTGTTCACCGCGGCGCACAACGCCCTGGCGGCCGGCCTCGACGTCTGGATCGAGCCGCACCCGGTGGACATCGGGCGGCGCAAGGTGCTGCGCACCCTCGAGGTCGCCGCGCTGGCCGCCGAGCAGCTGCGGCGCGGCTTCCCCGGCCGCGTCAACCTGGTCGTCGGCTGCGAGTTCTCCCTGCACCTGGCCGGGATGATCCCCGGCAGGCCGGAAGCGATGCGGCTGCTCGTCACCATCCACTGGCGGCGACGGTTCGAAAAGCGGATCAACCGCAAGGTGAACCGGCTGCTGGCGCGGGCGCTGGGCCGGGTCAAGCCGGTCTTCGGCGGCCCGGTCACCTACGCGGCGGCGTCGTGGGAGGACGTCGACTGGTCCGGCTTCGACTACGCCGGGGTGAACCTCTACCGCACGGCGTCGAACTCCGCGCAGTTCGAGGTGCGGCTGAGGGAACGGCTCGCGCGCGCCGGGAAACCGCTGCTCATCACGGAGTTCGGCTGCGGGGCCTACGTCGGTGGCGCGCAGCGCGGGCCGGGATCGTTCAAGATCGTCAACTGGCTCTCGGTTCCGCCCAAGATCCGCAAGGGCAACATCCGCAGCGAGCGGGTGCAGGCCGCCTACGTCGGCGACATGATCGACGTCTACGCGCGCAACGACGTCCACGGCGCGTTCGTCTACACGTTCGCGCTGCGCGACTACCCGCACTTCGCGGATCCCTTGCGGGACCTGGACATGGCGTCGTTCAGCGTCGTCAAGATCGATCCCGACGACCTGGACCGCTGGGAACCGAAGGACGTGTTCCACGAGATCGCGCGCCGGTACGCCGTTCCCGCGGTTCAGCTCGCCGGGGGTGGCCGCGCTAGCATCGAGCAACCATGATCGGTTAGACCGCTTACGGGGGACCCATGGAAATTCACCAGCTGCAGAAGCACGATCGGTTCCACATCCGGCAGAAGCAGAAGCTGATGGTCATCCGCTACCACGTCTACGCGGACGACGGTCAGGGCCGGCCGGGTGACCTGGTCGCCTTCATCGAGGAGAAGCGCCTCACGTTCAAGGAACACGCGACGTTCTACACCGACGAGAGCAAGGAAACGGTGCTCGCGAAGTTCCGTTCCCACAAGGTGGAAGAGCTGTCCAGCGCGTACCAGGTACTGGGCGCCGACGGCGACGAAGAGGTGCTCGGCCTGTTCGGCAAGAAGTTCGGCAAGTCCTTCTACCGCTCGACCTGGGTGCTCGACCAGGAGGGCCGCGACCGCCTGACGGTCAGCGAGCGCAGCCAGGGCATGGCGGCGTTCCGCCGGATCTGGAAGCTGGTCCCGTGGCCGGGCGACGTCGAGGTCCCGTTCTTCTGGAAGTACCACTTCGACTTCACCCGCGGCGAGGACCAGGTCGTCGGCGCGGTGGAGAAGACCGCGCGGCTGTCGGACAACTACCTGCTGCGCCTGGAAGACGACGAGATCGACCGCCGCCTGGCCCTCGGCCTCGCGATCGGCCTGGACGCGTTGCAGTACAACTGATCCTCCCGCGGCTCCGTTCAAAGCCGTGAAGGCCTCCTTACCGGCCATAAGAGCCGGTAAGGAGGCCTTCACGGCTTTACGGCGTCAGGTGAGCTGGTGCTTGCGGGTGAGCTGCTCCAGCTGGGCGACGAGGTCGTTCGGGCCCGGCTGGGCCTCGATTTCGGCGCGTAGCGCCTGGGCTCGGGTACGGAAACCGGGCTCCGTGAGGAGTCGTTGTAGCGCGTCGCGGACGGCTGGGCCGGTGGCGTCGTCCGAGTGGACTGTGAGGCCCGTTCCCTGCTCCTCCAGTTTGCGGGCCAGCAGCGGCGCGTCGAAGTCGTACGGGAGCGTCAGCTGGGGGACGCCGTGGCGGGAGAACGTCGCCAGGGTGCCGAAACCGCCGTGGTGGATGGCCGCGGTGCACGTCGCCGCCAGGGCGTCCAGGGGGACGTACGGGACCACTCGTGCGTTCGACGGGATCGGGCCCAGTGACTCCGGGTCCGCGATCGTCGCCACCACCTCGATGTCCATTGTGGACAATGCGGCCAGGATGTCGCGGACGTTCACCGTGTAGCCCGAGTACTCCGTCGCCGACGTGCCGAGCGTCAGCGCGACGCGGGGGCGGTCGAGCGGCTTGGTCACCCAGGGTGGGACCACCGCCGCGCCGCCGTACGGGGTGTAGCGGACCGGGAGCGCGTCCAGGGAGACGGCGAGGCTCGGCGGGAGCGGGTCGAGGGTGAAGTGCCCGGCCCGCAGGTGATCCTCGTACGGGAGGCCGTGACGGGACGCGGTTTCCGTGAGCCACGCAGTGAGATGATCGGTAGCGGTGAAGCGCCGGATCCAGTCGTGCGTAACGCCCAGGAAGTCCGTGCCGAACAGCACCCGGCCGTGCGCGGCGCCGCACGCGTGGGCCGCCAGCGCGCCGCTGTAGGTGAACGGCTCCCACAGCACCAGGTCCGGCCGCCACGCGCGGGCGAACTCGACCGCGCCGTCCAGCAGCGGCTCGTTGTCCTCGCCGAACGCGTACGTCACCATCATCTCGAACGCCTCGGCGCGCTCGTAGGTCCAGTCGGCCGGCGTCGGCGTGAACTCCGCCAGGTCGTAAGGCTTCGGCAAGCCGCGCCGCAACGCGTCGCGCGCCTCCTGCGCCTCCGGCGTGTCGTCCTCGGGGTCGGGCTCCGGGTCGTGGCCGAGCGGGACGGCGGTGAGGCCGGCGCGGGTGATCGCGTCGGTGAACCCCGGCGTGCTCGCCACCCGGACCTCGTGCCCGGCGGTGCGCAGTGCCCACGCGAGCGGCGCGAGCGCGTAGAAGTGCGTCAGCTGGGGCAGGACACAGCACAGGACCTTCACGGCTGGCCTCCGCGGTGTTTCGTGGTCAGTTCTTCGAGCCGCGCGACGACGTCGTTGGGGCTCGGCATCGCGGCGATCTCCCCGGCCAGCGCGGTCGCGGCGGCCCGGATGCCCGTGTTGCCCAGCAGTTGTTCGACGCTCCACCGGATCCGGCGGCCGCTGGCCTGGGCCGGGTCGACCGTCAGCCCGGCGCCCTGGGCCGCGAGCTTGCGGCCGAGCAGGGGCGCGTCGAAGTCGTGCGGCAGGGTCAGCTGGGGGACGCCGTGGCGGGCGAACGTCAGCAGCGTGCCGAACCCGCCGTGGTGGATCGCCGCCGCGCACGTCGGGGCGAGGGCGTCGAGCGGCACGTACGGCACGGCCCGCACGTTGTCCGGCACCGGCCCGTCGACCGTCGCCACGACCTCGACGTCCATTGTGGACAACGCGGCGAGCAGGTCGGTCACCTGCACGGTGTAGCCGCCGTACTCCAGCGTCGCGGACGTGCCCAGGGTGACCGCGATCCGCGGGCGTGACGGGGTTTCCCGCAGCCAGGCGGGAACTTCCGCCGGGCCGCCGTAAGCGACGTACCGCGCCGGGACGTACTCCAGCTCCGGCGACGACAATCGCAGCGGCGACGGCAGCTGATCGACGGTGAAGTGCCCGGACCGCAGGTCGTCCGTGTAGGGGACGCCGAGGCGATCAGCCGTCGAAGTCAGCCACTCGGTGAGCCGGTCGTCCGGGACGTGGGCGTGGATCCACTCGTGCGTGACGCCGAGGAAGTCCGTGCCGAACAGCACCCGGCCGTGCGCCGCGCCGCACGCCGCCGCGGCGAACGCGCCCGCGTAGGTGAAGGGCTCCCAAAGCACCAGATCGGGCTGCCAGGAGCGGGCGAACGCGACCAGGTCGTCGAGGATCGGCGCGTTGAACTCGCCGAAGGCGTAGGTGACCATCGCGTCGAACGCCTCGGCGTGCCCGTCGGTCCAGTCCGCGCCCGACTCCGCGAGGTCGTACGGCGCGGGCAGCCCGGCCGGCGCTTCCTCGGCGATCTCCTCGTCGTCCTCGGCGTCGGCCGGGCCGACCGCGACGGCGGTGAGCCCGGCGTCCGTCACGGCTTCGGCGAAGTCGGGCGAGGTCGCGTACCGCACCTCGTGCCCGGCCGTGCGCAACGCCCAGGCGAGCGGGACCGTGGCGTAGAAGTGCGTCAGCTGCGGCAACGCGCAGAACAGGACCTTCACGACGCACCGCCGCGGTGCTTGACGGTCAGCGCTTCCAGCTCGCCGACCAGCTGGTTCGGCGTCGGCAGCGCGTGCATCTCGTCGCGCAGCCGCGCCGCCCCTTCGGTGAACGACGGTTCTTCCAGCAGCCGCAGGACATTCGCGCGGATCGTGTCCGCGTCGATCGGGATGCCGTGCATGTTCAGGCCGGCGCCGGTCGCGGCGAAGCGGCGGCCGATCAGCGGCTCGTCGAAGTGGTACGGCAGGGTCAGCTGGGGGACGCCGTGCAGCGCGAACGTCGAGAGCGTGCCGACGCCGGCGTGGTTGATCGCGACCGAGCACGTCGACGCGAGCGCGTGCAGCGGGATGTACGGCATCAGCAGCGCGTTCTCCGGGATGCTGCGCAGCTTCTCCTGTTCGTCCTCCGGGACCGTCGCGTACAGCTCGACGTCGAGGTCGGCGAGCGCGTCGAGGACGTCCTGGATGTCGATCGTGTAGCCGGCGAAGTGGCCGGTCGCGGTGAGGCCCATGGTGAGCGCGACGCGCGGCTTCTCGGGCTTGATCTCCAGCCACCACGGCGCGATCGCGACGCCGCCGTACGGGACGTTGCGCATGTGCAGGTAGTTGAGGTCGGCTTCGCACTGCAGGCTGGCCGGCATCGGGTCGATCGTGAAGTCGCCGGTGATCAGGTCCTCGGTGAAGTCGAAGCCGTACTTGCGGCCGTAGGAGGCGAACCACTTGGCCAGCGGGTCCTCGGCCTGGCCGAAGCCGCGGAAGATCTCGCGGGCGCGGCCGTAGACGTCGGCGCCGAACAGGAGACGCGCGTGGGCGGCACCGCACGCCTTGGCCGCGATGGCCCCGGCGTAGGTGAACGGTTCCCAGATGACCAGGTCCGGCTGCCACGACTTGGCGAACTCGACGAGCCCGCCGATCATGGAGAAGATCTCGTAGCGGCAGCGCTCGACGTCGTCGACGTAGCCGGTGAGCATGCTCTCCCAGTCGGCGCTCGACGGGTCTTCGACGGCGTCGTACGGCGGGTGCAGGCCCTCGCGGGCCTCTTCCAGCATGTCCTCAGTGACCTGCATGGCCACGAGGAGCCGCCGCGGGTCGACTTGGCGACCCGCCGGGACCGCGGTGAGCCCGGCCTGCGTCACCTCCTCGACGAAGTCGGGCTGCGTGGCGACGACGACCTCGTGCCCGGCCGTGCGCAGGGCCCAGGCCAGCGGCACCATCGGCTGGAACATGCTGCCCTGGTTGGCGGTGGTGAACAGGATGCGCATCGGATCTACCTTTCGTGAGGTGCCGGTCGTGAGTGGTTAGGGCGGTTCTAACCGCCCTAACCACTCACGACGGGCACCGTGCTAGCTCGTGGGCGACTTCGTTCGGGGTGGGCAGAGCGTGGATTTCCTTGCGCAGTGCGGCGGCGCGCTCGCGGAACTCCGGTTCGGTCAGCAGCCGTGCTACGTGCTCCCGGATGGCCGTGGGGGTGGCCTGGTCGCCGGGGAGGGTGAGCGAGCCGCCCTGGTCGGCCGCGCGGGCGGCGAGCGCGGGCTCGTCGAACGTCCACGGCACGGTCAGCTGCGGGACGCCGTGCCGCGCGACGGTCAGGAAGGTCCCGGGTCCGGCGTGGTTGATGACGACGTCGCAGGTCGGGGCCAGGACGTCGAGCGGGACGAAGGGGACGACGCGCGCGTCGACCGGGCCCAGGTCGTCCGCCACGGTGGCCAGCACCTCGGCGTCCAAAGTGGACAGCTCGGCCAGGGTGTCCTTGACGCTCACGGTGTACCCCGCGAACTGTTCGGTGGCCGACGTGCCGAGCGTGAGGCAGATCCGGGGGCGGTCGCGGGGCCGTTGCAGCCAGTCCGGGACCGTCGACGGGCCGTTGTAGGGGACGTACTGCATCGAGCGGTAGTCGAGATCGGCGTCCAGGCGCAGGGACGCGGGTAGCGCGTCGAGCGTGAACTCGCCGGTGATCAGGCTTTCGTCGAAGTCGAACCCGTACTTGCGGCCGTACCCGCTGAGCCAGTCCTTCAAGGGGTCGGCATCAGGCGAGAGGGCGAGGAAGCGTTCGCGCGTCACGCCGAAGACGTCGAGGCTCCACAGGAACCGCGCGTGGGCCGCGCCGCACGCTTTCGCCGCGATCGCGCCGGCGTACGTTGTGGCTTCCCAGATCACCAGGTCGGGCTGCCACGCGCGGGCGAACTCGACGAGCCCGGGGACGAGCGCGAAGTTGTTCAGCTTGTGGCCGTGCTCGATCATCCGCTCGTACCCGGCCCGCATTTCCTCGACGCCGACCGGGCGCAGCGCGGCGTCGTACGGCGACGGCAGGCCCGCGCGGTCCGCTTCCGCTTCGGCGGGGTCCAGGGAGAGCAGCCGCCGCCAGGTGTTCGTGCGCTCCCGGCCGACCGGGACGGCGGTGAGCCCGGCCGCGGTGATCGTGTCGGCGAAGACCGGGGGCGCGGCGACGCGGACCTCGTGCCCGGCCGTGCGCAACGCCCAGGCCAGCGGGACCATCGGCTGGAACACCGTGGACTCGGGGTAGGTGGCGAACAGGACGCGCATCGGGCTCACCGGTTCTTCTCGACGAGGGCTTCGATCTCCTCGGCGACGTCGTTGGGGGACGGCAGGCCGCGCAGCTCGTCACGCAGGTCCGCGGCGCGGGTCTTGAACGAGGGTTCGGCCAGCAGCCGTTCGACGCCCTCGCGGATCCGGGCGCCGGTCGCCCGGTCGCCGCGGATGGTGAGTGACCCGCCCTGCGCGGCCGCGCGGCGGGCCAGCTCGGGCTCGTCGAAGTCCCACGGGACCGTCAGCTGCGGGACGCCGTGGCGGGCCACCGTCAGGAACGTGCCCGGTCCGGCGTGGTCGATGACGACGTCGCAGGTCGGGGCCAGCGCGTCCAGGGGGACGAAGGGCACGACGCGCGCGTTGGCCGGGATCGGGAACGCGGGATCCTTGACCGTCGCGACCACCTCGACGTCCAATGTGGACAGTTCGGCGAGGGTGTCTTCGACGCTCACGACGTACCCGCCGAAGTGCTCGGTCGCCGTGGTGCCCAGGGTGAGGCCGATGCGCGGGCGCCTCGTGGGCAGCCAGTCCGGGGTGGCGGCCGGGCCGCCATAGGGGACGTACTGCATCGGCCGGTAGTCCAGGTCGCCGGCGCGCAGGCCGATCGACGGCGGCACCTGGTCGATGCTGAACTGCCCGGTCGTCATGTCCTCGCTGAACGCGAAGCCGTACTTGCGCCCGTAGCTGCCGAGCCAGTCCGCGAGCGGGTCCTCGGGGGCGCCGTTCGCCGTCCGCCGGTAGATCTCGCGGGTCGCGCCGAAGACGTCGAGGCTCCAGAGCAGCCGGGCGTGCGCGGCGCCGCACGCCTTCGCGGCGATCGGGCCCGCGTAGGTCAGCGGCTCCCAGATCACCAGGTCCGGCTCCCACGCCCGAGCGAACTCGGCGAGGCCGTTGATCAGCGGGAAGTTCTCCAGCTTGTGGCCCTCGTCGACGGCGACGCGGTGGCCCTCGCGCAGGTCCTCCCAGTCGGCGTTGGCCGGGTCCTCGACCACCCGCCACGGGCTCGGCAGCCCGGCCCGCGCCTGCTCCAGCAGCGCCGGGTCGAGGCTCTCCATCCGCCAGATCGTCGCGTCGCGCCCGACTGGGACGGCCGTGAGCCCGGCTTGCGTCACCACGTCGGCGAACGCGGGCTGGCAGGCGACGCGCACCTCGTGCCCGGCCGTGCGCAGCGCCCAGGCCAGCGGGACCATCGAGCAGAAGATGGTCCGCTCGGCGATGACGGTGAACAGGATCCGCATCAGCGCGTCCGGAACTTCACGGTCAGCTCTTCCAGCTGTCCGACGACGTCGTTGGGCGAAGGCAGCGCGAGCATCTCGTCCCGCAGGTCGACGGCCCGCGCGCGGAACCGCGGCTCGGCGAGCAGGCGGGCGACGCCGTCGGCGACATCCTTGCCGGTCGCGTGGTCGCCGCGGATCATCAGCGCCGACCCGTGCGCGGTGGCGCGGCGCGCCAGTTCCGGCTCGTCGAGGTCCCACGGCAGCGTCAGCTGCGGGACGCCGTGCAGCGCGACGGCCAGGTAGGTGCCCGCGCCGGCGTGGTTGATCACGACGTCGCAGGTCGGCGCGAGGGCGTGCAGCGGCGCGTACGGCACGATCCGCGTGTTGCGCGGCACGGCCGTGAGCCGGCCGCGGACGTTGTCGGCGACGGTGGCGATCACCTCGATGTCGAGGTCGCCCAGCGCGGTGAGGACGTCTTGGACGTCCACGGTGTAGCCGTCGAAGCGGATGGCGGCGGTGCTGCCCAGGGTGAGCGCGACGCGCGGGCGCGTCGGCGCCGCCCACAGCCAGTGCGGCACCGACGCCGGGCCGCCGTAGGGGACGTGCTGCATCGGCAGGTAGTCGACGTCGTCGGCGGCCATCCGCAGCGAGCCGGGGAACTGGTCGACGCTGAACTGGCCGGTGACCATGTCCTCGCCGAACTCGAAGCCGTAGCGCTCGCAGTAGCCCTCGTACCAGTCGGCGAACGGGTCGTAGCGCTGGTCTTCCGGCTGCTGCGCCATCAGCCGCCGGTAGTGCGAGCGGGTGACGCCGAACGCGTCGAGCCGGCCGAGGAGCCGGCCGTGCGCCGCGCCGCAAGCCTTGGCCGCGATCGCGCCCGCGTATGTCGACGGCTCCCACAGCACCAGGTCCGGCTCCCACGCGCGGGCGAACTCGACGAGCCCGGCGATCATCGGGAAGTTCTCAGGCTTGTGGTCGGTCCACACCGCGCCCGCGTAGGCCGGCAGCATCTTCTCCCAGTCGGCGCGCTCGGGGTACTCGGCGACGTCGTAGGGCGCGGGCATCCCGGACTCGAGTTTCAGCAGCTCGAGGGCGTCTTCGTCGGAGACGCCCTCGAACTCGGCCTTCAGCTCCGCGTTGTGGTCGAGCGCGCCCATCACGGCGTCGAGACGGCGGTACAGGTCGACGTCGCGGCCGACCGGGACGGCCGTCAGCCCGGCCTGGGTGATCGTCTCGGCGAACATCGGGGCCGCGGCGAACCGGACCTCGTGCCCGGCCGTGCGCAACGCCCAGGCCAGCGGGGCCATCGGCATGAACGTCGTCGGCTCGGGGGTGTCGGTGAACAGGACGCGCATGGGATCTCCTGGGCTTCTACTGGCGGGTGCGGTGCCGGGCGGTGAGCTCTTCGAGCCGCGGCACCAGGTCGTTCGGGCTGGGGGCCGAGAGGACTTCGCCGCGCAGCGCGACGGCCCGGCGGCGGAACTCCGGCTCGGTGAGCAGCCGCTGCACGGCGTCGCGGACGCTCGCGCCGGTCGCCTCGGTGGTGTGCAGCGCGAGCCCGGCGCCGTGCTCGGCCAGCTTGCGGCCGAGGATCGGCTGGTCGAAGTGGTAGTGCACGGCCAGCTGCGGCACCGGGTAGCGCGACGTCGTCAGCAGCGTCGCCGCGCCCGCGTGGTGCACGATCGCGGCGCAGGTCGGCACCAGTGCGTGCCACGGGACGTACGACACGACGCGGACGTTGGCCGGCAGCGTCCCGAGCTTCTCCTGCTCGGCCTCGGCGACGGTCGCGACGACCTCGACGTCCAAAGTGGACAGCTCGGTGAGGACGTCCCGCAGCGGGACGGTGTAGCCGGTGAAGATCTCCGTCGCGGTCAGGCCGAGGGTGAGGCCGACGCGCGGGCGTTCCGGCGGGCGCTTGAGCCAGTCCGGGATGACGGCCGGGCCGCCGTACGGGACGTACTGCGTGCGGACGTAGTCGAGGTCGGCGTTCTCCTGGAGGCTCGCCGGGAACTGGTCGATCGTGAAGTGCCCGGTGGTCATGTCCTCGGTGAACGCGAAGCCGTACTTGCGGCCGTACGCGCCGAGCCAGTCGGCCAGCGGGTCTTTCCCTCGTTTCGCCTTCAAGAAGTGTTCGCGGGTCAGGCCGAAGACGTCGACGCTGAACAGCATCCGCGCGTGCGCCGCGCCGCAGGCCTTGGCCGCGATCGGCCCGGCGAGGCAGAACGGCTCCCACACCACGAGGTCCGGCTGCCAGGCCTGGGCGAACTCGACGAGCCCGGCGAGCATCGGCACGTTGTCCGGCCGGTGGATCGACGCGACGGCGTGCTCCTGCTTCTCGACGAGGTCGTCCTCGTTTCCGTCGAGGACGTCCCACGGCGACGGCAGCCCGGCGCGCGACTGCTCCAGCAGCTCAGGTTGGGTGCCGCGCCACTTGTCGACGTCGCGTCCGACCGGGACGGCGGTCAGGCCGGCCTGGGTGATGACGTCGGCGAACCCGGGCTGGCTCGCCACCCGCACCTCGTGCCCGGCGGTGCGCAACGCCCACGCCATCGGCACGAGGTACAGGAACGTGCTCTTCTCCGGGTTGACCGCGAACAGGACGCGCATCACTCCTCCGTTTCCGGGTCTGCCGCGGCTTGTCGTGAGTGGTTAGGGCGGTTCTAACCGCCCTAACCACTCACGACCGGGTGCGGTGCTTGGCGGTCAGGGCTTCGATCTCGGGGACCAGGTCGTTGGGGCTGGGGAGCGCGCGGATCTCGGTCTGGAGGCGGCGGGCGGCCGTGGTGAAGGACGGCTCATTCAGCAGGCGGAGGACGCCTTCGCGGACGTTCGCGCCCGTCACCTGCGTCGGGTCGAGGTTGAGGCCGGCGCCCTGGGCGGCGAGGCGGTGGCCGAGCGTCGGCTCGTCGAAGTGGAACGGCAACGTCAGCTGCGGGACGCCGTAGGGCGCGAACGCCGTCAGCGTGCCGAAACCGGCGTGCGTGATCGCCGCCGTGCACGTCGGGGCGAGCGCGTGCAGGGCCACGTACGGGACGAGCCGCGCGTTGTCCGGGATCCGCGCCAGCTTCGCCTGCTCGGCCTCGGCGACCGTCGCGACCAGCTCGATGTCCAGGTCGGCGAGGGAGTCGAGGATGTCCTGGACGTTCACCGTGTAGCCGGAGAAGTACCCCGTCGCGCTCAGGCCCATGGTGAGCGCGACGCGCGGGCGCTCCGGGGGCAGCTGCAGCCAGCGCGGGACGACCGCCGCGCCGCCGTACGGGATGTACGGCGTCCGCAGGTAGTGCAGGTCCGACTCGGTCTGCAGGCTCGCCGGGATCTGGTCGATGGTGAACTGCCCGACCGTCATGTCCTCGCTGAACTCCGCGCCGTACTTGCGCGCGTACCCGCCGAGCCAATCCGCGAGCGGGTCGTTCCGGCCGTTGCGGATGCTCAGGAAGTGCTGTCGGGCAAAGGCGTAGACGTCGACGCCGTAGAGCAGCCGGGCGTGGGCGGCGCCGCACGCCTTGGCCGCGATCGCGCCGGCCGGGGTGAACGGCTCCCACACGACGAGGTCAGGCTCCCAGTCGCGGACGAACTCGACGAGCGCCGACATGATCGCGAACGTCTCGAACCGCGCGCCCTCGGCGACCTCGGTGAACGCGCGGTGGGCGCGGTCCCAGTCGGTCGAGCCGGGGTCGTCCAGCACCGCGTACGGGTCCGGCAGCCCGCGGCGGGCCTCCTCCAGCGTGGCGCTGTCCATGCCCATGGCCAGCAGCAGCCGCGGGATGCCGAGGTCACGCCCGAGCGGCACGGCGGTGAGCCCGGCCTGGGTGATCTCGTCGGCGAACGCGGGCTGGCTCGCGACACGCACGTCGTGCCCGGCGGTCCGCAGCGCCCAGGCCAGCGGCACCATGCTGTTGAACACGGTCGTCCCCGGACTGACGGTGAACAAAACCCGCATTACTCCTCCGTTTCCGGGTCTGCCGCGGCTGGTCGTGAGTGTTTAGGGCGGTTCTAACCGCCCTAAACACTCACGACCCCCGGCGGTACTGGGCGGCCAGCTGCTCGGCGACCGCGTTGGGTGTGGGCATGGCGTGGATCTCGTCGCGTAGGACCGAGGCCCGGTCTGCGAAGGCGGGCTCGTCGAGGAGGTGGGCCACGGCGTCCGCGACCACCTCGCCCGTCGCCTGGTCGGCGCGGACGGCGAGGGCGCCGCCTTGCGCCGCGGCGCGGGCGGCGAAGACCGGGCCGTCGAAGTCCCACGGCGTGCACAGCTGCGGGACGGCGTGGCGCGCGGTCGTCAGGAACGTGCCGAAACCGCCGTGGGAGACGACGGCCGAGCACGTCGCCGCCAGGGCTTCGAGTGGCGCGTACGGCACGATCCGGACGCCGTCGGGGATGCTCGCCAGCTTGGCCTTCTCGACGTCCGGCAGGGTGGCGACGACCTCGACGTCCAGCTTGACCAGGTGATCCAGCACGTCCTGCACCGCGACCGAGTAACCGGCTTCGTGGTCGGTGAGGCTGATCCCCATGCTCAACGCGACCCGCGGCTTCTCGGGCGGCTCACGCAGCCAGTCCGGGATGGCCGCCGGGCCGCCGTACGGAAAGTATTGCAGCGGCACGGTTTCCAGCGACGTCGGCAGCCGCAGCGACGCCGGGAGCTGGTCGATCGTGAACTGCCCGGTGACCAGCTCCTCGGTGAATTCGCCGCCGTGCTTGCGCGCGTACGCGCCGAGCCAGTCACCCAGGGGATCGCCGGCCGCGGGAAACGACCGGGTGACGCCGAAGACGTCGGTGCTCCACAGGATCCGGCCGTGCGCCGCCCCGGACGCCAGCGCCGCGATCGGGCCCGCGAAGCACAGCGGTTCCCACAGCACGAGGTCCGGCTCCCAGGCGCGGGCGAACTCGACCAGGCCGCCGATCATCGGGAAGCACGCGGGCTTGTGCCAGTAGTGCAGGATCGCCGCGTACGACTCCTCGAGGTACTCCGGCGTCGCCTTCTCCGGGAACTCCGCGACCTCGTACGGCACCGGCAGCCCGTAGGCCGGCCGCCACTGGGTGCCGCGGTAGTCGGGGTGGCGCGGCATGAGGTCCCACAGGTCGCCGTCGCGGCCCACGGGCACCGCCGTCAGCCCGGCCTGGGTGACGACCGGCGCGAACTTCGGCTGGCACGCGACACGCACCTCGTGCCCGGCGGTGCGCAGCGCCCAGGCCAGCGGCACCATCGGCAGGAAGTGCGCCTTCTCGGGGTTGGCGGCGAAGAGGACCTTCACGCGATGGCCACCTTCGCGACCCGGCGGGCGAGCTGGTCGGCGACGTCGTTGGGTGTCGGCATGGCGAGGATCTCGTCGCGCAGCCGGTGCGCGCCCTCGGTGAACTTGGGCTCGGTGAGCACGCGCAGCAGCCGGTTGCGCAGCACCCCGCGCGCCGACGCCTGGTGGACGTGCAGCGCCAGCCCGGCCCCCTGCGCGGCGACGCGCTTGGCGAGCGCGGGCCCGTCGGCGTTCCAGGGCACGATGACCTGCGGTTTGCCGTGCAACGCCGTCGTCGCGAGGGTGCCGTAGCCGGCGTGGTGGATGACGGCGGTGCAGGTCGGGACCAGCGCGTGCAGCGGCACGAACGAGACCATCCGCACGTTGTCCGGGACCTGGCCGAGCTTCTCCTGGACGCTCTCCGGGATCGTCGCCACGAGTTCCATGTCCACATCGGACAATTCTTCGAACAGGTCCTTGAGGTCGACCATGTCGCCGCTCGACTCGGCGATGCTGATGCCCATGGTGAGCGCGACCCGCGGCTTCTCGGGCGGCGTCCGCAGCCAGGCCGGGAGCACGGCGGGGCCGCCGTAGGGGACGTACCGCATCGGCACGTAGTCGAGGTCGGCCTGCACACGCAGCGACGGCGGCAGCAGCGAGATCGTGAACTCACCGGTGACGAGGCGTTCGCTCCACGGGACGCCGTACTTGCCCGCGGCCGGCGCCAGCCACTCCTTCAGCGGGTCTTCGGCGCCTTCGGGGCTGAGCCGGGTGAAGTGGTCGCGGGTGACGCCGAAGGTGTCGAGGCTGAACAGCAGCCGCGCGTGCGCCGCGCCGACGGCCTCGGCGGCGATCGCGCCCGCGTACGTCGACGGCTCCCAGATCACCAGGTCCGGCTGCCACGCCTGGGCGAACTCGACCAGGCCCGGGATCAGCGGGACGTTGCTCATCTTGTGCCACTTGGTGACGTGCAGCTTGTAGCCGTCGCGGAGGTACTCGTAGGAGACGTCCTCGGGGCGCCAGTCGACGGTGTCGTAGGGCACCGGCAGGCCGTTGAGCCCGACGCTGAACCAGTTCGTGTCGCGGGCCATCAGCTGCCACAGGTCGCGGTCCGGCCCGACCGGCACGGCGGTGAGCCCGGCCTGCGTGACGACGTCGGCAAACTTCGGCTGGCACGCGACGCGCACCTCGTGCCCGGCGGTGCGCAGCGCCCAGGCGAGCGGCGCCATGGCGAGGAAGTGGGTCTTCTCCGGGTAGGTGGTGAACAGGACGCGCATGTCTCTCCTTGCGAGCGGTGCCGGGGTCGTGAGTGGTAATGAGGGTTCTAACCCGAATTACCACTCACGACCCGCGGCGGGCGGCCAGGTGCGCGGCGACGTCGTTGGGTGACGGCATCGCGAGCATCTCGTCGCGCAGGTGGGCGGCGCCCTTGGTGTACGCGGGTTCGTGCAGCAGCCGGACCAGCGCGTCGCGGATGCCTTCGGTGGTCGCTTCGGTGGCGTGGATGGAGATGCCCGCGTCCTGCGCCGCGAGACGGGCGCCGAGCGTGGGCTGGTCGACGTCCCAGGGCAGGGTCAGCTGCGGGATGCCGCGCAACGCCGTCGAGGCGAGGGTGCCGACGCCCGCGTGGTGGATGGCGACCGAGCACGTCGTCAGCAGCGCGGTGAGCGGCACGAACGGGACCAGGCGCGTTCGCGACGGGACCCTGCTCAGCCGGGTCTCGGGGGTGACCGTGGCGACCAGCTCGACGTCGAGGCCGTCGACCGCGTCGAGGACGTCCTGCAGGTCGACCGGGTAGCCGCCGGTGCGGTCGTGCGCCGTCAAGCCCATGGTCAAGGCGACGCGTGGGCGTGAAGGTGGCGTCGAAAGCCAGTCCGGGACGACCGCGGCGCCGCCGTAGTTCACGTACCGCATCGGGACGTGCTCCAGCGACGCCCGGTGCCGCAGGGACGCCGGGAGCTGGTCGATCGTGAACTGCCCGGTGACCATGTCCTCGCTGAACTCGCCGCCGTACTTGCGCGCGTACGCCCCCAGCCACTCGCCGAGCGGGTCCGGCGCGCCGTCCGGTCGCAAGCGCAGGAAGTGGTCGCGGGTCAGGCCGAAGACGTCCTCGCCGATGAGGATCCGGCCGTGCGCCGCGCCGCACGCCTTGGCCGCGATCGCGCCGGCGTACGTCGTCGGCTCCCACAGCACCAGGTCCGGCCGCCACCAGCGCGCGAAGTCGACGAGGTCGTTGATCAGCGGGACGTTGCTCGTCTTGTGCCAGCGCACGGCGATGTCGCGGTAGCCGCGCAGCACGTGGTCCCAGTCCGGTGTGGACAGTGCCGCGGTGTCGTAGGGTGCGGGCCAGCCCGTCTCGACGCCGAACAGGTGCTCGGGTCCGGTGCGGCGCAGCAGGTCCCACAGGTCGCGGTCGTGCCCGACCGGGACGGCGGTGAGCCCCGCCCCGGTCACCGCCCCGGCGAGCTTGGGCTGCACCGCCACCCGGACGTCGTGCCCGGCGGTGCGCAGCGCCCACGCGAGCGGCACCATCATCAGGAAGTGGGTGCGCTCGGCGTAGGTGGTCAGCAGGACGCGCATGTCACCGCGCCCGGTGCTTCACGACGAGCTCTTCGATCCGCGGCACGGCCTGGTTCGGGGTGGGCAGCGCGAAGATCTCGTCGCGCAGGGCCACCGCCCGGTCCTGGAACACCTGCTCGGTGAGCAGCCGGTCGATCGCCGTGCGGAACTTCTCGGGCGTGACCTCGGAAACGTGGATCGACAGCCCGGCGCCCTGCTTCTCGAGCATCTTGCCGAGCGTCGGCTGGTCGTAGTGGTAGGGCAGGGCCAGCTGCGGCACCGGGTGGCGCGCGGTGGTGCCCATGGTCGCGGCGCCGGCGTGGTGCACGACGACCGAGCACGTCGGGGCCAGCGCGTGCATCGGCGCGAAGTCGACGATCCGGGCGTTGTCCGGCGTCTTGCCGAGCAGGGGCTGCTGCGACGCGGCGACGGTGGCGACCACCTCGACGTCGAGGTCGGCGACGGAGTCGAGCAGGTCGCTCAGCGGCACGTTGTACCCGCGGTACACCTCGACGGCGCTGTTGCCCATGGTGATCGCGATCCGCGGCTTCGCCGGCGGCGTCTGCAGCCACTTCGGGACGACGGACGCGCCGTTGTAGGCGATGTACTGCGTCCGCACGTACTCCAGGTCGGCCTCGTCCTGCCAGCTCAGCGGGAACTGGTCGAGCGTGAAGTCGCCGGTGAACATGTCCTCGGTGAAGTCGAAGCCGTACTTGCGGGCGTAGGCGCCCATCCATTCGGCGAGCGGGTCGCGGCGCTGGTCGGCCGGTTGCGCGTCCCGCAGCTTCACGAACTGCTGGCGCACCTTGCCGAAGACGTCGACGCCGAACAGCAGCCGCGCGTGGGCCGCACCGCACGCCTTGGCCGCGATCGCGCCGGCGAAGCTCAGCGGGTCCCAGACGACGAGGTCGGGCTTCCAGTAGCGGGCGAACTCGACGAGCCCGGAGATGATCGGGAAGTTGCCGTACTTGTGCCACTCGATGCCCTCGTTGGCCATCGTCGAGACCATGTGCTCCCAGGTGGCCTTCTCGGGCTCTTCGTAGACGTCGTAGGGCGCCGGGATGCCCGCGCGCTCGTTCTCGACGCCGCGGGTGCGGGCGGCGACCTTGTGCATGTCGCGGCTGTGCCCGACGGGCACCGCGGTGAGCCCGGCCTGCAGGACCTCGTCGACGAACTCGGGCTGGCTGGCGAACCGGACCTCGTGCCCGGCCGTCCGCAGCGCCCAGGCGATGGTGAACATGTACTTGTAGACGGTCCGGGGCGGGTTGGAGACGAACAGGATGCGCATGGGCTTTCCTCCGGTCAGCGGGCTTCGGATGGCGAGGGAGCGGCGGCCGGTTCCTCCGCTCGGCGAGCTTCGAGCACGAGTGCGGCGGCCGTTCCCGTGGCCGGGAAGGTCGGCCGGCCGGGGCGGGGCCAGGTGGTCCTCATGCGTTCCTCCGGGCGACGTGGTCTTCGAGCGCTTGGACGACGTCGTTGGGCGAGGGCGTGGCGGCCATCCGCGCGGCCAGTTCCCTCGCCCGGGTGGTGAACGACGGCTCCGACAGCAGCCGCAGGACGTCCGCGCGGACGGCCTTGCCCGAGACCTCCGAGCCGGTCAGGGTCAGTGCGGAACCGTGGACCGTCGCGCGGCGGGCCAGCTCCGGCTCGTCGAACTCCCACGGCACAGCCAGTTGCGGGACGCCGTAGCGGGCCGTCGTCAGGTAGGTGCCGGGCCCGGCGTGGTTGATGACCGCCGCGCACGTCGGCACGAGCGCGTGCAGCGGCACGTACGGCACGATCCGGGTGTTGGCCGGGACTTCCGTGACCTTGGCGGCTTCGGCGTCCGGCAGCGTGGCGACGATCTCGGCGTCCACATCGGACAGTGCGGCCAGGATGTCCGGGACGCTCACCGTGTAGCCGCCGAAGTGCTCGGTGGCCGTCGTGCCGAGGGTCAGGCCGATGCGCGGCCGGTCGCTCCTGCGCTTCAGCCAGTCCGGGACGCTGGCCGCGCCGCCGTAGGGGACGTACTGCACCGGCAACGTCGGCAGCCGCGTGTCGAGGCGGATCGGGTCCGGCACCGGGTCGATCGTGAACTGCCCGGTGATCAGCTCCTCGTCGAACGCGAAGCCGTACTTGCGGCCGTACCCGGCGATCCAGCCGGCCAGCGGGTCCGGGCCCGGACCGAGAGAAAGGAACCGTTCGCGGGCCGCGCCGAAGACGTCGATGCTCCACAGGAGACGGCCGTGTGCCGCACCGCACGCCGCGGCCGCGATCGCGCCCGCGTACGTCGTCGGCTCCCAGATCACCAGGTCCGGCTGCCACACTCGCGCGAACTCGACCAGACCGGTGACCAGGGGGAAGTTGTTCTGCTTGTGCCACAGCTCCAAAATGGACGCGTAGCCGTCAGTCATCTCCGCACGCGTACCCACACCGGAAACGGCGGCGTCATAAGGCGAAGGCAGGCCGACGCGCTCGGCTTCGGCCAGGTCGGGGTAGGCCTCGGTGAGCCGCCGCCAGTTGCCGACGCCGCGGCGGCCGACCGGCACGGCGGTCAGCCCGGCGCCGGTGATGACGTCCTCGAAGCCCGGCTGGGTCGCCACCCGCACCTCGTGCCCGGCGGTGCGCAGCGCCCACGCCAGCGTGACCATCGGCTGGAAGATGGTCTTCTCCGGGTAGGTGGTGAGCAGGACGCGCATGGTCTCTCTTCCGGGGTCTGCCGTGGCTGGTCGTGAGTGGTAATGAGGGTTCTAACCCTCATTACCACTCACGACCCCCTGCGGAACTTGGCGGTGAGGTCTTCCAGGTCGGGGACGATGTCGTTCGGCGACGGCAAGGTGTCCATTTCGGACTGGAGGTTCGCCGCGCCGCGCGTGAAGGACGGGTCGTCGAGTAGCCGACGGACGCTCTCGCGGATTGTGTCGGCCGTGGGTGAGCGGAGGTCGATTCCGGCGCCGGCGCGGGCCAGGCCGGCGGCGAAGATCGGCTCGTCCAGGTGGTGCGGCACGCACAGCTGGGGGACGCCCGCCCGGGCGAACGTGGCGAGGGTGCCGAGGCCGCCGTGGTGGACGGCGGCCGCGCACGTCGGGGCGAGGGCGTGCAGCGGGACGTACGAGACCAGCCGGACGTTCGCCGGTACCGTGCCGAGGCCCTGCGCCGTCGCCACCACTTCGACGTCCACATCGGACAGTGCGTCGAGGACGTCGGGCAGCGAAAGGTGGTAGCCGCCGAAGATCTCGGTGGCGCTCAGGCCCATCGTCAGTGCGGTCCGCGGGCGCTCGGCCGGCCGTTGCAGCCAGTCCGGCACACAAGCCGGGCCGCCGTAGGGGACGTACTGGAAGCGCAGGTACGGGAGGCCGGCCTCGATCTGCAGGCTGCCCGGGAGGTGGTCGAGGGTGAAGTCGCCGGTGACCATGTCCTCGCCGAACTCGAAGCCGTACTTGCGGCCGTAACCGGAGAACCACGCCTCGAACGGGTCCGGCTCGTCGCCGCGCAGCCGCAGGTAGTGGTCGCGGACGCCGCCGAAGAGGTCGATGCTCCACAGCATCCGCGCGTGGGCCGCGCCGCACGCCCGCGCGGCGATCGCGCCCGCCTGGCTCAGCGGCTCCCAGACGACGAGGTCCGGCTTCCAGGCCCGGGCGAACTCGACGAGGTCGGCCACGATGGGGAAGTTGCTCACCCGGTGCCAGCCGCGCACCGCCTCGGTCAGGCCCGGCTGCAGGTAGCCGAGGGTCTGCTTGGCGACGTCGTCGAAGGCGTCGTAGGGCGGCATGATCCCCTCGCGCATCGCCTCCGTGCCGCCGGCGCGCGTCTCGGTGATCCGCCAGAAGTTCCGGTCGGACCCGACCGGCACCGCGGTCAGCCCGGCCTGCGTGACGACCGGCGCGAACTTCGGCTGGCACGCCACGCGCACCTCGTGCCCGGCCGTGCGCAGCGCCCAGGCGAGCGGGACCAGGTGGTAGAAGAACGTCTTCTCCGGGTAGGTCGTCAGCAGGACTCTCATCGGACGCGCGCCTCGATCTCCGGCACGATCGCGTTCGGCGACGGCAGCCCGAGGATCTCGTCGCGCAGGTCCGCGGCCCGGTCCTTGAAGGACTGTTCGGTCAGCAGCCGTTCGACGCTCTCGCGGATCCGCGCGCCGGTCGCGCGGTGGGTCGGCAGCTCCAGCCCGGCGCCGTGCTCGGCCAGCTTGCGGCCGAGGAACGGCTGGTCGTAGTGGTGGTGCAGGGCCAGCTGCGGCACCGGGTGCCGGGACGTCGTGGCCATGGTCGCCGCGCCGGCGTGGTGGACGACGACCGAGCACGTCGGGGCCAGCGCGTGCCACGGTACGTACGAGACGATCCGCGCGTTGCCCGGGATCCGCGTCAGTTCCGCCTGTGCCTTCTCCGCGACGGTCGCGACCAGGTCGATGTCGAGGTCGGCGAGCGCGTCGAGGGCCTCCTGGACGCCGACGGTGTAGCCGTTGAAGTGCTCGGTCGCGGTCAGGCCCAGGGTCATCGCGACGCGCGGGCGCTCCGGCGGCTTGCTCAGCCAGCTCGGCACCACGGCCGGGCCGCCGTACGGGATGTACTGCGTGCGCAGGACGTCCAGCTCGGTCGCCGGCTGCAGGCTCGCCGGGAACTGGTCGATGGTGAACTGCCCGGTCGTCATGTCCTCGGAGAACTCGGCGCCGTACATCCGCGCGTACCGGCCGAGCCACGCGCCGAGGTGATCGACGCGGCCCGGCTCCTCGGCCAGCCGCCGCCGGTACTGCTCGCGGGCCGCGCCGAAGACGTCGACGCCGAACAGGAGACGTGCGTGGGCGGCGCCGCACGCCTTCGCGGCGATCGGCCCGGCGTAGCAGAACGGCTCCCAGACGATCAGGTCCGGCTGCCAGGCGCGGGCGAACTCGACGAGCCCGCCGACCATCGGGTGGTTGGTCAGCCAGTGCCAGCCGCGCACCGCGTCGGCCATGCCGGGCTCGAGGTACTCCCAGGTGGCGCGCTCGTAGTCGTCGAAGACGTCGTACGGCGCGGGCAGCCCGGCGCGCCCCTCTTCCCGGCCGTCGACGTCGTTGAGGCGGCGGTTGCGGGTGTGCCCGACCGGCACCGCGGTGAGGCCGGACTGCGTGATCACGTCCGTCAGCGCGGGCTGGCTCGCGAAGCGCACTTCGTGGCCGGCGGTGCGCAGCGCCCACGCCATCGGCGCCAGGTACAGGAAGACGCTCTTCTGCGGCGTGGTGGCGAACAGGACGCGCATGGTGCTCCTTTCCGGGTCTGCCGCGGCTGGTCGTGAGTGTTTAGGGCGGTTCTAACCGCCCTAAACACTCACGACCCCGTGCGGTGCTTGGCGGTCAGCTCTTCGAGCGTTCCGGCCAGTTCGTTCGGGGTGGGGAGCGCGAAGATCTCGTCGCGCAGGTCTGCCGCGCGGGCTTTGAAGGACTGCTCGGTGAGCAGGCGCGCGACGGCGTCGCGGACACCTCCGCCGGTCGCGTCGCCCGTGTGGATCTCCAGGCCGGCGCCGTGTTCGGCGAGCTTGCGGCCGAGGTAGGGCTGGTCGAAGTGGAAGTGCAGGGCCAGCTGCGGCACCGGGTGCCGCGCGGTCGTCGCCAAGGTTGCCGCGCCCGCGTGGTGCACCACCGCGGCGCACGTCGGGGCGAGCGCGTGCCACGGCACGTAGGGCACCATCCGGACGTTGGACGGCATCGGCGGCAGCGTCCGCTGCACGTCCTCGGCGACCGTCGCGACGACCTCGACGTCCAATTCGGACAGTCCTAAGAGGATCTCCGACAGTGGCACGTTGTAGCCGCCGAAGACCTCGGTCGCGGTGAGGCCGAGGGTCAGCGCGACCCGGGGACGTTCCGCGGGCCGCTTCAGCCAGTCCGGTACCACCGCGGCCCCGCCGTAGGGCACGAACTGCACCCGCACGGTGTCGAGCCCGGCGTCCAGGCTCAGCGACGCGGGCAGCTGGTCGATGGTGAAGTCGCCGACGGCGAGGTCCTCACCGGCGTCGAAGCCGTACTTGCGGGCGTAGCTCCCGAGCCAGTCGGCCAGCGGGTCGACGCGGTCCGCCGGCGCCTGCCGGGCCTGCGTCCGCAGGTAGTCGACGCGGGTGGCGCCGAAGACGTCGATGCCGAACAGCAGCCGGCCGTGCGCCGCGCCGCACGCCTTGGCGGCGATCGCCCCGGCGTAGCAGAGCGGCTCCCACAGCACGAGGTCCGGCTCCCAGTACCGGGTGTAGGAGACCAGGTCGGCGAGCATCGGGAAGTTCGTCAGCCGGTGCCAGCCCTTGACCGCCGCGGTCATCCCGTCACGCAGGTAGTCCCACGTGGCCGATCCGGGGACGTCGAACAGGTCGTACGGCGCGGCCACCCCGGCCCGCAGCGCCGCGCGTTCCTCGGGCCGGTTTTCGGTGATGCGCCACGGGTCCCGGTCGTGCCCGACCGGGACCGCCGTCAGCCCGGCCTGGGTGATCGTGCTCGCGAACCGCGGCAGGCTCGCCACGTGCACCTCGTGCCCGGCGGTGCGCAGCGCCCAGGTGACCGGCACCAGGTAGTTGAAGATGCTCTTCTCGGCGGGCAGGACCAGCAGGACGCGCATCGCCGGCCCCTCAGACGCCCGACGAGACGGCGTCGCGCGCCATCGCCGCCGCGAGGTTCTCCAGGCCGTGCTCCAGCGAGACGCGCGGCGCCCAGCCGGTGGCGTTCCGGAAGCCCGACGGGTCGAGCACGAAGTCGAGCAGGTCGGTCGGCATCGAGTGGTCGGCCGGCGGCACCGACACCACCGGCACCGGCTCCCGCCCGGTCTGCGCGGCGACGGCCTTCGCGACCCCGCCGAACAGGTCGCCGACGCTGGTCGCCAGCCCGGTGCCGACCAGCCACGGCCGGCCGTCGACGGCGTCCGGCTGGTCGAGCGCGGCCAGGAAGGCGCGGGCGACGTCGTCGACGCACACCAGGTCCCGCTTCACGGTCCCGTCGTGCCACATGGTGAGCGCCTCGCCGGCGAACGCGCGGCGCATCATCGCCGAGACGACGCCGCGGTCGAGCGCGGGGGAGTCGGAGCCCTGGGTGTAGAGCGTGGCCAGCCGGAGCGACGCGCCCCGCAGCAGGCCCGTCTCGACGGCGTCGCGGATCGCGTGCTCGGCGTCCAGCTTCTGCCGGTCGTAGGTGGTGAGCGGCTGGTCCGGCTCGGTGCCGTCGATCCGGCCCGAGATCGAGCGCCCGGCCTGCGACATCGACCCGGCCAGCAGGACCACCGGCGGGTGCACCGGCCGCTGGTCCTTCACGGCGGCGACGAGGTCGTGCACCAGGCCGACGTTGACGCGCTCGGCGACCGGGTCGTCCGACGACACCCGCCAGGTGCTGGCCCCGGCGATGTGCGCGACCAGGTGGATCACCGCGTCAGCGCCTTCGACGGCGTCGGCGACGGCACCGTCGGCGGTCAGGTCGGTGGTGCGGACGTCGATGTCGGCCCGCGCCCCGGCCGGGACCGTGGTCGGCCGGCGCCCGGCGAGGCGCAGGCGGACCGGCCGGGCGGCCAGTTCGCGGGTGATGGCGGTGCCCAGGAGCCCGGACGAGCCGAGCACCGTGATCAGCGGTCGTGCCTGTTCGCCCACGGCTTCTCCTCCAGTTTCGCGTGAATGGGTGGAATGGCTCTTCCGGGAATAGCCGGAACGTCTCGGCCGGTGAGCTGTCCGCAGTCTAAGTCAGCTTCGCCGCCGTATCCAAAGAATTGCGCGATCATTTCGACACGACGGCTTCGCGGTGTTCGTCCCAGCGCTTTTCGCCGGTCGCCACGGGCAGTGTGTCGATGTCGCGCAGGTCCGCCGCGCTCAGCCGGATCCCGGCCGCGCCGACGTTCTCCGTCAGCCAGCGCAGCCGCCGGGTGCCGGGGATCGGCACGACGTTGTCGCCGTGCGTGGTGAGCCAGGCGATCGCCACCTGCGCCGGGGTCGCGCCGTGCCGGGCGGCGACCCGCTGCAGGCCGTCGACGATGCGCTGGTTGTCGGTGAGCGCGCCGGCCTCGAACCGCGGGTCGCGCCGCCGCGAGTCGCCGTCGACCAGCTCGTCGACGGCGACCTGCCCGGAGAGATAACCGCGGCCGATCGGGCAGCAGGCGAGGAAGCCGACGTCGTTCTTCCAGGTCCACGGCAGGATCTCGTCGAGGTTCCGGCGTTCCCAGACCGACAGCTCGTACTGCACCGCGGCGATCGGGAAGAGCGCGTGGATCTGCTCCAGCTCCTCCACGGTCGCGTGCGAGATGCCGAGGCCGAGGACCTTGCCCTCGGTGACGAGCTCGGCCAGCGCGCCCCACGACTCGGCCAGCGGCACGGCGGGATCGACGCGGTGCAGCTGGTAGAGGCCGATCGCGTCGACGCCCAGCCGGCGCAGCGAACCTTCGCAGGCCTCGCGCAGGTATTCGGGGCGCCCGTTGCGTTCCAGGGTGCCGTCGGGCCGCAGGATCAGGCCGACCTTGGTGGCGATCGTGGTCCGCGCGCGGTACGGCGCGAGCACCTCGCCGAGCAGCTGTTCGTTCGTGAACGGGCCGTAGACGTCGGCCGTGTCGAACACGGTGACGCCCAGGTCGACCGCGTGCCGGAGCACCCGGGCCGACTCTTCGTGGTCCCGCGCGGTCCGGGCGGGCCCGTAACCGTAGGACATCGAACTGCAGCCGAGCCCGATTTCACCGACGGAAAGCGTTTCGGTGAGCCGTGTGTGCCGCATATTCACCTCCGATAGCCACAAGGGCGATTCATGAAGCGTCCGATCGCGGGGCGAAATGCGAGTCGGCCGGGGGTGTCCCGGTGCCGGAAAGGAATTCGTGCGCGAGGTCCGGGTCGGCGCCGGCGACGAACGCGAGGGCCTGCTCGGTGCCGGCGTCGATCGCGCGGTAGTAGCGGTCGCCGGCCGCGGTCGGGACGCCGATCGTCATCCGCGAGCCCAGGCGCTGGAAGATCGTCTGCCGCAGCCGCCAGCCGATCACCGCGCGGGTGCGCAGCACGGTCGTCGAGCGCCCGGCCGCGCCGCTGCGCACGACCAGGTACGGGCCGACCAGCGCGTGGCCCAGCGTGCGGTAGGCGACCCAGGCCAGCGCCCAGGTCAGCGGCAGGAGCAGCAGCGGCAGCGGCCACCACGACGCCGGCACGACGCCGGTCGCGCCGAGCCAGGCGAGCAGGCCCGCGACGGCCGCCGGGCCGTAGGTCGCCCAGTAGAGCCGGCGCCGGAACGCGCCGGCCGGGTGCCGCAGCAGCGGCGCTTCGAGGGGCTGGTGGCCGTCCGGGAAGACGAAGCTCGCCGCGTGCCGGGCGTCGTGCAGCGGCGTGCGCGGCAGGATGTTGGCCGACTCGTTGAGCGAGGCGTTGAGCCCGGTCGTGATCACCTTGGTCTCGGCGAGGCGCATCCACCGCCACAGCAGCGGTTCGTGCAGGTGCACCCCCCGGATCCGGCGGTCCTCCCGGTGCACGGTCTTGGTGGTGAACAGGCCTTGCCGGGTGCGCAGCTCAGTGCCGTCTTCGCCGCTGGTCGTGCGGACCAGCTCGAAGTTCCAGTGCTTCGCGGCGAAGTCCAGGCCGAGCGAGAAGTACCCGAGGACGAACGTGATCACGACGGACGCGCCGATCGTGCGCCAGACGCCCAGGTTCGCCCAGTGGATCAGGCCCGCGATGACGTCGATGAGGTCGACGGCGAACGTCTGCATCGTGAAGTACAGCGACACGAGGAAAAGCACCCCGGCGAGGATCGCCCAGACGTGGAAAACGTTGTACCACAACCAGATCCAGCGCAGCCGGGCGATGACGACCTCGCGTTCCGCCGGCGCCTCGGCGTCGCGGGGGATCAGGTCGCGCCGCAGCTGGGCGGCCGTCTCCTTCGACAGCGCGTCGAGCTTGAACGCGGGTGAGAAGTGCTTGCCCTCACCCGATCCGATGTGGACGACGCGCAGCTTCACCAAGCGGTGCCGCAGTTTCGCGCTGCTGCTGACGCTGCGGATGCGGTCGCGTCCGACGTGCCGCTCCTCGCGGACCAGCAGGCCGGTGCGGCGCTCGACGCGTTCGGGCGTGACGCGGTAGCGGGTGAACAGCCAGCGCCACAGGTCCCGCAGGGTCATCAGCGCGCTGATGCCGCTGACGACCAGCAGCGGCCAGACCGGGCCCGAGTCGTAGAGGAAGTAGCTCGTGATGCTGATGGCGAAGGAGATCGTGAACTTGGCCGCGTTGACGTAGAAGAGCTTGATGTCCAAGCGCAGCCAGGGAAGTTCGCTCTCTTCGGCCGACGCGGGAGACACGGGCTCGGCCGTCGTTTCCGCCGTCACGTCGCGTCCCCGGGCGTGGCCTGGGCGATCTCGTTGAGCCGGCGGACCGCCTCCTCGGCGATCGGCGTCTCCAGGCCTTCGATCTTCACGTGCCCCTCGTGCGAGGCCGTTGTGACCTTGATGGTCGAGAGGCCGAGCAGCTGCTCGATCGGGCCCTGCACGGTGTCGATGCTTTGGATCCGGGACACCGGGACGATCCGCCACTCCCGGGTGATCCAGCCGCTGAGGGAGTACACGGCCTCGTCGGTCGTCTCCCAGCGGTGCACCAGGTAGCGGTAGGTCGGCATGAACAGGAAGTTCGCCGCGAAGATCGCGCCGACGCCCCAGGTGATCGGGTCCAGCCAGGTGCGGATGCCGGCGAAGATGATGTGGAGCGTGACGAACACGCCGAGCACGCCGATCGCCCAGAACAGCGTGTTCAGCGTGCGCCACAGGATGAAGCGGCGCGCGAGCCGGTGCCGCGGCGGCCGGACGGCGAGGGGTTCGGGCCGGACCGGGAGCACGGGCCGTGAAGAATCCGTGGTGGAGTGGTCCATCGGCTGAGCGTCCGATCTGTGAGGAGAACCGTGTCTCGCCGGCGGGACCCGGTGTGCGGACCCGGGGCGCCCGCACACCGGCGTCTGCCGCGGCCGGTCGTGAGTGGTAAAGAGGGTTCTAACCCTCATTGCCACTCACGAGCCCTAGGCCGGGGCGTCCGGAGCGGCGGCGTCGGGGGCCGCCGTTTCGGCTGTGGGAGCCGGGGTTTCGGCCGGGGCCGCGTCCTCCTCGGCGACGATCTTCACGATGTAGGCGGCCAGGTCGCGGAACTCCTCGCCCTCGGTGAAGTCCTCGAACTTCTCCAGCAGCTTGCGGTCGGTCGTGTTCTCGACCTCGAGCAGCACCTGCACCACGGAAAACGAGTCGAGGTCGCGCAGGCTCTCCGGCTCGGGCATGTCGGGCTGCTCGGCGCAGATCATCCGGGCGATCTCCCGGACCATCTCCTCGACGTCGTCGACATTGGTGAGGTCGACTTTCGTGGCGTTCTCTGACATGACAATTCAGCCCTTCCGCTTAATCGTCCGTGTGGCCGCGCGGCGAATCCTTCCCCTGATGCGGGGTGACGCGCTCCGGGCGAATGCCCCCAGTCGGCAGCCGGAACCCGGCCGAGGTTAGCCAGCACTCCGGCCCCGGTCAACAACACCGTGGCGGCCGTTGTCCCGCCGGCGGGACGGGCCGGTCAATGCGCGTCGAATGATGGCCGGCAAGGCTGTGACAGCCGAGCGGAAGTGTGCTTCCATGACTCCGGCGGCGCTGGGCAGCAAAACGAATAGGCGTCGCGTCGAATAGCCCATGTGTTGCGGCGTCCCGGAAGTTCACCGGGAATTCGCCCGCGTCGTACGAGCCCTGTCCGGTCGTGCCACGGCCGATCCCCTGGAGGTGACCCGCCCTGATGGCTCAATATGTCTGGGGTTATTTGCCGGAGTACGAGAAAGAACGGGACGACATTCTCGACGCCGTCGACACGGTCTTCCGCTCCGGCAAGCTCGTGCTCGGCCCGAGCGTGAAGGCGTTCGAAGAGGAGTTCGCCGCCTACCACGGCGTCGAGCACTGCGTCGGCGTCGACAACGGCACCAACGCCATCGTCCTCGGCCTGCGCGCCCTCGGCGTCGGGGCCGGCGACGAGGTGATCACGGTGTCCAACACCGCGGCGCCGACCGTGCTGGCGATCGACCAGATCGGCGCCGTGCCGGTGTTCGTCGACGTCCACCCCGGCACGTACCTGATGAACGTCGAGCAGGTCGAGGCGGCGATCACCGAGCGCACGCGCTGCCTGCTGCCGGTGCACCTGTACGGCCAGTGCGTCGACATGGCACCGCTGGAAGCGATCGCGGCCGAGCACGGCCTGCCGATCCTGGAAGACTGCGCGCAGGCGCACGGCGCCCGCCACCACGGGAAGATCGCCGGGTCGATGGGCAAGGCCGCGGCCTTCTCCTTCTACCCCACCAAGGTGCTCGGCGCCTACGGTGACGGCGGCGCGACGATCACGTCGGACGCCGAGGTCGAGGCGAACCTGCGGCGGCTGCGCTACTACGGCATGGAGAAGGTCTACTACGTCGTCTCCACGCCGGGGTACAACAGCCGGCTCGACGAGGTGCAGGCGGAGATCCTGCGCCGCAAGCTGACCCGGCTCGACGACTACCTCGTCCGCCGCCGGCTCATCGCCGAGCGCTACGCCGAGGCGTTCGCCGGCACCGACCTCGTGACGCCGGCGCTCGCCCCGGGCAACGACCACGTCTACTACGTCTACGTGGCGCGGCACCCGTTGCGGGACAAGATCATCGAAGCGCTCAAGCCCGAGGGCATCGAGCTGAACATCAGCTACCCGTGGCCGGTGCACACGCAGTCCGGCTTCGCGAAGCTCGGCTACCGCGAAGGTTCGCTGCCCGAGACCGAGGCGGCGGCCCACGAGATCTTCTCGCTGCCGATGTACGCCTCGCTGTCCGACGTGGACCAGGAACGGGTCGTGGAAAAGGTGCGGGCGGTGCTGGCGAAGCTCTGACCCACCCGGTGGTCCGACAGACAGGAGAGCACGAGCATGAAGCGACTCGCGGTGCTGCACCGGGAACTCAACCCCGGGCCCGGAACCACCGGCGGCAGCATGATGTCCATGGTGGAGTTCCACGACTGGTGGGCCGAGCGGACGGCGGCCGGGCACTTCGCCGTCGACCGCATCCCGTTCGCCGAGCTCGGTGACTGGGCGTTCGAGGCCGGCACCGGGAACCTCGGGCACAAGAGCGGGCGCTTCTTCACCATCGAAGGCCTGCAGGTGCGCGAAGGCGGCGTCCCGACGTGGTCCCAGCCCATCATCAACCAGCCCGAGATCGGCATCCTCGGCATCGTCGTCAAGGAGTTCGACGGCGTGCTGCACTGCCTGATGCAGGCCAAGATGGAGCCGGGCAACGTCAACACGCTCCAGCTGTCGCCGACGGTGCAGGCCACGCGCAGCAACTACACGCAGGTGCACCGCGGCGCGACCACGCGCTACCTGGAGTACTTCGTCGGCGCCGGCCGCGGCCAGGTGCTGGTGGACGTGCTGCAGTCGGAGCAGGGCGCGTGGTTCTGGCGCAAGCGCAACCGCAACATGGTCGTGCTGGTCACCGGCGACGTCGAGCTGCACGAGGACTACTGCTGGCTGAGCCTGGCCCAGATCGGCGAGCTGTCCCACCGGGACAACCTGGTGAACATGGACGCCCGCACGGTGCTCTCGTGCATCCCGTTCGCCCTCCCGGACGGCGACGGCGCGACCGGCGAGGACTTCCGGGACGCGCTCGTGCGCTCCTACCAGTACGCCGCCGAGGACGCGCCGGGCCCGGCCCTGCACACCGCGGGGGACATCCTCAGCTGGTTCACCGAGGCCAAGACGCGCTGCGACTGGTCCGCCCGGCTGACGCCGCTGTCGGCGACGACGGGCTGGCACCGCGACGACGAGGAGATCGCCGACGACGCGGCGGCCAACTTCCGCATCATCGGCGTGCGGGTCGAGGCGGGCACCCGGGAGGTCAAGGCCTGGCGGCAGCCCCTCCTCCACCCCAGGGGGGAGGGGCATGCCGCCTTCCTCGCCCGGCGCGTCCGCGGCGTGCTGCACCTGCTGGTGCAGGCCCGGCCGGAGTACGGCCTGATGGACATGGTCGAGATGGCGCCCACCGTGCACCTGCTGCCCGGCCAGGACGCGTCGTCGATCAAGGAGCCGTTCCTGCGGGACGTGCTCGAGGTCGGCGGGGTCAAGACGCACTACGACCAGAAGCTCTCGGAGGAGGGCGGCCGGTTCTACCACGCGCTGACCCGCTACCAGCTGATCGAGGTGGGTGAGGAGTTCCCGGTCGAGGTGCCGCCGAACTACTGCTGGATGACCGTGCGCCAGCTGATCGACCTGCTGCGCCACGGGCACTACCTGAACATCGAGGCCCGCAGCCTGCTGGCCTGCATCCACAGCCTCTGCTGACCCGAGGCGGCACTTTCACGTGAAAGTGCCCACCTGGGAGCGGCACTTTCACGTGAAAGTGCCGCCTGGCCGGAAACCGCACCGGGAAAGGAAGTTCGCGTGCGATTGCTGTTCACGACCGCGCCGTTGCGCGGCCATCTGTTCCCCCTCGTGCCGCTCGCCTGGGCGGCCCGGGCGGCCGGGCACGAGGTCCTGGTCGCCACGACCGAGGCGTTCGCGCCGGTCGTGCTCCGGTGCGGGCTGCCGGTCACGTCCTGGGGTGCCGCGCCCGACTTCGTCGAGCTGGTCGGCGGCGAACCGCCGGTGACCGCCGAGAGCACCGTGCTGCGCCGCGCCGAGCACGGGCACGCGTTCGGGCAGATCGCCCGGGCCTGCCTGCCCGGCGCGCGCAAGCTGGTGGACGCGTGGCGGCCCGACCTCGTCGTCAGCGAGCGGGCGGAGTTCGCCGGCCCGCTGGCGGCCGCGGCCGGCGACGTCCCGGTCGTCGCCTACCACTGGGGTGTCGCCCCGCTGACCGAGTACGGCCGGGCGGCGGCGATCGAGCTCGCCGCGGCACCGCCGGACCCGGTCGCCACGCTCGACCCGTGGCCACCGGGGATGCGGCTGCCGCACGCCGCCGGCCACGAAGGCGTCCGGGGCGGGTCGTTCAACGGCGACGTCCACCTGCCGGACTGGGCGTTCGAGCCGCGCGAGCGGCCGCGGGTGTGCGTCACCTTCGGCACCGTGCTGCCCGGGATGGCCGCCCTCGGGCTGCGCGAAACCGTGGCACCGATGCTGAAACTGCTCAAGGAGCTCGACGTCGAGCTGGTGGTGGCCGCCGCCGACGACGTGCTGGCGGACTGGCCCGAGCTGGCCGCCGCGGCCGACCGCGCCGGGCGGCTCCCGCTCGCCCAGGTGCTGCCGGCCTGCGAGGCCATGGTCAACCACGGTGGCCAGGGCACCGTGCTCACCGCGCTGGAGGCCGGCTGCCCGCAGCTGGTGCTCCCGCAGTTCGACGACCAGTTCGACAACGCCGCGGCCGTGGCCGCGAGCGGCGCGGGCCTGCAGCTCTCGCTGGACGAGGTGTCGCCGGAGCGGGTGGCCGAGCGGTGCCGCGCGCTGCTGGACGAACCCGCCTTCACCACCGGCGCGGTGCGCGCCGCCGCCGCGGTCCGGGCCCAGCGCTCGCCCGCGGAAGTCGTGGGCCTGCTGGAGAAACTGGTCGCGGCATGACGAACTCTTTCTGGGACGAATTGGGGAGCTGGTAGCTATGCCGGGCGGAATGCGGATCGAAGAGACCAAGGTCCCGAATGCCTTCAGGCTGTTCCCGGAGCAGTTCCCGGACCAGCGGGGCCGGTTCCACGAGGCGTTCCGCGCGGACGCGCTCTCGGACCTGATCGGCTACCCGTTCGTGGTCAACCAGGTGAACTACTCCACGAGCCGCCGCGACACCGTGCGCGGCATCCACGGCACGACGCTGCCACCGGGCCAGGCGAAGCTGGTCACGTGCGTGCGCGGCGCGGTGATGGACGTCGTGGTGGACCTGCGCGTCGGTTCGCCGACGTTCGGCGTCTTCGACGTCACCTACCAGGACGAGGACTCCGGCACGGCGGTCTACCTGGCCGACGGCCTGGGCCACGCCTTCCACGCCCTGACCGACGACGCGTGCATGAACTACCTGTGCTCGCAGAACTACGTGCCGGGCACCATGCTCGTGCTCAACCCCATGGACCCGGACATCGGCATCCCGTGGGAGCTGACCGGGCCGCCGATCATGTCCGAAAAGGACGCGAACGGCGTCGGCCTCAAGGAGGCGGAGTCCGAAGGGCTGCTGCCGACCTACGAGGAGTGCCTCGCGCACTACGCGGCACTGGGGGCGGGCGCCGCCGCGACGCCGGCGAGCCGGCCGACCTCCCCACTTCCCGACGAGCAGCGGAGCTTCTGCCGATGACGAGCTACCAACCGGCCCAGCGGCTGCGCTTCGGGGTGATCGGCTGCGCGGACATCGCCTGGCGGCGGACGCTGCCGGCGATGGAGACCGACCCGGCGATCGACGTCGTCGCGATCGCCAGCCGCGACGGCGATCGGGCCCGGACGTTCACCGACCGCTTCGGCGGCACGCCGTACGCCGGCTACCAGGCGGTGGCCGAGCGCGAGGACGTCGACGCCGTCTACATCCCGCTGCCGCTGATGCTGCACGCGGAGTGGATCGAACGGTGCCTCGACGCCGGCAAGCACGTGCTGGTGGAGAAGCCGATGTCCGACGGCTACAAGGAGTCGGCCCGGCTGCTCGACCTCGCCCGCGAGCGCGGCCTGGTGCTGCTCGAGAACTACATGTTCCTCTACCACTCTCAGCACGCGGCGGTGCGCAAGCTGCTCGCCGACGGCGCGATCGGGGACCTGCGCGGTTTCCACAGCGCGTTCACGATCCCGCCGAAGCCGCCGGGGGACATCCGCTACCAGGCGGACGTCGGCGGTGGCGCGTTCCTCGACTTCGGCGGCTACCCGATCCGCGCGGCGCAGCACCTGCTCGGCCGGGACCTGTCGGTGGAGGGCGCGGTGTTCCGCCGCGACCGCGCGCTCGACGTCGTGATGTCGGGCAGCGTGCTGCTCGCGTCACCCGAAGGCGTGCCGGCCCAGCTGACCTTCGGCATGGAGCACTCCTACCGGAACAGCTACGCCCTGTCCGGCAGCACCGGGCGGCTGACGGTGGACTGGGCGTTCACCCTGCCGGAGACGCACCGGCCGGTGCTGCGGATCGAACGGCAGGACCACCGCGAAGAGGTGGTGCTGGCGGCCGACCACCAGTTCGCCGGGGCGATCCGGGCCTTCGTCGAAGCGGTCGTCACCAAGGCGCCGCTGCGGGAGGAGCACGACGGGACGCTCGAGCAGGCCGCCCTGATCGAGCAGGTGCAGCGGGTCGCCCGCAACGTCTGGATCTGAAACTTTCCCATACCCAAGAGGGAGATTGTGAGCATGTCGAACACAGCCGAATGCCGGATCTGCGGCGGCACGGTCGAAGAGTTCTTCGACTTCGGGCGCCAGCCGCTTTCCGACGCCTTCGTCGCGCCCGGCGCGGACCCGGAGAAGGAGTTCTTCTTCCGCCTCGCCGTCGGCCTGTGCGGCGGGTGCACGATGGTGCAGCTGATGGAAGAGGTGCCCCGCGAGGCGATGTTCCACGAGGAGTACCCGTACTACTCCTCGGGTTCCGTGGTGATGCGCGGGCATTTCGAGGACCTCGCCAAGCACCTGATCGCCACCGAGCTCACCGGCGACGACCCGTTCGCCGTCGAGATGGGCTGCAACGACGGCATCATGCTCAAGACCCTGGCCGACTCCGGCATCCGGCACCTGGGCGTCGAGCCCTCCGGTGGCGTCGCCGACGTCGCGGCGTCGAAGGGCGTGCGCGTGCGCAAGTCGTTCTTCGAGGAGTCGACCGCGCGCGAGATCCTCGCCGAGGACGGCCCGGCCGACGTCATCTACGCGGCCAACACCCTGTGCCACATCCCGTACATGGACTCGATCCTCGACGGCGTCAAGGCGCTGCTCAAGCCGACCGGCGTGTTCGTCTTCGAGGACCCGTACCTGGGCGAGATCGTGCGGCGCACGTCGTTCGACCAGATCTACGACGAGCACTTCTACTTCTTCACCCTGCGCTCGGTGCAGCAGATGGCCCAGCGCCATGGCCTCGAGCTCGTCGACGCGCAGCGCCTCGACGTCCACGGCGGCGAGGTGCGCTACACGCTGGCGCCGGCCGGGTCCCGGACGCCGTCGGACGCCGTCCGCGAGCTGCTCGCCGAGGAGCAGGCCGCCGGGCTGCACGAGCGGGCGACGCTGGAAGCGTTCGGCGCGAAGGTGCTGCAGGTCAAGGAAGACCTCGTCACCCTGCTGCGCAAGGCGAAGGACGAGGGCAAGCGCGTCGTCGCCTACGGCGCCACGGCGAAGAGCGCGACCATCGCCAACCTGTGCGGCCTCGGCCCGGACCTCGTCGAGTTCGTCTGCGACACCACGCCGGCCAAGCAGAACCGGCTCACCCCGGGCACGCACATCCCGGTGAAGCCGGCCGCCGCGTTCTCGGACCCCTACCCCGACTACGCGCTGCTGTTCGCGTGGAACCACGCCGACGAGATCATGGCCAAGGAGCAGGCGTTCCGCGACGCCGGCGGCCAGTGGATCCTCTACGTGCCGACGGTCCGGCTGGTCTGATGACCGAGACCACGACGTTCCCGCTCTCCTGGATCGGCGACTGGGCGCCGGAGCCGATCCCGGGCGGCGCGGCGGGCATCTTCAACTCGGCCGTGGCGGCGTTCGCCGTCGCCACGGCCTGGGAGGCCGGCGCCCTCGACGCGCTCGACGGCGGCGGCACCCTGGACGTGCCGGAGTTCTGCGCGCGCCGGGACCTGCACGAGCCGTCGATCCGGAGCGTGTTCGCGGCGCTGGCCTCGGTCGGCATCGTGGTGCGCGAGGGGGACGCCGTCGTGGCCGGCCCGGAGTTCGCCGAGGTGTACCGGGCCAAGGCGTTCTTCCACTGGCTCACCATCGGCTGCGGCGAGCTGTTCGCGAACATGCCGCGGATCGTGCGCAACACCGAGCGCACCGGCGACTTCTTCCGGCGCGACGCGGCGGCCATCGGGTTCGCCTGCCGGGACATCAACCGGCAGGCGTTCGACCCGGTGTTCGCCGACGCCCTGGCGGACCTGGACTTCCCGGTGACCAAGGTGGCCGACCTCGGCTGCGGCAGCGGCGGCCGGCTCATCGACCTGGCCCGCCGGTTCCCGGGCGTGCGGGGCGTCGGCGTCGACATCGCCCCGGCGGTGCTGCGCTCGGCGGCGTCGAACACCGAAGCCGAGGGACTGGGCTTCGAGTTCGTCGAGGCGGACGTCCGCGCGCTGGGGCCGTCACCGCGCTTCGAAGGCGTCGAACTGCTGACGTGCTTCATGATGGGCCACGACTTCTGGCCGCGGGAGCGCTGCGTGGCGACCCTGCGGATGCTGCGCGAGGCGTTCCCGGACGCACGCCGGTTCCTGCTCGGCGACACCGCGCGCGTCGAAGGCGTGCCGGACCGCGAGAAGCCCGTGTTCACCCTGGGGTTCGAGACCGCGCACGACCTGATGGGCGTCGACCTGCCGACGCTCTCGCAGTGGGACGGCGTGTTCGCCGAGAGCGGCTGGCGCCTGCTGCGCGCCCGGCCGGTCGAGGTGCCCGCCGCGTCCGTGATCTTCGAACTGAGCTGATCTTCTGAGCTTGCCTGAGAGGGGACGACATGCGGGTCCTGGTGACCGGCGGAGCTGGTTTCATCGGCTCGAACTACGTCCGGCGGGTGCTGTCCGGGGGCTACCCCGCGCTGGCCGACGCCGAGGTGACGGTGCTCGACAAGCTGACCTACGCCGGGAACCGGGCGAACCTCGCCCCGGTGGCCGGCAGCGAGCGGCTGAGGTTCGTCGAAGGCGACATCTGCGACGCCGCGGTCGTGGCGGACGTGATGCGCGGCGTCGACCTCGTGGTGCACTTCGCCGCGGAGTCCCATGTGGACCGGTCGATCGCCGGGTCGGGCGACTTCGTGCTGACGAACGTCCTCGGCACGCACACGCTGCTCGAAGCGGCGTTGCGCGCCGGGACCGGCAAGTTCGTGCACGTGTCCACCGACGAGGTGTACGGCTCGATCGACGACGGCTCCTGGCCCGAAACGCACCCGCTGGAGCCGAACTCGCCGTACTCGGCGGCGAAGGCGTCGTCGGACCTGCTGGCCCGGGCGTACTTCCGCACGCACGGCCTGCCGGTGTGCGTGACGCGGTGCTCGAACAACTACGGGCCGTACCAGTTCCCGGAGAAGGTCGTCCCGCTGTTCGTCACCAACCTCCTAGACGGCGAGCAGGTGCCGCTCTACGGCGACGGCCTGAACGTGCGCGACTGGCTGCACGTCGACGACCACTGCCAGGGCATCCAGCTCGTCGCCGAGGCGGGCCGGCCGGGCGAGGTGTACAACATCGGCGGCGGGACCGAGCTGAGCAACCTGGACCTGACCGGCCGGCTGCTGGACGCGGCCGGCGTGGGCTGGGACCGCGTCCGCCGGGTGGAGGACCGCAAGGGCCACGACCGGCGGTACTCCGTGGACATCTCGAAGATCAGCGCCGAGCTGGGGTACGCGCCGCAGGTGAAGTTCGACGACGGCCTGGCCGCGACGGTGGCCTGGTACACCGCGAACCGGTCCTGGTGGGAGCCGTTGAAGGAACGAGCCGCCGAAAGGTGAAGACGTTTCGGGCCGGGGTCGGCTATGTTGGCCTCTTCGGTCGGCGTGCTGGGGGGTCGGAGGCGATGGAAGGTGCGGGCCGGTACGACCTCGTGACCGAGCGGCGGTTCCTGAACCCGCTCGAAACCGAGGCCGACACGGGCCGCGCGCCCGCGGTGGTCGGTGACCGCTACGAGCTGGGCGAGCTGCTCGGCAGCGGCGGCACCGCCCGCGTCTACCGGGCCCGCGACCGCGACGCCGGCACCGAATGCGCCGTCAAGCTGTTCCACCGCAACGCCGCCACCCTCGGCCCCCGCCGCGCCCGCGAAACGGCGATCCTGCAGGGTCTCGACCACCCGGGGGTCGTCGGCCTGCACGACGCCGGCCTGGAAGACGGCCGCGCGTACCTCGTGGTGCAGCTCGTCGAGGGCGAGGACCTGGCCGAGCGCCTGCTCACCGGCCCGCTCGGCCTCGACGAGATCACGGCCGCGGCCCGGCGGCTGGCCGACGCGCTGGCCCACGTGCACGAGCGTGGCGTCATCCACCGCGATCTCAAGCCGGGCAACGTGCTGCTGGGCGCGGACGGCGCGATGATCACCGACTTCGGCGTCGCGTACCTGCTGGACACCACGCGCGTCACGGCGGTCGGCTCGGTCGCCGGGACCGCGGCGTACATGGCGCCGGAACAGGTCCTCGGCGAGCCCGTGGGCCCACCCGCCGACGTCTACGCGCTGGGCCTCGTGCTCATCGAAGCCGTGACGGCCGAGCGCGAGTACGCCGGCCCGCGTGTCGAGGCCGCGCTCGCCCGGCTGAGCAGGCAACCCCGCATCCCGGAAGGCCTGCCGGACGAGCTTTCCCAGGTGCTGCACCTGATGACGGCCCGCGACCCGGCGTTGCGCCCGACCGCCGCCGAGGTCGTGCGGGCGCTGTCGGGGGTCTCGTCACCGTCGTCGGCTTCGTCCGAGTCGTCGCCGTCCGAGCCGCTGCCGTCCGGCCTGGTGACACCGCCTTCGCTGCCCGCGTCCCGTCGCAAGCGCGGCGTGGTCGCGGCGGCCGTCCTGTCGCCGGTGGCCGCCGGGCTGGTGCTGGTCGCGCTGGTGACGGGCAGCGGCCGGGTGACCGACAGCCTGCACTCGCCGTCCTACCCCGACCCCGGCCGGATCCCGGCCACGTCGTTCGCCCCGGCGCCGTCGTCCATCGTGATCCTCACCCCGGTCGGTTCGGACGTGGTTTCCCCGCCGGGCGAGGGGAAAGCGCCGTCCGGCGGCACCGCGGCGGCCGTCCAGGCACCCCCGCCGTCGATGACCACGGTGACGTCGACCGCGACCCGCGGCCCGCACCGCGGGGTCCGCCACCACACCCCGCTGAAGCACGCGACCAAGGCGATCCCCTCGGGCAAGGCCAAAGCCCGGTAGCGCCGCCGCCGCCGGGCAGGCCGAAGTCCGTGAATGCCACATTCACGGACACTAGGTCCCTCGATGTGGCATTCACGGACGTTCGCCGGACGTGTGGCCGGGCTCACGTGGGTGCGCGGAAACTCGTGGCCGTCGGAGGCCGGGATCGCCGAGCGCGTCCGGACGGTTACCGGGAGCATGGGGGCATGGCGCGACGTCTGGCTGCGGCCCTCCTCCTGGTGGCACTGTCCCCGTTCGTCGCCGAGTTCCTGCTCGGCGACCAGTACCTCAGCGGCACCCCGCGACCCGGGCAGCAGTTCGGCCAGTTCGGCATGTTCGTCGCCTTCTACGGCAGTGGCGCGCTGCTCATCCGCGAGATCGCCCGGCACCTCAACCGCGGCTGGCCGACCATCCTCACGCTGAGCCTCGCGTTCGGCCTGCTCGAAGAAGGCCTGCTGACGCAGTCGCTGTTCAACCCGGACTACCTCGGCATCCGCGTGCTCGACGCCGGGCACATCCCGGCGCTCGGGATCGGCGCGCCGTGGACGGTGTACGTGCTGACGCTGCACGTCGTGTGGAGCATGGGCACGCCGATCGCGATCACCGAGGCGCTGTTCGGGCGGGAACCGTGGCTGGGCAAGCTGGGCCTGGCGTTCTGGTCGGTCGTGTTCGTCCTCGGCTGCGCCGCCGAGTTCCTGATCTCGCTGCTGGTCGGGCCCGCGCCGTTCATGTCGGCGCCGGCCCAGCTGATCGTGGCCGGCCTGATCGTGGTGGGGCTGGTGGTGCTGGCGATCCGCGGCTTCCGCAAGCCGCCGCGTGACGCGCCGAAGGGCAACCGCTGGGCCGGGTTCGCGGTCGGCCTGGTCGCCGGCACGGGCGTGCAGCTGCTGGAACGCTGGGAGTCGATCTCGCCGTGGCTGCTGGCCGCGTTGATGCTGGCGCTGGTCGTGGTGGCCGCGGTGGTCGTGCGGGCCCTGAACCCACCGGCGTTCGCGCCGGCGGCGGGCACCCTGCTGACGTACTGCTGGGTCGGCCTCAACACCGCGATCGGCCAGGGTGTGGTGGCGATCATCGAGCAGACGGTGCTGGTGGCCGTCGCGGTGGCGCTGCTGCTGGTGACGGCCCGCCGGACCACGGCCGAGTACTGAAGTCCACAGTGGACAGCGCCTGGCGGGACGCCGTCCAGTGTGGACTCAGGTGCCGGCCGGCTCGGTCAGCAGCGCGGCGTCGACGGCGCGGCGCATGGCCGCCGCGGTGGCGGGGCTGTCCCGCGCGATCGCGATCGCGGTGTTGACGAGCACCGCGTCCGCCCCGAGCGCCAGCGCTTCCGAGACTTGTTCGGGAGTACCGAGCCCGCCCTCGGCGACGACCGGGACGTCGACGGTTTCGATCACGGCCCGCACGGCGTCCGGGTCGAGGACGCCCCGCGCGCTCGCCACCGGTGACGCCATCACACGCAGCGCCACGGCGCCGAGGTCGACCAGCTGCTTCGCCAGGCCGGCGTCGGGCCGGATGAACGGCAGCACCGAAAACCCGTCGCCGATCAGGGTTTTCGCCGCGGCCACGGTGGGTTCGCCGTCGGGCAGGTTGTCCGGCGTGCGGACGTCCAGCTTGATCACCTCGATGCCGAACGCGTCACGCAGTTTCTTCGCGGTGTCCACCGCTTCCCCGGCCGAGTAGGCGAACGAGGTCGTCCCGATCCAGCCGTACCGGGTGAGGTCCATCGCCTCGTCGAGGTCCGAGAGCAGCAGGCTCGCCCGGTCCCCGGTGGGGTCGTAGGTGGTGATGAAGACGTCGCAGCCGCCGGCGGCCAGGACGTCGGCGACGAGCCGGGGGTCGGCGTACTGCTCGATCCCGACGATCAGCCGGGAGGTGAAGGAGACCCCGCCGGCCACCAGCCAGGGGGTGTTCACCGGTCTGTTCGCGTCGTGCACGATCCTCCTCGCAGATCGATGACTTCGACACCGGCGGCCGCCGGCGCCTCTGACCGAGGATGCCGCATCCTGGTCTGGACCAATAAAGCGGCCCTCTCCGAACGGGTTTCGCTAGAGTCGCCACCATGGATTTCCAAGACGTGGTACGGCGTCGGCGCATGGTCCGGGAGTTCGGCCCGGAGCCGGTGCCCGCCGGGAGCCTGGAGCGCCTCCTCGACAACGCCACGCGCGGTCCGTCCGCCGGGTTCTCGCAGGGACAGGCGTTCCTGGTCCTCGAAGGCGACGCGCTCGAGCGCTTCTGGGCGGTGGGCCTGGACGCCGTCCAGGACTCGGTGCGCACCGCGCCGCTGGTGATCGTGCCGCTGTCGTGCAAGCGGGTGTACCTGGACCGCTACGCCGAACCGGACAAGGGCTGGACCGACCGCGACGAGTCGCGGTGGCCGGTGCCGTTCTGGCACATCGACACCGGGATGGCGGCGCTGCTGATCCTGCAGACCGCCGTCGACGAGGGCCTGGGCGCGCTGTACTTCGGGATCGTCCCCGAGCAGGTGGCGCCGTTCCGCGCGCTGTACGGCGTGCCGGACGACCAGGAGCCGATCGGCGCCATCGCCATCGGGTACCCGGCGGAGACCGTCCCGGTCGACCGGGAGCGGTTCAAGCGGCGCCGGAAGCCGCCGGCCGACGTCGTGCACCGCGGCCACTGGAGCTGACGCTCGGATCCGGACCGTGGAATCCGTAGCGGCCCGTGTCGCCGCCGTCGCTTTCCGGGGTCCGGTTGCGCCGGTCGAGTCGGCCTTTCGCATTCAGCTAGCGAGGGCCAAACGGCCGTGCCAAATTGATCCCATGAGCGAATACCCGAGTTATCCGGCTTCGTCCGACCCATCCGCTTCGAGCGCCGCCGCCCCGGCCCGGCCGAGCACCATCGAGGTCTCGTTCTGGGCGTTCATCGCCTCCACTGTGGTCAGCCTGATCGGCGGCATCCTGGTCTTCGGCAACAGAGACGCCCTGACCACCGCCACCCGCGACGCCAGCAGGCAGAACGGCACCGGCCTGACCGAGGCGCAGATCGACCAGGCGGTGACCATCGGCCTGGTCGTGGCGGTGGTGATCGCGGTCGTGATCGCGCTGCTGTACCTGCTGTTCGCGTTCAAGCTCCGCGCCGGCCGCAACTGGGCCCGCATCGTGCTGACGGTGATCACGGTGCTCCAGGTCCTGTCGGTCCTGGTCGGCCAGAGCACGTGGGTCACGTACGTGAGCGTCGTCGCCGCGGTGATCGGCGTGGTGTTCTCGTTCCTGGCCCCGTCGAGCGCCTACATCAACGCGAGGAAAGCCGTCCGCTGACCCCGCGGGCCGCGCCGTATCCCCCGGCGGCGCGGCCTGGGGTCACCCCGCTCAGCCGACGGCCGCTCGGGCGGCTTCGACGTCCGGGTGGATCTCCAGCATGTCGGCCAGTCCCAGCAGGGAGATCGGCCTCAACACCGCGCGCTGGCGGGTGACGAGGACGAACCTCGTGCCGGCCGCGTCGGCGGCGCGGTGGGCGTGGATCAGTGCCGTCAATCCGGTGGAGTCGCAGAACGTCACGTCGGTCAGGTCGGCGATCACCGGGGTCCCGGACTCGATCGCCGTCGCCAGGCGGTCGCGCAGCTCGCCGGAGACGGACGCGTCGATCTCGCCGGCCGCCTTCAGCACCGTCGCGGCGCCGGTGGACGTCAGCTCGAGCGCGAAGTTGACGCGGGCTGGCGGGCCTTCGATCACGGGTGGACTCCTCCGGGGGGTCAGCGCGGGATCACGCATGACGGGACCACGGCTGGTGTCTCAACCGTATTGACACGACCGTAGCAGCCGGGGCCGTCGGCGGCGCCGCTCCGGAGGCCGCGAAGCCGCGTACCGTGTGGAGGCGGCGACTGAGGAGGTCCTGGCGTGGATTGGTTCCTTGACCGGCAGGACCGCGCCTCCGCGTCGCTGCTGCGCCGCGAGATCACCGCCTACCTCAGCCGCCACGCGGTGGACCAGGCCGAGCAGATCGACGACGCCGCGTTGATCGTCGCGGAGCTGCTCGCGAACGCCTACGACCACGGCCGCGGCGACATCTGGGTGTCGCTCCAGTGGACCGAGGTCCGGCCGGTGCTCGAAGTGCACGACATGGGTGAGGCGTTCACGCTGCCGCGGGAGGCGCCGACGGCGGAGCAGTACCGCGGGCGTGGCCTGTGGCTCGTGTCGCAGTTCTCCTCCGAGCTCGCGGTGGCCGCGAAGCGCGCCGGCGGGAAGTTCGTGCGGTCGGTGCTGCCCGTGGTCCGGCCGGTGGAGCTGACGCTCGACCTGCCCGCGCGCCGCGTCAGCCCGCTGCCCGCCATGTCCGAGGCCCGCCCCGAGGGCGGGTTCGGCCGCGAAAGCTTCCTGCGCGCCCTGGTCGTCCAGTTGTCGACGGCCGTCGAGCAGCAGCAGGGCCCGGAAGCCGCGCAGCGCGCGATCGCCCAGGTCGCGGCCGACATCGGCGGCCAGATGGAGCAGGAGTACCGCGACGCCATCGCCACGCAGGCGGCCCAGCTGGCGCCCGAGCAGATCGCCGAGTGCCTGGTCCGGCTGAAGGCGGCGATCGGCGGCACGTTCCAGGTCGTCGAGATCACCGGCGACCGCCTGGTGTTCGTCAACTCCGACTGCCCGTTCGGCGCGGCGGTGCGCCAGTCGCCGTCGTTGTGCCGCATGACGTCGTCGGTGTTCGGCGGCATCGCGGCCCGCAACGTCGGCGAGTCGGCGGTGACGCTGGAGGAGCGCATCGCGGTCGGCGATCCGCAGTGCCGGGTGGTGGTCCACCTGGGCGCGGCGGCGGCGAAGGCGGAGAACGCGCACCGCTACACCGCGAGCGCCTGACCACTCGGCGCGGCGCCGGGGATCGAGGCGGTGGCCCCGGGTCTTGGCGGCATCGCGGCCCGCGTCGACGGTGACACTGGAGGAGCGCATCGCAGTGGGCGACCGCAGTGCCGAGTGGTAGTCCACCTTGGGTGGGGCGGCGAAGAAGGCGGAAAACGCGCATCGCTACACCGCGACCGCCTGACCTCTCACCGCCGCCGGGGATCGAGGCGGTGGCCCCGGGTCTCGGCGGCATCGCGGCCCGCAACGTCGGCGAGTCGGCGGTGACGCTGGAGGAGCGCATCGCGGTCGGCGATCCGCAGTGCCGGGTGGTGGTCCACCTGGGCGCGGCGGCGGCGAAGGCGGAGAACGCGCACCGCTACACCGCGAGCGCCTGACTCCTCACCGCCGCCGGAAGGCCAGCAGCGCGATGTCGTCCTCCGCGGCTTCGCCGAAGCGGTCCAGCAGCGTGTCGCACAGCGTCTCCAGCTCCGCGTCGTGGGTGACCGCCGTGCGGAGCAGGTCCATGCCGTCGTCGATGACGCTGCCTCGGCGCTCGATCAGGCCGTCCGTGACCAGCAGCACCAGCGTGCCGCGGTCGAGGGTCAGGGCTGTCGCCGGCGGGCGGGGCAGGCCGATGCCGAGCAGGGGCCCCGCGACCTCGACGTACCGGGCCCCGGCCGCGTCGGCCAGCAGGGGCGGGATGTGGCCCGCGCTGGCGATCTCCAGCGCGCCCGACGCGGGGTCCAGCACGACCAGGCAGAGCGTGGTGAGGCTGCGCGGGTGGTAGCGGCGCAGCATGGCGTCCAGCAGGTCCAGGATCTCGACCGGTCCGTGCCCCTCCACCGCGTACGCGCGCAGGGCGTGCCGCACCTCGCCCATCACCGTGGCCGCCTCGATGGAGTGCCCGACGACGTCGCCGACCGCGATCAGCAGGCGGCCGCCGATGTCGGAGACCTCGTAGAAGTCGCCGCCGATCTCCGCGTTGTCGCTCGCGGGGGCGTAGCGCGCGGCCATCTCCAGCTCGGGCCGGGCCGGGAGCTCGCGGGGCAGCAGGCTCTGCTGCAGCGTCAGCGCGAGCTGGTGCTCTTCGGAGAACGTCCGCATCGCCTCGCACGCCAGCGCGGTCGCCTGGCCCAGCTGCAGCAGCAGGTTGCGGTCGTCCTCGGACTTGATCCCGCGCGCCGCCACGGTGATCGCGACGGGCAGCCGCGACGGGTTCGGGTAGACCAGCGCCACCAGCGAAAGCCCGTCCGGTGACGGGAAGACCGAGGACGCCGGCGCGTCGGCGGCCACCGCCTTGGTGGCCTGCTCCAGCGCGCGCGGGGTGTCCGCGTGGACGACCGGGACCTCGGCGGCGTCCTCGGTGGTGGCGGAGCGCACCTGGCCGCGGTGGCTCGCGCTGACGACCGAGGCCGGGCCCTCGAAGATCGTCGCCGCCCCGGTGGCGGCCGCGGCGAGGACGTCGTCGAACGTGCGGGCGCTGTTCATCGCGAGGGTGGCGCGGGTCAGCCGGCCCAGCCGCAGCGCCAGCCGTTCGGCGTGGGTCCGGGCCCGGTAGTACCGCAGGGCGGCCTCGACGGTGGCCACCAGCTCACCGGGGTCGACCGGCTCGATCAGGTACCCGTCCGCGCCGCGGTCGAGGCCGGTGGTGCGGTCCTCGACCTCGATGGCCGTGGCGGAGATGTGGATCACCGGCATCGCGGCCGTGCGCGGGTCGCCCTTGATCCGCTCGCAGATGTCGAACCCGCTCATGTCCGGCAGGTTGACGTCCAGCAGGACGATGTCCAGCTCCTCGGCGGCGATGGCGGTCAGCGCCTCCCGGCCGGTGCGGGCCTCGGTGACGCGGTAGCCGTTGCGGCGCAGCCAGCTGCTGGTCAGGTACCGGCTGGCCTCGAGGTCGTCGACGACCAGGATGCTGGCCCGGCCGGTTTCGCCGGGGGTGCTCATGCGGTCACCGCCCGGGCCACGACCGCGAACGCTTCACCGATGGCGAGCCGGAGGGTTTCCGGCGTGACCTGCGACTTGAGCAGCAGGCCCGCGCGGAGGCCGGCCCCGGTCAGGTCCAGCCCGTCCGGCGGCGACGAGGTGACCACGACGACCGGGATGTCCCGCAGGCCGGGTTTCTCCCGCAGCACCTGGAGCACCTCCTTGCCGTTCATCCCGGGCATGAGCAGGTCGAGGAAGATCAGGCCCGGCCGGTGCTCGTCGAGGGCTTCGATGGCCTCCCGCCCGTCCGCGGCGTGCCGGACGTCGGCGGCGACGCCGTGGACCAGCCGGGCGAGCCGGTCCCGGAAGTCGGCGTCGTCGTCCACGATCAGCAGTGAGTCGACGCGGGCGGGCGAGGGCCGGCTCGGGTCGGGCCGCGGCAGCCGGAGCACGACGGTGGTGCCCGACCCGTGCTCGCTGGCCAGCGTCAGGCCACCGCCCAGGATCTCCGCGAGCCGGCGCGCGTACGGCAGGCCGAGCCCGGTGCCCGGGGCGCCTGCCTGCAGGTCGTTGTGGACCTGGTGGAACTCCTCGAAGACGCGGTCCTGCTGGTCGGCCGGGATGCCGATGCCGGTGTCGGTGACGGTGAACCGGACGTCGCCGGCGTCGGCGTCGATCCGCAGCCGGACCTCGCCGCGCTCGGTGAACTTGAGGCTGTTGGACAGCAGGTTGCGCAGGATGCGGACGAGCATCGTCTCGTCGGTGACCAGCTGCGGTTCCGGGCCGGGGTCTTCGATCACCAGCTTGACCTCGGGCGAGGTCACCGTCGAGCGCAGGGCGCCCCGCAGCTGGAGGCAGACGGCGGTCAGGTCGACCTGGGTCGGCTGCGCGACCAGCCGGCCGGACTCGGCCTTCGCGGTGTCGAGCAGCTCGTTGACCAGGGAAAGCAGCGTCGACCCGGCGTCGTTGACCAGGCTCACCTGACGGCGCTGGTCGTCGGTGAGCGGATCCGCGCCGGGGCCGGTCAGCAGCCGGGCGAGGCCGATGACGGAGTTGATCGGCGCCCGCAGCTCGTGGCTGATGTTCGACCAGAACCGGGTCTTCGCCTCGCTGGCCGCCTTGAGCTGGCTCGACTTCTCGTTCAGCTCGGCGTAGAGGGCGACGACCCCGCGGTTCGTTTCCTCCAGCTCTTCGGAGAGTTCCTTGTACAGCGCGACGACCCCGTGGTTGGTCTCTTCGAGCTCCTCGTTGACCCGCATCAGCTCCTGGCTCTTCGCTTCGAGGCTCTCCAGGGTTTCGATCAGCTCCTGGTTCTGCGCCCGCAGCTCGTCCATCGGGGTGCTCACCCCGCGCAGCGCCAGTGCTTCGCGCAGCCGGTCGAGGTCGGCGGCCGTGGGCGTCTTCGCCGCGGGGGAGCGCAGCTTGTGCAGCGCGACGACGTTGCGGTCCGCCTCGCGGGTGACGCGCACGTCGTCCATCAGCCGGTCCGCGGTGGCCCGGCCGGACCTGAGCACAGCGTCGGCCGGGCCGCCGGGCCAGCCGAACTCGACGACGAGCGCGGGCGGCGCGTCCTTGAGGAGGAACCGGACGGTGGCCTGCACCCCGGCGTGGACGAGGTCACGCCCGATGTCGCTGAGCACGGTGGCGACCCGGATCTGGTCCTGGCTCTCCAGGCCCACCGCTTCGGCCACTTCGCGGCCGCACCGGCGGATCGTGAAGACGTCCGGCTCCGCGCCGACCGGCAACCGGATCAGCTCGTCGCGCTGCCGGGTGGTCATGGGCGGGGCTTGCCGACCAGCACGCCGGCGTCGTCGTGGCGGATCCCGGCGTCGCGCAGCAGCGCCGCCGCGATCGCCAGGGGAGTGGCGGCGAACAGCCGTTCGCGGCCGTCGACGCTCCACCGCTCGGTGAGGCCGTCGGAGTGCAGGACCACCGTCGAGCCGGGCGGCAGCGGGTAGTCGAACGCGCGGATCGTGCGGGCCTGGTGCCCGGCGACGCCGGGTGCGGAGATCATGCCCTGCTTGCGCCCGCCGGCCACGACGCAGCCGGCGATGTTGCCCAGGCCGGCGAACCGGACGGTGCCGGCCGCGGTGTCGACGTCCGCGACCGCGACCGCGCCGCCTCGGGTCCGGCGCAGGGCCTCGTGGATGTGCTTCACCACTGCCTCCGGCGGCTCGGTCGCGTGCTCGCGGAAAACGTCGGCGGCGGCGCGGGACGCCGCGGCCGCCAGCGGGCCGTGGCCCGATCCGTCACACATCATCAGCCGGAGCCGGCCGGGCTCGTGGTGCACAGCGTAGGCGTCGCCGCAGACTTCTTCGCCGCCGATCGGCCGGGTGATCCCGGCGAAGCCGGTCTCGGGGATCTCGGCGAGCGGGCCGCGCTTGGGGTGGAACCGCGCGGTGACGACGGTGCCGTGGCCGGGCTCGGAGAGCACCGAGGCCACGTCGGCGAGCCGGCGCACGGCCCCCATGCCGATCCCGAGCGTGCCGGCGGTGGACTCGCCGTCCTGGCCGGCGGCGACGGCGTCGGCCATGCCGGGGCCGCGGTCGATCGCGACGACCTCGACGGCGGCCTCGCTGACGCCCCGGACGGACCGGACGACCACGACGCCTTCGACGGCGTGCTTGGTGAGGTTCGTCGCGAGCTCGGTGACGGCCAGCCCGATCTCGGCCACCCGGACCTCGCCGAAGCCGAGCTGACCGGCGAGCGTGGCGGCGGCGCGCCGGGCCCGGCCGTGCGCCGTCTCGTCCTCGACCCGGAGCCAGGCGAAGTCCTCGGTGACCGGGAGAGAACCGGCGGTGGTCATCGCGCCCACTTGACGACGGTGATGTCCGTCCCGCGGCCGACCTCGGTGTCCAGGTCGAACTGGTCCACCAGGCGCTTCGCGCCGCCGAGCCCGAGGCCCATGCCCTTGCCGCTGCTCCAGCCGTCGGCCAGGGCGACGGTGACGTCCGGGATGCCGGGGCCGTCGTCGTGGAAGTGCGCCCGGACGCCCTTGCGGCGGCCGTCGGTGATCTCCTCGACGCGGGCCGTCCCGCCACCGCCGTAGATCAGGGTGTTGCGCGCGAGCTCGCTGGTCGCGGTGACCAGCTTGGTCTGGTCCACCAGGGACAGCTTGACCTCCAGCGCGTAGGCGCGCACGAGCTGGCGGACGCGGACGACGTCCTCGTCCGCCCGGATCACCTGCTCGTCCGTTCTGCCGGGGTCGGTCATCCCGTCACCGGAACGGGTTCCTCGTCCGGGCCGGCCGTGGTCCCGGCGCGCCGGGCGGCGAGGGAGTCGAGCACCTTGATCCCGCGCTCGAGGTCGAGCGCCGTGCGCACGCCACCCAGCGTCAGGCCCAGCTCGACCAGGGTGATCGCCACGGCCGGGCGCATGCCGACGACGACGGTCTCGGCGTCGAACAGCTTCGACAGCGACGCGATGGTCGCGAACATCCGGCCGATGAACGAGTCGACGATCTCGACCGCGGAGATGTCGATGACCACCCCGGACGCGCCGGTCGCACTGATCTTCTCCGCGAGATCCTCCTGCAGGGCCAGCACGCTCTGGTCCTGCAGGTCGATCTGGATGGAGACCAGCAGCATGTCGCCGATCTTCAGGATGGGGACCCGGTCCATCAGCGCGTCCGCTCGCGGGAACGGGTCACGACGACGCCGTCGCGCTGCAGGGCGTGGCGGAGCGCGTCGGCCAGCGTGGCCTTGGTGGTGATGTCGCCGAACTCGATCCCGAGCGCCACGATCGTCTGCGCGATCTGCGGCCGGATGCCCGAGATGATGCATTCGGCGCCCATCAGCCGGGCCGCCACGACGGTCTTGAGCAGGTGCTGGGCGACCTGGGTGTCGACGGCCAGCACGCCGGTGATGTCGACGATCGCGTGCTCCGAGCCGGTCTCGACCAGCGCCTCCAGCAGCTTCTCCATCACGACCTGGGTGCGCGCGGAGTCCAGGGTGCCGACCAGCGGCACGGCCAGCACGCCTTCCCAGAGCTTGACCACCGGCGTGGTCAGCTCGAGCAGCTGCTCGGACTGCTCCCGGATGATCTCCTCGCGGGCGGCGGCGTAGGTCTCGAACGTCCACAGCCCGAGCGTGTCCAGCAAGGAGGAAAACGCCAGCACCTCGCGGAACACCTGGGGGTCGGCGGCGTTCTCGGTCAGCTCGGACACGGCCTGCTTGAGGGCGAAGACGCCCGCGGCGGTCTCGGACGGGCTGAAACCCTGGCGGGCCCGGCTGCGGGAGAGGTCGGCCAGCTGCGCCTTGAGCTCGGTGAACTCGGACCGGTCCAGACCACCGTCCAGGGTGATCACGGCGGCGATCGCGGTGTACAGCTCGCGCAGGTCACGCTCGAGCTCGGTGGTCGTCAGCCGCCCGCGCAACGCCGACCCGGCCAGCTCGGCCCAGCGGCCGACCAGCCGGTCGCGGTCCGTTTCGAACACCTCGGCCAGCCGGTGGACCGGCCCGCTTTCCGCTACCACGGTTTCTCCTTGCGACGTCACTTGTGGTGCTGACAGTAGCCGGTGGCCCCGGCCGGGTTTCCCGTCGCGAGGGGTAATCCCGATGGGGGTACCCGCGCACCGCAGTTGGTGCACTATTCACGAAAGGGGAGCGGTGTGATCGGCGCGGCACCGGGGTAATCCGGGGAAATGACGATGACCAGGGCCTACCGCGGCGGCGAACCGAAGGAGGAGGGTTTCCGGTCGAGCAGGTGTCGGATTTCCTCGCCGACGAGGACACGACCGTGTGGGTCGACCTGTGCGAGCCGACGGAAGCGGACCTCGCCGCGCTGACGGCGGAGTCCGGGCTGCACCGCCTGGCCGTGGAGGACGCCGTCCACGAGCACCAGCCGTTCTTCGACGAGGCGACCGCGCCGTACTTCCAGGACGTCTACGACCACGTGCTGCGCGCGTCGGAGTGGACGGAGTCGTTGCGGGAGCTGGTTTCCACGATTCGCGAGACGCAGCTGAACCTGCAGAGCAACCGGCTCAACCTGATCATGAAGAAGGTGACGGGCTGGGCCGCGGTGATCGCCGTCCCGACCGCGGTGACCGGCTTCTTCGGCCAGAACGTGCCGTATCCGGGCAGCGGGAGCTCGCTCGGTTTCCGGATGTCGACGCTCGCGATCGTGCTGTTGTCGGCGTTGCTGTTCGGTATTTTCCGCCGTCGCGACCGGCTCTGACGGCTAGCCGCGCAGCAGGACGAAACTCGCCCGCGCGACGGTCGTTCCCGCCGACGTCACCCGGCACGACGTGAAGACCGCGCGGCGGCCGACGCGGTCCGCCGTCGTGGCCACTTCCAGCCAGCTGCCGACCGCGGCCGCCGAGAGGAAGTCGACCGTCGAGCTGACCGTGCGCACCACCGCGCCCTCGCCGATCGCGCGGCGCGCGGTGCGGCCGGCGGCGATGTCGGCCAGCGTCATCAGGAAGCCGCCGTGGGCCGTGCCGAGCGTGTTGCGGTGCTCGTCGCGGACGTGGACCCCGAGCACGCCGTCGTCGTTGACGTGCAGCGGTCCCACCAGCCCCGAGAACGGCGACGACTCCAGCACCACGAAGCCCGGCGGCGGGGTGCTCACCGGGCCGCCTGGAGGAGCCGGGCGAGGCGGTCGAGGTCGTCCTCGAGGTCGATCGACGGGTCGAGCAGCCACTGCGCCTGCAGGCCGTCGGACGCCGCGATCAGCACCCGCGCGGCGAAGTCCGCGTCGACCGGCGGCGTCTCGGGCCGCGGGGACCGCGTGAACTTGCGGGCGAGGATCTCGCGCAGCTCGCGGTAGCGGCGCGTGAAGAACCCGTGGGCCGCGTGCTCGGGGTCGGGCGCGGCCGCGGTCATCTCGAGGAAGAGCCGGACGAGGCCGGGCGTCTTGGCGGTGTGCGCGGTCACGGCGGCGAGGTCGTCGAGGGGGCCGTCCGGGTCGAAGCTCGCGCGGTCGGCCGCGTCGCGCTCGGCGAGGATCGCCACGAACAGCTCGTCACGGGCCGGGAAGTAGTGCAGCAGCCCGCGTTCGCTCAGCCCGGTCCGCTTCGCGATGGCCCGCAGCGACGGCCCGGTGCTGTCGCTCTCGGCGTAGGCGGCCAGCGCCTCGCGCAGGATCTGCTGCCGCCGGGCGATCCCCTTGGCGTACGGGCCGCGACGTGTCGGTTCGGGCATGGGCCGACGGTACCGGGAAATTGAAAACACAGCATCGCTGGGTTTTCGTGTACCGTCCTCGCCGTGGAGAGATCGCCGATGATCGACGCGAGCGCCGTGCGGCTGGGCCGCCTCGGGCCGTTGCTGCTGCTCGGCCAGCTGGCCTGGGCCGCGCCGGGCGCGGCGAGCGGCACCCTGCTCGCCGCCCTGCTGGCCGGCGTCACCCCCGCGCACAAGGTCGGCGTCTTCACCGCCTACGCCGTGGCCGGCGCGGTGACCAGCGCCGCCGGCACCGTGCTCGGCGGGCTCCTCTCGGACCGGACGCGCAACCGGCTGGGCCGCCGGTCGCCGTGGCTGCTCGGCTCGGCCCTGCTGGCCGCGGTGGCGCTGACCGCGGCCGGGCTCACCAGCGACCTCGTGCTGGTCGGTGCCTGTTACGCGGTCTTCCAGCTCGGCGTCGGGACGTGGGTGGCCGCGTTGTCGGCGCTGATCCCCGACCACGTGCCGGCCGGCTCGGTCGGCCGGGCGTCGGCGTTCGCCGGCTTCGGCTTCCTGCTCGGGCAGACCGCCGGCGGGGTCGTGGCGGGCGCGCTGGTGACGACGCCGGCGCGCGGGCTGATCGTCGTCCCGTGGCTGATGGTGCTCGTCGCGGTCGTCCTCGCGCTCGCCGTACCCGGGCGCGACAACCGGGACGAGCCCCGGCGGATCGCCCGGCGCGACCTGGCGCTCCCGGCGTCGCGTGACTTCTGGCTCGCCTTCACCGGGCGGTTCCTGTTCATCCTCGCGATCCTGATGATCACGACGTTCCAGCTCTACCTGCTCACCGACTACCTGGGCCTGCCCACCGCCGAAGCCGGCCGGGTCGTCGGCCTGGCGACGCTGCTGGTGGGCGTGCTCTCGGCCGTCTCGGTGATCGTCGCGGGCGTGCTGGCCGACCGGCTCGGCCGGCTGAAACCGGTGGTCGGCGGGGCGCCGGTGCTGCTGGCGCTCGGCCTGGTCCCGCTGCTCGTCGCGCCGGGGCTGGGCACCGAGCTGGTGTTCTTCGGGATCGTCGGGCTGACGCTGGGCGCGTACCTGGCGGTCGACCAGGCCCTGATGATCGCGGTGCTGCCCGATCCCGGCACGGCCGCGCGCGACCTCGGCGTGCTGAGCATCGGCTCGACGCTGCCCGGCGTCGTCGCGCCGATCGCCGGCGGCCTGCTCGCCGGCGCGGCCGGCTACCTGGCGATCTTCGTGGTCGCCCTCGTCCTGGCGGTGGCCGCGGCCGCCGTCGTCCTCGGCATCAGGAGTGTGCGATGACCTTCCCGCCCGGTTTCCTCTGGGGCGTCGCGACCGGCGCCCACCAGACCGAAGGCGGCAACGTCGCCAGCGACTGGTGGTACCGCGAGAACCGGCCGGACTCGCCGGTCGCCGAGCGCTGCGGCGACGCTGTCGACAGCTACCACCGCTGGCCCGAGGACCTGGACCTCGCCGCGGGCGCGGGGTTCACCGACTACCGCTTCGGCATCGAGTGGTCCCGCGTCGAACCGGCCGACGGCCACGTCTCGCACGCCGCGATCGCGCACTACCGCCGGATCGTCGAAGGCGCGCGCGAACGCGGCCTGCGGCCCCTCGCGACACTGCACCACTTCACGCTGCCGCTGTGGTTCTCCGCGGCCGGCGGCTGGCTGCGACCCGATGCCGTGGACCGGTTCCTGCGGTACGTCGACGCGCTCGCGCCCGTCCTCGACGCCGGCGTCGAACGCGTGGAAACGATCAACGAGCCCAACATCGTCGCCATCTTCCCGAAGCTGACGGCGGCCGGGGAGCTGGCCCACGGCCTGCCCGAACCGGACGCGGCGACGACGGCGGCGATGATCGCGGTCCACCGGTCCACTGTGGACCGATTGCGCGCGAACCACCCCGGCCTGCTCGTGGGCTGGGGCGTCTCGGTCCAGGACTACCAGGCCGAACCCGGCGCCGAGGCGGCGCTGGAGGCCTACGCCGAGCCCCGCGACCAGGTCTTCCTGCGGGCGAGCGCGGGCGACGACTTCGTCGGCGTCCAGACCTACACCGGCGGCCGGCTGCGCGCGGACGGCACAGTGGCCGAAAACCCGGCGGCCGAACGCACGCAGACCGGCTGGGAGTACACGCCCGGCGCCCTGGGCGGAGCCGTGCGGCGCGTGGCGCGCGTGGCCCGCGACGTCCCGATCATCGTCACCGAAAACGGCGTCGCGACGGCGGACGACGACCGGCGCGTCGCCTACACGACCGGCGCGCTGGAGTCGTTGCGCGAGGCGATGGCCGACGGCGCCGACGTCCGCGGGTACTTCCACTGGAGCCTGCTCGACAACTGGGAGTGGGGCCACTGGGGTCCGACGTTCGGCCTGGTCGCCGTCGACCGCACGACGTTCGCGCGCACGCCCAAGCCGTCGCTGAAGTGGCTGGGCGGGCTCGCGCCGTCGAGGATGGACGCGTGACCCCCGAAGACGCCGGCCTCTCGCCGGCCGGACTGGACCGCGTCGACGCCGCTGTGCAGCGGCAGATCGACGACGGCGTGATCGCCGGCGCCGTCACGCTCGTGGCGCGCCACGGCGAGGTCGTGCGCACCACGGTGCTGGGCCGCGACCGCCGGTTCCCGCGCAAGCCGCTGCGGACCGACACGATCTTCCGGATCTTCTCGATGACGAAACCCGTCACCGGCCTGGCCATGTCCATCCTCGCCGACCGCGGGCTCTGGAAGCCGGCCGACGCCATCGCCGAGCACCTGCCCGAGCTGCAGGACCTGCGCGTCGTCACCGGGTTCGCCGACCGCGGCCGCCCGGTGCTCGCCGACCCGGTGCACCCGCCGACGATGCTCGAGCTGCTGACGCACACCGCGGGGTTCGCCTACGGCTGGGACAAGGCCGACCCGATGACCCGGCTCTACCGCGCCGAACGGCCGTTCCGGGCCACGAGCCTCGACGACTTCGTGGCGCGCGTGAGCCGGCTCCCGCTGGCCTACCAGCCGGGGACGAGCTGGCGCTACAGCCTGTCGATGGACCTGCAGGGCGCGATCATCGAGCGGCTCAGCGGCCAGTCGCTGCCGGACTTCTTCCGGGAGCACATCTTCGAGCCGCTGGGCATGACCGACACCGCGTTCCACACCCCGCCGGAGAAACGCCGGCGGCGGGCGGCGCTGCACTTCACCGGCGGCCCGGTCCGGCTGCTGCCGATCCGGAACCCGCTCTACCGCGACTCCGCCACCCCGCCCGCGGCGGCGATGGGCGGCATGGGCCTGGTCTCCACGATCGGCGACTACGCGAAGTTCGCCCAGCTGCTGCTGAACCGGGGCGAGTGGCACGGCCGCCGGATCGTCAGCGAAGAAGCTCTCGCCGCGCAGATGTCGAACCAGCTGCCGGAATCCTTGCTGGAGCGGGGTTTCCATGCCGGGCACATGGACCTGCGGCCCGGGTTCGGCTACGGCTACGACGGCGCGGTGTTCCACGACCCGGCCCTGGCCGGCGCCCCGGTCGGGCGCGGCACCTACCAGTGGGACGGCGCCGCGGGCACCTGGTTCTGGGTCGACCCCGAGCACGACCTGCTCTACGTCGGGATGATCCAGCTGCTGTCGTACGCGGCGCCGCCGCTGCAGAAGATCACCCAGGCGCTGATCGCCGAAGCGCTGCTCGACCGGTGACCGCGACGTTCCCGCTCGGGCCGTTCGAGCCGAGCCCGGCCAACCCGATCCTGCGCCCGCGCGGTACCGGCTGGGAGTCGGCGAACCTCTACAACCCGGCCGCGATCGTCGTCGGCGACCGCGTCGCGCTGCTCTACCGCGCGCACGCGGCCGACCGCGTCTCCCGCATCGGTCTCGCCTGGAGCGCGGACGGCGTCCGGTTCGACCGTGAAGACGACCCGGTTCTGGTCCCCGCGCACGACTACGAGCGGGCCGGGTGCGAAGACCCCCGGATCACGCGGGTCGGCGAGACGTACTACCTGACGTACACCGGCTTCGACGGCGCGCAGGCCCAGCTGTGCCTGGCGACGTCGGCCGATCTGCGCACCTGGACGAAGCACGGCCCGCTGTTCCCGGGCTTCAACACCTGGCGAACCTTGCCGTACGGCCCGGACAAGCCGTGGAGCAAGGCCGGCGTCATCCACCCGGAGAAGCTCGGCGGCCGCTACTGGATGTGGTTCGGCGAAGGCACGATCCACGCGGCGACGTCGGCGGACCTGCTGCACTGGACGCCGGTGGCCGGCGACGAGCACCCGATGCACACGCCGACCCCCGGCGAGTGGGACGCGACCCTGGTCGAGATCGGCGCCCCACCGGTCCGCACCGACGACGGCCTGCTGGTGTTCCTGACCAACGGCGCGACCGCGTCGTCGCCCAGCGAGGTCCACTACCGCTGCGGCCAGATCGCCGTGGCCGCAGCGGATCCGGCGACGGTCGTCGCGCGCACAACCGAGCCGTGGCTGCGCCCGACGAGCTTCGAGGACACCCACGGGATGGTCTCGAACGTCACGTTCGTCGAGGGCCTGGTGCACTTCCGCGGCCGCTGGTTCGCCTACTACGGCCAGAGCGACACGACCCTGGCCGTCGCGATCTGCTGATCACCGTCGTTCCAGGACGACGATGGGGATCTCGCGACCGGCTGCTTTCTCGCGGTACTCCGGGAAGTGCGGCCAGAAGGTCTCCGCGATCCGCCACCAGCGGTCTTTCTCCGCACCGTGCACTTCGCGCGCGCGGACGGCGAGGACGTCGTCGTGGTCCTGCACGCGCACGAGGGGATCGGCGAGGACGTTCCGGTACCAGGCGGGGTGCTCGGGCGCACCCCCGGCGGACGCGACCACGGCGTAGACGCCGTCGTGCTCGATCCGGATCAGCGGGGTCTTGCGGACCTTGCCGGTCTTGGCGCCGGTGGTGGTGAGGATGACGACGGGCCGGCCTTCGAGCGTCCCGCCCTCACGGCCACCGGTGGCTTCGTACCGGTCGACCTGCTCGCGGACGCGCTCACTGGGGCTGGGTGCGTAGTCCATGGTTCGTGCTCCTGTCTTCAGATGGCGGTGCGGCCGCCGTCGGCGGCGATGGTCGCGCCCGTGACGTAACTCGCCTTCGGGGACGCCAGGAACGCCACCACCTCGGCGATCTCCGCCGGGTCGGCGGCCCGCTTCATCGCGGTTGTCTCGGCGAGCGCGTCGAACAGGTCGCGGGCCTCCGGGCGGGTGTACACCGGGCCCGGCGCGACGGTGTTGAAGCGGACGCCCCGGTCGCTGTACTCGGCCGCCCAGCCGCGGGTCAGGGCGGCCAGCGCCGCCTTGGTCGCGCCGTACGTGGCGCCGTTCACCAGGCCGACGGTGCCCGCCATGCTGCCCAGCGAGATCACGCTGCCCGACCCCCGGGCCGCCATCGCCGGGGCGAACGCGGCGACCAGCAGGAACGGCGCGCGGACGTTGCCGGCGAACATCGCGTCGTAGTCGGCGAGCTTCAGGTCCTCGGTCGGCGCCCAGACCGACTGGCCGGCGTTGTTGACCAGGACGTCGATCTCGCCGACGTCGGCCGCGAGCCGCTCGATGGCGGCCGGGTCTTCGAGGTCGGCCTCGACGAACCGGGCCCGGCCACCCGCGGCGGTGATCTCCTCGACGGTCTCGGCGCCGCGGCGGGCGTTGCGGCCGACCGCGATGACGGTCAGCCCGTCGGCGGCCAGCTTCTTCGCCACGGCTTTGCCGATCCCGGACGTCGCGCCGGTGACCAGGGCGGTAGCAGGCTGAGCGGACATGGTCGGCACCTTCCGGAGTTATCATCCAGACCGGTCTGTCTGGCAAGAATCAATCTAGACAGACCGGTCTGGATGCGTCAAGGGTGACGCTCGCCTCAGCGCAGACAGACCGACCTGTCTGCTATGGTGTGCGCATGTCCGAGAAGGCGCCGTCACCCCGGGAACGCAGCGCGGCCGCGCGAGCGCGGCTGCTGGCCGCCGCCGACGAGCTGTTCTACGCCGAGGGCGTCCAGTCCGTCGGGATCGACCGGGTCATCGAGCACGCCGGCGTCGCCAAGGCGACGCTCTACAGCGCGTTCGGCAGCAAGGACGGCCTCGTCCGCGCGTACCTGGAGGCGCGGCACGCCGCCACGGCCGACCGGATGGCCCGCGAGCTCGAAACCCGTTACGCCACGCCGAAAGAGCGTCTCGTCGGCGCCTTCGAGGTGCAGGGCTTGTCGTTCACCGAGCCGGGCTTCCGGGGCTGCGCGTTCGTCAGCGCGAGCGCCGACGCCGCGCCGGGCGGCGTGGTCGAGGAGACCGCCGCCGACTACCGCACCTGGCTGCACGACCTGTTCTTCGACCTCGCCCAGCAGGCGCGCGCGACGGACCCGAAGCTGCTCGCGCAACAGCTGGTGCTGCTCTACGACGGCGCCGGGATCAGCGCGTGGATGGACCGCGACCCGAGCGCCGAGTCGGCCGCTCGCGGGGTCGCGGCCGCCTTGGTGAGTGCCGCCGTCCCGGACTGATCACGTCGCACCGGCGAAGGCGACGACTGCCTCCAGGACGACCGTCGTGTCGGGGCCGTACAGCGCGAGCGTCGGGGTCGAGCGCGGCACGTTACGCGCGTGTGGCGCGGGTGGAAACGATCCGGGACCACCCGCCTGGCCGAGCGCGGGCGCGGTGCGCGCGCCTACGCTGGGGGCGCGCCCCGGACCCAGGCGACCGCAGTCGAACGGCCCGAGGAGATCCGCCGATGACCACCACGCACCGGGAGCTCGATCCCGTCGAGATCGAGCAGATCGGCACGGAGCTGGACAAGCTGCGCACCCGCGTCGCCGGGGAGCTCGGCGCGGAGGACGCCGACTACATCCACAACGTCGTTGCCGTGCAACGGTTCTGCGAGGTCTCCGGCCGGGTGCTGCTGTTCGCGGGCTGGTTCCCGCCCGCCTGGGCCGGCGGGGTGGCGGCGCTGACGCTGTCGAAGATCCTCGACAACATGGAGATCGGCCACAACGTCATGCACGGCCAGTACGACTGGATGAAGGACCCGGCGCTGAACTCGCGGACCTTCGAGTGGGACATGGTGTGCCCGGGCGAGCAATGGCGCCGCTCGCACAACTTCATGCACCACACCTACACCAACATCCTCGACAAGGACCGCGACGTCGGCTACGGCATCCTGCGGATCACCGAGGACCAGCCGTGGCACCCGTACTACCTCGGCAACCCGGTCTACGCCGCGGCGCAGGCGGTGTTCTTCGAGTACGGGATCATGCTGCACGACCTCGAGGTCGACCGGATCGTGCAGGGGCGCCGCGGCTGGCGCGACGTCCTCCCGCTGCTGAAGCCGATGCTGCGCAAGACGGCGCGCCAAGCCGGACGCGACTACGTCGTCTACCCGCTGCTCACCGGGCCGCTCGCGCCGCTGACCCTGACGGCGAACGTCACGGCCAACGTGCTCCGCAACCTCTGGGCGTTTTCGATCATCTTCTGCGGCCACTTCCCCGACGGCGCCGAGGTTTTCGCCGAGGAGGAGAGCGAGCACGAGAGCCGCGGCCAGTGGTACCTGCGTCAGATGCTCGGGTCGGCCAACATCACCGGCAGCCCGCTGTTCCACGTGCTCTCGGGCAACCTCAGCCACCAGATCGAGCACCACCTGTTCCCGGACCTGCCCAGCCACCGCTACCCGCGGATCGCCGCCGAGGTGCGGGAGATCTGCGAACGGCACGACCTGCCGTACAACACGGGATCGCTGTCCCGGCAGCTGGGCTCGGTGGTCCGCAAGATCTTCCGCCTCGCGCTCCCGGGACGTCTACTTTAGACGGTCCAGCAGCGTCTCGACGGTGTCGGTGCCGTCGCGGTGCGCCGCCGCCATCTGCACGTCGTGCGCGGCTTCCGGGTTCGCGTCCGAGGGAACGATCAGCAGGGTCACGCGGTGGCGGTCCGACGCGCCGATCACGGTGAGCGTCCCGGCTCGCTGCGAGCGGAACCCCTCCAGCCGGACCCTCTCGCCGTCGTACTCGATTCGCCTTGGCGGGTCGGCGAAATCGCCGAGGTGGAAGGTGACGCGCTCGATCCGGCCCAGCCGGACGGCCAGTACGGCGAACAGTTCCGGCAGCTCGCCGACCAGGTCGGCCGAGTGCGGCCACCACGCGCCGTCGACGTACCCCGTCGTGGGTCCCTTCGGCTTCAACCGAAGCCGGAGGGCGTGCTCCTCGGCCGCGGGGGTGGTGACAGTGCTGGGGGCCGACGTCATGCCGGGACTCCCGTCCCCGGCCGCCGATCGCGACCGGTACGCGCCCGAGGACGGCGCGGGCTCGAGCGCCCGCGCGCGAAATGCTCTCGGTCACCACAGACACTACACGCACTGTGTGTTAAGACTGGGGTCTACCAAAGGGGCCCTCGTGGACCAGCTCACCCTCGGCGTCGTCTCCCGTTCACGGAAAGAGAACGAACGCCGGCTTCCCATCCACCCCCGCCACTTCGAGCGGATCGATTCCGATCTGCGCGAACGCATCTTCCTCGAACACGGCTACGGCGAGAACTTCGGCGTCGCGGACGAACAGCTGGCCGGCCTCGTCGGCGGCCTGCGCACCCACGAGCAGCTCGTCGCCGAGTGCGACGTCCTGTTGCTGGCCAAGCCGTTGCGGGAGGACGTCGCCGAGCTGCGGACCGGCCAGGTGCTGTGGGGCTGGCCGCACTGCGTCCAGGACACCGGGCTCACGCAGCTGGCGATCGACAGCAAGCTGACGCTGATCGCGTTCGAGGCGATGAACCACTGGAACCGCGACGGCTCGTTCGGGCTGCACGTCTTCCACAAGAACAACGAGCTCGCCGGCTACTGCTCGGTGCTGCACGCGCTGCAGCTGGCCGGTGCGACCGGGGACTACGGCCGCCGGCTGAACGCGGTCGTGATCGGTTTCGGCGCGACGGCACGGGGTTCGGTGACCGCGCTCAACGCGCACGGGGTGCACGACGTGCACGTGCTCACCGGCCGGGGGATCGCCGCGGTCGGCTCGCCGATCCACTCCGCCACGATGGTGCACTTCGAGCACGACGAGAACAACCCGGGCGACCTCCGGCGCAGCCACGCGCTGACCGACCGGGGCCGGGTGCCGCTGGCCGGGTTCCTCGCCGAGCACGACATCGTCGTCAACTGCGTGCTGCAGGACACCGCCGAGCCGCTGACGTTCCTCATCGAGGAAGACCTCGCCGCGTTCGCGCCGGGCAGCCTCATCGTCGACGTCTCCTGCGACGAGGGCATGGGCTTCAGCTGGGCGAAGCCCACCACGTTCGCCCACCCGGCTTTCACGGTCGGCGACGGCATCACCTACTACGCCGTCGACCACAGCCCGTCCTACCTGTGGAACTCGGCCACGTGGGAGATCAGCGAGGCGCTGCTCCCGCTGCTGCGGCCGGTGCTCGGCGGACCGTCCGAATGGGACGGTCACGAGACCGTGCGGCGCGCCGTGGAGATCCGCGACGGCGTCATCGTGAACCCCGCGATCCTGGCCTTCCAGCACCGGTCGGCCGCGTACCCGCACGTAGCGGGGTAGGGTTCGGTGCGGCCGCGGTGGCGGAGCTGATCCGGACCCATGTCCTTCCGAGTCGGTGTGGCGGTGCAGGACACCGACCCGGAGGAGGCCCGCATGCGCCGGCGTGTGGTGGGTGGCTGAGCTCGACGCCCTGCGCAGCGGCGTCCTGGCCGCCCTCGCCGGCGGCCGGGCGGGCAGCGGCGTCGACACGGTCGGCCGGGTGTGCCGGGCCTGCGTCGAGCTGCTCCCGGTCGACGGCGCCGCGGTGTCGGTGATGGCCGACGCCGGGCACCGCGAAGTCGTCTACACGAGCGACGAGGTGAGTTCCGCGCTCGCCGAAATGCAGTTCTCGCTCGGCGAAGGCCCGTGTTTCGAAGCGTTTTCCCAAGGCGGGCCGGTGCTCCACCCCGACCTCGCCGCCGGGCTCCCGCCGGCCTGGCCGGTGTTCGCCGCCCAGGCCGCCGAGCACCCGGTGGCGGCGTTGTTCACGTTCCCGCTGCAGATCGGGGTCGTGCGCGTGGCGACCCTCGACACCTACCGGGCGACGCCGGGCTCGCTCACCGCCGCCGAGCTTTCGACGGCCCTGCAGGTGGCCGACATCGCCGCGCTGGCGCTGTCCGGGCTGCTCGGCGGCGACCGGTGGCTCGACGGGGACGGCCGGTGGATGGAAGGCGCCGGGATGCGGCACCGGGAGGTCCACCAGGCCACCGGGATGCTGATCGCGCAGCTCGACGTGCCGGCCGAGGCGGCGCTGGCCCGGATGCGCGCGCACGCCTTCGGCGAAGGGCGTCCGCTGCTCGACGTCGCCGCCGACATCGTGGCCGGCCGGCTCCGGCTGGACCGGGAGCCCCGATGAGGGTCACCGTGAAGACATCCGACGAACAACCAGGAGGTGGTGGGCATGGCCGACCGTGAACGACAGGTGACCCGGACGTTCGTCGCACTGGCCGACACCCTCGTCGACGACTTCGACGTCGCCGACCTGCTGCACACGCTGGTGCGGCGGTGCGTGGACCTGCTCGACGTCGCCGCGGCCGGCCTGACGCTCGTCGACGAGCGCGGCAGCCTGCAGGTGCTCGCGTCGTCGACCGAGCAGGCCCGGCTGCTCGAGCTGTTCCAGCTCGGCATCGACGAGGGCCCGTGCGTGGAGTGCTTCGCGAGCCGGACCCCGGTCCTGGTCGCCGACATCGCCGCGGCGGCCGGCCGCTGGCCGCGGTTCGCCGCCGAGGCCGCCCGCGAGGGGTTCGCCTCGGTGCACGCGCTGCCGATGCGGCTGCGCAAGCAGACCATCGGCGCGCTGAACCTGTTCGGCGCCCACCCGGGCGAGCTGGCGGCCGACGACGTCTACCTGGCCCAGGGCCTGGCCGACACCGCGACCATCGGCATCCTCCAGGAGCGGGCCGTCCGGCACGGGGAGACGATGTCCGAGCAGCTGCAGACCGCGTTGAACAGCCGGGTGACGATCGAGCAGGCGAAGGGCGTCTTGGCCGTGACGGGCGGGCTCACCATGGACGACGCCTTCGCCGCGCTGCGGGGCTACGCGCGCAACAACGGCCTCCGGCTGAGCGACGTCGCCCGCGCGCTCGCCGAACGGGCACTGGACCCGGCCCTCGTACTGGCGCGCCGCAAGGCCTGATCACCGGCGGGTGCGAGCGACCGGCGGAACCACCCGGCTGGAGCTGCCGCGGTGCCGCGGTGCTCACGTAGGCTGGATCATCGCCCCGGACCACGGCGACGAGAGTTCGTCGACGAATCGGGGCTGTGCGGTGGAATCGGCAAAAGCGTTGGACGACGAGTACCCGGTGGGCTGGGTCCTCACCTACCGGGACCGGCGGGTTTCCGGCTGGTCGGCCGGGGTGGTGCTCGGGTCGCCGGTGCGGGATCCGCGCACAGGTCTGGAAACGATCCCGCTGGCCCCACTGGGCGACGGCCCGCCGGTCTGGGTGCCGGACAGCGACGTCGTCGGCATCGAACCCCGGCGCCCACCACCCGGGTGACGTCCGTCCTCAATGGACTGCCCCGCGGGCGGAACCACCCACCTGGCCGAGCCCGCCGAGCCCCGCCCGGGCTTAGGCTGGACGCCACGCCCCAGCCCCCGGCGCCCTTCGACGTTCGAGCGAGCGGGGTGACGAGATGGCCACGGCCGAGGATGCCGAACCCGGCGTGTACCCACCGGGCTGGCAGGTCCGCTACCGCGGCCGCCGGGAGCCGTCGATGCCCGGGTTGCGAACGTCGCGGGAACGCATCGGCACGATAGCCGGCCCCACCCTGCGCGACGAGCACACGTGCACGACGTGGGTCCGGGTCAGACCGTTCCGCGCGGCCCCCGGCACCCCACTGAGGCTGGTGCGCTCGACGGACATCGTCGACGCCCGCCCCCCGGGCGAGCCGATGCCCCCACCCCCCGCGAACGACGACGACGAAGGCCGCACGGTGGTCATCGAACTACCGGACCGCGGCCCGTGAGCTGTCAGGCGGCCGTCGCATGAGCGCTGACGCGGGCGCGTAAGCGCTGACGCGGGCGCGTAAGCGCTGACGGGGGTGCGTGAGCGCTGACGCGGGCGACCGGTGATCGCCGAGCCTTCGGAGCCGGGCCCGGGAGGTCAGGTCGCGTGCCGGGAGGGTCGGCTCGCGTACTCGGAGAGTCGGCTTGCGTACTTGGAGAGTCGGCTCGCGGTACGGAGGCCGGAACTCGCGTGATCCGAGCCGGAACTCGCGTGGTCCGAGCCGGAACTCGCGTGGTCCGGGCCGGAACTGGCGTGATTCGGGCCGGGACTCGCGTGATCTGGGCCGGGACTCGTGATTGAAGACGGAACTCGCGTGATTGGACGGTCAACTCGCGTGTCTGGAGGGTCAACTCGCGTGCCTGAAGGGTCGGCTCGTGTGTCTGGAGAGTCAACTCGCGTGATTGGAGGGTCGGCTCGTGTGTCTGGAAGGTCGGCTCGCGTACTTGGAGGGTCGGCTCGCGTTACGGGAGGCCGGGACTCGCGTGATTCGGGCCGGAACTGGCGTGATTTGGGCCGGGACTCGCGTGATCCAAGTCGGACTCGCGTGACCAGAGCCGGGACTCGCGTGATCTGGGCCGGGACTCGTGTGATTGAGGGCGGGACTCGCGTGATTGGGGAGTCGACTCCTGTGATTTGGGGGGCGACACGGTGTGGGCGTGGCGGGTTAGGGGGGTGTGGGGAGGTGGCCGGGGCGGAACTGGACCAGCAGGGCCGTTGCCGTTGCGCAGACCACGTTGCCTGCTCGGAGTTCGCCGGTGGCGTGGAGCTTGCGGCCGTCGCGGCTTGTGAAGCGGCCCTCCGCCGTCAGCGGGACTCCGTAGGGCGTGCCCTGGTGGTAGTCGACCGTCAGGGAGGCCGTCATGCCGGGGAAGCCCGCCGCCGCGGTGGCGCGGCCCAGTACGTGGTCCATGACCGCCGCTACCCAGCCGCCGTGCACCCGGCCGGGCGGTCCTTCGTGCGCCGGGCCGAGCAGCAGCTCGGCCCGCACCGAGTCCGGCCCGACGTGCACCCACGACAACGGTGGCGCCAGCGGGTTTCCCGGCCCTTCGACCGGGTTGTTGATGCTCAGGTACCCGCCGCCCTCGAGCGCGGCCAGCAGCAACGGCGACTCGCCGCCGGCGGCGCGCAGGGCCTCGGTGACGGCCTCGATCCGGTCCGCCGCGGCGACCAGATCGGCTTCGTCGTCGCGCACGCACACGGCGGCCTCGATCAGGTCCCGGATCCGTGAACCGAGCAGGGCCCGCGCGGGTGGCACGCCGGGGACCACCGGGTACGCGCTCCTGAGCTGCGGTTCGGCCATCGTCCTCCTGCCGCCGGAACTAGAACACGTTCCACATTAGCAGGATCTTCACCGGCCGGTACGGCGCCGGGCGACGAGGCGCTGACGGAGGCGGGCAGGCCGGAACCGGCCTGCCCGCCGACGGTTCACCCCGTGACGAACGGGTTCGCGTCCAGCCCGCAGGTCTTGCCCGCCGCCGGGAACGTGCCGGCGATCAGGTAGTTCCGCTTGACCTGCTCCGTGCACGTGCTCGGCGCGTACATCGACGAGTGCCCGAAGCCGTCGGTCACGAACACCTTGGCGCGCGCCAGTTCCGCGGCGCCGTCCTGCGCGCCGTGCAGCGGTGTCGACGGGTCGTAGCGGTTGTTGATCACCAGGATCGGCGCCGACGTCCAGCGGTTCCACGGCCCGGTGTACCGGTCGGTGTCCTTGGCCTTCCAGTACGCGCAGCTCATCATGTCCAGCGCGCCGATCCGCCCGAAGTACGGCACCCGCTGGTCTTCCGACGCGGCATAGCGGCTGTAGATCGCCGGATCGGCCGGGACGTCGCTGTCGGTGCACTGGATCGCGTTGAACGCCTCGGTGCGGTTCGAGGTGTACTGCTCACCGGTGGCCGCCGACAGCCGCGCGACCGTGTTCTTGGCGTTGTACAAGCGCTGCAACAGGTCCGCGATGTCCAGCCAGCCCCGCAGGTCCGAAAGGTCGCCCGCGGTGTTGATGATCCCGGAGTACGTCCAGGTTTCCGGGCCGTCGGCCCCCTGGACGGTGATCGGGCCCTGTTTCGCCCGCGCCGTGATCGCCGTCCACTTCGCCTTCGGGTCACCCGAGGAGAACGCGCAGTCCGGCCCGGCCGCGGTGCACTGCTTCAGGAACTGGTCGAACGTGTCCGCGATGCCGCGCGGGACGTCCTGCCGGGTGTCGAGCGGGACCGTCGGCCCGGTGCCGTCGTGGCCGGTGGCGCTGCCCACGAAGTCCATCGAACCGTCGAAGACCATGGCCCGGATCCGGTCCGGGAACAGGTTGGCGTAGACGGCGCCGAGGAACGTCCCGTACGAGATCCCGTGGTAGGTCAGCTTCTGGTCGCCGACGGCGCGGCGCAGCAGGTCCAGGTCCCGCGCCGTGTTCGCCGTCGAGACGTGCTGGAGGATGCTCCCCGCCTTCTGGCCGCACCGGTCGGCGAGGTCCTTCGAGGCGGCGTAGAACGGCGCTTCGCCGCTCGGGTCGCCGGGCATCTCCGGGAAGGCACCGAAGAACGCCTGCTGGCCGGCTTCGGTGTCGAAGCACCGCACGGCCGTGCTGTTGCCGATGCCCCGCGGGTCCCAGGACACGACGTCGAACCGGGACCGCAGCTCGGCGGAGAACAGCCACGGCCACTTGCCGCGCTCGCGCAGCCGCTGCAGCCCGGACGCGCCGGGGCCGCCGAAGTTGACGAACAGCGTCCCGATGCGCTTCGCCGGGTCGGGTGCCGGGAGCTTGATCAGCGCCAGCTGCACCTGGGCGCCGGTGGGCTGGTCGTAGTCCAACGGCACCGGCGCCGTCGAACACTGGAAGCCGTCCTGGCAGTCGGACCAGGTCAGCTGCGGGGCCGCCGGTTCCCGTGGGGTGGCGGCGGCGGGTACGCCGGGCAGGGCCAGAGCGGTCGCCAGCACGGCGACCACGAGCCGGCGCGCACGGCGGGGGAGAAGGGTGGGCAAGGGGGAGTCCTCCAGTTTTGCCGCTTGTGGTGTCGCCTCCTCTTGCCCGCAGCCGTGAAAGGTGTTCACGCGGGTGCCGGACCGCTCCGGCACCCGCGTCGGAGATCAGTTGGCGGCGCTGGTGTTGACCTCGCCGTTGACGCCCTTGGGGAAGAATCCGCCGGAGGTGGCGGCCTTGTTCGTCAGGTAGACGATGTTGAGGACCTGGCCGGGTGAGCGGCTGTAGGCGATGCCGTTGGCGTCGGTGGGGACGATGTTGGCGTTGCCGTGGCTGTCGATGACGCCCTGGTCGTCGTCGGTGGGGCCGTCGAGGCTGTCGCGGGCGGCCGAGAGCTTGACGGTGGCCTTGCCCTCGCCGCGCTGGTAGAGCGCGCTGCGGATGTTGGCCGCGTGGTAGGCCTCGACGGCGAGGATGCCGGCGGCGGCTTCGAGGTAGGTCTTGTTGGTGATCAAGGGCGCGGCGCCCTTGTAGGCCGTGACGCCGACGTCTTCGAAGAGGAACGCGGCAAGTAGGAAGTTCTCCTCGCAGGAGAACGCGTCGAAGCTCTGGCCGGGCTTGACGAGCCCGGCGGCCTGGGCCGCGGCGGTGAAGCTGGAGCGCAGGTCGATCGCGGGGCGGCTGACCGCGGCGGAGCCGAGCGCGGAGCGCAGGAACTGGACGTGGGCCTTCTCGTCGCCGGCGATCTCCTGGGCGTACTGCTTCGCGGCTTTGGTCTCGAAGCGGACGGCGCGGCCGCCGGTGACGCCGCCGCGGGCGCCGGTGCCGGTGGTCATGGCGTCGTCGAGGCCGCGGCCGGTGACGGCGTGCAGGTAGAACTCGGCTTCGAGGTACTCGAGGTTGAGGGCGAAGTTGAGGACGGCGGCGTCGCTCACCCCGCTCGGCGCGGCGGCCGCGGCGGCGGGCCGGGCGGTGGCCGCGGACGCGGTTCCGGCGGTGAGACCGCCGAGGGCTCCGGCGCCGACGACGCCGAGTCCGGTCATGCCGGCCGCTTTGAGGAAGCGGCGGCGGTCCTGGTCGTTCTCGGCACTCCGGTTGATCATGGCTGCGGCGTAGCGTTTACCGAACACGTACGTTCTCCTCCCCGCCCGCACGCGTACGGCGGGCGACACCCGCTCGCCGGGCTTCCCGGCGGCGGGACGGATCCATCGTGGACGTTGGCCTTTCGGGGCCGTCGGCGCCGCGGATGGGTCGGAAAGCGGGCCCAATACCCGCTACTCAGCGGTAGGAAACCCTTTCGGGTAAAAGAAAATAACTTGGATCTACCCCAATCCGGTGATGGCGTTCGCCCCGAAAGACGACTGACGGTGAAGTCGCCACTCGAAAGGGGGTGAGATGATGGATACTTCCCTGACGGACACAACGCCGGCCCCGCACCCGTTCGTGCTGCGGATGCTGATCTTGGCCGGCGCGTTGTTCGGGTTCACCGTGCTGGCCCTGCTCGTGTCGGGCACCGCGAACGCTGCCGAAGGTTCGCCGCCACCCGACCGGCCCGGCCTGCTCGACCAAGCCGGGCAAACCGTGCACGGCGTGCTCGAGCCCGTGGAACCGGCCCTCAAGCCGGTGACGGGCACTCTGCACGCGGTGACAACGCAGGTGGAACCGGTGCTGAAGCCGGTGACGGGCACCGTGCACACGGTGACGTCGCAGGTGGCGCCGGTGCTGAAGCCGGTGACGGACACGGTGTACGCCGTGACGTCGCAGGTCGCTCCGGTGCTGGAGCCGGTGACGAGCGGGCTCGAGCCCGTCGTCGCGCCGCTGATCCACGCGGTGAAGCCGGTGACGAGTCCGGTGCTTTCGGCCCTGCGGCCGGTGACCCAGCCGGTGCTGCACGCGCTTTCTCCGGCGACGGAGCCGGTGCTGCAGTCGCTGTCCCCGGTGACGGAGCCGGTACTGCACGTCACGGCTCCGGTGACCGCGTCGCCGGTCCGTCCGATCCGGACGGACCAGGTGGTTCCGGCCGTGACCGGGCAACCGGCCGCGCCCCAGCCGCGTGAGGGTGCCAGTGCCTCGCCGGTGCAGGCCCGGGTCTTCGCGGTGGTCCACAGCGGTTCTTCCCAGGCGGTCGCCAAGACCGCCGACACCGCGGTTCCGATGTCCGGATCCGGCGGTGGCGGGTTGCCCGCCGACGTGTCCGGCACGAGCGGTGCGATGTCGGCGAGCCCGGGTGGTCAGCACGGTGGTGAGTACGCCGTGACGTCCGCCGGTTCGCGGGTGCTCGGCACCGACCGGGCCTGGCGCGCGCCACCGGGCGCCGCGTGGTCGCTGTACTGGCTGGTCTTCTACGGAAACGACCATCCGAGCTGACTTTCCCTTTCCACCTCCGGAAATCCATAAAGGACAGATGGTAAGGAAAGGGAAGTCATGCACAAGTACGTGCGACGCGGCCTGACCGCCGCATTCATCTCCGGCGGGTTCGTCCTGCTGGGCAGTGCGGTGGCCAGTGCGGACACCGGCAACACGAACCCGCTCGGCGGGCTCGGCAACACGCTGCACTCGGTCGTGACCGGCACCGCCACCGGCGGCAACGGCGGGACCTCGGGCAACGGCGGCAACGCGACCAGCGGCAACACCGCGGTCAGCGGGAACTCCGGCAGCTCGGGCAACTCCGGTTCCACCGGCGGCAACAGCGCTTACGGCGTCTGTGTGCTGGCCAAGTGCAACACCACGGTGTCCTCGGGCAACTCCGGGAACACGGGCGCGACCGGCTCGACCGGGAACGCCTCGAACACCAGCACCACCACCGGTGGGCACTCCGGGAACGCCGGCGACGGCGGCTCCGGGACGTCGGTGGCCTCGGGCAAGAACACCGCGGACTCGCGGGGCGCCCGCGGTGTCGGCAAGGTGCTCGGGACCGTCACGGGTACCGCGAAGGGCGGCAACGGTGGCACCTCCGGCGACGCCGGGAACGCCACCAGCAGCAACTCCGCGACGTCGGGGAACTCGGGCAACTCCGGGAACTCCGGCTCGACCGGTGGCAACAGCGCCTACGGCCTGTGCCTGCTGGCGCAGTGCACCACCTCGGTGACCTCGGGTGACTCCGGGAACACCGGCGCCACCGGCTCGACCGGCGACGCCACGAACACCAGCACCACCACCGGCGGGAACTCGGGCAACGCGGGCAATGGTGGCGACGCCACCGCGGCCGGCACGGGCCACAACTCCGCCACGAACAACGGTGGGCACGGCTGGGGCTGGAACCGTCAGGGCGGCACCACGGGCGTCCTGGGTTCGGTCACCGGCACCGCCAAGGGCGGCAACGGTGGCAACTCCGGCGACGCCGGGAACGCCACCAGCCACAACTCCGCGGTGACCGGGAACTCCGGCAACTCGGGTGACTCGGGCTCCACCGGCGGCAACACCGCCATCGTGTGGACCCTGGGCGGCCAGGACAACGGCCGCGGCCACCAGAGCGGCGGCTGGAACCACGGCGGCTGGAACAACGGTGGCTGGGACAACGGCTGGAAGCACGACTCCGGCTGGAAGCACGACTCCGGCTGGAAGCACGACTCCGGCTGGAAGCACGACTCCGGCTGGAAGCACGAGGGCACGAAGTCGGCCACCACGGTGACCTCGGGCAACTCGGGTGACACCGGCGCCACCGGTTCGACCGGCGACGCCTGGAACACCAGCACCACCACCGGCGGGAACTCGGGCTGGGCGGGCAACGGTGGCGACGCCACCGTCGTGAGCACCGGCAAGAACTCCGCCACGAGCAACAACGGTGGGCACGGCTGGAACCGTCACAACCAGGGCGGCACCAGCAGCGTTTCGGGCACGGTCACCGGCACCGCGACCGGCGGCAACGGTGGCAACTCCGGCGACGCCGGTAACGCCACCAGCGGCAACGACGCGGTGAGCGGCACGTCCGGCAACTCGGGCGACTCGGGCTCGACCGGCGGCAACACCGCCGTCACGTCGACCCGTGGCCACGAGCAGCAGGGCCGCCACCACGGTGGCTGGAACAAGGGTGGCTGGAACAACGAGAGCGGCACGAAGTCGGCCACCACGGTGACCTCGGGCAACTCGGGTGACACCGGCGCCACCGGCTGGACCGGCGACGCCGGCAACACCAGCACCACCACCGGCGGTAACTCGGGCTGGGCGGGCAACGGCGGCGACGCCGGCGTCCTCGCCTCGGGCTGGAACACCGTCGCGCACAGCCCGCACACCGTCTGACGGTAAGCGGGAGAACGACCGAGCGGGGGCACCGGAATCCGGTGCCCCCGCTCCGTGCGTATCAGGGTGTCGGCCGGGCAGTCCGGCCGCATCGAGCCGGTTGCATCGAGCCGGTTGCATCGAGTCTGGCCGCGCCGAGGCGGGTCGCATCGAGGCCGGTCGCATCGAGGCCGGTCGCATCGAGCCTGGCCGCGCTGAGTCTGGCCGCATTGAGGCCGGTCGCACTGAGCCTGGTCGCATCGAGGCCGGGTGCACCGAGGGCCGGTCGCATTGAGCCCGGCCGCGCCGTGCCTGGCCGCGCCGAGCCGGGCGGCACCGAGGCCGGTCGCGCCGAGCCCGGCCGCGCCGATCGCGTCAGGGCAGTGTCAGGGCAGCGCCAGGGCGTCGTCGACCGTCGGGACCAGGGTGATCAGTTCGTGCGCTCCGGCGAGCTGGATGGTCTTGAGGACCGTCGGGCCGTCCGCCACCACCCGTAGCCGCGTGGGGTTGTCGTCGGCGTCGCGGCTGGCGCGGACGATGGCGTTGATGCCGCTCGAGTCGAGGAAGGTCACCGCCGTCAGGTCCAGCACCACGGGCCCGGCGGCGGCCGCCTGGATGGCGGTCAGGGTCCTGCTGAACTCCGGGACGGTCAGGAGGTCGAGCTCGTCGGCCACGGCGACGACGACCGCGCTGCCACGGCGGCTGACACTGCACTGCAAGGCCGGCTGCTCGTCGGGGATCACCAGCGGCGGCGGCTCAGGGGGTTCGTTGCTGGACACGGGTCAAGTCTCTCCCGGCCGTCCGGCCTCCGCAGCGTGGTCCCCGAGGTCGAGTGCCGGTTCTCACTCCGGCAGCGTCGCGCTCGAGGTCACGGTCCGCAGCGCGGCCCGCAGCAGCCGGGCGATCTGCGGCGGCGTCCAGCCCGTGCGCGTGGCGAGTTCGGCGGTCGTGAGGCGGTCCACCGCGGTGGACCACAGGGCGAAGCGCTGCCGCGGCGGCAGCTGGGTCACCTCGTCGAGCAGGACGGCGTCGCGCAGGGCCGCGTCCAGCGTGGCGCGCTCGATCCGCGGCGCCAGGTCCGCCCGCAGTGCCACCAGCACGCGGGCCCGCACCTGCCGCTCGGCGGCCGCGTCCCGGCACCGCCGGTCCACCTCCGGCGCCGCGGCCAGCACCCGGCGGCACAACGCGGTGCTCGTGCGCTGGGAGCGCCCGGTCTGCTTCGCGACGCGGTAGACCAGCGTCAGCATCCGCCCGGGAAGATCGGTTTCGGCAGACTGCCAGGTGAGCACCGGCCGCGTGCGGCTCTCGGTCTTCATCCGTCCACCTCGGCGCCGGTCCGGGCGCACGGATCGCCGGTCAGGTGGCCCAGCAGCCAGGTGAGCTCGGCGGCGTCGATCAGCCCGGCGTCCGCCGCGCGGATCCAGGCGCCGGCGGCACGACGGGTGAACTCGCGCGTAAAAACGGGACTGGTCGCGTGCTGAACGCTGTTCATCAGCTGCTCCCGATCGGCGAGGGGGTGCGTGCTCGGCCACCGGGGTCCGGGGGTGCCGCGACTGGCTGAATCCTAACCCCCGCCCGCCTCCGTCGCAGTGGTCAGGACCCCAAACCGAACCGCTGCGCGGCGGAGGAGTTGCAGTCGTAGATCCGTAGCCGGTCACCGGCCTTCCCGGCGTTGTCCGGGTCGTCGAGGCACCGCCCGGAGCCGACGTTGCGCAGCGCTCCGCCCGTGCCCGCGACCCACTGCTGCGCGGCGCTTCCGTTGCAGTCCCACAGCTGGACCGGGGTCGAGTTCGCGGTGCCGCCGTTGACGACGTCGAGGCACTTCCCCAGCGTCCGCAGCGACGCGTCACCCGGCGCGGACCAGCGCTGCGCGTCGGTGCCGTTGCAGCCGTAGAGCTGCACCCCGCTGCCCGACGCGGGGTAGGCGTCGACGACGTCGGCGCAGAGCCCGGCCGGCCCGGTGACCGGCGCCGGCGGGAAGCGCCAGGCCTGGTCGGTGGTGTCGGCGCAGTCGGCCAGGCGCATCCCGTCACCCGCCGTCGTGGCCGCCAGGCACCGGCCGGCGTTCAGCAGCTTGCCCGCCGTGGTCAGGCTCCACGCCTGCGCGGCCGTCCCGTTGCAGGTGTAGAGCTGGACCGGCGTGCCGGCGGCCGTCGAGCCGCCGGCGAGGTCGAGGCACTTGCCGAGCACGCGCACCGTGCCGCCACCGCTCGGCGGGGTGAGCTGCTGGCCCGCCGAGTGGTCGCAGGCGGCGAGTTCCAGCGCCGTGCCGTCGGCCGACGCGCCGCCGTGGACGGCGAGGCAGAGCCCGCCGCGTCCGGTCACCTGGCCCGCCGCCGGGTTGTCGGCGGCGCTGCCGGTCAGGGTGACGGTGTGCCGGGCGTTCGACGGCAGGCTCGCCGTCGTCACGGTGACCGTGCGGGAGTGTGCGTTGTACGCCCACGCCGTCTCGGGCAGCCGCTGCCCGTCGACCGAAACCGCCGTCGGCGCGGCCGAATTGGCCAGCCGCAGGGTGTAGGCCTTGGCCGGGGAGGTGCCGCCGGCGGCCGCGTCGACCGTCAGCGTCTTCGCGGCGTCCTGCCAGCCGAACCGGGTCGTCGACGACACTCCGGCGCCTTCACCGGAGTCCTCGTACAGCGAGAAGTTCCCGTCGGCACCGGCCGTCACGTTCAGCGTGAGCTGGTCGAGCGGCGCGGCGGCGTTGTCGACGTAGTTCGTGCGCAGCGGCACCACGCCGCCCGCCTTGACGAGCACCGGCATCTCCGACAGCGGCTTGGTGATCGTCGCCGTCGACGGTCCCGTGTAGACGGTCCCGGTGAAGTAGTCGGTCCAGGTGCCCGGCGGAATCCACGCCGAGACCGAGCCGCTCGCCGTGGTGATCGGCGCGACGAGGACGTTGTCGCCGTACAGGTATTCCTGCGGGTGGGTGTAGGCCGCGTCCTGGTCCGGGTAGTTCAGGTAGAGCGGCCGGGTGATCGGCACGCCGGTCTGGTTCGCCTGCTTGGCGAGGGTGTAGGTGTAGGGCACCAGCGATTCGCGCAGCCGCAGGAACTTCTCCGCGCTGTCGCCCGCCGCGCCGGGGTAGTCCCACGGCAGCCGGTCGCCGTGGTCGGAGTGCAGCCGGTCGATCGGCTGGAACGCGCCCAGCTGCAGCCACCGCGCGTAGAGGTCGTCGGGCAGGTGCCCGCCGTGGAAGCTGCCGATGTCGTGGCTGACGTTGCTGAGCCCGGCGGCCGCCTCGTCCGGCGTGAAGCGGGCCTCGTAGGCGAGCATGTCCCAGCTCAGCGGGGTGTCGCCGGTGAACTGGAGGGTGTTGCGGCGCTCCGACCACGGGCCGAGCGGGTAGCTGCTGTGGATGCCGCCCTGCTCGGCGCCGCCGATGCGGCCGAAGGAGAAGCCGCGCAGGCCCTGGGCCGCCGCGTGGTCGGCGTAGGCCTGGTTGATGAAGTTGTCCGGCGCGACGCCGGGGTCCGACGCCGTCGACCGGCCGCAGCCGGAGCAGTAGTCCAGCCACCACGTCCGGACGCCCTGGGCGTCGAACGGCTTGTGCAGGTCGAAGTAGGAGCGCAGGTGCGCCGGGTTCGACCAGTCCCACACGTAGTTGGAGCCGTCGGCGATCAGGCCGCCCGCAGTGGCGTTCGCCGCCGCGAACTTGGGGTCGTTGCCCGCGATGGACGTGTGGATGTTGAGCGAGACGGCGAGGCCCTGCTGCTTCGTCCAGTTCAGGAACCCTTGCGGGTCCGGGAAGAGCCCGGTGTTCCAGTTCCAGCCGTTCCACTGCGACGGTGACTTCCAGTCGGTGTCGACGACCAGCCAGTCGATCGGGGTGAAGCTCGAGCGGAACTTCGGCAGCAGCGAGGTGCGGTAGTCGTTGTCGGAGTAGGCGAAGTAGCGGGAGAACCAGACGCCGTAGGCGGACCGGGGCAGCAGCGCCGTGCCGCCGGTGAGGGCGTTGAGGTCGCCGAGGCCCTGCTTGAAGTCCTTGCCGTAGCCGAAGAAGTAGCCGTCCTGGTAGGGCTGCGCGCCGTGCGACGCCCGGTCCGTGACGGTGCGGTCGGCGTTGAGGACCGCCGAGCGCGTGTCGTCGAGCAGGTACCAGCCGTCGCGGTCGAGCAGGCCCGGGTGCTGCGGCGTCGGGACGGCCTCCGGGTTGTCCAGCGAGCGGTCCCAGCCGCCGAGCACGGACTTGGGGCCGGCGCCGTAGGCCGTGGTGAGCAGCGAGGTGTCGGCGGCGGGGTAGGCCCCGGTGGCCGTGGTGACGGCGAGGCTGTCGAGGTTGACGTTGCCCGAGTCGCCGGACTTGCGGTCGACGCGCACGGCGTTCGTCCCCGCGTTCAGCGGCACCGTCACCGACGCCGTCGCCCAGGTGTTCCACGACGACGTCGCCGGCAGCGACAGCTTCGGCCCGGGCGCGCCGTTGACGGTGGTGGACAGCGTGCGCGTGGTGGTCTGGCCGTCGCCGCCCTGCGCGTTCGCGTAGCGGACGGTGAGCCGGTACTGCCCGGCCGACGGCACCGCCGAGACGTCCTGGGCGAGCGACGCCCCGACCGAGGTGAAGCCGGCGAGGAAGCCCGACCCGGTGTTGCCGGTGTGGTCGTAGGCGGTCGCCGCCGACCCGCCCGGGACGCCGTTTTCGGCCTCGCAAGCAGTGGCGAAGGCGCAGTAGGACGGGAACAGGGGCGCGGCGGTCACGTTCGTCGTCGTGAGCAGCACCGACGTGTTGTCGCGGGTGAACGGCCCGCTGTTCTGCCGGTACCGCAGGGTCAGGCCCGCGGTCCTGATCTCGCGGACGCCGCCGGTCACCGTGGTCGTGTAGGCCGGAGCGGGGAAGGACCGGTTGACGGCGTTGAAGGTGGTCAGGTCCTGGAACCGGTCGTCGCCCGCGTACTCGAGCCGGATCAGCGTCGGCGTCAGCACCTCGAACCGCGCGTGCCCGTCCTGGACGACGGCTTGGTCCACCTGCTGGGGTCTGAGGTCCTGGGCGGCGGCGGTGCCGGTGACCGTGGCGACGCCCGTCACGACGGCGACCAGGGTGTGGATCAGCTTCAGCGACGGTGATCGGAACACGCGCACTCCCTTGTCCACGCAGACCAGCTGATCCACTGTCAACGTTGTCCACCGGACATGTCAGCCGCCGAATGCAGCAGAACCGGCCGAAGCATCCACAATGGACGGACCACGGCGGCGCGCTGGTCCGGTGCGGTCGACTCTTTCGGGTACCGGCGGTTCGCCGGGGCCCGTGCGGGGTAAGCCGGGGGCGAGACGGTCTTCGCCGGTCAAACAGCCGGCCGGTGAAGACCGTCTCGGCCGGGTACCGGAACCCGCCGGGCGGCGTCCGCCTGACAGGATGACCCGATGGACGCGCGCAGCAGGAACAACGTGGTCGTCACGGGTCCCGCCGACGGCCCGGTGGTGCTGCTCGCCCACGGGTTCGGCTGCGACCAGAACCTCTGGCGGCTCGTCGCCCCCGCACTGGCCGAACGCTTCCGCGTGGTGCTGTTCGACCACGTCGGCGCGGGCCGCTCGGACCTCTCGGCGTGGTCGGCCGAGCGGTACGCCGGCCTCGACGCCTACGCCGAGGACGTCCTCGAGATCTGCGCCGAGCTGGACCTGCGTGACGTGGTGCTCGTCGGGCACTCGGTGTCGGCGATGATCGCCGTGCTGGCCGTGAACCGCGCGCCGGAGCGGTTCGCGAAGCTGGTGCTGCTCACGCCGTCGCCGTGCTACCTCGACGACGGCGACTACCGCGGCGGGTTCAGCCGGGCGGACATCGACGAGCTGCTCGAGTCCCTCGACGCCAACTACCTGGGCTGGTCGGCGGCCATGGCGCCGGTGATCATGGGCAACCCGGACCGGCCCGAGCTCGGCGGCGAGCTGACGGACAGCTTCTGCCGCACCGACCCGGTGATCGCGCGGGTGTTCGCCCGGGCCACGTTCCTCTCCGACAACCGCGCCGACCTGCCGGGCGTCACGGTGCCCACGCTGGTCGTCCAGACCGCCCAGGACGCCATCGCCCCGCCGGCGGTCGGCGCGTTCGTCCACGACCGGATCGCCGGCAGCGCGCTGGTGACGCTGGACGCGATCGGGCACTGCCCGCAGCTGAGCGCGCCCGAAGCGACCACCGAAGCGATCCGGGCGTTCGCGGGCACGCCGTGATGTGCGAAATCGGGGACACCGGCGGCAGCGAGGACACGGTCGGGGCCGCGTTCGGCGCCCTGCTCGAGGACAGCGCCGAGGACCTCTACGAGCACGCCCCCTGCGGCTACCTCTCGACGTTGATGGACGGCACCATCGCGAAGATCAACACCACCCTGCTCGGCTGGCTGGGCCACGGGCGCGCCGATCTGGTGGGGCGGCGCCGTTTCGCGGACCTGCTGACCGTCGGCGGCCGGATCTACCACGAGACGCACATCGCGCCGATGCTGGCGATGCACGGCGAGGCCGGCGGCCTGGCGCTGGAGCTGCGGACCGCGGACGGGACCCGGATTCCGGTGCTCGTCACCTCGACGGTGAAGAAGGGCGAAGACGGCACCGCCCAGCTGATCCGCAGCACGATCTTCGACGCCCGCGACCGCCGCGCCTACGAAGAGGAGCTGCTGCGCGCCCGCCGGCAGGCCGACGACGAACGCGACCGGGCCCGGGAGCTGGCGGCGATCCTGCAGCGCACGCTGCTGCCGCCCGCGCTCCCCGCCGTCCCCGGCATGGAGGCGGCGGCGTACTACCACCCCGCCTCGGCCGACGAGGTCGGCGGCGATTTCTACGACCTGTTCCCGCTCACCGGCGACACCTGGGGGTTCTTCCTCGGCGACGTCTCCGGCAAGGGCGCCGTCGCGGCCGCGGTGACGTCGCTGGCCCGCTACACGCTGCGGGCCGCCGCCGTCTACGACCCCGATCCCGTCGGCGTGCTCGCCAACCTCAACACGGTGCTGAACCAGGAGTTCCACGGCGCCGACCCGCGGTACTGCACCGCCATCTACGGCGCGCTCACCCCCGAACCCGGCGGCTACGGGATCACCCTGGCCAGCGGCGGCCACCCGCCGGCGATCCTGGTCCGCGCCGACGGCACCACCGAGTTCCTCGACACCCCGGGCGGCATGCTCGTCGGCGCGGTGCCGAACGCCCGGTTCACCAGGATCGGCCTGCACCTGGCCCCCGGCGACACGCTGCTGCTCTACAGCGACGGCCTCACCGAAGCCCGCACCGCGGCCGGCCGGGACCGCTACAGCGAAGAGCAGCTGCTGGAGTTCCTCACCGCGCGCGCGTCGACGACGGCCCCGGCGCTGATCGCGGCGCTGACGGCCCTGCTCACCGGCTTCGGCGACGGCGTCGAGGACGACACCGCCCTGCTGGCCCTGAGCATCCCCGCCCGGACCCGGCCGTGACCGCCGGCTTCACCACCGCCACCCGCCGCTCCGCCACGGGGACGGTGCTCGAGTTCGCCGGCGAGCTGGACGCCGCCACCTCGCCCGACGCCCTCGCCGCGATCCAGGCGCTGACCCTGAACCGCGGCGAGCACCTGGTCGTCGACCTGTCGGCGTTGACGTTCTGCGACTCCAGCGGCATTTCCGCCCTCCTGGCGGCCCGCAACCTGGCCCTCGCGGCCGACGCCGGGATCGCGCTGGTCGCCGTGCCCGGCCAGCTGCAGCGCAGCCTGCGGCTCATCGGCCTGGCGGACTTCTTCCCGGCCCACCCCACCCTCGCCGACGCCGACGCCGCGTGGGCCGCCGCACGGCGTTAGCGCGTGTCTGACAATGCCGTGTTGGCCGCTCCGGTCGCCGTGTCGGCGCTTCCGGTCACCGTACTGTCCGTTCGTGAACGGCCGAGCGCCTGCCGACGGCCACCGCAGTGCCCGGAGTGGCCAATACGGCGACCGGGGAGTGGCCAACACGGGCGCCGGGCACCGCTTTTCGCGCCTTCGCCACGTGGTCGGCCGGCAGGTGGGTGGTGTACGGGACGACCGTCGCGAGGACGGTGAGCCCGAGACCGGCGTACAGCGCGGCGATCGCCCCGCGTTCGGTGCGGGTCATCGGTCCGCTCCCGCGTCGAGGGCGGTGCGGAGGAACTCGAGGATCTCCGCCCGCGCGGCCCCGGCCTGCGGCGCCACGCCCGGCATGCTGAGGAACGCGTGCCCCGCGCCGGGATATTCGCTGAGCCGCACGGAAGTCCCGGCCGCGCGCAGCCGGCCGGCGTAACGACGGCCGTGGTCGGCCACCGGGTCGTCGGTCGGCACCACCACGAGCGCCGGCGCCAGTCCGTCGAGATCCTCGGCGTACAGCGGGGAAACCGCGCGGGCGTCGGTGCCCGGCGGCACGGCGAGCCGCTGGAACAGCCGCAGCTGCCCGGTGGTGAGCGTCGGGCTGACGGCGTACTCGGTGGCCGACGGGTAGCCGAACATCGTGGCGGTCGCGTCGACGGCGGGGTTGACCAGCACCTGCGCCCGCAGCGGCAGGCCGGCGTCCTCGGCCCGGATCGCGGCCAGCGCGCAGATCAAGGCGCCGCAGCTCTCGCCGAAGACGGCGGTCCGCGCCGGGTCGACACCCCACTGCCCGGCGTGGTCCAGCAGGTGCCGCAACGCGTCCCAGCCGTCGTCGACGGCCGCCGCGAGCGGCGTGGCGGCGTCGAGGAGCCGGTGCTCGACGGAGACGACGACCGCGGGCAGCCGGGCGGCGACGTGGCTGGTGACCCAGTCGCACTGCGCCGCCGTGCCCACGAAGCCGCCGCCGTGCACGTGGAGCACGAGCGGCAGGACGTCGTTGCCGGTGGCCGGCCGGTGCACCCGGACCGGCAGGTCGCGGCCGGGCAGCGCCAGTTCCCGCCACGCGATCGCGGCGCCGGGATCCGGCTCCCCGGTGATCACCCGCGCCGCCTCGGACGCCCGGACGCGGTTCTCCGCCTCGCGGTAGCCGACCAGCTCCTCGTCGGTGATGGCCGACCAGTCCGGCTCGGGCGGCCGCTGGGCCATCGTGGTTTCGCTCATGCGCTTCTCCTCGCTTCGCCAATTACGCTACCTCAGGTATCGATACCAAGGGTAGCGAAAACCGGTATCGTCCGGCCATGAGTTCCGCCCGGCCCCCCGGCCGCCCCCGCACCGGCGTCAACGAGGTGGTCTTCGCGGCCACCTTGAGCACGGTCCACGCCCTCGGCTACGCGGCGGCCACGGTGGAGCGCATCGCCACCGCGGCCGGCGTCGCCAAGACGACGATCTACCGCCGCTGGCCCTCGAAGGGCGAGCTGATCGTGGACTGCCTCCTGGACGCGTTCGGCCCGCTGCCGCTGACGGGCGCGAGCCGGGTGGAGCTGATGGCGTCGTCGATCCGCTGGATCGCGGCGAAGATCGCCGAGCCCGGGGTGGGCGACGCGTTCGCGGGCGTGTTCAGCGACGCCGTCAGCGACCCGGCCCTGCGCGAGGTCCTGGCCGCCCGCCTGCAGGACCCGTACCGCGAGGCGCTCCAGGACGCCCTCGACGAGCCGGAGAACCGGGTCCTGTTCTTCATCGACGTCGTCGTCGGCACCCTGCTCCACCGCATGGGCATGACCGGCGAACCCATGGCGGACAACGACGTGGCGGCCCTGGTGGAGATGGTCCTGCCCCACTTCACCGCGGGGAAGCGCACCGGATGATCACCTTCCGGACGGGCCGTGACTAGGGCATCCTTGGCGGCCTGACGAGGAGGATCATGCTCGACGATGTGATGACGGCGCTCGACTCCGTCCTGCCGCGGCTGGCGGCGGTCACCGGCACGCCCGGGGTCGCCGTCGCGGTGGCGACGAGCAGCGAGCTGCGCACGGCCGCGACCGGGTTCGCGGACCTGGCCGCGGGTGCGCCGATGACCGCCGACACCGTGGCGCCGGCGGGGTCGCTCACCAAGCCCGTCACGGGACTGGCCCTCATGCAGCTGGTCGAAGCGGGCGAGGTCGGCCTGGACACGCCGATCGACGCGCTGCTGCCCGCGGGGCTGCGCGGTCCCGGCGCGGCGCCGGTCACCACGGCCATGCTGGCGGCCCACCAGGGCGGTTACTACAACGACATCGTCACGGCCACGGCGTTCGAGGCGCCGGCCGAACCGGTCCTCGACTACGTCCGCCGTCGCCACGAAGCCGGGCGCGCCGTCGAGTACGGCGGGGCGCTGCCGCTGGTGACGACGCCGGGGCCCTACTCGTACTCCAGCTTCGGCGTCGGCGTGCTGGGCGGTGCGCTCGAGCACCTGACCGGTGACGCCTACGGCGCGCGCGTCCACCGGGACGTCTTCGCCCCGGCCGGGATGACCGGCACGAGCATCGACGACGGCACGCGGAACCCGTGGGCGACCGGCGCGCCGGGCCGCGGCACCGACCGGGCGACGGGGTACATGGCCTTCGGCGACTGGTGCGTGCCGAGCCCGCCGCTGCGCACCTCGGCCTACCCGGGCGTCGGGATGCACACCAGCGCCGCGGACGCCGGGCGGCTGCTGCAGTCCTTGCTGCGCACCGCCCGCGGCGACCGCGGACTCGTCCGGCCGGAGTCGCTCGCGGCGATGGTGACGCCGCGGGTCGCCCGGCCCAGCCACGGCGCCCCGTCGTTCTCCGGCCTGACGCTCGAGCTCGCCGACCCGGCGCTGGGCGACGACTGGTGGTGGGGCCACACCGCGGCGTTCCCGTGGGGCTTCTGGTGGGAGGCACGGGTCTGGCCGCACCGCGACCTCGCCGCCGTCGCGGTCGGCACCCGGTGGGACATGGCCCGCTTCCACAACCCCGCCACCCGCAGCGCCCCGGGCCTGGCCGTCGAGTGGGCCGGCCGCTGGGCCGTGTCCGGGGTCCCCGCGAGCCTCCCGGACACGGACGCGCGCCCCCGCTGGACCGGACCGAGCCCGACACCGGAAACCTCGCGCTGGATGGGGGTGCTGGCCGGGGAACGCACCCACGGCCTGCTCGGCGTAACCGGCCCGCTGCCGGCCGCGACGCTGACCGCGATGACCAAGGGAGCGCGCTGCCTCGGCGACGCCGTCCCGGACGGCTGGGACCCGGACGCGTTCACGCGCGGGGTGGCGCAGGCGCGCGCGGTCGCCCCCGATCCGGACGCGCTCGGCGCACTGGGCCGGGACCTCGGGCCCGCCGCGGCGCTGTGGATGCTCGAGTGCGGGGCGTCGAGCGCCGAGGTGACGATGCCGGTCGGCTTCTACGCGCGGGCGTAGCGGGGATCAGCGCAGGCGGACGTCCAGGTTGACGCGGTGGCGGCCGCGCGGCAACGGCACCCACGCCGGCTCGGTCACCGGGGACACCTCGGGGAAGCGGGCGAACAGGGTGCTCAGCGCGACCTCGGCCTCCAGCTTCGCCAGCGCGACGCCGAGGCAGAAGTGCGGCCCCCAGCCGAATCCGACGCTGCCCTCGCGGCCGCCGTAGAGGGCCTGCCACCGCACGTCGGTGTCGTGGGGGTGGGCGAACTGCGCGGGATCGCGGTTGGCCGCCCCGAGCACCGCCTGCACCGCGTCACCCGCGCTGATCCGCACGCCGCCGACCTCGAGGTCGGTCGCGGCGTAGCGCAGCCGGGCGAGCTGCACCGGGCCGTCGGTGCGCACCAGCTCGCGCACCGCGGCCGGCCAGAGCTCGGGCTCGCCGCGCAGCAGCTCCCGCTGGGCGGGGTCGCGCATCAGGGCGAGCGCCGCGTTGGACAGCATGTGCGCCATGGTTTCGTGCCCGGCGAGCACGAGGAACACCAGGACGGCCACGGCGTCGACGTCGGTCAGGTCGTCCTTGGCGACGACCTGGCTGATCAGGTCGTCACGCGGCTCGGCGCGGCGCCGGTCGATCAGGGCGTGGCAGAAAGCGAACATCTCGCCCAGCGTCGGCGTGATCTGCGCCGGGTCGCCGCCGACCAGCACCTTGCCCCAGCGCCACCAGTCCGCCCAGTCGGCTTCGGGGACCCCGACCAGTTCGCAGACCACGGCCATGGCCAGCGGGTAGGCGTACTCGTCGAGCAGGTTCACCGTCTCCGCCGCGGCGAAGCCGTCGAGCAGCTCGTCGACGATCTCCTGCACCCGGGGCCGCAGCGTGGCGACCTGGGCCGCGCCGAAGGCGTGGCTGATGCTGCGGCGCAGCCGGGTGTGCTCGGCACCGTCCAGGCTGAGCAGGCTCGCCCGCAGGTAGGGCAGGTGTTCCGGGGGCGTGCCCAGCGCGAGGAACGCCTGCTCCTGCGTCTGGGCACCCACCCCCGGCAAACCGGTGGGATCGTTGCGCACGGCCGGGTCGGAGAGCACGGCGCGGACGTCGTCGCTCCGGGTGACCAGCCAGCCCTCCTCGCCATTGGGCAGCCGGGCCCAGCAGACCGGTGATTCGGCGAGGATGCGGTCGTAGCCGGACACGGGGTCACCGAGGATGGCCGGATCACGCAGGTCCACAACGGGTTCGGGCGGCACCCGGCCATCCTGCCACGAAGATCGCCCCGGGCGGAGCGGCCCGCGTCACTTGCCCGGCTGCGGCCCGAGCATCGTGTTCACGTCGATCGGCGACGGGATGGCGCCCAGCTGCAGCAGCAGGTCCGGCACCCGCTGCAGCCGCCGTGAGTCCAGGCTCGAGCCGTAGCCCGGCAGGGTGAGCAGCTTGGCCGTGTCCTCGTCGATCTTGGCGAACCGCACCAGCAGCGGCTCGACCTTGGCGCGGTCGTTGGTGGCCTCGTGGGTGGCCTTCTGCATCGCCCGCTGGAACGCGGCCAGCGTCTTCGGGTTCTCCCGCACCCACTTCTTCGTCGCGCCGAAGCCGGTCAGCGGGAAGTCCTGGGTCGCGCCGGTGTTGATGTCGATCACCGGGATGGCGCCGGCCGTCTTGGCGGCCTGCGTGATGTAGGGCTCCGGCAGGTACGCGGCGTCGGCCTCGCCCTGCTGCAACGCCGCCGCGACGTTCGGCAGCGGGAGCAGCACCCACTTCACCTTGCTGAAGTCCACGCCGTGGTCCTGCATCACCGAGCGGGTGAGCAGATCAGCGGCGGTGTTCTTGGCCGTGATGGCTATCTTGCTGCCTGCCAGGTCGTAGATGGTCTTCACCGGCGAATTCGGCACCGTGACGATCGCGTTGCTCTTCGCGTTGACCGACGTCGCGTCGGCGACCAGTTCCATGTCGGCGGCGCCGGTGCTCTTCGCGATGAAGAACGGCGGGTAGGTCGAGAACGCGATGTCGGCTTCACCCGAGATCGCTTTCGTCAGTGAGGCCTGCCCGCTGGCGGCGACCACGGACGTGACGTCGAGCCCTTCGTCCTTGAAGTAGCCACTGTCCTGGGCCAGCCAGAACGGCCCGAGGTCCGTGGTGGGCAGGATCGAGACCTTCAGCGCGGTCTTCTCCAGGCCGGTGCCCGCAGAGGCTTTCGAATCGGTCGAACCGAGTGCCCCGCAGCCGGTGACGAGTGTGACGACGGTGGCGGCCGCGAGGGCGAGGGTGGCGCGAAGAGCGCGATCCCGGCTGCTCCTGGCGATTCCAAACAAGACCTGCTCCTTGACGGAGATGATGGTTGATGTACCGAATCCAAAGAAGCCGGGTGAATAATTCCCGGAGTCAGGCAGGTGACTGTAGGCACCTGCGAACCGCGTGGCAATGCGTTGGTGCGCCCCAAAACCGGGATTTCACCAGAATGGCGGTGCGTATTCTTGATCGACGATCATGAATTGATCTTCGCTGCGCACGGCGTAATTCTACGAATCACTGCGGCCGACCGGCGGGGCACTGCCGATTCCTCCGGCCGCAGCCGGAGGAATCGCGGATTCGCGAAAGAGCCGGTGGTGGCGGGTGGTGACCGGTGGTGTGCGGTGGCCACCCATCCGGCCCAACGGTGCCGGTTCCCGCTCACCACAAGAGTCCATTGTGGACTCGATAAAGTGCCTAAGCGGTGACGCGAAAAGCGTCGATCATGCCGACGGACGTGCTGCGGTTGACGATCCGGACGGTGTGCTGCGCCGCGCTCAGCCCGCTCTTCTGCCAGACCACCTGCTGCACCTGCCGGGCGCCGTCGGCGTGCAGGTCCACGGTCGCCTGGAAGGTGTTGTCGAGGTAGACGTCGACGGTGCCCATGTCGCCGTTGCGCTCGGAGAGGTACTGGATTCCGGTGCCGGTGAAGGAGTAGTTCGCCGTGGCGCCGACGACGGTCGAGTGGTGCGTGTCGTCGTTGTAGTCGCCGTAACCGCGGTTGGTGGTGGCGAACCAGTTGCTGTCGTAGCCGGCCTCGGTGTCGTTGACCAGACCGCCGCCGCCGGCGTTGAGACCCAGGGTGGAAGCGGTGCCGCTCAAGGCTTTGGCGCCCTGGTTCGGGCTGCCGGTCAGCCGGGTCGTCGCGTACGAGGTCAGCGGCTTCGCGGTGCGCTCGACGACGTAGGCGGTGCCGCCGGCCGTGGGGAACTCGAACTCCGCGTCGGTGGTGGTCAGGAGGATCGTGTTGTCCGACGCGCGCCGCACGCGCACCTGCTGCCCGCCCCAGGGGTTGACGACGTGGGCGGTGGCGCCCCACTGGCTGCGCAGGCCGACGTACTTCGTCTCGTTGGCCTCGCGCTCGGAGCTGACGAGGAAGCCGTTCTTCGCCAGCAGCGTGAACTTCCCGACGAACGAGGAGTTTCCAGGCGCGGCCGGGAAGACGCGGATCTTGTCGTTGTACGACTGCAGCAGGGCCTCGTTCATCGCGGAGAGGTTGACGCCGTGGTACTCGAAGACGCCGTTGGTGTTGCTGGTGAACCCGTTGGGGTAGTTCTGGTACTGCCGCAGCATCCGCTTCACGCCGTCGAAGGTCTGGTCGCCGAGGCCGAGCCGCGCGGCCTGCACGGCGTCGTTGGCCCAGACGTTGCCGTAGGGGAACGGCCGGCTGTTCCAGGCGTTCAGGGCGGTCTGGTAGTCGGGGGCGCCGATGCCGGTGACGTTGTAGGGCCAGATCAGCTCCGAGGCGACGTTCTCGTTGTTGCGCGTCTGGGCCAGTGGTGGCTGGTGCGGCTGGTACGCGCCGTTCTGCTGCGGGTAGGCGACGAGGTTGCCGAGGACGCGCTGCCACTCGGGGCGCAGGCTCGCGTCGGCGCCGAGCTGCTGGGAAACCTGGATGGCGATGGGGAAGATGCTGCGTACGGCGGCGAGGTCGGTGATGGCGTTCGGGACGTTCCAGTACGTTTCGTGCGCGTTCGAACTGGCCATGTAGTACTTGCCGTTGCCGTCGACGGAAAGCATCCGGGAGTAGAACTTCGCTGTTTCCCGGATGAACGGGTACGCGACGGTGCGCAGGTAGTTGTCGTCGTTGGTGTAGCGGTACTGCAGGTACATGTTGTACGCGGCTTCGTAGCCGGTGGAGAGGATGTTCTTGGTGTAGTCGCTGCCGACCGTGCCGCGCGCGTTGCCGTCCCAGCCCATGGTTTCCGGCACCCACAAGCCGTCGACGCCGTACCGGGTCTGGGTGTAGGACTTCAGCGCGGTGTAGTTGCGGCTGTAGAGGTTGTCGAAGGTGTTCATCAGGTCGACGTGGTTCGAGGCTAGGAAAGAGTTGTAGACGTCGCGCTGGTTCCAGTACCAGTAGGCGTTGCTCCACTTCGTCTGGTCGCCGGTCGCGCGGAAGACGCCGTTGATGAAGTGGTACGGGTAGTTGCCGTAGCCGCCGGCGGCGATCAGGTACGTCGAAAGGTAGTAGACGTTCTCGAGGTAGTCGGCGTCGCCGCCGAGCCCGCCGTACTGCACGAAGGACTTGCTCCAGAAGCTGTGCCACCAGTTCCGGTAGGCGGTGTACGTGCTTTGGTAGCCGGTGGTCTTGACCGCGTTGAGCGCGTTTTTCGCCTGGTTGACGGAGTTGTTGCCGGCGGCGTTGAGCCGGGTGCTCGCCGTGAACCACACGGTGTAGCTCGAAGTGGGCGTGATGGTGAGGCGCACGCGGCTGTTGTTCACGACGGAGGCGCTGTAGTTCGCGCCTTCGACGGTGGCCGCGAGGGTGTAGCCGAACTTCTGCGGGTCGGCCTGGCCGCGGCTGATCCCGGCGCCACTGGCGTCGGCGTAGCTCGACACCTGACGCCAGGTGCTGATGTCGGGCACGTCGCCGCTGTTGGCGAGGTTCGCCACGTCCCACAGCGACAGTTCGAGGGTCACGCTGCTCACGCCGCCGCGGGTGTCGTCGACGTGGATGCCCATGACCTCGGAACCGGGCTGACCCATGATCGTGACGGTCCGGTTGGCGTCGTACTTCGTCGTCAGCGTCCCGTCGTAGAGGGACAGCCGCTGCTGGTAGGCGCTGTAGCCGGAGTCCATCGCCGGCGTGGTGGCCAGGTTGACCAAGCCGGCCCCGAACGCGGTCTGCTGCGACGCGTCGACGTTCGACACCTGCATGGTCAGGCCGCCCGCCTGCCAGACCATCGCCCCGGTGCGGCCGTTGCCGACGGTCAGGCCGTAGTCCGGGTTGGTGTTCGGCCGGTTGTAGACGATGTCGTGCTTGGCCAGGTAGCCGGCGTAGTCGACGTCGAGGCGGCCGGCCGCGGGGGAGAACGCGGCGTCACCCGGGGCGGCCAGCGCGGGCGAGGTGACGGGGACGGTGAGCGCGGCACCCAGCAGCACGGCGACGGGCAGCAGGCGGATCGACCTCATGGAGCACCTTCCGGAGCCAGAGATATGATGAATCGATCAGATCTTGAGCGCGTAACCGGGCTATGAGCTTGTTTAAGGTTGTAGCAGACGGCAGGCATCGCGTAAAGAACCGATGTCTGGACCTTTGGCTGCGAGAGGCCTGAGCGGTGCCCTGTGAGTCTGCTCGATGGGCTTCGTGATCCAGGTGGTTCCTGGCGGTGCGGGCGGGTCGCCCTCGTACCGGGGTTGTACTCGGGCGGGCCGCCCGTGCCGTCAGGGGCCGCCTGGGCGCGAAGACCGCGAGCTTGACTTGCAGGACACCGCTCAGGGATCGGGCGGGCACCAGGTGTCGGACGTCGGGCCGTTGGCGGCGCCGCAGAAGCCGTGCACCGACTTGTCGACCTCGCCGCCGGCCACCCCCATCACCGCGACCGGCTTGTTCTGCGGCACGTTCCGGCTGATGTCGCCGCCGTAGTCGATGATGCCGGTGACGCCTTCGAGGTACTTGTTGACCTGCTTGCCGTCCGGGCGCGAGGTGTGGATGGCGGTGATCTCGCGCCAGATCGCCCCCGGCGTCACCGGGATCTCGGCGGCGGTCTCCCGCAGGTACGCCGCCGCGACGATCATCACCTGCGCGGCGTCGTAGGCGAGCGCGGCGTGGCCGTCGTACGAGCGGCCCTCCGGCGTCCGCTCGAACGGGAACAGCGTCTGGTCCAGCGTCGTGTAGAAGTCGAGCGCCGCGCCCCGCGGCTCGGTGACCGGCGCGGTGGCGAACGACATGAAGTAGTACGGCAGCGCGCGGTTGCGCTGGCGTTCGCCCTGGTCGGCGACGAACCGCGTGACGTCGTCGTCGCCGATCACGGTGGCCCGGCTGCCGCACAGCGCCGCGCTGCTGATGAACTGGCCGAAGTCGGGGACGCCCCGGCCGGCGAAGAACACGAAGCCGTCGTAGGAACAGGTGTCGCGGCCCGCCGCGCCGGCGTTGCCCACCAGCGTCTCGCCGTACCGCAGGTGCGACGGCGGCCCGCCGGGCCCGCCGTCCGGCGTGAACGCCCGCGCCTCGACCTGGAAACCCTTGTCCCGGAACGACTTCAGCGTGTCGTCGCGCAGGTTGGTGCTGTAGACGTCGGCGTCGTCGTCGGAGTAGTAGACGCGGATCACGCGCGGCCCCGGCAGCTGCTCGACGAACCCGGCCGCCACCGCGGCCTCGCGCCGGTTCTGCGGCGTGACCTGGAAGTACATCGGGTTCAGGTCGGCCAGCGGGTCGGCGGACAACGTCGAGGCGACCATCGGCAGCCCGGCGTTGGTCAGCGCGGCGATGGTCTGCTGGGTCGGCTGGCTGCTCAGGTCCAGCCCGACCACCCCGACGATGCTGCGGTCCTGCTCGGCCTGCTGCCGCAGCTGGTTCGCCACCCGCACGCCCTGGCGCATGTCGCGGCCGGCGTTGGCGATGAGCAGCCGGACGATCGGGTCGGCCGAACCCGGCGCGTTCAGCTGCCGCAGCTGGGCGACCGCGAAGCCCTCCAGCGATTCGCGCTCGCTGGTCAGCCCCTCCGCGAGGTTGTTGGACGACGTCAGCGCCTCCAGCGCGACGAGCGTGATGTACGGCCGCTCCGGGTGGGCCTCGTGCAGCTTCTCCGCGCGGTGGTTCTGGTCCAGCACCACCGCTTCGACCTGCCGGATCGTCGCGTCCGACGGCTGGAAGAGGTCCTGGGCGCCGTCCGTGGTGCCGACGCACTCGCTGCCGGTCCAGGTCAGCCAGGGGTTGTCCGAACCGCAGTGCTCGGCGTAGGTGTCGTGGCTGCGGTAGGCGACGAACCCGGCGACCAGCGCCACCACCACGACCGGCACGCCGATCCGCGTCCACCGGCTCGCCCACCACGGCGGGCGGACCTGCCGCCGGAACCGGTAGTCGCTGCCGAGGGTCTGCAGCATCTGCTGGACCTTCGGCTCGTCGGCGTCGGCGGGCGGCCGGACGCCGATCGGCAGGTACCACGCGGTCGGCTGCCGTTCCCGCCGGTCGCGTTCGAGCTGGTTCTGCCAGGCCACGTAGGCCGCGCGCGCCTGCTCCGCCTGGAACTGCGGGCGGCGCGAGGTCGGCACCGCGTCCGGCGGCGGCGCCGGGCTGGCGCTGACCACCAGCAGCGGGTCGAACAGACCGACCTGGTTGCGGACCGAGTTGACCAGCTCCAGCAGGCGGTAACCGCCGTTGCCGACGCTCACCTCGTCCAGCAGCAGCACCGGGTAGGTCATCCGGCGCCGCCGCCACACCCGCCACGGCCGCAGCCGGTAGGCGCGTCGCAGGTCCTCGAGGAAGGCGTTGAGCAGCAGCCGGCAGACGTATTCGGGCGCCTCCTCCTGCCACTGCCCCTCGGTGAGCCGCCGCGCGAACCGCACGAAGCTGCCGGACATCTCCGGCGCCAGGTGCGGCTGCCTGAGGAACCAGCGGTACCGGCCGGACAGCAGCGGGACGCGCCCGGTGACGGCGATCCGGAAGGTCAGCAGGGTCAGCCCGCGCACGAGCAGCGAGAAGACCTTCCAGATGCCCTGGTTCTCCGGCAGCTGCTTGACCGCGTCCTCGGCGGACGAGCTGAACCGCTCGGCGAGGCTGATCCGCCGGATGGCCCGCCGCAGCACCCCGTCGGGATCGTCACGGCCGTCGTAGTCCTGCAGCATCAGCCAGTAGACGAGGTCGAACAGCGGGAACGGCAGCCGGCTGGTGTGTGCCGTCGCGCTGTCACCGAGCTCCTTGCGCGCCTCCCGCAGGACGTCCCGGACGACGGTGACGGAGTCCGCGGTCGCCGCTCCCGCCTCGTCCCGGCCCTCGTGCTCGGCGAGCCCGGGCCGCGCGTACCGGATGCTGCCCTGCGGTTTCGCGGTCTTGAGCCGATCCGCGACGGCGGCCAGCACGTCGGCGCTTTCCGGCGGCCGGACCAGGCACACCATCGGCAATCCGCGCCGTTCGGACCGCTCGTCCTGGTAGTCCGTCCACTCGCACTGTTCGTCGAGTTTCCGCGGCCGATCCCCGAATCGCGGCCGCAGGCACAGCGCACCGAGCAGTTTCACCAGCGCGTCGGCCCCGAGAAAGCCGAGCGGTCCCGTTCTCCCCATGGGCCCAGAATGGCACATTGGGAGCGCGGCTGGTCCCGGAAATGTACCGACAATGCCGGAACCGAAATCCTATCCCCGCTGGACGTCGGGCCCGCCGGCGGCGGCCGGACCGGTGTAGCGCGCCCCGCCGAAGGCGAGAATCAGGTAGCCGATGATGGAGAACACGAACAGCCCGAAGAACCCGAAAACCCCGCTCTTGCCGAACGCCTTCGCGACGTCGATCGAGACGATGATCGCCACGACCAGGTTGACCACCGGGATCAGCAGCAGGAGCAGCCACCACCCGGAGCGGCCGGCGACCTTCAGCAGGATGTAGGCGTTGTAAATCGGGATGATCGCCGCCCAGCCGGGCCGCCCGGCTTTGGTGAACACCTTCCACAGCGCGATGATCGTGAGCACGGCGAAGATCAGGCCGGAACCGAACCCGATGCCGAGGCCGAAGACGGACGTCGAGTTTTGATCGTTCATGGAGCGGGAGTGTCCTTCCGGGAGCGTCAGTCGTGACGGGTGACCTTAGCGTCGACCGAATCGGCTCACCGCAGGTGGGCGGTCATTTCCCGCGGCTTTCGAATATCGGGCGGCCCACCGCATTCGAACGGGACGGGATCACGGGCGTTGCTCAGCCCAGCCGGCCGGCTTCCGCTGCGGCCCGGGTCACCGACTCCGCCGCGCGGCGGGACGAGCCGGTCAGCTTCCCGCGGGCCATCGCCAGGAGCACGGCCGGCTTCGGCGGGAACGCGCCGAGCTGGCTGAGCATGGTCAGGTCGTCCCGCACCGCCTCGTGACTCGTGACGCCGTCCGGGCCGACGCGCAGCACGTGGATCTGCTCGAAGTCCATCGCCCGCCCGGTGGCGGGCAGGATCTTGTCGGGCTTGCCGTCCCGGAAGCGGACGAACGGCCGGTTCTGCACCCCCTGCATCCGCAGCCGGACCCAGGCCACTCCGGCGTCGAAACCCGCGTCGAGCACCGGGAACCGCAGATCGTCGAAGGCGGCGCGCATCCAGGCACCGGAGGCGAGCAGCGCGCCGGGCCCGGGCACCGAGCAGGCGGGCGGGGCGTCCGCGGCCTCCCGGTTGACGAACGCCGGCGCGGCCACCGACCGCGCGAGATCGGGATCGCCGGTCACCAGGACCCGGAAGACGTCGATCGCGGACTGCAGCTCGGTGCTGGTGGTCACGGTTCCCTCCTCGGACCGGACCGCGCTGATCCGGCGTAGCCCCATCTAATGATAGTAATGCGTTCCAGTCAATGTGACGCATGACGGTGAAGTACGCTGAGTGACGTGACGCGCCCCTACAAGTCCGCCAGGCGGACGTCCGCGGCGGCGGAAACCCGCCGCGCCGTGCTCGCGGCCGCACTCGCCCTGTTCGAAGAGCGGGGCTACGTCGGGGCAACGCTGGCGGAGATCGCCACGCGCGCGGAGGTGGCGGTCAACACCGTCTACACGAGCGTCGGCGGCAAGCCGCAGCTGCTGATCGAGCTGATCCGCGAAGCCGCGAACAACGACCAGATCGACGACTCGCTGCGCAGGCTGAACACCGCCCGGTCCGGCCGAGAGGTCATCGCCGAAGTCGCGGAGGGCACCGCAACAGTCTTCCGCGACCGCGCCTGGCTGCTGGGCGCGCTGTACGACAACGCGGGCACCGAGCCGCTGTTAACCGAGGCGGTGGAAAGCGCCGAAACGGCGTACGCCGACAGACTCGCCGAGGCGGCGTCCCGAATAGCGGCCCTGGGCGAACTCCGCGAGGGGGTGGACATCGCGACAGCGTCGGACATCCTCTGGTTCCACTTCGGTTTCCGCCCATGGCGAGACCTCCGCACGCGAGGCTGGTCCTGGCAAAGAGCGACCACCTGGCTGACCACCCAGGCGGGGCACGCACTGCTCGCCGAGCCACCAGCTCAGTGAGCGTCGGTTCGCGAGCGACCACAGTGGACAGTCCGCGGCCGGTGACTCCGTCTTCTTCTGGGACGAGACGTTCGACCCGGGCTGCTACCGCCACGTCGTACATCTCCCCGGTTTTGTCCCTCTCCTGGCATCGATCTACTGAACGATGCGTTGAAACACTGGGCTCGCGAGACTGACGGTCAGCACCCTGGAAGCGGGCTGCGAAGCCATAATCACTGGCAGTAGATCTACGGCCAGTCGCTCGAGACGGCGGTGTATGAGACATCTGACGAGAATTGGTTGAGCTGGGGCGCGACCTCCACACCGCGCGTTACGATGGTGGTTACAGCCAGCGCGGCGATGGCGACGGCACCGCGCCGGAGAACGATCGGCGAGTCGGCCAACCGGTGAGGCGGGTCGTCGGAGGCCCGCCAGTGCTCACTCACTTGGTCGGTGTCCGTGCCCCGAGGATCTTCCGGCTATCTTCGGTTTCGGATTCGGCGTCCTCATGGTGGGCGTCGGCGTCAGCCGCCGTGACCTTGTGCAGCTCATCGGCTGCCTGCCGGACGTCCGCCGCCGTGCGCTGCAGTCGGCCAGCGATGTTTTGAAGGCCGCCCAGCTGACTCACGACAGCCACCAGTTGCTCGGCGGTCACAGGGAGGTGAGTGAGTTTGTTGGCAGCTCCTTCGAGTACATCCGCGTTGCCCTCCAACGCGTTCAGATCCCTGGTCGTTTGTTCGAGTCGGCCGGCGCTCGCCGGGAGATGTGCAAGTCCGGTCGCGACGTCATGCAGGAGCGCCGCGTTGTTCACCACCTCGGCGAGTTGGCCGGCCGTGGCGTGCAGTTCCTTGGTCTCGGGCGCAAGAAGGATGAGCTTGTCGGCGGCATCCTGCAGCGAGGCCGCGCCGCGTTCGAGCCCTCCGAGTCTTTCCGCGGCGTGTTGAAGGAGTTCGGCGCTGCCGCGAAGATGAGCCAGTTCGCTCGCGGCCCGGTAGAGCATCTCGGCTGTATCCATGGTGATCGCCGAGCCGGAGCTTCTGGCCATGCGCAGTTCGTCGAGTAGTTCCTTGATCAGTTCGGCCGCTTCGGAGTCGGTCCGTTGCAAGCGTGCGAGCGCACTGTTGACGGCTGTTTCGCGAGATTCAAGCGCGTCCCGGATCATCTCATCGAGACGTTCCTCCGTCAGTTCGCGCAAGCCGCGTAGCCTTCGGATGCCATCGCGTTCGCGTTCTTCCTTCCACCTCCGGAGGGTCGCGGCCGGCCACGTCGCTGCGGCACCGCGTTCATCGATCACTTGATGGTGCGCATGACAGAGGAAGATCAAGTTATCGAAGTGGTCGCGTTCCTTCGGCGTCATCTTCGGCTCGTACCGCTCGCCGGTGGCGTTCAGCGCGCAGATATGGGCGATCTCAAGAGCGATCTTGTAACTACCCTCGACCCGTTTGACGATCGGGTCCGAGCACTCGGGCCAGTAGCACGTACCTGCGCTGAGTGAGATCAGTGCAGCTCGATCGCCTCGGGTGTAGTCGCGGTTCCCGCTCAAGACGTCTCCTTGCCACCCGCTCGTCGTCTGGAACCTTAACGAGGCATGCTGAGGAACGTCGTGACAGATCTATGACGAAAAGTGTCCACTCTTCGTGGCACCGCCGAGTCCGGCGAACTCGACGGTCTGACCGGGGTTTAGCTACCAACGGCGACCGCACCTGGCTCGACGTCGCGTGAGGGCCGGGGCAGCGACTCGCCCCCACTCACATGGCTCTCATACATCTCTCCAGTCACCTTGATCACGTCGGGATCACGGCTGGTAACCCGCGTGCGCGACTGGGCGACGGGCGGCTCCGCCGACAGCGGATTTACTAGTCGCTACCGGTCGAGTACTGCTGGTAACCAGGCCTCTGAGTCGCACCACCGGGGAGGGCGAGTTGAACGACTATTTGTCGCTGTTGCCGTCGACCTTGCAATGGGTTTCGAACCAGCTCGGATCCGTCTCGGATGTGCCATGGCCCCTGTGGATCGGGTTGTTGTTCCCGATCTACGTCGCGGTGATCTCGGTGGTCATTTGGTTCCTACGAGGGCGAGTCTGGCTGGTGCACTGCGCGTATCCCAAGACGAGCCGCGGCTGGGAGTGCCGTATCTGGGTTCCCGGAGAGTGGTCGCGGTGCAGGCATCACAACCGGCGGCAGAATTACCGGTTCGGACACTCGGTGAACCCTCAGATCCAACGATGGCAGACCTTCGGCAAGGGTGACGCAATCATCGACCGTTCGGAGCGTGGTGTGGGTCTGTTGAGACTCCGGCCAGCTGGTGCAACGCTGCTCTATCAGCGCGGATACCCGCGCCCGCCGATGCTGGTCTTGCGGCAGTTGCCGGCGGCCGCCGTTGCGGCGTGGCGCCGGATCCGTCAGGCTCGCCTCAAGGAACCCGCCGGCAGCCGATCTGCGGAGGCTGGTGCGGGTTCCGTGCGCACCGATGTCGCAGCTGGACTCGAACGGGTGGTGTCCGCAACTCGGTTCGCGATGATCGCGTTCATCGCGGCGATCGTACTGACAGCTGTGGCGGTCCTGCTGGATGGTGCACCGCAGACAGTTCTACAGTACTTGGCGACCCTGGGTTTCGTGCTGGCCTGGGCGGCGACGAGTTCGGGAATCTACAGTCGCAGCGAAACCTGGCTTCGAGGCGCGTGTTTGAAGAGCCTGAGATGGTGGCTGATCATCTTTGTACCCGTAGGCGTGCTCAACCTGGTTTTCACTGTCGCAAACAAGACTCCGGCTCAGTGAAGCTTGCACCGTTCGAACCCAGCTGGGAGCAGATCTTACGACCCGTCCGCCTTGGCGCGCGGCAGATGGCTCAGGATCAGCCTTCGATCCCGGGGGCGTTCCGGCCCCGGCTCAGGTCGGCTTCGCCGGGTCATGGGGCCTGAACGAGGGTGCGGCCGATGTAGTCGTCCGGGGCGTCTGTGATGCCCGGTAGGACGAAGAAGTACCCGCCGCCTACCGGGAGCACGTATTTGTCCAAGGCCTGGCCGGCCAAGCGGCGTTGCACCGTCGCGAAACCCGTCTCGACGTCGCGCTGGAAGCAGACGAATACGATTCCCTCGTCGCGGTCGGTGGTCGGGGTCGGGTTCGTGCGGAATGAGTAGCCGCGGCGCAGGATTCGGTTCGGCTCCGTCTCCGGGGTTCGCGGGTTTGCCCGCCGGATGTGGGAGTCCAGGGCGACTACTTGCCCGGACGGGTCGGCCGAGTAGTCGAACGCGGCGTCCTCGCGGTCGTGGCCCAGTGGGGCGCCGTCCGTCTTGCGGCGGCCGATGACCGCCTCCTGGCGGGCTGTCGGTTCGGCGTCCCACAGTGCCGGCGAGAAGCGGATCCGGCGCACTACCTGGTAGGTGCCGCCCGCGGCCCAGGCCGGTTCGTCGTCGTCCGCCCAGACGAACCTCGCGGCGACGGCTGGGTCGCGCACGTCCGGATTGCCTTCGCCCTCGCGGAAACCGAACAGGTCCCGGGTCGCCGCGCGGCCGTCGGTTGTGGTCGTGTTCTCCTCGCGGAAGCCGTCGATCCGCCAGCGCGGGCGCAGCGCGCCGCCCACCGGGGCGAGCGCGCGGCGCAGGGCGGCGTCGGCGGTCCGTGCGTCGTGCGAAGCCACCTGCAGGAGCAGATCTCCGTGGCACAGCGCGGGATCCAGGACGTCGTTCGGGAACGCGGGCATCGCGCCCAGCCGCCGCGGTGCGCGCTTCGCCAGGCCGAACCGGCCGTCGAACAGCGACGCGCCGACCGCGATGGTGACCTCGGCGTCGGTCGCGCGCGTCCCGGGGGCCAGGGCCCGGAAGACCGCCTCCGGCGTTCCGGAAACCACGTCCAACGCGGCGAAGACGGCGGCCGCGGGCGGTGCCGTCACCACGCCCGGCTGGTGGGGGACCGGCGCCACGGATGGCGTTGGGGCCGGCGCGCAGGCCGCCACGCCCAGCAGACCGGCGCCCGCCAGCACGGTTCGCCGTCGCACGCTGGTCAACAGCCCACGGCGGCTAGCACGTGCTCGTACCGCGGGCGCGACGGCGAGTCCGGTGGGTACGCGGTCGCCAGCAGCTCCTTCGCCCGCTCGGGCTCGCCCAGCACCAGGAACGCGGCCGCGACGACGACGGGTTCGGCGCCCCACTGGCCGTCGTTGCCGCCGAGCCGGGTGATGACCTCGGCCTTCGGCTCGGCGAAGGCCCGCACCGTGCGCCTCGCGTCGAGGTGCGGCAGGACGCCGGTCCGCAGGTACCCCTCGATCGTCGGCACGTGGGCGGCCAGCTCGGCGGGCGTGCGGAAGGTGAGCACCGGCGGGTTGCGCACCAGCGTGCCCAGCAGCTCGCGCTGGACGAGGTCCGGCTTACCGCGGACGAACGGCTCGCCCCGCAGCTCGGCGGCCTTCGCGCCCACCTCCGGCAGCAGCAGCGAGGTGAACAGCGTGAGCTGCACGGCGTCCCTGGCGTACCGCGGGCGCATCACCAGGTCGAAGTCGATCCGCTGCTTGCCGCCGTCGATCTTCCGCGTGTAGGCGATGCTCTTCGCCGGCCGCGTGAAGCCCTCGGCCCGCAACGGCTCGTCCAGCCGGGCCGCCAGGACCTCGCGGGTCCAGGCCGCCGCCGTCGCGCGGTCGAGGGGACCGCCGTCGCTCGTCATGGGACGTTCCACTGGTACACACCTACCACCTGCCGGCCCGCATGCCTACCGACGCCGACGGCTTCCGCACCCGGTGTCGTGTTGAGCCAGGTGTCGAACGCCCGCTGCTCCGGGGTCAGCCGGGCGGTGCCGCTCTTGACCTCGATGCCGATGAGCCTGCCGTCGTCGGGCCGCACGATGGCGCCGTCGAAGATCCGGGTCTGGCCGTCGTTGCCGGTGACCGTCACCGGCTCGCGGATCACCTCGTAGCCCAGCTCCTCGAGCCGGTCCCAGACGTCCGCTTCCGCCTGCGAGCCCGGCCGCGCCCCGGTGGTGCCGACGAAGTGCCCGGCGTGGTCCCGGATCGAGCCGTCCGGGTACTGGAAGGTGCCGTCGCCGAGCGCGATGCGCCGCGGCTTCTCCGGGATGGCCGGCTTGGCCGACGTGCCCAGCGGGTCGACGAACGTCGTCGGCGCGTCGCCGACGTAGGCGTACAGGTTGGTGTCGCCGCCGCCGAAGCCCAGCGAGTCCTGGCCGAGGAAGCGCTGGTCGGTGGTCGAGTAGTACCGCGAGCGGTACTGGTACAGGCCGTTGCCCTCGTCGTCCCGGCCGGTGAAGCGGGTCGGGTTGCCGCCGTCGTCGCCGGTCAGCGTGGTGGCCCCGAACGGCTGGTAGGTGTACTCGCCGGTGACCGTCCCCGCGCCGTCGGCGACGGCGATCGTGCTGCCGAGCCGGTCGGTGAGCAGCGAGCGGGTGGTGCCGCCGGACGTCCGGGCGAAGACCTCGTCGACACCGCCGGTGAGCAGGTTGGCGCTGGGCGTCCCGCCAGTGAGCTCCTGGACGACGTTCAGCCCGTCGAACAGGTACCCGGTGGTCACGCCGGCGGTGGTCTTGCCGGTGCGGCGGCCGAGGCCGTCGTAGGCGTAGGTGGTGCTCACCCCGGCCCTGGCCGACGACGCCAGCTGCCCGCGCGCGTCCCAGACGTAGCTCGTGGTGCCGTCCGAGGTGGGGTTCCCGTCGGCGTCGTAGGTCCGGGCGACCCCGGCCAGGCTGGTCAGCTGGTTCGCCGCGTCGTAGACGGCGGGCCCGTAGGCCGCCGGGACGTCGCCGCGGGCGTAGCTGCCGCCCGCCTGGGTCAGCCGCCCGGCCGGGTCGTAGGCGTAGGACAGGTCGCCCAGCGCCGCGCCCGCCTTGGCGTACCCGATCGCGGTGATCCGGTCGTCGGCGTCGTAGGTGTAGTTCTGCGCGATGCCGTCGGGCAGGGTGACCGCGCTCCGGCGCCCGGCGGCGTCGTAGCCGAGGGCCACCGTGTCGGAGCCGCGCTGGACCTGCGTCAGTTGGCCGTCGGCGTCGTAGCCGTAGGTGATCTGTGGCTGGCCGGCGACGGTGAGGCCGGTGCGCTGGTCGGCCGCGTCGAAGGTGTAGTCGAGCTGCCCCTGCGGGCTCACCGCGCGGGTGATCCGGTCGAAGCCGTCGACGGTGAAGGTCGTGGTGCCGCCGGCCGAGTCGGTGATCGAGGTCGCCCGGTCGCCCGCGTCGTAGGCGTAGGCGATCTGGCTCTCGGCCGTGCTCCCGGAGACGCCGAACCGGGCCTGGGTCAGGCGGCCGAGCGAGTCGAACGCGTAGTCGCTCGCCTTGCCCCGGGCGGTGGTCAGGCCGGTCCGGTTCCCTTCGGTGTCGTAGGACGTCGTCGTGACGCGGTTGAGCGGGTCCGTCTCCGTGGTCGCCCGGTTGGCCGCGTCGTAGGTGTAGGCGGTGACGCCGCCGCGCGGGTCGGTCAGCTTGACCGGGTTCCCGTTGGCGTCGTACTCGTAGGCGGTCACCCGGCCCAGCGGGTCGGTGATCGACCGGACGCGGTCGTCGGCGTCGTAGGTCGCGCGGGTGACGGCCCCGGCCCGGTCGATCTGGGCGACCGGGCGGCCCGTGCCGTCGGTCACCCGGCGGGCGACGCGGCCGAGCGCGTCCGTCACCGTGACCGGGTCGCCGAGCAGGTAGCCGTAGCTCGTCGCGTGCGAGAGGGGATCGGTCACCTTCGTGACCCGGCCCTGCTCGTCGGTGTCCACAGTGGTCACCCGCGTCAGCGGGTCGGTGGTGGTCCGCGGGGCGCCGTTCGCGCCGTAGCCGAACGTGGTGACCCGCCCGAGCGGGTCGGTGGCCTGGCTCAGCTGGCCGAACGGCCCGGCGTAGGCGTAGGTCCGGGTGCGGGCGGCCGCGGTCCCGGCCAGCTCGGTGGTCCCGGTGACGTCGCCGAAGGCGTCGTAGGTCAGGTCCGTGCGCCGCCCGAGCGGGTCGGTCGTGCTGGTCACCAGGTTGGTGGCCGGGTCCCGCGCGATGGTCGTCGTCCGGGCGAGCGCGTCGCCGAACGCGGCGGTGTCGGACGTGCTGTAGCCCGCCGCGTTGAAGGTGACCCGGCGGACGGTGCCGCGCGGATCGGTCAGCTTGGTCTCCGTCACCTTGCCGGCGGAGTCGGTCAGGTAGGCGAACTGGTAGGTGCCGCCGCCGGCGACGGTCTGCTTGCTGACGCGGCCGTTGGTGTCGTAGAGGTTGGCCAGGTAGACGGTGCCGCGGGGGTCCTTCGCCGTCGCGAGCCGGCCCTGCCCGTCGTAGGTGTACGTCGTGACCGCGCCGGTGGCGTCGGTGAACGTCGAGAGCCGGCCGCTCGCGTCGTAGGTGTAGCCGACCGCGCGGCCCGTGTTGTCCTCGGCGCGGGTGATCCGGTTCGCCGTGTCGTGCGCGAAGCTGATCCAGCGTCCGTTGGGCGAGGTGACCTGGGTGATCGGGCCCTTCGCCCGGACGTGCCCGTCGGTGTCGGCCTGCGCCGGCCCGCGGGTGATCGTCACGGTGTTGCCGAAGCGGTCCCGGATCGCCTGCAGCGGCGCCTCTTCGCCGAACACCAGCGTGGTGCCGTCGCGCAGCCGGAGGTCGAAGCCGTTGCCGTTCCAGGCCAGCACCGAGCCGGCGTACTTCGTCGGCGTCGGGTCGGCGGCGAACGCGGCCGTCAGGTAGTCGGTCGGTCCGGTGCCGCCGGGGGTGATCCGGTGGTACTTGACCTTCGCGCCGTCGGGCAGGATCAGCTGCCCGTCGATCCACTGCTGCTGTGCGTAGAGGTAGACGTCGTAGTCCGAGCCGGTGCCGACGCCGAACGTGCGGCGCCCGGTGTCGGCCTGCTGGTAGGTGCGGGTGACGCCGATCGGCAGCGTGTCGGACACCGTGAGGTCGGTGTGGGTGTCGCTGAGCAGGCCGCTGCCCAGGTCGACGGGATCGCCGCCGACGGTGTCGCCGCCGGGAGCCGGCGCGGCGTCCGGCGGGGCGTCGACGCCCGGCTCGATGAGCATCGCGCCGGTGAACTGGTAGACCTCGGTGCCGGGATCGGGCACGACCTGCTTGCCGTCCGGGGTCACCTTGCCGTGCCCGTAGACGAACCAGCCGCGCCCGGCCGGGTCGTAGTGCCAGAAGTCCATCGTCGCGCCGGGCGGGGCGTGCGGGTAGTTCGGGTAGATCACCCGCGCGCCGGTCGGGAAGACGTAGGAGCTGCCGGGCTGCACGGTGAAGTACGTCGGGACGTTCGACTTCGGCAGCGGGAACGGCGGCCGGTCCACCGGGATGGCCGTGATGCCGAGCTCGGTGACGACCTTGCCGGCGCTGTCGCGGACGACGGCGCCCTTCGGCAGCCGCACCTCCAGCCCGGGGATGGCCGGGGTCGTGACGACCACTTCGGCCGGTGCCGGCGACGCGAACCGCACCATGTGCTTCGTGTCGAGCGCGGTCATCCAGATCGGGTACGGCAGCACGGTGGTCCGCCCGGCGACGAGGTCGACGCCGTCGTCGTAGAGCCCGAACCGCCGGTCCGGGGTGCTCGCGCTCGCCCCGTCGATCCGCAGCACACCGTGGCCGGGGGTGACGCCCTCGAGCAGGAACCGGCCCTGCGCGTCGCTCACCCCGCGGGCCGCGCCGACGGACAGGGTGACGCCGGCCAGCGGGTGGCCGTCCAGGGTGCGCACCCGGCCGGACACCGCGGTCGAGCCCGGCTTCCCTTGCAGCGCCGGGGTTTCGTCCCCGGTCACCGGGGGCAGGTGGGTGGTCCAGTCGGCGCCCGACAGGTTGCGCGCGTCGGGGACCCAGGAGGCGCCGGCGGCCGGGCTGGTCTGCGTGCCGGTGTCGGGCCGCTCCGCCCTCGGCCGGTTCGCGGGCTTGCCGCCCTCGGCCAGGGCGCGCGGGACACCGGGCAGCGGGGGCGCCGCCGTCGCGCGCGGGGCGGACGGCTGCGTGACGAGCGGCTGCAACGCGGCCCGCGTGACGAGCTTGAGGGTGTCCGATCCGGTGTAGGAGTAGGGACTGACGACGATCTCGTAGGTGCCGGTGACCGGCAGCGTCGCGATCGGCACCGACGCGGCGCCGGCGTGCTGGGTCAGCACCGTGCCGTCCGGCTTGCGCACCTCGACGTACGGGTAGTAGGGCAGCGTCGTGCTGGTGGAGTTGAGCGAGAGGTTCTGGCCCGCGGTCCCCGCGTACGTCAGCCGGACGCTCTGCCCGGCACGGCTCATCGTCACGGTTTTCGCGGTGTTGAAGGCGATCGCGCCGCCGTCGAGCTGCTGCGACAGCGTCGCCGAAACCGAGCCGGTCGCGTTCGCCCCCGGCGCGAGGATCAGCCGGTACGTCCCGGCCGCGCCGACCTTGGTGTCGACGGCGCCGCTCTTGTAGACGAGGATGTCTTCGCTCTCGACGCCGTTCGCGTCGACCACGCGGGCGCGGAAGTAGCCGGCCGCGGGGAAGGTCCAGTTGGTGAACCCGATCGACAGCCGCTGGTTCGCCGTCGCGGTGAAGGACGTTTCGACGTACTTGCCCGCCTGCGCGACGGTCATCGTCTTCGCGGCCCCGCCGACGGTCGCGGTGCCGGCGTCGGTCCGTTCGGCCAGGGTCAGTTGCGCCGTACCGGTTTCGGCGAACGGGTACACCACGATCTGGTAGGTGCCGGCGGCCGGCAGCGGCCCGAGGTCGACCTGCGTGGCGGTGATCGTCCCGTTCCGCAGCAGCCCGCCGTCCGGCCGGATGACCATGACGCCCAGGTAGTAGGTGAAGCCGTAGGACGGGAAAGCCAGGCTGAGCCGCTGGTTCGCGGTCCCGGTGAAGCTCAGCCGGGTGGTCTGGCCGGGCCGGGTCGCCGAAACCGTCTTCGGGGTGCCGACGGCGATGGTGCCGCCCGCGGTTTCCGCGGACAGCGTCACGGCGGCGGAACCGGCGCCGGACCCGTCCGGGGTGAGCAGCAGGCGGTACGCGCCGGAAGCCCCGGGCACGAACCAGAACGTGCTGAGCGAGCCGACGTCGTAGGCCGCTTCGACCTCTCCCGTCGGCTTGATCACCTGCGCGAGGACCGTCCCGGGCAGCGTCCAGTTCGTGAAGGCGAGCGACAGCCCGCTGCCGGCCGTGGCGGTGAAGGCGAGCGACGCCGTCTGCCCCGACTGCGGGAGGTTCACGGTGACGGCCGGGCCGGTGGTGGTGAGGGTGCCCGCGTCCTGCCGGGTGGTCAGCAGCAGCGTCGCGGACCCGGTGGTGGACTGCGGGCTCACCGTGATCAGGTAGCCGCCGTCGACCGGCAGTGCGGGGAAGTCGGCGTGGTAGCCGGACGGGCCCGCGTAGAGCGCCGAGCCGTCCGGCTTGGTGACCGTGAGGTAAGGGAAGTAGCCGAAGGTGTACTGGTCGAAGTCGAGGCTGAGCTGCTGGCCGGCGACCCCCGCGTAGGTCAGCCGGGCGTCCTGGCCGGGCCGGGAGATGGCGAGGTTCTTCGGTGCGCCGAGGGTGATCGCGCCCGCTTCGAGGGCCGGGGACGCGGTGACCGTCAGCGAGCCGGTGGTGGCGTCCGTCGAGCCGACCACCAGCGTGTAGGTGCCGGTCTGGCTCGGGACGAAGTCGTAGTCGCCGCCGCCGTCGGACTTGAGCAGGCCGCGCGTGGAACCCTGGGCGTTCCACAGCAGCGGGGTGCCGTTGGGTTCCTTGACCGACAGCGTGAGCTGGGTGCTCGCGGCGAAGGTCGACCCGCTGAACCCGACGCCGATGTGCTGGCCCGCGGTCACCGGCAGCGTCAGCTCCGCCTGCTGCCCCGCCCGGGCGAGGGCCACGGTGACCCCGGCGCCGGCCGGGTCGAGCGTGCCGGTGACGCGGCTGGACAGCGTCGCGGTCACCGAGCCGGTGCCGGCCGCGCTGGGGTCGACGACCACCTGGTAGACGCCGCTGCTGGGCAGCGGCGGCAGCTCGTAACCGCCGTAGAGGTACGTGCTCAGGCGCGGCGCGTCGTAGTCGTTGCGGGCGAAGGGCGCGCCGTAGGGCGTGAAGACGGCGACCGAGTACTCGGTGGTGATCGTCGAGCCGGTGAGCCCGAGGCTCAGCCGCTGGCCCTTCGTGCCGGCGAACCGCAGCAACGCGACCTTGCCCGACGCGGCCACGGACACCGTGGCCGCGGTGCCGTCGGCCGCCAGGGTCGCCGCGGACCCGACGTCGGCGACGGCGTAACCCCTTGGCACGACGACGAAGTCGGTGCCCGACACCGCGGCGGTGCCACCGGGCGTCGCGACGGTGATCCGGCCGGAGGTGGCCGCGTCCGGGACGGTCACGGTGAGGCTGGTGGCCGTGGCCGCGGTGACGCGGGCGCGGGTGAGGCCGAACGTCACGGTGTCGTCGGCCGCGACGGGGGCGAACCCGGTGCCGGTCAAGGTGACCGTCGTGCCGGCGACGCCGGTCGCGGGGCTGAAGCCGGTGACCGCCGGGGCGGCGGTGGCCGCGTCGACGGTGAAGGACTGCTGGCTGGTCGCGGTGCCCGCGGTGGTCGTCACCGTGACCGGGCCGGTGACCGCGCCCGTGGGCACGGTCACCTCGAGGGAGGTGGCGCTCGCCGTCGTGACGGTGGCGGCCTTCCCACCGAACTTGACGGTGTTCGCGCCGGCCGTGGCGGCGAACCCGGTACCGGCGACGGTGACCTTCGCGCCGGCGGCGGCTTGCGCGGGGACGAAGCTCGAGACCGACAGCGCCGAAGCGACGGTGCGGTCGATGGAGGTGACGTTGCCCGAATCGTCGTAGTTGTACCGCGCGGCGGCGCCCGAACCCGTGCTCTGGGAAACACCCTTCACGCGGCCGGCCGCGTCGTAGGCGTAGTTCGTCGGGGTCGAGGGCAGCGCCGCGGCCTTCGCCGTGGCGGCGGCCGGCTCGGCGCCCGCCGGGTGCGTGAACCCGGCGATCTGGCCCGCGATGAGCAGGGCGGCCGCGAACGCGGCGAATCTGGACGACCTGGCCATGAGCTCTAGTCCCCTCGTGCCGCATCCGGTCGGGGAAAGCATGCGCCGGGCCGTGCCCAGATCTTGCCCAGATTCCGCCCAGGCCCGGCACTGTGACGCCGGACCGCGTTTCCCGAACTGCCGTTGTGCGTTGAGGTACCGGCGTAGCACTATGTGTAACGAGGGGAAGACTAGGGGGACTCGATGCGATTCGACCTGCTCGGACCGCTGGAGGCGCGAAGAAACGGGCGGACCGCGGAGCTGGGCGGGCCGCGGCAGCGTGCCGTGTTCGCCGCTTTGCTGGTTCGTGCGAACAAACTCGCCAGCGTCGACTACCTGGCCGAAGCCGTCTGGGACACCCCGCCGGCCAGCCCGGAGTCGAACCTCCGCACGTACGTCGCCGGCCTGCGCCGCTGCCTCCGCGAAGCGGGTGACGTGGAGGACCGGTTGCTCACCCGCGCGGGTGGTTATCTCCTGCGCGTCGAGCCCGGCGAACGCGACCTGGACCTGTTCGACCGCTACGCGTCGGCGGCCGAGGCGGCCGCCCGGCTCCACCGGTATTCGGACGCGCTGGAGTACTACCAGCAGGCGTCGGCGTTGTGGCGCGGCCGCGCGGGCGAAGGCCTGCGGGTGGGGGCGTTGCTGCACGCCGAACTGCTGGCGCTGGAGGACCGCCGGACCACGCTGGCCGAGCGCCAAGCCCAGGTGCACGCGGAACTGGGCGAACACGACCAGGCGGCGTCGGAGCTACGGGAGCTCGCGGCACGGAACCCGCTGAGGGAAAGCCTGTGGGCACAGGCGATGCGGGCCCTGGCGCACGCGGGCCGCCGGGCCGAAGCGCTGGAGGCGTACCTGCAGATCCGCCGCCACCTGGTGGAAACCCTGGGAGTGGAGCCGGGAGCAGTCCTGCGCGAACTGCACCAGCGCATCCTCCGCGGCGACTTCCCGGGCGACGCGGTCTTCACGGCCCACACCCGAATCTTCGGCTGAGGTTCTTCAGGCCCGGCAATGGGTCGACGCGACGTACACGGCCGCGGCCGGCTACCAGCGATGCGAAGTCCGACAACCAGAACTACAACTGGACGCCGGTCTGGCACATCGACCCCTGCTGAGCCGCAGCGTCGGGCTTGCGTGCGGCCTCGACCCGGCCGCGCGCAAGCCCGACGGCACCGCCGCATCGTCGTCGCTACGACACGGTCACCGAGGACCGGAGGTCGTTGAACCCGGTAGCCGCGTCCCACAGGCCCGTGTTGGCCGTCCGGATCGAGTACTCGGGCCGGGTGGGCAGCAGGGGATCGGCCAGTTCCAGCAGCAGCGCGTACGTGCCGGGGGCCAGCGACGACGGCACCGCCACGGTTTGCGCCACGGTCTGCGCGCCGGGCAGCCACGTGCGGGGGTCGGCGGCGAGCGGGATCCGCGTCACCGCCCCGGTGGCGGTGTTGCGCAGCACCAAAGCCACGCTGCGGGGATTGGTCGCCGCCGCGTAGCCGTCGTTGGTGAGCCCGAGCCGGATCGCGAGGCCCGATCCGCGCACGGCGGTGGCCGGGAAGGTGCCGTCGCGCAACGTGAACCGGTAGCCGAGGCGGTTGGTCACGTCCGCGAGGCAGCCCTGGGCCGCCCACGACTGCAGGACCGCCTGCTGGTAGTCGGTGTTGAGGAACGTCCAGTGGAACCGCGACAGCTCACCCGTGGCCGTGGGGCAGTCCGAACGGGGCGGGTTCAGCGCACACGTCTCGCCGCCCATCGGCACCGTCCGGGTCTCGCCCTCCAGGTACGGGTACTCCACGGACGGGTTCTCGTAGGTGCCGAAGTCGTCCGCGCCGGCCAGGAAGCAGTCGTTGTGGTGGCCCAGCCGCGTGTTGCCGCCCGCGTAGAGGGTGCGCTTGATCTTCGGTGTCCGCAGCTGCACGGCCCGCGTGGCGGGCAGGACGCTCAGCAGCTTGTCCACGACGGCCTTGCGGTTCGCCCAGTCCGCCGACGTGATCGCGCCCGCGTTGCCGAAGTTCTGCGTGTAGTACCACTCGCCCCACGCGCCGATGAACCCCGCCTGCACCACGTCGATGACGTCCGCGTTCGCCTTGAGGTACGGCGCGAGCTGGTCCAGGTGCCCGAGCACGCGGTCCTTCGGCGCGTCGTCTCCGGCGTCCGACGCCGTGTAAGCGAAGCGCAGCACCAGTTTCACCCCCGCCGCGCGAGCCGCGGCGAACTGCCGGCCCAGCCGGTCCAACGCGCTCTGGGCGATCGGCGTGGACTTGTACTCGGCGAGGTAAAAGATGCACATCACCAGCGTGATGCCCTGCGAGACCCGGTACTGGCGCAGCGTGTCGGCGGAGAAGTCGGCCTTGTCGCAGTCCTGGGTGTGGTGGTAGAGCCCGCGTTCCGGATTGGCGATGAGGTCGGCCGAAGGCTGGTAGACCGGACCGCTCGCACCTCCGGTGTAGGTGTACGTGATCTTGGCGGAGGTCTCCACCGGGGCTTCCACCTGGAACACCACGTCGGCGTCGTTCGGGCTCGCCGATTCGCCGATGTCGGCCCGGTCCACCGTCCAGCGCGCGATCCCGCCCGACGACGTGAACGGCACCGGCTTCACCGGCGTCCACGCCCATCCGCCGCCCGCGTGCCGGTAGAGGGATCCGTTCTCCAACAGGAAGTCCGCGCCGACCGCACCCTGGGCGAACCCCGTGCCGGTGTTCCGGTCCACGTCGAGGTAGACCCGCGCGAACGCGGGCGCGCCGGTGTACCCCATCTGGTAGGTGACGGTGGTGGCGGTGCTGGTCACCGTCGGAGCGGTGATCGCGGCGGCGGCGGGAACGGCCGCGACACCGGTGAGGACCACGGCCAACACGAGGGCTCGCACGATCTTCGGCACGCGCTTCTCCGTTCCCGCCCGCGGAGCGACTGCCGTCACCCAGCGGAAGACGTCTTCGGTGGAGCCGACCACAGTGATCGAACGTTAGACGCGCACGCCGCAGGGGTCAATATCCGGGGTCAGGATGCGGACCACACGGTCAATCGATCATTTCCCGCCCGTTCGTGAATGAGTGAAGCTCACGTGAGAAAGCGCTTTCACAATTGGTTCACGGCGTGGACCTCGAATCGGCGCCGTGGTCGTAGGCCTGCTGGGCTTGCTGGATCTGCGGGCTGTGTTCGACCGTCCAGGAGTAGAGGTGACCGAACGGCTCGCGCAGTGACTCGCCGAGCGGGGTCAGGGAGTACTCGACGCCGACCGGCGAGGTCGGCAGCACGGTGCGGCGGATCATCCCGTTGCGTTCCAGGCGGCGCAACGACTGGGTGAGCACCCGCTGCGTGACCCCCTCCAGCCGGCGCATCAGCTCGTTGAACCGCGTCGGCCGCTCCAGCACCGCCATGATCATCATCGACCACTTGTCCGCGATCTGGTCGAGGATCGGCCGGCTGGGGCAGTCCGAGCGGAACACGACCCGGCCGCCGGTGACGTCCGCGGCCGCGCCGAGCAGGTAGGTATCCCTCATGATCCCTGGTTCTCCCAAAGTGCGTTCTTGATCTTCACCGTCGTGCTGACCAGCATGGGTATGCATCGCAAACCTACAGGCCGATCAGTAACGCGAGGGATCCGTGATGACCGAACAGCCCTACTCGACCCTGCACGTGAGCACCGATCAGGGGGTCGCCCGCGTCGTGCTGCACAACCCGCCGGTGAACGTGCTCGGCGCGACGATGATGCGGGAGCTGCGCACGCTGCTCGACGGGCTCCGCGACGACCCGTCGGTCCGGGTCATCGTCTTCGCCGGCGCCGACCCCGAGTTCTTCCTCGCCCACGTCGACATGCTGATCCTGGAGGACGCCGACGCCCTCGACGCGCTTGCCGAGGCGGCGCCGGCGGGGGTCAACGTGTTCCAGGCCGTCGGCGAGCTGCTGCGTCACCAGCCGCAGGTGACGATCGTCGAGCTCGCGGGCAAGGCCCGCGGCGGTGGCGCGGAGTTCGTCGCGGCCGCGGACATGGCCTTCGCCGCGGCCGAGACGGCCGGGCTCGGTCAGATCGAGGCGCTCATGGGCATCGTTCCGGGTGGTGGCGGCACGCAGTACCTGCGTGAGCGGGTCGGGCGCAACCGCGCTCTGGAGATCGTCCTGGCCGCCGACCTGTTCGACGCGCAGACCGCCGCGGCGTACGGCTGGATCAACCGGGCCGTGCCGGCGGCCGAGCTGCGCGGGTTCGTCGATCGGATCGCCCGCAACATCGCCGCGCTGCCCGACGGGGTCATCGCCGCGGTGAAGCAGGCTTTGCCCGCCGACGACCTCACCGCCGGGTACCTGCGTGAGCACGACGCCTGGGCGTCCCAGGTCGAATCGCCCGCCGTGCAGAAGCTGATGGCCGCGGCGTTGCCGAACGGGGTTCAGACACGCGACGGTGAGCGCGACCTCGAAACGCTGATGCGCACCATCGCCCGCTGAGCGTCAAGGAATCGACCGTCGACGTCGGTCCCGTGCGTGTGAGGGGAAACGCGAATGGCAGTTCTCAGCCGTGCAGGGCGCTGCCGGCCTGCCAGGCGCTCCAGCTGATCGCCCAGTCGCCGTGGCCGTTGTTGATCGACAGCTGCGGGCCGCCCGAGTTGGTGACCTCGACGACGTCGCCGGTGTTGAAGTTGTCGAAGAACCACTTGGCGTTCTCGGTGTTCATGTTGAGGCAGCCGTTGGAGACGTTGTCGCTGCCCTGTACCCCGACCGTCTTCAGGTTCTCGTGCAGGTACTCGCCGTCGTTGGAGATCCGGACGTCCCAGTTCTCCGGCGCCTTGTAGTAGCCGGGGTCGCCCTCGCACACGCCGTAGCTGCAGGAGTCCATGATCGTGTGGTCCACCTTCGACAGCACGGTGTGCGTGCCGTTGAACGTCGGCGTCGGGCCCCGCGGCGGGGTGTCGACGGTCTTGCCCATGCTGATCGGCGCGGTCTTCACCAGCTGCCCGTTGTGGAACGCCTTCATCTGGTGCGTCTTACCGTCCGCCTTGGCGACCCAGGAGTCGTGCACCTTGTAGCTGGCCGAGACGTCCTGGCCGCCGTACACGCCGCCCCCGATCGGCATCCCGAAGGTCGTGGTCTCGAGCTTCACCGTCGAGCCGGCCTTCCAGTACTCCTTCGGCCGGAAGTGCACCTCGCGCTTGCTCACCCAGTACCAGCCGCCGCCCTGCGCGGGCGAGGACGTCACCTTGAAGGACTTCTCCACCGCGGCCTTGTCGGCGATGTCGTGGTCGAACTTCAGCCCGAGGACCAGGCCGACGCCGATGTCACCCGACGCCGGCTGGAACAGCGAGGCGGTGGCGACCCCGGACGGCTTGAGCGTGTGCACTTCGCCGCGTTGCTCGGTCGCCGCACCGGCCTGGTTCACCGCGGTGGCGACCGCTTGGTAGGTGGCCCCGTACCGCAGGTTGTCCGCGCTGGTCCAGGTCGTCTTGTCCGGCGACAGGTCACCCTTGACGGCGTTGCCGGTCTGCGGGTTGGTGACCGTGACCGCCTGCAACGTGCCACCCGACGCCCTGACCACGATCGGGTCCTTCGGACTCAGCTGGTCGCCGCCCTCGAACGCCACCGTCGCGGCCGGCATCCCGGGCACCGTCGCCGTCCCGGCCACTCCGACCGCTCCGACGGCCTGCGCAGTCCCGTCGGTCTCGGTCTGTCCACTACACGCGGCCAACAGCAGGGTCACCAGGCCGAGCCCGGCGATGCGGATCACTCTCACGGTCCATCAGACGTTCGACCCCGCGCCAAGTTGCGTCACGATCCGGTCACTCGTGGACGAGTTGCCGCCGGTCGTCCGAGCCGCTCGCAGCCTCGCCGGTTCCGTACCTGTCGTCGGCGTCCGGCTGGCATCGCCTGATGCCGATCCCAGCCGGACGGGGTACCCACCCAGCCCGAGGTTTCTCGGGCTGGGTGATCATGCCGCATCCCCTACGTGTGACGCCCACGTCGTCTCACGTCTCTTCACGCGGCCGCTGCTGGGCAACCCGACGGATCAGCCGCCGAGCAGCTCGGCGAAGCGCTCCGGGCTGATGTTGCCGCCGCTGAGGATCACGCCGACCCGGCCCGGCGCGGTGATCTGCCCGCTCAGCAGGGCGGCGATCCCGGTCGCCCCGCTCGGTTCGAGGACGAGCTTCAGCCGCTCGAAGGCGAACCGCATCGCGTCCCGGATGGCGTCGTCGGTGACCAGTGCGATCTCGTCGACGAGGTTCCGGTTGATCGAGAACGTGAGCTCGCCGGGGATCTCGGCGGCTTGGCCGTCGGCGATCGTGTGGGGCACGGGGATCGCGACGCGTTCGCCGGCCGCCAGCGACCGCTTGGTGTCGTCACCCGCCGCCGGTTCGACGCCGACGACCCGGATGCCGGGCTGCAGCGCCTTCGCGGCCGTGGAGCTGCCCGCGATGAGGCCGCCGCCGCCGACCGGGACGACCAGCGTGTCCAGCGAACCGGCCTCCTCCAGCAGTTCCAGCGCCGCGGTCCCCTGACCGGCGATGACGTGCGGGTGCTCGTAGGGCGGGATCAGCGCGAGCTCGCGCTCGGCGGCCAGCGCCTGCCCGATCGCGACCCGGTCGCCGGTGTACCGGTCGTAGGTGACGATCTCGGCGCCGTAGCCCCGGGTCGCGTCCACTTTGGACTTCGGGGTGTCCTCGGGGACGAGGATCACCGCGCTGCTCCCGAGTTCCCGCGCGGCGAGCGCGACGGCCTGGGCGTGGTTGCCCGAGGAGTAGGCGGCCACGCCCTTGGCCAGCTGCTCCGGTGTGAGGCGGGAGACGGCGTTGTACGCGCCGCGGAACTTGAAGGCCCCGATGCGTTGCAGGTTCTCGCACTTGATCAGCACCTCGGCGCCGACGAGGTCGTCGAGGGTGCGGGAGCGCACCACCGGGGTCCGGTGCGCGACGCCGGCCAGCCGGGCGGCGGCGTCGCGGATGTCGTCGAGGGTCACGGGCGCGGTCATGGTGCTCCTTGGGCGCGGATGTCGGCGAGGTAGTTGTAGGCGGAGGCACGGGAAATGCCGATCCGGGCCGCGACCTGCGGCACCGCCCGCCGCACGGCGAACACGCCGCGGGCGTGCAGGCTGCGGAACAGGTCCAGCCGCTCGTCGCGGCTGAGCGCGGCCCAGGGTTTGTTCAGGCGCAGCTGGTGCTCGTCGACGATCGCGTCGACCACGGCGTCGACGTCGTCGCCGAAGGTGGTCGTCGGTGGTTCCGCGGTCGTGCCGACGTCGGCCAGTTCGCCGACGAGGGTCCGCAGCCGGCCCAGCGCGGTGACGTCGAGGTTCACGCAGAGCGCGCCGAACACCGCGCCGCCGCTGTCGCGCACCAGCATCGTGGAGGACTTCACCAGTTTCCCGGATGCGGTGCGGGTGACGTAGTTCAGCTGGTCCTCGGCGTCGTCACCCCGGGCGAGCAGGCCCATGCCGATCTCGCTCATCGACCCGCCCACCGAGCGTTCGGTGACCGACCCGGCGATCGCGACGACCGAGCTGTCCGGCTGCCGGAAGTCGTGCACGACGACCTCGCAGAACGAGCCGAGGGTCGCGGCGATGCCGTCGGCGACCGGGGCGAGCGCCGCGAGGATCGCGTCCCGCTCGGAGACCTCAGGCATCCCGCACCCGGGCGAGCGCTTCGACCTCGACCACGGCGCCGTAGGGCAGCGACGCCACCCCGACGCAGGTGCGCGCGGGCCGGGGCTCGGCGAAGAACCCCTCGTAGACGGCGTTGAGGCCGGGCCGGTCGGCGATGTCGGTCAGGTAGGCCACGACCTTCACCACGTCGGCCCGGCTCGCGCCCACCGACCGCAGCGCGGCGTCGAGGTTGGTGAAGGCCTGCGGGCACTCGGCATCGAACCCTCCCGGCACCAGCTCGCCGGTCCCGGTGACACCGAGCCGCCCGGACACGGAAACCAGATCGCCGCTGCGGAAGGCCGGCGGGTAGGGGTGCTCGTTGCTCATGGACTCAGCGTATATCGAGTGGACGAACTGTCCAGATGGCCTGTGTCACGCCGTTGCCGAGCAGGCCCTCACGTCGGCGGCGGGGCGACCCTTCCTGCTAAAGCGCAACGTGCGGCCGGTCGCCACCCAGTGCGGCCAGCACGGTCCGGTAGGTCAGGTCGGCCCGCGCGCCCACCTCGCCCGCCGCGGTACCCAGCGCCGGGGAGTCCGTCGGCAGCCGTGCTGCCTCGTGGACGACGGCCAGGTAAATGGCGCAGCACCACGCGGTGTCGGTGGCGGTGATTTCGCCGGCTTCGCGCAACCGCTTGAACAGCAGCTCGAGCCCGGCCGTGACCTCGGGGCTCATGGGTGTCATCTGGGTGGCCGGGTCCGCGGTGAGTTCCATGATCGCCCGGCTGCCGACCTTGAGCTCGAAGAGCAGCTCGGTCAGCCGGTACAGCGCCGCGACCGGTGGGGCCGTCGCCACTCGCGCCTGGTCGAGGCCCCGCAGGTAGCGCTCGTTGAGCACGCCGGTCAGCGCCTCCAGCAACACTTTGCGGGACGAGAACCGGCGGTGGACGGTGGCGCGCGCGAGTCCCGCGGCGTCGGCGATCCGCTCCAGCGTGGCGTTCGCGTCGACGGCGAGCACCTCCTCGGCGGCCGCCAGGATCCGCGCCGTGCTGCGCTCCGCGTCCGCCCGCAAGCGCCGCGGTTCGGCGTCTGCACTCATCCGAACCCCTCCTCGTCCCGGATCAGCCTACATTCGAAGCACTGTCGCCTCGACTCCTGGACTAAATGAGACTCTCGTGTAGCATTTGTGTAGTCAAGTCAGACGCGAAAGGAACGTCATCATGGATCTGGATCTTGCGGGCAAGCGCGTCCTCGTCACGGGGGCGAGCAGGGGCATCGGACTGGCGACGGTCGAGGCGTTCCTCGCCGAAGGCGCCGAAGTCGTTGCTGTGTCGCGGAAGAGCACTCCCGAGCTCGAAGCCACCGGCGCGACGTTCGTGTCCGCCGACCTCCTCGACGCCGGCGCACCGCAGCGGGTGCTCGACACCGTGCTCGCGGCCGACCCGCGCCTCGACGTGCTCGTCAACAACGCCGGCGGCGGCGATGTGGCCGAGGCCGACCTCCTCGACCCCATCGGCGGGTCCGGCGCGGTGTGGAGCGACGTCCTCGCGCTGAACCTCGGCGCCGCCGTGGAGATGACCCGGGCGGCACTGCCGGCGCTGTCGCGAGCGCGAGGCGCGATCGTGAACATCAGCTCGAGCTCCGCGCGCGACCCGCGTGGGGTGCCGCTGTCGTACGCCGCGGCCAAGGCCGGGCTGAGCGCGTTCTCCCGCGGGCTGGCGGAGAAGCTGGGAGAAACGGGCGTCCGGGTCAACGTCGTCACCCCCGGCGCCACCCGGACCGCGATCCTGACAAGTCCGGACGGCTACGTGGGGAGGCTGTCGGCGAGCATGGGCATCGACCAGGAGACGGTGCTCGCGGCGATGCCCGAGCAGTCGGGAATGGTGACCGGCAAACTGATCGAGCCCGCCGAGATCGCCCGGGCGGTGCTCCTGCTGGCATCGCCGGCGATGCCCAGCGCGGTGGGCTCCAACTGGACCGTCGACGGGGGCATCCTCAAGACACCGTAAGAGTCCTGCCGAACCCCCGCCTGCACCTCGTGCTCGGGGTGATCGGGTACTTCGTCCCCGGCAACGCCGGGTCGGCGCCCGCCGGTCCATTGTGGACGCGGTATTCGGTGCTGATCTTCAGCGTAAGCCGGTTCCTGAACGCCTTGCACACCCTCATCGGCGTGCTGGGGCATCATGGCCGCGCGCCTGACAGCTCCGCGGAGGCACGCCGGTGTGACCGGTTCGTGTCCGAAATGTTCTTCCCCGCTCTCGCCCGCCGGTTATAGTCGCTGGCCAGGGCTCTGGAGTGCCGGGCCCTTCCTTGGGGGAAGGAAACGACGTCGGATGAGCGGGTTCGTCACCGCGGCTTTAGCTTTTCCTGCCGTGCTCTTCAGCTTCCTGCTGATCGTCGTCATCGGGTACTGGGTGCTGGCCCTCGTCGGGGTGCTCGACGTCGAGGACGGTGAAATCGGCTTCTTCGGCGGGGTTCCGCTGCCCATCCCGCTGTCGCTGCTCGTCGCCTTCAGCTGGTTCCTCAGCCTCGTCGGGACCGTTCTCATCGACGGCGTGGGCACACCCCTGCGGGTCGGGCTCGGCTTTGGCGTGCTGGTCGCCGCGCTCGTGGGAGGGGCGCTCGGGACCCGGCTGGTCGTCGTGCCGTTGCGGCGCGTCTTCGCCGGGGCCGTGCCGAGCCGGCGGGACTTCGTCGGCCGGGTTGCCGTTGTGCGGACCTCGACCGTCACCGAGGACTTCGGGCAGGCCGAAGTGGCCGCCGCCGACGGGGCGTTGGCGATCATCTCCATCCGGCTCGCCGGGGAAGGCAACCTCGGGCTGGGCAGCCGCGTGGTCATCTACGACTACGACAGCGAGGGTGAGTTCTTCTGGGTCAGCCCGCTGGAACTCGAAGCAGAAAAGGACTGACGCATGGATGCCATCGGCCTGGGTGCCGGCGTGTTGATCGCCGTCGTGGTGCTGATCCTGCTGGTGCTGTTGTTCGTCGTGAGCCGGCTGTTCCGGAAGGTGCCGCAGGGCAAGGCGCTGATCATCTCCAAGGTGCGCAAGGTCGACGTCACCTTCACCGGCGCCGTCGTGCTGCCCGTGCTGCACAAGTCCGAGGTCATGGACATCTCGGTGAAGACGATCGACATCGAGCGCACCGGCCAGGAAGGCCTGATCTGCCGGGACAACATCCGCGCCGACATCCGGATTTCGTTCTTCGTGCGGGTCAACAAGACGGCCGAGGACGTGGTGAAGGTCGCGCAGGCCATCGGCACCGAACGCGCGAGCGACGAGACGACGTTGCAGGCGCTGTTCAGCGCGAAGTTCTCCGAGGCGTTGAAAACCGTCGGCAAGCAGCTCGACTTCGTCGACCTCTACACCAAGCGCAACGAGTTCCGCGACCAGATCATCCGCGTCATCGGCACCGACCTGAACGGGTACAGCCTCGAGGACGCGGCGATCGACTACCTCGAGCAGACGCCGATGACGTCGCTGGACGCGGCGAACATCCTGGACGCGCAGGGTATCCGCAAGATCACCGAGCTGACCGCGATCGAGCACGTGCGCACCAACGAATTCCGCCGCCACGAAGAGAAGGAGATCACGCGCCAGAACGTCGACGCCCGCGAGGCGATCCTCGAACTGGAGCGGCGCCAGGCCGACGCGGAGATCAAGCAGCGCCGCGAGGTCGAGACCATGCGGGCGCGTGAAGAGGCGGAAATCCTCAAGGTGCAGGCCGAGGAGCGGCTCAAGTCGCAGGCCGCGCAGCTGCGCACCGACGAGCAGCTCGGTATCCAGCAGCAGAACCAGCAGCGCGAAATCGAAGTCGCCGGCAAGAACCGGGAACGCGTCATCGCCATCGAGTCCGAGCGGATCGAAAAGGACCGCCTCCTCGAAGTGATCGGCCGCGAGCGCGAGACCGAGCTTTCCCGGATCTCGAAGGACAAGGAACTCGAAACGGAGAAGCGGTCGATCGCCGAGGTGATCCGCGAGCGGATCGCCGTCGACAAGACCGTCGCGGAGCAGGAAGAGAACATCAAGAAGCTGCGCGTGGTCGAGGAGGCCCAGCGCACACGCGAGGCCATCGTCATCCGGGCCGAAGCCGAAGCCCAGGAGAACCTGGTCAAGGGCATCAAGGCCGCCGAGGCTTCGGAGCAGGCCGCCAAGCACAAGGCGCGCGAGGAGCTGACCCTCGCCGAGGCGCGCCAGCAGACCGCCGAGCTGGAGACGCGGGCCAAGATCCGGCTGGCGGAGGGGATCCAGGCCGAGGAGGCCGCCGCCGGCCTCGCCGCGGCGCTGGTCAAGGAGCGCGACGCCGATGCGCTGGAGAAGGTCGGCCGCGCCGAAGCGATCGTCGAACGCGAGAAGGCGATCGTGGTCGCCGAGGCGCTGCGCGACAAGCTGAAGGGCGAGGCCGAGGGGCTCACCGAGAAGGCCGCCGCGCTGGCCGCGCTCGACAGCGCGAGCCGCGAGCACGAGGAGTACCGGCTGCGGCTGGAAGCGGAGAAGGAGATCCGGCTGGCCGCGCTCGATGTGCAGCGTGACGTCGCCGAGGCGCAGGCGACGGTGCTGAGCGTCGGGCTGGAGAAGGCCGACATCGACATCGTCGGCGGCGAGACCATGTTCTTCGACCGGATCGTCGGCTCGATCGGCCTCGGCAAGAGCATCGACGGCTTCGTGCAGCACTCCGACGTCGTCCAGTCGCTCGCGCGGCCCTACCTCGACGGGTCGGCCAGCCTCACCGACGACCTCGCCAAGCTGATCGGCGCGGTCAGCACCGAGGACGTGAAGAACCTGACGCTGTCGGCCTTCCTGGCGCAGCAGCTGAAGGCGGGCGGCCCGGACACGGACAAGCTCCGTGAGCTGATGACCACGGCGCAGCGGCTCGGCCTCGCCGAGACGTCGGTCGCCACCGTCGTCGCCGCGAAGCAGTGACGGCGGCCGAGACGGAGCTGGACGCGGGCACGTATGACGTGCTCCGCGTCCGGCTGGCCGCCCAGGCGGCCGAGCTGGCCAACCGCGCGGACGAGCTCAACGCGCGCCGGCTGGCGGTCTTCGGCAGCGCGCAGCTCGCGCTGATCGGCACCGAACGCATCCGCACCGCGAACAACTGCGTGCCCCAGGACATCGTCGCGGTCGGCGGGCGGATGTTGTTCGGCTACAACGTCTTCATCGGGCTCAAGCCCGAGACGGCGGTCGATGACGTCTTCTCGCTGCAGCGCTTCAGCCACGACGAAAACGCGTTCCGGTTCGACGACGTGAGCGCGCAGGACCTGCCCGAGCTGCTGCGGGACGAGCAGTTCGGGCGGGACTTCGGCGAGCTGTACCGGTACTACCGCCAGGCGAAGCTGCTGCAGCTGCGCCGGCTGGACGGGAAGCTGCTCGCGGTGTTCCAGATCGGCCCGCGCACCGAGGACATCCGGGTGCTGCGGTGGGGTATCGCGTCCGACGGCGCGGTGTCCTACCTGGACAACCGCGGTGAGCGCGACCACGTTTTCCCGCCGTCGCACGATTTCGAGTGGGTCGAGACCACGCGCGAGAACCACGTTCTCGGCCGGCATCCGCACATCTCGATCGAGGACGAGGTGTTCGTCGAGACCGTCGGCGGCAACCTGACGGTCAAGGTCGAGAACAACACCGAGACCGGCGCCGGCGTCTACGCCGAGCCGGTCGACGAGCCGTTGCAGAGCCTCGCCGACGCCGAGGTCTCCTACGCCCGGATCGGCCCGCTGATCCTGCTGCGCATGCTGCCGTACAAGGAAACCACCTACCGCTACCTGGTCTTCAACACACGCACCCAGGACGTCGTGCGGCTCGACGGCATCGGGCAGGCGTGTCAGCGGCTCCCCGAGGACCACGGCATCATCTTCCCCGGCGGCTACTACCTCGACACCGGCGTGAGCAAGACGTTCGACACCACGGTGGACGGTCTCGAGTTCGAGCGCGTGATCCGCTCGCCCAACGGCGAGGACGTGCTGTACGTCTTCCACGCGCGGGCCGAGGGGCGCTCGCTCCTGCTGCCCTACAACGTGATCCGCAAGGAGGTCGCCAACCCGATCCCGTGCCACGGGTACTCGCTGTTCGACGACGGCACGATGATCCTGTTCCGCGCGCTGTCCGGCGAACCGAGCCGGGTGCACCCGATGCAGGTGTGGCGCACGCCGTTCCAGTCGGACACCTACGCCGCGTCACAGCCCGCCGGGACCGGGCCGCTGGAGCGCGTCGGGAACGCCGATCTCGTCCGCGGGATCTCGGACTGCCTCTCGATCACGACGATGATCGCGGACATGGCGCCGTCGGCGGCGGTGTTCGAGGCGCTGATCGCCGCGTGCGCGCGGCTCTTCGACCACTACCACTGGCTCGGCGAGTCCGAGCTGGGTGATCTGCGCTCGCCGCTGTCCGACGTCCGGGTCACCGCCGAGCAGGTGCTGGACGAGTTCGAGACGGTCACTTCGCTCACCGCGCAGGCGGCCGAGGCCGTCGACACGGTGGCGGCCGACACCGCGTCCCTCGTGCGGCGGGTCCGCGGCGAGGCCCTGGACACGGCGGACGCGTGGGTGCGCCGCCTCGCCGAAATGCACCGGGCGCGGGGGCGCCTCGTCACCGTGCGGGAGCTGCGCTACGCCGACACCGCGCGCGTCGACACGCTGATCGGCGAGCTGGACACGGAGTTTGCCGAGGCCGCGCACCGCGCCGTGCGGTTCCTGCAGGGCGAGGAGGCGTTCACCGGCTACCACGCCGAGGTGGACGCGCTGGTCGCCGGGGCGGCCGCGATCGCGACGGTCGCCGAGGCCGGCCCGGTCGCCGAGCGGCTCGACGAGCAGTCGGCCGGCCTGGAGGTGCTCATCGACGTCGTCGGCGGGCTCGACATCGCCGACGCCGTCGTCCGCACGAAGATCCTGGAGCGCGTCGGCGAGGTGATCGGCGCCGTCAACCGCGCCAGGGCCACCTTGGACGCGCGGCGCCGGGAACTCCTGGAGACCGAGGGCCGGGCGGAGTTCGCCGCCGAGTTCGCGTTGCTCGCGCAGGCCATCACGGGCGGGCTCGCGGTCGCGGACACCCCGGAGCGCTGTGACGAGCAGCTGGGCAGGCTGTTGCTGCAGCTGGAGAACCTCGAATCGCGGTTCGGGGAGTTCGACGACTTCCTGACGTCGCTCGGGGAGAAGCGCACCGACGTCTACGAGGCGTTTTCCTCGCGCAAGCAGGCGCTGCTCGACGAGCGGGCGCGGCGGGCGGACCGGCTCGTCGATTCGGCGGGCCGGATCCTCGGCAGCGTGACCCGCCGGGCCGGTTCGCTCGGCTCGGTCGACGAGATCAACACCTACTTCGCGGCCGATCCGATGGTCTCGAAGCTGCGCAGCGTCGTCGAGGACCTGCGGGCGCTCGGCGACCAGGTCCGCGCCGAAGAGCTCGAAGGCCGGGTGAAGGCCGCCCGCCAGGAGGCCGGCCGGAGCCTGCGCGACCGGCTGGACCTCTACGGCGAGGGCGGCGGGACGATCCGCCTCGGACGCAGCACCTTCGCCGTCAACACGCAGGACATCGACCTGACGCTGGTGCCGCACGAGAGCTCGATGAAGTTCGCGATCACCGGCACCGACTACCGGGCGCCGGTGCGCGACGAGGCGTTCGAGGCGACGCGGCCGTACTGGGACCAGCTGCTGGTCTCGGAGTCGCCGGAGGTGTACCGGGCCGAGTACCTCGCGACGTCGATCCTCGCCGAACGGCCGGTGGCCGAGCTGGTCGAAGCCGACCTGCTCGACGTCGTGCGGAGCGTGGCCGGGGAGCGCTACGACGAGGGTTACGCGCGCGGGGTGCACGACCACGACGCGGCCGCGATCCTCGCGGCCCTGCTGCGCCTGCGGTCCGCCGCCGGTCTGTTGCGCTACCCGCCCGCGGCCCGTGCGGCGGCTCAGCTGTTCTGGGCCTTCGGCGCCGACGAACGGGCCAAGGCCGCGTGGACGACGCGGGCCGCGTCGCTGGGGCGGGTGCGGGAGGCGTTCGGCCACCCGAAGGCGATGGACGACCTGGCGCGGGAGCTCACGGACGCGATGACGGCGTTCCTCGACGGCGCCGGGCTGCGGCTCGGGGCCGAGTTCGCCGGGGAGTACCTGGTCGAGGAGCTCGCCGTCGCCCAGCCCGGGTTCGTCACCGACAGCGGCGCGCGCACGGTGCTGGACAAGTTCCGGCTCGACCGGCGGAGCTTCGCCGAAGACCTGCGTTCCCTCGACGCCCTGGCGGACCGGTACCAGCTGGCCGACGCCTGGCTGCGATCCTTCGTGGCCGCCGCCGGGCTGCCGGCCGACGAGCTGCCGGAGGCCGTCGCGATCGAGCTGTGCGACCTCCCGCGGTACGACTCGTCGGCGACGCTGACGACCACTGTGGACGGTCTGCTCGGCGCGCACCCGCGGATCACCGGGCGGTCGCTGACGCTGCGGCTGGACGAGGTGCTGGCCAGGACACACCGGTTCCGGCGTGATCGGGTGCCGGGGTTCCGCGCCTACCAGCGGCTGCGCAACGAGCTCGTCGCGGCCGAACGCGACCGGCTCCGGCTGGACGAGTACAAGCCGAAGGTGATGAGCGCCTTCGTGCGCAACCGGCTGCTGGACGAGGTCTACCTCCCGCTGATCGGCGACAACCTGGCCAAGCAGCTCGGCGCGACCGGGGACGCCAGGCGCACCGACCAGTCCGGCCTGCTCCTGCTGATTTCGCCGCCGGGGTACGGCAAGACGACGCTCATGGAGTACGTGGCCAGCCGGCTCGGGCTGGTGTTCGTGAAGGTCAACGGGCCGGCGCTCGGCCACGACGTCACCTCCGTCGACCCGGCCGATGCGCCCAACGCGACCGCGCGGCAGGAGGTCGAGAAGATCTCGTTCGCGCTGGAGCAGGGCAACAACGTGCTGCTGTACCTCGACGACATCCAGCACACGTCGCCGGAGCTGCTGCAGAAGTTCATCTCCCTGTGCGACGCGCAGCGACGGATGGAAGGTGTGTGGGAGGGCCGCACGCGGACCTACGACCTGCGCGGCAAGCGGTTCGCGGTGTGCATGGCCGGGAACCCGTACACCGAGCAGGGCAAGCGGTTCCGCATCCCCGACATGCTCGCCAACCGCGCGGACGTGTGGAACCTCGGCGACGTGCTGTCCGGGAAGGAAGACCTCTTCGCGCTGAGCTACGTCGAGAACTCGCTGACGTCGAACGCCGTGCTGGCGCCTTTGGTGTCCCGCGAACAGTCCGATGTGGACGTCCTGGTGCGGATGGCGCGCGGTGACGGTTCGGTGCGCACCGACCAGCTTTCGCACGCGTATTCGGCGCCGGAGCTGGAGCAGATCCTCGCGGTGCTGCGGAAACTCCTGCGGGTGCAGCGGACCGTGCTGGCGAACAACCGGGCCTACATCGCCTCGGCGGCGCAGGCGGACGCGTCCCGCACCGAACCGCCGTTCCAGCTGCAGGGTTCGTACCGGAACATGAACAAGCTGGCCGAACGGATCGTGCCGGCGATGAACGACGCGGAACTCGAGGCCCTGATCGACGACCACTACGCGGGCGAGGCGCAGACGCTGACTTCGGGCGCCGAAGCCAACTTGCTCAAGCTGGCCGAGCTGCGGGGCCGCCTGTCCGAGGAGCAGGCCCGCCGGTGGGCCGACGTCAAGGCCGCGTACCTGCGGGCGCAGGCACTGGGCGGCGACGACGAGGACCCGATGAGCCGCGCGGTCGGCGCGGTGGGCCTGCTGGCCGACCGGGTGGGCGCGGTCGAAACCGCCATCGGACGTGCGGCGCAACGGCTTGTGCGCGAAGAAGCTTAGTTACGAGGTCTCACCGGGGCTGCTCGGGCACCTCGACCAGTGACGCCGCTGTGGCGCCGTTGACCTGCCGGTACTGCCTATTCTGCGAGTGTATACGCCGCGTGTATACGCATCCGGTATAGTGATCCCTGCTCGGGGAGACCCGGGCAGGGAGGAGTGGGAATGTCGGTTTCGCATACCTTGCTCGCGTTGCTCGAATCGGGCCCGCGGCATGGCTACGACCTCAAGCGCACGTACGACGAGCAGTTCGGGCAGGACCGCCCGCTTGCTTACGGGCAGGTCTATTCGACGTTGTCGCGGCTGCTGCGCAACGGCATGGTCGAGGTGGCCGGCGTCGAAAGCGGCGAGGGGCCGGAGCGGAAGCGCTACACGATCACCGACGCGGGGGTCACCGATGTCGAGACGTGGTTGCACACTCCGGAGAATCCGCAGCCGTACCTGCAGAACACGCTCTACACGAAGGTGGTGCTCGCGCTGCTGTCCGGTCGCAGCGCCGCCGACGTGCTCGACGTGCAGCGCGGCGAGCACCTGAACGTGATGCGTTCGCTGACCAAACGCAAGAACGGGGGCGACCTCGCCGATCAGCTGATCTGCGACCACGCGCTCTTCCACCTCGAGGCGGACCTGCGGTGGCTGGAGCTGACCGCCGCGCGCCTCGGCGAACTCGAGAAGGCGGTGCGCTGATGACCACGCCCGGAACGCCGTTGCTCGTCGGCAACGGACTGCACAAGTCGTTCGGCCGCACCCAAGCGCTCGACGGGGCGGCCCTGTCCGTCTCGACCGGGGAAGTGCTCGCGATCATGGGCCCGTCCGGCTCCGGCAAGTCGACGCTGCTGCACTGCCTCGCCGGCATCGTCCGGCCGGACTCGGGCACCATCCGCTACGGCGGCGCCGACCTCGTCGGGATGGACGACAAGGAACGGAGTGCGTTGCGGCGCACCGAGTTCGGCTTCGTGTTCCAGTTCGGCCAGCTCGTGCCCGAGCTGTCCTGCCTGGAGAACGTCGCGCTCCCGCTGCGGCTCACCGGCGTCAAGCGGAAGCCGGCCGAGGCCAAAGCGGCCGAATGGCTCGCCCGGCTGGAGGTCGACGGACTGGCGAAGCGCCGTCCCGGCGACGTCTCCGGCGGGCAGGCACAGCGGGTCGCGGTGGCGCGGGCGCTGGTGACCGAGCCGAAGGTGGTCTTCGCGGACGAGCCGACCGGCGCGCTCGACTCACTCAACGGCGAGAAAGTCATGCAGATGCTCACCACCGCGGCGCGGGAAACGCACGCCGCGGTGGTGCTGGTGACCCACGAGCCGCGGGTCGCGGCCTATTCGGACCGGGAGGTCGTGGTGCGCGACGGGCAGACGGTCGACCGGGAGCTGGTCGCGTGATGCGGGATCTGGCGCTGGGGCTCCGGCTGGCCGTCGGGGGCGGCCGGATGTCCGGCGCGGCGCTGCTGCGCCTCGCGATGACCGCGTTCGGGATCGCGCTCGCGGTCGCCGTATTGCTGCCCGCGGCGGCGGTCCAGCACCTGACCGGCGCGCAGGCGGAGCGCAAGGCGGCGATCGCCCAGGTCACCGAGCCGCGCGCGGGCGTCGCCCCGCTGCTGACCTACAACTGGTACCCGTCGGTCGGCGACGACTTCGTGAAGGTCACCGCGGTCGCGGCGACCGGACCCGGCTCGCCGGTGCCGCCGGGACTCACCCGGCTGCCCGCGCCGGGCGAGCTCGCCGTGTCACCGGAGCTCGCCGCGAAGCTGGCCGCACCGGGCGGCGGTTCGCTGAAGGCGCAGCTGCCGGGGCAGGTGGCCGGCCAGATCTCGCGGGACGGCGTTTCCGGCGCGGGTGATCTCGCCGCGTTCTACGGGGTGCCGGCCGCGCAGATCGAGGCCGAAGGCGCCAGGGGCAACAAGGTCTACGCGTTCGGCAAGCCGTACACCGGGCTCGGGCTGTCGGCGGCCGTGCTGGCCATCATCCTGCCGATCGCGGCGGTGCTGCTGCTGCCGTTGCTGATCTTCGTGACCACCGCGTCGCGGATGGGCGCGGCGCAGCGGGAACGCCGGCTCGCCGCGCTGCGGCTGATCGGCCTCGACTCGCGGCAGGTCAAGCGAGTGGCAGCAGCGGAGTCACTGGTCGGGGCGGTGATCGGGCTCGTGGCTGGCATCGGGTTCTTCGCCGTGCTGCGCACGTTCGTCGCGGACATCCTGCCGTTCGGCCTGCGGATCGTCCCGGAGGACTTCGTCCCGGACTGGCCGCTGGTCGTGGTGATCGTGCTGCTGGTGCCCGGCCTCGCGGTCGGCTCGGCGATGTTCGGGCTGCGCCGCACGATCGTGGAACCCCTCGGCGTGGTCCGCCAGGGCAAGCCGATGCGCCGGCGGATGTGGTGGCGCTGGGCGCTCACCGCGACGGGTGTGCTGCTCCTGGCCGCGAGCCTGGCTCTCGGTCGCGAGACAAGCGACACGACCGCCGGGATGGCACTCGCCACGGGCAGCGTGTTCCTGCTGGTGGGTGTCGCGGCCCTGCTGCCCTGGCTGGTCGAACGGCTCGTGGAGCGGTTGCACGGTGGTCCGCCGTCGTGGCAGCTCGCGATCCGGCGGCTGCAGCTGGACAGCGGCACCGCCAGCCGCGTCGTGTCCGGCCTGGTCGTCGTGCTGGCCGGCACCATCCTGGTCCAGGGCGTGCTCACGTCCCTGACCGGCGGCGTCGAGCAGCAGGTCTCGCCGGACAGCGTGGCCGCGGCCCCGGTGCGGGTGCAGACCACCACCACGCACCAGGCCGAGGCCGCCGAGCGGGCGGCGTCGGCGGCCGGGGTGACCGGGACGCACCCGGCCACGAACATCATGGTCCAGTCCGGGCGGGAGTCGACCTACGGCGTGGTCGGTGATTGCGTCGCGCTCGAGGTGGCAGCCGACATCGGCGGCTGCGCCGACGGCGACGTGTTCTACGTCGTGCCGTCGCGAGGCGGTACCGCCCCGGCGGGAACGGTGCAGCTGCGGAGCTTCCTGCACGACAGCGAGGCCGACGGTCCGGAGTGGACGGTCCCGGGCGGCGTCAAGGTCGTGCCGTCGGCCACCACGGCGGCGGAGGGGACGTTGTTCGTCACACCGGGTGCGCTCGGCGGGCTCACGGTGCCGGCCTCGTCGGTCGCGCTGTACGTGTCGGGCACCGGCGACCCGCAGGCGCTGACGGACAACGTCGCGAGGGCGGTCAACGCGCTCGCGTGGAACGCCACGGTCAGCAAGAGCAGCTACCTCGACGACTTCCACGCCCAGGACCAGCGGATGGTGGAGAACTTCCGCTCGGTGCTGATCACGGCGGCACTGTTCGTGCTCGCGGTGGCCGCGATGAGCCTGCTGATGCTGTCGATCGAGCAGATCAGCGAACGGCGGCGCCCGCTCGCGGCGTTGTCCGCGGCCGGCGTGCCGATCGGGGTGCTGGCCCGCGGAGCGCTGTGGCAGACCGCGGTTCCGGTGGTGGTCGGCGTGGTGCTGGCGATCGCGGCGGGGCTGGGGCTGACCGCGCCGATCCTGTCGCTGGCGGACCGGCCGATGATCGTCGACGTCCCGGTGCTGCTCGCGCTGGCGGGCACGACGGTGGCGGCGGTGCTGCTGGTGACCGGGTTGACGATGCCGTTGTTGCGGCAAGCGACCCGGTTGGACACGTTGCGCTCGGAATGAGCCGCTGCCGGCGCGTCGCGCCGACCCGACCGGCGATCTTGTCCAGCCGGCGGGTGAAGGACACCGGCAGTGGCAGCGGCTCAGGAGTCACGTCGTGCTCCGGTCGCGCAGTGCGGCGTCGAGTTCGGCGAGGCCGGCGGCGGTGCGCAGATCCGGCGGGTCGAGCCGGCCGACGCGGTGGTCGTCTTCTTGCAGTGCGGTGACGAACCGGGCGACGTGCTCGGGTGCCGGGGTGATGGTGGGTCCGCCGAGGTACCGCACGACGACGAGGTCCTGGCCGGAGTGGGTTTCGATGGCGGCGGCCCAGCCGCGGGTCTCGTCCCACAGCAGGGCGACGTCGCGGCCGGGGTAGCCGGGCAGCTGTTCGTCGAGGGCGACGTAGGCGGAGACCGGGGTGTCGTGGTCGACGAGGCAGGATTCAGGACCGATGCCGAGTGCGGTGGTGACGTCGGCGAGGTAGCCCCACAGGGCGGTGAGGGCGGGGTGGCCGGTCGGGATGTGCAGCGATGCGGTCACGGGTACGGGTGCCTTCCGGGACAGTGTCGTTCGAGGACAGTGTCGTTCGAGGACAGTGTCTTTCGAGGACAGGGCCTTTCGGGGACTTGCGGGGCCGGCGCAGGACCGGTTCGGGGTTCCGGTCCTGCGCCGGGTGGGCTCGTCAGGCCTGGATTTCCTTGTGGTCGCCGGCGGTGCCGGTGATCTCGATACGGCGTGGCTTGGCCTTTTCGGCGACCGGGATGCGCAGGGTCAGGACCCCGGCTTCGTAGTCGGCGGCGATGTGGTCGGTGTCGAGGGTGTCGCCGAGGAACAGCTGGCGGGAGAACACGCCCAGCGGCCGTTCGGAAACCTGCATCTGGACGTCGCCGCCGCCGGGGAGGGGTCGTCGTTCGGCCTTGACGGTGAGGACGTTGCGCTCGACGTCGAGCTCGATGGCGTCGGGGGTGACGCCGGGCAGGTCGAAGCAGACGACGAACTCGTCGCCGGCGCGGTAGGCGTCCATCGGCATCGCGGCCGGCTTGGACCAGGTTCCGGGGGCTGCGGCGCCGAGCACCTGCTGGGCGAAGCGGTCCAGTTCACGGAACGGGTCGGTGCGCATCAACATGGTTCCACCTCCTGGGTTCGATGATCTGGTGTCAACACGCCCCACTGTTCTAACATGTCATCACAACGATGACAAGTGAGTAGTCGTCAAAGGGATGACAGGTGGTGGACATGGATCCGATCCGTGCCGCGCGAGACGTGCACGAGGTGGTCCTCGCGACCGGCCGCGGCGAGGTGCCGCCCGACCGGCTGCTGGGCGCCCTGGTCTCGCTGCGGTCCCTGCGTGAGCAACTCACCGGGTGGGAACCGGAGCTGATCGCCGCGGCGAGGTCCGAGGGCGTCAGCTGGGCGGCTCTTGCGCCGGCCCTGGGTGTGGCCAGCCGGCAGGCCGCGGAACGGCGGTTCCTGCGACTGAGGCCGTCGGCGACGGGCGAGACGACGGGGGAGGCGCGCGTCGACGCCGAGCGGGACCGGCGTGCGGGTGATCGCGCGGTCGCGGACTGGGCTCGGCGCAACTCGGCGGTGCTGCGGCAGCTGGCCGGGCAGGTGAATGCGCTGGAAGACCTGGACGGCGCGGCTCGCGCGGACGCCGACCGCCTCGGCGCGGCACTCGGCGGCGACGACGTCACCAGTCTGCTGCCTCCGCTGGCGGCGGTCCGTGGCCACCTGGGACGAGATCATGCGGGCCTGGCCGACCGGCTCGGCGCCATCGAAGACCACGCCGACATGGTGCGCCGTGACGCCACCGGGCACCGTCGTGATCGTGCCACCTGATCACTGCAGAACCACTTCTCGTGTCATGTGGTGGCGCATCGGAGGCTGATGGAACCCACCGCCAGGAGAACAGCTCGATCGGCCACCTGCCGGCGTGACTCGTTTCCGGCAATGGCCGCACCGTCGGTTGTGACGCGATCGACCCGCCGCCCCGAGGACGCCGAGTGGTGAATTCGGCACCCCTGCTCGCGGCCGTGGTCGCTGTGGGTCCCGACCACGTCGCCAGGTTGGTGGACCTCCCACGGCGAACCCCGCGCGTCGATACCGACGAACCTCTTCTTCGTGGCTCTCGGGTGGTCAGGTCCACCGGGACGTCACGGCCGGTCGGCACACTCGCGATGCAGGGCCGCGCCACGCTTTCCGCGGTACTGACCGCGATCTGCTGCACCAGCGCGCGATGTGCGACGTCGGCCAGCCTCTCGTTCGCACGCGCGTCTGTGGTCCGGTCCCGCTCGGGATCGCCATCGGACGGCTCGGTCGTGATCACCACCTCTCCGGTCGCGCGGGCTCCGACTGTCCCGTGTCGTTCACCTGGGTGGGCATTCTGGTTGCTCAGGCGCCGAGGCGGCTGTAGATGCGACCGGCCAGGGACGCGGCCAGCCGGTTCAGCGCGCCCAGCGGGTCGACTTGCGCGAACTGCCCGAGCAGCTCGGCCGCCGCGTAGGCCTCGGCCTCCGACAGCACCGCCGCGCACCGCTCCCGCCGGCCCCGCTCCAGCAACCGCGTCAAGGCTTCGGCGTATTCGCTCAGGTCACGTACTCCGACCAGGCCGTACCGCTCATCGAGCGGGCTCTGCTGCGTGATGTCGTCGCTCATGGCCGCACGCCCTCCTCATCACTCGTTCGACTGCCTTCAGAAAATCTATGACGGTCGGAGTAGACATTCAACGTCGGGTGTGTGTACTGTTCTGCTCATACCGAGAGAGACAACGTCAAGCAGGCGCGGGAGAAGACGTAACTACCCGCGAGGTGAGACAAGGCGGTCAGGCAGCACGGAGCCGATCTAGGGAACAAGGTTTCGGCTGGTGACCAGGAGTGTTGCTCCGGAGACCGGGTCGTGAAGAAGGTTTGACCGAGTAGTACCGGTCCGGAGTGGAAGTGCAGGACAAGGGCAGTGGCAGGACCGGTCAGGTGGCCGGAGCCGATCGGTGAAGGGGCTCCGGGCAGTGGCCAGCGGCGTCAGCGTGCTGGGACCGATCAGTGGAAGGGTTCCGGCAGTGACGTACGCAGCAAGTGATGTAGCGGTAACCGGTAAGTGGAAATCACCGGAGAGAAGGGAACGGGAACATCATTGGATCGCCCGCGGCGGCCAGGCAGTACTGCCGCGCGGGTGCCGTGGTCCCATCGAGTTCGGAGGTGGTGCTCGGTCACGAGTAAGCGATCCCCGCACGATCCGGCTTCACGTCGGATGCGGGTGCAGGAAGCCGGCGGTCGCGCCGGTTGACAATGGTGAAGATCCCTACCCTCGAGGACCCCGGGTGCCGTGCGCGGCACCCGGGGTCCTTTGTGACGTGGAGGTGGAATGATCCCAGACCAGCAAGGCCCGGCCACGCCCAGCAAGGCCGACAAGTTCGACGACGACCTGTACCCCGCCTACACGATGGGCCGGGCCGCCGACATGCTCGGCACCACGCAGGGGTTCCTGCGCAGCCTCGATGAGGTTGGCCTGATCACTCCGCAGCGGTCCGCGGGCGGGCACCGTCGCTACTCGCGCCACCAGTTGCGCTTGGCGACGCGGGTGCGGGAACTGGTCGATCAGGGCACCGCCATCGAGGCCGCCTGCCGCATCATCACCCTCGAAGACCAGCTGCACGAGGCCCAGCGCCGCACCATCGAACTCCCCACTGGCGACTGAACCCGGCTCGGCACGCGGCCTCGGTGCCGCGTGCCGTTTTGCGGCCAGGCCCGGCTTTCCGCGCCATGGCAGGGACGCCGACCACGGACGTCTGCTGGGTGAACACGTCTTGCCCGACGGGAGAATGACGCCTCGTCCGGCGTCCGGCGTCAGTTCAGAGCAAGGTCTGCGGACTCGTCGACAGCCGGATTCGTCCTTCGCCGACTGGGTGAGCGACGTGTTCGCGGCGACGCGCTGACCGATGCAGCACCCGGCGGCGGAACTCGGCCGGTGCGTAGGCCGGCAGCGCGTGCCCGCGCGAGGAGATGTGCACCGGCAGCCGCCCGGCGATCTGCGGGTCGCCGCGTCGCGCAACGACGACCGTCGATGGGGCCCGGCACCGGCTCGCGGTGCCGGGCCCCGACGGTGGAGCGGATCAGTTCGCGGCGCAGGCCGACGTGATGCCGTCGGCGCTTCCGGTGCCCTGGAAGCCGAATTCGGTGGACTGCCCGGCCGCGACGCTGCCGTTGTAGCCGACGTTGGTCCAGTTCACCGTGCCGCTGGTGCCGCTGTTGCCGGCGCTCCAGCCGTTGGTGACGGTCGCGCCGGAGGGCAGGTTCGTCGTCACCGTCCAGCCGTTGAGGGCGGTCGCTCCCGCGGTGACCTTCACCGTCGCCACGAACCCGCCGTTCCACGAGTTGAGGGAGACCGAGGCGCTGCAACCGCCGGGCTGGGACGTGGTCGTCGTCGTGGGCGTGGTGGGAGTCGTCGGGGTGGTCGGTGTCGTCGGCGTGGTGGTCGCGCCGCCGGCGTTCAGGGCGTCGAGGACACTCGTGTACGCGGCCTTCTTGTTCCCGTTGTTGTCGAACAGGAGCGGGTTTTCACCCGTGCGCCAGGAGTCGCTGTCGCGGATGCCCCAGACGGTGATGCCGGCGCAGCGGGCGACGGCCATGCAGGCGCGCGTGACGGTGCCGTAGACGGCGGCCTGGTTGGAACCGGAGATGTCCAGTTCGGTGATCTGGACTTCGACGCCGAGGTCGGCGAACCGCTGCAGGTTGGCCTGGTAGTCGCCCGGGGCGGAGTTGGACAGGTGGGACTGGAAGCCGACGCAGTCGATCGGGACGCCGCGGGACTTGAAGTCCTGCACCATGTTGTAGATTCCGGTGCTCTTGGCGTTGATCCCGTCGGTGTTGTAGTCGTTGTAGCAGAGCTTCGCGCCGGGATCGGCGGCCCGCGCGGCGCGGAAGGCGGCTTCGATCCAGTCGTTGCCGGTGCGCTGCAGGTTGGAGTCACGCCGGCCACCGCCGCCGCCGTCGGCGAAGGCCTCGTTGACGACGTCCCACGAGTAGACCTTGCCCTTGTAGTGGGTGGCGACCTGGGTGACGTGGTTGATCGCGGCCTGGCGCAGGGCGGAGCCGCTGAGGCTCTGGGCCCAGCCGGGTTGCTGCTGGTGCCACAGCAACGCGTGCCCGCGGACGCGCTGGCCGTTGCTCACCGCCTGGTTGAGGATGCGGTCGCCGCCGCTGTAGCCGAACTGGTTCTGGTTCGGTTCGGTGGCGTCCCACTTCATCTCGTTTTCCGCGGTGACCATGGTGAATTCGCGGTTCAGGATGCCGGTGTAGGTCGCGTCACCGAGCTTCCCGGCCGAGACGGCGGCGCCGAAGTACCGGCCGGTCTGAGCGGCCGACGCACCCAATGTCGTGGCGGCGCCGGCCGAGGTGGCGAGCACCAGCGAAACCCCGAGCGACGTCGCCAGGAGCGTCGAAGCGACTGCCGCGCGGGACAATGACCGCGATGTCATCTTCATGTTCACACCTTCCGGAGTGCACCTGGGGGCCAGGCGGGGCGAGCTTTCAGTTGACGTTGGCCGAGAACGAGTTGACCGCCAGGCCGGCTCCGCCGCTCCACGGCTCGAACCCGGCCTGGACGCTGGTCAGGTACCAGGAGCGATCGACGCGCGTCCGGGCGTCGACGTCGTTGACGAAGTCCATGACGTTGAACGACCAGCCCGAGATCGGGGACTGGGCGACGTAGGAGACCACGTCGTTGCCGCCGTTGTTGCCCTGCCACACGTCCCAGCCCCGGCCGCCGAGACTGGTGGTGCCCACCCGGCCGCCGACCGGTTGCACCGATCCCGTGCGGTTGAACCAGATCATCAGCTCCATCTGGTTGACCCCCGTGGTCTTCGCGGCCGGGTCCATCCAGATGTCGTAGGAGGCGTCGAAGACGGACCCGCCGACGTAGGTGTAGGAGATCGAAGACGGTGCGCTGCCGATCCGGTTCAGCTGCCGCGGCAGGTTCGTGCCGGGGGAGCAGTTCCCGTAGTGGCAACCGACGTAGACCGCCGGGTACGACAAGGGGGCGCCACCGCTGGTGGATCCCTGCTGGGTCTGGATCCGGAACCCGCCGCCGGTGACGTTGATGCACTGCTGGGCGCTGCTGCCCCACCGGTTGTTCATGACGACGTACCGGCCGCCGATCGTGGTCGTCCCGTACTGGTCGCAGATCAGGGTGTCCGCGTGCGCGACCGGTGCCGCCGTGACGGCCGGCGCCACGAGCCCGGCTGTGACCAGTGCTACCGCGGACAGAGCGTGCTTCAGCTTCACGTGCTGCCTCCACCTCGTTGTGGGAGAGTGTCTGGGAGCGCTCTCAGGTCGACCGCTTCCGATGAAACCACAGGGGAACCGGTGAGCAAAGAGTTCACCCGTGATCAATTTTCCTTTCTCCCGACGAAAGTTTCGCCGGTGATTGCCAGGGGTGTGGGTGGCGGCTACCGTGCTGGGAGCGCTCCCATCCTGGATCACCATCAGCACGCCGACGAAGACGAGGAGATGGCGTATGCGGGCAACGAAGTCGCGGGCCGGTCTGGTCCTGCTGGCCGCGGTGGCGCTCGGGGTGACGGCGGCCGCCGTGCCCGCGGCGGCCGCGGACTACGAGCGCGTGCTCAACGGGACCTTCTCCGGCGGCACCCTCGACCCGTGGTGGGCCGGGGCGGGGACGACCGGCCGCGTCGCCGGCGGGGAGTTCTGCACCGACGTACCCGGCGGCACGGCCAACGGCTACGACGCGCTGGCGGGTCAGAACGGGGTGCCGTTCGAGGCGGGACAGCCGTACACGCTGACCTTCGACGCGCACGCGACGAGCACCCAGCAGATCTCCGCCGTCGCGGGCGAGGCCGTGTCGCCCTACCGGCAGATCTCGCGGACCGACCTGACGGTGACGCCGTCGACGCAGCACTTCACGGTCACCTTCTCGTCCACTTTGGACTTCCCGGCCGCCGGTAACGGCCAGCTGGCGTTCTGGTTCGGCGGTCAGGCCGCCGCCAACACCGTGTGCCTGGACAACATCTCCCTCGTCGGCGGCGTCGTGCCGCCCGGCGGCCTGCCGCCGACGAGCGGCATCCGGGTGAACCAGGAGAGCTACGTGCCCGGCCTGCCCAAGCGGGCGACGCTGATCAGCGACTCGACCTCGCCGCTGACGTGGACGTTGAAGAACGCCGCCGGGAGCGCGGTGGCCACCGGCCGGACCACGCCGCGGGGCGCGGACGCGGCCTCCGGTGAGAACGTGCACGAAATCGACTTCTCCGCCTACGACACCGCGGGAACCGGCTACACGCTGAGCGTCGGGTCCGAGACCAGCTTCCCGTTCGCCATCTCCGCCGACGCGCTGCAGAAGCTGCGTCGCGACTCGCTGGCCTTCTTCTACCACCAGCGCAGCGGGATCGCGATCGACGCCGCGTACGTCGGGGCCGCCTACGCGCGCCCGGCGGGGCACGTGAACGTCGCGCCGAACCAGGGTGACGACAACGTCCCCTGCCGGTCGGACCTGAACTGCGGCTACACCCTCGACGTGCGGGGCGGCTGGTACGACGCGGGCGACCACGGCAAGTACGTCGTCAACGGCGGGATCGCGGCCTGGGAACTGCTCGACGAGTACGAGCGGGCGCTGCGGCTGGGGGACGCGAGCGCGCTGGGTGACGGCAAGCTGGCGATCCCGGAGCGGGCCAACGGCGTGCCCGACATCCTCGACGAAGCCCGCTGGGAGGTCGACTTCCTGCTGGAGATGCAGGTGCCGGACGGCAAGCCCCAGGCGGGCATGGTGCACCACAAGATCCACGACGCGCAGTGGACGTCCCTGCCCACCCGGCCCGACCAGGACAGCCAGCCGCGCCGGCTGTCGCCGCCGAGCACCGCGGCGACCCTGAACATGGCAGCTGTCGCGGCGCAGGCGTCGCGGCTGTGGCGGAGCATCGATCCGGCGTACTCGGCGAAGTTGCTCGCCGCGGCCGAGAAGGCGTACACGGCGGCGAAGGCGAACCCGAACGTGCTGGCCGACCCGAATGACGGCACCGGCGGCGGGACGTACAGCGACAACACTGTGAGCGACGAGTTCTACTGGGCCGCCGCCGAGCTGTTCACGACCACCGGAAAGAGCGGCTACCGCGCCGACGTCACCGGATCTGCGCTCTACCGCGGGAAGAGCTTCACGACGCACGGCTTCGACTGGGCCTCGACGGGCGCGCTCGGGGACATCACGCTCGCCGTTGTGCCCACCGACCTGCCGGCGGCGGACGTCGCGGCGATCAGGACGGCGGTCACCACGACCGCCGACAGCCACCTGGCGCAGATGGCGTCGATGGGCTACCCGGCGCCCTACCGCACGGCCGACGGTTCGTACGAGTGGGGTTCCAACGGCCTGGTGGCCAACAACGGCGTGGTCCTCGCCCTGGCGTACGACTTCACGAAGCAGGACAAGTACCGGGACGGCGCGTTCGCGGCGATGGACTACCTGCTGGGCCGCAACCCGGCGAACTACTCCTACGTCTCCGGCCACGGTGACCAGCCGGTGACGAACGTGCACCACCGGTTCTGGGCGCACCAGCTGGACGCTTCGCTGCCGACCGCCCCGCCCGGCGCGTTGTCGGGCGGTCCCAACAGCGGCCTGCAGGACCCGACCGCGGCGCGGTTGCTGGCCGGCTGCGCGCCCCAGCGGTGCTTCGTCGACGACATCCAGGCGTACTCGGTCAACGAGGTCGCGATCAACTGGAACTCGGCGCTGGCCTGGCTGGCCGGCTGGACCGCCGAGAAGTCGTCGTCCACTGTGGACACGACCGCGCCCGCCGCGCCCGGCACCCCCGTCGTGTCCGCGGTGTCGAGCGGCGGCGCCACGCTGACCTGGACGGCGGCCGCGGACCCGGAGAGTGGCGTCAAGAGCTACGACGTGGTCCGCGTGACCGGTTCGGCCCGGACGGTCCTCGCCACGGTCACCGGGCCGACGGCGACCTTGACGGGTCTCTCGCCGTCGACCGCGTACACGGTCGTCGTGATAGCGCGCAACGGCGCGGGCCTGGCGAGCCCGGACTCACCGGCCGCGCAGTTCACCACACAGCCGGCCACCCCGGCGGGCGGCTGCCAGGTGACGTACGCGGCGAACACGTGGAACGGCGGCTTCACGGCCACCGCCACGCTGAAGAACACCGGCACGACGGCGTGGACGAGCTGGAAGCTCGGCTTCACCTTCCCCGGCAACCAGAAGGTGACGCAGGGGTGGTCGGCGACGTGGGCGCAGTCCGGCGCCGACGTGACCGCCGCGGCCATGCCGTGGAACGGCTCGGTGGCGCCGGGGCAGTCGGTCGCGATCGGGTTCAACGGCAGTTACACGGGGACCAATCCGGATCCGTCGGCTTTCACGGTCGACGGGAGGGCGTGCGCCTGACGACCGGCCCGCTCGCCGGGTCCCGAGAACCCGGCGAGCGGGTGTTCCCCGCTCAGAACCAGTGCCCGCGGCCGCCGACCTTGCGCCCGGTCCCACCCAGGACGGCGAGGATGACGCCGGCGACGGCCAGGACGATGCCGATCGTGTACAGCACGGGAATGCCGATGAGAAAGCCGAGGACGATCAGGATGACGCCGAGGATGATCACGGTCGGGAAGCTCCTTCTGCTCACGGAGGGGCCGGGCACCGGGATGTGGTGGCCGCTCGCCCGGGCCCGGAGTGCCCAGGGATCTCCGCGGTCAAACAGACGTCTTCATCCCATCGGTCCATGAGCCTTTCAGCGCAGCGTCCACCGCTGGTTCGCCTGCCCGCTGCAGGCCCAGAGGATCAGCTGGGTGCCGTTGGCCGTGCCCTGCCCGTACGCGTCGAGGCAGAGGCCCGACTGGACCCCGGTGATCGTGCCGTCGGTGGTGACGGTCCACTGCTGGTTGGCCTGGCCGTGGCAGTCCCAGACGATCACCGGGGTGCCGTTGGCCGTGCCGTGGCCGGACGCGTCGAGGCACTTGGTCCCGCCGACGGTCAGCTCCTGGCCGGCCCGGGTCCACGCCTGACCGGTCTGCCCGCCGCAGTCCTGCAGCCGCACCTGGGTGCCGTTGGCGGCACTCGCGGCGTCGAGGCACCGGCCCGACTGCGTGCCGACGATCTGCCGGGCCGCGGACGTCCCCGGGGTGCCGATGCTCCCGGACACGGACTGCAGCGCGCCGAACCAGGTGGCGGCCATCTTGTCGTACCCGGTGGCCGTGGGGTGGATGCCGTCGGTCAGATCGCCGGTGGTCACGGCGGAGTGCATGTCGACCAGGTGCACGTGCTTGCCGGCGTTCTGGTTGCTCTGCACGATCCCGGGGATCGCGGAGTTGAACGTGCGGACGGCGGACTCCTGCCCGGAGTCGGCGAGGGGGGTGATCATCGCGACGAAGACCTCGGCGTCCGGTGCGGTCGCGGTGATGTGGTCGATCAGCCCGGACAGCCGGGCGGGCGCGCGGCCGACGTCGTAGTTCTGCAGGACGTCGTTGGTGCCGAGGTGCAGCAGGACCGTGTGCGAGCCGGTGTTCCGCAGCCAGGTCACGATGTTCGCGTCGATCTGGTCGATGCGCCAGCCCGGGTGACCCTCGTGGTCGTGGTCACCGAGGGCGGCCGGGCCGTTGTACTGCGAGCCGGTGAAGTCGACCTGGTAGCCGCCCGCGCTCAGGCGCTGCCACAGCCCGATCCGGTACCCGCCGGGGACCTGCGTGCCTTCGGTGATGGAGTCGCCCAGCGGCATGACCCGGACGCCGCCGTTCGACTCGGCGGCCGCCGGGGTGCCCGGGAGCAACGCGCTCAGGAACAGGGCTGTCGTAGCCATGACGAGTCGGATGCGCATGGTTCTCCTCGATCGGTCAGCCGAAGGTCCACTTCTGGTTGGCTTGCCCGGTGCAGGTCCAGAGCCGGACGGCGGTGCCGTTGGCCGTGCCGCCGCCGGTCACGTCGAGGCACAGTCCGGATTGGACACCGGTGACGGTGCCGGCCGAGGTGACCTGCCAGCGCTGGTTGGCCCCGCCGTTGCAGGTCCAGATGACGACCTTGGTGCCGGGGGTGGTGCCCTGCCCGGAGGCGTCCAGGCACCGGGTGCTGTCGCCGCTGTAGACGGTCAGCTCGCCCGCGGTCGTGCGGGTCCAGGACTGGTTGCCGCCGCCGTTGCAGTCCCAGATCTGCACCTGGGCGCCGGGGGTGGTGCCGGCACCGTCGACGTCCAGGCACCGGCCCGCGCCGGCCGCGCGCACCGGGCCCGCGGCCGGCCCGGTACCACCGGGGCCCGCAGTGGCGATGACCTGCTGCGCGCCCGAAGGCCAGCTGGTGCCGCTCACCTGGACGTTCCCGCTCAGGACGTTGTTGTGCGGCGAACCGGTGGCCACGTTCGTCGCGCCGCCGTTGTACCAGTTCCCGCTGAACGTGCTGTCGTCGGTGTTGTTGCTGCCGCTCGCGTTGGTGAAGGCCCACACCCCGGAGTCCTGGATCACGTTGGCCGACAGGGAGACGTAGCGGGAGCCTTCGTCCAGGTACAGCCCGACCGTGCGGTTGTTGTCGTAGACGTGGTTGTGGTCGATCGAGCTCCCCGGGTTGGCGGAGAGGTTGTAGATGCTCCCGCCGTCGTGCATGAGCTTCTTCGTGCCGTGCACCCGGTTGTAGCTGACGACGGTGTCCCGCAACGTCGTCGCGGTGGAGTACACGGGCTGGTAGTCGTACAGGCCGCGGTTGCGGTAGTCCTGGCTGCCACCGGGGTCGTTCGCGCCCCAGCCCCAGCCGACGTCGATGCCGTCGTAGGTGAGGTCGGCGACGTCGTTGTGCGTGATCACGGCGTGCGTGACGTAGGTCGACAGGATGCCGGCCATTTCCCGGTAGTCCAGGGCGACCCGGCTCACCGTGTTGTTCGACAGCGTGATGTCGCGGTCGGTCATCGCCGCGTTCGACGGGTGGTGGGCATCCGGCCGTACGCCGCCGACGACGATGCCCGCGCCCGAGTCCTCGGTGAAGGTGTTGTGGTCCACGGTGATCGACGACGCCCCGAGGCCGACCCCGGACGCGTGGGCGTTCGCGTCGTTGCCGATGCCCAGCGCCACCTGCCCGAGGTGGGTGAAGGTGTTGCCGCTGAACGTGATCCCGGTGGCGGCCGAGACCTGGACGGCGGCCGGGGCCTGCGCCCAGCCGTTGCGGGCGCCCTCGAACAGCGGGCAGCCCGACTGGCAGGAGCTCAGGAAGTCGCCCGGCATCGATGCCGCGGCCGGGAGGAACGTGCCGCTCTGCTGGTCGGCGTAGCCGACCGACGTGCCGGGCGTGAGCCAGGTGGTGTGCTCGAAGTGCAGGCCGCTGAAGGTGAGGCCGCGCACCGGGTTGTCGTAGCCGCCGCTGATCTGCAGGAGGGACGTCAACCGCGGCAGCTCCACGTCGTGGCTGCCGGGAGCCCAGCCGCTCGGCGCCTTGTAGTAGAGCTTCCCGGCCTGCGGGTCGAGGTACCACTGGCCGGTGTTCTTGAGGAAGGAGTAGGAGTTCTCCAGGAACAGCCGGCCGCCGCCGAAGGGCTTGGCGAGGGTGTCGTAGCCCCAGTTGTTGTTGTTCCACGCGGGTTGCTGCATGACGACCGAGGTGCCGCTGACGTGGTCGACGGGGGAGTACCGGTCGGTGAAGGAGTTCTGGCTCTCCACCTCGATCCGGTTCTGCTGGGGCAACGTCGCCAGGTAGTCCAGCGCGGAGTTGACGATGGTCATGCCAGCGGTGGTGATCTGCACGTCGCTGCGGGAGATCGGGATCGAGGCGCGTGGCGCCAGCGCGCCGTCGACGAACAGCTGCCGCGAGTCGGCCCCCCGCGGCACCGAAGCCACCCAGACGTTCTGGCTCGCGTCCTGCACCGTCCAGCCGGTGACCTGCGTACCGCCGGACAGGATCGGCGTCTGGCCGGAAGCGGCCCGCCAGGTGACGGTGTGGCCGTTGCGCCCGGAGTCGGCGCTGGTGAACGTCAGCGGAGCGGCGAGCCGGTAGGTGCCGCCGGCGAGCTGCACGACCACGTCGTCGGCGGCGGACCGGGCGCGGGCCAGCTGCTGCGCCCTGGCCGGGGTGGCGACGGGCTGCTCGGGGGTGCCGGGGTCGGCGTCGTCACCGGTGGGCGACACGGCGATGGTGACGGTCGCGGCGTGGGCGGGTGGCGCGGCGAGCGCGGTCACCACGAGGGCGGTGACGAGCGCGGCGGCCACGGATCCGGTGCGCGGCGGCATGGCGGTACCTCTCCGGGGACGGGTCTCGGGCGCCCGAAAATCCACAGTGGACCAGGCGAACCTGGGAACGATGTGTACGACTCATACGAGGTCAAGGTCGGGTCGACGTCAAGAGACGAAAGGACCCATCGTCCCCATCCGGCATCGTCACCTGCGGGAACGTATGTAAGTTTCACCTTGGGCTTTCCGGGTGTTGACCGGACAGGTGAGCCGCGAGGTACAGTCACTGAACGGTGCCCACAGAGTCATACTCATCGGGTGACTCGTAACGAGGAAGCCGCACCGCCGGCCCCGTACCGGCCCGGCTACGAAGTGGTGGCCGAGCAGATCCTGAATCTGATCGCCGAGCTGGAACTGCGGCCCGGTGACCGGATGCCGACGGAGGTCGAGCTGGCGGCGCGGATGGGCAGCAGCCGGACGGTGGTGCGGGAGGCCGTCAAGATCCTCTCGGCGATCGGCCGGGTACGAGCGCACAAGGGACGTGGGCTGTATGTGTCCGACGACGAGAGCATGCTCGGCGCTTCCCGGTGGGGCGGCTTCTTCCTCCCTGCCGATCTCGGCCACGTCTACATGCTGTTCGAGTTCCGCCGGGTCCAGGAGACCGCGGCCGGCAGGCTGGCCGCGGGGAACGCCACCCCGGTCGAGCTGCGCGCGATCGAGGCCGCCGCCGAGACCTGCCGGTACGGTCACCTGAGCGGGCAGAGCGCGCTGTTCGATCGGGCGACAACGACTTCCACCTCTGCGTCGCCACCGCGTCGCACAACCGGTTCCTCGTCGCGGCCGTGCGCGAAGCCCGCCGCCTGCAACGCCAGACGAACATCATCGGAATGTCCGGCGCGACAGGCGGCCACGCTTCGGACGCGATCGAGGAGCACGCCGCCATCTACCGGGCGATCCGTGACGGCGACCCGGACGAGGCGGCCCGGGCGGCCGCCGTCCACCTCGACAACACCCTGGAGGACTATCGGCGCGAGATCCAGCGGCGTCTCTTCGGTCAGTGAGCAGAGAAGTGCGTACTCGGGGCCTGGCTTCGGGTACGCAGTCCTGTGCTCACTCCTTTGTGGACGGCCGCCATCGAGGGACGGGCACGATCCGGTGCGGATGAGTAAGTTTCACCGCGCATTGACCTTTGCCGCCGCCCGCTTCTATCTTGGCTCTTGCCTGTTCGGTCGGTGACCGGACGATTCCGGAGCGCGCATCGACTTTCCTCACGACCCTGGAGAACGACGATGTTCGAAGACCAGAGGGAGCCCCGCGATGGTGAGGTTCAGAGCCCTGTTCGCGTCCGTGGCCGTCGGGGCGCTGCTCGCGATGGCCGGGACCGGCACCGCACAAGCCGCACCGGGTGTGCGGTCGGCGGCCGCCGCCGGGACCGCCGGCTGCGGAGCCGCCCCCGGCCTGGCGAGCGGCAACCACACGATCTCCAGTGGCGGCCAGAATCGCGGCTACATCCTGCGGATCCCGGCAAACTACGACAACAGCCACCCGTACCGGCTGTTCGTCGGGCTGCACTGGCGCGGCGGCACGGCCGACGACGTCGACTCGGGCGGGACCGACGGTTACAACTGGTCCTACTACGGGCTCCGGCGGCTGGCGGACAGCGCGGGCAACACCACGATCTTCGTGGCGCCCCAGGGCAACGGCAACGGCTGGGCCAACCCCGGCGGCCAGGACGTCACCTTCGTCGACGACCTGCTGAGGCAGCTCGAGGCGGCACTGTGCGTCGACACCTCGCAGGTCTTCGCCGGCGGATTCAGCTACGGCGCGGCCATGAGCTACGCGCTCGCCTGCGCCCGGCCGGCGGTCTTCCGCGCGGTCGCCGTCTACTCCGGGGCGAACCTCAGCGGGTGCAGCGGCGGCACCCAGCCCGTCGCGTACATCGGTCTCCACGGCCTCCGGGACGACGTTCTGCCCATCGCGTCCGGACGTTCGCTGCGCGACCAGTTCGTCCGGAACAACGGCTGCACGCCGCAGAACCCGCCCGAGCCGGCGCCGGGCAGCCTGACGCACGTCGTCACCGCCTACTCCGGCTGCCGGGCCGGGTACCCGGTGGTCTGGGCCGCGTTCGACGGCGCCGGGCACGACCCGGGCCCGAGGGACGGGTGCACCTGCGACGGCTGGCAGACCTGGACCTCCGGTGAGGTGTGGAAGTTCATCACGCAGTTCGACTCGTCGACTCCGCCGGCCGGGCCTCCGGTGCAGGTCGGGGTGAACTACACCCTGGTCGCCGAGCACAGTGGCAAGCTCCTGGACGTCAGCGGCGTCTCCACCGCGGCCGGCGCCCTGCTGCAGCAGTGGCCGGCCACCGGCGGGCAGAACCAGCAGTTCGACTTCCTCGACTCCGGCGACGGCTACTACCGCGTCCGGGCCCGCCACAGCGGCCTGGTGCTCCAGGTGGCCGGTACCGCCACCGGCGCGGACATCAGCCAGCAACCGGACTCCGGCGCCACCGCCCAGCAGTGGCGTGTGGTCGACCAGGGCGGCGGCGTGGTCGGCCTGGTCAACCGGCTGAGCGGCCTGACGATGGACGTGTGGGGAGCCTCGACCGCCGACGGCGCGCGGATCTCCCAGTGGACGGCCACCGGCGGTGCCAACCAGCGATTCCGGGTCCAACGAGCCTGAGCGGCCCGTTACCCGGCGGTATCGTCGAGCGAGCCCCGCAGAGACAATGACGTCTTGGGAGAGCGAACGTGTCGTCCGTCGAGTTGCCCCAGCTCCGTCCGACCCTGGCCGACGTCGCGCGAGCGGCCGGGGTGTCGACCGCCACCGCGTCCCGCGTGCTCAACGGCTTTCCGCGGGTCCGGCCGAAAACGCGCAAGCAGGTCGAGTCGGCGATGTCGGCTCTGGGCTACGCCCGGCAGAGAGCCGCGCGGGCGACGGCGGGGCGCACCGGATCGGTCGCGCTGGTCGTGTGCGAGGAGGTGCTGCGGCTGTTCGCCGACCCCTACTTCGCCCGCATCTCCGCCGGTGCCGGGAAGGAGCTGACCGAGGCGGGCCTGCAGCTCGTCCTGCTCACGGTGCCCGCGACGGAGAACTACCAGGCCCCCGTGGTGCGCTACCTCGACGGCGGCCACGTCGACGGCGCCCTCGTCGTCGGCATGCACGGCCGCCGCCCGCTCGACCTGGACTGGCTCGGCATCCCGGTGGTGTTCGGCGGCCGCCCGGTCCGGGAAGGGGACTGCTCCTCCTACGTCGACGTGGACAACCGGGGTGGTGCGCGGCAGGCCACCCAGCGCCTCATCAACGCGGGGCGGCGCACCGTGGCGACCATCGCCGGACCTCAGGACATGACCGCGGGCGTGGACCGGCTGCTCGGCTACCGGGAGGCGGTGGTGGGCGCCGGCCGCGGCGACCGGGGGCTGGTGGTGTTCGGGGACTTCGGTCAGGCGTCCGGCGAGCACGCCACGGCCCGCCTGCTGGACCGCAGGCCGCACGTAGACGCCATCTTCGCGGCCTCGGACATGATGGCGGTCGGCGCGCTGCGGGCCCTGCAGCGCGCGGGGCGGCGGGTGCCCGGGGACGTGGCTGTCATCGGGTTCGACGACCTGCCGATCGGCCGTCGGACGGATCCGCCGCTCACCACCGTGCGCCAGCCGATCGAAGAGATGGGCGCCCGGATGACGGGTGAACTGCTCGCCATGCTCGGTGGCTCGGCCACGCCCCGCTGTGCCGTGCTGGACACCAAGCTCGTTCTGCGCGCGACGGCATGACTTTTGTGTTAGCGCTAACAATCCGTCTGCGGAGAAGTCCGCAGCGCTCGAAGGAGGATTCGTGACCACTCGAGTCAAACCGGTGCGTGCCGTCCTGGTTCTGGCCGCGATGCTGGCGGCCGCCCTGACCGGCGCGCCACCGGCGTCCGCGGCGTCGACGTCCCTCGCGAGCGCGGCGTCGGGGCGGTGCCTGAACGTGACGGGCGGCGTCGACACGCCGGGAACGGCATTGGAGATCCGGGACTGCACCGGCCAGGCGAGCCAGGCTTTCGAGTTCACCGCCGCCGGTGAGCTGCGGGGGATGAGCGGGACGCGGTGCGTGGACGCCTACGGCAACCGGACGGCGCCCGGCACGGCGGTGATCATCTGGTCCTGCACCGGCGGGGCGAACCAGCAGTGGCGGCAGAACTCCGACGGGTCGGTCACCGGGGTCCAGTCGGGGTTGTGCCTGGACGTGAACGGGGCCGGGACGGCCAACGGCACCGCGGTCATCCTGTGGACGTGCCACGGCCAGAGCAACCAGCGGTGGAGCACGAGCACCCCGCCGCCGACGGGCGCGGGCCCGTGCGACATCTACGCTTCGGGCGGCACGCCGTGCGTCGCCGCACACAGCACGGTTCGTGCGCTCTACGGCTCCTACAACGGAAACCTGTACCAGGTCCGGCGCGCGTCCGACAACGCCACCCGGAACGTCGGCGCCCTGGCGGCGGGCGGTGCGGCCGACGCCGGAGCCCAGGACTCCTTCTGTTCCGGCACGTCCTGCGTCATCACGGTGGTCTACGACCAGTCCGGGCGGGGGAACGACCTGTGGTACCAGGGGTCGAGCGCGGTTCCCGGGTCCAGCCAGAGCAGTCCCGCGAAGGCCACCACGGAGTCCCTCGCGGTCGGGGGCCAGAAGGCTTACTCCCTGTACATCAACCCCGGCAACAGCTATTGGCGGGACGGCCACCTGACCGGCGTGCCCACCGGCAGTGCGCCCGAGGGCATGTACATGGTGACGAGCGGGACGCACGTCAACAGCGGCTGCTGCTTCGACTACGGCAACAGCGAGACGACCAGGAAGGCCGACGCGGCCGGGGCGATGGACGCGATCAACTTCGGCAAGCAGTGCTGGTTCGGCGGGTGCTCCGGCACCGGCCCGTGGGTGCAGGCCGACCTCGAGTGGGGGCTCTACCCCGGCGGGAGCCAGTCGTGGAACCCCGGCCAGCGGGCGTTCGGCAGCAAGTTCGTCACGGCGGTGCTGAAGAACAACGGGACGTCACGGTTCGCCATGAAGGGCAGCGACGCCCAGTCCGGCAGCTTGACGACACTGTGGGACGGCGGGCTCCCGAGCGGGTACAGCCCGATGAAGAAGCAGGGGGCGATCGTGCTGGGCAGCGGTGGTGACTGCTGCAAGCCCGGCGGCGGCGCCAACCTGAGCGCCGGGACGTTCTACGAAGGGGCGATGGTCGCCGGCTACCCGTCCGACGCGACGGAGAACGCGGTGCAGGCCAACATCGTCGCCGCCGGTTATCGCTGACGCCGCTTCCGCTCCCGGGGAAGAACCGAACGCCCGAGCCGTATCCGGCGGCTCGGGCGTTCGGTGTGGGCGCAGGGGATCAGACGCGGCTCCACCGCTGGTTCTGCTGTCCGTTGCAGCTCCACAGGATCGCGTGGGTCCCGTTGGCCGTACCCGCGCCTTCGGCGTCCAGGCACAGTCCGGAGTGGACGTTGCGGACCGAGCCGTCCTGGCCGAACGTCCACTTCTGGTTGTCCTGCCCGGTGCACGGCCAGCTGAGCACGCGGGTGCCGTTGGTGGTGCCCTGGTGGTCGGCGTCGAGGCACTTGTCGCCGAACACGCGGACCTCGCCGTTCTCCCAGGTGGTCCACAGCTGGTTCGCCGCGGTCTGGCAGTCCCAGATCAGCGCGCCCGCGCCCGCGGCCGTCGAGGCGTTGTCGACGTCCAGGCAGCGCCCGGAACCCGCACCGCGCAGCCGGGAGGTCGTGGCGGCCAGCGGGGCACCACCGGACACCCGGTACGCCGCGACGCCGTGCGCCGGCACGCTCGCGCCGATCGGGCCGCCGGTCGTCGAAGTCGCGCCGGTCCACACGTCGGTCAGGGTGAACGCCGAGCCGGAGAGCCCGATCTGCGCGGCGGTCGTGCTCACGGTGGTCGTGGCGCTGCCGCGGTTGAGCAGCCCGACCGCGACCGAGCCGTCGGCCAGCGGCTTCGCGAAGACCTCGACGTTGCCGTCGTCACGCACCCGGCGGCCGCCGGCGCCGAGCCGGTCCTGGTCGACCGCCAGCAGCCGCGGGTTCCGCAGCACCGCGCTGATGTCGGCCGGCATCGTGCGGATGTCGTTGCCCGCCATCAACGGCGCGGCCATGAGGGCCCACAGGGCGAAGTGGGCGCGGGACTCGGTCAGCGACAGCCCGGGCCGCCCGACGACGAGCATGTCCGGGTCGTTCCAGTGCCCCGGGCCGGCCTGCGCGGCCAGCGGGGCGGTGACGTCGAGGACGTTGCCCACGCCCATCGGGTAGCTGTTGGTGTTGCCGTTCTGCCAGACGTCCAGCAGGTCCTCGGTGGTGCGCCAGAGGTCCGCGACCTGGCCCCAGTCGTACTTGTCGCCGGTGATGGCGTGGTAGCTGTTGGGGTTGATGCTGTAGACGATCGGGCGGCCGGTGGCGCGCACGGCGTCGCGCATCACCGTGAACCGGGCGACCTGCTCGTCGCGGGTGCCGGCGGGGGAGCACCAGTCGTACTTGAGGTAGTCCACGCCCCAGGACGCGAAGGTGGTGGCGTCCTGGACCTCGTGCCCCGCGCTGCCGGTGGAACCGGGGTAGGTGCCGGTGCGCTGGGCACAGGTGCGGTCGGTCGGCACCTGGTAGATGCCGAACTTCAGGCCGCGCCCGTGGATGTAGTCGCCCAGCGCCTTCATGCCGCTCGGGAACTTCGACGCGTTGGCGCGCAGGGCGCCTTGGGAGTCGCGTTGCGGGTCGAACCAGCAGTCGTCGACGACGACGTACTGGTAGCCCGCGTCCTTCATCCCGGACGAGACCATCGCGTCGGCCGCCTGGCGGATGGCGGTCTCGGTGACGCCGCAGCCGAAGCTGTTCCAGCTGTTCCAGCCCAGCGGCGGGGTGAGCGCCGGGCTGCCGGGCGCGGCCACGGCGGCCGGCGGGGTCGGTAGCACGGTCGCCAGGGCCAGTGCGGTGGCCGCGGCGGTGAGCAGGTGCAGGATGCGGTGGCGCGGTCGAACGGGCATCGTCGCCCCTTTCCGGGAGTGGAAGCGGAGTGGCGGCCGGCCGGCGACGCCGAAGCGCTCGTTCACCCGGGCCGGCCGCCGAGTCGTGACGTCAAGCGGCGAACTGCCACCAGTTCACGTTGAACAGGTAGCCGCTGCCGCCGGTGAACCGGAGGTACAGGTCGTGCGTCCCCGTCGCCCCGGTCACCGGGCAGGACACGCTCGTCCAGGTCTGCCAGCCACCCGTACCCGGAACGGTGCAGGTTCCCGCCAGGGTGCCCCCGGTGCTGTCCAGCCGGACTTCGATCCGGCCGCCGGCGGCCGCGGAGGCGACTCGCGCGGTGAAGGTCCGGGCGCCGGTCCCGAAAGCGGCGCCCTTGACCTTGATCCAGTCACCGTTCTCGAGGTAGCCGACGTTCATCCCGCCCTCGGTGGACGGCTCGGTCTCGACGCCGGACTCCCAGGCGATCGTTTCCGCTTCCTGCCGCGTGTACGGGTTCAGCGTGCCCACCTGCGGCGCGCCCGTCGTGCTCATGCCGATCGTGGGGATGGTGCCGTCGGCGTTGTAGGTGAACTTCTCCACGGCCACCGAGCGCGTGTAGCCGCCGCCGCCCGGCAAGGCGCCGTTGTGGTAGAAGAAGTAGGAGTTCCCGTTGAAGTCGATCACGCCCGGGTGGTTGGTGAAGCTGCCTCCCTGGGTGGGCATGACCGTCCCGCGGTAGGTCCACGGTCCGGTGGGGCCGGGAGCGGTCGAGTAGCCGATGAACTCCGAGCAGCAGTTCGCCGCGAACACGTTGTAGTACAAGCCGTTGCGCTTGTAGACCCAGGGACCTTCCTCGAACAGCGTCGGCCGGCTCGCGTTCCCCGTGCGGGTGCCGAACCCGGCGGTGGTCAGGGGGATCTGAGTCGGTCCGCTCGAGTAGGAGATCATGTCGGCGTTGAGCTTCACGTACCACAGGTGCGGGTTGCCCCAGTACAGGTAGGCCTGCCCGTCGTCGTCGACGAACACCGTGGGGTCGATCTCGCCGTTGCCGACGAGCGGGTGCCCGAGCGCGTCGCTGAACGGCCCGGTGGGGCTGTTCGACACGGCCACGCCGATCGCCATCGCGCCGGTCGCCCGGACCGTCATCGGGACGTACCAGTAGAACTTGCCGTTGCGGTAGACGGTCTGGCCCGCCCAGGCGTTGGCGCTCGCCCACGTGAAGCTGGCGAGGTTCAGGGGGGAGCCGTGGTCGGTCCAGTTGACCATGTCCGCCGACGACCACACCCGCCACTCCTTCATGGTGAAGTACGTCGAGCCGTCTTCGTCGTGTCCGGTGTAGAGGTAGACGCGGCCGTTGTACACCAGGGGCGCCGGGTCGGCCGTGTAAATCGTCTGGATGATCGGGTTGTCCGCCCGGGCCACCGCCGGGAACAGTCCCAGGGCACACAACAGGCTGACGATCAGCGTGAACGCACGCCGGGGTTTGACGATCGCCGAAGGTGAGGACGCGACTTTCACAGGTGCTCCTTGGGTAGTGGTCACCGTTTGCTCGCGCTCCAGAGCCAGGCGAGGAGCAGTGTGACACGGCACTGTTCACGCTCACAAGCATTCGCCACGGCGCATGAAAGTTACACCTTGCCCGTGTGTTCCACGCTGGGGTTTAGCGGCGGCCGCAGGTCCGGTCGGTCATGGGGGTTGACCATCGGCTCCGGCTGAGCCTAGACATGGTGTCAGTTCCGGTGATCCCAGGCGGCACTTCGTCCACCACATTGTGTTAACGCTAACTGTTTCGGAGCCGAGGAGGCTTTCCGCGATGTCCGAGTTCAGCCGTCGCACGATGCTGGGTCTGATCACGGTGAGCGGCTCGGCGGCCGCCGGTCTGCTGCGCGGCGGGACCGCCTGGGCCACCGCCGGGCCGGGCAGCTACACGCCGACCTGGTCGTCGGTCGACCAGCACCCGCCCGCGGCGGAGTGGTTCTGCGACGCCAAGTTCGGCATCTACTTCCACTGGGGCGTCTTCAGCGTCCCCGCGTTCGGCAACGAGTGGTACCCCCGCAACATGTACGTCGCTGGCTCGGCCGAGAACAACCACCACCAGGCCGTGTACGGCGACCCGTCGGCGTGGCCCTACCACAACTTCGTCAACGGGGCCCGCGACAAAGCCGGCAACTTCGTGCAGTTCGCGCCGAAGCTCAAGTCCGCGGGCGGCAACTTCGACCCGGCGGAGTGGGCGCAGCTGTTCGCCGACGCCGGCGCCAAGTTCGCCGGACCCGTCGCCGAGCACCACGACGGCTTCTCGATGTGGAACAGCGCCGTCAACGAATGGAACTCGGTCGCCAAGGGGCCACGGCTGGACCTGGCGCGGCTGCACGCCGACGCGATCCGCGCCCGGGGGCTGAAGTTCATGGTGTCGCTGCACCACGCCTACCACTTCACCGGCTTCTACGACCACGTGCCGGCGCAGTCGGACGCCGGTCTGCGCAAGCTGTACGGCCAACTGGGCGCGGCGGCGGAGAACCAGCTCTGGTACGACAAGCTGGCCGAAGTCGTCGACGGCTACCAGCCGGATCTCTTGTGGCAGGACTTCAACCTGCCGCGCGTCGACGAGTCCCGGCGGCTGAACTTCCTGTCGTACTACTACAACAAGGCCGTCGCGTGGAACAAGGACGTCGTCGCGACCTACAAGGACGGTTTCGACAACCGGGGCGAGGTCTTCGACTTCGAGCGCGGCGGACCGGGGGACATCCAGAACCCGTACTGGCTGACCGACGACAGCATCTCCAGCTCCAGCTGGTGCTACACGACCGGCATCGGCTACTACTCGATGAAGGCGATGCTGCACGCGCTGATCGACCGCGTCAGCAAGAACGGCACGATGCTGCTCAACATCGCGCCGATGGCCGACGGCACCATCCCGTCCGGGCAGCGGACGATCCTGCTCGGCATCGGCGACTACCTCGGCCGTTTCGGGGAGTCGATCTACGCCACCCGCGCCTGGTCGGCCTACGGCGAAGGCCCGACGCAGATGGGCGGCGGCTCCTTCACCACGCCGCGTGAGGGCACCAACCGCGACATCCGGTTCACCCGGAGCAAGGACAACACCGTCCTGTACGCCACGGTCCTGGGGTGGCCGGGCAGCACGCTGGACGTCACGATGCTCGGCTCGAGCCGGATCAACCTCGGCTCGCTGAAGACCGTGCAGCTGCTCGGGGCCACGGCCGGGTCCTACACCGACCTGCCCGACCGCACCCAGGACGGCTCAGGGCTGCACATCCGGCTGCCGTCAGCGCCGTTCAGCGCCCCGGCGTACGTGGTGAAGCTGACCTTCACCGGCCAGATCCCGGCTCCGGGGTCCGGACCGCTCCCCACCGGCTGGGTGCGGATCGCGAACGTCACGACCGGCCTGGTGCTCGACAGCGGCGGGAGCGTCGCGGCCGGGTCGGTGCTCAAGCAGTGGTCCTACGACGGCTCGGCCAACCTCCAGTGGCAGCTGGTCGACCTGGGCAACGGGTACTACCGGATCGTCAACCGCACCAACGGCATGGTCGCCGACAGCGGCGGCCGGACGGGCAACGGCGTCAACGCCGTGCAGACGTCCTGGACCGGGAGTGACAACCAGCAGTGGCGGCTGACCGGGATCGGGAACGGGCGCTACCAGATCGTCAACCGGGGCACCGGCACCGCACTCGACGGCGCGGGCACCACCACGGCCGGCTCCACGGTCGTCCTGTGGGCGCCGAACACCAGCACCAACAACCAGTGGACCGTCACGGCCGTCTGATCCCCCCTGCGTCGGAAGAGAGAACCGCCATGCCCGGAGCCTTGTTCCGCAGGGTGCGAACCACGATGGCCGTGGTCGTCGTCCTGGCCGCCGGCGTGGTGGCCGGGGCCGCGCCGGCCCAGGCCGCCACCTCGATCACGATCAACGGCGGATCGGCCGGCCGCACCTTCGACGGCGTCGGCGCGGTCAGCGGCGGCGGTGGCAACAGCCGCCTGCTGATCGACTACCCCGAGCCGCAGCGCGGCCAGATCCTCGACTACCTGTTCAAGCCCGGTTACGGCGCCGCGCTGCAGATCCTCAAGGTGGAGATGGGCGGCGACACCAACTCCACCAGCGGCGCGGAGCCCAGCCACGCCCACTTCCGCGGCGACCTGGACTGCAACCGCGGCTACGAGTGGTGGCTCATGGAGCAGGCCAAGGCGCGCAACCCCGGCATCAAGCTCGTGGGCCTGCCCTGGGGTGCGCCGGGCTGGATCGGCAACGGCACGTTCTTCTCCGACGACCTGACCGGCTACTACCTTTCGTGGCTCGGGTGCGCCAAGCAGCACGGGCTGACGATGGACTACCTCACGACCGTCCAGAACGAGAAGCAGTGGAGCGCCGACTGGACCGTCACCATCCGCAACGCGCTCAACGCCAACGGGTACAGCGCCGTCAAGCTCATCTCCGGTGATTCCTGGCCGGGGGACTGGGGGCCCGCGAGCGCCATCTCGACGAACACGGCCTACCGCAACGCCACCGACGTGCTCAGCGCCCACTACACCTGTGGTTACCTCAGCTCGCAGACGTCGTGCAGTGTCCCGGCCGGCGTCACCAACACCGGCAAGACGCTGTGGTCCAGCGAGAACGGCTCCCAGGACTACAACGACGGCGCCAAGCCGCTGGCCCGCGGCATCAACCGCGTCTACCTCGACGGCAAGATGACCGCCTACCTCAACTGGGACCTCATCGCCGCCACCACGCCGAACATCCCCTGGCCGACCGTCGGGCTGGCGCTGGCCAACCAGCCGTGGTCGGGCTACTACTCGATCGGCAAGGACGCCTGGGCGCTGGCGCACACCACGCAGTTCACCGCGCCCGGCTGGAAGTACCTCGACACCTCCAGCGGCTACCTCGGCGGCAACCGCGCCAACGGCAGCTACGTCTCGCTGAAGTCGCCGAACAACACCGACTACAGCACGATCATCGAAACCATGGACGCCACCTCGGCCCAGACGCTAAACCTGAACGTCACCGGCGGGCTGTCCACCGGCCAGGTGCACGTGTGGGCGACCAACCTGAACTCGAACAACCCCGCGGACTTCTTCGGGCACACGGCCGACGTCACCCCGTCCGGCGGCGCGTTCTCCCTGACCGCCCAGCCCGGCTACCTGTACACGATCACGACCACCACCGGGCAGGGCAAGGGCACCGCGACCAGTCCGGCGCAGGGCTCGCTGAACCTGCCCTATAGCGACGACTTCGACGGGTACGCGACGGGCAAGGAAGCCAAGTACCTGATGGACATGGAGGGCGCCTTCGAGACGTCCGCCTGCGGCGCCGGCCGTTCCGGCACGTGCGTGCGCCAGTCCGCTCCGCAGAAGGCGATCCCCTGGAAGAAGACGACCGATCCGTACGCGTTGCTGGGCAACGTGGCCTGGAGCACCTACACGGTCAACGCGGACGTGTTGCTGGAGAAGTCCGGGTACGTCCAGCTGCTCGGCCGGGCCGGCTCCCAGGACACGGGCAACCAGGGCGCGCTGAACGCCTACTACCTGCGGGTCGGTGACACCGGTGCCTGGTCGATCCAGCGCAACAACACCAGCCAGCAGGTCACGACGCTGCGCAGCGGTACGACGACCGCGTTGGGCACCAACCGCTGGCACAAGCTGTCCCTGGGCTTCTCCGGCAGCACCATCACCGCCACCGTCGACGGTGTGGTCGTCGGAACGGTCACCGATACCACCTTCCCGGCGGGCCAGGTCGGGATCGGCACGAGCCAGGGGGAGACCGCGCAGTTCGACAACCTCGCCGTGACCGGCTCGGGCGGCGGGTCGACCTCCGTGCTGCGCAACACCGCTTCGAGCCGGTGCCTCGACGTCCCGAGCGCGTCGCAGACCAACGGCACCCAGGTCACGTTGTGGGACTGCAACGGCGGCGGGAACCAGCAGTGGACCCTCACCTCCGGGAAGCAGCTCCAGGTGTACGGCACGAAGTGCCTCGACGCCGAGGGAGCGAGCACCGCGGCCGGCACCCGGGCGATCATCTGGGACTGCACGGGCGGCACCAACCAGCAGTGGAACGCGAATGCCGACGGCACGATCACGGGTGTCCCATCAGGACTGTGCCTCGGCCCGAGCGGCACCGGGAACAGCGCACCGGTGACCCTGCAGGCTTGTACGGGCAGCAACGCCCAGAAGTGGAACCGAAGCTGACCGCGGCCGGTCGTGAGTGAGAAACAGTGTTCTAACACTGTTTCTCACTCACGACCCCTGGCACGGCGAGAGCATCCCCGACCGGACAAAGGAGTTCGCTCATGACCCCACGATGGAGAAGGTTGCTGCAAACCATGGGCGCCGCGGTGGCGCTCGCCGCGGGCGCGCTGGCCGGCCCGGCCGCACCGGCGCAGGCCGCGACGCAAGGGCCGTGCGACCTCTACGCTGCCGGCGGGACGTCCTGCGTGGCCGCGCATTCCACCACCCGGGCGCTCTACGGCGCTTACAACGGTGCCCTGTACCAAGTCCGGCGGTCGTCCGACAACGCGACACGGGACATCGGCGTCCTGAGCGCCGGCGGTGTCGCGAACGCCGCGGCCCAGGATTCGTTCTGCGCGAGCACGACGTGTCTCATCACCGTCATCTACGACCAGTCCGGCCGCGGCAACCACCTCACGCAAGCACCGCCCGGCGGGTTCTCCGGCCCGGCCGCCGGCGGGTACGACAACCTGGCCAACGCCACCGCCGCCCCGATCACCATCGGCGGCCAGAAGGCGTACGGCGTGTTCGTCGCCCCCGGAACCGGCTACCGCAACAACAACACGAACGGTGTCGCGACCGGTGACCAGCCGGAAGGCATGTACGCGATCTTCGACGGTACGCACTACAACGGCGGCTGCTGCTTCGACTACGGCAACGCCGAGCGCAACAGCCGGGACAACGGCAACGGCACCATGGAGGCCATCTACTTCGGCAACATCAAGGTCTGGGGTTACGGCGCCGGACCGGGTCCCTGGGTCATGTCCGACCTCGAGAACGGCCTCTACTCCGGCGTCAACGCCGGTTACAACGCCAACGACCCCACCGTCAACCACCGCTACCTGACCGCGATCCTCAAGGGTGAGGCCAACCACTGGTCCATCCGCGGCGGCAACGCGCAGTCCGGTGGCCTGTCCACCTTCTACAACGGCTCACGCCCCAACGTGTCGGGCTACAACCCGATGCGCAAGGAAGGCGCGATCATCCTCGGCACCGGGGGCGACAACAGCATCGGCTCCGCGGGCACCTTCTACGAAGGCGTGATGACTTCGGGCTACCCGTCCGACGCCACCGAGAACGCCGTGCAGGCCAACATCACCGCCGCCGCGTACGGCACCGGCGGCAGCGGCACCAGCACCGGACCGCTGCACGCGGTGGGCGCCGGCAAGTGCCTCGACGTCCCGGGCTCCACCACGACGTCCGGCACCCAGCTGCAGATCTACAGCTGCAGCGGCCAGGCGAACCAGACCTGGACCCGCACGTCGTCGAACCAGCTGACGGCCACCGTCGGCGGGCAGACGCTCTGCCTGGACGCCTCGGGCAACGGGACCAGCGCCGGCACGAAGGTGGTGACCTGGTCCTGCAACGGCGGGGCCAACCAGCAGTGGACGGTCAACTCCAACGGCACGGTCACCGGCGGGCAGTCCGGCCTGTGCCTGGACGTGACGGGTGCGTCGACGGCCAACGGCGCGCTGGTCGAGCTGTGGACCTGCAACGGCGGCAGCAACCAGCAGTGGACGCTGGGCTAGGACCTTCGACGAAGGAACGAGGTTGTCATGACCATCAGCCCATCCCGATGGCGGACCGCGCTCGCCACCGCGGCGACCGCCGGACTCGCGGCGAGTGCCCTGGTGCTGTTCCCCGGCACCGCCGGCGCGGCGAGCACACTCGGCGCCGCGGCGGCGCAGAGCGGAAGGTACCTCGGCGCCGCGATCTCCACGAGTCACCTCGGCGAAGCGGCGTACGTGAACACGTGGACGTCGGAGTTCAACGGCGTCACCCCGGAAAACGAGATGAAGTGGGCGACGGTCGAGCCGAACCGCAACCAGTTCAACTTCGGGCCGGGGGAGCAGATCGTCAGCCAGGCCAGGAGCAAGGGGATGAAGATCCGCGGGCACACGCTGGTGTGGCACGGGCAGCTGGCCGGGTGGGTGAGCGGGCTGGACGCGAGCAACCTGCGGTCGGCGATGCAGAACCACATCAGCCAGGTGGCCGGTCACTGGAAGGGCCAGCTCTACGCGTGGGACGTCGTCAACGAGGCGTTCGAGGAGAACGGCACCCGCCGGCAGTCGGTGTTCCAGCAGAAGCTCGGTGACGGCTACATCGAGGACGCGTTCCGCGCGGCTCGCACGGCCGACCCGAACGCCAAGCTCTGCTACAACGACTACAACACCGACGGCGTCAACGCGAAGAGCACCGGGATCTACAACATGGTCCGGGACTTCAAGAGCCGGGGCGTGCCGATCGACTGCGTGGGCTTCCAGAGCCACCTCGGCTCGAACTCCAACCTCGGCAGCTACCAGACGAACCTGCAGCGCTTCGCCGACCTCGGCGTCGACGTGCAGATCACCGAGCTGGACGTCGGCGGCTCGGGCTCCGGTCAGGCGAACGTCTACCGGCAGGTCACCCAGGCGTGCACGGCGGTCTCCCGCTGCACCGGCATCACGGTCTGGGGCGTCACGGACAAGTACTCGTGGCGCTCGGGCGACACACCGCTGCTGTTCGACGGCAACTACGGCAAGAAACAGGCCTACACCGCCGTTCTCGACGTGCTCAACAGCAGCGGCGGGAACGGTGGCAATGGCGCGATCCGCGCCGTGGCCGCGAACCGGTGCCTGGACGTGCCCAGCTCGTCGACCACCCCCGGCACTTCGCTGGGGATCTGGGACTGTCACGGCGGGACGAACCAGCAGTGGACCCGCACGAGCTCCGGGGCGCTGACCGTCTACTCCGGTGACGGGCAGCGGTGCCTGGACACCGCGAGTGGCGGGACTTCCGCCGGGACCGCGGCCGTGATCGCGAACTGCACCGGCGGCAACGGCCAGAAGTGGACGTCGAACTCGAACGGCACGATCACGAACGGCCAGTCCGGACTGTGCCTGGACGTCAACGGCGCCGCGACCGCCAACGGGACCGCAGTGATCATCTGGACCTGCAACGGCGGGGCCAACCAGCAGTGGACCGGCCCGGCGACCTGATCGCGCCGAAGCCGTACTCCACGCCAGCATGCCCGGGATGCCGGAGTTCGCTGCGGACTCCGGCACCCCGAGCGGCAACAGCCCGGCAAAGCGAAGGCGGTCGACGCCCGTCACCACCCTTGGGTCGACAACCGCCTTGTCCACAGTGGTCTCCGGTGACCTCATGCTGGAGACAAGCCTGATCCGGACAGGTTATGTCCGGTATTCAGGATAGCGTCGTGATCATGACAACGAACACCGTCCAACTGGCCTCCGTCCGCGTGATCACCGACGACCTACCGCAACTCGTCCGCTTCTACGAGGTCCTCACCGGCGCCACCCCGCAGTACCTGACTGACGACTTCGTCGAGCTGGTGACACCGTCCGCGACGTTCGCGCTCAGCACGCCGGAGCGGGTCGCTTTCATCACGGACGACCCACCGCGAGCGGCCGCCAACCGCACCGCCATCGTCGAGTTCGTCGTGGAGGACGTCGAATCCCTGCTCGCCCTCATGAAGGCCGAACTCGGCGATGACCTCGACATCGTGCAGGCGCCGACGATGATGCCCTGGGGCAACATGTCCGTTCTGATCCGCGACCCCGAAGGGTCACTCGTCAACCTCTACACGCCGGTCACGCCGCAGGCGCTGCGACTGCAGCAGAACCGGACACCCAAGATGCCACCGCCCACCAGCAAGGCGGACTGACCACAGACGCAGGTCGAGCACAGGTACGACGCGACCTGACGGACCTTGGACGAGGAGTCGCCACGCGGTCCTAGCCCGAGTCGCCGCCGGGATCGACGATCGCCGCGGCGATCAGCTTCTGCCCCAGCGCGGCAACGACCCCGTGCAGAGCCTTCGGCTGCTCGATGACGAACGGTCGATCGAGAGCGGCCAATCTTCCCGCGACCCATTCCAAACGTTCCGCACGTACGAAAATTCTCAGCCAGTGACCATTTCCGGCGACGCCGGCTACCGGTTCGACCGACGCCAGCGTCTCCGGGAACAACGCTCGCACTTGCATTGCGTCAGCGTCGACGAGCACTGACACCTCGTGTCGCCCGGGACCCGCTGCGAGCGGGCCCACAACCCGCTGCACCGGGTTCAGGTCATCCGGCACCTCGAACGTGCCTTCCAGCAGGCGCAGGCCGGCGATGCGGTCCAGGCGGAACGTCCGCTCCGCCTGGCGCCCGACGTCGTGGCCGGTGAGGTAGAGCAACCCGTGCATGGCAACGATGCCGTGCGGATGAACGGTGCGTAACCGTGCACGTCCGTGCCGCGGCATGTAGTCGAAGGCAACCGGACGCCGGTCCCCCGTCGCCTGCACCAGCCTGAGAAGCACTCTCGCGCTTGCCTCCTCGCCACCCCCGGTGTGGTCTGCCTCGCCGATCCGACCGCCGGTGAAATTCACGGTTTCGACCACTGCGTCAATCTGTCGTGCCAGGGCCGGGGGCAGTACCCGGCGCACCTTCGAGGTGGCGGCCTCCACGTCACCGATCGAGGCCGGACCAGACCCCGACCGGCCCGTCAGCAGAAGCCCCCAGACGACCGCCAGTGCTTCCTCGTCGGTGAGCATCAACGGAGGCATCCGGTAGTGGCGCGCCAATCGGTAACCGCCGTAACGACCACGCACGGAATCCACCGGAATGCCGAGGTCACGCAGGTGCTCCACGTAGCGGCGCACCGTGCGTCCATCCACGTTCAGCCGCTCGGCCAGCTCAGCAGAGGTACGGGTGCCGCCGGACTGCAACAACTCGAGCAACGTCAATACCCGAGCTGTCGGCCGTGCCACGTCACCCCACACCATGCTCGGGCTGACGTAGTCCGGCAGGGTGCCGGTCACCGCCGCGGCGCCGTGCAGGCCGACAACGCCGCGCGGCCAGGTGAAGCGGACCACCCCGGTGACGGTGACGCCGAACGGAGCCTCCAGTCGCACCCGCCGGTGCGCCCACGCCGGGCAGGGTTCCTGCGGAGTCGATCAGCACGTTGACGCCATGGTCGCCGGACGCATCCATGGGAGCCCACACCTCATCAGCGAACACCTCAGCGCGCACCATTCGCCCATCCTCGGCCCGAGAGGTCAAATAGTCAGGAGACACGCCCTAGGACACCACGCGCCGCCTAAGCGATGTCTCGTAACTGATCTTGTGTTTGGTGGTGCTGGTGTTGCGGATCAGTCCGTGAGGAGGATGTTGTGCAGGTGTGCGATTCCGGACACCGTGTCGTTCAGGGTGCGGGCGGCGCGGCGATAGTCGCGCAGGATCTTCCAGCACTTCATCCGAGCGAGCGCGTGTTCGACGCGGGCGCGGATCTTGCGGTGGCCGGCGTTGAGGTCTTCTTTCCAGTCCGGCAGATCGCTACCGTCACGAGGTTTGCGGTAGGGCATGATCACCTCGGGATTGCCTTGGTAGCCGCCATCAGCCATCACCGGGCGCCCTGCCAGTTCGCGTTCGATTCCGGAGTCGCGGTAGACGGTGCAGTCGTTGCGGTTGCCCGGGTGGGCGTCGCCGGTGGCGATCACCAGGCGGGTGTCGGCGTCGATCGCGACCTGCACGTTCGCCGAGTACCGGTAGTTCTTCGACGGTGCCGCCAACCGGTGGTCCCGTGTCGGCACCAAGGTGCCGTCGACGATCGCGATCGCGTCGATCCGGCGTTTGCGGACTGGTGCGAGCGCCAGCAGCGGTCCGATGGTGTCGATCACTCGATGCGCCGCGGAGTGCGACACTCCGAACAGCGGCCCGATCTGGCGCATTGTCAGGTTTGTCCGCCAGTACGTCGCGACCAGCAGCACACGATCGGCCAGGTCGAGGCGCCACTGGCGGCCAGGTCGGCCATCGGCGATCTCGTCTCCGCCACGTCTCGCCACGATCCGCACCAGCTTCCGGAACTGACCTGGTTCCAGCCCCGTGAACGGGGTAATCCACTCCGGTCGCGATGCCGAGATCACCTGCACCACACCATGATCGACTACATGCACGACCAGACCCACGCCGGGTTACGAGACATCCCTTAGCGTGACAGATCACGCGGTCGGTTCTTGCCGTCGTGACCCGCGTCGGGTGGGGTGCGAGGATTGTCTGCAGCACCGGACCGATGTGCCGGACGATCGCCTAGGTCTCCTCTTTGGCGAGTACGGCCACTTGCACGATCTGCCGGCCGACGACGATGCCGACGAGCATCGAGGCCGCGAGAGCGACGCGGACCCCCGGTGTCGTGACTGTCCGAAGTGGACTGTCGGGCACCTTCGGACAGGCGCGCTTCGCGGCCCGGTCCAGGGCGATGTCGAGCGCGACGCAGCCGCCGGCACCGTAGCGGCGGCGATCAACGAGTACGTCCAGCGCCGGCCGCAGACGCGCAGGCGCGGCCGCCGGCGGTTGCGGGCAGCGGTGACGGAGCAGGGCGGGTGCCGGGGAGGTCTTCAAACGTGTGTTCCTCTCGAGCCATACGGCAATCGAAGGCCGTCGAGGCTCAGCCCACGCGAATTTTCACTGTGTGAGGGTGTACACGTGGGCGCCGACGGCGTGGTACTCGACTGGATCGCCACCGTCTTTCGCCCGCTGCATCTGGGGGCTAGCCGGATCGTCGGTACACCGGGCTCAGCCGACCAGCTTGCGCAAGGTGCGCCCGGCCAGGTCGACCACACCGGGCTGGTGTCCGTTGGCGACCAGGTTGATGATCAGGCCATCGACGCCGGGATCGAGGACCCTGGCTTTCAGGTCTGCGGCGACCTGGTCGGGATCACCGACGAACTGACGAGCCGTGACCGCCGCACGCTCTTTGTCGGTGAGCGCGTCGAGGTCGATTCCTCGGCTGCGGAGGAAGGCACGCTGCTGTTCCCTGGCCCGGTCGCCGTTCTCGTCGATCATCACGAAGCCCAGGAAGCTCGTCTCCAACGTGGACCGGTCCCGGCCCGCCTCGGCGCATCGCTGGTCGAGCGCTTCGAGTTTGCGAGGCAGTTCTGCCGGATCGCAGATGATGTTGAGGTGCTGGGCGAACCGCGCCGCCAGTGCGAAGGTCTTCTTCTCACCGCTGCCACCGAGCATGATCGGCAGGTCGTCGCGAATTCTGGGCTCGTTGATCGCGTTCTCGGTGTGGTACCACTTGCCGTCGAAGGTCGGGCGCTGACCGCGCAGCATCGGTTCGATGATCTGCAGCGCCTCGTCGAGACGTTCAAACCGGTCGGTGAAGGTGCCGAACTCCCAGCCGAACTGCCGGTGTTCCAGTTCGAACCAGCCTGCGCCGATGCCCAGTACCGCACGTCCGCCGCTGACCACGTCCAGCGTGGTGACGTTCTTGGCCAGCATCGGCGGGTTGCGGTACGTGTTTCCGGTGACGAGCGCGGACAGCTGGATCCGCGAGGTGGCGGTGGCCAATCCGCTCAGCGCGGAGTACGCCTCCAGCATCGGTTCGTCCGGCTCGCCGATGCCGGGCAACTGGTAGAAGTGATCCATCACGAACGCGGCGTCGAAGCCGGCATCTTCCGCCTCCCGCACCTGGCGGATCACCGTGGGGAACAGGTCCGTGACCGGCGTCCCGTAGCTGAAGCTGGGAATCTGGTAACCAAGCCGAATGCTCATGGTCCCAACGCTAAACCTTGGAGTGCGCTCCAGGGCAAGCTGCAGGGCGTGGACGTCGGAGGACTGGAGCGTGGCGGCCGGGTCGGAGTGGTCGTGCCGCCGACGATCGCGAGCCGGCCCAGTGCCTTGGTATCCCGCGCGGCGGGCGTCGGCTGCCCGGATGCCGTGGATGGCCTGGTGTCCGGGATGGACTCGGCTCGCGGTCACGCCGACCCGGGCGGACCACGGCCCGAGCCGGCAAGGGCGCGTTCAGAGGGGCGAGCTCCACCCGGGCGCGTCGGCGCCGGGAGCCATGAGGCCGGGTACCTGCCCGAAGTACTCGGCCATGAACGGCTGCTGAACGTGCTTCACGAGCGAAGCTCCGTTCTCCCATTCCTCGTAGATGAGATAGGCCGAGGCGTCCTCGTGTGAGCGGTTGACCGTGTAGTGGACGTTCCCGTCCTCCTGCCGGATCTTCGGCAGGATCGAGCGGATCAGCCCTTCGAACTCGGCTTCCTTCCCCGGGAGGATCCGGGCTTGACCGACCATGGCGACCGGGCCGGTCGCGGTCGCGATCTCGACCGGTAGCGGACCTTCGGTCACGTCGGTGTCACTCATTCGTTGTGCCTTTCGCCAGTGGGCCGTGAAACCTGCTACCACGAGCCTAACCAGCAGATCTGGGCCGAACAATGACACAATGGAGCGCTGACTTGTCCGTTTGACCCATTCGATCTAGGATGGGGAGCATGGACGTCCTGTCCGAAGTGCTCGCCGCGTCCGGCATCACGGCAAGCTCGGGGCTGCGTATCGTCGCGGGCGGCGACTGGGGCATGACGCGACCCGAGTGGACGGACGCCGCGCTCTACGGTGTCGTCTCCGGAGAAGGAGTTCTCCTCACCCGGGAAGACGGCCTACGTCCGTTCGCTGCGGGCGACGTCCTGCTGCTCACCTCCGGTATCGCGCACGTCATCGCCTCCTCCTCGTCCGCCGAGGCTGCGATCTGCGATGGCCGGGCCGTCGCCGAGGCGCAGCACAGCGGTGACTTCATGAGGCTCGGTACCGGCGACGCCACCGTCCAGCTGGTCGCCGCGTCCTATTCCCGCGACATGATCGCGCCGCTGCCGTGGCTTCACCAGCTCCCCGATGTGATCCACATTCGCGCCGAAGCCACCGACGCGCGCACGGTGACGACCATGCACTTGCTCGACCTCGAGCTGACCGAGCCCGGCGCGGGTTCACGGATCATCATCGACCGGCTCGTCGACGTACTCCTGGCCTGCGCGCTGCGATCCTGGGCGAACGGCGAGACGGAATGTGAGTCAAGCCTGTGGCGCGCCCTCCGCGACCCCGCCGTCGTCTCCGCTGTGGCAGCGATTCACCGCGACCCGTCCCACGCCTGGACCGCCGCCACGCTCGCGAAGGAGGCAGCCGTGTCGCGCACGACGCTCAACCGGCGGTTCGAAGCAGCGACCGGCGACGGTCCCGCCACCTACCTCACGCGCTGGCGGATGCACCTCGCGGCACGCAGTCTCCGCGACAGCGACGACACCGTCGAGCACATAGCCGCCGAAAGCGGATACACGTCGGTCGCGGCTTTCAGCCGCGCGTTCCGCCGGGAACTGGACACACCACCGGCACAGTTCCGGCGCGACTCCCGCATCACCTGAGTACCTCCTTCGGTGCCGTCGACGTCGAAGCCCGGCCGAACGCTGTGTCGGTTCCACCACGCCGGCCTCGAATGGCGGTGACGTGGCAGCCCCAGGCGGCGAGCACCTGGAGGGCGATGTGCCCCAGGTCGCCGCCGCCGACCACCGGTACACCGTGGTACCCGCGCACAGCAGCGGGGCGGTTTCAGCGGACGTCAGTGCGACGGGGATCGGCGGGACGTGCCGCCAGTCGCTCGCGCGCACCTGACCGGCGAAGGTGCCACCGGTGCCCGCAGGCGTCGCGCTCCGGCCGCGATGTATGGACTTGGTATTTACGCGGCCGGACGGCAGCCCACTGCGCCCGGCCGATGTGGCCGACGAGTTCGCTCGGTTGATCTCGCTTGCGGGTTTGCCGCCGATCACGTTGCACGGTCTTCGGCACGGTGCTGCGACCCTGGCATTGGAGGCCGGGGTGGACATCAAGGTGATCCAGCAGTGGCTGACGATGCTGCGCGGAAGCTGGCTGGGGTGATCCCGCGGAGGGCGTTGCACCCCGGCTTGCGCTCTCGGGCTCCCCTCGGGCCCCTGACCGACCACAGTGGACAGTCCAGAGGCGGATGAAAAGTTTCCGGAAATCACAAATCCCCAGGCCGAAGAGATCTTCGACCTGGGGAGTGAGGGTGCGCCATCAGGGACTCGAACCCCGAACCCGCTGGTTAAGAGAACGCGTTTTGGGGTGTCAGGCGGTGCCGAGTGATGTCGGACAAGACCTTTTCGGCTGGTCAACGGCCATCACTCATGTCAGATAGTACCGCGTTCTGTCGACGGGTGCGAGACCTCTCGGGCACTTCTCGGGCACGTCCGTGCCGGATTCTGCCGGACTGTTCGTGCAGGTCGATCGTGGTTCGTGGTGCGGACGGCGGGGCAGGGTGGTTGCTGTGTTGAGCCCGAGCGAGGGCCGCGATCCGGTGCTGTCGGCGGTCACGCTGATCGTGGGGATCATCGTGGGGCTGACCTTTCTGTTCGGTTTCGGGAACGTGTTCATGTTGGCGCTTCGGCTGGGGGTGCCGGTCTGGGTGGCGCCGTTGGTGGCGCCGGCGGTGGATCTGTCGGTGGTCGGTCTGCTGATCGCCATTCGGTCCCTGTCGATGCGAGGCGCGCCCGCTGAGGTGATTCGGCCGGCTCGACGGCTGCTGTTGGCCTCGAGCATGGTCACTTTGGCGCTGAACGTCGCTGAGCCATTGATCGCTGGTGAGGTGGGCAAGGCGTTGTTCGATGCGGTGGGTCCGCTATTACTGATCGGCTGGTCGGAGGTGGGGCCGATCCTGCTGCAGGCATTGGCCGCCGTATACGCCACAGGGCGTCCAGTCGGTGTGGCCCAGACGCAGACCGCTGGCTCTGACAGCACTTCGACCGAGCAGTCAGACGGTGTGTACGTGAACACTGAGTTGCTGGAACGGGCGCGGTGTGAGGATCGGCGGCATCGTGAGTTGTATCAGCGTCCGGTCTCCGCGGAGAGTCTCCGAAAGGCGCTGGGCGTAGGAGCAGAGCGGTCGCGAACTTTGGTGAAGCTGGTGCGGGCCGAGCGCCGTATCTCGACGTAGCAGCTGGGGTTAGTGCAGGCGGGGCGGCTCTGTTCCTTAGAAGTCGCTCGACTGGCGCAGTCCGAAAGGGTTTTGACTGTCAGTGGTGGTGGATACGCTCAGTGTTATGGGGTTCTATGAGGCGTGCGCCTGCCCGCACACGGCCACTGACCTGCAACAACGAGCTGTTCGCCGGGGCGGGGGTGAGCGTCGATGAAACCCCGCCCTGTTGCGGACACGGTGGAACTGGCCGGTGCGGCGCAGCTGCTCGGTGTTTCGGCACGGAAGGTGCGGCGGCTGGTCAAGCGAGGTCGGTTCGCGCCGGCCACGGTCGAGGCGACGAGGGGGCTCGGCTGTGGGACGCACGGGAGCTGTGGTGCTGGGCGACGCGCAACGCCCCGGAATGTGCGGCGTCGATGCCGCTTAAGCACTGGGCCACCCAGAATGAGGCGCCGGAGCTGAGCGTGGTCCGGACCGTTCGTGACGCGGTTGTGCAGGACTGGTACCTGGCCGACGACCCGGCGTTGTTGCGAGTGGTTTGGCCGACCGGGGACATCCTGAGCTCCGACGCCGGCGCGGCGGCCCGGCTGGACCCGCCGGTGCCGTGGGTGCTGCAGGTCGGTCCCGGGCTTGGGGTGTTCGGCCCCGAGCTGGGCCTCTACGGCCCCGACGGCCGGGAGATCCAGGGGGCCGGGTGGCGGGACTACGCCGAGGTCATGGGCGGGGTGGCGGACTACTGGCCGGGCGGGCTGCGGGATCCGGAGGTGATGCAGGCCTGGGAGCCAGGCGACCCGCAGCCGATCGTGCCGCCGGACCCGGCGCTGGACACCGCGCCGCTGCTGCGTCTGGCCGCGATGCTCGATCCGGAGACGCCGGCGACCCGCACGCTGCTCAACCTCGCCCGCAACGTGCAGTACAAGCGATGACCGGCCCTGAGATCGACGTGAAGGAGGTTCGCGAGGAACCCCGCTTCAACCGGGTGCGGCTGGCGGCGCTGCCGCTGGAGGTGCCCGCAGCCAGCACCGACGACCTGCCTGAGTCGGTCCGTCGCGCCGGGTGGCTGGAGGTGCTCGCCCGTGGCGACGTCCTCGCCGTCGAGGTCGTGCGGTCGTTGCTGGCCTGGAACGGCGGCGAGGGTCTGCCGTTCTGCAAGCGCGAGGACCTCAACCCCAGCAAGTCAGCTCTAGCCAGGGAGTGGGTGGACCGGCTGGTGCCGGCGCCGCACGGACGGACCGCGGCGTTCGAGATCGCGCTGAGTCGCGACGACCGGCCGGTCGAGTACCTCATCGACCCGGAGACCGACTCGCCCGCGGCCCGAATGAAGAACGGCACGGTGCAGACCGCCGTGCCGCAGCGGCTGTTCACCCAGAGCCCGCTGGCGGAGGTCGTGCTTGAGGACCCGATCTGGGTCCGGGTCGCCGACGGCACTCTGCACCTCGCGCCCCGTCACAACTACTTCGGGATCAACTGGGGCTACGGCGGCTCCGGGCCCGGCTCGCTGGCGCTGCTGCTGGACCGGCTCCTGCGTGACATCAGCGCCCCCGCGGCCGACGGCATCAACGGCGCCGCCGACGGGCTGGAGAAGTTCACCCAGGTCAAGTGGCCCAACGGATCAATATTCACCCGCGAGCAGCTCGAAGCCGCCCGGGACGGTCAGGTTCTGCCGCTGCCTGCCGACATCGACGACGACGACGAGGACGAGGACGAGGGACGACAACTACCACTTGATCAAGTTGCTCTCGCTGGTTGCCTGGACCGAGAACGAGGAGGGCCCCAATCGCTACAATAACTTCCCTCGCGGCGGCAAGTGCGGCATGCGCTACCACGGCCCGGTCCAACGCAACAAGCTGACCAGCCAAGAGCAAAATGCCGCGCAGAACATGTGCATGCACTACGCGGCGCCGTGGACTACCACCACGGCACCGCTACCGGCGTCAACGAGGAGCTCGGCCAGAGGCAGTTCCCGGGGTTCACGCTCGCGTTCGTCACCGGGTTGGCCGACGGCGTGGTCGAGGTGCTCGGACAGATGGTGTGTACATCCCTGCGCTTGCCCAAGGAGGCCGATCCCATCGCGATGGGGCGCAAGTGGGTCGACAACGTCACCGACACCAGTTGGCGCTTGGTGCTGAACGGCTACGAGGACCGCTTCGGTCAGGGGGGATAACCAGGGCGCCGTGGCCCAGGTGAGAAGCCACAGGCCCCGGCGGTAAGGCGGGGAGTCTTTGCTGCCGGGCCAATCGCGACTCAATGTTGCCGCTCACGGGTGGACGTCTGTCGCGGCGCGCGCGTTACTGGCGGCTGGCCAACGTGTCTACCAGGGGGTGGCTTGACCTGACCGGCATCTTCTGGTGCCCAACATGGTGGCGGCGTGGGTATGCCGTCATCGCGGCGCAAGCTCTTCTCCGGTCGCGGCTACTCAAGCCGCTTTGCTCTGGTTTGGCTGGAAGCTACCGTAGCCAACCTCGGCTCAGGTACTGGCCGATCCCGGGTGCGGTGGCGGACGATAATCGCATGAGTTCAAGCGACGGGCCACGGTGGGTTCTGCCTCGCAGCTTCGCATCGTTCATGTGCGGCGTCCCATTGGGAATGCTCGTCAACGAGCTCTCCGGGGCACGGCCACAGCTTGTATGGACCGTCATCCTCACGACAACCGCCGTGCTGGGCGCCAGGCTTCTTCTCCACCCCGACATGCCGATCATCGGACTGGCCCTACGGCAGCTCCCGGGCGTCACTGTCGGCGGGTCCGTGCTCGTCGCTCTGACGCCGGTGTCGGTCGCAAGCGTGATCGCGACCGTTACAGTCCCCGTGTTGGCAGGGTGGGTCACGCTGGCGCTGCAACACCCCCGCAAGAACGTGGCGACCACTTTGGTGTGTGTCTCCATCGTTGCGTTCGGCACGATGATGCTCAGCCTCCTCTTTACCAATTCGACCATTGCCGTGAAGGTGACGTCCGGATTCCTGAGTCTGTGCGCCCTCACCTTCGGGTTTATGGGACTCTGGGCCGCGGCGAGGAATCCGACACGGTCGATTTTCAGCTTCGCCGAGGTGCGTGGCTGGAAGCTCTCCTGGTCACGGGCCGGTGTGCTCGGACTCATGGTTCTGCCTGTTGCCTATAACATGGCGGTGCGCAGCCGCCTGGTTGATGCCGTCGTGCTAGCTGTCGGTGGTCTGTGCTGGTTCGGCGCCACGGCTGTACTTGTCCTTTCCAAGCGTCGGGATGGTCTTGCGGGCGCGTTGCTGGTGACGAGCGGTTTCTGCACGTTGTGGCTGGTCGTGACAGCGTTCTCGATGGGCCAGTTCGCGTTGGGCGTAGCCATTGCCCCACTCGGAGCGGCGATGTTTGGTAGCGGGATAGGGCTGCTGGACGCCGTCGGCATTCTCGCGAGCATCCGGCGGCAGTTCATCGTCCCGCAGCCGACAGATGAAGAGCTGCAACGATAGCGCCCTGCGTAGGCCCGGCCGGTCCGTGGCCCCGTCTCCGCTCCAGATCCCTGCTCGACCCGACATCGGAGCTGTCCCACCCGCACGATTACGAGGATGGCAACCTCAAGTACTGGCTGGAGGACCTTCCGCCCACCATCGATCGGACACCGCTTGGTCGTCTATGTCGTCACCTACGCCCCAGCGAGGACGGGCAGCTACCTGGTCGACGAGTATGCGACCAGGTCGAACCTGCTGGCCGCCTACTCGGACGCCGAGATCCCCTGGACCGCTGCCGACGAGCCCGGGGGCCCACTCCGCCCGATGGGGAGGTCGCGGCGGCGTTGACGGCACTGCGTCGGAGCGATGGACCACGCTGTACGCTGCGGCCACGGTGAGCAGCCGTCAGCTCTACTCCTTACCGCGAGTATCCGCAGCTCTAGAATATATGGCCAGACAGGGCGGGAAGCGCCAGTTCGGCAACCAGCAGCAAGGCAAGCCAGCGTGGGCTCCTGAACAGGTCGGCCAGCATGCGGAGCGCACGGGCCGATCGGGGCTCCTTAGTCACCGGCCTGGCTCCGTTCGGATTCGGAGCGAACCTTACCCGGATCACGGCAATCTCGCTTTGTGCGAAAATCAACCGCTGCCATCCGGTCTCCATCGCGACGACACTTCCGTCTTCTTTTACCGTGAACAGCGGGGTGGCGAGCACGAGTTCGCGCCCTTCCATTGCTTCGTTCACGGTGAACGCGTCTCGGGTGCCGATGAAGACCGGTCCGGACTTCAGCTCCACCTGCACCTGGGTCCTGATCGTCCGGCCAGCGAGTTCGCCGGCCTGCTCGCGGTTCAACCGGTCGAGAAGGCCGGCAAAAACGGACACCCAGGCGCTTTCCTGTGCGATGGGTCCGAGTATACCTGGGTAGAGGAAAATCGAAGAGTAAACCCCTGCAAGCGTGGTGGTGAATGCCAGAAAAAGAACCAGCGAATACAGCGTCAACAGAAGATGGCCCGGCACGTACAGCGGGTCGACCATCGCGGACCGCAAGTCGATGATCGCCCGTGGTGACACGACAGCCAATGTGGACATCAGCAGAAGACCGATCGCACTGAGCAGCACGCCTGCGGCCAACACTCGGGCCGTTTCCAGGAACGCACTGTCGCTTCGCGTGGGCTGGGCCCGCTGACGCAGTGACTCAAGCAGAATTCCTGGAGTGACGACCATCAGCAGGACCAGGACGCCGACGAAGGTCGTCGGTAGCACAGTCAGCTCGGCTCGCCCAGAGTTGCCTCGGTGTCGACGCTCGTCTCCGGAACGGTTGAGCTTTCCGAGATCAAGTCACTCAAACTGACCGGGTTTACGTCGGTAGTCACCCCTCTGTCGACAAACCGGGCGCTGGCAGGATCGTGTTCGTTGGCGGTCGTCATTGCTGTTCCATTCGGTGGGAAGCCTCAAATTCTGTGCGTGGACCGTGCTCCATGCAAGCGACTGCGCGACAGCTTCACTCGTTCGTACCAATCGACGCAACGCGACTGCTCTTTCTGTAACGCCACTCCATGGATTCGCGATAGATGATGATTCGCAATCTCTTCCGAGGAGAGCGGGAGTGTAATGGTGACAGGACCGCGGAAGATATTGAAAATGATCCGCACTCAGGCGGCGGTCAACGGCGCATCGAAGCTTCTGTCCGAGGGGAAGCTGGAGGCGGCCGAACGCAAACTCGCCGAAGCAAGGCGGCTCATCCTGGAGTTCCCGACGTCGGCGAAGACGAGAGAGGGCTTGGGGTACACCTACCTGATCGAGGCGGACCTTCGGCTCAGTCAAGGTCGGATGGAGGACGTTCTCGAAGCGTTCGCGAAGGCCGAGGACGTCCTGTCGCAGGATCCTTCGAATCGTGAAGTGCTGGGCCGGTGCCTACGCGAATCTGCGATCACCCTCGCCGATATCGGATTCGTCCCTCTTTCGCTGAAGTACCTCGATCGAGCCGAGGCTGCTCTCGGTGGGCCTGGCGACCCCGCGGCGGGGGAGGTCGCCCGCCTGCGCAGGAAATTCGAGGCGAAGCCAGGTGTTCTGTCCGACGCGGCACCCGAGGATGAGCTCGCGGACGTGGATGACGAGATGGCCGCGCTCCGCGCAGAAATCGAGTCTTCGTTCGATCCCGCTCAGCGCGCGATGAGCTCGTTCAACCTGGCGGTCATCTTGCTCGGGAAGTACGGGCCCCTGCAGATGCAGGAGGCGTCGGCCCTCCTCAAGACGACTTTCGACTACTGTATGAAGCGCAGGGAAATCGATAAGCTGGCCAAGGTCCTGTGGCCGTTGTGCATGCATCGAGACCTGCCGTGGCCGAGCTGGCTCGGGCCGGCGACCGAGACCGCGGTGAAGCTGGTCCGGAAGAAGGGCGGTCCGGGCCAGATCGCGAATATCCTCTACGCCCGCGCATCTTGGCTGCACATCCAAGGCGACGCCGAAGCAGCGCTGGCGCTCACCCTCGAATCGCTCGCCTATGGCGACGAAGACAGGAGAACGACCGCGTCGTCGCTCGTCCGGATGCTCACGGCGAACGCATCCGAAGGTGCCCGGGAACTTGCTCTGGAGATCGCGGTCGGACGCCACGATGTGGAACTGGTCGTCGAGCTGTTGGAGAGCGCCCGGCTCCAAGTTCTTCCTCGTCCGCTTGCTCGCCGATCGGACCGTTATGCCGGTGACTCGGTGATCGGAACCGTGGCAACTGTGGCCGCGACGGACACGACCGACACAGGCCGGATCGAGGTGGCTGGCGGGTCACGGGTCCGGCAGACAAGCAAGTCGTGGGACACCGGTCCGCTCATCGATTTGGACCGGTGTCTCAGCCTGGTCGGCGGACCGGACGCCGTGTGGTGGGGATGCTGGGCGTTCGAGGAGCGCCTCTATTGGGCGGTCTACGGCAGCGGAGTGAGCTCCACTGGTGTGATGTCGATCTCGCCCGGTACTCGGCTCCGAGCATTGTTCGACATTCTCGAGCAATGCTGTCCGAGCAACGGCGCTCTGACTCCCGAGCAACTGCTCGACGGAGCCTATTGTCGTAGCGCATCCAGTGAAGAGCAACTGTCGCGAGACTTCGGAGAAGCGTTCATACCGAAGCCCCTTAAAGATCTCATGCTTCGTGCAGCTGAGCAGAACGCGGACCCGTTGTCGCTGGTCTTAAGCGGAAGTCCCTTCGCGCTACTTCCGCTTCCGCTGCTCGGGGTTGGCGAGGTTCCCCGGCGTGGCCTGATCCGGCTCGTGGAGGCAGCGTGCATCCGGATCTTCCCGCCGGCCGTACTCGTCGAGCATGTGGCACATCACCGAGCGGTGACCCGGTGGCCGCTCCCGCTGTCGCTCGCCTGCGTCGACCCCACCGGCGATCTCCCGTACTCGCGACGGGTGCCAGCGGCTGCCGAAGTCGTTCTCGCCGGGCCGTCAGGGGTGGAGGGTGACACGGACATCGATTACTCGCCCGCGACTGCGGCCGCGCTGGCCGCCGCGCTGCAGCACCTGGGGCCGACTCATGGAAGCGTGATGGTCTACGCGGGACACGGGTACAACGGCAACTTGAGCGGTGACAGCGAAAGTGGTCTTGTGCTCCGTGATGGGCAAGGGCTCCCGGCAGAGACGATTTTCACTCCCAAACCCGACGGAACGCCTGGAATACCCTTCCCGGCACGAGTGTTGCTGGGTGCGTGTGACTCTTCCGGATCGGGCGGTGCCGGCGCTGGCGAATGGTTCGGGACGACAGCCGCAGTCTTGTGGGCTGGCGCACGATCGGTCACCGCGACGAACTGGAACGTGTGGGACCACCCATTCACCAGCTGGTTCGATGCGGAACTCGCACAGCAGTTGCGCGTGGAGCAAGACGCCGCTCGGGCGTTGCGCAATGTACAGCTGGCCAGTCTGCATGCCTGGAGAGACGGCGTGCTCCCGTCGTCCATGCGATTCACCCGGGCTGCTCACCCTCACGAGTGCTATCCGGTCATCTGGGGTGCGTACTGTTCGATCGGAGTACTCTGAAACGCGTGCCGGTGGAACTGTGGCTATCGTGCGGACCGGTGATCACCGGCGAGAGCGACCTGGCTGGTTTGTGAGTTCCGGCCACTCCCAGTCGGTGCCGTTCCAGTGGCGCTCACCTTGTCCGGTCACCGGATCCGGGTACCATCCCGGCGCGTGGAGCACGTCGGGTTCCGGAATTTCGTCGAAGTCGCGCCCCAGTCGGGAAAACGCGACTGCGGTCCATGCGATGATCTCCAATCCAACAGCTGGGCCGACCCGTATCCGCCGGGCGTCGACTTCTCCGACCGATATCTTGCTGTACTGCTCGTACACTGCGAGACGGTCTCGTACAAACTTGTAGGTGTCCACGGCGGATTCCTGCTGTGCTTCGGTCAATTGGCTCGCCCATGCGGGGCTTACGCCGAGTACTTCGTCGGGCTCGTCCGGCGGTGAGAGCAGTCCGACACCCATGACCAGTTCAACGGTCGGGTAGAACGGAACCTGTCTGGACGTGCGGTCGTAGGTGTCGATGTAGAGGAGGGTTAGGGCTCCGCGCAGGGCTGCCCAGCGAATCATCGACGGCTCGTACTCGAAGACCGGTTCGATGACCGGGATCAGTTCGTCGAGACCGAGGCCTTCGCCGATCGGTACCTCGCGTGCGTCGGGGGCGGCAAGGGGCTCTTCCGCGATCCTCCTGGCGCATCGGGCGAAGAGCCGTATCCGGCGTTGGATGGTACCTGGGCCTTCCGGAGTGTGGGAATGGTTTCCGTTGATCGGATGCCGCTGCGGTGGTCGACCCACCGGTTTCATCGGCATTCAGGGCACCTCTTCACAATCGTTTTCACCTGTTCGGCCCCTGTCTTTCGGCGCAATTCGGCTAGTGTGGCGTCGTGAGTGCGGACGATCGGGAGGAAGTCGACCTCGCGGATCGCCTGCGTGAGTACGAGTCGGCTTCAAGGCGAGACTTGTTACTGAGCCCTGACCTCCTCGCGGACATGGCCTTCGCCATGGCCAAGGCATGGCCGGCCGCCCGATCGCGCGTGAACGCGCGGAACGGTGGCCTGATGGCGACGGTGAAGGCCGTGGCCTCCCTGCACCGTGCACGTGCCAAGCACGCGGCGGACTCCATGATCGGCGCGGAAGACGAACAAGCTGCAGCCGACCTGACGGCCCTGGTCGAGGCCTGGGGTTCTCCGGCCCCCGGCGATGCCGAGCCGCGCAGAGCCTGGGACAGCCATACCTCCGCGGTGGTGCACGCGGCCTGGCAGACCGGCGCCGCCGACCTGCTCGAAGCGGTGATCGCGGTTTGGCAGGCGATGGCAGCCGCTGGTGTCGAGACGTCGGACGGGAACGAACTCGGCCGACATGTCGCGATGCTGCTGAACCTAGGGTCGGCACTCGGCGAACGCTTCCACCGGACGGGTCACACGGTAGACCTGAACTCGGCGGTAACGGTGCTACATGACGCACGGCATCACGCCCGCGAAGCACCCGAACTGATTCCGGCAGTGCTGGCCGGATTGGCCGAGGCGCTGCGTCAACGTTACGGTGCGCTGGGCCGGCCGGCGGACCTCGACGAAGCCGTCGAACTCGGGAAGAAGGCAGTCGCTGTCGGCGCGGACGATGTCGATCGTGCGCTCTACTTGTACGAGCTGGCCGACGGCTACCTCGGCCGGTTCGCGCGGGACGGTGACCCGGCAGCCGTCAACCTAGCTGTCGACGCGTTGCGGGAGGCGGTGGCATTGACCCCACTGGCATCCGCGGACCACCCATCTCGTCGATCGCGACTAATTGACGCGCTAACGATCCGGTTCGAGCACTTTCACGACCGGAACGACCTGACCGAGGCACTCGGTATCGCCGAAGCGGCTGTCGTCGAATCCCAAGGCATGGCGTCCCGGGCTCGCGCGAACTCCGACCTGGCCGGGGTGTTGCTCGCTCGCCTGGCTGATAGCGGACATGACGGCGATCTCCGACGAGCAGTCGACGCCGCGCGCGCCGCCGCGAACGAAGCGACTAAAGGCGACGTCAACCATCCGCACTACTGCAACCAGCTCAGCCTTCTCCTCCGGATGCTGTTCGAGCGGACTCGCTCGCTGAGTGACCTTCACGAGGCGATCTACGCGGGGCGCCTCGCTGTCCGGAACTCCCCTCCAGGGAGTCCTGACCTTACGAGAAGGCGGTCGAACCTAGGATTCGCGCTTACCCTGCTGGCCGAACGCACGGGCAGCAGGAACGACGTCGAAAGCGCCGTCGAGGCCGGGACCGAAGCGGTGACGGCGATCCCGGCGGGGCACCCGGACCGGCCGATCGCGCTGTCCAACTTCGCGGCCGCGCACGACCTTCGGCGTAGGCTGTGGCCCAACGTCGAAGCCGACCTCGACACAGCAATTGAAGCTCTGCGCGAGGCAGTTACAGAAGCACCCGCCGGGCACCCCGTCCGCCCGGTGTTCTTGTCCAATCTGAGCACATCCCTGGTGAGTCGCCACCGCAAAACTGGATCGGCTCGTGACCGGTCGGAGGCGCTGGCCGCGATCGAACGCGCCTTGCGGGAGTGCGCGCCGCAGAGCCCCGATCTGGCCGGTTTCCAATTCAACCTGGCTCTGGTCCTCGAACTCGGCGGTGCTGCTGCCGAGAGCAGTGCTGGCGCCCGGGTGGTGGAGGCGTTCCGGTCAGCCGCCCGGAACGAAGTTGCGCCGGTCCGGATCCGTGCGCTGGCTGCCCGCGGCTGGGCCGACAAGGCCGCCGAGAACGGCGAGTGGGAGGAGTCGCTGGCCGCATACACGCAGGCGTTAAGCCACGCACAGGCTTGGGCCTGGCACGGGGCCGAGCGTGACGACACCTTCGCCGCGCTGGAGGAGATCGCCGGTGTCGCCAACGACGCCGCAGCGGTCGCCATCCGGCTCGGCCGCCTAGAGCATGCATTGGGGCTTCTGGAACAAGGGCACGGTGTGGCGTACTCCCGGGCGGTCGGCCTGAACGCGGATCGGGTGGCGCTGCGCGCTGCCAGGCCCGACCTCGCCGAACGCGTCGACCGGATCCGCCAGAGCCTCGACGCGCCCTCGGATCCGGAACGAGCGGCCGTCGAGCAGACCACGATCGGCCTACGCCTGCGACAGAATCTCGCCCGAGACTGGGATGACGTCCTCGCCGAAGTCCGCCGCGAACCCGAGTTCGCCGACTTCCTGCGTCCGCCCCGGCTTGGCGACGTCGTAGACCTGGCCGACCAAGGCCCGGTCGTCGTCGTCAATATCAGTAAGCACCAGTGTGACGCGTTGCTGGTCACCACCGCTGGGATTTCGGCGATGCCGATGCCCGGGCTGACCTCCGGCGCCGCACGACGGCAGGCCTCGTTGCTGCTGGCCGCTCTCAACTCCAGGAAACTGCCGGGTCCGTTCCGCGACCAGGCCGAACGCACCGCACGTCGAGTGCTCGCCTGGATCTGGGACGTCATCGCCGAACCGGTGACCGCGGCGCTCGGGTTTACAGGTGCAGGCAGAACGCCCGACGATCTTCCCCGCATCTGGTGGTACCCGACCGGGGTCGCGCGGTTCCTGCCACTGCACGCCGCCGGTCGCCATCCGAACCAACCGCCGGCAGCGGGAAGGTGGCGGTCGTCGGCACTGACAATGCTCCACCGGGCGAAATCGTCCTACCTGCCGACGCTGAGCGCTCTCACGAAGGCCCGTGCCCGGCCGGCGCCGGACCTCGCCGCAGCAGTCTTGATCGTCGCGGTTGCCGACGCTCCCGGTTTGCCTCCGCTGGAAGGCGTCTCGCTGGAAGTTGAACGCATCCAGCCGCATTTCGTCAATGCGAAGCTGCTGGAGAGCCGAGGCGCCACACGCGCCGCGCTGCTGGCAAACCTCCCTGGAAGCCACATCCTGCACTTCGCCGGGCACGGTGACCAGCCTCCGAAGCGTGGAGCGCATGGCGTGCTCATGACCCACGACTTCCACCAGACAGGACCGGTGTCGATGGCCGACATCGCGAGGCTGGATTTGTCCCACGCGGATCTGGCGTTCCTGTCCGCCTGCGAGACTGCTCGTGGTGACGCGGCTCTCGCTGACGAGTCAGTGCATGTGGCAGGGGCACTGCACATGGCCGGCTTCACTCACACGATCGGCACACGCTGGGTTACCGGCGACTACGCCAGCGCTGAGATCTCAGACTACTTCTACCGTTATCTCCGGGAGGTCCAACGCCGCACCGAAACCATCGAGCACTCGGATGTCGCTGCTGCGCTGCACACCGCGATGATCCGCCTATACCACGAGTGTGCCCACCTGCCCTTGGTATGGGCGCAGTATGTGCACACCGGCCCTTGATATGAGCCGTACTGCTTCGTCTGCTTCATGAGGTGCCAGCTCTGAAGCGGGCGGAGTGGCGGATTCAGGCGGCGACTGCTCGGCAGGGTCTCGCTGAGACTCTCGCGCGTCACCCGCTGCGGGTTGATCCTCGGGCGATCCGAGCCTTGGTGGACGGGCTCGACGATGACGCAGTCATGACTGCTGTGGCTCGCCTGCAAACCGATGGCGATCTACTGGCACTCGATCGGGTGGCGCGGGAGATGCTAGCCGAGGCCGTGTCGCCCGTGTAGCACCTCCGGGCGACAATTGGGGGAGCGACGATCACATGTTTCAAGGATGCGATGGCGAAGAGAACAAGGCACACGAAGCGGACGCCGGCCAAGGCGGTGCTGCCGACGACGGTCACGTTCGAGTCAGCAGTAGACGAGAGCGGTGAGTCTCTGGCGAGCCCGCTCGCTCGTCGGTGGGCCGAAAGTCGGTCTGGCGCGGTCGCCGGACGGGGCTACCACTATCAGGACCTGGTCGGCGCTTGGGTCGCCTTGCAAATCCTGGCGGGCGGCATCGAGCCGGGGCGTGTCGTTGCTGAGGGGTTCGAGGACCTGACATGTGAGAGCAGTGCGCCGCAGCAGGTGCAGGTGAAGTCGAGGCAGGAACGCGTAGGCGATTTCCGGGTCGCGGAGGTCGCGCGGTTTGTGGTTGAGGCGTGGCTGCAGCGCTTACTTCGCGTCCCAGCCGATGCTGCCGAGTCCGCGGTCGTGGTTGTCGAACGCGCCGTCGATGGATACGCCCCGCACGATTGGGGGCGGAGCCTGGCCGACGATGGTGGGTGGGTCGAACTTGTTGCCGCTATTCGCCACCGCGGTCCTAAAGCCGGTATCGCCGCGGAAGCGGTGGATCTGCTCGTCGCGCGGACGACCGTCGTCGTGCTCCCACAGGAGCGCATCTTTCGGGAGGCAGCGGAGTGCGTGACTGCACGCACCGGCCTGCCACTCGGAGCGACGGTGCCGGTGGTCCAGGCGCTACGCGCTGCGGTGGCTGAACACGCGGACCGTAACGCCGAGGTCGGCTTGGATGACCGCGTTGGGCTGAGCCGGACGGACATCGAGAGGATTGTCACGAGTACGGCGGCGCTGGTGGATCGCGACTATCTGGTAGCGGCGGTGGCCAGCGAGTCGTGCGAGGCTGTTGACTTCGATACGCCGCTGGCTGACCCGGGATTTTACAGCGGCACCGGCACGCAGCCTGGACACATCGCCGCCGGCCTGGTGACACCCCGCCCAGCTGCGACGGACGAAGTCCTGGCCGGACTCGGCAGCGGCCGAAGCGTCCTGATCGCCGGACCGTCGGGTGTCGGCAAGTCTGCCGTTTTGTGGATGACGGCCTACGTCGCGCGACATGTCGTCTGGTATCGCGTGCATCGGCTGAGCAATGACGACGTCGAGCCGCTGATCCGCTTGGCCATCGCAGGCGGCGCCGGCCGTTATGGGCCAATCGGGCTTATCGTCGATGGCGTCGGCACCGGTTCGCTTACTGCGTGGGACGAACTGCATCGACGCGTCGCCGCCACTCCGGGGGTGCTCCTGCTCGGGTCGGTGCGCGAGGAAGACACACTTCCGCTGCAAACCTTTGGCCAATGCATCGTAGTGCGGCCACATCTCGATGAAGACCTCGCGGCCCGCATCCACAAGGGCCTGCTCGACAGCGGCGCCACCACACAACCGCACTGGCAGGAGACGTACGAGCGCAGCGACGGCCTGACGCTGGAGTTCACGCATCTGTTGAGCCAGGGCCGCCGGCTCCGCGACGTCATCGGCGACCAGATCCGAGACCGTGTACGCGATCATCGCATCGTCGAGCTGGCAGTCATCGCACCGGTCAGCGTCGCTCACCGATGGGGTGCAGCGCTGTCCGCCGCACGACTGGCGGAAGTTGCCAGCCAGTCGGCAGGTGAGTTCAAGGATGCGCTGACGAGGCTTGTCGACGAGCACTTGGTTGCCGTCGACGACGGTGTCGTGCGTGGTCTGCATCCGGTGCGTTCCGCCGCGCTCTGCGAGGCGGTGCACGAGGTGCCCCCTCCGACGCTGCGCGACACCGTCCGCGACGTCATCGAGTGGATCGGAGCCGACGACCTTCGCTCCTTCGTGGCACGGGCCATCGCCGACGACCCGGGACTGGCACCGGTCGTCGTCGACTCACTCCGCAGCCGCCTCGACCGATCACCTGGTGATCGAACGACGATGGCCGCCGCCCTCGAGGGACTACGTCTGGCTGACTTCACGCTCACGGCCAGGCGGTGGGTTGGGATTCTCGACAAGCATGAGGTTCCGGTGCCGCATCGACCACTAGGTCTCACCCTCGCCATGATCGACAGTGAGCTCGTTGCCGGGTTGGACCCGCGGCTCATCGCCGCGTCTGAGGAGATCCGACGTGACCGTGCGTACAGTACGTCAGCCCTGCGTGACCAGCTCCTGAACCACATCGGTGTCGATACGCTGACCGACCTGATACACCAGGCCACCAGTGTCGCCGAAGTCTCTGCCGTCCTGTCACCGCTGGCGAACACCGGCTTGGTCGTCGTGTCGCCACCTTCGGGCGCGCCGCTGCGCTCAGCGCTTCGCGACCTACCCCTCGCCGATATCGGCGAGCTGATCTCCACGGCCGAGAATGTCTCCCGAGCGACCAGCGAGGCGCTCCTCGACGCGGCCGGTGGTAGCAACACCATCATCGAACGGCTCATCCAGGACTATCCGTGGCTGATCGAGCTCCGCGTCGTCGACGCCGGCGACGATCGAGTGCTGCGTGGCCGCATACTGCACGTTGCCCACCGTTACAGTCCGAACCCTGAGATGGATATCAAGGCACTCGCGGCCCTCGGTCTGCAGTGCTTGCCGGAGGTAGATCGGGCCGATCTAACTACCGTTCTGGCGGGTGGCATACCGCTGCGGGTCAACGACTATGAGGTCGCCGTCAGCGGGCTGCTCCGCAAGTACGTGCACAGCGACAGCGGGGTTGCCTGGAATCGGGAACGGTCGCGCTTCGCACGTTCCCTGGTCGCCTCGACATCAACCACCGAACGGCTGGTCGCCGGCCTGGCCGTCCTGGAAGACACCGCTAGCTTCCTCACCAGCCTGGCCGACGCCTTCGTGACGAACCGACGGGCCGGACAGCGTCTGAACGCTCTCAACAGGCACCGCGTCGACCTTCTCCGACACATCGACGCTCTCACTCCGGAGCGGGCGAGCGAGCCGTTGGCGAAGTCGGTCGATCAACTTGGTGGGATGCTGACCAGCGATCCCATTCACGGCGTGGCCAAGGGCATCGTCGGGAACCTCGCGTCCCGGCTCGACGCCCCGTCCGGATACGCCTCCGTTGCCGCCTTCGCCGGCGACACTATCGCCAGGCAGCTCGACGACGCCAGGCGCGAGCCGTGGGCATTACTCGGTCTCGACGGTCCGCCGCCCGTACTCGACCGGCTGGCGACCTTGCTCCGTCAGTTCGCCACCGTGCTGATTGAACGAGCGGTCGGGGACACCGGGTCCGGCCAGATCGCTTCGGTCGCCCGGTCCGCGCCGCGCGGAAAGGCGCTCGTACGTGCCAGCGAGCTGGTAAGCGCCAGGGCACGACGACGATTCGAGGAGACAGTGACCGCTTTCACTGCCGAGGCGGCGGCCAAGGGACTACAGGTTGAGGTGGTCTCGCGGCCCCACCCCGACCCGGGAATCGTGACGTGGCCACCGATGGCTATAGCAGCGCTCGTATATCAGGACGTCCTGATACTGGGCGCGGTCATCGCGACGCTCGCTGAGCTTCTGGGGCGGTTCATCCTGCCGGACTCCTCGCTGGTGGTCATTCCGTCGCAGGGTGATGTCCCGCTGCTGCGCTACACCCACCGCCTGTTCGCTTCCGGCAGCGTCTACCCCAGTCCCGACGAGGTGCAGCCATGGCTCGACTTGATTCCGGCGGCCAGGCCGATGCCCTGCTCAGACGCCGTCGCCGACGCCGTCGAGGCGCTCACGGAACTGTCGTCGCTGGCGTGGCTCGGCACGCAGCGCAGCACCGGACAAGCTGCGCAGGATGCAGTGAATGAGGCTGTCAGTCGATTCCGCGACGCCGCAGCGCGCTTGGAGACGCTGCCTCGTGACAAGATCACTGCCGGGCTCATCGATGAGATTTACGGGCTCGCCGGCCGGGTGCAACGCGAGGTCGACGAGCACGCCACCGAAGGCGTCTTGGCGGAAGCAATGGCCGGTGGAATCACCGGCGTTCACAACGACACCATCCTCAGTGTCTCGGGACTGACATACATCGCCACGCAATGGGATCTCAATCCGGCCGGAGCTGAAGCTGCTCTTGCTCGCCTGGCGGCGGCCAACAGGGCACCCGATCGATGAAATGAGACAGCGCAATGCCGGAAACTGGCCGAGCATACAAATCTGGCGAAGCACCGCACTCCGGCGGTCATGGCGGTGCGCTTGGGATGGCTCGTGCTCGATAGGCCAGAGTCGTCAATCACGACGATGGTCGGCTGTTTGCTGCGGGCAGGCGCTGGCCGCCGTATCAGCTAGCGAAGATCCGGCTGGTGCTGCTCAGACCCAAACCGCCGACTCAAACAGTGTTACGGAGGAGTAGCAGAGCAGGCAGAAGGTGTGAACGTGGACGCTGAGTTGCTGGAACGGGCTCGGTGTGAGGATCGGCGGCATCGTGAGTTGTATCAGCGTCCGGTCTCCGCGGAGAGTCTCCGAAAGGCGCTGGGCGTAGGAGCAGAGCGGTCGCGCACCTTGGTGAAGCTGGTACGTGCCGAGCGCTGTATCTCAGCGTAGCAGTAGACTACACTTAGAGTAGTCGTGAGCGTTCTGATGACGCTGCCCTGGCGGCGTCATCAGAACTCCGTAAGGAGGCGTTTCCGCCTTCGGCGACGAGTTGCGGTTGCCGGTGTTGGCGAAGGACGAGATCAGAGAAGCGCTCGCCACTGCCGTCCGGTAGTCGTCCGCTGTGGAGGAGTCTCGTCGGCTGGGCCGGGCAGCGGGTCTCGTTCTTGGCGTTCGCGGGCGCTGGCGCGACCACGCACTAACCCGGCTGACTCGCGCCGGAGAAGGCTATCGCTCGTCAGGCGTCGTGCGCGGTGCGGTATTGGTCGTCGGTGACGGGTTCGAGCCACGTGGTGCCGTCGCCGCCTTCTTCCGGGCCTTCGAGCATGGCGAGGTGGCTCATGCAGTTCGTGTTCGTGCCGCCGTGCCAGTGCTCCTCGCCGGGCGGGGTCCAGACGGTGTCGCCGGCGCGCATACGGATCACCTGACCGTCGCGGTTGACGACCAGGCCGGCGCCTTCGGTGACGTGGAGGGTCTGCCCGACGGCGTGGGAGTGCCAGTTCGTGCGGGCGCCGGGGGTGAATCGGACGAGGGACGCGACCAAGCGCGACGGCGGCTCGGGTGTCTTGATCATGGTGAGGTAGACGTCGCCGGTGAACCGTTCGGCCGGGGTCTTGACGGTCTCGTTGACGGGGATGAAGTCCACGGTGTTCTCCTTGGGGGTCAGCTTCGGAAGACCTTCTTGGCGACCGCCATGGCCGCCATGGCTTGCGGCCAGCCGGCGTAGAAGGCCAGGTGGGTGATCGCTTCGATCAGCTCGGTCTCGGTGTTGCCGTTCTCCTTGGCCAGGCCGAGGTGGAAGACGAGTTGCTCGGTGTTGCCGTTGGTGGCCAGCGCGGCGACCGTGACGAGGCTGCGTTCCTTCGGCGTCAGTTCGGTGCGCTTCCACACTTCGCCGAAGAGCACGTCGTCGGTGAAGTGCACCAGCGCCGGGGCGAAGTCGCCGAAGAGTTTCTGCGCGCCGGACGGCTCGGGCTGGAAATTATCGGTCATAACGATCCTTTCTAGTGGGAAGTGCGGAGTCCCGCGAACGCGGCGAAGGCCGCTGCCGCCGCGACGGCCGCGGCGAGCAGGAGGCTGACCCGCATCCCGGCGGCCAGACCCGACGGGGTGTTCAAGAGGGCGCCGAACACGGCGACGGCCAGCGCGCCGCCGAGCTGGCGGCTGGTGTTGAGCACGCCGCTGGCCGTGCCGGCGCGCGCCGCATCGACGGCGCCGAGGAGCACCGCGATGACCGGCGGGATCACGGTCGGGCCGCCGAGCCCGACGAGCACCATGACCGCGGCAATCACCCAGGTGGGTGTCGTCGCGGGCAGGAGGGCGACGACGGCGAGACCGGCCGTCATCAGCGCCAGCCCGGTCACGACCACCGGCCGGGTCCCGGTCCGTTCGGTCACGCGCGGTACGAGCGGGGTCAGCACGAGCCCGGCGAGCATCATCGGGAGGAACACCACGCCGGTCCGCACGGCCGACAGCCCCTGGTTCTGCAGGAGCAGGCTCAGCACGAACGGCATCCCGTAGTAGCCGACCATGAACGCGAACCCGATCACGACCACCGTGACCACGATCCGAGATCGAAACAGCTCCAGCGGCAGCATCGGAGCCGCGACTCGCCGTTCGACCAGCACGAACACGACCATGCTCGCGACGGCGACGACGAAGGCGGCCACGACGTGGGGAGCGGTCAAGCCGGCCCGACCGGCCTCGATGGCGCCGTAGACCGACGCGGCCATGGCGAGGACCCCGGTGATCTGGCCGGGCCGGTCGAAGGGCACCCGGTGGTGTGCCGAAGGCGCCACTCGAGCGAGCAGAGCCAGCGCCACGGCTCCGGCGGGCAGGTTGATCAGGAAGATCCACCGCCAGCTCGCGAGCGTCAGCACGCCGCCCAGCACCGGCCCGGCCGACGAGGCGACCGCGCCGCCCATCGCCCACACGGCGACCGCCCGGGCCCGGCGCACCCGATCCGGGAACGCCTGGCCGATCAGAGCCATCGACGACGGCATCACCACGGCCGCCGCGGCACCTTGCAGGAGCCGGCAGACCACGAGCGTGGGCAGGGTCGGAGCGACGCCGCAGGCCAACGAGGAGAGCACGAACACGGCCACGCCGAGGCCGAACGCCCGCTTCGCGCCGATCCGGTCGGCCAGCGAGCCGGCCGAGAGCAGGAACGCGGCGAACATCAGCGTGTAGCCGTCGATCACCCACTGCAGTCCAGTGATGCCCCCGCCCAGGTCGGCCCGTACGGCCGGCAGGGCGACGTTCACGACGACGGCGTCCAAGGTGACGACGAAGAAGCCCAGCAGGGCTGCCGCCACCGTGGCGGTGGCACCGCCGGTCACCGGCTGGACCGTGGTCGTCTCGGAAGGGGTCACCCCACGAGCAAACGCCGGCGCGCACGCGGGCGGGAGGTCGTGTCTTTCCGGGTTCCAGCAGAACCCCCCTCAATGATTTGCGCCGTCGTACCGTGGAAGGCGTGAACGCCAAGAGCACCGAGGTCCGCGACTTCCTGGTCACCCGGCGGGCCAAGATCACTCCGGACCGGGCCGGCCTGCAGCACTACGGCGGCAACCGCCGGGTGCCGGGCCTGCGCCGCGAAGAGGTCGCCATGCTCGCGGGTGTCTCCGCCGACTACTACACCCGCGTCGAAAAGGGCAATCTCGCCGGCGTCTCCGACAGCGTCCTCGACGCCATCGCCGGAGCTCTCCAGCTCGACGAGGCCGAACGCGTGTACCTGTTCGACCTCGCCCGCGCCGCCAACGCCGCCGGTCGCCCGCGCACCGCCGCGGCCCAGCGCCGCCGGTCGCCGCAGCGGGTGCGGCCGGTGGTGCAGCAGATCCTCGACAGCATGACGACGACGGCCGCCTTCGTCCGCAACGGCCGCCTGGACATCTTGGCGACCAACATGCTGGGCCGCGCGCTGTATTCGCCGGTGTTCGACAGTCCCACCCGTACCAGTGCGGTGTCGCTGCCCAACCTCGCACGGTTCGGCTTCCTGGACCCGGCTGCCCGCGACTACTTCCCCGACTACGACAAGTCTTGCCACACGTCAGTCGCGATCCTGCGCACCGAGGCCGGTCGTGATCCGCACAACCGGGATCTGTCGGACCTCATCGGGGAGCTCAGTACCCGCAGTGAAGACTTCCGCACCCGCTGGGCCGCCCACGACGTCCGGCTGCACCGGACGGGCACAAAGGGCTTCTGCCACCCGGTGGTCGGCGAGCTGACCCTCGCCTTCGAAGCCATGGACCTGACCGCGGACAGCGGGCTCACCCTCACGGCGTACACAGCACCTCCCGACACGCCCTCCACCGAACGGCTCCAGCTGCTGGCCAGCTGGGCCGCCACCACCCTCACAGCAGGGCGTCCGCGGTGATGGGGAAGTCGCGGATCCGCCGTCCGGTCGCGTGGAAGACCGCGTTGGCGATCGCCGGGGCCACGCCCACCAGCACCAGCTCGGCCAACCCCTTGACGCCGAGCGGGTCGGCTTCGCGGTCTTCGCCGTCGAGGTAGATGGCGCGGAGATCGTGGACGTCGGCGTTGACCGGGACGAGGTAGTCGGCGAGGTTGGCGTTGACGATGCGGCCGTCGCGCGGGTCGGTGACGGTGTGCTCCAGCAGGGCGGCGCCGATGCCGCCGACCATGCCACCGAGGGCCTGGCTGTCGGCGAGCTTGGGGTTGACGATCCGGCCCGCGTCGTAGACGCCGAGCATCCGCCGGATGCGAACCAGGCCGAGGCGGGCGTCGACACCGACTTCGGCGAACACCGCGCCGTAGCCGTACATCGAGAACCGGTTCTGCTCCGAGGGCGCCCAGGACCCGATCACCTCGAGGTGATCGCGGCCGTTGCGGGACAGCACCTGCCGGTAGGTCTCGCCGCGCGTCGGGTCGTTCTTCGCCTGCATCCGTCCTTTCCGGACGATGACGTCGTCGGGATTGACGCCGTGCAGGGGAGAGCGCGGGTCGTTGACGGCCAGGGTGATCGCCTGGCGGCGGACCTTGTCGCAGCCGTCCTGGACGGCGGAACCGACGCTGGCCATGGTCATGGAGCCGCCGTGGGGCGGGGTCGGCGGCATGAGCGAGTCGCCGAGCCGGAACTCGACGGTGTCCATGGTCAGGCCGAGTGCGTCGGCGGCGACCTGGGGCATGGAGGTGTAGGTGCCGGGGCCCATGTCGCTGGTCGCGGCCTGGACCAGCGCGGTGCCGTCGGCGTTGAGCCGGACGTGGGCCTGCGCGGGGGCGCGGGCGGTGTCGTAGACGGCGGCGGCCATGCCGGTGCCGATCAGCCAGTCGCCGTCCTTGGTGGACGCCGGCTTCGGGTTGCGCCGTTGCCAGCCGAATTCCCGGGCGCCGACGTCGTAGCATTCGCGCAGCCGGCGGGTGGAGAACGGCTGACCGCTGGACTCGTCGGCCGCCGGTTCGTTGCGCTTGCGCAACTCGATGGGGTCGATGCCGAGCTGGTGCGCGAGTTCGTCCATCGCGGATTCGATGACGAGGGCGGCGGAGGCGTAGCCCGGTCCGCGCATCCAGATCGGGGTGTTCACGTCCAGCGGCACGGTGGCGTACGCCTGGCGGACGTTCGGCATGCTGTAGAGCATCTGGCCCGGCGCCAGCATCGCCTCGGTGAACGTCTCGTAGCTGGACGTCTCGCCGCGGATGTCGTGCGTCATCGCGGTGAGCCGCCCGGTGCGGTCGCTGCCGGCCCGGAGCCGGTAGGAGTAGGCGGGCCGGAACCCGGTGCCGAAGTACAGCTGCCGGCGGGCGAGGACGAGCTTGACCGGACGGCCGGTCTCGCGGGCGGCGAGCGCGGCGATGGTGCTGTGCGGCCAGGCCCGCAGGCCGCTGCCGAACGCGCCGCCGACGAAGGGGGAGATCACCCGGACCGAGGTCTGCGGGATGCCGAACACGGCCGCGAGTTCTTGTTGCGTGCCACCGACCACCCACTGGGTCTTGTCCCACACCGTCAGCTGGTTGCCGTCCCAGCGGGCGATGGTGGCGTGCGGTTCCATCGGATTGTGGTGGTTGCGGGCAGTTCGGTAGGTCAGGTCCAGCCGGACCGGTGCGGTGTTCAGCGCGCTGTCGGCGTCGCCGCGCGCGTAGGTCGCCGGCTCGTCGGCCGGGGCGGTGGCCAGGTCGGTGACGGGCTGCTCGGCGGCGTAGGACACCCTCACCAGGCGCGCGCCCTGCTGGGCGGATTCGTGGGTGGTGGCGACCACGGCGGCGACCGGCTGGCCGAAGAATCGCACGCGGTCGTCCTGGAAGACGCGCAACCGCGAGTTCGGCGCCGGGTTGTTCGATCCCGGATTGTCCACATAGGGCAGCCGAGGAGCGTTGAGGTAGCTGATCACCCGCAGGACACCAGGGTGGGCACGGGCGGCGCGGTCGTCGATGCCGGTGATGCGGCCGCGCCCGACGCTGCTGTCGACCACGGCCGCGTACAGGACGCCGTCGGTCGGGTGGTCGGCGGCGTAGAGTGCGCGCCCGGTCACCTTGAGGCGTCCGTCCACCCGGGACTGCGGGGTGCCGACAGCGATCTGTGGCTGGAGTGTCACCGGGTGCCTCCCACGACGCGCAGCTGGCGTTCGACCGTGCGCTTGAGCAACTCGACCTTGAATCCGTTGTGTGCCAGTGGCCGGGCGCCGTCCGCGGCTCGCTGTGCGGCCTCGGCCCACAGCGCGTCCGACGGTCGTTTGCCGAGCAGGTGCCGCTCGACGGCGGGCAGTTTCCACGGGACGGTGCCGACACCGCCGGCGGCGACCTTCGCCGCGCGGATCACGCCGCCCTGGATCTGGAGGGCGACCGCGGCCGAGGTCAGGGCGAACTCGTAGCTCTGCCGGTCGCGCACCTTGAGGTAGCCGGACCGGGACGGGCGTGGGAGGGCCGGGAGCTCCACGGCGGTGATCAGTTCGCCCGGCCGCAGGGCCTGTTCCCGGTCCGGGGTGCTGCCCGGCGGCAGGTGGAAGTCGGCGAAGGGGATGGTGCGTTCGCCGACCGGGCCTTGCAGGTGCACGATCGCCTCGAGGGCTGCGAACGCGACCGCGGCGTCCGACGGGTGCGTGGCGACGCATGCCGGGGAGCCGCCGAGGATGGCGTGACCGCGGTTGTAGCCGTCGAGGGCGGCGCAGCCCGAACCCGGTTCGCGTTTGTTGCAGTTCGCGGTCACGTCCCGGAAATAGGTGCACCGGGTGCGCTGCATGATGTTCCCGCCGATGGTGGCCATGTTGCGCAGCTGGGCGGACGCGCTCAGCTCCAGGGCCTCCGAGACGACCGGAAAAGCGGATCGCACGCGCGGGTCGGCGGCGGCGTCGGCCATCCGCACCAGCGCGCCGATCCGCAGGCCGCCGCCCGGCGTGGGGGAGATGCCGGTGAGCGGCAGCCTGGTGATGTCGACGAGCGCACCCGGGCGCTCCACGGTCTCGCGCATCAGGTCGACCAGCGTCGTGCCGCCGGCGATGTACCGTCCGCCCCGCTGCCCGGCGGCGATGGCGGCCCGGACGTCGGGCACTTTGGTGTAGGAGAAGGACTCCATCGGTGTCAGCCCTTCGCTTGCTGGATGGCTTTGACGATCTTGACGTAGCAGCCGCAGCGGCAGATGTTGCCGCTCATCCACTCCCGGATCTCTTCCGGCGATCCGGTGTGGCCCTCTTTGATGCAGCCAACGCCGGACATGATCTGCCCGGGGGTGCAGTAGCCGCACTGGAACGCGTCCTGGTCGACGAACGCCTGCTGCAACGGGTGCAGTGGCTTGTTGTCGCCGGGTGACAGACCTTCGATGGTGGTGACCCGCGCGCCGTCCAGCCGCACCGCCAGCGTCAGGCAGCCGTTGACCCGCCGGTCGTCGACGAGGACCGTGCAGGCGCCACACGCGCCCGCGTCGCAGCCCTTCTTCGTGCCGGTCAAGCCGAAGTGCTCGCGCAGCAGGTCCAGCAGCGAGGTCCGGTTGTCCACGGTGACGGTGTACCGGGTTCCGTTGACGGTCAAGGAAATTTGGCTGCTCGACGCGCCCGCGCCCGCGCCCGCGGCGGCCGCGGGCTCGGCGCCCAGTAGCGCCGGTCCGGCCACGGCGACGGCGCCACCGACCGCCGATGCCGCGATGAACGTCCGCCGGGAGTGGGCCGTGGGCGACTCCGCCTCGGTGCCACCGGCCGGCAAGGGAGATTCGGGGGACATGGCGTCGACCCAACCAGGTGCCCGCGAGGTGGAGGAGTCTCTGACAAGAGGTGTACGGGCAGTGCCTGGTAAAGCGGGCGAATTGCCGGTATCTTGCCCGGCCGGCTCGGTCAACACGGTACGGCGACCTCCTCCTTCTTGTGCTTCTCGTGGTCGAGGGCCGCCGGTTTCGTGGCGCGCGATCGGGCCGCGAGGACGGTGAGGGGCAACAGGGTGAGGGCGGCGATGACCGCTCCGACCAGGGACGGTCCGGTCACCCCGAGCGAGTCCAGCGCCGAGCCCGCGATGGCTGTCCCGGCCGCGATGCCGGTGTTGAAGGCCGACGTGCTCAACGCGGACGTCAGGGTCGGCGCGTCGCCGGCGTAGCGGACGGCGAGCGCGGTGACGACCGGGTTGACGCTGAATCCGGTCAGGGCCATCAGGAAGACGAGGACGACGGCCGCGACAGGGCTCGTGGACAGCGGGATCATCAGGAACAGCACGACGGCGGTGGCCGCGGCCGCGGTGATGGTGGTCGTCAGCGGCCGCCGGTCGCCCAGCCGGCCGGCGGCCGCCGTGCCGCCGAGGGCACCGGCGCCGAAGGCGATGAGGGCGAGCGGGACAACGCCGGCCGGGATGCCGGCGCGGCCGGTCAGCAGCGGGGTGAGGTAGGTGTAGGCAGCCAGGACACCGCCCATGATCAGCATCGCGGCGGCCAGCGCCAGCCACAGCCGGCCCTGGCGCAGAGCCCGGACCTCGGCTCGGACGGACACCTGGGCGTGCTGCTCGCGAGCGGGGATGAACCGCCCGATGACGGCCGCGGCGAGCGCGGAAAGCACGGCCAGGGCCCAGAACGGGCCGCGCCAGCCGGTGAGCTGGCCGGCCAGGGAGCCGAGCGGCACGCCGATGACGTTGGCCAGGGTCAGGCCGCCCATCATGACGCCGATGGCCCGCGTCGAGTCCCGCGGACCGGCCGCGGCGGTGGCGACGACGAAGCCGACGGACCAGAACGCGCCGGTGGCCAGGGCGGTGACGACGCGGGCGGCGAGGACGATCACGAGGGAGCCGCTGAGCGCGGCGACGACGTGCCCGAGGCTGAACACGGCCAGCGCCAGGACGAGGGTCCGGCGCTGCGGCAGCCGCAGGGTGGCCAGGGCCATGGTGGGCGAGCCGACGATCATGCCCAGTGCGAAGGCGGTGATCAGCAGGCCGGCCTGCGAGACGCTGACGTCGAGGTCCGCGGCCAGCTCGGGCAGCAGACCGGCGACGACGAACTCGGTGGTTCCCATCAGGAACGTCCCGGCGGCGAGCACCCAGACGACGGCAGGAAGGCGGCCGGGAGTGGTCCCGGTGTGCATGGAAGATCTCTCCTCACGGGGGAATGGAGGCCGGACCGGGCCGGCCGCACCGCCGTCGCTGCGGCCGGGACCGGTCGTCCTCCGTCTTCGGTCAGGGGGTCAGCAGGGCCTTGATGGCGCGCCGCTCGTCCATGGCCCGGTAGCCTTCGGCGACCTGGTCCAGGGGCAGGGTGAGGTCGAAGACCGGGCCGGGGTCGATGTGCCCGGCGAGGACCCGGTCGATCAGGTCGGGCAGGAAGCGGCGCACGGGCGCCGGGCCGCCGCGCAGGCCGACGTGGGAGAAGAACAGCTCTTCGCCGGCGATCTGCACGTCGTGCGGGACGCCGACGAACCCCACGTTGCCGCCGGGCCGGGCCGCGTGCAGCGCCTGCCGCATGGACTCGGCCGTGCCGACGCATTCCAGGACGGCGTCGGCGCCGATGCCATCGGTGAGGTCCTTGATGCGGGCGACGCCGTCGTCACCGCGTTCGGTGACGATGTCGGTGGCACCGAACTCGGTGGCCAGCTTCTGCCGGGACTCGTGGCGGCTCATGGCGATGATCCGCTCGGCGCCGAGCTCCTTGGCCGCGATGACACCACACAGCCCGACCGCGCCGTCGCCGACCACGACGGCCGTGGCGCCGGGCTTCACCTCGGCGGCGACGGCGGCGTACCAGCCGGTGCCCATGACGTCGGACACGGCCAGCAGGCTCGGCAGGAACGCGTCGTCCGGGTGCTCGGGGGTGGCCACGAGGGTGCCCTGGGCGTTCGGGATGCGGACGAGGTCGGCCTGGCACGTGCTCATGAACTCGCGGTGCAGGCAGGAGGACTGCCAGCCGTTGCGGCAGTTCGCGCAGGTGTTGTCCGAGGTGGCGAACGAGCCGACCACGAACTGGCCGGGCTTGACCGCGGTCACCTGGCTGCCGACCTCTTCGACGACGCCGACGTACTCGTGGCCCATCGGGTGCGGGTCACCGATCGGCTCGACGCCGCGGTAGGGCCACAGGTCCGAGCCGCACACGCAGGTGACGGCGGTGCGGATGATCGCGTCGGTCGGCTGCTCGATCTTCGGGTCGTCGAGCTGTTCGAACCGGACGTCGCCGGGAGCGTGGATGACAGCTCCGCGCATGGATGACTCCTCGAGTGGCGGTGATGGGCCGAAGGCCCCTGCCCTCTCAGACAAGCGCCTTTTCGCGCGGGCAGCGAGTCACTGACGTTGGGTGTACCGGCAGTACACCCCATCGTGTCGTGGTGGCGCGTACGTTCGCTCCGTGGACAATCGTGACGAAGTCCGGGAATTCCTCGTCTCGCGGAGGGCCAAGATCACCCCGGAACAGGCCGGGCTGCCGGGTGGCACCCGGCGCCGCGTGCCCGGGTTGCGCCGCAGCGAGGTCGCCGCGCTGGCCGATGTCAGCGTGGAGTACTACGCCAAGCTCGAACGCGGAAACCTCGGCGGTGCCTCGCCCGCGGTCCTCGAAGCCGTCGCCCGTGCGCTTCTCCTCGACGAGGCCGAACGCGCTCACTTGCTGCACCTGGCCCAGGCCGCCGAGGGCGCCGACGTGCTCGCCCGGCCCCGGCGGCGACCCGGCAGGCAGTGGATGCCGCACCGGAGTCTGCAGTGGACACTCGACGCGATCACCGCCGGGGCCGCTTTCGTCAACAACGGCCGGCTGGACGTGCTGGCCGAGAACCAGCTCGCCCGTGCGTTCTACCGCGACATGTACGCCGGGGGCTCAACGCCGAATGTGGCCCGCTTCCAGTTCCTCGACGCCGCCGCCCGCCGGTTCTACGCAGACTGGGACCTGGCCGCGGACATGACCGTGGACGTCCTGCGCACCGAGGCCGGCCGCAACCCGCACGACAAGGGCCTGCACGACCTGGTCGGGGAACTGTCCACGCGCAGTGACGAGTTCCGCGGCCGGTGGGGCGCGCACAACGTCCGGCGCCACGGCGCCGGCGAAAAACACTTTCGTCACCCGATCGTGGGAGATCTCACGCTGACGTGGGAGACGATGGCGATGGCGGCTGAACCTGGGCTCACACTGGTGGTCTACACCGCGGAACCCGGTTCACCGTCCGCGGAAGCGCTGGCGCTCCTCGCGTCCTGGGAAGCTTCCCCACGCGGCGCCGAGGGCTGAGCCGATCGCTCGGCTTCTCGCGTAGCCGTCCACGAGCTGAGCAGGCGCAACGCTTCGTCCGACGGCGAGCCCGGCTCGGCGGTGTAGATCGTGAGAGTGAGGCCGGGTTCCGCGGCCAGTTCGAGACCTTCGTAGGCCAGGGTGAGGTTGCCGACGACCGGGTGGTGGAAGGTCTTCGAGCCGGTGCCGTGGTGACGGACGTTGTGCGCGCCCCAGCGCGTGCGGAACTCGTCGCTGCGGGTCGACAGCTCGCCCACCAGGTCGTGCAGGCCCTTGTCGTGTGGATTGCGGCCGGCCTCGGTGTGCAGGATCGCGACGCAGACGTCGGCGAAGAACCCCCAGTCCGGGTAGAACCGGTGCGAGGCCGGGTCGAGGAACTGGAACCGGGCGAAGTTCGGTGGCTGCTGCGGGCTCGCGTAGATCTCGGAGTAGAAGGCTCGCGCCAGGCCGTTCGCGGCCAGCAGATCCATCCGTCCATTGCGGACGAACGCGGGTCCTCCGGTGACCGCGTCGAGGACCCACTGCAGACTGCGGTGCGGAGTCCGTTGCGTGCTCTTCGGCCGCCGCCGCAGGATCGCGGTCGTGCCGTCCGCCGCGTGGGCAAGGGCCAGCAGGTGGGCCCGTTCCGCGTCGTCGAGCCGGAGCGCCCGGGCCACCGCGTCCAGCACGGAAGCCGAGACGCCGGCGAGGTTTCCGCGCTCCAGCTTGGCGTAGTACTCGACGCTCACATCGGCCAGCGCGGCGACCTCGCTGCGGCGCAGTCCCGGCACCCGGCGTTTGCTCCCGGTGGGGAGCCCGGCCTGCGCCGGGGTGATCTTGGCCCGCCGCGAGACGAGGAACTCGCGTACTTCCTGACGATTGTCCACCCCGCCACCCTAAGTCCGGCAGCCCGCGCGAAGGGTCCTCTGTCGGTACACCTTTCGAGAGAACCTTTCGGCTCGTCTCCGTCACTGATTGCGTCGTAGGCACTGCCGAAGCGAGGCACCATCGAACCGCCCCTTGAACTCGAGGAAGACGAACATGAACCCTGTTTACGATTTCACCGGCCAGGTCGCCTTCGTCACCGGCGCCGCCTCAGGCATGGGCTTGGCCACCGCCCGTGCCTTCGCCGAGTCCGGCGCGGCGGTCACGGTCACCGACGTCGATGCGGCCGCGCTCGACACGGTGGCGAAGGAGCTGACCGCCGCGGGGCACCGGGTCTTGGCGCTCAGGTGCGACGTCGCTGACGAACAGCAGGTCGCCGCCGCGGTCGATCGGACCGTCGAGACTTTCGGACGGCTCGACCTGGCCTACAACAACGCCGGTATCCAGATCCCGCCGAGCGACGCCGCCGACGAGCCCGCCGAGCGGTTCGACCGCGTCAACGCGGTCAATCTGCGTGGCATCTGGGCCTGTATGAAGCACGAGCTGCGGCACATGCGGGCGCAGGGCAGCGGAGCCATCGTCAACTGCTCCTCGCTGGGTGGCCTCGTCGGCATCCCGGGCCGGGCGTCCTACCACGCGTCCAAGCACGGGGTGATCGGCCTGACCGGGAGTGCCGCCCTGGAGTACGCCCCGCGCGGTATCCGGATCAACGCGATCTGCCCCGGCACCATCGACACCCTCATGGTCAGCGACATGATCGCCAAGGGTGAACTCGACCGCGCCGAGGCCGAGGCCAATCAGCCCATCGGCCGGCTCGGCACCGCGGAGGAGATCGCGCAAGCCGTCCTTTGGCTGTGCAGCCCCGGCGCTGGTTTCGTCGTCGGCGTGGCTCTGCCGGTCGACGGCGGCTACGTGGCCCGCTGACGTCAGAGCACGAACCGCGGCAACGACATTGACAAAGTTTCATAATGCAGGATATTTTGAACACGCTTGTCAGTGAAATATACGGATTTCCCTCTACTTCGAAGGGCTGGATCGCCATGCGTGCTGCTGCTGACAAGGTCGGACTGCTGACCCGGTATTACGCGGCCATGGCGACCAACGATTCGCAGGATTTCGGGTCATACTATGCGGAAAACATGACCCTGAAATTCGGGAACAGCCCGGAGATTGACGGGCGAGACAACATCGTCGCGGCTTTCAAGGGCATGCTTGACCGAGTCGTATCGCTGGAACACGACCTCGTGAACGCCTGGGAAGAAGAGGGCGGGGTCGTCTTCTTCGAGTCCGTTGGACGGTGGACGCTCCGCGGCGGCGCGGTGATCGAGATCAACGCGGCTTCCAAGATCACCATCGTCGACGAGCAGTTCGTCGACCAGCGCATCTATGTGGACAACGCGCCGGTATTCGAAGCGCTTGAGCGTGAATCAAGCATGGCCGGAGAACATCGCGAATTTCAATCGCGCCTGATCGTCACCGGACTGGATGCCGACGGCAAGTCCGCTTTCGTGAGCGATGGGCCGACGACCGATCGTCTCGTCGCTGACGGTTATACCCGCAACCACCTGTGGCAGGCGACGGAAGTGCCGACGCCGGTCATGGCGGCGAACGGCCCCGGTGGCGCCTCGGTCATCCCGCCGCCGCCGGCCGGCTACAACTACGTGATCACGGCCTTCGCTCCGGACAGCGAATGGGACTACGAGGGCGGTTATGCGCGAATCCTGGCCGAGTCGGGTGCCGGTGACGCCGTTGATCCGACGGATGCCCCGGGTATGCACACGACGGACACGATCGACATCGTCACCGTGATATCCGGCGAAGCGTGCGTTCTGCTCGACACCGGCGAGACGACGATGAGGCAGGGCGACACGATCGTTCAGCGCGGCACCAAGCACGCCTGGCGGAATCGTGCCCACGAACCCTGCGTGGTCTCGGCTGTTCACATCAGCGTGCTTCGCTGACGCGCCACTTGTCGACTTCAGTTCGGCGGATCAACGAAGGCGTATGGAGCACGAGACCCGCGATCTGCCGCCCATGGCGCGCCGCGTAATCGTCGGGAACGACGAGGCTGCGTCGTCCACGGTCGTCGCCGACGAACGGAACCTTCCCCGCACCCGGCTTCCCAACGGGATCCTGCTACAGGAACTGTGGCAGCAACGAGATATCCCGGCCAAGCGCGAAGACCTGCCGGAGTCCGAGTGGACACTGGGGCCGGCCGCGCCGACCGAGGGCGCGGTCGTCCGCATTCTCACGGTGCCGGCGGCAACCGGCTCCGCAGTCCTGGAACCGGACCTGCACACGGACCCGTCCCTGCATGTCATCACGATGCTCACCGGTGAACTGGACGTCATTCTGGAGCGTGACGAGGTCACCCTGAGCGTCGGAGACTCGATCGTCCTGCGAGACAGCATGCATGATCTTCGGAACACGCAATCGAGGCCGGCGTCGTTCGTCTACACCTCTTTTCCGCTCGCACGTGGCGAACGTGGCGGCCGCTGACAATGAGAGCCGGGCCGCGGGCCTGGTGCCGGCCGAAAGGGCGGCGCCAGGCCCACGGCGCCGTCGTCAGTTCCAGATCCCGACGGTCTGACCACCGTCGACGACCATCGCGTGCCCGGTCGCGAACCCGCCGAGATCGGAACACAGCCACAGCACCGCGGACGCGATCTCCTCGGGCCTGCCCATCCTCCCGACGGGCTCCTGACTGATCACCCGGGCCCGCCCTTCCGGGGTGCCGCCGGAAAACCTGCCCATCATCGGCGTTTCGATGATGCCCGGACAGATCGCATTGACCCTGATCCCCTGCGCGGCATAATCCAAGGCCGCGGACTTCGTGAGGCCGATCAGGCCGTGCTTGGCGGCGACGTACGCGGCCTGCCCCCGGATCCCGGTCACGCCGGCACCGGACGAAGTGTTGACGATGGACCCGCCGCCGTGCTCGAGCATGGCCGGGATCTCGTACTTCATCGACAAGAACGCGCTACGCAGGTCGATGTCGATCAGGCGTGACCAGTCCTCCTCGGTGATGTCGACGAGAGGTGCCGGCGGTTGTTCGATCCCGGCATTGTTGAACGCGACATCGAGGCGACCGAACTGGTTGACCGTTTCTTCGACAGCGGCCTGGATGTCACTGGCCGAGGTCACGTCGCACTTGACGGTGAGCACCTGGCCGCCGAACTCGGCGACGAGCCGAGAGGTCTCTTCGTTGGCGGCGGTGTCGATGTCGGCCAAGGTCACGCTGGCGCCTTCGGCGGCGAATGCGGTCGCGGTGGCCCGCCCGATGCCGCTGCCGGCACCGGTCACGATCGCGACCTTTCCGGCAAACCTGCGTTCAGTCATGGTCAAGTTTCACTTTCGTTGGTGGGTGGTGTCTCAGGAGTGGTGAAGAAGCTTGCCGCCCTGGCTGTCGCGCATCTCGATCTCGAGTTCCTCCAGGGTGCGCCCCTTCGTTTCCGGAATGTACCGAAACGCGAACAGAGCGGCCAGCACGTTGAGCGCCATGAAGCCGGCGAACACCGGAACCGACCCGAAACGCTGGGCGAGAATCGGGAAGAGGAAGGAGATGAGAGAATTCGCGCACCACAGGCCGCAGAGCGAGGCGCCCATCGCGAATCCGCGGATCGGCAACGGGAACAGTTCCGAGAGCACCAGGAACCCGGTGGTGCCCAGGAAGGTCACCATAAAAGTCGTCACCAGCAGCATGAACAGCAGGATCAGGTACGAACGCAGGTTCGAGTCGGGGAGCAGATAGGTGATGAGGAGTCCGAGATGTGAGGCGGCCACACCAGAGAAACCGAGCAGCATCATCTTGCGGCGCCCCATGACGCCGAGAACCCACATGCCCACCACAGTGAAGACGATCATGACGATTCCGACGGTGACCGAGGCGAGCAACGACGCCGATCGGGTGAGGCCGGAGTTCTCCAGGACGGTCGGCGCGTAGTACATGACCACGTTGATGCCGGTGGTCTGCTGCGCAATGGCCAGGACGATCCCGATCAGGATCAAGCGCTTCATCCACGGTGCATTGCGCAGGGTGGCGAAGACGGAGATCTTGCCCTCGATCGCGTCGGCTTCGACGATGGCGGTGATCTGCTGGTATTCGCCCTCGACCCGGTCGGCGAGGTGCGCCCGCTCCAGCGTGCGCCGCACGTCCGGCCACATCTGCTTGCTCGCGTACCAACGGGGGGTGTCCGGCAGGGAGAGCATGCCGAAGAGAAGCACTACAGCGGGAATGACTGCGACCCCGATCATGTAGCGCCATACGTCGTGACCGCTGACCATGTTGGCGAGTATCGCGTTGAAGACGAAAGCCAGGAACAGTCCGGTGGTCAGCATGAGCTGGTTCATCGTGACGATACGACCGCGCTGCGAAGCCGGCGCCATCTCGGCGAGGTACAGCGGAACGACAACGGAGGCGACGCCGACGGCGTAACCGAGCGCGATCCGAGCCACAACCAGGATCAAGACGTTGGGTGCCAGGGCGCACGCGATCGTGCTGATGACGAAGATGACGCCGGCTATCACCAGCGACTTCTTCCTTCCCGCCCGGTCTGCGATGGGCCCGCCCAGAAGTGCGCCGGACGTCGCGCCCGGGAACAGCAGTGAGGTGACGACCAGGCCCTCGGTGACGGCCGTCAAATGGAAGTCTTCGCGCAGGTATACCAGCGCTCCTGCGATCACCCCGGTGTCCAGGCCGAAGAGGAGACCGCCGAGGCTGGCGATCACGGTCAGCCGGAGGATGAACGTTCTGGGGTCTTCGCGACCGGCTGTGGTGGTCGAGACTCGTGTGGGCTGGGAGTGGTCGGACACGAGATCTCCTCAGAGGTCAGCCGGGCCGAAGATGGAAACTTCGCACCGGTGGGATCGACGTTGATCGGTCATGCGTGCTGCTGCCTTCGAGTAGGTGTCCGGGACCTGGGGACACGACGATGTGTTACGAGGTAGCCGTTCCGTCTCGACGCGGGTGGAGCGTCGCGATCAAGATCAGCCGCCGGCCTGGCCGGGGCAGAGGTGGCTCGACAGGGCTGATGCGCCGACTGTGACGGCGGGCACAGCTCCCGACTGTCGATCGACAATATCCTATGATATGAGACTTCGTCAACTTCCGAACTGACCGGAGGGGCGACGACATCCCGCTGAGGGGTGTACTCAGAGAGCCTCCTTGTCTTTCGCCCGGCTGCCTACACTCGGTTGTCTGTCAGGAGATTCGTTGATCCGAACAGGAAGGACCACCATGACCACCATCGCCGTTGTCGGAGCCGGCGCCGGACTCGGCCAGGCCGCGGCGCGCCGGTTCGGACACGAGGGGTTCTCAGTGGCGCTCGTCTCCCGCGCTCAGGAGAACGTCGACCGGCTCGCCGGCGAGCTGACCCGGGAAGGGATCACCGCCCGCGGTTACGCGGCGGATGTCCGGGACCGGGCCACGCTCGCGGACGTGCTCGGCCGGGCGGCAGCGGATCTCGGCCCCGTCGAGGTTCTGCAGTACAGTCCGGTGCCACGGCAGGAGTTCCTGCGTTCGGTGCTCGACACGACAGTGGACGAACTCGCCGCGGCAACGGAGTTCTCGATCCTCGGCGTGGCGACCGCGGTGGCACAGGTCCTGCCCGGCATGCGCGAACGGGGACGGGGCACGGTTCTGCTCGTGAACGGTTCCAGTGCTGTGACACCGAACGGCAAGGTCGCGGGCACCTCCACCGCGTTCGCCGCCGAATCGGCTTACGGCGCGATGTTGCACGACGCGCTGGCACCGGAGGGCGTTCACGTTGCCCAGCTCGTCATTCCCGGCGCGATCGGCGGCGGCGATCCGCTGTATGCGCCGGATGCCCTGGCTGACCGGCTCTGGACGATCCACCGCGGGCGCGGCGTCTACCGCACCACCGTCGGCGAGGTGATCGTGTGACCGCATCCGCCGCCCCATCGACCATGAGTGTGCCGCGACGTCTCGGCGCCTTCGCCTTCGCAGTGCTGGCCGGTCTCCTCCTGGCCGCATGCGGTGCGAGCGAACCACAACCTGGGGCGCGTGAGCAGCCGGGAACACCCGCGAAGACGAGCGGTTCGGGAGCTGCGGCGAGGGAGGGAACCGCGGTCCGGATCAGAATCGGCGAGCAGACCGTCCCCGTCACAGTGTTCGACACCCCGACCGGCCGGGCGTTGCTCGACCGGCTCCCGCTCACCCTCTCGTTTTCCGACCACAACGGGGCAGAGAAGACCAGTCCCTTGCCCCAGCCGCTGCCGATGGACGGGATGCCGGAAGGCGACGATCCCCAGCCGGCCGACCTCGGCTACTACGCGCCCTGGAACAATCTCGTTCTCTACTACGCGGACGTGCCCTACTGGAACGGCATCGCCCGCATCGGTCACATCGACGGAGACTTGTCGGCCATCGCTTCCCACGCCGGCGATTTCACCGCCACAGTGGAAAAGGCCGCGTGACCGCCATCGCTGCGTGGATCACCCACCGGGTGCCCTGAGACCCGCAGCACTTCAGGACGAGAGCTGGTCGATGATCGAGGCCACCACGTCACCCGTTTTCGCCTTGCCGCCGACGTCGGGAGTGAGCACGCCGGCCGCCGTGGTGGCCTCGATCGCGGCCCGCACCCGGCCGGCTTCTGCCGAAAGCCCGAAATGATCGAGCATCAGCGCGGCACTGCCGATGGCGCCGATCGGATTGGCCAGTCCCCGTCCGGCAATGTCCGGCGCCGAGCCGTGAACCGGTTCGAACATCGACGGGAAACGCCGTTCGGGGTTGAGGTTCGCACTCGCGGCGAGGCCGAGGCTGCCGGCGAGCGCGGAACCGAGGTCGGAGAGGATGTCGGCGTGGAGGTTGGACGCGACGACCACCGAGAGGTCCTCGGGCCGGAGGACGAACTTCGCCGACATCGCGTCCACGAGCACACTCTCGGTCTCGACATCGGGATAGTCCCGCGCGACGCGGGAGAACGTCTCGTCCCACAGAACCATGCCGTACTGTTGAGCGTTGCTCTTCGTCACCGAGGACACCTTCTTTCGTTCGCGTCCACGAGCGAGCTCAAAGGCGAAGCGGGCGATGCGTTCACACCCCTTCTCGGTGAACAGTGCAGTCTGCAACGCGACTTCGTTGCCCGGACCGCGGCCGGACAGGTTACGGCCGCCGAGGCCCGCGTACTCGCCTTCGCTGTTCTCCCGGACGACCACCCAGTCCAACGGCGTGTCATCGGCCTTGCGCAGCGGTGAGGTGATGCCGGGGTGAAAGTGGACGGGCCGGACGTTGGCCCACTGGTCGAAGTTCTGGCAAATCCGCAACCGCAGCCCCCACAAGCTGATGTGGTCGGGCACCGACGGCCAGCCGACAGCGCCGAAGTAGATGGCGTCGAAGCCCTTGAGCGCGTCCAGGCCGTCGTCGTCCATCATGCGGCCGGTCCGCTCGTAGTACCCGCAGCCCCACGGGAATTCGGTCCAGTCGAAGGCGAACGCACCTCCGGAGGCCGCGGCGAGCGCGTCCAGGACAGCGCGTCCCGCAGTGACGACTTCGGTGCCGACGCCGTCCGCCGGGACCGCGGCGATGGTGAAGGTACGAGCGGCGGGTCCGGTCACTTGCTGCTCCCTGATCGTGCCGACTTTGCCGTATGGGTGGCGCCGTCACCGTCGGGGGCGATCTGCTCCAACGCCTCGCGAGAGGTATCCACGCCGGCGAAGCTGTTGAGCAGCGTCACGGCGACGTATATGCCCGAGACGGCCAGGATCACGGCGACGACACCAGCGCTGTTGAACAGCCACAGGACGACGAAGGGAGAGAAGATCAAGCCGATGCGGCCGACGGTCTGGGCGAAGCCACCGCCGCGGAAGCGGAAGGCGGTCGGGAAGTACTCCGGGGTCGTGCCCAGGCCCAGGGTGAGGAACGACGCGACGGTGGCGACCAGGACGAAACCGACGGCGATGACCAGCGCAGGCGCTTTCATGAACGGGTAGATACCGGCGAAGATCGCGGCAAGCGTTCCGAACATCACGATGCTGGTGCGCCGGCCGATGCGGTCGACGATCACCATGCACAGCAGGGGACCCGCGACGTAACCGGACATGATGGCGGCGTTGAACCCCAGGGACTTCGATACGGTCAGCCCCTGCTTGACGAAGAACGTGGGCATCCAGCCGGTGACGACGTACGAGCCGAACAGGCACGTGACAGTCAGGATGAGTGCCATCAACGTCCGGCGGATGACCGGCCGCGAGAACAGCACCGTGATGGGCACCCACTCGGCCTTCTCGTCCGTGGCCGGGGCCAGGTCGGCCCGCCGGGACGAGACGCCGGACTCTTCCTCGATCTTCCGGATGACGGCCTCGGCTTCGTCGTACCGTCCGCGCGATTCCAGCCAACGCGGGGACTCGGGCATGGTGCGGCGCAGCCACCAGGCGACCAGCGAGCCGACGCCGCCGATGACGAACATCCCGCGCCAGGAGAACGCGGGGATGACCATCCAGCCGAGGATCGAGGACAGCGAGACTCCGAGACCGCCGAAGATCCCGAGCAGGCCCAGATAGCGGCCGCGGCGTCGGCGCGGGATGAACTCGGCGATCATGCCGTAGCAGATGACGTACTCGGCCCCCAGCCCGATGCTCATCACGCCGCGCAGGGCGATGAGTACCGGCATCGACGGCGCCAATGCCGCGCACAGGGCGAGGATCCCGAAGAGTGCCAAGCTGAATTGGAAAGCGAAGCCGCGTCCCATCCGGTCACTGAGCCAGCCGGCGAAGGCCGCGCCGATCGCGAGGCCCGCGAACGTGACCGACAGGAAGAGCGAGTTCAGCTCGAGCGTCGAGAATCCGGTGGGCAGCATCGACGCCAGCACCGCGGCGGAGAGCGTGTTGTCAAACGAGTCGAAGAACATGCCGAGGCCGACCAGCAGCGCCAAGCGCCGGTGGAACCGGCCGATCGGGACGTTGTCGAGCCGCTGGCCCGCGTTCACGTGCGTGTTCATCGGCCGCCCCCTCCCGGGACCGCACTCTTGATCCGAGTACGGCCGACCAGGCCGGGATTGCGCCTCGCGCACGGGATCGATCGACGTTGTCCGGTCATGCGGCTTACTACCTTCGGCTTGGTGTTCGGTGTGCAACGGCGCGAACACGACGGTGTGCCGGGGAACAGCTCTTCCGGCGGTCCACCAGCGACGATGCCAACTCGTCCTCACGTGAGTCTTGACAATATCCTGTATTATGAGACATCGTCAACAGCCGAGACGTGCCGGCGCCGCCGCTGTCGGCCTCGATCGAGGAGCGTTGACGTTGAAAGCTGTTCTCTTCCTGGGCGAAGGCAAGCTCGAGCTCCGCGAGCTTCCCGACCCGGTGCCCGGCCCGGATGAAGTGGTCATCCGGATGCGGGCCTCCGGGATGTGCGGGAGCGATCTCAACCATCTGCACGGCCCCGTGCGCTCCGGTGCCGAGCTGGTGGTCGAGGGGCACGAGCCGTGCGGAGTCGTGGAGCTCGTCGGGACGGCGGTGCGACCCGGCGAAGCCAAGGCCGGCGACCGGGTCATGGTCCACCACTACGACGGGTGCCGCACCTGTCGATATTGCCGTTCCGGCTGGACCCAGTACTGCCCGAACGCGCGCACGGTCTACGGCGGGCTGGACGGCGACGGCGGGCACGCGGACTTCATGAAGGTTCCCGCGCACACGCTCATCCGCTTGCCCGACTCGCTTTCGTTCAAGACCGGCGCGGCCATTTCGTGTGGCACCGGTACAGCGTTCGGCGCGATCAAGCGAGTCGAACTGTCGGCCGGCGAGACCGTGGCGATCTTCGGGCAAGGCCCCGTGGGCCTGAGCTGCACCATGCTGGCCAAGGCGTTCGGTGCCCGGGTCATCGCCGTCGACATCGAGCCCTCGCGGCTGAAGATGGCTGAAAAGTTCGGCGCCGACCACGTCGTCGACTCGCGAGAGCAGGACCCGGTGACCGCGATTCGCGAGCTGACTCGCGACGGCGAGGGCGCGGACAAGTCCATCGAATGCAGCGCCAACGCCACCGTGCGCAGGCAGGCGGTCCACGCGCTGCGGCGCTGGGGAACCGCGTGCATGGTCGGTGTCCTCGGCAAGATCGAGCTGGACAGCGAGGAGCTCATCCAGCTGCGGAAGACGGTCGTGGGGTCGCTGACTTTCAGCAAGAACCTGCAGGAAGAGTGCGCACTGTTCGTGGCCGAGCGAGGCCTGGACGTGGAGTCGCTGTTCACCGACGAGTTCCGGTTGGACGAGGCGGAACGAGCCTACCAACTGTTCGACCGACGCCAGATCGGCAAAGGCGTCTTCGTCTTCGACTGACCGACCGCCACGTGAAAGGCAGGCAATGACCACATTCGAACAGAACTCCGCCCTTTCCGAGCGGGCTCAGAGCTTCCTGTCCCGCGACGTGCACCATCACGTCATCGACGGTCAGCGGGTGCCGGCCGCTTCCGGGCGGACCCTGACCACCGTCAATCCGTCGACCGGCGAGGCACTGGCCCAGCTCGCCGCCGGCGACGAGGCTGACGTCCATCGCGCGGTCGAGGCTGCTCGCCGGGCGTTCAAGGGCCACTGGAGCACCTGGACCCCATACCAGCGCCAGGCGTTGCTCGTGCGCATCGCCCACCTCCTCGACGAACGATTCGAGGAGTTGATCCAGATCGAGGCCATGGACATGGGTGCTCCGGTCTCGAGGCTGCGCACCACCAAGCCCGCTCTGCTGAAGATGTTGTCGTTCTTCGGTTCTCAAGCCGCCAACATCGCCGGCGAGACGCTGATGAACGGTATCCCCGGCACCGTCGCCACGATGACGTTGAAGGCCCCGGTCGGGGTCATCGGCGGCATCATTCCCTGGAACGGGCCGCTCAACGGTCAGTTCTGGATCATCGGCGCCGTCCTCGCCAGCGGGTGTACTGCCGTGCTGAAGCCGTCCGAAGAGGCCTCTCTGTCGGTGCTGCGGGTGGCTGAGATCCTCCAGGAAGCCGGGGTGCCGGACGGCGTCCTCAATGTCGTCACCGGCTTGGGCAAGGAGGCCGGCCATGCGCTGGCCGCCCACCCCGACGTCGACCGCATCGCGTTCACCGGGTCGACGCAGACCGGCCGCAGCATCATCCAGGCGTCCGCGGTGAACATCAAGAAGCTGCAGCTGGAGCTGGGCGGCAAGTCGGCGGACATCGTGTGCGCGGACGCGGATCTGGACAAGGCGGTACCCGGAGCCGCGATGGGGGTGTTCGCCAACTCCGGCCAGATCTGTTTCGCCGGCACCCGGGTACTGGTTCAGCGGTCCGTTGTCGACGAGTTCACCGAACGGCTGCTGGCCTTCACGGACACATTGCGGGTCGGGCGCAGCCTGGACGACGCCAGCACGCTGGGACCGGTGATCTCCCGGCCCCAGTTGGACAAGGTCCTGTCCTACATCGATATCGGCCGAGCCGACGGGGCCGAACTGCTCTGCGGCGGCCAACGGGTTGAGGGGGAACTCGGCAAGGGCTACTTCGTGCAGCCGAGTGTCTTCGGTGGCGTGACGAACGAGATGCGAATCGGACGGGAAGAGATCTTCGGACCGGTGCTGTCGATCCTCCCGTTCGACGACGTGGACGAGGCCATCGCCATTGCCAATGACAGCGAGTACGGGCTCGGCGGAGCGGTGTGGTCGCAGAATCTGTCCACCGCTCTTCGGGTGGTCCACGGCGTGCACACCGGAACGATGTGGGTGAACTGCTACGGCTACATCGATCCGATGGTCGGGTTCGGCGGAACGAAGCTGAGCGGGTACGGCGCCAAGGGGAGTTCGGCGCACATGGACACCTACCTGTACACGAAGAGTGTCTACCTGCAGCTGTGACCCGAGCGTCGCCGGCATCCGCCGACGAGGTACCGGCAACTCACCTATCAATGGAGATCGTTCAATGGCGAACACCAGCCCACCGGTCGATACGACCAGGCCCGGCGCGACGACCACATCGATGACGAACGACAGTCCACCGGCGAAGTCGCGGCGCGGCCGGGGTGGGAGGCAGAAGCTCGCGTCCGTCGGTTGGGCCGCGGCGCCTCCTGCGACTTTTGTGGTCATCATCCTGCTATGGGCCGCCGCCGTGGAAATATTCACGATCCCTTCTTATCTGCTGCCCAGCCCCATGGCGGTTCTCAGCCGGATGTTCGACGAGCGGAGCAACCTGCTCGCGCAAGCCGTGCCGACCCTGGAGGCGCTCGGAATCGGCCTGCTTCTCTGCCTCGTGATCAGCATTCCGGCCGGCCTGCTGATCGCCCTTTCGAAGGTGGCCAAGCAGACGATCTATCCCATCGTGATGCTGATGCAGCTCGTGCCGAAGATCGCTATCGCGCCCCTTCTGCTCGTCTGGTTGGGTTTCAGCATCCAGACCAAGGTCGGCTTGGTCGTCCTCATCGCGTTCTTCCCGCTGCTCATGTCGAGTATCGCCGGGTTTGTCAGCTTGGACGACCGGCTCCTGTACCTGACGCGCTCAATGGGGGCATCGAAGATGCAGACGTTCTGGCGCCTCAGGTTGCCCGCCGCTCTGCCGATCATCTTCTCCGGTATCAAGACGTGCGCGACGATCGCGATCACGGGCGCGCTCGTCGCGGAATTTCTCGCCTCCAACGAGGGGCTCGGTTACGCCCTCCTCCGGGCCGGATCGCAACTGGACACCACTTACATCTTTGCCATTCTTGTCGTTCTCACCTTGATCGGTATCGTCATCAATTATCTGATCGAGGCCGTTGAATGGTGGCTGACTCCGTGGCAGCGTCACCAGAAGCAGCAGGGTAAGAAATAACCGGTCTTCACTCGGTCTTACGTATCCTCCAATGGCACTCAAATGATGAGAGATGAACGATGAAGATCAAGACTACGCTGACTTCGGTGGCCGGTATCGCTTCTCTGGTGCTCCTCAGTGCCTGTGGGACCGGTTCGTCTCAGGCGGGAAGTGGCGGACCGGGAGAGTCGTTCCAGCTGCATTGGTCGTGGTCGCCTTCCACGGCCGGCTTTGCGATTGCGCAGGACAAGCACCTCTATCAGAATGCCGGGCTGGATCTGTCCATCACGCCCGGAAAGGGTTCCGGCACCGCGGTGCAACTGGTCGCCACCGGCAAGGCGGACATGGGTATCGCGGATTCCGTGGCGATCATCCAGGCGGTTCAGAAGGGTGCGCCGTTGCTCGTGGTCGCGACCATCAACCAGGAAACCAACACGGCCATGCAGGTCCTCGATTCTTCCGGGATCAGGTCCGTTGCCGACCTCAAGGGCAAGTCGGTCGCTGTCCCGCCGGGTGGTGCCTACTCCTTCCTGTTCCCCATTTTCCTGCAGTCTCAGGGGCTCACCGAGAAGGACGTGAAGATCGTCAACATGCCGTTCGAGTCGATGGTGCCGTCGCTCATCGGGGGACGGGTGGACGCTATTGTCGGTGGTCAGGATTCGCATGTCGCCCTCGCGGCTCAAGGCGCGAAATTCACCGACTTCCTGTTCGGTGAGCACGGTGTTTCCGGTGCGGCGCACTCGATCTTCACGACGAAAGACTACGCTGCCAAGAACGGACCCGCCGTGAAGAAGGTCGTCGCGGCCAGCCTGCAGGGGTGGAGTGAGGCGCGAGCCAATCCGCAGGAGGCGCTCGCCGACATCAAGAAGCTGGCGCCGGATACGGTCGAAAACAATGCGCGGGAGGAGCTGAAGGTCCTTCTGCCGCTCCTGTGTGCGGGCGGGGCGAAGTACATCGGGCTGGCGGACCCGGCGCGGTGGCAGCAGACCATGTCCCTTCTCGAGCGCGCGAAGCTCGTGACGGGTGCGCCCGACCCGGCGACGTTCGTCTCGTACGACTATCTTCCGCCGCAGAGCGCGCTGACCCCTTGTAGCTAGATTGTGACGGTCGCCGTCGGAAAGGCAAAATCATGCGAGATTCAGTGGCCGGCACGACAACCGGAATGTCCATTTCCATTCAGGGTGTCACGAAGATCTACGGACGTGACTCCGCTCATGAGTTCGAGGCCCTCAAGCCCATCTCGATGGATATCAAGGCAGGCGAGTTCGTCTCGATCGTCGGTCCCTCGGGATGTGGCAAGAGTACGTTGATGCTGATGGTGGCGGGCCTGCTTCCGATGTCTTCGGGCGTGATCGAAATCGGCGAGCGAGCGGTGACGAAGGCCTTCACCGACGTCGGTATCGCGTTTCAAGACCATTTGCTGCTGGACTTCCGCACCGCATTGGACAACGTCCTGCTCCAAGCGGAGATCCGGCACATCGACAAAGATGCGCTGCGGTCCAGGGCGGTCGACTTGTTCCGGCAGCTCCGCCTGGAGCAGGCGATGGGTAAGTACCCGCGACAGATGTCGGGGGGAATGCGGCAACGCGTTTCGCTCATCCGGACGATCGTCCACGAGCCACCGGTCTTGATGTTGGACGAGCCGTTCGGGGCGCTCGACGCCCTCACGCGCCTCCAGGTGCGATCCGACCTGGAGGCGCTTTGGCTGCGGAACAAGTCCACCGTTCTGTTCATCACCCACAGCGTCGAGGAAGCGGTCGGGCTGTCCGATCGGATCTTCGTCATGAGCCCGAGTCCGGGCGAGATCATCGAGGAGATCACGGTGGACCTGCCGAGGCCCCGGCCCATCTCCCTCACCGGTTCGGCCGAGTTCGGCAAGTACGCCGGTCACATCTATGCGCTCTTCGAGAAGATGGGCGTCCTCCACGGTATCGCGCCCGCGGCTCACGGCGCTTGAACCGCGACCGGCCGGGCGTCGTCGACCATGAACACCAGGGAGAGTCAGTGCAGCAGTACCAGATGTACGTCGACGGACAATGGGCCGACTCCGCTACCGGAGAGTGGCTGGACAGCACGGATCCGTACAGCGGCGAGGTGTGGGCCCGGATTCCCGCCGGCACCGCGCAGGACGCGGGCCGGGCCGTGGACGCGGCTCAGGCCGCCATGACGACGGGCCCGTGGGCGGCTTTCACCGCTTCTCAGCGAGGTGGCTGTCTCCGCGCGGTCGCGGACCTCATCGTCGCCAATGCCGACCGCCTCGCCGACAGTGAGGTCCGTGACAACGGCAAGCTGCTGACCGAGGTCCAAGGGCAGATCACGGCGGTGGCCCAGTGCTGGTACTACTACGCGGGGCTCGCCGACAAAGTCCAGGGTGCCACCATCCCGACCGAAAAGGCCAACGCGTTCGCTTTCACGACTCGCGAACCGGTCGGGGTCGTCGCCGCACTGACCGCGTGGAACTCCCCGCTGTGGTTCGCCACCGTCAAGGCCGCCCCCGCCCTGGCCGCCGGGTGCTCCGTCGTGGTCAAACCGTCCGAGTTCGCCTCCGCGAGCACCCTCGAACTTGCTCGCCTCGTGGACGAGGCGGGTCTGCCTGCCGGTGTGTTCAACGTCGTCACCGGGCTGGGTGCAGCGGCCGGCACGGCACTGGTCGAGCACCCGGACGTCGCCAAGATCGCGTTCACCGGGTCCGACGTCACCGGCGCCGCCATCTACCGCAGCGCCGCCGCCACCATGAAGCGGGTGTCTCTCGAACTCGGCGGGAAGTCGCCCACCATCGTCTTCGACGACGCCGACCTCGACCTCGCCGCCGTGGGGGTGATGTCGGGCATCTTCGGTGCGGCCGGCCAGATGTGCGCCGCCGGTTCACGACTGCTCGTCCACGCCGCGGTCAAGGACGAACTGCTGGCGAAGCTGCTTGAGCTGGCCGCCGATCTCCGCATGGGCGATCCGCGCGACCCGGCCACGAACGTCGGCCCGATTTCGACGCCGCCGCAGTTCGAAAAGGTGCTCGCCTACCTCGATGTCGCCCGTGCGGACGGTGCCCGGTGTGTCTTGGGCGGTGCCCGCGCCACCGGCCCGGGCCTGGGTGCCGGCCAGTTCGTCGAACCCACCATCTTCACCGACGTCCGCAACGACATGCGTATCGCGCGTGAAGAGGTGTTCGGCCCCATCCTGTCCGTCATCGAATTCAAGGACGAGCAAGAGGCGGTAACCCTGGCGAACGACAACCCCTACGGCCTCGTCGCCGGCGTGTGGACAACCGACATCGGTCGCTCGCTGCGCATGTCGAAGGCGCTGCGCGTCGGCACGGTCTGGGTCAACACCTACCGCACGTACAGCTACATGGTCCCGTTCGGCGGCACGAAGCAGTCCGGGCTGGGGCGCGAACACGGCATCGAAGCCATCGACGAGTACCTCGAGACCCGCAGTGTTGTCATCTCCACCGACGACGCGCCCCCCGTCAACCCGTTCGTGATGCGGTGACCGGGTGAGCCGCCCCGGCCGGGACAGCTCGTCAACCCGCCTGCTCGTTTCTGCGCAAAGGAAATCTTCGTGACAACGGCACCCACAACCGCGTCTTCGACCAGCACGACGCCGGGCCGGCTCGCCGGCCGGCGGATCGTCATCACCGGCGCCGCCGCCGGCATCGGCAAAGCGGTCGCCCGCCTCTTCGCCGAGCACGGTGCCGCACTCACCTTGCTGGACCGCGACGAGAACGGGCTTTCCGGCACGGCCGCGGACGTCCGTGCGAGCGCACACGCCGTCGACATCACTTCCGAAGACGAAGTCAGCGGTGCGATCCGGGCGGCAGCCGCCACGATGGGCGGCATCGACGGATTGGTGAACTGCGCGGGCATCATGTTCCGCGGACGGGCCAGTGAAGTGTCCGCCGACGAGTGGCGGCACGTGCTCGACGTCAACCTCACCGGCACGTACATCGTGATTCGCGCCGCCCTTCCTTGGCTGGAGCAGCAGGACGGTTCCAGTGTCGTCAACATGGCTTCCGGCCAAGGCCTGCTGCCGAACGCTCCGGGGTACTCGGCCTACGCCGCGTCGAAGGGCGGCATCATCACCCTCACTCGTGCCCTGGCCGCCGAGCTGGCACCCCGCGTCCGTGTCAACAGTGTGTCGCCAGGGATGGTCGACACGGCTATGGCGGACGGGTACCGGGACAACGTCGACTCCTACGCATTGCGGCGGCTGGGGAAGCCGGAAGAGATCGCGCGGGCCGTGCTGTTCCTGACCAGCACAGAGTCCTCCTACGTAACCGGGGCCGCACTGGCCGCCGACGGCGGCCGCACCTTCCACTGACGCAGGAGTAGCCTGCTGGTCAGTACCGGGTGCTGCCGTGTCCGCAAATTGACAATATCCCACATTGCGAGATATTCTTAATTACGTGACCGCGACTCCGACAACTCCGACTACGGACAGTGCCAGCAGTCTGGCCAAGATGCTCCACGTCCTGCAGTTGTTCAGCGAAACAGAGCCGGTGTGGTCGACCGCCGCCATCATCGAGGCTCTGGACACCTCCCGGTCGACGGGATATCGCTACCTCAAGACCTTGCACGAGGCGGGGCTCCTCAGCGCAGTGCGCAACGGCTATTACAGCCTCGGCCCGCGCATCATCGAGATGGACCTGCAGATGCGCTTGACCGACCCGCTGCTCCTGGCCAGTGAAGGCGTGCTCGAAGAACTGGTGGACAAGATCGGCCACTCGGCGCTGCTGTGCACCGCCTTCCGCGACTCGGTCCTGTGCGTCGGCGAGTGCCGCGCGCCGCAGAGCCCCGCCAACCGATTCAGGCGCGGGCAGCGGCGCCCTTTGTTCCAAGGGGCGATCTCGAAAATCATCCTCGCCTACTTGCCCCATCACCGCCTGAAAGCCATCTATCCGCGGCAGCGCAAAGAAATCGAAGACGCCGGGCTGGGCAGCACGTGGAGCGAATTCCGGGCCACCCTGGGCAAGATGAAGAAGGACGGCTACTCCTTGACCGTGGGCGAGTTCAACCCGGGGGTCTACGGCGTCGCGGCGCCCATCCTCACCGATCAGAAGACATCGGTGGGCAGTGTGGGCGTGGCTTGGGACGAAAAGGAGCGCCGCGACGTCGACGTCGAGCATGCGGTGCTGGCCGTCAAGCAGGCGGCGACCACCATCTCGGAGCGGCTGCTGGACCGCCAGCGCGACTGAAGACCGACACGCCCACATCGTGTCCTGTAGTCACTAGGCGGTCACATCGCCGGCGAGCCGGCGGAGGATCGAGGTGGTGAGTTCACGAGTGGCACTCCCGCGCACCCGGGCGAGCGTGGCGACGTCGTCGCCGTCTTTCCTGACCTGGGGGAGCCGCGTCTCGATCGCGTCGAGGACAACGCCCCGCAGTTCGGTGTTGACGTTGACCTTGCCGACTCCGGACGCTCCGGCCGCCGCAAGATCTTCCCTCGGCAACCCGGAGGCGCCGTGCAGGACCAGCGGTACGGCTGAGGCAACCCGAATGCGCGCGAGTCTGTCCCGGTCGATGAGGGGACGGCCCCGGTAGCGCCCGTGTACGTTGCCCACGGCGACGGCGAGCAAGTCGCAGCCCGACTGATCGACGAATCCCGCGACATCCGCGGGGTCCGTCATGCCCGCGGTATCGGGATCGAGGTCGAAAGCCCGGTCCTCGTGCCCGAGGATGCTGCCGAGTTCCGCTTCGAGCGTGACGTCGGGGCCCGCGAGCCGCCGGATGCTGCGGACGAAGGCAGCATTGTCCTCGTGCGAAAGCTTCGAGCCGTCAGCGAGGACGGCGTCGACGCCCGCTTCGAGAGCCACCGCGATGATCGCTGCATCCGAAGCGTGGTCAAGCTGGACCGAAACGGGGACGGCGGCGGAGTCCGCGATCGCCCGCATGGCGCGGATGGTGCGGAGGCCCTCCACGGCCGCCGGAAGTGAGGGTGGGACCAGCAGGACGACGGGGGACCCTTCGGCCTCGGCGGCTTCGACGACCGAGACCGCCGTCGACGCGCCGTAGCAGGTGATCGCCGCGACGGCGGCGTTGTCGGTCAGCCGCTCGCGCGCTGTTTCGCGAAGCGATGCCCTCATGCGGCCGTCACCCGGATGCCGAGCGCGTCAAGGACCCGGGTGAGTGTGTCGGGCCCGCCGACGTTCCCGGGGACGACGACGTAGAGCACCTCGCGCCCGTCGTGCGCCGTCATGCGCCACGCCGAGACGCCCAGGAGGACCTGCCCGAGCACGAGGGCCGATGTCGCGCCGATTCCGGTCCGGGCGACCTCGGCGGAGGTGATGCCACCCTTGGCGACGACGACCCTGACTTCCGGCAGGAGAGCGCGCACGGCGGTCGTGAGCGCTCCCATGACTCGCTCGCCGTGGCAGAGCGTGTTGTGCTCGGTCGACCGTGCGCGCTCGGTGGTCAGGATCGTGACCGGTTTCCCCGCGAAGGACCGCCTGGCCTCTTCGGCCGCTTCGAGGCCGGCCGCCGACGGGGCGTCGAGCGCCGTCGCCGTGTTGATGACGGCGGGAGCGCCCCACGCGGTCGTGATCGGCTCGAGCTGGGCGCTCGCCCCGGAAGTGTGCGAGCCGCAGACAAGAAGTACGTGCCCGGGCCGGTCCACGAGCGGAGTCGGTAGGAGCCCGGTGCTCGTGACCCCGGCCAGCTCGGCGGCGAGCGGCGCCGCCGAGCGGACGACGACGTGCCGTCCCTTCGCGGTGACCGCGTCCACCGCGGCGGCGATCGCCGAGATGTCGGTCGCATCGACTGCGTCGGGGAGGACGACGGCGCCGCCGGGCGCTTCGGCCAGCACGCGGACCAGCTCGCCCGAGTGGACGTCTTCGAGCTGCACCGGAACGGCGGTGAGCCCGGACTTCTCGGCGACGTAGTCGACGAGGACGCCGGTGGAGAACCCGAACACCGGGTCGTCGGCGTATTCGCTCTCGTGCGCGGGAACGTCGTTCTGGCCGATCCGCACGTAATGGACCCCGCCACGCGTCGTACGCCCGCCGTCGGGGAAGGCCGGGACGAAGAGCAGCACGGCGTCGTCGTCCAGGAAGACCTCGGACTCGGCGAAGACGTGACCCCGGAGCGTGGAGTCGCCGCGGAGGACGAAGCGCACATCGTCGCCGAGCTGCTCGGCTGCAGCCTCGCCGTCGGCTTTGATCCGGCGCACCAGGGCGACGGCCTCATCCGAAGGAAGCGCCCGGCTGTTCGTCTGCACGTAGACCGAATCGGCGTCCGTGAGCGCCTCGGCGAGCAGCTCGGCGGTGCTGTCGAACAGGACGGTGACGCCGGTCGCGGACTGGGTTCCGGTGGGGTCATCGTCGAGGACGATGGTCTTCATGAGTTTTCCTTGTCGAGCTGAGGTGGGCGGGGTTCAGTTCAGGCAGGGAGCTCGGCGACACGACGAGCGAGGTAGTCCACGCCGATGCGGGGGCTCGCCAGAACCGGCAGCTGGATCTTTTCCTGAAGCACCTCGGCAAGGCGGGACATGGACGCCTGCGCCAGAACGATCATGTCGACCGTCTCGGCGAGGTCCGTGGCCTGCTCGATGACCATCGAATCGTGTTTCTCGCGGTCTCCCGACATGAGGACCGAGAATGCCCCTTCGCACAGCCTCTGCTCGAGAGTCAGGCTGCGGCCGATCTCTTTTGCTTTTGCTTGGATCAGGTCTGACGTCGGACCGAGTGTGGTGGGCACGGTGGCCAAGACGCCGATGCGGGTGCCTTCGCGGGCGGCTCGCATCGCCATTGCTTCATCAATTTTCACCACCGGGGTACGGACACTTCGTGACGCTACGTCCACGGCCGGCCCCAACGACGAGCATGCCGAGAAGATGATGTCCGCACCTGCTGATTCAGCCGCTTGCGCAAGATGCGTCATCCGCGCTTCGCTGTTCGGCGAGATCCCTTGCTCGCGGACAACCGTGGCCAGAACGTCGGAGTCGACGAAGTGCAGGACTTCGGCATCGGGAACAAGTTCGGCGATGAGATCATTGATCATCGGCTCGACAGAAACGAACACGAAGCTGGTGTGCAGGATCGCGATCTTCTTCGGCATCTTGGTTCCGCCCTTCGGTGGATTTCGTGGTGGGTGGCGTGCCTCGTCAACGGTTCGGTGTGACCGCGCCGGGCGAACTCATCCGTCGGTGTCGTCGTACAGGCCCGCGGCACGGGCGCGCTGGGTGGCCAGCTCGATCACCAGATCGAGGGTGGGGGTCGGGACGTGCACCAGTTCGGCGAGGTCGAGGGGGGCCCGGAGGATGGCGTCGACCTCCATGGGGCGGCCCGCCCGCAGGTCCTGCGCGATGCTCTGCAGATGGCTGGACTTCGCCAGCTTGCCGAGGCCCTCGGCGGGATCGCCGGGGTCGCAGCCCAGGGCGCGGGCGATGGCGGTGCCTTCGGCGGCCATCGCCTTCACGGTGGCGGCGACGGCGGATTTGTCGAGGACATCCTTCATGGGCGAGGCGGTGAGGACAGCCAGCGAACCGCCGACCAGGTTCATCGCGAGCTTGGTCCAGACCGCGTCCCGGATCTTCGGGGTAACGGTGACCTCGAGGCCGCTGGGGTTCATCAGCGACGCCAGCTCGTCGAGCCTCGCGTCGGGCCGGCCGTCGAGGTGTCCGATGATCAGGCGGTTGCGCGCGTTCTCGGCACGAACGACTCCCGGTTCGAGCACGCTGCAGGCGGTGTAGGCGACGGCGCCCACCGCGCGTTCGGGGCCGATGTGCTTCCACAGTGCGCGCTCGGGGTCCAGCCGTCGAAGGTGAGTGCCGTCCCTGGCTCCGCCGTGGTGGTGGAAGTACCACCAGGGAACGCCGTTCACGACGAACAGTGCCAAGCCGTCCTGGCGGAGCAGGGAACCGATCTGCTCGGCGATGCCCGGCAGAGCCGGCGACTTGACGGCGGCGATGACGACGTCTTGCGGCTCCAGTTCGCCGGGCCGGTCGGTGGTGACCGGGTGCGAGAGCAGCGTTCCGGTACGGGTCTCCACCCGCAGCCCGTCCCGCCGGATCGCGGCCAGTTGCCCGCCGCGAGCGATCAACGAAACCTCGGCCTCTCCCGCGGCGAGGCGTCCGGCCAGATGCCCGCCCACCGCTCCTGCGCCGTACACGCAGATTTTCACGTGCGCTCCCGTTCCGTGCCGTGTCGATCAGTCGAATTGCTTGCGCTTCTGTGTCGCGGCGGCGGTGAGGAACGAGATGTCGTTGCCGGTGGAGACATAGCCGCCACCGAGTTCCAGGTACCGCCGGATGAGATCCGGCCGCCCGCCCAGTCCGCCGATGCCGACGGTCTTTCCGTGTTTCCGGCAGGCATCGATGACGTGCAGGTACGCCTCGTGCACCAAGGGGTGGTCCATTTTCCCGGCGACACCGAGTTCGACGCTCAGGTCGTTCGCTCCGACGAGGAGGATGTCCACGCCGTCGACGGCGGCGATGGCCTCGGCCGCGTCCAGGCCGGCCTGGGATTCGATCTGCGCCACGACCATCGAGGCGTCGTCGAGTTCGCGGACGGTCTGATCGGCGGGCAGTGACCGGTAGTGCAGCTGGGGTGCGGCACCCGCGAGGGACCGTTCGCCCCGGGGAGCGTGCTTGACGGCGAGAACCGCCGTGCGCGCCTCGTCGGCCGACTGCACGCCGGGTACGACGATCCCCATGGCGCCGGAGTCCATGACCCTGGCGATGAAGGCCGGATCCAGCCCGGGCACGCGGACGAGCGGGGTGATGCCCAGATGGTTGCAGGCCATGCAGATCTGGCCCGCGGCTTCAAGGGAAAAGCTGCTGTGCTCCAGATCGATGTAGACCGAGTCGAACCCTGCCGTGTGCGCGATGGCGGCGATGTCGATGGTCCGTACCAGCCGGACGGTCATCGAGTACACCGGTTCGCCCCGGGCCAGCTTTTCCTTGACCGGATTGCGCAGCAGGCGGGTGGTCTCGTCGTGCATGTCGTTCACAGCTCCTGTCCGACTCGGAAGTTCTCAGCCGAACAGCGTCGGCAACGCTTGCGCCTCGTCCTCGAACCCGTAGACGGATTTGACTTCGAGGTACTCTTCGAGCCCGAAGCGGCCCATCGAGCGGCCGATGCCCGACTCCTTGTAGCCACCCATGGGGGTGTAGGAGTCCGTGGCCGCGCCGTTGTAGCTGATCCGTCCGGCGCGCAGCCCGTTCGCCACGCGGCGGGCATTCTCCCGGTCGCCGCCAAAGACGAAGCCGCCGAGCCCGTAGGGCGAATCGTTGGCGATGCGCAGGGCGTCGTCCTCGTCACGGTAGGGAAGGACGGCCAGCACCGGCCCGAAGATCTCCTCCCGGCCGATCCGCATGTCCGGGGTGACTCCGGTGAACACCGTGGGCTGCACAAAATAGCCGCGGTCGAGACCGTCCGGGCGCTCGAGGCCGCCGGTGACGAGACGGGCACCCTCGTCGAGACCGCTTTGGATGTGCTCTTTGATCGACTTGAACTGGGCGGCGCTGACGACCGGACCCATCGTCGTCGAGCTGTCCAGCGGGTCGCCGAGGCGGAAGCGGTGTGCCTCGTCGACCAGAAACGGCACGACCTGCTCGACCTGGCTTTCGTGCACCAGCATTCGGCTGGGCGCGTGACAGGACTGGCCGGCGTTGAAGAAGCAGCGCTGGACGTTCCAGCGCGCGGCTCGTTCCAGATCGGCGTCGGGCAGCACGACGGTGGCCGATTTTCCGCCCAGCTCGAGGCAGACCCGTTTCACGGTGCCCGCGGCGGCGGCGCCCACCTGCTTGCCGGCCGCGGTGGACCCGGTGAAGGAGATCAGGTCGACCCCGGGGTGGTGGGACAGCGTGTCGCCGACCTCGCGGCCGCGGCCGTTCACGAGGTTGAACACGCCTGGCGGCACCTCGGCCTCGTGCAGCACCTTGGCCAGCAGCACCCCGCTCGCGGCGGAGTTGAGGCTGGGTTTGGCGACCATCGTGCACCCGGCGGCCAGCGCGTAGACGAGCTTGATCACTCCGGTCTGGATGGGCCAGTTCCACGGGGAGATCAGTGCGCAGACGCCGATCGGCTCGCGGCGGACGATGGCGTTGCCGATCCGCGATTCGAAGGGGTACTCGCGCACGATGTCGCGGGCCACCCGCATGTGCTGGGCCGGGCCGGTGACCTGGGCGCGATTGCCGACGGGGATGCCGACCTCGCGCGCGATCAACTCGGAGAACTCGTCGGCGTAGGACTCGTAGACGTCGATGACGCGGTCGATCACCGCGATCCGCTCGGCCGGCGAGGTGGTGGAAAAGGTCTTGAACGCGTCCCGGGCGGCGGCGACCGCGCGGTCCGCGTCCGCCGCGCCGCCGAGGGCTACTCGGGCGAAGGGCTCTTCGCGGGTGGGGTCGACGAGTTCCACTTCGTGGGGTTCGACTGGTTCCGTCCACCGGCCGTCGATGTAGAGGTGCGGGTGCTGCCTCATGGGCGAGGCCTCCTCAGGCTGTGTGCGGGTCGGTCAGCTGCTGTGGGTGTAGCCGCCGTCGCAGGCGATCGTCTGGCCGGTGATGAACGCGGACGCCGGCGTGGCCAGGAAGAACATGATGCCGACCAGGTCGGTGGGAACCATCCCCCGCGGGATGCACTGCAGCGCCGCGGCGCGCTCACGGACCTCGAGGGTGGGGTTGACGGTGCGCTCGACTTCCGTGGCGACACTGCCCGGCCGCACGCAGTTGACGGTGATCCCGTAGCCGCCCAGCTCGCGCGCCAAGGAGTTGGTCATGCCGATCACCGCCGCCTTCGAGGTGACGTAGTGCAGGTAGTTGACGGTCCCACGGGTCACCGCGTCGGAGGAGACGTTGATGATGCGGCCGAATCCCGCTTCGCGCATGTGCGCCGCGACCGCCCGAACACACAGGTAGGTGCCGGTGACGTTGACCTTCAGCACCTTTTCCCACTGCGACATGGGGATCTGGTCGAACGGCCCCTTCTCGATGCTCGCGAAGACCGACGCGTTGTTGATCAAGACGTCGACCCGGCCCCATCGTTCGACGATGGTGTCGACCATCGCCTCGGTCGACGATTCGTCGGCCACGTCCACCTGGACGGCCAAGCCGGTCCCGCCGGCTTCGTGGATCTCCTTGACCACTGCCTCCGCCTTGGCGAAGTCGAGGTCGGCCACGACGGCAACGGCCCCCGCCGCGGCGAATTGGCGAGCCAGTTCTCGACCGATGCCCTGCGCTGCACCGGTCACGACCACCACCCGCCCCTCGACACTGAAATCCCGCGCCGAGGCCGGTACTCCGGAGTCCTCTGGGGTGTGGGTCAGGGTCGTCGTCATGCTCGTTCCTCGTCGCGTCGCGCTTCATGGTGGACAGGCAGCAATGGTGGGCGGGAGGTGCTGTCTCGGCCGTCTGCACCCGCGCTCCGCGGTGCTCCGGCCAGCGCCTCTGTCGCTATTGAACATATCCTGTAATATGGGATATTGTCAATCATGGCGACCGGACCGGCGCCGCTGCAGGACGGCGGCAGACCGGAAGTCACCGCCCATCGGCTCTCGCCGCTGGGAGACATCGATTGTGTGAAGGAGCAGGAGATGCGCGTAGGCAAGGCATCCGACACCGGCAGCGAGCGAGTCGGAACCATGCGCGAGGGAACCCTCGATCAGAAGCACCTGCTGTTCGGCGAAGACGGCTCGCCCAACAACTACGACCTGAACATGGGGCTCACGGGCGGTGGTGGCTGGCGAACCCCGCGCCACCGGCACAACTTCGACCAGATCCGCTACGTCATCCAGGGCGCGCTGCCCTACACCGAGAATGACGTGCTGGAGGAGGGGTGGGTCGGGTACTTCCCCGAAAGCATCCACTATGGACCCCAAGAGCGTCCGGAGGGCTTGCGGACCATGGTTCTGCAGTGTGGCGGCGCGAGCGGTGGCGGCTACCTGAGCGTCGCGCAGCGGGAGGCGACGAACGCCGAGCTGGCCAAGACCGGTGAGTTCAAGAAGGGCAAGTACCACTACACGGACGCCGATGGCGTGGCCCAGGTCCAGGACGGTTCGCAGGCGATCTTCGAGCACGCCACCGGAGGCAAGCTCGAGTTCGCTGCCCCGCGCTACACCGACGTCATCGCGATGAACCCGGAGGCCTACGACTGGCTGCCCCAAGGCGGCGTGGGTGTCTGGGAGAAGTGGCTGGGAAGCTTCACCGAGCGCGATCTGCGGATCGGTCTCCTGCGCTTGGACGCCGGTGCGGTGTACCAGGCGGGTCAGCACCCGTCCATCGAAATCCTGTTTCAGATCAACGGTCAGGTGAACGCGGGCGGCGAGAAGTACGGTCCCGAGACCGGGTATGAATTTCTGGCCAACGAGGGACCGGTGTCGGTCGAGGCAGTCGAGCCGACCGAGTTCTTGCGCGCGGTGCTGCACAAGTTCTGAGCCGAGGTGGGGCAACACGGGAATCACGTGTCCCGTGTTGCTTCCCGCCGCTGGACACCGAAGACAAGCCGAAGGTAGCAAACCGCATGACCGAACAAGGTGGAACGAGCCCGCGCGACATACTCCATGATCTGGCGGAGTTCGCGAGCCGGACGGAGTACCGCCGCCTGCCCGAATCCGCGGTCGAAGGCGCGAAGAAGAGCATCGTGGACACCCTTGGCGTGATCTTGGCCGCCAGCGGGCTCGAACCGGCGATCTCCCCGGTCATCGAGCTGGTGAGAGAGACCGGCGGTCGTGCCGAGGCCTCCGTGCTGGGCTTCCGGGAGCGGGCCCCGGCGATCATGGCGGCGTTCGCGAACGGTGCGATGGCGCACTGTCTCGATTTCGACGACCAGACGCCATGGGGCCAGCACGCGGCGAGCTCCATCATTCCGGCCGTCTTCGCGGTCGCGGAGCGGCGCGGCGGGGTCTCCGGCGAAGACCTCATCGCCGGTGTGGCGGTGGGGCAGGACATTTTCGCGCGCTTCCGGCGGGGCATCGACTGGCGCAAGGACTGGAACTTCTCGACGGCGATGGGTGTGTTCGCCGCAACGGCCGCGGCCTCACGCGTGATCGGCTTGCCCCCCGAACGCATCGCAGCTGCTCTGAGTATCGCCAGCACGCAGTCCGCCGGCGTGATGGAGACTGTTTTCGGAACGGGCAGCGACCTGCACGGCCTTTACGCCGGATTCTCCGCGAAGGGCGCAGTGCTCGCGACGCTTCTGGCGCACAAGGGAACCACGGGCGTGTCGACGCTGTTCGAAGGGGAGCACGGTGTCCTCAACACCTACTTCGGTGGGCGCTACGACCGCGAGTCGATCCTGAAAGACCTGGGGGAGGTGTACCTCGGCGGCACGACCCTCTACAAGTTCTGGCCCTCTGTCGGCACCTCTCACGGTCACATCCACGCGACGATCCAGGTCCTGAAGGAGCAGGCACTGAGCGTGGATGACATCAGAGAGATCCGCGTATATGTGGGGGATCACCACAACCTGATGTGCCGGCCACTCGATCTTCGACGCGCACCGGTCACTGCCGTCGACGCGAAGTTCAGCCTTCCGTTCCTGGTCGCCGTGGCCGCGGTCCGCGGGACTGTCGTCGTGTCGGACTTCGCCGACCGGGCGCGGCGTGATCCCGAGGTGCTCGCCGCCGCGCAGAAGGTCGTACCGATAACTGATTCCAGCCTCGACTGGAAGTTCGACATGCTGCCGGGCCGGGTCGAGATCGTCACCCAGGATGGGCGGAGCTTCACCAAGACGGGAGACGGACTGCCAGGAAGTCCGGAAGCGCCGATGACGTGGAGTCAGGTAGCCGAGAAGTTCGGCAGCTGCGCGGCCGCTGCTGCTGTCCCGCCCGCCGCCGAACAGATCCGCGAGGCACAGGAGATGGCACGCGCGTTGGAGTCGCAGGACGACGCCACGACGCTGGTGAGAGGTCTTGCACTTTCCTGAGGACGGGCGGTGACACGCCATCCCGGCCGAACGGCAACACTGGGCAGTCCCTGCCTGCCCTTGACGACGAGACCGGCATGAGCCGCGGTACGCGTCCTCGGGACTGTGGCCGAGATCTCGTCAATCGGTGCTGCTCTCGCCTCAGCGCTGTGGCCGTAGTGCTGACGCGGCCTCGGGCGGTGCTGTCGTCAGGTGGTTCTTCTGTGCGGAACCCTGACGCACAGAGGAACCGCCGGCTTCGCCGGTAGGACGTGACGCAGACGAAGTCGCGTGGGTCGTTCGTGCCGCCGCGCCCTTGTACCGCTCGCGACGAGCGGGTAGGTGCAGAGAGGGCGCTGCATCGTGCTTTCGCCCGTGCTGCGGTCGACGGTCTGCGCGAGAACCGTCGTCGGTGCCTTCCTGTTGCTCCACCGAGCCCATCAGGTTGCCGAGCGGATTGGCCGGGCCCGGGGCCGCTGGCGTTGGCGCAGTGGGAGGCGCCTGGAGCGAGGAAAGCCGGGCGAACGCCGCTGGCGGCCAGCTCGGGTTTGGACCGCGGCACGATCCTCATCAACGTCGAGACCGGGCGTTCGTCGACGTTCTGACCGACCGCACCGCCGCACCCTCGCGAACTGGCTCCGTGGACACCCGGGATTGGAGACCATCTGCCGGGACCGGGCCGGCGCCTACGCCGAAGGCGCTCAGTCCTGCGCGCCGGACGCACTGCAGGTCGCTGACAGATGGCACGTCTGGAACAACTCGCCGACGCTGTCGAACGCGCCGTCGCTCAGCACCGCCAGGCCCTGCCCGCCGCATCGGCCTCAGACAGCGACGGCGGCGCCTGGACCAGCGCAGATCCCCATACTGACGAACAGAGCAAGCCGGAAAGCAACACACCGGGCGAGAGGCCCGCCACGCCCCCGGGCAACGGACGGATCGGTGGGCAGTGCGCGCACCCCGTCCGATCGCGCGCAGCTCAAGATCGGCGCGCCTGCCGCCTCGCGAGCTGGCGCAGGGCATTTCTTTCTCAGGCGAGCTTGGCTTGAAGGGGCGGGCTGGATTTGTCAGCCTCAAGCCCAGGCGGTCTGGGACGCGATGTTTGATCGGGTCGGTCACCGACGAAGGAACGCCCAGAACGGCGTTGAGCGGTCCGGCTGACACGGTTGCGACGGCGCGGCCGGTGAGCGGACTATGCCCTCTGGTAGTCGTTGAGGAGGTTGCGATGGTTCGACAGAATGGCGTGTACAAGCGTTGCAGCTGCAAGGATGCGGTTGACGGACACCGGCTCGGTGTCCGCTGCCCGCGGCTGGACGGGCGTGGCCACGGTTCGTGGTACTTCTCGCTGGAGCTGCCGGTGGGCCGTGATGGGCAGCGGCACCGCGTGCGGCGTGGCGGGTTCGCGTCGCGTGCCGCCGCGGAGCAAGCGCGGGGGTACCTACTGGGCAATGACATTGATCCGGCGACGGCCGTGGTGACGGTGGGGCAGTGGCTGGATATCTGGCTGGAGATGCGCCAGAACCTGAGCTTCTCCACTCGGCGGCTCTATACGCAGCACGTCCGCGACTACCTCAAACCCTACCTGGGAAGCGTGCCGCTGCGGTCGTTGACGGTCGCGCGGGTGCAGGCCATGTTCGCAGCGTTGATCCGCACTAACTCGAGCCGTACCCGGCCCTTGTCCTACGCGACGCTGCAGCGCATCCGAGGCGTTCTGCATGCCGCGCTCAACGGTGCGATCCGCCGGGGGCTGCTGGATCGGAACCCGGCACATTGGATAGAACTTCCCTCCGGGCGCCGGCCGCGTGCTGTGGTGTGGACCGAAGGGCGAGAAGCGCACTGGCGCCACACTGGGGAGCACCCGGCGGTGGCCGTCTGGACTGCGACGCAGACTGCAGCGTTCTTGGAGAGCAGCTTCGACCATCCGTTGCATGTGCTGTACCTGCTCGTTGCGCTGCTTGGTCTGCGGCGGGGTGAATCGGCGGGGTTGCGATGGTGCGACATCGACCTGGACGCACGCGTACTGCAGGTGTCGCATCAGGTGCAAGACCACAACGGTCGGACCGTGATCTGCCCGCCGAAAACCGAGAGCAGCGTCCGCGTCCTCGCACTGGACAGTATTTCGGTAGCAGCGCTGCGATCTCTGCGTGCCGAGCGGCGACGCCGGCTGTCGGCTGGTGCGGCGTTGACCGGGTTCTTGTTCGTCAACCGGTACGGGAATCCGATGAGTCCGGGCTACGTCACCCACGCCTTCGGCAAGCTCGTCGCTGAGGCGGACTTGCCGCCGATCCGGCTGCATGACCTTCGCCATGGTGCGGCGAGCCTGTCGCTGGCCGCTGGGAACGACTTGAAGGTGGTGCAGGCGATGCTGGGGCATTCGAGCATCGTGCTGACCGCCGATACCTACACCAGCGTGCTGCCCTGCCTGGCGCACCAGGCGGCCGAGGCCACCGCCAACCTGGTCATGAAAGCGGCACGCCGGACGGCGAAGAAGGTCCGACGCGACTCCCGGAAAGCGACACGCCACTACGGGACGAAGAAGAACCGTAGGCCTGGGTCTACGCGGAAGTCGGCTCACAAGATCCGTGTGTAGAAGGGCCTTTGCGCGCCAGCTGCTGTGAGAACCTGGAGAAGATCGTCGACGCAGCTGAGCCACCGATGAGGGAGAGGGGGGTCCGTAGATCGGAGCGAGTCGCAGTAGGCCGTCGACGGCAGTACCAACCCAGCTCGTCGATCACTCGCACCGTAGATTTGCAATAGTGAACTGATGGGTGTCTTACGCCTGATTTCGGCGCCACGGAGGACGTCCGAGGCGTGGAGACGGTGGAAAACGGACGTCGCCGCCGCGGCTGCGCCCTACGGGCGTCCTAAGAGGACTAGGTACCCCGTGGAGTCGGCCACATTCGGTCTCCCGCTGGTCCCACCCATGATCAAAGCCCACCGGCAAGATCCTCGTGATCAAGGATACCCGCAGGTGGGCTTCGATTCAGTGGGGTGCGCCATCAGGGACTCGAACCCCGAACCCGCTGGTTAAGAGCGTGGGGATCATCGTGGCGCTGACCTTCCTGTTCGGTTTCGGGAACGTGCTCACGTTGGCACTTCGGTTGGGGGTGCCGGTCTGGGTTGCGCCGCTGGTGGCGCCTGCGGTGGATCTGTCGGTGGTCGGGCTGCTGCTCGCCATTCGGTCCCTGTCGTTGCGGGGCGTTCCTGCCGAGGTGATTCGGCCGGCGCGGCGGCTGTTGCTGGCGTCGAGTGTGGTGACGTTGGCGTTGAACGTCGCTGAGCCGTTGATCGTGGGCGAGGTGGGGAAGGCGTTGTTCGATGCGGTGGGTCCGTTGTTGTTGATCGGCTGGGCGGAGGTGGGACCGGTCCTGTTGCAGGCGCTGGCCTCCGTATCAGCCACCGGGCGCCCGGATGGCGTTGCCCAGACCGCAGACTCGGACAGCACTTCGGCGGAGCAGGCAGATGGTGTGAACGTGGACGCTGAGTTGCTGGAGCGAGCGCGGTATGAGGATCAGCGGCATCGTGAGCTGTATCAGCGTCCGGTCTCCGCGGAGAGTCTCCGGAAGGCGTTGGGAGTAGGCGCAGAGCGGTCGCGCGCCTTGGTGAAGCTGGTACGTGCAGAGCGCAGTATCTCAACGTAGCACGAGATATTACTCATAGTAGTTGTTGGTGTTCTGATGACGCTGCCCTGACAGCGTCATCAAAACGCGGTCGACGTGATCGGGAAGGTCTTCTCGCGGTCTCCTGGGGCCAGCCGCCGTGTCGGAGAACGACCGGTCAGCTGCATGACAGGACGTCAGCCGGGCCCGCCGAAGGAGTGCATCTCCGGTGACGCGCGCAGGTCCCGGCCGACGTCAAAACGGCGCAGGCGGTGGTGCAAGATTGGGGCATGGTGTCCTCGCCGGGTTGGCTCAGCCGCTACCAAAGCGGGCAGCGAGAACAGGTTTGGCATGAGTTGCGCCAGCTCGGCAGCCGGGTCCGGGAGCCGGAGTTGGCCCAGGAGGCGCAGCTGGTCTGCGACGAGATGGCTCGACGCGCTCGGCACAACATCGAAATCATCGTCGCCCGGCTGTCCGACGACGGTTACCGCTTCCACACCAACGACGAAGTCCAGGCTCCGGTGCCGGCTCACATACCGCCGACCCCGGCGGCGGATGCCTATGCGGACTGGTTGCAGCAGCGGTTCGGCACCGTGCCGATGACCCTGTTGTCCTGGGTGCGGATCGTCGGGGACGTTTGGCTCGTGGGCACACACCCGCAGTGGCTCACCTCGGCGGCCGCTGATCCACTGGTGATCGAGGTGGAGGGTTCTCGCTATCCCGGCGATTCGTCGATGCGCGAGTACGTCGACGAGGAGTGGATCGCGTGGCTGGAGCGCCGGACGGACGACCCCGACACGGCCGGCCTGTTCGAACTGCCCCTCGCACCGGACCGGCTCCATAAGGACAACACCAGCGGTGGCTCGCCTTACGGCATCGTCCTACCCGACAGCTGCGTCGACGGGATGTTCGTCTGGGAGACGCCGATGCCGTTCGTCTCCTATCTGAACTGGGTCTTCAGCAACGGGGGATTCCCGTGGCCGTCGGCCGCAGAGGCTCAGTGGGACGTGAGGTCCCGCCTCGTCAGAGACCTGTTACCGCTGTAGCCGAGCGCTTTCCGCAAGAACTCGACCAGGCTCTCGGCCTGGACAAAGACACCCGCTCCTCGGCATGACCGGACGTGCGCGCACAGCGGGCGTCATGGGAGCGTGGTCAGCCAGCGGCCGGTTGAGTGGTCGGACCTCGCGTCAGAGAAAGGGTACTGTTGACTCGCTCAGCGTGGATCCAGGTGGCCAGGCAGGTTACCGAGGGTGCCCGAGAAAACCTGCGCTGCCCGGAAAGTGACGATGCTTTCCTGGAGGTGGAGTGGTTTCCGAATTCCGCCAGTGGGGGCGGGGAGTATCGGCTGCACTGCCCGTCGTGTGGTGCGGAGAACTGGATTCGACAGGGTTCAGGTACGCGGTGACGGCCTCGTGCGGGGCCGAGTCATCGACGTGTGCCGGGTTGAGGAGATGGCCTGGAACCTCGACCCGACTCCGGCCGCCATTCCAAGCTGTCATCCGCTCGTCGGCATGTGCGCGCGATCGCCGCGGTGCGCTCAACCGCGTTGGCGGGTTCCGGGCGTTCAGTATCCGGAAGGATGTTCCGAGAGCCAGTCGGCATGGGAGTGCTTGAAGATCTCACGTTCGCCGGTCGTCGGCAGCAGGACGTCGGCGCCACCGTCGTAGGGATGGTGGATCCGGTCGAAGGACAAACTGGCGATCATCACCCCGACGGTTGCTTCATCGGCCGCGGCGCGGAGCAGGCCGTCCACGAGACCGGGTCGCCAGGGTTTGCGGCTGGTGTACAGGTGGGTGTGGGTGATGAAGTCCGGGTCGGTTTCTTCCTCGTCGGTGCGGACGGACATCCAGTGATGAGCACCCGGGTTCCAGAGCCTGTGCTGCGCGGACAGTGCCGGGGGTTCGGATGCGTCCGACCAGTCGGTGGTGACGATCCGGACGTCCTGTCCGTGGAACAGTTCGTCCAAAACCGTGTTGTAGCGGTGGAGCACGATGTCGTATTCGGAGTCGGTGTCGGGATAGCGCTTGGAGCCGGGCAGGCTGTGGAAACGCAGCCATCGGTCGTCGTAGGCCCGCTTCAGGTGATCGGCCAGCGGGGGGCATCCCGGCCACTGACGCCGCCACAGGGTTGGCAGGTCGTCATCCGGCACGTGATCACCTTCTTCCACTGGCAGTCTCTTCGCCTCCCGCCGGGTCGGCCGGGCCCGCTGAACTTACGCGCGGGGTCATCCGCACGCAGCCCGTGTCCGCTCGTCGGCATGAGAGCATGTAGTGGGTCCGCAACTCATTGCAACACTTCGAAGAATGACCTACCCGTCATCACCACCGGCAATGCCGGCCGGTTCGACGCCGCGGCTTTCGGAAGGTCCGGGCGTCAGCCTTCCGGTACACGCCGGGTTTCGACGAGCTTGGTGTTGTAGTGGGCACCGTTCACGACGGTGGTCTCGACGAGTGCCTCGAAGTGCTTCATTCTCCTGAGTTTGCGGAGGAACTTCCGATCTCCGAGTTTCTCTGCTGCGGCCTCGGTGCCGTGTTCGAAGCATCCTGCGATAATGACAAGTTCCGACGTGTCCGGTGCGAGGGGGTTCGGGGTCCGGATGATCAAGGCATGGTCGCTGACCGGGTAGCCTGAGTCCTCGTACTGCGGCCTCAGCAACCGACCGGACCTCAGGTCGTGGACCACGGCTGCCTCATGCTCTGGATCTTCGGCGAAATCGTAGGAGATTGTTCCGCGCAACTTCGCCATCATTGTTCGCGTCACGGCATTCGCCACTGGCCCACCGATCAGGACAAGGTCCGAACTCAGCTCACGCGGCGACAGTTGCTTAGACTCGACGATCTTCCCGGCGAAACCCAGCCTGCGTAGCTGCGCTTCGACCTCCACGAGTGCCTCGATGTCGCCCATGCCCACCACGCCGGCGTTGGCCCACCGCCGATGCGATCCGAAGTCATGCGCTCCCAGGACGATGAGTGGATGACGGCCGCCCAGCGCCCGCCAGAACCTGCGCGCACGAACCAGCTTGAGGTGTCGTCTCGCATTCGTCGCCGACCAAACCAGCACGCCGCCGATGGCCGCCGCGATCAGATTGCTGGAGATGTCGGGAAAGGCTTGGACCAGCCAGGCGCCGACACTTCCGACCGCCAGGCTCATACACGGCTACCCCTCGTCGACATGGTTCCTCTCTCTCAGTCGCGAGCAGCCCGCCTTCTGTTACCGGCTGACTATCCGCGTCTGCGCCTCCGGCCCGTGGACAGCCCCACCGTCTGCGACGACTTACACCAGGTGGAATTGTTGACCGCGCTCACCATGCCGGGCCGCCGTGGTTGACGTGGCAGGGTGCTGTCGGTTTCTTCGTGAGCTGCGCTCATCGGCATGTGTGCGCGTCGCAGTGGAGCGGTTAGCGGCAGGAACTTAGCCTGGCTGAGTGCCGAGCAGCGGACGAAGGAACCGGGCGGCCTTGCGTTGTGCCGCGGTCGAGGGGTGTAGTGGCCTAACTTCGCGATCCAGCACCGGAACATCCTCCCCGTGCAGAGCGCGCGGGCGCAGGTGAGCGTGGCCTCGTCGGTCACCTTGGGGCATCGGTCACTCGCGGTTGTCGCGGCTTTCGAATGATCCGGAGTGTCTGCTCTCCATGGCGAGCGCGCACATCCGGCTGACGATCCGCTGTGCGTGCTGGGGTGGGATCCGGGCCCCGGCGGTAGCGCGTCGCAGTATTGCTGCCAGAGGCCGTGGGGTTGGACGAAGTGTGTGGCGTGGCCGGTGCCGAGTGCCTCGTCGAGGCAGAGGAGTGCGCCCAGGGCGTAGGGCTGGTCGTAGCGTAGGTCCGGGCGGAGCAGGTACCGGTCGAGGTAGGCGATGAGGTGGGCAGCGTCGGCGTCGGTGCCGAGGCGGGTCAGCGCGAGGCAGTACGCCGCGCCGGCGTAGGGGCCTTCGCCTGCGAGGTGGAGGGCGCCGAGCTTGTCGCGGAAGCGGGTCCGGTCGGATACCGCGATGAACCACGCGGCGGTCTTGCGCTCGCGCCATCCACCCTGGTCTAGCAGGACGTCGAGTTCGGTGTCGGTGATGTGTTCGGCCGCCTCGGCCAGTTCCCGCAGGAACGCGGCGCGGTGCGTGACCTCGGGCCGCGACAGTCTTCCGCCGAGGCGGAGGTAACGCCGTCCCGGAGTGACGTAGCGGGGATCAGTTCCGCCAGTGTGGGGGCGTGATCGGGGCGGTGCACAGGTGCGTCGTGCCTGGGACGCCGGGATTGTGCGAGCGGGTTTCCGCCAGCCGGATGTCCGCCCATCGGCACGTGCGTGCGTCGCGGTCCCCGAGTTCACCGGCCCGAGCAAGCTATAGAACACGTCGTGCAGGTGAAACCCGATTGCTCGCAGAAGCCGGCGACGCGATCATGAGCCGGTGTCCGGAGACGCGTGGCTGGAAGAGGTGAAGTCCGGGCTCCGCGGGTCCTTCACCTGGCGCGGAGACCGCACAGACCAGCATCGCTATGCCGATGTTACAGGCTGGTGGCGTCGAACCGACCTGCTCAGGCACCTCGGCCCTGCGCTGGCGCACCTGTTCGCCGGCGAGCAACCCACGGTCGTCCTCGGGCCGGAATCCCGTGGCTGCCTCCTGGGGCCGCTGGTCGCCCTGCGCTTCGACGTCGGGTTCGTCGAGGTCCGCAAAGACCGCATAGCCTCCAGCGACAGTGACGCCTGGCTGCAGCGAACCACGCCACCGGACTACCAAGACCGTCACCTCACCCTCGGGTTCCGCAAGAACCTGGTCAACAGTGGCGATCGTGTGTTGTTCGTCGACGACTGGATCGAAACCGGCGGGCAGGCCCGCGGCGCCCACCTCCTCGTCCAGGACGCCGGCGCCACCTGGATCGGTGCCGCGACAGTGGTCGACGCGCTGACCAGCAACCAGGTCCGACGAAGCCTGAACGTCAGGTCATTGCTGCACGTCCGGGAGCTCTGACCTGCGGCGGCGGGCTCGTGGTCGGTCTGAGCGGTCAGGTGCCGGAGGCCATGTAGGCGGCGAGGATGTAGTTCGGGTGTCGGTCGAGGTTCTTGCGTGCTCGGTCGTAACGCATGGTGGTGCGCGGGTCGGCGTGACGAGCGGCGATCTGCACATCCCGCAGATCGACCCCGGCGTCCAGCATCGTGGTGACGAAGGATGTGCGGATGCATCCGCGGCAACCGCACCACCGACTGCTCAGCCAGCCGGTGCAGTCGGCGGGTGGCGCAGTGCCGGTCCATCCGCCGCCCCGCCGGTTGAGCAGGATCGCCCCGGCCGGCCGGTCACCGACAGCTCGGTCGATGGCTCGTCCGACCGCAGGAGGCAAAGGCACCAACACGATCTTCGTGCCTTTGCCGACCACCCGCAGTACCCGGTGCCCGTGTTCCTCACCGACGTCGGAGACGTCGCTGCCGCAGGCTTCGAAGATCCGAAGGCCCAACAGCCCGAGCATCGCCACCAATGCGAAGTCATTCGGGTTATCTGATTCGCGGGCGGCACACAACAGCGCTTCGAACTGCAGATGCGACAGCCCCAGGGTGGGTGATTCCGCGGGGACGAGGGGCCGGCGGACGTAGTCGGCAGGTCAGTGCTCGAGCACGGCGTCGATCACGCAGGTCCGGTAGAAGCCGGTGACCACCGCCATCCGACGCGACACCGTGGAGGGCTTGAACCGGCGGACTTCCTGCATCCACCGTACGTAGCGTTCGATCTGTGTCCGCCGGATCGCCAGGGGGCCTATGCCGTGATCAGCGCACCATACGAAGAATAGTTGCAGGTCAGACTGTGTGTGGACGCGGGACATGGCGGTGTAGCGGCCTAGGTGGGCCTCCGTGGCAAGTCGGAGCACAAGGTCATCATCGTACGGTGGCGTTGGGCGAGTTTCCGGTGTCGTGGTCATGGAATCCACGGTCGACGTGAAGCTCGGATACCACCACGGCAGACACCCACACGCGGCAGACGAGTGCGCCGTGCCACAGAGGTCGAGTGTCAGGATGGCATCGCTCGCGCTTGCGCCAGAGCGTCGGTCCAGGCGCTGGCGTACTCGTCAGCCGCCACCCAGTGCAGGTTGTGGAACGATGTCTCGTCTTCGCCCTCGGCGATGTAGACACGGTCGGCATGCCGCCAGATCAGGATGTGCCAGCACTGGTCAAGATCGCGGTACGGGTGGCTGACGTCGCCCAGGGGGACATCGGCCAAGGTCCACGTCTGCAGATCGCGGCAGACGTCGTCCCACCACGGGAAGCCGGCGATCGGCTGCTCCTGGCCGTCCGTGAACCGTAGCGCTGTGCTGCTGCCGCGCGCGAAAAACTCGATTTCGAAGCCGGCAGCCCGGGTGAAGAGGCCGCGGTTGCGCTCGGCAACCAGCTCCTGATCGCTCAACTCGTGCACGAATCCTCCAGCTCACTCGAGCCGCATCCTCACGTGTCGGAGTCACCAACCGCAACCATGACCACTCCCAGCGGGCGACTGATCAGCGGCACGAGCGGATGTTTGCTCACGACGCGGACACGAGTTTGTGCCTTAGAGCATCCAACCGGAGCGCTGATCAGCTGTCAGTATCCACCGCGGTTACATATCGATGCGGTGTCCCTTAACCGCGGAAGGCTTCGCTCGGTAGGTCAGCGTGCCTTCGCCCGCGCCACGGGGCGAACGCGAGGTTGCCACTCAGTGTCGCACCCGCGAATCCGGTCTCACCGTTGAAAGTCGCGCCGTCAAACAGGATACTGTGATTGAACGCCGTCCCGTCGAATCGGGCCGACCCCGCGAACGTCGCGCCGCCGAACTCCGCTCTGCCCGTGAAGGTCACCGTCTCGAACCCCGTATCCCCCGCGAACGTCGCGCCGCCAAACCCGGCGCCGGCAAGGAACCCCGCGCCGTCGAACCGAGCTTCACCGTCAAACGTCGCGCGACCGAACCCCGCATAGTCCGAGAAAGTCGTCCGGTCGAACCGCGTACAACCCGCAAAAGCCGCACTGCCGAATCTGGCCCGATGCCCGAAAGTTACCCCGTCGAACTCGGCTCCGTCGCTGAACGTGGCATGCCTGAAACGCGCATCGCCGACGAAGGTCGCCCCGCTGAAGGCTGCGCCTCTTCCGAAGACGGTGTCGTGAAACCTGGCTTCACCACGGAACAGTGCCGCGCGGAATGCGGTGCGAAGAGTAAAGGAAACGTTGGCGAAACCGGCATTTCCTTCAAACTTAGCCTTCTTGAACTGTGCATCGTCGGCGAATAGAGCGTCACCGAACTGAGCGTTGTCAGCGAAGTTCGTATCACCGAACTGAGCACTTTCGGTGAAGGTCGCCGAACCGAAAGAAGCGGCGCGCAAGAATGTCGCACCGCTGAACCGGGCTTGTCCCATGAAGCTAGCTTCCCCGAACTGAGCGGTGCCAGCGAAGGTCGCCACGCCGAACCGGGCGTTCCCAGTGAAGGTCGCACCACCGAAGCGCGCGTCCCCGGTGAAGGTCGCGCCGCTGAACGCGGCGTCCCCGATGAACGTCGCACCACTGAAGCGGACGTTGCGCATCCGACAGTTTCCCAGGTTGAAGTGGATCAGGTGCGCGCTCGTGAGGTCGAGGTCGATGTGATCCCAGAAGGCGCTGCGGCCCGGCAGGAGGTGGTCGGCGAGGATGCGCTGAGCAGCGAGTCGAACTTCCGCGGTCCGATCAGCGCCAGGTGGTTCGTGGGGCATGCGCAGGTAGGCGCAGACGACGTTGACGATGCTCTGCCGCTGGCGAGCGTTGTCTTGTGCGAGCCGTTCCAGGGCATAGAGGCCGGCCAGGCGTACGGGAGCTTCTGCGGAGCCGAGCTGGTCAGCCGCCTTGGTGTAGAGCTCGGTGAGGTTCTTCTCGGCCGCGTCGACTTCGTTGTGCCACTGCCGTCGGACCGCCAGCAACAGGGCGAAGATCCCGGTCGTGCCCGCACCGATCCCGAGTCCGGTCTTGATCGCCTCGACACGGGCGGCACCTGCATCCTTCGCCACGGCAGCCTCGCCGAGCAACCAACTGGTCGCAGCCCAGGCCACGACGACTACCACGACGGCCGCCCCGACGACGAACCACCAGCTCATCCCCGGTTGCTGGTTGTGTCGCTTACGATCACCGCGCAGCATCCAACCGCCGACCACAGCAATGCCCGCGCCAACGGTGAACAGTACGAGCGACAACGCGTGGAGCCGTGCCCAGCCGCCCAGCGTCGGCCAGTCGATCCAACCAGGCAACACGATCGCGCCGACCAGTATCGCCACCCCGCCGAGCGCCAGGACGCCAACGGCCGGCCGCCGAGTCGGCTTGATTCCCCACCTTGTCATAGACGATCAATCGCCCGGAAGCCGATCGCTGTAACAGTCCAACCAGGAAGGCTGCCCAAGAGCAGGCACGTTCGTCCGATCAGCGACAACTGCCGAGGACGTGCAACAAACAGGGGCGAGCCCAGTTTCATCGACGGAACGCGTTGAGACAGGCCACTCGACGGCCTCGACCTGACAACGTCCGCTCGTCGGAATGACCGGACGTCGGCGCGCGCGGTCAGCGGCTCCTGCGGCCGACATCGCGAGCCTGCCGCGAGGCACGGGAAGTCGATCGCCCTTTCGGCCAGCGGAGTTCGATGCGCAGTTCAGCGGCGTCCTGGTGCGAGCACCGGTTCGTCGGCGCGCGGTGATTCGACTCGAGGCCAGAACGCGGCCTCGTCCGGCCTCGTCCGGCAGGTTGGCGCTCCAGCTGAACCCGTCGCCGCGAGCCGCTGCGGCTCGGGCCAGCACGCGGCCGACGCCGCGGCGCCGGTCCCGGGCCTCGACGTGCAGCCCGAGCAGCAGGCCATGCCGGTCGACTGGGCGCAGCGACAGCTCCACCGGCCGTAGATCGTCGCGCCCGACCGCAGCTGGATGGACCCGATCCCGGCGCGGACGGCGGCCGGGGCGATGACGAGCTGCAGGCGCCGCGGCTGGACCTGGTCTTCGGTGACCTGTATGTCGGTCGAGGGGTTGATCAGCGCCCGCCGGCCGCCGTTGCCTGGCTGGCTGAGTCGGCTTCGGCAGGCAGCTGCTGTGGCTGTGTTCTCCACCGCGGATGGCCCGCGGCCGCGTGAGGCGCGCCGTCGGGCCCATCAGCGGCCTCACGTTCGGCACCGTGGGCTTCCCCGCGCTGATCTGGGCTGCTGCTCGCGCTGCCCGCGGGTGTGGCCGTGGGCGTCGCCAGTGCCCGGGGCCACCAGAAGTCTTGATTGACAAAAACCGGGGAAAGCTCGTTTCTTTGCGTCCGTAGAAAGGAGGGACGTGCAGTCCTTGGGCCTGGGCACCGTCGTTCCTGCCGGCACAAGGCCGGTCGCCGTCAGATGTTTCGTGCGTGCTGGAGGTTCAGTTCCAGCGCTCCCTGCAGGGGGCGCTGGGGCCGAGGGCGCTGACGGCGACCGGGGTGGGTGCCGGTGTCAGGTCGTCGAGCGTCTGCCGGACTGCGGCGCCTACGCCGTCGCGGCGGGGGTGGCGACGGGAGGTGTCGGCATCGCGCTGGGCATCGGCCTCGCGGCGGTCTACGGTGCGGTCGGCGCCGGCATCGGAACCGGTGCGGGCGGCGGCAGCTCGGATGACCTCACCACCAACGCGGCCTACGGCTTGGCCGGCGCAGTAGGCTACTTCAACCCCTGAACGGAGAGTTCCTTGATCAGGCACCGTCTGCTCATCGGGGTCGTCCTGTTGGTTGTCGCCATGACGGTAACCTGGCTCGTGACGAGGGACTTCACCCCGGTCGTCATCGTCGCTGTCATCGGGCTCGGGAGCGGAGTCGTCGGCGGCTTCCTCGGCCGGAGCCGGAAGGACGGATGAGCGCACCCGTGGTGGCCGGCGGCTTCGACTTCAGTCATTGATACGTGAGCCGGATTTCTCCTTGATCCGGCTGGTCGATTGGAGCGGATTCTGTCCTGTCGTCATAGGGTCATTTGGCGACAGGACGGACCGCCGGTGCGGTCACCAGTTCGATGCGCAACCGGTCAGCATGCCACCGGGAGGGTCGGCCCAACGGTGACGGTGCGGTGCCAAGATGCGACGGTAGCCCCCGATGCCGATGAGTCACCCGGCCACACAATCGCCCTCGCAGCCCTGACCGAACAGCTCGGACAGCTCGATCCGGGCGATACCGCCGCGGTGTTGCGGACGGCGTGGCGCTGGCGCGACAGTGCGGGCTGGCGGTGGCGACCGCGGCGCCGGTGTGGAAGTCTCGCCAGGGCAACGCCGAGGCCTGCGGATTTCTCCATCTGCTCAAAGACGGGCGCACCCTGAGCTGACGGAGCGGTTGGCGGCAGGGAGTCGTGATGGCGGAGCGTGGTGTGTGGAAGCGGTGTGGGTGTGTCGATCCGGAGACGGGACGTCCGTATAGGCCGCGTTGTCCCCGGCTGTCTGGGCGGGGGCACGGTAGCTGGTACTTCACGGTGGAGTTGCCGGGGCAGCGCGATGGTGGGCGGTGCCGGCTGCGGCGTGGCGGGTTTCGGTCTCGAGCGGCTGCGGTACAGGCTCAACGGTACTGGCGAGGTGAGGATGTTGATCCTGATCTGAGCTTGGTGACACTGGGGCAGTGGCTGGATATCTGGCTGGCGACTCGGCACGCGATTCGTCCCGCAACGCGGAGGATCTACACCCAGCTTGTGCGGGACTACCTCAGGCCCGGCCTCGGGAACGTCGCACTGGCGGAGCTGACGATCGGACGGGTGCAGGCGATGTTCACGAGCCTGCTGCGAGCAAACGCCAGCCGGGTCCGGCCGTTGTCGCCGACGACCTTGCAGCGGATACGTGAGGTGCTGCGTGCGGCGCTGAACGGAGCGATCCGGCGTGGGCTGATTACGAGTAATCCGGCGCGGTGGGTGGAACTGCCGTCGCTGCGGCGGCCGCGGGCGGTGGTGTGGACGGAGGCGCGGGTGGCGGTGTGGTGGGCGACCGGTGAGCGTCCGCCGGTGGCGGTGTGGACGGCTGAGCAGACGGCCGCGTTCCTCCGGCACGCCGGGTCGCATCCGCTGCACGCGGTGTTTCACGTCGCGGCCCTGACCGGGCTGCGGCGTGGTGAGGTCCTCGGCTTGCGCTGGTGTGATCTCGACCTGGTTGAGGCGTCGTTGACGGTGACTCATCAGATTCAGGAGCGGGACGGTCGGGCGGTGATCTGTCTGCCGAAGTCCGCGGCCAGCGGCCGCGCAGTGTCGCTGGATCGGGGCACGGTCGCGCTGTTGGTCCGGCTGCGGTCTGCGCAGCGCCGTGAGGGTGGGGGAGCTGCTGAGGGGTGGGTGTTCGCGCGGGAGAACGGCAATCATTGGAGCCCGAGTTACGTGTCGCACACGTTCCGTCGGCTGATCGAGAAGGCTGATCTGCCACCGGTGCGGTTCCACGACCTGCGCCACGGCGCGGCGACGCTGTCCCTGGCCGCGGGCAACGACCTGAAGACCGTGCAGGCCCTGTTGGGCCATGCCAGCATCGTCCTGACGGCCGACACGTACACCAGCGTGCTCCCGTCGCTGGCTCAGGCCTGCGCGGAGGCGACCGCGAGCCTGGTCCGCCGCGCCGGCTATGACCGGGGCCGGAAGATCTGCAGGTCAGGTGCTGCTTCTAGCCGACAAGGGAGGCGTCGAGCGGCCGGACCCGGTCCGCGCTTCATCCGTGTCGGCGGGACTCTGGGTGGGACACACGACGGCCCCAGCGCGGACCCACAGATCAACAAAGCCCACCGACAGCGACCCTGAAATTGCAGGGAAACCGTTGGTGGGCTTTGCTTCCGGCTGTGCGCCATCAGGGACTCGAACCCCGAACCCGCTGGTTAAGAGGCTGAGCCGTTGATCGCTGGTGAGGTGGGGAAGGCGTTGTTCGATGCGGTGGGTCCGTTGTTGCTGATCGGCTGGTCGGAGGTGGGACCGGTCCTGCTGCAGGCGCTGGCCGCCGTATCCGCTACAGGGCGTCCAGTCGGTGTGGCCCAGACGCAGACCGCTGGCTCGGACAGCACTTCGACCGAGCAGTCAGACGGTGTGTACGTGGACACTGAGTTGCTGGAGCGGGCGTGGTGTGAGGATCGGCGGCATCGTGAGTGGATCACCGGGCCGGTATCGGTGGGGGTCAGCCGTTGATCAGCCGACAGGCGTAGCCCGCTTCAGAGCAGTTAGCGGTGAAGTTCTGCGACGGCACCTTGAACACCGCGATGGCCCCGGACATGGCCTTTCCCCAGTTCTGGGGCGTTCCGCCGCAGCCGATCGAGAGGTCGACCCGGTCGTCGGTGCTGTTGAGATGGAAGTTGAACCACTGGGCACCCTGCGACGGGTTGGCCGCGCCCCAGTTCGCCCATCCCTGCTGGCCCGAGCTGGCGTGATACCACATGCCGACGGGTTTGACGCTCGCGCTGGAGCAGTACGTGTAGATGTTGACGGTACTCCCTGTTGCCGCCGTCGCCGGTGCGTTGGCGGCGAGCCCGGACAGCAACGCCGGGGCGGCTATCACGACGGCTGCCTGGAGTGCTCGTTGACGCGACATTGCTCTTCTCCTTCGGTTTGTTTGATGGAGCAGTTCACGGGCACGCGGTGGCGGCCGCCGTCAGGGGGCCGCTGAGGAATCCGAGGAAGTTCGTGTGGGTCAGCGGATACCCCGCGCGGTCGTATCCACGGTTCCAGCAGGCGTAGTTCGTCTCGGCCCGGAGTTCGAAGTGCACGTGTGGGCCGGTCCAGCAGTTCGAGCCGCCGGTGGAACCCCCGGACAGGTTGGCGACGTTTCCCAGGTAGGTCCCCCACCGGGGCACCGGTTTGCCGACGTAGAGCGAGCCGTCCCTGTCGATGTGGGCGAACGTCGCCCGGCCGTACAGGGTTCCGTTGTAGTAGACGCCAACCGTGACGAAGTCACCCCCTCCACCGTTCGTACACGCGTTGTCATCGACGAGGGTGATCTTCGTCGTCACCGCGTTGCCCAGAGCGGAGTTCGACGGGGCAACGTACAGGCGCGCCGGCGAACCGGCGGCCGCGGTGAGGTCGGAGGCCCAGTCGTTGGTAGGCGACGCCTTCGCGAGCTTGTGATGACCGCCGCCCGCCGTCGTGTCCCAGGAACTGCAGCATCCCCAGGTCCCGTCGACCGGGCTGCCCACCCAGATGTCCGGCGAGGTGTAGGCCTGCGCCGAAGGCGAAGTCATCAGAGCTGCACCGAGCAGCGCCAACAACCCGAGCAGTGCGCGAAGCAGGATTTGCATGGAGGTTCTCCTCTCAAGTCGAAGTCCGGCACCAGTTCTACGACCGCTGCGGGTTGTCCAGGCCGCGCGGCGGTCTACCGGTCCCGCCGATCGCTCAGCGGTGCATCTCGTTAACCGCCGCGCGCCCTGGACAACCTCGTGCAGCGGTAGACCTGAAGCGGAGGACGGGTCGACGTGGAACGCGTCCAGCAATGGAAGGAACAATCGAGATGGGTGAATTCGCGCGCAGTTCGAGTTGGCGTCGCACACTGGCTCCCCTGCTGGTGGGCATCGTCGCCCTCGGGACAGTCTTCGCAACCGCCGCGCCGGCGCAGGCCGAGAGCGTCTGGGCGGCCGGCGACGGCGTGATCATCAACGTGCAGACCGGCGCGAAGAACGGAAGCACCCACCAGCAGTGGGTCAGTTCGATCTACATCCAGGTCGGCACCGGGGCCAACCAGTCCTACGGGTGCGGTCGGTTCGAGTCGTGGACCCAGGGTTTCTACTCGACGGCCGAACGGTGTGAGACAGCATCCTGGGCGATCAACCGTTGGGTGTCGACGGGAAATTACGTGTGCGGGGCGTTCGACGATTTTGGTGGCTGGCCGCGGCGCATCGCGTGTATCGCCATCAACGTGTAATCCGGTCAGCCCTGTCGTCCGGCGGTTCGTGGTGATGTGATGTCCACCATGGCCAAGGGCGCGGCTGCGGCTCACCTCAATTCACCCGGCGTGGTTCGGCGCTTCTACACCGTGATTGTCTTCGTCCTGCTCACGTCGCTGGACAATACAGCGATCGGATTGGTGCCGCCGCTGATCAGCCCGATCAGCGACGGGTTCGGTGTTCCGGAAAGTGCCATCGGGTTGGTCGTCGGGTCTGCTTATCTGGTCGCCGCGTTCTCCGCCGTCGGTTGGGCCTATCTGGGTGATCGTCACGGTCGGCGCTGGATCCTCGTGGTCGGCACCCTGGTGTGGACCGCGGGGACCGGCGCGACCGGCGCGGCAGACGGCTACCTCGTGTTCTTTCTTTCCAAGTAGCCGCCGCAGTCGGTCTGGGCGCGGTGGCGTCGGTCGGGTTCGCGGTGGTGAGCGACCTGATTTCGCCTCGCCGGCGGGGACTGATGATGAGTCTGTTCGGGTTGTCGCAGGGAGCGGCGACCCTCACGGGCACGCTACTGGGTGGCGTGCTGGGGGCCGCAGACTGGAGGCACCCCTTCACCATCGTGGCCTTGGCGGGGGCTTTCGCCGCCGTCGCCTACTTACCGACCGGCAGGATCTACCGAGGCCAAAGCGAACCCGAGCTGAGCGAGATGTTCGCCTCCGGCCGGGAGTACCACCATCGAATCGATCGTGGCGACCTCCGGCGGATCCTCGTGCGTCGCAGCAACCTGCTGCTCATCCTCCAGGGACTGCCCGCGCAATTGGTGTTCGGCTCGTTGGTCTGGATGCCGCGGCTTCTGCAGGCGAAGGTCGAACAGCAGGGTTACACCCAGCAGGTCGCGATCGTCGTAGGATCGGCGTTCGCGGCAGTGTTCCAGCTGGGCGGAGTGCTGTCTGTCTTCGGTGGTGTGGTCGGAGACCGGCTGCAGCGGCGAAGCCTGCGTGGACGAGCCATGGTCGCCTCGGTCGGTGTGCTTGCCGGAATTCCGTTCTACGTGGTGCTGTTTTTCCTGCCGTTGAGGATCTCGATTGCAGCGGGAGCCGGGACGGGGGACGTCCTCCGAGCGATCGTGGGAAGTCTGCTGACGGAACCAACGGTGGGCATCAGCTTCCTGATGGCGTTACTCGCCCTGGCGCTGACTTCCGCCAATTCACCGAACTGGCTGGCCCTGATCGCCGACGTCAACCTGCCCGAACACCGCGCTATTGTCTACAGTGCGGGAAACCTCGTCAACTCGCTGGGCAGGTCGGCCGGCAATGGGGTCGTGGGCGCGGTGTTTGGTGTGCTTGCACCCGCGCTGCCACCACCTCTGAACTACGCTGTCGGGCTTGCGGCGTTCCAGCTGTTCTTCATACCGACCGGAGTGATGTACTACTGCGCATCGCGCACCGTGCCGATGGATGTCCGGCAAGTGCGTGACACGCTGCACAACCGTGCGAACGACGACGGGGACGCTACCCCGGACCAGGCGCTGCTTAAACCTCGGCGAGACTGACTTCTGCTTTGAGGGTGTCGGGGTGGTCGGGGCCGAGGCGCCAACGACGGGATTCCACTGTCTTCAGCAGGAGCGTTTTCGCCTGGTCGTGGCGGCCTGCCGCAGCGCACACGCGAGCGAGGTTGAACCGGGTGTGAGAAGTGTCCGGGTGATCGGAACCCAGCAGTTCCACGCGAATGTCGAGGATGGCTTCCAAGAGATCAATCGCCTCGGGGAGGTGACCCATCGCCTCGTACCCACCCGCCAGGTTGTGCTGCGATTGCAGGGTGTCTGGATGCCGCGGACCCAGTATGCGGCGCCGGTCCTCCAAGGTACTGAGGTAGAGCGCCATCGCCTCGGTGTGCCGGTCCGCAGCCCGGTAGCAGCCGGCGAGGTTGTTACGCGCACGAAGTGTCTCCGGGTGGTCGTTGCCGGCCACCCGGACCAGCTTGTCCAGCGTTTCCTCGGTAAGCTCGATCGCCTCGTCCAACCGTCCGAGTTCCCGGAGTCCGAGGCCCACGTGGATGGCGTTCTGCAGAGTGTCGAGATGATCTGCGCCGAGAGCCGAACGTCGTGCCTCGAACGTTGAGCTGGCGAGCGTGACCGCGTCCTCGAACCTCCCGATCGACCAGTAGCCGCCGGCCAGTACGTACTTCGCCTCGATGGTGCTCAAGTGGTCAGCACCGAAGGAGCGTTGCCGGATGGCGAGTGACTGTTCGAAGAGGGCCACGGCTGCCGCATAGCGTCCCTGGCCTCGATGGTAGAAAGCGCACCGTTGGAGCACGTCGCCCACGCGCTCCACGTCGGGAGCCTTCATCAGCGCCTCGTAGTCGGAAAGCCGCACGGACAACGCCCCGACATGGGGAGCGAATTCCGCCCACGTCGCCCAGTCGTCGATGGCGATCTCGGGATCGTCGTCCGGCAAAGCGCGCCGCAGGAGGTCGATGGCCAGCGTCAAAAATTCTCCGTCGGTGTGCTCCGAACGAACAACCGCCTGCACTAGCCGGTGCACGCTGAGGCTAGTTGTGGTTCTGGTCACCATGCTGTACGAAGCCAGCAGAGAGACCGCGTTCTCGACGGCCAGCGGGCTCGCTAGCGGGCTGAACAGGCTGACGGGAATGTGGTCGGAAGCGAGGTGAGCGATCACGTTCAACACGGTGTCGGCCAGCGGATCGGCTGCGGTGATGGCATCGATCGACACCTGCCACGTCTTGGCGACAAGTCCGTCGCCGGGGTGCGTCGGTGAAGGCGTTCCGAGCAGTTTCAGGGGCTGTTCGTTCAGCCAGTCGCGGTACTGTGCGAGCTGGACATGTGGCCGTTCGACGAGGTAGGCCGCTGCATGGTTAAGCACCAGCGGAAGGCCGTTGAACTCGCTGGCCAAAGTTGTGAGCTCGCCTAGGTCGGAGTGGCGACCGGTGCGCTGGGCCAACAGGTCAACGCTCTCCTCTGTCGTCAGAACGGGAATGAACAGGGGGCTAAGACCGAGCGCCCGCCAGTCCAGGTAGCGTCGGCTCGTGACGACGATTCGTCCTCGGGTGGCGATGGCCAGAACCGGTTCGATCGTCTGGACGTTCACGACGTTGTCCAACACGAGGAGCCAGTTCTCGTGGGTTGCCAACCACCGGATCGCCCACGCGGCTGTGTCCGCGGCGCCGGCGGAGATCGGCCAACGGGGTTCCAGGCTCCTCGTCAGCGCGGCGAGTCCCGCTGTGACATTTTCCGCCGTGTCCGCGTTGACCCACCAGACGGGGTTGTACATGTTCTGATGCAGATACGTGAACTGGATCGCCAGTTCGGTCTTGCCGACTCCGCCCAGACCGTGCAACGCCGGGCCGATTGCTAGCCCGCTGCCTTTCTGCTGGAGGAGCTCCTCCATTTCTGCTAGTACTCCGTCTCGGCCGATGAACAGTCGCGCGGGATAGCGCGGAGGATTGGACAGCGACGCAGGAACCGTCATGGTCGAAGCCGGGTCGTAGTCAGTGATTCCCTCGGCTTTCTTCTGTTCGTGGGCGGTTTCCCAGAGTGCGCGGTATTCGTTCGGGTTTTCACCGCAGGCTGTGACGTAGGAGACCACGGTGTCCCAGGTCGGCAGTTTGTCGCCGCCGGCGGCCTCTGACAGTGCGGTGCTCGACCTCCCGGTGCGGCGCGCCATGGCGGCATAAGTAGGGCTGTCAGCGCGGGCCCTGACCTTGCGCAATTCGTTCGCGAACGCGTGCAGCGGATACAACTCTGGGAACAGCCGCCGCTCCGATCGGCCCATGACCCCTCCCTTTGATCATGTGTCAACCTGGAACACCACCAAGATACCTCGTTCACCTTCGGGGGGGCTCCGGACGGGTTGAAATCAGCCGTTCGGGCACAAGGGTGGTCGCGCGGGCTGATGAGCCCGTCCGCGGCGATGATCACATCCGGTGGCGAATTCGGAACGACGCCTGAACGCGGGCTCAATAGAGTTCCCTCCACGCAGCCATCCGATCTTCTTAAGGTCCGTGAGTCCTATGACCGGGTCGCCGGCTCCTACGCGGAGCTCGGTGAGGGCCGCTTGGACGAGCAGCCGCGGCTACGGGCCGCGCTTGTCGCCTTCGTCGACTCCGTCCACGGGCTCGGCCCGGTCCTGGACGTCGGCTACGGCCCAGACAACCATCACCGCACACCTCATTGAACTCGGGCTGGACGCTGCGTGTGTCCACCTGCCGCCGCGCATGGTCGAGCATGCCCGGCGGCTTTATCCCGACCTGCGGTTCGCTGTCGCGTCGGCGACAGAACTCGACCTCGCGCCGGCATCGTTGGGCGGCGTGCTCGGCTGTTGGTCGCTGTTCAGCCTGCGCGAGGACCTAGCCGGTGTGCTGAAGACCTTCGTTGAGACACTCGTGCCCGGTTGGCAGGCCCTGGTTGGCACCCATGTCGGTGACGGCGACGTGCCGCAGGCCAAGGGCTACGGCGGCCCGCCGGTGCCCTGGACGACTCGCCTGTACCATCCCCAGGAGGTGGCCGGAATGCCAGCCGACGCCGGGCTGGAGTTGATCGCCGACCTGCGGTTTCCGCCATTGCCGGGGCAACCGCGCGCCCAGGTGCTACTCGCCGCGCGACGCTCGGCGCTGCCGAAGGCAGGGGTTCCGGTTGTGTGGCTGGAGCGAAGCGTCAGCTGGCCCCGACGGCGTCCACGCGATCGGCCAGTCCTCGCAGCCCCGTGCCTGTGCGGGGTTGGGCCGGACCAGGTTGGGTATGCCGAGATGCCTGGATGAGAGTCGTTCAACCGCTCTGGTCTCGCTTTGGGGTCGACCGTCGGACGAACCCGATCGCGTGAACGCCGATGGTCAACTATGTCCTCTGGCGACTCACCTCTGCGACAGCGATGGTGATTGGCGTCCACGGTGAGATCAATTACCGGACCGGCAACAGTGACTTCGACCGTGCCAACCTTCGCCGCCATTCACGTGGCGGCAGCGAGGCAGGAGAATAGGTAATATTCCACCGTGACTACCACCGGATCCTGGACCCCACTCAGCCGGCGTCTGGCTGGCTTGGGCCCTGACAACACTGTTCGAAGCAAGGTCGACAATGGCCTGCCTGGCTATGTTCGAGGGGTTCTTACCAACTGGGCCCGTGCCACGTCGCCAGCTCCCGGAAGTCTGCATCACGATGACTTATTGTTTCGACTGCACCGCAACGAGCTTCCGGATGACTTCCATGATCTCAGTGTCCAGGAATTGCTGGACCTCGTTGACGCGCTGCTCCATCTGCGCCAGGGGCCATGGAAACGCTATGTTGGCTCGCGTCGACCCGTCGACGAACTACGGCGACTGCTCATCGGCGGCGGGGCGGCCTGGACTTTGACTGCGAACGAAGACGGCCTGGAACGCCGGGTCATTCCATCTGTCGCCGACGCGGTCGTCGAAGCTGTGCAAGGCGCATTGGATGCTGGGGCGGAAACCCCTGCTGCCCAAGCCGGCGAGCATCTAACTCGAGCCTGGGATGCTGCTTACGGCGTTGAGCCGGACCCTGATCGTGCCTACGATGAGGCGGTCCTCGCAGTCGAGGCGGTCTCCTGCCCGCTGATCTGCCCGAACAACGACATGCCGACGTTGGGTACTGCAATTCGCGACCTTACGAGCCAAAGCAGTCAATGGGTACTGGTGATCGGTGATAAAACAGGGCAACCTTCGGCTCCTGACCGCCTAGTCGGCATGCTTAAACTGCTTTGGGAGGGACAGTCGCGCCACGCCGGTGCAACCAATTCTCGGAGACAAAGCCGGCTGGAGGCAGAGGCATCTGTTCATCTAGCCGTGACACTCGTTCAATGGTTGAGCAACGGCGTTCTACGGCGCAGATAACCGAATAAATCGGCCACTCGCAAAATTGCGTCATTTCCAGGGTGAGATGCGCTTAGCATACGATGCTCGCAACTCGGCAAGACAGTGCGTCGGGCGTCAGGTCGCGGACGCGATGTACGCCGCGGGGACGGAGTTCGGGTGCCGGTCGAGGTTCTTGCGGGCGCGTTCGTAATGCATGGGCGTTCATGGGCGGCGTGGTGGGCTGCGATCTGGACATCGCGTAGGTCGACGCCGACGTCGAGCATGTTTGTGACGAAGGTGTGGCGGAGCATGTACGGGTGCATCCACGAGAGGCGCACGACCGAGGCCCCGTTCAGCCTGTGTAACCGCCGGGTGGCGCAGTGCCGATTCATGCGGACGCTGTGTCGGTTGAGCAGGGGTATGGTGGCTACTGTCCATTCAGAGAAGGGACGTCGATGGATCCGGAATAGCGTGCAAGTCAAGGCGAGGTAGAACCTGAAGCCGGGACGTAGCTCATCTTCTCGCGGTTTAACACGCGCGATACTGACCCCTAGACTGGTGGGAAAAATCCTCAAACGTGTCAGCAGAGAAGGCTGGTAAACTCATGTCCCTGATCTTGCGTACCGCCGAAGTTGACGCAACGCGACCAGGACAGCGCTGGCGCTGGATCTTGACTGATGAGCAAGGCAGAGAGCTAGCCGATCACCTCGTAGACCTCGATGCGGAAAGCGACGAATTCGAAGCCTTTTGTGATCTGGCCGGATTCGTCCGGCGCACTCGCGACCCGCTGGCACCCGCCGGCAGCGAACTGGACATCATGGCCCGTATCGGTCGATGGCTCGGAGAAGCGGTGTTCGGCCCGGCCATCGGACGGGAGTTGACATGTCGGATGCCCTGCACTGTCGAGGTGCGGCCTCATCTGGATTCCATGTTTCTTCTTGACCGACCGCTGGAACTAACGCATCTCGCCGGGAAACCGCTCAGTGAACTGGGAATTACCCTGGTTTTGGCCGTTGACGAGCACGGGGGCAACCGCGTCGAGAAGAAGCAGTTCGGCGAGTGCTTGCGCATTCTCGCGCTGTTTTCGATGCCGTCGCAGACCTCGGTACTGGCGCAGCGCAGCGAACGATCCGGACTGTCACGACTTGCTCGTGAGGTAGGAGGTCGGGGACATACCGTCGAACTACGTGTGCTCCAGTACGGCGTGACTCGGAAAGTGCTCGCGGACGCCCTGGCGGACGGGACGGGCTGGGACATCTTGCATCTGAGCAGTCATGGAACACCTGGCGGCTTGGTTCTCGAGCTGGCCGATGGCTCACCAGACTGGGTCTCGACGGTGGAACTAGTGCAGCTGCTGCATCCGGCTAGGCGCAGGCTCAAGTTGGCCCTGGTCAGTGCGTGCCACTCCGGAGCCGCCACAGTGGAGGAAACCCTCCGCTGGCTTCAGCTGGATGAGCATGCCGACGCCATTAACCCATCGGGCGACAACGTCTCGCAGGAGGTGCGTGCTGTCGGAGTGGCACGCGGTCTGGTCGCAGGGCTGGATACCGCGGTCGTGGCGATGCGCTACCCCGTGTTGGACGACTTCGCTATTGCCTTCACGAACTGTCTATACCGTCGTTTGCTCCTACTCGGCGAACCGCTGGACATCGCATTCCGAGAGGCGGTACTCACCAGTTGCGGCGATGCCTCTTCAACCGGTCGCCGTCCCTTGAGCGCAGTGACGCCCGCACTGTTCGGAACCCGTGCAGCAGGGCTTCGGCTGGCGCCGCGCGTCCCCGACGATGGCAACAACGACATCGAAATAGACCCGACGCGCGTGCCGCTGCCTGAGGTCGATCGGTTCGTTGGCCGTGTTCAGTTGCTGATTACAGCTAGCCATGCACTGGCTCGCGACAGCCCCCATAGCGGTGTCCTCTTCACCGGAATGGCGGGTGCCGGGAAAACCGCCTGCGCGACGGAGATTGCACATCAGCATGTCGAGATGTTTGATACGCTGGCATGGTGGCAGCCTCCTGGACCTGGCGCAGGCGGCGCATTGGAGACGCTGGCCGATGCATTTGAACGCCAGCTGGGCATTCAAATGATCGGGATAGCCGGCAGCGAGAGTGAATTTTCCGCCCTCGTTGACCGGTTGCACACATTCCTGCGGGAAAAAGCCTGCCTGCTCGTCCTGGATAATTTGGATACACTGCTCAACGACACCGGAGCATTTATTGATCCACAAATCGAATCGTTGCTGATAGTCGCGTGTACGCATGGAGGTAAGTCGCGGGTCGTACTCACCAGCCGCCGTACGCCGGCAAGCTTGCCGAAATCCGTCCTCGCGTGCCACACCCACGCTCTTTCCTTGGCAGAGTCGGCGTTATTGGCTCGTGAGCTTCCGAACCTCGGTCGTCTGTTGGATCCGCAAGCCGATCCGCGACGGCCCGCAGCCGAGGTGGCCGCCGGTCGTCAGCTGGTGCGCCGCGTCCTGAACGTCGTCCAGGGGCATCCTAAACTTCTGGAATTGGCTGATGCAGCTGCAGCGAATCCTGACGAGCTTCGTCGCCGGCTCGACAACGCAGCAGAATCGATCGACAAGGGCGGCGCGTCGTTGCACGCATTCTTCACAACCGGCACGAGTGAGCTCAATGACCTGAGCTTCCTCTCGGTGCTTCACGCGTGGACGGAAACCGTTCTTGCGGACCTTCCGTCTGAGGCTCGCATACTCGCCAACCTCATTGCCTGCATGGACGACTCTGATCGCCAGTCAGGGCTGGTCGAACTCATATGGCAAGGATATTGGGACCAAGCCGAACGTGAACCAGTATGGCCAATCACAGATGCGGTAGACGTGTTGGTAAATGGCAGCCTGGTCAAAAAGAAGCTCATGACACCTGCTGAATCCAGGTTCATGAATGCCGTAGATATGAGCGACATAACTGACCTATATCAGGCACGGAACAACAATAGAACGCCGATCTTCCTGTATGAAGTTCATCCAGTAGTTGCCGAAGTCGCCCACGCGACGACGGATGACGAGGATCGTCGGTTTGTAAACGAGGCATGTGGTTCTTTCTGGCTGTCCGTGGCGGTAGAAGCCGCAGCGATCGAAGGGCGCGACGTATCGATGGCTGCCGACGCCCACGAATGGGCGAGTGTGGCAGCTTTCCGATACTTGATCCGTTGCGGACGCCTGCGCGACGCAGGCAGAGCCCTCTCCATCGCCGCGACGCGCGATCGTCCTCCCGCAGCAATGCATCGCATCCTACGGCAACTTCACCAGATTGCCACCGCCGAGACAAACCCGGAAGAGCGGTTGGGGGCACTGCGTTCATATGGATTCGCGCTAGCACGCCTAGGCGACAGTGGAGGCATTGAGACCTTACGGGCGGTTCTCGCAGAGGCCCGAGGGCGCGACCTCATTGGACTGGCGGTGGCTGTCGCCAATGATCTCTTGGACACGCTGGCCCGGAACAGCTCTATAGAGCAGGCGTTGGCAGTGAGCCAAGAGCTGATCGAGCTACAGCATCAAGCTGAGGTAGGGGCCTCGGCCGTGGCGTTGAGTCGAGGGCAGCAGCTTCGGCTCTTGGTCCGCATCGGCCGGGACAAAGAGGCCCTCGCCGGAGCGCAACAACTCCTCGCGGTGCTCCCGAAAACGCCGACGCCGTGCGAGGAAAAACTTGACGTGAACCCTTGGCTGGCGCGGGAACTCGCCCTTGAAGTAGCAGCAGACGCTGCGATTTCACTCGGCCACTGGCAGGACGCACTCGACTTCAATCAGCAATTGCAGGAATCCATGCATCGGCGCGGTGACGACGGTTTCGGGCGTGCCCGAGCGCGTTTTAATTCTACTGGTCCGCTGATGCGGCTCGGACGCCTAGGGGAGGCGGAGAAGGTTTTGCTGCACTGCCAGCAGGTGTTCGAGAAACGCTCTGATATCATTTTTCTTGGCTTGACGTTCAATCGGCGCGCTCTGTTGGAGACGGCGCGGGGGCGCCATCGACTCGCGATCGAATTCCAGCAGCGCGCGTTGCGGTATCTCTATCGGCGGCCCAGCGAGGTTAGATACATCGCGAGCTGCCATGTAGGAATGGCCAAGTGCTTAAATCTACCAGGCGATAATCAGTCCATCTATCATAGATTCGCGGCCGCACTCCTGCTTCGAGCAGTCGGAGATGACGATGATTTCACCGCACTCCTAGCCCCGACAGGCGGCGAGTACGACATGGCGTTCATTCTGGAAGGCTTAATTGCTCACAATGTTGAGACTACTCCGGGAGTGCGTTTTCGCGGCTTGCTAAAGTCGGTCGCAACCGAACCTTCTGAGCGGGCCCGACTGCTCCGATTAATTATGGCTCAGACTGTCATCGATACATTGCGTGCAATGTTCCATCGGGGCAGATTGGACGAGGGATTTCTGTCGGGCCTCGCTTGCACCCGCGAGTGGAAGCCGCTAGTTGCCGCGCTACGCCGAATCAGCAATGGTGAAATCGACCGATTTATTTTAGCTGATTTGGACGATATCAACGCTGGGATTATCCGAGAAGTGTTCCGTCGATGATCCAGGGTTAGAGCGCAGAGCTCCAGATTAGAGAGCGACGGTTAATGCGACTGCTAGACCGAGTAGCAGCACGGCGAGCAACTGTGCAATCAAGCCGACAGTCGCTAGAGACGCCTTACGACTGTTGGCCAATCGAAGAGTGCGGAGGCTTAGGACCTGAGCGGCAGCTACGGCGTTTCTCGCGTCGACCTCATGATCTTTCCAATGATCGCGGATCATTCTATCCAAGGTGGCAGAGGCCGGCGCGCCGTACCGAAAGTTCCAGTTGGCCAGGATGCCGAATGCGGCAGCGCAGACCAAGGCAACCAGTGCGGCGAGTAGTGGCCACAATGCCAAGGTAGGCAAAACAAACGAGCTGCTCTTTCGGGCCAGCGCTGCCACAGTAGACAGCAACGTTACCAGGCCGGCTGAAGTCGTGACGATCGCCTGCGCTCGACCATCATAGACGACACGCCGCTCACGTTCGGCCTTCAACTCCGCCTCGATAAAGGCAGCGTAGGCCTTTCCCTGGTCGCTCAACGGTCGGGGATTCGGGTGAACGGTTCCAGTGGATCCTCGCCGCGGAGTGGCTCCAGCTCGATCCAACTCAGGTCACTTGGCGGTTCACGCGACTCGACCGACTCGGCTGACTCTGACGCCACTTGCTCCTCTTCCATGATCACAAGCCTCGTTCCGCGACCGGGACTGTTGGCGTTTCGAGAGTAGCACCGCCTTGCTCGCGTCTCACCCGAAGCTGAACTCGTCGCTACGTATCGTGACTGCCTCCCGCGTGCTGGAAGTCTGCTTCGCCAGCCTCACCAGCGCTTGAGCGTCCTCTGGAAACTCTGCCTGGATATGCAAGGCCACCGGTTCCGACGCTTGTGGCCAGTCTTGGAGCTACGTCGCGTAGTCGCCAGTTACTACGTCCTGGCCACTGGCGACATCGACGCCTACTTGTATTTCACGTCAAGTTGTGGAATGTCTCGGTTACTGTCAAGTGGTCGCCGATGATGGAGCCCTGCCTCACACGAATGGCGCACGCCGGGTAACAACTGATGGGAGGTCTACGACATTGGGAGTACGTTCGTCCCCTCCAGTGAGGTCCCCGATGCCCCTTCCTCTGATCGCCCTTGGGGTGGCCGCTTTGGTGAGCGCGGCTGGCACCGCTGTGGCCGTCAGGCAGCTCCGCCAACCCCTGAAGGTCATGGTCATCGGCCAGGGTTTGACCGGCAAGACCACGCTGCTCAACTCGTGGCTCGGCGAGTGGGAGGTTGACCCACTTCGGACCGGGCTGCCGGTCAAGATCGCCAAATTCGAGGTGCCGGCCAAGGAGAAAGTCCTGAACGTCGAGAAGAAGTTCATTTTCAAAAAGGTCAAGGACATCTCCGGCCAGGACGAGTCGATGCGTGGGTTCCTGGACGACGTCAAGGCGGCCACTGCGATCGTCTACCTGGTCAACGCGGTCGACCTCTACCAGGAGGAGAACCGGTCGAACGGCCGGCCGCACGCCGTCGAGTGGGTCCGCATCATGGACGACGCGAGTCGTATCAAACGACACTGTGGTAAGGCGAAACGGGTAGTCGTCGGGGTCACCCACACCGATCTCGATCTCCGGTTCGCCGCACTCGGGCCTGCCACCTACCTTGCCAGGGTCACCGACCAGCTTGCGCCAGCCATGGCCAAGATTGACAAGCCTGGCCAGATCGCCGTCGTGGCAGGCAGCCTGCGTACCGAGGCGAGCGCTGCCGTGTTCGCCGAGCAGGTCGTGGGGAAGTTGCTGTGACCGACCTTTTCCTCGTGTACTTGGAGTATGAGAACAGAGACGCGCCGTTCGCCTGGCTCGACGGCGTACAGCCGCGGGACCACCAGCAGGTGCACACGTTGCTCAGCGTATTCGGCGGACGAAAAGCCAAGAAACACAGGCAGTTCGGCCGTGCGGCCCGCTACAAGGGCGCACTCATGCTGGAGACGTCCTGGCGCCTGCGGCACGTCAGCGGCGCGCGTCAGGGCATGGTCGTGGTCGTCATGGACGTCGATGAGAACGACCGCTGGGTCGACGAGATCGCCGGTCAGGTCAGCGAAATCCTCGTGCGGTCCGCGGCGGTCGAACCGGACCGCGGTGCGGTGGCCGAGGTCCTGAGATGGGGGTGGGCCGCGACGGCCCGCCAGTTTCCCGGACGTCTTGTCCGGGGCTGGATCGCGGGTATCCGGCGAGTTCTCGCGTGGTTTGTCCCAGCTCTCCGGCAAAGTACGCCGGCGCGATGGGGCCGGCTTGGCACAGGAGACTGACATGTACGTTCCGCAGCGGCTATCCGACCGGCTAGTCATCGTGGCCCGCGATGACTACGTCCAGGTGGCCGATGACAAACCAGGCCTGATCCAGGACGACCGGGTGACACTCGTGCCCGTTCCCCTGCTCGGCCTGTGGACTCAGTTCCAGGAGCTGAATGGCCTCGATCTCAGCGTCGGCGACGCGTTCGTCCGCGATCCCGACGATCCGGGCCGGTACGTTCCCGTGTCTGAGGCGCCCAACAGGACGGCACAGCGCAGGCTGCGGTTGCTCAGGACTGTCTGCCAGCACCTCGGCGCGACATCGTTGGCGATCCGGCAGTTCGACGCGCGATCCGCCCAGACCAAGTGGGGCAACGATCTCACTGCCGACGTGCGAGACACTCTCGCACACGGCAAGGACAAGCTTTCCGAGAGCCGCGGCCTGTCGACCAACCTCGCCTGGCAGAGCGAGGACCAATTGCGTTTGGAGATCGAGGCGGTCGGCAGGTGGCAGGGCGGCCCGGCGGACATCGACGCGGCCAGGAAGGCGGTGGCCGCCCACGGATTGGCCGTGGACCCCGACATCCTCACTTTGATCGACCAGCGCTCGGTCCAGGGCAACCAGCTCACCACTCATCAGGTCACCATCGACTTCCGCCATGAGGTGACCAAGCACTTCAGCCTGATCGCCGAGCTGACCGCCGGTTTCGAGGCAACGATCGGCAAGCAGACGCTGAGTGCCGCTGGGAAGCTGCGCAACGTGTTCGACTGGAACCAGCAGATCGCCCGGCACGGCCACTTCACGCTGGAAGTGTCCTTTGGCGTGAAGGAGTAAGGCCTGGGATTTCGGCGAGTGCGGTGCCGGCGATCGTGTCGCCGTAGCTCGAAGTGGACCTAGACAACATGACAACTCCCGCTCATCGGCATGACCGTCTGTGAGCGCCCGACCAGCGGCGTGAGCGGACGATGGTGGCAGTTGGGTTCTCAGACGCGTGAACGCAGACAGCTGGCACTCGCGGTGGCTGTCCAGAGCTGCGTCGTCATTCGGACCCGGTGGGTTGTGACTCAGGTCGGGGGCAGAGGGGGCTCCGGCGGAGGGGACGATCGGAGAAATCGATGCTGGATTCCGGAGATAACGATGCTGCGCAGGCGATGCTCGACGGGATCTCTGGCCAACGCCACGGAAGCTTCGCCAGCCGCGACGGCATCGGCACGAATGCCGGGTTCGTTGACCCTTTCGGCGATGCTGTCGAGGGTACGGGCCAGTTCGAACAGCGCCAACCCGCGAAAGCCGTCGTCAGGGGTGCCTTGCGCCCATCGGGCAAGTGCTTCGGACTCGCGCAGCAGGCCGATGTCCTGATGGGCACCGCCGAGGCTGCGCAGATTGCGGATCAGATCGAGGGCGGAGTTGAGTTGCAGCTGCCCCGGCAACCGGACGGCTTCTCGTCCGACGGTGACGGCTTCGGTCAGGAACGCCTCCTTGTTCAACGTCTCCCACGCGACGGTCAACGCGGCGCCGAGGTGTGACAACACGTTGCTCCGGGTCGGAATGCCGGCTTCGGCCGCGCAGGCCGTGCGAAGGACGGCGAGGGCGTCGTCGAGGTAGGGCCGCTCTCGGGTCGCCTTGAAATAGGTGTAGTCGGCGTAGCCCAGGTATATGCACGCGGACAGCCACCGGTGGGGAACGGTCTCGGTGCGGACCGCGGCCCGGCCGCATTCCACCGCGTCCCGCAATGCCCACAGCTCGCTGGTGGCTTCGAAGTAGCGCCGCATGGCGACGCTGATCGCGGCCCAGACGAGACTGCGCTGTCCCGGGTCGGAGGTCTCCTGGGCGACCCAGCGCCAGATTTCTGCAGCACGAGCCAGCTCGGCAGGATCCGCTGTCACGCCATAACGGTTCAGCCGGGCGAAGCCTTCCTGCTCGGCTTGGGTGAGTTGTTGCAGCGAAGCCACGCTACCCCTTTCACCCGGCCGTGGTTGCGATCGGTGTCGCCGTTCGACTGGAGTGGTAACGCTGCGGAAGCCTCAGCCGTTACTTCGATCGAGGCATCGGAGGTGGAGATGGTCATGCTCGGTCGTCGGAAGCCGGTTGCGTGGAGAAGAGAACTCCTGGATCCCTCGCCTCCGACGGCGGTCTGCCGCGAGGGTGATGGCGCCGACACCCGGATCGTGGTTGTGGTCGAGTGCTCGATCTGCCGGCACGTCACCAAACGCCCGTTTTCGAGGAGCCTGCCCAACATGGGGGGCAACTCCGAGGGGGACCCGGGCCGGGATGACCTCGGCGATCCGATGATCTTCTGCGACTGTGCGTACGAACACCCGGGCCGCCCGGCCGGGGGAATGGGGTGCGGCCGGCGTTGGCAGGTGGTCTTGAAGGGCCGGGAAGGTGACTGAGCCGCCCGAAGACGAGCGCTGGGAGCTGCTGGCTCGGGAACTGCCGTTCACCCAGCTCGGTGCGCTTCGGGCACAGGCGGACGGGTGGCGAACCGGCATCGTCGGCGTTGCCACGATCCTGATCTCCGTCGTGATTGTCAAGGGGCGTTCGGATGTGGTCGCGCTGGAGGCGTGGGCTCGGGTGACGATCGCGGTGCTGGTGTTGCTCGCGTTCGGCGCGTTGGCGGTGTCTCTGTTGCTGACTCTCAGGGTCGCCCAGGGGCCGGCGGGCAAGGAGATCTGGAACACCGGCGAAAACCTCAGGAAGTGGACGGCCGAGCAGACTTTCAGGGGCGGCCGACGGCTGCGGGTTGCGGCGTACCTCGCCTCCGGTGCGCTCCTCCTGCTCGTCGTGGCGATGTCGGTGGGATGGCTGGCACCGGCGGCGGCGCAGGATGCCTCCACGGTCGTCGTCCGCACGATCGAAGGCTCTGTGTGCGGCCGGTTTGATTCTCTCGCGAACGGCAAGGTGGTTCTCCAGGTTTCCGGGCAGGCCTGGACCGCGCCCTCCTCGGCGATCCTCGAGATCCGGCCCGTCAAGGGATGTTGAAATTGGTGGATGTACCGGACAAGGTGGGCACCGCGCTTCTCATCGGCATCAGCAAGTACGCCGATCCCGAACTCGCGGATTTGGAAGCCGTCGAAACCGGCGTGACCGCGGTGGGTGATGCGTTGAAGCACGCGGGATTCGACGTGAAGAAGCCTTCGGTGGGCGGATTGACGGCCGCTCGTATCGACAGCCTGATCAGAACGGTGAAGGTGACGGCCGGGGGGAGGCTCCTTGTCTATTGGGCGGGTCACGGAGTTTCCGACGACGAGGGTAGCTACCTCATGACGGCGGACTCGCGCCGGGCCGACCGGAGCGGAGCCATGACGCCCGCCGAATTGGCCGATGCCCTCCACGCGGTGGCAGGAGCCTCGCAGATCGTGGTGATCCTCGACTGCTGCGCTGCGGGCACGGCCGCGGTCGACGTCGCCTACGCGATCAACAAAGACCGCGTGAGCCGCTCTGTCACCGAGATGCCGCCCGCGACGATCTCGTTGATCGCCGCGACACAGGGAGCCGAGGACGTCAGCCAGTTGAGATTCGCGAACGCGGTGGTGAAAACCCTGCGCAATGGCTCTCCACGAGGTGGCTGGCCGGTGCAGGATTTCGAGGTGACCCCGCAGGATTTCGCCGAAGCCGCGAACCAGTGGATGCAAAGCGAAGGTCGAGTCGGGTCTCACGCCGGCTCGGTGGGCATCCAGGCGGGAAGTGCCTTTTTCCGCAATCCCGGCTATCGCCTGCGCGCCCGAATCATGAGCGTCGGCGGGAAAACGACCATCCGCCGTGACGGGATCCTCGCCGAGGTGAGCGGCTGGGCCCGCAGGACGAACAGCGGCCTGGCCCGGGTGACCGGCGGCATGGGTACGGGCAAGACGACCGTGCTGGCGCAGTTGGCGTCGAGCGCAACAGGCACAGCTCGGACCTACTGGGTTGATCTGGCAGAGGACTCCCGTAACAGTCGGGAATACATCCTCAAGGTATTGAGTGACGGCGCGCGTGGCCGCTCGTTGACTCCGGAGGCGGTCTTGAGCGGGCTGGCGTCGCGGGGCAAGCCGGTCACGGTGGTCGTGGACGCTCTCGACGAGGTTGGGGCCGCGGATCGTCGCTCGATCATCCGGGATCTGCTCATCCCCCTTGCGGAGACCTCCGGTGTGCACGTCGTCGTCGCGATGCGTCACGGCGTGGACGACGAAGCGGCCGCCGAACTGGCGACCAACGCTGGTCTTTCGGTCGACCTCGATCACGACGAGCAGGTACACGACCAGATTCAGCTCCGCTGTCGGCAGATCTTGACTACGGCGAACTCGCCTTACGCGGGCCGGGACGATCTCGCTGCCCGAGCCGCGGCGGAGATCGCCGACCGCAGCGGTGGGGTCTTTCTCTTCGCCGCCGAAGTAGCGATGTCGCTCGCGAGCTTGGCTGAACCGCTCGACCCGGAAGATGACCGCTTCGGAGAAAAGCTGAGCAACGGTATCAACGGGGCCATCGCGGACGCGCTCTTGCCGGACGATGAAACGGCCGGGGTTCTCCTCCGGGTGCTGGCGCCGCTTGCCTACACCGAAGGGCCCGGACTGCCCCGCACCCAGGTGTGGATCACGCTGGCGAACGCGGTGATCAGCGGGTCTCCGGCGATCACCGGTGACGACGTCGACGCGGTCCTCCGCGATTCGGGGTGGTTCCTGCGTACCGACACCGCACTCGGGCGTAGCGTGTACCGCCTGCACCACCTTGCGTACCGGGACTTCCTGCTGAAGCAAATCGGCGTGGACAACGTCACGGCCCACCGGCGCATCGTCGAGGCATTGCGGTGTGCGCCCGGCCACTGGGCGGACGCAGACCCGTACGTGCTTCGGTACCTCTCCGTCCACGCCGAACTCGCAGGCAGGCTCGATCAACTCGTCGAGGACGAAGACTTCCTGGTGCACGCCGACTCACGAATCATGCTGCCGATTGCCTCCCGCACGGTGAGCGGCCGCGTCCGGGCCGGCCTGTCCCGCTACTTGCAGGCGGGCCCGCTGCTGCACGACAGCGCGCCGGAGGTTCGCGCGTTCACCCTCGAGTCGCCGGGCGTCGGCTCGACAGGCAACGTGCGATGGAAGACGACGGTCACTCCCGTGGCGAGGACGAAGTGGACCACCGAGCCGAACCCGACCCAGCATCGCCTGCTCCGCGTCGGGGGCCAGGAGATCAAGGCGCTCGCGTCGGTGCGGGTCGATGGCCGGTGGATGCTCGCCGCCGCCGTTGAACGGGACGAATCTTACCGTAATCTGCCCGGTACGGGATCGATCGAACTATGGGACGACGCCACTGCTGCACTGCACCAGGTCTTGCTGCGCAGGGAGGACTCCGAGGTCGACGCGATGACCGTCGTGCCGATGGCGGCCGACTCGCTCATCGTAGTGGCCTATCGTGACGGTGCGTTGGAAGCCTGGCTGCCCCGCGGACACGCTCCTGCTTGGTCGGTCGACGCCGGAACGGCGTTGTACCAGGTCTTTACCATCGTTTTGCGTGGTCATCCCCTGCTGCTGGAAACTGGGTACGACGGCCGACTCGCGCTCCGGGACCCGCGGTCGGGAGCGGTGGTGACAGCGGTCTACTCAGCGGGATTCGCGACGTTCGCGGTTTCGTATTCGCTGTCCGGTCAGGATCTGGTCTGCGTCGGCACGACGTCGGGAACGCTGAGCTTCCGAGACGCGCACAGCCTCGCGGAACTCGGGGAGCAGGTGCCCGACGAGCCCTGGAGAGCCAGCGTCGCCTGCGACGTTCGTGGCCGCCTCGTATTGATCGGCGCGCGAGGAGACGGGCGGATGGAGGTGCGTGACGCCGGCACGGGAGCCGTGCTGGCTTTGAGCCGCGATCGGATCGCCAACCCTGACTCAGTTCTCACAGCCGTGCATAAGCCTGGCGGTGACCCCTTCGTGGTCGTCGGTGCGGGCAGTGACCTCTCGATCTGGAGAACCAATCCGCTCGACCTGCAGCGGTTCTGGCACGGACACATCGATGAGGTGCGTGCCGCCACGGTTCTGACGGACGCCTCGGGGACACCGAGCGTCGCCACTGCGGGCGACGACGGCACCATCCGGATCTGGCCCACCGCGGGCGGCTACTCGATGGACGGCAAGTTTGGCCATGTCGCCACCGCGCAGTACTCCGACGTCTGGTACCTGCCCGGTACCCGTCCTGTGATCGTCGCCGAAGACGTCGTCCGGTACGTCGTCCACGATGCCGGGGACGGTCGTGAGCTATATGGCAACTCGGTTCCTTTCGTGACGACGGCTGACCTCGATCACGTAAACTACAACCCCACTGGGGCGGTGTCCCTGGGCGGAACGCCGATGCTGCTCGTTTACCACGATGGTCGACGTCAGCATCTGTGGAGCCCACGAGACGGCCGGATCTACGCTGTTCCGACCGGGCCGTACGAGCCCTCGCGCGTTCGGCATCAGGTGGTCCAACGTCGTGGGGGTCCGCCGGTTTTCGTCATCGGTGACGGGAGCGGTCCCCTCGCCGTGCACGACTTCGCCGGCGGCATGGTTGGCGTGCTGCCAGGTTCGGATGGGTGCTTGCCGATCAGCGCAGCCGTCGTCGAAGGTGGGGTTCTCGTCCGCAGCGGAGACACGGTTCACCACTATGACGTCGTCCGCGGTGTTCGGCTCGGTAGCCTGGAACTGCATTCCGCAGCGCGCGAGATAGACGCATCTAGAATCGTTGCCGCGACCGCGAACGGCCACCAGACGGTTACCGCCATCCGGAGCAGCGACGGGACGGCATACCTTCAGGCAATCGGACGCGACGAGCGACTTGCGCTGCCGGTGCGACCGAGCAGTGGAGCGGGTCTGACTGTCTGTGGCGCTTCGCTGTTAGCGCTGACCGAGCGCAATCAGCTCTTTCTTGTGCGCCCGGTAGACGCCAAAATCGTTGCAACAATACCGATGGAGAGCCTTATCGGGACGGTCAAGGCGGGCGCCGACAGTGAACTGCTAGTCCTCGTCGGTGGATGTCTTCGTCTTGTGGTTTTTCCCCCTCAAACTGGTGCGGTCGGCACCCGGTAACAGTCGAAAACCTGTCATGAACGACATGGGCATTTCCATCCCGCCATCGGCATGAGCGTTGGCCACGGAGGGCTGCATGTGCGGCTATGTCGTTGGCCAGTTGGTGGCTGTCGATCCGCGCGGTTAGGTCGGCGGCCACTCGCAGGGAAGTCGATGTGTGGTTCGACCGGCTTATCGCACGGTACAGGGTTCCGCCTGGTTTGGCGCTGTCTTGGACTTCTCCAGTTCGCCGGTGCTGGTTCGTGTCGCGCAGTTCGTCGTGGTTGTCCAGGGCTGGAGCGTTGCTCGTGATGCGCGCATCGTTGGAGCGTTGATGTGCTCTGTGGACGGAGGAATCATGGCGAAGCGATCTGGTGGGCGTGTGTTCAAGCGGTGTGGTTGTGTCAATCCGGACGATGGTCGCCGATGGGGGTTGCGTTGTCCGCGGCTGGTTGAGCGTGGTCACGGGCGGTGGTATTTCGTGGTCGAGCTGGCGGCCGGCCGGGATGGTGGTCGTCGGCGGGTTCAGCGCGGCGGGTTTGCGTCGCGGGCTGCGGCGGAACGTGCGCGGGGGTTCTGGCTGGGTGACGATGTGGATCCGGGGCGGGCCTTGGTGACGGTGGGCCAGTGGCTGGATGTGTGGCTGGCGGCGAGGAACACCCTTCGTCCGTCGACACGTCAGCTGTATGAGCAGCTGACCCGTGACTACCTGCAGCCGCGGTTGGGTGGGCTCGCCGTGTCGGACCTGACGATCGGGAAGGTGCAGGCGGCGTTCACGGCGTTGTTGCGAGCGAACGCGCTGCGGTCGCGGCCGTTGTCGCCGACCACGGTGCAGCGGATTCGTGAGGTGCTGCGGGCCGCGCTTAACGGTGCGATCCGGCGTGGATTGATCACGCACAACCCGGCGCGGTGGGTGGAGTTGCCCTCAGCGCGTCGCCCGCGGGCGGTGGTGTGGACCGAGGCCCGGGTCGAGCTGTGGCGGAGGACCGGGGAACGTCCTGCGGTCGCGGTATGGACGGCCGAGCAGACAGCGACCTTCCTCGAGCAGGTCCGCGATCATCAGCTGTACCCGCTCTACCACGTGGCGGCACTGCTGGGATTGCGCCGCGGGGAAGCGGTCGGTCTGCGGTGGTGCGACGTCGACCTGGCGAACCGGACGCTGTCGGTGGTGCGGCAGCTGGTTGAACGTGATGGCCGCGGTGTGTGCCTGCCGAAGACCGACGCCAGCTGCCGGATCGTCGCGTTGGACCGGGGAACGACCGCTCTGCTGCGCCGGCTCGCCCGGCAGGATCCGGCCGGTGATTGGGTGTTTTCTCATGATCAGGGCCGGTCGTGGAGCCCGAGTTACGTCTCCCGCACCTTCCGGGCTCTGGTGGACGAGGCCGGCCTGCCGCCGATCCGGTTCCACGACCTGAGGCATGGCGCGGCGACCCTGTCGCTGGCGGCCGGGAACGAGCTGCGGGTGGTGCAGGCCCTCCTCGGGCATTCCAGCATCGTGCTCACCGCGGACACCTACACCAGCGTCCTGCCCTGCCTGGCGCAGCAGGCGGCGGATGCGACGGCGGAGCTGGTCCGGCGCGCCGGGTACCAGCGCGGGGTCAAGATTCACAAGGTGGTGGTGCCCCGGCAGCGCAGCGGGTCACCACGGGCACGGGTGGTGACGCCAAGTCACTGAACCGGGGCGACACGTCGGCTGCACCCGGGCTGCACGCACGAGCAAAGCCCACCGACAGCGACCCGCAAATTGCAGGGAAACCGTTGGTGGGCTTTGCTTTCCGACTGTGCGCCATCAGGGACTCGAACCCCGAACCCGCTGGTTAAGAGCCAGCTGCTCTGCCAATTGAGCTAATGGCGCCGGTGTCTGCCGGAGGTTTCCCTCGGCGACGTGGAAAAGATTAGCACCAGCCGCCGAGCCTGTTTCAGGGGGGTCCCCTTGTGCGGGTTCGGGCGTTCCCGCCCCGGTGTCGGGGCTGGTCGGGCACACTGGAGCCGGACATGGACGACTAAACAGGCGGGTGGCATGAGGCGTTCGAGCGGCAGGTGGGCGCGGTTGCTGGTGGCCGCGGGGGTGATCGGCCTCATGGTGGCCGGGTGCAGTGGCAACCCTTCGGGTGAGACGCCGCAGGTGACGACGTCCGCGCCTGCGCCCAAGCCGGTGCTGAAGGCCGCCGCGCTCACGCTCACTCCGGCCAAGGACGCCAAGGACGTCGCGCCCGGTGAGCCCGTGACCGTCGCCGTTGCCGATGGGAAGGTCGGGGACGTGAAGCTGACCGGGGCCGACGGGAAGGCCGTCGGCGGGAAGCCGCGGGCGGACGGCGCCGGGTGGGACTCCGCCGAGTCCCTCGGGTACGGCAAGACCTACAAGCTGACCGCGACGGCCACCGGGACCGACGGGAAGCCGGTCACCGCGGAGTCGAGCTTCACTACCGTCAAGCCCGCCCGCCAGCTGGGCGTCTCGGTGAACCTCGCCGAGGGCGAGACCGTCGGCGTCGGGCTGCCGCTGATCTTCACCTTCACCGGCAACGTCGCCGACAAGGCCGCGGCCGAGAAGGCGCTCAAGATCACCGCCGAGCCGGCCACCGAGGGCGCGTTCCGCTGGTCCGGCGACAAGCAGGTGACCTGGCGACCGAAGGACTACTGGAAGAGCGGCACCAAGATCAAGGTCGACGCCGCCGTCTACGGCAAGCCGCTCGGCAACGGCAGTTACGGCCGCGAGGACAAGACGATCACCGGCGCCGTGGGCGACAAGCTCGTCGCGGTCGCCGACGGCGGCACCCACCAGATGACGGTCACCGTCAACGACAAGGAGGTCAAGACCATGCCGACCTCCATGGGCAAGCCGGGCCACACCACGCCGGCCGGGACCTACACCGTCATGAGCGAGCACACCGGCTACACGATGGACTCCGGCACCTACGGCGTCCCCGAGGACACCCCCGGCGGCTACCGCACCTTCGTCCAGTACGCCGTCCGCCTGTCCTACAGCGGCATCTTCTACCACTCCGCGCCGTGGTCGGTCCGGCAGCAGGGGCACAGCAACGTCAGCCACGGCTGCCTGAACCTGTCCACCGAGAACACGAAGTGGCTGATGGACACGTCCAAGAAGGGCGACGTCGTCACCGTGCAGAACAGCGGCGGCCCGAAGCTCGAGCCGACCGACGGCTGGAGCGTCTGGCAGCTGTCCTGGGACGAGTGGCGGACCGCCGCGAACTAGCGGTTGTCGTACTCCTCGCGGGCCGCGTCGATGTGCGGCAGGTGCTCGATGCTCCACGCCAGCAGCGGCGCGGTGGCCTCGCGCAGGGTGCGGCCCATCGGAGTCAGTTCGTAGCTGACGTGCGGGGGCATGACGGCGACGACCGTGCGGGTCAGGATGCCGTCGCGCTCGAGGTCGCGCAGGGTCACGGTGAGCATCCGCTGGCTGATGCCCTCGACGGATCGCTTGAGCTCGGTGAACCGCCGCGGCCCGTCCTTGAGCATGCGCACGACCAGTAGTGCCCACTTGTCCCCGACGATGCCGAGGACTTGGCGGGCCTTGCACGGGTCCTCCATGGTTACCTCCTGAGAACCGGGGCACCATTTAGTGCCGTATTGCCCGGTGCGCGTCGAGTGGATCACGATGGTCTCGGTTACCGAATGGTACCGAGGCACGAGGAGGAACCACTCGATCATGACGACATTTCTGCTGGTACACGGCGCTTGGCACAGCGGACGCAGCTGGGACCGCGTGGTCCCGCTGCTGGAGGCCGCCGGGCACCGGGCGTTCGCGCCGTCCTTGACCGGCTACGGAGACAAGGCGCACCTGCTGGCTCCCGACGTCGGGCTCGGCACCCACGTCGACGACATCGCCGGCCTGATCGAAGACGAGCAGCTCGACGACGTCGTGCTCGTCGGCCACAGCTACGCCGGGATGGTCGTCTCGGGTGCGGCCAACCGTGTCCCGGAGCGGATCGCGCACCTGGTCTACCTCGACGCGATGGTGCCCGAAGACGGCGAAACCGCGATCGACGTGATGCCGATCAGCAAGCAGCTCGTCGACGCGGCCGTCGACGGCTGGCGCGTGCCACCGCTGCCGGAACTGCCGCCGCCGCTCGGGCTGTTCGGGGTGACCGATCCCGACGACGTCGCCTGGCTGCGTTCGATGCTCTCGGACCAGCCGGTGCGGTGCCTGACGGAGCCGGTGCGGCTGGACGACCCGGCCGTGCGGGCGATCCCGCGCACGCACATCCACTGCGTCGCCGGCCGGCCGGAAGGCATCACCCGGCGTCCCGTCCCAGCGGGCGAGCGGGTGCGGGAGCTGCCGACCGGCCACGACTGCATGATCACCATGCCCGCCGAGCTGGCCGGCCTGCTGCTCGAAACGAGCTAGCCCGATTCCCGGACGAGCTTCCGCGCCTCGGCCTCGGTGTCGACCGCGGGGCCCGAGCCCCACAGCGGCTTGTTCGCCGTCTCGCGGCTGAAGTACACCGCGACGGCGCCGATCGCGCCGGCCGCCATCATGTACCAGGCCGGCCAGAAGTCGTGGCCGGTGGACGAGATCAGCGCCTGCATGACCAGCGGCGTCGTGCCGCCGAAGAGCGACACGGAGATGTTGAACGCGATGGACAGCGCGCCGTAGCGGATCGCGGTCGGGAACAGCGCGGGCAGCGTCGCGGGCATCGAGACCTCGAAGCAGAGCAGCAGCAGGCCGAGCCCCATCAGGCCGAGGAAGGTGACGACGAGACCGCCGTCGTGCACCAGCAGCATCAACGGCCAGGAGAGCACGAGGAAGCCGAGGCAGCCGGCCATCATCACTGGTTTGCGGCCGATCTTGTCGGTGATCCGGCCGCCGACCAGGATGATCAGCATCATCACGACCATCACGACGATGATCAGCAGCAGGCCGTGCGTCGCGTCGAGGTGCAGCTGCTCGGACAGGTACGTCGGCATGTACGACAGCAGCATGTAGTCGGTGACGTTGAACACGAGCACCAGGCCGATGCAGATCAGCAGCGAGGGCCAGTAGTCGGTGAACATCTTCCAGAACGGCTCGCCGGAGCGGCCGCGCTTCTCGGACTCCGCGGCGTGCTTCTGGAACGCGGGAGTCTCTTCGAGCTTGAGCCGCATGTAGAGGCCGATGATGCCGAGCGGGCCGGCGACCAGGAACGGGATCCGCCAGCCCCAGTCGAGCAGCGTCTCGTGCGGGACCCAGGTCTTCATGCCGGTGACGACGGTCGCGCCGAGCACGTAGCCCGAGAGCGTGCCGAACTCGAGCCAGGAGCCCATGAAGCCGCGGCGTTTGTCGGGGGAGTACTCGGCGATGAACGTCGTCGCGCCGCCGTATTCGCCGCCAGTGGAGAAGCCCTGCACCATCCGGGCGAGCACCAGCAGGATCGGCGACCAGACGCCGATGGAGCTGTACGACGGGATCAGCCCGATGCAGAGGGTGCCGATCGCCATCATGATCATCGTGACGGCGAGGACCTTCTGCCGCCCGATCCGGTCGCCGAGCGGCCCGAACACCAGCCCGCCGAGCGGCCGCATCAGGAACGCGGCGGTGAACGCCCCGAACGTCCCGATCAGCCGTACGCCGGGCGCCACGCTCGCCGGGAAGAACACCTCGGAGATGGTGTCGGCGATGTAGGCGTAGACACCGAAGTCGAACCACTCCATCGCGTTGCCCAGCGCGGCCGCCGCGACGGCCCGCTTGAGCAGCGACTGGTCGACCACGGTGATGTCCTCGTACCGCAGTTTCTTCTTGCGCAGCGTCACCCGTGAACGTTCCACGAGATCACCGTGCACCCCGGTCGAGACTCCCGCACGTTGAGCCATCCGGTCGTGAGGGTTACCACTGGCAGGCGAAGGCCATCCGGGTGAACACGGATCGCTACACTGGCCGCGCGCCTCTCGCCGCAGGGCGTTTTGCCAGGTTTTCGAGGGGTGTGCTGCTGCTCGTGGTGCCCCGAGGGGGTTACCCGATGTCGACGGTCGTCGTTCCGGAAGCACCGGTCGAGCGCAGGTTGCCGGCGCCGCTCTGGTGGTCCGTGCTCTCCGGCCTGTTGCTGCTGGTGGTGTTCGCGGGCTACACGGTGTGGGCCGGGATCTGGACGTCGACCGGCATCTACCTGGAGGACTTCAAGTCCTACGTGGCCACCGGCCAGGCGGTGCGCGCGGGTGCGCCGCTGTACGAGCCGGGCGTGTCCCACCTGCCGACGATCGGCGGCACGTTCAAGTACACGCCGTTCGCGGCCGGGGTGTTCGTCGCCCTGACGCTGGTGCCGAAGCTGCTCCTGCCGATGCTGGCCCTGCTGGTGAACCTGTTCTCGCTGCTGGCGGTCGTCTGGATCTCGCTGTGGCAGCAGGGTTACGCCCGCGACCACGGCCGCGTCGCGGCGACGGCGGCGCTGACGGCGTTGGCGCTGCCCCTGCAGCCGGTGCTGATGAACTTCACGGCGGGCCAGGTGAACCTGGTCCTGCTGGTACTGGTCCTGGCGGACCTGACAGGCCGCAACCGCTGGTGGACAGGCGTCGGCGTAGGAGTCGCGGCGGGCATCAAACTGATCCCAGGCATCTTCGTCATCTACCTACTGGCCACCCGCCGCTTCCGCGCAGCGGCAGTAGCAGTAGGCGCATTCGCGCTAACAGCCTTAGCAGGCTTCGTAGCCCTACCAGGCGACTCAAAAGCATTCTGGGCAGCCAACCTGGCCGACCCCTCCCGAATCACGGGCGACAGCGACGCAATGTCCCCGGAAAACCAGTCGATCCGCGGAGCACTCGCACGCCTACTGGGCATAGCGGACGTCCCAGGCCTCATCTGGATCCCAGTAGCAGGAGTAGTCGCCCTGGCGGCCCTCTGGATAGCAGTCCGAGCCCACCGCGAAGGCCGCGAGCTGCTGGCAGTGAGCGTCATAGGCGCAACAATGGTCCTGGTAACCCCCTGGACCTGGACGCACTACTGGGTCTGGTTCATCCCGTTCTTCGCAATGGCCGCCGCCGGCGCCCTACGCTCCCGCACTTGGTGGCCAGCAGCAATCCTCACGGCAACGTACCTGCTGACATTCGCCTGGAAGGTAGGAGCAGGACGCTCAAACGTCCCACTGGTAGGCCTGGTAATCCTCCCGGAGAACTACCCGCCAGCAGCCCAGGCGCTAGCCCACACCTTGTACGTCCTCCTGGCCCTGGCCCTACTGGCCTTGGCAGCAGCACGCCCAGCCTGGCTGAACCCGTCAAAGGAAGACTTCATACCCACAACCTGACCCCCAGGCCAACCACACGGGATGGGGGTCCGGGGGCACCCCCCGGCGGGGGTGTGGGGGTTCGACCCCCACAAGAAAAGGCAAAACCCCGGCTTGGGGAAGGTCCCGCAAGGGACCGACCAAACCGGGGCGACGGGGTGAGCGACGGGTTTCGAACCCGCGACCTCCTGGACCACAACCAGGTGCTCTACCAGCTGAGCTACGCCCACCATCTGAGGCAACCGCGTGCGATCACCTCGATGTCGTAATCGTAGCGGGTGCCCGCGCGTGGTTTTCCGGGGGGTTACCCCTGGTGCTGTTCGCGCACTTCAGCGGCGGCGGCTTTGGCTTCGTCGCTGCTGGGGCCGGGTTGGGCGACGAAGGCGACGCGCCGGTAGTAGTCGAGTTCGCCGATGGATTCCTTGATGTCGGCGAGGGCGCGGTGGGCGAGGCCCTTTTCCGGCTTGGCGTAGTAGATGCGCGGGTACCAGCGGCGGACGAGTTCCTTGATGGAGGAGACGTCGACGAGGCGGTAGTGGAGGTGCGCGTCGAGGGCCGGCATGTCGCGGGTGATGTAACCGCGGTCGGTGGCGATGGAGTTGCCCGCCAGCGGCGCGGTGCCGGGTTCGGGGATGTACTCGCGGATGTACTCGAGGACGCGGCGCTCGGCTTCTTCGAGGGTCACCGTGGAGCGGCGCACTTCTTCGGTGAGGCCGGAGTGGGCGTGCATCTCGCGGACGATCTCGGGCATGCCGGCGAGTTTTTCCTCGTCGGCGTGGATGACGATGTCCACTCCCTCGCCGAGCACGTTGAGCTCCGCGTCGGTCACGAGGGCGGCGATTTCGATCAACGCGTCCTTGCCGAGGTCGAGCCCCGTCATCTCGCAGTCGATCCAGACTAGGCGGTCGGTCACCTGGTGACCCTAACCCGACACGGGGACAAGAGGTGCGTTACCTGCACGTACGGCGCGTTTACGCTCGCGGGGCCGCCACCGGTGTGGTGCAGGACACAGATCGGGGAGTCGCGAGTGACGGAGCAGGGGACGCCGGCGGGCGAGATCGCCGCCGGTTATGCGAGTGAGGGTGCCGCGCTGGAGCTGGGTGCGGTGGTGATCGACGGGCAGGCGGACGCGCGTGCCGCCGTGCGCCTGCCGTTGGCGACGCTGAACCGGCACGGGCTGGTCGCGGGGGCGACCGGGACGGGCAAGACGAAGACGTTGCAGCTGGTGGCGGAGCAGTTGTCGGCGGCCGGGGTGCCGGTGGTGCTCGCCGACGTGAAGGGTGACCTGTCGGGTCTCGCGGCGGCCGGCGAGGCGAACGACAAGGTGTCGAAGCGCTCGCAGGAGCTGGGTGACGACTGGGCGGGGACGGCGTTCCCGGTGCAGTTCCTGTCGCTGGGGGCGGGCGGGAAGGGTGCGCCGATCCGGGCGACGATCACGAGTTTCGGGCCGGTGCTGCTGTCGAAGGTGCTGGGGCTGAACGAGACGCAGGAGTCGACGCTCGGCCTGATCTTCCACTGGGCCGACCAGCGTGAGCTGGCGTTGCTGGACACGAAGGACCTCCGGTCGGTCATCACGCACCTGACCGGCGACGAGGGCAAGGCGGACCTCAAGGGCATCGGCGGCGTCTCGGCCGCGACGGCCGGGGTGATCCTGCGTTCCCTGTCCAATCTGGAGGCCCAAGGCGGGGAGGACTTCTTCGGCGAGCCGGAGCTGGACGTCCACGACCTGATGCGCGCCCGCGACGGCAAGGGCGTCGTCACGCTGCTGGAGCTGGACAACCTGCAGGCGAAGCCGGCGTTGTTCTCGACGTTCCTGATGTGGCTGCTGGCCGAGCTGTTCGAGGAGCTGCCGGAGGAGGGCGATCTCGACCAGCCGAAGCTGGTGTTCTTCTTCGACGAGGCGCACCTGCTCTTCAACGACGCGTCGAAGGCGTTCCTGGAGCGCATCGAGCAGACCGTGAAGCTGATCCGGTCGAAGGGTGTCGGCGTGTTCTTCTGCACGCAGCTGCCCACGGACATCCCGAACAACGTCCTCTCGCAGCTGGGCGCGCGGATCCAGCACGCGCTGCGGGCGTTCACGCCGGACGACCAGGCGGCGCTGGCCAAGACGGTCAAGACCTACCCGAAGACGAAGTTCTACGAGCTCGACACGGCGTTGACGTCGCTGGGCATCGGCGAGGCGATCGTCACGGTGCTGTCGGAGCGGGGCGCGCCGACGCCGGTGGCGTGGACGCGGCTGCGGGCGCCGCGGTCGAAGATGGGCTCGATCGGCGCGGAGGCCGTCGCCGCTTCGGTCGCTTCGTCGGATCTGCACGCGAAGTACGCCGAGACGATCGACCGGGAGTCGGCCTACGAGAAGCTGGCCGCGAAGGTGGCCGCGCCTGCGCCTGTCCCCGAGTCCGCGCCCGCGCCCGCTCCCAAGAAGGAGAAGGAAGAGCCCGGGATGATCGAATCGGCGATGAAGAACCCGGCCGTGAAGTCGTTCATGCGGTCCGCCGCCAGTGCCCTGGGCCGGGAGATCACGCGCGGGCTGTTCGGCAACCGGAAGCGCTGAGAAAACCTGACGCGACCTGTCAGGTATCGCTGCCAAGCTGGCGCCCATCACCGACGAACAGGGGAAACCAGCCATGACCAGCACCGCCACCGCGTCGTTCGTCCTCGACAAGTGGGAGCCGCAGGCGACCGACGAGGCCGCGGGCACGGAGTTCGCCCGGGTGGCGATCGCCAAGACGTTCACCGGCGCGGTCGAGGGGACCAGCACGGTCGAGATGCTGACGGCGTCCAACGCGACTTCGCGCGCGTACGTCGCCTTCGAGCGTCTCGCCGTCTCGGTCGACGGCCGCAAGGGCGCGTTCGTCCTGCACCACACGGCCGACGACACCGGCCTGACGCTGAAGATCCTCACCGGCTCCGGCTCGGGTGAGCTGGCCGGGATCTCCGGCACGGCGAGCATCGAGATCGACGAGGAGAAGAACCACACCTTCACGCTCACCTACGAGCTGTAGACAGCGCGAAGGCCGTTTCGAGAGCCCCCGATTGACTCTCGAAACGGCCTTCGCCGTGTTCCCCGCTCCCCGAAGCGGGAGGGACGGGCCGCCCCGAACACGACCCGTCCACGTCTTTCAGTTGTTCACGATCTGGTCGACGATCTTCTTGGCGTCGTTGATCGGGATGGCGAAGCCGATCCCGACGCTGCCCGCGGAGCCGTTCGCCGATGCCGTCGGGCTGTAGAGCGCCGAGTTGATCCCGATCACGTTGCCGTTCGCGTCGACCAGCGCGCCGCCGGAGTTGCCCTGGTTGATCGAGGCGTCCGTCTGGATCGCGGTGTAGCTGGGCGAGTCGCTGGTCTGGTTCGAGGTGCGGTTGAACGGCGACTGCTGCTGTTGCTCGCCCTGGCCGATGTCGGACAGGTTCCGGTTCAGCGCGCTGACGATGCCGGTCGTGACGGTATTCTGCAGCCCGCCCGGCGAGCCGATCGCGATGACCTCTTGGCCGACGGCGAGCTTGCTCGAGTCCCCGAGGCTGGCCGCGGTCAGACCACTGGCGTTCTTCGCCTGGACCACCGCGATGTCCGCCTTGGTGTCCGCGCCGACCACACTGGCCTGGTACTTCGTGCCGTCGGACGTCGTGATGACGACGCTCTGGGCGCCGTCGACGACGTGCGCGTTGGTCAGGATCCGGCCGTCGGCGCTGAGGATGACGCCGGAGCCGATCGCCTCGCCCTGGTCGGTGGTGACGTTGATCTGCACGACGCTCGGCGTCACCTTCGCCGCGACGCCGCTGACGTCACCGGACGTGCTGTTGGCGACCGTCTGCCCCGTCGCCGCCGGCGCGCTCACCGACGTCGTGCCGTCCGCCGAGGTCGCGGTCAGCCCGACGATCGCGGCGCCGCCGACGCCCCCGACCAGCGCGGCGCCGAGCGCGGTCGCGCCGACCAGCATCGCGACCCGGCCGCCCCGGCGCGGCTTCTTGAGGGCCTGCGGTGCCGGCGGCTGCGGGGTGAAGAGCGGATTCGGCGCGGCCTGCTGGGGGTAGGCGTACTGCGCGTACGGCCCGTACTGCTGGGTGTGCTGGTGCGGCTGGTGCCCACCGGGTGAGGCGGGGCCGGGCCGACTCTCGTTCTCGGTCATGAACCAAGATTCGCGCCTGTGCTTGTGAACAACCTGTGGAAATCCCTCAGGCTTTGCTGAGAAGAATCAGCTGAGAAAACTCAGGCGGTTCTCAGGCTTTCCGCGCGTGTCAGTCGAAGAACGTCGGAACGTCCAACGCACCTCCCGCCGCTTCGAACTCGTCCTGGACGGCCTTCCGCAGCTCGGCGTCGCCGAGGTAGTCCGCGGCGGTCAGGGCCAGCCCGAGCGCGCCGTCGCGGACGCCCGCGTCACCCGTCTCCGAACCGGCGGCGGCCGCGAACTCCTTGGTGTGCAACGCGACCGTCGGCCCCGAGATCCCGAGCATCGGGTGCAGTGCCGGCATCCGGTAGGAGAGGTTGCCGAGGTCGGTGGACCCGGTCAGCGACTCCGGGACGATGCCGGGCGGCAGCGGCTTGCGGCCGGTGCCGGCCTGGTTGACCGACCAGCGCCCGGCGAGCGTGGTGTTGAACCGGATCGGCAGGTAGGCGGCCTGGGCGTCCCAGATCAGCTCGACGCCGCAGCCGGTCATCGCCGCCGCGCCCTCCGCGATCGACGTCATGCGGGTGGCCAGGTCCCGCAGGGTCTCGGGGTTCTGGGAGCGCAGGTAGAACAGCAGCGCGGCGCGGGCCGGGATGACGTTCGGCCGCGCACCGCCGTCGCTGAACACGCCGTGCACGCGGTCGCTCTGCGGAAGCTGCTGCCGCAGCGCTGAGACGCCCTGGTAGGCCGCGACCGCCGCGTCGAGCGCGTTGCGGCCCATGAACGGCTGGGCCGAGGCGTGCGCGCCGACGCCGTGGAAGACCATCTCCAGCTGACGGCGGCCCAGGAACGGGTGCAGCGCGACGTCGTGGCTGAACGGGTGCAGCATGATCACCGCGTCGACGTCGTCGAAGACACCCGCGCGCGCCAGGATCTCCTTGCCACCACCGCCTTCCTCGGCCGGCGTGCCGATGAGGCTGACGCGCCCGCCGAGCCTCTCGGCCACCGCTGCGGCGCCGAGGAAGCCGCCCGCGGCGGTGGTGCAGATGACGTTGTGGCCGCACGCGTGGCCGAGACCGGGCAGTGCGTCGTACTCGGCGAGGACGGCGATGTGCGGGCCGTCCCGCTCGGGCGTGCTCACGCGCAGCGCGGTGTCGAGGCCGCCTACACCGACGGTCGCTTCGTGGCCGTGGCGCGCCAGGAGTTCCGCCAGCGCGCCGACCGAGCGGTGTTCCCCGAACCCCTCCTCGGGGTGGGCGTGCAGATCTTGGCTCAACGCCACCAGATCGGGTGAACTGCGCTCGACCGCTGACGTCACCTCGGCCCGGGTCGCCTCGTCCGCGCCGGTGTGCGGCGAGGACAGCGGCTCGGCCGCCGCCACCGCGTCGGCCGTGGCTTCGACCAGGGAACGGAGGTAGCTGTCGTCGGGCGGGACGGGTTCGGCGTGGGTCATGGGGCGATGCTAACCGCCACCCCCGACAGTTCGCGGCGCTCAGCCCAGCCGGGCCGCCACGATCTGCGTGACCCCGGCGTACCGCTCGGTGATCTCGGTGAAGCCGCGGGCGCGCAGGCTCGCCGCGATTTCGCCGCGGTCGAACATCTTCTGCCCGCTGACGATCCCGCCGACGGACTCCAGCAGCCGCGCGGGTTGCCGGCCGCGGCGCGCGCTGGTGAGCAGCACGATCCGGCCGCCGGGCTTGAGCACGCGCGTGAAGGAGTCCAACGCGGTCTCCGGCTCGGCGAACATGTGGAGCGCGGCGAAGCAGCAGATGGCGTCCACAGTGGACTCTCGCAGGGGGACGCGCACCGCGTCCGCGCGCAGGTAGGCGACGCTCTCCGGGCCGCCTTCGGCCAGGGCCCTGGTGAGCATCGTGCGCGCGCCGTCGAGGCCGATCGCGAGCCCGGCCGGGCCGACGGCCTGACCGAAGGCGCGGGTGAACCGGCCGGTGCCGCAGGCGACGTCCAGCGCGGTCCGGCCCGGCCTCAGGTCGAGGAGCTTCGTGGCGAGCCGGACCTCGCCCGCCATGCTGGGCCCGGCCGGGCCCTTGAGCGCGCGGCCGAGCGCGGGGCGCCAGTACCGCTCGTAGACCCGCGGGAGCAGGGTGGTGCGCATCAGGCGTTGCGTGATGCCGGTGGACGGGCCGGCCTGGTCCGCCGTGCCCAGCAGGTCGAGGAAGCCCGCGCGGGTTTCCGCCGGGGCCTCCAGCAGCTTCTCGAGCCGGTCGGTGGCGGTGGTCGGCACAGGCGCTCCCGTCGTTCGGATACCGGCAGTATGCCCAAGTCGAGGTCACTCGACCGAGTGAACAACTCCGAGCGCGGGCCTTCGAGGCCCGGAAATTGTCGGTGCCCCTTCCTAACGTCGTCGGCGAGGTGGCGATCCACCGATCACCGACTCCGAGGAGGAGACATGGCGGTTTCCAAGATTTCCGCACCGAGCGGGGAGATCCCGGTCCGCGGCCCGTTCGACCTGGCCGCGGCGGCGAAGTTCCTGACCGGGTTCGCACCCGCCGGGCGGCCGGAAGCGGACACGGAGCCCGGAGCGCTCCGCGTGGCGTTCCCGGTCGACGGCGCGTGGACGCCGGTGGGAGCGGTACTGAGACAGAGATCGCCGGGCGTGGTCGAAGTGGAGGTCCACGCCCCGGAAGAGCACACGGAAGCCGTCCTGGCGCAGGTCACGCGGATGTGTTCGCTGGACGTCGACGCCACCGGGTTCCCGGAAGCCGGCGGGCGCGATCCGGTCGTCTCGATGCTGCAAGGCCTGCACCCCGGGCTGCGGCCGGTCCTGTTCGCCTCGCCGTACGAGGCGGCGTGCTGGGCGGTGCTGAGCCACCGGATCTGGATGTCGCAAGCGGTGCGCCTGCGCCGCGGCCTCACCGAGCGCCACGGCGTGCAGGTCGACGTGGACGGGGCGAGGCTCTGGTCGTTCCCGGCGCCCGGCGAGCTGGCGAAGCTGGAGTACTTGCCGGGCGCACCGGTGCAGAAGCTGCACCGCCTGCGAGCGATCGCCGGGGCCGCGGCCGAGGGCCTGCTCGACGCGGCGACGTTGCGGGCGATGCCGGCCGACGATGCGCTCAAACAACTGCAGCTGTTGCCGGGCGTGGGCCGGTTCAGCGCGGAGCTGATCCTGATCCGCGGCGCCGGGCACCCGGACGTCTTCCCGCGCGGGGAGAGCCGCCTGCACGAGATCATGCGCGAGGCGTACCACCTCCCGGACGCGGGAGTGGCGGAGCTGGCCGAGATCGCGGAGGCCTGGGCGCCGTTCCGGAGCTGGACGTCGTTCCTGTTCCGGGTGGAGGGCGAGGCCCGGATGCGGGAGTCGCGCTGAGCTGAGCCGCGGCTGTCGTGTTGTCCGCGGCACCCTGATCACCATCCCCGCCCGAGCCGAGGAAGGAGGTGCGCCAACGAGCCGAACCCATACCGGAAGCCGCGGACCTCGCTCCGGTGGGGACTCACCGTAGCCAGATGTCGCCTGTGGTGAGGTGTCCGGGTGAGCTCGCCCGTTCAACTCGCGCTCGACAGCACGGCCCGTGACGTCCCGGCGGCCCTCCAGGCCGCCGCCGACCCGGCCGCGACCCTGCTGGAGCAGGCCCAGACGCCTGCCGTGATCACGTTGGTCGCCGGGGGTGTGGCGCTGCTGGTGGTGCTCGTCGGCGGCACGATGTGGCGGCGGGCGCGCAACGTCGTCACCATCGTGCACGAGGCCGGCCACGGGCTGGCCGCCGTCCTGGTCGGCCGGCGCCTGCAGGGCATCAAGCTGCACTCGGACACCTCGGGCGTCACCGTCTCGCGCGGCAAGCCCGAGGGGCCGGGGATGGCGTTCACCGCGATGGCCGGGTACCTGGCGCCGTCGGTGCTGGGGCTGCTGTTCGCCAGCCTGCTGGGCAACGACCTGGTCGGCACGGTCCTCGTGCTGATCGCGCTGTTGCTGCTCGGCGTGCTGGTGATGGTGCGCAACGCCTACGGGGTGTTCACGGTCGTGGCCAGCGCGGTGGTGCTGGCGCTGGTCGCCTTCGTCGCGCCGGTCGAGGTCCAGGCCCCGTTCGGCTACCTGCTGACGTGGTTCCTGCTCTTCGGCGGCGTCCGGCCGGTGATCGAGCTGCAGACCAAGCGCCGCCGCGGCCAGGCCCGCGACTCCGACGCCGACCAGCTCGGCCGCCTCACGGCGGTCCCGCCGATCCTCTGGGTCCTGGTGTTCGCGGTGGCCACGGTCAGCTGCCTCATCGCCGGCGGCCTGTGGCTGCTGGAGCCCGTGGCCAAGTAGCCACCGGCCCGGCCGGCACGGGCACGGCGCGGCGGGCCCGGCATGCCACGGCGGGCCTGGCACGGCGTGGCGGTGCTGCCGTGCTCCGGTACCGCTGGGTCGTGGCGCAGTCGAACCGTGGCGCACCTGAGCCCTGGCGCCCCCCACCGCGGAGCACTCGAGCCGTGGCGCACACGAGCCGTGGCGCGCTCGAACGCTGCGCACCTGAGCCGTGGCGCTCCCCACCGCGGCGCGCTCGGGCTGTGGTGCGCTCGACCCGTGGCGCCCCCTGGCCGCCGGGCCTGGCCCATGCGGCAAACTGGACTCTCGCTGGTCAGCCGGAGGGAGCCGAACGATGGACGAGGTCGCCAAGGCCGTGGAGGAATGCGCACGGGCTGCGAAGCTGGCCGCGCCGTCGCTTGCCGCCGCCAGTGCGGAGGCCGTCGACGCCGCCCTCGCCGGGATGGCCGAGCGCCTGCTCACGCACCGCGACGAGATCCTCGAGGCGAACCAGGCCGACGTCGAGCGCTCGAAGGCCGAGGGGATGAGCGCCGGTCTGCTCGACCGGCTCACCATCACCCCGGAGCGGCTGACCGGCATGGCCGAGCAGCTGCGGCTGCTCGCCGGCGCGCCGCACCAGGAGCGCTCGGTCGAGGTGTCCACGCTGGACGGCGGGCTGCGGCTGGTCGAACGGCGCCGTCCGGTGGGCGTGATCGGCGCGAACTACGAGGCGCGCCCGAACGTCACGGTCGACGTGGCGTCGCAGCTGGTCAAGTCGCGCAACGCCGGCGTGCTGCGCACGGGTTCGGCCGCGCTCGGCTCGGCGCAGCGGCTGCGTGAGGTGGTCATCGCGCCGGCGCTGACGGCGGCCGGCATCGACGCCGACTGCGTCCAGCTGGTGCCGCGCGTGGAGCGCGAAGCCGCGTCCGCGCTGGTGCGGCTGCCGAACCTGGTGCCGCTGGTCATCCTGCGCGGCAGCGGGGACAGCACCCGCGCCCTCGCCACCGAGGCCGCGGTCCACGGCGTGCGCACGCTCGCCCACGCCGACGGCGGCGGCGTCCTGTACGTCGACCGCGGCGCGGACGTCACCAAGGCGCGCGACCTGGTCTTCGCCAGCCTCGACCGGCTGGGCGTCTGCAACCGGCTCAACCTGCTGCTGATCCACGAGAACATCCACGACGACGTCTGGCCGGGCATCGCCGACGCGCTGGCCGAGCGGGGAGTGACGCCTTCGCTGGCCCCGCACGAGCACGCGATCGGCTACGAGTGGGCCCTGGACTCCGACCGCGAGGCGACGGTCACGGTCGCCACGGTCGGCGCCCTCGCCGACGCCGTCGAGATCGCGAACGAGCAGACATCGGGCCTGGCCGCGGGCATCGCGACCGAGGACGAGGCCGCCGCCGACGCGTTCTTCGACGGCTACACCGGCACGGGCGTGTTCTGGAACGCCCCGACCCGCCTCTTGGACGGCTTCAAGCTTCTCGCGGTCCCGGAAACGGGCATCAACCTAGACAAGGTCCCCGGCCCCCGCGGCCCGGTGACGTACACGGACCTCTACGTCCGCCAGTACGCCGTCCTGCCCGCCTGACCACGACCCGCAGCGAAGGACGAAGGACCTGCTCGGCCGCCATGAACACGGCGGCCGAGCAGGAGCCCGCTGGGATCCACAGAGCGACAGCACGCGGGGCGGAACCGGCAGGTCTGAAACCGCAGGCTGGCAGCCGTGCTCTTCACCACCGCCACGATCTTCGGAATCGGAAGGTCTGGGAGCGCAGGCTGACTGCCGTGCCCCTGACCACAGCCAAGATTTCGCGGCCGTCGCGCAGCGCGTCGGACTGCCGTGCCGAGGCGGCTCCCGGAGCCGGAATCCTTCGGCTCCGACGCCCGCGGGATGATTTCGCGAGGCCGGACAACCGCGTGCCGACACCTGCGGCGCCGGGACCTCGCGCATCGACCCCCGCGATGCGACCCGCCCCGGCGGTTCGACCCCCTGCGGTGCGAAACCTGCCGCGCTAGCGGCGGCGGCGCAGCTGCCGCACCGGGGCTATGCCGGTCAGCGTGTGCAGGTCGTCCGCTGTGTCGGCCGCGTTGGCGACCAGCTCCGGGCGGTCTTCCAGGTCGTGCAGGTGGCGGAAGATCGCCGTGGGGCCGTCGCCGACCGCGATGACCGCCACCAGGCGGCCCTCCGGGTCGCGGGTGAGGCCGGTCGTCACCGCTATCTCGCGGCCGACCGTGTCGAGCGTGGTGAGCGTCCGCTCTTTCTGCCAGCCTCGCGTGGTCATGTTCCCCTGCTCCGAGTTCGGGTGGTGACACGTCGTAGACGTCCCGATCGCCCGCGGTGTTACGGCCCGGCATACTGGATCGGGTGATCGACCGGCCGCACGTCCTGCTTTCCGCCGCGCAGTCCCTCGACGGCTTCCTCGACGACACCTCGCCCGAACGGCTCGTGCTGTCCACTGAGGACGACTTCGCCGTCGTCGACCGGCTGCGGGCCGAGGCCGACGCCATCCTCGTCGGGGCCGGGACCGTGCGGGCCGACAACCCGCGGCTGCTCGTCCGGTCGCCCGACCTGCGGCGGCAACGCCTGGAGCAGGGGAAGCCCGAACAGCCGGTCAAGGTCACCCTGACCACCCGCGGCCTCGATCCCGGCGCGCAGTTCTTCACCGTCGGGGACACCGAGAAGATCGTCTACGCCCCGCCCGGTGCCGCGGACCAGCTCAAGCACGTCGCGACCGTCGTCGACGCCGGCGATCCGCCCGACTTCGGCCGCGTTCTCGACGACCTCGGCGCGCGCGGCATCAAGAACCTGCTGGTCGAGGGCGGTGGCGGGATCCACACGCGGTTCCTCGCCGAAGGGCTCGCCGACGAGCTGCGGCTGGCGATCGCGCCGTTCTTCGTCGGGCAGCCGGACGCGCCGCGGTTCGTCGGGCCCGGGCTCTACCCGCGGCCGCTGCGTCTCACCAGCGCCCGCGAACTGACCGGCATGGCGATCCTCGAGTACGTCGCGGCCGACGAGCCGACCGGCCGCGACGTCCAGCGGCTCCGGGAAGCCATCGCGCTCGCCGCCGAGTGCCCGCCGAGCCACACCTTCCGGGTCGGGGCCGTCGTCACCGACGCCGACGGCGAGGTCATCGCGACCGGGCACTCCGGGGAGGGCGATCCGCTCAACCACGCCGAAGAGGCGGCCCTCGCCAAGTGCGAAGGCGACCCGCGGCTGGCCGGCGCGACCGTGTACAGCTCGCTCGAACCCTGCAGCAACCGCAGCTCGCACCCGCGCAGCTGCACCCAGCTGATCCTCGACGCCGGGATCCCGCGAGTCGTGTTCGCCTGGCGCGAGCCGCCGGTTTTCGTCGACGCCCAGGGCACCGAGCTGCTGCGGCAGGCCGGGCGGCACGTCGTCGAGGTGTCCGCGCTGACCCCGGAAGTCCAGCGTGAGAACACCCACCTGACCTTCTGACGAGCGAAGGCCGCCCCGGGAGAACCCGGGACGGCCTTCGGTGGAACAAGCTCAGCAGGCGCCGTTGTCGGTCCAGACGCCCCATTCGCCGGTCGTGCCCGGCTCTTCGCCCTGCGTCCACCACTTCGCGGTGAACTTGTGGCTGTTGTGCGAGACAGCGTCGTCCTTGACGTAGACCTTCGCCTTGTCCCACGCCGCCGCGGTGCAGGAGCCGCCGCCCGGGGTGGTCGGGGTCGTGGTCGTCGGCGGGGTCGGCGTCGTCTGGGGCGGGGTCGCGCCGGCGAAGCGGACGCTGAACTTCGTGAAGTCCCAGTCGTTCTGCGGCACGTTGCTGCAGACGCCGTTGTCGGTCGTGCCGACGCAGGCGCGGTCGCGGTTGACCGACCAGAACGTGAAGCGGCCCAGGCCGTGGCTGGTCGCGTAGTCGTACACGGTCTGGAAGTCCGCGGTGTAGAACATCTCCGACGCGTCCGACTTGCCGTTCATGCCGGAGAAGCCTTCGTGCGAGTACGCCGTCGCGCTGTCCCAGCCCATGTGCGACATCAGCAGGCCGTGCAGGCCCTCGAGCGCGGACACCTGCGAGGAGCCGCCGTTGAAGCCGCCGTCGAACGGCATGATCGAGAAGTTGTTGGGGGAGAAGCCGATCGACTTCGCCTGGTCGAGCAGCTGCGTGCCGAACCAGCCGGTGCCGGCCGCGGTGCCCGGCATGGTCACCGATACGAACAGGCCGGGGTTGTTGGCCTGCAACGTCTTCGCCGCGCCGAGCTCGTTCGCGATGGCCGCGGTGTTCTCGTACTCCGGCTCTTCGAGGTCGAAGTCGATCGCCTTGAGCGAGTACTTCGAGATGACCTGCTGGTACGCGGCGGCGGTCGCGGCCACGGTCCCGCAGGTCTGGCCGAGCTTCGTGCCGCCGTAACCGCCGACGGACACCGAGACGTCACCGCCCGCGCCGCGGATCCGCGAGATCACGCCGGCGACGTTCGTGTCCGAGGAGACCGCGGCCGTGCCGTCCCAGGTCGGGCTGCAGCCGCCGCCGTTGGGCGCCAGGATGAACGCCAGCTGGAACGCCTTGAGCCCGGTCGCGTTCATCACGGTGACCGGGTCGGGAGGATTGTTGCTCACGGGCATCAGATACGGCGCCGCGGCGTACCAGTTGTTGCCCAGCGCCGCTGTCGCGGAGGGCGCGCCGATCACGAGACTCACTGCTGTACCGATGAAGGTGGCGGCGGCGAGCCCGACGGCGGCCAGTCTGCTTCTGCGCATGATCTGTCCTCCCGGTGGGGTTCGAGGGTGGTCAGATCATTGGACTAGACCATTTCAAAGTCAAGACGAAGGCGGAGTTACGGGCGAAACCCGAGAAATGTCGCATTCCGAAGACGACGAAAGGTGGTTGCGCCACCGACGCAACCGCCTCCGTCAAAGTCATTCAGCCCAGATCACCCGAAGGCAGGCCCCCACCCTCCACCGGGGGGCGTGCCCTGGTCCAGTCTATCGGTGGGGCACGACGGGAAGCCGTGATCCGGGCGGGAAGACGAGGGTTGTCCACACCCTGATCGAGTGGGGACAACTGCGTCACTCCGACTCCAGGTCGCCCTCCAAGGACAGGTAGACCTCGCGCATTTGGGCCAGCAGCTCGGGGTCCGGCTCCTCCCACAGGCCGCGGTCCGCGGCCTCGTTCAAGCGCTCCACGATTCCGCGTAGCGCCCATGGGTTCGCTTTGCGCAGGAACTCCTGGTTCGTCTCGTCCAGGACGTACGTCTCGGTCAGCTTCTCGTACATCCAGTCGCCGACCACGCCCGCTGTTGCGTCGAAGCCGAAGAGGTAGTCCACCGTGGCCGCCAGCTCGAATGCGCCCTTGTAGCCGTGACGCCTCATGGCCGCCAGCCAGCGGGGGTTCACCACGCGGGCGCGGAACACGCGCGCCGTCTCCTCGCCCAGGGTGCGGGTGCGGACCGCGTCCGGGGTGGTGCTGTCGCCCACGTAGGACGCCGGGGCCGTGCCCGTCAGTGCGCGGACCGTGGCGATCATGCCGCCGTGGTACTGGAAGTAGTCGTCCGAGTCGGCGATGTCGTGCTCGCGGGTGTCGGTGTTCTTGGCCGCCACCACGATCCGCTTGTACGAGCTTTCCATGTCCTCGCGCGCCGGGCGGCCGTCCAGGTCGCGGCCGTACGCGAAGCCGCCCCAGACCGCGTACACCTCGGCCAGGTCCTTGTCGTCGCGCCAGTTGCCGGACTCCATCAGCGGCAGCAGCCCGGCGCCGTACGCGCCCGGCTTCGAGCCGAAGATCCGGGTCGTCGCGCGGCGCGTGTCGCCGTGTGTAGCCACGTCGGCGTCTACGTGTGCTCGCACGAAGTTCTCCGCAGGGGGTTCGTCCAGGCCGGCTACCAGCCGTACCGCGTCGTCCATCATCGTGATGACGTGCGGGAACGCGTCGCGGAAGAAGCCGCTGATGCGGATCGTGACGTCGATGCGCGGGCGGCCCAGCTCGGCCAGGGGAATCGCCTCGATGCCGGTGACGCGCCGTGACGCCTCGTCCCACACCGGCTGGACGCCCAGCAGCGCCAGGACCTCCGCGGCGTCGTCGCCGGACGTCCGCATCGCCGACGTGCCCCACACCGACAGCCCGACCGAACGCGGCCAGTCGCCGGTGTCCTCGCGGTAGCGGCGCAGCAGCGAGTCCGCGAGCGCCTGGCCGGTTTCCCAGGCCAGCCGGCTCGGGATGGCCTTCGGGTCGACCGTGTAGAAGTTCCGGCCGGTCGGCAGCACGTTGACCAGCCCGCGCAACGGCGACCCGCTCGGCCCGGCCGGGATGTAGCCGCCGTCCAGCGCGTGCAGGATCGCGTCCAGCTCGCCCGCGGTCGCCGCCAGCCGCGGGACGATCTCGTTCGCCGCGAACTCCAGGATCAGCCGGACCTGCTCGTCCGGGCCGCCCAGCTTGTCGTCGATGATGCCGCGCACCGCCGTGACGTCCCAGGAGCGCCACTCCATCGCCTCGATCAGCGAGCGCGCCGTCTTCTCGATCTTGTCCACTTCGGACGTCGGCGCGTCGGAGTTCTCCTTGAGCCCCAACGCCGACCGCAGCCCGGGGATCGCGCCCTGCTTGCCGCCCCAGATCTGCTGGGCGCGCAGCATCGCGAGCACCAGGTTGACGCGTGCCTCACCGGTGGGCGCGGCGCCGAGGATGTGCAGGCCGTCGCGGATCTGGGCGTCCTTGACCTCGCACAGCCAGCCGTCGATGTGCAGCAGGAAGTCGTCGAACTCCGCGTCGTGCGGGCGCTGCTCGACGCCGAGGTCGTGGTCCAGCTTCGCGGCCTGGATGAGTGTCCAGATCTGCGCGCGCACCGCGGGTAGCTTGGCCGGGTCCATCGCCGCGATGTTCGCGTGCTCGTCGAGCAGCTGCTCCAGCCGCGCCATGTCGCCGTACGACTCGGCGCGCGCCATCGGCGGGATCAGGTGGTCGACGATCGTCGCGTGCGCCCGCCGTTTCGCCTGCGCGCCCTCGCCCGGGTCGTTGATCAGGAACGGGTAGATCAGCGGCAGGTTGCCGAGCACGGCGTCGGGCGCGCACGACGCCGAGAGCCCGGCCGTCTTGCCCGGCAGCCATTCGAGGGACCCGTGCTTGCCCAGGTGGACGACGGCGTGCGCGCCGAACTCCTCCTCCAGCCAGCGGTAGGCGGCCAGGTAGTGGTGGCTCGGCGGCAGGTCCGGGTTGTGGTAGATCGCGACGGGGTTCTCGCCGAACCCCCGCGGCGGCTGGATCATGATGATGACGTTGCCGCTCTGCAGCGACGCCAGCACGATGTCGCCGTTGTCGACGTACAGCTCGCCGGGCGCCGGACCCCAGTGCCCTTCGACGCCTTCGCGCAGCTCCGCGGGCAGCGCGTCGAACCACTCCTGGTAGCGCGCGGCGGGCACCCGGATCGGGTTGCCGGCCAGCTGCTCCTCGGTGAGCCACTCCGGGTCCTGGCCGCCGGCGGCGATCAGCGCGTGGATCAGGGCGTCACCGTCGGGCTGGTCGGTGCCGGTGGGCTCGACGCCCGGGAACGCGTCCTCACCCAGGTCGTAGCCCAGATCGCGCATCCGTCGCAGCAGCTCGATGACCGACGCGGGCGTGTCCAGCCCGACCGCGTTGCCGACGCGGGAGTGCTTCGTCGGGTACGCGGACAGCATCAGCGCGATGCGCCGCTCCGGAGCGGGCGTGTGCCGGAGACGCGCGTGCGCCAGGGCGATCTTCGCGACGCGGGACGCGCGCTCGGCGTCCGGGATGTACCGCGGCAGCCCGTCTTCGTCGAGCTCCTTGAACGAGAACGGCACGGTGATCAGCCGGCCGTCGAACTCCGGGACGGCCATCTGGTTGCCCGCGTCCAGGGGGGAGAGGCCTTCGTCGCTCGCCGCCCACGTCTCGCGGTCGCTGGTCAGGCACAGCGCCTGCAGGATCGGGACGTCGAGCGCGGCCATCTCGGCGACGTCCCACGCCTCGTCGTCGCCCCCGGCGCCCACCTCGGACGGCTTCGTGCCACCCGCCGCGAGCACCGTGACCAGCAGCGCGTCGACCTTGCCCAGCTCGGCCATCATCGCCGGCTCGCGCGTCCGCAGCGACGCCGTGTAGACCGGCAGCGCGCGCCCGCCCGCGGCCTCGATCCGGTCGGCGAGGGTGTGCACGAACGCCGTGTTCCCGGACAGGTGGTGCGCGCGGTAGTAGAGGATCCCGATGACCGGGCCGTCCGTGTGCGAAGGAGGCCGCTCGAGGATGCCCCAGCCGGGCTGCACGGCGGGCGGCTCGAAGCCGTCGCCGGTGAGCAGGAGCGTGTCGGAGAGGAACCGGTGCAGCTGCGTGAGGTTCGCCGGGCCGCCCTGCGCGAGGTAGGCGTGGGCCTCGGCGGCGATGCCCGCCGGGACGTTCGAGAGCTTCATCAGCTCGGCGTCCGGCGTCTGCTCCCCGCCCAGGACGACGACGTGCGCGCCCGAGGAGAGCAGCGTGTCGAGGCCCTCCTGCCAGCTCCGCGGGGTGCCGAGGATGCGGACGACCACGATGCGCACGCCGTCGAGCAGGCCCGGCAGCTCGGCGACGTCGAGTCGCGAGGGGTTCGCCAGCCGGAACTCGCCGTCGCACGAACGCGCGCTGAGCAGGTCGGTGTCCGAAGTGGACAGAAGCAGGATCACGAGGTTCCTCCTCGGGGTCCGCGCCCCGGGTAGACGGGCGCGCCGGCCGGAGTTCCTGGCTTCCCGGAGAGCGGGCTCTCCGGTGACAGTGGCGGGACCGCCCCGGACTCTCACCGGGTTCCTCCACCTGCCGACGCGTGGGTATCGGACTCACTCTCCGGTGCGCCCGGGCGTGGCGTCAAGGTGACGTGCACGGCTACCGGGTCGGTAGCCTGGTGGCCGGGCTACAGGATCGGGGTAGGGCCACGGTGGATTCCTTCCTCCACGACTTCACCGACGCGCAGTCGAGCCGCCACCCGTACCGCGTGCCGACCGCGGCGGAACTCCGGACCGCCGAAACGGGGTTCGCGGCGTTCCTCGATCGGCGGCCGCACAACCTCGCCGAGCTGGGGTTTTCCGTCGAGGACGACAGCCTGGTCGTGCAGGAGCCCGGCACCGAACGCGCGTGGGGGCTCTACGTCGTCGACCGGTCCGCGCCGCCCTCGCTGGTCGTCGAGGTGCCGCACGCCTCCTCCGACCTGCGGACCGAACGGCTCGGCCTGGCCCTCTTCCGCGAGACGCCCGGGGCCGTGCTCGTGGTCGGGGGCGCGCACCGCCGCCGGGAGGACCCCGCGCACGAGACCCGCAGCGTCTTCCACGTCGTGACGACGCTGCTCGCCCGGCGCGGCCTGCCGCAGGTGCAGCTCCACGGCTTCGGCGACGCCACCCTGACCTCGGCCGACGTCGTGCTCTCGGCCGGCGCGGCCGAGGCCGGCGACGCGGCCCGCCGGGCGGCGGACCGGCTCACCGCCGACGGCTTCCGCGTCTGCCGGGCCTGGGCCGAGCCCTGCCGGGGCCTGGCCGGCACCACGAACGTGCAGAGCCAGGCCGCCGCGGGCACGCCGTTCCTGCACGTCGAGCTCAGCCGCACGGTCCGCGAGACCCGCCGCGCCGACGTCGTCCGCGCGCTGGTGGACGCCGACCTCCGCAAGCCTTAGGCGGACCGCTCTCCCAGCCGCGGGAACGGCTTCGTCGAGAACAGGACCTCGACGTTGACCTCGAAGAAGTCCGCGATCCGCAGGGCCAGGTAGAGGCTCGGGCTGTACTCGCCGCGCTCGAGGTAGCCGATCGTCTGGTAGTGCACGCCCAGCGCGTCGGCCAGCTCGCGGCGCGAGATCGACCGCTCCGCGCGCAGCATCGCGATCCGGTTGTAGACGACCTCGCTCATGACTCACCCCACACGCTGCATGGCCTTCTCCCGCCTTTCGGCCACCGACGAACCCGACTCGCGCCGCGCCATGCGGCGGAGCAGGACCGGGGCCAGGGCCAATCCGATCACGGACCACGCGACGAGCACGGCGAGGGTCGGCAGCGGCCGCCACGAATGGCCGATCTCGGCGACGACCGCGCTGTCCGGCAGCAGCGCCGAGCGCATGCCGAGGCCCAGCCAGTACATCGGGAACACCTGCGCGATGCCCTGGACCCAGACCGGCAGCGCGATCACCGGGTAGAAGATCCCGGAGATCGCGCCCAGCCCCATGACCGGCAGCACGATCAGCCCCGTCGACCGCGGGCTGCTGATCAGCGAACCCAGCGCGGCCCCGATCGGCAGGGTCGCGAACAGCCCGAGCACCAGCACCCCCAGCAGGTGCAGGTAGGACCAGAGGCCGTCGGGCCCCAGCGACGGGTACAGGAACAGGCACGGGATCAGGACCACCAGCAGTGACGCCAGCTGCCCGAGCGACAGCGTCGTGGTCTTCCCGATCAGGTAGCCGAGCATGCCGTTCGGTGTCGCCTTCGCCCGCAGCAGCGTGCCGTCCTCGCGGTCGATGACCAGGTAGCTCGCCGCGCCGGTGAGCCCGGTGAACACGATCCCGGCGCCGAGCACGCCGGGCACGGTCGCCGCGCCGAGGGAGAACCTGGTGCCGGGCACCGTGGCGTCGCGCATGAAGAACACCACGCCGAGGAAGAGCGCGGCGAAGACGATCTGGCCGAAGACGTCCTCGCGGTTGGTCCAGGTCTGCTTGAACTCGATCCAGCCGCGGGCCAGCCCGGCCCGCACCGCGACGGTGTTCATCGCGCACCCGCTTCCTGGAGGCCGAGTTCCGTCTCGCCGTCGGTTTCGGCGCGGTGGACGAGTGTCATGTAGGTGTCCTCCAGCGACGCGCGGCGGACTTCGAGGTCCGCCACCGCCTCGCCGTGCTGCTTGAACAGGTCGTGGACGTACTTCGTGGCCTCGGTCGTCGAGTGGACGAATTGCCGGCCGTCGATCGTCCAGCGGACCTCGGCCTCGCCGGCGATCTGCCGGCTCAGCGCGTCGGCCGAGCCGTCGGCGATGATCCGGCCGCCGTTGAGGATGAGGATCCGGTCGGCCAGTTTCTCGGCTTCGTCGAGGTCGTGCGTGGTCAGCAGGATCGTGGTGTCGAGCTCGTCGGACAGCCGGTGCACCAGGTCGTGGAACTCGCGCCGGGCCTCCGGGTCGAAGCCCGCGGTGGGCTCGTCGAGGAAGAGCAGCTCCGGCCGGCCGACGATGCCGATCGCGACGTCGAGCCGCCGCCGCTGGCCGCCGGAGAGGCTCTTGATCTTCTTGTGCGCGTGGTCGGTGAGCCCGACCGCCGCGATCAGCTCGCCGGCGTCCCACGGCCGCGTGCACGCCGGTGTCGAGTACGGCGCGTAGTACCGGCCGAGGTGGGCGAGCAGTTCGCGGACGCGCCACTTCCCGTGGTCGCGCCAGGACTGGAGCACGACCCCCAGGCGTGCTCGCCAGTCCTCGCCGCCGTGGGCCGGGTCGACGCCCAGCACGCTCACCTCGCCGGCCGACCGCATCCGGAAGCCCTCGAGGATCTCGATCGTCGTGGTCTTGCCCGCGCCGTTCGGCCCGAGCAGGCACACGACCTCACCCCGGTACGCCTCGAACCCGACGCCGTGCAGGACGTCGTTCGCGCCGTAGCGCATCCGCAGCCCGCTCGCGCGGACCACGGGATCCGCTGGATCTCTCATGACCTGACCCCCATCCGACTGATGCGATCGAATGTAGCACACCTGCTACATTCGGTCGGACTTGTGGTGCACCCGGAACTTGACCGGCGGTCATCCGGTTCGCGGTGCATGGGAACTTGGCTGGGGCTGGCCCTTCCGGGCGGCGTGGTGATCCTGCTGGTCATGGCCGCGATCGAGCTGCGGCCGCGCAAGAACGGCTCGCGGTTCAAGGCGCGGCTGTCCGCGACCTACGTCGAAGAGACCACCGCGTTCCTCTACGGCACCAAGCGGCGTGAGCTGGAACACCGGGAAACGATGTCCATGCTCGTCGAGCAGGACGCCGACGGCGCGCCTCCCCGGCGTGACGTGGACCTGGACGCCGGAACGGCCGTGCTGCGCCCGCGTCCGGCCGCGAAGGAGCCCGGGAACCGCGAGTTACAGTGACCTCATGCCGACCCCCGCGCGTGTGCGAGCCGACGCGTGCCCCGGTGTTTTCGCCACCCACGACGCCGCGGACGGCCCGTTGGCGCGGGTCCGGCTGCCCGGGGGTGCGGTTTCCGCCGTGCAGCTGCGGGTACTGGCCGACTGCGCCGAAGCGTGCGGCGACGGCGACCTCCACCTCACCTCGCGCGGCAACGTCCAGCTGCGCGGGGTGACCCGGCCCGGCCTCGCGGGCCGGCTGGCCGACGCGGGCCTGCTGCCGTCGCCGTCGCACGAGCGGGTCCGGAACGTCCTCGCCTCGCCGCTGAGCGGCCTGACCGGCGGGCTCGCCGACGTCCGCGGGCTGGCGGCCGTGCTCGACGCCGTCCTGTGCGCGACGCCGGAGCTGGCGTCGCTGCCCGGGCGGTTCCTCTTCGCGTTCGACGACGGACGCGGTGACGTCGCCGGCGAAGGCGCCGACGTCTGCTGGCGCGCGACCGGCCCGTCCGAAGGAACCCTGCTGCTCGCGGGCGGCGACACCGGACGTCGAGTGGCTCTGGGCGACGCCGTCTCGACGCTGGTCGACGTCGCGCTGGAGTTCCTCCGGGTGCGCGGATCCGCCTGGCGTGTCGCCGAGCTCGACGATCCGGCGTGGCGCGGGACGCCGGTTCCCCGTGCCGACGTCCCGGTGCCGGTCGGGTTGATCTCGGAGTCCGTGGCGGGCGTCGTCCCGCGGTTCGGGCAGCTGTCGGCCGCGCAGGCCCGCGCGCTGGCCTCCTGCGGGCCGGCGCTGGTCACGCCGTGGAAGTCCGTGGTGCTGCCGGCCGCGCCCGCCGACGTCTTCGAACGGCTCGGCTTCGGCGGCGAGCCCCTGGGGACCAGCGCGTGCATCGGCCGTCCGGGCTGCGCGAAGTCGCGCGCCGACGTCCGCGCCGACGCCGTGTTCCGGCCCGGGCTGCGCGCGCACTTCTCGGGCTGTGAGCGGCGGTGCGGGAAGCCGTCACAGTCCACTGTGGACGTTGTCGCCGAAGCGGGCGGCTACCGGGTCGACGGCCGGTGGGTGCCGTTCGAAGAGCTGAAAGGAACGCTGTGATCGACTACCTGCGGGACGGTGCCGAGATCTACCGGCACTCGTTCGCCACGATCCGCGAGGAAGCGGACCTGGCGATCCTGCCCGACGACGTGGCCGGCCTGGCGGTCCGGATGATCCACGCCTGCGGCATGGTCGATCTGGTCGACGACGTGCGGTACACCCTCGACGTCGTCGAGTCCGGCCGCGCCGCGCTGGAGGCGGGCGCGCCGATCCTGTGCGACGCGCAGATGATCGCCAGCGGCGTCACGCGGCGTCGCCTGCCCGCGGGCAACGAAGTCGTCTGCACGCTGTCGGACCCTAGCGTGCCCGGCCTCGCCGAGCGGATGGGCACGACGCGCTCGGCGGCGGCGCTGGAACTGTGGCGTGACAAGCTGCCCGGCTCGGTCGTGGCGATCGGCAACGCGCCGACCGCGCTGTTCCGCCTGCTGGAGATCCTCGACGAAGGCGTCGGCGCGCCCGCGGCGATCATCGGCGTGCCGGTCGGGTTCGTCGGCGCGGCGGAGTCCAAAGTGGAGCTGGCGAAGCGGGCACCCGCACCGTACCTGGTGGTGCACGGACGGCGTGGCGGCAGCGCGATGGCCGTCGCCGCGATCAACGCGTTGGCGAGCACCGAAGAATGACCGGCACGCTGTACGGCGTCGGGCTCGGCCCCGGCGACCCGGAACTCATGACGGTCAAGGCCGCGCGGCTGATCTCGGAAGCCGCGGTGATCGCCTACCACAGCGCGCGGCACGGCCGGAGCATCGCGCGGTCGGTGGCCGAGCCGTACCTGCGTGCGGGGCAGATCGAGGAGAAGCTCGTCTACCCGGTCACGACCGAGACGACCGACCACCCCGGCGGCTACGAGGGCGCGATCGCCGACTTCTACGAGCTGAGCGCGAAGCGGCTCGCCGAGCACCTGGACGCGGGCCGCGACGTCGTGGTGCTCTGTGAAGGCGATCCGTTCTTCTACGGCTCGTACATGTACATGCACGAACGGCTTTCCGGCCGGTTCGCCGCCGTGGTCGTGCCGGGGGTGACGTCGGTGAGCGCGGCGTCGTCGGTGCTCGGCCGCCCGCTGGTCCAGCGCGACGAGGTCCTGACGATCCTGCCGGGCACGCTGCCTGCGCCGGAACTGGCCCGGCGTCTCGCGGACACGGATGCGGCGGCGGTGGTGAAGCTGGGACGCACGTTCGGTTCGGTGCGGGAGGCGCTGGCGGAGGCCGGGAAGCTCGACGACGCGTTCTACATCGAGCGCGCGACGTGGGGGGAGCAGCGGATTTCGCCGTTGGCGGACGTCGATCCTTCGACGGTGCCGTACTTCTCGCTGGCGTTGCTGCCTTCACCGGCTTACGCGTCTCGTCAGGCTCCTGCGGTTTCGCCGGTCCCTTCGACGGCCGCCGGTGAGGTTGTCGTGGTCGGGCTGGGGCCCGCCGGTCCGGAGTGGCTGACGCCGGAGGCCTTGGCGGAGCTGGAGGCGGCGGAACACATCGTCGGGTACGGCCCGTACGTCGCGCGGGTGCCGCAGAAGGCCGGGCAGCAGCGTCACGCTTCCGGCAACCGGGTCGAGGCAGACCGGGCGGTCGAGGCGTTGTCGCTGGCCGCCTCCGGCGCGCGCGTGGCCGTGGTGTCCTCGGGCGACCCGGGGGTGTTCGCGATGGCGTCGGCGGTGCTGGAGCAGGTGTCTTCGGGCCACGGCGCGGGCGTCCGGGTCCGGATCGTCCCGGGCGTGACGGCGGCCCAGGCGGCGGCGTCCCGGGTCGGCGCGCCGCTGGGGCACGACTACTGCGTGCTCTCGCTGTCGGATCGGTTGAAGCCGTGGGAGATCATCGAGAAGCGCTTGGACGCGGCGGGTGCGGCGGATCTGGTGCTGGCGCTGTACAACCCGGCTTCGCGTACCCGGACGACCCAGCTCGCGGACGCCCGCTCTGTCTTGCTGCGGCACCGCTCGCCGTCGACTCCGGTGGTGGTGGCGCGCGACGTCGGCGGCCCGGAGGAGGACGTCCGCATCACGACGCTGGGCGACCTGGATTCGTCCACTGTGGACATGCGCTGCCTGCTGATCGTCGGCTCCTCCCGCACCCGCGCGGAGAACGGCATCGTCTGGACGCCCCGCAGCTACTGAAAGCCGTGAATGCCACATTGAGAGACCTAGTGTCCCTCGATGTGGCATTCACGGACAACGTCAGCGGGTGGGGTCCTTGCCGTTCGGCTGGCTCGGGCCCGGGCCCGGGGACCACCAGCCGGGGACTGTTTTCTCGCCGTGGATCACGGTCGGGGCGATGCCTTCGGTGAACGGCTCGATCTGCAGCAGCTGGCCCCACGACTGGCTCGGCTGGCCGATCAGGTAGCTCGGGACCTCCGGCTCTTCGGCCAGCTCCTCGAGCCAGCCGATCGGGCCGCCGTTGGTCGAGGACGCCCACTCCGCCTCGTCCGCCAGGCCGCCCGCCGTGATGCGGTACTCCGGGACCTGCGAGATCCCGTCGTGGGACATCACCGGCTGGGCGCACGGGTACACGAACGACGCCGGCCAGTCGATGTACACCGGCTTCGAGCCGATCTTGTCCGTCAACGTCGTGAACGTCGGGACGCGCGGGGCCGACGCCGCGATCCAGCCGTCCTCCGTGAGGTCGTTGTCGACGATGTTGATGCGCAGCGCGTTCGTCTCCTGCGGGAGGTCGCGCAGGTTGATGCGGGTGTCGTTCCAGCCACCCGTGCCCCCGCCCGGCGGGAGCACGAACTGGCTGCGCAGGATCTTCACGCCCTCGGGGGTGTTGACGCCGTAGTCGAGGCTGACCGACGTCGGCCGGCGGGACGCGCCCGCCGTCGCCACCACGACCTGGCCGTCCGCGGGCTTCTCCGTCAGCGCGTACCAGTCGCTGCGCAGGCGGCCCGCGCGCGTCTCGGGGTCGAGGTAGCTCGACCACATCGGCACGTTCTCCGGCGTGAACCCGTGCGGGGGCTCCGCCAGGGGGTCCTTGTCGTCGACCGAGCGAGTGTGGAAGCCGGTCTGGACGCGGCCGTTGTCGCGGTCGGGGTTGGGCAGCGGCGAGTTCTCCGGCGGCTTGGTCTCGTCGGGGACCGTCCGCTGCTCGGACTGCGGGTGCAGGATGCTCGTCGCCGCGTCGCGCTCCACCATGACGTGGTCGGAGAGGTTGCAGCTCTTGCCGAACAGGTGCCCGACGTTCGCCGCGCCCAGGCTGTAGCTGCCGGCCTGGTTGTGGATCGCCCACGCCATCGTGACGAACTCGCCGCCCGCCACGAGGCCGCAGACCACCACCAGCGACAGCGAGCCGAGCCGCAGCGCGCGCAACCGGCCTTCCTGCACCGGTGGCGCGGCGGTGGGCCGGTGCGCGCGGACGTTCTCGACGAACGCGTATATCCCCGCGATCGCGGCCGCCACCAGCAGGATCGTGGACAGCGGGATGCCGCCGATCGACGGCGCCACGTTCGTCCACTGGACGCCGAGGCGCGAGACGAACCAGTACGTGTTCGGGCCGGTCGCGGCCAGCGCGCCCACGACCAGCAGCCCGGCCAGGAACGCGGCGCGGTTGCGTTTGGACCGCAGCACCGTCGAACTGGTCGCGAGGGCCGTCAACGCCGCCATCGACGCCCCGACCGCCGCGAACGCGCCGAAGTGGTGGGTCCACTTCGTCGGCGTCAGGGCCAGGAGCAGGAAGAACAACGCCGTCGTGCCGATCAGGCGGCGCGCGGGACCGAGCGACGCGCCCTGGATGCGGCCGCGGCGCAGCAGCATCACCAGGCAGGTGGCGGTGCACAGCACGATCAGCAGCACCGGGAACCGGCGTGGCGCCGAGCCGTCCGGCAGGTCGGCGAACAGCAGCTGGTAGCGCGCGAGCTCCTGGAACCACGACAGGTTCGGACCGACCTGGGTGCGGATCCGGGTCGCCTCCTGGACCGTCGCGAACGTCTGGTCGGCGAACACCACGACCAGCACCAGCAGCCCGGCCGCGGCGACCGGCGCGAGCACCGGCAGCCAGCCGTTCTCGTTGGCGCGCTGGCGGATCAGCTTGAACAGCGGACGCGCGGCGACCAGGTACGGCGCCACCGCGATCAGCCCGGTCGGCGTCGCGGCCAGGGTGAACCCGGCCGCGGTCAGGCCGAGGCACAGCGGCAGCAGCCGCCGCGTCACCAGGGTGCGTTCGACGGCGCAGATCGCCAGCAGCGAGCCGAGCGCGGCGACCGGTTCGGGCCGGACACCGTTGTTGTAGGGCATCCACCAGACCAGGAACACCGTCGCCGCGGCCCAGCTGGCCGGGCGGCTGGTGCGGACCTGGGCGCCCAGGCGCGGCATGACCTCGCGGCTGATCAGCAGCCAGCACAGGACGCCGAGCAGGAACGACGGCAGCCGGATCCACGGCGGCACCACGCTGACGTGCGCCATCAGCTCGAATACGTGGTAGAACCAGCCGAACGGCGCCTCGGCGACGCCGAACCAGCGGTGGTAGTTCGTCAGGAACCCGGTCTGCTCGGTGACCCGCGCCATCGTGAGGATGTAGCCGTCGTCCGAGGTCACGGGCCCGATGAAGACCCACGCGCCGAGCGCGGCGATCACCGTGGCGTCCCGCATCGTCAGCCGCCACCAGCCGACCGGCGCCCAGCGCGGGGCGCGGCGGGCGAAGCCGGAGTCGCGGCGCCAGACCGCGATCATGCAGCCGATCAGCGACAGCACGGCCAGCACGCCGACGGTGATCTTCAGCGCGGTCGGCGACGTCTGGTACCGCGTGTCCGGCACGACCGAGACGTGCAGCCCGGCGATCGGGTCCTTGCTCGAGTTGATCGAGGAGTAGATGCCGACCACGCGCGGGCGGACGTCGCCGTCGGCGTGGAACACCGGCGTCCCGGCGACGGCCAGGGTCATCTGCTTCGCGTCGACGTCCAGCTCGACGTCGCACTTCTCGGCCGGCAGCGGCTGCTGGGCGATCTGCTGGCCCTGGCTGGAAGCGATCAGCACCCCGTTGTCGACGCGCAGCTGCATCCCGACGCCCTTGCCGGACTTCGGGTCGGTGCGGCCGTCGGGCACGGTGGCGAACAGGAGGCCGGGGCCGTTCGTGCGGGCGTCGACCGAACGGACGGCCGCGCACGGCAGCTCGGCGCGCAGGTCCTGGGCCCAGTACCCGGTCAAGGGCGCGTTGACGGAGCGGGTGTCGCTGCCGGTCGGCCAGACGACCTCCGCCGTGTCCTGCACCACCGGCAGGAAGGGGAAAGCCAGCGCGCACAGGGCCGAGAGCAACCCCAGCGCTACGGCAATCAGACGCATCGGCGCAACGCTAACGGGTCAGACCGAGGCGGTTCACCCAGACCCCGGGTCACGCGGCGTGAACCGCCCGTGGTGTATCGCCCCGGCCAGGGGACGGCGGCTGCGCCACCCGTGGCGCTCCAGGTCGGGCACGGTTTCGAGCCGGCTGACCGGGCCGGTGCACAGCCACGCGACGGGCCGCACGCCGTCCGGGATGCCGAGCAGTTCGCGCAGGAACGGCTCACGGTAGAAGCTCACCCAGCCGACGCCGAGGCCTTCGGCGGTCGCGGCCAGCCAGAGGTTCTGGATGGCCAGGCAGACCGAGTACAGGCCGGCGTCGGCGATGGCGTGCCGGCCGAGCACGTCGGGCGCGCCGCGCGCGGCGTCGTAGGTGACGACGATGCCGAGGCTCGACTCGAGGATGCCCTCGATCTTGATGTTCGCGAAGGTGCCGGCGCGCTCTTCGCTGAGCTGTCCGGCGAAGACGTCCCGCTCGTCGTGGACGTGCTTCGCGAACCGCTCGCGGGTCGCGTGGTCGTCGACCAGCACGAAGTCCCACGGCTGGCTGAGCCCGACGCTCGGCGCGGCGTGCGCGGCTTCGAGGATCCTCATCAGCGTCGCTTCGGGGATCGGCTCGCCGGTGAACTCGCCGCGGACGTCGCGGCGCTTGCGCAGGACTTCGTAGAACTCTTCGATCATCGGTTCAGCACCCATTCGACGGCCTCGGGCCCGGTCGCGGCGGTCTCGGTCACCGGCCTCGGCGGTCGCCGGACCAGCAGCACGGGCACGCCCAGCTCGCGGGCGGCTGTGAGTTTGGCACTGGTCAGGTCGCCACCGGAATCCTTCGTGACGAGGACGTCAACCCGGGTGAGCAGTTCGCGCTCGCTGTCCACTTCGTACGGTCCGCGCGCGAGGAGCAGTTCGTGGTGCCGGGGCAGCGGCGGTTCGGGCGGGTCGACGCAGCGGATCAGGAACCAGAGGTCGTCGAGGTGTGCGAAGGCGGGCAGTCCTTGGCGGCCGCTGGTGAGGAAGACGCGTTTCCCCAGTTCAGGGAGTTTCCTGGCGGCGTCGGGGAGGTCGTCCGCCCAGTGCCAGACGTCGTTTTCACCGGCTTCCCAGCCGGGCCGGGCGAGCCGCAGCAGCGGGATCTTCGTGAGTTCGGCCGCCTTCGCCGCGTTGGCGCCGATGCGCTCGGCGAAAGGGTGCGTCGCGTCCACGACAGCGCGTACGTCGTTCTCGCGCAGCCAGGCCGCGAGACCGTCCGCGCCGCCGAAGCCGCCTACGCGCACTTCGCCGACCGGGAGCCGTGGCCGCGCGACGCGTCCCGCCAGGGAAGACACGATGCGCACTCCGCGGTCGGTCAGGTCCGAAGCGAGCTGCCGCGCTTCGCCCGTCCCGCCGAGGATGAGGATCACGAAGGACGTCCGTAGCCGACGGCTTCCCGCCAGCGGTCGAGCGTCCGCATGTTGGCCAGCGTCTCCGCCCAGGTCAGCTCGGGCGCCTGCCGGTCACCGACGTGCGCCGCGACGTGATCCGCTTCGCGTGCGAAGAGCCCCTGGCTCGCTTCGATCTCGATGACCTGGGGTTCTCCGCTGAGCGAGGTGAGGACGATCTGCGACGTCACGGGCTTGCGCAGCGCATGGATCCACGCCGGCCGCGGCACGTGCAGCTGCCCTCGGCTGCCGTAGACGTGGATGCCGTCCTCCTGCGTGAGCCGGAACCCGCACGAGAGCCGCGCGAGGATGTCGCCGGGCAGCCGCAGCAGGCCGGTCGCGTACTCGTCGACGCCGGTCGCGGAGAGCTTTGCCATCCCCGTCACCTCTTCCGGCTCCACGACGTCGACGCCGAGCGCCGCCTGCGCGACCAGCCGCGCCAGCGACGTGCAGTAACAGCCGACGTCGAGGATCCCGCCGCCGCCGAGCGCGAGGTCGCCGAGCCGAGCCACCTCGCCACCTTCACCGTCTTCGCTGGCGTAGCTGAAGGTGACGTCGACCGCGCGCACCTCGCCGATCGCGCCGGACGAGATCAGCTCGGCCAGCCGCCGCGTCTGCGGGTGCAGCCGGTACATGAACGCCTCCATCAGGAAGACGTCGTGCGTGCGGGCCGCGGCGATGACCTCCTCGGCGTCGGCGGCGGTGACGGTCAGCGGCTTCTCGCACAGCACGTGCTTGCCCGCTTCGGCCGCCGCGATCGCCCACTCCCGGTGCATCGGGTGCGGCGTCGAGACGTACACCGCGTCGACCTCCGGGTCGGCGAGGAGGTCTTCGTAGCTGCCGTAGGCCTTCGGGATCTCGAAGCGTGTCGCGAACTCGCGCGCCCGGTCGGCGGACCGCGCGGCGACGGCGGTCAGCACGCCGTGCTTGCTCTCGTCGACGCCCGCGGCGAACTCGGCGGCGATGGTCCCGGCGGCCAGCAGGCCCCAGCGCAGGTGCGTCACAACGACTCCGGTTGGTTCGCCCGGTCGCGGGCACTGGAATAGAGGAAGCTGTCCGGAAACCCGGCCGCGGCGAGCACCCGGCCGACGAAGATGGTCGCCGCCCGCGTCATCCCGGCCGCGCGGACCAGCTGCGGGAGTTCGCCGAGCACCCCACGCACGACGGTTTCGCCAGGCTGGCTCGCGAGCGCCACGACGGCGACCGGGCAGTCGGCGCCGTAGTGCGGGACGAGTTCGCCGGCGACCCGTTCGACGTGGTTGATCGCCAGGTGCAGCGCGAGGGTCGCCCCGGTGGCGGCGAACGCGGCCAGCGTCTCGCCCGGCGGCATCGCGGTCGAGCGGGCCTGCACGCGTGTGATGATCAGGCTCTGCCCGACCTCCGGCACGGTCAGCTCCCGCCCGAGCACCGCAGCCGACGCGGCGAAGGCGGGCACGCCGGGCACGACCTCGTACGGCACGCCGGCGGCGTCGAGGCGCCGCGCTTGCTCGGCGACGGCGCTGTAGAGCGACGGGTCGCCGGAGCACAACCGGACGACATCGTGCCCGGCCCGGTGCCCTTGGACCAGCTTCTCGACGATCTCCGCCAGGCTGAGGTTCGCCGTGTCCACCAGCTCCGCGGACGGCGGGCAGTACGCGAGCAGGTCGGTGGGCGTCATGCTGCCGGGGTAGAGGCAGCCGCCGCAGCGAGCCAGCAGGTCACGCCCGCGCACGGTGATCAGGTCCGCGGCCCCGGGCCCGGCACCGACGAAGTACACGGTCATCGGCTGCTCCCCGGGGTGTGGGCCGCGGTGGCGCAGCCGGTCGTTCGCCGTGCGCCGTGGGCACGAGCCGCGGTGGCGTGGCCCGACGTTCGCCGTGCGCCGCGGGTGCGGGCCGCGGCTGCAGCTGCGGCACGGCCGGTCATCGGCTGCTCCACTGCGTCACGGTCCGCGCCGGCGTCCAGCCGGTGAACCCGCCCAGCGGGGCGGCCCGCTCGACCGCGATCCGCAGCAGCTCACCACCGTGCTGCTCGTACGCCCGGGCCAGGACCTGCTCGGCTTCCAGGGTGACCCCGTGCGCCACCACTCGCGCGCCCGTGGTCAGGCACGCGTCCAGTACACCCGGCACCGTGACGCCGCCTCCGATGAAGACGGCGTCCGGCGCGGGCAGCGCGCTCAGCGCGTCGGGTGCTTCTCCGGTCACCACCTCCAGTTCCGGTACTCCCAGGTCGACCGCGTTGCGGCCGATCCGCTCGGCGCGTTCGGGATCACGCTCGATCGCGATCGAGCGGTTCATCGCGTGCATCCGCGACCATTCGATGCCGACGCTGCCCGCGCCCGCCCCGACGTCCCACAGCAGGTCGCCGGGGCTCGGGGCGAGGCGGGCCAGCGCCGAGACCCGCAGGTCGCGCTTCGTCAGCTGGCCGTCGTGGGCGTACACGTCGTCCGGGATGCCGATCAGGGGCAGCGCCGGGCCGGTGCACTCCAGCGCGAACACCGTCAGCGGACCGGGATCGCCGGTCCAGCCGTCGGAGATGCGCTCTTCGGGCCCGCCCAGGTTCTCCAGCGCGAACAGCTCGCTCTCGCCATAACCCCGCACGGTGAGCAGGGAGCGCAGAGCCGCCGCGTCGGCGCCCAGGACGAGCACCCGCCGGCGCGGCGCGAGCACCCGGGCCGCGCGCGCCGACGATCGGCCGACGAGGGTCACCACCTCGGTCTCCTCGGCGGACCAGCCCAGCCGGGCCCGGGCCAGTGTCACCGACGAGAGCGCGGGCAGCGCCTCGACCTCATATCCATGAGCCACCAGAGTAGAACCCACCCCCGACAAAAACGGATCTCCGCTGGCCAGGACGCACACGCGGTGGCCTTCGTGCTCGGCGAGCAGCGCGTCCAGGCCGGGTAGCAACGGCGAAGGCCACGGCACCGCCGGCACCTCCGCGGGCAGGTACCCCAGCTGCCGCGGCGCGCCGATGACGACGTCGGCGCCGAGGACCAGGGCCTGGGCTTGTTCCGAGAGCCCGGGCCAGCCGTCGGCGCCGATCCCGACCACCGTCAGGCGTCGTGGGCTCCGCGGTGGGACGTCGTCGGAATCCCCGGGTCCCGTTGCAGGTCGACGTGATTTTTCGCGCACGATTTCCCACCCTAAGCGAGGCGGGCGCTGTGCGATGATCGGCCGGTCGCCGACCTCCGCCGCTGAAGGAGTGCTGTTGAAGCCGTACCCGTTCACCGCCGTCGTCGGGATGCCGGACCTGCGCCTGGCGCTGATCCTGTCCTCGATCTCGCCCGCCGTGGGCGGGGTGCTGGTGCGGGGTGAGAAGGGCACCGCGAAGTCGACCATGGTCCGCGCGCTCGCGGGCCTGCTGCCCGGCGTGGACATCGTCGACGGCTGCCGCTTTTCGTGCGATCCCGCGGCTCCCGACCCGGTTTGCCCGGACGGCCCCCACGACGGCGCGAGCGGCCACCGGCGCCCGGCGCGGCTGGTCGAGCTGCCCGTCGGCGCGGCCGAGGACCGGGTCGTCGGCTCGCTGAACCTGGAACGTGCGCTCGCCGAGGGCGTCACGGACTACCAGCCCGGCCTGCTCGCCGCCGCGCACCGCGGGCTGCTGTACGTCGACGAGGTCAACCTGCTGCACGACCACCTCGTCGACACGCTGCTCGACGCCGCCGCGATGGGCCGCGCGACCGTCGAGCGCGAGGGCGTCTCGGTGTCGCACGCGGCGCGGTTCGTGCTGATCGGCACCATGAACCCCGAGGAGGGCGAGCTGCGCCCGCAGCTGCTGGACCGGTTCGGCCTGACCGTGGAGGTCGCCTCCAGCCGCGATCCCGAGCAGCGCGTCGAGGTCGTCCGCCGTCGCCTGGCCTACGAAGCCGATCCCGACGCCTTCGCCGCCGGGTACACCGACGAAGACACCCGCCTCGCCGAGGAGATCGAGTCGGCGCAACGGCTTCTGCCCGCGGTCAAGCTGCCCGACGACGCGCTGCGGCAGATCGCCGAGATCTGCGCGTCGTTCGAGGTCGACGGCATGCGCGCGGACATCGTCACCGCGCGCGCCGCGGTCGCGCACGCCGCCTGGGCCGGCCGCGACGAGGTGACCACCGAAGACGTCCGCGTCGCCGCCCGGCTCGCGCTGCCGCACCGGCGCCGCCGCAACCCGTTCGACACGCCCGGGATCTCGGAAGAGCAGCTGGAGCAGGCCCTTCAGGACGCCCAGCCGCCGGAACCCGGCCCCGAGGACGACGGCCCGGGCAGCGGTTCGACGCCGGAGGACGCGCCGCAAGACGTTCCGCCGGACGTTCCTCAGGGAGGAGACGCGCCGCAGGGCCAACCCCAGCAACAGGGCGGGCAGCAGAAGACCGTCGGCGCCGGCGAGACGTTCAAGGCCCGCGTGTTCCGCGTCAAGGGCATGGGCGAGGGCGAGCGCGGACGCCGGTCGCGCGCGATCACCGACAGCGGACGCACCATCGGCGTCCAGCCCCCGAGCGTCCGGGACGGGCGGCCGCACCTGGTCGCGACCGTCAAAGCCGCGGCACCGCACCAGAAAGCCCGTGGCCGCGAGGGCGCCGGGCTGAAGATGCGACGGCAGGACCTGCGGTTCGCGCTGCGCGAAGGCCGTGAAGGCAACCTCGTCCTGTTCTGTGTCGACGCGTCGGGCTCGATGGGCGCGAAGGCCCGCATGCGCGAGGTCAAGTCCGCGGTGCTGTCGCTGCTGCTCGACGCCTACCAGCGCCGCGACAAGGTCGGGCTCGTCACTTTCCGCGGTGACAGCGCGGAACTCGCGCTGCCGCCGACGATCAGCGTCGACGCGGCCGCGTCCCGCCTCGAAGGCCTGCCGACCGGCGGCCGGACGCCACTGGCCGAAGGCCTCCTGGAAGCCGCGCGCGTGCTGCGCGTCGAAGAGATCCGCGATCCGCGACGCCGTCCGCTGCTGGTCGTCGTCACCGACGGCCGCGCCACCAGCGGCGCGAACGCCGTCGCGCGCGCCCAGGCCGCGGCCGGGCTGCTCACCGGCGTCACGACCGTGGTGATGGACTGCGAGAGCGGCAAGATGCGGCTCGGTCTCGCCGCGGATCTGGCCGTCCGCCTCGGTGGCGAGCACGTGCCGCTGTCCGACGTCGCCGCGGAGTCGCTCGCCGACGCCGTCCGCGCGCGCACCGCGGGACGGGCCGCCTGATGCCGCAGGGGAAACCGGAAGTCGTCCCGAAGGACGGGCTGACCACGCGCCAGCGCCGCAACCGGCCGCTGCTCGCCGTGCACACCGGCGAGATGAAGGGCAAGTCGACCGCGGCCTTCGGGATGGCGCTGCGCGCCTGGAACCAGGGCTGGTCGATCGGCGTGTTCCAGTTCGTCAAGTCGGCGAAGTGGCGCGTCGGCGAGGAAGCCGCGTTCCGCGCGCTGGGCAAGCTGCACGACGACACCGGCGAGGGCGGGCCGGTCGAGTGGCACAAGATGGGTGAGGGCTGGAGCTGGGCGCGCAAGTCCGGCACCGACGAGGACCACGCGTCGAACGCCCGTGAGGGCTGGGCGGAGATCAAGCGACGGCTCGCCGCCGAGACGCACGACTTCTACGTCCTCGACGAGTTCTCCTACCTGCTCAAGTGGGGCTGGCTCGAAGTCGACGACGTCGTGTCCACTTTGGTCGACCGGCCGGGGCACCAGCACGTCGTCATCACCGGCCGGTACGCGCCGCCGGAACTGCTCGACGCCGCCGACCTCGTCGCCGAGATGACCAAGGTCAAGCACCCGATGGACGCCGGCCAGAAGGGCCAGCGGGGGATCGAGTGGTAGCGCGCGTGGTCATCGCCGCGCCCGGCTCCGGGCACGGCAAGACCACCATCGCCGCCGGCCTGATGGCGGCCCTGCGCACGGCCGGGCACCGGGTGTCGGGGCACAAGATCGGCCCGGACTTCATCGACCCGAGCTACCACGCGTTGGCGACCGGCCGCCCGGCTCGCAACCTCGACCCGTTCCTGCAGGGTGAGGACACGCTGATCCCCTTGCTGCGCCACGGTTCCCGCGATGCGGACATCGCCGTGATCGAGGGCGTGATGGGCTTGTTCGACGGCGCGCTGGGCACCGAGGGGTACGCCTCGACCGCGCACGTCGCCCGGCTGATCGACGCGCCGGTGGTGCTGGTGGTGGACGCGTCGGCGGCTTCGCGCAGCGTCGCGGCGACGGTGCTCGGGTTCGCTTCCTATGACACGCGGGTGCGGCTCGCCGGCGTCATCCTGAACAAGCTGGGCTCGCAACGGCACCTCGACGAGATCGCGTCCGCGCTGGAAGCGACCGGCGTCCCGCTGCTGGGTGCGTTGTACCGCAACGAAGAGATCCACGCGCCGAGCCGGCACCTCGGCTTGGTGCCCGCCGCGGAACGGTCCGCGGAAGCCGAGCGCGTGCTGCCCTCGCTCGCCGCGTGGGTCACCGATGGCGTCGACCTGGAAGCGATCGTCCGGATCGCTTCGGGGGCGTCCCGGCTTTCGGCTCCGATGTGGACACCGTCCGGTGTGGACGGTCCACGTGCGACGGTCGCGGCCGCGGGCGGGCCGGCGTTCACCTTCCGCTACACCGAGAACATCGAGCTGCTCGCGGCGTGCGGGATCGACGTCGTGGACGTCGATCCGTTGCGGGACAAGACGTTGCCCGATGGGTGCGCCGGGTTGTACTTCGGCGGCGGGTTCCCCGAGGTGCACGCGGCCGAGCTGTCGGCGAACACGGCGTTGCGCGCCGAGGTGGCGAAGGCGGTCGACCGCGGGATGCCGGTCAGCGCGGAATGCGCCGGACTGCTGTACCTGTGCCAGTCGCTGGACGGCGTGCCGATGGTCGGCGCGGTGCCGGCGGACGCCAAGATGACCGCGCGGGGCAAGCTCGGCTACCGGCGCGCGGTCGCCGTCGAGGACAACGTGCTGGCCGCGGCCGGGCAGCGCGTCACCGGGCACGAGTTCCACCGCACGGAAGTCACGCCGCCGCACGGCGCGTCGGCGGCCTGGGGCTGGGACCGGCAGCTGGACGGCTTCGCGTCGCCGACGCTGCACGCGTCCTACCTGCACGTCCACTGGGCCGGGTATCCCGAGCTGGCGCAGCGGTTCGCCGGCCGCGTCCGGGCCTTCGCCCATGGCTGAGTACGACCTGCACCACCACGGCGACCGCGAAGTCGGGCCGGGGCTGGTGGATCTCGCGGTGAACGTCCGGCTGCCGCGGCCGCCGGCGTGGCTGCGGGCCGAGCTGGTGTCCGCTTTGGACACTCTCGCGGCCTATCCCTCTGCTGTCGAAGCAACTGCTGCCGTCGCTGTGCGGCACGGCCGTTCTCCTTCGGAAGTGCTGGTCACGGCCGGTGCCGCGGAAGCGTTCACGCTCCTGGCGTCGGCGCTGCGGCCGCGGCGCGCGGTGGTCGTGCACCCGCAGTTCACCGAGCCGGAGGCCGCGCTGCGAGCGGCGGGTCATGAGGTTTCGCGGGTGATCCTGTCCGAAGTGGACGGGTTCGTGCTCGATCCGGCCGCGGTGCCTGAGGATGCGGATCTGGTGTTCGTCGGCAACCCGACGAATCCGACGTCGGTGCTGCACCCGGCCGCGTCTCTGCGTGCGTTGGCCCAGCCCGGTCGGCTGCTGGTCGTCGACGAGGCGTTCCTGGACGCGGTTCCCGGGGAAGCCGAGAGCTTGGCTCACGGCGTTCCCGGCGTCGTTGTGCTGCGCAGCCTGACGAAGACGTGGGGTCTGGCCGGGCTACGGGCGGGTTATGTGCTCGCCGAGCCTTCCGTGATCGAGCGGCTGCGTGCGGTCCAGGTGCCGTGGTCAGTGTCCACTTTGGCCGGTGTCGCGACGGTGGCGTGCTGTCGTCCGTCCGCTGTGGAGGAAGCCGAAAAGCTTGCGGTGGCGGCGGAATCGGACCGCGAGTACCTGGTGTCGGGCCTGGCCGCGGCGGGCGTTCGCGTGCTTGGCGAGCCGCGTGGCCCGTTCGTGCTGATCCGCGTCCCCGGCGGCGCCGACGTCCGCCTGCGGCTGCGCGAAGCGGGCTACGCGGTCCGCCGCGGCGACACGTTCCCCGGGCTGGGGCCGGATCATCTGCGCCTGGCGGTGCGGGATCGTGAAACGACGGACGCGTTCCTGACGGCTATTCGCAGAGGTGCTTGAACGCCGTCGCGCCGCGCCGGACCAGGAACCGCACCTCGTGGCCCTGGTCGTCGCGGAAGATCATGTCCCCGGAGTCGGTGAAGAACATCGTGCCCTCCTGGTAAGGGTTGCCCCAGCCCGCCGGCGCTCCGCCGTTCGGGCCGTACAGCGGCGTTTCCGCCTCGAAGTAGGTCAGGCCGCTGCGCGTCTCGTCGACGCCGCAGTGGGTGAGCAGCGCGAAGTTCGGCAGGAAACCGTGGGTCTGGCGGGGCAGTGGCACCGCCGGGACGACCGGCACGGGCGCCGGCGCCGGGCGGCTCGCGAGGATGATCCCGCCGGCGACCAGGATCGTGACGGCCGCGACCAGGGCCGGGACGAGCACCCGCCGTCGCGGTGCCGGTGCGGTTTCCCGGACGTCGACGTGGTCGGCGAGGGCTGCGAAGGCGGCGCGCAGCCGCGTTTCGACGTCGGTCATCGGAGCTGTCCTTCCAGTTTCGCGAGCGCGCGGGACGCGCAGGTCTTGACCGTGCCGCGGGAGACGCCGAGCGTGTCGGCGATCTCGGCTTCGGAGAGGCCGGACCAGTACCGCAGCACGAGCACTTCCCGTTGCCGTCGCGGCAGTTGCCGCACGGCGGCGATGACCTCGCGGTGTTCCTCGTCGAGCAGGGCTTCGGCGTCGGCGGGCGGGCCGTCGTCGCGTTCGGCTTGCTCGGCTTTGCGGTGCCGCAGCCGCAGGGCCGCGCGCCGCTGGGCGGAGCGGGCGCCGTTGACGACGGAGACGCGCAGGTAGCCGCCGGCGCCGGCGGGGTCGTCGAGCGGCCACCGTTTGAAGAGCGCGACGAAGGCGTCCTGCACGACGTCCTCGGCGAGCCCGCGGTCACCGAGCAGCAGCACGGCGAGCCGGACGAGGCCGGGGCGGTGGGCACGGAAGAGATCCGCCAGGTCCACGGCGATGTCGGTGCTCAGGGCGTCCTCCTCGGCGTTTACCTGGTACACGCCGGGCGGAGGCCTCAGGTTGACAGCGCGAGCAACGCGGCCGCGACCCCGGCTTCGACGCCCGCGCCGAGGACGTCGCCGGTGACGCCGCCGAGCCGGGTGGTGCAGCGCCGGAGCAGTGCCGCGGCGACGGCGTAGGCCAGCAGGACGGCCAGCGGTCCGCGCCACCACGGCAAGCCGGGAAGGAACGCGGTGCCGGCGGCCGCTGCGGCGGCCAAGGCTGCCGCAGCCGACCGTGGCACCGACCCCGCGACCGTCGCGCCCAAGCCCTCCGGACGAGCCGACGGGACGCCTTTCGCGCAGGACATCGACAGCGTGCAGCGGCCGATCAGGATCGCGGCGCAGGCGGCGATGCCGTGGTCCGCCGCGATCGCCCCGGCCAGCGCGCCGACCTGGACGAGCAGGACGAACACCAGCGTCGCGACCCCGGTCGGCCCGGAGTCGCCGCGGCGCATGACGTCGAGGGCCTTGGCGCGGTCGTAGGAGGCACCGAGGCCGTCGGCGGTGTCGGCGAGCCCGTCCAGGTGCAGGCCACGGCTGCCGAGCGCGACCGCCCCGAGGGCGAGCCCGGCGGTGGCGACGGCCGGCAGGTGCACGGCGTGCCCGGCCCACACGATCAGCCCGGCGGCCGCGGCCAGCGGGACGGCGGCCAGCGGCGCGAGCACCATGGCGCCCCCGGCCACACGCCGGTCGATGACGCGCGGCGCCGGGACGGGCACGGTGGTCAGCGTCCCGACGGCCATCCGCGCGGCATCACCCCAGCGGCTCACGTCGGCTCGCCCGCGGTCCGGCCGCGGCCGGCGGAGTTGTCCACAGCCGCGTCGGAGCCGGCGGAGTTGTCCACAGATCGCCGAACGGGGCTTGTGACCGGCCACCCGCCGATAGACTGGACAGGGGACGCCCCCCAGGGAGTGGTGGGGGCTGCGTTCACGCCAAGTCCGCCAGCAGGCCCATGTCCGCGATGATCGCGCGGGCCGCGCGCAGCGTCGGGATCGCCTGCACCGCGCCGCTGCCTTCGCCCAGGCGTAGCCCGAAGTCCAGGATCGGTTCCAAGCCCAGGGCCTTCAGCGCGAACGCCTGCGACGGTTCCGTCGAGCGGTGCCCGGCCAGCCACCACTGCTCCGCCCTCGGCGCGATGTCCCGCGCCACCAGGGCCGCCGCGCCCGAGAACACGCCGTCCAGGACCACCGGGATGCCGCGGACCGCCGCTTGGACCAGGAAGCCCGCCGTCGCCGCGACGCAGGCGCTGCCCAGGGCCGTCAGCCGCTCGAACGGGTCGTCCACCCGGCCCGCGGTCCGCGACAACGCCGCCGAGACCGCCGCCGTCTTGCGCTCCAAGCCGTCCGCGTCGACGCCGGTTCCGGTGCCGACCACCTCGGACGCCGGCAACCCCAGCGACGCCGCGACCAGGGCCGCGCACATCGCCGTGTTGCCGATGCCCATGTCGCCCGGGATGAGCACGTCCGCTTCGCGCTCTTCGTCCGCGATCGCGCGGCCCGCCTCGAAAGCCGCTCGCGCTTCGCCCGGCTCCAGGGCATCCTCGACGTCGATCGAGCCCGAGCCGCGGCGGATCTTGTGAGCCGTCACGTCCGCCGGGACGTCCGAACCGTCCCAGTCGACGCCGAGGTCGGCGACCCGGACCCGCGCGCCGACCTGCGCGGCCAGCACGTTCACGCCGCTCTTGCCGGCCAGGAACACCCGCACCATCGCCGCGGTCACCTCGCGCGGGTACGCCGACAGCGCGGAGACGCCGTGGTCGCCCGCGAAGACGACGACGCGGACGTCGTCGAGGGGGCGCGGCGGCACGCTGCCGTGCGCCGCGGCCAGCCAGGCGGCGATCTCCTCGAGCCTGCCCAGCGAGCCGAGCGGCTTGACCAGGCCGTCGAGCCGCTCCTGCGCGGCGGCGCGGGCGGTGGCATCAGGCACGGGTACGTCGAACACGAGCGCCTCCGGGGTACGGGTCCTACAGGTCGAGCACCCGCCCCGCGACGACCAGCTGGACCCGGTCGGCGTCGGCGGACACCCGGTTGTTGAGTGCGCCCAGCACATCACGGAACAGCCGTCCGGACGACGTTGCGGGCACCACACCGCTGCCGACCTCGTTGCTGACCGCGACCACCGGCACCCGCGCCGCGGCCCACGCGGCCAGGAAGTCCTCGAGCCGGTCGTCGAGCCGGTGCTCCCAGCCCCGCTCCTGCTCCCACGCGCCGACCTCGTCGAGCACCCGCGAGAGCCAGGTGCCGAGGCAGTCGATGAGGAGCGGCTCGGTCGCCTTCCTGAGCGTGCCCGCGAGGTCCGTGGTCTCGACGGTCTTCCAGTTCGACGGCCGCCGCGCCTGGTGCGCGGCCACCCGCGCGGCCCATTCGGGGTCGTCGTCGCTCGGGAGCAGGCCGGGCGCGACGTAGACGAGGTGCGGGTGGCGGGCGACGAGCCGCTCGGCGTGCCGCGACTTCCCCGAGCGGACCCCGCCGAGGACGAGCACCTTTCCTTCGTCGCGTCCGTACCGGCGGAGGGCGCGGGCCAGGTTTTCGAGATACCCGGCTAGCCGGTGCGTCAGCTTGGTCATACCGGGCATTGTGGTGCACGCGCTAACGTGCGCCACGTGCCACTCCGTCTAGGGACAACCGCGGCCGGACTCGTTACCGGATATGTCGCCGACACCCTGTTCGGCGACCCCCGTCGGGGGCATCCGGTGGCGATCTTCGGTACCGCCGCGGCGGCTCTCGAACGCCGCGTGTGGGCCGACTCGAAGCCGCGCGGAGCCGCGTACGCGGGATTGTGCACCTTCGCGGCTGTCGGCCTCGGCGCCGCGCTTCAGACTGCGACGCGGCGAAGTCCCTTCGCGCGCTTCGCGGCGACTGCCGTCTGTACGTGGGTGGTGCTCGGCGGACGTGGTCTCGCGGCCGAAGGTGCGGAGATGGCGAGGCTGCTCGAAGCGGGCGAAGTCCCTTCGGCGCGTGTTCGGCTCTCGCACCTCTGCGCGCGTGACGCGACGACGCTCGACTCCGCCGAGCTGACCCGCGCCGCGACCGAGTCGATCGCCGAGAACACGTCGGACGCCGTGGTCGCACCGCTGTTCTGGGGCGCCGTCGCCGGGCTGCCGGGCCTGCTCGGCTACCGCGCGCTCAACACACTCGACGCGATGGTCGGCTACCGGTCACCGCGCTACCAGGAGTTCGGCTGGGCCGCGGCCCGCGCCGACGACCTGGTGAACCTGGCCCCGTCCCGCCTCGGAGCCGCGCTGACGGTCGCGTGCGCGCCCCTCGTCGGCGGCCGGGCGAGCACGGCCTGGCGGATCTGGCGCCGCGACGGCGGGCACCACCCGAGCCCCAACGCGGGCCAGGTGGAGGCGGCGTTCGCGGGCGCGCTGGGCATCCGGCTGGGCGGCACGAACAGTTACGGCGGCGAGGTCGAGCGCCGGGCGCGGCTGGGGGAAGGCCGCGATCCCGAGCCGGTAGACCTGCGGCGGGCGGTGCGGTTGTCCCGGCTGGTGGGTGCGGCCGCGTTGACTGTGGCTGTGGTGACTGTGGTGACCGGCGCCGGGATCGGCCGTGGCCGCGATTAGCGCCGGGGTCGGCCGTGGCCGCGCTGGTCGCCGAGCGGCGGCTGCGGCTGTCACGTCCGGGATCGGCCTCGGGCTCGCGATGGCAGCCCCCACCACTCCCTGGGGGGCGGCCCCTGTCCAGTCTATCGGCCGGTGGTGGGGGCGAAGCCCCGTTCGGCGATCTGTGGACAACTTGGTGGGTACTGCACGATCTGTGGACAACTCCGCGGGTGTCACGCGATCCACGGGCAACTCTGCGGATACTGGCGATTAGCGGACAACTCCCGCGAGTAGTGCACGAGCTGTGGACAATCCGCGGGTGCCGGGCGACCTGCGGACAACTCCGCGACTAGTGCGCGACCTGCGGACAACTCAGCGAGTACTGCGCGAGCTGCGGACAAATCCGTAGCTACCGCGCGATCTGTGGAAAGGAGCACCTATGAGCGGCCTGCTCGTCGCCGGGACGACGTCCGATGCCGGGAAGAGCCTGGTCACCGCCGGGATCTGCCGGTGGCTCGCCCGGCGTGGCGTGCGCGTCGCACCCTTCAAGGCCCAGAACATGTCCAACAACTCGATGGTCTGCGCCGACGGCGCCGAGATCGGACGTGCCCAGTGGCTGCAGGCGCGGGCGGCGCGCGTCGAGCCCGAGGCCGCGATGAATCCCGTGCTGCTCAAGCCCGGGAGTGACCGGCGCAGTCACGTCGTCGCGCTCGGGAAGCCGTTCGGGACCCTCGAAGCGGGGGAGTACGCGACCGGCCGCGCCGGGCTCGCCGAGATCGCCTTCGCCGCCTACGAAGACCTCAGCGCGCGCTACGACGTCGTCGTCTGCGAAGGCGCGGGCAGCCCCGCCGAGATCAACCTGCGCGGCGGCGACTACGTCAACCTGGGGCTGGCGCGGCGGTTCGGGCTGCCGGTGCTCGTCGTCGGCGACATCGACCGCGGTGGCGTGCTCGCCGCGATGTTCGGCACCCTCGCGCTGCTCTCGGCCGAGGACCAGGCGCTGGTCGCGGGCTGGGTCGTCAACAAGTTCCGCGGTGACGTCGGGCTGCTGCGCCCGGGCCTGGACAGCCTGGAGAAGGTCACCGGCCGGCCGGTGCTGGGCGTGCTGCCCTGGCTCCACCGGGTGTGGATCGACTCGGAGGACGCCCTGGCCGCGGCCGGCTGGCGCCGGGAGGCCCATCGCGGCGGCTTGAGTGTGGCCGTCGTCCGGTTCCCGCGCGCGTCCAACGCCACCGACGTCGACGCCCTCGCCGCCGAACCCGGCGTCACGGTGTCGCTGACCGCCGACCCGGACACAGTCGTCGCGGCGGACGTCGTCGTGCTGCCCGGTTCCCGCGCCACGGTCGACGACCTGGCCTGGCTACGCGCCCGCGGTCTCGACACGGCGCTGGCGGCCCGCGCCGCGGCCGGGAAGCCGGTCCTCGGCATCTGCGGCGGCTACCAGATGCTCGCGGACTCCATTGTGGACGACGTCGAGTCCGGCGCCGGCGAGGTGCCGGGCCTGGGCCTGCTGCCGGCCCAAGTGACGTTCGCCGAGGAGAAGGTGCTCGCCCGCCCGTCGGGCGAGTGGCGCGGCACCCGCGTGGACGCCTACGAGATCCACCACGGCTCGGTGACGGCGTCCGCGTCCCTGGAGTCCTTTCTGGACGGTCACCGTGCCGGCGCCGTCTGGGGCACGCTCTGGCACGGCGCCTTCGAGAACGACGCCTTCCGCCGGGCCTGGCTCACGGAAGCGGCGGCGCAGGCGGGCGTTTTGTGGACGCCGTCCCCGGACGCGCCGGGCTTCGCCGACCTGCGCGAGGACATGCTGGACCGGCTGGCGGACGCCGTCGGCGAGCACCTCGACACGGCGGCGCTGCTGACGTTGCTGGAGCTGGGCGCGCCAGTGGGCCTGCCGTTCGTGCCGCCCGGAGCGCCCTGATGGTCAGGGCTGGAGCGGCCCGGTGAGCTTGCCGTCCGGCTTTCCGATGGTGCAGGTCGCCTCCCGGGCTCCGGCGTTCCAGGACGACTCGGTCGGGATGTGCGCCAGGAACTCCAGGCCGGACGGCGGGGTGCCGTGGGTGAAGTACGCCGCCCCCGCGATCCGGCACAACGGCTGCGCCAGCTCTCGCAGCGTGGTGAGCCCCGGGTAGGTCGTGTACCCGCCGCTGACGTCGACCCGGTCGGCGATCTGTTCGTCGTGCGGCACGTCGCAGGCGGCCCGGATCACCTGCTCGCCGTCCGCGTCCAGGCAGTCGCCGATCGCCATGCCCTGGATGTAGTCCGGGCCGGGCGCCGCCTGCGTGACGTGTTTCGGCCCGGTCGTGATCAGGCTGACGCCCAAGCCCAGCCAGACCACGCTGAGCGTCAGCCCGGCGATCGCGAGGCCACGTCCGGACCGGCCGCTGCCGCCGATCCGGACGAGCGCGCGCCAGCCGAACACCACGCCGAGCGGGACGAGCCCGAGCAGCCCGCAGACGAGCGACGCGATCGCGAACCCGTCGGTCCCGGCGGGATCGACGAGCCCGCGGACGGTCGTCTGGTCGTGGCCGGCCAGCGTGGAGCGTGTTTCGTCGAACAAGATTCCCCTCCGGAGTCCCCCGACCCGGCGGGGAAATCCTAGAGGAGCGACGCCTTGTTCTTGATCACGAAATGGCGGCGGCCGGGACCTTCTTGGTCAGTGACTTCTCCGCGAGGGCCCCGAAAGACAGGCCGAGGGCGAGCCAGAGCGTGACCTGTGTGCCGATCGACGCCGTCCGGAAACGCCAGAGCGTCGACGCCGGGAACGCCGCGGGAACCTCGTCGACCACCGGCATCAGCCACGCCACCAGGGCGACCACCACGAGGTAGCCCGCCGCGGCGAGGAGGAAGCCGTTCAGCGCGCCGAACCGGTCCGCGAGCTTGCGGCCGAACACCGTCGCGAGGATGCCCGCGAGCAAGGAGACGGCGACGAACCCGAAGTACAGCTCGGTGCGCGAGCCGATCGTGCCCGGCTGGCCCACCGCGGGCGGGTTGGCCGGGTACTTGAGGAACGGGATCAGGAACACCACGGCGAACGCGCCGCCGGTGAGCAGCAACGCCGTCACCCGCGGCCGGAGGCTGCCGAGGCGGCCCTGGACGAACGCGAACGCGAGCGAAAGCAGCCCGCCGATCGCGACGGCGTAGACCAGCACACCGGCCAGCAGCCCGACGGTGCTCTGGATGTCGCGGGGGACCAGCTCCTCTTCGGGCGCTTCGGCGGCCTGACCGGCGCCGGCGTCGGCGTCCGTTCCGTGGGCATGGTCGTGGGAAAGGGTCTCTTCGAGCCCGATGGACGTGTCGACCGGCGGCTCACCGAAGGCGTAGGCGAAACCGAACGCGAGCACACCGGCGATCAGGCCCGCGAGCATGCCGCGGACCAGCAGGGACTTCATCATGGGAGTACGTGCCGCCGATCAGTGGCAGGGGAAGGCCAGCAGGTGCCGGCCGTCGTGCACGAACTCGTGGACGTACATGTTCGCGAAGATCGAGGTGGCGCCCTGCTCGGCGCTGACGAAGTACACCGCGATCAGAGCGAGGAGCACCACGAACACCGCCCACGGGACGATCTCACGGATCGGGATCCGGACCGGGAGCGGAACGGCGGGGACTGCCGCTTGCGACATGGTGGGGGCCTCCTCGGGCTTTCGCGGCCTCATCGGGGTTCATACGACGGTCCGGGTCTGGCTTCCCCCTGGCGGGGGTCACAGTGGCGCGACCGCGCGGACTTGCACCGCGTTCCGGATTCCGTCGTCTTGCCGGTTGAGCGTAGGTCCGCACTTCCGGGCCCGTCAATGTGACAATGCGCCGGTGACTCGAATGGTGGCGGCCCTCGACGTGGGCGGTACGACGATCAAGGCGGCGCTGCTCGACGAGCAGCTGCAGCCGAAGGCGACGCTGCGGGCCGAGACGGCGCGCAGCGCGGACGGCACGGCGCTGGCCGAGCAGGTGGCGGAGATCGTCGACATGCTGGCCGGGCAGGCCGGCACAGTGACACCGGCCGCAGTCGGCGTGGTGGTGCCGGGGATCGTCGACGAGGAGACCCGGATCTGCCACTTCTCCGCCAACCTCGACTGGCGCGAGGTCCACTTCGGCGAGCTGCTGGAGGACCGGCTGGGGCTGCCGGTGGCGTTCGGCCACGACGTCACCGCGGGCGGCATCGCCGAGTTCCGCGTCGGCGCCGGCCAGGGTGCGCGGAACGCGGCGTTCATCCCGGTCGGCACCGGGATCGCGGCCGCGCTGCTGCTCGACGGCCGCATCCACCGCGCGGGCGGGCAGGCGGGCGAGGTCGGCCACATCGACGTCGGCCACTCGCTGAAGTGCGGCTGCGGCGCGACCGGCTGCCTGGAGGCGATCTCCTCGGCGGCGGCGATCGCCCGCCGCTACACCGAGCGCACGGGCCGCCCGGCCGACGGCGCGCGGGAGGTCGTCGACCTGGCCCGCCACGGCGACGAGGTGGCGGTGGAGGTGGTCCAGGACGCGCTGGACGGCCTCGGCCACGGCATCCGGACGCTGCTGACGCTGCTGGGCCCGGAGGTGATCGTCCTGGGCGGCGGGCTGTTCACGGCGGCGGACTACGTGCTCGAGCCGGTGCGCGACTGGCTGGCGTCGCACCTGACTTTCCAGCGGATGCCGGAACTGCGGATCGCGAAGCTGGGCGACGAGGCCGGGCGGCTGGGGGCGGGGCTGCTGGCCTTGGACCGGCTGGCGGCGCACTGACGGAGCTGCTGTGTCTCTCTCGGATCCGCCCCCGCTGTGTCTCCGACGTCTCTGACGGATCTGCCCGGCTGTGTCAAGTCGCTTGTCCACAGCCGGGCAGTTGTCCACAGATTTGCCGGAGCCCGTTTTTGCAGGTCACAGGCGATAGACTGGACGTGGGACGCCCCCCAGGGAGTGGTGGGGGGCTGGTCTGGGGGTCTGGGGGTTTCCACACCGGCCGGAACGGGTGCGACGCCGATCGGAGCGGACAGGGCCTCGGGCCGCCCGCTGGGGGGTGTAGCCATCCCCGGACACCTCGCTGCCGCCCGCCCCGGCGACCTCACCGCTGACGGCCGGGCAGCCGGTCAGGCTGTGACGACCTCGACTCCCGCCGCTACGAAGGCCGCTATCTGATCCGGGTCTGCTCCTGAGTCCGTGATCAGCTGGTGGACCGCCGTGGTGTCGCAGATGCGGGCGAATGCGTGGCCGCCCAGTTTGCCGCTGTCCGCTATCACCACCACCTGACGCGCTCGGGAGGCCAGCAGGCGGTTGATGCTCGCCTCGCCTTCGTGGTGGGCGTACGCGCCGCGCTCGGGGTCGAACGCGTCCACGCCCAGGAACACCAGGTCCAGGGTGATCTGGTCAAGGAACAGGCTGGCCAGCGGGCCCGTCAGCTCGAACGAGTGCTGGCGGGCCACGCCGCCCGTCACGACGATCTTGATATTGGGGCGGACCGCCAGCTCGTGGGCGATGTTGAGCGCGTTCGTCACCACCGTCAGCGCCGGCGAGCCGTCGCGCTCGGCCAGCTCCGGGCGCAGCGCCAGCGCGCGGGCGACCTCCGTGCTCGTCGTGCCGCCGTTGAGGCCCAGCACCATGCCGCGCTCGACCAGCCGTGCGGCGGCCGCGCTGATGCGCTGTTTCTCCGGCGCATTGCGCGCGGCCTTGTGCCGCAACGGCAGGTCGTACGCGACGTTGCTCGCCACCGCACCGCCCCGCGTGCGGGTCAGCAGCTGGCGACCGGCCAGGTGGTCCAGATCCCGCCGGATCGTGGCGGGGGAGACGTCGAGCTCCTCCGCGGAGGCCTCGACGTCGATCTTGTCCCGCTGCCCCACCATGTCCAGCAGTGCGCTGAGCCGTTCGTGCCGGTCCAAGCCCGTCCCTTTCGCCGCTTCACCAGGAGCGGTAAAGGTACCGGGTAATCAGAGCGAGCGTAGGAAGGCGAGCGACGGCATGAAGAAGTATTCGCCGCCCTTGAGCGTCACCGCCTGCGGCACCGGCTCCGCCGTGCGCTGCGCCGAGCCGCCCCAGTCGACCGTGTAGTCCGACGGCCCGCGCGCGCCCTGGCCGATCACCGGGTCCAGGCCCGGCGTGACGCCGTCGACGATCGGGAAGCCCGGGTTGTCCGCCCAGATCGCCTGGGTGAACTCGAACTGGTTGCCCAGCACGGAGTTGAAGGCCATGAACAGCAGCCCGACCCCGCCGCTCGGGCGCGCCCCGGGCGGCAGGTCGGCGTTCGGGTCGTCCGGACGCTCGCCGTAGGTGACGCCGCGGCGGGCCATCAGGTGCAGCCGCTCGCCCGCGGGGTCTTCGGCGCCGCCGGAACCGCGCGGGTTCGTCTTGCGGATGTGCGCCTGGAACGGGCACTTGAGCGCGTCGCGGTCGCTGTCGAAGGTGAAGTTGTTCGACACCGGGCTCTCGGCGCCGTCCTCCCGCTGGGTGGTCAACGGCGTGCCGTCCTCGAACCGGCCGATGATCATCGCGCCGGCGCGCTCGCGGTCGTCGCCGGTGAGGCCGAGCGTGTCGGCCAGGTCCGCTTCCGCCTGCTTGAACCGGCGCACGTTCTGCTCCAGCTTGCGGAAAACGAAGTAACTGCCGAAATGCACGCCGGGATCCGGCGCCGCGGTGTCGGGCACCAATACCTGGGAAAGCGGCGCCGCCGGATTCCAGACGTTGATGCCGTCGGTGTTGTTCTTTTCCGCGTCGACGTCTTCGGTGAGGAACAACGGCTGGCTGCGGCCGTCGACGTAGCCGAAGTGCTCGATGCCCTCACCGCGCGCGTTGACCCGGCCGAGCCCGGTTTCCTCCGCCACGACGGCGACGGAGTCCGGCAGCAGGTCGAGGATCTCGTTGCGCCGCGCGGTCATCGCCTTGTCGGTGGCGTCGCCGACGAGCACGACGGCGTGGATCTCGCCGTGGTAGCCCGGATCGAACGTCGAGCGCGGCGGATCGCTCAGCTTCCGCCGCGTGTCCGGCGCCGCCATGCCCCGCAGGAACGCCTCGTCCTGCGGGACGCTCTCGACGCCGAGCGCGCGGTAGCCCGCCGCGGTGAGCCCGGCGCCGACGTACGGCGTCCCGGGGGCGCCGCCGCTCTTGAACCCGCCGACCTCGGCGAGGTGTTCCTTGGCGGACTTCATCTTCCCGGTGACCGAGACGAGGAACGCCCGCGCCTCCACCGGTTCGCTGAACGTCAGGAACAACGCGGAAAGGTGGTCGCGCACGTGCGCTTTGAGGATGTTCGGCTGCAACTCGCCGAGCATCGTGGCGGCGTCACCGCTCACCGTGGTCCAGGACAGTGTGGTGGACAGATCGACAGACATCAGGGTCCCCTCCCCAAGTAAACCGCCTAAGGGATGTCTCGTAACCCGGCGTGGGTCTGGTCGTGCATGTAGTCGATCATGGTGTGGTGCAGGTGATCTCGGCATCGCGACCGGAGTGGATTACCCCGTTCACGGGGCTGGAACCAGGTCAGTTCCGGAAGCTGGTGCGGATCGTGGCGAGACGTGGCGGAGACGAGATCGCCGATGGCCGACCTGGCCGCCAGTGGCGCCTCGACCTGGCCGATCGTGTGCTGCTGGTCGCGACGTACTGGCGGACAAACCTGACAATGCGCCAGATCGGGCCGCTGTTCGGAGTGTCGCACTCCGCGGCGCATCGAGTGATCGACACCATCGGACCGCTGCTGGCGCTCGCACCAGTCCGCAAACGCCGGATCGACGCGATCGCGATCGTCGACGGCACCTTGGTGCCGACACGGGACCACCGGTTGGCGGCACCGTCGAAGAACTACCGGTACTCGGCGAACGTGCAGGTCGCGATCGACGCCGACACCCGCCTGGTGATCGCCACCGGCGACGCCCACCCGGGCAACCGCAACGACTGCACCGTCTACCGCGACTCCGGAATCGAACGCGAACTGGCAGGGCGCCCGGTGATGGCTGATGGCGGCTACCAAGGCAATCCCGAGGTGATCATGCCCTACCGCAAACCTCGTGACGGTAGCGATCTGCCGGACTGGAAAGAAGACCTCAACGCCGGCCACCGCAAGATCCGCGCCCGCGTCGAACACGCGCTCGCTCGGATGAAGTGCTGGAAGATCCTGCGCGACTATCGCCGCGCCGCCCGCACCCTGAACGACACGGTGTCCGGAATCGCACACCTGCACAACATCCTCCTCACGGACTGATCCGCAACACCAGCACCACCAAACACAAGATCAGTTACGAGACATCGCTTAGCGGCGGTACCCGGCCGGCTCCTCCCCTGCGGCCGGCCGGGTCCCCTGAACACAGAATGCAACGAACGGGCGGCTTCGCGCCACCCGCTCGGCGGTTTCACACGAAAGATTAAGTTGAACGCGTAATCGGTGCGGAAACGGAAACGCGGGCCCCGGCCGGGACCCGCGTTCCGTTCAAGCGGCTATTCGATCAACTGGTCAGGACCACCACTGGGACGTGCCGCCCGAGATGAAGTCCCACAGCTGCAGGCGCGTGCCGTTGGTCCCGGCCGACCCCTCGGCGGTCAGGTAGCGCGTGCTCGCGCCGCTCTGCAGCCGCAGGTAGCCCTCCGGGTTGACGGTGCCCGCCCACCACTGGTTCTTGCCACCGGCGATGAAGTCCCAGAGCTGGACCTTGGTGCCGTTCTTGCCGATCGTGTTCAGGTCGGCGTCGAGGTACCGGTTGCTCTGGTAGTTCTGGAAGCGGTAGAAGCCCTCCGGGTTCTGGGTCAGCCAGAACGCCTGGTTCGGCGCCGTGTCGTTGCAGTCCCAGAGCTGCACCTTCGTGCCGTTCGCGCCGATCGTGTTCAGATCCGCGTCCCAGCAACGGCCGGACTGAGCGGAGACGATCAGCCACGGCCCCGGGTCGACGTCGGCCGCCGCGCGGTTGGTGGACCGCTGCTGCTTCGCCGCGTCGGCCACCTTCGAGTGCCGGAGCGTGACCCCGGCCAGCGAAGAGACCTTCACATCCCCCTTGCCATCGGCCGGCGCCGCGCCGGCCTGCGGTACGGCGACCAGGCCCAGCAGGCCCGCCGCCGCGGCGACCGTCACCATCAGTCGCTTGATCTTCGTCATCGTTCCCCTTTTCGGCATCTGGATGGCACCTGATGACGGGGAGAAGGCGGGCGCCACCCAGCCCCGGGCCGCAATGGACCCGGCGCACAGCAAAACCGGCGAATCCCCCTCGTCGAGACCCTCAAACCCCCGAAAGCGGGCCTCTGAAAGCCATCATTCAGGGGAGTTCCTGCCTCGTCGAGTAGATTTCCCGGAGCGGCAAAGACGCTGGTCAGCGGTGTAACGGAACGGTACGGCGGCCGATAGAGGGGGCAGACACCCGGGGGGCCATCGGTGCGCATCGAGCTGACGTTGCACGACCTGATCCGCGTCGGGCTCGCCGCCGCGGCCGACCCGATGGCCGAGCTCGCCGCGAGCCTGCAGGTCCTGCAACGGCGTGACGGCGGGCGCAACGCGGCGTCGTCGGCGTTCAACCGCTGGCGGCACCGGGTGTGGCAGGGCCTGCCGGACTCGGCGGCCGTGCTGATGTGGCTCTGCCGCCCGGACGCGCCGCTCCCGGAGTTCCTGCTGCCGGCCGCGGGCCGCTACGACCTGGAGTCGGGGCTCACGGCGGTGCTGAAGACGGACCCGACGGCGCTGAAGATCGGGTTGCGCACCGCGCCGGCCGACCACGAGCTCCCGGGCTGGGCGACGGCGCTCGCCGACGGCGACACCGCGGGCCTGCCGCGATTGGTCCAGGCCATGCAGGACTACCACGAACTGGCCCTCGCGCCGAGCTGGGACTTCGTCGGCGCCCAGGTGGACGCGGACCTCGGGATGCGCACGCAGGTGCTGCTCCACGGCGGCGTCGACGCGCTGCTGACCGGCCTGCGCCCGATGGTCCGCTGGGCGCCCCCGGTGCTGGAGACCGACGACCGCACCGCCGGCGGGCCCGTGTCGGAGGGCACCGGGCTGCTGCTGGTGCCGACGTACTTTTCGGTGTGCCCGGCGCTCGTCACGCCCGCCCCGGGCGGGATCCCGCGGCTGCTCTACCCGTGCGTCCGCCAGGCTTCCTACGGGTCGGCGCCCGACCGCGCGGCCCGGCCCGTGCGCGGCAACGCGCTGGCGGACCTGCTCGGCCCGACCCGCGCGGCGGCGCTGACGGTGCTGGCGGTCGGCTGCAGCACCTCCGAACTGGCGGCGCGGCTGGGCGTCACGCCGTCGGCGGTCAGCAAACACGCGACGGTCCTGCGCCGCGCGGGGCTGATCATCACGCACCGGGAGCGCAACACGGTGCTGCACTCGCTGACCCCGCTGGGCAGCGCGCTTCTCGACAGCTGATAACGGTTCCGCCCGACACCGGGAATCTCGATACCGGTCATTTCCCCGACAGTCTCCCGGATTCCGTAGCGGATTCCGCGCGCTCGCCGACCTCTGTCCGTGAACTGCGAACGCGGGAGGCGAAGATGAAACGAGCTGTCGCTCAGGCCGCCGTCGTGGCGGTCGCGCTGGCCGGGCTTTCGGGCTGTGCCAGTGGTCCCGTCGACCGGCGGGCGCTGTGCACCGGGTTCGACGAGCTGGGCCGCACCCTGATGACCGCGGTCGGCGGAATCTTCGACAACGCCGTTTTCTCCAGCGCCGACGACCTTTCCGATCTGGCCGAGCGGTATTCCGGCACCGATTTGAGCGCCGACGCCGCCGCGTTGGGAAAGATCGCCGATTCCGACGAGACGTCGGGGACGGAACTGCAGCGCGCCACGAGGCAGACCGCGACGGTCTGCGGCCACCCGCTCGGCTTGGGGACGACGAGCTACGCGGACACCGGCAGCGGCTACGGCGGTTCCGGGAGTTACGGCGGTGGCTATTCGGCGCCCACGACTTCGGTGACGCCGTACACCCAGCCATACACCCAGTCGTACACCTCGGCCGAGCCCACCACCGCGGCCGACAACGCGCCGTCGGACGAGGCGGCCGCGCAGACCACGCTGCAGCAGCAGGTCGCCACCGACCGTACGTCGGCCGAAGCCCTGGCGGACCGGTGGGTCCCGCAGCTGTCGTCGAAGAACGACGGCCTCGTCGCGGACGGCACCACGTACGACCAGCGGGCGATCTGGGCGGACTTCACCACGACCCGCCAGACCTACCCCTCGGCCCTGCTGCTCTGGTCCGGCGATTACAGCAGCTTCACCAAGGGCGACTTCTGGATCACCGTGGTGAACACGCCGTTCACCACCGGTGCCGCGGCGAACGCCTGGTGCGCCGCGGAAAACCTCGACGCCGACCACTGCTTCGCCAAGCTCGTCTCCCACACCCACGGCCCGAAGGGCAGCACCCTGCCCCGCTGAACCCACCCGAGAAAGGACCTCCCATGGGCGTCTACGAAGTCTTCAGCCTGCTCAGCGGCATCATCCTGGTCGGTGCCGCGTGCGTGCCCAAACTCAAGGCCTCGCAACGGTTCTGGGCCGCCGTCGGCGGCGCCGGGCTGATCGTCTACGCGATCTACGTCGCCAACCAGACGCGCGGCACGTTCGTCTTCCCGGCGGTCATCTTCGTGATCCCCGTCGTGGCCATCGGCTATCTCGTCCTGCAGGCGATCGCGAAGACCAAGGAGACCGGATCGGCGGCGGAGCGGCCGAGCGAAGACCGGAACTGAGCGGCGGGACAGCGCCGGCGGCGGTGACGACTCTGGCACCGCCGCCGGCGCCGGGTCTTACGTCAGCGGGCGGTCCGTCGGGGCGATCGGGGCCGGCAGGATGCCGCGGCCCGTCAGGAACGCGTCGACGCCCGCGGCTGCGGAACGGCCTTCCGCTATCGCCCAGACGATCAGCGACTGGCCTCGGCCCATGTCGCCCGCTACGAACACGTTGTCCAGGCTCGTCTTGAACGTCTTGTCGCGTGCGACGTTGCCGCGCGCGTCCAGCTCGACGCCCAAGTCCTCGATCAGGCCCTTCTTCTGCGGTCCGAGGAAGCCCATCGCCAGCAGCACCAGCTGCGCCGGCAGCTCGCGTTCGGAACCGGGGACCGGGACGAACTTGCCGCCCTCGTTGCGCACTTCGACCAGCTTCAGCGCGCGCACCCGGCCGTCGGCGTCGGCCGCGAACTCCTGCGTGTTCACCGAGTACAGCCGCTCGCCGCCCTCTTCGTGCGCCGAGGACACCCGGTAGATCATCGGGTAGGTCGGCCACGGGTGCGCGTCCGAGCGGGCCTCCGGCGGCCGCGGCATGATCTCCAGCTGCGTCACCGACCGCGCGCCCTGGCGGTGGGACGTCCCGACGCAGTCCGCGCCCGTGTCGCCGCCGCCGATGACGACGACGTCGAGGCCCGAGGCGTCGAAGGGCGACGACTCGAGGTCACCCGACGCGACCCGGTTGGCCGGCGGGAGGAACTCCATCGCCTGGTGGATGCCCTCGAGCTCGCGGCCGGGGATCGGCAGGTCGCGCCAGTCCGTGGCGCCGCCGGCCAGCACCACCGCGTCGTACGACGACTGCAGCTCGGCGACCGACAGGTCCACGCCGACGTTCACCGACGTCCGGAACTCCGTGCCCTCGGCCTCCATCTGCGCGAGCCGGCGGTCCAGGCGGTGCTTCTCCATCTTGAACTCGGGAATGCCGTAGCGCAGCAGCCCGCCGATCTTGTCGGCCCGCTCGAGGACCACGACGCTGTGGCCCGCGCGCGTGAGCTGCTGCGCCGCGGCAAGACCCGACGGGCCGGACCCGACGACCGCGACCTTCTTGCCGGTGCGCGCGGCCGGCACCTCCGGCGTCACCCAGCCCTCGGCGAAGGCGCGGTCGATGATCGAGATCTCGACGCGCTTGATGGTCACCGGATCGTCGTTGATCCCCAGCACGCACGCGGTTTCGCACGGTGCCGGGCACAGGGTGCCGGTGAACTCCGGGAAGTTGTTGGTCGCGTGCAGCCGGTCGGCCGCCTGCTGCCAGTCCTCCCGCCACACCAGCGTGTTCCACTCCGGGATGAGGTTCCCGAGCGGGCAGCCCTGGTGGCAGAACGGGATGCCGCAGTCCATGCAGCGGCCGGCCTGCTTCTCCAGCTTCGTGGACGCGAAGTCCTCGTAGACCTCGCGCCAGTCCATCAGCCGCAGGTCGACCGGACGGCGCGTCGGCTCTTCGCGCGTGGTGGTCAGAAAGCCCTTGGGGTCAGCCATGTGCGGCCTCCGTTTCTTGCGGGACACCCGCACCCGGTCGGCACTCATGGCTGGCTGCGCGATTTTCAGCCATGAGCTGCCTCCATGATCGCCTCGTTCACGTCGCGCCCGTCCCGCTCCGCCTGCACCTGGGCGGCGAGCACGCGCTTGTAGTCCTTCGGCATGACCTTGCCGAACCGGTCGACGCCGGCGTCCCAGTCGGCGAGCAGGGCGCGCGCGACCGCGGACTCCGTTTCGTCGTAGTGCTTTTCGAGGGCCTCGCGCAGGAAGTCCGCGTCTTCGGAGTCGAGCGGGTCGAGGTCGACCATCTCCGGGTTGACGCGGTGCGCGGGCAGGTCCAGCACGTACGCGACGCCGCCGGACATGCCGGCCGCGAAGTTGCGGCCGATCGACCCGAGCACGACCACCCGGCCGCCGGTCATGTACTCCGCGCCGTGGTCGCCGACGCCTTCGACGACGGCCAGCGCGCCCGAGTTGCGCACGCAGAACCGCTCGCCGACCTTGCCGCGGATGAAGATCTCGCCGCTCGTCGCGCCGTAGCCGATCACGTTGCCGGCGATGATGTGCTCCTCGGCGGCGTAGCGCGCCTCCTTGGACGGGCGCACGATCAGCCGGCCGCCGGAGAGACCCTTGCCGACGTAGTCGTTGCCGTCGCCGTAGAGCCGCAGCGTGATGCCCTTCGGCACGAACGCGCCGAACGACTGGCCCGCGGTCCCGGTGAAGGTGACGTCGATGGTGTCGTCCGGCAGCCCTTCGCCGCCCCACCGCTTGGTCAGCTCCGAGCCGAGCATGGTGCCGACGGTCCGGTTCACGTTGCGCACGGGCAGCTCCAGCCGCACCTTGTCACCCGAGTTCAGGGCGCCTTCGGCGAGCTGGATCAGCGTGTTGTCGAGCGCCTTCTCGAGCCCGTGGTCCTGCTGCGTCTGCTGCAGCCGCAGGCCGGCCGGGGCCATGTCCGGCACGTGGAAGATCGGCGACAGGTCCAGCCCGGCCGCCTTCCAGTGGTCGACGGCCTTGCGCTTGTCGAGGAACTCCGCGTGCCCGACGGCCTCGGCGATCGTCCGGAAGCCCAGCTCCGCCAGGTACTCCCGCACCTCCTGGGCGATGAACTCGAAGAAGTTGACGACGTACTCGGCCTTGCCGCTGAACTTCTCGCGCAGCTTCGGGTTCTGCGTCGCGACGCCCACCGGGCAGGTGTCGAGGTGGCAGACGCGCATCATGATGCAGCCCGACACCACCAGCGGCGCGGTCGCGAACCCGAACTCCTCGGCGCCGAGCAGCGCCGCGATGACGACGTCCCGGCCGGTCTTGAGCTGGCCGTCGGTCTGCACGACGATCCGGTCGCGCAGCCGGTTGGCCAGCAGCGTCTGCTGCGTCTCGGCCAGGCCCAGCTCCCACGGGCCGCCGGCGTGCTTGATCGACGACAGCGGTGACGCGCCGGTCCCGCCGTCGTGACCCGAGATGAGCACGACGTCGGCGTGCGCCTTCGAGACGCCCGCCGCGACCGTGCCGACGCCGACCTCGGACACGAGCTTCACGTGGATGCGCGCGGCCGGGTTGGCGTTCTTGAGGTCGTGGATCAGCTGGGCGAGGTCCTCGATCGAGTAGATGTCGTGGTGCGGCGGCGGCGAAATCAGGCCGACACCCGGTGTCGAGTACCGCGTCTTCGCGATCCACGGGTACACCTTCGCGCCGGGCAGCTGCCCGCCTTCACCGGGCTTCGCGCCCTGCGCCATCTTGATCTGGATGTCGTCGGCGTTGACGAGGTACTCGCTCGTGACGCCGAAGCGGCCCGACGCGACCTGCTTCACGGCGCTTCGCCGCTCCGGGTCGTAAAGCCGCTCCGCGTCTTCGCCGCCTTCGCCGGTGTTGGACTTCCCGCCGAGGCGGTTCATCGCGATGGCGAGGGTCTGGTGCATCTCCATCGAGATCGAGCCGTAGGAGATCGCGCCGGTGGCGAACCGCTTGACGATCGAGGAGACCGGTTCGACCTCGTCGATCGGCACCGGCGGCCGCTCGCCGTACTTGAAGCCGAACAGCCCGCGCAGCGTCAGCAGCTTCTCGGCCTGGTCGTCGACGGCCTTCGTGTACTCCTTGAAGACGTCGTACTTCCCGGACCGGGTGGAGTGCTGGAGCTTGAACACGGTCTGCGGGTTGAACAGGTGCGGCTCGCCCTCGCGGCGCCACTGGTAGTCCGCGCCCGTCTCCAGCTGGCGGTGGGCGGCGCGGACGCCGTCGGCCGGGAACGCGTACTGGTGCCGCTTCGCGACCTCTTCGGCCAGGGTGTCGAAGCCGACGCCGCCGAGGCGCGAGGTCGTGCCGGTGAAGCAGTTCTCGATGACCTCTTCGCCGAGCCCGATCGCCTCGAAGATCTGCGCGCCGGTGTAGGACGCGACGGTCGAGACGCCCATCTTGGACATCGTCTTGCGGACGCCCTTGCCCAGCGCCTTGATCAGGTTCCGGGTCGCCTCCTTCGGCGTCACGCCCGGGATCAGGCCCTGGTGGGCCATCTCCTCGACGGTCGCCATCGCGAGGTACGGGTTGACCGCGGCGACGCCGTAGCCGACGAGCAGCGCGATGTGGTGCACCTCGCGCGCGTCGCCGGCCTCGACGACGAGGCCGACCTGCGTGCGCGTCTTCTCGCGGACGAGGTGGTGGTGCACCGCGCCGGTCAGCAGCAGCGACGGGATCGGCGCGTGGTCCTCGTCGGTCCCGCGGTCGGACAGCACGATCACCCGCGCGCCGTCCTCGATCGCCTCCGACACCTCGGTGCGGATTTCGTCGAGCCGCTTGACCAGGGCCTCGCCACCGCCGTGCACGTTGTACCGGCCGAGCACCGTGACGGCCTGGAACTCGGGCAGGTCACCGTCGTCGTTGACGTGCACCAGCTTGGCGAGCTGGTCGTTGTCGAGCACCGGGAACGGCAGCGCGATCCGGCGGCACGACGCCGAGTTGCCGACGAGCAGGTTCGGCTCGGCGCCGATCTGCGCGCCCAGCGCCGTCACCAGCTCTTCGCGGATCGCGTCCAGCGGCGGGTTCGTGACCTGGGCGAACAGCTGGATGAAGTAGTCGAAGATGAGCCGCGGCCGGCTGGAGAGCGACGCCAGCGGCGAGTCGTTGCCCATCGACCCGATCGGCTCCGCGGCGGTGCGGGCCATCGGTTCGAGGATGGTTTCGAGGTCTTCCTCGGTGTAGCCGAACGCCTGCTGCCGGCGCACGAGCGTGGCGTGCAGCGGGACCTCGCGGTCGCGCTCGGGCAGCTCGTCGAGCTGCAGCAGCCCGGCCTCGACCCACTCGTCGTACGGGTGCGCGGTGGCCAGCTCGCCCTTGATCTCCTCGTCCTCGACGATCCGGCCGGCCTCGGTGTCCACCAGGAACATCCGGCCGGGCTCGAGCCGTCCCTTGCGGACGATCGTCGCCGGGTCGATGTCGAGCACGCCGACCTCGGAGGCGAGTACGACGAGGCCGTCGTCGGTGACCCAGTAGCGCCCGGGACGCAGGCCGTTGCGGTCGAGCACCGCGCCGATCTGGCTGCCGTCGGTGAAGGCGACCAGCGCCGGGCCGTCCCACGGCTCCATCAGCGTCGAGTGGAACTCGTAGAAGGCGCGGCGCGCCGGGTCCATCTCCTGGTGGTTCTCCCAGGCCTCGGGGATCATCATCAGCACCGCGTGCGGGAGTGACCGGCCGCCGAGGTGGAGCAGCTCCAGGACCTCGTCGAAGGACGCCGAGTCGCTGGCCCCGCGGGTGATCACCGGGTAGATGCGCTTGAGGTCGCCCGGGATCAGGTCGGTCTCGAGCAGCGCCTCGCGGGCGTCCATCCAGTTGCGGTTGCCGCGCAGGGTGTTGATCTCGCCGTTGTGCGCGACGTACCGGTAGGGGTGCGCCAGCGGCCACGACGGGAACGTGTTGGTGGAGAAGCGGGAGTGCACCAGGCCGATGGCACTGGTGACGCGCTCGTCGGTCAGGTCGGCGAAGAACCGCTCGACCTGGGGCTCGGTGAGCATTCCTTTGTAGACGATCGTGCGCGAGGACAGGCTGGGGAAGTAGACGTCCTCCGCGGCCAGCTCGTGCTCCACGCGCTTGCGGACGCAGAACGCGCTGCGCTCGATCGACAGCGGGTCGGCGTGCTCCGGCTTCGGGCGGCGCGCGGCCAGGAACAGCTGCGTGAAGTGCGGCATCGTCTCGGCCGCGGTCGGCCCGCAGTGCTCGGGGTTGACCGGCAGCTCGCGCCAGCCGAGCACACGCATGTCCTCTTCGGCCGCGATGCGCTCGATAGTCGTCATGGCCCGGCCGCGGCGTTTTTCGTCCTGGGGCAGGAAAGCGGTGCCCACGGCGTAGGTGCCCGGTTCGGGCAGGGCGAAATCGACGACTTCGCGGAAGAACTCGTCCGGGATCTGGATCAGGAGCCCGGCGCCGTCCCCGGTATCCGGTTCGGCGCCCCGCGCCCCGCGGTGTTCCAGGTTGCGCAACGCGACCAGGGCCTTCGCGACGATGGCATGATCCCGGCGTCCGGTGAGGTCGGCGACGAACGCGACACCGCAGGCGTCGTGTTCGTATTCGCTCCGGTAGAGGCCCTTGGCCTCGGCGTTGCTGAGCTGCTCCCCCGACGGGGGGAGGGCACTGGCACGGTGGGTCACGGCTGGCCGCCTCCCAAGGCGTTGGCGTGACCGGTACTCACCTCATCGAGTGGTTCGAACTGAACCGGTTAACGAAGTGGTCCGGTACCGCGATGGTCAGTCGAGAACAGTTGCTGTTGTCGAGGTGCAAGATGCCGCGAGGTATCGGCCGGGCTGGTCGGCGTCACCGAAAGAGCCCGGAAACCGGACGCGGGTCATCTGGGAGGCCGCACAACACTGGGCAGCCGAACGTGTTCGGTACTGCGTGCGCGCAGAGGCAGACCACTGTGGTGGGGGTCAGCCGGAGCGCGCGGTGTTACTCCCGGGTTCGCCGGGTCTTATGACGATAGTGTGAATTCGCTGTTATCGACATACGTCGTCGCCCCCGGGTGGGAAATGCCACGCTTGCGTTGACGGGCACGGGGGCAGTCCCATATGCCGGGCCGCGTCTCCCTCTGCCGCGTGAAATATCACCTTGACCTGCGGAAACGTCCGTCTCAAGTGGTCCGAGGCGGGTGCCGGTGCCCGGCTCCGGGGTGAGAAGCTGGGTACATGGTGAACCCGGCCGATGACTGATCGTTATCTCTCCGTGGCTCGGGAGGGCAGCCACGAGGTCGAGATCAAGCGCTCCCGCTTCCTCTGCGCGCTCGCTCCGGTGACGTCGGAGGAGGCCGCGCGCGCGTTCATCGCGGGCCGGCGGCGCGCCGAACCGGGCGCCCGGCACCACTGTCTCGCCTTCGTTCTCGGCCCGGATGGACGGACCCGGCGTTCCGGTGACGACGGGGAACCGGCGGGCACCGCGGGCACGCCGATGCTGGAAGTGCTGCGCCGCCGGGAGTTGACGGACACGGTCGCGGTCGTGACGCGCTACTTCGGCGGGGTGCTGCTCGGCGCGGGCGGGCTCATCCGCGCGTACGGACAGGCTGTGGCACAAGCGATCGACGTAGTAGGCGTACTAGAACACCGTCGACTCCAAGTGGTTGAGGTCGCCGTGAGCTACGACCGCGCGGGCCGGCTGGAGAACGACCTGCGCGCGTCGCGCTACGTCCTGCGCGCGACGCGCTTCGACGAGCTGGCCCGCTTCGAGATCGGCCTGGCGCCCGGCGAGTCCGAAGTGTTCGCGAGCTGGCTGGCCGACCTCACCGGCGGCGAAGCGAAGGCCGTCGAACTCGGCGAGCAGTGGGTCACCGGGGGCGCGTGAGTGCGGACCACCACCGGGTAGTGGGCTGACCACGCGCGCATTCGGTTGGCGCACAAGGGGGATTCGGACTTTCGGTGCTACCGCGGAGGTATTCGCCCGTGGCACCATGTCCTTCCCCCGACCACCGGATCACCCGGCCCGCCCCGAACCGGGCCGCGCACCACCCTCGATCACCACATCAGCCTCACGAGCCTCAAAAAGCTGCACTTTCCCTGGGAAAGTGCAGCTTTCGGGCCGATTGACAACGTTGTCAGCCACTGCGTGCCGAGGAGAGGAAGGTTCCATGTCCGGACCACTGTCAAGGTTCAGGAGACGGCTTCGGGGAGCGGCGCTCGCCGCGGTCCTCGTGGGCGCGGGGCTCGCCGCGCTGCCCGCTCCGGCCGCCGGCGCCGCGACGCTCGCCCTTACGCAGTACGTGAATCCCTTCATCGGCACGGACAACAGCAACTCGCCCAACCCGGTGCCCGGCGGCGCCGGCGGCAGCACGTACCCGGGCGCCGTCGTGCCGTTCGGGATGACGCAGTTCAGCCCGGACACCCCGACCGGGTCGCCGTCCGGCTACCGCTACAGCGACACCAGCATCGAAGAGTTCAGCCTCACCCACTTCAACGGCGCCGGCTGCCCCAACAACGAGGACCTCGGCCTGCTGCCGATCACCGGCGCGATCGGGACGTCGCCGGGCACCGGCTGGACCGGGTACGCCGGGCGCTACACGAAGGCGAACGAGTCGGCCGCGCCCGGCTACTACAAGAACAAGCTCGACAACTACAACACCACCGTCGAACTGTCCGCCACCCAGCGGTCCGGCTCCATGAAGCTGACCTACCCGAACACGACGACCGCGCGGCTGCTCGTCAACACCGGCCGCAGCGCGACCGGCAACCGCAACGGGTCGATCGCCATCAGCGGCAGCCAGCTCACCGGCACGGTGACCGGCGGCGGCTTCTGCGGGTCGTCGAAGACCTACCAGATCTTCTACGTGGTCCAGTTCGACCGCGCGCCCAGCGGCTTCGGCACCTGGCTCGGCGGCACGGTGAGCGCCGGGTCCGCGAGCACCAGCGGCACGAACTCCGGCGGCTACGTCACCTTCGACACCTCGAGCAACACGACCGTGCAGGCGAAGGTCGGCATCTCGTTCGTCAGCCTGGCCAACGCGCAGGCGAACCTCGCGGCCGAGAACCCCGGGTTCGACTTCGCCGGGGTCCGCGCCGCGGCCGACACGAGCTGGAACACCATCCTCAACCGCGTCCAGGTGACCGGAGGCGCCGCCGCGGACCTGCAGAAGTTCTACACGGCGCTGTACCACGTGTTCCAGAACCCGAACATCGCCAGCGACACCAACGGCCAGTACCGCGGGTTCGACCAGGCGATCCACACCGCGACGCACACCGTGTACCAGAACTACTCCGGCTGGGACATCTACCGGTCGTGGGCGGCGTTGATCGGGCTGGTCGCACCCAACGAAGCCAGCGACATCGCGAAGTCGATGGTGCTCGACGGCCAGCAGGGCGGGCTGCTGCCCAAGTGGTCGCACAACAACAACGAGCACTTCGTGATGACCGGGGACCCCGGGCCGATCGTCGTCGGCAGCATGTACGCCTTCGGCGTCCGCGGCTTCGACACGGCGGCCGCGCTGACGCTGATGGACAAGAGCTCCAACGGCGGCGCCGCGCAGGGGCAGGCGATCCGCGGGCGCCAGTCCGGGTACGTCAGCCGGCACTACGTCACCGAGGACCCGTCGGACTCGCTCGAGTACTCGGCGTCGGACTTCGCGGTGGCGCAGTTCGCGAAAGCCGTCGGTGACACCACGAAGTACAACACCTACATGCAGCGCGCCCAGTGGTGGCAGAACGTGTACGGCACCGACTCCGGCTACATCCAGCCGCGGGGCAGCACCGGCACGTTCGCCTGGCCGGTCGTGCCGTCGAGCAACAGCGGCTACACCGAAGGCAACCCGTCGCAGTACACCTGGATGGTGCCCTACAACTACCAGGGCCTGATCAACCTGATGGGCGGCGCGAAGACCGCCGTCCAGCGGCTGGACCACCACTTCACGCAGCTCAACGGCGGCCTCACCCAGCCGTACTTCTACATCGGCAACGAGCCCGAGCACGGCGTGCCGTGGGCGTACAACTACGCCGCCCACCCGCAGGGCACCAGCTCGGCGGTGCGGCGCGTGATGAACGAGTCGTTCACCACCGGCGCGGGCGGCGAGCCCGGCAACGACGACCTCGGCGCGACCTCGGCGTGGTACGTCTTCGCCGCGCTGGGGATGTACCCGGCGACGCCGGGCGCGGACGTCCTCGCCTTGCACGGCCCGCTGTTCCCGGCGGTCTCGATCATCCGCCCGAGCGGGACGATCCAGATCAACGGCAGTGGCGCCGGCCAGGGCTCGCAGTACGTGCAGAGCCTGAGCGTCAACGGGACCGCGACGACGAAGTCGTGGATCCGCTACGGCGACATCGCGGGCGCGTCGACGCTGAACTACACGATGGGCTCGTCGCCGAGCGCGTGGGGCACGAACGCGGCGGACGTCCCGCCGTCGTACAACGACGGCTTCACGCCGCCGGCCGCCGCGCCGAACCTCGGCACGAACCTGGCGCAGGGCAAGGCCGCCACGGGCTCGGCGGCGTGCAACTCGGCCGAGGGCGCGGGCAACGCCGTCGACGGCAGCCTGATGAACAACAGCAAGTTCTGCACCACGGCCGCCACGAAGTTCCTCCAGGTGGACCTGGGGTCGGCGCAGAACGTGTCGTCGTTCGTGGTCGAGCACGCCGGCCTCGGCGGTGAGACCACGGCCTGGAACACCGGGGCGTTCACGATCCAGACGTCGACCGACGGCACGAACTGGACGACGGTCGCGTCCGTGACCGGTTCCCGGGCCAGCCGCACGTACCACCCGATCACCGCCAGGTCGGCCCGCTACGTGAAGCTGAACATCACCACCGCGGCCAACGACGGCAACGGCGCCGCGCGGATCTACGAGTTCGAGGTCCACGGCTGAGTCTTCTGCCGCAGCTCGTCGTGAGTGTTTAGGGCGGTTCTAACCGCCCTGAACACTCACGACCGCCGCCCCCACTGCTCGCGCGTGATCGCGTACTCGACTTCGCCGTGTTCCGCGCCCGGGGCGAGGTCGTGCTCCGGGAACTCGTCGAAGTACGTGCGGATGAGCGTCATCCCCAGCTTTTCCATGACGCGCCGCGAGCGCTGGTTCACCGTCATGGTGAACGCCGTGACGCGCTTGACCCCCAGGTCGTCGAAGCCTTTCGCGAGCAGCGCCACCGAGCCTTCGGTGCCGTAGCCCTTGCCCCAGGCCGCTCGGTGCAGCCGGTAGCCCAGTTCGGGCTCGTCCGGCGGGTCCGTCGGCCGCGGGCGGAAGTGGAACCAGCCCAGGAAATCGCCCGTGCTCTTCTCGATCGCGGCCCAGAACCCGTAACCGGGGGACCGCTCGTAGTAGCCGAGGAACGCGGGGAGGTCGAGGGTGACGATCTCCGTGCGATCCGCCGGCCGGCCCCCGTCGATGTACTTCATCACCGCGGCGTCGTCGTAGAGGTCGAACAGCGCGTCGGCGTCGCTCTCGGTGAACCGGCGCAGGATCAGCCGCTCGGTCTCGAGGAATACGTGCATTCGGGCGATGCTGGCAGGGCCCCCACTGCGCGGCAACGCAATTACGCGGCGGTCGCGAAGACCTCACCCAGTGCTTGCGAACCGGCTTCGGTGAGTAGTGCCGGGACGCGCTGGCCGCACTTGCCCGGGCGGGCCGGCGCGATCAGGCCCAGGCGGGCCAGCCGGTGCACGGTGGACTGATCGCAGCAGCTCAGGCCGTCGATGAAGAGGTCGGGCTCGCAGCTGCAGCTGATTTCGGCGTGACCCTCGGCCACGGCTCTCAGTGTGGCCCGCTCACGATGGTTCAACGTGGTGATCATGGCGGTGCCTCCTTCCGTCGTTTTCATTAGACGCTTCACCACCGGCAGTTTCCCCTCTCAGCGTGCGAATCCGGGTATTCAGGGGGTGTATTCAGGGGTGATGCGCAGTCTTCGTCCGGGTACCCCTTAGGCCAGTGGTTCCAACGTCGTCTTGCGCAGGTGCCGGAAAATGATCGAAGTGCGGAAGCCGACGATCTCCCGGCGGATCGCGAGGCGGTCGGTGAGGAACGCGTGCAGCCCGTCGATGTCGGGGGCGGTGACTTCGATCAGGAAATCGTCGCTACCCGCGGTCACGTACACCGACAACACTTCCGGCAGTTCGGCGATCGAGCGCTGGAAGGTGTCGATGACGGCCCGGCTCAGCGGCCGCACCTGCGCCGCGACCATGGCCCGGACGCCGCGGTTGAGGCTCGCGAGGTCGATGTCGGCGTGGTAACCGCGGATGACGCCGCGCTCCCGCAGCAGCCGGATCCGTTCGAGGCACGTCGACGGCGCGATGCCGACCTTCCGGGCGATCTCGCGGTTGGTCTGCCGGGCGTCCTCCTGCAGCAGGCGCACGATCGCCGAATCAAGTTCGTCCAGCATCGGGTGCTCCTCGTGATTGCCGAATTTAGTTCGGCGACATGTCGACATCGCCGACGATCACTCTAACTTCAGTGCCCATGACCGCACATGAGCAGCTCATCGCCCGCCGTGGCCGCCGATCCGGCGTCACCACGATGGTCGCGATCCATTCGAGCGTCCTCGGCCCGGCCGTCGGCGGCTGCCGCCTCAAGTCCTATCCGAACCTGACCGACGCCGTCGACGACGTCCTGCGCCTGTCGGCGGCGATGACCGCGAAGTGCGCGGTCGCCGGGCTGGACTTCGGCGGTGCGAAGAGCGTCATCGCGCTGGAGCCCGGCCGGGTGCTCTCTCCGGCGGAACGGCGGGACGTCCTTCTGGACCACGCCGAGCTGATCGCCTCGTTCGACGGCGCGTACCTCGCGGGCCCGGACGTCGGCACCGGCCCGGCCGACATGCAGGTGCTGCGCGAGGTCTCGCCGCACGCGTTCTGCACACCCGAGTCCGCGGGCGGCACGGGCTCCTCGAGCGGCCCGACGGCGATCGGCGTCCTCGCCGCGCTGCGGGCGGCGTCGGGCACGCGGTCGATGGCCGGCCGCCGGGTGGTGATCAGCGGCTACGGCGCCGTGGGTGCGCACCTGGCCGCGAGCCTGCAGGCCGCGGGCGCGTCGGTGGTGGTCTCGGACGTCGACCCGGCGAAGCGTGCCGAGGCTCGCGGCTTCGAGTGGGTCCCGCCGGAGAAAGCGCTCACCCTGACGGCGGACGTCGTCATCCCGGCGGCGGTGGGCGGCGTGCTGAGCCCGGAGAGCGTGGCCCGGCTCGACACGCCGCTGGTGGTGGGCCCGGCGAACAACCAGCTGACCGACGACGCCGTCGCGGACGCGCTGGCCGCCCGGGGCGTGCTGTGGGTGCCGGACTACGTCGCGAGCGCGGGCGGGATCTTGTACACGCTTTCGCGGGAGGCGGAGGGCCTGGACCACGACGCCGCGCTGGCCCGCGTCGAGTCGATCGAAGGGACGGTGGAGGGCATCCTCACGGCCGCGCGGGCGCACTCGACGACGCCGTTGCGCGAGGCGGCCGCGCTGGCCGAGCGCCGTCTTACGGCACCCAGCGCTCGCTGAAGCCGGAGGTCGTGAGGGGCACCTTCAGGGCGGTAAGCGCCGTGAGGGGCACCTTCACGGCCGCAAAGTCGTGAGGGGCACCCTCAGGGACTTAAGCGCCCTGAGGGTGCCCCTCACGGCACGGCGGCCGGGCGCAGGGCGGCCAGCACCTCGGGCGCCGTCGTGAAGTCGCCCAGCCGGACCGGCTTGCGGTCGCCGTGGAAGTCGCTCGAGCCCGTTGTCAGCAGCCCCAGCTCCGCCGCCACCTCCCGCAGCCGCCGCCCGACCTCCGGTGGCTGCTCCGGGTGGTCCGCTTCCAGCCCGGCCAGTCCTGCCGCGGCCAACGTCGCCAGCTGGGCGTCCGACACCTCCGCCCGGCGCTTCGACGAGCGTGGGTGGGCCAGCACCGCCGTGCCGCCGGCCGCGCGGACCAGGGCGATCGCGGCCGTCGTGGGCAGGACGTGCTTCGGGACGTCCGCGCGGCCGCCGTCGGCGAGCCAGTCCGGTGTGAACGCGTCCGTCACCACGCCCGCTGCCACCAGGGCCGCCGCGATGTGGGGGCGGCCCAGCGGGGCGCCGGCGGCGATCGCCGCCACCTGGGCCAGCGTGATCGGCGCGCCCAGCTCGCGGCAGCGTTCCACCATCCGGACCGCGCGGCGGGCGCGGTCGGTGCGGATCAGCTCCAGCTCGGCCGCCAGCGACGCGTCCGCCGGGTCGGCGAAGTAGCCGAGCAGGTGCACCTCGGCGTCGTCGAGCCGGCAGGAGATCTCGACGCCGGGCACCAGCTCGACCCCGGCTTCCGCGGCGGCGGGCGCCGCGAGAGCCAGGCCGGCGAACGTGTCGTGGTCGGTGAGCGCGACCACGGTCAGGCCCGCCCGGGCCGCCAGCCGCGGCAGGTCCGCGGGCGGGGTCGTGCCGTCCGAGGCCGTGCTGTGGGCGTGCAAGTCGATCGTCACACAGCGGATCGTGCCACCGATCGACTTGAATGGGGGCGTGGAGATCCTCACCGACACCGCCACGCTCGCGCTGTACACGACCGACGCCTCCAACTACCGCCACGTGCCCCGGGGCGTCGTGCTGCCGGAGACCGTCGACGACGTCGTCGCCGCGGTCGCCGCCGCCCGCGCCCAGGACCTGCCAGTGATCGCCCGCGGCGGCGGCACCAGCGTCGCCGGGAACGCGTGCGGGCCCGGGCTGGTGATCGACACCTCGCGGCACGTCGGCGGGGTGCTTTCGCTCGACCCGGAGACGCGGCTCGCGCGGGTGCTGCCCGGGACCGTGCTCGACGACCTCCAAGCCGTCGCGGCGCCGCACGGGCTGCGGTTCGGCCCGGACCCCTCGACGCACAGCCGCTGCACGATCGGCGGGATGATCGGCAACAACGCGTGCGGCTCGCACTCGGTGGCGTGGGGCCGCACGGTCGACGTCGTGCGCTCGCTGGACGTCCTGCTCTACGACGGCACGCGGCTGCGGCTCGGTCCGGACGAGCCCACCGAGGGCCGGGTCTTCGACGAGCTGCGCGCGCTGGTGCGGGACAACCTGGCGTTGTTGCGCAAGGAACTTTCGACGTGGCCGCGGCGCGTCTCCGGCTACGGCCTGGAGCACCTGCTGCCGGAGAACGGCTTCGACGTCGCCAAGGCGCTGGTCGGCTCGGAGGGCACGTGCGTCACGGTGCTGGAGGCGACGGTCGCGCTGGCCGAGCTGCCGCGGCACCGGGTGCTGGCCGTGCTGGGCTTCCCGTCCGACATCGCGGCGGCCGACGCGGTGCCGTCGATCCTGCCGTGGTCGCCGCTGACCGTCGAAGGCGTCGACGCCGAGCTGGTCGCGATGCTCCCCGGCCGCGGGAACGACCTGCCGCCGGGCGGCGCGTGGCTGTTCGTCGAGCTGGCCGGCGCGGACCCGGCCGAGGCCGCCGGACGCGCCCGCGCGCTGGCCGCGTCGCTGGAGCTGACCGGGTCCGTCGTGCTGGACGACCCGGTCGCGCAGCGCGAGCTGTGGCGGATCCGCGAGGAGGGCGCGGGTCTGGCGACCCGGCTCGCGGACGGCTCCGAGGCGTGGCCGGGCTGGGAGGACGCGGCCGTCCCGCCGGAGCGGCTCGGCGCGTACCTGCGCGAGTTCAAGGACCTCATGCGCGCGCACGGGCGCAAGAGCGTCGTCTACGGCCACTACGGCGAGGGCTGCCTGCACCTGCGGCTGGACTTCGATCTCCTGTCGCAGCAAGGGATCGCCGGGTTCCGGCGGTTCCTGGAGGAGGCCGCGGACCTCGTCGCGGCGCACGGCGGCTCCCTGTCCGGCGAACACGGCGACGGCCAGGCCCGGTCGGAGCTGCTGTCCCGGATGTACAGCCCGGAAATGATGGCCGTCTTCGCGCGGTTCAAGGCGATCTTCGACCCGGCCGGGCGGATGAACCCCGGCATCATCGTCGAGCCGCGCAAGGTCGACGCGAACCTGCGCGTGCGCCCGGCGCCGCTGTCCATCGAGGACGTCACGGTGCTCGGCTATCCCGAGGACCGGGGGAGTTTCGGGCAGGCGATGCGTCGCTGCGTCGGCGTCGGGAAGTGCCGCAACACCAGCGGCGGCGGCGTCATGTGCCCGAGCTACCGCGCCACCCGCGAGGAGCAGCACTCGACGCGCGGGCGGGCGCACCTGCTCGCGGAGATGCTCAACGGCGAGGTCATCACGGACGGCTGGCGCTCCGCCGAGGTCCACGACGCGCTCGACTTGTGCTTGTCCTGCAAGGGATGCCTGTCGGACTGCCCGGTGGACGTCGACATGGCGACGTACAAGGCGGAGTTCCTGCACCAGCACTACCGGCGGCGGCTGCGCCCGGCGGCGCACTACTCGATGGGCTGGCTGCCGCTGTGGCTGCGGGCCAGCGCGCGGGCGCCGCGGCTGGCCAACGCCGTCGGCCGCTCGCCGCGGCTGTCCGGCCTGCTGAAACGGCTGGGCGGGATCGCGCCGGAACGCGCGCTGCCGGAGTTCGCGCGGAAGCCGTTCACGACGGCGCGAGCCGACCTGCGGCGGCGCGCTTCCGGCGACCGGAAAGTCGTGCTGTGGCCGGATTCGTTCAACAACTACCTGACGCCGTCGGTGCTCGACGCGGCCCACGAGGTGCTGACCGCGGCCGGCTACGACGTCGTGCTGCCCGACCGCGGTGTCTGTTGTGGACTGACGTGGGTCTCGACCGGCCAGCTCGACGTCGCCCGCCGGGTGCTGCGCCGGACCCTGGACGTGCTGGCGCCCTACCTGGACGCGGGGTACGAGGTCGCCGGGCTGGAGCCGAGCTGCACGGCGCTGTTCCGCGGCGACCTCCCGGCGCTCCTGCCGGACGACGAGCGCGCGTCGTTGCTGGCAGCTCGCACGGCCACCTTCGCGGAACTGCTGGAGCGCGCGCCGATCCCGTTCGCGGCGCTGGACGTCGACGCGATCACCCAGGTCCACTGCCACCAGCACGCGGTCCTCGGCTTCACGGCCGACGAGTCGGCGATGGCGGCGGCGGGCATCCGCAACACGACGCTGGACGCGGGATGTTGTGGCCTGGCGGGCAACTTCGGCTTCGAGCGCGGCCACTACGACGTCTCGAAGGCGGTGGCGGAGGACCGCATGCTCCCGGCGATCCGCGCGGCCTCGGAAGACACGGTCGTCGTCTCCGACGGCTTCAGCTGCCGGACCCAGATCGCCCAGGAGTCGGGCCGCCAGGCAGTACACCTGGCGGAACTGCTGCGACGCGCGTTGCCCTGACGAGGCGGCACTTTCACGTGAAGTGCCGCCTTGCTCGAGCGTTATTCCGTGCGCTCCAGCAAGGTCCGGGTGGCGGCGAGCACCAGGCGGCAGATGTCGTCCGGGTCCGCGCTGGCCAGGGGTTCCTTCGCGGTGACCTCGCGGACCAGGCCGATGCCCAGCAGCCAGGCCAGCGCGAGGTCGGCGCGCAGCTCGGCGTCCGGTGCGTCGGTCAGGCCCGCCAGCGTGCCGGCGTACTCGCGGCCCAGCTCCTGCCGCATCGCGGCCGCGGCGCTGTCGCTGCCCGGTGACCGCAGGTACGTCTCCAGCGTGCGGTTGCGCTCGCCGCCCGGTTCCAGCATGGCGCGCAACGTCGCGCTGAACAGCCGTTCCGGCGAGTTCGAGGCGATCTGCTCGCGCGTGTTCCGCGCGATGACCGCCTCGAACAGCGCCTCTTTGCTGCCGAAGTAGCGGAAGAGCAGCGACTGGTTGGCGCCCGCTTCCTTCGCGATGTCCCGCACGGTGGTCCGGTCGAAACCGCGGTCGGCGAACAGGTCCGCGGCGGCGTCGAGCAGCGCCAGGCGCGTCGCGGCGGCGTCCCGCTTCCGGCCCGGCTGTTCGGTCACCGCTGAAGGTTAACCGGCAAACCGGACGCGGGTGCGGTGCGGTCAGGCCTCGGCGAGCCGGATCGCCGCGGCCGGGCAGGTCAGCTCCGCCTGGCGCGCCGCGTCCCGCTCGCCGGCCGGCGGCTCCTCCGCGAGGAGGACCACCGTGCCGTCGTCTTCGTTCTGGTCGAACGTCTCCGGCGCCAGCAGCACGCACTGGCCCGACGAGACGCACTTCCCGGTGTCGACGCTGATCTTCACAGGGCGCTCCTCACCAGGTGACGGGGACGCGGTCGACGCCGCCCGCGACGCGGTTCACGCGGACGGCGATGTCGTCGAGGCCGACGGCCAGGCGCATGTCCGGGAAGGCGCGGAACAGGGCGGGGAAGACCGTCCGCAGCTCGGTGCGGGCCAGGTTGGCGCCGATGCAGACGTGCGCGCCGGTGCCGAAGGCGAGGTGGACGTTCGGGGTGCGGCCCGGGTCGAACTCGTCCGGGTCGGCGAACGCCGCGGCGTCGCGGTTGGCGGCGTCGCTGGAGATGAGCACGGCGTCGCCGCGCATGATCCGGGTCCCGGCGACCTCGACGTCCTCGTGCGCGTAACGCAGCAGGCCGGTGCCGCTGGTGGCGGTCATCCGCAGGATCTCCTCGACGGTCTGGTTCACCTCGCCATCGGGATCGGCCACGAAGCGGTCGCGGCGGGCGGTGTCGGTGAGCAGGAACAGCACGCCCATCGCGATCCGGGTGGACGTCGTCTCGTGGCCGGCGAACAGCAGCCCGGCGGCGAGCCACGCGAGGTCGTCGTCGGTGAAGGCCGGGTCGTCGGCCTGGACCGCGACCATGTCGGAGATGACGTCGGCCTGCGGGTTCGCGCGCTTGGCGTCGGCCAGGCCGGTCATGTAGGCCTTGAACTCGGTCATCGCGGCCTGCGCGTCGGCGCCGCCGTCCATCACGGCGATCCGCTCCGACAGGTTCCGGAAGTGCTCGCGGTCGGCGAACGGGACGCCGAGCAGCTCGCAGATCACCAGCACCGGCAAGGGGAACGCGAGCAGCTCGGTCAGGTTGACCGGCTCGCCGGGGTGGGCGTCGTGCGCCGCCCGCATGTCGTCGAGGCAGCGGGTGGTCAGCTCGTCGATCCGGTCGCCGAGGGCGCGCATCCGCGGCGCGGAGAACGCGGGCGCCAGCATCCGGCGCATCCGCTTGTGCTCCTGCTCTTCGGTGTCGAAGTCGCCGCTCGGGCCGTCCTGGATCGCGGCGTGGGAGATGCGCGACGCCTGCTCGGGCGCCGGGTGCGAGCGGCCGAAACGCTTGTCGCGGAACACTTCCTTGGCTTCCTCGAACGACGTCACCAGCCACGCCGGGTCGCCGGCGGGGGTGAGCACCCGGCTGACCGGGGCCTGCTGCCGGAGCGCTTCGTAGTCCGGCGCGATCGCGAGCGCGTTGGCGCGGGCGAAGGGCAGCCGAGGGGTTTCTTCAGTGGTGGTCATGAACCGCTCCTCGTTTCAGTTCGGCGAGCCAGGCGCGTTCGGTGTCGAACTGCTCGCAGACGTGCCGCATGGTGGCGCGGCTCCACGGATCGGCCTGGTCGGCGAGCAGCCGGGTCAGCCGCTCGTGTTCGGCCGCGAGCCCGCGGTCGCGGACGTCGATGACGCGTACCCGCTCGCCTTCGCGCAGCCAGCCGAAGTTCCCCACCCTGGCGAGGAACTCGGCTTCGTTGAGCGCGAGGTCGTCCGGGAAGTCGGCGAGCATGTCGTGCAGCAGCTCCCGCCCGACGTCGGTGACCGTGTAGACGTGCCGCGGCGGTTTGGCCTCCTGTTCCTCCGCGCTGCGGCTCACCGCGCCGGCGTCGACGAAGCGCCGCAGCGTCGGGTACAGCGAGTTGTTCGACAAGGTGTGGCCGGTCGAGGCCTCCACGGCCTTGCGGAGCTCGTAACCGTGCATCGGTTCGCGGGCCAGTCTCGACAGCAGCAGGATCTCGATCCACACCTAGGTCACCGTAACCTAGGTTTCCGTGACTCGGCAATGGCTCATGGTGACAACCGGCCGGAAACTTTCCGTCGTCCGGCGCGGCGCCACGACCTGGCAGGATCGCGGCATGGAACGTGTGGTCGGCATCGGTGGGTACTTTCTCCGCGCGGCGGATCCGGCGGCGCTCAGCGCCTGGTACCGGGAGAAACTCGGCCTCGACACCGACGAGCACGGGGCCTGGCGGCAGGAGGCGGGCCCCACGGTCTTCGCGCCGTTCGAGGCGGACACCGACTACTTCGGCGCACGCTCCCAGCAGACGATGCTCAACTTCCGGGTCCGCGACCTCGACGCCATGCTGGCGCAGCTGCGCGACCTCGGCGCCGACGTCGCGGCCGAGGCCCAGGAGTTCGACGGCGTCGGCAAGTTCGGCTGGGTCACCGACCCCGAGGGCAACCGCGTCGAACTCTGGCAGCCCGCCGGCTGAGCCGCCCGCGGTGTACGCAGCGTGGTCGCCGGAACGCTCGACGTGAGCCTCGAAGCTGTGTAGCGTTTGCAAGCAGGTGCTTACAAACGAGACCACGGGGGTTCCCGCATGACCACCACGCACACCGAGGCGCTCGCGTACCCGTTCAACGAGGAGGCCGGGCTCGACCTGAACGAGGCCTACGCCGCCGCCCGCGACGCGGACGGCATGGTGCGGGTCAAGATGACCTACGGCGAGCCCGCCTGGCTGGCCACGCGCTACGCCGACGCCCGGCTCGTGCTGGGGGACCGCCGCTTCTCGCGGGCGATGGAGAAGGAGAAGGACGCTCCCCGCCGCTCGCCCGTGCAGCGCGACGGCGGGATCCTGCAGATGGACCCGCCCGACCACACGCGGCTGCGGACGCTCGTCGCGAAGGCGTTCACCATGCGCCGCGTCGAGCTGCTCCGGCCGCGCGTCGCCCGGCTCGCGGCCGAGCTGATCGCCGACATGAAGGCCGCGGGGGCGACCGCGGACCTCGTCGACGCCTACGCGCTGCCGATCCCGGTCGCCGTGATCTGCGAGCTGCTCGGCGTCCCGGTCGCGGACCGGCCGAAGTTCCGCGTCTGGAGCGACGCCGCGCTGTCCACCAGCGGGCTGACGCCCGAGGAGTTCGAGCGCAACCGCGAGGAGCTGCGCGACTACATGCGCGGCCTGATCGCCGAACACCGCTCGGCGCCGCAGGACGACCTGATGACGGCGTTGATCGAGGCCCGCGACACCCGCGACCGGCTGACCGAGCTGGAGCTGGTCGACCTGTGCGTCGGCATCCTCGTCGCCGGCCACGAAACCACTGCTAGCCAGATCCCCAACTTCGTCTACGCGCTGCTGGACCAGCCCGGGCAGTGGAAGCGGCTGCAGGAGGACCCGGACCTGATCCCGGCGGCGGTCGAGGAGCTGCTGCGGTTCGTGCCGCTGGGCGCCGGCGCCGGGTTCGCGCGCTACGCCACCGAGGACATCGAGGTCGGCGGGGTGCTCGTGCGGGCGGGCGAGCCGGTGCTGGTGGCGGTCGGCGCGGCCAACCGCGACCGGCTGCAGTTCGACGACGCGGACCGGTTGCGCTTCGACCGCGGGGACAACCACCACCTCGGCTTCGGCCACGGCGTCCACCACTGCCTCGGCGCGCCGCTCGCTCGCCTCGAGCTGCAGGAGGCGCTCCGCGCGTTGGTCACCGAGCTGCCCGGGCTGCACCTCGCGGGCGATATCGTGTGGAAGACGCAGATGCTCGTCCGCGGACCGCGGTCGATGCCGATCGGCTGGTGACTCGGAAGGTGACCATGAGCTGGCACGTGGAGGTCGACGAACACACCTGCATCGGATCGGGGATGTGCGCGTCCCTGATGCCCGAGGTGTTCGCGCTGGACGGTGCCGTCGCGCGCACGGTCACCGATGAGGTCGACGCGGACGAGACGGTGCTCGACGCCGCCGACTCGTGCCCGGCGATGGCGATCCTGGTGACCGACGGCGGCCGCGAGATCGGCCCGCGTCCCTAGGGGACGTAGCGGCCGTTCTCGGTGACCACGGCGGTGATCAGGGCCGCCGGGGTGACGTCGAACGCGGGGTTGAACACTGCCGCACCCAGCGGCGTGATGCCGGTACCGGCGTATTCGGTGAGCTCGCGGGCGTCGCGTTCCTCGATGGTGATGCCCGTGCCGTCCGCGAGTGAACTGTCCACTGTGGACGACGGCGCGACGACGACGAACGGCACGCCGTGGTGCGCGGCGGCGATGGCCAGGCCGTAGGTGCCGATCTTGTTGGCCACGTCGCCGTTGGCGGCGATCCGGTCGGCGCCGACGAGCACGCAGTCGACCATCCCGCGGGCCATCGCCGCGGCGGCCGCGCCGTCCGGCTGGACGCGGTAGGGCACGCCGGCCTGCGCCAGCTCCCACGCCGTCAGCCGGGAGCCCTGCAGCAGCGGGCGCGTCTCGTCGACGAGCACCTCCTCGACGAGCCCGCGCTCGTGCAGGTGCCAGACGACGCCGAGCGCGCTGCCCCACGCGACGGTCGCGAGCCGGCCGGCGTTGCAGTGGCTGAGCAGCCGCAGCGGCCGGCGCGGGCACGCGGCCAGCACGATCTCGGCGGCGTGCGCGGACGCCGTCCGGTTGAGTTCTTCGTCCTCGGTCAGCAGGGCGCGCGCTTCGGCGAGGACGGCGTCGGCCCCTTGGTCGAGCTTGGCCAGCGCGCGTTCCACCCCCCACCGCAGGTTGACGGCGGTGGGGCGGGCGGCCGCGACCAGCTCGGCGTCGGCCCGGACGTCGCCGCCGTGCCGGGCCGCGAGCGCGACGCCGAGCGCACCGGCACCCCCGAGCGCGGGCGCGCCGCGGACGGCGAGCCGCTTGATGGCGTCGACCAGCTCGCCGACGGTGCGCAGCTCCAGCAGCCGGTAGTCACCGGGCAGCGCGGTCTGATCGATGATGACGATCGCGCCGTCCGCCCAGTCGATGGTCCTGCGCACGCGCCCTCCCGAAATCCGGTTGCCCGCCCGGAGAGGATGCGGGTCGTGACCATTCAACGGCAGAACCCGCCCGGCCTGCACGCGACGCCGGGCTACCACCACGTGACGGTGGCCGCGGCGGGCCGCACGGTGTACCTGGCGGGCCAGTGCCCGCTGACCGCGGCCGGCAAGGTCGTCGACGGAGACGTACTGGCCCAGACCGACCAGGTGGTGGCCAACACCCTGGCCGCGCTGGCCTTCGCGGGCGCGACCCCGGAGGACGTGGTCCGCACGGTGATCTACGTGGTGACCGACGACCGCGCGACGCTGTCGGCGGTCTGGGACCGCTTGACGGAGTCGCCACTCGGCGCGGCCTTCACCACGGCGAGCACGCTGCTGGGGGTGGCACAGCTCGGGTACACGGACCAGCTGGTGGAGCTGGACGTCACGGCGGCGCTCGCGTAAGCCCGCCCGGCTGGACCGGCTCCGCCCAACCCCAGCTCCGCCCGAACCGGCCCGCCGGCCCGCCTGCCCGCGGCCCGTGATTCCCAGTCCTGCTGGGGTCAGAGTCCGGCCATCAGGTCCGTCTCCGTGATGCCCGGGCCCTGGCCCGCGCGGATGTACCACTCCGTGCCGAACGCGAAGGCGAACGCTTCGTCCGGCATGGCCAGCATGAACGTGTCCTCGCTGATCTGGCTCGGGTGGGCGCGCATCGCCGCGCGCTTGGCGTCCACGTACTTCGAGACGTCCACCGCCGCCGTGATCTCGGCTTCCGGCTTGCCGAACTCGACGTTCTCCGGCGGGTTCGGCCTCGCCTCCGGCGGCATCAGGCCCTCCTCGACCGCGGCGTCGAAGCCGCGCTGCATGAACTCGCGGTTGAACGTCGCCTGGAAGACGCGGGGGGTGCCGGCCAGCTCGGCCGCGCGGACGCCGACGCGGTGGACCTGGATGTGGTCGGGGTGGCCGTAATCGCCGTTGTCGTCGTAGACCGTCAGCACGCTCGCCGACTCCTCGCGCAGGATCACCGCGAGCTGGACGGCGGCCGCTTCGACGTCGGCCTGCCAGAAGCACGCCGGATCGTCGTTCGTCGCTTCGCCCATCATCCCGGAGTCGCGGTAGCCGAGGAACTCGACGCGTTCCACGCCGAGGATCTTCGCGGCCGCGTGCGCCTCCTGGACGCGGCGGTCCTCGAGTTTTTCGCCCTCGGCGAGGAATCCGTCGGGTACTTCGCCGACCTCGCCGCGCGTCGCGACGACCAGCACGACGCGGTGGCCGTCCTCGACGGCCTTGCGCATGACGCCGGCGGTGCGCAGGCACTCGTCGTCGGGGTGGGCGTGGAAGGTGACCAGTGTTGCCATGAAACCGACGCTACCGGCAACCCCCGACAAATTCCGCGCGGACCGCTAAGGTCCGCGGTCGTGGACGGTGAAAAGCGCACGCTGCTGAGGTACCTGCACGCCCAGCGGGCCGCCGTCCTGGCGATCCTCGAAGGACTGGGGGAGCCGGCGCTGACGACCCCGGTCCTGCCGTCCGGCTGGACCCCGCTGGGCATGGTGGAGCACCTCGGGTACGCCGAGCGGTTCTGGTTCCAGGAGATCGTCACCGGCACCGCCGGCCCGGTCGCCTGGCCGGACGACGACCACGCGCCGCTGACCACCCCGCGCGCCCCGGACGTCGTTTTCGCCTTCTACCGCGAACAATGCCGCCGGTCCGACGAGATCTTCGCCGCGACGCCGCTCGACACGCCGTCGAAGGGCCGGTTTCCCGACCTGCCGGAGGCGGAGATCGCCGACCTGCGCGGGGTCGTGCTGCACGTGATCGAGGAGACGGCCCGGCACGCCGGCCAGCTGGACGTCGTGCGCGAGCTGATCGACGGCCGCACCGGGCTGGGCCCGCGCTAGGCACTGCCGGAGTAAGTCAAGCTCGCGGTCTTCGCGCCCAGGCGGCCCCTGGCGGCACGGGCGGGATCACCCGAGTACGACCCGGTACGAGGGTGACCCGCCCGCACCGCCAGGAACCACCTGGATCACGAAGCCCATCGAGCAGACTCACTCCGGCAGCGCCTAGTCCAGCTGTTCCTTCGAACACCACCACGTAGACCGGCCGCCGACCGTGCCGTGCGCCATCTCCGCGCCGCAGCGGGGGCAGTGGTCGCCGGCGCGGCGGTGCCCGATGATCTCGCCGGTGTGCACGCCGCCGTGCTTGATCGCGGCGCGCAACGCCTTCTTCAGTGCCTTGTGGAGCTCGGTGAGCTCGGCGCCGGTCAGGCCGTCCACCGGCCGCGACGGGCTCAGCGCGGCCTGCCACAGGGTTTCGTCGGCCAGCAGGTTGCCGATCCCGGCCACCACGGACTGGTCGAGCAGCCGCGCCTTCAGCGGCGCCCGGCCGCGGCCGACGCGCTCCCGGAAGTCCGCCCGCGAGATCTCGCCGGCGTCGGGGCCCAGCGCGTCGAGATCGGGGTCGAGGCGCACCCGGCCCAGCCGTCGCGTGTCGAACAGGACCAGCTGTTCGCCGTCGGTGAAGGTGATCCCGAACCGGAACCACTCGGGTTTCTCCACGCGGCCGCTGAGCTGCTCCGGGCCGAGCGGCCCGCGCTCGTCGCCGAGCCGCAGCTGGCCGGCCATCCCCAGGTGCAGGCCGAGGTTCGGGCCGGGCTGCCCGTCGCCGCCTTCGGTTTCACACCACAGCGTCTTGCCACGCCGGTGCGCGGCGGTCAGCCGCCCGCCGGTCAGCGCGGCGGCGATCTCGCCGGGCGGGTGCGGCCGGCAGACCCAGTCGTCGTGGTCGTCGACGTCACGGATCTTGCGGCCGAGCGCGCCGATGAGAACCTGACGGGCGAGCTCGACCTCGGGGAGTTCCGGCACGCCGCCCAGTCTGCCCCAGCTCAGCCGGGCCGGCTGAGCCACTCGTCCAGCAGGGTGCGTTCGGCGGTGGTCAGCTTCGACAGTCCCGGCACGACGGCGTCGGGCGCCGGCGCGTCGCCGAGGATCGCGTGCAGCACGGCCTGGTACATCGTGTCGGCGAGCCCGGGTTCCCGGTCGTCCGGCGGCACGGCCAGCAGCGTGAGCACGGCGCCGGTGCCGGCCGCGTGGATCACCTCGACGGCCCGGCGTTCGGTGACCCGCAGGCGCCCGGTCGCCGCGACACGCCGGACGCGGGCGCGCAGGACCGCCAGCCCGGCGGCCGCGGCGCCGCCGGACGTCCGCCGCGGGTCGATCAGCAGGCCGAACAACGCCGCGTTGGCGAGGCCGAAGGCGATGTGCGCGTCCCACCCGGCGCGCAGGTCGGCCACGGGATCGAGCGTCTCGTCGACGGCCTTCCCGGTGACGTAGGTGCTGAAGACGTGCTCGGCGACGACGTCGAGCAGGGCGTCCTTGTCCGCGAAGAACCGGTAGATGGCCGGCGGCTGCAGGCCGGCCGCCTGCGCGACGGCGCGGATCGTGACCGCGGCCACGCCCTGTTCGCGCAGGAGCCGCGCCGCGACCTCGACGATGTTCGTGCGCGTCTCGCCCCGGACCGTCCTCATGGTTTCGATGGTAACGCATCTGTGGTATCCATGATGCTAACGTCGTTACTATCAACGTTAGCGAGAGGTGGACCATGATCGTCATCACCGGTGGGACCGGCAAGCTCGGTTCCCGGATCGTCGAGCGGCTGCGCGAGCGCGTCCCGGCCGAGCAGGTTGCAGTGAGCGTGCGCGACGTCGGCCGCGCCGGCGACCTCGGCGTGCGCGTGCGGCGCGGCGACTTCGGCGACCCGCAGTCCCTCGCGGAGGCTTTCGAGGGCGCCACGCAGGTGCTCATCGTCTCGGCGAACGAGACGGGCGGGAAGGCGGTCCAGAGCCACGTCACGGCGATCGAGGCCGCCCGGGACGCGGGTGCGGAGCGCATCCTCTACACGAGCCACCAGGGCGCGGCCGACGATTCACTGTTCGCACCGATGCCCGACCACGCGGCGACGGAGGCGTACCTGGCCAAGACGGGCACGCCGTTCACCGTGCTGCGCAACGGGTTCTACGCGAGCACGGTGCCCCAGCTGCTCGGCGCGGCACTGGAAACCGGCGAGCTGGTCGCCCCGGCGGACGGCCCGGTGTCCTGGACCGCGCACGCCGACCTCGCCGAAGCGGCGGCGATCATCCTGGCGTCCGACGGGTCTTTCGAGGGCCCGACGCCGCCGTTGACCGCCCCGGTGGCGCTGGACCTCACGGACGTCGCGCGCATCCTCTCGGAGCTGACGGGCCGCACGATCCGGCGAGTGGTGGCGGACGACGAGGAGTGGGTGCAGTCGCTGACCGGCCACGGCGTCCCGGCACCGCAGGCGCGGATGCTGCTGGGCATGTTCCACGCGGCACGCCGCGGCGAGTTCGCGACGGTGGACCCGGAACTGGAGCGCCTGCTGGGCCACCCGGCGACGTCGATGCGGTCGGTGTTGGAGGAGGTCATCGCGAAGCAGGCGTAACAAAGCGAGGTCCGGCGTCCTCGGGAAACGGGCTCCGCGGGCGCTGGTCCTCATCGGGGACGGTCGTTACGTCGGTTCTGGCGGCCACCTCCGGGAAGGCGAAGTCGCCATCGGATGCTCGCCGGTAAATGAGTTGGACTGCTCAAGCCGAGCCGGTAGTGTCACCAAAAGACCGTGTACTGCCTGAGGAGGTGAGCCCCGTGAACGTATTGCCGTGGGTGCTCCCTTCCCGTGTCACGGCCGGGTGGTCGGCGTAGGTGTCGCCGGGAGCGTCCTGACTCTCCCGAAAGGCAGCACCTCATGCACTTCACCGCAGAAACCTCTTCGAACGGCGTTCTCGAACGCGACTTCACCGTGGGCGACGTTCCCGGTGTCCTCTGGTCACCCGCCGCGGGTGGCGAGCACCTTCCCCTGGTCCTGATGGGCCACGGCGGCGGCACGCACAAGAAGGCCCCCGCCATGACCGGCCGGGCCGAGCGGATCGTCGCCGGCTGTGGGTTCGCCGTCGCCGTTCTCGACGCGCCCGGGCACGGCGACCGGCCGCGCACCGCCCATGACGAGCGGGAGATCGCCGTCATGCAGGCGGCGATGGCCGCCGGCGAGCCCGTCGGACCGATCGTCGTCCGGTACAACGCGCACCTGGCGGAGCAGGCCGTCCCCGAATGGCGGGCGGCGCTCGACGCGCTCCAGGACGCCGGTTTCGACGGGCCGGTCGGCTACTTCGGCCTCAACATGGGTACCGCGATCGGCGTGCCGTTGACGGCGGCCGAACCCCGGATCGCCGCCGCGGTCTTCGGGCTCTTCTGGCCCGAACCCCTGGCGGAGACGGCGAAACGCATCACGATCCCGATCGAGTTCGCCCTCCAGTGGGACGACGAGCACATCCCGCGCGAAGCCGGCCTCGCGTTGTTCGACGCCTTCGGTTCGAAGGAGAAGTCCTTGCACGCCAACGCCGGCGCGCACAAGGAGCTGCCGCGGTTCGAGGCCGACAGCGCCGTCCGGTTCTTCGCCCGGCACCTCGGCGGTGCCCGATGAACCCGCCGGACACGCACGAGAAGACGGTCGTCACCCGGGTCGCGGAGCGGCACTGGCACGCGCTGGAAGACGACCTGGTTGTCGGCCGCGGCGAGGCGTCGCGCCGGCCCGACGGGCGGGTCTTCCTCAGCGTCGACGCCTGGCGCGGCGCCGTTTTCGACCACCTTGCCGACGCCATGCTGCGCGATCTGCCGCGGCCGCTGTACACCGTGGTCGACGAGGCCGACCTCGACCTGATCACCGACTGGCTGCGCGCCGGTTTCTCGATCCGCCGTCGCGAGTGGGAGTACGTCGTGCCCACCCGCGCCGACCTGGCACCAGCGCCGTCCGGCGTGACCATGATCGGCGTCGGCGATGCGGAAGAGGAGCCGTTGAAAGAGCTGGATCGGGTGATCCGCGACGAGGTCGAGGCCACGATCGGCTGGCAGGAGATGCCGGCCGAGGTGCGGTCCGTGCTGGACCCGTCGCGGTACGCCGTGGCCGCGCGGGCCGGTGACTACGTCGGCATGGTCCGGGTCGTGCCGCTCCGGCAGCCGCGGATCGGGCTGATCGCCGTTCGTGCCGACCTGCGACGCCGGGGCATCGCGTGGGCGCTGCTCTCCTACGTACTGGGTGCGCTGCACCGCTCCGGCGTCGCCACGGCGTCGGCCGAGGTCAACGAAGCCAACGCGGCCGCCACGGCGTTGGTCGAGGGCGCCGGCGCCCGGCGGGCGAGCAGCAACCTCGAGCTGGTGATCCGCTGATGGCGAAGACCGGCAGCATCGAGATCGAAGGCACGGTCGTGGAGTGCCTGCGCAACGCCACTTTCCGGGTGGAGCTGGAAAACGGGCACAAGGTGCTCGCGCACATCAGCGGCAAGATCCGGCGCAACTACATCAAGATCCTGCCGTACGACCGGGTGCTGGTGGAGCTCAGCCCGTACGACCTGAGCCGCGGCCGGATCCTGTTCCGCTACCGGAGCTGAACGCCCGCCGGTAGGCACCCGGCGTCGTGCCGACCAGGGTGCGGAAGCGGCGGCGGAGGTTGACCGCGGAGGTCAGGCCGACGCGCGCCGCGACCGCCTCCACCGGCAGGTCGGTCTCCTCGAGTAGGATGCGGGCCTCGGCGACCCGGCGCGACAGCAGCCAGGCGCCGGGGCTCGTGCCCAGCTGCCCGGCGAAGCGCCGGGCCAGCGTGCGCGGCGAGACGCTCAGGTGCGCGGCCAGGTCGCCGACGGACAACGACGTCCCGAGGCGTGCGCCGGCCCAGTCGAGGAGGCCGTCCAGGGCGTCCGCGGGCGGGGCCGGCGGCGCGTACTGCGCCTGGCCGCCGTCGCGGTGCGGCGGCATCACCATGTGCCGCGCGACGAGCGCCGCGTGCGCGGCCCCGTGGTCCTGCCGGACGAGGTGCAGGCACAGGTCGATCCCCGCGCCCGCACCGGCGCTCGTCGCGACGTCGCCGTGGTCGACGTAGAGCGCGTCGGCCTCGACCCGGACGTCGGGGAACTCCCGCTGCAGCTGGGCGGCGCGCTGCCAGTGCGTCGTGGCCGAGCGGCCGTCCAGCAGCCCGGTGCGGGCGAGCGCGAACACGCCGGAGCAGATCGTGACGAGCCGCGCGCCCCGGGCGTGGGCCCGCAGCAGGGCCCGGCGCACGCGGGCGGGGAGCGGCGCCTCGACCGGCGCCCAGCCGGGGATGATCACCGTGTCGGCGGACGCGAGCGCCGAAAGCCCCAGCGGCACGGACATCGTGTACCCGGCCGACGTCGGCACCGGGCCGGGCGTCTCGGCGCAGACGTCGAACTCGTAGTGCCGCGGCACGCCGGTCCGGGGCGTGCCGAAGACCTCGGCGGCGCAGCCGAGCTCGAAGGTCGACTGCACCGGCCGCACCAGGGCCACCACGCGATGCATGGCAGGAAAGTACCCCAAGGTGTCTTTGTCGACACTGTCCCCGCGCCGCCCGGGCGCGGCACGGTGGGGGACATGCACCCCGAGATCCTCGCCCAGCCGGGCTACACCGCTGTCTCCGTCGAGGAAGCCCCCGTCCGGGAACTGTTCCCCGGGATCCGTCACCGTCCGTTGTGGACGGACCCGGCCGGCGCGCACGCCGGCGTGCTGGAGATGGACCCGGGCACGTCGTGGCCGCGCCGCGACGTCCACGAGCCCGGCCCGGAGGAGGTCTACGTCGTCGCGGGCACCTTCAACGACGGCGCCCGCGACTACCCGGCCGGGACGTTCCTGCACGCGCCGGCCGGCTCGTGGCACGTGCCCGCGACGGCCACCGGCTGCACGCTGTTCCTCTTCTACCCGCAGGGCTGAGGATCGAGGCTCTCCTCGGGCGACGGGACTTCGTTGCCGGCTGGCAGCGCCTCGACGTCGTCGTCCTCGGACAGCTCGGCGAGCCGGGCGAGCAGGTAGTGGTGGCACATCAGGACTTGGCGGCCATCGAGGCGGCTTCCCAGGTGAAGCCGTCGGGGTCGGTGAGGGGCGCGTCGCCGCCGACGACGGCGATCCGGTGCGAGCCCCGGCCCTCGGGGGAGACGCCGGCGTCCTTCGCGAGGGCCTTGTGCCGGTAGAGCCCCAGCTTGACGCCGGTGGTCGCGAACTCGACGTACATGCGGCCGAAGCTCTTCCCGACGGCGAGGCCGTGGTCGGCGTAGAACTTCTTGCTCGCCACGATGTCGCTGACGCCGAGCAGGAGCGCGACGTCGTCGACCTGCTTGGTGGCGGGGCCGCTGTTCTTCTTCGCGGACGTCGCGACTTTCCAGATGGTGCCGTCCGGCGCCTGGACGACGCCGCCGTAGCCCCACATCGACTTCGCGGCGGGCTTGAGCGCTGTGGCGCCGGCTTCGAGGGCGGCGTCGATCAGGGCGTCGACGTTGGCCGGCTGGGACACGATGAGCGACAGGGTGAAGCCGCGGAAGCCGGTGCTGGGCGCCTCGGAGGCCCGCAGGCGGAGCCGGTCGCCCAGCCCGAAGGCGGCGGCGTAGAAGCGTTCGGCGGCCGCGGTGTCGGCCACCTCGAGGGTGATGTTTTCGATGGAGGTCATGGCGGTAACGCTAGGCGCGACCCGGTGACCAGGGCTTCTCGATTCCTGATCGGTCTGGGGCGGGTCCGCGCGTAGGGTGACGCTGCTGTTCCTCCTTCGCAGAGAGAGCGTCACATGGACTTGAAGCTGTCCGGCAAGGTCGCCGTCGTCACCGGAGCCAGCAAGGGCATCGGGCTGGCCATCACCCGCGCACTGGTCGCCGAGGGCGTCCACGTCGTGGCCGGCGCCCGCACGGTCCCGCCCGAACTGGCCGGCGTCCGCGTCGTCCAGGGCGACCTCACCTCCCCGGAGGGACCCGCGCAGCTGATCGACGCCGCGATCGCCGAGTTCGGCGGGCTGGACATCCTGGTCAACAACGTCGGCGGGGTCACGCCGCGCACCGGCGGCTTCCTGTCCGTCACGGACGACGACTGGCTCACGGCCCTGACGATCAACTTCCTCGCCGCGGTCCGCACGACCCGCGCGGCCGTCCCGCACCTGCTCGAACGCGGCGCGGGCAGCATCGTCACGATCGCGTCGGTCAACGCGACGCTGCCGGACCCGCTCGTCATCGACTACAGCGCGGCCAAGGCGGCGCTGCTCAGCTTCTGCAAATCGCTGTCGAAAGAGCTGGGACCGCAGGGAATCCGGGTGAACACGATCAGCCCGGGCCCGGTGAGCACGGGCCTCTGGCTGGGCGACGCGGGAGTCGCGGCCACGGTCGGCCAGGCGAAGGGCCTGGACCCGGACGCGGTGGCCAAGCAGGCGGCGGGCGACGCGGTGACGGGCCGGTTCACCCAGCCCGAGGAGGTCGCGGACCTGGTGCTGCTGCTGGCGGGCGGCCGAGCGGCGAACGTGACGGGCACGGACATCCTCATCGACGGCGGGATGACCCCGACTCTGTGATTCCGGGCGCGGAGTTCAGCTTCGTTCCGGCCACTCAAGCCAGACGAGGGCGCGGTGCTCAGCACGACTGCGACGGCGTCGATCCGGGGTCAGTACTCGTTCTTGATGACGAAGTACGAGCCGCGGATGGTGCCGGCCAGTTTGGACTTCTGGCGGGCGAACTTGAACGCTCCGAGCTCCTCCGGGATCTCCATCCCGTCCGACAGCTTGAACCCGACCGCGCGTTTCCCGCCGTCCTCGAGGGTGTACATCACGTTGATCGACAGGCCGCTCTCGTAGAAGACGTACGCCATCCGGATGTTCTCGACCTGGAACTCGGTCGCCTCCAGCGGGGGTGCGGCGATGACGATGCCGCGTTCTTCCTCGAGGATCCGGGTCACCCAGTCGATGGACTGCCGGGCGTCGCTCGCGGGGTCGACCGTGAAGGTGTGGTCGTACTTGTTCTTGAAGTAGCGGGCCTCGTTCGCCCGCAGGCCGGCGAGGGCGGCCGCGACCGGTGACGACTCCAGACCGGCCGTCGATACGGTGGCGAAGTCCACGGCGTGGGGCATAGCGGATCCTCCGGTTCGTGTCGGGTCGGCGAGCTTCCGCCGAGGTCCGGGGTCAGCGTAGGCGAAGGAGGCCCCACTCGTGGGTACCGCTGGCTTCCCCGGCGGACTCGTCCTAAGTTCGAGCTGCGAGCCGAGCATGGAGGCGTGATGGCCGAACGGACCAAGTACATCCTGGACGAAGCCGATCTCCCGACCCAGTGGTACAACGTCATCCCCGATCTTCCCGAGCCGCCGCCCCCGCCGTTGCACCCCGGCACCCGGGAGCCGGTCGGGCCGGCCGATCTCGCTCCGCTCTTCCCGCAGGCGCTCATCGAGCAGGAGGTGACGACCGAGCGCTATGTCGACATTCCCGAAGAGGTGCTCGAGGTCTACCGGCTCTGGCGGCCGTCGCCGCTGTTCCGCGCGCGCCGGCTCGAGAAGGCGCTCGGCACGCCGGCGCGGATCTACTACAAGTACGAGGGCGTCAGCCCGGTCGGCTCCCACAAGCCGAACACCGCGGTGCCGCAGGCGTTCTACAACGCGCAGGAGGGCGTCACCCGGCTGACCAGCGAGACCGGCGCCGGCCAGTGGGGCAGCGCGCTCGCGTTCGCCTGCGCCCAGTTCGGCCTCGAATGCGAGGTATGGCAGGTCCGGGCGTCCTACGACCAGAAGCCCTACCGCAAGCTGATGATGGAGACGTTCGGCGCGACCGTCCACCCCAGCCCGTCCGAGCTGACCGAGTCCGGCCGGGCGATCCTCAAGCAGCACCCCGACTCGACCGGCAGCCTCGGCATCGCCATCAGCGAGGCGGTCGAGCAGGCGGCGCAGGACCCGGACACGCGGTACGCGCTAGGCAGCGTCCTCAACCACGTGCTGCTGCACCAGACGATCATCGGCGAGGAGGCGCTGCGGCAGTTCCAGCTGGCCGGTGACACCCCGGACCTGCTGGTCGGCTGCACCGGTGGCGGCTCGAACTTCGGCGGGCTGGCGTTCCCGTTCCTGCGGGAGAAGCTGGCCGGCCGGATGGACCCGGTGATCCGCGCGGTCGAGCCGGCCGCGTGCCCGTCGTTGACGCGCGGCCGGTACGCCTACGACTTCGGCGACACCGCCGGGCTGACGCCGTTGCTCAAGATGCACACCCTCGGTCACGACTTCATCCCGGACCCGATCCACGCGGGCGGCCTGCGCTACCACGGGATGTCGCCGCTGATCTCGCACATCTACGAGCTCGGCCTGATCGAGGCGATCGCCATCGGGCAGCAGGAGTGCTTCTCCGCCGGCGTCCGGTTCGCCCGGTCCGAGGGCATCATCCCGGCCCCGGAGCCGACGCACGCGCTCGCCGCGTGCATCCAGGAAGCGTTGCGGTGCAAGGAAACCGGTGAGGAGAAGGTGATCCTCACGGCGCTGTGCGGCCACGCGCACCTGGACCTGCCGGCCTACGGCGCGTACCTGGCCGGGGACATGGTCGACAACGAGCTGTCCGACGCGGTTCTCGCGCAGTCCCTGGCCACGCTGCCTTGACGTCCGGTGGGGCCTCACGCCACGCGAGGCCCCACCGCGGGCTCAGACGGTGAGCACGACCTTGCCCCGGAGGTGGCCGCCTTCGAGCAGCCGGTGGGCGTCGGCGACGCGCTCGAACGGGACCGTCTCCTGCACGTGGACCCGGAGCTTGCCCTGGTCGACGAGGTCGACGAGACCGCGCAGGGCGACCGGATCGGGGTCGACGGCGATGCCGCTGAAGCGCATCCCGGCCGCCTCGAACTTCGCGATGAGCTGCGCATCGTCCTCGGCGACCGCCGTCACCAGGTGCCCGCCCGGGCGGAGCACGCCGAGTGAGCGCTCGGCGGTGTCGCCGCCGATCGTGTCGAGCACGACGTCGACGTCGCGGACCACCTCGGCGAAGTCGACCGTCGTGTAGTCGATCACCTCGTCGGCGCCGAACCCCTCGACGAACGCCCGCTTGCTCCCGCTCGCGGTCGTGATCACGTGCGCGCCGAGCGCCTTCGCGAGCTGGATCGCGACGTGGCCGACCCCGCCGCCACCGCCGTGGACCAGGACGCGGTCGCCTTCGGTCACGCCGCCGAGGTCGACGAGGCCCTGCCACGCCGTCAGCCCGGCGACCGGCAGCGCCGCCGCCTCGACGTGCGAGAGCGACGCCGGCTTGCGCACCAGGTGCAACGCCGGAGCGGCCACGACCTCGGCGTACGCGTTGGCCGCCCGCGGGAACAGCGGCATGCCGAACACCTCGTCGCCGGGCCGGAACCGCCACGTGTGCGCCTGCTCGACCACGCCGCTGACGTCCCAGCCGAGAACGAACGGCGGGCGGCCGAGCAGCGGGAACTCGCCGGCCCGCAGGCGCGCTTCCAGGGGGTTCAGGCCGATCGCTTTGACGCGGACGAGGACCTCGGTCGGCAGGGCCCGGGGCGCGGGCGCGTCGACGACGGTGAGCACGTCGGGGCCGCCGAGCGTCTGCTGAGTGATGATTCGCATGACGCCCAGGCTAGGTTTCCCACAGGAACCCGCAGGTACCTTAGGATCATGAGCGGTTTCGGTCCTGGTGATCCCTTTCTCGCCGACTGCCCGGCACGCCTGGCGCTCGAGCTGATCGCCGACAAGTGGACGGCGGTCGTGCTCTACGGCCTCAGCGAGGGCCCGGTGCGCCACGGCGACCTGGTCGAGCTGATCGGCGGCATCTCCCGCAAGGTGCTCACCCAGACGCTGCGACGGCTGGAGGCGCACGGGCTCGTCCGCCGCCACGCCTACGCCGGCGTGCCGCCCCGCGTCGAGTACGAGCTCACCCCGCTCGGGGCGACGCTGATCGAGCCGATCCACATGCTGACGGAGTGGGCGCGAGCGCACGGCGACGCGGTGCTGGACGCGCTCGACGCCGGGTCGGCCACGGCTGAGGCGTCCTCTTAGGACACCTCGGGCCTGCCCGGCCTCGGGCAGGCCCGAGGAGGACTCAGCGTTTCAGCGTGAAGGTGAAGTCGCCGGAGAGCGTGCCGCTCAGCCGGACCGCCGAGACGAGCTTTCCTTCCGTGAGCAGCCTTTCGGCCTCGGCCCGCGAAAGATCGCACCCTTCGGCGATCAGCCGCAGCGGCCGGACCGGGATCCTGACCGCGAACCGGACCGCGACGTCGATCACCTCGCGGTCGCGGAGGTCCGCGCCGCCCGTGTCGAGCCGCCAGGCGCCGTCCCAGTCGAGGGTGACGTGGTTGCGGTGGAGCACGACCGGATCTCGGAGCAGCTCGGCCGCCAGGCCGGAATCGTTGTCGTGCAGCCGATCGAGCAGCTCAGGCCGGACGGACCGCACGGGCACCCGCTCCAGGAACGTGAGCTTCACGGTGTCCCCGCACGCGACGCAGCGTGCGAGGAGCCAGGCGTCGAGGAGCTTGTGGTGGGCGTTGACGCGGAACTTGCCGTTGACGCGGAAGCGATCGGCCGCGCAGGCGTGGCAACGGCGGCGGACGAGTGGCAGGCGAAGGGGCACGACGGCCCAGTTTTCGAGCATGGGAAAGACACCGTTCAGTGAGAAATCCGCAGCAGAAAGGAACGCGGCGCACCAACGCGACGCGTGAGGAATCAGCGCTCGGAAGATCTCAACGGATGTACAACGGCACGTCCTCGCCTGGACGACTCGGTCACGCAGCACGGTAGTGGCCCGCGGCGGCGCCGATCCACCGGTTTTCGGGCCGGGCTCAGAGCACGTCGGGGATTTCGGGGCGGGCCAGCTCGCTGCGGGTATCGGCCAGGACGACCTGGTCGCGGCCGGCTTCCTTCGCCGCGAACACGGCGTCGTCGGCCGCTTGCAGCAGGATCGTGTAGTCCGTGGCCGTCTCCGGGTACACCGCCGCGCCGATCGACGCCGTCAGGCCGGTGATCACCTCGGGCTTGCCCGGGCGGACCACCGGGACCTTCACCTCGATCCGCGCGATCGCCGCGCGGATGCGGTCGGCGACGGCCACGATCTCCGTGGTCGTCGTGCCCGGGAGCAGGACCACGAACTCGTCACCGCCGAAGCGCCCGACGTAGTCGCCGCCGCGCACCGAGTTCTGGACGACCGCCGCGATCGCGCGCAGCACCTCGTCGCCCGCCAGGTGACCGTTGCCGTCGTCGATGGCCTTGAAGTGGTCGATGTCGATCATCAGCACACCCGCGGTCGACGACAGCTCGGCCGCACGCGCCAGCTCGTTGCGGGCCAGCTGCACCCAGAACTCCGGCGCCAGCAGCGAAGTCTTCGAATCCGTGCGCGCGGCGGCCTGGAACTGCGGCAGCAGCAAGCCGATGTGCAGCGCCACCGGCGTCACCATGAGCACGGGCAGCAGCCACGGCCGGACCGTCATGACCAGCGCGATGCCGCAGCCGACACCGACCGCGGCGAGCACGATCAGCACGTCGGACGGGTTGCCGAACGCCTGCCGCGGCGGCTTGCCCGGGTTGCTCATCACGATCGCGAGGATCACCAGCACGTAGTTGAGTCCGAAGTAGACGATTCCCGAGACGAGCAGCGCGGTCATCCCGCCGAAACCGTCGAGGTAGGGGATGTACGGCGCCACGTGCCCGCCCGTGCCGACGGTCAGCACCACGCCGGCGGCGGTGCAGGCCAGGATCACCGTGGCACCGGAGAACACTTTCCGGTGAACCACGCCACGCCTTTTGTAGACGCGAACCCACGAATGGGCGTAACTGACGACGATCACCACCGTGGCCAGTGGCGGTGGCAGCAGGAGGAGCCCGGCGAAGATCCAGATCGACTGCAGGTGCATGTGCGGCCGGCCGTCGGCAGCGAGCTCGCGGATGCGCTCGATGCGTTGCGCCGCTTCGAGGTGCACGATCTCGCCGGCCAGGATCAGACCACACCAGAGCATGGCTTGACCGCTGATCGGCACGAGGCCGGCGGTCGCCAGGATCGCGACCACGGCGAGCGCGTCGACCACGAGGACATAGCCGAACACCGGAGTGGGCAGCTTCCACATGGCCCACGTACGGATACCCGATCGTGGACGTTCTGAGCTGGGCTTACGCCCTTGGGACCCGGAGAATCCCACGGAACGCCCCTCTTTCCAGGACGGAACTCTTCGCGGAATCGTCACTGTAATCGAATGAATGCGGTGTGTCATTAGGCTGGTCGGGCTACCGTCCGATTACGCACCGTACAAGATCGCCCCACATTCGTACACCACAAGGAGAAATCATGTCGCACTTCCTGTCCAACGCCAACATCGTCCCGTCCCGCCGTCGCGCGCAGCGGCCGACCGACTGGACGCGGCAGCTGCCGACCGACTGGACCCGCGCCATCCCGACGGACTGGACCACGCGTCAGATGCCCACCGACTGGACCGCGCGCGAACTGCCGACCGACTGGACCGCGCACCAGATCCCGACCGACTGGGCCAATGCCGACACCGACGTCGACGTCGCACCACTGCCCGCGTGCCCGACCGACTGGACGACCCGCACCGGTCAGCGCCCGACCGACTGGACGCGGTTCTGAGAACCGAACCCGGTGACCGGGACCCACTGGGGACCGGTCACCGGGTCCGGACCGCCCGGCTCGTGGCCGGGTGGCCCGGAAACCGGCCGGACCGGCAGGACCGCCACGGTGGCTCAGGACGGTTCGGCTGCCGGCTGGGCCCGGCGCCAGAGCCGGGCCGCACCGAACGCCGCGAGCACGCCCAGGGCCCCGGCCGCGGCGACGACGCCGTGCGGGGCCGCCCGCTCGGCCGCGAGCCCGGCGAGCACCACGCCCAGGCCCTGCGAGACCCGCAACGCCGTCAACGCGAAGCCGAACGCCTGCGCGCGCTGGGCTTCCGGCGTCAGCTGGACGAACGTCGTGTTGGCGATGAGGTTGTACGAACTGGCGATCCCGGACAGCGTGAGCAGCGCGAGCGTCGCTTCGAGGTCCGGCCGCAGCGCGCAGCCCAGCAGGGCCGCGCACGCCAGCACGGCGAGCGGCCCGAGCAACCGCGCGCGCCGCTCCGGCGGGACGCGGGACAGCGCGGCCATGCCCACGACGTTGCCCAGCGCGTACGCCCCGAGCAGCAGCCCGACGACCACCGCGCCGCCGCCCAGCTCGGCCGCGTACGGCGCCGCGATCGCCTCGCCCGCGATGTAGATGCCGGACACGCAGCCCAGCGCCACCAGCGCGAGCCGGCGCGGGTCGCCGACGACCACCGTCCAGCCCGCGCGGACGTGCCGCCACCAGCGGACGCCGGGTTCGGCGCGTGGCGGGCGCGGGCGCACGCCGATGGCCAGCACCACCGCCGACGCCGCGAAGCTGACCGCGTCGGCCAGCAGCGCCCCGGCGGTGCCGAGCCCGGCGACGAGCAGCCCGCCGAGCGCGAACCCGGCGACCTGCCCGGCCTGCACCAGGATCATCAGCAAACCCATGCCGGGCACGAACGTCTCGGCCGGCAGCACCTGCGGCATCAGCGCGGCCCGCGCGGAGTTCCACACCGGGTTGAACAGCTGGACGCCGACGAGCAGCGCCGCGACCGCGGGCAGCGGCAAGCCGGGCCACGCCATCGCCGTCACCGCGACCGCGCGCACGACGTCGGCGACGACCATCACCCGCCGCGGCGGGTAGCGGTCGGCGAGGCCGGACAGCAGCGGGCCGCCGACGAGGTCGGGCAGGAACGTCAGCGCGTAGGTCAGCGCGGCCCAGCCGGGCGAGTTCGTGCGGTCGTACACCAGGATCGACAGCGCGACGCGCGCGAGCTGGTCACCGGTGACGGAGACCAGCTGGGCGCCGAACAGCGCCCGGAACTCCGGTACCGCGAGGACGTCCCGGAACCCTGCCGCACGTGCCGTCATGGCGCCCCCGGTGGCTCGCGGAAGCACTCAGCGTACCGGCGCGGACGCAGCCGGTGAACGGCCGTTAGGAGGGGCCGCAGGTGATTTTCGGTTGCGGGTTGTAGCGGACGGTCCGCGTCGAGCGGCTGACCTCGCGGCCGGACGAAGCGTCCTTGAGCACGCGGGTGTCGGTCGTGGTGAACCCCGGTGCGCCGTTGGAGGCGTGGCAGTTCTCCGCCGGCCCCGGCTTGGTCTGCGGGTCGGTCGGGTTGGACCGGCTGCCCGGGATCGACTCGACGGTGTAACGCTTGGTGCCCCACAGCTTCACGGTGATCGACGACGGCGTCCAGATCGTCTGGATCGCGATGCCGGTCGCCGAGTCGTTCGTGAACTTGATGTCGATGACGCTGGCCCCGTTGGGGTTCTGGAACACCGTCGCCTCGCGCGCGGCGGGGTAGCGGCTGATGTAGTAGCTGTGTTCCTTGTGGCCGGCGTCTTTCATGCCCGAGAAGTAGGACGCGTTGTACAGCGTCGTCGCGAACTGCGAGATACCGCCGCCGACCTCACGCGCCGGGGCGCCGTTCTCGATCACGCCCGCCTCGACGTACCCCTGCGGCTTGCCGCGCGGGCCGGTGAACCCGTTGAGGCTGAAGGTTTCGCCCGGCTTGACGATCGCGCCGTTGACCTTCTGCGCCACCACGCGGATGTTCGTGCCGGAGTCGGCCGCGAAGCCGTTGGTGGTGAACTCGCCGACGACCTCCTTGACGCCGAGCTGGTTCGCCTGCTCGGTGGTCACCTTGGCCGGGCTGTCCTTGTAGATCGCCGGGACCTCGCGGCCGTCGGTCTTCTTCAGCACCTCGGGCAGCGGCTTGAGGCTCGGGTCCCAGTCGATCGCCCGGCCGTCGGTCGACGGGTCGACCGTGGGCTTGCCGCCTTCGAAGACGATGGTCGCCTCCTTGCCCTCCTTCTCGGTGGACTTCAGCTGCGGCTTGGCGGCGTCGGCGATCTTGGCGTTGTCGATCTTCGGCGTCAGCCCGCCGCCCTCGGCGGGTTCGAAGCTCAGTGCCGCGGCGATCGCGTCCGGCTTCACGGTGGCGTCCTTGCCGTCGCCCTTGACGACGAGCGGGCCCGAGACGGCGGGCTTAGCGAACTGCTCCAGCGCGGCCTGGACGCCTTCGGGCGTGGTGCGGACCGGCGTGCTCGTGACCGGCAGGGCGAGGGTCTCGCCGCGGGCCCACTTCTCGACGACGGCGGCCTTCGCGGCCTCGACGTCGAGCTTCTGCCCGGGCTTCGGCGCGACGGCGACCGGGTTCGTGCCGTCGAACTTCACGGTGCCCTCGGCGGGCTCGCGGTCGACCTGGCCGCGGAGGCTGTCGAGGGCGGCGGCGAGCTTGGTGTCGTCGGCGTGGCTGACGACGCCGACCTCGCGGCTGGAGAACAGCGACGCGAGGCGCGTGAACGGGTTCAGCGGCTGCTCGCCGGCCTGGTCCAGGGTCTGCGTCCAGTCGAGGCGCAGCCCGGCCAGGGTGGGTGACAGGCTGCCCTGGACGTCGCCGGCCGTCACGTCCAGCGGACGGGTGAGCCGCGGCTCGATCTGCCCGCGCAGCTGCTGCTCGGCGGCGGCGCGGTCCATGCCGCCGACGTCGACCCCGGCGACGGTCACGCCGCGCGGGACGCTGCCCTGGCTGACCATCAGGTCGACGCCGTAGACCACGACGAGCAGCCCGAAGACGCCGCCGGCGATCCAGCCGGCCTTGCGCAGGCTCTTCGGCCGGTTCGCCGGAGCTTCGGGTTCGGGTTCGGTGTCGGGGCGGACGACCGGCAGGACGTCCGTCTGCTCACCGTGTGACTCGGGCCAGCGCGGTTCGTACGGCAACTCTCCACCCCTTCAACGCGGCGCCCGATCGCGCCGGTGACGAGGTCAGCGTACGTGGCACCCGGACAAGCCGTACGACTCGCCCTAACGGGGGATGAACCGGTCACTCGGCCAGGGGTCGTGAGTGCGTAACAGTGTTAGAACACTGTTACGCACTCACGACCTCAGCGGGCGTCGGGCTCCGGGTTGTGGCCCGCGCGGGCCAGGAAGTCGAAGTCACAGCCTTCGTCGGCCTGGGTGATGTGCTCGGCGTAGAGCGCTCCGTAACCGCGCTCGAACGGGGGTGCCGGGGGAGTCCACGCGGCCCGGCGCCGGGCCAGCTCCTCGTCGGACACCTCCAGCCGCAGGACCCGTGCCGGGACGTCCAGCGTGATCGGGTCGCCGTCGCGGACCAGGGCCAGCGGGCCGCCCACGTGGGACTCCGGGGCCACGTGCAGCACGCACGCGCCGTAGCTCGTGCCGCTCATCCGGGCGTCCGAGATCCGGACCATGTCGCGGACCCCGGCTTCCAGCAGGTGCGAGGGGATCGGCAGCATCCCGTACTCCGGCATCCCGGGGCCGCCGAGCGGGCCCGAGCCGCGCAGCACCAGCACCGAGTCCGCCGTGATCGCCGGGTTCTCGATCCGCTTCTTCAGATCGCGGTAGTTCTCGAAGACCACCGCCGGGCCGGTGTGGGTCAGCAGGTGCGGCTCGGCGGCGATGTGCTTGATCACCGCGCCGGACGGCGCCAGGTTGCCGTGCAGGACCGCGACCCCGCCCTCGGCCGCCACCGGGTTGTCGCGCGGCCGGATGACGTCGTCGTTGTGCACCGACGCGGCGGCCAGGTTGTCGCCGAGCGTCCGGCCGGTGACCGTGAGGCGGTCGGGGTGCAGCAGGTCGGTCAGCCGCGACAGCAGCCCGGGCAGGCCGCCCGCGTAGTAGAAGTCCTCCATCAGCCAGTCACCGCCCGGGCGGATGTCGGCCAGCACCGGCACGTGCCGCGCGATCGCGTCGAAATCGCCCAGCGACAACGGGATCCCGCTGCGCCCGGCCATCGCGATCAGGTGGATCACGGCGTTGGTCGAGCCGCCGAGGGCGAGCACGGTGGTGATCGCGTCCGCGTACGCGCGCTTGTCGAGGACCTGCCCGATGCGCAGGTCCTCCCAGACCATGTCGACGATCCGCGCGCCGCTCGCCGCGGCCATCCGGTGGTGGGCCGAGTCGACGGCCGGGATCGACGCCGCGCCCGGCAGCGTCATGCCGAGCACCTCGGCGGCCGACGTCATGGTCGACGCCGTGCCCATCGTCATGCAGTGGCCGGGCGACCGGGCGAGCCCGCGCTCCAGTTCGGACATCTCGGCGTCGCCGATCCGGCCCGCGCGCTTCTCGTCCCAGTACTTCCACATGTCGGTGCCGCTGCCGAGGACCTCGTCGCGCCAGTGCCCGCGCAGCATCGGCCCGGCCGGGACGAAGATGGCGGGCAGGCCCGCGCTCGCCGCGCCCATCAGCAGCGCCGGCGTGGACTTGTCGCAGCCGCCCATCAGCACCGCGCCGTCGATCGGGTAGGACCGCAGGATCTCCTCGGTCTCCATGGCGAGGAGGTTGCGGTAGAGCATCGGCGTCGGCTTCTGGTAGGTCTCCGAAAGCGTCGCGACCGGGAACTCCAGCGGGAAACCGCCGGCCTGCCACACCCCGCGTTTGACCTGCTCGGCGCGTTCGCGCAGGTGCATGTGGCACGGGTTGATGTCGCTCCACGTGTTGAGGATGCCGATCACCGGCTTGCCGAGGTGCTCCTCCGGGTTGTACCCGAGCTGACGGCTGCGGGCGCGGTGGCTGAAGTCGCGCAGGTCGTCGCCGCCGTACCACCGGTGGCTGCGGAGCTCCTCGGGCGTCTTTCGGGGACTCGGGTTCATGTCGACCAGTATGGCATCTGATATATGATCCGGTGGGGCTGGTTGAATGGGCTCCGACACGACCGAGGGAGCCGCGCCATGACCGGGACGTTCAGCCTGCCCGCATCCCGGACCGAAGTGGTCCTGGAGGAGATCCGCCGTGGCATCCTCACGCGCGAGCTGCTCCCCGGCCAGGCACTGGTCGAAGCCGAGCTGGCCGCGCGGCTGGGCGTGTCCAAGACGCCGGTGCGCGAGGCGCTCAAGGTGCTGTCCAACTCGGGCCTGGTGACGTTCAGCCCGTACAAGGGCGCGTCGGTCTGCGTGGTCGACGCCGACCTGGCCCGGTCCGTCTACGACGTGCGGATGGTGCTCGAGCCCGAAGCCGTCCGGCGCACCGTCGAGCGGCGCGACGCCGACCTGCTCGAAGACGCCGCGGACGCGCTGAAGGAGGCGTCGGCGGCGATCGCGGACAAGGACCAGGTCGCGCTGAGCCTGCTCAACCGCCGCTTCCACCGCGCGCTCTACCGCGGCTGCGGCAACCCGCTGCTGGTCTCGATCCTGGACGACCTCAAGGACCGCGCGGCCCTGATCAGCGTCGTCGGCTGGGAGGCCAACCCCAGCTGGAAGAAGGAGTGGACCGAGCACCGGGCCGTGCTGGCCGCGGCCAAGAAGGGCGACGCCGAAGGCGCGGCCGCGCTGCTGCGCGACCACATCGGCGGGTTCCTGGAACGGATCCTGAAGGCCATCGAGTGAAGCTCCTCCTCATCTCCGACACCCACCTCCCGGGCCGGGCCCGTGTTCTGCCCGAGCAGGTCTGGCGGGCGGTCGAGGCCGCCGACGTCGTCGTGCACGCGGGCGACTGGGTCGACGTCGCCCTGCTCGACGAGCTGGAAGCGCGCAGCAAGCGCCTGATCGGCGTCTACGGCAACAACGACGGCCCGGCACTGCGCGAGCGGCTGCCGGAGATCGCCCGCGCCGACCTCGGCGGCGTCCGCCTGGCCGTCATCCACGAGACGGGTGCGAAACAGGGCCGTGAGCAGCGCTGCGACGCGCAGTTCCCGGACACCGACGTCCTCGTGTTCGGCCACAGCCACATCCCGTGGGACACGGTCGCGCCGTCCGGCCTGCGCCTGCTCAACCCGGGCTCGCCCACCGACCGCCGCCGTCAGCCGTTCTGCACCTACCAGACGGCCCGGATCTCGGAAGGTGCGCTGACGGACGTCGAGCTGCACGAACTGCCCCCGAGGGGGTAGGAAGGTCCCATGGATCCGGCGTGGGCGTTGCGGGAGATCGCGTTCCAGCTCGAACGCGCGGGTGAGCCGAGCTACCGGGTGCGCGCGTTCCGCAACGCGGCCGCCACCGTCGACAAGACCGACGCCGAGCGGCTGGCCTCGATGGCCGAGAACGGCACGCTCACCGCGTTGCCCGGGATCGGGAAGGCCACCGCAGGCGTCATCGAAGACGCGCTGGCCGGCCGTGATCCGGCGTACCGCGAGAAGATCGTCGAGGCGAAGCTGCCGGACGGCGAGCCGCTGCGGTCCGCGCTGAAGGGCGACTGCCACACCCACTCCGACTGGTCGGACGGCGGCAGCTCGATCGGCGAGATGGCCGTCGCGGGCCGGGAGGTCGGGCACGAGTGGATGGTGCTGACCGACCACTCGCCGCGGCTGACCGTCGCGAACGGGCTGTCGCCGGAGCGGCTGCGGACGCAGATGCAGATCGTCGCGAAGGCCAACGAGCTGATGGCGCCGTTCCGGCTGCTGCAGGGCATCGAGGTCGACATCCTCGACGACGGCGCGCTCGACCAGGAGGAGGAGCTGCTCGGGCAGCTCGACTTCGTCGTCGCGAGCGTGCACTCGAAGCTGCGGATGCCGGCGCGGGACATGACCCGGCGGATGCTCGCCGCGGTGCGGAACCCGCACGTCCGGGTGCTGGGGCACTGCACCGGGCGGCTGGTCGTCGGCCGCGGCCGGCCGGAGTCGGAGTTCGACGCCAAGGCCGTGTTCACCGCGTGCCGCGAGAACGGCGTCGCGGTGGAGATCAACTCGCGGCCCGAACGGCTCGACCCGCCGATGAAGCTGCTGCGCCTGGCCGCGGAGCTCGGCTGCGAGTTCGCCATCGACAGCGACGCGCACGCGCCCGGCCAGCTCGACTGGCAGGGTTACGGCTGCGAGCGGGCGATCAAGGCCGGGATCGGGCCCGAGCGGATCATCAACACCCGTTCGGTGGACGAGCTGCTCAGCCGCTGACCGAGATGTCGGCGACCGGGTGCCGCGCCGGGTCGAGCCAGCGCATCACGGCGTCGAGGTCCGCGCCCGGGATCGAGACGCAGCCCGCGGTCGGCTTCCCGTTCGAGACGTGCAGGAAGAACGCGGACCCGGCGCCCGGCACCGCGGGCGAGCGGTTGTAGTCCAGGACGACGGCGTGGTCGTAGACCGGGCCCGCCTTGCCGAGATCTTCACCGGCGGCCTCGTTGAACGGACACGTGCCGGGAACGCAGGAGAAGTGCGTGTTGTAGTACGGGGACTTCACATCGGACACCCACCAGTCCGACGTCGTGACCTGCCGGTACGGCAGCCGGGTCCCGTTGTTCGGCTGGATCCCGAAGGCCTCGGTCAGCTTCCACACGCCGGCCGGGGTGTGCGACGTCGACTCGCTGGCCTGGCCGACGCCGTCCTTGCCGACGAACGCGCTGACCGGACCGTAGGCCCTGGACCAGCCGGTTCCGGTGCGCTGCCAGGCGGTGAGCACGGCGGTGGTCGCGCTCGCGGAGTCCGCGACGACGGTGACGACCTGGCCCGCGTCGCCGCGGAAGGACAGCGGGACCGCGTCGGCGGGGGTGGCGGCGGTGCTGGTCAGCAACGTGGCCGCGACCAGTGCGGCCACGACCAGCGTGGCGCCGAGGAATCTCCTGCCCATGCCGGAGACCCTAGCGGCGCCACGCGGGTCGCGCACCTGCGTCAGTTGATGGTGTAGGAGTCCCCGTAGACCTTCCACTTCAGCGGGGTGTGCAGGTCGAAGTTGCCCGCGTTGAGGAACGTCACCTGCTCGGTGTCGATGCGCGAGGTGTCGGAGTGGGCTTCTTCCTCGTTCATGACGACCTTGCGGGCGGCGAAGAACGCCTTGAGGTAGGTCGCTTCGTCGCCACCCTGTGCCGGCGGCTTCGCCTTCTTGATCGCGGCCGAGCGGATGCCGCCGAAGCTGCTGTGGTCGGTGCCGGGGCCGTGCATGACGATGGCGTCGTAGTAGGCGAACTGGCCGAGGTTGCTGAGGCCGTCCGTCTTGCCCTGGCTCACCGCGGGGTTGAAGTAGACGCGGTCGCGCTCGTTGTTCTGCGCGGTCTGGAACGCGGTGGTGGCCGCGGCCGACTTCCACGCGCTCTCGAACGCCGAGCCGAGCCCGCTGTGCGAGTCGGTGCCGTTCACCTTCTTCAGCGCGGGCAGGTACTTCGCGAGCGGGTTGTTCGGGACGGCGTCGGTGTAGGCCTGGACGAGCTCGAGCATGTCGCCGGTGCCGGAGCAGAAACCGATGATGCCGGCGGTGTACCCGCGGCCGTCGCCGATGTCCTCGATGTACTTGTACTGCGCTTTCCAGTCCAGGGAGGAGTTTTCCGCGCTGGAGACCAGCTTCATCGCGATCTCCTTCTTGGCCGCGACGGAGAGGTCGCCGGTCGCCTGCACCGAGGCGCTCTGCGCGGCCAGCGGCGCGGGGGCGGCCGAGGAGAGCGCGGGCGTGGTGATCACGAGGGCCGCGACGGAGGCCGCGCCGAGCGCGCCGATCAGGACCGGCCGCAACTTCTTGCTCATGGGGGAAAACCCTTTCCGCAGAACGTGCCGTGGGGGATCACGGCGTCTCGGGCATGGCGGACAGCACCCGGAATTCGACGGCCTTCGGCTGCCGGAAACGGGTTGCTGGTGGTGCTGCGGCGTAGCGCCACGGTAGCGAAGGGTCAGCACCGCCACAAGGGGGGACGAAGTTGTTTGCAAATAGGGAAAAAAGCCCGGGGAAAGTAGACGATTTCGGTGTGGTCAGCGGGCGCCGGCGAAGATGCGGATGACGTCCGGCAGCACGTTCACCGGGATCGTCGGGTCGATCGCCCGCTGCACGCCCAGGCCGATCCCCAGGCTGAGCAGGGCGATGGCGGCGTCGTCGGCCGACATCGGGAGCGTGATCCCGAACCGCTCCGCGTACCCCGAGAGCAGGCCCGCGATCGTGTCGCGGATGGTCTTGTCCCGCGCGGCCAGCTCGGCCCGCACGTGCGGGTTGCGCCGGGCGTTCGTGGCGAACTCGACCTCCAGCGCCGTCCACGCCTCGTCGCCGATGCTGCGCTCGGCCCAGGACTGGAACGCCGTCAGCAGGTCTTCCATCCCGTCGGCGCCGACCAGCGCCCCGGCGATCGCCTCGACCTGCTCGTCGTGGATCCGGTCGAGCACGGCGAGGCAGAGCTCGTCCTTGTTGCGGAAGTTCGAGTACACCGCGCCCTTCGAGTACCCGGCCTCGTCGGCGACCTTCTCCAGCGACGTCACCGAATAGCCGTCACGCAGGAACAGCTCCCTGGCGGTCTCGATGAGCTGTTCGCGGGTGCGCGCCTGGCTTTCCGCGCGGGTGAGTCGGGCCATGCCGCCACTGTAGCGAGTCGCGGAATCGGGGTACCAGCAGTATCGAAATACTGTTAGTCTCCGAAAATGGAACAACGCGACTTCGCGGTCCTCGTCGTCGGTGCCGGGGCGTCGGGCCTGGGTGCCGCCGTCCGCCTCGGCCAGGCCGGGGTCGACGACCTCGCCGTGCTGGAGAAGGCGTCAGAGCTCGGCGGGACCTGGCGCGACAACACCTATCCCGGCTGCGCCTGCGACGTGCCGTCCGCGCTCTACTCGTACTCCTTCGCCCCCAATCCCGAGTGGACGCGCGCGTTCGCGGGTCAGGCCGAGATCAAGGCCTACCTGCGTGAGACGGCTTCGCGGTTCGGGGTCACCCCGAAGATCCGCTTCGGCGTCGAGGTGACGCGCGCGCAGTGGAACGCCCGTGCGGCGCGGTGGGAACTGGAGACGTCCCGGGGCCCTTACACCGCAAGGACCCTGGTCGCGGGCACCGGGCCGTGGCACGAGCCGCTGATCCCGGACCTGCCGGGCCTCGGCACCTTCCCGGGTGAGGTCTTCCACTCCGCGCGCTGGAACCACGGCTACGACCTCGCCGGCGAGCGGGTCGCGGTGATCGGCACCGGCGCGTCCGCGGTCCAGTTCGTCCCGGAGATCGTGCCCGCCGTCGAGCGGCTGCACCTGTTCCAGCGCACCGCGCAGTGGGTGCTGCCCAAGCCGGACCACCACGTCCCGGGCGTCGAACGGCTGCTGCTGCGGCGGTTCCCTTTGCTGCAGAATGCGTTGCGTCGCGTCGAATACGGCGCCATGGAGACGCTCGGGTTCGGGTTCCGGCACCCGTGGCTGTTGCGGCAGGTCCAGAAGCTCGGGCTCGCGCACTTGCGGCTCGCGGTGCGGGACCCGGTGCTGCGCCGGAAGCTCACGCCGGACTACACGCTCGGCTGCAAGCGCCTCTTGATGTCGAACACGTACTACCGCGCGCTCACGAAGTCCACAGTGGACGTCCACGCGACGGCCGTCTCGTCGGTGTCCGGAAACCGGGTGGTGGGCGCGGACGGTTCGGTCGCGGAGGTCGACGCGATCATCTTCGGCACCGGCTTCCACATCCTCGACATGCCGGTGTCGGCCCGCGTGTTCGACGGCGACGGCCGCAGCCTCGACGACCACTGGAAGGGCAGCCCTTCGGCGTACCGCGGGACGACGGTGGCCGGGTTCCCGAACCTGTACCTGCTGCTGGGCCCGAGCCTCGGCACCGGGCACACGTCGGCGTTCATGATCCTGGAAGCCCAGCTGCGGCACACGGTCGCCGCGGTGACGCGCACGCTGCGCGCGGGCTGGGCGTCGGTCTCGGTGCGCCCCGAAGCGCAGGCGACGTTCAACGCCGAGGTCCAAGCGGCCCTGCCGGGCACGGTCTACCAGTCGGGCGGCTGTTCGAGCTACTACACGGACGTCAACGGCCGCAACAGCTTCAGCTGGCCGTTCTCCACGAGCCGGCTGCGGTCACAGGTGGGCTCGTTCGACGAGGAAGCCTACGAGATCACGAGGGTCCATGCTGTTCGGTGACCGCTACCCGGCGATCGACCCGCGTGGCGCGGTGGTCGCGATCACGGGTGGCGCCCGTGGGATCGGCCGTGCGACCGCGGCGGAGTTCGTCGCGAGAGGTGCGACGGTGTGCGTCGGCGACCTCGACACGGCGTTGGCCGGTGACGTCCCGGGCGCGCACGGCTTTCCCCTGGACGTCACCGTTCGCGAGTCCTTCGCCGCCTTCGCCGAGGCCGCGACCAGCCGGTTCGGCCGGATCGACGTCCTGGTCAACAACGCCGGCGTGATGCCGCTCGGCGACTTCCTCGAGGAGCCGGACGCGGTCGGCCGCACCACCGTGGACGTCAACGTGCAGGGGCTCGTCCACGGGTTGCGGTCGGTGCTGCCGGGGATGATCGCCCGTGGGCGCGGGCACGTCGTCACCGTCGCGTCGATGGCCGGGAAGATTCCGCTGCCGGGCATGGCGGTGTACAACGCGAGCAAGTTCGCGGCCGTCGGCCTGACCGCGGCGGTGCGGCGCGAGTACGCGGGCACGGGAGTCAGCGTCAGCGCCGTGCTGCCCAGCGCGGTCCGCACCGAGCTGGCCTCCGGCGTCCGGCTGGGCGGGGCACTGCCCACAGTGGACCCCGAGGACGTCGCCCGGGCGATCGCCGGCACCCTGCGGACCCGCCGCGCGGAGACGGCGGTCCCGCGCTGGGTCGGCGGCTGGGACCTCTTGGCCGCGCTGACCCCGGAGCCGGTGATGTCGTGGGTGCGCGGCCTGATCGGTGACGACCGGGCGTTGACCTCCCTCGACCAGGCGAGCCGCGCGGCGTACATCGACCGGGTGGCGGCGCAGGTTCAGTCCCACTCCCAGACCATGCCGTAGACGCCCGGCTGTGCGTCCAGCACCGCGATGTGGCTGGTCAGGCTCGGGCCGACCGGCAGCTCCGGTTCGCCGACGACGTCCGGGGAACCGTCGCGGGGGCGGTGGTAGCGGTAGCAGCGCACCGGCACCGCCGCCGGGTCGAAGTGCGCCTGCAGCACCAGCTGCCGGGCCGGGGCGCGGATGCCGAACTGCAGGTAGCTCGTCTCCGGCGGCTCGCCGTCGTAACCGAAGTCGAAGTCGAAGACGTACGTCTCGCCCGCGCGCAGCGGGTAGTCGAACCGCAGCTCGACGGCCAGCAGCTCGGACGACGGGTCGCGGCGGATCCGGCCGGGGCGGCAGCAGTGCGCCGAGCGCAGCGCCGGGTGGTGGGCGCCGCCGGTCTGCGGCCGGAAGAACGACACCCAGCGGTCGACGCCGTCCTCGCGGCTGGTCACCACCATCTCGGTGCGGACCGACCCCTCGGTGCGGTCCGCGGTCAGCGTCGCCCGCTGGTGCACCGACGCGATCGCGAGCCGCGCGTTGCCGTCGAGGTCGATGCCGTCGCACGAGCCCAGCTCGGTCGGCTCGGCGCCGAGCGCGCTGGCCAGGCTGACGCCGCCGGGAAACGGCTCGGCCCGGCGGGCGCGCGGGCGGGCCGGCGTCACCAGGGCGGTGAGGGCGTCGGCGGGCAGGCCGAGACAGCCTTCCGCGACCCGCACGGCGTGCAGCGAACGTCCCCCTTCAGGGTGACGGCGGCCGCGTCGCCAATAGCTCAGCGTCGCCAGGCTGACCTGGGCGCCGCGGATCGCCATCCGCCGCTGCAGGCCCTCCAAGCTCAGCCCGCGATGCCGGATCACCAGGTCGAAGGCCACGTCGAACGGCCCTTCGCGGACGGCCGCGGCCGCCTCGGCGGGCAGGTCCGCGTCGGCCGGCTCAAGCGCACTCGCCTCCATGCTCACCTCCGATCGGGTAAGCATGAGTACTCGGCGCAGCCGATGCAACGAGGCCTGCCACCAAAGTAGGGGGCAGGCCTCGCCGGTCACCGAGCGCGGATCAGCTCACGGTGAGCGCGGTGTCGTCGACGACGAACGACGTCTGCAGCGACTGGTCCTCGATCCCGGCGAACTTGAGCGTCACCGTCTGGCCGGCGTAGGACGACAGGTCGATCGTCTTCTGCGCGTAGGCCGAGTTGCGGTCGAGGTTCGAGTACGTCGCGACCGCCGAAGAGCCGGCGGACACGACGAGCTTGTCGTAGACGACGTTCTCGGTCTCGGCGGTCCCGACGCGCAACCAGAAGGTCAGGCTCGCGTGGCAGCCCGCGGGGATGGCCACCGACTGCGTCAGCGTGTCGGTGTGGGTCACGCCCTGGCCGCCGAGCCACGACGCGTAGCTGCCCGAGCGCGCCGGCGCCTGGCTGCCCCACTGGCCGATGGTGGTGTTCGGGTCGGACCACGACGTCTTGCCCGACTCGAAGCCCGGGTTCAGCAGCTTCTGGCCGGTGCAGTTGCCCGGCGGCGGCGTGGTCGTCGGCGGTGTCGTGGTGGGGGGCGCGGTCGTCGGGGGCGTGGTGGTCGGGGTCGAGTCGGTGCACGTCGGGTCGCCCGACTGCGCCGGCACGCTGACCGCGTTCCAGGCCGCCTTCACGGCGTTGAACTCGGTGCAGCTGTTCGGGTACAGGTTCTTCGCGGCCTGCAGCGTCCACGTGCGGTAGCGCACGTACGAGCTGCCGGACGTCTTGAGCTGGACGGCGCCGTGCATGATGTTGATCGCCTTGCGGATGCCCAGCCCGGCCACGGTGGTGTTGTTGCAGGTCGGGCTGGTCGGCTGGCCGTTGGTCGGGTTGCTGCCCTCGGCGAGCAGGTAGAACCAGTGGTCGCCGGGCCCGGCCGCCTTGTGCACCTCCGCGTTCGGGGTGGAGCTGGAGTAGCAGTTCGGGTCGCCGACCTTCGACGGGTCATACATGTAGCGGATCGCGCCGGTGCCGACCAGGTTGACCTCTTCGCCGATCGCGTAGTCCGGCGGGTCGTACTGCGACGGCTCGTTCGCGTAGAACTCCGTCGCCGTGCCGAAGGTGTCGGCGATGAACTCCTGCGTGCCGCCGCCGGAGAAGCCGCCGGAGCCGGAGTAGTCGTCGACGCCGTGGCCCATCTCGTGGCCCAGGATGTCGAGCGAGCCGACCCATTCGCCGCTCGGGTTGTGCCCGAGGTTCACGTACGCCGGGCGCGAGTTGTAGTAGTAAGCGTTTTCGTCGTCGAGGCCGACGCGGATCTTCCAGGCGCCGCCGTTGCCGGTGAAGCCGTTGCGGCCCACCCATTCCGACAGCATCTTCTTCTCGGTCTGGGTGACGAACAGCGCGTCCGCGCAGCCGGTCTCGATGTTCGTGCCGGTGCCGTTGCCCCAGCTGTCGTCGGTCCCGGTGAGGATCGAGTCGCTGCTGTAGTTGCGGCAGTCCAGGTTGGGCGTGTTCGGGTCGGCCATCGAGTAGGTGCTGCCGGACTTCGTGGTGTTCAGCGGCAGCGGGGCGGGCCCGTTCCACTTGCCGGTGCCGGTGCCCGCGGCGACGTGCTGCACGTTCCGCAGCACCCGGCCGTCCACGGCGTCGACGTAGACGCTCAGGCTGCTCGGCTCGCCGTGTTCGTCCGTGCCTTCGACGTTGCTCTCGTAGGCGAGGCGGCCACTGCCGTCGGCGACGACGACGAGCTTCCCGCCGGGCAGGCCCTTCGGCCCGCGGACCTGCTTGGCGGCGACGGCGTCCGCCTGGGCCGCGGTGAGCTTGGCGCCGCGGACGTTCAGGTCGCCGAGGGGCTGCTGCTGGGCGACGGAGGTGGTCTTCACGGTGCCCGCGGAGTCGGTGGCGATGACCAGGTCGCCGCCGATCACGGGCAGGCCGTCGTAGGTCCGGTCGTAGACGACGTAGGACAGGCCGGACGCGGACCGCACGTCCCGCTGGACGAACTTGTCGTGCGACCCGGCGAACAGGGCGGCCGGGCGGGCGTTGACCAGGCCGGCCGCCGCGCTGGTGGCGTTGGCCTGGGCCTGCGCGGCGGATACCGCCGGGGGTGGCGTGGGGTCGGGCTGCGCGGGCGCGGCGACGGCGATGCCGACCACGACCATGCCCGCCGCCGTCGCCCCGCCGAGCGCGGCGAACCGTTGGGGCAATCTCATGACGCTCCTCGGGAAAACTGGGGAAAGGGGAGGTTCCGCCCAAAGATCGATGCAGAACCCGGCAGACGCTAATCGCGTGCCGGGAGCGGCAGAAGATCCATCACACCGGCAAAGTTTCACGCCACGGCACTGTGAAACCGCGTGAAACGGCGGGCCCGGAAGGAGCGGTCGTGAGTGAGTAACAGTGTTAGAACACTGTTACTCACTCACGACCGGGTGCGGCAAGGGGCGGCGGTCAGAGCGTCTCGAAGCGGATCCCGGCCTTGGTGAGCCGGTCGATCAGCGCGTCGCCCATCGCGGCCGCCGTGGTCACCTGGCCGGCCGTCTCCGGGAGGTCGTCGGTCGCCAGGCACAGCGCCGACTCCGCGAGCATCTTCGCTGTCTCGTCGTAACCCGGGTCGCCGCCGGACACCTCGGTCACCACGCGCCGGCCGCCGCCCTCGCCGATGAACCGCACCGAGAACCACGACCGCGCCCGGCGCTCCGGGCTCGGTCCGCCGCCGGGCGCCAGCAGCCGGGACAGCGCCCGCCGGGCCGGCGGGACCTGCGCGGCGGCGAACAGCGCGCCGACGCCGACCGCGCCGCCCGCCAGCACCGGCAGGTGCTTGACCGCGGCGAAGTGCCGGTAGGTGAAGTCCGGGCCGTAACGCTCGACCGCGGCCGCGGACCGGCGCACGATCTCGGGGTCGATCGTCGGCAGCGGCACGGCCCACCAGCCCGCGCCGGCCACCCGGTGCGGCCGGCCGAGCGGGGCCCGCGCGAACCGGCCCGTCGGCCGCGGCTCGGCGGCCGTGCGCTCGCGAGCCGCCCGCGCCCCGGCCGGCATCCGGGACATCACGGTCAGCGCGCTGAGGAACGTGCCGCCCGACGGCATCCCGCTCGCCCGGACGTAACCGTCGACGCGCAGCGGCACGCCTTCGGGCAGTTGCCGCACGGTGAACCAGGCGCCGAGGTCGTGCGGGATCGAGTCGAACCCGCACGCGTGCACCAGCCGCGCGCCGGTCTCGCGGGCGCGTCGATCGTGCTTGAGGTACATGAGGTCGGCGAACTCGGGCTCGCCGGTCAGGTCGACGTAGTCGGTGCCCGCCTCGGCGCACGCCGCGACCAGCGGCTCACCCTGGTTCAGGTACGGCCCGACCGTCGTGATCACGACCTTCGTGGCCTCGGCGACCGCGCGCAGCGACGCCGGGTCGCCCGAGTCGGCGACGAGCAGGTCGAGCGTCGCGAACCGGTCGTCGATCTCCGCGAGCTTCGCCCGCACGGCCTCGAGCTTGCCGCGGTTGCGCCCGGCCAGCGCCCAGCGCAGGTCCGCGGGCGCGTGGCGGGCCAGGTACCCGGCGGTGAGGCCGCCGGTGAAGCCGGTGGCGCCGAACAGGACCACGTCGTGCGCGCGCATGTCTCCTCCAGGGGACGTCGACGGCGGACCTGCCCAGGTTACTAGCCGGTCACTTCCGGTCGCCGGTGTAGACGACGGCCGCCGCCACGGCTTCCACCGCGGTGATCACGTCGGCGATGCGGCGCGGCAGCGACTCGTGGGTGTCGGCCATCCAGGCCCGCACCTGCGCCCGGCCGAGCTCCGGTTCGCACAGGTCGGAGACCCCCGCGGTCCACGCGAGCAGCGCCAGGCACGCCGAGTGCGGGTCGGGCCGTTCGACGCCGAACACCGCCGACCGGGCCTTGCTGCGCGCGGCCGTCGAGACGAGCACGTCCGCGGGCGGGTAGCGGTGCGTGCGGCGCAACAGCACCCGATCCGGCGCCCGGCGCACGAGCCCGAGCGCGATGAGGTTGTCGGCGGTGATCGACGGCAGCGTCGCGCGCAGGTGGTCGATCCAGTCGCGCACGCCGTACGCGGCGGATTCGGTGAGGATTTCGGAAAAGATCCGGTCCATGGTCGGAATTCCCGGCGGCCGCCGGGTGATCGGCCGGACTTTGCGGTCCTGGACGGTGATCCGGTCGGCGAACAACAGGTCGCACAACACCGCGCCGGCGAGCCCGATGCCGAGCGACGTCCGGCCGAGCACCGCGCGCCCGGTGAACTCGTCGTGCCCGAGGAAGAAGAACGAATCGACCAAGGTGAGCCGGCGCATGACGGAAATGGGCCCCCTGGGCTGTCGACGGGAAGGATCCCGAAGATAGCGGTAGGGCTTCCGGCGGTTTCCGGCGCCACGGGTGTTTTACCCCGATCGGCCGTACCGCGGGCGGGGGCGCTGCCCCTACTCTGTGGACCGCCGCCATGATCAGCTTCGGCTCGAACGGCGCGGGGGTAATGGGGCGTGCCCGGCGGCACCACGGGTTTTCCGAGCAGTGGGAAAGGTTCATGCGCACGCACACGCCGGAACGGCGCGGCCTCGGCACCCGGCGCCTCGGTGCCGTTCAGATAGTGTTCTTCGTGGTCGCGGCGGCGGGCCCGCTCTACGCGATCGCCGGCGGGGTTTCGGCGACTTACGCTGTGACAGGCAGTATCGGCGTGCCACTTTCGTTCGTGGTGCTGGCTCCGGTGCTCGCGTTGTTCGCCGCCGGGTACGCCGCGATGAGCCGCTACATCACGAACGCCGGCGCGTTCTACCCGTACGTCGCCCACGGAATCGGGAAATCGGCGGGCACCGGCGTCGCCTACGTCACAGTGGTCGCCTACAGCTCGATCCAGCTCGGGATCTACGGCATCTTCGGCCTTTCCGTTTCGACGTGGCTGGGCACGCTGTTCGGCGTGCACGTGCCGTGGTGGCTGATCGCGCTGCTGACGGTGCTGGTCGTCGGCGCGGCCGGGGTGCTGCGGATCGATCTCAACGCCAAGGTGCTCGGTGTCGCGCTGGCGCTGGAGGTCGCGGTGCTCGTGGTGGCGGACGCCGGGATGTTCGCGCACCCGGCAGGCGGCCACGTTTCGCTGACGCCGCTTTCGCCGTCGAGCCTGTTCACGGCGGGTGTCGGCGCGGTCTTCGCCTTTTCCATCGCGGTTTTCCTCGGTTTCGAAGGCGCCGCGACCTACGGCGAGGAATGCCGCGACCCGAGCCGGACGGTCGGCCGGGCGACGTACATCGCGATCGGCCTGACCGCCGTGCTGTTCGTCGTTTCCTCGCTCGGAATGGCGGTCGCGACCGGGCCGGACCACATCGTGGAACGGGCCGTCGCCGAAGGGCCGGGACTGCTGTTCGGGCTGACCGGGGAACACCTCGGTCCGGTGTTTTCCCACGTGGCCTACGTCCTGTTCCTGACGAGCCAATGCGCCGCGATGCTGAGTTTCCACAACGCGGTCGGGCGGTATTTCTTCGCGCTCGGCCGCGACGGGCTGCTGCCCGCCGGGTTCAGCCGCACGAGCAAGCGCACCGGCGCCCCGATCGGCGGCTCGCTGGTCCAGACGACGATCGCGTTCGTCGTCGTCGCGGTGTTCGCGCTGGCCGGGCGCGACCCGTTCACCGACCTGTTCACCTGGACCGGCGTCACGGCGTCGACCGGCGTCACGATCATCATGATCGCGGTTTCGCTGTCGGTGGTCGGCTTCTTCCGGCGTCACCCGGGGACGGAGACGCGGTGGCGGCGCCTGATCGCGCCGCTGCTGGCCACGCTGGCGCTGAGCGTGATCCTGGTGCTCATCGTCGCCCACTTCGACGTCCTGCTCGGCCCGGCGGGCGCGAACCCGCTGCTGCGCTGGGGCCTGCCGGGGCTGCTGGTGCTGGCCGGGCTGGTCGGCTTCCTGCGGGGCGAGTCGCTGCGCACCCTGCGCCCGGACGTCTACGCCGGGATCGGCGGGCCGGTCCGCGAGGTCGAGGAGCCGGTCAGCCGATGAGCGACGTCCGATCCGCGAGTCCGTCCGAAGTGGACGTCGTCATCGGCATCCTCGTCGCCGCGTTCCAGGACGACCCGATGAGCCGCTGGGTCTTCCCGGGCGACGACCGCCGCCGCACCCGCGCCCACCCGGCGTTCTTCCGCGCCCTCGCCGAGCTGGGGTTCGCGGCCGGGAGCGTCGATCTGACCACCGACCACTCGGCCACGGTGATCTGGACCCCCACCGGCGGGGACGGCGACCTCATGATCCCCGGGCTCGACGACGACGAGCTGCACCGGCTGGGCGCCCTGCTCGGGCTGATGGCCGCCCACGAGCCGCACGAGCCGCACTGGCACGCGCAGTTCATCGGCGTCCGGCCCGGCCGGCAGCGGGAAGGCGTCGGCACGCGGCTGCTCCGCCACGGCCTCGACCGCTACGACGCCGCGGGCGCGCCGACCTACCTCGAAGCCAGCTCGCCGGCCAGCACGCGGCTCTACCGGCGGCTCGGGTTCGCCGACCACGGCCTCGCGTTCTCGCCACCCGGCGGCCCGCCCATGCAGCCGATGCGGCGTCTCCCTGCCTGAGCCGTACCGGCGAGTACAGTGCGCGTTCGAACGCGAGGAGGCAGACGTGACCGAACGCTTCGGCAGCTACCAGAACGAGCTCTACCTGCAGGGACTCGGTGGTCAGCTGCCGCCGTGCTCGACCGACGCGACGAAGCTCGAAGCGTCGGCGCGCGAGGTCATGGCGCCCGGCCCGTTCTCCTACGTCGCGGGCGCGGCCGGCTCCGGCGCCACCGCGCGGGCCAACCGCGAGGCGTTCGACCGCTGGCGCGTCGTGCCGCGGATGCTGACCGGCGCCACCGACCGCGACCTGGCGACCACGGTGCTCGGCACCCGGCTGCCCGCGCCGGTGGCCGTCGCGCCCGTCGGCGTCCAGTCGATCGTGCACTCCGGCGCCGAGTCCGCCACGGCGCGGGCCGCGGCGTCGGTCGGCCTGCCGTTCATCCTCTCCACGGCGTCGTCGACCGGCATCGAGGACGTCGCCGCGGCCAACGGCGACGGCCCGCGCTGGTTCCAGCTGTACTGGCCCGGCGACCCGGACGTCTGCGCGAGCCTGCTGGCCCGGGCGAAGGCGGCCGGCTACACGGCGCTGGTCGTCACGCTCGACACGTGGACGCTGGCCTGGCGACCGTCCGATCTGGACCAGGGCTACCTGCCGTTCCTCAAGGGCGAGGGGCTCGCCGTCGCGTTCACCGACCCGGTGTTCCGCGGCCTGCTGGAGAAGACGCCGGAGGAGGACTCGGGCACGGCGATCCTGCGCTGGCTCGGCATGATCACCGGCGCCGACCGGACGTGGGACCAGCTGCCGTTCCTGCGCGAGCACTGGGACGGCCCGATCGTGCTCAAGGGCATCCAGCACGTCGCCGACGCGCGTCGCGCCGCCGAGGCCGGGATGGACGGCATCGTCGTGTCCAACCACGGCGGCCGCCAGGTCGACGGCGCGATCGGCGCGCTGGAGGCGCTGCCCGGCATCGTCGCGGCGGTCGGCGACCGGCTGGAGGTGCTGTTCGACTCCGGCATCCGCACCGGCGCGGACGTCCTCAAGGCGATCGCGCTCGGCGCCCGCGCGGTGCTGGTGGGGCGTCCGTGGGTCTACGGCCTGGCGCACGCGGGCGAGGACGGCGTGCGGCACGTGCTGCGGAGCTTGCTGGCCGACTTCGACCTGACGATGGGACTTTCCGGCCACCGGACGCTCGCCGACCTGGGCCCGGACTCGCTCCAGCGGACGTGAGGTAACAAATCGGGAAATCCGGGGACAGGGTCGGGACCGGTCGTTATCGTTCGAGTCCCATTGCGGGCCGTCGGGGGCGGTCTGCTCCTGTTTTTCCTTGCCCGTTGGGGGTTTTCCATGTCTTCCATCATGATGCGGATCGGCGTCCTGTTCGCCGTCCTCGGCTTCGGTTCGTTCATTCTGGAGCAGTTCAACCGCAGTTTCCTGCTGATCTCCTGGGCCGACGACATGCAGCCCACGTTCGGGATCGTGCTGGGTCTCGTCGGCGTCGCGCTGATCGTCGTCTCGCTGGTGCTCAACCGGTCCAAGGCCGCGCCGCAGCCGCAGCAGCAGTTCGCGCAGCAGCCGCCGGCCCCGGGCGCCCCGCAGGGCTACCCGGGCCAGCCGCAGCAGCAGTTCCCCGGCCAGGCCCCGCAGCAGCAGCCGTACGCCCAGCAGCAGTACCCGCAGCAGCCCGGCCAGCCCGGCTGACGCTCGTCGTCCGTGAAGGCCTCCTTACCGGCTCTTATGGCCGGTAAGGAGGCCTTCACGGCTTTTCGGGGTGCCGCCGGTCACGCCGCGGGGATATTCAGGAGCCCGCGTCGTCACGCACGGCTATCCTTGGTCCGAGTATGTCCACACCATCCCCGTTCGAAGCGCTGCGTGCGCGCCTGCCCGAGCTGATGCCGCGCGACGAGCACCGGCTGCGCAGGCGGCTCGACGGTGCCCGCAAGGCCCGCGACCGCGACTCCGCCCTCGCCCGGATCGCCGCCGACGTCGACGCCGCCGAGCTGCGCCTGCTGTCGCGCCGCGAGAGCGTGCCCAAGATCGAATACCCCGAAGAGCTGCCGGTCAGCAGGCTCAAGGACGAGATCGGCGCGGCCATCGCCGCGCACCAGGTCGTGATCGTCGCGGGGGAGACCGGCTCGGGCAAGACCACCCAGCTGCCGAAGATCTGCCTCGAGCTGGGCCGCGGCGTCCGCGGCCAGATCGGGCACACGCAGCCGCGCCGGCTGGCCGCGCGCACGGTCGCCGACCGGATCGCGAGCGAGCTCAAGACCGAGCTGGGCGACACCGTCGGCTACAAGGTGCGGTTCACCGACCAGTCCGGGCAGGACACGCTGGTCAAGCTGATGACCGACGGCATCCTGCTGGCCGAGATCCAGACCGACCGGTCACTGCGCCAGTACGACACGCTGATCATCGACGAGGCCCACGAGCGCAGCCTCAACATCGACTTCATCCTCGGCTACCTCAAGCAGCTGCTCCCGCGGCGTCCCGACCTCAAGGTGATCATCACCTCGGCGACCATCGACCCGGAGCGGTTCTCGAAGCACTTCGACAACGCGCCGATCGTCGAGGTCTCCGGCCGGACGTACCCCGTCGAGGTCCGCTACCGGCCGCTCGTCGACCCGGAGGATCCCGAAGGGGACGACGAGCGCGATCAGACCCAAGGCATCCTCGAAGCCGTCGAAGAGCTGTGCGCCGAGGGCCCGGGCGACGTGCTGGTGTTCCTCTCCGGCGAGCGAGAGATCCGCGACACGGCGGACGTGCTCAACCGCGCCGACCTGCGGGGCACCGAGGTGCTGCCGCTGTACGCGCGACTGTCGGCGGCCGACCAGCACCGGGTGTTCCAGCAGCACACCGGGCGCCGGGTCGTGCTCGCGACGAACGTCGCCGAGACGTCGCTGACCGTGCCGGGCATCAAGTACGTCGTCGACCCGGGCACCGCGCGGATCTCGCGCTACAGCCACCGCACCAAGGTGCAGCGGCTGCCGATCGAGCCGGTGTCGCAGGCGTCGGCGAACCAGCGCAAGGGCCGCTGCGGCCGGACGTCGGACGGCATCTGCATCCGGCTCTACTCCGAAGACGACTTCGAGGCGCGGCCCGAGTTCACCGACCCGGAGATCCTGCGGACCAACCTGGCCTCGGTCATCCTGCAGATGACGTCGCTGGGGCTGGGCGACATCGCCGCGTTCCCGTTCGTCGAGCCGCCGGACCGCCGTCAGGTCACCGACGGCATCGGCCTGCTGCAGGAGCTGGGCGCGTTCGACAGCGAGGCCGCCGGCAACAGCGACCGGCGGCTCACCGAGACCGGCCGCAAGCTCGCGCAGCTGCCGGTGGACCCGCGGATGGGCCGGATGGTCCTGGAAGCCGCCCAGAACGGCTGCGTCCGCGAAGTGATGATCATCGCGGCCGCGCTGTCCATCCAGGACCCGCGCGAGCGGCCGTCGGAGAAGCAGCAGCAGGCCGACCAGCAGCACGCGCGGTTCGCGGACCCGACGTCGGACTTCCTGGCCTACCTGAACCTCTGGGAGTACGTCGCCGAGCAGCAGAAGGCGTTGTCCAGCAACCAGTTCCGCCGGCTGTGCCGCAACGAGTACCTGAACTACCTGCGTGTGCGCGAGTGGCAGGACATCTTCAGCCAGCTCCGCCAGCTGGCCAAACCGCTCGGCATCTCGCTGAACACGAACACCGACGCCGTCGACCCGCAGAAGGTGCACACGTCGCTGATCGCCGGGCTGCTCTCGCACATCGGGCTCAAGGACCCGGCGAAGGGCGACTACCTGGGCGCACGCGGCGCCCGGTTCGGCGTCTTCCCGGGTTCGGCGCTGTTCAAGAAGCAGCCGCGCTGGGTGATGTCGGCCGAGCTGGTCGAGACGTCCCGGCTGTGGGCGCGGGTCAACGCGCGCATCGAGCCGGAGTGGGTCGAGCCGCTGGCGCAGCACGTCGTCAAGCGCAACTACTCCGAGCCGCACTGGGAACGCAAGCAGGGCGCGGTGATCGCGATCGAGAAGGTGACGCTCTACGGCGTCCCGCTGATCGCCGACCGGCGCGTCAACTACGGCCGGATCGACCCCGAGATGTCGCGGGCGCTGTTCATCCGGCACGCGCTGGTCGAGGGCGACTGGCAGACGCGCCACCACTTCTTCGCCGAGAACCGGGCGCTGCTGGAGGAGGTCGAGGACCTCGAGAACCGCGCGCGGCGCCGCGACATCCTGGTCGACGACCAGACGCTGTACGAGTTCTACGATTCCCGCGTGCCCGCGGACGTCGTCTCGGTGCGGCACTTCGACACGTGGTGGAAGAAGACCCGCCACGAGCAGCCGGACCTGCTGTCGTTCGAGAAGTCGATGCTCATCAACGAGACCGCGGGCGGCGTCCGCGAGGGCGACTACCCTGACTCGTGGACGCAGGGCACGCAGGCCTTCGCGCTGACCTACCAGTTCGAGCCGGGCGCGGACGCGGACGGCGTCACCGTGCACATCCCGCTGCCGGTGCTGAACCAGGTCACCGAGGACGGTTTCGACTGGCAGGTGCCAGGATTGCGGTCGGAGCTGGTGACGCAGCTGATCAAGTCGTTGCCGAAAGCGGTGCGCCGCAACTTCGTCCCGGCACCGGACACGGCGAACTACGTCCTTTCGCGAGTGTCCCCTTCGGACGGTCCGCTGCTGGAGGTGCTCGGCCGCGAGCTGCGTGCGTTGCGCGGTATCACGATCCCGTTCTCCGACTGGGACCTTTCTTCGGTGCCGGACCACCTGAAGGTGACGTTCCGGGTGGTGGACGAGCGCGGCAAGCGCGTGGCCGAGGGCAAGGACATCTCGCTGCTGCGGCTCAAGCTGGCGCCGAAGGTCCGGGAGACCATCTCGAAGGCGGCCAACAGCCTGGAGAAGGCGGGCTTGACGAAGCCGTCGTTCGGTTCCCTGCCAAGGGTGTTCGCTTCGACGCAACGCGGCCACGACGTCAAGGCGTACCCGGCGCTGGTCGACGAGGGCGCGACGGTGGCGGTCCGGATGCTGGACACGCCGGCCCAGCAGGAACACGCGATGTGGGCGGGCACGCGGCGGATGCTGCGGCTCAACCTGAGCTCGCCGATGAAGTTCATCACGCGGTCGCTGTCCAACTCCTCGAAGCTGGTGCTGAACCGCAACCCGCACGGCAGCGTCGCGGCGCTGCTGGAGGACTGCGTCGACTGCGCGGTGGACGCCCTGATGGCCACCGCGGGCGGCCCGGCGTTCGACGAAGCCGGGTTCGCGTCGCTGCTGGAGAAGGTCCGGGCCGGCCTGCACCAGACGGTGCTGGAGGTCCTGACGGAGGTGGAGAAGATCCTGCGCGCGGCGAACGACGTCGAGGTGGCATTGCCTTCGACCCGCGGCCCGGCGGAGTCCCTGGCGGACGTGCGCGCGCAGCTGTCATCGCTGGTGTACCCGGGTTTCGTGACGGCGACGGGCGCGTCCCGGCTGCGCAACGTCGTCCGCTACCTGCAAGGGATCTCACGGCGGTTGGAGAAGCTGGTCTCGGAACCGACCCGAGACCTGCAGCGGACGGCGGACATCGCGTGGATCACGTCTGAGTACGCCGAGGCTCGCGCTTCCCTCCCGCCGGGCACGTCGTCCCCGGCCCTGGACGAGGTCCGCTGGATGATCGAGGAGCTGCGGGTCTCGTTCTTCGCCCAGACCCTGGGCACGGCCCACCCGGTCTCGCTGAAACGGATTACGAAGGCTTTGGACGACGCCCTGGCCTGACGCCGTACCTGGACGGTCGACTCGCGTACTCAGAGGGTCGGCTCGCGTACCTGGAGGGTCGGCTCGTGTGCCGGGGCTCCGAACTCGCGTGATCAGCGGCGGGTCTCGCGTGATTGAAGACGTAACTCGCGTGATTGGGCGCGTGACTCGGTTACTTCGCGTCGGCGTAGGTGTCGACCGGGGCTATGTGCATCGGGAAGCGGACCGGGCATGCCTCGCCGAACAGCATGGTCGCCGCCTCCGTGATGCTGTCCACAATGGACGACGAGACCACGTCGGCCAGCTCGGCCGGGGTGTGGACGATCACCTCGTCGTGCTGGAAGAAGACCAGGTGGGCGGGGGCGGGGAGGCGACGGCGGAGCGTGGCCAGCATCACCGCCGTCATGTCCGCCGCGCTCGCCTGGACGACGAAGTTGCGCGTGAACCGGCCCCAGCCCCGTGACGCCCGGCGGGCCTTCAGCTCCGCCGCTTCGTCCGACGCCAGGCCGCCGGTCAGGGCGCGCCAGGCCGCGGAGGGGGCAGGGGAGGTGCGGCCGAGACGAGAACGGACGCGCTCGCCGCGTTCGCCCGCTTGGGCCGCATGCTCCACATAGGACACCGCGTCCGGGAACCGCTGGCGCAACAAGGCCAGCAACGGCCCCGCTTCGCCGGACGTGCCGCCGTACATCGCCGACAGCATCGCGATCTTCGCGCGGGCCCGGTCGTCGCGGTCGTCGTCCGGTGACAGCGGGACCCAGCGGGCGCCCGAGAACAGCGCCTCGCCGAGGCGCGCGTACAGGTCCGTCGCCGCCGCGACGTCGGCCAGGCGGCGGTCGCCCGACAATGCCGTCAGCACCCGGGGTTCCAGCTGCGCCGCGTCGGCCACCACCAGCTTCCAGCCCGGGTCCGCGCGGACACACGTGCGCAGCACCTTCGGGATCTGCAACGCCCCGCCGCCGCGGCTGGCCCACCGCCCGGACACCACGCCGCCGACGACGTAGTGCGGGCGGAACCGGCCGTCGGTGACCCACTCCTCGAGCCACGTCCAGCCGTTCGCCGTGTAGAGCCGCGACAGCTCCTTGTACTCCAGCAACGGCCCGACCGCCGGGTGGTCGATCCCCTTCAGGAAGTACTTCCGCGCGGACGGTATCTCGATCCCGGCCCGCGCCAGTGCCCGGACGACGCTCGGCGGCGAGTCCGGGTTGACCGCCCGCCCGCCGAACGCCTCGGTGATCTTCGCCGCCAGCTCCACCAGCACCTTCGGCCGGTGCCCGGCCGGCACGCGGGGACCGAGCCGCGAGACCAGCAGCGCCTCGTGCAGGTCCGCGCGCCAGGGCAGGCCGTCGGCCGCCATCTCCACCGCGGCCAGCGCGCTCGCCGACTCCGCGGCCAGCAGCAGCCGGAACCGGTCCGGGTGCTCGACCGCCGCGGCCCGCCGGTCCTGCTCCGCGAGCACGCGCTTGACGGCCGTGACGACCGTCACGCCGTCGGGCAGCGTCGGCGTCCGGGTGTCGAACAGCGTCGGCTGAGCCAGCTCGACGGTCGCCGAATCCGACGGCGGTTCCTCACCGTTCGCCCTGGCCCAGGCCGCGCGCAGGCTCCGCGACTGGCCCTCCTGACCCGCGTGCGCCAGCAGCAGCCCCTCGGCCAGCGAGAGGTCGTGACAACGCCGCAGCCGGACCCCGGCCGCCACCAGCACCGGGTAGGTGACCTCGACGGACGGGAACACCCACCGCGGGTCGAGCGCGGCCTCCAGCTCCCGGGCCAACGCCGCGAAACCCGCCTCGTCCAGGCCGGTCACGGTCGAGGACGGCGAGTGCACGGTGAAGCTCCCGTCCTCCTCCTGCCCCGCGATCACCTGCACGGACTCATTGTGCCGACCACCACCGACAGTTTTGGAGCGAGTGCGTCTGGTGCGGGGGCGACGGGCTTGGTTTACTGTCGAGTAGCCCCCATACCGCCGGTACGTCGTGCCGTCGGCGTGGGTCTCTTCCCGCAGCAACGGAGGTGCCCGGATGAGTCTGGTCGCGCTCGCCACGCAGGTGGCGGACAAGGTGGCCGAGACGGCGCGCAGTGTCGACGTGATGCGGCGGGCCGGGCTGGTGCCCTTCCCCCGCGTCGACGAAGGCCTCCGGTCCCTGGTCGCGATCCGCAAGTACGGGCCGTTCGCCGGCGCCAACCACATCTCGGCGCGCCGTGACCCGACCGCCGTCGGCATCGTCGACGAGGTCGGCCCGCTCACCTACAAGCAGCTCGACGACCAGTCGAACGCGCTGGCCCGGGCCTGGTCGGAGCGCGGGATCAAGCCCGGCCAGGTCGTCGCCGCGCTGTGCCGCGACCACCGCGGCCTGGTGCTCACGATGGCCGCGGCCGGCAAGCTCGGCGTGCGCCTGCTGCTGATGAACACCGGCTTCGCCAAGCCGCAGCTGGCCGACGTCGCGAAGCGCGAGAACGTCACCGCGCTGGTGTACGACCAGGAGTTCACCGGCTTGCTCGACGCCATGCCGGAGAACGTCGACCGCTACCTGGCCTGGGTGGACGCCGACAGCGACCTGTCCGACCGGGACGTCCCGGTGCTCGCCGAGATCATCGCCAGCACCGACGACCGGCCGTGGCCCGCGCCCGCCAAGCCGGGCGGGTTCGTGCTGCTGACCAGCGGCACCACCGGGACGCCGAAGGGCGCGCCGCGGCCGCACACCTCGGCGCTGGCCTCGGCGCAGTTCCTCGACCGGATCCCGCTGCGCGCCAACGAAGCCACGTACATGGGCGCGCCGCTGTTCCACGGCACCGGCCTGTCGCAGTTCATCCTGTCCTTCGCGCTCGGCTCGACGGTCGTGATGCGCCGCAAGTTCAGTCCCGAAGAGACACTGCGCGGGGTGGCCGAGCACAAGTGCACCGCGCTGGTGCTCGTGCCGACCATGCTGCAGCGCATCGTCGACCTGCCGAAGGACGTCCTCGGCAAGTACGACACGTCGTCGCTGCGGATCGTCTTCGTCGCCGGCTCGGCGCTGTCGCCGGATCTGGGCAACCGCGCCAACGAGGCGTTCGGCCCGGTCGTGCACAACCTGTACGGCTCGACCGAGGTCGCCGTGGCCACCGTCGCGACACCGGAGGACTGGGTGAAGGCCCCGGGCACGGTCGGCCGTGCGCCGGTCGGCTGCAAAGTCGCGTTGTACGACGAAAAGGGCGGCCGGGTCACCGAGCCGCACGTCACCGGCCGCGTGTTCGTCGGCAGCGGGCTCAGCTTCGGCGGCTACACCGACGGCCGCCACAAGGAGATCATCGACGGCCTGCTCTCCAGCGGCGACGTCGGCCACTTCGACGAGGACGGCCTCCTGTTCATCGACGGCCGCGACGACGAGATGATCGTCTCCGGCGGCGAGAACGTGTTCCCGATCGAGGTGGAGAACCTCCTCGTCGAGCGCGAAGACGTCTTGGAGGCGGCGGTGATCGGCGTCGAGGACCCGGAGTTCGGCCAGCGGCTCAAGGCGTTCGTCGTCCTGGCCGACGGCGCGGACCTCGACGTCGACGCGGTCCGCGACTACGTCAAGGCGAACCTGGCGCGCTACAAGGTGCCCCGCGACGTCGAGTTCCTCGACGAGCTGCCGCGCAACGCGACCGGGAAGGTGTTGCGCACCAAGCTTTCCTGAGTCGCTACTCCCAGTCGATGCCGAAGACGCCGGGGCCGAAGTCGAGGGCCACGGCGTGCACGCCGTCCGCGCCGTCCAGCTTCAGCGGGCGGCGCGACATCGAGCCGGCGGTGTCGTTGCGCGAGTACTGCCAGCAGTGCCCGGGCGCGGTGCCCGGCGCGAACCGGACCTCCAGCAGGTATTCGCGCACCGGGCGGCGGAACTCGCGGTAGTGGGTGTTGCGGCACTCCGGGTACGGCGGGCCGCTGTTGGTCAGGGTGTACTCGATCAGGTGCGTCTCGCCGCGGTCGATCGGCTGGTCGAAGACGAGCTCGGCGACGACGAGGCCGTGCTTCTCGTCGACCTCGGCGCGCCCGACGCGGCAGTTGCGCACCGCGTGCAGCTCCGGTGGCCCGGCGGCCGGGTCGTCCTGGGTGTAGACCAGCAGCCAGCGGTCCAGGCCGTCGGTGCCGGCCTGGAAGACCGCGCGGGCGGTCACCGAGCGCTGGCCGCCGTCCTCGGCGATCTCGCAGAGGTCGTGCAGCCCGACCATCTTCAGCGGGTGCTGGCGCTCGAGCGCGTCCGGTGCCCCGACCTTCGCGAGCATCGGCAGCAGCACTTCGCGTGGGAACGACATGGGCTCGCCGCCGGCCTGGCGCTTCCCGGCGCCGCCGCGGGGGCGTGGTGGGGGCAGCAGGCCCAGCAGGGATCCGGCGGGGACGTCGAGGATTTCTTCGAGGCTGCGCACCGCCGACAGGGAGCTCTGCCGCTCCGGCTGTCTTTTGCCGGACTGCCAATAACTGAGCGCGGTGACGCTGACGACGACGCCGCGGGCCCGCAGCCGGGCCTGGATGCGGTCGAGGGAGAGCCCGCTGGTGGCGATGGCCGCGCGCAGCCGGGTGGCGAACGCGGTGCGTTCACCTTCCTGACCGCCGCTCACCACGTGGTCCGCCGTGCTGCCCGCCATTGCCGATCCGACCCGCCCCGTGCCGTCCCCCGACGATCCCCGACACGGTGCACGTTAGCAGGATTCCGGGCATGATCCGCGTCCCTCTTCACCGGGGCTGTCGATCGCTCCGGACGTGCGTCCACTCGGGCGAACGGGCTAGTACTGGCAACTGTGAACCATTGCCCCGGCCTGGGCGGACGCGCTTGTATGACTTGCCTGCGCCGGTGGCACCGCCTCCCCCTCACGGCCCACCCGGGCGCAGGCGAACCGGCCGCGTGAGCGGTTCCGGCTCCGGTTCACCCGGCCGCGTTGTGCGACCGGCCGGTGTGGCCGCGCGATGACCGGTGGCCCGGCGACGCCCCCAGCGCCGGGCCACCGGTCTTATTACCACCGGGTAGCATCCGGTCCATGACGCTCCGGAAGAACATCCTGATCACGGGCGCGAGCAGCGGCTTGGGCGAGGGCATGGCCCGGCGGTTCGCGGCGAAGGGACGCAACCTCGCGTTGTGCGCCCGGCGCACGGAGCGCCTGGAGAAACTCGCCGCCGAGCTGATGGCGGCCCACCCCGGGATCAAGGTCGTGACGCGCACCCTGGACGTCACCGACCACGACAGCGTCTTCCGCGTCTTCGAGGAGTTCCGCACCGAGCTGGGGTCCCTCGACCGGGTGATTGTGAACGCCGGGCTCGGGAAGGGGCAGCCGGTCGGCAAGGGCCGGTTCGACGCCAACCGCCAGACCCTCGAAGTCAACTTCGTCGCGGCCGCCGCGCAGATCGAAGCCGCCGCCGGGATCTTCCGCGAACAGGGCTCCGGGCACATCGCCGTCGTCTCGTCGTTCAGCGCGATCCGCGGCCTGCCCGGCAACCTCACCGCGTACGCCGCGTCGAAGGCGGGCATCTCGACGTTCGTCGACGGCACCCGCGCCGAGCTGAAGCGCAAGGGCATCAAGGTCACCGACATCCGGCCGGGCTACATCGAGTCCGAGATGAACGACCGGATCGGCCGGAACCCGTTGCTGGCCAAGGCCGACGCCGGGGCCCGCGCGCTGGTGAAGGCGATCGAGGCCGAGGGCTCGCGGGCGTACGTCCCGGCGTGGCCGTGGGTGCCGCTCAGCCTCGCGATGCGCGTCGTGCCGGTCTGGATCCTGCGGAAGTTCGCGTGAGCATCAACAGCACCGACAGCACGGTCGACGTCCGCGCCGAGGACGTCTTCGACGCCGCCGCGGTGCACGAGTGGCTGGCGGTCCGCGTCGAAGGCCTCGACGACGAACCACCGCGGGTCCGGCAGTTCCCCGGCGGCGCGTCGAACCTGACCTACCTGCTGACCTACCCCGGCCGGGAGCTGATCCTGCGCCGCCCGCCGGCCGGGCACAAAGCCGCGTCGGCGCACGACATGCGGCGCGAGTACCGCGTGCAGCACGCCCTCAAGCCGGTGTTCCCGTACGTGCCGAAGATGCTCGCCTTCGGCGACGACCCGGCCGTGCTCGGCGGCGACTTCTACGTGATGGAGAAGCTCGACGGCCTGATCCTGCGCGGCGACCTCCCCGAGGGCATGACGCTGGCGCCGGAGCAGGCGCGCGAGCTGTCCGGCAAGGTCGTCGACCGGCTGGTCGACCTGCACGCCGTCGACGTCGAGCGCGCCGGGCTGAGCGACCTCGGCAAGGGCGCGGGGTACGTCGAGCGGCAGATCCGCGGCTGGTCGGAGCGGTTCACCGCGGCGCGCACGGACAACGTCGGCGACTTCGCCGAGGTGCGCGAGTGGCTGGCTTCGAACCAGCCTGGCGAGGTCAAGATCTGCTTGATCCACAACGACTACCGCCTCGACAACCTGGTGCTGGACGGCCCGTCGACCCTGAACATCACCGGCGTCCTCGACTGGGAGATGGCGACGCTCGGCGACCCGCTGATGGAGCTGGGCAGCATGCTGGCGTACTGGGTGGAGGCCGGCGACGACGACGTCATGCAGGCCAGCCGCCGCCAGCCGACGCACCTGCAGGGCACGTTCACCCGCGAGGAGTTCGTCGCGCGCTACGCCGGGAAGACCGGGCTGGAGATCGGCGACTGGCGGTTCTACGAGGTCTACGGCCTCTTCCGGCTCGCCGCGGTGCTGCAGCAGCTCTACCGGCGTTACCACGACGGCGCCACGCGCAACCCGGCGTTCAAGGACTTCTGGCAGTTCGTCGGTTACCTCGACTGGCGCTGCCGCGAGATCATCGCGAAGGGGAAGGTCTGAGTGGGCGCGATCTACCTGGTCCGGCACGGACAGGCGTCGTTCGGCGCGGCGGACTACGACGCGCTGTCCCCGCGCGGCTTCGAACAGTCCACTGTGGTCGGTGCGGAACTGCTGCGCCGCAACGTCTCCTTCAGTCAGGTCCGGTCGGGCACGCTCGCCCGGCAGCGCGACACCGCGGCGACGGCGTTGAAGGTGCTGGGCACCGACGTCCCGGTGGCCGAGGACCCGCGCTGGAACGAGTACGACCACGTCGACATCGGCGTGCACCACGTGGGCGGCGCGCCGCAGGAGGACTCGCGCGCCTACCAGGGGGTGCTGGACAAGGCGCTGACGTCGTGGATCGAGGCAGGCGCCGACGGGCCGTGCGCCGAGACGTGGCCCGCTTTCCTCGCCCGCTGCCGCGGCGCGCTGGAAGACCTGGTCGCGACGCTGGGCAAGGGGGAGCACGCGGTCGTGTTCACCTCGGGCGGCGTGATCGCCACCGTCTGCGGCGCGCTCCTGGGCACGCCCGAGGTGGGCCTGCTCAAGCTCAACCGCGTCACCGTCAACGGCGGGATCACCAAGCTGGTGTCCGGCCGCGGCGGCGTCACGATGCTGTCGTTCAACGAGCATCCGCACTTCGAAGCGGACGCGGCCCAGCTGCTCACCTACCGGTAGGAGACGTTCGATGCGGTTCGGCGAAGTCACGCTCCTCGAGGTCGGCGGCCACGGCCCGGAGGACGTCGTCCTCGACGGCGAGGGCCGGATCTACACCGGCGTCGACGACGGCCGCATCCTGCGGCACACCGCGGACGGCCGCGGCGCCGAGACCATCGCCGACACGGGCGGCCGTCCGCTGGGCCTGGAGCTGTACGGCGACGACGAGCTGCTGATCTGCGACGCGCGGGCCGGGCTGCTGGTGATGCCGCTGGCCGGCGGCACGCCGAGAACCCTGGCGACGTCGGCGCTGGGCCTGGACTTCGTGTTCTGCAACAACGCCGCGGTGGCCGCGGACGGCACGATCTACTTCACGGACTCCTCGCGCCGCTTCGGCATCGACAACTGGCGTGACGACCTGATCGAGCAGACCGCCGGCGGCCGCCTGCTGCGCCGCACCCCGGACGGCGCGATCGACCTGGTCCTCGACGGCCTCCAGTTCGCCAACGGTGTCGCGCTGGCCCCGGACGAGTCGTTCGTGGCGGTCGCGGAGACGGGCGCCTGCCGGGTGACGCGCGTCTGGCTGGACGACGGCCGTTCCGACGTCCTCGTCGACGACCTGCCGGGCTTCCCGGACAACATCTCCACGGGCACGGACGGCCTGATCTGGATCACGCAGGCGTCGCCGAAGGTGGCCGCTTTGGACGTGGTCCGGCGACTGCCGACGTTCTTGCGAGCCGGCGTCCGCGCGCTTCCGACGTGGCTGCAGCCCCGCCCGGGCCGCGAGGTCGGCGTGCTGGGCGTCGCGCCGGACGGCAAGGTGCACCGCGAGCTGCGCGGCGAGATCGACGGCTTCCACATGCTGGTGGGCGTCCGCGAGTGGCGGGGCCAGCTGTACTTCGGCTCACTGGAGGAGTCGAAGATCGCGGTGACGCGGGTCTAGCGGCCGGTCCAGCGGGGTTCGCGGCCCGCCGACCAGGCCGCGTAGAACTCCTTGTGGTCCTTTGCCGTCATCAGCAGCGCCTGGGTCATCGCTTCCAGCTCGATCGCGCTGCCCAGGTCCATGTCCAGTTCGCGGGTCAGCAGCACCTTCGTCGTCGCGTACGCCAGCGCCGGGCCGTCCGCCAGGCGGCGGGCCAAAGCGGTGGCGGCGGCGGGCAGGTCCTCATCGGGAACCACCTGTGTGGCCAGGCCGATCTCGGCGGCACGGGAGGACGACACCTTGTCGCCCAGGATCAGGAGTTCCGTGGCGCGGCCCAGGCCCACCAAGCGCGGCAGGAGGTACGCCGAGCCCATGTCCGCGCCGGCCAAACCGACCTTCGTGAACAGGAACGCGAACTTCGCCGACTGCGCCAGCAGCCGGAAGTCGCTCGCCAGGGCGATCACCGAACCCGCGCCCGCCGCGACGCCGTTGACCGCGGCGATCACCGGCAGCGGGCACTCGCGCAGGGCCTTCACCACCGCGCCCGTCATGCGCGTGAACTCCAGCAGCTCCGCCGTCTCGAACTTCTGCAGCTCGCCGATGATCTCCTCGACGTCGCCGCCCGAGCAGAACCCGCGGCCACGCCCGGTGATCACCAGCACCCGGACGTCCTCGTGCTGCGGCAGCTCGATGATCAGGTCACGCAGGTCGGCGTAGACGTCGAAGGTCAGCGCGTTCAGCTTCTCGGGCCGGTCGAGCGTCACCGTGGCGACGCCGTCGGCCACGGTGAACTCGAAGTGCTCCCACTCCTTCGTGAGCGGTGCGGTCGCGCGGAACGGGCTCATAGCTGGATTCCTCCGCCGTCGAGTACGAGGGTCTGGCCGTTGATCGCGGCGGCCTCGGGGGCCGCCAGGAAGGACACCGCGAACGCCACTTCGTCCGGTTCCAGCAGTCTGCCCAGCGGAGACGCCGCCGCCAAAGCAGCTTCCGCGGAGGAAGAATCGCGCCCGGTGCGCTCCTGGATCCGCGCCACCGACGTCGCCGTCATGTCGGTGCGGACGAACGCCGGGCACACCGCGTTCGCCGTGACGCCGGTGCCGGCCAGCTCCGCCGCGACCGCCCGCATCAGGCCGGCCGCCGCGTGCTTCGACGCCGTGTAGCCGGCCGTGTAGCGATAACCGACGTGCGAGGCGGTCGACGCGACCGTGACGATCCGGCCGCTGTCCCGTGAGCGCATCCCCGGCAGCACCGCGCGGGTGCACAGAAACGCCCCGGTCGCGTTGACGTCGATCTGCTGCCGCCAATCGTCCAAAGTGGTCCGGGAAACCGGTGCGCTGGAAGAGATCCCGGCGTTGTTGACCAGGACGTCCACCGGGCCTGCCGCCGCGAAGTACTCGGAGACGGCGTTCTCGTCGGTGACATCGCATTCCGCGCGCCCCGGCGCCAGCACGGTGTCACCCGCTTCGCGGAACCGCGACGCGATCGCCGCGCCGATGCCGCGGGTGCCGCCGGTGACCACGACCAGGCGGCTCACGGGCGGGCCGCCAGCGCGCGCCGGTCGAGCTTGCCGTTGGCGGTGCGGGGGAGTTCGGTCACGAAGACCACCTCACGGGGGTATTTGTGCTTGGCCAAATGTGCCTTCGCGTGGTCCTTCAGCTCGTCCGCGGCCACCGACGCGCCCGGCGCGAGCACGACGTACGCGCGCGGCAGCACCAGGCCGCCGGCCTCGTGGCCGACGACCGCGCAGTCCATCACGGCCACGTGGCCGAGCAGGCAGTCCTCGATCTCGCCGGGCGCGACGAACACGCCGCCGACCTTGAGCAGCGCGTCCGCGCGGCCGTGGTGCCGGAAGAACCCGTCGGACCGGCTGAACAGGTCACCCGACGTCAGCGTGTCGCCGTCGAACGTCTTCGCGGACTTCTCGGCGTCGCCGTAGTACTCCAGCGCGATCGTCGGCCCGGTGACCCGCAGCGGCCCGATTTCGCCGTCGGGCAACGGGTTCCCGAGTTCGTCGACGACCTGCGCGGTGTACCCGGGCACCTCGGTGCCGAGCGTCCCGATCCGCGCCGAGCCGGGGCGGTTGGACAGGTAGATGTGGTACGCCTCGGACGACCCGATGCCGTCGACCACCGGCACGCCGAACGCCGCGTCCCACTTCCGGTGCAGCTCCGCGGGCAGTGCCTCACCCGCCGACGTCGTCATGCGCAGGCAGCTCAGGTCCTGCTCCGCCGCGGCCGGGTGCGCGATCATCGCGCTCATCATGGTCGGCACGTTCACCAGCACGGTCGGGCGGTAGCGCGCGATCAGCTCGAACATCAGGTCCGCCGTGCTGCGTTCGGGGAACGCGATCCCGGCCGCGCCGACGCCGAACGGGAACAGCGCCACCAGATCGCGCGCGTACCCGAAGAACAGCTTGGGCACGGCGAGAACCCGGTCGTCCTCACGCAATCCGAGCACCTGCACGGCGTACCGCTCGAAGCTCTCTTTCGCGCTCCGCAACGGATGGACACACGCCTTGGGCGCGCCGGTGCTGCCGGTGGTGAACTTCCAGATCCCGACGTCGTCCAGCGTGGTCGGCGCGGCTTCGAGTTCGTCGGACGCGGCGTCGAGCAGTGTCCGGAATGGACGTTCGCCCGGCCGTAACTCGCTCTCGGGAACCCCGGTGACCAGCAGGTTCCGTGCGCCCGCCTCGCGGAGTGCGGGCAGCGTGACGGCGTCCGCGATCACCGCGACGGCCTCGGTGTACCCCAGGTAGTACGCGTAGTCCTTGGGCTGCAGGAACGGGTAGACCTCGGCGGTGACCGCGCCGATCTTCTGGGCGCCGTACCAGGTGGCGACGAACTCCTCGCCGTCGCTCAGGGCCAGCAGCACCCGCTGTCCACTTCGGACACCGGCGTCGCGCAGCACGTTCCCGGCGCGGTTGACCAGCTTCGCCAGCGACGCGTAACCGACCTCCCGCGAGCCGACGAACAACGCGGTCCGGTCCGTTGACGCGTGCCGGTCGACGAAGTAGGACGCGAGGTTGAACGGCTCAGGCACGGGCCAGCTCCCGGATGGCTTCCACCAGCAGATCGGTCAGCACTGAGAAGGTCTCTTCGCCCTCTTCCGCCGTCGCTTCGGCGGGCTTGCCGCAGTAGGCGTCGGCCATCCCCATTTCGACGAAGCCGCCATCGGACGGCGCCGAGGCCAGGCTGACCGGGACGTGCGGCAGCTCCCGCATGACGGCTTGGTCGACCAGCTCCGGCCGGTCGGCCAGCACCAGCGACGTCTCGTACCGCCCGGCGTGGCACTCACCCGACCGGAACTCCTCGGTGAGGCGCTGCGCGTGCCGCCGCCGCACCAGGTCCAGCAGCGCGACGTGCCCGGCGTAGGCGAAGTTGAGCGTCTCCACCGCGCGCCGCAGCGTGACCAGGTGCGCGGGCTCGAAGTGGTTGTTGACCAGCAGGATCCGCGGCAGGCGCTGGCCGATCAGCGCGGCACCGACGTCCACCAGCAGCGCGTGCAGCGTCTCCTCGCCGACGTGGATGCCGCCGGCGAACCCGGCCGCGAACCGCGTCACGCCGTACGGGATCTCCGGGAGGATCAGCACCCGGACGTCGTCGTCGGCGGCCAGCCGGGCGGCCGCGCGCTCGCACATGCCGCGCGAGATCAGCGGGTCCGTGCCCAGCGGCGCGTGCGGGCCGTGCGGCTCGACCGCGCCCAGCGGGAGCAGCAGCACCGGGACGCGGTCACCCGACGCGAGCGCGCCGACCTGGCGCGAGCTGAGGTCCGCGAAGTACGTCACGCAAATCAAGCTACACCGCAGCGGCCTGAGGTGTATAGAGTTGCGCCCGTGCCCGTCGACGCCTTCGAAGCCAGCCCCCAGGAGCTGGTCGTGACGTTGCTGGGCAGCTACGTCCACCCGCGCGAGACGCGCCGGGTGTGGTCGGGCGGCCTGGTCGCGGTGCTCGCCGAGCTGGGCTTTTCCGACGGCGCGGCCCGGATCGCGCTCACCCGACTGGTGCGGCGCGGCCTGCTCACGCGCCACCGCGAAGGCCGCACGGTGCACTACTCGCTGACCCGCCGCACGGTCGCCCTGCTCGCCGACGGCGACCACCGGATCTTCTCCCTCGGCCGCCGCGAGCGCGCCGCGGGCGAGTGGACGGTGCTGTGGCAGAGCATCCCCGAGACCCGCCGCCAGGCCCGCGAACGGCTGGTGCGGCGGCTGCGGTTCCTCGGCTTCGGGCCGTACGCGGACGGCACCTGGATCGCCCCGCACGACCGCGAGGCCGAGGTGCTCGCGCTGCTCGGCGAGCTGGACGTCACCGAGCACGCCGGGCTGCTGCTCGGCCGGCCGTCGGCCGCGCTCGACGTCCGCCGGTTCGCCGGCCGGGCCTGGGACCTCGACGAGCTGGCCGCGCGCTACACGGCGTTCGTCGAGCAGTTCGGCGGCTGCCGCGGCGAGGAGCTGACCGACAAGACCGCGTTCGACGTCCGCACGCGGCTGGTGCACACCTTCCGCGCGTTCCCCTCGCTCGACCCGGAACTGCCCGCCGACCTGGTGCCCGCACCGGATCACCGGGCGGCCGCGGTCGAGTTGTTCCACGATCTGTACACCGCGCTGGCCCCCGCGGCCCAGCGCCACTTCGACGAGGTGACCAACGGATGACCGACATCGACGCCAAGACCCAGGAAGCGCTGAGCTACACCTCGTACCTGGCGCTGGACGAGGTGCTGGGTGCCCAGCGGCCGCGTTCGGAAGAGCACGACGAGCTGCTGTTCATCGTGATCCACCAGGTGTACGAACTGTGGTTCAAGCAGATGCTGCACGAAGCGACGTACCTGCAGGAGTGCCTCGAAGCGGGCACGACCGCGCACGCGATCCGCACCGTGCGGCGGATCCTGTCGATCCTCAAGGTCGCCGTCGCGCAGATCGACGTCCTGGAGACCATGACGCCCAGCCAGTTCACCAGCTTCCGCACCCGGCTGGACGCCTCCAGCGGCTTCCAGTCGGCCCAGTTCCGGGAGCTGGAAGCGGTGCTCGGGCGCCGCGACGAGCGCGTCTTCGCGCACTACCCCGAAGGCGGCGAGCAGCGGAAGGGCATCGCCGACGCGATGGCGCGGCCGTCGTTGTTCGACTCTTTCCTCGCGTACCTCAAGGCTTCTGGCTACCCGGTCGAGTGTGATCGAGACGTCACTCGACCGGTGGAGCCCTCCCCGGCCCTGCAGGCGATATTGCTGGACATGTACCGCGACGACGGCGGCCCGTCGGTCGTCGCCGAATGTCTGGTGGATCTCGATGAAGGGATGCAGGAGTGGCGCTACCGGCACGTGAAGATGGTCGAACGCACCATCGGCGACAAGACCGGGACAGGGGGCTCGTCCGGCGCGACTTACCTGCGTACCACGCTCTTCCAGCCGATGTTCCCGGATCTCTGGGCAGTACGGAGCCGATTGTGACCTCGCTCGACGACATCCGCGCGGACTCGAACGCCCTGGCCGCGCACTACACGCGGTTCTCGGTGCGGGAACGCCTCCTGCTCTCCGGGCACTCGCACCAGGCCTGGCCCGACGTCGCCGAAGAAGGGCTCCTCGAGTCCTTCGCCGACGCCGCCCGGGACGTCGACCTGAAGTGGGAACGGGCCTTCGCGAAGGCCGACGAGCTGCGCGCGGGCTTTCGCCTGCTGCTCGGCGACCCGCACGGCGAGTACGCGCTCGGCGCGAGCACCCACGACCTGGTGCTGCGGTTCCTGTCCGCGATGGAGCTGCCCCGAAGACCACGGCTGGTCACCACCGAAGGCGAGTTCCACACGCTGCGCCGTCAGCTCGCGCGCCTCGAAGAGGAGGGCGTCGAGGTCGTGCGCGTGCCGGTCGAACCGGTGACGACGCTGGCCGAGCGCGTCGCCGCCGAGGTCGACGACCACACGGCCGCGGTGCTCGTGTCGGCCGTGCTCTTCGAGACGTCCCGGCTGGTCCCGGGCCTCGCGCACCTCGCCGACGTCTGCCGCGACCGCTCGATCGAGCTGGTCGTCGACGCCTACCACGCGCTCGGCGTGGTGCCGTTCCCGCTGCACGACCTGGGCCTGACCAACGCCTGGGTGCTCGGCGGCGGGTACAAGTACCTGCAGCTGGGCGAGGGCAACTGCTTCCTGCGGCTGCCCGCGCACGCCCAGGAGCTGCGGCCGGTGATCACCGGCTGGTACGCCGAGTTCGGCGCGCTCGCCGACGAGCGGCGTCCCGGCGGGGTCGCCTACGCCATGGGCGGCGACCGGTTCGCCGGCGCCACCTACGACCCGGCGAGCCACTACCGCGGCGCCCGCGTCCAGCGGTTCTTCGCCGAGCAGGGCCTCACACCGGCGTTCTTGCGCGAGGTGTCGCAGCACCAGGTGGGCCTGCTCGCCGACGTCTTCGACAAGCTCGCGCTGCCCGAGGGCGTCGTCACCCGCGACCGCGAGACGCCGCTCGGCCTGCTCGGCGGCTTCCTCTCGCTGCGCTGCGCCGACGCCGGTGCGCTGCAGGCCGCGCTGGCCGCGCAGGGCGTCCGCACCGACAGCCGGGGGCCGTACCTGCGCTTCGGCCCGGCGCCGTACCTCTCCGACACGCAGCTGGAGACGGCGATGGGCACGCTCGGCGCGGTGATCAGGGGCTGAGTTACCGGTCCGTATCGCGGGACCTGTACTGGTCCGGCGAGCGGCGGCGATCTAGGTTGGTGCCGGGAACCCGTGGGCGGACGACCTCCGCGTTCGGTCCCGTCAACCATCGAAGCGCGTCCCGGCCACGAACCGGGCGCGGGAGACAAAGGAGTCACCACCGTGACCGAAGGAGTGTTCGCCCGGAGCTCCGGGCACGAACAGGTCGTGTACTGCCACGACGAAGCCAGTGGCCTGAAGGCCATCATCGGCATCTACTCCACGGCGCTCGGTCCCGCACTGGGCGGGACGCGCTTCCACCCCTACGCCACCGAAGCCGACGCGCTCGACGACGTGCTCGCGCTGTCGAAGGGCATGGCGTACAAGAACGCGCTGGCCGGGCTCGACCTCGGCGGCGGCAAGGCCGTCATCCTCGGCGACCCGAAGACGCTCAAGTCCGAAGCGCTGCTGCGCGCGTACGGGCGCTTCGTGCAGTCCCTGGGCGGCCGTTACATCACCGCTTGCGACGTGGGCACGTACGTGCACGACATGGACGTCGTGGCGCGCGAGTCCCGGTTCGTCACCGGCCGTTCGCCCGAAGACGGCGGCGCCGGCGACTCGTCCGTGCTGACCGCGTTCGGCGTCTTCCAAGGCATGCGGGCCTCGGCCGAGCACCTCTGGGGCAGCCCGGACCTGGCAGGCAAGCGCGTCGGCGTGGCCGGCGTCGGCAAGGTCGGGCACATCCTCGTCGGGCACCTGGTCGAGGCCGGGGCGCAGGTGACGATCACCGACGTCTACGCGCCGGCGATCGAGCGGACCCTTTCGCTGTACCCGGACGTCAAGGCGGTGTCCGATGTGGACACTCTGCTGCGCGCCGAGCTGGACGTCTTCGCGCCGTGTGCGTTGGGCGGCGTGCTGAACGACGAGACCGTGCCGGTGCTGGGCGCGCGCATCGTGTGCGGTGCGGCCAACAACCAGCTCGCGCACGCGGGCGTCGACAAGCAGCTCGCCGACCGCGGCGTGCTGTACGCGCCGGACTACCTGGTCAACGCGGGCGGCGTGATCCAGGTCGACGACGAGCGCCACGGGTTCGACTTCGCCCGCGCCAAGCGCAAGACCACGGCGATCTTCGACACGACGAAGGCCGTGTTCGCGCTGGCCGACGCCGACGGCGTCCCCCCGGCGACGGCGGCCGACCGGCTCGCCGAGCGGCGGATGGCGGAGGTCGGCCGGCTGCGGTCCATCATGACCGTGTGAGTCTTTCTTCTCTGTTCGAGGCGGTGGGCGTGCGGGGTTTCCTGCACGTCCGCCGGCTCGGTTCTCCCGCTTGTGTGGGTGTCGACGCCGACGCGCCGGTCGTCCTGGCGTCGGTGGTGAAGGTGGCGCTGGCGTTCGAGTTCGCCCGCCAGGTCGAGGCGGGCCTGCTCGACCCGACGGACCGCGTGCGCGCCACGGCCGCGGACCGCCTCGGCGGCAGCGGCTCGGCCGGCTTCGCCGACGACGTCGAGTACAGCCTGCGCGATGCGGCCCAGCTGGCCCTGTCGGTGTCCGACAACACGGCCGCGGACCTGCTGTTCGACCGCGTCGGCGTGGAGAACGTCCGGTCACTGCTGGCCGAGCTGGGCCTGACCCGCACGACGATCATCGGCGCCCCGCGCGACCTGCTGCGCACGATCATCGAGGACACCGCGGCGGGCGTTCCGCTGCGAGCCCTGGATCCCCTGCGTACGACGGCAAGCACCCCACGCGAGATGACCGGCCTGCTGTCGGCGATCTGGAGCGACGACATCGCCGGAGCCCAGGTCCGCGAGTGGCTTTCGGCGCAGGTCAGCTGGCACCGCCTGACCGCGGGCTTCCCGCCCGACGTCGCGGTGGCGGCCAAGACGGGCACGATGCCGGGCATCCGCAACGAGATCGGCATCGCGACGTACCCGGACGGAGTGTCGTACGCGATCGCGGTGTTCACGGCGGGCGGAGCGGAAACGTTGCGCCGCCCGGACATCGACCGAGCCATCGGCACCGCGGCCCGAGCGGCGGTGGAGCAGCTGCGGTCGTGAGTGGTTAGGGCGGTTAGAACCGCCCTAACCACTCACGACGTGGTGGGGGCCGCCCGAGCCGGTCAGCCGCGGTCGTGAGTGTTCAGGGCGGACCTGCTTTTGGTGACCAGCCGGTTCCGGCTGGCGGTCTGTGGTTGCCGAGGCGTTGCGGCTGGGGGTCGTGAGTGTTTAGGAGGGTTCTAACCCTCCTAAACACTCACGACCGGTACCGGTGTGGCCGCGGTCGTAGAAGACGTCCCACGGGCGGGCGCCGCTCGGATCCGGGGGCACGATCCGTGAAACCCCGTCGTCCCGCAGCACCCCCGCCGCGATCTCCGCGAGCGTCGCCGCTTGGGGGTGCGGGCTCGACGACGGCCAGGCGAACGCCATCCGCGCGTCCAGCTGCTCCCGCAGCGGCCGCCAGACCACCCGTGGTTCCTTACGGGGGCTCGGTTCGAACGCGACGCCGTGCCCGGCCAGGACCAGGCCCAGCGCGAACTCCGGGTTGCGCGCGTGCCGGACGGCCGCCGGGCGGAAGCCGTGTTCCCAGCACGTGCGTAGCAGTGCGTCGTAACTTCCCGGCGCCGCCGCGCGTGGGGCGTGGACCAGACCCTCGCCCGCCAGGTCAGACAAGGCCAGCGACGAAGCGCGGGCCAGTGGCGAGTCGCGGGGGAGGAGCACGCCCAGGGGCGTGTCGATCGCGGGGCCGAGGTCGAGCCCGACGACGTCGACCGGCAGCTGCAGCAGCCCCGCGTCCAGTTCGCGGTCGGCCAGCAGCCGGGTCTGTTCGGCGGTGGTCAGCTCCTGCAGGTCGAGGCGGATGCCGGGGCACCGCTCGGCGAACGCCGTGAGGATCGCGGCCAGCACCCGGCCCGGCAGCTCCGGCGGCACGCCCGCGCGCAGGGCGTCCAGCTCGCCGCGCTCGGCCTTCGCGACCAGCGACGTCATCCGCTCCCAGCGCGCGAGGAGGTCCCGGGCCTCGGTCCGCAGCACCTCGCCGGCCTCGGTCAGTGTGACGCGGCGGCCGCGGTCGAACAGCTTCGCGCCCAGCTCGGCTTCGAGCCGTTTGATCCGCTGGCTCAACGGCGGCTGCGCGATGCCGAGCCGGTCGGCGGCGTGCCCGAAGTGCAGTTCCTCGGCGACGACGAGGAAGTACCGCAGCGAACGGAGGTGGTCCACGCTGCGATGATAGCTGTTTACATATCGACATGCCGACGGATCGATCTTGGACAGCGGCGCCGGACCCGTGATCGGGTGGCGGCCATGAACACAGGACTCAGCAGACGCGGGCTGTTCGGCGCGGGCGCGGCGGCGGCCACGATCCTCGCCGGGGTGCCGGCGGCTTCGGCCGCCACCAGGAGGACGTCGCAGATGACGTTGCGGTGGTGGGGGAACAACAGCTGGGAGATCCGCGTGCCGGGCTCGACCGGCACGAAGACGATCCTCATCGACCCGTGGCTGACCCGGTTCAAGACCGGGACGTACACCCCGGCGGGCGCGGACCCGAAGACGCCGCTGTCGGTGAACGAGGCGCTGATCGACGGCTACCTCGACCGCGGCGAGCTGCGTGCGGACCACATCCTTGTCACCCACGGCCACTACGACCACCTCACCGACGTCCCCTACCTGGCCAAACGCACCGGTGCGACGGTCTTCGGCACCGAGACCCATTTGAGTCTCATGGCCGCCCTCGGCGCCCCGGAGGACCAGCTCGCGATCGCGCACGGCGGTGAGGACCTGACCTTCGACGGCTACTCGATCCGGATCTTCCGGTCCCTGCACTCGGCGACGGGCGACCGGGCGCGGGTGCCGTTCCCCGGCTCGCGCCCGCTGTCGCGGCGTGACAAGCCCAAGGTCATCGAGGACCTCTACGAGGGCGGCACGCTGGCCTACCAGGTGACGGGCGGCGGCGCGAGCGTCCTGGACTTCGGCGGCTCGAACTACGTCGAGTCCGAGCTGGCCGGCCTGCGCCCGGACGTCGTCCTGGTCCCGGCGGGCGGCGCGAAGGTGACGCAGTACGTGCCCCGCCTGCTGCGCACCCTGGGTCACCCGCGCTACGTCGCCCCCACGCACTGGGACGACTTCGACCTCCCGCTGGGCCAGGCGAAGGACCCCAACGGCGGCCTGGAGGTCCTGCGCGAGGCGGTGACGGCGGCGAGCCCGGCCAGCGCGTTCGTGGTGCTGGACCACCTGGGCTCGTTCACACCCTGAGCTACTCCCCGAAGACGTGCCTGCGCAGGTACGGGCTGCGGAAGGCACCCCGCGGGTCGAGTTCCCCGGCCAGCGCCCGGAACCGCGGCAGCTCCGGGTAGCGCTCGGCGGCCCACCCGTCGCCGTGGAACACCTTCCCCCAGTGCGGTCGCGCGCCGAAGGGGGCCAGCCGCTCCTGGATCAGCGGCAGCAGCGCCGCGACCGCGTCCGGCTTCGGCTGCCAGGTGAAGTGGATGCCGACGCGGTCCCCGCCGTGGCACGGGCTCAGCCACAGGTCGTCGCCGGCGACCGTGCGGATCTCGGACACGTGCAGGGCCGTGGCCAGCTGCTCGCCGAGCGCGCGGATCTCGGTCAGCGCGGCGACGGCGTCCGCGCGGCGCACGAAGAACTCCGACTGCAGCTCTTCGCCGATGCTGGGCACGGAGTCCAGCCGGAAGTGCGGCAGCCGGTGGTGCCAGGGCCCCGGCACGCCCCAGTCGGTGAAATTCGCGCCCGGCGGCGAAGTCATCCGCGTCCCGCCGTGGAACTCGCTCAGCTCCGGCACGCTCGCGCCGACACGGCGTTTGAGCAGCACCAGGCCCGCGATGTCGCCGACCCAGGGGGTGAACAGGCTCACGCTGTACCCGGCGGCCTGCAGCTCGTTGAAGCCGTCGGGCACCGACGACCACGGGATCGTGAACCCGTCCTGCTGCACCGAGAACGACGGCACGAGGTCGAGGGTCACCCGCGTGACGACGCCGAGCGCGCCGAGGCTGACCACCAGGCCGGGGAAGATCTCCGGGTCCTGCTCGCGGGTGTAGCGGCGCAGCGTGCCGTCGGCGGTGACCAGCTCGAGGCCGGACACCGCCGCCGAGAGGTTGCGGACCCGCTCGCCGGACCCGTGGGTGGCGGTGGCGACGCTGCCGGCGACCGTGCAGTGCGGCAGCGACGCGAGGTTCTCCAGGGCGAACCCGACCTCGTCGACGGCGTCGACGAGGTCGCCGTACCGGGTCGCCGCGCCGACGGTGACCGTGGCCGCGGCGGTGTCGACGACCGTGGGGACGTCGAGGCCGGCCAGGTCGACCAGGACACCGCCGGGGAAGTCGGCGACGTCGTTGAAGGAGTGCCGGGTGCCCAGCGCCTTGACCTTCGGCGCGTCCGCCACCAGCTTCCGGAGCTCGTCGACACTCGACGGCCGGGCGATCCGGTCCGCGGCGAAGTGGTGGTTGCCCGCCCAGTTCTTCATCTCCGCACGGTATCGGGGGCGCGTGCGGACCGGTGCCGCTCGGATCGAAGACACGGGAAACCCCCGGAACACGCCGAAGGCCCCCACCGCGAGCGATGGGGGCCTTCGGCGGGGAGATCTCAGCCGCTCTTGCGCCGGAACGTGCGCTTGTTCGCCGCCGGGCCGTGGGCGTGCTGGTTCTTGCCGCCACCGCTCTCGTTCGACGCACCGGAGCGCGCGTGCGCCTGCTTGCGCTCGAGCGCCTCGCGGAACTTGCGCTTGACGTCGTCCTCCTCCTCGCCGCTGGGCGAGGGATTCGGTTCACTCATGCTTACCTCCGGAACTGACGACGTGTGACCACTCCAGCCTGGCAGTGGCCGGAGCGAATGGCGAGTCGATTAGGTCACGCCGTCACCGTTTGGGCGTCGGTACTCCGCCGAACTGCACCGACTTGCGGGTCAGGGGACGGCCGCAATGGTCGCACAGGAGCATCGGCCGCAGCCGGTTGCCGCATTCGACGTGGTTCAGCGTGATGTCGGGCTCCTGGCCGGTGACCTCGAACCCGCGCGACCACTCGGCGATGAACGCCAGTGCCGGGAAGAACGCCAGGCCCTTCGCCGTCATCCGGTAGTCACGCGCGTCCGTGCGCGTGGCCGCCGTGCCCGTGCGCAGCACGCCGACCTCGACGAGCTTGCTCAGCCGGGCCGACAGCACGCTCGGCCCGATGCCCAGCTCGCGTTCGAACTCCGAGAAGTGCCGCGCGCCGAGCAGCGCCGACACCAGCAGCCCGGTCGACCAGCGGTCGCCGAGCAGTTCCATCGTGTCCGGGAAGAACATCAGCGGGTCGCCGGCCAGGCCTTCGGCGTCCTTGCGGCGGAAGCGCTTGGACGCCGTCGCGGCGGCGACGCCGGTGCTGTCGAGGCGTTCGGCGCGGACGTCGCGCGCGTCCACCCGGCGGCCGCAGGCGCCGCACCCGAGGGGCGCTGATGTAGTCAGCTCGCAGTCGAGGTGGATCAGCGTCGGCAGCACCTCGCGGCGGCCGTCGACCCACTCGCGCTCCCAGGCCCAGATGGAGATCAGCAGCGGCCACAGCTCGAGGCCGCGCTCGGTGAGCCGGTACTCGTGCCGGGTCCGGCGGGCGTCCCGGTACGGCACGCGCGTGAGCAGGCCAGCTTCCACCATGTCGCGCAGGCGCCCGGAAAGCGCGGTCGGGGAGATGCCGAGGCGCAGGCGCAGCTCCTCGTACCGCCGGAAGCGCAGGAAGAGGCTCTGCAGGATCAGCAGCGTCCACTGGTCACCGACCAGTTCGAGTGCCCTGCGGAGTGGATCCCCCGCGGGCCTGACCCGCTGTGCAGTCGCTTCACTCACGCGTTCCCCCTTGTTACATCGGCGGCCAGCGTACACCTGGCTACAGGAAAAGAAGCCTATTGACACCTGGCTACACAAATCATAGTCTCGTCTCCATCAGCCAGCGCGGTGAGCCCGAGAACCAGGGAGAAGCCCGATGACCAGCACCTCCGAACAGCCGCTCATGGTGGCCCGGACGGCGGACGGCGACGAGGCCAACCCCTACCTCCTGGGCGTCTACGCCCCGGTCGGCACCGAGATCGACGCGGCGGACCTGCAGGTCATCGGCGAGATCCCGAAGGACCTCAACGGCGTCTACCTGCGCAACGGCCCCAACCCGCGGTTCGCCCCGGAAGGCCGCTACCACTGGTTCGACGGCGACGGCATGATCCACGCCGTCCACCTGGAGAACGGCAAGGCCCGCTACCGCAACCGCTGGGTCCGCACCAAGGCCTTCGAGGCCGAGTCCGAAGCCGGCAAGGGCCTCTGGACCGGCGTCATGGAGAACCCGAAGGGCAACCCCTTCGGCAACGGCCACGGCCTGGGGCTGAAGGACAACGCCAACACCGACGTCGTCTTCCACCGCGGCCGCGTCCTCGCCACCTGGTACCTGTGCGGCTCGCCGTACGGCGTCGACCCGCTCTCCCTGGAGACGCTGGGCGCCGAGGACTTCCTCGGCACGCTGGTCGGCGACATGATGGCCCACCCCAAGGTGGACGAGGCCACCGGCGAGCTGTTCTGGTTCGACTACGGCCCGCGCCCGCCCTACCTGCGCTACGGCGTCATCAGCGCGGACGGCCAGGTCGTCAGGACCACCGAGATCGAGCTGCCCGGCCCGCGGCTGCCGCACGACATGGCCATCACCGAGCACTACGCGGTGCTGATGGACCTGCCGCTGGTCCAGGACCTCCAGGCCGCGAAGCAGGGGCGCCACAAGCTGCACTTCGACCGCTCGATGCCGAGCCGGTTCGGGGTCATGCCACGCTACGGGGAAGGTAGCCAGATCCGCTGGTTCGAGGCCAGCCCCTGCTACATCTACCACGTCGTCAACGCCTGGGAAGAGGGCGACGAAGTCGTCCTCGACGTCTGCCGCGTCCAGAAGCCGCAACCGCGGGCCGACGCGCACACGCCGCTGGCGAAGATGCTGTCCTACCTGCGGCTCGACGCCCAGCTGCACCGCTACCGCTTCGACCTGCGGACCGGCGCGTGCACGGAGACGCCGCTCGACGACGCCAACACCGAGTTCCCGACCGTCGACGCCCGGGGCGTCGGCGCGCGGAACCGGTACTCCTACACGGTGCACATCTCGCCCGAGTCGACGCTGAAGTTCGACGGGCTCGTGCGCTACGACAATCTTGCCGGCTCCAAGACCGAATACCGGTTCGGTCCCGGTCGGTGGGGCAGTGAGGCGCCCTTCGCACCCCGCGATGGCGCATCCGTCGACTCGGCGGACGGTTATCTGGTGACGTTCGTGCAGGACGAGCGTGAGGGACGCTCGGAACTGGACGTCTTCGACGCCGCCGATCTCGCTGCCGGACCCGTGGCCAGGGTCCTGCTACCCCAGCGGGTGCCACTCGGATTCCACGCGACGTGGGTCCGGGCGGACCAGCTGGACAGCCTCCGCGCATGAGGTGCCATCGAGAGGGTCGTGCCCGGGATCTCCGGGCACGGGGATGGTGGGGTGCGGAGACGATCGACCGGCTCGTGAAGGAGCGGGTCAGTGCCGACCCGGAGGGTCTCGCGCTGGTCGATCCACCGAACACCACCGCACTGGTCGGACGCGACCCCGTGCGGTGGACCTGGAACCGGCTCGACGAACGTGTCGACGTCCTGGCCGCGTTCCTGCTCGCCAGAGGGGTGCGAGCAGGAGACGTCGTGGCCGTGCAGCTGCCGAACTGCTCGGCCCTGGTCCAGGCGTTCCTCGCGATCGTGCGGATCGGCGCGATCGTCACCCCGTTCCCGGTGTCCTACCGGGAGCACGAGATGGGCCCGATGTGCCGGCGCACCGGGGCCGTCGGGGTGATCACCGCATCCAGATACGGCGAGCACGAGCTCGCCGGGGCGGCCCTTGGGCTGGGCGTTGCGGCGCCGTCGGTCCGGTTCGTCGTCGCCCGGGGGGACGACGAACCGGCCGGCGCGCTGGCCTGGCCCGAAGAACCACTGTCCACGGCGGACAAGTCCGCTTTGGACGAACACCTGTCCACACTGGACACCGACGTCAACGACTGCGTGACGATCTGCTGGACGTCCGGTACCGAGGCCGAGCCCAAGGCGGTCCCGCGCTGTCACGGCGACTGGCTCGCCACCGCGGGCGGCTGCGCGCAGGCCGCCGGCCTCACGAGCGACGACGTCCTGCTGTCGCCGTTCCCGATGACGAACATGGCCGGCATCGGCGGGATGTTCCTGCCGTGGCTGCAGACCGGCGCGGTGTTCGTGCCGCACCACCCGTTCGACCTGCCCGTGTTCCTCGGCCAGCTCGCGGCCGAGCGCGTCACGTACACGCTCGCGCCGCCCGCGTTGCTGACCATGTTGCTGCACAACGAAAAGATCCTGTCCGGAGTGGACATCTCGGCGCTGCGGCAGATCGGCTCCGGCTCGGCGCCGCTCTCGCCGTGGCTGGTGCGCACCTGGGCCGAACGGCACGGGATCGACATCATCAACTTCTTCGGTTCCAACGAGGGCACCGCGCTGCTGTCCGGCCCGATCGACCTGCCGGATCCGGACCAGCGCGCGAGCTTCTTCCCGAACTACGCCGCCGACGTCACCTGGTCGACCCCGGTCGCCGGCTGGACGTCGGTGCGGCTGCACGACCCGGTGAGCGGCGAGCTCGTGACCGAACCCGGGCAGCCCGGCGTGCTGCACATCGCCGGGCCGACGGTGTTCGCCGGGTATCTGACGCGGCTGGGGGAGCCGCTCGACACATCGGCCTTCGACGACGACGGGCACTTCCGCACCGGCGACGTCTTCGAGATCGCCGGCGAGCGCGGCGAGTTCCTGCGCTACGTCGACCGCGCGAAGGACCTGGTCATCCGGGGCGGGATGAACATCTCGCCCGCCGAGGTCGAGGGCCTGCTGGCCGGGCACCCGGACGTCGCGGACGTCGGCGTCGTCGGCGTGCCCGACGAGGTGATGGGCGAACGCGTCTGCGCGGTCGTGGTGCCGGGGGAGCGCAAGCCGTCGCTCGAAGACCTGGTGGCCTACCTGCGCGAGCGGAAGGTCGCCGCGTTCAAGCTGCCGGAACGCCTGGAGTACGCGGAGGCCTTGCCCCGCAACCCGGTGGGGAAGATCCTGAAACGGCAGCTGCGGGAGAGTCTGGAGTGAGGCCATGACGGTGTTCGTGCTGGGCGGGGCGCAGACCGACTTCGCGCGCAACTTCGCGAAGGAGGGGCGCGGGATCTTCGAGATGTTCGCCGAGGTCGTGCCCGCGGCGCTCGCCGACGCCGGTGTGTCGGCGGCGGACGTCGGCGTCGCGCACGTCGGCAACCTCGCCGCGGAGCTGTTCACCGGGCAGGCGCAGCTCGGGGGCCTGCTGGTGGCGGCCGTCCCGGAGCTGGACGGCGTGCCCAGCACCCGGCACGAAGCCGCGTGCGCGTCCGGCAGCACGGCGGTGCTCGCCGCCTGCGCTGACCTCGAGTCCGGGCGTTACGACCTCGCGCTCGTCGTCGGCGTCGAGCTGATGCGCAACACCGACGGGCAGCGCGCGGCCGAGTACCTCGGGTCCGCCGCGTGGGCCAGGCACGAAGCCGTCGCCGCGAAGTTCCCGTGGCCCGCCTTGTTCGCCGACGTCGCCACCGCCTACGACGCGCGTTACGGCCTCGACCCGGCGCACCTCGGGCAGTTCGCCGAGCACGCTTTCGCTCGTGCGGCAAGGAATCCGCTCGCACAGGCCCGCGACTGGCAGTTCCCGGCCGGCGCGTTCGGCGCCGACGACGAGCTGAACCCGGTGATCGAGGGCAGCCTGCGCAAGCAGGACTGCGGCCGGATCACCGACGGCGCCGCGGCGGTCCTGCTGGCCTCGCCGGCGTTCGCCCAGCGCCTCGGCGGTGACTTCCCGCGGATCGCCGGGTTCGGCCACCGCACCGCGCACATCGGGCTCACCGAGAAGCTGTCGACTGGCGGCGAGTACCTGTTCCCGCAGCTGCGCGGCGCCGTCGTCGACGCCTACCGGCGCGCGGACGTGCCCGGGCCGGACGCGCTCGACGTCATCGAGCTGCACGACTGCTTCACGATCACCGGGCTCGTCGCGCTGGAGCACCTCGGCGTCGCCCCGCCGGGTGACGGCGGGCGGTTCATCGCCGACGGCGGCCTCGACACGGCCGGGATCAACCCGAGCGGCGGCCTGCTCGGGCTCGGCCACCCGGTCGGCGCCACCGGCGTCCGCATGCTGCACGACGCCGCGCGCCAGGTGACCGGCACGGCGGGCGAGACCCAGGTCGACGGCGCGCGGACGGCGTTGACGCTCAACGTCGGCGGGTCGTTCACCACGGTCGTCACGACGATCGTGACGCGATGACGGCGTCGGTGCTGCTGACCGTGCGGACACCGCGCGGCAAGGCGTCCCCGCGTGGCGGGCTGGCCTCGGTGCCGCCGTTGTCGCTGGTCACTTCGCTGTTGGACGCGCTGGTCGCGCGCGGTCTCGATCCCGCGGTGGTCGATCAGGTGATCCTGGGGTGCGCGTCGCAGACCGGTGAGCAGGGCGCGAACCTGGCGCGGACGGCGGTGCTGGCGGCGGACTGGCCGGTGTCGGTGGCCGGGATGACGGTCAACCGGTTCTGTTCGTCCGGTTTGGACGCGGTCGCCTTGGGGGCCGCGCTGATCCGTGCGGGCGAAGCGGAAGTCGTGGTAGCGGGCGGGGTCGAGTCCGTCTCGCGCGTCCCGATGTTCACCGACGGCGGTCCACTGTGGACCGAAGAGCGGTTCGGCGCGGGCAACATGGGCATCGCGGCCGACCTGGTGGCCGCCGACGAAGGCTTCACGCGCCCGGAACTGGACGCCTACGGACTCCGGACGCAGCAGCTCGCCGCCACGGCCTGGAAAGACGGCCGGTACGACGAGTCGCTCGTCCCGGTCGCCGGGCTGGCGCACGACGAGCACGTCCGGCCTTCGACGTCCGCTGAGGCCCTGGCCGAGCTGCCGTCGTCGTTCGGCGGGCTGCACACGCGCGGGACGTCGCCCTCGCTGGCCGACGGCGCCGGGCTGGTGCTGCTGGCTTCGCCCGAGGCGGCTTCGCGGCTGGGACTGGCGCCGCGGGCGAACGTCCTGGGTTCGGTGACCGCGGGCAGCGACCCGATCCGGATGCTGCTGTCGGGACAGCTGGCCGTGTCACGGCTGCTGGACCGGCACGGCGTGCGTCCGTCCGAAGTGGACGTCGTCGAGTTCGCCGAGGCGTTCGCCGCGCTGTGCCTGAAGATCCGGCGCGACCTCGGCTTCGGCGACGACGTCTTCAACGTCAACGGCGGCACGATCGCGATGGGCCACGCGTTCGGGGCCACCGGGGCGATCCTGCTGGCCGGCTGCGTCGACGAGCTGACCCGCCGCGGCGGCCGTTACGGTGTCACGGCGGTCAGCGGCGCCGCGGGATCGGGGACGGCGGTACTCGTGGAGCGTGCGGCGTGAGGCTTTCGGTGTCGTTGGGGCTGTGGCAGGACCGGCCGCCGGAAGAGGCCCTGGAGACGGCGCGCGCGGCGGAGGCCGCCGGGTACCCGGAACTCTGGATCGGCGAGATGGCGACGTGGGACGCGTTCGCCCTGGGCACGGCGATCGGCGCGTCGACGTCGCTTGCCCTGACCTTCGGGCCGCTCGCGGTGACGGTCCGGGACCCGGCGACGATCGCGATGGGCGTCGCGTCGGTCGCGGCCCTGACCGGCCGCGAGACCGGCGTCGCGCTCGGGACGTCCAGCGACGTCGTGGTCCGCGGCTGGCACGGCCGGTCCCGCGACCACGCGGCGACGGCGCTTGAGGAGTCCGCGGTGGCCGTCCGGCAGCTCCTCGCCGGCGACAAGTCCACTGTGGACGGATCGGTCGTCGGCTCGCGGGGTTACCGGCTGCGGCTGCCCGCACCGAAGTCGCCGCTGACGATCGCGGCGTTCGGCCCGCGCGCGCTGGACGTCGCGGCCCGGCACGCCGACCGGATGGTGGTCAACCTGGTCAGCCCGGCGGCCGCGGCAGCCCTGGTCCAAGGTCTGCACGCGGCTGCGTCGCGGGCCGGGACCGCACCGCCGCCGGTGGCCGCGTGGGTCGTCGGGGCGCTGGAGCCGTCGCCGGCCGCGCTCGAGCAGCTGCGCCGGGGCGTCGTCGGCTACCTGGCGGCGCCGGGCTACGCGGACATGTTCCGCGCGGAGGGCTTCGGCGACCTGGTCGACTTCGCGCGCACCCGCCCGCACCCGCGTGAGCTGCTCGCGGCGGTCCCGGTGGAAGCCATCGCGGCGGTCGGCCTGCTCGGCTCCCGCGACGACATCGCGCGCAAGATCGCCGACTTCGCCGCGGCGGGTGTCGACGAGCTGGCGATCGTGCCCGCGACCAGTGACGAGGACCCCGGTGGTGCCCGGACTCTCGCCGCGTGTCGAATCGGCGTGAGCTCGTTCGACGTAGAGGTATGACAGAGCCGATCAAGACCAAGAACCTCGACCGGTACGGGTCCGCCGCGCTCGCGTGGAGCCGGGCCCGCGACATCCTTGTCGCCGACACCCCCACGGCCGACCTGACGTTCTTCGTGGGGACGGTGCGCCCCGACGGCCGGCCGCACTCCGCCGGCGTCGGCGCGGTGTGGGTCGACGACGCGCTGTACTTCAAGGCGGGCCCGGGCACCCGCCGGGCCCGGAACCTGGCGGCGAACCCGGCGTGCACCGTATCGGTGCGGCTGCGCGGCATGGACCTCACCCTGGAGGGCGAGGCCGACCAGGTCACCGACCCGGCCGTCGTGGAGCGAGTGGCGGCGGTCTACCGCGAAGGCGGCTGGCCGGCCACCGCAGACGGCGCCGCCCTGACCGCGCCGTACAGCGCCCCGAGCGCCGGCCCCGCGCCTTGGCACCTGTACCGCCTCTCTCTGCACCGCGCGATAGGCCTGGCCACAGCCGAACCCCACGGCGCAACCCGCTGGGACTTCACAACCTGACCCTGCCCCCACCCCCACCCCCACCGCCCCCACCCGCACCACCGCACCTGAGCCCACCCGCCCCCGGACCCGCGCCCCGACCGCCTGGGTACGCAACCCGACCCTCCAGGCACGCGAGCCGACCGCCTGGGTACGCGTGTCGACCGCCCAATCACGCGTGTCGACCTCTGAATCACGCGTGTCGACGCTCCCGTCACAGCGCTCCGGCCTTCGCACCACCACCCGCGGGCGCCGGTTCGACGAATTCGAGTGCCCAGAAGGTCAACTCGCGTGATCGAGGGGTCAACTCACGTGATTGCACGGTCAACTCGCGTGATTGGAGAGTCGACACACTTACCTGGAAGGTCGGCTCACGTACCCGGAGGGTCGGCTCGCGTGCCTGGGGAGTCGGGTTGTGTGCCTAGGGGGTCGGTTCGTGTGAGTGGAGGGTCAGCTTGCGTGATCGGGGGGTCGACACGGCCCGGTGGGGAACGGGGACCAGTGCGGGCCGGCGCTCGGCCACGCCTCCCGGGCGGCGAGGTGCCGGGATCCGCACTGATGTCCGGGCGAGCAAGGCCGAAAGCCGGCCGGCGGCGAGCGTCGAGGCCAGGACCAGCGCAGCCAGCGCCGAGGCGCTGTCGAAGGTCAGCTCGCCGTAGTGGCCCAGTGCGAACCCGGCGTCGAGCGCCCAGGCGACCACCGACACCCCGGACGCCGCCACGAGGGTCGTCCGGTGGGCCGTCGCCAGCACCACCAGGCCCAGCGTGACCAGCGCGTACCACGGGCTCGGCCCGGCCAGGTGCGCCGCGATCACCGCCGCCACCGCGGCCACGCACCCGAACGGGAACCCGAAACCACCAGTCATGCCCGAAGTCCACCCGAGCACGACAGCCGCAAGCGGACTCAGGACGCGATCCCTACGCCCGCGCCCCCGGTTCTTGACGCGCTATTGACCCGTCACGCGCACGATCGCGTCGGCGACCTCCGGCCAGACCGCGCGCGGCAGGTTGTGGCCCATGCCCGGGATGACCAGCAGTTCCGCGCCCGGGATCGCCGCCGCCGTCGCCTTGCCGCCGCTCACGTCGATCAGCGGGTCGGCGTCGCCGTGGACGACCAGCGCCGGCAGCTCGACGGAGTGCAGCCCGGACGTCCGGTCGCCCGACGCCATCACCGCCGCCGCGTGCCGCAACGTGCCCTCCGGGTGGCGGGCGCGGTCGAAGTGCATCGTGGCCTTGGCCAGCAGGAACGCCTCGTCGTCCGGGTAACCGGGGGAGCCGAGCCGCCGGTAGCCCTCGACGCTGTCGGCCAGCGCCTGCTCGCGGGTCGTGGCCGGCGGCCGCGTCAGCACCGCCAGCGCCCACGGCTCGGCCTGCCCGACCGCCGGATCGCCCGTGGTCGACATGATCGACGTGACGCTCAGCAGCCGGTCCGGGTGGTCGATCGCCAGCTGCTGCACGATCATCCCGCCCATCGACGCGCCTACGACGTGCGCTTTCGCGATGCCGAGCGCGTCGAACAGCCCGACGGCGTCGTCGGCCAGGTCGGCCAGCAGGTACGGCGCGCTCGACCGGTCGCCGGCGAAGAGCGCGCCCAGGTCCGGCGGCGGCAGCTCGTCGAAGTACGTCGAGAGCCCGACGTCCCGGTTGTCGTAGCGCACCACGAAGAACCCGCGGCTCGCGAGCAGTTCGCAGAAACCGTCGTCCCAGGTGATCATCTGGGCACCGAGGCCCATCACCAGGACCAGGGGCGGAGCGCCCGGATCGCCGAAGGTGCCGTACTCGAGTTCGAGACCGTTGGCCTGTGCGCGTGCCATGCCCCGATCTTGCCCCAGACTCGCGGCGCTGGCACCGGCCCGGTCCGTGCGGATACCGTATCGCCCCATGCCGACCTCATCCTCGGGCACCGGAGCACGGCCCCGGTCGCGAGCCGCAGCGGGACTGCCGGCGATCACGGCCGAACGGGTCGTCAGCGCGGCCACTCAGCTGACCTCCGACGTCGGTCTCGACAACTGGACGCTGCGGCAGCTCGCCCGCGCCGTCGACGCCTACCCGGCGGTGATCTACCACCACGTCGGCGACCGGGACGCGGTGGTGAACGCCGTGGTCGACCGGGTCGTCGGGCTGCTGGAGCTGCCGGACCCGGACCTGCCGTGGCAGGTGTGGTTCACCGAGCTGCTCGCCGGGCTGCGCTCGGTGCTGCGGACCTACCCGGGCTGCGCGCGGCGCCTCGCGCTGTTCGGGCCGTCGGTCGACGCGGCCACCCTCAGCATCGACGCCGGGGTCGGGGTGCTGCTGACCGCCGGTTTCGGCAGCGAGAGCGCGCTCGCCTACAACCTGATGGTGATGACGGCCTGCCAGTTCGTCGCCATGGAGGACGACCGCGAGGGCGCGCTGGCGCTGCGGATCGAGAACACCGAGGCGTACGCGACCTATCGCGAGCGCTCCGACCTGCCCGGGATGGCCGAGCTGGGCTCGGCGATGCACGACCTGATGGGCGATCCCGACCTGGCGGCGAACTATTACGCGCAGCTCTACGACTACGCCGTCCAGCGGTGCCTCGACGGGCTCGCCCACCGCCTCGAAGAGCTGCGTGACCAGGGCTCCACCGGGTTGACAGCGACTTGACAGTGCTCCGGCGTACCGTGAGCGTGCGTCGGTGGTTCGTCCATCGACCCGAAGCTCCCGGCGCCCTCCTCCCCCTCGTGGCGCCGGGGGCTTCGGTCTGTTCGAGGCACTAGGCCAGGTCGCCCTGCCGCGGCGCCGGCGGCGCCTGCTGGATGGCCGGGAAGATCTCGCCGACCAGCGTGACCAGCGACTTCGACAGCAGCAGGTGCACCTGCTCCCGGGTCAGCGAACCGCGCACCAGCCACTCCCGCCCGGCCGACTTCACCATCCCGCCGAACGCGCGCACGAGCGCGTTCAGCTCGCGGCCGTGCTCGCTCTCGCTGGACAGGCCGACGGCTTCGAGCACGCGATCGGCCGACTCCCGGTCGGCCTCTTCGAGGATGCGCTCCACTTCGAGGTCCCGGCCGATGCCTTCGGGCGCGATCGCGGCCAGCCACATCCGCTCCTGGCTGGTGACCATGTCGAGGAACCAGTCGATCGCGACGTCGGCCCGCAGTTCGAGCGGGCCCTCGGGCAGGATCTCGATGGCCAGCCGCGGCACGGTCAGTGCGCGGCGGATGATTTCCAGGTACAGCTCGCGTTTGGTGCCGAAGTAGTGGTTGATGAGCCCGCGCGCCACGCCCGCCGCGGCCGCGATGTCCGAAGTGGACACTTCCGAGTAGGGGCGGTCACCGAACAGCCGCGCCGCGCAAGCGAAGATCTGTTCCTTCCGTTCGTCCGGTTCCAGTCTTCGCCATCGCGGCGCCGGCTCGGTGTTCATGCGGCCTATCGTCGCATGACCCGTTGCGCCAGGCAGTTCAATCTCCCGCGATGGCAGACGGGGTACCACGATCGGGGCACGGCTCAGTCCGGCAACGCGATGGGCGCGATGTCGGCGAATCCGTCACCCGGGCCGGGGTTCGCGGGATCCGTCTCGCCGCCCAGGTGGTGCAGCACGCCCCACACCGCGTTGAGCGCCGTCTGCACCGCGCCCTCGGCCCAGCCCGCCGTCCACGAGACGTCGTCGCCCGCGAGGAACAGGCCGCGGTAGCGCGCCGGCAGCGAGTCCTGCACGAAGTGTGTGAAGAGCCGGTGCTGGTAGCGGTAGTGGCCGGGCAGGTTGGCCTTGAACGCGCCCATGAAGTGCGGCTCGGCCTCCCACGACACCGTCACCGGGTCGCCGATGATGTGCCGCCGGACGTCGACGCCGGGGTAGATCTCGCGCAGCGACTGCAGCATCACCTCGACGCGCTCGCCGACGGTCAGCGGCAGCCACTTCAGCGAGTCGTCGGCCCACGTGTAGGACAGGCAGATCACGGCGGGCGCGGCCGGGTCGTCGCCGAGCAGGTAGGTGCCGCGCGGCATCCGGTCGGTGAGCGTCATGCTCATCGTGTCGCGCCCGGTCACCGGGTCCGGGTCCAGCCAGAACGGCCGGTCCACCGGCACGAACACCTTCGACGACTCCATGTAGTGCGTGCGCTCGATCGCCGTCCAGTGGTCGATCGGGAACAGTGCTTCGTCGCATTCGATCTTCGACAGCAGCATCCAGCTCTGCGCGGTGAACACCGCGGCGGGGAACGTCCGGATGCGGCCGCGGGCGTCGGTCACCGTGATGTTGTTCGGCGCGGTGCGGTGCAGCCGCGTGACGCCGGGGTTCGGCCGGCCGCCGTGCAGGGTGCTCAGGCTCGTCCCGGCCGGCCAGAACGCCATTTCGGCGGGCGTGTGCTCCCAGAGCCGCTGCGGCAGCTGCTGGCTGCCGCCGACGATGCTGCGGTGCTCGTCGTCGGCGCCGGTGTAGACCACGCGCAGGATTTCCAGGATGGAGTTCGGGAAGTCCGTGTCCCAGCCACCGGTACCGAAGCCGACCTGGCCGAAGATCTCGCGGTTGCGGAAGGACGCGAACGCGGGCGAGTCGCAGAGGAAGCCGTAGAACGTCTGGTTGTCCAGCTTCGGGACCAGCTCGTTCCACAGCCGTTTGATCGTCTTCGCGTCGCGGTCGCGGATCGCCGTCTGCATCTCGGCGAACGACGCGTGCTCGCCCAGCGTCCGGTCCCACGCGGCGGCGACCTCGGCGAACACCGCGGGCAGGTCGGCCGGCGTCCGCGCGTAGTGGCTCTCGCCCTTGAGGTCGACGACGGTGCTCGGCGTCTCCGGGGCCAGCGGGTTCGGGAACGGCGTCGTGGCCAGGCCGACCTTGTCGATGTAGTGGTAGAGCGCGGTCGACGCGGGCGGGAAGCGCATCGCGCCCATCTCCGCGACGACGTCGTCCGGGCAGCCCGGGAAGCGCACGCTGCGCAGCCGGCCGCCGATCTCGGCGATCTCGTAGACGACCGGGCGCAGGCCGAGCTTCATCAGCTCGTACGCCGTGACGACGCCGGAAAGGCCGCCGCCGATCACGGCGACCTCGGTGCCGTGCCGCTCGGGCGGCACCGAGCCGAGGCCCGCGGGGTGGGCGAGGTAGTCGTCGTAGGCGAACGGGAAGTCGGGGCCGAACATCGTGATCGGGCGGCCCGCCGGCTCGTCGTGGTGGATCGCGGTCGGGACAGCGGAGGTCATGCGGTGGTTCCTCGGTACAGTTCGGGCCGGCGGTCGGCCAGGTGGGTGTTCTCGAGCCGGGACGCGACGAGCGCGTCCCGGGTGACGTCGGCGTGGACGAGCGCGGGCCCGGCGCCGGCGCGGGCCAGCACTTCGCCGGTCGGCGCGACGACGCAGGACCGGCCGCAGTAGGTCAGCTCCCGCTCGGTGTCGCACCGGTTGGCGTAGGCGACGAACAGCTGGCTTTCGTAGGCCCGCGCGGGCACCAGCGTGTCGGCGACCAGCTCGTACGGGCTCATCAGCGCGGTCGGCACGACCAGCAGCTCGGTGCCGGCCAGCGCGTGCGCCCGCACCATTTCCGGGAACTCGACGTCGTAGCAGATCAGCAGCCCGACGCGGACGCCGTCGAGGTCGGCCTGCACGACGGCTTCGGTGCCGGGAGCGAACCAGTCCTTGTCGATCTCGCCGAACAAGTGCGTCTTGCGGTAGTTCGCCAGCCGCCGTCCGGTGTTGCCGATCAGCTGGACGCTGTTGTGGACGTGCTCGCCGGCGGACTCCGGGTAGCCGTAGGCCAGCGCGACGCCGGTTTCCCGGGCCAGCGCGGACATCCGGGCCGCGGTCGGCCCGTCGGCCGGCTCGGCGAGCTCGTGCGTGCGCGCGCCGATGTGGTAGCCGGTGGTGATCATCTCGGCCGCGACGACGAGGTCGGCGCCGGCCGCCGCGACGGCGCCGGGCAGCTCGGCGAACGGCCCCTGGTGGACGGCGACCCTCATGACAGCCGCGACTTCCGGATGCCGTAACCGAAGTAGATCACCAGGCCCAGCAGCATCCAGGCACCGAAGACGACCCAGGTGGCGCCGTCGAGGCTGAACATCATGTACCCGCAGCACAGCACGCCGAGCAGCGGCGTGACCGGCGAGAACGGCACGCGGAACGTGCGCGGGGTGTCCGGCTGACGCCGCCGCAGCAGCAGGACGGCGATGTTGACCAGGCCGAACGCGAAGAGCGTGCCGATGCTGGTGGCGTCGGCCAGCTTGCCCAGCGGGATGAACGCGGCGAGCACGGCCACGAAGCCGGAGACGACCAGCGTGTTGGTCCGCGGCGCGCCGGTCTTGGCGTCCACTGTGGACAGCGCCTTCGGGACGAGGCCGTCGCGGGACATCGCGAACAGGATGCGCGTCTGCCCGTAGAGGACGGTCAGCACGACGCTGGAGATTGCCACGATCGCGCCCACGGCCAGCAGTGCGGCCCACAGCTTGTTGTCCGACACCGCCGAGAGCACGTGCGAGAGCGCGGCTTCCTGGCCGTCGAACTGCTGCCACGGCAGCGCACCGACGGCGGCCACGGCGACCAGGCAGTACAGCACCGTGACGATGACGAGCGAGAGCAGGATCGCGCGCGGCAGGTCGCGCTGCGGGTTCTTCGCCTCCTCGCCGGCGGTCGACGCGGCGTCGAAACCGATGTAGGAGAAGAACAGCTTCGCGCCGCCGGCACTCATCCCGGCCAGCCCGAGCGGCAGGAACGGCGAGAAGTTCTTCGCCTGCACGGCGGTGAACGCGATCACGCAGAACAGCACCAGCGTCGCGATCTTGACGGCGACCATGATCGTGTTGGCCCGCGCGCTCTCCTTCGCCCCCGACAGCAGCAGCACCATCGCGAGCAGCACGACGACGATGGCCGGGACGTTGACGATCCCGCCCGAGCCGGGCGGCTGGCTCAGCGCGTCCGGGATGGCGAACCCGAAGACCAGCCGCAGCAGCTCGTTGAGGTACTGACCCCAGCCGACGGCGACCGACGCCACCGAGACGCCGTATTCGAGGATCAGGCACCAGCCGCAGACCCAGGCGACGAGCTCGCCGAGCGTGGCGTAGGCGTAGGAGTAGGACGAACCGGACAGCGGGATCATGCCGGCGAGCTCGGCGTAGGACAGGGCGGAGAACAGCGCGGTGATCCCGGCGAGCACGAACGACAGCACGACCGACGGCCCGGCCACCGGGACCGCTTCGCCGAGCACGACGAAGATCCCGCTGCCCAGCGTCGCGCCGATGCTCAGCGTGGTGAGCTGCCCGAGGCCGAGCGACCGCTTCAACGTGCCATGATCACTTTCGGCGATCAGGTCGGCGACCGGTTTCCGCCGCACCGTCGCGGCTCGCAGAGTCATGCCGACGACCGTATCCGCCGCCGCGGAAGCGCAAAACAGGAGAACATTGCGCGTAAAGATGAATCACAGGTGATTCATTGCACAACACGCGCGATCCGTGGCGAATCATTCCACCGGGATTCGGCGGTCACGGCGGGCTGGACGCGGGCAGGAGCAGGGTGAACGTCGGTGGGGCCGGCAGGCTCAGGCGCAGCCGGCCGCCCTCGGCTTCGGCGAGGCTGCGCGCCAGCCGCAGGCCGATGCCGTGGCCGCTCGGCGCGCTCGCGAACGGGTCGGTCTCGCCGAGGTCCGGGCCTTCGTCGGCGACGTCGATGGCCAGCGCGTCGCCGGCGTCGCGGGCCAGCACGGTGACCGTGCCGCGTCCGTGCGTCACGGCGTTGTCCAGCAGCACGCCGAGCACCTGCCGGACCGCGGCGGCGGCCGCGCGGGCCGGTGGCGGGTCGTCCCGGACGATCCGCAGCTTCCGCCCGTGCGGCGCGAGCAGCGCGTCCCCGGCCTGGCGGACCTCGTCGAGCAGGACGTCGAGCGCCAGCTCGGCCCGCGGCGCCCGCCGTTCCCGGCCCAGGGCGAGGAGGTCCTCGATGGTGCGTTCCAGCCGGTCGGCGGACGCGATCCCGGCGCGGATCGCCGCGTACGGGTCGCTCTCCGGCGTCTCCAGCGCGGCTTCGAGCTGCAGCCGCAACCCGGTCAACGGCGTCCGCAGCTGGTGGGACGCCTCCGCGGAGAACGCGCGCTCGCGCTCCAGCGTCTCGCCGATGCGGGTCGCGGTGGCGTCGAGCGCCTCGCCGACCTGGTCGATCTCCGCGATCCCGGCCCGCGGGGCGCGGGCGGTGAAGTCGCCGTCGCCGAGCCGCTCGGCCGCGGCGGCCAGCTCCTCCAGCGGCCGGACCAGCCGGGACGTGGCCCGCCGGGCCATCAGCCAGCTCGCCCCGATCGCCACCACCGCGAGCGCCGCCATGGCGAGCCAGGTCAGCCCGACCCGCAGGTAGAGGTCGGACACCGGCAGCGCGGCGCGGACGACGCCGATCGTGCGCGTCCCGTTGACCACCGGGACGGCCAGCACCACTTCGCCGTCCTGACGGCCGGTGACGACGTCCTCGGTGGCCTTCGCCGCCTGCCGTTCGATCGAGCCGCCGACGGCCGGCCCCTGCCCGGCGAGCAGCCGCCCGTCCGGCGCGTAGACGCCGACCGCGCCTTCGGCCTCGTCGCCCTCCAGCGGCGGGACGACCGGCGGCAGCCCGGCGTTCAGCTCGTGGGCGACGGCCAGCGCGGCGGCGTCGGCGGCGCGCTCCAGGTCCGACGTCGTGTCGTCGCGGTAGTACTGCATCACGGCCACGCCCAGCGGGAGCGCGAACAGGACGGTCGCCACCAGCGCGGCCAGCACCGTCAGGGAGATGATCCGGCGGCGCACGGCTACCGCTGCGCCCCGGTCCGCGCGGGGTCCTCCAGGCGGTAGCCGTGCCCGCGCAGGGTGGCGATCAGCGGGACGTCAGCCCCGGCGCCGGCGGCCGCGGCGAGCTTGCGGCGCACGGCGGCGATGTGCACGTCGAGCGTCTTCGTCGAGCCGTACCAGTGCGCGTCCCAGACCTCGGCCATCAGCGTCTCGCGGCTGACCGCGACGCCGGGCTGCTCGGCCAGCCGGGCCAGCAGGTCGAACTCCTTCGCGCGCAGCACCACCTCGTGCCCGTTGACGCTGGTGCGGCGCCCGGCGATGTCGACGGTGAGGCCGCCGACGGTCACCGGCGGCCGGGCCGTGGCGGGCGCGCCGCGGCGCAGGTGCGCCCGCACCCGGGCCAGCAGCTCGCCCAGCCGGATCGGCTTGGTGAGGTAGTCGTCGGCCCCGGCGTCCAGGCCGACGACGACGTCCATCTCCTCCTGCCGGGCGGTGAGGATGACCAGCACCGCCGCGGGCAGCGCGGCCCGCAGCCGGCGGCAGACCTCGACGCCGTCCAGGTCGGGCAGGCCGAGATCGAGCAGGACGAGGTCGAACTCACCGCCGTCGGCGGCCTGCAGCGCGGTGCGGCCGTCGCGTCGCCAGGACACCTGGTAACCGTGCAGTCGCAGAGTCGATTCGAGCACGCTGCCGATCGCGGCGTCGTCCTCCACCACCAGCAGGTTCGGCATGCCGGAAGCGTAACCGGACGGCCGCCGAACCACGTCAGGGCTGGTCGGGGCGGGTGCCGAAGCCGATCCGGGTGATCCGCCGCGCGGCCGCCGTCACCGACGCGCCGAACCCGGCGGCTCGCGGTCCGGTGAGCCGCGTGGTCGGCCCGGTGATCGCGAGCGCGGCGAGCACCCGCCCGTCGGCGTCGTGCACCGGCGCGGCGACGCTGGACGCCCCGGCCTCCGGTTCGCCGTGGCTGGTCTCGGCGCCGCCGGCCGCGCCCGCGTCGAGCACCAGGCCCGCCGCGCCGCACGTCAGCGGCAGCTCGTCACCCACGCGGCCCACGTGCCGGATGCCCTGCGGGCCCTCCTGCTGGGCGACGCAGACGAGCACCGTCGTGCTGCGGACGTAGAGCCCGGCCGTCTCGCCGCACTCCAGCGCCAGTTCGCGCAAGACCTGGCGGACCGGTTCGGGCAGCTGCCACGCGGTGTTCGCCAGCGTGGCCCAGCGCAGCAGGCCCGGCCCGACGGTGACCCGGCCGTCCGGGCGCGTCCAGAGCAGGCCGCGCTGCTCGCAGGTGGCGACCAGGCGCAGCACGGTCGTCTTGGCCAGGCCGCTCGCCGCGGTGAGGTCCTTGACGGCCCAGGTGCGGTGGCGCTCGGTGAACAGCGCGAGCAGGTCGAAGGTGCGCAGCACACTCCGGACCGCGCCGTCGTCGCTCTGCTGGTCCGTCACCGAGCGACCCCCCGTCCGCCTGATGGACTCGAGGCTACCGGCGGCCGGACGTGTCAGGCCACGAACCGCCCGAACGCCGCGATGGTCTCGGCGAGCACCTCCGCGCCCGGCCGGGCCCACAGGTCGCCGTTGAACACCTCGACCTCGATCGGGCCGGTGTAGCCCGCGGCCTCGACGCGGGCGCGCAGGTGCCGGTGGTCGATCGGGCCGTCGCCCGGCAGCGCGCGGCCCAGCAGCGGGTCGGGCAGCGGCACGAGGACGTCGCAGACGTGGAACCCGGCGATCCGCCCGGCGGCCGCGGCGATCGACTCCTCGATCCGCGGGTCCCACCAGACGTGGAACTCGTCGACGATCACCCCGACCTGCTCGGCCGGGTGCTCGAGCGCGATGGCCAGCGCCTGGTCCACTGTGGACAGGACGGACCGGTCGGCGCACTGCATCGGGTGCAGCGGCTCCAGGCCGAGGCGCACCCCGCGCGCCCCGGCGTAGGGCGCCAGCTCGCCGACGGCGTCCGCGACGCGCTGCCGGGACGCTGTGAGGTCGTTGCCTGCGACGCCGCCGACCACCAGCACGAGGACGTCGGCGCCCAGCGCGGCGGCTTCGTCGATCGCCTCCCGCGTCTGCGCCACACCGTCCACAGGGGACCCTTCGGGCGTCACGCCGGTGAAGAACCCGCCACGGCACAAGGAAGAGACGCGGACGCCGTGCTCCATCAGCAGGCGCGCGGCCTCGTCGACGCCGGTCTCGGCGACCTTGTCGCGCCACAGGCCGATCCAGCCGACGCCCGCTTGCGCGCATCCGGCGACGGCCTCGGGCAGCGACCAGGCCTTGGTGGTGATCTGGTTGAGGCTGAGCCGCTCGTCCATCACGCGACCCCGGCGGCCAGCAGCAGCGGCCGCATCCGGGCCACGGCCAGGTCGGGGTCGGCCAGCACGCCGGCGTCGTCGGCGAGGCGCAGCAGGGTGGCGAGGTGCGTGATGGTGCGCGCCGACTCCTGGCCGGCGATCATCCGGAAGTGGTCCTGGTGCCCGTTGAGGTAGGCGAGGAACACGACGCCGGTCTTGTAGTGCCGGGTCGGCGCGTGGAAGATCTCGCGGGCCAGCGGCACGGTCGGGTCGAGCAGCGCGGCGAACCCGGCGCGGTCGCCGTCGTCGAGCCGGGCGAGCGCGGCCCCGGCGACCGGCGCGATCGGGTCGAAGATCCCGAGCAGGGCCTCGCTGTGCCCGTGTTCGTCGCCCGCGATGAGCTCAGGGTAGTGGAAGTCGTCGCCGGTGTAGCACCGCACGCCGGCCGGCAGCGCCCGCCGGAACTCCGTCTCGACGGCGGCGTCGAGCACGGACACCTTCACCCCGGCGACGGTGCCGGCGTGCTCGGCGCAGAGCGCCCCCAGCTCCCGCGCCGCGGCGCGGACGTCGTCGTGGCCCCAGTAGCCGGCCAGGGCGGGGTCGAACTGCTCACCCAGCCAGTGCAGCAGCACGGGCCCGCCGGCCCCGGACAGCAGCTTGCCGTAGGCCGCGTGGTAGTCACCGGGCCCGGAAGCCGCCGCGGCAAGCGCCCGGCTGGCCATGACGACCGGCACCGCGCCGGCGCCGCCGACCAGGTCGAGCTGCTCCCGCCAGGCGTCCACAATGGACGCGACGGTGGCCGGCCCATCGGCCAGCTGATCGGTACCGACGCCGGCGACCCAAGGCCGCCCGTTCGCGGCCGCGCCGGTCCGGGTGACCAGTTCGCGGGTGGTCGCCCAATCCAGACCCATGCCGCGTTGCGCGGTGTCCATCGCATCGGCGACGCCGAGCCCGCTGGCCCAGAGGTGCTCGCGAAAGGTCAGCGTCGCGTCCCAGTCCACGGCATAGGGCTCATCGGCGAGCGCATCGGCGACAACGTGCGCGGCAGCGTAGGCGATTCGCGACGCCGGAGGTGCTGACGGCGGCTCGGGCGGTCGTGGCCCGGTCGGCGACCACGTCGTGAGCTCGCCGCCGGGGGTGGGGAGCACGAGCACAGGAACCTCCGGAGTCGTCAGAAAGCGCTTTCTCGCCGACTACGGTAGGGCCTGCACGGGAGCGCGACAAGGCCTGCCCGGTGAGCGCTCGGGGTGGGAGGAGATTCTCGTGGCGCGAGTTCGGCGGCTTGGCTGGCCTGTTCGTTCGGGGCCTGGGGGATGAGTAGTGCTTCTTGCGGCGCGACTTCGCTGGCTCGGCTGGCCGGTTCGGTCTGGGCTGAGGGATGAGCGGTGCTTCTTGCGGTGCGACTTCGCTGGCTCGGCTGGCCGGTTCGGTCTGGGCTGAGGGATGAGCGGTGCTTCTTGCGGTGCGACTTCGCTGGCTCGGCTGGCCGGTTCGGTCTGGGCTGAGGGATGAGCGGTGCTTCTCGCGGCGCGATTCGATGGCTCGGCCGGGCCGTCGGGTCAGCGCTTGGGGCGGGCGGTGCATTCCTGCAGCACGATTCGTGCGGCTCGGCCGGTCGGCGCTCGAGCGTGTGCTCTCGCGCGGGTGATTCGCCGGCTCGCCCGGCTTGGCCGGTCAGCGTTCGGGTGGGGTGGCGCTTTCTCCAAGCGCGATTTCGGCGACTCGGCCGCCGATTCGGTCGGCGTCTGGGCGCGCGATGTTTCGCGACGTGAATGCGCGAGCTCGGCCGCCCCGTTCGGCCTGCGCTGGGCGGCGATGGCTCTCGCGGCGTGAATTCGCCGGCCCATTCGGTCGGTGCGGGGGAGCGTGCGGTGCTCTCGTGCAGACACACAACCGGCCGACCATTCGGCCAGCGCTTGGGGCCTGCGATGCATTCGCCTGGCATGACTCCGGCGGCTCGACCGGGCCGCCGGGTCGGCGCTGGGGCGTGCGGTGTTCTCGCGCAGCCGACCCGGTTGGCCGTTCGGTCGATGTTTGGGGCGTGCGGTGCTCTCGCGTAGTGCGACTCGGTTGGCCGTTCGGTCGGCGTTTGGGGCGTGCGGCGCATTCGCCCGGCGCGATTCGGCGGCTTGGCGGGGCCGTTGGGTCAGCGCTTGGGGCGGGCGGTGCTTTCGCGCAGTACTACCTCGCCCGCCAGGCGGATTGTCCTCGGGCGGCTGGCGCTGCCGCCCTTGATGGCCAGGTCCATTGCTCGCTCGCCCAGTTCCTCCAGTGGGAGCCGGACGGTGGTGAGGGCTGGGGCCAGGTCGCGGACTACCGGGATGTCGTCGAAGCCCGCCAGGGAGATGTCGCCGGGGACGGACAAGCCCGCCTCGCGCAATGCCGTCATCGCGCCGATCGCCATCACGTCCGTGACGGCGAAGATGCAGGTGGGCAGCTTGCGCTTGCGGCCGGCCAGCAGCTGCTTGGTCGCCTCGTAACCGCCGTCGCGGGTGAACGCGCCCTCGACGACGTCGTCCTCGCGCAGGTCTATGCCGTGCGCGGCCAGGCCGTCGGTGAAGCCGGCCAGCCGGTCGATGACCGTGCTCAGGCGGCGCGGGCCGGCCAGTACGGCGAAGCGTTTGTGGCCGAGGCCGACCAGCGCGTTCGCCAGCTCGGCGGCGCCGCCCTTGTTGTCCGGTTGGACGGTGTCGATCTTGAGGCCGCGGTGGCGGCTGACCGCCGCTACCTGGCCGCCGCCCCGGCGGTAGGGCTCCAGCTCCGCGGCCATCGCGCGCTCCCACGCCCGGTCCTCGAACGCCGAGCCGATCAGCAGGATGGCCGCGGCCCGCTGTGCGCGCAGCGTCGAGACGTAGGCGACCTCGCGATCCGGGTCGCGGAACGTGCCGGCCAGCATCACCAGCAGCCCGTTGTCCGTGGCCACCCGCATCACCCCGCCCGCGATGGCGGCGAAGTACGGGTCGCTGACGTCGTGGCAGATCACCCCGACCGTCCGGTGCGTGCCCCCGGCGAGGGCCTGCGCGTGGGCGTTCGGGGCGTAGGCCAGCTCGGCCGCCGCGGCCGAGACCCGCTCCCGCAGGTCGGCGCGGACGGACGCGGTGCCGTTGAGCACCCGCGACGCCGTCGCGAGCGAGACGTTCGCGCTGCGTGCGACCTCTTCGAGCGTCACGTGCGGCCGGGCCTTCATGGATCCTCCAAGATCGGTCTCGGGCGTGCGGCCCGCATACCCTGCTCGTCGGCCGGGGCGGTGCCGGCGGCGTGCTGCCGGACCGGGGCGACGGGAACGCAATCTACTGGGGAGGAGTGCGGGAACCGAGAGGGTAAGCCCGCTCCGGTTCGCCCAGGTGGTCCGGGTGGTGGTCACAGCCTCGACGCCGGCCGGAATTTACCCCGATCGAGTGACGCGGCTCCGGGGAAGATCGACGGCGGGCCGGGTGTTGGACACCAGGAGAACCACGACGTGGTGAGTTCGCCACGCCCCGAAGATCACGAGAGGAACACCGCATGCTGTTCGGTGACGAGCACGTCCGCCGCTACGAGGAGACCGATGGAGAGGTCGGGCACGAGTGGCGGGACGGCGTCCCGGCACTGGTGCTGACCACCACCGGCCGCAAGACCGGCCAGGAGCGGAAGTTCGCCCTCATCTACCAGGAGGTGGAGGGCGACGCGGTGATCGTCGCCTCCAAGGGCGGCGCGCCGAACCACCCCGGCTGGTACTTCAACCTCCTCGAGCACCCCGAGGTCGGCGTCCAGGTGAAGGCCGACAAGTACCGGGCCCGCGCCCGCACGGCCTCCGGCGAGGAGCGCGCGAAGCTGTGGGACGCGCTCGCCGCCGTCTGGCCGGACTACAACGAGTACGCGAAGAAGACCGACCGCGAGATCCCCGTCGTGGTGCTCGAGCGGCTGTGATCTGCGCCGCGTTCCGGGCGTGACCGGGGCGATCCGGCCGGTCGTCGGCTACGAATTACGTCCATGACCGACCGCTGGACCGCCCTCGACCTCGAGGGTGAGCTGCTCACCCGACGCCAGATGATCGCCTACGGCCGGCGCTTCGCCCGCGCCGGCCGGGGCGCCTGGTACAGCTTCGCGATCGAGGTGGTCTGGCAGTTCCTCGTCCAGACCACCCGGTTCCGGGTGCGGGGCTCGGGGAACATCCCGAAGACCGGTGGGGTGCTGGTGGCCTCCAACCACCTGTCGTTCGCCGACCCGACGACGCTGACCGCGTTCTGCCTCGCCGCCGGCCGCGTGCCGCGGTACCTGGCCAAAGCCTCCCTGTGGAACCTCCCGGTGGTCCGTTCGGTGATGCGTTCCGGGCGGCACATCCCGGTCTACCGCGGCGCCGCGACGGCGTCCGAGGCCTTCCGCGACGCCGTCGCGTCCGTGAAGGCCGGCGAGTGCGTCGCGATCTTCCCGGAGGCGACGTTCTCGAAGGACCCCGCCGGCTGGCCGATGCGCGGCAAGACCGGCGTCGCCCGGATCGCACTGGAGACCGGCGCGCCGGTGATCCCGGTGGCCAACTGGGGGACACACCGCCTGCTGCCGGCCACCGCGTGGTTCCCCCGCGGCCTGCCGCGCAAGACCGTCGAGCTGGTCGCCGGGCCGCCGGTCGACCTGTCCGACCTCGCCGGCCGCGAGCTGACCCGCGCGGTGCTCGAGGAGGCGACGGCCCGCATCATGACGGCGGTGACGGACCTGCTCGCGACGCTGCGCGGCGAGCGCCCGCCGGTCGCCGCCTGAGGCCCGGGTCACCCCGCCGGGCGGGGCGCCGAAGGGTAGTTTCGGAAGCATGAGTGCACAACACTTCGATGTCGTCGTGCTGGGAGCCGGGGTAGGTGGCTACGTCGCGGCGATCCGGGCGTCCCAGCTGGGGCTGAGCGCCGCCGTGGTCGAGGAGAAGTACTGGGGTGGGGTCTGCCTGAACGTCGGGTGCATCCCGTCGAAGGCGTTGCTGCGCAACGCCGAACTGGCGCACGTGGTGACGCAGGAGGCGAAGGCGTTCGGCATCTCGTCCGACAGCCCGATCCGGGTCGACTACACGGCCGCCTACGAGCGGAGCCGCAAGGTCGCGGACGGGCGCGTCAAGGGCGTGCACTTCCTGATGAAGAAGAACAAGATCACCGAGTTCGACGGGCACGGCACGTTCGTCGACGACCACACCCTCGAGGTGAACGGCTCGCAGGTGAGTTTCGACCACTGCGTCATCGCGACGGGCGCGACGACGAAGCTGCTGCCGGGCACCTCGCGCAGCTCGCGGGTCGTGACCTACGAAGAGCAGATCCTCTCCAGCGAGCTGCCGTCGAGCATCATCATCGCCGGGGCCGGCGCGATCGGCGTCGAGTTCGCCTACGTGCTGCACAACTACGGGGTCGACGTCACGATCGTCGAGTTCCTCGACCGGATGGTCCCGCTGGAGGACGCCGAGGTGTCGGCGGAGCTGGCCAAGCGGTACCGCAAGCTCGGCATCAAGGTGCTGACCTCGACCCGCGTCGAGTCGATCGACGAGTCGGACGCGTCGGTGCACGTGACGGTGTCGTCGGAGAAGGACGGCAAGCAGGTCCTCGAAGCGGACAAGGTCCTGCAGGCGATCGGCTTCCAGCCGCGGGTCGAGGGTTACGGCCTGGACAAGACGGGCGTCGCCCTGACCGACCGCGGCGCCATCGCCATCGACGGCCGAGGGCGCACGAACGTCGACCACATCTTCGCGATCGGCGACGTGACGGCGAAGCTGATGCTGGCGCACGCGTCCGAGTCGATGGGCGTGGTGGCGGCGGAGACGATCGCGGGCGCCGAGACGATGGAGCTCGACTTCCCGATGATCCCGCGCGCGACGTACTGCCAGCCGCAGATCGCGAGCTTCGGGTGGACCGAAGAGCAGGCGCGCGAGAAGGGCTACGACGTCAAGGTGGCGAAGTTTCCCTTCACCGCGAACGGCAAGGCGCAGGGCCTCGGTGACGCGGGTGGGTTCGTCAAGCTGATCAGCGACGCGAAGTACGGCGAGCTGATCGGCGGTCACCTCATCGGGCCGGACGTCACGGAGCTGCTGCCGGAGCTGACGCTGGCGCAGCAGTGGGACCTGACGGTGCACGAGGTTTCGCGCAACGTGCACGCGCACCCGACGCTGGGTGAAGCGGTGAAGGAAGCCTTGCACGGCCTCGCGGGGCACATGATCAACATGTAGGTCGCCGCCTGCCCTGGCCCGCGGTCGCGGGTCGGGGCGGACGGGGGTCTCGGTGGTCCGGGTCTGAGCCATGTCCCGCACGCTACGAACGGGCACCGACAGTTTCGGCGGGGGCGAGGGGTGGCGGACCTCGATCAGCCCCGGAATTCGTTGCGGCACAACGAAATCCTCGATCGGGTGAAAGGTCTCGGACGGACAGGTCGGCATCTCGCCGCCGGGTTCGTGACGCAGACCGTGTGAACGTCTTGACCTCCAGGTAGCTCGAAGTATCAAGCTGAGGGCCGACAACCTGGAGGGAATCATGAAAGCCGCAGCCTTCACCGAGTTCGGTGGGCCCGAGGTGCTGAGGGTCCTCGATCTGCCCGAGCCGCACGCGGGGCCCGGGCAGGTCAGGGTGCGCGTGAAAGCCGCCGGTGTGCAGCCCTACGACGCCGCCGTGCGAGCCGGGTGGGAGCCGCCGGGTCTCAAGCTCACCTGGCCGCGGGTGCCCGGGAACGAGTTCGCCGGGATCATCGACGAAAGCCGGTCCGACATCGCGGTGGGCACCGAGGTGCTCGGGTTCACCGCGGTCCAGGCCGCCGCCGAGTTCATCGTCGTGCCCGCCTCCGACGTCACGCCGAAACCGCTGGAAATGCCGTGGGAGGTGGCCGGCGGGTTCACCGCGGGGACGCAGACCGCGTCGATCGCCCTGGAAGCGTTGCAGGTCAAGGAAGGCGAGACGCTGCTCGTGAACGGCGCCGCCGGGCCGTCGGGACCGCCGCTGTGCAGCTCGCGCGGCTCAAGGGCGCCACGGTGGTCGGGACGGCGAGTGCGGCCAACCAGGACTACGTCCGTGAGCTGGGCGCGACCGCCGTCGTCTACGGCGACGGGCTCAAGGCGCGCATCGAGGCCGCCGCGCCGCAGGGCATCGACGTCGTGCTCGACGGGGCCGGTGGGCCCGCGCTCGACTTGTCCCTCGAACTGGTGAAGCGGCGCGACCGGATCCTGACGCTCGTCGAGCACGGGAAAGCGGCGGGGCTCGGCGTGCTCGTCTCGAAGTCCGGACGCTCCGCCGCGCGTCTCGCCGAGCTGGCCGCGCTGTACGCGAAGGGTGACTTGCGCTTCCTCGTGCGCCGCGCTTACCCGTTCACCGAGGCCGCCGCGGCCCACCGCGAAATCGAGACCGGGCACGGCCGGGGAAAAATCGTTCTCACGTTTCCTTGATCGTTCCACGATGTGGACGGCTGGACGTTCCCGACTTTGGTCGCTGGACCGGTGATCGGTCACTCCTTAGATTCTCCCCATTACACCCGGTCGGGTGTCATTCGGTCGAGCGGCCGAGTACCACAGGGAGAAATCGATGGTGAGATTCAGCCGGGTCGCCGCGCACGCGGTTCCACTGACGGTCGGCGCCTTGCTGTTGTCGACGGGGGTCGCCGTGGCCCAGCCGTCCACGGTGGACGCCGCGACCGCGCGCACCGAGGCGGGCATCAGCGCGCTGCAGAGCATCAAGAAGAGCTTGACCCCGGCCGAGCGCAAGCAATCGAGCCAACTCGTCGTCGAGAAGCGGTTGCGTGCCGACCACTCCCTGGCCGCGAAGCTGCCGGAATACCGCTCCGGCGTCGGCGTGAGCGGTGCCGGCACCGTCTCGGTCGACATCGCCACCCGCGACCAGGCCGTCGCGAACGCCGTCAAGGCGGCGGGCGGCACCGTCCGCTACGCCGCGCCGGACGCCGTCCGCGCCGAGCTGCCGCTGTCCGCTTTGGACGCGATCTCCGGCCGCGCCGACGTCACCGAGGTCAAGCCCGCCGCCCAGGCCACGACCTGGAGCGAGCCGGGCAACCGCGACCTGCGCCAGGCGCTCGCCGCGAAGGCCCCGGCCGCAACCCAGGTGTCCGAAGGGGACAAAGCGCACGGCACCGACACCGCCCGCACCACCTACGGCGTCAGCGGCTCCGGCGTGAAGGTCTGCGTGCTCTCCGACGGCGTCGACTCGCTGGCGAAGTCCCAGACGGCCGGCGAGCTGCCGACCGTCGACGTCCTGTCCGGCCAGAAGGGCAGCGGCGACGAGGGCACCGCGATGCTCGAAATCGTCCACGACCTCGCGCCCAACGCCACCCTCGGCTTCGCGACGGCGTTCACCAGCGAAGCGAGCTTCGCCGCGAACATCCGCGCGCTGCGCACCACGAGCCACTGCCAGATCATCGTCGACGACGTCTCCTACTTCGACGAGTCGCCGTTCCAGGACACCCAGGTCGCGCAGGCCGTCAACGACGTCACCGCGGCCGGCGTCCTCTACTTCTCCTCGGCCGGCAACTCGGGCAACGCGACCGACGGCACCAGCGGCTACTACGAGGGTGACTTCCGCGCGTCCTCGACGAGGATCAGCGGCGTCACCGGCACCCCGCACGACTTCGACCCCAGCGCCACCACGCAGAACTTCGACGCGCTTTCGGCGGGCTCGCTCGGCAAGCCGGTGACGCTGTTCTGGTCGGACCCGTGGGGTCGCTCCGCCAACGACTACGACCTGTTCATCCTGAACTCCGCGGGCAGCGTCGTGGCCTCCAGCGAGAACGGCCAGTCCGGCTCGCAGAACCCGTACGAGATCGCGAACGTGCCGGCCACCGGTTCCGGCTACAAGGTCGCCGTGGTCAAGTACAGCGGCGCCGACCGCTTCATCGCGCTCAACGTGATCCGCGGCCGGTTCGTCGCCTCGGGCTCGCTCAAGGCGTTCAGCACCAACGGCGTCACGAACGGCCACTCGGCCGCGGCGAGCGCGTTCAGCGTGGCGGCGGCCCCGGCGGCGGGCGCGTTCACCCGGCCGCTGGAGACCGGTGACCCGGCGAACCCTGCCGGCCCGTACCCCGGCGTGTTCACCGCGTCGAGCAAGTGGGAGCGGTTCTCCTCCGACGGCAAGCGGCACCTGTTCTACAACGCCGACGGCACCGCGATCACCGCGGGCAACGTGTCCTCGACCGGCGGCACGACGCGCAACAAGCCGGACATCACGGCGGCCGACGGCGTCTCGACCTCGGTGACCGGCTTCCAGCCGTTCTTCGGGACGTCGGCGGCGGCCCCGCATGCGGCGGCCATCGCGGCGCTGCTGCTGTCGGGCAAGCCGACGGCGACCCCGGCGCAGATCCGCAGCGCGCTGGTGTCGAGCGCGATCGACCTGGGCACGCCCGGGTTCGACACGGTGACCGGCAACGGCCTGATCATGACGGGCCCGGCGCTGGCCGCGCTCGGGGTCCAGCCGAAGTAGTTTCTCCTTCGCGAACGGGCCCGGCACTCGCCGGGCCCGTTCGTTTAGGGTCGGCGGCATGGTGAAGACGGCGGTGGTGACCGGGGCCGGGTCGGGCATCGGGCGGGCGGTGGCGCGAGCGCTGCTCGACGAGGGCTTCGAGGTCGCGCTCGCCGGGCGGCGGGCCGACGCGCTGGCCGAGACGGCGGAAGAGCGCGAAACCGCGCTCGTCGTGCCCACCGACGTCGCCGACGAGGACTCCGTCAAAGCCCTCTTCGACGCCGTTCGCGACCGCTGGGGACGGCTCGACCTGCTGGTCAACAACGCCGGGATCGGCGCGGCCGGCACCGTCGCCGACTTGTCCGTCGCGGACTGGAAGCGCACCGTCGACGTCAACCTCACCGGGATGTTCCTCTGCGCCCAGCAGGCCGTGCTGCTGATGAAGGACCAGGACCCGCGCGGCGGCCGGATCGTCAACAACGGCTCGATCTCCGCGCACGTGCCGCGGCCCGCGAGCGTCGCCTACACCGCGACGAAGCACGCCGTCACCGGCCTGACCAGGTCCATCTCGCTCGACGGCCGGGCCTGGAACGTCGCCTGCGGGCAGATCGACATCGGCAACGCGGCCACCGAGATGACCGAGCGGATGGCCGCCGGCATCCCGCAGGCCGACGGCCGGATCGTCGCGGAGCCGACGTTCGACGTCCGGCACGTCGCCGACGCGGTCGTCTACTTGGCCGGGCTGCCGCTCGACACGAACGTCCAGTTCCTGACGATCACCGCGACGACCATGCCGTTCATCGGCCGCGGTTAGGGGATCACCCGGGCTTTGCGGAACTCGTCGAAGAGCCGGTAGAACATCTGCTCCGTCTCGACGTAGGTGTGGAAGCCCGCGCGGCGCGCCTTCGACGTGTCGGCGAACACGTCGTAGTCCCAGCCGAACACGAAGTCGCCGAACGCCCAGGAGGCCGAGACGTCCGCGTAGGACGCCGTGAGGCCGTGCTTAGCTGCCATCGACGTCCACAGTGGACCCTTGTCGGCCATCACGTCGGACAGCGACATCCGCAGCGGGGGCGCGACGTTGAGGTCGAAGTACGCGGCCAGCTTCGGCCAGAGCTCGCGCCAGCGGAACAGGTCGCCGTTCGCGATGTTGAACGCGCCGCGCTGCCCGGTCGCCCAGACCGTCGCGCCGGCCAGGAGATCCGCGTCCGTCATCTCCAGGAGGCTGTCGTACGCGCCGGGTTTGCCCGGGAACCGCAGCGGCAGGCCGAGTTCCTTCGAGATCGACGCGTAGACCGCGATCACCAGCGCGAGGTTCATCGGGTTGCCCAGCGCGGTGCCGCCGACGACCGACGGCCGGATCGCCGACCACGTCCAAGGCCCCTGCCGCCGCTCCAGGACCTGCTGCTGGTCGACGTTGAACTCGGGCGGCATGTGCCCGGCATCGGACTCGGGGGCCGGCGTCTTGAACGGGCCGAGGTGCGCGCCGTAGACCTTGTAGCCCTGCATCAGACTGACGTGCTCGAGGGCGGCCGGCGCCAGGGCGTCGACGAGGTTGGTCAGCATCGCCACGTTCGGCGCGACCAGCTCGGCCCACGTCGGTTTGTCCTGGTAGGCGGCGTAGAACAGGTGGGTCGTGGCGGTGAGCAGCCCGACCTTCGCCCGGGTGTCGGCCGGGTCGAGCAGGTCGACGGCGACGTTCCCGGGGCCGCCGCGCCGCGACAGGCCGACGACGTCCCAGCCGCCGGCGGCCCGCAGGTGCTCGATCAGGTTCCGGCCGATGATCCCGTTGGCCCCCGCGACCAGGGCTGTCTTCGTTTCCATGACATCCAGGCTGGTCCGGCGCGTGAGATAAGTCCAAGGCTTAGTTTTCACGTCAGCGATAAGCTGTGGTCATGACGAGTCTCCGCCAGCTCGAGTACCTGGTCACGGTGGTCGACACCGGGTCGTTCACGCGCGCGGCGGAGCAGCTGCACGTGACGCAGCCCGCGTTGTCGCACCAGATGCGGGCCCTGGAGCAGGGCCTCGGCGGGCCGCTGCTCGAACGGCTGCCGCGCGCCGTCCGGCTGACGCCGATGGGCCGGGCGATGCTGCCGCACGCGCGGGCGGCGCTGGCCGACGCCGAACGAGCCCGCTGCGCCGCGCGGCTCGCGTCCGGCACGACGGCGGGAGAACTGCAGGTCGCGACGGTGTACTCGGTGAGCCTCGGCGTGCTGCCGCCCGCGTTGCGCGTGTGGCGGCGCGACCGGCCCGACGTCGACGTCCGGCTGATCGAGTTCCGGCACGCCGACGAGCTGCGGGACGCGATGGCCGCGGGCGAGGCCGACGTCGCGCTCGGGCCGGTGCCGTCGGACTGGCCGGGGCCGGTGCGGCCGCTGGGGGTCGAGGAGTTCGTCGTCGTGCTGCCCGCCGACGGCGCTTCGGAGGACGACCCGGCCGGGGTGGTCGACCTGGCCACGCTCGCCGGCTGCGCGTGGGTGCACTACGCGCCGGGCAACGGCCTGGCCGAGCTGGTCGACGCGGCCTGCGCGGCGGCAGGGTTCCGCCCGCGTGCGGCGGTCCGCACCGAGCAGACGGCGGCCGCCCCGATCCTCGCGGCGGCGGGCCTCGGTCCGGCGCTGGTCCCGGCGAACCTCCTCCCGGCACGGTTCGACGGCCGGGTGCTGCGGCCGTCGGTACCGGTGAGGCGGACTCTTGCCGCGTACACCCGGGCGGCGCCGGATCCGCTGACGGCGGCGTTCATCGAGACCCTGGTCGCGCACGCGACGGTCTGACCGACTCAAGCGAAGACGCGGATCAGGATCAGGACGAGAACAATCGCTCCGACAAGGCAGGCCGAGAGGAGCCAAGCATTCATCCTCTTGCGGGAGCGCGGCGAATCGTCTCGCGCGGCTTTCCACGAGCTGCCGCGGTTCGTCTGTTCGCGATGGGCTTCCCGTGCGCGAGCAGCAGAGAGAAAGTGTTGCGTGGCAGGCGTACCCGTACGCAGCCTATGTCGTGATCGCGGCCAGTGCCGGGCCGGTGAATGGCGCTGTCGTGAGGTTGTGGATGCGGTTGCTCCAAACTGCGTGGCCGTGGCCCGACCACAGTGGGGCCACCGGGAGGTCGCGCAGCAGCTGGTTCTCCGCCAAGCGGTACAGCTGGCCTGCCTCGTCGGCCGTGGCCGCTGCGTCGGCGAGGGTGAGGTTCTGGCGGAACACCTCGTCCGTGTAGCCCGACGCCTCGGCCAGGGCCGAGAGCAGCTCGTACGGGCTCGGTGTCGCCAGCTTGACGTCCAGTGTGGACGGTCCGTCGAGCGGGCCCGCGGGGCGAGCCTGCGCCGTCACCGAGACGTCCAGCGCCTTGTGCAGGCCGACCACCAGGGTGCGCGTCCACCCTTCGGCGCCTGGTCCGAAGTAGACGGTCGCGCCGCCCGGGAAGGCCGTCTGCTTCAGCAGTGCCTTGCCGGCCGCCGCGTCGAAGCTGCACGGGCGGCACGTGCCCGTGCGCTCGCCCGGCGCGTCCGCCGGGGGCAGCAGGGCTTTCGCCGGGTCGACCTGGTGGGCCAGCGGGCCGGACTCCAGGGCCGCGCGGTCGACGCCCAGTGCGAAGCCGTGGCGGACCGTCGCGTCCGTGAACTTCGGGTCGGTCACCGGGAACGCGAGGTAGCCGGCCTGCGGCAGCGCCCACGTCGCGTGCCGGTCGCCGAACTCGTGCATGGCGTCGTGCTTCTCGCCGGGGACCTCGGTCGCCAGGTCGAGGGTGCCCGCCTTGACCGCGTCGTACTGGGCGGCCGGCTCGCCGACGCGCAGCTCGATCGTCGCGGCGCCGCCTTCGCCGACGCGTTTCAGCGTCCCGCCCGAGCCGGGCCGCCACGGCCCGTCGAGCCGGTACGGACCGTTGCCGACCGGCGCCTTCGCGAAGCCGTTCCAGTCGTGGGAGGCGAGCACCGACGCGGGCAGCGGCACCAGGCCCGGTGCCGACAGCAACGCCGGGACCTGGCCGGACGGGCGGTCAAGCGTCAGGGTGAGGACGAGTCCCGACGCCTTGATCTCCTGGGCGCGCAACAGCTTCGTGAGCACCGGCGAAACCACCCAGTGTTCGGCGGCGATCGCCCGCCACGTGTCCACATAGGACTGCGCTGTGACCGGGGTGCCGTCGTGGAACGTCGCGGGCCGCAGCTTCACCGTCCAGTGCACCCGATCGGTGCTCTCGATCGACTCGGCCGCGCGCGGCGTCACCTTCCCGGTCGCCGCGTCGTAGTCGGCGAGCGGGGTCCACAACGCGGCGGTCACCAGCCGGCCCGCCTGGTCGGAGAGGTCGGCCGGCAGCAGCGTCGCGGGCTCCCGGAGGCCGACGGACAGGACGCCGGGGGCCGGGGCGGGGTCGGAGCACCCCGTGACGGCGAGGGCCAGGACGGCCAGCAAGGCGAGCAAGCGCATGGGCCAGTCCTACCAGTCGGAAGGCAACCAAAGGCGGTTGTGTCCGGTTGATCTCCGTCGTACGGTTCGGGTGATCACGCCCTTTGGGAGGTTTTGTGCGCACCTGGCTACGGTCGTGCTTCGCCGCCGTCACCGTCAGTGCCACGCTGGTCGCGACCGGGTTGCCGGCCGCCGCCTGCGGCGAGGACGACAAACCCGCGGTCCCGGCCACGCGGACGGCGGGTGATCCGGGGGCGATCAAGAACGTCAAGTCCGTCGGCAACGTGCCCGACGCCGCCGGCGCCATCTCGATCAACTTCCTCGACTACGGCCGCCGCGACGTCATGGTCGTCTCCGGCGAGTTCGGCTTGAAGGTCTACGACCTGACGAAGAACCCGGCCGCGCCCAAGCTGGTCGGGCAGGTCAGCCTGCCGGGGCTGTGGGAGACCGAGGACACCGAGGTCGACCCGGTCCGCAAGCTGGTGTTCCTGTCCCGGGACCCGCGCGCGTTCGGGGGTACCACCCAGACCGGCGAGTCCGGCATCTACGTCGTCGACGTCGCCAAGCCCGAAGCGCCGAAGATCATCAGCTACGTGCAGGCGCCCGCCGGGCACACCACCAGCTGCGTCGACGGCTGCCGCTACCTGTGGACGGGTGGCCCGTCGAAGGCCGCCGACCAGCCGGCGGAGTGGGGCGGGCGGCCGATCTGGGTCACCGACATCCGCGACCCGAAGCACCCGAAGGTGGACCCCCAGCCGATCGAGCTGGCCCGCAACGACGGCAAGACCGACTACGTGCACGACGTCCAGGTCGACGACAACGGCGTGGCCTGGGTGTCCGGCCGCGGCGGCGTGCGCGGCTACTGGACCAGCGGCGTGCACCGCGACCCGCTGACGAACAAGCTCCGCCGCGCGACGGCGCACGAGCCGATCCCGTACGCCGGCGGCGGCATCGCCGAGACGGCCGCGCCGTCGCGGTTCATGCACAACAGCTTCCACCCGGCCGGGCACCGGGTCGGCGACGGCGCCTGGCGCGGCCAGGACCTGATCTACGCGACGGAGGAGAACTTCGTCGACGGCTGCGCGGGAGACGGCGTGCTCACGATCTCGTCGCTGGCCGGTTCCTACCACGGCGAAGGCTGGCGTTCGACGCCCGAGCAGCCCTTCCGGCTGCAGAGCGTCGGCACGTGGGGCGTCAACGGCCAGGAGGGCAGCGACCCGGCGTCCGACGACTGCTCCGCGCACTACTTCGACGTCCGTGGCAAGGTCCTCGTGCAGTCGTTCTACTCGCAGGGCACGCGGTTCCTGGACGTGAGCGACCCGACGAACCCGCGGCAGATCGCGTACTACCGCCCGGCGGACGCGAGCGCGTGGGCGCCGTACTGGCACGGGAAGTACGTCTACGTCGCGGACAACGCGCGCGGTGTGGACGTACTGCAGCTGACGAAGTAGCCCACCGAAGCAGGCCACCGAAAGTCCGTGAAGGCCTCCTTACCGGCCATAAGAGCCGGGAAGGAGGCCTTCACGGCTTTCAGGAGGTGCGGAGCCAGACCGCGGTGTCGGTCGGCAGGGAGCCGTCCACCGGGCCGCTCGCCAGCAGGACCTCGCCCGCCGGCAGGGGTACCGGTGACGCCGAGAAGTTCAGCACGAACGTGAAGCCCGGCTCGCGCGTGAACGCCAGGACGCCGTCACCCAGCGACAGCCACTCCAGGGTGCCCGCGCCGAGGGCCGCCTGCTCTTCCCGGATGCGCAGGCCGTCGCGGTAGAGGCTCAGCATCGACGTCGGGTCCGCGGCCTCGGCGGCCGCCGTGAATGACGACCACTCCGCGGGCTGCGGGAGCCACGCGTCCCCGGCACCGAAGCCGAACGGCGGCTCGGAACCCGACCACGGGATCGGGACGCGGCAGCCGTCGCGGCCCGGGTCGGTGCCGTTCGTGCGGGCCCACACCGGGTCCTGGCGCAGGTCGTCGGGGATGTCGCGGATCTCCCAGAGCCCCAGCTCCTCGCCCTGGTAGACGTACAGCCCGCCCGGCAGCGCGAGCGTCAGCAGCGCCGCCGCCCGAGCCCGGCGGGTGCCCAGCTCCCGGTCCACCGGCAGCTCGTGCAGCCGGTTCGCGAAGCTGAACCCGGTGTCGCCCTGCCGGCCGTAGCGCGTGACGTGGCGGGTGACGTCGTGGTTCGACAGCACCCACGCGGCCGGCGCGCCGACCTCGTCGTGCGCCCGGATCGTGCGGGTGATGACGTCGTGGAAGCGCGCGGCGTCCCACGGGCAGACCAGGAAGTCGAAGTTGAACGCCGAGTGCAGCTCGTCGCGGCGCAGGTAGCGCGCCGCCCGGGACATGTCCGGCAGCCACATCTCGCCGACCAGCACGCGCTCGCCCGCGTAGCTGTCGGCGATCTTGCGCCACGACCGGTAGATCTCGTGCAGGCCCTCCATGTCGGAGAACGGCGTCTCGTCGCCGTCTTCGACGTCCGGCAGCCGCGGGTCCTTGACCAGCCCGTCGGCGACGTCGATGCGGAAGCCGTCGACCCCGCGGTCGAACCAGAACCGCAGCACGTCCTCGAACTCCTGGCGGATGTCCGGGTTCTCCCAGTTGAAGTCCGGCTGGCGCGAGCTGTAGAGGTGCAGGAACCACTCGCCGTCCGGCACGCGCGTCCACGCGGGCCCGCCGAAGCGCGACTTCCAGTTGTTGGGCGGCTCGGCGCCGTCCGGGCCGCGGCCGGGCCGGAACCAGAACCGCTGCCGCTCCGGCGAACCCGGGCCCGCGGCGAGCGCGGCCTGGAACCACCGGTGCTCGTCGGAGCAGTGGTTGGGCACGATGTCGATGATCACCCGGATGTTCCGGGCGTGGGCCTCGGCGAGCAGCTCCTCCGCTTCGGCGAGCGTGCCGAACAGCGGCTCGATGTCGCGGAAGTCGGCGACGTCGTAACCGCCGTCGTCCATCGGCGAGGGGTACCAGGGGGTGAACCAGATCGCGTCGATCCCCAGCTCGGCCAGGTGGTCCAGGCGCGAACGGACGCCGGCGAGGTCGCCGATGCCGTCGCCGTTGCCGTCCGCGAAGCTGCGGATGTAGACCTGGTAGATCGCCGCGCTACGCCACCAGCCGGTCTTGTCGGTCACGGAAGTGCCCTCCTAGTAGTCGTGGAAACCCCGGGCGCGGCTTCAGCCCTTGACGGCGCCGGCGGTCAGCCCGGCGAGGATCTGCCGCTGGAACGCCAGGAACAGCGCCACCATCGGCAGGCTGGCCAGCACCATCCCGGCGACGAGCACGTTGAGCGGCATGTCGATCGCCACCCGTTGCAGCATCACCGAGAGGGTCTGCTTTTCGGTGTCCGGGAACACCAGCAGCGGCCAGATGAAGTCCTTCCACGCGGTGACCACCGCGAGGATCGACACCACGGCCAGGATCGGCCGCGAGATCGGCAGGATGATCCGCCAGAGCGTGCGCACCGGCCCGGCGCCGTCGATGCGCGCCGCTTCGATCAGCTCGTCCGGGATCTGGTCGAAGAACCGCTTCAGCAGGTAGATGTTGAACGCGTTCGCCGCCGCGGGCAGCCAGACCGCGGTCGGCGAGTTGATCAGGTTGAGGTGCAGCAGCGGCAGGTCGGTCACCGTCACGTACGTCGGCACCAGCAGGGCCGTGGCCGGCAGCATCAGCGTCGCCAGCATCAGGCCCAGCACGACGTTGCCGAACTTCGGGCGCAGCTTCGACAGCGCGAACGCGGCCGGCACGTCGATGGCCAGCTGCGCCAGCCACGCACCGCCGGCGACGATCAGCGTGTTGAGGAAGTACTTGCCCAGGCTCAGCTGGTCCCACGCCTCGCCGAAGGTCTCCGGGTGCCAGTCGCGCGGGATGAGCGTCGCCGGCGTCTGCGCCAGCTCCTGCGGTGACTTCATCGCCCCGGTGATCACCCAGTACAGCGGGAACATGAACGCCAGGATGAACACCGCGAGCGTGCAGGCGAAGATCACGGCGTAGACGGCCTTGCCGCGCCGGCTGCGCAACGCGCCGGGGGAGACGAGGGTCCTCATGACTGGTCCGCCTTCCGCGTCAGCCGGACGTACCACGCCGAGAACACGCCCAGCGCGATGAACAGCAGCAGGCTCATCGCACTCGCCGAGCCGAAGTCGTTGTAGACGAAGGCGTACCGGTAGAGCAGCAGGAGCACGGTGACCGTCGAGTCGTCCGGCCCGCCGCCGGTCATCACGTACGGCTCGGTGAACACCTGCATCGTCGCGACGATCTGCAGCAGCAGGAGCACCAGCAGCACGAACCGGGTCTGCGGGAACGTGACGTGCCGCAGCCGCTGCCACATCCCGGCGCCGTCGAGCTCCGCGGCTTCGTACAGCTCGCCGGGGATCGTGCCGAGCGCGGCCAGGTAGATCAGCGTGGTGCTGCCCATGTTGGCCCAGGTGGAGACGAAGACCAGCGACAGCATCGCGGTGGTGGAGGAGTCGAGCCACTGGCCGCCGGGCAGGCCCACCGCGCCGAGCGCGGAGTTGAACAGGCCGGGACCCGGGTCGTAGAACCACTTCCACATCAGCGCGGTGACGACCGGCGGCAGCATCACCGGCAGGTACACCGCGAGCCGGAAGAACGCCTTGGCGTGCCGGATCTCGTTCAGCAGCACCGCGGTGAGGAACGGGACGGCGAACCCGAACACCAGCGCGAGCCCGGTGAACAGGAGCGTGTTGCGCCACGCGACGCCGAACAGCGGGTCGTCGAACAGGCGGCTGAAGTTGTCGAACCCGACCCACGTCGGCGCGTTGACGAAGTCGACCTGCTGGAAGCTCAGCAGCACGCCCCGCACGATCGGGTACCAGGAGAACATCGCGAACACCAGGAGAGCGGCGCAGAGCAGGCCGTACGCGGTGAGGTTCTCCTTCAGCTTGCGGCGCAACCGGACGCGGCGGCGCTCGGCCGGGGACGCGGCCGGGCGCCTGGCCCGCGACGAAGACGTCGCGGGCCAGGCGAGGAGGCTACTTGACCTGGGCGAGGACACTGTTGACCTTCGACGAAGCGGACGACAGCTGCTGGTCGATGTTCGCGTTCTGGTCCGTGAGCACCGCCTGCATGACGCTGTCGAGGGCGGCGTACACCTGTTGCGCGTTGGGCGGCTCGATGCTGCCCTTGATCTTGCTGGTCGTGTCCACGTAGGACTGGTAGTTCGTGGCCGGGACGTTGGCGAACTTGGCCTTCAGGGCCAGCTGCTGGTCACGCACCGCGCCCTGCCAGACGTCCGGGGTCGGCTCGGCGGGCAGGCCGACCGGCTGCTTGCCGTCGACGTACTGCTGGATGTGCTTCTCGAAGCGGTCCGGGTTGAGGTACTTCCACTGGATCCACTCGAGGCCGGCCTTGATCTTCTCCGGCGACGCCTTCGGGTTCAGCATGTAGCCTTCGCCGCCGAGCAGGGTGCCCTGCCCGCCGGGCATGCCCGCGACGCCGTAGTCCTCGTACTTGCCGTTGAACTGCTTGACCAGCGTCGGGATGTTGTCCGGCGCGGCCATGTACATGCCGAGCTGGCCGGCACCCATCATCCGCTGCACGTCCGTGGCTTCCAGCAGCTGCTTGGCGCCCATGGAGTTGTCGGTCCAGCGCATGTCGTGCAGGTACTGCAGGGCCTGCTTGCCCTTCTCGTTGTCGAAGTCGGCGACCCACTTGTCGCCGTCCTTGCGGGCGATGTCGCCGCCCATCGAGTACAGCCAGCTGGTCATGTGCCAGCCACCCTGGTTGTTCTTGCTGTAGTCGGCGTACCCGACGGTGCCGTTGCCCAGCGCGGCGATCTTCTTCGCGTCGTCGCGGACCTCGTCCCAGGTCGTCGGCGGCTTGTTCGGGTCGAGCCCGGCCTTCTGGAACAGCGGGCGGCTGTAGACCAGGCCCATCGTGTAGTTCATCGTCGGCAGGCCGTAGAGCTTGCCGCTCGCGTCACGGAAGTTGTCCAGCAGTTCCGGCTTGATGTCGCCGATGTGCGGAACGCTCTTCGACGCTTCCGTGATGTCCGCGGCTTGATGCCGCGTGATGATCTGCGCCGGGTCGGTGAAGTAGACGTAGTAGACGTCTTCGAGCTGGCCGCCGGCGAGCTTCGCGGAGAACGTCTTCGGGTCCATGAACCCCTCGTGGGGCTCGATCTGGATGTTCGGGTGGGATGCCTCGAACTCCTTGACGTCGGCGTCGAAGACGCCGCGCTCGAACGGCTGGCTGGTGGGCGGCTGGCCGGTGACCGTGATCTTCACCTTGCCCCCGGGCGCGGCGGCGTTGCCGTCGTCACCGCAGGCGGCCACCCCCAGTGCGAGGCCACCTGCGGCCAGCAGGCAGAACATCCGGCGGGGCAAGGATCGGGACCAGGGACTGCTCATCTCAAGCCTCTTCTCGGGTCGCGACGGCTGTCACGTGATTGCGGTCACTCTAAAGTGTGAGACCGGATCGACGCAATAAGCCGACGAGACTTTGCAAGTTACGAACAGGACGCGAACGTGCTGGCGAAGAGAAGCGGGTGGAATGGGTACCGCCGAACGCTCCAGCGTGTCCCGGGCGCGCGAAAAGGCGCGACGGCCCGGAAGCCGTCGCGCCTGGGGGTGACGCGGGGTCAGGCGATGCGGCGGGCCGTCGAGCCGCGCACCACGAGTTCTGGCGCGAACAGCAGCTCCTCGGCCGCCACCTCGCCGCCGTTGATGCGCTTGACCAGCAGCTCGACCACCGCGCGGCCCATCGCCTCGATCGGCTGGCGGGTGGTCGTCAGGGGCGGGTCGGTGCAGTTCATCAGGGCCGAGTCGTCGTAGCCGACCACCGAGACGTCGTCGGGCACCGACAGGCCCTGCCGGCGGGCCGCGCGGACCGCGCCCAGGGCCAGCAGGTCGCTGGCGCAGAGCACCGCGGTCGCGCCGCGGGGGTAGAGCCGGGCCGCCGCCGCGTGGCCGCCTTCGATGGAGAACATCCCGTGCTCGACCAGCTCGTCGAGCACCGGCAGGCCGAGCTTCGCCGCGTACGCCTGGAACGCCTCCAGCTTGCGCTTCGACGGCACGTGGTCGGTCGGCCCGAGCACCAGCCCGATCTTCTCGTGCCCGAGCGAGCTGAGGTGCCCGACGACCTGCTCGACGGCGACGGCGTCATCGCACGACACCTGGGGCAGCCCGAGGTGGTCGACGGCCGCGTTGATCAGCACCGTCGGGAGCCGCCGCTCGACCAGGTGGTGGTAGTGCGAGTGCACCGCGTCGGACTGCGCGTAGAGCCCGCCGGCGAACACCACGCCCGACACCTGCTGCTGCAGGAGCAGCTCGACGTACTCCGCTTCCGACACTCCGCCCGCCGTCCGGGTACAAAGGACGGGGGTGAAGCCCTGTTGCGCGAGCGCGTTGCCCATGATCTCGGCCAGGGCCGGGAAAATCGGGTTCTGCAGTTCGGGGAGCACGAGCCCGACCAGGCGGGCGCGCTCGCCGCGCAGCTGGGTGGGCCGCTCGTAACCCATCACGTCGAGCGCGGTGAGCACGGCGGCGCGGGTGCTGGCGGACACCCCCGACCGCCCGTTGAGCACCCGGCTGACCGTGGCTTCACTGACCCCGACCTGGCGGGCGACTTCGGCAAGACGACGCGTCATGAGTGAAACTTTACAGCAACTGCGCGCAAAAGTAAGACAAGCCCGTCCCGGTGTCAGGAGCCGGGACGGGCTTGTCGTCAGTCCGGAGTTACGAAGCCGCCACCTCGAACTCGGACACCTGGCCGGCGGGCCAGCCGGTGTTGCCGGTGAACGTCAGCCGCACGAAGCGCTGCGGCGTCGCCGAGAACGACGCCGACGCCGTGTTGCCCGACGCCGGGTCGAACGCGTAACCGCGCGAGCCGACCAGCGTCGTGTACGAGCCGCCGTCCGTGCTGCCCGAGACCGTCACCGTCTGGGTGCGCGCACCCCACGCCGACGACGGCGGCAGCTTGAGCGTCACCTTGTTGATCGACGCGGCCGCGCCCAGGTCCACGGTCAGCGTCTGCGGGAACGCGTTGTTCGCGCTCTCCCAGTACGAGTCCGCGTTGCCGTCGTTGGCGTTGCCCGGCGGGAACCCGCCCTGGGACGACGACGAGCTGATCGCCTTGCCCCGCGCGATGTTGCTGCCCGACTGCGGCGGCTGCTGCGGGCCGGAGTTCGGCGCGGGCCAGGTCGAGCAGTCGCTCCACGTGCCGGTCCAGCCGCTGTTGCCCGAGCCGCCGAACGTCATCCTCGGGATCGACGACGGGTACGGGCAGTTGTACGTGCCGGTGACGCCGACGCCGGACGCGCTCAGGTTGCTGATCGACACTGACCCCTGCGTCTGCGACTGCGCCACGAACGTGCCCACGCCCTGCACCGAGACGCCGTCGATCGTGACGCCCTGGATCTGCTTGCCGGCGCCGTTGCCGTCGATGAACTGGATCGCCTCGTACGGGCTCTGGATCGCGGTAAACCCGGTGACCCGGATCGTCACGCCGGTGATCGCCTGGTCACGCGCGTCGAACCACAGCGCGCCGACACCGAACTGCCAGTTCGGGTCGAGCGCCCCGGCCCGCAGCGCGGTGTTGTTCGACAGCGTCACCGTGCCGCCGAGCGGCACCGAGCTGAACCGGTTCGCCACCAGGTAGCCGCCGCCGAGCGCGTTGGTGTCCTGCACCAGGTTGCCGCTGACGGTGTTGTTCGACCCGCCGTAGAGCGCGATGCCGTTGGCCAGGTTGGGCTGCACGACCGTGTTGTTCGCGATCGTGTTGCCCGAGTCGGCCTGGCCGTTGGACCAGAGCGCGAGGCCGTCGTCGCCGTTGTTGCGCAGGTAGTTGTTGCGCAACGCCGAGTTCGTGACGGCGCCGTCGAAGTTGACGCCGTCGGCCTGCGTGTCCTGGATGCGGTTGTTCTCGATGGTGAGGTTCGAGGACGCGCCGCTCATCAGCCACAGCCCGCACTTGGTGTTCTGGATCCACAGGCCGCTCACGACCGAGCCGTTGCCGAGAACGCCGTGGAACGCGTTGTCCGGGCTGCCGTCGTTGCGCTCGGTCACGTCACCGAACACCGCGAAGTCGTACAGCTTGATGTTCCCGGACGCGCCGCCGTTGTTGAAGATGTTGTTGCCGTGCAACACCGTGTACCACGGACCGGCGCCCCGGACGGTGGTCTGGTCGATCTGCAGCGCCGACCCGATCTCGAACCGGCCGGACGGCACGAACAGCTCCTTGCCCTGCGACCGCGCCGCCGACAAGCCGTTGCGGAACGCCTGGGTGTCGTCGGAGGAGTCGTTCGCCGTGGCGCCGTAGTCCGTCACGGACAGGGCGTTGGCCGGTTTCGCGCCCGCGCCGCCGACCTGCTCGAAGTCGGCCAGGTCGATGGTCGCCTGGCCGACGTCACCGGAGTCGGCCTGGACGCGGACCTTCGTGCCCTGGGCCGCGTTCTGGCCGAAGAGCAGCCGGGCGTCGTCGAAGAAGTGGTGCGTCTTCGAGCCCGTGATGAAGCCGGTGTCCACATAGGAGTACCGCGACGTCACGGACAGCCCGCTGCCGAGCTTGGTGCCGCCGACGTACACCGAAAGCTGCCCGGACGAGCCGTCTGGGATGTTGTAGTGGACGTTGATCGAGTTCGCCGCCGCCGGCAGCGTGAACTCGACGTACTGGCCGGACCCGATCCGGACGGCTTGGCGCCCGGACGCCTCCGAAGCGATGCTGGCCTGCGTGTAGTCGGGGCCGACGGCCGCGCCGTTGGTCGCCGAGCACTCGGCCTCGACCGTCCGGAACGGCACGCTCGCGCCGCCGGACGCCGTCGTCGGGCAGGTCGCCGCGGCCGCGGGAGTGCCGCTGAACAGGACAGTCAGGCCGGACGCGGCGAGGGCCGCGGCCAGCAGCGCCGCGCGGCGCCGTGGTGATGGGGACATCGTCGTCACCTCTCTAGCTGAGTTCAGGACGAATAGGCTTCGAGTTCGGACAGCTGTCCCGCCGGCCAGCCGGTGTTGCCGGTGAAGGTCAGCCGCAGGGTGCGCACGGACGTCGCCGGGAAGGTGATCGTCGCGGTGTTGCCGGTCGCCGGGTTGAAGGTGTAGCCCGCCGCGGCCTTGACGCCGTCGACCGCGATCGTCTGCGTGCGGGTGCCCCACGCGGACGGCGGCGGCAGCTTCAGCACCAGCCGCGACACCGAAACCGTGGCGCCGAAGTCGACGGTCAGCGTCTGCGGGAACGCGTTGTTCGCGCTCTCCCAGTACGAGTTCGCGTCGCCGTCGACCGCGTTGCCCGGCGGGAAACCGCCCTGCGACGCCGACGCGCTGATCGCCTTGTGCAGCGCCAGGTTCCCGGTCGGCGGGGTCGTCGTCGTGGTGGTGGTCGGCGGGGTGGTGGGTGTGGTCGGGGTCGTCGGCGTGGTCGTGCCGCCGTTGTCCGAGCCGTACACCGGCGTCGGCCACGAGCCGCAGAACGTCGTGCTCCAGCCGGAGTTGCCGCCCTGGTCGACGAGCCCGGTCAGGGCGTCGGGGCCCATGCAGTTGTAGACGCCCGCGCGGCCGATCCCGGTCGCGACGACGTTCTTCACCGTGCCGGTCGGCTTGGCCTGCAGCTGCCAGGCGAACGTGCCCGCTCCGGTGATCTTGACGTTCGTGAAGTGCACGTCCGTGGTCTGGCTGTCGATGAACTGGATGGCCTCGTAGTTGTTGTCCAGCAGGTCGAGGTCGGTGACGTCGACGCGGCCGGTGATGGCGCCGTCGCGGCCGTCGAACCACAGGGCGCCGACGCCGAACTGCCAGTTCGAGTCGAGCACGCCGGTGCGGATGGCGGTGTTGCGCGCGACGGTCGTCGTCCCGGCCAGGGGCACCGCGCTGAACCGGTTGGCGATGTGGATGCCGCCGCCCTGGTCCTGGGTGTCGGCCACGACGTTGTCGGACACCGTGTTGTCGCGCCCGCCGTAGATCGCGATGTTGTTGGCGAGGATCGGCAGCAGCACGGTGTTGAAGGAGAACGTGTTGTTGTGGTCGGCGTCGTGCTCGGACCACATGGCCAGGCCGTCGTCGCCGGTGTTGCGCAGGAAGTTGTTCGTCACGGTGACGTTGCTGATGCCCTGGTGCAGGTTCAGCCCGTCGGCGGTCTGGTCGAGGATCCGGTTGCCGGACACGGTGAGCCCGTCGAACGGCCCGTCGAGCCACAGCCCGACCTTCGTGTGCTGCAGCCACAGGTTCTGCACGACCGAGCCGCCGCCCAGGGCGCCGCCGATGGCGTTGGACTGGTCGCAGTCGACGCGGGCGTCGACCTGGCCGATGATCGCGAAGTCGTACAGCTTGACCGCGCTGCTCGTGCCCGGGACGGCGCTGTTGCCGGGGTACGTCGACGTCCCGCAGCTGCCCGGTTCGCCCTTGCCGAAGATGCCGGCGCGCGGACCGGTCAGCACGGAGTACCACGGGCCGGCGCCGCGGATCGTCACCTGGTCGACGGTGATGTGGTGGCCGAGGGTGAAGGTCCCGGACGGGATCCAGACCTCCTTGCCCTGGCTCTTCGCCGCGGCGACGGCGGCGTCGAACGCGCCCGCGTCGTCGCTCGTGTCGCCCGCGGTGGCGCCGTAGTCGGTGACGGACACCGAGTTCGCCGGCTTGGCCGCGGCCGCGCCGACCTGCTCGAAGTCGGCCAGGTCGATCGTCGAGGTCGTGACGTCGCCCGCGTCGACCTGCAGCTTGATCTTGGTGCCTGCCGGGTAGTTCGTGCCCAGCAACGCGCGGGTCTCGTCGTAGAAGTGGTGCGCGTGGCCGTCACCCGGGGTGTTGGTGAACGGGTACGAGCCGTAGTACCAGGCGTACTTCGACGTCAGCGCGACGTCGCGGTTGTGGGAACCGTTGACGTACAACGAGATCGAGCCGCTCGTGCCGGTGCCGTTCCCGGAGTCCGGGAGGCTGAACCGGAAGTCGATCGAGTTGGCCGGCGCGGTGAGCGTGAATTCGACGTACTTGCCTTGACCGCCCAGCGTCACGGCTTTGCGGCCGGACGCCTCACCGGCGAGGGTGCCGGAGTTGCGGTCGGGGCCGATGACCGTGCCGTTGGTCGCGGCGGTCTCGGCCTCCTGTTCGAGGAACGGCACGGTCGCGCCGCGCCCGGCGGCGAGCGCCGAACTCGCGGGGGCCGCGGCCAGGGTGATGACGGTCAGGCCGGTCGCGGCGGCGACGGCGGCGGCCAGCGCGCCGAATCTCGCGCGCCGGCGGGGGACGGGGGCACTTCGGGGCGCGCTGAAGACAGGATGGGGAGACATGGAGCAGCAACTCCTCGTCGAGTGCAGGTGGGGACCCTTGTGACCTGGATCATACGAATCCGGGACAAGATAACGCAATAGATGAACGAACTTACGCAAATTTGCGACAGAAACTGACGGCTGCGCCGGATGCCGGACGTCGGTTTCCGTCGGGCGGAGCAGCGCCACCGGCGTCGTGGATCCCCAGGCCGCTGCTAGTTTTGAGCCCATGATTGAGCGACGTGCCGACGGAAGCGCCGGTGACGCCGACTACGGCGCGATCGGCGGGGTGTACACGGACTACCGCGTGCCGGACCCGCGGATCGGGCAGTACGTCCTCGACGCGCTCGGCGAGGCGCGGACCGTCCTCAACGTCGGCGCGGGCGCCGGCGCCTACGAGCCGCACGACCGCGAGGTGACGGCGGTCGAGCCGTCGGCGTCGATGCGCGCGCAACGGCCCGATGGCCTGCCGCCCGCGATCGACGCGGTCGCCGAGAAGCTGCCGTTCCCGGACCGGGCGTTCGAGGGCGCGATGAGCACGTTCAGCGTCCACCAGTGGAACGACCTGTGGACCGGGCTGAAGGAGGTCCGCCGGGTCACCCGCGGCCCGGTCGCCATCCTGACCTGCGATCCCGCGCTGCTGCGGCGGTTCTGGCTGCTCGACTACGCGCCCGAGGTGATCGAGACCGAGGCGCGGCGCTACCCGCCGGTCGACGACATCGCCGACGGGCTCGGCGGCCACACCTCGATCATCGGCGTCCCGGTGCCGATCGACTGCACCGACGGCTTCAACGAGGCCTACTACGCGCGCCCCGAGCGGCTCCTCGATCCAGGCGCGCGGCTGTCGTGCTCGGCGTGGAGCTTCGTCGACGACCGGGTGCACCACCGCTTCGCCGCCGAGCTGCGCCACGACCTCGACGACGGCACGTGGGAACGCCGCTACGGCCGGTTCCGCGAGCAGCCGACGTTCGACGGCTCGCTCGTGCTGGTCGTCTCGGTCCCCGAGGGGGCCTGACGTGCCGCCACCGCCGTTCGACCCGGAACTGGCGCCGATCGTCGAACAGCTGCGGGCGGCCCGTCCGCCGCTGAGCACGCCGGACGACATCACCGCGCGCCGTGAGTTCGTCGCCGGTGCCGAGCAGACCGTCGACGAACTGGCCGCGGCGCACCCGGGGTTCGAGTTCGCGGAGGAGCACACGGGGGAGGTGCCGTTGCTGGTCGCGCGCCCGCCCGAGAGCCGCGGTGTCCTCTACTACATCCACGGCGGCGGCCTGATCGTCGGCAGCCACCTCGGCCCGGACGTGCCGAACGTGCTGCGCTGGGCCGGGGAACTCGGCGTCACGATCGTTTCGCCGGGTTACCGGCTCGCGCCCGAGCACCCGTACCCGGCGCCGGTCGAAGACTGCTACGCCGGCCTGTCGTGGACGGCCGGGCGGCTCGCCGGTCCGATCGTGATCGGTGGCGTCAGCGCGGGTGGCGGGCTGGCGGCGGCCACGACCCTGCTCGCCCGCGACCGCGGCGGGCCGGAGCTCGCCGGGCAGCTGCTGATCTGCCCGATGCTCGACGACCGCGACAACACGCCGTCGGCGCTCGACCTCGACGGCCGCGGCCTGTGGGACCGCACGGCCAACAACGTCGGCTGGGCGGCGTACCTGGGAGACCTTCGCGACGTCCCGCCGTACGCCGCACCGGCCCGCGCGACCGACCTTTCCGGGCTGCCGCCGGCGTTCCTGGACGTCGGCACGGCCGAGACGTTCCGCGACGAGGTGGTCGGCTACGCGAGCCGCCTCTGGCAGGCGGGTGGCGAGGCGGAACTGCACGTGTGGCCCGGTGGGTTCCACGGCTTCGAGTCGCTGGCCCCCGACACCGCACTCAGCCGGGCGGCGCGGGCCGCCCGGCTGAGCTGGTTGCGCGGCTTGCTCAGCCGCCGGCCAGCAGCTCCTGCAGCTCGCTGACGGCCTTCGCGAGTTCGTCGGCGAAGCGGTACATCTCCGACGACACGTGCTTCGGCGTGCTGAGGTAGAGGTTCCAGCGGTCCGGCAGCAGCACGTACGCGATGCCGATGCACTGCGGGCTCGTCGAGCCGAAGCCGAAGTACTGGATGTTGACCGACGGCGCCGAGCTGGTGCTCAGGTAGTCGTCGCGCATCTTCAGCCAGCCCGGCGAGCTGTACAGCGCCGGCGTCTCCGTGTCGCCGCGGCGCTTGGCGATCAGCTGCAGCTCCCACAGGTGCTGCTCGGGCGCGTCACCGGCCTGGCACTCCTTCGCCCGCGAGACGTGCTTCGCGGCCGCCGTGCGGAACGCTTCCCGCTTCTCCTCGGGCGAGCCGTCCTCCATCGCGGCGACGAACCGGAAGACCTCCGGCGTCACGACGCGCATGGCCTCGGTCCGGCCGTTGCGGAACTGCCGGGTGGCGATCGACTCGTACGTCGCGCCCGTCAGGCCCTTCGCGCGCTTGTGCGCGAGCTGGTAGGCCATCTGCGCGAAGGCGTCGGGGGACATCCCCAGCTCCTTCACGCGGTTGGCGCCGAAGTCGAACGACACGGTCTGCGTGGCCGTCGCGTCCGCGTACGCCGCGAAGGACTCCCCGGCGGCGCGGGCGTCCTCGCGGAGGGCGTCGGTCAGGGTGAACTCGACCGGCTCGAACCCCGGGACGCCGTCGGAGGTGTCACGCGGCAGCCGTTCCCCGCTCAGCAGCGCGTCGGTGAAGCCGAGGATCGTGGTGCCGTCGAGTTCGCAGTGCTCGACGTTGATCCCGGCGGTGCCGTCCTCGAACACGATCAGCGAGACGGCCTTGTCGTACCAGCGGTTGGCGCCGTACAGCAGCTGGTCCGCGGCTTCGAGCGTGGTCGACGGCGTGACGTCGTCCAGGCAGACGCAGAACAACGCCGTCTCGAGGGTCTCGAGAGCTTCGGCGTTGCCCGCGTCGATCAGCGCCTGACGGCTGGCCGCCCACTCCGCGCGGGCCTTGGTGGTGAAGTGGCCGGCGGGCACATCCGTGGCGTGGTCGTCCTTGAGGATCGCCCGCAGGCCGTCAGCGAGCTGCTCGGCGGAGTACGGCCGGCCGTCTTCGGCGACGACGTCCATCCGGAACGGCGTGTTCCGGTGGAACACCACGACGTGCCGCGCCCGCGACGGCCCTTCCCAGCCGTCGCGGTACGGCGTCCGCGCGCTGTCCAGCTCCTCGCCCGGGATGCGCGTGGCCGAGAACAGGAACTTGTGCTGCACCATCGACTGCGGCGTGCCGCGCACGGGCACCGGCGGCACCAGTTCGTCGTCGAGCCGCAGCTTGTAGTCCACGGCGGACGCGGTCAGCTCGGCCGCGCGTTCCACCTGGCCCAGCGGCGACTCGGCGAACAGGAAGAAGAAGTTGGCGTTGAGCGCGATCCGGTCGCGGCGGCCGAGGTAGCGGTACGGCCAGAAGGTGTCCAGCCAGCTGTGCACGCCGGGTGACCGGTCGTACTCCTCCAGCGCGGCCTGCAGTTCGTGGGCCGGGCTGCCGGGCGCGAGGAAGCCCGCGACCGCCGCTTCGGTCTCCGCCAGCTCGTCCGGCGTCAGCAGCGGACCGCACCATTCCAGGAAGCGGCGGCCGCTGTCGGCCAGAGCGGGCACGGGGACCCGGGGAAGCCGGTCCTCGTTGCCGAACGTGCGGGGGGACCATTCCGGACTGCTCACTCTGTCATCCTCGTTCGTCGGGTGCGGTTTCTTCGTCTTCGGTGGCGACGGCGTTGAGCGTGGACGCGAGCCCGGCGGCCGCGCCCTTCTTCGGTCGGGAAACATACAGCTGCGCGTAGAGCCAGCCTTCGGCCTCGAGCCCTTCGGGATCGACGCCGGCGGTGCCCAGCGCGTCGAGGATGTGCTCCTGTTCCTCGGTAGAGGCGAACCGCCGCTGGCGGTAGACGCCGTCGATGGCCGCGGTCTCGTAGCCCAGCTCGGCGAGGCTTTCCGCGACCGGGTCGTAGGAGAACATCCGGAGCACGAAGTGCGCCATCCACGGCCGGGAGCCGCGCGCGATCCGGGCGATCGTCTTCTCGGTGACGTAGCCGACACAGCCGGTCGACACGACGAGATCCACCTGATCGAGGAGCGCCTGCTGCTTCTCGTCCGGGTCGTAGCGCTCGAAGTCGGCGTAGATCGTCTCGTCCAGGAAGCCCGCTTCACGCGCGTAGTCCAGCGCCGCCCCCGCGGCGTCGAGGCCGAAGAACCGGGCACCGTCGGAGGTCGCGCGGCTGCGCACGAGCCGCTGGTCGCGCTCGAGCAGGGCGGTGCGGCCGAGGCTCTCGACGCCGGGCGCGGTGTACTGCTCGTAGAGGTCGTCCAGGGTCGTTTCGCACCGCAGCAACGCGCTGTTGACGCCGTAGGAACAGCCGACGTCGAGCACGGTCGGCCGCGCGATTCCGCGTTCCGCCTGGTATTCCTCGATCAGTTTCGTGAAGTACGGCTTCGCCAGTTGCGGAATCTGGTAATCCACGCGCTGCAACGTTCCGAAGAACGGACGGGGGTCGGGCGCGGTGTAAATGTGGTCGAACGAGATCTTGCCGGTCGAGTCGAAAGGCACGGGCCAGGCTCCTAGATCTAGTCGAGCAGGGCGTCGCCCCGCACAGCGTGACCAGCCAGGTGCTCAGGCAGGACCCGGCCGAAGAGCTGCCTGGTCCGCTCCGGGCTGCCGATGACGCCGGGGCGCTCGCTGTAAGCGAAGATCGCCGAGTGGCGCGCGATCTTCCCTTCCACCCTAGTGACCCGATGCAAGGCGAAGCGGCCTTTGAACAACTGCAGATCGCCCGGACGGAGGCCGAGGCGCTGGACCGGATGGGTGCTTTCGCCGGAAAGAACGCCCCGCACGGCGGAGAAGTTTTCCGCATCGGCGGAACGGATGTTCGGGCAGTATTCGAACGTCCCGCCGTCGCTCGCGGCCTGCGTCAGCATGCTGACGGTGTAGGAGTTCGTGTCGAAGTGCCACGGGTGCGCGCGGCCGGGCGCGATCACGTTGAGCGTCAGCCCGGACAGCGGGTCCGCGAGCTCGTGCAGCTCCGGCAACCCGAAGCAGTCGGCGATGAACCGCTGGAACACCGGGCTGCCGTGGAGCCGGCCGATGATCGCGCCGGCCGGGATGTGGTCGCGGGCGACGAAGGCGTTGCCCCGCTCCATGATCCGCCGGCCGGGGTGGTCTTCGGGCAGGTCCGCGTCGATCGCGGTGTTGTAGGCGTTGACCTTTTCGATCTTCGTGTACGCGTGCGGTTCGAGCGCGGCGCACTCGGCCCGCAGGACCTCGTGCAGCTCCGGCCGGATGAAGTCGGCGAGGACGCTGCAGCCGACGTCGGCGAGGTCCGCGCGGGTGCGGGCGACGACCGCCCGCCACGCTTCGCTGCCGGTATCAGTGAGCGGATAGCGGTCCGAGTCGATCATGTCCAGCGCGGCCACGGAGGTGCTCATCGAAGTCCTTCCGGCAGGTGAAGCTACGGTGCTTGCCCTGGTCGTGAGGAAAACAAGTAGCACAAGGCCCCGGCGGTGAACCGTGGGTTTGTGAGCGGTGACACAAAGTGGTCAGTGGCCGATTTCGGTGGCCCACGCGCTGAGCTCGACGGTGTCCGTGGTGCCGAGGTCGGTGTCCAGCGGCTGCGTCTGCGCGGCTTCCCCCGGAACCGGGATCACCGAGATCGCCGCGCCGGTGTGCTTGTCCCCGGACGTCACGGTGGCCGACCAGGCGAGCACGGACAGGACCGTCCCACCCGGTTGGACGGTCAGGTCCCGCGGGCCGGGATCGGGCGCGAAGTAGGACGTCTCGTGCAGGACTTTGACGTCGAGCGGCGAGCCGTCGCCCGCCAGGATCTTCAGGTCCGGGTAGCCGGTGACCTTGCGCGGCTCGCTGTCCCGGTTGGTCAGCGTCAGCACGCTGGCGCGGTGCCCGAGCCCGGCTTCGACCTGGCCGACCGAAACCGACAGTCCGCTCGACGGCGGCGGCGCGTACGTCGGACTCGGCGTCGTGGTCGGCAACGGGACGGGCGGCGGAGGCGGCGGCGTGCCGCAACCCGCGAGAAGCGCTACGAAGAGAAGTGGTGCGAAGCGGAAGACCCCCATGAGCCGGAAGAGTAGCGGGCGCCCCGGAGCCGGGCGCCCGCTACCGCTTTCTACGGCGTGAGCAGCGGCAGAAGCGGCTTGCGCACCGCAGTGGCGACACCGTCGGACGCCTCCGCCGCGGCGATCCGCTCGGCCGAGGGCCGGCCGTAGCCCGTCGTCCGCTGCACCAGCGGGCGGCCCAGCGGCTCGACCATCTCGCGCATGTCGCTGATCGTCTTGTACGAGCCGTTCGACGCGCCGGCCATCCGGCTGATCGTCTCCTCCATCAGCGTGCCGCCGATGTCGTTGACGCCGCCCTGCAGCACCGCGCGGCTGCCCTCGGTGCCGAGCTTCACCCAGGAGCTCTGGATGTTGTCGATCATCCCGTGCAGCAGCAGCCGGGACAGCGCGTGCACCGCCCGGTTCTCGTTCTGCGTCGCCCCCGGCCGGGCGAGCCCGGCGAGGTAGATCGGCGAGCTCTGGTGGATGAACGGCAGCAGCACGAACTCGGAGAAGCCGCGCTTGCCGTGCTTCTCGAGGCCGTCGCGCTGCAGCTTCGCGAGCAGCTTCAGGTGCGCGACCCAGTGCGCCGGCGTGTCGACGTGGCCGTACATCATCGTGGACGTCGTCGGCAGGCCGACCTCGTGCGCGGTGGTGACGACCTTGATCCACTCCGACGTCGGCAGCTTGCCCTTGGTGAGCACCCAGCGGACGTCGTCGTCGAGGATCTCCGCGGCCGTGCCCGGCAGCGAGTCGACGCCGGACTCCTTCGCCTGGATCAGCCAGTCGCGCAGCGAGAGGTTGGTCCGCGAAGCGCCGTTCACGACCTCCATCGGGCTGTAGGAGTGCAGGTGGATGCCCGGCTGCCGGCGCTTGACCTCGGCCGCGAGGTCGAAGTACGCGGTGCCCGGCAGGTCCGGGTGGATGCCGCCCTGCATGCAGATCTCGGTCGCGCCCGCGGCCCACGCCTCGTCGACGCGGTCGCCGACCTGCTCCAGCGAGAGCGTGTACGCGTCGGCGTCGGTGCGACGCTGGGCGAAGGCGCAGAAGCGGCAACCCGTGTAGCAGACGTTGGTGAAGTTGATGTTCCGCGTGACGACGAAGGTGACGTCGTCGCCGACCGTTTCGCGCCGCAGGTCGTCGGCGAGCTTCGTGAAGGCGTCGAGCTCCTTGCCGTCGGCGGACAGCAGCGCGAGCGCGGCGTCGTCGGACAGCCCGGCGGGGTCCTTTTCCGCACTGCGCAAGGCTTCCAGGACGGTGGAGTCGAACTTCTGCGGCCCGGTCTTGATCCGGTCGCCGATCTCCTTCCAGTCCCCGTACACCGAGTCGAAGTCGCTCCGGCGGTCTTCCGTGCGGCCGGTGGTGTCGATCTCGGTGTGCAGGTCGGTGCGGCCGGACTGCTGCCAGCCGCCGTCCGGCTCCTGCCACGGGATGCCGACCGGCATCGCGTCCTCGCGCGCCATCCCGGTGGCCGGGTCGACGAGCGCGGCGACGTGCCGCGTGATCCGCGGGTCCAGCCACGGCTCGCCGGCCTCGATGTACTCGGGGTAGATCGTGAGCCGTTCCTTCAGCTCGAAGCCGGCCTTCTCGGTGCGGCGGGCCAGCTCGTCGATCTGCGGCCACGCGCGTTCCGGGTTGACGTGGTCCGGGGTCAGCGGCGAGACGCCGCCCCAGTCGTCGATCCCGGCGCGGATCATCAGGTCGTACTGGTTGCCGATCAGGTTCGGCGGCGCCTGGATGCGCATCTTCGGGCCGAGCACGAGCCGCGCCACGGCGATGTTCGCGGCCAGCTCTTCGAGGTCGGCGTCCGGCGTCGCGCGCATCTTAGTGTCCGGCTTGGCCCGGAAGTTCTGCACGATGACTTCCTGGACGCCGCCGTAGGTCTTGGCGACCTTGCGGATCTCGAACAGCGCGTCCGCGCGCTCCTCGTGCGTCTCGCCGATGCCGATCAGCACGCCGGTGGTGAACGGGACGCTGCTGCGGCCGGCGTCTTCGAGCACGCGCAGCCGGACGGCGGGGTCCTTGTCCGGCGACCCGTAGTGCGGGCCGCCCTTCTCGCTCCACAGCCGGGTGGCGGTGGTCTCCAGCATCATGCCCATCGACGGCGCGACCGGCTTGAGCCGCTGGAAGTCCTGCCAGGTCAGGACCCCGGGGTTGAGGTGCGGCAGCAGGCCGGTCTCCTCCAGCACCCGGATCGCCATCGCGCGGACGTAGGAGAGCGTGTCGTCGTAGCCGTGCGCGTCCAGCCAGTCGCGGGCGGCCGTCCAGCGGTCCTCGGGCCGGTCGCCGAGGGTGAAGAGGGCCTCCTTGCAGCCCATCTCGGCACCCTTGCGGGCGATGTCGAGGACCTCGTCGGGCGAGAGGAACGGCGATTCGAGCCGGCCGGGCACGGTGACGAACGTGCAGTAGCCGCAGCGGTCGCGGCAGAGCCGGGTGAGCGGGATGAAGACCTTGCGGCTGTAGGTGATGACACCCGCGCGGCCGGCCTCGGCGAGACCGGCGTCACGAATGCGGGAGGCGTACTCGGACAGCTTCCCCAGATCTTCACCGCGGGCGTGCAGCAGGACGCTCGCCTCGGCTACGTCGAGTGTCTTCCCGTCACGCGCCCGGGCGAGCGCACGGCGCATCGCGGAGGCGGTCGGGGTGGTGGCGTCAGGATCGGGTCCCATTCCGCCCACGCTAGGACCGTCCTCGTGCGACCAGCCAGTGTGTCTTCCACACCCGGCTCACCCGATCGTGGATCGTGATCGTCGTCGCAGGTCAGCGCGGCGGGATGGTTGTCGATCAGCCGTCCGGCGTGTATTACCTAAAGGGTGGCCTCGGTGATCGGGAAGAAGATCGGCGGACGGACGTACTACTACCTCGCGGAGTCCGCGCGGGTGGACGGCAAGCCGCGTGTGGTGACTCAACGTTATCTCGGTACCGCCGACGAGATCGCCCGCGCGGTCCCGGGCGGTGAACCGGCGTCGGCACGCTACCGCGCGTACGGCGACGTCGCCGCGGTGTGGGCGACGCTGCGGCGGCTCGACTTCGTCCGCCGCGTCGACGAGGTCGCCGGGCCCCAGCGCGCGAAGACCACGCTCGGGCTGACGCTGGCGATCGCGGTGCTGCACCGGGCCACCGCGCCGGACACGCCGATCGCGGATTGGTGGGCGACCGGGGCCGCCCCGGACCTGGTGCGGCCCCGGGTGTCCACAGTGGAAGGATTCTGGCGGGCGCTGGAAAGGCTGACCCCCGAACGGATCACGCGCATCGAGGAGACCGTCGCCGCCGCGGTCTTGGAGATCCTCGACGACCACGCGGCCCTCGCCGTCGACGTCCCGCAGTTCGCCGCGTTCGCCGCCGCGGACTGCACGCTGCCCTCGGCCTGCCAGAGCGTGCTCGCCGGCGTGGGCCTGCGGGTGACCCGCGACGGCGCGATCCCGCTCGGCTCGCGGCTGTACCGGCGCGACGACGGCACGGCCCCGACGTTCGCCGCGTTGACCGGCGAGCTGGGCCCGGCGACGCTCATCTTCCACACGGGCCAGGCCGCCCAGCTCGACCTGGGCTCACGCAGCGGGTTCGTCGGCTCGCTGCCGCTGACCGACCACCCCGAGCTGCTGACCCAGCCCGCGTCGGCCCGCAAGCGCGTCGACCCCGAGCGGTTCGCCGGCCTCACCGCGCTGGACACGCACGCGGTCGTCGACGGCGTCCGGCGGCGGGTCGTCCTCACGCACTCGGCGACGCTGCACGCGGCGCAGTCGCGCGCGTTCGCCGACGAGCTGGCCACCGCGACCCGCGAGCTGGACGGCCTGGCCGGCGCCCTCGCGGCGGGCACCCACCGCGGCGACCGCGCCCAGGTGCACGCCGAGATCGGCCGCGTCACCCGCGGCCGGCGCGTCGAACGCGTGCTCACCGCGGTGCTGAGCGGGAGCCGGGCCGGGGAGATCCGCCTCGAGCGGCGGATCGACACCGCCGCCGTCGCCCGCCTCGACGACGAGTTCTTCGGCAAGCAGGTGCTGGTCACCGACCGGGACTGGCCGGTCGCCGAGCTCGTCACCGCCTACCGGGCGCGCACCCACCTCGAGTCGACGTTCCGCTGGCTGACCGGGCCCGCCGTCACCGGCCCCACCCCGCGCTGGGAGTGGACGCGGCAGCGCATCGCCGCGCACGGGCTCGTCTCGGTGCTCGCCGCGACGGTGACGCACCTGATGCGGCGCGAGGCCGACCGGGCCGGGATGAACCTGTCCGTGAGCGAGCTGCTCGAGCGGCTCGCGGGCATCGGCGAGCTGGTGCTGCACTACCCGTCGACCGGCGGGCGGCCGCGGACCGGGCGCCGGCCGACCGAGCGGGACCCGGCGCAGCAGGCGCTCTTCGCCCTCTTTTAGGACTCGCGGTGGATCTGCAGCGCGGAGAAGCTCTGCACCACCGGCATCAGCTCGATGACGTTGATGTTCACGTGCTTCGGCTGGCTCGCGGCCCAGTAGACGGACTCGGCGACGTCGTCCGCGGTCAGCGGGGTGGTGCCTGCGTAGACCTTGTCGGCCTTGCCCTGGTCGCCGTCGAAGCGGACCTTCGAGAAGTCCGTGCCGCCGACCATGCCGGGCTCGATGTTCGTCACCCGGACGCCGGTGCCGTGCAGGTCGCTGCGCAGGTTGAGGCTGAACTGGTGGACGAACGCCTTGGTCGCGCCGTAGACGTTGCCGCCGGGGTAGGGGTAGGTGCCGGCGATCGAGCCGATGTTGAGCACGTGGCCGCGACCGCGCTCGACCATGCCGGGCAGCAGCGCGCGCGTGACGTGGGTGAGGCCGCGGACGTTCGTCGCGATCATCTCGTCCCAGTCGGCGAGATCGGCCTGGTGCGCGGGCTGGAGGCCCTTCGCCAGCCCGGCGTTGTTGACCAGGACGTCGACCTCGCGCCACGCCTCGGGCAGGCCGTCGATCTTCGTCTTGACCGCTTCGGGGTCGCTGACGTCGAGCTTGAGCGTGAGGACGGCGTCGCCGAGTTCCCCGGCGAGCTTCTCGAGCTTGTCCTCACTACGCGCGACGGCGATCACCCGGGCGCCCTCGGCGACGAACCGGCGGGTGATGGCGTCACCGAAGCCGGCGCTGGCGCCGGTCACGAACACGGTCTGCTGGGTCATGGCTTGGCTCCGCTTGTGGTCAGGAAGGTGCTGAGCGCTTCGTTGAACTCGGTCTCGCGCTCCAGGTTAGGCAAGTGGCCCGCGCCGTCGATCACCACCAGGGTCGAACCCCGCACTTCCCGGTGGATCCGTTCGGCGTCGTGGACCGGGGTGAACTCGTCGTCGCTCCCTACTACGACCAGGGTCGGCACGTCGATGTTCCCGAGCCCGGGGGTGTAGTCGGGTCGCTCGGCGCGTCCTCGCAACGCGGCCGCGGCCCCCTCGGCGGGAGCGTCGCGCATCATCCTCCTGACGTGCTCCTCGACGTCCGGCCTGGTCGCGCGGGTCTGTGGCGAGATCATCTTCGGGAGCAGCTCCTCGGCGTAGCGCTCCATCCCTTCCCTGGTGATCCTCGCCGCGGTGTCGACGCGGCCCTGTTTCACCTCGGGGGTGTCGAGGCCGGCGAAGGTGTCGGCCAGCAGGAGAGCGCTGACGCGGTCCGGGTGGCGGGCGACGGTCTGCATGACGATCTGGCCGCCCATGGAGAGGCCACCGAGCACGAAGCTCTCTATCCCGAGGTGGTCGGCCAGCTCGACGAGGTCGTTCGCGAAGACGTCGAGGCCGGTCTTGGTCGCTTCGGTCTTGTGGGTGCCGTTCTTGTGGGTGCCGTAGCCGCGGAGGTCGGGGACGACGACGCGGTAGCCCAGCTCGGTCAGGTGCTCGGCCTGGGGCCGCCACATCGAGCGGTCGAAGGGGTGGCCGTGGACGAGCAGGACGGTGGTCGCGTCCTTCGGTCCCGCGTCGTCGTGAGTGGAGGTCATGTCTTCGACGCTAGGCGGAGCTTTGACGCGGAGCAATACGACGCAATGTACTCGGAGCAATGTTCTTTGCGTGCTCTCCTCGGCTGGTTCCCGGGATTTCCCCTGGCGCTCTCGGGGCTCCGGGGGCACACTGAGGCCAGGACGGGCTCCGTCAGGGGTTCTGACCTGCGCTGATCTTGTTAACGGACCCCCCTGTTTCGGGTGGTTTCGGGGCATGTAAAGTTCTCCAAGTCGCCAGGGAAACCGAGCGGCGGGGACACGAACCAAGCTCTCGCAGAAGCGATTGAGTGGGTGTCCCACCAAATAGCTTGAAACAATCGCCGAGGTTGAGCCCGCCGATAACGCGGGTGACTCCGGAGTGTGTTGCTTGAGAACTCAACAGTGTGCTAGTGAACTAAGCCAGTAGAGCTTATATATAACCTCGTATGAGGTTCCTTTGAGAATGATTGAGTACATAGTCTCGATCAAACTATTCATTGTTGGAGAGTTTGATCCTGGCTCAGGACGAACGCTGGCGGCGTGCTTAACACATGCAAGTCGAACGATGAAGCCTTCGGGTGGATTAGTGGCGAACGGGTGAGTAACACGTGGGTAATCTGCCCTGCACTCTGGGATAAGCCTTGGAAACGAGGTCTAATACCGGATATCACATTCTTTCGCATGGGAGAATGTTGAAAGTTCTGGCGGTGCAGGATGAACCCGCGGCCTATCAGCTTGTTGGTGGGGTAGTGGCCTACCAAGGCGACGACGGGTAGCCGGCCTGAGAGGGTGACCGGCCACACTGGGACTGAGACACGGCCCAGACTCCTACGGGAGGCAGCAGTGGGGAATATTGCACAATGGGCGAAAGCCTGATGCAGCGACGCCGCGTGAGGGATGACGGCCTTCGGGTTGTAAACCTCTTTCGCCAGGGACGAAGCGCAAGTGACGGTACCTGGATAAGAAGCACCGGCTAACTACGTGCCAGCAGCCGCGGTAATACGTAGGGTGCAAGCGTTGTCCGGATTTATTGGGCGTAAAGAGCTCGTAGGCGGTTTGTCGCGTCGGCTGTGAAATCTGGAGGCTTAACCTTCAGCGTGCAGTCGATACGGGCAGACTTGAGTTCGGTAGGGGAGACTGGAATTCCTGGTGTAGCGGTGAAATGCGCAGATATCAGGAGGAACACCGGTGGCGAAGGCGGGTCTCTGGGCCGATACTGACGCTGAGGAGCGAAAGCGTGGGGAGCGAACAGGATTAGATACCCTGGTAGTCCACGCTGTAAACGGTGGGTGCTAGGTGTGGGCGACATTCCACGTTGTCCGTGCCGTAGCTAACGCATTAAGCACCCCGCCTGGGGAGTACGGCCGCAAGGCTAAAACTCAAAGGAATTGACGGGGGCCCGCACAAGCGGCGGAGCATGTGGATTAATTCGATGCAACGCGAAGAACCTTACCTGGGCTTGACATGCGCCAGACATCCCCAGAGATGGGGCTTCCCTTGTGGTTGGTGTACAGGTGGTGCATGGCTGTCGTCAGCTCGTGTCGTGAGATGTTGGGTTAAGTCCCGCAACGAGCGCAACCCTTATCCTACGTTGCCAGCGCGTTATGGCGGGGACTCGTGGGAGACTGCCGGGGTCAACTCGGAGGAAGGTGGGGATGACGTCAAGTCATCATGCCCCTTATGTCCAGGGCTTCACACATGCTACAATGGCTGGTACAGAGGGCTGCGATACCGCGAGGTGGAGCGAATCCCTTAAAGCCGGTCTCAGTTCGGATCGCAGTCTGCAACTCGACTGCGTGAAGTCGGAGTCGCTAGTAATCGCAGATCAGCAACGCTGCGGTGAATACGTTCCCGGGCCTTGTACACACCGCCCGTCACGTCATGAAAGTCGGTAACACCCGAAGCCCATGGCCCAACCCTTCGGGGAGGGAGTGGTCGAAGGTGGGACTGGCGATTGGGACGAAGTCGTAACAAGGTAGCCGTACCGGAAGGTGCGGCTGGATCACCTCCTTTCTAAGGAGCACAACACATCCACGTTCCCGGGATACCCGGAACCAGGGCGTGGGGTGGCTGGGGTTTAACACTCGAATGCAGTGTTGCTCTGGTTGCTCAAGGAATTGTGGAACTACTGGTTATGGCTTATCGCGGTGACAGACGCCGGCGTTAGTACTGATCCTTCGGGGTCGTGGAGGACGCTCGCCGAGTCGAGTGGTGGGTTGTTCACGAAGCACACTGTTGGGTCCTGAGGCAACACGCCTCGGGGCTTACGCCTCGGGAGCGATGTTTGTTTCTGGTGTGGTGTTTGAGAACTGTAGAGTGGATGCGAGCATCTTTGTGGTCAAGTTGTTAAGGGCACATGGTGGATGTCTTGGCTTCAGGAGCCGATGAAGGACGTAGGAGGCTGCGATAAGCCTCGGGGAGCTGTCAACCGAGCTGTGATCCGAGGATTTCCGAATGGGGAAACCCAGCACCAGTGATGTGGTGTTACCCGCACCTGAATATATAGGGTGTGTGGAGGGAACGCGGGGAAGTGAAACATCTCAGTACCCGTAGGAAGAGAAAACAACCGTGATTCCGTGAGTAGTGGCGAGCGAAAGCGGAAGAGGCTAAACCGATTGCATGTGATACCTGTCAGGGGTTGTGTAGTCGGTGTTGTGGGACCCGCCTTGAAGGAACTGACATTTCTTCGGAATTGACGCATGGGTTAGTGGAACGCCTTGGGATGGGCGGCCGGAGTGGGTGAGAGCCCCGTACGCGAAAACTTGTGTTGTTGTTCTTGGTGGTGTTCCCGAGTAGCAGCGAGCTCGTGGAATTTGCTGTGAATCTGCCGGGACCACCCGGTAAGCCTAAATACTTCCTGAAGACCGATAGCGGACTAGTACCGTGAGGGAAAGATGAAAAGTACCCCGGGAGGGGAGTGAAAGAGTACCTGAAACCGTGTGCCTACAAGCCGTCAGAGCTGTAATGGTGATGGCGTGCCTTTTGAAGAATGAGCCTGCGAGTTAGTGCTGCGTGGCGAGGTTAACCCGTGTGGGGTAGCCGTAGCGAAAGCGAGTCTGAATAGGGCGAATGAGTCGCGTGGTCTAGACCCGAAGCGGAGTGATCTACCCATGGCCAGGGTGAAGCGACGGTAAGACGTCGTGGAGGCCCGAACCCACTTAGGTTGAAAACTGAGGGGATGAGCTGTGGGTAGGGGTGAAAGGCCAATCAAACTCCGTGATAGCTGGTTCTCCCCGAAATGCATTTAGGTGCAGCGTCGCATGTTTCACCACGGGGGTAGAGCTACTGGATGGTCTAGGGGCCTTACCGGGTTACCGAAATCAACCAAACTCCGAATACCGTGGTGTGAGAGTGCGGCAGTGAGACGGCGGGGGATAAGCTTCGTCGTCGAGAGGGAAACAGCCCAGAACACCAGCTAAGGCCCCTAAGTGTGTGCTCAGTGGGAAAGGATGTGGGATTGCCCAGACAACCAGGAGGTTGGCTTAGAAGCAGCCACCCTTGAAAGAGTGCGTAATAGCTCACTGGTCAAGTGGTCCTGCGCCGACAATGTAGCGGGGCTTAAGCACACCGCCGAAGCTGTGTCATTGACACAATAGATCCACTTGGGCTCTTGAAGTCCTTGTGTAGTCGTGTTGATGGGTAGGGGAGCGTCCTGCACCCAGGGAAGCCGTGGCGGAAGCTAGCGGTGGAGGGTGTGGGAGTGAGAATGCAGGCATGAGTAGCGAATGCAGAGTGAGAAACTCTGCCGCCGGATGACCAAGGGTTCCTGGGCCAGGCTAATCCGCCCAGGGTAAGTCGGGACCTAAGGCGAGGCCGACAGGCGTAGTCGATGGACAACGGGTTGATATTCCCGTACCCGAGCATGTGCGCCCATGACGAGGCGTTTGATACTAACCACCCAAAGCGTGCCGGTGATGCCTTCGGGCGGAGTTGGCATTGTGGAGCGTGGGACCTGATTTCGTAGTAGTCAAGCGATGGGGTGACGCAGGAAGGTAGCTCCGCCAGGCGATGGTTGTCCTGGTGTAAGCGTGTAGGAGAAAGCATAGGCAAATCCGTGCTTTATATACTCTGAGACGTGATGCGTAGCCGTTTGAGGTGAAGTAGAGTGATCCTATGCTGCCGAGAAAAGCCTCTAGTGAGTGCATGCACGGCCCGTACCCCAAACCAACACAGGTGGTCAGGTAGAGAATACTAAGGCGATCGGGTGAACTGTGGTTAAGGAACTCGGCAAAATGCCCCCGTAACTTCGGGAGAAGGGGGGCCAAACATCCTGAAGTCCTTTACGGACTAGGGGTGGGTGGCCGCAGAGACCAGCGGAAAGCGACTGTTTACTAAAAACACAGGTCCATGCGAAGTCGCAAGACGATGTATATGGACTGACGCCTGCCCGGTGCTGGAACGTTAAGAGGACCGGTTAATCCCTTCGGGGGTGAAGCTGAGAATTTAAGCGCCAGTAAACGGCGGTGGTAACTATAACCATCCTAAGGTAGCGAAATTCCTTGTCGGGTAAGTTCCGACCTGCACGAATGGCGTAACGACTTTCCGGCTGTCTCAACCACAGGCCCGGCGAAATTGCACTACGAGTAAAGATGCTCGTTACGCGCGGCAGGACGGAAAGACCCCGGGACCTTTACTATAGTTTGGTATTGGTTTTCGGTTCGGCTTGTGTAGGATAGGTGGGAGACTGTGAAGCGGTGACGCTAGTTACTGTGGAGTCATTGTTGAAATACCACTCTGGTCGAATTGGGAATCTGAACCTCGGGCCATGATCTGGTTCAGGGACAGTGCCTGATGGGTAGTTTAACTGGGGCGGTTGCCTCCTAAAGAGTAACGGAGGCGCCCAAAGGTTCCCTCAGCCTGGTTGGCAATCAGGTGTTGAGTGCAAGTGCACAAGGGAGCTTGACTGTGAGACAGACATGTCGAGCAGGGACGAAAGTCGGGACTAGTGATCCGGCACCACCTGGTGGAAGGGGTGTCGCTCAACGGATAAAAGGTACCCCGGGGATAACAGGCTGATCTTGCCCAAGAGTCCATATCGACGGCATGGTTTGGCACCTCGATGTCGGCTCGTCGCATCCTGGGGCCGGAGTAGGTCCCAAGGGTTGGGCTGTTCGCCCATTAAAGCGGCACGCGAGCTGGGTTTAGAACGTCGTGAGACAGTTCGGTCCCTATCCGCCGCGCGCGTAGGATACTTGAGGAAGGCTGTCCCTAGTACGAGAGGACCGGGACGGACGAACCTCTGGTGTGCCAGTTGTCCCGCCAGGGGCATGGCTGGTTGGCCACGTTCGGAAGGGATAACCGCTGAAGGCATCTAAGCGGGAAGCCTGTTCCAAGATGAGGTATCCCACCCTTTGTGGGTTAAGGCCCCCAATAGACCATTGGGTTGATAGGCCAGATATGGAAGCACAGTAATGTGTTGTCGAGTTGACTGGTACTAATAGGCCGAGGACTTGTCTACGAAGGTGTTACGCATCCACTCTACGGTTCTGAAACACCACACAGCTCCCTGTGTTTGGGGGGTGTGGGTGTTTGATAGTGTTTCGGTGGTTTTAGCGTCAGGGAAACGCCCGGTCCCATTCCGAACCCGGAAGCTAAGCTTGACAGCGCCGATGGTACTGCAACCGAAGGGTTGTGGGAGAGTAGGACACCGCCGAACATTTCGTTGAGAGAGGGCCTGGCCCGGTCGAGAACACTAGTTCTCCCGGGCCAGGCCCTTTTTCTTATGCCCAAAACCAGGTGTCGCCGGCACCGCCGGACCCGTGTCGACCCCCCAACTGTGTTGACCCTCCCATCACACGTGCCAGCTTCTGAATCACGTGTCGACTCTCCAATCACACGTGCCGGCTCCCGATGCACGTGTTGACCCTCTGATCACGCGAGTCGGCTTTCCAGTCACGCGAGTTGACCCTTCACGCACGCGCGCCGGCCGTCTGGGCCGCGTGGTGACCCGTGAATCACCGGTTTCGACCGTCTGGTCACGGGTGCCGGCGCTTCAATCACGCGAGCCGACCGTCCGGGTGCGCGAACCGACTGTCTAGGTACGCAAGCCGACCGTCGAAGTACGCGAGCCGACCGTTCGGGACGTGAGCCGACTGTCCGAGTACGTGAGTCGACTGGCTGGGTACGTGAGTCGACTGGCTGGGTACGTGAGCTGACCGGCTGGGGACACGAGCCGACTCTTCGGGTGTGCGAGCTGCTCTCGCGCGGTGCGCGAGTTCCGGCCTCAATCACGCGAGATCTGCCTGGAAACACGTGGATCCCGGCCGGATCACACGAGTCCCGCCCGGGATCACGCGAGATCCGGCCAGGATCACGCGGGATCCGTGCGGGATCACGCGAGTTGCGGCTCCGATCATCCCGGTGCCCGGTGCCCGGTGCCTGGTGCCTGGTGCCTGGTGCCCGGTGCCTGGTGCCCAGTCTCACGCCCTCACGACTCGAGTGACGTCCGCCGGATCACCGGTGATGGCCGCCCGGTCACGAGAGATGCCCCGCGGATCACGTGTGAAGCCCATGGGATCACTTGAAACTGGCCTTCCGCTGCTCGAAGCGGGGCCTCCGGCACCCGAAGCCTTTGCCAGTAAGCGTAATCCGCGTGATCGGACACGGTATTAACGTAATTGGCGGCGTAACTAGCGTGATCCGAGACGGAACTCACGTGATTGGGCGGGCATCTCGCGTGATTGGCGGGGCATCACCTGTGATTGGGAAGCCGACACGGGTGACTGGGAGTCGACTCGCGTGGTCGGGAAGACGACACGCGTGGTGGGAAACCGGCGCGGGTCGGTGGGAAGGTGGTGCGGGTGATGGTGGGGCGAGCGGCGGACTGGGGGTTAGGGGGTGGGGCGGCGTAGGAGGTACGTGTCCATGATCCAGCCGTGGTGTTCTCGGGCCGCCGTGCGCGTTTCGCGGATTTTGGTTGCCAGCGCGGGAGTCAGCGGGCCTGAGATGAGGATTTCGTCTGGGGTGCCTACGTACGCTCCCCAGTAGATCGTCAGGTCGTGTGATGTGTAGCGGTCGAAGGTCGTGTGGGCGTCCAGGAGGACGAAGATGTCGTCGACGTCGGGTGGCCAGCCTGTTGCCAGGAGTCGGCCTGTCGTGAGCTGGACTGCTCGGCCGATCTGGTTCATCGTTGTGCGGTGGCGGGCCACCAGGGCCGAGATGCTGCTGATGCCCGGGATCACCTCGTACTCGAACGTCACCCGGCCGCGGGCCAGCACCGTCTCGATCAGTGCGATCGTGCTGTCGTACAGCGATGGGTCGCCCCACACCAGGAAGGCGCCCGTCTGAGACGTGGCCAGCGAGGAGAGGATCACGCTCTCGTAGACCTCGGCGCGGGCCGCGTGCCAGTCGGCTACCGCTGCTCGGTAGTCCGCCGGCTTGCGGTCGCGGGGTGGGTCCGCGACCAGGACCACGCGGTACGGGCGCGTCACGTACCTGTCGAGGATCTCCTCGCGCAGCCGCACCAGGTCGGCCTTCTCCTCGCCCTTGTCCAGGACGAAGAACACGTCGACGCGGTTGAGGCGATCCACCGCCTGCACCGTCAGGTGCTCCGGGTCGCCGGCGCCGATCCCGATCGCGTAGATCTTCCGCATCCCGCGAGTCTGCCGGGGCCGGTGGAACACCCCTACCCCCGATGGGTATAAAGGAGGGAGAACGAAAGGAGCCGTCGATGACCGAAGCGACGTACACCGTCGAGGGCATGACCTGCGGACACTGCGCCACCTCCGTGCGCGAGGAGGTCTCCGAGCTCGCCGGGGTCAACGGCGTCGACGTCGACGTCGAGAGCGGGCGCGTCACCGTGACCAGCGACACCCCGCTGACGACCGACGCCGTCGCGGCCGCGGTCACCGAGGCCGGCTACCGCCTGGTGGCCTGAGCGCCATGACCACCGCGCAGTCCGAACGCGTCGAACTCGCCATCGGCGGGATGACCTGCGCCTCCTGCGCGTCCCGCGTCGAGCGCAAGCTCAACAAGGTCGGCGGCGTGACGGCGACGGTCAACTACGCCACCGAGAAAGCCCAGGTCAGCTACCCCAGTGGCCTCTCGGTCGGCGAGCTCGTCGGGGTCGTCGAGGCCGCCGGGTACTCGGCCCGGGTACCGGAGGCCGACGCGGCCGACGACTCGACGCCGCTGCGCAAACGTTTGCTGCTCTCCGCCGCGCTCACCGTCCCGGTGCTGGTGCTCGCGATGGTGCCCGCCTGGCAGTTCGACTACTGGCAGTGGGTCTCGCTGGTCCTCGCCGCCCCGGTCGTGACGTGGGGCGCGTGGCCGTTCCACCGCGCCGCCGCGGTCAACCTGCGGCACGTCACCGCCACCATGGACACGCTGATCTCGCTCGGCGTGCTCGCGTCGACGGCCTGGTCGCTGTACGCGCTCCTGTTCGGCATGGCCGGCGAGATCGGCATGCGCCACGAGTTCACGCTGGTCAGCTCGGGCATGACCGGCGACAGCCTGTACTTCGAGGTGGCCGCCACGGTCACCACGTTCATCCTGGCCGGCCGCTACTTCGAAGCCCGGTCCAAGCGCCGCGCGGGCGCCGCCCTGCGCGCGCTGCTGGACCTCGGCGCGAAGGACGTCACCGTCCTCCGCGACGGCGAAGAGCGCCTGCTCGCGGCCACCGACCTGCGCGTCGGGGACGTCTTCGTCGCCCGGCCCGGCGAGAAGATCGCCACCGACGGCGTCGTCACCGAAGGCCGCTCCGCCGTCGACACCAGCATGCTCACCGGGGAGTCGACGCCGGTCGAGGCCGGTCCGGGGGACGCGGTCACCGGCGCGACCGTGAACGTCGGCGGGCGGCTGCTCGTGCGTGCGACGCGGGTCGGCGCGGACACGCGGCTGGCGCAGCTGGCGCGCCTGGTCGAGGCCGCGCAGACCGGCAAGGCCCAGGCCCAGCGCCTCGCCGACCGGGTGTCGGCGGTGTTCGTGCCGGCGGTCGTCTTCGCGGCGCTCGCGACGCTGGTCGTCTGGCTGGCGACGGGCGGCCGCGCGGATCAGGCGTTCACCGCGGCCGTCGCCGTGCTGATCATCGCCTGCCCGTGCGCGCTCGGCCTCGCGACGCCGACGGCGCTGCTCGTCGGCACCGGCCGCGGCGCGCAGCTGGGCATCGTCATCAAGGGCCCCGAGGTGCTCGAGTCCACCCGCCGCGTCGACACCGTCGTGCTCGACAAGACCGGCACCGTCACCACCGGCCGGATGACGCTGGTCGAGGGGGACGGCGAGGTCCTGCGGCTGGCCGGCGCGGTCGAAGCGGCGTCCGAGCACCCGGTCGCCCGCGCGATCGTGACGGCCGCCCGGGAGCGGTTCGGCCCGCTCCCCGCCGTCACGGGCTTCCGCAGCACCGCCGGGCTCGGCGTCACCGGCGTCGTCGAAGGCAAGCAGGTCAGCGTGGGCCGGGGGTCGTTCGTCGGGGCGGCCGGGACGTCCGGCGTGCACGTCGCGTGGGACGGCGAGGTCCGCGGGACGCTGGCCGTCGCCGACACGATCAAGCCGACGTCCGCCCAGGCCGTCGCCGAGCTGCGCGCGCTCGGCCTGCGGCCGGTGCTGCTGACCGGGGACGACGCCGGCGTGGCCCGGGCGATCGCGGCCGAGGCGGGGATCGACGAGGTCGTCGCCGAGGTGCTGCCCGAGGGCAAGGTCGACGTCGTGAAGCGGCTGCAGGCCGAAGGGCGCGTGGTCGCGATGGTCGGCGACGGCGTCAACGACGCGGCGGCGCTCGCCCAGGCCGACCTGGGGCTGGCCATGGGCACCGGCACCGACGCGGCCATCGAAGCCGGCGACCTGACGCTCGTGCGCGGCGACCTGCGTGCCGCCGGTGACGCGATCCGGCTGGCCCGCCGGACGCTGGCCACCATCAAGGGCAACCTGTTCTGGGCGTTCGCCTACAACGTCGCGGCGCTGCCGCTGGCCGCGCTCGGCCTGCTCAACCCGATGATCGCGGGCGCGGCGATGGCGTGCTCCTCGGCCTTCGTGGTCAGCAACAGCCTCCGCCTGCGCCGGTTCCGCTGAGTCACCCCGCCCGATACGTGGGGTGGGTATACTCGGTCGCGGAGGAATGCCGACAGACGCGGGGACGGGTGGGCCATGACGGGTTACGGCAACGAGCGAGAGGCCTACCTCAAGCGCCTGCGCCGCATCGAGGGGCAGATCCGCGGGCTGCAGCGCATGGTCGAGCAGGACAAGTACTGCATCGACATCCTGACCCAGGTCTCCGCGGCGACGAAGGCCCTGCAGTCGTTCTCGCTGGAGCTGCTCGACGAGCACCTTGCGACGTGCGTGGTCCAGGCCGCCGCGGCCGGCGGTGAGGAAGCCGACCTGAAGGTGCGGGAAGCCTCGGACGCGATCGCGCGGCTCGTGCGCTCCTGACCAGGGCCAAGTCGTGAGTGGTTAGGGCGGTTCTAACCGCCCTAATCACTCACGACGAGCCGCGGCAGATCAGCGGACCAGCACGGCGAGGGTCAGGCCGCCCGCGTTCGTCGTGAAGTGGACGATCACCGACGCCAGTACTCCGTGGCCCTTGTGGCGCCACCAGTGCAGGAGGATGCCGGCGGCGCCCGCCGCGGCCATCGCCAGGATCTGGAGCACCACCACCGGCGTCGTGCCGAACACCGCGTGGACCGCCGCGTTGCGGCCGATCGCCAGGGCCGGCAGGTAGTGCCAGAGGCCGAACAACGCCGCCGCGCCCAGGATCGGCGGCCAGCGCCAGCGGTCGTCCCGCGCGCCGAGCAGGGCCGGCAGCACGCCGCGGAACGCGATCTCCTCGATCAGCACCGTGCCGAACAGGATCCGGCCGCACGTCAGCCAGATCAGCTGGCCGAAGTCGGGGGTGCCGACGCGGCCGTCCTGGTAGACCGTCCGCAGCGCCGGCACGGCCAGCGCGATCCCGAACACCACCGCGACCAGCCCGGCTCCGGCCAGTCCGACCAGGGCGGACCGCCGGAACGAGCGCAAGCCCAGGTCGGACCACGACAGCCCGGCCGCACGGGCCAGGGCCACCAGGATCACGGCGGCCACCAGCCCGCACACCGGGTACGCCCAGCCGGGCAGCACGCGGTTGGCCAGTGTGGTCGACGCGGCCAGCGTCACGACCGCCGCGACCAGGGCGAACGCTCGGATCAAGGGATGATGTCCCGCGAGTCGAGCGCGTCGGTCAGCCGTTCGCGCAGCTCGGCCGCGGTGGCCCGCGGGTCGATCTCCGACGGCGGCGACAGCACCTTCGAGATCACCGTCGACAGGTTCTGGTACGCCGGGGTCAGCGGCCGGACGGCGGCGTCGGACAGCGCGGCCAGGATGTCCGGCTTCATCGGGAACTGGGCCGCCATCGTCGAGCCGGCGTCGGCCGGGTCGAGCGGCGCCGGGTCGTCGTAGACCGAACGGGTCGTCGGGGCCAGGCCGTCCTCGATCGCCTGGTACTTCTGGCTCGCCGGGCTGCGCAGGCACAACGCCGCGTCGAACGCCTCCGCCTGGTGCGGCGAGTACGTGCTGATCGCCAGGTTGAAGCCGCCGATCGTGACGCGGCTCGCGCGCCCCGGCACCACCGACGGGTACCTGGCCCACTTCACGTGCGCCAGGTCCTGCGGCTTCTCCTTCGCGTAGGACGCGTAGACGTACGGCCAGTTCAGCTCCAGCGCACCCTGCCCGCGCTGGAACGCCTGCCGGACTTCGTCCTCTTTCGAGTTGCCCAGCGACGGGTCGGTGATCCCGGCCGTGGTGAGCGTCTTCAGCAGCTCCAGCGCGCGGACGGCGCCGTCGTCCATCAGCACGGACTTGCCGTCGTCGGACAGGATGTGCCCGCCCGCCGACGCGACCAGCGTGTTGTAGAACACCACCAGGCCCTCGTACTGGGCGCCGGTGAACAGGATGTTCGCCGGCTTCCCGGCCGCTTTCAGGGCCTGGGCCTGCGTGATCATCTCGTCGAACGTCTTCGGCGGTGACGGCGTGAGCCGGTCGTCGTACCAGAGCAGCTGGACGTTCGTGTGCTTCGTCGCCGCGTACAGCTTGCCGTTCCAGCGCGCGGTCGAGAGCGGTCCGGGCAGCACGTCCCGCGTCGCTTCGGCCTCGGCCGCGCCGGTCCACGGCACCACCCAGCCCGCCTCGGCGAACTCCGGCACCCAGGTGACGTCAAGGCCGAGCACGTCCAGGGACGGGTCTTCCGCGGCGAGCCGGCGCACCATCTGCTCACGCTGGCCGTCCGCGCTGCGCGGGAGCTTGTGGTACTCGATCCGGTAGCGGCCGGCGGCGGCCGCGTTGCAGGTGTCGACGACGTGCTGGAGGTTGTTCTCCGGCGAGACGTACAGGTTGATCGTCAGGCCGGAGCCGCTGCCGCACGCGGTGACGGTGCCCGCGACCAGCACAGCGGCCAGCGTGATCGTCGTCGAGCGCATGGGCGTCCCCTCACCTCGGCCGGGCGATCACCCGATCATGGGTGCTGCCCGGCCGGGGGACAAGGGGTCACCCGACCGCGTCGGAAAGATCGTCGGCCGGTGAGCGCCGCTGGACGGGCACCCGCTTGGCCATCGGCAAGGTGGCTTCGGGATCGGACGGCCCCTCGTCGAGGGCGACGGCCGCTTCGGCCAGCAGGCCCCGGCAGCCGAGGAGACTCGCGTGGAGCTTGTCGCGGACGTCGTTGAGGGCCGCGACCTCGCGTTCCGCGGCCGTGACCAGAGTTTCACCCTTTCGGGTGGCGTCGGTGATCAGCTGCCCGGCCGTGGCCCGGGCCGTGGCGAGCTCGGATTCGCCCGTGGTGACCAGGGTTTCCTTGCGCCGGGTGGCTTCGGCGACCAGCTCGGCGGCCTTCGCCTGGGCGGCGGCGTCCTGCTCGGCCAGCTCGCGCGTGGCTTCGGTGCGGCGGGCCGTGATCGCTCGCGTGTGATCCTCTTCCTGGCGGGCCCGGCGGTGCGCCGCGGCTTCGTCGAGCTCACGGCGGCGCTGCTCGGTCGCCCGCAGGAGTTCCTCGTGCTCGACGCGCTGCTGCGCCCGCTCGGCTTCGGCCAGAGCGAGGACTTCGTGTTCCTTCTCGGTGAGCCGGACGGCCTCGAGCTCGGCGTCACGGCGGATCCGTTCGGCGTTTTCCCTTGCCCGCCCGGTGATTTCGGTCGCTTCCTCGCGGGTGAGCTCGATCATCCGGCGCGAGCGCTCCTGCAGCGCGTCCGGTGCGATCGGGGTCCGGCTGATCCGGTCGATCTTGACCCGGAGCTCACGGTTCTCGTCGGCGAACGCGGCCGCGCGCCGGGCCGCGGCGTCGCGTTCGTCGGTGAGTCTGCGGATCTCGGCCTCGGCCCACTCGACGTATTCGACGACCTGCGCGCGGTGGAAACCGCGCCACGCCTGGTCGAATCCGGGCTGCGTGCGCGCCACGTCCTCGCCACCGCCGGGGGCCATGCCTCACCTCCGAATTGGATGGTTTCTCCTCGGCCGCACGTTTTCCTTGTGGTGCCGGAGATTTCCGTGTGCACCCCAGTGTGCCGCAAACCGGCCCCCGCGCGCTGCCCGGGCGGGCGATCATTCGTCGAGCGGTTCCCCGGCGCCGGTGGACGTGCTCCGGACGCCGGGCAGTTCGGCCAGTTCGGCGGCGAGGTCGTAAAGATCACCCCGGCCGTCGAGGCGCAGGGTGACGACCGCGATCCGTTGCCCCTCCTCGGAAGTAGACTCGTGATCGACCTCCACGTGGTGCACCGACCAGCCGCGTCCGGTGCACGTGGCGAGCGCCGCGCGCAGCACGCCCTGGCCGTCGACGTAGCTCAAGCGCACCACCGGCGGTTCCTTGCGGTGGCGGGCGACGAAGCGCTGCAGCGGCGGCAACCCGCGCGTCACCACGAAGTGCCCGATCGTCGTGCCGACCGCGAGCACCGGCAGCCCGGCACCGCACGCCGTGCCGACCGCGGCGGTGAGCCAGATCGTCGCGGCCGTGGTCAGCCCGCGGACCGCGTCGCGCCGCACGAAGATCAGCCCGGCGCCGAGGAAGCCGATGCCGGACACGATCTGCGCGGCGATCCGCGACGGGTCGAGCGCGATGCCGCTCGTCGTGAGCAGGTCGGCGAAGCCGTACTTCGACACCAGCATGAACACGGCCGAGCCGACGCCGACCAGGCTGTGCGTCCGCAGGCCGGCGGCCTTCATGCCGGCTTCGCGTTCGAGGCCGATGGCGACGCTGAGCAGCAGCGCGAGCACCACCGGCGGCAGCAGCTGCCACTGCGCCGACGTGGACCACAGAGTGGTCAAGATCACTACCTCCCGAGGTCTTCGGTGCCGGCACGCGGGGAGAACCGCCGGGGCCGTCACCAGGGGATACTGGGTCGAGAGCACCGATCGTGCCAGGGTGGGGTGGAGCGCGTGACAGCGAGTCGGCCGGTTCCGGCCCCGGACTTCGTGGGCTACCCGGAGGTGCGGCGCGGCGTCCGCGCGCTGCTGGAGGCGCGGCCCGGCACCCACCTGCGCCCGGTGCCCGCGTGCCGGGAGTGGACCGTCACGGACCTGGTCGCCCACGTCGTGGAGATCGCCGAGCGGGTCCTCGGCCAGGGCGGCACCCGGCTGCCCGCGCCGGCCGTCCCGGCCCTGCTCGACCGCTGGGACGACCTCGGGGAGCAGCTCGACCGCCGGCTCGCGGCGGCGGACGGGCGCAGCGGCGAGATCATGGTGATGGACGCCTACACCCACGAGCTGGACCTGCGCGCGGCGCTGGACGTGCCGCCGCCGGCGGAGCACCTGGCGTGGGCGCCGAGCTTCGAGGTGCTGGTCAGGGGCTTTTCCGGCGCCGTGTCGGCCGGTGGCCTCCCGGCGCTGCGGCTGCGCACGACCGGCGGTTCGGAGTGGACGGCCGGGCGCGGCCGGGTGGCCGGGACGCTGACGGCACCGGCGCACGACCTCTACCGCGCCCTGGCCGGCCGCCGGTCACCCGCGCAGCTGGCGGCGTTCGAGTGGACCGGGAACCCGGCGCGGTGGCTCCCGGCCTTCACCTGGGGCCCGTTCGTGCCGCCCGCGTATCCCGGGGTGTAACTGGACCCACTGGTCGAGAGCGGTTGCCGACGGGGGTTTCGATGGCTCGGCGACGCGCTGTGCGAGCTTTGAATCTGCTGGTCAGCGGCTGGCGGTCGCGTGGCCATGCTGTCGCGGGAGCGGAACCGAAAAGACCGCGCATCCGGGGCAGGCCCGGGTGCGCGGTCTTCGGCTTGGTTCAGGCGGCTTCGGCGGCGGTGCTCGCGACCGTGGTCAGGCGGACCGGGAGGGTGCGGTGGCCGTTCATGATGAACGTCGGGAGCGGGGGCAGCTCCTCGGCGGCGACGGCGAGGGTCAGTGCCGGGAAGCGGTCGAACAGGGCGGACAGGCCGACCTTGGCCACCATCCGGGCGATGCCCGCGCCCAGGCAGTAGTGCGGGCCGTAGCCGAAGGACAGGTGCTCCTTGTCCTCGCGGGCGATGTCGAACGTGCAGCGCGACTCGCCGTGCAGCTCCGGGTCGCGGCCGATCGCGGCGTAGTTGACCAGGATCGGGTCGCCCTTCGGGATGACGACGTCGCCCAGGTCGATGTCCTCGACGGCGTAGCGCAGCGGGAGGTTCGCGATGGGCGACTCCAGCCGCAGCACCTCGTCGATGACGGCGTCCCAGTCGGCCTCGCCGGACTTGACCAGCTCGAGCTGCTCGGGGTGGCTGAGCAGCAGGGTGATCGCCTTGTCGAAGAAGTTGATCGTGGTCTCCGAGCCGGCGCCGAGGATCGCGAAGATCGTGTCGGCGAGCTCCTGCTCGGACAGCCGGGAGCCGTCCTCGTCGCGGGCGGCGATCAGGTCGCTGGTGATGTCCGCGCCCGGCTCGACGCGCTTGAGCGCGACCAGGTCGGCGATCGCGGTGCGCCAGCCCACCAGGACGCCCTGCGCCTGCTCCGGGGTGATCGTGGTGTCCAGCATGACGTCGAGGACCTTCGCGGCCGCGACCCGGGCCTCCTCGGACATCCCGATCAGGTCGGCGACCAGCATGCCGGGCAGCGGGTAGGCGAACCGCTCCTTGAGGTCCACGACCTCGCCGGGCGGCACCGCGGCCAGCGCGTCCAGCAGCACGGTCGCCAGGTTCTCCACGTGCGGGCGGATCTCTTCGGTCCGCCGCGAGGTGAACGCCTTGCCGATCAGCCGGCGCAGCCGGTGGTGGTCGCGGCCGTAGGTGGTGGAGACGTTGTCCATCGCCACCCAGCTGATCAGTTCCCAGTCCGGGCGGAGCTCCCCGTTGGTGAACGCCGGCCAGTGGTTGCGGGCGCTCTTGGTGACGTTCGGGTCGGTCAGCAGCTTCTTGATGACGTCGTGGCTGTTGACCGACCAGACGAGCACGTCGCCGGGCAGCTTCACCTGGACGGCGGAGCCCTGCGTGCGCAACTCGTCGGCCTGGCCGTGGATGTCACGGCCGCTCGGATCCAAGGCGGGACAACGGTTTTCCATGGGGTGACTCCTGAATCTGTGCGGACCTGTCAGACCGTTCGCTCGGCCGTCACGAACACGAAGATGCCGGCGGCGAGCCACTGCCCGCCGATGTCTTGTTCCGATCCTGCCGAGGCCGGTCCGGTAGCTCGTCTTCATTGTTGCGAATTCCGTTGTGTCACAAGGAGAATGCGCACTGTTCCGGCGTGAACGGCCAGCGCAAGGCGGGAGATGCGGCGTGCGGCGCCGGGGTGTGACGCTGGCCGCATGACTGAGTTCAAGGGCAGGACAGTTCTCATCACCGGCGGTGGGAGCGGCATCGGTTTTGCCACCGCGAAAAAACTGGTCGACGCGGGCGCGAACGTGGTGCTCGCCGGTCGGCGCGTCGAGAAGATCGATGCTGCGGCAAAGGATCTGGACCCCAGCGGCGAGCGGGTCCTCGCCGTGGGCACCGACGTGTCCCGGCTGGACGACCTGGACGAGCTGGTCGAGCAGATCAAGCGTCGTTTCGGCCGGCTGGACGGCATCTTCGCCAACGCGGGAGTGGCCATGGCCTTCTCCATCCCGCGGGAGTTCACCGAGATCGAGTTCGATCAGATCGTCGGTACGAACTTCAAGGGCGCCTTCTACACGATCCAGAAGGCCTCGGCGCTCTTCGACGAGGCCGGCGGCGCCGTCGTGGTCAACGGCACCGTCCTCGTGCAGCACGGCATGGGGCTGGCCATGGGGCTGGCGACGGCCTACTCCACGACGAAGGCCGCCGTGACCAACCTGGCCCGCGCCCTCGCCGCCGACCTCGGCAGCCGGGGGATCCGGGTCAACGCGGTCACCCCCGGGTTCATCGACACGGAGATGTTCGACGAGCTCGCCCCGATCGACGAGGTGCGGGAGATCTGCCGCCGCCAGGTCCCGATCGGCCGGCTCGGCCAGGCCGACGAGGTCGCCGACGCCGTGACCTTCCTGCTGTCGCCGCGTGCGGCGTACATCACCGGGCAGGCGCTCGGGGTCGACGGTGGCCTCGGTGGCTCCCTGCCGATGAGTGGCGCCGCGGCCTGACCACCCCTCGGCGTACTCGGGCCGGAGCCGTTCCAGCGACGTCCCAGCGCGGGGCGCACGGGGAACGAATCCACACGGTCACAACGAGTACGAGACGAGGAACAACATGCCAAACCGTCGGGACTTCCTGCGACTGGGCGTAGGTGCCGGCGCGGCCGCGGTGCTCGGCACGACCGCGGCCGCGGCCGCGAGCGGCGCGGTGTCGTCCGGTCGCGGCCGGGCGATCGACTGGAAGGCGTTGCGTCGCCACGTCGCGGGCGACGTGGTCCTGCCGGGTGAAGCGGACTACGACCGGGCTCGCGTGGGGGCGAGCTCGCAGTTCGACGCGATCCGGCCGCAGGCGGTCGCGTACTGCGAGTCGAGCGCCGACGTGGCGACGGTCCTGCGCTTCGCCGGGGACAACGCGCTGCACCTGGTTCCGCGCAGCGGCGGGCACAGCTTCGGCGGCTACTCGAACACGACCGGGGTCATCCTGGACGTCTCCCGGATGAACAGAATCCAGGTCAACGGCGCCACCGTCACCGTCGGCTCGGGGACGCAGCAGATCGACGCGCTCGCGGCGCTGTCCCCGCGCGGGCTCATGCTCGCCGGCGGCCAGTGCGCGACGGTCGGGGTGGGCGGTTTCCTGCAGGGCGGCGGGATCGGGATGCTGACCCGCAAGGCGGGCCTCGGCGCCGACCGGATGGTCGGCGCCGACGTCGTGCTGGCCGACGGCCGGAAGGTGCGCGCGTCCCAGCAGGAGAACCCCGACCTGTTCTGGGCCCTGCGCGGCAACGGCGGCGGCAACTACGGCGTGATCACGAGCTACGAGCTCGCGCCCGTGCCGGTCACCTCGATGGTCAACTACACCGTCGCCTGGCCGATCGACGTGGCGAAGCAGGTCATCGAGACCTGGCAGCCGTGGGCGATCGGCGCGCCGTGGGACCTCGCCGCCTCGATGTCGGTGTACACCCCCGACGCCGCGACCGTGCCCTCGGCGGTGGTCGCCTACGGCGCGTGGTTCGGCACCCAGGCCGCGCTCGAGAGCCTGCTCGACACCCTCGTCGCGCAGGTCGGGGTCGCGCCGACCGCCCGCGTCGTGGGCCAGAAGGCCCCCCGTGACGCGATGCTGGAGTGGTACGGCTGCAGCCAGCTGACCACCGACCAGTGCCACCGGGTCGGCTACTCGTCCGCGGGGCAGATGCCGCGGACGAACTTCTACCGCACCCGCAACCGGATGTTCGGCGGTCCGGCGCCCTCGGTGGACGCGCTGCTCGCCGCCTACGAAGCCGACCCGCGCCCCGGGCAGTTCAAGATGCTGTACTTCGAGACCCTCGGCGGCCAGGCCGGCGTCCCGGACCGGCGCGCCACCGCCTACGTCCACCGCAACAGCCGGATGCTGTGCGGCTACTCGGTTTCGCTGAACAATCCGAACTACGTCGCCGAGGACGCCACGGCCGGCGAGCAGTGGCTCACCGGCGGCTTCGCCGCGCTGGACCGGCACTCCCTCGGCGAGAGCTACCAGAACTTCATCGACCCGGCCCTCCCGAACTGGCAGGCCGCCTACTACGCGGAGAACTACCCGAAGCTGGTCGCGGTCAAGCGGCGCTACGACCCGCACCGCTTCTTCCACTTCGACCGCGCCATCGGCTGAAGTCCCGCACCACAGCAACGAAAAGACCGGCCGGCCCGAGTGGGCCGGCCGGTCTTTTCTTCGTACCGCGGTGTTTCCGGATCAGACCACGTGCACGTCAGGCACGTACAGCAGCCACTTGCCGCCGTCCGCGACGAACTCCTGCTCCTTGGCCATGATCTCCTCGGCGTGGTTCCACGCGAACAGCAGCGCGTAGTCGGGCCGGTTCTCGGCGAAGTCCGACGGCGGCCGCACCGGGATGCGCTGCCCCGGCGTGACGAGCCCCTGCTTCGCGTCCGTCGAGTCGCTGATGTACTCGACCAGGTCCGGTCCGATGCCGCAGAAGTTGAGCACCGTGGCGCTCTTCGCGGTCGCGCCGTAGCCGACCACGCGAGCGCCCGCGGCGCGCAGCTCGGTCAGCTTCGCCACGAGGGCGGTCCGGATCTCCAGCACGCCCTCGGCGAACGTCTGCAACGTCGCGGGGGACGTGAGCTCACGCTCGGCCTCCTCCGCCAGCAGCGCCTCGACCGCCGCCGACGGCGTGCGCGCGCCGAGCCGGGCGATCGTGTAGCGCACCTCGCCGCCGTGCACCGGCAGCCGCCGCACGTCCACGAGGTCGAAACCGAACCGGTTCGCCGCGGCCCGCACCGAGCGCGCGGAGAAGAGGTAGAAGTGCTCGTCGTAGATCTGGTCGAACGACCGCTTCGCGACGATGTCGCCGAGGTAGGGGTCCTCGAAGACGAACACGCCGTTCGGCGCGAGCAACGCGTCCACGCCGCGGAAGATCGAGTCCAGGTAGGGGATGTGGCAGATGGTGTTGGCCGAGTAGATGACGTCGGCCGGCCCGTCGGCGGCGGCGGTCTCCCGGGCCGTCGACTCCTCGAAGAAGTCGCCGCGCACCCGGATGCCGGCCGCCCTGGCCATCTCGGCCGGGTGACCGGACGGCTCGAAGCCGAGGTGGCGGACGCCGGCGTCCCGGATGGTCCCGAGCATGACGCCGTCGTTGCTGCCGATCTCGACGATGAACGGGTCGTCGCCGGCCAGCTCGGTCTCCAGGAAGTCCCGGGCCACGCCGCTGAAGTACTCGGTCATGTACCGCGAGCCGGACGAGGTGAACGGGTAGTCCTCGTGGAACATCTCCTCCCGCGGCACCTCCTCGACCAGCTGCACCATCGTGCACGTCGTGCAGTGGCCGACGGCGAGCCGGAAGAAGAACTCGCCGGAGGTGTCCTCCGGGGTGCGGAAGCGCTGGGATACGGGCTGGCTGCCCAGGTCGAGGAACTCCTCGACCTGGCCGCCGCACACCCGGCAGCTGACGTCGGATGGGGTAACGCTGTCCCGATCGGTCACGGGGTAATCCTCCTCGTCGTTCGTTCGATGGCGCGGCTCAGAGGTCCGCGATCACGTCGCGGAGCGCGCCGATCACCTTGTCCTGGGTGTATTCGGGCAGCGACGGGTACATGGGCAGCGAGAAGATCTCGCCGGCGAGCCGTTCGGTGACCGGCAGCGAGCCGGTGGCGTAGCCGAGGTGGGCGAACCCGGTCATCGTGTGCACCGGCCACGGGTAGCTGATGTTGAGCGCGATGTCGTAGGCGGCCAGCCGTTCGATGATCGTGTCGCGCTGCGGGTGGCGCACGACGTAGACGTAGTAGACGTGCTCGTTGCCGGGCGCGGTGACCGGCAGCCGCAGCCCGGGGAGGTCGCCGAGTCCCTCGGCGTAGCGGTCGGCGATCGCCCGCCGGGCCGCCACGTAGTCGTCGAGGCGGCGCAGCTTGCGGCGCAGGATCTCGGCCTGCAGCTCGTCGAGGCGGCAGTTGTGGCCCGGCGTGCCGACCACGTAGTACTGCTTCTCCATGCCGTAGTAGCGCAGCCGGCGCAGGTTTTCGTCCACAGTGGAGTCAGTGGTGAGCACCGCGCCGCCGTCGCCGTACCCGCCGAGGACCTTGGTGGGGTAGAAGGAGAACGCGGCCGCGTCGCCCATGGTCCCGGCCGGGCGGCCGTGGTGGCGCGCGCCGTGCGCCTGCGCGCAGTCCTCGAGCAGCACCAGGCCGTGCTCGTCGGCCAGCCGGCGCAGCGGGGCCATGTCGGCGCACTGGCCGTAGAGGTGCACCGGCAGCAAAGCCTTGGTGCGCGGCGTGATCGCGGCCGCGACCTGCCCGACGTCCATCAGGAAGTCCTCTTCCCTGATGTCCACGAACACCGGCGTCGCGCCGGCGCCGTCGATGGCGAGGACGGTCGGGGCCGCCGTGTTGGACACGGTGATGACCTCGTCACCCGGGCCGACGCCGAGGGCCTGCAGCCCGAGCTTCACCGCGTTGGTCCCGTTGTCGACGCCCGCGCAGAGCCCGCCGCCGTGGTAGTCGGCGAACTCCGCCTCGAACCCGCTCACGCTCGGCCCGAGCACGAGCTGACCCGACTCGAAGACCGTCGTGACCGCGTCGATCAGTTCGGCCTTCTCCATCTCGTATTCCAGCAGGTAGTCCCAGACCCGAGTCGTCACGTGAGCTCCTTCTTCGTCGCCTCCGCGGACCGTGCGGCCCGGACGTTCATGTAGTTGCTGTCGTGATCGAGCCCGAGGGCCTGCGCGCTGAGGTAGTCGACGGCGTCCGGGTAGGTGTAGGGCTGCATGAAGCAGCCGGCGCGGGCGTCGCGGTAGAGCCGGGCGAGCGGGTGCCCCGCGGTGAACGAGGCGCCGCCGGTCAGCGTGAGGCAGTCGCCGACGATGTCCGGCACCACCTTGTTGACGTGCTGCTTGGCGTACTGGAACGGGAGCATCATGAGCCGGCCCCGCTCGTCGAGGTCCCCGCTGAGGTCCACGTTGGCGATGTCCGCGTTGGCCAGTGCGGAGCCGACGGTGGCGCGGACGCTGTAGAGCCGCGTGTCGATCTCGGCGACGAGCGTGCGGACCGCCGCGGCCGGGGTGCCCTTCCGGCGCGCCACGGCCGCCACCGCGATGTCGCGCGCGGCCTGGGCGACCCCGACGTAGACGCCGAGGTTCGCGCAGGAGCTGACCGTCTGCCCGGCGAGCCCCACGTCGCTGCGTGTCCCGACGACCCCGCGCAGCAGCACGTTCTCGTCCGGCAGCAGGCAGTTCTCGAAGACGATGTCCACGGTGCCGGACGCCCGCATGCCGAGGCCGTCCCAGTTGTCGATGATCGTCATCCCCGGGGTGTCCGCGGCCAGCACCGGCGCGGCCAGCCGGTGCGGCTCGCCCTCGACCCGCGTCTCGGCGGAGACGATCACGTGCTTGGCGATCCCGGCCATGGTCACCAGCGTCTTGCGGCCGTTGAGCACCCAGCCCTCGCCCGACCCGGCCCGGGTCAGCGTGGTGACGCCCGAGTGGTGGTCCTTCACCCCGCCGCACACCGGGTCGCCCGCGGCCATCAGCTTCAGCACCTGCGCGGCCAGCTGCTGGGCCGCCGGCGAACCGTGCTTCCACTCGTACTGGAAGGTCAGGCCGCGGCTGAACTGGGCGTGCAGCACGAGGGCCGTCGACGCGTCCGCCTCGGCGACCCGGCTCAGCGCGACGGCGACGTCGTAGAGGCTGCGCACCCCGAGGCCGCCCAGCTCGGCCGGCACCGTGCCGCCCAGCACGCCGTTGCGGCCGTACGCCTCGATGACGTCGACCGGCAGCGTGCCCGCGCGGTCGTGGTCCGCCGCACCGGCTCGCACGGCCGGGAGGTGCTCGTCGATCAGGTCGAGCAGCGCGCGTCCCTCCTCGGTGACCGGCTGGTAGAGCGCGCCGGATGCCCGGTGGATCACGGTTTCGGTCAGCATGTCGTCCCCACAGCTCCTTGTGCGCGGTCCGCGCTCAGTCGAAGAGGCGCACGGCCCCGGTGTTGATGGCCGCCAGCAGCGTGCGCGCCTGGATGTTCACGTAGTGGCCGTGCCGCATCAGCGAGCTGAGCTGGTTCGGCGTCACCCACTGGTAGCCCTCCGGCGGCTCCAGCGGCGCCTGTGCTTCGTCGGCCTCGACGATGAGGTAGCGGTTCTCCGCGTTGAGCAGGCGGCCGCCTTCCTCGGACTGCACCGAGGTGTAGCGGACGCGTTCCGGTGCGGCGTCGAGGACCAGGTTGAGGAACCGCGACCGGGACGACCCGTCGAGCGGGTGGTACTGCGGGGTGCACTGCACCGTCGGCCCCATCTCGACGCCGTTGCGGAACCCGCCCTCGGCCCGCGCGTGCACCAGCAGGTGCGGCACGCCGGCGAAGTGGCGCAGCACGAAGGCGGTGAGTCCGAAGTGGACGGGTTCGAGCAACGGCTGGCTCCACTGGGTGACCTCCCGGCTGTCGGCCCGCACGGACACGGCGACGACCCGGAAGTACCAGTCCCGCTCGTGCTTGACCGTCCACTCGTCGCTCGTCCAGTCGCCGACGTCGTTGAGCGGGATGTGCCGGGCGTGCACGTCGTAGCGGGACCGCTCCGCGGTGAACCACGAGAGCACGTCGGCGTCGGAGTGCAGCGCGCCGTCCTCGGCCACGTTCGCCGGGGCGCAGGCCAGGACGGTGCGGGTGTCCATGTTGATCACGTTGTCCTGCCACAGCAGGTCGCCGGCCTGGCCGAGGGTCAGCCAGCAGAAGTCCTCGCGCGCGGGGACGTCCTCGTCGACCTCGATGATCATGTTCCGGTTCACCTTGCGGGAGAACCAGGAGCCGTGCTCGGACTGCAGCACGTCCGCGATCACCTTGCCGCGCCCGGGATCGAGGAAGTACTCGAGGTAGGGCACCGACGCGCCCTTGTGCACGCCGGTGTAGTTGCTGTGGGTGGCCTGCACGGTCGGCGAGAGCTGCAGCGGGTTCGGGTTGCCCGGCTCCATCTTGGCCTGCAGCAGGCAGTGCAGGACGCCGTCGAACTCCTTGACGAGGATGCCGAGGATGCCCACCTCGGGCTGCACGATGATCGGCTGCTGCCAGTGCCGGTAGGAGCTCGGCGAGCCGCCGTCCACCGTGACGTCGAGCCCCTCGATGGTGAAGAACTTCCCGCTGCGGTGCGCGAGGTTGCCGGTCTCGGGGTGCGTGGACCAGCCGTCGAGCTCGGTGAACGGGATCCGGTCCACCTGGTAGCGGTGGGCCCGCGCGCGGCCGGCGAGCCAGCCGGTGACGTCGGCGGTGTCGTGCAGGTGGTCGCCGTGCTTCGCCGCGGCGGAGCGGGCGAGCCGATCGGGCAGCGACAGGTCCTCGCGGGGCTCGAGCCGGACTGGTGCCGCGGCGCGCTCGCCGGGCGGCACGATCCGGGCGAACCGGCCGACGACGGAGTCGCTCAGCGCGGTGCCCCGGACCGACGCGCCGTCGAGCACGATCGAGTCCGTGAGCGTGGCCGCGTGGATCACGCAGTCCTCGCCGACCGCGGTGTTCGGGCCGATCTCGCTTTCGGCCACGACGGTGTGGGCGCCGACGATCGCCGGCCCGACGATCCGGGACCGGACCACCCGCGCCCCGCGCTCGACGACGACCGGGCCGACCAGCTTCGTCTCGGCGTCGACGGCCCCGGCGACGTCACGGTGCAGTTCGCCGAGCAGGTGCCGGTTGCACTCGAGCACCGCGTCCGGGGACTCGACGGCCCGCCAGAAGCCGAAGTACTCCTGCGCACCGACTTCGACGCCCCGCTCGTGCAACCAGCGGATCACGTCGATGATGCCGGGCTCGGCCGCGTCGCCGGCGGCGGCGGAGACGGCCGCGGCGGCGTCGTGGATCCCGGCGGTGAAGAAGTACGCGCCGATGACGGCCAGGCCGTCGCCGCCGGCGTCCGCGAGGTGCTCCGGCAGGCAGCGCACGAGGCCGTTGTCGCCCACTTCGGCCACGGCGAACGCGCTCGGGTCCGGCACCTTGTGCACGAGCAGCTGCGCCACCGGCCGGGTGGAGCGGAACTCCGCGGCCGCCGCGCCGAGGCCGTCGGCGAGCAGGTTCGCGCCGGAGTACAGCAGGAAGTCGTCACCGTCGAGGAAGTCCCGGGCCGCGGCGAGGGCCGGCAGGATCCCGGGTGGACCGTCGTGGGGGAGCACGCGCACGCCGTTGCCGACCGCGCCGAAGTTCTGCGACTCGCGGTCGTCGATGACGATCCCGATGTCGCTCACCCCGATGTCGCGGACGGTCTCCAGGACGTAGTCGAGCAGGGGCTTGTTGGCGATCCGGACGAGCTGGGCGGGCGTGGACCGATCGAGCGGGTGTCGCCAGTCGTCCCAGCCGCCCGGCAGCACCAGAGCCTTCATTAGCCCGTCCCTTAGTCGCCGTTACGGAGGAGAACTTCCTGTACACACAGTGAACTCGCCGGTGTTCGGCAGGCATCTCCCGACTTGCCTTTCGTCCACGGCAACGACTTCTCGCGACAGCGCAACTCCGGAGATGCCCGGGACAGCGCCGGGAAGAAGGGTGGTGGCATCTGCCCGAGAAGAGGAGCGATCCCCATGACCGAGCCAGAACGTCCACTCGTCGCCGTGCTCGGCGCGTCCGGCTTCATCGGCTCGGTGGTGACCGCGGCGCTCGCCGAGCGGCCCATCCGGCTGCGCGCGGTGGGTCGCACCCGCAGCGTCGTGCCGGCCGGTGGGGCCGCCGACGTCGAGATCCGCACCGCCGACCTGACCGTCCGCGAGGAACTCGCCGACGCGGTGGCCGGCGCGGACGCGATCGTCCACCTGGTCGCCCGCACCACCGGCTGGCGCGAGCCCGGCGCCGAGGCGGCCGGCGAGCGCGTGAACGTCGGCGTGCTGCGCGATCTGCTCGACGTGCTGCGCGAACGCCGGGACCCCGGCAAACCCGCGCCGGTCGTCGTCTACACCGGATCGACGTCCCAGGTCGGGGTGCCGCCCCGCACCCGGCTCGACGGCACCGAGGCCGACCTGCCGGAGATCCCGTTCGACCGGCAGAAGCTCGCCGCCGAGCAGCTGCTGCTGGCGGCCGGCGCGGCGGGCGTCGTCCGGGGTGTGTCGCTGCGCCTGCCGACGGCGTTCGGGCACAGCCCCGTCACCGGCGCGCTGGACTCCGGGGTGCTCACCTTCATGGCGCGCCGCGCGCTCGCCGGCGAACCGATCACGATGTGGCACGACGGGACGGTGCAACGCGACCTGCTGTACGTGCGCGACGCCGCGAGCGCGATCGTCGCCGCGCTGGACCACGCCGACGCGCTGGCCGGGCGGCACTGGCTGATCGGCACCGGCGTCGGCGCGCCGCTCGGCGACGTCTTCCGCACGATCGCCGCGCTCGCCGCCGAACGGACCGGGACCGAGCCGGTGCCGGTCGTGTCGGTCGAGCCGCCCGGCGTGGTGTCGGAGACCGACCTGCGCAGCGTGGTCATCGACGCCGGCGCGTTCCGGGCGCGCACGGGCTGGCGCCCGGCGGCCGACCTGAACGAGGCGTTGCGGGCCACCGTCGAGGCCGCCTGACGCACACCAGGAGACGTCCGGGTGGACGTCCCGGTGCTGGACTGACCGCACGAAAGCCCTGCAGGAGGAGCCACGCATGCGAGTTCTCTTCGCGCCCGTCCGCCACCCGAGCCGCTCGCCACAGCTCTTCCCGCACCCCGGGGCGCTTCCCGCCCTCGCCGAACTCGCCACCAAGCACCGGAGCGGATCGTGACCGAATCGGACACCTCGCAAACGCTGTCCCTGCAACAGGAATTCATCAACGCGCTCGACAAGGGCGACGAGATGGGCTCGTTCGGCCCGGCCTACGTGCTGGCTTCGGCGTGGCGGCTGCGCGGGCCGGTCGACCCGGCCGTGCTGGCCGGCGCGCTGGACGACGTCGTGGCCCGGCACGAGATCCTGCGTACTCCGGTGTCGCGCGGGACGTCCGTCGCGCTGCCGGCGGACCCGGCGCCGGCGCCGGTGCAGCTCGCCGTGCACGACCTGAGCGGGACGCCGCTCGACGAGCGCGACCTGCGCGGTGAAGAGCTGCTCAACGCCGTCGAGGCGGGGCGCTACCCGGCGACCGAGCTGCCGCACCTGCGGGCCGCGCTGGCCGTGTTCGCCCCCGACGACGCCGTGCTCGTGCTGCTGGTCCACCACCTCGTCGCCGACGGCTGGTCGATGGGCGTGCTCATGCACGACGTCGCCCACTTCTACGCGGCACGCAGCGGTCACGACGTGCCCGCGCTGCCGCCGGCCCGGCAGTACCACGAGTTCGCCGCCGCGCAACGCGCCGGCCTCGGGGACAAGTCGGTCGCGAAGGCCGTGGCGTACTGGGGCGAGCAGCTGGCGGGCGCCGAGATCTCGGTGATCCCCGCCGACCGGCCGTTCGCCGGGAAGACCGCGGTCTACGCGGCCCAACGGTTCCTGCTCGACGCCGAGCTCACCACCGCGACGTCCAAGCTGGCGAAGTCGCTGCGCGCCTCGCCGTTCATGGTGTTCCTCAGCGCGTACAACCTCCTGCTGCGCGAGCTCACCGGCTCCGACGACATCGTGGCGGCGTCGTTCAGCGCGGGCCGCGGGCTCGGCGACTTCCACCACGCGGTGGGCCCGTTCCTCAACTTCGTGCCGCTGCGCACGAAGCTCGCCGGCAGCCGCACGTTCGCCGACGTCCTCGACCGCACCCGGACGTCGTGCCTCGGTGCCTACAGCCACGAGCTGCCGTTCCCGCTGATCGCCGGGGCGGCCCCCGACCTGATGGGGCCGGCGATGGCGCCGGAGCGCGACCTGCCCGCGTTCGAGCTCCTCCAGTTCCCGGCGGACAAGAGCAGCGAAACGGTCGGCGGGCTCGCCGTCACCGAGCTGCGCCGGCGGCTGCTGTCCCAGGACGTCAGCAGCGGCATCCCGGACGGGATCGTGTGGGCCCTGGACGTGCTGCCCACCGGGGAAACCGTCGCCAGCCTGAAGTTCGACACCAACCTCTTCGACGCGGACACCATCCGGAGCTGGGGGCACACGTTCGAGCGGATCCTGCGCGCGGCGGTGACCGATCCGGACGCCGCGTTGCCCGAGTGGTCGCCGGCCGTTGCGGAGACAACGGAAACGCCCGCCGCCAACCCGGCCGCCGCGGCCCTCGCCGCCGCGCTGATCGAAGCCGAGGACGCCCGCAAGGGTGAGCTGGCGATCCTGCTCGGTCTCGCCGTCGAAGCCGAAGAGGGGCAGCCGGCGGGTCCCGTGACCGCCGCCGTGCGTGCCCACCTCGACGGCTACCTGTCGATCTGGCGGGAGACCACGGACGAGGCGCTGTCGCTGGCGCTGCTGTACCTGGTGGCGCACTTCCCCCAGGACCGGACCCGGGTGCTCGACACGGCGACGACGTTGCCGCTCGACCCGGAGGACCTGTCCCGGCTGGGTCGCGCGCTGGCCGAGCTGGACCCGAGCGACCCGGACATCGGCCGGGTCTTCCCGCACCCGGCCGCGTGGGAGCTCGACGAAGCCGCGCGCCGGTTCGACCAGGCGCGGATCAGCGCCCTCGGTGCCGAGAAGATCGCCGAACTCTGGCAGGAGGACACCGAAACCGTGCTCGGCCACCTCGGCGTGAAGGCGCGCTGGGCGGTCCGCAACGGACCGGTGCTGCCCGCGTCGTCGGACTCCGTGCCGGACCGCGACCTCCAGCCGGCCGCCGCCGGAGCGGAACTGCTGGCGCAGCACGCGGCGGCGTTCCGCTGCCCGGGCTGCGGTGGTTCGCTGCGGCTCGAGGGCAACCTCGCCACGTGCGAGGCGTGCTCGAACGCCTACCCGGTCGAGAAGGGCATCCTCGACCTCACCGCCCGCGCCGGCGAGACCGGTGACGACTTCCTGCTCAAGCTGGCGCAGGTGCCGAGCATGGGGCACTACTACGAGGCGCACGCCCGGCCGAACTTCGTGCGGCTGTGCGGATCCAACTGGGCCGGTCAGGTCCTGCCGTCCGACGAGGACGACTACATCGCCACGCACGTGCGTCCCGTCGACGGCCCGGTGCTCGACCTGGCGGCCGGTGCGGGCCGGTGGACCGAGGTGCTGGCGAAGACCGTCGGCCCGGAGCGGGTCATCGCGCTCGACCTGCTGCTGCCGATGCTCGTCACGTTGCGCGGCCGGCTTCCCGAGGTGCCCGCCGTGCTGGCGAGCGCCGCCACGTTGCCCTTCGGTGACGCGTCGCTCGGCGCCGTGCTGTGCTGGAACGCGTTGCAGGCCTTCCCGGCCCAGGCCCCCGCGGCCATCGCCGAGGTGGCCCGCTGCCTGCGCCCGGGCGGGACGTTCACGGTGCTGACGTTCCGCAACTCCGACGACCCGGTCTACCGGTACTTCGCGCGCCGGCACCGGTTCCCGGCGCACAACGACGGCTTGACGCTGTTCGACCGGGACGAGCTGGTCGGCTGGCTGACCGACGCGGGGCTGGAGATCGAGGACGAGACGACGCCCGGCACGTTCCTGATCATCAACGCCGTGCGTCCGTGAGATCCACGGTCCCGCGGGGGCAGCAGCGCAAACCCCGGCCGCCGGCCACACTTGCCCGCCCGATCGAGCATCGGGTGTGGTCGTGGCCGGTGGCGGGGCTGCTGCTGCTCGCCGCGGGCGTGGTGCTCCACCTGAGTTTCATGTTGCCGCACTTCCTGCCGGAGTTCGTCGACCCGGCCGTTCCCGCGGTCCGGGTGCTGCACGGCTCGTTCGGCATCCTGGCCGTGCTCACCGCGTTCGTGCAGATCTGGCCGGGACTGCGGCGGCGGTGGCCGCGCCTGCACCGGTGGAGCGGTCGCGCCTACGTCTTCGCGGGCGTGCTGCCGTGTTCGGTCATGCTCGTCGGGTTGCTGTTCGCCATCGGCAACCCGGCGAACACGGCCAGCTTCTTCTGGGGCACGGTGTGGGCGGTCACGACCGCGATCGCCTGGCGGGCCGCCCGGCGGGGCCAGATCGACAAGCACCGGCAGTGGATGTCCTACAGCGTCGCGCTGACCCTGGTGGTCACCACGAGCGCCGGGCTCGTCGTCGCCGCGCCGCTGCTCGCCCCGCTGGTCAGCCCGGCCCTCGTCGTCGACTCGATCGACTGGCTGCCGTGGGTGCTGCACCTCGCCGTCGCCCACTGGTTCGTGGTGCGTGGCAAGAGCGCGTCCCGGGCGAAGAGCGTGCCGGTCGCCGGTGACCCGGTCGTCATCGACCTCGCGCAGCGAGCCGCCGGCCGGCGGCGGCGTCCGGGCGAGCACGAGGCAGCCGCGGCGTGACGGCACCCGCCCGGCGGGCCGGCGCAAGGCTGGAGACGCCGCGCGATCTCGAGAGCAAGCAGACTGAACACCAGTTGGTCCACGAGGCGAGGAGCGGATGATGCGGCACACCTCGATCCCGCACTGCTTCGTCGAGCAGGTGCACCGGACGCCGGACGCGGTCGCACTGTCCGAAGGGGACACCCGGCTGACCTACCGCGCACTGAACGAGCGCGCGAACCAGGTCGCCCACCGGCTGCTGGACGCGGGCGTGACCGCCGGGGAGCCGGTCGCGCTGGCGATGACGCGGTCGGTCGAGCTGGTGGTCGCGATACTGGGCGTGCTCAAGGCCGGCGCGAGTTACCTTCCGGTGCACGAGGCCTATCCGGTCGAACGCGCGCAGGACATCCTCGACCGCGCGAACGGCCCGCTGCTGCTGGCCGACGCGCCGGCCCGGATGCGTGGCCTGCCGCGGGCGGAGCGGGTCGTCTTCGCCGACGACCCGGCGGAGTTCGCCGGACAGTCCACAGTGGACCCCGTGCTCGCGGACGCGGACGGCGGCCAGGTCGCCTACGTCATGCACACGTCCGGGTCGACCGGTGAGCCGAAGGGTGTCGCCGTCACGCACCGCGGCGTGCTCGGCCTGGCCCTGGATTCGTGCTGGGACACCGGCCGCCACGAGCGGGTGCCGATGCTGGCGCCGCACGCCTTCGGCGTGTCCACCTACGAGATCTGGGTGCCGCTGCTGCGCGGCGGGACCATCGTGCTGCCGCGTGTCGCGCTCGACGTCGACGGGTTGCGGACGCTGGTCGCCGAGGAGTCGATCACCGCGATGCACCTGACGGCCGGGTTGTTCCGGGTCGTCGCGGACGAGGCGCCGGAGGTGTTCGCCGGGGTCCGCGAGGTGCTGACCGGTGGCGACGTCATCGCGCCCGCGGCCGTGCGACGCGCCCTCGAAGCCTGCCCCGAGCTCGTGGTCCGCGCGATGTACGGCGCCACCGAACTGTCCTCGTTCGCCGCGCACTTCCCGATGACCGCGCCGTTCGCGGAGCCCCGGACCATCCCGATCGGCTACCCGATGGACGACGTCCGCCCGCACGTGCTCGACGACGAGCTGCGGCCGGTCGGCCCGGGCAAGGTCGGCGAGCTCTACATCGGCGGCCCCCGGCTGGCGCTCGGCTACACCGGCCAGGACGACCTGACGGCCGAGAAGTTCCGCGAGGACCCGTTCGAGGGGCCGGGAAACCGCGTCTACCGCACCGGGGACCTGGTGCGGACGCGGACCGACGGCGTGCTCGAGTTCGTCAGCCGGGCGGACAGCCAGGTCAAGATCCGCGGCTACCGCGTCGAGCTCGGCGAGATCGAGTCGACGCTCGCCACGCACCCGTCGGTCGTGCACGCCACGGTCGTCACGCGCGAGACCGAGCTCGGCGGGCACCGCCTGATCGCCTACGTGGTGTTCCCCGCCGGGACGGACCCGGTGCCGGCGACCGTGGAGCTGCTGGCCGACGCGGCGCGCCGGCTGCCCGACTACATGCTGCCGTCGGTCGTCGTCCCGCTCGACCGGCTGCCGTTGACGCCGAACGGAAAGCTGGACCGCGCCGCGCTGCCCGAACCGGACTCCGGGACGTCGGCGAACTACCGGCCGCCGGTGACCGAGCGCGAGGCGGTGCTGTGCGCGGTGTTCGAGGAGGTCCTCGACGTCGGCCGGGTCGGCATGGACGACAGCTTCTTCGATCTCGAGGGCAACTCGCTGCTCGCCATGCGGCTGATCAGCCGGATCGTCACGCGGTTCGACGTCGAGCTCACCATCGCCGACTTGTTCAACGCGCCGACCGTGTCCGACCTTTGCAAGCTCCTCGACGACCGGGGAGTGACCAACGATGAGTGAGCGACGGGCCGACCCGGCCGAAACGGGAGGAAATGTGAGCGCGGAGTCTGTGAACGACGTTTGGTACGTGAACGGCGTCGAAATGAGGCGGGGGATCGCCGAGGATTTCCGGAGTGCGCGCGACGCCGCCCACATCTACAACTCGGCCGTGGCCGCTTGGGCGATCTGCGCGGCCTGGGAGGTCGGCGCGCTGGACGAGCTGAACGAGAACCGCAAGCTCGATTCCGCGGAGTTCGCCGAGGCGCACGGCCTCGACCCGCTCTCCACGCTCAGCATGTTCCGCGCGCTGGCCTCGGTCGAGATCGTGCGCCGGATCGAGACCGTCGTCATCGCGACCGAGAAGTTCGACGAGATCTACCGGACCAAGTCGTTCTTCCACTGGCTGAACCGCGGCAGCGCCGCGTTGTTCCGGCAGATGCCCACGGCGCTGGTCGAGAAGAACCGCGTCGGTGACTACTACGAGCGGGACGCCGCGGCGATCGCGTACGCCTGCCGGGACATCAGCGCCATCACCTACGACCAGACGTTCTACGCGGCGCTGAGCCGCATCGACTTCCCGTTCACCGTGGTCGCCGACCTCGGCTGCGGCAGCGGCGGCCGGCTGATGGACATGCTCCGCCGCCATCCCGGCACCACGGGGTTCGGCATCGACATCGCCGAGCCGTCGCTCCAGGTGGCCCGGGCCGAGGCGACGGAAGAGGGCTTCGGCGACCGCGCCCGGTTCTTCCAGGACGACGTGCTGAACCTGCAGGAGCGGCCGGAGTTCCGCGAGGTCGAGGTGCTGACCTGTTTCATGATGGCGCACGACTTCTGGCCGCGGGAGCAGTGCGTCGCGACCCTGCGCCGGCTGCGGGAGCTCTTCCCGAACGTCAAGCGGTTCCTGTTCGGTGACGCGACGCGGTCGGTCGACGTCCAGGACACCGATCTCGGCGTGTTCACCCTCGGCTTCGAACTCGGGCACGACCTGATGGGCACGTTCCTGCCCACCCTGCGCGACTGGTGCTCGGTCTTCGCCGAGTCGGGCTGGGACCTGTTGCGGGTCAACAGGATCGAGGTCGCGGCCGGCGAAGTGATCGCGGAACTCGCCTGACTGACGGGGAGCCCCAGTGACGACACTCGCGGCGGCAGTAGCCCACGAACTCGCGGCCGGCGGCGTCCGGCACGCGTTCGGCGTCGTCGGCGGCGGGAACATCCTGGCCGCCGCCGGCCTCATCGAACGTGGCGTGCACTACGTCGCCGCCCGGCACGAGGGCGGGGCCATGGCCATGGCCGACGCCTACCACCGGGTGAGCGGCGCGGTCGCGGTCTGCACGACCTCCCACGGCGCGGGCATCGCCAACACGGCGACGGCGCTGGCCGAGGCCGCGCGGCACGGGAGCGGCGTCGTGGTGCTGTGCGGTGACAGCCCGGTGGGCGGCCTGCGCCGCTGCGACGTCGACCAGACGGTGTTCGCGCGGGCGCTCGGTGCCGAGGTCGTGCGGGTGCGGGACGTGGATACCGCGCGGGCCGACGCGGCCGAGGCGCTGCGCCTGGCCCGCACGCTGAACCGGCCCGTGCTGCTGTGCCTGCCGAACGACCTGCTGAACGCCGAGGTGCCGGGCGGCCCGGTGTCCGTGACAGCCGTCTCGGACGCCGGGGCCGAGCGGGTGCCGGCCGCGCCGGCGGCGGGTGACGTCGGCGCGGTGCTGGATCTGCTGGCCACCGCTCGCCGCCCGCTGATCCTCGCCGGGCTGGGGGCGTGGCGGGCCGGCGCCGCGAAACCCCTGGCGGACCTGGCCGCGCGGACCGGCGCGCTGCTGACGACGACGGTGATGGCGAACGGCCTGTTCGCCGGGAACCGGTACGCGCTGGGGATCTGCGGCGGCTTCGCCGCGCCGCCGGCCGCCGAGCTGATCGGCCAGGCCGATCTGGTGCTGGTGTTCGGCGCCGACCTCGACCCCTTCACCCTGCACGGCGGACGGCTGCTCGATCCCGCGGCGACGGTGGTCCGGGTCGACACCGCGGCCCGCACCCGCACCGCACCGGTGTCGCTCGAGATCACCGCCGACGCGTCCGTCACGGCGTCGGCGCTGACCGACGCGGTGAACGCGGCGAACCTGCCCGCGTCGGGCTGGCGGGAGGCGACCGAGGACCTGCTGCCGTGCGGGACCTGGGCCGATCAGGCCCACCCGGACGCGAGCACGCCCGGCCGGATCGACCCGCGCACGCTGACCAAGGCCCTCGGCGAGCTGCTGCCCGCCGAACGGACGGTCGTCTACGACGGCGGGCACTTCATCAGCTGGCCGTCGATGTACTGGTCCGTGCCCGACCCGGCGGCGATGGTGTTCATGGGCGGCGCGTTCCAGGCCATCGGGCTCGGCTTCGGCGGCGCGGTCGGGGCCGCCGCCGGGCGGGCCGACCGGCTGACCGTGGTGGCGCTCGGTGACGGCGGCTCGCTGATGGGGCTGCCCGAGCTGGACACCCTGGTCCGCGCCGGGTCACCCGCGCTCGTGGTCGTCTACGACGACGCCTCCTACGGCTTCGAAGCGCACCTGTACACCCCGCGGGGCGCCGATCCGCGCACCGCGTCGTTCGCCGACACCGACTTTGCCGGCGTGGCCCGGGCGCTGGGCGCCGAAGCGGCCGTGGTGCGCACGGTGACCGACCTCGACGCCGTGCGCGACTGGCAGGCCCGCGGCTCCCGCGGCGTGCTGGTGCTCGACTGCAAGGTCGTGCCGGACGTCATCGCCCCATTCCTGTCCGACCTGATCGCCGGGCACTGACCACACGGAAGGAGTCCGCGATGGCACCGAAGACCGTTTCGCTCCCGCACGAGCCGGGTTTCGCAGAAGCCACCCAGGTCTTCAACCTCGCCGCCGTGCCGGAACCGGCGGCGGCGCTGACGGCGCACACGATCGACGACATCCGCGCGGCGCTGCGGTACGCCGAGGCGACCGGAGCGCCGGTGCGGATCCTCGCCACCGGGCACACGGCGGGCGCGCAGCGTCCGATGGCCGGCGCGGTGCTCGTCAAGACCGCCCTGCGCGGCGAGGTCGAGATCGACGCCGCCGCCCGGGTCGCCCGGGTGCCGGCCGGCACCCGCTGGGGAGCGGTCGTCGAGGCCGCCGCCCCGCACGGGCTGACCGCCCCGCACGGCTCCTCGCCGACCGTCGGCGTCGTCGGCTACTCGCTCGGCGGCGGGATGAGCGCCTACGGCAGGCGGTTCGGCCTGGCCGCCAACAGCGTCCGGGCGATCGAGCTGGTCACGGCGGACGGCGAGCTGCGCCGGGTGGACGCCGGCACCGACGCCGAGCTGTTCCGGGCGTTGCGGGGTGGTGGTGGCGGCTTCGGCGTCGTCACCGCGATCGAGATCGCCCTGTTCCCCGCGTCGTCGGTGCACACCGGCGCCGCGTTCTGGCCCGCGAAGCACGCCGCCGAGCTGCTCGCCGCGTGGCGCGCGTGGACGCTGACCGCCCCGGACGAGGTGACGACGTCGCTGCGGGTGCTGAACCTGCCCCCGCTCCCCGACGTGCCACCGGTCCTGGCCGGCGGGCCGGTCCTCTGCCTCGACGGCGCGGTGCTCAGCACGGACGACGACCACGAGGCCACGGCCCGGCGGCAGGCCGCCGAGCTGCTCGACCCGTTGCGCGCGATCGCCGAGCCGGTCATGGACACCTGGCACCGGGCCGAACCGGCCGCCGTGCTGGCGGCGCACATGGATCCGACGGATCCGGTCCCCGTCGTCGGCGAGCACATGCTGCTCGGCGAGCTCGACGACGGCGGTGAGGCCGCGTTCCTGCGGGTGCTCGGCGAGGGCTCGGGCTCACCGCTCGTGGCGGCCGGGCTGCGTCAGCTCGGCGGCGCGTACTCGCGGCCGGACCCGGCCGGCGGCGTGCTGAACCACCTGGACGCCCGGTTCTCCTACGCCGGGTCCGGGGTGCCGATGGGGCCGGTGACCGTCGAGGCGCTGCGGAAGCACGCCGCCGTGGTGCGCGCGGCGCTGAGCAAGTGGGACACCGGGCGGACGGTACCGTCGTTCGTCGAGCACGTGGAGCAGCCGCAAGGGCACCTCAGCCCGGAGCAGATCGCCGAGGTGGACGCGGTGCGCGAGCGGGTCGATCCCGCCGGCCGGTTCCGCGGCGACATAGCCCCGAATGCCACAGCACTCGGCTAAGTGGAGTACACCGCAATTTCGGAGAAGAATCAGTTGGCCACAGACGGTACAACAGGAAGGGCGCACAGAAGGGTGTGATCCCACGGGGCCGCTCGCGGGACCCGACGACGCGAAAGAGTGCATCATCATGGACACAAGCGCTGGACCGACCGGGTTGGCCGGTCGGAAAGAGTTCATCGGGCTGGCGGTGCTGGCCCTGCCCACCATTCTGGTGGCGCTCGATATGAGTGTGCTGTATCTGGCGCTGCCGCATTTGAGTGGTGATCTCGGGGCCAGCAGTGTGCAGCAACTGTGGATCACGGACATCTACGGCTTCCTGGTCGCCGGCCTGCTCATCACGATGGGGAACATCGGCGACCGGATCGGCCGCAAAAAGCTGCTGATGATCGGCGCGGCCGCGTTCGCCGTCGTTTCGATATTGGCGGCGTACTCCACGAGCCCGGAGATGCTGATCGTCATGCGGGCCCTGCTCGGGGTCGCCGGATCCACGATCATGCCTTCCACCATGGCGCTCATCGCCGCCATGTTCCCGAACCCCAAGCAGATGTCCATGGCCATGGGCGTCTGGATGGGCTGCTTCATGGGTGGCACCGCGCTCGGGCCGATCATCGGCGGCGGGCTGCTCGAGTTCTTCTGGTGGGGTTCGGTGTTCCTGATCGGCGTGCCGGTCATGGTCATCCTCCTCGTGGTCGGACCGAAGGTGCTGCCGGAGTTCAAGAACCCGGCCGCGGGCAAGATCGACCCGGCCAGCGTCGTGTTGTCGCTGCTGGCGATCCTGCCGGTCATCTACGGCCTCAAGCAGATCTCGCACGACGGGCTCTCGGCGGTGTCGATCGTCGCCGTCGTCGTCGGCGTGGCGTGCACGATCACGTTCCTGCGCCGGCAGAAGCGGATCGACAGCCCGCTGCTCGACCTGACGCTGTTCAAGAACCGGACGTTCAGTTCGGCACTGAGCATGACGGTCGCCTCCGGGTTCATCGCCGGCAACCAGCTCTTCGTCTACATGTACCTGCAGTCGGTCTCCGGGCTGTCGCCCGTGGCGACCGCGCTGTGGCTGGTGCCGCCCGCGCTCTGCACGCTGGTCATGATCCAGCTGGCGCCGCTGATGGCCCGCCGGATCCCGCCGGGCCGGCTGATGGCGGTGGGCCTGGTGGTCTCGGCCATCGGGTACCTGCTGCTGACCCAGCTGGACAGCACCGGCAACAACATCCCGTTGCTGCTCACCGGTCTGATCATCGCGAACATCGGCATGGGCCCGCTGGCCGGGCTCGGCGCCGCGCTGGCGATGCAGTCGGCTCCGTGGGAGAAGTTCGGTGCGGCGGCCGGGATGACGTCGACCTCGGGCGAGTTCGGTGTGGCGATGGGCGTCGCGGTGCTCGGCACGGTGGGTACCACGCTGTACCGGAACACCGTCGTGGTCGATCCGGCCATCCCCGCCGCACAGGCGCACGCGGCCGGGGAGAGCATCGCCGGTGCCCAGTCCGTCGCGGGCAGCCTGCCCCCGGCGGAGTCCGGGAACCTGCTGAACAGTGCCTACGAGGCCATCACGAGCAGCGTGCACGGCACCGCGATCGGCAGTGCGATCATCATCGCGGCGGCCGCGGTCATCGCCGCGGTCGGGCTGCGGCACCTGCCGGCCACCGGGCAGCAGCAGGCGCCCGCACCGGAAGCGGCCGCCGAGCCGGACGCCGAGGCCGCGGACACCGCGGACACGGCCGCCGAGCCGGCGGCGCGAAGCTAGAAAGCGCGTGCGGGCGGGGAATCCGGTGGCGACGTCGTCGCCGGGTTCGACCCGCCGGCACCTGTGCACCACCCTGAGGCCGTCGCTCGCGAAGGGCGGCAGCCGCCGGCTCAAGGACCGCGACCTCGGTCGCGGTCCTTGAGCCAGTGCAACCGAAGAACCGAAGATCACCACAGGCGAGAAAGGACATGCGATGGCTGACGCGTCATCAGCGACCACCAAGGAATTCGGGTTCACCCGGATCATCGACGCCCCGCGCGAGCGGGTCTTCGAGGCGTGGACCGACCCGGACCAGCTCGCCGCGTGGTGGGGCCCGACCGGGTTCAGCACCGCGCGGTCCACCGTGTCGATCGACGCCCGGCCCGGTGGCGAGTGGGCCGCCACGATGAAGTCCGACGGCGAGGACGGCACCGAGGTTCCGTTCCACGGCGTGTACAAGGACCTGGAGTCCCCGTCGGTGCTGTCGTTCACGCTGATCGACGACAACCACGTCGACGCGGACAACGCCGAGCTGATCGTGGTCGCGTTCAACGACCAGGGTGAGAAGACCGAAATCGTCTTCAAGCAGATCGGGCACCTGCCGGACGAGCAGATCGAGCCGAGCCGTCAGGGCTGGCTGAGCTTCATGGAGTCCCTGGCCGACTACCTCGCGCAGGCCTGAGCCGACCGGTGCTTTGGTCGGTGTGCGCTCATCGCACCCGATCAAAGTGCCGGGCTCGTCCGGCAATCGTGGAGATGTCCGGTCCGATCCGGCCGTGTGACCATGTGGGTGTCGCTTTCCGGGTTACGCGGTGAGGAGCTCGAATGGGCAAGGTCGTGATCGACGTATGGGTGCCGGACAATACGTTTCCGGGCTGGATGGAGCGCTGGTACCAGATCGGCGCCGAATTCGAGAAGCTGCACCCCGAATACGCCATCAAGGTAACGGCCACGAGTTTCTGGAACGCGCCGCTCGAAGTCGCGCAGGCCGCCGCGCAGGGTAACCCGCCGGCCGTGTCCGAGCTGTATTCCTACCTGGGCCAGTCGGCCCGCGACATGACCCGCCAGGACGGCCGTCCGCTGTTCACCTCGCTGGAGAAGGCGATCGACGGCCGTACCGAGATCGGCGGCGAACCCGTCGTGGCGGGCGACGTCATCGCACCGTTCCGCGACTACTTCAGCCACCAGGGCGACCTGTTCTCGATGCCGTCGGTCGGCACGACGAGCCTGCTGTTCGCGAACACCCGCCTGCTCGAGGCCGCCGGTATCACCCGGCTGCCGGAGACGTGGGACGAGGTCACCGCCGCGTGCGAAACGCTTGCGGGCGCGAAGAACCCCCCGAAGCACCCGATCACCTGGGCGAACCACGCCATGCTGTTCCAGCAGGCGGTGGCCACGCAGGGCGGGCAGCTGGTGAACAACGACAACGGGCGCTCCGGCCGGGCCACGAAGATCGAGCTGGCGTCGAAGGAGATGCTGACCTGGGTCGAGTGGTGGCGCGAGCTGCACCGCGACGGTCACTACCTGCACACCGGCGCGATTCCCGGCTGGATGGAGAGCTTCGCCCCGTTCGCCGAGCAGCAGGCCGCCATCCGGCTCTCGTCGTCGAACGACATCAACTACACGCTGCGCGCGGCGGAAGGCGCCGGCTTCGACCTCGCCGTCGGCATCTTCCCGTTCAACGACCACGTTCCCTACGCCGGCAACCACGTCGCCGGCACGTCGCTGTGGCTCACGAACGGTCTCGACAAGGCCACCGAGGACGGCGCGCTCGCGTTCACGCAGTTCCTGCACAACCCGCGCAACGCCGCGGACCGGCACAAGGACAACAGCTTCGTCCCGATGACCTACGGCGCGTTCGACCTGCTCGAGAGCGAAGGCTGGTTCGCCGAGCACCCGTACCACCGGGTGGCGAGCGATCACCTGCACGCCGCCCCGGCGAAGGCGACCCCGGTCGCGAGCGGGGTGCCGAAGGTGCGGGGCGCCGTGTTCGGCAACTTCGCGGGCACCCAGGACGTGATGAACCGGGCCGTGCAGGACGTGCTGGAGACCGAGATCGACCCGGCCGAGCGGCTCGCCGCGGCGACGCGCGAAGCGCAGGGCCTGCTGGACGACTACAACGCCTGGGCGACGGGTCCGGCGCCGCGCGACCCGGACGCGGCCCCGCACAGCAGCCTGAAGGTGGAGCACTACGCCGGCGTGGTGGCCGGGAAGGACTACGGCGGCCGCGACCTGGAACGCATCGTCAACAAGGACTGACGCGGTACGGAACCGACCGGGGCGCGACATCCCACACGAGAACGGGCCTGACCGGCTGGTCAGGCCCGTTTTCCCATGTCTAGCCGGCGACCCAGTCCATGTGCTCGATCCAGTGGTCGAGCGACGCGCGGTCGCCGTAGAGGTCCAGGTTCCGCGCGGCGTCCAGGGGACGGCGCCGGGTCAGCACGAGCAGCAGCTCGGCGGCCGGCCCGCGGACGGTGGCGTCGGCTTCGGCGTGCGCGCGCTCCAGGACGACCAGGTCCGGCGTCCGGCGCACGAGCCATTCGTGCGCGCTGTCGGTGGCGTGGAAGTGCAGGACCCGGCCGGTGTCGCGGATCGCGTCGACGAACTCCGGCCGCGCCTGCGCGTAGCCCGGCGACGTCATCGTCTCCAGCCAGTCGTCGATGGTCGCGGCGGCGTGGTCCGGCGACACGTCGTAGTGCTCGCCGAGCGCGCCGGCGGCGTCGGCGCGGTGCACGGTGATCTCACCGAACAGCCGCCGCGCCCAGAACGGCACACCCGAGTCCCCACCGGAGGGATCCCACACCGGCGTGCTGTCGTCGACCGAGCCGAACGCGTCGGCCGCCGCGGCCGCGGTGCCGGTCAGCCACGCGCGCCAGCCGGCCGGATCGGCGGGCCCGGTGTCCATCGCGGCCAGCGCGGCGCTGGGATCGGTCAGCCGCTGCCCCACCAGCGTCGCCACCATCCGCTGCGTACCGCCGACGTGCCCGACGAGCTCGGCGAGACTCCACTTCGGGCAGGTGGGCACCCGGGTCGCCGGGTCCTGGCCCTGCACCCACTCGGCGAACGTCTTCGTCTGCGCGACGACGGATTCCAGGTGCGCGGAGGTGTCCACGGTCTTCGCCTCGATGTTCGCTAGACGCCAGTAGCACTCCGTATCGGACCAGCACGGTGCGTGGCTGTCAACCCGGAACGGCGGCGAACGCACGAATACCGCCCGAGCGTGTACCAGCACGCTGGGGCGGTATCCGAAGTGCGGTTGGCGCTCAGGCCTCGTAGGGGCTGACGGTGACCGGGATGCCGTTGAACACCGCGTTGCCCGAGGGGACGTCCACGACGAGGTCGCTGGTCAGCGCGTTCGCGTTGACGCCGGCGTTCTCCTCGGCGACCCGCTGGCGGCCGCCCTTGTGGCCCCAGCCGTGGGGGAGGCTGACGACGCCGGGCATGACCACGTCGGTCGGCTCGACGTCGACGATCAGCTCGGACACCGCCGACCGCACGACGGCCCGCTCGCCCAGCCCGTACTTGGCCATGTCGGCCGGGTTGACGTGGAGGATGCACTTGTTGCTGCCGCCGACCAGGGACTTCACGTTGTGCAGCCAGCTGTTGTTGGACCGCAGCTGGCGCCGCCCGATCAGCAGCATCTCCGGCACCGGTTCCGCGGCCTTGGCCCGCAGCCGGGCCAGGTCGGAGACGATCGCCTCCGGCGTGAGCTCGACCCGGCCGGACGGGGTGGTCAGCAGCTCCTTGAGCCGCGGCTCGAGCGGGCCCAGGTCGATGCCGTGCGGCTGTTCCTTGAGCTTCGCGAGGGACAGCCCGTACGAGCCGAACTTCAGCAGGGTGTCGAGGATCTGCTCGACGCCGTCGTCGCCCTCGATCGTGGCCCGCAGGTCCGCGACGTCCATGCCCTCGACCGGGGAGCCGGGCATCTGCGTCGCGCCCGTCAGCAGCTGGCCGATGAACCCCTCGTCGATGGCGGACGTCGGCGCCGCCAGGGGCGCGCCCGCGGCGATCAGCGTCAGCCGCGCCAGGATCTCCGCCTCGGACCGCTGGTCCTCGTCCAGCGGCAGGGCCGCGGGTGAGTAGCGGGTGTAGTTGCGCACCATGACCATCTGCATCAGGAAGTCGTAGTGCGGCGCCTGCAGCATCCGCGGCGGCGGCAGGATCACGGTGGCGTGCTTGGTGGTGTCGTTGAGGTACGGGTCGACGGCGACCATGAAGTCCAGCTGGTCGAACGCCTTCCCGATCCGCGGCCCGTTGGGCGCGGCGACGACCTGGTTGGCCCCGATGTTGATGAGCGCCCGGACCTGGCCCTCGCCGGGGGTCTCGATCTCGTCGGCCAGCGTGGCCGTCGGCAGCTCGCCGAGCACCTCGGGGTACCCCTTGACGCGGCTGTGCCAGCGGGCCCACTCGAACGGCTGCCCGGTGCGGAACACCTCGAGCGCGGCGGTCTTGGCGAACATCGTGCCGCCGGGGTTGTCCAGGTTGCCGGTCAGGATGTTGATCACGTCGACCAGCCACTGGGTCAGGGTGCCGAACTCCACCACCGACCCGCCCATGCGCGAGTACACCGCGGCCGTCGGCGCCGCCGCCAGGCCGCGGGCGATGCGGGTGATGCCGTCGGCCGGCACGCCGCAGGCGTCCGCGACGGCGTGCGGCGGGAACTCCTTGACCAGCTCGCGGAGTTCGTCGAGGCCGTTGACGTCGAGCGTGACCGTCGCGAGGTTCTCCTCGAGCAGCGTGTGGACGACGCCCAGCAGCAGGAAGGGATCCGTGCCCGGCCGGACGAAGAAGTGCTCGTCGGCCATCGCCGCGGTGCGGGTGCGCCGCGGGTCGACCACGACCAGCTTGCCGCCCCGCTTGCGCAGCGCCCGCAGGCGCTTGGGCATGTCGGGCGCGCAGAACAGCGAACCGTGCGACTCCATCGGGTTCGCGCCGATGACCAGGAGGTAGTCGGTCCGGTCGACGTCGGGGACCGCGATCGCGAAGGGGTCGCCGTACAGGTGCCCGCACACGACGTGTTTGGGCATGTGGTCGATGGTGCCGGACGAGTAGACGTTCTTGGACGCCAGCGACTGGATCAGCGGCATGCGGTACAGGAACCCGGCCATCGTGTGGTAGGTCGGGTTGCCGAAGAAGACCGCGACCGCGTCCCGGCCGTACTTCTCGATGACGCCGTTGATGCCGCGCTCGACCGCCGCGAACGCCTCGTCCCACGAGGCCTCGCGCCACTCGTCGCCCTCCCGGATCATGGGGTGGCGCAGGCGATCGGGGTCCTCGTCGAGGCGGCCGATGCTCGCGCCCTTGGGGCAGAGGTAGCCGCCGGTGAACGGGTCGAGGTCGTCACCGCGCACCGACGTGACGCGGCCGGTGACGTCGAGGTCGATCTTGAGACCGCAGACGGAGTCGCAGATGGGGCAGGTGCGGTGCGCGGTCGTCATCCTCGGGCCACCTTGGGATCGCGGTCGGCTTGCTTGGTTCCCTCCCAGGATGACCGCGCCGCGGCGGGTTGTCTTATCCGCACATGCCCTCTGGCCGCCGAGTGCGCGGCCGGACGGCTCGGCAACACTAGAGAAGCCACGGATTGCCGGAACGGCGACCATTCTCCTATGGAGCAGATGGTTCTCGTGCCGGGTGGTGAGTTCCTGCAGGGGTCGCCGCCGTGGCTGGTGGACTGGATGTTGGAGGCGGACCAGCCGCTGCCGCGGGACTGGTTCGGTGACGAGACGCCGCAGATCAAGCGGGCCGTCGCGCCGTTCTGGATGGCGCGGCACCCGGTCACCGTGGCCGAGTTCGCCGAGTTCGTGCGGCAGACCGGTTTCGTGACCGATGCCGAACGGCGTGGGTTCGGCCTGATCTACGACGACTTCGGCTGGACCGAGCACGAGGGGGTGTGGTGGCGCGAGCCGGGCGGACCCGGGATCGTGCCGGACGACTACGACGACCACCCCGTCGTCAACGTGTCCTGGGACGACGCCAACGCGTACGCGGACTGGGCGGGCCTGCGGTTGCCGACCGAGGCGGAGTGGGAGTTCGCGGCGCGCGGCGTCGAGGTCCGGATCTGGCCGTGGGGCGACGATTGGCAGGGCGACAACGCCAACACCGCCGAGTACCACGCCGGCAAACTGACCACTTTGGACTCGTGGCGGGAGTGGTGGCTGACGCTCTACGCCAAGCGGGGCCCGGTGCCGTTGAGCACGCCCGTCGGCGCGTTCTCCGGCCGTGGCGGCGACAGCGCCCACGGGTGCGCCGACATGGCGGGCAACGTCTACGAGTGGACCTCCACGCTTTCCCACCTGTACGACGAGTCGACCCGGTGCGATCCCACGATGCACGCCACGGTGGGGCGCTACCGGGTGATCCGCGGTGGATCCTGGATGAATTTCCGCTACCAGGTCCGCTGCACGGAACGGATGCACGGCGATCCGTTGGGCTGGTCCAGCTTCGCGCATGGGTTCCGCTGCGCGAAGGACGCATAAACACACGGAGGAGTCACCATGATCACGATCATTGTGCCGGCGGTGTGGTCCCCGGAACGGCGGACCGGCTACAAGGTGGACGGATCCGGTTTGCTGTACGACGTCATGCGACGTTTCGTCGACGAGAACCCGGTGTTCCGCCGCCGCCTGATCGGCACCGACGGCTCGCCGGTGAAGTACGTGAACATGTTCGTCGACGACGAGCTCATCATGCGCAACCACCGCGACAGCACCGAGGTCGCGGCCGGCAGCACGGTCACCATCATCTCCCCGATGGCCGGCGGCTGAGCCGGCCGTCCACCACGAAACGGCCCGGTCACCTCGATCCGAGGTGACCGGGCCGTTTTGTGCGTGCCGGGGAGAGCCGGTCCGGCACGCCAAAACCCCCGGTCGGCGAACCGACCGGGGGTTTGCGTGCTACGGCCTTTCAGGTCACCGGAGGTCGGCCGGCACCTGCGCCTGGTGCCGCTCGACGAGCCGGACCAGCTCGGGGATCAGCTCGGCCGGGCTCGGCCGGTCGGCCCACGCCTTGTGCAGCGCCTTGGCGCCTTCCCGGTACGCCGGGTCGGTCAGCAGCGCATCGACCTTCGCGCGGATCTCCTCGACCGACTCGGTCTGGTGGTTGACCCGCAGCCCGGCGTTGTGGTCGGTCATGTACTTCGCGCAGACCCACGAGTCGCCGTGCCGGTCGGCGTTGCTGACGCTGATGTTGTCGCCGTCGCCGCTCCAGATCATCCGGTGCTTCTCGTCGGTGTCCAGGATGATCTGCGGGATGCCGGCCGAGTGCGCCGCCCAGAAGGTGCCGGTGGCGCCGTGCGAGATGATCGCGTCGCAGGTCGGCAGCAGCTGGATCAGCGGGACGTAGTCGACGACCTGCACGTTGTCCGGGATCGTCTCGACCTGCTTGAGCTGCTGCTCGGTGACCGTGGCGATCACCTCGACGTCCAGCTCGCCCACGGCCGCGAGCAGCTTCGGCAGCCGGGGGTCGCCGTCGACCTGCCACAGCCGGTTGGACAGCCCGAGGGTCAGCGCGATCCGCCGCTTCGCCGGCCGCCCGTAGAGCCACTCCGGCTTCTGCGCCCCGCCGTTGTACGGGATCGCCCGCACCGGCGCCGCGGTGATGTTCTCGGACATCCGCAGCTCACGGGGCAGCGGGTCGATCGTCAGCTGGCCGAGCAGCAGGTCGTCGTCGATCTCGACGCCGTAGCGCTTCGCCACCGGCTCGAGGTCCTCGACGATCGGGTTGCCGCCGATCGCGGCGACCGCGTCGTTGCCCTTCTGCGCGTACAGCTCCAGCGACCAGGCGCCGTAGTCCGGGCTGATCAGGATCCGCGCGTGCGCGGCGCCGGACGCGCGGGCGATGATCGCGCCGAACTGGAACCAGTTCTCCCACAGCACCAGGTCGGGCTTCCACGCCTTGGCGAAGTCGACGAGCCCGTCGAGCGTCGCCTGCGGCTCGGTCGGGATGGACATCCGGTTGTTGAACGCGAAGAACTGGTAGAAGGCGTCCCAGCGGTCGCGGGTGGCGTCGTCGAGCCCGAACGCGTCGGCGAACCGGTCCATCTTCTCGAGGTCGGGCACGCCGACCTTCCGCAGGTTCGCCGGGGTCAGCGGCGTCGGCACGCCGTTGCTGACGGCGGTCAGACCGGCCGCGACCAGCGCGGGCTCGGCTCCCGGCGGCGCCGCGACGACGACCTCGTGGCCGGCGTTCTGCAACGCCTGGGCGTAGGGAACGAGCGTGTAGAAGTGGCTCGGATGGGGCACCGTCGCGATCATCACGCGCATGGCTTCGTCCTTCGGTCGATCTCGGTGGGCGGTCGGACGGCGGGGCGCCGTCCGGCCCCGCGGTGTCGAGCCAGGACGGGCGTGCTTCAGCGCGGCGCGAGCGAGCCCGGGCGAGAAACACGCGTCCGCTGGACAATCAGCAGCCTGCCAGGGGCCGTCCGCCGCAACATCTCTTCGAGTGCGCACCTGGTGGTCGCGGGTTCGCGGCCCGGTTCGGGCGTCCACAATGGACTACCGGAACCGGCCGGGCGTCCGCAATGCGGGAGATGACCCCGCGCGGCCGCGAATGTGACGCTGACCTTCGCGTGGACGGCGGGTTTGGCGAGTTTCCCTTCCACTGGATGTACCGGATCAGGACTGACGAGATCACCAAATTCTTAGGTATCAAGGAGGAATCCGTGATGAGCCACAACGCTGGATCGCGCGCGGTGGTGCTCGGTGGAAGCATCGCCGGGTTGTTCGCGGCACGAGTGCTCGCGGATGCCTACGACGAGGTGCTCATCGTGGACCGTGACGTACTGGTCGGGACGAAGGGCGTGCGCCGGTTCTGCCCGCAGAGCCAGCAGGCCAACGGCCTGCAGGCCAGGGGCGTGCACGCCATGGAAGAGCTGTTCCCCGGCATCACGCAGGAACTGGTCGACAACGGCGCGCCCAAGGGCGACCTGGCCGGCACCTGCCGCTGGTACACCCAGGGCTACCGGCTCAAGCAGCACCACGCCGGTCTGCCGGCCCTCGGTGTGCTCCGGCCGGTGCTGGAGTGGCACATCCGCGAGCGCGTCCAGGCCATCCCCAACGTCTCCTTCGTCGAGCAGCACGACATCCTCGGGCTCGAGACGACGGCGGACAAGAGCCGGATCACCGGCGCCCGCGTGCAGGCGCACGGGAAGAAGACCGAAGAGGTCCTCGAAGCCGACCTGGTGGTCGACGCGACCGGCCGCGGCTCGCGGACCCCGGTCTGGCTGGAGCAGCTCGGTTACGCGAAGGCCGAAGAGGAGCGCAAGAAGATCGACCTGGTCTACGTGACGCAGCACTACAAGCTGCGTCCCGGCTGCGACCCGTTCGGCAAGGACACGGCCATCAACCAGATCGCGCACCCGGGCCTGCCGCGGGGCAACGTCTTCTTCAAGGTCGACGGCGGCCTGCTCGAGCTGACGACCTACGGCCTGCTCGGCGACCACCCGACGACCGACCAGAACGAGCTCTACGAGTGGATCCGGTCGCTGGGGGCCAAGGACGTCTACGACGTCCTGCGCTACGCCGACCCGGTCGACGCGCCGATCGCGTTCCGGTTCCCGACGACGCTGCGCCGGCACTACCAGAAGCTGGAGCGCTTCCCGGAGGGCCTGCTCGTCACCGGCGACGCGGTCACCTGCTTCAACCCGGTCTACGCGCAGGGCATGACCGTCGCCGCGCTGTGCGCGCTCACCATGCGCCAGCACCTGCACAGCGGCGCCGGCCCGATCCCGCTCGACTACTTCCAGGACCTGGCGAAGGACGCGATCGACCAGGCGTGGGAGATGACCAACACGATCGACCTGACCTTCCCCGGGGTGAAGGGCGAGCGGACCCGGCAGGTCCGCATGGCGCAGAAGTTCCTGAAGAAGACGCAGATCGCCGCGACCCGGGACGGCAAGGTGGCCGCCGCGTACTTCAAGGTCGCCGCGTTGATGGCGACGCCGGATTCGCTGATGCGCCCCGGCATCCTGCTGCGCGTGCTGTGGAAGTCGATGTTCGGCCCGTCGAAGGAGAGCCTGCGGCCGCACGTCTGGCAGGCCCCCGCGGACGTGGAGCCGGTGTTCACGGCCGCCGCCGACGTGCGCAAGGCGGCCTGACCGGCCGAGGGTGAAGCGCCGCCGGACGTCCCGTCCGGCGGCGTCCCCGTCACGATCGGCCCGATTCCGGGCACTAGCGACGTTTCTCGAGAGAAGGCTGGGTTATGACTGCGGTCAGGAGTGTGTCCGAAGAGGACTACCCGTCGGCGCCGGAGCCGGGGTTGACGCCGGGGGAGGCGATCGCCCGGGCCGAGCGGATCGCGGCGACCCTCGTCGACCGCCAGGCGGAGACCGAGGAGCGCGGGTACTACGCGCTCGACACCCACGACGAGTTCCTCCGCGCGGGCCTGTACCGGTTGCTGGTGCCGCGGCGGTACGGCGGTTACGAGTTCGACCTCGAGACCCACGCCCAGGTGGTGTCCGCGCTCGCCCGGGGCTGCCCGTCGACGGCGTGGATGTACACCTTCGGCGCGTCGCACGCGCTCCTGGCGGCGACGCTGTTCTCCGAGACCGCGCAGGACGAGCTGTTCGCGAACGGCGACTTCATCTGCCCGGCCACGGTCGGGATCTCCGGGTTCGCGCAGCCGGCCGACGACGGCGGCTGGATCATCGAGGGCGTCCACCCCTACAGCTCGGGTTCGCCGTACGCCACGCACTTCATCGGCCACACCCTGGTGGCCGGCCCGGAGGGCGCCCCGCCGATCCCGATGCTGTTCGTGGTGCCCCGCGCGCAGTGGCGGCGGCTGGACGACTGGGGCGCGCAGCTGGGCCTGAAGGGCAGCGGCTCGCACAGCGTCGCGATCGAGAAGGCGCACATCCCGGCGCACTTCGGCCTGGTCGGCACGCACATGGGGATGACGTCGGTCGTCGACGGCACGCCCGGGCAGGAACTGCACGGCAACGCCATGTACGGCGGCGGGGTGCTGAGCTCGGTGCAGTTCCCGCTCGCCGCGATCGCGATCGGCATGGCCACCGGCGCGCTGGACGCCTACGGCGGGCTCATGCGGGAGCGCACGACGCTCTTCCCGCCGATCACCTCCCGCACGGAGGACCCGGACTACCAGTTCCGCTACGGCGAGGCCGCGGGCAAGATCGCGGCCGCCGAAGCGGCGCTCTCGGGCGCGGTGCGGCAGTGGACGGCCACCGCCGAGCGCGGGCCGGGCGCGTTCACCCGCGAGGTGGACCTGCGGCTGTCCCTGATCAGCCGCGAAGCGGTCCGGCTGTGCTGGAGCGCGGTGTCCGAGCAGCTGTTCCCGACCGCGGGCTCGAGCTCGGTCCGCGCGGGTGCCCGGCTCGAACGGGTCTGGCGGGACATGTCCACCCTGCACAGCCACGCCGGAGTCAGCATCTTCCTGGCCAGCGCGGCGAACCGCGAGCTCGCCCGCCTGGTCTTCGACGTGACGAACTGACCCCATGCCGGCACACGAGGGTGATGATCAGATGACCGAGCAGACGACCCGGCCGCTCACCGGCGACGAGTACATCGAGAGCCTGCGCGACGACCGCGAGGTCTACCTGTACGGCGAGCGGGTCAAGGATGTGACCGAACACCCCGCGTTCCGCAACCCGGTGCGGATGGTCGCCCGGCTCTACGACGCGCTGCACGATCCCGAGCACCGCGACGTGCTCACCACCGCGACCGACGCCGGCGGTCCCGGGGGTTACACCCACCGGTTCTTCACGACGCCGCACAGCGCCGAAGACCTCGTCGCCGACCAGCAGGCGATCGCGTCGTGGGCGCGGATGAGCTACGGCTGGATGGGGCGCAGCCCCGACTACAAGGCGTCGTTCCTCGGCACGCTCGGCGCGAACGCCGACTTCTACAACCCGTTCGCCGACAACGCGCGCCGCTGGTACCGGGAGTCACAGGAGAAGGTCCTCTACTGGAACCACGCGATCGTGCACCCGCCGGTGGACCGGCACCGGCCGCCGGAAGAGGTCGCCGACGTCTTCGTCCACGTGGAGCGCGAGACCGACTCCGGGCTGATCGTCAGCGGGGCGAAGGTCGTGGCGACCGGGTCCGCGCTCACGCACTACAACTTCATCGCCCACTACGGGTTGCCCATCAAGGACAAGAAGTTCGCGCTCGTGGCGACCGTGCCGATGGACGCGCCGGGCATGAAGCTGATCTGCCGCCAGTCCTACAGCGCGGCGTCCGCGGTGACCGGGAGTCCCTTCGACTACCCGCTTTCCTCGCGGCTGGACGAGAACGACACCGTCCTCGTGCTGGACAAGGTCCTCGTCCCGTGGGAGAACGTGTTCATCTACGGCGACGTCGCCAAGGTGAGCATGTTCACCGGGCAGTCCGGGTTCATCGAGCGGTTCACCTTCCAGGGCTGCACCCGGCTCGCGGTGAAGTTCGAGTTCCTGGCCGGCCTGCTCGCCAAGGCGCTGGAGATCACCGGGGTCAGCGACTTCCGGGGCGTGCAGACACGTCTCGGCGAGGTGCTCGCCTGGCGCAACCTGTTCTGGGGCCTGTCCGACGCGGCGGCCCGCAACCCGGTGCCGTGGCGCAACGGCGCGGTGCTGCCCAACCCGCGGTACGGCATGGCCTACCGGTGGTTCTCCCAGCTCGGTTACGCGCGGCTGCGCGAGATTGTGCTGCAGGACGTCGCGAGCGGCATGATCTACCTCAACTCCAGCGCGCAGGACTTCCGGAACGAGGACATCCGGCCGTACCTGGACAAGTACCTGCGTGGCTCGCACGGCATCGACGCGGTCGAGCGGGTGAAGGTCATGAAGCTGCTGTGGGACGCGGTCGGCACCGAGTTCGGCGGCCGGCACGAGCTCTACGAGCGCAACTACGCCGGCAGCCACGAGAACACCCGGCTGGAGCTGCTGTACGGGCAGATGGCCGACGGCCAGCTGGACGGCTACAAGGCCCTCGTCGACCAGTGCCTGTCCGAGTACGACCTGGACGGGTGGCAGGTGCCCGACCTCGCCTCGTTCGACGAGCTGGGCAAGGCGGGCCGCGACCTCTTCGGCTGAGCCAATGCTGGACAGACCCGGGGCGGGCCGTTCGCGGCCCGCCCCGGGTCATGTGCGTGCCCAGGGCCGGATCTGGTGGACCACGTCGGACAGCTCGCGGTGAACGCAGGACAGTTCGGTAAGGACGTTCGAGGATCCCGGCCACACCATCACGCACGCTGCGGAGCGGGCCGCGACGAGTTTGGGTATGGGGCGCCGATGGGTGGGCCGGAGAACGCCGGGTCAGCCGCCGGGCGGGGTGACCGTCAGGAACGCCGCCAGGGCTAGGACGACCACGCTGAGCAGAACCTCCGTCGACACCGCCAGACGGAGGCGGCGCAGGTCCGTGGTGAGCGTCGCGGTGCCGCCCGGTGCGGGGGTCGCCATCCGGCGGACCGCGCGGCGGGACCGGCTCGCCACGGCCAGCAGCGCCGCGAAGCCCGCGATCTTCAGCAGGACCAGCAGCCCGAACCGGGTGGTCCACAACGACGTCAGCGACGGCATGATCCGTAGCGCCAGCACCGCGCCGCTGAGCGCGATCGCCGTCACCGCGCCCGCCGCCAGCCTGGAGAACCGGGCCGCCACGCCGGCGACGTCCTCGCCGTCGGCCGGGCGGTACAGGCACAGCGCCAGCTGGATCAGGCCGCCGGCCCAGATCGCGATCGCGCCGAAGTGCACCAGGTCCGCGCTCACCGAGAAGTACATGATCGGGTCGGTCACCGGGTGCCCGGTCGCCGAAAACGTCAGCAGGACGAGGAAACCGGCCACCATCGCCAGGTTCTCGAACCGCGGCCGCAGGCGGTCCGACGGCCCGAGCAGCCGGGCCGTGCACACCGCCAGGGCGCCCACCGCGACCAGGCGCAGCAGCAACAGCTTCCCGTACGCGACGCGGAGCGTGTCGGCCAGCAGGGCCGGGTCGGCCACCGCCGCCAGGTCGCGCCCGGCCACGTACGGGCCCTGCAGCACGAACGCCGCGGACGCCATCACGCCGACCAGTCCCGCGCCCCAGCGCAGCAGCCGCCGCGCCCGGCCGTCGGTGCGGGCGCCCGGGCGGCAGAGCAGCACGAACGCCAGCCCGCCGAGCAGGACGACACCGAGGTAGGCCAGCCAGCGGACCGCCGTCGACACCGCGTCGACCGCCGGGTCCGTGCCGGTGGCGGCCGAGACCGCGCCCGCCGACGTCACCAGCGGTCCGGTGCCGACGACGAACGCGAACGTGCCGCGCACGGGGTGCGAGTCGGCCGAGACGAACGCGTACTCCACGAGGTAGCTGCCGTCGGGCAGGCCCGGCTCGAGCCGCACCGCCACCTGCTCGGCGACGTCGCCGGGCTGGAACACCGGGCCGGTCTCCGCCTGTTTCCCGGACAGGTCCACGACCTTGATCGAGCCGGGCTGGATGCCGATGTTCTCCGACAGCGTCACCGACACCAGGGACGGCGCCGCCGTCAGACGGGCACCGTCCCCGGGGGTGGACGAGATGATCTCGACGTGAGCCGAAGCGGGAACGGCGCCGACCACCAGCAGGCCGAGGACCAGGGCCAGCAGGGCCAGCGCGCGTTTCACGACGCGGCGAGCGCGGAGTGCCGGGGCAGCCCGCAGGTGCAGCCGGTCAGCTCGTGCTCCGCGGCCGAGGCCCGCCGGTGCAGCACGATCGCGACGATCATCGGGATGGTGACGATCGTGTTGTAGAACAGGTGCAGCTCCACCCGCGGGATCAGCAGCTGGATGATGCTGGTGGGCACCTTCTGCCCGGCCAGCCGCCAGCCCGACTGCGCCTGGATGAACAGCAGCAGGTGCTCGATGTGGTGCCAGAACTGGATGCCGAGGGCCAGGTTCCACCACTGCCGCGAGCGGCCGGCGAAGCCGTGGCGCAGGACCCACAGGAACACCAGCATCACCAGCGCGTAGCCGTAGTGCAGCCACTCCTGCGAGATCAGCCACGGGAACGGCATACCCAGCACGCCGCGGGCCCGCGAGGTCGGCCAGCCGAAGCCGTAGATCTGCACGGCCTGCACGATGTGCTCGGCCCAGTGCCCGATGACGATCACCATGAACACGGCGAGCGCGCGGTGGTGGTACCGGCTGTTGAGCGCGGCGAGGAACCCGGCGGGGCGGGTGATTTCGGACGTCGGCATGCAGACCCCAGTATCCCGAAAAGGACGTTTCGCACGGATCTTAGCTTTCGCCGGAGGGCAATCCGTTCCTCCGGATTGCCCATCTCGTGGCGAAAAGTGCGGCGGTGTGGCGGATTGCGCCGACGGGCGTCAGTGCACGGCCAGCCCGGTCGGGCGCTCCGGAGCCGGCGGGATGTGGAACAGCCGGGTGAACAGCTCCAGGTGCGCCGGGTCGCCCTCGACGTGGACCTGACCGCCGGACAGCGCGTCCTGCGCGGTCAGGCTGCCGTTGAGCAGGTCGAGGATCGCCGGGCCCTGCGGCTCGATCACCAGGTCGGGGCTGGGCAGCGAGCCGGCGGAGACCTTGAGGGTGCCGTCGTCGACCAGCGCGTGCACGATCATCTCGCCGCCGAGGTGGCGCAGCTCGTAGTTGACGTGCACGCCCGCGGCCTCCTCCTCGCGGAAGGTCGTGTAGAGCGACAGGATCGCGGTGTCGATGCTGAACGCGTCGTCCGGCTTCGGGTAGCCGAGCGAGCGGGCACCCCACAGGCCTAGGTCGAGCACGATGTGGTCGAGCTCGCAGCCGTACTCGGTGAGCTCGTAGACGACCCCGGCGTCCAGCTGCGACAGGACGCGGCGGCGGATCACACCCGCCTCCTCGAGCTCGTTGAGCCGGGAGGTGAGGATGCTGACCGGGATGCGCGGGAGGGTCTGCCGAAGGTCGTTGAAGCGCTTCGGACCGAGCACGAGGTCCCGCACGACGAGCAGCGACCATCGTTCGCCGATGATCTCGAGCGCCCGGGCCAGGCCGCAGAACTGTCCGTAGGTGCGAGCAGAGGTGGGCATACTCGGTTCCTCACTTTTTCGGGTGCCTGGCCGGCTGCCGTCCGAGTCGCGCGGTGCCGCGGGCTCGGTTACGGTTCCGGCGACGTGCCGTGCCGCCACGGGCGTCGCTGTCCACGGTGACGTCCCGGGCCGCGAGCTGCCAGTGAGCCGCGCACCGGCCACCCCTGTGTTTCACAGGTCGAAACATGCGTTTCGCACGACTTCTCCGTGCTTTTGCACACTGGCCGGGCCCCGGCCTGCAGGAGCAGGATTCGGGTCCTCGTTCAATCCTCCCGACTGCCGGCAGGAGAGCCCCATGCGCACAACAGCGGTGGACGTGCGGGTACCGGACGACGGCGGGCCCGCCGCGGCCACGCCCGCTCCTGCCCCGACCCCGGCGTTCCGGCGGCACCTGCGGGCGGAGGTCCACGCGGGCAAGGGCGCCTACCTGTTCTCCGAGCAGGGCGTCATCGCGATGCACGGGGCCAAGATCGAATCGCTGGCGGCCCTGCTCGACGGCACGCACGACCTCGACCGGCTGCTGCGCGGCCGGCCGGGGGGAATGGCCCCGGAGGAGGTCGCCGCGCTGCTGACCCAGCTGGTCGACGCCGGCCTGGTGACGTTGCGCAAGCCGGCCGGGGGCACCCGGCCGGGTGACGAGCGCGCGCTGGCCTACTGGGACGCCTGCGGCATCGACGCCGACGTCGTCGCCGCGCGGCCGGGCACCGCGGCGCTGATCGCGGTGGGCGACAGTGCCGCCGGCACCGACCCCGGCGCCGTCGAGCGGGCGCTGGCCGACGCCGGTATCGAGGTGCTGCCCGCGGACGCCGGCGTCGCCGACCTCTCGATCGTGCTGTGCGCCGACTACCTCGACCCGCGCCTGGCCGTGATCGACGCCGAGCACCGCCGGACCGGGCGGCCCTGGCTGCTCGCGCGCCCGTCCGGGGCCCAGGTGTGGATCGGCCCGGTGCTCCAGCCGGGGGAGGCGTGCTGGCACTGCCTGACGCACCGGCTGTGGGGCCACCGGCACGCCGAGGCGTGCGTGCAGGAAGAACTCGGCCACGCCGGCCCGGCGCACCGCCCGGTGTCGGCGCTGCCGTCGCTGACCGCGGCCGCGGCGCACCTGGTCGCGCTGGAGGCGTCCAAGTGGCTGGCCGGCTACCGCCATCCCGGGCAGCAGTGCGTGTGGACGCTCGACACGCTCGACCTGCAGGGCCGGCTGCACGAGCTGCGCCGCCGCCCGCAGTGCCCGGACTGCGGCGACCCGTCGCTGGTGGCCGGGCGCACGGACCGCCCGGTGGTGCTGCAGCCGGCGAAGAAGGCGACCACCGGCGGTGGCGGGCACCGGACGACCACGCCGGCGGAGATGCTGAGCCGGCACCGCCACCTGGTCAGCCCGGTCACCGGGATCATCAAGGAGATCCGGCCGGACCCGGCCGCGCCGTCGTTCGCCAACGCCTACCGCTCCGGGCCCAACGTCGCCCGGGGGGTCACCGGGATGGCCGCGTTGCGCGCCGGGTTGCGCTGCGAGAACGGCGGCAAGGGCGTCAGCCCGCTCGACGCCGAGGTCAGCGCCCTCTGCGAGGCGGCGGAGCGGTTCTCCGGCAACTTCCAGGGCGACGAGCTCCGCATCCGCGGCTCCTACGCGCAGCTGGGCGAGGAAGCCGTCCACCCCAACGAATGCATGCTCTTCGACGACCGGCAGTACCGCGACCGCGCGGCCTGGAACCGCGCCCACGCGGAGTTCCAGGGGGTCCCCGCGCCGTTCGACCCGGCGGCCGAGGTCGACTGGACGCCGGTGTGGTCGCTCACCGGGCAGCGCCGCCTGCTGCCGACGTCCTACCTGTACTACGGCATCCCGCGGGAGCACGCGACGCCCGGGGTGCGCGCGGACTCGAACGGCGCCGCGGCGGGCAGCAGCCTGGAGGACGCGATCCTGCAGGGCGCGCTGGAGCTCGTCGAACGCGACGCGGTGGCGCTGTGGTGGTACAACCGCACGCCGGTGCCGGGCGTCGACCTCGCGTCCTTCGGTGACCCGTGGCTGGAGGAGATGTCGGCCGGCTACGCGACGCTCGGCCGGGAGCTGTGGGTCCTCGACGTGACGTCCGATCTCGGGATCCCGGTGGCCGTCGCGCTTTCGCGGCGGACCGACGGCCCGCACGAGGACATCATGATGGGCTTCGGCGCCCACCTCGACCCGCGGATCGCGGTGCGCCGGGCGGTGACCGAGCTCAACCAGATGCTGCCCGTCGTGCAGGCCGCGGGCCACGACGTCGACGACCCGGACGCGCGGCGCTGGCTCGCGTACGCCACCGTCGCCAACCAGCCCTACCTGCGGCCCGCGGCCGGGCAGCGGATGCGGGCCGCGGCCGACTTCCCATACGTCAACCGGTCCGACGTCCGCGACGACGTCGAGGCACTGGCCCGGCTGCTCGGCCAAGCGGGTCTCGAGCTGCTCGTGCTCGACCAGACCCGGCCGGACGTCGGGATCCCGGTGGTCAAGGTGCTCGTCCCGGGCCTGCGGCCGTTCTGGGCCCGGTTCGCGCCCGGCCGGCTGTTCGACGTCCCGGTCCGGCTCGGCCGGCTCGACGCGCCGACGCCGTACGAGGGCCTCAACCCGTTCCCGATGTTTCTTTAAGAGTCCCGCGGGAGGCTCAGTGCTCGTTGTTCCGCCCTAGGAGAATACCTTGCTTGCAGACGGCCTGGAGGGCAGTCCGGAGACCGTCCGGCTGTGGTCCCTGAGCGAAGACACCCTGCTGGAAGCGGGGGAGGACGACACGCTCGTCGCGATCACGTGGTGGGGCGAGTACGAGCTGGCGAGCATTCCCGAGGCGGTCCGCGAGTCGCTGAGCCGGCTGCTGCTCGGCCCGGTGTCGATGGCCAACCTGGCTTCCTCGGCGCGCGGTGGCGCCGAAGCCTGGGCCGGCACGCTGCGCCGGGTGCTCAACCGGCTGGCCGGCTCGGTCGTGCACTCGCTCGCGCTCAACGACGGCCGCGGTCCGCTGCTCTCGGCGATCCCGGTCACCCAGTCCCCGGTCTTCCAGGCCGAACCGGTGCCGCCCGGCCGGCAGGTCAAGCTCTCCCGGTTCTCGGCGATGCGCCCGGACGGCGGCGGCCTGCTGCTCGAGTCCCCCCGCGCCCGGTACCGGGTCGCGTTGCTGCGGCCGCCGGCGATGCTCGTGGTCTCGTCGCTGGCCGGTCCGGTCACCGTCGCGCAGGTCGCGGAGACCACCGGGCTGGCCGAGCCGGTCGTGGCCGACATCATCGCGTTCCTGGTGGCCGCGGGGGTGGCGCTGCTGGCCGACGACTGGGCGCGGTTCACCGAGGACACCGACGGTGACCTGGCCGTCTGGTCGCCCGGCGACCTGCTGTTCCACGCCCGGAGCCGGACCTGGCAGAAGGGCGGCCCGACGGACCCGGGGGCGCACCGCGAAGGCGCCGAGCCGCCGGTGGTCAAGCAGACCGCGGCCGGCTCGACCTTCCCGCTGCACCGGCCCAGCCCGGCGATGCTCCAGGCCAACGACCCGACGCTGAGCGAGCTGCTGGAAGACGACCACACCTGCCCCGAGATGACCGAGCGCGCGTTGTCCGCCGAGCAGATCGGGGAGCTGCTCTTCCGCGCCGCGCGGGTGCGCTCGGTCGGCCCGGCGTACCTGCCCGGCGGCCCGGCCCACGAGGCCTCCCAGCGGCCCTACTTCAGCGTCGCCTGCCTGTACGAGCTCGAGATCTACGTCGCGATCAACCGCTGCGTCGGCCTGGCGCGGGGGATCTACCACTACGACCCGCTGTGGCACACCCTGACGCTGACCAACGACGACGCCGGTGGCCTCGACGGCCTGCTCGACCTGGCCATGGTCGGGGCCGGCAGCCACCGCCGGCCGCCGGTGCTGCTGACGATGACCGCGCGGATGTCGCGGATCGCCTGGGTGCTGGGGAACGCCGCGTACGCGACGACGTTGCTGCACGTCGGTGCCCTGCAGCAGGTCCTCTACCTGACCGCGAAGGCGATGGGGCTGGCCGCGCACGCCGTGCCGGTCGACGCCGGGGACCGGGTCGACCGCTCGCTGAAGCTGGAGTGGCCGGCCGAGGTGAGCGTCGGCGAGTGCGTCCTGGATTTCCCGCCGTCGCGGTGACCTCCCGTTTTCCCGGACTTCCCTGTTACCTTGGAGTCTCCGGGATCCAGGGGGTATCTGGGAGGGCTCGTGGTTCAGCCGATACCGATTCGCGGGACGCGGCTCCAGGGGCCGGCCGCCGAGCCGCCTCCCGCGTTCGAGGACGAGCGGTCCGAGACCCGCACGCTCGTGTTCGCCGCACAGGTGGCGGCCGCGATCGGCGTGGCGTCGCTGGCGTCCCTGCCCGTGCTGACCGGCACCCAGCCCGGGCTCGTCCGGCTGGCCGCGCCGGTCTGCGCCGCGGTGCTGGCGGTGGGGTACCTGGCCGGGTTCGGCCGCGGCCGGGTCCGGCGGCCGGTCGTGGTGCTGCTCCTGCAGGCGGTGATCGGCTTGATGCCGTTCGGTGCGTCGTGGAGCGTGGCCGGCGGGTTCTTCGCCGGGAGCGTGCTGCTGACGTTCCGGCCGGTCCTCGCGGTGCCCGGCGCGCTCCTGGCGTGCGCCGGGGCGGCGGTGGTCCCGGCGTTGCCGGGTGGCTCGGTCGCCGCCGGCCTGGCGGGCGCGGTGTCCGCCGGGGTCGCCACGCTCGCCCTGTTCGGGCTGGGCACGGCCGCGCGGCTGGTGGCCGAGCGCGGCGAGCAGGTGCGCGAGCTGAAGCGCCAGGCCATCACCGAGGAACGCAAGCGGTTCTCCAGCGACCTGCACGACCTGCTGGGGATGAGCCTTTCGGCGATCACCCTGAAGGGTGAACTGGTCGACCGCCTCGTGCTCGGCAGGCCGGGCCAGGCCAAGGAGGAGCTCGGCGAGCTGCTGGTGATGTCGCGGCGCGCGCTGGCCGACGTCCGCACGATCGCCGCGGGCTACCGCGACCTGTCGATCGAGGACGAGTGCCGGGCGGCGGCGGCGGTGCTGAGCGCGGCCGGCACCCGGGTGACCGTGGCCCGCTCCGGGCTCGGCGGCCTGCCGCCGCAGGTCGCCACCGTGCTGGCCATGGTGCTGCGCGAAGGGGTGACGAACGTGCTGCGCCACAGCAGCGCGAGCTGGTGCGCGTTCTCCGTCAGCACCGAAGACGGAACGGCCTGGCTGGAGATCGTCAACGACGGCGCCGCGGGCGCAGCCTGCGACGGCGCCGACTCCGGCGCCGGGCTGCGCAACCTCCGCGACCGCGTACAGGCCCTGGACGGCGCCCTGACGACGGAAACCGGCCCGGACGGCACCCACCGCCTGCTGGCCGCGATCCCGGTGCGCTCAGGCCCGCAACTCGCCCGCCGCCGCCGGGCAAGCTGAGCGGCCGAGGTGGGTGGGCGGGCTGAGGTGAGTGGGCGAGCCGATTGCCGGCTGCGCGGGCGGGCTGGGCGGCCGAGTTGAGCACCCGAGCTGAGTCCCCGGCTAAGCGGGCGAGCTGGGTGCCCGGGTTGAGTGGGCGAGTCGAGTGCCTGAGCTAAGTGGACGCGTTGTGCGGTCGGGCTGAGCGCCCGCGCTGAGCGGGCGAGTTGAGTACCCGTGCTGAGTGGCCGAGTTGAGCGGCCGGGCTAAGTGCCCGAGCTAAGTGCCCGGGTTGAGTGGGCGAGCCGAGCACCCGAGCTGAGTGCTCAAGCTGAGCGCCCGAACGCCCGGGCTGCGCTGGCAGGTCGCGCGGGCGAACTGAGCATCCGCACTGAGCGCCCAAGCGGTTCCCGAGGTCCGGTCACATCGGACCGGTCAGAGCCACTCGGCTTCGGTGGCGATGCGGATGGCGTGTACCCGGTTGCGGGCGTTCAGCTTGGTCACCACGGCGGCCAGGTAGTTGCGCACCGTTCCCGCCGAGAGGTACAGCTCCGCGGCGATGTCGGCGACCGTGCGGCCCTTCGCGGCCAGGGACAGGATCTCGAGCTCGCGCGGGGTCAGCGGGCAGTCGTCGGTCTCCCAGGCCGCCAGCGCGAGCTCGCTGTCGATGAACCGGCGTCCTATCGCGACCGAACGGACGGCGTTGGCCAGCTTGTCCGACGGGGCGTCCTTCAGCAGGAAGCCGTTCACCTTGGCGTCCAGCGCCCGGCGCACCGTGCCCGGCCGGCCGAGGCTGGTGAGGATCAGCGTGTGGCAGTCGGGCAGGCTCTCGTGGATCTCGATCGCCGCGGACAGCCCGTCCTTGCCCGGCAGGTCGATGTCGATCACCGCGACGTCGGGCATCGCCGCTTTCGCGGCGGGCAGGATCTGGTCGCCCGAGGACACCTCGGCCACCACTTCGATGTCGGACTCCAGGTTCAGGAGGGCGACCAGGGCGCCGCGAACCATGTGCATGTCCTCGGCCAGCAACACCTTGATCACGCCGGTACCTCGCCCCCCAGTTCAGCGACTCCGTGTGGTGATTGTACGTCATTCGTCCCCGGTGCCGGTGTTTCGCGGACGCCGCTCGATCGTCCGGGTGAGAACGTCCGGAATTCCGCGGTTCCCGCCGGAGCGGACCCGTGACGCGCGAGACCCGCCGTCCGCGCGCTGCGGACGGCGGGTCCACGGCCGGAAAAGCGCGCGTTCAGCTCGCCATCGGCCGGGATATCGCGGGCTGGCGCAGGTCCGGCAGCGCCAGCAGCACGGGCGGGTCGAAACCGTCCCGCGGCCGCATCCGGACGTCCGCCAGGCTCGCGGTGACGCCGCGGTGGATGGTCAGCGGTCCGGTCAGGCCGGTGAAGGGCCGCAGCGCCGTGTCGTCGGGCGCCGTGGTGCCGTAGGCGTGCGACAGCACGAACCACGAGCCGAGCGGGACGTTCGTCAGTGCGTAGGGCCCGGGCCGGGGCAGGATCACGTGCCGGGCCGGCGCGCCCTCGGTGATCCGGGCGGCGAAGAGCCCGATGAACACCGGCCCCACCTCGGCCGGCAGGGGCACCCGCAGCTGGCCCCGGATGGTCGCCTCCGAGCCGGGGCCGGCCTGCCGGTCGGACAGCCGCGGCGCGGTGCCGCCCAGCTGGCGGTAGCCGGACGGCGAGACGCCCACGCTGCCGCTGAACCGCGCGCTGAAGGTGCCGACGCTGTTGTAGCCGACCTGGTGACTGATGTCGGCCACCGAGGTCTCGGTGGTCGCGAGCAGGCGTTTCGCCTCGGCCAGCCGCAAGGCGGACAGGAAGCGGCCGGGCGAGAGCCCGGTGACCCGGAGGAACACCCGGGTGAAGTGGAACTTGCTGAACACGGCCGCACGGGCGAGGTCGTCGATCGTGAGCCGTTCGTCCAAGTGGTTGCGCATGGTCACGATGGCGCGAGCCACAGCTTGCCGGACGATCTCATCCATCGCGGGCCGTCCTTCCGACGTGGGAGCCGCCCTCCGGGCCTTCCAGACGAAGGCATCCGCTGCGGGCACTTGATTTCGACCAAAACTGTAGATCTGCGGACGTCTACTTCTTAAGTGCTCTGTGCACCGGTGCGCGTGGGTTTCGCCGATGGTCGACATGCGTTTCGCACATCCGGGTCCGGCGGCCGCCGGACCGGGTAGTCCAACCATGACGAGATGTGCGTTCTGCACGCTGCGTAGCGGCGGGCCGTGACCGACCGGACGCGGATGGTGACGAAAGCCCTCGGATCGCTCCCGCGTCGATGGTTTGTTAGCCCATTCGGAGTCTCTCCCGAGCCGCGCGGAGCATGTGTAAGCCACAACGGCCCGGTGACACCGGCACTGGTTGTCAACGCATCCCTGAGCGACGATTTGTGGCACGTGGAGAATTCATCTTCGTCACTGGGGAGAACAACAATGACTGCACATGTTTCCGCCGACGTTCGCGCGCTTTTCTCGGATATGGGCATCGAGTTCGACAAGACGGCCACCGACCTGGTGATCGAACAGTTCGGACAGTGGCAAGAGGCCACCTCGGGCAGCCCGGCCCGAACCTGTTTCTGCCGGGCGGACGTCCTGGAAGCCGCCTGAGCGTCGTTTCCGCAGTTCCGCACCCGGCCCGTCGCTTGTGGACCGTCGCACAGTCCACAAGCGGGGCAAGCCGGAAAATTTCCCACCACGCTCGTTCGAGCCTCCGTCACCGGTCACCACAGGTAGCTGTCCGGTTGCGGATAGATCTTTTCCTCGAGTCGTCCCGGTGGGTGCCCGGACATTTCGCGATGCCGGCGCCAGTGGTGCCCGAATGGTGCAACCGATTCCTCGGGCAGAATGTTTAACTGGGGTTCTGGGGAATCGTGAGTGCGGAGGCATCCGTGATCAGAGTGCTCGTCGCAGAGGACATGCACATCGTGCGTGGGGCGCTGGTCGCCCTGCTCCGGCTGGAGCCCGACATCGACGTGGTCGCGGAGGTCGCGTCGGGCCTCGACATCGTGCCGATGGCCCGCGCGAAAGAGGCGCAGGTGGCGGTCATCGACATCGACCTGCCGGGCATGGACGGGCTCACCGCCGCCGGTGAGCTGCACGAACAGGTCCCGGACTGCCGGACGGTCATCCTCACCAGCCTCGGCAGACCCGGGACGCTGCGCCGGGCGCTGGACGCCAAGGTGGGGGGCTTCCTGCTCAAGGACGCGCCCCCGGACAAGCTGGCCAACGCCGTGCGAGGGGTCCTCGCCGGCCGGCGCATGGTCGACGGCGACCTGGCGCTGGCGGCCTGGGACTCGGTGGACTGCCCGCTCACCGCCCGGGAGCTGGACGTCCTGCGGATGACCGCGCAGGGCTTCGGGACGGTCGAGGTGGCCGCCCGGCTCTACTTGTCCGCCGGGACCGTCCGCAACTACCTCACGACGGTCGTCGCGAAGCTCAACGCCCGCAACCGGGTGGACGCGATCCGCATCGCCGAAGAGTCCGGCTGGCTGTGACCGCGGAAAGGTCTGGACCGAATGGTTCAGACCGCGTGGTCCAGACCGGGTGGTTCAGACCGGGACGACGGCCCGCAGCCGGAACCGGCCGTCCGGCTCGATCCCGGCGGTGAGCTTGCCGCCGAGGTCGGTGACCCGGTGGGAGAGGTTGCCGATCCCGCTGCCCGGGGACGCGTCGGCGGGCACGGCGACCGTGCCCGCGAGCCGCGGCGCGGGCACCCCGGCCGCCTGCTCTTCCGAGCGGGTGGCGGGAACGCGGGCGGCGTCCCGCTGGACACCGTCGTTGACGATGTCGAGGCAGATCCCGTTGCCGGTGCGGCGCATCGCGATCTCGCAGCTCTCCACCTTGCTGTGGCGCAGCACGTTCGTGATGCCTTCGCGCAGGACGACGGCCAGTACCGTGCGCACCGTCGTGGGCAATTCGTCTTCGAGCATCTCCATGCGCACCTTGACGTCCGCGGCCACCAGCACGGACTTCGCGGTGCGGGATTCACTGTCGAGGGACAGTTCGCGGTAGCCGCTGGCCACCGACCGGACGTCGGAGAGCGCCTGGCGGGTCAGGCCGAGGACCTCCGTCAGCTCTTCTTCGGCCCGGCCGCGGTCCAGCGGCAGCACCCGGGCGGTCAGCTCGCTCTTCAGCGCGATCGCGGACAGGCTCATGCCGAGCAGGTCGTGCAGGTCGCGGGCGAAGCGCAGGCGTTCCTCGGCGAGGGCCATCTCGGCCAGGCGCCGCCGGGTGCTGTCCAGCTCGGTGACCAGCCGGACCAGCCACAGCAGCCCGAACACGGCCAGCCCGGTCATCACGGTCGCGGCGGTGTAGAACACGGTGGAGGTGATGTCGGCGCCCGAGATCCGCTGGATCTCCGCGTAGGCGGCGATGTTCAGCGCGAAGAACGCCCAGCCCAGCACCGGCGGCAGGACCAGCAGCGCGCTGCCGATCAGCAGCCCGGGCAGGCTGACCCAGTTCTGCCCCAGCGGCAGCAGCGGGAGGTAGATCAGGCAGGCCTGGACGAACAGCATCCCGTAGCTCTGCGCCGAGCGCAGCTGGGTCGTCGGGCGGTTGAAGTAGGAGAACTGCAGGGCGAGCAGCGCCGCGATCGAGCCGACGACCAGGGCCAGGTCCCACGGCTGGTCGGTCAGCTGGAGCTCGTGCACGGTCGCGCCGAAGGCCATCATCGCCATGGTGAGCGGCAGCAGCCTGCGGATCCGCTTCGACTCGATCTGCGTCCGCTGCTCGCCCTCGTGCGGGGTGGGGGTGCCCTGGCGGCCGGGCACGGGCAGCTCGACGCGCAGCCGGAACCGGCCGTCCGCGTCGATCTTCGCGCTCGCGGTGCCGCCGAGCGCGGCGAACTCCCCGGGCAGGCTGGTCAGCCTGCTGTCCGGCGAGAGCGCCGGGGCGTCCGCCGTCATGCCGTCGTTGACGATCTCCAGGGTGACCTTGCCGTCCTGGTGCCGGACGTCGATCTCGCAGTGCTCGACGTCGCTGTAGCGCAGGACGTTCGTGACCCCTTCGCGGAGCACCTTGGCCAGCAGCGTGCGCGTCTGCACCGGCAGGTCACCCTGGTCGAGGTGGATCTGCACGGCGATCTCGGAGCCCGACAGCAGCGATTCGGCCGTCCGGGACTCCTTTTCCAGCGACAGCTCGCGATAGCCGTGGGAGATCGCGCGGACGTCGGACAGGGTGCGCTGGGCGGTGGCGGTGATCTCGGCCAGCTCGGCCTTGGCGCGGTCCACGGACTTCCGCATCAGCCGGTGCGCGAGCTCGCCCTTGAGCGCGATCGCCGACAGGCTCATGCCGAGCAGGTCGTGCAGGTCGCGGGCGAAGGCCAGCCGCTGCTCCGCGACCGCGCGCTGGGCCAGTTCGGTGCGGGCCTCGTGGAGGTTGTGCACCATGCGCGCGAGCCGGGTCAGCAAGTAGAAGACCAGGCTGTAGAACACCGAGCCGGCCGCGTTGTACACGATGCTCAGCGGCGAGGCGTCGAAGAACCAGTAGATCCAGGCGACGCTGAAGAACACCGCGGTCAGTGCCGGCCCGGCGTACCGCGCCGGCAGGGCGAGCAGCACCGCCCCGCCGACGAAGACGGGCATGTCGGCCCACAGCAGCCCGAAGGTCAGGAGGGGGACGTAGGCCAGCACGACCATCACGGCGACCAGGATCAGGCTGGTGGCGGAGTCGTGCCGGACGGCCGGGCGGCTGAACCAGAGCAGCTGGATGGCCAGCAGCCCGCCGATGCCCAGCAGCGCGTAGGCGCCGCGCACGAAGCCGACCGGCCCCGGCAGCAGCAGCAGGTTGACCAGCCCGATCACGCTGAAACCGGCGACGACGGCGACGACGATGGCCGAGGCCAGGTAGGCGGCCAGCCGGGGCCGCCGGTCCGCCGCGGTCGTGCCGCGGGGTTCGGCGGTCACCGAACGTTCGGCGGCAGACTCGAGTGCGGTGACCGGAGACAATCAGGTGCCCCCTCCGGGATCGGCGCGGCGACGTGCCTGCCGGGACGCCCGGTCCGGGCGCGGTGTCGCTCTCTTACGGGTGCTCTTTTACGGCTGATCTTAACGTACCAGAGCACACCGCAAGCGAAGAGAAGCGCGGAACACCGTTCCGACGACGGATTCGGCCGAATGGCCGCCGCGGAGCGGAGAAGACCGGTCAGCGGCCGGCCGGCGCCGGCGGATAGCCGCCCTGCTCCGCGAGCAGGCCCAGGAACCCCAGCCGCGGTACGGTGACCGACCCCATGTGCAGCACCCGCCCGCCGGCCAGCCGGAAGAAGCTCAGCCCGGACTCGTCGTCCCACGAGTCGCCGCCCGCGCCGGGCACGTGCCGGGTCGCCGGGAAGTCGTCGGTGAACGCCGTGCCGGCGGCCGAGTACGCGGGCACGCCCCAGCCGAGGTAGCGCCGGTACTGCTCGACCTTCGCGTAGGGCGCGTGGGAGACGAGCGCCAGCTGCAGGCCGGGTCCGTGCAGGGCGGTGGCGATGTCGGCGAGCGGCACGACGTCCGCCGGGCCGCTGTGGTCGGCCATCGGGTGGTGCACGGCCAGGCGGTCGTGCCTGCCGAACAGCCCGGCCAGGGAGACGAGCCCCCGCGGGCCCTCGAACAGGTGGTGCGCCCCGGCCACGACCCGGGGGCGGTCCAGCTCCAGCACGGTCGGCTTCGTCATGACTCGTCCTCCCTGGCTGCGGTCCCTCTTCGGAGTGTGACCGCGCTGCACGGGCGGGCCCAGCGTTCGCCACCGGAACCGCAAGCTGGGAGACGCGCTCGGCCGCCGTGCCAGATTCCGGCAAAGTCGTTCCAGTGCTTGTCACGCGCTGTCCGGAACGGCCGGCACACCGCCCGGAGCGGCCGACGCGGTGGCGGGAGCGGTCAACACGCCGCCCGCAGTGGCCGGCGCGGCACGCGGCGTCGACGGCGGAACCGCAAGCTGGGAGACGCGCTCCGACGTTCCGGGCGCCGTTCCGGTCGTCGACGTCGTCGCCGGGGCTGCTCGACGGCCGTCGTGCCGGGGTTCCGGGTGGCCCCTAGGCTCTGCGTTCATGGCACGCTATTTCGACCTGCACCCGGAGAACCCGCAGCGCCGGGCGCTCGGCCAGGTCGTCGAGATCCTCCGGCACGACGGGCTGATCGCCTACCCGACCGACTCCTGCTTCGCGCTCGGGTGCCGGCCGGGCAACCGCGCCGGGCTCGACCGCATCCGCACCATCCGCAAGCTGGACCACCGGCACCACTTCACCCTGGTGTGCCAGGACTTCGCGCAGCTGGGCCAGTACGTCCACGTGGACAACGCGGTGTTCCGCGCGATCAAGGCGGCCACCCCGGGCAGCTACACGTTCATCCTGCCCGCCACCAAGGAGGTGCCGCGGCGGCTGATGCACGAGAAGAAGAAGACGGTCGGCGTGCGCATCCCGGACCACCGCGTCACCCAGGCGCTGCTGGCCGAGCTCGGCGAACCGCTGCTCTCGAGCACGCTGCTGCTGCCCGGCTCGGGCGAGCCGATGACGCAGGGCTGGGAGATCAAGGAAGAGCTGGACCACCAGCTGGAAGCGGTGCTCGACTCCGGCGACTGCGGGGTCGAGCCGACCACCGTGGTCGACTTCTCCTCCGGGGAGCCGGAAATCCTGCGCGTCGGCGCGGGCGACCCGGCGCTGTTCGAGTGACGCTTCGAGTGACGCTCAGCCTTCCAGCAGTTCCAGCCACTCGGCCGTGCGCCCGCCGGTGAAGGTCAGCGCGAGGTCTTCGGCGTAGCGGCGGCCGGTCACCAGGAGGCAGAAGTCCTCGGCCGGGCCGGCGACGCGATCGGTGGCGTCCTCCGGCCCGAAGTCCCACCGCGCGCCGGACGGGGCCCGCAGCTCGAACCGGAACTGCTCGGCGGGCGGCGTCGCCTGCCGGCGCAGGTAGGCGCGGTCCCTGGTGCGGACGCCGTAGTAGGCGACGTGGCCGATGGAGTCGTCCCGGCGGGGCCGGACGCCGAACGCGTCGGCGATGTCCTGGCCGGCGGCGAACACCTCGGTCAGCACGGCCGCGGCGAGCACGGACGGGCGCAGCGGGCCGTCGCTCCACGGCAGCTGCTGCTCCTTCGGGGCGGCGGCGAGCAGGGCGGTGGCCTTCCGCTGCTCGAGCAGCCACGTCAGGATCGCCTCGTCGAGCGAGTCGTAGGAGATCTGCGGGGTCACGCCGAACACGCCCGGGTTCTCGACGCTGAGCCGGACCAGCCGCGCGGTCGACGTCAGCCGGGCGAAGTACCCGGTGATGTCGGGTCCCGGACCGGGGCCGCGCCCGTGGCGCTCGGCCAGCTCGGCCAGCGCCTCGGTCTCGGCCTGCAGTTCCGTGAACACGTCGGCCATCGGTGCCACCTCCTGGTGCCGGGAAACCGTGACTGCCCCGGTTCAGGCTGGCAGGCGCGACCGCGATGACTCCACTTCCCGCTTGCGGCGTGGCGGCACGGGCTCCGCGCGCCTCGGCTAGGGTCGGGCCGCGGACCAGGCGCGGTGGCCGAAGGGAGCCGGGACGTGAAGTACCTGCTGGCGATGTACCTGAACCCCGACGTGATGGCGAAGCTGTCCGAGCGGGACATGGACGCGATCACGACCGGGCACGGGGAGTTCATCCGCACGATCCGGGAGTCCGGCGAGATGATCAGCACGCAGGCGCTCGGCCCGGCCGGTGAGACCACCGTCGTGCGCGGGCGCCCGGGCCCGCCCGCGGTCACCGACGGCCCGTTCCTGGAGACCAAGGAATTCCTCGCCGGGTACTACCTCGTGGAGTGCGTGAGCAGGGAACGCGCGGTCGAGCTCGCGGCGATGATCCCGGACACCGCCTTCGACGGCCTCGGCGTCGAGGTGCGCGAGGTCGTCTTCTTCGCCGATGCCGAAGCCGAAGTCCCCATGGCGTGACCGCCGTCGCCGAGGTCCTGCGCCCGCTGGTGCCCTCGGTGCTGGGCGTGCTGGTGCGCCGGTACGGCCGGTTCGACGCGTGCGAGGACGCCGTCCAGGAGGCCCTGCTCGCGGCGAGCGAGCAGTGGCCGGGCGAAGGCGTCCCGGACAACCCGCGCGGCTGGCTGGTCACCGTCGCGTCCCGGCGGCTCACCGACCAGTGGCGCAGCGAGAGCGCACGACGCCGGCGTGAGGAGTCGGCCGCCGCGCGCGAACCGGTCGCCGCGGTACCCGGGCCCGGCGAGGAGCAGCCCGCGAACGCCGACGACACCCTGACCCTGCTGTTCCTGTGCTGCCACGCCGCGGTGTCGCAGCCTTCGCAGGTCGCGCTCACGCTGCGGGCGGTCGGCGGGCTCACCACGGCGCAGATCGCGAAGGCGTTCCTGGTGCCGGAGGCGACCATGACGCGACGCATCACCCGCGCGAAGGAGGCCATCGCCGCCGCGGGCTCGACGTTCGGCGCGCCGTCGCCGGACGACTTCCCGGAGCGGCTGCGCGTCGTCCTCCAGGTGCTCTACCTGATCTTCAACGAGGGTTACACGGCGACGTCGGGGGAGGACCTGCTGCGCGTCGAGCTGACCGCGGAGGCGATCCGGCTGACCCGCGCGGTGCACGCCCTGCGCCCGGACGAGGGCGAGGTGACGGGCCTGCTGGCGCTGATGCTGCTGACCCACGCGCGGCGGGCGGTGCGCACCGGCCCGGACGGCGAGCTGGTGCCGCTGCCCGAACAGGACCGCGGCCGGTGGGACGCGGCGATGATCGCCGAGGGCGCCGGGCTGATCCGGTCCGCGCTCGGCCGCGGACCGGTCGGGCCGTACCAGGTGCAGGCGGCGATCGCGGCGCTGCACGACGAGGCGCCCAGCACCGAGGAGACCGACTGGCCGCAGATCGTCGAGCTCTACGGCGTGCTGGGCGAGCTGATGCCGAGCCCGGTGGTGACCGTGAACCTCGCGGTCGCCCTCGCCCAGGTGCTGGGGCCCGACGCCGGCCTGGCCGTGCTCGACGAGCTCGACGGCGCGCCCGGCGTCGGTGCCCGGGCCGACGCCGTGCGGGCCCACCTGCTCGAACGCGCCGGTGACCCGGCCGCCGCGCGCGAGCACTACCTCCGGGCCGCGGACCGGACCGACAGCGGGCCGGAACGCCGGTACCTGCGGGCCCGTGCGGACCGGGCCGGCCGGGCGGAACCCCGGCCCTGACCCGGTCGCCGGGTCAGCGGACGACGATGCCGGTCGCCGGCTCCGGTGCCGCGGGGATGTGGAACAGCTGCGCGAACATCTCGAGGTCCGCGACGGCCCCTTCGATGCCGAGCTTGCCGGTGCGGGTCGCGTCGGCGGCGGTCAGCCGGCCGCTCATCAGGTCCAGCAGCGCGGTGCCGGCCGCCGCCTCGATCACCAGCTCGGCCCCGGGGAAGCGGCCCTCGCCGACCTTGACCGCGCCGTTCTCGACCAGCGCGTGCACGATCATCCGGTCGTCGTAGCGGATCTCGAAGTTGATCTGCACGTTCTCCGCGGCGTCGGAGCGGAACGTGGTGTAGAGCGACAGGATCGCCGCGTCCAGGGTGAACACCTCGTCGGCCTTCGGGGCGTTCAGCGAGCGGGCGCCCCAGAGCCCGAGGTCGAGCACGATGTGGTCGAGCTCGCTGCCGTACTGGGTCAGCTCGTAGACCAGACCGGCGTCGAGCTCGGCGCGGACGCGGCGGCGGAGCACGCCGGCGGCCTCCAGGTCGTTGAGCCGGGCCGACAGGATCGACGGCGGGATCTTCGGCAGACCGGCCTGCAGCTCGTCGTAGCGCTTCGCGCCGAGCACCAGATCACGGATGATCAGCAGCGACCAGCGCTCGCCGACGAGCTCGAGTGCGCGGGCGATGCCGCAGAACTGTCCATAGGTACGCGTGTGCGGAGCAGACATCGGACTTCCTCACTTCGTTCTCGGGCGTGCGACGGAAACGGCCGGAGCCGGGCAAAGCGGTGGGTCAGCGGTGATCCCCTTCGGAGATCAGCTCGCGGTGCAGCACCTGGAGGTCGTCACACGGCTCGACACCCAGTTCGCCGGCCAGCCGCGACCGCAGCCGGCGGTAGACGGCCATCGCGTCGGACCGGCGGCCGCTGCGGCCGAGCACGCGCATCAGCTGGCCGTGCAGTGCTTCGTCCAGCGGGCTGCCGGTGGCGAGCGACCGCAGCTCGCCGATCAGCTCGCGGTGCTTGCCGCTGATGATCTCCGCTTCGATCCGCAGGTGCAGCACGCTGCGCCGCTGCTCCAGCAGTTCCGTGCGGTAGGCCGACAACACCGGTCCACAGTGGACGTTCGCCAGCGGCGGCCCGGACCAGAGGTCGAGCGCCGCCCGGTAGGCGTCGGCCGCCGCGGCGTGGCGCCCGGCGTCCTGGTGCTCGTGGCCGAGCTGCTGCAGCCGGATGAACCGGTGGGTGTCCACTCGCGTCGGGTCGATGTAGAAGGTGTAGCCGGACTGCTTGGTGGCCAGCATCTTCTCGCCGTCGGCGGCCAGCCCGTTCTGGTCGATGCACCGGCGGAGGTGGTAGACGTAGGTGTGCAGCGTCGTGCGCACCGTCCGCGGCGGGTTGTCCGACCAGAGCTCCCGGATGAGCGTGTCGATGTGTACCATCTTGCCCGGGCGCAGCACGAGCACGGCGAGCAGCTGCAGCACCTTGGGCGTGGTCGGCGCGTAGTCGACCCCGCCACGCAGCACTTCCAGCGGCCCCAGGACGGTGAACGTCACCCCGGTGTCGTCCGGCGGTGGCGGCGATTCGGAGTACATGACTGGCCTCCAGCGTATTCAGTGCGCCCCCGCACTCCCCAGTGGTGCCGCTCGTGTCGCGGGACGGCCGACACCGAGCTTCTCCCTGAATGTGACAGAGAGCCGGACCGGCGGCCAGTGAGGCACCCACCAGAGTCGAGGTGCGTTTGTCGGGTGCTCACGTGCGTCACGCAGGTTCGCGGTGTGCGTTTCGCACGGTCCGCCATTCGGCCTACCCTGGTCGTCCGTTTTCGCGGGTGTCCGCCGGAACGGACCAGGCACGGGCGCGCCGGGCCCGCCCACTCCACGCGTGCGGGCGTCCCGCACCTCCGCGCCGTGCGTTCCACACGGTCCGGTCGATGTGGATTCCCCGTGGCCGCCCGGACGCCGTCCGGCCGAGTGCGTTTCGCCTGGTAGGCCTCGACCGCTCGTCAATCGAACTGCAAGCAGCGGCGTCTTCCCTGGGCACCAGGAGAACTGCCATCAGGGGAATTCGAGGTTGGACGCATGATGTTGCGGTCTATAGCTGCTGTCGGATACGAGAGCGAATTCGACGATGAGCCCCGGGCACCGGCCATCGAGCGTGTGGAGAAGTCGGTCCGGCCCGCGGTGCTGCAGGCGATTTCCATGATCCAGGAGCGCTACTACGAGCCCATCACGCTCGGGGACCTGGCCTCCGAGGTGTTCGTCAGCCGGTTCCACTTCTCCCGGATGTTCGCCCACGCCACCGGCGTGACGCCGGGCCGGTTCCTGACGGCCGTGCGCCTGTTCGAGGCGAAGCGGCTGCTGCTGACGACGTCGCTGAACGTCTCCGACATCGTGTGCAGCGTCGGCTACAGCAGTGTCGGCACGTTCACCAGCCGGTTCTCGCGGGCGGTCGGGCTGACCCCGACGCAGTACCGCGAACCGCAGGTGGCCGAGCTGCTCGTAGCGATTTCGCCGACGCTGCAACGGCTTCCGCCGCTGCGCACGCTGCGTGCGGCCGGTCGCAGCTGTGCTTCGCTGCAGTCGGGCACGGGTGTGCTGTCGATGCGGCTGGACATGCCGGGCGACGCCGCGCCCGCGGACACCCTCGTCGGGCTCTTCGCCGACCCGGTGCCCCAGTGCGGTCCGGTCGCCTTCGGCGGCTCGGCCGGCATGAGCTCGGGTGAGCTGACCATCCACGGCGTGCCCGCGGGGCGGTGGACGGCGATCGCCGTCGCGCAGCACCAGCCGGGCCTGGGCGGGCCGCGCTTCTCGATCGGCTACTCGACGGTGACCGTGACGGCGGAGGGCCTGTCCACCGGCCGGGTGGGCCTGCGCGCGCCGGCCGCGACCGACGCGCCGATCGCGATCACCCTGGCCTCGAAGCAGTCGCCGTTCACCCAGCGCATGCGCGCCGCTCAGCACCCGCACCTGCGCGCCGTCGCCTGATCCGCCGGAGAGAAGAGGACGACCACGTCATGTCCACGGTAATCGGAGTCCTCCGGAAGCGGTTCCTGGCTCCTTCACTGGCTTCGGTCGGGTTCGCCGAGCGCGGCTTCCCGGTCACCCACACCGACGCGACGGCCCGGCTGGAGGCGGTGCCGCAAGCGGTCGTGTGCGGGTTCGAATGGGCCATCGAAGGTGCGCCGCTGTGGGAGATCGAGCGCCGGCTGGCGCTGGTCGAGCCCGAACAGCGCGGCTTCGCCTACGAAGGCGCGACGATGGGCTACACGATCCTCGACGCCATGCCGGGCGGCGGCCGCGACCGCACCCGCGCACTGCTGGAAGGGCCGGGTCGCCCGCACATCTTCCTGACCTACATCGGGATCGGCTTCGCCATGGCGCGGCTGCCGCGGCCACTGTGGAAGAACATCCTGCCCGAGTTGACCGGGGTGGCCTACCACCCGGTGATGAGCTGGCTCGCCGTCGACGGCTACGGCTTCGACCGCGCCTACTTCGACACGGACAAGTGGGTGGGCGAGCAGGCGGACCCGGTGCCCTACCCGTGGGCGGGCCGGCCGGAGTACTTCGGCCGGGCGTTCGACCAGGGGGTCGGCCGCGCGCTGTGGTTCATCAACGGCGGGAACTCCGACGCCGTGGCCGAAGCGGTCGGGCGGTTCGCCGAGGCCCGCCGGGCGGACCTGTGGAGCGGGGTCGGGCTGGCCTCGACGTTCGCCGGCGGCAGTGACCAGTCCGGTCTGGCCCGGCTGCGCCACGCCGCGGGGGAGCACTACGACCAGCTCGCGCTCGGCGTCGTGTTCGCGGTGAAGGCCCGCACCTACGCCGGGTACGTGCCCGCGCACACCCACCTCGCCGCCGGCGTGCTCACCGACCTCGCGGTCGGGCAGCTGCAGGCCATCTCCGACCGGACGGAGGCGGTCGGCGACGACGGCGGCCCGCTCCCGCGCTACGAGCTCTGGCGGGCCGCGATCCGGGCGGAATTCCGGCCGCACGCACACCGAGCGGCGAGCTGAATCCGCGCCCCGGCAATCCGGCGGCAACGGTGGAGTAGACCGTCCGGAGTGGAATCTGTGACAGTTGATTCGAGTATCGGAAGATGTTCGTAGCCCGAAAGGGGAATGCGGTGGGCGACGGTTGGCGCGCATTGAGGCGCCGGATCCTGACACCGGACGACTCGGAGACGTCGCTGGACAAGCGTGGTTTCCACAAGAAGAGCCCGCAGGCTCAGGAACTGCTGGAAACGGTGGGGAAGAAATTCCTGCTCGGCTACGCGCACGCCGTCGAGTCCCGCAACCCCGCGCAGTGCGAGGAATGGCTGGAACGCATTCCGGTGCAGTTCCGCGGATTCGCCTACGAGGGCGCGGGAATGGGCTACGCGATGCTCGACGGGCTGCCTTTCGGCGGCCGGCGGCACGTCGACGACTTCATCGCCGGTCCGGGCGGAGCGCGGCAGCACTACATCATCCTGGTCGGCGCCGGCTGGGCGATGGCGCGGCTGCCGCGCTTCGCCTGGCCGAAGGCCGACCGGTTCGACCCGCTGCTGCGGTGGCTGGTGCTCGACGGCTACGGCTTCCACCAGGCGTACTTCAAGACCGAGAAGTACGTCCGGCAGCAGTACCAGGAGCCGGGCTTTCCCTGGCCGGCCAAGGAATACAGCGGTTACGCGCTGCGGGCCGTCGACCAGGGCATCGGCCGGGCGCTGTGGTTCATCTGCGGCACGGACGTCGACCTGGTGACGAAGACCATCGCCGGGTTCGACCCGGCTCGCCACGGTGACCTCTACGCCGGGGTCGGCCTCGCCTCGACCTACGCCTGCGGCGTCAAGGAAGACGAGCTGACCGAGCTGGCCCGCCGCGCGGGCGAGCACCGCGGGCAGCTCGCCCAGGGGAGTGCGTTCGCGGCCGACGCGCGGGTGACCGCGGGCCTGCTGCTCCCGGAGACCGAGGTCGCCACCCGGGCGATCTGCGGCCTGCCCGCCGAGCGCGCCGCGGCGATCACCCGGGAGGTGTGGCCGGCGACTGTCGTCGACGGCGAGCTCCCGGCGTTCGAGACCTGGCGGCAGCGGATCGCCGATGAAGTGCTGACTCACGGAGGAGTGAACAAATGACCGCGACCTCGCGCTGGCTGCGCCGGCAGCTGGCGGGCATCGTGGCGATCGCGCTGGTGCTGACGATGTTCTTCGTCGCGCGCCTGCCGACCGTCTCGGCCGCCGAGCAGGACCAGCTGGCAGCCAACTTCCACTTCACACCGATGACGATCGCGCTGCCCGCCGCGGCGAAGTCGCAGAACGTCCGGACGCTGAACAAGCAGTACGAGGCCATCTCGGCCTGGATGTCCTCGACCGGCGCCGGCATCGCGATGAACGACCTCGACGGTGACGGCCTGGCCAACGACATCTGCCTGGTCGACCCGCGCAGCGACCAGGTCGTCGTCACGCCGGTGCCGGGCCAGGGCCAGGAGCGCTACGCGCCGTTCGCGCTCGACCCGGCGCCGCTGCCGACGTGGGACTACATGGCCCCGATGGGCTGCGTCCCCGGCGACTTCAACGAAGACGGCCGGATGGACGTCATGGTCTACTACTGGGGGCGCACGCCGGTCGTGTTCCTGCAGAAGGCCGGCGCCACCAAGCTGGCTCCCGCGGCGTTCCAGCCGACCGAGCTCGTGCCGGGCAACCTGCGCGGCGCCGACGGCAAGTACAACGGCCCGCTGTGGAACACCAACGCGGCCACCATCGGCGACTTCGACGGCGACGGCCACGTGGACGTCTTCATCGGCAACTACTTCCCGGACAGCAAGGTCCTGGACCCGAACGCCGACGGCGGCATCACGATGAACCAGTCGATGTCGCACGCGACGAACGGCGGCGGCAAGTTCATCTACCGCTGGACCGGGGCCACCGCGGGGACGAACCCGTCGGTGTCCTTCGTGGACGCGTCGACGAGCATCCCGGCCAACGCCCGCACCGGCTGGTCGCTGGGCGCCAGCGCCACCGACATCGACGCCGACGGCCTGCCGGAGCTCTACATCGCCAACGACTTCGGGCACGATCACCTGCTCTACAACAAGTCCAAGCCGGGCGCCATCGAGTTCGGCGAGGTCACCGGGGTCCGCGGGATCGCCGACCCGAAGTCGAAGGTGCTCGGGAACGACTCGTTCAAGGGCATGGGCGTCGACTTCGGCGACTTCAACCACGACGGGCTGTACGACATCTTCGTCAGCAACATCACGACCTCGTGGGGTGTCGAGGAGTCGAACTACCAGTTCGTGAACACCGCCAAGGACCTCACGGACCTGCGCGGCCAGCTGCAGAAGGGCGTGGCACCGTTCCACGACGAGAGCGGCGAGACGCGCACGGCGTGGTCCGGCTGGGGCTGGGACCCGAAGATCGAGGACTTCAACAACAGCGGTGACGTCCAGATCGCGCAGGCCACCGGCTTCATCAAGGGGCAGGTCAACCGCTGGCCGCAGCTGCAGGAGCTGGCCGTGGCCAACGACGGCATGACGTCGAACCCGTTCTGGTGGCCGAACGCCCGTCCCGGTGACGACCTCGCCGGCGACCAGACGCTGCACTTCTTCGTGAAGCGCACGGACGGCACCTACGTCGACCTCGCGCCGAAGCTGGGCCTGGCCGTCCCGGTGCCCACCCGCGGCATCGGCGTCGGCGACGCGGACGGCGACGGACTGCCCGACTTCGCCGTCGCACGGCAGTGGGAGCAGCCGATCTACTACCACAACGACAGCCCGAAGACCGGCAAGTTCCTGCAGCTGAAGCTGACCACCGATGCCCCCGTGGCGCCGGGGCCCCTGCCGTCGGCCGGTTCGCCGGCGATCGGCGCCGAGGCCACCGTGACCACGGCGGACGGCAAGAAGTACGTGGGCCGCGTCGACGGCAGCAGCGGGCACTCCGGCCGCCGCAGCTTCGACGTCCAGATCGGGCTGGGTGCGGACGTCACCGGTCCGCTCGCGGTGCACCTGCTCTGGCGGGACCGCACCGGGAAGCCGCACACGCAGGACCTGAAGCTCGCACCGGGCTCCCACTCGTTCCAGCTCGGCACCCAGGCGAAGGAAGAGAAGTGACGTCATGGTGACGCCCATAACGACCAAAGTGGACACTGCACCGCCGAAGCGGACCAACAAGGTCATCACGGCCCTGCGCCGCTTCGCCATCTCGATCACGATCTTCAACATCCTCGGTTACACCGTGCTCGGGTTCGAGCAGCCGTGGATCTTCCCGTTCGTCGCGCTGGCGGTCTCCTACACCACGGAAATCGTGCTGGAGACCATCAACGCCCGCGTGACGAACCGGCCCGTCCGCTACCGCGGCGGCGGGTTCAAGGGCCTGGTGGAGTTCCTGTTCCCGGCGCACATCACCGCGCTGGCCCTGAACATGCTGACCTACGTCAACGACCACATCTGGGCGATGATCTTCGGTGTCATCGTCGCGGTCGGTACCAAGTGGGTGCTGCAGGCACCGGTGTTCGGCCGGATGCGGCACTACATGAACCCGTCGAACTTCGGCATCACCGTGATGCTGCTGGTGTTCCCGTGGGTCAACATGACGCCGCCGTACCACTTCTCGGAGAAGGTCGACACCTGGATCGGCTGGCTGATCGTGGCCGTCATCCTGATCTCGGGCACGGTGCTCAACTCGCTGCTGACCGGCCGGATGTGGCTGATCGGGGGCTGGCTGTCGTTCTTCGTCATCCAGGCCGTCCTGCGCGGGGTGCTCTTCGGCACGGCCATCCCCGGCGCGCTGGCGATGGGCACCGGGATCGCGTTCGTGCTCTACACGAACTACATGGTGACCGACCCGGGCACCACGCCGTCGAAGCCGGCTTCGCAGTTCGCCTTCGGCGCCGGTGTCGCGATGATGTACGGCTTCTTCACCGCCGCGCACATCGCCTACGGGTTGTTCTTCGCCACCGCGTCGGTGTGCCTGATCCGCGGGCTCTTCCTGTGGGGCCTGCACTTCTCGAACAAGTCGCGGATCAAGTTCGAGGCCGAGCAGGCCGCGCAGAAGGCGAAGCTCACCGCGGCACCGCCCGTCCCGGCCGGTGACGAGAAGCCGCTCGCGGCGTGATCCCGGAAACGCGGAACGCAACACTCCGCTTCGGACAGTGAGGAGGCAGGCCGGTGGCCAGCGAAGAAGAAGTCCAGGTGCTGACCCTGGAAGCGTACGCCGACACGATCGTGCCGGGGGAGAAACGCTCCCCGGACGACCACGCGGTGGCCGGGGTTTCCCCGGGGGCCGGCGCGGTCGAGGCGGGCGCGCTGGAGCTGCTGAACTACGACGCCACCGGCATCACCGCCGGCCTGCCGTACCTCGCGCAGTCGCTCAACGACCACGCGAAGACCTACGCGGGTGAGGTCGAGCTGGAGCTCGACTCCGACCTGCCGCCGTTCGTCGCGCTGCCCTACGAGCACCGGCGCGCCCTGGTGACCCGGCTGACGAAGCCGGGTCACCCGGAGAAGGAGGGCTGGGTCAGCCTGGCCCTGTTCTGCAACATGGCCTACGACACCGCCCCGCACCGGCACACCGCCGAAGCGCTGGCGGCCGGGCACCCCGGCCTGCTCGCGCTGGGCTACCGGCTGCCGGACGCCGACGGCCTGTGGCGGTTCCCGAAGTTCTCCTACGGCCGCAAGCTGGCCGAGCCGCATCCCGACACCACACCTTCGGGGAGTCCCGCATGAGCGCGATCGAGAAGACCGACGTCGTCATCGTCGGCAGCGGCTTCGGGGGGTCGATCCCGGCCTACCACCTCGCCGCGGGCGGAGCCAAGGTCGTGGTGCTCGAGCGCGGGCCGTGGCTGGCCGCGGACGACTTCGAGCACGACTACATGCTCGGCTCGAGCTACACCCGGGTGTTCGACTTCGTCGCCGGCGACGGGATGAGCGTGCTCGGCGGCAACTGCGTCGGCGGCGGCAGCGTGGTGTACTTCGCCGCGATGCCGCGGGCGCCGAAGTTCGTCTTCGACCGCCAGGGCAGCATCGGCCGCCGCATGTGGCCGGCGGAGATCAGCCGCGACTCGCTCGAGCCGTGGTACGACCGGGTCGACGAGTCGATCCCGGTGTCGCGCCAGGACTGGAACGACGTCAGCTACGCGGGTGGGCTGTGGGCCGCGGCCTGCAACCACTCGGGCCGCACGGCGAACCCGGCCCCGGTGGCGGTGGACAACGCCCGCTGCACCAACTGCAACTTCCAGATGGCGGGCTGCCGGTTCGACGCGAAGCGCTCGATGCTGACGAACTACCTGCCCGCCGCGCTGGCGCACGGTGCGCAGATCCGGCCGCTGCACGAGGTGGAACGGCTGGAGCGGACCGAAGACGGCGGCTACCGCGTCCACTACGACCTGATCGACGAAGAGGACTACCGCATCCACAACGGATCCGGCGTGATCGAGGCGAAGGTCGTCATCATCGCGGCCGGCGCCGGGGCGACGCCGGTGATCCTGCAGCGGTCCGAGGCCTCGCTCGGCCGGATGCCGCACGGGGTCGGCCGGTACTTCTCCGGCAACGGGGAACGGCTCAACACGGCCATCATCAACGAGGACCGCGTGCGCGAGGTGCTCGGACTGTCCCGTGAGGGCGGTGCCGCCTACGCCGCGAACCACATCGGCAAGGGCCCGACCGTGGCGAACTGGGACAAGCTCGACGGCTCGCTGCCCGAGTACGAGCGGTACTCGCTGGAGCAGCTGTACTTCCCGCCCGGGCTCGGCACGATCCTCGCGCAGGCGCCCGGCGGTGAGGAGCCGCGCTGGTTCGGCGCGGAGAAGAAGGAAATCCTCAAGCAGTGGTCGAGCTGGCTGACCATCTTCCTGATGACCGAGGACGACAACGAAGGCGTCTTCGGCACCCCGCCGCCGACCGGGAACGCGTACCGGATCTCGCAGCAGATGCTCGGCCGCGGGCCGTTGCGCTACGACCCGACGCCGAACACCCTGCGCGGCTGGGCCCTGGCCGACGCCGACTGCAAGGCCATCATCGAGAAGGACGGCCTGGCGAAGGTCGCGCCGTGGACCAACGACGTCGTGGGCGCCTACACCGTGCACCCGCTGTCGTCCTGCCGCATCGGTGACGACGCGGCGACGTCCGCGCTGCACCCGAACCACGAGCTGCGCGATCACGCGGGCATCTTCGTCACCGACAGCGCTTCGGTCCCCGGCGCGCTGACGGTGAACCCCGCCATGACGATCGCCGCGCTCGCCGAGCGGTCCGTGCCCGGCATCGTCCGCGCCCTGAACGAGCGCGGTGTCGACGTCAAGTACGGCGCGCCCGCTCCCGACGGCTCCATCACCGGCCGGCGCGCGGTGTCCAAACTGGACCTCGTGGCCGGCAGCTGAACCCCGAACGAGAGGACGGAACAACGTGACTGACACGACGGCTGTGCTCGCCGACCTGACCGCCGAGGCCGCCGAGGTCGACGCGCTCGTGGCCGGCCTCACCGAGTCCGGGTGGGAGACTCCGTCGCCCGCGCCGGGCTGGCGGGTCCGGGAGCAGATCGCCCACCTCACCTTCATCCTGCGCATCGCCGGCTTCGCCTCGGCGCAGCCGGAAGCATTCGTCGCGATGACGAAGTCGCTCACCGGCGGCCTCGACGCGGCGGTCGAGGCCGCGCTGAAGGAGTTCGAAACCGACCCGGGCGAAGTGCTGCTGGCCAAGTGGCGCGGCGAGCGGGACACCGCGATCAAGGCGCTCGCCGCGGTGCCGGGCGACCAGCTCGTGCCGTGGCTGGTGAACCCGCTGCCGCCGTACGTCCTCGCGTGCGCCGGGATGATGGAGCTGTTCGGGCACGGGCAGGACATCGCCGACGCGCTCGGCGTGACGCCGGTGCGCACCGACCGGCTGCGGCACCTGGTCGGGTTCGCCGTCCGCGTCTGGGACTTCGGTTACCAGGCCCGGAACCTGACACCGCCGGAGACCGAGTTCCGGTTCGAGATCACCGGGCCCTCGGGCGCGCTGTGGACGTTCGGGCCGGCGGACTCGCCGGAGCGGATCACCGGCTCGGCCGAGGACTTCTGCCTGCTGGTCACCCGCCGGCGGCACCGCGACGACCTCGACGTGCGCGCCGAGGGAGCGCTGGCCGACGGCTGGCTCGACATCGCGCAGGCGTACCGCGGGCCGGCCGGCGAAGGCCGGACGCCAGGCCAGTTCGGCCGCTGAGCGGTACCGGATCAGGCGAATTCGAGGATGCGTGTCGCCGGGTGCTGTCCCGGTGACCGCGGGCATGCAGAAAGAAGACACGACCGGAACACCGGGTCATGCTGAACCGGGGCCGGTAATCGGGGCACGAGTAGCCAGTGGGAGTGCGGTGGCATGAGCGGTGAGCGGATTTCGATCGTGGGTATCGGTCTCCGGTACCCGGACGCGGGTTCACCGGAGGAGCTCTGGGAGAACGTACTGGCCGGTCGCCGGGCGTTCCGCAGGCTGCCCGACGAACGGATGAATCGGGCAGACTACTATTCGCCAGACCCCAAGGCACCGGACCGGTTTTACGCACAGAAGGCCGCGGTGCTGCGGGACTACGAGTTCGACCGGGTCGCCCACAAGGTCGCCGGGAGCACGTTCCGGGCCACCGACACGACCCACTGGCTCGCCCTCGACGTCGCCGCGCAAGCGCTGGCCGACGCCGGGTTCCCCGAAGGCGAAGGCACGTCGAAGCCCGCCACCGGCGTGGTCATCGGCAACAGCCTCACGGGTGAGTTCTCCCGCGCCAACGTGATGCGCCTGCGCTGGCCCTACGTCCGGCGCACCGTCGCCGCGGCGCTGGCCGGGCGCGGCTGGGGTGACGACGAGACCGGCGACTTCCTGCGCGAGCTGGAAATCCAGTACAAGGCGCCGTTCCCGGAGATCAACGAGGACACCCTGGCCGGCGGCCTGGCGAACACCATCGCCGGGCGGGTCTGCAACCACTTCGACTTCGGCGGCGGCGGGTACACCGTCGACGGCGCCTGTTCCTCCTCGCTGCTTTCGGTGGTGAGCGCGGCCAACGCCCTGACGCAGGGCGACCTGGACGTCGCCGTCGCCGGCGGTGTCGACCTCTCCATCGACCCGTTCGAGGTGATCGGGTTCGCGAAGACCGGCGCGCTGGCCAAGCGCGACATGAAGGTCTACGACGCCGACTCCAACGGCTTCTGGCCCGGCGAGGGCTCGGGCATGCTCGTGCTGATGCGCGAAAGCGACGCGATCGAGCAGGGCAAGCGGATCTACGCGTCGGTCACCGGCTGGGGCGTGTCCTCCGACGGCAAGGGCGGCATCACGCGGCCCGAGGCCGCCGGGCACCGGCTGGCGCTGAAGCGCGCGTACACCCGCGCCGGCTACGGCGTCGAGACCGTGTCCTACTTCGAAGGCCACGGCACCGGCACCGCGCTCGGCGACGCCACCGAGATCGAGGCGTTGTCGACCGCTCGCCGGGACGCCGACCCGCTGGCCAAGCCGGCGGCGCTGTCCACGATCAAGGGCAACATCGGGCACACCAAGGCCGCGGCCGGGGTGGCCGGGCTGATCAAGGCCACCCTGGCCGTCTACCACCAGGTCATCCCGCCCGGCACCGGGCACTTCGACCCGCACGAGTCGCTGACCGGCGACGCGGCCCGGATGTACGTGCCGAGCGAGGCCGAGCTGTGGCCCGCGGAGCACCCGGTGCGCGCCGGCGTGTCCGCGATGGGGTTCGGCGGGATCAACTCGCACGTCACCGTGGCCGAGGGGCCGCACGCTCCCCGCCGCGACGAGCTCGACGAGCGCTCCCGCGCCCTGGTCGCCGGCCGGCAGGACGCCGAGCTGCTGCTGCTCGACGCCGACGACGTCGCCACCCTGCGCGGACGCCTCGCGGCGCTCCTCGAATCGGTGCCGAAGCTGTCGTTCGCCGAGCTGACCGACCTCGCCGGCAGCCTCGCCGCCGAGCTGTCGGGCAAGCCGGTCCGGGCCGCGGTCGTCGCCGCGAACCCCGAGCAGGCCGAGCGCAAGCTCACCCGGCTGCTCGAACTGCTCGAAGAGGGCGACTCGGTGTTCGAGAGCACCGACGGCATCTTCGCGAGCTCGCGGCCCACCGCGCCGCGGATCGGGTTCCTCTTCCCCGGCCAGGGTTCCGGCCGCGGCGGGGACAGCGCGGTCCGCCGCCGGTTCGACGTCGCCCGCGAGCTCTACGACGCGGCCGCGTTGCCGACCGACGGCGACCAGGCCTCCACCGAGGTGGCCCAGCCGCGGATCGTCACCGGCTCCCTCGCCGGGCTGCGGGTGCTTCGCGCCTTCGGCGTCGAAGCGAGCTCCGCGACCGGGCACAGCCTCGGCGAACTGACCGCCCTGCACTGGGCCGGCGCGGTCGGCGAGCGCGAGGTGGCCGAGCTGGCCAGGATCCGCGGCCGGGTGATGGCGACCGAGGTCGGCCCCGGCACGGGGGCGATGGCCGGTATCGCGGCGTCGCCGTCCCGGACCGAGGAGCTCGGGCTCGGCACCGACGTCGTCATCGCGGGCTACAACGCGCCGCAGCAGACGGTGATCTCGGGACCGATCGCGGCCGTCGACCGGGTGGTCGCACTGGCCAAGGCCCAGGGCGTCGGCGCGACCCGGATCAAGGTGTCGCACGCGTTCCACTCCCCGGCCGTCGAACCCGCCGCCACCGCGATGATCGAGCGGCTCGGCGAGTTCAGCTTCGAGCGGCTCCAGCGACCGGTGATCTCCACGGTGACCGGCGACGTCCTGCACGCCGCCGAGAACCTGCCGGAGCTGCTGTGCGAGCAGATCGTGCAGCCGGTCCGGTTCCGGGAGGCCGCCGCGAAGGTCGCCGAACGCAGCGACCTGGTGATCGAGGTCGGTCCCGGCCGGGTGCTCACCGGGCTCTTCGAGGACATCGCACCGCGGACGCCGGTTCTGGCGTTCGACACCGACAGCACCTCTCTCGGCGCCGTCCTGCGGGTGCTGGGCGCGGCGTTCGCGCTGGGCGCCCCGGTCACCCCGGAGCGGCTGTTCGCCGGCCGCGTGGTCCGGGAACTGCCCGCCGACGGGGTCTACCGGTTCCTGGCCAGCCCCTGCGAGGCGGCTCCGGCGATCGACGCCGAGCTCGCCGCGGAGCAGGCTGCCGCCGGTGCCCGGCCCGCCGAGGCGGAAGCCGCCGACACCGAGAGCACCACGCTCGACCTGCTGCGCAGGCTCGCCGCCGAGCGCGTCGAGCTGCCGCTGGAGACGGTCACGGCCGACACCCACCCGCTCGACGACCTGCACCTTTCGTCGATCACCGTGGGCCAGCTGGTCAACGACGTCACCCGGGCCCTCGGCCGGCCCGCGCTCGAGGGCATGCCGAACTTCGCCACCGTCTGTCTCGGCGATCTCGCCGAGATGATCGACGAGCTGGCGCAGACGGCGAAGCCGGCGGACGCGGCGGGCAAGGGCGAAGCACCGGGCATCGGACCGTGGGTCCGGCCGTTCGCGGTCGAGTACCTGCCCGCGGCCCTCCCGGCCGCGGACCTGCCCTCGGGCACGGTGTCCGCGCAGTGGCAGGTCTTCGCCACCCCGGGCAACCCGCTCGCCGAGCCGCTGCGGACGGCGCTCGCCCGCAGCGGTGCGGGTGAGGGCGTGCTGCTCTGCCTGCCCACCGACTGCGACGCCGGGCACGTCGGGCTGTTCCTCGAAGCCGGCCGGGCCCTGATGGCCGCGCCCAACGGCACGCGGTTCGTCGTGGTGCACCACGGCTACGGCGCCTCCGGCCTGGCGAAGACGCTGCGCCTGGAGGACCCGTCGGCGAAGACCACGATCGTCGACCTGGCCGACCCGACCCCGGCGGAGCCGGCGGCGATCGACCGCGCGGTGACGACGGTGGTCGCCGAAGTCGCGGCGACGACGGACTTCGTCGAAGCCCGCTACGGCTCCGACGGCGGCCGCACGGTCCCGCGGCTGGTCGGCTTGCCGGCGGCGGCCTCCGGTCCCATCCCGGAGACCCTCGACAGCACCGACGTCATGCTGGTCACCGGCGGCGGCAAGGGCATCACGGCGGAGAGCGCGCTGGCACTGGCGAAGGACTCCGGCGCGAAGCTCGCGCTCCTCGGGCGCAGTGACCCGGAAACGGACCCCGAGCTGCTGGAGAACCTCGACCGCATGGAGGCGGCGGGCATCCGCTACGTCTACGAGCGGGCCGACGTCACCGACGCCGCGCAGATCGCCGGCGTGGTCGCCCGCGTGGAAGCCGAGCTGGGCCCGGTCACCGCGGTCATGCACGGGGCGGGCCGCAACGAGCCGGCCGCGTTGTTCAGCCTGACCGAGGACGCCTTCCGCAAGACCATCGCGCCGAAGATCGACGGTCTCAACGCCGTGCTCGACGCGGTCGACCAGGACCGCATCAAGCTGCTGGTGACCTTCGGCAGCATCATCGGCCGCGCCGGCCTCCGCGGTGAGGCGCACTACTCCACGGCCAACGACTGGATGACCGAGGCGACCCTGCGCTTCGGCCGGGAACACCCCCGGGCGCGGGCGATCGCGCTGGAGTGGTCGGTCTGGTCCGGCACCGGCATGGGCGAGAAGCTCGGCGTGGTCAGCGCCCTGATGCGCGACGGCATCACGCCGATCCCGCTCGACGAGGGCATCACCATCCTGCGCCAGCTGCTTTCGGACCCGGCCACGCCGCCGGTGCTCGTCATCTGCGGCCGCATGAACGGGCTGCCGACCCTGCCGATCCAGCGGCGCGAGCTGCCGCTGACCCGGTTCATCGACCGGACGGTCGTGCACTACCCCGGGGTCGAGCTGATCACCGAGGCCGAGCTGTCCGCGGGCAGCGACCCGTACCTGACCGACCACCTGCTCGACGGTCAGCTGCTCTTCCCGGCCGTGCTCGGCATGGAGGCGATGACCCAGGTCGCGTCGGCCACCGTCGGTCGCGGCGGCACCCCGGTGCTGGAGGGCGTCGAGTTCCTGCGCCCGATCATCGTCTCGCCCGGCAAGTCGACCACCATCCGGCTGGCCGCGCTCGCCCGGGACGCCGACACCGTGGACGTCGTGATCCGCAGCGACGAGACGGGCTTCAGCGCCGACCACTTCCGGGCCCGGCTCAACTTCGCCCGCCCGGAGTCGCTCGGCGAGACCACCCTGCGGGACGTCGCGCTGCCGTCGGTCCCGGTCGACCCGATCCGCGAGCTGTACGGCTCGGTCCTGTTCCAGGGCAAGCGCTTCCAGCGCGTGCTCGGGTACCGGCGGGCCAGCGCGCGGCACGCGGTCGCCGAGATCTCGACGTCGGCGAACGTGGCGTGGTTCGCGCCGTTCCTGCCGCAGGACAAGCTGCTGGCCGACCCGGGCACCCGGGACGCGATGATGCACGCGATCCAGTGCTGCATCCCGGACGCGACGCTGCTGCCGCAGAGCATCGAGAAGCTCTACCTGGCCGCACCGGGCGAGCAGCACGACGAGTACGTCCTGCTCGACGCGCGCGAACGGTCCCAGGACGGCGACAGCTACGTCTACGACCTGGACGTCCGCAACCCGGACGGCACGCTCGTCGAACGCTGGGAAGGGCTGATGCTCCGGGCGGTGCGCAAGCGCGACGGGGCGGGACCGTGGGTGCCGTCGATGCTCGGGGCCTACCTCGAGCGTGCGTGCGAGCGGCTGCTCGGCGGCCGGCGATCGGTGGTGCTGGAGCCGGACCCGGCGGACCGCGTGTGCGAAGGCATCGCGGAGCGGCGCGTCCAGACGGCGCTGGCGGCGAGCCGCAGCCTCGACCGGCCGGTCGAGGTGCGCTACCGACCCGACGGCAAGCCGGAGATCGACGGGGCCGAGGTGACCGCGTCGCACACCGCGCAGCTGACGCTGGCGGTCACCGGCTCCGGGCAGCTCACGTGTGACATCGAGAGTGCGATCGAGCGGACCGACGAGGACTGGACCGGACTGCTGGGCGAAGAGCTCGTCGCCGTCGGCCGGCTGCTGGCCGCGGACACCGGCGAACCGGTCGCGGTGGCCAACACCCGGGTCTGGAGCGCGCTGGAGTGCGTGCGCAAGACCGGCGGGATGACCCAGGCCCTCACGGTCCGCCGGGTCGAGGCCGACGGGTGGGCGCTGCTCGCCTGCGGCGACGCCCTGATCGCGACCTGGTCGACCACGGTCGACGACCGGCCGGCCCCCGTGGTCTTCGCCGTCCTCCACGCAGAGGGGAACCGAGAATGACCGGCTACTACGAGCTCCGCCACACGGTCGGCTTCGAAGAGACCAACATGGTGGGCAACGTCTACTACGTCAACTACGTCCGGTGGCAGGGCCGGTGCCGCGAGATGTTCCTCGTCGAGCGGGCTCCGGCGGTACTGGCGGACATCCGCGGCGACCTGAAGCTCTACACCCTCAAGGTGGAGTGCGAATTCTTCGCGGAGATCACCGGCTTCGACGAGCTGTCCATCCGGATGCGCCTCGAGGAGCTGACCCAGACGCAGCTGCAGTTCACCTTCGACTACGTCCACCTGCACCCGGACGGCGAGCGGTTGGTGGCGCGCGGACGTCAGCGGATCGCCTGCATGCGGGGACCGAACTCGGCGACCGTGCCGGTCCGGGTGCCCGAGGCGCTGCTGGAGGCGTTGGCGCCCTACACGACGGCTACGGCGCGCAACGGCAAGGGAGTCTAAATGGGCCACCCAGGAGCAGGCCCCGCCGAGCGGACACCGCTGCAGCGGGTGCCGACGTCGGCGGCGCGCCGCGGGCTCAGCCCGCAACCGGCACTGCGCCAGGTGATGGCGCAGTTCGCGACGGGCGTCACGGTGCTCACGGCCGGCGGCGCGGACCCGCACGGGATGACCGCGAACGCTTTCTCGTCGGTGTCGCTGGATCCGCCGCTCGTGCTGTGCTGCGTCGCCAAGGCGGCCCGGATGCACAGCTCGATCGTCGCCGCGGGCTCGTTCGCGGTGAACATCCTGGCCTCGGACCAGCAGGCCGTGTCGAAGTACTTCGCCGACTGGAAGCGGCCCGACGGGCTGGCCCAGTTCGACGCGGTCAGCTGGACGCCGGGCGGCAAGACCGGGGCACCGCTGTTCACGGGCGCCCTGGCCTGGCTGGAGTGCGAGCTGGCGCAGGTCATCGAGGGCGGTGACCATTCGGTCTTCCTCGGCCGGGTGGTCGCCACCGGCCGGGGGGCCGGCGAGGACGCCCTCATCTTCTACAGCGGCGGCTACCACGACGTGGACGGCCGGGTCGCGTGAACCGACGCCGGCCCCGAGCACTACCGGGGCCGCACGAAGGAGAGGGAAAGTCATGACTGCCAACAACACGGGTCGCACGGACGCCGCCGCGGCCACTTCGCGGTACGTCGAGCCGGTGGAAGCGCCGGTCGACCTGACCGTGCGGCCGATGCCGCGGCTCGGCCGGGGCATCGTCTGGTCGGACGTCGTCGCCGAGATGGAGCGTGACCTCGAGGAGCGGCTGGGCGAGGCCGCGTAAGCGGTTCCCCGGACGGCCTCGCGCCACGAAGCCGGGCCCGGCGGGACACCGACCCCTCAGCGACGGTGTCCGCGCCGGCCCCGGCTTCGTCCCCTTGACGGGCGCCGGGTCTCGCGGTGACCGACGGCGCACCGGTGATAGCTCGAACGGCTACGGCGGATCCTTCCGCCGTAGCCGTTCGGGTTTCCGGCGTGTGGTCCCGCGGACAGCCCACAGGACATCCGGCGAGGCCGGCACGAATCGTGCCGGCCTCGCCGAGTCGGTGGTACGACATCCCGGCACACCGCCCGCAACGGCCGGCACGGCAACGAGAACGGCCGGCACACCGCCCGGCGTGGCCACCACGGCACGCGGCGTCGACAGCGAACCTGCCTGCCGGTGTGTCGGCCGTTCTCGTCCGCGCTGCTCCCATCGCGACCAAGCGGAAATGCCGCGGGCGCAAGGGTTCCACGCAACAAAGAAGGCCTCCCCGCCCTTTCGGGTGGGGAGGCCTTCTTTCTACGCAGGGTCACGCGTGGTCGGCGACGGCTCCGGCGAGCAGGCTGCTGACCCGGCGGGCCGCGGCCATCCCGGCCCACGCGGTCAGCTCGATCAGGGTGTCGTCGCCGGGCGCGGTGCGGCGGAACGCCTCGACGAGCCCCTCGTCGACCTGGTAGGACGCCAGCGCCGTGGCCAGCGCCAGCCGACCGGCCGGCCGGTCGGCCTCGGCGAGCCCGGCGACCGCCTCGTCGAGCCAGGACCGGCTGAGCCCCGGCGCCTGCCCGTCCCAGGCGGCCAGCCGCTCCCGCACCAGCGCGCGGACGCCGGCGGGCACCGAACGGGCACCCGCCGCTTCGGCCACGGCGTAGGCGCGGGCGAACGCGTCGGCGATCACCGGGTTCCCGCGCGCCCAGCCCAGGTCCTCCGGTGCCGGAGCGGCCGGGAGCAGCTCCAGTGACGCTCCCGGCCGCGGTCCCGACGTCGCCGGGGGCCGCAGCACGCCGCCGAGCACCCGCCGCGCCTGCGGCTTGGCGGACTCGGGGACGTGCGCGGGGAACGGCGAATCCCGGAGGTACACGTTCACCATGCGGTTGTAGTACTGGAACGCCACGGCGACGCCGATCAGCTCGGGCGCGTGCGCGGGCGGGAACGGCGGCGCGGGCGCCGTCGTGGTCGCCGACGCGCGGGCCCACGCTTCGAGCGCCGCCCGTTCGGAGCCGCCGGACTCGCCGGGGCCGTCCGGGATCGCGGCGAGCGTCATGCCGTGCACGTCCACGCAGTACGGGCAGCTGTTGGCCGCCGACACCCCGGTGGCCACCGCCTCCTTGGCCGCGCGGCCGGCCGGGCCGGGCACCAGCAGCGTCTCCCGCAGGATCAGCCAGGCCGCGGCCATCGACTCCGGCGCCGCGGAGTGCAGCGCCGTCGGCGGCGCGAGCATCCCGAAGTCCTGCTCCACCTGCCGGTAGACCGCGGCCACCAGGCCGCGGGCCCGGCGCCGGGGCACCACGCCGACGTGCCGGGTGTCGCGCAGGGACTTGCGCACGGCGAAGCGGACGAGACCGGCGATCATCGGGTGCTCGCGCGCGCGATCACGGCGCCCACCACGAAGTCCGGGTACTGCTCGGCGATGGCGTCCACGTCGGGCAGGACCGTCACGTCGCCGAGCCCGGCCGCCTCGAACGTGGCCCGCCAGGCGGCGGGGGTGAGGAAGCCGTGCGTCGGCCGCTTCACCGGGTCGGTGATGACGTCGGTGAAGCTGTCAAGGAAGTCGAAGATGATCTCGGCGTGGATGGGCCGGGCGAGCTTCGTCGGCCGCACGCATTCGGACACCACGACCGCGCCGCCCGGCTTCAGCGCCTTCGCCGCCTCGGCGACGACGAAGTCGAGGTCGGGCGCCACGTGGAAGCAGTTGACCGCGTACACGGCGTCGAACGTGCCGGGCTCGACCCCCTGCGCCTCCCAAGGCAGCGTCATGTCGATGCGGGCCGACTCGACCGTCGTCGACGGCGACGCGGCGGCCGCGGCCGCCTTCTCGCCGTGCCGGGCGAACGTCTCGGCGACCTCGGTGAACCGGTAGCGCGTGACGTCGGTACCGAGCGTGCGGAGCACCTGCTCGGCGCCGCTGCCGCAGCCGCCGCCGATCTCGAGGATCTCGAACGGGCCGCCCGCCGCCGGCACGAGGCGGCTCAGCGCCTCCGCGCCGACCTTGTTGTTGATCGAGTACAGCAGGTTGTCGTTGGAGAAGTACTTCAGCCACAACGGAAGCTGCGCGGGCGCGAAGAGGATCTCGTCACCGGTCGCTTCGCCGGCGAAGAACGTCTTCGCCTCGTCGACGAGCGTCCGCAGGATCTCGACGGCGACGGCGGCACCCGGCTCGCGCGCGGCGAGCTCGGCGGCGACGTCGTCGAACGACGGGACGGCCACCGTGCCGGGCACGTACCGGCCGCCTTCCCGGGCGAAGATCCCCGAGTCCGACAGCTTTTCGTACAGGAAGTGCAACGGGATCGTCCGGCGCCACGGGATCGACAGCTCCTGCTTGGCCTGCGGGACCGAGGTTCCGGAGGCGGTCGGCAGGGCGCCGATCGCGGAGAGGATCCGGTGGGCGGTGGCGTCGACGAGGCGGGCGAACGTCTCGTTGGCCGCCAGGAAGCGGAACGGGAAGTGTTCCCGGACGCCCTCGTCGGCGATGGCGGCTCGCAGCTTCGCGAACTCCGCCGCCTTCGGGTGGTCTTCGGGCCGGCCGTAGCCGTTCTCCGCCTGCTCAGTCATGTTCACTCACTTTCGCGATGTCCGGCGGTCAGGCCGCGGCACGGCCGAGGTCCGGGAACGAGTGGACGGTCAGGGGCAGCCCGCCGCCGAGGCGCAGCGACATCATCGGCTCCGGCTTGACCGCGAACCCGGGCACGGTGTCGAACCGCAGGTCGCGCATCAGCGTGGAGATGATGAAGGTGGCCTCCATCATCCCCAGGTGGTTGCCGACGCAGAACCGGGGACCGGCGCCGAACGGGATGTGCGCGTAGCGCGGGCGATCCGACGTCACGTCCGGGTCGAACCGCTCCGGGAGGAACCGGTCCGGCTCAGGCCAGTACCGCGGGTGCCGGTGCAGGATGTACGGGCAGATCAGCACTTCCGAGCCCGCGGGCACGTGGTACCCGCCGACCTCGTCGTCGGCCAGCGCCCGGCGCGGCAGGATCCACACCGGCGGGAACAGCCGCATGGCCTCCTGCAGCACCATGTGCGTGTAGCGCAGCCGGGTCAGGTCCTCGTAGGCCGGGCGACGGTCGCCGTAGACCGCCACCGCCTCCTCGTGCAGCCGCTCCCGGACCTCCGGGTGCCTGCTCACCAGGTCCAGCGTCCAGCCGACGGTGCTGGCCGTCGTCTCGTGCCCGGCCAGCAGCAGCGTCACCAATTCGTCGCGCATGCGGCGGTCGGCGACCCGTTTGTCGGATTCCTTGGCGGTGGAGGCGATGAGCCGGGTCAGCACGTCGTCGCCGGTCGCGGACGGCCGGGCCTTCCGCTGCTCCACGAGGAGCCCGACGACGTGCTGGAGGTGGTCGCGGCCGGCGCGGAACGCCCGCTGCCCCTTGAGCGGGAGCCACCGCGGCACCATGCCCAGCGTCTCCATCTCGAACATGGCCTGGTCCTGCACGGCCTCGAAGGAGTGCTCGACCGCGTCGAACGCGCTGAGGTCGGTGTCCAGCAGGGTGCTGCCGAGCACGCCGAGGGTCAGCGCGGTGATCTCGGACAGCACGTCCACCGGCGCGCCGGAGTCCCGGTGGGCGGTGAGGCGCTCGACCAGGCTGAGGGCCTCGTCGATGATCACGTCGGCCTGCGCGGCGATCCGCTTGTGCTGGAACACCGGCTGGATGGTGCGCCGCTGTTCCTTCCACAGCGCGCCTTCCGACGTCAGCAGCCCGTCGCCCAGCGCCCGCTTGGCCTCGGTGTAGCCGATGCCCTTGTGGTAGTTGGCCGCGTTGTCCGCGAGCACGTGCTTGGCGTGGTCGGGGTGGTTGAAGATGTAGAGCGTCTTCGGGCCGATCGACACCCGCACCGCGTCACCGTATTCGCGGACGGCCTCGCTCATCAGGCCGATCCGGTCCGAGCGGAGCTTGCGCAGGATCCCGGGGGCGGCCCGGCGCGGCGGTCCCGGGGGAACGCGGCGGGGGCTGCCGGTCATGCCGTCGGGGCGGTCGAGCCGGGCGTGGGCAGGCCTTGCTTCGAGGTGCTGTTCTGGTAGGCCGCGAGCCGCCACTGGCCCTCGGTCCGCACGGCCAGCCAGGACGAGCGGATCGCCTGCGCGGCCGACACCTCGGTCTCACCGGCCGCCAGCACGCCGCCGGACGACAGCAGCAGCGCGACGTCGGGGCCGAGGAAGCGCAGGCCGATCGGCTTGCCGACGACCTGGGTGCCGGCGTACGGGCCCTCGAAGGCCTCGGCGAAGTACTCCTTGATGTCCTGACGGCCCTGGCGGAAGACGCCGGGCAGGATCAGCGTGCCGTCCTCGGTGAACAGGTCGGCGATCGACGCGGCGTCCTGGTGCGCCCAGGCCGCGAGGAGCCGCTGGGGGATGACTCCGATGGCCGCCTGGTCGGCGGCCGGCACCTCGGTGGTCGTCATGGCGCTTCCTTTCGGGCGAACGGCGGGACGGCGGCGGGCACGGGAAACCGGCCGGACGGCGCGGCTTCCCGGTCACTCGTCCACGTTCGCACCGCGCACCGCCCGCCCACGTCTCCCGCAGTGCGGCGGTGCCGGGCCCGCCCGGGCGCCGCAGCGCAAGTTCGGAGATGAGCCCGGCGGGTGTCCCGGGGCAAACTGGAAGCTGTTTGGGCCGGGGTGTCAGCACGGCCCGGCACGGGCCGGGGCCCGCTACCCGTCTCGGGTAACCCCGCGGACGTTTGGTTGGGAGGCCGGCGGATGGCGATGCGCCTCCAGCTCATCGAGGGAACCGAACTGCTCGACAAGTGGGCCGAATCGGCGTCACAGGCCCAGCGAAATGTCATGTACGAAGCATTGTTCGCCGTCGGCGACGGTTCCGCATTCCTCATTTACGACATTTTCGGCGATCCCGGGGACCGCGGTATTTTCGTGGTCGCGGTGCGACCCGATCTGGTCCTCAAGGTCCTGCTGCGGCGCGCGGACTCCTCGTTCGCGATTCGCTACGTCGGCCTGCCGGACAGCGAAGCAGCCGGTCTCGGCGGTGAGGTCGGGCCGCCCGTGGAGGAGCCCAGCAGCCCGGACGGCGGCTAGGCCGAACGGCCTAGCGCCGCCCGCCGCCCGGCGGCCGGGCGTCACGCGCTGTGGATGTATTCCTCACCTTGACAGCGTCTCTCGGCGTGTGAAAGCCTTTTCTTGTTTGCGGGTCGGTCCGCATTCTGGGGGATCCTTGGTTAAAAGGAGGACGGACCATGTCGTCACCCGAGTTGCCCGGACTGGATGTCCACGGACGCGTGCGGGCTCGTGACATCCAGATGACCGGAACGGCCGATCTCGGCCGCCGCGTCCTGATGATCACCGGCGCCATCGACACGACCGACCACGACGTCTCGATCAGCGTCACCCTGCCGGAGCCGGGCCGCTGGCAGGTGATCAAGGCCGAGACGAACCTGACCGACCGCACCTGGGTGGCCATGCAGGCCGTGCTCGACGAGGACTCGACGTTCGTCGACGACCCCGGGACCGCGGTGATGTCCCCGCAGTTCGCGAAGAGCTTCATGACGCCGGACCAGCGCCGCCTCACCTTCTACGACGGTGAGGTCCGCCCGGGCGAAGCGGTGCTCAAGATGTATTCGATGGAGACGAACGGTCGCAAGCCGGGGTACTTCTACTCCCGTTACAGCCCGATCGCCTCCGACAGCGCCGAGCAGTCGGAAGCGATGCTGAGCCAGCTGGTCAGCGACGGGATGCAGCAGCGTCCGGTGATCGAGCTGATCGTGCCGATCACCGTCGTCGGTTGAGCCCGGCGGGCGCGGCTGTGAGTGCGTCATGATCAAGTTCGTGCCGGAGCCGCACCTGCTCGAGTCGCCGCGCGGGCGTGACTGGCCGCGGCTGCCGCGCCCGGCCGTCCGCGACCGGCGCGAGGGGCCGGCGAACTCCGCCGAAGTCGTCATCGTCGGCGCGGGCCCGGCCGGGCTCGCGGTCGCGTCCGCGCTGTGGCACCACGGCGTGCGCGACGTCGTGATCATCGACCGGGACGGCCGCCCGTGCGGCCGGTTCTTCGACCGGATCGACCGGCTGGGCCAGCGGGTCCTCCGCTCGCCGTACGAGCACCACCCCGGCGTCGAGGGGTACCGCGACTGCGAGCTGCTGGACTTCGCGCGGCTGCACTGGGCGCGCCTGAGCGCCACCGAGCGGCGCGAGGTCCGGATGGCCCAGGCGGGGCACCGCTCGGTCGTGCCGGTCGACGTCTTCGAGGCCTACTGCGACCACCTGGCCACCAGCCACCACGTCGTGGAGAACACCTGGCCGGGATCGGTGCGCGAGGTGCTGCCGACCGACGACGCGGTGACCGTGCGCGCGAACCGGTTCACCGTGACCGCCCGGCACGCCGTGCTCTGCCTCGGCGAAGAACGGCGTCCGGCGCCCGAAGCCTGGTGGGGTGGCGGCCGGCCGCCCGCCGGAGTGTCCTATTGGGACGAACCGGTGGCGCCGGGCGGGCAGAGCCAGGTCGTGGTCGGCGCCGGGCTCACCGCGGCGCACCTGATCGCCGGCGCGCTCGAGGCGGGCCGGCAGGTGCACTGGGTGGTCCGCGAGGCCGGTGAGCACTACCAGTGCGCCGACGTCAACTCCTCGTTCTTCCGCCCGGAGGGCCGGGCGCGCTTCGACGGCGTCGACCGGGCCGGGCGGCTGGACCTGATGCGCCGCTTCCGGCGGGCCTCCATCATGTTCGAGTTCCGGCCCCTGCTGCAGCGGGCCGAAGCCGACGGACGGCTGGTCGTGCACCGCGGCGAAGCGGTCAAGGAAGTCGACGCGGGCGTGGTCTGCCGGCTGGAGAGCGGCCGGACGATCAAGGCGGACACCGCCGTGCTGGCGCTGGGCACGACCCCGTCGATCGGCAGCGGTCTGCTGCCGTCGGCGGTCGTGGGCGAGCGCGACGGCTGGCCGGACCTGGACGAGCGGACGCTCCGCTACACCCGCGCCCCGCGCGTGTCGGTGGTGGGCGCGGCGGCCGGACTGGTGTTCGGCCCGGCCGCGCGCAACATCGACGGCCACCGGGTGGCGACCGCGCGGGTGGCCGCGTCGATCGCGCACGGCCTGCGCCACGGCCTCGTCCCGGCGGTGGCCGGTGCCCGATGACCTCCGGTTCGCGCTGGCCTCGATCGACGACCCGGACGGCACCGAGGTGGGCGTCATCCTGCTCGGCCTCGACGCGGAGCGGCTGCTGGCCGGCGTCGGGTCCGCCCGGCTGGCCGACGACGACACGGCGCTGGTCACCCAGGCCGTCGACCAGGCCCGGCACGAGGTGGCCGGTCCCCGTTACGCCGACCTGATCGCGGCCGGGCGGGCCCGCTGGCGCGCGGTCCGGGCGTCCCTCGCGAGCCTGCCCGTCGCGGCGAACCCGGCTTCCCCGCGGCGCGCCTGGGCCGAGACCGCCGCGCACGTCGCCGCCGCCGTCCCCGGCGCCGGACCGGCCTCCATCAGCTACCTGACCGCCTGCACGCTGCGTCGCCGGGAGGTCGACCGGCTCGCCGACGAACGAGGAGAACCCGATGTCCCACTTGAAGGCCCTGCCGGCTGAGACCGCCCTGCTGGACGTGTTCCGGGCCTACCCCGGCCCCGCCGGGCCGCTGCTGGACCTGCACGAGCAGGTGATGCGGGCCGAGTCCCCCTTCACCCCGGGGGAGCGGGAGCTGATCGCGGCGTACGTCTCGGGCCTCAACGGCTGCGACTACTGCCACGGCATCCACACGGTCACCGCGGAGGCGTTCGGCGTCCCCGAAGGGCTGCTCGCCGCCGCGGTGCAGGACCTCGACTCCGCGCCCGTCGACGAGAAGATGCGGCCGGTGCTCGCCTACGCCGGCAAGCTGACCCGCACGCCGTCCCGGGTGACCGAGGCCGACGCCGAAGCCGTGTTCGCCGCCGGCTGGGACGAGCGCGCGCTGCACGACGCGGTCCTCGTGTGCGCGCTGTTCAACTTCATGAACCGGATGGTCGAGGGCGTGGGGCTGCGCGCCGACGCGGCCTACGCCGAGGTGTCGGGCCGGCGGCTGCACGAAGTCGGCTACGCGGGCTTGGGGAAGGTGCTCGCCGCGGAGAGCTGAGCCGCGGGCCGCCGGAATCGAGCACGACGGCGGGTGCGCAACCGTGGAGACGCAGCTAGCGGCCGCCCTGCCGGATGCTCGGTTCCTCGGGCCACCGCCACGGTGGTCGCGGCCGGCGGAAGGTGCGGAATCATGGTCGTCGTGATGGCTGCCGATGCCACGGAAAATGACGTCGAGGAAATCGTCGACCGGGTGGCGGCCGCGGGCGGCGAAGCCTTCGTCAGCCGCGGCGTGAGCCGGGTGGTCGTCGGGCTCGTCGGCGACGTCCACCGCTTCGAAACGCTCAACATCGGCGCGATGCCGGGCGTCCACAGCGTCACCCGCATCTCCGCCAAGTTCAAGCTGGTGAGCCTGGAGCACCACCCGCAACGGTCCACCGTGTACGTCCGCGGCGTGCCGATCGGCCCGGACACGGTGACCCTGATCGCCGGGCCGTGCGCGGTGGAAACCCCGGAGCAGACGCTGGAAGCGGCGCGGATGGCGCAGGCCGCGGGCGCGACCTTGCTGCGCGGCGGCGCGTTCAAGCCGCGCACGTCGCCCTACGCCTTCCAGGGCCTCGGCGAGCTGGGGCTGAAGATCCTGGCCGACGTGCGGGCCGAGACCGGTCTCCCGGTGGTCACCGAGGTGGTCTCCGCGCACGACGTCCCGATGGTCGCCCGGTACGCGGACATGCTGCAGATCGGCACCCGGAACATGCAGAACTTCGGACTGCTGCAAGCGGTCGGCGAGGCCGGCAAGCCGGTGCTGCTCAAGCGCGGCATGAGCGCGAGCATCGAGGAATGGCTGATGGCGGCCGAGTACATCGCCCAGCGCGGCAACCTCGACATCGTGCTGTGCGAGCGGGGGATCCGCACGTTCGAGACCGCGACCCGCAACACCCTCGACATCTCCGCCGTGCCGGTGGTCCAGCGGCTTTCGCACCTGCCGGTGATGGTCGACCCGTCGCACTCCGGCGGGCGGCGCGACCTCGTGCTGCCCCTGTCGCGCGCGGCGGTCGCGGTCGGCGCGGACGGCGTGCTCGTCGACTGCCACCCCCACCCGGAGCAGGCACTCTGCGACGGCCCGCAGGCCCTCGTCGCCGAAGACCTGCGGATCCTGCAGAGCTCCCTGGAAGACCTCGCCGCGGTGCTGGGCCGGCAGTCGCCGGCGTGGCGGACCCGCAGCGCCGGCTGAGCGGACCCGGGCGCGTCCGGATGTCAGGTCCCCCAAGGGATTGCGCACCGGCGACCCATCGCTTCGCCACGGAGGGGGAGCATCTCCGGCGTTGCGAGCACGCAGCAGCGGCGGAGATGTGCCGGTGTGCCAACCGTTCCTAGTGTCGGGCAGGCACATCTCGGCGGCTCGACGGGGAGACACGCATGCGAGTACTGCTCACGTCCGCGGCCCTGTGCGGGCATTTCTACCCGCTCGTCCCCCTGGCGTGGACGTTTCGCGGTCTCGGCCACGACGTACTGGTGGCCGTCGCCGACGACTTCGTCCCCGAGGTGCTGCGGGCCGGGCTCCCCGCCGCCTCGTGCGGCCCCGCGGCGGACTTCGCCGGCCTCGCGGTCGGCGGCGCGACCGACCGGCTGTCCGCGCGGCGCTACGGCAACGGCCGGGTGTTCGGCCGCAACGCCGCGCGCAACCTGCCGGGCCTTCTGTCCATTGTAGACTCGTGGCGGCCGGACCTGGTGCTCGGCGAGCGGGCGGAGGCGGCGGGCCCGGTGGCCGCCGCGGCGGCCGGCGTACCCGCGGTCGAGCTGCAGTGGGGCATCCCGCTGTTGCGCGAGTACCGCATCGCGGCGGAGGACGAGCTCGAGCCGCACCTGGACCGCCTGGGCGTGGCCGCCGCACCACCGCCGATGACGGTGCTGAACCCGTGGCCGCCGAGCCTGCGCCGCTCGCACGCCGTGCGCCAGCGCCGGATGCGCAACGTGCCGTACGACGGCCAGGCCCGGGTGCCCGACTGGGTGTGGCAGCCGCGGAAGCGGCCACGGATCTGCCTCACCCTGGGCACCGTGCTGCCCCGGTTCGGTCCGGGCGGGGGAGCGGAGGTCGTCATGCCGATGCTGCACGCGCTGGCCCGCCTCGACGTCGAGGTGGTGGTGGCGGTCGAGGACGAGGTCGTCGCCGCCTGGCCCCCGCTGCCCGCAGTGGTGACCCACGCCGGCCGGCTACCGCTGTCCCACGTGCTCCGGGCGTGCGACGTCACCGTCCACCACGGCGGCCAGGGCACATCCCTGACGGCCCTCGGAGTGGGCACGCCCCAGCTGGTACTACCGGTGTTCGACGACCAGCTGGACAACGCGGCGGCCGTAGTGTTGTCGGGCGCCGGCCTGAGCCTGCCGCCGGGCGAGGCGGACCCGGCCGTGGTGGCCGACCGCTGCGCCGAGCTGCTCGAGAGGCCGGCGTTCCAGCAGGCCGCGGCCGCGATCGCCACGGAGATCGCGACTCAGCCGTCCCTGGCCGCCGTGGCGGTCGACCTGACGGCCCTGGCGGGTCCCGCACGCCGGCTGAACGCCGCATGACGCGCTTCCGGTGAACAAGAGCAATCCAGAGTTGCCAGCGGAGTCACCGCCTCCTGCCCTCCCGGATAGGCGGTCCACCTTCCGCGCCGCACGCCGTGAACTCGCAGGCGCCCCACGGATTCCCGGCTGTTCCGGCGTCGGTGCCGAGCCGCGACCGCCTGCCGACCAGGATGACAATCCCGTTCACGCCGGGACATCGGGGAGCCGAAGGGTGAATTCCCTTCGGCCGCAAGAATCTTGGAGGTCCGGGCGGGCCCGGCGCAAACGAGGAGATGCGCGAACCGGGTCCCCGGGGGCAGCCTGGAAGGGGAAGTTTTCCGGACGCCGGCCCGGTTTCGCGCGACTGGTGTTCCTTCTCGTCCGCTCCCTTTTGGAGGATATCTTGGCCACCACGATCCCGACGCGCGAGGAAATCGTGCGCAAGGTGTCGGACCTGCTCCCGTCGCTGCGCAGCCGCGCGGCGTCGGCCGAGGAGAACCGGCGGCTGCCCGAGGAAACGATCGAGGCGCTGGCCGACGCCGGGGTCTTCAAGCTGCGTCGCCCCAAGCACTTCGGCGGGTACGAAGCGGACACCCGGACGATCACCGAGGTCGCCACCGAGCTCGGCCGCGGCTGCGGCTCGACCGCCTGGGTCGCGTCGGTGTACTGGATCCCGACCTGGATGGCGTGCCAGTTCCCGGACGACGTCCAGGAAGAGGTGTTCTCGACCCCGGACACGCGCATCTGCGGCACGCTGAGCCCGACCGCGATGGCCACGCCGGTTGACGGCGGCATCGTCGTGAACGGCAAGTGGGGCTTCATCAGCGGTGCCCACCACGCGCAGTGGCAGGAGATCATCGCGATCCTGATCCCGCCGGACGGTGAGCCGTACCCGGTGACGGCGCTCGTGCCGATGTCGGACCTGCTGATCGTGGACGACTGGGACACCGCGGGCCTGCGCGGCACCGGCAGCGTCAGCACGTTCGCGAAGGACTTGTTCGTCCCGCAGGAGCGGGTGCTCCCGCTGCCGGTGGTGCTGTCCGGCCAGGGCGCGTCCCAGCGCAACGCGGACTCCCCGATCTACCGCCCCCCGCTGATGCCGGTCGCGGCGGCGTCCTCGACGGGCGCGATCGTCGGCATGGCCAAGGGGGCCATGGACGTCTTCCTGGACCGCCTGCCCGACCGCAAGATCACGTACACGAACTACGAGAGCCAGCGCGAGGCCCCGATCACCCACTTCCAGGTGGCAGAGGCGACGCTCAAGCTCGACCAGGCCGCGTTCCACGCCTGGCGCGCGGGTGAGCTCGTGGACCGCAAGTCCGAAGAGGGCACCGAGTGGAAGCTGGAGGAGCGGGCCCGCACCCGTGCCGACGTCGGCAGCGTGATCCAGCTGTCCAAGGAGGCCATCGGGATCCTCGCCAACGCCAGCGGCGGGACGTCCATCTACAAGGGAATCCCGATCCAGCGCATCAACCGCGACATCCTCGCGGTCAACCAGCACGCGCTGATGCACCCGAACACGAACTTCGAGCTGTACGGCCGCGTCCTGTGCGGCCTGGAGCCCAACACGCTGTACGTCTAGTCCCGGTCGAGACGGGGCCGCTACCCGCATCCGCGGGCAGCGGCCCCGTTCCGCTTCCTGGAGGTCCGATGTTGGTAGGCATCACGGGCGGCACGGGATACGTGGGCGCCCACTCGGCGGCGGCCGTCCTGCGGGCGGGCCACCGCGTCCGCCTCCTCGTCCGCGACGAGTCCGCAGTGGAGCGTGCGCTGGCACCCCTAGGCGTGGACGCGGGAAACGTGGACGTCGTCACCGGCAACGTCCTGGACCGCTTCAGCGTGGACCGCCTGGTCCGTGGAACGGACGCCGTTCTGCACGCGGCATCGGTGTATTCGTTCGACAGCCGCGCACGCCACGAACTGGCCCGGACGAACGTCGCCGGCACGGAGCGGGTCCTGGAAACGGCCCGCCGAGCCGGAATCGGCCGGATCGTGTACGTCTCCAGCTTCGGAGCGCTGCTGCCGTCCCCCGGCAAGGTCCTGGACGCGGATTCCCCGGTCGGCCGTCCCCGCGAGAGGTACCTGGCGGCGAAGGCCGCGGCGGAGTCAGTGGCCCGCGCTCACCAGAAGGCGGGAGTCCCGCTGACGATCACCTACCCACCGGCGCTGCTGGGCCCCCACGACCCCAAGCTGGGCGACCAGGTGACGCGGCTCCGCAACACGTTGCGCCACTTGATGCCGATCTGGCCGACGGGCGGCCTCCCGATGGGCGACGTCCGCGACACAGCAGCCCTCCACGCGACGTTGATCACGGGCACCGGCCCGGCAGGCGGCCGCCACTTCGGCCCCGGACGGTACGTGAGCACCCGCGAGTTCATGGCCACGCTGCGAGAGGTGACGGGCCGGGCCCTACCCGCGATCCACCTACCGGCCCGGGCGATGCTGCCGCTGGGCGCGCTGGTGGACTGGGCGCAACGGGCATGGCCGTGGCACATCCCGGCCGAGTACGGCGCGATCTACACGTGCGCCTGCGCGGCCCAGGTGCCCGGCCAACCGGGCCGCCCGCTGGCGGAGACGCTGGTCGACACGATCCGCTGGCTACACGGCGAGGGCCTGCTCCCAGTCCGAGCTGCGGGAGCTGCGGCAGCCGAGGGATTGCGCGCGGCTTGAGGGACGTGGAGCGCGCGGTCTCCGCGTGCTGCGCACGCTTGCCTGCCGCGCCGGAGAAAGTTGCCGGCCTTGACCGCATCTCGCTCGCCTGTGGTGCTGGGGAAGCCTGTTGGACTTCACCGCATCACGCTCGCCTGCCGCGCCGGGGATAGCTGCTGGACCTGAGCGCTTCGTGCTCGTCGGCCGCGCTAGGGAGGCCTGCCAGGCGGCTTGACCGCATCACGGTCGCTCGTCGCGCCGGGAAGGCCTGCTGGGCTTGACCGCTTCGCGCTCGTCGGCCGCGCCGGGACGCCTGCTGGACTCGACCGTATCGCGCTCGCCTGCCGCGCCGGGAAAGCTTGCTGGTTGACCGCACTGCGCTCGCCTCCAGCACCGGGGAAGCCTGCTGGTTGACCGCACCGCGCTCGCCCGCCGCGCCAGGGGAGCGCTGTCGGGCTTGACCGCTTCGCGCTCGCCTGCCGCGTGCGGCAAGCTGTCCCGACTTGACTGCGCAGCCCTCGGCAGGCTCTGGCCGGCGGCCCCAGTGCGAGCGGTAGACGTGGCCACCGGCTCCGGTGGTCGAGTCCTCTTCCCGACCTGTCGGGCCGCCTGCCCGGAGCTGCCACCCGGGGCGTGGCCCAGTGGCAGGGCGGGCCCGGATGGGCCAGTGGCTGCCGGGCAGTGTCAGGCGGCGTCCGATGTGGAGTGCGGGTCCTCCGTTGCCTGCTCGGGCGTTCGGGGGTCGGGTTCGGCGGTGGGCGGGGTGCGTTCGGCCAGGTATCGGAGCTTCGTCAGGTGGCGTCGGACCAAGCCTGCTCGGCGGGCTTCGTCGAAGGCTGTGCGTGTGATGGCGTTCTCCCTTCGCCGGCGGTGGCGGCCGCCTGGTGATTCCTGGTTCACCGTGGGCGTCTTCCTTTCTGCGTTTCGCTCGATCGGCTTGCTCAGCGGGCGTTGGCCTGATCGCTCGGCGTGACGGTTCGGCTGCGGAAGGGCGCGAGCAGCCACCGAACCGGTCAGGTAACAAGGTTGTCTCGGATGGGTTCGGCCGGAGAGCGTTGGGCCACCTGGACGCACACGCGGTGCGACTTCCGGGCTCAGGCAACCGGGAACGAAAACGGTGACCGTCCACAGTGGGAGTACGGCCGAGAAGGGGGCGGTGTGGGGCCGATCACTCGCGCGGTGGACGTCGTGCGCGCTCGCGCACGACGTCTTCCCTGGTGGCGCCCCCGGCAGGACTCGAACCTGCGACCTAGAGATTAGAAGGCTCTTGCTCTATCCAGCTGAGCTACGAGGGCCCGCGCCGACGGACCGCGCCGACCGTGCCGGTCGCCCGGCATCGGCAGCTTAGTCGTCGCCATCCTCTCGATCGTTCGACACCGGCGAATCGTTTCAGGTCTCGTTCGACGGAATTTCGGAGTTCGGCGGCGTCGAGGTCAAAGCGGTGCGGCGTCCCGAGGTCGCGGACCGGTGCGCGAAAGTGGTGCGGACCTTTCCGCGCGGTGGTCGAGGATCCGCGGGTTCCACCCGGTCGGGTGAGGTCCCGGCCGTGGGGCCGGGAGGGTGTGGCGGGGCATGGTGTTCGACCCTTTCGAGGAGCGGCGCGCGGACTGCCGGTGACGCGCGGGAGTTGGCTGGTGGAGGTGCTTCGGACTGTCAGGCTGGCGGCGCGGGCGATCGGCCTGGCGCCGTGAGTCGGGTGTGGTCACCGGTAGGTGATGGTTGCGGGCTTGCTCGCCGCTGGTGGCCGGGGCTTGTGGACGACTGGTGGTGCGCCAGGGCCTTGGCGCTGGGTGTGTGCGGCGCCTGGGTGGTGGGCCCGTGGGCGCGCCCTGCCGCTGGGCGCGCCCACGGGCGGGGCCGCTTCGGGGCAAGCGGCCCCCCGGGGCTCGGCTGTCGCCTGGCGAGCCGGCTCGCTCCATGGAGCTGGCGGTCTGCCGGGCCCTGGTCGGGGATTGCCGCTCCTGAGGTCGCGCGAGACGGCTCGGGAGCAGCAGGTGGTCGCAGAGGACCACGTTCGGTGGCTTCGCTTGGAAGCGCCAGTTCGTGGCCGGGCGGCCACGGCTGGACGGTTTGATGCGCCCCGGCCCCGGCCCCGGCCCCGGCCCCGGCCCTGGCCCGCGGTCGGCTTGGCCTTGGGCGCGGACCAGGCGCTGAGAAGATCGCGCGAGGTGCGGTCCTGTCTGGTGCTGCGGTCGGATCGGCTGAGTCTTGGTCACGGGCACACGCCGGGCTTTCGCCCGATCGCGTGGAGTCCGGTCCGGCCGGCTGGTCGCGTGGGCCGCGGTCGAGGGCCGCCGTCTCTGGTGCTGAGCGCGGGCTGGTTGCCGGGCTCGGTGGTCGGCTGCGTGGACCGCGGTCCGAAGAGGCGGTGCGGGCTACTCCCAGATCTTGATCGCGCGGACCACGAACGGGGCGTTCGGGACGTACGTTCCCGCACCCGGGTAGGTGATGAAGTCGCCCTCTGTTGTGCATTCCTCGCTCTGGTAGACCGTGACGTCGCGGCTCATCAGGTTGACGAACGACGATCCGTCGAATCCCTCGGGCAGGGGAATGCAGTCCTCCGGATTCGCGGTGCGCAGGTCGAAACGCTGGGCGTCACCCGAATAGTGGTCGGCCGACCAGATGCAGAATTCGCCCTTCTTGCAGACCGGGTCCGGCTGGGACGGGGCGGCCTGGGCGACTCCTGCGCTGGTCAGGAGGCCGACCGTGGCCAGGAGCAGCAGGTGCGGCAGGCGGGCGCGGAGGCGGCGTGAAGACATCGTGGATCCCCTCGGGAGTGCGGCCGGTGGGCCGCGGTGAATGTGTGATTCCAGGTTGGCGGGTTTGCGGGGAGTTGTCAGTACGCACTTTCGAATCTGTGGACAACGGACGGAAACGAGAATGGTTGTCCACAGATCTGCGAATGGTCTTGATCAACAGGCGTGGCAGTGCTAGGCGCGCGCTGTGCCGGTGCGGATCACCAGCTCCACCGGCATTTCGGCGGGGCCGCCCAGGTTGCAGGCGTTTGACACCGTGGCGCGCGAGACCCCCGGACGGCGCGGGGAGCGTCGGACAGCAGCGGCCGGTCCTCGGCGCAGTCCTCCTTGCCTCAGCGTCACCGAGGCGATTCAGTCACGCTGAGGAAAGAGCTGAGGCCAGAAGGGGGTCCGATGCGGGATCGGGTCGCGGTGTTCACCGTGTTCGCGCTCAACGGGCTTGCCCTGGGCTCCTGGGCCTCTCGCACGCCCGCCCTGTCCGCGCACGTGCACGCCTCACCAGGGGTTTTCGGGCTCGCGCTGCTGGGCGCCAGTGTCGGCATGCTCGCCGCCGCGTCGGTTGCCGGGCGGCTTGTCGAACGGGTCGGGGCCCGGGCGGTCGTCGCCGGGAGCACCGTGCTCGCCGCCGGCTCGCTGGTGCTGATCGGGTTCGCGCCGGACGTGCCCCTGCTGGCCGGTGCGCTGCTCGTGATCGGGGTCAGCGTCGGGCTGCTCGACGTCGCGATGAACGTGGCCGCGGTCGCCGTCGAACGGCGCGTCGGCGTGGCGATCATGCCCGTGTTCCACGCCGGGTTCAGCTTCGGCGCGCTCGCCGGGTCGCTGGCCGCGGGCCTCGCCGCCGGGCACGGCTGGTCGCCGGCGCGGCACCTGACCGTCGCCGCGATCGTGGCCGTCCTGGTGCTGCTGGTCGTGGTCCGCGCGGTTCCCGGCAGCCGGCCCGAGCAGGCGAAAGACGCCGCACCGGGCCGGGCGCCCATCCGGCGTCCGGTGCTGTGGCTGCTCGCCGCGGTCGCGTTGTGCTCGGCCATCGCCGAGGGCGCGTCGTCGGACTGGTCCGCGTTGCTGATGACGGCCGAACGCGGGGTCGGCCAGGGGGCCGCGGCGCTGGCGTTCGCCGGGTTCCAGCTGGTCATGGCCCTGTCCCGGCTCGCGGGGACGTGGGCGCAACGCCGCTTCGGCCCGACGCGCTGCCTCGTCGCGGGGTCCGCGCTCGCCGCTCTCGGGCTGCTCGCGACGGCCACCGTGCCCGTCGCCGCGGCCGGTTACGTCGGGTTCGCGCTCGCCGGGGCCGGGCTCGCCGCGTCGTTCCCGCTCGCGCTGAGCCTCGCGGGTGACGCCGGGAAGCGCGGGGACGGCACCGGCGGCGAGCGTGAGATCGGCTTCGTCACGGCCATCGCCTACACCGGTTTCCTCGGCGGTCCGCCGGTCATCGGCGGCATCGCGCAGGTGAGCGACTACAGCGTGGCCTTCGTGTTCGTCGCGCTCGTGGCGGCCCTGATCCTGCCCGCCGCGCTGGCCGCCCGCCGGTCGCGACGGCGCGAGGACGCGGCCGCGATCGTCGGCCGCTAGCCGTTCCCGATGCGAAATCCGTGCCGCCAACCGGGTTTCAGCCACGCCCCGGGCGTTGACAGGCTCGCGGTGGGAGAGGCAAGCTGAGCCCCGTCGGTAAACTGAAATGAATACGGCGACGTTTTCATTTCAGTTCGGCTGATCGGGGTAGGGGCCTCGGTCGCGGGAGGGACGTCGTGAGGGTTGTACTGCTCGGCGGCGCGGGGGCGCTCGCCGGCGTGAGCGGGCGCTTAGGGCCTGGGCTTTCGCTGGTCCAGGGCGCCGTGCCGCGGCTCGTGCTGATCCCGGTCGTGTTCCGGCTGGCGCTGTTCGTGCAGGTGGTGTGGGCCGCGGATACCGTCACCACGCCCGTGCTCTGGTTCGGGGTGGCCGGCTACCTGGTGCCGAACCTCCTCGAGATCGCCTGGGTCTTCCGCCGCACCACCGGCATCCGGCCGGTCCTGGCTGCCGACACCACGTACACGGTGGTCACGAGCGTGGCCGCGGCCTTGTTCGCGGCGCACCCGTCCTTCGCCGACCTCCTGACCCTGACCTGGCCGAACATCATGGGCACGGTCATGATCTGGACGCTCCTGCGCGGCGCGCTCGCCGGTGGCGCCGCGATCGCCGCGGCGGTGCTCCTGCGGTACGTGCTGGCCGCGCTGTCCGGCACGGCGGCGCCCGCGACGTGGATCCTGCTCGCGCTGGTCGCCGCGGCGGCGACGTCGCTGGCCATCGTGGTGCTGGTCGCCGGCTCGATGCGGTTCGCGCTCGGGCTGGGCGAGCAGCGCGGCCGGGCCGCCGAACGCGAACGGCACCGCCGCGACGTCCACGACACCGTGCTGCAGGTGATGGAGGCCCTCGCGCTGCCCTCGCCCGGCGACCTGCGCGACCCGGGCGCCAGCCTCGACCAGGTCCGGCGCACCGCCCGCGCGCACGCCCTGCGCCTGCGGCTGAGCCTCGAAGGCGACGCGCCGGCCGAGCCGGGTGGCCTGGAGCACCGGCTCGGCGCGCTGGCGGTCGAGATGACGGCCGAGGGGCTGCGGGTCGACCTCGTGGTGCTCGCGAAGGTCACTGACGTCCCCGAAAGCCTCGTCAACGCGCTTCACGACGCCGCCCGCGAAGCCCTGCGAAACACCTTGAAGCACGCAAGGACGCCTCGAGCCGTGTTGTGCCTCGAAGAGACCGGAGGCGTCGTGACGGTGTCCGTGCGCGATCACGGCACGGGCTTCGACCTCGGCGCCCGCCGTGCCGGGTTCGGCATCGAGAACTCGATCCACGCGCGGCTCGCCGAGATCGGCGGCGCGGCCCGGATCGACTCGGCGCCGGGCCAGGGCACCCGCGTCGTGCTGAGCGCCCCGCTAGAGCTGCGTTTCCCCGTCGGGTGAGTCCCGCCACTGGCCGAACGGCCGGTCCAGCGTCCACTTCCCGTCGTGCTCCTCGAGCACGCGGTATTCGCAGGTCCCGGGGTTGGACAGCGATTCGAAGAGTTCGACGCTCCAGCCGAACAACCGGCGGCACAGCAGCCGCAGCGTGAGGCCGTGCGAGACGATCAGCACCGTCTCCGGGTGACGTTCGTCGCGCCGCTGCAGGTCCGAGAGGAACCCCGCGACGCGGTCGTCGACGTCGGCGCCGGACTCGCCGAAGGGCAGCCGGTAGTAGAAGTGCCCGAACTCGTTGCGCCGCGCCTTCTGGACCTCCTGGTCGGCCGGGTCCTGGAGGTTGCCCCAGTCCTGCTCGCGCAGCCGCGGCTCCTGCAGCAGCCGGTCGCACGAGGCCTCGATGTCCAGCAGCCGCAACGTCTCCCGCGTGCGCAGGTAGGGGCTGACGTACACCGCGGGCCGCGCGTCGCCGAGCAGCCGGGCGATCTCCGGCGCCACCGCGGCGGCCTGCGCGCGGCCCGCGTCGGTCAGCGGCAGGGCGTGGTCGGGGATCCGCGTGTAGGCGCGCTCGTCGACGTTGCCGAGCGACTCGGCGTGCCGCAGCAGGATCATCTTCACGCACTCCATCCTGCCCGTCACACGGACGTCACCGCGGCTGGGCATACCCTCTGGGACGTGTCCAGCGAGCCCGTGACGAAATCCGGCGTGCCCCCGCGTCGCCGGGCCAGTGTGCTGCCCCTGCTCTCGGTCGGCGTGCTGCTGGCGGCCGTCGTCGCCGTCGGGCTGATCGCGCTGACCGGCGGTGCCGGTTACGTCATCGCGGGCCTGCCGGACCCCGGGCTGGTCACCAAGTACGGCATCACCGTCGTGCGCGTGCTGTCCGAGGCCGCGTCCGTGATCTGCGTCGGTTCGCTGCTGCTGGCGGCGTTCCTGGTGCCGCCGCAGAAGTCCGGCACGCTCGGTCCCGAGGGCTACGGCGCGCTGCGCGCCGCCGGGATCGCCGCCTGGGTGTGGTTCGCCGCGGCGCTGCTCTCGGTCGCCTTCACCGCCGCCGACACCGCCGGGAAGCCGTTCGGCGACGTCCTGGACCCGCAGACGCTGCTCGACCTCGTCGGCGCCATCGAGCAGCCCAAGGCGTGGCTGTGGACGGCGCTGATCGCCGTGCTCGTCGCGCTCGGCTGCCGGCTCGCGCTGTCCTGGGGCTGGACGGCGGTGCTGTTCTTCCTGGCCGTCGGCGGGCTGGTGCCGGTCGCCGTCACCGGCCACTCGGCCAGCGGCGGCTCGCACGACGTCGCCACCAACAGCCTGCTGTTCCACCTGGTCGCCGCGTCGCTGTGGGTCGGCGGGCTGATCGCGCTGCTGGCGCTGGGCTACCGGCGCGGGGCGCACTTGAGCCTGGCCGCGCAGCGGTTCTCGCGGCTGGCGCTGGTCTGCTGGATCGTGATGGCGATCTCCGGCGTGATCAACGCGCTGGTCCGGATCGGCCTGAACGACCTGTTCACCACCGACTACGGCCTCCTGGTCGTCGCCAAGACGGTGGCCCTGCTGCTGCTCGGCGTCTTCGGCCACCAGCAGCGCCGCAAGGGCGTCGCGGACCTCGTCGACGGCAGGGGCGGCGGGCAGCTGCTGCGCCTGGCCGCGGTCGAGATCCTCATCATGTTCGTCACGCTCGGCATCGCCAGCGGGCTCGCCAGGACGCCGCCCCCGGCCGACGCGGTCACCCAGCCGTCGACGACCGAGCTGCTGATCGGCTACAACCTCGACGGCGAGCCGACGCTGTGGCGGCTGCTCTTCGACACCCGCTTCGACCTCGTCTACGGCACCGCGGCCCTCGTCTTCGGCGTGCTGTACCTGGCCGGCGTCCGGCGGCTGCTGCGCCGCGGCGACACCTGGCCGGTCGGCCGCACGGTCGCCTGGATCGCCGGCTGCGTGGTGCTGCTGATCGCGACGTCGTCGGGCATCGGCCGCTACTCGCCCGCGATGTTCAGCGTCCACATGGGCAGCCACATGCTGCTCTCGATGGTGACGCCGGTGCTGTTCGTGCTGGGTGGCCCGGTGACGCTCGCGCTGCGCGCGCTGCCCGCCGCGGGCAAGGACGACCCGCCGGGGCCGCGCGAGTGGCTCGTCGCCTTCGTGCACTCCCCGGTGTCGCGGTTCCTGACCCACCCGGTGGTCGCGCTGGCGCTGTTCGTCGGCTCGTTCTACGCGCTGTACTTCTCGGGGCTGTTCGACAACGCGCTGAGCTACCACTGGGCGCACCTGGTGATGAACGCGCACTTCCTGCTCGCCGGGTACGTCTTCTACTGGCCGGTGATCGGCGTCGACCCGGCGCCGCGGCGGCTGCCGTACCTCGCAAGGCTCGGGATGATGTTCGCCGCGATGCCGTTCCACGCGTTCTTCGGCGTGATCCTGATGAGCAAGCAGACCGTGATCGGGCAGGCGTTCTACAGCCAGCTGCACCTGCCGTGGGTCTCCGACCTGCTGACCGACCAGCGGCTCGGCGGCGGCATCGCGTGGGCGGCCGGCGAGATCCCGGTGCTGCTGGTGCTGATCGCGCTGCTGGTGCAGTGGGCGCGTCAGGACGAGCGCGAGGCGAAGCGGCGCGACCGGCGCGAAGCGGTGACCGGCGACGAGGAACTCAACGCCTACAACGCGATGCTGAAGAACATGGCCGACGGGAAGCGCGCCGAATAGTCTCGACTTCCGGTTGAGCTTGAGACTCCGGCGATCGGCCGTTCCGGTGATCCGCGGCTGACTTTCGGTAGCCCGACGGTGACCGGCGTCAGGTCGCGATCAGGTGCGCTCTACGATCGTGCGTATGGCCGAGTTCATCTACACCATGAAGAAGGTGCGCAAGACCGTCGGGGACAAGGTCATCCTCGACGACGTCAGCACCGCGTTCTACCCCGGCGCCAAGATCGGCGTGGTCGGGCCGAACGGTGCCGGTAAGTCCACCGTTCTCAAGATCATGGCGGGGATCGAGCAGGCCAGCAACGGCGAGGCGTTCATCCATCCCGGGTCGAGCGTCGGCATCCTGATGCAGGAGCCGGAGCTCAACGAGGAGAAGACGGTCCGCGGGAACGTCGAAGAGGGCCTCGGCGAGATCAAGGTCAAGCTCGACCGGTACAACGAGGTCCTCACGCTGATGGAGACCGAGTACACCGAAGAGCTGATGGAGGAGATGGGCCAGCTCCAAGAGGAGCTGGACCACGCCGACGCCTGGGAGCTCGACTCGACCGTCGAGCAGGCGATGGACGCGCTGCGCTGCCCCCCGCCCGAGGAGGCCGTCACCCACCTGTCCGGTGGTGAGCGCCGCCGCGTCGCGCTGTGCAAGCTGCTGCTGTCGGCGCCAGACCTGCTGCTGCTCGACGAGCCCACCAACCACCTGGACGCCGAGAGTGTCCTGTGGCTGGAGCAGTTCCTCTCCCGCTACGCCGGCGCCGTCCTCGCCGTCACCCACGACCGGTACTTCCTGGACAACGTGGCCGAGTGGATCATGGAGATCGACCGCGGCCGCGTCGTCGGGTACGAGGGCAACTACTCGACGTACCTGGAGAAGAAGCAGGAACGCCTCGCGGTCCAGGGCAAGAAGGACATGAAGCTCGCGAAGCGCCTGAAGACCGAGCTGGAGTGGGTCCGGTCGAACGCCAAGGCGCGCCAGACCAAGTCCCGGTCGCGGCTCGACCGCTACGAGGAGATGGCGGCGGAGGCGGACAAGCACCGCAAGCTCGACTTCGAAGAGATCCAGATCCCGCCGGGCCCCCGGCTCGGCAGCGTCGTGGTCGAGGTCGACAAGCTCAAGAAGGGCTTCGACGAGCGCGTCCTCATCGACGGCCTCTCGTTCGACCTGCCGCGCAACGGCATCGTCGGCGTGATCGGCCCGAACGGCGTCGGCAAGACCACGCTGTTCAAGACAATCGTCGGGCTCGAGGAGCCGGACGACGGCATCGTCAAGATCGGCGAGACGGTCAAACTGTCCTATGTGGACCAGAACCGCGGCGGGATCGACCCGAAGAAGACCGTCTGGCAGGTCGTCTCCGACGAGCTGGACTACATCCACGTCGGCCAGACCGAAATGCCGTCGCGGGCGTACGTCTCGGCGTTCGGCTTCAAGGGCCCGGACCAGCAGAAGCCGGCGGGGGTGCTCTCCGGTGGTGAGCGCAACCGGCTCAACCTGGCGCTGACCCTCAAGCAGGGCGGGAACCTGATCCTGCTCGACGAGCCGACGAACGACCTGGACGTCGAGACCCTGGGCTCGCTGGAGAACGCGCTGGAGCAGTTCCCCGGCTGCGCTGTGGTGATCTCGCACGACCGGTGGTTCCTCGACCGGGTCGCGACGCACATCCTGGCCTGGGAAGGCACCGACGAGAACCCCGCGCAGTGGTTCTGGTTCGAGGGCAACTTCGAAGGGTACGAGAAGAACAAGGTGGAGCGGATGGGCGCCGAGGCGGCCCGCCCGCACCGTGTCACCCACCGCAAGCTGACCCGCGACTGAGGGGGCGGGTTTCCCCGTGGAAGCCAGCAAGCAGCACTTGACGGGCCCGCTCGCGCCGTCGACCGCCACCTCCGCCGGAGGACGCGCGTCGACGGGCACCGAGAGCGGGCGATCCGCCAATGCCGGGGGAACCCTCTCCGCCGTCGGCCGGCTCATCGAGCGGGCGGACGCGCTGCACCTGCGCGCGCCCGAGCTCGCTCTGGTCCTCGGCGAACGCGCGGCCGCGCTGGCCGAGGCCGCCGGGGCCGACGAGCAGTGGATCCGGGCCGAGAGCCTGGTCGTGTCCGCGCGCGTCCGGCTCGGCGACCGGCCGGCCACGGTCGGGCGGGCGGTCGCGGCGTTGCGCGCGGCCGAGCACGCCGGGTACGGCGACATCGCCGCCCGGCTGCGCATCGACCTCGCCGTCTGCGCCCGCAGCCTGGGCGTGCCGCTCACCGGCCTGTCGGCGCTGCGCCCGGTGCTCACCGACCCCGTCGTCTCGCCGGTGCACCGCGCCGCCGCGCTCACGCACCTGGTCGGCTGCCTCGCGCAGATCGGCCGGAAGTCCGAGCTGGACCGCGTGCTCGTCGAAGCCGACAAGCTCGTGCTGGGCGACGACTCGCTGGGCGCCGACACCCAGCTGCTGGTGCGGGCGCTGCTGCGGGTCGGCACGGCCGCGCACCGGCGCCGCCACGGCGACCTGACCGCGGCGGCCGACGCCGCCCGCACCGGGCTGGGCTTCCTGGAGAAGCTCGACAACCCCTCCGACGACGGCGGGCTCGTCCGGATCCGCCTCGTCCTGCTGCTGGTCGGCACGCTGCTCGACCGCGGTGACAGCGAAATGGCTTACGAGATCGCCGAGCCGATGCTGGCCGAGCCCATGCGCGCCGCCGGCGTCGCGCCCGCGAGCTGGCTGCGGCTGGCCGTCGCGACCCGGATCCACCTGCCATCGGGCTCCGGCGAGGCCGCGATCGAGCTGGTCCGCGAAGCCGTCGCGAGCACCGACCGGCACGGGCTGTCCGCGGTCACCGCACGGCTGTGGCTGGAGCTGGCGCAGCTGCACGAACGCTTCGGCCAGGCCGAGGAAGCTATCGCGTGCCTCTACCGCTCGCGCGCGGCCGAGCAGCTGTACGCGCGAGCCCGGCGGCAGGCGTGCAACGTCCTGGCCGGCGAGTTCGGCACCGGCGAACCGGCGTCGATCGACCTCGACGAGGTGCTCAAGGCGGTGCCGTCGCGGCCGGTCCCGGTCGTCGCCGCCGAGCCCGCCCCGGCCTCCGTCGCCCCCGCTGCCCCTGTTGCCCCCGCCCCGCAAGCTCCGGCTTGGTCCTTCGGCAGCCGCGAGCCGGAATCCGGGACGCCGGCGCCCGCGTGGTCGTTCGAACGGCCCCGGGCGAGCGCCGACGCGGCCGAGACGACGTTGCTGCCGGCGGTGCGGGACGAACCCGCGCGGCCGGAGCCGGTGGTCGTCGAGCGTCGCCCGGAGCGGCCCGCGACCCGGCCGGAACCGATCGAGGTCCGCTCGGCCGAGCGTGCCCCCCAGCTCGAGACACGGGAGCGTCCGGAGCCGGCCGAGGTTCGTCCGGCGCGGGAACGGCGCCTGGAACCGAGCGAAGCCCGCGCGGCCGAGCCCGGCCGGCGGCCGGAGCCGAGCGAGGCCCGTCCGCCGTGGCAGCGCGCGGGCACGGGCGAGAACCGGGCCGTGGAAGCGCGGCCGCAGTCCCGGGCCGAACGGCGGTCCGCGTCCGAGCCGCGCCTGGATCCCATCGAGGTGCGCTCGGCGAAGCCGGAGTTCCGGTCCGAGCCGGTCGAGGTCCGCCCGGCGCAGCCCGATTTCCAGTCTGAGCACGACGAAGTCCGGTCGAAGCCGGAGTTCGGCTCGGAGTCGGCCGACTTCCGGTCCGGCCGCCGTGCCGCACCGGAATCCGGCCGGTCGGCCGCGCCCGAGTCCAACGGCCACTCGGCGCCGCAGCCCGCTGCCGAGGCGCCCGAGTCCAACGGCCACGCGACGCCGCAGCCCGCCGCCGAGGCGCCCGCCGGAAACGGGAAGGCCAAGTTCTCCTGGGCCGCCGTCGCCGAGGCCCGGCTGCGGGAGACCGCCGCCGAACGGGAGTCGGCACCCACGCGCGTGACGCCGGCCCTGCCGCTCGCGCCCGAACCGGCGGCCGAGCGGGAACCGGTGCGGCGCGAGCCGCAGCCCTCGACCCGGCACGACTCCGAGCACGGTTCGCAGTCGGTGCTGGACCGGCTCGGGATCTCCGCTTCGGGTGGTGGCGGGGGCCGCGGCCGCCGCCGAGCCGAGGACGCCGAAAGCCCCCGTGCGGAGCCGGCGCCCGAACCGAAGCGGCCGGAAGCCCTCGCGCCGGCACCGCGTCCCGAGGACTACAGCGACGACGCCGAGCCGTGGCTGCCGCGGCTGCGGATGCCGCCGTCGCTGGAGCCGATGGAGGACTTCGGGCACTGGACGCCCGCGACGGCGCCGTTCCCGGAGAGCTACGCGCGCGCCATCGCCGAGGACGAGCCGCCGCCGGACGCCGGTCTCGCCGACCTGCTGGCCCGCGCGCTCGCCGAGCACCAGGCGGGCACGGCCAGCGCCGCCGCGCTCGTCAAGCAGCTGGGGTCGGAGGACAACGGCGGCCGTCGCAACGGGCACGGCCGCAACGGCCACGGCGCGGAAGTCCCGGACACCCGCCGGCACGGCTCGTCCGACTGACCCGCTCCGCGCCGACGTCGAACACCGCCACCCATCGCCGGGTTCGTGTCGGCCGCATCGGCGAACGCCGTTCATTCGGTGAGACACCGTCTTTCGTCGCCGACTCGCCGGCGGCCCGGGAGAGTGGGATGCGTCGCACTTCGCTGTCGGTGACCGGCCGTCACCGTTCGCCGAGCGGCTCGGGACCCTCCGTCGCGCGGGTCTGCTGAACCGATCATGTAGCCACCGCGCTGCGCACCGGCCGGTGCGCGCGGCTGGTCAGCGCCGCGGGAAGGCCCGCAACACAACCCGTCAGTAGCTTGACCGATCACGCGAATCCGCAGGCCCATAAGGGTTTTCCGGCGCCCGGCAAGCTCCGGGTCTTCGTGTGTTCCTCCAGCCCGGCGGATTAGTGTGGGGTGGCCGGCGTTCAACGCCGAACCCGGCGCGGAGTCACCCACGCATCTTGGAGAGTTGCCTCGAATGAGCTCGACCGGAGTCTCGTCCCCACCCGGAACCGGAGCCGTCACCGAACCCGAGTTCGGTCCCGCGCGCTCCACCCTCAGCCCGGAGCAGATCAGGGACGACCTGATCGACGCCGCCGCCGGGCTGGCCCCGGAGATCGGCGAGCTCATCCGGCTCTACTACCGGCACATCCCGGCCGAGGAGATCGTCGGCGACGAGCCGGTCAACCTGGTCGGCGCGGTCCGCTCGCACCGGCAGCTGGCCCAGCAGCGGATGCCGGGCCGCCCCGCCGTGCGGCTGCTGAACCCGACCGTCGCCGAGGACGGCTGGGCCCGCGAGGCCACCGTCGTGCAGGTCGTCACCGACGACATGCCCTACCTGGTCGACTCGATCGCCGCCGAGTTCGCCCGCGACGGCGTGCAGGTGCAGCGGATCGTCCACCCGATCGTCGTCGTCACCCGCGACCTGACCGGTGAGCTGCTGGAAGTGCACCCGGACGCGGACCCGGCGCAGCCGCCCGCGAACTCGGCCGCCGAGTCGTGGATGTACATCGAGATCGACTTCGTCACCGACCCGCACCGGGCCCGCGAGCTCGACAACCGGCTCTCCAGCGTGCTGGGCGACGTCCGCGAGGTCGTCGAGGACGCCGAGAAGATGGCCCAGACGGCCTGCCAGCTCGCCGGCGAGCTGGAGACCGACCCGCCGCAGCTGCCCCAGGCCGAGGTCGCCGAAGGCGCCCGCCTGCTGCGCTGGCTGGCCGACGGCCACTTCACGTTCCTCGGTTACCGCCGCTACGAGCTGGTCGAGAACCCGCACCCGGACTCCGACGAGCCGGCCCTGCGCGCGGTCCTGGCCTCCGGCCTCGGCGTGCTGCGCCAGGACAGCCTGGCCGCGCGCGGCCTCACCGCCGGCCCGGACAGCTCGACGACCGCGCTCGCGCCGTCGCTGCTGGTGCTCACCCAGGCGAGCGCGCCGTCGACCGTGCACCGGCCGGTCTACCCGTACTACGTCGGCGTGAAGACCTTCGACGCCGAGGGCACCGTCACCGGCGAACACCGCTTCCTCGGCATGTTCACCACCACCGCGCTGCACGAGAACGTCCTCGACATCCCGGTGGTCTGCGACCGCGTCCGCGAGGTCATCCACCGCGCCGGGTTCCCGATGGAGTCGTTCTCCGGCCAGCGGATGCTCGAGGTGCTGCAGAACTGGCCGCGCGCGGACCTGTTCTCCGCCGACACCGACTCGCTGTACTCCACGACGACCGGCGCGATCACGCTGTCGGACCGCCGCCGGCTGCGGCTGTTCCTGCGCCGCGACCCGTACGGCCGCTTCTACTCGTGCCTCGTCTACCTCCCGCAGGACCGCTACACGACGCGCTCGCGGCTCGCGATGCAGGAAGTCCTGCTCGAAGAGCTCGAAGGCACCCAGCTCGAATACAGCGCCCGCATCGGGGAAACCGTGCTGGCGCAGGTGCACTTCATGGTCCACACCGATCCCGCGCGCGGCCAGGAGCCGGACACCCCGCGGATCCAGGACCGGCTCAACGACGCCGTCCGCAGCTGGGACGACCGGATGGTCGAGGCGGTCCTCGACGAGCGCCGGGAGCGTTCGGACGGCGGCGTCGCGGTCGGGGTCCTCGGCGAAGAGTCGGCGACCGAGCAGGGCCAGCGCTACGCCGGCGTCTTCCCCGAGGGCTACAAGGAGGACTTCTCCGCCGAGGAGGCCCTCTCCGACCTGCGTGCCCTCGACTCGCTCTCCGACGAAGGCGACCTCGCGCTGTCGTTCTACCTGCCGGGCGACGCCGAGCCCGGCGAGCGGCGGTTCAAGCTCTTCCTGCGCGGTGAGGGCGTGACGCTGTCGAAGGTCCTCCCGGTGCTGCAGGCGATGGGCGTCGAGGTCGTCGACGAGCGGCCGTACGAGCTGCACCGGGAAGACGGCGGCCCGTGCTGGATCTACGACTTCGGCCTGCGCATCAGCCAGAAGATGCTGGGCCAGCAGCCGGACGACGCCGCCGTCGCCGAGCTGCGCGATCGCTTCCAGGACGCCTTCGAGGCCGCCTGGCGCGGCGACGCCGAGGTCGACGGCCTCAACGGCCTCGTCCTGCGCGGCGGGCTCACCTGGCGCCAGGCCGCCGTGCTGCGCGCGTACTCGCGGTACCTGCGCCAGGCCGGCAGCGCGTTCTCCCAGGACTACATCCAGAACACGCTGCTGTCCCACACCGAGGTCGCCACGAAGCTGCTGCGGCTGTTCGAGGTCCGGTTCGACCCGTTCCTCTCGGACGCCGACCGCGAGGCCGCGACCGACGGCCTGGCCGGCGAGCTGAACGCGCTGATCGACGAGGTCACCAGCCTCGACGAGGACCGGATCCTGCGCCGGCTGATGGCCGTCATCCGGGCCACCCTGCGGACGAGCTACCACGTCACCGACGCCGAGGGCGCGCCCCGGCCGTACCTGGCGATCAAGCTCGACCCGAGCGGCGTGCCCGACCTGCCCGAGCCGCGGCCGCGCTTCGAGATCTTCGTGTACTCGCCGCGCGTCGAAGGCGTGCACCTGCGCTTCGGCGAGGTCGCGCGCGGCGGCCTGCGCTGGTCGGACCGGCGCGAGGACTTCCGCACCGAGATCCTCGGGCTGGTCAAGGCGCAGGCGGTCAAGAACGCCGTCATCGTGCCGGTCGGCGCGAAGGGCGGCTTCGTCGTGAAGCGCCCGCCGGTCCCGACCGGCGACTCCGGCATCGACCGCGACGCCCAGCTCAACGAGGGCATCGCCTGCTACCGCATGTTCATCTCCGGCCTGCTCGACCTGACCGACAACCGCGTCGAGGGCAAGACCGTGCCCGCGCCGGGCGTCGTCCGGCACGACGCCGACGACTCCTACCTGGTCGTCGCGGCGGACAAGGGCACCGCGAAGTTCTCCGACATCGCCAACGAGATGTCGGCGCAGTACGGCTTCTGGCTCGGGGACGCCTTCGCCTCCGGTGGCTCGGTCGGCTACGACCACAAGGCCATGGGCATCACGGCGAAGGGCGCCTGGGAGAGCGTCAAGCGGCACTTCCGCGAGCTGGGCAAGGACACCCAGGCCGAGGACTTCACCGTCGTCGGCATCGGCGACATGATGGGCGACGTCTTCGGCAACGGCATGCTGCTGTCCGAGCACATCCGGCTGGTCGCGGCGTTCAACCACATGCACGTCTTCCTCGACCCGATCCCGGACGCGGCGGCGACCTACGCCGAGCGCCGCCGGCTGTTCGACCTGCCGCGCAGCTCGTGGGACGACTACGACCGCTCGCTGATCAGCGAGGGCGGCGGCATCTACTCCCGCTCGGCCAAGTCGATCCCGGTCAGCCCGCAGGTGCGCGAGGCGCTCGGCCTCGACGCGAGCGTCACCGCGCTGGCGCCGATGGACCTGATCCAGGCCATCCTGCTGGCGCCCGTGGAGCTGCTCTGGAACGGCGGCATCGGCACCTACGTCAAGGCGGAGACCGAAACCCACGCCCACGCCGGCGACAAGGCCAACGACGCCATCCGCGTCGACGGCAAGCAGCTGCGCGTCAAGGTGTTCGGCGAGGGCGGCAACCTGGGCCTGACCCAGCTCGGCCGGATCGAGTTCGCCCGCGAGGGCGGCAAGATCAACACCGACGCGCTGGACAACTCGGCCGGCGTCGACTGCTCCGACCACGAGGTCAACATCAAGATCCTGCTCGATCACCTGGTGCAGACCGGGAAGCTCGAGCAGGCCCAGCGCAACGCGCTGCTGGAGGAGATGACCGACGAGGTCGGCGCGCTGGTGCTGGCCGACAACTACCGGCAGAACGCGGTGCTCGGCGTCAGCCGGGCGCACGCCGGGCCGATGGTCTCGGTGCACGCGCGGCTCGTCGCGTCGCTGGTCGCCGAGGGCGCCTTCGACCGCAAGCTGGAGGCGCTGCCGAGCAACTCGGAGTTCCGCGAGCTGGAGAAGGCGGACAAGGGTCTCACCTCGCCGGAGCTGGCGACGCTGCTCGCGCACGTCAAGCTGGAGCTGAAGGACGAGCTGCTGGCCAGCGACCTGCCCGACTCGCAGGTCTTCGCCGGCCGGCTGCCGGAGTACTTCCCGAAGCCGTTGCGCGAGCGGTTCGCGCCGGCGATCGGCGAGCACCCGCTGCGCCGCCAGATCATCACCACGCTGATCGCGAACGAGGTCGTCGACGGCGGCGGCATCTCGTTCGTCTACCGGCTGATGGAGGAGATGAACGCGACGGCGACCGACGCGGTGCGCGCGTACGCCGTCGTGTCGCGGGTGTTCGACCTCCCGTCGCTGTGGAGCGCGATCGACGCGCTGGACAACGTCGTGCACACCGACGTCGCCGACGAGATGACCCTGGAGACGCGGCGGCTGCTCGACCGGGCCGCGCGCTGGTTCCTCACCAACCGGCCGCAGCCGCTGGCGCCGCTGGCGGAGATCAACCGCTTCGGGCGGGTCCTCAACGAGCTGGTGCCGAAGCTCGGCGACCTGCTGCGCGGCCGGGAAGCCGAGTCGGTGCAGGCGAAGGTGGCGGAGCTGACCGCCGGGCACGTGCCGGCCGAGCTGGCGCGCCGGATCGCCTTGCTGCTGCACACGTTCGGCTTGCTCGACGTCACCGAGGTCGCGGAGCTCGCCGAGCAGCAGATCGGCGTCGACGCGACGCACAGCCCGGCCGAGACGGCGGAGCTGTACTACGCGCTGTCGGCGCACCTGGACGTCGACAAGATGCTCACCGAGATCAGCGCGCTCGAACGCGGCAACCGCTGGCACGCCCTCGCCCGGCTCTCGCTGCGCGACGACGTCTACGGCTCGCTGCGGGCGATCACGCTCGATGCGTTGCGGCACAGCGATCCCGGGTCGTCGGCGGACGCCAAGATCGCGCAGTGGGAGAAGACCAACGCCTCCCGGCTGCAGCGGGCGCGCGTCGCGCTCGACGAGATCACCAAGTCCGGCCGCCTCGACCTGGCGACGCTGTCGGTGGCGGCCCGCCAGATCCGGAGCACGGTGCGGTGACCTACGTTTCGCTGGTCCGCCCGCGCTGGACGGACATGGACGTCTACGGGCACGTCAACCACGCCAAGATGGTGACGCTGCTCGAAGAGGCCCGTATCCCGCTGCTGTTCGAGGGCGCCGTCTCGGCCGGGCTCGAGCAGCTGCCGAAGGGCATCGTCGTGGTCAAGCTCGAAGTGGGCTACAAGGCGCCGATCGTGGTGACCGGGCAGGAGCTCCGCGTCGACATCGACCTGGCCGAGCTGAAGGCGGCGAGCTTCACGCTGGCCTACCGGGTGCACAACGGGCCGGCCGAGGCGGACCCGGTGGCGGTCACCGCGCAGACGGTGCTGGCGCCGTACGACACCGTCGCGTTGCGGCCGCGTAGGCTCACCCCGGCCGAGTCGGAGTTTCTGAAGCAGGGGTTCGCGGATGCCTGAGTTGTTCGTGCCGGACGCGGCGGACCGGGAGACCCTCGGCGCGTTCGTCGCCCGCGCGGTCCGGCTGGACGGCCAGACGGCCGTCCGGCTGCGCCAGCGCGGCGACGGCGTGGTCGAGGCCTGGACGGCGACGCCGTTCGAGTGCCTGGCGACCCGCGCGGTGGCCGGCGACGTCACCCCCGGCGACGTCACGGTGTCCGGCAACGAGCTGCTCGCCGCACTGACGGTGGCGGGCGCGCCGCGGATGGACCCGGGCCCGGCCCGCGACCTGCTCTGGCACGGCGAGCTGCCGCCGCGCGGCCCCTGGCCGCTGGTCGACGAGCTCCCGGCGCACGTCGTCGCGGAGCTGGCCGACCGGGGCGTCACGCTGGCCCGCGACAACGCGGGCCCGCACGGCAACCCGCCGGCGTCGCTGATGGACCAGGCGGTGCTCACGGTCAGCGGTGGCGCGCAGGAGGTCAAGGTCCAGATGCGCTGCCTGTTCGCCTTGTCCGGCATGGGTTTCGTGGACTCGGGCGTCGAGGGTGACGTCGTCCGCGTGACGGCGACGGACTCGTGGCTGCGCCTGGACGCGCGCTACGGCGCGATCCTGCGCCGCCGCCACGCGCTGCTGCCGCTGCTGTTCTGAAGCCTTACGGATTCCTTGCGAGCCGGGCGATCACCCGGCCGCGGTGGCACGCTGGGCTCATGACCCCGGACGACGACCCCACGGCGGACTTCCTCGACGGTGTCCGCGCCGAGGAAACGCCGTGGCGACGCGACCGTCCGGTGGGTGAGAAGGCGCCCGAGGGCGTCGAAAGACCTGAGAGGTGGGGCCGCACGCGTGCGGCGGGCCGGGCGGCTGCCCAGGCGGCGCCCTACCTCCAGGCCGCGGCCCTGGTGGCGTGGTTGGCGAGCGGCGCTTTCGACGACGGCTCGGGCTCGGGCGACCAGTCCGGCTAGTGCGGGTCCGGCGGCCAAGGGCGAGCCAGCCGCGAACCGGCCTCAGACCAGCCAAGCCGCAGAGTCGGCCGGGAGCTTTCCGTCCACCAGCGGACTGCTCGACAACAGCACCTCACCCGGCGGCAGCGCGATGGGGCTGGCGGACGTGTTCAGCGCACAAACCAGCCCACCACCCCGGCGGCGGAACGCGAAACACCCCGCCGGCGCGCCGTACCACTCCAGTTCGTCGCCGCCGAAGGCCGTGTGGGTCTTGCGCAGCTCGATCGCTTGGCGGTACAGCGAGAGCGTCGAATCGGCGTCTTCTATCTGCTTCTCCACCGTCAGCTCGGCCCAGTCGCCCGGCATCGGCAGCCAGGTGCGCGGGTTGCGGGAGAAGCCGAACGGTGGCAGGTCGCCCTCCCACGGCAGTGGTACCCGGGAGACGTCGCGGCCGAACTCCGCGCCGCTCGTCTTGGCGCGCGGGTCGGCGATGGCCGAAACCGGGATGTCGACGTTGGCCAGCCCCAGCTCTTCGCCGTTGTACAGGTAGACCGCGCCGGGCAGGGCCAGCTCGACCAGCGCCATCGCCCGGGCGCGGCGCACGCCCTGCGCGCCGCCGCCGTAGCGGCTGACCTGGCGCCAGACGTCGTGGTTGCTCAGCGTCCACGTCGCCGGCGCGCCGACCTTCGCCGGCACGGTCAGGGAGCGCTGGATCGCCGTGCGCATGGCGTCGGCGTCGAAGTGGGTCAGCACCAGCCGGAAGTTGAACGCCAGGTGCAGCTCGTCGGGCCGCAGGTAGCGCGAGAGGCGCTCCTCGTCGGTCACCCAGATCTCGCCGACGGCCATGGTCTCCGGGAACTCGTCGAGCACCTTGCGGATCATCTGGTGGATCTCGTGGACGCCGTCGTAGTCCCAGCGCGGGTCGTAGTAGTCGGTCGGGGTGAACCCGCCGGCCCGCGGGTCCATGTCCGGCAGGCCCGGCGGCTTCGCCATGCCGTGCGCGACATCGATGCGGAAGCCGTCCACACCGCGTTCGAGCCAGAACCGCAGGGTGCGTTCCAGGTCGGCGGCGACCTCGGGGTTGGCCCAGTTCAGGTCCGGCTGCTGCGGCGCGAACAGGTGCAGGTACCACTGGCCGTCTGGCACGCGGGTCCACGCCGGGCCGCCGAACGCGCTGACCCAGTTGTTCGGCGGGTCCTCGCCGCGCGGGCCGACGCCGTCGCGGAAGACGTACCGTTCGCGCTCGCGGCTGCCCGGCGCCGCCGCCATCGCCGACTTGAACCAGGCGTGCTGGTTGCTGGTGTGGTTCGGCACGACGTCGACGGTGACCTTGATCTTGCGCTTGTGCGCCTCGGTCAGCAGGACGTCGAAGTCGCCGAGGGTGCCGAACATCGGGTCGACGTCGCGCGGGTCGGCGATGTCGTACCCGTGGTCGGCCATGGGGGAGCGGTAGAACGGCGTCAGCCACAGCGCGTCGACGCCCAGCAGCTCCAGGTAACCGAGCCGGGACCGGATGCCCTCCAGGTCGCCGACGCCGTCCCCGTCCGAATCGGCGAACGAGCGCACGTAGACCTGGTAGAAGACGGCTTCCCGCCACCACTCGAGCGCTTTCCGGGGGCCCCGGGTGGCGGAGCCCCCGGCCCGGGGCGAAGCCCCGGATGTTTCGGCGTCCTCCGGCTCGGCTCTCATCAGACGAAGCTGTTCATCATGCTGTGCGCGGCCATCTCCAGGTAGGCCCACAGTTGCTGCCGGTAGGGCTCGTCGAGGTTCTCTTCGTCCACGGCGATCCGGATGCAGCGCAGCCAGGCGTCCCGCTCGATCGGCCCGATCTTGAACGGCGCGTGCCGCATCCGCAGCCGCGGGTGTCCGCGCTGGTCGGAGTAGGTGTGCGGGCCGCCCCAGTACTGCATCAGGAACAGCCGGAAGCGTTCCTCGGCCGGGCCGAGGTCCTCCTCCGGGTAGAGGGGACGCAGGATCTCGTCCCGCGCGACTTCCTCGTAGAACCGCCCGACGATCCGGCGGAACGTGGGTTCGCCGCCCACCGCTTCGTACAGGTTCGCCGGTTCGCTCACTGGTGACACGCCTCCCATTTTGCCCTTCGGCCCAAGGTTCCCGACGCCCGGTACCGCTGCTTCCGAACCGTCGCAAAACCGTTTCCCAGCGTAACGGCGGCGGTCCCGACGACCCCATCGCGACCATCTCCGGCCGAGGGTCGTGAGTGCGTAACAGTGTTAGAACACTGTTACGCACTCACGACCGGTGCTACTCGGACTGGCGGCGGCCGTTCTCGAGCGCCGTCGCCGCCGCCTTGGCCGGGAACAGGCGGCCGAGCGGGGGCTCGAAGCCGGCTTCCTCCAGGGCCGCCAGGAGCTGGCCGCGCAACGCCCGCTGGACCGCCCACTGCTTGCCCGGGCGGACCTTCACCGTCAGGCGCAGCTGGATGCCCTCCGGGGTGACGCTCTCCACCCCCAGCATCTCCGGCGGCTCGAGCACGTTCTCCCGCAGCAGCTCGCTCGACGTCGCCGTGGAGGCGGCCGCCATGAGCACCGTGGACGCGCGCTCGACGTCGGCCGAGTAGCCGAGCGGGACGTCGACGAGCGCGATCGCGAAACCCTGGCTGGAGTTGCCGACGCGCAGGACCTCGCCGTTGCGGACGTACCAGACCGTGCCCTTGACGTCGCGCAGCGTGGTGATCCGCAGGCCCACGGCCTCGACGGTGCCGGTCGCCTCGCCGATGTCGACGACGTCGCCGACGCCGTACTGGTCCTCGACCATCATGAAGATGCCGGACAGGAAGTCCTTGACGAGGTTCTGCGCGCCGAACCCGATCGCGACGCCGATGATGCCGGCCGAGGCGATGATCGGGCCCAGGTTGATGCCGAGCTCACCCAGCACGAGGATGAACGCGAGCCCGTAGATCAGGAACGTCGACGTCGACTTCAGCACCGAGCCGATGGTCTGCGCGCGCTGGCGGCGGCGTTCGATCACGGCCGAGCCGAGCACCTCGGGGGCGCGCTCACGCAGGGGGCGCAGCAGCGCCGGCAGCTTGCCGCCGGAGCGCGGCAGCCGCGTGACGCGGTTGATCATCCGCTTGATCAGCAGGCGCACCACGAACGCGATCAAGAGGATGAACAGGATCTTCAGCGGCTTGGTGAGGAGCCAGTTCGCCGAACCGGCCAGCCACGCGTTGTTCGTGACCTCGTACACCTGGGAACAGAAGGTGCTGGAGTCCTTGATGCATGGCGGGTCGGCGGTGAGCAAGGGGGACACGGGGGTTGATCATCCTTCCGATCTCGTCGGTTTCGCCAACTTCGAGTGGATGTTGGGTCGCGGGGATGTGACACGTCTTGTAACACACGTGCGCTGGGGGCCTGTTCTGTGGTCGACTATGCCTACGCCCCTGGAGGTGGTCGAGTGCCAGACCGACAACCCAGCCCCCGCGGCGTCTCCGGCCAAGCCATGGCCGAAGAGACGCCAGAGGTGGTCCTGCGCGCCTATCCGGGGGGAACCGCATCCGGCGGACCCGCCCCGGCCGGGCCGGGGAACCGCCCAGGGGGAACTACCCGCCCGCCCGGTCAGCGTAGTAGAGGCCGGGACCCGGCGGCCCCGTCCTGGGGCCGGCGCCGGGTGCTCCTGCTCAACGCGACCTTCGAGCCCCTGACCGCGCTGCCCCTGCGCCGCGCTGTGGTCCTGGTCATGTGCGGCAAGGCCGAAGTGGTGCACGGCGACCCCGGCGGCATCGAGCTCCACGCCGCGACGCTGTCTCTGCCGGTGCCCTCGGTGATCCGGCTCAGCACCTACGTGCGGGTGCCCTACCGCGCGAAGGTGCCGCTGACCAGGGCCGGGCTGATGCACCGCGACCGGTACCGCTGCGCCTACTGCGGGGGGCGGGCCGAGACGATCGACCACGTCCAGCCGCGCAGCCGTGGCGGACCCCACAGCTGGACGAACTGCGTCGCCTGCTGCGCCAAGTGCAACCACCGCAAAGCGGACCGGCTGCTCTCGGAGATCGGCTGGAAGCTGCGCGTCGTCCCGCGGGCCCCGCACGGCCCGCACTGGCGCCTGCTCGCGCACTCCAAGGAGGCCGACCCGCTCTGGCGGCCTTACTTGGGTTCGGCCGCCTAACCGGGCCCTGACATGCCGGCGCCCCGGCTGCCTTGCGGCGGCCGGGGCGAGCCGGGTGCTTGCGCGGTGCGTCCAGGAAGGCGAGCGCCCTGGTGAAAGGGCTCAGGCGGCGAGCGCGAACTCGCTCTGGCAGGTGACGCGCGTGCCCCGGGTGACACGGGTGCCGCGCGTGACTCGCGTGCCGCAGGTGACGCGCGTGCCGGCCGTGACCCGTGTGCCCATCGTGACCCGCGTGCCGCGGGTGACCCGGGTGCCCCGCGTCACCCGTGTGCCCGCTGTCACCCTGGTGCCCATCGTGACGCGCGTCCCCGCCGTGACCCGCGTGCCGCGGGTGACTCGTGTACCCCGGGTGACCCTGGTGCCCGCCGTCACACGCGTTCCGGCCACGAAGTCGATATCACTGGGTGACGAGGTGGTCTCGGTGATCGCCTGTGCGGGGGTGTGGACGCTGTTCATGGCAAGGCCTCCTGGGACCGGTGCGTGACCTGCTGGGGCTGGGGAGCGGGGCGCAAGGCCCGTACAGGTGAAAAAGCTACGAGGATTTCAAGGCAACGACAAGACGACAGCGGCGGGTGCGGCCGCCTGTACGTTGAGTTGCAACCTTTCGGCCCGACGGTCTTCGCCCCAACGTTCCAGTGCCCGCGCGCCAAGCGGCGGACGGCGCCTGCCTTACGACGAACGGTCGAGTGCGCCGCGCGCGGTGGTCGCGGAGGTCATCCGATACGCTCAGCGCCGTGAACGTTGTCGAGACGATCGTGGTCTTCGCCGTGATCCCGCTGGCCATCTACGGCTTCGCCGGGCTGCTGACGCTCCGGCGCAAGTCCGGTGGCGCCCCGCGGCACCGGCCGGGCCAGGCTTGGGAGTACCCGGCCATGTGGTGGAGCGCCAACCCCGACGGGGTCGGTGAAGGGCACGCGCACGCGGGTGCCGGGAACAGCGTGGTCGCCGCAGGCGCCACTACCGCGGCAGGGGGCGCTCGTGGCAACTGGTGAGCTGACGAAGCGCGTCGACGAGTCCGAACTGGGCTACGGCGAAGCGCTGACGTCCAGCGGCCGCGTGTCGGCCGCCAAGATGTACGAGCCCGCCGCGCCGGCCGGCCCGTTCACCACCCGCCAGCTGGCCCGCCTGGACGAGGCGCTGACGTTCGCGAGCCGGGAGACCGGCCTGGACTTCAGCCTGTACCTCGGCGAGCTGGGCGGCCAGGACAGCCGCGCGACGGCGGAGCGGCTGCACGCCACCACGGCGAACCCGGCCAACTCGGTCCTGATCGCGGTCTCGCCCGGCGAGCGGCTGATCGAGATCGTCACGGGCAAGACGGCCTTCAGCCGCCTGCCCGACCGCGGCGCCAAGCTGGCGATCGCGAGCATGGTGGCGTCGTTCAAGGAGGGTGACCTGGTCCGCGGCCTGGTCAACGGCCTCGCGAACGCGCTTCGCATGTTGTCCGACCAGGCGGGCCCCGCGCCCCGCTGACTCCAGACGTACGAAAGGGCCCCGCACCACCCGGTGCGGGGCCCTTTCACGTGTGGCGAAGAGCCGTGAAGGCCTCCTTACCGGCTCTTAAGGCCGGTAAGGAGGCCTTCACGGCTTTCAGACCTGGGCGTCGAAGTCGCGGGCCGCCAGGGCCCGGACGATGCCCGCGCGGCCTTCCGAGACCAGCCGGCGCAGGGCCTGCGAGTGCTCGGTCTCCAGCCACTTGTCGGACGCCTTCACCGTCGCCGGCTCCACGGCCCACGACGGGTACAGCCCGATCGCGATCGGCTGCGCGCGCTCGCTGGAGCGCCGCTGCCACACCTCGTCGATCACCTCGAAGTACTTCCCGACGTACGCGCCGAGCAGCGCCTTCTGCCCCGGGTGCGAGAAGCCCGAGATGAGCGAGTCGCTGACGGCGTTGGTCAGCTCGTCGTCGTGGACCGCGCGCTCCCACGCGTCGGCCTTCGCCTCGGCCGCCGGACGCAGCGCGCGGCCGCGTTCGGCCTGGCGGCGCCCGGTCGCGGTGTTGTCGCGGGCCAGCTCGGCGTCGAGCTCCGCGGTGCCCGCCTTGTCGTGCGCGACCAGCGCGTGCAGCAGGCGCCAGCGCAGGTCGGTGTCGACGCTGAGGCCCTCCAGCGGGGCCGAGCCGTCGAGCCAGCCGGCGAGCACCGCGAGGGTCGCCTCGTCGAGCACCGAACCGGCCAGCGAGTTCACGAACGCCAGCTGGTGGTCCGAGCCCGGCTCGGCGCCGCGGACCAGCTCCAGCAGCCGGCCGGTGAACGCCGGCCAGCCGGTCTTGGCCGCCCAGCCCTGCTCGGCGTAGGAGTTCAGCGCGGTCTGGGCCTGCAGCAGCAGCCGCTGCACGACGCCGACCTCGCTCTCGGTGTGGATGCCGCGCTGCACCAGGGTGACGAAGTCGCGGGCCTTCAGCTCGGCCTCGCGGGTCATCTCCCAGGCCGCCGACCAGCACAGGGTGCGCGGCAGCGGCTCGGTGATGTCGGCGACGCGGTCGATCAGCGTGGTCAGCGACACCGGGTCGAGCCGCATCGTGCAGTAGGTCAGGTCGTCGTCGTTGACCAGCACGAGCTTGCCCGCGGCCTGCCCGACCAGGTCGGGCACCTCGGTGCGCTCGCCGTCGACGTCGAGCTCGACGCGGTGGGTGCGGACGATCTTGCCGTTGCCGTCCTCGTCGTAGATGCCCACGGCGACGCGGTGCGTGCGCAGCTCGCCGGCGCCCGGCTTGGCGCCGGACTGCACGACGGCGAACGAGGCGAACGTGCCGTCCGCGCCGATCTCGTAGCGCGGGCTCAGCGAGTTCAGGCCGGTGGTCTCCAGCCACTGCGCGCTCCACCACGACAGGTCGCGCCCGGACGCCTCTTCCAGCGCGCCGAGCAGGTCGGCCAGCGTGGCGTTGCCCCAGGCGTGCTTGCCGAAGTAGACCTTCAGGCCGTCGAGGAAGTGCTCCAGCCCGACGTAGGCGACGAGCTGCTTGAGCACGCTCGCGCCCTTGGCGTAGGTGATGCCGTCGAAGTTCACCTCGACCGCGTGCAGGTCGACGATGTCGGCGGCGATCGGGTGCGTCGAGGGCAGCTGGTCCTGGCGGTAGGCCCAGGACTTCTCGATGTTCGCGAAGCTCGTCCACGCATTCTTGTACTCGGTGGCCTCGGCCTGGGCGAGCACGCTGGCGAAGGTCGCGAACGACTCGTTCAGCCACAGGTCGTCCCACCAGCGCATGGTGACGAGGTCGCCGAACCACATGTGCGCCATCTCGTGCAGCAGCGTCTCGGCGCGCCGCTCGTAGGCGTAGCGGGTGACGCGGCTGCGGAAGACGTAGTCCTCGAGGAAGGTGACGGCGCCGGCGTTCTCCATCGCGCCCGCGTTGAACTCCGGCACGAACAGCTGGTCGTACTTGGAGAACGGGTACGGCGTGCCGAACTTGTCGTGGTAGAAGCCGAAGCCCTGCTTGGTCTCGGTGAACAGGCGCTCGGCGTCCATGTGCTCGGCCAGCGACGCGCGGCAGTAGATGCCGAGCGGGATCGTCTTGTGGGCGTCGGTGTACTCGTCGCGCCACTCGGCGTACGGCCCGGCGATCAGCGCGACCAGGTAGGTCGAGAGCCGCTCGGACTCCTTGAAGACGGTCCGGACGGCGCCTTCCGGCGTCTCCTCGGCCGACTCGGCGAGCGTGTTGGAGACGACCTTCCAGTCCTTCGGCGTCACCACGGTGAGCCGGTAGACCGACTTCAGGTCGGGCTGGTCGAAGCAGGCGAACATCCGCTTGGCGTCGGCCGTCTCGAACTGGGTGTACAGGTAGACGCCGTCGTCGACCGGGTCGACGAACCGGTGCAGGCCCTCACCGGTGTTCATGTACCGGCAGTCGGCGGTGACCGTGAGCTCGTTCGTCTCGGCCAGGTCCGCCAGCGCGATGCCCCGGTCTTCGACATAGGCGCTGATGTCGACGTCCGCGCCGTTCAGCGTGGCGGAGTGCACGCGATCGGCGACGAGGTCGACCCAGGTCTGTTCGCCGGCCTTGGCGCTCGCGAACCGGACGGTCGTCTTCGACGCGAAGGTCTTCTCCCCGGGTCCGCCGTGGCCGTCGGTCAGATCGAGCTCGATGTCGTAGCCGGTGACGTCGAGCAGATCCGCGCGCAGCTTGGCGAGATCACGGGTCAGGTTGGGGGCGGGCACAGGCACCTCTGGTCGTGGGATCGGTTTTCAGGCTCCCCGCATCCAATCATGGGTCCGGGGTGCCGGGCGATGAGGGAACAAGCGTGCGCTCCCCGGTGTTGGCCCGCAGTGTGGGGCCTGCCCACACGCCGACGTCGCCTTCACGTGCACAGGAGTACCCGATGACCACTGCCGAGCAGCCCACGAAGGTCGATTTCTACTTCGACCCGATCTGCCCGTTCGCCTGGATCACCTCGCGCTGGATCCTCGAGGTGGAGAAGCACCGCAACCTGGACCTGACCTTCCGCGTGATGAGCCTCTCCTACCTGAACTCGGGCCGGGACGAGCTGCCGCAGGAGTACAAGGACCTGCTGGCGAAGGGCTGGGGCCCGGTGCGCGTGGCCGTGGCGCTGGCGGAGCTCAAGGGCGAAGAGGTGCTGCGCGACTACTACACCGAGTTCGGCACCCGCTTCCACAACCAGGGCAACAAGGACCGCGACGTGGTCATCAAGGAAGCCCTGGCCGCGATCGGCGCGCCGTCCGAGCTGTACGACGCCGCGGACTCCACGGAGTACGACGACGCGCTGAAGAAGAGCCACCACGAGGGCATGGACCCGGTCGGCATGGACGTCGGCACCCCGACGATCCACATCGACGGCGTGGCGTTCTTCGGCCCGGTCCTCAGCTCGATCCCGCGCGGCGACGCCGCGCTGAAGATCTTCGACGGCGCGGTCGCGCTGGCGAGCTACCCGGACTTCTTCGAGCTCAAGCGCACCCGCACGGGCGACCTGAACTTCGACTAAAGCGTCTTGAGGGCGGCCGAGGTGACGTCGGCGGGGTAGCGGGACGCCGCCACCGCCGCCGCCTCGGTCGACTCGCCCCGGCCGACCGCCGCCTTCAGGGCGATCAGCTCGTGCAGGCCGTGGCGGTGGTAGCGGACGAAGTCGGCGTCGACCGGGTCGCCGTGGCCGGGGACGACGACCCGCGGTTCCAGCGCGAGCAGCGTGTCGAGGGTGTCCGGCCACGCCGTCAGGTCCGAGTCGGCGCCGAACGAGAACGCGCTGAAGCCGTGTTCGGCGTTCTCGACGATGTCGCCGGCGAAGACCACTTCCGCGTCCGGCACGTGCACGATGACGTCGTGGTCGGTGTGGGCGCGCCCGGGGTGCAGCAGCACCGCCGTCCGGCCGCCCAGGTCGAGCTCGGTCCGGTCGCTGAACAGGTGGTCGGGCACGACGAACGTCGTCCGCGCGATGGCGTTGGCGATCGCCGCCTTGCCCTCCTCGCGGTAGTAGGCCATCCACTTCTCCCGCGCGCCCTCGGCGTACTCGGTCAGCTCGGCGCGGCAGCCCTCGTGCGCCCAGACCGCGCACGGCAGGAACCGCTCGGTGCCCCAGGTGTGGTCGAAGTGCGCGTGGGTGAACGCGACCGCCCACGGCAGCGCCGTCAGCTGGCGCACGGCCGCCGCCAGCTCGGCGCCCTGGTCCAGGTCGCCCCGGGTGTCGATGACCAGGCAGCGGTCGGCCCCGACGACCAGCCCGACGGTCAGGTCCAGCTCCTCGTACCGCCGCGCGTGCACGCCGTCGGCGACTTCGACCCAGCGACCGGTCATCGCAAGACTCCTTCGTGCAGGACGGGAGCGGCTTCGCTCACGTCGATCTGGGCGGCCAGCGCGACGTCGCCGCCGTGCCCGGCCTCGGTCAGCTCGCGCCCGGACACGCAGTCCGCGATCGCCGCGACGTCGACCGAGCGCGCGGCCAGCGCCGCTTCGGGGGACAGTGTGCGCCCGAACCGGGCCAGCGCGACGGCGATCGCGCCCGCGCCCACCTGGTCCTCGACGCACGGGCGCAGCGGCCCGAACGTGTCGCCGTGACCGAAGATGTTCACCCCCCAGCGTTCCCCGGCCGCGATGACCCCGATCGGGCCGCCCAGCTCGTGCGCCTTCGCGGCCACGGCGGAGGCGTTGCGCAGGCAGCCGGCCAGCACGTGGGCGCCGGTCGACGCGGCCGCGTCGCACAGGGTGGCGCCGTTCGGCGACGGCAGCGCGAGCAGCGTCCCGGGCGGGATGTCCGTCACCGACGACGGCCGCAGGGTGAACGTGCCCTCGCCGGCGATGACGGCGCCCGCGGCCCGCGCGAGCGCGACCCCGCGTTCGTCGCGCCACCGGACGGGCAGCACCCGGCCGCCGCGGCCGACCACGAGATCCGTGGTGGTGCTGAAGGAAAGCACGTCGACGACCACCAGCACGGCGCATTCCCGGGCGAGCGCGGCCACCCCTTCGGCGCCCCAGTCGAGCCTGACGTCGTGTCCCGACTGCTCCCAGATCCCCACCCCCGGAGCATGCCGGAAACCGGCCGTGATGGCAGACTCCCAGCCGTGCGTGTCTACTTGGGATCCGATCATGCCGGCTTCGAGCTGAAGAACCACCTGGTGGCTCACCTGGAGAAGCAGGGCCACGAGGTCACCGACATCGGCCCGCGGGTCTACGACGCGGCCGACGACTACCCGGCCTACTGCGTCGAGACGGCGCTGCGCGTCGTGGCCGACGAGGGCAGCCGCGGCATCGTCGTCGGCGGCTCCGGCAACGGCGAGCAGATCGCCGCGAACAAGGTGCCCGGCGCCCGCGCCGGCCTGGCCTGGAGCGTCGAGACGGCCAAGCTGTGCCGCGAGCACAACCACGCCCAGCTGATCGGCGTCGGCGCCCGGATGCACACCGCCGAGCAGGCCACCGAGATCGTCGAGGCCTTCCTCGCGACGGAGGTCTCGCCCGAGGAGCGGCACGCTCGCCGCGTGCAGCAGCTGCTGGACTACGAGCGCACCGGCACCCCGCCGGCCCTGCCGGAGGCCTGATGCCCGAGGGGCACACGCTCCACCGGCTGGCCCGGCTGCACAAGCGCCGCTACGCCGGTGCCCCGGTCGAGGTGAGCAGCCCGCAGGGCCGCTTCGCCGCCGAAGCGTCCCGTTTGGACGGTCAGGTGCTCGTCGGCGCCGAGGCGCACGGCAAGCACCTGTTCCACGACTACGGGCCGCACGGGATCGTCCACGTCCACCTCGGCCTGATCGGCATCTTCGGCGAGGGCGAACTGCCCGCGCCGCCGCCGGTGGGCCAGGTCCGGATGCGCCTGGTCGGCCGGACACAGTGGACGGACCTGCGCGGCCCCAACACGTGCGAGCTGCTGGACCCGGCCCAGGCCGACGCGATCAAGGCGCGCCTCGGGCCCGACCCGCTGCGCCGCGACGCGAAGCCGGAGAAGGCGTGGGCGCGGATCTCGAAGTCGAAGGTCTCGGTCGCCGCGTTGCTGATGGACCAGGCGGTGCTGGCCGGCGTCGGCAACGTCTACCGCGCCGAAGTCCTGTTCCGCCACGGCGTCGCGCCGCTGACGCCGGGCCGCGCGCTGGACCGCGCGCTGTGGGACGACATGTGGGCCGATCTGGTGACGTTGATGCGCGACGGCGTCCGCGTCGGCCGCATCGACACGGTCCGCCCGGAGCACCTCCCGGAGGCGATGGGCCGCGCCGCGCGCGTCGACCGCCACGGCGGCGAGGTGTACGTCTACCGCCGCGCGGGCGAGCCGTGCCTGGTGTGCGGGACGCCGGTGGAGACGTCGTCGCTGGTCGGGCGGAACCTGTACTGGTGCCCCACCTGCCAGCCGGCCTGACTCAGAGCCGCTTGCCGAAGGCCTTCGCAAACGTGTGCACGTCGCCCGGCCAGCGGGCCGAGACGTAGTTGCCGTCCTCGACGACGAACGCCGGACGCTCGTCGTCGAGGCGGTCGCGGGCCCGGCCGCTCGCCTTCACCCGGTCGGGCGTGTCCAGGAAGTCCGCCGGCCGCGCCAGCGCGCGGGTGACCTCCTGCTGCACCGACATGTACCCCTCGGGCTGCCCCGGTTCCTCGAGGTAGGTGCGGTAGTAGCCCGGGTCCCAGAACCGGGTCCGGCGCGCGAGCCGCCAGGCCGTCCGCTCCAATTGCCAGGTCAGCGCCGTCGTCGTGCGGCCGTGCAGCACCGAACGGCCGGTGGCCGGGTCGACGCTGCGCGCGGCCAGCAGGACACCGTGGCAGATCGCGCCGACCGGCAGGTCGCGGCGGAAGGCGTCGGCGACCACGCCCTGCAGCACGGGGCTTTCGAGGTACTCGCGCATGCCGCGGGCCCGGTGCCCGCCGGGCAGGAGCACGCCGTCGACGTCGTCGAGCTTGATGTCGTCCCAGCGGATCGGGGTGCGCCACGCGGGATCCGCGAGCAGCGCGCGGTGGGCGTCACGCGCGGCCGCGTCGGCGCGCAGCACGCGGCCGAGCGCGGTGAGCTTCTTCAAGCCCTGCACCCGGCTCCACAGGTCGAGGCCTTCGCCGGTGACCATCAGCTCGTCACAGGTGGCCTGCGTGCCGCCGGGTGTCGCGAAGACGACCGTGTGGTCCCGGCTCAGCACCGCCCGGCTGACGGCCACTTCGGACGGGTCCGAGTCCCGGGCCGGGACGGGGATCAGGACTGTCGCCACGGCATCCTCCCGAACGTCGTCCAGGAGGATGCCAGCCGGGCGTCAGAAGTCGAAACCGCCCCCGTCGAAGCCACCACCGTCAAAGCCGCCGCCGTCGAAACCGCCGCCGCCCCAGTCGCCGCCGCCGTCACCACCGCCGAAGTCGCCGCCGCCGTCACCGCCACCATCGCCGCCGTCACCGCCGCCGCCGTCACCGCCGCCGGAGTCGAGCGCGTCCTGCTGGCCGGCGTCGTAGCCCGATTCCCAGGCCCCGGCGCTGGCGATGCCGCCCATGCCGGAGAACATCGCGCTGAACAGGAACATCGACCCGAGACCCCAGGCGCCGGCGACGAGCGCGGGCTTCCACCACGGCTCGCTGTACCAGCCCTGCGGCACCGGCCGGCCGGCCACGCGACCGCCGGGGTAGTAGTACGGCGTGTCCTGGCCGGCGTCCGGGGAGGCGGCGTAGTGCTGGCCCTCGACGTCGACGTCGCGGCGCTCGGTCACCTTCCCGGCGCGCTCGCGCTCGGCCTCCTCCGGCAGCTGCGGGCCCGGGTCCATGCCCATCGCGACCCGCGCGGCGCGGACGTAGTAGAGGCCTTCGACGGCGGTGTCCTTGACCAGCCGGGCCTGCTCGATGGTGCGCGCCTGCTCCATCTGCGAGCCGGCCGCGTTGTAGCGCTCGCTCGCGTCGGCCATCGCCTGCTGCGACGCGGTGTCCGTGCCGTTGAGGTTGAGGACCTGGCCGCCGAGCCGCTCGACGAGGCGCCGGGCGTCGGCCTTGGCGTCGTCGAGTTCCCGCTGCCGGGCAGCGGCGCGCTGCCGCGAGAAATACAGGCCGCCACCGACGATCACGACGACGAGCACGATCAGGAAGATCGCGGTGCCCATGGACCACTCCCAGAAGCTCGGTGCCCGGTGACCGGAAGTCACCTTGTGATTCGGACAACGCGGACGTTGCGCGGAGGGTTCCCGGGTAGTGATCCGGCCCACCGTCAGGCCTGGCCGAAGAAACTAGAACACGTTATAGTTCCGCGGTATGAAGTTCACCCTGTCGATCGCGATGAACCCGCTTGATCAGCTGGGCGAGCTGGCCCGGGCCGCGGAAGAGGCCGGCTTCGCCGCCATCGCCCTGCCGGACTCGCTCTTCTACGCCGAGACGGTCTCCACAGACTATCCCTACACCCCCGACGGCAGCCGGTTCTGGACCGCCGAAACGCCCTGGGTGGACCCGCTGGTCGCGACCGCCGCCATGGGCGCGGTCACCAGCCGCATCGAGTTCTACACCTCCGTGCTGAAGCTCGGCTCGCGCAACCCGGTGCTGCTGGCGCGTCAGGTCGGCTCGGCGTCGGTGCTCACCGGTGGCCGGTTCGGGCTCGGCCTCGGCGTCGGCTGGCTGCCGCAGGAGTTCGAGTACTGCGGGGTGCCGTTCGAGCGGCGCGGCAAGCGCGTCGACGAGGCCATCGACGTGCTCCGGCTGATCCTCGACGGCGGCATGGTCGAGTACCACGGCGAGTTCTACGACTTCGACAAGCTGCAGATGAGCCCGGCACCGCCGTCGCGCGTGCCGTTCTACATCGGCGGCCACACCGACGTCGCGCTGCGGCGCGCGGCCCGCGTCGCCGACGGCTGGTCCTCGGCGATGATGAAGCTCGAGGAGCTGCGCCAGACCATCGCCCGGCTGAAGGAGCTGCTGGCCGAGCGCGGCCGCGCCGACGACCCGTTCGAGTACCAGGCCGTCTGCATCGACAAGTTCGGCCTCGACGGTTACCGCGAGCAGGGCGAGGCGGGTGTCACCGACATCATCACGATGCCGTGGGTGTTCGACGGCGTCGGCTTCGACGCCCCGGTCGAGCCGAAGCTGGAGTCGATCCGCAAGTTCGGGGCCGAGATCATCGACAAGTTCGAGGAGTGACGGCGATGGGCGTGCAGGTCAGCTGGGACACGGAGAAGGAGCAGCCGCCGGCGCGGCGCGCGGCCCTGGCGTCGATGACGGCGGTGACGGCGGGGGACAAGGACGCGTGGCTGGCGCTGTTCGCGGCCGACGGTGTCGTCGAGGACCCGGTCGGGCCGTCGATGTTCGACGAGACGGGCAAGGGCCACCACGGCCACGACGGCATCAGTGCCTTCTGGGACAAGACGATCGGCAACGTCGAGCGCTTCGAGTTCGTCATCCGCGACTCCCACGCGGCGGGCGCCGAGGTGGCGAACGTCGGCACGATCACGACGTACCTCCCGGGCGGCTACCGCGTCGACACGGACGGCGTGTTCGTCTACCGCGTCGGCGACGACGGCCTGATCACGTCGATGCGCGCGTTCTGGGAGACCGAACGCGCGATGGCCACGGCCCGGCAGATCACGGAGTAGCTTCTCCGGGACCCGCGCCGGCCCGGTGCGGGCCCCGGACCTGTCGCACCTCAGCGGCGGGACCGGCTGTCGTAGGCCTCCCTGGCCTCTTCGACCTTGCCGAGGTTGCCCGACCACTCCGAAAGGCTCGCGAACAGCGGCCCGAGGCTGCGGCCCAGCTCGCTGATCTCGTACTCCACCCGCGGCGGGACCTCGGCGTGGTAGGTCCGCACGACGAGGCCGTCGCGCTCCAGCTGCCGCAGCCGCTGGGTGAGCACCTTCGGCGTGATCGTGCCGATGCGGCGTTCCAGCTCGACGAACCGCTGCCGCCCGTATTCCTTCAGCGACCACAGGATCGGCGTCGTCCACCGGCTGAAGACGATGTCGACCACCGGTGCGATCGGGCAGGCCAGCTCGGGTGTGGTTCCGGTCACTTTCGGGGCCTCCAGCCATTACTTTCCTCTAGGTACCTACTATACGTCGGAATGTAGCGTCCTCCGCATGATCACAGTCATGGGAGCGACGGGGAACGTCGGACGGCCGCTGGTGCGAGCGCTGGCCGCGGCCGGTGAACAGGTGACGGCGGTGTCCCGCCGAGAGACGGCGGACGTGCCGGACGGCGTGCGCGTGATGCCCGTCGTCGAGTCCGCTTTGGACGGTGCCGAGGCGCTGTTCCTGATGGTGCCGGGCGGTTTCGCGCCCGTGGACGACGTGCTGGCCGCGGCGCGCGCGGCCGGCGTCGAGCGGGTGGTGCTGCTGTCGTCCCAGGGCGTCGCGACGGGCCGGCACCCGGCGGTGCTGGAGGACTCCGTCCGGGCCTCGGGTCTGAAGTGGACGATGCTGCGCCCGGGCGGGTTCGCGTCGAACGCCCTGCAGTGGGCGGAAAGCGTGCGGACGTCCCGGCAGGTGGTGGCGCCGTTCGGTGACGTCGCGTTGCCGGTGGTGGACCCGGAGGACATCGCCGCGGTGGCCGCTGCGGCCTTGCTGTCCGGACGTTCCGGCGACGTCTACGAGTTGACCGGCCCGGCGCCGATCACCCCTCGCGAGCAGGCGGCGGCGATCGGCGAGGCGTTGGGCGAGCCGGTGCGTTTCGTGCCGCGGACCCGCGAGGAGGCACGCGCGGCGATGCTCGGCTTCATGCCGCCGGAGGTCGCCGACGTGACGCTGGGCATCCTGGGCGCGCCGACCCCGCAGGAGCAGCGCGTCAGCCCGGACGTCTCGCGGGTGCTGGGCCGCCCACCGCGTCCGTTCACCGAGTGGGCCGCGCGCAACGCGGCGGCGTTCAAGTGACGGCACTGTCCTATCAGGACACGGGAACCGGCGCCCCACTGGTGTTCCTGCACGGCAACCCGACGTCGTCGTACCTGTGGCGTAACGTGACGCCGTCCCTGCTGGGCCGCCGTCTCGCGCCGGACCTGATCGGCATGGGCGCCTCGGCGCGCCCGGACATCGAGTACACGTTCGACGACCACGCCCGCTACCTGGACGCCTGGTTCGACGAACTGGCTCTGGACGATGTCGTCCTGATCGGCCACGACTGGGGCGGCGCCCTGGCCGCGGACTGGGCGTCGCGGCACCCGGGGCGTGTCCGCGGTCTGGCGTTCACCGAGGCGATCTTGAAGCCGATGACGTGGGAGGAGTTCCCGCCGGCGGGCGCGGAGGTGTTCCGGACGATCAAGACGTCGACGGATCTGTCGGGCTTCTTCACCGGACTCCCGCCGGAGTACCGGACCACGCACGACGTTCCGCTGCTGCGCTGGGCGCGTTCCCTGCCCCTGGGCGGCGAGCCGGCCTCGGTGGTGTCGCGCATCGAGGCGTTCGGCACCTGGCTGGCGGCGACGCCGGAGATCCCGAAGCTCCTGATCACGTTCGAACCGGGCCACGACACGATGCTGACACCGTCGATGATCGACTGGTGCCGGGACAACTTCGCGTCGCTGGAAGTGGTGCATCACCCCGTCGTCGCCGGTCACCACACGCCGGAAGAGCAGCCGGAGCTGGTCGCGGAGTCGTTGCGGGCGTGGCTGCCGGGCTAGCAGGTGCGATCCCGGGACGTGCCGTTCGGCGCGAACTCCAGCCGGACGTCGCCGGAGGCGGGCAGCAGGATCGCCGTGCCGTCCGCGCGGTTCCACTGCCGGGGGAGCAGCATCGACGTCCCGCCGGACTGCTGGACGAGCACGAGCCCGTCGTAGCGGAACCGGTACTGGGCGTCGGGCGCGCAGGGCGTCACCTTCACCCCGCGCGCCCGGAGGCCGAGGTCCTTGCCGCTGAACACGACGGTGTCGGCCATCGTCGGCAGGGCGACCTCGTACTCGTACGCGCGGCGTTCGCCGAGCGCGGCCGAGTAGTCCGTCACCGACCAGAACGCGCCGATGGTGACGAGCACGAAGGTGAAGGTCCACTGCACGACGGCCGCGGTCGGCGACCCGCGGCGGCCGGTGCGGGCCTGGTGCAGGCGGTCGGCGAGCGGGAAGAACAGGAACCCCACGGCGATGCACAACCCCGGCAGCCCGGCGAACCGGTAGAGCAGGGCGGGCTCGGCGAGGCCGGTCAGGCCCACGACGACCAGCACGATCCCGGCGACGGCGAGCACGGGCACGGCCCGCCGCAGCAGCGTCTGCCACGCCCGCGGCGACAGCCGGGCTTCGAGCAGGCGATTGGCCCAGAGGGTGGCGAGCCCGACGGCGGCGACGGCGGTGATCGGCACGGTCATCCCGTCGCTCGCGCGGATCAGGTAGTCGGCGACCGACAGCCCGAGCACCGAGTAGTGCACGCCGAACCACCCGTAGAACGCGTTGGCGTGCTGGGTACCGAAGTAGAACAGCAGCGCGGTCAGCACGGTGGTGGGCGCGAGAATGGAGCTGAAGACCTTCAAGGCCCGCGACGGCGCGTCACGCGTGACGCCGGATTCCCGCGGCCGCCCGGCCACGCGCCGCGCGGTCAAGCGGGATCGCAGAGGTTGTTGACGACCCAGGTCACGGTGCCGCCTTCGGCCAGCGGGTCGGGTATCTCGTTGCGGCCGACCCAGCAGTCCTCGTCCGCGTGCCCCAGGCTCGGCTCTTCGCGGAAGGCGTTGTGGACGCAGACGTCGTGCGCGGGACAGACCCGGCGGTAGAAGTCGTCGACGGAGAAGTTGGTGAAGGAGGTCCCGATCTGCTGTTCGAGACTGCGCCGGTCCGCGGAACCGAGCACCCACCGATCCGGCGGCTTGGGCGGCTCGGGCGGCTTCTCCGTGACGGCGGTGGTCGTGTCCGCGGCCTTACTCGATCTCGGAGTGGTCGTCAGCGGCGCGACGCTCCGGCTGGTCGTACCGCTGGAGCTGGTCAACCCCAGCGCGCTGGTGGCGGGCGCCTGCAGCGTGGACGCGGCGGAGGTCACGACACCGCTGCTGCTGCCGCCGGAGGCGGACGGCGCCGCCGGCTCCGGGACACGCCCACAGGCCACGACCAGAACGGCCGCGACAGCCAGCACGACACCGGCACGGGTCGGCCTGTTCATCGGACATCACCTCTCCGTGAGGGGAAGTCGCGAGAAAGCGAAGAAATACAACAAGATCGGCTCGAAAAAGCAACGTGATGAGCCGAATGCCCGAACGGTGGCGGGTATCCCTGCCTCCAGGCCTGCTCCGCCAGAACGATGCCAGCGCCGCTTGTCGTCCCACTGGATGGTCTGCTTCACCGCGGCCTTGCCGAGAGCGCGTGGTGACCTTGTCCCGGTGCACTCGACGCCGTAACAACGCTCGCGGACGAAACGACATGTCCCGCGTTCAGTCCGGAGACATACCTGGTGGCCGAAGTCGCGGCCGCGACTTCGGCCAAGGAAACGCCGGTGCGAAAGGTGTTCCGCATCGGGTACCGACGAGCGTTCCCGGAACTGGACGTCCCGGTCGGATGAAACCGGAATCAACCGATGAGATCGAAGGTGGCAGAGATGTGCGCGTGTGTGAAAGCCGGCCGAACGAAGTGCGCGTGGTGTAAGGAAGCCGAGAAGATGGGCCGCCCTCCGGCCCGCCACAGCTGCCAGTGGGGCAACTGCTCTTGAGGCAAGGTGGAACAGTCCCCGTCAACTACGGCAGAGGCAGGTTGTCCACAGTCGGCAAGGGCAGCGTGTGGTAAACCCGCCGGCCGCCGACGATGGCGCCGTTGGGGACCGAGGGAACTCGGCCCCCGACGGGTGCCACCCGGATCGCGCCAGTGGTCCGCGCGTCCCGAGGACACGCCACGCCAAGACCTGCTGGTCGGGATGACAGGATTTGAACCTGCGACCCTTCGCTCCCAAAGCGAATGCGCTACCAAGCTGCGCCACATCCCGGTCCCACCCCCAGGGGGGTGTGCGATCAGCCTAGCGGGTCACGCTAAGCTGACCTCGCACCCGGGTACCTCGGGGGCACGCGGGTGTAGCTCAATGGTAGAGCCCTAGTCTTCCAAACTAGCTACGCGGGTTCGATTCCCGTCACCCGCTCCAACGGCCGAGGCGGCGTCCGCCTCGAGCTTGGCGGCTATCACGTCCAGCAGTTTGTCCGTGTCCACCGGCTTGGTGATGTAGTCGTCCGCGCCGCTGGCCAGCGTCCTTGCCCGGTCCTCCGCGGTGGCCTTCGCGGTCACCGCGATCACCGGGAGGTCGGCGTTGGCCGCTTCCGCTCGGATGGCCGCGATCGTCGCGTTGCCGTCCAGTTCCGGCATCATCACGTCCATCAGGACCAGGGCCGTGTCCTCGTTGCGCTCCAGGGCTCGGATGCCGTCGACGCCCGTTTCGGCGTAGACGACCTCCAGGCCCGCCTGCTCCAGGACCGCGGCCAGGGCGAAGACGTTCCTCAAATCGTCGTCGACGATCAGGACTTTTTCGCCCTGGAAGCGCTTCGGGGCGATGTCGGGGGCGGCCACCAGGACCGTGCTCGGGACCGGGGGCAGCCTGGGTGACGACAGCGCCGTCACGGCCGGGTCGACCAGGTTCGACGCCGCCACCGGGAGGTACAGGGTGAACGTCGAACCCTTGCCCGGCTCGCTGACCACGCGCAGCTCACCGCCGAGCAGTTCCGTGAGCTGCTGGCTGATGTTGAGGCCCAGGCCGGTGCCGCCGTACTTGCGGCTCGTGGTGCCGTCCGCCTGGCGGAACGCCTCGAAGATCACCGCCAGCTTCTCCTCGGGGATGCCGATGCCGGTGTCCTCGACGGCGAACGCGATGATGCCCGGCGCGTTCCGCAGCGCCTCCTGCTCGACCTCCGCCGGGTCGGCCGCGCGAATGTGCAGGCGGACGCTGCCCTCGTCGGTGAACTTGGCCGCGTTCGAGAGCAGGTTGCGCAGGATCTGCTGGAGCCGGTGCTCGTCGGTGTGGACGCTGCCCGGCACCGGCGGGTCGATGTGGACGGCGAACTCCAGGCCCTTGTCGGCCGTGAGCGGCCGGCACAGCGACTCGACGTAGTCCACCAGCTCCGGCAGCGTGATGTCCGACATCTGCATGTCGAGCCGGCCGGCCTCGACCTTGGCCAGGTCGAGGATGTCGTTGATCAGCTGCTGCAGGTCGGAGCCCGCCGCGTAAATGGTCCTGGCGAACTGGATCTGCTTCTCGGTGAGGTTGCCCTCGGGGTTCTCCGACAGCAGCTTCGCCAGGATCAACGCGCTGTTCAACGGCGTCCGCAGCTCGTGCGACATGTTCGCCATGAACTCGGTCTTGTACTGCGACGCGACCGTCAGCTGCCCGGCGCGTTCCTCCAGCTCCTGGCGGGCCTGCTCGATCTCGCTGTTCTTGACCTCGATGTCGCGGTTCTGCTGGGCGAGCAGCGCGGCCTTCTCGGCCAGCTCGGTGTTGGACCGCCGCAGCTCGCCCTGCTGGGCCTGCAGCTGCTCGGACCGGGCCCGCAGCTCCTGCGCCAGCCGCTGCGACTCGGTGAGCAGCGCCTCGGTGCGGGAGTTCGACAGGATCGTGTTGACGTTGACGCCGATCGTGTGCCGCAGCTGCTCCAGCAGGTCCTGGTGGACGGTGCTGAACTCGTTGACCGAGGCCAGCTCCAGCACCCCGAGCACCTCGCCCTGGAACAGCACCGGCAGCACGATCAGGTTGACCGGCGACGCCGAGCCGAGCCCGGACGACACCAGCGCGTACTCCGGCGGCGCGTTGTGGACCAGGATAGTGCGGTGGTCGACGGCGGCCTGGCCGATCAGCGACTCGCCGATCGCGAACCGCAGGCCGGCGCGGGACTGGGCGAGACCGTAGGCGGCGATGCACTCCAGCACCGTGCCGTCGCGGTCGTCGTCGCGGGCCAGGAAGAACGCGCCCTGCTGGGCGCGCACCAGCGGCGCCAGCTCGGACAGGATGAGCGCGCCGACCGACGCGAGGTCGCGGTGCCCCTGCATCCGGCCGGACAGCTGGGCGAGGTTCGTCTTCAGCCAGTCCTGCTCGGTGTTGGTCCGCGTCGTCTCCTTGAGGTTCGCGATCATCTGGTTGATGTTGTCCTTGAGGTCGGCGACCTCCCCGGACGCGTCGACCGTGATGTGCCGGGTCAGGTCGCCCGCCGTCACCGCGGTGGCGACCTGCGCGATCGCGCGGACCTGCGTGGTCAGGTTCCCGGCCAGCTGGTTCACGCTCTCGGTGAGCCGCTGCCAGGTTCCGGACACGCCGTCGACCTCGGCCTGGCCGCCCAGCTGGCCCTCGGTGCCGACCTCGCGCGCGACGCGCGTCACCTCGGAGGCGAACGCCGAGAGCTGGTCGACCATCGTGTTCATGGTCGTCTTCAGCTCGAGGATCTCGCCGCGGGCGTCGACGTCGATCTTCTTCGTCAGGTCGCCCCGCGCGACGGCGGTGGTGACCTGCGAGATGTTCCGCACCTGGCTGGTCAGGTTGTGGGCCATGAAGTTGACGTTCTCGGTCAGGTCCTTCCAGGTCCCGGCCACGCCGGGGACCCGCGCCTGGCCGCCGAGGATGCCTTCGGTGCCGACTTCGCGCGAGACGCGCGTGACCTCGTCGGCGAACGCGCGGAGCGTCTCGACCATGCCGTTGAGCGTCTCGGCCAGCGCCGCGACCTCGCCCTGGGCGACGATCGAGATCTTCTTCGACAGGTCGCCGTTGGCCACGCCGGTCGCCACCGTGGCGATGCTGCGCACCTGGTCGGTCAGGTTGGTGGCCATGACGTTGACGTTGTCGGTGAGGTCCTTCCACGTGCCCGCGACGCCGCGGACCGTCGCCTGGCCGCCGAGCTTGCCCTCGGTGCCGACCTCGCGTGCGACGCGGGTGACCTCGTCGGCGAACGCGGAGAGCTGGTCGACCATCGTGTTCAGCGTCGTCTTCAGTTCGAGGATCTCGCCGCGCGCGTCGACCGAGATCTTCTGGGTCAGGTCGCCCTTCGCGACGGCCGACGTCACGGTGGCGATGTTGCGGACCTGGTCGGTCAGGTTGTTCGCCATGAAGTTGACGTTGTCGGTGAGGTCCTTCCAGGTGCCGGCGACGCCGGGCACGGTGGCCTGGCCGCCGAGCTTGCCCTCGGTGCCGACTTCGCGCGCGACGCGGGTGACTTCGTCCGCGAACGCCGAGAGCTGGTCGACCATCGTGTTGAGCGTGGTCTTGAGTTCCAGGATCTCGCCCCGGGCGTCGACCGCGATCTTCTGCGTCAGGTCGCCGCGCGCGACGGCCGTCGCGACCTGGGCGATGTTGCGGACCTGGGTGGTCAGGTTGTTCGCCATGAAGTTCACCGAGCCGGTGAGGTCGCGCCAGGTGCCGGCGACGCCGGGGACCTGCGCCTGCCCGCCCAGCTGGCCCTCGGTGCCCACCTCGCGGGCCACCCGGGTGACTTCGTCGGCGAAGGCGGAGAGCTGGTCCACCATGGTGTTCATGGTCGTCTTGAGCTCGAGGATCTCGCCCCGGGCGTCGACGGTGATCTTCTGCGTCAGGTCGCCCTTCGCCACGGCCGTGGTCACGTGGGAGATGTTGCGGACCTGGTCGGTCAGGTTGTCGGCCATGCCGTTGACCGAGTCGGTGAGGCTGCGCCACGTCCCGGCCGCGCCGGCCACCTCGGCCTGCCCGCCGAGCTTGCCCTCGCTGCCGACCTCGCGCGCGACGCGGGTGACCTCCCCGGCGAACGCGGAGAGCTGGTCGACCATCGTGTTGAGCGTGTTCTTCAGCTGCAGGATCTCGCCGCGGGCGTCCACGTCGATCTTCTTCGTCAGGTCGCCGGTGGCCACCGCGGTCGCCACCTGGGAGATCCCGCGGACCTGGTCGGTCAGGTTGTCGGCCATCAGGTTGACCGAGTCGGTGAGGTCGCGCCACGTCCCGGCGACGCCCGGCACCTGGGCCTGGCCGCCGAGCTTGCCGTCGGAGCCGACCTCGCGGGAGACGCGGGTGACCTCGTCGGCGAAGGAGGAGAGCTGGTCGACCATCGTGTTGATGGTGTTCTTGAGCTCCAGGATCTCGCCGCGGGCGTCGACGTTGATCTTCTGGGTCAGGTCGCCGCGCGCGACGGCCGTGGTGACCTGCGCGATGTTGCGGACCTGCTCGGTGAGGTTGTCGGCCATGAAGTTGACGGAGTCGGTGAGGTCGCGCCAGGTCCCGGACACGCCCGGCACGACCGCCTGGCCGCCGAGGCGGCCCTCACCCGCGATCTCGCGGGAGAGCCGCGTCACCTCGACGGCGAAGCGCGTCAGCTGCGCGATGAGGCCGTTGACCGTCTTCGCCAGGGTCGCGTACGCGCCCTGCAGCGGGCGGCCGTCGAGGGTGAGGGTCATCGGCTGGGAGAGGTCGCCGTCGGCGACGCCGCCGAGCACGCGCTCCAGCTCGATGGCCGGACGCGTGAGGTCCTCGACGAGGCCGTTGACGGCGTCGACGGCGGTGTTCCAGCCGCCGGGGCCGACCTCGGTCTCGAGCCGTTCGAGCAGTCTGCCTTCCTGGCCGACCGCCGTGCGCACCCGCAGCAGCTCGCTCACGAGCCGCTGGTTGCGCTCGGCGATGTCGTTGAAGGCGACGGCGAGCTGCGCCGAGACGCCGTCGCCGTGCGGCACGAGCCGCCGCCGGAAGTTGCCGTCCCCGAGATCCCGCACCGCCACGAGCAGCCGCTCCAGCGCCGCCGCTTCGCCCTGGGATTCCGTTGTCATGTGTGCCGACCCTCTCCACCACGCATGCGCCAGCCATGGTCGTCGACCCAGCGTGCCATGATTCGCCCTACACTTCGAGCCAGTCCGCCCGCTCACGCGGTAGCCGTGCGATAGCAGTCCGGAGGCAGGAGGTCCGTGCATGGTGTCACGTCCGGCTCCGGCGTCGGCAGCCCTGCCGCCGATGGCCGGCGGTGACGCGCCGCCGGGGTTCGACGCCTTCGGCCGGGCCGTTCTCGAGGACGTGCGGGACGCCGTGTTCCTGCAGGACGCCGCGGGTGTGCTGCGCTGGGCGAACCCCGCCGCGCGGACGCTGACGGGCGACATCGAGCCGAAGCTGCACCCGGTCGCCGAGACCTCCGGGCACGTGGAAGTGACGGGCCACCGCCACCCCGCGCGCGTCCGGGCCCTGCCCGGCGGCTGGCACGCCTGGACCGTCGCCGGCCCCGAAGGGGAGAGCGTCTCCCCGCGGCGGCACGTGGGCGACTTCCTGGCCGGAGCCGGGCCCCGGCTGGCCGCCGCGCGCGGCCGCCACGGCACCGCCCGCGTGATCGCCGAGCTGGCCGCGGCCGCGCTCGCCGAGACCGTGTTCGTCCTGCTGCCCACCACCCGCGGCCGGTGGGAGTGGTGGAGCTGCGAGCCCCCGGCCGCGCACGGCCACGGCCGGATCCGGCGGGTGCCGCCCCAGGTCGCGCCGGTGCTGGCGGCCACGTTCGGCGCCACCGGACGGCCGCAGCCGGTCCCGGTGCCCGCGGCCGAGGTCGCCACGCTGCCGTCGATCGTCGCGGACCGGTTCGCCGACCACACCGAGGTCACGGCCGTCTCGCTGGGCCCGAGCGCGAGCGCCGGGGTCACCGGCGCGCTGCTGCTGGGCCGCCGTGCGGACCCGGAGTTCGGCGGCGAGCAGGACCGCGCGGTCGTCGAGTTCGCCAAGGCGGCCGGCACGGCGCTGGCCAACGCGCAGCGCTACGCCCGGCAGGAGGAGGCGACGCGCGGCCTGGAGACCACACTGCGCCCGATCGACCCGCCGGAGCTGGCCGGCACCCGCTTCGAGACCTGGTACGAGCCGGCCGGCGGGGTGCTCGCGGTCGGCGGCGACTTCTACGACGTCCTCCCGCACGACGACGGCAGCGCGTTCCTGGTGCTCGGCGACATCTGCGGCAAGGGCGCCGAGGCCGCGGCGCTGACCGGGCGGGTCCGGCACGCGCTGACCGCGCTCGCCATGGTCGAGCGCGACGGCCGGACGTTGCTGCGGCTGCTCAACGAGCTGCTCATCGCCGGCGGCAGCAGCCGGTTCGCCACCCTCGTGCTCGGCACGGCCACCCCGACGGACGAGGGCGTCGACCTGACGCTGGCCTCCGGCGGGCACCCGGCGCCGCTGATCGTGCGCCACGCGGGCGGCGTCGAAGAGGTCACCGTCCCGGGCACGCTGGTCGGCATCTCGCCGCAGGCGCGGTTCGCCGAAGCGACGGTGCGGCTGGGGCCGGGCGACATGTGCCTGCTCTACACCGACGGCATCACCGAGGCCCGCAACCGGCACGACCCGTCGGAACTGTTCGGCGACGACCGGCTGCGCGCGGTGCTGACGGCCGCGGCCGGGCAGCCGGCCCGCGAGGTCGTCCGGCAGCTGCGCCAGGCCGTGCGCGACTGGCTCGGCAGCTCCGCTCACGACGACATCGCCGTGCTGGCCGTGGAGTGCGCGGACTGATCGTCCGCTTGCCGGCCTGCCGCGTTCGCCGGTGCGTTTGCCGGCCGCCGGAGCGGGTAATTCCGTTCCATGGCGAATGCACTTGAAGGCCGCCGGGTCGCGATCCTGGCCGCGGACGGCGTCGAACAGGTCGAGCTGGAGCAGCCGCGCCAGGCCGTGCTGGACGAAGGCGCGACCGTGCAGCTCGTGTCCGTGGACACCGGTGAGATCCAGGCGATGAACGGCGACATCGACAAGGGCGACACGTTCGCCGTCGACCGCAAGGTTTCCGACGTGGCGATCGGCGACTTCGACGCACTGCTGCTGCCGGGCGGCACGATGAATCCCGACAACCTGCGGGTGAACCCCGAGGCGGTGAAGTTCGTGGGCGACTTCGTGCGCGCGGGCAAGCCGGTCGGCGTGATCTGCCACGGTCCGTGGACGCTCGTCGAGGCGGATGTCGTGCGTGGCCGCACCTTGACGTCGTACCCGAGCATCCGGACCGATCTGCGTAACGCGGGGGCCACCGTCGTCGACGAAGAAGTGGTCGTGGACAACGGCCTGGTCTCCAGCCGCAACCCGGACGACCTGCCGGCGTTCTGCGCCGCGGTCGTGCGGGAGTTCGCGGGCTGACGGCCGTCCTCTGTGGACATTCACCCGGCCGTGTCCTTAAGTCCCGCTTAAATATGTTGGCTTTCGGCGTTCCGGCGGAGGACGCTGAGGGGGTGGCCAGGACCGCCCGAGAGGAGGTGGACGCAATGACAGTGAACGCGAGGCGCTACGGCCGTTGGTGCCGTGAACACTTCGACGTGGTCGCCGCCGAGCGCGTTCCCGCGCCCCGGGCCGCCGACGCCGCCGAGGCCCTCCCGCAGCCGGAGTCGGCGCCGGTCGAGACCGTCGCCGAACAACCGCAGCAGAGCTGAGTCTCCCGCACGCGAAGGGCCCCCGGATCACGATCCGGGGGCCCTTTCTTGCAGCGGAGCAGCGAGCCGCGTGGTCAGCGGTAGCTGCGGCGGCGGTACCAGACCCGCCTCGGGCCGGGGGCGCCGATGCGGGTGATGACGTCCGTCAGGACCGCGCCGATGACCAGCCAGATGACCGCGGCCAGGCCGTCGTTGCAGAAGACCCGGAACTTCTCGGAGTCCGGTGTGAAGAGGTCGCGCAGGCCCAGGGAGACGCCGGCCGACCATTCGGAGATGAGGTGCGCGAAGCCGTTCGCCGCGTTCGCCTCGCCGAAGACCAGCACGATGTGCACGGCCAGGACCAGCGCGAACACCGCGCACACGAGGTGGATGAGCGCGTTGACCGTGCGCACGATCCGGAGGCGGGCGGGGGTTCGCTCCACGACTTCTTCGGTGGCGGCGGGTTCGTACCGCGGATCGTAGGGCTGCTCCGGGGGAGGGGGATACGGCATCGTCGGCGCCGTCCTTTCGACAGTCCTCTGTGGACGGATCTGGGGCGTGCGGTGCCACGAAGAGGTACCCGATGCCGGAGCCGGCAAACCCGGTGTTCCGTAAACTTCCGAAACATGGGGCGTGATAGGGTACTTTGCGGAAATCGAGGAGGGTCATGGCGCAGGAGGTCTACTCCGTCGAGCAGGTCGCGACGCAGCTCGGGCTGCACGTCCGGACCGTCCGGAACTACGTGCGCGACGGGCGGCTGAAGGCCGTCCGGATCGGCAAGCAGTACCGGATCACCGCGGCCGACCTCGCGGCCTTCACCGGGCTGCCGGCCGCCGCGCCGGCGTCCGCCAAGAAGGCGGACCTCTCGAGCGTGGTCGAGATCGAGGACGTCGACCGGGCGACGGCGGACCGGATCGCCACCCTGGTCCACGCGTCGCTGCAGGGACCGCAGTCCCTGCGCGTCGAAACGATCTACGACAAGGAGAAGTCCGTCCTGAAGCTCATCGTGCTCGGTGACCTCGCGGCCGGCGCGGACCTGCTGCGGATGGTCGCGGGGTTCGTCGAAGGCCTGGGCTGAGCCGGGCGGCTGAACCTCGCCCCGGGTGGGCAACCCGGGCCGCCACGGCACGTCCAGGTGATCATGAGACTCCTCCGGCGTACGGCACTGACGCTGTCCGTCCTCACCGCCCTGGCCGTCCCCGCCTCGCCCGCTTCCGCGGAAACCGTTGTCCCGAAAGGCTTCCAGCCCGCGTCGACCAGCTGGACCGGCCCGGACACCGGCTACGTCCTCGGCTACTCGCCCTGCGCGAAGTCGTGGTGCCCGGCGCTGCTGGGCACGACCGACGCCGGGCGGCACTGGCGGCGCCTCGGCGCGCCCTCGATGCCGCTGCCGGACAACCACAACCACGTCGCGCTGACGTTCGTCACCGACCGCGTCGCCTACGTGAGCGACGGCGTGCACGTGCGGACGACGCGGGACGGCGGCGCGAGCTGGCACCCGGTCGGTCTCGTCGACGCGCGGGAACCCTTCTACGTCTCGAAGATCACCGAAACCGGCGGCCGCGTGTTCGCCGTGCTCAGCACGTACGGCGAGGGCCGCGGCTCGACGCGGCTGTACTCGGCGGCCGCCGGGTCGCCGGTGCTGGTCCCGATGCCGGGCTTCGCGGTCACCGGGGACATCACCTACGGCGACGTCGCCGTCGGCGGCGGCCTGCAGGTCGCGCTCGGCGCGAACTACGGCGACGAGAAGTACTGGACCTCGCGTGACGGCGTCCGCTTCACCCCGGCCGCGCCGCCGTGCCCGACGGGGACGGTCGCGTCGCTCGCCGGTGTCCGGGACAAGCAGGTCGTGGCGTTGTGCAGCAGCAGTCCCGGCTCGCCCCAGCCGGGCTCGACGGAACGGAGCGTGCGGCACGCGGCGCGGCTGGGCGGGACGTTCAGCGGCACCGACGCGGCCCCGGTCGTCGGGATCACGCAGGGCTTCGGCGCGGCGTCACCGGCGTCCGCGACGATCGCGGCGGAGGGCGGCGGCGTCGGCTTCCTGCACCGCACGACGGACGGCGGGCGCACCTGGACGACGACCGTCCTCTCGGAACGCGGGCTCAGTCTGACCGATCTGGACTTCCCGGGCCGCGGCACCGGGGTGGTCGTCGACGGCCAGCCCGACGCGGCCGACGGCTCCGCTGTGTACCGGTCCACGGACGGCGGAACGACGTGGCACGAACTCCTGTTCGGCTGATTGTGCCTGGCAGGCAAGGCCCTTGCGCGGTTCACTTGATGAACGCCATGTCGTAGTCTGAGCACTGTCCGTTGCCGGACACGGTGGCCGAGCCCGGGGCAGGGGCTCGTCCGCCGCTCGACGAGGGAGAGTCGATGACGCCTGGGGACCTGCGGTCCGGGGCCGAGGGAGGCGCAGCCGCCCTCGATTTCAGCAAGGCGAGCTTGGCCCGGCTGTCCGACGCGTTGCTTGGCGGGCACGACCACTACGAAGTCGACCGCGAAGCGATGCGGCGGCTCCTGGCGATCGCGCCCGGCGCGCGCACGATGGCGAAGGAACACCGCGACTGGCTGGTCCGCGCGGTGCGGTTCCTGGCCGGAAAGCGTGGCCTCGACCAGTTCCTGGACCTGGGCTCGGGCATGCCGACCGCGGAGAACACCCACCAGGTGGCCCAGAGATACAACCCGGACGCGCAGGTGGTGTACGTCGACATCGACCCGGTCGTGCAGGTGCACGGGCGCGCTTTGCTGGAGGAGAACTACCTCACCCACGTCACGGGCGCGGACCTGACGAAGCCGGCGGAGACCCTCGCCGACCCGGTCGTCCGGGAGCACCTGGACTTCTCCCGGCCGGTGGCGCTGATCCTGACGTCGATCGTGCACCACATCGACGACTACGACCGGGCGAAGAAGATCGTCACGGAATACGTCGCGGCGCTCGCGCCCGGGTCGTACCTGCTGCTCACGCACAACTTCGACCCGGAAGAGGACTCGCCGCGCCAGGAACTGGCGCGGTTGCTGGAGACCAGTTTCCAGGGCACCGGGCTGGGCAGCGTCCACCGGTCGCGGGAGCAGATCGCGTCGTTCTTCGACGGCCTCGAACCGCTTCGGCCGGGATTGGTCTACCTGCACGAATGGTGGCCGGACGGCCCGCGCATCCACCCGTTGAGCGAATTGAACTTCCTGACGCTGGGCGGAGTCGCCCGCAAGCTGTGACCGAGCCCGGCACTTTCACGTGAAAGTGCCGGGCTCGGGGTGAAAAGATCAGGCGGCGTTGAAGGTGTCCGGGTCCGGACCGGTGCGCTCGTCGCGGTTCAGCGGCGTCAGCGACTCCACTTCCTCCTCCGTGAGGGTGAACTCGAACAGGTCAAAGTTTTCCTGGATCCGTGACGGAGTAACGGACTTCGGGATCACCACGTTGCCCAGCTGCAGGTGCCAGCGCAGCACGATCTGCGCGGGCGTGCGGCTGTGCTTGACCGCCAGTTCCGCGACGATCGGGTCGCCCAGCAGCGAGCCGCCCTTGGCGAGCGGGCTCCAGGCTTCGGTCGCGATGCCGTGCTTGGCGTCGAACTCGCGGACCTCCCGCTGCTGCAGGTACGGGTGCAGCTCGACCTGGTTGAGCGCCGGGGCGACCTCGGCGTGCTCGAGCAGCCGCTCGAGGTGCGCGGGCTGGAAGTTGGACACGCCGATCGCGCGGACGCGGCCGTCGGCGTGGAGCTTCTCGAACGCCTTCCAGGTGTCGAGGTACTTGTCGCGCTCGGGCGTCGGCCAGTGGATCAGGTACAGGTCCAGCTGCTCCAGCCCGAGTTTCTCCATGCTGACGTCGAACGCCTCGAGCGTCGCGTCGTAACCCTGGGCGGAGTTCCACAGCTTGGTGGTGATGAACAGCTCGTCCCGGGCGACGCCGGACTCGGCGAGGGCCTGGCCGACGCCGGCCTCGTTGCCGTAGACGGCGGCGGTGTCGATGCTGCGGTAACCCGCTTCGAGCGCGGCCTGCACCGCGGCCTTGGTCTCGGCGTCCGGGACCTGGAAGACGCCGAAGCCGAGCTGCGGCATCCGGACGCCGTTGTTGAGTTCGATCACGGGCACGCTGGTCACGAAGGTTCCTTTCGGTGGGTGGTTCATCGGGCGGGTACCCGTTCCCCGGGTTCGAAACTAACCCGGGACTTGCGGTCGAGCAGGCCGGAGACGAGCGCCACGGCCAGGCCGGTCGCGGCGAGCAGGGCGCCGATCCAGTTGGGGGCGGTGTAGCCGAGGCCGGCCTCGATGGCCTGGCCGCCGAGCCACGCGCCGCCGGCGTTGCCGAGGTTGAACGCGGCGATGTTCGCCGCCGAGGCCAGCGCCGGGGCGCCTTCGGCCTTGGCCATGACGCGGGCCTGCAGCGGCGGCACGGTCGCGAAGCCGGCCGCGCCGAACAACACGATCGTGATGGCCGCCGGCACCTGCGCGTGGGCGGTGAACACGAACGCCGTGAGCACCAGGGCCAGCGCGGCGAGGATGACGTACAGGCTGGGCATCAGCTTGCGGTCCGCGGCCTTGCCGCCGAGCAGGTTGCCGGCGAACAGGCCGGCGCCGAAGAGCACGAGCAGCCAGGTGACGGCGCCGCTGGAGAAGCCGGCGACCTCGGTCATCATCGGCGCGATGTAGGTGAAGGACGCGAACACCCCGGCGAAGCCGAGGGCCGTCGTCAGCAGCGCGAGCCACACCTGCGGACGCCGGAACACGGCGAGCTCGCCGCGCAGGCCCGCGCCCGGGGCGGGCCGCTGGTGCGGCACGAGCGCCAGGATGCCGATCGCGCCGGCCACGCCCAGGGCGCTGACCACCCAGAACGTCGAGCGCCAGCCGAAGGCCTGGCCGAGCGCGGTGCCGGCGGGCACGCCGAGGACGTTCGCCACGGTCAGGCCGGTGAACATCAGCGCGATGGCGCCGGCCTGCTTGGCCGGGGCGACGAGCGAGGCGGCGACGACCGAGCCGACGCCGAAGAACGCGCCGTGCGCCAGGGCGGCGACCACCCGGCCGGTCATCAGCAGGCCGTAGCTCGGGGCCAGCGCGGAGAGCACGTTCCCCGCGATGAACAGGCCCATCAGCGCGACGAGCACGGTCTTGCGCGGCACCCGCGAGGCGAGCGCGGTGAGCACGGGAGCACCGACGACGACGCCGAGCGCGTAGCCCGAGATGAGCAGGCCGGCGGCAGGGATCGAGACCCCGAAGTCGCCCGCGACCTCGGGCAGCAGGCCCATGATCACGAACTCGGTGGTGCCGATCCCGAAAGCGCTGATCGCCAGTGCGAGCAGGGCGGCGGGCATGGACTTCCTTCTTCCCCGGGTAGAGTGGTCAGCAGCGTCGGCAACTACGAGCGTCCGAGATAGTTGCAGACGCCGTATATTGCACAAGCTTGATGGTGCAGCGTGCAACGGTGTGCGCGCAAGCCGGGGAGAGGTGAACCGTGTCACTGGACGACGACGCCGTCGAAGCGCGCGCGCAGGGCTGGCGGACGCTGGCCGCGCTGCACGCGCGGATCGAGGACCGGCTGCAGCGCGCCCTCGAACGCGACCACGAGCTTTCGGTGAGCGAGTACACGGTGCTCGACGTCCTCGGCCGCCAAGACGGCTTCCACCTCCGGATGAACCAGCTCGCCAACGCCGTGGTGCTCAGCCAGTCCGCGACGACGCGCCTGGTCACCCGGCTGGAGGACCGCGGGCTGCTGGCCCGCTACCTCTGCGCGGACGACCGCCGCGGGATCTACACCGAGGTGACGCCGGCGGGGCGGGAGCTGCTGACGGCGGCCCGTCCGACCCACGACACCGCGCTGGCCGAAGCCCTCGCCGAAGCCGAAGCGCTGCCGGAACTCGCGCCGCTCGTCGGCGCCCTCGGCACACTCACGTTCCCCGGCACCCGCACCGCCTGACGCTTTCAGAAAGTTTCGTCGGTCCGCCCGACAATTGTGCAAGCCGAATGGCGGAGTCCGCGCGTGACTGCGCTTTTCGGTGGAACGTCCCGATCAGCGGGGCATTCCGAAACCGCTCCCGTTCGGCGGCGGGATTACGGCGGCCACGCACCCGAACCCGTGCTCCATCCGTGGGACGGCATTCCCGCCCCGGTTCGATAGTTTCGCTGGTCAGCTCGCTTTTTGCGGCTTTCGTCCGGCCCCGGTGCCCGGTTACCTCGTTGACCCGTTCGTTCCGCCCGCCCTAATTTGTTGTCCCACCAGACGAACTCGGGCGGTGTCGGCGTGGACTCCTCCTTTTCGCTCAAACCGGTGCGCCCGGCCGACCAGGCCGCGGTCCGCCGGACGAACCTCGCGTTGGTGCTGCGGCACCTGCGGGACGCGGGATCCCGGTCCCGGGCGGGCATCGCCGCGGACACCGGGCTGAACAAGGCGACCGTGTCGAGCCTCGTTTCCGAGCTCGTCGAACGCGGCTTGGCCCGCGAAGGCGAACGCGAACGAGCCGGTTCGGTGGGTCGCCCCGGCACGATCGTCGAGCTCGACGGCCGCGGCGTCGGCGGGATCGGCGTCGAGATCAACGTCGACTACCTCACCGCCCTCGCGCTGGACCTGACCGGCACCGTCCTTTTCGAACAACGCGTCGCGCTCGACGTGCAAGCGCTTCCCGTCGAGAAGGTGCTCGACGCCGGCGCCGAGCTGACCGCGCGGGCGCTGCGGGAATGCCGCCGCCTCGGCGTCGTGCCGGCCGGCGTGACCGTCGGGATCCCGGCGCTGGTCGACGTCGCGAGCGGGACCGTCGCCTTCGCGCCGAACCTGCACTGGACCGACGTCCCGGTCGTCCGCGGCATCACCGAACGGCTGACGCGCCGCCTCGGGCCGCCGGCGTTCCCGATCCGCACGGCCAACGACGCGAACCTCGGCGCGCTCGGCGAATACGCGATGGGCAGCGTCGCCGGGACCGCGGATCTCGTGTACCTGACCGGCGAGATCGGCGTCGGTGGCGGCGTGATCTCCGGGGGCCGGCTGCTCGGCGGCGCCGAAGGGTTCTCCGGCGAGATCGGGCACATCCAGCTCGACCCGGCCGGGCGCGTCTGCGGCTGCGGGCGCCGCGGCTGCTGGGAGACGCTCGTCGGGCTGGCCGGGATGCTGCGGCTGGCGGCGTCGCCGAACGACCCGGTGCACGACCCGTCGCTCGACCTCGAACAGCGGCTCGACATGATCCGCCGCCGCGCGCAGCTGAAGGACAAGCGCACGCTCGACGCGCTGGCGCAGGTCGGCACCGGTCTCGGGGTCGGCGCGGCCGTGCTGATCAACGTCTTCAACCCGCGGGTGGTGCTGCTGGGCGGCTACTTCGCCCAGCTGGGGCCGTACCTGCTGGGCCCGATGATGACCGAGCTCGAGGCCCGCGTGATCGCGCCGGGCATCGGGGGCTGCCGCGTCGAGCTGTCCTGGCTCGGGTTCTCCGCGGCTTCGCGCGGCGGCGCGCACGTCGCGCTGCAGGCGGTGTTCGACGACCCGGCGCTGGTGCCGGTGCGCGCGGAAAGGGACAGCGGATGACGCTCGTGGAGATGACCGGGATCGGCAAGCAGTTCCCGGGTGTGCGCGCGCTCGACGACGTCGAGCTGAGCGTCGAAGCCGGCGAAGTCCATTGCCTGCTCGGGCAGAACGGCGCCGGGAAGTCGACGCTGATCAAGGTCCTCGCCGGCGCGCACCGGCCGGACACCGGCGAGATCCGGCTCGACGGGACGCCGGTGCGGCTACCGAACCCGACCGCGGCGATCCGGCACGGCATCGCCACGTTGTACCAGGAGCTCGACCTCGTCGACGGGCTTTCCGTGGCGGAGAACGTCTTCCTCGGCCACGAGCAGGCCCGCGGCGGGTTCGTCCGCCGCACCACCATGCGAGCCGAGGCGCGCAAGCTGCTGGACCGCTTGGGGCACCAGGAAATCCGCGTCGAACGCGAGGTCGGCACGCTGTCGGCGGCGGGCAAGCAGATCGTCAGCCTCGCCCGCGCCCTCTCGCTCGACGCGCGGCTCATCGTGCTCGACGAGCCGTCCGCGGTGCTCGCCGCCGACGAGGTGGCCAACCTGTTCCGGGTGATCCGCGGGCTGACCGCGCGCGGCGTCGCGGTGCTCTACATCTCCCACCGGCTGGCCGAGATCCGCGAGATCGGCGACCGGGTGAGCGTGCTCAAGGACGGCCGGACCGTGGCCGCCGGGCTGCCCGCGCGCACGACGCCGACCGGGGACCTGGTCGCCCGGATGACCGGCCGCCGCGTCGAGTTCCCGTTCCCGCCGCGCCCGGAACCCGGTGCGCACGACGGCAAACCCGAAGTCCTCGGCGTCACCGGCCTCACGCTGGAAGGCGCGTTCGACGACGTCACGTTCTCGGTGCGGGAAGGCGAGATCCTCGGGATCGCCGGGCTGGTCGGCTCGGGCCGCTCGGAGGTCCTCGAGACCGTCTACGGCGCGCGCAAGGCGACGGCGGGGGAGATCCGGCTGGCCGGGAAGCCGTTGAAGAACGGCGTCGGCGCGGCCGTGCGTGGCGGGCTCGGCCTGGCGCCGGAGGAACGCAAGAGCCAGGCGCTGCTGCTGCACGATTCCGTGGCGCGCAACGTCTCCCTGCCGTCGCTGCGGCGGTACGCGCGGTTCGGCTGGTTCAGCGGGAAGGCCGAGATCGACGCCGTGCGCGGGCACACCGAGGCGCTCGACCTGCGCCCGGCCGACGTCCGCCGGATCGTCGGCAAGCTCTCGGGCGGCAACCAGCAGAAGGCCGTCGTCGCGCGCTGGCTGCTCAAGGGCTGCCGGGTGCTGCTGCTCGACGAGCCGACCCGCGGCGTCGACGTCGGCGCGCGGGCCGAGCTGTACCGCGTGATCCGCGACCTCGCCGACTCCGGCGTCGCGATCCTGCTGGTCTCCAGCGAACTGCCGGAGGTGCTCGGGCTGGCCGACCGGGTGCTGGTGCTGCGCGAAGGCCAGGTCGTCACCGAAGCCGACGCACGCGAACTCGACGAGCGCCGCGTGCTGGATCTCATCCTGGAGGAGCGCGTCCATGACTGAACAAGCGTCGGAACAGGCTGAGACAAGCGGGGCTCCGCCCCGAGCCGGGGGCTTCGCCACCCGGGCCCCCGAAGGACGGCCGGTGGCCCGGGCCGCACCCGAGCGGAGGAAAGTCAGCGAAATCCGCAACCTCGGCCTCGTCGGGGTGCTCGTGCTGCTGGCGGTGATCGGCGCGATCACCCAGCCCGGCCAGTTCCTGTCCACCGGCACGCTCGTGCTGCTGCTGACGCAGGCGTCGGTGATCGGCGTGATCACCGTCGGCATGACGTTCGTGATCATCGGCGGCGGCATCGACCTGTCGGTCGGCGCGGTGGTCGCGCTCGCGACGGTGTGGGCGACGACGAAGGCGACGCAGTCGTTCGGCATCGGCGGGATCGTGTTCTGCGCGGTCGCCGTAGGTCTCGGCGCCGGCCTGGTGACGGGACTGCTGATCGCCTACGGGAAGCTGGTCGCGTTCATCGCCACGCTGGCCATGCTCGCCTCGGCGCGCGGCCTGGCGATCCAGCTCTCCCAGGGCCGCACGCAGACCGTCACGCCGAAGAACCAGGCGCTGGTCGACCTCGGCTACCAGGACAGCTACGTGCTCGGGATCCCGCCGCTGGTGCTGATCTTCGCCGCGGTCGCCGTCCTCGGCTGGATCCTGCTCAACCGCACCACGTTCGGCCGCCGCACCTACGCGATCGGCGGCAACCTCGAAGCCGCGCGGCTGGCCGGCATCAACGTCCGGCTGCACACCTGCCTGCTGTACGTGCTTTCCGGGCTCTGCTGCGGCATCGCCAGCGTGATGCTGATCATCCTGACCAGTTCCGGCACCAGCGGGAACGGGAACCTCTACGAGCTCGACGCCATCGCCGCGGTGATCATCGGCGGCACCCTGCTCTCCGGCGGGCGCGGCACGCTCGCCGGGTCCGTCCTCGGCGTCCTCGTGTTCACCACGATCAGCGTCCTGTTCACCCTCAACAACCTGCCCACGGCGGTGCAGCAGCTCGCCAAGGGCGTGCTCATCGTGCTCGCCGTCCTCGTCCAGCGCCGGTATTCGACCGAGAGGAAATCCTCATGAACAACCCCCTCCGCAGACGCGCGTTCCTCGCCGGCGCGTCCGCTGTCGGCGTCGGCGCGCTCGCCGCGTGCACGAGCAACAGCGACGAGCCCGCCGCCGCGACCGTCACCCAGGGCGCGGCCGACACCCCGGGCAAGAAGGTGACCGTCGGGTTCGCCGGGCCGCAGGCCGACCACGGCTGGCTCAACGCCATCACCGTCAACGCCCGCGCGGAGGCCTCGCGCCACCCCGACGTCGAACTGGTCGTCGCCGAGGGCTCGAACGACGCCGCCACCCAGTCCGCGCAGGTCGAGACGCTGATCAACCGCAAGGTCGACGTCCTGGTCGTGCTGCCGGCCGACGGCAAGCAGCTCACCCCGGCCGGGCGCAAGGCGATGGACGCCGGGATCCCGGTGATCAACCTCGACCGCATCTTCGACTCGCCGCAGAGCTACCGCACCTGGATCGGCGGCGACAACTACCGGATGGGCGTCAACGCGGGCAACTACATCGGGCAGAAGCTCGGCGGGAAGGGCACGGTCCTGGAGCTGGCCGGGATCGACACCCTGGAGCTGACGCGGCAGCGCTCGCAGGGCTTCGACGACGCGCTGGCCAACTTCCCCGGCATCCAGAAGATCGGCCGGGCCGCCGCGGAGTTCACCGTGCCGACCGGGCAGGCCCGGATGGCCGAGCTGCTGCAGGCGCACCCGAAGTTCGACGCGATCTGGAACCACGACGACGACCAGGGCGTCGGCGCGCTGCAGGCGGTGAAGCAGGTCGGCCGGTCGGACTTCCTGATGGTCGGCGGCGCCGGGTCGAAGGCGGCGATGGAGCAGATCAAGGCGGACTCGTCGGTGCTGAAGGCGACGGTCCTCTACCCGCCGACGATGGCCGCCTCGGCGGTCCGGCTGGCGCGGTTGCTCGGGCAGGCGAAGGGGCTGGGTGACCTGGCCGAACAGGAGGTGCCCGCGACCGTGACGCTGTTCTCGGCCGTCGTCACCAAGGAGAACGTCGACAAGTACCTGCCGGGGTCGTTCGAATGAGCGGCGGCACCATCGGCGTGGGCATGGTCGGTTACGCCTTCATGGGCGCGGCCCACTCGCAGGCGTGGCGGACCGTGCACCGGGCCTTCGACGTCCCGCGCGCGCCGCGGATGGCGGTGCTCTGCGGCCGGGACAGACCGGCCACGGAGGCGGCCGCGGCGAAGCTCGGCTGGGCGTCCGTCGAGACCGAGTGGAAACGCTTGATCGAATCCGGCGATGTAGATCTGGTGGACATCTGCACGCCCGGCGACACGCACGCGGAGATCGCGCTGGCCGCGCTCGCCGCGGGCAAGCACGTGCTGTGCGAGAAACCGCTGGCCAACACGGTCGCCGAAGCCGAGGCGATGGCCTCGGCGGCCGCCGAGGCGGCCACCCGCGGGGTGCGGTCCATGGTGGGCTTCAACTACCGGCGGGTGCCGGCCGTGGCGCTGGCGCGGCGGCTCGTCGCCGAGGGCCGGCTGGGCGAGATACGTCACGTTCGCGCCCAGTACCTCCAGGACTGGATCGTCGACCCGGAGTTCCCGCTCGTCTGGCGGCTGCGGAAGGACAAGGCCGGGTCCGGCGCGCTCGGGGACATCGGGGCGCACGCGATCGACCTCGCCCAGTTCGTCGCCGGCTCGCTCGTCACCGGCGTCAGCGGGCTGACCGAGACGTTCGTCGGCGAACGGCCACTGCCCGGATCGGCCGAGCGCGGCGCCGTCACGGTCGACGACACCGCGTTGTTCCTGGCGCGGTTCGCCGGCGGCGCGGTCGGCACCTTCGAGGCGACGCGGTTCGCGAGCGGCCGGAAGAACGCGCTGCGCCTGGAGATCAACGGCTCCGCGGGCAGCCTCGCGTTCGACTTCGAGGCGATGAACGAGCTGGCCTTCCACGACCACACCGAAGACCCGGAGCTCGGCGGCTTCCGCCGGATCCAGGTCACCGAGCCCGGGCACCCGTACGTCGGCGCCTGGTGGCCGCCGGGGCACGGGCTCGGCTACGAACACACGTTCACCCACGAGGTGCGTGATCTGCTCGTCGCGCTGGCCGCGGGCGAGGACCCTTCACCGTCCTTCGCGGACGGGCTGCAGGTGCAGCGGGTGCTCGCGGCGGTCGAGGAAAGCGCCGCGGCGCGCAGTGTCTGGACCCGCGTCGAAACCGGAGTGCCGGGCGCGGGCTGAAACAACAGGGAGGGAATCATGGGGAAGATCGGTGTCTGGCTGATCGGGGCCCGGGGATCGGTGGCCACCACGGCCATCGCCGGGGCCGCCGCGATGCGCGCGGGGCTGACCGCGCGCACGGGGTGCGTGACCGAGCTGCCGGACTTCGCCGGGGCGGACCTGCCCGGCTTGGGGGACCTGGTCTTCGGGGGCCACGACGTCGTCGACACACCGCTGGTCAAGCGGGCCGAGCACCTGGTGGCGGCGGGCGTGCTGCCCGCGACGCTGCCGGGGCCGGTCACGGCCGACCTGGAGGCGGCCGAGGCGCGGCTGCGCCCGGCGCCGTCCGGCCACGGACGTGAGGCTGCCGACCGGATCGTCGCGGACCTGACGGCGTTCGGTGCGGGTCTGGACCACGTCGTCGTGCTCAACGTCTCCTCCACCGAACCGCCCTGTGCGCCGCACCCGGCGCACGCCTCCCTGGCCGCGTTGGAAGACGCGCTGGACGCGGGCCTGGACGTGGTGCCGCCCAGCGCGTTGTACGCCTACGCCGCGTTCCGCGCGGGGTGTGGCTTTGTCGACTTCACGCCGTCCACCGGCGCCCGGCTGCCCGCGCTGGACGAACTCGCCCGCACCGCCGGCCTGCCGTACGCGGGCCGCGACGGCAAGACCGGCGAGACGCTGCTGCGGTCGGTGCTCGCGCCGATGTTCGCCCAGCGCGCGCTGAACGTGCTGTCGTGGTCGGGCACCAACCTGCTCGGCGGCGGCGACGGCGCGACCCTCGCCGACCCCGGGGCGGCGTCGAGCAAGAACGCGTCCAAGCAGCAGGTGCTCTCGCAGAACCTCGGCCGCGACGTCGACGGCGAGGTGCACATCGACTACGTCCCCGCGCTCGGCGACTGGAAAACCGCGTGGGACCACGTGCTGTTCGAGGGTTTCCTCGGCGCCCGCATGACGCTGCAGCTCACCTGGCAGGGCTGCGACTCCGCACTCGCCGCGCCGCTGGTGCTCGACCTCGCCCGGCTCACCGCCAAGGCGTGCCGCGACGGCGTCGCCGGGCCGGTGGCCGAGTTCGGGTTCTTCTTCAAGGATCCCGCCGGCGACGGCCCGCACGACCTCGCGTCGCAGTACGCGGCCCTGCGTGAGTGGGCGAACCGGTGAAGGCGCTGATCGAGCTCGTCCGCGCGCCCGCCGCGCTGACCGTGCCCGGGGACGCCGTCGCCGGCGCGGCCGCGTCGGGCTGGCCCTTCGGCCGCCGGACGCTGGCGCTGACCGGCGCGTCCGTCTGCATCTACTGGGCGGGCATGGCGCTCAACGACTACGCCGACCGCGACCTCGACGCGGTGGAACGGCCCGAGCGGCCGATCCCGTCGGGCCGCATCACGCCGGGCACGGCCCTGGGGGTCGCGACCGGGCTGACCGCGGGTGGTCTCGGCATCGCGGCGGTCGCCGGCGGCAAGCGCGCGCTGCGCGTCGCCGTGCCGCTGGCCGTGACCGTGTGGGCGTACGACTTCGTGCTCAAGTCGACGCCGTTCGGGCCGGTCGCGATGGCCGCGGCCCGGACCCTGGACGTCCTGCTCGGGGCGGGTGGCACCCGGGCGGCGCTGCCCGCCGCGCTGACGGTCGGCGCGCACACCATGGCCGTGACGACGCTGTCCCGGTCCGAAGTGGATGGTGCCACCCCCGCCCTTCCGGCCGCCACGCTGGTCGCGACGGCCGGGGTGCGCGTCGCCGCCGGCCGCGTCGGGCCGCTGGCCTCGGCGCTGCTCGGGACGTACGCGGTGACGACCGGGCGAGCGCAGTACGACGCCGTCCGCGACCCGAAGGCACCGGTGATCCGGCGCGCGGTCGGCGCCGGGATCCACGGGATGATCCCGCTGCAGGCCGGGCTGATCGCGCGCACCGGCGCGTGGCGCTCGGCGCTGGCCGTGGCCGCCGCGTTCCCGCTCGCGCGGGCGCTGAGCCGGAAGGTGTCGCCGACATGAGGTTCGGGTACGGCACCAACGGTTTCGCCAACCACCGCCTCGGCGACGCGCTGCGCGTCCTGGCCGACCTCGGCTACGACGGCGTCGCGCTGACGCTCGACCACCAGCACCTCGACCCGTTCGGCCCGGACCTCGCGCGGCGCGTCGCTTCGCTGGCCGACGACCTGGACCGGCTCGGGCTGGCCGTCGTGATCGAGACGGGCGCGCGGTTCCTGCTGGACCCGTGGCGCAAGCACGCGCCGACGTTCCTCGACCCGGACCGGGCCGGGCGGATCGACTTCCTGACCCGCGCCGTCGAGATCGCCGCGGACCTCGGGGCCGAGGCCGTCTCGTTCTGGAGCGGCAACAAGCCCGCCGATCTGTCCACTGAGGACGGCTGGGATCACCTGGTCGCGGGCTGCTCGGACGTCCTCAAGGCCGCCGACGAGCACGACGTCAAGCTCGGGTTCGAGCCGGAGCCGGGGATGCTCGTCGAAGACCTCGACGGCTACTTCGACCTCGCGAGCAGGCTCGGTGATCCGGCGCGGTTCGGGCTGACGCTGGACATCGGGCACTGCCGGTGCAACGAGACGGCGTCCGTGCCCGACTGCGTTCGCCGCGCCCTCCCGCGGCTGGTGAACGTCCAGATCGACGACATGCGCCGGGGCACCCACGAGCACCTCGAGTTCGGCCGGGGGGAGATCGACTTCCCGCCCGTGCTCGAAGCGCTGTCGCCGTACCCCGGGCTCGTCGCCGTCGAACTGCCGCGCGACAGCCACGCGGCCCCGCGGATCGCCCGTGAGTCCCTGGAGTTCCTGCGCCAGGCGGTGACCGCGTGACCGCGTGGCTCGACGAAGCCTTGACGAAGGTCGCGTCCGACGCGACGGCGTTGCGCACGCTGTTCCCCGGCGTCGGCCGCCGGGTGGGCCGGGGACCGTCGGACGTCCCGGGGTGGACGGTCGACGACGTCGCCCGGGTGGAGCTGCTCAAAGCGGCTCCCGGGGCCGCCGCCGAGATGCCCGATCTCTACCGCTACGGCGACGCCGCCGAGAAACGGGCCGTCCTGCGTGGACTGTCTGTTGTGGACATCGGCGACGCCGGGCTGGAGCTGGTCGCGGACGCGTTGCGCACCAACGACACCCGGCTCGTCACCGCCGCGATGGGGGAGTACGGCGCCGCGCGCCTGGACGACTCCGCCTACCGCCACGGCGTGCTCAAGTGCGTCTTCATGGGCATCCCCCTGGCGGACGTCGCCGGGCTGGACCGCCGGACCGACGAGGAGCTGCTGCGGATGATGCGGTCGTTCGCCGCCGAGCGCACCGCGGCGGGCCGCGACGTGCCCGCCGACCTCCTCCCCCTGCTGACCGAACAGGACGTCTGATGCGCATCTTCGACCCGCACATCCACATGAGCTCCCGGACCACCGACGACTACGCGGCGATGCACGCCGCCGGCGTCCGGGCGCTCGTCGAGCCGGCGTTCTGGCTGGGCCAGCCGCGCACGAGCGTCGGCAGCTTCACCGACTACTTCGACGCGCTGGTCGGCTGGGAACCGTTCCGCGCGAGCCAGTTCGGCATCGCCCACCACTGCACGATCGCGCTGAACCCCAAGGAGGCCAACGACCCCCGCTGCGCGCCCGTGCTCGACCTGCTGCCGCGGTACCTGGAGAAGGACGGCGTGGTCGCGGTCGGCGAGATCGGCTACGACTCGATGACCGCCGAGGAGGACAAGGCGTTCGCCGCGCAGCTGGCCCTGGCGATCGACCACGAGCTGCCCGCGATGGTGCACACCCCGCACCGCGACAAGGCGGCCGGCACCGAGCGCAGCATCGCCGTCGTCCGCGAGTCCGGCATCGCGCCCGAGCGCGTGGTGCTCGACCACCTCAACGAGGTGACCGTCGCGATGGTCAAGGACTCCGGCTCCTGGATGGGGTTCTCGATCTACCCGGACACGAAGATGGACGAAGAGCGGATGGTCGCGATCCTCCGGGACTACGGGACCGAGCGCGTGCTGGTGAACTCCGCGGCCGACTGGGGCAAGAGCGACCCGCTCAAGACCCGGCGCACCGGCGACGCGATGCTGGCCGCCGGGTTCAGCGAGGACGACGTCGACCTCGTGCTGTGGCGCAACCCGGTCGAGTTCTACGGGCAGAGCGGGCGGCTTTCGCTGGAGGGCGAGGCGCCGGACGCCGAGTTCGCGGGCAACTCGATCCTGCGAGGTGCGCGCAAGTGAGGTTCCGGCATCCCGACGGCACGCTCGTCCACCTCGCCTACTGCACCAACGTGCACCAGGCCGAGGACCTCGACGGCGTGCTCACCCAGCTGGCGCGCTTCGGCGAGCCGGTGCGGGAACGCCTGGGCGTGGACCGGCTCGGCCTCGGCCTGTGGCTGGCCCGCCCGGTGGCGACCGAACTGGCCGGCAACCCGGCCGCGGTGGCGCGGCTGCGCAGTGAGCTGGCCACGCGCGGCCTCGAGGTCGTCACGCTCAACGGGTTCCCGTACCAGGGCTTCCACGACCCGGTCGTCAAGCACAAGGTGTACCGGCCGGACTGGTCGACGCCCGAGCGGACGCGGTACACCCTCGACCTCGCGCGGCTGCTGGGCGAGCTGCTGCCCGAGGACGCCGTCCGCGGCAGCGTCTCGACGCTGCCGCTGGGCTGGCGCACCGAATGGCGGGACGACGCCGGTCAGCTCGAACTGCTGGCCGAGGGCCTGGCGAAGCAGGACCGCCCGGTGCGGGTGGGGTTCGAGCCGGAGCCCGGCTGCGTCATCGAGACGACGGCGCAGGCGGCGGCCCTGCTGTCCGAAGTGGACAAGGAGTGGCTGGGCGTCTGCCTCGACACGTGCCACCTCGCGGTCGGCTTCGAGGACCCGGCGGCCGCGCTGGACCGGCTGGAGGCGGCCGGGCTGGACGTCGTCAAGCTCCAGGCGTCCGCTGCCCTCGAAGCTGCGAACCCGGCGGATCCGGCGACGCGGAAGGCGCTGGAGTCCTTTGTGGAGCCCCGGTTCCTGCACCAGAGCAACGAAGGTGGCCCACCGGGCGCCGACGACCTCGACGCGGCCCTGGCCGGTGGCCTGCCGGGGGAGGCGCCGTGGCGGGTGCACTTCCACGTGCCGCTGCACGCCGACCCGGCGCCACCGCTGACGTCCACCCGGCCCGTGCTGGCCGGGACGCTGGCCGAGCTGTTCGGCGGCGCCACCGCGCGCACCGACCACATCGAGGTCGAGACCTACACCTGGCAGGTGCTCCCGGACGCACCCGCCGACGACGCCGGGCTCGTCGCGGGCATCACCGCCGAGCTGGACTGGACCCGGCGTTCCCTGATCGAACTGGGCTTGGAAGAGGTTCACTGATGAGTTTGCTGGTTCTCGACGTCGTGGGCCTGACGCCCCGGCTGCTCCCGCACATGCCGAACCTGCGCAAGATGGCCGAACCCGGCTTCACCGCGCAGCTCGACACCGTGTTCCCCGCCGTGACGTGCTCGGTGCAGTCCACGTTCCTCACCGGCCTGCAGCCGGCCGAGCACGGCATCGTCGGCAACGGCTGGTACTTCCGCGACCTCGGCGAGGTGTTCTTCTGGCGCCAGCACAACAACCTGGTCCAGGGGGACAAGTTCTGGGCCGCGGCGCGGCGCGCCCAGGCCGGGCACCAGGTCGCCAACGTGTGCTGGTGGTACGCGATGGGCATGGACGTCGACCTGACCGTGACCCCGCGGCCGATCTACCACGCCGACGGCAAGAAGTCCCCGGACGCCTACACCCACCCGCCGCAGCTGCACGACCGCCTGGTCGGCGCGCTCGGCGAGTTCCCGCTGTTCACCTACTGGGGCCCGACGGCCGCGATCACGTCGTCGAAATGGATCATCGCCGCCGCGCAGAAGATCATGACCGAGGACCAGCCGGACACCACGCTGGTCTACCTCCCGCACCTCGACTACGACCTGCAGCGCTTCGGCCCGGACGCGCCCCAGGCCGCGGCGGCCGCGCGGGAGATCGACACCGCGCTGAAGCCGTTGCTGGACTTCGCGGCCGCGGGCGGGCACACCGTCGTCGCGCTGTCGGAGTACGGCATCACGAACGCGAGCCGGCCGGTGGACATCAACCGCGCGCTGCGCCGTGAGGGCCTGCTCAACGTGTACGTCCAGGCGGGCATGGAGTACCTCGACCCGTGGACGTCGCGGGCGTTCGCGGTGGCCGACCACCAGGTCGCGCACGTCTACGTCGCCGACCCGGCGGACATCCCGCGGGTGCGGGACCTCGTCGCCGGACTGTCCGGAGTGGACGTCGTGCTGGATCGCGCGGCGCAGGCGGGCATCGGGATCAACCACGAACGCGCCGGCGAGCTGGTCGCGATCGCCGAGCCGGACGCCTGGTTCACGTACTACTACTGGCTCAGCGACGACCGCGCGCCGGACTTCGCGAAGACCGTCGAGATCCACCGCAAGCCCGGTTACGACCCGGCCGAGCTGTTCTTCGACCCGGCCGACCCGATGGTCAAGCTCAAGGCCGCGTCCGCGCTGGCCCGCAAGAAGCTCGGCCTGCGGTACTCGATGCAGGTCGTCCCGCTCGACCCCGCGCCGGTGCGCGGCAGCCACGGCCGGCTGCCCGACTCGGCCGAGGACGGGCCGGTGCTGCTGTGCTCGGACCCCGTGCTCGCGCGCGACAAGGTCCACGCCACCGAAGTCAAGGATCTGCTGCTCGCGGCTATCCGTACCGAATAGGACTCACCAGGAGGTCAGACATGGCACGACCGTTGACGCTGTTCACCGGACAGTGGGCCGATCTTCCGTTCGAGGAGGTGTGCGAGCTGGCGAGCGGCTGGGGCTACGAAGGCCTCGAGATCGCCTGCTGGGGCGACCACTTCGAGGTGGACCGGGCGCTCGCCGAAGACGGCTACGTCCAGGCGAAGCTGGACACGCTGGCCAAGTACGACCTCAAGGTGTGGACCATCTCGAACCACCTGGTGGGCCAGGCCGTCTGCGACCACCCGATCGACGAACGGCACGAAGCCATCCTGCCGGCGCGGATCTGGGGCGACGGCGAGGCCGAGGGCGTCCGGCAGCGGGCGGCGGAGGAGATGAAGGCCACCGCCCGCGCCGCGGCGAAGCTCGGAGTGTCCACAGTGGTCGGTTTCACCGGCTCGTCGATCTGGCACACGGTGGCGATGTTCCCGCCGGTGCCGCCGTCGATGATCGAACGCGGGTACGCGGACTTCGCCACGCGGTGGAACCCGATCCTCGACGTCTTCGACGAGGTCGGCGTCCGCTTCGCCCACGAGGTGCACCCGAGCGAGATCGCCTACGACTACTGGAGCACGGTCCGGACGCTGGAGGCGATCGGGCACCGGGCGGCGTTCGGGCTGAACTTCGACCCGTCGCACTTCGTCTGGCAGGACCTCGACCCGGTCGGGTTCCTGTGGGACTTCAAGGACCGCATCTACCACGTCGACTGCAAGGAGGCGCGCAAGCAGCTCAACGGCCGCAACGGCCGGCTCGGCTCCCACCTCCCGTGGGCCGACCCCCGCCGCGGCTGGGACTTCGTCTCCACCGGCCACGGCGACGTCCCGTGGGAGGACGTCTTTCGCATGCTCAACGCGATCGGCTACGCCGGCCCCATCTCGATCGAGTGGGAGGACGCCGGCATGGACCGCCTGACCGGCGCGCCCGAGGCCCTGGAGTTCGTCCGCAAGCTCAACTTCACCCCACCCACCGCGGCGTTCGACGCCGCGTTCTCCTCGAAGTAGCCGTGTCGGCGCGCGAATCACGCGTGTCGACCCCCTGATCACGCGTGTCGTCCCTCCAGGCACGCGTGTCGTCCATCGGAGTACGCGTGCCGGCCGTTCCGGCACGCGAACCGACCCTCCGGGTACGCCGGCCGACCGTCCAGGTACGCCGGCCGACCCGCCGAGCACGCGCGCCGGGAGGACCGGCACGCGCCCGAGACTTCTGTGCACGGGTGGCCGCCAGCCCCGTCGGAAGGTGATCGAAACCGGCTTCGCGCCAATCCGGGGCGAAGCACGCTCAAATCCAGGAAGGAACCAGCATGTCTCCGTCCCCACCGAAGTGGGCGAGGCTGTTCGGCGCCGCGACACTGAGCGCCGGCCTCCTGCTCACCCTCGACACCCCGGCCCGCGCGGACATCCCCGCCGCGGACTACCAGCAGGTCGCTCTCGCCACCGGCGCGGCCGAGCTCGGCGAGGCGATGTCGCTCGCCGTGCTGCCCGACCGCTCGGTCGTGCACACCTCCCGCGACGGCACCGTCCGCGTCACCACCGCGGCCGGCGCGACGTCCGTCGCGGCCAAGCTGAACGTCTACACTCACGACGAGGAAGGCCTCCAGGGCGTCGCCGCCGATCCCGGCTTCGCCACCAACCGCTACGTCTGGCTCTACTTCTCGCCTCGACTGTCCACACCGGACGGTGACGCGCCGACCGACGGCACCGCCGCCGACTTCGCGCCGTTCAAGGGCGAGCTGCACCTGTCGAGGTTCGTCCTCAAGACGGACAACACCCTCGACCTGGCCAGCGAAAAGGTCGTCATGGCCGTGCAGAACGACCGCGGCCAGTGCTGTCACGTCGGGGGTGACATCGACTTCGACGCCGCCGGCAACCTCTACCTGACCACCGGCGACGACACGAACCCGTTCTCCTCCGACAGCTACTCGCCGATCGACGAACGCACCACGCGCAACCCGCAGTTCGACGCGCAGCGCTCGGCCGGCAACACGAACGACCTGCGCGGCAAGCTCCTGCGGATCCACCCGCAGGCCGACGGGACGTACACGATCCCGTCGGGCAACCTGTTCGCGCCGGGCACCGCGAACACCCGGCCCGAGATCTACGGCATGGGCTTCCGCAACCCGTTCCGGATGAGTGTCGACAAGGCGACCGGCGTCGTCTACCTGGGCGACTACGGCCCGGACGCCGGTGTCACCGACGCCAACCGTGGGCCGCAGGGCCAGGTCGAGTTCGACCGGATCACCAGCGCGGGCAACTTCGGCTGGCCGTACTGCACCGGCTCGAACACGACGACCGAGTCGTACAACCACTACACCTTCCCGAGCGGGCCGTCCGGGGCGAAGTACGACTGCGCCGGCGGGCCGACGAACTCCTCGCCGCGCAACACCGGCGTCGCCAAGCTGCCGGTGCCGAAGGCCGCGTGGATCAAGTACGCGGGTGACGAAGGGTCGCCGCCGGAGTTCGGCAGCGGGTCGGAGTCGCCGATGGGCGGGCCGGTCTACCGGTACGACGCCGCTTCGACGTCCACGGTGAAGTTCCCGCAGTCCCTCGACGGCAAGTTCTTCGCCGGGGAGTACGGGCGCAAGTGGATCAAGGCGGTGACCGTCAACGCCGACGGCAGCCGCGGCACGATCGACAACTTCCCGTGGACCGGCACGCAGGTCATGGACATGGCCTTCGGCCCGGACGGCGCGCTGTACGTCCTCGACTACGGCACCGGCAGCGACAACCAGGCGCTGTACCGGGTCGAGTACCTCGCGGGCACCAACCGCAACCCGGTCGCGAAAGCCGCGGCCGACAAGACGTCGGGGCCGAACCCGCTGACCGTGAACTTCTCGTCCGCGGGCAGCAGCGATCCTGAAGGCGGCGCCCTGACCTACCGCTGGAACTTCGGCGACGGCCAGACGTCGACCGCCGCGAACCCGGCGCACACCTACACCACCAACGGGACGTACTCACCGAGCCTCACGGTGACCGACCCGGCCGGCCTCACCGGCACCGCGAGCCTGGTCGTCACGGTCGGGAACACCGCGCCGACGGTGAACCTGACCACGCCGGCCGACGGGCAGCTGTTCTCCTTCGGCGACACCGTGCCGTTCCAGGTGACCGGCAGCGACCCGGAGGACGGGGCGCTGGACTGCTCGAAGGTCAAGGTGACCTACCTCCTGGGCCACGACAGCCACCAGCACCAGATCACCCAGGCGACCGGGTGCAGCGGCTCGATCGCCGTCCCGGTCGACGGTGAGCACGACGCCGCGGCGAACATCTTCGGCGTCTTCGACGCGCAGTACACCGACAACGGCGGCCTCGTCTCGCACAGCGTCCACAAGCTGCAACCGCGGCACCGCCAGGGCGAGCACTTCTCGGCGCAGTCCGGGATCCAGCTCGCCGACCACGGTTCGGCGGAGGGCGGTCGCACGGTCGGTTACACCGACAACGGCGACTGGATCTCCTTCGCGCCGTACGCGCTGGGCAACGCGACGTCCATCAGCGCGCATGTTTCCTCGGGCGGCCCCGGCGGCACGCTGGAGGTCCGCGCGGGTTCGCCGACCGGCACCCTGCTCGGCACGATGACCGTGGCGAACACCGGTGGCTGGGAGACGTTCCAGGACGTGACGACGGCCCTGGCCAACCGGCCGTCCGGGTCGACGTCGCTGTACCTCGTGTTCAAGGGCGTCACCGGGCAGGGCAACCTGTTCGACCTGGACTCGTTCACCTTCGCCACCGGCACGCAGGCGGGGTCGATCGAGGGCGAGTCGTTCACGTCCGGGTCCGGCGTCCAGGCCGCGGCGCACGCCGCGGCGAGCGGCGGGAACACCCTGGGCTACATCGACAACGGCGACTGGGCCGGGTACGCGTCGGTGAGCACGTCGGGCGCGCGGACGTTCACCGCGCGGGTGTCGTCGGCCGGCCCGGGCGGCACGATCGAGATCCGCTCGGGTTCGGCGACGGGGACACTGCTGGGCACGGTTTCGGTGCCTTCGACGGGGGACTGGGAGGTCTTCCAGAACGTCACGACGTCGGTGACCAGCGGCTCCGGGCCGTTGTTCCTGGTGTTCCACGGCGGTTCCGGTTCCCTGTTCGACGTGGATTCGTTTAGCCTGAACAGTATGCCGACCCAGGTGGATCCCGCGTACAACGTGCTGGTGTTCTCGAAGACCGCCGGGTTCCGGCACGACTCGATCCCCGCGGGGATCCAGGCGATCCGCGAACTGGGCACGGCCAACGGCTTCGGCGTCACGGCGACCGAGGACGCGTCCGTGTTCACGGCGTCTTCGCTGGCCGCGTACAAGGCGGTCGTGTTCCTCTCGACCACCGGTGACGTCCTGGACGCGACGCAGCAGGCGGCGTTCGAGTCCTATGTGAACGGTGGCGGCGGCTACCTCGGCATCCACGCCGCGGCCGACACCGAGTACGACTGGCCGTGGTACGGGCAGCTCGTCGGCGCGTGGTTCAAGAGCCACCCGGCGATCCAGGCGGCGAACTTCGTCACCGAGGACCGTACGAACCCGGCGACCGCGCACCTGCCGGCCGTCTGGAACCGCACGGACGAGCTGTACAACTACCGCACGAACCCGCGCGGTCAGGTGCACGTCCTGCAGACGCTGGACGAGTCGAGCTACACGGGCGGCGAGATGGGCGCCGACCACCCGATCACGTGGTGCCACCCGCAGGGGAGCGGCCGGGCGTTCTACACCGGCCTGGGCCACACGATCGAGTCCTATTCGGACAGTGCGTTCCGGACCGAGCTGGTCGGCGGGATCCGCTACGCCGCCGGCGTCGTCTCGGCGGACTGCGGTGTCCGCGCCGGGTCCACAGTGGAGGGTGAGTCGTTCACGTCGGGTTCGGGTGTGCAGATCGCGTCGCACGCGCCGGCCAGCGGCGGCCAGACGCTGGGCTACATCGAGAACGGTGACTGGGCCGGGTTCGCTTCGGTGAGCACGGCCGGGATCACGCGGTTCAGCGCGGTCGTCTCGTCGGCGGGCGCCGGCGGCACGATCGAGATCCGCTCGGGTTCGGCGACCGGCGCCCTGCTGGGCACGGTCGCGGTGCCGAACACGGGCAGCTGGGAGACATTCCGGACGGTCACCACCACGGTGTCGTCCGGTTCGGGTCCGCTCCACCTGGTCTTCCGGGGCGGCGCGGGTTCCCTGTTCGACATCGACACCCTGACGGTGTCCTAGGAAAGTCCGTGAATGCCACATTGAGGGACACTATGTCTCTCAATGTGGCATTCACGGACTTGGGGTCACGGGAGCCAGCCGCCGGTGAAGCCGAAGAACTGGCCTGTCACCGGGGTGGCTTTGCCTGAGGCGAGGAACGCGATCAGCGCGCCCATCTCCTCTTGCTGGCCGAGGCGCTGGAGCGGGACCTCCTTGGCGACGGTCGCGCGCAGCTCGGCGTCGGACTCCCAGAGCCCGGGCGGGAAGTAGGTCGGGTTCTCGAACCAGTTCGGGCCGATGGCGTTGAACTGGATGTTGTACTCGCCCAGCGCCTTGGCGGCCCCGGTCACCAGCGTGGTGGCCGCGGCGCGCGCCGCGCTGTAGAGGACCGCGGTGGCGAGCGGCCGGACGGCGGCCGCCGACGTCACCAGGATGATCCGGCCGGTCCGCGCTTCCTTCATCGCCGGGGTGGCGGCCTGGATCAGCTCGAACGGCCGGTACACCAGCTCCCGCATCAGGAACTCGAGGTCGTCGAGCGGCGCGCCGTCGAACGGCTTCTGGACGGCGGAGGGTGGCACGTAGTCGTTGCTCAGCACGACGTCGACGCGGCCGTGCTCCCGTGCGGCGGCGAGGATCGCCTCGGGTTCCTGCTCGGCGATCGGCGTCAGCTCCGGGTTCTCGGCAACGAACTTGCCGCGTACTTCGGAATCGGAGAACGTCTCGTCGTGGCAGACCACGGTGAACCCGTCGGCGGCGAGCGCCGTCGCACCGGCGGGGCCCGCGTACTGCGTCACGTTGGTGACCAAGGCAACTGTCATGCGGTGATCGTAAGCAGCCGCCCGGCCCCGCGGGTCCGCCGAACGGACGCGCGTGAGGGGCACCCTCAGGGACTCCAGGTCCCTGAGGGTGCCCCTCATGGCACGTCAGCGCACGCCGAGCAGGTGCTCCAGCGCCAGCTGGTTCAGGTGCGTGAAGTGGTAGCCGCGGGCCGCGGCCGCCTCGACGTCGAAGTCGTCCTTCTGCAGGTCGTCCAGGGACTCGCCCGGGGCCAGCGTCGGGGTCGACAGCTCCGGGACGCGGGACGCCGCCAGCGCCTCCACGACCTCCGGGTCGGCGCGGAACTTGCGGGACTTCTCGCGAAGGATCAGGTACGTCCGCATGTTCGCGGCCGCCGAGACCCAGACGTCCTCGGTGTCCTCGGTGCGCAGCGGCTTGTAGTCGAAGTGGCGGGGGCCGTCGTAGCCGCCGTTCTCCAGCAGGTCGACGAGGAAGAACGCGCTCTTCACGTCGCCGTGGCCGAAGATCAGGTCCTGGTCGAACTTCGGGCCGTGCTGGCCGTTGAGGTCGATGTGGAACAGCTTGCCCTGCCACAGCGCCTGCGAGATGCCGTGCACGAAGTTGAGCCCGGCCATCTGCTCGTGCCCGACCTCCGGGTTGAGCCCGAACATCTCCGAGCGCTCCAGCTGCGAGATGAAGCCGAGCGCGTGTCCGATCGTCGGCAGCAGGATGTCGCCGCGCGGCTCGTTGGGCTTGGGCTCCAGCGCGAACCGCAGCGAATAGCCCTTCTCGACGACGTACTCCGCGAGCGCGTCGAGGCCCTCCTTGTAGCGGTCCAGCGCCGCGCGGACGTCCTTCGCGCCGTCGGACTCGGCGCCCTCGCGGCCACCCCAGACGACGTAGGTCTGCGCGCCCAGCTCGGCCGCCAGGTCGATGTTGCGCCGCACCTTGCGCAGCGCGTAGCGGCGGACGTCGCGGTCGTTGCTGGTCAGGCCGCCGTCCTTGAACACCGGGTGGGTGAACAGGTTCGTCGTGGCCATCGGCACCTTGAGCCCGGTCTCGGCGAGCGCCTTGCGGAACCGCTCGATCGCCTTGTCGCGGTCGGGTTCGGTGGCCAGCAGGTCGTCGTCGTGGAACGTCACCCCGTAGGCACCCAGCTCCGCCAGCCGGTGCACGCTCTCCACCGGGTCCAGCGCCGGCCGCGTGGCGACCCCGAACGGGTCGTTCGCCGGCCAGCCCACGGTCCAGAGGCCGAAGGTGAACTTGTCGGCCGCCTGGGGGGCGTAGTCGTCCATGACTGTCCCTTCATTTAGTTCACGTTGTAGACTAAATATGCGCCGCGGCGGTCCCGGGCGTCAAGAGCCCGGATAGAGTGCTCGGCAGGAGGGACACGATGACCCAGGCCGTGCGGCACGACTCGATGCGCGCCCGCAACCTCGAGGTCGTGCTGGGCGCGGTCAGCCGCGGCGGCCCGCTGACCAGGGCCGCCCTCGCCGAGCTGACCGGGCTGACGAAGTCCACGGTCTCGAAGCTCGTCGGCGACCTGGTGGACGCCGGTTTGCTGGCCGAGACCGGGCCCGCCCGCGCGGGTGAGCGGGGCCGGCCGGGCGTGGACGTCGTGCTCAGCGGCGCCCGGATCGCCTCCCTCGGCCTGGAGATCAACGTCGACTACCTCGCCGTGCGTGTGCTCGATCTCACCGGCGCCGTCCGGTTCGCCGCCCGCCGCGACCGCGACAACCGCGGCTCCCGGCCCAAGAAGGTGCTGGCCGAGCTGCAGGCGCTCGCCGGGGAGGCGATCACCGAAGCGCGCCGCCTCGGGCTCGACCTCGCGGGCGCGGTGCTCGCGGTGTCCGGCCCGGTCGGCGCCGGCGTGCTGTTCAGCGCCCCCAACCTCGGCTGGCAGGACGTCCGCGCGGCCGACCTGCTGCGCCTGCCCGTCCCGGTCGAGCTGGACAACGAGGCGAACCTCGCCGCGCTCGGCGAGCTCTGGTACGGCGACGGCGAGCGCGACTTCCTCTACGTCTCCGGCGAGGTCGGCATCGGCGCGGGCCTGGTCGTCAACGGCGAGCTGTTCGCCGGCTCCCGGGGGCTGGCCGGCGAGCTGGGCCACGTCGTCGTGACGCCGGGCGGCCCGGCTTGCCGCTGCGGCGGCAACGGCTGCCTGGAGACCTACGCCGGCCAGGAAGCGTTGCTGACGGCCGGAAACACTCCGACGGTGGCCGCACTCCTGGCCGCTCTCGACCGCGGCGACCAGGTCGCCTTGAACGCGTGCGCCGCGGCCGGCCGCGCCCTCGGCGTCGCACTGACGTCGGCGGTGAACCTGCTCGACCTGGACCGCATCGTGCTGGGCGGCGTCTTCACGCAGCTGTACCCGTGGCTGGCCGAGCCGGTGGCCGAGGTTCTGGCCACCCGGCTGGGCGGCCTCCGCGGCGCACCACCGGTGCTCACGGCATCACGCTTGGGCGGCGACGCCGCAACACTCGGCGCGGCGGGCCGGGTCGTGCACCGCGTGCTGGCCGACCCGGCGCCGTTCCTGGTGCGGGCTCAAGAAGCGTAAGCCTCCACTTCGGACGCTTGGCCCGCGGGCCAGCCGGTGTTGCCGACATCCGTTGGAGGCCGTCGCCGTCGCGTGCGGCGCTTCCGGGTCGGAGCTGCCGCCGGGTTTGGTGAGGGCCATCGTCGTGCGAATCTCGTCGGTCGCCCTCTTCGGCCGCTCAGGGCGGCCCGGGTCGTGCACCGCGTGCTGGCCGACCTGGCGCCTTTCTTGGTGCAGGCTCAGGGGGCGTAGGCCTCCACTTCGGCCGGTTGGCCTGCGGGCCAGTCTGTTCGCCGACATCTGTTGGAGGTCGTCGCCGTCGCGGTGGCGCGCAGAGCCTGCAGATCGGAGCTGTCGCCGGGTTCGGTGACGGTCATCGTCGCGCGGAGGCGCGGCGGGCCGGGTCGTGCACCGCGTGCTGGCCGATCCGGCGCCGTTCCTGGTGCGGGTTCAGGAGGCGTAAGCCTCCACTTCGGACGCTTGGCCCGCGGGCCAGCCGGTGTTGCCGGTGAAGGTGAGCTTCAAATACCGCTGCGACGTCGGCGGGACGGTGATCGTCACGGAGTTGGCCTGAGCCGGATCGAAGACGTACCCGGCCGGGGCGCCGCCGTTCACCGCGATCGTCTGGGTCCGGGAACCCCACGACGGCGGCAGTTTCAGCACCACCCGCCCCACGGTGACGGCCGAGCCCAGGTCCACGGTCACCGTCTGCGGGAACGCGTTGTTCGTGCTTTCCCAGTAGCTCGACGCGTTTCCGTCCACCGCGTTGCCCGGCGGGAACCCGCCCTGCGAACCAGTCGCCGAGACGGCCTTGCCGAACGCGAGGTTCGGCGAAGCCGGTGGGGGACCGCCGAGCTGCGACGCCCAGTAGCGCGTCCGGTCCAGGTAAGCGGTTTCCGACGCCGCTCCCGACGTCCCGTAAGCGCCCGCGAACGTCTCGTACGCCGACGACGGCGGCGAGGACCGCGCCGGTTCGATGATCGAGCCCTCGTGCCATTCGTTGAACGACGTCACCGACACCCAGTCCGGATTCCCGCCCACCGCCGGGGAAAGCGCGTTCTGCCACTCGCGGTCGTACGTGGCGCCGTTGTCCCGCGCCAGCGTCGGGGTCGTGTTGCCCGGCACCGCGCGGTCGTCGTTGTACCCCGGCCCCACCGACGGCGCCCAGACCAGGCCGTTCGCCGCGCAGAACGCGCCGGCGTCGCGCCAGCCCGGCGCGGTCGCGCCGGCGATGGCGTCGTAGGTGTACATCCCGCCGAAGTGCGCGACCTTGCTCGTGTCCGTCGTCTGCGCCAGCACGATCGCCGACGAGCGCACCTGGTCCAGCGCCGTCCAGTCGGTGATCCGCAGGCTCTCGAAGACGTAGAACGCCGGCCGGTTGCCGTGCTCGGCGTCGCGGTAGAACGCCGGGCTCGAGCCGTAGCGGCTGGTCAGGTACCCGATGTCGGCGACAGTCGACGAAGCCGTCCGCCCGCTGTAGGGCTCGAGGTGCCAGGCGACCTTGATCCCGTGCCGTGCCGCGGCGGCCAGCACGCCGGCGGCCAGACCGTCCTCATAGGACCCTTGGCCCCACCAGCTGTAGACGATCACCCCGGCGCCGGACTGCTCGATCCACCGCATGTGCTGCTCGACCGCGCCGGTGAAGTCACCGGAGTCGTACGGGCCGAGCGACGGGTAGAAGTTCGCGCCGATGTCGGCCGGCGGTGTGTGCCCGCCCTGGTCCCAGTGGCGGTAGGCGCCGCCGCTGTTGCCGTACCAGGGGTAGTAGAACAAGTGGGTCCGGGTGGAGAGCGCCGCGGCGTGCGCGGCTCCCGGCAAAGTGGCCGCCAGCAGGAGAAGTGCGGCGAACAGCGTCGAAATCCGTCGCATGGGGACCCTCTCGGGGGATTCGGGGTGTTCCAGACCATACGGACGCCACGCGAAATCCCGCAACACTTCCACCGACATACGCAAACTTGCGTCGGAAACCCACCCGGAACCACCCGGAACGCTGCTCGGAAAGCGAAAACCGCCCCGGGCGAACCCGGGGCGGTTTCCGTTCAGCGGGACGGAACTAGCTCACGGCGTTGATCTGCACCAGCGAGCTGCCGACCGTGACACCGGTGTCGGTCTGCACGGTCAGCTGACCGCGCAGGACGCGCCCGGGCGCCGGGGCGGCGGTGGCGGTGACCGTCGCCGGCACCGTCCACGTGCTGCCCGAGGCGTGCGCCGCGACCGGGTCGGTCAGGGCGACCGAACCGAACGCCGGGTTGGTGAACACGTCGACGTAGTCGTACTCGGTGGTGCCGGCCGGCACCGCGTAACCGTCGACCAGCGCGACCCAGGTGCCCGCCGCCGGGTTGGCGATGGTCACCGACTCCTCGGAGTCACCGTCGGCGCTCTGGCCCGCCACCACGCAGGTGCCGGTGGTGCAGTTGTACAGCACCAGATCCAGGTCGGCGCCCACGTCGGACGTCTTCCCGATCGTGGCCGTCAGCGACGTCGAGCCCGGCGTCACCGCGATCTGGTACTGCGCCTGCGCGCCTTCGGCGATCGTCGGCCGCGCCACCTTCGCGCTGCCCAGCGTGGCGCCGAGCAGGTGCCCGGTGAACGCGCCGAGGGTGTTCGTCACGGTGTAGGACCGCGCGATCGGCGTGTTCAGCGTGGCGGCCGCGATCGTGTCCGGGTTCGGCGTGATCGTCGTGCCGAGCACCGACGCGCTCAGCTTGAACGCCGCGTTGTCCACATCGGACGTCCGGCGCGCCTCGACGACGATCTCCCAGACCCCCGGCTGCGGGTTGGCGAACGTCCGGCTGGTCGGCGTGCCGCCGGGGCAGCCCGCACCCGCGTCGGGCAGGTAGCAGTACGTCGTGGACGTGCTCGCCTCGGCCGGCACGCCGGTCGGGTCGTAGCGCAGGAACCGCACCTGGCCCTTGCCCGGGGCGCCGGCACCGGCGTCCAGGTCCACCTTCAGCGCGCTGGCGCCCTGGGGCACCTTCACGAAGTAGCTGGTCGCCTGGTTGCGGGCGATCTTGCCGGCGACGTCGACCTGGTAACCCTTGGCGGCGGTGAACTCCTGCGGCGCGAAGACCGTGTTGAGGGTCTGCACGTCGACGCCGATGGTCAGCGGGTTGTCCAGGTAGAGCAGCGCCGAGTGCGCCCCGGCGTTCTTCGGGTTCACCTTGACCTGGAAGGTCACCGGCTTGTTCAGCGGCACCGCGACGGTGCCCGCCGAGGAGAACGTGCCGTCGTTGCCGACCCACCGCGCGAAGTAGAGCGCCGGGTTGGCCGAGCCAGACGTCCGCGTGAGCGTGTACGTGCGGGTGTAGGCCTTGCCGGTGGTCACGCCCTCGCGGTCGTGGATGCCGACGCCGGTGTTCGGCGTCGCCAGCAGGTTCGACTGCACCGTGTGGACCTCGACCGACGTCGCGACGGCGTCCGGCTTCGGGTTCAGCGACAGCGCGACGAACGCGGCCGGGACGTTGAACAGGCCCGCGCCCTGGGCGTAGGCGTCGATGCCCGGCACGAACCGGGCGGTCGACTTGATCGCCGAGCGCAGCTGCGCGACCGGCGGCCGCTGGCCGTTGTGCGTGGCCTTGTACGCGCTCACCAGCAGTGCGGCCGCGCCGGTCGCCTGCGGCGACGCCATCGACGTGCCCTGCAGCATCGCGTAACCGGCGGGCAGGCTGTAGGTGCCGGCCACCGGGCCTGGCGCCTCCCAGCGCGGGGTGGTCGAGATCGCCGCGCCGGGCGCGACGATGTCCGGCTTGAAGCCGCCGTCTTCACGCGGGCCGCGCGAGGAGAACGGGTGCATCGACTCGGGCGCCTGGGTCTTCGAGCCGTAGTCCGCGAGCCAGGTCTCCTTGGTGATGTACGAGCCGACCGAGATCGCGTCCGTGGCCACCGACGGGTCGCCGACGGTGTTCGCCCCGGCGCCGCTGTTGCCGGCCGAAATGAAGATCTGGACGTTGTACTCGGCGATGGTGCGGTTGTAGAGCTCCGCGCGGGCGTTGTTGCCGTCGTTGAGCGAGGGCAGGCCGCCGATCGAGATGTTGATGACGTCCGCGCCGTGGCTGGCCGCGTAGACGACGCCGTCGATCAGGCCGCTCGAGGTGCAGGCCGCGCCGGTGAGGCAGACCTTGACGGCCAGGACCTTCGCGCCCGGGGCCGCGCCGTCCATCTTGCCGCCGAACAGGTCGTTGCCGGTGGCGATGCCCGCGACGTGCGAGCCGTGCTCGGCGCCGGCGATGCCGATGCCGACGAAGCCCGGCTTGTCGGTCTGGACGACGAAGGCCATCCGCTCGGCGATGTCGGTCGCCGGGTTGTCGGTGCCGAAGAAGCCGACGTCGTAGTTGGTCTTGTAGTCGGTCATCGGCTTCTCGTCGGTGAAGTCACCGTTGCCGTTGAGGTCGACGCGGACCTGCTTGGTCGCCGGGTCGAGCAGCACGCCCCAGGAGTCGGCGCGGTCGCCGTCGCGGTTGATGTCACCGCCGGTCTCGCTGTCGGCGGCACCGAGGTCGCCCGCGGTCTCGCTGAACGAGCCGAACGTGTACGGGCCGCCGGTGGCCGGGGCCGTCCAGGTCTTGCCGTTCGCGGTGAACGTGCCGGTGTAGGTCTGGGTCGACTGCGCGACCCAGGTGCCGTCACCGGAGTTGGTGGCGTTGGCGTTGTACCAGTCGACGATCTTGCGCTCGCCGTGGCTGGTCTTCGCCAGCGCGGGGGTGTCGAGGTCGACGCCGGAGTCCAGCACCGCGACCGTGGTGTCCTTGCCGTCCCAGTTGGGCAGGACCTGGCCGAACTGCGCGGCGTAGGTGTCACCGGTCGGGAGGTAGGGGTTCACGCGCGGCGTGTTCTTCCCCGGCGCCGGCTGCGGCAGCGGGTTCACGGTGCCGTCGGGCTTCGGGTCGTCGCGCACGATGAGCCCGTCGACGTCGACGGCGCTGACCGACTTCAGCTTCGCGGCCTTGCCGGCGTTGCCGGTCGGGATGCTCACCTTGACGTAGTCGAGCTTGCTGTCGGTGGACTGGACGACCCCGCCGAGGGCCTTGAGCTCGTTGACGGCGGCGCCGGTCTGGCCCTTCTCGGCCGCGACCAGCAGGGTCACGTCGGGCTTGCCGGCCTTCTCGGCTTCGGCGACGAGCGTGCGGTCGTGCTCGTCGAGGGCCTTGCTGCCGTCGGCGGCCCCGGCGGTGAGCGGGGCCTGCTGGGCGGACGCCACCGGGACGGCGATGCCGAGGACGGAGGCGCCGAGAGCGGTGGCGAGGACGGTGATCCCGGCCCGCCGTCTCCAGCTGGATCTGAGCTGTGTCACTGCGTGAGCCCTTCGTGAAGAGATGCTTGCGAGCAGTACACATCGCGGGATGATCCGCAGCAATAAGACACTTAGCCCATTACCCGCAATTGGTTGCGGGCCGAATGGCCTAACGGGATCACCGGTTAGGAGGCAACCGGATGCGACGTCGCGGCGTGATGTGCCCACCTTGCTATATGTACGTATAGGGGGCTACATTCACGTGTAGCAAGCTGCGTCGAGAGATAGGCCGTTCCATGACCGAGAGTGGTCCCGCCTTCGAGGACCTCACCGCGCGCGCCCGCATCCGCGACGCCGCCATCAGGCTGTTCACCGAGCAAGGCGCCGAGAAGACGTCGATCCTCGACATCGCCCAGGCCGCGGGCGTTTCCGGCGGGCTGATCAGGCACCACTTCGGCTCGAAGGACGGGCTGCGCAAGGCGTGTGACACCCACGTCTTCGCCGAGCTGATGCGGTTCAAGGAGGAGGCGCTGAAGAAGGGGCACGCGAACCCGGGGTTCCTCCCGACGTTCGACGCCCGTCAGCTGCTCTACCGCCGTTATGTGGGCCGCGGCATGATCGACGGCTCCGACGCCGCCGCCGAGCAGTTCCGCGAGATCGTCGACGGGACCGAGCAGTACTTCGTCGACTCCGGGCTCGACGTGCCCGACCCGCGGGCGGCCGCGGCCGCGCTCACCGCCATGACCGGCGGGCTGATGATCCTGCAGGACCACATCGCGCGGGCGCTCGGCGAGGAGCCCGGCACCCCCGAGGCGATGCTCCGCATGATGGCCGCCGCCGGGCACATCTTCACCCATCCGCTTGCCACCCCCGAACTGCTCGAGAAGGCCCGCGAAGCGCTGGCCAAGAACTCCGGCGAACAACCACGGAAGGAATGACCATGGCCGAAGCGATCACCGCCGCCGGCCTCACCAAGGCGTTCGGCGCGGCGAAGGCCCTCGACGGGCTCGACCTGACCGTCCACACCGGCGAGGTGCACGGGTTCCTCGGACCCAACGGCGCCGGCAAGACCACCACGATCCGCGTGCTGCTGGGGCTGATGCGGGCCGACGGCGGCCGGGCCACCCTGCTCGGCGGCGACCCCTGGCGCGACGCCACCGAGCTGCACCGGCGCCTCGCGTACGTGCCGGGCGACGTCACGCTCTGGCCCAACCTCACCGGCGGCGAGGTCATCGACCTGCTGGGCCGGCTGCGCGGCGGGCTCGACGCCGGGCGCCGGGACGCGCTCGTCGAGCGCTTCGACCTCGACCCGCGCAAGAAGGGCCGGACGTACTCCAAGGGCAACCGGCAGAAGGTCGCGCTGGTCGCCGCGCTGGCGTCCGACGTCGAGCTGCTGGTGCTCGACGAGCCGACGTCCGGGCTCGACCCGCTCATGGAAGAGGTCTTCCGCCAAGTGATCGGGGAAGAGCGCGACCGCGGCGACCGGACCGTGCTGCTGTCCTCGCACATCCTCTCGGAGGTCGAGGCGCTGTGCGACCGCGTCACGATCATCCGGGCCGGCCGGACCGTCGAGTCCGGCACGCTCGACGAGCTGCGGCACCTGGGGCGGATCACCATCGACGCCTCGCTCGTGCGCGTCCCGGCGGATCTGGCGTCGTTGCCCGGGATCCACGACCTGAGCACCTACGGCTCGCACGTCCACCTGTCGGTCGACCAGTCCGCTTTGGACGGTGTGATGCGGCACCTGGCCGACGCCGGGCTGCGCAACCTGGTGAGCCGGCCGCCGACGCTCGAGGAGCTGTTCCTGCGCCACTACCAGCACGACGAGCCGGTCGGAGCGGCGCGATGACCGGCACCTGGTCGCTGCTGCGGCTGGTGCTGCGCCGCGACCGGTTCCTGATGCCGCTGTGGATCGTCGTGCTGACGGTCGCGCCGCTGGGCTACCTGTCGTCGATCGAGGCCGCGTACCCGGACGCCGCGGCGCGGCAGCACTTCTACGACCTGAACGTCGGCAGCGCGACGTTCGCCGTCCGCAACGGCCCGTTGTACGGCCCTTCCGCCGGGGAGTTGCTGGCCTGGCAGTGCGGGTTCATCCCGGTCGTCGTCGGGCTGATCGCGCTGCTCACCGTCGTCCGGCACACCCGGACCGAGGAGGAAGCGGGACGCCGGGAGCTGACCGGCGCGACCGTCGTCGGCCGGCACGCGGGGCTCGTCGCCGCCGTGCTCGCCGCCTGCGGCGCGTGCCTGGTCTACGGCCTGCTGGTCGCGCTCGGCGTGTCCGCGCAAGGTGTCCCGGTGGCCGGAGCATTGGCGCTGGGGCTCGGCTTCACCATGACGGGCTGGGTGTTCGCCGCCGTCGGCGCGGTCGCCGCGCAGCTCACCTGGGGCGCGAGCGGCGCCCGGGGCATCGGGATCGGCCTGCTGGTGCTGGCGTTCCTGCTGCGTGCCGCCGGGGACAGCAGCGAGACGACCGGCGGGTCGGCGGGCTGGCTCGCTTGGCTGTCGCCGATCGGCTGGGCGCACCGGCTGCGCCCGTTCGCGGGGGAGCGGTGGTGGGTGCTGCTGCTGGGCGTGGTGTCCACGGGCCTGCTGGTGGTCGCCGCGGCCGCGCTGTCGGCCCGGCGGGACCTCGGCGCGGCGCTGCTGCCCGCGCGGCTCGGGCGTCCCGCGGCGAAGGCGTCGCTGCGCTCGCCGCTGGCACTGGCCTGGCGGCTGCAACGCGGGACGCTGCTGGTCTGGACGGTGTGCCTCGCGCTGGTCGGGCTGCTGATGGGCGGGGTCGCGCAGAACGTCTCGGACATGGTGCGGGACAACAAAGCCGTCGCCGACGTCTTCGCGCGGCTCGGCGGCGGGGGCGCGGTGATGGACGCCTACCTGGCCGGGACGATGACGTTGTTCGGCCTCGCGGCGGCGGGCTACGCGGTGCAGGCGACGCTGAAGCTGCGCGCCGAGGAGGCGGCCGGCCGGGCGGAACCGGTGCTGGCCACGGCCGTCGGCCGGCTCGGCTGGGCGGCGGCGCACCTGGTGTTCGCGCTGCTGGGGCCGGCGTTCGTGCTGGCGGTGACGGGGCTGGCGACCGGGCTGGCCTCCGGCGACGGCGCGCGGCTGATCCCCGCGGCCCTGGCGCAGCTGCCCGCGGTGTGGGTCCTGGCCGGGCTCGCGGCGGCGTTGACCGGCTTCCTGCCGCGCTTCGCGGCGGCGGCGTGGGGCCTGCTGGGCGCGTTCCTGCTGCTGTCGCTGGTCGGCTCGGCGTTGCGGTGGAACGACGTCGTGCTCGGCATCTCACCGTTCCAGCACCTGCCACGGCTGCCCGGCGGCACCTTCTCGGTGACCCCGCTGCTCTGGCTGGTGCTGATCGCCGCCGCGGCGGGCACCGCCGGCCTGGCCGCACTGCGCCGCCGCGACATGCCGGTGGGCTGAACGCCGTGAATGCCACATCGAGGGACCTAGCGTCCCTCGATGTGGCATTCACGGACTTCGGCGGCAACCGAGGGAGTCGAACCCTGCGCGGCTTGTGAAGGCGGCGCCCATGGACCGGCCCTGACCCTTCGGCGGGCGACGGCTGCCATCTCTTTCAACGGTAGCTAATACCCAGAAATTTCCCATCTCACGCTGTGCTTCACCCGGACGTGACCCGCCTGGCAAGGTAGGGCCATGGACGATCTTCTGCTGCGCCGCGTGCGCCCGGGACTCGGCGGCGAGCTCGCGGACGTGCGCGTGACCGACGGCCGCGTCGCCTCGATCACCGAGCCCGGGTCGGCCGGTTTCGCGGCCCGGATCGTCGACGGCCACGGCGGCACGCTGCTGCCGGGACTGGTCGACGCGCACGTCCACGTCGTGCAGTGGGCCACGTCCCGCCGCCGCATCCCGCTGGAAGCCGCGCGGTCGGCGGGGGAGACGGTCGAGCTGCTGCTGGCGCACCTGCTGGCGACGCCGTCGCAGCCGGCGGAACTGGTCGTGGGCGCGGGCTTCCGCGACGCGCTCTGGCCGGACAAGCCGCACAAGGAGCTGCTGCAGCGCGCGCTGCCCGGGCGCGCGGTGGCGTTGTTCAGCGCGGACCTGCACACGCTGTGGCTGAGCCCGGCGGCGCTGAAGCTGATCGGGCGCGAGCACCCGACGGGCGTGCTGCTGGAGAACGACTGCATGAGCGCGACGGCCGAGCTGCCCACGGCCGCCGTCGACGTCCAGGACCAGTGGGTGGCCGAAGCCGTGCGCGCGGCGGCCGCGCGCGGGGTGACGCAGATCGTCGACTACGAGTACGCCGACACCGTCACGGACTGGCTGCGCCGGCTGGAACGCGGCACCCCGGCGGCGCGGGTCTCCTGCGTCATCGCCCGGTACCTGCTGGACCAGGCCATCGAGCGCGGCCACCGCACGGACGACGTCCTCCCGGACTCCGGCGGGCTCCTCACGGTCGGCCCGTTCAAGCTCTTCGTCGACGGCTCGCTCAACACCCGCACGGCGTACTGCCACGACCCGTACCCGGGCGGGGATTCGCTGGGGCTGCTGGAACTCCCGCCGGCCGAGCTGGTGCCGCTGATGCGCCGCGCGTCCGATCACGGCTTGCTCCCGGCGGTCCACGCGATCGGCGACCAGGCCAACACGATCGCCCTGGACGCGTTCGAGGAGGTCGGCTGCCCGGGCCGGATCGAGCACGCCCAGCTGCTCTCGCCCGCGGACGTCCCGCGGTTCGCGGCCCTCGGCGTCGTCGCGGCGGTCCAGCCGGCCCACCAGCCGGACGACCGCGACGTCGCGGACCGCCACTGGACCGGCCGGACGGCGCGCGCGTTCCCGTACCGCTCCCTGCTGGAAACGGGCGCCCGCCTGGAACTGGGCTCCGACGCCCCGGTCGCGCCGCTGGACCCGTGGGACGGCATCGCGTCGGCGATCTCCCGCACGGACGACGACCGCCCGCCGTGGCACCCGGAGCAGTCGATCCCGTTCGCCGACGCCTTGGCGGCGGCCTCGGGGGGCCGTCGCGGCGTCGCGGTGGGCGACGTCGCGGACCTGATGGTGACGGCGGCGGACCCGGCTTCCCTGTCACCGCAGGACCTTCGCCGCCTTCCGGTGACGGCGACGATCCTGGGCGGGCACGTCACGCACCAGTCCTGACGCGCGATGTGCAACCTATGGGTTGCGTAGCGAGTGGCTGTTGTGCAACTATTGAGTTGCACATCAACCGCTTCGAAAGGTGCCCGGCCATGGACACGACCGCGCTGCGCAGTGCTTACGAGAAGTTGTTCGAAGCGGCGGCGACGCCGGGCCTCGGGGCCGCCGCCGACGGCGGCTGGGACGCCGACCAGGTCCTCGCCCACGTCCTCAGCGTCGACGCCGCCGTCGCCGCGGTCGCGCTGGGCGTGGTCGCGGGCTCGCGGCCCACGTTCGACAACCGGGTCGCCCTCGACCCCGCGCACCTAGGCCGGATCATCGCCGGGCACGCCGGCCGGGCCGAACTCACCCACCGCGTCCGCAGCCAGGCCGCCATCCTCTGCGACATCGCCGATTCCCTCGACGAGCAGGCGGCTTCGGTGCAGGTGCCGGCGTTCCTCGTGTCCGGCGACAAGCTCGTGCTGGACCAGCCGATCCCGCTGGCGGCGCTCATCGACGGTCTCGCCGAGGACCACGTCCCGGTCCACACCCGGCAGATCCTCGCGCTGCGGTCGTAGTCCCTTGTGGACGGTCGCTCAGCCTGCGGCGAGGACGGCCTTGGCGATCTCGCCGGGGTGGATGCCGGGCACGGCGACCGGCGGCACGCCGAGGCGTCCGGCGAACGTTGCGCCGGGGTGCGGCAGCGCCGCGTAGCAGACGATCCCGGCGAGCCGGCCGGTCAGCCGCCCGGCCGCGCCGGTGATCGGGTAGCCGGCCCAGCTGCGCCCGACCAGTACCACGTCGGTCAGGTCGCGGGACTCGGCCAGTCGCACGAGGTGGCCGGCGGCGTCGGCCAGGCTGGTGGCCGCGGGGGTCGTCACCGTCGCCGCCGCCACCGCCGGCCAGGTCATCGTGCACGGCGGCGTCCGGGTGATCACCCAGCAGGCGCTGTCCGGCCCGCCCGAGCGGGACGCGAACTGGCCGCCAACCAGTGGTTCGGGGCGTTCCGCCGCCGCGGGTGAGCCTTCGCATATCCGGCAAAACCTCGCTCGTGGGTCTTGACCTGTCCGGTGGACAACGTCAAGGATTCACCCACAGTCTGACAACGTTGTCACAGGAGGAACCGGATGAGAGCGCGCAAGCGCGTCCTGGCCGTCACGCTCGCCGGCGTGACCGCCGTCGCCCTCGCGACCCCCGCGCAGGCGGCACCACACGGGCCGAAGTTCGCCGACGACCCGACCACCCTCGTCGACACCTCGATCGGCAACAACGGTGACGGCACCACCTTCCCGGGCGCGACGACGCCGTTCGGCATGGTCCAGCTCAGCCCGGACACCCAGCTCAAGAAGTACGCGTCCTACGACTACGCGCAGGACACCACCCTCGGCTTCAGCCACACCCACCTCTCGGGCGTCGGCTGCCAGACCATGGGCAACTTCCGCTTCATGCCGACCACCGGCGCCGTCACCAGCAGCGACCCCGCGCAGTACGGCGCGAAGTTCAGCCACGCCAACGAAACCCGGCAGCCGGGCTACTACGGCGTCAAGCTCGACAATGGCATCGACGCCGAGCTGTCCGCGACCCAGCGCACCGGCCAGCACCGCTACACCTACCCGGCCGGGGCCACCAGCGAGAACGTCCTCATCGAGGTCGGCGAGAGCAACGGCTACACCTACGCCGGTGACGTCCACGTCGTCGGCGACGACACCGTCGAAGGCTGGCTGCAGGGCGGCAACTTCTGCTGGGAGACGCAGAAAGAGCGCTACAAGGTCTTCTTCAGCGCCAAGTTCGACCGCAAGTTCACCGGTTTCGGGACCTGGACCGACAACAAGCTCACGCCGAACCAGCGCGACGCGAGCCTCGGCAGCCAGCGCGCCGGTGCGTGGCTGAGCTTCGGCGCGGACAAGAACCAGGTCGGCGCGTCCGTCGGCGTCTCCTACACCTCGGTCGACGGCGCCCGGCTGAACCGGAAGACCGAGCAGCCCAAGTCGTTCGACAAGGCGCGCAAGACCGCGCACGACACCTGGGCGGACGAGCTGAACCGGATGCGCGTCGCCGGCGGGATCCTCGCCGACCAGCGCACCTACTACAGTGCGCTCTACCGCTCGCTGCTGCACCCGTCCGTCGGGTCCGATGTGGACGGTTCCTACCGCGGCTTCGACGACGCCGTGCACCGCGGCCGGGACACCTACTACCAGATGTTCTCGCTGTGGGACACCTACCGCTCGCAGAACCAGCTCGTCGCGCTGCTGCACCCGGACAAGGCCGCGGACATGACCAAGTCCGTCCTCAAGATCTACCAGGACGGCGGCTGGGTGCCGCGCTGGGCGCTGGCCGGCGGCGAGACGAACGTGATGAGCGGCGATCCGGTGACGCCGTGGGTGGTCGACAACTACCGCCGCGGCCTCCTCGACGACCGCACCGCGCGGCAACTGTTCGACGCGTTGTGGCGCAACGCCACCGAAGTCCCGGCGGACCAGTCGATCTTCCGCGGCCGCGACGGCAACCCGAACTACGTCAAGAACGGCTGGATCGGCTACCAGGACGTCCCCGGGTACACCTTCGGCGACACCCGCCAGGCCGGCTCCGCGACGCTCGAGTACGCCCTCGCCGACTGCGCACTGTCCACAATGGCGTCCGGGCTGGGCTACCGCGACAAGGCCAAGACGCTGTCCGCGCGCTGCGGCAACTTCTCGAAACTGTGGGACACCAGCGTCGAGTCCCACGGCTTCACCGGCTTCCCGCGCACCCGCGCGGCGGACGGCACCGGCGTCGGCGACCCCGACCCGGCCCAGTCGACCGGTTTCCACGAGGGCACGCCGTGGCAGTACCAGTGGCTCGCCCAGCAGGACACCGCGAAGCTGTTCGGCCTGATGGGCGGCGCGGGGCAGGCCGAGAAGCGGCTCGACACGTTCTTCGACACGCCGCTGCTGCTCACCGACCCGGCGAAGGCCGCCAAGGACTCCTGGGTCCACGGCGCGTACGACTACCACAACAACTTCGCCTTCAACCCCAACAACGAACCCGACCTGCACGCGCCCTGGATGTACAGCTGGACGGGCGCGCCGTGGAAGACGTCGGCCGTCCTGCGCGCGGCGCGGACGCTCTTCACCGACACGCCGTACGGCATGCCGGGCAACGACGACCTCGGCACCATCTCGTCGTGGCTGGTCTTCGGCATGACGGGCGTCTTCGAGGCCCAGCCCGGTTCCGGGACGTACCTGCTCAGCACGCCGATGTTCGAGAAGGTCGAGATCCACCCGGAACACGGCCGCAAGCTGGAGATCGAGGCGCCCGGCGCGAGCGCGTCGAAACTCCAGTACACATCGGACGTCCACATCGGACACCGCGGCTACGACCGCAGCTGGATCTCGCACGAGGACCTGCTCCGCGCGGGCACGATCCGCTTCACCCTGAGCGACACGCCGACGGCGTGGGGCACGAAGTCCGCCCCGCCCGCGATGTGATCCAAAGCCGTGAAGGCCTCCTTACCGGCCATAAGAGCCGGTAAGGAGGCCTTCACGGCTTTCAGGCGCGGCGCAGGGAGGGGAGCATCGCGGCGACGCCGAGTGCGGCCACGATCAGCGGGACCACCAGGGCGGCCTGCAGGCCGCTCAGGAGGTCGCCGCCGGTGGCGGTCACCGCCGACACCACGCCCAGCGCCACCGCCGGCCCGACCTGGAACGACGTGTTCACCAACCCGCCCGCCAAGCCTTGGTCCGCGGCCGGGACGCTGTCGGCCGCGGCCATCGTCAGCGGGCCGTAGGTGAGCGTGAAGGCCAGCCCGACCAGCAGGAACGCGGGCAGCATCAGCGTCACGTACCCGCTGGTGGCGTCCAGGAACCGCAGGAGCGCGTACGCCGCCACCGACGAGGTGAGCCCGGCCAGCGCGACGCGCCCCGAGCCGAACCGGCCGACCAGCGGCGCGGCGATCCGCGGCGCGAGCAGCGCCACGACCAAGCCGCTCGGCGCCACCGCGAGCCCGGTCTCCAGCGCTGACCAGCCGCGGAAGTCCTGCAGGTAGAGCGTGACGATGAACAGCGCGCTCACCCAGCCGCCCAGCAGCGACAGCGCCCCGACGGCGGCCCGCACCAGCGCGCCCGACCGCAGCACGCCCAGCCGGACCAGCGGCGCCGAGACCCGCCGCTCGATCACGGCGAACGCGGCCAGCAGCACCACGACCGCCACCAGCGAACCGAGCGTGCGCACCGACGCCCAGCCCGCGTTCGGCGCCTCGACCAGCGTGAACACCAGGAGCAGCATGGCCGCCGTGATGGTCGCGGAGCCGGCGACGTCGAAGCCGCCGGTCCGGGCGGGACGCGGTGCGCGCGGCACCACGGCCAGCGCGCCGGCCAGGGTCGCGAGCGCGACGACCACCGGCGCGTGGAACACCCACCGCCAGCTGACCTCGGTGAGCAGCCCGCCCGCGACGAGCCCGAGCGAGAAGCCGGCCGCGCCGGTCGCGCTGTAGATCGAGAGCGCCTTGTTGCGGACCGGGCCCTCGGTGAAGCTCGTCGTGATGATCGAGAAGCCGGCCGGGGCACTGAACGCGGCGCTCACGCCGGTGACGAACCGTGCGGCGATGAGGAGCGGGCCGTCGGTGGCGAAGCCGCCGAGCGCGGTCGCGACGGCGAACACCACCAGCGAGCCGATCAGCATCCGCCGGCGCCCGAGCAGGTCGGCGGCGCGCCCGCCGAGCAGCAGGAAACCGCCGAAGCCGAGGACGTAACCGCTGACCACCCACTGCAGCGAGGCGGTGGTCAAACCGAGCTCGGCGCCGATCGACGGCAGCGCGACGCCTTCATCGAGACGTCGAGCGCGTCGAGGAACATCGCGCCGCAGAGGACGAGGAGCAGGCCGCGGGCGCGGGGCGTCATGCGGTCGTGGGCCGCGGCCGGAGACGTGGAGACGGTCAAGGGAACCCCCAAGTGAGACGGACCGATCGGTCCGGGACCGAACGGTCCGAATCATGACGGCGTCGCGGACACGGTGTCAACCAGGGATTCCACGATGTGGACCATTCGGTCCGGTACGATGGGGCGCATGCCGCGCAAGCCCACGCCGGACGCCCGAGAGCGCATCCTCGAAACCGCCACCCGGCTGTTCAACCAGCAGGGGGTGCACGCGGTCGGGATGCAGCAGATCATCGACGAGTGCAGCTGCGGCAAGAACCTGCTCTACAGCCAGTTCGCGAGCAAGGACGAGCTGGTCGTGGCCTACCTGCGGCGCTGCAGCGGGGACTGGGAGCACATCGTCGCGGACGCGAAAGCGGCCGCCGACGGCCCGGAGGGACAGCTGGTCGAGCTGGTGCGGGAGGTCGGGATCCGCGTCAACGTCCCGGGCACGCGCGGTTGCCCGCTGCGCAACACCTTCGCCGAGTTCCCCGAGCGCGAGCACCCGGCGCACCAGGTGTCGCTGGACCACTTCGTGCGGGTCCGGACGCAGCTGCGGGAGCTGGCCCGCTCGACGCCGGCGGCCGAACCGGACCGCCTCGCCGACCGGGTCATGTTCATCATCGACGGCCTGTACACGAACGGCCCGATCTTCGGCGAAGAGGGGATGAAGACGGCGGTCGCGTTCGCGGAAGACGTGGTGCGCTCGGAAACGGCCGGCTGATCGGGCGACTGATCGAGTGGCACCGGACGGACCGGACCGGCCGGACAGCCCGGCACGAAAGGCGTGAAAACCGCCCCCACGTGCGCGGATCCACCGTTCGTGCTGAGGTGGGGGCATGGCGGAAACCAAGCCGACGGCGACCGAGCGGTTCTTCCGGATCGCGATCGCGATCAAGGGCCTCGACGGCGCCCTGCAGGTCGTCGGGGCGCTGATCCTCGCGTTCATCCCGGCGTCGACCGTCAGCGGGTTCACCCACGCGGTGATCACCCGCGACCTGCTCGGCGACCCGTCGGGCACGCTCGCGCGGCACCTGGAATCGGCGACCGAGAACTTCCTGCACGGCGACACCAAGACGTTCGCCGTCGCCTACCTGCTGGCCCACGGCCTCATCAAGCTCGGCCTGGTCTGGGCGCTGGCGCGCAAGATCGTCCCCGCCTACCCGATCGCCGCGGTGATCCTCGCCGCGTTCGTCGTCTACGAGGTCTGGCGCGCGATCCACACCCACTCGATCGCGCTGCCGTTCTTCGCCGCCCTCGACGTCATCATCATCGTCTTGGTACTACGCGAATACCGGCAGCTGAAACGCGAACGCGCTAACTAGCCTCACGCGGCGACGGGAAATCGCACCGTAATGCTGTCGGCCTCCACTGCTTCGACGTAGAGCGCGGTCGCGTTGTCGGATCCGCCGTGGGCGATCGCGGCCTCGACGAGTTCCGCGGCCCCGTGCGCCGGATCCGCGAGAATGGCGCGGATCGCGCTGCCGGTGAGCGGTTTGTGGACGCCGTCACTGGTCAGCAGCAGCCCGCCGCCGGTGACCTCGGCCGTGCCGATCTCGTGCGGTTTCGTCGTGCGGACGCTGGTGGTGACCACGTGTTCCATCCGCGGCGTCACCGGCTGGCGGCGGGCGCGGAAGTACTCGGCGAGCGTGTGGTCGGTGGTCAGGCGGCGCAGCGCCGTGCCGTCCCAGGCGTACGCGCGGGCGTCGCCGACCCAGGCGATGCGGTAGCCGCCGGCGACCGGCACGGCGACGACGAGCACGGCGTCGCCGTAGCTGCGTTCCCGGACGGCCTGCTGTGCGGCGAGAACGGCCTCGACCGGTCCTTTGTGGACCGGAGTGCGCGCGGCGGCCGCGGCGGCGACGCGTGCGGCCTGGGCGGCGGCCGGGTCGTCCCCGACGCCGTCGGCGAGGGCGAAGACGATGCCGGGCGCGCCGGCCGCGGCGTAGGCGCCGACGGCGTCGGCGTTGTGCGAACGGGGGCCCTGCGCACTCGCGGTGTGCCAGCGCGGGTAGCCCGGACGGGTGGTGATCATCGCGGCCTCCTCATCCCTCATCCCTCATCCTCTGACCTCCATGATCCGCGCCGTTCCTGTGGGCGGTCTGAGACTTTCCTGTGCCCGCGGTGTCAGTCCCGGTACGGTGGGAACGGGGTGGGGGGATGGAGTTCCGGATTCTGGGCCCGCTGGCGGTGTGCCGCGCCGACGGCCGCCCGGCCGTGCTCGGCGGGCGCAAGCCGCGGACGCTGCTGGCGGCGTTGCTGCTGGCCCGCGGCCGGGTGGTGCCCGACGAGCGGCTGATTTCCCTGGTGTGGGACGGCGTCCGGCCCTCGACGGTCGACGCGCAGCTGTGCACGTACGCGTCCCGGTTGCGGCGGGCGTTACCGGCCCGGCTCGTCCGCACGGGTGGCGGTTACCTGCTGGAGCCGAGCGGCACCCTCGACGCGCAGGAGTTCGAACGGCTCGCGGCGGCCGGTGCGGCGGCGTTCCGGGCGGGCTCGGCTTCCCGTGCGGCCGGGTTGTTCCGCGCCGCGCTGGACCTGTGGCGCGGTCCGGTCCTCGCCGACGTCGCCGAACCGCTCCGCGCGGGCTCGGCGGCGCGGTTCGAGGAACTCCGGCTGGCCGCGCTGGAAGGCCGTATCGAAGCCGACATCGCGGTGGGCGACCACCTGCGAGCCGTTCCCGACGCGACGGGACTCGTCCTCGAACACCCGCTGCGCGAGCGCGCGCTCGCGTTGCTGATGGCCGCGCTGTGCGCGAGCGGGCGGTCGGCGGACGCGGTGGAGGTGTACCACCGGGGCCGGCGCGTCCTCGACGAAAGGCTGGGGATCACGCCGGGCCCGGCGTTGCGAGCGGCTTACGAGCGGGTGCTTCAGCCCAGTCCGGAGGGATAGGGCGAGGACTGGAAGTCACGATCGAGCTGCGCGGGCTCCCGCGGCAGCCAGTAGCGGGCGAAGGCGCGGACCTGCCCCGCGGGCAGCCCGGGGTTGACGTGCCGGTGGTCGGGTTTCGCGACGGACTGCAAGGCCCAGGCGAAGCCGAGCACGGGATCGATGCGCGCCCACCGCTGACGGTCGATGCCGAGCAGCATCTGCGCGCGCTGGATCGCGTGCCAGAAGTGGTAGCTGGAGGGCGGATTCCCGTCCATGGTGTGCACCTCGGACTCGACGGGTTCGCGTCGAGGATCGAAGAGAACCCCCTGCCCGAAGTCGGCGAACGCTCTGACGAGGCCCGCTTCGTCCCCGCGGTAGAAGCGGTCGAAGTTCCCGAGCTGAAGCTTCGACAGCGTCCGCAGCGGCGCTTCGACGGGCTTGACGAACTCGAGGTAGTTCCGCGGGTACGTGGGCTCTTTGCTGAAGGCGAGCCACCTGCTGGCGATGCTTTCCTGGCCGAGGTACCCGAACAACGCGGTGTAGGCGGCACTGGTTTCCGGCGACGGGTGGTACAACGCGATTTCGTCGAGCTGGTACCAGACTTCGTTGGCCCGCCGATCACCCAGCATCCCGGGCACGGGCGGCAATACGTTCGTGTCTGCTTCCGCTGTCCCGCTCAGCAGGACGGATCCGGCCGTGGCAACGGCGGCCCCGGCGGTGATTTTGAGCAGGCTCCGGCGATCCATGTCTACCCCCTGTGGGCGACCCCCGCCGCCCTCGCCGCCACCGTACGGAGGGTTTCTATACTTTTTCTGTACGATCATTGCGTGGATGACACCCGGGCGATCGAGAACCTGATCTACCGGTACGCGTCCCTGGTGGACGCGGGCGACTTCGCCGCCGTCGGCGAGCTGTTCGCATCGGGCGCGTTCGCCGGCAGCGGCGGCGTGGCCCGCGGCGCTCCGGAAGTCGCCGGAATGCTGCAGTCGACGGTGATCCGGTACGACGATGGGACGCCGCGCACGAAGCACGTGACAACGAACGTGTCGATCTCGCTCACCGGGGACACGGCTGAGTCGCAGGCGTATTTCACGGTGTTGCAGGCGGTCCCGGGCTTCCCACTGCAAACGATCGCGGCGGGCAGTTACCGGGACACGTTCACCCGCTCCGCGGGCGAGTGGCAGTTCACGGAACGCCGGGCCACGGTCGACCTGGTCGGCGACGTCAGCCACCACCTGCGTACAAAGAGGTCGTGAGTGGTAATGCGGGTTAGAACCCTAATTACCACTCACGACCCCTAGGCCGCGCTCAGCTCTGCAGGTCGTAGACCGTGGAGCCGTCCACTGTCGTGGCTGTGAAGTTCGCCGTCACCCACTCGGTGATCTCGCTCGATCCGCCGCCCGGGCCGCCGCCGCGGCCGCCGTCGATGAAGTACTTCACCTCGCCCGCCGCGACGTATGCCTTGAACTCGGCCAGTGTCGGGGCCGGGTCCGAGCCGCTCCAGCCGCCGATGCCGATGACCGCCTTGCCGCTCGCCAGTTCCAGCGATGCCGCGCTCTGCGAACCCGTCGTCGCCGCCGCCCACTCGGTCGTCGTCGACGCCAGCAGCTTGCCGACCGCGCTGGACGCCGAGTCTTCGCCGCCGCCGAAGCCGCCCATCGCGCTCGACGTCGGGCCGGACGTCGGGATCGATCCGCTGTGGGCCACCGACGCCGTCTCGACGCCGTAGGCGACGGTCGAGACGCCCAGTGAAAGCACCACCGCCGCGGCCACCACCGCCACCACCCGGCGCACCGGCGGCACGCCCATCACCAGCACCGTGGCGGCCAGCACGCCGAGCACCGCGACGATCCAGCGCAGCGCCGGGAACCAGTCCGGCGTGCGGTCCAGCAGGATGAACGACCACACCGCCGTCGCCACGACCATGCCGGCCAGCACCGCCCGCGGTGCCAGGTTCACCCGGCCCTGCCACAGCGCGCGGCCCGAAATCGCGACCATCGCGGCGATCGCCGGCGCCAGCGCGACCGAGTAGTACGGGTGGACGATGCCGCTCATGTAGCTGAACACCAGCGCCGTCACGACCAGCCAGCCGCCCCACAGCACCAGCGCCAGGCGCGTCCGGTCGGTGCGCGGCGCACGCCGGGTGAACCACAGCCCGGCGACCAGGCCGATCAATGCGGCCGGCAGCAGCCACGAGATCTCGACGCCGAAGCTGGCGCCGAACATCCGGAACAGCCCGGACGTCCCGCCGAAGCCGGTGTTGCCGCCCATGCCACCGCCGCCGCCGGGGCCGCCCCCTTCGCCGCCGCCGAAGATGCGGGACAAACCGTTGTAGCCCAAGGCGAGTTCGAGCAGACTGTCCCCTTCGGACCCGCCGATGTAGGGCCGGGACGCCGTCGGCCACAGGTCGACCAGCGCGATGAACCAGCCCGCCGAGACGACCAGCGCCACCACCGCGCCGCCCAGGTGCAGCAAGCGCTTGCCGAGCGACGTCGGCGCCGCGATCAGGTACACCAGGCCGAACGCCGGCAGCACCAGGAACGCCTGCATCATCTTGGTCAGGAAGCCGAACCCGATCGCCGCACCGGCCAGCGCGAGCCAGCCGGGCGACGCCTTTTCCGTGGCGCGCACGACGAAGTAGGCGCCCGCGACCATCAGCAGCACGAGCAGCGCGTCCGGGTTGTTGAACCGGAACATTAGCGCCGCTACCGGCGTCACCGCGAGCAACGCGCCCGCCATCAGCCCGGCGACCGGGCCGGACGTCCGCTTCACCGCCAGGTAGAGGAGGCCGACGGACGCGACGCCCATCAGCGCTTGCGGTGCCAGCACGGTGAAGCTGGAGAAGCCGAAGATCCGCGCGAACGCCGTCCCGACCCACAGTGCGGCCGGCGGCTTGTCGACGGTCAGGACGTTGCCGGAGTCGAGCGAGCCGAACAGCCACGCCTTCCAGCTCTGCGTCCCGGACTGCACGGCGGCGGCGTAGAACGAGTTGCCGAAGCCGGACGCGGTCAGGTTCCAGAAGTAGAGCACCGCGGTCGCGGCCAGCAGCCCGAACACCGACGGGCGGACCCAGCGCGGGGGTGCGGGCGCCGCGGAGTCCTTGCGGTGGCGCGGTTCCTGCGTCACGGGGTCGGACAGGACGGCGGTCATCAGTACTCCTTCTGGGTGGCGCCCTGGCGGCGCGGGTTGAACACCCAGCCGCGCAGGAGCAGGAACCGGAGGACCGTGGCGGCGAGGTTCGCCAGCACGAGCACGGTGATCTCCAGGACCAGGCCGGGGGTGGTGGAGCCGTGGAGCAGGGCGAGCGCGCCGCTGGTCAGCGCCAGGCCGAGGCCGAACACGATCAGCCCTTCGAACTGGTGACGTCCCGCGCCACCGCGGCCCCGGATGCCGAACGTGAGCCGGCGGTTGAGCGCGGTGTTCGCGATCGCCGTCACCAGCAGCGCGGCGAAGTTCGCGGGCTGCGCGCCGACGGCCGTGCGCAGCAGCAGGAACAAGACGAGGTACGCGAGCGTGCTGCTGACGCCGATCGCGGCGAACCGCACGAGCTGCGTCACCAGCCGCGGCGGCACCCCGGGTGCCTCCACCCCGATCGGCTGCCGGCCGAGCTGCTCGCGCAGCCGGCTGATCGGGATCTCGCCGGTGAACGTCGCTTTCGTGACGCGGGCGATGCCCTTGAGGTCCGCGGTGGCCGTCTTGACGATGTTGACCGACGAGTCCGGGTCGTCGACCCAGTCGACGGGCACCTCGTGGATCCGCAGCCCGGCGCGTTGGGCGAGGACGAGCAGTTCGGTGTCGAAGAACCAGCCGGTGTCCTCGACGTGCGGCAGCAGTTCCCGGGCGACGTCGGCGCGGATGGCCTTGAACCCGCACTGCGCGTCGCTGAACTTCGCGGCGAGCGTCGAGCGGAGGATCAGGTTGTAACACCGGGAAATGAACTCGCGCTTCGGTCCCCGCACGACGCGCGCGCCCCGGGCGAGCCTGCTGCCGATGGCGAGATCGGAGTGCCCGGACAGCAGCGGCGCGACGAGCGGCGCCAGCGCGGCCAGGTCAGTCGAGAGATCGACGTCCATGTAGGCGAGGACAGCGGCGTCCGAGGCCCGCCAGACGGCGTTGAGCGCGCGGCCGCGGCCCTTCTCGTCCAGGTGGTGGACCTCGACCTCGGGGAACTCCCGGGCCAGCCGCTCCGCGACCGGCAGCGTCGCATCGGTGCTCGCGTTGTCGGCGACGGTGATCCGGTACGGGTAGGAGACGTGTTCGGCCAGGTGCGCGTGCAGCCGGCGGATGCACGGTTCGAGGTCGGCCTCTTCGTTGTGGACCGGGATGACGACGTCGAGAACCGGCTGCGGGCCGGCCAGGTCGACCGGGACGGTCCCGGGCCGTGAAGCGGAGGCGGTGGCTGTCATGACGACCACAGTCGTGGGTCCCGCTTTGGTGACCGTGTGATCGCCCTGTGCGGTTGCTGTGCGCCGCCCCCGGACGGGTGGACGCCGGGGGCGGCGCGGCTCAGCTGTGCACGCGCAGCGGGACGATCTCCTGCGGGTTGCCGCGTTGCGCGGGCACCCACCGCGGCGGCGCCGTGCAGACGGCCACCGTCACCAGGCTCGCGAACCGCGGATGGCGGTCGACGTAGACCTCCGTCGCGAAGCACGCCGAAGCGATCAGCGCGCGAGCGTCGCGGATCTGCCGGAACTCCAAGCCGGCCGGGCAGAACACGGTGACCAGGATTTCGCCGTCCCGCTCCCGCGTCCACAGGATCGCCGGCCGGCGGCCGTCCAGGGTGCAGACGCGGGCCCTGGCGAACGTCGCCCGGAGGCGGTGCTGCACGACGATCGCGCGCAGCCGGCCGCGCAGGTAGCGGCGGCCGGCGCGCCAGTAGAAGACCCAGTGGAACGCGCCGGCCAGGGCCACCGCGAACCAGAGCGGGCCGAGCCACTGGAAGAGCACCACGAGCGAGCAGGGCAGCAGGGTGACCGCCGCGATCTCGTAGCGCCAGTGGTAGGCCCACAGGAACGGGTTGGGCCGTTTCACCGGGGTGAGCTGCCGGGCCAGCTCGGTGACGTGCTCGGGAGTGTGCTTGCGGGTCATGACCGTGCTCCTCTCCAGCCGTCGGCGACCGGGACCGCGGTCTCGGGTGCCGAGCGAATGACTCCGGTACCGGCGCAGGCCGGGCAGGCGGCGCCGTCGGTGGGGCTGAGCCCGTGGCCGCCGCAGGATCGGCAGGCGCTGACGGTGTCCCAGCGGGGATCGCGGTAGGTGCGGGTCCGGCCGTTCGCGGCGCGGTGCACCTGCCAGCCGCGGGCCTCGGCCCGGGCGTCCTCGTCGGCGGCGAAGAGCCATTCGCCGAGGACAGCGAGTACTCGATCGAACCGGCCACGCCGGCGGGACGTAGGTAGGTTGTGGTCTTCCATCGGGACACCCCCAAACTGCGCGCGAACTTCGGAGGGCAAGCCCGGCCGGCTCGGGGAGGCCGCCGGACACTATCCGCAGTGCCTCAGGTGCGCGGGGTCGCGACCGATCCGTGGCCGGGAGGGCCACGAGCTGCGGATACAACCCGTTCGGGCGAGTCGCTCAGGGTTGGCAACCGCGAGGAGCCGCCGATGGGATAAGGTGCGCTCTGTGTCCACAAATTGTCACCTCCCTACGGTCGCCTACCTATGTAGGTAAGTCCGATGAACTGGACTTACCTACATGATAAGTCGACTGTGGCCCAGCCGATAGGTACTGATGTGGTAACGACGCCTGAACAGGTGGGCGACGAGCTGCGCCGGCTGCGCAAGGCCGCCCACGAAACCCAGGCGGACGTGGCCCGGATCGTCGGGGTGAGCCGGGCCAACCTGACGCAGTGGGAGACCGGGCGCTACCTCCCCTCGACGGACAACGCGCGGCTGCTCGATGATCACTTCCGGGCGGCGAACATGCTGTTCGACCTGGTGGAAGGCGCGAGGTCGCCCGCGTCGGCGGGGTCGGTCGTCACCACGGGCGGCTCGCTGCTCGAAGTCCTCCGGCGGGCGGGGCACAGCCTCGCCGGGCACGTGATCCGCGACGACGACGGCCAGGCGGTCGGCTGGCGGCACAACCTCCAGCAGCAGGGCGAGCAGACCACGCTCGCCACCGCCTACGGGATCTCCGCGATGGTCGTGGTAGGCGAGCCCTACATCGGCCTACACAACGTCGTCGTGGATCTCTACGAGAAGCGGTCCGAATTCGGGTGGCAGGGACGGTCGAGCGGTCGCCGGCCGGAGGTGACCGCCGCGGTGGTGGACGCCCTCTCCCAGGCGAGCACCCTGCTCTCCGCCGACGAAGGTCTGCACTACCTCGAGCGCTCGCTGGACGGCTACAGCCGGACCCGGCCGTTCCTGCTGGCCACGGCGTTGCGTTCGGCGGTCCGGCTCCGGCCGGACGCGCCGTTGACCCGCAAGCTCGCCGACGACCTGCTCGCCACCCGTCTCGACTTCGACGGCCTGCTCCTGTGGGGCGAGAAGAAGGAGCCGCGGCTGGTGGCGCCGGAGCCGTCGGCCGCGCACACCGCGCGGGCGGTCGTGGCTCTTCGCGCTTTGCTGCGCGGCGGCGGCGAACGTTCCGACATCCGTGACGCCGTCGAGACGGCTACGCAGTGGCTCATCGAGCGGGCCCACCCGGACGACGGGGTCTCCGAGGAACTGGCGCTGCCCCAACCCGGCGGCCGCCAGCCGGTCCGGGTGAACATCAAGCACTTCACGGCCGCGTGGGTCCTTCAGGTGCTGGCCGAGGCGCCCCACGTGCCGACGGCCAGGCTGAGCCGCGCGCTCGGCTCCCTCTGGGAACGTCATGAGCCCAGCCTGGGCCTGTGGGCCTGGGGCAGCGGCGATCTGCCGATCTGGATGACGCTCGACGCCGTCACGGCCCTCCGCGCGGCCGCGCTCGCGTTCGCAGTACCTGCCCTTCTCCCCCCGAACGTCCCCCCTGACGTCCCCCCGAACGCCGCAGAATAGAGCGTCGCACGATGAGCACCACGTCACTGACGGCCCTCGACGATCACCGGTTTCCGCGCGGGCTCGCGGAAACCCTGGGTCGCGACGGCGCCGCGTTGTCCAATCTCGAAAAGGCGGCGTGGGAGATCCGCGTCGAGCCGCGGCCGTTCGTCAGCTGGCTGGCCGGGCTCTTGACAGACGACGCGACGGTCGCCGAGATCGCCGGACGCTCGTACTGGCACCCCAACGGTTTCGCGAAGCTGGTCCTCCACACCGCGGCCGAGCCGGAGTTCCGGATCCGGCTGCACGTCTGGCCCGAGTCCGACGTCGTTTCGCCGGGGGAGTCGAACCCGCACAGCCACCGGTGGGAGTTCGCCTCCCACATCCTCGTGGGCACGGGCATGCACATGGTCGAGTTCACGGAGGTCGCCGACGGCGGCAAGCCGTTCCGGCGTTACCGCTACGGCGCCGATCCCGCGCACCCGGCCGCGCTCGTCACCGACGGCGAAGTGCGGCTGAAACGCCAGAGGTCCCCGCACGTCGTGCGCGGCGAGGTGTACTCCTGCGACACGGACGTGGTGCACACGGTGCGCCCGATCGACGCGGGACTGACCGCCACCGTCGTGATCCAGGGACCGCGCCGGACGCCGGCCACGGTGGTCTACTGCGAGCCGGGCGAGAGCGACGACCAGCCGAACGGCGTGCTGTCCGAAGCGGACTTCCGCCGGCTCGTGACGGCCGTACTAGCGGCTTTCGAGCAGGAGGCCACATCATGATGCCGGTGCAGCTGGGATTCCGTGACAGAAAGCGCCGGTTGCCCGTCCGGCGCGCGCGTCGCGGGGTGCTGACCGACAAGGCCATCAAACGCGCCGTCTCGGCCGGGGAACTGACCGTGACGCCGTTCGAGCCGGCGATGCTCCGGCCCGCCGCGCTCAGCCTGCGGCTCGGGTACGAGGCGTTCAGCCTCGCCACGACCGGTCCGGTCGACATCGCCGACCGGTCGACGTACCCGGAGCTGGTCCCCAAGGAGCTCGACGCGCAGGGCCGGCTGGCCGTCGAACCCGGCGAGGTCGTGCTCGCGCCGACGCTGGAGAAGATCGGTCTCTCCGAGAACCTCGTCGGGCTCGTCGACGGCACCAGCGACTACGCGCGGCTCGGCATCGGCGTCGTGCTGTGCGGTCAGGTCAGTCCCGGCTTCGGCCGCGGCAAGCTCGCCGTGATCACGCTGGAGATCGTCAACCACCTGCGTCACCCCGTCCTGTTGTACCCGGAGACCCGGATCTGCAACTTGATGCTGTTCGCCTCGACCGGCAGCGAGCAGCCCTACGACGTCATGCCGCACAACTACTCGAGCGACCACGCCGTCGCCGCGTCCCGATTGGCCGACCATGTCCGACGCAACTGAAGAGTGCCTGGGTGACCTCGGCGAACGGGGGATCCAGGAGCGAGTCCTGCGACCGCGGTACGCCGGCACGGAAGGCTTCGGCGACGACAGCGCCCTGCTCGCCTCGGTGACGACGCCGAGCGAGCTCGTCGCGACCACCGACAGCTGCCCGGCGCCCGTGGTCAACCTCCTCGGCGAGCCCGATCTCTACCACTCGGGCTGGCTGCTGGCCACGATCAACCTGTCGGACCTGGCCGCCGCCGGCGCCGAGCCGCTCGGGCTCGTCGTCAACTACACCCTGCCCAAGGGCACGACGGTGCGGGAGTTCGAGCGCCTGCTCGACGGCGTCGACGACTGCTGCGCCGCCCACGGCACGAAGGTCGCCGGCGGGGACATCCGGGACGGCGAAGTCGTCCAGCTGACGGCGACGGCCATCGGCCGGTGTAACCCGGGCAGCCGGCTGCGACGCTCCGGCGCCCGAGCCGGGGATCGCCTGCTGCTGGTCGGTTCGCCCGGTCACCTGTGGGCCGCGGCCCTGCTGAAGACGGGACAGGCGACGCTCCCGGCGGCCGAGGCCGCCGAGCTCTGGCGACGAGCGTGCGAGCCCATGGCCCAGCTGAAGGCCGGGCAGCTGCTGGCCACGACCGGCTTCGCGCGGGCGGCGATGGACGTCTCCGACGGCCTGTTCGCCACGGTCCGCACGCTCTGCGAGGCGAACGGCGTCGGCGCGGCCGTCAGCGCGGATTTCCGGCTGGACGACCTGGTGGCCGAGGTGGCCGCGCAGGCGAAACTGGACCCCTTCGACCTCGCGCAGACCTGGGGCGACTGGGGACTCGTCGTCGTGGTCCGCGAAGAGGACGCCAGGCTCGTCACGAAGACGCTGCGCGAAGAAGGCATCGCCGCTCAGGAGATCGGAACCCTGACGGCGGACAAGGAGCTGACGCTGGGGCCCGAGACCGCTGCCTGGCGCGGGATCGCGCAGGAGCGGTTCTCGGCCAGCTCGTGGCACGGCGGGGAGCCGGCCACGGTGATCACCGACATGTTCAAGGCACGCTGACCCTCAGCTGTGCGCCCGCAACGGGACCACGTTGCTCGGCAGCACCGCGCGTCCCGGCTCGTGGTGGGCTTCGGTCGGGCTGATCGTCAGCGTCACCAGGCTCGCGAACCGCGGGTGCCGGTCGACGTACACCTCGGGGACGTCGCAGGCCGCCGCGAGGATCCGGTGGTGCCGGTGGAGGTGCTCGAACGCCTCGCGGCCGTAGAGCGAGACCACGATGTCGCCGGCGCGGGGGCGGGTCCACAGGATCGCCGGGCGGTGGCCGCCGGGCAGGCGCAGCGACGGGAACGCCGCGCGCAGCCGGTGCTGCACCACCACCGCGCGGATCCGGGTCCGCACGTGCCGGCGTCGCAGCAGGGCCAGTGCCAGGACGGCCGCCAGCGTCCCCGACGCCCACGCCGGGCCGGCCCAGAGGCCGAACATCGCCAGGCCGTAGGGGAGGAGCGTCACGGCGAGCAGCTCCCACCGCCAGTGGTACACGCGCATCGGGAACGGCGAATGTGCCTGCTGTGTCGTCATTTCCTTGCTCCTTCCGGTCGGTCGGCGACGGAGGAGGCCGCCGAGGTGGCGCACGAGACGTCCGGCGGCGATGACCAGCACGAGTGCCGTGACGATCACCGGCCCGGGGGTCATGTCGGAATCCGCGTCTTCGCGGCGGGCTCGGGCCGCAGGTCGCGGTCGCGGCCGAGCAGCCAGGTCCAGCGCCAGCCCGCCCAGATCGCGGCGACGGAGCCCAGCAGGATCAGCACGAAAGCCTGGCCCACCAGCCCGTCGAGCGGGGCCAGCCGGAGCAGGACGAGCAAGGCCCAGACCTGCGAAGCGGTGAAGGGGATGACGAGCCCGGCGGCGAAGACGCCCCGGCGCCAGCGGCTGCGCGGCGTGGTGGTGGGGTCCATGAAAAGCCCTCCTCTGCGGTGGATCCAGGAAACCTCCGGCTCGTCCCGGCTCGTGTGCCAGCTGACTCACAAGGCGGGATTCGTTCGCGAAACTCGACGTCCGCCCAGGCGGCGGAAGGTGACCGACCGCGCTGGACCAGTTATTCAGTGAAGTTCAGTAAATTCGACTGTAAGGTCTGGATTTGACTGTAGCAACGGAGGAGAATCGGACGTTACCGCTTCGCTGCACAGTAAAGCCCCGGCTGCTCACGCTTCGGTCCCGGCTGCGGCGGGTCGACGGCAGGCGCTGGGCCATTCGTGGGTACAATTGTGCCCCTGCTCACGCCACTGAAATTTACTGAAGGGCGGCGGAGTCGTGTCCCCAGCCGAGTCGCGCCGTCCTGCGCTCGCCCGGCGCCTGCGCGCGCTGCGGGAAGAGCAGTGGCCCGAGCTGGGAATCACTCAGGCGCAGATCGCCCACGCGATCGGTGGGAGCAGGCCGCTCAGCATTTCGCTCATCTCCTCCTGGGAGAACGCCGAAAAGCCCATCGCCCCGCCGGTCCGGCGGCTGGACGCCTACGCCACGCTGTTCGCCACGCCGCGTTCGGTCAACGGCGAAACCGTGCGGGTGCTCCCACTCGACCAGCTGACGGACGAGGAGCGCGACCGGCACGACGAGCTGCTCGGGGAGCTGCTGTCGCTGCGCGACGGGCGTGACCGCGCGGCCGAACCGGTGCCCGACATCTGGAGCTTCCCGGAGAACGAGGACGTCACCATCGTCTGCGCCCAGCTGCCGACGGAGTACCGGCAGCACCTGACCTACGCCGACCCGGACAGCGCGGACTTCGTCTCGCTCTACACCTACGCCGACCCGGACGCCCTGATCGAGCTGTTCGGGCACATCCGGTCGGTCAACCCGCAGCACCAGGTCAGCTTCCACACCACGGCGGAGCTGACCCCCGACGACTACACGACCCACCTGGTCCTGCTCGGTGGCGTCGACTGGAACACCGTGACCCGCGACGTCATCGAACGCGTCGACCTCCCGGTGGAGCAGGTAGTCCGTGCCGACGAGGCACCGACCAGCGAACCTGGCGGCTTCCGAGTGCGACGAGACGGCGGGTCGGAGCTCTTCCCGCCCCAGTTGGACAGCGAAGGTCACCTGTTGCAAGACGTGGCACATTTCTACCGGGGGGTGAGCCCGTTCAACCGAAAGCGCACCGTAACCGTGTGCAACGGTATGTACGGTCGTGGCACCCTCGGCGCGGTTCGCGCCCTCACCGACGTCAAGTTCCGGGACCGGAACAGCGGTTTCGTGCGGGACCGGTTCGGCGGCGCGAAGTCGTTCAGCATCATCAGCCGGGTGCAGGTCGTCGCCGGCAAGGGCCTGACCCCGGACTGGACCGTGGCGGACAACCGGCTGCACGAGTGGCCGGAAGCCGCGTGACCGCGCGGCAACACCAGTCGCACCAAGACCTCCTGGTCCACGTCGATGCCGCGGCCGCGCCCCGGGCGGCGCTGGACGCGGTCATCGTGCCCAACGGCCGGACGGCTCCCTACCTGCGGCAGGCCATCGCGGCGGCCAAGGAGCGCGACGTCCTCCTGCTCGTGCTGAGCAGCATGCGCGGCGATGCTTCCAGCGCGGCTTTGGAGGCGAAACGGGCCGGCGTCCGGGTCGCGGCCATCGACATCGACGACGTGCCCCGCCGGGTCGTGCCCGAGTTCGCCACCGACAAGCTGCTCCGCCTCCACAAGTTCGATCGGCGGGTCGACACCAGCCGCAAGCGGAACCTCGGTCTGCTCATCGCGGTCCTCGCCGGGTGGCAGCGGATCCTCTTCCTCGACGACGACATCGTGCTGCCCGACCCCGCGGACGTCTCCGCGGCGGCCGGGCTGCTCGGCGAGCACGCGGTCGTCGGGCTGGCCAACTCCGGGATGCCGGACAACTCCGTGGTGTGCCACGCGCTTCGCGACATCGGGGCCGCGCAGAAGACGTTCATCGGCGGCGGCGCGCTCGTGGTCGGCGAACGGGCGTTCGGCTCGTTCTTCCCCAACATCTACAACGAGGACTGGTTCTTCCTGCTGGACGGCTTGCGGCTGCGGCCGTCGGCCGTCACCGGAACGGCGATCCAGCACCCCTACGACCCGTACCGGGACGCCCGCCGCGCCCGTGGTGAAGAACTGGGCGACACCCTCGCCGAAGGGGTGTACGGCCTGCTGGACAACGGTCTCGGCCTCGCGGACGCCGACGAGAAGTACTGGCGTGAGTTCCTGCCGGACCGGCGGCGGATCATCAGCACGACCATCGAGCAGGTGCTGGCGTCGGCGATCGAGCCGGCGCAGAAGGCCCGGATGGTCGCCGCGCTGAAGGCCGCGATCGGGCGCAGCCACCTGATCACGCCGGAGCTGTGCGTGGCGTACTTGCGGGCCTGGCAAACGGATTGCGCGCGGTGGCGCAAGCACATCGGCCGGTACCCGCGCGGCATCGGCGTCGACGGCGCGCTCGCCGCCCTGCAGATCGGTCACCTGGTCCAGCCGGGCGTCGACGGGCGGATCAGTGCCGGGGCGAAGCGCCGATCCGCGTCTCCGTTCTTGGCGCGGGCGTGACCGGCACGAGGTCCTTGACCAGCACGCAACAGCGTTCCGGTTCGTGGAGAACACGGCCGTCCGGCTGGGTCGTCCGCGCGTAGCAGACGACCTCGCCGTGGCCCCAATCCTCGTAGCCGAGGCGGCGGTACAAGCGCGCCGCCGCCGGGTTGTCCGTGCGGACCGCCAGGGCCACCCGCTCGTGGCCGTGCTCCCGCAGGTGTCCCTCCACCGCGGCGACCAGCGTCCGGCCCACGCCCCGGTCGCGCAGCTCGTGGTGCACCTGCAGGTGGGTGAGCAGGGCGACGCCCGGCAGGTGACGGCGGATCGGGTACTCCTCGGCCTCCTCCAGCCACAGGTAGACCTCGCCCGCCGGGCGGTAGCGGAGCCAGGCCACGAACAGCATCCCGAGGCCTTTTCGCTGCCGGTCGAAGCGGTCGATGAGGAATTCGCGGTCACCGAGGGCTACGGCGAAGGGTTCCAGGTCCGCTGAGCGAGCCGGCCGTACGCAAGGCTCGGTCATCGGCTGGGACTCCTGTTCGCCCGGGGCACCACCAGTGTGCCGGAGGCACCGGCGCCCTGACCAGGTTGCCCGACGCGGCCGCGGCGTCACACCCTGCTTTCGTCGGGTTGCTCAGGCGGTCAGGTCGTAGACCGTCACTCCGTCCACAGTGGACGCCTGGTAGGTCGACGCCACCCAGTCGGCGATCTGCTGGGCCGCGTCCGAGCCGCTGCTGCCCTGCATCGTCATGCCTTCGCCGAGGAAGTAGTGGATCCGGCCGCTCGCCACGTACTGCTGGAACTGTGCCAGCGTCGGGTACGGGTCCGTGCCGTTGAAGCCGCCCACCGCCATCACCGGGGCGCCGCTCGCCAGCTGGTAGCCCGCGGCTGCGTTCGACAGCACCGTGGCCGCCGTCCACATGTACTTCGCGGTGTCCTGCTTCAGCAACGCCGTGAGCTGGGCGCCCGGCAGCGTCGTGGTCAGCAGGGAGCCCGGGCCGCCGCCGCGTCCGCCACCGCCGAAGCCGCCGGGAGCGCCGCCCGGGCCGCCGCCGAAACCGCCGCCGCGGCCGCCGAAGCCCGACGTGGGGCCGGCCGACGGGATCGCGCCGCTGTGTGTGGTCGCCGCCGTGGCCAGGGTGTACGCGCCCGTGCCGGCCAGCAGCACCACCAGGGCCAAGGCCGCGACCGAGGACGCCGCCCAGCGGGTCAGGTGGGCCGCGAAGAACAGGCCCACTGCCGCCAGGAGACCACCGACCAGCACCGTCGGGGCCAGCCACGGCTGCCACGTCGAGTCCGAAAGCAGCAAGTACGTCGTGACCGCCGTCAACGCCACGCCGCCGCTGAGCAGGCCCGAGGCCGACGGCCGCGAGCGCAGGCGCCACAGCTGGACCGCCGCCGTGCCGACCAGCGCCGCGATCGCCGGGGCCAGTGCCACGGTGTAGTACGGGTGGATGATGCCGCCCATGTAGCTGAACACCAGGGCCGTCACCAGGAACCAGCCGCCCCAGACGATCAGGGCCGCCCGCGAGCGGTCCGTGCGCGGTGCGCGGCGGGTGAACCACAGGCCCGCGCCCAGCGCCAGCAGCGCGGCGGGGATCAGCCAGGCGATGCCGCCCGCCATCTCGCTGCCGAACAACCGGGTCAGGCCGGTCGAGCCCCAGCCGCGGCCGGCACCGCCGCCGACGCTGCCCACCTCGTCGCCCGTGATGCGGCCGAAGCCGTTGTAGCCGAAGACCAATTCCCACAGCGAGTTCGTCTGCGAGCCGCCGATGAACGGCCGGTCCGCCGCCGGCCACAGCGCGACGACGACCAGGTACCAGCCCGCGGCGACGATCGTCGCGCCCAGTGCGCCCAGCAGGTGCAGCAGCCGCTTGCCGAGCGGCACCGGCGCGGCCACCAGGTACGCCACCGCGAACGCGGGCAGCACCAGGAACGCCTGCAGCATCTTCGCCAGGAACCCGAAACCGACCGCGACACCGGCCAGGGCCAGCCAGCCGGGGCCCGCCTTCTCGAGCGCGCGGACGACGCAGTACGCGGCCGCGACGAGCAGCAGCACGAGCAGCGCGTCCGGGTTGTTGAACCGGAACATCAGCGCCGCCGCCGGGGTCAGCGCCAGCACCAGCCCGGCGACCAGGCCCGCGGCCGGGCCGGACGTGCGCTTCACCGTCGCGTACAGCAGCCAGACCGAGCCGACGCCCATCAGCGCCTGCGGCACCAGCACGCTCCACGCGCTCACGCCGAACACCCGCGTCGAGAGCCCCAGCACCCACAGCGCGGCCGGGGTCTTGTCGACGGTGATCGCGTTCGCCGCGTCGCTCGAGCCGAAGAACAGCGCCTTCCAGCTCTGCGAACCCGCCTGCGCGGCCGCCGAGTAGAAGGCGTTGGCCCAGCCGGACGCGCCGAGGCCCCACAGGTAGAGCACCGCCGTCGCCAGCAGCAGCCCGGCCAGCGCGGGCCGTTGCCAAGCGGGACGTGCGGGTGCGCCGGTTTCGCGCGACGCGATACCGGCTTCGTTTCGGGGGCTACGGGTGGCGGAGCCCCCGGCCCGGGGCGAAGCCCCGGATGTCACTGCGGTCATGAGATCAGCTTCCGGTGCCCAGCTGGGGCCGGGTTGTGCCGATGCTGTGCACGCGCTGTGCAGGAACGGCCACCGGGAGGCGCACCGCGAACTCCGTCCGGCCGGGGCGGCTGTGCACCTCGATCGAGCCGTGGTGGGCGACGACGACGGCGGACGCGATCGCCAGCCCGAGACCGGTGCTGCCGGCCTGGCGCGAGCGCGACGTGTCGCCGCGGGCGAACCGGTCGAAGACGTCCGGGAGCAGGTCGGGGTTGATGCCGGGGCCGTCGTCGGTCACCGTCACGACGGCGCTGCCGTCGGCGGAGCGGGCGAGCGCGGTCGTCACCGTGGTGCCGGGCGGGGTGTGCGTGCGGGCGTTGGCCAGCAGGTTCGCCAGGACCTGGTGCAGGCGCTGGACGTCGCCGTGCACGAGCACCGGGTCGGGCGGCAGCGCGAGCTGCCACCGGTGGTCGCGCCCGGCGACCCGCGCGTCGCCGACGGTGTCCGCGACGAGCCGCGTGAGGTCGACTTCGCGCACGTCCAGGGGCCGGCCGGCGTCGAGCCGGGCGAGCAGCAGCAGGTCCTCGACGAGCGTCGTCATCCGGACGGCCTCGGACTGGATCCGGGTCATCGAGTGGGCGACGTCCGGCGGCACCAGCGAGCTGCCGCGGGCCGCCAGCTCGGCGTACCCGCGGATCGCGGCCAGCGGGGTGCGCAGCTCGTGGCTGGCGTCCGCGACGAACTGGCGGACGCGCAGTTCGCTGTCGTGGCGGGCTTCGAGGGCCTGCGCGACGTGCCCGAGCATCAGGTTCAGCGCCGAGCCGACCTGACCGACCTCGGTCCGCGGGTCGGTTTCGGACTCCGGGACGCGGATGGACAGCGCCACCTGGCCGCGGTCCAGCGGCAGCTCGGTGACGCGCCCGGCGGTCGCCGCGACGCGCTCGAGCGGCCGCAGCGTGCGGCGGACCGCGAACGCGCCGAGGAACGCCGCGCCCAGCACGCCCGCGGCGGCGACGCCGAAGAGGATGAGCCCGACGGTCAGCAGGGTGTCGTTGACCGGCTTCATCGGCAGGCCGGTGACCACGACGTCGGCCGACCCGGTGACCGGCAGCGCCATCAGCCGGTACTCGCCGAGGTCGTCGAAGGAGACCGTGTGCGGCTTGCCGTCCGCGGGCACCGACAGCAGCACGCCCTGCTGGGCCGCGGACAGATGCAGCCGGTCCCCGTGCTCGGAAATGCTGTCGTCGTGCACCAGCGACTGCCCGGAGAAGGTGCCGCTGACCGTGCCGACGTTCTGCCCGAGCGGGTGCTCGCCCGTGCCCTGGTCCTGGGGCGGCGGCTGGCCCGGCAGGCCGTTCTGCCGCCCGGCGTTGCTCGCGAAGACCTGCGAGCGGGTGGCCGCGGCCGTCAGCTGCTGGTCGACCTGGCGGGTGAGGAACACGTCGAGCGCGAACTCGCTGACGACCCCGACGATCAGGCACACCACGGTGAGCAGCACGACCATCGAGCCGGTCAGCTTCGTGCGCAGCGAAAGCCGCCCCGGCCGGCCGGACCGGTGGGGGCGGGGCGTGAGGGTACGCGCGGCCATGGCTTCAGCGTCCGCCGCGGCCGTGTGCGCGGCTTGTGTGCTGCCTGTGAGGCGGCTGTGCGGTGATCGGCCCGGCGCGGGATGTCCGGTTCCTCCGGTCACAGGAACGGCTGACGGTCAGCACAGTGCGCACACAGCGTGGGGCCGGACTGTGGGTTGCGGCAACGCATCCCGTGAAGGAGCAACAACCATGACCACACCGCAGGCCCCGCAGCAGACACCGTCCACTTCGGACCCGGCGTGGGGTGCCGCGCCCGCCGCCCCGGACGGCGGCTGGGGCGGTGCGCCCGGCCCCGCGCGCCCGGCTTGGTCCACCGGCAAGAAGGTCGCCGCGGGGGCCGTCGCGGCCGTGATCGTGGCCGGCGGGGGAGCGGCGATCTGGGCCGCTTCGTCGTCCGCCACGACCGACAGCGCGGCCGGCCCGGGTGGCATGCAAGGCGGCCCGGGCGGGACCCAAGGCGGTCCCGGCGGCGCGGGCGGGCTGGGTTCGGCGCTGCACGGCGAGTACGTCTCTTCGGACGGGAACGGTGGCTACGTCACGAAGATCATGCAGACCGGCAAGGTGACGGCGCTGAGCGCGACGTCGCTGACCGCCCAGAGCGACGACGGCTTCTCGAAGACGTACACGATCACCTCGGCCCAGGCGACGGGCGTGGCGTCCGGCGACACGGTCACGGTGGTGGCCACGGAGTCGGGCACCACGGCGACGGCGACCGCGGTGACCGAAGGCACCACCGGCGCGGGACAGGGCCGGCAAGGGCAGCAGGGCCAGGGACAACAGGGGCAGCCGCCTGCGGGCTGACGCGCGTCCCGGGGGTCAGCGGTCGTAGTCGACCGCGACCTCCGGGGTCGTCGCGCGGGCGCGGCACGTCAGGATCCGGTCCACCGCGACGTCGTCCACCGTGAGGGCGTAGCGGACGTCCATGTCGACCTGGCCCTGCAGGAGCGTCGCCCGGCAGGTGCCGCACGCGCCGCCGGTGCACGAGTACGGCACCTCGAAGCCGGCCCGCAACGCCGCGTCCAGCACCGTTTCCCCGGCCCGCGCGGCGATCCGCGTCGTCGTGGCGCCCAGCGTCACGGTCACCTCGGCCGGGAAGCCCGCCGGGTCGCGCAGGGGCGCCGCGCCGCGGAAGAGTTCGAAGTGGACGTCCTCCTCCGGGACGTCCGCGTCGGCGAGCGTCCGCCGCGCCAGGTCGGTCAGGCCGCGCGGGCCGCACAGGAACCACTCGTCGACCTTCGCCGGGTGGAGCCGGTTCTGCAGCAGCGCGCGCAGCCGCGTGCCGTCGAGGCGGCCGCGCTGGTACCGCTCGTGGGAGATGGCCAGCGCCTCGCCGACCGTGTCGAAGTGCCGGACCGGCCGGTGCGTGTGCAGGTCCGGGTCGCGCTCGTCGGTGCGGTAGTGGACGACGTGCAGCCGGCCGCCGAACCCCTCCGCGAGCGTCGTCAGCTCCGCGGCGAAGAGCGTCGTCGCGCCGGAAGTGTTGACGTACAACAGGGTCGCCCGGCTGTGCGGCTCCGCCCGCAACGCGCTGACCACGATGGACAGCACCGGCGTGATGCCGCTGCCCGCGGCCAGCGCGACGTAGTGCGCGCTGCGCGCCGGGTCCGGGACGAGCGTGAAGCCGCCCGAAGGCGGGAGCACGTCGAGGAACTGCCCGGCTGTGAGCGCCGTGGTCGCGAAGCCGGAGAACGCGCCGCCCGGGCGTTTCTTCACCACGATCCGCAGGTCGCCCGAGCCGGCCGGGGCGCAGATCGAGTACGTCCGCCGCACCGGCTGCCCGTCCAGCACCGCGCGCACGGCGACGTGCTGCCCGGGCGTGAAGCGGTACTCCGCGGCCAGGTCCGGCGGGACGTCGAAGGTCACGGCGACGGCGTCGGCGGTCAGCGGGCGCACGTCGGCGACGCGCAGCCGGTGGAACCGGCTCGGTCCCGGGGGCGGCGGCGCGGGCGCGGGGGCGGCGTCGTCCGGCCCGCCGGTGAGGCCCGCCTCCGCCCGGTACTGCGCCGTCGTCAGGTCCCGGCCCCACACCGTGCTGATCGGGACGTCGCGGGCCAGGTAGGCCTCGCGGTTGTCGAGCCAGACCCGGCGGTACCGGTGGAACGGGACGGCCGGGTGCAGGTGGTGCACCAGGTGCAGGTTCTGCGCCAGCAGCACGGGCGTCAGCAGCCGGTCGAGGCCGACGCGCACGCGGGTGGTGCCGAACCGGCCGCGCGGTCCCGCGGCGGGCAGGCCGTGGTGCGGCAGCCAGCCGAACGCCCAGGCGAGCAGGCCGATACCGAGCCGTTGCGGCAGCAGGTAGACCAGCACCAGCTCCGGGCCGTGGCCGGCCGCGACGAGCGCGACCCCGGCGGACACGGCCACCGACAGCACCACCAGCGTCTCGGCCAGCTCGTGCGGCGGCCGGGCGCGCAGCCGCGAGACGTAGCAGCGCGCGTAGGAGACGTCGAGGGTCAGCCAGCGCAGCGGCAGCAGCCAGGCCGGCCCGCGTGACGTCCAGGCGTCCGGGTCGGCGCGGACCGACGCGTTCGTGTGCCGGTGGTGTTCACCGTGGACGTACCGCAGCGACGGGAACGACGCGTACGCCGCGACGAACAGGACGGCCAGCCGGCCGAGCGTTTCGTTGACCCAGGTGAGCTTCCCGGCCGAGTGGTGCGCCGATTCGTGCACCACGGTGTACATCGCGAAGGTGACGGCGGTGTTCAGCACCACGGTCACGACGGCCGGCACCAGCCCGGCCAGCAGCAGCCACGTCGACGCCACCCAGACCGCGAGGGCGCCGGCGAACAGCAGCACCGCGGGCACCGAGACGGTGGGCAGCGGGAGCCGGGGAGCGGGGACCGCGCGCGGGGACGGCCGTCCGCGCGCGGGCTCCAGGGAGCCGCGCGCCGGAGTGTCGACGACGGACATCGCACGGTCTCCTCGGTCGAGAAGCTCCTGGTGAGGCGGGAGTCACCGTAGACAACGCGCCGGACTTTGTAAACGGCGCGGCACGCTTCGAAAAAAGGTGCCGGCCTGGGCACCGGAACCGCTGGCTAAGATCGGCCTGTGAACGCCGTCACCCGCACCGCGCCGGCCAGCACCCGGGAGCGGTTGCTGGCCGCGGCGGCCGAGCTCACCACCACCGGCGGCTGGGCCGGCGTCACCATGGGCAAGCTGGCCGCGCACGCCGGCGTCAGCCGCCAGACCGTCTACAACGAACTCGGGTCCAAGGCCGAGCTCGCCGAGGCGCTGATGGCGCGCGAGACCGACCGCTTCGTCGAGCACGTCACCCGGATCGTCGACGCGCACCCCGGCCGGGCGCTCGACGGCGTCACCGCCGCCTTCCGGGAGACCCTCGAGACCGCCCGCGGCAACCCCCTGGTCGCCCTCGCGCTCGGCGGCCGGCCCGGCGGCCGCGACGACTTCCTCCCGCTGCTGACCTCCCGGCCCGAGGCCGTGCTCGGCCGGGCCGTCGACGCCGTGGCGGAGCTGTTCTCGAGCCGCTACCCCGAGGCCCCGCTGACCGCTTCCGAGTGGCCGGTCGCGGTCGAGGCCTTCGTGCGGCTGCTGCTTTCCCACCTGGTGCAGCCCAGCGGCTCGGTCGAGCACGCGAGCGGCCAGACGCGCTGGGTGATCGGCCGCATGCTGGGCGCGTGACGCCGCAGGTGGCCCCCGCCCGGGCGGCGCGGGCCACTGGCCTAGACTCGGACGTCCCGGTCTGACAGGTGACCGGGGGCATTTCCGCAGGATTGTCCACCACAATCGTTACCGCTCGAGGAGAAGACCTTGAAGAGCACCGTCGAGCAGCTGAGCCCGACGCGAGTCAAGATCAATGTCGAGGTGCCGTTCGACGAGCTCAAGCCGAACTTCGACCGCGCCTACCGCAAGATCGCCCAGCAGGTGCGCATCCCGGGCTTCCGGCCCGGCAAGGCGCCCGCTCGCGTCCTGGAAAGCCGGATCGGGCGTGGCCCGGTGCTCGACGAGGTCGTCAACGAGGCCATCCCGGCGAAGTACATCGAGGCGGTCCGCGAGAACGAGGTCCGCACGCTCGGGAACCCGGAGTTCGACGTCACGAAGCTCGAGGACCGCGACGTCCTCGAGTTCACCGCCGAGGTGGACGTGCGCCCGGAGATCGAGCTGCCCGACCTCGAAGGCTTCGCGGTCACCGTCGACGACGTCGAGCTGACCGACGCGGAGGTCGACGAGCAGCTCGACGAGCTGCGCGCCCGCTTCGGCACGCTGACCGGCGTGGAGCGCCCGGCCGAGACCGGCGACTTCGTCTCGATCGATCTGGCCGCGACCGTCGAGGGCGAAGCCGTCGAGGAGGCCGCCACCAGCGGGCTGTCCTACGAGATCGGCTCCGGCCAGCTCGTGGACGGCATCGACGAGGCGATCGTCGGCGCGAACGCCGGCGAGACCCGGTCGTTCACCACCGAGCTCGTCGCCGGCGACCACGCCGGCAAGGCGGCCGAGGTGACCGTGACCGTCCAGTCGGTCAAGCAGCGCGAGCTGCCGGAGGCCGACGACGAGTTCGCCCAGATGGCCAGCGAGTTCGACACGATCGACGAGCTGAAGACCGACCTTCGCGAGCGGCTCGCCCGCGTCAAGAAGATGCAGCAGGGCGTCCAGGCGCGCGACAAGGTGCTCGACGAGCTCCTCGAGCGCACCGAGGTGCCGATCCCGGAGAAGGTGCTCGACGCCGAGATCGAGAACCGCAAGCACGACGCCATCCACCCGTTCGACCACGACGAGGCCCAGTTCGCCCAGGCCCTCGAGGCCGAAGGCCGCACGCTGGAGGAGTTCGACGCGGAGACCCGCACCGAGTCGGAGAAGGCCGTCCGCACGCAGCTGCTGCTGGACACCATCGCCGACAAGGAAGAGGTCTCGGTCAACGACGGCGAGCTGACCGAGCGGATCATCTACCAGGCCCAGCGCTTCGGGATCAGCCCGGACGAGTACGTCCAGCGCGCCCAGCAGTCCGGCCAGCTGACCGCGATCTACGCCGACGTCCGCCGCGGCAAGGCGCTCGCCTCCGTGGTCCGGAAGGCGACCGTCACCGACGGTTCGGGTGCCGAGGTCGACCTCGCCGAGCTGTTCGGTGGCGAGGAACCGGCCGCCGATGCCGCAACCGAGGAGACGCCGGCCACCGAAGAGGCGGCGAAGACTCCCGCGGAGTGAAGCTGTGAGCGAACTTGGGCGGTGTCAGGCATTCTGCACCGCCCAAGTTCGTTAGGGTCGGTTGCAAGATCTCAAGCATCTGAAACGACAGCGGCGGTCGTCAGCACGAGACCGCCGTCGGCGAAAAGGCAGGCAGACGTGACGCAGCACACGCCCGAGGCGCGGACCGGAACCGCAGGGCTCACCCTCACCGACTCGGTGTTCGAGCGGTTGCTCCAGGAGCGCATCGTCGTCCTCGGTTCCGAGGTGAACGACGAGATCGCCAACCGGATCACCGCGCAGCTGTTGCTGCTCGACGCGGACGACGCCGAGTCCGACATCCGCTTCTACATCAACTCGCCGGGTGGTTCGGTCACGGCCGGGTTCGCGATCTACGACACCATGCAGCTCATCCGCCCGGACGTCGCGACCTACGCGATGGGCATGGCGGCCTCGATGGGGCAGTTCCTGCTCTCCTCGGGCACGCCGGGCAAGCGGTACTCGCTGCCCCACGCGCGGATCCTGATGCACCAGCCGTCGGCGGGCGTCGGCGGTACGGCCTCGGACATCGCGATCCAGGCCGACCTGTTCAACAAGTGGAAGCGCGAACTGGCCCAGATCACCGCGGACCAGACCGGGCAGACGGTCGAGCAGATCATCGCGGACGGCGACCGCGACCGCTGGTTCACCGCGCAGGAGGCGAAGGACTACGGGTTCGTCGACCACGTCCTCACCCGCGACATCGCCCGTCCGGCCTCGAACTGAGCGCGAAGTACACACAGGAGAGTCGATCATGAGCAACTTCAGGCTCCCGGGTGACTTCCGGGCTCCGTCCGTTCCCCAGTCGCGGTACATCCTCCCGTCGTACGTCGAGCGCACCAGCTACGGCGTCAAGGAGTCGAACCCGTACAACAAGCTGTACGAGGAGCGCGTCATCTTTCTCGGCGTGCAGGTGGACGACGCGTCGGCCAACGACGTGATGGCCCAGCTGCTGCACCTCGAGCACGAGGACCCGGACCGCGACATCCTGATCTACATCAACTCGCCGGGTGGCTCGTTCACCTCGCTGATGGCGATCTACGACACGATGCAGTTCGTCCGCCCGGACATCCAGACCTACTGCCTCGGCCAGGCCGCCTCCGCGGCCGCGGTGCTGCTGGGGGCCGGTACCCCAGGCAAGCGCTACGCGCTGCCCAACTCGCGGGTGCTGATCCACCAGCCCGCCACCGAGGGCACCTACGGCCAGGTCTCCGACCTGGAGATCCAGGCGAACGAGATCCAGCGGGTGCGGCGCCAGATGGAGGTCATCCTCGGCAAGCACACCGGCAAGGACCCGGATCAGATCCGCAAGGACATCGAGCGGGACAAGATCCTCACCGCCGAAGAGGCCAAGTCGTACGGCATCATCGACGAAGTGCTGCCGTACCGTAAGGCGTCGGCTCTGTAGATCCGCCAGGCCGGTGTGTGTCAGGAAGACGACATACACCGGCACTCTGGTTTAGGGTCGTCCTTCTGACGTGCTCCCGGTGCCCGTGGGTGTTCCCGCCCACGGCATCGGACGGGTACCGTCAGTGGCAATGCGTGAGGCTCCGCCCGGTCGCTCGCGGCCGGGGGGTCGCACCGTCGCAACACACGTCAGGCGCGGACAACCGCGCCGGAGGGGACGAGGTCAACGGCCATGGCACGGATCGGTGACGGCGGAGACCTGCTGAAGTGTTCTTTCTGCGGGAAGAGCCAAAAGCAGGTGAAGAAGCTCATTGCCGGCCCCGGGGTCTACATCTGCGATGAGTGCATCGACCTCTGCAATGAGATCATCGAGGAGGAGCTGGCCGAGGCCGGCGACGTCAAACTCGACGAGCTGCCCAAGCCCGCCGACATCCACGAGTTCCTCGAGCAGTACATCATCGGCCAGAACGACGCCAAGCGGACCCTCGCGGTAGCGGTCTACAACCACTACAAGCGGATCCAGGCGGACGACAAGGCCGGCCCCAAGGACTCCAAGGAGGAGTCCGTCGAGCTCGCCAAGTCGAACATCCTGATGCTCGGCCCCACCGGGTGCGGCAAGACCTACCTCGCCCAGACCCTGGCGAAGATGCTGAACGTCCCGTTCGCGATCGCGGACGCCACGGCGCTCACCGAGGCCGGGTACGTCGGCGAGGACGTCGAGAACATCCTGCTCAAGCTCATCCAGGCGGCGGACTACGACGTCAAGCGGGCCGAGACCGGGATCATCTACATCGACGAGGTCGACAAGATCGCCCGCAAGTCGGAGAACCCCTCGATCACGCGGGACGTCTCCGGCGAGGGTGTGCAGCAGGCACTGCTGAAGATCCTCGAAGGCACCACCGCCTCCGTCCCGCCGCAGGGCGGCCGGAAGCACCCGCACCAGGAGTTCATCCAGATCGACACGACGAACGTGCTGTTCATCGTGGCCGGTGCGTTCGCCGGGCTGGAGAAGATCATCAACGAGCGGGTCGGCAAGCGTGGCCTCGGCTTCGGCGCGGAGATCCGCACCAAGTCCGAGATCGAGGAGAGCGACGTCTTCTCGGACACCATGCCCGAGGACCTGATCAAGTTCGGGCTGATCCCGGAGTTCATCGGCCGGCTCCCGGTCGTGGCGACGGTCAGTCACCTGGACAAGGAATCGCTGGTCAGCATCCTCACCCAGCCGCGCAACGCCCTGGTGAAGCAGTACAAGAAGCTCTTCGAGATGGACAACGTCGAGCTCGAGTTCACCAAGACCGCGCTCGAAGCGATCGCCGACCAGGCGGTCCTGCGCGGGACCGGTGCCCGCGGGCTGCGCGCCATCATGGAAGAAGTGCTCCAGCCGGTGATGTACGACATCCCGAGCCGCGACGACGTGGCGAAGGTCGTCATCACCGAGCAGACCGTCCGGGAGAACGTGAACCCGACGATCGTCGCCCGGCAGCCGACTCGGCGCGCTCGCAGCGAGCGCGGCGAGAAGTCGGCCTGACCCGGGCGTCTCCGGGCACCCGGCCCGGAGACCCGACAGGAAAGCTGAATGACTGCTGACTCTTTCCCGGGTACCGGGGGTACGGCCCCTGGCGGAGGCGTGCAGGCACCGCCTCCGCCGGAGCCGTCCCCGGTGCTCGCCGGGGACGCTCCGGCCGGGAGGCCGCTCGGGTTCCGTGAGCTGAGCGAACGCGTGATCGCGTCCGCCTTCGAGCGGTACCGGTGGCTGAACCGCGTCCTGATGGGCGTGCTGGCCGTCTGCACCGGCACCTGCGTGGTGGCCGTGGTCGCCCGGCTGTCGCCGTTGCCCCTGATCCCGGTGCCGCTGTTCCTCGTCGCCGGCTACGGCCTCTGGCAGGCTCGCGGCGTCCGGGACCGGCGTCAGCTGTTCAGCTGGGTCCTCCTCTTCGGCCTCGCCACGATCGTGGGCTTCTGGCTCATCGCCGTCGTCGGCCGCTGGGTGGAGTGACCGGATTCCTCCGGCCGGTCCGTTTGAAGTTCACGGCGCCGGGGTAGCACCCTCCCGTGGTAGATGCCCTCAGCCCCTTTCGGCATCCGGCACTGTTCTACCGCGGTGACACTGAGTACTTGGACGGCGTCGTTCCGTTCCTCCTCGAAGGCCTCGACCGGGGCGAACCGGTCGCCGTCGCCGTTCCCGGCCGCAACCTCCTGCTCGCCGAGAAGGCCCTCGGCCCCCGTTCGGGCGAAGTCCGGCTGATCGACCTGCACCAAGCGGGCCGCAACCCCGGCGCGATCCTGCCGACCGTCCTGCTCGCCTTCGCGGGCGAGCACGTGGGCCCGGTGCGGATCGTGGTAGAGCCGATCTGGCCCGGCCGGACCGCCGCCGAGTACCCGGCGTGCGTGCTGCACGAAGCGCTCATCAACACGGCGTTCGCGGGGCGGGCCGTCGCGGTCCTCTGCCCGTACGACACGGCGGCGCTGGCCCCGGACGTCCTGGCCGACGCCGGCCGCACCCACCCGGAGCTGTGGAAGCCGACGGGCCGGTCGGTCAGCCCGCACTACGACCCCGACCGCGTCCGCGCCGACCTCACGCGACCCCTCGAGTCCCCGGCGGCCGCCATCGAGCGCGCGTTCGACGTGGGCCAGCTGGCGACGTTGCGCGGCTTCACGGAGATCTGGGCGGCCCGCCACGGCCTGCGCCGCCCGCGCCGGGACGACTTCGCGCTGGCGATCGCCGAGCTGACCACGAACAGCGTGCTCTACGGCGGCGGCACCGGCATCCTGCGGCTGTGGGCGGAGGACGAGCACGTCGTCGCGGAGGTCACCGACGACGGCACGATCACCGAACCGCTGGCCGGCCGCGTCCCACCCCCGGCCGCGACCCTCGGCGGCCGCGGGTTGCTGCTGGTCAACCGCCTGGCCGACCTGGTCCGCACGTACTGGGTCCCGGGCCGCACGACGACCCGGGTCCACTTCCGCTGCTGAAGGTCCCGGACGCTTTGGGTACGCGGGGTCAGGCGGTGGTGCGGGTGACGTGCTTGCCCAGGAAGCTGACCAGGCTGGGCACGACCGTCTTGTTGAACGTGTCCCCGTGCTTGCCGTGGGCCGTGTGGGCGACCGCCGGGTGGGCCGCGTCGACGTAGCGGCGGACGCCGGTGATGAACGAGTCCTCCGTGCCGCACCAGATGGCGTTCGGGACGCTCGCCGTCTCGGCGATGTGGCGCAGCGGGTCGAGGGACACCCAGTCCTCCATGCCCGTGAAGATGTGACGCTTCTCCATCTCCGGCCAGTTCGTGATGAGGGCCGGCGCCAGCGTGGCGACCGCCGCGGGCGGCTGGCGGCGCTCCACCCGGCGGCGGGTGTACAGCAGCGCGCCGAAGCCGCCCATCGAGACGCCCGTGCAGGCGAACGGCAGGCCGGTGTCACCCGCGAAGCCGCGCGCGCGGAGCCACTGGGGGACCTCTTCGAGCAGCATCGCCATCGGGTCGTCGTTCGGGTGCACCTGGTGCCAGTAGTTGTCGCCGCCGTCGACGGCCACGAAGCCGTACGCCGGGACGGCCTTGCGGGCGACGTCACTGGAGAGCTGCTTGAGCGTGCCGGTCGGGGCCGCGCTGCGGGCGTTGCCGTGCAGGCCGTGCAGCATCAGCGACATCGGCAGCCCGCGCGGCGGGGTCTTCGACGGCAGCAGGAACACCAGGTCGACCATCCGGCCGCGGGCCGCGGAGTAGACGCGCTCGACGCGCGTGCTGCCCAGCTGGGTCGTCGGGTTCGAGGACGCCACACCCAGCGCCCGCTGCAGGGCCTGGCTGAAGGGCAGCTTGCCGGTGGCGGTACCCGCGGCGAGACCGGCCACGGCCACCCCGGACGCCCCCGCGATCAGCACCGAACGGCGGCTCAGCCACCGCCGGGCATCCCGGACCGCAGCGCTCCCCAGCGTCGGCGGCGCCTCGACGCCCTCGTCGGCTCCGGCCGGCCCGGCAGGCGTGCGGTCATCTTCGCCGAGCGACGAAGCGGCGGCCGCGTGGTTGTGGAGGCCGTCGTCGAGGGGCGTCTCAGAGCCCGCCTCGGCCCCGGTACCTCCTGCCAGTCCGGCAACCGTGCGGTCGTCGTCGCCGAGCGGCGCTTCGGAGCCCGCCTCGGCCACCCCCGCCGAAGCGGCCACGTCGCCGCCGTCGCCGTGCGGTGCTCCAGAGCCCTCCCCGGCCCCGGAAACCTCCGCTCCGGGCCGCACACCACCCGCGGCCTGAGGCTCGGCCTCGGGCCGCTGCGCGTCGCCCCGGTCCCCGTCTTCCTCGTTCACCTGTCTCCGTCCCCCGCTTGCCACTTCCTAGGACGCCGCGCACCCGCTCCGCGTTCCCCCGCGTCCTGTCCTCCGCCGGGTTAGTCGTTCCCACCCTGCCCGGCGTTTCCGATCCGCGCGCGCCAAGCCGCTTTCGCGGCCTCGGACGAGCGTCCGGCCTGGTCCACAGTGTCCCCGAGTCCCACCGCGAGGGTGACGCCCAGGGGTATCAAGATGTGGTCTATACCCTGTTCGCCGGGCCCGAAGTGCCCGGACGCCTCCAATGTGACGAAACCGTGCAGTGCGCTCCACAACTGCGCCGCCGCCTGGTACTTGTCGGCCGGCCGGAACCGTCCGGCCTCGATGGCCCGTTCGGTCGCCCGGACGATGTGCTCGAACGCCTCCAGGCCCTCCTGCGCGGCTTCACGACCCTCTTCGGTGGTGAGGTCGGAGAGCGTCGCCCGCTTGCCGCCGGGTGCGCTCTGCCCGAACGTCACGGCGAACAGCTGCGGCTGCTCCGCGACGGCCTGCCGGTAGGTGCGGGCCAGGGAAAAGATGTCCGCCACCGGGTCGTCGGTCGCCGTGACCGCGCCCAGCCACGCGGACAGCCGCAGGAACCCCACCCGCGCCACCTCGTCGACCAGCGCCGCCATGCCCCCGAAGTGCGTGTAGACGGCCATCGTCGAGACGCCGACCTCCGCGGCCAGCTTGCGGGCCTGCAGCGCCTCGGGGCCGCCGTCGTCGAGCAGCCGGATGGCGGCGTCGACGAGCCGGTCCTTGACTTCGGTCGCGCGCGGTTTCGGGCTCATGCTTGCCAGTATCCCATAACCCTGTTATAAATGAAGCTATAACCGAGTTATGGCACGTTCTGAGGGGTCAGCCATGGGCACCAAGTTCCTCGAAGGCAACTTCGCCCCGGTCAGCCGGGAACACACGATCACCGAGCTGGCCGTCACGGGGTCGATCCCGGACTTCCTCGACGGCCGCTACCTGCGCAACGGCCCCAACCCGCTGTCCGAAGTGGACCCGGCGGCCTACCACTGGTTCATGGGCGACGGCATGGTCCACGGCGTCCGCCTGCGCGACGGCAAGGCCGAGTGGTACCGCAACCGCTGGGTCCGCAACCCGGCCGTCTCGGCGACGCTGGCCGGCGAGGACGCGAGCCGTTACTGCGGGCTGGACGCGCTCGGCGCCAACACCAACGTCATCGGGCACGCCGGCAAGACCCTCGCACTGGTCGAGGCGGGCGCGCCGATCTGGGAGCTGACCGACGAGCTCGACACCGCCGGCCGCTGCGACTTCGACGGCACGCTCCCGGGTGGCTACACCGCCCACCCGAAGCGCGACCCGCGCACCGGCGAGCTGCACGCCGTCTCGTACTTCTTCGGCATGGGCAACAAGGTCCAGTACTCCGTGATCGACGCCGCCGGGCGCGCCCGCCGCACGGTCGACGTCGAGGTCACCGGCTCGCCGATGATGCACGACTTCTCCCTGACCGAGCGGTACGTCGTGTTCTACGACCTGCCCGTGACGTTCAACGCCGAGATGGCCGTGGCCGCCAACGTGCCCAGCGCGCTGCGCATGCCCGCGAAACTGGTGCTCTCGGCCATGGTCGGCAAGGTGCGCGTGCCGGACCCGGTCTCCGCGATGATGGCCCGCAAGATCGGCGCGAACGGCGGCCTGCCCTACCGCTGGGACCCGAAGTACCCGGCGCGGATCGGCGTCATGCCGCGTGAAGGCGGCAACGGCGACGTCCGCTGGTTCGACGTCGAGCCCTGCTACGTCTTCCACCCGCTCAACGCCTACGACGACGGCGACGACATCGTCCTGGAGGTCGTCCGCCACCCGCGGATGTTCGACCGCGAGCTGCACGGCCCGGACGAGGGCGGCCCGACGCTGGACCGCTGGACCGTCGACCTCGCCGCCGGGAAGGTCATCGAGGAGCGCCTCGACGACCGCGGCCAGGAGTTCCCGCGCGTGGACGAGCGGCTCGTCGGCCGCCGCCACCGCTACGGCTACGCGATCGCCACGGACGGCGGCGCGACCCCGGCCGGCTCGCTGTTCAAGCACGACTTCCGGACCGGTTCGGCGCAGGAACGCGCGTTCGGCGGCGGACGTCAGCCCGGCGAGTTCGTGTTCGTCCCGTGCCACGACGACGCGGCCGAGGACGACGGCGTCCTGATCGGCTTCGTCTTCGACCCGGCGACGCAGCGCAGCGACCTGACCCTGCTCGACGCGGGGACGCTCGAGACGGTGGCCGCGGTCCACCTGCCGGACCGCGTGCCCCACGGCTTCCACGGCAACTGGGTGCCGGCCACGCCGTGAGGATCGCGCCGGCCGGTGTTCCTAGGTCAGGACCCGGTGGTCGCCGGTGTAGAGGTTCATCGACTCGCCGCGCAGGAAGCCGATGAGCGTCATGCCGTTCTCCTCGGCCAGTTCCACGGCCAGCGACGACGGCGCGGACACCGCGGCCAGCAAGCCGATCCCGGCCATCGCCGCTTTCTGCACCAGCTCGAAGGACACCCGCCCGGACACCAGCAGGCCGTGTCCGGGCGCGGGGATCCGGTCCGCCATGACGGCCCAGCCGAGCACCTTGTCGACCGCGTTGTGCCGGCCGACGTCCTCGCGGACGACGTCGATCCCGCCGTCCGGGGTGAACAGGGCCGCCGCGTGCAGCCCGCCGGTGCTGGCGAACACCTTCTGCTGCGCGCGCAACGCGTCCGGCAGCGTGGCGAGCGTCTCGCTCTTCACCGCGAAGGGGGCGTCGGCGGGGGAGAAGCGCGTCTTGAGCTTGACCGCGTCGAGCGCGGCCTTGCCGCAGACCCCGCACGAGGACGTCGTGTAGAAGTTGCGCTCGACGCCGACGTCCGGCGGTGGCACGCCGGCCGCCAGCGCGATGTCGAGGACGTTGTAGGTGTTGCGGCCCTGGTCGTCGACGCCGTCGCAGTAGCGGGCGACCGCGATGTCCTCGCGGCCGCCGATGACGCCTTCGGACAGCAGGAAGCCGTGGGCCAGTTCGACGTCGTGGCCCGGGGTGCGCATGGTCACCGACAGGGCGCGGCCGCCGACCCGCAGCTCGAGGGGTTCTTCGGCGGCCAGCGAGTCGGGACGCCGCCGGTCCCCGGTCGCGGTGATCCGCCGCACCGGCCGCCGCACGGTCACCCTGCCCATCGCTCGCACCCTTCGCCGCCGGAAAGTTTGACACTCGCATGGTGCAACACCGGGTATTTAGTAATACATTCCCTCCATCATCCCCACTCTACGGAGGGATCCGATGGCTCTCGGCTTCCTGGACCGTTCCCGGATCGTCGCACCCCCAGGCTGGACACGCTGGCTGGTGCCCCCGGCGGCCCTCTCGGTGCACCTGTCGATCGGGCAGGCCTACGCGTGGAGCGTCTTCAAGACCCCGCTCGAAAAGACGATGCACCTCACCGGCACGCAGAGTTCGCTGCCGTTCCAGCTCGGCATCGTCATGCTCGGGCTGTCCGCCGCGTTCGGCGGCACGCTCGTCGAGAAGAACGGCCCGCGCTGGGCCATGTTCGTCTCGATGTGCTGCTTCGCCACCGGATTCCTCGTCTCGGCACTCGGTGTCGCGACCGGGCAGTTCTGGCTCGTCGTCGTCGGATACGGCGCGATCGGCGGTGTCGGCCTCGGAATCGGCTACATCTCCCCGGTTTCGACGCTGATCAAGTGGTTCCCGGACCGGCCGGGCATGGCCACCGGCATCGCCATCATGGGCTTCGGCGGCGGTGCGCTGATCGCGTCGCCGTGGTCGTCGTCGATGATCGGCACCACGCCGACCACCGGCAGCATCGCGACGGCGTTCCTGATCCACGGCGTCGTCTACGCGGCGTTCATGTCGCTGGGCTGGCTGATCGTGCGGGTCCCGGCCGACGGCTGGAAGCCGGCGGGCTGGGAGCCGAAGACCGACCACGGCACGGCGATGATCTCCACCGCGAACGTCTCGGCGGCCAACGCCATCAAGACACCGCAGTTCTGGCTGCTGTGGGTGGTGCTGTGCTTCAACGTCACCGCGGGCATCGGGATCCTGGAGAAGGCGTCCCCGATGATCGTGGACTTCTTCAAGGGCACCTCGACGCCGGTCGGCGCGGCCGCGGCGGCCGGGTTCGTCGCGCTGCTGTCGCTGTGCAACATGCTCGGCCGGTTCGTCTGGTCGTCCACATCGGACGCCATCGGGCGCAAGAACATCTACCGCACCTACCTCGGTGTCGGCGCGGTGCTGTACCTGGTGATCGCGCTGACGTCGAATTCGTCGAAGCTCGTGTTCATCCTGTGCGCCATGGTGATCCTGTCGTTCTACGGCGGCGGGTTCGCGACGATCCCGGCGTACCTGAAGGACCTCTTCGGCACCTACCAGGTCGGCGCGATCCACGGCCGGCTGCTCACGGCGTGGTCGGTGGCCGGTGTGCTCGGCCCGCTGATCGTCAACGCCATCGCCGACAGCGAGAAGTCGGCCGGCAAGTCCGGCCCGGACCTCTACGCGACGTCGTTCTACATCATGATCGGCCTGCTGGTGGTCGGCTTCGTGGCCAACGAGCTGGTGCGGCCGGTGAAGGCGAAGTTCCACGAACCCGCCGCGGCGGGCGAGACCGCGAAGAGCGAGGCGTGATGAGCGAGCAGAAAACCGGGCCGAACCGCGTCCCGCTGATCGTGCTGGCCTGGGCGTGGGTCGTGCTGCCCTTCGCCTACGGCGTCTACGAGCTGTTCCTGAAACTGGTGCAGCTCTTCGGCTGACCGGCGTGCCCGGGACCACCGCGAGTGGTCCCGGGCACACTTTTGATGTCTTAATGTTGACATTAAGACATTATCGCTCCAGGCTGGTGCCAGCCGACCCTGTTGGAGGACCGCTGTGACCCGTCCCGCCTTCCACCTCGCCATCCCCGTCGACGACCTGGGCCGCGCCCGCGCCTTCTACGGCGGCGTGCTCGGCCTGAGCGAAGGCCGCTCCGCCGACAAGTGGGTCGACTGGGACTTCCGCGGCCACCAGGTCGTCACCCACGTCGTCGCCGGCGCGCGGGCCGAAGCCGGGCGCAACCCCGTCGACGGCCACGACGTCCCGGTGCCGCACTTCGGGCTCGTGCTGACCGTCGAGGACTTCCACGTCCTGGCCGGGCGGCTGCGTGACGCGGGCACCGAGTTCGTCATCGAGCCCTACCGGCGCTTCGCCGGCGAGCCGGGTGAGCAGTGGACGATGTTCCTGCACGACCCGGCCGGGAACGCCCTGGAGTTCAAGGCGTTCCGCGACGAGTCGCAGTTGTTCGCGCTGTGAGCGGACCCGGGAACGGCGTCCTCGTCACCGGGGCGTCCCGCGGCATCGGGCGCGCGGTGGCCAACGCCTTCGCGGCGAACGGCCACCGCGTCGCCGTCCACTACGGCACCCGGCGGGCGGACGCCGAGGCGACGCTCGCCGCTCTGCCCGGCGACGGGCACGTGCTCGTCACCGGTGACCTCGCCGACCCGGCGGCCGCCCAGCGGATCGCCGACACGGCCGAGGCGGGGCTCGGCGGCGTCGACATCCTGGTGAACAACGCGGGCGTCGCGCCGACGCCGGAGACCGCCCACCCCGTCACCGGGGTGTCCTACGCGGACTGGCAGCGGATCTGGCGGCACACGGTCGACGTCAACCTGCTGGGCGCGGCCAACCTCAGCTACTGCGTCGCCCGGCACCTGATGACCCGCGGGGTGCCCGGCCGGATCGTCAACGTCGGCTCGCGCGGCGCGTTCCGCGGCGAGCCCGACAACCCGGCGTACGGCGCGAGCAAGGCCGCCCTGCACGCGTTCGGCCAGTCCCTCGCGGTTTCGCTGGCGCCGCACGGGATCGCGGTGACGTCCGTGGCGCCCGGCTTCACCGCCACCGAGCGCCAGCTGGACCGCATCGACGACGCGTTGCGCGCGCAGAGCCCGTTCGGCCGCGTCGGGACGCCCGAGGAGGTCGCGGCGGCCGTGCTGTACCTGGCTTCCGCCGACGCGACCTGGGCGTCGGGCGCGATCCTCGACCTCAACGGCGCGTCCCACCTGCGCATGTGACGTGGCTCACCCGTGCAGCAGATCGGGGGGCGACGGCGTCAGGAGGGCGTGCATCCACTGGGGAAGGTCGTCGTCGCCGGGGTCGCCTTGGTCGTCTTCTGCGGCACGGCCTACGGCTACGCGAACCTGCGCTCGCTCGACGAGGTCACCCGCGACGACGTGATCGGCGCCGCCGCGAAACCGGGTGAGCAGCCGGCCGACGGCTCGCTCGACATCCTGCTGGTCGGCCGCGACTCGCGGACCGACCTGCAGGGCAACCCGCTGCCGGCGGACATGCTGCGGGAGCTGCGCGTGGGCCCGAACGGCGACGACCTCACCGACACCCTCATCGTGCTGCGGATCCCGAACGGCACGAAAGAGGTCAAGGCGTTCTCGATCCCGCGGGACAGCTACGTCTCGATGCCGGGCGGCAAGGGGAAGATCAACGCCGCGTTCGGGCGCGCCAAGGCCGCGGAAGCGCGCAACCGCCGGAAGGCGGGGGAGACGGACAAGGCGAAGATCGACCAGGAGGCCCTGACCGCGGCCCGCCGCGCGACGCGGCAGGCGGTCGAGGACCTCACCGGCGTCACGATCGACCACTTCGCCGAGGTCAACCTGCTGAGCTTCTCCGAGATCAGCAAGGCGGTCGGCGGCGTCGACGTCTGCCTGAAGGCGGACACGAAGGACAAGAACTCGGGAGCGGACTTCAAGGCGGGCCCCCAGCGGATCGCGGGCCCGGACGCGCTGGCCTTCGTGCGCCAGCGCGACTACGTCAAGGGCGGCGACCTGGGCCGCGCCCGGCGGCAGCAGGTCTTCCTGGCGGGGCTGGCGAAGCAGGTGCTGTCGTCGGGGACGCTGAGCGACCCGGGCAAGCTGTCGGACCTCATCGACGCGGTGAAGCGCTCGGTGGTCCTCGACGGTTCCTGGAACCTGCTCGACTTCGTGGCGCAGATGCGCGGGGTTTCCGGCGGTGGCATCCAGTTCGCGACGATCCCGACGGTCAACGTGGACTACCGGTACGACCCGGCCAACCCGACCGCCACCGCGGTGCAGGTGGATCCGGCTCAGGTCAAGGCGTTCGCGGCGGGACTGATCGGCGCCGCGGCCCCGGCCGCACCCGCGCCGATCGTCGACGTGGCCAACGCGAGCGGACGCTCGGGCCTGGCCGCACGAGTCGGGGATGTTCTGCGGGACAAGGGATTCGCGCCGGGAACGGCGGGCAACACGGCCTCGCGCCGGACGTCGTTGGTCCGTTTCGGCCCGGACCTCGCGGACCGCGGTGCGGAGGTGGCGACGCTCCTGGGCGGCTTGACGACCCAGCAGGCGTCCTCGGTCCCGGCGGGCCACATCGAAGTGATGCTGGGAACGGTGTACTCGGGCCCCGGAATAGCGGGCGGCGGCGGCGCCCCGGGCGGCAACGAACCGATCACATCGGGCGGCGTCGTCTGCGTGGACTGACCCGCGCTGGTCCTGCAAGCGGGCGGCCTTGACCATGGCGGCGTTGCGGCGGCCGATCGTCACCGCCGTTGACCGCGCTGGTAGTCAACGCGCAGACCGGCGAACCGGGAGCCGGCCGGCGTGGCACCGGCAAGCCGTGGCACGCCGACGTCCAACGGGTGTTCCGGTACTGGGCCGCGCGGGATTGACCAAAATACGCAGCCGTGCTGGTCATTTTCCCGAAACGCGTCGAAGTCGTTTTCTCCTGGCGGGGACCGGACCACAGTGGACCACCGGCGATGGTGGTCCTTGACGCTGCTGTCCTGGTGAGGCAGGGTTCATCAAACCGTGAAACCCCGGGTGCCGAACGGTTTCGGCGCCGCTCCACCGCAACTGATCACCGGATCGGCGATCATCAGGAAAACCGATTTCCACCGTTTTCGCCTCAGGAAAACCGAATGCGCAGAAGCTCCGTCCGCCAATGGTGGTGGACACTTCCGATGATCGCTTCAGCCGTTCTGCTCGCCGGCTGCCAGTCGATGTCCGGGACGGTGCACTACCCCGATGCCGTGGACGCCTGCAAGCTGCCCGGGCCGGACATCCTCAAGCAGCTCGCGCCCGGGACCGTCGAGATCCCGGCCGGCTCGATCAAGACCGTCGACACCAGGGTCGTGCCCGAAGACCGTTCCAGTGCCGGCAACGAGCTGACCAGCTGCAAGCGCCTGTTCGCCCGTGATCTCGGCGGCGGGAAGCCGAACCTGCAGGACTACCGGATCGTGACGATCGCCGTCGTGCGGTTCACCGCGTCCGACGCCGCCGAAGCGTCCGCCAAGGCCACCCAGCTGATGACCGACGCGCTCGGCGACCACTCGGGCGTGCGGCTCGCCACCGGCGTCGGCGACGAGGCCGGGTTCTCCGAGCAGTGGGCGGCCGTGCGCACCGGCAACGTCGTGCTCGGCCTGGCCATCGCCGACGGCGGGACCGAGGCCGCGCTGATCCCGCCGGCCACGCTCGACAACGTCCAGGCCATGGTCACCGACATGACCGGCACCCTGCGCCGGGACTACCAAGGCTGACGACCAAGGCTGACGACCAAGGCTCAGTCAGGGTCAGGGCTGCGGCTCCAGCCGCACCACGATCGCCTTGGACACCGGCGTGTTCGACTTGTCGGCCACCGAGCCGAGCGGCACGAGTGCGTTCGCCTCGGGGAAGTACGCCGCCGCGCAACCGCGGGCCGTCGGGTAGGACACCACCCGGAACGCCGGGGCGCGGCGGTCGCCGTCGTGCCATTCCGACACGAGGTCGACCATCGCGGCGTCCGCCAGCCCCAGCGCGGCCAGGTCGTCCGGGTTGACGAGCACGACGCGGCGGGCGTTCTCGATGCCGCGGTAGCGGTCGGACAGGCCGTAGATCGTGGTGTTGTACTGGTCGTGGCTGCGCATCGTCTGCAACAGCAGCCGGCCTTCGGGCACCTTCGGGTACTCCAGTCCGGACACCGTGAAGTTGGCCTTGCCGTTGGCCGTGCCGCTGAACTCGCGGGAGTCGCGCGGCGCGTTCGGCAGCACGAACCCGTCCGGCTCGCGGACGCGGCGGTTGTAGTCGTCGCAGCCGGTCACGACCCGCGCGATCCGGTCGCGGATCAGGTCGTAGTCGCCTTCGAACGTCCGCCACGGCACCGCGTGGCCGGCGCCGAGCAGCTTCTCGGCCAGCCGGCAGACGATCGCGACCTCGGACAGCAGGTGCTCGCTCGCCGGCTTCAGCCGCCCGTGGGAGGCGTGCACCTGCGACATCGAGTCCTCGACCGTGACGAACTGCTCGCCCGCGGCCTGGACGTCGCGCTCGGTGCGGCCGAGCGTCGGCAGGACCAGCGCCGTGCGGCCGTGCACGACGTGCGAGCGGTTCAGCTTCGTCGAGACGTGCACGGTCAGCGAGCACGACTGGAGCGCCTTCTCGGTCGCTTCCGTGTCCGGCGTCGCCGAGGCGAAGTTGCCGCCCACGGCGAAGAAGACCTTGCCGCGGCCGTCGCGCATCGCGTGGATCGAGTCGACGGTGTCGAGGCCGTGCTCGCGCGGGACGTCGATGCCGAACTCGCCGGCGAGGGCGTCCATGAAGGACTGCGGCATCTTCTCCCAGATGCCCATCGTCCGGTCGCCCTGGACGTTCGAGTGCCCGCGCACCGGGCACAGGCCCGCGCCGGGCTTGCCGATCATCCCGCGCATCAGCGCCAGGTTCGCGATCTCGGAGATCGTCGGGACGGCGTGCTTGTGCTGCGTCAGGCCCATCGCCCAGCAGTAGATCGTCCGCTCCGACGACGCGATCATCCGCGCGACGCGCTCGATCTGCTCCCGCGGCAGGCCGGTGGCCCGCTCGACCTCCGGCCAGTCGATGCGGTGCAGGTGCTTGGCGTAGTCGTCGAAGTACTCGGTCGAGTGCTGGACGAACTCCCAGTCGACGATCGTGCCCGGCGCCTGCTCGTCCCAGGTCAGCAGCAGGTGCCCGACGGCCTGGAACAGCGCCAGGTCGCCGCCGAGGCGGATCTGGGCGAACTCGTCGGCCAGCGGCGTGCCCTTGCCGACGACGCCGCGGACGTTCTGCGGGTTCTTGAAGCGCATCAGCCCGGCTTCGGGCAGCGGGTTGACCGCGATGATCTTCGCGCCGTTGCCCTTGGCCTCCTCCAGCGCCGAGAGCATCCGCGGGTGGTTGGTGCCCGGGTTCTGCCCGACGACGACGATCAGGTCGGCCTTGTGGATGTCGGCCAGGCTCACCGAGCCCTTGCCGATGCCGGTGGTCGCCTGCAGCGCCGCGCCCGAGGACTCGTGGCACATGTTCGAGCAGTCCGGCAGGTTGTTGGTGCCGAACGAGCGCACCATCAGCTGGTAGAGGAACGCGGCTTCGTTGCTGGTCCGGCCCGAGGTGTAGAAGAACGCCTCGTTCGGGTCGGTCAGGGCCTTCAGCTCGCCCGCGACCAGCTCGAAGGCGTCGTCCCAGGAGATCGGTTCGTAGTGCGACGCGCCTTCGCGCAGCACGAACGGCTCGGTGATCCGGCCCTGCTGGCCCAGCCAGTAGTCGGTCTTCTCCCGCAGTTCGGCGATCGGGTGCGCGGCGAAGAACTCCTGGCCGACCCGCCGTTTCGTCGCCTCCTCGGCGACGGCCTTCGCCCCGTTCTCACAGAACTCGGCCAGCTTGCGGTGTTCCCCGTCGACCTCGCGGGGCTCCGGCCACGCGCAGCCCGGGCAGTCGAAGCCCTGACGCTGGTTCAGCAGCCGCAGCGCCTTGACCGTCCGGCCGGTGCCCATCTGCTCGACGCTGCGCAGGAGCGACACGGCCACGCCGGGTATGCCGGCCGCCCAGCCCTTCGGCTTGTGCACTTCGAGCTGGTCCTCGTCCACGTCCTGTGCCGGCGCCTCACGGGTCATGTGTTCATGGTGCGCCCCGATGACCGTTCACGCGAGCAGGGGGTTCGTCACACCCGCGCGGCGCGCAGTCCGCGGTCGACGACGGTGACGATGAGCAGGGCAGCGCTGATGACGAGCAGCGCGATCGCCAGCCGGTGCAGCCCGGCCGAATCGGCGTGCGGGCCATAACAAAGCGCGATGAGCGTCGAGGCCACGATCGCGCCCAGGTACTGGGCCGTGCGGAACAGGCCGCTCGCCGTGCCCATCTGCTCGGCCGGGGCCTCCTGGTAGAGCGTCGTCTGGTTCGCGACGCTGGTCAGGCCCTGCGCCAGGCCGAACAGCGCGGCCAGGGCCAGCAGCGCGCCGATCCACGTGCCGTCGTGGACGACCAGCAGCAGCGCCGAGCCGCCGAGCAGCGCCACGGCCACCGTGACCAGCCGGGCCTTGATGCCGGTGCCGCGGCCGGAGAACGCGGCGGCGCACACCGCCGTGCCCGACATCGGGAGCAGCATCAGCCCGGCGGTCTCCGCGCTGAGGTGCCGCGCGGTTTCGAGCCACTGGACGTAGCCGAACATGATCGCGTAGATCGCCATGAAGCTCAGCGCCTGCCGCAGGTAGGTGCGCAGGATCGCGCCGTTGGCCGCGAGCATCCGCAGGTCCAGGAACGGGGCAGCGCGGTGCAGCTCGACCAGGGTGAACGCGACCGCGAAGGCGGCGACGACAGCGAGCAGCCACAGGTCCGCGCCGGGGTTCATCAGGAACAGCAGCAACGCCAGCAGCGTCGCGGAGAACAGCGCGATGCCCAGGACGTCGATCGGCGCCGCCGTGCGCGCCCCGCGGTCGTCCTTCGGCACCCACAGCAGCGCCAGCACCAGCGACAACCCGGCGAGCGGGATGTTCACGGCGAAGATCGCGGGCCAGCCGAACAGGCCGATGAGCAGCCCGCCCAGCGTCGGGCCGATGACCATCACCGTCTGCGCGGACATCGACAGCAGCGACAGCACCCGCGCAGGGACACCTTGGCCGCTCGCTTCGGCGTGGTGGCGCAGCACGGCCATCGCGGCCGGGAACCCGGCGCAAGTGCCCAGGCCCAGGACCACGCGCACGCCGGTCAGCCAGCCGACCGAGAGCGGGATCATGCCGGCGATCCCGGCGACGATCACCAGCACCGCCCCGCCGAGCAGCACCCGGCGGGCGCCGTAGCGGTCCACCAGCAGCCCGACCACCGGCTGCCCGACGGCGGTGGCCAGGTAGAGCGCGGAGATCAGCCAGGCCGTCTGGCCGGGGCCGGCGCCGAAGCTCCGCCCGATCGGCACGAGCGCGACGGCGATGAGCGTGGAGTTGATCGGGTTGAGCACCGCCCCGGCCACCAGCGGGGTGACCAGGCGGGCGCCGAACTTGGCGGGAGCGGTGAGGGTGGTCGTGAGGACTCCTTCGGGGTCAGTGCTGGGCGACGCGCTGCAGCAGCGGCAGAGCGCGCACGACGGTTTCGAGCTCGGCGGGGGACAGCTCGTCCACCAGCGCCTGGGCGAGCCATTCCTCGCGGTGCTGGAAGACGCCGCGCACGGTGTCGGTGCCGGCGTCGGACAGGCTGATCACCACGCGGCGCCGGTCGCCCGGGTCGGGGGTGCGGGCGAGGTAGCCCAGCTCGTCGAGGACGCCGAGGGTGGCGGCCATCGACTGCTGCCGCACGTGCTCGGCGGCGGCCAGCTCGCCCTGCGTGGCGGGGCCCCTGCGGTAGAGCCGGTTGAGCACGGCGGACTGCGACGGCGTCAGGATTCCGGCGTTGTCGACCTGGCGCAGCCGGCGGTGCAGCTGCCCGACGACCCCGCGGATCCAGCCGGCGTTCTCGGCGACGTGCGGTGGTACTTCACCCATACCCACAGCTTAGACTGCACAGTCCAGACTGTGCATCTGGCTGTGACGCACTCCTCGGCGGGAGTGCGGGAGGGTCAGTCCTTGCAGCCGTGGACGTCGGGCATGGGGAGGCTCGGGTCGTAGGCGCCCGGCACGTCCTGGTCGTCGCCGGGCAGCCCGGGCTGGTCCGGGTTGGCGTAAGCGGGCGCGAGATAACCCTGCTTGAGCGCCTCGCAGCCGATCGAGTCGTAGAAGCTCCCCCCGCCGTCGCCGGGCCACAGGCCGCGGCTGCCCGCCGCGAAGTTCTTGCCCTGGCGGACGACGTAGCTCTCGTCCGACCGCACGAAACTCACGATCTCCCACGGGCCCTGCAGCCCGTCGGGGTGGACGTTGTCGAAGGCGTACGCGGTGACGTACTTGACGTCGACGACCAGCTCGCCCGGCTTCGCGCCGGCTTTCGCGGTCATCGAGCCGAACGTGCGCGGGCCCTGGTCGAGCAGGTGGTAGCCGTCGGCCAGCTCGGTGACGTAGGCCGAGAAGTCCGGCTTGGTCCCCAGCTCCTTCGCGATGGCGCCCTCGGCGTCCTTCGCGAACAGCGCCAGGTAGGCCGCGGTGTCGTGCCGGTCGAGCACGGCGGGGTCGAGCCGGGACGCCGTGATCGCCTGCTTCACCTTCGTGTAGGCGTCGCCGACCTGCGGCGCGGTGAACGACCCCATCGCGGCCGGCGCGGGGACGGTGATCCCGTCGATGCCCTTGCGCCAAGCGTCCGCCGGGGTCCGCGCGTACGCGTGCTTCAGGTCCACCGGCGCGTACTGGGCGACCGAGGTCGGGTTGACCGTCGTCGGCACCGGCGTATCCGGGGTGCCCGCTTCGCTCGCGGGTGTGCGCTGCCCGAGCGCCACGACCACCGCCGTCGTCACGGCCAGGATCAGCACGAACGCGACCAGGCCCCACCGGCGTCCCCGGCCCGGCGACGGCGCGTTCCGCCGGGCGCGCTTCTGCTGCTTGCGGAACTTCTTCCGGTCGCTCTTCGCCCCCAGCCAGGCGTCGGTCTGGGCGTGCTTGCGCCACTCCGGGTCCATCAGGTCCGGGTGCGTTTCGAGCAGGTTGTCCTCGTCCACGTGCTTCCCCCACAGTCGATGACTGATCATCGACGGAAGCGCGGGTTCGTTACGCGGAAGTGTGCAGCGAGGCGCCGAAGAACAGGAACGGGTCCTCGTTGACGCCGACGCCCTGGACCTGGTGCACGACGACGGCCGCCGCGACCAGCGCGACGACCAGCAGCAGGGCGAGCAGCCCCGGCCACCGGCTGCTGCCGGGCCGCTCGGTGCCGCCGGTCCGGCGGTCGCGCTTGCGGCGTTTCCTCAGGTCCTTCTTGGCGCCCAGCCAGGCGTCCCGCTCGGCGTACTTCTGCCAGTCGGGGTTCATCAGGTCCGGGTGCGTCTCGAGGCGCCGGTCGTCCGGATCCTGCGGTTGCTGAGGCTGTGCCATCCCGAGTGCCTTCCCCCTGGGTGACCCGCCGTGACGGGTTCGTAGACTTGTCCATTGTGACCGAGAACGCTCCGCAGCAGACCACCGACCTTCCGGGTGCCTGGGACCCGGCCGCCGAGGAAGCACCGATGTACGACCGCTGGGTAGCGGCCGGGTACTTCACGGCCGACGCCTCGTCGGAGAAGCCGCCGTTCTCGATCGTACTGCCGCCGCCGAACGTGACCGGTTCCCTGCACATGGGCCACGCGCTCAACCACACCCTGATGGACGCGATGAGCCGCCGCCGTCGGATGCAGGGCTACGAGGTGCTGTGGCTGCCGGGCATGGACCACGCCGGCATCGCGACGCAGAACGTCGTCGAGCGCCAGCTCGCCGGTGAGGGCCTTTCGCGCCACGACCTGGGCCGCGAGAAGTTCGTCGAGCGCGTCTGGGAGTGGAAGGCCGAGTACGGCGGCCGGATCCTCGGCCAGATGAAGCGCCTCGGCGACGGCGTCGACTGGTCGCGTGAGCGCTTCACGATGGACGAGAACCTGTCGAAGGCCGTCCAGACCGTGTTCAAGAACTTCTTCGACGAGGGCCTGATCTACCGCGCCGAGCGGATCATCAACTGGTGCCCGCGCTGCCAGACCGCGCTGTCGGACATCGAGGTCGACCACAACGACGACGACGGCGAGCTCGTGTCGATCCGCTACGGCGACGGCGAAGACGCGATCGTGGTGGCCACCACCCGCGCCGAGACGATGCTGGGCGACACCGCGGTCGCCGTCCACCCGGACGACGAGCGCTACGCGCACCTGGTCGGCACGACCGTCGAGCTGCCGCTCACCGGGCGCCGCATCCCGATCGTGGCCGACAAGCACGTCGACCCGGAGTTCGGCACCGGCGCGGTCAAGGTGACCCCGGCGCACGACCCGAACGACTTCGAGATCGGCCGCCGGCACGACCTGCCGATGCTCACGGTGATGAACGAGCGCGCCGAGATCACCGTGAAGGGCCCGTTCGAGGGGCTCGACCGCTTCGAGGCGCGGCCCGCGGTGGTCGCGGCGCTGCGCGAGCTCGGCCGGATCGTCGCGGAGAAGCGGCCGTACGTGCACGCCGTCGGGCACTGCTCGCGCTGCGACACGGTCGTCGAGCCGCGGCTGTCGCTGCAGTGGTGGGTCAAGGTCGAGGAGCTGGCCAAGCTGGCCGGCGACGCGGTCCGCGACGGCCGCACGAAGATCCACCCGCCGGAGCTGGGCAAGCGGTACTTCGACTGGGTCGACAACATGCACGACTGGACGATCTCGCGCCAGCTGTGGTGGGGCCACCGGATCCCGGTCTTCTACGGCCCGGACGGCGAAGTCGTCTGCGTCGGCCCGGACGAGCAGCCGCCGTCCGGCGAGGGCTGGACGCAGGACCCGGACGTCCTGGACACCTGGTTCTCCTCGGGCCTGTGGCCGATGTCGACGCTGGGCTGGCCCTCGTCGTCGTCCGACGACCTGGCCAAGTTCTACCCGACCAGTGTCCTGTCGACCGGCTACGACATCCTGTTCTTCTGGGTCGTCCGGATGATGATGTTCGGCGTGCACCAGATGGACGGCCGCCCGCCGTTCGACCACGTCTACCTGCACGGTCTCATCCGTGACGCGCAGGGCAAGAAGATGTCCAAGTCACGCGGCAACGTGATCGACCCGCTGGAGTGGATGGACGCCTACGGCGCCGACGCCACGAGGTTCACCCTGGCCCGCGGCGCCAACCCGGGCGCGGACATGGCGCTGGCCGACGAGTGGGCCGCGGGTTCCCGCAACTTCTGCACGAAGCTGTGGAACGCCACCAAGTTCGCGATGATGAACGGCGCGTCGGTCGCCGCACCGCTGCCCGCTGCCGCTGACTTGACGGAGTCGGACCGCTGGATCCTCGGCCGCCTGGGCGCACTGGTGTCCGAAGTGGACGGTCTGTTCGAGGACTTCCAGTTCGCCAAGGTGGCGGGCGCGCTCTACCAGTTCACCTGGAACGAGCTGTGCGACTGGTACCTGGAGCTGGCGAAGGTCCAGCTGTACCAAGGGGACTCCTCCCGGGTGTCCGCCACCCGAGCGGTGCTGGGCCACGTCCTGGACACGGTGCTGCGCTTACTGCACCCGTTCATCCCGTTCATCACCGAGAAGCTGTGGAAGGCGTTGACGGGCGGCGAGTCCCTGGTCGTCGCATCGTGGCCGGTCGCTTTCGCGGGCTACGCGGACCCGGTCGCCGACGCGCACATCGCCGACGTCCAGAAGCTGGTCACGGAGATCCGCCGCTTCCGCGCGGACCAGGGCCTCAAGCCGGGCCAGAAGGTCGCGTCCCGCCTGGGCGGCTACGCGGGCGGCCACGAGGAGGCGGTCCGGTCGCTGGTGCGCCTGACCGAGCCGTCGGACGGCTTCGCGGCGAGCGCGTCACTGGAGGTCGCCCTGGCGGACGGCGTGGTCACGGTGGAGCTGGACCTCTCGGGCACGGTCGACGTCGAGGCCGAGCGCAAGCGCCTGCAGAAGGACCTCGCGGCGGCCCAGAAGGAGCTGACCCAGACGGAGGCCAAGCTGGGCAACGAGGCGTTCATCGCCAAGGCCCCGGCCCCGGTGATCGACAAGATCAAGGTCCGCAAGCAAACGGCGGCCACAGACATCGACCGCATCACGGCGCGCCTGGCATCCCTCCCGGCTTCCTGACACGGTTCGGATCGAGCCCGCTACCCCCGTTCGGAGGTAGCGGGCTCTGTCGTACGCGGCGTGAACGCCGAACGAGAAGTGCTGACTCCGCGGAACTTCTTCTCGCCAAACGGCGCGTTGACAGCGGCCGTGGGTGAGGGGACAGTCGGACGGTGGTCGATGACCGGCTTCCCGGGACACCTGAGCTGCGCATGAAGCAGTACGAGTGCAAGGTGCCCGGTTGCGGCGAGCGGAAGCCCTCGGTCGGCAAGCCGGACTGCCCCAAACACAAGCTGCCGATGAGGTTGGTGCCGGACAAGGGGCACTGAATCAGGTCTTAGCCCGATTCGGAGGAGAAGATCACCTTGAGAGTCGTGCAGTATCCGCGTGCGCTCGTGATCGCTGCGGAGTAGCTGGCCACCGCCAAGATCAGGAACGCCGCAGCGGTCACCGCGGTGCCTGCTGCCGGGCTCCGGGCCGGCACCAGGAGCGCCAGCGTGAGTCCCATCAAGCCGAGGTGGACGAAGATCAGCGTGCAATACATGTCGAGCCGAGTGCGGAACTGGTCGTGGTGCAGCCGCAGCCGGGCGGGGATGGCGTCTCCCCGTCGCAGGACGAGGTCTTGGGTGTCCTCGTTCTCGCCGGTGATTTCTTCTTCGGTGGCGCGGAGGATGTTGCCCAGCTTGGTGGGCAGCATCCGGTGTGGGTTCGGGTAATCCAGCTGCGTCTGGCGGATCCTGGCGAGTCTGCCGACCACGTCGGGAGGTAGAAACATCTGCCAGTCGAACTCGGCGGCAAGTTGTTCGCGCTTGGGCGTGAGGTGCCTCGAATAGACGCTGTCTTCAGCCACGTCGATCAAGGACCGCTTGATCTCGCTCTCGAGCAATCGAGGTCTGACTGTCTCGAAAGCCCGCTTGGTCTGCCGGTCCAGCCTCGTGGCGAGCTTTTCACGCTTTTTTGCTTTGCGCCGAACCATTACCCGGTATAGGCCGAGCCACACGAGCGGTCCCTTCCAGTAGCCCTCGAAGAACCGGATCGCCGAGAACGAGAAAGCCTGGCTTACCAGGGCCGCCAGGACGAGCGCGAACAACAGCACGACCAGGATGCCCAAGGGTTTCGCCGTCAGCCCGACCACCGCGGCGCCGAGGTCGAAATTTCTCTGGCTCCGAAGCTGCACGAGAACGGCGCCGCAGCCGACCAGCATGGCTGCCGGCATCCAGGCACTGAGGCTGAGCTGGTCGAGCACCTTGCCGATGAACTGGGACAGGCCCTCAGGCGGCTTCTGCTCTTTCTCGGCAGGTTTGGTCCCCGGCTCGGAGTCACCCATCCGGACATGATGACGTATCGCGGACGCGGGACCGGGACAACCCGCCGTAGGGGCTGCTCAGCCGGCTTCGGTCGTCCGCGCGGCTTCGATCAGTGCCACCAGTTCCGGCGTGACCCGGCGGTCCGCGGGCGTCGCCAGGTACGTCGGCATTCGTGGTGCCGGGTCGCGCAACGGGCGGAACGCCACCCCCGGCACCGGCAGCAGGTTCGCGTGCGCCCGGTAGAAGACCGTCCAGTGTGGGCGGCCGAAGCCCAGCGTGCCCAAGGTGTCCTGCGCGGTCGTGAAGTCCTTGCCCATCAACGGCTCGAAACCCGCCTCGCGGCAGCAGGCGAGCACCAGGTCGTACAGCGGCTGGTTCCGCGAAGGCGGGCTCAGGCGTGCGGGGAGCGAAGCCAGCGAGGCGAAGGAAACGATGTCGCGAGAAGTCAGCGGGTGCGACGCGGGCAGCGCGACCATCACCTCGTCCGTCCACAAGGGAGTGAAGTCCAGCCCGGATCCCGGCCACGAGCCGCGGACGATCGTCGCGTCCAGCGAACCGTCGCGGACGCGTTGCAGCCGTTGGGTCGTCGGGGCGTGGACCAGTTCCAACGCGGCCGACGGCGCGAGCCGGGCGAACGCGCTCAGCAGGACGTCCAAGCGGTCGCCGAGGCCCTCACTCGTGCCCAGGCGGACCAGTGTGCCGGGCGCGCGGAACTCCGCGGCCGAGTCCGCCGCCCGGTCCGCCGCCGCGAGCACCGCACGCGCGTGCGGCAGGAACCGCCGGCCCGCCTCGGTCAACGACACGCTCCGGGTGGTTCGGTTCAGCAACGCGACCCCCAGTTCCCGCTCCAGCCGCCGGACCTGCTGGCTCACCGCGGGCTGGACGATGTGCAGCCGCTCGGCCGCGCGCCCGAAGTGCAGCTCCTCGGCGACCGCGACGAAGTACCGCACCTGCCGTAGCTCCACCGCCGCCCCCATTCATCACTGTTCGTGATGAGTGTACGAGCGGAGTGCTCATCGGAAAACGCTCGTCCGGGCGGTTGGCTCGAACCCGAGCGAAAGGAACCCGACATGCCCTCCCTGAACGTTCGCGGCACCCGCCTCCACTACGACGACGCCGGCCGCGGCCCCGCTCTGCTCCTTCTGCACGGCTGGGGGACCAGCGGCCGCGTCTGGCAGTCGTGCCTGCCCGACCTGGTGCGCGACCACCGCGTCGTCACCCTCGACTGGCGCGGGTGCGGCCGCTCCGACCAGCCGGCCGAGGGCAACACGATCGACGGCGTCACGGCCGACGTCGCCGCGGTGATCGAGGCGCTGGAACTGGAGAAGGCCGTCGTCGTCGGCTCGTCGTTCGGCGCGGTCTTCGGCACCGAGCTCGCCCTGGCCCGCCCCGAGCTCGTCGGCGGGGTCGTCGCGGTCGACGGCCCGGCCTACTGGCCGGCCGCGGCGATGCTGGAGAAGGTCCTCGACCTGCGCGAACGGATGCTCGACGACCGCATCGGCACCCTGGCGGAATGGGTGCCGAACTGGTTCGCCCCGGGCGTCTCGCCGCAGCTGGTCGACTGGACCGTGCGCCAGCTGGCCGACTCGAGCGTCTACCTCGACGACATGTTCACCGAGGTGACGCGCTACGACCCGCGGCCGCGGCTGCCACGGCTGTCCGTCCCGATCACCTACCTGCACGGCGAGCTCGACACCGAGATCCCCCTCGAAGTCCCGCGGGCGTGCGCGGCCCTGACGCCCGGCGCCCGGGTGCACGTCATCGCCGGCTGCGGGCACATCCCGCACCAGGAGAACCCCCGCGCGTTCACCGCGGCCCTGCGCGCGATCGTCCCGGTTGCCGCCTGAACCCGGAAGGAAAGCCATGCCCACGGTCCCCGTGACCCTCGCCGGCGGGAAAGCCGCCGTGCACTACGACGTCGACGGCCACGGCCCCGCGCTGCTCCTGCTCCACGGCACCGCCGCGTCCCGCGAGCAGTGGGGACCGCTGACGGCCCTGGCTCGCGACCGCTTCACCGTGCTCGCCCCGGACTTCTCCGGCTCGGGGCTGACCACCGACCACGGCGGGCCGATCGACGTCGCCGACCTGGCCGCCGAGGTGCTGGCGGTGCTGGACGACGCCGGGGTCGCGGCCGCGCACGTCGTCGGGCACTCGCTCGGCGCCGTGGTGGCCGCGCACCTGGCCGGCACCCACCCGAGCCGGGTGCGCTCGGCCGTGCTGCACGCGGCGTGGCCGGTCACCGACGTCCGCCAGGACGCCGAGTTCCGCCACTGGCTCGAGCTGCTGGCCGACGGCCCGGCGGCGTTCGCCCGGATGCTGCCGCTGATGGCGTTCGGCCCGCGCTACTGGTCGACGGCGACCGCGGCGGGCAACGACCAGCTCGTCGCGGACCTCACGACGATGATCCAGCCGGGCACGGACCGCCAGACGGAAGCCGACCGCCACGTCGACCTGCGGCCGGTCCTCGGCGCCATCACCGCGCCGACGCTGGTGCTCGGCAGCGCCCACGACCGGATCGTCACGGCCGAGCAGCAGCGCGAGCTGGTCGCGGCGATTCCCGGCGCGCGCGCCGCCACGATCGACGCCGGCCACGGCGCCCCGGCCGAGCTGCCGGCCGAGTTCGCCCGGCTGGTCCTGGACTTCGTGGCCGCGACGGTCTCCGTCTGACCCAAAGCCGTGAGGGACACGGAGTCCCTGAGGGTGCCCCTCACGGCACGGGTCAGCGAGCCTGCTTCAGCACCACCGCGGCGATCCCGGCCATGCCCGCCTTCAGCGGGTGGTAGGCCGCCGCGACGAAGATGTTCTGGTCCTTGCCGTTGATCCACGCCGAGCCGCCGCGCGCGCAGGCGTCGTGCCCGCGGGACGGGCCGAACGTGTCCACGTAAGTGGCCTTGCCATCCGCGTCGACGGCGTCCGACAGGGCCTGGTTCAGCTCCTGCTCGACCTCGTTCAGCCAGGCGTAGTCGCCGTCGGCGAACGGCAGGACGTCCGGGCAGTAGCCGCTCGGCGGCGCGATCCGCGGGTAGCCGACGACCAGGACCCGCGCGCCGGGCGAGCGCTCGTGGATGGCGGCGAGCACGGCCTCGACCCGCGGCACGGTGTTCCCGATGGCCGTCTTCACCGTGTTGACGCCGTTGGTCGTGAAGTGCTCTTCGCACGGGCTGCCGGTCGGATCGGCCTTCCGCAGGCCCGGGCACGTCCCGACGATGCCGCCGAAGACGCCGAAGTCGTTGCCTCCGATGCCGAGGGTGACCAGGTCGGTGTCGATCCGCAGCGCGCCCAGCTGGGGCGGGTTGGTGCCGCTGAACGGCACGGACTGCGGCCGGGTCATGTTCGTGGTGTCGGCGCCGGCGCAGCTGGCGTCGTCGAAGTCGCCGACGCCGAGCGCGTCCGCCAGCACCGACGGGTAGTTCGCCGTCGACCGGCCGCAGCCGAGCGGGTCGGTCCGCTGGGCCGGGATGAACGGCCCCGAGGTGTAGGAGTCGCCGAGCGCGACGTAGTGGTGGATGCGGGAAACCGGGAGTGCCGCCGACGCCGCGGTGGCGGACGCGGGAAGCAGGATGGCTGCCGAGACGACGGCGATGAGCAGCCGGGCGATGCGCATGAAGACCCCGTTCTGTTCTGCGGAACTCCCTCCACATCTAGCGAGCACGGGGTGGTGCGGGGGCGGACTTCACCCGCCCGTGGTGTCACAACGGGTGATCGTCTTCCGGCTCACGGTAAGTGATCAGCGTGCGCCAGAACAGCAGCGGCCGGATCGTGCTCCCGGGCAGCAGCCGGGCGGCGTCGCGCCGCACCTCGGCCATCGCCGGGAACCGGAACAGCGTGGGTGCCTGCGGCCCGTCGTCCCCGCCGCCGTTGAGCCGCTCGCCGGCGTGGACGACCAGCCGGGCCAGCGCGTTGGCCGGCACCGCCGCCAGCTCCCGCAGCCAGTCGCGCGGGCCGCTCGGCCGGGCCGGCGTCAGCACCACGAGCACCCCGCCCGGCACCAGGGCGCGGCGCAGCTTGGTGACCGTCCCGAACGGCACGTGGTGCAGGGACGCGAGGCACGAGATGTAGTCGTAGTGCTGCTCCGGCAGGTCGTCGGTGGTGATGTCCGCCTGCCGGTAGACGATCTTGCCCGGTCCCGGCGACCCGAGGCCCGACGCCGCCTCCACCATGGCCGCCGACACGTCGAGGGCCTCCACCGCCATCCCGGTCGCGGCCAGCCGCCGCGCGAACCGGCCGGTGCCGCAGCCGACGTCCAGCGCGATCCCCGGCCCCGGCGGCAGCTGGTCCAGCAGCAGCGGGTGGTAGTGGTCGTTGTGGTTGAACGGCATGCGTCGAGAGTGCCACCTGAGGCGCACGTAGACTCGCAAGGCAAGCCGAAAACCCCAGGCCGGAGGAGATTCAGTGCCGCAGGATGAGACAGGTCGCAGGCCGGACCTGTCGGATCTGGACAGCTTCGCGGGCGTCGACGAACTGGGCGCCCAGGGGTACGAGGACGACGACGACACCGACCCCGAACTGAACGCCCGGGACACCGCGTTCGACGCGGGCGGCGGGTCGCGCGGCGGGATCGGCGGCGTCGGCCAGCTGGGTGACAACCTCGCCACCGGCCCGGTGCCCGACATGATCACCGCCGAGGACGCCGAGCTGCACGAGCTCGACGACCAGGGCGCACCCGAGGCGTACGGCCACCCGGACGGCCCCGAGGCGCGGCGCGAGCTGATGGCCGTCGAGGCCGAGCTGAACCAGCGCTGGCCCGAGACGAAGATCGAGCCGTCGCTGACCCGCATCTCCGCCCTGGTCCAGCTGCTGGGCGAGCCCAACCGCGGCTACCCGGTGCTGCACGTGGCCGGCACCAACGGCAAGGGCTCCACGGCCCGGATGATCGACGCGCTGCTGACCCGGATGGGCCTGCGCGTCGGCCGCTACACCAGTCCGCACCTGCAGCTGGTCACCGAGCGGATCGCGCTGGACGGACACCCGATCTCCGCCGCGCGTTACGCCGAGTTGTGGCATGACCTGGCGCCGTACGTGGCCATGGTCGACGGCGCCGCCGCGGACGGCGTGGCGATGAGCAAGTTCGAGATCCTCACCGGGATGGCGTTCGCCGCCTTCGCCGACGCGCCCGTCGAGGCCGCCGTGATCGAGGCGGGCCTGGGCGGCGCCTGGGACGCCACGAACGTCGCGGACGCCGAGGTCGCCGTCATCACGCCGATCGGCCTCGACCACATCGAGTACCTCGGCCCCGACATCCTCGGCGCGGCCAGGGAGAAGGCCGGGATCATCAAGCCCGGGTCCGTCGCGGTGATCGCCGAGCAGGACCCCGAGGTGCAGAAGGTGCTGCTGGACCGCGCGGTCGAGGTGGACGCCTCGGTGGCGCGCGCCGGCAGCGAGTTCGGTGTGCTGGAGCGCGAGATCGCCGTCGGCGGGCAGATGCTGAAGCTGCAGGGCCTCGGCGGGGTCTACGACGAGATCTTCCTGCCGCTGCACGGCGCCCACCAGGCCCAGAACGCCGCGCTCGCGCTGGCCGCCGTCGAGGCGTTCTTCGGCGCGGGCAAGGACAAGCAGCTGGTCATGGAGGCCGTGCGCGAGGCGTTCGCGGAGGTCGAGAACCCGGGCCGGCTCGAGCGCGTCCGCGCGGCGCCGACGGTGCTGCTCGACGCCGCGCACAACCCGCACGGCGCCCGCGCGCTGGCCGCGACCGTGGCCGAGGAGTTCGCGTTCCGCCGGCTGGTCGGCGTCGTCGGCGTGATGGCCGAGAAGGACGCCCGCGGCATCCTCGAGGCCCTGGAGCCGGTGCTGTCCGACGTCGTCGTCACGCGCAACTCGTCGCCGCGGTCGATGCCGCTGGAGGAGCTCAACGACCTGGCGATCTCGATCTTCGGCGAGGACCGGGTCGTCGCCGAAACCGACCTGGAGACCGCCGCCGAGACGGCGATCGCGCTGGTGGAGACCAGTGACGACCCGGAAGAGCCCCTCGCGGGCGGCGGCGTGCTGGTCACCGGCTCGGTCGTCACCGCGGGCGAGGCGCGCACGCTGTTCGGGAAGGAGCCGGCGTGAGTGAACCGACGGAAACCGCACCGAAGCCGAAGGACCCGATGAAGGGGTTCCGCGGCGTGATGTCGGGGATGCTGATCCTGGAGGGCATCACCGTCGCCCTCGCGCTGCCGGTGGTGAACAAGCTCGGCGGCGGGATCAGCACCGGCACCGGCTGGACCGTGCTGGCCGTCGCGCTGCTGCACGTCGTCCTCTGCGGGTTCGTCAAGCGGCCGTGGACGGTCCCGGTGCTCCTCGCGCTGCAGGTCGTGCTGATCGCGCTGGTGTTCTGGCTGCCCGCGATCGCCGTGCTGGGCGTGATCTTCCTGGCGGTCTGGCTGTGGCTGCTGTGGCTGCGCAAGGACGTCGCCCGCCGGATGGCGGCCGGCACCCTCGCGAGCCAGCAGCAGCCCCAGCCCTGACTCACCGCAGGACGACGACCCGCAGCGCGGGGGAGCGCAGGATGTCGGCTTCGCAGAAGCGGTCCTTCACCCACTGACCCCGGCTGTAGAGCTTCGTCTGGTCACTGAAGTACGGCGACTGCGGGTTCGCCGACTGCGAGTAGGTCAGCAACGTCGAGGAGTCGGGGCACGCGTGCCCGCTGAACCCGACCACCTGGATGTAGCTCGACCCGTGCTGGATGTCGACGACCCCGCGCGACGGGTCCCACAGCGGCGTCATCACGTTGAGGATGCCGAGCTGGCCCGGTCCGCCGTGGATCGGGATCCGCTCGCCGTCACGGGTGACGGCTTGGCCGTCCCGCAGCGGCGCGTCCGGTGCGAGCCCCGCCTTGCGCAGGTCGGCCAGCGCGTCGCCGAACGCCTTCTGCACGCCGGCATCCGCTGAGTTGAGCGTGTTCGGCGTGGTCAGCGGCGCCTTCGGGTCGAACGGCACCGCGAAGCGCGCCGTGCCGCTGAGCCGGACGGTGAACCGGTGGAACAGCAGCGAACCACGGCTGTCGAGCGAGTACGTGTGGTCCCAGTTCGCCAGGGTCGTGCACGCGGGCCCGACCGGCTGCGGGCCGGACGACGACGGCGCCTGCCCGCCGGGGAACGACGCGCACAGCTTCGCCAGGTCCGCCGCCGTCAGGTCGGCGAGCAGGCTGTGGTCGGCGAAGAGCAGCTGCTTCATCGAGTCCGTTGTGAACCCGCCCTTTTCGGCGCTCAGCAGCGCTTCCCGGGTCCGCGGTGAGCGTTCGGTGCCGATGTCGCCGGCGATCCGCGGGTAGCCCGTGATCGGGGTTTTCGCGTTCGCGAGCCACGCGCTGTCGTTCGTGTTCAGCTCGTAGTCCCGGCTCTGCTGCTGCGGCAGCCGCGACGGCGCGAAGATGCCCGGCTCCACCGCGCCGGGGTCGGAACCCCAGTTGCACGACGACTTCGAACCGTCCAAGATGGACAGTCCTTCGGCCGGGAACGTCTGCTGTCCCAGGGGCGTGCTGCACGCCTTCGCCTGCTCGTCCGTGACGTGCGGGACGACCTGGACGTCGGAGTACAGCGCGTGGCCCGCCCGGTCGGTGGCGATCGTGTTGACCCACGGCACACCCTGCGTGCGGCTCAGCGCGCGGGTGATGTCGGCCGTGCTGCGTGCCTGGTCGAGCTCGAACCAGGTGTTGAGCCCGCGCAGGTTGGTGGCGTTGGCGTCGCGCACCGCGTACGCCGACTTCGCCGTCCACGGCACCGGAATCCCGGCGACGTCCCCGATCACCGGCCCGTACCGCGTCGACCAGAACGTCTGGCGGACCGGCTTCAGCGAGCCGTCGGCCTGGCGCACCTGGACCGAGACGTCGCGCGAGGTCATCTTCTCGGCCTGGCCGTCGACCAGGTAGGTCGTCGGGTCGCCCGGCTTCAGCGGGACTTCGAACAGGCCGAACGTGATCGGCGTGGACACCGTGTGCGTCCAGGCCGCGTCGGCGGTGTGCCCGATCTGGACGAACGGCATGCCGAGCAGGCTCGCGCCGGCCACGTCGAACCGGCCCGGGATGGTCAGCTGGCTCTGCCAGAACCGGCGCCCGGCCTGCCACGGGTAGTGCGGGTTGCCGAGCAGCACACTGCCCTTGCCGGCCGCGGTGCTGTCGGCGCCGATCGCGATGCCGTTGCTGCCGAGCCCGCCCCCGCCGAGCGTCTCCCGCACGCGCGTCGCGAGCTGATCCGCGGTGCCGGTCTTGGTCGACGTCGCGCCGGTCGGCGGCGCGGTGAACAGGCCGTCGGTGATGGCGCCCTGCCCGCCGGTGATGGCGATGGCGTAGTAGTGGCGGTAGAAGTCCTGCTCGGTGATCGGCCGGACCCAGCCAGCGCCGCGGCAGGCCGGGTCGCTGATCCCGGAACGGCCGGTGCGGGCGAGGTAGGCGTTGAAGCCCTTGACGTAGCCGGAGACGATGTCGCGGACCTCGGGCCGCGGTCCCAGCGGCGCGGGCTGCGCGACCAGCCGGTCGACGACGTGGGAGTCGTTGAGCTGCTGGAAGAACAGGTCGCTGTGCAGGTTGTTCCCGGCGTCGGACAGCGACGGGTAGCCCTCGCCGTCCGGGCCGAAGTACTTCGAGCGTTGCGCGCTCACCGTCAGGTAGATGTTCGCGAGCTCGCAGACGTTGTCGGTCGCCGCCGCGAAGCCGTAGCCGTAACCGAGCCCGGCGAAGTCCTTCGCGACGATGTGCGGGACGCCGTGTTCGGTGTAGCGGAGGACGGCTTTGCCGCTGTCCTGTCCCGCTTCCGCGATGCTTGTGCCCAGCGTGGTGACGGTGAGCGCCGCCGTCAGCACCGCCAGGGTTTTCCTGAATGGTCTCATCTGACCCCCTTGTCGTGATCGCCACGTTACCGACGGCGAGCCGCCTCGGACATCGGGGAAACCCCCGGGATCCGTTCACCCGCACGCCATCCGGCGTTGGCCGGGGCGGGGTTGGATCCGCGCATGACCGAACCGACCCACCACTCCCGCCGCACGCTGTTCAAGGCCGGCCTGACCGGCGCGGCCGCGAGTCTCGTGCTGCCGTCGACCGCTTTCGCCGCGACGCCGCTCGTGCGCCGCGACCGGCCCGTGCTCACCCACGGCGTCCAGTCCGGCGACGTCACGACCGGGTCCGCCGTCGTCTGGTCGCGCGCGGACCGCCCGGCGCGCCTGGTCGTCGAGATCGCGCGGGACCCGTCGTTCCGCCACGCCCGCCGGATCACCGGCCCCGCCGTCGGCCCGGACAGCGACGGCACCGGCCGGGTGCGCGTCGCCGGGCTGACGCCGGGGACGGAGTTCCACTACCGCGTCACGGCGGAGTCGCCGGACGGGCGCGCCACGAGCGAGCCGCTGACCGGCATGTTCGCCACGGCGCCGGTCGGCCGCAGCAGCGCCCGGATCCTCTGGTCGGGCGACGTCGTCGGCCAGAACTGGGGCATCAACCCGGACCTGGGCGGCATGACGATCTTCTCGGCGATGGCCGCCCGCCGCCCGGACCTGTTCCTGCACAGCGGCGACACGGTCTACTCCGACGGCCCGCTGACCGAGACGGTCACGCTGCCCGGCGGCCGCACCTGGCGCAACGTCGTCACCGCGGAGAAGGCGAAGGTCGCCGAGACGCTGGCGGAGTTCCGCGGCCAGCACGCGTACAACCGCCTCGACGAGCACTTCCGCCGCTTCGCCGCACAGGTGCCCAGTTACGTCCAGTGGGATGATCATGAGGTCCTCAACAACTGGTACCCGGGCAAGATCCTCGACAACCCGGCGTACACCGAGAAGCGCGTCGACGTCCTCGCGCCGCGGGCCTACCAGGCGTTCCACGAGTGGCACCCGATCGACTCGCGCCAGGCCGTCGACGGCCGCGTCTACCGGAGCTTCCGGTACGGCACGCGCGCCGAGATCTTCGTGCTGGACATGCGGACCTACCGCAACGCCAACACGGCCGACCAGACGAAACCGGGCTACATCCTCGGCGACCGGCAGGCCCGCTGGCTGGCCGACGCGCTCGGCCGCAGCACGGCGACGTGGAAGATCGTCCAGGCGGACATGCCGCTGGGCCTGGTCGTCCCGGACGGCACCGCGATCGAGGCCGTGGCGAACAACCTGCCCGGCGCACCCGGCGGCCGCGAGACGGAGCTGGCCTGGGTGCTGCGCGAGATCCAGCGCCGTCGTGTCCGCAACGTCGTCTGGCTGACGGCGGACGTCCACTACACGGCGGCACACCACTATTCGCCGGACCGCGCCGCGTTCCAGGACTTCGACCCGTTCTGGGAGTTCGTGTCCGGGCCGTTGAACGCGGGCGCGTTCGGCCCCAACACGCTCGACCCGACGTTCGGCCCGGAGGCGGTGTTCGTCCACGCCCCGCCGGTCGCGAACACCGCCCCGATCGACGGCTTCCAGCACTTCGGCGAGCTGAACATCGACGGCGCCAGCGGCGACCTGACGGTGGACCTGCGCGACGCCACGGGAGCGTCGCTGTGGTCGAAGAAGCTGCACCCGCAAGGCCGCTGAAGTGAGTCCAAAGCCGTGAAGGCCTCCTTACCGGCTTTAAGAGCCGGTAAGGAGGGGCGGATTCACGCAGTGGTTGCAACACCTGGTGTTTGTTGATCTGACAGTAGCTTCGTGAGGGCCTCGGTTGGTGTCCGCCAGCCGAGGGTCTCCCGAGGCCGCCCGTTCAGCTCCTCCGCCACCCGCACCAGATCATCCGCGCTGTGCTGGGACAGGTCGGTGCCTTTGGGAAAGTACTGCCGGAGCAGACCGTTGGTGTTCTCGTTGCTGCCGCGCTGCCAGGGCGAATGCGGATCGCAGAAGTAGATCTGCAACCCCGTGTCCAGGGTGATCTTCCGGTGATGGGCCATTTCTTTGCCCTGATCCCAGGTCAGCGAGCCCAGCAGCAGCGGCGGCAACGTCTGGATCATCTCGGTCATCGCCGCGGCGACGGTGGCTGCGTCCCGCCCGTGGGGCAGGTGCAGCAGCATCACGAACCGGGTCGAGCGTTCCACCAGCGTCCCGATCGCGGACCGATTGTCCTTGCCCAGGATCAGGTCGCCTTCCCAATGCCCCGGGACCGTCCGGTCGGCGGCCTCGGCCGGCCGCTCGGAAATGTTGACCATGTCTTGGATCCCGCCCGACGGGCGTTCCCGCCGGGTTTGGGCCTGCCGCCGCGGCATCCGCAACGCCCGCCCGGTCCGCAGTGCCGCGGTCAGTTCCCGGCGCAACGCGCCCCGGCCCTGCACATACAGCGACTGATAGATCGTCTCGTGCGACACCCGCATCTCCGGCCGGTCGGGAAAGTCCAGCACCAGTCTCTCGGAGATCTGCCGCGGCGACCACTTCCGGGTCAGCCCGTCCTGCACCGCCGCCCGCAACGCCGGATCGGCGCGCAGCTTCGCCGGTTTGGGTCGTTTCGCGCGTTCCTCGGCCGCGTGCTGGGCACTGCTGGCCCGGTAGTGGCCGGTCAGGCCGGTGTTGCGGGCCAGCTCCCGTGACACTGTCGAGGCCGGCCGGTCGATCGTTCTGCCGATGGCGCGTGGGCCGTGACCTGCGGCTTTCAGACAGGCGATCTCTTCCCGCTCGGCGATGGTCAGCCGGACCGGCCCGGGCTGGTGGGGTGCGTTGCTGATCACCCCGCCAGCTTGGCGGAACAGCCGCCCGCCTGTGGCGGGGGCGAAACCGGCCGCTTGCGCGGCCGGTTTCGCGGTCAGGCCTGCCCGGATCTGCTGCCAGAACAGCAGCTGCGCCGAGCGTGGTAGCCACCGATGGGTTCGTACCCGTGTCATCGCAGTTCCACCCTTCGCTGGGCGGTGTTGCAACGACTCCATGACTCCGAGAGGCCTTCACGGCTTTCAGGCCGGTTCGTGACGTCGACTACGAAGGGCCGGCAGACCGTCGGCTAGGCTCCGCGCACCGACACTTAACCGCAACAAGGAGAAACACCGTCGTGACTGAACGCACGCTGGTCCTGGTCAAGCCCGATGGCGTCGCGCGCGGCCTCGTCGGCGAGGTCATCTCGCGGATCGAGCGCAAGGGCCTCAAGCTCGTCGCCGTCGAACTGCGGACCGTCCCCCAGGCCCTGGCCGAGGAGCACTACGCCGAGCACAAGGAGCGTTCGTTCTTCGGCGAGCTGCTGGAGTTCATCACCTCGGGCCCGCTGGTCGCGCTCGCCGTCGAAGGCCCGCGCGCGATCCCGGCGTTCCGCCAGCTGGCCGGCGGCACCGACCCGGTCGAGAAGGCCACCCCGGGCACCATCCGCGGCGACTTCGCGCTGGAGACCCAGTACAACCTGGTCCACGGCTCGGACTCCGCGGAGTCGGCCGAGCGCGAGCTGAAGCTCTGGTTCCCCGACCTGTGATCGGCACCGGGGCCACCCCCGGGTGGCCCCGGCTCGACCCGGAGACCCGATGACGACGATGCCGTTCCCGGCCCGCGACTACCTCCCCGTGCTGCGGGAGCTGACCGGCGGGTTCGCCGAAGTCCTGCGCACCGCCGACCCCGCCGCGGCCGTGCCGGACTGCGGCGGCTGGACGCTGCGCGACCTCGGCACGCACCTGGGCAACGTGCACCGCTGGGCCACCTCCGTCGTCATCTCCGGGGAATCGCAACGGCAGAGCTTCGACGACGGCCCGGGCGCCGACCTCGCGTCCTGGTACGCCGACAGCGCTAAGCAGCTCTTGGAGGCGCTCGAGGCCGCCACTCCCGAGGACCGCTGCTGGCACTTCGCGGGCACCGGGAAGGTCAAGGCCTTCTGGTTCCGCCGCCAGGTCCACGAAACCGCCGTCCACCTCACGGACGCGCACGCCGCGGCCGGCACCGCGGTCACGCTCGACCCGGCCGTCGCCGCGGACGGCGTCGACGAGGTCCTCACCGCCTGGCTCCCGCGCGTCTCGCGCTGGCACGCCCCGCCGCCACTGGCCGCGCCGCTCGCGCTGCGCACCACCGACACCGGCGACGCCTGGACGCTGCACCCGGGTGAGCCACCCGCACTCGGCCCGGCCACCGAACCCGCCGCGACCGCCGAGGCGACGGCGCAGGACCTCCTGCTGCACCTGTGGAAGCGCACCGCCCCCGCGCCGCGTCTCACCGGCGACACCGGGACCGCCGAACAGTTCCTCCAGGCGCCGTTCACGGCCTGACGCCGCAGCTGTTCTAGACCATTCAGGCGGCGTTCACCGCGAAGCCTTCCCGTGGCCGTGCCGCTGCGTTGTGCTGGTCCGGTTCACTCTCACTCGATACTGGGGTACCCGGTGAAGAAGTCACGCTTTGTGCTCTCCGGCGCGCTCTTGGCGCTGTTCACGTCCGGTCTCGTCGTCCCGGCCCACGCCGACCCGCTCGCGGCGCCGCTGGGGACGCCGCCGATCGAGGGCGCGCCCGCCGCGTCGTCGGCCCACGAAGGCCCGGCGACCTCCGCCGCCGCGGACCCCGACGACGGCCTCGTCACCGGCAGCGCGACCACCGAGGTCGCGCCCGGCCTGGACCTCACCCAGTTCGACCGGTACGACCCGGCGGGCTGGATCCGCGGCGACACCCTCGCCGTCGACCTGGGCAGCAAGGTGCTCTGGCCGACGTACCTCAGCCCGGGCACGGTTTCCGCGCGCACACCGCTCTCGCAGCAGGTCGCGCGCACCGGCGCGGTCGCCGGCGTGAACGGCGACTTCTTCGACATCAACGCCACCGGCGCGCCGATCGGCGTCGGCGTCGACCACGGGCAGCTGCAGACGGCGCCCGCGGCCGGCCACAACCTCACCGCGGCGATCACGGACGAGGGCAAGGCCCGGCTCGCATCGGTCTTCCTCGAAGCGACGGTCACGCTGCCCGGCGGCGCCGTCAAGGCCACGAATTTCAACAGCCCGGTCCTGGACCGCGACGCGATCGGCGTCTACACGCCGTTGTGGGGCCGCTCCGGCCGCGCGACGTCGGTGGCCGGCGCCGCGCGGGTCCTCGAGGTGGAGCTGCGCGACGGCGTTGTCACCCAGGTGCGCACCGCGCCGGCGGACGGCCCGATCGCGGCCGGCACGACCGTGCTCCTGGCCCGTGAGGCCGGCGCGGACGCGCTCGCCGCGCTGAAGCCGGGTGACGCGGTCGGCGTCACGTACGCGCCGCGCTCCGACGCCGGGAAGATCGCGGTCGCGGTGGGCGGCAACGAAGTCCTGCTGCGCGACGGCGTCGTGCAGCCCGTCGACAACGTCGCGATGCACCCGCGGACCGCGGTCGGCTTCTCCGCCGACGGCACGAAACTGTGGCTGGCCACTGTGGACGGACGCCAGGCCGACAGCCGCGGCATGACCGAGCTGGAACTGGCGCGGCACCTGAAGAGCCTCGGCGCCGACGACGCGATCAACCTCGACGGCGGCGGCTCGTCGACGCTGCTGGCGCGCACCGAGGGCGAGGCCGCGCCGAGCATCCGCAACGCGCCGTCCGACGGCGGGGAACGCCTGGTGCCCAACGGGATCGGCTTCGGCACGGTGCCCGGCAGCGGCCGGCTGACGGCGTTCGCGCCGGCGCCCGCGGTGGCGACGGCCGACGCGACCCGCGTCCTGACCGGCCTGACCCGGCACCTGGTCGCCGACGGGCACGACGAGACCGGCGCCGCGGTCGCCGCCGACCCGCGCTGGACGACGTCCGACCCCCGGCGGGCCTCCGTGACGTACGGGGTCGTGACCGGGCACGGTCCCGGCGGGGTCGACGTCGTCGCGAAGTCCGGCCGGGCGGCCGGGAAGACGGCGCTTTCGGTGCTGGGCAAGCCGGTCCGGCTCGGCACCAGCACCGAGCAGGTCGCGCTGTCGGCCGCCGGCGCGACCAGCACGTTCAAGGTCTACGGCTACGACGCCGACGGTTACGGCACCTGGCTGGAGCCCGACGACGTGAAGCTCGACTACGACCACGCGGTCGTGCGCGTCGTCCCGGCGGGCGACGGGTTCTCGGTGACGGCGCTGACCGCGTCCGGCGCGTCCGCGATCACCGCGACGGCGGCCGGCCTGACCACCCACCTGGCCGTATCCGTGGGCACGGTCGCGCAGGTCGCGGCGCCGCTGGACGGCCCGGCGGGCTGGACCGCCACGGTGTTCCCGGCGGTCGTCGGCGCGGCGCTGTCCGCGGCGCTGGGGCGGGACGGCGGCGCCGGTCTCGCGCTGGACTACCGGCTGACCGGCACGACCGCGACGCGTGCCGCGTACGTCACGCCTTCGGCGTCGCTGCCGGTACCGACGGGCACGCAGAAGATCGGCCTGTGGGTCAACGGTGACGGTAAGGGCGCCTGGCTGCGGGCCGAACTGCGCGACGCCGCGAACGTCGCGTCCATTGTGGACTTGTCGCTGAGCGTGGACTGGACGGGCTGGCGCTACGTCACCGCCGCGGTGCCGGCCGGGTTGCCCGCTGGGCAGCGGCTGGCGCGGTTCTACGCCGTCGAAAACGTGCCGGACCAGCAGTACGAAGGTCACCTGGTGTTCGACGACCTGACGTTCGAGGTGGCGCCGTCGGCGACGGTGCCCGCGGACCCGGCGCCGCACGACCCGGCGCTGGTCACCGACGGAACGCTCGCCGGCGGCCTGCGCGTCGCGGTCGTCAGCGACGCGCAGTTCACCGCCGACGACCCCACGGGCCCGCTGGTCGCCCAGGCGCGGCGGGCGCTGCGCGAGGCCGTCGCGGCGAAGCCGGACCTGGTGCTGCTCAACGGCGACTTCGTCGACCGCGGCACGCCGCCCGACTTCACGCTGGCGCGGCAGGTGATTTCCGAGGAGCTGGACGGCAAGGCGCCGTGGTACTACGTGCCGGGCAACCACGAAGCCGAGGGCGGAAACGGCCTCGCCAACTTCCAGGCCGTCTTCGGGGACACCCACCGCGTCGTCGACCTGCGCGGGATCCGGCTGGTGCTGCTGGACTCCTCGCGCGGCTCGCTGCGGGCCGGCGGGTTCGACCAGGTGCGGATGCTGCGCACGGCGCTCGACTCGGCGGCCGCCGACCGGAACGTGCGCGGGGTCGTCGTCGCGATGCACCACCCGGTGAAGGACCCGAGCCCGACCGGGAACTCCCAGCTCGCCGACCCGAAGGAAGCGGCGCTGCTGACCGGCTGGCTGACCGGTTTCGAGCAGACGTCCGGCAAGCCCGCGGCGGCCGTCGCCTCGCACGCCGGCGTGTTCTCGCTGTCCCGTGTGGACGGTGTGCCGTACCTGGTCAACGGCAACTCCGGCAAGGCGCCCGCGGCCGCACCGGGCGACGGCGGGTTCGTCGGCTGGACGCTGCTGCGCGTCGACCCGGCCGACCGCGCCCAGCCGGTGCGGTTCGAGACCCGCCCGAACGTCGACGCGCTGACCCTCGCGGGGCCGGCGGAGCTTGCCCGGGGTGCCCACGCCGACGTGCGCGCGACGCTGCGCCAGGGCGCCCGCGACGTCCCGGTGTCGTACCCGGTCAGCGCGGACTGGACCGGCGCGTGGGGCACGCACATCGCTTCGGCCGGGTGGCCGCCCGCGCCGTGGGACGTCGCGTCGTTCGACCCGTCGACCGGGGTGCTGACGGCGCTGCGCCCGGGCGTCGCGCGGCTGTCGGTGACGGTCAACGGGGTGACGAAAACGCTGGTGTCGACCGTTCGCGGCTAAACCGTTCGGTTTTTGTCGGTGGCGGGTCCTAGGGTTCGGGTGTGGACCAAACGGAGGAGCGAGAGCCGGCGCTGGTGCAGGCCAAGGCACTGGTGAAGCGGTTCGGCGAGTTCGAAGCCGTGCGCGGGATCGACGTCGAGGTGCGGCGCGGGGAGGCGTTCGGCTTCCTCGGCCCCAACGGCGCCGGGAAGTCGTCGACCATGCGGATGATCGCGTGCGTGTCACCGCGGACCGACGGCGACCTGCGGGTCCTCGGCCTGGACCCGGACGCCGCCGGCCCGCGGATCCGCGCGCGCCTCGGCGTCGTGCCGCAGCTGGACAACCTGGACGTCGAGCTGACCGTCCGGGAGAACCTGATCGTGTACGCCCGGTACTTCGGGCTGTCGCGGGCGGTGGCTCGCCGCAAGGCCGAAGAGCTGCTGGAGTTCGCCCAGCTGACGGACCGGGCGGACGACAAGGTGGACCCGCTGTCGGGCGGCATGAAACGGCGTCTGACGATCGCGCGGTCGCTGGTCAACGACCCGGAACTGCTGCTGCTCGACGAGCCGACGACAGGCCTCGACCCGCAGGCCCGGCACCTGCTGTGGGATCGCTTGTTCCGGCTCAAGGCCCAGGGCACCACGCTGATCGTGACCACGCACTACATGGACGAGGCGGAGCAGCTGTGCGACAGGCTGGTGGTGATGGACCACGGCCGCATCGCCGCGGAAGGCTCACCGGCCGAGCTGATCAGCCGCTACTCGACGCGCGAAGTCGTCGAGCTGCGGTTCGCGTCGGGGGAGCAGGAGTCGGCGGCCGCGCAGGTGGCGGGCCTGGCGGAGCGGGTGGAGGTGCTCCCGGACCGCGTCCTGCTCTACAGCAACGACGGCGAGGACGCCCTGGAACGCACCCACGCCCGAGGCGTCCGCCCGCTGTCGAGCCTGGTGCGCCGCAGTTCCCTGGAGGACGTGTTCCTCAGGCTGACCGGCCGAACGCTGGTGGACTGATGGACTCGGGTTCTCGTGGCGCACACGGCTGTCCCGCGCCCCTCCGCCCTCCCGGCGAGTCGGCCACTCCGGGTGGCGAGTTGGCTGCTCCGGTCGGCGGGTTGGCCGTTCGGGATGGCGAGTCGGCCGTTCCGGTCGCGACGGTGGCCCTGGCCCGGCTGCCCCGGCCACGACTCCGCCGGGCTCCGGCCGATGCCCATCGCCGGAGGGACCCGCGGGGGTGCAGCTCACGCGCGCACTCCTGCCGGGCGATCCGGCGATCGTGCCTCTGCCGGGAGACTCCACGCGCGCACTCCTGCCGGGACACCCGGCGATCGCGCCTCGGCCGGAAGGATCGGCCATGACCACCGTCGAATCCACCGGCCGGGTCGTCGGCCGGTGGCACGGGGCCTGGCTGCGCGTCGAAGGGCACTGGACCTGGTACCGCCGGCACTGGCTGTCCACTTTGTACTCCACCGGCCTGCAGCCGGTGCTGTTCCTCGCCGCGATGGGTCTCGGCTTCGGGTCGCAGGTGCGGCCCGGCACGGTCACCGGCGGCCTCTCCTACCTGCAGTACATCGCGCCCGCGCTGCTCGCGGCCGGTGCGGCACAGCAGGCGATCGGCGAGTCGAGCTACCCCGTTCTCTCCGGATTCAAGTGGCAGAAGGACTACCTGGCCGTCACCGCCACGCCGGTGTCACCCGGCCAGGTGTTCGGCGGTCACCTGATCTGGTCGGCGCTGCGGCTGACCCTGGCCGGCGCGATCTACGCGTTCGTCGCGTTGTTCTTCGGCTCCTGGACCGGCCCCGGCGTCCTGCTGGTGATCCTGGCCGGCACCGTCACCGGCCTCGCCTGCACCACGCCGATGGCCGCGCTGGCGGCGAGCACCCACGACGAGGGCCAGCGCTTCGGGCTGATCTTCCGGTTCGTCGTGATGCCGATGACGTTGTTCTCCGGCACGTTCTTCCCGATCGCCCAGCTGCCCGCCGCGATCCGCTGGCTGGCCTGGATCTCGCCGCTGTGGCACGGCACCCAGCTGGCCCGCGGCGTGAGCGTCGGCGGGGTCGGCGGCTGGGCGATGCTCGGCCACTTCGCCGTGCTCGCGGCGTTGTTCGCGGCCGGGTGGGCGCTCGCGCACCGGGCCTTCTACAAGAGGCTGGTGGTCTGATGGTGAGCGTCCAGGCTCCGCCGGCCCGCGGCGGGCTGCTGCTGCGGATCCTCCCGCCCGGGCTCTACGCCGGCCGGGCGAGCGCGCTGATCGAGCGCGCGGCCATGGTCTACCGGAACAGCTGGCTGATCTTCCTGTCCGGCGCGATCGAGCCGTTCCTCTACCTGATGGCGTTCCAGCTGGGCTTCGGCAAGCTGGTCACCGAGGTCGCGGGCCCGGACGGGCGCCCGATGAGCTACGTCGCCTTCGTCGCCCCGGCGCTGCTGGCGATGTCGGCGATGAACGGCGCCGTCTTCGAGTCGACGTACAACCTGTTCTTCAAGCTGCGCTACGCGAAGCTGTACGACGCGATGCTGGCCACTCCGATCGGCCCGCTGGACGTCGCGCTCGGCGAGATCGGCTGGGCGGTCCTGCGCGGCGGCTTCTACGCGGTGGCGTTCCTCGGCATCGCGGCGGCGATGGGGCTGCTGACGTCGTGGTGGGCGCTGCTGATGGTCCCGGCGGCCCTGCTGGTGGGCCTGGCGTTCTCGGCGGTCGGCATGGCGCTGGTGACGTTCGTGAAGTCGACGGCCCAGTTCGACTACATCCAGCTGGTGCTGACCCCGATGTTCCTGTTCTCGACGACGTTCTTCCCGCTGTCGGTGTACCCGGAGCCGGTGCAGTGGGTGGTCCGCTGCTTCCCGCTCTACCACGCGATCGAGCTGATGCGCGGCCTCGCGACGGGCATCCTGTCGCCCGGGATGCTGGGCAACCTCGCCTACCTGCTGGTCCTCGGCGGCGTGGGCCTGTGGGCCTCGACCCGCCGCATCGCGAAACTCCTGCTGACGTGACGCGGCTCAGCGGGCCGGGTCCGGCCGCCCGGTCCGCGGCGCCACCGCCGCCATCGCGTCCACCATGCCGTGGCCGTAGAAGCCGTTGAACCCCTCGTACCCCGCGCAGTACGCGTCCTGGATCCCGTCGCCGGTCAGGTCGTAGTCGGCCGGGCACGCCATCGGCGTCGCCTGCTCGTCCAGCGACCGCCGCAGCTGCCGCGGCCCGGCGCCCGGGTGCTGGGACGCCAGCAGCGCGAGCACCCCGGCGACGTGCGGCGCCGCCATCGACGTCCCGCACAGCGGCGCGTACCCGCCCGGGACCGTCGAGAGCACGCACCGGCCCGTCTCGCCGCCGGGCGCGGTGACGTCGATCACGCCCAGCCCGTACGAGCTGTAGCCCGCCTTCACCCGGTCCGCTCCCACCGCCGACACCGCGACGACGTCCCGCAGCCCGGCCGGCAGGGCCTCGCACCCGGTGCCCGCGCCGGGCGCGCCCGACCGCGCGGACGGCGTCAGGCCGACGGCCTCGTTGGTCGCCGCCGCGACGTTCAGCGTGCCCGCCGACGTGCTGTACTCCACCGCCCTGGCCAGCACCTCGTGCACGACGCCGCGGTCGTCGCCGCGGATGCACGACAGCGACCACGGGTTGACGAAGTAGCTGCTATTCGTCAGCTGCATGTGCCGCGACGCCGCCCACATCAGCCCGCACACCGCGGCCTCGGGGTCGGCGTACCCGCGGTCGTCGATCACCTTCACCGAGGCGACGCGCACGCCGGGCGCCACGCCGGTGACGCCGTGGCCGTCGTCGGCCGCCGCGATGATGCCGGCCACGTGCGTGCCGTGCACCGACGTCGTCGGCGCCCACGCGCCGCGGTCCTGGTCGGGGGCGCCGGTGAGGCAGCCGGCGGAGTCGTCGCGGTCCAGTGCCGCGGTCAGGTCCGGGTGGGCCGGGTCGATCCCCGAGTCGAGCACGCCGACCACGACGTCGCGGCTCCCCTCGGACACCCGGTGCGCCCAGCCCGCGTTGATCGCCTGCATGTCCCACTGCCGGGAGCTCAGGTCCGTGCCGGGCACCCGGGCCGGGTCGGTCGCGGCCAGCGCCGCCCGCGCGGGCTGGGGCTTGACCGGGTCGGTCGCGCGCTGCGCGGCCAGCCGCTCGCCCTGGGCGCTGAACGTCCGGTCGAGGCCGATCCGCGGCCCGAACCCCGGATCGCCGGACGTGGCCACGGCGACGGCGATCTGCGGGTAGTACACGGTCGTGGCGCCACAGGCGCCGGCGATCTGAGCGCGCGCGGCGGACTCGGCCGTGCCACGGTCGAAGGTGACGACGTAACGCAGGGTCCGCCCGTGGGCGCAGGACGGCTCGTCGGCCGCCGCCGGACCGGCGGTGACGCATCCCGAAAGCACCAGCACGGTGCACACGGCCGCCCGCAGCGGCCGCGCCAGCAGGGACACTTGACCTCCCACCGGACGCCGGAACGCGGGTGCCGGCGCGCGTGCGCCCGGCCACCCCGAGCCGCACGCTAGCCACCCCGCGCCCGGCGGACAAGCTCTGCGGCCAAGTTCGCCCGGCCGGTGCCCCGCGGCACGCCCGGGCGGCCTGCGTGAGGTACCGACTACACCGGTGCGGTCACCGGGTGTGGGATACTCGGGGAGGCCACTGGGCCGCGGGGCGCACGTGAGAGGTGCTGCCTGCGGCATTGTGGCCCGGTGAAGTGCATGAACCAGCACCACGCGCGTCGCCGCCCGCAAGCCGGGCGGCTGGACGACGTGGCGGGCGGCCCGGGGGCCGCGAGGCTTGGGCAGGCACCCGCCGAGCAGACCTTTGACCGGGTTGCGCGCCATCGGGAGTCGGTGGTGCGGCGCCCGGTCGTCGGGCAAGGATTCCCGCCGCTGGTGACCACCACGGCGGAACGAACAGAAAGGGGCCCCTGCGCGGCCGCGTCCCTGCCGGGTTGAACCGGCAGACGCGCCCGGGGGCGGAGGAGACACATGTCGAACGCGGAAACACCCGCCGAGCACACCGGCGGGAATCCCGCCACACCCACGACCGGCCCGCTGGCCGACCTGCCCGCCCGGATCCGGGTGCACGCGCTGGCCAAGCTGCTCGAGTCGCACAGCCGGGACGTCCTCGCGAAGCTGGGCGAACTGGGCGAAAGCGTCCGCAGCGCGCAGTCGAGCGTGACCCGGGAAGTGGCCCTCAAGGTCGCCGAGGCGTTCTCCGGCGGCGACGTCGAGGTCGCGCCGGCTTCCGGCGGTGACGTCGAAGCGGCGCCCGCTTCCGGTGGCGACGTCGAGGTGGCCCCCACCTCGGGCGGTGACGTCGAGGTCGCGCCCACCGGGCGGACCCGGCGCAAGCCGGAACCCGAGCCGGCACCCGCCGAGACCGAGAAGCCGCGGCCGCGGCAGAAGAGCCGCGCGCACCTGCCGGTGTTCGCCGCGCCGTCGCCGGTCTTCCTGCCGCCGGAGCCCGCCGCGACCAAGCCGGCGCGCAAGCCGGCCGACCCGTTCGCGGAGCCGCCGGCTCCGGCCCCGGTGAAGCAGAAGCGCCAGCAGCCCGAGCCCGAGATCGTCGAGGAAGAAGAGGCCGAGGACACCACGCCGGCCATCGACGCCGACGACGACGGTGACGACGCCAACAGCCGCCGCCGCCGTCGCCGTGGCCGCCGCGGCCGTGGCCGGGGCAAGGGCGCCGACGGCAGCGACGAGAACGACGGCGACGACGCCCAGGCCGAAGAGGAGCAGCCGCCGCCCGCGCGCCGCCGCTCCCGCAACGGCAACACGGACGAAAAGCCCGCGAAGGACGAGTCGGACGTCGCGGAGGAGCCCGAGGGCGACGACGCCGACAACGACGGCGACAGTGACGGTGAAGGCGGCAGCAAGCGCCGTCGCCGCCGTCGCCGCCGCAAGGGCTCGGACGGCGACGACGCCGGGGACACCGGCACCGACGACCCGCCCAACACCGTCACCCACGTCCGCCAGGCCAAGGCCGAGCAGGCCGAACGCGCCGAGCGCGAGCGCCCGGCGGCACGCGACGAGGTGCGCAGCGTCCGCGGCTCGACCCGGCTCGAGGCCAAGCGCCAGCGCCGCCGCGACGGCCGCGAGGCCGGCCGCCGCCGCGCCCCGATCCTGTCCGAGGCCGAGTTCCTCGCCCGCCGCGAGGCGGTCGAGCGCACGATGGTCGTCCTCGAGAAGGGCGACTCCACGCAGATCGCCGTGCTCGAGGACGGCGTGCTGGTCGAGCACTTCGTGACGCAGTCGGGCTCCGGCTCGATCGTCGGCAACGTCTACCTCGGCCGCGTCCAGAACGTGCTGCCGAGCATGGAGGCCGCGTTCATCGACATCGGCCGCGGCCGCAACGCCGTGCTCTACGCCGGTGAGGTCGACTGGGACGCCGCCGGCCTGGAGGGCAAGGCCCGCAAGATCGAGCAGGCGCTGTCCACCGGCGACTCCGTGCTGGTCCAGGTGACCAAGGACCCGGTCGGGCACAAGGGCGCCCGGCTGACCACGCAGATCTCGCTGCCCGGCCGCTTCCTGGTGTACGTCCCCGCGGGCGGCGCCACCGGCATCTCCCGCAAGCTGCCGGAGAACGAGCGCCGCCGGCTCAAGGACATCCTCAAGCGGATCGTCCCGGAGGACGCGGGTGTGATCATCCGCACCGCCTCCGAGGGCATCGGCGAGGAGGAGCTCGGCCGCGACGTCGACCGCCTGAAGGCCCAGTGGGACATCATCAAGGAGAAGGCCGACGCCGGCTCCGGCCGCAAGGGCGGCGCGCCGACCATGCTCTACGAAGAGCCGGACCTGCTGGTCAAGGTCGTGCGTGACCTCTTCACCGAGGACTTCACCAAGCTGGAGATCCAGGGCAACCGGTCCTGGGACACCATCGACGACTACGTCCGGCACGTCGCGCCGGAGCTGGGCGAGCGCCTCAAGCGCTACACCGGCACCGGCGACGCCTTCGCCGACCACCGGATCGACGAGCAGATCACCAAGGCCCTCGACCGCAAGGTCTGGCTGCCCTCGGGCGGGTACCTGGTCATCGACCGCACCGAGGCGATGACGGTCATCGACGTCAACACCGGCAAGTTCACGGGCTCGGGCGGCAACCTCGAGGAGACGGTGACCCGCAACAACCTGGAGTCGGCGGAGGAGATCGTCCGCCAGCTGCGGCTGCGGGACATCGGCGGCATCATCGTGATCGACTTCATCGACATGGTGCTCGAGTCCAACCGCGAGCTGGTGCTGCGCCGCCTCACCGAGTGCCTCGGCCGCGACCGCACCCGCCACCAGGTCGCCGAGGTCACCTCGCTCGGCCTGGTGCAGATGACCCGCAAGAAGATCGGCACCGGGCTGCTCGAGGCGTTCTCGACGCCGTGCGAGCACTGCAAGGGCCGCGGCGTGGTCGTCTCGACCGAGCCGCAGCGCACGGCCGGCGGCATCGCCGCCCACTCTCCCAGCGGCAACGGGGGCAACGGCGGCAACGGTGGCGGTGGCGGCAACGGCGGCAGCGGCGGCGGGGAGAAGAGCTCCCGCCGGTCGCGCGGCCGTGGTGGCAAGGGCGAGGAAGCCGCCAAGGAGCAGGCCGAGGCCGCCAAGGCCGAGGTGCACGCCGTCCCGCCGCCGGAGAAGCGCGAGTCGATCGCGTCCGCGGTGGCGGCGATGGCCAACGCGTCCAAGGTCGCCAAGGAGCAGCCGCACGAGCACGGTGCCCTCAACGGCAACGGGCCCGTCCCGGAGGTGACCGACACGGCGGAGGCCGGTCAGGCCACCGAGACGCCGGCCGAGGCCGTGGTGGCCCCGGAGCCGGCGACCGAGGTCGCGGACGTCCCGGTGACCACCGAGGCGGACGAGACGCCGGCGCCGCTCGAGGAGCTGCCGGCCGTCGAGCGCTCGTCGGCGCCCGAGCCGGCGGAAGAGCCCGTCACAGAGTCTTCGGAGGCCGCTGAGCCGGTCGCCGAACCCGAGGTCAGCGTGCCCGAACCGGCCGTGCGCTCCACCCGGCGCCGTCCGCGCCGGGCGGCGTCACGCCCGGCCGGTCCGCCGGTGAAAGCCTCGGAGCAGAGCGCTAACTGAACACCAGGGGGACCCCGGTGGTAACGCACCGGGGCACCCCACGTAACCTGTAGTACGGCCTACCACCAGAGTAGGCCGCCTGCGTGAGAGCAGGACCGCCTTCCCGGAGGCGGGCCGATCGCGCGGGGCCCCCACCCATTGTCGAGTAATGCAGGAGACTTCCGTGTCGGCGTACGCGATCGTCAAGACCGGCGGCAAGCAGTACAAGGTTGCCGTCGGCGACGTGGTCGAGGTCGAGAAGCTCGAGGGCGAGCCGGGCACCGAGCACATTCTCCCCGCCGTGTTGTACGTAGACGGTGGCGATGTCACCACGGACGTGGACGCGCTGGCGAAGGTCTCGGTCACCGGCAAGGTCGTCGAGCAGACCAAGGGTCCGAAGATCCGGATCCACAAGTTCAAGAACAAGACGGGCTACCACAAGCGTCAGGGTCACCGGCAGAAGCTGACCCGCGTCGAGGTCACCGCCATCTCCATCTGAGGACTTTCCCGGATCTTCGCAAGACTGAAAGAGGACTGAGCTATGGCTCACAAGAAGGGTGCGTCCAGCTCCCGCAACGGTCGTGACTCGAACGCGCAGCGCCTCGGCGTCAAGCGCTTCGGCGGCCAGGAAGTCAACGCCGGCGAGATCCTGATCCGCCAGCGGGGCACCAAGTTCCACCCCGGCGTGAACGTCGGCCGTGGCGGCGACGACACGCTGTTCGCCCTGGCCGCCGGTGCGGTCCAGTTCGGCGAGAAGCGTGGTCGCAAGACCATCAACATCGTCGTGCCGGTCGAAGCCTGAGTTTCGGCTTCGACGAAGACCTTCTGACGAGGGGTGGAGCCGGAATATCCGGCGCCACCCCTCGTTTGTTTTGTGTATCCCCTGCTCGCGAATGAAAGAGGCAAGTGATGGCGTCCCGGTTCGTGGACCGCGCGGTGATCCACCTGACCGCCGGCGACGGTGGGAACGGCTGCGCCTCGGTGCACCGCGAGAAGTTCAAGCCCCTCGGCGGCCCGGACGGCGGCAACGGCGGCAACGGCGGCGACGTCCTGCTGGTCGTCGACCCGAACGTGCACACCCTGCTCGACTTCCACTTCCGCCCGCACGCCAAGGCGGGCAGCGGCAAGCTGGGCCAGGGCGGCGACCGCGCGGGCGCGGCGGGGGAGACCCTGGTGATGAAGGTGCCGTCCGGCACCGTCGTGTTCACCGAAGACGGCCAGATGGTCGCCGACCTCATCGGCCCGGGCACCACGTTCGTCGCGGCCCAGGGCGGCCGCGGTGGTCTCGGCAACCGCGCGCTGTCGTCGAAGGCGCGCAAGGCGCCCGGGTTCGCGCTGCTGGGCGAGCCGGGTGAAGCCCGCAACCTCGTGCTGGAGCTGCGTTCGGTCGCCGACGTCGGCCTGCTCGGCTTCCCGTCCGCCGGCAAGTCGTCGCTGATCTCGGTGCTGTCCGCGGCCAAGCCGAAGATCGCCGACTACCCGTTCACCACGCTCGTGCCGAACCTCGGCGTGATCACCGGTGGCGACACCGTCTTCACGATGGCCGACGTCCCCGGCCTGATCCCCGGCGCGTCCGAAGGCAAGGGCCTCGGGCTCGACTTCCTGCGCCACATCGAGCGCTGCGCGGTGCTGGTGCACGTCGTCGACTGCGCGACGCTGGAGCCCGGCCGCGATCCGGTGTCCGATGTGGACGCGCTGGAGCTGGAACTCTCGAAGTACACCCCGGGCCTCGGCGGCAAGCTCGAAGAGCGCCCGCGCGTGGTCGTCCTCAACAAGATCGACGTCCCGGAGGCCGCCGAGCTCGCCGAGTTCGTCCGGCCGGAGTTCGAAGCCCGCGGTCTGCAGGTGTTCGAGATCTCCACGGCGTCGCGCAAGGGCCTGCGTGAGCTGACCTTCGCGCTCGCCAAGGTGGTCGAGGAGTACCGCGAGATGCAGCCGGTGCTGGAGCCGGAGACGATCGTGCTGCGGCCCCTCGCCGTCAACGACGAAGGGTTCACCGTCGACGTCGATCCGGAAGAAGAGGGCGCCTTCATCGTGCGCGGCTCGCGCCCGGAGCGGTGGATCCGCCAGACGAGCTTCGGCAACGACGAAGCTGTCGGCTACCTCGCCGACCGCCTCAACCGCCTCGGCGTCGAGGACAAGCTGGCGAAGCTCGGCGCGCGCCCGGGCAGCCCGGTCACGATCGGCGACGTCCAGTTCGAGTGGCAGCCGTCGACGCCGAGCGTCGCGATGCACCTGTCCGGCCGCGGCACCGACGTCCGGCTCGAGAACCACGACCGGATCGGCGCGTCCGAGCGCAAGGAAGCCCGCCGGATCCGGCGTGACGGCCCGGACGAGCCGGAAGGCGCCGACGGGGACCTGGACGCGTGAGCGGCACGCGGGAGGCGATCGCCGCCGCCCGGCGGCTGGTGGTCAAGGTCGGTTCCTCGGCGCTGACCACCGCGGGCAGCGGCCTCGACGCGACCCGGCTCGACGCGCTGGTCGACGCGATCGCGCACCGGGTCGCCCGGGACACGCAGATCGTGCTGGTCTCCTCCGGTGCGATCGGCGCCGGCCTGGCGCCGCTTTCGCTGGGCAAGCGGCCGAAGGACCTCGCCACCCAGCAGGCGGCGGCGAGCGTCGGGCAGCTCGCCTTGGCGCACGCCTACGCCGAGTCGTTCGGGCGGTACTCGCTGACGGTCGGGCAGGTGCTGCTCACCTCCGACGACGTCGTGCGCCGTTCGCACTACCGCAACGCGCAGCGGACGTTCTCGCGGCTGCTGGCGCTCGGCGCGGTTCCGGTGGTCAACGAGAACGACACGGTGGCCACCGAGGAGATCCGCTTCGGCGACAACGACCGGCTCGCCGCCCTGGTGGCGCACCTGATCGGCGCCGACGCCCTGATCCTGCTGTCCGATGTGGACGGTCTGTACGACGGCGACCCGCGCGAGGGTGCCACCCGCAAGCTCACCGAGGTGCTCTCGGAGTCCGATGTGGACGGTATCTCGGTCGGCATGTCCAGCTCCGGGCTGGGCACGGGCGGCATGGTGTCCAAACTGGCCGCGGCCCGCACCGCGGCGGGGGCGGGCATCCCGGTCCTGCTCGCGGCGGCGTCGGAGGCGTCCCCGGCCCTGACGACGGCGTCGCCGGGCACGGCGTTCGCGCCGGCGGACACCCGCCTCTCGGCCCGCCGCTTCTGGCTGGGCTACGCGGCGGACACCACGGGCAAGCTCCGCATCGACGACGGCGCGGTGACGGCGGTGGTCCGCCGCCGCCGGTCCCTGCTGGCGGCCGGCATCGTCGGCGTCGAGGGCGACTTCCAGGCCGGCGACGTCGTCGACCTGGTCGACACGAACGACCGCGCGGTGGCGCGCGGAGTGGTGGCGTTCGACGCGACCGAGCTGCCGGACCTGATCGGCCGCTCGACCCCCGAACTGCCGCCGGAGCAACGACGCGAGGTCGTCCACGCCGACGACCTCGTCCCGCTGCGCCGCTGAAAGCCGCTGATCGGGGACCTGTCCCGAACGCCCCGTCCTAGGCTCCGCGCATGACCGGCCCCGCCGACATCCTCCGCACCGCCGCGCGGCGCCACCCCGACCGGACCGCGCTCGTCACCGCGACGCGCACGCTGACCTACCGCGAGCTGGACGCGGCCGCGGCGGCCGTGGCCGGCGGCCTGCGTGACCGCGGCATCGCGCCGGGCGACGTCGTGACGCTCTACGCGCCGAACCGCTGGGAGTGGCTGGCCGCCTACCACGGTGCGCTGCGGGCCGGCGCGGTCGTCAACCCGGCCAACGCCCTGCTCACCGCCGAAGAGCTCGGCTACGTCACCCAGGACTGCCGGGCCGCGGCCGTGATCACGACCAGCGCGCTGCGCGAGCGGGTCACCGGCGTCGCGCTCGTCGTGGACCTCGACAACGGCGCGGACGCCGTCCCGTTCGCGGACCTGCTCGAAGCGGCACCCCGGGAACCGGTCGATGTGGACGGTCCGTGCACCATCGCCTACACCTCCGGCACCACCGGCCATCCGAAGGGCGCGGTGCAGAGCCACTACGGCGTCCTGGTCAACTGCGCGCTCACCGCCACGATGCACGCCCGCCGCGAAGACGACGTCGTCGTCACCGCGTTGCCGCTCCCGCACGTCTACGGAAACGTCGCCGTGCACAGCACGTTCTGCGCCGGCGGGACAGTCGTGCTGCGCGAACGGTTCTCACCCGGAGACGTCTTCGCCGCGATCGAAGAGCACCGCGCGACCATCTTCGAAGGCGTGCCCGCGATGTACGCGATGCTGCTCGCCGACCCGGCCCTCGCGCGCGCGGACCTCTCGTCGCTGACCCGCAGCACGGTCGGCGGCCAGACGATCGCCGTCACGACCATGCGGGCCTGGCAGGAGCGCAGTGGCGCGCCGCTGCTGCAGGTCTGGGGGATGACCGAGCTGTCCGGGCACGCCACCACGCACAGCCCGCACGCGCCCGAGGTCCTCGGCTCCATCGGCGTCGCCTACCCCGGCGTGCAGATCCGCGTCGCCGACCTCGACGACCCGGCCCGCGACGTCCCGGACGGCGTCCGCGGCGAGCTGCTGGTGCGCGGGCCGGTCGTGATGCTCGGGTACCACGACCGGCCCGAAGCCACCGCCGAGACGATGGACGCGGACGGCTGGCTGCGCACCGGCGACCTCGGCTACCGCGACCCCACCGGCCACCTGTTCGTCGTCGACCGCAAGAAGGACCTGATCATCACCGGCGGCTACAACGTCTACCCGGCCGAGATCGAGCGGGTGCTCGCCGGGCACCCGGCCGTCGCGATGGTCGCCGCCGGGCCGGTGCCGGACGCCGTCAGGGGGGAGCTGGCCTGCGCGTACGTCGTCCTGCGTCCCGGCGAGACCGCCACGGCCGACGAGCTGATCGCGTTCACGACCCCGCACCTAGCCCCGTACAAGCGGCCGCGGCTGGTCCGGTTCGTCGACCGGCTGCCCGCGACGCCGTCGGGGAAGATCAAGCGGCGCGAGCTGGCCGGGCTGTGAGACCGCGCTCAGCCCCGGCCGGCCAGCTGCGCGCCGAGCTGGTCGAAGAAGACCCGCGTCCCGGCTTCCAGCGCCGCGAAGTGCTCGTCGGTCACCACGCCGGTCTGCCGGAACTCCTGGCGGGTGCCGCCGTCGACGTCCGTCAGCGTCACGGTCATCTCGGTGCGCATCGGCTCGTCCGGCGACGGCTCGTCGCTGAGCCCGAGCACCAGCCGTTCACCCGGGACGACGTCGACGTAGAACCCGGCGAACGGCATGGTGAAGTCGCCGGCTTCGGACGACTGCTTCGCGGCGAACCGGCCGCGCGGCTCGACCTCCATGACCAGGTCGTGGGTGCGGAAGCCGGGGCCGACCCACCAGCCCGCGAACCGCGCGGGGTCGGTCCACGCCGCCCACACCTCGTCGCGGGACACCGGGAAGGTGTCGGTGAGCACCAGCTCGTGCGGCGTTTCCACAGTTTCCATTTCGGACATCCGGACCACTCCTCGGGTTCTTCGGTGACTGGAACCACCTTCGCCGGGCGGCCCATCCGGCCGCTATCGATCCGCTATGGACGACACTGGTGACGATGACCGAGCCCGTCACGCCGCCGCGACTCCGCCTGCTCGGGCCCGCCGAGCTCGGGTCCCCGGCCACGCCCGTGGGAAGCCCGCGGGAGTCCGTCGTGCTCGCCGTCCTCGCGCTCGACGCCAACCGCGAGGTCGGGGCCGACCGGCTGGTCGACGCGCTCTGGGGCGAGCAGCCGCCGGCGACGGCCCGGTCGCAGGTCCAGATCTGCGTGTCCGCGCTGCGCCGCCGGCTGCGCGACGCCGGCGGGTTCGCGACGATCACCACCCGCGCGCCGGGCTACCGGCTCGACGTCGCCGCCGGAGACCTCGACCTGACGCGGTTCGCGGAGCTGGCCGTGCGGGCCCGGACGGACGACGACGCCTGCGAAGCGGCGCTCGCGTTGTGGCGCGGTCCCGCGTTCGCCGGCCTGGACAGCGAGGCACTGACCCGCGCGGCCACCCGGCTCGCGGAACGCCGGCTGGACCTGGTCGAGCAGCGCGTCCGGGCCCGGCTCGAGCGCGGCGACGACGTCCTGCCCGAGCTCACCGCCCTGGTCGACGAGCACCCGCTGCGGGAGAACCTGCACCTGCTGCTCATGCGGGCGCTGCACCGCGGCGGCCGCCGGGCCGACGCGCTGACCGCGTTCCGGCGGGCGCGGGACGTCCTGGTCGACGAGCTCGGCGTCGAACCGGGCCCGGAGCTGCGTGACCTGCAGGCCGCGATCCTGGCCGGGGAGCGGCCGGCGGTCCGGGACGTCGTCGCGCCGCCCGTGCCGCGTCAGCTGCCCGCGCCCGCCACCAACTTCACCGGCCGCGACGCCGCGTTGCGCGCCATCAGCGCGCGGCTGTGCGGACCCGCCGACCCGCAGACGCCGTTCGCGGTCCGGGTCGTCGGGATCTCCGGCGCCGGCGGCGTCGGCAAGTCGGCGCTGGCGGTGCGGGCCGCGCACGAACTCGCCGCGCAGTTCCCGGACGGGCAGCTCTACGCCGACCTGCACGACGACTCGGCCGAGGACAGCACGACCTGGTCGGCGCGGGTGCTCGGCAGTTTCCTGCGCGCTCTGGGCATGGCCGAGGAGCTGCTGCCCCGCGATCCGCGCGAACGCGCCGAGCTGTACCGCACGCGGCTGGCCGACCGGCGGGTCCTCGTCGTGCTCGACGGCGTCCGGCGGGAGGCGGACGTCCTGCCGCTGCTGCCCGGCTCGGCCGGCTGCGCGGTCCTCACGACGTCACGGGCGCGGCTCACCGGCCTGCCCGGCGCGGCCGGCGTCCAGCTCGACGTGCTCGAGGAGGACGTCGCGCTGCGGCTGCTCGCGACGTTCGTCGGCGACGAACGGCTGCGCGCCGAACCGGAGGCGGCCGAGGCGCTCGTCGCCGCGTGCGACCGGCTGCCGCTCGCGCTGAGCATCGCCGGGGCGAAGCTCGCGTCCCGCGACCACTGGGCGCTCGGCGACCTGCTGGACCGGCTGACCGACGAAAAACGGCGCCTGGACGAGCTGTCCTTCCGCGGGGTCCAGCTGCGGTCGACGATCGCGTTGTCCTACCACGGCTTGAGCGACCCGGCCCGGTCCCTGTTCCGCCGGATGGCCACGCCGCAGCACCCCGACCTGCCGCACTGGGCGCCGGGCGCGCTGCTGGACCTCCCGCACGTCACGGCCGAAGACGCGCTCGCGGAACTGCTCGAAGCCAACCTGATCGCCGACGGCGCCCCGCCCTCGGCGTTGTCCCGGCGCTGGCGGTTCCACGACCTCGTGCGCGTCTTCGCGACCGAGCGCGCGGCGGCCGAGGACAGCGTCGCCGAGCACGCGGCGGCCCTGCGCCGCCTCGGCTCCGGCTGGCTCAGTCTCGCCGCACAGGCCCAGCGCCCCGAGTTCGGCGACCGCCTCGACCTGCGCGGGACCGCGCCCCGCCGGGAGCCGCCGGCCTCGGCGACGGCCGCCGTCCGCCGGGCGCCGTTGCAGTGGGTCGACGAAGAGCGCTTCGCGCTCGTCACGGCCGTGCGGGAAGCGGCGGCCGCGGAGTGGGACGACCTGTGCTGGGAGCTGGCCGTCACGGCCGCGGCGCTGTTCGAGATCCGCGGCTACTTCGACGACTGGCGGGAGGTCGCGCAGCTCGCGATCACGTCGGCGGACCGCGCCGGCGACCCGGTCGGCGCCGCCGCGGCCCGCTATTCGCTGGGCGCCCTGCTCGTCCACCAGGGCCGCCCCGGCGACGCCGCCCGGCACCTCGAACCCGCGCTGGCCGGGTTCCGCGCCGCCGGGATCGGCCACGGCGTCGGCGCGACGCTCCGGCAGCTCGCCACGGTCCGGCGGCTGAACGGCGACCTCGCCGCGGCCCGGGCCTGCGCCACCGAGGCGTTGCCGCTGCTGCACGCGGCCGGCGACCGCAGCGGCGAAGCCCACGCGCGGTCCGAGCTCGCCCGCCTCGACCTCGACGCTCGCGCGCTCGGCGACGCCGCCGGCCAGGTGGCCGAGGCGCTGCGGCTCGCGCGGGACGCGGGCGCGTCGCGCACCGAAGCGCAGATCCGCTACCGCAGCGCCGACGTCGAACTGGCTGCCGGGCACGTCGCCGCCGCCGGGGTGGCGGTGGACCGGGTCCTCGAGATCGCTTCCGGTCTGGGGGACCGGATCGGCGTCGGGTACGCGTTGTTCGGCCAGGGCCGGGTCGCCGTCGCGGCGGGCGACGCCGTCACGGCCACCGCCCGGTTCACCGAGGCGGTCACCGTGGCCGGCGTGACGGGTGACCGGCACCTGCAGGCGCGGGCGCACCGGCGGCTCGGCGAGCTGGCCGGGGACGCCGTGACGGCCGCGGAGCACGCTCACCGGGCCGAGCTGCTCCTCGCCGACGTCGCGCAGCACGCGAGCGGCGGCCGATAGCGCGTCGATAGCCCACCGGAAGCGTCGCCGCCGAACCTCGGGGCCCAGCCACCGAACCCGGGAGACCCCGATGCGCAAGATCGTCAACTCGACCTACGTGACCCTCGACGGCGTCGTCTCCGAGCCGCACCTGTGGTCCCTGGACTACTTCGACGAGGCCGCCGGCGCGTTCGCGCTCGACCAGCTGCGCGCCAGCGACGCCCTGCTGATGGGCCGGGCCACCTACCACAGCTTCGCCGGAGCGTGGCCGGCCCGCAGCGGCGACGAGTTCAGCGACACCATGAACAAGATGGTCAAGTACGTCGCCTCGACCACCTTGACCTCGCCGGAGTGGAACAACACGACCGTGCTGACCGGCGACCTGCCCGACGCCGTGCGGGAGCTGAAGCAGGCGCCGGGCGCGGACATCCTGGTGTACGGCTACGGTCCCGTCGCCCGCACGCTCGTCACGCACGGGCTGCTCGACGAGCTGCGCCTGTGGATCCACCCGGTGCTGCGCGGCGCCGGCGAGCAGCTTTTCGGCGCGGGCGTCACCGGGCGGTTCGGCAAGGTCGAGACCCGCACGTTCGCGAGCGGCACGGTGGTCCTCGTCCTGTCCGAGCCCCGGAGCTGACGGCCGACGAACTGCCGGCGCCTACGTCCCGCTGATCCGGTCCGGCTTGATCGTCAGCAGCAGCCGCGTCTGGTCGCGCCCGCCCCACCACGGGTACGGGCCGCCGAGGTACCGCTGCGCCAGCTTCTCGATGTGCTCGACGGCGCCGTCTTCGGTCATCCCGACGACCTGGCCGCGGATCGCGTAGTAGCGCGACGTCCGCTCGCGGTCGGCGACGTTGAGCGCCACCCGCGGGTCACGCTCGATGTTGCGTTGCTTCTGGTGGCCCAGCACGGTGTTCACCAGGATGTGCGTGCCGTCGGTGTCCACCCAGGTCTGGGTGAGCTGCGGCGAGCCGTCCGGCATCGACGTCGCCAGGAAGCAGAGGCTGGGCTCGCGCAGCAGCGCGAGCAGGTCGCCGGGCAGTTCCACAGTGGTCTCCCGCTAGAGCTGGTCGGGCGCGTCGATGCCGAGCAGGGAAAGCCCGAGCGCGAGCGTGTGCGCCGTCAGCGTAGTCAACCGCAGCCGGGACGCGCGCAGCTCGGGGGTCGGCGCCTTGAGGACCGGACAATCGTCGTAGAACCGGGAAAACGCGACGGCGGTCTCGTAAAGGTACGTGCAGAGCTTGTGCGGCGCGTACGCGCTTGTCGCCGCCTGAAGGGCTTCGCCGAACCGCAGCAGCTTCAGCGCGAGCGCCCGTTCCGCCGGTTCGTCCAGCAGGATCCGCGTGCCCTCGGGCTCGCCGCCCGCCTTGCGCAGGATCGAGCGCGTCCGCGCGTGGGCGTACTGGAGGTACACCGAGGTGTTGCCCTCCTTGGCGAGCATGCGTTCCCAGGCGAAGACGTAGTCGCGCTCGCGGTCGCCGGAGAGGTCGGCGTACTTGACCGCGCCGATGCCCACCGCGCGGGCGACCTCGGCCTGCCCGGCCGCGTCGAGCTCACTGCGTTCGGCGACGACCACGGCGGCCTGCGTCACGGCTTCGGTGAGCAGGTCGACCAGTTTGATGGTCTCGCCGGCCCGCGTCCGCATGGTCTTGCCGTCCGCGCCCAGCACGGTGCCGAAGCCGACGTGCTCGGCGTGCCCGGTCAGCCAGCCCGCCGTGCGGCAGGCCGAGAACACCATGGCGAAGTGCTGCGCCTGCGGCGTCCCGACGACGTAGAGCAGGTCGGTGGCGCCGCGCACGGTCGTCCAGTACCGGACGGTGGCCAGGTCCGTGGCGGCGTAGCCGTAGCCGCCGTCGCGCTTGCGGACGATCAGCGGCAGCCGGTCGCCTTCCCGGTTGCGGAACCCCTCCGGGAACACGCAGACGGCGCCGTCGCTGAGCTCGGTCAGCCCGGCCGCTTCGAGATCGTCGACGACCGCGGCGAGGTACGGGTTGTAGAAGCTCTCACCGTAGATGTCCTTGTCCGTCAAGGAGATCCCGAGCAGCGCGTAGACCTCGTCGAAGTGCCGGGTCGACTCGTCGACGAGGGTCCGCCACACGGCGAGGGTGTCTTCGTCGCCGCTCTGCAGCAGCACGACGCGGGTGCGCGCCCGCGTCGCGAACGCTTCGTCGCTGTCGAACTTCCGGCGTGCTTCGCGGTAGAAGGCGTCGAGGTCGGCGATCGCGCGCTGCTCGGACGGGACGTCGAGCAGGTGCTCGATGAGCATGCCGAACGGCGTGCCCCAGTCGCCGAGGTGGTTGTGCGGCAACACTTCGTGGCCCGCGAAGCGCAGCAGGCGCGCGAGGGCGTCGCCGATCACGGACGAGCGCAGGTGCCCGACGTGCATCTCCTTCGCGACGTTCGGGCTGCTGTAGTCGAGCGCGATCGTGCGCGGCTCAGCCGTCTTCGGCACGCCGAGCCGCGCGTCGCCGAGCACCGCGGCCGTGCGCGATTCCAGCCAGTCCTTGCGCAGCACGAAGTTGAGGAAGCCCGGCCCGGCGATTTCGGGCGCGTCCGCGATCCCGTCCAGCTCCACGGCTTCGGCGATCAGCGTCGCGACCTCGCGCGGCGGCCGGCCGAGCTTCTTGCCGAGACTCATCGCGAGGTTGGCCTGGTAGTCGACGCCGTCACGCGGCGACGCCTGGATCAGCGCCTGCTCCGGCGTCAGGTCCACGTCCAGGGCCCGGCCGGCGGCGGCCACCACGCGGCGCGCCAGCTCCTCGGTAACGTCGGCGGTGTGCACGGTGTCCCTCCTTCGGCTCGGTCAGTGAAGCCCTCAACTGCTTGAGGGGGTCAGGGTGGCGAAGCCCCCGGCACGGGGCGGAGCCCCGGATGTCACAGCCTAGCGAGCGGCACCGGCCGGCGACGACGGGATTACCCCAGCTCGCTGCCCTTCGTCTCCGGCAGCGTCAGGATCACGGCGAACGCGATCGCGGCACCGGCGGCGACGTACCAGAAGTAGAGCGTCGGCGAGATCGCGCCGAACACCGTGATGAGCAGGGGAGCGGTCCCGCCGAAGACGGCGACGGTCAGGTTGTACCAGGCGCCGATCCCCAGCCCGCGCAGCTCGGTGGGGAACAGCTCGCTCATGATCGCCGGCGCGATCGACGTCATCGCCGTGTACAGACCGAGCCCGACGCAGAACACGACGAGCAGGCCGCCGACGTCCGGACCGATCAAAGTGGACAGTGGCACGATGACGACGGCGGTCGCCCCGGACCACACGAGCAGCTGCGGCTTCCGCCCGACCCGGTCCGCGAGCGCGCCCATCGGGTACTGCAGCGCGATGAACAGCACCGTGCCGACGGACAGCGCGAGGAACACGGCCCCGGCGTCGGCGTGCCGGTTCTTCACCGCGAACGACGTGAGCGCGCTGAAGAACGTGTAGTAGCAGAGCGTCGAGAGCATGGAGAACCCGACGAGCCGGCCGACGGCCTTCGGGTGGTGCGTCAGCGTGGTCAGCAGCGGCCGCTCGAGCTTCCGCGCCTTGGTCTTCGTCCGCTCGAACAGCTCGGTCTCGGCGAGGCTGCGGCGCAGCCACAGCCCGACCACGCCGAAGACGCCGCCCAGCAGGAACGGCAGCCGCCAGCCCCAGGTCGCGAGCTGCGCCTTGTCGAGTGTCCGCGACAGCACGAACCCGAGCACGGTCGCGACGAGCACCGCGGAGCCGGTCGAGATGTAGAAGAACGCCGAGTACCGGCCCCGCCGCGCGGCCGGCGCGATCTCGCCCAGGTAGGCCGACGCGTTCGACACCTCGCCGCCGAGCGAGAGCCCCTGCGCGATCCGGGCGAGCAGCAGCAGGAGCGGCGCGAGCCAGCCGACCTGCGCGAACGTCGGCAGCACGCCGATCGCGACCGAGCCGCCCGCCATGAGCACGATGGTGAGGATCATGGCGGGCTTGCGGCCGCGCGTGTCGGCGAAGCGCCCGAGCAGCACTCCGCCGAGCGGGCGGAAGAAGAACGCGAGCGCGTAGGTGGCGAACGTGTTGATCAGGGCGAGGGTGTCGTTGCCGGACGGGAAGAACGCGCCGGCGAAGTAGATGCTGAACGTCGCGTAGATCGTCCAGTCGAACCACTCCAGCGCGTTGCCCGCGCTCGCCGCGAACAGCTTGCGCACCGGCAGCCGGTGCTGGACCCGCACGGTCATGGCAGCCTCCACGTCCCCCGAAGGTGGAACGCGACTTTGCCACATTCGTCGGCGGTACGAAAGATCCCGACCGTCCGGTTCAGCCGGCGGAACCCGTCGTCTGCTCGACGGCCCAGCTCAGCGCCTTGTCGGCCACTTCCTCCCAGCCGTCCTGCCCGACGGTGTAGTGCGTCCGCCCCGGGAACTCGGCGTAGTCGGTGACCGACGGCGCCCGGTGGTAGCGCCGGACGTTCTCCTTGTTCAGCGACGGCGGCACGATGTGGTCCGCACCGCCGGCGATGAACAGCAGCGGCGCCTTCTTCGCGGCGAAGTCCACCTTGGTCGGCGACTGGGGGTTGAAGTTCGCGAAGGCGCCCTGGAACAGCACGCGGGCGGAGCCGGGGACGTGGTACCGGTCGTAGACCTCCTGCGACTGCTGCTCGGTCAGCGTGTTGGTGAAGGCGTAGCGGAACTGCTTCGGCGTGAGCGGCACGGCTTTGTTGCGGTTGAAGGGATTCCCGAGCACGGGCCGCGCCGACCGCAACGTCGACAGCGGCAGCCCCAGCACCCCCTTGACGGGCCCCGAGTCGATCGCGACGCCCGCCGCGCCCACCCCGCGGTTCAGCAGCAGCTGCGTGAAGGTGCCGCCGAAGGAGTGCCCCATGATGATCGGCGGCTCGTCGAGCCCGCGGATGATCCGCTCGTAGTGGTCGACGATCTCACCGATCCCCAGCCCCGCAAGCGGACTCGGATCCTTCCTGATGGCCTCGACCCCACCTTCCAGCCCCGGCCACGACGGCGCCAGCACCCGAAACCCGGCGGCCTCGTACCGCTCGACCCACCCCTCCCAGCTCAACGGCGTCATCCACAGCCCATGCACCAGAACCACAGTCCGAGCACCCACGACAACCTCCACCTGATACAGAACGTTCTGTCTCAACTGGCGCTCAGCATGCCGCCCCCAGCCTCCACGGTCAACCAAAACAAGACAGATCGTTCTGTCACCTAAATCACGCGACGCCCGACCCCGCAGCCCGACCCTCCAGGCACGCGAGTCGTCCCTTCAATCACGCGTGATGTCCCTCTAATCACGCGTGATGACTCCCCAATCACACGCGATGCCCGCCTGATCACGCGAGATCCGCGTGCAATCACGCGAGTCCCGCCGCCGGTCACGCGAGATCCGGGCTCAATCACGCGAGTCGCGCCGCCAGTCACGCGAAATCGGGACTCAAGCACGAGCGTCGGCTCGCCCGCCGAGGGTGCCGCCCGGCAGAGTCGCCGCCGGGCGGCCCGAGATCAGGCCGTGCTGGCCAACGCGAACGGCAGCACCGCGGGCGCCCCGGCCCGCCGCAGCAGCCGGGTCGCCAGCGTCATCGTCCAGCCGGTGTCGATGACGTCGTCGACCAGCAGGATCGGCCCCGCGGGCAACGCCGCGGCCAGGTCGGCCGGCATGCTCAGCCGCCGCCACAGGTCGGCCAGCCGTTGCGCGCTGTTCGCCTGGCGCGGCGGCGGGCCGTCCGCGTCGAGCGCCCCGAGGAAGTCGAGCTTGCCGATGTCCGCCAGCCGCGTCGCGAGGCTGTAGACCAGCTGCGGCCGCGTCGACGACGGCACCGCGACGACCGCCACCGGCCGCTCCGACCACTGCCACCCGGCCAGCACCTGGACGCACGCCTTGAACACCGAGTCCGGCACGTCCGCGTCCTGCGCCGTCGGGCCGACGAGCTCCCGCAGCCGGTTGCCCCAGCCGACGTCCGTCAGCCGCCCGAGGACCTGCCCTGGCTCGGCCTGGTCGTCGGCGCCGATCCGGCCGGAGACCGGAACGTCCAAAGAGGACATCCCGGTGGGCCACTGCTTCCGCGGCGCGACCTCGACACCCGGACGTTGCAGGCGTTCCCGTGTCGCGTTGACGACCTCGTCGGTCACCGACGTGTCCCAGTGCTGCCCGGTGCAGTTGTCGCACCGCCCGCACGGCGCCGCGTCCGGGTCGTCGAGCTGACGCCGCAGGTACTCCATCCGGCAGTCGCCGGTCGCCAGGTAACCGAGCATCGCTTCCTGCTCGCGGTCACGCGCTTCCGCGACGCGCTGGTAGCGGCTGCGGTCGTACTGCCAGTCTTCGCCCGTGCTCTCCCAGCCGCCCTTCACGCGCCGGACCGCGCCGTCGACGTCCAGCACCTTGAGCACCATTTCCAGGCGGGAGCGGGAAAGCTCCACCGACGGCTCGAGCGCGGCCGTCGAAAGTGGACGGTCGGCGTAGGCGAGCGAGTTCAGCACCTGCGTCACCCGCAGCTCGTCCGGGAACGCCAGCGACCCGAAGTACGCCCAGATCGCCCGGTCCTCCTCGCCGGGCAGCAGGACGACCTCCGCGCGCTCCACACCACGCCCGGCGCGGCCGACCTGCTGGTAGTACGCGATCGGCGACGACGGCGCCCCGAGGTGCACGACGAACCCGAGGTCCGGCTTGTCGAACCCCATGCCCAGCGCGGACGTCGCGACCAGCGCCTTGACGCGGTTGCCGAGCAGGTCGTCCTCGGCCGCCTGCCGGTCGGCCGGGTCGGTCTTCCCGGTGTAGGCCGCCACCGGGTAGCCGCGGTCCTTCAGCAGGGAGGCGACGTCGTGCGCCGCCGCGACCGTCAGCGTGTAGATGATCCCCGACCCCGGCAGCTCGGCCAGGTGCTCCGCGAGCCACGCGAGCCGCGCCTGCGACGTCGGCAGCCGGCAGACCGACAGCCGCAGGCTTTCCCGGTCGAGGCTGCCGCGCAGCACCAGCGTGTCGCCGCCGCTGCCCATGCCCAGCTGCTCGGCGACGTCGGTGACGACGCGGTCGTTCGCCGTCGCGGTGGTCGCCAGCACCGGCACGCCGTCGGGCAGGTCGCCCAGCAGCGTGCGCAGCCGCCGGTAGTCCGGCCGGAAGTCGTGGCCCCAGTCGGAGATGCAGTGCGCTTCGTCGACCACCAGCAGGCCGGTGCTCGCGGTCAGCTTCGGCAGCACGTTGTCGCGGAAGTCCGGGTTGTTCAGCCGTTCGGGGCTGACCAGCAGGACGTCGATCTCGCCGGCCGCGACCGACGCCTGGACGTGCTCCCACTCCTGCGGGTTCGCGGAGTTCATCGTCGCCGCGTGGATCCCGGCCTTCGCCGCCGCCGAGATCTGGTTGCGCATCAGGGCCAGCAGCGGCGAGACGATCACCGTCGGCCCGCTGCCCTGTTCGCGCAGCAGAGCCGTGGCCAGGAAATAGACCGCCGACTTGCCCCACCCGGTGCGTTGCACGACGAGCGCGCGACGCCGCTCCGCGACCAAGGCCTCGATGGCCGTCCACTGGTCTTCGCGCAGCTTCGCCGAGTCGCCGGCGAGCGCCCGGAGGAGGGTCTCGGCGCGGTCGCGGAGTGCTGGGGTGGTGCTGGTGGTGTCCACGTCCCCACGTCTACCCCATGGCACCGACGAACCGGGAATCGGCGGCGGCGCGAACGGACCGTTCGTGTCGAATACCGGCCGTAATGTGAGCTGAATCACACTTCCTGCACGGTCGGGCGAGGTGTGCTGCTGGACCGGACGGCCCACGGGTCCGGTGTATAGGCTCGGGTCCCATGTCACCACGGCGGATCGGGGTCATGGGCGGCACTTTCGACCCCGTGCACCACGGCCACCTCGTCGCGGCGAGCGAGGTCCAGTCCCGGTTCGGGCTCGACGAAGTGATCTTCGTGCCCACCGGGCAGCCCTGGCAGAAGACCGACCGCAAGGTCACCAAGGCCGAGGACCGCTACCTGATGACGGTCATCGCGACCGCGTCCAACCCGGTCTTCTCGGTCAGCCGCGTGGACATCGACCGCGCCGGCCAGACCTACACCGTCGACACCCTGCGCGACCTCCACGCCGAGTACCCCGACGACCAGCTCTACTTCATCACCGGCGCCGACGCGCTCGAGCAGATCCTCACCTGGCACAAGGCCGACGAGCTGTTCGACTTCGCGCACTTCATCGGCGTCACGCGGCCCGGCTACCGGCTCAACTCGCACCACCTGCCCAGCGGGAAGGTGAGTCTCGTCGAGGTCACCGCGATGGCGATTTCGTCGACCGGCTGCCGCGACCGCGTCGAGCGCGGGGAGCCGCTCTGGTACCTCGTTCCCGACGGCGTCGTCCGCTACATCACCAAGAAGGATCTCTACCGGAAGAGCGACTGAAGCACCGCTGGTCGCGGCGGGTACTCTTCTCGGGCGAACCCGATCCGGAAAAGGAGCACCGTGACAGCCACGTCCGAGGCACGAGAGCTGGCCGTAGCGGCCGCACACGCGGCGGCGGACAAGAAGGCCAGCGACGTCGTCGTGCTGGACGTGTCCGAGCAGCTCGTCATCACCGACGCCTTCGTCATCGCCTCCGCGCCCAACGAGCGCCTGGTCGGCGCGATCGTCGACAACGTCGAGGAGCAGCTGCGAGTGGCCGGGCACAAGCCGGTCCGCCGCGAAGGCGCCCGCGAGGGCCGCTGGGTCCTGCTCGACTACGTCGACGTCGTCGTGCACGTCCAGCACGTCGAGGAGCGCAGCTTCTACGGCCTCGAACGGCTGTGGAAGGACTGCCCGCGGATCGAGGTGGCCGGTCTCGAGGAGCCGCCCGCCGATGAGGACGCGGACGCCCGGTGAGCCCGCGGCGGCTGGTGCTCTGGCGTCACGGCGAGACGGACTACAACGCCGCCGGGCGGATGCAGGGTCACCTGGACTCGGCGCTGACCCCGGTCGGCTGGAACCAGGCTCGCTTCGCCGTCCCCGCGCTGGCCCGGTTCTCCCCGGACCTCGTGATCGCGTCCGACCTGCGTCGCGCGACCGACACGGCGACCGTGCTCACCGACGCCATCGGCGTCCCGCTGCGCATCGACAAGCGGCTGCGCGAGACGCACCTGGGCGAGTGGCAGGGGAAGACCGGCGCCGAGGTCGACGCCGAGTACCCCGGTGAACGCGCCCGCTGGCGCACCGACGCCACCTGGGCCCCGCCGGGCGGCGAGAACCGCCTCGACGTCGCCGAGCGCGCCGGCGAGGTCGTGTCCGATCTGCAGCAGGCCAACTCCGACGTCGGCGACACCGTGCTGCTGGCCGCCCACGGCGGGCTGATCATCGCCCTCACGGCGGGACTGCTGAAGCTGCCGGTCGAGATCTGGCCGTCCCTCGGCGGGATCGCCAACTGCCACTGGGTCGAGCTCGGCCTGCGCGACGGCAAGTGGCGGCTGCACGCCTACAACGCGGGGATGACCGGCTAGCCGATGGCCCCACACCTGTTGGTGTTCGGCGATTCGCTGAGCTTTCACGGCCCCGAGGGGCCCTGCGCCGCGGACGAACCGCGGCTGTGGCCGAACATCGCGGCGGCGGCCCTCGGCGGCACCGCCGACCTGGTCGCCGGGATCGGCTGGACCGCCCGCGACGTCTGGTGGTCGCTCACCGGCGATCCGCGCGTCTGGGCCGATCTGCACCACGTCGACGCCGTCGTGCTGGCGATCGGGAGCATGGACACGCTGCCCTCGCCGTTGCCGACCTACCTGCGCGGCGGGCTGAAGTACCTGCGGCCCGATCCGGTGCGACGGGTGGCGCGCAAGGCTTATCTCGCCGCGCAGCCGCGGTTGTCGATCGCGTTCCGCGGCCGTCCGCGGGTGCTGCCGGTGAAGCTGACCGTGCAGTACCTCGACACCGCCGTGGAAGCGTTGCGCGTCCTGCGTCCCGAGCTGCCGATCTTCGGGATGCTGCCGTCGGTGCACCGGGCCGCGGCCTACGGCGGGGTGCACACCGCGCGGCCGGGCGCCGAGGCCGCGATGAGGGCCTGGGGCGAGCGCGCCGGCGTCCCGTTGCTGGACCTGAAAGAGGTCGTCGGCGAGCACGTCCTGAGCGGCGCGGGCAACCCGGACGGCATGCACTGGGGCTGGGCCGGGCACGCCGCCGTGGGCGAGGCGATGTCCGTGTTGCTGGCCCCGGTGGCGGCCCCCGGCCACGTAGGCTGACGGCGTGTCGGTCGCCGTAGTCACGGATTCCACCGCCCACCTGCCGGAGGGGTTCGCCGAACGGCACGAGGTCCGGGTGGTGCCGCTGCACGTCCTGGTCGACGGCGTGGTGTCGCTCGACGGCGTGGAAACCGGCCCGGCGGCGGTCGCCGAGGCGATGAGCCAGCGCAAGATCGTCACGACGTCGCGGCCGACCCCGGCCGAGTTCGCCAAGGAGTTCCGGGCGGCGCTCGCCGACGGCGCGGACGCGATCGTCTCCATCCACCTTTCCCGCGAGCTGTCGGGCACCTGGGAAGCGGCGGTGCTGGCGGCCCAGGAGGTCGGGCCGGACCGGGTGCGCGTGGTCGACTCGCGCACGACCGCGATGGGCCTCGGGTTCGCCGCGCTGCACGCCGCGGACGCCGCCGCGGCCGGCGCGGATCCGAAGGCGGTCGAGGCGGCGGCGATGACCGCGGCCAAGTGCTCCTCGACGTTGTTCGTCGTGGAAACCCTGGAGTACCTGCGCCGCGGCGGCCGGATCGGCCCGGCGGCGGCGCTGCTCGGCACGGCGCTGGCGGTGAAGCCGGTGCTGCACATGTCCGACGGCCGGATCCTGCCGCTGGAGAAGGTCCGGACCATGAACCGGGCGATCGCGCGGCTGGTCGAACTGGCGGCCCGCGCGGCGGACGACGACGACGTCGAGCTCGCCGTCCACCACCTCGCGTCGCCGGACCGGGCGGTCGAGCTGGCGAACCGGCTGGAAGAAGCCGTGCCGCGGTCGGCGGGCTGCGTCGTCTCGGAGCTGGGCGCGGTGATCGGCGCGCACACCGGGCCCGGCGTGCTGGGCGTGGTCGTGCAGCGCACGGTGCCGGCCCGGCCGGACGCCTGACCCTCCAGCATCTCATCCGGGTATGACGAAAACCGCCGTTCCCGGGCCCGGCCGGCGGCATCCGTCCACAACACCCCAGTTGTCCACAGGACGCGGCGCCACCCCTGTCGCCCGCCTCCCCGCGGCCCCTAACGTCGATCGTGTGTTCGAGCAGCCCGCCCGGGATCCGGGCCTCCCCGTCAACGACCGGCTCGCCTGGCTGGCCGACCAGCTCTCGCCCGACGCGAGCACGGTCGGGCCCGGCGGCCGGTTGGTCCGGCGCTGGCTGCCGGGCGGAGCGACCGGCGCGGGCCGGCGCCGCTGGGCGTTCGCCGGTGTCTTCGTGGCCGTCATGGTGCTCGTCCTCGGCTCGGTCGCGCTGCTGGGCGGCCGTCCGGCGCCCGAGCCACCGCCTCCGCTGCCCAGCGCGAAACCCGCGGCCGAAGCTCCGGCCGCACCGAAGGCCGGTCTCGTCGTCAGCGTGATCGGCCGTGTCCGGTCGCCCGGCCTGGTCACCGTCCCCCAGGGATCCCGCGTCGCCGACGTGCTGCGCGCCGCCGGGGGAACCGACCCCGGCGCGGACCTCAGCGCCGTGAACCTCGCCCGCAAGGTGACCGACGGCGAGCAGCTCGCGGTCGGGATCCCGGCGCCCATGGCACCGCCCGGTGCCCCCGAAGGTGGCGGCGGGAAGGTCGACCTCAACGCGGCGAGCCCGGACCAGCTGGACACCCTGCCCGGTGTCGGCGAAGTGACGGCCAAGCGGATCGTCCAGTGGCGCGCGGAGCACGGCGGCTTCACGAAAGTCGAGCAACTGCGCGACGTCGACGGCATCGGCCAAAGCAAGTTCGAGAAGCTCCGCGAGCAGGTGACGGTCGGATGAACACGATTCCCGCGACCGACACCCGGCAGGACATGCGGCTGGTCCCGGCGGCGCTCGCGTGCTGGCTCGCCGCCCTGGCCGGGCTGCTGCTCGGCTGGTGGACGGCGGTCGCCGTCGGTCTCGCCGCGGCCGTGCTCGCCGGGGTGCTGCTCTGGCGGGCACGTGGCCGGTCCCGGGTGTTCGGCGCGGCGGCGGCGCTGCTGGTGCTCGGCCTGGTCGCCGCCGGTCCGATCGCCTGGCGGATCCACGACGCCGAGCAAGACGGCCTGCGTGCGGCCGCGGCCCAGGGACTGCCCGCGACGCTCACGGTGGTCGTCGCGGAACGGCCGAAGCCGGTGCGGAGCGCGGGGTACGCCGATCGGCAGGCGGGCGCCCGGTCCGTGGTCCTGTCCGCCGACGTGCGCGCGGCGTCTGTCGACGGACAGTCGGTCGTCTCGTCCGGGCGGGTCCTGCTGCTCGCGCCGGTCGCGGACTGGGCGGGCGTGCTGCCGGGGCAGGAAGTCCGGGTGGCGGGCCTGCTGATGCCACCGCGTGGCGCGGACCTGACCGTGGCGGTGCTGTCCGTGCGTGGCCCGCCGGGTGATCCGGGCCCGGCGCCGTGGTGGCAGAAGGCCGCGGCCGGACTGCGGTCCGGCCTGCACGACCTGAGCCAGACCCTGCCGGAAGAACCCGCGGGACTGTTGCCGGGCCTGGTCCTGGGCGACACGAGCGGGTTGTCCCCTCGGATCGAGCAGGAGTTCGTCACGGCGGGGCTCGCGCACCTGACAGCGGTGAGCGGGGGAAACCTCGCCGTGGCGTGCGGCGCGGTCCTGCTCCTGCTGCGAGTGCTTCGGCTGGGCCCGCGGTTGTCGGCCGTCGCGGCGGGCCTGTGCCTGGCCGGGTTCCTGGTCCTGGTCGGTCCGGAGCCGAGCGTGTTGCGCGCCGGGGTCATGGCGGCGGTCGCGTTGCTGGCCCTGGCACTGGGACGGCGGGGCTCGGCGCTGCCCGCGCTGGCCTTCGCGGTCTGCGTGCTGGTCGTGGCGGATCCGGCGATGGCCACGGACTTCGGGTTCGCGTTGTCGGTCTTCGCCACCGCCGGTCTCGTCCTGCTGGCTCCGCGCTGGGCGGGGGTGCTGGTCCGCCGCGGCGTCCCGCCGGGCTTCGCCGAAGGGCTGGCGATCCCGCTCGCCGCCTTCGTGGTGACGGCGCCGGTGCTGGCCGGGATGGCGGGCACGGTGAGCCTGGTGTCGGTGGTGACCAACGTCCTCGCCGCGCCCGTCGTCGCCCCGGCGACGGTGCTCGGGGTGCTGGCGACGGTCGTCGGGCCGTGGTGGCCGGGCGCCGGCACGTTCCTGGTGCACCTGGCCGGCCCGGAGGCCGAGTGGCTGATCTTCGTGGCGCGGCACGGCGCGCGAGCCCCGGGCGCGGTCGTTCCCTGGCCCGGCGGCTGGGCGGGCGCGCTGCTCGCGGCGGCCGTCCTCGCGGTGCTCGTGTTCGCCGTGCGGTACCGGCGGGTCCGGCTGCTCCTGGCGGTGCTGATCGTCGGCGCGTTGCTGGTGTTCGTGCCGGTGCGGGTGCTCGCGCCCGCGTGGCCGCCGCGGAACTGGGCGATGGTCGAGTGCGACGTCGGCCAGGGTGACGCGGTCGTGCTGGCGACGGCCGAGCCGGGGCGGGCCGTGGTGGTGGACACCGGGCCCGAGCCGGGGCCGGTCGACGAGTGCCTGCACCGGCTGTCGGTCGACCGGATCCCGTTGCTGGTGCTGAGCCACCTGCACGCCGACCACATCGGCGGGCTCGCGTCGGTCTTCGACGGCCGGTCGGTCGGCGGGATCGCCGTCGGACCGGGGCGGACGCCGGAGTGGGCGTGGCGGCAGGTCGCCGCGGAGGCGTCCCGCCGCGGCGTGCCGCTGGTGGAGCTGAGCCCGGGCGAGCGGGTCGACCTGCCCGGGCTGGCGCTCGACGTGCTCGGGCCGCGGTACGTGCCGTCGCGCTCGGCCGGTCAGCAGGACGGCACGACGATCAACAACAGCTCGGTCGTCCTGCGGGCGGAAACGGCCGCCGGTCGCGTGCTGATGACGGGTGACGTCGAACTGGCGGCCCAGTCGGACCTGCTGGCCGATGTCGGAGACCTGAAAGCGGAGGTGCTCAAGGTGCCCCACCACGGCTCGCGGTACTCGCTGCCGGCCTTCCTCGCCGCGGTGGCGCCGCGCGCGGCGCTCATCAGCGTCGGCGCGGGCAACACCTACGGCCACCCGAGCAAGTCCACAGTGGACACTCTGACGGCGTTGGGCGCCTTGGTGACCCGGACCGACGTCGACGGCGACACCGCTGTGGTCCCGGACCCGTCAGGCCCGGCGATAGCCCGCCGGGGCGAGCCACGCGGCCCGCCCCACCGCTGACTTCCGTTGCCCGGCAACGCGTTCCCGCCGGGGCGGGCGTGGCTCGCCCCGGCGGGGAGACGTCAGTAGCCGAGGGCCTTGTTCACGGCCGCGGCCGAAGCCGGCACGGTCGCCTTGGGGCCGACGTGGTTCTCGATGGCGTCGAGGGTCTTGAGGCCGTCGCCGGTGATGAGGAGGACCGTCTCGGCGTCCGGGTCCAGCTTGCCCGTCTCGATCAGCTTCTTCGCCGTGGCGACGGTGACCCCGCCGGCCGTCTCGGTGAAGATGCCCTCGGTGCGGGCCAGCAGCCGGATGCCTTCGACGACCTCTTCGTCGGTGACGTCCTCGATCGAGCCGCCGGTGCGGTTGACGATGTCGAGCACGTACGGGCCGTCGGCCGGGTTGCCGATCGCCAGCGAGCGGGCGATGGTGTCCGGCTTCACCGGCTGGACGACGTCCTGGCCGGCGCGGAACGCGGCCGAGACCGGCGAGCAGCCGGTGGCCTGGGCGCCGAACACCTTGTACGGGCTGGCGTCCACGAGGCCGAGCTGGCCCAGCTCGCGGAAACCCTTGTCCACCTTGGTGAGCTGTGAACCGGAGGCGATCGGCACGACGATCTGCGGCGGGATCCGCCAGCCGAGCTGCTCGGCGACCTCGAAGGCGAGTGTCTTCGAACCCTCGGAGTAGTACGGGCGGACGTTGACGTTCACGAAGGCCCAGCTCGGGTGCTCACCGGCCAGTTCGGTGGCGAGCCGGTTGACGTCGTCGTAGTTGCCGTCGACGGCGATCAGGTCGCCGTCGTACACCGCGGTGGTGAGGATCTTGGCGCGCTCGAGGGACTTGGGGATCAGCACGACCGACTTCCAGCCCGCGCGCGCCGCCGCGGCGGCGACGGCGTTGGCCAGGTTGCCGGTCGAGGGACAGGCGAGCACCTCGAAGCCGAACTCGCGGGCCGCGGCCAGCGCCACGGCGACCACGCGGTCCTTGAAGGAGTGCGTCGGGTTGCCGGTGTCGTCCTTGACCCACAGGCGCTTGAGGCCGAGCTCCTTGGCCAGGCGGTCGGCGCGGATCAGCCGCGTCGAGCCGGGCTCGGTGTTCGGGATCTCTTCGATGTTGGACGGGACCGGGAGGAGCTTCTTGTAGCGCCAGATGTTCTTGGGGCCGGCCTCGATGTCTTCGCGGCGGACGCGGCCGAAGTCGTAGGCGACCTCGAGCGGCGAGAAGTCTTCGGCGGAGACGAACTCGGGGGCGAGCGGCTGCCGGTGGCCCTCTTCCTTCGACACCAGTTCGACGGCCGGTCCGAGATCCGGGGTCTTGGTGGTGGAGGTCGTGCCGAGGGTTGCGGTCATCGCGAGGTTCCTTCCTCATCTGCCCCGCCGAAGCGGGCCGGAATTGGCACCGTGGTCGTCAGCTATCCCGCGATCGCGGGATGACAGGCTGTACGCCGGTTGCCGGGGCTTCGTCGGGCCGTTCCCTCTGCCCCTCTGGATGAGCGGTATTCAGTTGTCGGAGCGCGCGAGAAAGCGCGCCGCCTCCAGGACACCGTACGACATGGCACTCGGGCCGTGCCATGGTGGCCGCTCGACATCACCGGAGCGGGCGCACGAAGCAGCAAGTGAGAAGATTCCCGGGTGACCGCGCAAGCCACCGCCCCGGCCCCGCTCCACCTGGTCCTGGGTGAGGAAGAACTGCTGATCGAGCGGGCCGTCCGCGAGACGCTGGCCGCGTCCCGCGCGATCGACGCGACGGCCGAGCTGACGCGGGCCCGGGTGTCCGATCTCACAGCTCCCGAGCTGGCCGAACTCGTCAGCCCGTCGCTGTTCAGCGAAGGCCGGGTGATCGTCCTCGAGTCGGCGCAGGACATCTCGCAGGAGCTGGCCGACGCCGTGACGTCGTACCTGAAGGACCCGGCGGCCGGGATCGTGCTCGTCGTCGTGCACACCGGCGGCGGGCGCAGCAAGGCGGGCAAGACGCTCCCGGCGGTGCTGAAGAAGGCCGGCGCCGAGGTGACGGAGTGCCCGAAGCTGACCAAGCCCGCCGAGCGGGAGCAGTTCGTGCGCCACGAGGTGCGCCGGGCGGGCGGCAAGATCGACCCGGCCGGGGTCGCGGCGCTCATCGACGCCGTGGGCTCCGACCTGCGGGAACTCTCCTCGGCCGCGATGCAGCTCGTCGCGGACGCCGGCGGGGTGGTCGACGCGGACGCGGTCCACCGCTACCACCGCGGCCGCGCCGACGTGACCGGGTTCGCGGTGGCGGAGAAGGCCGTGAGCGGTGACCGCGCGGCCGCCCTGGAGTCGCTGCGCTGGGCGATGCAGCTCGGCGTCCCGTACGTCCTGGTCGCCGACGCGCTGGCCGACGCGGTCCGCACGATCGCCCGCGTCTCCGGCGCGGGCCGCGGCAACCCGAACCAGCTGGCCGGGGAGCTGGGCATGCCGCCGTGGAAGGTCCGCAAGGCCCAGGGCCAGTCCCGCGGCTGGAACCAGGACGGCCTCGCCACGGCGATGCGGGTGGTCGCCCGGCTGAACGCCGAGGTCAAGGGCGTCGCGGCGGACCCGGGTTACGCGCTGGAACGCGCGGTCCTGCAGGTGGCGGCGGCCAAGGGCGACCGCTGAACATGAAGAAAGCCCCGGCCGGGGCCGGGGCTTCTCCAGAGATCAGCTCGCTCAGAGCGAGTTGACGCGCTTCGCGAGCGCCGACTTCTTGTTGGCGGCCTGGTTGGCGTGGATGACGCCCTTCGAGACGGCCTTGTCCAGCTTCTGGGCGGCGTCGCGCTGCAGCTCGACGGCCTTGGCCTTGTCACCGGAGTCAGCGGCTTCGCGGACCTTGCGGATCGCGGTCTTCACCGAGGACCGGATCGCCTGGTTGCGCTGACGCGCCTTCTCGTTCGTGGTGATGCGCTTGATCTGCGACTTGATGTTGGCCATGAGGCGCTCCTGCTTTCACTCGGTGAGATTCGCCGCCGCGCTGGTGTGGCCCCGCTGAAGCGGGTTTCCTCCATGACGGAATGCCGCACGGCAACGAGCAGCAACTTTAACAGCCCGGCCCCGGCCCGCCGCGAGCGCGTCCGGCCGGGCGTGGATCACCGGGAGTACGGTGGACGGCGGTAGTGCCTAGGGTTCCGTCACCGGTCCGCCCCAGCCAGCAGGACAACCAGGATCCGGTGGGTCTGGTCCGAGCGGCACCGTCGGCGGGTCCGGAAGTCCCGCCGTTCATCTGACGGGGCAAAAGCCTGGAGGACCCGGTTTCGCGCGCGCGAAACCCGTAAGGGGTCCCTGTGAACACCACCGCACTGTCCTTCGTCGTCGTCGCGGCCGTCGTGCACGCCGCGTGGAACCTCGCCGCCAAGCGGGTCCGCTCCGGCGGCACCCAGTTCGTCTGGCTCTACTACACGGTTTCCGCCGTCGCCCTGCTGCCGGTGACGGTCGTGCTGGTGGCCGTCGAGCCGCAACGTCCACAGTGGAGCTGGCTGCTGGCCGCGGCGGGCACGTCGGTGCTGCACGTCGCCTACGGCATCGTCCTGCAGCGCGGCTACCGCGTCGGCGACCTCTCCGTCGTCTACCCCGTCGCGCGGGGCACCGGGCCGCTGCTGTCGGTGCTGGCCGCCGTCCTCGTCCTCGGCGAACGGCCCGGCTGGCTCGGGCTGCTCGGCGCGTTCCTGGTGATCACCGGGGTGCTCGTGATCAGCACCGGCCGCCGGGGCGCCGCCGCGGCCGACCCGGCCGCCGCCAAGGCCCGGCGCGCCGGGATCTTCTACGGCGTCTTGACCGGGGCCGTCATCGCCGGCTACACGCTCTGGGACGCGCACTCGGTGACCGGCATCGGCATGCCGCCGATCGTGTACCTCGGCCTCGGCACACTGATCCAGAGCGCCATGCTCCTGCCGAGCGCGCGGGCGGGCCGGTCCGAGGTGACGCGGCTCTGGCGCGAGCAGCGGCGCGAGGTGCTGATCGTCGGGCTGCTGTCGCCCGTCGCCTACATCCTCGTGCTGTTCGCCCTGACGATGGCGCCGGTCAGCCTGGTGGCGCCCGCCCGGGAGCTGAGCATCGTGCTGGGCGGTCTCGCCGCGTGGCTGGTGCTGGGCGAGCGCGACGCCGTGCGGCGGCTCGCCGGGTCCGTGATCGTGCTGTCCGGCATCGTCGCGATTGCGGCGGCCTGAGGACCTCCGGTAGGGATGGTCGGATGGAAGTCCTGAAGAGCAGGCTGCTGATCCGCCCGCGCGACGCCGAGGCGTCGACCGCGTTCTACCGCGACACCCTCGGCCTGGCCGTGGAGCGTGAGTTCCCCGGTGGCACCGTGTTCTTCCTGGGGCACGGCTCCCTGGAGGTGTCCGGCTCGGGCGAGGCGGGCGCGTCGCCCGATCTGGTGCTCTGGGTGCAGGTCCGCGACCTGGCCGGCGAGCTGGCCGAGCTGAAGGCGAAGGGCCTGACGCCGGTGCGGGACGCCCAGCGCGAGCCCTGGGGCCTGGACGAGGCTTGGATCGCCGATCCGGACGGCACGCGCATCGTGCTGGTCGAGGTGCCGGAAGGACACCCGATCCGCACGGACACCCGCTAGGCGGGCTTGACGGCCCGCAGCTGCGCGGCGAGCGCGGTGAAGCCGGGCGGTTCCCAGGTCCACGTCTGCAGGTCGGCGAAGCCCGCTTCGGCGGCTTCGTCGGCCAGCACGTGCCTGCTCACGGGCAGCCACTTCTCGTGCGCGGACAGCAGCAGCCGGCCACCCGGGCGCAGGACGCGGAACAGCTCGGCGAAGCCGGCCGCGCGGTCGTCCCAGAGCATGACGTTGTTCACGGTGAGGACGACGTCGACGGACTCGCCGGGCTCGCCGGTGTGCGCCGCCGACCCCTCCCGGAGCTCGACCTGGTCACCGCAGCGCTCGTGGCACAGGGCCAGCATCGCGGGGGAGGGGTCGACGCCGATCGTGCGCCCGGCCAGCCGTGCGGCGGCGTGGAGGCCGACGCCGGGGCCGGGGCCGACGACCAGGACGGTCTCGTCCGGCTCGAGCTTCGCCAGGTCGACTACGCGGTGTTCGGTGGCGGAGTTGCCCCGGGCCATGAGCCGGCCGCCGAGGCGGCCGAGCAGGCCCGAAGGGTGACCGAAGACACGGTCGAGAACCCGGGCGAGGCCGTCCGGATCAGGCTGGGGAGGTGGTGCGGGCTGGTGCGATGTGCTCATACTTCGAGGGCACCACGGATCACGTGGGCTCGCATCGGGGATGACCCCCACTCGCACCCGGAGCGCCATGGGAGCATAGAGGTGGCCATCCCCGACTTTCCGAGGACTCATTCGAGTGACGACGTTCGCCGACACGACCTTCACGCCTCCGGAGCTCATCCGGAACTTCTGCATCATCGCGCACATCGACCACGGCAAGTCCACCCTGGCCGACCGCATGCTGCAGCTCACCGGCGTCGTGGAAGAGCGGGCCATGCGCGCGCAGTACCTCGACCGGATGGACATCGAGCGCGAGCGCGGGATCACGATCAAGGCCCAGAACGTCCGGCTGCCCTGGCAGGTCGACGGGCAGGACCACGTCCTGCACATGATCGACACCCCGGGCCACGTCGACTTCACCTACGAGGTCTCCCGGGCGCTGGAGGCGTGCGAAGGCGCGGTCCTGCTGGTCGACGCCGCGCAGGGGATCGAGGCCCAGACCCTGGCCAACCTCTACCTCGCGCTCGAGAACAACCTCCAGATCATCCCGGTGCTCAACAAGATCGACCTGCCCTCGGCCGACCCCGACAAGTACGCGGGTGAGCTGGCCCACATCATCGGCTGCGAGCCCGACGACGTGCTGCGGGTCTCGGCCAAGACCGGCATCGGCGTCGGCGCGCTGCTCGACGAGGTCGTGAAGATGGTCCCGGCGCCCCAGGGCGACGCGGACGCGCCGGCCCGCGCGATGATCTTCGACTCGGTGTACGACACCTACCGCGGCGTCGTCACCTACATCCGGGTGGTCGACGGCAAGATCACCCCGCGCGAGCGCATCAAGATGATGTCCACCGGCGCCACCCACGAGCTGCTGGAAGTCGGCATCATCTCGCCGGAACCCAAGCCCAGCAAAGGACTCGGCGTCGGCGAGGTCGGCTACCTGATCACCGGCGTGAAGGACGTCCGCCAGTCCAAGGTCGGCGACACCGTGACGTCCGAACGCCACGGCGCCAAGGACGCGCTGGCCGGGTACCGCGAGCCGAAGCCGATGGTCTACTCCGGACTGTATCCGGTGGACGGTTCGGACTACCCCGAGCTGCGCGAGGCCCTCGACAAGCTCCAGCTGAACGACGCCGCGCTCGACTACGAGCCGGAGACGTCGGTGGCGCTGGGCTTCGGCTTCCGCTGCGGTTTCCTCGGCCTGCTGCACCTGGAGATCACGCGTGACCGGCTCGAGCGCGAGTTCGGCCTCGACCTGATCTCCACGGCACCGAACGTCGTCTACGACGTGGTGCTGGACGACGGCAAGGAAATCCACGTCACCAACCCGTCGGACTGGCCGACCGGCAGCAAGATCGACAAGGTGCTGGAGCCGGTCAGCAAGGTCAGCGTCCTGGCGCCGTCGGAGTTCATCGGCACGATCATGGAGCTGTGCCAGAACAAGCGCGGTCAGCTGCTCGGCATGGACTACCTGTCCGAGGACCGGGTCGAGCTGCGGTACAACATGCCGCTGGGCGAGATCATCTTCGACTTCTTCGACACGCTGAAGTCGCGTACGCGCGGCTACGCGTCGCTGGACTACGAAGAGGCCGGCACGCAGGCGGCGGACCTGGTCAAGGTGGACATCCTGCTGCAGGGCGAGGGTGTGGACGCGTTCTCCGCGATCGTGCACAAGGACGACGCCTACAACTACGGCAACCGCATGGTGAACCGGCTGCGCGAGCTGATCCCGCGGCAGAACTTCGAGGTCCCCATCCAGGCGGCCATCGGCGCCCGGATCATCGCGCGCGAAACGATTCGCGCGATCCGCAAGGACGTTCTGGCCAAGTGCTACGGCGGTGACATCTCGCGTAAGCGCAAGCTGCTGGAGAAGCAGAAGGAAGGCAAGAAGCGGATGAAGACCGTCGGCCGGGTCGAGGTCCCGCAAGAGGCTTTCGTCGCCGCACTGTCCACTGAGGACTCCGGCAAGAACAAGAAGTAAGTGTTCCGCTGATGTGACACCGGCGCCTGCATTCACGCTTCCGTGTGAATGCGGGCGCCGAACCCGTGTTCGACGCCGTTTCTGTCGGTGCCCTCTGGTGTGCTCTGGTGCGAAGAGCGAAAGGAGAGCACCATGACGGTCATGGCAGACATCGAGCATCCCGCCGATTCGGGCCCCCTGACGGTGCAGGACCTCGAGGGGATGCCGGATGACGGGCGAAGATACGAGCTCATCGACGGGGTGCTCATCGTGAGTCCCGCGCCTGGTCTCAGACATCAGACAATCGGGTATCGGCTCTACGGTGTGCTCGAGTCCGTGTGTCCAGCTGAGTTCTACGTCGTCGGAGCACCGTTCGCGGTGCACTCGGGCGACAAGATCGAACTGCAGCCGGACGTCCTGGTCGGCCGGGACGAGGACTTCACCGAGAAGGATCTCCCGGCACCCCCGGTGCTGGCCGTCGAGGTGCTGTCGCCCAGCACGGCGATCTACGACTGGAACCTCAAGAAAGCCATCTACGAGCGGCTCGGTACCGCCAGTTTCTGGGTGATCGACCCTACCGAGCCCGCGTTGACGGTGTTCGAGCTGGACGTGGACGGCAACTACCAGCAGGTGGCCAAGGCGGCGGGCGACGAGATCTTCGAGGCCGAGCGGCCGTTCCCGGTGCGGATCGTGCCGCGGGAGCTACTGGGCCGGCTCGGCTGAGCCCGGCTGTTCCTGGGCCTGGCGCACGTCGCGCAGCGCTTGGACCACGTCGGTGAACTCGGTCGGCCCGAGCTTGAGCCAGCGCCGGGTGCTCACCCGCTCGCCCTGCTGCGGGTGGTCGTAGCGCACCACCTGGGTCTGGATCCGCTCGTCGGCGGCGGTGACGATCCAGAGCGCGGTGTAGGACGTGTCGGCGCCGAGGTGCTGCGCGGGCGCGGTCGTGACGTCGGCGACTTCGGACCACGGCAGCTCACGGACGGTCAGCAACCGCCGGAGGCGAAGGCCGCTCGGACCGGCCTGGATCCCGGAGAGGGCGCTCAGCGCCATCACAACGCCGGCGACGGCGATGAACACGAGGAGGAAGATGGCCTGAGGCACGTGACCGAGGGAGATCGACACCCCGGTCAGGGCGAGTCCGATGGCGCCGAGGACAACAGCGTTGCGCTTCGCGAGATGCCGGTGCGCCTCGGGAGGTGAGATGCGCTGCCATTCGCTCATGGCGGAAGTATGCCTGAGCGTCAGCGACGCCGGAGGCGGGGTTCGCCGCGGGTGTCGGCGTGCAGCCGGCGGTGGCGCAGTTCGCGGCGGAGCCGGTCGATCACGGCGTTGAACAGGGCCGGGTCGAGGATCGCGGTCTGGTCGAACTGCCGTCTTCGCGCCGGTGCCGGTTCGAGCCGGCTGCGCGGCGCGAAGCACTGCACCGAGCTCTCGACACCCTCGCCGGTGACCAGGTCGAGCCAGATCGCGTCGCGCAGGTAGCCGTCGCCGAAGCGGGCCGAGCGGCGGGCGGTGACGTCGGCGATCTCGGCCCACGGCACCAGCCGGGTGCTCATCGTGCCCGCGGGCAGGCGGATGCCTTCGTCGCCGAGGGTGAGGTCACGCAGGCCGTCGAAGCCGCGCTTGAGCACACGGGCGCGTGACGCCCGGAAGATCAGCACGGCGACGAGCACGGTCGCCGCGTAGGCGCCGGCGATCAGCCAGCCGGGCAGGCCGCGCACCAGCCCCAGGGCGAGGGCCGCGCCGAAGCCCGCGTCGATGACGGCGAGCAGGCCGATGAGGACCTTCGCCGGGATGGTGACGCGGGGCGGGGACTCGGACAACGGAAGCTCCTGGGGCCGGACGGGCTCAGCGGTTGCCGATTATCCGGTCCGCCGTGACGAACACCGCAACCCGCCGCTCTTCGGCCATCACGCGGTCGTACTCGGCCCAGTCGTCGTGGGTGCCGGTGGCGGCGATGAAGACGTCGCGAAGCAGCTTCGGCAGCCCGGCGGCGTCGAAGGCCGGGTCCGGGTCGTCGGGCCCGATCAGGTGCGTGGCGCCGGTGACGGAGTGCCAGTTCCAGCCACGCCGGAACGTCACCGTGGCGTGCCCGGCCAGCCGCAGCAGCGCGAGCTTGTGCGCCCGGCCGAGGGCGACGAACGCGACGCCGGGTGCCCCGGTCACCGGGTCCTCGTAGACCCCGGCGTTGACGACGGAGGAGTGGACGGTGCCGTCGGCGCGCGTCGTGGAGATGGTGGCGAGGCCGTTTTCCTGCAGCGACAGGGTGCGAACCTGCTCGAGATCAGCGCTCATGAACCAAGCTAACCCGGTCGCGGCGCCGGGTGTTCCGGTTTCACGGGGTGGAGTGCGGCCTTGACTGTCCGCACCGGCCGGGGAAGCCTCGTTCCATGCGGCTGGGCATCGCCCACCACTTCGGGTGGGCAGTGGCTGTCACGGCGTCGGCCGACCACCGGGTCGTGGACCGCCGGCGGATCGAGCTGGTCGAGCCCGGCGTGGCAGCGGCCCCGATCCACCACGACGGCAAACACCTCGACGACCCGGCCGCGGCGGCCCTGGTGGCGCTGGTCCGCGCGTCGGCGACCCGGGCGGCGTCGACCGAACTGGACCGCCTCGCCGCCGCACTGCCCGAACCGATCGTGTCGATGTCGCTCAGGTCGTGGCCGCCGGATTTCCCCGAGGACATCGCGGTCCAGCGCCGCGTGCCGTACGAGGCCCGCGCCGACTCGGTCATGTACCGCCAGGTTCTGGCGGAACTGGCCCACGCCCGCGGCTGGCAGGTACACCTCTACGAAGCCAAGGACGTAGAACACCAAGCGGCGGCCATCCTCGGCCCACGGACCGACGAGGTACTCCACGGCCCGCGGGCGGCACTGGGCCCACCCTGGACAAAGGACCACCGAACGGCCTTGGCCGCAACGATCATGGCCGGGTGAAGTACGCCCTCAGCCGTGCGACGTGCCGGGCGGACTGGCGTCGCCCCGCCGGCTCAGCAGGGGCCGTTGTCGGTCCATGCTCCCCACTGGCCGGTGGTTCCCGGCTCCTCGCTTTGTGTCCACCACTTCGCCGTCCACTTGTGGCCGTTGTGGGAGACCACGTTGCTGCCCGTGTACACCTGCGACGCGCTCCACGCCGGGTCCGTGCACGTGCCTGGAGTCGTTGTGCCGCCCGTGTCCCAGGCCACCTGCGATGAGCGGTAGAAGTTGATCGACTGCGCTGTCCAGCGTGGGGCCTGGGCGCCCAAGCGGGTGCGGAACGTCGTCCAGTCGTGCGTCGACCACGGGGACCAGCCCAGCTCCGCGTGGGCCGCCAAGCGGGGGAAGGCCAGGTAGTCGATGTCCGCCGGGGTGACCACCGTTTCCGCCCACAGCGGGGATTCCACTCCGCGGACCGCCGATTCGCCCACGCCCGACAGGTACGCGCCCGGGTTCCAGTTGTACGCGTCCTGGACCTCGATGTAGCCCGCCCACGACAGGCCGATCGGGGTCGAGCTGTTGTACTTCATGTCCAGGTACGCCTTGTTCGCCGGCGACAGGATCACCTTGCTGCCGCGGGAAACCGCCGTCGAGACACCCGCGTCCGAGGTGGACGTCCCCCAGAACTGCGGGGTCGCAGTCGCGGGCAAGGAAGCCTTCGCGATGTCGTGCCAGCCGATCGCCGACTTGCCGGTGGCCGTCACCAACGGCATCACCTTGTTCACGAACGTCACGTAGTCCGCCGCCGACGTCGATGACGCCTCGTCGCCGCCTATGTGGAGGTACGGGCCCGGGGTCAGGGCCGCCAGCTCGCGCAGGACGTCCGCGATGAACGTGTACGTGATGTCCTTCGAGATGCACAACGAGCTGTAGCCGACCGCCGTGTCCGTCCGCAGCGCCGGTGCGACGCCGTTGCAGTTCAGCTCCGCGTACGACGCCTGTGCCGCGTTGACGTGCCCCGGCATGTCGATCTCGGGGATGACCGTGATGTGCCGCGAGAGCGCGTAGTTCACGATGTCCGTGTACTGCGCCTTCGTGTAGTAACCGCCCGCGCCGCCGCCGACCTGGGTGCTGCCGCCGTACGTCGTCAGGCGCGGCCAGCTGTCGATCTGGATGCGCCAGCCCTGGTCGTCGGCGAGGTGCAGGTGCAGGTTGTTGATCTTGTACTGGGCCAGCTGGTCGATGTAGCGCTTGACCGTCGCCACCGGGTGGAAGTGCCGGGCGACGTCGAGCATCGCGCCGCGGTAGCCGAACCGCGGGTAGTCCACGATCGTCGCTCCCGGCACGCTCCACGGCCCCGGCTGGGCCGACGCGCTCTCGACGCTGCCGGGCAGCATCTGCCGCAACGTCTGGACGCCGGCGAAGAGCCCGTCCGCCGTCTGGGCCCGCACGGTGACCGACGACGCCGTCGACACCAGCTGGTAGCCCTGCGCGCCGACCGAGGACGGCGCGCCGCTCAGCAGCAGCGCGATGCTGTCGGCCGGCACGGACGCCGGGGCGTCGGACACCGGCAGCGCGTAGCCGGTCGACGGCCGCAGGACGCCGCCGAGGTAGGTGCCGACGTCCTTGGCCGGCGCCGAACCGGCCTCGGTGACGATCTTCGTCGTCGAGACCAGGGGGAAGCTGACGCCGGCCGCCGCGGTCACCGACACCGGCACCGGCACGATCGACTGCAGCGCGGGCGTGGCGGCCGACGCGGCCGGGGCGAGCTGGGCGGCCGTCGTACTGGCGCCGACCAGGGCCACTACGGCGAGTGCGCGGCCGAGGCGCCGCGTGCGGGCTGTCTTCACCGGTCCTCCTGGCGGGAAGGGCGCGACATCGCCGTCGCGCCTGCCCGGATCGTCGCATTTCCCAGGTTCCTGGTCTAGACCAATCTGGGTGGTTTGCGCGGGACTACGCTCGGCAGCATGTTCGACGAGCTGACGTTCCCGGTGATCGCCGCGCCGATGGCCGGTGGTCCGACCACTCCCGAGCTGGTCGCCGCGGTCACCGAAGCCGGTGGCTTCGGCTTCCTCTCGGCCGGCATGCTCACGCCCGCGGCCCTGGCCGCGCAGATCGACCGGACCGCCGAGCTGACCGGCGGCGCGTTCGGCGTCAACCTCTTCGTCCCGCAGCCGGACACCGGCGCCGACCTCACGGCCTACCGCGAACGCCTGCTCGCCGTCGCCCGCGAATACGACGTCGAGCTCGGCGAAGCGCAGTGGGACGACGACGCGTACCCGGCGAAGCTGGACGTCGTGCTCGAGAAGCGTGTCCCGGTGGTGTCGTTCACCTTCGGGCCGCCGTCGCCGTCGGACGTCGTCCGGCTGCACGAGGCCGGCAGCAAGGTGCTCGTCACCGTCACCACGCCGGAAACCGCCGTCCGAGCGGCGAGCCTCGGCGCCGACGCCTTGGTCCTGCAGGGGTTCGAGGCGGGCGGGCACCGATCGCTGTTCACCGACGACGCCGACCAGCCCGGCGGTGGCGCGGAGTACGGCGTCCTCGCGCTGCTGCGGCTCGTCGCCGCCCGCGTGGACGTGCCGCTCATCGCGGCCGGGGGCCTGGTCCACGGCGGTGACGTCGCGGCCGTGCTCGCCGCCGGTGCGGCGGCCGCCCAGCTGGGCACGGTCTTCCTGCGCGCCGACGAGGCCGGCACGTCCGAGGCGCACCGCAAGGCCCTGGTCGTCGCCGAGCGCGAGACGGCGTTCACCCGCGCCTTCAGCGGCCGGCCGGCGCGCGGACTGGTCAACCGGTTCATGGACGAGCTGTCCGCGGGCGCGCCCGCCGCGTACCCGCAGATCAACCGCATGGCCGGGCCGGTGCGCAAGGCGTCGGCGGCGGCCGGCGACCCGGAGGCCATCTCGCTGTGGGCGGGCCAGACCTACCCGCTCGGCTACGACGCCTCGGCGGCGGTGATCGTCGAGCGGCTGAAGGTCGAGGCGCGCGCGGCCGCCGCACGCCTCGACCGGATCCGCTAGTCCGTCGTCTCGACCTCGCCGCCCGTGCGGTTCATCAGGGAGTGCCGCTTGCTGTAGGCGAAGTAGATGACCATGCCGATCAGGAACCAGACGGCGAACCGCACCCAGGTCGCCGGCTGCAGGAACGTGATCAGCCAGATCGAGAACACGACGCCGACCGCGGGCACCACCGGCATGCCCGGCGTCTTGAACGTGCGCTTGAGGTCCGGCCGCTTGTAGTGCAGCACGATCACCGCGACGCAGACGACGACGAACGCGAGCAGGATGCCGATGTTCGTCAGCTCGGCGGCCTCACCGATCGGCAGCACGCCGGCGATGATCGCGGACGCGCCGCCGAGGATCCAGGTCATCCGGCTCGGCACCTGGGTCTTCGGGTGCGTCTTGCCGAACCACGGCGGGAGCAGGCCGTCGCGGCTCATCGAGTAGCCGACGCGGGTGGCGCCCATCAGGAACGTGAACAGCACGGTGAGGATGCCGATGATCGCGCCGATCGCGATCACGGTGGCCAGCCCGTCGAGGCCGACCGACTTGAACGCCGTCGAGAAGCCGCTCTTCGGGTCGATCTCGGTGTACTTCTGCATGCCGGTCAGCACCAGGCAGGCCAGCACGTACAGCACCATCGAGATGGCCAGCGAGTAGATGATCGCCTTCGGCATGTGCCGCTGCGCGTCCTTGGACTCCTCGGCCGCCGTCGACATCGCGTCGTAGCCGAACACCGCGAAGAACACCGTCGCGGCGCCGGTCACCGCGCCGCCGAAGCCGGCCGGGGCGAACGGCGTGTAGTTGCCGGTCTTGACGTAGAAGAAGCCCACCAGGATGACGACCAGCACGATCAGGACCTTGATCCCGACCATCACCGTCTCGAACCGGGCCGCGCTGCGGATGCCGCGGTTGAGCAAGTACGCGATCAGCAGGCACAGCAGCGCGGCGAACAGGTCGACCTTGTGGCCGGGCCCGGTGCCGGGCGCGCCCAGCATCCACGCGGGCAGGTCGAGCCCGAGCTGCCCGAGCAGGAAGCTGAAGTAGCCGGAGATGCCGATCGCCACCACCGACACGATCGCCGTGTACTCCAGCAGCAGGTCCCAGCCGATGAACCAGCCGACGACCTCGCCGAGCACCGCGTAGCCGTAGGTGTAGGCCGAGCCGGCCTTCGGGATCAGGCCGGCGAACTCGGCGTAGGAGAACGCGGCCGCCGCGCTGGCGACACCGGCGATGAGGAACGAGATGAGTACGGCCGGGCCGACGCCGGGGATGCCCGCCGCGTCGTCGCCGTGCGCGACGCTGCCGGCGAGGGCGAAGATCCCCGCGCCGATGATGCCGCCGATGCCGATGGCGGTCAGCTGCCACAAGCCCAGGGTGCGTTTGAGGCCCGCGGCTTCGGAGGTGTCGGGGATCTGGTCGATCGGCTTGCGCCGGAAGATGCCGGAGCTGCTGCCCAGGCCTCCTGGAGCGGACATCATCGTCTCCCGAACGTCGGTGAACGGCCCGGATCACGGACCCAACGGGGGAACCTACCGGCAACCCCGCCGGGCTACAGCGCGAGCGATCAACCCGCCGCGGTGTCCTCGCTCACGCCGTCGGCGGCACTCGCCGCGGCGCGCTTCGCCTGGGTGGTGCGGACCGCGCTCGCGGCGAAGAACGTGAGCAGCTCGGCGATCTCCGCCGGGTCGTCCAGCTGCGGGCAGTGCCCCCAGTCCTCGCGGACCAGCAGCCTGCTGTGCGGCACCAGCGTGTGCAGCTGGCGCCCGGACGCGGCGGTGACGAGCTTGTCCTTGCCGCACGCGACGACCAGCAGCGGCACCGTGACGGAGTCGAGCCGGTAGGCGTCGGCCAGCTCGGCGACGAGCTGCCGGGCCTGTTCCAGGCGGCTCTTGGTCGCGCGGTAGTCGGGGAAGAGCGCGGTGAAGCGCTGCACCTGGGCGACGTCGGCCGCGTGCGCGTCGGCGTAGAGGAACCGCGGGACGAGCTGCTCGGCCACCTTGCGCACCAGGAAGCCCGGCACCGGGACGGGCAGCGACGAGTACAGCCGCAGCGGCAGCGGGTAGCGCGCCATCGTGCGGATCAGCCACGAGTCCACGAAGCCCGGTGCGGCGATCGAGACGACGCCGGAGAGCGGCAACCGGGCGTTCTGGGCGGCGCGCAGGCTCATGGTGCCGCCGAGGGAGTTCCCGGCCAGCACGACCGACCCGAGCACGGCCTGCTCGCGGACGACGGCGGTGGTGAACGCGTCGAGCTGCGGCAGCATCGGGCCGGGCCGCAACGGCTGGGCGTCCCCGAACCCGGGGAGGTCGACGGCGATCGCCGGGATCCCGGCGGCCGCGAGCTGCTCCAGGGCGGGGCGCCAGGTGTCGGCGCTGTCGCAGTAACCGTGCAGCAGCACCAGCCTCGGCGCGGACGGCCGCACGTGCGGAGCGGCGGCCCGGCGGCGCAACGAGCGTCGCGCGGGGGACTGCTCCGGGTCCTGGACGGGATCGCCGACTTCGAGGACGCGGGTGCGGACTCCGGCGTAGCGCCGGAAGGAGACCCGGACGGGGTCCGGGTCGCTGCTGGGCCGGCCGCCCGGTTCAGCCGGAACGGGCCGCTTCGTCGCGGTCATGACTCCAGATTAGCTGGCCGGAGTGGAGTTCCGGTGGACCTTCGGTGCTAACGACCAGATCTCGATAAGAGTCCGTTGACAATTCACGAAGTAGCCGGTACAAGCGGTGACCTGGGCGGATCCACGGCGGATCCGCCCAGGTCACGGCGATCAGCGGGTGAAGACGATCTTCCCGGCGGTGTCGCCGTCCAGCATCGCCTGGAAGCCCTTGGCCGCATCGGCGAACGGAAGTTCCGCGCCGATCTGCGGCCGCACGCCGGTCAGGTCGAGGTACGCGAGCAGATCCGCGAGCTCGTCACGGGTGCCCATGGTCGATCCGGAGACGCGCAGCTGCAGGAAGAAGACGCGCTGCAGCTCCGCGTTCGCGTCGGGGCCGCTGGTCGAACCCGAGACGACGATGATCCCGCCCGGCTTGAGCGACTTCACCGAGTGCGACCAGGTCGCCTTGCCGACCGTCTCGAACACCGCGTCGACGCGCTCGGGCAGCCGCGCGCCGGACTCGAACGCCTGGTGCGCGCCGAGACTCGTGGCGAGCGCGCGCTTCTCCTCGGTGCGGCCGGTGACCCAGACCCGGAACCCGGCCGCGCGGCCGAGCTGCACGAGCGCCGTCGCGACGCCGCCGGACGCGCCCTGCACGAGCATCGTCTGCCCCGGCCGCAGCCCGGACTTCACGAACAGCATCCGGTAGGCGGTCAGCCAGGCCGTGCCCATGGTGGCGGCCTCGGCGAAGTTCAGCCCGGCCGGCTTCGGGACGACGTTGCGCGCCGGCACGACGACCTGGTCGGCGAAGGTGCCCTGGTGCTTCTCGGTGAGCAGCGTGCGCTTCGGGTCGAGGGTGTCGTCACCCTGCCAGCCCGGCGCGTTGATCACCGAGTGGACGACGACCTCGGAGCCGTCGTCGAGGGTGCCGGCGCCGTCGCAGCCGAGGATCATCGGGAACTGGTCCGGCTTGATCCCGACGCCGCGCAGCGTCCAGAGGTCGTGCATGTTGAGGCTGGCCGCCTTGACGTGCACGCGGACCCAGCCGTCGGGCACGTCGGGTTCGGGACGCTCGCCGACGACGAGCGAGTCCAAGGGGCTTTCGGCGTTGGGTTCTTGCGCGTAGACGGCGAACATGTCCAGAACGTACCGCCCCTGAAGCACGACGGCACGAGACCGCGCGTAGGCTCACACCGTGTTCAACGGGCTTGCCGACTGGTGGGACGGGGTCGAGCTGTGGCTCGCCCAGGCGTGGTTCCCCGTCCAGTTCGTGCTGGTGATGGTGGTCGTGGTGCCGCTGTGCCTGGCCGCCGCCTGGGTACTCGACAAGGTCGTCGGCCTCTTCGCCAGACGACTCACCCCGGGGCGTGACGACGACCGCCCCGACCGCTCGGCATAGGCTCGCGAACCATGTTCAACCGAAGGCGGATCACCGCCGCGCTGATCGGCCTCCTCGTGCTGGTGCTGGGGGGCTGGCTGGTCAAGGACAACCTCGGCGGCTCGTCGAACTCCTCGACGGCGCCCACCACGAGCGCCGGTTCCGCCGCGCCCGCCCAGGGTGGCTCGGCGGTGCCGGGCACGGACTCGGGCCTGCCGGTCAAGGCGCTGTCCACGCTGCCGACGCAGGCCGCCGACACCTGGAAGCTGATCAAGGCGGGCGGCCCGTACCCCTACCCCCGCAACGACGACGTCGTGTTCGAGAACCGGGAGAAGCGCTTGCCCGGCAAGCAATCCGGCTACTACCACGAGTACACCGTGAAGACGCCGGGCAGTGCCGACCGCGGCGCGCGCCGGCTGATCTCGGGCCGGGCGCACGAGCTGTTCTACACCGGCGACCACTACTCGTCGTTCGTCGTCGTGGACCCGGCCCGATGACCGCCGCGGAGCAGGCGAAAGCCGCCGCGGAAGAGGCCTTCGGGCGGGGCGCGTACCCGCACCTGGTGAACGCGCGGGCCGCGGTGGACAAGGCCGGCACGCTGAGCGCGTTCGCCGAGGCACTGTCCTTTCCGGACTACTTCGGGCACAACCTCGACGCGCTCTACGACTGCCTGACCGACCTGTCGTGGCTGCCGCCGGGCGAGCACGTGCTCATCTGGCCGGGCTCGGAGGCCCTGCGCAAGGCCGAACCCAAGACCTACCTGGCGATCCGCAGCGTGCTCTCGGACGCGCAGCGCACGCTCGGGCCGAGCGGCCCGAGCGCCGGCTCGTGGCGGCTCACGGTCGTGCTGCCGGACGCCTGACAGCGCCCGACCGCGCCTGACTGTGCCTGACAGCGCGGTACCAGCGTCGTACCAGGGCCGGCTGCGAATACTTGCGCGTGACCGAATATCGCTCGACCGACTCGCTCGACGGCACCGCGATCAGCTACGCCCATCGCGGTGCCGGGCCGGGGCTCGTGATCGTCCCCGGCAACAACCGGATGGCGCACGACTACGACCGGCTGGCCGGCGAACTGGCCGATCGGTTCGCCGTCTCGGTGATCGACCGCCGGGGGCGCGGGGCCAGCGGTCCGCAGGGCCCGGACTACACCCTCGAGCGTGAGATCGAGGATCTTCGCGCTGTCCAGCGCGCCGAAGACGCGCACCTCGTCTTCGGCCACAGCTACGGCGGTCTGGTGGCCCTGCAGTCGGCGCGCGCGGACCGGTCCCTCGACCGGCTGGTGGTGTACGAGCCGGCGGTGTCGTTGAACGGCTCGTTCGACCTGTCGTTCCTGCCCGATTTCGAGCGGCTGCTCGCGGCCGGCCGGCGAACCCGGGCCATGGCCCTGTTCCTGCACCGGACCCGCCTGACTCCGCTGCCCGGCTCGACCCCGAGGGTCGTGTTCCTCGCGCTCGCCGCTCTCCTGGTGGGTGGCAAGAGCGGCGTCGAGATGCGGGATCTCATGCCCACGACGCCACCGGAGCTGACCGAGGTCGCGCGGTACGACTCCGATGGCGCGACGTACGCCGAGGTCATGGCGAAGACACTGCTGCTCGGCGGCACCAAGACCCCGGCCTATCTCCTCGGGGTGCTCGAGCCGCTGAGCCGCGTGATCCCGCGAGCGCGGGTCGAGCTGCTCGACGGGGCGGATCACAACGCTCCCGACGAGAGCGCGCCGCGGGCGGTGGCGGAGCACCTCGCCGCGTTCCTCGCCGGGTGACGGCTCGCGCGGCCGGCGTTCGGTGCGGTGGCCGCACCGAACGCCGTACCGGCTAGTCCTGCGGGACCCAGTTCGGCTTGCGCTTCTGGGCGAAGGCCAGGATGCCCTCCTGGCCTTCCTCGCTCGCGAAGAACTTGGCCGAGAGGCCGAGCATGTCCTCGAAACCGTTCGACGGCGTCGCCGGGCGGGGGCGGCTTAGCAGCGCCTTCGTCGCGGCCAGCGCGTTCGGGCCGCCCTGGGCCAAGGCCTTGACGAACCGGGCGACCTCGCCGTCCAGTTCGTCGGCGGGGACGGCGGAGTTGAGCAGGCCGATCTCGACCGCGCGGCGCGCGTCGAACGTGTCGCCGGTGAGGAACAGCTCGTGCGCGGCACGTGCGTTCAGGCGGGGGAGCACCGTCAGCGAGATGACCGCCGGGACGACGCCGATGCGCACCTCGGAGAAGGCGAACGTCGCCTCCGGCACGGCCACGGCGATGTCGCACGCGGCGACCATGCCGATGCCGCCGGCCCGCGCGGGCCCGGCCAGCCGCGCGACAACCGGCTTCGGGCTGCTCCACAGCTGCTCGAGGATATTCGGGAACTCGTTGACGCCCTGGTCGCCCGCGCCGGCGCCGCGGGCCTCCTTCAGGTCCATCCCCGCGCAGAACACCGGCCCGGTGTGGGTCAGCACGACCACGCGCACGGCGTCGTCCTCGGCGGCCTTCGCCAGCGAGTCCGAGAGTTCGCGGCGCAGCTGCGCCGAGAGCGCGTTGCGGTTGTGCGGGGAGTCCAAGGTGATCGTGGCGGTGCCGCCCACCACGTCGTAGTGCACCAGTTCGTCAGCCATGACCGACACCTTTACACACCCCGGGCGGTGCGGCCGGTGTGAGCCCGGGCACTTGCACGAAAATACGTGCACGAAAACTCGTGCAGGACTACGGTGGTGGTATGCCCGAACCGCGGACCGCCGATCTCAAGGCGCTGAAGGCCCTCGCGAACCCGCTGCGCCAGCGGATCCTCGAACTGCTGACGGCCGGCGGCCCGGCGACGTCGACGACGCTCGCCCAGCAGCTCGGCGTCACCAGCGGCGGCACGAGCTACAACCTGCGGGTGCTGGCGGACAACGGTTTCGTGGCGGAGATCCCGGAGCGGGCGCACGGCCGGGAACGCTGGTGGCGCGCGGTCGAGCACGACATCCGCCTGCCGCCGCCCGGCGACCAGGAGGACCCGGCGAAGGCCGCGATCGGCGAGCTGCACCGGCTCTGGCTCGCCGGGGACACCGAGCTGTACGAACGCTTCGAGCGGGAACGGCCGGAGCTGGGCGAGTGGGCCGACGCCGTGCCGTACTCGCGCGGCGCGATCCGCGTCAACCTCGAAGAGCTCGCCGACTTCTTCGAGGCCTACCTCGCGCTCTTGCGGCGCTACCAGCGCCCGGACGATGAAACCCCGCCGGACGCGCGCCGGGTCGAGACGCGGCTGCTCGCGTTCCCCGCGCCCGCCGAGAAGGAGGCCGGCCTGGACTGACGAAAGGCCCTGGGTGCCGAGCGGCCACTCGGCACCCAGGAAACGGAAAACCGCTCACGATCTCCCGAACCAAGGAGAACACTTCATGCTGCCCTGGGGCAAATCGCGGCTCGCTGCCGTGGTCCTCCTGCTGGGCGCGGTCACGCCGTCGACGGCGTCCGCCCAGCCACCGAACGACCTCACCTTCACCGGCGCCGGCGGGATCCCGTTGCACGCCACGGTGTTCCGCCCGGCCGGCCCGTCGAAGTCCGCGATCGTCCTGCAGGGCGGTTCGGACTGGCAGGTGCGCGACGACCTGCGTGTGCAGGTCGAGATGTTCACCCGCCTCGGCGTCACCACCCTGGTCTACGACCGCCGCACGACCGGGTACTCGAAGACCAGCCGCGACTACGGCGTGCTCGCCGACGACCTCATCGCGGCCGTCGGCGCGCTGCGCACCCAGCCGGGGGTCGACCCGGCGGACGTCGGCGTCTGGGGCGTCAGCGAAGGCGGCTGGGTCGCGCCGCTAGCCGCCACGCGTTCGCCGGCCGTCTCCTACGTGATCACCGAGGGCTCGGCCGGGATGGGCGGCGGCCGCCAGACGTCCTGGTACTGGGGCAACGTGCTGCGCCACCAAGGGATCTCGGGCTCGCTGCTGCGGACGCTGCCGGTGCAGGGCACCCGCTTCGCCGTCGGCGCCGGGCTGTTCCCCGAGGCGTACTACGACCCGGTGCCGGTGCTCGAACGGCTGAAGCAGCCGATGCTGGCGTTGTGGGGCGACTTCGACGTCAGCCACGCGCCGGTGGAGAGCTCGCGGATCTTCGCCGACGCCCTGCGCGCGAATCCGGACCACACCATCAGGTTCGTCGCCGACGGCGGCCCCGACCTCTACGCGACCACCGACGCCGGGTTCGACCGGCTGCCGCGCGTCGTGCCCGGCTACCCCGCGGCCGTCGGGGCGTGGCTGGCCGACCGGCGCGGCGTGCACGTCGAGACGCCGTCGTTCACCCAGCGCCCGACCGAGGCGCTCGCGCCCCTGGCGTGGTGGGAATCGGTGTGGGCGCAGGGAATCGTGCTGCTGGTGCTGCTCGCCGGGTTCGTGGCCGCGCTGGTCCGGCGCGCTCGCTGGCTGGGTGGGCTCGGGCTGGTGACCGTCGCCGGGTTCCTCGCCCTGCTCGGCTGGGCGCAGGCGTCGGGGATGAAGGACTTCGGGCCGGTGCTGCTCGGCCGGCCGCTGCCGTGGCTGGCCCTGCAGGCCTTGGCTGTCGCGACGGTGGTGGTGTTCGGCTTCACGGTGGCGAAACCGGCCGGCCGCCGGGTGCTCCCGGTGGCCGCCGGTGTCGTCTTCCTGCCGTGGGCCCTCTACTGGGGACTGCTGCTGCCCTGACTCAGGCCGGGCAGAGCCAGTCCGGGTCGCCTTCGCGGGCCTCGACGACGGCCGCGTCCGGGGCGGGGAAGTGCTGCTTCAGCGTGAACGCCTCGGGCGTCGGCCCGTGGACGCGCAGGTGCTTGATCTTCTCTTCGGCGTCGGCGGGTGTCGGCCGGTAACCGGCCGGTACCCACCACAGCGCGGTCATCACGTCCTTCACGCGGTGGAACCACTCGCGGCGGCGCTTGAGGATCGCCAGGTGACCCGGGGAGTACGTGAAGGCGGCCAAGGTCTCCACCGACGTCCAGGAGGACATGTTGATCAGGAGACCGGACGTGCCGCGCACGTCCCATTCGAAGGCGCGGATCGAGATCGCGTTGTCGTCCTCGGTCTGCAGCCGCCAGACGAATCCGGGGGCGGCGTCGGCGAGGGCGTTGACGGGCTCGAGCGCGTCGACGAAGTCCTTGAAGGACGGGTCGTCGATCGGTGCTTTCATCCGGGCGATGTTGACTTCTGCGAGTTCGTACCCCATGAGGCCACCCTACGGATGGTTCGCCGTCCGCAGGGTGGCCTTTCACGCGGTGTCAGCCGATGGTCGTCGTGGTGAAGACCGGGCTGGGGTTGGGGAAGCAGGCGGTGGGCGCGGTGATGTCGCCGATGAAGGTGCCCGCCACCGCCTTGAAGGTCAGGCCGGGGTCGCTGTAGCTGGTGCCGGACAGCTTCGTCTCGATGGTGCCGGACGCGCCCGCGGTCAGGTGCGCGGTGATGGTCGGCAGCTCGAAGGTGGCGCCACCGGCGATCGGGCCGGGGAAGCTCAGGGTCGCGACGCCGCCGGAGACGGCGATCGCCGGTGCGGTGGAACCGAGGCCGGAGCCGCCGGCGAGGTCGGCGCTGACGTAGGTGGAGTTGGCGGGGATCGGGAACTTCAGCGCGAAGGTGTTGATGTTCTTCACGGTGTTCCCGGCGACCTCGCCGGGCACCTCGTTCGGTGCCGGGTCGATGACGACGTCGAAGGCGGCGCCGGGCGCGACGGTGGCGGGCGCGGTGACGTCGGCGTCCTGGTTCAGCGAGACCTGCTGCGGCCCGATGATCGGGGCGTCGGCCTGGCAGTCGAAGGCGATGGTGGTGGTGGCCGCCGAAGCCGGGACGGCGAGGGCCAGCGGGAGGGCTGCGGCCGCGGTCAGAGCGGCCAGCCGGGAAAAGTGAAGCGTTTTCATCTGTATCCACCTACCTGCGGTTTTGGAGGGGAGGAACGAGAGCTGCGCAGCGCTTAGATAGTTACCGGCAAGTTAACTAGCCCGTCAAGGATTTACCGTTCCCGGGCACGGTGGGTAACAGAAATGTGAATAAGACTCGCCTTTTGGCGGTGGTGATCTTCGCGGGTGATCGTTCCGGCGCACTCAGCGTGGTCTAGACGTACGCTCCGGCGCGCAGCAGCTCGGTGACGGCGGTGGCGTACCGGGCGATCACGACGTCCGCGACGCGCGGGTCGTCCGCCAGCGGCGACGCGAGGAACGCGCCCGGGTCCGCTTCGCGGGCCAAGCGCGCGATCCGGTCCGGCAGCAGGCCCGGCGCCAGGAACCACGACGCCACGATCAGGTGCTTCACGCCCCGGTCCCGCAGCCGCGCGGCGGCCGTGGGGATGTCCGGCTGGGTCGCCGAAGCGAACGCCTCGCTCACCGGAAGCCCGAGCCGCTCCTCCCAGCGCGCGGCCACCGCGGCGATGACGGCATTAGCGGAAGCGTTGGACGAGCCGACCGCGCTGAGCAGCACACCCGTGCCACGCCGTCGCGGCGCCGCGGAAAGCCGGTCGAGGGCGACCGCTTCCAGCGCCGGGTCCGCACCGAGCACGTCCGAGACCCGGACGCGGAAGCCGGGGCACTCGGCGGTCACCGACGACACCAGCGCCGGCAGGTCGACTCGCGCGTGGAACGCGCTGCCCAGCAGCAGCGGCACCACGACCGCCGTCCGGTGCCCGGCCGCGTACAGCTCCCGCAGGACGTCCGTGACCCGCGGCTCCGACAGGTCCAAAAAGGACTCGTGCACCGACAGTCCCGGCGCCCGCGCGCGCACGACGTCGACCAGGGCCCGCACGGTCGACGCCGAGCGGGGGTCACGGCTGCCGTGCGCGACGGCGACCAGGGGCGGGGTCACGAGAACCGCTCACCCACCAGCCCGGCGGCCAGGGTGTCGCCGTCCTTCGGGTCGATCACCAGGAACGCGCCGGTGCGCGGGCTGACGCCGTAGTCGTCGACGCTCAGCTCCTCGGCCAGCGTCAGGGTGACCAGGCCGATGTCGTTCAGCTCCAGCGAAGCCGGCCCGGCCACGCTGGCCAGCTTCTGCTCGTCGAACCGCGCGTGCAGCTCGCCGACCAGCGCCTGCACCGTGCGCGCGCCGTGCTTGACCAGCACCCGCGCGCCCGGCTTGAGCGGCTTCGACGACAGCCAGCACAGCGTGCCGGTGATCTCGTCGGTCACCTCCGGCGGCGAGTCCGCGGCCGCGATCAGGTCGCCGCGGGAGATGTCGATGTCGTCGGCCAGCAGCAGCGTCACCGACGTCCCGGAACCGGCTTCTTCGAGCGGGCCGTCGGCGGTGTCGATCCGCTCCACGCGACTGCGGATGCCTTGCGGCAGCACGACGATCTCGTCACCCGGGCGGACCGTGCCCGCGGCGATCTGACCCGCGTACCCGCGGTAGTCCGGGTACTCGGGCGTGCGCGGGCGGATGACGTACTGCACCGGGAACCGCAGCGCCGAGTCGTGCGGGTCGGGCGCGACCGGCACCTCTTCCAGGTGCTCCAGCAGGCTCGGGCCGGAGTACCACGGCGTCCGGTCCGAGCGCGACGCGACGTTGTCGCCCTCCAGCGCCGACACCGGGACCGCGAGCACCGAACCACGCTGGTAGCCCAGGGATTCGGCGTGCGTGGCGAACTCCTCGGCGATCACCGTGAACGTCGCTTCGTCGTAGCCGACGAGGTCGATCTTGTTCACCGCGAGCACCAACTGCGGCACGCCGAGCAGCGCGAGCACGGCCGCGTGCCGCCGCGTCTGCTCGATGACGCCCTTGCGCGCGTCGACCAGCAGCACGGCCAGCTGCGCGGTCGACGCGCCGGTCACCGTGTTGCGCGTGTACTGCACGTGCCCCGGCGTGTCGGCCAGCACGAACGACCGCTTCGGCGTCGCGAAGTAGCGGTAGGCGACGTCGATGGTGATGCCCTGCTCGCGTTCCGAGCGCAGGCCGTCGACGAGCAGGGACAGGTCCGGTGTGGACAGTCCCTTGTCGACGGACGCGCGGGTGACGGCGTCCAGCTGGTCGGCCAGCACGGACTTCGTGTCGTAGAGCAGCCGCCCGACGAGCGTGGACTTCCCGTCGTCGACGCTCCCGGCCGTCGCGAGCCGTAGCAGGCTGGACATCAGAAGTACCCCTCACGCTTGCGGTCTTCCATGGCCGCCTCGGACATCCGGTCGTCGGCGCGGGTGGCGCCGCGCTCGGTGAGCCGCGAGGCGGACACCTCGGCGATGACCTCTTCGACGGTGCTCGCGGTGGACTCGATCGCGCCGGTGCAGGAGCCGTCGCCGACGGTCCGGTAGCGCACGGTCCGCTCACGTACCTCTTCGCCCGGCCGCGGGCCGCCCCACGGGCCTTCGGCGAGCCACATGCCGTCGCGCAGGTACACCTCGCGCTGGTGCGCGTAGTAGATCGACGGCAGCTCGACCTTCTCGCGGGCGATGTAGTTCCAGACGTCCGCCTCGGTCCAGTTGGACAGCGGGAAGACGCGGACCTGCTCGCCCGGGCGGTGCCGGCCGTTGTAGAGGTTCCACAGCTCGGGCCGCTGGCGCCGCGGCTCCCACTGGCCGAAGGAGTTGCGGAGGCTGAAGATCCGCTCCTTGGCCCGGGCGCGCTCCTCGTCGCGGCGGCCGCCGCCGAACACGGCGTCGAACTTGTTCGCCGAGATGGTGTCGAGCAACGGCGTGGTCTGCAGCGGGTTGCGCATCCCGTCGGCGCGTTCCTCCAGGCGCCCGTCGTCGATCCAGTCCTGGACCTTCGCGACGACCAGGCGCAGCCCGTGCTGCTCGACGACGCGGTCGCGGAACTCGATGACCTCGTCGAAGTTGTGCCCGGTGTCGACGTGCAGCAGCGGGAACGGCACCGGCGCCGGCCAGAACGCCTTGATCGCCAGGTGCAGCAGCAGCGTCGAGTCCTTGCCGCCGGAGAAGAGGATCACCGGGCGGTCGAACTCGCCGGCCACCTCCCGGAAGATGTGGATCGCTTCGGATTCGAGCGCGGCCAGGTTGTCCTGTGCCGCATCAACAGCGGTTGGGGGGTCCAGGGGGGCTCGTCCCCCGGCTGGGGTCTGGGGCTTGGCCCCAGAATTCACAGCGGGCTCCAGAGTCGTCATGCGTCCCTTTCCTCAACCGTGCAGTCCGCACTCGGTCTTCGACTGGCCCGCCCAGCGGCCGCTGCGGGCGTCCTGGCCCGGCTCGACCCTGGCCGTGCAGGGCGCGCAGCCGATCGAGAGGTAGCCGATCGAGACCAGCGGGTTCTCGAGGATCCCGTGCTCGGCGATGTAGCCGTTGAACTCGTCGTCGGTCCAGGCGGCGATCGGGTTGATCTTCACCAGGCCGTTGCGGTCGTCCCAGGTGACGATCGGGGTGTTCGCGCGGGTCGGCGCGTCGACCCGGCGGACGCCGGTGATCCACGCCGAGTAGTTGCCCAGGGTCTTGCGCAGCGGCACGACCTTGCGCAGGTTGCAGCACAGCGTCGGGTCGCGGTCGTGCAGCTTCTCGCCGTACTCGGCGTCCTGCTCGGCGACGCTCTGCTCGGCCTGCGCGTTGACGATCTTGACGTTCGGGTAGACGGCCTGCACCGCGTCGCGGGTGCCGATCGTCTCGGCGAAGTGGTACCCGGTCTCCAGGAACAGGACGTCCACATCGGACTTCGCCTTCGTGGCGAGGTCGATCAGCACGGCGTCCTGCATGTTGGACGCGACGATGAAGTCGTCGCCGAACGTGTCGACGGTCCAGCGGATCGCCTCGTCCGCGGTCGCGTCCGCCAGCTCCTTCGAAGCGCGTTCGGCGAGGGTCTTGTAGTCGGCTGTGGCGGTCATCGGGACACCTCCGGGAGGGACAGTCCGAGGAACTTCACCGAGAAGACCCGGCGACAAGCGGAACACAGCCAGCCGCCGTTCTCTTCCGGGCGCAGGTCCTCGTCGCCGCAGTACGGGCAGTAGTACGGCGCTGCGCGTTCGGTGCTCGTCACTGCAAAACGCTCTCTTCGGCCCGCGCCGCCCACTGCGGGAACCGCTCGCCGGGTTCGCGCCCGGCGACGTAGGCGCGCACGACGCGTTCGACGTACCCGGTCAGCTCCGACGCGGTCACCTTGTGCCCGCGCAGCTTCCGGCCGAACCCGGCGTCGAGGCCGAGGCCGCCGCCGAGGTGCACCTGGAAGCCCTCGACCTGGTTGCCGTCGGCGTCGGTGACGATCTGGCCCTTGAGGCCGATGTCCGCGGTCTGGATCCGCGCGCAGGAGTTGGGGCAGCCGTTGAGGTGCACGCTGACCGGGGTGTCCAGCTCGGCCTGGATGTCCGCAAGCGACTTCTCCAGGTCCGTGACCAGCTGCTGCGCGCGGGCCTTCGTCTCGACGATGGCGAGCTTGCAGAACTCCAGCCCGGTGCAGGCCATCACCCCGCGCCGCCACGGCGACGGGTTGCTGTCGAGGCCCAGCTCCACCAGCGCCGCCTGCAGCGCCGGCACCTGCGCCTCGGGGACGTCGAGCACGACGAGCTTCTGCTGCGGGGTGAGCCGGACCCGGTTCGACCCGGCCCGCTCGGCGGCTTCGGCGACGGCGACGAGCGTGTCACCGGAGACGCGCCCGGCGATCGGCGCCGCGCCCACGTAGAACTTGCCGTCGACCTGCGGGTGCACCCCGACGTGGTCGATCGGGGCCGCGGGGGTCTCCGGCGCCGGGCCGTCGATCAGCTCGCGCTTGAGGTACTCGTCCTGCAGCACCTGGCGGAACTTCCCGGCACCCCAGTCCTTGACCAGGAACTTGATCCGGGCGCGGGCGCGCAGCCGCCGGTAGCCGTAGTCGCGGAAGAGCGAGATGACGCCTTCCCAGACGTCCGGGATCTCGTCGCGCGGCACCCAGGCGCCGAGGCGCTGCCCGATCATCGGGTTCGTGGACAGGCCGCCGCCGACCCAGAGGTCGAAACCGGGACCGTGCTCGGGGTGGTTCACGCCGACGAACGCGATGTCGTGGATCTCGTGCGCGACGTCGGACTGGCCGGAGATGGCGGTCTTGAACTTGCGCGGCAGGTTCGAGTAGGCCGGGTCGCCGATGTAGCGGCGCTTGATCTCCTCGATCGCCGGCGTGCCGTCGATGACCTCGTCCGCCGCGATGCCCGCGACGGGGGAGCCGAGGATGACGCGCGGGCTGTCGCCGCAGGCCTCCATCGTGGTCATGCCGGACTTCTCGAGCTTGTCCCAGATCGTCGGCACGTCTTCGATCTGGATCCAGTGGTACTGGATGTTCTGCCGGTCGGTGATGTCGGCGGTGCCGCGCGCGTGGGTCTGGGAGATCTCGCCGAGCACGGCGAGCTGCTCGGTGGTCAGCGCGCCGCCGTCGAGCCGGACGCGCAGCATGAAGTAGCGGTCGTCCAGCTCCTCCGGCTCCAGCGTCGCGGTGCGGCCGCCGTCGATGCCGGGCTTGCGCTGGGTGTAGAGGCCGAACCAGCGGAACCGGCCGCGCAGGTCGCCGGGGTCGATGGCGTCGAACCCGCGGTGGGCGTAGATGTTCTCGATCCGCGCGCGCACGTTGAGCGGGTTGTCGTCCTTCTTGGACCGCTCGTTCGGGTTCAGCGGCTCCCGGTAACCGAGCGCCCACTGCCCTTCGCCGCGCTTCTGCTTGACGCGCGCGGGGCGGGCGGGGGTATCACGCGTTGGCGAGGCCATGGGGGCGTCCTCCGAGAGGCTTTCGTGGCACCGGGGGACGCGAAAACACCTTCCCCCCGGCGCCGCTGTCCAGATTTCGTGGCAGTGGTGGCGACGCAGTCAGCGAACGGGCACGCAGAGGGCACTGGCGACCCGCAGGAGGTCGACGTGGCGGCGTGCCACGAGGAGAACACCGGCAGAAGTCACCCGCTCAGCGTGCCACGCGTCCACAATGTGGTCCAGGCCTGTCCGGATGGTGGGAGAAGGGTCACTAACCAGCGAGAATGCGCCGCCCGGCGGACCCGCGACCTGCGCCTCGGCCGCGCCGGGCCCGCCGCGGCCGGTGTCAACCGCTCGACGGCCGGGCCGGTGGGGGCCGGACAGCGCAGTGGCTCTCGTCCGGCTCGGCGCGGGCGGCGGCGCGGTGAGCGGTGTTAACCCGAACGGGCCCTCGGCTGGGGTCCGGCCGAGGCGGGGTGGACAATCGGAGGGTGCCTGACCTGCGTCCCGACCCCGCCACACCGATCGACCCGGCCTTGCCGGAAAGCGCGCTGAAGGGTCTCGGCAGCAGAGCGTTCGGCGTCTACGTGCACGTCCCGTTCTGCGCGACCCGCTGCGGCTACTGCGACTTCAACACCTACACCGCGGGCGAGCTGGACTCCGGCTCGTCACCGCAGTCGTGGCTGGAAGGGCTGCGCCGGGAGCTGGAGCTGGCCGCGAAGGTGCTGGTCGTGCCGCCCGCCGCGGAGACGGTCTTCGTCGGGGGCGGCACGCCTTCGCTGCTCGGCGCCGACGGGCTGCGGTCGGTGCTCGACGCCGTCCGCGACGTCTTCGGCCTCGCGCCCGGCGCCGAGGTCACCACCGAGTCGAACCCGGAGTCGACGTCGCCGGAGTTCTTCGCCGGGATCCGCGAGGCCGGGTACACGCGGGTGTCGCTGGGCATGCAGTCCGCGGCCCGGCACGTGCTCAAGATCCTCGACCGCGTGCACACGCCCGGCCGGCCGGGGAAGGCCGCCGCGGAAGCGCGCGCGGCCGGGTTCGAGCACGTGAACCTGGACGTGATCTACGGCACGCCCGGCGAGCGCCGCGAAGACCTGCAGGCGACGCTGGAGGCCGTGCTGGCCGCCGGGGTCGACCACGTCTCGGCGTACGCGCTGATCGTCGAGGAGGGCACGGCGCTGGCCCGCCGCGTCCGCCGCGGCGAGCTGCCCGCGCCGGACGACGACGTGCTGGCCGCGGACTACGAGATGATCGACGCGACGCTGTCGGCGGCCGGCCTGAGCTGGTACGAGGTGTCGAACTGGGCGGCCACCGACGCCGCCCGCTGCCGGCACAACCTCGCCTACTGGCGCGGTGACGACTGGTGGGGCGCCGGGCCGGGCGCGCACAGCCACGTCGGCGGGGTGCGCTGGTGGAACGTCAAGCACCCGGCGCGCTACACGTCGCTGCTCGCCGCCGGCGACTCGCCCGCGGGCGGGCGCGAGGTGCTCACCGACGACGACCAGCACCTCGAACGGATCATGCTCGAGCTGCGCGTCGCCGAAGGACTGCCGCTGGACGTGCTGGACGAGCCGGGCCTGGCGGAGGCCCGCGCGGCGGCGGCCGAAGGGCTGCTCGATCCGTCCGCATTGGACTCCCGCGGCCGCGCGGTGCTGACCGACCGCGGCCGCCTGCTGGCCGACGGTGTCGTCCGCCGGCTTGCGGGATGAGGCCGTCCCGGGCATAAATCTCCGGCGCACGTCGTTACTTGCATCAAGCAACGACGTTCGAGGAGGGCCCATGGCGCGCGCGATCAGGTTCGGCGAGTACGGCGAAGCGGACGTCCTGCGGGTGGAAGACGTCCCGCGTCCGGTGCCCGGACCGGGCCAGGTGCTCGTCGAGGTCCGCGCCGCCGGGATCAACCCCGGGGAGAGCTCGATCAGACGCGGTCTGCTGCACGACCGCTGGCCGGCGACCTTCCCTTCGGGCCAGGGCAGCGACTTCGCGGGCGTCGTCGCCGAACTCGGCGAAGGCGTCGAGGAGATCGAGGTCGGCGACGAGGTCATCGGCTTCGTCGAGACCCGGTCCAGCCAGGCGGAGTTCGTCGTGGCGCCGGCGGAGAACCTGACGCCGCGCCCCGACGGCGTGTCCTGGGAAGCGGCCGGTTCGCTGTTCGTCGCCGGTGCCACCGCGTACGCCGCGGTGCGCGCGGTGTACCCCCGCGAAGGCGAGACGGTCGTCGTCTCGGGGGCCGCGGGCGGGGTCGGCTCGCTGGCCGTCCAGCTCGCGAAGCTGTCCGGAGCCACGGTGATCGGCCTCGCGAGCGAAGCGAACCACGCGTGGCTGCGCAAGCTCGACGTCGTCCCGGTCGCGTACGGCGAGGGCGTCGAAGACCGGATCAAGGCCGCGGCGCCGAACGGCGTCCAGGCGTTCGTCGACACCTACGGCTCCGGCTACGTCGACCTCGCGCTGCGCCTCGGCGTCTACGCGGGCCGGATCGACACGATCATCGACTTCGCCGCGGCCGAGAAGTACAACGTGAAGGCCGAGGGCAGCGCCGCCGCGTCGTCGGCGGACGTCCTGCGCGAGCTGGCGACGCTGATCGCCAAGGGCCTGCTGGAGGTGCCGATCGCGAGCGTGTACCCGCTCGACGAGGTGCAGCACGCCTACCTCGAGCTGGAGCAGCGCCACACGCGCGGCAAGATCGTCCTGGTCCCCTGACGCTCACGTGTTCCTGGCCGCGACCACCTTCACCCCGGCCAGGAACACGTCGAGCGCGAACTCCAGCCGCTCGGCCGCGGTCTCCTCGGTGAAGAACTCGCCCATGAGCAGCATGTTCGGGAACGCCTCGGCGGGCAGCGACCGCATGTAGGCCAGCATCTGCTTCCCTCGCTCGGAGACGTCGTCGGCGTCGATCTCACCCCACGTCCAGCCGCTCGCTTCGTAGGCGTACGCCTTGGCGTAGAGCGAAAGCGCGTCGCCCGCGAAGCTCGCCTGCTTGAGGTCGAGCCCGCCCGCGCGCAGCAGCGCGAGCATCGCCTCGCCCTGGTGCAGTGAGCTGGGGTTGACCGGCACCGCGATGTTCCACGCCACCCGGGCGATGCCCGGGTGCGCGACCATCGCCCGGATCTGCGCCCCGACCAGCTCCTTCACCTGCTCGTCCCAGCGGGCCGGGTCGGGCTCCGGCAGCGGCAGGTCGCCCAGGACGGCGTCGAGCATCAGCTCCGCCAGCTCGTCCTTGTTCGACACGTGCGCGTAGAGCGACGCGGGTCCCGTCTCCAGCTCCTGCGCGACCCGGCGCATCGTCACCGCGTCGAAACCCTCCTTCGCCAGGATCTCCAGCGCCGTCTTGACGACGAGCTCCTGCGAGAGCGCGGGTTTCGCGGCGCGGCGGCGCGGGGCGCGGCGCCACGGCGGCGGGGGAACGGTCAACGAGCACCTCCAGGGTTCTGCTGGCGAACGTAACGAACACTGTACTTGACGCGAACGACGTTCGTATGTAGAACGGTGTTCGTAACACGAACAGCGTTCGCGAAGGGGATCTCTCATGACCACGACCACCGCCGAAGCCGACGTCCGCGCCGTGCTCGACCGGCTCACGCAGGCCTGGAACGACGGCGACGCCACCGCGTACGGCCGGCTCTTCACCGAAGACGCGGACTACATCACCTTCTTCGGGCTGAACATGCCCGGCCGGGCCGCGATCGAAAGCGGGCACCGCGCGCTCTTCGAAGGGCCGTTGAAGGGCTCGAAGCTGACCGGGAACCTCGGCGCCGAGACCAAGGTGCGGTTCGTCCGGCCGGACGTCGCCATCGCCGTGGTGGGCGGCGGCTCCTCGCTCGCCGGCGGCGAGACCGCCGACGCCGGCCGCGAATCCACCGTCGGTTTCGCGCTGGTCCGGGAGGATGGCGAATGGCTGATCACGGCGTTCCAGAACACCCGCGTCTCGGATCCGCGCGGGTGAAAACGCTTGCGGAGGCGGCCGGGGTGGTGCCGCGGCCGCCGGACGAGGTGTTCGAGCGGCTGCGCGGGTGGCTGACCGCGGGCGGTCACCCGATGCGCATGGACGTCGACGCGGACCGCGGTTTCGTCGCCGTGCAGGGGGGCTGGTGGTACCGCGGCGAGTACCGCGTGACCGCCGATCCGGCCGGCAGCCGGGTCGAGCACCGGGTGGTCAACGCGGCCGAGTGGGGCCGGTGGGGCGTGCCGCTGGCCAACCGGTTCTTCCTGGGGTACCGCGAAAAGGTGGCTGCCGGATTCGCCGGGTTGCTGCGGGAGCTGGGCGGACCGGAGTAGCCGGGGGCGCGATCCGGCGCGTAGGGTGACTTAGGTAAGCCTTAGTACCTGAGCGAGGAGTTGGCCGATGGCCGAAGCACCCCGGCGGTCCGGACGGCCCGCGGTGAAGCTGCGCGTGCTGCGCACCGAGCGGCTCACCCCGCACATGATCCGGATCGTCGCGGGCGGGGACGGCATCGCCGATTTCGCGCCCAACGCCTTCACGGACGCCTACGTGAAGGTCCTGTTCAAGGTGCCCGGCGTCGTGTACCCGGAGCCGTTCGACGTCCAGGAGATCCGGGCCACGCTCCCGCGCGAGCAGTGGCCGCGGATGCGGTCCTACACGGTCCGGGCGTTCGACCCGCAGGCCGGCGAGCTGGTCTTCGACTTCGTGCACCACGGTGACGAAGGCATCGCCGGCCCGTGGGCGGCCTCGGCGCAGCCCGGTGACGAGCTGCTGCTGTCCGGCCCGGGTGGCGCGTACGCGCCGGGCGCCGACGCCGGCTGGCACCTGCTGGCCGGCGACGAGAGCGCGCTGCCGGCCATCGCGGCGTCGCTCGAGGCGCTCCCGGCCGGCGTCCCGGCGCACGCCGTCATCCTGGTCGAGGACGCGAGTGAAGAGCAGGCGCTGGTCACGAAGGCGGACGCGCAGATCACCTGGCTGCACCGCGCGTCGGGTGGTGACGTCACCGCGGCCGTGAAGGCGCTGCCGTGGCGTGAGGGCGTCGTGCAGGCGTTCGTGCACGGTGAGGCGGGCTTCGTCCGCGACCTGCGCCGGTACCTGCTCGACGAGCGGGGCGTGCGGCGCGAGCTGCTGTCGATCTCCGGCTACTGGCGCGTCGGCAAGGACGACGAAGCCTGGCGTGAAGAGAAAGCGGCCGAGCGCGCGCGGGAGAAGTAACCTCGCTGCATGGGTGAGCTGAAGGTAGACGTCGACCCGGCCGAGGCCGGGTTCGACGCGGTGCGGCTGAAGCGGATCGACGACCACTTCGCCCGGTATGTCGACAATGGACGGTTGCCCGGCTGGCTCGCGGTGGTGAGCAGGCACGGCAAGGTCGTGCACGTCGGCCGCGGCGGCCATCGCGACGTCGAGGCCGGGCTGCCGGTCGAGCCGGACACGCTCTGGCGGATCTTCTCGATGACCAAGCCGATCACGTCGGTCGCCGCGATGATCCTCGCCGAAGAGGGTCTCCTGGAGCTGGACGACCCGATCTCGCAGTGGCTGCCGGAGTTCGCGTCGCCGCGGGTGTTCGTCAAGGGATCGGCGCTGAAGCCGCTGACCGAGCCCGCCACGGCCCCGATCCGGGTGTGGCACCTGCTGACGCACACGGCGGGCCTGACGTACGGCTTCCACCACGGCCACCCGGTGGACGCGATCTACCGCGCGGCCGGCTTCGAGTGGGGCACCCCGCCGGGTCTGGACCTGGCCGCGTGTTCCGAGCAGTGGGCGAAGCTGCCGCTGCTGTTCCAGCCGGGCGCGGAGTGGAACTACTCGATCGCGACGGACGTCCTCGGCCGCGTCGTCGAGGTGGTGTCCGGCCAGTCGCTGGACGAGTTCTTCGCCTCCCGCATCTTCGGCCCGCTGGGCATGACGGACACGGGTTTCTTCACCACCGGCACCGACCGCCTGGCGGCGATGTACCTGCCGGACCCTTCTGGCGGGATCTTGCGGAACGACGCGTTCGGGGCACTGGGCACGTCCCGCCCCTCGTGCCTCTCGGGCGGCGGCGGCCTGGTGTCGTCGGCGCCGGACTACTGGCGTTTCTCCGAAATGCTGCTGCGTGGCGGAGTTCTCGACGACGTCCGGTTGCTGTCCCCGCGGACGGTGTCGCTGATGTCGAGCAACCACCTGCCGGGCCACGTGGACCTGGAGGCGTACGGTCGCCCGTTGTTCGCGGAAATGCCGTTCGACGGGCACGGTTTCGGCCTCGGGTTCTCGGTGCTGGAGGACCCGGTGAAGGCCCGGACGATCTCGTCGGCCGGCGAGTTCGCCTGGGGCGGCGCGGCTTCCACCGCGTTCTGGGTGGACCCGGCCGCGGACATCACGGTGGGCTTCTACACGCAGCTGCTGCCGTCGAGCACGTACCGGCTACGGCCGCAGCTGCGGCAGCTGGTCTATCAAGCACTCGTGGACTGAGGTTCCTCGACGACGTCGGCGGCGATCGGGGGCGCGGCCAGGTACCGCGCCACCGTTCGTCGCAGGTGGTCGGCGTGGGTGTAAATCTCCTCCACGCTCGTGATCGGGATCCGGGTCTCGGCCTTGTTCTCGTCGAAGACGCCGAGGTACTTCTTCGAGCGGTTGAACCACAGCCGCGCGATGGGCTTGCGGTTGTTGTCGTCCAGCAGCACGCCGAAGTAGGTCTTGGTGTCGCGGGCGGCGATCCTCGCGGCCGGCACCTCGCCGCAGACGATGGCGCGGACCACCCGGTAGCCCTCCAGCTCTTCTTCGGTGGTGACGAGGTCGTCCTCCCGGTCGGGGCTCTCGGCGACCGCGGGTTCGGGTTGCGGGGTGGTGTCGGTGCCGGCTCCGGTGGAGACGCTGACGTAGGCGTCGGGCCCGCCGAGGGCGTTCTTCAGGCGGTCGTTGACCTGCTCGTTCAGGAACTGGCGGGTCGCCTTGCTCACCAGCGGGCCGAACTGCTCGCGCACGCGCTGGGTGAACGCTCCTTCGTAGACCCGCGTCGTCAGGAACTTCACCCACTCGTCCTCCGGCTCCTTGAACTGCGCCGCGAGGATGCGCTTGAGCTGCCCGATGTACTTCAGCTCGCCGGCCGCGCTGATGACCGAGTCGAGGTCGAAGTCCTCCTTCGTGAGCTTCGCCAGTTCGGGCAGGAGAGTCTCGTCGATGTCCGAGAAGTCCATCACCAGGAACGGCTTGGCGTCCATCCGGTTCGGCGCGTCGAGGTCGGTGTAGAACTGGTAGACCTGCCCGTTGGTCAGCACGGCGATCCGCGCGTTCGTGACGGCGAAGTAGCGGAAGAGCTGCGACGCGTGCTCGATCTTGAGCGGGTCGTTGATCTTCTTCGCCTCGACGAGGACCTGCACCTGCCCGTTGTGCACGATCGCGTAGTCGATCTTCTCGCCCCGCTTGGTGCTCACGTCGGCGGTGAATTCGGGGATCACCTCGGCCGGGTTGAACACGTCGTAGCCGAGCACGGTGCTGATGAACGGCATCACGAAGGCGTTCTTGGTCGCCTCTTCGGTCTCGATGCCGTCCTTGTGCTTGCGGATCTTCAGGGCGAGTGCTTGCGCGCGCTCCGCGATGTCCATGCCGGTGCCGATCTCTGCGGGAACTGATCAAGCGCCAGAGTCGCCGCGGCCATCCGGTCTGTTACAGGTCGTGAGTGAGAAACAGTGTTCTAACACTGTTTCTCACTCACGACCGGCGTCAGCCGAACGGGCCCTTGTCCGGGGCGCAGACCGCGCCTCGCGCCGGGACTGTGCCCGTCAGGAAGTAGGTGTCCAGCGACTTGTCGACACACGCGCTCTTGCCGCGGGAGCCGTGGCCGTACGTGTCGAGGGTCAGCAGGCGCGCGTTGGCCAGCAGCTTCTCCGTGCGCTGGGCGCCGTCGTACGGGGTTTCCAGGTCGCCCTGCTTGTTGGCCAGCAGGAGGATCGGGGCCGTCGGGCGGTTCCACGGGCCCGTGTAGCGGCCCGGGTCCGCGACGTCCCAGCTCGCGCACGGCAGGGTCTTGTAGACGTCGTACGGGCCGAAGCCGCGGCCGACTCGGTCGGCCGCGCGGGCGTATCCCGCCCAGACCGCCGGGTCACGCGGGTTCGCCGCGTCCGAACACAGGGTCGCGCCGCCGCCCAGCATCGAATCGACGTCCGGGGGGCCGCCGGCGGACGCCGGGGCGAGCGACGATGGGTCTGTCAGCGCGGTGAGGAACGCCGCCAGCTGCGAGGCCGCCTGGGCGTCCGTCAGGTAGTTGTGGATCTGGGCGATCGCGCTCTGGTACGTGACGGCGACCTGGCGACCGTTGGTGTCCGTCACCGTGATCGGGCCCGTCGCCAAGCGGTCGAGGATGGCGGGGTAGTCGAAGGTGCAGCGCGCGGCGCAGGCGTCCAAAAAGGACTGGAGCGCCCGCGGTCCGTCGACGTAGCCCGCCAGGCGGTAGCTCATCGGGCCCGTGCCGGTCGCCCAGCGCGAGGGGTCGTCGACGGCGTCCAGGGCCAGCGTGCCGACACGGCCGGGGAACAGGTTCGCGTACGTCTCGCCGATGTACGTGCCGTACGACTTCCCGTAGTAGCGCAGCTTCGGCTCGCCGAACGCGGCGCGCAGCCGGTCCAGGTCGCGGGCGATCGTGCCGGTGGACAGGTGGTTCGCCAGCGGTCCGGCGTTCTGCTCGCACAGGTCGGTCACGGTCCGGGTGTCCGCGATCTGCTGCTGCTCGGCGGCCGGCGTCAGCGGGAACGTCCCGAGGGCGCGTTGCAGCACCTGGATCTGCGACGGGTCCGTGAAGCAGTGGATCTTCGCACTCGCCCCGACGCCGCGCGGGTCGATCCCGACGATGTCGTAGCGGGTGTGCAGGAAGGGCGTCAACGCCGGGGCGAAGCGGCCGGACGAGCCCGGGCCGCCGGGGTTGTAGAAGATCGTGCCCAGCTTGTGGGCCTGGTCGGTGGCGGGCAGGCGGCCGATCGCCACCGACACCGTCCCGGCCGAAGGGTCCTGATAGGACAGTGGGACGTCGAGGCGGCCGCAGTCGTACCCGCCCGGCGAGCCGGTGGGGCAGGTTTCCCAGACGATTCCGGCGGGGCTCGCCTCTGCCGCGGGCGCGAGTGCGCCCACCGCGAGCGTGGCGGCCCCCAGAGCCAGCGCAGCACGGAGTTTCGGAGATTTCATGGGCCCGATCGTCCCGCCGCCGGGACCGGGGGCGCGCTGGTGCGCACCCCCGGAACCGGGGTGGGGCAAGCCCTACGAACGCCGAAAGCCGTGAAGGCCTCCTTCGCGGCCATAAGAGCCGGTAAGGAGGCCTTCACGGCTTTCAGGCGGTCAGCTTCGGGATGATCTGCGACCCATAGGACGCCAGGGTCGCCTCGCGGTCGTCGTGCATCAGGTACAGCGAGAACTGGTCCACGCCCAGCTCGGCCAGCTCCTGCAGGCGGGAGACGTGCGCCGAAGGCGGGCCCAGCAGGCAGAAGCGGTCGACGATCTCGTCCGGGACGAACTCCGTCGACGGGTTGCCCGCCTTGCCGTGGTGGCTGTAGTCGTACCCCTCCCGCTCGCGGATGTAGTCGGTCAGCTCCTTCGGCACCGCACCCGACGAGCCGTAGCGCGCGACGAGATCGGCGACGTGGTTGCCGACCATCCCGCCGAACCAGCGCAGCTGCTCGCGCTGGTGCGCCAGGTCGTCGCCGACGTACGCCGGGGCCGCGACGCAGATCGTGATGCCGCCCGGGTCGCGCCCGGCCGCGCGCGCCGCGTCCCGCACCGCGCCGATCGTCCAGCGCGCGATCGCCGGGTCCGCGCATTGCAGGATGAAGCCGTCGGCGTGCTCGCCGACCGTCTTCAGCGCCTTCGGCCCGTACCCGGCCATCCACATTTCCAGCCGGCCGTTGCGGATCCACGGGATCTGCACGGTCGTGTCGTTCATCTCGACCGCCCGCCCTTCGGCGAGCTCCTTGACCACGTGCATGCAGTCGCGCACGGTGGCCAAAGTGGACGGTGGCTTCCCGACGACCCGGTGCGCGGAGTCGCCGCGGCCGATGCCGCAGACCGTCCGGTTGCCGTACATGTCGTTGAGCGTGGCGAACGTCGACGCCATCACCGACCAGTCGCGGGTGCCCGGGCTGGTCACCATCGGCCCGACCACCAGCGACGACGTCGCGGCCAGGATCGCCGAGTAGATGACGAACGGCTCCTGCCACAGCACGCAGGAGTCGAACGTCCAGCCGTAGCGGAACCCGGCGTCCTCGGCGTCCTTCATCAGCCGCACGACGTCCCGCGCGGGCGGGTCCGTCTGCAGCACGATCCCGAAGTCCATGGACCGCTCCTAGTTCAGGTACTGGTTCAGCGAGCGGGACAGGAACTTGCCGTGCGACGTCGACCCGGTGAACCCGTCAGGCGACACGACAACCCGCCCACGGGACAGCACCGTGTGCACACGACCGGTCAGCTCGAACCCTTCGTACGCCGAGTAGTCCACGTTCATGTGGTGCGTCTCGGCCGACAGCGTCTGCGTCGCCGTCGGGTCGTAGACGACGATGTCGGCGTCCGAACCGGCGGCGATCACGCCCTTGCGCGGGTACAGCCCGAACATCCGCGCCGGCGTCGCCGAACACGTCTCGACCCAGCGCCCGAGCGTCAGCTCACCCGCGACGACGCCCTGGTGCAGCAGGTCCATCCGGTGCTCGACGCCGGGCATGCCGTTCGGGATCGCCCGGAAGTCGCCGCGGCCCAGCTCCTTCTGGTCCTTGAAGCAGAACGGGCAGTGGTCGGTCGACACCACGGACAGGTCGTTCGTCCGCAACCCGCGCCACAGGTCGGCCTGGTGCGACTTCTCCCGCAGTGGCGGCGAAGCGACGTACTTCGCGCCCTCGAAGTCCGGCTTCGCCAGGTCCTCGATGGACAAGTAGAGGTACTGCGGGCACGTCTCGGCGAAGACGTTCTGCCCCTCGTTGCGTGCCTCCGCGACCGCCGCAAGCGCTTGCGACGCCGACAGGTGCACGATGTAGAGCGGCGAGCCGGTGACCTTCGCGAGCTGGATCGCCCGTGACGTCGCCTCGCCCTCCAGCTCGGGCGGCCGGGTCAGGCCGTGCTGCACCGGGTCGGTCTTCCCGGCGGCCACCGCTTGCGCGGCCAGCTGGTCGATCGCGATGCCGTTCTCCGCGTGCATCATGATCGTGGCGCCGATCTCGCGCGCTTTCTGCATGGCCAGCAGGATTTCGCCGTCGGTCGAGTAGAACACGCCCGGGTAGGCCATGAACATCTTGAAGCTGCCGACCCCGGCGTCGACGCAGGCTTCCATCTCCTTCAGCGACTGGTCGTTGACGTCGGAGACGATCATGTGGAAGCCGTAGTCGATCGCGCAGTTGCCGTCGGCCTTGGTGTGCCACTTGTCCATCGTGGACAGCAGCGACGTGCCCTTGGCCTGCACGGCGAAGTCGATGATCGTCGTCGTGCCGCCCCAGGCCGCCGCCGTGGTGCCGGTGGCGAACGTGTCGACCGAGTGCGTGCCGCCGAACGGCATCTCCATGTGCGTGTGCGCGTCGATCCCGCCGGGCAGCACGTACTTGCCGGTGGCGTCGATCGTCTCGTCGCCGGACAGCGTGCCGGGCGCGCCGACGGCGGCGATGGTCTCGCCGTCGACCAGCACGTCCGCCAGTAGCGCGCCCGACGGCGAGACGACCTGGCCGCCCTTGATCAGGGTGGTCATCAGGCCTCCGTGAGGGGGCCGTAGGTGTCCGGCCGGCGGTCGCGGTAGAACGCCCACAGGTCCCGGACCTCGTCGACCAGGGTCATGTCGAGGTCGCGGATGACGACCTCGTCGTCGGTGTCGGACGCGGCGTCGCCGATCAGCTGGCCGCGCGGGTCGGCGAAGTACGTCTGGCCGTAGAAGTCGTTCTCGCCCAAGGGTTCCACGCCGACGCGGTTGATCGCGCCGACGAAGTACTCGTTCGCCACCGCGGCCGCCGGCTGCTCCAGCTTCCACAGGTACTGCGACAGGCCGCGGCTGGTCGCCGACGGGTTGAACACGATCTTCGCGCCCGCCAGGCCCAGCGCGCGCCAGCCCTCCGGGAAGTGCCGCTCGTAGCAGATGTAGACGCCGATGCGGCCCACGGCGGTGTCGAACACCGGGTAGCCCAGGTTGCCGGGCCGGAAGTAGAACTTCTCCCAGAACCCCTTGACCTGCGGGATGTGGTTCTTGCGGTGCTTGCCGAGGTACGTGCCGTCGGCGTCGATCACCGCGGCGGTGTTGTAGTACACGCCGGGCTGCTCGACCTCGTACATCGGCACGATCAGCACCACGCCGTGGCGCTCGGCGACCTCCTGCATGAGCTTGGTCGTCGGCCCGTCCGGGATGCCCTCGGTGTAGGAGTAGAACTCGGTGTCCTGCACCTGGCAGAAGTAGGGGCCGTAGAACAGTTCCTGCAGGCAGACGACCTGGGCGCCCTGCGAGGCGGCGGAGGCGATGTGGTCCACCGCCGCCTTGATCATGGACTCCTTGTCACCCGTCCACCGCTGCTGGATCAATGCGGCTCGGACCACGCTCACTGGCTTCCTCCTTGTTCGATGATGCGGACAGGGCGGCGAAGACGACGAACGCCGAGACGAAGCCGACCACCCAGTTGTAGTCGTAAAGCGGCTTGAGGAACGGGATGAGCCCGCTGTCGGGGAACGGCCCGCCATACGCACCACCGACCGAAAGAACGGCTCCGACCAGCGTCGCGACCAGTGCGCGCCAGTTCCAGCCGCCGCTGAACCAATACACCCCATCGGGTGTGTAGAGGTCCTTCAGCTTGAGTTTCGTGCGGGCGATCACCCAGTAGCCGGCCACCAGCACGCCGGCGACCGCGCCGAGCAGGCCGCCGTAGAAGCCGAGCCACGCGAAGATGTAGATGTTCGGGTCGGAGTAGAGGCGCCACGGCTGGATCAGGATGCCGATGACGCCGGTGATCCCACCGCCGATCGCGAAGGTGATCTTCTTCGGGAAGGCGTTGGAGAAGTCGTAGGACGGGCTGACGACGTTGGCCGCGAGGTTCGCCGAGATCGTCGCGAGCACCAGCGCGACCAGCGCGACGACGACCACGACCGGGCTGGTGAACTTGTCGGCCAGCTGCGCCGGGTCCCAGATGTCCTCGCCGTAGAGCACGTGCCCGCCCGACGTGGTCAGGATGGCGACGATCGCGATGAACGTCATCGTCGTCGGCAGGCCGAGGATCTGGCCGCGGACCTGCTTGCGCTGGCTGCCGCCGAAGCGGGTGAAGTCCGGCATGTTCAGCGAGAGCGTCGACCAGAACGCGATCATCGCCATCAGGGACGGCGCGAACACCTTCCAGAAGTCCGGGCCCCAGCCGAGCTTGCCGCCGTCGGCCAGGATCGGGCCGAGCCCGCCCGCCTTGACCAGCACGTAGCCGAGCATGATCAGGAAGCCGACCGACACCAGCGGCGCCGTCCAGTTCTCGAACCGGCGGACCGCGTCCATGCCGCGCCAGATGATCAGCATCTGGCCGATCCAGAAGACCACGAAGGACAGCCAGAGCGTCCAGTGCTGCCCGGCGATCTCCGGCGCGTCCCGCCACCACGAGCCGAGCAGGCGCCCGAGGATGACGTAGATGGCCTCGCCGCCGACCCAGGTCTGGATGCCGAACCAGCCGCACGCGATGAACGCCCGCAACAGCGCGGCCAGGTTGGCGCCGCGCATGCCGTAGAAGGCGCGGGCGAACACCGGGAACGGGATGCCGTACTTCGTGCCGGCGTGGCTGTTGAGCAGCATCGGCGCCAGCACGACCAGGTTGCCGATGGTGATGGTGATGAGCGCCTGCACCCAGTTCATGCCGAGGGCGATCAGCGACGCGGCCAGTGCGTAGCTGGGGATGTTGTGGGCCATCCCCATCCAGAGCGCGAAGTAGTTGTAGGTGGTCCAGGTTCGCTTTTCGACGGGGACGGGGGCCAGTTCGTCGTTGAAGAACCGGCTGCCTTCGAGAGACCGGACGTCACCGGGTTCGAGCTCGACCCGGCCGTCCTCGTGCACGCGCTGGTCTGCGGGTGTCGGCGCCATTGCGGAATCTTCCGCGCCGGTGCGCGCGGGTGGCATTGGCAGACTGTTCACTCTTCGCCGCGTCGGAACGCAGACTGTCGATTGCGTTCACGTCGTGGCAATGCATGACGTACGTCACACATCACGCCGTAGTCCTCACGCAACCTCCTCGCAACACGCAGGCCTCGTGACCTGCCGGTTCGCGTCTCCACAAGATCTCCACAGTTCGCGCCGACCGTCTCCACCTCCGGTGCTTAAAGTCGCCCCTATGGAACTGGGTGGGCGGCGCGTGCTGGTCGTCGAGGACGACGTCACGATCGCCGCGTCGATCGCGGCCCGGCTGCGGGCCGAAGGGTTCACCGTGGACGTCGCCCACGACGGGCCGGCCGCCGTCGAGGCCGAAGCTTCGCTCGAGCCGGACCTGGTGGTGCTGGACGTGATGCTCCCGGGCTTCGACGGCCTGGAGGTCTGCCGCCGGATCCAGGGGCGGCGGCCGGTGCCGGTGCTCATGCTGACCGCGCGCGCCGACGAGACGGACATGCTGGTCGGGCTCGGCGTCGGTGCCGACGACTACCTGACGAAGCCGTTCTCGATGCGGGTCCTGACGGCCCGCGTGCACGCGCTGCTGCGACGCGTCGAGCGGTCCTCGTCCGCGCACGGTGCGCGGATCGTGCTGGGCGACCTCGAGATCGACGTCGACCAGCGGCGCGTCGCCCGGGCCGGGGTGGCGGCGCAGCTGACGCCGATCGAGTTCGACCTGCTGGTGCACTTCGCGCGGCGGCCGCGTGTGGTGCAGCCGCGGGAACGGCTGCTCTCGGAGGTGTGGGCCTGGGACGTGCACGGCACGTCCGCGGGGACGCGAGCGGTGGACAGCCACATCAAGGCCCTGCGGCGGAAGCTCGGCGCGGACCTGATCCGCACCGTGCACGGCGTCGGCTACGCGCTGGAGGCGGGATCGTGAAGCGCGTCATCGTGACGGTGGCCGAGCTGCTGCCGCGGCCGCTCGACCGCGTCCGGTCGATCAAGCTGAAGCTGGCGATCCTGATGCTCGCGTCCGGCGGGGTCGCGTTCGCGTTCTTCAACTGGCAGATCGGCTGGCTGCCGCCGAAGACGACGATCACCGCGATGGTGCTGGCCCTGGTGCTCTCGCAGGTGCTGGCGCACGGGATGACCCGGCCGCTGCGCGAGATGACGGCGGCCGCGCGGGAGATGGCGAAGGGCGACTACACGCGTCGCATCCGCGCCACCACGCGCGACGAGGTGGGCGAGCTGGCGCAGGCGTTCAGCCAGATGGCGGGCGACCTCGGCGACGCGGACCGGCAGCGCCGCGAGCTGGTGGCGAACGTGTCCCACGAGCTGCGGACGCCGATCACGGCGTTGAGCGGAGTGCTCGAGAACCTCGTCGACGGCGTCGAGGACCCGGACCCGGCGACGTTGAAGACGGCGCTGCAGCAGACCGAGCGGCTGGCGACGCTGGTCGACGAGCTGCTGGACCTGTCGCGGCTGGACGCGGGCGCGATCCCGCTGCACAAGACGTCGTTCCCGCTGGCCGGGTTGTTGTCGGACGTCGTCGGCGAGGCGGCTTTCGCGGGCCGCGGGGTGCGGTTCGAGGTGGCGGTGACGCCGCCGGAAGCGGTGGTGACGGCGGACCGCGGCCGGCTGTTCCAGGTGGTCGCGAACCTGCTGGAGAACGCGGCCCGCCACGGCCCCGCGGGCGGCGTGGTGCGGATCCTCGCGGAGACGCGGGTGGGCGAGGTGCGCATCGACGTGTGCGACGAAGGCCCGGGCATCGCCCCGGCGGACCGCACGAGGGTCTTCGAGCGCTTCACGCGCGGCGAGCGCCCGACCGGCGGCGGCACGGGGCTGGGACTGGCGATCGCGCGGTGGGCGGTGGAGCTGCACGGCGGGTCGATAGGCGTGGTGGAGCCATCGGCGGGAACCGGCGGCCGGATCCGGGTGACCCTCCCGACGGCCTGAGTGCCGGGGGTCGTGAGTGGTAATGCGGGTTAGAACCCTCATTGCCACTCACGAGAACCCGAGCACAGCGGACTTTGACATTTGCGAACGTGAACGCGAGTGCGCGAGAAAGCAGGCGAGATGCCCAAGTCCAGTGTCGGTGGCGGCGGTGTGCCGAGGGGGAAGCGCCCGGCCGGGCCTCGGGTGGCGGAGACGCCGGAGGGTTCGGGTGATGCGGGTGGTCCGGCCGCGCCGGTTGACGCGACCGGAGCGGGGAGGGGCGGCGCGCGGCGGGGCGGAGTGGGCGCGGGAGGTGGCGGCGCTCGGCCGGGTGCAGTGGCCGGTGGCGGGCCGGGATTTGGTGCTGCCGTGGGGCCGGAACCAGGGATGGGTGGTGGGGCGGGTGCGGGTGGTGGGGTGGCCATCGCCGCGCCGCCGGTGTTGATGCGGCCCTTGCCACCGCCCAAGTCTGCTGTGGTGCCACTGCCTCCGGCCGTGTTGCCGGCCGCCGGGGTGGCTGGGGTCGTCGCCGCGCTGGTGCTGCCTGTCTGGCGGCCCGGGATCGGGTGGCTGCTCAGCGGGATCGCCGTCGTCGGGGCCGTCGTCGTCGCCGATCGGCGGGCTCGGGACGGCCGAGACGGGACCTTCACCTGGCGCAACGCCGGGTGGGCCGCCCTCGCCCTCGCGTTGCTGAGCATGGGGGCCGTCCGGGCGTCCGGGTGGCTGTTCATCCTCTGCGTGCTGGGGGCCGTCGTCAGTGGATCGCTGGCACTGGTGGGGAAGCGGACCGTCCACAGCGTTCTCTACGACGTGCTCGCCGTTCCGCTCGAAGCTCTGCGGGCGGTTCCGTGGGCCGGGCGCGGACTCGGGAAGTTCACCGCCCGCCGCGACGGTGTGGCCCGGCGGATCGCGCTCGCCGTGCTGGCCGCCGCGGTGCTCGTCGCCGTCTTCGTGCCGCTGCTCGCCAGTGCCGACGCCGCCTTCGCCGCGCTCGTTCGCGCGATGATCCCCGACCTCAGCGTCGCGACCGTCGCGCGGTGGTGTCTCGTCTTCGTCGTCGCTGCATCGGTCGTCGCCGGGTCCTGTTACTTCCTCGCCGCGCCACCGCCTCGGGCGACGTCCGACCGTCCACATCGGAGCAAATATGGTCTGGAGTGGACAGTCCCGCTCGTCGTTCTCGTGCTGCTCTTCAGCGTCTTCGTCGCGGTCCGGCTGGTGGCGCTCTTCGGTGGCACCGAGTACGTCCTGCGCACCAGCGGCCTGACCGCGGCCGAATACGCCAGAGGCGGCTTCTGGCAGCTCTGCGCGGTGACGGTGCTGACGCTCGCCATCGTCGCCGCCGCGTTGCGCTGGGCGCCGGACGTCACCCGGGCCGACCGGCTCCGCCAGCGTGTCCTGCTCGGGGCGCTCAGCGGGCTCAGCCTGGTGCTCGTCGGGTCCGCGTTGAGTCGCATGTGGACCTACCAGGAGGCCTACGGCTTCACGGTGTTGCGGCTGCTGGTCGAAGTCTGCGAGCTGTGGTTCGGCGCGGTTTTCGTGCTGGTGATCGCTTCGCTGGTCAAGCTGCGCTCGACGTGGCTGCCCCGCGCGGCCATCGGCACCGCCGCCGCGGCGCTGCTGACGCTCGCCCTCCTCGATCCGGAACGGCTCATCGCCGACGCCAACCTCGACCGCGCCGCCGCCGGAAAGCCCCTGGACCACAGCTATCTCGAGGAGTTCTCCGCGGACGTCGTCCCGGTCGTCTCGGCGCGGCTGCCCGAGCCGGTGCGCACCTGCGTGCTGCGGCGGATCCTCGCCGACGACACCCCGGACGGCTGGCCCGCCTGGAACCTCAGCCGCTCCACGGCACGCGAGGTCACCCTCGGCCGGTGCGGCTGAACCGAACGGCGCGTTCGTGCGTGGTCCATGAGGTCGAGCGGGAGCCACCGGGCCGTCGTGGGGGCGGCCCGGCGGCTCCCGCGCGCGAAAACCGATGAAACCCGCTCAGAAGGCGAACACGTCGTCGGAGTCGCGGACGGCCTCGCAGCGGTTGGCGTAGGTCGTGCGGAACGACACCGGCTTGCCGCGCCAGGTGCCGACCACCGTGATGTCGACCGGGGCGTAGATCAGCGTGCACGCCTGGTGCCGGCCGCGGATGCGGGCGAAGTCGCCGTTCACGCCTTCGAGGACGTCGCACGCCTTCCCGCGCTTCGGGTGCGTGCCGCCGGTCGGGTCGCAGGTCAGCACGACCGAGCCGATCCGGTCGGCGGTGTCGTGGCTGGTCAGCTGCAACGTCGACGCCGGCGGCTGCGCGGGCGCGAGACAGCTCAGGCTCAGCAGGCAGGTAGCGAACGGGAGGAGGGCCATATCGGTCTCATCGGCAGGCCGAAGGTGATCACTGTGCTGCACGTCCGGGTGAGTCTTCTTCGCTCGGCCGGGTGAGGTCCACCGCCAGCAGCGCGACGTAGAGCGAGAGCATCGACTCCGGCTCCTCCAGGCGGACGCCGAGGACCTGCTCGATCCGGGCGAGCTGCTGGTAGTACGCCGTCCGCGAGGTGTGCGCGGCCGCGGCCGCCGCGGACTTGTTGCCGCCCTGCTCGCAGTAGTGCCGCAGCGCCTGCACGAGCCGGCTGCCGGACGCGGCGTCGCGGTGCAGCAACGGCCCCAGCTCGCGGGTCGCGAACGCCGTCACCCGCTCGTCCCCGGCCAGCAGGTGCAGCAGGCCGCGCAGCCGGACGTCGGACAGCCGGTGCAGCACCCGCTCCTCACCCGCGCCCAGGGCGGCGGCCGCGACCTGCCCGGCTTCCAGCAGCGTCCGGCTCGCCTCGGCGGGCGAGAGCACCGTGGTGCCGACCGCGAGCACCCCCGGCGCGCTGCTGCGAGCCTCGTGGACGTCGGTGGCGAGCCGCTGCAGCACCGCGTCGGCGTTCGCCTCCGGGGACAGCGCGATCAGCGCCCGCACCCCGATGTCGTCGGTCGCCACCAGCGCCGACACCTTCGCGCGGCGCGCGGCCAGCGCCGTCGCCTCGGCCAGCTCGCGCAGCACCGGCGGGGTCGACAACGCCGGCCGTCCGGTGCCGGTGAACCGCGGCCGCACCGCGAGGCCGACCAGTTGCCGCCCGGCCAGCGGCACGGCCAGCGCGGACGCCCGGGCCAGCAGCTCCGCCGCCGGCGCGGGCGACGCCAGCAGCTCGGCGAGCACCGCGCGGTGGGCCTGGCGCTCCAGGCCGTCGGAGTCCTTGGCGACCAGCCGGTGCACGGCGAGCGCGGACGCGGCGCGTTCGGCGACCACGCGGTGGCGGTGCGGCGGCTGGTCGGCGCACACGACGATCAGCCGCGCCCAGTCGTGGCCGCGCGCGCCGACGATCGTGACCAGCCAGCCCGCGTTCGCGTGGTAGCCGGTGCGCTCGCCGACCTGGACCACCCGGGACCGCGCGGGCCAGCCGGTGAGCAGCTCGGCCGGGTCGGTGCCGGCCGCGTCGTAGGCCAGCACCTCGTGCGAGAGCGTCTCCAGCACCACCGGCTGCTCGGTGAGCCGCGCGACCTCGCCCAGCACGACGCCGGGTTCGGCGCCCGCGACCGTGAGCGCGGTGAACGTCTCGTGCACCCGCTCGGCCGCGCGCAGCTCGGCGACCTGGGCGTCGACGATCTGGCCGTTGACGGCTTCGGTGACGCTCACGAACCGCGTCTCACGCGACAGCGTGACCAGCGGGAACCCGTGCGCGTCGGCGGCCTCGACCAGGGCCGCGGGCAGCTTGTCGCTCCAGTGCCGGACCAGCTCGATCACCAGGCCGGCGGCGCCGACGCCGGCCAGGTCGGCGACGTAGCGGGCCAGCGACGGGCCGTCGTCGGGCAGCGCGACGCCGGTCGTCAGCACCAGCTCGCCGCCGCGCAGCAGGTGCGCGATGTCGGCGACCTCGGCGACGTGCGCCCAGCGCACGGGCGCGTCCAGCCCGGCGGCGCCCGCGACGACGTGCGGCCGGCCCTGACGCAGCACCGGCAGCGCGAGCACGTCGGCCACGGTCGGGTACACGGCACCTCGCTGGTGATGGTTGCGATGATCGGCAGGGGACAGACTGTACGGCCGGGGCGGCGAGTCCGTACACGTTGCCGATGGCGTCCGCGTGGCGCCCGCCCGGACACTCGCAGGGACGTCCCCGAGCGAAGGAGTGCCCGTCGTGACCGACCGCATCAGCCACTGGATCGACGGCAAGCCGTTCACCGGGACCCCGGCCCGCACCGGCGACGTCTTCGACCCCGCCACCGGCCAGGTCCGCGCGCAGGTCGACTTCGCCGGGCCGGCCGAGGTCGACCAGGCCGTGGCGGCCGCGGCCGCGGCGCTGCCGGGCTGGCGCGGGACGTCGCTGGCCGGCCGGACGCGGGTCCTGTTCGCCTTCCGCGAGCTGCTCTCGGCGCGCAAGCACGAGCTGGCGAAGATCGTCACGAGCGAGCACGGCAAGGTCGAGTCCGACGCGGCCGGCGAGATCGCCCGCGCGATCGAGAACGTCGAGTACGCCTGCGGGGCCGCGCAGCTGCTCAAGGGCGGCTTCAGCGAGAACGCCTCCACCGGCGTCGACGTCTACTCGATCGCCCAGCCGCTCGGCGTCGTCGGCGTGATCTCGCCGTTCAACTTCCCGGCCATGGTGCCGCTGTGGTTCGTGCCGAACGCGCTGGCCTGCGGCAACACCGTCGTGCTCAAGCCCAGTGAGAAGGACCCGTCGGCGGCGGTGTTCCTCGCCGAGCTGTTCGCCGAGGCCGGGCTGCCCGCGGGCGTGCTCAACGTGCTGCACGGCGACAAGGTCGCGGTCGACGGCCTGCTGGAACACCGCGACGTCAAGGCGATCTCGTTCGTCGGGTCGACGCCGATCGCGCGGTACGTCTACGAGACCGGCACCCGCCACGGCAAGCGCGTCCAGGCTCTCGGCGGGGCGAAGAACCACATGATCGTGCTGCCGGACGCCGACCTCGACCTGGCCGCCGACGCCGCGGTGTCGGCCGGGTTCGGCTCGGCGGGGGAGCGCTGCATGGCCGTGTCGGTCGTGGTGGCCGTCGACCCGGTCGGCGACGAGCTGGTCGCGAAGATCGCCGAGCGGATCGGGAACCTGAAGGTCGGCGACGGGCGTGACCCGGAGTCCGAGATGGGCCCGCTGGTCACCCGCGCCCACCACGAGCGCGTCGAGTCCTATGTGGACGCCGGGGTCGGGGCGGGCGCGGCGCTGGTCGTCGACGGCCGCGGCGTCGAGGTGCCCGGCGACGGCTTCTGGCTCGGCCCGACGCTGTTCGACCACGTGCGCCCGGAGATGTCGATCTACACCGACGAGATCTTCGGCCCGGTGCTGTCGGTGGCGCGCGCGGCGTCCTACGACGAGGCCCTGGACCTGGTCAACGCCAACCCGTACGGCAACGGCACGGCCATCTTCACCGGCGACGGCGCGGCCGCGCGGCGGTTCCAGAACGAGGTCGAGGTCGGCATGGTCGGCGTCAACGTGCCGATCCCGGTGCCCGTCGGCTACTACTCCTTCGGCGGCTGGAAGGACTCGCTGTTCGGTGACAGCCACGCGTACGGGCCGGAGGGCTTCCACTTCTTCACGCGCACCAAGGTCGTCACCTCGCGCTGGCCCGACCGGTCGCACGCCGGGGTGAACCTGGGGTTCCCGCGCAATTCCTGACGTGATCCGGGATTGTCCGGGGCGCTCCGCGGGTTGAGACCCGGTGGAGCACCCCGGACGACGATGGGACGAAAGATGAGTGCGAAGAACTCTGGCACCTTCACGATCGGTGGCGACCTGCCGGTGACCCGGCTGGGGTACGGCACGATGCAGCTCACCGGGCCAGGCGTCTGGGGTGACCCGAAGGACCCGGAGGAGGCCGTGCGCGTGCTGCGGCGCGCCGTCGAGCTGGGTGTCACGCTGATCGACACCGCCGACGTCTACGGCCCGTTCGTCGCCGACCTGCTGCTGAAGAAGGCCCTGCACCCGTACGCCGACGACCTCGTCATCGCGACCAAAGCCGGCTTCACCCGGCAGGGCCCGAACGAGTGGATCCCGGTCGGCCGGCCCGAGTACCTGCGCCAGCAGGTCGAGCTGAGCCTGCGCCACCTCGGCCTGGAGCGGATCGACCTGCTGCAGCTGCACCGGATCGACCCGAAGGTGCCGGTCGCCGAGCAGATCGGGGAGCTGAAGAAGCTGCAGGACGAGGGCAAGATCCGGCACATCGGCCTGTCCGAGGTCGGCGTCGCGGACCTGCAGGAGGCGCAGAAGACCGCGGAGATCGTGTCCGTGCAGAACATGTTCAACCTGGTCAAGCGCGACGCCGAGCCGCTGCTGGAGCACGCCACCGAGCACGGCATCGCGTTCATCCCGTGGTTCCCGCTGGCCACCGGCGCGCTCGCCGGCCCGGACAGCCCGCTGAGCACCCTGGCCAAGGAGCACGACGCGTCGCCGTCGCAGCTCGCGCTGGCCTGGCTGCTCAAGCGCTCGCCGGTGGTGCTGCCGATCCCGGGCACGTCGTCGGTCGCGCACGTCGAGGACAACATCGCGGCGGCGGACATCGAGCTGACGGACGCCGAGTTCGACGCCCTGTCCGAGGCGGCCGCCTAGCGCTCGGCTCCGGTCGTGAGTGTTCAGGGCGGTTCTAACCGCCCTGAACACTCACGACCAGCCGCGGCAGACCGCACGCCGGAACCTGCCGGCGGTTCCGGTGCCGCGTCAGGCGGGGAGCACGTTGATCAGCAGCTTGCTGCGCGGCGTGATCAGCACGGTGTTGACCCGGTCCGGCCGGATCCGCCCGCGGAGCTCGCGCTCCAGCGGGTAGGTCCGGCCGCCGGCGCGCAGGCTGAACGTCTCGATGCTCTTGAACCCGGCCGGGCTGTGGTGCAGGCCGATCGGGTACTCGTCGGTGAGGCGCGCGGTGTCGAAGTCGTGCGTCCAGCCGGTGACGGCGAGCAGCCGCCCACCGGTGGCGTCGGCGAGCCGCCGCCAGCTGATGTAGGCGAACCAGGCGGTCAGCGCCAGGATCGGGACTACGGTGCCCAGCACCTCGCCCGCGGTGTCGGCCACCGTCGCGACGAGCACCGCGACCACCACCCCGGCGACCGCCACCACCGCGGCGGCCCAGAAGTTGAGGTCGAGCAGCTTCCCGCGCTGGGCGGGGTGGAGCTGCCCGTTGCGGTTGGCCAGCTCCACCTCGGCCTGCTCGATCACTCGCCCTCGCCTTCGGGGTGTTCCTTTTCGTAGGCCTCCGTGGCCTCGTGGTTCCGGTCGATCTGCTCGTTCTCCTGGCGGCGGCCCTCGGTCACGACGCCGACGGTGTCGGCCGTGCTCCAGTGCACCTTCTCGTTCGGGTCGAGCAGCTTGTGCTGGTTCAGCACGCTACGGCCCTCCTCGGAGTACTTCTCGCCGGGACCTTCGAGCTTCTCGCGGCCGGGCACGTGCTCCTTGGCGGCGTCGCTCCACCCCTTGGCCGTTTCCTCGGCGGTCTTCGCCTCCTTGCCGGCCTGCTTCAGCTCGTTGGCCTTGCGCTCGATGCCCGCGGCCGTGTCGACGCTCTTGTCCACCAGCTTGTCGACGCCCTTGCCGACCTTCTTCAGCGCGTTGGCCGCGCCTTCGAGGGCCGCCTTCGACTTGCCGGCGCCCTTGGCCAGGCTCTCCAGCTTCTCGACGACCTTCGTGATGCGCGTGCTGATCTTCTCCGCGAGCACCCCGCCCTCGACGACGGAGTCGGCGATGAACGCCGCGATCGTGCCGCCGAAGGTGCACCACGACGCCGCGAGCGCGGCCAGCGCCTTGACGATCAGCTCGCCGACGAACGACGAGATCAGGTCGCGGATCAGCCCGCGCTCGGTGCCGACCAGCGCGGCGCCGACGTTCATCGCCGTCGACGCGCTGTCGGCGTGCGAAGCCGCTCCGCGCAGGACGCCGACGTAGCTCTCCGCCGTCCGCTGGTAGGCCTCCGCGGAGCCGCAGTCGCTGAACGACTGCCCGACCTTCGCCGCCTTCTGCTCGTACTGCTCGGCCGTCTCGGTGAGCTGCTTCGAGATGTTCGACCAGGTCACGGCCTTGGCGGTGACGGCTTCGGGCTTGCCGGCGAGCTTGTCGAGGCCGTCCTTGAGGAAGCTGATGTGCTCGATCAGCCAGCCGACACCCGCGCTGGCCAGCGTCCCGAGCGGGTCCATTGCCGCGCCGAGCAGGTCGAGGGCGTCGGTGCCGACGTCCATGGCGAGGTTGCCCCAGTCGCCGTTGCGGGCGTCGGTCAGCGTCGAGGCGGCGTCGCTGAAGATGCCGGCGCCGCCGGTCTGGGCGTTGACGTTGTCCAGCTCGCCCTTCGAGCCGTCGCCCATCCCGCTCCAGAAGCCGCCGGCCGACTCGCTCGTCGCGACGAGGGGGTTCTCCTGCGTCTCGGTCATGCCGGCAGCTCCTTGCCGATGCCTTCGATGAGGCTCTTCGTGTGCTGCTCGTGCTCGCTGAACGCCGTGTGCGCGGTCTTCACCCGGTCCGCGACGTCGTGCCCGGCGTCGACGGCGGCCTGGAGGAGGCCGTCGGCCTGGTCGACCCACCCCTGGATCGGGACGGCGAAGACCTGCCCGACGATGCCGAACGCGTCGAAGTCGAGCGCCTGGGCGGTGCCCGCGGCGTCGAGCGCCTGCTGCACCCGGCCGGCGATCTCGCGGATCTCGTCCTCGTGGCCGCCGAGGACGTCGAAGTCGACCTTCATGGCCGTCATCACAGCCCCCGGCGCAGGATCGGGCCGCCGAAGTCCTCTTCGTCACCCGGCCGCGGCGGCGGTTTCCGGGGGAAATCCCGAGGTGATTCCTCTTCGGGCAATTCGGGCTCCGGAATCTGTTCCCGGAGGAATTTCATCGCGTCGCTGCCGGCGCCGATCACCGGTGCCATCACGCTCGTCAGCTGCTGGGCCGCCTGCACCTGGGCGCGTTTCGCGGTGGCCACGACGGCGGCGGCGAGGCGGGCGCGCGGCAGCTCGTCGGCGCGCGGCCCGAAGGTGAGTTCCTGCAGCGCACCGCTGGTGTTGACGGTCACCGTGACGGCGCCGTCGGCGCTCGTGGCCGTCGCCGAGATGTGCTGGAGCCGGACCTTGGCCTCCGCGGCGCGCCGGGCGATTTCGGGCATACCGGCCGAAGCGGGTTCAGTGGTGTTCACGGCGACCTCGAAAGTCGGGGGAGGGCATGCGGATCAGAGGCAGCAAACCCCGTTTCGGTTCCGCCGACAACCCGGAAAATCTTTCCGAGAACAACGCATGGGAATTCATTTATCCGTTCTTTACCCGGGGCGAGACGGGCGGTGTTGAGCGCGACCGGCTCAGGCTTCCGTAAACTCGGCATGAGCAGCGAGCGAAGTGGGTGAGGAACGGGTGGCCAACGCGGACGAACGCCGCTTCGACGTGCTGCGCGCGATCGTCGCCGACTACGTCTCCAACCAGGAGCCGGTCGGCTCGAAGACGATCGTCGAACGGCACAACCTGGGCGTGTCCAGCGCGACCGTGCGCAACGACATGGCCACCCTCGAAGAAGAGGGCTACATCACCCAGCCGCACACCAGCGCCGGGCGGATCCCGACCGACAAGGGCTACCGGCTCTTCGTCGACCGGCTGTCCGAGATCAAGCCGCTGAGCGCGGCCGAGCGCCGCGCGATCACGACGTTCCTCGACAGCGGCACGGACCTCGACGACGTCCTGCGCCGCTCGGTCCGGCTGCTCGCGCAGCTGACCCGGCAGGTCGCCGTCGTCCAGTACCCGATGCTGACCAACGCCGCGGTGCGCCACCTCGAAGTGGTGCCGCTGACCCCGGCCCGGCTCATGCTGGTGCTGATCACCGACTCCGGCCGCGTCGACCAGCGGACCGTCGACCTCGGCGACGTCATCACCGAGGACGGCGTCGCGCGGTTGCGCACGGTGCTCAACGCCGCGATGGCCGGCCGGCGGCTCAACGAGGCCGCCGCGCGCGTCGCCGAGCTGCCCGACAAGTCGCCCGGCGAGCTGCGCGACGCGCTCATCCGCGTGTGCACGGTGCTGGTCGAGTCACTGGCCGAACACCCCGAAGAACGCCTGGTCCTGGGCGGTACGGCGAACCTCACCCGCAACGTCGCGGACTTCCCCGGCTCGCTGCGCCAGGTCCTCGAAGCGCTCGAGGAGCAGGTCGTCGTCCTCAAGCTCCTCGCCGCCACCCGCAACCCCGGTGCGATCACGGTGCGCATCGGTGAGGAAAATGAGGACGAGCAGATGCGCAGCACCTCGGTCGTCTCGATCGGATACGGCCAGGACATGGTGCTCGGCGGCATGGGGGTGGTCGGCCCGACCCGGATGGACTACCCCGGCACGATCGCCGCGGTGCGCGCGGTCGCCAACTACGTGGGTCAGATCCTGTCCGGCCGCTGAGCCGGGCAGAGCAGAAGGAGAAGCAGAGACGGTGGCGAGGGACTACTACGGCATCCTCGGGGTGGCGAAGAACGCGAGCGACCAGGACATCAAGCGCGCGTACCGGAAGCTGGCCCGAGAGCTGCACCCCGACGTCAACCCGTCGGAGGACGCGCAGCACAAGTTCGGCGAGGTGACGACCGCCTACGAGGTGCTGTCCGACCCGCAGAAGCGCAAGATCGTCGATCTCGGCGGCGACCCGATGGACGGCGGCGGCCGCGGCGGCGCGGGGGGCGGCGACCCGTTCGCCGGCTTCGGCGGCCTCGGCGACATCATGGACGCCTTCTTCGGCGCGGCCGGTGGCGGCGGAGGCGGTCGCGGGCGTGGCCCGCGCAGCCGCGTCCAGCCCGGTTCGGACGCCTTGATCCGGCTCGGCCTCAGCCTCGAGGACTGCGCGACCGGCGTGGACAAGGAGATCGCGGTCGACACCGCGATCGTCTGCGACCTCTGCCGCGGCGCGGGCACCACCGAGGGCACCGGCGTCAAGACCTGTGACACCTGCGGCGGCGCCGGCGAGGTCCAGTCCGTCCAGCGGTCCTTCCTCGGCCAGGTCGTCACGGCCCGCCCCTGCCCGGTCTGCCGCGGCTTCGGCGAGGTCATCTCCGACCCCTGCCGCCAGTGCGGCGGCGACGGCCGCATCCGCGCCCGCCGCAACGTCACCGCGAAGATCCCGCCGGGCGTCGGCGACGGCATGCGCATCCGGCTGTCCGGCCAGGGCGAGGTCGGCCCCGGCGGCGGCCCGGCAGGCGACCTCTACGTCGAGATCGACGAGACCCCGCACGAGGTCTTCGTCCGCCAGGGCCACGACCTGCACTGCAACTTCCGCATCCCGATGACCACGGCCGCGCTCGGCGCCACGGTGCCCATAGCGACCCTCGTCGACGGCGACTACGAACTCGATGTCGAACCGGGCACCCAGCCCAACGCCGAGCTGGTCCTCACCGGCAAGGGCATGCCCCGGCTGCGGTCCTCGGGCCGCGTCGACGGCCGCGGCGACCTCCACGTCCACATCGACGTCGTCGTCCCGACCAAGCTCGACGAGGCCCAGCGCGAGCTGCTCATGGACCTCGCCACGCAGCGCGGTGAGGAAGTCCCGACCCTGGCGTCCAACGGCAACAAGCACGGCGGGCTGTTCTCCAAGCTGCGCGCCAAGAACCACCGCTGAGCTGCGCTGTGCCTGACACCACCCTGCCGGTCTTCCTCGCCGAATCGGTGCCCGCGTCCGGGCGCACCGTGCTCGACGGCGAGGAAGCCCGGCACGCGGCGACCGTCCGCCGGCTGCGCGCGGGGGAGCGGCTGATCCTCTCCGACGGCGCCGGCGGCCTGGCCCGCTGCGTCGTCGACGCCGTGCAACCCGGCCGCGACGCGCAGCTGACCCTCACGATCGAAGAACGCTGGACCGAGGAACCACCCGCACTGCGCGTCGTGGTGGCGCAGGCCCTCGCCAAGGGCGACCGCGGCGAACTCGCCGTCGAACTCGCCACCGAGGCCGGCGCCGACGCCATCGTCCCCTGGCGCGCCGCCCGCAGCGTCGCCAAGTGGGACGACGGCGGCCGCGGCGACAAGGCCCTCGCCCGCTGGCGCACCACCGCCCGCGCCGCCGCGAAGCAGGCCCGCCGCGCGCACGTCCCCGACGTCACCGAACCCGTCGGCACCCGCGAGCTCGCCGGCCTCGCCGCGACGATGTCCCTGGTCATCGTCCTCGAGTCCGACGTCCCCGACCGCCTCACCGACCTGACGCTGCCCGACACCGGCGACATCCTCCTCGTCGTCGGCCCCGAGGGCGGCATCACCGACGACGAACTCCACACCCTCCGCGAAGCCGGCGCCCGGGCCGTCCGCCTCGGCACGACCGTCCTGCGCACCTCCACCGCCGCGGCGGTCGCCCTCGGCGCGCTGGGCGCCCTCACCACCCGGTGGCAGTGAAAAGATCACCCCCGAAAAAAAGGCTGGATTTTGCGCCCAGTTATGGCGCGATCACGCTCCGACCCGTTACTCTCGTTTACTAACGCGCCACACAGTGTTTCGGCGCGCTACTGGGAAAACACAGACCCCGCCGGGCACCTCCCCCCTCGGTCCGGCGGAGCCGCGCAAGCGGCGGATCGACCCCCAGGATCCGCCGCTGCGCGGCATCTTCCGCTTCGCTTGCCTCGCTTCGCTTCGGCTGCTTCGCGTTCGCGATGCCCTCTGGGGGTCAAACCCCCAGACCCCCAGCCGGGGCAAGCCCCGGACCCCCGCGGCTTTTGTGTTTCTCTCGTTCAAAAGGCGCGTTCCTTGCTCGGGCCTTCGGCCCTCGCCTCGTGTGGTCGGGTTGCTTGCTTGCTCGCTTCACTCGCTTCACTCGCATCGCTCGTGTGGTCGCCTAGGCGGCTTGGTCGCTAGGGTTTGTTCTATGAGTGAGGACGAGACGCTCTTCGAGCGGATCATTGCTGGTGAGATCCCTGCCGATGTTGTGTACTCAGACGAGGCGACCTTTGCGTTCCGGGATATTCGGCCTCAGGCTCGGGTTCATGTGCTTGTGGTGCCCAAGAAGCGGTATCGGAACCTTGGGGAGCTTGCCGCTGCTGATCCGTCTCTCTTGGGTGAGGTTGTTGCTACTGCTCGTAAGGTTGCTGAGCTTGAGGGCATCCTCGGGAGTGGGTATCGGGTGGTTTTCAACACTGATGGGGATGCCGGGCAGACTGTGTTCCACGTGCATGCTCATGTGCTTGGTGGGGAGCCCTTGGGGTTCTTCGGGGCTCATGCGGGCTGATTAGCGGAAACCCGTCTGCGTTCTGTCGGTGGGTGCCAGTAGCATCGAGGGGTCAGTAGTCCCTCACCGAGAAAGCAGGGCCGAGGCCACGTGGCCGGAACCGCACCGGGTGGAGCCGCCCGACCCGACGTCCCCGGAGACGTCCCCAAGACCGACGACAGCGCTGCCACGCAGGCGGCCCAGTCCCGGTTCCCGATCCCCGACGCCGCCGCCCTCAGCCTGCTCGGCTCCCGCGACGAGAACCTGCGTGTCGCCGAGGAGCTCCTCGCCGCCGACGTGCACGTGCGCGGCAACGAGGTCACCCTGACCGGCACCCCGGCCGACGTCGCCTTCGCCGAACGCGTCTTCGCCGAGCTCGTCACCCTCGCCACCGGCGGGCAGCAGGTCGGGCCGGACACCGTCCGGCGCACGATCGGGATGCTGAGCACCGGGGACGCGTCCCCGGCCGAGGTGCTCAGCCTCAACATCGTCTCCCGCCGCGGCAAGACCATCCGGCCCAAGACGCTCAACCAGAAGCGCTACGTCGACGCCATCGACAAGCACACCGTCGTCTTCGGCATCGGCCCGGCAGGCACCGGCAAGACCTACCTCGCCATGGCGAAGGCCGTCCAGGCCCTCCAGGCGAAGCACGTCACCCGCATCGTGCTCACCCGCCCGGCCGTCGAAGCCGGCGAGCGCCTCGGCTACCTGCCCGGCACCCTCAACGAGAAGATCGACCCCTACCTGCGGCCGCTCTACGACGCGCTGCACGACATGGTCGAGCCCGAGTCGATCCCGCGGCTCATGCAGGCGGGCACCATCGAGATCGCGCCGCTCGCCTACATGCGCGGCCGGACGCTGAACGACGCCTTCATCATCCTCGACGAGGCCCAGAACACCACGCCCGAGCAGATGAAGATGTTCCTCACCCGGCTCGGCCAGGGCTCGAAGATCGTCGTCACCGGTGACATCACCCAGGTCGACCTGCCCAACGGGCAGCGCAGCGGCCTCCGCGTCGTGCGCGACATCCTCGGCGGCGTCGAAGGCCTGCACTTCGCCGAACTGACCAGCCAGGACGTCGTCCGGCACAAGCTCGTCGGCGACATCGTCGACGCCTACGAGAAGTGGCAAGCCGTGCAGGACGCCCAGGACCAGCAGAGCAACGGCTGGAAGGGCACCCGGCGTTGAGCATCGAAATCGCCAACGAGTCCGGCGTCGACGTCGACGAGACGTCCATCGTCTCCGCGGCCCGCTACGCCCTCGACAAGATGGAGGTCAGCCCGCTCGCCGAGCTGTCCATCCTCCTGGTCACCCTCGAAGTCATGGAAGACCTCCACGAACGCTGGATGGACCTGCCCGGCCCCACCGACGTCATGGCCTTCCCGATGGACGAGCTCGACTCCTCCCGCCGCCCCGACGCGCCCGACGCGTCCCCGGCGCTGCTCGGGGACATCGTGCTCTGCCCGGCGTTCGCGAAGGACCAGGCCAAGACCGCGGGCCACCGCCTGATCGACGAGCTGCACCTGCTCACCGTGCACGGCTGCCTCCACCTCCTCGGCTACGACCACGCCGAACCCGCGGAGGAACGCGAGATGTTCGCCCTCCAGAAGCGCATCCTCGGCGAGTACCAGGACGCCGTCGCCGCCCTGGAGAAACGCAACGCCCAGCGCAACACCGACGACCGCGTCCTCGGCATCGCCGGACTCGACGCGGACGCCGGGCCGGCCGTGGACGCCGGGCCAGCCGCCGGGGAAACGTCCTAGGCGCCAGCCATGGTCCAGCTCCTCTTCGCGATCGCGCTCGTGCTCCTCGCGGGCGTGTTCGCGGCGGCCGACGCCGCCGTCAGCACCGTCTCGCAGGCCCGGGCCGACGGCCTCGCCCGGATGGGCGTGCCCGGCGCCGGGCACCTCGCCGCGGTCATCGCCGAGCGGCGCCGGCACATCAACCTGCTGCTCCTGCTGCGCCTCGGCTGCGAGCTCACGGCCACCGTGCTGGTCACCGTCTTCGTCGGCACCCGGCTGCGGCCGCTCGGCCTCGCCGTGCTGGTCACGGCGGTCGTCATGATCGTCGTGAGCTACGTCCTCATCGGCGTCGGCCCGCGCACCCTCGGCCGCCAGCACCCGTACCGCATCGGCCGCTACGTCGCCGGGCCCGTCCGCGTCCTCGGCTCGGTCCTCGGCCCGCTGTCCCGGCTGCTGATCCTCGTCGGCAACGCCATCACTCCCGGCCAGGGCTTCCGGGAAGGCCCGTTCAGCTCCGAGGTCGAGCTGCGCGAGCTCGTCGACCTCGCCCAGGAACGCGGCGTCGTCGAGGACTCCGAGCGCGAGATGATCCACTCGGTGTTCGAGCTCGGCGACACCGTCGCCCGCGAGGTCATGGTGCCGCGCACCGAGATCGTCTGGATCGAGCGCACGAAGACCATCCGCCAGGCCCTCGCACTCGCCCTGCGCACCGGCTTCACCCGGCTCCCGGTGATCGACGAGTCCGTCGACGACATCGTCGGCGTCGTCAACATCAAGGACCTCATGGCCGGGTACATGGACCCGGACGGCCCGAGCACCGTCGTCGACACGCTGATGAACGAGGCCGGCTTCGTCCCCGACTCCAAGCGGCTCGACGAGCTGCTCAAGGAGATGCAGCGCTCGCACAACCACATGGCCATCGCGGTCGACGAGTACGGCGGCACCGCGGGCCTGCTCACCATCGAGGACGTCCTCGAGGAGATCGTCGGCGAGATCACCGACGAGTCCGACGCCGACGAGCGCCCCGAGGTCGAAGAGCTCGACGACGGCGCGGTCCGCGTCTCGTCCCGGATGGGCATCGACGACCTCGGCGAGCTGTTCGGCATCGACCTCGAAGACCACGACGTGGAGACCGTGGGCGGGCTGCTCGCGGAACGACTGGGTAGGGTCCCGCTACCGGGGGCCGAAGCCGAGGTCGCCGGCCTCCGGCTGTTCGCCGAAGGCGGCAAGGATCGACGCGGCCGCATGCGCATCACCTCGGTGGTGGTGCACCCGGCCGACGCCGACGCGATGACCGACCCGGCCGACCGGACCACCCGGCGCCGCACGCGCCTGCCCCACCCCGACGAACGCGACAGGAGCGTCGAACATGCCTGACCTCGAGGCGGAGGACCAGAAGCTGGTCACCCTCGCCCGGTCCTCGCGCGCCCGGATCCAGGCCTCGGAAGGCGCGGCCGTCCGCGACACCGACGGCCGCACGTACACCGCGGGCACGGTCGACCAGCCGTCCTTCAAGCTCACCGCGCTGCAGGCCGCCGTGGCCGCCGCGCTCTCCAGCGGCGCCGAAGGCATCGAAGCCGCCGCCGTCGTCACCGGGGAGGGCCTGCTCAAAGAGGCGTCCCGGCACGCGATCCGCGACATCGCCAAGTACGCGCCGATCATCCTGGCCGACCCGGCTGGCGACGTCATCGAGGTGCTGAAGCGATGACCGAACACCGTTCCGGCTTCGCTTGCTTCGTCGGCCGGCCCAACGCGGGCAAGTCGACGCTGACCAACGCGCTCGTGGGCACCAAGGTCGCGATCACGTCGAGCAAGCCGCAGACCACCCGCCACGCGATCCGCGGCATCGTGCATCGCGAGGACGCCCAGCTCGTCCTCATCGACACCCCCGGCCTGCACCGCCCGCGCACGCTGCTCGGCCAGCGGCTCAACGACATCGTGCACACGACGTGGTCCGAAGTGGACGTCGTCGGCCTGTGCGTGCCGGCCAACGAGAAGATCGGGCCCGGCGACAAGTTCATCGCCGCCGAGCTGGAGAAGATCGCCAAGCGCACGCCGGTCATCGGCATCGTCACCAAGACCGACCTGGTCCAGCCGCAGCAGGTCGCCGAGCAGCTGCTGGCGCTGCAGAACGTGATGGACTTCGCCGAGCTGATCCCGGTGTCCGCTGTGGACGGCTTCCAGGTCGGCGCGCTCGCGGACCTGCTCGTCACGAGGCTCCCCGAGGGCCCGCAGCTCTACCCGGGCGGCGAGCTCACCGACGAACCCGAGCAGACGCTGGTCGCCGAGCTCATCCGCGAGTCGGCGCTGGAAGGCGTCCGCGACGAGCTGCCGCACTCGATCGCCGTCACCGTCGAGGAGATGCTGCCCCGCGAAGGCCGCGACGACCTCATCGACGTGCACGCGTTCCTCTACGTGGAGCGGCCCAGCCAGAAGGGCATCATCCTCGGGCACAAGGGCGAGCGGCTGCGCGAGGTCGGCGCCACCGCCCGCAAGAACATCGAGGCGCTGCTCGGCTCGAAGGTCTACCTCGACCTGCACGTCAAGGTGGCCAAAGAGTGGCAGCGCGACCCCCGCCAGCTGCGCCGGCTCGGGTTCTGACGTGACCGAGCGCCCGCGCCCGCCCGCCGACTACAACCCCGGGCCCCCGCCGTCGAGCAACCTGGCCTGGGGCATCGTCGCCGCGATCCTCTGCCTGCCCTTCGGCATCGTCTCGATCTTCCAGGCGGCCAAGGTCGAGCGGCTCTGGGCCCAGGGCGAGCCGGACGCCGCCCGGGGCGCGGCCGGCGCCGCCCGGCGCTGGGCGATCATCGGCGGTGTCGTCGGGGTGGTGTTCTGGGTGGCCCTGGTCGTCGGCGGGGTGCTGCTGCTGGGAACGCTGCTCGACGACGCCGCGTCCCACTGACGACCGTCGGCAGCAGGAGGCGATACCGGTGACCCAGCCGTACCCGCAGCAACCCCCGTACGGCTGGCAGCCGAACTACGGGCCGCCCCCGGAGAACAACCTGGTCTGGGCGATCCTGTCGACGGTGATGTGCTGCCTGCCGTTGGGTATCGTCGCCATCGTGAAAGCGAACCAGGTCAACACCCTGTGGTTCCAGGGCTACCACGTCGAGGCGCGCCGGGCCGCCGACGAAGCCCGCAAGTGGGCGATGTGGTCGGCGATCGCCTTTGGTGCCCTGATCGGCCTCTACCTGCTGTTCGTCTTCGTGATGTTCGCGATCGCCGGCGTCTCGTTCTGGGGGCTGGCGTCGTGACGACCGTCTACACGGGATTCCCGGCCCAGGGGGCCAAGGCCTGGCTGCGCGCCTTGAGCGCCCCGATGGCCGTGGTGGGCGGGCTCGGCGCGTGCTGCGTGGCCGTCTGGCTCGGCGACCCCACCACTCCCGGCGGCTGGCTCCCGGTCTGCCCCACCAAGGCACTGCTCGGCATCGACTGCCCGGGCTGCGGCGGCATGCGGATGGCCTACAGCCTGATGCACGGCGACCTCCCCGCGGCCCTGCACTACAACGCCGTCTCGCTCGTCTTCGTGCTGCTCTTCGTCTGGAGCACCGTCGCCTGGGCGGTCGGGCGGCTGCGGGGCCGGTGGGTGAACAGCTGGCTGCACTGGCGCTGGACGCCACTCGCCGTCGGCGTCGTGTTCGTCGCCTGGTTCGTCATCCGCAACCTCCCGTTCGCGCCGTTCACCGGTTTGCGCGTCTGAATGGCAACAGAGCGGAACCGGCGCGCCGTGTAACGCGTCGGACCTCCACGACGTTCACTCGGACAGCGGACGCCTGACACACGCGGGCGAACGCGAACCGAGTACGCTCCCGCGGACCGTGCCGTACATTCGGGCCGGTTCCGCATGAGGTGTGCGGTGGAGTGACCAGCGAGGGGGAGACCCACATGACCGATCCCTACGGTCAGCAGCCGTTCGGGCAACAGCCCGGCGGCCAGCAGCCGTTCGGACAGCCGCAGCCGGGACAGGCGCCGCCGCCCTACGGGCAGCAGGCGCCGTACGGTCAGCAGGCCCCGTTCGGGCAGCCCGCGCCGTTCGGCCAGCAGGGTGCTCCGTTCGGCCCGCCCCAGAACTACGCGCCCTGGGGGCTGCGCGCCGGCGCTCTGCTGATCGACATCGCCCCGCTGATCGTCATCGACCTGCTGGGGTTGATCGTGACGATCGCCGGCAGCTACACCCTCGGCTCCATGCTGTACCTGCTCGGCGCGCTCGCCGGCATCGGCTGGTCGGTCTACAACCGGTGGATGCAGCAGGGCACCACCGGCCAGTCGCTCGGCAAGCGGATCACGAAGATCAAGCTCGTCGGCGAGTCCACCGGGCAGCCGATCGGCGCCGGCATGGCGTTCCTGCGCGACCTCGCGCACTTCGTCGACGGCATCATCTGCTACGTCGGTTACCTGTGGCCGCTGTGGGACGACAAGAGCCAGACCCTCTCCGACAAGATCATCGGCACCGTCGTCATCAACGCCGACGACGCCGCGCCGCACGGGCAGCCCGGTGCGCAGCAGTTCGGCGGCGGTTACCCGCCGGCGGGGCAGCAGCCCGGCCAGTTCGGCCAGCCGCAGTCCGGTGGCTTCGGCCAGCCGCCGTCGGGTGGTTTCCCGCAGCAGCCGCAATCCGGCGGGTTCGACCAGCCGCAGTCCGGTGGTTTCCCGCAGCAGCCCGCGCAGGGTGGTGGCTTCGGCCAGCCGCCGCAGGCCGGCGGTTTCCCGCAGCAGCCCCAGTCCGGTGGCTTCGGCCAGCAGCAGGGCCAGCCGCTCGCGCCGCCCCCGGGCCAGGGTGCCTTCGACGAAGGCGCCGAGCGCACCCAGATGCTGCGTCCCGATTCGGGCGGCAGCGGCGCTTCGCCGTTCGACGAAGGTGCGGAGCGCACCCAGATGCTGCGTCCCGAGGCCCAGGGTGAGGCCGAGGCGACCCAGAAGATCCAGCCGGGCCAGTTCGGGCAGCAGCCGCCGCAGCAGCCCGGCCAGCCGCCGCAGCAGTAGCCGCGGCACCTGACTTCCGCACCACCGCCGGGATTGCCGGCGGAAGTTCACGAGTAATTGGGGTAGACGTTCATGACCAATCCCTACGGTCAGCAGCAGCCGCCTTACGGCCAGCAGCCGCAGTCCGGCGGTTTCCCGCAGCAGCCGGGTTACGGCCCGCCGTCCGGGGGCATGCCCGCTCCGTACGGCCAGCCCGCGCCCTACGGCCAGCCGCCCTCCGGCGGTTTCGGCGCCCCGGGTTACGGCATGCCCGGTGGCGGCGACATCAACCAGATCAAGGACTACAAGGGCTGGGCGATCGGCTGCATCTTCCTCTGCTGGATCCTCGCGATCTTCGCGATCATGAAGTCCAACGAGGTCCAGACGTACAAGATGCAGGGCAACTACATGATGGCGGAGCAGGCGTCGAAGACGACCAAGACGCTCTGCCTCATCGCCTCCATCATCGGCGGCCTCGGCTGTGCGTTCGCGATCATCTGGATCATCGTCGCGGCCACCGCGGTGAGCACGTACTGCAGCGGCTACTACTGCTGAACCCGGGTCGGTCCACCCCGGCGTCGTCCGATAGTGGGACGATGTCGGGGTGGTGAACCTCTACCGCGACACCGGGGTGGTGTTGCGCACGCACAAGCTGGGTGAGGCCGACCGGATCATCACCCTGCTGACCCGGCGGCACGGCAAGGTCCGCGCCGTGGCGAAGGGCGTGCGGCGCACCTCGTCCCGCTTCGGGGCCCGGCTGGAGCCGTTCGGCCACGTGGACGTGCAGTTCTACACCGGCCGCACGCTCGACGTCATCACCCAGGTCGAGACCGTGGACGCGTTCGCGCTGCCGCTGGTCGCCGACTACCAGCGCTACACCGCGGCCAGCGCGATCGCCGAAACCGCGGACCGGCTCTCGGCCGAAGAGGGCGAGCCGGTGCTCAAGCTCTACCTCCTCGTCTGCGGCGCGCTGCGCTCGCTCGCCGCGGGGGAGCGCGACGCCTCCCTGGTGCTCGACGCCTTCTTCCTGCGCGCGATGTCCTACGCCGGCTGGGCGCCCGCGCTCACCGAGTGCGCCCGCTGCGGCCTGCCGGGCCCGCACGTCGCGTTCAGCGTCGCCGCCGGCGGCTCGATGTGCCAGGACTGCCGCGTGCCCGGTTCGGTGCACCCCGCGCCCGAGGTCCTGGACCTGCTCACCGCCCTGCTGCACGGCGAATGGCCGATGGCCGAGTCGACCCTGCCCGGCACCCGCCGTGACGCGAGTGGCCTGGTCGCGGCGCACCTGCAGTGGCACCTGGAGCGTCAGCTCCGGTCCCTTCCCCTGGTCGAGCGACGCGCGCGGGAGACCACGGTGAAATCCGGGGCTTCGCCCCGGGCCGAAGGCTCCGCCACCCGGACCCCCGCAGGATAGGGAGTGCGCGGGCAGTAGGGTCGGGCCTGAATCGATTTCACCCATCCAGGGAGGCTCGCCGTGCTGCGCAGGGGACGCGAGAACAAGGCGTCGCGATCGGAGCTGCGGGTCCCGGAGCCGCACCCGACCGGTGCGGTGCCGCCGGAGATCCCGCGCGAGCTGGTCCCGAAGCACGTCGCGCTGGTCATGGACGGCAACGGCCGCTGGGCCAACCAGCGCGGCCTGCCGCGGATCGAAGGCCACAAGCGCGGCGAAGCGGTGATGATCGACGTCGCCGCCGGCGCGGTCGAAATCGGCGTCAAGTGGCTCTCGGTGTACGCGTTCTCGACGGAGAACTGGAAGCGCAGCCCCGAAGAGGTGCGGTTCCTGATGGGCTTCAACCGCGACACCATCCGCCGTCAGGTCGACTACCTCGGCTCGATCGGCGTCCGCATCCGCTGGGCCGGGCGCCGGCCCAAGCTGTGGGCGTCGGTGATCAAGGAACTGCAGGCGGCCGAAGAGAAGACCAAGCACAACACCGCGCTGAACATGACGATGTGCGTCAACTACGGCGGCCGCGCCGAGCTGGGCGACGCCATGCAGCGGATCGCGCGGGACGTCGCCGACGGCAAGCTGAGCCCGGACAAGGTCACCGAGAAGACCATCGGCAAGTACCTGTACCAGCCGGACATGCCCGACGTGGACCTGTTCCTGCGGCCCTCGGGCGAGCAGCGGACGTCGAACTTCCTGCTGTGGCAGTCGGCCTACGCCGAGATGGTCTACCAGGACACGCTCTTCCCGGACTTCGACCGGACCCACCTGTGGCGGGCCTGCCTGGAGTTCGCCAAGCGGGACCGCCGGTTCGGCGCTGCCGTCGACCAGGCTGCTGCCGATCAGGCGGCCGTCGATCAGGCTTCGGAGGCCACGTCGTGAGCTCGACCGAGGCGGCCGAGACCGCGGAACTGCTGACCAGCGCCAAGGGTGCCCTCGAGCGCTACCTCGAGGTGCACGTCGACGACGACGGCGCGCTGACGTTCTCCCACGGCGACGTCCCGTGCGTCATCCAGGCGACCCGCCTCGGCGAGGGCCTCACCGTGCTGACCCTGACCTGCGTGGTCGGCTGGGACCTGGCGGACGCCCCCGAGCTGTCGATCGCGGTCGCCGAGCGGGCCGGCCAGGGGCTGTTCGGCACCCTCGGCGTCGGGCACTCCGACAACGGCGTCGACGTCACGCTGCGGTACGCGTTCCCGGCCGTGGGCCTGGACGCCGCGGCGCTGGGGACGCTGCTGATGCTCGTGGTGTCGACGGCGTCGCAGCTGCGCACCGAACTGCCGGGGATCCTGCCCGCGCAGTAGCGGATTTCGCCGCGAACGGCGTTTTCCGGTCCGAAACGGACCGTGTCCGGCCGTTCGCGGCCTGTGCGGATCACGCGATGTCCCGGCGTCCTGGCATCATCGCCGTCGTGGACACCCTTTCCGAAACTTCCACCGAGCCCGGCCGGCGTGCCCGCCGGTTCCGGGTCAGCTCGGTCGAAGTGCTGTGCGCGATCCTGCTGGTCGCGATCCTCGGCCAGGGCTGGCTGCAACGGCTGTTCGACGTGCCCGCGCTGCGCACCGGCTCGACCGTGTTCGTCGCCGTCTGCGTGCAGGCGCTGCCGTTCCTCGTGCTGGGCGTGCTGATCAGCGGCGCGATCGCGGCGTTCGTGCCCGCGCGCGTGCTGGAGAAGGTGCTGCCGCGCCGCGCCGGTGCCGCGGTCGGCGTCGCCGGGCTCGCCGGGGTCGCGCTGCCGGGCTGCGAGTGCGCGTCGGTGCCGGTGGCGCGGCGGCTGATGGGCCAGGGCGTGGCCCCGGCGGCGGCGTTGACGTTCCTGCTGGCCGCGCCCGCGGTGAACCCGGTGGTGCTGGTGGCCACCGCGGTCGCGTTCCCGGGCAAGCCGGAGATGGTGCTGGCCCGGTTCGTCGGCTCGCTGGCCACGGCGATGGTGATGGGCTGGCTGTGGGCCCGCTGGGGCAAGCTCGAGTGGATCACCGAGCGCGCGTTGCGCCGGCTGCCGGACGTCGCGGGCGGGCAACGGTGGCGCGTGTTCGCCGAGACGGCCCGCACGGACCTGGTCGAGGCCGGCGGGTTCCTGGTGCTGGGCGCGCTGATCTCGTCGGCGCTGAACGTCCTGGTCCCGGCGAAGTGGTTCGGCGTGCTGGGGGATCAGCTCGTGCTGGGCATCGTGGTGATGGCGGTGCTCGCGGTGGTCCTGGCGCTGTGCAGTGAGGCGGACGCCTTCGTGGCGGCGTCCCTGACGGCGTTGCCGCTGCTGCCGAAGCTGGTGTTCCTGGTCGTCGGCCCGGCGGTCGACGTCAAGCTGTTCGCCTTGCAGGCGGGCACGTTCGGCCGGGCGTTCGCGGTGCGGTTCGCCCCGGTGACGTTCGTGGTGGCGGCGGTCTGCGCGGTCGTGACCGGACTGGTGGTGGGGCTGGCGTGAAACGGGAGACCCAGAACATCCTGCTGATCCTGCTCGGCGGCGCGCTGGTCAAGATCGCCGTCAACGGCGACTACCTGCGCTACGTCAAACCCGCGCAGCAGCCGTGGATCATCGCCGGCGGGGCCGTCATGGTGCTGCTCGGCGCGGTCGCCGTCGTGCGGGACCTGCTGGCCGCGCGGGCGAAAGCGGCCGAGAAGGCCGGGCACGACCACGGCCACGGCCACGATGACGGCCATTCCCATTCGGCCCGGCCCGCCTGGCTGCTGCTGGTCCCCGTGCTGGCCGTCTTCCTGGTCGCGCCACCCGCGCTGGGCGCCGACTCGGTGATCCGCACCGAAGCGCGCGTCCCGGCGAGCGCGGCCGCGGCCAACGCGGCGGCCTTCCCGCCGTTGCCCGCGGGGAACGTCGTTGCGTTGTCGGTCAACGAGTTCGTCAGCCGCGCGGGGTGGGACAAGGCCGGCACCCTCGACGGCCGCACCGTCTCGCTGACCGGGTTCGTGGTGCACACCGAAGGCCGGACCCTGCTGGCCCGCTTGGTGATCAGCTGCTGCGCGGCGGACGCCTTCCCGGTGACGGTCCGCCTCACCGGCACCGACGCCGCCCGGTACGCGAGCGACGCGTGGATCGAGGTGACGGGCCAGGTCGTCCCCGGCACCGCGACCCAGGCCAACAGTTACACGCCGGACTTCACCGAGGCTTCGGTCGCGACGGTCCCGACCCCGAAGGATCCCTATGAGTACTAGTTAGTGCTGCCCGCAGGTGCCGGTGATCTCCACGGTGTGGGAGATCTCCGAGAAGCCGTGCTCCGCCGCGATCTTCTCGGCCCAGCGCTCGACCGCCGGCCCCTCGACCTCCACCGTGCGGCCGCACAGGCGGCAGACCAGGTGATGGTGGTGGTGCGCCGAGCAGCGGCGGTAGATCGCCTCGCCCGAGTCGGTGCGCAGGACGTCGATCTCGCCGGCCTCCGACAGCGACTGCAGGGTGCGGTACACCGTTGTCAGGCCGATGCCGTCGCCGCGTTTGCGCAGCTCGTCGTGCAGGTCCTGGGCGGAGCGGAAGTCGTCGACGGCGCTCAGCAGCTCGACAACCGCGGCCCGTTGCTTGGTCGATCGGCGGCCGGGCACCGGAGCCTGGCCGCGTGGCGCGACGGGAGTCATCACTGCTTTCCTTCCTGCACGTGGGCGACGGCGTCGACGACGATGTGCGCCAGGTGGTCGTCGGCGAGCCGGTAGACCACCTCGCGGCCGCGCCGCTCGCCCTGCACCACCCCGGCGGTCTTCAGCACCCGCAGGTGCTGGCTGATCAGCGGCTGCGCGACGTCGAGGGCGTCCACCAGCTCGTGCACGCACCGGTCGGCCTCGCGCAGCTGCAGCACGATCGCGATCCGGACCGGCGCGGCCAGCGCCCGCAGCAGGTCGCCGGCGTCGGCCAGCACCGCGCTCGCCGGGTGCCGGGAGGGGGCCACCCGGTCCCGTTCGAGCTCGTGGGTGTGCGGTCCGGCCTCGTCCGCGACGCCGCTCCCCGTCACCGTCGCCATCACTGCCTCCACGTCGTCGCCGCCTGAGACCATGAATTCCGTAGTCATTTCCGATAACGGCCCGGCCCATCCTAGTGTTCCCCCGGACGGGCCCCGTCCGGTCACCGCGTCCTGAGGGGTACGGCAGGACGCATTACCCCGTTCGGGTGAGTTCGTGGGATATTGGCTCTTCGGCTTCGCATGTCGTGGCCGACGGTGCAAGGTTGTCGCGGAGCGTTGCGTCGCTTCTCGTACGACGACGCCCGCCCGAGCAGAACGCAGTGGGGAGACATGACCCGATTCGCAACGAAGGCAGCCGTCGTGACGGCCGTCCTGTTTCCGCTGGTCGGAGTGGGTGTGGCCGGGGCACAGAGCCAGGCGGTCGACGAGAAGACCGGCCCGGTTTCGTTCGCGAACGTGGCGTCGGTCCGGATCGGTGGCGAGGGCCAGCACGGCGGCTCGCTGATCACCGAGACCCAGCGCTCGCCCCTGCTGCCCGGCCAGTCGAAGCTCGGCACCGACCGGGTCGCCGTACCCAAGGACGACGGCGAGCGCGCGACGTTCGGCGGGCACTACGCGATCGACCTCGGCCGCTACAGCGGGTCGCAGGACCCGTACCCCGCGGGGATCGCGAGCCGGGACCACAACGTCGTCGCCGCGCTGCAGGCGAGCACCGTGCCCACGGCCGTCGCCGAGACCAACTACGCGCTGCGCGACACGTGGCAGGGCGGCGCCAAGCCGGTCGACGACACCGTGCTCGTGCTCGAAGGCGCCAAGACCGCGGTCGACTGCACCGCCCCGGCGAAGCTCACCGGCACCTCCTCGGTGGCCCGGCTGTGGGTGCGCCAGGCCGGCGGCGCGCTCGGCATCGTCCCGATGCCCGGCGGCAACGCAGGCCTGCAGCTGCAGAACCTGCGCCTGGGCCCGCCCGGCGACATCACGAACGCGAGCAAGGACACCACGCTCTCGGACCTCAAGCTCACCCGCGTCGCCGCGTTCGACCAGCTGATCCGCCAGGACGGCTGGCGCGGGGGCGACTTCACCGCCGTCGCCGGCTGGCGGGTCGAGATCACCACCCACGTCAAGGACGCGGCGGGGGCCGCGCTGCAGGACGTCCAGACGAACGTCGTGCTCGGCGGGGTCAGCTGCTCGGTTCCGAAGGGCTTCGTCGCGAAAGCCTCCGGCACCACCGGCGGCGGCACCAGCGCGACTCAGCCCGCGGTGCCGACGCAGGTTCCGGCCGGGTACCTCGGCGCGGCCGCGCCGGACACCGGCAGCGACCTCTCGCGCATCCCGCTCGGCATCGGCCTGCTCTTCGGCGGCGTGTTCTTCGGGAGTGTCGCCCTGCTGCTGGGCAGGCGGCGCAAGTCCGGGACGGACTAGGTGCTGCGCACCGGGCTGGCCGCCGTCTCGGGGGCGCTGGCCGTCGCCGCCTTCGCGGCCGGGGTCGTCGTGCTGACCTGGCTGCCGCCCGAGCCCACGTCGATCGCCGCGCCCGCGCCCGGCTCACTGCCGGGGGAGAACGCGGCCCCGGCCGTGCTGCCCGCCGACAGCTCGTCCACCGAGCAGCAGCGCCCGGGCACGGTCCGGCTGCCCGACGGCGCCACCGCCCGGCTGGTCCGCACCGAGCTCACCGACACCGGCGTGCTGCCGATCCCGCGCGGCCTCGGCGACGCCGCGTGGTGGGGCGCGAAGCTGGGCGCCGACCACGGTGCCGCGCTGCTGTCCGGGCACGTGAACTGGGAAGGCGACCGCGGCCCGTTCGACGAGCTGTGGCGGATGCGCGACGGCGAGGACGTCAGCGTCGTCGACGCTCGCGGCGGCCGCTGGGTCTACCGCGTCGACGACGTCGTCACGCTGCCCAAGGAGACGCTGCCCGCGCAGGCCGCCCGCTGGTTCGGCCAGGACGGCCCGCACCGGCTGGTGCTGGTGACCTGCGGTGGTGACTACGTCGGCGGCACCGAGGGCTACGACGAGAACCGCCTGGTGACCGCGACCCTGGTGACCCGCCCCGCCGGCTGACCGAGTTCGATGCAACCTCCGCCGCCCGTCGCGGCATGTGTGTCTGTGCACTGCCCACGGAGCGAAGGAGCACAGGCACATGCAGGACCAGCACCCGGTGACGGCGGAGCGCGAGAAGGGCCGCGGCCGCTGGTGGATCGTCGGCGCGGCCGGCGCGTTCGTGATCGCGGCGATCGTCGCGTCCCTGCTCGTGTTCACCGGAAAGGATGAACCTGCCAGCGCGAACGGCGCCAACACGCCCGTTCCGACGGCACCCGCCACGGCCGCGCAGGGCACCCCGCCGGACACCGGGCAGGCGCCGGCGCAGCTGTCGCTGCCCGGTGGCGGCGCCGCGAAGCTCGTCCAGGAGGACCTCGACGCGAACGGCGCGCTCAAGATCCCCGAAGGTCTCGACGAAGCCGCGTGGTGGGGCGCGAAGCTGGGCGCCGACCACGGCGTCGCGCTGCTGTCCGGGCACGTGAACTGGAAGGGCAAGAAGGGCCCGTTCGACGAGCTGTGGCAGGTCAAGCAGGGGCAGGACGTCAAGCTGACCGACGCCGCCGGCGGCGCCTGGGTGTACCGGGTCGACGCGACCGAGACCATTCACAAGTCCGAGCTGGCCGGGCGGTCGGAGCAGCTGTTCTCCCCGGACGGCCCGCACAAGCTGCTCCTGGTGACCTGCGGCGGCGAGTACGTCGGCGGCACCGAGGGCTACGAGGACAACCGGGTGGTGACGGCGTCGCTGGTCTCCCGGCCCTGACGAGGCTCACCTGCGCGGAAACCCGGTGGGCCCGGCGGATACCCTTGACGTTCTAGTCCGATAACCGTCCCCGCATGCTTCCGGAGCGTGGAGTGCCCACGAACACCATCGATACCGTAGTCAGCCTGTGCAAGCGCCGTGGTTTCGTCTTCCCCAGCGGAGAGATCTACGGCGGTACCCGCTCGGCGTGGGACTACGGGCCGCTCGGGGTCGAGCTCAAGGACAACATCAAGCGCCAGTGGTGGAAGACCGTGGTCCAGAGCCGCGACGACGTCGTCGGCCTCGACTCCTCGGTGATCCTGCCGCGCCAGGTGTGGGAGGCGTCCGGGCACGTCAAGGTGTTCACCGACCCGCTGGTCGAGTGCCTCTCGTGCCACAAGCGCTTCCGCGCCGACCAGCTGGCCGAGGACTACACGGCGCGCAGCGGCAAGGAGACGTCGGAGGAAGACCTGTCCGACGTCCCGTGCCCGAACTGCGGCACGCGCGGCCAGTACACCGAGCCGCGGGCCTTCAACATGATGCTGAAGACCCACCTCGGCCCGGTCGAGACCGAAGAGGGCCTGCACTACCTCCGCCCGGAGACGGCGCAGGGCATCTTCGTCAACTTCCTCAACGTGCAGACGACGTCGCGCAAGAAGCCGCCGTTCGGCATCGGCCAGATCGGCAAGTCCTTCCGCAACGAGATCACGCCGGGCAACTTCATCTTCCGGACGCGTGAGTTCGAGCAGATGGAGATGGAGTTCTTCGTCGAGCCGGGCGAGGACGAGACCTGGCACCAGTACTGGATCGACCAGCGCACGGAGTGGTACAAGGACCTCGGCATCAAGCCCGAGAACCTGCGCCACTTCGAGCACCCGAAGGAAAAGCTCTCGCACTACGCGAAGCGCACGGTCGACATCGAGTACCGGTTCGCGTTCAACGCCGGGCAGGAGTGGGGCGAGCTCGAGGGCATCGCCAACCGCACCGACTTCGACCTGACCACGCACTCGAACCACTCGGGCGTGGACCTGTCGTTCTTCGACCAGGCGTCCGGCCAGCGCTACCGGCCGTTCGTGATCGAGCCCGCGGCGGGTGTCGGCCGCTCGATGATGGCGTTCCTGGTCGACGCCTACCACGAGGAAGAGGCGCCGACCGCCAAGGGCGGCGTCGAGAAGCGGATCGTGCTCAAGCTCGACCCGCGGCTCTCGCCGTTCAAGGTCGCGGTGCTGCCGCTGTCGCGCAACGCCGACCTGACCCCGAAGGCGAAGGACGTCGCCGCCCGGCTGCGCAAGCACTGGAACGTCGACTTCGACGACGCCCAGGCGATCGGCCGCCGCTACCGGCGCCAGGACGAGATCGGCACGCCGTACTGCGTGACGGTCGACTTCGACTCGCTCGAGGACCAGGCCGTGACCGTGCGCGAGCGCGACACCATGGCCCAGGAGCGCGTCGCGATCGACAAGCTGGAGTCCTACCTGGCCGGCCGCCTGATCGGCTGCTGACCCGCTTTCCGAGAGGTCCGTGAAGGCCTCCTTACCGGCCATAAGAGCCGGTAAGGAGGCCTTCACGGCTTTCGGGGGACCGGCACCCCTGACACCTGTCACCCCCAGGTCGTGACGCACGGTCTGGGGACGGCGGCCCGCGAGGCGGCAGCCTGGGGGCATGCGAGACACAGACATCCAGGCGGTGGCGGCGGGGGCCGCGATCCACCTCACCGGCCTGCGGAAGCACTACGGCGACGTCCACGCGGTCGACGGCGTCGACCTGACCATCGCCCCGGGCGAGGTCGTCGCCCTGCTCGGCCCCAACGGCGCGGGCAAGTCCACCACCGTCGACATGATCCTCGGCCTCAGCACACCGGACAGCGGTGAGGTGCGGGTCTTCGGCCGGAAGCCGATCGACGCCGTCCGCGCGGGCCTGATCGGCGCGATGCTGCAGGGCGGCGCGCTGATGGACGACCTGACCGTCGCCGAGACCGTCGGCATGGTCGCGGCGCTGCACCGCAAGCCGATGCCGGTCGCCGAAGCGCTGCAGGCCGCCGGGGTGGAAGAGCTGGCCGGGCGCCGCGCGAACAAGCTTTCCGGTGGGCAGAAGCAGCGTGTGCGCTTCGCCGTCGCGCTGGTCAGCCACCCCGACCTGCTGATCCTCGACGAGCCGACCGCGGCCATGGACGTCGGCACGCGCCGGGAGTTCTGGCAGTCGATGTACTCGTTCACCGAGTCCGGCCGCACGGTCGTGTTCGCCACGCACTACCTCGAAGAGGCCGAGGAGTTCGCCGACCGGGTGGTGCTGATGCGGCGCGGCCGGATCGTCGCCGACGGTTCGGTCGCCGAGGTCCGCGCGCTGGCCGGGGGCCGCAGCCTGCGCGCCGCCGTGCCGGGCGCCACCGAAGCCGCGATCGCGGCCCTGCCCGGCGTCAAGGAGTTCGAGCTGCGCGGCGACCGCGTCGCCATCTCCACCGGCGACTCCGACGCGACGCTCTGGGCCCTGAAGGCCGCGGTGCCTTCGGTCTACGACATCGAGATCAGCGCCGTCGGCCTCGAAGGCGCCTTCCTTTCCCTGACCGCCGACGAAACCGCGGAGTCCGTCCGATGAACGCCACCTACCTGGTCACCGAGATCCGCCGGAACTTCCGGGCACCGCGGTTCCTGATCTTCGTCGTCGCGTTCCCGGTGCTGATGTTCCTGTTGCAGGCCAACGTCTTCACCAAGTCCTCCGATCCGGACCACGTGCAGATCGCCGCCGTGATCATGATCAACATGATGACGTTCGGCGCGTTCGCCGCCGCGACGAACAGCGGCGCCCGGCTCGCGCTCGAGCGGGCCGCGGGCTGGCAGCGGCAGCTGCGCCTGACCCCGCTGACCGGCACCGGCTACCTGGCCGGCAAGGGCATCTCCGGCCTGCTCGTCGGGCTGCCCGCGCTGATCCTCGTGCCGGTGCTCGCCGTGGCCGTCGAGGGTGTGCACCTCGACGCGGCCGGCTGGGTGCGCATCTTCGCCGGCGTCTGGCTCGGCACGATCCCGCTGGTGCTGCTCGGGCTGCTGCTCGGCCAGTTCGGCACGCCCGACTCGATGCAGCCGGTCAACATGATCGTCACGCTGGGCATGGGCTTCCTCGGCGGGCTGTGGATCCCGATCGAAAGCATGCCGGGCTGGATGCACGACGTCGCCCAGCTCATGCCGACGTACTGGGTGCTGCAGCTGGCGCGGCCCGCGGTGACCACCGACATGGTGGTGTCGTTCCCGCAGGCCGTGGGCGTGCTCGCGGGCTGGACGGTCGTGCTGGGAGCCCTGGTGATCAGGCGTTACCGTAAGGACAGCGCCCGGGTCTGAGGGCCGGGGACGGGAGAAGGAACGGCGATGGCGAACGACGACACGAACCGCCGGTTCGGGCTCAACACCCGGGAAGGGTGGTGGGACGACCCGCTTCCCGACCCGAAGAACCAGGGGCCGGACAGCGTGCGCTGGCCGATCATGGGCGCGGTCTTCCTGCTGCCGTTCCTCATCCCCATCACGAAGTCGCTCCTGGCCGAGACCGTCGTGACCGTGCCGCTCGTGCTCATCTGGATCCTGGTCTACGCCTACGCCGTCTGCTACCTGCTGTTCCCGTACTTCTTCCGCCAGGCGCGCCCGCTGAAGCTGGGCTTCGGGATCGTGATGGTCGCGCTGGGGCTCGGCGTGGTGGCGGCGGTCGAGGCGAGCCCGTTCATCCTGCTCTACGGCACGGCGGTGATGGTGTTCCTGGCCCCGGCCGCGTGGTCGGTGATCGTGGACGTCGTCGCGCTGCTGCTCGGGGCGCTGATCCTGCTGGTGAGCGGCCGGTTCCACGACGGCTACGGCGACCTGATCACCGTCGGCTCGGTGACGCTGGCGATGTTCTTCATGGCCAACCTCATCCGCGCCATCCGGCGGCTGGAGCTGGCCAACAAGGAGATCGCCACGCTCGCCGTGACGAACGAACGCCAGCGCGTCGCCCGCGACCTGCACGACCTGCTCGGGCACAGCCTGACCACGATCACCGTCAAGGCGGGGCTGGCCCGGCGGGTGCTGGAGAGCGCGGGCGACATCCCGCGCGCGGTCGAGGAGATCCGCGAGGTCGAGAGCCTCACCCGCAGCGCGTTGTCGGACGTCCGCGCGACCGTGTCGGAGTACCGCGAGGTGTCGCTCTCGGCGGAGCTGGTCGGCGCCCGCGCGGCGCTGCGGGCCGCGGAGATCGACGCCGACCTGCCGCACGCGGTCGACAACGTCCGGCCCGAGTTCCAGAACCCCTTCGGGTACGTGCTGCGCGAGGCCGTCACGAATGTGCTGCGGCACTCCGGCGCCAAGCAGGTGAAGGTGAAGCTGGGCGGCAACTGGCTGGAGATCGAGGACGACGGCACCGCCGCCGACGTCGTCCCGGGCAACGGCCTGCGCGGGCTCACCGAGCGGCTCGCCGCGGTCGGGGGCACGGTGCGCGCGTCCGTCCGGCCCGGGGGAGGATTGACGGTGCGAGCGGAGATCCCGCTGCCCGAACCGCGCGCGGCCGCCCCGGCCGTGCGCGCCGAACCCGCGGGAGGTCTCGCTTGATCCGGGTGCTGCTGGCCGACGACCAGGCCATGGTGCGCGGGGCCCTGGCCACCGTGCTGGGCCTCGAATCCGACATCGAGGTGGTCGGGCAGGTCGGCTCCGGCGACGAGGTGGTCGCCGCCGCCCGCGAGCTGAAGCCCGACGTCGCGCTGCTGGACGTGCAGATGCCGGGCAAGGACGGCCTGGAGGCGGCGGGTGACCTGCGGGCCGCGCTGCCGTCGTGCCGGGTGATCATCTGCACCACGTTCGGCAGGCCCGGCTACCTGGCCCGCGCGATGGCCGCGGGGGCCGCCGGGTTCGTCGTCAAGGACGCGCCGCCCGAGCAGCTCGTCGAAGCCGTCCGGCGAGTCCACAGTGGACTCCGGGTGGTGGACCCGGCGCTGGCCGCGGAGTCGCTCGCCACCGGCGCCAGCCCGCTCACCGGGCGCGAGCGGGACGTGCTGCGGGAGGCCAGGGACGGCAGCACGGTCGCCGACGTCGCCCGCGCGCTGCACCTGTCGGAGGGGACCGTCCGCAACCACCTGTCCGCCGCGATCGGCAAGACCGGCGCCCGGACCCGCGCCGAAGCGGTGCGCGTCGCCGAGGAGCGCGGCTGGCTGTGAGCGGCCGGTGACCTTCTGACAAGATGGGCGGGGTGGGTACCGCTGAACGCACCAAACCGTCGCACGCGAGCTGGGCGCGCCGGATCGCCTTCGGCACGGCCCTCATGCTGCTCGCCCTCGTCGGCGGCACGGCGTTCCGGATCTGGCAGGTCGCCCGCGAGAACGACCGCACGCAGGCCGACGTCATCGTGGTGCTGGGCGCGGCCCAGTACAACGGCAAGCCGTCGGACATCTACGCCGCGCGGCTGATCAAAGCGAAGCAGCTCTACGACGCGGGCGTCGCGAAGATGATCGTCACCGCGGGCGGCAAGAAGGCCGAGGACAACTTCACCGAGGCACGGGCCGGCCAGCTGTGGCTGACCCGCCGCGGCGTGCCGGCGGCGGCGACGCTGGCCGTCGGGGAGGGCAGCGACACGCTGCGCAGCCTGCGCGCGGTCGCCCAGCAGGTCGAGGCGCGCGACTGGCACACGGCGGTGCTGGTCAGCGACCCGTGGCACTCCTTCCGCGCCCGCACCATGGCCGACGACCTGGGCCTGGACGCCTGGACCGCGCCGACGCACAGCGGGCCGATCGTCCAGGAGCGCGTCACGCAGGTCCGCTACATCGTCCGCGAAACCGGCGCGCTGCTGTACTACCGCCTCACGAAGACCCCCGCCGACGACCTCTTCGCCACTTTCCTGGGCTGAGCGTTTTGTCGGTCCGCCCGCTTAAGCTGGGCGGGTGGACCACGGTTACAGCGAGCACGACACCGCCCGCCTCCGGCCGGAACCGGCGAAGGGCGCGGCGCTGGCCGGGGCGCGCGCGGACGGGCGCAGCGCGTTCTCCCGCGACCGCGCCCGCGTGCTGCACTCCGCGGCCCTGCGGCGGCTGGCCGGCAAGACCCAGGTGGTCGGCCCGGGGGAGGGCGCCGAGATCACCGGCGCGCCGCGCACCCGGCTGACGCACTCCCTGGAGGTCGCCCAGATCGGCCGCGGCATCGCCGAGGAGCTGGGGGCCGACCCGGACCTGGTGGACACCGCCGGGCTGGCGCACGACATCGGGCACCCGCCGTTCGGGCACAACGGCGAACGCGCGCTCGACGAGGTGGCCGCCGCGTGCGGCGGGTTCGAGGGCAACGCGCAGACGTTACGCATCCTGACCCGGCTGGAACCGAAGCTGGTCGACGAGAACGGCGCCACGGCCGGGCTCAACCTGACCCGCGCCTGCCTCGACGCGACCACGAAGTACCCCTGGCCGCGCAAGCCCGGCCGGGGGAAGTACGGCGTCTACGCCGACGATGCCGAGGTCTTCACCTGGTTCCGCGACGGCGCGGCGGCGGCGGAAACGTGCCTGGAGGCCCAGATCATGGACTGGGCCGACGATGTCGCGTACTCGGTGCACGACGTCGAGGACGGCGTGCTCGCCGGCCGGATCCGGCTGCGGGTGCTGGCCTACTCGGACGAGCGCGCCGCCGTCGCCGAGGCCGCGGCCAAGCACTTCTCCGGCCAGTCGGTGTCCACTTTGGAGAGTGCGGCCGACGAACTGCTGGCGCTGCCGGTGGTCGCGGCCCTGGCCGAGGCGGCCCCGGACGGCTCACCCGGCGCGCAGGTAGCGCTGAAGCGGCTGACGAGCGAGCTGGTCGGCCGCTTCGCGACGGCCGCCGTCACCGGAACGCGAGCCCGCTTCGGCGAGGGCCCGCTGGGCCGCTACCGGGCCCGGCTGGCCGTGCCCGAGCAGGTCGCCGCCGAGGTGGCCCTGCTCAAGGCCCTGGCCCTGCGCTACGTGATGAGCGACCGACGGCGGCTGGCGATGCAGGAAGGCCAGCGCGAGCTGCTGGGCGAACTGGTCCACGCCTTGGCGAGGCGCGCCCCGGAGTCACTGGACCCGCTGTTCCTCCCGGCGTGGAAGGCCGCAAAGGACGACGCGGGCCTGCTGCGCGTGGTCGTCGACCAGGTGGCCTCCCTGACCGACGCCCAGGCCCACGCCTGGCACTCCTGGCACGTGACCCGCCACCACTAGCCCGGGGGTCCGGCGTGATGGAAGCGCCAACACCCGTGATCAGCGCGCCGACACGCGTGATTGAAGGGTCGACACGACGCGGGGGCCTGCTCCTCACCGTGTCGACCCTCGAATCACGCGTGTCGACCTCTCGATCACGGGTGTCGACCTCCCCATCACGCGGGCCGGCGCTTCCGGCGCGGGGTGGCCGCCGCCGGGTTCGTCACCCGGTGGGGGAGTTCCGCGTGGCCGCCCGGCTGGGTGAGGGGTTCCGGTAGTCTCGCCCGCATGGCCACGGACAGCCACCTCCGGTTCGCCCTTGCCGTCCATGGGGCCCTCGGCGCCGAGGGCGGGAACTCCTGTTTCTCGCCGTATTCGGTGGCCAGCGCGCTGACGCTGGCCGCGCTCGCCGCCCGGGGGGCCACCCGTGATGAGCTGGTCGCCCTGCTCGGCGAGCCGGCCGCGCAGGCCGAGCTGCTGCGGGCGGCCACGCAGCTCGTCGAGGAGGGCCGGGGCGCCGAACCGCCCGAGATCGCCGTGGCCAACACGCTGTGGGCCGCCGACAGCCTCCCGCTCGAGGACGGCTTCAAGGCCGAACTCGCCGGGTGGCCCGGGGCGAACGTCGAGAGCGCGCCGTTCGGGGAGGACCCCGAACGCGCCCGCGCCCTGATCAACGAGGACGTCGGCCGCACCACGCACGGCCTCATCCCGCAGCTGCTGCCGCCGGGCTCGATCGACACCGGCATCGCGGCCGTGCTCGTCAACGCGCTGTACCTGAAGGCCGCCTGGAAGCTGCCGTTCCGCGAGGCCAACACCGCCGACGCGCCGTTCCACGCGCCGTCCGGCACCCGGGACGTGCCGACGATGTGGCTCGGCGAGAACGTCGGCTACGCGCACACCGGCGGCTGGCAGGCGGTACAGCTGGTCGCGGCCGGTGGCCTGCAGGCCGTGGTGCTGCTGCCCGACGGCGACCTCGCCGAGGCGGAGGCGTCGCTCGACGAAGCGGCGCTCACCGGCCTGCTCGGCAAGATCCGCTCGACGCGCGTGGAGCTGGCGCTCCCCAAGGTCTCGCTCGACGTGCCCAGCTCTCTCACCGGCGTGCTGCACGGCCTGGGCGTGCAAACGATGTTCACCGACCGCGCCGACCTGAGCGGGCTCTCCCCGGACCCGCGGCTCGCGGTGTCCGAGGTGGTGCACCAGGCCGTGCTGCGGGTCGACGAACAAGGCTTCGAGGGGGCCGCGGCGACGGCGTTGACCATGCGCCTCACCTCGATGATCACGTCCGACCCGGTCGCCGTGACGGTGGACCGGCCGTTCCTGCTGCTGGTCCGGCACGCCGGCACCGGCGCGCTCTACTTCTTCGCCAGGGTGGTCGAGCCGTGAGCTTGAAGTCCGAAGCCGTCCCCGAGCTCGTCCCACCCGCTCCCGAAGCCCCACCCGAAGGCCCGAAACGCTGGCAGTGGCCGGACTCCGCCATCATGGGCGGGTTCCTGCTCTTCACGATCCTGCTCTACAACGGCTTGTGGTTCGACCTCAAGCGCGGCTACCTGTGGAACGGCGCGTCGGACCAGAGCCAGTGGGAGTGGTACTCGACGGTCGTCGCGAAGTCCGTCCTGCACTTCCAGAACCCGTTCACCACGGACCTGCAGAACTACCCGTACGGCGTGAACATGGCGGCGAACGCGGCGATGTTCGGCCTGAACATCCCGCTCGCCCCGATTACGCTGACCTTCGGCGCCACGCTGACCTGGGCGATCGTGCTGACCGCCGGGCTCGCCGGCACCGCGATCGGCTGGTACTGGGTGTTCTCCCGGCACCTGGTGCCCAACCGCACGGCCGCCGCGATCGGCGCCGCGTTCTGCGGGTTCGCCCCGCCGATGATCTCGCACGGCAACGCGCACCCGAACTTCGTCGTGCTGTTCGTGCTGCCGTTCATCGCGCTGAAGGCGTTCCAGATCGCGCGCAACGTTCGGCCGGTGCGCAACGGCGTCGTGCTCGGCCTGCTCGTCGCGTGGCAGATCCTGCTCGGCGAGGAGCCGCTGGCGATCTTCGGGCTCACGTTCCTGGTGTTCGTGATCGCCTACCTGGTCCCGCACCGCGCCGAGATCCGCGGCATGCTCGCGCCGCTGGCCAAGGGCGTCGGCATCGGTGCCGTCGTGGCGCTGCTGATCGCGGGCTTCCCGTTGTACTGGCAGTTCTTCGGGCCGCAGAGCTTCCATTCGCTGCTGCACGGCCCGGCGGGCAACGACACCGCGGCGTTCACCCGGTTCGCGACGCAGTCGATCGCCGGCTGGCCGGAGTCGGCCGCGGACGTCTCGATGAACCGCACCGAGGAGAACGCGTTCTTCGGCTGGCCGCTGATCGTGCTCGTGGTGGTGCTGACGATCTGGCTGTGGCGCGACGTCGTGGCGCGCGCGCTCGCGATCACCACGTACGTGCTGGCGTTCCTCTCGCTGGGTGTCGAGATCACGGTGGCGCACCAGGACACCGGCATCCCCGGGCTGTGGAAGTGGCTGGGGCAGCTGCCGTTGCTGGACTCGCTGCTCGAATCCCGGCTCGCGATGGGCTGCATCCCGGTGGTCGGCGGGCTGCTGGCGATCGCGACGCACCGCGTCTGGACGGCCGCGGCCGAGCAGCCCGAACCCCTGGACGGCAAGCAGCGCTTCCCCCTGCGCCTGGTCTGGGTCGGCGCGGTGGTGGCGGTGCTGCTCCCGATCGCGCCGACGGAGCTGGTGACGCACGAGCGCCCGCTGTCGCCGCCGTTCTTCGCCGACGGCATCTGGCGCCAGTACATCGCCCCCGGCGGCTCGCTCGTGCCGGTGCCGCTGCCGAGCACCGGCGAAGCGGAACCGTTGCACTGGCAGGTGGACGCGGGCCTCGGCTACCCGATGCCCGAGGGCTACTTCGTCGGCCCGACGTCCGCGGAGGACCGCAGCGGCCGCTACGGCGCCGTCCCGCTCCCGACGTCGGACCTGTTCGCCGAGGTCGAGCGCACGGGCCAGACGGCGGAGGTCACCGAAGCCGACCGCACCCAGGCCCTGGTGGACCTGCGCAAGTGGAACGCCGACGTGCTGGTGGTCGGCCCGCGGCAGAACCAGGAAGCGCTCAAGTCCACTGTGGAGCTGCTGCTGCGCAAGCCGGCGGAGTTCGTCGGCGGGGTCTGGGTCTGGGACGTCCGCGCGCTGACGGCGTAGCCGGTCCCACGGTTCGCACGAGCCAGGCCGATGGCGTGACCGGCCACGGTGGGGCTGCTCTCGTAAGCCCCACCGGCGGCGGTCAGGCCTTCACGGCGTCGAGCAGGATCGTCGCGAGCTCCTTCGGTTGCGAGAACATCGGCCAGTGACCCGTGTTCAGCTCCACCAGGTTCCACCGGTCGCTCTTGAGCAGCTCGACGACGTCCGGGCTCGGCGTGTCGCCGTCGAGCAGGCACTTGATGTAAGTCGCCGGCAGCTCGCCGAGGGGCCGGCTCAGGACGGCCGGTTCGGTGAGCGACGCGGCCGGGTGCGGGGTCGAGCCGCCGACGATGCGGGCGATCTCGGCGCCGGAAAGGCCTTGTCCCGCATAGTCTTCCGCGGTCAGGGGCGGCCAGAAGCCGCGTTCGGTGAGGGCGGCCACCTGGGCCTCGGACCAGACGGACGTGAACGACTCGCCATCGGCCGGCACGTTGGAGTCGACGAACACCGCGCGCGCCAGCCGGTCGCCGATCCGCTCGGCGGCCTGCCCGACCGGGATGCCCGAGTAGCTGTGCCCCACCACCACGACCTCACGCAGGTCCGCGCCCTCGACGACGTCGACGATGTCCTGGACGTGGGTCGCCTGCCCGGCGGGCACCGCGCTCTTCTCGGCGACGCCGGACAGCGTCACGGGGTGGGCGCCGTGCCCGGCCGCCGTGAGCTCCGGCACCACCTCGCTCCACGCCCACGAGCCGAGCCAAGCACCTGCTACGAGTACGAATTCAGCCATGCCCGGAAACCTAGCGGAGCCCACCGACAAAATCGGTAGAGTGCCCGCTCATGACCATCGTGGACGAGCAGGGCCGGGCCGAACCGCCGGTCGACGCCGACGAAGCCGGGACTCTGCTGGGGTTCCTCGAGTACCACCGCGCGACGCTGGCGTGGAAGAGCGCGGGCCTGGACGCGGCAGGCCTGCGCGCGACCGTCGGCCCGTCCCCGCTGACCCTCGGCGGGATGCTCAAGCACCTGTCCTACGTGGAGGACCACTGGTTCTCCCGCATCCTGTTCGGCAACGAGCGGGCGGAACCGTGGAACTCGGTCGACTGGACCGCAAGCCCGGACTGGGACTGGGATTCCGCCGCGGAAGACACCCCGGAGCAGCTCCGCGAGATGTGGGAGTCGACGGTCGCCCGCTCGCGCGAGCTGGTCGCGAAGGCGATGGAGAACGGCGACCTCGCGCAGCCGGCCGTCCGCGGCTGGCCGGACGGCCGCAAGCCGAACCTGCGCTGGATCCTGGTCCACATGGTGGAGGAGTACAGCCGCCACAACGGCCACGCGGACCTCATCCGCGAGTCGGTGGACGGCAGCACCGGCGAGTAGGTCAGTGGTTCCGGGTCACCGAATCCGAGTCGACGGCCGGCTCTCCTGAGCCGTCGGCACGGTGGTGTCCGCCGCCGGTTCGACCCGGGTGAACGTCCGGGTTTCGGCGGGTGGAACGGTGAAACCACGAGGTGCGCCCAGCGCGGCACGCGTCCCCGCCGCGAGCGCCGCGGCAGTGGGGTAGCGGTCGTCCGGACTCTTCGCCATGCCTCGCGCCACCACGCCGTCGAGCGCCGCGGGCGTGCCCAGGCGCAGCAGGCTCGAGCGGGGCGGGGCCTGGTTCAGGTGGGCGTTCAGCAGGCCGCCGAGTGGGCTTCGCGGCGGAAGCGTTCGCGAGCCCCCCTGATCGGCGGCGAGAGCACTTTCAACGCCACGACCCGGTCGAGCAGGGAATCCCGTTGACCACGCGGAATCCGGTGGAGATCAAGTCACGAAGACACGAAGCAGCGCCGCTCAGTCGCGGGCGTGGGCGATCTGGAAGACGTTGCCGAACGGGTCGCGGATCATCGCCCGGCGGTCGCCGTACGGGGTGTTCGCCGGTTCCTCCAGGCTCGTCGCGCCGCAGTCGAGGGCTCGGCGGTACGTCGCGTCCGCGTCGGGCACGTACACGTACAAGAACGCGGGGAACAGCTCCCGCTCGCCCTCGGCGGAGACCAGGACGCGCGAGCCGCCGATGCGGAGGTCGGCGGGGCGGCCGCTCTCCAGCTCACCGGTCGCGCCGAACACCGTGCGCAGGAACGCGACGGCGGCGACGAGATCGCGCACCACCATCCGCGGGGTCACCGTCTGGTAGTCCTGGCTCATACCGGCCCACCCAAGTCCGTTTCGTCACGGAACACAAGGGAGGCCGACCAGCTTCGCCAGGAACCGGTCGACCTGCTCGACCGCGGGCGACCACGGCAGGTCGGGCTCGTTGATCCGTTGCGCCAGCATGCCGTTGACGGCGGTGCGCAGGTCGATGGCGACCGTCACCGGGTCGTCCGCGGGGGCCAGGCCGGCGTCCATGCACGCCCGCACGCCGTCGACCGTGCGGGCGACCATGACCTCCTTGAACGGCATCCCGAGCCGCCGGTGGACCTTGCTCTCGTGCAGCACCTTGTAGAGCCCGGGGTGCTCGCGCGCCCACGCGGCCTGCGTCAGGATCCGCGCGCGCAACGCGGCCGCCGGGTCCGGCGCCGCCGCGTAGGCGTCGTCGCCGGTCCGCACCAGCTCCTCGTGGCAGCGCTGCATAGCGGCCAGCACCAGCGCGTCGCGGTCCGGGAAGTGCAGGTAGACCGACGTCGCCGCGATCGACACCGCGCGCGCGACGGCCCGCAGCGAGAGCGCCTCGTCGTCGGCCAGCTCGTCGAGCATCCCGACGGCGGCCGTGACGATCTCTTCGCGCAGCAGTTCGCCCTTGCCGCGGGCGTTGGGACGGCGGCGGGTCTCGGTCATGGTCGTCCCACTATAGCTGGACACCCATTGCGCTACAGGTGTAGCGTAATTCGCACTACAGCTGTAGCGCTACGATCGTTCATCAACTGAGGGAGCACGATCTTGACCACCGCTGCCGCACCCACGAGCCTCGAGCGGCTCGCCGCGCTCGACCCCGCCTTCGCGCAACTGGCCGGCACCACCGCGAAGTTCGTCCGGGCGATCCCGGAGCTGACCGACCGCGAGAAGACCTTCCTGTGCGTCACGGCCGACGTCTGCCAGGGCAGCCTGGGCCTGGCGTTCACCGCGCACGTACGGGCCGGGCTGGCCGCCGGAGTGTCCACTTCGGACATCCGGGAACTGCTGCGCTTCGTCTCCTACGACTGCGGTTACCCCGCCGCGACCGCGGGCGTCGAGCGGATCACCGAGCTCGAAGCCGAACTGGGCCTGCCGCGTCCGGACGTCGAAACCCTGGCCGACGAGCTGGTCTCGACCGGCCCGGACGCCGCGCCGAGCCCGCTCCCGGACGCGGTGCGCGCCCGGCTGAGCGAGCTGGACCCGCACTTCGCCGCGTACTTCGACCTACAGTCGCGGATGCGGACCGGGCACGGCCCCGGCACGCTCACCGAGCGGGAACGCGGCCTGGTCAGCATGAGCGTCGACGTCTGCTACCAGACGCTCGCCGACACGTTCCGCATCCACGTCGGCCGCGCGCAGCGGGGCGGCGCGACGCCGGAGGACGTCCGCGCCGCGCTGCGGTTCCTGGCGCAGTTCGGCGTCACGAGGGCTTGGCACGCCTGGGAAGCGCTGAACGCGATGGGCTGACCGGCCGGGCGCAGGCCGGTGGCGTGGCTCACCCCGCCGGGTGTCACGTCCCCGGCCGCCGTCTCGTTCCTCTCCCGACCGAGACGAATGGAGACCGACATGCCCCGCATCGCCGCGAAGAAGACCACCGAAGCCGGACCGCTGCTCAAGCTCTTCTACCGCGTCGCCGGCCGGAAGTACGGCGCCGTGCCCGAGCCGATGGCCGTCGCCGCGCACCACCCCGGGCTGCTGCGCGCGAACACGGTGCACGAGCTGATGGTGCAACGCGCGTCGAAGAAGCTGCCGGCGAACGTGCGCGAGCTGGCCGTCTACCGCGTCGCCACCCGGATCGGCTGCTCGTGGTGCGTCGACTTCGGCACCATGCTGCAGAAGCACGACGGCCTGGACGTCGAACGCCTGAAGGAGATAGACGGCTACGCGACGTCGCCCGCGTTCAGCCCCCAGGAGCGGCTCGCGATCGCCTACGCCGACGCGATGTCCGCCGAGCGGGTCACGGTGACCGACGAGCAGGTCGCCGAGCTGGTGCGCGCGTTCGGCCGCGACGGCGTCATCGAGCTGACCTACCAGATCGGCCTGGAGAACTCCCGCGCCCGGATGAACAGCGCGCTCGGCATCGTCGAGCAGGGCTTCACCTCGGGCGACGCCTGCCGGGTCCCGCTCCCGTAGGACCCCGGGAACCAGACCCCGGTGGGACGCGCCCGGGGTGCCCGCCGCGGGACCGTTCCGGCATGCACCTCGTCGCCAGTGAACGGATCAAGCTCTTCAGCATCGCCACGCCGTGGGCGTGCGGCCTCTTCGCGGTCGTCGCCCTGGTCGCGCCGGCCGTGCTCACCGCGCTCACGGCCACCGAATCCCGGTTGCCGCCCACCGTCGCGAGCACCCAGTTCGGCTTCCAGCTCAGCCTGGTCGCCGTCCTGGTGCTCGCGGCCCTCTCCGTGACGAGCGAGTACCAGTCCGGCACGATCCACGGCACCTTCCAGGGCGTCCCGAGCCGGTGGCCGGCGCTGGCCGCGAAGGCCGCGGTCGTCGCCGGGTACGCGTTTCTCCTCGGCGAAGCCGCGGCCTTCCTCGCCTGGCTGGTCGCGCGGATCCTCGCCCCGGACGCCGATCTGGCGCTCGACAGCGTCGCGGACTGGACGATCGTCGCCGGCACCGGTCCGGTGTTCGCGCTCGCCGCGGTCTGCGGGGTCGGCGTCGGCCTGCTCGTGCGCCACACCGCCGGCGCGGTCGCGCTGCTCGTCGGCTACCCGCTCATGGCGGAGAACGTCATCACGCTGATCCCGCGGGCCGGGCAGGCGATCCACCGGTGGCTGCCGCTGAACGCCGTCACGAAGTTCCTCAGCGGCTCCGGCGCGGCGAACGCCGGTCGCGACGGCGGTAACGCGGCGACCCTGTCCGACTCGCCGTTGAGCCCGGGCTGGGCGTTGGCCTACTTCGGTGCCTTCGCCGTGCTCGTGCTGGTGGCCGGGATCACGAAGGCGCGGCGCCGGGACGCGTGATCCGGGTCAGCTTGTCCGGGTTGACGACGTCGTAGATCGCCACGATCTTCCCGTCGCGGACGCTCATCGCCTGGACGTGCTCGTCGAGCGCCAGGAAACCTTCACGCCCCGGCAGCGGCGGCAGGTAGAACCCGAGGTCGCCGTTGACCAGCACCGCCGCGCCGCGGGTGACGCTCTCCGGGGCGTACTTGCGCATGAGCCCGACGAAGAACCGCGCGAGCTTGTCGGCGCCGACCATGAGCTGGCGCGTGGTGCGGCCCTTGCCGTCCGAGTCGCCGATCAGCACCGCGTCCGGGTGCAGCAGCTCGACGACCGCGCCGATGTCGCCGGCGAGCAGCGCGGTGACGAACTTCTCGAGGATCTTCGCCTGCTCGTCGAGCGGCGCGCGCGGCGCCGGGTCCGCGTCGGCCAGCGCGCGGCGGCCGCGGGAGCCGTGCTGGCGTGCGGCGTCGACCGAGCAGCCGAGGATGTCCGCGATCTCGGCGAAGGGCAGCGCAAACGCGTCGTGCAGCACGAACGCGACGCGCTGCTCCGGCGTCAGCTTGTCGAGCACGACCAGCGCGGCCATCCGCAGGCCGTCGTCGCGGACGGCGAGGTCGAGCGGGTCCTCGCTGACCGGCTGCCCGAACGGCGTCACGACCGGTTCCGGCAGCCACTGGCCGACGTAGCGCTCCCGCTGCGCCGCGGCCGACTTCAGCCGGTCGAGGCAGATCCGGCCGACGACCGTGGTCAGCCAGCCGCGCAGGTCGCGGATCGCGTCCTGCCCGGCGTCGTCGAGCCCGGCCAGCCGCAGCCACGACTCCTGGACGGCGTCCTCGGCGTCGGCGCGGGTGCCGGTGAGCCGGTAGGCCACCCCGATCAGGTGGCCGCGGTGCTCGGCGAACCGCGCGGCGAGGGTGTCCTGGGCGGTGGGCGTGGAGGCCATGCCCCGAGTGTGCCGCAACCGGCGGGGATAGAGTGGGTGGCGTGGCAGGACGGATTCGGGACAGCGACATCGCGGAGGTGCGCGAGCGGAGCCGGATCGACGAGGTCGTCGGGGAGTACGTGGCGCTGCGCCGCGCCGGTGGGGGCAGCCTGAAGGGCCTCTGCCCGTTCCACAACGAGAAGACCCCGTCGTTCAACGTCCGCCCGACGCACGGCACCTTCCACTGCTTCGGCTGTGGCGAGGGCGGCGACGTGATCAAGTTCGTCCAGAAGATCGACCTGATCACCTTCGTGGAGGCCGTCGAGCGGCTGGCCGACCGGGTCGGCATCCGGCTCACCTACGAGGGCGGCGGCGCGACGATCCAGCGCGACCGCGGCAGCCGCAGCCGGCTGATCGAGGCGCACCGCGCCGCCCAGGAGTTCTACGCCGAGCAGCTGGTTACCGACGAGGCGCGCACCGCGCGGGACTTCCTGTCCGAGCGCGGGTTCGACGCCGCCGCGGCGAAGACGTTCGGCTGCGGCTACGCCCCCGGCGGCTGGGACAAGCTGACCAAGCACCTGCTCACGCGCGGGTTCGAGGTCAAGGAGCTGCTGACGGCGGGGTTGTCCAAGGAGGGCCAGCGCGGCCCGATGGACCGCTTCCACCGGCGGCTCGTCTGGCCGATCCGCGACGTCGGCAACGAGGTCGTCGGCTTCGGCGCGCGGCGGCTGTTCGACGACGACCGGATCTCGGCCAAGTACCTCAACACCGCCGAGTCGCCGATCTACAAGAAGTCCCAGGTCATGTTCGGCCTCGACCTGGCCAAGCGCGAGATCGCGAAGCGGCACCAGGTCGTCGTGGTCGAGGGCTACACGGACGTGATGGCGATGCACGCGGCGGGCGTCCCGACGGCCGTGGCGTCGTCGGGCACGGCGTTCGGCGAAGACCACATGAAGGTGCTTCGCCGGCTGATGATGGACGACGACGCCTTCCGCGGCGAAGTGATCTTCACCTTCGACGGTGACGAAGCGGGCCAGAAGGCGGCGCTGAAGGCGTTCGAGGGCGATCAGACGTTCGCCGGCCAGACCTACATCGCGGTCGCGCCGGACGGCATGGACCCGTGCGAGCTGCGCCTGGCCAAGGGCGACAGCGCGGTCAAGGACCTCGTCGCGCGCCGGATCCCGCTGTTCGAGTTCGCCATCCGCAGCACGCTGAAGAACTTCGACCTCGACTCGGTCGACGGCCAGGTCTCGGCGCTGCAGAAGACCGTGCCGATGATCGCGGCGATCAAGGACCGCGCCGCGCGTGACGGCTACGCGTCGAAGCTCGCCTGGTGGGTGGGCTGGCAGGACGTCGCCCAGGTCGTCAACCGCGTGCGCGGCAGCGCGGGCGCGACCGACAAGCGCGGTGGCGCGCCCTTGAAGCAGCCGGCCCGCGTCGGCGCTCCCGAGGTGAAGGCCCCGGAGTCCGACGTCGCCCGCCCCGCGCCGAAGGACCCGCGGTTCGCGATCCAGCGCGAGGCGCTGAAGGCCGCGCTGCAGCAGCCCGCGATCGCCGGGCCGGAGTACGACGCGCTGCCGCTGGAGGCGTTCACGCACCCGGTGTACATCGCGGTGCACGAAGCCGTGCTGAAGGCGGGCGGGGCCGGTTCGGGCCTCACCGGCCCGTCGCTGCTGGACGCGGCGGCCGCGCACTGCCCGGAGGGGACGGTCCGCCGGGTGCTCTCCGAGCTGGCCGTGGAACCGTTGCAGGCCAAGGACGAAGTCGACTCCCGCTACATCTCCTCGATCCTCGCCCGGCTGCAGGAAAGCCTCGTCGGGCGGCAGATCTCGGAGATCAAGGGGAAGCTGCAGCGGCTCTCGCCGGTCGAGGCACCGGACGACTACCGCGCCCTCTTCGGCGACCTCGTCGCGCTGGAGCAGTACAAGAAGTCGCTGGGCGAGCAGGCGTCCGCCAGCTCGTGGAGCTGACGTGAGTTTCCTGCGCCGGTTGCTCGGCGACCGCACCCCCGACGGTTTCGCCGGTTCGCTGGACGCCGGCGAGGACGTCGTGGACAGCGCCCCGGTCGAGGGCGGCGGGCACCTGGTCGTCACGCCGCTCGGGCTGTGGATCCCGGACGGTGCCGGCGGCGCGCGCCGCGTCGGCTGGCACCTGATCGGCAAAGCGGCCTGGAAGGACGGCGTCTTCACGCTGACCGAGTCGGCCGAGTCCGGCACCGCCGGGTCGGCCGTCGTGCTGAGCGACCTCGCGCCCGTGCGGTTCAGCCTGCCGGAGCCGAGCCGGGTGCCGCACCACGTGCGGCTGCGCGTCGACGGCTCGGTGCGCTCGCGGCACCGCCAGGACATCGGCGACGGCGGCGCGTGGTTCGTCCAGCGCAAGGTCCCCGGCCGCGACGGCAGCGTGCTGCAGGTCCGGCCGGACCCGGGCACGGACGTCACGCTGGTGGCGGCCATCGCCGAGCAGGTCGCCGCGAAGCTGGCTACCGCCGCCGAATAGCAGTACGCTCGTACTCAGTACACGCGTACTGTTTGTGCGGGAGGCGCCTGTGTGGGATCCGGAGAAGTACCTCGACTACGCCGACCTGCGGGCCCGGCCGTTCTACGACCTGACGTCCCGGATCGGCGCGGTGTCACCCAGGCGGGTGGTCGATCTCGGCTGCGGCCCCGGAAACCTGACGGTCGACCTGGGCAAACGCTGGCCCGGTGCCGCTTTGGAATGCAGCGACAGTTCACCCGAAATGGTGGCGGCCGCGCGTACCCGCGGCCTGGACGCCGCGGTGCTCGACGTCAACGACTGGACACCGGCGCCGGACACCGACGTCGTCGTGTCGAACGCCGTCCTGCAATGGGTGCCCGACCATCGCGACCTGCTGCGCCGCTGGGCCGGGCAGCTGCCGTCGGGCGCGTGGCTGGCGGTGCAGGTCCCGGGCAACTTCGACGCCCCGTCGCACGCGCTGACCCGCGAACTGGCGGCGTCCCCGACCTGGTCGTCACAGCTGGCCGACGTGGTCCTGCGCGAGGACGACGCGGTCTCGACCCCGCTGGAGTACGCGAACCTCCTGGCCGACGCCGGCTGCGGCGTCGACGCCTGGGAGTCGACGTATGTCCAGCCGCTGCGCGGGTCGCGAGCGGTGCTGGAGTGGATCACCGGAACGGCGTTGCGCCCGATCCGCGCGGTGCTCCAGGATGAGGCGTGGGACCAGTTCCGCGCCGAACTGGCCCCTCGGCTCGACAAGGCGTACCCCACACGCGCCGACGGCACGACGTGGTTCGAGTTCCGCCGCGTGTTCCTCGTCGCGCAGGTCTAACGCCGGCGCCCCGCCTTTTCGCTGATCTTGGCCCGGGCGACCCCGGCGGCACCCTGGACCATCGGATGGTCGACGACCCGGCGGTAGGTGCGCACGAGCTGCTCGTACCGCCCCCGGCCTGCCTTGGCGCCCAGTACGTAGCCCAGGCCCGCACCCAGCAGGAACTTCTTCATCCGTGTCCACGCCTCTCGTCGATAGGTCGTCCGACTGTCCATTGTCCAGGAAAACCGGCCGCAGGGGGCGGTTGCGCTAAGTGGGGGGTGGTGCGAACCGGGTTGCGGGGATGGTCTAAAGTTCTTCTTGTCGGGCGAGAGCGCGGCACCGGAAAGAGCGACATTCCCCTGTAGCTCAACTGGCAGAGCATTCGGCTGTTAACCGGAGGGTTCTTGGTTCGAGTCCAAGCGGGGGAGCAAAGCCCAGGTCACAGACCTGGGCTTTTTTGCTACCCCTGAGTAGGGGCGATTTAGTGTCTATCTTGATGATCGTCCAGTGATCGGCCCGCTGACCTGTGGGATCGGGCTGCCATGGTCCGCTGGCTGGCCGTGTCGGCATCAAGACGCAACCCCTGTGGGCTCGGCTGCCGGGATGCGGCATGCCGCATGTGGCATGGCGACCTGGTCCTCTCTGTGGTTATGGAGTTCAGAGTCGAAGGTCGTGAAGTCGGCCGGTGTGCTCGGTCGCGTGTGTATCTACGGCACTGCTCAGCCCGGGCCTTGAAGTTGATGTCTGTGACCGGAGGCCTGGCCGGCTGCGTTGTCGGGGCCGCCATCGTGCTGTCGAGTGCTCTGAAGGAACCCGGCGAGCAGTTCGAAGTCGGCACGAGACAGCGTTCGACGACGCAAGTCACAGAGGCGGTCAGACTGCAGCGTCGTTGCGTGTACCCGTAACAGGGTCGGCTTGGTCGACGACGGTAGATCGCGACGACGAGAGGACGCGAACTCCCATGACCTGGACGCGGCCGAAAGCCGAGACGCTGGCCCTGCCGATCGACGCTCTCGCCTTGTTGATCTTGCACGACTACAAGGCTGGAGATGGCTGGAACTGGCAGAACTGGATGAGGGGCGCCGAGCAACAGGGAACCGCCCGGGATCGTGAAATCGGCCGCGCGCTGTCAGAAGGCTGGAGTTGGTTGATGACTCACGGTCTGGTCGTACGTGATCCGTCGCAGCCGTCTGCAGACGCATATGTCGTCAGTCGCCTGGGCGAGGAGACGTTACGGTACGGCGTCGGCAAGCTCGCTGCTGCCGAACGGCTGGGGATGTCGCTGCACCCGCGCATCGCCCAGCTGGTCGAGCAGCAATTCCTACTCGGTGAGTACGACGTCGCCGTGTTCGTGGCCATGCGAGAGGTGGAGATCCGCGTCCGAGACCTCGCCGGCGCGTCGGACTCGGACCTGGGCACCAAGCTGATCGACAAAGCGTTCGCTCCCGGGGATCCCCGGGGTTTTGGTCGACCTCAAGGCCGAGCCAGGCGAACAGCAGGCGATGCTGAACCTCTTCAAAGGGGCTATCGGGATGTTCAAGAACCCGACGTCGCACCGGGCCGTGAAGTACGAGGACCCGGCGGTCGCCAGCGATGCGGTCCTGTTGGCTGATCTGCTCCTGCGGCTGCTCGACGGTGTCGAAGCCCGGCCGGCTGCTTGATCAATCGCCCTGGTTCGCGACGTTGTCTTCCGTCTGGGAGACGAGACCAGTCGCCTCGGCGAGTTTCAGGAGCTCACGTGTCTCGGCTTCGCAGCCGGGTTTCCCCATGCCCGCGCGGAGGAAGCCGAGATCTCCTCGACGACAGCGGCATCGATGCCGGGCACGCAGCTGTAGGATCCGCCATCTCGCCTGCTCTTGACGAAGATGTGCTCGCCCAGCCGTAGTTGCCACCCGATCTGGGGAACGTGGCCGATGACTTCCGTCGCAGGGCGGTTGCTGACGGTCCGCCGCTCGAGCGGATACATCGTCCACAAAGTGTGTCGTTCGGGCTCGCTCGGTGACTGCTCCCGAACTCGGGTAAGCAACTGACGGGCACGTCCTTGACCAGCGAAAACAGTGCTGGTGACCCCCTCACTGCCAGTGAGGGTCGATCATGACTCTGACCTGCGATGATAGAGAATCGCCTAGTCAAATGCTGCGCTTAATCGCCGTTTCTTGCAACCGTGTGTTGTTCAGTGCAGTTGTAACGGGGGGTCTGCCCCAGCTGTGCCCCAGTGAAATTGGTGAGAGGACTGCGCCGCGCGCGTGTCGAACATCTGGCGCATTCGGCAAGTGACGTGGGCTTGGATCCGGCCGATCAGGATCTCGCAGCCGGTGTCGTGCAGCCGGACCAACGTTACGAGCGACCTTGGCTAGCGAGCCCCGTCTCGAGCCGAGGTGCCGATGAGGTGGCTCGCCAGGGCGCACGCTATGCGGCTACTTGAGACTGGGCCGCAGGACCGGGGTCGGCCAGACTCTGGTCCAGGTGCTTGGTGAGTCGCTCCCACATTGCGGCTCCCTGTCGGTGGCATTGGCGTGGCTCTCTCATGGCATGCGTCTCGCCGAGCACCGTGCGAGGAGTGGCTGGAAAGGGGTTTGTTCTGCTCGAAGTAGCGGTGCCCTCCTTGCTGACATCGTCGCGTTGAGGCAGGGAGAACCGGATGTCGGTGATTATCGGGATAGATCCGCATAAGCGTTCGGCCACAATCGAGGTGATCACCGAACGCGGTGACGTGGTCACGGTCGGGAAGTTCGGCACGGACCAGGTCGGCTATGCGGAAATGCTGTTGGCTGGGCGTCGGTTCGCCGAGCGGGTATGGGCGGTGGAAGGTTGTAACGGCGTAGGTCGGCATATCGCCCACCGGTTGGTCCATGACGGTGAGACGGTGCTGGATGTGCCGGCGAAGTTGTCGGCGCAGGTGCGGGTGTTCGCCACAGGCAACGGCCGCAAGACCGACCCGGTCGACGCGCACTCCGTCGCCCTGGCCGCGTTGCGCGCACCGAACCTGGTCCGAGTCCAGGCTGACCCCGAGTTGGTCGTACTGGGCATGCTCGTTGATCGCCGTGAGGAGTTCGGCCGCGCCAGGACCCAGACCGTCAGCCGCCTTCACCGGCTGCTGCTGGAGCTGTTTCCCGGCGGCGCGAAGAAGTTCCTGTCCGCGGCTCAGGCCCGTGCGCTCGTGGCGACGGTCAAACCGCGAGACATCGTAGGCAAGACCCGCCGCCGTCTGGTCGTGGAGTTGATCACCGAGCTCGAAACGATCGACAGGAAGTCCAAGGCCGCCGAGAAGGATCTTCGTGAGCTGGTGATCGCCCGCGGCTCCACTCTGCTGGACCTGCATGGCATCGGCCCGTCCGGCGCCGCTCGGCTGCTGGCCGACGTGGGCGACATCCACCGGTTCGGCAACCGGGATTGATTCGCGTCCTGGAACGGCACTGCGCCGTTGGACGCATCCTCCGGGGAACAGCAACGACATCGCTTGTCCCGCGCCGGCAACCGCAGGATCAACCGGACGCTGCACATCATGGGCGTCGTCCAGCTTCGCAATCCGACTGCTGGCCGCGTCTATTTCGACTCGAAGAAGGCGGCTGGCAAGACCTCGATGGAAGCGATGCGCGCCCTCAACGACGCTTGTCGAACGTCGTCTACGCCCGCATGCTCGCCGACCAGAAACGACGTGAGGCGGCAGGTTCGGGAGGGCACTCGGGGACGACTCTGCAATCCAGCGTGACCGGCCTGGCCCCGGACACCGGCCCTTCGGACAAGCCACAACCCGAACCTGCCGCCAGCCAGCCTACCTCCGTCAGAGCGGCCCCTTGACATAAAGGGGAGCCTACTTCGCGGCCGGGGCCGGTGCGGCGCACCGGATGTACGTGATCAGCTCAGCCGCCGCCGACAGCGGCTACACGGCGGAGACCGGCTGGCGCTGCTCGACGGCAAGTGGGCCATCGACGGCACGATGTTCACCTTCGGCGGCCAGCGGTGGTTCGCCCGGTCGGGCTGGGTTGGCGACACGAACGTCGAGCAGAACCTGTACATCGCCCGCATGAGCACCCCGACCAACCCGACCGGTGCGCGGTACGTCATTTCGCAGCCGCGGGAGAGCTGGGAGCGCGTCGTCGGCAACCCGTATATGAACGAGGCGCCCGAAGCGATCAAGGACCCGGACGGCCGACTGCGCATCGTGTATTCGGCCAACGGCAGCTGGAGGACCAGTACTGCCTCGCGGACCTGCGCCTGCGCGCCGGTGGCGAACCGACCTACGTGTGGGACTGGTACAAGTCCAACGGCTGCCTCTTCGGCTCGAACCGCACGACGATGATGGCGGGCTGGGACCCCCACGCTGTACGTCATCGGCCCCGGCCACATCAGCTTCGCCCTGGCCAACGGCGACATCGCGACCAGCCCACCGGCCGGTCCGCGGTTCCCGTTCATGTTCCACGCCGTCGCCAAGGGGACGCCCTACTCGTGGGCCAACCGCTACTGTTACACCGGCATGTTCTGCTGGTGGGGATCGACGACCTACCGCCGGGCCAATTCGCCGGGCGCGGCCGTCGACACCGGCTGGGGCCTCAAATTCTTCGAATGACGGCGAAGACCGCATGCTGGCGCTTCCCGGCGCATGTCCGCCTGACGGTTCGGTGGGTTCCGGAGTAGGGTCGCTGCATCGAAGAGAATAAGGATCAGGCAACGACCCGGAACTCGATGACCGGTGAAGCGCGCAATGTCGTGCAGACGGGGAGTGCCCAGAACATCACCATTGGCGGAGCGAGCAACGACCGGCTTGGTGTCATCGGCTTGGCGATAGTAGCTGGCCTGCTGGTTGTCGCCGTTGTGGTGGTCGCTGCGCTCACTTTGCCCTCGCAACTGGACCCTGACCGGTCGGCCGCCGATACCGGTGGCGGGCGGACGACCTCGGACGCCGGTAACGCGCAGGCGTCCGGGCCTCCGGTCGCGGCTGTGTCCTCGTACCTGCCCGTGGGCTGCCGATCCGGGTGGGTTGTGCCCGATCGAGGTGACGAACCGATTCCCTACAGTCCGCGCAAACCGCCGGCAGGGGCGGTCTTGGGCAGCGGTGGCGAGATCACGGTGACGGTTCAAGGCCTCACCAGCAGGTCAGCGGTGCTTCAGTCGATGACGGTCGATGTGGTACGCCGATCCCCGGCGGTGGCCGGTGTATACCTGCCGCTCGGTTGTCAAGGGGAGGTTCCGCCCAGGAGGTCTCGACTCGACCTCGATGCGCCCGCGCCGCTGATCACGCCGGAACCCGGCAGTGTCTCGTTCCCGTACAAGGTGAACGACGTCGAGCCCGAGCAGTTCGTGATAACACCCGAAGTCACAACTGGAGACATCGAATGGCGTCTGCTCCTGAAATGGACCTCCGGGACCGATCAAGGAGAATTGGTGGTGGACGACTCGGGCAAACCGTTCCGTACCACTGCAGCCACGGCTGCGCGACAGTTCTGCTTCGACTCCAAGACCAGCGTATGGAGATCATCCTGCTGATCAGGCTCACGCTGGTCGTATTGCTCATGTTCACGACGTCCTGTACTGCTGCCACGCCGTTGGTGTCCGCACCCCCGGCGGCATCCATGTCGGCCGGACATCCGCAGCAATTCGAGCCGCCGAAATGGGTCAAATCACCGACCGCTAAGGTAATCGATGCGAGTGATTACCAGGCGGCGGGCTGGGATGGCGGATTCCTCTTGGCGACCGATAATCAAAGCGAGGGGGCCAAGGTTCTCACGTCGAAGGACGGCCATGACTGGCGTGTCACAGCGCCCGCAGGCATGGTCGAACTTAAATCTGGCCTCTCGGCTCAGGGGCGCGTAGCCGCAGGATACGGCACGGCCGGCTACCTCTTGGGTTGGTCCTCGCAAGGGTTCACCGTGTGGCGTACCGAGGACGGCGAACGGTGGGAAAGTCTTCCGCTGGACATCGGTGATCTCGACATCGGATCGCGGTCCGACCTGGACCTCACGATCACGGCCGGACCGCATGGCGTGCTCGTCGTCGGTCGTGACGCCTATTATCCGCACCGCTACAACGGTACCTATGTGTGGCATTCGCCTGATGGTCGGTCATTTGGGACCATGACCTCTGTTCCCGAGCCTGCGGAGAAGTCGCCGTACGGCGTTGATGCGGCCGCGACCCCGAGCGGCTTCCTGATCAGCATGAACGGCGAGAAAGCTGCTGTTTTGCTCTCGTCGGAGGATGGTGGGCACTGGCTGGAAATCGCCGGCGAGCTTGCCTGGACACGCATGTTCGGCCGGGTATGCAGTAATGGTTCCGTCGTGGTTGGATTCGAATTTTATCAGCGGCCTGGGCAAGTCCCGGGAGACGGAGAATTGCGACCATGGTATCGCCATGGTGGCACCTGGAGCCCTGCCACTCTGGATCCTGGGCGGCTTCCCGATGCCGGTGTCGTCCCGGCCAACGAGCGACGCATCAACGTGGTACGGAACTGGGGTACTGGTTTCATAGCAATCGGAAACACGTTCGGCGGTGACGGCCGGGAGGTCGCGGGCCTGGTCTGGTATTCTGCCGCCGGATCGACATGGACTCGTATGTCAGTACGTGAGAATGGTTTTGACAGCGCCTCTGAGCTAATGGACATCGCTGTCAGTAGACAAAAAGCCGTGCTCGTCGGGTTCTCGTCGGATGACTCCCACCAGCTTGTGATGTGGCAAGCTGACGCCCCCCCACTGCCAGGCCGCTGAACCCAGGCGGCAACGCGGGCCGGACCGCGACGGCGACCTTGTCGGCCGGTCCAGCGGGCTCGACGCAGCGCCGCGACGGTCTCGCCGGGGCAGCGACGACAGTCGTGAGGGGCAGGGCCTGGGTCCAGTTTCGAACAAACGTGTGGTCGGCACGCGATCCCGGGCTTGGAGCCAGTCGATCAGATCAAGTCGAGCGACGACGTGCTCCGTTGGTGGGTGCGTTGCACGAGTCGGGGTCGATGCGGTGGCTCGGGCCGCCGAAGACCCGGGCCTCCGCCTGGACGATCGCGTTGCCGCCGTTCCTGGTCGCGCTGCTGCGCGAGCACCTCCGCCCGGCACCGGTATGAGTTCGTGTTCACCACGCCGAGCGGGACGTGGTTGTGGCGCTCGACGTTCCACGGGCTGCGGCACAGCCACAAGACCTGGCTGATCGCGGGCGGCGCACCGGGAGATCGCCCAGGCTCGAAGGCTCGGGCATCACCTGGACAACCGAGTCATCGAGACCTACTCCCACGTCGCCCGGAAGTCGAGCAGCGGCTGCTCGACGATCTCGAGCGCCGCTGGCACACCGCGGCGCCACTACCGCCGACACCGTCACCGAGTGTGGCCGACAGGGAGCGGATGGCGCCGGTTGTCCCCCTCTTCGCCACGGTGGGGGTCACCCGCCAGCCGCGCCCGAGACCAGCGGGAACACCGCACCGCCGCCGCGCTGGAGCTGGAGCACTGCTCCAGTTCTGCGCCACCAGGAGCACAAGATCGCGCCGCAAGCCGATCACTGCTGATCGAACCCGGAATGCAGAAGACCCCTCTGAACAGCCAAAACGACTGAAATGAAGGGGTTCGCTGCGATGTGGAGCTAAGGGGACTCGAACCCCTGACCCCCTCACTGCCAGAGCGCCTTCTCCTGGCGCCGTTCTCGTCTTAGGATGGGTATCCGGCACTGCTCGACCTTTGGATCTTCACAGGTTGATGTTGCCGCGGACGTCGCCTGCTTGTACGACCTTGCCGCTGACGTTTCCGGTGACCTGGTTGTGGACACCGCCATGGGTGGTCTTGTCTTCCGGCAGTTTCCGCCACTCCTCCCGGAGGGCATCGGCGAACTCGTCGTCGTTCGATTCGGCTTCGTGCAGCCGTTCGGCGAGTGCTTCAGCCGGCTGTGAGTCGTCCGGGGCCGCTACAGCTGCCTCCAGGGCCTGGGTAGCGGCGGGGTCCTTTGCGAACTTCCGCTTGACCAGTTCGTACAGACTGGTCGCGCTTTTTCCCGCCAGTGCTGCTGCGATTGCGACCAGGATGGGTTCCGGCATAGGAGCCAACCTAGCGGCGCGTGGGCTGGGAATCCAGGTCGTTGCCCTGATTGCCGGCACTAGGGCGTACTCGCCCACGTCGACCGTAGTCGATGCTGGCGTGCAGCACCCTCGTGCCGAGGGCTTTCGCTGTCCGGCACGAGGGTGCTTGCCGTCCGTCGTCGAGCGACTTGCAGCAGAAGGCGACGTTCTCCCGAGCACGAACGGAGCGCATGAGCAATTAACGGAACTATCACGGCCGGGATCGTTGTCCGTTTGATGTCGCCAGTGGGCGAGGTTGTTGCGAGCGATCAAGGGATGGTTCGGACCGAGCACCCGTATGCTGCCGGTGAGCAGCTCTTTGCAGACGGCGGCTGCGCCGGCTGGTCGCCCGCTTAACCTCGCCACCGAGCGAGGTTGCTGCGGCCGGTCACGGTACGGGGGTGGTCGGGCCCGAGAACCCGCACACTGTTGGTAAGCAACCTTCTAGTCGGCGGCCGAACCTATGTTGACCGCTCGTTGTCCGAGCAACTGCTTCGCTCGATGCAGTCCGATCTCTAGGCGGGCGCTCTGTACGCCGGCAGCACTGGCGCTGACGTACGTTGGCCCCAGCCCTAGCAGGGCCCGAAGTGAGGACGGATCGGCGGCATGCTCACCACAGATGCCCCACGGTATGTCGGGCAGTGTGTCGGCCATAATTCGGAGCAGCCCAATAGCGCTGGCCGATTGTTCCAAGTGCATCATTGGGTCATCTGATATAAGGCCCTCGGCAACGTAGGCTGGTAACAGCGAAGTGGCGACATCGTCACGACTCATCGCTAGGCAGAACTGGATCAGGTCGTTGCTACCTACGCTGAGGAAGTCGGCTTGAGCAGCGATCTCGCGTACGCGAAATATTGCCTCTGGCGTCTCGATCATGACGCCAGTCTCAATTCCCGCACCGCCCGGTAGGTCAATAACCTCCCGCAGCCGGTGCACCTCGGTGTCGAAGTTGACAAAAGGTAGCAGCACGGCGAGCCTGCTGCGGCGTTCAGGTGGTAGGCCTGAGTGGGCCCGGCTGATCGCGCGGGCCTGCATACGGTAGATGTCAGGATGCAGCACGCCTAACCGTCCGCCGCGCACGCCCATCATGGGGTTCTGCTCACGGACTCGAACGAGGTCAGCGGGTTCGGCGAACTCGTGGACCGGTGGATCCAACAGCCGAATCGTTAACCGGCGTCCCCTGCAGGCGGTCATCAGTGCCGCGCACTTGTCGATCAGCCGTTCCTCAAGGCCCGCTAGGGCCACTGAGCGCTCGTGCTCGGTGGTTGGCCACAGCACTTGCCGTAACAGAGGCAGCTCATGGACACCGAAGAACATGTGTTCTGTGCGGGCTACGCCGACGCCCCGCGCGCCGAGCCCGAAGCACACCTCGGCCTCCTCGTCCGTGTCCGCATTGGCGTACACGGTTGGGCCGGGCAGTTCTTCCAGGGCGGCGGCACTCTTGTCGAGATTCGCGAGGATCGCGAGAGCGTCCGGGTCGCGGCGACGTGGCAGCGCTCCACGCCACACCGTCCCGGTGGTGGCGCAGACGGTGACCTGTTCCCCCGGCTGCAGGATAGTGCCGTCACCAGTAACCAGTACGCCGTCGCGAAGATCGAATCCAGCACCGACCACGCACGGCTTGCGCCAGCTACGGGCTAGCACGGCGGCATGACTTGTGCCGCCGCCCATCGCGGTCAGCAAGCCAACCGCGGCGCCAGCTGCCGCCATATCAGAGGCGTTTGTACTTAGCCGGGCGTACACATACGGTGCGCTACCAGCAGCGGCGACCGACTCCGCGTCGATGCACAGTACGCCGGAGGCGCAGTCCAGTACCACGCCAAGCCCCGTGATGACCGGGCCGGTGCCGGGAAGTGGGACGGCACGGGGCGCGGCCTGGCTCAGAACCGCCTCAGGCGTCTGGTCCAGCAATAACCGCGCGACAGCTTTCAGATGGGCGGTGCTCACGCTCAACCTCCTCGGCGATCATGCCTACTCGGCGGCACATAGCAGGACATCGCCGACCGGGTCGATCGGGGTGGCGGCCAATGGTGTGGTGTGCACTTGCCACCGGAACAGGCCGAGTTGCGTCCAGGGCAGCCGAGCCTCGTAGCGACCATCGCCGACCGGGCGTAACGGCTGGCTTACTAACACCTCGTTGGTGACTGGTTCGGACACAGTCACGGTAAGCACTAGAGCGTTGGATCTCTCCACTGAGTGCGCTGCAATGGTCCAGAGTTCACCCGGGGGCACATGATTTTTGGCGTCTACGGCGATCTCGTCGCCGGCCGCCATCGGCGTACGCGGGCGGGCTGTGAGAATGCCCTGAATCTGCATCAGTACCTCGCGTTGCTGCTGCAGGGCGGCATGCCGGCCGGCGACGAAGACTGCGGCCGCGTCGTCCCGCCATTCAGGCGGGACCGCAGAGCAACGCGGCACCGTGCCGTCACCGCGGTCGGCGAAATCCTGCGGAGCGTGCGCGAGGACGGTACCACTCGCCTCTATAGAAGCCCAGGTGACTGTGGGCTGGCGGTGGCTGAGGATGGCGTGGTAGGTCGGGCGTTGAGTACCGTTCTGGGTGATCGCTGTGTTTATGGCGGCGTGGAAGTTCAGCCCGCGCTCCAGACATTTCGTAGGCAGGTTGCGGACTATGACTTCGCTCAGCGGGTGCAACTCATTGTCTGAGGCGCCGATGCAGGCGTACGTTGGCAGCAACTCGGCCACCGACGGGAGGGATCGCATCAGCTCCGCAATGCGCAACTGCCACGGCCCGACGGCGGCTGAGCCGTTCGCGAGCACTGCTAGCGACTTGACGGCTCCACAATACGGGGTGCCGATGGTGACGATGCGCCTGGTGAGTTTTCGTTCGTCGAGGCATTCGGCGTAGTAGCGGGCGACGAGTCCGCCCATCGAGTGAGCAAGCAGCACCAGGCGGGCATCAGGATAGTCATGCCTGCGTCGGTCCAGCATAGGTTCGATCGTCGCCTGCAGTAGCCGAGCGGTGTACTCGTTGGACTGTCGCCAATCGTACGGAAACTCGATCACTGCGTCAGATGGGAATCGTCGGCGCAGGGCCGCGAGAAGATCGTCGTATCCGTCGATAGTAAATAACCCGGGAATGATACCGATAGTACGTAATGAGCCTACCGCTCGCGTTCCATCGTTATACCCCTCGCGTGGATGATCAAAAGCTTCTGGCGGCAGACTCAGGTTCTCGGTCAGGCTGCTAGCTAGTTTATGGAGGCTGCGGACGATGCTGTGGTATCCCCACGTCTGGTGACCGTCTCGGGCAAGCTTGCTTCCAAGTACTCCTGGGATGAACACGATCAAGTCTCTGTTGCTCACCTGCGCCAAGGGGGCTCCCATCCGTTGGGTGACGAGCTTGTGAGAGTATTCTATACTGTGGCGTCGCGACCGAAAGGTTCGATCTTCTCGCTGGGGATCGACTACAGTAGCAGTGTCCATCCTGACCTGCCCGAATGCCCTGCAGATGCGAAACGCATCCGGCAATTCTTCCAAGACTGGGGATTCACTCCGCCGGGGGTCTCGGATGACCTGTCTTTGGCGGACGCCGGTGCCATCCGCGATGCCATCGAGCGATGGTCCGACGAGATCCGCAGCACTGGCATCTGCAGTGCGCTGGTGATGTATCTCGGTGGCCACGGGCGGATGCACCACGGACGCCACCACACCCTGGCTGCAACGAGCCCGCCGGCGCCACCCTACGGGGGCCGCAAGTCAATCAGCGCGGACAACCTCGTCGAACAGGTTCTCAACAGCGGCGCGAAACGTGCGCTAATCCTGTTGGACGTGTGCCACGCCGGGTTCGCCGCCGCACAGGTACAGCAGTCTGTCGCCCAGGCGGCAGCCGCGCAGGCTGACCCCGTCATGGACCTCGCGATTCTGGTCTCGTGCTTGCACCACGAGAAGTCGTACAGCGGAGCGTTCGTTGACGCGCTCCTGGTCAGCTTGGAGGAGGGCTCACCGTATGGCCACTGGAAAGACGGCGACGAGTATGTCACGTTGCAGGAATTGCGCGACGAACTTCGTGACCGGCTCCAGGACACGCAGTGCGCCGAGGTCGCCGGCCGCAGCGGCTTAAAGATTGTCCCGAATCCTCGTTACCGCGCCGACGCAGCGGCCCGGTCAGCCGAGATCGGTGAACTGCTGCGAAGCCTTACACCCGCTGACCGCGAACACTTCCTGCGTAAGGCAGCCAGCACGGACGCAATCGATGTTGGCTGGTTTTTCACCGGGCGTAGACAACCGTCTCTCCAAGTCATTGAGTGGCTTCGGGAGACCAGTCGGGGTGTTCTGGTCGTTACAGGCGCACCCGGCGCCGGCAAGTCCGCGTTCATCGGCCGCATGGCGGTACTTGCCGACCGGGCTTCGCAGGCGGCCTGCCGTACCTTGGGGATGCTAGACAGCGACGAGGAGACCCGGCCGCCGGTCGGGATGTTCGATGCCGTCACTCACCTCAAGAACCGCCGAGTGGATGACGTCGCCTTGGATATAGGTCGACAGCTCAGCATCGACCTGACCAGTTCATCCAGTCCGGCTCGCGATCTTGTGCTCGCGCTCGCCGACAACGGCCGGCGGGTGACTGTGCTCGCCGACGCACTCGACGAGGCTGAGCGCGGTGAGGAGGAATTCGTCGCCCGCGATGTGCTGCGCGCGATCGGCAGCCTCGACGGATGCCGGGTGGTGGTAGGAAGCCGCCGGGACCGAGACGGTCGGCACGACGCGACGCCAGATGACCCGGGCCCGCTGGTTAACGCCCTGCGGCCACGAGGAGGCTTGTTTCAGGTCCTAGACTTGAGCACCGACGCGGCGGCGGAGGACGACATCGCACAATACGTCGCCGACCGTCTTGCCGAGCGGTGGCCAACGCCGCAGCGCCGGGCGCTGGCTGCGCGGGAGGTCGCGGTGCAATCTTCCCGTGTATTCCTGTACGCGCGATTCGCACTGCGAGTCCTGGAGGGCTTGCCAGAGACGGTCGTCGAGCAGCCGGGGTGGCATGACCGGCTGCCCAGCGACGTAGGCGCGGCCGGGCTGCATGAGGTGTTCTCGGAGGACTTGCAACGGTTTGACGACCCGACCGCTGTGCGAGAGGTGCTCTCGCCGCTAGCTTTCGCCCGCGGCGCGGGGCTACCCCGTAGGCAGGTGTGGCCTGCCCTTGCCACCGAGCTATCTGTCTCCGGGCGGGGCTACCGGGATTCTGATATTGCACGTATCATCCGCGAGGCTGGCTGGTACCTCACTGAGGCGACCGAGGACGGGCAGGCCGTCTTCCGGTTATACCACCAAGCGATCGCCGACTACCTGGCCCAGGCGGTGTGCGATGCCGACTAAGTCCGGCGTAGAGGCGGTCATCGCCAGACGGCTACAGCAGATGGCCGAGATCGACGGGTGGAAGAACGCCAATCCGTACACGACCCACTACTTGGCTCTGCACGCCCGGAGTGGCGGCGATTTGGCGGAACTCGTCTCTGATGTGAACTATCTGGTCGCGGCCGACCCGGTCGTTCTCGCCGGGGCAATGGGCACTGGTCTGGATCCGAATCTGCCGGATAGCGCACGCACTTTTTTGCGCTGTGCGCATGAGCTGCGCGCCCACGACGCCGGGGAGCGGGCTGCGACATTGCAGCTCACTGCGAGGCAGCAGGGACAGCAACTCGATCTGGACCGTCCCAGCGAAGCTCAGTGGTGGTGCCGGTGGGCGCGCAGCCGGCCGACCGCCTACCACCGTGTGCTCGAGGGACATACAGGGCCGGTGTACGCAGTGGCGGTTGGCGAGCTCGACGGTGATCCGATTGTTCTCACTGGCGGCGGCGATGCCACCGCTCGTATCTGGGACCTCCGCGCTGGCACCTCGCTGCGCGTCTTGGAAGGTCACATCGGCGGGATAAACGCCATCGTGATGAGCGAGCTCGACGGTGATCCGATTGTGCTCACTGGCGGCGGCGATGCCACCATCCGGATCTGGGATCCGCGCCGCGGCGCCCTGCTGCGCGTGCTAGAAGGACACACCTACGGTGTTCGATCGATCGCGCTCGGCCACATCGACGCGACACCGATTTGTGTTACTGGTAGCGATGACGCGTCGGTGCGGATCTGGGATCTGCGTGCCGGGGTGACGCTACGTATTTTGCGGGGACACAAGTATGGCGTGCGGTCCGTAGCTGTTGGGACGGTCGACGGTACATCGGTAATCGTAACCGGAAACCACGACGGCACTGTCCGGATCTGGGATGCGCGTCGGGGGGACCTACTCTTCACCCTCACCGGTCACGTGGGGCCGGTGAGGACGGTGGCGTTGAGCACCCTTGACGGAACACCCGTTGCCATCACCGGGGGCGCGGGAGTTCGCATATTGGTCTGGGATCTACGCACCGGGGTGCTGCGGCACGACCTAGTAGGCCACCAGTACGGAGTCAACTCGATCGTGCTGAGCGACCTAGACGGTGCGCCGGTTGCCCTGACTGGCGGTGACGATGCCATCGTACGGCTCAGTGACCTGCGTACCGGTGCGCCGTTGCGTGTCCTGGAGGGTCATCGGCTGCGGGTCCGGTCGGTAGCGCTTGGCCGTATCGATGGCGCGCCCGTCGCGGTTACCGGAAGCTATGACCGTACAGTTCGAGTTTGGGACCTCACCCACAGCCCCACGCTGCCACCGGAAGAGGGACACCTCAACTGGGTCCGTGCGGTAGCCCTGGATGAAGCTGATGGCGTACCGGTGGCACTTACCGGGGGGCACGATGGTGCGGCCAGGTTGTGGGACCTGCGCGATGGCCAGCTGCTGCGAACCCTGCATGGTCACACTGATTGGATCCGCAGCGTCGCCCTCGGTCATCTCAACGACACCCCGATCGCCTTGACCGCCGGTGACGACACAACCGCCCGCCTCTGGGACCTGCGCGACGGCCAGCTGCTGCGAACCCTGCATGGTCACACTGATTGGATCCGCAGCGTCGCCCTCGGTCATCTCAACGACACCCCGATCGCCTTGACCGCCGGTGACGACACAACCGCCCGCCTCTGGGACCTGCGCGACGGCACCGCTGTCCACGTCCTAAATGCACATATGGGGCCGATATTTGGAGTGGCCCTCGGCCAGCTCGGCGACAGGCCAGTAGCTCTCACCGGGGGGCACGATGGTGCGGCCAGGTTGTGGGACCTGCGCGATGGCCAGCTGCTGCGAACCCTGCATGGTCACACTGATTGGATCCGCAGCGTCGCCCTCGGTCATCTCAACGACACCCCGATCGCCTTGACCGCCGGTGACGACACAACCGCCCGCCTCTGGGACCTGCGCGACGGCCAGCTGCTGCGAACCCTGCGCGGCCACACCGCAGCGATCCACGCCGTGGCGCTCGACCGCCGCGGTGGAACACCAGTCGCCGTGACTGGCGGTCGCGACCGCACAGTACGCGTGTGGTATCTCACCGGGGACGGGCACTACACTATTCCGTTCGCCGGATGCACCGGGATCGCTGTCGACGGCCGGGTGCTCGCTATGACGAACCATCACGGCGTGGCGGCCCTGACCCTGCACCCTGGTGAGGATTATTAACGGGCTGCCTCAGAAGAAGTTTGGGTCGGCGAATGGCACGTCGAGGCGGAACGAAGCCCCGCATCCTCCGTCCGTGGGTGCTCCAGGATGCGAGGGTCCGTCACACTTGCATAATACGTCAATCAGATACGAGAGGGCTCCGACTGACTGCCGCTCAGCGTCGAGTGAATGGTGCGTCTGCAGAACATCGATCGGGTCCTTGCAGCGCGGACACGGCCCCCACACGTGAGTCACGACGACGTTGTCCGGCGCGACCCGGGCCCGCGCGTGCAGCAGGCCGTCTCGCATCATGTCCACAGCTTTCAGATCCAGGGCGACTCCGAGCGTAGAGGCGTACGGTAGGGGCTGCATATCCTCAGGATGCCGCATTATTCAGCAAGCGAACAAGTGTGGGAACTCCCGAGGCATCACCAAACCTAGCAGTACCCCGACGCTGCGCCACTCTGACACGTGTCCGGCCCGCACAGTGGCCAGCACCTCGACAGGACTAAACCACCTGGTGGTGATTTGCTCACCTTCTTCCGGTTGTGGACCGTCTTGCGCCTCAGCGAAATCGCGCACAATGTAGTAGTAGAGATCCCATTCAACCGTTGCGCCGGCGCGGGCGATCGTTACCAACTCGGCATCCGACACGATCAGGCCGACCTCCTCCAGTGCCTCACGCTGGACCGCGCGGCGCGCGGCAACCTCAAGGTTGCCAACAAGGCGCGCCTGCGTGAAGCTTTCGAGATCATCGAAGACCTTGCCGCCAGGAAGCCGTAGGTCGTAGCCGTTCACCTCGGAGCGGTACTCCTCAGTCAGCAACATGCGGTCGCCGTCGAGAAACACCATGCGCACGCCCGGTGGCCGACGGAACACTTCGAAGACGCGACCGTCCGCCTGGGCGAGGTGTACGACCTCGCCCAGCTTACCCGAATAAACTCGGCATTCCGCCGGAGGAGCCGCCTCCATCACATCCATCAACCCACCTTCGATCCGCATCAAAACAGGACGCTGCAACCTTAGCGGCTCACAAGCCCTGCCGCCAATTCGAATCGTTTCTGGTGTGGATCAATCAAGCCCGACTACGACCGAGCCAGCCTCGGCGTCTTCGACCATGCCGATCACGTGCGCATCAATGCCATTTGCAGCACATGCAGCGATGAAGCCAGGGGTCGTCGCCAGATCCACCGCCAGCAGGAGACCGCCGGACGTCTGTGGATCATTGAGGACCAACCGCCACGCGTGCGGGATAGCCATCCACTGAATGTGCTCGTCGAGTGAGAACATGTTGCTCTCCGCGCTGTTCGGCACCATCCCATGCTCCTCGAGCAATTCGGTGACTCCCGGGATCACCGGTACCGCATCGACCTGTAAGCGCGCCGAGCAGCCCGACGCCGTCATCATATTCTGCAGGTGACCAATCAATCCGAAGCCGGTGACGTCGGTACCAGCCACCACGCCGTGTGCAGTAGCGATTTCGGCGGTGACTCGGTTCGACAGCAGCATCACCTCTTCGGCCGTCTTCACTAGTTCAGGCGGCGCGACTCCTGCCTTCGCTGCCGCGATGACGATGCCGGTCCCCAGGGGCTTAGTCACTACCAACCGCTGACCCGGCCGGGCGTTGCGTAGTAGTATTGCCTGGTTGGTCGGCACTTGTCCGACGACGCTCAGCCCGAAAAATGGAACGGCAGACCGTACGGTGTGTCCGCCAACCAGCGGAGTACTAGCCTTGCCCAGCGCGGCCATCGCCCCGCCTGTCAGTTGCGTCATGAACTCTGCGCCGAAGGACTCGGGAACCGCCATTATGCTCAGTGCGAGAAGCGGCCGTGCACCCATTGCGAATATATCTGATAAGGCGTTCTCCGCGGATATCTGGCCCCATGTGGCGACGTTGTTGCTGACTGGTGTGCCGAAGTCGGTGGTGGCCGCGAGCAATGTCCCTGGGCTGGTCTCATAGAGCGCAGCGTCGTCGCCGTCGGTGCTGTCTACGACTACGCTAATCATTGAATTATTCGCCTTCATTGCCTGCTTAAGGCTGGCCATGAACTCTTTCATTTGTTCTAGTGGAATTTTACAGCCACAGCCGCCGGCTGGGCTCAGCTCAAGCAGGCTCGGCTGGTTATCACCTTTCATTGTGGATCCTTTCAGTCATGATCGTCGAATTCCTGCACTTCAGCTAAACATTCGCCTGGTTGCTGGCGCACGCTAGTTGCGACGTGGTCGACATATACAAGTCTGTGATCGATCAGCCTGGAGTATGTGGTCGTACTACATGCCCGATCTCCCTGCGCAGCTTCCACCTTGGCTGAGTCGCGGCGAAGCTGCTGCGAGATTTTTAACTGCGGTGCACGGGCGCGCGTCAATGCGAAGTCCAAGCTGGCGAGATGTCCGCCCGCATTGCTGTGGTCAACCGTGCAGGTCAGCACGCTGGCTGGATCCCTTCGCGTCTAAGAAAGCCCAACTTCCGAAATAGGTGATCACGTGACTCGTCTCGTCGAAGCCAGTCCTGAAAACACGACGACAGTCCCACTGCCGCGGCAAGCCAGGCCATGCTTGCGCGCTCCGAAGCGACTGCTACCTCAACCTTAGTAATCGACAAACGCGACGCAGTGTTATTGTCACCTAGAAATTGACTCTAATGGCCTAACGTGGCCGGACTAGCATGGCCTGCAGGCGCGAACCACAGGTCGCAGTCGGCGGATCCCCACCCAGTCCTCCATGTTCACACCTCAGGATCGTTCGCAGATCGGTCAAGCTTCACCCGGAACTGTCACTGTTATGGAGGTCGCCCGCTTGCCTGCTTGCGGCCTTGGTTCATTCTACCGCTGATGGCCCTCCCCTGCGGGCCGACTTGCCGACCGCTCCTAGGCAGCCTGCGTCACCGCGGTGATGGAACGAGCTCACTGGCAGAAGCCTCACGGTGTGGGCCGGCTACAACTTTCGTCTTGATGTGATCATGTGCGCAGGCGGATACCTTAGCCCGAACGAGTGAAACTTCGTCCCATGTTTAACCTATATCCCGGGCTCCGTAACCGGGAGATGATGCGCTGCGACACTCTATGCGCCACGCTTACCGCCGGTGGTTGCCCTGTCTGCAGATGGAGGTCAGTAAGTGTTCCATAACCAATTCGTCACGGCATCCTCGACGGTAAGTGTTCGAAGTGGCCGTAGTTTCGCTCCGTGCCAGATTGGGAACAAAGATGGCGAGGGGTTTGCGCAAAAACGGAACAGCTTCCGACGAACGCGTTTGGATTGATCTCCAATGGAATTCGGAGTTGGTGAAGCGAAGTGTGCGGAACCGAAGAGTGTGGAAAGATGGCGAGAAAAAGGTTCTCGCCTGGGCATTGTTTTGGGGCGATTTCAGCCAATCCACCTGGGGCATGCCGAATACCTTCGATCGGCGCGCAAGGAGTGTTCGCGCCTGGTCATCGGTATTACGAACCCCGATCTGCAAGGCCTGGTTGACACTCCTGAGGACCGTGCGCGTTCCACTGTCGGGAGCAATCCTTACACGTACTTCCAGCGGATGACAATGGTGGAAGCCGCCTGTGAGGACGATGGCTGGGGCCGATCGGACTTCATGGTCGTTCCGGCGCCAATCAACACATTATCGAGCCTTCCTCAATATCTTCCCTCGCCGGATGAGGCGAGAGTCTTCGTGACCATCTATGATGAGTGGGGTGAGGAAAAAAAGCGCAGGCTTGAGGAATTGGGTTATCACGTTGTCACGCTCTGGCGTCGTCCGATGAGCGAACGGCTGACCTCTGGCACAAGCATCCGTGCGCAGTTGCGCACGGGCACGGACGAGTGGAGAAGATTCGTGGCCCCAGGTGTCGCCGCACTGATCCATAGCTATGCTAAAGCGTCGTCGCGAGGAGGAAGATGATTCGCTCGCTCACGCCTGGCGGCGGTGTCGACCGCGACACCTGGGGTGACAAAGCATACAATCTGCACCGGCTTGACGCCCTTGGTGTCGCAGTGCCGGACGGGGTCGTACTGCCAAGCGACGTGCCGGTGCCCACCCAGGGGACATTGCTGGACGCTTTGATCACTTTATGTGGTCCCAGCAACGATGCCCGTTTTCCGGTAGCTGTCCGCAGCTCAGCTGCTGGCGAGGACACGGACACTCAGTCACTGGCGGGGATGTTTCTTACTGTGCTCGGTACCATGTCGCCAGCGGATGTCGTGGCCGCGATGGAGAGGGTTAGGGAAAGTGGTCGAGGCTTAAGGGTGGCGGTCATCCTGCAGCGATTGGTTGACTGCTCCTTTTCCGGCGTGGCGTTCTCGATGGATCCGGTCACCTTTAATGGGAGTTCCCTCCTTATCGCCGCGACTGAGGGCCGCGGTGACAAGCTGGTCGGGGGCGAGGTCAGTGGCGAGTCGCTCGTCCTCGCCCGCAGCGGTGAAATCGAGGTCGGCGAGTCGGTAATGTTTACTATGTTACGACCGCAGTTGACCGCCCTCCGCGAGGCGTGCCTGACCATCGAGCGCGAGTGGTCTACGGCGGTCGACGTCGAGTGGGCTGTCGACGCAACGTCGGGTGAGGTGCGCATCCTTCAGTCTCGACCCGTCGTTCTGCCTCAGCCGGCTGAGGTCGAGTTGGCCTCCGCTGCCGCTATCGACTCGCTACCCATCGCGGTGGCTCGACACTCGAAGATCAACCTTCGTCGCAAAGCGATGACAGTCGGAGTGCCGATGTCACGCGCTGCAGCGATCGTGCGGACCAGTCGGTATCCTGGCTCTCGGCCTGCTTTCATCCCGAGCGTCCAGGCGGCTGGGCTGAGCGTTGTCCTGCTTATCCCTGAGACGGTCAAGGGTAGCGTGGTCCGTGAGTTTTCCTCTACTCAAGGTGAGAATGTCGATCTGTTCATTCATGAGGATCGCCGCTATTCAATCCAGCGAGGCCCGAGGTACGCCGACATGATTTCGACACTCGACGCGGTGTTGGCTCAAGGGTTGGTCGAATCACACGTGGCGGTGTGCATTGTCCAGGAAATTTACGACGCGTCATGGACCGGCATCCTGCGTTCAATTGAGACCGGGTACCTGATCGAAATCGCGCGAGGGCATTTCGTGCCAAAAGGCGTAGTGGAGTCGTCCCGCTATATCTTGGACCACGACCTTGTCGTGGTGGACCGGGAAGAACGCAGCCAAGAAGTCGCCTACCGGTTCGTGGACGGTCACGTTCTGCAGGAATCTGACCCCGTCTCGGCATGGCCGAACGAGGAGCTCGTGAAGTCAACGGTCGAGCGATTGCGGCCCATGTTCGCTATCACTAAAGGCGCCCTTGAGTTCGGGCTCATCGAGACTGACGATCATGTCGTTTCCCCTTATTTGATCGACATTGCCGAAGCCGATCAAGAGAGACTGCCTCTCGGTTACGGACTTATTAGCAGTGGCGTGATCTCGCCGGGCGTCGCTAAGGGGTCGACCTCGCTTGCGGCGAACCATATCGGCATGAAGGCCATGGATATGCATCTGCGCGACTGCGGCTCGCGTGAAGTGCGCTATCACAACACGGTCTTCCTTGCGGAACGCGCGTCCACAGATCTGCTGCCGCTGATCTACCAGTGCGCCACGACTTCAGCTTTCGTTTTCACCACGGGGTCGATCCTTGGACATGTTGGCGTAGTGCTCCGCGAACTCGGCATCTCGGCCGTGGTAATCGACCGGGCGAGCTGGGTCGCGCTCGCGTCCACACCCGGCGAACTCGTCGAGGTCGACGCCCTTTCTCCCGAGCGCACCGCGCACAACCGCGTGTCGCGAATCCAGAAGTGAAGCTGAAGATTGGACGAGAGCCGTGGCGTACATCGCGACTACCTATGTTAATCCGGACACCGACGGGGTTGCAGGATGCGTTGCGCTGCGAGAGCTGTCGCGCGAGCTTGGGTTTCGCGAGCGACTGACCGTCATCCTTGATGGAACGATCAACTCCGAGACCCATGCGCTCTTCGCCCTGGCGGGATTGGAACTGCCATCGATCGGGATGGCCGCTCTCCCGCAAGGCGTTATCGCGGTAGCCCTCGTCGACACCCATCACCTGTCGCAGTTGCCCACCTGGGTCGCACCCGCTCTGGTAAAGGTCATCTTTGACCACCACTCCCACGGAGATACCAACTTCTTTCCCGCTGCGACCATCGTCAACGAGAAGGTCGGAGCCGCGTGCACGCTGATCGCCGAGCGGTACTTCGAGGCCGGCTCGCAGATTTCCCCAGCGACGGCTACGGCTCTGCAAGGAGGGATCCTGAGCAACACATTGGACTTCGTCGCGCCGTCAACCACCGAACGGGATAGGGCCGCCTTCGCGAGGCTCGACGAGATGACCGGCCGCGGCGCAGAGCTCAGGCAGGTTCTCCGTGAAGAGCGCGCCGCCTTCATCAACGGTACCACGAGCGACATCCTGTCATCGGACGTGAAGGTGTTCCGCGACAGCACCACGACAATTGGCATGAGCCAGGTCGAAGCACCGGGAGCGTCGCTGATCATTCAACGCGATGATTTCTGGGAGTCGTATGACCGCGAGTCCGCGCGCTTAGGGCTAGACATTCTAGTGGTGAACCTGGCCGACCTAACGGCATCGATGAGCGTGATCGCGGTATCCGACCGCAGATGGCAGCAAAGACTTAACCTCGAGTACCGCCTTGTGTTCGACGGTGGCCTGGCCTGGACGTCGGAGCTCTTCCTCCGCAAGTCCCATCTCGTGCCGTTGTTGACGCATAAAGACGATGGCCGGTAGTACTCCTACCGCCGCCGCGTCGGCCGGTGCATACTCGAGATCATGAGTGACTCGGGCACCGATAACACGATCAGTGGCCTGATCGTCGGGTCGGTTGTGCAAGCGGGCACCATCCACCAGGTGGTCGTGCCGCCTTCCACTGGGAGCGGCCAGTCGGACATAGCTTCGATTCCGACAACGTGGTCGGGGGTCACCAATCTCCCCCGCGACATCGCGGACTTCACCGGCCGTGATCGGGAGCTACGGGTGCTCGTGGACGCGCTTCACCATCCCGGAGGGGAAGTCGGCCAGACGATCCTGATCCACGCCATCGACGGCATGCCCGGTGTTGGCAAGACTGCGTTGGGCACCCACGCTGCACACATGCTGGCCGACCAGTACCCCGACGGCCAAATGTTCCTTGATCTTTACGGCCACACTCCGGGCCATAAGGCGTTAGCTCCATTCGAGGCACTGCACTCGCTCCTGCTTGCATTCGGCGTGCACCCAGATGTCATCAGCAACTACAAGACCGTTGAGGATCGGGCGAGCTTGTGGCGGACACTGGCCGCCGGGCGCCGGCTGTTGCTGGTCCTCGACGACGCCACGGACCACCGGCAGGTAGCTCCTCTGCTGCCGGGAAGCTCCGGCTCGCTGGTAGTGATCACCAGCCGGAACCGGATGCCTGAACTCGACGGAGTCCAGCCCCTCACCGTAGAGGTCCTCAGTCCCGACGACGCAGTTCGGATGCTGCTGCGCCTGGCACGCCGCACCTCGGACGAGGTCGATGTCGACGACGCCCGTCGGGTGGTGGAACTGTGCGGCTGGTTACCGCTAGCCATTGCAATCAGCGCGTCCCAGCTGCGGGGTCACCCGAGCTGGCCTGTCCGACATCTCTTGGACCAACTGGTCCGCGCCCACGACCGGTTGGACGAACTGAAGGCAGGCGATCGCTCGGTGAGAGCGGCGTTCGACACGTCGCTGCGAGACTTGACAGCCGATCAGCGCGAGCTGTTCGCGCTGCTCGGCGTGCACCACGGGCCTGAGATAGACGCCCACGCCGCAGCGGCATTGGCTGGCTCCTCGACCAACCGTGTGAGCCGGCTCTTCGGTGTACTCCACATTCGGCACCTGTTGCAAGAGACGGCACCTGGCCGCTATCGACTGCACGACTTGCTGCGTGCGTATGCGCGGACTCTCGCCGCACAGTTAGACGCTGACGATCGCGACCGGGCTACTGCCCGAGTCTTGGGCTACTACCTGCACACCGCGCACAACGCGACGAGCCACTTCCCGCTTTACCACACGCCGAGCATCACCATCGCGCCCACTTCGCCTGCTCAGCCTCGATTGATCGGCGACCGGGACCAGGCGATGAGCTGGCTGGCGAGTGAGTTGCCAGCCCTGGTGACCGCCATCGACCACACCTACAGCGAGTTCCCTATACAGACGATCATGCTCTCTACCGTCCTCCATCCGTACCTCCGCACTTCGGGAAATTGGGAACAGGCGTACACGATCCACCAGGTGGCGCTCACGGCAGCGCAGGCCGTAGACGACCTGCACGCCCAAGCAACCGCATTGAACGAGATCGGTATCGTGCGCAGGCGCTTTGACGACCTCGACGGCGCCTTGGAAGCGCATATCGGCGCACTTGACCTGTATACTAGGAGCGGCAGCGTTGTCGGCCAAGGGAACGCGCTCAACTACCTCGGCTTCGTTCACGAGCGCCGGGGCGACCACGACGCCGCCATCGACTCATTCAGCAATGCGCTACGGCTGCACACAATGAGCGGGAGCTCGGTGGGGCAGAGTGTAGCGCTCAACGAGATCGGGTACGTGAATCGGCTGCGTGGCAATCTCGACGGCGCGATGAATGCGCACACTCGAGCACTCGACCTCTATACCAGGAGCGGCAGCGTTGTCGGTCAAGGGAACGCGCTCAACTACCTCGGCATTGTTCACGAGCGCCGGGGCGACCACGACGCCGCCATCGACTCATTCATCAATGCACTAGCCCTCTACGAACGATGCGGCTACCTTGTCGGCCAAGGGAACGCGCTCAATTGCCTCGGCAACACCCACCAACGCTGCGATGACCTCGCCGCAGCGACGAAAGCCCACGCCCGCGCGTTTGAACTTCACCTGCGCTGCGGAAGCTTGTTGGGACAGGGCAATGCGCTCAACGGGATCGGCCATGCTTACCGGGCCGTCGGCAACCTTGACGCGGCGGTGGACTCGTTCATCCGAGCACGTGAGTTGCACACTCGCAGCGGCAGTCTCCAAGGCCAAGCGAACAGCCACCTTGGGCTGGGGATGACACACCATCTCCGCGACGATTGCCCGAAGGCGGCGGCCGACCTGAGTTGTGCGCTGGATCTTTACTGCCGCGCCGAGGACGTCGACGGTCAGGCTAGGACGCACAACGCCCTCGGTGACCTCGCCTTCGACTACCCTTCTGATGTTGACCCGCGTAACCACTACGCCGCCGCCAGGAACCTGGTTAAGACCTGCGGCATCCGCCTACACGAAGCCAATGCACAAATGGGCGAGGCCCGATGCCTGCATCGCGATGGCGCGACCGATCAAGCGATCATTCTACTGAGACAGGTGCTGAGCCTACACCGTAAGATCCGCGCGGTTGCCGAAGCAAGGAAGGTCGCCGGACTCCTTTGCTCGCTCGGTTCGGCTAGTGATCTTCACGAGTTGTGAGGCCGAATTCGGTCCGTGATGGTCCAATTAGACAATACAGCCGATGATAAAGGGCGGATGCGCGGACCTATCGCCTCCTGGCGTTGCACGATCTGCAGGACCTGCGCCACGGCCATCGCCGCCTCGTGGCAGACCCTGCTGATCGCCCTGGTGATCTACCGGTTCGCCCCCGGGTTCGTGTTGCGCCTCCTGGTAAAGTTCTATCCGAAGGACGACCGGCGGCGACACGAGCTCATCGCCGAGCTGTACGTCGTGAAGCGACTTTGGCGGCTGTTCTGGGTCGCTGACGCGCTCGGCGCCGTGCTGGTCGAAGGACTCCCCCACCGCGCGGCGGACATCCGACGCAAGCGACGCGAGAAGCGTGATTCGGATGCGGAGGCTGCCGATGCAATCGAGCTCGCCAGAGATTGGTTGAACTCTCTACCTTCGCAGAGGGACAGCGGCCGGGACGTCCTGGAAACCGGCGACGTGTCCTTGACCTTCCGCGCTGGTTCGACCTCTCGTAGCCTCGGCTACCGCCAAGCTGTAAGGATACTCAAGCGCCTCAAGTGATCGCCGGCCTGCTGCGCAAGTCAACCCAACCAGGTTACGTCGAGTACGTCAACGCGCTGCTCGTCGTCGAGCACTGTGTACGTCACCAAAGCCGCGGCCGGCGGCGAACTCCAGCATCCGCGTCGGTCTCTTCGACTTGGCGGCGGCCTACTCCAGGGTGTCAGCTCAAGGAGGTCGTACACGGCGACCAGCTCGAGCACGACGTCGTCCGGGCGCGTGCTGAGCTGGTCGAGACGCCCTAGTTCGCCTCGATGCGGTAGGCCACCGGGCTATTTGCCGAGCCGGCCCTGATCTCGGCGAGCGACACAGCCGGCGGGCGGCTCGCCGGAGGCAAGGGTGCGGTCGGCCTGCCGGAGCGTCGCGCGGTGCGCGGCTGGGTCGGCGAGTGTCTGCCGGGCGATGCGGCGCCAGCTGGTCAGCGTCTCGAGGACGTCGGCCAGGTCCAGCTTCTCTCCCGCGTCGGCCAGCGCCTGCTTGTACGCGGCGTCGGACTCGCCGCGATCCTCCGGCAGGAGGGCATCCCTGATCGCTCGGGGCGAGTCCGGCTCGCCGGGCGAAGGTCATAGCGCGCGAACCCGGGGGCTTGTAAACAGAGGGTCAGAGGTTCGAGCCCCCTTGGCGGCTCCGGAACAATCGCGTTTGACCTGCTCATTTGATGGAGCAGGGCAGGGGGCGCCGTGGTTGCGGTCCGCCCGAGCTGGGTTGCGTCTCCGTTTACGCTGGTGTGCCGAACCGACCGGTGCCAGCGGTCGGTGGGAGACCGGGGTCGGTGTATTCGGCGGCAACAGCTACCCCAGCGGCGCCGCTCAGCCCAGGCGCGCGGCAGCCGACCCCTCTGCGCCGCGGCCGACGCTCTCTGGATCTCGAAGGAGGGGCCGCGTCCGGCTCGAGCATCCAAAGCGCCCGTACCTGCGGAATCTGCGGCATCGTCGCCGACGAACCGTTCCGCACGGCTCCCGACCCTCGGTGGTTGCGCAGGAAGTCCCGGCTTTTGACGATCAGCCGCGACGTAGGCCGCCGCATGACGCTCTCTCCTCTTCAAGCATTTAAATAACACTGCCCGCTCCGGTTGCATCTTCGTTCCGGCGCCGGCGCTTGCTGCCGCTTTGCGGTTAGTGCGGGCCGCAGCTTTACCCGGAGGCCAGGGCGCCTTTGGGCGCTACCAGATACAGGCAATCCTGGCGGCTTTGTCGGCACCGCATAACCCGAGCGCTGGCAAACCAGCCTTGCCGGACGTGGCGCGTGGCTTCATATTCTCGGACTCATGGACGTTGCCGTCCGCGGCTGGTGCGACACGTCTCGGACTGAGCTATTTCCCAACGAGGACGACCTTGACCGACGCGAGTTGGTCGATGTCCTCTCCGCCGGGCAGTGTTGGAGTGCTGCGTGGGTCCGGTCCGGTCGTCGAGATATCGAGGTTCTTGTCCTTGTACTTGGAGGCGATCACGTTTCGCTGGTCGAGTTGAGCGCTGGCTATTAGCCGCTGCCCGAATATTCTAGCCTGGTCACCGTGGACACCGAGCATGTAGAAGACGACACCTTTACGCTCGTTGTCGACGAGTCTAACTTCGGCGCATGACCATGCCTTGCCATCGCGGGCGATCTGGCAAGGCCCGGGCTGCAGCAGATACGGGCCCGGGGAGCCACCTTGTGGTGGCACGTTCGCGATGACGAGCCAGAGTGTCTCGTCCACAGCCAGCGGGTGCGTGATGCCTCCGGACAGAACGACGGGGTTCTCGACCAGCGTGCCGTCGCGGTGGGAATCGATGGTGATGGCTGCCGGGCTGTCGGGATCAGGTGTCGGGAGGGACAAGGCAGCGCTGGTTGCCACGACGGCGCCGACGAGAGCCACAGTGAAACTTGTCGACAGTATCCACAGCGGAAGTGGAGAATTCTTGACTTTGAGGATTACGATCCAGAGAAAGGCGGAAATTGTCATGGTGGCGCCGAGGCCAATCCACAGCCAGGGTGGTCCGGTGTAGGGCCAGGCGTTGGAGTCGTGGGCCAATGAGAGATAGCCGATGACGGCCGAAATAATCCCGAATACGAGGCTGGCTGCAGCGATCCTGTTTCCCATGGAGTCTCCAAGGTTTCAAGGCGGTGATCTTGCTGGATGCAGTCGTTCGTGGCGTGGGATTGTTGCACGTCCGGCCTGAAATCGTTCAACGTGTGGATCCCCGGGAGTGTCGTCACCGATGGCGATGACGCTCGTGCATGTAGTGCGCCCGCCATATTCCCGTAGGGCCTCACCCAGCCGGTCCCATGACTCGCGGGTACTGAGCACTGCATAGGTCCAGGCGGCGCCTTCACCGAGTTCCGTCAGGCCCAAGCCGCGGAACGGCCGGGTCTGCAGGGGCACCTCAAGAACCTCGCTGAACCGGCGCCACAGGGCCGGGTCGAGTACCTGCTGGTGGTTGGTGGCGGCCACTAGCAGCGACGGGCCGGTGTACCGGTCGATCAGCTGCATTAGCAGGCGGCTGAGGTTACGGGCAAGCGCGACGTGGTGCTTGCTCTCTTCCTTGTCGATGATCGCTTAAGCGGCGCGACGGAACGCGGCGTGATGCTGCTGCTTACGCGTCCGCTCGCGAGTTCGTCGGCGGCCACGTCGTTCCGGATTTCACCGGAGCCGCGCGGTGACGGTGTTGTGGTTCAGCTCGCTCGGCTACTCGTGCGGTAGGTGAGAAGCCCGAGAGGGTTTGGTGCACGGCGCGCCGACCAGTGGCCGCTTACAGGCCGAATGCGCCGCCTTCGATGAGGATGAGCAGGACAATCGCTATCAGCACGACTGGCAGCAGGATGTGCCCCCACCGCGAAACCGGCCCGCGGTAAGCCACACGGCGACCAACACCAGGAACACCGCCACGTATAGGCTCATGCCCCGACGCCGGCGGTGGCGAACACGGGGACGTAGACGCCGATGTTGTCCCCGCCGTTGGCGAAGGTGACGGCTCCTTCCAGTGCGGGTGATGGATGCGCCCTCATGTCACCGCCACAAACCCACTGGAAGAATCGATAGACCGTCCGAACACCCCTCGCCTGTCGCACGACGAGGCCACCCAGGTCTCCAGCGTGTTCAAGCGCTGGCGCATCCGACCCGGGTCCAGCTGATGAACCTGTTGCTGGGCAGCCGGTTCGCGGTCTGCGCCTACGACCTGCAGGTGGCGATGGGGATGCCCCAGTCCACGATCAGCCACCACCTCAAGCTGTTGGTGGGGTCCGGGCTGGTGCACCGGCAGCAGCGCGGCATCTGGGCCTACTTCTCGATCAACACCGAAGCGATGCGCGCGCTCGGCCTGGTGATCAACCTCGACGACGCCGCACCGCAGCCGTTGTCGCCCGCGGCGTTGCGCGACCCCGCCGTCGAGCATCAGGACGAGGCCCTGTGAACCGCCCGCACGCCCGCGACCTCGTCCTGGGCGAACAGGGATGGAGCTGGCTGCGGGAGTCGGAGATGTCGCTAGTCACAGCGAGGATGGCCGACACCCGGAGGCCTGCGATGACCGCACAGCCTGCGCACGAGGATGCTACGACGTCTGCGCCACGGTGCTGGTGTTGCGGTTCCGAACGGCGCGATGACGAACTGGTCCATCTCGGCAACCACCCCGAGGTCGCGGTCTGTGTGGGCTGCGCCCGGTGGCTCCACCGGCGCGCCACTCGGCTCGAGGACGCCCAGCACCCCACGATCGCGGGCCGGTGGCGGGCGGTCGTCCACGCCGTGCGCACCTACGTCATCGACGAGGGCTGGCATCAGCGCGGAGTCCTCGGGCGGCTGCTGCGCCGGATCGACCGCTACCTGCCCTAGCGACTCACTGCGGGCACCAACTCGGCGATCGGTGAGGATGGCGTTGAGCAGTTGGAGGATGCGTTCGTGCCCCGTCAGCGTGGCGGCCATTGCTGCGAACCGAGAGATGTAGCTGGCATCGTCCACGGGGGTCTTCTGCGCTTGCTGCCAAGCATGGAGCGCGCTGGTGAATTGGGCTCGGACGGGGCGCGAAACGCCGGGTAGGTACTCGTCTTCGAGCAGGTGGCAGATCTGGGACGCCAGACCTGCCTGCTGCGGAGTCGCTCTCCGCACGAATTCGCGACCGCTACGCACCGTCGCATTCTGGCGCAGCCGCTCAAGCGGGCTCAAGTCGTCGGGACGCGAAGCCTCTATCCGGTCGATCTCGGCTCGGATTCGAGCGATCTCCTTGAGAACTGCCGGTGCGACGTGGACGGCAAGTGCGGCAGCGGGAAGTGCGATGCACTGGACCTCGGCGATCGCCGTCGGACGGACTGCCAGCGAGATCGACCCAGGCGACTCGTGAACGTTGAGGTACCGGATTCCGTCGGCGTCTCCCAGGTCGGCCCGGCTGATCTGCGCGGCCGTGTCAGAGTTCTCGTCCCGCCAGCCCGGCTCGATGACCAGGCCGTCGTGCCGGAGCGCGACCCGGTAGAGGTAGAACTGCGCCCCGCCGTCGTCCTGGTCGCACATCCGGCGCAGCATCGACTCCACGGCTGCTTCATAAGTTCCCAGGTGGAGGGCCTGGTCCTCATAGCGAAGGCGTTCTTGCTCGACGGAGTCCGCGGGCATCAGCCCCGTCCAGGATTCGATGATGTCTGCTGGCAGTGTCGTGCTGCTGGTGGGCCAGTTGGCGTGTGGACTCGTGTGGTACCAGGCGAAGTCGGCCAGGCGGCTGTCGTCGAGCGCCGGGTCGTTGACGTCGCGGAGCGTCATCACGGCCCGGCCGAAGTGGATGTCGGCGCCGCAATGCGCGCACGGGACGTGCGCTCCGTCGTCTCCCCGGTGGTAATCCTCGCTGGTGAGAAACGTGAATGACGGACAGTTCGGGCACGTCATGATGTACCCGTACTCGAACGTCACCGGTCTCTCGACAAGGTCGCGCATCTGCCTATCTTGCCTTTCATGGCAGGGCTGCGGCGTGGGGCCGATGTTCCAGGGAGGCGCCGGGTTCGCCGCCGTCGGTCTCGGTGACGCCGAATGCGGCGGCGATGTCCTCGTAGCTTGGTGGTGGAACTGTTGCGTTCGCCGATGCGGCTGGTGAGCACGGTGGTGCCGTCGGCGGCGACCGGGCCCTCACGTAGCCGTCCGCCGTCGGCCTTGGCCAGCATCGGCTCGACCCAGTCGGGCACCTGGGAGGAACTACGCGCAGCCACGGCCGGCCTCCCGGTGTCGAGACATTCATCGCCTGACTTCGACGGTAACCCGGTTGGCCTAACCGCGCTGTGTTTGCGCTGGTCAACACCCTGATCGGCGACAGTCGGTGCGAGGGTGAGTGCCCTGTGCTGCGGTGTGGTCGCGGGAGGGTGAGCTCGACCGGCTGGACTTGACAGCCCAGTCACGATCTCGCAGTATCCGAACAAGTGTTCGATGAGTGTTCGGGTTCGCTCGTGGCTTCCCCACGCGGGTGTCTCCGGTACGCGTTCGTGGTGCTGGAGGTGCGTGGTGGCCGTGCCGGAGGCGGTGGCGGGGCTCGCGGCGATCCCGGGCGTCCGCACCGCCGCCCAGCTGAAGCAACCGGGCCCTGAAGCGCCGGCTGCCGCCGGGGTACTGCCGGTGACGCCGGAGCTGTCCCAGTTGCTGCCAGGCGGTGGGCTTCGCCGTGGCAGCACCGTGTCGATCTCAGGGTCGACGGCGCTGGTCCTCGCTCTGCTCGCCGAAGCAACGCGCGAGGGATAATGGGCGGCGATCGCCGGCATGCCGGACCTCGGCGTCGCCGCAGCAGCCGAGCTGGGGGTCGACCTGGACCGGTTCGCGCTGATACCCGAGCCCGGCGCCGAATCGATCGCGGTCGTGTCGGCGTTGATCGACGGGTTCGACCTGGTCGTGCTCGGCCCAGCCGTCGCTCGGGGAGTCCAGTCCCAGCTGGCTCGCCGGCTGGCCGGGCGGGTACGCAACCGGGGCGCGGTGCTGCTGACCACCGGTACCTGGCCCGGCGTCGACCTCGAACTGCGCGTCTCGAACCGCAAGTGGCGCGGCCTCACCGAGGACGGGTTCGGACACCTGGAATTCCGCGACGTCGTCGTGTCCGCTCGGGGCCGCGGCGCAGCAGCTCGTCCGCACACGGTGGCGCTCCAGCTGCCAGGCCCGGGCGGCGCGGCTGCGGCAAGCCGCCCGAAGAGGCGGCCTGGGCTGGCCGAGGCTGCAGGATGAGCAGTCCGGCCCGGCCGCGCGCCACCGGTCTAGTACACCTCGCTCGATGATCGGCGACCAGTCCGGCAGCGCAGTCCGGTCAGGCGCGCGTAACGAGTTCGGCGAGCTGCTCCCGGTCCGGCCGGCTGCCGGCAAACCCACCGTCTGCCTACGCGGACACCGGCTCGACCTTGATCTCTACGACAAGCTCGCGCCATACAGCCGTCACTACCGGCTGCACGCCACGCTGTGCGAGGTGTGCCGCGTGTCGGAGGGCTGCGACCTCTCGGAGCGGCGTCTCGCCGAACGGGCCCACCTCGACGTCGCGCACCGCTGACCCCCTCGACGCGGCGGCCATCGAAGGACTCGTCCTCGTCGTCCGTCCGCCGGCGGCCGGGGCGTTGACCGGCCAGCTCGAGCTTCACCTCGACGGCAGCCAGGTCGCCACCGCGACGCTCACCATCTGCATCCCATGCCGCGGACTGCCACCCTCGATTACGTCCACGTCGTAGCGGGCTATCGGCGCCTGGGCTACGGCCGCACCCTCGTCGCGGCGGCGGTAGCCCGAGCGGGTCTGTCTCGTGATCGGTGTTTCCGGCGTTGTTGATCAGTAGGTTTCGGCTCCCGGCCAGCGGTCACCGAACGTGATGGCGAACGCGTTGATCACAGGCTTCCAGCGCATCGTCCATCGGGCGCGGCCGGTCCCGGTCGGGTCCAGGCTGCGGGTCACAAGATACAGGCACTTCATCGCGGCTTAGGTTCAAGGAGTCAGCGCAACACCCCGTCATGACGAGGTGTTTGCGTTGGGGCGTCCTGCGATATCGGTGGAGGTTCAGCGCTCGTTCTGGGCGTGGATCCGGAGAGGTGAGGTCATCGAGGTCGCTGCCGCGGCGGCCGGCGTGTCGAAGACCGTCGCCTGGCGGTGGTTCCGTGAGGCTGGTGGGGTGATGCCACCACAGCGGTGTGAACCCTCGCGTCGCCCGGTCCGCCTGTCGTTCGCTGACCGGGAAGAGATCGCCTGTCGCCGAGCGGGCGGCGAGGGTGTTCGAGCTATTGCGAGGGCGATCGGCCGCCCGCCCTCGACCGTCAGCCGCGAGCTCGCCCGTGGTACTCGTCGGCCCAAGACCGGTTACCGGGCGACTGTTGCTCAGGCACTGGCCGACAAGCGTGCTCGTCGTCCCAAAATGGCGTTGCTTCGCCGTGATACCCGATTACGCGCCTATGTCGAGCGGCAGCTGGAGCTTAAGCACAGTCCCGAGCAGATCAGTCAGCGGTTGCTGACCGACTTCCCTGATGCCCCGGAGATGCGCGTGTCTCACGAAACGATCTACCAGTCGCTCTACATGCAAGGACGCGGCGCCCTGAGGCGTGAACTGACGCAGTGCTTGCGAACTGGCCGCGCGCTGCGCAAACCTCACCGCAAGGCCGACGAACGACGCAGCCGGCATGCCGGTGCGGTCTCGATCAGCGAACGGCCGGCCGAAGTCGAGGATCGAGCGGTACCGGGGCATTGGGAGGGCGATCTCATCACCGGGGCCGGAAACGGCTCCGCTATCGGCACGCTCGTCGAGCGAGCCACCGGGTTCGTCATGTTGTTGCACTTGCCGAACACGCACAAGGCCTTCGACGTCCAGGAAGCGATGACGGCGACGATGTCCAGGCTGCCGCGGACTCTGCGCAGGACGTTGACCTGGGATCAGGGACAGGAGATGGCCAACCACATCCAGATCGCCGCGGCGACCGACCTGGACATCTATTTCTGCGACCCGCACTCGCCGTGGCAGCGCGGCACCAACGAGAACACGAACGGCCTTCTGCGGCAATACTTTCCGAAGTTCACCGACCTGTCCGGCTACCACTGGGACTACCTCGAGTTCGTCGCCGCGGAACTCAACAACCGGCCCCGCAAACGCCTCGGATGGCGCAGCCCAGCCGAAGCACTCGATCAGCTACTCTCACCACCAGACAGCAATTCACTCGGTGGTGCGTTGACCAGTTGAATCCACCCGGCCTGCTCGGTCGGGAAATGCCCGCGCGCGCGGATCGCCCGCCGATAACGGGCGTTCAATGATTCGATCGCGTTCGTGGAACAGATCATCGTCCGGATCTCGACGTCGTAATCGAGGAACGGAACGAACTCCTCCCAGGCGTTGCGCCACAACCGGATCATGGCGCCATATTTCTTCCCCCATTTCTCGTCGAGGTCCTCGAGCGCAGCCAACGCAGCATTGGGGCCGGGTGCCGTGTAGATGGGTTTGATGTCTCGTTTCATCGCATCCCAGTCCCGCCGCGACGCCAGCCGGAAGGTGTTGCGGATCAGGTGAACAATGCAGGTCTGCACAATGGTCCGCGGCCACACATTCGTCACCACTTCCGGCAGGCCTTTGAGGCCGTCACAGACGAGGAAGAACACATCGGCCACGCCGCGGTTCTTCAGGTCGATCAGCACGCTCATCCAGAACTTCGCGCCCTCGCCGCCGGTACCCATCCACAGGCCCAGCACATCCTTGTGACCGTCCACGGTGACGCCGATGGCGGCGTAGACGGGCCGGTTGGCGACCTGGCCGTCACGGACCTAGACGTGGATCGCGTCGATGAACACAGCCACGTACACGGCGTCGAGCGGGCGGTTGGCCCAGTCGTTCATTTCGGCGACGACTTTGTCGGTGATCCGCGAGATCGTTTCCTTGCTGACCGACGATCCGTAGATCTCGGCGAAATGCGCGGAGATGTCCCCGGTCGTCATTCCCTTCGCATACAACGACAACACGATCTCATCCACCTCGGTGAGCCGGCGTTGCCGTTTCTTCACGATCTGCGGTTCAAAGGTGCTCTCCCGGTCCCGTGGCACGTCGATACCGACCTCGCCGGCGGCATCCGAAATCACCGTTTTCGGCCGGGTGCCGTTCCGCACATTTGTCGACTCACGGTCCGGATCGGCCTGGCGCTTCTCGTGTCCGAGGTGTTCGGTCATCTCCTCGTTCAGCGCGGTTTCCAGGACGTTCTTGGTGAACAGCTTCAGCAGGCCGTCAGGGCCGGTCAGCGCCAGCCCGCGGGCCTTCGCCTCGGCCACCATCGCCGCCGCAGCGGCCTGCTCCGGCGACAGCTCCCGCGCCGGCTTCTCGTCACGCTTGCGTGGACTCACAACCTCAGATGTCATCACTCACAGTGCCCATCCCGCCGGACCTAAGCCCGGCGTGTCGGGCCGGAAACACCGATCTTGGAACAGTCCCGTAGGTCTCTTGGACTTTGTCTTGGAGGACGTGGCCGAGGCGGAGGGCTTGGGCGATTTCGGGGATGCCGTCGTCGATCATCCAGGTTTTGTGGCTGTGGCGGAGGCCGTGGAAGGTGAGGCCGGGTTTGGCGGGTTGGAGACGGATGGCCGGGTTGGGGATGTGGAGGTTGCCGTCGGCTGCGGGGCGGAAGGCTCGGCGGGAGAAGTTGCTGCGGCGGTGCCATTCGAGGGTGGGGGTGACGAAGACTTGGCGGTGGTTGTGAGTGGTGAGGTGCCAGCGTAGGAGGCGGGCGAGGAATGGGGGCAGGCTGATGGTGCGTTCGGATTCATCGGTTTTGAGGTGGCCGAGGTAGAGCGGGCCGCTGCAGGGTTCGTGGAGGGCGCCGACGTCCGGGTCGAGGTCGATAAAGCCAGTGTCGCCGTCGAAGAGCTGGACGTTGCTGCGGTCGAGGCCGGTGAGTTCGCCCCAGCGGGCTCCGGTCCAGCCCCCGGTGACGATGAGGATGGCGCCGCACACCCCGTATTTGAGGGCGGCTTGGTCGGCGACGTGGAGGACTTCGGCGGGTTCGCCCCAGATCTTGCGTGGAGTTCGCTGGGCTCGGCGGCGGCGCCCGCGGCGGCGGGCGACGAGGGGATTTGCGGCGATCAGCTTCTCCGGGACGGCGTCGGAGAGGAGAAGTGAGAAGCATTTGATGATGCTGTCGACCGTGGTCTTGGCGAGCCCGGAGGCGCGGAGTTTCTTCTCCCAGGTGCGGATTTCGAGGTTGGTGAGTTCGGCGAAGGCGGTGGTGCCCCAGCGGGGGAGGATGTGGACTTTGAGGAAGCTGCGGTAGTTCTCTTCGGTGCGTTGGTCGATGTCGAGGGAGTCGAGCCAGGCGGGGGCGAATTCGGCGATGGTGGTGCGGCCGTCTTCGGGGTCGATCCAGGTGCCGGTGCGTTGTTCGTGGAGCATCGTGCTGATGTGGTTCTCGGCGGAGGTGGCGTCGGGGAACCCGGAGATGGCGCCTTTGGTGCCGTCGGTGCGGCGGTAGCGGACTCTCCAGGTGTCGTCGCCGGCGGGTTCGGTCCAGGGCACGGTGAACTCCTGCGCTGTGGTGAGGGGGTCGCGTTGTGATGCGTGTCCAGGACCGCTCCATAGGCGACAGAGAGGAAGCTGATTCGGCGAAGAACCTCGGTGTGTGACCGGATCTGGTGCTAGCGCCGAGAATGACGGCGACGCCCTTGACTGCTCGGAGCCTGGTTCCGGTGACTCGGTCCGCGGCTGCCGGCGGCGACGATGGCGCGGAGATCCTCGTCGGTGAAGCGCAGGTGCTTGCCGACGAAGGTGCACGGGATGAGGCGCTGTCCGGCTTTGCGCCGGAGCCACGACTCGCCGATGGTCAGCCGTTCGGCCGCGGCGGCTGGCGTGTAGAGAAGACGGCCCGTGTCGCCGGTGGAGGAGTCGGTGTGCTCGGAGTGTCTCGGTGGCTGGGGCGCTACAGCGTCAGGGTGGCGAAGGAGATCATCGTCGTTCTGCATGGTGGCCTCGAAGTGCGCGACGGGTGGTGGTCGGTGCTAACTCCGCTGAGGCGTATCGGAGGAGACAGAGAGACGATGATCTGCGGCCAACCGCATCGAGGCTGGCTCAGGACAGGTGCCGGATGTTGCGGTCGATGCTGCGGAAGTGCGCGTCAGAGAACCTTTGGTGATCCACCTGTTCGGGGGACGCTGCTGGGGCACTTTTCGTGACCCCATTTCGCCGCCGTCGGCGCGGTGCCCCAGTTTTGCCCCAGCTACTCGCCGGTAGCTTAACTTCTTCTTGACGAAACTCAAAGTTTGCCGATACGAAAAAACCGCCCAACCTGGGACTTCTGTCCCGGTGAGCGATGTTTCGTCACTGTGGAGCTAAGGGGACTCGAACCCCTGACCCCCTCACTGCCAGTGAGGTGCGCAAGGCATCCTGACCTGCGGTTTTGGTGAATCCACAGGTCGGCTGGGGCAGTCTGGGGCAATTGAGTGCACTTCAGTGCGGTTGAGTGCGATTCTGGAGGGGGCTTTGCCCCAGCTGTGCCCCAGTGAAAATTAGCGAGAGAACTGTCCGCGTTCGTCTCGAACAGTTGTGCGGTCATCGCGCCCCGGGCTTGGCTCCAGCTGAGCGGCATCAAAAGTCGAGCGGCGTCGGGCCGCCGGAGCCTCACAGCAACGAGCTACGGCAGTCGCGCGGCCGGCCCGCGTTGAGTGCCGAGCGCGGCGTGCCGAGACGCACGCTCTGCGGCATGAGAGTGCATTCGCGCATCACGGTCAAACCTGACCATCGGTTCCGCTTGACCACGTCGGAGTACCCGCAGGATTCCGGCCTACCAAATTTCCGTCGTTCTGCAGCCAGAGATTGATCGTGCTGTTCGTGCCGGTCCACCACAAGGGTGTGTCGGCAGACGAATACACCACGACGTTGCCGTCCGCCTGCACCGCGATATAAGCCCCTCCTGGATGACCGCCCGTTCCCGTTGACCACAGTACGTGGTACCCCGGTCCGTACAGCACGATGTTTCCGTCGGTTTGGGCTGCGAGGAAATACCTGCCGTCCGCTGATCTGATGTACTGATCAGGGTGAATCTGATCGCCCGCTGCCAGGTGATCTGCATTCAGGTACGTCAGGGAGACCTGGCCGCCTGTGCCCGCTTGCCACTCCGCCGGACCGCCGGCTGGATAACCCACCAAGTTGCCGTCGTTTTGCACGGTGAGTGCGGTGACGCCGGTTGTTCCGGTCCACCACAGCGGTACGTTGCCCGCCGAGTAGACCACGACGTTGCCGTCGGATTGCACGACTGCGTAGGCGCCGGGATGACTACCAGTTCCGGTGTACCAGAGCGCGGTGGCGTTGGCCCTGTAGAGAACCAGGTTCCCATCGGTCTGCATCACGAGGACGGTCTGTCCGTTCGCGGACATGAGATATTCGTTGGCGTGCAGCGCTTGTCCCGCTGACAGGGTGGCCCCGCCCTTGAAGGTGGCACTGCCCACGCCCGGGTACGGGACCGCGTTGGGCGCTCCTGGCGGTGGTGTGCTTGTCGCGATGTCGCGCGCGTGGATGTAGTGGAACATCGACGCCGCGACCCGGCGCTCGTAGTAGGTGCCGTTGTAGTTGTAGTTGTACTCTTCGATCGTGACCGTGCCGTCGCCGTTCACCGCCTCTACCCAGGCGACGTGCCCGGATGATTCGGCGATCGCCCCGACCCCGGGAGTGCCGTTCACGGCGTACCCGTGCGCGGAGAACCAGGAGCCCCAGCCGCCGGCGTTGCCGATCGCCCTCGGCATTTCGAATCCGTTACGCGCGTGAAGCCGCCATGCGACGAAGCTGGTGCACTCGCGGTTGTAGTAGCCCCACGAGTCGACCGCCGAGTCCTGGGCGATGTTGCGCCACTGCGCCGGATAGTCATCCGTCCACGCTCTGGCCATCGGTGCGAACACCAGACTCACGAGCAAGGCGACGGCCAAGGTGACCAGTAACCGTTTTCGAGTCACGACATCCTCCGATCACAGGAACCTGGCTAGGGAAGGTCGCTCGCCGAGGACCGTCACGTACACCGCAGACCCGAAAATCAGCCGATCGGCCTAGCAAGTGCCCGATTCGCCGTGAAAAGTCAGCAGTAGCGCGAAAGCATGTTGTTGCTCACTACCGAAGTGGGCATGAGCAGCCGTTGTCGGTGTCGGACCTCGCGCGATCAGTGTTCGTGGTGTCCGTATGCGGGCTGAGTCGTGGGAAGCGTTGAACGCAGTGGTCGTGCGAGTGCCTGGGTGACAGGTGCGGACAGCCCCAGCGTCGGCATCGATTGCAGTTCCGCCTCGAAACCGAGGTCGACCTCGGTGCAGCCGCAATCCAGGTACTCCTCCGCGGTAAAGCATCGGCTGGCCAGGTCCGACTCGAAGTCCGGGGGCGCGAGTCCGGCAAGGAGGCGGGTCATCGGCGCGGTGACCACGGTCGGCCGGGCACGGATGTCGTCGGCCATCAGTCGGGCAAGGAGAATCGTTGACTCGTCGCAGTCGGGAACCACGATCTCGTGCCGCTCGCACGCTGCGGCCACCAGTGGTTCGGTGTCCCACCCGTTCGCCTGTCGGCTCAGGCCGGCGAGTTCGGCGATCGCGGGATCTTCAGCGCCTTCCAGTAGCAGGCTGACCGCGACATCCGGCCAGTCGCCCGGCCGCAGGCAACCGCGGGATTCGGCCGTCCTCGCCACCAGAAGCGCTGTCCGCACTGACGCATCGTCCACCTATCGACTCTAACGTCCACTCGTCGGCATGTGCGGACAGTCAACCGAACCCTCGCCTCGCGGCATGACAGCGCGTTGGCAGCCGCTGGCGGCGTCCTCCGTGGTCGGACCAAGCGAACGACTCGAATGGGGCCATGTCATGCTCGGGTTGTGGCCGACCGCAGCGACGACCTTCCCGTGCTGACCATCGACGGAGCCTGCTTCTCTGACTTCGACGGGTTCGCCCGCGAGTTCTCGCGGTTGCTCGACGGCTACACGTGGCGGGGGAACCTGGACGCGTTCAATGACATCCTCGGCGGAGGTTTCGGGACACCCGACAACGGGTGGGTCCTGCGGTGGCTCAACTCCGAGCTGTCCAGGTCCGTGCTCGGCTACGAGGCGACGGCACGAAGGTTGCAGCAGCTTCTCCGCACTTGCCACCCGTCGAACCGTCAGGCCATCCAGGCACAGCTTGTCCGTGCGAAGCGAGGCGAAGGTGTGACGCTGTTCGATGAGATTGTCGAAATCATCCGCGATCACGGCCCCGATTCCGGCGAGACTAAAGGCTGCATGCACCTCGAGTTGCTCTGACCGGCGGATCCCTTGCCGACAATCAGTAGCATCCGCCTCTCGGCATGACCGGCCGTCGATGCGCGCTAGGCGGCCTGAGAGTGCGAGACGTGGTGTCAATGGCAGACTCCGGCGGTGACCGATTTTCCGGCGGACGTGGAGGCGCATTGCCGGGGTCTGGCGGTGCAACATCGCTGGTCGCCGGAGATGGAGGCTGCGTTCCGGGCATCCGTCGCGTGGTACCGGGCTCTGGACGAGAGTTCCGAACCTCGTCAGTACTTCGAATACGTAGATCGCGAAGGCCTGGTCGACGTGGGGGCTCGCTGGCTGTGGGAGGCCGTCGTCGTCAACGACGAGACAGTGGCCATCAGGCAGATCGAGGTGGGTTCGTCCGGGGTCGTTCAGTGCTACTGGTGGCGGCGTCTAGAGGATGTTGCCAGCGGACTCACCGATCAGGCACTCGATGTCTCCGAACCCGGCGTCACTTCGGTATCTCGCTCTGTGTTCTATTCGCTGTGGAAGATCGGGTTGAGCGCACCTCGCTGAGCGCTCTCCGCGGCATGAGAGTGCGTTGGATCGTCGGCTGGCTCGCCACCGATCGCTGCGGAAGTTGCCGCTCTGGGCGTTGTCCATGGACCGGCTAGGGTGTCGGCGTGAGCGTGCCTGAGCCTCCCGCGACCCGCATGGTCGACTCCCCATGTTTCTTCATAGAGAATCACAGTGAAGAGGCGGGCCGCGGCGCCCGGGACACGATCGGTGGCCACCCGATCCTGCCGGCTTCCGAAGGCTGGCCGACGTGCCGGTGCGGCGAGCGGATGGTCCTGTTCTTCCAGTTCGACATCCCGCCGGAGATCTCGGTTTTCGGTGGCGACCACCTCCTGATGTTCCAATGTCCTGCAGACAACGAAGCGGTCGGCGTCGAAGGCAGCCGCGCCCAGCTTCCGGAGCGGTATTGGGACGTTCCGCCGGTCTGGGACGGCCCCGGGGCGTTTTGGCGCATCCTGCTGCACCGAGACGGGACCGAGCCGGCGACGACGTCGAGCCGCACCTCCTGCCGTATCGGCTCTCCCTCCGTCCCGGCACCGAGGAGGTCACCACCTGGCAAGCGAACTACGACCCCGTCGAACGCCGGGTCGGCCAGTCGGAGTTCAAGATCGGCGGCGTCCCCAGCTGGGCGCAGGACCCGGAGTCCTACCGCTGCGCCTGCGGCGCCGAATTGATGTATCTGTGCCAGGTTCCTCTGGACTTGGGCTTCGAAAAGCACGCGAACCAGCCGGAGCAACCCGATACTTTCAGCTCCGGCCATTACGGCCTGTTCCTCGGCAACGAGGTCTACATCCTCGCGTGCCCGGCGCACTGCCACCCGGCGGCGGCCTGGCCGGTGACGCAGAACTGAGCCGGCGCAGGAACCCGGCCGTCCAGCTCGAACTCGCCGAGCTGGCTTTCAACTGGTGCGGGTCCAAGCGTCACCGTCGACGGTCGATGCCACTCGGACCGTCGTCGTCGACCTGGCACCTCACCCACGCGACCTCTACGCGGCATGAGCGGACGTTCGGGTTGGGCAGTTGGCTGGTTCGCCGTCTCCCGCCGACGTGGCCGCCGAAGGCGCAGCCCTAGGTAGCGGACGTCGTTACCAGGCGCGGGCCGTTGCGAGTGTTTGAACGCGCGGTGTTGGTGAAAGCTTCGCGCGGACGGCGGGTATGACCACGGGTTCCGGCATCGGGCAAGACTGAGGCGCGGAGGGCATCTCAAATCCCCGGCTCATGATCGCCAGGGGAGGTCCGTCGCATGCTTTGGCTCGAGGAGCCCGAATCGGCGGATCGTGTCGGCCTGTTCGGCGTTGCCAAGCTGGTCGATGAAGCGTTCCGCGGCACCGAGCGTGCCGGCGTTAACTTCGGCCAGTAGCTCGTTCTCGAGGCCTCGTTGCACGAGGACGTCGAGCAGTTGTCCGGCAGCGATATGATCACCGGCATCGGCAAGGGCTCGTAGCTCGTCGAGGCGGTTGTGTTTCGCCAACAGAGCTGCGAGGTGATGGTTGGTGGTCCAATCGCCGGTGTCGGCGCGCAGCATGTCGATGGCCTCGTCGATGCGGCCCTGGTCCTCCAAGTGTCTGACCAGGTGCCCGCGTGCGTCTTTGTCTCCTGCCTGGGCACGGGCTCGTAGCTCCTCGAACTCGCTTTCGGATGCCAGGAGCTGGTTGAACCATTGCGCGGTCTGCGGGTCTCCGATAGTCAAGGGACGCAGGAGTTCGATGGCTTCGCTCAGACGGTTCTCTCCACCCCGAACGCTTGCGAGTTCGACGATCGCGTCCCGGTCGCCGGCGTCCACCCTGGCCTGCCGCTCGGCTATCAGACGACGGGTGCTCAGCGGTTCGGCCACCTCTTCGGCGGCTTCCCGGTCGCCGGCGGCGGCTCGTTCGAGCATCTGGTCCGCCCTGTCGCGATATGTCTTAGCCCATGCCAGGAATTCAGCGGCATCCGCATCGCCGCCCTCTGCCCGTGCCCGCAGCTCGGCGTACCGTGCGTCGGCTTCGTCCCATGCGGCTTCGAGACGAGACAGCTCGTCGGCAGCGTCCTGATTACCGTGGCCAGCCTGGCTTCGCAGGATCGCGGTCGCCGCCTCCTCCCGGCCTTGGGCGATCCGGACTTCGGCGAGCAGCATCGCGGCGGCAGCGTCACCGGCTTCAGCCTGTGCTGCCAGTTCCTCGATGCGGCCTGGCAGAACGAACAGGTCGACCATCGACTCCGTCATTGCCCGGTCGGCCTTGTTTCGCGCCCGCTTCGTGAGCCGGTCGGCCAGCGATTTGCCGGCGTCCTCGTTGCCCGCATCCGCTTGTGATCGAAGCACGTCGAGAATCTCGTCGTCGCGGTGCTGCTTGGTCAGTAGCCGGATCAGCCACTCGGCGATCGGCGGGTCGTCAGCGAGGGGGCGGAGCACGTCGATTGCGTCGCCTTCGCGATCGAGGTCGACCAGCACGTGGGCGTACACGAGGGCGGCGGCGCGATCGCCGGCGTCTGCACGGCCGTGCCACTCCTCCACGCGGTCATGGTCGATCAGGAATTCGACCACCACGTCGAGGGCCTCGTGATGCTCGGCAAGGAAGGGGCGCAGCACCTCGGTGGCCTCGTCGATGCGTCCTCGATCCGCGAAGAGCTCGACCAGCGGCTTCAGGACAAGTTCCTCCTCGCTGTCCAGCAGTGCGAGCAGCGCGTCGATTGTTTCCTCGGCTGGGTCATCCGCCGGAATGATCTTGGGGAGATACCAAGCCAGATACGCGTGACCCGCATCCAGGTGGGCCTGGATGATCTCGACGATCTGTTCGGTGTCGCCTTGATTGAACAGCGCGAAGACGATTTCGAGCGACGCCTGCTCCCAGCCAGCGACGACGCCGGGGCGGAGCACGTCGATCGCTTCCTCGAAGCGGTCTTGGCCGAGCAGCAGCTGTGCCCAGATGACGGCGGCATTCTCGTCAATCTCGGCGACGCGGCAGGACGCCGCTTGCGTTACGTCGTAGCGCAAGCGGCGTTTGGCGTTGTCCGCTAACCGGACGATGTCGGCCGTGGCGTGCGTGTGCTCGGCGAATGCTTGCCAGGCAAGGGTGGGGATGGGTTCGGTCCGACGGTCCGCGGTAAGGCGCTGTGTGAGAAAGTCGGTGACGGCGTAGCCGGTGATCGAGCGGCGGTCCGGGCTTGGCTCGGACAGGAGCGGTGCGGTGGCTCGGTCCTGTGGTCGTTGGTGGCTGGTCAGCTCCGCTAACGCCGATGAGAACCAGGAGTCGTCGGTGTGCGGGGAAGGCAGATAGCCGAGCGCTGCAGCGCGAAGCAGGTCCGCACTGAGCGGGGATTCGATCCCGACTCGTCTGGCGTCCACGGCGGCGTGCAGGATCGCCAGCTGGGCGGAGGTGGCGCGCTGATAGCGGGCGATGAGTTCACGCGCGCCGGCGAGTGCTTCGGTGACGTTGTAGTCGCGGTCGGCCACTGCGGCGGCGAGGGTGGGATCCTGCGCAGCGAGCGCGGCTGCTGTGGCTCGTTCGGCGCTGTTGAAGGGGTCGAGTCGGGTCTCGTGGACCCGGCTGTCGGTGAGGATGTCGACCGCGCCGGGGTAGCGCGGTCGCCGCTCGCCGGGATGGTCTGGGTCGATGGTGACGGAGCGGAGTGTTTGAGCGTAGGCGGGCCAGAGAGTGCCGAGCACGATCACCGGTGTCGGGGCGTCGAGCAGTCGTCTGATGCTGGCGGCGGTGACCGCGGTGGCCCCCTCGCCGAGGTAAGGGCCGGGCAGGAAGCGTTGCAGCTCGTCGAGCCAGATGATCAGCTTGGGAAGCCGGAAGCTTGCCTGGGCGACGGTATTGATCAGATCCCCGTCGCCGAGGTCCGGGACCAGGACGGCGAAGTCCGGCAATTCACGTCGCGCGGATTCGTACAGCATGCGTGTCTTGCCGACGCACGAGTCGCCGACCAGCAGCAGGACGCCGCCTTTCGCGCGCGCCTCTCTCAGCCGTTGGCGGATCTCGGCGCCTTTGGTGCGTTCGACGAAGGTCGGCAGCTGCAGGTCTCCGGCATCGGTCGGGCGGCGTCGCCAAGGACGCCAGGACAGGGATGGCGTCGCTGCGGTTGACGTGGCTCGGCTGGGGAGCGCGGGGTGCACTCGGAGCGCGAGCCCCGTGGCTGCTCCTGAGCCGATCTGGGGGAGAAGGGTCTTGAGACGACCGCCGTGTTGGCGCAGGCGGTCGATGGCTGCTTGGTCGCGGTCGATTTCGGTGTTCCGGCGAGTTCGCCAGCGGTCCACCGCGACCACGCACACGCCGAGGCCAGCTGCGATTGCCGCCGCAAGCCACGGTGGACACCATGCCAAGAACGGCGGTAGCCGATCCGCTTTCAGCAGCACGAGAGCCACCGCCAGCAGTGCGGCAGCTACGCCAGGAGCAACCGCTCGGCGCGCCCGAAGCCGTGTCAACGCCCAGTCGCCCCCACTCGTCTGATGTTGCCGATCCTCCCAGCTAAGGATGCGCGCCGGTCAGCCTAAAGCTTGATGAAGCCAGTCTGGTGCATTCAATGGAGTCTTTCCGCCGGTAGCTGGCGCCTCGCCATTGCCGACCGGGCGTGGCGCGACGGACCCGCGTGGCAGCGTAGGTGCGGGCACGCAGCGTGTCGTTGGTCTGCTGGAGCGCGGGGTCCTTACGGCTAGAGCCCTCTCAGTTTGGGAATGGTGGCGGTGCGGTCGGCGAGCAGCATGACCAGCGCCTGGATCGGGCCATTAGTCTTGATGCCTTCTCCGACGCTGGCGGTCACCGGATGCCGCAACTCGACCGTGTCACGAATACACGGCCACTGGGCCCGCCTGACGAAACATCCGCTCATCGGCATGACCGGACGTCGGCGCGCGCGATCGGCGGCAGAAGAGTGCCTCGCCTGAAAGTCGGGGCCGAGCGGCGGCGGGCTTGGTTGTGCTGGTTAGGCTGCGCCGCCGAGTGTCATCGCAGCCTGGCGGCCCTTTGCCTGATTGTCCGCGACGTATGGCCGTAGTTGCGTTTCGTATGCGGGGAAAGCGGTCTTGTGGTCGCCTCCGGTTGTGGCAAGGTGATGGGCGAGGGCTCGTGCGCCGATCAGTGCCTGCGAGGTGCCCATGCCGCTGGTCGGCGCGGCGCAGTACCCGGCGTCACCGACCAGCGCGACACGGCCGCGTGACCACTGGCTGAGTTGTACCTGGCAGGAGGAGCCGAAGGAGAAGTCGTCGGCGCCGGTCATCGTGTCTAGCAGGCGGGGCAGTTCCCAGTTCTGCCCGGCGAACGCCGCCCGCACCGCTCGTTCTTGTTCCGTGCGGCCGCGACGGTCCAGTTCAGGGGAAGCGGTGGCGAACGAGAGCGACACGGTGAGCCGGTCCGGGTCGCCGCAGCTGAACAGGTAGGCCGCGGTGTCCGGCCCGGGCCGCAGTAGTCCGCGGTGGTCGAGACCGAGATAGTTGGGGGTGCTGAAAGCGGCACCGGACATTCCCAGGTGTCGCAGCACTTCATCGTCGGGACCGAACCCCAGTCGGCGGACGTTGGAGTACACCCCGTCTGCGCCGAACAGCAGGTCGAACTCACCGGCCGCGCGGTGTTCGAACTCGACCGCGACACCGGACTCGTGCTGGCTCAACGCGGTGATCGAGTCACCGAACACGTAGTCCACGTCGCCGGCTGTGGCCTGGTGCAAGATCCGGGTCAGTTCCCGCTTGGGCACTTCGAGTTCGCCGGCGAACGCCGAGGCGGGCAGTTGCCCGATCTCCGCGCCGCTGCCGTCTACCAGTGTGGTGCCACGCATTCGCGTGTTGTGCTCGCTGACCTGGTCGAAAAGCTTCATCTCCCGCAGGACGTCGAAGGCCGCGCCGCGGAAGTCCACTGCATACCCGCTGTCACGGACCGCCGCCGCGCGTTCGACCACGGTGACGTCATATCCGTTGTGCTGCAGGAAGTAGGCGAGGACGGGGCCGGCCACGCTTGCACCCGAGATCAGAGCTTTCGGACGAGTCATGACCGGACCATAGCTGCTTGTTATCCAATTGGTCAATCCATATGAATAAACCTTCCGGTCAAGGCCGTGGGTATGCTCGCCGCATGGGTAACCGAGAGGACCTGCTGGCCGGGGCCAAACAGTGCCTGATCGAACGCGGCTGGGCGCGCACCACCGTGCGGGACATCGCCGCGGCCGCCGGGGTCAACCACGCGGCGATCGGCTACCACTTCGGCTCCCGGGACGCCCTGCTCACCCAGGCGCTGGTGGAAGCAGTGGACGAACTCGGTGCCGAACTCGCCGACCGCGCCACGGCCGATACCCCGGAGCAGGGCTGGCAGGTCCTGATCGACACCTTCACCACTCACCGGGCCCTGTGGGTCGCCCAGCTCGAGGCCCTCGTGCAGGCCGAACGATCCCCCGAAGTCCGCGAGCACCTCGCCCGCGGTCAACGTGAAGGGCGTGACGGACTCGGTGGCTCGGTACCCCTCGCACTCCTGACCGGCCTCATGCTGCAGTGGCTGGTGGACCCCGAGCGCGCACCCTCGGGCAAGGACGTGGTCGCCGAACTCCGCTTGCTCGCCACGAGGGTCTGACCATGCGGCGGGCGCCTCGCCGAGAGACCGCGAACCAGTGATAGTTCAAGGCACGCTCTTCGACATGACCGGACGTGAACGAGCGATCAGCGGCATGAGCGGACGTCGGGAAGGCGCCGCGTCGACCTATCCGGGTCATGCCGTTGTCCTCGGCCGTTTGCGCCGGCTAGGCACTCATGAACCTGGTTGGATGGAACGTTTTTGGAGCCTCTTCCCAGTCCGAGTACAAGGCGTCGTGCTGGAGTTTCCCCGTGACGACGTCGAAGAGGAAGTCCGCCACCGAACCCGTGTAGGTTCCCCAGCCCGGCCCGGTGTTCTCGAGGAAGACGATGGGCCAGGTGTCCGGGTCGCGGTCGCCGGACGGATCCCAAAAGTAGCAGTGGTCGTCGTCGATGCCCCAGAGGATGAGGCCGTCGAACTCCGGGTGGAACCTGTACGGAAACGTTTCGGGGGCGATGTCCCGGGCGGAGGTGAAGTAGGTGTACCAGTTCTCGGCGTTCGTCCGGAAGAGATCCAAAGTTTCGGTGTCTTGTACCGGGGAGATCACGCGGATGCCATCGGCGAGTTCGCCGGACGGGAACACTTCGAGCAGTTCGCGATAGGCGGCTGGGAACTGCAGTCCTAAGCGATGTCTCGTAACTGATCTTGTGTTTGGTGGTGCTGGTGTTGCGGATCAGTCCGTGAGGAGGATGTTGTGCAGGTGTGCGATTCCGGACACCGTGTCGTTCAGGGTGCGGGCGGCGCGGCGATAGTCGCGCAGGATCTTCCAGCACTTCATCCGAGCGAGCGCGTGTTCGACGCGGGCGCGGATCTTGCGGTGGCCGGCGTTGAGGTCTTCTTTCCAGTCCGGCAGATCGCTACCGTCACGAGGTTTGCGGTAGGGCATGATCACCTCGGGATTGCCTTGGTAGCCGCCATCAGCCATCACCGGGCGCCCTGCCAGTTCGCGTTCGATTCCGGAGTCGCGGTAGACGGTGCAGTCGTTGCGGTTGCCCGGGTGGGCGTCGCCGGTGGCGATCACCAGGCGGGTGTCGGCGTCGATCGCGACCTGCACGTTCGCCGAGTACCGGTAGTTCTTCGACGGTGCCGCCAACCGGTGGTCCCGTGTCGGCACCAAGGTGCCGTCGACGATCGCGATCGCGTCGATCCGGCGTTTGCGGACTGGTGCGAGCGCCAGCAGCGGTCCGATGGTGTCGATCACTCGATGCGCCGCGGAGTGCGACACTCCGAACAGCGGCCCGATCTGGCGCATTGTCAGGTTTGTCCGCCAGTACGTCGCGACCAGCAGCACACGATCGGCCAGGTCGAGGCGCCACTGGCGGCCAGGTCGGCCATCGGCGATCTCGTCTCCGCCACGTCTCGCCACGATCCGCACCAGCTTCCGGAACTGACCTGGTTCCAGCCCCGTGAACGGGGTAATCCACTCCGGTCGCGATGCCGAGATCACCTGCACCACACCATGATCGACTACATGCACGACCAGACCCACGCCGGGTTACGAGACATCCCTTAGCCGTTCCGCGACGTCTTGCCAGCTCAGCTCGGCTGACGCCGTTCCGGTCCACCCCACTAGGGCAGCCAGTTCATCGGCTCTCTTCACGCTGCCCAGCTTGCCACGCGTTCAGACGGACAACCAAATCTCTTGTGAAGAACGGTAAGGGCGACTTCACCGCTCAAGGCACGATGGGGTCGGCTACTCCGCCAGGCCCGAATTGCCTGCTGCGAAGCAGGCGGACAGTGCCCGCGATCCGTCAGTTGCGGACGTCGCAAGTGGGCGGTCAGCGTGCGGCTGCGACACCCTGCCTGAAGCCCGGCGATTCCTGCGCGGTCAGGGCCGCAGCGCTGCCTGCACCGCCCGGACCAGCTTCATGAACTGCACGGGACTGACGGAGTCGATCGGGCTCGGTGCCGGCGTGCCCTGGGTGCGGGCGAGGACGGTGTCGTCGGGGACGTCCCGCTGGTGCACGATGACCAGCCCGGGTGGGACGCAGAGAAGGTACTGGCCGAAGTTGCCGATCGCCAGGAACGAGCCGCGCCCCAGAATACGCGGCAGCCACCAGAGGTAGCCGTAGTCGAGCTGGACGCCGGCGCCGCGGTCGACCTGGACCGAGGTGCTCTCGGTCACCCAGGATGCGGGGACGACTTGCCGGTCGTTCCACCGGCCCTGCTGCAGCAGCATCGTGCCGAGCCGGCCGAGGTCGCGGGCGGAGAGGAAGAGGTGGTGCGCGAGGTGCTGAGAGACGTCGGGGCGGCCGAGCAGCCGCTGACGAGCCGGGTCGAAGTCCTCGAAACCGAGCGGTGCCGCCAGGTCTTCGGCCAGCGCGGCGAAATGGGCCTCCCGGTGCAGCGCTCGAAGATCGTGCCGAGGGTGTTGAAGTCCCAGTTGTTGTAGAGGAACAGCGTGCCCGGCGGTTGCGTGCCCCGGGCCGGTGCGTCGTCCTCGGGCCCGGCGGCGGCCGTCGCCGGGTGGTAGACGCCGGATCTCGAGGTCAGCAGGTCGCGTACCGTGGCGCGGCGTTCTTCCGGCAGGAGACCGCCGATGTCGTCGATGCCGAGCTCGTCGAGGGTGGCCTCGAGCCGGATGGTGCCGTCGGCGACCGCAGGTCCGTAGAGGACGGACAGGACGCTTTTGCGGGCCGAGGCCAGGAAACTGGGCGTGGTCGTCGTGCCGTGGTCGAGTACGGTGCGGCCCTGGTCGAGCACGAGGAAGGCCGTCGTCGGCAGGGATTCGAGGGTGTTGGTGACCTTTTGGAGGGCGGTCATGCCGGGTCCTGTGTCGGGCGGCCGGCGAGTCCGAGGATGTGGGCGAGCGCGGCCGGGCGGGTGATGCCGTGCGCGGTGAGGGCGTGGCCACCGGGGCTGCCGGGCGCGCGCAGGAGCGCGAGAAACAGGTGTGCCACCGCGACGTTCTGGCCGTGTGCCTCGGCAATCGCGCCGTCGATCGCCCGGCGGGCGTCCGGGCCGATTCCCGGTGGGGTACGGCTGGGGATCGTGTCCGGCTGGTCGGGCTCGTGGTCGAGGGCGGCGCGCACGGCCGACGGGTCGGTGCCGAGTGCGCGGATGACGGTGCCGGCGAGCCCGGCCGGGTCGTCGAGGACTGCGAGGAGGAGGTCGCCGCTGTCGAGTGTGTCGTGGCCGAGCTGCGCAGCGCGTGTCTGGGCGTGGCGGAGGCAGCCGAGGGTGGCGTCGTCGAAGTGCTGCAGGACGTCGGTGCGGATGAGGTCGTCGAGGGTCAGCCGCGCGAGGAGGGGCGCGTAGCGCTGTTGGGCACCCTGGCGGCTGAGGCCGCGAGGCGCGCCGATGTCGGCCCACGAACACCCCTCGGCGCGTGCCATCTCCACGAATAAGCCGACCAGGCTGTCGCCGAGGACGTCGAGTTCACCGGCGATCCGCTCGGCGGTGGCGATGTGCCGGAGGGGGTCGCGGGGCTCGGCGATGCCGTCGAGCAGGACCAGACCGACCAGCTCCGGCAGGGTGGGCACCTGATTCAGGTCAACATGATAGTTGACGCTCGATGTACGTCAATATATTCGTTGGCGCTTGCCGGCTTCGAAGCGAAGCCTTGATCAAATGAGCGGTCACCGGGGGTGGCAGTCCGTTCGAGCCGGGCCGGGTCCGGGGATCCCACGCCTCGACACTATGTGTCGGGGTCCCCGCGTCATCGCGCGCTCATCGGCAAGGGCGCGCGTCCGATGGGCGGCCGGTGGGTGCAGGAAAGCGGACAGTGCCACTTCGACCTGACAATGTTGCACCATGCAGAACAGCGATGACGAACTTCGTGGCGGCAACGTCACCTTCCGGTTGGCTGATGCCGGCCTGCGCCCGGTGGTCGAGCAGTTGGGGCAGCTGGAACGGCACGAGTTGTCGCAGTGGACGGGCGATCTGCCGGGACCTACGGGGCTGTTCGACTTCCCACGGCTGTCGCGGTTCTTCACTGACGCCGACCACGATGCCTATGTGATCTACTCTGACGGACGGCTGGCAGGCTTTTGCTTGATCCGCCCCTTCGAGGGCGCGGCCACATTCATCCACTCGTTCTTCATCGTTCGCGCTCTCCGGCGTCAGGGTGTCGGGCTGGCAGCCGCCACCAAACTCATCCGGTCACGTCGGGGACGCTGGGCCATCGCCTTCCTGGAGGAGAACGCCCCGGCAGCGCGTTTCTGGAGGCAGGTGGCGACCGAGGTCGTCGGCGAGCACTGGACTCAGGAACTCCGCCGCCATCCGGACGGTGTTCGTACCTTTACCTTCCTCCATGTCGATGTCGACCAGGACGGGCGCATCCTGCACTGAGTGCATCCGCCGATGCCGGCCGCACGCTCATCGGCATGTGTGCGCGTCGCAGCGGAGCGGTTAGCGGCAGGAACTTAGCCTGGCTGAGTGCCGAGCAGCGGACGAAGGAACCGGGCGGCCTTGCGTTGTGCCGCGGTCGAGGGGTGTAGTGGCCTAACTTCGCGATCCAGCACCGGAACATCCTCCCCGTGCAGAGCGCGCGGGCGCAGGTGAGCGTGGCCTCGTCGGTCACCTTGGGGCATCGGTCACTCGCGGTTGTCGCGGCTTTCGAATGATCCGGAGTGTCTGCTCTCCATGGCGAGCGCGCACATCCGACTGACGATCCGCTGTGCGTGCTGGGGTGGGATCCGGGCCCCGGCGGTAGCGCGTCGCAGTATTGCTGCCAGAGGCCGTGGGGTTGGACGAAGTGTGTGGCGTGGCCGGTGCCGAGTGCCTCGTCGAGGCAGAGGAGCGCGCCCAGGGCGAAGGGCTGGTCGTAGCGTAGGTCCGGGCGGAGCAGGTACCGGTCGAGGTAGGCGATGAGGTGGGCAGCGTCGGCGTCGGTGCCGAGGCGGGTCAGCGCGAGGCAGTACGCCGCGCCGGCGTAGGGGCCTTCGCCTGCGAGGAGGAGGGCGCCGAGCTTGTCGCGGAAGCGGGTCCGGTCGGATACCGCGATGAACCACGCGGCGGTCTTGCGCTCGCGCCATCCACCCTGGTCTAGCAGGACGTCGAGTTCGGTGTCGGTGATGTGTTCGGCCGCCTCGGCCAGTTCCCGCAGGAACGCGGCGCGGTGCGTGACCTCGGGCCGCGACAGTCTTCCGCCGAGGCGGAGGTAACGCCGTCCCGGAGTGACGTAGCGGGGATCAGTTCCGCCAGTGTGGGGGCGTGATCGGGGCGGTGCACAGGTGCGTCGTGCCTGGGACGCCGGGATTGTGCGAGCGGGTTTCCGCCAGCCGGATGTCCGCCCATCGGCATGAGCGCGCACTTGGCAGGGTGCGTACCATCCGGAACGATGATCCAGTGCTGGTTGAGGTCGAGCGAGGCTCCCCGAATCGTGGTGATGTCGCGCTGGTCACGCTGCGGACCTCCGTCGGGACCGTGCCGGTCTGTTGGGGTGGGAGCTGGGATGCGGCCGCGGGCGAGTACCACGTCGAGTGGGAACTGGACGAAGAGTTCCGGTGGGGATTCAACTGCTTGCCGGCGGCAGTCGAGGAACCATGCCTCTACCAGGATGGACTCGGAGTCTGCTGCCGGGGACGGCTCGGCCTCATCGGGATCGCGGAGGCGCAGCCGTTCGCGCACCTGGAGTTGGTTGACGCGGTAATCGACTTCGGTCATGTCGACGCCCTGTCGCAAGGAATGGCAGGCGCATGGGTCGAGATCCACCTCGGGCCTGAGAAGATCAAAATCTACCCCTATCAGGTATGACCTGCCGACCATCGCCAAAAGTCTTGCTTCGGACCTCGTCCGGATGCCCCCGAGTCAGTTTCCGTGCCAGACGGGCGGCGGCGAGCGCGTCTTCGACGGGACCGTGGGAGCGGTCGTGCCGTACCCGGTAGTACTCGCAAGTCTCGGCCAGCGACCTGGGGCCGTCACGGCGATCCATGGCCAGGTCGATGATGTGGGGGTCGACCACTGGGCCGGTCACCGCCAGCCCGGCGTGGAGATGGCGGCGCATTTCCCGGTCCAGCAGGTGAGCGTGCGGACGATGTCGAAGCCGACCAACGCGTAACTGCTGCCCCAGGCACCCTCGATCCGGTTTCGGATGGTCTGGAGCGCCTCGGCGGGAGCTGCTCCCTCGGCCCGCACCTGGTCGGTGGTGATGCCATGTCGGGCGGTGGCCTCGGCCGGGATCGGGACGCCGGGGTTGATCAGCAGGTATTCACAGTGGGGGGCACCATGCCGTCAATGGAGACCAACGCGATGGCCACTATCCGAGCCGTCTCCTCGTCGTCGCCAGTGGTCTCGACGCTGATGGCGCGCAGCGGGCAGTCTTCCCAGGTCATCGGGACAACTCCTCCGTGGAGGTGGCCGGGAAGCCGTCGGTGTCGAGGCCGTAGCGGGCCACCTGTCGGGCCTCCTCGTGGCGACCCAGCCAGACCAGCAGTTCGGGGAGCCACCGAGCGGCGCGGTGATCGCCTCTTTGCGTCTGTGTGAGCAGGATCCGATGGGCCTCGGCGAGTTCACCCTGGGCAACCAACAGCCGTACCAGCCGTTCGGGAGCTTGGAAGTCGTCCGGCCGCTCGCGCACTCTGGCGCGGAGCTCGGTCATCGCGCGACGATCCGCGAGGACGTCGGCGAGCGTCACTTCGGCAGCGGAGTCGCCGGCGTTGGCGCGGACTCGCAACTCCTCGAGCTCGCCGCGGTCGGCCAGCAGCGCAGCCAGCCGGCAGGCCGCCTGAGTATTGTGGTTGTCGGCGCGGACTCGCAACTCGTCGACTTCGCCGCGGTCAACGAGGATGTCCACCAGCTTGCCTGCGGCTATGTAGTAGTTGCTGGTCCGGGCCCGCAGCCGGTCGGAGTAGGAGTCCACCAACTCCCGCAGCACGTCGAGGTCCGCCCGGTCGGCAGTCATCTCGTTCCACCGGGTGACCGCACCGAGATCACCGGCGTTCGCGCGGCGTTGCAGCGCCTCCAGGTCACCCCGGTGGACGAGGAAGTTGAGCAGCCGCTCAGTGGCTCGCTCGTCGCCCCTGTCGGCCCGAATGGTCAGCTCGTCGATCCGACCGCGACAAACGAGCACCTCGGCGAGCTTCTCGGCCGCCCTGTGGTGACCCGCATCGGCGAGTATGCGCAACTCGTCGATCTCGTCGCGGTTGACGAAGGCCTCCGCGAGCTTGCTCGCGGCTGAGTCGTCGCCAAGGTTGGCCCGGGCCCACAACTGGTCGATGTCGCCGCGACGGATCAGCGCGCTGGCCAGCCGAGCGGCAGCGACTCCGTCGCCCTCGTCGGCCCGTGACCGAAGCTCCTCCAGATCGACGACCAACTCGTCGTGAATGGAAGCCACCCGCCAATGTCGGTCCTGGCCCGCCTCGCGCAGGACCCGCCAGGCACCGTCCGCGTCACCGCGGTCGCCGAGCACGTGCGCCAGTTGACGGGCGGCGTCCGAGACTCCTTGCCGTGCCCTGGCAGCCAGCTCGTCGAGGTCACCGCGATGGACGAACAGCGTGTTCAACGCCTGGTTCACCAGCTGTGCGTCAAAGCCGGACTGCTTCGACTCGAAGTCACGCAGCGCGGCCACATCTCTTTGGCAGGTCAGCACATCCACGAGTTGGCCGGCACCCCACACGTGGTCGGTGGCGAGCTGGGTGAGCCGGGCCGTCTCGCCTTGGTCGGCGAGAGCGGCTGCGAGCCTGTCGGCGGCAGGCCAGTGGTACTTGGTGAGGGCATCGAGCTCGCGGAGGGCGCCACGGTGCAAGAACACCATCGAGATCCGGTCGAGCAGCATTTCGTCAGCACACTCTGCCAGCGACAGCAGCTCCTGAAGGTCGCCTCGGTGAGCGAGCACCTGGACCAGGTCCTTCTCGATGTCACCGCCCCGCAGGTCAGCGAGCCGTCGCATCCCGGCTACGTCGCCGCGATGCCGGAGCAGAGTGAACAGGCGTCGGGTGGCCGCAGCGTCCGTGCGGGCGGCCAGCGCCGACACGTCGCCTCGGCGGGCCAGGTAGTCCGCGAGTCGCTCGCGGGCGGCCGTTTGCTCGGGTTTGTCGTAGCGCGACCGGAACCGGTCGGTGTCCGAGGCAGGCAAGACGACGCTGGTCTCGAACTGGGCACGCTCCCGCAGCTCGCCGGCGTCACCGCGCATGGCGAGAAAGTCGGCTAGCTGTTCGGCAGCGGCCAGGTCGCCACGGTCGGCAAGAGTGCGTAGCTCGTCGGCGGCCCCGCGGTCGGCGAGCACCTGAGCCAGTGCCTGATTGGTGCGCCGACTCGGACCCCATCGGTCCGCGGTAGGTCGGAACTGGGCGCGCAGCTCGTCCAGCTCACCGAGTCGGATGAGCGCTTGGCCGAGGCTTTTTGCCGCGTCCTCCGCGGCGTCGTCACCGATACGGGTGCTGGTGTCGTGGTTGGTGGCTCGGGCTCTCAGGTCGGCGACGCCGACCGGATCACCGGTGAGGATCGCCCACTGGTCGGCCGCCGCGCGAACGCCGGCGTCGGCGGCGCGCCGGTAGAGCGGCACGGCGTACCGGCACAGCAACCGCGCGCTCGCGCTTTCCGCGACCTGAACCAGGTCGTCAGGATCGGTGAGGTGATGGAGGACCGCCTCCCACGCGCTCGCCGGGATCGGCTCGGCGGCCCGGACCCGGCCAACGTGCTGTAGCAGGTAGTCAGCGATCTCGAAACCGAGTAGCTGTCCCATGCCCGGCCCGCCCACCGCGCCGAGAGCCGCGGTGGCGCCGTGCAACTTTTGTGTCGCATAGGCGATACCGCGCTCGAACCAGTCGACGGGCGCCTCGGCTCGCTGCCTGTCGGTGCAGTAACCCGGCGCCGCACTGCGCAACAACGTCTCCGGCAGCGGATGTTCGGCTCCCAACATGGTGATGTCGGCCGCGGCCAGCAACACCGCCCAGGCATACGGATGCACGGTCTTGGCGATCTCCCAATGGCTGACCAACTGCGGAGCCGCGGCCAGCGTCTGGGTCAACCCGTAGCCAACGGAGTCCAACGCGGTGGCTAGCAGCCGGTCCGTCGCCGCGACGGCCTTGGCCCGGCTCTGCTCGGCAACGCTGAACGTTTCCGGGACGACCAACACGTCGGCCAACTCCACGACCTCACGTTCATGACCGTGCAGGTCGGCGCCGTCGTAGGCGGGCGTCTCGGTGTAACGGAGATAGCGGTCCGGCCACAGCGTGCCGACGATCACCACGGGCGACGCGGCAGTTAGCAAATGGCGTACCGTCCCGCTCGTCAATCCGCGCTCGCCGCCGAAGTAACGCTGCATCTCATCCAGCCACAGCACTGTCCGTTGCGGAGGATTCGCGGACAGCGCGGCGATGTCATCCGGACTCGATGGGTGGATCAGCCACCAGTCGGGCAACACCGCTTGGACGGCCTCGTAGGCGCAGCGGGTCTTCCCGACTGAGGAACCGCCAACGAGCAACACGAACCCACCGTGGTCAGCCGCCTTCGTCAGCAGTGCCCGGACTCCCCGCTTACCGCCGTCCACATCCCGTTGGACATAAGACGGCAGGTCGCTCTCCACGCCCTCTACCTGGATCGACGCATGCACCCCGAGCCGGCGCGGATCCGCCTCGGAGACGCGAACCGCGGCCCGAACGGCTGCCGTTGTCTGTTGAACGTTCCCAACGGATATTGGTTGGTCCAGGTTGAGATCGAAACGCGCACTCAGATCACGACGCAGGAGGTCCCGGTCAACCGTCGCCGCAGCCTGGGCGTATCCGGCGGACAACTCCAACAGGTGCCGCCACAGATCAGTAGCCTGCGCCACCCCGCCGACCAACGACGTCAGCTCACCGACCGTGCGGGATCGATCGGCCGGATCGTCGCCTTCCAGGGCAAGGTGGATGAGCCGCAGCGCCCGGAGCAGATCCCAGGTCAACTCTTCCCGATCGCCGTCGACGCCAACGTGCCTGGCAGCTGCGTCGACGGCCGCATCGAAGGTACGCAATCGCGCCCGGAGCCGTGCCCGCGTCGCCTGTGGAGCGTTCAGCGCGGCCCGGAACTGGACGTGAGAACGATGCTTCCGTGCGTGCCAAGCAAGCGTGGCCACATCCGCCGAGGCGGTATGCGGCGCCGCGACGGCCAGGGCCAACCGCCAGCGGTCGGCATCGAACTCCGCTCGATGATCGACCACCATGCGCACATAGTCGGCCAGCAGACCAACGAATGACGCGCTGCTTGGCCCGATCGTGGGATTCCGCCGAACCCCCACGAACATCCGCCGCTCCCCGGTGGGGCATGACCCGACCACCACCACGTCATCTACCGGGTGGGACGCGCCCTGCTGGAACCGCACCTCGACCGGCATGACCTCAGCGCCAAGCCCGTTTACCGGGGTCTGCCGCAACAAGGCCGCCAACAGAACCGCACCGTACGCGTGCTCAAGAGCCACCCCGCCGCCACCCGTGGCATACGCACTCGCAGCCCGCTTGGCAGCCGTGTCGGCAGCTCCGTCCTTGCGATCGTTCCGGCGAGGCACGCGCCCTATCATGCTCTACCACCCCGAGGCAGATGTTCTGACACGCCTGCACACGGAACGTACGACTCAGGGTTTGAAAGCGTGACGCACGGTCGTCGGCAGTAGCGGACGTTCACAGAAGCAGGAAAGGGTCAAATATCCAGGTCTGTGTTCATCGTGGAGGTCCGTCCAGGACTTGTCTTGGACGTGTGGGGACAGGTAGGTCGTGTCCTACGAGGTGGGCCGTGCAAGAAGTTGATCGCTGAGTTCGATCGTTGCGAGATACCACCAAAAGATCCAGTCGAGGAAGGCTGGGTCGTAGTCGCCTTGCTGCTTGAGGTCTTGGTGGCGCAAGGCGAAGTTGTTGGCGATGTCGAAGAGTGCACCTTCGTCCTTCCTGACGAGATTGTCCTTCAGGAGTTGGCGGCGCTCCTCGATGATCCCGGCCAGCACAAGGATGGCGGACCGCTTGTCGTGCTCGGTTGATCCGCGCGCACGGAACAGGGCGATGCCGTGACGAACCCGGTCGGATGCCCGACCGGGCGGCTGGTTGGCGAGACGCGTGACAAGATCGGCCCGGGCGTCGTCGGTGACGGCGACGAGACGTCCGATGTCCTCGCCGTCGTCGGACAGCGTCAGGCCCAGGTCGCTGCGGTCGAGTAGCTGGTTGACCCGCCACCTGTAGAGCACTCTCGCCGGTTCGATCGCGAACTGCGAGTAGTGCCAGCCGCAGCCGCCATAGCTGTGAAACGAGCGAGATCGCGGCCGAGCGACCAGGTCGTGGAGCGCCTCTATGACATCGAATAGGGCATCCTCGACCTCCACGAGCCGGGTGGCCTGCAGCGGCCAACGCAAGTTCGGGATGCCCAGCATCTGCTGCAGTACGTCTCCTGCGTCGACGTAGACCTCGTCGTGGTCGTCGACGCAGACGGCGGGGAACGCCTGGTCGAGGTAGCCGTTCACTCGGAACGAGTCGACCGTCCGAACAAACTCACGCGCGACGGCTGATATGTCGAGGCGGCTCGGTACGGCAGCGCGCCGCCGCTGCGACCAGTACGGCCGGCGGACGGACGCCTCTCTCAGCTGGTCTGCAATTTCGACGAGCCGCGAAAGGAACTCCCTTGGACTATGAGGCAGACCGGAACGAGGGTCGCTACCCCAAGGGTCGGTAGAGGAACCGCTAGCGCGCATGGCGTCGACCGCTGATGTATCGGCGAAGGCCTCGGTAAGCAACCACTCGCACTGCGCGTCGAAGCTCTGACCCGCGTGCGCGATCAATGCCTCGCCTTCCCGGATGAGCAGTTCCCGCGGCCACACCAGTTCGAAATCTGCCACGTCATATCCGTTAGCAGTCGGACCGAAATCCCGCCCTGAGTCCTCCTGCATCCTACGCTTGGCCTCAGCTCCTACCGTATGCAGTCCTACTGCCTTCTCTGCTGCACGCCTTGCCGGGTACCACCGTTCTGTCCATGAGACACCGCCGTAAAGGGCGGGCAGATCTGGGTCGAAACGCTGATAGTTCCGGAGCTCGGGGTCGACGGCGTCCATCACGATCTGGATCGCCGGCTCCAAACGACACAGCTCATCCTCAAGTTCGCTGATCTCCCGATCGATGCCTTCGGCTTCGGGGCGATCACTACCGATCGTGTGCATCGTTCGGTAGAGCTTGGCCATCGCCTCGATCCTGGCCACGAACTTCTGCAGCTGCTCAACTGCCCACGGCTGGTCGACCACAGACCTTTCTCCGATCCTCGAATGGCCGATTCTAACTTGGACAGTTCGATCCGAGGGAGATGATTGATGGTGGAAATCCCGAGAGGACTGCAGCGCGAAGACATCACTGGGGGGCGCGACGCGTGCCTGGGTGGACCGAGTCGGTGCGCGTCAGGCACTTACTCATTGTTCGAATAGCAGGTGGAAAGGTTGCAATATTTGGTTGTCGGCTTCAGGCCGTGTCGGGGTGATGCTGGTTCTGCCTCGTTCGATCGGGTGACTTGGAGGTCGTCATGGCGTGGGTTGAGCAGACGGGTCAACATTCGTGGCGGGTCCGGTACCGCCGTGCGGACGGAACTGTTGGGTCGGTGCTGGGGTTCTCGAGTCGCCGGAGTGCGGAAGCGTACGCCGGTGACATGGAGTCTGATCAGCGACGGCAGGTGTTACCTTCGCGGAGTACATGCTGGCCGTGCTTCGTGCGGCCGCCATCGTCGTGTCGGTGGGTGTGCAGTCGACTGCGGCGGAAACCGCTGCGGTGGCGGAGGATTTGGACGCCGACGTCTTGGTGGCCGAGGCGGGCGCACGCGGAAGCCATCGGGGTCCGGGGGACCTGCGGCGGTCGCGACGTTACCGCGGCGGGCGGCTGGGGCGGCGTAGCTACTCAGTGGCGCGCGGTCGGTATGGCACCGTTCCGTGGAGTTCGGGTACTGCCGCGAGCAAGCCCGGGAGGTGAACTGCGGGCTGCGGCGGTGAGGGTTTCCATCCGGTGGCCTACTGCAGGAATCCGCCCCTGTCGCCACGTTCGTGTCTCCATAGCTTGTCCGCCACCGGCAGTTTCAGCCAGTTCAGCGGCGTGTTGTCATCGGCGTGACGCGGCCACGTGTAGGCGGAGAGGAAGTCTTCGTGTGTCGTGAGATTGAAGACATGGGCGGTGAACGGTGCTCCCTCAAAAGTGCTACTCTCTGCTCCGTCGACGAACCAGCTGATGCCCACCATGCCTGGACCGTACAACTTCTCCGCGGTCGGATCGGGGAAGTAACGTTTGGCCCAAGCTTCAGCAGATCCACGGCGTCGATTCGTCCGGGGTGTAGTTGTCGGAGATCGGGTCGCAGTGCAGCTCCCAGCTCAAATTGAGGCTGGACGTGCGAGTGTGGCCGGTCTGCTTGTTGCTGAGCTTCCACGCGTTCTTCATCGGTCATATCTCCATGTCGTCGCGGCTGGTTAGCGCGCTCGACGCCAGCCGGTCGAACCACCATGCCACGGTCCGTGGTCATCGCTGCCCACCTTGGCCCATTGGTGTGAATACCGGGCTCGGAGTGGAGGTTCTTCCTGTCGTTTGACTACTTTTGCGACTTCTTGGCTCCAGACCGCAAGGTTGTGAAGGATGTGATTCGCGACGAGGTGACATAGTCACTGTTTATCGGTCAGACAGCGGCGGACCGGGCTCGCGGCCGTACGCGGTGGGGATGTGCGCTGTGGTCGTACCTCCGGCAGTGGTCACCCCGCCCAGCGGAGTTACTGAGCATGTGTACCTTCAGTTCGGCGGACGGTGGGCGCGCGTAGTTCGCGCGGACGGTGTCGCCGTTGGCCGCAGGGGCAGGAGTCCCGAGGTTCACATCGGGCACGAGACAGGTCCGGCCAGCGGTGAGCACCCACGTCAGGGTGACCGACCGCCACGGTGGCCACTCGGCCCGGCGGCGACGGACGCCTACGACGAGGTGCGCGCGACCGTGATGTCCGGCTGAGAAGGTGAGATCCCCGGCATCGGATGGGTGATCACGCTCGGCTGCGACGGAGAGATGGATCTGGAGTTGGAAATCTGCAGCACGCTGACGGGAACGGTGAGGATGTCGGGCGAGCCAGTCCCAGACCTGCGCCTGGCGTTGCGCGACGAGAAGGGCCACCTACTTGTGGCGAGGATCGCAGACGATCTTGACCAGGGCCACTCCGGCCGCATTCCGGCGGGAAATGCGTAGTCTATGCCGAGACTTTACTCCCTCAGGCCGTTTCGTTGCAGCCAAGATGACCTCGGCTGGGCTTGACTCGTTCCGCCGTCGTGAGCTGGCTCGTCGCAATGTAACGGCTGGCCCACCTCACGCGACTTGTCGGTCACGATGCATAGTTCCCCGCCCCTTCAGTCACCTGGCCGAAGCGCCCACGATGTGAGCAAACGCGTCTTGGTTCTCTCCCTGACTGCCGACGCCGTCAGGAAGGCCGACGATCTCACGAGAAGACTGATCCAAGAGGGATATGATCGAGTATTCGCCGATCAGCTCTTCATCGAGGGAAGCTCCGGAGATATTACCGTCGAGCAACTGCACTTGCATGAACGCTACGACATTATCTTGGCTGTGTTTTCCTTACATGGCAGTCAGCAGGTTGAGAAAGGCTTTCGGCCGTCGGTTGTCTTCGCAACCCTGCGCAACTTGGCGGCTCATCGGCCTAGGATCGGTCAGAAGGTCGTAGTGGTGGCTACTTCTCGAAATGCGTTTAACCTGATTCCGGACGATCTTGCAGTTTTTCGTCGGCTTGTCGTGGAAAAGTTCGCTGGAAGAGCCTTCGGGGAACTGCTGGATGTCCTGGACTTGATTCGTCCGCCGGACCCGGTCAAGATTGCTGTTCCGGCGTTTTCTGGAGAGACGGTCAAAGGTGAGGATCTGCTCGGGATTCGAGACGACGCCACTTCGATTGCGGCATTAATTTCTTCTGTCTCGATGTCGCCGCCGCTGGCCCTCGGAGTTTACGGAGAGTGGGGAAGTGGCAAATCTTTCTTCATGCGAACGCTTGAAGACGAGATCCGGTTCTTGGCGGCTCGGGATGGTGCGTTCTGTCGGAAGGTCGTCAGTGTTTGGTTCAATGCCTGGCACTACGCCGATGGTAACCTGTGGGCGAGTCTTGTTCACCAGATCTTTTCCTCCTTGCACAACGCTGGCCCCAAGCCTGGGCAGGTGCTCGACCAGGCTTTGATGCATGTCGAGAGTCTCCGGGAAACTAAGAGCGGCGCCGAGTCGAAGCTCCACGAAGCGCAGCTCGCTGTCACTCGGCGGCGGGCCCAGCTTGCCGAACTGCAGCGTGAGCAGGAGGAGGCGCGGGTCGAAGCCGCCGAGGTGACCCTGAGGGATGCCTGGGCGGAAGTGTCGGCGGACCCGAATCTGAAGATGCAACTCAGCGAGGCGGCCGGCAGTCTCGGCCTTCCCGCTTTGGGCAACAGCGCGCGGGAACTCGTCGAGGCCGCCAAACAGGTTCGGACGATAGTCGGCCGCGCACGCCTGCTGGCGACGGCCGGACGGTGGTACAAGTCGCCGTTGGTCCTAGGTCTCCTCGTGGCCGTGATGGTGGGAGTGGCAGGCTTGGTGTTGAGCGCGGTGATCGACTGGAGTCAGAGTTGGCTCGCGCCGACTGTGGGAGCGGTGTCGCAACTGGCCGCGGTGGCCAGCGGGGTCGCTGCCTGGATCACGCGTCAAGCCGGGCTTGCTCGATCGCTCCTGGCTCCGGCGGAGCGAGTTCAACGCACGTTGGAACACAAACGCGCTGAGGCGGAAGCCCGGATCAAGCAGAGCGAAGCCGTAGTGCGCGAACGGCTGGCGTCTGCGGAGAGCGCGCTCAATCGTGCCCAGCAAGAGCTGGACTGTGCCGTTCGAGAAGAGGCTGGCGCCCAAGAAAAGGTGTCAGAACTAACTGGTCCAAGACTCCTCGAGTGCTACTTGGCCGAGCGTGCGCAGAGTGGCGACTACGGGAAGTATCTCGGGGTGGTGTCCCTCGTTCATCGAGATCTTCGCGACCTAGATCAGTATCTACGCCATTCGCTGGCGGCCTCGGATGCGGAGGGTGGCATCGACCGCATCGTCCTATACATCGACGATCTCGATCGATGTACGCCCGAGACCGTTACGCTCGTCCTCGAGGCGGTTCATCTGCTTCTGGCCTTGCCGTTGTTCGTCGTGGTGGTCGGTGTCGACGGCGAATGGCTCACGCACTCCCTTGAGCAGGTGCACCCAGTTCTAGCCGACTCAGGAGACGAGACGTCTTCGGCTTCGCCGGGCGACTACCTCGACAAGATATTCCAGCTGACCTACCGTCTTCCCGCTATGACGCCTGAGCGGAGTAGCAGCTTCCTTCGTGCCGTCGCGGGGGCTGCCCAGCTGGCTTCTGTCGAACATGCGAACGCGGAGACGTCGGCCAGCATCGGCGTACCCGGTTCATCGGAGCGTGTTCCGCCCACGAACCGGCCGACGCCCCGCGAGGACGTCGAGCTCGACTTGATCGTCTCGGCGATGCAGCTCGATGAAGACGAGTTGCAGGCCTTCGATGTAGTCGCACCCTTAGTCGGCGTCTCTCCACGACGCGCAAAGCGTTTCTTGAACATTTACCGGGTGACAAAGGCGCGTGTCATGGTCGATGCTGAGGGCCATGAATCCCTTGCCGGGCACGCTATCGAGCTGGTGATCGTCGTCGCGGTGATCACCAGCCTATCGCCTGCCGCCGGTTCCGCGCTGAGCAAGATCGAACCTTCAAGCGACCTTTCCATTCATGATTGGCTGATTGGCCAGCGTGACTTCTGCGACGTAAGGTCTCGCAGGCGAGTGGACGACCTGCTGGCAGTCTCTGCCGAGGTGCTGGAACTGCCGGTCGTCTCCCTCGTTCGCTGGCAGAGAGTGGCGAACAGATTCGCCTGAGTAGGTCGCCTTCTTCGGCGACGGTCAGAGTTGCGGCCGGGTTGATGCCTCGGCGCATCATAACTAACGGGCGTTGGCGGCGATCGCCTCTGGCGACCGCGCTTCGACCATGTGGATGAGGTCGAGCAACTGACAGAATTGAGGGCGTGCTCGACGTTGTCCGCGTTGACAGGCTCGCGGGTTCGGTGTCGCCCCGTCGGTTACGAGGTAACGCAAACTGGACCGGCGCGGCCCGTTTGCTATGTGTGGTCGAGCCGTCGTGTGATGTACCGCTGTGGGTGTGTCCGGTCCCGGCTGTCGAACGCGGGGCGATTTAAGGGCGAAATTGCAGGTCGAACGAGGTCAACTGACTTCGACTGAGAGCGTGAGCTATTGCAAACATTCCAGCCAGAGCGACTGACGTCGACCCGAAATAACTCGAACCAATAATCCGGAGGGTTCTTGGTTCGAGTCCAAGCGGGGGAGCAAAAGCCCAGGCCAGAGGCCTGGGCTTCTTTGTGTCCTGAGTCAAGAGGCCATTTACTCTCCACTTTGACGATCGTCCAACGGCAGCCCGTCGGCCGCTGACGCTGCGGCTGACGTGACCGTAGGACGGGCCAGCTCGTCACGAATCCGTAACCGTGCGTCGCATCGGCACGCTGGCCGCCCTCGGCGCGACACGCTGAAGTGCTCCGGCGTGATGATCGGTGACCGCTGCAGTCGTCGGCGGCAGCGGGAAGTTGCGGTGCCCCCTGGCGCGGCAGCTCGCCGCTGCCGGCAGCTACAGAGTCCAAGCCCTTGCGCCGGCAACGTACGAAGGGCGTCCGGCACCCTGGCTCATCGGGAACCGGCGCGACGTCAAATGCACCGCAGCGGGTCCGGGCTGTTCGTTGACGGACGGGTCCCGCGGTCAGAAGACCTTGATCGGCGCCGTTCTGAGGACACGATGGTCGTTCACGGCGCCTTGATTCAGGTGTACGCGTCACAGATGCCGGGTAGACGGGTGGAAGGGCTTTCAACCGCGAGGAGTGGTGACCGTGGGCCATTTCCCGCCCGCCATTGTCACTCTCTGCGCGTCGTCTGGTGGCCTGCTGCCTGGTGTCCCGGCCGGTGCCGAAGCGCGCCGGGTGGCCGCCGAGGTGTTCGCGGACATGTCGCCGGCCCGGTTGACCGACCTCCTCATCATGGTGGATGAGCTGGTGACGGACGCCGAACGGCACGGCAGCCGGTTGCGTGAGGTCCACTTGTGCCGGTTCGACATGCCGGCTGCAGCTCACATCGAGGTGGTTTGCACTCCGGCGGCCTCTCCGCTGCGGGTCGAGCCGGCCATCGCTGCTGCCGCACTGGGCCGCCTGATGGTCGAGGAACTGGCGGTGGCGTGGGGCGTGCAACGTGAGGGCGACGACTGGATGACTTGGGCCGAAGTTTGAGGCTCGGTCTTGCGTCTGGACACCGTGATCACCGGCAGCGCGACGCCGCAGACGACGCTCGCAGTCCGACTCACGCTGCCAGGGCCGCCGATCCGTTCGATCCGCAGCTGGGCCGAGTTCATCGAGATCCGGGATCGCTGGGACTGGAAGGCAGACGCCGAGGACGCGGTGACACCCTCCGTACTGGTCAGCGGGCCGCGACTTCGGCAAGGTCCGGGTAGCCGGCGTGGCGTGACCAGCACTCGGTGGTGCCGCCGTGCGGAAGCAGGTCACGCAACCTCGATCGTCGCCAGTACCGTCCCTCCTGCTTTCTCATGGCTGCGTAAGCGATTGCCGTTCGCGCAGTGTGTGATGCCGACCTTGTAGACGCCGCGGTCCCCGAGGTGCGGGAAGTCGATCAAGTAGACGCGATGCGGCGCGTCCGGGTCCAGTTTGGACCCGTCGCAGCGCAAGCACGGTGGGCTCCCGCCGCAGACCGCGGTCCGAGACACGGCCCGCGGCGTCGAGCAGCGGGTGCACACCGCAGACAGCGGCAGCCCGGGATCCCCGGTGAACTCGCCGACGAGGCGGAGGCCCAGCGACTCCATTCGTGTTCGGATGGTCTCCTGCGTCGGCTTGAACCGCTTCGCGTTGCATTCGGCGCAGGAAAGCCAGGACAGGCGGATTCCTTCGGAGACGCCGAAGAGCGTGTCGGCCTGGGCGGCGCCACATTCCAGGCATTCGACGTTGAGCGGACCGTTGCCGTCCTGGTCGCCGAGTGGATGCAGGGACCTCATCCCCGCCGCGGCGAGGAGCTGCTCTTGTCGTTCGACGGGCCAATCACCGACGAGGTTGGGGTACCCGAGCCGGCGGTTCTCCGCGCCGTGCTCGATCCACTTGCACATCTGGCAGACCCAGCCTCCTCGCCGGATCATCGCCAGTGAGACGTCGACGATCGCGCCGCAAGGTTTGTGCCGGGTGCGGAACCGCGCGCGAGGCGCGTCTCCGAGTGCGATCGCTGTCGCGTCGCACTTCGCGATCAGGTCGGCCAGGCAGTGATCGCAAAAGCCGATGGCCCGCCTGATCCTGGGCCATCGGGACTCGTTCTCGCACGCCGGCGTCGAGCACGTCCCGTTCAAGCGCCGTGCCTATACGCTCGCGCTTGCGGACCGAGGTCGTACGTCGCGCGTCTTGCCCACCCGGTTGAGGCCGTGCGGAGCCGCATCGAGAATGGCCGCTCCGGCACCGTCGTCGTGCCAGGCCACGCTCGCGCGGTCGACCTCGACGGCGAACAGGTGCTCGTCGGCGCCGCCGGGGCCCCGGCGGAGGCCGGTCACCTTCAGATGGGTCAGCGAGGGACCGGTGGCCCAGGTTTCCCGGACGGTGGCGAGCAGGTGGGCACCGAGCAGTTCGGCGTAGACGTTGTTGAGTTCGGTCTTGGTCCACGCCTTGCTCGACAAGCGCCCGGTGGGTGTGACGTGTGCCTTCTTGGCGGGCAGCACCTCGAACCCGGGGAGCAGGACGACCAGCTCGGCGCTGTGCCGTTCCGCGTTGACGATCCGGACCGGGGCGGGGTTGTCCGCGAACGCCGCGTCCAAGGCGGCGCGAAGCACCGGAGGCCGTCCTTGCTGCAACGCTGCCCACCACGCGTCGGCCTGGGTCTGCTGGGTCCGGCGGTGCGCCTGAGCTCGTGCGGTGAACTCCGCGGCCAGCTGAGCGCCTCGGCCGTCCGAGACCTGACGCAGCTCCCGGCGCCGCGCGCGTTGCCAGGGCCGGGCGTCGTGCTTGATCTTCGCCCACTCCTGCTGCTGGAAGGCCGCAGGATCGGCCGGGGCCGGGAGTGGGATGATCGGCCGCTGCGCCGGGCTGAAGCGTTCACGTTGGACGGCCATGAGCTCGGCGAGGTGATGGTGGGACGCTGCGCCTTCGGCGGCCCTCACATCGGTGGCGGTGACGGCGGGCGCAGCCGAACGAGTGCGCGTCGGTGCGGTGCGGGAGCGAGTACTGGCGGTCGTCCGCCGGCCGCGCTTTCGTGAGCCGGTGACGCTGTTGATGAGCAGGTTCTCGGCTGCGCCGAGAGGATTGGTGACGGTGTGGATCGCGCGGCTGACCTGCCGCACCGGTCGAGGTGTCACGGCGCGTTTCACCGTTCGAACGGGATGCGCTGCGCGCCGGACCGAGCGGGGAACGGTGCGACGCACCGCCTTGCGTGCCAGCCGCTTGCCGATGCCCATGAGCGCCGCCTCCTTCGAACACGATGACGCGAACGACCACGTCGTCGCCGCGGCGGCGCGTCCGTCCACGAGATGTCGCTTCGTCCGAAGAAGTGTTGACGAGGCTGGGTCTGTCGATTCGGGCCACACTCGTTCGTATGACGGGTGAGCGGCGGGAACCGCCCGTCGAGAGGAGTGGTCATGACCCAGTTCTTGTTGTCTGTACACGGTGTCGACGGTGAAGTTCGTGAAGAGCCCACCGCGGAGCAGATGCATCGGTCGCAGCAGCTGCTCGGCGAGGTGGAGAAGGAACTCAAGGCGACTGGGGCGTGGCTGTTCAGTGCCCGGTTGAGCGATCCGGGTGCCGCGCGGGTGGTCCGGGAGTCCGGGGGAGAGGTGCTGACCACCGACGGCCCGTTCGCCGAAGGACGGGAGCACCTCGGCGGCTTTACCTCATCGAGGCCGGGGACCTCGACGCTGCGCTGGGCTGGGCGGCCCGGGTGACCGCCGCGATCACGGTGCCGATCGAGGTTCGTCCGCTCGCGGGGTTCGAGGCGTAACGAGCGCCGACGGGAGCGGCCCGGCTGGTATGGGGCCGGATGGCCTCGGCCGGGCCGCCGAGAACGTGTGACGGCCGCTCAGCGGTCGTGGTCGGCTTGGCGCCACCAGGCCGTCGTGGCCGCGATGCCCGCAACGCCCACCAGCGAGACCAAGGTGAAGCCGAGTGCGCCGGGCGGGTCGCTGCCGGGACCGGCGAGCCGGGTGTACAGCGCGGGCACCGACCACGGGAAGTACCGCCCGTAGCCGAGCAAGGTGACGACCTGCGCGGAGAAGACCGCGGCGATCATCGCGGCGACACCGGCGAGGTAACCGCGGCCGGTGCTGGCGGCCAGCGCGAACGGCGTCACCAGCAATACGGTCAGGACCGTGGTGACCAGCAGTTCGGCCAGCCCGCGGAGGGCGATCGCGGGGGACCAGCCGGGCAGGCCGATGACGGCGCCGGCGAGCAGGCCGAGGGCGAACAGGTAGCAGGCCAGCAGCAGGGACCACACGGCGGCGACGGCGAACTTCGCGCCGACGATCGTGGTGCGCGCGGTGGGAAGGGCCAGCAGGTCCTTCACCGTGCCTTGGCTGAATTCGCGGCCGAACAGCCACACCACGATCAGGCCGAACAGGAGCGCGCCGCCCACCGCGACGGTCTGGGCGAGCAGCGCGAAGTACGCGGGCCAGTCGGCGGTGCCGCCGGTCAGCGCGGCCTTCGTGCCGAGCAGGCCCAGGGACCGGGCTCGCCGCAGGTCCTGGAGGATGAACATCACCAGGCCGCCGAACGCGGCGGCGATGGTGAACGCGCTCACGGTGACCCACGGCAGGCGGGATCGGCGCGCTTTCAGCAGTTCGGTTCCGATCGCGGCGGTCGTGGCGCTCATCGGGTGCCGACCAGGCGCAGGAAGCACGTCTCCAGGTCGTCCTCCTCGATCGCGAGACGCGTGGGCGGGCAGCCGGCGGCCACGAGCAGCGTCGCGATTTCGTCGGGATGCCCGATCGCGCGGTCACCGGTGAGCACCAGGCAGGTGCCGTGGCCCGGCTCGGCGGGGTGTCCGGCCGCCCGCAGCGCCGTCGACGCGGCGCCCAGGTCGCGCGCGCCGACGCTCAGCCGTGGCCGGGCCTGGGCCACGAGGTCGCCGGTGTCGCCCGCCCAGACGAGCCGGCCGTCGGCGAGCACCGAGATGCGGTCCGCGGTGCGGGCCACTTCGGTCAAGATATGGCTGGACAGCAGCACCGCGACGCCGTCGTGGGCGAGTTCGCTCAGCAGGGTACGGATCTCGGCGACCCCGGCCGGGTCGAGGCCGTTGGCGGGTTCATCCAGCACGAGCAACGCAGGCCGGTGGATCAGTGCCTTGGCGAGCCCGAGCCGTTGCGCGTTGCCGAGGGAGAGTGTCCGGGCGCGGACGTGCGCGTAAGTACCGAGGTCGAGCCGGGCGATCACGTCGGACACCGGTCCGGGGCCGGTCAGGCCGCGCAGCCGGGCGGCGACCAGGAGGTTTTCGGTGACGGTCAGCTCGGGGTAGGCCGCCGGGGTTTCCACGAGGTAGCCGACGCGGGCCCAGATCGCCCGGGTGCCCGGCCGGACCCGGGTGCCCAGGAGTGCCACCCGGCCAGCGGTGGGGCGGACCATGCCGAGCAGCATGCGGATCGTGGTCGTCTTCCCGGCGCCGTTGAGGCCGAGCAACGCGTGGATTTCGCCCGGTTCGACGGTGAGTGAAAGGTCTTCCACCGCGGTGACGTCGCCGTAGCGCTTGGTCAGGCCGTCGGCGTCGATGGCTGGGGTCATGGTGTGCTCTCCCGGGGTCGGCGGAATCACGCCGACCAGGCTTCCCGGCACACCGGCGTCGACGATACTCCCGGTTCGCGCGGCCCGGACCGCGGTCACCCGGACGTTCTACAGTGGACGTTCGGCGTTGTTCACCCGCGGCGGATCCGAGTTGCTCGCCGGTGGTCTTTGCGGCATCTTTACGCTCAGGTGTGCCGGGAAGTCTGGTCGGCCCTTCGCCCGGCGCGGGTGGAGGTCGCGGCTCGAGGACGGAATTTTCATGGCGCTCGTACCGGTGAAGCGTCATCGCGAACCGTCCCGGACGGTCGTAAGCTGGGCAGATGCACGCCGTGGAGATGGCCGAGGAGTACCCGGTCGTCGATCTGGACTCCGACGCACTGGACGCGGCCCGGCTGCTGGCGGAACGCCGCTTGCCGGGCCTCGTCGTGACCGACGCCGCGGGCTGCCCGCGGTCGATCCTGCCCGCGTCCGAAGTGGTCCAGTTCCTGGTGCCCGGCTACGTCCGGGACGACCCGTCGCTGGCCGGGGTGCTCGACGAGTCGATGGCCGACCGGGTCGCGGGCAAGCTGAGCGGCAAGACGGTCCGCTCGCTGCTGCCGGACAAGCCGGCGGAGCTGGCGCGGGTGCAGGCCGACGACACGATGGTGGAGGTCGCGGCGATCATGGCCCGCCTGCGCTGCCCGCTGGTCGCGGTCATGGAGGAGAAGAAGCTGCTCGGCGTGATCTCGGCGTCACGGCTGCTGGAACTGGCGCTCGCGCACCACTGAACCCGGGAGCGGCGTGATGAGCACCGTGCTCGCCGTCGTGGTGTTCGTCGTCGCCTACGTCTTCATCGCCACCGAGAAGATCCCGAAGATGGTCGCCGCGCTGGCCGGCGCCGGCGTCGTGCTCGCCCTCGGGGTGACCGGCTCCGAGGACGCGTTCTACTCGCACGACACCGGGATCGACTGGGACGTCATCTTCCTGCTGCTCGGCATGATGATCATCGTCGGCGTGCTGCGCCGCACCGGCGTGTTCGAGTACATCGCGATCTGGGCGGCGAAGCGGGCCAAGGGCTCGCCGCTGCGGATCATGGTGCTGCTGGTGGTGATCACCGCGGTCGCGTCGGCATTCCTGGACAACGTCACGACGGTGCTGCTGATCGCCCCGGTCACCCTGCTGGTCTGCGACCGCCTGGACATCAAGCCGACGCCGTTCCTGATCGCCGAGGTGCTGGCGTCGAACATCGGCGGGGCCGCAACGCTGATCGGCGACCCGCCCAACATCATCATCGGCAGCCGGGCCGGGCTGTCGTTCAACGACTTCCTGCTGAACCTGACGCCGATCGTGGCGATCGAGGTGGTCGCGTTCGCGCTGGCGCTGCGCTGGGTGTTCCGCGGCTCGTTCGACGTCGACCCGGCCCGGGTGGCCGACGTGATGCGGCTCAACGAACGCGAGGCGATCCGCGACCGCGGCCTGCTGATCAAGTGCGGCGTCGTGCTGCTGGCGGTGTTCACGGGCTTCGTCGGCCACTCGCTGTTCCACATCGAGCCCTCGGTGGTCGCGCTGCTGGGTGCCGGGGTACTCGTGCTGATCTCCCGCACCGAGCCGTCGGCCTACCTCGCCGGGGTGGAGTGGGAGACGCTGCTGTTCTTCGCCGGGCTGTTCGTGATGATCGGTGCCCTGGTGAAGACCGGGGTGATCGGCGACCTGGCGAAGCTCGCCGCGGATGCCACCGGCGGCGACGCGCTGGTGGCGGTGATGCTGATCCTCGTCGTGTCCACGCTGCTGTCCGGCGTCATCGACAACATCCCTTACGTGGCCACGATGAGCCCGCTGGTGCTCGCGCTGACGCAGGACATCCCGGACCCCGGGCATGCCGACGCGCTGTGGTGGTCGCTGGCGCTGGGCGCGGACTTCGGCGGCAACATGACCGCGATCGGCGCCAGTGCCAACGTGGTGATGCTGGGGATCGCGGCGCGGTCGGGGAGCCCGATCTCGTTCTGGGAGTTCACCCGCAAGGGCGCGCAAGTCACGCTGCTGACGGTGCTGATCGCCGCGCCGTACCTGTGGCTGCGGTACTTCGTGTTCTCGTAAGACCGCCGGAAGTCCATTGTGGATGGACCAAGGCGAGAGCGACTCCTGTTTCCCGACACGGTTAGCGCCCCGGACAACGGGGTATCCGCACCTGTCGACGGGTGCGCTCGCGAGGGGCACGCAAGGCCAGGCTCACGACAGGAGAGGGCAATGTCCCTCATCGACGGGGGTTTCTTTTCGGCTGCATCGGTTTCCGCCGCGCACGGAGTCGTGATGCGGAACAGGCCGCACGATTGCGGCCCCGCGGTGTTCGGCCGGAACGTCCGACGCGCGCCGAAGCGAGCGGCCGGTGCGTGGTCGAGCTCGGTGACCCGGCCGGCCGGGACGAGCCGCAGGCCCCCGAGCAGTGCCGGGCGTGACGCGATCCGGGTCAGCGTCCCCGTGCCGATGGCCAGGCACCCCGGACGAGTGAACGTCCACAAGAGATCCTTGCGGGTTTCCTTACCGGGGAACGCCGGCGACGTCGCTGGTGCCGCCACGGTCGTAGGGTCACCTGATGGCAGGTGACGGTTCGCTTGGCGCAGCCCTCTGCGCGGTCCGTGGCTGACGTCGGTGTTCGGCGCCGTTCTCCTGGCGGCGCTGCCTCGGTGGCCGCGCGGGCGGCGATCCGCTCGAGCGTCCGGCCGGTGATCGTGAGCCTGCCGCGTTCGTCCAGGTCCGCCGGCGCGGTCCGGGACGGGAGGCTCGGCAGGTTGCGGTGGTCACGGCGGCTCAGCCCCGGTCGCGGCCGGTCAGCTGGGACAGGTCGAGCTTGCCGTCCAGCACACGGCCGACGAGCAGGCCGAGCGCGGCGAGGATCAGCACGATCACGAAGGCGCCGAAGCCGCCGAACGCCGCGGCGAGACCGAGGGCCAGGCCGGTGAGCAGGCCGAGCTGGGTGGCGGTCATGGTTGTTCTCCTTGCTGTGGCGATCGGCCCGGGCGGCTCAGGAAAGCGGTGGCGCGGACACGGCGTCCGGGCTCTCGAGCGTGACCTCGATGGCCGTGGGGGCGGCGAAGTCGCCGATCCGGACGTGCACCGGGCGGTCGACCGGCCCGACGGCGCCGCGGACGTCGAGGGAGATCCGGGTGACGGTGGCCGGGTAGCGGCCGGTGACGCCGACGGTGATCTCGTCGGGCCGGATCCGGACGCCGGGGATCCGGCGGCCGGGCAGCAGGGTGGCGATCTCGCCGAACCGGCCGCTGTGCAGGCCCGCCACGCTCGGGAGGGCCGTCACGGCGACGGCGATGCGGTCGGCGTCGATCTCGACGCCGGCGTTCACTGGACGCGGCCGGTGACGACCGTGGTGTCGTCCTCGTTGCCGTCACCGGGGATGTGCACGTCGGAGACGTTGATGTTGACCTCGACGACCTCCAGGCCGGTGGTCTGCTCGACCGCGGTGATGACGTTGCGGCGGACCGAGCGGGCGACGTCGGAGATGGAGACGCCGTACTCGACGAGGATCTGCAGGTCGACGGCGGCCTGGCGCTCGCCGACCTCGACCGACACACCTTGCGCGACCGAGGCCGAGGCGCCGGGGATGCGCTCGCGGATCGCGCTGAACGCCCGGGCAGCGCCGCCGCCGAGGGCGAACACCCCGGAGACCTCGCGGGTGGCCAGACCGGCGACCTTGGCCACGACGGTGTCGGCGATGGTGGTGACGCCCTGCTTCGACACCAGCGCTCCGGTGGCGGCCGGCTCGATCACGGTCGAGTGGGCGGGGGTCTTGGTGACGGCGGGGTTCGTCATGGCTGCTCCTCGGATCGAGTTTCGTTGCCTGGAGCGGAAGTTCGCGGGGTTCGCCGCACTTCCACGTCACTACGACCCGGGTCGTAGTGAATCGTCACGGCCCGATCGTGTGACCCCGGTCTCCTGCAGGAATCACCGACGCGGATCTGGCGGGGTCGCCCGGACCAGGCAAGCCCGATCGGTGGCCGGTTCCCGCCGTGGACGGACACTGCTGTCGGTTCTGCGGGTACACACCCGTGGCGTTTTGTCCCGGCCCAGACCCCGCCGCCGGCTGCGTTGAGCATCAAGGAAGGCCGAGGCGTGCATGCAAGCTGACCACAGGACGACGACGATTTCCGGGGCCTGATGGCCGTCTCGCGTGGGCGGCCGAGCGCCTGGCTGGACGGTCAGCTGCCGGCGGGTTCGTGCCAGGTCAGGTCGGCGCCGAGTGCTGTGGTGAGGCGGGTGATCGTCTGGCGGCTGGTCTGGTCGTTGGCGTGCTCGGGTAGCCAGGCGCAGGCGATGTAGGCGGCGGTGACGTCGGCTGTGGTGCAGGCGGCGGCGAGGCATTCCTCGATCCGGGCGAGGGAGGGGCCGGGGCCGGAGGGGAAGCGTGCGCCGGGCAGTTCGGCGCTGTCGATGACGTCGATGTCGAGGTGGAGGTAGACGGGGACCGGGCCGAGCCGGTCGAGAGCTGCGGTGATCGCGGCGGGGTCGGCGGGCACGCGGTGGACGTGGCTGGTGGTGAGGGCGTCGCGCTCGGCGGGGTCGAGGTCGCGGGCGTCGGCGAGCACGATGCCGGCGTCGGGGACGGGTTGCAGGCCGAGTGTGTCGTCGAACAGGCCGGGTGTGCGGCCGGTCAGCATGGCCAGTGCCATGCCGCCGACGTAGCCGCTGGTCGAGATGGCGGGGGTGTTGAAGTCGCCGTGGGCGTCGAGCCACAGCACGGCCAGGTCGGGGTGGCGGCGCTGCAGCGCCGCCACCGACGCGCGGGAGGTGGGGCAATCGCCGGAGAGCACCAAGGGCTTGGCGGCCTGTGTCACCGCGTCGAAGGCGGCTCGGTGTAGCAGGTTCATCCGGGCGGGGACGGGCCCGGTGGGGAGGGGCGGACGGACGACCTGAGTCGCGGTGGCGGGGATCGGGAAGGCCGGGATGTGCTCGTCGAGGTGCCAGGGTGTGACGATCAGGTCCCACGCGCCGTCGATGCGGTGGTCAGCCACGAGGTGCCTCTTCTGCGTTCCGGTGGGTGAGCAGGTCGAGCAGCCGTCGCAGCTCGGCGGCGCCGGCGTGCAGGTGTGCGGTGAGTTCCGCCCTGGCTTGCCCGGGGCTGCCGTGCAGGGCTTCCAGTAGCCGGCGGTGGTCGTCGGTGGTGCGGCCGAGTTCACGGCGGGAGCGTTCGGCCAGTGCCAGGGCGAGGCGCTGTTCTTGCTGGAGCTGTTCGTGGATGCGGCGCAGCCGGGGGCTGCCGGTGGCCGCGACCAGGGTGGCGTGGAAGAGCCGGTCACCGTCGAGCGCGGCGGCCGTGTCGCCGCGGTCGAAGGCGCGTTCGATCTGGTCGACCAGGTCGGCCAGGGTTTGGTAGATCTCCGGGTCGCGGTGCCCGGTGAGGGCGTCGGCTGCGGCCAGTTCCACGGCGGCGCGGGCGGCGTAGATGTCGGTGATGTCCGGCCCGGTGACGTCGGCGACGACGATGCCGCGGTTCATCTGGTAGCGGACGAGGCCTTCGCTTTCGAGGGTTCGCGCGGCTTCGCGGAGGGTGCTGCGGGAGACGCCGAGTTCGGTGGCGAGGGCGGCTTCGCGCAGGGGAGTGCCTGGCGGCAGCCGGCCGGAGAGGATGGCCTGCCGGACGGCTTCGGCGGCCTGCTCGGTGGTGCTCTGTCGCCGGATGCTCGCACCCAGGCCGGTGCTCGGATCCGCCACGGTCACCAGCCTCCCCGCGGGGCATCCTCGTGCACCGACGCGATCGCCTCGGTCATGCTGACCGAAGGTCCGACGTCACCGCCGTCAAGGGTTCGCACCAGCCGACCTCCTCTTTTGACGCAGTCTGCCCTATAGGTTGTCAGATTGTCCGGCAATCCGGCAAGGCGCTGGTTCGCGGTTGGCGGATTCGCATCGGGCGGCCGATACTGCCCTCGCGGGCGTCCGGTTCGGCACGGCGATGTCCCGCGCGAGGGATGGCGCGGATCGGGTTGACCACGACCACCACACATCCGCTCATCCGATCCGCGCGGCCATCGGTTCCGAATCCCCGGGCGCGGGGCGACGACGGTGGGTGCGGATGACTGACGTGCGGGTGGACGACGGCGACACGGCGCGGTCGCTCGCGGCCAGCGTGCTCGGCGGCCTCGACCGGCTGACCGACGGCCTGGTCTCCGTGATCGGCGACCAGAACCCCGGCTACCGCTTGGTCGACGTCGTGCCGCGGGACGACCTGTGGCACTCGTGCCACGACAACCTCCGGCGCGTGCTCCAGCTCATCGGTCACGCCGGCGACGCCGAAGACTTCTACGACGCGGCCCGCGCCACCGGGCGTCGCCGCGCCGAGCAGCAGCTGCCGCTCGACGACGTGCTGCGCTCCTTCCGGCTCGGCGGGCGCCTGGTCTGGCAGGCCCTGACCGACCAGGCCCGGGCCACCGGAGAGGTGAACAACGAGGCCATGCTCGACCTCGCGACCCGGGTGTGGGAGGTCGTCGACGCGATCTCGGCCCAGGTCGCCCAGGCCTATCACGCCACCGAGCGCGGCATGGTCCGTGCGGACGAACAACGCCGCGCCTCCCTGTGGGAGGGCCTGCTGCAAGGGCGGGCTGCCGACACCGGGTTCGCCTACGAGGCCGCCCGCACCCTCCGCCTGCCGATCTCCGGGCGCTACGTGGTCGTCGCGGCGGCCGGACCCGGCGACGCCGATGCCGACTTCGCCGAACCCCTGGGAAGCGCGCTGGAGGATCTCGGGTCACCGTCGGCCTGGCAGTCGCGTGCCGACGTCCTCGTCGGCCTGGTGGCGCTACCCGGTCGCGACGTCGCCGGCGTGGTCGCGGCCGTCGGCTCGGTGCTGGCCGTACCGGCCGGGGTGTCCCTGGTCGTCGACGGCCTGGCCGCCGTGCACGCGGCCTACCGCCAGGCGGTCCTGGCGATGAGGACCGTGCCACCGGGCCGGTCCGAGGTCGTCTGCCTCGCCGAACGGCTGCCCGAGGCGCTGTTGCTCAGCTCGCCCGAACTGACCGAGTCCCTGCAGCAGAACTGGCTGCGAGGCCTGCTCGACCTGGGCGGCGACGAACGCGAACTGCTCCTGGAGACCCTCTCGACCTGGGTGGGTACCGGCGGGTCGGCGACCCGCTCGGCACAGATCCTGCACTGCCACCGCAACACGGTGCTCAACCGGATCCACCGGATCGAAGGGCTGATCGAGCAACGCCTGACCGGTGGCGACCTTTCCTTGGAGCTGGCTCTCGTGGTCCGCGCACTGCCGTTCCTCCCGCCACCGCGCGTGCCCTGACAAGCACCGGCTGTGCACCGTGCACAACGACGCTAGGCCAAACGTAGGCAGTCAGGGCATTCTTTTGGCGGCGTGATCTATGCAACACTCCGGCTCGGCGGCGTCCAGCCCCGCACTTCTCCGACACCGTCGTTCGAGAGGAACCAGCCGCTCATGGCCCACCACGTCCCCGCCGAGCAGCCACCCGAACCCGAACCGCGCACCCTCGGTCGCCGCCGCTTTCTCGGCTTCGTGCTCGCCGCGCCGACGCTCGCCGTCGCCGCGCAGATCGGCGTCGCCGAACTCGCGCCGGGCCAGGCCGAAGCGTCCATTCCGTCGCTGCCGCAGCCCGAGGACATCTTCGACCTCGGTGACCTGCAGAACGTCGCCGCCCTCCCGACCTCGGGCCTGATCACCGTCGGTGTCGGCACCGACGGGCGCGCGTCCTTCGCCGTCCCGCGGGCCGAGGTCGGACAAGGGATGACCACCGCGGTCGCGATGATGATCGCCGAAGAGCTCGACCTGCCACTGGACCGGATCGACGTCACCCTCGCCGACGCCCGGCCCGAGCTGCTGATGAACCAGCTCACCGGCGGCTCCAACTCGATGCGCAGCATCTACACCCCGGTCCGCACGGCCGCGGCGATCGCCCGGCAGCGGCTGCTCGCCGCAGCGGCCGCGCAGTGGGGCGTCCCGGTGTCGCAGCTGACCACGGCGGCCGGGACGGTCCGGCACTCCGGCGGCCGCCAGGCGAGCTACGGCTCCTTGTCGAAGGCCGCGGCGTCCGCGACGACGATCAGCGTGGTCGCCACCTTGAAGGCGCGCTCGGAGTTCAAGGTCCTCGGCACACCGCAGAACCGGCTCGACGCCCACGCCTCGGTCACCGGGACCAAGCAGTTCACCCTCGACATCGACGTCCCGAACGCGCTGCCGACCATGGTCGCCCGGCCGCCGACGATCAACGGCACGCCGCGGACGATCGCCAACGCCGCGCAGGTCAAGGCGATGCCCGGGATCACCGACGTCGTCGCGATCTCGCACGGCGTCGCGGTGCGCGGCCGGACCTTCGGTCAGTGCATCGACGCGATCCGCGCGCTGAAGGTCACTTGGGGACCCGGCACGGTGGACGGCGAGTCCGACGCGACCGTGTTCAAGAAGCTCAAGGCCGCGCAGCTGCCGATGGCTGTGCCCGGCCTGCTCGACCAGTACATCGACGCGGAGTTCACCTTCGCCGCCGCCAGCAACAGCCCGCTCGAGACCGGCGCCGCGATCGCCGACGTCCGGCCGGACCGCGCGGAGATCTGGTCGTGCCTGAAGGTGCCGATCGTCGCGCAGGAGGACATCGCCAAGCAGCTGGGGCTGCCCCTGGACGCGGTGAAGGTGCACGTGACCCAGGGCGGTGGCTCGTTCGGCCGGCACCTGTTCCACGACGCGGCCGCCGAAGCGGCGGAGGCGTCGCAGAAGATGGGCAAGCCGGTCAAGCTGATGTGGTCGCGCACCGACGACTTCCGCCAGGGCCGGATCCACCCGATGTGCGTGACGCGGGTGCGCGCGACGTACCTGCTGGGCAACGTGCTCAGCTTCGAGCAGCGGCACACCAGTGTGCAGACCGAGTTCAGCCACGGGCTGGGGGAGATGCTGACGGCGTTCGCGTCCCGGCTGCCGATCGCCGGGAACCTGAGCTTCGCCGAGTCGATCTTCCTGCTGAGCCAGTCCTCGCCCTACAACTTCGGCGTGACCACCCAGCTGCTCAACGAGATCCCGCTGAAGTTCAACACCGGCAGCATGCGCAACATCTACTCGCCGAACGTGGTGACCGCCGAGGAACTGGTCGTCGACCAGCTGGCGAAGAAGTTCGGCAAGGACCCCGTCGCGTTCCGTCGCGAGTTTCTCAAGGACGACCGGCTGCGCGCGGTCCTCGACAAGGCCGCGCAGGTCGGCAACTGGGGCCGCGCGATGCCGGCCGGTACGGCGCAGGGCATCGCGTTGCACGCCGAGTACCGCGGCGCGATCGCCGTGCTGGTGGAGATCGACTGCCGGCCCGAGACGGTCGACCGCGAGATCCCCGACGCGGTCACCGGGCCGCGGGTGACGAAGGCGCTCGTGGTCGTCGACCCGGGTTTCGCGATCAACCCGCGTGGCCTGGAAGCGCAGATGATCGGCGGCCTCAACGACGGCATCGCGATGTGCCTGACCTCGAGCGTGCACATCAAGGACGGCATCCCGCTGGAAGGCAGCTGGGACAACTACTTCTACACCCGGGAGTGGAACACCCCGCCCGAGACGCAGGTCGTCGTCATGCCGAACACCTCGGCCAATCCGAGCGGCGCCGGTGAGCTCGCGGTGGCGCCGTCGTTCGCCGCGGTGGCGTGCGCCTACGCCCGGGCCGTCGGCAAGATGCCGACCTCGTTCCCGGTCAACCACGGCACGCTCAGCTTCGAGCCGCTGCCGCTGCAGCCGTCCACCCCGCCCTCGCCCACCGACGGTCTCGACCACGCCTTCTAGGAGTCAGCCGTGCCTCAACACACCTTCAAGGTCAACGGACGGCAGGTCACCGTCGACGCCGACGACGACCTCCGGCTCCTCTGGGTCCTGCGCGACCTGCTCGGGATCACCGGCCCCAAGTACGGCTGCGGCCTCGACGTCTGCAAGGCCTGCACCAGCCACATCAACGGGAAAGCGTTCAACCCCTGCTCGGTGCGGGTCGCCGACATCAAGGACACGGACGAGATCACCACGATCGAAGGACTGCCCGCGACGGTCGGCAAGGACCTGCACCCCATGCAGGAGGCGTGGCTGCAAATGGACGTCGCCCAGTGCGGTTACTGCCAGCCGGGCCAGATCATGGCCGCCGTGGCGAAGGTCAAGCAGGCGACCGCCGCGGGGCACGCGATCACCGATGCCGACCTCGACGAGATCCGCAACATCTGCCGGTGCGGCACCTACGCCAGGATTCGGGAGGCGATCCAGGCGGGAGCCGAGAACATGTAGCCAAGCGGCGGAATCGGTCGGCGATGGGGTGCCACTCTGCGCACCTTCGACGCCGTCCAGGATTCTGTCCGGGAAGTTCTCGGCCTGAACCGGGCGGCCTGTCGAGAACGACGGTCACCGCCGCCCCGGTCGAACCCGTGTCAGCGGGGCCGTTGCTTGTCGAGAGCCAGGACCAAGTCGATCCAGGCCCGCTCGGCACCCGTTGCTTCGGGTGCCCTGGTCTGGAGGGCGACGCGGTCGGCGTGGTCGAGGTTCGTCGTGGCGGCCGCGTGCGGCAGGGTGGGTCGCCAGATCATCGCCGTGCCGTCGGCGTGGCCGGACACCGTCGTCGTGGGCGTCACCGCCAGAGCCTCCACGCGGCTGTGGGTGCGGACCGTCGCGGTGGCTGCCGTCGGCAGCTCGTACCAGGTCACCGTGCCGGCCAGGTTGCCCGTGACCGCCATGCTTTCCGTGATCCCGACGTGTACGACGCGTTCGTGCTGCGCGCCTCCGGCCTGTCCAACGCCGAGATCGCCGCCACGCTGCACCTCGCGGAGGCGACCGTGAAGTCCCACCTGGGGCGGATCCTGCACAAGCTCGAGCTCCGCGACCGGATCCAGGCCGTGATCTTCGCCTACGAAAGCCGCCTCATCCACCCGGCGTGACGTCCACGGGTCGGCGCGATCACCAGTGCGCCGGACGCACGCAGACATGTGCCGATCTCGCTCCCGAAATCGTGGCTGAAGAGGCTTTGGCAATCATGATTCACTCGCGTTTCGCCGGCTTGCTGACAGCGCATGGCGGGAGATGTTGCGATACGTCCCGTAGGCGCACGCTCTACTGTGCGCGACGATCGGGAGATCACTGCGAGGGGTCGGCAGAGCTAACTGGTGGAGGGGTCATGGCAGAGGGCGACTCGGGAAACGATTCCTGTCCCGTGGCACAGGCTTATCCGTTCAGCCCGCCGCACGCGCTCGACCTCGATCCGACTTACGCGCGGCTTCGCGCGGCCGATCCGGTGGCCCGGGTTCGGCTGCCGTACGGGCGGGACGGCTGGCTGGTCACCAGGTACGCCGACACGCGGACCGTGCTGGCCGACAGCCGGTTCAGCAGGGAAGCCGTTGTGGGCGTGGACATTCCCCGCGTGCGGCCGGAGCTGACCGACCAGGCCGGGTCGTTGCTCTCCCTGGATCCGCCGGCGCACGGCCGGTTGCGGCGGCTGGTGGCCAACGCCTTCACCAAACGCCGGGTGGACACCCTGCGCCCGCGCATGGAGCGCGTGGTGAACGATTTGCTGGACAAAATGTGCGCGGCCGGGCGGCCCGCCGATTTCGTGCGGCACGTTTCGGTGCCGCTGGCCGTGACGACGATCAGCGAATTGTTCGGCATTCCCGAAGCGGGCCGGCCGCGATTTCACGCCGGGGCCGCGGCCGCGTTGTCGACGTCGGCGATGAGCCCGGAAGAGCGCCGCGCGCACCGTGCGGACCTGAACGACTACCTCGTCGAACTGGTCGGCCGACGCCGTCGTGAACCGGCCGACGATCTGCTCGGCACCCTGGTGGCGGCCCGCGACGAGCGTGACCGCCTGTCCGAAGCGGAACTGGTGCAGCTCGCCTGGGTCGTCCTCGTCGCGGGGTACGACGCGACGATCAACCAGATCGGCAACATGGTGTGGACGCTGCTGAGCGAGCCGGACCGCTGGACCGCGGTGGTGCGCGAACCCGACCGGCTGACCGCGCGGATCGAGGAACTGCTGCGCTTCATCCCGCTCGGTGTCGCCGCCGCCTTCCCGCGGATCGCCACCGAGGACGTGGAACTGAGCGGTGTCACGATCCCCGCGGGTGACGCGGTGCTGCTGCTGGTGCACGCGGCGAACCGGGACCCGGACGTCTTCGCCGATCCGGAGGTGCTCGACCTGGACGGCGAATCGGGCGCGCACCTCGCGTTCGGCCACGGGCCGCACCACTGCGTCGGGGCGCAGCTGGCCAGGATGGAACTCGAAGTGCTGCTCAGCACGCTGGTGCGGCGGTTCGGCGGGCTCGAGCTCGCCGTCGCGGCCGGCGACGTCCCGTGGCGCGCGGGCGGGATGTTCCGCGGGCCCCGCGAGCTGCTCGTGACCTGGTGATCCGCCGGGCGCTCGAGAGCGAGCCGGCTGTCACGGGCTGAGGACGTCCGTGACGCCGGCCGGCACCGTCCCGGCGAGCAGCGCGCCGAACGCCTTCGCGATCGCCTCCGGGCCCTGCTGCCGGCGGATGGTGAGCCACGCGGTCGCCGACTCGAGGAACCGCTGCTCGGCCTCGTGGTAGCGGGCGTAGAACCGGCTCTCGCCCTCGTCCGCCACCATCCGCTTTTCCGCCCACGGGGCGAAGAAGAACTGCGGCTTCGGGTCGGTCAGCGCGGGTCCGTGCTGCTGCGAGTCCGGATGGGTGAAGCCGACCAGCGCGACGTGCCCCAGCGCGCCGGCGAACCGCTCGTGGACGTCGGTGATCACCCGGTGGGAGCCGGTCAGGTCGACCAGCACCGCCGGTGCGAGCACCGAGACCGCGGCCGGCTCGTCGTAGCGGGCCACCGAGCCGTAACAGCCGGTACCGGCGGCGAAGCCGTGGTTGGCGGCGGAGGTGAGCCCGGCCGCCGGCAGGCCGGTGTCCCGGGCCAGCAGGTGGGCCAGCCCGATCGCGGTCCGGCTGGACGCGCTCGTGATCAGCGCCGACTTGATCCCGTCGGCCGCCAGCCCGGCGACGAACGCGGCGAGGGTGAACGACGCCGGGAAGATCGGCCGGAACACCGCCCGCAGGTCGTCCAGGTCGTCCGGTTCGGCGGCCGGCTGGAACGTCCGGTACCAGGCCGGCATGAACGCCCGGTCCGGATCGGCGTCCTCGAACCCGCGGGACGTCGGCAGCGCCTCGACCGTGTGGTGCGTCCCGATCGGCACGAAGCCGAAGTACCGGCCGCCGACCGGGATGGCGGGGTTGCGCGAGTCGATCACCCGCACGAACGCCCACACCGGCACCCGGCCGTACCCCGCCGGGGCCGGAAAAGCGTTCCAGTACGGCAGAGTCTGGTCGCCGAGCCGGGCGTAGGTGACCACGTTCATGGTCAGCGCGAACTTCTCGACCTCGAGCCGCACGGCACCCGGCGCGAGCGCGGGGTGCGCCGCCGCCCGCGGGCCGCTGACCGTCAGGTCGGCCCGCCGCACCCACAGCTGCCAGTTGTCCACAGTGGACATCGACGCTCCCTGCCGGAGATCGTGCGCGTGACCGGGCGAGCGTCCGGCGCTCCAGCCCATCGTGGCCGCCGGGCGGTCCCGGTCACGTCTCGCGGGTTGCGGACCCGCCGGCCGCCGCGCCGGCCCGGGCAGGTCAGCTGTTGTCGCCCGTGCTGCGGAGGTGCTCCTTCACCTTGGCGATCGCGAAGCCCCAGCCCTGGTCCACCGTCGGCTTCGGCGGCACGGACATCTCCTCGGGGTTGGTCAGGACGTCCAGCAGGACCGGGCCTTCGGTGCTCAGCGCGCGCCGGACGGCCTCGGCCAGCTCGTCCGGGTCGGTGACCCGGATCCCCGTGATGCCCAGCGCGGTGGCGACCGCCGCGAAGTCCGGGTTGTCCAGCTCGGTGCCGAACTCGGGCAGCCCGGCCTGTTCCTGCTCGAGCTTCACCATGCCCAGGCGCCGGTTGTCGAAGACCACGAGCTTCACCGGGAGCCGGTAGGTGCGGATGGTCATCAGGTCGCCGAGCAGCATGCTGAGGCCGCCGTCGCCGCAGAACGCGACCACCTGGCGGTCGCGGTCCCGCAGCTGGGCGCCGATCGCCTGCGGCATCGCGTTGGCCATCGACCCGAGGTTGTACGAGCCGAGCAGCCGGCGCGATCCGGTCATGTGGACGAACCGCGAGAGCCACACCGTGGCCATCCCGGTGTCGGAGGTGAACACGGCGTCCGGCGCGGCGTGCTCGTCGATCAGCGCGGCCAGTGCCTCGGGGCGGATCTGGTGGTCCTGGTTGTCGAAGACCGAACGGACCTTCCCCACCAGGCTCTTGTCGTGCCCGGGGGCGGCCAGCCGCGCCTGCCCGGCGTGCCAGCGCTCGAAGTGCGCGCGGGTGTCGTCGAGGTGCTTCCGGGACGCCTGCGGCGACAGCCGCGGCAGCAACGCGGCCACGGTGGGGGCGACGTCGCCGACCAGGCCGAGCTCGACGGGGACGCGGCGGCCGATGTGCTCGGCGACGGCGTCCACCTGGATGACCTTCTTGCCGGTCGGGTACCAGGCCCGGTACGGGAAGTCGGTGCCCAGCAACAGCAACAGGTCGGCGTCGTCCATCGCCTGCGCGGCGGCGGGGTTGCCGATCAGGCCGGTCTGCCCGACCTGGAACCGGTTGTCGTCCTCGAAGCCCTCCTTGGCCTTGAGGGTGAGGACCATCGGGGCACCGAGGCGGTCGGCCAGCGCCAGCACGTCGTCACGGCCTTGGCGGGCGCCGCGCCCGACCAGCAGGGTGACCTTCTCCGCCGCGTTGAGCAGCTGCGCGGCGGCGTCCAGCGCCGGGTCGTCGGGGCGGGTGCTGCGCTCGGCGAGGGAGAACCGCGGCTCGCGGTCGGCGTCGACCTTCTTGTCGCCGATGTCGCCGGGCACGGTGAGCACGGCGGGGCCGCCGCGGCTGACGGCCGTGCGGACGGCGATCTCCAGCAGGCCGGGGATCTGCTCGGCGGAGGTCACGGTGGCGCGGAAGACGGCGACGTCCTTGAACAGCAGGTCGTTGTCGACCTCCTGGAACATGTCGGTGCCGACGTCGGCGAGCGGGACCTGCCCGGCGATGGCGAGCACGGGCGCGTGGCTCTTCGCGGCGTCGTAGAGGCCGTTGAGCAGGTGCACCGACCCGGGGCCGACGGTGCCCATGCAGACGCCGATGGTGGCGCCGAGCTGGGCCTGCGCGCCGGCGGCGAACGCGGCGACCTCCTCGTGCCGGCAGCCGACCCACTCGATGCCGTCGGCCCGGCGGATCGCGTCGGTCAGCGGGTTGAGCGCGTCTCCGACGACGCCGAACACGTGGGTGACGTTCAGCTGGACGAGGCTGTCGATGACGACCTGGGCGACGGTGCGGGTCACGGAGCTCTCCTGGGGTGGGTCAGATGGTGAAGTGGTCGGGGTCGGCCGCGGCCCAGTCCTGCGCCCAGTCCCGCGGGGGGCCGGACAGCAGCTGCTCGGGCTCGAGCCAGTCGTAGAGTTCGGCGTAGGACCGCACCCGGTGGGGATCGACGCGCCGGCGCAGCATGTGCGGCCGCAGCTCGGCGGGGAACCGGACGCCCATCGAGGCCATGATCTGCTGGGCGCCGGTCACGGTGGAACGCTGGAACCGTTCCACGCGCAGGGATTTGTCGGCGACGTCCAGTGCGCGGGCGCGGCGGGCGTCCTGGGTGGTGACGCCGACCGGGCAGGTGTTCGTGTGGCAGCGCTGGGCCTGGATGCAGCCGACCGCGAACATCATCGCCCGCGCCGCGTTGGTGTAGTCGGCGCCCTGCAGGAGGCGCTTGACGATGTCGGCGCCGGTGGCGACCTTGCCGCTGGCGCCGATCTTGATCCGGTCGCGCAGCCCGGTGCCGACGAGTGCGTTGTGGACGGTGATGAGGCCCTCGGTCAGCGGCGTGCCGATGTGGTCGGCGAACTCCAGGGGTGCGGCGCCGGTGCCGCCCTCGGCGCCGTCGACGATGATGAAGTCGGGCGTGACGCCTTCGGCCAGCATGGCCTTGCAGACGGCGAGGAACTGGCGCCGCGAACCGACGCACAGCTTGAACCCGGTCGGCTTGCCGCCCGCCAGCTCGCGCATCGACGCGACGAACCGGATCAGCTCGCGCGGGGTGGCGAAGACCCGGTGGTAGGGCGGGGAGATGACGGTCTCGCCTTGAGGGACGTCGCGGACCCGCGCGATCTCGGCGTTCACCTTGCCGCCGGGCAGCACGCCGCCGATCCCGGGCTTGGCGCCCTGGGACAGCTTCAGGGACACGCACTTCACCGCGTCGTGGGCGGCCTTGTCGGCGAATTCCGTTCTGTCGAAATCACCGTCGGCGGTCCGGCAGCCGAAGTAGCCGGTGCCGATCTCCCAGACGAGATCGCCGCCGTGGCGCAGGTGGTACTCCGAGAGGCCGCCTTCGCCGGTGTCGTGGGCGAACCCGCCGAGCGCGGCCCCTTTGTTGAGGGCCAGGATCGCGTTGGCGGACAGCGAGCCGAAGCTCATCGCGGACACGTTGAGCAGGGCCATGTCGTACGGCTGGGTGCAGTCCGGACCGCCGATCCGGATCTTCGGCGGGTCGTCCGGCGTCGCGATCGGCGCCATCGAGTGCACCAGGGACTCGTAGCCGTCGGCGTAGACGTCGCGCTCGGTGCCGAACGGCGCTTCGGCGTCGGTGCCCTTCGCGCGCTGGTAGACGATGCTGCGGATGTCGCGGTCGTAGGGGCGGCCGTCGAAGTTGCGCTCGATGAAGTACTGCTGCAGCTCGGGCCGCAGTGCTTCGAGCAGGAAACGCAGGTGCCCGAGGACGGGGTAGTTCCGCAGCACCGAGTGCTTGCGCTGGAGGAGATCCCAGCACCCCAGACCCGCGACGAGCAGCAGCGGCGCGGCGAGGAACCACCACCACGGGCCGGCGGACAGCGCGAGCGCGGCGACGCCGAGGGCGACCAGCGACAGCGCACCTACCGCAGCGAATCTGAGCACGGAACCGAAGCTATCCGGACGGCCGGTCGAGCGCAGGTCGAGCACGCCGATCAGGGCCGTTGCCTACGCCGATGGGGCATTCGTCCACCTCATCGAGGCGCCGGTGGCTTCAGGTCCGGTACGGCTGCCGGGCTCCGGCGAGGCGGCCCCACAGCGCCGCGGCGGCGATCGAGACGGCCAGCAGCGTCACGCTGCCTGCGACGTCGAGGACGTAGTGGTTCCCCGTGGTGAGCACGACCGCCACCATGAGCAGCGGGAACGACCACGACAGCGGCGCCAGGCGGGGATGCGTGCCCCGGAGCGCGGTCCACGCGGCGTAGGCGCACCACAACGCCCAGCCCACGTGCATGCTGGGCATGGCCGTGTAGTGGCTGGGGCTCGTCCAGCTTTCGCGGCCGGCCTGGCCCAGGATGTCGTACCCGGCCACGATGTCGACGGCCCCCGGCAGCGCGAACCGCGGCGGCGACATCGGCACCGCCCAGTAGACCGGCAGCACGAGGGCCGTCATCGCGACCATCGTCCGGCGGACCTTGCGGTAGACCTCGGCGTGCCGGACGAACACCCACAGCAGGGTGCCGGCGACCACCGCGTAGTACAGCCGGTACAGGTACACCGCGAGGTGCGCGAGGACGGGATGCCCGGCCAGCCAGCCGTTCGCGCTCCGCTCGACGTCGAGGTGCAGCGCGTGTTCCGCGGACTGCAGGGCCAGCGCGTGCGCGTTGGCGGCCGCGAGGTCCCGGCCCACAACGGCGTCGAGACGCGTGAAGAGCAGGAACCAGAGCAGCAGGAAGATCAGCTCGACGAGCACGCCGGGACGGCCACCGGTACCGCGGAGCAGGGTGCGCGTGAGCCGGCCGGGAGCGGCCGCCGCGCCGGCCATCGGCGGAGGACGTCGGTGGTGGCCGTCCGGCGGCGGGTTCACGCGGTCACCCTAGCCGTCCGCGGCCGCGGGAATCCGTCGGTTCCGGCGGGTTCTCCGGGGGGATGATGGCGGTGTGCGCGCGCCTTTCGAAGAGCTGCCGGACGTGGCCCGGGTCGTCCTGGTCGTCAGCGTCGCCGCCTTCGCGGCGGGTGAGCTCGTCCAGGCGTTCCGCACGCGCGGCGGCGCGAAACTCGTCAACGTGCCCGCGGAACTCGGCTTCCGGGTGTTGTTCCTCGGCGCGGTCCTGCTGTGGCCGATCGGGCGGGCGGTCGTCCCGGCCGCCGGCATCGGCGGCGGTACGGGGCTGGTCACGGTCGGGCTCGTGCTCGGGTGGCTCGGCCTGCTCCTGCGCTGGTGGTCGTTCTACAGCCTGGGAAAGTACTTCACCGTGACGGTGCAGACCAGCGAAGACCAGCCCGTCGTGGACCGGGGTCCCTACCGGGTCCTGCGGCACCCGAGCTACACCGGCCTGCTGCTGATCTTCGCCGGCGGCGGCCTGATCGCGGGCAACTGGGTCAGCGCGGCGGCCCCGGTCGTGGTGCTGCTGATCGCCCTGGTCCACCGCATCCGGATCGAGGAACACGCTCTCGGCGAGGCGCTGGGCAGCCGTTACCGGCGGTTCGCCGCCGACCGCGCCCGGCTCGTCCCTTATGTGTGGTGACCTCGCGGTCCGCGCGGTGTGCGGGCGCGCCGGAGGTTAGGCTGGCGCCCCGACGAACCGGGGCCGGTCAGCGGCCGTCCGCGAGGAGCAGCCGCCGCCATGTCAGCCGACCGTGCCGAGGCCCGTACCCGTCATCCCCGCCACCAGCGCCGCGGTGAGGCCCGGCTGCCCGCCGCCGTCGCGACGCTCGTGGCGATCGCGCTTTACCTGGCGCTGCCGGAACAGCTGCTGGTCGCGCCGCGGTTCGTGGTGCCCGCGCTGGAGATCGCGCTGCTGGTGCCGCTGATCGCGATCAACCCGCGGCGCGTCACGCGGCAGACCCGGCTCTCCCGGGTGCTGTCGCTGGCGCTGGTCGCGGTCGTCGCGCTCAGCAACCTGGGCGCGCTGGGGTTGCTCATCCACGACCTGGTCGCCGGCGCGGCCGGCGACGGCAAGGCGTTGCTGCTGGGCGCGTTGCAGGTGTGGCTGACCAACGTGATCGCGTTCGGCCTGGCCTACTGGGAGCTGGACCGGGGCGGCCCGGTCAAGCGCACCCAGTCCGGCCGAGCGGACCTGCCGCCGGCCGACTTCCGGTTCTCGCAGGACGAGAACGCCGACACCGTCGAGGAGGTCGCCGAGGGCTCCAGCGTCAAGTCCGACTGGGTGCCGGCCCTGCTCGACTACCTGTACGTGTCGGTGACCAACTCGACGGCGTTCAGCCCCACCGACACGATGCCGCTGTCCTCGCGGGCGAAGGTGCTGATGGCGGTGCAGAGCGTCGCGGCACTGCTGACGTCGTTGCTGGTCATCGCCCGCGCGGTCAGCGTGCTCAAGTAGGCGCGTTGATGGCCCGTTGAGGATCCGTTGTGCCCGGCGTGAGGTGGATCGGTGATCGTGGAGGGCCGCCTGACACCTTGCGGCAAATCCATGGTCGTGGCCGCGGATCGCGGCCACCATGGGGCGTCATGGCGTTCACCGAAGCACCTGATCCCGGCCACGCGCGCACGCTGGCCGAGCTCATCGCCCGGCTGCGGCTGCTCAAGACGTGGGCGGGCGACCCGTCGTACGCGCAGATCGCCGAGCGGGTGAACCGGCTCTGGACGGCGGCCGGGCGCCCGCCCGCCGAGCGCACCGCCCGCACCACCGTCGCCGACTGCTTCAAGACCGGCCGCGCCCGGCCCAACACCGACCTGGTGCTGGCCGTCGTCGAGGTGCTGCACCCGGACCCGGGGTACGTCGCCGGCTGGCAGGACATGCTGCGCGTCGTCCGCAGCCGCGCGGAGGCGGCGACCTTCGTGCAGGCCCAGCTCGGCCTGCCCGAGGCGATCCCGCACTTCACCGGGCGCCGCGCGGAGCTCGCGCGGCTGTGCGCGGCGCTCGGCGACGCCGCGGGCGGGCAGGCGTCGGCGATCGCGGGCATGGCCGGGGTCGGCAAGACCGGGCTGGCCGTGCACGTCGGCCACGAACTGCTGCGCACCGGCCGGTTCGACGACGCGCTCTTCGTGAACCTGCGCGGGTTCCACCCCGACCTCGGCCGGCCGCCGGTGGACCCGGCCGCGGTGCTCGACTCCTTCCTACGGCTGCTCGGCGTGCCCGGGCACGCCGTCCCCGCCGACCTGCCGGGCAAGGAACGGGTCTACCGGGAGCGCTCGGCCGGGCGGCGGCTGCTGGTCGTGCTCGACAACGCCCACAGCGAGGACCAGGTCCGGCCCCTGCTGCCCGACGCGCGGGGCGGCCCGGTGCTCGTCACCAGCCGCCTGGCGCTGCCCGGGCTGGCCGGTGCGCAGGTGCGGCTGGACGTGCTGAGCCCGGACGAGGCGCTCGCCTACCTGCGGCGCACCGTCGGCGCGCAGCGGATCGACCAGGAACCCGGCGTGGCCCGGCGGATCACCGCCGAGCTCGGCCACCTGCCGCTCACGCTGACGCTGGCCGCGTTGCGGATGACCGCGCCGGCCCACCGGTCGTGGCTGCTGGCCGACCACCTGGAGCGGCTCGAGCAGCGGCGGGCGCACCTGCGCCTGGACGACGCCGTGGACGCGTCGATCAGCCTGTCCTACGACCACCTCGGCGAGCCGGAACAGCGGGCTCTGCGGCTGCTCGCCCTGCACCCGGGCGCGGACCTGGACGTCTACGGCATCGCCGCGCTCACCGGCACCGGCCTGGACGAGGCGACCCGGACCGCCGACCGGCTCGCCGCCGCGAGCCTGGTGCGGCGCCGTGAGGCGGACCGGTTCGAGCTGCACGACCTCATCCGCGCGTTCGGGATGGCGCGGGCCGAGGACGAGGACGTCTCCGCCGGCCGCCGGGCCGCATTGGCGCGGCTGCTCGACTACTACGCGTTCGCCGCCGCCGCGGCGATGGACCACTACGCGCCGCGCGTGCGCGACCACCGGCCGCACGTCCCCGACCCGGGCCTGCCGATCCCGCCGGTGACCGACCGGGCGTCGGCGGCGGCGTGGCTGGAAGCCGAACGGGCCAACCTGGTCAGCGCCGGCCTCCACGGGGTGGCGTCGGGCCACGCGGGGCTGCTGTCGCGGATCCTGTTCCGGTACCTGCAGACCGGCGGCCACATCCGGGAAGCGCTGGCCCTGCACACGAGCGCGACGGAGTCGGCGGACCCGGTCGCCCGCGGGCACGCCCTGCTGAGCCTCGGGGCCACCCACAGCCAGGTCGGCCGCTACGAAGTCGCGACCCGGTTCGCCGAACAGGCGCTGGACTGCTTCCGCGGCGCCGAAGACCGCTCCGGCGAGTGCCGCGCGTTAGGCACGCTGGGCGCGATCGCCTCCTGGAACGCCGATTTCGCGCGCTCGGCCGGGTTCCTGCAGGGGGCACTGGCGCTGGCCCGCGAGATCGGCGCCCGGGCGGGCGAACGCACCGCGCTCACCAACCTCGGCTACGTCCACGGCCGGCTGGGCCGCTACGACGAGGCGCTGGAGAGCCACCTGAAGGCGCTCGCCATCGACCAGCAGACCGGCGACCTGAGCGACATGGGCCGCACCCTGCTCAACATCGGCGACACGCACCTGAGGTCCGGCCGGGGCGCGGAGGAGGCCTGCGGTTTCTTCCGCCACGCGACGGCCATCGCCCAGCAGGCGGGCGACCGCGACCTGCACCTGGAAGCGCTGCTGTGCCTCGCGGACGTGTCCCTGGACCTCGGCCGCACCGGCCAGGCGAGGGCGTCGCACGAGTCCGCGCTGGCGATGGCGGTGGACCTGGGCATCCTGCACCAGGCCGCCCGCGCACACCTGGGCCTGGCCCGGGCGTGGACCGCACTGGGCGACCCCCCACGTGCCCGCCAGCACTGGCTGGCGGCCCGCGACCACCACCGCGAGCTGGGCTTGCCAGAACCGGCAGAGATCCCGGAGCCCGCAGCCCGGACGGTAACCACCGGCGGCTGACGCCCGCCCGCCGCGGCTCGGCCGACCAGCCGTAGCGGAGGTCACCAAGGTGAAGGACGGTCGAGACCCGCCCCCAATCACGCGAGTCACGCCCCCAATCACAAGACACGCGCCCAATCACGCGAGATGCGCCCCCAATCACGCGAGACACGCGCTCGATCACGCGAGACACGCGGCCAGACACGTGAGATGCGCGCTCGATCACGTGAGATGCGCGGCCAGACACGTGAAATGCGCGCGCAATCACGCGAGATGCGTCCCCACTCGCGCGAGACGTGCGCCGGGGCAAGGTCGGTTCGCGTGCCTGCGGGGCCGGTTCGCGTACCCGGAGGGTCGGCTTGCGTACCCAGGGGGTCGGCTCGCGCGCCCGGCGGGTCGGCTCGGGGGCCGGAGCTGGCTGCCGGTGGGTGAGGTTTCGGGCTTTCTCCACTGCTCGCGGGGTCGGGCGTCGGCGGTGACCGTGTCCGGCTGCGGCGAGTGTGGTGATAGTGACCGCCGGTGGGCAGGCTTCCTGGTCCGTGCCGAGCGTCGGTCGGAGGCGCGGTCGCGTGCGACGGCGGCCGTGGGGTGCTGCCGGTGAGGGAAGCGGGGAAACGGTGAGGCGCGGCCGGGGCCGGTTGGTCGGTGAAGCGGGGCGTCCGGGTTCGTCCGGGATTGCTGCTCCGGTCGTCTGTGGCGGCGATGCTCGCGGCCGGTGCGGGACCACGAACGCGGTTCCGCGCCACGTCGGACACCCACCGTCGAAGGGAGACACCATGCGGCGCCTCGTTGACCGCGTGCTCGACCGGATCGTGCCCACTGCCCAGGCCTCCGCCTGTGCTGGCGGCTACTTCTGCAACAGCGCGGGCCACCCCGGGTACTGGTACCGGTTCTGTTGCCCGCAGACCGGCTGCGAATGGTCCAAGATCCGCAGCACCTGCTGAACCGGTCCCGAACGTACCGGGCGGTGTCCGCGCGAGCGGGCACCGCCCGTGGGAAAGGAGTGCCGTGGACTACCTCCGTGCGGCTTGCGCGACGCTGATCGCCGTGGTGTTCGCCGCCTCGTCGGTGTCGAAGCTCCGGGACTTCCGCGGGTTCGCGCGGTCGGTGCCCGCGCTGGTGCCGATGCCCGCGAACGCCGTGGTGCCGGTGTCGGTGGCCGTCGTGGGCGCCGAAGCGGGCGCCGCGGTGCTCGTGGTCGTGCCGGCCACCGCGACGGCGGGCTTCGTCCTCGCTTCGCTGCTGCTACTGGCTTTCGCCGCCTCCATCGGCACGGCGCTGCGTCGCGGGCGGCCCGCGTCGTGCCGCTGCTTCGGCACGGCCGACACCCCGGTCGGCCCGCGGCACCTGGCGCGCAACACCGTGCTGCTCTGCTTCGCCGTCCTCGGCGCCTTCGCGCCGGAGCACCTGCCACCCGTCGCCGGGGCCGCCCTCGCGGTCGCGGCGGGCGGGGTGGCGGCCGTCCTCGTCGTCGCGATGGACGACATCGCCGTCGTGTTCGCAAGGAGTTCCTGATGCCCTTCGTCGTCGCCGCTCTGGTGCTGCTCGGCCTGCTGTGCCTGGTGAACCTGCTCCTGACCGTCGGGATCCTGCGCCGGATGCGGGCCCAGGCGGCCGCGGGGTCCGGGCCGCTCTTCGCGCTGCGCCCCGGTTCGGCCGTCGGCGAGTTCGCCGCCACGACGACCGACGGCGAGCCGCTCACCACCGCCACGCTGGACGGCACGGTGGCCTTCTTCTCCGCCGACTGCCCCGCCTGCCACGACACCCTGCCGGACTTCCTCGCCTACGCCCGCGAGCAGGGCCGCGACCGCGTCCTGGCCGTCGTCGGCGGGGACGACGCGGACACCGTGCGCGCGCTCGCCGAGGTCGCCCGGGTGGTGCCGGCGGACCTCGACGGCGGCCCGGTCGCCGCCGCGTTCCGCAACACCTGGACGCCCGCGCTGTACGTCGTGGCCGACGGGCGGGTGGTCGCGACCGCGGGCCGGGTGCCCGAGCTGACCGTCCCCGCCGGGCGGTGACGGTGCGCGAACCGGGCCGGCTGCGCGACGCGGCCGCGGCCGCCGCCGTGCTGCTGTGGCGGTCCGGCCCGGCGCGGCTGGCCGGGCTGCTGGTCATGACGGCGGCCGCGGCCACCGCGCCGATCGCCACCGCCTGGCTGACCAAGCTCGTCCTCGACCGGCTCGTCTCGCGCACCGGCGCCGTCGGCGGCCTCGCCGTGGCGCTGGCGTGCGCCGGGCTCGCCGTCGCCGCGCTGCCCGTGGTCGTCCACTACGTCCGGGCGCAGATCGGCCGCGCGGCGAGCACCGTCGCCACCGACGGGCTGTTCGCCGCACTGGGCCGTCAGGTCGGGTTGCGCACCTTCGAGAACCCCGCCTACCAGGACCGGTTGCGGCTGGCGCAGGAGAGCTGCGGCCGGATGCCGGAGATCGTCGACGGTGTCGGCGGCACGCTCAGCGGAACCCTTTCGCTGGCCGGGTTCCTCGGCTCGCTGTTCATCCTGAGCCCGGCGATGACCGGGGTCGTGCTGGCCGCCGCGATCCCCGCGCTGCTCGCCGAGCTGCTGCTGGCCCGGCGCCGCGCCGCGGTGGAATGGCGCGTCGAGCGGTTCGCCCGGCGCGAGTTCTTCTACAGCCAGCTGCTCACCGGGATCCCCGCCGCGACCGAGATCCGGCTCTTCGGCATCGGCGCGTTCCTGCGCGCCCGGCTGATGGACGAGCGCCGCAGCGCCAACGCCGCCCAGCGCCGGATGGACGAACGGGAGCTGCGGACCATGGGCGGCCTGACGGCGCTGAGCGCGGCGGTCGCCGGGGCGGGGCTCTGGTGGGCGATCACGTCGGCGCGCGACGGGTCGCTCAGCGCCGGCGACGTCTCGATGTTCGTGGCCGCCGTCGCCGGGGTGCAGGCCGCGCTGGGCACGCTCGCGTCGGCGATCGCCAACGGCCAGGCCCGGCTGCTGTCGTTCGCGCACTACGTCGCCGTGGTCCGCGCGGAACCCGATCTGCCGAGCGGTTCCGGTGGCCCGGCACCCGCGTTGCGGCAGGGGATCGAGCTGCGCGACGTCTGGTTCCGCTACAGCGACGACCACCCGTGGGTGCTGCGCGGGGTGGACCTCACCCTCCCGCACGGCGCGGCGGTCGCGCTCGTCGGCCTCAACGGCGCGGGCAAGAGCACGCTCGTGAAGCTGTTGTGCCGCATGTACGACCCGACGCGCGGGCGGATCCTCTGGGACGGCGTCGACCTGCGCGACATCCCGCCCGCGTCGCTGCGCGAGCGGATCAGCGCGGTGTTCCAGGACCACATGAACTACGACATGACCGCGGCCGAGAACATCGGGCTCGGCGAGCCGGCCGCGATGAGCGACCGCGCCCGGCTGGTGGCCGCCGCGACGCGGGCGGGCGCGCACGACCGGATCGCCGCGCTGCCCCGCGGGTACGACACGCCGCTCACCCGGATCTTCGAGATCGGCACCGACACCGAGGACGCGTCCACCGGGGTGGTGCTCTCCGGCGGGCAGTGGCAGCGCCTGGCGCTGGCCCGCTCGCTCGTGCGGGAGGGCCGGGACCTGATGATCCTCGACGAGCCGAGCTCCGGGCTCGACCCGGAGGCCGAACACGAGGTGCACGCGCGCATCCGCGAGCACCGGCACGGCCGCACGAGCCTGCTCATCTCGCACCGGCTGAGCGCGGTGCGCGACGCCGACCGCATCGCGGTGCTCGAAGACGGCCGGGTCGTCGAGCTGGGCACGCACGAGAGCCTGCTCGCCGACGGCCGCGGGTACGCGCGCCTGTTCCGCCTGCAGGCCGGCGGTTACCAGGCCGTGCCGTGAAAGCGCTGGTCCTCGCCGTGCTGCTGGCCGCGGGCGGTGCCGTCGCCGCCCGCCGGCTGCTGATCCTGACCACAGTGGACGGTGCGAGCATGGCCCCGGAACTGGCGTCCGGCGACCGGGTCCTGGTGCGCCGGACCCGCCGTCCGCGGCGTGGCCGGGTGGCCCTGCTGCGCTACCCGCGGTTGCCGAGCGGCGCGCCGGTGGGCGAGCAGCTGCTGCTCAAGCGCGTGGTGGCGGTGGCGGGCGACCGCGTCCCGCCCGGCTGGGCCGACCCGGACGTCCACGGCCTCGGCGGCACGGTGGTGCCGCCCGGCTGCACCGTCGTCCTGGGCGACAACCGGCCGACCAGCTGGGACTCCCGGCACTACGGGTTCGTGCCGCGGGACCGGCTGGTCGGCGTGGTGGTGCGGCACGTGTTTTCTTGAGTGAGCCGCACTTCCCGCGTTCAGCTGGCGGCTCTGTCCGTGTCACCTGACGTTAAATGAGCACTGATTGACTTCACTCGTTCACGAACTTTCTCGCGACGAGGACAAATTGACCCAGTCAGTGCCCCCCGGCGACGTCGACCCGCTGGCCGCGTTCACCGCCGATCTCGAGGAACTTCAGGCCAAAGCCGCGGCTGCCCAGGAACGGCTCCAGGCCGCCGTCGCCTCCGTGCAGTCGCCGGACGGCGCGGTCTCGGTGACCGTCGGCCCGAGCGGGGTGCTGCAGGACCTCCGGTTCGGCCCGCGCGCGTACGAGCGTCCCCCGCAAGCCCTTTCCGGCCTGGTGATGCAGCTGATCGGCCGCGCGCAGCAAAAGGTCTCGGCCGAGGTCGCCGACGCGTTCAGCGGCATGGTGGGCGAGAACTCGGCCGCCCGCGAGCTGCTGACGGAGTTCCTGCCGTCGCCCGAACCGGACGAAGGCGCGCAACCGGACAACGGCTTCGCGGCGCCGCCGGAAGCCGGCGCCCGCCCGCAGAGGCCGGTCCCGCCGCCGCAGCGCCCGTCGCCGCCACCTCCACCGCAGCCGCCGCAGCAAGGTCCGCCGCGTCGTCGTCCCCGGTCCACGCCGGAAGAGGACGACGGCGAGAGCAATCCCTGGTAGTACGGAGGAGAACCAGTGGTTTCCGGAGCAGGTTTCTCGGTCGACCCGGCCGAGCTGCAGAAGTTCAGCCAGTTCCTGTCGGGCACCACGCAGCCGGCGGTGCAGGACGCCGCGAACCGGATGCAGGCGGCCAACGGGTTCGACAACGCCGCGTTCGGCATCCTGCTCGCGCAGGTGCTGGCCGTGCCGTCGCGGATCACGATGGGCGTCATCACGGGCGAGATCTCCAAGCTCGTCGGTGACATCGGGAAGTCCGCCGACGACGTGAAGAAGGCCGCCGAAACGTACGCGACCCACGACGCGAACACGGCTCAGGGGCTGCGCACGTTCGAAACGGAGCTGGGCAAGTGACCGTTCCCATCACGGCATCGAACTCGACGACCGGGGCCGGCGTCTTCGACAGCTGGAAGCAGGTGGGCGACTCGATCGGCAAGGTCCAGACGGAACACGGCGGCGACCTCGCGGCCGTCAGCGTCGAGCTGGGCATCAACGTCATCAGCGCCGCGCTCGACACCGTCGCGTTCGTGATGGACCCGCTGGCGAAGCTGATCGCGGCGGGCCTGGGCTGGCTGATCGAGCACGTCTCGTTCCTGAAGTGGCCGCTGGACCAGGTCGCGGGCAACCCCGCGGAGGTCACGAAGATCGCCAACGAGCTGCACAAGATCGGTGAGTCGCTGCGCAACACCGGCACCGAGCTGGACGACACCCTCAAGGCCACGATCACGCAGTGGGAGGGCAAGGGCTACGACAGCTTCCTGAAGTCGATCAACGACCGGAAGGGCTGGATCGACGCCAACGCCAAGGCATCCGACGTCGCCGGCTACATGGTCGAGACGACCGGGGCGCTGATCGGCGCGGTCCGGTCGCTGCTGCGCGACATCATCACGACGATCCTCGGCGACATCATCTCCACGATGCTGATCGCGCTCGCGCTGGCCATCCCCACCTTCGGCGCGTCGATCGCCGTCGGCGTGGGCAAGGTCGTCGCGCAGGTCTCGATCCAGGTGGCGGCGATGACGGCGAAGCTCGCCAAGGTCGTCGCCTACGCCGGGCGCACGCTGGCCCGGCTCACCGGGCTGTCGAAGCTGGTCAAGGGGAAGCCGGGCTCGTCCGGTGCGGGGCACGAGCTGAGCAACCTGCCGCCGCGTCCGGGTGGTGGCGTCCCGAACTTCTCGCGGCCGTTGCCCCCGCCGCCGGGCACCGCGGTCACGCGCAACGGCCCGCCCGGAGGCGGCGCCACACCGAGCACCCGGCCGCCGGGCGACGGCACGACGCCGAACTTCTCGCGGCCGCTGCCGCCACCGGGCACCGCGGTCACCCACGACGGCCCGCCCGGAGGCGGCGCCACGCCCAGCACCCGGCCCCCGGGCGACGGCACCACGCCGAACTTCTCGCGACCGCTGCCGAAGCCCGCGGACCCGCCGCCCGCGCCCAAGCCGCCGTCGCCGAAGTCGAAGCTGAGCGACCAGGACATCTCGACGATCAAGAAGCACGAAGACTGGCTGAAGACCAAGTTCGGCGACAGCTACAGCAAGATGAAGTTCGTCGACGACTGGCTGAAGAAGAAGGCACCGGACTACTACCCGATGCTGAAGGCGCTCTCGGACGCCAAGAGCTCGAAGAACTTCGTGGGCTGGGCGGGCAAGGACATCGTCCAGGTCGACCGCGGCCTCACCGACATCCAGATGCAGGCGGAGGCCGCGTGGGCCGAGGAGGACAAGAAGGAACAACAGCCGAGCTAGGCGCCCGGGAACGCCGTCCACCGCTTTCGTGGTGGACGGCGTTTGCCGTGGTGGGTCAGATGGCGCGGGCGATGGCGATGTTGCCCGCCAGGCGCTCGCCGGCCTCGTAGATCATGTACTCGTGCCCCTGATAAGTGCCGAAGCTCGGCGCCGCGCTGCGGCCGTTGTCCGGGGATCCGCTCAGCGAATCGTGGAAGACGCCCAGGTGGTTGCGCTTCGAGAAGTCGTTGCCCACCTCCGTGATCATCAGGTTGCCGCCGTGGGCGATGTCGGTGTTGTAGACGACGTACGTGCTGTTGTTGCGGTTCAGCAGGTGCGGGCCGCCGATGTCGTTGGCGCCGACGTCCGTGTGCTTCACCAACGGGGTCTGGGAGAACGTCCAGTTCAGCGCGTCGGGTGACCAGCCCCAGCCGATGTCGCGGTGGTTGGTGGTGTTGTTGAGCATGAAGACCATGACGTAGCGGGCGTTCTTCGACGGCACGTCCTGGCGGAACACCCGCGCGTAGGACGTCTCGGTCGTGCCGGCGGGCTGCAGCCGGGTGGACAGGACCTCCTTCTCGTAGGTGAAGTGGATGCCGTCGGCTGAGCTGGCCAGGCGGGTCACGGTGTTCTCGCCGTGGAAGTACAGGTAGAGCCGGTTGACGTCGTCGTTCCACAGGGCGTGCGGCGAGGAGACGTGGCTGACCGAGTACTCGCCGGGCCACGAGTTCTTGATGATCGGGTTGCCCGCGTACTCGGTGAACTCCTGGTCGAGGGTGTTCGCGTAGGCCAGGCAGATCCCGCCCGGCGCGTCGTGCGGGGCGTAGTAGAGGTAGTACGCGGCGAGCGCGTTCGGGATGCGGCCCGCGGTGCCGCGGATGCACGGGAAGATCAGCTCGCCGGTCGGGTTGTACTTCAGCTTGCTCTTCACCAGCGCGAGCCGCTGGTAGCGGTAGTCGGGGAAACCGGCCGGCGCCGCGAGGGCGGGCGCCGGCAGGAGGGCGCCCGCGCCGAGTGCGGCGGCACCGGCCAGCAGGCCGCGTCGAGTGAGGGACATGGTGCCGCTCCTTCGCCTTCGAAGTGTTCGCGTCCGGCGACGGTGGCACGCGCCGAACGGCGAAGTCAATGGAGTAATACGTATTAGTACGGTCGGGACAGGTTCGCTGGAGTTTCGGGCAAAACCGTTGACGGGCCTTCGCGCGCGTCGCACGCTGGCAACTGAACCGAGTCAGTTGACCCGAGGTGAGGCGAACCGAGCGAGGTACCGATGAGCAGGGCGCGGCGGACGCCGAGGCAGGCCGACATCGCGCGCGTCGCCGGGGTTTCGCAGGCGACGGTCTCGGTGGTGCTCGGCGGGAACCGCACCGGCGTCCGGCTGTCCGAGCGCACCCGGCTGCGGGTGCTGGAAGCCGCCGAACGGCTGGGGTACGTGCCGGACCCGGTGGCGACGCGGCTGGCGTCGGCGCGCAACAACCTGCTCGGCGTCTACACCTTCACCCCGGCGTTCCCGATCGACGTCGCCGACTCGTACTACCCGATCCTGGCCGGCGTCGAGGCGGAAGCGGCCGAGCTCGGCCAGGACCTGATCATGTTCACCGCGTCGAGCGCGGTGCCCGACCACACGCGGATCCGCCGCACCCGGCTCGCCGACGGCTGCCTGTTCCTCGGCCGGCACGTCCCGGTGGCCGCGGTCGGCGACCTGATGGCGAGCGGCTTCCCGATCGTCTACATCGGACGCCGGACCGAGCTGGGTGGCACGATCCCGTACGTGGGCGCGGATTACGTGTCGGCCTCGGCCGAGGTGGTGACGCGGCTGGTCGGCGCGGGCCACCGGCGCCTGCGCTACCTGCGCGAGCCGGACGAGGCCCCGTCGTCGGACGACCGCGAGCGCGGCGTCCGCACCGCGGCGGCCGACGCGGGCGCGGCGCTGACGGTCGTCCGCACCGACGGCACGGACCTCACCGCGGCGGACGTCACCACCTGGCTCGAAGACGGCGTGACGGCGCTGGTCGTCGAGGAGACCGACACCGGCGCGGTGTTCCACGCGACGTGGCGCGCCCTGCGCGAGGCCGGGGTTTCCGTCCCCGGCGACGTCTCCCTGGCGGTGCTCGGCCGCCCGCCCGGCGACCCGCCGGGCCCCGAGATCAGCGGCTTCGAGGTACCGCGCCGCGAGATGGGCCGGGCGGCGGTGCGGCTGCTGGCGTCCCTGCTCGACCCGGCCGCGGCCGACCCGTCGGTCCACCGGCTGCTGACGTGCCCGCCGGTGGCCGGGGCGACGATCGCGCCGGTCAGCTGACGCGCAGCGCGTCGAGGTGCCCGGCGAGCTCCGCGTCGACGCCGGCCTGGTGGTCGGCGAGGAAGAAGTGCCCGCCCGGGAAGACGCGCAGCGTGAAGGCGCCCGAAGTGTGCTCGCGCCAGGCCTCGGCCTCGGGCCGCGTCGTCTTCGGGTCGTCTTCGCCGGTCAGCACGGCGATGGGGGCCGCGATCCGGCGGCCCGGCTCGCAGCGGTAGGTCTCGATGGCGGTGTAGTCGCCGCGGATCGCGGGCAGCGCCAGCTGCAGCAGCTCCTCGTGGCCGAACACCGCCGAGTCCGTGCCGTCGAGCAGCCGCAGCTCGGCGATCAGGCCCTGGTCGTCGAGCTCGTGGACGCGCTCGTCGCGCCGGGTCGAGGGCGCCCGCCGGCCCGACGCGACCACCGCGGCCGGCGCGTTCGCACCGGCCCGCTCCAGCCGGTACGCGGTCTCGAACGCGAGCACCGCGCCCATGCTGTGCCCGAAGAACACCGTCGGCTTGGCGCTCAGCGCGGCGAGCGCTTCGGCGAGCTGGTCGGCCAGCTCGCCGATGTCCTCGACGCACGCCTCGCGCCGCCGGTCCTGCCGGCCCGGGTACTGCAGCGCCACGACGTCGGTGCCGGGGGAGAAGCGCGCGGAAACCGGGTGGAAGAAGCTCGCCGACCCGCCCGCGTACGGGAAGCACACCAGGCGGGCGGTGCTGCCGGTCGCGTCGTGGAACCGGCGGATCCACCCGGTCGTGGCGCCGTCGTCGATGCGCAAGTCGTCCGTCCTCCGCGGTCGGGATATCGTCGTCACGACCAGTCAAACACGTCGGTTCCGCCGGGTCCGCCGGTTTCGCCGGATGGGAGGCGAAGGTGGCCGCGACGACGTTCCTGTTCGTGCCCGGCGACCGCCCCGACCGCTTCGGCAAGGCCGTCGCGAGCGGCGCCGACGTCGTCGTCCTCGACCTCGAGGACGCGGTGGCCCCGGCGGACAAGGCCGACGCCCGCGCCGCCGTGTCCGCCTGGCTCGCCGGCGGCGGCCGGGCGATGGTGCGGATCAACGCCCCCGGCACGCCCTGGTTCGACGCCGACGCCGCCCTGGTGGCCGCGCGCGGTGTTCCGGTCATGGTGCCGAAGGCCGAGACGCCCGGGGTGCTCGCCGGGTTCGGTGACGTAGTCGCCCTGGTCGAGACGGCGCTCGGCGTCGAACGCGCGGGTGAGCTGGCCGCCGTGGCGTCGGTGACGCGGCTGGCGTTCGGCAGCGTCGACCTGGCCGCCGAGCTGGGCGTCGCGCCCGAGGACCCGGAGCCGTTCGCCTACGCGCGCTCGCGGCTGGTCGTGGCGTCGGCGGCGGCCGGGCTCGCGCCGCCGGTCGACGGCGTCACCACGGACCTGCACGACGAAGCGCGGCTCGCCGCCGACGTCCGCTACGCGCGGCGCATGGGCTTCGCGGGCAAGCTCTGCGTGCACCCGAAGCAGATCGCCCCGGTCCGCGCCGGGTTCGCCCCGACCGACGACGAGGTGAACTGGGCCCACCGGGTCGTCACCGCGGGCGAGTCGGTGTCTACTGTGGACGGCAAGATGGTCGACAAGCCGGTGCTGGCCCGGGCCCGCCGGATCCTCGGGGAGCGGTGATGGGCCGGAAGACGCGCCAAGCCGGGCTGCGCCAGCTGCGCTCGGGCGACGACGAGTTCTGCTACCAGCTGCACCGCGGCGCGCTCGGCGAGTACGTCGAGGCGATCTGGGGCTGGGACGAGCCGGTCCAGCGCGCCTACCACGAGAAGACCTTCGACGCGGCCCGTACGCAGATCATCACCGTCGACGGGCAGGACGCCGGTGTGCTGGTCGTCGACGACACCGGGCCCGACGTCGTCCTCGGCCGGATCGAGCTCGAGCCGCACCACCAGGGCCGCGGCGTCGGCGCGCACGTCGTGGCGGCCCTGGTCGCCGAAGCGGCGTCGCGCGGCCGGGGCGTGGTGCTCGAGGTCCTCGACGTCAACCCGCGCGCCCGGGCGTTCTACGAGCGGCTCGGCTTCCGCGAGACCGGCCGGCCGCGGCCGCACAAGATCGCCATGCGCCATCACGGTTTCAGTGACGTGGTGGGCAGCCCGAGCACCTGAACGATCCGCTCGACGGCCTCGCCCACCCCCACGAAGTCCGCGCCCAGCGGCTCGACGACCAGCCGGCGGATCATGGCGACGTGCCCGGCGGCCGACGCTCCCAGGTGCGCGCGGCCCGCGTCGGTCAGGCTCGCGACGGTGAAGCGCCGGCCCTGACCGGTGCACACCGTCCGCGTCACCCAGCCCCGGTCCTCGAGCCGCGCGACCGCGTGCGAGATCCGCGGCAGCGACCCGTTGGCCATCTGCGCGACCTCGCTCATCCGCAGCGTCCGGCCGGGGCAGGCCTCCAAGCGGGCCAGGATCATGTAGCCCAGCAGCGTGAGATCGGCGTCGCGCAGGAGCTGGCTCTCCAGCACCCCCGGCAGCGTCAGCAGCACCTTCACCAGGTTGATCCACGCGCGGTGCTGGACTTCGTCGAGCGGCTCCACCGCGTCCTCGGTCACCGCTTGACTTTAACACGCAACCCAACCTACCTTGGGTTGCACACGCAACCCAAGGAGAAGCGATGACCACCACCGCAGCCACCCCGACCTCGGCCGTCGCTCTCCGGTACGGCCTCGCCGCGCTGGCCGCCGCAGTCGTCAACACGGCCATCGGGCTCACGGCGTCCGCCCTCGACGACGGCGGCATCGGCATGGGCCTCGCCCCGGTCGCCTACCTGCCCGCGACGATCGTCGGGTTCGTGCTCGGCGTCGTGGGCTGGACCTTCCTCGCCCAGCGGTTCCCGCGGGCCCTGCGTGTCATCGTGCCGGGCGCGCTCGTGCTGACCTGGATCCCGGACGTCCTGCTGCTGACCGCGGGCGCGACGGCCGCCAACGTCGTCGGGCTGATGCTCATGCACCTGGTCGTCGCCACGGCGGTCGTCACCGTGGGCCTGCGCCGGCTCCGGGAAGCGGGCGGCGCGCCGCGCGGCTGAGCCCGCCGAGTCCGCGCTGGGACCGCCTGCCGGTTCAAGGGCAGGCGGTCCCGCGCCGGGCGGTCCCGCCCCGCTGGGGTACAGGGTGGGACACGCCGGTCAGGGTGCCCCCCGCGGCGTGGCTCCGGCGGACCCCCACGCCGTCGGAACCCCACCCGCGAGCGCACCGGTGCACCCCGTTGTAGCCGACCAGTCCGGGGACCGGTCCCCGGAACGCCGTCACCCGGCGATCCCGCGGGCCACCGCCAGCTGCCGGTCCTTGTGCCGCTGCTCGCGGGCCAGGTCGGCGGCGTGGTGCGGAACGAGCCCCTCCTGCACCACGCGCTCGAGGGCGACCCACGTCCGGACCCAGCCGGTGCGCTCCTTGCACCGCACGTCCCGGACGGCGACGGCGATCTCGTGCGCCGACGCCCGCCCCGCGCCGAACGCGGGATCCTCGATCGCGGCTTGCGGGTCGGCGTAACGGAACCCGGCCTCCGCCATGCACCGCGACCACGCCGCCGCGGCCGCGGTGACGGGCGGGGTGGTCCGGGTGATGTCGTAACTCCGTTGGCTCAGAGCGAAACCCACCGGTTCCTGGCCGGGTTTCCCGTCGGGTGCCAGGGCTCGGTCCGCCTCACCCGCGCACCCGCCGGGCGGGACGTCACGTCCTTCGCGCGTGCCGGTGATCATCGCGACGACGTCCGGCGGTGGCGGCGGCCGGTCGGCGCCGTGCGGGGCGAAGACCGCCGGGTCGCGGTAGCCGTACGCCGCCGCCTCGGCCGCGTCGACGAGACCGTGCCGCCGCGGTTTGGCGGCATCCCGCACGGGATCGACGGGCGGGAAGGTGAACGAGAGCCCGTGGGCGGCGAGGCAGCGTTCCATCAAGGTGTTGCGCGCCTTGATGACCTCCAGCTCCTCGACGGGCGTCAGCTGCGACCGGTCGAGCGGGAGGTCGAGGCCGTGCACCGTCGACAGGTCGCGGGGCACCTTCCCGAGCGCGACGGCGAGGTCGCCCGCACCGAAGTCGGACGGCGCGGCGGGCGCCGCCGAGCAACCGGCGACGATCGCCAGCACCGCGGCGAAGGCGGCCAGACGGCTGAGTGTGGCCACGACGGGACCTCCGGTTCGCGACCGGGACCGCGCCGGTGCGGCGCGGTCCCGGCCGGTGCGGCTAGAACTGATCGCGGTTCGCGCAGTCGGAGGACGCTCCGGCACTCCCCGGCCACCTGAAGCTCGCGTTCTGGTTCTTCATGGTGGCGTTGAAGTTTCCGGACGAGTACGGGGCGAACGACTGCGACGCGACACTGCCGTTGCAGCCGCTGTTGTAGTAGACCGTCGCCGTGTAGGACCAGTTGTTGGTCACCGACGCGGCGTGGTTCTTCACCTGGACGCCCAAGCCGTTGCTGGTGGTGCCGACCTTGTTGAACAGCTCGTCGCCGAGGTTGCCGTCCGAATGGAAGTAGTCGCCGTGAGCGCCGGCGTTGCCGCTGTTGAAGTAGAAGCAGAAATAGGCGCTCGGGCAGGCGGCGCTCGCCGCCGGGCTCACGGTCGCCGCCTGGGCGGCCGGGGCCGCGATGAGCCCGGCCGCGGCCAGGACGGCACCGATCGCGATTTTCCGCACCTTCGACATCATGGGTTCTCCCTCGTTCGTGGTCCTGCACCGCTTCCACGCCCGAACCGGACCCGGGTTGAGGCCGGACCACGAAGAGAACCCGGGTGGAGCAACGTCAGGGGACCAGGACGATCCGGCCCGGTGCGTGTCCCTCCGCCAGCATCTGTTGGGCCGTCGCGGCTTCCTCCAGCGGGAACGTCCGCGCCACCCGCACCCGGAGCGTCCCCGCCGCCGCCAGGGCGGCGACCGTGCGCAGGTCGGCGGGGACGAGGCGGGCGAACACCGGCGTCACGCCCGGGACGTCGAACTCGGCGACCGACGCGACCCGCGTGCCGAGGCCCGGAGTCGCCCTCAGCGTTCCGCGGCCGGCCGTGTCCAGGACGGCGTCGACGCCGTCGGAGGCGAGGGCGTGGACGCGGCCGGCGAGACCGTCGCCGTAGCGGACCGGCTCCACGCCCAGGGAACGCAGGTAGCCGTGGTTGGCCTCGGACGCCGTGCCGAGCACCCGGACGCCGCGGCTGACGGCGAGCTGTGCGGCCAGCGAGCCGACGCCGCCCGCGGCCGCGTGGACCAGCAGCGTCTCGCCGGGCTTCGGCGCGAGCGTGTTGACGGCCTGCAACGCGGTCAGCCCGGCCAGCGGCAGGCCCGCCGCCTCGGGCCAGGGCACCGCGGCGGGCTTGGGGACCAGGGTCCGGACGTCGGCGGCGACCAGCTCCGCGTAGGCGCCGTTGCGGTGTCCGACCTCGCCGCGGACGTAGCCGATCACCTCGTCGCCGGGCGCGAACTCGGGCGCCGCGGGCCCGGCGCGCTCGACCACCCCGGCGACGTCCCAGCCGGGCACGACCGGGAAGTAGGACGCGCGGAACCCGGCCAGCGCTCCTGATCGGACGCCGAGGTCGGCCGGGTTGAGCGCGGCGGCCCGCACCCGCACGAGCACGCCGTCGAGGTCGACCACGGGCTCGGGCAGCTCGGCGATCTCCAGCACTTCCGGACCGCCGTATCGGTGGTAGACCACGGCTTTCACGGCTGTGTCACCCGTATCGGCAGGTCGCCCAGCGCGTGGTGCCGGACGATCTTCCACTCGCCGTCGACGCGCCGCAAGTTGGTGTCGTAGTACCCCGACTCGACGGCCTGGATCGTGCGTTCGGGCGTGGTCCGGGCCTCGAACACGACGAACTGGGCGTTGAGGTGGGCGGTGTCGCCGTCGACGGTGATCAGGTGGTCGGCGGTGACGTGGTGGCTGGACCCGCCTTCGGGGTGCGGGGCCATGAAGTTCTCGACGGCGTACCGGACGCCGGCGCCGCCGGTCAGCGGCTCGCCGACCGGCTCGTACCGGTCGGGGCCGGCCTTCTGGAAGATCCGGACGACGGCGTCGTCGGTGAACAGGGCGCCCTGGGCGGCGCCGTCGCGCCGGTCGGTGGCGCGGACGTAGCGGGCCAGGACTTCCTGGACCGCGCGTTCGTCGGACACGGGGGTGACCTTTCGTCGGTGGTGGCTGTGCTTCCAGCCAACCGCGACGTGACCGGCGGAACGATGCCGTCCGGGCCGCCGATCATTACCTTGGAGGTATGGATCGACTGGAGACCCGCGAGCTCGCCTACTTCGTGACGGTCGCCGAGGAGCTGCACTTCGGCCGCGCGGCCGAGCGGCTCGGGATCGCGGCCCCGCCGCTGTCGCGGGCGATCGCGCGGCTGGAACGGCGCCTGGGCATGCGGTTGTTCGACCGGACGAGCCGCCGCGTGTCGCTGACCGACGCCGGCCGCGTCTTCCTGGCCGACAGCCGGTCGGCGCTGGCCGCGGTCGACCGGGCGGCCCGGCGCGCCCGGCGGGCGGGACGCTCGTCGCCGCTGACGGTCGCGGTGCGCTCGGGCACCGCCGCCGGCGTGCTGGCCGAGCTGGTCGAGGCGTTCGCCCGCGCGTACCCGGTGGAGCTGCTGTTCACCACCGACCAGGTCGGCGCGGTCCGCGGCGGCGGCGCCGACGTCGCCCTGCTCTGCGCGAGCAACGACCTCGCCGGGTTCGTCACGACCGACGTTGCCGAAGAGCTGCCGGTGGCCCTGGTCCCGGTGTCGCACCCGTTCGCCGGCCGGACGGCGGTCTCGATCGCCGACCTCCGCCGTGAGGACGCGTTCCGACAGGAGTGCCCGCAGCTGCCGCTCGACGAGATCGTGGACCGGGTCGCGGTCGGCCAGCTGCTGGCCGTCGTGGGCCACGGCGCGGTGAGCCGGGCCGGAGACACTGTGGTCGGCGTGCCGGTGGCGGACTGCCCGCCGACGCGGGTGGTGCTGGCCCGCCTGGCCGGGAACGTCAGCGCCGAGGTGAAGGCGTTCGAGCGCACGGCGAAGGACGTCGCGGCCCGCCGGCTCGCCATGGCGGCGATCGCGTAGCCGGGCCGCGCCCCCGGGAATCGGGGGCGCGGCCCGGGGAACTCAGCAGCGCGGCAGCGCGGTCCGCAGCAGGTTCGGATCCTGCTGCGTGAGATAAGCCGCGCTCAGCACGTAGACCTCGTTGCCCCGCACGGCGATCGACGTCGGGTTCTGCAGTCCGTCGGCCGCGTCCAGCACCGTCGACGCGGTTCCGTCCGCGCCGATCCGGACGACCTTGTTCGGGCTGTCGAGCGCGGCGAGGATCTCGTCGCCGCGGCCGGTGAACGTGAAGTCGTCGATGCCCGCGAGACCGGTGGCCGTGATCCGCGGCGTGCCCGCCCGGCCGTCCGGCCGGATCGGGATGCGCAGCACCGTGCCGCGGTCGAGGTTGGTCACCCAGAGGGCGCCGTCGTGGAGCTTGGCGCCGTTCGCGCCGAGGAAGCCGTTCGGCGCCAGTTCGGCTGCGGCAGACCAGGATTTTGCCACTCCACCGGCGAAAGGCACCGTCCATACGGTACCGAGCACCGAGTCGGTGACGAAGAAGCGGTGCCCGTCGAACGCCAGGCCGTTGGGCAGCCCGTTCCCGGGCAGGGCCGCGATCCGCTGCGGGGTGCCGCCCGGGCGCAGCCGCCACAGGCCGGTCAGGTCGTCGGTGCCGGTCGCGTACAGGACGTACAGGGTCCCGTCGGGCGTCCGGACCAGGCCGGTCGTCAGCGGGAAACCCAGTGCGGGGGCGCCGCCGCCGGTCGCGGGCGCGGGCAGCGTCGCCAAGATCCGGGTCCGGCCCGCCCGGTCGACTCGGGCGACCTGCCGCGCGCCGGCGAAGGTGACGTCGGCGGCACCGTCGGGTTCCAGGGCGACGTTCTCCGGCTGCTGACCGGCGGCCAGGTCGAAGTGCACGACGTTCCGCGACGCGGCGAAGGCCGGAGTGGCGGTGGCGAGGGTCGCCAGCAGGGTGAGGGTCACGAGCGTTTTCTTCATGGTTCCTTCGTTTTCTGGCGCGTTCGAGGAACGCGCGGTGGGTGAAAACCGTGCGGTGCGGGGAAAAAGCGAACTCAGTGCCGGGCGGGTTCCCGGGCCGTGACGTCCCGGGCGAGCAGCTGCAACGCGTGCGCGGACGCCGAATCCGGTTCCGCCGTCGCGACCACGACCCGTTGCCCCTGCTCGGTGTGCAGGGTCTGCTGGGTGACCGTCATGGCGCCCACGATCGCGTGGTGCATCTCGTAGACGCCGACGTCGCAGGCGCGGACGCGGTGGTCCGACCACAGCGCGGCGAACTCCGGGCTCTTCATCGAGAGTTCGCCGATCAGCGACGCCAGCAGCGGGTCGTCCGGGTGCTGCCCGGCCGCCAGCCGCAGGTTGCCGACGACGTCGCGGGCCTTCGCCGCCCAGCCGGGGTACAGCTCGCGGGTGTGCGCGTCGGTGAACACCAGCCGCGTCATGTTGGGGCGGGCGCCCGTCCGGTCCGGGTCGCCGTGGCCGAGGTGCCCGGCGTGCAGCGCGTGCCCGGTCCGGGTCCAGGCGAGGACGTCGCCGCGCCGCCCGAGCACGACGACCGGCACGTCCGCGAGCGCGGCCACCAGCTGGCGCGTCGCGGCGGTGAGCCGCTCGGGCGCCGGCCGGCGCCCGAGCGGGCGGCGGGGGCCGGCCAGGTTGTGCAGGTGCCGGCGCTCGGCGTCGTCCAGCCCGAGCGCCCCGGCGATCGCGTCCAGTACCTCGGCGGAGGCGTTGAGCGAGGCGCCCTGCTCGAGCCGCGCGTAGTACGACGCGCTCACGCCGGCCAGCAGCGCGAGCTCCTCCCGGCGCAGGCCCGGCACCCGCCGCCGGTCGCCGTACCCGGCCAGCCCGACGTCCTCGGGCCGCAGCCGGGCGCGCCGGGTCTGCAGGAACTCACCGAGCTGCCGTCGTCCGTCCATGGCTCCAGTGTCGAGCTTCCGGCGAACCCGAGCCACACCCTGGCACGGGGACCCTTGTGCATCGCCCGGCGTTCAGGTATCCAATCAAGCGTCACATGTATGTCACTAGTTCATGTACGTGAACGGAGTAGCAGTGTCGCCACTCAGAAACCTTCGCCGTCTCGGTGTCCTGGCCGTGGTGACGGCGACCCTCGGCGGGTCGCTGTCCGGAGTCGCCGCGGCCGCACCGGCCACGACCGCCGGGGTGTGCTCGCTACCCGGGATCGAACGGCTCTGCCCGCCCAAGACCGTCGTGCTCGACGGGAACCGCCTCCTGCTGAACAAGCTCGCCCTGCTGCTCGGGGACCGGACCGTCAAGACGTCGCTCGGGAACCTCGTCAAGCAGGCCGACGTCGCGGTCACGGCCGGGCCGTGGACCGTCGCCGACAAGGAGCGGGTGCCGCCCAGCGGTGACAAGCACGACTACCTGAGCCTCGCCCCGTACTGGTGGCCCAGCCAGCCGAAGACCGCGGCCAACCCGCTCGGCTGCCCGTACGTGCAGCGTGACGGCGTCCTCAACCCCGAGACGACGGCCGTGCCCGACAAGGCCGAGCGGCTCAAGGCGTTCAGCTCGATCTACCAGCTCTCGCTGGCCTGGTACTACACCGGCAAGGCCGACTACGCGCGCCGCGCGGCGCTCGACCTGCGCACCTGGTTCCTCGACGCCGCCACGAAGATGAACCCGAACCTGAACTTCGCGCAGGGCATCCCGTGCAAGAACGACGGGCGTGGGATCGGCATCATCGAGTTCTCCTACACCTTCACCCAGGTGCTCGACGCCGCCGCGATCCTCAGCACCGGCGCGCCGGGCTGGTCGAAGGCCGACGAAGGCGCGTTCAAGGGCTGGTCGAGCGAGTTCCTGACCTGGCTGCGGACCAGCCAGTACGGCCAGGACGAGGCCGCGGCCCAGAACAACCACGGCACGTTCATGGACATGCTCACGGCCGGGATCGCGCTCTACACCGGGCAGAGCGGCGTCACCAAGGACATCCTCGAGAAGGCCGAGGCGGGCCGGATCGACCACCAGATCGCCGCCGACGGCAGCCAGCCGGAGGAGATCGCGCGCACCCGCACGTTCCACTACTCGACGTTCAACCTGGTCGCGCTGACCCGGCTCGCGCAGATCGGCAGCCACGCCGGCGTCGACCTGTGGGGCTACCGGAACCCGCAGGGCGGCAGCATCACCAAGGCCGTCGACTTCCTGCTCCCGGCGGCCACCGGCGGCGCCGCGCAGTGGCACTACCCGGACCTGAACTTCACCCAGTACGCGGCCCTGGACAGCGTCCACGCCGCCGCGGACGCCGGTGACCGCCTGGCCCGGGCCGCGCTCCCGAAGGTCCCGGCGCCGCCGGGTGGTGACCTCTACCCGGTCCGGCCCGCGGCCGAGCAGCTCGACGACATCTCGACGACCGGCTGAGTCACCGGGAAAGCAGCTCGGTGATCGCCGCGGTGGGGACGAACTTGTCCGCCACCGCGGCGAGCGCCGGGTCGAGGGTGACGAACCGGTCGGCCTGCAGCTTCGCGACGGCCAGGTACTCGGCCATCCCGATATCGGGCCAGTCCAGCCGAGCGGCGATCTGCCACGCCGTCGAGCGCGAGACGCGGTCGCCGAGCAGGCGGATCTTCAGGCCGGCCAGGCGCTCCAGCAGGACCAGGCCGTCGCGGTCCGTCCGCTCGCCCCGGCGGACGCCCTCGTAGAGGTGCGCCATCGCGTGCGACCGCAGCACGCTCGGGGCGACGAGCTTGTGCTCGGGGGCCACCACGACCTGGTCTTCGGCCAGGCGCAGCGCGGTCAGGGCGTCGATGCCGAAGCGCGTCACGGGCCCAGGGTAACCGGACAGGAATCGGACGGATCTCGCCACACGCGACTTCGGTCCGTTGACTTTCCTTGCTGTGAGCCGCTTCCCTGAGGTGCGGCGCCCCGTCGCGGGGTGCCCGGCTTCGGCTGGAGGAGCACGCATGGCCCGCCTCGCCCGTCTGCTCGTGGTCCCGTTCCTGGTCCTCACCGCGCTGGTCGTCCCGGCGACCGCGGCGTCGGCGGTGACGACCGACGTCGCGGTCAACGGCGCCGCGGCGGGGAGAACCTTCGACGGCGTCGGGGCGATCAGCGGCGGCGGCGGGAACTCGCGGCTGCTCATCGACTACCCGCCCGCTCAGCGCGCGCAGATCCTCGACTACCTCTTCAAGCCCGGCTACGGCGCCGCGGTGCAGCTGCTGAAGCTGGAGATCGGCGGCGACGCGAACTCCACCGACGGCGCCGAACCCAGCCACGAGCACGTGCGCGGCGAGGTGAACTGCGACGTCGGGTACGAGTTCTGGCTGGGGGAGCAGGCCGTCGCGCGCAACCCCGGGATCAAGCTGGTCGCGCTGCCGTGGGCCGCGCCGGGCTGGATCGGCGGCGGGAACTTCTGGTCGCAGGACATGATCGACTACGACCTCTCGTGGCTCGGCTGCGCGAAGCAGCACGGCCTGACCATCGGTTACCTCGGCGGCTGGAACGAGCGCGGGCACGACACGACCTGGTACAAGAACCTGCGCTCGGCCCTGGATTCCCACGGCTACGGCGCGGTGCAGATCGTCGGCGACGACACCGGCTGGAACACCGCCGACGACATGCTGGCCGATCCGGCGTTCGGCCGCGCGGTCGGCGTCGTCGGCTCGCACTACCCGTGCGGCTACCTGTCCGACGCGACGTCGTGCGGGTCGTCGGCCAACGCCGTCGCGACCGGGAAACCCCTGTGGGCCAGCGAGTTCGGCTCGCAGGACGACAACGCGGGCGCCGTCCCGCTGATCCGCAGCATCACCCGCGGCTACCTCGACGGGCAGCTGACGGGGTTCATGAACTGGCCGCTGCTCGCCGCGATCACCCCGAACCTGCCCTACAGCACGGTCGGGCTGGCGGTGGCCGGGTCGCCGTGGTCGGGGTCCTACCAGCTCGGGAAGAGCCTCTGGGCCACCGCGCAGGTCACGCAGGTCACCCAGCCCGGCTGGAAGTTCCTCACCGGCAGCGCGAGCGGCTACCTCGGCGGCAACCGCGCGAACGGCAGCTACGTCAGCCTGAAGTCCGCTGCCGGCACGGACTACTCGACGATCTACGAGACGACCGGCGCCGCGGCCGCGCAGACGGTGAACGTCAAGGTCTCCGGCGGGCTCGGCACCGGGACGGTGCACGTGTGGTCGACCGACCTCGGCGGCACGGACTCCTTCGTGCGGCAGGCCGACGTCACGCCGCAGGGCGGGGCGTACGCGTTGACCCTGCAGCCCGGCCGGATCTACTCCGTGACCACGACGTCCGGCCAGGGCAAGGGCACCGCGGCCGGCCCGGCCGAGCACGCGCTGGCGCTGCCGTACTCGGACAACTTCGACGGCTACCCGAGCCGCACCGAGGCGAAGTACTTCGCCGACATGCAGGGCTCCTACGAAGCGCGCCCGTGCGCGGCGGGCCGGAGCGGCCAGTGCCTGCAGCAGGTCGCGCCGGTGAAGCCGATCGAGTGGCAGGACGACAGTGACGCCTACGGTCTCCTCGGCGACCCGGCCTGGCGGGACTACACGGTCAGCGTCGACGTCGACCTGCAGCAGGCCGGCACCGTCACGCTGCTCGGGCGGGCCAACACCCAGACGCGGCCGCAGAGCCGGCAGGCCGCCTACCAGCTGCGCCTGGACGACCGGGGCCGGTGGGCGATCGCGAAGAACAGCAGCGGCGGCGTTCTGACGACGCTGGCGTCCGGCACGGCCACCGCGCCGGGGCTGAACAGCTGGCACCGGCTCGGGCTGGGCTTCTCCGGCAACAGCGTCACCGCGACCCTCGACGGCGCCCCGCTCGGCGCCGTCACCGACACGTCGTTCACCGCGGGTCAGGTCGGCCTCGGCGTCGTCGGCTACCAGACCACGATGTTCGACAACCTGTCCGTCGTCGCGGCGCCGCCCGGCAACCTCGGCGGTGTCCTCAAAGGACGGGAGTCCGGGCTCTGCGCCGACGTCCCGGCGCTGAGCCAGGCCAACGGCACCGCGATCACGCTGTGGGACTGCAACGGCGGCGCCAACCAGCAGTGGACGGCGACCCCGTCCGGGCAGCTGACCGTCTACGGCGGCAAGTGCCTCGACGCGGCCGACAGCACCGCCGTCCGGATCCAGGACTGCGCGGGCACCCCGGCCCAGAGCTGGCGGCTCGACCCCGACGGCAGCGTCGTCAACACCGGCTCCGGAAACTGCCTGGACGCCGTCGCGCACGGGACGTCACCGGGCACCGCGCTCACCACCTGGGCGTGCAACGGCGGGCTCAACCAGCGCTGGGACCGCGGCGCGAGCACCGGCGTCCTCAAGGGGCAGGCGTCGGGCCGCTGCGCCGACGTCCCCGCCGCGGACCAGACCAACGGCACCCGCCCGGCGCTGTGGGACTGCAACGGCGGCGGCAACCAGGCCTGGACGTCCACCACGACCGGCCGGCTGACCGTCTTCGACACGAAGTGCCTGGACGTCGTCGGCGGCGCGACCGCGGACGGCACGCCGGTGCAGATCTGGGACTGCACGGGCGTTCCCGGCCAGCAGTGGCGGGTCCGCTCCGACGGCACCGTGGTCGGCACCGGCTCGGGGGAGTGCCTGGACGTCGCGGGCGGCGCGACGAGCGCGAGCAGCCCGCTCGTCATCACGGCCTGCTCGGGCGCCGGCAGCCAGCGGTGGTCCCGCGGCTGAGTCTTGACGAAAGCTGAGTCTTGCCGAAAGTTGTCTGGACCAAAAACGGGACAATCTGTTGACAGTCGCCCGGGTCGGGGCTCAACCTGAAACCGGTTCACCGCCGGGCCCGGGCGGGTTCTCCCTGCTCTCAGTGTGATCTTCACGCGGATCCCGTGTTCAGCGAGGAGTTCGTCATGCCCGGTATCTGGATTTCCGCTGCCCTCACCGCCGCCGCGCTCGTGGCCCCGGCGGCGACGCCACCCCCGTCCGCGACGCCGTCGAGCGCGCTCGCCACCATCTGCAACAAGCTCTGCGACGCCGCCGATCCGGCGAGCTCGCCCGGCGATCGCCGGCCGGTGACGTCGACGCTGTTCTCGCGGACGATCGCCCTGCACTTCGACGACTCCGACGCGATGGGCTGGGCGTCGATCGAGAACGGCAGCCCGGGCGACGAGGTGTGGCTCGACCGCTCCTTCGACGGCGGCCGGTCGTGGGCGTCGGGCAGCAGGCTCGGGGCCACCGCCGTCCCCGCGAACAACCGCGGCTGGCGCACCCTGATGTACAACGTGGACGACTGGAACAACACCGGCGTCGGCGCGCTGCGGGCGTGCGGGAAGGCCGTGGACCGCGCGGACGTCGCCTGCACGACGTGGGCCCGGACCACCTGGAACGCCGGGGAGCGCCGGACGGCCGCGGCCACCGCGGAGATGATGTTCTACAACAACTCCACGGGGTTGTTCGACACCACCGGCTGGTGGAACTCGGCGAACGCGCTCACCGCGGTGATCCGCAACGTCCAGGTCACCGGGATGCCCAGCTACCGCTACGCCATCGCGCGGACCTACGACAAGAACATCAACGCCGCGCAGGGGCAGTTCCGCAACGAGTACATCGACGACACCGGCTGGTGGGGCCTCGCCTGGGTGCTGGCCTACGACGTCACCGGTGACAGCCGCTACCTGAACACCGCCCGCGCCGACGCCGACCACATGGCCGCGTACTGGGACGGCACGTGCGGCGGCGGGGTGTGGTGGAGCACGGCGAAGACGTACAAGAACGCGATCGCCAACTCCCTCTACATCCAGCTCAGCGCGGCCCTGCACAACCGGATCTCCGGCGACAGCACGTACCTGAACCGGGCGAAGAGCGGCTGGACGTGGTTCCAGGGCACCGGCATGGTGAACGGCTCGTCCCTGGTCAACGACGGCGTCGACCTCGGTTCCTGCCGCAACAACGGCAGCACGGTCTGGTCGTACAACCAGGGCGTGCTCATCAACGCGCTGACCGAGCTGAACCGGGCGACGGGCGACGCGGGGCTGCTCACGACCGCGCGCCGGCTGGGCGACGCCAACGTCACGTCGACGTCGCTCAACACGGCGGACGGCATCCTGCGCGACCCGTGCGAGAACGGCGACTGCGGCGGCGACGGCCCGTCGTTCAAGGGCGCCGACGCCCGCGGCCTGGCCGCCCTCAACGCGGCGCTGGGCGACCACCCGTACACGGCTTACCTGCGCCGCCAAGCGGATCGGGCGTACTCGGCCGACCGCAACCCCCTCGACCAGTACGGCCTGCGCTGGTACGGCCCACTGGACAAGCTCGACGCGGCCCGCCAGCAGAGCGCACTGGACGTCCTCAACGCGGCGTCCTGAGTGGACGGTTCACGCGGCCCGGTAGGCGACACCGCTCGCGTTCGGCGAGGTGCCGGTGTAGAGGCCGGTCGGCGTGGTCGACGTCGACAGCGAGAACCAGGCGTAGCGCTCGACGAACGACAGGCCGTTGAGCATCGCCGTCGACCGGCTCACGAAGTCGGCCTGCTGGGCCGAAGACGGGTAGCGCGGCGTCGAACCGGAGAAGTCGATGAGGGCGTACTCGGTGACCCAGATCGGGCGGTGGTAACGGTTGTAGACCGCCTGGACGTAGGACTGCAGCTGCCCGGCGGCGGCCGTCGAGAAGTCGCCGCCGTACCAGTGCAGCGGGATGAAGTCGACGCGGTAGCCGCGCGCCGCCGCGCCGCTCATGAACCGGTCGAGCCAGCCGCCGGCGACGTCCCCGCCGTACGCCACGGCCGGGGCGCTCAGCCGCAGCCCGGTGTTCTGCAGCTGCGGCCACAGGTTCAACGCGGTGTCGACGGACATGGCCGCCTGCCCGGCCAGGTCCGGCTCGTTGAACGCGAGCAGCGTGCTGCCGTTCGCTTTCGCCTGCGCGAGCTGCGCCGCGGTGACGGAACCACTGCCCCAGATCATCGGGACGAACTCGGTCCCGGCGGGCGCGGTGATGCCCTGCTTGTCGGAGGCCCAGGTGTAGAACCACTTCGCGCCGACGTCGCTCAACGCCGTGGTCACGCCGGAGAAGGAAGCGGCGCTGACGCCTTTCTTGGTGTTGGCGGCGGCTGCGTTGGCGGCGGTGGCCGGCGCGGCCAGGCCGCCGAGCGCGGCGACGACGACCGCCGCGGTGACGAGGATCTTCCTGAAGTTCACGGGTGCCTCCGGATCACGAGTGCACGAACGACCGGGTCATCGAGATCGTACCCAGGCCGGCTGGGTGCCGCCCGCTGCGTTTCTCACGGAGGTTTCCCTTGCTGCGCCGTCTCTTCGTCGTCATCGCCCTGCTCGTGTCCGGTGTCTTCCTGGTGCCCGCGGCGTCCGCCGCCACGCTCGGTCCCGCCGTGCGGGTCATGCCGCTCGGCGACTCGATCACCTGGGGCGTGGGCAGTGCCACCACGTCGTCCTACCGCGCGCCGCTGGCCCGGTTGCTGGCCGGGCAGTCGCGGTATTCCGCGCGGTTCGTCGGGACGCAGGCGTCGGGCAGCCTGCCCGGCCCGGCCAACGAGGGTCACAGCGGCTATACGATCGACCAGCTGACGGCGGGGATCGACGGCTGGCTCGCGTTCGACCGGCCGGACGTGGTGCTGCTGCACGTCGGGATCAACGACCTGGCCCGCGGCATCGACGTCGCCGGTGCGCCGCAACGGTTGCGGACGCTGGCCGACCGGATCTTCGCGGACCGGCCCGGGGTCGCTGTGCTGTTCCTGGGCCTGATCCCGACCACGCCGGGGCTGGAGAGCGCGACGGCGTCGTTCAACAGCGGTGTGAAGGCGATGCAGGGGAGTGAACAGCAGGCGGGGCACCGGTTCCGCTACGTCGACCCGCCGGCGTTGACGTCGGCGGAGATGGCGGACAACCTGCACCCGGACGACGCGGGTTACCAGCGGATGGCGCAGAGCCTGTACGGGCCGCTGGACCAGGCGTTCACGGACGGCTGGATCGCCACGCACCCCGCACTCGGCGCGGCCACCGAAGCCGGCGGCTCGGGCAAGGTCCGCTGGGCCGACTTCGACGGCGACGGCCGGGCGGACTACCTGACGGTGGCGTCGAACGGCGCGGTGTCGGCCATCCTGAACCGCGGCGGCGACGGCCGTGGCGGCTGGTCGGTCCTGGGTCAGGTGGCGACGGGCACGACCACGGACCCGACGCGGGCGAGGTTCGCGGACTTCGACGGCGACGGCCGCGCGGACTACCTGACGATCGCCGCGAACGGTGCGGTGACGGCGTTCCTGAACCGCGGCGGCGACGGCCGAGGCGGCTGGCTGAGCCTCGGCCAGGTGGCGACGGGCACGACCACGGACCCGGCCCAGGTCCGGTTCGCCGACCTGGACGGCGACGGTCGCGCGGACTACCTGACGATCGCCCCCAACGGTGCGGTGACAGCGTTCCTGAACCGAGGCGGCGACGGCCGAGGCGGCTGGCTGGGCCAGGGCCAGGTGGCCACCGGAACAACCACGGACCCGGCACAGGTCCGCTTCGCCGATTTCGACGGCGACGGCGCGGCGGACTACGCGACACTGGCCACTTCGGGCGCGGTAACGCTGTACCTGAACCGAGGAGGCGACGGCCACGGCGGCTGGCTCCCGTACGGCCAGATCGCCACCGGCCTCACCACGACGGCAAGCCAGGTCGCCTTCGCCGACTTCACGGGCGGCGGCAACGCGGACTACGTCCTGGCCGACCCACCCACCAACGCGGCAACGATCTACGCCTGGCAAGGCGGCGACGGCCACGGAGGCTGGACGAACCTCGGAAAGGTGGCCGCCGGAGTCCCCATCGGCTGACGCCGTTGCGGGATCGAGACCGCGATCCGGGGAGAAACCGTTACAGGTGGACGCTCGAAAGCGACTGTGGGTGGTGTCCCTTTCGAGCGGAGGTCCTGTGGAACTGACGATCAGCGCCGACGGCGACGAACAAGCACTCGAGCAGTTCTACCACTGGCTCCGCCAGGACGTGGATGTGGTGCGTTCGGCCAAGATCAGCACGGCCGGCTCATCGGGCTCCGGTCACATGGGCGCGTTCGAGGTCGTCAGCATGTCTATCAGCTCGCTGACCGGTCTGGCCAACCTCGGCATCGCGTGGGCGAGTTTCCGCAGGTCCAAGAAGGACGTGCCGCCCCTGACGATCAACATCGCCGGCCCGTGGTCGGCAGAGCAACTCGCCGCATTGATGAGCCAGGACCTCCCGCTGGGGCCGACCGCTTCGAGTGGCGGCGAATGACATGAGCGTTCCGCGAGCCGGGCTGCCCGATCCCCGCGCCTCACGAGCTGTGCTCGTCGGGGTGTCCGGCTACTCCACGCTCGAACAGCTGCCCGCGGTGGACAACAACATCGCGACGCTGCGCCGGGTTCTCACCGACCCGGACCTGTGGGGTCTGACGGACGAACACTGCGTGGCACTGATCAACCCGACTTCCGTCGACGAGGTGCTGGACGCCGTGCACGTGGCGGCTTCGGAAGCGTCGGACGCGCTGGTGTTCTACTTCGCCGGGCACGGCCTGCTCGACGACCGCTCCGACCTCTACCTGGCGCTGCCGGAAGCGGCCGGCGACCGGCTGTACCGGTCGGTCCGGTACGACGACATCCGCCGGGAGATCGTCGAAACCGCCCGGGGCTGCTACGGCAAGGTCGCGCTCCTGGACTGCTGTTTCAGCGGCCGGGCCCTCCAGGGCGGGATGAGCGGCTCCGTCGAGCTGGCGGACCACGCCCGCGTGGACGGCACCTACCTCATGACCGCCACAGCGGAGACCAATCTGGCGCTCGCGCCACCCGGCGAGCCCTACACCGCGTTCACCGGCGCGCTGGTCGACAAGCTGGAGCACGGCGTGCCGGACGGGACCGACCTGCTGGACATGGAAACGCTGTTCTACCACGTGCGATCGGACCTGCAGGCCCGGCACTTCCCCGTGCCCCAGCAGCGAACCCGCAACGACGGGCAGGCGATCGCGCTGGTCCGCAACCGGCACGGGGCGGGCAGACGCACGTCGGGAGATCCGATCGAGGCTGCGGTACGAGTACTGCCGCAGCCACCGATCGGCTTGGAGGCACTGCTCCGGCGTCGTCCGATCGACATGTACACCGAAGTCCAAGCCCTGCGGGCCGATGGCGAGGAGGCGCGAGGCGAGCAGGTCTTGGCCGCGTCGGCCGCCCTGCGGCCGGACCAGGAGGTCGCCGCGATCGTCGACCTGCTCCACCGGCAGGCTGCGGCCGCGGACGTGCGGACGGTGATCGCGGCCGCGGCCCGGCGCCCGCCGGACGAGGTGCTGCGGATCGTGGACGCGTTGCACGACACGGATCTGCCCGGCGAGGCGACCCGGCTCGTGCGGGCCGTCGGCACCGGAGCCTTCTCCGACGCGGCGAACCTGGCCCGCCTCCTGCAGATCGGCCGGCGAGCCGACGAGCTGGTCCAGCTGCTCGACGCCGCGTTCGACGCCGCGCAGGCGCAGTCGTCGCTGATCGGGCTCGTCAACGCTCTGTGGGTGGCGGGTCTGCGCGAAGAAGTGGACCGCTTGATCATCCGTGCGGTGAGCAAACTTCCCAGCGCGTCTGTGGCCGCGTTGGCCGACGAGCTGCGCGAGGTGGGCCGCGAGGACGCCGCGTTCGGTCTCTACGCGGCGTCCGCGGAGGCCGTGGCCAACCGGCCGCGCGAAGTCGTGGCACAACTCTGCAAGGCGATGACCGAGGCCGGCCGAGTGGACGACAGCGCCCAGGTCGCGCAGGGCGTCATCGAACGGGCCCACGACGTCGAGTCGCTGCTCGAGGTCGCGACGACGTTCTGGAACACCGACCAGGCACCGCACGCCGACCGGACGCTGAGCCGGGCGGCCGAGGTGCTGTCGAACGCGGGCGTCACCACTCTCGCAGCGGCACTGCGCCTGCGCGACCACGACGGAGCGGCGTACCAGCTCTGCCTGCGTGCTGCGGTGTCCCGGCCAGGGGCGGCGGTGCTGGAGATCGTCACCGCGCTGCGCGAGGAAGGCCGCCCGGTCGACGCGCGGAAACTGCTCGAAGAGTCCGCCGGCCAGGCAGCGGTGGGCACCGTCGTCGAGCTGCTCGGCAGGTATGGCGAGGGAGATCAGCAGCGGATTCTCCGGAAGGCCGCCGGGCGTGAACCGGGCTACTGCGCTGATCTGCTGGCCGCTCTGATCATGACGCAGCCGGTTCTCGCGCGGCGGTTCACCGATCTCATCACGGAAGCAGCCGAGAAACAGCCTGAGCTCACCCCTGTCATCATCGATCAGCTCGAACCGCAGGCGAAGGCACAGATGTTCGGGAGCATCGTCAACAGCGGTGACGTCCAGGCACTCGTGTCCTTGCTCCGCGTCTTGCCCGCTGACGATGCCAAGAACCTGATGTTCATGGCGATCGAGGGAGGAAAGCCGCCGCTCGCGACGATCGTCGGCCATCTGCTGGAGGCCAGCTCGGATGGTTCGGCCCTCCGCTCTTTGTTGAGCCAGCCGGTGGCACGGCTGGCGGTACTGGTCGACCGTCTCGGCGCCGCCGGGTTCCGGTCGTACGCCGATGCCGCGGTGGACGCGGCTGCGCAGTCCGGACGTGGCGTCCACACCATCGCCCACGACATAGCGTTCCTCTTCGACTCCGGCGAGTCGGAGGTCGGGAAAGACGTACTCCATCGGGCACTGGCAGGCCGCTCCAACGACGACCTCAGAGGCATGATTGCCGCCCTCCGGCAGAAGAACCAGCCCGATTCCCTGATCGCCGCGGCGGAGTGGGTCAAGAAGACCTACGCCAGGATCGGGCCGTCCAACGTCGACGGCATCCTTCGCCAAGTGGGGCTCGGCAACTACACCAGTCGCAAGTCCTGGTTGCAGCGACGCCGTCAGAACACCTGACTCTCAAACAGGAACCGCCATGCTCGCCAGGGCTTCCGTGAGCCGCTGGAGGTGGGCCGGTGGGGACTGCAGCAACGGTGAGCGCACGGCCGCGCTCGGGATGACTCCCAGCGCCGCCAACGTGGCCTTCGCCATGATCGCGCCCTGGGATGTCCGCATGATGGCCTCCACCAACGGAAGCAGCGCTCCCTGGATCGCCCGCGCCGTCTCCAGGTCGCCGCGGCGGACCGCGTCGATCAGCGACGCGTTGCGGTCGGCGAACGCGTTGCCCACGACGCTCACCACTCCCGCCGCGCCGCTCGCGAGGTACGGCAGGTTCAGCTCGTCGATGCCGCAGTAGTACGCCAGCGACGTCCGCGTCATCACCGTCATCGCCTCGAACAGGTCGCCCTTCGCGTCCTTCACCGCGCGGATGCGGGGGTGCTCGGCCAGTGCGAGCAGCGTCGGCAGCTCCATCGCGACGCCGGTGCGCGCGGGGACGTCGTAGAGCATCACCGGCAGCGACGTCGCGTCGGCGACCGCGGTGCAGTGGGCGACGATCCCGGCCTGCGTCGGCCGCGAGTAGTACGGGCAGACCAGCAGCAGCCCGTCCGCCCCGGCCGCCTCGGCTTCGCGGGCGCGGCGGACGCTCGTGGCCGTGTCGTACGTGCCGATCCCGGCGATCACCCGGGCGCGACCGGCTGCCCGCGCGGCGACGTCGTGGACGAGCCGGGCCGGCTCGGCGTCGGTCAGGGTGGGCGACTCGCCGGTGGTCCCGCCGACGACCAGGCCGTCGCAGCCGGTGGCCAGCAGGTGGTCGACCAGGCCGGCGAGGCCGGCGTCACTGAGCGTGCCGTCCGGGTGCATCGGGGTCACCATGGCGACGAGGTTGGTGCCGAAGAGCGTCATGGGCCGAGCCTGCCGCGGCCCGACTACCCCGGTCCAGCGATGCTTTCTTGCCGATAGTGCGTAGCGTGGCTTCATGGTTGACGTCGGAGCCCTGCGGGCGTTGCGGTCGGTGGCGGCACTCGGGACCCTCGCGCGCGCGGCCGACGAGCTGGGGTTCACGGCCTCGGCCGTGTCGCAGCAGCTCAAGCGGCTCGAACGGCAGCTCGGCGTGCCCGTGCTCGCGCCGGCCGGCCGCGGGGTCGTGCTCACCCCGGCCGGGCAGGCGCTCGTCGACTCGGCGCCCGCCGTGTTCCAGGCCCTCGAACGCTGCGCCGAGGCCGCCCAGTCGGTCTCGGCCGGCGCGCCGCGCGGTGTGCTGCGCGTGGTGGCCTTCTCGACCGGCATCCGCGGCCTGCTCGCGCCGGCCTTGCGGCGGCTGTCCGAGAGAAACCCGCACCTGAGCGTCAGGATCACCGAACAGGACCCCGGCGAAGCGCTCCACAGCGTCGACGCCGGGACCGCCGACCTCGCCCTCGTCCACGACGCCGACGGCCTGCCCGCCCCGCTGCCGCCGTCCCTGACCGGGCGCCACCTGCACACCGACGTCGGCGACGTCGTCCTGAGCGGCACGCACCCGCTCGCGACCCTCGAAAGGCCGCTGGACGACGCCGACCTCGCCGGGCACACGTGGGTGACCAGCCCGCCCGGCACGGTCTGCCACCAGTGGTTCCGGCGGCTCGTGCCCGGCGATCCCGACGTGCGGCACCTCGTCGACGATTTCGCCACGCAGCTGGCCCTGGTCGCCGCGGGCGACGTCCTCGCGCTGATTCCGCGGCTGGCCCGCCCGCCGCTGGGGGAGCACCTCGTCGCGCGGGCGCTGAGCCGGCCCCCGAAACGCGAGGTCCACGCGGCGTGGCGGCGCAGCGCCGACGCCAGCCCGGCGATCCGGGCGGTGCTCACCGAACTGTCCACAAGAGACAAGGAGCGCGACCCGGCGTGCGCCCGGCCGCCGGGGCCGACATCATAGGGTGATGACCGGTTCCCCGCCCGAGGATCGCCCCGGGCCCGGCATCATCGGGCGCAGGCTCGTGCAGTTCTTCCTGGACGAGATGCTCGTCTTCGTGCCGATGCTGCTGCTCGCCGTGCTGGTGATCGTGCTGTTCCACCCGAGCGGCCTGGTGTCACTCCTGCCGTTCCTCAAGGTCGTCGTCTACACCATGCTGGCCCTGGACCTCGTCGGCCTGTGGTTCGTCATGACGTGGTGGCCCTACCGGCACGGCGGCCAGACGCCGGCGATGCGCTGGCTGCGGCTGCGCGTAGTCATGCTCGACGGCTCGCACCCGCCGTTGCGGCTGTTCCTGGTGCGCCAGGTGCTGATGCTCATCGACGGTTTCGCCTGGGGCCTCGCCGGGGTCGTCGTGATGCTGTGCACCCGCCGGCGTCAGCGGTTCGGCGACGTCGTGGCGCGCACGGTCGTCGTCCGGGTGCCCAAGCACAGCCCAGCGGACTCCGAGGAGTCAGTGGACGAGGCCGCTTTCCCAGGCCCAGATGGCTATCTCGGTGCGGTTGCGGGCCCCGAGCTTGCGCTTGGCCGCGCCGATGTGCGTCTTGACGGTGGGCAGCGAAACCACGAGTGAGCGGCAGATCTCGTCGTTCGTCGCGCCGCGGGCGACCGCGCGCACGACGTCGAGTTCGCGGGGTGTCAGCGGGCTTTCGGGCGCGACGGCCTGCCGCGGGTCGCGCCGCGCGTAGTGCGCCAGCAGCCGGGTCGTGATCGCCGGCGACACGAGCGCTTCGCCGTGGGCGGCCGCGTGCACCGCCTCGATGAGCAGGTTCGGCCCGGCGTCCTTGAGCAGGAAGCCGCAGGCGCCGGCGCGCAACGCCGCGTGGACGTTCTCGTCGAGGCCGAACGTCGTGACCATCACGACGTGCAGCGGGTCGGGCACGTCCGGGCCGGCCAGCAGCTCCGTCGCGCGCAGACCGTCCACGCCGGGCATCCGGATGTCCATCAGCGTCACGTCCGGGCGCAGTTCCCGGGCCGCGCGCACGGCTTGCTCGCCGTCGGCGGCCTCCCCGACGACCTCGATGTCCGGTTCGCCTTCGAGGATCAGCCGGAATCCCGCGCGGACCATCGCCTGGTCGTCGGCGATCAACACTCGCGTGGGCAACGGGTTCTCCTCCTCAGCCGGGGTCGAGCGGCAGCCGCGCCGCCACCCGCCAGCGCTGTCCGGCGGCCGGTCCGGCCTGCACCGTACCGCCCACCGCCGCCACCCGCTCGGCCATCCCGAGCAGGCCGTAACCACCGCGGCGGGCGGGCCGCGCGGCGCCGTCGTTGACGACCTCGACGCGCAGCTCGCCGCGGGGTTCGTGGCGCACGAGCACCCGGACCTCGACGGCGTCGGGCGCGTGCCGGCGCACGTTGGTGAGCGATTCGGTGAGCAGCCGGTGCGTGGTCGTCACGACCTCGGGCGTGACCGGGAGGACCGCGAGGTCGTCGCTGACGTCGAGGTGGATGCGGGTGTCGTCGGGCACCGCGCGGTCGACGGCGGTGGCGAGGTCGGCGGGCGGGACGAAGAGGTCCTCGCCGTCGGTCCGCAGCGCGCCGACGAGCCGGCGCATCGCGGAAAGCGCCGCCGCACCGGCGGTTTCGAGCTCGGCGAACGTCTCGGTGTCGCCGCCACTGCGTTCGGCGACGCGGTGCGCGGCCTGGACGCGCACGACGATCCCGGTGATCTGGTGGGCGACGAGGTCGTGCAGCTCGCGCGCGAGCCGAAGTCGTTCGGTGGTGCGGATTTCGAGGACGTCGGCGCGGCTGCGGACCTCGGCGTCGCGCAGGATCAGCCCGACGGCCAGCGCGCCGCCCCAGAGCAGCGCGGCCCCGGCGGCGAAGAGCGCGGCCGGGGTTTCGGCTCCGTAGCGCAGGATCGGGGCGAGCGTGGTGGCCGCGCCGCCGAGGATCGCCAGCGCGGCCGCCGCCCGTGGGGCGAGCCGGTGGCAGCAGGCCCCGACCATCAGCGCGATGGCGAGGGCCTCGGCCGCGCTGGGCTGCGGCGGGAGCTGCCGGCCCGCCGTCGCCGCGATGACGGCGGCGATCGCCGTGCCCAGCAGGGAAAGCCCGGACACGGCGGCGGCCAGCGCGGCCGTGTGGTCGGGGAACCGCCGGCGCAGCACGGCCAGGAGCGCGACGACCGGGCCGAGCCCGGGCGCGAACTCCAGGGTGATCGTGGCGAGCTGACCCTGCACCGGTCCGGGCCGGACGGCGAGGGTCATGTCGAGCGCCACCAGCGCGCCGAGGACGACCGACTCGGCCACGAGCAGCCCGCGCCGGCCCGGCAGGAGGATCACGTGCTCGTTCCGGGAGTCATCTCCCGATCGTGCCTCACCCGAAGTCGGCGCGCTCCACCACGGCGACATCTCATCCCCAGGTACGAGACGCCCGGCGAATCTCGTACCGCCGGTTGATCGCGGCCGCGGTGAAGTTCGCCAGACTCGGGACGGAAGACGAGGCGAGACGGAGGGAATCCGATGCAGGAAACCGCGTTCGTACCCGGCCCGCGGCCCGTGAACGGGAAGGTAGTCGGCTTACCGGGCTGGTACTTCCTGCTGGTCGGCCTGCTGGTGGCCAGCAACGACCTGACCCAGCAGTTCGCGGACCGCTATTCGTGGGTGTCGCTGCTGCCGCTGGTGCTGGTGGCGGTGCACGTCGTCCTGTGGTTCACGATGCTTTCCCGGCGCCGGCAGTACTTGCGGGCGGTGTGGCGCAGCAAGCAGGCGCTCGGCCTGGTCGCCGTGCTGTTCGCGGCGCGGCTGCTGCTCCAGCTGGGGCTGGCCGCGCTGACCGACCGCGTGGCGCCGTTGCACAGCTACACGCACCTGATCCTCGGGCTGACCATGCTGGTGCTGACCACCGCCGGGGCCTGGTTCGACCAGTGGCTCGTGCTGCGGGTGGTGAACAAGCAGCAGCACCCCGGCTTCTGAGCCAGATCCGGGCGTCGGATCCGGGCGTCAGATCTTGCGGAACCGCGCGTCGAAGAGCGCGAACACCCCGAAGGCGGCGATCCCCGCGGCGAGGACGAGCAGCAGTGGCTGCCCGTAGGGCTGCACGGCCAGCGTCTTCAACGCGGGGTCCAGGCCGGCCGCCTTCGCCGGGTCGTAGTTCACCGCGGCCAGCACGAACATCACGCCCACCGCGGCGTAGGCCACCGCGACGGCGCACCAGCCGATCTGGCCCAGGCGTTCGGTCGAGCGCCGGACCGTCCGGGGCGCCTTGCCGAACTCCAGCTCGCGCAGGAACGTCTTGCGGACGCCCCGGTGGACGAGGAAGGCCGCGACGCCGATCACCGCGATCCCGGCCGCGATCACCACGACCGCGCCCCACGGCTGGGCGAGCAGGCCGGCGACCAGGGACTTGCCCTGGCTCGGCGCGCCGAGGGCGGTCTTGCCGGCGCTGTAGGCGACGAGGCCGTACAGCACGACCTCGATCCCGCTGGTCACCCGGCGCAGCAGCCGGCGGCGGGGCGGGGCGTGCCGGTGGCCGGTGAGGACCTCGGTCACCTGCCAGAGCGCGAGCACCGTCGTGCCCACGGTGACCAGCCACAACAGCCAGACACCGGCGCCGTCCGCGACGAGCTGGAGGGCGCCGGCCTTATCGGCTTTCTCGTTGTCGCCCAGCGCCACCTGGGCGGCCAGCCAGGCCACGACGAGGTGCACGATCGCGTAGCACGTGAGCCCGATCCGGGCGATCAGGGTGAAACCTTTGAAATCGGGCATCCGCCGATCCTTGTCCCCCGAGGCCGGATTGGCCAGGACCTTTTTGTCGGTCCCCTTGCGTACGGTCTCGGTGATCGGTCGAGGACGGCCGATCACCCGAGACCGGAGGACCCATGCCCTTCGCCGATGAACTGATCGGCACCCCCGCGGTGCGCGCGCTGATCGCGTCGCTGCACGTCGCCGCCCCGAAGGCGCGGCTGACGAGGTTGCGCGCGGCGGAGGCCGCACTCGGGCCGCTGTCCCTGCGCGAACGCAGCGACCTGCTGCGGGACGCCCTGCTGGAAGACCTGCCGGGCGACTACGCGTCCTTGGCGGCGGTGATGCGGACGGCGGCGGCAGAGGCCCCCACGTTCACCGGCTGGCTGATCTGGCCGGTGACCAGCGCGATCGCGGTCAAGGCGGTCTCCGACGGCGGCCCGAAGGCCTTCGACGACGCCCTCGCGCTGCTGGCGGGGCTGACCCCACGGCTGACGGCCGAGTTCGCGCTGCGCGTGCTGCTCAACCACGACCTGGACCGCGCCCTGGCCAAGATTTCCGGCTGGACAGCGTCGGACAACCACGACGTGCGCCGGCTGGCGTCCGAAGGAACCCGCCCGATGCTGCCGTGGGCCGTCCGCGTACCGGCCATCCTCGCGTCGCCGAAGTCGACACTGCCGATCCTCGACGCGCTCTACCAGGACGAGAGCGAGTACGTCCGCCGCTCGGTGGCCAACCACCTCAACGACCTGAGCAGGCGCGAACCGGACCTGGTGGTCGAGACGGCGTCGGCGTGGCTCGCCGCCCCGGGCGCCGACCCGGCGGTAACCACCCGCCTGGTCCGGCACGCCCTGCGCACGCTGGTCAAACAAGGCCACCCGGGTGCCCTGGCCCTGCTGGGCTTCACCCCGGCCCGGGTCGACGTGACGGGCCCGCGGCTGGTCTCGGACACGGTGCTGATCGGCGACGCCCTGGCGTTCACGGCCTCGATCCGCAACCTGGCCCCGGAGCCGGCCCGCCTGGCGATCGACTACGTGGTCCACCACCGCAAGGCAAACGGCGGCTCCACGACCAAGACGTTCAAGCTGACGACCCAGGTGGTGCCCCCGGGCGAAACGTACGAGCTGACCCGCGAGCACTCGTTCAGGCTGATCACGACCCGCCGCTACCACCCGGGCCCACACGCACTGGAACTACAGATCAACGGAGTGCGAAGCGGCCGAGCAGACTTCAACCTCCTGGCCGAGTAGTGCCGGTCCGCTCGGGACGGGCGGCGAGGGTGCCCGTGAGCGGAAACCGTGCCGCGCCCAAGAATCGCCGCCTACCGCGCGGGCGCGGCGGCCGGAGTGCCCAGCGATCAGTGCTGCAGCACGATCTTCCCCCGTGCGTGGCGGCTTTCGCTGAGTTCGTGCGCGGCCGCGACCTCGGCGAGCGGGAACGTCGCGGCCACCGGGATCCGCAACCGCCCCTCCGCAGCGAGCGTGACCGCGACCGGAAGCCCGTGCAACGCCAAAGGATCCGCGCCCGGCGTGTTCGGGGCGCTGTGCGACATGTGCACCCCGTGAGCCGCCGCGGCGAAATCGGCGATGGTCACCACAGAAGCGGCGCCCGCAAGAGCCACGAGGTCCGGCAGCGCGCCGCCCGCGCAGTCGAACACCGCGTCCACTCCGGACGGTGCCAGGGCCCGGACCCGCTCGACCAGCCCCGGGCCGTACGTCGTCGGCTCCGCGCCCAACGAGCGCAGGAAGTCGTGGTTTGCCACACTCGCCGTGCCGATGACTCGCGCGCCGCGGGCGGTCGCGAACTGGACGGCCACCGAGCCCGTGCCGCCCGCCGCGCCGTGGATCAGCACCGTCTGGCCGGCGCGGACCGCGAGCCGGTCCAGGACGCGGGTGGCCGTCTCGACCGCGCCCGCCGCGCCGCCCGCCTCCGCCCAGCTCCACGCCGGCGGCTTCGGGGCCCACGCCGCCAAGACCGCGAAGTCGGCGTTCGCCCCGCGCGTGGCCGCCGGCGCCATGCCGAACACCGGATCACCGAGCGAGACCCCAGAGAGCCCAGAGACCCCCGTGACGCCGGCGCCGATCTCGTCGACCACCCCCGCGGCGTCGAACCCCGTGCGGAACGGGAAGCGCACCGGCACGACGTCCCGCAGCTCGCCCGAGCGCAACCTGATCTCGCCCGGCGAGATCGCGGACGTCCGGACGGCGATGCGGATCTCACCCGCGCCGGCGTGCGGCGGCGGAACCTCGGCGACCTCCACCACGCTCGGCGGGCCGTACGCGGAAAACCGGACAGCTCTCATACGGGCGAACGTAACGGAGCACCCCGTCCGGTTGGCTAAAGTGAGAGCGGTGACGGCCGAAGTGAGAGCGCCCCTGCGCTCCGACGCCCGCGACAACCGCGGGCGCATCCTGGTGATTGCCCGCGCGGCCTTCGCCGCCGAGGGCCTGGACGTGCCGATCCGCGAGATCGCCCGGCGCGCCGGGGTCGGCGTCGCGACCGTCTACCGGCACTTCCGCACCAAGGAAGCCCTGCTCGCCGAGGCCTTCGCCGAGCAGCTGGCCTCGTGCCGGGCGGTCGTCGAAGACGGCCTCGCGGCGGCCGACCCGTGGCGCGGGTTCTGCCTGGTCATCGAACGGCTCATGGAGGTCCACGCCCTCGACCGCGGCTTCGCCCGCGCGTTCACTTCGCAGCTGCCCGGCATCACGCACTTCGCCGCCGACCGCGACCGGACCCTGCGCCTGCTGCTCCGGCTGGTCCGGCGGGCGAAGGAAGCCGGCGACCTGCGCGACGACTTCGTGCTGGAGGACGTCAGCCTCGCGCTGATGGCGAACGAGGGCATCCGCGCCGAGACGCCCGAGCTGCGGGTGGCGGCGTCCCGGCGGTTCGCGGCCCTGATGATCCAGTCGTTCCGGGCGGACCCCGTCCTGACGCCGTTGCCGCCCGCCGTCCGGCTGCCGCTGTCCCGGGTCGAGCTCAGCAGGGCCCGAAGTAGCGGCACTCGATCAGCACCCTGAGATCGAGCGCCGCGGCGCGCGGTTCGAGGTCGTCGAGCAACGGGCCGACGCCGCCGACGGAGACGACCCGCTCGGCCGTGTCGTGCTCGGCGCAGCCGCTCCCGTGGAGGTTGCCCGCCGGGAGGACGCAGAACACCTCCGCGCCGCCGTCGTCGTAGCTGAAGTAGGCCTGCAACGGGACCGGCGTGGCGTCGGCGACGTCGTTGCACCGCACGCCGCCGAAGCTGCCGGGGAACTCCCAGCCCGGGTCGTCGGCGGTGCGCTCGTCGGCGCGCCAGCCGCGCCCGGTGAGGAACTCGTGCACGCGCTGCCGGTCGGACGCGGTCTGGGCCATCGAGGGATCCCTTCGAACGAGGCGAGGAACCTCCAGTGTCTCGGGACCCCGTCCGCCACGAATGGGTGACCGGGGTCAGCGGCGGAGCGTGGTCTCCGCCGCCATCCGCGACAGCTTCTCGGGGTTGCGCACGGCGTAGACACCGGTGACGAGACCGCCGTCGATCCGCAGCGCCAGCACGGTGTCGAGCTCGCCGTCGAGCGACATGACCAGTGCCGGGTGGCCGTTGACCTGCGCCGGGCGCAGCGTCGCCCGGCCCTCGACCCGGCCCAGCCCGCCGGCCAGCACCCGGCCGACGCGGTCGGCGCCGACCACCGGCCGCAGCACCGCCTGCTTGACCCCGCCGCCGTCGCCCACCAGGACGACGTCCGGGGCGAGGACGTCGAGCAGGCCCTGCAGGTCACCCGTCTCGATCGCCCGCTGGAACGCCTCGAGCGCGGTGCGGGCGGCGGCGCGCGAGACGTCGCCGCGCGGCCGCCGCGCCGTGACGTGCGAGCGGGCCCGGTGCGCGATCTGGCGCACGGCGGCCGCGGACTTGCCGACGGCGTCCGCGATCTCGTCGTAGGGCAGGTCGAAGACGTCACGCAGCACGAACACCGCCCGTTCGGTCGGTGCCAGCGTCTCCAGCACCAGCAGCATCGCCATCGAGACGCTGTCGGCCAATTCGACGTCCTCGGCGACGTCGGGCGCGGTCAGCAGCGGCTCGGGCAGCCACGAGCCGACGTAGGACTCCTTGCGGCGGCCGAGCGTGCGCAGCCGCTGCAGCGCCTGGCGGGTGGTGATCCGGACCAGGTACGCCCGCTGCGCCTGCACGGTCGCCAGGTCGACGCCGACCCACTTCAGCCAGGTCTCCTGCAGGACGTCCTCCGCGTCGGCGGCCGAGCCGAGCATCTCGTAGGCCACCGTGAACAGCAGGTTGCGGTGGGCGAGGAACACCTCGGTGGGGTCGTCCCCGGTCATGTGGTCCCCCTTCGCGGTCGGCTGCGTCCCCCATCAGATACCGGGCGACGCCGTTCTGTGACAGGGCGCCGCTGTGGCGTGGGTCACTGTCACAACGGCCGGGGGCACCGGCATCTGGTGGTCGTCAACGCACGATCACGAGATGAGGACACACACCATGGAAGCCCGATTCGACATGCTGGACAACGAGTTCGCGGCCAAGTTCGGCAAGCGGTTCGCCGGCGTCAGCCTGCTCATCGACCGGTCGCCGCTGCCGAAGGTCGTCCAGGAGCTGGTCAAGATCCGCGCCAGCCAGATCAACGGCTGCGGCTTCTGCACCGACATGCACACCAAGGACGCCACGGCCGACGGCGAGACCTCCGTCCGGCTCAACCTGGTCGCGGCCTGGCGCGAGGCCACCGTGTTCACCGACGCCGAGCGCGCCGCGCTGGCCCTGACCGAGGAGGGCACCCGGCTCGCCGACGCGCACGAGGGCGTGTCCGACGAGACGTGGGCCCGGGCGCGCAAGCACTTCGACGACGACCAGCTCGGCGCGCTCGTCTGCCTGGTCGGCCTGATCAACGCGGCCAACCGGATGAACGTGATCGCCCGCACCCCGGCGGGCTCCTACGAGGCCGGCATGTTCGCCGACTTCGTCCCGGAGGACTGAGCGCCGCGGCGGTGCCCGACAAGTCCACTGTGGACACCGCCGTGGCCGTCAGGCCGACGTCACCGGCCGGATCACCTCGTCGGCCAGCCACTTCGCGACGCCGTCCGGGTACGGCGACGCCACGCTCAGGACGAAGTGCCCGAAGCCCGCGTCCCGGGCTTCGCGGATCGCGTCCCGGGTGGTGCCGGGCTCGTCGTAGGACACCGGCAGGTGGATCGAGCGGGTGATGGCCGCCGGGTCGCGGCCGACCTCGCCGCAGTAGCGGTCCAGCAGCGCGCTGCGGCTCACGACGTCCGCGAGGTCGCCGCCGGGGATGTTCCACACGTCGGCGTGCTCGGCGACCACGCGCAGCGTCGCGGCCGCACGCCCGCCGACGACGATCGGCGGGTGCGGCCGCTGGACCGGCTTCGGGCTGCCGAACGCCCCGGTCAGCCGGTGGTGGACGCCGTCGAAGTCGAACGGCTCGTCCTCGGTCCACAGCCGCTTGATCAGCGTGCAGGCCTCGGCGAAGCTCGCCACGGCGTCCGCGGTCTCCAGGAAGGGCAGGCCGTGGGCCGCGTACTCGCGCCGGGCCAGGGGATGGCTGGGCCGCGAGCCGACGCCGATGCCGAAGTCGAGCCGGCCACCGGACACGACGTCGACCGTCGTGGCGATCTTGGCCAGCACGGCCGGCGGCCGGAAGCGGTTGCTGGTCACCAAAAGGCCCAGGCGCAGCCGGGACGTCTGCGCGGCCAGTGCCGAAAGCAGCGTCCAGCCCTCGAAGATCGGGCCGTCCGGGTCGCCGAAGATCGGCATGAGGTGGTCGAACAGCCAGGCGTGCTCGATCTCGGGGATCGCGTCCGCCTCGCGCCAGACGCGCAGGATTTCGGGGTAGGAGACCTGCGAAGGCGCGGTCATGATGCCGAATCGCGGAGCGGACATGTCAGCGGCGCCTCAGGGTCGGGTCGAGCAGGGCGGGCGGGGTGTCGAACTTCTCGTCGGGGGCCAGGTCGAGGCCCGGCGCGACGATCGCGTCGATCTCGTCGAGCACGTCGGCGGGCAGCACGGTGTCGGCGGCGGCGAGCTGCGAGTGCAGGTGGTCGAGCGTGCGGGGGCCGATGATCGCGCTGGTCACGGCGCGGTGCGCGGTGACGAACCCGAGCGCGAGCTGGATCAGCGTCAGCCCGGCCTCGTCGGCGACCTTCACCAGCCGCTCGACGGCGTCGAGCCGGGCCCGGTTGGCGGGCAGGGCGAGGTCGAAGCGCTGCGGCAGGACCCGCGACCGGCTGGTGGTGATCTCCCGGCCTTCGCGGACCGCGCCCGAGAGCCAGCCCGACGCGAGCGGGCTCCACGCCAGCACGCCGAGGCCGTACTCCTCGGTCACCGGCAGCACGTGGGTCTCGACCCCGCGCTGCAGGATCGAATAGCCGGGCTGCTCGGTGACGTAGCGGCTCAGGTGGTGCTCGCGGGCGGCCCACTGGGCCTGCACGATCCGGTACGCGGGGAAGGTCGACGAGCCGAAGTAGCGGATCTTGCCCGCGCGCTGCAGGTCGGTGAGCGCGGAGAGCGTTTCCTCGTCGCCGGTGGCCGGGTCCCACCGGTGCATCTGGTAGAGGTCGACGTGGTCGACGCCGAGCCGGCGCAGGCTGTGGTCCAGCTCGGTGACCAGCCAGCGGCGGGAGCTGCCCCGGTGGTTGCGCTCCTCGCCGATCGGCATGGTCGCCTTGGTGGCGAGCACGAGGTCGTCGCGGCGCCCGGCGATGGCCTTGCCGACCATCACCTCCGACTCGCCGTCGCCGTACATGTCGGCGGTGTCGACGAAGTTGATCCCGCCCTCGAGCGCGGCGTCGACGATCGCGGTGGCCTCGTCCTGGGTGGTGCGCCCGATGGCACCGAAGTTCATCGCGCCGAGCGCGAGCGAGCTGACCTGCACACCGGTGCGGCCCATCGTGCGGTACTGCATGAGACTGGTCCTCCATGGCATCATGGATAAGCGGAACGTTGCTCCACTAACGATACGGAGCATTGTTCCGTTTTGCAACCGACGGGAGGAACGGCGTGGTGGACGAGGGCGCCCAGGGGCAGGCACGGCCGAAGCGGGCCGACGCCCGGCGCAACCAGGAGACGCTGCTCGACGCGGCCGCGGCGGTGTTCGTCGCCTCCGGCGTGGACGCGCCGGTGCGGGACATCGCGGCCAAGGCCGGCGTCGGGATGGGCACGATCTACCGCCACTTCCCGACCCGGGCGGACCTGGTCATCGCCGTCTACCGGCACCAGGTCGAAGCCTGCGCGGAGGCCGGCCCGGCCCTGCTCGCGGCCGCCGAAAGCCCACACGCCGCGCTGGCAGAGTGGATCGACCTGTTCGTCGGCTTCCTGGTGACCAAGCACGGCCTGGCGGGGGCGATGCAGTCCGACCAAGCCGGCTTCGAGACGCTGCACGCGTACTTCCTCGACCGGCTCGTGCCGGTGTGCACCGAGCTGCTCGACGCCGCGGTGGCGGCCGGCGAGGTCCGCGCCGACGTCGCGGCCCTGCAGCTCATGCGCGGCGTCGGGAACCTGTGCATCGGCGCGGACACCGACGCCGGTTACGACGCGCGCCGGCTGGTCGAGCTGCTCATCGCGGGGCTGCGGGTGCCGCGCTGAGGCGTCACTCGGCGACGAACGCGCGCTGCTCCTCGGTGATGTCGGTGAACATCCGCTTGAACCGCGCGTAGTCCTCGGCGCCGAGGCGCTGCGCGTGCCGCCGCTGCATGTCCGCCATGATCGCGTCCGCCGTGCGCATCTGGTCGAGCCCGCGCGCGGTGGGGCGGATCAGCTTCGCGCGGCGGTCGCTCGGGTCGGGCCGGCGCTCGACGTAGCCGAGGGCTTCCAGCTCGTCGACGAGCGTGCCGACGATCTGCTTGTGCTGGCCGGACAGGCGCGACAGCTCGGTCGCGCGCACGCCGGCGGGATCCAGGTGGGCGAGCACGGCGCCGTGGCGGGGGTTCAGGTCGCCGAAACCGCGCGCGGCCAGCGTGGTGAACAGCTCCCGCTGCACCGCGAACAGGAGCCGGCCCGCCAGGACGCCCAGATCGGGGTCCGTCGCGGTGCGCTCGGCTCGGGTGACCATCCGCCCAGCCTACCGAGCGGGCATCGCGCGGCGCGAGCACCGCGGCCGGTTCCTCCACAGTGGACCATCGGTGCGCGGGAACCCGAAACCGGTGTTGGCCGTCCGTCAAGCCGGCGGCGGCGCGTTCACCCGCTGTCGTCCGGCGTCATCCGACCAGGGAACGCAATCGGCCGCCCGGGTTGTTCCCGCCGTCGCGATCCGGTCCGCTCGCGGAGTCGGATAGGCCGATCAGGCCGCGGAACCGGACGTCTTCCGTTTACCGGAGTGAACGTTCTTGTGACCCCCGACAACGGGCCGCTAGCGTTGCTCATCGGGCCGAGGGAAATCGTCCGGCCCATTTATTTCCGGCGTGGGAAAAGAAGGAGCCGCCCGTGATTTCCACCGACCAGCCCGTGATCCGCAGCGCGTACCAGCAGTCGATCGCCGACTACTGGAACCGGGAAAAGGATCCGGTGAACCTCCGGCTGGGCGACGTCGACGGGCTCTACCACCACCACTACGGCATCGGCGAATACGACCCCGCGGTGCTGGAGGCACCCGAAGACGTCCGGGACGCCACGATCATCGCGGAAATGCACCGGCTGGAAACCGCGCAGGCCGAGGTGCTCCTCGACCACCTCGGCGCGATCGGCCCCGGTGACCGGCTGCTCGACGCCGGCTGCGGCCGCGGCGGCAGCAGCATCATGGCCAACCACCGCTTCGGCTGCCGGGTCGACGGCGTGTCCATTTCGGAGCAGCAGGTCGCGTTCGCCAACGAGCAGGCGGCCAAGCGCGGGGTCGCCGACCAGGTGCAGTACCACCTGCGCAACATGCTCGACACGGGCTTCGAAACCGGTGCCTTCAAGGGCATCTGGAACAACGAGAGCACGATGTACGTCGACCTGCACCAGCTCTTCGCCGAGCACGCCCGCCAGCTCGCGCCGGGCGGCCGGTACGTCACCATCACCGGGTGCTACAACGACGTGACCGGCGGCCGGTCGCGCGCGGTGAGCCAGATCGACCAGCACTACATCTGCAACATCCACGCCCGCGGCGACTACTTCAAGGCCTTGTCCGCCAACGGTTTCGTGCCCATCAACGTCGTCGACCTCACCGCCGCCACGATCCCGTACTGGGAGCTGCGCGCGCAGTCGTCGGTGGCCACCGGGATCGAGGACCCGTTCCTCACGGCCTACCGCGAAGGCAGCTTCCACTACCTGCTCATCGCCGCCGACCGGATCTGAGCGAGGGGATTCCCGATGACCGGCACCGTTCCCGAGTGTCCTCTGTGGACGCTGGACGACGCGCTCGCGTTCTCCGCGGGCCCGTCGGGGATCGGCACGTCCGCGGCCCGGATCTCGGCGCAGCTCGCCGACGACCCGGTGTACGTCGAACGGCAGTGGGGTGACGGGACGGCGTCGCCGCTGTACGTCCCGGTGGTCGAACGCGTCGACGAGCCGCTGGCCGGGGAGGTCGACCGGCGGCTCGTCGCGTGGGCACTGGAGTGCGGGTTCACCGGGGCGGGGCTCGAGCAGATCGCCAAGGCGGGCTTCGGGCGCCTGGCGATGCTGGCCCACCCCGACAGCGCGGACCCGGACCTGCTGCTGATCGCCGCGCAGCTCAACGCCGTGTGGTGGGCCGCGGACGACTACTACGCCGACGACAGCGCGCTCGGCGCGTCCCCGACCGAGCTCCCGCCGCGGCTGGCGCTGGTGATGGCGGCGATGGACCCGGTCGCCCCGGCGGGCGAGTTCACCGACGCGCTCGACGAAGCCCTGCGGGCCGACCCGATCCTGGTCGGGCTGAACTCGGCGATCGGGCACCTGGGCCGGCACGCCACGCCGACGCAGGTCCAGCGCGTCTGCTACGCGACGTTCTCGATGTTCGTCAGCTGGGACGCGTACGCGGCCTGGCGCTACACGGCGAAGTACCCGCCGGCGTGGGAGTACCTCGCCGCGCGCCAGCACGACAGCTTCTACACGTCGATGACGCTCTGCGACCCGGTCGGCGGCTACGAACTGCCCGCCGCGCACTACTACGACCCGCGCGTGCGCCGGGCGATGATGCGCGCCGGCACCGCCTGCGTGCTGGTGAACGACCTGTACTCGGTGGCGAAGGACGCCGCCGACGAGAACCCGGTGTGCAACATGGTCCTGCAGATCGCGGCCGACCGGGGGTGCTCGATCGAGGAGGCCACCGAGGCCACCGTGGAGCTGCACAACAAGCTCGTCCGCGAGTTCGAGGCGGGGCACCGGGAACTGCTCGCGGTGCCCGCGCCGGAACTGCACCGCTTCCTGAAGGGGGTGCGATCCTGGATGGGCGGCGGCTACGAGTGGCACGCCACCAACCCGCGCTACCGGACCTGAGGGCATCCGAGCCTGCCGGGACCTGTTCGGGGGCAGGTCCCGGCGGCCCGGAAAATCAGGCGCCGGCCGAGACCTCGACGACGAACGGTCCCGGGTGGCCGGCGAAGATCAGCCGGCCCGCGCGCCGACCGCGTTCAGCTGCGCGGTGACGGCCTGGTCGAGCACCGCGTCGAGCGGGTCGGTGCTCACCCCGGCCCACCCGGTCACGACGAGAGCTGCTCGTGCCAGGAGGTGAACGCCGCGACGAGGTCCTCGGGAGCGCCGGCCTCGCGCAGGCGGGCCGTCTCCTCCTCGACGTACTGGACGTACAGCGGCCGCAGGTGGGCCAGCAGCTCCGGCTCGGCCTCCGCGGGGTTGAGCGGCCGGCCCTCGCGGACCTGCCGGGCCAGGTGGACCAGCGGCGCCGCCGAGGCGTCGGGACGGCCGAGGTACCACGTGATCGCCTCGTCGTTGGTCGCCGCGCGGCCGGTCGCCGTCGTGCCCGTGTAACCGAAGCGGAGCGGGAAGAACACGGCCTTCGTAAACCACACCGGGTCGGCCAGCAGCCGCTTCGGGCGGGCGAACTCGCCGAGCACCTCGTCGGTCGCCAGGACGGCGACGGCGAACCGCGCGCTCTCCACCCGCAGCTGCTCGCTGTCCGGGCGCGCCACCTTCGCGGTGACGTCCTCGCCGAACAGGAGCGTGGCGTGCTCGGCCAGCTCGAGCCGGTCGATCGCCGGGAAGCGCCCGTCCTGCTCGCCGCGGCTCAGGGCCGGCAGCGAGCCCCAGAACACGGACAGCTTGCGGTGCAACGGACTGCGCTCCCGCAGCGATTCGCCGAGGGCCTCGAACGTCGCCGGGTCGTCGTCGTGGCGGTCGGCGAGGACGACGGCCAGGTCGATGTCGCTGACGGCGGGCGAGTAGCCGCCGTAGGAGAGGCTGCCCAGGAGGTACGCCGCGATCAGGCGCTCCCCGAAGGCTTCCTGGTACGTGCGCGCGGCTTCGACGGCGACGGCGCGGGCCGCCGTGGCCGGATCGGTCGTGGTCATGCCGCGACGGTATCGCGCAGCGCGCGCTCCGCGATGCGGTTCGAGACGACGACGATGACCTGCCACGCCCGGTCCAGCACGGTCACGAGCGCCTCGACCGTCCAGTCGCTGCGCTGCCGCAACACTTCGTAGCCCATTTCGAGGTGTTCGACGTCGGCCTCGTCGTGCAGCTCGAAGTACTCGTCGTCGGGGAACGCCCGGGTGCCCGCCTGGCTGAACACGAGGCTCCCGGCTTCGAGCGCGAGGTGCGCGAGGACGGCGCGCTGGACACCGGGCAGCACCGCGAACTGGTCGACGAACCACGACGCGCCCGCCTCGATGACCGGGTCCCAGACCAGCTCCCGGTCGTCCGCGCGGCTGCGGGCCAGGATCTTGTCGTGCCCGATCTCCTCCTCCTGGTGCTCCAGGGCGAGCGCCCGCAGCTGCGGGTCGGACTCGAAGGTGACGCGTGCGCTGATCATCCGCTGGAAGGCGTTCGACCACGGCTGCAGGTAGGTGAGCACGGCCTTCTTGGTCTCGTCCGACGTGGTCTCGTCGGTCAGCAGCCGGATCAGGTCCGACGACTCGTACTCGCGCTGCCGCTCCTGGTTGTAGGCGGCGACGCGCTCGACGTCCTGCTGGGTCATGATCGGCTCCTTCCGGTGGTGCTGCGGGCCCTCTGGGTGATCGTCCTTCCGGCGGGAACTACCCGAGCTCGACAGTCGCGAGCGTCTGGTCGTAGACGGGGAACCGGAAGTACGTCGTGATGTCGCCGCGCCGGCCCGCGGCGCGGTGGCTGACCAGCTCGAGCAGGCCGCGGCTCTCCTCGAGCGGCCCGGGCGCCAGCGCGGCGGCGAGCGCGCGGAACCGGCCGGGGTCGACGCCTTCGCCGCGCAGCAGCGCGGCCGTGCGGTCCACGGCTTCGGCGTCGCCGGCGGCGAGCGAGGGGAGGCGGAGGTAGGTCGTGGCCTCGGCGGCCCGGTCCAGTCCGGACCGGAACGCCAGGCAGCTCAACGCGGCTTCGCCGGCGCTTTCCGCGCCGCCGGCCAACGTCCGGTAGGCGGTGAGAGCGCTTTCGGCGTCGTGACGGCCCGCCGCGGCCGCGACGCGGTTCAGCTCGGCGACGTCGGCGCCGTGGTTGCGGTAGTAGATCTTCACCCGCGCGTCGGCGCCGTCGGCGACGTCGACGGCGAAGAACTCGATCTCCCGCTCACCGTCGGCGCTCTCCACCCGGCGGCGCGCGTCGTCCCACGCGATGGTCAGGCCGAGCCGGTCCATGGCCTCGCCCACCGCCGCGTAGCGGTGGGCCGGCGGCCACTCGTACAGGCCGAAGTAGGACTTGTGGACGACCCGCGCCGGCGGCCGCCAGGCGAGCGAGTGCCACAGCGGCGCCGTCGACGGCCGGCCGGCGAGGGTCGTGAAGAGCTCGTGGATCCGTCCCCAGTACCGCGTTTCCCCCGTGTCCACAGGAGAATCCGCGTCCTCCTCGCCGAGGGTGTCGAACAGCACGCGCAGTTCCGGGTGGTCCCCGGACCAGTTCACCGACAGCTCGGCCGGGAACCCGTCTCCGGCCACGTAGGACGGCTGGGCGGGCTTCAGGCCGATCGCGTCGCCGCTCCACGAAGGAAGCAACCCGCGCAGCATCCGGGTGGTCCGGACGGCCTGCTCGACCGGGACCTCGAGCGCGTCGCACGCCGTCGCCCAGAGACCACCCAGGAAATCTCCGAACAGCCGTCCCCGTGCGGGGTAGTTTTCCCTTATATATTCGGGAAACCACGGCAATCGACTGGTCACGACCGGATGCTATCAGTTGAGTGCACCCTCAACTAAAAAGCTCTACCCGGGTGGTCCAACCAATTGCGCCATGTGGGTTTGCCGGCGTTCCCCCTGGCCACGCAGGGAAACGGCACTGTCTCGACCGGACAGGATCAAGACATCAGACCGTTGCCGGTATCACGGTCATCGCGTGCTTGACCAGACGAATGAGGGCCAGTTTGCTGGAATCCCGGTCACGTGCGTCACACATGACGATGGGCACCCGGTCGGGAATGACCAACGCTTCCCGGATTTCGTCCGGGGTGTACCGCGGCGCGTTGTCGAAACAGTTGACCGCGACGACGAACGGGATCTTCCGGCGTTCGAAGAAGTCGATGGCGGCGAAGCTGGTCTCCAGGCGCCGGGTGTCGATGAGCACGATGGTGCCGATCGCGCCGCGCGCCAGGTCGTCCCACATGAACCAGAAGCGGGCCTGCCCCGGCGTGCCGAACAGGTACAGCACGTGCCGCGGCGAGATCGTGATGCGGCCGAAGTCGAGCGCGACCGTCGTGGTTTTCTTGCGCTCCACGCCGGACAGGTCGTCGACGCCCGCGCTGGCCTCGGTCAGCACCTCTTCGGTCGTCAGCGGCGGGATCTCGCTCACCGAGCCGACCATCGTCGTCTTCCCCGCGCCGAACCCGCCGGCGATGATGATCTTGACGGGGGTGGGGACCATGTCCACGCCGGAGCCGTCAGTACTTGATGAGGCCATCGAGAACCGCCTGGAGAGTTTCGAGGTCCGGCGCCTTGGCCGGATTGTGGGTGGGGGACCGCGTGATGACGAGGCCGCGCTCGATCAGGTCGCCGCACAGCACCCGGACGACCCCCAGCGGGATCTTCACGTACACCGCGATCTCGGCGATGGACACCGGGTTGCGGCACAGCTGCACGATCGCCAGGTGCTCCGGGCCCAGCCCCGGTGGCTCCTGCTCCGAGCGCAGGGTCATCACCTGGGTGGACAGGTCGAGCCGCGCGCTCTCGCCCGGCGTCCGGCCGCTGGTGATCGTGTAGGGCCGCACCAGCGGCCCCGCGGCCTCGTCGTACCAGCCCTCGTCCCCGCTCATGTGGCCTCCCGTAGTACGCGTGCGGCGTCGCGCGGCGCGGACGCCAGGTAGTCCCCGACGCGCTTGACCAACCGGTTCATCTCGTAGGCGATCATCTCGACGTCGACGCTGTCCGCCGCCAGCACGGCCAGGCACGCGCCCAGGCCGGCCGCGGAGACGAACAGGTAACCCCGCTCCATCTCGATCATGTTCTGCAGCACCGGCCCCCGGTTGAACTGCTTGCTCACGCCCTTGGCGAGGCTCTGCAGGCTGGAGGCGATGGCGGACAGCTGGTCCGAGTCGTCCTTGCTCATGCCGGCCGACTTGCCGATCAGCAACCCGTCGGCGGACAGCACGATGGCGTTCTGCGCGCCGACGACGCGGCTCACGACGTCGTCGAGCAGCCAGTTGAGATCGGGCTTCGCGTTCCCGTACTCGTTCATGCTCCAGAGACCTTGACTTTCCTGTGACGACTTTCCTGTGTGGACGTTCGGGCGTGCGGCGCGGGGTTAGGAGTCTTCGGCGCCGTCGCGGCCTCGCCGGGTGCCCTTGTGGAAGGCCGCGAGCGTGCGCGCGGTGCCTTCACCGGGAGCCACGTCGGGTGCGACGTCCTCCTCCGGCTCGTTCTCCAGCTGGGCGACGAGGTTCTGCTGCGGCTCGCGCCGCGGCAGCCGCGGCCGGTCGTCGCCCCGCTCCTTCGGCGGCTCCGCCGGGCGGGCGGCGAGCCGCTCCTCCAGCGCGGCCGGCGCGGCGGCCGGCGGCTGCGGGTCGAGCGGGGCGCGCACCGGGTACGGCCGCGGCTTGACGTCCCGCTTCATCGGGATCTGCCCGGTGAAGGAGCTGGGCATGTCCATCGACCGGAGCGCGCTTTCCCGCTCCTGCGGCGCGGGTCCGCCCACCGGCGCGAGGATCGCGGTGTCCTCCGGGGCGACGAACTCGGCCTCGGCCTGGCCCGGGAGCTGCTCACCGGCCAGGTGCTGGGTCGGGACGAGCACGGTGGCGCGGAGGCCGCCGTAGCGCGACGGGTCGAAGGTGACGGTCATCCCGAGCTTGGCCGCCAGCCGCGCGACCACGAACAGGCCGAGGCTGGAGTCGGCCCGCAGCGCCATCGCGTCGAACTCGGGCGCTTCGGCCATCATCGCGTTGGCCCACTGACGAACCCCTTCCTTCATGCCCAGACCTTGGTCCGAGACGTCGACCACGACGCCGCGGGCGACCAGGCGGCTGGTCACCTCGACCGGGGAACCGGGCGGGGAGAACGTCGTCGCGTTGTCGACCAGCTCGGCGATCAGGTGGATCGTGTCGGCCACCGCGGTGCCGGCGACGGCGACGTCGGCGACCTGCTCGACCTGGACCCGCGCGTACTGCTCGGTTTCCGACACCGCCGCGCGCAGCACCTCCATCAGCGCCACCGGCTTGCGCCAGCGGCGGCCCGGCTGCTTGCCGCCGAGGATGATCAGGTTCTCCGTGGTGCGCCGCGCCCGCGCGGCGAGGTGGTCGAGCTGGAACAGCGAGGCCAGCTGTGTCGAGTTCTCTTCCCGGGCTTCCATCTCGTCCAGGATCTGTAGCTGCTGGTGGACCAGGACCTGGTTGCGGTGGGCGATGCCGAGGAACACGTTGTGCACGCCGCTGCGGGCCTTCGCCTCGCTCGCCGCCGCGTTGACGGCGGTCAGCTGGGCGACGTTGAACGCCTCGGCCACCTGCCCGATCTCGTCCCGGCCGTGGTCGAGCTGCGGGAGCTCTTCGTTCAGGTCGACGGACTCGCCGTTCTTGAGCCGGTCCACGATGTTCGGCAGCCGGTTGCGGGCGAGGTCGAGGGAGTCGTTGCGCAGCCGCGCGAGGCGCGTCATCAGCGCGCGGTCGACGAGCGAGCGGGACACCCGGATCGCGACGATGATCGCCGCGAGCGAGGCGAGCAGGGCCACCACACTGCCGACGATCGCGTTGCGCAGCTGGGAGTCACCGGAGTCGATCGCCGCCGCGGAGACCTTGTCGGCCTGGTCGATCGCCATGTCGTTGAGGCCCTGGGCGACCTGGCTCGTGGCGCTCTGCCAGTCGGCCCCGCCGACCGGCGGGCCGTCGCGATCACTGGCGGACCACGGGCCGTGCTTGACGATCGCGTCTTCGGCGCCGGCCAGCTGCTTCCAGGCCACGCCGGTGGTCAGCGTCTGGTACTTGGTGCGGACGGCGGGGTCGAGGAACGGCGCGACCTGCGCCAGTTGCGTCTTGTAGTACCCGGACAGCTGGGTGAACTGGACGAAGTCGTCGGGGGCGAACGTCCCGGACGCGAGCGCCGTCGAGACCAGCGACGTCTCCCGCGACATCATGTCACCGGCGCGGAAGACCGACGTCGCGGTGATGCCGCCGTACGCGGCCGCGGCGTCCGGCACCACGCGGGCCTGGGTGTCGAACAGGTTCGACGCCGTGTCCAGCACCCCGTTGTAGTAGGTGTTGACCTGGCTGCGGTCGATGCTGCGGAAGCCGATCTGCGAGCGCAGCACCGGCAGCTGGTCGAACTGGTTCTTGAGCGCGTTGACCTTGGTCGCGATCTCGTCGGGCGCGCTGGAGATGGTCGCGGCGAACGCGTTCTGCAGCGCGCCGAGCTTCTCGTCGGTCGCCTTCTGCTGCGTCTGCAGCCGGGTCTGGCCCACACCCGGGTCGTCCAGGTACTGCAGGGCGACCTGGCGCTCCTGCTGGAACGCGGCCAGCGCGGTGGCGGCGGGGATCGACACTTCGCGCACCGAAGCCGCGACCAGGCGGACGTAAAGGCCGTTCACGAAGAAGTACGAAGACAGCGCGGTCCATAGCACCAGGAGCGTCACACTCGGAATGAGGACGGTCCTGGTGAGCCTTTTGCGGATCGACTTGTCGTACGGCTTGTCGGACTCGTCTTTGTCGGCTTTGCTCTTCACGGGGGTTCACGAACTCCTGAGTGACGGTCGGCGATAGGTGGGGACCCGGTCGAGGAAGCAGACACGACGAAGGGACATTGTGGCCGCCGTCACTCGTCTTCGCCTCACCCTCCGTGTTGCCGCAGTATCGATCAGGGTCCGTTTTTTACCACGAACCACTGACGCGCGGCGGAGCTGACCCGGCCCGCGGACCGTTGTCCGGCGTCGCGCGAACACCGTTTACCGTCTGCGGCGGGGAGGTTACCGCCATTTGCGCGGGTACCGGGGCCGGGCGCCAATTCGCACTACCGTGTATTGGGCCGAACGGGTGAATGTGAATTCGTCCGCAGTTGCCTTCCCGGTAACGGGAAGAACGGGCAGGGGCACTGCCCCGGTGCGCGCTACCGCCGTTCGGGTTCTTCGACGATTTCGCCGGGATCGGCGTCCGCGCCGGCGGTGAGCCCGCGGGCGAAGGTGCGAACTTGATCACGCAGCGCGTCCGGCGTCTCGATCACGAAGGGGCGGTCCAGGGCCGCGAGCACCGACGGGACCCAGTCCAGCCGCTCGGCCCGCAGCCGGACCCGCACCCAGCCCGGTTCGCCCGCGATCGCCGTCACGGCGGCGATTCCCGCCGGGAGCCGCGGCCGGACCTGCTCGGCCGTCGCGCGCACCCGCACCGAGACCTCGTGCCGGTGCGGCACCTCCGCGAGCCTCGACAGGACGTGCGCCCCGGGGTCGAAGCCGTCGGGCACGGCGAAGGACCCGGCGCCGGGTGTGGCGGCGGCGATCCGGTCGAGCCGGAACGTGCGCACCTCGCCGCTGGCGGAGTCCTCGCCGGTGACGTACCAGCGCCCGGAGTGCGCGACGATCCCGTACGGGTGCACGGTGCGCTCGCTGCGCCGCCCGTCCCAAGCGGTGTAGGAGACGGCGACGGGCCGGCGATCCCGCGCGGCTTCGGCGAGCGTCAGCAGCACGGCCGTCTCGGGACTGGCCGCGGGCCGCGCGGGGGAGGTGAAGTCGAGGGTCCCGAGCAACGCGTCGAGCTTCCGCCCGAGGGCCTCGGGCAACACCCGCCGCACCTTGGCGGCGGCGCTCTCCGTCGCAACGCCGGAGGCTGTGACCAGCCCGGCCCGCTGCCCGGCGACGAGCCCGAGAAGGACGGCAAGCGCTTCCTCATCGGTGAGCATCAACGGCGGCATCCGAAACCCGGGCGCCAGCCGGTAGCCGCCGTACCGCCCGCGAACGGTGCGGACCGGGACGTCGAGGTCGATCAGATGCGAGGCGTACCGGCGCACGGTGCGCTCGTCGACACCAAGCCGCCCGGCAAGATCGGCGACGGTGCGGGTCCCGCCGCCCTGCAGGATCTCCAGCAGAGCGAGCACCCGGGCGGTCGGTCGCGTCACACGGGGAAGTCTGCCACGGATACCGGACAGGTCTTGCCCGGTATCCGGCGGCTCGGTCCGGGCGGGTCGTCGCGCGTGGATTGGGTCGCTGTGTCGGAACGGTCGCGGCTCTCGTGTTGCGGATGTTCGTCGCCGAATCCCCAGGACGGGTCAGTGGTCCCGGTCCGCTTCCTCCTGATCGGCCCGGCGGACCGGCAGCGGCCGCCGTGGTTCACGGACTCCGGCTGGGTCGCCACCGCCGGTGATCCAGACCGTGACGGTGCCCCAGCGCGTCAGCCGCGTCCCGGCCGCGGGTATCTGCGCGACGACGCGGCCGTTCAGGAGGGGATGGGGGCTGTCGGGATCGGGGCCCTGCACGAAGAGCCCTGCGTCATGCCCGGAAAGCCGGGCGTCGAGCGCTTGCCTGCCCCGGAAGTTCGGCACGATGACCGGTTCGTCCAACTGTGCTCACCCGAGTCCAAAATACCGGCTCGCGCGGGCTCGCGGAATCCGTCGACCGGGTGCACCGCGCCTGACCTGGCCTGATCCGCCATCCGATTGACATCAACCCACCTATTGTCAACCATGCTGTACATCCACTATCGTTTTGTAAACCCAGCCAACGGAGGAGGGTGTGATGAGCGAAGTGACCGGGACCGTGCCCGCCGGGTCGACCGAGGTGTGGCGCGATCGCAAGCGGTACCTGTGGCTGATCGGGCTGGTGGTGCCGTCGCTGGCGTTCCTCGCCATCGGGTTGCACGCCGCCACCGGCTGGGGGGTCTGGTTCTGGATCGGGCCGATCGTGATCCTCGTCGTCGTGCCGCTCATCGACCTGCTCGCCGGGCTCGATCGCGGCAACCCGCCCGACGACGTGCTCGAACGGCTGGAGAAAGACCGCTACTACCGCTGGATCACCTTCGCTTTCCTGCCCATCCAGTACGTCGGCTTCGTGGCGGCGTTCTGGCTCGTCGCCCGCGGTGACCTGTCCATTGTGGACAAGGTCGGCCTGGCCGTCTCGATCGGCTGCATCGGCGGGATCGGCATCAACACCGCGCACGAGCTGGGCCACAAGAAGGAGAGCCACGAGCGCTGGCTGTCGAAGATCGCGCTGGCGCAAAGCTTCTACGGCCACTTCTACATCGAGCACAACCGCGGCCACCACGTCCGGGTCGCGACGCCGGAGGACCCGGCCAGCAGCCGCGTCGGCGAAAGCTTCTACCGCTTCTGGCCGCGCACGGTCTTCGGCTCGCTGAAGTCCGCGTGGCGGCTGGAGCGCAAGCGCTACGCCCGGCGCGACAAGCACCCGTTCCGGATCGGCAACGACGTCCTCAACGCGTGGCTGATGTCGGCCGTGCTGTGGGCCGCGATGATCGTCTGGCTGGGCGTCGGCATCCTGCCCTACCTGGTGATCCAGGCCGTGGTCGGCTTCTCGCTGCTCGAAGTCGTCAACTACATGGAGCACTACGGCATGCTGCGCCAGCGGGTCGGCGTGCCCGGCCGCCGCCGGTACGAGCGCGTGGATCCCAGCCACAGCTGGAACTCCAACAACATCGCCACCAACGTCCTGCTCTACCACCTGCAGCGCCACAGCGACCACCACGCCAACCCGACGCGCCGCTACCAGACCCTGCGCGACTTCGCGGAGTCGCCGGTGCTGCCCACCGGGTACGCCGGGATGATCGTGCTGGCGCTCGTCCCGCCGGTCTGGCGCCGCGTGATGGACCCGCGCGTGCTCGCCCACTTCGACGGCGACCTCTCCCGCGCCAACCTCCGGCCGGGCAAGCGCGACAGGATCCTCGCGCGCTACGGCACCCGCGTCACCGCGGTTCACCAGGCCCAGGACACCCACGGCGACGCCACCGAAGGCGGCATGTGCCCGGGCTGCGGCTACGTCTACGACGAGCGGCGCGGCGACCCGCGCGAAGGGTTCCCGGCCGGCACGCCGTGGTCGGCGATCCCGGACTCCTGGTGCTGCCCCGACTGCGGCGTGCGCGAGAAGGTCGACTTCGTCGCGCGGGGCCGGGTGGGCGCGTGATGCGGATCGAAGCGGACCGCGGCAAGTGCGACGGCATCGGCATGTGCGAGGCGATGGCGCCCGGCTTCTTCGAGGTGGGCGACGACGGGACGGTCGTCGTCCTCGACGAGCGCCCCGGCGAGGACCACCGCGAGGACGTCGCCGCTGCCGTCGGCTCCTGTCCCGTGCTGGCGCTGAAACTGACATGACGTCCGTCGTCGCGGGCGCGGCACCGGTCTTCGCGGGCGCGGCCTAGAATGACGATCATGAGCGGGGCACTGGCGCCGCCCGAGGGTGGTCAGCACCGGCGGCCGATCATCATCGCGGCGATCGAGCTGACGGCGCGGGCCGGCTGGTCGGCGGTCACGATGGCCCGGCTGGCCGAGCTGGTGGGCGTCAGCCGCCAGACCGTCTACAACGAGATCGGCTCCAAGACCGCCCTGGCCGAGGCCATGGTGGCGCACGAGCTCGACCGCTTCCTCTCGGTCGTCTCGGCGGCGTTCGAGCGCCACCCCGCCGACCTCGTCGAAGCGATGTACGACGCCGTCCGCGCGGTCCTGGAGCTGGCCGACGACAACATCCTGCTGCGCGCGATCGCCTCGGCGACGCACGGCACGGACACCGAGCTGCTCCCGCTGCTGACCACGCAGGCGGGGATGCTCCTCACCGGGGCGAAGACCATGCTGGTCGAGCGGGTGCTGTCCTACCGCCCGGAGCTGACGCCGGAGCAGGTCACGGTGGTGATCGACGTCGTCGTGCGCACCGTCCTCAGCCACGTGATGCAGCCGTCGGACACCCCGGCCCGCACCGCGGACGCCCTGGCCTGGGTGGCCGCGCGTGTCCTCGGCGTCGAGGCGGCGACCCCACCCCTGCGCCACGCTTGACGGACGCCTCGTCACCGGAGGCCGTGGCGGTCCGCCCACGCGGCGATCTCGGTGGCGATCTCCTTCGGCCGGTCCTCGTGGGCGTGGTGCCCGGCTTCGCCGCACGCGACGACGTCCAGCGCCGCGATGTGCTCCGCGCACCACCGCGCCATCGCCTCGCCGATGAGCAGGGTCGGCGAGCCCGTGAACGTCAGCAGCAGCTTGGGGACGCCGGTGCTGCCCGCCAGCCACTCGTCGTAGGCCTCGATGCGCGTGACGAGCCCGGCCGGGTCGCCGCCGAGCGGCAGCTGGCGGGCCCAGGCGAGGACCGGGCGACGGCTCTCGGGCGTCGGAAACGGCGCCAGGTAGGCGTCGAGATCGGCGACCGGTGTGCGCACGCCGCCGGTGAACGCCTGCCGGATGAACAGGTCCTGCTCCAGCACCAGCTCTTCGCCGACGCCCGGCGTGCGGATCTTCCGCGACCGCTCGGCCGCTTGCGGCGAGAGGTCTTCCCAGGCCATCGGCTTGACGATCGTCTCGAAGAACGCCAGCCCGCGGACGCGGCCGGGGTGGCGCGCGGCGAAGTCGAACGCGAGCGCGCTGCCCCAGTCGTGCCCGACGAGGACGACGTCGTCCAGGTCGAGCGCGTCGAACCAGGCGTCGAGGTAGCGGGCGTGGTCGGCGAAGGCGTACGGGACGTCGGGCTTGCCCGAGCGGCCCATGCCGATCAGGTCGGGGGCGAGCAGCCGCCCGGCGCCGACGTGCGGGAGGACGTGGCGCCAGCCGTGCGAAGAACCGGGGTTGCCGTGCAGGAAGACGATCGGGGCACCGCTACCGGACTCTTCGTGGTGCAGGACCGAGTCGAGGACGGGGGTTTCGGGCATGGCCGTTCCTTCAGGAGGGATCCAGTGGGGTGTCGATCAGGAGGGTGAGCTCGCGGACCAGCACGTCCGTGCGGTCGCCGTCACGGCCGCCGAGCGGGGCGAGGAGCCGGTCGAGCAGGGCGCTGACCGTGCTGATCGCCGGCCGCACGATCTCGCGGCCGTGGCCGGTGAGGGTCAGCCGGACGGTCCGGGTGTCGGCGGGGTCGCGGGTGCGGGCGATGAGCCCGTCGGCGTCGAGGGCGCGGGCCAGCTTCGAGACGTAGAGCGCCTCGAGCCCGGTCTGGTCGGCCAGCTCGCGCTGGCTCGGCGGCCGACCCGTGCGCTCCAGGCCGTACAGCGACGCCATCAGCACGTACTGGGCGTGCGTCAGCCCCAGCGGTGCCAGTGCGCGGTCGACGGCCACGCGCCACTTCATGGACAGCCGCCAGACGAGGTAACCCGGCGTCGCGCCGTTCGATGTGCTGCTCACGGTCGATACAGTACATGGCTACTAAATACATGGCTACTATTTTGGCCGAGCCCGAAGCCGGGAGGCGCGGGTGCGGTCAGGCGGCCAGTTCGCGGATCCGGGCCATCGCCCGCCGGACTTCGGCGAAGCCGGTGGTCAGCGGGCTGAGCCCGAGGCGGATGCCGTCGGGCCGGCGGAAGTCGATGATGACGCCGTGCTCGATGAGCAGCGCCGAGAGCCGTTCGGCGTCCGGGTGGCGGAGGGTGACGTGCCCGCCGCGCCGGTCGTCGTCGCGGGGCGAGGCGATGGTGAACCCGAGCGGCACGAGCCAGTCGTCGGCGAGGTCGAGCACCCACCGGCCCAGCTCGGCGGCCTTGGCGCGCACGCGCGTGATCCCGGCTTCGGCCAGTAGCGCGACGCCTTCCCGGACGCCGATCATGCCCAGCACCGGCGGGGTGCCGGACAGCGCGCGGCGGATGCCCGGCGCCGGCTCGTAGTGCGCCGCCATGGCGAAGGTGTCGGCCGCGCCGATCCAGCCGGTGATCGGCTGGCCGAAGGCGTCCTGGTGCCGGGTGGCGACGTAGAGGAACGCGGGCGCGCCGGGTCCGGCGTTGAGGAACTTGTACGTGCAGCCGACCGCGAAGTCGGCGCCCGCGGCGTCCAGCTCGACCGGGAGGCACCCGACGCTGTGGCAGAGGTCCCAGACGACGAGCGCGCCGTGCTCGTGCGCCAGCCGGGTGATCCCGGCCAGGTCGGCGATCGCCGCGGAGCGGTAGTCCACATGGGACAGCACGACCGCCGCGGTGCGCGGGCCGACGACGGCCGCGACCTGCTCGGCGCCGAAGCCGGCCCACGGGTCGGCGTCGATCCACCGCACGGTCAGGCCCAGCTCGGCGGCGATGCTCTCGACGAGGAACCGGTCGGTGGGGAAGTTCGCGGTGTCCGTGACGAGCTCGTCACGGCCCGGCCGCAGCGCGACGGCGGCCCGGATCGTCTTGTAGAGGCACACGGACGTCGAATCGGCGACGATCGCCTGCCCGGGCGCGGCGCCGAGCGCGACCCGGCCCAGCTCGTCCCCGATTTCTTCAGGCAGCGTGAGCCAGCGCTCGCCCCACGACCGGATGAGCCGCGAACCCCACTCCTGGACGACGACTTCCTGCAGCCGCTCCGCCGTGGCGAGCAGGGGACGGCCGAGCGAGTTCCCGTCGAGGTAGGCGACGACGCCGGGGTCGGAGATCGGCACGAACCGGGCCCGGAACGCGGCCAGCTCGTCCGCGGCGTCCAGCGCCTCGGCGCGCTCGAGGGAGGTGTCGGCGGCGGTCAGTTCCCCTGCTCCTTGCCGTTCTCCTTGACGCCGTTCTCCTTGACGCGCTCGGCCTCCTTGCGCACCTCGGCCTGGGTGGCGCGCTCGTGCTCCAGCCACGCGGGGCTTTCCGTCTTCAGCGCGTCGATCTGCTCGGTGGTGAGCGCGTCGGTGACACCGCCGCGCGCGAGGCCGCCGATGGACACGCCCAGCTTCGCCGCGACGACCTGCCGCGGGTGCGGGCCGGTGCGGCGCAGCTCGCGCAGCCACTCCGGCGGGTCGGTCTGCAGCGCGTTCAGCTCGTCGCGCGAGACGACACCCTCCTGGAACTCCGGGGGCGTGGCTTCGAGGTACACACCCAGTTTCTTCGCCGCTGTCGCGGGCTTCATCGTCTGGGTGGTCTTGTGCGACGTCATGCCGTCCAGGGTAGCCAGCGCCCGACCGGTAACCTGACCCGGTGACCGGCCCGGACGTTCCCGCCTCCTTCCGGCTCGCATACGTCCCGGGAGCGACACCCGCCAAGTGGGTGCGGACCTGGGCCGAGCGGGTCCCCGAAGTGCCGCTGCAGCTGGTGCCCGTCGCCGCGGCGGACGCCACCGCCCTCGTGCGCGAGCACGGCGCCGACGCGGCCCTGCTGCGCTCGCCGCTGGACCGCGACGGCCTGCACGCGATCCCGCTCTACACCGAGACGACGGTCGTCCTCGTCCCCAAGGACCACGTGGTCGCCGCGGCCGACGAAGTGTCCACAGCGGACTTGGCGGACGACGTCGTGCTGCACCCCCTCGATGACACGATCGAGTGGGAGTCGCTCCCGGGTCGCCCGGCCGTGGACCGCCCGGAAACGACGGCGGACGCGATCGAACTGGTGGCGGCGGGCGTCGGGGTGCTGGTCGTCCCGCAGTCGCTCGCGCGGCTGCACCACCGCCGCGACCTCACCTACCGGCCGGTGGCGGACGCGCCGCAGTCGAGCGTGGCGCTGTCGTGGCTCGAAGACGAGACGAGCGACCTGATGGAGCAGTTCATCGGCATCGTCCGCGGCCGCACGGTCAACAGCACGCGCGGCCGCTCATCCGCACCGGCACCGGCTCCCGCCGAGCGGAAGCCGCCGGCCCGCAAGCCCGCCGGCGGGAAGTCCGCGGGCGGGAAGCCGGGAGCCGGTCGACGCGGTGGCGGAGTGGCGAAGCGCGGCAAGCCGCGTCGCCGGTCCTAGCGTCTAGTTCGTTTCGCAGACGCAGTTGCCGTTCACGCGGTCCTGGAGGTCGGGGTCGTCGAACCAGTGGCCGTCCTCACCGAGGTAGCGGAACTGGAGCACGGTGCCCGGCACCACCTCGACCGACGTCGAGCGGCGGCCGTTCGAGCGCGGCAGCAGGTGGTGGCGGCCGGGGGTCCAGTCGTTGAACGACCCCACCACGCTCACCCGCCCCGGCGGCGCGCCGATCGGCAGGCTGAAGGTGACGCGCTTGGCGCCGGCGGGACTCTTGCTGATCTTGATCACTCGTCGGTGGCCCTTTCACGGGACGGTCAGGAGGGCGTGCTCGACGTTGAGCGCGCTCATGATCGCACACCTGTGACGATTCGGTCACGAAGAGTGCTCAAAAGGGGGACGACGCCGCTCAACGGTGCGCCACCGACCGGGTGGACTCGCCGCGATCCATGATCATCTTGCTGTCTTTCGCGGCTTCCGGTGCAAAACTGGCTGCCGTGACCATCACCGTTGATCGTCTCGTCAAGGACCCGTGTGCCTGGCTCAGCGCCGCGACTCGCGAGCTCGCCGACGCGCCACCGGCCGACACGCGAGCGGTGCTCCTGACGGTGTGGGACGGGCTGGCCGCCGCGCGGCTGGCCGGCCTGCACGCCGCCACGGCGTCGCCCGGCTGGCAGGTGCGGCAGCGCTGCGCCGAAGCGGTCGAGTTCGACCTCGCCGTGCAGCTGGCCCGGGACTGCACCGTCGCACCTGGCCTGGCCGTCCCGGCCCGGCTGCCCGGAGCCGCGGTCGCCTGGACGACGGAGCGGGCCGACGCCGCCGTCGCGACGATCATCCGCTTCTGCCGCACGGCCGAGCGCGTCCTGCGCCGGGCCGGCGAGCTGCGGCCGGTGTGGGAGGACAGCCTCCTCGGCCCGGTCGCGCTGACCCGCTGGCTGGGCGACTGCTGGGTGGGCCGGCACACGTGCTGCCCGCTGCGGCTCCCGGCACCGCCGCCACCGTGGTGGCGCTGAGGCGTGTCCGTCAGGGGAAGGCGGGACCGGCGGGAGCCGGCGCCGGCGAGAGGAGCATCGGGTGAGACTGGCCGACGCGACCCGGTCGTCCCTGCGTGAGCTGCTGGTGGCCGAACTGGCCGCCGCCGGCACCCGGGCCCGCGACGCGGGTTGCCCACCCGAAGTCCTGGCCGAACTGCTCGACGCCCGCTCAGGATCGCTGACCGAGGACAGCCGGAGCCGGGATCGTGAGTGACGGCCTCCCGGGTCTGCCGCGGCCCGTCGTGAGTGGCAATGAGTGTTCTAACCCTCATTACCACTCACGACCGGGGCTGGGGCGGTCAGCGGTCGGGGCCGTGGCGACGATCCGCGCAAGCCGCGCCTGGTCGGCGAGGGTGGCGGGCAGCCGGGTTCGGATCGTGAGTGACGGCGTCCCGGATCTGCCGCGGCTCGTCGTGAGTGGTGAGGGCGGTTCTAACCCGACTTACCACTCACGACCGGCGCTGGGGAGATCGGCGAGGGTGGCGGGCAGTCGGGGTTCGGATCGTGAGTGACGGCGTCCCGGATCTGCCGCGGCTCGTCGTGAGTGGTGAGGGCGGTTCTAACCCGACTTACCACTCACGACCGGCGCTGGGGAGATCGGCGAGGGTGGCGGGCAGTCGGGGTTCGGATCGTGAGTGACGGCAACCCGGGTCTGCCGCGGCTTGTCGTGAGTGGCAAAGAGGGTTCTAACCCTCATTACCACTCACGACCGGGGCTGGAGTGGTCAGCGGTCGAGGACGGCCAGCGCCGTGGCGACGATCCGTGCGAGACGCGCGTCGTCGGCGAGGGCGGTGGACAGCCAGTCGTCGCGGGTGGAACCGTTGTGCGGCAAGCGGTCCAGCGTGGCCGGGGCCGCCGTGCCGAACACCACCCGCACCACCGCCGTGATCGCGACCGCCGGGTCCTGGCCGCGGGCGAGGCGGGCCTCGATCGCCCGCAGGGCCTGCTCGGCGAGGCCGGTGAGCCGGGCGTCGTCGACCTCGTGCGGGCGCACCAGCTCCAGTGCGGTGAGCTCGGACGAGCTGTCCGCCGGCATCGGCGCGACCGGCGCGCGCTTGTGGCCGAGCGGCCGCTCGACGTGCTCGGCGTACCACTTCGGCCGGGTCCGCATGGCCGCCAGCACGGTCCGCACCTCGCGGTCGAGCGTCTCGCGGTGGTCCTGGCCGGCCGGCGGCTCGCCGGTGACCTCGGCGCGGCGCGCGGCCCAGCCGGCCAGTGGCCACAGCTCGCCGCCCGCGGTCGTCGGCACACCGGCCCAGAGCAGGATCCGCACGGCCAGCTCGCCCAGCCACGGGTCGCCGCCGAGGGCGTCGCCCAGCCAGGCCGGGAGCCGGGGTCGTTGCAGGGCCCCGATTTCGCCGCGCCGGCGCCGGTGCGCGTCGACCGTCGCCGGGCTGAGCCGGGTGGCCAGCCAGCCCTCCAGGTTCTGGATCGGGTCCGTCGCGCGCCGCAACGCGTGCTCCACCACGGCTTCGACGTCGTCGTGGAAGCCGTCGAGGCAGTCCGGCCGCATCCATTCGAGCCCGCGGAGGCAGTCCGGGTGCCGGCGCTGCAGTTCCAGCGGCTTGGTGATCCGCGCGAACACCAGCGGCCAGGTCACGGTGTAGACGGCCCCGCGCAGCCGGGCGAGGTCGCGGGGCGGCGCGGCCGAAGCCGACCGGGCCAGCCGCCCGGCGCGCGCCAGCTCGCGGACCCCGGCGACGTCGGCCGGGCGGATCGGGTGCGTGGTGCCGGGCAAGCGTTCCTCCAGATGCCTCGCGCGAATACGCCGACAGGGCAAATGGTCGGCCCCTCGGGGGAGGGGAAAAGGTCGGCGCCAGGCCGAGTTCCGGGCCGACTGGCCAGCAACTGGCCACCGGGTGAATCACCTGATCGGTGGAGCGAATACGTCCGATCGCGCGGAAGTCCGCGTGCCACAATCGGTTTCCGATGGCACACGACGGCGGGTTGAGCCGCGAACTGACCACGCTGCGGCGGGGCTGGGGCCTGGAGACCGAGGGCCTGCTCAGCCGGGTCGGCCCACTGATCTCCGGCTGGTGCGAGCTGCACCGCGCGAAGAACGACCGGGAGGCGCGGCGCGTCCTGCGGGCCGCGATCGAGTCCGCGATCGAGGAGTTCCCCCTGGAAGACCGCCTCGCGGTCACCATCGCGTTGTGCATCGAGCCGGGCGCGCAGCACTCGCTGCTCAGCGACCGGGTCGCGGTCCTTATGGAGCGGCTGCAGGTCGCCGAGCGCACCGCCCGCCGGCGGATCGACCGGGCCTGCGCCCGGCTGGCCGCCGAGATCGAGGCGAGCACGCACCCCGAGCGCGGGGAGCAGGACCCGGACAAGGGCTGGTTCGTCAAGCGGCTCACCGCCGTCGTCCGGCTGGACACCCCGGTGCCGACGCTGATCGAGGAACGCCTGATCGTCGCGACCCGCGACGGCCTGAGCCGCATCTCCGCGCAGTTCACGGTGCCCCGCGTCGAGGACGGCACCGACGCCGAGCGCGACGTGACCGCCGACGCCCAGTTCGGCGTCCGCCTCGGCGAGCCGATCCGCCAGGGCCAGCGGCACTTTCGTTGGCTGCTCGACCTGCCGAGGCCCCTCGGCGCCGGCGAGGACCACACGTATTCGCTGGAGTACCAGGTCCGCGACGGCCGCCCGATCCGCCCGTCGTACGCGTTCGTGCCGCTGGTGACGTGCGAGTCGTTCACGGTCCGGGTCCGCTTCGACCCGGACCACCTGCCCCGCGCGGTCTGGCGGCTGGACAAGGTGCCGACCTCGGTCCTGTCCGACCCGCCGCAGCCGGGCGAGTCCTTGCCGCTCGACGGCACGTCCGAGGTGGTGCAGGACTTCGCGGCCCCCCAGCTGGGTTACGCGTACGGCGTCCAGTGGCTGGCGGACGCGTAACGGGCTGCGGACCGGCGACGACCCTGGGTGCGTCGTTCACCAGGGGAGGCCCAGCATGGGAAACAGAGCACGGATCGCTTTCGCGGCACTGGCCGGCGCTTCGGCGGTGACGGCGGGCGCGGTGGTCTTCGCGGGCGCGTCCGCGGCCGTCGGCCCGGCGCCGGCGCCGATCGTCCAGGCGGCGCAGGCCACCTGCGTCACCGACGGCAACGGTTTCTGCACGGTCACCCACGGCCTCGGCAAGGTGCCGGACGCGGTCGTGGTCTCGCCGAACACGCCGAGCGCGTTCAACGCGTTCACGCTCAACACGGTGCTGGGCTCGTACACGGCGACGACGTTCCAGGTGCGCGCGATGTTCGCTCAGACGACGCCGAAGACGTTCGGCCAGATCTGGTTCACCTACGCGGCTTACGGTTCCGCGGCAGCCCCGCCGACCACGACACCGCCGCCCCCGACCACGCCGCCTACCACCACTTCTCCGCGAACCGATCCGCCGACGGAGACCACCACTCCGGCGGGCGGTGGCGGCTGAACCGGGTCGCGGAATCCGCGGCGAAACCCTTGCCCGGCAACGCCTTCAGATCAGCGCGGCCAGGGTGACGGTTTGTCCCGCAGCTCGTCGGCGAAGATGGCGTCCACTCGCGAACCCGCCCGGGACAGCACCCGGGCGGCCGTGCGGATCCCGTAGCCCAGCGCGAACAGGAGCAGGAGTGCCAGGCCGATGGCCGCGGAGTTCGCCACGAGCGCCTCCCGGTACTGGTGCGCGAGGTAGCCGAGGCCGGCGCCGGCGGTCACGGCGTCGAGCAACGCCAGCCGGAACAGCTGTGCCGGTGCGGCTCGCAGTGCGGTGGTCATCGTTCACCTCCCGCCGGGCCGTTCGGCGGCAACGTCCTTGCAACTTAGACGAGCGTGCTCCGGTCGGCAGCCACGACAACCTGTTTGGCCTACCGGGTGGGCCCGGATGGCCGCTGTGATAACTTGAAACGAACTGGGTCTTCTTTGCATTTGTGAATCCCCGAGCCGCCTGCGCGTACCGGGGTCAGGGGGCGGTAGCTCAGTTGGTTAGAGCAGGGGACTCATAATCCCTTGGCCGCGGGTTCGAGCCCCGCCCGCCCCACTCGGTCGTGGGCGAGGTCCGCTCGCGCGGCACACTCGCCGTCCCGCGGATTCCCGCCGGCGCGCACCCATCGTGCATCGATTTCCGTTGCGCTCCCAGCGTTTCCCGCCGGAACCCGGACCCGGCCGGAACACACCCCGGCCGGACCCGAGCACCCGTCAGCGACGCGCCGACGCCGAAACCGCGGCGATGGCCGCCTCGTCCCGGGGCCCGGCCACGGCCGCGTGGGGCAAGGGATTCCCGTCGTTGACGCACCCGGGCACGTCCGCCACCGACGAGCAGTTGCGCGGCCGGTTGCCCGTCACCGTGGCGCCGTCGGCCAGCGTCACCCGGGCGTCCAGCGTGTAGACGCCGCCGGCGTCGGCGGCCAGCGGCGAGTAGCCCGCCCCCGGCTCGCCCGCGGTGTTGCCCGTGACGCTCCCGCCGTCGAAGGTGAGTGCGTCGTAGAACAGGCCGAGCCCGCCGCCGTTGCCGCCGTAACCCGCCCAGCCGACGTATCCGCCCGCGCCCGGGACGCCCGCGTCGCCGCCGCGGCCCGCGTGGTTCCCGCTCAGCTCGGTCGTCGTGACGACCGGGTTCAGGTGCTCACCCTGGCGGGTGGACACGAACAGTCCGCCACCCGAGCCGCCGCTGCCCCCGGCTCCGGAACCGGTGCCCGGGCCACCCGTTCCGCCCGGGCCGCCCACCCCGGCGGTGTTGCCCGTGACGGTGCTGCCGGTGATCCGCAGGACCGTGCCGACGGAGGTGTAGAGCCCGCCGCCGAACCCGCCCGAGCCGCCGTCGCCGCCGGTGGCCGTCCCGGTCGCGGCGCCGCCCCGGCCGCCGTCGCCGGTGGTGTTGCCGGTGATCTCGCTGCCGGTGATGGTCAGGGGAGCGGTCGTGCTCCCGATGTAGGAGGAGATCCCGCCGCCGAAGCCGGCCGGCCCGCCGCGGCCGGGCGAGACGCCGTCGATGCCGCGCCCGCCCGAGCCGGACGTGTTGCCGGTGACCGTGCTGCCGGCGATGCTCAGCGGCCCCCAGTTCTCGATGGCGCCCCCGCTTTCGCCCGGGTTCCCGCGCCCGTCGCCACCGGCGCCGACGCCGTCGGGCGCGTGGCCGCCGGTGAGCGTGACGTCGATGAGGGTCAGGTCGCCCCAGTTGGCGATGAGCCGGAACTGCGGCGCGCCGGTGGCCCGGCGGATCGTCGCGTGGTTGCCCTGGACGGTGAGCTTCCCGCGGACGGACGGCAGCCCCGCCGCCCAGGTGGTGTCGGCTACGGCGGTGAGCGCGTAGTCGCAGCCCGGTGCCAGCGACAGCGTGTCCGCGTCGGGGGTGGTGCTCGCCGCGGCGAATGCCTGGACCAGCGCGGCCGCGTCGCAGGGAACGGCGGTTTCGGCGGCCTGCGCCGGTGGTGCGACCAGGGCGAGCGCGCCGAGCGCGGTCACCACGGTGGCTCGTCTTCGGAGTTTCGTGCCTGTCATCTGAGTCCCCTCGTCGCCGGATGCGCGCGAGGGAGCCGGGCAGCACGAAGAAGCCCCCGGATCGTGCCTCCCCCGCACGACGAACATCAACAGTAGGGCTCGCGGTGATCCGGTGTCACCGGGTTTCCGCTGAGCGGGACCGTCCACAGTGGAGCGTCAGGCGACCCGGCACCAGACGGTGCTGATCCGCCCCGCGTGGCTCAGCTCGATCGGGTCGAGCCGCACCTGCGTGCCACCGCGGTGGTCGAACATCCGGACGCCGTCGCCGAGCAGGACCGGCACCACGTGCACCAGCACCTCGTCGAGCAACCCGGCGTCCAGGCACCGCCGGGCCAGCGTCGGGCCGAGCAGCGCGACGTAACCGTCGCCGGCGGCCTTCGACGCCGTCGCGACGGCGTCCCCGAGGTCCTCGACGAAGGTGAAGCCCGGCTGGGCCGTCGCCGGGTCGTCGCGCGTGAGCACGAACTTCGGGCCCTGCCAGCGGCCGCCGTAGACCTCACCTTCGGCCGACGTCGCCGGGGCGTAGGTGCGGTGGCCCAGCAGGACCGCCCCGATCTCGCCGAGCAGCCGCTCGACGACCGGGTTCGGCCCGGTGGCCTGCCCCGCGAGCCAGGACATGTCGTCGGCGGGCCCGGCGACGAAGCCGTCGAGGGACATCGTGATGTGGTAGAGCAGCTTGGCCATGGAGGTGCCTTTCGGTGGAGGTTCACCTCTACTGACCGGCGGGGTCCGGGAAACTCATCGCTCAGGCGGCGACGAGCTCCTCGGCGTCCGAAGCGTCCCGGGCGTAGCGGCGCGCCATCGTCGCGCAGACGATCAGCTGCAGCTGGTGGAACAGCATCAGCGGCAGCACGATCAGCCCGACCTGCGCGTGCCCGAACAGCACCGTCGCCATCGGCAGGCCGCTCGCCAGGCTCTTCTTCGACCCGCAGAACACGATGGTGATCCGGTCGGCGCGGGCGAACCCGAGCACCTTCGCGCCCCACCCGGTCGCCGTCAGCACCACCGCGAGCACGACGACGCAGACCGCCGCGAGCACCAGCAGGTGACCGGCGTCGAGGCGGTGCCAGATGCCCTCGGTCATGCCCGCGCTGAACGCCGTGTAGACGACCAGCAGGATCGAGCCGCGGTCGAACAGCTTCAGCGGCGCGGAGTTCCGCGTGATCCAGTCGCCGATCCAGCGCCGCGCCAGCTGCCCGGCGACGAACGGCGCGAGCAGCTGCAGCACGATCCCGAGCACGGCCGAGCCGTCGACGCCGGCGCCGTCCCCGGACAGCAGCAGCGCCACCAGGATCGGCGTCACCACGATGCCGGCCAGGTTGGACAGCGACGCGCTGCAGATCGCGGCCGCGACGTTGCCCCGCGCGATCGAGGTGAACGCGATCGAGGACTGCACCGTCGAGGGCAGCACGGCCAGAAACAGGACGCCCGCGGCGAGCTGCCCGGGCAGCACCGACGACGGCAGCAGCGTGACGGCCAGGCCGAGCAGCGGGAACAGCACGAACGTCGAGGCGAGCACGACCGAGTGCAGCCGCCAGTGCCGCAGGCCTTCGAGGGCCTCCTGCGTGGACAGCCGGGCGCCGTAGAGGAAGAACAGCAGCCCGACGGCGACCGTCGTGGCGGTGCTGAACCCACTGGCCACGGCGCCGGAAGCGGGCAGCAGCGTGGCGACGCCGACGGTGGCGAGGATGGCGACGATGAACGGGTCGAGACGCAAGCGGGACATGGATCTCCTTCCACGGCCATTCTCGGACGCGCGCCGCTCATTGTGAACCCCGATGACCGGACTGACTGTTATCGCCGATCGCGATAGACTGCGAGAGTGCTGGACCCACGGCTGTGCCGGTCGTTCCTCGCCGTCGCCGAGACGCGCAGCTTCACGGCGGCCGCCCGCCGGCTCGGCGTCGGCCAGCCGACGGTCAGCCAGCACGTCCGGCGGCTCGAGAAGGACGCCGGCGGGCTGCTGTTCGCCCGCGACACCCACACGGTCGAGCTCACCGCGCGCGGGCAGGCGATGGTGGGGTTCGCGCAGACCATCGTGGACACCGAAGAGCGCGCGCAGCGGCACTTCCGCGGCGCCGGGCTGCGCGGCCGCGTCCGCTTCGGGGTGTCCGAGGACTTCGCGCTCGGCGAGCTGCCGGAGATCCTGCACCGGCTGCGCCGCAGTCACCCGCTGGTCGACGTCGAGCTGACCGTCGAGCTCTCGGACGTCCTGGCGCAGCGGCTGCGGGCCGGGCAGCTGGACCTGGTCCTCGGGAAACGCCGTCCGGGCGCGCACCACGGCCGGCTGCTGTGGCGCGAACCGCTCGTGTGGATCGGCTCGGCCGCGACGGTGCTGGAGCCGGGCCAGCCGGTGCCGCTGGTGCAGTACCCGATGCCGTCGATCACCCGGCAGCTCGCCGTGGAGTGCCTCGAACGCGCCGGCCTGGAGTGGCGGGCGGCGTGCCAGACCTCGAGCCTCACCGGCCTGCGGGCCGCGGCGGCGGCCGGGCTCGGCGTCACCCTGCACGCGCGCAGCCTCGTCCCGGCCGACCTCGTCGAGCTCGACGGCCTGCCCGAGCCCGGCGACATCGAGTTCATGCTGCTGGCGCGGGAGTCGATGGAGGAACCCGCCGCCGCGCTCGCCGAGTTCGTGCTGGACCGGGTCGGACCCAGGAAACCCGACTGACTACGCTTCGTCGCCGTTCAGCAGCCGCCGCAGCCGGGCCAGCGCCCGGTGCTGGGCGACGCGGACCGCGCCCGGCGTCGAGCCGACCGCGCCCGCCGTCTCCTCCGCGGACAGCCCCACGACCACCCGCAGCACGACGATCTCGCGCTGCTTCTCGGGCAGGATCTCCATCAGCCGGGTGAGCCGCTCGTTGAGCTCGAACTGCAGGGCCCGCTGCTCCGGGCCGGCGGTGTCGGCGACGCCGTCGGGCACCTCGGCCACCGGGTCGGTCCGGTTGCGGGCCGCGGCGCGGTGCGCGTCGGCGACCTTGTGCTGGGCGATGCCGTAGACGAACGCCAGGAACGGGCGGCCCTGGTCGCGGTAGGACGGCAGTGCGGTGAGCACGGCGAGGCAGACCTCCTGGGCGACGTCGTCGGCCGAGGCGAAGGTCCGCTCGGTGCGCCCGACGCGGGCCCGGCAGTAGCGCACCACCAGCGGCCGGATCGTGGCGAGCAGCCGCGCGGTCGCGGCGTCGTCGCCGGCGATCGCGGCGGCGACCGGCTCGTCGTGCCGGCGCCAGTGGTCCGGGAAGTCCCCGGCGGGTTGCGCCGCGGCGATCTCCCGCACGAGCGCGCGGCCGCGCACCCGCAGCAGGGTGCCCTCCACGTCGAGGCCGACGCGCAGCGAGTCGTGCAGCGCGGCGTTGGACTCCCGCAGCTGCTCGGTGATCGCGCGATCCCCGTACTCGGTTGCCGGCATTTCAGCTCACCTTCCCCTGTCCCGCTGATCGTCGGGTGGTGCGGCCCGGTGACGCCGGAGGCGTTCCCGTACGTGGCGGAGGTTGGACCGGACGGTCGCCGGGTCGACCCGGAGCGCCTGCGCGATCTCCGCCGGGGTGAACCCGTCGAGCGACCACGCGAGGACCGTCCGCTGCCGGCCGGGGAGCGTCGCGAGCAGCTCGATGAGGTCGCCGTGCTGCTCCACCAGAGCGGCCAGCTTCTCGTCGTCCCGCGGGTCGGCGACCGGTGCCCAGTCGACGCGCGCTTCCCCCGGCGCGTCGAGCAGCCGGCCGGCGACACGGCGGACCCAGGCCCGCGGGTCCTCGGTGGTCGGCCACGCCTCCAGCGCGTGCAGCATCGCCTCGGCGGCGACGTCACGCGCGGTTTCGACCTCGAACCCGGCCTTGCACAGGAACGCCACGAGTGGCGGGAAATCGGCGCGGAAGAACGCGTCGAACTCGTCTCGACCGCACACGGCCGCCTCACCACCCCTCGCCTCCACAGGAACAAGTGCGGTGAGGTGACCGCTACGTGTAACGATTCGGCCACGACTCCTCGGTAGGAGTAATGCGGTACGCCGTCCGGGTCACGCAAAGTGATGGGTTGGCTTGACGATCTTGGGTACCCGGGCGGGATGAGCCACGGAGAGCGAAGCCGACAGCAACTGGCCACGCGTCCCGGTTCGCGCCGGAGACGCACCCGCGAACGGTGACTTCCGGTCACCGGCCGGCGACCGCGTGTCCCGGTGCGCGGTCTGTCGCGGCCGAGCCGGGAATCCTTGCCGGACCGGCAAACCCGGCGCCGGCGACCAGGTCCGCGCGTGGTCGCGCAAGGGGACGCGCCGAGACCGATGCCGTCGATCGGGTGACGTGATCGACATCGAGATCCCCGGAAGAAAGGCGTACTCTCACGTGTTGCAGTCTTGGTTGCCCGGAGGGTGAGCCGGGGACCGACGCCAAAACCCCTTGACCCAGGCGGATACGCTTGCGCGCCCGCGGCGGTCAAGTCGGTTGACGCGTCACGACAATGGGAAACAAGCAGAGCTAGGGAGGTGAACGAAGGAAATGGAAGCCACGATGACGGGCTGGGCGGAACTCGCGGCCTGCAAGGACGAGGACCCGGAACTGTTCTTCCCGATCTCCGAGGTCGGTCCGGGCGCCCGGCAGACGTCCCACGCGAAGGCGGTGTGCGGTCGCTGCCCGGTACGCGCCGAGTGCCTCGGCTACGCGCTGGACAACGGCCTGGACCACGGCGTCTTCGGCGGCACCACCGCGGTCGAACGCCGCCGGCTGGTGCGCACGGCGCCCCAGCGGGACCGAGTGGCGTGACCGCCGCCCGGTGACCTCTTCCCGGCGGCCTGGAGCGAAACACCGAAACCGGAGAACGAATTCCGGGCGTGTGTGTGCCCGGGTGGGTGACCCTTGTGGAATCACCCACCCGGGCATTTCCATTGCCTGATGTGGGTGACGCATTCTTCGAGTGTTATCGGCCGCGTTTCCGAGTACTTTCCGCATCCCGCGAGTCCCGTCCTCACTCACGCGAGTCACGCCTTCACTCACGTGAGTCACGGCGTCGATCACGCGGGTCACGGCTTCGATCACGCCGGACCCGCGTGCGTGCTCAGTGCGGCGGGGGCGTGCCGTCCGCGGGCCAGACGTCCGGCAGGCCCCACGGCTCCGCCGACGGCGGCTCGAACGCCGCCATCGCCGCCACCAGGCCGCGTTCGATCGTCAGGAGCGTCACGCCGAACCAGCGGTAGCCGTCCTCGCCCGGGCGTCGCAGGTAGGTGGCCACCGCGGGCTGGCGGTTGGCGCGGATCGGCAGCATCCGGAACCGGCCAATGCACGTCGGCGCCGCCGGGTCCATGCTGAGCGACAGCGCCCGGACGATCGCGGCGCGCGAGGCGAACCACAGCGGGTACGGCGGCATGACGGCCTGGGCGTCCTCGTGCAGCAGCTTCGCCACGGCGCTCGGGTCGCCCTGCTCGTACGCCGCGATGAACCGCTTGAGCAGCGCGGCTTCCGCCGCCGTCGGATCACCCGCGGTCCACTCGGAACGGCGCGCGGGCAGCCGCTCACGCAGCGTCGTGCGGGCCCGCTGGAGCGCGCTGTTCGCCGACGCGACGCTCGTCTCCAGCAGCGACGCCGTCTCCTTCGCCGACCAGCCGAGCACATCGCGCAGCACGAGCACCGCCCGCTGCCGCGGCGGCAGGTACTGCACGGCGGCGAGGTAGGCCAGCTCGATCGTCTCCCGCTCGACCACGACGGCGTCCGGCGTCTCGAGGTCGAGCAGTCGGTCCGGACAGGGCTCGAGCCACGGCTGGTCGACGGCGGCGAGCGGCCCGTCCGGCTCCCCGGACGGCCCCAGCTGGTCGGGCAGCACCCGCCGCGGCCGCCGGGCGAGCGCGTCGAGACAGGCGTTCGTCGCGATCCGGTAGAGCCAGGTGCGCACGCTCGCGCGCCCCTCGAACCCGTCGCGGCCCTTCCACGCCCGCAGGAAGGTCTCCTGCGTCAGGTCTTCGGCATCCCCGAGCGAGCCGAGCATCCGGTAGCAGTGCACCTGGATCTCCCGCCGGTGCCGCTCGACGACGCGCTCGAAGTCCCCGCTCATCCCCGGCACGCTAGCGCACCGCAGGTCGGGCGCCGGGAATTCGACGTCGCCGAGCTAAACCGCCGCCGTCTCCTCGTCCGCCAGCCGTTCCAGGCCGCTCTGGGTCTTGAGGGGCAGGTGCTTGAGGAACGCCACCGCGACGACCACCAGCAGCGCGATCGGTGCCGCGATCAGGAACAGGTCGCTGGTCGCCGTGCCGTACGCCTCGCGGATCACCTTGGCCACCGGCTCCGGCAGCGTGGCCAGGTTCGGCACCGTCTCCGAACTGCCGCCGCCCGGCAGCGGGCCGAGGCCCGCGGTGATCAGCGTGGTCACCCGGTCGGCCAGCACCGCACCCAGCGCGCTCACCCCGATCGAGCCGCCAAGGCTGCGGAAGAACGACAGCGTGGACGTCGCCGCGCCGAGGTCGTGCGCGGGGACGTCGTTCTGGGCCACCAGCACCAGGTTCTGCATCAGCATGCCGACGCCGGTGCCGAGCACCAGCATGAACAGGCTGAGCACGACCACGCTCGTGTGCGCGTCGATCGTGCCGAGCAGCCCGAGCCCGGCCGCCAGCAGGATCGCGCCGATGACCAGGTGCGCCTTCCACTTGCCGGTGCGGCTGATCAGCTGGCCCGACACCGTCGAGGAGATCAGCAGGCCGAAGATCATCGGCAGGCTCATCAGCCCGGCCACCGTCGGCGACTTGCCCAGCGCCAGCTGGAAGTACTGCGACAGGAACACCGTGCCGCCGAACATCGCGACGCCGACCAGGAAGCTGGCCACCGTGGTCAGGGTGATCGTGCGGTTGCGGAACAGGCCCAGCGGCAGGATCGGCTCGCGCACCCGCGATTCGACGAACACCGCCAGCGCCAGCACGACCAGGCCGGTGGTCACCAGCACGGCGGTCTGCCAGGAGCCCCAGGCGAACTGGTGCCCGGCCAGCGACGACCAGACCAGCAGCGTCGACACCCCGGCCATGATCAGGAACGCGCCGAGGTAGTCGACCTTGACGTCCCGGCGGATCGTCGGCAGCTTCAACGTCCGCTGCAGCAACAGGATCGCGGCGACGGCGAACGGGACGCCGAGGAAGAAGCACCAGCGCCAGCCGAGCCACGACGTGTCGACCATGACGCCGCCGATCAGCGGGCCGGCGACGGTGCCGACGGCGAAGACGCCGCCGAAGATCCCGGAGAACTTGCCCAGCTCGCGCGGGGAGACGATGGCCGCCATGATCACCTGCGCGAGCGCGGTGAGCCCGCCGCCGCCGATGCCCTGGGCGACGCGGCTGGCGATCAGCACCTCGATGTTGCCGGCGAACCCGGCCACGAGCGAGCCGACCACGAACAGCGCCAGCGAGGCCTGGATCAGCAGCTTCTTGTTGTAGAGGTCGGAAAGCTTGCCCCACAACGGAACCGTGGCCGTCATCGCCAGCAGCTCGGTGGTGACCACCCACGTGTAGGACGACTGCGAGCCGCCCAGCTCGCTGACGATCCGCGGCAGCGCGTTGGCCACCACGGTCGAGGCGAGGATGGCCACGAAGATGCCCATCATCAGCCCGGACATGGCTTCGAGCACCTGTCTGCGGTTCATCGGGCCGGACGTCGACGTCTGCGGCGGGTCGGCGGTCGTGGACATGGGTGTCCCCCTGGGTGTCGGACGCGGACCGGGTCAGCGGGTCCGCTGCGGGTCGGGCAGGCCGGCGGCGATGCTCGCCACGGCCTCGTCGAACAGCGCCGAGACGGTCTCTTCGCCGCCTCGTTCGCGCCACCGCAGCATCGCGGCGTTCATCGCGCCGCCGACCACGGCCAGCAGCAGCGAGGGGTACAGGTCGGCCGGGTCGCAGCCGGCACGCCGGGCGATCGCCGCGGTCAGCGGCTCGGCCTGCTGGGCGTTCATCGTCACGGCCCGGTGGAACAGGGCCGGGTTCTGCTTCACCGCGGTCATCCGCGCCAGCCACTCCCGCGGGTTCGCCCCGACGTCGGCGACCTCCTCGCGCATGACGGTGACCAGTGCGTCCAAAGTGGACACTTCGGCCGGCTGGGCGAGGAACCGCCCGATGGCGCGTTCGGTGCGTTCGAGGTGGTCCGGGTAGGCGATCACGACGGCGTCCTCTTTGGACGCGAAGTAGTTGAAGAAGGTGCGGACCGAGACACCGGCCGTCGCGGCGATGTCCTCCACCGTGACCGCGTCGAGGCCGCGCTCGGCGACGAGCTCGACGGCGGCGACGGCCAGCGCGCGGTGCGTCTCGTACTTCTTGCGCTCACGCAGGCCGGGTGGTGGGGGCACGCCGACCACGGTAGCGGAACTTGCACGTCATGCAAAGTTGCATTTCGTGCACCGACCTGCCTCCGCAGGCGGCGGCCGCGGCTGGGAGACTGCCGGGGTGAGCGGAACGGTGCTGGTGCTCGGCGGACGCAGTGAGATCGGGCTGGCCGTGGCGAAACGCCTGGTCAGCGGGGACACGCGGCGGGTCGTCCTGGCCGCGCGGCCGGGCGCGGACCTCGCCGGGGAGGTCGCCGCGCTGCGCGAAGCCGGTGCCGAAACCGTCGAAACCGCGGACTTCGACGCCGACGACCTCGCCGCGCACGGCGCATTCCTGGAGAAGGTCGCGGCCGATCACGGGCCGCTGGACGTCGTCGTGCTCGCCTTCGGCATCCTCGGCGACCAGGAGCGGGCCGAGTCCGACGCCGCCCACGCCGCCGCGATCGTCCACACCGACTACGTCGCGCAGGTCGGCGTCCTGACCCACGCCGCGAACCTCCTGCGCGCGCAGGGCCGCGGCCGGCTCGTCGTGTTCTCCTCGGTGGCCGGGGTGCGGGTGCGCCGCGCGAACTACGTCTACGGCTCGGCGAAGGCCGGTCTCGACGGCTTCGCGAGCGGCCTCGCCGACGCGCTGCACGGCTCCGGCGTCCACCTGCTGCTGGTCCGCCCGGGGTTCGTGATCGGGCGGATGACCGAGGGCATGGCGCCGGCGCCGTTCTCGAGCACGCCGGACCAGGTCGCCGACGCGACCGTCGCCGCGCTGCGCCGCGGCCGCGGGGTCGTCTGGGTGCCCGGCGTACTCCGTCCGGTCTTCTTCGCGATGCGCTTGCTGCCGCGCGCGATCTGGCGCCGGATGCCGCGGTGACCCGCTAGCCGGGACGCGTGTGTCGGGCGCCACAGCCCATTCCCGTGCGCGCTCCGGCACGGTGCGTCGCGAAAATCGGCCGATGGGCCCGGTTTTGCTCGGCCGTTCGGGCAGCGTCACAAGCTTTCAACAAGTTTCTCAGGTAATTCCCAGCTAACGCGGTGATCCTCGAACACAGGGGGTTCCATCGAGGGAAGCAAGGGGAAACTTGTCGTGCTGTTGTCGTCCCGGGGGCGCCGCATCGGCGGCCGAGTCGCGCTCGGCGTCGTGTCGACGCTGGTGCTCGCGGCCACCGGGTACGCGTGGTCGCAGCTGAGCAAGCTGGACGACGGCATCGTCACGGCCAACGTCATCCCGCCCGCCGCGCAGATCGACGGTGACACTGTCGCAAATGGCGAACCGCTGAAAATCGCCCAGAACATCCTGCTCGTCGGGATCGACGCGCGGACCGACGCCTACGGCAACCCGTTGCCGCAGAGCGTTCTCGACGCTCTGCACGCGGGCAGCGGCGATGACGGCGGGGACACCACGGACACGATGATCGTGGTGCACATCCCGGCCGGCGGCGCCGCGGCGACCGCGATCTCGATCCCGCGTGACTCCTATGTGGACATCGCGGGCGGCTACGGCAAGCACAAGATCAACTCGGCCTACAGCCGCGGCAAGAACGCCGCGATGCCCGGGTTGCGCGCCCAGGGCCTCTCGGGCGCGCAGCTGGAGGTGGCGGCGAACGAGGCCGGCGCGAAGACCGCGATCCAGACCGTCGAGAAGTTCACCGGCCTGACCGTCAACCACTACGCGTCGATCAACCTCGCCGGGTTCGACGCGCTGTCGCAGGCCGTCGGCGGCGTCGAGGTCTGCCTCAAGGCGCCGGTGCACGACACCTACTCCGGCGCGGACTTCCCGGCCGGGCCGCAGACGCTGTCCGGCGCCCAGGCGCTCGCGTTCGTCCGGCAGCGCCACGGCCTGCTCAACGGCGACCTCGACCGGATCGCGCGGCAGCAGGCGTTCCTGTCCGCGATGGCGAAGACCGTCCTCAACGCCGGCACGTTCACCAGCCCGTCGAAGCTGAACGCGCTGGTCAGCGCGGTGCAGGGGTCGGTCGTCCTGGACAAGGGGTGGGACGTCCTGAGCTTCGCGCAGCAGCTGCGGGGGATGACGTCGGGCGCGATCGGCTTCGCCACGATCCCGGTGCAGAGCCTCTCGCTGGCGACGCCGTCCGACGGCGACGCGGTGAAGGTCGACCCGGGCCAGGTCCAGCAGTTCGTCCGCACGGCGATCAGCACGCCGGCGGTGCAGGCGTCCGGTGACGAGGTGGCGGGCGGCGTCAAGCCGGTGGCCGCGACCGGCACGTCGACGCCGGACCCGGGCAAGACGCCGGACACCTCGGGCAGCACGAAGCAGCCGGCGACCTCGACGGCCGCCGGCTGCGTGAACTGAGCGATCAGACGAACGCGGACTGCCCGGTGATCGCCTTGCCGACGATCAGGGTGTTCATCTCGCGCGTGCCCTCGAAGGAGTAGATCGCCTCGGCGTCGGCGAAGAAGCGCGCGACGTCGTAGCCGAGCACGATCCCGTTGCCGCCGAAGATCTCGCGGCTCCAGGCGACGACCTCGCGCATCCGCGACGTCACGAACGCCTTGGCCAGCGACGAGTGCTCGTCCTTGAAGATCCCGGCGTCCTGCAGGCGGGCGAGCTGCACGAGCATGCCCCACGACGCGGTGATGTTCCCGAGGCTCTTCACGAGCAGGTCCTGCACCAGCTGGAAGCGGGCGATCGGCCGGCCGAACTGCTGCCGCTCCTGCGCGTAGGCGAGCGCGGCCTCGTAGGCGCCGATCGCCACGCCGAGCGCCTGCCACGCGACGCCGCCGCGGGTGGCGCGCAGGATCTCCGCGACGTCGCGGAAGGAGTCGATGCCCTGCAGGCGGTTCGCCTCCGGCACGCGGACGTCGGTCAGGGTGATCTCGGCGTTTTCGACGATCCGGAACGCGATCTTGCCCTCGATCTTCTCCGCCACGAAGCCCGGCATGTCCTTCTCGACGACGAAACCCTTGACGTGGTTGTCGTCGACGTCGCGCGCCCATACGACGATGTAGTCGGCGAAGGTCGCGTTGCCGATCCACTTCTTGGCGCCGTTGAGGATCCAGGCGTCGCCGTCCCGCTTGGCTGTCGTGCGCATGCCGCCCGCGACGTCGGAACCGCCGAGCGGCTCGGTCATCGCGAACGCGCCGATCTTGTCCATCGCGGCCATTTCGGGGAGCCAGCGGTCGCGCTGCTCCTGGCTGCCGCCGCTGTAGATCGAGTACATCGCGAGTCCGTTGTGGACACCGAAGAACGTCGCGACCGACGCGTCCGTGCGGCTCATCTCCATCGCCATCATGCCGGTGAGCAGGTGGCTGACCGCGGGCTTGTGCGTGCCGTACCCCTCGTAGGGCAGGCCCGCGAGACCGCTCTCGCGGAACATCCCGATCAGTTCCTTCGGGAAGGTGCCCTTCTCCCAGTTCTCGTTCACCAGCGGCTTGACGTCGTTCCGCATGAACTCGCGCGCACTCACGAGCAGCTTGCGCTCGTCGTCCGGCAGCAGCGCCTCGAAGTCGTAGAAGTCGGCGGTCAGCTTGTCCTTGAGCGGTTCCATGTCAGTTCTCCTCCACTGCGTTCAACACTGCGAGCTGCTTGCGGTCGCGCGTCTCGGCGAGTTCCGAGTACGTGGAGGAGCCGTAAGCCTTTTCGACGGCTTCGATCAGCCGTTCCTGCTCTTCGGGACTCTGGCTGGGATTGCCCAGCCCGGCCCACATCTGCTTCATCGACTTGCCGATGTGCTCGGACATGTGCCGGTAGCCGCCGGGGCCGCCGCCCAGGTGCGAGCCGAGGAACGGCCCGACCGTGGCCCAGCGGATGCCGAGCGAATTCGTGATGACCTTGTCCAGGTCCTCCGGCGTCACGACGCCCTGCTCGACGAGGTAGATCGCCTCGCGGCTCAGCGCGTTCTGCAGCCGGTTGCCGACGAAGCCGGGCATTTCCTTGTGCTCCACGACCGGTGTCCGGCCCAGGAAGGTGTAGAAATCGACGGCCTGCTGCACGGATTCGTCGCTGGTGCGCTCGCCGGGGACGACCTCGACCAGCGGGAGCAGGTGCGGCGGGTTGAACGGGTGTCCGATGAGGACCCTGGACGCGTCTCCCAGGTCACCGGTGAACGCCGTCGAGGGGATGGCGCTCGACGAGCTCAGCAGCAGCGCGTGCTGCGGGGCCTCCTTCACGAGCGTCGCGAACAGGTCCTTTTTGAACTCGACGTTCTCGGGTCCGTTCTCCTGCACGACATCCGCGTCCTTCACGGCTTCGGAGACGTCGGCGGCGATGTGCACCCGGCTCGCCAGTTCGTCGGCGGTCGTGCCGAGGTGCGGGGCGAACGTCTCGAGTGCGTCGGTGATGGCGTCGGCGAGGTCGGGACGCGGATCGCTGACGCGGACGGTCAGGCCGTGGTGGGCGAACAGCGCCGTCCAGGACAGGCCGATGGTGCCCGCGCCGATGATTGCCGCGTTCTTCATGATTGGGCTCCCTTGAGGTAGTCGAAGACCGGCTTGACCGGGGCGAGCGTCAGGTCGGTGAGGATGTGGCTGGCGGACACGACTTCCAGCACGGGCAGGTCGGCGAGCGGGGCCAGGACGTGCTGGAACAGCTGCAGCCGCGCGGGGCCGGTGTGGGCCTGCTTGACCACGACGTCGGTGATCTCGGTGCGGACCAGCTCCTGCACGCGCGGCGTGCCGTCGTAGTCCGGGATCGTCTTGAGCATGAACGTCGGGACGGTGATCTGCTTCTCCGCTTCGCGGACGTCCAGCTCGTGGTGCTTGTAGCCCATGGTCGCGGTCGCCACCCGGAGCGTCCCGTAGTCCAACGTGCCCACGAGAACGCCGTTGTCGACATACAGACTCGGGCTGCCGACGGTCTTCGGGTACGCGCTGACCTCGCGCCCGGACGCCGTCGCCGGGAAGTTGTCGAGGTACATCGCGTGCAGGTACTCACCGCGCTCGCCGTCGAAACTGACCTCGACCGCCTGGCCGGACTCGGTGTACGGGCCGTAACCGGAGACGTCGCCCATCTTCATGACCTCGAAGCGCACCAACGGTTCTTCGACCTGAAGCGGCTCCGGCACGACGGCACGCAGGGCGTCGGCGTCGGTCCGGTAGACGATGTTCAGGTACTCGCGGTTGGTGAACCTCGGGACCACGGGCGCGAACGCCGGGGCGGTCAGGGGAGTCGTCACGTGCTTGCGGACTTCGTCGATCTTCATGTCACTCACCGGTCCACTTCGGAGCGCGGCGCTCGGCGAAGGCGTTCATGCCCTCGCGGACGTCGGCGGACTGCATCAGTTTCTTGATTTCTTCGCCCTGCACGGCCGCGGGATCCGCGGCTCGCACGATCTTCTTGACGGCGGCGAGCGCCAGCGGCGCGTTCTCCGCCAGCTTCTCGGCCAGCTGCAGCGCGACGGCGGCGGCGTCGCCGCTCGGCGTCACACGGTTGACCAGGCCCAGCTCGCCGGCGCGGCGGCCGGTGACGGGCTCGCCGGTGAGCAGGAACTCCATCGCCAAGTGGTGCGGGATCCGCTTCGGCAGCCGGATCACGCCACCGCCCGCGGCGATCAGCCCGCGCTTGACCTCGGGCAGGCCGAGGCGGCTGTCCTCACTGGCGACGATCAGGTCGCAGCCCAGGGCCAGTTCGAACCCGCCGCCCATGGCGAACCCTTCGACGGCGGCGATCAGCGGCTTGGTCAGCTCGGCCTCGGTGAGACCGCCGAACCCGCGTCCCGGGATCTCCGGCGACTCGCCCTTCAACGCGGCCTTGAGGTCCATGCCGGCGCTGAAGGTGTTCTCGGCGCCGGTGAGGACGCCCGCCCGCAGCGCCGGGTCGGCTTCCAGCTCGTCCAGCGCGGCGGCCAGCCCGGCGGCGACGGCGGCGTTGACCGCGTTGCGGGCCTGCGGCCGGTCGATCGTGATCAGCAGGGTGCTGCCGATCCGCTCGGTGCGTACTTCGGTGTTGCTCATGACTTCACACTCCCTTGACGCCACTTTCGCCGTGAAAGTGTTCCGGAGTTACGGCCTCCGGATCACTTTCGCCGGGAAAGTGCGAGTGGTTCAGACCAATTCCGCGAGGACTTCGGCGGTGTCCTGGCCGGCCAGCGGGGCCAGGCGGCGGATCGAGCCGGGCGTCGCGGAGAACTTCACCGGGATGCCGACCGTGCGGATGGTGCCCTCGCTCGGGTGCTCGACGGCGTCGAGCAGGTGGCCGTCGCGGACGTACGGGTCCTCGTGCGCCCGGTCCAGCTCCAGCACCGGCGCCATCGGGATGCTGTGCTTCGCGCAGACCTCGGCCCACTCCTCGGTGGTCAGCGCCGGGGCGCACGCGGCGATCCGCTCGGTCAGCCACTCGTTGTCGGCGCGGTCGATGGCCTCGCCGTTGACGCGCGGGTCCGCGGCCAGCTCCGGCCGGCCCGCCGCGGCGAAGAAGTCGCGGAAGTTCTTGGGGTTGTAGGGGATCACGCAGGCGAGGCCGTCCTTCGTGGGGACCGCGGCGTGACCCTTCGTCATCGACAGCGCGAAGCCGGTGGGGCCCTCGGCCGGCTCGTAGGTGTGCCCGGCGAGGTGCTCGACGAGGTTGAACGCGAGCAGCGTGTCCGTCATCGGGATCTCGATCTGCTGGCCCTGACCGGTCCTGTCGCGGTGGACCAGCGCGGCGAGCACGCTGTAGGCGATGGTCAGCGACGACACCTTGTCGCCGATGATCGTCGGCAGGTAGACGGGCTTGCCCAGGGCGCGGTTCGCGACGTCGACCAGGCCGGAGGAGGCCTGCACGGTCTCGTCGTAGGCGGCGTTGCCGGCCTGCGCGGAGTCGCCGCGGAAGCCCTGCGCGTGGGCGTAGACCAGGCGGGGGTTGCGCTCGGCGACGTCGGTGTAGTTCAGCCCGAGGCGGGCCAGCGCGCCGGGGCGCATGTTGGTGATCAGGATGTCGGCCGTGTCGATCAGCTTCAGGGCCTGCTCGCGCTCGGCGTCGTCCTTCAGGTTGAGGGCCACGCTGCGCTTGTTGCGGTTGACGTTCAGGTTCAGCGGGGTCATGCCCGGCGTGGTGCGGTACTGGCCCACCCGCACGGTGTCCGCGGGGGACTCGATCTTGATCACGTCGGCGCCCAGGTCACCGAGGATCTGGGCCGCGTACGGGCCCATGACCACGGTCGAGAGGTCGATCACGCGCACGCCGTCCAGCGGGCCGGCGGCGGTCGGGGTGATGTCCGTCATCATTCGTCCTTTCGCGCCTTGCTTCGTTGCTCTACTTACGAAGCTAGGCGCGATGACGGTGAAAGGGAATGATCATGATGCACACAATGGTGTGACCGCAGCGATCATACCATTGTGGTTTAGGTGGCGATCGGTTCCTTGAAGATGTCTTTCGCGGCTTCGACGAGTTCCCGCAGGTCGCCGTCGGCGCGGTCGCGGCGCCAGAGCAGGCCGGTGTCCAGCTGGGGCCGGAAGTCGGTGAACGGCAGCACGATGACGTTGTCGAGGCGGTAACCGTGCATCGGGCTCCGGTCGTCCAGCATGGAAATGGAAAAGGCTTCGCCGCTGGAAATGATTTCGGACGTTCCGCCGTAACCGGTGTTGGTGAGGCGAATGCGGTTCTTGACCCCCAATTCGCTCAACTGGTGGTCGAGCTGGTCGAAGTACGCGGGCGTGATGTCCCCGGGTGAGGCGACGTACGGGAATTCGGCCAGCTCGGCCAGCGTCACCGAGTCCCGCCCGGCGAACATGTCGGCCGGGACGACCGCGCCGAGCCGCTCCGACATGACCGGCAGCTGCTCCAGGGCCGGATCGGTGACCGGCAGCCGGGCGAGGGTGAGCGCGAGCTTCCCGTCGTGCACGCCCTGCACGAGGTCGGCGGTGGTGCCGGGCCAGCGCTTGACCTCGTAGCGCGCCTTGACCAGCTCGGCGAGGGCGTTGACGCGGTCCCGCAGGTCCGGGTGCACCCCGGCGGGCATGCCGAGGAAGACGGTGCTGCGCTGCGGCCGCGTCGCCTCCTTCAGTTTCCAGGGAATCGCGCCGACCTGCTCGAGGACGTCCCGCGCGAGCGGCAGCAGGGCGGTCCCGGCGGCGGTGAGCGTGACGTGGTGGGTGCTGCGGTCGAACAGCTGCTGGCCCAGTTCGTGTTCGAGGTCCTTGATCCGCTGGCTCAACGGGGACGCGGCCATGTGCAGCTTCCGAGCCGCGGCCGAGAAGTTCAGCTCCTCGGCGACCGCGACGAAGTAGCGCAGGTGCAGCATCTCCATCCCCAGACCCTAACGACCCACGCCGCCACCCCTCCCATCACGTGCCACGCCCCCAACCACACGAGATCCCCCTCCAATCACGCGAGTCACGCCCTCAATCACGCGAGTTCCGCCCCCAATCACGCGAGTCACGCGTCGGATCACGCGAGTTCCGCGTCGGATCACGCGAACCGACCCTCCAGGCACGCGAGCCGACCCTCTGGGTACGCGAACTGACTGTCCGGGTACGCGAGTTCGCCGTCCCGGTACGCGTTCAGTCGGCCGACGCGCCGCGGCGGACCAAGGCGAGCAGCCGGGCGGGCTCACCGCCGGAGAGGGCGATGCCGGTCGCGAGCAGGAGGAGGTCCAGCTCGGTGACGTCGGGGGTGACGGCGCCGGCGGCCCGGGCGCGGCCGAGCAGGGCGGCGGCGGTCGTGTTCATCGCGGCGTGCCAGCCGGCGAACAGGCTCTCGTGCTCGCCCGCGGGATCGGCGAGCGACAGCGCGAGGGCGCGCTTGGTCCGGACGTGCTCGACGAACAGCCCGAGCCACGCGAAGAGCGCTTCGCCGGGCTCGTCCGCGTCGAGGTCCGCGCGGCTTCGCAGCTCCGCGACTTCGTCGGCGTACACCGCGACGACCAGTTCGCGCCGGTTCGGGAAGTGCCGGTACATCGTCGCGTTGCCGACGCCGGCGCGGCGGGCGACGCGGTCGAGCGGCGCGTCCGGCCCGTCCTCGGCGAAGACGTCCTTCGCGGCGGCGAGCAGCAGCGCCTGGTTGTCTCGCGCGTCCGACCTGCGGGCCCGTGCCGTCATGCTGCTCCCTTGCCAAGTGGGGATGTCCCCGGTTAGCGTAACCGAACCCTAACCGGGGAAGTCCCCACTTAAGGAGTGATCATGGACGCCGCCGAAGTCCACCGCCGGCTGCTCGCGCTGACGCCGTTCACGGCCGAGAGCGTCGCCGAAGGCCTGCGCTACATCGACCCGGACGTGGTCGACCACCGCGGCGGCGCGGGCGGCGACCACCACGGCATCGACGCCTGGCGCGCGAAGTGGGAAGCCATGCTGGACGGCGAGTTCTTCGCCGGCTTCCGCGACGTCGGCGTGCGGGTCGAGCGCAACGTCGCCGACGGCGAGTTCTCGGTGAACCGCTACACGAGCACGGGAACGCAGCTCTCGACCGGCCGCAGTTACGCCGTGACCAGCATGGACATGATCCGCGTCCGCGACGGCCGGGTCGTCGAGCACTGGGCCGTGATGGACGTGACCGACCGCGCGGCCCAGCTGGCACCACCATCCTGACGCGACGTTGCGTGCTTGGACACGCATCTCGCGTGATCGGACGCGTGACTCACGTGATTGAAGGCGGATCTCGCGTGATTGGAGGGTCGGGTCAGACGGGGCCGGCCAGGGGGAGGGTGATGGTGAACGCGGCGCCGCCCTCGGGGGCCGGGCCCGCGGTCAGGTCTCCGCCCATGCGGGTGACCAGGGCGTGGACCAGGGCCAGGCCGATGCCTGAGCCGACCGGGCGGCGGTCGCGGTAGCGGGCGTTCAGCACGCCGCGCTCGAAGGCGACCGGGTAGTCCTCCGGGGCCAAGCCCGGGCCGCCGTCGCGGACGGAAAGCTGGGCGTTGGGGCCGGACAAAGACAGGGAGAAGACCATGGGGGCGCCCGAGGGGGTGACTCGCAGGGCGTTCTCCGCCAGGCCGTCGACGACTTGGTGCAGGCGCCGGGCGTCGGCCCGCACCGGGACTGGGGAAGACGGCGCCGCAATGGACAGCTGCACGTTTTCGCGGGCGCACCGCAGCTGCCAGACCTCCGCACAGTCGCGCAGCAGCGCGCCCAGGTCCAGGGTCGTGACGTCCAACCTGAACTCGTCGGCGCCCAGCCGGGCCAGCTCCAGCAGATCCGTGACCAGGCGTTCCAGCCGCGCGGCCTCGCGCTGGATCGTCTGGCCGGCGCGCTGGGCGTCGTCGCCCGACGCGACGCCGTCCGCGATCGCCTCGGCGAAGCCCGTCACCGCCGTCAACGGCGTCCGCAGCTCGTGCGACACCGACAGCAGGAAGTCCCGCTGCCGCGCCTCGCTGTGGGCGAGCGCGTCGGCCAGCGAGTTCAGCGAACCCGCCACCTCCGCGACCTCCCGAGGTCCCTCCACCGGCACCCGGACGTCCCGCCGGCCGGCCCGCAACGACCCCGCGGCCGCGGCCGCCCGGCGCAGCGGACGGCCCAGCAGCCGGCCGGACACGAACCCGGCCGCGGCCGCCACCAGCAGCCCGATCCCCAGCGCGAACGCGATGTTCCGGACCAGCGCGCGCTGCGTCGTCTCCGCGTTGCGCGCCGGCAGGACCAGCGCGAACGCCGCCCCGCGCGTCCCGACCGCCCGCGTCTCCACCAGGTACTGCGCGCCCGCGACCAGCACCCGCTCCGAGTGCGCGGCGCCGAGCCCCGCCTTCGCCGCCGCCTGCACCGACACCGCGTCCCCGACGGCCTGGCCGCCCGCGCGCCGCACCACGACCGAGATGCCCTGACCGCGGACGACGTCGGCGACCTTGCCGACGCCCAGCCGGTTGCCGATGCCGCTTTCGTCGAGCTGCGACGCGACGACGTCGGCCTGCGCGGACAGCGACGCCTGCAGCACGTTGTCCGCCGTGGTCCGGATCAGCCGCGCCGCCACGAACCCGGCCACGATCACCGCGATCCCGGCGACGGCGAGGCAGACGAGCGTGATCCGCCCGGCGAGCGTCCCGCGGTACCTCACGCCGGGTCCGCCGCGTAGCCGATGCCGCGGACCGTCCTGATCGGACTGGCCGCGCCGAGTTTCGCCCGCAGCTGCGCGACGTGGACGTCGACCGTGCGCGTGCCCGCCGCGGCGGCGTAGCCCCAGACGGCGCTGAGCAGCTGGTCGCGCGAAAGCACCTGCCCCGGGTGCCGGAGCAGGTGCGTGAGCAGGTCGAACTCCGTGGACGTCAGGGAAATCTCCGTCTCGCCGGCCCAGGCGCGGCGGCTCGTGAGGTCCACGCGCGCCGCGCCGACGGTGAACGCCGACGGGGCCGGCGCCGCGCCGGACGCGCGTCGCAGCACGGTCCGGACCCGGGCGGCCAGCTCGCGCGGGCTGAACGGCTTGGTCAGGTAGTCGTCGGCGCCGATCTCCAGGCCCAGCAAGCGATCCAGCTCGTCGTCGCGGGCGGTGACGAACAGTACCGGCGTCCAGTCCCCGGCCGCGCGCAGCGTCTTGCAGATCTCGATACCGTCCATTCCGGACAGTCCGATGTCGAGCACGATCGCCACCGGCTTGAGCCGCCGGACGGCGTCGAGCGCGCGGCCGCCGTCCGCCTCGACGTGCACGCCGAAGCCGTCCCGCTTGAGGTAGAGCGCCGCCAGCTCGGCGATCGCGGCCTCGTCCTCGACCACGAGGACGAGGCCGCGCCCCGGTGACCCCATTGCTGCTCCCGTCTCCGCCGTCGCCCCCGGGGAGACGCTAGCCGGTCAGGGGGAGCCGTCGTCGTTCATGTCGGACTCGACGCCGTTGAGCGTCGACTCGATGCCGCTCAGCTCGGACGACGCCGGGGAAGTCCCGGAGCCGGGCGAGCCCATCAGGTTGTCGCGGCAGGCCGAGCAGCCGAGCGTGATGAGCGCGGCCGCCCCGACCGCGGCCGCGATCCTCGCCGCCCTCACTTGGTCGGCGCCGGGGCCGCGGGCTTGCAGTGGGCGGACGCGAAGGCGTCGAGCTTCTGCTTCGCCGTGTTCAGCTCGCCGACCTTGCCCTGCCGCTTGGTGGCGCGCTCGTCGAGCTTGGTGGCGCGATCGTTGTGCCCGGCCGTGCGCTGGTCCTGGGCGCGGGCCTTGAGGTTGGCGACCGAGCCGGCGACCTCGGCGCCGCCGTTGATCCGCTTCTCCAGGTTGTCGGCCCGCTTCTGCAGCTTCGGCACCCAATCGCCGCAGACCTGCTGCGACTCCTCGGGGCTGAGCGTGATCGGCGCGACCGGCGCCGGGGACGTCGTCTGGGCCGAGGCCAGTGGCGCCAGCGCCAGCAGGCAGGCCGCGCTCCCGGCGCCCGCTAGTGCCAGCCGCCGCGTCCAGATGGGTCCTCGCATGGTGTCTCCCTCAGGAAGGTTTCCGGGTACCAGGAGAACTCTGGCGGGCCGGTGTTCGGGCGGCGTGCGCCTGATGTTCGGGCTGTGTAAGGCCCAGGGTGATCGACGTCCGTGCGAGGTCGAACGTCAGGGTGTCGCCCAGCACCGTCAGCGCCGGGTCGAACAGCTGCCCGTCGGTGCCGCCGAGCAGCAGCCCGAGCCGGTGCCCGGCCGGGACGACGTGGTCGAGGCTGCTCAGCGTGAACGTCATCGGGTACGCCCGCCCCGGCACGAGCGGCTCGCCGTGGCGCAGCGACGCGTGGTGCCCGAGGTCGGCCCAGCCCGCGGCGACGATCTGGTGGTCGGCGTGAACGAGATCGGTGGCGGTGTCCAAGAAGCACGCGCTGTCACCGGGCCGGCTCACGTCCCAGCACGACCGGGTGGTCAGGGTCTTGATCCCGCTGCCGTAGTTCGCGGTGTTCCGCACGTCCGCGGGGCCGTAGTCGACGAGCGCGACGCCGAGCCGCGCGGCGGGCTTGTCCGACGACGCGGTGATCGTCACCGACGGCGTCCCGGCCAGCCGTACCGCCGAGGTCAGGGGAGCGCCGGTGAACCGCGCGGCCGACGTCCCGGCCGCCCACTGCTCGCGGCCGACCGCCGGGTCGTCGACGACCGTGGCCGTGCCGGCCCCGCGTCGGCCGAGCGTGCCGTTGGCCGCCGGCCGGAACGTCGTGGCGGCGGTCGCGGGCGGCCAGGCCCGGACGTCCGTCCACCGGTCCGGCGTGGTTTCCAGGTGCACGGCGGGCTCGTGCTCGACGCCGTTGCGGACGCCCCGCAGCCAGCGGTCGAACCAGCGGCCCAGCGTGTCCACCCACCGCGCCCGCTGCAGGTCGAACGGGTCGACGTGGCCGGCCTGGCTCAGCCACGCCTGGCGCGGCACCCCCGCCCGGCCGAGCGCGGCCCAGTAGGCGGCGAACTGGTCCGCGCCGACGACGCTGTCCCCGAACCCCTGCGCGATCAGCACGCTCGCGCGCACCCGCCCGGCCTGCGGGACGTAGTTCACGCTCTGCCAATAGGCGTTGTAGTCACCGTTCGTGCCCATGCGCGCCTTGACGTCCGCCTCGAACGGCTGACACAACCGCGCCGCGCGGTCGTTGTAGGTGAAGGCCGACCCGGTGTTGTCCGGCGTCGCCAAGGGCGCGCCGTTCGCGACGAGCTGGGCGTAGTTGTCGGCGACGCCTTCGATCGGCACGATCGTCTTCAGCCCGGGGATCCCGGACGCGGCCATGCCGATCGCGGTGGCGCCGTCCTGGGACTTGCCGATCGCGCCGACGTCCCCGGTGGCCCAGTCCGCCGTCACCGGGCGGCCGCCGTCGGGCGCGTCGAAGGCCTTCGCCCGGCCGTTGAGCCAGTTCACGACGGCGTTGCCGTCGGCGACGTCGTCGAAGCAGCCGGACGAGCGGTTCGTGCCGCCGACGTCGGCCAGCACCACCGCGTACCCGCGCGGCACGAAGTAGTTGTCGAGGAACAGCGGGAACTGCTCGGGGGTGCCGTCCGGCGCAAACGTTTTCTTCTGGGACTCGTTGCCGCGGCCGCAGCACGCGAAGTACGGGCTGACGTCGAGGATCACCGGGACGCGCTCGCGCCCCGCGGGCCGGACGACGTCGGCGGCGACGCGGTCGGGCCTGCCGTCGTGGTCGAGGTCGGCGCCGGTTTCGACCCACGCCGTCGCGCGGATCGGGCCGGTTTCGGCCGCCGCCGCGGGCGCGAGGACCGCCGTCGTGACCAGCGCGAGCAGGAACCCCAGTGTCAGCCGCATGGCGTCAGTATCACTTCTGGTACGCCGCCAGGAAAAGCTCCATCGCGGCGTCGACGGCCTCGCGGTCGCCGGTCGTGACGAGGTCCAGCAGCAGGCCGCGGGTGACGGCGAGGCCGAGCCGGGCGTGCGCCGGCCGGTCGGCCTCGGGGACGCCGTAGTGCGCGAGCAGGGCCTCGATCGGGCCGAGCCAGTCGTCGACGACGCCGTCCAGGAACTCGGTCGTGCCCGGGGTGCCGCCGAGGGCCTGGCCGTAGAGCTGGAAGAAGAGCTTCTCGTTGGCGCGCAGGTCCTCGTCGGTCAGCCGCCGCCAGAACTCGCGGCCCTCGCCGACGTCGGCCAGCGCCGTGCGCTGCCGGGCCTCGACCTCGCGCGCGACCGCCGTGAGCAGGCCTTCCTTCGAGCCGAAGTGGTAGATGAGCATGCGGTGGCTGGTGCCGAGGCCGGCGGCGAGGGCGCGCAGGCTTTTGCTCGCGCCGCCGTGGTGGGCGATGTGGTCGATCGCCGCGTCCAGCAGCTTGGCGCGCGGGCTTGTGTCGATCATGTACCAGATGGTACACGTACCAAATGGTACAGAGCATTTCCGTCCGTGGCCGGACGTCCGCGTCGGCCGGCACCGTCTACGCCCTCCTCCGCGACGGCGCGAGCTGGCCGGCGTGGTCGCCGCTGGAGTCGTTCGAGCTGGTCAGCGAGGGGGAGGGAGAACCGGAAGGGCTCGGCGCGGTCCGGCTGTTCCGCACCGGCCGCACCCGGTCGTACGAGCGGATCGTCGCGCTGGAGCCCGGCCGCCGGTTCGGTTACGCGCTGGAGCACGGCCTGCCGCTGCGGGACTACGTCGCCTACGTCGACCTTTCGCCGGCCGACGGCGGCACCGAGGTCCACTGGCATTCGACGTTCACCGCGAAGATCCCCGGCACCGGCTGGTTCTACCGGCGGATCCTGGGCGTGTTCATCAAGCGGGTGGTCGCCGGGCTGGTCGCCGCGACTCAGGCGCGCGTCGCCCCATAAAGTGGGCATATGTCAGCGCCACGACGGGGATCGACCGGCCGCACCCAGGAGGAGCGCAGCGCGGCGATGCGCGTCCGGCTGCTCGACGCGACGATCGACTGCCTGGTCGAGTACGGCTACGCGGGCACGACGACCACCCGCGTCGCCGACCGCGCCGGCGTCACGCGCGGCGCGCAGGTGCACCACTTCCCGACGAAGGCCGACCTGGTCACCTCGGCGATCCGGCACCTGGCGGCGAAACGCACCGAGGTCGCGATGGCCGAACTGGACCGGCTACGCGCGTCCACCGACCCGGTCGGCGACGCGCTGCAGCTGATGTGGGAGATGCACCAGGGGCCGGTGTTCTCGGCGACGGTGGAGCTGTGGGTCGCGTCGCGGACCGACGCCGAGCTGCGCCGCCAGATGGCCGTGGTCGAGCCGATCGCGACGTCCAGCCTGGTCGAGTTCGGCAAGGCGCTGCTGCCGGAGCACGCGGGGCACCACGAGTTCCTGCACGCGGTGTACACCGCGATGGACGTCGTGCGCGGCATCCTCATCGCCAGCTGGGCCACCCGCGACCAGGGCGAGCTGGACGCGCGCTGGGAACGCGGGCGCCGCCACCTGCGGATCCTCTTCGCCACGTTGATGGCTCCCACCGCCTGAATCGCGTGTTACTCTCTTTGGGAAAGTGAGGAGGCGCGCTGTGCACCCGGACCCGTACGACCGTGACTGCCCGACCCGCCAGCTGCTCGACCGCATCGGTGACCAGTGGACGGTCCTCATCGTCGGCGCGCTCACCGACGGCCCGCTGCGGTTCACCGAGATCGCCCGCCGCGTGGACGGCATTTCGCAGAAGGTCCTGACGCAGACCCTGCGCAGCCTGGTCCGCGACGGCATCCTCACCCGCACGGCGTACGCGGTCATCCCGCCGAAGGTCGAGTACGAGCTGACGTCGTTGGGGCGCAACCTTTCCGAGCCGCTGGAGATGCTGGACCGGTGGGCCCGCCGGCACATGACGTCGGTCCAGGACGCCCGCGACGCCTACGACGCGGAGCACACACCCGCGTCCGCGTGACGCTGGACAGCTCAAGGACAATTCCCGGCGGGGATACCGCCTGGCCCGCGGCCCCGGTGACACTGTGGAGGACGGCTCCACGGCTCCGGGGAGGGAATCCATGGCGTCCGCGTTCGCCGTGCTCAACGAAACCGTGCCCGCGCCTGGGCCGGAACTCGTCGGGATCACCGCGCTGGTGGCCGCCGTGGCCGTCATGATGTCCTTCGTCAGCGGCCGGCGGAATGTGGTCTACCGGGCCAACTTCCTCGGGACGCTCTTCCACGAAGGCGGCCACGCGCTGGTGAGCATCCTGACCGGGGGCGGCGTTCTCCGTGTCCGGATCACGAGTGCGGAATCCGGCGGCACCCTGCAGTGGAACCCGTCGGCGCTCGCCGCGATCCTGACCATCGCCGCCGGCTACGCGATGCCGCCGCTGGCCGGGCTGGGCGCGGCGGCCTTGCTGCACCGCGGGCTCGTCCCCGCCGTGCTCACCCTGACCCTGGCCGCGATGGTGTTCCTCCTGCTGTTCACCCGCGACGTGCTCACCTTCGTGGTGGTCGTCGCGGTCGGGGCGATCGTGTTCGGCGCGTTGCGCTGGGCGCCGCCCTGGCTGAAGAACGGCGTCGCGTACGCCGAAACGTGGCTGTTGCTGACCAGTGAGATCGGCGGGCTGCGCGCGATCGTCTCCAACCGGTTCCAGGACGGCTTCGGCGGTCAAGAGGACGACGCCGCCATGCTGGCCCGGAGCACGGGAATCCCCGGGTTCGTGTGGATCGCCGCGTGGTTCGCCCTCATCACCTGGGCGGTGTGGCGCGCGGTCCCGTTGCTGTGGCCCTAGCGGGCGACCAGACCCGCTTCGTGCGCCAGCAATCCCGCCTGGGTCCGGTTCGTGCAGTCCAGCTTCACGAGCATCCGCGACACGTAGCTCTTCACCGTCGCCTCGGCGAGGTGCAGCCGGGTCGCGATGTCCGCATTGGACAGTCCTTCGCCCAAGCACGCCAGGACATCCCGCTCCCGGTCCGTGAGACCGGACGTCCGGCGGCGGGCGTCGTCGCCGCGTTCGCGGCTGTCCGACGACAGTGCCACCAGGCGGCGGGCCGCGGACGGTGAGAGCACCGTGTGGCCGTCGGCCGCGACGCGGACCAGGCCGATCAGGTCCTCCGGCGGCGTCGACTTGACCAGGAAGCCCGCCGCGCCCGCGCGCAGCGCGCGGATCACGTACGTGTCCGCGTCGAACGTCGTCAGCGCGACCACCGCCGGCGGGTCGGGGAGCGCCGCGATTCGGGCGATCGCCGTCAGGCCGTCGACGCCCGGCATGCGCAGGTCCATCAGCACGACCCGCGGCCGGTGCCGGACCACGGCCTCGACGGCTTCGGCGCCGTCGGCGGCCTGGGCCACGACGTCGATGTCGTCGGCCGAACCGAGGATCGTGCGCAGGTGCGCGCACACCATCGGCTCGTCATCGACCACGAGCACCGGGATCACTCTGCGTGCCTTCCGCCGTCGGGACGTAAGCGGGCAGTATCGCACCGACCCGGAACCCGCCGCCGCGCACCGGGCCCGCGTCGAACCGCCCGCCGACGAGTTCGACGCGCTGCCGCAGCCCGGCCAGCCCGGCCCCGGAGCCGCTGGCCGCCAGCGCCGGATCGGGCCGCTGCCCGGCCGCGGTGCTGGCGACCGAGACGTCGAGGCCGCCAGGGTGGTAGCGCAGCGACACCGTCACCGACGCGCCCGGCGCGTGCTTGCGGACGTTCGTCAGCGCCTCCTGCACCAGCCGGTACGCGGTCCGCGCGACGGTCGGCGACACCTGCGCCGGGTCGCCGTCCACCGCGAACGCCGTCTCGATGCCGACCGAGCGGGACTCCTCGACCAGCCGGGCCGGATCGCCGGGCTGCTCTTGGCCGAGCGTCCGCGGGCTCAGCTCGGAGCCGTTGCGCAGCACGCCGACGAGGTCGCGCAGCTCGTCCAGCGCGAAGACGCCTTCGCGGCGGATGTCCTCGGCCGCCGCCCGCACCGGCTCCTCGTGCGACGTCACGCCGAGCGCCCCCGCGTGCAGCACCATCAGGCTGAGCCGGTGCGTGACGACGTCGTGCATCTCGCCCGCCAGCCGCCGCCGTTCCTCCGCGCGGGCCTGCTCGGCGAGCAGGTGCTGCTCGCGCTCGGCGCGTTCCGCGCGGTCCCGCAGCGACCGCAGCAGCTGGCGCCGCGCCTCGCCGTAGAGCCCGAGCATCGCCGGCAGCGTGGTGCTGAGCAGGGCGAACGGCGTGGTGCTCCAGCTCGGCACCCACGGCCGCGCGGCGATCAGCGTGAGGATCCCGGCCAGCCAGAGGACGGTCCGCCGGTCCAGCAGCCGCGGCAGCTGCGACAGCAGGACCGGGCTGATGGTCGGCACCGTCGTCAGGGCGAGCTGGCGCACCGGCACGAGCAGGCCGGGGGTGAACAGGTCGGACGCCAGCATCAGGCCCGCCGCCGCGACGACGAACCAGGCGACCTGCCGCGGGAACCGGAACACCAGCACCAGGGAGAAGTCGCAGACCAGCTGCAGCGCCAACCCGGCGGTCGGGCCGAGCGGCCCGGTCGTGACCTCGCCCAGCGCGTAGAGCAGGACGTTCAGGCCCGCGAACGCGAACGCCGCCACGAACAGCCAGAAGACGTCGGCGCGGCTCGGCCACCACGGCCGCCTGGTGCTGGTCACGCGGCCACGGTAACCGCTCGCGGAGGCCGCCGCGCCGGATGCGCAACCAAAGTTGCGCACCGGTCCGCGGGCCGCAACTTTCGTCGCCGTGATCACCTTCCTTGCCACGTTTCGCCCGCGTCCCCGATCCGGTGGAGTGGGCGGACCACAGCGAGGGAGGCAACCGTAGTGACCGTCCAAACGCGACAGACGACGAGCGTGGTGTTCGCCCGCGCCCCGGTGCTGGCGATCGCCGGCGTCGCCGGGCTCGCGCTGCTGCTGACCAGCGGGCGCTACGCCGGCGGGTTCGACGAGCTCTACTTCCTGGTGGCCGGTCGAAATCACCTGAGCTGGGGGTATTTCGACCAGCCACCGCTCATCCCGGCGCTGGCGGCGGCGATGGACTGGCTCGCGCCGGACTCGCTCGTCGTGCTGCGGCTGCCGATGACGCTGGCCGCGGCCGCCGGGGTGGTCGTCACGGCGCTGATCGCGCGGGAGTTCGGCGGCGGGCGCGGCGCGCAGGCGATGGCGGCCGCCTGCTACGCGACGTCCGGCATCGTGATCGTCAGCCACTGGATCGGGACCTACGTGCTGGACCCGTTCCTGTGGACGGTCGTCGCCTGGCTGCTCGTCCGCTGGACCCGCACCCGCCGCGACGGCCTGCTCGTCTGGGCCGGCGTCGTCACGGCGGTGTCGCTGGAGACGAAGTTCCTGATCCCGGCCCTGTGGGCGGCGGTGCTGCTCGCCGCGCTGGTGGTCGGGCCGCGGGACCTGCTCCGGCGCCCGAAGCTGTGGCTGGGCGCGGCGATAGCCGCCGTGGTCACGGTGCCGACGTTGATCTGGCAGGCGACCCACGGCTGGCCCTACACCCACATGAGTGAAGTCGTCGCCGCGGAGTTCCCGGGCTACGGCCCGTGGGTGCGCGACGGGCTGCTCGGCGCCGGCATCGGGGTCGGCGTGGTGGCCCTGCTCTACGGCGTCTGGCGGCTGCTGCGGTCGGCGGAGCTGCGGCCGTACCGGTACCTCGGCGTCGCGCTGGTCCTGGTGGCGCTGGCCGTGGTCGCGACGCAGGGGCGGTCCTACTACCTGATGGGCTGCTACGCCGTTCCGTTCGCGGCCGCCGCGACCGAGCTGACCCGGCGGAACCTGGTGCGGTGGTGGAAGGTCGTGGCGTGGCCGGTGTTCGTGCTCTCGGCCGTCGTCACGCTGGTCGCGCTGCCGGTGTGGCCGGCCTCGGCGCGGACGTCGGTCGGGCCGTTCTCGCTCGGCAGCTCGTTCGCGCAGGGGGAGCTGCCGCAGCAGGAGCTGGCGAAGGTGATCGGGCAGACGTACGCCGCGCTGCCGCCCGCGACCCGGGCCCGGACGGCGGTGTACGCCGAGATCTACCCGTTCGCGGCGGTGACCGAGTTCTACGGGGCGCCGTACGGCATCCGCACCGTCTACAGTGGACACCGGGCGTACTGGTACTTCGGGCCGCCGCCGGAGTCGGCCGACGCGGTGCTGTTCGCCGGGTTCGACCCCGGGCTGCTGCGGCCCTGCTTCGCGCACGAGACCCAGGTGGTCGACGGGCTGCTGTGGCTCTACGACGGCCGGAACGCGCCGTGGTCGCGGATCTGGCCCCAGCTGAAACGGCAGTGAGAGGAAATGATGAGCACTTTGTCCTTGCCCGCCCAGGCTTACCTGCTCGCGTGTGACACCGGCCGCGACCGGCTGCCACGCCGGCAGGGGGTCGCGCTGCTGGTGCGCGCGGCGGCGTTGACGGACCTGGTCCTGCGCGGGCTGGTCGTCGACGGCGACGGGCGGCCCGTGGTCACCGGCGCGGCCGGCACCGGCCACCTCGTGCTCGACGACCTGCTGGGCGACCTCGCCGCGGACCCGCACCGCAAGTGGCGCGGGTGGGTCCGCCGCGACGCCCGGGCCACGCTCCAGTCCCTGGAGGCCCAGCTCGACGCGGCGGGCACGATCACGCTGAAGACTTCGCACGTGCTGGGGCTGTTCCCGCGCCGCCGCCCGGTGGTCCGCGACCGCGTGGAAGCGGCCCGGCTGCACGAGGTCGTGGCGGCCGCCCTGCGAGGCCGCGAACCGGCGTCGCGGGTCGACCCGGGCGCGGCGGCGCTGACGTCCCTGGCCGCGGCGGTGGAGCTGCGCACGGTCGTCTCGCGCCGCGACGCCCGCCACCACAAGGCCCGGCTCGCGGAGCTGGAGGAGCGCGCGGGAGCGGCGGTCCCCGCGCTGCGCAAGGTGGTCCGGGAACTGAAGGCGGCCCGCGCCGCGGCGATCTCGGCGGCCGCCTCGTCCGGCAGCAGCGGCTGACACCGTGTCGACCCCCTGATCACGCGTGTCGACCCTCCAATCACGCGAGTCGACCTCCCAGTCACGCGTGCCGGCCGTTCGATCACTCGAGGGGTGTGATCGAACGGCCGGCACGTGTGATCAGGGAGCCGGCACGTGTGATCAGGGAGCCGACACGCGTGATTCGGGAGTCGACACGCGTGATTGGAGGGTCGACACGGCTTCGGCGACGGCCGAAGTGTTGCGGACCTAGGTTCGGGGCATGGACGAATTCCGTGCGCTGCACGTCCCCGGTACCCCGCTCCTGCTGCCGAACGCCTGGGAGTTCGGCGTCGGCGCCCACCTCGTCGCGCAGGGGTTCCGCGCGCTCGGGACGACCAGCCTCGGCGTGTCCGCGGCGGCGGGGGAGCCGGACGGCGCGCCGTCGACGCGGGACACGACCGTCGCGCTGGCCGCCCGGCTGGCCCGGCTCGACGCGCTGGTCAGCGTCGACATCGCCGACGGCTTCAGCGCGGACCCGGCCGCCGTCGCCGACCTGGCCGAAGAGCTCGCCGCGGCGGGCGCGGTCGGCGTCAACCTCGAGGACGGCCGCGCCGACGGCTCGCTCGCCCCGGTCGACGTCCAGGCCGCCCTGGTCGCGGCCGTGAAGGAGCGGGCGCCGCGGCTGTTCGTCAACGCCCGCACCGACACCCACTGGGCGGGCGACCGCTCGGTGGCCGAAGCCGAGACGCGGGCGCGGGCGTACGTCGCGGCGGGCGCGGACGGCGTCTTCGTGCCCGGTCTCGCCGCGCCGGCCGACGTCGAGCGGCTCGTCGCCGTCGGGGTCCCGCTCAACCTGCTGTTCCTGCCCGGCAAGGTCACCCTGGCCGGGCTGGCGGAGCTGGGCGTCGCGCGGGTCAGCCTGGGCTCGCTGCCCTACCGGATGGCGCTGGCCGCGGCGGCCGAGACGGCGCTCGCGGTGCGCGACGGCCGTGATCTTCCCCTCACTCCGCCGTCCTACGCCGACGTCACCGCGTTCCTGTGAGTTCCGGATCTGCTTGGCTCGGGGACATGCACGCCTTCGGAGCCGACTTCGCCGTCCCGTCCGGGTACCTGAACACGCCGAGCATGGGCATCCCGCCCGCGCCGGTCGCCGCGGCCGTGGCCGGGTCGGTCGAGAACTGGCGGACCGGCGCGAGCCGGCCGGCGGACTTCGACGAGGCCGTCGCGCGGTCGCGGGCCGGGTTCGCCCGGCTGCTCGGGGTCGACGCCGGGCGCGTCGCGATCGGCGCGTCGGCCTCGCAGCTGATCGCCAACGTCGCCGCCGCGCTGCCCGCCGGCACCCGCGTGCTCGCCGCCGAGGGCGACTTCACCAGCGTGACCTTCCCGTTCGCGGCGAACCCGGGCGTCACCGTCACCGAGGTGCCGCTCGACGACCTCGCCGCGCGGGTCGAGGGGCACGACGTCGTCGCGGTGAGCGTCGTCCAGTCCGCCGACGGCCGGATCGCCGACCTCGCCGCGCTGCGGGCCGCGGCCGAGGCCGCCGGGGCGGCGGTGCTGCTCGACGCGACCCAGGCCGCGGGCTGGCTGCCCTTGGACGTCGCCTGGGCCGACTGGGTCGTCGCGGCGGGCTACAAGTGGCTGTTCGCGCCGCGCGGCTGCGCGTGGCTGGCGGTGCGCCCGGACGCCCAGGACCGCACCCGCGCGGTCGCGGCCAACTGGTACGCGGGGGAGGACCCGTGGGCCACCGTCTACGGCCTCCCGCTGCGGCTGGCCGGCGACGCCCGCGCGTTCGACCTGTCACCCGTCTGGCTGGCCCAGGTGGGCGCGGCCGCCGCGCTGGAGTACCTCGGCGGGCTCGACCTCGCGCAGGTCGCGGCCCACGACATCGGCCTGGCCGACACGCTGCTGGAGAAGCTCGGCCGGCCGCCGCGGGGGAGTGCGATCGTGTCGCTCGAGGCCGACCCCGGACGGGTGGCCGCGGCCGGGATCGTCTCCGGGTTGCGCAACGGCAAGGTGCGGGTCGGCTTCCACCTCTACAACACCGCTGACGACGTCGAACGCGTCTTACACGCATTCGAGTGAACAGCTCAGCGGGCGTGAACTACCGTATGGCGTCGTGGTTGGTGCGCATTTCACCCCAGGCCCGTCCGACACGGCCCCGCTGGGCGCGGTTCCCCCGCAGCCCCGCCCGCCCGTGCCCGGCCCACCGAAGCGTGACACCCGGACCCTGGCACTCAGGGGCGCCGGGCTGGTCGCGATCGCCGTGATCTCCGGGCTGCTCTGGTTCCTGATCCGGCACGACTCGACGCCGGACGAGCCGACGGCGCAGCCGCCGGCCAAGAGCACCGGGAAGTACACGTTCACGCCGGTCGCCGGGCCGGTGCGCTCCACCGACTGCGTCGCGAAGTCCTACGGCAAGACCAAGGACTTCTTCCAGGACAGCCCATGCCAGTCGCTGGTCCGCGCGCTGTACACGACGGAGTCGGGCGGCGCGAAGGCGCTGGTGTCGGTGGTGCTGGTGGGATTGCCGGACTCGACGAAGGCGAAGGCGCTCAAGGCGCTGACCGAGCAGGACGGCACCGGCAACGTCACCGACCTGGTCCGGGACAAGACGTTCGCCGGCGCCGGCACCCCGAGCGTGAGCGGCGCCGACGCGGCGTACGCGTCCCGCGTCGAGGGCACGAACGTGACGATCGTGCTGGGCGACTTCTACGACAAGCACCAGGACAAGGCGCTGATCGACAAGATCGCCGAGGACGCGCTGCGCCTGTCGGCCGACTTCGGCTGAGCCCCGCTAAAGCCGTGAAGGCCTCCTTACCGGCCATAAGAGCCGGTAAGGAGGCCTTCACGGCTTTAGCGGGTCAGCTCGCCTGGCCGGGCATGGCCACCGCCACCGGCTTCTCGCCGGCCTCGGAACGCCACGGCGTCCCGCGCCGCGAAGCCGCCACCAGCGCGTGCAGCGCCGTCTTGCGCAGGCCGGCGTCGTCGGTGTGGTTCACCACGGCCAGCCACGCCGACGCGCAGTCGGCCTCCGCCGTCGCGACGACCAGTGCGGCCGACGCCGTGTCGGTCACCGGCTTCTTCGGGTTGTACGCCGCTTCCGGCGCGACCGGGGTCGCTCCGGCGCCCGCGAGCATCGTCTGCAGCAGGTCGCGGCGCAGCGCGTGTTCGGCGACGCCGCCCTTCTCCGCCTCGCCGAAGTCGGCCGGGAGGAACGCGCCGACCAGGCCGTAGACCCAGACCGCGGCGTGCTCGGCGGCGAGCGCCTGCTGCAGCGGGTCGACGGCTTCGGCGGGGACGCCGCCGGGCGGGGCGGCCGCGGCGGGGGCGTCCTCGCCCGGGCCCAGCGCCGGGGTGATGCGCTGCAGCGCCGCGCAGCCCGCGGCGATCGCCGCGACCATCCCGGCGCGGTAGCGCGGCAGGCCGCCGACGAGGTCCTCGGCCTGCTTGCGCGCGGTGGCCAGCCGCTCCTTCAGGTCGCCCAGCGCCACCGCGGCCGGCGGCGTCGCCGAGGACGACGGTTTCGGCCGGTTCAGGCGGTCCACTTCGGACTTCAGGGCGGCCGCGTGCGCCGCGCGCGCGTCGGCGAGCTGGCCGGCGGCGTCGGCGTCCTTGCCCTTGGCCAGGGCACGCGCCGCCGCGGCGTCCGCGTCGGCGGCGGCCAGGAGCGGCTGCAGCGGGTCGGGGCTTTCGTCGTAGCCGGGCCCGCAGGCGGCCAGCGGCACGGCCAAAGCGGCCACCGCCCCGAAGCGGAGGGCGGCACGGCGGGTCAGCTCGGTCGGTCTTCCGGTCACGTCGGCCCATCCTGCCAGGCCCCGGGGCGGGCCCGCCGCTCGCGCGTGGTGACAAGGCGACCGGATAAGCTGGTCCACCACCGACCCGTTCCCCAACCCCCACCCCGACCGAGGAGAGCCCCACGTGCCAGGAGAACTCGCCAGCCGGCTTCAGCCGATCGTGGCCGAAGCCGTCACCGCCGCGGGTTTCGACCTCGATTCGTTCGAGGTCCAGCAGGCCGGCCGGCGGCAGCTGGTCAAGGTCGTCGTCGACTCCGACGACGGCATCGGGCTGGACGAGGTCGCCGAGGTCAGCCGCAAGGTGGCGGCGGCGCTCGACGAGAACGAGCACGTGCTCGCGAGCGCGTACACGCTGGAGGTCACCTCACCGGGCATCGAGCGCCCGCTGACCCAGCAGCGGCACTGGCGGCGCGCGCGGTTCCGCTTGGTCAAGGTCACCCCGGTCGAAGGTGACGCCTTCGTGGGCCGGGTCGGTCACGCGGGCGCGGACGCCGCCCGCCTCCTCGCCGACGGCGAGCTCCGCGACGTCCGCTACGCCCAGGTGGCGAAGGCGGTCGTCGAGATCGAGTTCAAGCAGCCGCCCGCCGAGGATCTGAAACTGCTCGACGACGACGCGTCCGGCCTGACCGGCGCCGGTCAGGCCGAGACCGAGAAAACGGAGAAGGGGTCGAAGTGAACGTCGACATCGCCGCACTGAGGGCGATCGAACGGGACAAGGACATCCCCTTCGAAACGGTGATCGAGGCCATCGAGACGGCCTTGCTCACCGCGTACAAGCACACCGAAGGGCACCAGCCGCACGCCCGCATCGACATCGACCATAAGTCCGGCCTGGTGCGCGTGCTCGCGCGCACGCTGACCCACGACGGCGAGACCGACGAGGAGTGGGACGACACCCCCGAGGGGTTCGGCCGGATCGCCGCCACCACCGCGCGCCAGGTCATCCTGCAGCGGCTGCGTGACGCCGAGCACGAGAAGACCTTCGGCGAGTTCTCCACCAAGGAGGGCGAGATCGTCGCCGGCGTCATCCAGCGCGACGCCCGCGCCAACGCGCGCGGCATGGTCGTGGTCCAGGTGGGTGACACCGAGGGCGTGCTGCCGTCGGCGGAGCAGGTGGCCGGGGAGTCCTACGAGCACGGCAGCCGGATCAAGGCGTACGTGGTCACCGTCGCGCGCGGCAACCGCGGCCCGCAGATCACGCTCTCGCGCTCGCACCCCAACCTCGTGCGCAAGCTGTTCGCGCTGGAGGTCCCGGAGATCGCCGACGGGACCGTCGAGATCGCCGCCGTGGCGCGCGAGCCGGGACACCGCACGAAGATCGCGGTGAAGTCCACCGTGGCGGGCGTGAACGCCAAGGGCGCCTGCATCGGCCCGGTCGGCGCGCGCGTGCGCAACGTGATGAGCGAGCTGGCCGGCGAGAAGATCGACATCATCGACTACTCGGAGGACCCGGCCCGGTTCGTGGGGAATGCCCTGTCCCCGGCGAAGGTTGTTTCCGTACGGGTCATGGACGAGCGGGGCAAGACCGCCCGCGTCGTGGTGCCGGACTTCCAGCTGTCGCTGGCGATCGGCAAGGAGGGCCAGAACGCCCGCCTCGCCGCCCGTCTGACCGGCTGGCGGATCGACATCCGCAGCGATGCCGCGCCGGTGGACGACGAGGGTGATCAAGACCACGCCGGTCCGTCGCGGCCCGCCGCGACAACCGGTTCGGCTGAGTGAAGGTCGAAGCGGTAGACTCCGGAGTGGTTCGAAGCCCGCGGCGGGTAGCCGAGCGCCAGCCCCACCGAGAATCCCCGGTGCGGACTTGTGTCGGTTGCAAGCGGCGGGCCTTGATCGGTGAGCTGCTGCGCGTGGTCGCGGTGGCCGGACGGGTGGTCGTCGACGGACGTCGTCGGCTCCCGGGTCGGGGGGCGTGGTTGCACCCCGACGCGGACTGTCTGGCCAAAGCCGAACGGCGGCGGGCTTTCCCGAGGGCCTTGCGGGCCCCGGGAGCGCTCGACGTCCGGGAGGTCCGCGGGTACGTCGAGCACGCCACGCATCACGAAGCCGGGACGTCCCCGGCTCCGCGAGGAACGAAGGAAGCAGGTCGACCCGTCATGAGTCAGCCGTGAAGCTGAAGCCATGAACGCGAGACAATAAGGACGAGGTCAGCGGGTTCCCCGCCTGGCCTCCCCTAGATGAGGAGAGCTGTGCCAGGCAAGGCCCGCGTACACGAGCTCGCTAAGGAGCTCGGCATCACCAGCAAGGACGTGCTCGCCAAGTTGAAGGAACAGGGCGAATTCGTCAAATCCGCGTCGTCCACGGTCGAGGCGCCCGTCGCCCGCCGGTTGCGCGACGCGTATGCGCCCAAGGGCGCCAAGAAGCCCGGCCCGACCCCCGGTCCGTCGGCGCGCCCGGGACCCCCGGCCGCCAAGCCGGGCGCTCCCGCGCCGAAGCCCGCGACGCCCGCTCCCCAGCAGCAGGCACCCGTCGTGCAGGCCGCCCCCGCGGCGGCCCCGCAGCAGCAGGCCCCGGCCTCGAAGCCGGCCGCCGCACCGGGCAACCGCCCGGCCGGTCCCGGCCCCCGGCCCGGCCCGCGTCAGCAGCCGGCCACGCCCGCTCCGGTGGAGCAGGTCCCGGCCGCGAAGGCCGAAGCGCCGGCCGCACCCCCCAAGCAGGAGACCCCGGCCGCGCCCGCTCCGCAGGGCAACACCGGTTCGGTCGTCCCGCCGAAGCCGCAGGGCCCCAAGCCCGGCGGTCCCAAGCCCGGTCCGCGCACCCCGCGGGTCGGCAACAACCCGTTCGGTGTCGGTTCCGGCGCCCCGCCGCGCCCGCAGGGCCCGCGTCCCGGTGGCGGCGGCCAGGGCGGCGACACCCGCCCGCCGCGTCCCGGTGGGACCGGTGGCGGCGGTGACCGTCCGGCTCCGCGTCCCGGTGGCGGCGCCGGTGGCAACCGGCCGAGCCCGGGCAACATGCCCCCGCGGCCGAACCCCGGCATGATGCCGGGCCGCACGCAGCGCCCGGCCGGTCCCGGTGGCGGCGCTCGCGGTGGTCCCGGTGGCGGTGCCCGTGGCGGCCCCGGCGGCGGCGCTCGTGGCGGTCCCGGTGGCGGCGGCGGCGGTTTCCGCGGCGGCCCCGGTGGCGGCGGCGGTGCCGGTGGCGGCTTCCGTCCCGGTGGCGGCGGCGGTGGCGGCGGTGGTTTCCGTCCCGGTGGCGGCGGCCCCGGTGCCGGTGCCCCGGCCGGTGGCGGCGGCGGTTTCCGCGGTGGCGGCGGCCGTGGTGGTCCCGGTGGCCGTGGCGGCACGGCGGGTGCCTTCGGGCGTCCGGGTGGTCCCTCGCGCAAGGGTCGCAAGTCGAAGCGGCAGAAGCGCCAGGAGTACATGGACAACATGCAGGCGCCCAGCGTCGGCGGCGTCCGCTTGCCCAAGGGGCAGGGCGAGACGATCCGGCTGCCGCGTGGCGCTTCGCTGACCGACTTCGCCGAGAAGATCGACGCCAACCCGGCTTCGCTGGTGCAGGTGCTCTTCCACCTCGGCGAGATGGTCACCGCGACGCAGTCCGTGTCGGACGACATCCTCGAGCTGCTCGGCGGCGAAATGAACTACCACGTTCAGGTCGTCAGCCCCGAGGAGGAGGACCGCGAGCTGCTGGAGACCTTCGACATCACCTACGGCGACGACGCCGGTGGCGAAGAGGATCTGCAGGTCAGGCCGCCGGTCGTGACCATCATGGGTCACGTCGACCACGGTAAGACCCGGCTGCTCGACACGATCCGGAAGACGAAGGTCCGCGAGAGCGAGGCCGGCGGCATCACGCAGCACATCGGTGCGTACCAGATCGAGACCGAGCTCGAAGGCAACCCGCGCCTGATCACCTTCATCGACACCCCGGGCCACGAGGCGTTCACCGCCATGCGTGCCCGTGGTGCCAACTCGACCGACATCGCGGTGATCGTGGTGGCGGCCGACGACGGTGTGATGCCGCAGACGGTCGAGGCGATCAACCACGCGCAGGCCGCCAAGGCCCCGATCGTGGTCGCGATCAACAAGATCGACAAGGAAGGCGCGAACCCGGACAAGATCCGGCAGCAGCTGACCGAGTACAACCTCGTGGCCGAGGAGTACGGCGGCGACACGATGTTCGTCGAGATCTCCGCGCGGCAGAACATCAACATCGACGGTCTGCTCGAGGCGATCCTGCTGACCGCCGACGCCGCTCTGGACCTCCGGGCCAACCCGGACATGGAGGCCCAGGGTGTCGCGATCGAGGCGCACCTCGACCGCGGCCGCGGCCCGGTGGCCACCGTTCTGGTCCAGCGCGGCACGCTGCGCGTCGGTGACTCGGTCGTGGCGGGTGACGCCTACGGCCGCGTCCGCCGGATGGTCGACGAGCACAACGTCGACGTCACCGAGGCGCTGCCGTCGCGTCCCGTCCAGGTCATCGGGTTCACCTCGGTGCCGGGTGCGGGCGACACCTTCCTGGTGGTCGACGAGGACCGCGTCGCCCGGCAGATCGCCGAGCGCCGTTCCGCTCGTACGCGCAACGCGCTCAACGCGTCGCGCCGTAAGCGGGTCAGCCTCGAGGACCTCGACTCCGCCTTGAAGGAGACGAACAGCCTCAACCTGATCATCAAGGGTGACAACTCGGGTACCGTCGAGGCCCTCGAGGCATCGCTGCTGCAGCTGGACGTCGGCGACGACGTCGAGCTGAACGTGGTGCACCGCGGTGTCGGTGGCGTGACCGAGTCGGACATCGACCTGGCGACCGCGTCCGACGCGATCGTCCTCGGGTTCAACGTCCGCGCCCAGGGCAAGGCGACCGAGCGGGCCACCCGCGAGGGCGTCGACGTCCGGTACTACACGGTCATCTACCAGGCGATCGACGAGATCGAGCAGGCCCTCAAGGGCATGCTCAAGCCCGAGTACGAAGAGGTCGAGCTGGGCCGCGCGGAGGTTCGCGAGGTCTTCAAGTCCTCCAAGATCGGCACGATCGCGGGTTGCCTGGTCATGTCCGGCGAGATCCGGCGCAACGCGCGCGCCCGGCTGCTGCGCGACGGCACTGTCGTCGCGGAGAACCTGCCGGTCAGCTCGCTGCGGCGGTTCAAGGACGACGTGGTCGAGGTCCGCGAGGGCTACGAGTGCGGTCTGACGCTCGGTTCGTACGGCGACCTCAAGGTCGGCGACTCGATCGAGACGTACGAGCAGCGCGAGAAGCCGCGGGCGTAAGGCGTCCGGTCCCGGGGGTGCGGTTTCGGCCGCACCCCCGGGGATTTCGCTTCCCATCCCTACGACACCACCACCATTGCCTATGTACGTCGGAGCTCTTGAGCTCGACATCCTGCTCGGCGACGTCCATTCGCTGAAGCAGAAGCGATCCGTGGTCCGGCCGGTGCTGGCCGAGGTGCGCAAGCGCTTCGCCGTGTCGGTGGCCGAAGCCGGTCACACCGACCTGCACCGGCGGACCCTCATCGGGGTGGCCGTGGTCGCCGAAGGTGGCGAGCACGTCCGTGACGTGCTCGACTCGTGCGAGCGCTACGTGGCGAGCAGGCCGGAGTTCGAACTGCTCTCCGCCCACCGCCGGCTGCTCGGCCCAGACGACTGATTTTCTCGAGGAGAAAGACATGGCTGATCCTGCTCGGGCCCGCAAGCTCGCCAAGCGGATCTCGCAGATCGTGGCGTCCGCGATCGAGCACGAGGTCAAGGACTCCCGGCTGGACTACGTGACCGTCACGGACACGAAGGTCACCGGCGACCTGCACGACGCCACGGTGTACTACACGGTGCTCGGCGAAAAGCTGGACATCCCGCCGGACTTCGCCGGTGCCGCCGCCGCGCTCGAATCGGCGCGCGGCATGCTCCGCACGATGGTCGGGCAGGGCACCGGGGTGCGCTACACCCCGACCCTGACGTTCGTGGCCGACACGATCCCCGAAGAGTCGAAGCGCATCGAGGCCCTGCTCGAAAAGGCCCGTGAGGCCGACGCGGAGGTCGCCCGGCGGTCGGCGGGAGCCCAGCACGCGGGCGAACCCGACCCGTACAAGGCCCCCCGCGAAACCGAGGACGAAGACGAGCCGGCGGCGGAGGAGAGCCGGGGCTGACCCGGTGCTCTCCCGTCGCGGCCTGCTCGCCGGCAGCGCACTCGCGCTGCTGGCGGGCTGCTCGTCGGCCCCCTCCGGCCCGCCGCCCGGCCCGCCCGCGACGGCACCCCCGACCGGCCCGACGCCCCTGAGTGCGCCCGTCACCGTGCAGCGGATGCACTCCGCGGCCCGCGGCACCGACGTCGAGCTGGTCCTGATCACCCCCGACGGCGTCCCGGCCTCGGGCCTGCCGGTGTGCCTGGCCCTGCACGGCCGCGGCGCCCGCGCCCGGACGTTCCTCGACCTCGGCGTCCCCGAGGCGCTCACCAAGGCCGTGCACGCGGGTGTCCCGCCGTTCGCGATCGCCGCCCCCGACGGTGACCACTACTGGGTGAACGTCGGGAAGAACGACGACCCGCAGCGGATGCTGTCCGACGAACTTCCCGTTTGGCTCACCCAGCGTGACCTCAAGGCGCCCGCGGCGGTGTTCGGCATTTCGATGGGCGGCTTCGGCGCCCTCCGCTTCGCCCGCGCCCACCCGGACCTGAAGGCGACGGCCGTGGCGAGCGCGGCCCTGTTCGTCAGCTGGCCGGATGCCCGCGCCCGCAAGGTGTTCGCCGACGAGGCCGGCTGGCGCGCGGAGGAACCGCTGCTGCACGCGGCCGATGTGCACGGCGCGAACCTGGGTGTGTGGTGCGGCGAGTCCGACCCGTTCCTGGGCGCCGACCGCAAGCTGGTGAACGCGGTCTCGCCGGCCGTGGCGCGGTTCTCGCCGGGCAAGCACGAAGACGCCTACTGGCGCGGTGTCCTGCCCGACGTGCTGGAGTTCGCCGGGCGGCGGATCACCCCAGCTGGCTGATGCGGACCATGTTGCCCGCCGGGTCGCGGAACGCGCAGTCGCGGACGCCGTAGGGCTGGTCCATCGGCTCCTGGACGACGTCGGCGCCGCTCGCCTGGACCTGGTCGAACGTGCCCGCCAGGTCCGAGGACGCGAGCACGATCGACGCGTAGCTGCCCTTGGCCATCAGCTCGGCGATCGTGCGGCGCTCGTCGTCGGTCAGGCCCGGGTCGGCGGCCGGCGGGTGCAGCACGATCGACGTGTGCGGCTGGTCGGCCGGGCCGACCGTGATCCAGCGCATGTCCCCGTACCCCACGTCGTTGCGCACCTCGAAACCCAGCGCGTCGCGGTAGAACGCGAGCGACTTCTCCGGGTCTTCGGCGGGGAGAAACGTGTGCTGGATGATGAGGTTCATGCTGCTCACGATAGGTGCGAGCGGGTGGGCGTCGCTTCTCGATTCCTGATCGGCCGCATGACCTGCTTGGCCAGGCAGGTGGGGATGCCCTCGCCGTCACCGGCCGCCAGGCGCTTGTAGGCGCTCGGCGAGATGCCGACCAGCTCGGAGAACCGCGTGCTGAACGTCCCGAGCGACGAGCAGCCGACCGCGAAGCAGACCTCCGTCACCGAGAGATCACCCCGCCGCAGCAGGGTCATGGCCCGCTCGATGCGCCGGGTCATCAGGTAGCTGTAGGGCGACTCGCCGAAGGCGGCGCGGAACTCCCGGCTCAGGTGGCCCGCCGAGAGGTGGACGCCGCGCGCCAGCGCCTCGACGTCCAGCGGCTGCGCGTAGTCCCGGTCGATCCGGTCGCGGACGCGGCGCAGCAGCACGAGTTCGCGCAGGCGCGCGTCCGATTTGCCGGTCACGCAGTCAGCATGCCCGCTCGATCACGTCACCGCAAAGGCGGCCGCCGAGCGAACAGGATCGCTTGCGGAACGTCATCATCGGGGTTCAGCAGCCACTCCGCCTCGATCTCGAACCCCGCGTCGCGGACGAGCGCGCCGACCCGTTCCGGGCGCCGGCGGTGAACGTGGACCTTCATCGGGTGGCCGCCGTAGCCCTGGGTCTTCAGCGTGGCCGAGTCGCCGACGTGGTAGCCGATCACCAGCCGGCCGCCCGGGCGCAGCACCCGGTGGAAGTGGCCCAGCACGCCGGGAACCGCGTCGTCCGGGACGTGGATCAGCGACCAGAACGCGAGCACTCCCGCGACGGAGGCGTCCGGGCGGGGCAGGTCCGTCATCGAGCCCACCTCGAACCCGACGCCCGCGTAGGCCTCGCGGGCCAGCTCGATCATCGACGGCGAGAGGTCGACGCCGGACGCGTCGACGCCGAGGGACACCAGGTGGGCGGTGAAGTGCCCCGGGCCGCAGCCGACGTCCACGACCGGGCCGTCGGCCCGCGCGGCGAACAGCGCGAGCGCCGCCCGCAGGTACGGCTGGGTCGTGACGGCGTCGCGCACGATGCCGGCGTAGCTCGACGCCACCGTGTCGTACGACGTGCGGGTGTCCGCGAGCCAGCCGGTCACGGCAGCGGGTGGGCGGCCGGGGCCCGCAGGCCGTCGAGGACCAGGGCGAGCCCGCGCCGCCAGTCCGGGGTCGCCGTCGCCGCCGCGAACACCACGGCGAGGTCCATCGTGCGGAAGTCCGGCCGCAGCGCGCCGGCGTCCTGCGCCCGCTTGACGATCCGGTCCATCCGGGAACCGTTGGCGCGCTTGGCTTTTTCGAGACCCGAGGCCGGGTCGAACGTCCGCGAGCACACCTCGGTGAAGCCGCGGTCGGTCACCTGCATCCGCACCGAGCGCTCGAGGTAGAGCACGAAGCCGTCCCACGGGTCCGCGCACGCGAGGGCCTCGTCGCTGATCGCCTGCGCTTCTTCCAGCGTCGGCAGGAACGCGGCTTCGACGAGGTCGGCGCGGGTCGGGAAGCGGTTGTAGAGCGTGCCGATCGCGACCTCGGCGCGGCGGGCGATCTCGTCCAGCGGGGCGTCGACGCCCTTGGCGCCGAACACCGCCCGCGCGGCCGCGACCAGCGCCTCGCGGTTGCGCCGGGCGTCCGCGCGCAGGGGGCGCTGCTCCACCGTCACGGTTGGTGAGTGTAGCCGCCGGCGCCGCTTCCCGATCGGAACCTCGCACAGCCCACGCCCGGGGGCCACCGGGAGCACAATGGGGTGAGCGGGGTGAGCGGGCTCGGTCCGCGCCGAGGCGGGCAGACGAGGGAGGTCGGTACATGCACTCCGATCTGACCCCGTCGGGCCGCACCGGGGTCCTCCTCGTCGGCACCCGCGGGCCGCACGGTCCCGGGGAGGTGCTGATCCGGATCCGGGGCGGGCTGGAAACCTTCCTGGCCTGGTCCGACACGGCGCTGCCGAAGGGGACGACCGTGCTGGTCGTCGAAACCCGCGGCCGGCGCACGGTCGACGTCGTGGCGTGGGACGTCCCGGAAAGCTCCGCGGAACCCGCGCCGGAAACCACTTCCTAGTGTTCGTCTAAGGACAGTCGATGTTCGGTTATCGCGTGCCGGCCCCCAACGAGGCGATGCTCATTTCGGGCGGCAAGAGCAGCAAGGGCGCGTCGCCGTTCCGGGTCGTCACCGGGCACGGCGCTTTTGTCATGCCGGTGTTCCGGAAAGTCCGGTTCCTGACGCTTTCGATGTGTGAAGCCGAAGTGACCGAAGTGTGCGTGACGAAACAGGCCATCGCCCTGACCGTGCGGGCGGTGATCGCGTTCAAGGTCGGCAACGACACCGAAAGCATCGTCAACGCCGGCCAGCGGTTCCTCTCCGACCAGGACCAGATGTCCGTGCTGACCGGCCGGATCTTCTCCGGCCACCTGCGCTCGATCATCGGGTCGATGACGGTCGAGGAGATCATCACCGAGCGGCAGAAGCTGGCCACCGAGGTGCTGGACGGCTCGGCGGTGGAAATGGCGAAGATCGGCCTTTCGGTCGACGCGCTGCAGATCCAGTCGATCGACGACATGAAGCTCGGCTACATCGCCGCGATGGCCGCGCCGCACAACGCCGCCATCCAGCGGGACGCCCAGATCGCCCAGGCCGTGGCGAACAAGAGGGCGGCGGAGGCCGAGCAGGAGTCGCAGCGGACCCAGGCGGCGTACGTCCGGCAGACGTCGATCGTGCAGGCGCAGTACCGCGCCGAGGTCGAGGCGGCGCAGGCCGAGGCGGCTCAGGCGGGGCCGCTCGCGCAGGCGAAGGCGCAGCAGGAGGTCATCGACGCGCGGACCGTGCTGGCCGAGCGCGAGGCCGAGCTGCGCCAGCAGCAGCTGGTGGCCGAAGTCATCAAGCCGGCCGACGCGGAGGCCGAGCGGATCCGCATCCTGGCCGTGGCCGACGCCGAGAAGATGCGCGTGCAGGCGGAAGCGGCGGCGTCGAACAACCGCGTCGCGCTCGACCGGATGCTCATCGACCAGCTGCCGCTGATCGTCAAGGAGGCCGGGCGCGGCCTGGCCGGCGCGAACGTCAACATCCTCAACGGCGCCGACGGCCTGGGCGAGATGGCCGCGGGCCTGGTCGGCCAGGGACTGTCCATCCTGGACTCGGTGAAGCGCGGGCTGAGCGCCTCGCCGGCCCCCGCGCCCGCGGCTTCCCCGGAGAGCAACGGAAAAGCCATCACCGCGAAGCCGGGCGAAGTGACCCAGTCCTGAATCATTCCTGACCGGTGCCGCGGGCCCGAGCGGCGACGGGCCCGCGGCACCCGGGTCACTTGCGGGGCAGCCCCTGCGGGTTGATCTCCGACGCCGGCAGCCCTTCCGACGCCAGGTTCCAGCGCTTGAGGACCTCGGCGTACCGGCCGTTCTTGATCACCGTGTCCAGCGCCTGCTGCAGGGCGTTCACGAGGCCGTTGCCCTTCTTGGTCATCGCCGCGATGTCGGCCTCGATCGTGCCGCCGCCGGACACCGAGCCGACGATCTTCGTCTTGCCCTCGACGGCCACGTGGTAGGCCGACGTCGGGTTGGGCCCGACGTAGGCGTCGATCCGGCCCGACTGCAGCGCCAGGTAGTAGTCCGAGGTCGCCTGGTAGTACTGGAACTTCACCGGGGCCAGCCCGGCGGACTTGTTCTGCTGGTCCCAGCGCAGCAGGATCTGCTCCTGGTTCGTCCCGGCGCCGACGCCGATGGTGAGCCCGGCGATGTCCTTCGCCTCCCGCACCGTGGTGTTCTTGTCGTTGCGGACCTCGAAGGCGATGGTGTCCTTGCGGTAGGTCGCGAAGTCGTACTTGTCCTTGCGCTCCTCGGTCACCGTGATGTTCGAGAACCCGCTGTCGTACTGGCCGTTGTCGACGGAGAGGAACAGGTTCTCCCACGACGTGGCCTGCAGGTCGAGCTTCAGCCCGAGGACGTCGGCGACGATCGACGCGACGTCCGGCTCGACGCCGATGACCGTCTTGTCGTCGTCCGCGCGGAACGACAGCGGCGGCGTGCCGTTGCCGGTGGTGCCGACGACCAGCGTGCCGCGGGCCCGGATCGCCGCCGGGACGAGCGCGGCGATCGCGTCCACCTTGTCGGCGTGGACGCGGTTCTGGTTCGCGGTGATGTTGACGCCGCCGGGCTGGGCCGCCGGTTCCGTGGCCGCTTCGGGACTGCCGCACGCGGTGAGCGCGAAGGCCGACGCGAGCAGGAGGACACGCAGTTTCATCGTTTTCATCAAAGGACTTTCTCCACGAAGGCCCGGGTGCGGGCGTGCTGGGGGTGGTCGAGGACGGCTTCGGGCGAGCCCTGTTCGACGACGCGGCCGGCGTCGAGGAACACGACGGTGTCGGCGACTTCGCGGGCGAAGCCCAGTTCGTGGGTGACGACGACCATCGTCGTCCCCGCTTTCGCGAGGTCCCGGATGACCGCGAGGACCTCGCCGACGAGCTCGGGGTCCAGCGCCGACGTCGGTTCGTCGAACAGCAGGACATCCGGTTCGAGGGCCAGCGCCCGCGCGATCGCGACGCGCTGCTGCTGGCCGCCGGAGAGCCGGCGCGGGTACTGGCCCGCCTTGTCGGCGAGCCCGACCCGGTCCAGCAGCTCCCGGGCGCGGACCTCGGCCTCGCCGCGCGGCCGGCGTTGCGCCGAGATCGGCGCCTCGACGACGTTCTCCAGCACGGTCAGGTGGCCGAACAGGTTGAAGTTCTGGAAGACGAACCCGATCCGGGTGCGCTGCTTGAGGATCTCGCGTTCCTTGAGCTCGTGGAGCCGGTCGCCGGCCCGGCGGTAGCCCATGAGCTCGCCGCCGACGCTGATGAACCCGCGGTCGGCCCGCTCCAGGTGGTTGATCAGCCGCAGCAGCGTCGATTTGCCGGACCCGGACGGTCCCAACAGGACGGTCACTTCACCTTGGCGCACCTGGAGATCGACGCCGTCGAGCACGGTCAGCGGGCCGAAACTCTTGTGCACGCCCCGGACGTCCACCATGAACTCCGCGCTCATGCCCGCCCCCAGACCGCGCGCAGGCGCTGCAGCGGGGTCGGCGGCAACGTGCGGAGCGCCCCGCGGGCGTAGTAGCGCTCGACGTAGAACTGGGCGACCGAGAGCACCGACGTCAGCGCCAGGTACCAGAAGGTGGCCACCAGTAGCAGCGGGATGACCCGGCCGCTGCGGGTGTAGATGACCTGGACCTGGTAGAACAGCTCCGGCAACGCCATCACGTAGACCTGTGAGGTGGCCTTCAGCAGGCCGACGATCTCGTTGGCGGCGGTCGGCACGATCGTGCGCATCGCCTGCGGCAGCACGATCCGGCGGAACTGCCGCCCGGCCGGGATGCCGAGCGCCGCGGCGGCCTCGCGCTGGCCGGCGTCCACCGAGAGGAACCCGGCGCGGACGATCTCCGAGGCGTACGCGCCCTGGTGCAGCGCGAGCCCGAGCCCGGCCGCGAGGAACGGCGGGATGAGGCTCATCGTGCCGACCGAGACGAACGACGGCCCGAACGGGACGCCGAAGGAGATCTCGTTGTAGAGGATCGCGAGGTTGTACCAGAACAGCAGCTGGAGAATGAGCGGGACGGACCGGAAGATCCACGTGTAGGTCCAGGCGACCGCGCGCAGCAGCGGATTCCGGGAAATGCGCATGAGCGCGAGCACAGTGCCGAGCAGGAATCCGGCGACCACGCCGAACGCCGTCAGTTCCAGGGTGAGCAGCACGGCGTCGAGCACCGATTTCTGGAACAGGTACTTCGAGAAGGTCGGCCAGTCGAACGCCGTGTTGGTCACCAGCGCGTGGCCCGCCATCGCGACCAGCACCGCGACGATCGCGGCGGCCACCCAGGTCAGCGGGTGCCGTGCGGGCACGATCTTCAGCGACTCCTCCGGCGCCGTCAAAGGTGCGGGCCGGGTGCCGACGTCGCTGGTCACCGCGATCCCACGGGCGCGGGAAGCGCTTTCGAGAACCGCAGCCGGGTGACCGGCACGGCGTCGACGTCGAAGTGCGGCGTGTACCCGGCGGCCAGGTAGAGCGCCCGGGCCTCGGGCTGGCTCGGGCCGGTGGTCAGGTGGATCCGGCGGTACCCGCGGAGCGCGATCTCGGCCTCCAGCTCGGCGACGACGCGGCGGCCGAGCCCGTGGCCGCGGTGCGCGCGGTGCGTCCAGATCCGCTTGAGCTCGGCGGTGTCGTCGTCGTAGCGCTGGAACGCCCCGCCCGCGACGGCGCGCTGGTCGTGGAGCAGCACCAGCAATCCGCCATTCGGCGGCGCGAAATGCTCCGCCGGGTATTCCCGCAGTTCGAAATGGACGTCGGCGAGCACGCGGTGGTAACGCGTCGAATATTCACGGGCCAGGTCGGCGAGCAACGGCCGGACCCGCGGATCTGACTGGGCGACCCAGACGGATTCGGGCATGACGACACCTGTTCGGGGAAAAGAACGAGGAGGAAAAGCGCCTGCCCAAAACGCGGGGGCGCTTTCCGTTGACGTCGTCGACTTTAGGAACCCGGGCCGAGCCGGGTCAACGAGCCGCCGCCCGGTTCCAGATCCTGGACGGCGGCTTTCAGGAAGCGGGCTTGGCGGCTACGACGAGGTCGCGCAGGATGGCTTGGTCCACCCGGTGGGCGAACTCTTCGTAGGGCCCGCCTTCGCGGACGTCGAGGCCGCGCGGGATCGCCGCGCCGTAGTGGGTCTGCGTCCTGGACTCAGATCGTGGATTCGCAGCGACGACGAGGTCGCGGGATCGCTTGGTCCACCCGGTGGGCGAGCTGCTCGCACGGGCCGCCTTCGCGGAGGCGGAGGCCGGTCTCCCCGCGGGATCTGGGCCGGCTCTTCGTGCGCGTCCCCCGGGACCGCCGCCGCGGTGAGTCGACGGCGTCCCGGAGTCAGGAAGCGGGCTTGGCGGCTACGACGAGGTCGCGCAGGATGGCTTGGTCCACCCGGTGGGCGAACTCTTCGTACGGCCCGCCTTCACGGACGTCGAGGCCGGCCTTCGCCAGGATCGCGACCAGCTCTTCGCGCGGCAGCACGGTGGTGTTCCACGAGATGCCGAGCGCGCCGCCGGGCTTGAGGACGCGGGTCCACACCGGGATCGCCGCGGCCAGCAGGTCGCGCGGGCTGCGCTGCAGGCCCGTGTCGCGGTGGCTGCCGTGCTGGACGCCGTACGGGGCGTCCGTGACGATCACGTCGGCGGAGTTCGCGCGCAGGACCTCGTCCGTCGTCAGCGTGTCCGCGTTGAAGTAGGCGAGCTTGCGGGTGTCGCCCGCCTTGTAGTCCTCTTTGGTGAACGCGTACTCGATGTCGAGGCGGCGGCCGAGGCGGGCCTTGTTGCGGCGCAGCACGCCGGACTCGGCCGTGTGCTTCACGCGCTTGTTCCGCAGCCACGTCTTGATGAACGCCTCGTACGCCTCGAAGTCCTTGGCGTCGACGTCCAGGCCGGTGGCGTGCAGGCCGTACATGATCGCGTGGTTGAGCGTGGTGCCGCGGCCGCACAGCGGGTCGAGCAGGTAGCGCGGCCTGTCCGAGGCGGGGTCCGCGGTGGCCAGCAGCGTGATGTTCAGCAGCAGCTTGGTGAACGACTCGTTGGTCTTGCCCGCGTACTTCTGGATGGTCAGCAGGTCCGAGTCGGCCTTCGCGAGCGGCGTCACCTTCACCGGGCGCAGCACGTCGCCGTCCAGCTCGAACAGCGCGTACAGCGACGACAGGTTCGACAGCAGCGCGAGGTCGCGCTCGCCGAGCGGCGCGGAGCTGGTGAAGCGGACGTAGCCGACGCCGCCGAGCTCGACGTCCTCGATCCCGGACAGCCCGGCCGCCAGGGCCGTGCCGAACACCGCCAGCTCGGCGCGCAGCAGCGCGGGGGAGGAGGCGGCGTAGACCCGGTTGGCGGACGGGTGGACCAGGATCACGTACTCGGACATCCCGCAGAGCGTAGCGTGACGCACCGTGACCTCCACTTTGGCGCAGGACATCGAGGCCGCGGCCGCACTGCTCGCGACGGCCACCGACGTGACGGTGCTCGGGCACGTCCGCCCCGACGCGGACGCGCTGGGCAGCGCGCTCGCCCTCGGCCGGGCCCTGCTCCAGCGCGGCGCCCGGGTGCGCGTGTCCTTCGGCGAGCCCGACGAGGCCCCCGAGACGCTCCGCTGGCTCGACGAGGACGGCCTGCTCACCCACCCGGACGACCTGCCCCCGACCGAGGCGCTGCTGGTGTGCGTCGACACGCCGGTGCCGCAGCGGCTGGGCCGGCTCGCCGGGCGCGTCGGGGCGGCCGGGCAGGTGCTGGTGATCGACCACCACGCGACCAACACGTTCTACGGCACCCACCACGTCGTCGACGAGAGCGCCGAGGCCAGCGCGATCCTGGTGTTCCGGGTCCTCGACGCGCTGGGCGTCGAGCCGGACGAGCCGATCGCGCGCGGGCTCTACGCCGGGATCGTCACCGACACCAGCGGGTTCCGCCGGGCGAGCCCGGAGACGCACCGGATGGCGGCGCGGCTGCTGGCGGCGGGCGTCGACCCCGAGGCCGTGGTGCGGCGGATCGTCGACGAGCGGCCGTTCGCCTGGCTGCCGATGCTGTCCTCGGTGCTGGCGGCCGCCGAGCTCGAGCCGGAAGCCGCGCAGGGCAAGGGTTTCGTGCACACGATCGTCGGCGTCGACGCCGCGAGCACGGTGCGGGCCGAGGAGGTCGAGTCGGTCATCGACGTCGTCCGCTCGGTGCGCGAGGCCGCCGTCGCGGCGGTGCTCAAGCAGGACCCGGCCGACCCGCGGCAGTGGCAGATCTCGTTGCGCTCCATCGGGATCGACGTCTCCGCGGTGGCCGCGGAGTTCGGCGGCGGCGGGCACCGGCAGGCCGCGGGGTGCACGATCGCGGGCCCCGCCGAAGACGTCCTGGCCGGCCTGCGCGCCGCGCTGGAACGGGCGCCGCTGCTCTAGGGTCGCGATTCCCGCCGGCCGGAAACTGTCGGTGCCGGCGGTTAGAGTCCGGTTCGTGGTGAACGTGGCGGAGAACGAGCGGGTCCCGGCGAAGCGGGTCCTGGGGCTGGCCGTGCCGGCGCTGGGCGTGCTGGCCGCCGAGCCGCTGTACGTGCTGGTCGACACGGCGGTCGTCGGCCACCTCGACGCGCTGTCGCTGGCCGGGCTCGCGCTCGGCGGCGTCGTGCTGTCCCAGGTGTCGAGCCAGCTGACGTTCCTGTCCTACGGCACGACCTCGCGCACGGCCCGCCTGCACGGGGCCGGCCGCCGGGCCGACGCCGTCCGCGAAGGCGTCCAGGCGACGTGGCTGGCGCTGTTCGTCGGGCTCTTCGTGCTGGTCGCCGGGCAGCTGCTGGCCTGGCCGATCGCGCGGGTGCTCTCGGGCAGCGACGAGATCACGAGCGCGGCCGTGTCGTGGCTGCGGATCGCGTTGTTCGGGGCGCCGCTGATCCTGGTCACCATGGCCGGCAACGGCTGGATGCGCGGGGTGCAGGACGCCGTCCGGCCGCTGCGGTACGTGCTGGCGGGCAACGGGATCTCGGCCGTGCTGTGCCCGGTGCTCGTCTACGGGGCCGGGCTCGGCCTGGAGGGCTCGGCGATCGCGAACGTCGTCGCGCAGGTGATCTCCGCCTCGCTGTTCTTCGCCGCGCTGGTGAAGGAGAAGGCCGGGCTGCGGCCCGACTTCCGGGTGATGCGCGCCCAGCTGAGCCTCGGCCGCGACCTGGTGCTGCGCAGCCTCGGGTTCCAGCTGTGCTTCGTCTCGGCGGCGGCCGTCGCGGCCCGGACGTCGACCGAGGCGGTCGGCGCGCACCAGGTGGTGCTGCAGCTGTGGGTGTTCCTCTCGCTGATCCTGGACTCGGTCGCGATCGCGGCGCAGTCCCTGGTCGGGGCCGCCCTCGGCGCGGGTTCGGCCCGGCAGGCGCGCGGCGTCGCCACGCAGATCACGCGCTACGGGCTGCTGATGGGGTGCGTCCTGGGCGTGGTGTTCGCGGCCCTGTCGTGGGTGCTGCCACGCGCGTTCACGGCCGACCCGGGTGTGCTGGCCGAGGTCCCGCACGCGTGGTGGTTCTTCGTGGCGCTGCAACCGATCGCGGGCGTGGTGTTCGCCCTGGACGGCGTGCTGCTGGGCGCGGGCGACGCGGCGTTCCTCCGCAACGCGACGCTCGGCAGCGCGGCCCTGGGCTTCCTCCCGCTGATCTGGGCGTCCCTCGGCTTCGGCTGGGGCCTCACCGGCATCTGGACCGGGCTCTCGCTCTTCATGGTCCTGCGCCTGGTGGCGGTGCTGGTCCGCTGGCGCTCGGGCACCTGGGCGGTGACCGGCGCGATCCGCCCCGCGTGATACCCGCCGAGCGGGTGTGACGCCGGTGACCTGTGGTGAACGCCACCGGGGTAACGGCTAGGTTTCGCCGTTGCTCAGGCGCTACAAGTAGTGGGGACGGCAGTGCGGGCGTCCCGTACCGAAGCCCCTAGCCACTGGAGGTCCCCGTGCCGCCCGCCACCGGCCGCGCCACCGCCCGGTCCTGGCTCATCTGGTCCGCCGCCGTCACCGTCTACCTGCTCGCGGTGTTCCACCGCACCTCCTTCGGCGTCGCCGGGCTGCAGGCGGCCGAGCGCTTCGGCGTCGGCGCGGCCGCGCTCGGCACGTTCACCGTGCTGCAGGTCGGCGTCTACGCCGCGATGCAGATCCCGACCGGCGTGCTGGTCGACCGCTACGGCCCCCGCCGCGTGCTCACCGTCGCCGTGCTGATCCTCGGGGCCGGCCAGATCCTGCTCGGCGTCGCGCACTCCTACGGCCTCGGCCTGCTCGCCCGCGGTGTGCTGGGCCTCGGCGACGCGCTCACCTTCGTCAGCGTGCTGCGCCTGGTCGCGGCCCACTTCCCGGGCCGCCAGTACGCGCTGCTGACGTCGTTCACCGCGGCCGTCGGCTACATCGGCAACCTCGCGGCCACCGTCCCGCTGTCGCTCGTCCTCGACAGCGCCGGCTGGACGCCCACCTTCCTCGCGGTCGGCGCGCTGACCGTGCTCTACACCCTGGTCGTGACGCTGCGGGTGCGCGACGTCCCGGCCGGCGTCGAGGTGCCGGTCCGCGAAGCCGTCCGCCCGCGCGAGCTCGGCCACCAGGTCGCCGAGGCGTGGCGGACGCCGGGGACACGCCTGGGGTTCTGGGTGCACTTCAGCACGATGTTCGCGCCGAACGCGCTGACGCTGCTGTGGGGCGTGCCGTGGCTGGTGCAGGGCCAGGGGCAGTCGAAGGCCGCCGCGAGCGCGCTGCTCACGGTGTTCGTCTTCGGCTCGATGGCCGGCGGTCCGTTGCTCGGCGGCCTGATCGGCCGCCGCCCGGAGCTGCGGATGCCGCTGGTCGGGGGCTACATCGGCGGCGCCGCGGTGCTGTGGGCGGTGCTGCTGAGCTGGCCCGGTCAGGTCCCGGTGGGGCTGCTGGTGCCCGCGTTCGCCTTCCTCGCGCTCGGCGGCCCGGCCTCGATGATCGGCTTCGCGCTGGCCCGCGACTACAACCCGCTCAGCCGTGTCGGCACGGCGACCGGCGTGGTCAACGTCGGCGGCTTCGTGGCGACGACGATCGCCGCGCTCGCGGTCGGCGTGCTGCTGCAGTGGACCGGCGGGAACTTCCGGTGGTCGCTGCTGGCGATCGTGGTGCTCCTGGCGGTCGGGACGTCCCGGATGCTCGTGTGGTGGCGCCGCACCCGCACCCACCTGTTCCTCGCCGCGGCCCGCGGCGAGGAGATCCCGGTCCGGATCACCCGCCGCCGTTGGGACGCCGCCCTACCGGAGACGCCGATCGTGGCCGCTTGACCGGCCCGGCGGCACCTCGGCCTGCATGAGGTGCCGGGCCACGGCGAACCCGCGCCGTTCGTAGGCCGGCACGGCGCGCTTCGACGAGTGCACGGTGACGCGCTCGAGCCCGAGATCCGCGGCCAGGCGCAGGATCGCGTTGATGAGCAGGCCGCCGAGACCGCCGTCGCGCGCCTCCGGCGAGACGTACACGCTCTGCACGTCGCCAGCGGCCCGGGTGAACGCTGTCGGCGTCGGCACGCGCGCGGTGATCGCCAGGAACGCCATCCCGATCACCTGGTCCTCGCGCACCACGACCAGGCACCGGTGGCTGGCCGTGTGGTCCCGTGCCCAGGCGGCGAACTCCCGCACGAACCCGGCGCGCGCGGCGCCGGGCAGGCCGTCCCGCTCGGCGACCCACCGCCACCGCAGCCCGGCGACGGCTTCGAACTCGGCGGCCCTCGCGGGCCGGACTTCGATCTTCGCCACGCCCCTCATCCTGGCCCTGTGCCGCGCCGCCGCTCAAGCACCCGGCTGCCCTACCGGGGACGCCGATCGCGCCGCCCGAACGCACCCGATCGGCCGACGATCAGCGGCCGCTAGGGTTTGCCGCGTGTCGAGCCCCAAACCGCCCCGCCGTCCCGCCCCGCCGCCCGGTCTCCTGATCGTCGACAAGCCCGCCGGGATGACGTCGCACGACGTCGTCGCCCGCGCCCGCCGGATCATGGGCACCCGCAAGGTCGGGCACGCCGGCACGCTCGACCCGATGGCGACCGGCGTGCTGGTGCTCGGCATCGAGCGCGCCACCAAGCTGCTCGGCCACCTGGCGCTCGACCGCAAGACCTACCTCGCGACGCTGTCGCTGGGCAGCAGCACCACGACCGACGACGCCGAGGGCGAGATCCTCACCACCGCGGAGACCGGCGGCGTCACCGACGCGGCGATCGCCGCCGGGATCGCGAAGCTCACCGGCCCCATCCAGCAGGTGCCCAGCGCGGTCAGCGCCGTCAAGATCGACGGCAAGCGCGCCTACGCCCGGGTCCGCGCGGGGGAGGAGGTCGTCATCCCGCCGCGCCCGGTCACGATCTACCGCTTCGACGTACTGGGCATCCGTCACGAGGACGACCACGTCGAGGTCGACGCCGTCGTCGAGTGCTCGTCGGGCACCTACGTCCGCGCGCTGGCCCGCGACCTGGGCGCCGACCTCGGCGTCGGCGGTCACCTGATGGCGCTGCGGCGCACCACGGTCGGCCCGTTCTCGCTCGCGAAGGCGCGCACGCTGGACCAGCTGGAAGAGGCGCCCGAGCTGAGCCTGGACCTCGACGCCGCCGTCGCCGCCGCCTTCCCGCGGCGCGACCTCGACGCCGCGACGGCCAAGGCGGTCCGCCACGGCCAGCGCATCCCGGCGGCCGGGGTCGAGGGCACCTACGGCCTCTTCGGCCCCGACGGCAAGGTGCTGGCGCTGGCCGCCGACGAAGAAGGCGTGTCCCGAGCAGTGGTCGTGTTGCTGCCCGCCTAGGGTGGTCCGAGAAGACGGGAGTGTGACGTGCTGCGGTGGCGTGGGCTGGGGGACCTTCCCGGCGGCTGGGGACGGTGCGTGGTCACCATCGGCGTGTTCGACGGCGTGCACCGCGGGCACCAGGAGCTGATCAACCGGACCGTGGCCGCGGCCGCGGAGCGCGACGTGCCGAGCGTGGTGCTGACGTTCGACCCGCACCCGTCGGAGGTGCTGCGCCCGGGGAGCCACCCGGCGCAGCTGACCACGTTGCGGCGCAAGGCGGAGCTCGTCGAAGGCCTCGGCGTCGACGTCTTCTGCGTGCTGCCGTTCACCTTGGAGCTGTCCCGGCTGCAGCCGGAGGAGTTCGTGCACGAGGTGCTGGTCGACCGGCTGCACGCGGCCGCGGTGATCGTCGGCGACAACTTCACCTTCGGGGCCAAGGCCGCCGGCACCGTCGAGCTGCTGCGCACCCTCGGCCGCCGCTTCGGCTTCGCCGCCTACGGCGCGGAACTGCAGGGCAAGGAACTGTCCGAAGAGGACCAGTCGGCCATCACGTTCTCCAGCACGTACGTCCGCTCCTGCATCGACGCCGGGGACGTCGTGGCCGCCGCCGAGGCGCTCGGCCGCCCGCACCGGCTCGAAGGCATCGTCGTGCGCGGTGACGGCCGGGGCCACGAGCTCGGCTACCCGACGGCGAATCTGTCGACCCCGCGGTTCGCCGCCGTCCCGGCCGACGGCGTCTACAGCGCCTGGTTCACCCGCTCGGCGGACCCGTCGCGCCGGCTGCGCGCCGCGGTCTCGGTGGGCACCAACCCGACGTTCTCCGGGCGCGAGCGGACCGTCGAGGCGTTCGTCCTCGACGTCGACGAGGACTTCTACGGCCAGCACGTCGCGATCGACTTCGGCACCCGGCTGCGCGACCAGGTGCGGTTCGCCGACTCGGCCGGGCTGGTCGCCCAGATCGACGAGGACGTCGTCGAGACCAGAAAGGCCCTCCCGGACGCGGGGTAGCGCCTCGACCGGGGCGAAAAGGGGGATTTCGCGTTCACGGACGTGATCGTGATGGCAAGATGCTCACGGACAGTGTGCGTGCAGACTGAGCGGGCGAAGAAGCGGTTTAGGGGAGCGGAACTGGTGGAGGACCACAAGATCGTCCAGCGGAACATCGCGCTGCAGCGCGAGTGGTACGGGGAGCCCCTGGGCGACCGCGTGCGCCGGCTCGTCGTCGCCTTCGACGTTTCGCAGGCGTTCCTGGCCGAGGTCCTCGGCATCAGCGCCCCCATGCTCAGCCAGGTGATGAGCGGGCGGCGCGCGAAGATCGGCAACCCGGTCGTGCTGGCCAGGATGATCATGCTCGAACGCAAGATCCTGGTCCCCGAGGTCGCCGCCGGCAACCGCGACGCGATGCTGGCCGCGATGGAGGACGTCCGCGACTCGCGGCCCACCGTCGGGCGCGACAACATCCCGGTGGTCAACGAGGACCAGGCCGTCCTGGCCTACCTGCGGGACCTGGCCGAGGACGAGGACCTGGGCGAGGCCGCCAAGCGGCTCGACGACGACTTCCCGGCGATCGCCGACCTGCTCCGCCGGGCCGGTCACGGCGGCTGATGCCGGCCCTGTTCAGCGCCCTGCTCCCGCCCGGCGACGTCGTCGACGCGGTCGCCGGGGCCCTGGGCGACCAGGCAGGCGGCCTGGCCTGGGAGCCACCGGAGAGGTGGCACGTCACGCTCGCCTACTACGGCCGGGACGACGCCGGCACCCGGGGAGCGTGGCTCGCGGACCGGCTGGCCGGCCGCCGCGCCGTCGACGTCCGGCTGGAAAAGGCCGCGACGTTCCCCGGGGTGCTGTGGTTGACTGTCGCCGGATCGGAGCTGACGCCGCTCGCGCACGCCGCGGGCGCCGATGCCGAGGCGAGGCCGTACCGGGCCCACCTGACGCTGGCGCGGTTCCCCCGGGAAGAACCCGGGCTCGCCGAGCGTTGGACGTCGCAGCTGGCCGGTTTCACGAGCCGGAACTGGCAGGCCACGCGCGTGGCGCTGATGACCAGCGAGCGCGAACCGGGCGGAACCCGCTACCGGGTGGCCCGCGAGTTCGAGCTGAACGGCGCCTGAAGGCCCTGCTCAGAGTGACACGTGGCCAGAATGGTAACGTCAATGATCGGGTCCGGCTGCAGTCCGTGGCGGCCGTGACCGACTTCCCGGCGTTGATTCCGCGACCGGGGCCGCACGGCACTGATCATCTCGAGGAGTTACACAAGTGGCGCTGTCCACCGAAGAGAAGAAGTCGATCCTGGCCGAGTACGGCGTGCACGACTCGGACACGGGATCCCCCGAGGCCCAGGTCGCGCTGCTGACCAAGCGGATCGTCGGCCTCACCGAGCACCTCAAGGCTCACAAGCACGACCACCACTCGCGTCGCGGGCTCCTGCTGCTGGTCGGCCGTCGCCGCCGGCTGCTGAACTACGTGATGAAGGTGGACATCGAGCGTTACCGTGCGCTGATCCAGCGCCTCGGCCTGCGCCGATAGCTTGAACCCGAAGGGGAGTGGCCGCCGGTCGCTCCCCTTCGGTTTAAGAGAACAACGGCGCGAGCGCGCACGAGGAACCGTCCGCCGGTCCTCGGTAGTGGTTCCCGGGAAGAGTCCCGGGGACTTCGATCGAAGACCGGCATCACTCCTCGAGCGTCCTTGAGCGAAACGGGTCCCAGGGTGGGAGACTCGCGTCGTACGAAGGAACTAAAGAGGAGAAACACCCTATGACCGACTCCACCGGAGTCACCGTGCACGAAGCAGAAGCCGTGATCGACAACGGCCGTTTCGGCACCCGCACCGTCCGCTTCGAGACGGGCCGCCTGGCCAAGCAGGCCGCCGGCGCCGTCGTCGCGTACCTCGACGAAGAGACCATGCTGCTCTCGGCGACGACCGCGTCGAAGCACCCGAAGGACCACTTCGACTTCTTCCCCCTGACGGTGGACGTCGAGGAGCGCATGTACGCGGCCGGCCGCATCCCCGGCGCGTTCTTCCGCCGCGAGGGCCGCCCCTCGACCGACGCGATCCTGACCTGCCGCCTGATCGACCGGCCGCTGCGCCCGTCGTTCACCGACGGTCTGCGCAACGAGATCCAGGTCGTCATCACCGTCCAGAGCCTGAACCCGGACGACCCGTACGACGTGCTGGCCATCAACGCCGCGTCGGCGTCGACCCAGATCGCCGGCCTGCCGTTCTCGGGCCCGGTCGGCGGCGTGCGCGTCGCCCTGATCGAGGACCAGTGGGTCGCGTTCCCGACCTGGTCGCAGCTCGCGAAGGCCACCTTCAACATGGTCGTCGCCGGCCGCATCGTCGGTGACGACGTCGCGATCATGATGGTCGAGGCCGAGGGCACCGAGAACACGCTCGACCTGATCGCCGACGGCGGCAAGGCGCCGGACGAGGTCTCGGTCGCGCAGGGTCTCGAAGCGTCCAAGCCGTTCATCAAGGTGCTGTGCGAAGCCCAGCAGAAGCTGGCCGACGTGGCCGCCAAGCCGACCGGCGAGTTCCCGGTCTTCCTGGCCTACGAGCAGGACGCCTTCGACGCCGTCGCCGCGATCGCGACCGACGACCTGGCGAACGCGCTGCAGATCGCCGGCAAGCAGGACCGCGACGCCGCGACCGACCAGGTCAAGGCCGCCGTGCTGGAGAAGGTCGGCATCAACGAGGGCGAAGCCTTCGAGGGCCGCGAGAAGGAGATCGGCGCCGCGTTCAAGGCGCTGTCCAAGAAGGTCATGCGCAAGCGCGTCCTCACGGACAAGATCCGCATGGACGGCCGTGGCCTGACCGACATCCGGTCGCTCTCGGCCGAGGTCGCCGTGATCCCGCGAGCCCACGGTTCGGCGCTGTTCGAGCGCGGCGAGACCCAGATCCTGGGCGTCACCACGCTGAACATGCTTCGCCTGGAGCAGCAGATCGACTCGCTGTCCCCGGAGACGCACAAGCGCTACATGCACCACTACAACTTCCCGCCGTTCTCCACCGGCGAGACCGGCCGCGTCGGTTCGCCGAAGCGGCGCGAGATCGGCCACGGCATGCTCGCCGAGCGCGCCCTGGTCCCGGTGCTGCCGAAGCGCGACGAGTTCCCGTACGCGATCCGCCAGGTCTCCGAGGCGCTGGGCTCCAACGGCTCGACCTCGATGGGCTCGGTCTGCGCGTCCACCATGGGCCTGTACAACGCCGGTGTGCCGCTGAAGGCGCCGGTCGCGGGCATCGCGATGGGCCTCATCTCCGACGAGGTCGACGGCGAGACGCGCTACGTCGCGCTGACCGACATCCTCGGGGCCGAGGACGCCATGGGCGACATGGACTTCAAGGTCGCCGGCACCAAGGACATCATCACCGCCCTGCAGCTGGACACCAAGCTCGACGGCATCCCCTCCGAGGTGCTCGCCGCCGCGCTGAAGCAGGCGAAGGACGCCCGTCTCACCATCCTGGAGGTCATCGCCGAGGCGATCGACGGCCCGGACGAGATGAGCCCGTACTCGCCGCGCGTCACCAGCGTGAAGATCCCGGTGGACAAGATCGGCGAGGTCATCGGCCCGAAGGGCAAGATGATCAACTCGATCACCGAGCAGACCGGTGCCGACATCTCCATCGAGGACGACGGCACGATCTACGTGGGCGCGGCCGACGGCCCGTCGGCGGAGGCGGCGATCGACCTGATCAACGCCATCGCCAACCCGCAGCTGCCCAAGGTCGGGGAGCGCTTCCTCGGCACCGTGGTGAAGACGGCCGCGTTCGGCGCGTTCGTCTCGCTGCTGCCGGGCAAGGACGGCTTGGTGCACATCTCCAAGCTGGGCAACGGCAAGCGGATCGCCAAGGTCGAGGACGTCGTCAACGTGGGCGACAAGCTCCGCGTCGAGATCGCCGACATCGACAACCGCGGCAAGATCAGCCTGATCGTCGTCCAGGAGGAGGAGGCCCCGGCCGCCACTCCCGCCGCAGACGCCGACGCCGAGAAGGCCGACGCCTAAGCAGAACCAGTCAGCGTGAAGGCCTCCTGATCCGCTCGGTGCGGGTCGTGAGTGGTAATGCGGGTTAGAACCCTCATTACCACTCACGACCGTCGGCGGCAGGGGGCCTTCACGGCATCGTGAGTAAGGAACCCATGGCACGGCAGGTTTCCGGGCACGAGCAGCCCGTCGGCACCACCCGCACGCTGGAGTCCACTCCGGACGGTGCGGTCGTCAAGCGCAGTGTTCTGCCCGGTGGCCTGCGCGTGATCACCGAGCACGTGCCGGCGTCCCGCTCGGCGACGGTCGGGCTGTGGGTCGGCATCGGCTCGCGCGACGAGCCGGTCGCCGTCGCCGGGGCCGCGCACTACCTCGAACACCTGCTGTTCAAGGGAACCGCGCACCGCGACGCCAAGCAGATCGCCGAGGAGATCGACGCGGTCGGCGGCGAGTTCAACGCCTTCACCGCGAAGGAGCACACCTGCTACTACGCGCAGGTGCTCGACGCGGACCTGCCGCTGGCCGTGGACCTGGTCACCGACGTCGTGTTCGACGCGCTCTGCACCGACCGCGACATGGACATGGAACGCAGCGTCGTCCTCGAAGAGATCTCGATGCGCGACGACGACCCGGAAGACCTGCTGCACGAGACGTTCGTCAGCGCGATCCTCGGCGACCACGTGCTCGGCCGCCCGGTGCTCGGCACCGAGAAGTCGATCATCGAGATGTCGCCGGCCGCGTTGCGCGGGTTCTACAAGCGCCGCTACACACTGCCGCGGATGGTGCTGGCGGTGGCCGGGAACATCGAGCACAACCAGGTGCTTCGCCTGGTGCGCAAGGCTCTTCGCGACCGGTTGGCGGGCGAGGCCACGCCGGTCGCGCCGCGCGAGGGCCGGGCACGGATCAAGACCGTGCCGAAGCTGGCCCTGCACACCGACGACACCGAGCAGGCGCACGTCATGCTCGGCCTGCGGTCGCTCTCGCGCCACGACGAACGCCGGTTCGCCTTGTCGGTGCTCAACGCGGCGCTCGGCGGCGGCATGAGCTCGCGGCTGTTCCAGGAGATCCGTGAACAGCGTGGCCTGGCGTACCAGGTGTACTCGTCCGTCGCGAGCTACTCCGACACCGGTCACATGTCCGTGTACGCGGGCTGCCAGCCGGAGAAGCTCGGCGACGTCGCGGGCGTGATCCGCGAGGTCCTCGACAAGGTCGGCGTCGACGGCCTGACCGACGCCGAGGTGGCCCGCGCCAAGGGCCAGCTGCGCGGCGGGATCGTGCTGGGCCTGGAGGACACGTCGTCGCGGATGTCGCGGATCGGCAAGAACGAGCTCAACTACGCCCACTACCTGGGCGTCGACGACACGATCGCGCGCATCGACGCCGTCACCACCGACGAGGTGTGTGCCCTCGCTCGCACTTTGTTCGCACGGCCGGGCGGGGTCACGGCGGCGGCGGTCGTCGGCCCGTACGCTCACGCCGACGACCTGCCCGATGACTTGCACGAGGTGATCGCTTCATGACCATCAACGTCGGTGTGCTCGGCGCGCGCGGCCGGATGGGCGCGACGGTGGTGAAGGCCGTCGAAGGCGCCGAAGACATGAAGGTCGTCGCCGCTTTGGACGACGGCGACGACTTCGCGGCGCTTGCCGAGGCCGAGGCCGAGGTCGTCGTCGACTTCACCCACCCCGACGCCGTGATGGACAACCTGAAGTACCTGGTGGCGCACGACATCCACGCGGTCGTCGGCACCACCGGCTTCAGCGAGGAGCGGCTCGCGTCGCTGCGCGCGCTGCTCGAACCGAAGCCGTCGCTGGGTGTGCTGATCGCGCCGAACTTCGCGCTGGGCGCGGTGCTGGCGATGCGCTTCGCGGCGCAGGCGGCGAAGTTCTACGCCTCGGCGGAGATCATCGAGCTGCACCACAACCGCAAGGCCGACGCGCCCTCGGGCACCGCCGCGCACACCGCCCGGATGATCGCCGCGGCGCGCGCGGAGGCCGGCGTGACGCCGGGCCCGGACGCGACGACGTCCGAACTGGACGGTGCCCGCGGCGCCACGGTCGAGGACGTCCGCGTCCACTCGGTCCGGCTGCCCGGGCTCGTCGCGCACGAGGAGATCCTGTTCGGCGGCGAGGGGGAGACCCTGACCATCCGCCACGACTCCCTGGACCGGACGTCGTTCATGCCGGGCGTGCTGCTCGGCGTGCGCACGGTGCTCACGCGCCCCGGCCTGACGGTCGGCCTGGAGAACGTGCTCGACCTGTGAAGGCGCGCAACGTCGCGCTGCTGATGACGGCGGCGCTGGTCGTCTACCTGGTCCTGCTCGCGGACCGGGCGTTCGCGCTGTTCGCGTCGGGTACCGGCCTGGGCATCGCGCTCGGGATCGGCGTGCTGCTGCTGCCGATCCTGGGCGTCTGGATCGTCGTCGTCACCTGGCGCAACGGCCTGCAGATCCAGCGGCTGTCCCGCCGGCTGGACAGCGAGGGCGAGCTCCCGGACGTCTCCGACCTGCCCCGCCGCCCGTCGGGCCGGGTCGACCGCGACGCGGCCGACGCCTGGTTCGACCAGCGCCGCGCCGAGGTCCAGGCCGACCAGGAGAACTGGCGCGCCTGGTACAAGCTCGCGTACGCCTACGACATCGCGGGCGACCGCCGCCGGGCCCGCGAGACGATGAAGAAGGCCCTGGAACTGGAAGCCGCCGACCACTGACCCGTCACTTTCCCCAGGAAAGCTGCGCCGCGCCGCCCGCGAGCCGTCACTTTCCCTAGGAAAGATGCATCGCCTCACGCGGACTTCACTCGCGGCCGGGCAGGCGTCAGTGGTGCATCCAGCCCGCGAACACGGCGGGTGCGGCGGCGATCAGGCTGAAGCGGATCCAACGTCCGGTCAGGCCGGCCGTCAGGAACGTCGCCAGGCGCATCCGGACCAGCCCCGCCAGGACGCTCGTCGCCATGAACGGCGGCAGGCCGACCAGGGAGCTCACGCCGTACGTGCCGGCCATCCAGTGCGGGTGGCGGTGGCAGCGCTCGCGCAGGGCGTCGACCCGCGCGCGGATCTTCTTCGTCCGCAGTTCCCAGCGCACCTTGCGGGCCGTCATCGGGCGCTCGCGGTGCAGCCGGTCGTGCAGTGGTTTCGGCAGCTTGATGGTGCCGCGCGCGGCCAGGTAGTAGAGCGTCTTCCCGGCGATCTGGCCCACCGCGACGGCCGCGCCGAGCCACAGCCAGTGCAGGCCCGGGTGGCTCGCGCACAGCCCGATCAGGAACACCTCGGCGTTGATCAGCGGCACGAGGGCCGAACCGAACGCGACGCCCAGCGTCAGCAGGATCCAGCTCATCGTGTCACCTCCTGATTTGCTCCCGGTCTTCCAAGTTATCAGTTCGAAATCTCCGCGCACTGGGGTTGGCCCTACTCTTCGGCCGGTGGTCCGCACCAGAAGATCACCTGCCGGACGGTTTCCGGCCACCTCCCGCTGGAACGCTGACGGCGTGGCCGCCGAGCAACCTCGTACGCCCGCTGACCGATTCGGCGCCCTGTGCCGGACCGTCGTGCGGTTTCTCCCCTGGGGTCTGTCGCGGATCGTGGCGCCGACGTTTCTCGGCTTCTGCCTGATCAACGGCTTCACCTTCGGCCTCGACCTGGGCCTGCTGACCGTTTTCCACGGGCTGCTGGGCTGGCCGGTGTGGCTCGGCATCACGCTGGCGTACGGCTGCGCGTTCGCGGTGAGCTTCGTGCTGAACCGGACGTTCAACTTCCATTCCCACGCGGCCGTCGGAATCCAGCTCGTGCTTTACACCGGGGCGATCGCCGTCAATTACGCGGTGTTCCTGCTGGGTGTGGGCGCGGGACTGAGCGCGCTCGGCGTCGAATACCACCTCGCGCGGGTGCTGGCGGGCGCCGGCGAGGGCGTCTTCATGTACGCCGTGATGCGGTGGGTGCTCTTCCAGGACTCAGACGAGGGACAGCTCGAGGGTTCCGGTGAGCCGGACCTCGCGGAGCATGCGCTCGCCGGTGTCGAGGGTGCGGACCGTGCCGTCGGGGTTCCAGCCGGCCCGGCGGTAGAAGCCGAGCGAGGCGTGGTCTCCTTGGCCGACCCAGGCGATGCCGCGCACGGCGCCGTCGGCCCGCAGCCCCGCCGCGGCGGTCCCGAGTAGCCGCCCGGCGTGCCCGCGCCGTCCCCAGCGCGGCTCGACGAGCAGGTTGGCGATCAGCCCGGTGACGTCGGCGTCCGCGGGCAGGGACCCGTCGGCCGCGGCGACCTCGACGTCCGGGGCCAGGCCGGCGACGCAGAACCCGACGGTGAACTCGCCTTCGGTGGCGACGTAGACCTGGCTGTCCGGGTAGTCGATGGCCTCGGTCCAGGTGCCGACCAGGTCGGTGCCGTCCAGCTCGGCCAGGGCCTGCTTGCCCAGGAGGTCTTCGTAGGCGGCGTGCCAGGTCTCGCGCTGGATGCGGGCGATCTCCGCGGCGTCGGACAGGTCGGCGGGGCGGACGGCGGCGTCGCTCATGGACCCGAATCTATCGGGTCGCCGAAAACTGTCGGTGGTGGCTGGCACGATGACGTCATCATGCAGACGATCAGTGTCGCGACGGCCCGGAAGACGTTCCTGGCCGCGCAGGGCTTCGCCGACCCGCGTCCCTCCGGTGTGCCGTCGCGGCGGCACCTGAAACGCGTGCTTTCGCGCGTCCAGCTGCTGCAGCTGGACTCGGTGAACGTCGCGGTCCGGGCGCACTACATGCCGGTGTTCTCGCGCCTGGGTTCCTACGACCCCGCGCTGCTGGACAGCGCGGCGTGGTCGCACTCGGCGAAGCAGCCGCGGCTGCTGGTGGAGACGTGGGCGCACGAGGCGAGCCTGCTGCCGGTCGAGGACTGGCCGCTGATCCGGTCGGGCGCGAAGCGGGACGGCTGGTGGAAGCACTACGGGCCGCTCATCGAGAAGTCACCGGGCCTGGTCGACGAGATCCTGTCGGTGGTCAAGGAGCTGGGCCCGATCGGCGCGGGCGGCATCGAGCGCCAGGTGGAGGCGGACGCGCAGCGGCGCGGCCCGGGGTCGTGGTGGGAGCGCTCGGAGGTCAAGCGCGTCTGCGAGTACCTCTTCGGCGTCGGCCAGCTGACCACGGGCACGCGCCGGTCGTTCGAGCGGCTGTACGACCTGACGGAGCGGGTGGTCCCGCCGGAGATCCTGGCCGTCTCGGTGTCGGCCGACGAAGGGGCGCGCGGCCTGATCGAGCGGTCGGCGCGCGCGTTGGGCGTCGCGACGGAGACGGACCTGCGCGACTACTACCGCCTCGGCCCGACCCCGGCGCGCCAGGCGGTGGCGGAGCTGGTCGAGTCCGGCGTGCTGGAGCCGGTGGCGGTCCGGGGCTGGAAGGCCCCGGCGTACCGCCACTTCGAGGCGCGGACCCCCCGAGCGGTCACCGGCCGCGCGCTGCTGTGCCCGTTCGACCCGCTGATCTGGGAACGCGCCCGCACGGAGCGGCTGTTCGGGTTCCGCTACCGCATCGAGATCTACGTCCCGGAGCCGAAGCGGGTGTACGGGTACTACGTGTTCCCCTTCCTGCTGGACGGCGAACTGGCGGCGAGGGTGGACCTGAAGTCCGACCGCGCGACGGGCGTCCTGCGCGTCCAGGGCGCCTTCGCCGAGGAGGGCGCAGACCTGGCGCGGCTGCTCCCGGAACTGGCGGCGGAACTGAGACACATGGCGGAGTGGCTGGGCCTGTCGGGAGTGGCGGTGGGCGCCCGAGGCGACCTGGCCCCGGCACTGACGAAGCTGGTGCGCTGAGGGCGGGTCGACCACCGAGCCGACCTTCTGGGCGCGCGAGTCGTCCATCCAGGTACGCGTGTCGTCCGTCGAGGTTCGCGGGGTTCCTCGCCTAGTACCCGCGCGTCTGCGCCGATTCCGTCGCGAAGTCGTCCGCCAGCCGGGCGATCGTCGCGCGGCCCTCCACAAGGGACACCCAGTCCCACGGCAGCACGTCGTCGCCGTGCCGGGCGCCGAGCAGGTTTCCGCAGATCGACCCCGTCGAGTCGCTGTCGCCGGAGTGTGTGACGGCCAGCCGGAGCCGGGCGCGGAACGTCGTCTCCGGGTGCGCGTCCGGCACGCTCACCGGTGCCAGCGCCGCGTAGACGGCGATCGCCAGCGCCTCTTCGGCCACCCAGCCACCGCCGAGGGACTCGACCTTCTCGGGCGAGGGATCGCCCGAGAAGGCCAGATCCAATGCCTGACGCAACGCGGCCAGCGTCTCCTCGTGCGCCGGGTAGCGCGCGAGCAGCCGCATCGACCGCAGCACCGCCGCTTCCAGGGACTCGCCTTCGAGCAGGTACGCGATCATCGCCGCGAACGCGCCCGCCGCGTGGTAGCCGGTCGGGTGGCCGTGGGTGATCCGCGCGCAGTTCGCCGCGACGACGTAGGCGTGCCGCGCGTCGCCGGCGAACCCGAACGGCGCCGAGCGCATCACCGTGCCGCAGCCCTTCGAGTCCGGGTTCACCGGACCCGGCCGGCCGTCCGGCTCGGCGTAGGTGTCCGGGGTGTAGGCCGCGCGAAGGCCGGAGAGGCACGCCGAACCCGGCGCTCGCCGCGCGTAGAGCCACGGCTCCAGCCGCAGCTGCCCGGCCCGGTGTCGCCAGCCTTCCGCGGGCGGCGGCGCCGGGTGCTCCTGCGTGTCGAGCCAGCGCAGGTACGCGTCGTGCACGAGCTGCGCCAGCGCGCCGCCGATGCCCTTCGCCTGCGCGCGGACCCAGCCGCGGTGGAAGCCTTCGAGGCTGAACAGCGTCATCTGCGTGTCGTCGGTGATCTCCGCGACGCCCTCGGCGTTCGCCACCAGGCCGACCGGCTGCCGGATCGCCGCGAGGGCCTGGAACTCGACCGGGTTGCCCAGCGCGTCACCGATCGCCCCGCCCAGCAGGCACCCGCGCAGCCGCGCCCGGTACACCGCGCGCTCGGTCTCCACCGTCATGCCGCCATCCTGGCACCCGGACGTGAAGAACGGGCCGTTCCCGGTACCCTCACCGGGAACGGCCCGTCATCCCCTCATTCAGCCGGCCGCGCGCGTCACCACGGCGTTGCCGGAGCCCGTGCGGGCGCGGACCTTCAGCGTCACGCCGCCCGCGGGGGCGGCGCCGGCGACGTCCAGCTCGCTGGAGACGCGGCCGCCGCTGGAGGTCAGGTCGACCTCGGCGGTCGTGCCGCCGCGGATGCCGATGCGGACCTCGCCGGAGCCGGTGATCAGGTCGAGCGTGCCGGCGCCGGCGTCGGCCACCGAGAGGTCGCCGCTGCCGGTGCGGGCCATCACCTCGCCGGTCACCGCGCCCAGCCAGACGTCGCCCGTGCCGGTCGCCAGGGTCGCCGAGCCGGCCAGGGACGTCGCCTCGACGTTGCCGCTGCCGCTGCGCAGCTGCAGGCCGCCGAGCGTCGGGCCGAGCTTGATGGCGCCGCTGCCGGTGCGCACGGTCGCCGCGCCGTCGGCCCGGTCGAGCTTCACCTCGCCGGAGCCGGTCAGCACGTCGACGCGCCCGGCCGAGCCGGCGACGGTGACGTCCGCCGCGCCCGCCCGCACCTCGACGTGCGAACCCGCCGGCGCGTGCACGGTCACCGACAGCGCGACGTTGCGCAGCTGCCACGCCTTCGGCGCCTGGACGACCAGGCGGTTGCCCAGCTTCTCGATCCGGCTCTGCTTCACCGCTTCGGCGGGGGAGGCCGTCGGGTCGACGCCCAGCTGGTCGCCGAAGCGCTCGCCGACCCAGGACAGCAGGTTGTTGACGCCCTCCACCCACGGCTGCTGCTCGCCCTGGTCGTGCCGCAGCTCGACGCGCGCGCCGGACTCGCGGTCCAGCACCAGTTCCACGCGCCCGATCGTCACGGCGACGTCCAGCTCGAGCGGCCCGCCGGCCTCGAACTCCTGGACGCGCACCAAGCCGTCGGCCGTGGTCTCGTCGGTGCGGGCCTCTTCGGCGTGGGTTTCTTCAGTGGAAGCCTGTTCGGTGGAAGTCTCGTCGGCCGGAACCTCCGAGGCGGGCGGTGTCTCGTTCGGTGTCGTCTGCTCTTCGCTCATGGTCGTTTCCCCTCAGCCCTCGACCCAGCCGTGCAGGCGGGAGCCGCTCTGGTCGCTCTTGGAGTGGTGCTTGCGCCCGCCGCCCAGCCCGCCGAGGCCGCTGCCACCCAGCCCGCCGTGGCCCAGCGCGCCCTGGACCGCCTGGGAGACGAAGGTGTTCAGCGAGACGCCCTGCGCCTGCGCGGCCCGCTCGGCCTGGCCCTTGATCTGGTCGACCAGCCGCAGCGTGATGCGGGTGATGTCACCGGTGTCGATCGGTGGTGGTGGCGTGGTGTCACGTGGTGTCGCCCGTGGTGCCGGTTCCTCCGCGGCGCCGGTGACGACCACGCGGACGTCCCGGCCGTCGAGCCGGACGTCGACGACTTGGCCGGGTAGGCTGGCGGTGACCTCGGCGGCGAGGTCCGCGAGCGCGTTCATCAGCGTCAGGCGGACCGCCGGTTCGAGCGCGGCCGACAGCAGGGCGGCCGCACGCCGGGTGTGCTCATCCCCGGCGGAGGCCGTGTTCGCGAGGTCCTCGCGGAGGTTGGCGATGTACGGCGTCAGGTCCATGACACCACTATGACGTCACTTCTGACATCGGTCAAGGCGATCGCGGTGTCAAGGCTGGTGTCATGTGTCGCCCGGGAGTGGCCGCCCTCACGCGGTTAGGCTGCGCTGGAGTCGTGGAGTCGGGCCGGGAGAAGGAGTGCGGACGTGGCCGAAACCGTGTCACCCAAGGTGCAGCTGATCGCGAAGACGGAGTTCTTCCCGCCTGAGGACGTGCCGTGGTCGACCGACGCGGACGGCGGCCAGGCGCTCGCCGAGTTCGCCGGGCGCGCCTGCTACCAGTCGTGGAAGAAGCCGAACCCGGTCACCGCGACCAACGCCGGCTACATCGAGCACATCATCGACGTCGGCCACCTTTCGGTGCTGGAGCACGGTTCCGTCAGCTTCTACATCAGCGGCATCTCGCGATCGCTGACCCATGAGCTGATCCGCCACCGCCACTTCTCGTATTCGCAGCTCTCGCAGCGGTACGTGCCCGAGCGCAACGCGGCCTTCGTCGAGCCCGAGGTGATCGCGAACGACCCGGCGCTGCACGAGAAGTTCCTCGCCGCGGCCCAGGCGAGCGTCGACGCCTACACCGAGCTGCTCGCCGGGCTCGAGGAGAAGTTCGCCGACGTGCCGAGCGCGACCCTGCGCCGCAAGCAGGCCCGCCAGGCCGCGCGCGCCGTGCTGCCGAACGCGACCGAGACCCGCATCGTCGTCACCGGGAACTACCGCGCGTGGCGCCACTTCGTCGCGATGCGCGCCACCGAGCACGCCGACGTCGAGATCCGGGAGCTGGCCGTGGAGTGCCTGCGGCAGCTGCAGAAGGCCGCGGCGAACATCTTCGCGGACTTCACCATCTCGACGCTGCCCGACGGCACCGAGATCGCCACGAGCCCGAAGGTCCTCGAAGGCTGATGAAACGCCTCGCGATCGACGTCCGGCCCGGCGAGTACGCCGTCGTCCGGCTGCCCGCGGACGCCCCGGTGCCGGCGGAGCTGCTCGCTCCCGGCGAACCCGCGTTCGTCTCGGTGACCCGGACGCCCGAAGAACTGTCGGTGATCTGCCCGGCCGGGCGCGAACCGGCCGGCAGCTCGGCCGCGGAGGACGGCTGGCGGCTGCTGTCGGTCCGCGGCCCGCTCGAGTTCACCCTCACCGGCATCATCGCCGCGCTGGCCTCGGAGCTGGCCGCGGCCGGTGTCGCGCTGTTCTCGATGTCCACGTTCGACACCGACCACATCCTGGTCCGTGCGACCGAGCTCGACCACGCCGTCAAGGCGCTGCGCGAGTCCGGCCACGAGGTCGCCCACCCCTGACTCGTTGTCCGTGAAGGCCTCCTTACCGGCTCTTAAGGCCGGGAAGGAGGCCTTCACGGCTTTTCGGGGTACCCGGGGTGACCGAGGTGGGAGCGATCACCCTTGTCAGGCAAAGTTCGGCATGCCTAAACTTCGGTTTTGGGTCCCCGACATCCGGTTCGAGAGGCAGGCGCCATGGCTGTGACCGAGGCCGCCCGGCCGAAACTGGTGTCGCGCCTGCGCACGGGCTCGGCCCTGCTCGGCCCGGCGTTCGTCGCGGCGATCGCCTACGTCGACCCCGGGAACGTCGCGGCCAACATCAGCGCCGGCGCCCGCTACGGCTACCTGCTGGTCTGGGTGATCGTCGTCGCGAACCTGATGGCCGTGCTCGTCCAGTACCTGTCCGCGAAGCTCGGCCTGGTCAGCGGGATGTCCCTGCCGGAGGCCCTGCGCGCCCGGCTGTCCCGGCCGGCCCGGATCGGGTACTGGCTGCAGGCCGAGGTCGTCGCCATCGCCACCGACCTGGCCGAGGTCGTCGGCGGCGCCATCGCCCTCAACCTGCTGTTCGACCTGCCGCTCGTCGTGGGCGGCCTGATCACCGGCGCGGTGTCGCTGACGCTGCTGGCCGTGCAGGACCGCGGCGGCCAGCGGACGTTCGAGCGCGTCGTCACCGGCCTGCTGCTGGTCATCGCGATCGGCTTCCTGGCCAGCCTGTTCGTCGAGCCGCCGTCGGCGTCGGGCACGCTCGGCGGGCTGGTCCCGCGCTTCGAGGGCTCCGGCAGCGTGCTGATCGCCGCCGCGATGCTCGGCGCGACGGTCATGCCGCACGCCGTCTACCTGCACTCCGGCCTGGTCCGCGACCGCCACGGCCGGGCGGACGCCGGCAGCCGCCGCCGGCTGCTGCGCGCCACCCGCGCCGACGTCGGCCTGGCGATGCTCCTGGCCGGCGCGGTCAACCTCGGCATGCTGCTGCTCGCGGCCACGAACCTGCAGGGCCAGGAGGGGGTCGACAGCATCGAGGGCGCGCACGGCGCCGTCGCCCACGCCCTCGGTCCCGGCATCGCGCTGATGTTCGCGATCGGCCTGCTCGCATCCGGCCTCGCGTCGACGTCCGTCGGGGCGTACGCGGGCGCGATGATCATGCAGGGCCTGCTCCACAAGCGGGTTCCGCTGGTCCTGCGCCGCCTGGTCACGCTCACCCCGGCTATCGTGGTGCTCGCGCTCGGTGCCGACCCGAGCGCGGCGCTGGTCGTCTCGCAGGTGGTGCTGTCGTTCGGGATCCCGTTCGCACTGGTACCACTGATCCGCCTGACGGCCGACCGCGAGCTGATGGGCGCGGACGCCAACCATCGCCTGACAACGGTGGCGGCGTCGCTGATCGCGGCGGTCATCATCGCGTTGAACCTGGTGTTGATCTACTTGACCTTCACCGGCTGACACCCCACGAGCAGGGAGGCCGCGACCATGGCCTGGATCTTCGCCCTCAACGCCGAATGCGGGGGGCGTGAGACCCACGCCCGGGATCTCGCGCGCCACTTCGAGGGCTGGCCTTCGCGCATCTTCACCGCCAACGGCGGCTGGTGGTGCGGAGTGGCGCCCGAGGGGGTGGGCGAGCGCGGCGTCGAGTCCGACGAGGACGCGACGGCCGTCACCGCGGCCGGGCGCCGGCTCTACTGGCAGCTCCGGACCGCGCCACCGGTCTACCGCTACGCCCTCGCCGGTCCGAAGACCGACGAGCTGCGCAGCTACGACCAGCTCATGGCCCAGGACCTGACGCTCGTGCCCGGTCTCGTGGTCAGCGAGGACATCTGGTTCGCGACCGGTCGGCGGTCCGACTTCAGCGACTTCGCCCCGGGCTACCGCTGGATCCCGTACCACGGCGAAAGGTACGCCCCGGCTCGCTGAGTCACGAATTGCGCGGAACCCGAGGCGCTCTGCGGCGGTCCGACTAGCATCTGCGCGACCGCCGCCTGAAGGAGCACCGTGACCGACGAACAGACCCGTCCGTACCCGCCGCGGGCGCCCGCCACGCCTGGTCAGCGGGTTGTCGCGGGCCGTTACGTCCTGCTCGGCGAGCTCGGGCGGGGCGGCATGGGCGTCGTGTGGCGGGCCCAGGACCAGGTGATCGGCCGCCAGGTGGCGGTCAAGGAGCTGCGGCTGCCCGACGCCGAGTCCGCCGCCGTCTTCTCCGAGCGCGCGCTGCGCGAGGTGCGCACCGGCGGCCGGCTCAACGACCCGTCGATCGTCACGGTCTACGACGTCGTCACCGACGGCGGCACCACGTTCATCGTGATGGAGCTCGTCGAGGCCCCGTCGCTGGCCGACCTCGTGCGCCAGCGCGGCCCGATGCACGCGGCGCAGGCCGCGCAGCTGGGGGAGCGCGTGCTCACCGCGCTGCAGGCCGCGCACAAGGCCGGGATCGTGCACCGCGACGTCAAGCCGGCGAACATCCTGGTCGCGCCGGACGGCCGGGTGAAGCTGACGGACTTCGGCATCGCCCACGCCATCGACGACCCGCGCCTGACCACCAGCGGGATGATCGTGGGCTCGCCCGCGTTCATGGCGCCGGAGCGCGTCGAAGGCCGGGAAGCCATGCCCGAGTCCGACCTGTGGTCGCTCGGCGCGACGCTGTTCTACGCCGTCGAGGGCACGATGCCGTTCGAGCGGGCGACCACGGCGGCGACGCTACACGCGATCATGACCGAGATCCCGTACCTGACCCGCGGCCACGGCCCGATCGCCGCGGTGATCCTCGGGCTGCTGGTCGCCAAGCCGGAGGCCCGGCTGACCACGGCCCAGGCCCAGAACCTGCTGGCCACGGCCCAGGGCGCGCGGCCGACCCCGCCGGGCGGCACGGCGATGCTGCAGGGCGGCCCGCCGACCCGGATGGCGCCGCAGCCGCCGAAGAAGAACCTGCGCGGGCTGTGGATCGCGCTCGCCGCGGTGCTCGTGGTGGCCGCCCTGGTCGGCGGGTTCTTCGCCGGCAAGGCCTTCGAGAAGCCCGCGGTCGACGCGCAGAAGCAGCCGACGATGACCTACGGCATCGGCGGTCAGATCCGCGCGGCCATCGGCAGCTACTACCGGTGCTTCAACGCCCCGGTGCAGGACGGCGCGATCATCAGCGAGGACGACAACAAGTCCGAGTGCGACAAGAGCCACTCGCTGGAGGTCTACGAGATCGGCGGCCTGCTGTCGGTCGAGAACTGGAACACCGAAGACGTCGCGGTGGCCGCCTACCCGGGTCTGGACGCGGTGAAGGCGAGCGCCGAAGCCGCATGCGCGACGGCGTTCCGCTCCTCGATCGTGCCGGAGGCCAAGCGCACCGGCCTCACCTACCGCGCGCTCGTGCCCACCGCGGCCGAGTGGACGGGCACGCCGGTGAAGGGCGAGGAACCCAGCCGCGACTTCTACTGCGTCCTCACCAAGGCCGACGGCGGCCCGATCACCGCGCCGATCGTGACCAAGGTCAAGTAGAAGTTCCGGGACGAACGGCCGGACCCCGGAAATCCTCCGCACTTTCCCGCACCCGACCAGGTCGGCGCGGTTTTCGTCGGGGGGAGGAGGTACCGTCTCAGCATGTCCAACCCACCAACCGCCGCGCCCGGACGGCCGTTCGGGCGCGTGCTCACCGCGATGGCCACCCCCTTCGACGCCGACGGCGCGCTGGACCTGAAGCGGGCGCAGGAGCTGGCCGAGCACCTCGTGGAGCTGGGCAACGACGGCCTCGTCATCAACGGCACCACCGGCGAGAGCCCGACCACGACCGACGCGGAGAAGCAGGAGCTCGTCCGCGCCGTGGTCGAGGCCGTCGGCGACCGCGCGACCGTCGTGGCCGGCGCGGGCACCAACAACACCGCGCACAGCATCGAGCAGGCCAAGCTGGCCGAAGCGGCGGGCGCGCACGGGCTGCTGGTCGTCACCCCGTACTACTCACGCCCCAGCCAAGCCGGGCTGTACGCGCACTTCACCACCGTCGCCGACAGCACCGGCCTGCCGGTGATGCTCTACGACATCCCGCCGCGCTCGGTCGTCCCGATCGAGGTCGACACGCTGCTGCGGCTGGCCGAGCACTCGCGGATCGTCGCGGTCAAGGACGCCAAGGGCGACCTGATCGCCGGCTCCGAGGTCATCGCCAACACCCACCTCGCCTACTACTCGGGCGACGACGGGCTGAACCTGCCCTGGATCTCCGTCGGCGGCACCGGCGTGGTGAGTGTGATCGGTCACGTCGTCGCGGGCCGGATCCGCGCGATGATCGACGCCTACGAGAACGGCGACACCTCCACCGCGCGCACCAACCACCGCGGCATGCTGCCGGTGCTGCGCGCGATGTCGCGGGTCGGCGGGGTCGCGTTCAGCAAGGCGGCGCTGAAGCTGCGGGGCTTCGACATCGGCGAGCCGCGGCTCCCGATCGTGGCCGCGACGCCCGAGCAAACCGCCCTGATCGCCGCCGATCTGGCCCAGGGCGGCGTGCCGCTGGGCGACACGGCGGCCCAGGACTGGCATGGTGAGCGGGTGGCACAAGCAGACTCGAGGGCCGCCTACGTGGCGCCGACCTCGCACACCAGCGTTGGGACCCTGCCTCGGTGAGCTCACTTCCCCCAGGTCCAGGCCCCACCAACGCCCCGCCCGAACTGCCCGCCGGGGCCCTGCGCGTTGTCGCGCTGGGCGGTATCGGCGAGGTCGGGCGCAACATGACCGTCTTCGAGTTCGCCGGCCGGCTGCTCATCGTCGACTGCGGGGTGCTCTTCCCCGAAGACGACCAGCCCGGCGTCGACCTGATCCTGCCCGACTTCCGCGCGATCGAGGACCGCCTCGACGACATCGAAGGACTGGTGCTCACCCACGGGCACGAGGACCACATCGGTGCCGTCCCGTTCCTCCTGCGCCTGCGGCCGGACCTGCCGATCTACGGCTCGAGGTTCACCAACGCCCTGCTCGCGGCCAAGGCCAAGGAGCACCGGCAGCGGCCGAAGCTGATCGAGGTCCGCGAGGGGGAGCGCCGCGACGTCGGCGTGTTCAACCTCGAGTTCTTCGCGGTGAACCACTCGATCCCGGACGCGCTGGCCGTCGCCATCCGCACCCCGGCGGGTGTCGTCCTGCACACCGGTGACATCAAGCTCGACCAGCTCCCGCTCGACGGGCGCCTCACCGACCTGGCCGGCTTCTCGCGGCTCGGCGACGAGGGCGTCGACCTGTTCTGCGTCGACTCGACCAACGCCGAGGTCCCCGGGTTCGTGATGCCCGAGCGCGACATCGGCCCGGTCCTCGACGACGTCGTCCGCCGCGTCGGCCAGCGGGTCATCGTGGCCTGCTTCGCCAGCCACGTGCACCGCGTCCAGCAGGTGCTCGACGCCGCGCAGCGGCACGGCCGCCGGATCGCGTTCGTCGGCCGGTCGATGGTCCGCAACATGGGCATCGCGGCCGACCTCGGCCTGCTCAACGTGCCGGACGGCCTGCTGGTCGACCTCGACCAGGCGAGCGGCCTGCCGGAGAGCAAGGTCCTGTTCGTCTCCACCGGGTCCCAGGGCGAGCCGCTCTCGGCGCTGTCGCGGATGGCGCGCGGCGAGCACCGGCAGATCTCGATCCGCGCGGGCGACACCGTCGTGCTGGCCAGCTCGATGATCCCGGGCAACGAGACCGCGGTGTTCGGCGTGGTCAACGGCCTGACCCGGCTCGGCGCGAACGTCGTGCACCAGGGCAACGCCAAGGTGCACGTCTCCGGCCACGCGTCGGCGGGCGAGCTGCTCTACCTGTACAACGCGGTCCGGCCGAGCAACGTGATGCCGGTCCACGGCGAGTGGAAGCACCTGAAGGCCAACGCCGAGCTGGCCATCCGCACCGGCGTCGCGGCGGACAACGTGGTGATCGCCGAAGACGGCGTGGTCGTCGACCTGGTCGACGGCAAGGCCTCCCGCACCGGCCGCGTCGAGGTCGGGCACGTCTACGTCGACGGCCTCTCGGTCGGCGACGTCGGCGAGTCGACCCTGTCCGACCGGCTGGTGCTGGGTGAGGGCGGGTTCATCTCGATCAGCGTCGCGATCGAATCCGCCACCGGCCGCCCGGTCAGCGCCCCGACGGTGTCCGGCCGCGGCTTCTCCGACGACCCGAAGGCGCTCGCCGCCGTCGTGCCGCTGGTGGAGATGGAGCTGGCGCGCACGGAGGCCGAGGGCATCACCGACACCCACCGCATCGCCCAGGCGGTCCGCCGTGTGGTCGGCCGCTGGGTGGCCGACACCTACCGCCGCCGCCCGATGATCGTCCCGACGGTCATCCCGGTCTAGACCCTTCGAAAGTACGCAGAACGCCTTCGCCTCCTCCGGGAGTGCGAAGGCGTTCTACGTTTCTTAGCCCGTCCGGACCACGTGCGGCCAGTGGACTGCGGACTAGCCTTGAGTCTCACCCGCCTCGGGAAGAGAGGCCGCGCCGATGGGACGTCATTCGCCGGACGGGCGACGACGCCGCTTGCTCGTGCCCGCCCTGGCGACCGGGCTCGTGGTCGTCCTCGGTGCCGCGGCCTGGGTGACCGTTTCGGTGGTGCGATCCGCGCCGGCCTGCGAACAGCCGGCGAAGGTCCTGGTCACCGCGTCCCCGGACATCGCGCCCGCGCTGTCGCTGGTCGTCCAGGGCCTCGACCTCGGCTGCGACTCCATCGAGGTCCAGACCCGTGAGGCGACGCTGGCCGCCGAACGGCTCGCGATGTCCGACGGCACCCCGCGACCGCAGGTCTGGGTGCCCGACTCCACCCTCGCGCTGCGCCGCGCCCACCAGCTCGGCGCCGCCGACGTCCCCGAGACCGGCGCGTCGGTCGCCAGCTCGCCGGTGGTGCTCGCGGTCGCGGAAGCGGCGGCGAAGGGTCTCGGCTGGCCGTCGCGCACCTTGAGCTGGGCCGACGTCCTCGCGCCGGACGCGGCGGGGATCGTCACCGGCATGCCCGACCCGGCGCGCGACGCCGTCGGCGCGGCGGCCCTGTTCGGGATCCGGGCCACCGTGCGGTCGAACCCCGACGCCGCGGCGGCCTACGTCGCACAGCTGCGGCGGTTCTCGACGAACACGCTCGGCGAGGGGAACGACCTCATCGCGCGGCTGCCGGGGTCGAGCGACGGCGCCGGCACGGGCTCGGTGACGGCGTTCCCGGTGTCGGAGAACTCCTTGCTGCGCCACAACGTCGAGGACGCGGCGTCGTCGCTGGTCGCCGTCTACTCGGCCGCGGTGCCCACGCTGGACTACCCGTTCGCCGAGCTGGGCGGGATCACGCCGGAGCAGCGCCCGATCGTCGACAAGCTGCGCGAGGCGATGCTCAACGGCTCGGGCGGCGACGCCATCGCGAAGACGGGCCTGCGCGCCGCGGGCGGCCAGGCGCTGCGCGAGCACGCGGACGACCCGCGCGTGTCGCCGACGGGCTTCCGGACGCTCGGCATGCCGGACGCCGTCGACGTCGACTACCTGCTCAACCAGTGGGCCGGCATCAACCTGAGCGCGCGGGTGCAGGTGCTGCTCGACGTCTCCGGTTCGATGAACGCGCAGGTGCCGGGCACCGGGCTGAACCGGATGCAGCTGACCACCGAGGCCACGGCGAAGGCGTTGCACCTGTTCAAGCCGACGACCCAGCTGCGGATGCTGGAGTTCTCGACCCGCTTGGACGGCGACAAGGACTACCGCGAGATCCTCCCGATGGCGCCGGTCGCCCAGCACCTGGCCAGCGGCGCGCTCGACAAGCTGAACCAGCTGAAGGCCACCGCCGACGGCGGGACGGGCCTCTACGACAGCGTGCTGGAGACCTACCGCACCGCGCGTCGCGAGTGGGAGCCCGGCCGGCTGAACCTGGTGATCGTCGTGACGGACGGCCGCAACGAGGACCCGAAGGGCATCAACCGCGCGGACCTGCTGACGGAGCTGGGAAAACTGCAGGACGCGAGACGCCCGATCCCGCTGATCGGCGTCGGCGTCGGCCCGGACGCGGACAAGACGGAGCTGGACGACATCACGAAAGCCACGGGCGGCAGCGCGTTCGTGGCCACCGACCCGACGAAGATCACGGAAGTGTTCTTCGGAGCCTTGAGCCGCATAGCCGGCGGCGGCTGACCCTCCACAGTGGACGCTGTCAGGCCGTGAGGATCTCCGAGTTGCGTTGCACGACGTAGGCGCCGGCCAGCAGGATCGCCGCGCCGAGCAGCTGCGGCCAGGCGAGCTCCTCGCCGAGCAGCAGCCACGCCGCGACCGTCGTGATCACCGGTTCGACCAGCCCGAGCACGCTCGCCACCGACGCCGGCAGGTGCCGCAGCGACGAGATGCCGAAGACGTAGGCGAGCACCGTCGCCACCAGGACCAGCAGGGTCAGCAGCAGCCACACGGGCGGGTGCCAGGCCCCGAACTCGACGTCGACGTCGAGCAGGCGCACCGGCCACGTCCACGGCGGCGCGACGACGCACACCGCGACCGCGCCGAGCACCATGCCCCAGGTGACCAGGCCCAGCGGGTCGATGTCGGCCACCGCGCGCTCGCCGAGCAGGAAGTACCCGGCCGAGCAGAGGGCCGCGCCGACGCCGGCGAGCAGGCCGGTGACGTCCAGCGTCACGCCCTGCCAGACCTGCGCGACCATCGCGAGCCCGGCCATCGCGAGGGCGATGCCGCCCCAGACGGCCCGCGGCAGCCGGTGGCGCCGCACGAACCGGACCCACAGCGCGATGAGCACCGGCGAGACGAACTCCAGCAGGATCGCGATGCCGACCGGGATCCGGCCGGCGGCGACGAAGTACAGCAGCTGCACACCGGCCACGCCGAGCAGGCCGTACCCGACCAGCACCGGGAGGTGCTCCCGGCGCACCTTCAGCTTCCGCGGCGCGAACAGCGCCACGCCGGCGAGCAGCACGACCCCGGCGAGCGTGATCCGCGCGGCGGCGACCTGTTCCGGGGTGACGCCGGCGGACATCGCCGACTTGCCCAGCGTGCCCGACGTGCTGAAGAACAGCGCGGCGAGCAGGACGAGCGTGGTCCCGCGGGCGCGGGAGGTGACCCGCGGCGGCGCGACGACGGGCAGTTCGGTGGTCACCCTCGCGACTCTAGGGGCCGCGGGCGTCACCACCAAAAGAGTTTTCCCGGTTATTCAGGCTGCTTGAGGCCGGTCGCGACGTGCGTCGTGATCGTGGCCAGCCGCCGCCCCTGGAGGCGCAGCGCGCCGAGCGCGAGGTCGTCCGGCGCGGCCGACTTGCGCGAGACGAACGAGCCGCCGTACGGGTTGCCGGACTCCTTCAGGTGCGGGTCGGTGTAGCCGAGCGGCACGACGATCGCGCCCCAGTGGTAGAAGACGTTGTTGATCGCCAGCAGCGTCGACTCGAGGCCGCCGTGCGCGGTCGACGCCGTGGTGAACGACGTCGCGACCTTGTCCGCGAGCTTTCCCTGCGCCCACAAGCCACCCGTGCTGTCCAAATAGGACTTGAGCTGGGCGGCCGGGCCGCCGAAGCGGGTCGGGCTGCCCACCGCGAGGCCGTCGGCCCACAGGAGGTCGTCGAGCGTGGCGAGGTCGTGGTGCGGGCCGGAGTCGACCCAGGCCTGCCAGCGGGGGTTGGTGGCGATCGCGGCCGGCGGCACCGTCTCCGGCACGGTCCGCACCCGCACCTCGGCCCCGGTCTCCTCGGCCCCCGCGGCGAGGGACTCGGCGAGGGCGGCGGTGTTCCCGGTCGCGCTGTAGTAGACGACGAGTATCCGTGTGCTCACGTCCGCCGACTCTAGGGGCTGATGGTCACGTGTCCCAGAATCCGGACTGCGGCTACGGGGTTACCGGGGCTTCCACGGGCTGACGGTGTCGGTCGGCCGCGTCGGGTCGTGGAAGCGCGGCCGGTCGAGCTCGCCGGTGCGCAGCGGGATCAGGCCGTCGGTGATCGCCTGCATGATCTTCGCGTGCGCCCGCACGCCGGCGCCGGGGCGTTCCGGCTCGACGTCCGCCAGGTCGACGGGGTCGCCGAAGTGCACCCGGAACTTCGGCCGGCGCAGCGGCGCGCTGAGCCCGGAGCGGGCCAGCGGGAGCAGGTCGGCCGGGCCGTTGACGGTCTCGGTGCCCCAGTAGACGGCCTCGTGCGCGCCCCACTGGCTGATCGGGATCACCGGGACACCCGCGGCCAGCGCCAGGCGGGCGGCGCCGGTCTTGCCGCGCTCCGGCCACAGGCCCGGGTCGTGGCTGATCCGCCCTTCGGGGTAGACGATGATCGGCTCACGGGTGGTCTTCATCGCCTCGACGGCCTCGGCGAACTGCCCGACGGCGGTGCCGGCGTGCTTGCGGTCCACGCGCAGGTGCCCGCTGACCCGCAGCGCCGGCCCGATGACGGGCGCGTCCAGGATGCCGCCGGCCAGCATGAAGCGCGGGTTGATCCCGATCCGCTTGCACGCGGCCATCAGGACGAAGGCATCGAATACACCGATGTGGTTGGCGGCCATCAGCAACGGCCGCCCCCGAAGCTGCGCCGGAACCTGGCCGGACACGGTCAGCCGCCCGACGAGGTTCACCAGCCCGCGGTCGATGTTCAGCATGGTCCGCCAGATGGCCGGGGCACGGCGGGACGAGTCGTCGGTGCGCAGCGCGAACATGCGCAGAGCATGGCAGACGCCGGATTTCACCCGGATGGCTGCTCGGCTGCGTCACGAACGGGCCGTCGGTGACGTTCTTGACCGGGATCGACCGACCGACCGACCGATCGACCGACCGACCGACCGATCGACCGACCGACCGACCGATCGACCGACCGATCGACCGACCGACCGACCGACCGACCGGCCGGCCGGTCGGGTCGGGTCGGCCGGTCGGGTGGGGGCGAAGGGTCCGTTGGCGACGGTTCGGGCGCGAACGGGCCGTTCGTGCGGTTGCGCTCGCGGGTTGTGCGGCGCGAACGGCCCTTTCGCGACTCAGTCGGCCAGGTGGATGCGCGAATGGTCCGTTCGCGCAGGTCGGGGAGGTGCGTGCGGCACGAACGGCCCTTTCACACCGGTTGAGGCCGGAGGCGAGCGGCGCGAATGGCCCTTTCGTGCTGCCTCGGCCTACTGAAGTGCGGCACGAGCGGTCCGTTCGCACCGCCGAGGCCCTGACCTGCGTCACCAACGGTCCATTCGTGACGCGGGGCGCGTGTTGCGAGCGGACCGTTCGCGCCCAACTGGTCACGAACGGTCCGTTCGTGACGGTTAAGCGCGGGTGTCGTCGCGACCGGCCCGTTCGCGCGCTTCGCACCCCTGGTCAAGGGTGCGAAAGGGCCGTTCGCAGCGCCGCAGCCCGGCGGATGTGGGGCACGAAAGGGCCGTTCGCGCCGCTCAACCCCGGAAACCCGCCACGAAAGGGCCGCTCGCGCGCACCGAACCCGGAAACCCCGCCCCACCGGCCCGACAACACCGCCACCGACCCATCCCACTCACCCGAATGGCCCCACCGCGCCCGACCGTGAGGCAGAAGTTCACGATGCGCTGAGAGTGGCGCATGTGACGAAACGGCGTCGGCGGTTACCGTTGGAGCATGGCTGGGTCGGCGACGAGGAAGCGAAGTACGGGAAGCGGCGCGAAGGGAGCAGCGGCGCGCAAGCCCCGTACTCCGGCGAAGCCGAGTTCCGGCGCCACCCGGAGCACCCGGACCTCCCGGAAGCCGGCCGCTCGCAAGCCGGCTCCTCGGCGGAAGACTCCCGGTGTCTTCGGCAAGGGTGTCCGGGGGACCTGGAACCTGCTGGCCCGGGGCATCGGGACGCTGGCCCGCACCGTCGGGCGCACCCGGGAACTCGAGGCCGAGCACCGCCGTGACGGGCTCGCGCTCGGGCTGATCGCGCTCGCCATCATCGCCGCCGTCGGGGTCTGGTGGCGGGCCGCCGGGCCGATCGGTGCGGGTGTGGAGATCGCGACCCGGACCGTGCTGGGGGCCGGGGCCGTGACACTGCCGCTGGTGCTCGTGGTCATCGCCGTCGCCCTGATGCGGTCCGAACCGCATCCGGAGACGCGGCCGCGGATGGTCGTCGGGACCATCATGGTCGTGCTGTCCGTGCTCGGGATGCTGCACATCTTCACCGCGCTCCCGGGCACCAACGACGGCCGGATGTACGCCGGCGGTATCGTCGGCGCCTTCTCCGGCGGGCTGCTGACCATGGGCGTCACCACCTGGGTCGCCGTGCCGCTGCTGATCCTCGCCCTCGTCTTCGGCATCCTCGTGTTCACCGGCACGCCCGTGCGCGAGATCCCGCACCGCCTGCGCAACTGGGGCCTCGACGAAGAAGACCTCGCCGAGGGCGACGAGGGCTCCATCTTCGCGACCGACGAAGACGACGTCACCGAGGCCGATCCGAAGGCCGCGCGGCTGCGCAAGCCGTCCCGCCGCCGTCAGGCCGCCGACGCGAACCCCGAGCAGCTCGACATCGAGGCCGCCCTCGCCGAGATGCCGACGCCGATCAAGCCGCCGAAGGCGCTGCCCAAACCGCCGGCGGCGGAGGTGCCCGAAAAGAAGCCGAAGAAGGCCCCCGAGCCCGCGATGGCGGTCACCCGGACGGTGGAGGGCGACTACAAGCTGCCGCCGCCGGATCTGCTGAAGCTCGGCGACGCGCCGAAGTCCCGCAGCAAGGCCAACGACGCCATGATCGAGGCGATCACCGGCGTCCTGGAGCAGTTCAGCATCGACGCGCAGGTCACCGGCTTCACCCGCGGCCCGACGGTCACCCGGTACGAGGTCGAGCTCGGCCCGGGCGTAAAGGTCGAGAAGATCACCGCGCTGACCAAGAACATCGCCTACGCCGTGGCCACCGACAACGTCCGGCTGCTGGCGCCGATCCCCGGCAAGTCCGCGGTCGGCATCGAGGTGCCGAACTCCGACCGCGAGATGGTCCGCCTGGGTGACGTCCTGCGCGCGCCGACCACCGTCAAGGACAACCACCCGATGGTGATCGGCCTCGGCAAGGATATCGAGGGCCACTTCGTCACCGCGAACCTCACGAAGATGCCCCACCTGCTGGTCGCCGGCTCCACCGGTTCCGGTAAGTCGAGCTTCGTCAACTCGATGCTCGTCTCGCTGCTCGCGCGGGCGACGCCCGACGAGTGCCGGATGATCCTGATCGACCCGAAGATGGTCGAGCTGACGCCGTACGAGGGCATCCCGCACCTGATCACGCCCATCATCACCCAGCCGAAGAAGGCCGCCGCCGCGCTGGCCTGGCTGGTGGAGGAGATGGAGCAGCGCTACCAGGACATGCAGGTCAACAAGGTCCGCCACATCGACGACTACAACAAGAAGGTGAAGTCCGGCGAGATCACGGCGCCGCCAGGGTCCGAGCGCGAGTACCGGCCGTACCCGTACATCATGGCGATCGTCGACGAGCTCGCCGACCTGATGATGACCGCCCCGCGTGACGTCGAGGACGCCATCGTCCGGATCACGCAGAAGGCGCGTGCCGCCGGGATCCACCTGGTCCTGGCCACGCAGCGGCCGTCGGTCGACGTCGTCACCGGCCTGATCAAGACCAACGTGCCGTCGCGGCTCGCGTTCGCGACGTCGTCGCTGACGGACTCGCGGGTCATCCTCGACCAGCCGGGCGCGGAGAAGCTGATCGGCATGGGCGACGCGCTCTACCTGCCGATGGGCGCCGGCAAGCCGGTCCGCATCCAGGGCGCGTTCGTCGGGGACGAAGAGATCTCCGCGGTCGTCAACTACGCCAAGGAGCAGGCGCAGCCGGACTACCAGGACGGCGTCACCGCGCAGAAGGCCGGCGAGAAGAAGGAGATCGACGCCGACATCGGCGACGACCTCGACGTGCTGATCCAGGCGACCGAGCTGATCGTCACCTCGCAGTTCGGCTCGACGTCGATGCTGCAGCGCAAGCTGCGGGTCGGGTTCGCCAAGGCCGGCCGGCTGATGGACCTGCTGGAGAGCCGCGGCGTGGTCGGCCCGTCGGAGGGCTCGAAGGCCCGCGACGTGCTGATCAAGCCGGAGGAGCTGGAGTCGGTCCTGTTCATGATCCGCGGCGGCGACCCGGTCCCGGCCGACCCGGACGACGAGTGATGCAACCCGCGGCCGGGCCTGTTCCGTCCTGAGCACGTGGACACACAGCGATTCGCAGCCGGACTGTTCGCTTTCGCCGTCGTCGCGGTGAGCGCCGGGAGCTCGGTCGCCTCCGGGCAGGCCGTACCCGCGTCCACGCCGGCGGCGTCGGCTCCCTCGACCGTCGGGACCGCGCTCGGCCAGGACGTCACCCTGCGGCTCGGCCAGGAGGCCGACGTGCAGGGGCGTGACCTGACCGTGCGGTACACCCGCCTGGTCTCGGACTCCCGGTGCCGCCCCGGCATGCAGTGCTTCTGGCAGGGCGAGGCCTCGGTGGCCTTCCTGCTGAGCGAGCCCGGCCGCGGCGAGAGCACCACGGCCGAGCTGCACACCGGCCCGCGCACGGGCCCGCAGGCGACGAGCTTCGCCGCGAGCCGCGTCGAGCTGGTGTCGGTGAGCCAGGACGCCGGTGAGGCGACGGTCCGGATCAGCTGAGCGGCGCGCCCCAGTGGTCCAGGTAGGCGACCTCGGCCAGCGGGACGCGCGCGGCCGGTTTGAAGTCCGGGACCGTCGTGTACGCCACCGGCAGCAGGCCGACCTGGGTGAAGCCGGCCGGGACGCCGAGGATCTCGGCGGCCGCCGCCTCGCGGGACAGGTGGTAGGTCGTGAGCGTCGAGCCGAGGCCGCGGGAGCGCAGGGCCAGCTGGAAGTTCCAGACCGCCGGGAAGATGCCGCCGTAGAAGGCCGCGTCCGTCGCGTTCTCGCCGCTCGGGCGGCCCTTGAGGCACGGGATGACGAACACCGGCACCCGCTCGATGACGTCGATCAGGTGCTGCCCGGACGCCAGCGCCCGCCGGGTCGCGGCGTCGCCCGCCTCGCGGTCCGCCAGGTAGGCCGAGCCGACCTCCCGGAACAGCCCGCCGAGACGGTCCTTCACCCGCTGGTCGCGCACCACGAGCCAGCGCCACGCCTGGGCGTTGCCCGGGGTCGGTGCCTGCAGCGCGAGGTTCAGGCACTCCTCGAGGACCGCCGCCTCGACCGGGCGATCGAGGTCGAGCTTGCGGCGGACGGCGCGGGTGGTGCTGAGCAGGTGATCGATCTCCATGCCCCCATCCTGGCCCGGACTGCGACAGTCCGGGCCAGGAAGGCGGTCAGACCACCGGCTCAGCCGCCGAACTTGCGGACGGCCTGGTAGTACGTCCAGGCCGCGCCCTTGCACACCACGTTCGACCCGCAGACGCTCTTCAGGTCGCTGTAGAGGTTGTCGTCGATCTTCAGGCGGTTCGCCGAGGTGAACCGGCCCTGCTTCTTGTAGTTGCGGTACCCGAAGTCGTGCCGGTGGCAGCCCGGCAGGAACTGGAAGCCGAACGGGGTGTCCGGCGACCACGAGCAGCCGTCGGACGACCAGTCGAGCTGGCCGTTGTAGGGCTTCTGCGCCCGGGTGGACTCGAAGCCGGACAGCGAGGTGTGGAAGAGGTACTGGTCGGTGACCGTCGGGATGTCGACGGCCGCGGCGGTGCCGGTGCCCAGCAGGGCCCCCAAGCCGACAGTCACGGCCACCGTCATGGTGGCCCCCAGGTTCCGGAGTGTCGTGCGCATCGTGTGCTTTCCCTTGCTGATCAAGTGGACGATTTGCCCGACCAGCTTCGAGTGCGCTTTGTCCCGCCGTCACCGCCCGAAAGGAGGATGTTCGGTGAATTTCCCTCAGAGCTGGAGCAACATGCGTGAATTGCCCAGGGTGTTGGGCTTGACATACGGCAGGTCGAGGAATTCGGCGACGCCGGTGTCGTGCGAGCGCCGCATCTCCTCGTAGACCTCGTGCGACACCGGGGTGCCGTCGATCTCCACGAAACCGTGGCCGGCGAAGAAGCCGGTCTCGAAGGTCAGCACGAACAGCCGCCGGAGACCGAGCTCACGGGCCTCGTCGACGAGCCGGGCGACCAGCAGCCGCCCGACACCCTGGCCGCGGGCGGCCTTGTCGACCACCACGGTGCGCAGCTCGGCGATGTCCTCCCAGAGGACGTGGAGCGCGGCCGCACCGAGGACTTCGCCCGCCGCTTCGGCGATCCAGAACTCCTGGACGGCCTCGTAGAGGGTGACCAGGTCCTTCTCCAGCAGCACGCGGCCCGCGTCCGCGTCGACCAGGGCCTTGATCTTGCGGATGTCGGCGATCCGGGCACGGCGGACGGTCGGGCGGGGCGAGTCGGACGGCACGAGCGTCAACTCAACCACACGGCCCTGGAGGCGGGATGACACGACCGGGCTACGCCGTCGTCGGACCGGCGAGGACCGGCGGCTACCCTGAACGTCGTGCCTTCTCCCACCACGGAACCTGCCGCCACCCGACGCGTCTCCCTGCTGACCCTGGGCTGCGCCCGCAACGAGGTCGACTCGGAGGAGCTGGCGGGCCGGCTGGCGGCCGGCGGCTGGGAGCTGGCGGCCGATCCCGAGGACTCCGACGTCGTGGTGGTCAACACCTGCGGCTTCGTCGAGTCGGCCAAGAAGGACTCCGTCGACACGCTGCTGGCGGCCTCGGACACGGGCAAGAAGGTCGTCGCCGTCGGCTGCATGGCCGAGCGCTACGGCCACGAGCTGGCCGACAGCCTGCCCGAGGCGGACGCCGTCCTCGGCTTCGACCACTACGCCGACCTTTCCGACCGCCTGGACGACGTCGTCGCCGGCCGCAAGGTCGCCTCGCACACGCCGGGCGACCGCCGCAAGCTGCTGCCGATCAGCCCGGTCCAGCGCCCCGCCGCGGCCGAGAACGTCGAGGTCCCGGGCCACGCGCGGCACGGCTGGGGCCCGCGGGTGCTGCGCACGCGCCTCGACGACTCCCCGGTGGCCGCGCTGAAGATCGCCTCCGGCTGCGACCGGCGCTGCTCCTTCTGCGCCATCCCGTCGTTCCGCGGCTCCTTCGTGTCCCGCCAGCCGGACGAGATCGTTGCCGAGGCCATGTGGCTGGCCGAACACGGCGTCAAGGAACTGTTCCTGGTCAGCGAGAACTCGACGTCCTACGGCAAGGACTTCGGCCGTGACGGCGCCACCGCGCTGGAGCGGCTGCTGCCGCGGCTGGCGGAGATCGACGGCATCGAGCGCGTCCGCGTCTCCTACCTGCAGCCGGCCGAGACGCGCCCGCAGCTGGTGAAGGCCATCGCGACCACGCCGGGTGTCGCCGAGTACTTCGACCTGTCGTTCCAGCACTCCAGCGAGCAGGTGCTGCGCCGGATGCGCCGGTTCGGCTCGACCGACTCCTTCCTCGCGCTGACCGAGCAGATCCGCGAGTACGCGCCCGAGGCCGGCATCCGCACCAACGTGATCGTCGGGTTCCCCGGCGAGACCGAGGACGACCTGGCCGAGCTGGAGCGCTTCCTCACCGGCGCCCGGCTCGACGCGGTCGGCGTCTTCGGCTACTCCGACGAGGACGGCACCGAGGCCGAGGGCTTCGAGGGCAAGCTCGACCCCCAGGTGGTCACCGAGCGCGTCACGCGGATCTCGGCGCTGGTCGAGGAGCTGACCTCGCAGCGCGCGGAGGACCGGATCGGCACCTTCGTCGACGTCCTGGTCGAGCTGGACGACGACGGCGAGCTGACCGGCCGCGCCGCGCACCAGGCCCCCGAGGTCGACGGCGAGTGCGTCATCCTCGACGCCCCGGAGAAGACCCAAGTGGGTGATTTCCTCCGCTGTGAGGTCGTCGACTCGGCGGGTGTCGACCTGATCGTGCGCGCGGCACCGGACGCCGACCGGTGAGTGCGCTCCCGAGCGACGCCGCGGACGAGGGCCTGGTCCCGCCGGCCGCGGAGACGACGGCGCAGGTCCCGGAGGCGACCCCGGTCCCGACCCTGAACCTCGCGAACCTCCTGACGCTCTCGCGGCTGGTGCTGGTGCCGCTGTTCATCGCGGCGCTGTTCACCGGCGACGGCGTCGACACCACCTGGCGCGCGATCGCGACCGGGCTTTTCGCCGTCGCCTCCGCGACCGACCAGCTCGACGGCTGGGTGGCCCGCAAGTACGGCCTGATCACCGACTTCGGCAAGATCGCCGACCCGATCGCGGACAAGGCGCTCACCGGCGCTGCCCTGGTCGGGCTGAGCATCCTCGGGATGCTCGGCTGGTGGGTCACGATCGTGATCGCCGTCCGCGAGATCGGCGTCACGCTGCTGCGCTTCTGGGTGATCCGCCACGGCGTGATCCCGGCCAGCCGCGGCGGCAAGGCCAAGACGATGGCCCAGATCGCCGCGATCACGGCGTACCTGCTGCCGCTGCCGGCCGGCGCCGATCCGGTGCGCTGGGCGCTGATGGGCCTGGCGCTGGTGCTGACCGTGGTCACCGGCGTCGACTACCTGGTCCGGGCGGTGCGCCTGCGCGCGGCCGGACGCCGGGTCACCGGGAACTGAGCGTGGACGAGGAGGCCCTGGTCGCGGCGCTGCGGGCCCGGGGCGAGACGGTCGCGGCCGCCGAGTCGCTGACCGCCGGGCTGGTCTGCGCCACCCTGGCCCGGGTGCCGGGGGCGAGCGCGGTCCTGCGCGGCGGCCTGGTCGTCTACGCCACCGAACTGAAGACGCGGCTGGCCGGGGTGGACGCCGACCTGCTCGCCGAGCACGGCGCGGTGTACCCCGAGGTCGCGGCCCAGCTGGCCGAGGGCGCCCGCGAGCGCTGCGGCGCCACCTGGGGGCTCGGGCTCACCGGCGTGGCCGGCCCGGCCGCCCAGGACGGCGTCGCGCCGGGCACCGTGCACATCGGGCTCGCCGGGCCACCGGCTCTTTCGGGGGCTCGGGTGGCGGAGCCCCCGGACCGAGGCGGAGCCTCGTTTGTCACAGTCCGTACCCTGACCTTGAGCGGCGACCGGGACTTGATCAGGACCGCGTCGGTCCGCGCCGCGTTTGCCCTGCTCGGGGAACATCTGGCGTGAATCGGGCGTTCGCCCTTGGCGTACGGGCACCCAAATCCTGCGCCCGGGGCGCCGCTCTGGGTAACGTAGGGGGTACTTGTACGGAAGGGAGGCGCGTGATGACCGTGCTGTTGCGTGAGGCGATCGGTGATCGGCTCCGTCATGCCCGCACCAACCAGCGTCGTACGCTGCGCGACATCTCCCGCGCCGCCAGGGTCAGCCTCGGCTACCTCTCCGAGGTGGAACGCGGCCAGAAGGAGGCGTCGAGCGAGCTGCTCGCGTCCATCTGCCAGGCCCTGGACCTTCCGCTCGGCGAACTGCTGCACCACGTGGCAGCGGACGTTTCGGCCCTCGACAACGTCGAGGTCGCGCCGGTCGACGAGCGGATCGTGGACGGCGCGCCCCGGGAGAAGGTGCCCGACCGCGGTGCGAAGGCCTCGGCGGCCGGGATCGAAGGCGGCCGCCTGATGTCCGAGCTGATCGGCAACGACCTCGCGGACCTGCGGGTTTCGCCGGCGCCGCGGATGAACACCACCCTGCGCACGACGATCGGGCAGCCGAAGCTGGCCTCCACGATCGCCGCATAGTCACGAATCGGACACGACGACGGCCCCGGGCAACGCGCCCGGGGCCGTTCGCGTGGGATACCCGTGGGATACCGGGGTGATCAGGGGGTGAACCCTGAAATCCCCCGGGGTCGCCTGGAATGGACGTGGCCGACCTGACACGATGGAACCCAACGCCGGGGTCGGTGCGTTGCATGTGCAGGGGAGCGACGCCCCACCACCCCGAGTACTCAAGGCCCGTGGGACGCAAGAAGGCAGGCGGAGGAGATGGCCAACCCGTTCGTGAAGTTCTGGAAGTACATGATGGCGGCGTTCTCGTCGAAGATCGACGAGCACGCCGACCCGAAGGTACAGATCCAGCAGGCCATCGAGGAGGCGCAGCGCAACCACCAGGCGCTGACGCAGCAGGCCGCCTCCGTGATCGGCAACCAGCGTCAGCTGGAGATGAAGCTCAACCGGCAGCTCAGCGACGTCGAGAAGCTGCAGGCCTCGACCCGCCAGGCCCTCGTCCTCGCGGACGAGGCCCGGGGCAAGGGTGACGAGCAGAAGGCGACCGAGTTCGAGACCGCCGCGGAGAGCTTCGCGACGCAGCTCGTCACGGCCGAGCAGAACATCGAGGACCTCAAGACGCTGCACGACCAGTCGCTGCAGGCGGCGGCCCAGGCCAAGAAGGCCGTGGAGCGCAACTCGCAGATGCTGCAGCAGAAGCTGGCCGAGCGCACCAAGCTGCTCTCGCAGCTGGAGCAGGCGAAGATGCAGGAGCAGGTCTCCGCTTCGCTGAACCAGATGAGCCAGCTGGCCGCGCCGGGCAACACGCCGTCGCTGGAAGAGGTCCGCGACAAGATCGAGAAGCGCTACACCACGGCGCTGGGTCAAGCGGAACTCGCTCAGAACTCGGTCCAGGGCCGCATGATGGAGGTCCAGGCCTCCACCACGCAGTTCGCCGGGCAGTCGCGGCTCGAGCAGATCCGCGCGTCGATGCGCGGCGACTCGGTCGCCCAGGTGACCGACGGCGGCGCGGCGGCGGCCCAGAAGCCGGCCGCCAGCTCGGCCGACATCCAGCGTGAGATCCAGGCGCGCGTGCAGGCGGAGCAGGGCAAGAACCCGGCTTGACGCCGGAGCCGGAGCCGAACAGGGGGCGGGCATGGGACAGCAAGGCAGAGGCCGGGACTTCAGCGAGTTCGGCGCCAAGCTCGACAAGCACATCGAGAAGCTGCCCGAATACGCCCAGCGCGCCCAGGAGAAGCTCCAGAAGGTCCAGAGGTACTTCCCGCCGGCCGATCAGGCCGGCGGGAAGCCCGGGACCGCCCGGCCGTCCTACCAGCGGCCGAACCCGCTGCAGCGGCCGCGGACGTCCGGGTCGCGGATGCCGGACCTGTCGTCGTTGGCGTCCGTGGCGAACCAGGTCCCGGCCTTCGCCGAGGCCCGGACCAAGTGGAACCGGTGGAACGACCCCGCCGCGAAGCTGGAACGCCGCAAGCGCCGGACGTCACGCGCGCTCACGCTGTGGATCCTGCTGACGATCCTGTGCGGCGTCCTCGCCGTGGCCGCGGGCGTGGGCTGGATCAGCGCCACCGGCGCCGCGATGATGCCGCAGGCGATCATGGCCTTCGCCGGTGCCGTCGTGTTCGGCACCTTCGGCGTCCGGTCCGGGCTCAAGCTCCGCGGCCTCAACCGCGTCCAGCTGCCGGCCACCCCGGCCGGCCCGCCCCCGCTGCCGCCCGCCGGGTCGGTGGCGCGCGAGCCGATGGAACGGCTGGCCGAGGGCGAGGCGTCGCTGTTCGAGCTGCTGCGCCAGCTGTCGGTGCCGTCCTCGGTGGGCACGATGCCGGTGTCCGAAGTGTCCGTCGCGGACGCCCGCCAGACGGCCGACCAAGCCGCGGCCGCCCTGCGCGGCCTGGCGGCTCGCATCCAGGCGATCGAACGCGGCCGCAACGCCGCCCCCGCCCGCGAGCGCGCGGCGCTCGACGCGGCGGTCGCCAAGCTCCGCGAGCAGCTCGACGACGGCCTCGAAGGCTACGGCGGCCTGGTCGCCGCGGCCGGCCACACCGTCGCCGCCGCGGGCGACGGCCTGATCACGTCCAAACAGGCCCTCACCGACGCCACGGACCGCCTGGCCGGCCTGGCCATGGCCCTCCGCGAACTCTCCTGACGGGACACCACCCGCACCCCACGTGATCCGCCGCGCAACCCACGTGACCAGCCCCGTAACCAGCGTGCTGGAACCCGTAACTCGCGTGATCCAGCCCGGAACTCGCGTGATCAGGCCCGTGACTCGCGAGTTCCGGCCCCAATCACGCGAGTCCCGTCTCTAGTCACGCGAGACTCGGGTTGCAGCACGCGAGCCGACCTTCCAGGTACGCGAGCCGACTGTCTGGGTGCGCGAGTCGACCCTCCAGGTCGCGTGTCGACCGTCCACACACGCGAGTCGACTGTCCACTCACGCGTGTTGACCCTCCCGTCACACGTGCCGGCGCGCCGATCACGCGAAAACGGCTCGCGCTGAGCCGTTCAGGTGCCCCGCTCTGCCATCCGGGTGCCGTCGTCCGGCTCCGGACCCGTCCGGTCACGCGGCGTGCGTGATCGTGCGTTTCACCCCGGCGTCGCCGCCTGTTCACCCCTTGGTCCCGAAACACGCGCGTAATCGGAAACCGGTAGCGACGGAAACGTGCACGACCTAACGTTTCTGTCATGCAAGCAGTGGTGGCACCCGACGGAAGGCCCGCCGTGCTCTGAGGTTCGCCGGCGCCGACCGTACACAGTGGACTTTCTCGCTTTCCGCCGAGGGAAGGACGCCCCGTGAACACGCTCCCGCCGGAACCGGACCCCGTCCCGACCACCCCACCCAGCGCGACCCAGCGCGTCATCGCGGCCTTCGAGCGCGTCTCCGAGGTCGATCGCCCCGAGCTTTGGACCACCCTGCGCGCCATCGAGGACGTCCTCGTCGACGCGAAGGCGGTCGACGAACGGGTGAAGGCGGGTGAAGTCCTGCCCTTGGCGGGCACCGTCGTCGCCGTCAAGGACGTGATCGACGTCGCCGGGCAGCCCACCACCGCGGGGTGCCCGTCGTTCGCCCGGGTCCCGGAGACCTCCGCCACCGTCGTCGCCCGGCTCACCGCGGCCGGCGCGGTCGTGCTCGGCAAGACCAACCTGGACCAGTTCGGCTACGGCCTCACCGGTACCCGCAGTCCGTACGGCGCGGTGACCGCGGCGTGGGACCGGACGAAGGTCGCCGGCGGCTCCAGCTGCGGCTCGGCCGTCGCCGTCGCGCTCGGCATCGTCGACCTGGCGCTGGGCACCGACACCGCGGGCTCCGGCCGGATCCCGGCCGCGCTGAACGCCGTCGTCGGGCTGAAGCCGACGCTCGGTCTGCTCCCGATGACCGGCGTCCTGCCGACGTCGCGCTCCTACGACAGCGTCTCGGTGTTCGCGACCGGCCTGGCCGCCGGCCGCCACGCGCTCGCCCTGATGACCGGCCCGGACGGCGTCGATCCCGGCACGCGCCCTTGGCCCGCCGACGTCCGCCTCGGCGCCGGCGACCACCCGCGGATCGCGATCCCGGACAAGGCCGGCCTGGCCCCGCTGAGCGCCGCGGCCCGGCTCGCGTTCGAGGACACCGTGACGCGGCTGGCCGTGACGGGCGCGATCGTCGAACCGATCGCCTTCGACGCCTTCCGCGAAGCCGGCGAACTGGTCTACACCGGCTCGCTCGACGCCGAGAGCTACGCCGTGATCGGGGAGTTCCTCGGCAAGGACCCGGCCGACTCCGACCCGACGGTCGCCACCCTGATCCACGCGGCCGGCGGCCACACCGCGCACGCGTTCGCCGCCGACAAACACCGGCTCGCCGAGCTGAAAGTCCGGGCCGCGCGGGCGCTCGACGGGTTCGACGCGCTCCTCGTGCCGACCGTGCCGGACCACCCGGACCTCGCCGAAGCACTGGCCGACCCGATCGGCGTGAGCCACCGCCTGGCCACCTACAGCTCGTTCGTGAACGTGCTCGACCTGGCCGCGGTCACCGTCCCGGTGCTGCCGGGCGACCGCCGCCCGTTCGGCGTCACCTTCGTGACGCGCGCGTTCGAGGACCAGATCGCCCTCGACCTCGCCACCGTCTGCACGGACGAGCCGATGACGCACTACCCGGAGCCCGGCGAGGACCTCGTCGTGTTCGGCGCGCACCTGCGCGGCCAGCCGCTCAACTCCCGGCTCACCGAGCTCGGCGCCCGGTTCACCGGCCCGGTCCGGACCGCCGAGCGGTACCGGATGGTGCTGCTGGCCACCGAACCGCCGCAGCCGGGCGTGCTCGAAGACGTCGACGGCCGTGGCCTGGACGGCGAGCGCTGGCGGCTGTCCCCGGCCGCACTGGGCCGGTTCGCCGCCACGCTGCCGGAGCCGTTCGTGCTGGCCCGCGTCGAGCTGGAGGACGGGTCCAAGGTCCTGGCCGTCCGGTGCGAAAAGGACGCGACGACGGCGGCACCGGGCCTGGAACGCTACGAGTCCTGGCGCGGCTACGTGCGCTTCACGTCTACCGTCGGGCCGCGAGGCCACGGCTGACGCGGCGCACCAGACCCGGCCCGTGCAGCGCGAACCCGGTGTAGAGCTGCACGAGTGACGCGCCGGCGTCCACCAGCCGGACGGCGTCGTCCGGGCCGAGGATGCCGCCGACGCCGATGATCGGCAGGCTCCCGCCGGTGTGGTCGTGCACGAAGCGCACGACCTCGGCCGCGCGGGTGGTCAGCGGCCGGCCGGACAGCCCTCCCGCCTGTCCGGCCAGGCCGCTCTCCGCGGCCGCGATGCCGTCGCGGGACAAGGTCGTGTTGGTGGCGATGATCCCGGCGACGCCGTGCTCGAGGCTGACCTCGAGCAGCTCGGCCAGCGCGTCGTCGGTCAGGTCCGGGGCGACCTTCACCAGCACCGGCGTCGGCGCGGCGCCACCGGCCAGCTCCACGGACGTCGACCGCAGCTCGCCGAGCAGCTCGGCCAGCGCCGCGCGGTCCTGCAGCTGACGCAGCCCCGGCGTGTTCGGCGAGCTGACGTTGATCGCGAAGTAGTCGGCGTACGGGTGCAGCGCACGCAGCGAGAACCGGTAGTCCTCGACGGCGTCCTCGAGCGGCGTGACCTTGGACTTCCCGATGCTGATCCCGAGTGGCACGCCCGGTTTGCCCTCTCGGGCGAGCTTTGCCGCGAGCGCCTCGGCGCCGTCGTTGTTGAAGCCCATGCGGTTGATGACCGCGTTGGTCTGGGGGAGGGTGAACAGCCGCGGCTTCGGGTTGCCCGGCTGCGCCAGCCGCGTCACGGTGCCGACCTCGACGAAACCGAAGCCGAGCCCGGCCCACGCGGGCAGCGCGCGGCCGTTCTTGTCCATCCCGGCGGCGAGGCCGACGCGGTTCGGGAAGCGCAGGCCCAGCACCGTCACCGGGTCGTCGACGCGGCTGACGCGGCTCAGCACGGAGGCGGCCTTGCCGAGGCGGGAGAGGACGCCGATCGTGCGCTCGTGCACCAGCTCGGGGTCGTGGTAGGACAGCCGGTACAGCGCCGGGCGGACGATCTTGTCGAAGAACACGCCCTCATGCTGCCAAATCGCCCGGAGCGCGCGACCGGAGCGTCACCTCGACGTGAACGAGCCCACTACTCGCGGTCCTTCCACTCGTTCTCGAGCATCGCGAAGACGAGCTCGTCGGTCCACTCGCCCTTGACGATCTCGTTCTCCCGCAGCCGCGCTTCCTCGCGCATGCCGAGGCGCTGCATGAGCGCGGCGGAGGCGGTGTTGCGACCGTCGCAGCGGCCGATGATCCGGTGCAGCCCCAGGTCTTCGAAGCCCAGGCGCAGCAGCTCGGTGGCGGCTTCGGCGGCCAGGCCCTTGCCGTGGTGGTCGGGGTGGAAGACGAACCCGATCTCGCCCTGGCGGTGCTCGCTGCTGAGCCACTCGAGGTTCAGGTCGCCGATCAGCTGCCCGGTCTCGGCCAGCTCGACCGCGACGGCCAGGAACTGCCCCTCGTTCGTCAACGTCGAGCTGTGCACCCGTTTCGCGAGCGCGGCGGCCGATTCGGCGCGGCTGCGCGGGCCCCAGTACAGGTAGCGGGCGACGTCGGAGCGGGACTGGAAGGAGTTCAGCGCGTCGAGGTCGTCGGGCGTGAACGGGCGCAGGAGCAGGCGTTCCGTGGTGATCGGGTAGTCGGGCCTGAGCATGGTTCCAGGCTAGCGACGGTTGACCCGTTCGGGGGACAGAACGGCGAAACCGGATCGGCGAAGACGGAGGTCGGATCGCCGGGCGGTCATCGACCGCCGATCGGCGGGATGACCTGCGCAAATGAGCGGTATTGGGGGTACCCCCAGGGGGTCTCTCGAACGCCGTCAAACGCTCGAGCCCGGGCCGGACCGGTGCCCGGGAACCCTGGGGGCCCGGTGACTGCCTGGTATTCGCTATCAGGCAAACACGGGAAGCAGGCGATGAGCCGAAGGTGGCTCCGTTGTATCGCTGCTCAAAGTCCCATCTCGTGCCATCCGCTAGCGGACAGTCACCTCACGAGTCCTGTTGGAATACAACTTAGGACCACCTCCTCTCTCGTGTACCGCCACGCTAAACGAAGTTCCCGCGACCCGGCAACGTCATTTGCCGGATCTCACTTTTCAGGAGAGCTTTCCGCACGTCACCGAGGAAGGACGCGTCGCGGAGCGCGAACACGAGGGTCTCCGCGCCGGCCTTGGTGCCCAGCGCGTGGACGGCTCAGGGAGCGAGGTCGCCGCGTTCGCTGCCGGTCCCGTGGAGCGGGGGCTTGAACGACGTCACGGGGTCGGCTCAGCGCGCGGGAGCGGGGCCGGACTGGCACTTCGGGCAGAACCACGTCGGCCGCTGCCGGACGTCGTGGCCCTGCGTGCGCACCAGGGTGGGGCCGCCGCACCGGAAGCAGCCCTGGCGGGTGCGCTCGTAGACCCAGTTCTTCCGGTTGCGGTCGAGGTGGCCGGTGGTGCTCTGGTCGAACCGCCCGGAGACGGCGTTGGCCAGCAGCAGCTTCCGGCCGAGCGCGACCGTCCGCGCGGCGTCCACTTCGGACACCGGCGTCCACGGCGTCACGCCGAGCAGGAAGCACATCTCGCACTTGTACAGGTTTCCGACGCCCGCCATCACGCGCTGGTCGAGCAGCGCCAGCCCCAGCTCGCGGGCCGGCTCGGCGGCCAGCGCGGCCGTCGCCCGGGCCGCGTGCTCGTCCGTCCACTGTGGATCGAGCAGGTCCGGGCCGAGGTGGGCGACGAGGTCGCGTTCCTTCGCCGCGGGCACGAGCTTGAGGTCGTGGACGCGGAACCCGATCACCTGGACGTCGGCCGCGGTCAGGACCACGCGGGCGTGGTGCCCGGGCCGGCGCCACTTCGCGCCGGCCGCGTAGACGTCCCACATGCCGTCCATCATCAGGTGCGAGTGCAGGGTCAGGTCGCCGGAGAAGCGCGTGAACAGGTGCTTGCCGACCGTGCCGACGCCGAGCACGTCCCGCCCGGCGAGGTCCACAGTGGCCAGTTGCGGCACGCGGAACTGGCCGCGCAGCAACGTCTTCCCGGCCAGTGCGCGGTCGAAGCGCTTCCCGACGAGGTAGACGGTGTCACCTTCGGGCACGGCTCACCCCGCGGATTCGGACACCTCGGCCGGGGCCGCCTCGGTCTCCGGCGCCGGACCTTCGGGCCAGTCGGGACCCTCGGGCTCCTCGCCGTGGACGCGGTGGCGCCCGGCGCGGTTGGAGCGCAGGATCTTCGCCAGCACCATGTTGAACGTCAGCGCGATCTCCTGCGCGCCGGGGGAGTGCCACTCGTGGATCGGGCTGCACGCGCCCTGGGCCTGCTGCACGGCCAGCCGGTCGGTGATCGCCGTCGGCATCACCAGCGGGCCGAAGTTCTCGCGCAGCTCGGCGATCCGGAACTGGTGCTCGTAGGAGCGCACGCGCAGCTTGTTGACCAGCACACCGATCGGGCGCAGGTCCGGGTTGAGCTCCTTGCGGATGTTCTCGATGGCTTCCAGGGCCCGGCGGGCGCCGGCGACGGCGTACATCGTCGGCTCGGTGACGATCAGCGCGCTGTCCGCGGCGACCAGCGCCGACTTCGTCAGCCGGCCCAGCGACGGCGGGCAGTCGAGGATCACCAGCTCGTACGGCGTCTCGCGCAGCGGCTCGCGGTGCAGCTCGTCGAGCGCGCGGGAGAAGTTCGCCAGCCGGTCGCTGTCGGCGTCCGGGTCGTTGAGCAGCTCCAGCTCCTCGGTGCCGACGAGGACGTCGACGTCCTCACTCCACACGCTCGGCGCGATCGCGCGCTCGAGTGTCGCGCGGGTGGGGTCCTCGAGCACGTCGGCGAGGGTGGCGTCGGTGTAGGGCGGGTCGAGCGAGGTCGTGGCGTTGCCCTGCGGGTCCAGGTCGACCACCAGGGTCCGCGTGCCCCTACGCAGGGCGGCGGAGGCCACACCGAGGGCGACCGTCGTCTTGCCGACGCCCCCCTTGAGGCTGAGTACGGCGACCGTGTGCACGACGACCAGCCTACGGGTGGTGGCCAGCGGGGCCACCGGGCCAGGCGTCGTGACTCCGGTTCACCCGAAGGGACCAGCCGGGAGAAAAGCCGGACCGGGCACTACTCTGTGCGACATGAAGACGGACACCGTGGCCGCCCGGGGTTCGGGCGCCGTTCGCCGGGTGCTCGAGGCCGAGATCGAGGCCGCCCGCGCCCGGGGCGCCGAGCACCCCGGCGTCGTCGACGTGGGCGGCGGCAGTGGCGGCTGGGCGGTGCCGTTCGCGGCGGCCGGCTGCCAGGTGACCGTCGTGGAGCCGAGCCCCAACGCGCTCGCGACGCTGAAGCGCCGGGCCGAGGAGAAAGGCGTCTCCGATCGGATCACGGTGATCGCCGACGACGCCGACGCGCTGGGCCGCCACATCCCGGCCGGCTCGGCCGACCTCGTGCTGGCGCACGGCCTCCTGGAGATCGTCGACGACCCGGCCGCGGTGCTGGCCGCCCTCGCGGCGGCGGTCGCCCCGGGCGGAGCGGTGTCGGTGCTGGTGGCCAACCGCCACGCGGCGGTGCTGCACCGGGCCCTGGCGGGCCGGGTGGCGGCAGCGCAGCAGCTGCTGACGAGCGTCGACGGCATCGCCCCGGGCGACACGGTCCTGCGCCGCTTCGACGGCGACGGCCTCAAGGCCCAGCTGGAAGCGGCGGGCCTCGAGGTGACCCTGCTGCAGGGCGACCGCGTGATCGCGGACCTGGTCCCGGGCGGCGTCCGCGACGAGGACCTGGCGGCGTTCGAGCAGACGGCGGCCTCGTCCCCGGCACTGCGGAACATCGCGGGCCGCCTCCACGCGCTGGCCCGCCACCCGGCCTGACGCCCTGGCGCGCGGGTTTCGGACGGCGCGCTCGGGTCACACCGTGGTGCCCGCCTCGCCCGCCCGGAACTGTCGGGGGTGGGCGGTAGCGTCCTCCTCGTGGGGCGAAACGCTGAACTTCCCGGCGGCATGGGCCGGTTCCGGGTCCGGCCGGGGGAACCGCTGCCGGACGACGCCGGCTGCGGAATGCTGCATGTCGACATGGATGCTTTCTTCGTGTCCGTCGAGCTGCGGACGCGGCCCGAGCTGGCCAGCAGGCCCGTCGTCGTGTCCGGGGGTGGCCCGCGGGCCGTCGTGGCCGCCGCGAACTACCCGGCGCGCAAGTTCGGCGTGCGCTCGGCGATGCCGTTCTCGACCGCGAAACGCCTCTGCCCGCACCTGATCAACATCCCGCCGACCGCGGGCCTCTACGGCGAGGTCTCCCGTGGCGTGATGGGCATCTTCCGCGACCTCACCCCGCTGGTCGAACCGCTCAGCCTCGACGAAGCCTTCCTGGACGTCAGCGGCGCGCTACGCCGCCTCGGCGCGACACCGGCCCAGCTCGGCGCGCGGATCCGCGGCCGCGTCGCGGCCGAACACGGCATCACCTGCTCGGTCGGCGTCGCGAAGGTCAAGTTCGTCGCGAAGCTGGCTTCGGGCATGGCGAAGCCGGACGGCATGGTCGTCGTGCCCGCCGCGGAGACCCTCGCGTTCCTGCACCCGCTGCCCGTCTCGGCGCTGTGGGGCGTCGGCGCCCGCACCGAGGAGCACCTGCGGCGGCTCGGCCTGGACACCATCGCCGACGTCGCCGCGTTCCCGCCCGACCGGCTGCGCAAGTCGCTCGGCGTCGCGGCCGGCGAGCACCTCTACCGGCTGGCCCGCGGCATCGACGAACGCGAGGTCGTCACCGAGTCGCCGGACAAGTCGATCGGCGCCGAGCACACCTTCGACGTCGACCGGCACGACCGCGCCGAGGTCGGCCTCGAGCTGCTGCGCCTGGCCGAGCGGGTCGGCGCCACGCTGCGCGGGCGGGAGGTGCGCGGCCGGACCGTCTCGATCAAGGTGCGGTTCGCGGACTTCCGGACCATCACCCGGGCCCGCACGCTCGTCTCGGCCACCGACGTCGCCCGCGAGATCCACGCCGTCGCCGTGGCGTTGCTCACGGAGCACGCGCCGACCGGCGCCGTCCGGCTGATCGGCGTCCGGGTCGAAGGGCTCGAAACCGGCGAAGCGGGCGAGCAGCTCGTGTTCGATTCACCGGCGCCGCGGTGGCGGGACGCCGAGGTCGCGGCCGACGTCGCCCGCTCGAAGTTCGGCTCCGCGGCCATCCGGCCGGCCTCACTCCTGGCGCCGCGGGAGCCCTGAACCGGTCACGATCGGCGATCGTGACGGTCCGTCAGCCCCCTCGGCCCGGATTTACCCCAATTCGATCCCTTCTGGATGCGGGATCGGGTAGTCGTCCGGGCGCGGGCCTCGTATCCTGGACAGTGCCACCCCGCCTGGGGTTGGCTGTTGGGTCCAGAACGTTGCGCGGCCCGGCGCCCGCGACAGCTGTGCCGGAGGAGGAAAGATGCCACTCTCCGAGCATGAGCAGCGGCTGCTCGATCAGATCGAGCGCGAGCTCTATGCCGAGGACCCCAAGTTCGCATCCACGGTGCGTGGCACCCGGTTGCGTCGCCCCGCTCGCCGACGGCGTATTCAGGGCATCGCCCTGTTCGTAGTGGGCGTGGCCCTGCTGGTGCTGGGCGTGGTGGTGCCGCAGTTCCGGGTGGCCGACATCCCGCTGATCAGCGTGCTCGGGTTCCTCGTGATGTTCTTCGGGGTCATGTTGGCCGTCACATCGATCCGGCACGGCGCCGAATCGGACGGCAAGGGCGGTGGACCGGGCTCACGAGGCGGCAAGCAGCAAGGCCGCCGCAGCTCGTTCACCCAGCGGATGGAGGAGCGCTTCCGCCAGCGCTTCGAAGAGCAGTAGCGCCGCAAGACCACGAGATCCGCGTCCCGCCCGCCCGGTGGGACGCGGATCTTCTTGTGTGCTCAGCTACGTTTGAGGACCGGTTCGCCGCCGCGGTGACCGTCGGTGACCCCCCGGACGGGTGAGCCCCACGTGCCCCGCTCCGCGACCCGCGTGACCAGCCCCGGATCCCGTGTGAGCGGAACCGGATCCCGCGTGATCAGGGGCGAAACTCACGTGATTCCCGGCGGATCTCGCGTGATTCCCGGCGGATCTCGCGTGCTG